>CAVQOE010000044.1:0-9802 GCA_963714295.1 uncultured Actinomycetota bacterium | reverse complement strand
CCGGGGATCAGTGGAGCGATTGAGGCAGACTTTTTCGACTGGGTTACCGAAGTCCCTGGCGGCGAGCAGTTCGTCATGAACCTGGCTCGGCGGCTGTCCAGGTTCAACTGGCGACAGGTGAATCACGACGTACTGAAACAGATTTATGAGTCCGTCATCAAAAGGACCACCCGTCACCAGCTCGGCGAGTACTACACGCCGGACTGGCTAGCTGAAGCGATCATCGCCAACCGCGTCGAACGCCCCCTGCGTCAGCGGGTGCTCGACCCCAGCTGCGGCAGCGGAACCTTTCTCTTCCACGCGATCAGGTCATATCTGAAAGCCGCGGACGACGAACACATGACGGCCGCCGAGGCCATCCGCGGCCTCACGGGCCACGTGATCGGCATCGACGTGCATCCAGTGGCAGTCACCCTGGCAAGAGTCACCTACCTGATGGCGATCGGCACACATCGCCTCCAGGGGCATCGGCAGGAATTTACGGTGCCAGTCTTCCTCGGGGATTCCATGCGCTGGGGACATGACGTCGGACATGACGTCGACCTGCTGACATTCGACTATGAGGGCCTGGCCGTTTCCACGCGGCTAGACCCCGAGTCCTTCGTCACCGGGTCCGCAGCGCCCAGCCAGCCCGAATTCGACACGCAACTCAACTTCCCCGACCGCGTGGCGGCGGACGCCGACCGCTTCGATCAGCTCGTCTCCAAGCTTGCCGACCTGGCAACGAGACGTGAACGCGGCACCCTTTGCCCTCCATTGGACGAATTCTTCGAGACATTTGATGTCCGCATGAGAGACCAGCCGATCATAAAGCAGACATTCGAAAGAATGTGCAAGCTGCATGACGATGAGGAGGACCACATCTGGGGATATTACGTCCGCAACCTGGCCCGTCCTGCCTGGCTTGCCAGGCCAGCCAACCGCGTCGATACCCTCGTCGGCAATCCGCCGTGGCTGTACTACCGGCACATGACCGGAAGGCAGCAGGGCTCCTTCAAGCGGATGTGCGAGGATCGCGGCCTGTGGTCTGGTGGCACAGCGGCCACCAACCAGGACCTTTCTGCCTTGTTCGTTGCCCGGTGTATCGAACGGTACCTGCAGCCAGAGGGCCGGTTCGGCTTCGTGATGCCCTGGGCAGTTCTGCCCAGGCCGGGCCAGGATGCCCGTCGGCCGCACTCCGGATTCCGGAGGGGCACTTATCCGACAAAAAGCGGGAGCACTGTCAAGGTCGCCTTCACAAAAACCTGGGACCTGAAGGATATTCAACCATCTTTCTTCCCATTGAAGGCATGCGTTGTGCTAGGGCGCCGTCAGCACGCGAATGACATTGCCGTCCCCTTGCCCGAACGGGCCAAGTCATGGGTGGGGCGATTCGATACCGAGCACGCCACCTGGGCCGAAGCCGCACCGCACATTTCGATCTTGGACGCAGAACCTCTAGGACCCTCCATGCAGGAGTCCCCCTACGCTTCCAGGTTCACGCAAGGCGCCACAATCGTGCCGCGCGTCCTCTTCCTGGCCAATCCCGGCGCGGCGAACCCGCTCGGAACCGTCGCCGGCCAGCGGCCCGTCCGAAGCCGACGCAGCCCAAAGGAGAAAATTCCGTGGAAACTGCTCGATGATGTGACCGGAGCCGTTGAAAGCGAATTCATCAGGCCCGTCTATACCAGCGAATGTATCCTGCCATTCCTGTGCCTGGCGCCACTGCAAGCCGTCATTCCCTGGGACGGACATCGCCTGCTGAGCGACGGCGACCTCGGCCTAGGCCGCCGCCCCGGACTCGCTAAATGGCTGCACGACACCGAAACCGCCTGGATGCAGCATCGTAGCAGCGATCGGCTCACCCTTACCGAACGACTGGACTACCGACGGGGTGTTACCCGGCAATTCCCCATAGCAGAGCATCGTGTTGTATACAGTAAGAGCGGCGCATATCTGGCGGCCGCCATGATTGAAGAATCACCGGCAATCATCGACCACGAACTCTACTGGGCTCCAGCCGTCAGCCTCGACGAGGCCAGGTACCTTACTGCGATCCTGAACTCTAACGCCCTGACCATGGCTGTCCGCCCGATGCAGGCACACGGCGAGCACAACCCTCGGCACTTCGACAAGTACGTCTTCCAACTCCCCATACCGCCGTACGACCCCGCCGACGCCGCCCATGCACGGCTTGCGGGTCTCGCCGAGAGCGCAGCGCACATAGCCGCCGCAACCACACTCCCGGATGTCCGTTTCGAGCGCCAGCGAAAGCACATCCGGGACGCACTCGAACACGCTGGCATTGCGGAAGACATCGACGCCATCGTCAAGGCACTACTCGATATCGCAATATGAATCGACCGGCCCTAGCCTCGATCTTTCGCGCCGCTGATCGGCTGGCCTGAGGCGTTGGCTCGGGCCTGTTTTCAGTGCCGGGCCGTGCCCGGCTGCCCGGCTGTCGCGCCGGGTGGGCGGGGTTCCACGGTCCCTGATGGTTTCTCCTTTCTGGTCGCGGGTGCAGTTGGTGCTGGTCAGCCGGACGGCAGGGCCTGCAGCGCGGTGATGGCGGCGGTGATGTCGCCGGCCCAGGCCCAGCGGCCGGCCAGTCTCAGCCGCAGGCGGCGGCCGCCGCGGGCGAGGCGCCCGGCGACGCTGAACAGGCGCAGGCGTTTCGGTTCCCAGCGGCGGGCCGGGCCGGCGAGGGCGAGCATCTGCATCCAGGCCAGGAACTCGCAGGCCAGGGCCACGATCTCGCACCAGAGCTGGTTCTGCGCGAAGCTCTTGAGCGGCAGGTTCCGCAGCCTGGTGTCCTTGGCGCAGCGGATCCGGTCCTCGCACCTGGCGCGCCGCCGGTGCCGCAGTTCCAGGCTGGCGAGCTGGCCGCGTTTCGCGTCGGTGGCCCGGCAGGTGAACCGGTGCCCGTCGATGTCGGTGAACCGCAGCTGCGCGCCCGGGTGCGGGCGCTCCTTCCGCACGATGACCCGCATTCCCGCTGGCCAGCTGTCCAGGTCGAGCAGGCCGGTGATGTCCGCGACCCACGCGCCGTCCCGCACCTCTCCCTCCCCGTCATAGGCGGGCGTCCACGCGCCGGCGGGGACCTTCAGGACGGCGGCCTGGATGTCCTCGGTGATCGTCATGCCGACCGAGTAGTGCAGCCGCCGCGACCTGGCCGTCAGCCACTCCAGGAACTCATGCGTCCCGCCGCCGGAGTCCGTCCGGACCAGCACCCGGCGGCGCAGGTGCCGGGGCAGCTGCGCCAGCGCGGCCCTCGTCGCCTCGATGTGGCCGGCGGCCGTGCTGGACCCGGCGTTCCCTGGCCGCAGCATGATGGCCAGCGGCTCCCCGGAACCCTCCGCGCCGTGGTCCGCCCAGGCGGTCATGGGATGGAAGCCGAAGGTCTTCTTCCACGTCGGCGCCGCCTGGCTCTTCTCCGAGTGCGCGATCACGATCGTGGCGTCCAGGTCGACCGTGACCAGGCCGCCGTCCGCGCCCGGCGCGTTCTCCCGGCCAGGGCCCACGCTCGTTCCCGGGCCGCCGCCCGCGCCGAGCGGATTGCCTTCAGCGCCCGCGGCCCGTCCGCCGCAAGGGCGGCGACCAGCCGGGACACCACCGGGTCCGACGCGACCGGCCCGGCCAGGCCCGGCTGCTCCCGCAGCACGGCGATGTCAGCCAGGCAGTCCCCGCCGAGCGCCACGGCGGCGGCCAGGTCCGCGATGACCTTCCCCGGATCGTGCACCGCCCGGGGCGCCCGCCACCGTGCAAGGCCATCGGACAGGCCCCGGCCGAGACCCGTCACCCGCAGCGTCTCCCACAGCAGGACGGCGCCGGCCTGGGATACCAGCCCCCGGCCGTCCGCGGACACCGTGACGCTGGTACTGCGTGCGCTATTCTTCACTGGAAAAGTGCCTTCGGCTGGTAGCAGACAGGACCCTAGACAAGCCCTATTCTTCCAGGTCAAAGGCACTTTTTTCATGCAATCGAACAGCCAGGCTTACCCCAGACGAAAGCCCGAGGCTAGTTCGCCTCGGCCAACAGTCCGACACGAAGTGAGCTAGAACAATAGCGTTTTCGCCGATTAGGCTGCGGACCGTTGGTGCGGCGGGCGCGGCGGGCCGCAGGGTCTCTCCCTCCTAGTCTTGCGCCGAGGGGACGGTTAGCACGCGTGTACGACGTCGGCCAGGACCACGTCTCCGGAATCGACATGATGGCTGAGACGAATCCCGCCCTTGCTGTCTCAGGAACGTATCGTTCCGCAGGATCCGGCCGACGTGATGGCTGAGACGGGACACACCCTGTCCCGTGCGGTCGATGGCGCGTCGCGAGCGATGGCGGACACGCTAAGCTCGCCGCCTCGGTTGCTCGTCTCGTTGATCGGCTTGATGACATGCTGCCGACGGTGGATGGAGTCGGCCCTCGATCATCGGCCTGGAGGCCCGGCTCCGAAAACGACATGATGACTGAGACAGGGCAGGGGCTGAGCGTCGCAAGTTCCCGTCATGGGCGCACCCGAAGCACTCCCCTTCCACGGCCGCAGCGCGGTCGTGACCGGATCAACCAGCGGCATCGGCGCCGCCATCGCCCGTGTGCTCGCGGCACGCGGCGCCCACGTGATCATCAGCGGCCGTGACCAGCAGCGCGGAGCGGAGGTGGTGGCCAGGATTGCCGCCGCGGGCGGCAAGGCCGAGTTCGTCCCCGCTGACCGCTGGAGGATTTCGCGTTCACCCGTACCTACGTCAAGGCCACGGCCGACTCGCCAGATGCGCCGGGAGCGGGGGCGTTCCAGGCCGATGCTGAACGCTCGCGATCCTCCCCCACCTGGAGCTACCGGGAAATCGCGACTAGCCACATGATTCCGGTCAACCGCCCGCAAGAACTGGCCGAGCTACTGCTCGAGTTGGCATGACAGGGTTAAGCACCGCTGGTCACCGGACGGGCGGACCGGAGGTTCAGTGTGTCCGGAGCTGGCGTGGTTTGTGCTGGGCGGGAGGAGGGCGGCGATCATCGCATCGGTGATGAAGGCGGTAAAACGCGGCAGTGGCCAGCCGCGGATCAGCACGAGCAGCTCGTAGAGCTGGGGGGAGCTGTAGGTCCACATGATCTCCCCGGCGTGTTCAACGGTGAGGCCGCGGCGCAGGTGGCCAGCGTCGGCTAGCTTGCGGGCGTTGTGGGTCATGCGTTCGAGGCGCTGGCGGTCCATGTCGGCTTGCAGCACGGCCATCTCGGGATCGGTTACGGCGGCATCTCGGATGAGGAGCAGGATCGGCACGATGCGGGGTGCGACTTCGCTGGTCAGAGCGCCCCAGCCGCGGATGATGGCCTGGGGGTCGGTTTCGCTGCCGTGCAGGGCGTCGGAGCGGGTCTCCGCAGGCACGGGCCCCTCTCCGGCGAGGGCGTGAGCGCAGATGGCGCGCACGAGCCCGGGTTTGCCGCCGAAGGCCTTGTAGATGGTATCGACCGAAACGCCGACGTCGGAGGCGATCACGGCGACGGTAGTAGCCGCAAACCCTTCGGTCAGGAAGCGGTGGCGGGCGGCATCGAGCAGCGCCTCCCGGGTCTGGCGGGCCTGGGCCTGGCGCCAGGCCGAGTCGTAGGTGCGCTTGGGCATGACCGGCATCCTATTCGTTCCATAGCACTGGATCTGTTATAGTCTACTGGAACGAACAACTGAGACGGAGAACCGCGATGACAACGCAACTGGGTGCCGGTCCAGCGGCCATGGTCCAGCGGCTGCGCCAGGCCACCAACGATCATGACCTCGACGCGCTGGCCGGGTGCTTCACGGTCGATTACCGCAACGAGACGCCCGCCCACCCCGAGCGCAGCTTCGTGGGCCGAGATCAGGTCCGCGCGAACTGGGCTCAGATCTTCGCCGCGGTTCCCGACGTCCGCGCAGAGGTGCTGCGATGCGCCGAAGACGGCGACACCGTCTGGAGTGAGTGGGAGCACCGCGGTACCCGCCCGGATGGCAGCGCCCACGTCATGCGGGGCGTGGTGATCTTCGGTGTCGAGGGCGGCCTGGCCAGCTGGGCCCGGTTCTACCTCGAGCCGGTCCACGGCGGCAGCGGCGGCGTCGATGAAGCCGTCCGCAGCCAGGTCCGCCCGGGCGGCACGCCGTGATTCTCGTGGCGGGCGGCACCGGCCGCCTGGGCACCGCCGTCGTCGGCCGGCTGGTCAACAGGGACATCGACGTCCGGGTCCTGACCCGTGACCCCGGACGCGCCGCCCACCTCGAGGCTGAGCGGGTCGAGGTGGTGACCGGCGATGTGCGCGACCGCGCCAGCCTCGGCCGGGCCACCGCGGGCGTTGAGGTGGTGGTATCGGCGGTGCAGGGCTTCGCCGGACCGGGAGGGATCTCGCCGGTGACCGTCGACCGGGACGGCAACGCCAACCTGACCGACGCGGCCGGGACCGCCGGCGCTGACCTGGTGCTGATGTCCACGGTAGGGGCCGCGGCGGACAGCCCCATGGAACTGTTCCGGATGAAGCGCGCGGCCGAAGAATACGCCTCTGCTAGCGGTGTGCCCACCACAGTGGTCCGGGCCACTGTGTTCGCCGAGCTGTGGACCGACCTGCTTGAGCAGACCGCCCGGCGATCGGGTCGGCCGCTGGTCTTCGGCCACGGCGATAACGCCATCAACTTCGTCTCGGTCAAGGACGTAGCCTGCCTCGTCGAGCGGGCCATCACCGACCCGGCGACCCGCGGCCAGGTCCTCGAGATCGGCGGCCCCGGCAACCTGAGCTTCAATGAGCTGGCCCGAGCCGTGCAGACCGCTGCCGGGCGGACCAGCGCACCCCGCCATGTGCCCCCAGCGGTGCTGCGCTTGATGGGCGCAACCATCGGGCGGGTCAAGCCCGCACTGGGCCGCCAGGCGAAAGCCGCGCTCGTCATGGACCGTGCCGACCTCACCTTCGACGCAACGGCCATCCACCGCGCCTACCCCGACATCCCCGCCACCTCGCTCACCGACCTGCTCGCCACGTCAGCGCTGGAACAAGCTGCCCGACCCCCCGCAAGAGCGGCCGAGGCCCCGCCTGAGGAGACGATCGCTCGGCCCCCGGGAATTTACAGTCCGAATCGCGACCGGCAGGTGACCGGGGTCGGCTCCCCTGGGCCGAATCCGCTCAGGGCCCGCGGAGCAGGAGACGCGTCCAGGCGTCGGTGAGCCAGTCGCGGAACTGGGCCGGGGTCCAGCCGCGTTCGCGCACGAGCAGGTCCCAGTACTCGGCGGCATTCATGCTCCAGATGATGTCGGCGACCTGGCCGTCGGTGAGATCCTCGCGCAACTCGCCGGTACCGCGCAGATCGGCGGCGAATGCGCGCATGTTGACGGCCCTGCGCTCCGCGATCTCGCGCCACAGGCTGGCGCAGTCCGGGTCGGTGGCAGCGGCGTCGCGCAAGGCCAGGAACACCGGTGCCATCCGCTGCTGGATGGCAGTGATGGCGTGAGCGTAGATGGTGATCTTGCCGGTCGCGGTCCCGGCGGCGCCGATACGGATCACGTAGTCGCGCTGCTCGGCAGGGACGGCCTGGCCGGTGCCGGAGATGGCGGTCTCGACGAGTTCGCGCAGCAGGGCAGGTTTTCGGCCGGCGGTGGCGTAGATCGTGTCCAGGGAGACGCGGGCCCGGGCAGCGATGTCGGCGATGGTGGTCGCGCTATAGCCGTTGGTGACGAACAGCTCCCGTGCCGCGGACAGCACGTCGCGGCGGGTCGCGGCGGCCTGCTCGGCGCGGCGCGGCGAGTGATAGCGGCGCTTGCCGGACGGCTGCGCCTTGCCGTTCCCGCTCATCGGCTGTATGGTCCCCTTATTGATCCGGAATTCATTCGGGTAAATATATCAGGAGGACCCGCCATGGTCTACGCCTACATCCAGGACGTCCCGATCGGGGAGGAGCTGTACCGCCAGATCATCGACACGATCGGGCCCGAGCCAATTCCGGGGTCGCTGCTGCATCTATGTGTCCGTCAGCCCGGCGGCCGGCTGCGTTACATCGACGTCTGGGAATCCGAGCAAGCCTGTACCCGGGCCTTCGATGAACGGATCCACCCCGCCGTCGACGCCGCGTTCGGCGGCAGCCGGCCGGCGACCGAGCCCGAGGTACACCGCCTCGACGTCGTGGACGCCAGCGGTTCCCTGCTCGGGCACTGACCCCAGCTGCCTGAAGGCACCAATGAGCGCCATCGCCAAACCCGCCGGCCACGAATTGCCGCGGGCCTGCTCGCCTTCAGCCTCCCGCTGCAGTCCTGACGCAGCATGGGCACCTGCTACGTCACGACCCCGCAGGTCAACCAGGACATTTCCGGGGCGGGAACAAGCTACCTGACGCAGCCGGCGTCGGCACAGTTCGCCAGCTTCGACCGGCAGCCGATCGCCGCCGCGTCCATCGCCCAGGTCCACGCGGCGACTCTGCTGTCCGGCGCCCGGGTGGTGGTCAAGGTACGCCGTCCGGATGTCAGCGAGACAGTCGAGAGAGACCTGGATATCACCGGCCGGCTGGCGGCCCGGCTGGAGCGCAGCACGAGCTGGGGCCGGGCGGTCGGCGCCGCCGGGTTCGCCAGCGCTCTGCGCGAGGAACTCGACCTGTGGGTAGAGGCGCGGAACATGACCTCGGTGGCCGCCGCGTCGGGCGGCGGCGACGGCATCGCCATCCCTGTGCCCTACCAGCCGCTACGCACCGCCCGGGTGCTGGTAATGGAGCGTCTGGACGGGCGGCCCCTTGGCCACCATCGACGGCGGCATGCCTGCCGACATGCGCGCCGTGCTGGCCCGCAGCCTGCTGGACTGCCTGCTCCGCCAGGTCATGCTGGAGGGCACCTTCCACGCCGACCCGCACCCGGGCAACGTCCTGCTGCTGGCCGACGGCAGGCTCGCGCTGCTGGACTTCGGGTCCGTCGGCCGCATCGACGCGGGGCTGCGCACGGCGCTGCAGCGGCTGCTGCTGGCCCTGGACCGGGGCGACCCGGCCGGGCTCGCCGACGCGCTGTTGGAAGTCCTCGAGCGGCCCGGGGAGCTGGACGAGCCGCACCTGGAGCGGATGCTGGGCCGGTTCCTGGCCCGGCACACCGGACCCGGGATCACCCCCGACGTGACCATGTTCACCGACCTGTTCCGCATCGTCTCCGAGCATGGGCTGGCGGTACCACCGGAAATAGCCGCAGTATTCCGGGCGCTGGCCACGATGGAGGGCACGCTCACCGCCCTCGCCCCCGGCTTCGACATCGTCGCCGAAGCCCGCCGATTCGCCGCCGACCAGCTCACCTCCCAGTTCAGCCCGGACGTACTGCGCAAGACCGCGGCCGACGAACTGATCGCGCTGCTGCCCGTGCTGCGCCGCCTCCCGCGGCGCATCGACCGGCTAGGCGGAGCGCTCGAAGCCGGACGGCTCAGCATCAACGTCCGGCTCCTGGCCGACCCGGCCGACCGCCGCTACCTCACCGGCCTGCTGCACCAGGTCATCCTCGTGGCCCTGGCCGCCACATCCGGCATCATGGCCGTGCTGATGCTCGGCCTGCACGGCGGGCCGGCCATCACCAGCACCGTGACCCTGTACGCGTTCTTCGGCTACTGCCTGCTCGTCATCGCCGCGATCCTCGCCCTGCGCGTGCTGGTGCTCGTGTTCCGCCCGGACACCCGATGACGGTTTCAGACGCCGAGAAAGGCGCCGATCATCTCGGTGACGAAGGCATGGTCGTCGGCCTGGGACAGGCCGGATACGGTGACCGTGCCGACGACGCCCACGTCCTTGATGCGGACCGGGAAGGCACCGCCGTGCGCTGCGAACAACCGTGGTTCGACGCCCCGTTCCTCATCCAGTGTCGCT
>CAVQOE010000043.1:0-14112 GCA_963714295.1 uncultured Actinomycetota bacterium | reverse complement strand
CCGCTTCTCCGGCGCGGTCTGCCTCACCATGCTCCACCACGTACCATCCGCTGCGCTCCAAGACCGCCTCTTCGCCTAGGTCGCCCGCGTCTTGCGCCCCGGAGCCACGCTCCTCGGATCCGACAGCATCGAGGCTCCGGAGGTTCGGGCCGGACACGTTGACGATATTTTCGTCCCCGTCGACCCCGATCAGCTGGGCCGTCGCCTCGTAGCAGCGGGCTTCGAACAGCCTGAGGTGGAGACGAAGGCGACGCGAGTGCGTTTCGCCGCCAGGAAGCCCTGACCTCGACCGGTCATGGTCGATACGAGCTACCAGGTGAAGTCCTCTTCCCAGAATTCCGTGCTGCCGCGGGTATCGCGGGGGTCGGATTCCTGGGCGCGGAGCTCCACCCGGCGGATCTTGCCGGAGATGGTCTTGGGCAGGTCGGCGAACTCGAGGCGGCGGATGCGCTTGTAGCCGGGCACGCGCTCGCGGCAGAACCGCATGATGTCCTGCGCCAGTTCCGGGCCCGGGGTCGCGCCCGCGGCGAGCAGGACGTAGGCCTTGGGGACGGCGAGGCGGAGCGGGTCGGGGGACGGCACGACGGCGGCCTCGGCGACCGCCGCGTGCTCGATGAGCACGGACTCCAGCTCGAACGGGCAGATCCGGTAGTCGGACGCCTTGAAGACGTCGTCGGTCCGGCCGACGTAGGTGATGTAGCCGTCGTCGTCCGAGGAGGCGACGTCGCCGGTGTGGTAGTAGCCGCCGCGCATCGCCTCGGCGTCACGCTCGGGATCGCCCTGGTAGCCGGTCATCAGGCCGAGCGGGCGGCTGGCGCAGATCCAGGCAGATCTCGCCGTCGCGGCCGGGCTCGCCGCTGACCGGATCGACCAGCACGACCGGGTAGCCCGGCAGTGGCCGGCCCATCGACCCGGGCTTGAGCGGCTGGCCCGGTGGGTTGCCGACCACGGCGGTGGTCTCCGTCTGGCCGAAGCCGTCCCGCACGGTGATCCCCCAGGCCTTGCGGACCTGCTCGATCACCTCCGGGTTGAGCGGCTCGCCGGCGGCGACGCACTCGCGCAGCGCGGCGGTATCGGCGGCCGACAGGTCGGCCTGGATGAGCATCCGCCAGACCGTCGGCGGCGCGCAGAACGTGGTGACCCCGCATCGCCCAGCGCCGCCAGCAGCCCGGCGGCGCTGAACCGCGACTGGTTGAGTATCAGGATCGTGGCCTGCGCGTTCCACGGGGCGAAGAAGTTGGACCAGGCGTGCTTGGCCCAGCCGGGGGAGGAGATGTTGAGGTGCACGTCGCCCGGCTTGATGCCGATCCAGTACATCGTGGACAGATGGCCGACCGGATAGCTGGCGTGGGTGTGCGCGACCAGCTTGGGCTTGGATGTCGTGCCCGACGTGAAGTAGAGCAGCAGCGGATCATCCGCCTGGGTCATCCCGTCCGGGGTGAATTCCTCCGGTACCAGCGCCGAGTCCTGGTAGCTGTGCCAGCCGTCGGTGGCGCCGCCGACGACCACCCGGGTCCACTCACCAGGAACGCCGGCGAATTTCCCGGTCTGGGCCGCCTCGGCCACCACATGCCGCACATCGCCCCGTGATACCCGGTCCTCCAGGTCCGCGGGCTGGAGCAGCGTGGACGCGGGGATCACGACCGCGCCCAGTTTCATCGCCGCGAGCATGACCTCCCAGAGCGGCACGATGTTGCCGAGCATGAGCAGTACCCGGTCGCCGCGCCGCACCCCGAGCCCGTGCAGCCAGTTCCCGACCTGCGACGACCGCGCCGCCATGCGCTCGTAGCTCACCGCCTCGTCGGACCCGTCGTCGCCGACCACCCGCAGCGCGATCCGGTCGGGATGCTCGGCGGCGACCACGTCGAACCAGTCGAGCGCCCAGTTGAACTCGTCCAGTTCCGGCCAGCTGAAGTCGGCGCGGGCGGCGCCGTAGTCCTCGCGGTGCCGAAGCAGCAGGTCACGCGCCGCGCGGAAGGCGGCGGCGGAAGCTTCATTGCCCATGGGGTCATGATCCCAGTCCCGCCGCGGCCAGCAACCGCCGAGGTGCGGTTAGGCCCGTTACCGGAAAACCGGCATCCGCGTCCGGCCGCGTCCGGCAACGCCCAGCTGCCGGCCGCGTTCAGAGCATTCTCAGATTTCCCCGAACGGTCCCTGCAGCCGCCCGTGTAAGACTGGATGACATGAACAGTCGGAGATCGCCCGCGCCGTGGCCGAGCGCGAGCAGGGCAGGCGCCGCCTGAACGCCACCACCATGACGGTGTCCTTTGCCAGCGTGGCGGTGACCGGAGCGCTGATCGCGGTGCTGCCCGGGGCGGCGCACACCACCGAGAAGGACCAGGGGACGTCGTCGCACCAGAGCACGTCCAGCAGCCCGACCGGCTCGTCGGGCACCACGTCGGGCTCGTCGAGTTCTTCCGGCTCGTCGAGTTCATCTGGCTCGTCGTCGAATTCGTCGAACAGCTCCAGCGGCTCGTCTAACCTCCAGTCGCCCTCCAGCGCGCCCAGCCAGTCCAGCAGCGGCGGCCAGTCGTCGACTTCCGGTGGATCGTAAAGGCTGGGGCGGACGCACGATGAGCGGATCGCTGGCCCGCCCCGATGGATCGATGCTGGCGGATGCCCCGCCCGCATTCACTGCCTGGCGGGCCCTGGGGATGCTCATTCAGCTCGGGGTGACCTACCCGAAAAGGCTGGCCGCGGCGCGTGAGCTGCTGGAGGCTGATCTCGCCGCCCTCGACCGGTCCTGCAGCCGGTTCCGGGCCGACTCCGAGCTGGTAGCCGTGGGGGAGGCGGCGCGCAACGCCAGCGGCCCGGTCACGCTCACCGTCAGCCCGCTGCTCGCGGAGGCGGTCGAGGTCAGCCTGCGGGCGGCGGAGCTGACCGACGGGGACGTCGACCCCACGGTCGGCGGCGCGATGGCGGCGCTCGGCTACGACCGGGACTTCGCCGAGCTGGCGCCGCCGGCGCAGCCGGTCACCAGCGCGCACCGGCCGGCGGTGCCGGTCAGCGTCCGGGCCATCCCCGGCTGGCAGTCGGTCTCGGTCGATGTCGCCGCCCGGCAGCTGACGGTCCCGCCCGGAGTCCAGCTCGACCTTGGCGCGACCGTGAAGGGGTGGGCGGCCGACCGCTCGGCGGCCCGGATCGCGGACCGTCTCGGCTGCGGAGTGCTGGTCAGCCTGGGCGGTGACACCGCGGTGGCCGGGGTGCCGCCGGATGGTTTCTGGCGGATCAGGGTGCAGGACAGGACCGGGCTGCCGGACGAGAGCCCGGACGGCCCGAGCCAGGTAGTGGCGATCCGCGACGGTGGGCTGGCCACCTCCTCGACCGCCGCGCGCCGCTGGCATCATGGCGGCGACTTGCTGCACCACATCCTCGACCCGCGTACCGGTCTGCCGGCCGCCCCGGTCTGGCGCACCGTCTCGGTGGCTGCCGCGACCTGCGCCGACGCGAACACCGCGGCCACCGCCGCGATCATCCGCGGCGCCCAGGCGCCCGCCTGGCTGGCCGCTCTCGAGCTCCCCGCCCGGCTGGTAACCCACGACGGCAATGTCCGTACCGTCGCCGGCTGGCCCGCCAACCAGGCCGACTAGAGACGGGAAGCGCCTAGTCCTCGTCCAGGAGCCAGTCGAGGGCGGCCGCGGCCGTCCAGGACTGCCGCAGCGAACCAAGCGGGGCGCCGGTCTCCGGCTGGTAGTACTCGGCGAACGTCTCGTCGCGGAGCTGGTCAAGCGACGCCGACCGGAAGTCGGCCGCGACCGAAGTCTCGCCCGACCGGGACAGCGCCCACCACAGCAGCCAGGTGAAGACCGGCCAGACCGGCCCCCGCCAGTAGCAATCCGGGTTATAGGCGGCCGAGCAGGGCGACGTCGACGGCGGCAGCGCGAACTTAAGCGACGGGTGCCCCGCCCAACGCGGCCCGGTCAGCAGCGACACCTGACGCGCGCGCAAATAGAGCGGCATGCCCCCCGCGATCAGCGGTGCGAAGCCGGCCACGGTCTCGGTCCGCAGCCACTCCCCGGTCCGCAGGTCGACGTCGGCCGCCAGCCCTGTTTCCTCATCAACGTGGCAGAAAACCGCCGCCCTGGCCTGGGCGGCGTAGTCCTTGAGCTCTGCTGCGTCATCAGGTTTGCGCAGCTTCACCGCCAGCGAGGCAAGAAGGTCGGAAGCGGTGGCAAAGATAGCGGTGAACAGCACGTCGCCGACCTGGAACGAGCCGGACTCGCGCAGCAGCCCGGCGTCGTAGCCGGCCGACTTGGCCTCCTCGACCAGCCACAGGTACCGGTCGTACTCATGGTCAGTCGGCCGCTGCGAGGCGTCCGACACGTGCGCCTTGTCGCGCCGGGTGTAATCGGGCAATCCGGCGCCGACCATAACCCCCGCGTACGGGGCGTCCCAGCGCGGGGAGTTGTCCGTGCCGGACTCCCAGCCGTGGAACAGCGTCATCAGCCCGGTTGACTTGTCCGTCCGGTCGCGGGCCAGAAACCGGTGCCAGGCGAGCAGCCTGGGGTAGAGGTGCTCGGCCCAGGCCCAGGTGAGCTCGGCCTCCCGCCCGCCGCAAGCCGACGCCGTGGCGAGAATCCGGTCAACGGCGATCGCGTGCACCGGGGGGTCGATGATCCCGCTGGTCGCGGGGGCGGACACCGCGTCCTCGTTGTGCCGCGCGCACTGCCACTGCGAAGGCCCCGGCCAGTAGCCATCGGCGGCGGCGCTGGGGTCAAAGACGATGTGCGGCAGCAGGCCGTTGCGCCACTGTCCGGCGAAGAGCGAGTCGAGCTCGAGCCGGGCGCGTGGCAGGTCGATCGTGGCCAGGCCGACCGCGTTGAACGCGGCGTCCCAGCTCCACTGGTGGGGGTAGAGGGAAGGCGCGGCCTTGGTGATCAGGCCGGTGCTGTTATCTCGGAGGATGTAGGCCGCTCGCGCGGCGATGGGCAGGGTCCCAGGCATCATTGTAACAATCACGTTTCTCAAGGTTTCATTCTTGTTAACTGTGGGGGCAGCAAGAAGCTTCCGGTTGCAACACGCGGACTTCCGGATGCGTTACCACAGAGGAAGCTACCCGCAGCCAGGTACCCCTCGCTATCCCCGGGGCCGCCCAGAAGGCACAGCATTGATGAAGCCGGGGGATAGCAGGCGTTACGGTCCGTTAACCGGGGCGTCTTGATACGCCCTCAGTCGTTGATGCGTCCTCAGAGGTAGCTCAGAGCCTTTCCGTACGTGCCGCTGGGCTTGATGACCGATGCTGGACAACGTGAGCGGAAACTGCACTTCTATCCTGGCGAGGTGAGCATGGCCTTCTGGTACGCCAGCCGGGCCACCGGCGTGGTCGCGCTGCTGCTGCTGACCGCGGTGATGGTGCTCGGCATGCTGGTGAACAGGCAAGGCCGCCTGCCCGGGCTGCCGAGGTTCGCGGTTACCGGACTGCACAGAAACCTGAGCCTGCTGGCCGTTGCCTTCGTCGCGCTGCACGTGCTGACCGCGGTGGCCGACAGCTACGTGAACATCCCAATCACCGCCGTGGTCGTTCCGCTCGCATCGCCGTATGAGCGGTTTTGGCTCGGCCTCGGCGCGGTAAGCCTCGACCTCTTCGTGGCGGTGATCGTGACTAGCCTGCTCCGCCGCCATCTGTCCAGGCGGGCCTGGCGGGTCGTCCATCTTCTCTCTTACGCTGAGCTGGCCGGTCGCCTGGGCGCACTCGTTCTTCGCCAGCGGCGACCTGCAACACGGCGTGCTCTTTGTCGTCGCGCTGCTGTGCGCGATCGCGATCGCCGCCGCGCTCAGCTGGCGGCTGGCGGCCGCCGCCCGCGACGTGCCCAGGGCCGAGCGGGTGGGCTTGATCATGGCCGCGGTCCACGGCCGCGGAGCCGGAGTCACAGCTAAACACGTAAACACCACCAGCGAGATAGGCGCCACCAGGGACGCTGGGCCCCCGAGAGACAGGACGTCCTCCCGATGACCGCCGCCACCGCGGGCGCCTTCCACGAAGACGCGAGCAGGGCGGCCGCACCCAACGACCTGCCCCGGCTGCTACCCCCGGTCCAGGAGGGCAAACGGCCCCAGAACCTGGCGGCGCACCTCGCCCGGCACGGCGGCCTGCCCTACCGTGACCGCATGGGCAGCCCGGGCAATCCCGGCGCCCTGGTTCGGGACATTGAAGAGGCGGGCCTCACCGGCCGCGGCGGCGCCGCGTTCCCCGTGCACCGCAAGCTCAGGGCCGTCCTCGAGGCGGCCGACAAGCGCCGAAGGCCGCCCACCGTGATCGCCAACGGCGCGGAGTCCGAGCCCGCCAGCGACAAGGACGCGACGCTGCTCTGGCTTGCCCCGCACCTGGTCCTCGACGGTCTGCAGCTGGCGGCCGAGGCGGTCGGCGCGGACACCGCGATCCTGGTCACGCACGTCGACCGCGAGCACGACGTGGCCGGCCGTCTCCGCCAGGCCCTCCAGGAGCGGCTGGCCGCGCGCCTCGACCGCGTCCCCGTCCAGCTCGCCGCGGCGCCGGCCCGGTTCCTCTCCGGGCAGGAGACCGCCCTGGTCAACCAGCTGGGCGGCGGCCCCGCGATCCCGACCTTTATGCCGCCGCGCATTACCGAGCGCGGCCTGAACAACAACCCCACCCTGGTGCAGAACGTGGAGACGCTGGCGCACCTGGCGCTGATCGCCCGGCGCGGCCCGCGCTGGTTCCGCGAGGCGGGCACGGCCCGGGAGCCCGGATCGATGCTCGCCACCCTCCGCCGGGCCGACGGCCGGCCGAAGATCATCGAAGTCCCGCTGGGCATGCCGCTGCGTGATCTCCTGGGCGGAGCGCCGACGGGACCGGAATCGGCGGTGCTGCTGGGCGGCTACCACGGCATGTGGCTGCCGGCCGACAGGGCAGCCGCGCTGACCCTGGACAACGGATCGCTCGAGCCGGCCGGCGCGCGGGTCGGCGCGGGCATCGTGATCAGCCTGCCGGCCGACCGCTGCGGCCTCGTGGAGACGGCCCGCGCCGTCCGCTACCTGGCCCTCGAGTCGGCCGGCCAGTGCGGGCCATGCCTCAACGGCCTGCCGCGCATCTCGGCCGCGCTGGCCGAACTGGCGAGCGGCCGCCCGCGGCCGGGAACCCGCGAAGATCTGGAGCGCTGGTCCGGCCTGGTCACCGGGCGGGGCGCCTGCCACCACCCCGACGGCACCGCCCGGTTCGTCCGCTCCGCCCTGCGCACCTTCGCCCACGAGGCCGACCGGCACCAGCGCGGGCGGTGCTCGGCCACCAACACCGCGCCGTTCCTGCCGGTCCCGGACCGCGCCGCCCGTACCGAAGACGACTGGATGTGACCCGCATGGCAGACAGGCTCCTAGTCAACCCGATCGACTGCGAGGGCCACGGCGCCTGCGCCGAGCTCCTGCCGGAGATGATCACCATCGACGAGTGGGGCTACCCGGTCATCGACCCGCGCCCGCTCCCGCCGGGCATGGAGCGGCACGCCCGCAAGGCCGTCAGCGCGTGCCCCACCCTGGCCCTCCGCCTGCTGCGCACCTCCGACCGCGGACCTTCGACCCCGCCGTAGACCGCACCCAGGCCGGAACCTGGGACTGCCAGCGCTAAAAATCCCTTGGCCGGGCGCGTCTTCCTATCACTTTTGACCATTTTTTTTCGTCTTCCTATCACTTCTGACCACTTTCAAGACCGACTTGTCCCGAAATGTGCCACCAAAACTGATAGGAAGGCGCGTCGGAATGGTCAAAACTGATAGGAAGCTGAAATGGCGAGTGCGGATTTTCCTGTGCCGGAGCGTCGAGCGCCGAAAGGCCGAGCTTCCTAGAGGACACCGTGGCCAGGGTGATCAGTGATGTTGCTGCGCCTGAGCGCCGAAACGCCCAGACGCGGAGACCCGAGACCCCGCAGCCCCGAGACCCGAGACGCCGAGCGCGGAGCCCCGAGACCCGAGACGCCGAGCGCGGAGACCCGAGACAGCCGTAGCCCCGAGACGCCGCAGCCCCGAGACCCCGGAGCGCTGGGACGCCGAGACGCCAGAGCGCCGGAGCAACGAAGCGCCTTAGAGGACGTCGTGACCGGGGCGGTCGGTGGGGATCGGGGCCTTGGCCGGAATGAAGGGCTGGGCGGGGATCGAGCCGAGGCGGCCCTTCTGGTAGTCCTCGAAGGCCTGCGCCAGCTCGGCCTTGGTATTCATCACGAACGGGCCGTAGGTGGCGACCGGTTCCCTGATCGGCTCGCCGCCGAGCAGCAGGATGTCTAGGGCCGGCGAGGGGCCGTCCATCTTCGCGTCAGCGGCGAAGGTGATGGACTCGCCGAAGCCGAACACCGCGAGCTGCCCGGTGTGGATCGGCCGCCGGTCGGGGCCGACGGTGCCGGCCCCGGCGAGAACGTAGCCCAGGGCGTTGTACTCGGCCGGCCACGGGACGCGGACCTGCGCGCCGGGCGAGACGGTGGCGTGCACCAGGGAAATCGGGGTGTGCGTGGAACCGGGCCCGTCGTGGCCGTCGAGTGAGCCGGAGATGACCCGGAGCAGCGCTCCGCCGTCGGCGGAGGTCAGCAGCGCGACCTGGCCCGCCCGGATGTCCTGGTAGCGCGGCGCCGTCATCTTGAGCCTGGCCGGCAGGTTGACCCAGAGCTGGAAGCCGTGGAAGAGCCCGCCGCTGGCGACCAGATCCTCGGGCGGCTCCTCAATGTGCAAGATCCCGCCCCCGGCCGTCATCCACTGGGTGTCGCCGTTGGTGATCAGCCCGCCGCCGCCGTTGGAGTCCTGGTGCCTGAACACCCCGTCGATGATGTAGGTGACGGTCTCGAAGCCGCGGTGCGGATGCCACGGGGTGCCCTTGGGCTCGCCCGCCGCGTATTCGACCTCGCCCATCTGGTCCATGTGGATGAACGGGTCCAGGTCGCTCATGCTCACGCCGGCGAACGCCCGCCGCACCGGGAACCCCTCGCCCTCGAAGCCGGACGGCGCGGTGGTGATCCGCGCCACCGGCCGGCCGCCTTCGGCCGGGGGCTCGGTGACACGCGGCAGGACCAGCAGGTTGGGGACGGTAACGGCCGGCATGATGACGCTCCTCGCAGTGGGCCCAGGCACTCATACCCGGCGTACCGGGCAGCCAACAGGCGGAACAATACATGACGCGTCATCATTCCGCCGGGATCCCGCGAGCCAACGCGCGCCGGGCGCCGGCGCCAAGCCGCCCGGTGGCAAGCGGGAGAGGAGGCAGCAGGCCGGTCACAACGGCAGGCCGGCTTCGAGCATGGCGAGCGCCTCATCGATCCGCTCGAACATGTCCGCGACCAGGCCGCTGGCGAGTCCGCCGGCCGGCATCTGGTGATAGGGCAGCGAGGCCGACATCATGGCGCCGAACACGGCCCCGGCGAACGTCCGCACGGCGAGGTCGTCGGGTGCGCGGCCGGTCCGCTTGGCCAGCGCCTCCGTCATCTGCTGCATCATCCGGTTGGTCTCGTCGAGGATCCGGGCCCGGATCTCCGGCACCGTTACCTGCAGCGCGAACGCCTCGCGCAGCTGCTCCATCTCGCCGGGGGTGAAGGACGCGGCGACCTCGCGCAGCGACGGCGCGCAGCGCGGCGACCTGTGCCGAGCTCCGGCGGCTGACGTTCGAACGCCGCGAACAGCCGGGTGTCCATGTCGTCCTGCATAACCACGTCTTCCTTGGTCGGGAAGTAGCGGAAGAAGGTGGACGGGGAGACCTCGGCCGCCGCCGCGATCTGCTCCACCGTGGTGGCCGGGTAACCCTGCTCGCGGAAGAGCCGGAGCGCGTGCTCGCGCAGCGCGGCACGCGTCCTGGCCTTCTTCCGTTCGCGCAGGGAATCCTGCGCGTTCAATTCCATCACGCCTGTGATCCTGCCCCTTTAACCATGAGTTAGCGAAGCTTGCGCAGGAAGATCAGCGCGAGCAGGGCGCACCCGAGCGCGATCGCGCTGCACGTCCACAGCATGATGTCCATGCCGTCGACGAAGGCCGAGCGCACCGAGTCGAGCAGCTCGGGGGAGCCGAGCGCGTGCGCCACCTCGACGCCGCCCGCCACGCCCGTTCGCGCCAGGTCGGCGGCCGCCGCCGGGAGCCCGCTGGTGTCCACCCGGCTGCCGTAGGCGTTGCTGATCAGCGTACCGAGGATGGCAACGCCGATCACGGAGCCGACCTGGCGCATGGCCGAGATCAGGGCGGATCCCGACCCGCTCCGCTCCGCGGTCAGCGAGGCGAGCGTGACGTTCATCGCGGCCGGCATCACCAGGCCGAAGCCGAGTCCCGCCACCGCGACCCAGGCCAGCGTGAACCAGGTCGAGCTGGCGAGCGTGGTGAACGCGCCGAGCGCCAGCGCGACCGCGATGACCAGGTACGCCGGCCGTGATCACGGCCCGGGGGCCGGCCGCCGATTTGCCCGGCGCTCCGTCGGCCGCGCCGCGCACCGACTGCAGCCGGGTCCCGATGACCATCCCGACGACCATGCCGAGCACCATCGGCAGCAGCCGCAGACCGCTGCCGAGCGAGCTCGCGCCGCGGACGTCCTGGAAATACTGGGGCAGCGCGAAGAACAGGCCGAACATCGCGAACGAGAGCAGCGTCACCAGGATCGTGCCCCACCGGAACCCGACCGACTTGAACAGGGCCAGGTCCACCAGCGACTGCCCGCCGCGCGCGGTGATCCGCCGTTCGACGAGCACGAACCCGGCCAGCAGGAGAAGGCCGACCGCGATGGTGGCCAGCGCCGTCGAGTTGCCCCAGCCCTTCTGGCCTGCCTTGATGCACCCGTACGTCACCGCGATCAGGCCGGCGCTGGAGATCAGTACGCCGAGCACGTCGATGGACGGCCGGTTGGCCGAGCGCGACTCCGGCAGCAGGAAGAACACCGCAACTAGCGCGATGATCACCACGGGCACGTTGATCAGGAAGACCGAGCCCCACCAGAAGTGGTCGAGCAGGTAGCCGCCCAGGATCGGGCCGAGAGGGAAGCTCAGCATGGTGGCCGCCGACATGATCGCGATCGCCTTGCGCCGCTCCTCCGGGGCGAACATCGTCGGCAGCACCGACAGCGACATCGGGAAGATGGCGGACGCGCCGACGCCGAGCAGCGCCCGCGCCCCGATCAGCTCGCCGGTCGAGGTCGCGAACGCGCACAGCGCCGAGGCCACGCCGAACAGCACCAGCGCCACCAGCAGCACCCGCTTGCGCCCGTAGCGGTCGCCGAGCAGCCCGGCGGGCAGGATCATCGCCGCGATCACCAGGCTGTAGGCGTCGGTGAACCACTGCAGGTCGCCGGTCGAGGCGTGCAGGCTGACGGCAATGTCGGGCAGCGCCAGGCTGAGCACGGTCAGGTCGAGCCCGACGACGAGCACGCTGGCCGCGATCGCGATCAGCGCCCACCAGCGTCGCGGCGACTGCTGCGCGTCGCCCGGCGCGCCCTGGGCCGGCGCGGTCGTCGAGGTTGGCTGGGACACCATGAGAGTCACCGTCTTCTGCGAGTAACATCGAAATGAGAGCTACTGTCAAAATAATGCCACTCCCACAACGCCATCGTCAAACTGTGTTAGCTCCCGGGGGGGCGCGGCGACCCCCGGCGATATGG
Source organism: uncultured Actinomycetota bacterium (assembly GCA_963714295.1). Taxonomy (GTDB): domain Bacteria; phylum Actinomycetota; class Actinomycetes; order Streptosporangiales; family Streptosporangiaceae; genus Trebonia. The sequence goes on along the minus strand of CAVQOE010000043.1, from coordinate 2,550 downwards.
GGGCTGACTTCCCGCATGGGGGCTCCCCGCCCCATTCCCCCGGGCCCCGATGCCCCCCGGGGCCCGCTCGCCAAAAGCGCGAGTAGACCCCATCCACTCGCAGGACGGCCGCGTCAAACCATCAAGATCTTCATGAGTAACGGAAGGTGGCTCCGCCCAGCTGGCCTATTACCGCAGGCAAAGCCGAACGCGCACCCGCCCCGGAACCCGTCCGGACCAGATGCGCGCTCGACCCGCATGCGCCTGTCACCTACGCCAACGACTCTGATAGGCGATGTCAATGGCGTAGGTGACAGGCCCCGCACTACCGCTTCCGGCTACCAGCCGCAGCCGTTACCGGTCGTGGAACCGGAGGCCGGGGAATTTTAGGTACCGGAGGGGTTTGTGGGGCCGGTCGGGTCGGTGGGACCAGTCGGGTCCGTGGGGTTGGTGGGGGAGGGGGAGAGCAGCGAGAGCAGCGCCGTCCCGTTCGGCGACCCCAGCCCGCTGCAGGCATCCCAGCCGGGACCGGCCTTGTAGGCGCCGTTGGTGCCCTCGACGATGTCGTTGAAGCCGGCCGCCGCCACCCCGGGGGTGATGCCCTTGTAGATAAGCGGCTGGAGCAGGCCGAACCGGGTCCCGGTGGCCTGGGCCAGCCGGGCGATCAGGCCGGCCCAGAGCGGTGCGACGGCCGAGGTGCCGCCGACCGGCTCCGACTGGCCGTCGACGACGATCAGGTAGCCGGTGACCGGGTCGGCGTTGCCCGCGACGTCGGGGACACCCCGGCCCGGGGTGGCGGCGCTGCCGATGCCGCTGCCGCCGGCCGCCGACGAGGGAACCCCGGCGCCGGCCTGCCAGGCCGGCTGCGGGTAGACGACGGAGACGCCGCCGCCGCCCGCGCCCTCGTTGTTCGCGAGCTCGTTCCAGACGACCTCGGAGGTGATCGTGTTGGTCGCGGTGTTGCCGATCAGCGTGGTGCCGCCGCAGGCGAGCGAGTAGGGGCTTGAGGCGGGGAAGTCGACCGCCACGCCGCTGGTGGATTTGGGGTTGTCGCTCGACCCGTTGTCGCCGGCCGCCACGGTGACCGTGGTGCCGAGCGCGGCCGCGTCGGAGATCGTCTCGTTCATGGTGCTCATGGACTGGCTCGACCAGGAGGTCTCCGGCCCGCCCCAGGAGATCGAGACCACGGTCGGGGCTGGCGTCGCGTTGATCGCTTCGGAGATCGCGTCGGCGAACCCCTGGTCGGTGTTGGGCGCGAAGTAGACGACGATGGAGGCCTTGGGCGCGACCGCCCCGGCCACCTCGATGTCCAGCTCGACCTCGCCGTCGTCCGGCGAGCCGGGGGAGTTGGACCCGCCGTCGACGCCGACCGCGGTCACCGTCGGCACCGCCAGGCCGAGCCCGCTGAAGTAGGTGGACAGGTCGGCTGCGGTGTAGCCGCCGCCGAGCTCGATGAGCGCGATCGTCTGCCCGGTCCCGTCGGTGTCGGCCGGGAAGTCGTAGAAGCTCGCGACCTGGAGCGCCGTCAGCGGCACGCCGGGCGGGGCGTGGTGACGGGCGGCGCGGCGTCCTCGGGCGTGATCGTCGTCAGCCGCCGAAAGTGCGCCCTCGCCGCCGGCCGGTCGTCCAGGCCGAGCACGGCGACGATGATCCCGGACAGCTCGGACGGCACCGACAGCGAGCCCGTCCGGTACCGGTGGGTCACCCGCCCGCTGCCGCCCGGCGCCGATGAGGTGACCGCGGTCAGCGTGGTGCCGAAGGCGGCCGACATGGCCGCGATCATCCCGCTCACCTTGAGGCGGCGGGACCCGAGCTGGAAGTCGGTCACGGTGAGCCCGTACCGGCCGAGCACGTCGGCCACGAGCGTGGCGTCGGCCGGGTTGGCCCCGTACCGCTCCCCGAGCTCTGACGTGCTGATCGTCTCCGGGCCGCTGATTAGCTCGGCCGGGACCTCGGCGCGCCGCCGCAGCACCACCGTGACGGTGATGACCTCGCTGGGGTCGAGTGACGTGGCGGCTGGCGCGGCGGTCGGTAGCTCCGAGCGCTCGCTTCCTGGTAGCGGAACGAGTTCTGGCATGAGGTGTCTCCCCGGTGAGTTGGTCTTGCCCTTAAGGAGATTGTGTCGCGTTCAGGGCGAAGACACCGACCGTTCTGCCGCTACAGTTCTTTATCCCTTACTTTTCCTGAAGACCACGCCGAGACCAGCCGGCTGACCATAGGTACAAATGTACTCAGTTGTCTAGTAGTGGTGATTATTGACAAACGGATTTCCTAGTAGAAGTGAATTAAGCCGGGTGCGGTCCGGGTGTGGCCTCCCCCGAAACTAGCGAGTCCAGGTATCACTCATTGTTATCTCCATGCGGTCATGCGGCCGTGTACGTTCCGTATAAAGTAATCATCAGATAGTAATTATGTGCAGGCCAGGCGAGGTTACCGGCGAACTAATCGGCAGACTAGCCGGTCGACGCCTTGCTACGGATTGTAACGTCAAGCTCGGTCAGCCGCGAGCGGACCTCGCCCGCCGATGGGTGGTGCAGCGCTTCGAGGATCATGACCGACTCCTCCCACGCC
>CAVQOE010000042.1:0-132364 GCA_963714295.1 uncultured Actinomycetota bacterium | reverse complement strand
CTGGATGCCGCGCATGATGATCAGGAACGTGTCGCTGGTGGCCAGCGCGCAAGCGAGCGAGGCCGCCGTGAAGATCGCCAGCCCGGCCATGAACAGGCGCCTGCGGCCGAGCAGGTCGGCGGCCCGGCCCCCGAGCAGGAGGAACCCGCCGTAGGTGAGGGCGTAGGCGGTCACCACCCACTGCAGGTCCGACTCGGGAAAGTGGAGCTTGCGGCCGATGGTCGGCAGGGCGACGTTGACGATCGTCAGGTCGACGACCGTCATGAAGAACGCGACGGCGAGCAACGTGAAGGCCCGCCAGCGGCGGACCTCGCCGGGCGGCGCGGGCTCCCGGTCACTTACGGCGTTCCTGCGGTCGAATATGGTCATGGGTTCCTCCGGTCCGGGCTGATCAGGTCATCACTGGTTCAAACCCGGGCCCGGCCGGTGATTCGCCGGCGATTCGCCGGCGAATCTGCGCCGCCGCTGGTGTTCTAGTTTCGTGAGGCGGCAGCCAGGCGGCCGGAAGGAAAGGATGACGGCGCGATGATCGAGACAGCCCTCAGCCGGGCCCAGGCAGGCGACGGCGAGGCCTTCCGCGAGCTCGTCGAGCCCTACAGCCGCGAGCTGCAGGCGCACTGTTACCGGATCCTCGGCTCGGTCCAGGACGCCGAGGACGTGCTCCAGGAGGCTCTGTTGGCCGCATGGCGTTCCATCGGCCGCTTCGACGGCCGCTCGCTGCGGGCGTGGCTGTACCGCATCGCCACGAACCGCTGCCTCAACTACCTGCGTGACGAATCCCGCCGTCCGCGGCCGGCCGACCTGCCAGATCCGGAATCGGCCAGGACAGGGCGGGTCAGGTCCGGCGACCCGTGGTGGCTCGAGCCCTACCCGGATGTGCTGCTCGGCGACGTGGACCCCGGCCCCGAGGCCCGCTATGACGCGCGGGAGTCGATCGCGCTGTCGTTCGTGGCCGGCCTGCAGCACCTGCCGCCCCAGCAGCGGGCGGTCCTGGTACTCCGGGATGTGCTCGGCTTCCCGGCGGCCGAAGCCGCCGGCATCCTCGGCACGACCCAGGCAGCCGTTCACAGCGCGCTCCTCCGGGCCCGGGCCGGCCTGCCCCCGGCTACCGACCCGCACGACGTGCCGCTGCCACAGTCGGCGGCCGAGGCCGCGATCATCGGCCGTTTCGTCGACGCGTTCGAGCGTTCCGACGTGGACGCGCTGGTGGCCCTGCTGACCGAGGACGCCAGGCTCGCGATGCCGCCCGAGCCCTTCGAGTTCCGGGGACCCCAGGCGATCGCCGCCTTCCTCCGGGAAACCCACATCTGGGGCCAGGAACCCAAAATCGTCCCCACCCGGGCCAACAACCAGCCCGCCCTCGCTTTCTATCTCGCCGACCCCTGCACGCCGCTCTGGCGGGCCAGCAGTCTCGTCGTGCTCACGCTGCGGGGCAACCAGGGCTGTGTGCTCACCCGGTTCGGAGACCGGGGGCTGCTCGCCCGCTTCGGGCTTCCCCGCACACTGCCAAGAGACTGACAGACACCGGCCAGGCAACCACCCGACCTTGGCAAACCTGCCTGGCCGCCTGCTCGCCCGGCCTCCCCTTGGCACCGCTCACAAGATCACCAGCTGCTCAGTGCCTAGCGCTAATCCCGGGCCGCATAGTCCCAAGACCCCGTACCCGTTTGCCGTCGCACGATTCGGGCCGTGGAAGTGCACCCACGGATGGGTGCACGACAATTTTGTAGGGGTTGAAGATCATCTTCGCGTGGGGGCCTGGCGTCGCCGACAGCCCGGCGCACGATCCCGTCGGGGTCGTTTCCGGAGGCCCTCTCGATCGCTTCTCAAGCCCGGTCGTCACGGCCGGCCAGGCGGAGCAGGATCGGGATGGCCTTCGTCCGCAGCTTGGTCTCTGCAGTGAGCCCGGCCGATAGGAGCCGCTAGGAAGTCGCTCTATGTGACCTTTGGCGGTGGTGGCCATCGAACTACGCGCCGGTCCACGTGACCGTTCGATTGCTATCGAAAAACTGCTCCGAGCTGGAGAGGTCTTCACGTTTAGGGCTGACCTGGGGAGGCGTGCCTGGGGGGGGTGCCCGCCCACGGGTTAAGCGGGCTTTGGCCACACTTTCCGGAGGGCGCTGTTCCGGTTGTGGGGTTAGCGGTTCCAGCGGGGGTCGTTCTCGGCGATGTCGAGGCTGAGTGCCTCGAGCTCGGTGATGAGCTCGCGGAGCCGTTTGTGGTTGGCGAACCAGGGCTGGTAGTCGGCGAGCTGGTCGTCGGTGAGGATGCGGGTGGCGGTTTTGCCGTCTTTCTTGCGGGTCCACTGGTGGTAGGGGCCGTGGAGGCGGGGCGGGTCGGCGTGGCAGCGGCAGTTGGGGCGGCCGCAGCGGGTCATCCGGTCGGCGAGGGTGCCGGGCAGCGCGAAGCCGGCCGCCGCGAGGGCGGCGATCTCGGCGGCGATGGCGGCGGCGCGGGCCTGCTGGGCCGGGGTGGGCGACACGTTCCCATTGTCGCAGCGGAAATCCCCGGTCTCCCGCATGCACTTCAGTATAAGTGCTGTATGACGAATGCTGATGTTGCCGCCTATATCGGGCGGTGGCGGCCGTCGACGGTGTCCCCGCAGGGGGCGGCGTTCGCCCGCGACGTGATCGCGAAGGCCGGGCCGGGGGGCCGGGAGCGGGCGAAGAGCCTGCTGTGGGCGGCGGGCAAGCTCGCCGACTACGGCACCGGGCTCGGCCTGGAGGCGGTGCCCGGGGTGCTGCTGCACCCGTCGTCGGCCGAGCGGTTCACCCGGTGCGCGCCGGGCCTGTCCCCGGTTGCGCGGCGGACGCTGCGCACGAACCTGCGGTTCGTCGGCCGGCGTGTCGTCCCGCAGTTCTACCCGCAGGACCTGCCGCTGCCGCGGGAGCGCGCCAAGGATCCCTACGGCCCGGCGGAAATCGCCGGGTTCCTCGCGCTGGCGGACGCCCAGCCGACCCTGGAGCGGCGGATGCGGGCCGCCGGGCTGGTCTGCCTCGGCGCGGGCGCCGGGCTGATCCGCGCTGACCTGCGCGACGCGCGCGGCACCGACGTGGCCTGCCGTTCCGGCGGCGTGATCGTCCAGGTCCGGGGCCCGCGCGCCCGCGTGGTGCCGGTACTTGCCCGCTACCACGCGCGGCTCCTGGCCGCGGCCCGGTTCGCCGGGACAGGCCTGATCTGCGGCGGCGCTGGCCCTGGCCGCCGGAACCTGACGAACCAGCTGGTCAGGGCGCTGGACGGCGGGACCGGGCTGCCCCGGTTGGACACCTCCCGGCTGCGCGCGACCTGGCTGGCCGACTGCGGCGAGCTGCTGGGCCTGGCCACGTTCATGCGCGCAGCGGGGATCAGCTGCTCCCAGCGGCTCGGCGACCTGGCCGCCGGCCTGGAGCCGGGCGGCGAGGAACAGGCGGTGAGACTGCTGGGGGCCGCCAGGCCATGATCCCGCTCCCGGCGCTGGAAAACGTCCTGGACGCCTCCGGCATCGCGCCGCGGACCGAGGCCCTGCTGCCGTCCGGCGCCCGGAGGCGGCAGCTGACCGTCCGCACCCTGCTGCTGGGCATGATGCTCGCGATCGCCGACGGCCTGCCCGCCCACCTGACCAGGGTCCACCGGGCGCTGACCTCGCTGCCCGGGGACGAGCAGCGGCGGCTCGGCGTCCTCGCCGACTGGAAGGACGGCCCGCACCCGCTGACCTACCGGCAGGCCGAGTACACCTTCGGCCTGGTCGCGGGCGCGCTCGCCAGGGACGAGCCGGACGGGCTGCCGTCGCCGGCGCTGCAGGCGGCCTGCGACGGCCTGCTCGAAGCCAGCATCCCCGCAGCGTTCAAGGACGCCAGCAGCTCGCTGGCCGTGGACTGGACCGACCTGGAGACCTTCTCCCGGCCCCCGCCGCGCGGGACCGGCGACTGCGCCGACCCCGAGGCCTCCTGGGGGCACCGCAGGAACAACCTGCTCCACGACGAGGACGAGCTGTTCTTCGGCTACTACCTGTCGGACGCCATCACGGTGCCCGACGAGCAGGGGCCGCCCGTCCCCGAACTCGCCCGCCGCATGACCCTGTCCGCCTGCCGCCACGACCCCGTCCCCGCCTTCACCGGTGTCCTGACGGCCATGCCCGGCGAGGGCATCCTGCTCGGCGACGTGCTGGCCGACTCCGGCTACTCCCACCGCGTCCCGCAGAACTGGGCGGCCCCGCTCCGCAAAGCCGGAGCCGCCCTCGTCCAGGACCTGCACCCCCACGACCGCGGTCCCAAGGGCACCCATCAGGGCGCGATCATCGCCAACGGCAGCCTCTACTGCCCCCAGACGCCCCGCACGCTGCTCGAACTCGCCCCGCTGTCCCGTGCCGCCACCCCCGCGCAGGCCGCGCAGCATGACGCGAAGACCGCGGAGGCCGCCCGCTACAAGCTCGGCCGCCTCACCAGCGACGACACCGACGGCTACCACCGCGTCGCATGCCCCGCCGCCACGGGCAAGATCCGCTGCCCCCTGCAGCCGTCATCGATGCTCCTGAACCGGGACCGTCCCGAGGTCCTCCAGCCCCCCGAACACCCGCAGGCCTGCTGCACACAGCAGACCATCACCGTCCCGCCGGGCGTGCTGGCCAAGACCGCGCAGAAACACGACTACCCGTCGGCGGCCTGGCGCCGCTCCTACGCCCGCCGCAGCGGAGCCGAACGCGGCTTCGCCACCGCCAAGGACCCCGCCAGCAACGACATCACCCGCGGCTGGTGCCGCCTCATGCGCCTGACACCCTTGATGCTGTTCACCGCGGTGCTGCTCACCGTCCGCAACCAGCGGATCCTCACCGCCTGGACCGCCCGGCAAGAAGAAAACCAGCGCCGCGCAGCCGGGGCCTGCCCCCGAGAACCCGAAGGCGCCGCCGCAAGACACTCGCGTCGCTCATGTCCCCCGCACCACCCTGACAGAGCCGTCTCCGCCCGCACCGCCAGCACCAACCCGGACACCACGACAGCGCGAGCATGCCCGCACACGCCAAGGAACACGCCCAGACAGCGAAAAAGGGCGCCTACGGCGCCCTCCCAGCCAGCCCGGCCCAGGCAAGACCACCGCCCCGCCCGGAATGTCAGACCCAAACGTGAAACTAGGCCTCACCCAAACGTGAAGACCTCCCCTGGAGCCCCGTTACGGAATCGAACCGTAGACCTTCTCCTTACCATGGAGACGCTCTGCCGACTGAGCTAACGGGGCCTGTCTTCAGTTGTCGCGTCGCGCCTCGCGGGCGCCGCGTAGAAAGAATAGCGCAAGTTGCGCGGTGGTCGTACGCCGAAAGACGAGGGCCGGCACCGGGTACCGCCGTTGGGGGACGGTGGCACCCGGCGCACGGCCTTCGGGTTGCGGACCCGGTTGTGGTTACTGCTCGAAGTTCGGGTTCGCGGTGGAGATGTCGTAGCTGGTGCCCCAGTACCACTGGGTAGCGCTGGAACCGGGACGACGTGGTTGACACCGGTCGGGTCGGCGATCCAGTACCGGACGTGGGGCTGCATCCAGGACGGCAGGCCGCCGACGTTGTCCTTCACCGACTGCCAGTCGGACAGCATGGTGTAGACGATGGCCACGGAGTTCGGGTTGTGGCTGAGCCGCGCGTTAGAACCGCGCGCTGCCGTTGGCTGCGCATGAGATCCGTGGCCGCCGGCCGCCTGCTGCGCGGGCGGGCTGGCTGGCGCGTGCACAGTGCCGCCGAAGACGCCGAGGGCGGAGGCACCAGAGTGACCTGCGGGCGCCAGCGACCCGCCATGAACGGTGGTCGAGATGTTGCCCGCCGCCTGCTCCCAGGGCGCCGCAGCCGCTATGGTGCAGGCCCCGCCGAGCAGGCCCGCGATTCTGACCGCGCGGTTGCGCTCAGACGTGATCACATCGCCGCCTATCGGGTAGGAAGGCAGGTGGCGCAGCACTCTGCGCCCAGTGTTGAATGGGAGGTATATCGCGCGAGGCAGGCGTATCGCGCCTGCTGTGCCACTCCATACTGAATAAGTCGTTCCGAAGCAGCAACGAGCAGCACTGGTAGGGCGTTTTCATGCGTTTCGCGCACGCACGACCCGCGGCGGTCACCCTGGTGGCGGGGGGTGTCCTCATCACCGCGACTTCCGGGTTCTCGCTGGCCGCCGCGCTGGATACCACTGCGGCCCAAGCGGACCAGTCCAGCTATGTCATTGCGGCGGACGGTGCCGCCGCGGGCAAGAGCGTCCTGTCGTGCGAGCCACTCAAGGCGTCGGCGTCGGCCCCCAGCCCGACGCCAACTCCGACCCCGAGTTCGACGCCAACGGGAACGCCGACCCCGACGCCGACGCCGACGCACACGCCCTCGACTTCGGCCCCGTCGAAGTCGCCGTCGCCGTCGTCGTCCGCGACCCCGAAAACGAGCCCGAGCCCGAGCCCGAGCCCGAAGACAAGCCCAACTCCGAAGACTTCCGCAAGCACGAAGACGTCCGCAAGCCCGACGGCGTCAGCAAGCCCGACGGCGTCCGCAACTCCGACGGCGTCCCAGAGCCCGAAGCCATCGACGACCCCGACGGCGTCCGCTAGCCCGAAAACGTCACCAAGCCCGACGGCGTCCCAGAGCCCGATGCCATCAACGACCCCGACGGCGTCCGCTAGCCCGACGACGAGCGTTAGCCCGGGAAGCACGCTCAGCGGCGGTGGCGGCGGTAACGCCAAGCACACCCAGGCGCCCGCCTCCGCGTCCTCTTCGCCGACTCCCGCCCCGTCCTCCTCGCCGACCCCTTCGCCGACCCCTTCGGTGTCTTCCTCGCCGACGACGTCTGCCACGGCGACCCCGGCGCCGTCTGCCACCCCCACGGCCGCCAAGAGCGCGGCGGCCAAGCCGACGACCACCAAGCGCTCGGCCAAGCCCACCGCGTCTAGGTCGCCCGAGACGAGCAGCAAGGCCAAGACAGGCACCCATCAGGCGGCGAAAGCGCGAGTCAAGACCGACGGTAGCGCCTCCCTGACGGCCACCTCATCGCCCTCCGCCAGCGCCTCGCCTTCGGCCGCTCCCGCGGATTCCGCCACCGAGTCTCCCTCGGCGTCTCCCTCGGCCAGCGCTTCTTCAGCCACTGCATCTCCGTCGGCTAGCGCTTCTGCCTCGGCCAGCGCTTCGCCCTCGGCCACGGCAACCAGCACGGCCGGCACCGGCGCTCACTCGGTCCCGAGCGCGAAGATCAGCCTCTGCGTGCAGATAGCGAACTCCCAGGCGAGCAGCAATCGCGGGACCGCCGCTCAATGGGTGATCAGTGCCTGGACGAAGGGCGGGAACGTGCCTAATGCAACCGTCCGGCTGCAGGCGACCCCGGACAGCCTGACACCGAAGTTCAGCTTCGGCTGCGGCAGCGACGACGGAACGGCGTCATGCGACCTTGGCGCGATAGACGCGAAGTCGGCCGAACGGCAACTCGAAGCCAAGGCAACGGTCCCCGCCACGGCATCGACCGTGAAGTCGGTCCGGCTGACGGTGGTCGGCAGCGCGGCCGGCCTGCCCAAGGACCCGCGGGCGTCCGCCACAGTCACGATCACCGCAGCCAAGGCTTCCACGCCGGCCACCACGCCGACGGCGCCACCGGCCACGACACCACTGCCCGCCGTCGGCCTGCCCAGCGTCCCCACAACCAACCCGACGACCGGCGCGACGCTCAGCCCCGGCGGCAACGCCTCGGGCCTGTTCCCAACTCTCACGCCGTCGCCATCACCGAGCCCGAGCCCGAGCTCAAGCTCAAGCTCAAGCTCAAGCAGTGCAGCATTGAACGCGAAGGCCCGCCAGGCGGCGGACACCTCGGCCCTCCCGGAAAGCACCCCCGTCGTCGGCGCCCAGCTAGCAGGCCTGGCCGCCCTGCTCGTGGCCTTCGTCCTGGCGGTGACCCGCTTCTCGATCCGACGCCGCCCCGCCCCAGCGGGCGCAACCCCGGCAGGAGCCTCGCCCGCGGAGCCAACGGCAGCAGCGGCAGCGGGAGCGGGAGCGGGAGCAGCGGCAGCAGGAGCAGCGGGAGCAGGAGCAGCGGCAGCGGGAGGCGCGGCGAAGGACACAGCGGCAAAGCCGTCCGGCGCCGCCCCCGCAGCACCGGAGCCGGCGAAATCGGCTGAACCAGCGGAGGCAACGCAGAACCCCGCTGATCCCTCGCCCGCGGACAAGAGCGACGCCAACCCCTCGCACGAAGACGAGAGCGACTCAGGCGAAGGCAAGAGCGCCCCAGACGCCTAGCAGCCCCGGCGTTCCGCCAGCCAACGGCACCAGCAGATGCGTCTGACCCGAAAACGCGGATGCGGCCCGATCCCCAGGTAAAACCAGGGATCAGACCGCGCCGCGGAAGCGAAATTACTGCGCGAGCAGTTCCAGGTTGGGCCGGACGTTGCTCAGCGTCGAGGCCAGCTGGGTGGTGCTCATCGTCGGGGATACCAGCGCGCCGAACGTGTCGTTGTCGAACCACACGCACATCGCCGCTTCCTCGTTGTCGACGTGCGTCTCGGTACAGGAGGCATCTCCCGCGAGCGAGCCGGCCGCCACTTGCCTCGCGTCCGGGTAGGACTGGTCGAAGTTAGTGATGGAGGCGTTGGCATCGGCACTGGCGAGTTTGCCGCCCACGAACATGAAGATCTGCGCGTCGCTGCCCGGTGCCACCGTGCCCTGCTGGTAGACGGCGGACACGACGCCGCTGGCCGAACCGCCGCTTGACTTGGCGACGCCCTGCGCCAGCGTGTTCACGTGCATCTGCTCGCCGAGGGTGGCAGAGCGGGTGTACCCGTCGACCGTTGCCGGGGCGACGATCTCGTGCGCGGGCCCGCTCGGCCCGGCGAACACGTACTTCATCAGGACGCCGCCGATCGCGCCGGCCGCGACAACGGCGATGGCACCGAGTGCCATCCACTGCTTCCGGTCGCCGCTGCGACCGCGGCGGCGGCCGCGCCGGGCCGCGGTGTCCTCGTCGGTCTCCGGCCGCTCGATGGTGCGGGTGAAGGCGGCGGGCACCGGCTCGTCGGTCAGGTCGAGGTCGGCGAAGTGGTCGAACGACGTGTCCTCGACCCAGCTGCGCGGCTGGGCGGCGGGCGGCGAGAGCAGCGCCGCGCCACCGGCGCGCTGGCCGGGGGCCAACATATCGGTGGACGTCCGGCGCAGGCTGTCGATGCGTGTCTCACCGAAGGCCGGCACGTCGAACCTGGTGTGGTCGATGTCGAGATCGACGGCGCTCATGTCGAAGCGCGTCTCGGCCCATTGGCCGGCCCCGCCGTGGCCGCTCTGCTGCCCGAAATCGAAATCCGAGGATCCAGAACGGACCGGCGCTCCGCCGAACCCGTCATTGCCGTAACCGGTGGGGGCCGTCTCTTGCCGGACGTCATCCCCCGGCGGCCACAGGTTGTCGAGCCGGGTCTCGTCGAACTGGGATCCGCCGTAGCCGGGGCCGTCCCCGTAGCGGGGCGTGTCACCGTAGCGCGGGTCGTCATAGGAGAGCCGGTCGTAGCTCGGCTCGTCGTAGCCGACCGCCTCGAAGTCGCTGGTCCCGATAATGCCGGACAGGTCGTAGCCGTTGCCGCCGATGCCCGGGACTGAGTATTCGGAGCCGTTGTACCCAGCCGACTGGTAGCCCGGTGCCTGCTGGCTGCCGGAACCGTCGTAACCCGCGATCGGGTAAGCGCCGCTGAGGTAGTTGACACTCTGGTAGTCGCCGCTGGCCGGGTAGCCGTCCTGCGCTGGGTAGCCGTCCTGCGCCGGGTAGGCGACCACCTCGTCGTCGTAGCGGAGCGGCTGGTCGTAGTCCCAGGGCTGCTGGTAGCTCTCGGCGCCGTGGTACGCCTCGGGCGACGCGGCGGCCGGCGGGTAAGCCATCTCGATCTGGCCGCCCTGAGCGTAGCTCGACCCGGCGTAATCAGGCTGGCTGTAGCCCTGGCCCTGCGGGTACCCAGCTGCGTTTCCCTGCGCGTAGCCAGTCTGCCCCTGCTGGTAACTGGACTGGGCGTAGCCCGGGGCAGCGTAACCCGGCTGCTCCCAGCCCTGGCCCGCGTCGACGAACCCGCGCACCGTCCTGGTGCCGGCGATGCCGGCATCCTGCGCGGCCGGTCCCTCGTAGCCGGGGTCCCGGTACCCGTCGTCGCCGTACCCGCCGGCCGTGAAGGCCGCGTACGGGTGCTGGCCATGATCAGCGGGCGCCGGCGGGGCCGCCTGCGGGGCTGGGTAGCGGTAGTCGCCATCCCGGTGCTCCAAATCGGAGTACCCGGTAGGCCATGAGACCTCGGGGCCGAACGACGCTGGGCGCCGATCCGGTGGAAGCATCCCGTGATCATCCTGGGCATGCGGCCATCCGCTTCTCACGTGGCGGTCACCTCTATGTCTGGTGGGTACCTGTATGTCTGGTGGTACCTGCGGTTCAGGCAAGGTCACAGCATCATCTCGGCAAATGCTCATCTTCGCTACCTGAACGGGCATATCGGTGCGTCCCACTGGTTATCATTTCCGGAAAAAGGATCATTACCGGACATATGCCCGCTTAGCGCCCGCCCGTCAGTGACCCAACGTAGCGCGCCGGAAACTCAGATGCAGGGATCTTGCGCACTACCCAGGGCCATTTTTCGGCCGGGACCGGCATCGATTCGTTACCTGCCCAGATTGCCACGGTGTTGAGGGATGCGGAATTGTGAGGCACGTGACGAGTGTGAGCGGGCCGCTGGCCGTACGGCGGATGACCGCGCACTGGGTGGTACTCGCCGCCGCGGCACTCACCACGCTGGTGGCCGCCGCGGTCGGGGCGGCCCTCGCCGCCTTCGCCGGCCAGGCGCTCCCGCAGGCCGTCCGGCACGACCTGGTCGTCGCGCCGGGAACGTCACTGGCCGCGGCGGGAACGTTCGCCAGCGGCAATCCGGCGCAGACCTCGGCGGCGTTGCGGTCATCCATCGCCACGGAGCTAGGCGGCGTGCCGTTCAGCTTCTGGCAAGGCATCTGGTCCGACCCGCTCGGCTTCGTGGCCGGGTCGTTGCCTGCCAAGCCGGCCAGCATCACCTCGGGCAACACACCCCTGGCTGCAGGCCGCTTCGCTTGACGGCGTCGCGGATCACGCCGTACTCGTGACCGGGAAATGGCCCGGGCAGCTCCCCGCATCGGCCGGCAGCGCGGCCGGCGGTGCCATCCCGGCCGCGCTGCCGGCCAACACGGCGACGCTGCTCAAGCTCCGTCCCGGTGACGTGCTCCGGGTACAGGACCGGGACACGGGCGCGCACCTGACGTTCATTCTCACCGGCCTGTACGCGGAACGGCACTCGCCCGCCAGCGCCGCCTCGTACTGGCAGCTGAACTCCATCCCCGCCAGCGGATCTGAGTTCAGCCAGCGGATTCACCACCTACGGGCCCCTTGTGGTGTCGCCCAGCGTGTTCCCCGGCCGGCTGGCCGAGGGAACCGGGACCTGGGTCGCCCAGCCCGACATGGCCGACTTCAACGCCTCCGACCTGTCCGCTATCTCCGCCCACGTAGGCGCGATCCAGGCCACTTCGAGCCTGCTCAGCGGCATCACCCTGACCACCAACCTGCCAGCCGTGCTCGCCAATACCGGCGACAACGTCGCGGTCGCCAGGTCGCTGCTCGGGATCAGCGCGCTCGAACTCCTGGTGCTCACCGTGGCGGCGCTGCTCGCGGTCGCCCGGCTGCTCGCCGCCCAGCGCGAGGGCGAGACCGCGCTGCTGACCGCGCGCGGCGCGACCAGGTGGCAGCTGACCAGGCTGACCGCGGCCGAGGTGATCCCGCTGTCGCTGGTCACCGCGCTGATCGGCGGGATCGCCGGGATCTGGCTGGCCACGCTGCTCGGCAGTACCCTCTACCGCCCCGGCACCGTCGGCGGCAGCGTCCCGAACGGCGGCATCACTGTGGGCGCCTCGGGCACCTGGCTCGACGCGCTGGCCGCCGCGCTGGGCATCGCCGTGCTGTCGATCGGCGCGCTCCTCTACCCGGTGCTGCGGCCCGGCCGGGCCACGGGCCGGCCGGGCAGGCAGGCCGTGCTCTCCGGTGCGACGCGGGCCGGCGCCGACCTGGCGCTGGTCGCGCTGGCGGTACTGGCCTGCTGGCAGCTGCGCCGGTATTCGGCCGTCTCAACCTCCGCGAACGGCCCGTCGGCCATCGATCCGGTGCTCGTGCTCGCCCCCGCGCTCGCCCTAGCGGGCGGCACGGTGCTCACGCTGCGGCTGCTGCCCGCCGCGGCCCGCGCCGTCGACCGGGTGTCGGCAGCCGGCCGCGGGCTCACCTCGGCGCTGGCCGGCTGGCAGTTCAGCCGCCAGCCGCTGCGCCAGGGCGGCGCCGCCCTGCTGCTGGTGATGGCCGTCGCCACCGGTACGCTGGCGCTCGCTCAGCACCAGAGCTGGACCAGGTCCGCCGCCGATCAGGCGGCCTACGTGACCGGCGGCGGACGCGCTGGTGAACCTGGCCGTCCCGCTGCCGGCCGGGGCGACCACCTCGATCACCGGGGCGGCCGGCGTGCGGGCGGCGATGGCGGTCTCGGTTAACCAGGAGGCGACGCCCGCACCGGTGGTGGCCATCGATGCCGCCCAGGCGCCTAAGGTCGCCCTGCTCAGGGCCGATCAGTCGAGCTTGCCGCCGGCCGCCCTGCTCCGCTCGATCACACCTTCGTCACCGCCCGGCGGCCTGCTCATCAGCGGCAGGCCGCGGTCGGTTCAGTTCACCGTCACGCTCAGCCGCGCCCCTCTCGACTCGGTGACTGCGCAGTTCACGGTCACCGACGCGACCGGCGCCGCCTTTCAGCTCTCATCGGCGCTGTTCTCCGCCGACGGCCGCCCGCACGTGCTCACCGCCTCGCTCGGCGGGACCGACGCCGCCTACCCACTCCGGCTCAGCCAGGTCACCCTCTTCTACACGCTGCCCGCGAAACGGCTGACGACTCCGGTCACGCTGACCATCGCCGGGGCGACGCCCAGCACGTGGACCGCGGCCGCGAGCTCACCCGAGCTCGCCTCGCAACTCATCCACCGGCGATATCTACGGCCCGTCAGCCGAACCCGCAGGTGACCGGCTGGCAGCGCGCGCCCGGCGGCGCGACGCTCACGTTCACCCCCGGCTACGGGCGATAGTCGCCAGCTCCGGGTCGTCCCGCTCATCACCGAGCCGGTAGCCGGGCAGGTCTCGCTCTCCGCCCCGGGCACCGGGCAGGCCGCCGTCCCAGCCATCGCGACCCAGGCGTTCGACAGCACCAACAACACCGGCGTTGGCAGCATCGTGCAAACGACCATCAACGGCATAACCGTGCCAGCGAAAATCGTGGCCGTGGCGAGCGCGTTCCCCACCATCACGGGCGCCGGGCTGGTTATGGACCTGCCCGCCCTTGAGGCGTTCCTGGTCAGCCACGGCACCACGCCGGTGGCGGTCACGCAGTGGTGGCTGGCCACGGCCGGCGGCCAGGTCCCCGCGTCCCTGACGCGGGCGCTGCCGCCCGGCGCGACCATCACGAGCAGCGCCGCGCTCGCCGCCGCGAGCGTCGCCGACCCGCTCTCCGCCGCACCGCAGCAGGCGCTGCTGGCCATGGCCGTGGCGGCCGCGCTGCTCGCGATCTCCGGCTTCTGGGTCTCGATCGCGGCGAACGTCAGGCAGCGGCGCGCCGAGAACGCCCTGCTGGCAGCGCTCGGCGTCAATCAGCGGTCCGCGGCCGCGCAGTTGTTCCTGGAAAAGCTGCTGTTGTCCGTCCCCGCGGCCGCGCTCGGCCTGCTCCTGGGCACGGTGGTCGCCCGGTTGCTGGTGCCCGCGGTCACCCTCAGCCCCACCGCGCAGATACCGGTCCCGCCGCCGATCACGCTGTTCGACCTGCCGCAGACGATCCCGCTCGCGGTCGCGGTCGCCGTGCTCCCCGCACTGGCCGCCGCGCTCGTCGTCTTCCGGCGCCCCGACCCGGCCGCCGAACTGCGCGCGGCGGAGGCAGCGTGAACCGGCGCTACCGGCCCAGGGGGCTGTACGTCTGGCTGGCCCTGCTCACCTTCTGCGCGGTTTTCGCGGCCACCGCCGGCGCGCGGGAGACCCTCGCCAGCAGGACCCAGGCGGTGCGGCAGACGGTGGCCGCCACCAAGCCGCTGACCCGGACCATCACCGTCTCAGCGGCCTGGAATGACGTGCAAGGCGCTCTCTCGTACGCCAACAACGCCAACGCGCTTACGAGCGTCGTGCCGCCGGCCACGATCGACGCGATCACCGCGTCGCTGCACGCCGACTTCAACCGCGCCCCGATCAGCCTCACCCCGACCGGCACCGACTGGTCGTCCATAACGACCCCGCTCAGCCTGGTGAACGGCGACATTCCCCGGCACCGGCGGCACGCCGGTCAAGATCGAGATGACCGAACGGCAGCCATTCGGCCCGCAGATGCGGCTGCTGAGCGGGCGCTTCCCGGTGGCCACACCCATCCCCCCGGCCGTGACCGGCACCGGCAACCCGGGCGCCAAATCGCCGCCCGCGACGCTGCAGGTCGTCATGACCAAGCAGACCGCCGCCGCGTTCGGCCTGCACGCAGGGTCCACGTTCGTGATCCCCAGCCCGGAGCTGTCATCGACCGGCGTAAGTCATTCCGATCACCGTCCTGGTCACCGGAATCGTGGTCCCGGTTGACCCGGCCTCCTCATTCTGGGCCATCGACCCCGGCATCCTCGCGGCCGACCTCCAGGGGCCGGTCACCGCCCCGTACTGGGCAGGCGGGGTGCTGGTCGGGCCGGCCGAGGCCAACGAGCTGCAGACGTACTTCAGCACGGACAATCTCCAGATGGAGTGGGTGCTCCCGCTGGACACCAGTTCGCTCGACGGCCAGCAGGTGCAGCCGCTGAGCGACGCGCTCGACAAGATCAGCACCCAGGTGCCGGCGCTCTCCGGTATCTCCGCAGCCTGTCGCAGCCACCATGACCGTCTCCTCGGACATGCTGTTCTCGCTCAACAACGTTCATCGCCACCGCGCAGTCGGTTGATACGTTGCTCTGGCTGCTCTACGTGAGCCTGATGGTCGCGGGCCTGGCCGTGCTGCTGCTAGCCGCGCGGATGGTGGCGATGCGCCGGTCGGCCGAGATCACGGTGATCAGGGCGCGGGGCGCGTCCCTGCGGCAGATCGCCGTCGGCACCGGCCGCGATGCCGCGCTGCTGTGCGTCCCGGCGGCCGTGATCGCGGCCGTCCTGGCGATCCTCGTCGTCCCCGGGGCCGGCTCCGCCCAGGGCGCCGGGTCGGCCGGGGGCTGGTGGCCGCCGATCGCGGTGGTGGCCGTCGCGGTCCTCGGTCCCGCCCTCTATCGCGGCCTGGCAGCACCGCCTGCCCCGCCGCCGAACCGGCGCTCCCCGCCGCCAGCGGGCCAGGACCCGGCTGGTCATCGAGGCGGCGCTGGTGGCCGCGTCGGTGGCGGGCATCGTCGCGTTCCGCGACCAGGGCGCGCAGGCCGGTTCGGGCGTGAACCTCTACACCAGCGCAGCGCCGATCCTGATCGCCATCCCGGCGGTGATCGTGGTCCTCCGGCTGTACCCGCTGGTGCTGCGCGGGCTGCTGCGGGCCACCGCCCGCACCTCCCGCGCACCCGCGTTCATCGGCCTCGCCCGGGCGTCGCGGACCGCGCTCACCCCGGCGCTGCCCGCGTTCGCCCTTGTCCTCGCGCTCACCGTGGCGGCCTTCGCCGGCATGGTGCGCGACGCGGTGACCAACGGCGAGGTCGCGGCGTCCTGGCAGACCACCGGCGCGGACGCGACGGTCACCCCCTCCTACGCCGCTCAGAGCCTCACCATCTTGCCCGCCGCCGCGCGGGCGATCGCGGCCGTGCCCGGCGTGACCCACGCGGCCGAGGTCATGAACGAATTCTGGAGCACCCCGGCCGGCAGCCAGGTCACCGTCCTTGCCGTGGACCCCGCCAGTTACGCCGAGCTTGTCGCCCACACCCCGGGGTTCGCGCAGGTGCAGGCCGGACTGCTGGCGACGCCCGGCACGGCCGGAGCGCCCCAGCCCGTCCTGGCGTCCCCGCAGGCCGCCCAGATCCTTGCCGCCCCCAGCCGAAGCAGCGGCGCGGTCACGCTCAGCACCAGCCAGGCGTCCCTGCGGGCGGTCCGGGTCCGGGTGGCCGGCGTGCTGTCAAGCACGCCCGCGCTGCCCGGCGGCGGCGCGTTCGTGATCATGCCGCTGGCCGCGATCAAGTCCACGCTCACGCCGCCCGAGCCGATCCCCGTCAATGAGATGCTGCTGACCGGCGGGTCCATCAACCAGGCACAGCTCACCGCGGTGGTGCGGCACACGCTGCCGGACGGGGTCGTGACCTACCGTTCCGACGTCCTTTCGGCGCTGGCCAACGGGCCGTTGCAGCACGGGGCGTTCACGCTGTTCTCGCTCGCGGTCGTGGTCGCCGCGATCCTGGGCCTCGCCGTCATGCTCCTCGAACTCGCGCTCGGCGCCTCGGAACGGGAAGCGACGCTCGCTCGTCTTGCAACTATGGGCCTGGGCGAGGGACAGCGGGCGTGGGTGGTGGCCCTCGAGGTGCTGCCCGCCGTCATCGCGGCCGCGGTGGCCGCCGGGGCCTGCGCCCTGGCGCTACCGCGGGTGCTGGCCCCGGACATCGATCTGTCGGTGTTCACCGGGTCGTCCGCCGCGGTGAAGCTCGCGGCCGACGTGGCCTCCATCGCGTTGCCGCTGATCGGCCTGGCCGTGCTGGCGGCCGTCGCGCTCGGCATTGAGATCAGGTCGGGCCGCCGCCGCGGCGCGGCGTCTCTTCGAATCGGCGGATGAACGGGAGAAACGGGTGACGGAACCACAGCCTCCGCGAGCGGCCGGACCGCTGGCCGAGGCGGGCAGGCCCGGCGCGGCCAGCGACCCGGCCACGATCAGCGCGCTCACCGCGGACGCCATGCGGGGGCACGCCGACTACGGGGCGGGCGCGCTGATCGTCTGCGACCGCCTGGTCCGGATTTACAGTGCCGAGGGCATCGAGGTGCAGGCGCTGCAGGGCCTCGACCTGGTGGTCGAGAACGGCGAGCTGACCGCGCTGGTCGGCGCCTCCGGCAGTGGCAAGTCGACGCTGATGAACATCCTGGCCGGCCTGGACACCCCCACCGCCGGGGCGGTCCGGGTGGCCGGGAACGACCTGTCCGTCCATGTCGTCGCGGCAGCGGCTCGGCTACCGGCGGTCCGTCGTCGGGTTCATCTGGCAGCAGACCGCCCGCAACCTGCTCCCCTACCTGACCGCGGCGCAGAACGCCGAGCTGCCGCTCCGGCTGGCCGGCGCGGGCCGGTCCGGCCGCCGCAAGCGCGCGGCCGAGCTGCTCGAGCTGCTCGGCGTCGCGCACTGCGCCGGCCGGCGGCCCGACCAGATGTCCGGCGGCGAGCAGCAGCGCGTCTCGATCGGGGTGGCGCTGGCGAACTCGCCGTCGGTGCTGCTGGCCGACGAGCCGACCGGCGAGCTGGACAGCGCCACGGCGGCATCGGTGTTCGGCGCGCTGCAGACGGCCAACGCTGAGCTCGGCGTGACCGTGCTCGTCGTCACGCACGACCCGGCGGTGTCATCGATGGTGCGCAGGACGATCGCGATCAGGGACGGCCGGACCGCGACCGAGACGCTGCGGCACGGCGACGCCGACGATTCAGGCGCGCTGGGGCACGCCGTCGAGTACGCGGTCCTCGACCGGGCCGGCCGGCTCCAGCTCCCGCGGGAGATGACCGAGACCCTGGGCATGCGCGACCGGGTCCGCCTGGAAGCGGAACCGGATCACATCGGAGTCTGGCCAGACCGCAACGGGTCCTCCGCCGCGCCCTCGCCCGGCATCTCAGCAGCCGAGGACGGCGACGCGTGACCACTCAAACCAACGGAGGCGGGCGGGCAATGATGGTCGACGTGCGGGACGTCACCCGCACCTACGGCAGCGGCCCGACGGCGGCCGCCGCGCTTCGCGGCGTCACCTTCGCCATCGGCGAGGGCAGGCTCGTCGCGCTGCGCGGCCGGTCGGGTTCCGGCAAGACGACGTTGCTCAACGTCGTGGGCGGGCTCGACTCCCCCGACGGCGGCACGGTGCAGGTCGCCGGGCAGGACGTGACCGGCATGGGCGAGCGGAACCGGATGCGGCTGCGCCGGGAGACCGTGGCCTACATCTTCCAGTCCTTCGGCCTGCTGCCGGTGCTCTCGGCGGCGGAGAACGTCGGCGTCCCGCTGCGGATAGCCGGCGTCGCCCCCCGCGAGCGCGAGGAGCGGGTCGCGCTGATGCTGTCGATCGTGGGCCTCGCCGACCACTCGAAGCAGCGCCCGGGCGAGCTCTCCGGCGGCCAGCAGCAGCGCGTCGCCATTGCCCGCGCGCTGGCGAGCAGGCCGAAGCTGCTGCTGGCGGACGAGCCCACCGGCCAGCTCGATCAGGAGACCGGGAAGCAGATCATGCGCCTGCTCCGCACGGTCGTCCGCTCCGAGGGCGTCACCGCCCTGGTCGCCACCCATGACCCGGTCCTGATCGACCTGGCCGACGAGGTCCTCCACCTGCAAGACGGCAAGATCACCGCCGCCTAACCGGTTACCGCCCGATCACGGCATCGTGGATCGTTGTGTACATCTCCAGATGTAGACAACGATCCACTATCTGCCGAAGGCGCCCCCGACGAGCCAGGGCAGCCGACCATGATGGTGCCAGTGGTGCCAGAGTGGCGCAGCACGGGACCGTTCGAGGTGGCTGAGCCTTTGACCTTTCGCTCAGAAGAGCACCACGCTGCGCAGCACCTCGCCCTGCTCCATCTTGTGGAATGCCGCCTCCACGTCGCCCAGGGCGATCGTCTCGGAGACGAACTTCTCCAGCGGCAGGCGCCCGTCCAGATGGAGGTCAACCAGCATCGGGAAGTCACGGCTGGGCAGACAGTCCCCGTACCAGGAGGATTTCAGCGCGCCGCCGCGGCCGAATACCTCCTGCAGCGGCAGTTCCAGCCGCATTTCCGGTGTCGGCACGCCCACCAGCACCACGACGCCGGCCAGGTCACGAGCGTTGAACGCCTGCGTGTAGGTCTCGGGACGCCCGACCGCATCGATCACCACGTCGGCCCCGAAGCCGTCGGTGAGCTCCCTGATCCCCTCCACCGCGTCGGCCGTCCGGGAGTTGATCGTGTGCGTCGCGCCGAAGTCGCGGGCCCAGCCGAGCTTCCGGTCGTCCACGTCGACCGCGATGATCGTCTTCGCCCCGGCCAGCCGCGCGCCGAGCACGGCGGCGTCGCCGACGCCGCCGCAGCCGATCACCGCGACCGTGTCGCCGCGGCTGACACCGGCCGTGTTGATCGCCGCGCCCAGGCCGGCCATCACCCCGCAGCCGAGCAGCCCGGCCGTGGCCGCCCCGATCGCGGGGTTGACCTTCGTGCACTGGCCCGCCGCGACCAGTGTCTTCTCGGCGAACGCGCCGATGCCGAGGGCGGCCGAGAGCGGGGTGCCGTCGGCCAGGGTCATCTTCTGCCTGGCGTTGTGGGTGGCGAAGCAGTACCACGGGCGGCCGCGCTTGCAGGCCCGGCACTGGCCGCAGACCGCGCGCCAGTTGAGGATGACGAAGTCGCCCGGGCTGACTTCGGTCACGTCGTCACCGACGGCCTCGACCACCCCGGCCGCCTCATGGCCGAGCAGGTAGGGGAAGTCGTCGCCGATGCCGCCCTGCTTGTAGTGCAGGTCGGTGTGGCAGACGCCGCACGCCTGGACGCGGACCAGCGCCTCGCCCGGCCCCGGCTCGGGCACGAGCACCTCGGTAACCTCTACCTCTTTGCCCTTGCCCCGCGCCACCACGCCGCGCACGCTGATCGCCATCCCAGACCCCTCTTCTTTCCGTAAATCCAAGATCCGCATACTGAACGGACCGTGACTTCGCCCGTCCGCCTAACGCATTCTCTTCCCAGCGGGGCCAACCCGTACAGCACCAGCCCGTATCGGCCGCCGGCCTTCCGCATAGCGGGACTATTTCTCCGGCCCCAGCGCAGACATGGCCGGGCGGCCACCGCCGGCCAGGCACGGCCGGCCAGACACGGTCCGTCAGACACGGTCGGCAGCGCGCCCGCGCCAGGAAACGGCCCGGCCGGAGTAGTGGCGGCGGGCCGAGTCGGCCG
Source organism: uncultured Actinomycetota bacterium (assembly GCA_963714295.1). Lineage (GTDB taxonomy): Bacteria > Actinomycetota > Actinomycetes > Streptosporangiales > Streptosporangiaceae > Trebonia. The sequence continues at coordinate 112,306 of CAVQOE010000042.1, read as the reverse complement.
TCATCGCCGCGTACAGGATCGCGATGAGCGGCAGTCCGGGGGCGCGCAGCGGCGACAGCCGGTAGAAGCGGAGCATCGGCAGGTAGCTGGCGGTCATCAGCGCCCAGCCGAGCAGGCCGGCGATCCCGGTGACGGCCACAGCGCCGCCCGTCGCCCCGACCGCGGCCGCGATCAGCGCGGCGATCACGCCCGCGGGCGGCACCGCGTAGAGCAGCAGCAGGCCGACGAGTGTGCCCGCCAGCAACGCCGGGTTGTACCTGAGCTGGACGTACGCGGACCTGGCGATCATGTGCCAGAGGCTGGCCAGGTCCGGGTACGGCCGCGCCGACCTGATGTCCGTGCTGAGGCCGAGCCAGATGCGGTTGCCCTGCCGCTTGAGCAGCGTGCCGAGCGCCACGTCGTCGATCAGCGCGCCTCTCATCGGCTCGAGGCCGCCAGCCTGCTCCAGCGCCTCGGCCCTGACCAGCATGCAGCCCCCGGCCCCGGCCGCGGTCCGGCTGCGCGGGTTGTTGACCTTCCTGAACGGATAGAGCTGGGCGAAGAAGTAGACGAAGGCGGGCACGACCACCCGCTCCCACGCCGTCTCCGCCCGCAGCAGCGCCATCTGCGAGACAAGGGCGCGGCCGTCGTCCTCCGCGGCCCGCACCAACTCCCGCAGCGCGGTCGGCGCCCAGGCGATGTCCGCGTCCGTGAACAGCACGTACTCGGCGGGCGCGGCCGGGGTCCCGGTCCCGCTCCGCACACCCGCATCAGTACCGGCCCCGCTCCCGGCACCGGCCCCGACTGCGGCGACCAGGCCCTGGGACATCGCCCACACTTTCCCTGCCCACCCATCCGGCCGCGGCTGGCCGGCCACGACGGTCAGCAGCGCGCCGCCGTCCCGCAGCGCCTTCTCACCCAGCTCGGCGGCGATGACGCCGGTGCCGTCGTCGCTCCCGTCATCGACCAGGAAGACGCGGAACGCGCCGGGATAATCCTGCGCCAGCAGCCCGGGCAGCGTTCCTGGCAGGGAGTCCGCCTCATTGCGGGCCGGCACGACGGCGACCACCGCCGGCCACGCCGCTGGTTCTGGTCCAGCCGCACGCAGCCGCGGCAGCCGCTGCCCGGTCCGCCAGAACCCCCCGTGCGCCGTCACCAGGTAAACCCAAGCGGCAGCGCTCACAACACAAGCGATCGCCAGTCCAAGCACGTCAGAAGCTTGGCACATCCCAGGCCATCCCCGGACACCTCGTGCTCGTTTTACCCCGCTTCCCGCCAGCACCTCGCGTGCGGTGACCGTCATTCGATGAGGCGTAGCATTCGGGCCATGGGGCAGGCGGAGGTCCTGGCGGGAGCGTGTGTTGACGGGGCGACGCAGGCGCTCAGCGAGTACCCCGTCATGATCGCGGCTGCGGCGATCGATGGGAGCGATACAGCCACCGCGTCGAGCGCGGGCTGCCCGGCGGACGCCAGGTTCGAGATCGGCTCGTTGACCAAGACGTTCACCGCGACGCTGCTGGCCTCGCTCGTCGGCGAGGGCGTGCTGAAGCTCGATGACGATCTCGATCGCTGGATCCCGGCGGCGAAGGGCCGGGGCATCACCCTGCGAAAGCTGGCGACGCACACCTCCGGCCTGCCGAGGCTTGCGCGCAACAACCTGTGGCGCGCGCTGCTCAATCCGCGCAATCCCTACGCGCGGTATACCGCCGAACGGGCCGAGCGCGGCCTTCGGCACACCGCACGGGCGAACGGTGCCGCGGAGCACGCTTACTCGAATTTCGGCTACCAGCTTCTCGGCTTGGCTCTGGAGCGGGCGAGCGGGCAGCAGTACGACATGCTGCTTCAGGAGAGGATCCTGACCCCGCTGAGCATGACCTGCACCGGCACAGGTGATTCCGGCGGCGGCACCAGGATCCCGGGCCACAGCGAAGCGAAGGCGCGCCCGCACTGGGCGCAGCCGTTGCCCGGGGCAGGCGGCATGGAGGCGACAGCGCAAGACATCGCGCGCTATCTCAGGGCCTGTCTCGCCCCGCCAGACGACGCACTTGGCGCTGCCCTGACACTGGCTCAGGCGCCTGAACTGCGAATTGACGAACATCGGCAGATCAGCCTCGCCTGGATCATCCGCGATCAGGGAGTGCTCTGGCACAACGGGCAGACCGGCGGGTTTACGACTTCAGCGGTATTCGACCCGACAACCCAACGCGCGCTGGCTGTGTTGGTGAACACAGCCGTCGGCCGGTCCCAGGCCCTCGACCGGCTCGTAATTAACGGTCTCAACGACGGCACGTGACCGCCACTGCAGAACTAAAAGATCCCGGTCACGCGGTTTTCCTTGGGGTTCTGTTCCGGGTGGCGCAGCACCAGCCAGAGCGGGACGCCGACCCACAGCCCGAATGCGATAATCATGAGCGGAATGTTCATCCACAGAACTTGAACGGACATTATTGCCTCCTTGACCCGACTTCCTGACGCGAGCCTTTATCGCTATGTCCTTAGCCTGCCGCATCAACTTCTGCTCTATCCAAAGTCGAGCTATGCAGCGGTTCTGCTTACAGTCCGTTCTTCTGAACTTCCTCTGCATGTCACCTGTAAGTGCGCATTCCCGTAAATGATGGCGAGGGCCGAACGCCCACCCCGAGCACCCTCCCCTGCGCTGCGCGGTCACGGTGTCCGCTCTGTGGTTGCAGTAGCGGTTTGAGGTTGGAGTGGCGGGGCATCCCGCAGGCTGCCGGCGCCCGTACCTCTTTCGTTATCTTCTTGACGCAACGCCGGAGCGTGACGCGATGTCTTGAGAAGAAGATGATCAAGCTACAGGGCAGATCCATCCAGTTGCAGAAGGACGTGAAGGTATGGGTGCATTGGGACGCGGCAGCCGGAAAGCGCGGATCGGGGCGATCACGCTCGCAGCGGCGGCCGTCGCCGTGGGCGCGTGCACGGCGGGGACCGCATCGGCGGCCTCGGCGGCGGCGGCCGGGCCGGCCAAGGCAACGCTGGCCGCGAAGACCGTCTCCGCGCCGACGGCCTGGACCCCGCCGAGGGGGACCCTGTCGGTGGGTTCGTCGGGTGCGGGGGTCAAGTCGCTGCAGCGGCGCCTCGCGGCGCTGAAGTACTACCCGGGGACGATCGACGGGCATTTTGGCGGCGATACCCAGGCGGCCATCTGGGCCTTCCAGGAGATCAACCACCTTAAGGTGACCGGCGTGGTCAACGCGGCGACCAAGCGGGCGCTGGTCCGCCCGAGGACGTATCACGCGAACGACCCTCGTCAGGACGGGACCCGAGTGGAGGTCAACCAGGCGCTTGAGGTGCTGGTCCTCTACAAGAAGGGCAAGATCGACCTGATCAGCCACGTCTCGACCGGCGGCGGCTACTGGTTCAACTGCGGCGGCGCCGAGTGCCAGGCGGTCACCCCCAACGGCAACTACCGGACCACGGTCTACATGCCCGGCTGGGTCACGGTGCCGCTCGGCGCGATGTACAACCCGGTGTTCTTCATCAGCACCGTGTACGCCATCCACGGCGACACCTCCGTCCCCGTCTACCCGGCATCGCACGGCTGCGTCCGTGTTCCGATGGACGTCGCGAAGTTCTTCCACACCATGGTGTCGACCCCGGGCACCGAGGTCTTCGTCTACGGCAAGGCGCAGTGGGAAAAGTAGCGCCGCTAACGATCTGGACGTGCCGCCGCCGGCCGGGAGATAGTGAGAACAGGCGCGACCGCGCCGCTCCCGGCCGGCGGCCGGGCCGTTAGCTGGTCATAAAGGTGGTTCCATGCTGCAGGCCTTCGTCTTCGAGCGCGTTGGCATCGTCGTCGGCGACCTGTACTTCCTCGACCCCAACCCGTACAAGGGGCAGGAGGGCGCCGAGCACGGAGTCCGGCTCGAACTGCGCGTCTTCGACCGCGGCGACCTCAAGGGGACGATCTACTCGGCCATGCCGATCGAGGTCGGCCGGCCGATCTGGCGGGTCGACCTGCTCGAGTCGGTGGACGGCAAGCCGGGCAGCTTCAACCGCACCCACCACCACCCGAAGTTCAACGGCTGGGACCCGACGGCCCGGCAGTTCCTGCGGGAACTGTCGTCGGACCCGCTCGGCTGGCTGGCGGCGCAGCTGGCCGACCTGCCCGCGGTGCTCGAGCGGGCCGGGATGCCGCCGGAGGTGGCCGACCCCGCCGACGCGGCGTCGCTGCGGGACATCGCCCCGGCCATCGTCGGCGTGACCAGCATGATGCTGGACAAGGTCCGCGCGGGCGAGCTCGGCCTGCCGCCCGCCGACGACGCCGTCGACAGCATCAGGAACGGCTGGCTGTAGTTGTAAGTCCCCTTGGCGCCCCCGTCATGATCACGATCATGACGGGGCCGATCCGCTGCGGCTGGCCGCCGGAGCCGGCAGCGCCTTGCGCGGGGGGATTCCGCTGGACCCGGGGAAGTCACTTGCTTAGCCAAACGAAAGGTGGTTTTTACGCCGGCCGAGACTAGGCTGTGTCTCCGGTATTCCCTCTACAGGAGCGGCAGTGTTGTGGCTGGCGACGATTCCGATTCCGCGATTGGCACGCTCGGCGTGATCACCATCGCCACCCGCGGCCAGGCCGGCCCGGGCGAGGTCAGGATCAGGATCCGCGGCGGTACGGAGAAGTTCATCGCCTGGTCGCAAACCCCCCTGCCGATAGGCACGACCGTCCTCATCTCCGACCACCGGGGCAGGCGTACGGTCGATGTTATGGAATGGACCGACCCGCTCGGTGAGGCCCCCACCATCCCCGGTTCTACAGAAGTTCCTCGCTCAGGAGAGTGAAAATATGCTCGGATACCGAGTTCCCGCCCCCGATGAGGCGATGCTCATCTCTGGCGGTCGTCGCGGGATGAAGGACGCGCCGTTCCGGGTCGTCACCGGGCACGGCGCCTTCGTCACGCCGATGTTCCGTAAGGTCCGTTACCTGACGCTGGCCATGCGGGAGGCCGAGGTCTCCGAGACCTGTGTCACCAAGCAGGGCATCTCGCTGAACGTCCGCGCCGTCATCGCGTTCAAGGTCGGCAACGACACCGAGTCCATCGTCAACGCCGGCCAGCGGTTCCTCTCCGACCAGGACCAGATGTCGATACTGACCGGCCGCATCTTCTCCGGCCACCTGCGCTCGATCATCGGCTCGATGACCGTCGAGGAGATCGTCACCGAGCGGCAGAAGCTGGCCACCGAGGTACTCGACGGCTCCAAGACGGAGATGGTCTCGATCGGGCTGACCGTCGACTCGCTGCAGATCCAGTCGATTGACGACATGGGGGCCGGCTACATCGCCGCGATGGCCGCGCCGAACAACGCCGCCATCCAGCGGCAGGCCAAGATCGCCCAGGCGGCGGCCGACCAGGCGTCGGCCGAGGCGGTGCAGGCGTCGGCCCGCAAGCAGGCGGAATTCGCCCGGCAGACCGCCGTCGTGCAGGCGCAGTACAAGGCCGAGATCGACAAGGCACAGGCCGAGGCGGCCCAGGCTGGGCCGCTGGCGCAAGCCGGGGCGCAGCGCGCGGTCATCGCCGCGCAGACCGAGCTGGCCCAGCACCAGGCCGACCTGCGCCAGCAGCAGCTCGTCTCCGAGGTCATCAAGCCCGCCCAGGCGGAGGCCGAGAAGGTGAAGATCCTCGCCGTGGCCGACGCGGAGCGGACCCGCATCGCGGCCGAGGCGGCCGCGTCCAACAACCGTGTCGCGCTCGACCAACTGCTGATCGCGCAGCTGCCGCAGATCGTCAAGGAAGCGGCCATGGGCCTGCAGGGGGCCAACGTCACCGTGCTCAACGGGTCCGACGGCCTCGGCGAGATCGCCGCGGGCCTGGTCAGCCAGGGCCTGACGATCCTCGAGTCGGTCCGCCGCGGCGTCGGCGTCCCGCCGACCGATGGCAGCGGCCAGCGCGGCCCCAACGCCATCGGCAACGGCAAGTCCTCGAACGCCTAGCCGCGCGGGGCGAGCAGGGCCGCCAGCTCCGCGGCGGGCGATCCCTCGGCGAGGGAGCCGTGCACCAGTTCCACCCGGTGGACCACGCGGGGTACCGTGACCGGGATCGCCATGATCCCGGTCTCCGCCGCCGCCGTCTGCGGCAGCAGCACAAGGCCGTGGCCCGCCGCCGCGAGCTTCATCAGCGACAGGGTGTCCAGCCCGTCGTAGCGGAATGCGGGCCGGAACCCCTCCACACCGGCCAGACGGCTGATCTCCGCCAGCGGCGCGGCCACCTTGGGAGCCGCTATCCAGCGTGCGTCGGCCAGGTCGGTCAGCCGGAGGCTGGGCCGCCCGGCCAACGGGTGATCCCGCGCGAGCACGACCGCGACGCCCACCTGGCTGACGCGGACCGCGGTCAGCACCGCGAACTCCGGCAGCGGATCGCCCCGGGCGGCCAGGCCATCGGTCAGCCCGAGGTCAAGGTCGCCCCGCGCGGCCGCGGTGAGCACCTGCTCCCGCCCGCCCACCTGTACCGTGACGTCGAGCCTGGGCATCCGCTGGCGTAGCGCGGCCAGCGCCACCGGCAGCAGCGGCGAGCCTCCGGCCAGCGGGGTTATGCCCACGACGAGGGCGGCCGACGGCGGGCGGGTCATCCGCGTCACGTCGGCTCTGGCCGCATCCAGCCGGAGCAGGATCGGCCGGGCGTGCTCAAGCAGGCGCGAACCCGCCTCGGTCGGGGTGACTGGGCGCCGGTTGAGCAGCGGGACCTTGAGGTCGCCTTCCAGCGCGGCTATCTGCTGGGAAATGGCCGCCTGGGTGTAGCCAAGCTCGACCGCCGCCGCCGAGAAGGAGCCGAGCCGGGCCACCGTCACGAAGGTCCTGAGCAGTTGCGCTTCCACTCGATAAGCATCGCTTATCGAGTTACAAGAAACCATCGTTGGCGCTTAACCGGTCGCGGCAGCCATCATGGCCGTATGACGCAGCCCATGGCCAGGATCGCGCTCGTTGGCGATCGCAGCGCGAACGTCCGGGCGCACGCCCGCATCCCCCTGCTCATTGACGCACTGCTCGCGCGCGACGGGATCGCTCTCGACGCCTACTGGATCGGCACGCCGGACGCCGAAACGGCCGACCTCGGCCGGTTCGACGCGATCTGGGTGGTCCCCGGCAGCCCCTATGAGAGCGCCGCCGGGGCCATCGCCGCGGTGCGCACCGCCCGCGAGCGAGGGATCCCGTTCCTCGGGACGTGCGGCGGCTTCCAGCACGCGCTGCTCGAGTTCGCGCGGAACGTGTGCGGGCTGTCCGGGGTCGAGAACGCGGAGGTCACCCCGGAGGCGGCCGAGCACCTCATCGTCGCGCTCGACTGCTCGCTCAAGGGCCATCAGGAGGCGGTCATGATCGTGCCGGGGACGCTCGCCGCGAAGATATCGGGCCCCGGGCGCCGGACCGAGCGCTACCACTGCGACTACGGCCTGAACCCGGGCTACCTGGCGCGGCTGTCTCAGGGCGGGCTGGTGTTCAGCGGCTTCGACGACGACGGCCAGGTCAGGATCGCCGAACTTCCCGGGCACCCGTTCTTCCTGGCCACCCTGTTCCAGCCGGAACTCCACGGCGACGGCACCCAGCCCCACCCGGTCATCGTCGCGCTGGCCGCCGCGGCAACCGCGCACGCCACCGCGAAGGTTCCGGCCGGCTAAGCCTCAGTCCGCGGCCCGGCGGCGCGCGGAAAAGCACAGCGAGCGGGGATACTAGGCTTCCGGGTTCCTGAGCAGGACGAAGTTGATGGCGGTCAACCGCATCGCCAGCTCGCCGTCCTGGTTGGTCACCTCGGTGACCCCGCGGATAATCCCGCGGTCGGGCTTGCTGTTCGACCGGCGCGCCTCAAGCACGCTGGCGCGGACGTGCAGCGTGTCCCCCGGCCGGACCGGCCTGGGCCAGCGGATCTCGTCCACGCCCACCGCCCCCAGCCCGGACTCCGGGCTGACGTAGTGCTCCACCAGCAGCCGCATCGTCTTGGCGGTCGTCTGCCAGCCGCTCGCGATCAGCCCGCCGAACGGACCGTCCTTGGCCGCTACCGGGTCGATGTGGAATGGCTGCGGATCGTACTCCCGGGCGAAGTCAATGAGCTCCGCCTCGCCGATCGTGAAGGTGCCGCAGTCCACCACGAGCCCAGGGACGTAGTCCTCGAAGTAGCGGATCACGCGCTCAGAATCATCAGTCACGTCCGCAAGTATCCCTGTTCTCCCGCCAGCGGGCGACTCTCCCTCGCCCGCCGGCCCCTCAGCATGCCCGCGGCGTTGTGTCCGCGCTGCTCCCCGTTTGCCCGAATTGGATCACGACACGATCACAAAGAAAACTCGATTTACATGCGGAGGCCGGCCCGCACCTGCAATAGTTCCCTTCGACGGTCCGGAGAGGACAAAGTCCTCCAAACCATCCGGAACCGTAACGTAGCGGGCAGTTAGCCCGATCAGACTGTGTATGCCCGCTGAGAGGCGCTAGCCGTCGCGTAGGCGGGCGAGGCATCGAACATGGGGAGAGCATGACCGCTGGGCACAGTGACCGCCGACTCGTGAAGATCAGGCGCAGGGGCAAACACTCGACTCCCTCGCAGGTGGAGAAGGTAGCGGTGCAGGCCGGCAAGGCAGCGCCGGCCGTCGCCATCGCCGGCGCGCTCGTCGCGGTGCCCTCGGCACAGCACGCGTTCGCCGCACAGGACAAGCCGACCACGGTGAGCACCCAGACCCACGAGAGCACCCACGCCGCGCAGAAGGGCACCGAGCCCGCGGCCACCCTCGACTCGATCTCCACCCGCAACGTCACCGTCGCGTCCGCCGCCACGGCCAAGCACGCGGCGGCAGTCGGGTCCAGCCACTACAAGGTGCGCAGCGGCGACACGCTCTCGACGATCGCCCGGCACTTCTACGACAAGGCGACCGACTGGGGCTACATCTACCACGAGAACGAGAAGACGGTCTCCGACCCGAACTTGATCTTCGTGGGCGAGACCCTCGTCATCCCGGCCACCGTGCCCGAAGGCTACAAGCTCTCGGACTACATGCCGAAGCACGCCGCGCCGGTCGTGGAGACGACGGCCAGCGTCGCGGTCAGCACCACGTCACATCACGCCACGTCGCATCACGCCACGTCACACCACAGCACGTCGCATCACGCCACGTCACACCACAGCACGCACCACAGCAGCGGCGGCGGCACCGAGGTCGTGCAGTCGAGCAAGGGCACCGGCAAGAGCGGCCACCTGAGCGGCACACTCGGCTGCTCCGGTCTCGAGCAGCTCTGGGACTCGGCCGGCGGCAACCCGGCCGACTCGTTCATGGCCGCCGAAATCGCGATGGCGGAGTCGGGCGGTAACCAGTACGCGCTCAGCCCGACCGACGACTACGGCTACTGGCAGATCAATGCCTCCAACGGCGCACTGGCGACGTTCAACGCTTACGGCAACGCGCGGTCGGCGATCATCCTCTCCCACGACGGCACCAACTGGGACCCGTGGACCACCTACACCGAGGGCCGCTACGTCGGCAAGTGCTGACCAGGGACACCCCCAGCAACGCAAGCCATCGGGCCGCACACCTTCAAGGTGTGCGGCCCGTGGTGTAAGGACGTCCTCAGCGGGGCGTGGCCAGCACCTCGGTGATGCCGAGGCGGGCGAGTTCGTCGGCGCGCTCGTTACCCGGGTCGCCGTTGTGGCCCTTGACCCAGTGCCAGTGCACCTCGTGCCCGGCCATCGCGGCGACCAGGCGCTGCCACAGGTCCACGTTCTTGACCGGCTGCTTGGACGCGGTCTTCCAGCCGTTGCGCTCCCAGCCGGGCAGCCACTTGGTGATCCCGTCGAGCACGTACTTGCTGTCGGTGTAGAGCTGCACGGGCACCGGGCGGGTCAGCGCCTCGAGCGCGGAGATCGCGGCCAGCAGTTCCATCCGGTTGTTGGTGGTCGCGCGGTCCCCGCCGTACAGCTCCTTCACCACGCTGCCATAGCGCAGCACCACTCCCCAGCCACCCGGGCCCGGGTTCCCGCTGCATGCCCCGTCGGTGTAGATCACGGCCTCATCCATGCCGATCAGGCTATTGCTTCCCGCGGCCCAACATGCCGGACCGCGCCCCGATAACATCCCGACACATGACCACATGGGGGAATCTGGGCCGCGCGACGGCGGCCGAGAGCGCGGAGCTCGTCCTCGTCAGCGGCAAGATCCGCACCCCCGCCCATCCCTCCGGGTTCGTGCAGGCGGCCGCGATCGGCGGCGGTGCCGTCCTGGCGCTCGGCCGCGACGACGAGATACGCGACTTCGTGGGCCCGTTCACCCGGGTGGTGAACCTGCGCGGCCGGCTCGCGCTCCCCGCCTTCGGCGACGCGCACGTGCACCCGGTCCAGGGCGGGCTGGAGTCCCTGCGCTGCAACCTGGCCGGCCTGCGCACCCGGCCGGAGTACCTGGCGGCGATCGCCGCCTACTGCCAGACCCTCCCGCGCGACGCCTGGGTCCTCGGCGGCGGCTGGTCCATGCCCGCGTTTCCCGGCGGCACGCCGGACGCGGCCGATCTGGACACCGTGACAGACGGGCGGCCGGCCTTCCTGCCCAACCGCGACCACCACACCGCCTGGGTGAACACCGCCGCGCTGGACCTCGCCGGGGTCACCGCGCACACCCCCGACCCGCGCGACGGGCGGATCGAGCGCGATCACGACGGCGTCCCCACCGGGGCCCTGCACGACGGCGCGATGCGCCTGGTCGGCGATTACGTCCCGCCGCCGGCCCCGGCCGAGCTCACCGCCGCATTGCTGGTCGCCCAGGCTCACCTGCACTCGCTCGGCATCACCGCCATCCAGGACGCCTGCATCGGCGAAGCCAGCGAGCTGGGCATGCCCGACGCGTTCGACACCTACCGGCGGGCCGCCGCCGACCGGCTGCTGACCTGCCGGGTGACCGGGGCACTGTGGTGGGACCGGTCCCGCGGCATCCACCAGCTCGACACCCTGCAGGCGCGCCGGGAGGCAGCCGACGGCGGCGGCTACTTCCGCGCCACCTCGGTCAAGCTGATGCTCGACGGCGTCTGCGAGACGTTCACCGCCGCGATGGGCGCGCCGTATCTCGATGGCCACGGGCATCACACCGAGCGGTCGGGCAACCTGTTCATCGAGCCCGCGGAGCTGGCCGAGGCGACCGGGCGGCTGGCCGACCTCGGCTTCCAGCTGCACTTCCACGCGATCGGCGACCGGGCGGTGTCCACCGCGCTGGACGCCCTCGCCCAGCTTCCCGGCGCTGCAGCGGCCGGCGGCAGGCACCACGTCGCGCACCTGCAGTTCGTCAGCCCGGCGGACCTGCGGCGATTCGCCGGGCTCGGCGTCATCGCCAACTTCCAGCCACTCTGGGCCTGCCGCGACGCGCAGAACGACGAGCTCACCGTGGCGTTCGTGGGCGAGGAACGGGCGGACTGGCAATACCGGATCGGGTCGTTCCTGCGGCTCGGGTCGCGGGTGGCGTTCGGCAGCGACTGGCCGGTGTCCAGCGCCGACCCGCTGCAGGAGATGCACGTGGCGGTCAACCGGATGCTCTCCGCCCGGCTGGGCGAGCCCGGATCGGTGGAGACGACCATGCCGCTGCTGGCGGCCGAGGCGATCACCGTTGACGCCGCGGTCGATGCCTTCACCCGCGGCGTCGCCTACGTGAACCATGAGGATGACCTGGCCGGCACGCTGGAGCCCGGCAAACTGGCGGACATCGCCGTGCTCGACCAGGACATCTACGCGATCCCTGCGACCGGGATCGGCGACACCTCGGTCGCGCTGACAGTGGCCGGCGGCCAGGTCGTGCACGGCGACGAGTAATCCCGAAATCACCACCCCCACCCGTGACCGCAGCGCCTTGATGTGCTGTATTTAGAGCGTGATCAACGAGCTGCCTTCGCCGGGGTCAGAGGATCCTGCAGACCTTGCCATCATCGCCGGGCTGACCGTGATAGACAACCAAGACGATGATCCGGTGCTGCTCTGGCCAGACGGGACACCGGTCGACACCTGGCGCGAGGATTATCCGTACGACGAGCGGATGACCCGCGACTACTACGAGCGCGAAAAGCGGCTGCTCCAGATCGAGCTCATCAAGCTGCAGAACTGGGTCAAGGACACCGGCCAGCGGATTGTCATCCTCTTCGAGGGACGGGACGCGGCCGGCAAGGGCGGCACGATCAAGCGCTTCATGGAGCATCTCAACCCGCGCAACGCGCGCACGGTCGCGCTGGAAAAGCCCAGCGAGCGGGAACGGACCCAGTGGTATTTCCAGCGGTACGTGACGCACCTGCCGTCGGCCGGCGAGATCCTGCTGTTCGACCGCTCCTGGTACAACCGGGCCGGGGTGGAGCGGGTCATGGGGTTCTGCTCGCCCGAGGAGTACCTGGAATTCATGCGCGAGGCGCCTGAATTCGAGCGGATGCTGGTGCATTCGGGCCTGTCGCTGACGAAGTTCTGGTTCTCGGTGACGCGGTCCGAGCAGCGGACGCGGTTCGTGATCCGGCAGGTCGACTTCGTGCGGCAGTGGAAGCTGTCGCCGATGGACATCCAGTCGCTGGATAAATGGGACGACTACACCGAGGCTAAAGAGGCGATGTTCTTCTACACCGACACGGCCGACGCGCCCTGGACGGTGGTGAAGTCCAACGACAAGAAGCGCGCCCGGCTTGAGGCGATCAGGCACATCCTCGAGCAGTACGACTACGAGGGCAAGGACGAGGAGGTCGTCGGCAAGCCGGACCGGAAGGTCATCGGGCCTCCGGCGCTGCTGTCTGAGAACTCGGCGGTCCAGCCATTCACGAGGTTGTGAGCAGCTACTGAGGACCGCCGAGACGGGCGTTACTCGGGGCTGTTGTACTGATCCTGATCCTCGAGGATGTTGTACTGATCCTCGGGGCTGTTGTACTGCGCCCAGAGATCGGGGATCGTCACGCCGACTTCGCCCAGCAGGCGGCGCAGCAGCGGCAGGGAAATGCCGATCACGTTGCTGTGGTCGCCGTCGATCGATTCGACGAACCAGCCGCCCAGTCCCTCGATGGTGAAAGCGCCCGCCATCCCGAGCGGCTCGCCGGTGCCGACATAGGCGGAAATTTCCTCATCGGTGGGGGTGCCGAAGCGGATCGTGGTCGCTGCTGCCGCCGTGAGGCGCTTCCCTGACTCGATGTCGATTACGCAGTGCCCGGTGTAGAGGGTGCCCGACCTGCCCGACATCTCATGCCAGCGGGCGGCGGCCTCCACCGAGTCGGCCGGCTTGCCGTAGGCGCGCCCGCCCAGGTCGAGCATGGAGTCGCAGCCGATCACGATCCCGTCATGCAGCGATGCGGCGACCGCCGTGGCCTTGGCCGAGGCGAGCGTCTGGGTGAGCTCGGCGGTGGTCTCGGCCGAGAACGTGTCCTCGTCAACACCGCTGACAATGACCTGGGGATCGAGGCCGGCCGCGCGGAGGACGGCGAGGCGGGCCGGGGAAGCTGAAGCGAGTACAAGGCGCACGCATCAGAACATACGGCAACAGTTGGTGGCGCGTAGCATCGTTGACATGCGTTTCGGCCTCGTTGGTACCGGTTACTGGGCGAGCTTCACGCACGCGCCCGCGCTTGCCTCCACCCCGGGGGCCACCCTGACCGCCGTCTGGGGGCGGGACGCGGAGGCGGCCGCGGCGCTGGCGGACCGGTACGGAGCCATCGCACACGACGACTTCGGCGAATTCCTGGCCGACGTGGACGCCGTTGCCTTCGCCGTGCCGCCGGATGCGCAGGCGCCGCTGGCGATCCGCGCGGCCGAAGCGGGCAAGCACCTGCTGCTGGAGAAGCCCGTCGCGCTGTCGGCCGAGGACGCCGACGCGGTCGCCGCCGCGGTCGAGAAGGCCGGCGTCGCGTCGGTCGTCTTCTTCACCTGGCGGTTCAACCGCGAGATCCGCGCCTGGCTCACCGACGAGCAGGCGCGGGGCGGCTGGTCGGGTGAAGGCTGGTCGGGCGGTACCGCGATCTGGCTCGGCGCCTCGCTGCAGCCGGACTCCCCGTTCAACACTCCGTGGCGGCAGCAGAAGGGCGCGCTCTGGGACCTCGGCCCGCACTTGGTCGGCATGCTCTGGGCCTGCCTCGGCCCGGTGACCTCGGTGACCGCCATCGCGGGCCAGGGAGACGTGACGCACCTAGTACTCCGCCACGAGGGCGGCGCGTCCTCCACCATCACCATGGCGCTGGACGCGCCCGAGGCGGCGGCCGGGTACAACCTGTTCGTCTGGGGCGCGGCCGGCCGGTCGGTCATGCCCGCCACCCCGCCCGACCCCGAGGAATCGCTGCGGGTGGCCGCGGCCGAGCTCATCGCCGCCGGCCGCCTGGACCGAGCCGAGCACCCCTGCGACGCCGGCTTCGGCCGCGACATAGTGCGGGTGCTGGCCGAAGCCGAGGCGCAGCTGACGGCGACCCGTTCCCCGCGGAAATAGAGATTAAGCGGTAGCACCCGGGACTCAGGCCGGACGGCCACTGTACCTAGGTCCGCGGCTCCGCCTAGGCTTTACCGATATGAGTACCTCGCCCGCCGTACCGGATCCTCAGCACCTGCGCGCCTCCGACGCCGACCGGGAGCGCATCGCGGAGAAGCTCCGCGAGGCCGCCGGGGACGGACGCCTGACCCTGGACGAGCTCGACGAGCGGCTCGACGCCGTGTACGCGGCGAAGACGTACGCGGAGCTCGTGCCGATCACGCTTGACCTGCCCGACACTGGACCCGGATATGTGCCCGCGCCTTCTCAGCCGGCCTCGGGTGAGGTGCGGCAGTATGGCGGGGACGGTACGTCGCACACCGCTGTCGCCATTCTTGGCGGCTTCTCCCGCAAGGGCGACTGGGTGGTGCCGAAAACCTTCAATGCCTTCATGTTCATGGGCGGCGGGGAAATCGACATGCGCGAGGCCCGGTTCTCCGAGCGCGAGGTCTCCATTCACGTGATCGCGATCATGGGCGGCTGCGAGATCACCGTGCCCGAGGACGCCACCGTCCACGTGACCGGCGTAGGCATCATGGGCGCGTTTGAGCATTCGGTGACCGGGGCCGGCACCCCGGACGGACCGGTGATCACCGTTAGCGGCATGGCCCTCATGGGCG
Source organism: uncultured Actinomycetota bacterium (assembly GCA_963714295.1). Taxonomy (GTDB): domain Bacteria; phylum Actinomycetota; class Actinomycetes; order Streptosporangiales; family Streptosporangiaceae; genus Trebonia. Next base: position 97,265 of record CAVQOE010000042.1, on the reverse strand, counting down.
GCGTGGAGGTAAAGCGCAAGCCGCCGAAGAAGGCCAAGCGCGAGAAACTCCAGTCCCGCCGCGCCGGCGAACTGGAATAACGCCCGTCTCCGGAAATTGCGGCAAAGTTACGATCACTACATGACGTAGTAGCATTGCGCGTGTTCGCGTTGGCCGCGTTCGGAGGCGGTTCTGATGGCTGCAGATGACCTCATGGCGCTGGTGGTCGGCGGGGGGATCGGCGGACTGGCGTCGGCGGTGGCGCTAGCGCAGGCGGGCTGGCGGGTCACCGTGCTCGAACGGGCGCCGTCGTTCGGCGAGATCGGCGCGGGACTGGCAACCACCGGGAACGGGATGACGGCGCTGGCTGCCCTCGGGCTGGCCGAGGCGGCACGCGCGGCCGCCTATCAGACCGGCACCGCCGGGATGCAGGACGAGCATGGCCGGTGGATCATGCGCCTGCCCGACACGCGCTCCGATCCGCACGCGGTCACCACGCTCTGGGGACTGCAACGGCAGCGGCTGCACGGCGTGCTGCGCGCGGCCGCCGAGGCGTCCGGCGCCATCGAACTGATGACCGAGGCCGAGGTCACCGCCGTCCGGCCGGGCGAGCCGGGCGGTGACCGGGCAACGGTCACCTGGCGCATACCAAACCAGGGGCGGCGAACCAGGGCCGAGCTGGTTGTCGCCGCCGACGGCGTCCGCAGCGCGGTGCGGGCACAGCTGTTCCCCGCGGTCCGGGCGCGTTATAGCGGCAGCACCAGCTGGCGCGCGGTCATCGCGGACACCGAGTCCGATGACCGGCTCGTCCAGGCCTGGGGACCGGGCGCCGAGTTCGGCTCGCTGCGGGTAAGCCCGACCGAGATCTACTGGTACGGCTATTTCCGCAATCCCGAGGGGACGGTCTTCCCCGACGAGCTGGCCGCCGCCCGCGAGCGCTTCGCGGACTGGGCACCCTGGGTCCGCGGCCTGGTCGGTAAGACCCCGGCGGACCGGCTGATGCGCCACGACGTCTACCACCTCCCCGGCGGGCTGCCGTCCTACACCAGCGGGCGGGTCGTCTTCGCCGGGGACGCCGCGCACGCCATGCTGCCCACCGCGGGCCAGGGCGCGGCCAGCGCGCTCGAGGACGGCGTCTGCGTCGGCCGCCTGATCGGGGCACCCGTCCGGGCCGGGGGCGACCTGGCCGCGGCGCTGGCCGCCTACGACGGCGCCCGGCGGCCACGGTGCAAGCAGATCGCCAGGACCGCGATCCTGACCGCCCGTTTCGGCTGCGACCTCGGCGGCGGCTGGCGTCAGCCGGCCCGCAACGCGATCTTCCGGCTGCTCCCGGCCGGGCAGCTAGTCAAGGCAGGCCAGTCAATCGTCGGCTGGACCGCCCCCTAGGCCGGCTGCCGGTGAGAGAAATGCGGCAGGCGAGAGCAGGCCGCGTGCGTTCACCGATCGGTTTTAAGATCTACCGCCAGCCGAGCGCTGGGGCCACGTGGGTCAGGATGGACTCGATGGCGTGGGCGTTGTACTCGACGCCGAGCTGGTTGGGCACGGTGAGCAGCAGGGTGTCGGCGGCGGCGATGCCCTCGTCCTCCTTGAGCTGCTCGATGAGCTTGTCCGGCTCGGCCGCGTAAGTCCGGCCGAAGATCGCCTGAGTGGACTGGTCGATGTAGCCGATGCTGTCATCGCCGGCGCCACCGCGGCCGCCGAAGTACTGCCAGTCGCGCTCCTCGGTCAGGGCGAAGATGGACCGGCTGACTGACACCCGCGGCTCGCGCTCGTGCCCGGCTTCCTTCCAGGCCTGGCGGAAGGCCTGGATCTGATCGGCCTGCTGGGCGTGGAAGGGCTTGTCCGACTCGTGGGTCTTCAGCGTGGAACTCTGCAGGTTCATGCCCATGGTGGCCGCCCAGCGGGCGGTGGCGTCGGAGGACGCGCCCCACCAGATGCGGTCGCGCAGGCCCGCCGAGTAGGGCTCGACCCGTAGCAGGCCGGGCGGGTTGCTGAACATCGGCCTGGGGTTGGGCTGGGCGAAGCCCTCGCCCTTCAGCACCTGAAGCAGCACCTCGGTGTGGTCGCGGGCCATGTCGGCGTCGGTCTTGCCCTCGGTCGGCTGGTAGCCGAAGTACCGCCAGCCGTCGATCACCTGCTCGGGTGAGCCGCGGCTGATGCCGAGCTGCAGGCGGCCGCCCGCGATGAGGTCGGCCGCGCCCGCGTCCTCCGCCATATACAGCGGATTCTCGTAGCGCATATCGATCACGGCCGTGCCGATCTCGATCTTGCTGGTCTTCGCGCCGGCCGCCGCGAGCAGCGGGAACGGTGAGCCCAGCTGCTGCGCGAAGTGATGCACGCGGAAGTACGCGCCGTCCGCCCCGAGCTCCTCGGCGGCGACCGCCAGCTCGATCGACTGCAGCAGCGAGTCGGACGCCGACCGCACCTGCGAACCCGGCGCCGCCGACCAGTGCCCGAACGAGAGAAAACCGATGTTCTTCACGCCCGCTTGAACACAGATACATGACATGACATTCCTCCCGGCGGATTCGCCGCGGTGCTTCCCGCATGGGGGGCTCCCGCCCCCCATTCCCCCCGGGGAGGGGCCAGCGGGCTTGTCAGCCGTAGGTGGGATTCTGCGGCCAGCCTGCCGGCGAGTCCTCCCACTCCTCCTGCCGTCCATACGGGGCCAGGTCAAGGATGTTGTTGGCGAACAGCAGCCGGTCAACGCCGCGGGCCTTGGTGAAGTAGGTCTGATAGACGTCCGCCCCGTCGCGGAAGAACATGCTGAATCCGAAGTACCCCTCGGTACCGCAGTCATCCGCGAACGACGTGCCGCGCGACGACACGAACGGCATCGTCCAGCCCATCTTCGCCTTGTACGCCTCGATCTGGGCGATCGGCATGTTGGAGACGGTCGCCCACGCGACGCCGTTCTCGGCCAGGCCGTCCAGGTTGACGACGTTCTTGGTGAACCAGGTGCAGCCCGGGCAGAACTCGTCCGGGCCGTTGTCCATGAACTGGTAGACGGCGAGCTGCACGTGATCGCCGAACAGGTCGCGCAGCGTGGTGGTGCCGTCCGCGGTCTGGAACGTGTAGCTATCGAACTTGACCATCGGCAGCCGGCGCCGCTGGGCGGCCAGCGCGTCCAGCGTCCTGGTGGCTTCCTTCTCCGCCTTGAGCAGTTCGTCGCGAGCTTGCTGCCACTCGGCGGCCGAGACGATCTTCGGCTTCGCTGTACCTGACATGACCCATTGCCTCCTTGTTTCCGTCCTGCCCGGCCTGTGCCTTCTGCATGCTGAGACTGCGCGACCGATGCGTTCTCATCGGCCAGCGGTACCTAAGGCCAAAATCCTCATGGGGAACGGACCGTGGCTGATCCCTGAGCCGCCCGCGGGCACCACGGTGGGGTGCGCGCGAGTTCGGCCGGAGCTCAGAGGTTTCTGGGCCCGGGTCCCTGGCGGCCGAGAATGTCGTCGGGATTGACCAGTTTGCACAGGCCCAGGGAAAGGCACCCGCAGCCGATGCAGCCGGTCAGGTTGTCGCGCAGCCGCTGCAGCCGGGCGATCTGGTCGTCGAGGTCGTCGCGCCAGGCCTCCGACAGGCGCTCCCAGTCCCCGCGGGTCGGGGTGCGGCCGCCGGGCAGCTGGTCAAGCGCGGCCTTGATCCGGCGGAGCGGGATACCGACGCCCTGCGAGGCGCGGATGAAGGCGACCCGGCGGAGCACTTCGCGCGGGTACCGGCGCTGATTGCCCGCGGTCCGCCGGCTTGAGATCAGGCCCTGCGCCTCGTAGAAGTGCAGGGCGGAAACGGCAACGCCGCTGCGCCCGGCGACCTCGCCGACGGTGAGCTCGCCCGGTATGAGTGCTGCTCCCGGTACGGCTGATGGCTTCGGCATGGGCAGCACCTCGGACGCGGGGCTTGACCTCGGACATGGAGTTGACCTCGGACTTGGGCTTGACCTCAACATTACTTGAGGTCCTAGCGTTAGGCACATGATACTCACCGACGCCGAGCAGCGGTTCCTCACCCGACAGCCCCGAGGTTACCTGGCGACCATCGGCCCCGACGGAACGCCTCAGGTGAAGCCGCTCGGGTTCACCTGGAACGCCGCCCTGCAGGCGATCGACATCGCCGGGTTCAATATGGCCCGCAGCGCCAAGTACCGCAACATCGCGGTCAACCCCCTCGTCGGCTTCGTCGTCGACGAGGTGACCGAGGACAGCATGGAAGGCGCCCACTTCCTGGAGATCCGCGGCACCGCCGAAGCCGTCCTGAGTCCCGCCACGGCCGACGGCCACCTGGCCGCGGAGATCATCCGCATCCACCCGCGGCGGGTCATCGCCTACAACGTCGATCCCGATAATCCCGGCCTGCAGACCCGCGATGCCGCGGCTGACAACGCCCAGCCGAACGTGGCCTGACCCCGTGCGCGTCATCGAGGTGTCCCGCTTCGGCGGGCCGGAAGTGCTCGTCCCCGCCGACGTACCCGATCCCGTGGCCGGCCCGGGCGAACTGGTCGTCGCCGTGACCGCGAGCGACGTGATGTTCCTCGACGCGTTGATCCGGTCCGGACGCGGCACGAATGTCTTCCCGATCCAGCCGCCCTACGTCCCCGGGAACGGGGTAACCGGGACGGTGATCAGCGTCGGCGCCGGCGTGGACGGCAGCTGGGCGGGACGGCCGGTGATCGCTCATACCGGCGGGCCGGGCGGCGGTGGCGGCTACGCCGAGCAGGCCATCGTTCAGCTCGCCGACACGGTCCTGGTGCCCGACGGCCTCGACCCGCTCAAGGCCGCGGCGGTCATCCACGACGGGCCGACGGCCCTGCGCGTCGTCAGGGTCGTCGACGTCCATCCGGGCGAACATGTCCTCGTGCTCGGTGCCGCCGGCGGGATGGGCATCCTCCTCGTTCAGCTGCTGCGAGCACGCGGTGCGCGGGTCATCGGCGCGGCTCGCGGGAAAGCCAAGGTGGACGCGGTGCGCGAGGCCGGGGCCGATGTCGTGGTCGACTATGGCCAGCCGGGGTGGACCACCGAGATCCTGGATGTCACCGCAGGCACTGGCCCCGCGGTGGTGCTCGACGGGGTCGGCGGGCAGCTCGGCCGCGACGCCTACGCCATCATGGCCGGTGGCGGCCGTTTCTCCGCCCACGGCGGGCCCAGCGGATCCTTCACCGCGATCGACCGTGATGACGCCAAGCGGCGGGGCATAGCGGTTACCGGCATCGCCGACCTGCAGGGGCCGCCAGGCGAACGCGCCGACCTGGCCCGCCAGATCCTCCCCGACGTCCTGTCCGGGAAGGTCCGCCCGCTCATCGGCCAGACCTTCCCGCTCACCGAGGCCGCGCGCGCCCACGCGGCGATCGAGGCCAGGCAGGCCATCGCCAAGACCCTGCTGATCGTGGACCCGGCCCCCCGTTGACGCTCCCCGCGGGCACGCATACTCGGCGTCATCGCCGACATAGGGCGTAACTTGTACGGGACAAAATGGCTATACACCGACAAATAGTCCCGCTAGGCGTACAGGTTTCGCCCTAAGTCACCGACGAGGGCCGGCCGGGCGCCGTCACCCACGTCGGATCCGGGCGCCGCAGGGACAATGGCTGCGGGAGAGCACCAGCGACACGGGCAGCTGCGCCAGCCGCGGGCAGCTCGGTGGTGTCCACGACGAGGTCGGCCGCCTCTTGCAGCCAGGGGCGCGCAGCCCGATATTCGGCCAGGTGATCAAGCCGCCACTCAACGGCCTCCTCGGAGGCTTCGATCCGGCTGCGCAGGGCCGGCTCCCGCGCGTCGAGAAGGACGTGGAAAACGTCGATCCCCGCTGCGCGCAGGGGCGCGGTGATCTCCGCCAGGTACCGCTCCGTCAGCACAGTTTGCGGCGCGATCAGGTGCTGGCTGGTGTAGGCGGTCAGCTCGGCCATCGTGGCGGCGACCAGTGAGCGCCAGGGCGGCCAATGCTGGAAGTCACCGGGCCATTGATCGGCCAGGTTGGACCTCAGCATGCAGCCAACGGTTTCCGGGTCGAACAGGCGGCTGCCGGGAACGAGTGTGACGAGTTCCGCGGCCGTCGTGGTCTTCCCCGCGCCGAACGTGCCGTTGAGCCAGACGATCACCGGACCAGGCTACTTCGAAGGCTCGCGTGAGGTACCTAATACCGCGATGGCCGATGAGGAGGCCGTCCTCTACCGCTTCAAGATCACCAAGTCGTACGGAAACCGATGAGCCCGTTACGGAACACAGAAAGAGGACCCGTTCCCTTTGCGAGAACGGGCCCTCAACTTGGCTCTCAGCGCATCCGGCGACGCTCGCGCCGGTGCATTCCGGCTGCGGAGACCGGTGACAGGGGACGCCCGAAGGGGTCGATGAACAGCGCGCACGGCCCGGTGGCGGCCGGCACGGTGCCGTCGAGGAGCTTGATGCTGTACGTGAGCGCGTCTCCGTCCAGGTGCGGATCCTGGATGACCACGACCGCATCCTCGGGGAGCCGGTCGCCCGGCTCCGCGAACGACAGGACGGCGTTCGGGGGATTGTCCGCGAAGCTGTTGCTCCCTGCTGCCCAGTTGGCCACGAAGGCATCAGACGTCATGTGACCGACGTCGCGCTGAGGACGATCGGCGAAGTAAAGCGTCGACGGCGACAGGCCATGCAGTGTGATTTTTCCATGGTCGCTGGTCATGCTCGCCGCGGTCTGGACGAACAATGCTTCCATGTCCTCAAGCTGCTGCTCGGTGACTTCACTCATCGTGGCTCCTCTTTCACGCCGCCTGGCCCGGCTGGGCCGCTTGCCGCGTGATCTCTGCCGCGCACGATACGCTTCAACCTACGGCCCCGGCATCGCCCTCAATGGATGAGATTCCGCCGCAACAGGCCTGGGAGCACACTGCGCTGCGCTGCGTCCGAAGGCCCAGGCAGGCCCCTAACCCGGAAACCCATAAGGGCCGGTTCCCTGGTGGGGAACCGGCCCTCACTTTGGTAGCGGGGGCAGGATTTGAACCTACGACCTCTGGGTTATGAGCCCAGCGAGCTACCGAACTGCTCCACCCCGCGGCGTTGACACCACTGTAGGGGCAAGCGCTGCCGGAACCAAATCAGTCACGGGGCGGGGCCGTCCCGGCTACTCGCGGCCCTGCCAGGTGGTGACGTCGGCCTCGTTGCCGTCGGCGTCTGCCAGTGTCCACCAGGCAGGCGCGTTCTCGTCGCTGACCAGACGCCCGCCGGCCGCGACGGCCGCCGCGATTCGCGCCTCCGCCTGGTCATGCGGCACGGAGACGTCTACGTGGAACCGGTTACGCCCCGGCTGCGCCTCGTCGATTTCCTGGAACCAGAAGGACGGCCCGCTTCCGTGCGGGTCGTCGAGGTCTTCGTCGCCTACGGCCTTGTAGTCGAGCACCGCACGCCAGAAGGGCATCACCCGGTCGCGCTGCACCGCGTCTATCGCGACCTGCACCGTCTGCACGGCGCCCGGGTCCGCGGCCACGCCGAGGTCGCGTGCCGCGGCCGAAATCTGCCGGGCAAGGTCGATGTCGCGGGAGCTCAGGCCGCCGACCTCGTGCGTCACAAGCCGCACGCTGACGCCCGGGTACCGCAGGTCAACATCGGGATGATGATTGGCTGCGTCGGCCAGCTCGCCGATGGCGTTGATCAGCGCGACCCCGGCCCGGAACGACCCGGTTCTGAAGTGCGCGCATGCGCCGCCGAACACGACTCGCCAGTCATCGACGCCATCGGCCTCGTGGAACTCTCGTGGACTGATCCGTTCGGTCATAACCGAAAACATACTCCCATCCACTCCGGGTGATCAGAAGTGAAATTTCACGGTGCTGAGCTTGCCGAGCCCCTGGCAGTGCTGAGAGTGTCGAGGCGTTCTAGCGTGTTGGCCATGGACTCTATCCAGACCTCCCCGTCTTCCATGTCCCGGCGCTTGCCCTCCGGCGCCCGCGAGCAGTCGTAGATTTCGGTTACCACGGTTGCCCCGGGGCCGTCGGGCGTGAGCTGGTAGCTCCACCGATGGCCCCAGCGACCTCCGCCCTCGTCTGGGTGCCCGCGTCCCGCCTCGGGCTCCCAGCCAATCCGCCGGTCCGGCTCGTATTCGACGACGTGGTTGTTCATCTCGTAGTCGCCGAGCGCCGCGAAGTACATCCGCATCACGAAGACATCCCCGATCCCGGTGATCCTCTCCGTAGTGACCGCCCCGCGCAGCATCTCCGAACCGTCAAGCTCCGCGTGCCGAACCGGGTCGGTCAGGATCGTGAAGATCTCGCTAGCCGGAGCGCCGATGTGCCGCGACACCGCTACGGGCGTGAAATCCGCTCCCATTTGGGTTCCCTCCGTGTTGTGCCTTCTCCTAACGAGGACTGCGCGCGGAGCGGTTTCTGGTCGGCCGGCGGCCAGATCGGCTGCTGCGATCCGGCCAGACCATGTGCGCCCTCAGGTCCAGTCGTGGTCGCATCGCCTAGGGCATGATCGAGGCATGGACGCGATCGTATTCCGGGCCGCGCGCGGCGATGAGGCGGATCTGCTCACCGCGCTTGCCCTGCGATCCAAGGGCTACTGGGGATATGACCAGGAGTTCCTCGACGCATGTCGCGCTGAGCTGACGTTTCGCGCCGAGGATGTGGTCACCCGGCGGATCGTGGTGGCCCATTCGCCGTCCGGGATAGTCGGCTTCTACAGCATTGACGGTGAGCCCCCCAACGGCGAACTCGGCAACCTGTGGGTAATCCCCGAGCGGATCGGAAGCGGACTCGGCCGGAGGCTCTGGCACCATGCCGTCGCCTCCGCCAGGGAAGCTGGCTACACCTCGCTGCACATCGAAGCCGACCCGAACGCCGCGGGCTTCTACGAAGCGATGGGGGCGGACCGGGCCGGGGAAGTGCCATCCGGCTCTGTAGCGGACCGGACCCTCCCACTGCTCGTCTTCCAGATCACCCAAGCGACGGTGACTTGACCTTGCCCCTGGGGCCGGACCGAGGCTGATTCCGCCGGGCATCCTGCCCGGCATGAGGAGGGCACTAGTGGAGCTGATGACCAGTGGGGCGTTCGCCCGGGCGTCCCGGCTTTCGCGCAAGGCGCTTCGCCTGTACGACGAGTTGGGCCTGTTGTGCCCGGTCCGGGTGGACCCGGCAACGCAGTACCGCTACTACGCTCCGGCCCAGCTCGAGCAGGCCAGGCTGGTCGCCTGGCTGCGCCGCCTGGGCATGCCCCTGGCCTCCATCCGCGCGGTGAGCACGCTGCCGCCCGAGCAGGCCGCCTCGGAACTGGCCGCGTACTGGGCTCAGATCGAGGCGGAGACCGCGGCCCGGCGTCAGCTCGCTGCCTTCCTCGTCGGCTATCTGTCCGGAAGGGACACCGTCATGACTGAGGCCCAGGGCAAGCTCGCTATCCGCTACGCCTCGCGCTCCGATATCGGCCTGCACCGCCAGGACAACGAGGACGCTGTGTACGGAGGGCCGAGGCTGCTCGCCGTCGCCGATGGACTGGGCGGCCACGCCGCCGGCGAGGTGGCCAGCGCGGCCGTCATCGAGGCGCTGCGTCCGCTCGACACCCAGGTGCCGGCCGGCGAACTTCTCAACGCGCTCGATCACGCGGTCCGCCGGGCTAACAGCGCGCTGAGCGACCTCGTCCAGGCCGACCCATCCTTGACTGGATGGGCACCACGCTGACCGCCTTGCTCTGGTCAGGCTCGCAGATCGGGCTCGTGCACATCGGCGACTCGCGGGCCTATCTGGTGCGTGACGGCGCGATGTTCCAGATCACCCAGGACCACACGCTGGTGCAGTCCCTGTTGGACGACGGCAAGATCACGGCCGAGGAAGTCGCCTCCCACCCGCAGCGCTTCCTGCTGTTGCAGGCGCTGACCGGGGATGATTTCAAGCCAGACCTCCAGTTGCGCGATGCCCAGCCCGGAGACCGGTATCTGCTCTGCTCCGACGGCCTGCATCAGGTCGTAATGGCGGATGCCCTCATGCGCGTCCTGCTCACGGTCAGCGATCCCGATCAGGCAGCGGCGGATCTGATCGCGTTGGCCATCGACGGCGGCGGACCCGACAATGTCAGCTGCATCGTGGCCGACGTCGTAGCCGCGGCAGAACCGGCCCTCGACGGCGACAGCGCCGCCGGGTAGCGTCCTGGCGCGCAGCGCAAATCCGTTAACGCCGCACAAGCAAAAGGCCGGTTCCATGTTCGGAACCGGCCTTCAGGCTTGGTAGCGGGGGCAGGATTTGAACCTGCGACCTCTGGGTTATGAGCCCAGCGAGCTACCGAACTGCTCCACCCCGCGGCGATGTTTCTACTCTATGAACTCCCGCCTACAGAAGCAAATCAGACACGCGAGCCTCCGGTGGTGCGCACGAGGCCGAGGCCCCGCAGCGCCGCCCAGAACCGCCCGGAACCGCCCGGAAGCGACGCGGTGCTACGCAAGCGGCGACGCCATCCACACCACGTACGACGTGGGCCACACCCCGGCCGGCGGCCCGGTCAGCACCTCGGCGTCCCTGGTCGTCCGCAGCGACACGACCCGGCGCGGCACGATCCCGAACAGCGACACCGACGCCCGCGCCGAGCCGAGCAGCACCGGCCGCCGCCCAGCCCGCTCGATCGCGGTTGCCACCTGCTCAACGTCCGCGGCCGACGACCCCATGGCCATCGAAGCGGCCGGAAGGTCGCACAGCACGCGCACGGTCGGCGCGAATTCGGCCGCGGTCGAGGCGTTGACGAACACCACGCTGGCCGAGGGCCCGATGGCAGTGCACAGCGCGGCGGCCGCCGCGACCGAGCCGCCGTACGTCGATGATGCGCCCGGTCCGCGCAGCTTCACCCGGCTCACGATCTTGGCCGCCCCGGATGAATAGCGCCCGACCGACGCGCGCGCCACCAGCCCGGGGTTGAGCGACGTCACCAGCGGCGGGATCGCCAGCGCGAGCACGCAGCAGAAGGCCACGAGCGCGACCGTCACGCGGGACGCGCCGAGCGCCGCCGCCCGCACGGTGAGCCGCGACGAGGCCCACACCCCGAGCAGTACCAGCCCCGGCAACACCACGGGAACCAGCCGATGCGAGGCCCACAGCTGCCACGGGGCCACGGCCGGGGCCCAGAGCACGGTGGCCACCGACCAAGCGACGATCATCAGCGGCAGCCCCCAGAGCCGCGCCGCCACCACCGACGAGCCCCACTCGAACGCCGCCCGCACCAGACGCCGCCCCAGCGCCGCCGCCCCAGCACAGGCCAGCAGCGCGGCGGGCACGCCGAGGTACCACAGCACCCAGTCGAAGCTCCGCTCGTAGTACTGCCGGCGGCCGTCCACCGGCAGCCGGGCGATGCGCTGCAGCGCGGCGACCTCCCTGATCAGCGTCGGGTCGGTCTGCCCGCGGACGGTCTGCAGGTACGGCCGGATGGCGAGCGCGATGAGCGCGAGCACTGGCAGCGCCACGGCGAGCCACTGCGCCACCGACTTCAGGGAAGGCAGCGAGATCCCCCCGCCCCCGGGCCACGCGATCCGCAGCCGCCATTCGAACGCGTGCCGCACCCGGGTACGCACACCCGGGTACGCCAGCGGCGCGATCAAGGCCGTTATCACACCGAACCCGGCCGCGCAGAGCCCGAACAGGTGCAGCTCCGACGACAGCGTCGACAGGTAGGAGCGCGCCAGGTCCAGCCCCACCACCAGCCCGATGGCGATGCCGGCGAACAGCCCCAGCCCGAGCGGTCCCGCCTGGCGCCGCCGCCTGACGAACAGCACGGCGAGCGCCGGGAAGACGGGCAGCAGGATGCCCAGCGACCCGATCCAGACCAGCACCGTCAGCCCGAGCGCGAGCCCGCCCAGCCCGGCCAGCGCTAGCCCGCCGCCAAGCACCCCGAACGAGTCGATGAACAGGCAGAGCCCGCCGAAGAGCAGCACCTGTACCAGCGGCTCGGCGAACGGCGTCCGCGACACGTAGAGCTCGGGCAGGCAGACCGCCAGCACCAGCGCACCGACCGGCGCCCACCGCGGCCCGGCCAGCCGTCCCACCAAGCCGCCGAACGACAGCACCGCGCAGCCGCCGAGCACCGCGGGCATCATCAGCGCGCCGCCGAGCCCGGAGAGCCACGTCCCGGCGGCGAGCATCAGCGGCAGCCCCGGCAGGAAGGCCGGGGTGAGGTACCCGCCGGACAAGTAGAAGCCAGGGCTGGCGAAGACCAGCCCGCCGGACGAGCCGAACGCGGAGGCCGACGTCGGTATCCGCACCGTTCCGTGCTCGGCGATCCAGTACCCGTACTGCAGGTAGACGCTCGGGTCGCCGACCGCGAAGACCTGCTCGGACCGGAGCAGCGCCTGCCAGACCCCGAACGCGACCGCGATCGCGACCGTGGCCAGCAGCGCGCCCGCCGGCACGTCGGCGCGCCACCCAGCGGCGGCGGAGGCATCAAGAACCGCGTCAGGCTCGCCATTCAGGTCCGGCTCGCCGAACTGCGGCCAGCTGGCCGGCAACTGCCGCATCGCGAAGTAGCACAGCGCCAGCGCGAGCGGCACGAAGATGATCACCATTGCCACCGGCAGCAGGCGCCCGACCAGCAGCATCCCGGCCCCCGGCACCAGCCACGCGATCGCCAGCAGGGCCGGCGCCATCGTAACCGCCCCGAACGCCCGCCCGGGGACCCACCACAACCGCTGCGCCAGCTTCCCGCCACGCGTGGCGGCCTGCTGATAGGACCGGTAAAGCGGAAGGAGCCCCTGGGTGACGGTCCGCGCCGCGCCGATCGGCGGGCGCCAATTCCACCACCCTTTATTCCGAACGGGACCGTTGCCCCGCCCGGTAGCGTCAGCTTCCGCGGTCACCGGGCTTGACCCGGCAGGGCCGTCGGGACCCGGCGGATCACCCGGGGAGACGCTATCCCCCCGGGCTCGCACGGCTGGCAGTCGAAGACGCACGGACTCACTGTAGAAGAAAGAACCTGCGCCTACCGTTCAGGGCCACGCAAACCTTCTACCGGGCCACACTGACCTTATGGAGCTCTTCACTAACTGGCATACCTGGCAGCAGGCGGAGCCTGAGCTGCGCGGCGTGCTGCCCGCGGCCGACGCCGATGCGGTGGCGGAGGCCGTGGAGTTCGCGCTCCGCTGCCACGGCGACCAGACCCGCCCCACCGGCGCACCCTACGCCGAGCACCTGCTTGAAGCCCTGGAGGTCCTGGTGCGCGGGGCCGGCGTCACCGATCCCGGCATCCTCCAGGCGGCCGTGCTGCACGACGTGGTGGAGGACACCCCGTGCACCATCGAGGATGTGCGCCGGGCATTCGGCGGCCGGGTGGCGGAGATGGTCGGCTGGGTGACCAAGCCGGAGCCGGCCGAAGGGGCCGAACCCGCGGCGGTCAAGGCGGCGTACCTGAGCCGCCTGGCGGACGCGCCCGACGACGCGGTCCTGGTCAAGCTCGCGGACCGGGTGTCCAACGTGCAGACGCTGCGCAACCTCCGGCTGCCCAAACAGCGGCAGTACTACGCGGAGACCGTGCGCTACATCATCCCGCTGGCCGCTCAACGACAGTGGTGGGCACAGTGGTATGCGAGCTGGCAGCAGGCTCACCGGGACCTGGCCTAGCCATGCCGTCGCCCTTCATCTCCCCCCCGTGCACGGCGAACAGCCAGATCGCGAGCGTCGCGGGGTAGATGAAGTAGCCGAACCGGGTGGACGGGGCAAGCAGGAACATCAGCGTCATCGCCCCGGCCAGCAGTATCACCGCGCGCGTCACCGAGCGCGGCGGGCGGAACACCAGCGACAGCCCGACCGCGAGCGCGGCCAGCACCAGGAGCACGACGACGACCGTGTGCCCGCCGCCGTGCCAGGTCGACGAGATGATGTGCCCGAGCAGCGGGCTCGACGCCTGGGAGGTGACGCTGGCCAGCCCGAGCGGGAACTTGATCGTGTTATCGACCAGGGACTTGGGGTGCATGATCAAGAACGGTCCGACGCAGACGGCGACGACGCCCACCGCGGTCCCCGCGAACGCCCAGGCCGCCTTCTTGCCGTCCCGGACACCGATCAGCACCGCCGCCACGACCAGGGCCGGCCAGGCGGTCGCCTTCATCGCCGAGGCGATGCCGAGGGCCAAGCCAGCCAGCACCGCGAAGTTGACTGAGGTGGCACGGCCCTTGTGGTAGAGCAGGGCGAACCCAAGGCAGAGGAACCCGACCATCGGCACATCGGTGCCGCCGACGGCGAGCTCGAAGGCGATCACCGGGCTTCCCGCGACCAGGATCGTCCAGCGCCCTGGGTCCCGCGCGCCCCCGCGACGGAGCGCGAGCCAGAAAACGATGAGGAAGACGACGCCGAACCAGATCCTGGGATCGGTCAGCAAGCCGAGGTCGAAGAGCGCGCGGGGCAGCCCGAACAGCGCCATGACCGGCAGGTACGGGTTGTAGGCGTTCGGGTTCCGGGTCGCCGCGAGCACCATCGCGCTGGTGTACGGGGTGCCGTGGTGGAGCAGCATCGTCCCGGACCGGGCGACCACCCACACCTCTGGCTGCTCCAGCCCCTTGGCCGCCATCCAGGTGAGCGGCGCGATCAGCCCCCCGACGAAGGCGAGCCCGAGCGCAACGTCCGCGCCGCGCGCGTTCCTGATCGCGATCACGGCCAGCAGTGCGAGCGCGTAGCCGCAGGCCGCTATCACGCCCCAGAGCCGGTGCACCGAGTCGGAGCTGAACACCGCGACCAAGACCGCCCAGGCTACGGAAAAGGCGAAGATTCCGGCCAGCCAGCGGCGACGCATGGCGGCCGGTGACTCCGAGCCGGCACCGAGCCGAACGCCACCCATATTCAACGCATAGTACCGCGAGCAGCATCCCTGAACATGGCGCGGCTAGCGGTCGACGGCGGCATGTCGAGCTGACTCGCTGCCCGCCCAGCCCACCGTCCAGTCCCTGAGGTTCAGCCACCACAGGTAGACGGTGAGGGCCGGGCAGACGACGAGCAGGCCGCCGGTGGCGGCGGCGATGCCCACCACGAGCATCCGTCCCTCCCAGCCAAGGCCGCGCCGGTCGATGCCGGACGCCAGCCCGCCGCGGGCCCGGTAGGCCAGGTCCAAATGGCGGAACCCGGCCGCGGCGACCAGCGCGAACGTCAACGGCGGCCACTCATGGACGGTGAACCCGGCCTCGGCCAGGAACACGTACTCGGCCGCCTGTATCAGCGGCGGCACCAGCCAGTCGCCGCGGCCGCCGTGCGGATGCCAGGACGCGAACGAGGCGAGCAGCATCGCCTCGACCGGGGTGAGCAGCAGGATGCCGGGCAGGTTCCGCAGTCCCAGCGCCGTCAGCGACCCGGTCACCAGCAGCCCGACGAACAGCGGGGCCCACGGAGGGATCCGGCCGCCCACGAACCGGCCGATCCACACCGAGACGCGGCCATCCCCCCGGTACGCGCGGACCTCAATGGGACGCCAGCCCGGCCGGGTGGCCTCGACGATCGTGGCGCCCAGCGCGGCCACCCCGAGCACCAGCACCACCAGGAAGCCCGCCCTGACGCCGGCCAGCAGGACCGCGGCCACCGCCAGTGGCAACCGCACATCGCCCGGCGGGCCGAAAACCCGCACCCCCGCAGGCGCGCCCGAACCGGCGGCGGCCGGACCGTGCAGGCAGAGGTTAACCATCGGCACCAGCATCGTGAGCATGACCGCGATGACCGCGAGCCGCCAGATCCCGATGGTTCCGACGCCGCCCAGCCCGGCCACGAACGTGCCGCCCAGCGCCTGCCCGGCCGGCCCTGACGGGGCGGCGCTGACGGCGCGCAGGCCGACCCCGGCGGCCATCCCGGCGTAGACGAAAAGCTCGGCCAGCAGGGCGCAGGCGGTCAGGCCCCATTCCACCACGGGCGCGGCCGACTCCTGCCCGAGGACCCGCCCCGCGTGCAGCGCGACGAAGACGGCGATCGCCGCGGCCAGCGCGACCCCGTCGGCACGGGCCGAGCCAAGTGAGAGCCAGACCGCCGCGATCACCGCGAACCCCAGGGAGATCCTGGCCATCGCCACCGGCGGTATCCGGTACGCGATCGCCAGGCGCACCACAAGACCGACGGGACGTCGGTTCGCGGCAATCCGCTCAGCTGCCATGCACATTTCTCCCTGCACACCGGGCATGACGTTTCCCCAGGGTACTCGCGCGCCTAATCGCTGTCGTGGATATCCACGCCGGGACACGCGGAGGTAAAGTCCCGGATGTGACAACGGTGACGCGAATGGTGGCTGTGGTGCTGGGTGGCGGCGTGGGCACCCGGTTCGGCGCGCCGCGTCCCAAGCAACTGCTCACCCTGGCGGGCAAGACGCTGGTGGAGCACTGCGTGGCCGCGTTCGCCCAGGCGCCCGCCATCGACGAGGTCGTGCTGGTCATGCCCCTCAGCTACCACGAGGAAGCCCGGCGACTGGTCGGCGCCCAGGTCAGCGCCATCATCGAGGGCGGCGCCACCCGGTCCCACTCGGTCCGCAATGCCCTGGGCTACATATCCGCCCGCTCGCCCGAGGCGACGACCGGCGTCCTCCTCCACGACGCCGCCCGCCCCCTGGTCACCCAGCGGATAATCGCCGATTGCGCGGCCGCCCTGCGCGAGCACGACGCGGTCGGCACCGCGGTCCCCACCTCGGACACGATCCTGGTCGTCACGGACCGCGTCATAGCGGACGTGCCCCCGCGCGAGACCCTGTACCGCGCCCAGACCCCTCAGTGCTTCCGGCTGGAGGTCATCGCCCGAGCCCACGCCCTGGCCGCCGCCGACCCGGACTTCACCCCGACCGACGACTGCGGCGTGGTCCTCCGTTACCTGCCCGATGTCCCGGTCCACATCGTGGCTGGCAGCGAGCGCAACATCAAGGTCACGTACCCGTCCGACCTGCCCGTGGCGGAGGCCCTGCTCAGGCCCGAACCGCCTGCTTGATCAGGGTCCGGCCGAAGTCCCACATCAGGCCCGATCCCTTGGAGGCGTCCTCGAGCACGTCAGCCAGGCCGTCGAGGAACAGCTTGACCTCGCCGTCGCCGATCATCAGGGGCGGGATCAGCTTGATCACTTCCATGTGGTCGCCGGAGACCTGGGTGAGGATCCGGTGCCGCTGGAACAGCGCCACGACGACCATCTGCGCGAACAGGCCGACCCGCGCCTTCTGCAGCATCGCCCACCCGGCCCGGGCCTTCATCCCCGACGGCCGGCCGAACTCGATGCCGATGATGAGCCCGCGCCCGCGCACGTCGGCGATCAGGTCGTACTTGGCCTGCAGCCCCTCAAGACCCCGCATCAGCTCGGTGCCCCGCCGGGCGGCGTTCTCCACCAGGCCCTCGTCATCGATGACGGCCAGCGAGGCCAGCCCGGCGGCCATGGCCAGCGGCCCGCCCTTGTAGGTGGTCGAGTGGACCATGAGCTTGTCCATCGAGGAGTAGACCGAGGAGTAGATCTTGTCCGTGGTGAGCATCGCGCCTACCGGCACGTACCCGCCGGACAGCGCCTTGGCCACGGTGACGATGTCCGGCTGGACATCGTCGTACTGGTAGGAGAAGAACTTGCCGGTGCGGCCGATCCCCGACTGCACCTCGTCGCAGATCAGCAGCGCGCCATGCTTGTGCAGCAGTGCCTTCGCCGCCGGGAGGAAGCCGGCCGGCGTCATCAGCACGCCGTGGCCCTGCACCGGCTCGATGATCATCGCCGCCACATCGCCCCGGCGCAGCTCGGCCTCGAGGGCGTCGAGGTCGCCGAGCGGGATCTCCACCCCCGGCAGCAGCGGCCCGAAGCCGCGCCTGAACTCTTCGGCTCCGTTCACCGACAGCGAGCCCGCGGTAAGCCCGTGGAACCCGTGATGGGCGTAGATGATGCGGCCCTTGCCGGTCGAGTGCCGGGCGAACTTGAGCGCCGACTCGACCGCCTCGGTGCCGCTGCTGCAGAAGAACACCCGGTCAAGGCCGGGCGCCTTGGCCAGCAGCCGCTGCGCCAGCAGCCCCGAGATCGGCTGGCAGTCGAACTGGGTCCAGGCGGCGAAGTCCATGTCGAGGGCGTCCTGCAGCGCCTTCTTGATCACCGGATGGGACCGTCCGGCGGCGAACACCCCGAACCCGGCGAGGAAGTCGGCGTAGGCGTTTCCCTCGGCGTCGTAGAGGTAGGCACCCTCGCCGCGGACGTAGTCCTTGTCAAAGCCGATGGTGCGCAGCGTGCGTGGCAGCTGCGGGTTCAGGTACTTGCCGTGCAGTTCGTAGCCCTGGCCGCGCACGGCCGCGAGTTCAGCGCCGAGATCGAAACCCATTGCCGCATTCTACGGCCGACGGGGTCACCCCTCGGCCGCTCTGCTTGCCCCGGGATCACCGGGGTCACCGGGGGCCAGGGGGGATGGGGGGCGCGGAGGAGCCCCCCATGCGAGGAGTCTGTCCCCCGGGGGCAAATACAGCCAGCCGCCGGGGGCTCGTCAGGAACCCGGCGCCCCACGACATGTGCATCGCCGCGAGCACCAGCGGCGCCCGGGCCCGCGCCCCGGCGGACAGCTCGCCGCCCAATACCGCGGCCGCCCCGGTGACCCCGGCCAGGTAGACCAGCGGGATAACAAAACCAAAACACAGGTATGGAACGAACGCGGGTGCCCCGGCAGCCGCTCCGATGAGCCCGGCGACCCCGAGGGCCAGTCCGGCGGCATTGAGCGCGGTCGCGATGGGCGCCGCCAGGTACCGCGGGTTCACCGTCTCCGGGTAACGGCGCGCTACCACCCGCCGCCAGCGCCCGTAGCGGAAGTGCTGCTTGGCCAGGGCGCCCAGGCTGGCCCGCGGCCGGTAGGTGACCCGCAGGTCGGGGGTGAACCAGATGAGGTGCCCCGCCGCCCTGATCCGGTAGTTCAGCTCCCAGTCCTCGGCGATCAGCATGCTCTCGTCGTACCCGCCGACCTGCTCGATCGCGTCCCGGCGGTAGACCCCCAGGTAGACGGTGTCGGCCGGGCCGGCCTCGCCGCCGGTGTGGTTGGCGGCGGCTCCCATGCCGGCCGGCGAGGTCATCGCCCAGGCGACCGCCTGCTGGAACGGGGTGATTCCCTCGGCCGCCATCACGCCGCCGACGTCGGCGGCACCGGTCTCGAGCAGCGTGCGAACGGCGGTGCGGAGATAACCGTCGGGCAGCAGCGCGTGCCCGTCGATGCGGGTGATGATGGGGTGCCGCGCCGTCTTGACCGCGGCGTTCATGGCCGAGGCGATCTGGCCCGAGGGGTTGGGCACGACCGTGATCCGGGTGTCGGCGGCGGCCAGGTCGCGGGCGATCGCCTCGGTGCGGTCCTTGGACGGGCCGACGGCCAGCACCAGCTCGAACCCGCCCGGGTACTCCTGCTCAAGCACGGCGGCGACGGAATCCGCCAGGTGCCGCTCCTCATTGCGGACCGGCATAACCACAGACACCGCCGGAAGGGTGGCTGTCCCCTCGCCGGAGAACCCCTGCGGAGCTTGCCCCAGAGGACTCCGGTGCCTCCCCGCGGGCGGGGTATCCGCGTCCCGTTCCCGCTGGCCCCCAGCATGGCGGGCGGCCTCCGCGCCGGAGGCACGGGAAGAGCCCGCCCCTGGGTTCAGGGGGTCACGGTTTTGATCTTTGCCTATGACGCCGGTCACGCCATGCAGTTTAGACGGCACCGCCATGCCAGCCGGGCGAAAACGCCTGCCCCGAGATTTCCGTTCGGCCGGCGGCTGATCCGCGGAAGCCACGCTCGCGTTGGGCTCACTGGGGCCGATCCGGCTACGAGCGCCTGCTCACCCCTCCCCACTCCCACTCCCACTCCTACTCCCAGGTGCGACGTGTCGCGCACTAAGCCACAGCACCCCACCCGCAACGGCCTGCTTCCCCCGAATCTGTCAGCTTCCTATCAGTTCTGACCACTTTCTTTTACCTTCCTATCAGTTCTAACCATTTTGATGTCCTTTTTAGTATGATTTGTCCTAGTCAAAAGTGATAGGAAGATGAATGGGCATGGTCAGAACTGATAGGAAGCGGGGACTCGGCCGCCACGGCAGTGCCGCACAAAGCCAAGTGCGCGTCCGGGCTCACTCTTACGTGCCCGAACGCGCTGTGCTCCCCCCGGGGGACGACCCCCCGGTGACCGCCCCGATTGGGGGGCACCCGCCCCCCAAACCCCCTGGGGGCCTCCCCGCCCAACCCGCGGGGAGACCCCATCCTGGGTTAGAGGCTCACATCCTCCAGGAGATCGGTGACGAGAGCGGCGATCGCGGAGCGCTCCGAACGGGTCAGGGTCACGTGCGCGAACAGCGGGTGACCCTTGAGCTTCTCGATCACCGCGATCACGCCGTCGTGCCGGCCGACCCGCAGGTTGTCGCGCTGGGCGATGTCGTGGGTGAGCACGACCCGGGATCCGGTGCCGATCCTGGAGAGCACGGTGAGCAGCACGCCGCGCTCCAGCGACTGGGCCTCGTCCACGATGACGAACGCGTCGTGCAATGACCGGCCCCTGATGTGCGTGAGCGGCAGCACCTCGAGCATGTCGCGCGCGATGAGCTCGTCGATCACCTCCTGGGTGGTGACCGAGCCGAGCGTGTCGTAGACCGCCTGCCCCCAGGGCCCCATCTTCTCCGACTCGGAGCCCGGCAGGTAGCCGAGGTCCTGGCCGCCGACCGCGTAAAGCGGGCGGAAGACGATGACCTTGCGGTGCTGGCGGCGCTCCATCACCGCCTCGAGACCAGCGCAGAGCGCCAGGGCGGACTTGCCGGTGCCGGCCCGGCCGCCCATGCTGACGATCCCGATCTCCGGGTCGAGCAGCAGGTCAAGCGCGATGCGCTGCTCGGCCGAGCGGCCATGCAGGGAGAACGCCTCGCGATCACCCCGCACCAGCTGGATCTGCTTGTCGGCCCGGACCCTGGCGAGGGCGCTCGCGCTGCCGGTGTGCAGCACAAGTCCGGTGTGACAGGGCAGCTCGCGGGCTGCTTCGCAATCGAGCGTGCCGTGTTCGTACAATTCCTCAACGTCGGCCGAGGTGACGCTCAGCTCGGCCATCCCGGTCCAGCCGGAGTCAACCGGCAGTTCCGCGCGGTACTCCTGCGCATCAAGCCCAACCGCGGCCGCCTTGATCCGCAACGGCAGGTCCTTGCTGACAAGGACCACGTCGTTGCCCTCATTGGCGAGAGCTTTAGCCACCGACAGGATCCGCGTGTCGTTGTCCCCGAGCCGGAACCCGGCCGGGAGGACCTGCGAATCGATGTGGTTGAGCTCCACCCGGGCGGTGCCGCCAACCTCGCCGACTTGAATCTCGGCGTCTAGGCGGCCGTACTTGAGGCGGAGGTCGTCGAAGTACCGCAGAGCCTGGCGGGCGAAGTAGCCCAACTCAGGATGGTGACGTTTCGCTTCGAGCTCGGTGATGACCACGACCGGCAGTACCACGTGATGCTCTTCGAATCGCGTGAACGCAGACGGGTCAGCGAGCAGGACGCTCGTGTCGAGGACGTACGTACGACGGTGATCAGAGTTGGCCACGCAAACTCCCCTGGGCATCGGTGGCGATGACCGACGCCGCGGACAGGACACGCCGATCCCCGGCCATCCGGGGAGCAAACGTGTCGGACGGACCGGGGCTGCCCACCTGCAGAGGGCCGCGCCGGCCCTCTCGTCGCACGCAACGGCAACAGGGGGCCTCCCGCGGGGGGCGGCCTGGGGAGCCGCCCGCCACTACTGAAGGTACCCGCGATCTACCTGGGAGAAAAGTGGTCGTGGCGACATATTGCGCGCCCGATAAGATGGCGTTTTTTGCCATCGGGCGCGCCTCGGGGGGGACGGGGGCCAGGGGGAATGGGGGGGCGGGAGCCCCCACATGCAGGAAGTCCGTCCCCCGGGGGACGACAGTCGCCTGGCTAGGCGCCGAACCTACGGTTACGTTCGGAGTAGGAGCGCAGAGCCCGCAGGAAGTCCACTTTGCGGAAGGCCGGCCAGTACGCGTCGCAGAAGTAGAACTCCGAGTGTGTCGATTGCCACAGCAGGAACCCGCCGAGCCGCTGCTCGCCGCTGGTCCTGATCACCAGGTCGGGATCGGGCTGGCCGGCCGTGTACAGGTGCTCGGCGATGTGCTCGACGTCCAGGACCTCGGCCAGCTGCTCGATGGTGGTGCCCCTGCTCGCGTGCTCGATCAGCAGCGACCGGACCGCGTCGGCGATCTCGCGCCGTCCGCCGTAGCCGACCGCGATGTTCACCAGCAGGCCGGGGTTGCCCGCGGTCGCCTCGCCGGCGTCCTTGAGCACCCGGGCGGTGTGGTCGGGCAGCAGGTCAAGCGCGCCCACCGCGTTCAGGTGCCAGCCCTCCTCGACCAAGCCGGTGACGGTGTCCTCGATGATCGTGAGCAGCGGGCCGAGCTCCTCCTGCGGGCGGCTGAGATTGTCGGTGGACAGCAACCAGAGCGTTACCACTTCGACACCGGCCTGCTTGCACCACTGCAGCAACTCGAAGATCTTGTCGGCGCCCTTCCGGTGCCCCTTGCTGACGTCGGTGTGCCCGGCCGACCTGGCCCAGCGCCGGTTACCGTCGGTCATAACGCCGACGTGGCGGGGCATTGTCTTACCTGCCAGGGAGGATTCGAGTCTTTGCTCGTACAGCCGGTACACCAGGTCGCGGTATCCCATGACCGACCTTCCTCGCCGGAGCGCCAGAGTGCAAAGTCCCTGTGCCACGGTATCCGACCGGCCGGTCCTGACATGCCCTTTTACTGCAGGGGCGGCTGTTATCTGCTGAGGTTACTGCCCCGGAGCCGGCCGGCCCCTGGGAGCGCACTTCCTCGACCCGGCGGAGCGCATCGCGGAGCTCGGCCAGCCAGCTGTCGGCGTGCTCGCCCGTCAGCCGGACGCACCAGGCAAGGGCGTCGGACCGGCTGCGGGCCACGCCCGCGTCCACCAGGGTGTCGAGCACGCGCCGCTCCGACTGGCGCAGCCTGGTCATCACCGGGACGGACAGGGTCGTGAACATCTCATCGTGGCCGGCGCAGCGCGCCCCCCAGGCGACCTTGCGGCGGAACCGCTGCTCGGCCTCGCGCGCGATCTCGATCCGCTGATCCCTGGTCTGCTCGCGGAACCGCCTGATCCGGCCCTCGGCCGCCGCCCGGATAGCCTCAGCGACGTCCGTGTCGCTGCTGACCGCCTCGGGCGCGGGCAGCGTCCCGACGACGGTGATCTCCTCGCGATCGGCGATGACCTCGGCTGGCCCGGTGAACCAGTCATCCGGCAGCCGCCCGGCGAACCATGCCTGTATGTCGGTACTCATGTAATTATGCTTACACCCCAGTCGACCCCGGTCAATCCCCACCTGTAAGCAGGCCGGAAGTCGGCCCGCGGCAGCGCAACGGACCTAGGTGGTGGGAAGTGATGGCCGCGCTGGGCGGGCGACGCGGGCGGGTTAGGCGACGCGGGCGGCTACGGCGGCGGCCTGGGCCGGGTTGACCCTGACGGCGCCGCGAATTCAGTGCCGAAGTCGGCCGGGACCACCTCGACGTCCATGCCCGGCTCCGGCGCCTGGATCATCCACCCGTTGCCGAGGTAGATGGCGACGTGCGAGATGTAGCTCGGAGCCGTCGGATCGGTGTGATAAAAGAGCAGGTCACCAGGCTGGAGCTGGCTCACAGGGACGGCCGGGCCGGTGCAGCGCCTGGTCGGCCGCGACCCGCGGCATGACCAGGCCGGCCTGGCGCGAACGACCACTGCACGAGCCCCGAGCAGTCAAAGGATGCCGGGCCCGGCCGCGCCCCAGACGTAGGGCATGCCCCGCCG
This sequence comes from uncultured Actinomycetota bacterium, assembly GCA_963714295.1. Lineage (GTDB taxonomy): Bacteria > Actinomycetota > Actinomycetes > Streptosporangiales > Streptosporangiaceae > Trebonia. The sequence continues at coordinate 73,577 of CAVQOE010000042.1, read as the reverse complement.
GCTCATCGCGGCCTGCAGCATGGCCTCGAGCGCGGTCTGCGGTACCGCTGACTCATTCGCCTGCCCGGCGCCCGCCCGGCCGGCTATCGCTGTCGGCCCCGGTGCTGAGCAGCGAGACGAGCTGCTCGACGCCGGCCCCCTTGGGGATCAGCCGTCCCGCGGCGGCCGCGGCGGCGGTGAAGTCGGCTGGCGCGACGCTGACCACGATCGCGTTGTCGGCCGGGGCGCCGAGCTTGCGCGCGGTCGCGTCCGAGACCACGGCGTTGACCCCGCCGATGCCCAGCGTGCCGAACGCCGCCACCTGGAGCTTCTGCGTGGTCCGCCCGACCGCGGTGACCGTCCCGCCGAGCGGGATCTTGTCCTGCGTGCCCATCGTGTACGAGACCGCGATCCCGCCGCCGGCCACGCCCCGCCAGAGCGCGTTCGACGCACCGGTCGGCCGCGCGGCGAACTCGCGGAACACCGACGGGTCGACGCCGAGCACCGCGGTCGAGCTCCCGTTGACGGACATGCGCACCGCCTCGATCCGCTCGGTCGCGACCACCCCGGGTATCCGGTCGACCGCGGCCGCCAGGCTCGCGCGCAACGAGAACGGCGCCACGATCAGCAGGTCCGCCTGGATGGTCCGGCGCAGCGGCGCGACGCGCGGCTCAGCCGCCGCCGAGCGGGCGGTCGGGACCGCGAGCAGCCGCGCGCTCGTGTCCCCATGGTCAGCCCGGGCGCCACCGGCGAGGACCCGGTAGACGGCCGGACCGCCGGCAGGCCGAATGGCCGAGGAAGCCGCCAGCCTCTGGCCGCGTCGGCCGCGCCCAGCTGACCTGGCGGCGCCGCGCTGAGCCACCGCGACGAGCACCCCGGTGAGCGTGCCGGCCGCCGCGAGGACGGCGACGCCTGCCGACAGCGTCCGCCGCCGACCGCCGCGCCTGATTGACCGCGCGATGCGACGACTCCCCTCGGTCAGCTGCACACAGCCACTGTGCCGCACCAAATCGGACACTCGTCTACCTTGCCAGCAAAGCTTCACGCAATGCATCCAATGTTGTTACCGGTGCCAGGCAGGTGAAACCACGGCAAACGTAAGCCGTCGGCGCGCCGGAGACCAGGGAACGGCCGGCCAGCAGCGGAATCGCCGTCGTCAGCCGGGCCCGCACCCGAGCCGAGGGCGAAGACCGCGCCGGGCGGGGCCAGGTGCAGCGCGGCGCGCAGCAGGTCGGCGGTGCGCGGGTCGTCGTCGGGGCCGACGACCGCGATCTCGGCCGGCCCGGACAGCAGCGCCTCGGCGGCCGACAGGCCCATGCCGCCGGCCCGGGGTAGCGGTCCGCGATCGGCGGCAGCACCCGCAGCGCCGCGACGGCCGCGTCCGTGTACCTGGCCTCGCCGGTCAGCGCTCCGTAGCTGAGCAGCGCGTCGGCCGCCGCGAAGGCGCCGGACGGGGTCGCGTTGTCGGTCGGGTCGGCGGGCCGGAAGATCAGCCGCTCGCCGTCCTCGGCGGTGTCGTAGAAGCCGCCGTTCCCGTCGCCGAACGCGGTCAGCACCGTGTCGAGCAGCGCGCCCGCGACCTCCACCCAGCGGTCCCCGCCGCTCACCCCGGCCAGCTCCAGCAGCCCGGCCGCCACGCAGGCGTAGTCCTCGAGCAGCCCTGCGCTCGGCCCGGCCACCCCATCCCGTGAGGTCCTGACGATCCGGCCCGCCGAGTAGTGCAAGGAGACCAGCAGCTCGGCCGCGTCCTCGGCCGCGGCGACGAGATCGGGCCGGGCGAAGAGCACCCCGGCCTCGGCCAGCGCCCCGATCGCCATGCCGTTCCAGGCCGCGACCACCTTGTCATCCCTGGCCGGCCGGGTCCGGCCGCCACGGGCGGTCAGCAGCACGCCGCGAATCCGGTCAAGTCGCTCTTCAGGCGAAATTCCGGAGACGCCGCGGATGGGCGAGACGCAGGCCGGCCTCGTGTCCCGGAGTCGGGGCTCGGTGCGACGCTGCAGGACCGACGTGCCGTGCTCGAAGCGTGCCCGCGCTCGGTGACGTCGAACGCTCGGGCCGCGAACGCGCCGTCGTCCTCGCCCAGGATCTCGCCGAGCTCGGCCGGGGTCCACACGTAGTAGACGCCCTCGGCGCCGTCGCTGTCCGCGTCGAGGGAGGCCGACAGGCCGCCCTCGGCGGTGCGCAGTTCGCGCACGACGAAATCACAGGTCTCTTCGGCCACCCGGCGGGCCAGGGCGGAGCCGGTCAGCCGCCACAGGTGCGTGTAGACGCCGATCAGCAGCGCGTTGTCGTAGAGCATCTTCTCGAAGTGCGGCACCGTCCAGGTCGCGTCCACGCTGTACCGGGCGAAGCCGCCGCCGAGCTGGTCGTACATGCCCCCGCGGGCCATCGCCTCGCAGGTCGCCTCGGCCATCGCCAGCGCCGCCGCGACGCCGGTGCGCTCGTGGTGACGGAGCAGGAACTCCAGGGTCATCGAGGGCGGGAACTTCGGCGCCCGGCCGAAGCCGCCGTGCTCCTTGTCGAAGCCCGTGGCCAGGCCGGCCACCGCCGCGGCGGTCACCTCTTCCAGGTTGAGTTCGCCCGCCTCGCCGCCCAGCCCGGAAAGGGCCGAAGCGTTCTCAGCCAGCGCAGCCGATATCCGTTCCGACTCACTCTTGATTTTCGCCTTGTTCTTCCGCCAGGCCTCCGCCACCGAGGTCACCAGCTGGATGAACTGGGCCCGCGGGAAGTAGGTGCCGCAGTAGAACGGCTCGCCGTCCGGGGTCATGAACACGGTCATCGGCCAGCCGCCCTGGCCGGTCATCGCCTGGGTGGCCGACATGTACACGGCGTCGATGTCCGGGCGCTCCTCCCGGTCCACCTTGATCGCGACAACGCTGTCGTTGACCACGGCGGCCACCGCAGGGTCCTCGAACGACTGTGCGCCATCACGTGGCACCAGTGGCAGGCCGCGTACCCGACCGAGAGCAGCACCGGCACGTCCCGCCGCCGCGCCTCCGCGAACGCCTCCTCCGACCACGGCCACCAGTCGACCGGGTTGTCGGAGTGCTGCAGCAGGTACGGGACTTGTCGCTGTCTTCAGCCGGTTCATGCGACCATTCTCCCCGTTCGCGCAGCCGGGCGCGGGTACCGGCCGTTCGGTTCGGCTCACAGCCGCGGGTCGACTGGCTCGGATTCGAGGGCGAGGACGGCGAACACGCACTCGTGCACCCGCCACAGCGGCTCGCCGCGGGCGACCCGGTCGAGCGCCTCGAGCCCGAGCGCGTACTCGCGCAGGGCCAGCGAGCGCTTGTGGCCGAGCCCGCGCTGCCGCAGCCGCTCCAGGTTGGCCGGCTCGGTGTAGTCGGGTCCGTAGATGATGCGCAGGTACTCCCGGCCGCGGACCTTCAGGCCCGGCTGCACGAGGCCCTTGCCGCCCCTGGTCAGGTTGGCGGCCGGCTTGACCACCATGCCCTCGCCGCCGTCGCCGGTCAGCTCGCTCCCACCAGCTGACCGCTTCCGCCACCGCCGACCGGGTCGGTGGTGTCGGCGTACAGCCGGCGGGTGGCGCGTGAAGATCTCCGGGTCGGCGCGCGACGAGGCGGTCGGCCACGTCGAGGTGCCAGGCGTGCGGCTTGCGCCTGGTGCGCGGCGCCCTCCGCTGGCGAGCAGCTGGAACGGGGCCAGCCGGACCCCGTCCAGGCCGTCGGTCGGCCAGCAGTAGCGCCGGTAGGCGGCGGTGAAGGCGTCGGCGTTCGCCGTCCTTGACCGGGTCCGGGCCAGCAGCCCGGACACGTCCAGGCCGGCCGCGGCCGCCTGCTCGAGCACCGACACGGCGGCGGGCAGCGCGCTGCGGGCGGCCGCGCCCACGGCGGCGTACTGGTCGCGCAGCAGCTGCCCGGCCTTGGCGGACCACGGCAGCAGCTCGGCGTCGAGCAGCAGCCAGCCGGTGCCGAGCTCGTCGAACAGGCCGGCCTTCTCGGCGGCGGCGCGGATCCGGTCGACCAGCCGCGCGGTCAGCGTCTCGTCGAAGAACGGCCGCCCGGTGCGGGTCCACACCGCGCCGAGCGCGTCGCCGGGCGCGCCGAACCGGGCCCGCGCCGCGTCCAGGTCACGGCAGACCAGCACGACCGCCCGCGAGCCCATGTGCTTCTCCTCGCACACCACCTGGCTCGACGCCTTCGGCCCGGTAGGCGTCGAACGCCTGGTCCGGGTGCTCGAGCAGGTCCGGGCGGGCGGAGGTCGCGACCGGGCTCATCGTCGGCGGCAGGTAGAGCAGCCAGCGCGGGTCGATCGCGAACCGGCTCATCACCTCGAGCGCGGCGGCCGCGTTCTCCTCCCGGACGCCGATCCGCCGCTGGTAGGCCGTCTCGATGACCCGGCGTCCGGTCACGTCGCCGATGTCGAGCACGTCCGGCTCGCGCTGAGCGGGCTGCGGCGCGGCGCCCGCCGTCGGGTTGACCGGGAACGGCCGGGCCGGCTCGTAGTAGACCCGCTCGGCCGGAACGGAGACGATCTCCCGCTCCGGGTAGCGCAGCGCGGTCAGCCGGCCGCCGAAGACGCAGCCGGTGTCCAGGCACAGGGTGTTGTTGACCCACTCCGGCTCGGGGACCGGGGTGTGCCCGTAGAGCACCATCGCCTTGCCGCGGTACTCCTGGCCCACGGGTAGCGCACCGGCAGCCCGTACTCGTCGGTCTCGCCGGTCGTCTGCCCGTACAGGCAGAACTCGCGGACCCGCCCCGAGGCGCGGCCCTGGTAGCGCTCGATGAGCCCGGCGTGCGAGACCACCAGCTTCCCGCCGTCGAGCACGTAGTGGCTGACCAGCCCGTCCATGAACCGCTCGACCTCGGCCCGGAACTCCGTCGGGCTCGGCCGTCAGCTGCGCCAGCGACTCGGCCAGGCCGTGGGTGACCTGCACCTTGCGGCCGCGCAGCGCGCGCACCAGCTTGTTCTCGTGGTTGCCGGGCACGCACAGCGCGTCGCCCGCGCTGACCATGCCCATCACCAGCCGCAGCACGCCCGGCGTGTCCGGCCCGCGGTCGACCAGGTCGCCGACGAAGACCGCGCGGCGGTCCGGGTGGCTGGCGCCGGTCGCCCGGCCGGACTCGTCTCGGCTCGATCGTGTAGCCGAGCTCGGCCAGCAGCGTCTCCAGCTCGGCGCGGCAGCCGTGGATGTCGCCGATGACGTCGAACGGCCCGGTCTCGTGCGCGCAGGTCGTTGTAGAGCCGGGTGCGGGTGATCGTCGCGGCGGCGATCTCGTCCTCGCCGCGCAGCACGTGGACGGTCCGGAAGCCCTCCCGCTGCAGGCCGCGCAGGGACCGCCGCAGCTCGTCGTGCTGGCGGCGGATCACGTGGGCGCCGAAGTCGCGGTCCGGGCGGCTCGGCGTTGCGCGCGAGGCAGACGCTCTCCGGCACGTCGAGCACGATGGCGACCGGCAGCACGTCGTGCTCGCGGGCCAGCGCCACCAGCGCGCGGCGCGCGTCGGGCTGCACGTTGGTGGCGTCCACGACGGTCAGCCGCCCGGCCGCCAGCCGCTTGCCGACGATGTAGTGGAGCAGCTCGAACGCCTCGGCGGTGGCGGACTGGTCGTTCTCGTCGTCGGCCACCAGGCCGCGGCAGAAGTCGGACGAGATCACCTCGGTCGGCCTGAAGTGCTCGCGGGCGAACGTCGACTTGCCCGAGCCGCTGACCCCGATGAGGACGACGAGGCTCAGCTCCGGCACCCCGAGCTCCGGTCATGCGCGTCGCTCGCCTCGACCGCGCGTGATCTTGTCGAAGACCGCCATCTGCGTCGGCGGGCCGACCTCCGGGTCGTCCGTCGCCGACCGGCAGGAACCGCACGCCGTAGCCGTGCGCGGCCGCCACCGCGCCCGCCCAGTCGCGGAACTGCCCGCGGGTCCACTCGAAGCGGTGGTCGCGGTGCCGCAGCGTGCCCGGCGGCAGCGTCTCGAAGCGCACGTTGTACTCGACGTTCGGCGTGGTCACGATGACCGTGGCCGGCGCGGCGTGCCCGAACACGACGCGCTCCAGCGCCGCCAGCCGGGGCGGGTCGATGTGCTCGATCACCTCCATCAGCACGGCCGCGTCCAGCCCGGCCAGCCGGTCGTCGCGGTAGGTCAGCGAGGACTGGAACATCCGCAGCCGTTCGCGCTGCGGCTCGCTCATCCGGTCCAGCCGCAGCTTGCGCGCGGCGAACTGCAGCGCCCGCGCGGACACGTCGGTGGCCACCACCTGCTCGATCGCGGGGTCGGCGAGCAGGTCGCGGACCAGCACGCCCTCGCCGCAGCCGAAGTCGCCGACGCGCCGGGCGCCGGCCGCGCGGATGACCGCGAGCACCGCGCCGCGCCGCTGCTCGGCCAGCGGCACCGGCCTGCTCGCGGCTCGGCCGCGATCCGCGCGCCTTCCAGCGCGTTGTCCAGGTCTTCCGGCTCGGTGTCGTCCACCTCGGCCAGCCGCGCCAGCGCGTCCCTGGTGAGCTCGCGCTTGTGCGCCAGGTAGCGGCGGGTGATCAGCTCCTTCTCCGGGTGGCCGGCCAGCCAGTCGCCGCCCGCACGGACCAGCTTGTCGACCTCGTCGGTGGCCACCCAGTAGTGCTTGCCGTCGTCGAGGACCGGCAGCAGCACGTAGAGGTGGTTGAGCGCGTCGGCCAGCCGCACGGTGCCGGCCAGCCGGATGTCCAGGTAGCGGGACTCGCCCCAGTCCGGGAATCGTCGGGTCGAGCGGCACCGGCGGCCGCCGAGACCCGCCAGCCCAGGGCTCGAACACCCGCCGCGCCAGGTCGGTCCCGCCCCGGCAGGGCAGCGCCGGGATGTGCAGCTCGAGCGGCAGGGCCGAGTCGGCCAGCTCCTGGTGGCTCGCGCAGCGGCCGGTGAGCGCGGTGCGGAACACGTCCTTGATCGCGACCGCGAGCATGCTCGAGGCCGCGTACGGACGGTCGTTCACGTACTGGCCGAGCGCGAACCCCTCGCCGGGCGGCCCGTGCGGCCGCGGACCAGGCCGACCGGATCGACCTCGAGCAGCAGCGCCGCCGTCGTCCGCCGCTCCCCCACCTCGGGGTAGAACACGTGCGCCGTGCCCACCGACACGTCGAACGACTGCACCCGGCCGGGATGCTTATGCAGCAGGAATCCCAGGTCGGACGCGGGTTCGGCGGTCGTCGTAATCGTCAGCAGCACAATTTGTCACTCTGTCAGATTCCGCCGCCGCATGTCGCCGCATTTTCCAGGCCACGCCCGGCTAACTGCCCCAGCTGACTGGCCGTCCAGTGCCCTCAGAAGAAGGAGGACCCCGATGTGCCGTCGCGCTGGCAGTTCAGCAGGTAGCCGCCGACAAGATGTCCAGGCGGTTGCCGGTGACGGTGGCCGCTGCGTGGACTCCGTCGTTGAAGGCCGAGATCGCGTTGATCGCCAGCAGCATTACCGGGTTATTGCCCGCATAGCCGACTGCCGAGACTATGAGGCCGTTCGTCGTGAAGCCATCGCCGACCAGGCGGTAGTGCCCCTCGTGGATGTTGATCGGGTCGTCGGCGGCGAACTGGCCGTTGGGCGTGAACAGCACGTAGACCTTGTTGGCCAGATCCTCGTCGGGCATGGGCATCTGCTTCCCGTGGCTGGTGATGGAGGTGACCAGCCACTTGTAGCCAACGAAGCGTGCGTGCGTGGTCGCCGACGCATTCGCTCCGCCGCCCTCCGGTTGTCGGCTCGACGCCGCCGGGTGCGGGGTAGTACAGCCGGCCGCCGCCAGTGCGCTGAGCGCGACGGCAGCCGCGATGGCCGCCTTACGGATCCGTCTCATCAGCCGCCTCACTCCCGCGTCCAGTGTTTCTTTGACGCGACGCAGCGGCAAGCGGTTCCCCTGCCAGCCCGCCCGGGTTCTACCGCGCCGGATAGGGCCGGCGAACTCCCAGGACTCGGGTTCCCAGGGCGCGGACGCCCAGGCCGAGCAGGTAGAAGACGGCGCCGCCGACGCCGACGAAGAAGCCAAGCGGCCAGTTGGTCCGGTAGGACAGGGCGATCGAGATCCAGACGGTGGCGAGGGCGATCACGACCGAGAGGGCGAGGGCGACGCCGGGGCGGGCGGTGACCGAGCGGGCGGCGGCGGGCGGGCCGATCATCAGGCTGAACATCAGCAGCGCGCCCACCACGGGGACCGTCATCGAGGTGGCCAGGGCCATCACGAGCAGGAAGTAGATGTCGGCCCGGCGGGTGGAGACGCCGCGGGCCTCGGCCACCTCGGGCAGCGCGCTGGTGAGCATCAGCGGGCGGAACGCGACCCCGATGGCCACCGCGGAGAGGATGCCAAGGACGAGGATCGGCAGGATCTCGCCCTGGCTGATCCCGAACACCTCGCCGAACAGCAGCGCGTAGGTCTCCTCCGCGTACTGGCTGCTCACGCTGATGAACAGCGCGCCCAGGCCGAGCATGAGGACCAGCCCGAGCGCGGTCACCACGTCGTTGCGGGACTTGCGGCCCTGCCGCTCCGAGCCGAGCGCGCCGATGCCGAGGGCGCCGGCCACCGCGAAGACCACCAGCCCCCAGATGACGTTGATGCCGAGCAGGCTGGCCCCGGCCGCGCCGGCGAACGCGCCGTTGGGGATCGCGTGCGCCGCGAACGTCTGGCCGCGCAGCACCGCGAAGAACCCGACCATGCCCGCGATCACCGCGACGATGGACCCGGCGATCCAGGTGTTCATCATCAGGCTGGAGAACATTCGGCCCCCTCGTGCGGAGAGCGCGGCGCGAGCCGCCGCGGCCGCTTCACGTAGGTGAGCAGGTAGCCGGCCAGGACGAGCGCGACGACGAAGAAGGAGACCGGCCAGCCGTGGCCGTAGGGCGGCCAGTAGTAGGAGTCATAGGCGAGCACGATGCCGAGCCAGGTCGACGACGATGCCGGTGAGCGCCGAGGCGGCCATCGCCCAGCCCGGGCTCTTGGTGATGCGCAGCGCGGTCGCGGCCGGGCCGATCAGCAGCGCGGTGGACAGCACCGCGCCGATCGCGACGGCCGCCAGCGAGACCGAGACGGCCAGCGCGGCCAGGTAGACCATGCCGACCGCCCTGACGTGCACGCCCCTGGCCCGCGCCAGGTCGGGCGAGATCGAGGTCAGCAGCAGGACCCGGGTGAGCACGGCGACCACGACCAGCGCCACGATGCCGGAGGCGACCAGCGCGGGCACGGTGTCCGGGCTGATCACGAAGATGGAGCCGAACAGCACCGTGAACGAGGCCCCGGTGGTCGACGTCTGCTGGGTGCCCAGGTAGAGGAAGAGCGCCGCCGCGCCGAGGGCGGCGCCGAGCACCACGCCGGTGGCGACGTCCCGGCCCCGGCGGCGCTGCACGCCGATCCCCTCCATCAGCGCGGCGGCCACGATCCCGGCGACGAGGAAGCCCCAGAACTGGTTGAGGCCGACCAGGAACGCGCCCGAGCCGCCGGTGAGGCGACGTCGGCCAGCGCGTGCCCGGCGAAGGACTGGCCGCGGATGACGGTGAAGACGCCGATGACGCCCGAGGTGATGGCGACGACGGCGCCGACCAGCAGGGCGGTCCTGACCGGGCCGCTGCTGAACAGCCCCGGTTCGAAGAGGTAGTGCATGCGCTACTGCTCTCCCGCGACCACGAGGACCCGGTTCTGCACCCGGACCACGTCCACCTGGTGGCCGTAGAGCTTGGTCAGGCCCTCGGAGGTGACGACCTCGTCGGTCGGCCCGCTGGCGACCCGCCCGTTGGCGACGTACACGATCCGGTCCATGACGCCGAGCAGCGGGTTCATGTCATGCGCGGAGAGCAGCACGGCGATCTTCTGCTCGCGGGCCAGCCGGCCGAGCACCGCGACGATCTCCTGCTCGCTCCTGATGTCGAGGTTGGCCAGCGGCTCGTCCAGCAGCAGCAGCTTGGGCCGGGAGATCAGGGCGTGCGCGATCAGCACCCGCTGCTGCTCGCCGCCGGAAAGCTCGCCCACCCGCGCGTTGGCGTACCTGGCCGCGCCGACGTCGTCCAGCGCCGCCTCGATCAGTGCCCGGCGCTGCCGCGACGGGAACGCGAACCCGAGCCGGTGCCCGTCGAGGCCGAGCGCGACGACGTCCCTGGCGCGCAGCGGCATGTCCGGGTCGATGACCAGCTTCTGCGGCACGTAGCCGATGGCGGCCTTGTTCTTGCTGTTCACCGGCTCGCCGTCGATCAGCACGCGGCCGCCCGACGGCTCGATCAGGCCGAGGATGACCCGGAGCAGGGTGGTCTTGCCCGCCCCGTTCGGGCCGATGATCCCGGTGAACTCGCCCTTGCGGAGCGAGAACGTCACGTCGCCGAGCACCTGGCGGCCGCCCAGGCGGACGCCGATCTTGTCGAGCGCGAGCAGGTCAGGCTGAGTTGCCCGCGCTCCAGGCTGCGTCGCCTGCGCCGCAGCCAATGGCTGCGCTGCCTCGTTCGTCATGGTGGGCCTCATCGGTGCTCATTCATCACAGGTGCTCGGTCGAGATCTTGTCCGCGACCGCCTTCCGCAGATCCTGCACCTCGGTCAGCATCCACGTCTGGTAGTCGTACCCCGGCACCGGCATCGTCTCGTAGACGCCGACCACGGGGATGTCATTCTGGTCAGCCAGCGTAATCAGCGACTGGGTCAGCGGGTCGGTCACCTGCTGGTTGTAAAGGAACACCTTCACCTTGTGGTCGGTGAACAGCGCCTTCTGCGCGGCCAGCACCTGCGGTGCCGGGTCGACCCCGTTCATGATGTCGGCCTGGAACGTCCACGGCGTCAGGTTGTCCGCCCCCGCCGCCGCCAGCATGTAGTCGGCCACCGGCTCGGTCGTCGCCACCGGGACGCCCGCGTACGCCTTCTTGAACGCGGCGATGGCGTTGAACCAGGGGGCCAGGGAGGCGATGAAGGCCTTCGCGTTCGCCTTGAAGTAGGCCGCGTGCGCGGGCTGGACGGTGGCCAGGCCGGCGGCGATCGCGTCCGCCACCTTCGGCATGGTCGCCGGGTCGTACCACAGGTGGGGGTTGGCGGTGGAGTCCGGCAGACCGAGCAGCTGCTGGACGTCGATGACCTGGCGGCCGCTGCCCGGTACGGCGCTCTCGATGGTGTTCATGAACGAGTCGTAGCCGATGCCGTTCTGCACCACGAGCTGGGCCGCGCTCACCTCACGGCCGACGGCGGGGCTGGCCTCGAAGGTGTGGGGGTCGGTGTTGGGGTTGCTCATGATCGCGCTGACCTGGACGTACTTGCCGCCGACCTGGCCGATCACGTCGGCGTACTGGTTCTCCGCGCCGATCGCGACGATCTTGCCCGACGCGGACCCGCCGTCGGCCGAGGCGATCGAGCAGGCCGCGACGCCCGTCACGGTGACCACCGCCGCGACCGCGAGCAGCGCCATTCGCGCCCGCCGCCGTCCGCCGTTGCCCCTGACGGCCCTCTCGCTGACCGCACCACTCGGCATCGCCAGGCTCCTCGCTCGTCGTCGTTCCGATTCACTCGTAATGATAATCGTTTCTGTTATCATTAAGCAACCGGAACGCGGAGACCGCGCTGACGCGCGGGACCGGCGGTCCATGGCCAGCGAGGGGAAGGCCGGCTAACTTGCAAGATGTGACAGTGGATCAGCCGAGAGGGACTCGGGTGCGCGGGACGAGGCAGGCGTCAGCCGTCGCCGGCGCCCTGACCAGCCTTCCCGGGTTCCGCAGCGCGCAGGAGATCCACGCCGAGCTCCGCCGCCAGGGCGAGACCGTTGGCCTCACCACCGTCTACCGCCACCTGCAGGTGCTCAGCGAGCAGGGCGTCATCGACTCGATCCGCGACCCGTCGGGCGAGGCCCTGTACCGGCAGTGCGGCTCCACCGGCCACCACCACCACCTGACCTGCCGCGTCTGCGGCCGCAGCGTCGAGGTGGAGGGCCGCGTGATCGAGCAGTGGGCGGAGAGGGTCGCCGCTGAGGCCGGCTTCACCTCGGTCAACCACACGGTCGAGCTCTTCGGCCTCTGCCCCGACCACTGCGACGCGGAAAACGGCTGACGGTCACGCTCCCGCCGCACGCCCGCATAGCCCCACCGCGCGCCCGCACGGCCAGGCGGGCGGCGTGGGGAATTGGGCACCTGTAAACGAACTTCTGTCGCAAAACGGCTACTTATGTAAACCAGGTCGGCGGCTGACGCATCAGTTAAGTGATGGCGCGGCGCCGCGCGCCACGGTCGGTTCGATTCCGTTCGCTTGCGTTGATACCTGGGGAAGCATATGCGAATACCAATAAGGCCAGGCCGAAGCCGGGTTCTCGCGATTGCCGCGAGCGTCTTGCTCTCCGGCTCCGCGCTCGCGGCGGCGACCCTGCCCGCCCAGGCGGCCGCAGCCTCGCCCGGCATCTTGTTCGGCGTCATCACCGTGAACACCCCCGGGGCGGTCACAGAACCGCTGGAAACCAAGATCGACCTGCCGCTGACCGCGACCGACACCGACACGGCCCCGGCGGTCTACCCGCTGACCTGGACCGCTTCGCCCAACCTGGCCCTCCTCGGCCTGACAGTCGCCGCGACCAACGCCGACGGCACCGAGGCGGCCATCACCGGAACGGTCCCGGCCGCCGACGTCGGCACTTACAAGATCACGGTGACCGCTACGGACGGGGAGCCCGCGTCCGGGATGGCGACATTCGACCTGACCCTGGGCAACACGGTGACCGTGACCAGCCCGGGCAACCAGCTCACCCCGCTGGGCACCGCCATCAAGCCGCTGGCGATCGCCACCAAAGACACCGACACCGCCGCGACCTTCATCTACGCGGCCACGGATCTGCCCGCCGGGCTCGCGATCGATCCGCTCACCGGCGTCATCACCGGAAAGCCGACCGTCGCGGGGACCAAGGACGTCACCGTCACCGCGACCGACGACACCGGGGCGGCGGGCGCGGCGAAGTTCACCTGGACCGTCGGGGTGGCCAACAAGGTCGCCGTGACCGCGCCGGCCAAGAAGACCGTCTGGGATGGTGTCGCCGTCAGCCTTAAGCTCACGGCGACCGACTCGGCCCCCGCCCAGGCGCTGACCTGGAGCGCCGCGGGCCTGCCCCCCGGGCTCGCGATCAACGCGGCGACCGGGGTCATCTCCGGCCGGCCGGCCAAGCTGGGCGACTTCAGCACGGTCGCGAAGGCGACCGACGGGACCGGCTCGTCCGGCACCGCCACGATCAAGTGGGACGTCGCGGTCCCCGTCATCATCCCCAACCCGGGCACCCAGACGACGACCGTCGGCCAGTGGCTGACGATCCAGCCGTTCCGGTACTCCGACGCCGTGGCGGGCGACAAGCCGGCCTTCTCGGCCACCGGGCTGCCGTCCGGCATGAGTTTCCAGGGCGCCCCGATGCTGTTCTACGGCTGGCCGCAGACGGGCGGCACCTACCACGTGACGATCCACGAGCGGGGCAGCCTCGGCACGGCCGACACGAGGACGTTCGCGATGGTCGTGCACGCCGCCCCGGTCAGCGGCGGGACCGGCCAGATCCATCTGCCCTTCGCGGGCAAGTGCCTGCAGGACCCGGGCAACCGGACCGCCAACGGCACCCGGGTCGAGATCGAGAGCTGCGTCTCCGGTGCGAGCGAGAGCTGGACCGTCTCCTCCGACAACACGGTCCACGTCCACGGCCGGTGCCTCACCATCGCCGGAAGCGGAAGCTCGGCGGGCAGGCAGCTGGTCCTCGAGGCCTGCACCGGCGGCGCCCGCCAGCGCTGGGCCGAGGGCAACCACGGCGAGCTGGTCAATCCGGCCTCCGGCGAGTGCCTGACCGACCCCGGGGCAAGCAAGCGGAACGGCACCGTGCCGGTGACGGGCACCTGCCACACCCAGTCCTACGAGCAGTGGACGCTGCCCGCGCAGCGAGTGCTGACCGCGCTCGGCGGGTCGTGCCTGGACACCTCGAGCAATGGCGCGATCGGCCAGCGCATTGACGAGTTCTGGTGCCAGTTCAGCGGGTCGTACTGGACGTTCGAGCCGGACGGCACCATCCGCATGTTCGGCAACAAGTGCATCACGGTGAAGAGCAAGAAGGCCGTGATCGGGTTGTGCAGCGCGGGCAACAGCACCCAGAAGTGGACGGTGGCCCGCACCTCGGCGATGGGCAGCGAGCTCAGTGAGGGCGGCGTCTGCCTCGCCATCCCGAGCATGACCGCCGACCGGGGCACCCGGCTCGAGACAAACGACACGCAGCTCATCACGTCCAAGTGCAGCAACACCGACCCGCGCGATCTCTGGCACATCGAGTAACAACAAACGGCCCCTGATCGCTTAACAGTCAAATAGGCCTATCTGCACAACGGCGCGTGTCCCTTATCCCGGTAAGGAACACGCGCCGTGGGATATCAGGGGACACCCCATGCGCACGCCCACGCTGGCAAATCGAATCCGGATTCCAATAATCACCGCCTGCGTTCTGCTGTCCGGATCCGCGCTCGGCGCGACGGCCACCGCGGCCTACGCGACGCCGGTACGCGGCAGCGCCTCGCCCGCGGCGGCCCACAAGATCACCGTGACCAACCCGGGCGCGCAGACCACCAATCCCCTGTCGGCCAAGGTCGATCTGGCGATCAAGGCAGCCGACTCGGACAAGTCCGCCGCCTTGACCTACAGCGCGACGGGGCTGCCGCCGGGGCTGGCGATCAGCAAGACCACGGGGCTCATCTCCGGGACGGTCAGCACCGCCGATAAGACGACGGTCACCGTCAAAGCGACCGACTCGACCAAGGCGACCGGGTCGGCCACCTTCACCTGGACCGCGCGGAACACCATCGCCATCACCACCCCGAAGCCGCCGACGACGGCGGTCGGCACCGCGGTCGCGCTGGCCGTGCTGGCCGAGGATGACGATCTGAAGGCCACCCCGCTGAAGTGGACGGCCAGCGGCCTGCCCGCCGGGCTCGCCATCAGCGCCGCCGACGGCGTCATCACCGGCGCGCCGGCCAAGGCCGGCACCTACACGGTCAAGGTCACGGTCACCGACAGCACCAAGTCCGCCGCCAGCGTCGACTTCAGCTGGAAGATCAGTGACCTGATCACGGTGAACGCACCCGGCTCGGAGCGGTCCACGATCGGCCTCGCGATCACGCCCGTGCCGGTCACCGCGACCGACTCGGCCGGCAAAGCATCCTTTACCTACCGCGCGGACAGCACCAATCTGGCCACCGGCAAGAAGGTCGCCGGGACGCCGCCGGGCCTCGCCATCAACCCGAAAACCGGCACGATCACCGGCACCCCGGCCGGGGACGCCGCGCATTACACCGTCACCGTCATCGCCACCGACGCGACCGGCGCGACCGGGTCCGCGCCGATCGGGTGGACGATCGCGAACCTGGTCAAGGTGACCCCGCCCGGAGTCAGGAAGTTCTGGTCCCGCATCGCGGCCACCTTCACGGTCAGGGCGACCGACTCCGACCCGGCGCAGACCCTGGCCTACAGCGCGACCGGGCTCCCGGCCGGGCTGACGATCAACCCGGCCACCGGGGTCATCTCCGGCCGGGCGGCCACCGTCTCCAAGGGGACCGCGACCGTGACCGCGACCGACCGGGCCGGGTCGGCCGGCAGCGTCACCTTCCCCTGGTCGGTCCAGCTGGCGATCATCATTCCCGACCCGGGGACCGTGCGGGCCACCGCCGGGCACGCGCTGACCCTGCGGCTGAGCCACACCGACGCCGCCGGCCCGGCCGATCACGTCACGCTGTCCGCCACCGGCCTGCCCAGCGGGCTCACCTTCGAGCCGGGCCCGGCGACGGTCTACGGCTGGGTCAGCGCCCCGGGCAGCTATCACGTGACGATTCACGCCCAGGGTTCACTCGGCGACATCAGCTCCATGGTGTTCCCGCTGGTCATCATGGCCGCGCCGGTAACCGGCCCGACCGGCCAGCTGCGCCTCGACCTCGGCGGCCAGTGCCTGGACGACCTGGGCAACCGGTCCGCCAACGGCACTCGCGTGCTGCTCTGGAATTGCCGGTCGGGCGGCGCCGCCGAGCGCTGGACGCTGGTATCCGACGGGACCATCCGGATTCACGGCAAGTGCCTGGAGGTCGACGGGAACGGCGGCTATCTGGGCCAGGGCGTCCAGCTTGAGCCGTGCGCGCTAAGCAGCAGCGCCGGGCCGCGCGAGATCTGGCTGACCGGAACCGACGGCGAACTCGGGAACGCCCGGTCCGGCCTGTGCCTGTCCGATCCGCGATCGACCGCGGGCAACGGCAGATGGCTGACCCTGACCGCCTGCAAGCTCAAGCGCGGCCAGATCTGGACCGCGCCCGCCCAGCGACTGCTGTCCGCGCTCTTTAACACCTGCGCCGACGACCTGCACAGCGGGGGCAACAACGGGAACGTGATCGACATGTACACCTGCAACGGGACCGCCTCGCAGTCCTGGACGGTGCAGCCGGACGCCACCCTGCGGATGTTCGGCGGCAAGTGCCTCACCGTGCGCGGACCGGTCGGCCGACTGGCGGCGAAGATCGAGCTGTGGAACTGCATCGGCGGGGACAAGGCGCAGAAGTGGACCCTGGTCCGCGGCAGCACGCTGAGCGGCGAAATCGAGCAGAGCGGCGTCTGCCTGGCCGTCCCCAGCATGACCGCTGCCGATACTTCGCAACTGCGCACAGCCCCCTGCGCCCCGGCCGACCCGCGTGTCCACTGGCACATCTGGTGAGACCAGGCGAAGCCACGGTCCGTTCCTTATCGCCTGAAAGAGAAACGGCCGGGCGGCCCGCACTGGGCTGCCCGGCCGTTCCACTAACCGAACCGAACCGAACTTCCGGACTGAAGCCGGGCTTACGCGGCGGCGATGGTGGCCGCCGCGCTCTCCGCGGCGACCTCGGCCGGCGCCGACGCGGGCTCCAGGGCCAGCGCCAGCACGTCCCGCACGTCGCTCATCGGGTGCACTGACAGCTTCGCCAGCACCTCGGCGGGCACGTCGTCCAGGTCGGGCTCGTTCCGCTGCGGGATCAGCACCGTGGTGATGCCGGCCCGGTGGGCGGCCAGCAGCTTCTGCTTCACGCCGCCGATCGGGAGCACCCGTCCGGTGAGGGAGACCTCGCCGGTCATCGCCACGTCGGAGCGGACCGGCCGCCCGGACAGCAGCGACGCGAGCGCCGTCACCATCGTGACGCCCGCCGAGGGGCCGTCCTTGGGCACCGCGCCGGCCGGCACGTGGACGTGCACGCCGCGGTCCTTCAGGTCGGTCACCGGCAGCTCGAGCTCAGCCCCGTGCGAACGCAGGTAGGAGAGCGCGATCTGCGCGGACTCCTTCATCACGTCGCCCAGCTGGCCGGTGAGGGTGACGCCGGTGGCGCCGGTCTCCGGGTCGGCCAGCGACGCCTCGATGTAGAGCACGTCACCGCCCGCACCGGTCACCGCCAGGCCGGTCGCGACGCCGGGCACCGCCGTCCGGCGGTCACTCGACGTGAGCCGGGTCTCCGGGGTGAACCGGGGCCTGCCCAGGTAGTCGCGGAGGTTGTCCACGCCCACCGTGACCGGGATCGCGCCCGGCTCGAGCGCCTCCTTGGCCGCGACCTTCCGCAGCACCCGGGCGATCGCCCGCTCGAGCGAGCGGACGCCCGCCTCGCGGGTGTACTCGGCCGCGATCAGCCGCAGCGCGCCCTCGTCGAGGGTCACCTCTTCGGCCGACAGGCCCGCCTTGGCCAGCTGCCGCGAGAGCAGGTGGTCGCGCGCGATGGCGACCTTCTCGTCCTCGGTGTAGCCGTCGAGCGTGACCAGCTCCATCCGGTCGAGCAGCGGCCCGGGGATCGAGTCGAGCACGTTCGCCGTGGCCAGGAAGACCACGTCGGACAGGTCGAGGTCGACCTCCAGGTAGTGATCGCGGAAGGTGTGGTTCTGCGCCGGGTCGAGCACCTCGAGCAGCGCCGACGCCGGGTCGCCCCGGTAGTCAGAGCCGATCTTGTCGACCTCGTCCAGCAGCACGACCGGGTTCATCGTGCCGGCCTCGCGGATGGCACGGACGATCCGGCCGGGCAGCGCGCCGACGTAGGTGCGCCGGTGACCGCGGATCTCGGCCTCGTCCCGCACGCCGCCGAGCGCGACCCGGACGAACTTCCGGTCCATCGCCCGCGCCACGGACTCGCCGAGCGAGGTCTTGCCGACGCCAGGCGGGCCGACGAGCGCGAGCACCGCGCCCGACCGGCGGCCGCCGATGACGCCCAGGCCGCGGTCGCTGCGCCGCTTGCGCACCGCCAGGTACTCGATGATCCGGTCCTTGACGTCGTCCAGCCCGGTGTGGTCCTCGTCGAGGATCGCGCGCGCGCCGGCGATGTCGTAGGCGTCCTCGGTCCGCTCGTTCCACGGGATGTCGAGGATGGTGTCAAGCCAGGTCCTGATCCAGCCGACTTCCGGCGACTGCTCCGAGGTCCGCTCCAGCTTGTCGACCTCGCGGATGGCGGCCTCGCGGACCTTCTCCGGCAGGTCGGCGGCCTCGACGCGGGCCCGGTAGTCGTCCTCCTCGGTCCCGTCGCCGTCGCCGTTCAGGTCCTTGAGCTCCTTGCGGACGGCTGCGAGCTGCTGCCGGAGAAGGAACTCCTTCTGCTGCTTCTCCATGCCCTCGGTGACGTCCTTGCGGATCGTCTCGGCCACGTCAAGCTCGGCCAGGTGCTCCCTGGTCCACTTGATCACGGTCTCAAGCCGCTCGACCAGGTCAGCGGTCTCCAGCAGGGTGAGCTTCTGCTCGCTGCTGAGGTAGCTGGCGTACGCCGGCCCGGTCGGCGATCGTCGACGGGTCGTCAAGCTGCTGGATCATGTCCACGACCTGCCACTGGCCCCGCTGCTGGAGGACGGCGACGATCAGGGACTTGTACTCCTTGGCGAGCTCGGTCGCCCGGGCGCCCTGCCCGGTCTCCTCGATCGCGATGCCCTCGACCCAGAGCGCCGCGCCCGGGCCGGTGGTGCCGTGGCCGATCTTCACCCGGGAGACACCGCGCAGTACCGCGCCGGGCTCACCGCCGGGCATCCGCCCGACCTGCTCAATGACGGCGAGCGTGCCGGTTCCAGCCAGGCCCCGGTCGCCGATCCGCGGCACCAGGAGCACCTGGGACTTCTCTTCCGAACGTATTCCAGGCCCCCGGCCAAGCCCGGTGCTGTTCCGGGCAGCGTCCACGGCGCCCCTGACCTCGGCGTCGGAAAGCTCAATGGGGACCACCATGCCGGGCAGGACAACTTCGTCATCCAGCGGCAGCACCGGCAGCGTGAGCGTTGCGCTCATCAGCCCTCCTAAAGGTTGAGTCATACACACTCAAGAAAGAAGAGCCCGCTGTTGTTCCCCGGCCGCTGTCCGCCCAGAGCGAAGGGTCCGCGATTGGTACCGCTTCGCAGCTCATATGTAACGGACACGTGGTTTCACCGCATTCCGCCCGGGCTGCGCGCGCGAGCGCCGACCGCCCGGCTCTCGTCATTGAACGCGGAACGCCGGTAAACGTTCCTCCCCGGTATGAGCTGATCCGCGCACCGGGGGGTGCGCTCGATGGTGATCGCGGCCGTGTAGCCCTCGCTCGGGATCGGCTTGACCACCTCGACGCGGACCCAGGTCAGGTCGAAGTCGGCGATCAGGCGCTGCGCGACGCGCTCGGCGGCCGTCTCGATGAGCCGGAACTTGCCCTCGATGACGACGGTCTTGATGGTCTGCGCGGCCGACGAGTAGTCGAGCGCGTCCGCCAGGTCGTCACGGGACGCCGCCCTGGCCACGTCGGCCGCCATGTCCACCGCGAACACCAGCGCCTGCTCGGTCTCGCGCTCCCAGTCGTACACCCCGATGACGTGGCGACCCGCAGGTCCCTGATCGATACCGTGTCTGTCACGTCTTCGATGCTAGCCAGCCACTGGTAGCCCATCTCACGACGTTCAGCCACGGCAATCACCCTCAGCGATCGTCTCGATCACGCCAGCGTGCTGCCGCATCCGGCGCCTATCCGTAACCGTCAGTCACTAATTGCGGCGGCGATGCTACGGAGCGCAGCATTTTCTGGTACCAAGTAGTACATGAGCGACGATCAGGAACTGCGGGCAGCGGCCGAGAAGCACCTGCGGGCGCTGGCGGGCGAGAACGCGACGCTGCGCGAGGACCAGTGGACGGCGATCCGCGCCCTCGTCGCCGACAAGCGGCGGGCCCTGGTGGTGCAGCGCACCGGCTGGGGCAAGTCGGCGGTGTACTTCGTCGCCACGGCGCTGCTGCGCGCGGCCGGGGCAGGGCCCGACCGTGATCGTGTCGCCGCTGCTGGCGCTGATGCGCAACCAGGTCGACGCGGCGGCCAAGGCGGGCATCCACGCGCGCACCATCAACTCCGCCAACCTCGATGACTGGCAGCAGGTCTACGCCGAGGTCAGGGACGGCGCGGTGGACGTCCTGCTGGTCAGCCCCGAGCGGCTCAACAACCCGGGGTTCCGCGACAACGTGCTGCCGCACCTGACCGAGACGGCCGGCCTCATCGTCATCGACGAGGCGCACTGCATCTCCGACTGGGGGCATGACTTCCGGCCGGACTACCGGCGCATCCGCACCCTGCTGGAAACGCTGCCGCCGGGCATCCCGGTGCTCGCCACCACCGCGACCGCTAACGCCCGGGTCACCACCGACGTCGCCGAGCAGTTGGAGGCGGGCGTGCGCGGCGGCGACGGCGGTCACGACAGCGGGGTGCTGGTGCTGCGCGGGGCGCTGGACCGCGAGTCGCTCCGGCTCGCGGTGGTAAATCTTCCGGCGGCGCCGATGCGGCTCGCCTGGCTGGCGGCCAACCTGGCCAGCGGCGCGCTGCCGGCCTCGGGGATCATCTACACGCTGACGGTCGCGGCCGCCTACGAGACCGCGGCGTTCCTGCGCGAGCAGGGCATCGCCGTCACCGCCTACAGCGGCAAGGACGACCAGGCCGCGCGGCTGCAGGCGGAGGACGACCTGCTCGCCAACCGGGTCAAGGCGCTGGTCGCGACCAGCGCCCTCGGCATGGGGTTCGACAAGCCCGACCTCGGCTTCGTCGTCCACCTCGGCGCGCCGCAGTCGCCGGTGGCCTACTACCAGCAGATCGGCCGGGCCGGGCGCGGTGTCGAACGGGCCGAGGTCGTGCTGCTGCCGGGGCGGGAGGACCGTGACATCTGGGCGTACTTCTCCTCGCTCGCCTTCCCGCCGGAGGGCCAGGTCCGCGGCACGCTGGACGCGCTGGCCGACGCGGGCAGGCCGCTGTCCACCGCCGCGATCGAGACCCGGGTCGACCTGTCCAGGGGCCGGCTGGAGTCCATGCTCAAGGTGCTCGACGTGGACGGCGCGGTGACCCGCACCGTCGGCGGCTGGGCCGCCACCGGCCAGCCGTGGAACTACGACGGCGAGCGCTACGAACGGGTGGCCAGGGAGCGGACCCGTGAGCAGCAGGCGATGCTGGCCTACCAGGCCACGGCCGACTGCCGGATGGAGTTCCTCCGCCGCGAGCTCGACGACCCGGCCGCCGCGCCCTGCGGCCGCTGCGACAACTGCACCGGCCAGCACTGGCCGGCCGACGTCCCGCAGGCCGGGACCGAGGCCGCGCGGGAACGGCTGGCCCGCCCGGGCACCACCGTCGAGCCGCGCAAGATGTGGCCAACCGGGATGAAGGAGCTCGGCATCGACGCGTCCGGCAAGATCGGCGCCACCGCGCTGGCCGAGCCCGGCCGCGCCCTCGGCCGCCTGACCGACATCGGCTGGGGCGCCGCCCTGCGCACCCTGCTCTCCGAGCAGGCACCGGACGGACCGGTCCCCGATCAGCTGGCCGGCGCCCTGGTGCAGGTTCTGGCCAGCTGGGACTGGAAGCAGCGGCCGGCCGCCGTGGTCACCATGCCGTCACGGACCCGGCCGGAACTGATCACCAGCCTGGGCCAGCGGATCGCCGCCATCGGCCGGCTGCCCTACCTCGGCGCGCTCGGCTACGCCACCGACGACGGCCCCGGCCCGCGCCGCCACAACAGCGCCCAGCGCCTGGCCGCCCTCTGGCGCGCGCTGACCGTCCCGGGCGACCTGCAGGATGCGCTCAAGTCCAACAACGCCGGCCCGGTGCTGCTCGATCGACGACCAGATCGACACCGGCTGGACCATGACCGTCGCCGCCATGCTGCTGCGCGACGCCGGCGCCCCCGCCGTCCTCCCCCTGGCCCTAGCCGTCACCACCGGCTAGAGCCGCCGGACCGTGGTTACGCGATTTTGAGCATCTCGTCGCCGAAGTCGGCGATGAGCTTCAGGGTGCCCCCGAGGGCGGCAACGAAGCGGCTCAGCACCTCCTGCGTCGAGACGTCGCCGCTTTCGATCTGGGAGACCCGAGCGACGGAGACGCCCATCCGCTCGGCAACCTGCTCCTGGGTCATCCCGCGCCGCTTGCGCATCTCAGCCAGCCGCCAACCCCGCGCGTCGTCGAGCATCGCGGCGACAGCGGACTCGAAGGCCTGCTGTCCCCCGGCGGTCTCCACAGCCCGTTCCAGGTGCTCCGAGTCGCGCCAGCGTGACACGCTACCCATCAGTCGACTCCTTCCTGCGTTCGGCGAGGTACTCGCCGTATAGCTGCTCTGCTCGGGGGATCGCCGTCCGGTACCACTTCGCCCACTGCCCCGACTTGTCTCCCGCGACGAGCAGGATCGCAGCTCGCCAGGGATCGAACACCAGCAGGATCCGGATCTCGCTGCGCCCGGCCGACGGCGGCCGCAACTCCTTTAGGTTGGCGAGACTTGACCCGGTGACGGAGTCCACCAGCGGACGCCCCTCCGCCGGGCCGTTCCGCTCCAGGACCAGGATCGCCTGATTTACCAGCTGGTGACTGACCCGGTCCGACTCGTACAGCCCGTCCAGGAAAGCCTCGACCTCGGCAGTCAGCAGGATCTCCCACTGCGCTGGGTCCCCCTCTCCAGCCTGCGCCATGCCTACTCACGTCCTTAAGAATATTCTTAACCCAAGAATGGGGCAACCGACTCCGCTCCCGGCCGTCGCCTGTGTGAATAGGCACACCGGAAGCCCCGCTTTCACGCTACGGAGATAGTTACGGAACGTAGAGAAAATCATGCAAAACTGTGACTACAGTGTCAAATGATATGTATGTGAACGCAATCTGTTGCCATCAGCCACGACCGGACGGACTGCGGTCATCGGGCGGCGGGAACGGCGATATCACCTGGTTCTCGCGGCGACTGAAGGCCTGCTGACCCCGGCGGTCTCCACGGCCCATTCCAGGCGCTCCGAGTCGCGCCAACGCGACTTTGCATAGCTCCCGGACAAAATAAGCCGGTTAGAAGGCCCGAAAATGTCCGGCAGCTATGCAAAGTGAGGGCAAGGAGCGAGGAGGAAGGGTGTTATGGGACTGGCGGAAGGCCGGACGCGGGCCGCGCAGCGACAGCCGCGGGAAGCGCATAGCGGGACGCCGAGCGCCAGCCGCCCGCAGCGGAGCGCGATTGCAGGTCCTAGGCGACGTAGGGCTCGGCGCCGGTCTCGCTGATCATGGGGCGGCCGGCCACGGCCCAGCCGGTCATGCCGTCGGCCACGTTGATGGTCTTCCAGCCGGCGCCGGTCAGCTGCTGCGCGGCGTAGGCCGAGCGGGCGCCGGAGCGGCAGATCACGTAGATCTCGCCGTCCTGCGGGATCTCCGCGGCCCGCTCGGCGAGCGCGCCGACCGGGATGTGCACGGCGTCCGGGGCGTGCCCGGCGGCCCACTCGTCGTCCTCGCGGACGTCGAGCAGGTACACCCCGGCGGGGACTTCGGTCGACAGCACAGCGGGCTGGGCATCGTCGGAGTGAAACACGGCATTCTCCTCGTATCGCGCACGGGGCGTCACTTGCGGCGCAGCTATGTCAACGCGCTGTGCGCGCTACTGTATCGCGCAATTGCCTTCGCTGCCTGGGGCGATCCCGGCAGAGAACGGGGCGCTGGCGAGGCCGGGGTGGAACACGGGACCGTTCCACCCGATTACGCATTTGATCTTCAGAGAGCTTGCTGCCGAACGGCTACCCGAAGCCGACATTTTGGCTCTACTCTGTCTGCCGTGTCCTCATTTGTGTCGATATACGACGTCGTGACGCCCGTTGAGGACAGGACCATCTCGGCGGTTCCGGACGACGACCGGTACGGCGATGTTCGGGACCTGTTCACCTTCTGGTTCGCGCCCAACGTCACGCTGCTGGCGGTGGTCAACGGGGCGCTGGCGACCGCGGTCTACGGGCTGCCGTTCTGGCTGGCGGCGCTCGGCCTGGTGATCGGCAACCTGCTCGGCGGGGCGGTGCTGGCCCTGCACTCGGTCCAGGGCGCGCAGCTCGGCCTGCCGCAGCTGGTGGCGACGCGCGCTCAGTTCGGCTCGGCGGGCGCGATCGGCGTGGCCGCCTGCGTCGCGGTCCTCTCGGCCGGGTTCCTCGCCGTCAACCTGGTGCTGGCCGGCCAGTCCCTCAACACGCTCAGCGCCCACATCACCGTCACCGGGACCATCATCGCGGTGGCCGCGGCCAGCGCGCTGCTCGCGGTCTTCGGCTACGACGTCATGCACTCGGCCGCCTGGCTGCTGTCCTGGGTCGGCGGCCTGGTGCTGCTGCTCGCATTCGTCTGGGTCATCGCGGCGGGCCATCTGCCTACCGGATTCTGGCAGTCGGGCCAGGTCAGCATGGCCGGCTTGGCCGGCGCAATCAGCGTGGCGGTGCTCTGGCAGCTCTCCTACACGCCCTACGCGGCCGACTTCTCGCGCTACCTGCCGGCCGCCACTCCCGCCCGCCAGACGTTCCTGGCCAGCCTCCTCGGCACCTCGGCCGGGTCGATCGCGGCGATGCTGCTCGGCGCGCTCGTCGGCGTGCAGGGCTCCGACGTGCTCGGCAACTTCATCACCCTGGCCCACGGCAGCAGCATCATGGTGGTCGGGACGTTCACCGTCTGCCTCGCGCTGGCCAGCTCGGTCAACGTCTACGGCGGCACCATGTCGGTCGTCACCATCGGGCAGGCCCTGGTGCCCCGGTGGCAGCCGCGGGTCGGCAGCCGCGCCGCGGCTGCCCTGATCATCGCCGCGCTGGCGGCGCTCGGCGCCGTCTTCGGCCGCAGCGGCTTCCTCATCGGCTTCACCAACATCGTCGTGCTGGTGCTGTACGTGCTGGTGCCGTGGACCGCGATCAACCTGGTGGACTACTTCCTCGTCCGGGGCGGCCGGTATGCGGCCGCGGACCTGGCCCGCGGCGACGGCGGGCGCTACGGCCGGGTCCGCTGGGCCGCGGTCGGCTGCTTCCTGGCGGCCATCGTGGCCGAGACGCCGTTCGTGCGGACGCCCGCGTTCACCGGGCCGGCCGCGGCCGCGCTCGGCGGCGCGGACATCACCTGGCTGGTCGGCGGCGCGGTGGCCGCCCCGCTCTATTACCTCGCCGCGCGCCCGCGCAAGATCGCCGCCGCCGCCCAGCCGAAGATCACCGCGGCCGTCGCCTCATAGCGGGCATGCCGCCGAACATGCCGGTTGGGCCGTCGTCCTAAGCACGCGGCGCGCCACTCCTGGTAGCGTTTCCACCATGCTGGACAGACGATTCATCAGGGACAACCCGGAAGCCGTAAAGGCCGCCGTCCGGGTTAAGGGCATCGACCTTGACGTGGACGAGCTGCTCAGCCTGGACCAGTCCAGCCGTGACCTGCAGCGCGAGCTCGACGAGGCGCAGACCAGGCGAAAGGCGTTCGCCAAGGAGTTTCAGCGGGCCGACGAGGCGACCCGGGTGACGCTGCGGGCCGAGCATGACGAGCAGGACATGCACCTGAAGGAGGTCCGCGAGTCGCTGTCGGAGGTCAACGAGCGGCTGCAGGCGCTGCTGCTGCTCACCCCGACTATCCCGTGGACCGGCTCGCCGGTCGGCCGCGACGACTCCGCCAACGTGACGATCAAGACGTGGGGCGAGCGCCCGGTCTTCGACTTCGACGTCAAGGACCACGTCGAGTTGCTGGAGAACCGGGGCTGGGCGGAGTTCGCCCGGGCGCGGAAGGTGGCGGGCGAGCGGGCCTACGCGCTCACCGGCGACATGGTGATGCTCGAGCGGGCGCTGCTCTCCTACGCACTCGACCACCTCATCGCGGGCGGGTCCACCGTGATCTCGGTCCCGGTACTGGTCAGGGAAGAGGCGCTGGTCGGGACGGGGCAGTTCCCCGGGCACCGCGAGGAGACCTACGCGCTGCCGGCCGACGACCTGTACCTGGCCGGCACCGCCGAGGTCGCGCTGGTCGGCCTGCACTCCGGCGAGATCCTGGACGCCAAGTCGCTGCCGGTCCGCTACGCGGGCATCTCGCCATGCTTCCGCCGGGAGGCGGGCAGCGCCGGGCGCGACGTGCGCGGGCTGCTCCGGGTGCACCAGTTCGAGAAGGTCGAGCAGTTCGTCATCTGCGCGGCCGACGACGCGGAATCCGACCGCTGGCACGCCGAGCTGCTCGGCGTGGCCGAGCACCTGCTGCAGGGCCTGGGGCTGCACTACGAGGTCGTCGAGTGCGCCACCGGTGACATGGGGGCCGGCAAGTACCGGATGAACGACGTCAACACCTGGTTCCCCTCGCTTGGCACGTTCCGCGAGACGCACAGCTGCTCCTCGCTGCACGACTGGCAGGCCCGGCGGGCCAGCATCAGGTACCGCGACGCCGACGGAGTGAAGTTCGCCTACACGCTGAACAACACCGCGATCGCGACGCCCCGGCTGCTCGCCGCGGTCGTCGAGAACTACCAGACCGCAGACCAGAAGATCCGGGTGCCTGAGGTACTGCAGCCGTACCTCGGCGGCCGGGCCGAGCTTTAATACGAACAGGAAGGCCGTGCGCCGTGGGACGCGAGCGTCGTACGCTGCGAGGCGTGGAACTCCAAGCTGACCGAGTCGCCGAGCTGGCCCACCGCCGGGTGGCCGAGCTGCGGCGGCGGGACGTCGCCATCGCGCTGCTCAGCGTGCCGGCGGCCGACGCGCTCGCGTCGCTGCCGGCCATCAGGCGGGGGCTGCTGGCCGCGGGCAACCCGCTGTCCGCGCCGTTCTGGGAGTCGGCCGAGTCGATCCTGCACAAGATCAGCGATCACGTCGCCACCTTCGGGGACGTGCACGGCTGGCTTGAGGCGACGGGGACCGAGCCGACCGGGATCATCGGGCTGCACGTCTGGGCCGAGCCCGCCTCCCGCAGCGCGCTGCAGGAGGAGATGCACGCCAGGCTGGTGGGCCACCTGGAGGAGTGTGTCGCGGCGGGCGAGATCGACCCGGACCGGCTCGCCACCGGGGACGAGGAAGCCCGCCTCGAGTACGTGACGGTCCAGGAGCGGTGGATGACTACCCCGCTGCCGGACGGGCGGGTGCCGATGACGGCGCTCCTGGACGAGCAGGACGAGGCCTTCCTGGCCGACTGGGCCGCCGCCGACGCGGAGGCGCGGACCGCGCTGCAGTCCATGCTGGCGGCCGCGGGCGACCGCCCGCGGCCGGCCGCGGAGCTGCGCGCCGCCGTCGCCAAGCTCCGGGTCGACATCGCCCGGCCGGGCTGGCCGGGGCAGATGCTGGTCTCGTTCAGCGGCCGCAACGCGGAATCGCTGCCGTCGGACGACGCGGAGCTGTGGCTGACGCTGGCCACCTCGGTGGCGGCGCCGCAGGGCGGCCCGCTGTCGGACGAGGACAAGGAGTTCGCCCGGGCAATGGAGTGGGCCGAGGAAGAGGACCTCGAATTCGGGGACGGCGGCCTCGACGCCGACGACGCCGAGGGCGAGCCCGACGAGCTGTCGGCGGCGATCGCCGCGGTCTGCGCGCTCGACCACTTCGACTGGCTGGCGGTCATGTCGGCCCTGGTCACCGGCGGCCCGGGGACGCCCGCCTCGGCCGCCGACCTGGCCCGCTACGTCCGGGACTTCGACCCCGATCAGGTCATCGGCCTCGCCTCCGTCAGCGGCGATTTCACCCTGGCGGCCGCCGTGGCGACCGCGGTCGCCGACGACACCGATGAGGCCGACTACGCCGGAATCAACGGCCGGGCCGGCTTCGAGCGGCCGGTTCTGGAGTTCGATGAGGACGACCTCGATGAGGACGACCTCGACGACAGCGAGCTCGACGACAGCGACTTCGCCGGGGACGACGATGAGGATGAGGACTTCGACGAGCTGAGCATCGAGGAACTGTTCCTGAACGTGACCGCCATGTGGTCCGTGCTCGGCGCGATCGACGAAGACGACCGCCTGACGCCGCTCGGCTGGTGGGGCCTGCCCGAGGCGATGAGCCGCGCCTGGACGGAGCCCGAGCCGGACTAAGGAGTGCGGCCTAGCCGCGCTTGGCCGCCGCCGAGGGGTCGAACGCGTCGTCCGGCTGCGCGCCATCGCCGTCGCCGCCCTCGTCGTCGGTGGGCGACGGGTCTTCCGAGCGCGGGCCGATCTTCTTGAACTGCTTGTTCATCGAGCGGAGGAGGAAGACGAGCGCGACGGCGAGCGCGGCCACCACGAGGAAGCCGAGCAGGCCCGGCTCTACGTCGCCGATCGAGGTCGTGGAGTTGCTGCTGGCCAGCACGGCGATGAACGTCACAGGGTCACACTCTCCCGGATACCCGCGAAAAGGTCGTCTTCCGGCAGCTCAGTATCGACGAGCGACCTAGCAAGATGATAGTCCTCGGTCGGCCACGCCACGCGCTCGACCTCGCGCGGGCAGGCGAACCACGAGCTGTTCGGGTCGATCTGGGTGGCGTGCGCGCGCAGCGCGTCGTCGCGCAGGCCGAAGTAATCCGCCGTCTGCACGCGGGTGGTGATCTCCAGGGTCCGCTGGCCGCGCTCCAGGCGCTTGCGGGCCCGTTCCTCCCATTCGGCGAAGATCTTCGTGTACGGCGACTCCAGGCCGCGGCGCACGAGTTCCTCGTGCAGTGCGACGTACTTCGCCTGGTGGAAGGTGACGAAGTAGTACATCTTGGACGGCTGCCAGGGCTCGCCGCCGACTTCCCGGTACCGGTCCGGGTCCGCCGCCGCCTCGAACGCCTCCACCGCGACCTGGTGGGTCTTGATGTGATCGGGGTGCGGGTAGCCACCCGACTCGTCGTAGGTCAAGATCACGTGCGGCTTGAAGTCGCGCACCAGGCGGACCAGCGGGGCCGCGGCCTCGGCCAGCGGGACCAGGGCGAAGCTGCCCTCGGGCAGCGGCGGCAGCGGGTCGCCCTCGGGCAGGCCGGAGTCGGTGAAGCCGAGAAAACGCTGCTCGACGCCGAGGATCGCGCGCGCCCGCGCCATCTCCTCGCGCCTGATCCGGGGCAGGTCGGCCTGGACCTCGGGCCGGTCCATGGCCGGGTTGAGCACGCTGCCGCGCTCGCCGCCGGTCATCGTGGCGACCAGAACCTCGACGTCCTCGCGGACGTACTTGGCCATCGTCGCGGCGCCCTTGCTCGACTCATCGTCGGGGTGCGCGTGCACCGCCATCAGGCGCAGCTTGCTGCCGCCGACCTGCTCCTGCCCGGGCCCCTGGGATGACACCCTGGTCACCATCCGTCCGCTCTCGCTTACCTAAAATCGGATACACCGCAACACTTAGACCGGAACGCCCACCCGGTTTAGCCGCATTCCCGCCTGGGAACCCTGGGTCGGAGGCTCTCACAAGCCACGCCGCCTACTGGGAGCACTTGACTAGTTCGCGTCAGTGGCCGAACCTTGTTAGCCTCAGAAGATTACCCCCGGAGCCGGCTGGCTGCTTGGCGGAAGGCATTCAAGGCCTTGCGCCATACCGGCAACCAGCACGCAGCGGCCAGATGAGCCCTGCGTAGTACTGAGGAGTGCCCGTGACCGAGACGCGCAATGAGAGCGTCACCTGGCTTACCCAGGAGGCGTACGACCGGCTCAAGGCCGAGTTCGACTATCTCTCCGTGCAGGGACGCATCGATATCGCGAAAAAGATCGAGGCGGCCCGCGATGAGGGAGACCTGCGCGAGAACGGCGGTTACCACGCGGCCAAGGAGGAGCAGGGCAAGCAGGAGGGCCGCATCCTCCAACTGCAGTACATCCTGGAGAACGCCCGGGTGGGCGAGCCGCCGCGTACCGATGGCTTGGTCGGCCCCGGCATGACGGTGACCGTCCGCTTTATCCGCGATGACGAGGAGGTCACGTTCCTGCTGGCCTCGCGGGAGGAGAGCGGCGCGCCGATCGACGTGTACTCGCCGAAGTCGCCGCTCGGCGCCGCCATCACCGGCAAGAAGGTCGGCGAGCAGGCGAGCTACTCGCTGCCCAACGGCCGGTCGATCGCCGTGGAGATCATCGACGCCGTGCCCTACGCAGGCGCCTGAGCAGAACGTAGCAAAACGTCAACGGGCGCCCGGCGGCTTCTCGCCGCCGGGCGCCCGTTCGCGTTGCGCGCGGCCTGCCTGACGGCCGCGCGAGACGGCCGCTAGCCGATGAGCGCCTCCGCCTCAGGGGCGGGGGCGGCCGTCTCGCTCGGCGCCCGGCCGCGCAGCGGCACTTGCTTGATGAACAGGGCGAGCACGAAGACCACGACCGACGCGGGCAGCACCCAGAGGAACACGCCTCGCTCGCCGTGAGCGACCGCGCGGAAGACGACCTGCTGCACCGCGTGCGGCAGCGACGACACCTGGGCCGGGTCGAATGTCCCGGTGACGTGGAGCTTCGCGCCCGCGCGCGCCGACGGGGCCATCACCGAGTTCAGCCTGCTCGCGAACACCGCGCCGAACGCGGCCACCCCGAGCGAGCCGCCCATCTGCTGGAAGAACATCCGGGCGCTGGTCGCCACGCCGATGTCCTTGAGCTCGACGCTGTTCTGCGCGATGAGCGAGACCATCTGCATCAGGCAGCCCATGCCGAGGCCGAGGATCACGAAGTCGATGCTCGTCTGCCACCGCGTGGTGTCGACGCTCAGCCTGGTCAGCAGGAACATGCCCACCGTCATGACCGCCCCGCCGACGATCGGGAACAGCCGGTACCTGCCGGTCTTGCTCACCAGCATGCCGGCCAGTATCGACATGGCGGCCGAGCCGACCATCATGGGCGTCAGCAGCAGGCCGCTCATCGATCGGGGTGGCGCCCTGCACGGTCTGCTGGTACAGCGGGAGGAACGTCATGCGCGCCGAACAGCCCGAGGCCGACGAAGAACGCCAGCGCGATCGCCAGGCTGAAGTTCCTGCTCTTGAACACGTGCAGCGGCAGCATCGGCTCCGCCGCCCGTCGCTCGACCGCCAGGAACGCCAGCAACGCGACGACGGCGAGCGCGATCAGCCCGACCATCGGCGTCGAGGTCCACCGGTACTCGGTGCCGCCCCAGGTGGCGACCAGGATGACGGCGGTCGCGATCACGCCGAGGAGCACGCCGCCCAGGTAGTCGATCCGG
The DNA here is from genome assembly GCA_963714295.1 of uncultured Actinomycetota bacterium. Lineage (GTDB taxonomy): Bacteria > Actinomycetota > Actinomycetes > Streptosporangiales > Streptosporangiaceae > Trebonia. The sequence goes on along the minus strand of CAVQOE010000042.1, from coordinate 42,347 downwards.
TGCTCGACCCGCCGGGCCGGCAGCTTCAGCGTGGCCCACAGGTAGACGAGCGCGGCCCCGCCGATCGGCAGGTTGATGTAGAAGATCCAGCGCCAGGAGAACGCGTCGGTGATCCACCCGCCGAGCAGCGGTCCGCCAACGGTGGCGAGCATCATCACGGCCATGAATAGCTCATGTACTTGCCGCGCTCGCGGGGCGGCACGATCTCGCCCAGGGTCGACATCGCGCCCACCATCAGGCCGCCCGCGCCCAGGCCCTGCAGCGCCCGGAACGATGATCAGCTGCGCCATCGACGTCGACAGGCCGGACAGCGCCGAGCCGATCAGGAAGAGCACGATCGCGAAGATGAAGAGCTTCTTCCGCCCGTACATGTCGCCCAGCTTGCCGTAGAACGGCGTGGTGATCGTCGAGGCCAGGATGTAGGCGGTGACCACCCAGGACAGGTGCGAGACGCCGCCGAGGTCACCGACGATCCGCGGCAGCGCGGTGCCCACCACGAGCTGGTCGAGCATGGCCAGCATCATCGTCAGCAGCAGGCCGGGCAGCACGATCATGACCTGCTTGTGGGACAGGTACCGCCGCCTGGCCGACGCCGCCGCGGCCCGCCCTCGTTCCGCCGCTCCAGGGGCGCCCGCGCCCGCTGCCTCGCTCACGTTTCCACTCCTCAGGCCCGAAATGAAAGCTATACTGGTCTGCCGCTCCGGGTAAGTCCAATTTCTCATAAGTAAATCGGTATTCCTCCGAGCGGATTTCTCCGTCAGCTGAACGACGGGTCGTAGCCGGCCCCGCGCAGCCCCTCCTTGACGTGCTCGCAGTGCTCGGGGCCGCGCGTCTCGACCTGGAGCACAACCTCCACCTCGTCCACCCGCAGCGCCGGCGCCAGCCGCGCGTGGCTGACCTCGAGCACGTTGGCGCCGAGCCCGGCCAGCAGCCCGAGCAGCGCGGCCAGCGAGCCCGGGTAGTCGGGGACGCGGCAGCGGAAGCCGAGGAACCGCCCGGCCGCCGAGAGCCCGTGCCGCAGCAGCTTGGACAGCAGCAGCGGGTCGATGTTGCCGCCGGAGAGCACCACCACGACCGGCGGCTCGAACGCGCCCGGTTCGGCCAGCAGCGCCGCCACCCCGGCCGCCCCGGCCGGCTCGACTACCTGCTTGGCCCGCTCCAGGCAGAGCAGCAGGCCGCGCGCGAGCGCCGCCTCCGACACCGCCACCACCCGGTCGGCGGACGCGGAGAGGATGGCGAACGGGATGTCGCCCGGCCGCTGCACCGCGATCCCGTCGGCCATCGTCGGCGCGCCGACGACCTGGACCGGGTGGCCCGCCGCGAGCGAGTCGACCAGGCCGGGCACCGCCGCCGACTGCACGCAGACCACCTTGACCTCGGGGTCGAGCGAGTGCACGGCGATCGTCACCCCGGCCGAGATCCCGCCGCCGCCGGCCGGGACGAGGATCGTCCGCACCTGCGGGCACTGCTCGATGATCTCGAACCCCAGGGTGCCCTGGCCTGCCACGATGTCCGGGTGGTCGAACGGGTGGATGAACACCGCGCCGGTCCGGTCGGCGAAGCGGAGCGCCTCCTCGAGCGCGTCCTCGACCGACGTCCCGTGCAGGATCACCGCCGCGCCGTAGGCGCGGGTGGCCTCCACCTTGGGGATCGGCGCGCGTTCGGGCATCACCACCGTCGCCGCGGCGCCGAGCAGCCCGGCGGCGAAGGCGACGCCCTGCGCGTGGTTGCCCGCGCTCGCCGCCACCACCCCGCGGGCCCGCTCGGCGTCGGTCAGCCGGGCGATCCTGGTGTACGCGCCGCGCACCTTGAACGACCCGGTGCGCTGCAGGTTCTCGCACTTGAGGTAGACCGGGCCGCCCGCCTGCTCGGAGAGCACCCGCGAGTAGAGCACCGGAGTGGTCGAGATCACGTCCGTCAGCAGTTCACGGGCGGCGACGATGTCGTCTGGCTGCACTAGCGGGATTATCGAAGAGGCCACAACAGCGAACATTAGCCCCCGCTCAGGCCGCCTCAAGATGCGAACACGCACTGAGGCGACATAGTGTCGGAAGTGTGCAGCAGAGCAGCGATCATCCCAATGCAAGCGCTTCGCACGACAGGCCGGCCACTCTGGGCCAGCTGAAGGCGAGCGGACACGTCTACCGCACGGTCAAGCAAGAGATCAGAGATAACCTGCTGACGCGCATGCGCGCCGGGCAGGACCGGTTCCCCGGCATCGTCGGTTTCGACGAGACGGTACTGCCGCACGTGGAACGTGCGCTGATCGCCGGGCATGACATCATCCTGCTGGGCGAGCGCGGCCAGGGGAAGACACGGCTGATCCGCACGCTGGGCGGCCTGCTCGACGAGTGGACCCCGGTCGTCGACGGCTGTGAGATCAACGACCACCCCTACGCGCCGGTCTGCGCCCGCTGCCGCCGCCTGTCGGCCGAGCAGGGCGACGAGCTCAGCGTGAGCTGGCGGCACCAGAGCGAGCGTTACGGCGAGAAGCTCGCCACCCCGGACACCAGCGTCGGCGACCTGATCGGCGACATCGACCCGGTCAAGGTGGCCGAGGGGCGCACCCTGGGCGACCCCGAGACCATCCACTTCGGCATGGTGCCGCGGACCAACCGCGGCGTCTTCTGCCTCAACGAGCTGCCCGACCTGGCCGAGCGCATCCAGGTCGCGCTGCTCAACGTCCTCGAAGAGCGCGACATCGGCGTGCGCGGCTACTCGCTCCGGCTGCCGCTCGACATCGTCCTGGTGGCGAGCGCCAACCCGGAGGACTACACCAACCGGGGCCGGATCATCACCCCGCTCAAGGACCGGTTCGGGGCCGAGGTCCGCACCCATTACCCGCTCTCGCTAGCCGACGAGCTCGCGCTGGTCACCCAGGAGGCCGAGGTCTCCTGGGCGGGCACGGACCCGGGGGCCGAGCTGCCCGAGCACCTGATCGAGGTCATCGCGCGGTTCACCCGGCTGGTCCGGGAGTCGCCCGCGGTCGACGGCCGCTCCGGCGTCTCCGCCCGGTTCGCGATCGCCGCCGCGGAGTCCGCGGCGGCGGCCGCGGTGCGGCGGACCGCGCTGGTCAGCGAGGCGTGGAGCGCCGACGGGTCCGAGGAGGTGCCGGTCGCCCGGGTGGGCGACCTGCCCGGCATCGTGCCGACGCTGCGCGGCAAGGTCGAGTTCGAGGTCAGCGAGGAGGGCCGCGAGGAGGAGATCCTCGTGCACCTGCTGCGCCGGGCCATCGCGGAGACGTTCCGCGCCCGGCTCGGCGGCGCCGACCTGACCGGGGTGCTGGCCAAGTTCGAGGACGGCGGCACGATCGAGTCGGGCGAGCTCGTCTCCAGCACCGAGCTGCTCCGCCGCACCGGCGAGGTCCCGGGCCTGGCGAAGATCATGGGCAGGCTCGACATGGCCGGCCGGGAGTCGTTCGGCGAGGCCGCCGCGGCGATCGAGTTCGTCCTCGAGGGCCTGTACCTGATCCGCCGTCTTTCCAAGGACAGCAGTAATGGAACGACTACATACCGGACATAAAGCTAAGAGAAGTCACCTCGAACGTACGCGTGGTTCCACCGGCCCCGGCTAGCTGGGCGGGGTCTGCGGCGAGGACGGAGCAGGACTAATGCCCAACTACCTGTACGGACCGTACGACGACGGGCCGGACCCGCTCGCGCCGCCCTACGACGCCCGGGAGGCGCTCGACGAGATGGGCGAGCGCATCCTCGGCGGCGAGAACACCAGGGACGCGCTGCGCGACCTGCTCCGCCGGGGCTGGCAGGAGCGGCGTGGCCTGGACGACCTGATGCGCCGGGTCCGCGAGCGCCAGCGCGAGCTGCGTAATTCCGGGCGGCTCGACGGCATGCTCGACCAGGCCCGCGAGCTGCTCGACGAGGCGCTGGAGTCCGAACGCGGGGCGCTGTTCCCTGACCCGAGCGACGAAGCCCGGGAACGGGAGCTGGAACTTGACACCCTGCCGAACGACACCTCGCGGGCCATCCGGGCGCTGTCGGAGTACGACTGGCGCTCGCCGCAGGCACGGCAGAAATTCGAGGAGCTGCGCGACCTGCTCCGCCGGGAGGTGCTCGACAGCCAGTTCAAGGGCATGAAGCAGGCCCTTGAGAACCCCGACCCGCAGGCCATGCAGCGGGTCAAGGACATGCTGGCTGACCTGCGGCAGATGCTCGACGCGGACACCCGCGGCGAGCACACCCAGCAGGACTTCGACCAGTTCATGGGCGAGTACGGCGACATGTTCCCGGACAGCCCGCAGAACCTGGAGGAGCTCGTCGACTCGCTGGTCCGCCGGATGACGGCCGCCCAGCGGCTGCTCGAATCGCTCTCCGATGAGCAGCGCGAAGAGCTGGCCAACCTGATGGCCACGGCGATGGAGGACGCCGGCCTCGCGGCGGAGCTGTCCGCGCTCGGCGACGCCCTGCGCGCCCGCCGGCCGGAACTCGGCCAGCCGCAGCGCGGGGTGCGGATGTCCGGCGGCGAGCCGCTCGGGCTGGGCGACGCCACCAGCGCCGTCGCCGACATGGCCGACCTGGCCGATCTGGAGTCCGCCCTGGGCCAGGATTACGCGGGCGCCAGCATGGAAGACGTGGACGAGGAGGCGGTGCGCCGCGCGCTCGGCCGGCAGGCGGTCGACGACCTGCAGGCGCTGCGCAGGCTCGAACGCGAACTGCAGCAGCAGGGCTACCTGAGCAGCGACGGCGGCGAGCTGGAGCTCACGCCGAAGGCCGTCCGCAGGCTGGGCGACACCGCCCTGCGCCGGGTCTTCGCCGGCCTGGCGGACGGGGTCAGGTCGGGTGACCACGACCGGCGCGACGCCGGCCAGGCCGGCGACATGACCGGGGCGACCCGGGAGTGGGAGTTCGGCGACGAGCAGCCGATCGACGTGCCCGGCACGGTCCGCTCCGCGCTGCTGCGGTCGGCCGCCGAGGGCACCGCCCGGGGCCGGGTGCGGCTCACCGCGCAGGACTTCCGGGTCGCGGAGACCGAGCGGCGCCAGGCGGCCGCCGTCTGCCTGCTCGTCGACCTGTCGTACTCGATGGCGCTGCGCGGCACCTGGGCGGTGGCCAAGCAGACCGCGCTGGCGCTGCACGCCCTGCTCCGCTCCAAGTACCCGCAGGACGCGATCCAGGTGGTCGGGTTCTCCAACTACGCCAGGGAGCTGCACGAGACCGAGCTGGCCGGGCTCGGCTGGGACATGGTGCAGGGCACCAACCTGCACCACGCGCTGATGATCGCCGGCCGCCACCTCGACAAGCACCCCGAGCACGAGCCGGTGGTGCTGATCGTCACCGACGGCGAGCCGACCGCGCACCTGATGCGGGACGGCAGGCCCTGGTTCGACTGGCCGCCGGCGCCGGAGACGATCGAGCTCACGCTGGCCGAGGTGGACAAGATGACCAGGCGGCATGCCGCGCTGAACATCTTCATGCTGGCCGACGATGACCGGCTGGCCGCGTTCGTCGACGACGTGGCCAAGCGGAACGGCGGGCGGGTACTGCGGGCCACCCCCGAGCACTTGGGAGAATATGTGGTCAACGACTTCCTTCGGACCCGAGGAGCCCGGCGGCGACGGTAGATTTGCCCCAGCGTTAACTTCCGGCGCGAACGGACTTCCCGCATGAACCGCCATCGGACTTCGGGCGCGCCGGGGCGTACTGACCTAGCAGGAGGATAGAGTGAGCGCCTCGACTGGATCCCGCGTGACCACGGGCCGGATCGCCGCCGCGGTGATCCTCGCGGTCGTCGCGATCGCGTTCCTCGTCGTGGGCATCATCTTCTGCGTTGAGCCTTCCGGCTCGCTGCCCAGCTGGCTGGGCCACAGCACGGTCTTGGTGGGCAACAAGGAGGTGCCGTCGCCCGGCTACCACCCGCTGCGCGCGGTGGGCAGCCTGATCGCCGGGGTGGTGTTCGCCATCGGGGCGTGGTTCTCCCTCCGGTACAAGGTGACGGAGACGGAGACGGGGGCAGGCGCGGGGACGGGCGCGGGGGTCACCTCCGGCGCGGTAACCAAATAATGGGGCCGTCAGGTGCTCGACTGACCGGCGGCTACCGCGGCGGACGGTACTGAGAACCTTGCGTCTTGCGCAAGGACTCGATCCACTCCTGGCCGCTCAGCAGCCGGGTGGTCTTCGCCGACTTGGCCGCACACGACGCGATCGCCACGGGATCCAGCCGCGCTGTGTCATCCGGCGCCTCGTACAGGACATCCGCGCGTCTCGCCGACCGGGTCACCGGCTGCCGCCAGCTTGCCCCCGAGGGCCTCGATGGCTGGCCTGACGGCCTCGATCCGGTCCTGCGGCTCCTTGACCAGGGCTGCCACCGCCTCCGGAGTGTAGGAGAGCTGGTACATATACAGCGGCATCGGAAAATCCTCTCACCTGGAGATGGGCCAGGGAATCCGCTGAGCTCTCACCGGCGGCCGCCTCGCCGGCGGCGGAAGATCTCCAGGGACCCGAGATTTGCTAGTGGAATCGTAGATCCAGGCCGACCCGCAGTACACCCCTTTTGGCATTCCATCTCAGACCGCCGTTAGCCGCAAACACCTATGCCCAATTTTTCGTCAATGGTCAGGCTTTGCCGGAGTTCGGCTCGGCATGCGCAAATGGCCGTCCCCGAGCGGCCCTCAGCTAACGGCGGGCAGACGGTGACGCAGCGGACCAGGGAGAAGCGAGGCTGTGGCGGTCCTACATCACCAAGATGATCAACCTTTATAGAAGTTCGGCACGGACAAATGGGGCATATTAGGTCAGCTACTCGTCAGTACCCCTACAGTCGATGGGAGTGACTAGTGTGACTCCCAAATCCGCTCGGTAGGTGCCAGCCCGTTAAACCTGTTACGCATGTGTAGGTCGCGAAATGGATCGTCAAGTTGAACCATTTTCGTGTGCCCTGGGTATCCATTCACGGGCTCTGATTTATCAGGTTCTTTGTAGGGATCAGTCTTGCCGTGAACAGGCCGACTGGCTCTCTGCCGAGCCGTCTTGCCTAGCCGCGTAGCGCGCGAGCACTGCATTGCCTTCGCCGGTCGCGGGCTCAGCTGGCAGGCTGGCTTTAGCTGATCTCGGCGACGAAGTTCTTGACGGCGGCGAAGGCGAGGTCCGGGCGGTCACGGGATGGCGTGACGCGCTCCGGGAGTCGTGCCAGGCGGGTCGTGCTCGGCCTGCAGCCGGGTGGCCAGTTCCTCGACCGCGGCAGCGGGCAGACCGGGTCGTCCTCGGCGGCGAGGACCAGGACGGGCACCGGACGGCGCCGAGCAGGCTCCAGGGATCGAAGCTGAGGACCTCGTGGCTGTCCTAGTGCGCGGCGACGGGTGCCGCGTCGTCACAAACAGCGTCTCGTCACATGCCTCCGCGATTGGCGTCAAGAAGTCCCAGCCTCACATCGCCGCGTTCCCGGGGACAGCTCGGCCTCTGCGCCTGGCTGCCGGATACGCGGTCATGAAGCGCTCGCGAAGGCGTTGCTGGCTCGAGGTCGACGGTCGCCAGGATCGAGTCCGGCGCCCGCCCGCCGAATGACGGTGCTCACGCTGTGGCTGGACGCGTGCGGGCGACCGGGCGGCTCCGGACGGTCTTGACCGGCTGGGGTGCTCGCGCCGGCCAGGAAGACTCCGCGCCGTCGAGGTCGCGCCATAGTTCGAGCCGAGGCTGAAGCGCGCGCTCCGCTGCTGGGCGCCCGCGATCGTGCCGCCTCGTGCGACGAGGCATACGCCGTGAGCTGTTCGCCGCGATGGGCCTCGACGACGCGAAAGTACCGAGTTCCTCGAGGTCCGATCCAGCAGGCGATCATGCGACCGCACAGCCCGACTGTCACGCCCCGACATCACGATCGTCCTGTGGGAGCCGGTGCTGCACCACCAGATCGGCTCGCGCACGGTCATGCGCGATGCAGCTGGCCCGCCTCATCGACATGTCCCACCGGCCCACGATCACGATTCACATCCTGCCGTCCAGCCAGGGAGCCAACCCCGGACCTCGGGGGCGCGATCAACCTCGCCGCTACCGTGATGCCCGAGCTGCTCAACCGGCGGGCAGCCGGACGATGCTCACGGAGGCGATGGAGAGATGGAGCAACTGACACCAGGCTGGCGAAAGTCCAGCTACAGCGGTAACGGCGGGGCGAACTGTGTTGAGACCGGCAACGCGCCCGGCACGGTCCTCGTGCGCGACACCACCAACCCGGACGGCGGCACGCTGGTGATCACGGTCGACGCGTGGGCGAGCTTCACGGCGTCACTGAAGTAACGCGGCAGACCTAGAGGCGTTCGCCGGTTCCCGGGAACGCCTCTGAATCCCGTCACCTTGCAGGTCAGCTCCGCGATCGGCGGAGCAGGAACGCCGTCAGTTGCCGCCGCAGGCCGTCAGCGCAGCGGTAGCGCGGGCAGTCAAGGCAGAGCGCGCACTCCGTGCCGCCACGGTAGTGCTGATGCGCCGACCGCGGATGACCACAGTGGCAGCGCGCGTCGCGCGCCGATCCCCTCCGGCCCCGAATCCGCGTCCATATGACTCGCATGCTATCGGCATCGGCGCCGTCACGCCTTGGGGCCGTCCCGCGACAGCGCACAGGCGCACAGGCGCACTGCCGCGGAGCCGACCGCCGCGCGACCGCCCGGAGCGCGGCGTTTACCCGGAAGTGGGTCGGGTAGCTCGGTGTGTCGCGTGAGTCATCAGCACAAGCGCAGGCGAGCGCGGCCATCCCGGCCAGCACGCGGCTGCCCCATCCCCTAGGATCGCACCATGTCATTTGCTGACCACGCCGTCCTGTGGCTCCACCTCGCGGCCGCTATCTTCACCATCGGCCCGGGTACCGCAGCGATCATGTCTACGCCCCGTTATATTCGCAGACAGAACACCGTACTGGTCGGCTATCTGTACCGGACCACGCGGATTTACTCGATCGCCGCGCTGCTCACCCTCGTCTTTGGCGCCGTCCTGGCCGGCATGACGCACAAGTTCAGCCAGTGGTGGATCTCCGTATCGCTCACCCTCTTCGTCGTCGCGTTTGTGCTGCTCATGCTGATCCTGCGCGATCAGCGCACGGCCGTGACCGCGCTCACCGCGGCGGACGACACGGTCGCCGCCGAGCGCAGCGGCGTGGCCCGGTCAGCGGAAGTGGCGCGGACCGCCGAAACCGTCCGCGCAGCCGAAGCAGCACCCGAAGGGCAGGAGACCGCGACGGCGGCGCGGCAGCGGCGATCAGCCGGCCACGGCAATCGCCTCCGATGCCCAGCCAGCCGCGGCCACCGACCCGAAGACCGGCCTGCGGCTGGCGGCGGTCGAGCGCGGGCGGATCGCCATGATGGGCGGGGTCACCGCCCTGATCTGGCTGGTGATCCTGGTACTGATGGTCTGGCACTAACCGCCGCGCGAGAACCGCCGGCGAGCTAGCTGAGCGCCTGGGCCAGGTCGGCCAGCAGGTCAGCCGGGTCCTCGATGCCGACCGAGAGCCGGATCAGGTCCGGCGGCACGGCCAGCGGGGACTCGGCCACGGAGGCGTGCGTCATCCGCGCCGGGTGCTCGATCAGCGACTCGACGCCGCCGAGCGACTCGCCCAGGGTGAACAGCTTGGTGCGGGCGCAGAGGGCCACGGCGGCCTCTTCCCCGCCGCGCACCCGGAACGACACCATTCCGCCGAAGTCGCGCATCTGCGACTTGGCCAGCTCGTGGCCCGGGTGCCCGGCCAGCCCCGGGTAGAGCACCGACTCGACGGCGGGGTGGTCAGACAGCATCCGGGCGATGCGGGCGGCGTTGGCGCAGTGCCTGTCCATCCGCGCCGCCAGGGTCTTGATGCCGCGCAGGGTGAGCCAGGCGTCGAACGGGCCGGCCACCGCCCCGGTCGCGTTCTGCGTGAAGTGCAGCCCGGCCGAGTGCGCCTCGTCGGCGACGATGATCGCGCCGCCGACCACGTCGGAGTGACCGCCCAGGTACTTGGTGGTGGAGTGCACCACGACGTCCGCGCCCAGCTCGAGCGGCCGCTGCAGGTAGGGCGAGGCGAACGTGTTGTCCACCACCAGGAGCGCGCCGGCCTCATGCGCGATCTGGGCCAGCGCCCGGATGTCCACGATGGACAGCAGCGGGTTGGTGGGGGTTTCGGCCCAGATGAGCTTCGGCCGCCAATGAGCCGCGGCACTGGCGACGGCTTCAAGATCAGTCTGCGGAACGGGCCGGTGTTCCACCCCCCAGTTCCTGAGCACCTTGTCGAACAGGCGGAACGTCCCGCCGTAGGCGTCACCGGGGATGAGCACCTGATCGCCCGGCCGGCAGAGCGTGCGGATCAGGCAGTCCTCGGCCGCCATCCCCGAGGCGAACGCGAGCGCCGCGGCGCCGTCCTCCAGCGCGGCCAGGCACGTCTCCAGCGCGGTCCGCGTCGGGTTGGCGGTGCGCGAGTACTCGTAGCCGCCGCGGGTGCCGCCGACGCCGTCCTGCTTGTAGGTCGAGGTCTGGTAGATCGGCGGCACCACCGCCCCGGTGACCGGGTCGGGGTCCTGGCCGGCGTGGATCGCCAGCGTCTCGAAGCCAAGCACCTCGTCGTTCACTGTTCTCCTCCGATGGTTGCGGCGGTGCCGGTGGGGTTGCGTGGTGCCGGTGACGTTGGTGGCGGTGGCGTAGAAGGCCAGCAGGTCCGCGCGGGTGAGCACCGCGGCGGGCTTGCCGTCCACGTGCACCAGGGCCGCGCCCGAATTCTCCAGGACCGCGGCGGCGCGGCTGACCGGCTCGCCCTGGCCCAGCACCGGCAGCGGCGGCGACATGTGCCCGCTGATCGGGTCCTGCGGGCCTGCCCGCCCGCTGACCAGGGCCTGGAGCAGGTCCCGCTCGGCCACCGAGCCGGCCACCTCGGCCGCCATCAGCGGCGGCTCGCTCTGCACCACCGGCAGTTGCGATACGTCGTACTCGTGCAGCAGCGCGATGGCCTGCGCCACGGTCTCGTCCGGGTGAACGTGCACCAGGGCGGGGATGCGCGTCTTCCTGGCGGCCAGCAGATCGGCGACCGTCGGCCCGGAGTTCCGGTCGCGCAGGAAGCCGTAGTCGGCCATCCAGGAATCGTTGAAGATCTTCGACAGGTAGCCGCGGCCCCCGTCGGGGAGGATGACGACGATGACGTCGTCGCTTTCCGCGGTGGCGGCGACCTTGAGCGCGGCCGCGACGGCGAGGCCGGATGAGCCGCCGACGAGCAGTCCCTCCTCGCGCGCGAGGCGCCGCGTCATCATGAACGAGTCGGCATCGCTGACCGCGATCACCTCGTCGGTGATCTCCCGGTCGAAGGTGATCGGCCAGATGTCCTCGCCGACGCCCTCGACCAGGTAAGGACGGCCGGTCCCGCCCGAGTAGACCGAGCCCTCCGGGTCCGCGCCGATGATCTTGACCTTGCCGCCCGACTTCTCCTTGAGGAAGCGGCCGATGCCCGAGATCGTGCCGCCGGTGCCGATGCCCGCCACGAAATGGGTGATCCTGCCATCGGTCTGCGCCCAGATCTCCGGGCCGGTCCAGGCGTAGTGCGCGGCCGGGTTGTCCGGGTTGGCGTACTGATCCGGCTGCCACGCGTTGGGCGTCGTCCTGGCCAGGCGGCGGGCGGTGCTGTAGTACGAGTCCGGGTGATCGGGCGGCACGCTGGTGGGGCAGACCACGACCTCGGCGCCGTAGGCCCGCAGCACCGCGATCTTGTCCCCGGCCACCTTGTCCGGGCAGGTGAACACGCACCGGTAGCCGCGCTCCTGGGCGACGATGGCCAGCCCGACGCCGGTGTTGCCCGAGGTCGGCTCGACGATCACGCCGCCCGGCTGCAGCTTGCCCTCCCGCTCCGCCGTCTCGACCATGCGCAGCGCGATGCGGTCCTTGATCGAGCCGCCGGGGTTCAGGTACTCGACTTTGACCAGGACGTCCGGCGTCTTCGCCACGCCCGCGGTGACGGATTTGAGCCGGATCAGCGGCGTGTTTCCCATCACATCGGTCAGCGAGTTGTGGACCTGCACGTGGCTCTCCCCCTGGTTAACTGCTCTATCGCGGGTAGCGCTATGGACCGACGCTATCGGCTGCGGCTCGTTTCGGCTGTTAACGTGTCAATGACACGTGCTCAAGGAGGCGCAAATCATGCCAGAAGCAGTCATCGTCGCAGCTGCCCGCTCCCCGATCGGCCGGGCCTTCAAGGGGTCACTGACCTCGATCCGGCCCGACGACCTGCTCGCGCAGATGGTGTCGGCGGCGCTGGCTAAGGTACCTGCCCTCGACCCCGCCTCGGTAGAAGATCTTATCGTCGGCTGCGGATCGCCCGGCGGCGAGCAGGGGTTCAACATCGCTCGCGTCACCGCGGTCCTGCTCGGCCTGGACACCGTGCCCGGGACCACCGTCAACCGGTACTGCTCGTCCTCCCTGCAGTCCACCCGGATGGCCTATCACGCGATCAAGGCCGGCGAGGGTGACGTGTTCATCTCCGGCGGCGTCGAGACCGTCTCCCGGTTCGTCAAGGGGAGCGCCGACTCGCTGCCCGACACGCAGAACCCGGAGTTCGGTGCGGCGGAGGCCCGTACCAAGACGACCGCCGAGGCGGAGATCCCGTGGCACGACCCGCGCGCCGACGGCGAGCTCCCGGACGTCTACATCGCGATGGGGCAGACCGCGGAGAACGTCGCCAGCCTGCGCGGCATCTCCCGCCAGGAGCAGGACGAGTTCGGCGTCAGGTCGCAGAACCTGGCCGAGAAGGCCCTCGCCGACGGGTTCTGGCAGCGCGAGATCGTGCCGGTGACGCTGCCCGACGGTTCCGTCGTCTCGGCCGATGACGGCCCCCGGGCGGGGACCACGCTGGAGAAGATCTCCACCCTCAAGCCGGTCTTCCGCGAGCACGGGACCGTCACCGCCGGGAACTGCTGCCCGCTCAACGACGGCGCGGCGGCACTGGTCGTGATGAGTGACACCAAGGCGGCCGAGCTCGGCCTCACGCCGCTGGCCCGGATCGTCGCGACCGGCGTCAGCGGGCTCTCCCCCGAGATCATGGGCCTCGGTCCGATCGAGGCGGTCAAGCAGGCGCTGGGCCGGGCCGGGATGACGATCGACGACGTCGACCTGGTGGAGATCAACGAGGCGTTCGCCGCGCAGGTCATCCCGTCCTACCGCGAGCTCGGCATCGACCTGTCCAAGCTGAACGTGAACGGCGGCGCGATCGCCGTCGGCCACCCGTTCGGCATGACCGGCGCGCGCATCGCCACCACGCTCATCAACAGCCTCCAGTTCCACGACAAGTCCATCGGCGTGGAGACCATGTGCGTGGGCGGCGGCCAAGGCATGGCGATGATCTTCGAACGGCTTAGCTAGCGCCGTTGACAAACGGGACATTACGGGAAGGTTGCGATTGGGCCTTGCCAGTACACCTCCGGTGAGGCAGGCTCGGTGAAAAGCGACGTCTAACCCACCCCGGAGGTGCCAATGTCGCTGATGCACTCACCCGACACACACAAAAGCCTCATCGCACGCATCCCGTCCGTAACAGGCCGCACGCTGTCAGAGTGGTTCGCACACGTGGAATCCGGGCCGGCCTTCTTCCGACGCGACGAGCGGGCGAACTGGCTCGCCGACGAGCACGGCATCTGCGATCGCTACGCCGTGGCCATCGTCAGAGAGTACGAAATTCAGCGCCACCTCAGGCTCTTCAACGGCTAGCCAATCGCCGGCCGTCGAGACGTGGAGACGCTTGCAATTCTAATTGCAAGCGCAGCCGCAAGCGCAGCTGCACGATCGCTTGCGGCTAAAGACCCCTTAGCTCATCCAGTGCCCCCGGTCGGGTTCGAACCGACGCTAGGGCCCTTTTAGGGGGCCGGCCTCTTCCCTCTTGGGCTACGGGGGCGCACTTATAGTATCCCGTTTACATATATCCGACATGTAGCCGCTGTAACCGATTAGGGATCGCGACTTGTCGGTATATTGCGGGCACATGGCCGGCGGCGGTATCCGCACGGGAAAATCGTTACGCTTGTGTTTAGCCAGACGGCGGGGATCGCATACCGCTGCGCCTAAGCTCTGGGCGACCGCGATCCGCCGCTGAAGAAAAGGTTGGTAAACCGTGGGACGCAGCCACGGGTGGCCAGCCACCCTCACCGAGCCGAACCTGCTCGACGCGCCCGTAGTCCTGCGCCCCGTGCGCTTCTCCAGCGCCCGCTCCTGGGTTTCCGGGACTGCGGCATGCACCGGCTCGTGGCGTCCGTCCGTCCGAAGAACACCGCCTCCAGGCGCGTGCGTGGAGAAGCTCGGGTTCCGCAACGAGGGCATCCGGGTCGGCGAGGTTCACATCGACGGCGCCTGGCGGGACCACATCTGCTACGCGATCACCGCCGAGGAAGTGCCGGCCGGGATCCTGCCACGGTGGAAGAATTCGCTCCTCGCATCACGATCCGCCGCAAAATGAGCGCGCGATAACGGCACCACTCTGCGGTACGCACCCGTCCATTAGCCGAAACGCACTAAGGTCTTTTCACCCAATAACCGTTAGCAAACCTGGTCATGCGGCCCGCGACGCCCGCATCTTTGGCGAAATCAACAAAGATTCTATGAGCGAGCGGATGCGGCCCGTGCGGTGGTGAAGATCTCGTCAATCATGTCGCTGGTGATTCGGCCGGTGAAGGTGTTCTGCTGGCTGGGGTGGTAGCAGCCAAGCAGCAGCAGGGATGAACCGCCGTCCGCCCGCAGCTCCACCTGCGCGCCGTGCGCGAACGCCGGACGTGGCCTGGGCACCTGATAGCCGACCGTCGCCAGTACCGGCCAAAGCGCCTGCCAGGCGAAGCCGCCGAGGCAGACGATCACCCGCAGCGACGGCGCGACCATCCGCAGCTCCGCGGTGAGCCAGGGCGCGCAGGTGTCCCGCTCCTGCGGCGTGGGCTTGTTGGCGGGCGGCGCGCAGCGGACCACCGCCGCCATCCGGGCGCCGATCAGCCGCTGCCCGTCGCCCGCGGACACGCTCGTCGGCTGTGCGGCCAGCCCGCACCGGTACAGCGAGCCGAAAAGGAAGTCGCCGCTGCGGTCACCGGTGAAGACCCGCCCGGTGCGGTTACCGCCGTGCGCGGCGGGCGCCAGGCCGACGATGAGGATGGACGGTTCCGGATCTCCCCAGCCGGGGATCGGGCGGCCCCAGTACGGCTCGTCGAGGAAGGACTTGCGGCGGGTCATCGCGACATCCTCCCGCCACTGGACCAGCCGCGGGCAGGCCCGGCAGACCGATTGCCGCGCGGTCAGCTCGGGCAGCGACTCCGCGCCGGCCGCGAGCTCACGGACCGCCCCGGCGCTGGCCGCGACGGGCGTGCCCGCGTCCGCCGGGTCACCGGGCCAGCCGGTACCAGGCGGCACGAAGGCCGGCACCGCGTCACCGTCAGGCCCGGAGCCGTCAGCCACTACGGCACCAGCGACCAGGCGATGCCGTCGAGGATGTCATGCTCGCTGACCAGGACCGTCGTCGAAACCGAACCTGGTCATGATGCGGTCGAGCACGAGCGCGCCCGCACCGATCACGTCGACCCGGCCGGGATGCATCACCGGGATGGCCGCACGCTCGGCGCGGGTCATGGCCAGCAGCCCGGCGGCGATCTCGTGCACCCGGGCGGCGGATACGCGTGAGTGGTGGATGCGAGCGGAGTCGTACCGGTCAAGGCCGAGCGCGATCGCGCCGACCGTGGTCACCGACCCGGCGAGCCCGACGAGCGTCCTGGCCTTGTCCACCGCAACCGTGGCCGCGGCCAGGTCGAGGGCGGCGTCGATGTCGGCGATGGTGTCCGCCACCTGCTGGCCGGTCGGCGGGTCACCGTGCAGGTGCCGTTCGGTCATCCGGACGCAGCCGATGTTCACCGAGCGCTCGCTGTCGACCCCCTCGGGTCCGCCCAGGATGAACTCGGTCGACCCGCCGCCGATGTCGGTAACCAGGTAGGGCGGGCTGGCGCCGGCAGCCTCGGCCGCGCTCCCGGCCAGCTCCCTGGTGGCGCCGGTGAACGACAGCCGGGCCTCCTCGTCGCCCGAGATAACCTCGGGCGCGACGCCGAGCACCTCGACCACCCGGTCGGTGAACTCCAGGGAATTCTCGGCGTCCCTGGTGGCGCTGGTCGCCACCATCCGGACGGCTCCCGGCTTCGCGTTGGCGATCAGCCCCGCGTACTCACGCAGCGCGGTCATCGTACGGTCAAGCGCCGCCGCGGACAGCCGCCCGGTGCGGTCCACGCCCTCGCCGAGCCGGACGATCCGCATCTCGCGGCTGAGGTCCGTCAGCGGCAGAGGGGAAGATCCGGCGTTGTCGCTGGAACCACGGGACCGTTCGAGATCATCTGAATGTGAGTTGATGTCGGCGATCAGCAACCGGATCGAGTTGGTGCCGCAGTCGATCGCGGCCACGCGATGGGTCACTGTCCTCCTCGCGGGATCCGATGACGCAGGGGCCGCGCGACCACCAGGGGCCGAGCGCGTCGAGCGCCTCGCGGCCGAACGGGTTAGTGCCCGGCACGGCAAGCTC
Organism: uncultured Actinomycetota bacterium; assembly: GCA_963714295.1. Taxonomy (GTDB): domain Bacteria; phylum Actinomycetota; class Actinomycetes; order Streptosporangiales; family Streptosporangiaceae; genus Trebonia. The sequence continues at coordinate 25,871 of CAVQOE010000042.1, read as the reverse complement.
GTGCGCGACCAGCGCGTGCAGGCACTTGACCCGGTCCGGCATCCCGCCGGCCGACTGCGTTCCGGCCGGCAGCGGCTCGACGCCGGCGTCCGAGGCCGCCGCGTCCCGGCGCTCCAGGTAGTCCTGGTGGGCCCGGTCATAGGCGGCCTTTACCTGCTCATCGGCGAGGCGCTCGGTCATCTCCCGCATCGTGCCCGCGGCCTCGAGGCTGCCGATCGCCGCGGCGGCGCGGGGGCAGGTCAGGTAGTAGAGCGTGGGGAACGGGGTGCCGTCGGGCAGCCGGGGTGCCGTCTCGACCACGTCGGGCAGCCCGCACGGGCAGCGGTGCGCGACCGCCCGCAGACCGCGCGGCTGACGTCCCAGTTGAGCGGTGACCGCCGCCACGTCCCGTGGCGCGATCACCGGCCCGGCTCGGCGTCGGCCCGCTGCACCGACTGCCAGAGGGTCGCGTACCAGGGGTTGGTCACGGCGTGCTGCTTCGCCTTGGCTGCCTGCGCCGCCGACTGGCCGGGCACAACCTCGTAGCACTGCTCCTTGGGGAAGCACATGTGCAACTCGTCTTCGGCCTGCTGCTCCACGTACCACGTCTGCGTCAGCTTGCCGTCCTGCTGCTGCAGCGCCTGCATCTGCGCCGCGTTGGTCTGCTGCAGCGCCAGCAGCTGGTCGATCTGCTGGCGCTGGGCGATGTACTCGCGGACCGGGTAGGCCAGGCTCAGCGCGATGGCGCAGATCACCACCGCGAGCAGCGCGGCCCGGCCGGTCAGCTTGGTCGGCCGCGCGGCCGCCGCCATCGCGGCGGCCTGCGCGGGTGACGGCTTTGCCTGCTGGGGCGGTTGCTCCTGCGCGTTCATATCAGCCGGCGGTGAACCTCGGGAAGGCGCCCGCGCCCGCGTAGACGGCCGCGTCGCCGAGGTGCTCCTCGATCCGCAGGAGCTGGTTGTACTTGGCCACGCGCTCGCCGCGGGCGGGCGCGCCGGTCTTGATCTGGCCGGCGTTGGTGGCGACGGCGAGGTCGGCGATGAAGGTGTCGTCGGTCTCGCCCGAGCGGTGGCTGATCATGCAGGCGAACCCGGCGCGGTGCGCCATCGAGACGGCATCGAACGTCTCGCTGACGGTGCCGATCTGGTTGACCTTCACCAGCAGGGCGTTGGCCGACTTCTCGGCGATGCCCCGGCGGAGCCGCTCGGGGTTGGTCACGAAGAGGTCGTCGCCGACGATCTGCACCCGGTCGCCCGCGGCGGCGGTGAACGCCTGCCAGCCGGCCCAGTCCTCCTCGGCCAGCGGATCCTCGACGCTCACGATCGGGTAGCTGTTCACCCAGTCGGAGTAGGTCGCGATCATGTCCTCGGCCGACTGCGCCTTCCCGTCGAAGGTGTAGGCGCCGTCGTGGTAGAACTCGGTCGCGGCCGCGTCGATGGCCAGCCCGATGTCACGCCCCGGGGTGAACCCGGCCTTGCCGATCGCCTCGATGATCAGGTCGAGCGCGGCCCGGTTGTTCTCCAGGTTCGGCGCGAAGCCGCCCTCGTCGCCCACCCCGGTGGACAGGCCGTGCTGCTTGAGCACCGCCTTAAGCGCCTGGTAGGTCTCCGCGCCCCAGCGCAGCGCCTCGGTGTACGTCGGCGCGCCGATCGGCGCGATCATGAACTCCTGGACATCGACGTTGGAGTCCGCGTGCGCCCCGCCGTTGAGGATGTTCAGCATCGGGACCGGGAGCACGTGCCCGTGCGGGCCGCCCAGGTAGCGGAAGAGCTGCAGCCCCGCCGAGTCGGCGGCGGCCCTGGCCACCGCCATGGACACGCCGATGATCGCGTTGGCGCCGAGCCGCGACTTGTCCGGCGTGCGGTCGAGGTCGATCAGCGCCTGGTCCACCAGCCGCTGGTCGTCGGCCTCGTGGCCGAGCAGCTCCTCCTGGATCTCCTCCACCACGCTGTCGACGGCCCGGGTGACGCCCTTGCCACCGAACTCAGCCCCGCCGTCGCGCAGCTCTACCGCCTCGAACGCGCCGGTGGACGCACCGGACGGCACGCCTGCCCGGCCGATGGACCCATCGTCAAGCGCGACCTCGACCTCAAGGGTCGGGTTGCCCCTGGAGTCCAGGATCTGCCTGGCATGCACCGCTTCAATCGACGCCACCGTCGGGCTCCTTGCCTGTGAGCGCAGCAACTTCTCGTAAGTCTAAGAGACTAGTGGAGGGAGACCTCGCTCACACACGGGGCACGCCGACTTCTTGAAGAGACTTCCCATAGTGAGGGTAGTGGAGCGGGACCAGACTCGCGCAGCGGGCACGCCGATATGTCCGCGCCATTACCGGGTACCGCGAGGCTAGATCATCGTGGCGCTCGGAGCACGCCCGGCTCGGTCCGGTGTGCGTGCTCTTCGCGTCCTGGCCGAAGTGCGCCGCGCCCACGTTGGCGGCGGCCCGCCACTGGTTGAAGCTCACCGACGTCCCGAGCTGCCAGCCCATAAAGCACCACGGCTCCGCTGTAGGTGTTATCGGAGAAGACGTTGTTCTGGTGGAATGCGATGTTCGTCGGCGACCCTTCCCCCTGATACGGGCTCCATGACGGACCGCTGCCGTACTCGGAGAACACGCCGTTGTACCCGCAGTTGTTGGCGACGTGCACCCCTTGCCCAACGGCGACGGGCTGAAGGTGAACTGTTGTCCTCGACGCGTACGTCCTGTGTCTTCCAGCGGCAGTCGCTGAAGTACGGCGGCGTCTTGATCGTGGACGGGTCGAGCAGGTCTTGAGCCTCGACCGCCGGGTCAACCATGGTGCAGTAGCTGGTGCTGGTGTTGTCCGGGGACGCGCAGAACCTGTTGGAGTTCTCCCAGAGGATGACCCCGCCCCAGTTGTTCACGAAGTTGTTGTGCGCGATGAGGAACTGGTTGCTTGTAGTTCCGTGTTCACCCGGCTGTCGGCACCCGGACTCGGAAATGTAGACGGCGCTCGGTCGGGAAGCCCGGTGTTCGCGGGCCCGCCCTACGCCGTTGTGGTCGAAGGTGTTGTACTCGATTAGCGCGTTGTAGCTGATCTCGTACATGAGGCCGACGTCTCGTTGTCCTGGATGTAATTGCCGTCGAACTCGAAGCCGGCGTTGTTCGTGTCCGCCCACAGGCCGACGCTATTGTTGTCGTAGACCCAGTTGTTCGTCACCGGGCGTTGATGACGTTCCAGAACTTCCCGCCGCCGCTGCAACCGCAGCCGGTGTCTTAGCCTCGTAGTTGTAGGTGTCGTTGTCTGCGATCTCGTTGTGGTCGAGCGTGAGCTCGCGACCTCACCGCTGTTGGAGTATGCGCTGAAGCCGTACTGCTGGTTGTTCTGGATGCAGTTCCACTCAGGCTGTCGTGACTGCCGAGCATCACGCCCGGCGCCTGCGTTACCGCTGAGGTGGAGTGGGTGATCGTCCAGTACTGCCCGAGTCGTGGTTGACCACGCCTTCCTGCTGGTCGCCGCCCCAGGTGCCGAAGTCCCTGATCGTCAGGTACTCGATCATGACATGCGTCGGCGGCACCGTCGAAGGCGGAGTTGTTCGGTGCTGCCCGTCAAGGACCGCGCCCGGTGCGCCGATGTACGTGTCGCTGCTAGCTGGGTCGATTTCTTGAACTGCCCCGGTGCCCAGCGTGTGGACGCCGGGCGCGAACCAGTACGTCGTATGGGGCTGTTGAAGGTGAAATTCCCGTTGTTGCCCGCGGGAACCGGACCGCGCCGGCCGGCTTTGCGGTCGGCCCGTTCAGGATGGCGTGCTGCCGCACATCTTCGCCGACGTGGCGTCTTCGGCCCGCCCGCCTGGGTCTGCGCGGGCGCCGACACCGCGCCTGGCGACGGCGCGGACGCGGACGCGGACGCGGCGGGGTTAGCGACGTCGAAGCGCCGACGTGCATCCGGTGAGGGTTACCGCGGCGTGCACGCAGCGGCCGCGGCCACGCTTACCTTGGCGAAACGTCGCAGACCAGCCGCCTCCCCTGTTCATATCCGGCTCCGGATGCCACCTAGTATGCCCGCGCACTGTCCGCAGAGTACCGTTTTGCAGTATTGTTTTGAGAAGTGTTCGAGGAGATTTCATGTCGCCGCCGACCTTCTGGGGCAATATGCGATTCCTGCCGGCGATTTCCTCTTGACTTAGCAGCTACCTCGGACCAGCAAGGCGGCCTTGACAGCGCGCCCCAGCCGTAAGCAAGCTGATAAGGCCAGCTCGCCCGGGCGAACGGTGCGATGGCCACGCTAACCGGGCCGCCGTAAGCACCGGCCGAAGAGGAGCTGGGCGCGCACTGCCTGCGGCCTGATCGCCACCACGATCAGGGAGTGCCAGCCATTTCGCCGGGCGAGTTCGTGCAACGTACTCCGCCTCGCCGCGGGTATTGCCCGGGTTGGGGTCGAAGCAGATCGTCCGCACTCCCGGCGTGGGTGGCGGGCACGGTCCGCCATAGCCCATCCAGCCGCGTGAGACCACGAGGACGGGCGCCCGGTGCTCCCGGGCGAGTTGCAGCGCGACGGGCAGCCGGGCTCCCGGTCCGGCGAGCATCACGATGGCGTCGGCCTTCGCGGGCGCCCACTCAGACGGCCAGACGAGTACGCGGGCGGTCAGGGCGGCGAACGCCATGACGAGCAGCGCCGCCGCCGCGGGCGCCCTACGGCGCCAGCCACGCGGGGCGTTCGTGCCCACTGCCGACGCCATGCGGTCCCCCCGGACATCATCCTACGGCTTATACCGCTCTCCGACTTTACGAGAATTATCCGCCAACAGCGGCGCTATAGTGTGGCTGTCCGCCGGGTAGAAGGGAAAATCGAATGCAGGTCTCCGCAGTTCCTCGCATTGCCGGCGCCTTGTTGTTCCGGCCGCAGCCTCACGTGGACGAGCGGGGCTTTTTTTCCCGCACTTTCGACGCTGACGTCGCGCGGGCGGCCGGGATCGATCCGGCAGGCTTCGCTCAGGACAGCGTGTCGCGATCAGCCCGGGGCGTGGTCCGGGGCCTGCACATTCGCCGCGGTGACGGCGAGTCGAAGCTGGTCCGCTGCTCTTATGGGGCGGTCTTCGACGTCGTCATCGACCTGCGTCCCGGTTCCGCCACGTACGGCAATCGGGAGAGCTTTGAGCTACGCGACGATGAGCAGGTTTCACTGTACGTGCCCAGCGGGTGCGCGCATGGTTTCCAGGCGCTCACCGAGCCTGCGGACGTCTCCTACCGGATCGACCGTCCGCATGATCCGGGTGAGGATGTATCCATCTCATTCAATGACCCGGAACTAGCCATACCGTGGCCGCTCCCTGTCACCTTCATGTCGAAGCGGGACGAGAATGCGCCTTCGCTATCGGAGGCCAGAGCGCTGCTCGCATCGGGCGCTATTTGAGCCCCCCGCTGACAAGACTGCCCTTATCGAGATTGTACGGCGCGGAGTCCCATGCTTGCCAGCTGACGACATTGCCTTGCTGATAGACCATGAACTGCCAAGAGCCGTAGTACTCGTTGTCGAAGAAGCTGTTACTCTGATCGAAGGTGATGTGCTTCTCGACGATAGGCCCTTGGTACGGGCTCCATGAGGGATACGTGCCGTATTCGGAGAAGAGCGCTTGAAAGCCGCATGACGTCGCCGCCGTGCACTTCGCGCTGACCGATGCGGGCACGAAGTCGAAGACATTGTGGTCAACGGAGACGTTCTGCGTCTTCCACCGGCAGTCGTCGTAGTAGGGCTTCTTCTCGATGTTCGAGGGGTTGCACGTCGAGAGCGTGACCCGGCTCGGATCGACCAGTGTGCAGTATCCGCTGCTGGTGTTGGCGGGCGAGTTGCAGAAGCGGTTGGAATTCTCCCAGAGGATCACGCCGCCCCAGTTGTTGACGAACGTGTTCTCCGCGATCTCCAGCTTCCCGCTGAATGCGCCAGGCACCCTGCTTGTCTCCGCCGGACTCCGAGATGTAGATCGCACCGGTCGGGAAGCTCGGGTTCGCGGGGCCTGCCCCAATTCCGTTTTTGACGAAGGTGTTTCCGGTGATCTCGGCGTTGTAGCTGATCTCATAGATGAGACCATAGGAGTAGTTACCCGAGATGTAGTTGCCGGCGATCTCGAAGCCGCGGTTATTGGTGTCCGCCCACAGGCCGACACTGAGGTTGCCGTCGATCCAGTTATCCGTGATGACCGCGCCGTCTACGTCCCAGAACTTGCCGCCACCGCTGCAGCCGCACCCGTACCTGGCGGGCTTCCCAGTTGTAGGTGTCATTCCCTGATATCTGATTATGGTCAATCGTGATATCAGAGGGGCCGACGCGGGCGTACGCGTTGAAACCATACTGCTGGTTGTCACTGAGGCAGTCGTAGGCGAGGGCGTTGTTGCTGCCCACCATCACTCCCGCCCCGGCGTTATCCCGGACGGTCGTGTACTCGATCGTCCAGTACGGCGAGGAATCGTGATTGACCACGCCCTGGTTCTGGTTGTCACCCCAGCCTCCGAAGTTCTCGATCGTGAGGTAGCTGATCGTCACGTGCGAGGCGTAGCCGCCGAAGGCGTAGTAGTTCACGTGCGCGCCGTTCAGAATGGCCCCAGGCGCGCCGACGAAGGCGGCTCCGTCGCCGGGGATGATCTGAGTGAACTGGCCGCTGCCGAGCAGGTGCACACCGGGTGCGAACCAGTAAGTCGTGTCCGGCCGACGGAGGTCAACACCGGAGTCGTCGCAGGCCGGGACCGACCGTCGCGTTCGCGGGCGCCGACGACGGGCCCGTGAGTACCGCGGACCTACCGCAGACCGGCGTCGGCTGACTGGTTACGTGAAAGGCCGGAAGTCCCGCCGAGTGCCTCGGCTGGTCGCCGTGCACGATGCCCGACGCGAACTGGCTCAGCGAGTTCGATCCGATCAGCGCCGCTGCGACGCAGATCATCACCACCCAGGCGACCGGCCAGGGGCGCAGCCTGCTAAACGAGCGTCGCCAGTGCGTTTGCTCCATGCTCTCTCTCTACTCCCCCGGACCGCAAGCAGCCGTCAAAGAGGATTGGCGATTGCATACCGATATATTTCCAACAGTCCGCGCAGGCTGTCTGCTGGATCGAAACGCTGCTCATACGTCTTCCTGGCGCGTGCGCCATATTCTTCGAACCTTTCGCAGTCCGCGTCGGCCTGCCTAAGAACGTCGGCCAGTGCGGCCGGGTCGCCCGGCCGGAACAGCACGCCGTCCATGCCGTCGGTGATGATCTCGGGGAAGGCACCATGCGCCGCCGCCACCGGGGCGACCCCCATGGCCATCGCCTCTACCGCGGCCAGGCCGAAGGTCTCTTCCCAGGCCGACGGGAGCACGACCGCGCGGGCGACCGCCATCGCGGCAGCGCACGAATCGGGGTCTAGCTGGCCCATGACACGGACCGACGGACGCGTCGCCGCCCAGGCCCCGACCTCCTGCTCAAGCGGCCCCGAGCCCGCGATCACCAGGCTCAGCCCGGGCGGCCGGAGTCCAGGTAGCGGTCCCACCCCGCCAGCAGCACCGGCACGCCCTTGGCCGCGTCGAGTCGGCCGCGTAAACCACCTCGGGCCGCCGAACCGTATGCGCGACCGGATGGGCGGGGATCATGTTGTGCCGGACGAACACGCGGTCTGCGGGCAGCCCAACCCCGCGAAGCAGGTCGCGTTGCGAGGCCGAGATGCACGCGTACGCCGATACCAGGGTTTGCCAGGCCCGGCGGTGCGCTACCGCGGCCAGTGCGACGGGCGCGGTCGCCGCGCGCGAGTCCCGGTAGCAGCCGTGCCTGAGCGCCCCGACTGGCAGGCCTTGCGCGCAGTCGTGACAGACGGCGCCGTCACGGAAGAAGTCCCCGCTGGCGCACACGAGCTTGTAGTTGTGGATGGTCGCGACCACTGGAACCCTCGCATCCCTGCACGCGTACAGGACCGAAGCCGACAGCAGCGGAAAGGTGTTGTGGACATGCACGACGTCCGGCCGGCGCGAGCGCAGCACCTCGCGGAGGTCACGCCGGACTCCGCCATTCCACACGACCGCGGCCGGGAGCGCCGCCTTACGTGCCGCGGGCCAGCCCTCGATGTCGTCGCTGCGCCGCTCGAACAGTTCGACCTCGTGCCCGAGCCCGGCCAGCGCCGCCGCTTCCTGGTCCACCACCCGGTTCTCCCCACTGGGTGCCGCCGAGCGATAACGGCTGTGCGCAATCACGATCCTCATTCGCCGTCCCCTGACCGGCGTCGCGCGTTCCGGATCATGCCAGGCTTCCCTCGGGCCGGTTCTCCTCGCGCCCGAGAAGGAAGGCATGATGAGGGATGCCGCCAGGGTGAGCTCAAGCAGATAGCTGGAAGCGTCGCTGAAGCCGGTCTCCGTGAAGGACGCGATCAGCACGTACGTCGAAAGGTACAGGGCCAGTGCCCGGCTCTTGCCCTGCGGCATGAAGAACGCGCTGATGAGCACGAACAACAGCACGGTGGCCGACAAGATCACCCCGACCAGTCCCTCATCGAGGTAGCAGGCAAGCCAGTTGCTGTCCACGGGCAGGCCGTTGTACGACTTATTCGAAAGGCCGAAGCCGAATATCACCTGGAACTTGTTGCGCGGCGTGTTCTCTACCGCCGCCCATACGTTCGTCCGCCCGGTGAGATTGGTCAGTTGCTGGGTTCCCTCGCCTCTGGCCAGCCACGTCGTCAGGAAGCTCGACAGGGTGAGGATGGCCACGGTGACAATCCCGGTCGTCCAGGCGAACGCCTTGCGGACTCGGCGGTTAACCGAGATCACGCTCAGCCCGGCGACGAGGAGACCCGCGGTCATCGCAACCAGCGCGGTCCTTGTATGGGTCTCGATGAGCACGAAACCCCCGAGCGCGCAGGCGAGCAGGGTGACCCGGCCGGACACCTGACGGCAGAGCCAGAGCACGATGACCAGCCCCATGGTGACCGCCGCGAACTCGGCGACCTGAGTGGGCGGGGTCGGCCAGAAAGCGCCGCCGAGCCTCCGCCGCCCAGCGCCCGCGACGGGGAGACGATGAGGCCGAGCACCACCTGGGCGAGCACGATCGCCATCGCCTGCACGTGGCACTTAACGAGAAAAAGATCCTTCGTCCCCACCACGGCGTGAGCAACCACAGGGTGGACACGAAACCGGCCAGCCGGAAGACCCGGTAGGTGGTGCCGAAGTGCTTGGCCTGCACGGCGGCGAACGCCACTTCGACGATGATCAGGCTGTACAGGCCCAGGTACATGCTTGGCCTGATCAGCTTGTGCCGATTCGCCGCCAGGGCGAGAAGCAGCGCGACCGGCAGCGCCCCCTGGGTGACCAGTTTGCCGAGCACCGAGGGGATCGGGACGATGAGCGGCTCGCCGCTCCACGTCCTCCGGTAGAACGTCATCACGTTGATGACGAGGAAAAACCACGCTGCCTTAACTAGGCGACGGGCCGAGCGGTCGCTCGCCATGGTGGTCGGCTTCGGAGCGAACCTCGGCCCATAACGGGCCGCGACGGTCGGCGCGCTCACAGGAGCGAGTGTCCCGGGTCAGCGCCGTTGACACCGTTCACGCCGTTGAGACCGTTGGCGCCGTTCGATGCCCCCGCGCCGGCTGTCACCGGAGGGTCCGGGTCCGGGTCCGGGTCCGGGTCCGGGTCCGGGTCGGGAGCCTCGGCCTCGGCCTGAGGCTGGGCCTGGGGCTGGGGTTGGGGCTGGGCCTGGGGCTGGGCCTGGGGCTGGGCCTGGGCCTGGGCCAAGCCCAGGCTATCGTCGGTCTTGTCGGCACCGACGACGATGCCAGAGATGGTGCGGATCCCGGACAGCCGTAGCATCTCGCCTACCGCGTAGGCCCGCGCCACCCGGGTTCTGCCCGCCGTGATCACAGCGACCGCGGACTCTGCCCACGTTCTCAGATGGTCGCCGCCGATCGCCGGGTCGAGTTCCGCCACGGTAAGCACGAGATCGGCCTGCTTCGCGGCCGCGGCCACGACCTCGGCCGGCGCCGCGGCAAGCGGACTGGCCGCGGTGGCCGGACTGAGCGGGCCGGACGGTACCAGGTCGGTGTCGGCCGGAATGACGACGACCATCGGCGTGCCTTCGTTCCGAACCCTGTGCAGCCCGGCGCCTCTGGCCCCGAGCAGCTTGGCGACCGGTGCTCCATGGACAAGGTCGGCCACGAGGAGCCGAGTGCCCTCCTTGGCGCAGCGCTGGGCCAAGATGACCACGGCCGGGGCGATCTCACGCGCGTTGTCCGTAACGACGACCGCGAGCGTCGCCGTTCGGCCACTCGGACGTGCGACCGAATTGAGCAGATAGGCCGCGATCCGCCCTAGGTTGCGCCGCTTGGCGGCGGCGGAGGGCCCGCCCAGCCCGAACCAGCGCTTGCGCACCCGGCCGACGCTCAGCCGGACCGGGCGGCCAAGGGCGGCCGCGATATCGTCGCGGCGGCGGAGCCGGTCCGAGATCACTTCGCGGACGATAACGATGCCGAGGCCGATCGCCAACCCGCCGACCAGGCCGGAGAGAACGTACTCGATGACGTCCTTGATCTTGGAATGGGGCAGCGCCGTCGCGGCGTCGAGCACCTGGGTGCCATCGATCATGCCGCTCGTTATGCTCTCCTCGGACGCTCTCAGCCCCGTCACCGTCTGCTCGAGCGTGGGCAACTGGTTGGTAGCCGTCGTCGAGCTGATTGCGCAGCTTGGTCAGCTTGGCCTGCTGCGATGGCTGCCCCTTGAGCGCGCTGAGCTGAGTCTGCAGAGCGGCGATCTGCTGCTGGGCCTGAGGTACCTGCTGTGCGTACGCGGCCGCGTCCTGCGCCTGTTGGGCACGGAGCAAGCTGGCACGGAACTGCAGGTACTGGGCCGCGATTTCGTTGGCCCGATCGACCGCGCCGCCGCTGGTAGGCGCGCTGGCCGTGATCCTCAGGACCTGGTCGGTGACGACCGTCACCGTGTAGGCATCCTGGAAGCTGCTGACACTCTGGGTGAGGCCGAGCGCATCGACGGCGCCCGCTGCGACCGACCGGCTCTCCACCAGGGTTAGCTCGGTGAGCATGCCGGAGGTCGGGTCATCGGCCGGGTTGGGCTTGACCAGCACGGTAACGGTGGCCTGGTAAGCGACCGGGTCGACGATGAAGACGCCCAGGGCCGCCACCATGCCGATGATCGCTAGGATGACCGTAAACCGGAGGTTTCGCCGCACGGCTGCGCCGATGAAGCCCAGGCTCGCGAAGGCACCCGCCACGTTGAACGGTGGATGTTCCTCCGCGCCCGTGAAGTCCTCGTAGGTCCAGAGCCGCTGCCGGACGTCGTCGGGGGAGAGTGTGTCCGGCTGCACATGATTAAGCGGCTTGTGGTCGCCTCCTGCCTCGTTCACCGCAGCGCCTCCATAGCGATTCCGTTATGTCTTGTCGGCATCCGGGGCACCGGCCGCGGCAGTTGCGGTATCCGTCCGGTTGTGCGATCGGACGGGTCGGGGTCGGCAACAAGCAGGCCGACTACCTCGCGGCCCTCCGCGGCCGCGCTCATCGCCATGCGGGCAAGTTGCTCCGCGTTCGCCCCTCCCGCCGAGACGCCGAGCAAGGTGGCGGTGGCCTGCAGCGTGTCCCCCGGTTGCTGGTCCGCCCCGTCCACGACGGTCACGACCACAGTCAGCGCCGTGCCGCTCGGCAGGTCAGGGCCATCCTTGCCCACGACCGCAACCTGCAGGCGGTGGCGCTCCCGCTGCCAGCCGCGCGCAGGCCGCCTTAAGCGCGGTGCTCCCCTCCGAATCCTGCGAGTGGCCGACCACGAGCGCCGTCGGTATTCCAAGCGAGGCGGCGAACACCGCGAGTTGGGGGCCGAGCGCGAGCGCACGAGGGTCCTTGGTCAGCGAGACCACCGCGACGGTGGCCGGTTGTCCCTCCCGGTTCACCGCGAGGTTCACCCCGGCGACGTTGAGGTGCTGAAGCGTCTTGCGCAGCCGCCACGCGTGTACCGCCGCGGGCTCATAGCTGGACAGCAGTTTCGCCCAGTCCTGAGGGTTCGACGGATGGCTGACCGGCAGCGACGCCAAGACCGGGACGCCGATGGAGTTCGCCAGATCGTCGCGGGTACGCAACCGCCGATCACCTCTGCCCATCGCGGCCGCCGCGACAATGCCCACAAGCAAGCCCGCGAGCGCTCCCGCGAGCCCGTAGACAAGCCGGTGCGTCAGCGGATTTGGTCCTGACGCAGTGGTCGCGGGCTGCAGAATCCTGGCTGCCAGATGGCCGACCGGGTTCTGCGATGAGGCCAGGTAGCCAACAAACGTGTTCGCGACCGCGTTAGCGGTGCTCTCGGCGGCGGCGGCGCTCCCGTCCTGAACGTTGATCGATATGATGTTCGCGCTGGGGCTCGTCGTGTTTACCTGCTTGCGCAGCGTGGCGGTGCCGGCAGGAACTGGGTTAATGGCTGGCCGCGCCGCGGAGAGCACCGGATCACTGGTCGCGATCACTTGCAGGGTCTGCGTCGCTACCCTCGTATTGGGCAAGATCACGAGCGCCGAACTGGTCACCGATGGCGGGTTGATCGACCCGATCGCCGCACCGACGATCAGCCCGATCCCTGCTGTCGCACCAACGACAGCCTTGTACCTGCGGATCAACTCGAAAACACGTCGCAGGTTTAGCGGCTGCTGGCTCATTGGGGAACCTCCGCACGAATGTCCGGCAATGGCCCGACGCTAGCGGCGGAAAGCCCCAAGGATACCCGTCTGCGCTGATAACCCGTTTCTTCCGGACGAGCCGACCCCGGGTAGGCGTCAGTTTTCACGTCGACAAATTCCAGCCTCGTAATGAGTGGCGTGTCGCGCCTGCATAGACCGGCACCGATGAGCGCGACGGCCGGCGTCTTCCGCCCGAGCCCATCGGAGTACCAGCCGAGTATCGGGTCCATCGACCCTTGATGAACGCGCCACTCGAGCCCGGCCGGCAGCTCAAGTCGCGCCGAGCCGGGAACCGCCGCCTCCGGCCAGGACAGGTCCGCGTGGGAACCATCGAGAGAGACCCGTACGAGCGGGCCGAAGTTAAACGCCATCCGCACCTCATGGCCACCGCCGTCGATCACGTCGGCGATATCGATGGCGCGCGACGCGGGATCGAGCCTCACCGAGCGCCTGTGCCACGCCCGCGGGCGGAGGGCGCCGTAACCGTCGTGCTCCGCAGTCCAGTTCAGCGCCGCGTCGGGAACGTCGATCTCAAGGGTCCTCGCATGTCGTGACCACATGAACGGGCCGCTCTCGGCCGACTGGTTCCGGCCGCCGATCTCGACGGTGCTATGCGCGATCGTCGAGCGGAAGTAAGACCGCCATTCGGGTTCGCCGTGATAGCAGTAGGTGCCCGGGTCAGCAAGTACGTCTACGCCGCCGTACCTGACCTCCACGGAAAGCGCGTCCGCATGAGCGTGTGCGGCGATCGAGAGGAAGCCGTGCGGCCCGGCGTCGCAGCGGCACCAGATCTCCGGGCGAGCCGGCAGCGTCCGTTCTGAGGATAGTCATGCCGGCATCGGGGAAGCGGGACGGTCGCTGGTCAGCCCGCCCTGCGACTTCCCTAACGGGAGCGTCTGGCCCGAGCAGAGCGCCGCCCAGCACGCTGCCTACGTCCGGCCCGACCTGCGGCCACCAGTCACGCCGCCCGAATAGCGCCCCGCCGAGCGCGAGCAGCGCCGGCCACCGATTGTGCTCGGGCGCGTCAATGATGACCACGCGCCCCTCGTCCGAGTCGCCCTGGCGCGGCGGCCGGCCTTGCTCGTCCACCATGGCCGCCATGCAGTCCGTCATCGCGCACAGCAGCTTCCACGCCGCCTCGCTGAGCGGCATGCCAGCGGCCGATGCCTCGATCGCGGCGAAGAAGCCGAGTTCGGCTACGAATCCGTGGTAGTCGGATGCGAGCTCACGATTGACCCCGGACGGGAACGTATTGCGCTCGAGCTCACGCTCGAGCAGCCGTGACGAGTCGCGGCGCCAGCGTTCGCTGTCGGCGAACCATGGGAAGGCGCAGCTCGCCGCCAGTTGACCCGCCGCCTCGGCGATCACGTGGTTATTCGCCGAGGAGCCACGGCTCTCGAACGCGGCAAGGTACTGCTGATGCCAGTGGATCTGCCGTACGGCGAGATCGTTGTGCTCAAAAAGATCAGCTGACGCCCGGCCAGCCGTCGAGCAGCCGCCTGATCCAGGCGAGGTTGATCAGCCGGACGCCGAGCTCGATGCCGCTCGTCCAGTTCACCCCGGACATAAACGGGTTCTCCCGCCACCACGACTTGAGCTGGTCCGCGACCCGCTGAAGCATAGGCCTCCACGCCGGTCAGATACCATGCGGCGGCCAGCAGCGTCAGATGCTGCAGCCGGTTTACCTCCCATACCTGCTTGATGTTGCCAACTGCCGACTCGTCGCGCTGATTAAGCGAGAACGCGTATGCCTCAGGCGCGGACCGTCGTCCAGTCACCGGGTCACGGAACCAGTCAGGGTGCTCCATGTCGGTCCGGAGCACGCCGAGCATCTCCCACTCGCCCTTGAGCAAACGGTCCGCGTCCGCGATGAGCGCGGACGCGGCCTTATCGGGCACCAGTCTGGGCGGTGCCGGGCGGAAGCACGGCGGAGAACCGACGCTCACTGGCCGGCCACGCCGCGGCCAACGGAGACATCGAATCCAGGTCACCGGGGCGTACCTGGCGGCGCGCCCACGCCCGTCGCACAGCCTGCTCCCGGACCCGCCAGGCCATCTCGGCGGGAGACATCCGGCTGAGGCGCCGCGCGTACCAGCTCGAGCTTCGAGGTCCCTGCCCGCGCTCACACCGCGCTCCGGACGACCGCTGAGCAGGCTCTCGCCCACCGCGATGGTGGCCCGCGTCGTGGCCAGCAGGGAGTCGAGGCTGATCGGCATCGGGGCACCGGTCCGGACGGCCTCGACGAACGCCGCCATCTCCGACCGCTGGCCCTTGTCCTGGCCGCCGCGCGCCTTGGTGATGGACTTGCCTCGCCCGGTCCAGACCGCGGCCGCCTTGAAGTTGTCCAGCCGCGCCGACCGGCCGCCGCCGGTGACGTCCATCGTCTCCTTCGGGAACCGGGCGTTCCCGCCGGTGAGGTAGGCGATTGTGCCCGACGCGCCGTTGGCGAACCGGAAGGTCGCCTGGACGTCACCCTGCTCCGGCCCGCGCACCGCGTAGACCTCCTCGACCAGGCTGTCGGCCCACCAGGCCAGCGTGTCAATGAAGTGGCCGCCTTCGCCGGTGAACCGCGACCCTTCGGCCTCCTCGTTGAGGTACCAGCTGTCCTTCGCGAGCGGGCCCGCGTTGACCAGGTACCGGGTCGACGCGGTAGCGGCGACCGCGCCGAAGTCCTTCCGCATCGCGATGAGCAGCGGGGCGAACCGCCGGTTGAAGCCGACCATGAGCCGATCGTTGCCGGTCTCGTCGACCGCCTCCGCGATCTGGTCGGTCTCCTCGCGGGTCAGCGCAAGCGGCTTCTCCACGAAGACCGCCTTGCCGGTCGCCAGCGCCCGGCAGACGAGCTTGGCGTGCGTGGCGTGCCTGGTCACGATGAAGATCGCGTCGAGCGACTCGTCCTCGAACACCGATTCCGAGTCCGTCGACGCGGTAGTGAAGCCGAACTTCTTCTGCGCGTTGACCGCCGACAGCGACTTGGTGGTGGCGACGTGCGCGAGGTTCGCCGCGGGCAGCTTGGCCAGGTGCGGCAGCAGCATCGACGACGCGTAGTTGCCTGCGCCGACGAAGCCGATCGCGATCTGGTCCTTGGCCGCAGCAGAGTTCTTCCGAACGGGCGGTGTCTTCGCGCCCGGGAGCACCTGCTTCGTGGCCGGGCGCGGCGCGTCCTCGGCCGGGACCGGGTACTCAAGCAGCACCCCGATCGGCCTTAAGCGTGCCCGTCTTGAGGTCGTCGTAGACCTTGGCCGCGTCCATCATCGGGAAGACCCCGTCGATGAGCGTCGCCACCTCAAGCTCGTTGCGCGCGAGCAGGTCGAGGAAGGACTCCAGGTTCCGCTTCTCGGTCCACCGAACGTAGCCGACCGGGTAGTCGATGCCGTCGAGCTCGTAGCGGGTGTCGTACCGGCCAGGCCCGTAGGACCGGGAGAACCGGACGTCGAGCTCCTTCTCGTAGTAGGCGTTCCACGGCAGGTCGAGCTTCATCTTGCCGATGTCGACGATCCGGGCGCGGTCCCTGGCAAGCTTGACGGCCGCCTCGACCGGGCCGTTGGTGTTCCCGCCGGCGGACAGGAACACGTGGTCCGCGCCGCGGCCGCTGGTGATCTTGGCGAGTTCGGCGAGGACGGCGTCCAGGTCGTCCGGCGACCCGCAGGCGACCGCGCCGGCCTTTCTCCGCCAGACGGCAGCGGTCGGGGACCGGATCGATGCCGATCGCCTGCACGCCGGCCGCCGCGAGCAGCCGGACCACAAGCTGGCCGATCAGGCCGAGGCCGATCACGGCCGCGGTCTCGCCCAGCTGGACCTCGGCGCGACGCACGCCGTGCATGGCGATCGATGCCACGGTCGCGAACGCCGCATGCTCGGGCAGCACGCCGGCCGGAACGGCCGCGCACAGGTTGACCGGGACCCAGTTGTACTCGGCGTGCAGCGCCTGCTCGTTACCCGCGCACGCCACGAGCTGGCCAACCTTGAACTCCTCGGCGCCCCTGCCCACCTCGGTGACCACCCCGCACAGCGAGTAGCCAAGCGGGGTGTAGGAGTCGAGCTTGTTCATCACCTTCTTGTAGGTGGTGGCAAGCCCCTGCTGCTGCACCTGGTCGAGAACCTTCTTCACCTGGTCCGGCCTGGCCCGCGCCATGCCGACCATCGACATGCTGGCCTCGGAGACCTTCATCATCTCGGTGCCGGTCGAGATCAGCGAGAACAGCGAGCGGACCAGGACACCGCCTGCGCGGCAGATCGGGGCGGGCACGTCGAGGACCGCCAGTTCTCCCGACTTGTAGTTCTGGGCTATCTGCTTCATCGTTATGTTCGTTTCCCTCAGCTAGGAACGGAACGGTTACGCTGCCACCCCGGCCGCGCGCACCTGGCGGTACCACAGCTCCATCGACAGCAACTGCCAGATCTGCTTCGCATTGTCATCTCGGCCTGCCTGCTCGTCCGCGATCAGCCGCAGCAGCGGCTCTCGGCGGAGCATCCCGAGCTGGACGAGTTCACCGCCGACCAGCACGTCGTTGATCAGCTCCCTGAGGTCGTTGCGGACCCAGGCGCGCAGCGGCGCACCGAAGGATGCCTTCGGCCGGTGCACGATCTCGCGCGGCAGCCAGTTCTCCGCGGCATCCTTGAGCGCCGCCTTCTGGACCCTGCCGCGGATCTTGTCCTTGCCCGGCGATCGTGAACGCGGCCTCGGCGACGACCCTGTCCACGAACGGCACCCGCACCTCGACTGAGGCGGCCATGCTCGCCCGGTCGGTGTAGGTGAGGTTGAGCCCCGCCATGAACAGCCGGGCATCGGCCAGGCACATCCGGTTGACCTCGTCGTCCAGCGTCGTTGTCGTCGTAGATCGCGGCGTGCTCGTCGATCACGTCGGCGACGCTGCCGACCGAGCTCCGGGCCGACGAGCGCCGTCAGCGCCTCCGGGTCGTACAGCGTGTAGCTGCGGCGGAACCGGGCCTCCTCCGGCAGCTCGGCGAACGTCATGAACCGCTTGGCCCACCGCGGGTAGCGCAGGCCGCGGTCGCCGATGGACACGGGGAGGCTGTTCGACGGCGAACCTGGCCGGGCCGCGGACGGCGCCCGGCAGCCGGCGATAGCGGCTGGCCATCAGGCACGCCAAGTGCTTGCGGTAGCCACCGAACAGCTCGTCGGCGCCCATGCCCGACAAGATCACCTTGACCCCCCGCTCGCGCGCCGCCTCGCACATCAGCACGGTGTTGATCGCGGCCGGATCGCCGATCGGCTCGTCGAGGATGTCGACCATCCGCGGCAGCAGGTCCACGATGTCCGGGGAGATCTCGATCTCGTGCAGGTCGATGCCGAACTGCCCGGCGACCTTGCGGGCGTAGACGGCGTCGTCCGGCATCGCCTCAAGCTTCTGGTCCTCCGGCCGGAAGGTGATCGTGTAGGCGTCGACCGCGCTCGAGTCCTGGTGGGCGAGGACGGTGATGATGCTCGAATCGAGCCCGCCGGACAGGAAGCTCGACACCGGGACGTCGGCCACTAGGTGCGCCCTGACCGACTCCTCGATCACGGACTTCAGGTCCGCGGCCGGCCGGCTGCGCCGCCTGCGGCCGCCACGTCCTGAACCCGCCAGTACTGCCTGATCTCGGGCCTGGCCGCCAGGCCGGATCCGGGCCCAGGACCCGGCCGGCAGCTTGTGCACGCCCTGGATGGCGCAGCGCTGCTCCGGAACCCAGTAGTACAGCATGGACGCGACGAGCGCGCCCGGCTCGATCCGCAGCTCGCTGCCGAGCGCCGCCACGATCGCCTTCAGCTCGGAGGCGAACACGATGCCGTCGCCGCGCTCGGTGTAGAAGAGCGGCTTGATGCCAAGCGGGTCGCGGGCGAGCACCAGCTCGCCCGTCGCGGTGTCGGCGAGCGCGAACGCGAACATGCCGCGGAACCGGTCGAGCGCGGCCGGCCCCCAGTACCGCCACGCCTCAAGCACCACCTCGGTGTCCGAGGTGGTCGTGAAGGTCGCGCCGGCCGCCTGCAGCTCGCGCCCGCAGCTCCCTGAAGTTGTAGAGCTCTCCGTTGTAGACCAGCGTCAGGCTGCCCTTGCGCAGCGGCTGGTCGGCCGCCGCGGAAAGGTCGATGATCGACAGCCGCCGGTGGCCGAGGTGCACGGAGACCCGCTCGTCCTCATGGCTCCAGACCCCGCCGGCGTCCGGACCGCGATGCGCGATCCGGTCGGTCATGACATCGGTGAGCTTGCGCCCGTCAGCCTGCTGGTAGCATCCGGCGATTCCGCACACGGCTCAGTCACCCGCTCCGGCCGCTTCCGGCCCCGCCGGTCAGCCGCTCGTAGACGCCGAGGTAGGCACGCTCCTGGTGCGTCCAGGCAAGCTCGTCCTCGACCCGGGTCCGGCCGATCTTCCCCAGCTGGGCTCGGGCCGCCTCGTCGTCCATCAGGTCCACGATCGCCTTGGCGTACTCGCTGGACGTCATTGGGCGTGACGTACACCGCCGCCGCCCCGGCCGAGACCCGGGTCTCCCGCAGGTCGAAGGCCACGACGGGGAGCTCGAAGGCCATGTACTCCATCGTCTTGTTCATCGTCGACACGTCGTTCAGCGGATTCTTCGGGTCCGGCGAGAGGCCGACGTCCGCGGTGGAAAGGATCTGCTTGACAAGTTCATCGGGAGCGCGCCCGGTGAACTCGACGTGCCCGTTCAGCTTGAGTTCGTCCCGCAGCGCGACCAGTTCGTCGAAGCAGTCGCCGGAGCCGATGATCGTGAAGGCGATGTCGTCGCGCCCCATCTCGTGGACCACGATGTCGGCCGCCCGCACCACGATGTCCACGCCATCCTGCGGCCCCATGACGCCGATGTACGCGGCGAGGAACTGCCGCCCGCGCCGCAGTTCCGGGTCTTCGCGGGCCGCGCTTGAGCTTGTCCGGGTCCGGGCCGGTACGGACGACCGTAACGTCTTCGGGCGCCTTGCCGCTTCTGTGTGATGGCGATGTCCCGGTAGGAGTCGTTGGTGGAGATCACGTGGTCCGCGGTCCGGTGCGTGCGGCGCTCCAGCGCCAGCAGCCCGCGGTACGGCAGGCTGGGGCCGTCGGGGAACCGGGACTGGAACAGCTCCGGGCACAGATCGTGGTGGTCGAAGACGAACTTGGTGCGGTCCACCGCCCGCAGACGCCATGGCGATCGGCCAGAAGATGTCCGGCGGGTTGCACGCCTGCATGACCGCGAACCGCCCGCGGCGGCGGGCCTTCAGCGTCAGCCACGCGGTGGCCAGGAACGAGTACGCATACTCGGTGATGAAGCTGACCTTGCTGCCACCGGGCGCGTACGGCCGGTACTTGTACAGCTCGCACCGTGTCGATCGACCTCGTACGACGGGATCGTCCTTGCCCTTCGGGCACACCACCGACACCTCGTACCCCGCCGCCACGAGCGCCTGGCACTCCAGCCATACCCGCCGGTCGAAGGGCACCGGCAGGTTCTGGACGATGATGAGAATCGTCTCCGGTGGCCTCCCCGCGCCGCCTCGTCCGCGCCTGACGTCTTTATTCTCATCTTCTTACCCCCCGTTGTCATGCCGTCATCTGACGCGCCAAAACCAGCTATCGGGCACACATAACATTATTAGGCTCATAATCTACACATGCCACGAGTAGGTGGGTAGATTCACTTGATGTGAACCTATGCGTGTCGAAGGTTATCAACTGTTACGATCCTTATATAGAAGGTCGTAAAACTTGTCGATTTTAGGCCGACTGTTGCTTAGACGTCTGACGGCGCGCTCGTTTACTTGAGTAGCGGCCTTTTTCAACTCATCTGCGCGGATGAGGCGAACGCTAGGTTAGTCTCGCAACGACCACAGATCGTCGTACTGGGGGGTAACAATGAGGGTACTGGTCGCAGGCGAGCGCGGCTACATCGGAGCCGTTCTCGTCCCATTCCTGCGGGCCGCCGGCCACCAGGTCGACGGACTCGATCTCGGCCTGTACGAGGGCTGCGACCTTGGGCCTGCTTTGGACAGCAGCACGCGCACGCCCAGGGACATGAGGGATGTGATCCGCCGGTCAGCTAGCGGGCTACGATGCCGTGCTCTGCCTCGCCGCCCTGTCCAACGACCCGCTCGGGGACCTCAACCCGGCCGCCACCTACTCGGTGAACCTCGACGGCACCCTCAACCTAGCCGAGGCCGCCAAGGAGGCGGGCGTCGAGCGGTTCCTGTTCTCATCCTCCTGCAGCCTGTATGGCGCGGCCGGCTCAGCAGGCGTAGCCGAGGACGCGGAGATGTTCCCGGTCACCCCTTACGGCCAGAGCAAGGTGGACGCCGAACGTGAGCTGTCGCTGCTCGCCGACGACAACTTCAGCCCCGTCTACCTGCGCAACGCCACCGCCTACGGCGCGTCGACCCGGCTTCGCCTGGACATCGTGGTCAACAACCTCACCGCGGTCGCCCTCACTACCGGCAAGGTGCACCTGTAGAGCGACGGCACCCCGTGGCGGCCACTCGTCCACATCGAAGACATCAGCCGCGCCTTCCTCGCCACGCTGGAGGCACCGCGCGAGCTTGTGCACGACCAGGCGTTCAATGTCGGCCGCGACGAGGACAAGGTCCAGATCCGCGATGTCGCCGAGATGGTTCGCGCGGCCGTGCCCGGGTCGGCTCTGACGTTCGCCGACGGCGCTGGCCCCGACCTGCGCAACTACCGGGCGGACTTTAGCAAGCTCAACGACACGTTCCCCGCGCTGCGGTTGGAGTGGAGCGTACGCGAGGGGATCAGCGAACTGCTCGCGGCCTACCCGAAATACGCCTTGACCTACGACGACTTCACCTCGTCGCGGTTCGTCCGGCTCCGTCGTGTTCGCGACCTGCTCGACCAGGGTCTGCTGGACGAGCAGTTGCGGCCGCAGGGCAACCTACCGGCCATGGCCCCCCGCCCCTGACGTGACCGAGGCCGATCAGGCCATCCCTGCCCAGAGCCGTCCCGATTCCGGCGTCGGCGCCTGGGACGGGGCGGCCCAGACACAGGCGGCTGTCGACGGGCGGCCAGGGCTGCCCGGCGGCCGCCTGGTCCGGGTCGCCCGACGCTTCAGCTGGGGGCTCGCGGACCAGGCGATGTCCAGCCTGTCCAACGCCGCCGTGAGCCTGTACATCGCCCGGGAGCTCGGCGCCGCCCAGTTCGGCGCGTTCAGCGTGGCCTACGTGACCTACTCGTTCGTGCTGAACGCGTCCCGCGGCCTGGCCACCGACCCACTGCTCGTCAGGTACAGCCACGTCGAGTACGCGGTGTGGAAGCGCGCCGTGCAGTGCTGCACGACAACGGCGGCGCTCGTCGGCGTCGTGATGGGAGTCGTCTGCCTGCTCGTCGGTATCGTCGCCACCGGGACCACGCGCCTATCGTTCATCGCGCTTGGCCTGTCACTGCCCGGGCTGACGCTGCAGGACAGCTGGCGCTACTCTTTCTTCGCGCTCGGCAAGGGCAGCAAGGCGTTCCTTAACGACACGATCTGGACGGTGTCACTCGCCGCGGCGCTGCTCACGCTGCGAGCCGTGCACCACGAAACCGTGTTCTGGTTCGTCCTGGCCTGGGGGGCGACGGCCACTCTCGCGGCCGCCGTCGGCCCGCTGCAGGCACGGCTCCTCCCGCGCTGGGACGGTGCCGCCGAGTGGCTGCCGAAGACGCGCGACCTAGGCGTCCGGTACCTGGTCGAGAACACCGCGACAAGCAGCTCGAACCAGATCCGGCTGTACGCCGTCGGGTTCATCGTCGGACTGGCTGCGGTCGGCTACATCCAGGAAGGCATCCTGTTGATGGGTCCCTTCTCGGTTATCTTCATGGGCGTCTCTCTGGTCACGGTGCCGGAAGCCGCCCGGTCGCTGCAAAAGTCCACCAGGCATCTGCGGCGGTACTGCATCCTCGTCGGCATCGCGCTCACGACGGCCGCCTTCGCGTGGGGCGTTATCCTCATGGTCGCGTTGCCGCGCGGCCTTGGCACGCTGCTGCTGCACAGCGGCAAATGGGAATCGGCCTACAGCATCGTCCCATGGATGGTGCTGTCGATGATGGGCGCGACCGCCACCGCGGGTGCCGTCGCGGGGCTGCGCGCACTAGGCAACGCCAAGCGCAGCATGCGCATCAACTTGATCTCGTCCGCCACCTACGTCGTCTTCGGCGTGGTCGGAGCGCTGGTGGACGGGATCCACGGCTCGGTGGAAGGGACAGCGGTCGCCACGTGGATCGGGGCCACGCTGTCCTGGCAGCAACTGAGGGCCGGGCTGCGGGCGAACAACCGAATTGGCCAAGAACCGCGACCAATCGACGGCAAGACCACGGGAAGGAATCCGCAGGTATGAGCATGGTGCCCCGGCTAAGCGTCGGGCTTCCTGTCTACAATTCCTCGGCGTACGTCGCCGAGTCGATCGAAGCACTTCTCGGTCAGACATTCGAAGACTTCGAGCTGGTCATTTCCGATAACGCGTCTACTGACGATACCGGCGATATTTGCCAACGGTACGTCAAGCAGGATTCGCGCCTCCGCTACTTTCGGCAGCCGAAGAACGTGGGGCTGGCCCCCAACCACAATTTCTGCGTCAGGCAAGCGCAGGGCGCGCTCTTCAAGTGGGCGGCCGGCGATGATCTGTACGCGCGGGACCTGCTCGAAAAGTGCGTCGCCGCGCTTGATGAGGACCCCAAGGTAGTGCTCGCGCACTCCTGGACGGCGATGATCGATGGCAACGGGGACTTCTTCCAGGCGAACTCGTACCCGCTCGACACGTCCGCGGCGCGGGCGCCGGAGCGGTTCCGCAGCCTCCTTAACGACAGCGGGGGTGACGATGACGGCGGCGTGATGCGCAAAGAGGTGCTGCTCAAGACCGCGATGAAGGAGAGCTACCACCACGCCGATCGGACGATCATCGCCGAACTCGCGCTGTATGGCCCCTTCTATCAGGTGCCCGAATGGCTGTACTTTCGCCGCGACCATCCGGACCGGGCGGAGCGCGCTAACCCGAGCGTCCGCGCACGGTGCGCCAACATGGACCCCCGGCGAGCGAACCGGTGGCTGAACCCGGCGCCGCGCCTGCTCGGCGAATACGTCTGGGCGTACGCACGGATGATCAAGCGGGCACCGCTGACCCCCGCCGATCAACGCGAGTGCTATCGGCATCTCGGTGAGTGGATGACCCGCCGAGCCAGGCCGCACCAGATCGCCACCGCCGCGTCGCCGCAAGCCAGCGAGCAGCCGCGGATCGACATCGACGCCGCGGTCTCCGGACGCAGCGCGAGGCTCGGATGAACAGGCGCACCGCGGCAGCGGCTCCCAGGGTCGGCCTCTTCGGCATTCTCGGCGCCGGTAATTCCGGCAATGACGCGTCCATGGAGACCGTGCTCAGCTACCTCAGATCCGCCCATCCCGACGCCGTCACGGACGCGCTGACCGGCGGCGCGCCTGAACGGCTGCGAGCGAGCTACGGCATCGACGGCACCCCGCTGTCCAGGTACGCGAAGAATCAGGGGCAGACGTCGGGCCCGTTGGCCATTCCCCGCAAGGCGCTCGGCAAAGGGCTGGACGTCCTCCGGACAATGGCCTGGGTACGCCGCCACGACGTGGTCATTGTGCCTGGTGCCGGACCGCTGGAGATGACACTGCCCGTGGGGACGTGGGGATTCCCGTTCACTCTCTTCGTTGTCACGCTGTCGGGACGGCTGTTCGGCACCAAGGTCGCACTGGTGAGCGTCGGCGCCGATGACATCAAGAAGCGCACCGTGAGGTGGCTGTCCAACGCGACCGCCCGGCTTGCGTACTACCGGTCGTACCGGGACGAACATTCGCTGGCGGCAATGCGGCGGCGGGGCATCGACACCGCACGGGGCCGCGTGTACCCCGACCTTGTCTTCGGCGTCCCCATGCCGCCATACGAGCCCGGTGATATCAGTGTCGTCGGAGTCGGTGTCATGGCGTATTACGGGAGCAACGATGACAAGGAGCGCGCAGCCGAGATCCACGCGGCCTATGTCGGGAAATGACGGCGTTCGTCGGGTGGCTGGTCGACGGAGGCCACCAGGTTCGGATCTTCGGCGGGGACAGCAAGTTCGACCGGGACGTTGCCGACCAGATCATGGCCGACGTTCGGCGCGCTCAGCCCGATCTCGATGCGTCGGCGATCACCGCCGAGCGCACCAATTCCTATTCCGAGCTCATACAGCTCATCACTCCAGCCGGGACAGTCGTCGCCACGCGCTACCACAACGTGATGTGCGCACTGAAACTCTGCAAGCCCACCATCTCCTTGGGATATTCACGCAAGTTCGTGGCCCTGATGACAGAGATGGGCGTCGCCGAATTCAATCAGTTCGCTGATTCGTTCGAGCTGGCGCAGTTGATCGAGCAGTTCGAAACAGTGAAGAAGCGGCACGCGGAACTGCAACTTCAGATGGCGGACAGGAACGCGGCCAACAAGCACGCCCTGGATGAGCAGTTCGCTGTGCTCGACGCGGAGGCTCTTCCGCGCAGGCGAGTAAGTTCACCTGAGCAGGCCATCGCCTGGGCGCTCGGGCCGACGAGTTCGGCCCGAGCGCCCGCGGCCTGGAGAAGCTCACCTGCTGGCGGTACCGCCGAAGACGAGCAGCGCATCATTCGGCGGTGCGCCGTAGATAGACCGGACGGTCTCCTCGTCGAAGGCGCTCTCGTCCTTGATGCTAACGAAATCACGGACGGCGGTGCCGGTGCAGTCGGCGTCCACCAGCGGCGCGCCGAGACCAGCGTGCAAATCATCGGTGTTTACCGTCCGGAAGTCGACGCTGTACCTGGCCAGCCCCGAGGTGTTCGGGATGGACTTGTGCAGCTGGGCCCCGGAGAAGAGCAGTACCTCACCGGGAGCCGGGACGGGGATGACGTCCACCCCCGGCGTGTGATCGATCGCCCGCGGCCGGGCCTGAGATTCCTTGCTGACGGACTTGGCCGTGCTGAACCGGCGGGCGTTGTTCTCGTAGTAGTCAAACTCACCGACGTGTTCGGCACCGCTTGGGCGAAGCTGGCCAGGTCGAAGCTCATGGCGTTGGTCTCCCTGACCGGGAAGACCGGCAGCCACCAGTTGATCTGCTGGGCCGGGGCGCTATACCAGACATCCCGGTGCCACGGGAAGGCGAAGGCGATCCCCGTGGTGAGATGCCCCACGGGAAGGAAGTCCGCGGTTTCGGCACATCGTAGTGGGTGTACTCGGGCTCGAACCCGGCCTCGGCGATGATCTCGCGGACCAGCTCACCGGAGCGCTTGGCATGAATCCACCGGGGCTTCCGC
>CAVQOE010000041.1:0-164979 GCA_963714295.1 uncultured Actinomycetota bacterium | reverse complement strand
TTTTCACGGGTCACTGGTACTACGTGCCCCAGTACCACTACCTGACGCCGTTCTACTCGCCCTGCGTGAGCGGCGAGTGCGTGCCCGGGGTCTTCGGCGCTCGGCCAGTGGGCGGGATCCCGGCCATCCCGCCGATCATCCCCTACGCGTTCGTCTCGCTGCCGTTCGTCCTCGGCTTCCGGCTCGAACTGGGCGACTACACCACCGGGGCGCCTACTACCGGGCGTTCTGGCGGTCGCCGGCGGCGTGCGCCGTGCGCGAGCCGCACGCGAAGTACTCCGGCGAGACCAAACGCGGCTGATCGCGCAGAACCTGCACCGCTACTTCTTCTACGCCGCGTTCCTCATCGCGCTCCTGCTCACCTGGGACGTGGCGCAGGCGTTCCGGCGGGCCGAACGGCGACTTCGGCATCGGGCTCGGTTCGATCATCATGCTCATCAACGTGGTGGCGGTCTGGGCGTACTCCTTCTCCTGCCACTCCTGCCGGCACATCACCGGCGGGCGGCTCAAGAACTTCTCCAAGCACCCGGTGCGCTACTGGGCCTGGACCCAGGTCTCGAAGCTCAACAAGCACCACATGGCTTTCGCGTGGATCTCGCTGACCACGCTGGCGCTCACTGACCTCTACATCATGCTCGTCGCGAGCGGTGCGTTCAGCGACCCGCGCATCTTCAACTGATCCCGGAACGGGCGAAAAGGCTTATGTCTACCTCCGATTCAGCTTCGACCTCCACCGAGATCGAGCGATACACCTACGACGTCGTAGTGATCGGCGCTGGCGGGTCCGGGCTGCGCGCGGCCATCGAGGCCCGCGCCCGCGGGCTGCGGACGGCGATCATCTCCAAGTCGCTGTTCGGCAAGGCGCACACGGTCATGGCCGAGGGCGGCGCGGCCGCCGCCATGGGAACGCGAACCCCAAGGACAACTGGATGGTTCACTTCCGCGACACCATGCGCGGCGGGAAGTTCCTCAACAACCCGCGGATGGCCGAGCTGCACGCCAAGGAGGCCCCGGACCGGGTTTGGGAGCTCGAGGCGTGGGGCGCGCTCTTCGACCGGACGCCCGACGGGAAGATCTCCCAGCGGAACTTTGGCGGGCACGAGTACCCGCGGCTGGCGCACGTGGGCGACCGGACCGGCCTGGAGATGATCCGCACCCTGCAGCAGCGGATCGTCGCGCTCCAGCAGGCCGACTCCTACGAGTTCGGCGACCCGGAGGCCCGGATCGGTCTTCGCGGAGACGACGATCACCCGGCTGCTCAAGGACGGACGGCAAGATCGCCGGCGCCTTCGGGTACATCAGGGACACCGGCACTTCGTCCTGTTCGAGGCACCGACCGTGATCCTCGCGACCGGCGGCATCGGGCGGACCTTCAAGGTCACCTCGAATTCCTGGGATACAGCGGCGACGGGCACGCGCTGGCGCTGCTGGCGGGCGCTTCGCTGATGAACATGGAGTTCGTCCAGTTCCACCCGACCGGCATGGTCTGGCCCCTGTCGGTGAAGGGCCTGCTGGTCACCGAGTCCGTCCGCGGCGACGGCGGGGTGCTGCGCAACTCCGAGGGCAAGCGGTTCATGTTCGACTACGTGCCCGACGTGTTCCGCGCGCAGTACGCGGAGACCGAGGAAGAGGCCGACCGCTTGTACACCGACCCGGACAACAACCGGCGTCCCCCGGAGCTGCTCCCCCGGGACGAGGTCGCGCGGTCGATCAACGCGGAGGTCAAAGCCGGGCGCGGCACGCCGCACGGCGGCATCTACCTGGACATCGCCTCGCGGCGGTCCCCCGAGTACATCCTGTCCCGGCTGCCGTCCATGCACCACCAGTTCAAGGAGCTGGCGGACGTGGACATCACCAAGGAGCCGATGGAGATCGGCCCGACCTGCCACTACGTGATGGGCGGGGTCGAGGTCGACCCGGACACGGCCGCGGCCTCGGTGCCCGGCCTGTTCGCGGTCGGTGAGGTGTCCGGCGGCATGCACGGGTCCAACCGGCTCGGCGGCAACTCCCTGTCCGACCTGCTGGTGTTCGGCAAGCGGGCCGGCGACGGCGCGGCGGACTACCTGGAGTCGCTCGGCTCGCCAAGCCCGTGGTGGCGCAGGCCGACCTCGACGCCGCCGTCGCCGAGGCGCTCGAGCCGTTCTCGCGGGAAGTCGGCGAGTCGCCTTACGAGGTGCACGCCGAGCTCCAGCAGACGATGAACGACCTGGTCGGCATCATCCGCCGCGAGCAGGAACTGAAGGACGCGCTGGCGGCGCTGGAGAAGTTCAAGGAGCGGGCCAAGGCCCTGGCTGTGCCGGGCGAGCGGGCCTACAACCCGGGCTGGCACTACGCCCAGGATGTGCGGAACATGCTCCTGGTGGGCGAGTGCGTGGCGATGGCCGCCCTCGAGCGCGAGGAGTCGCGCGGCGGGCACACCCGCGAGGATCACCCGGCCATGGAGCCCGAGTGGCGCAAGGTCAACCTGATCCTCACGCTCGACGGCGACAAGATCGACATGGTGCACCAGCCGCTCCCGGTGATCCGGCCGGACCTGCTCGACCTGTTCGACATCTCCGAGCTCAAGAAGTACATGACCAAGGAAGAGCTGGCCGGTCATCGTGAGGCGGCCGCGCTGGAAGAGGGGCACTGATGGCTTATCTGGCGAAGCTCCGGGTCTGGCGCGGCGACGCGGGCTCCGGTGATCTGCAGGACTACCAGGTCGACGTCAACGAGGGCGAGGTCGTCCTCGACGTGCTGCACCGGCTGCAGGCCACCCAGGCGTCCGACCTGGCCCTGCGGTGGAACTGCAAGGCCGGCAAGTGCGGCTCGTGCTCCATGGAGATCAACGGCATGCCGCGGCTCGGCTGCATGACGCGGATGTCGACCTTCACCGAGGAGGAGACGCTGACGATCACGCCGATGCGGACCTTCCCGGTGATCCGCGACCTGGTCACGGACGTGTCGTTCAACTACGCCAAGGCCCGCGAGATCCCCTCGTTCACGCCGGACCCGTCGATCAAGCCGGGCGAGTTCCGGATGCAGCAGGAGGACGTGAACCGGTCGCAGGAGTTCCGCAAGTGCATTGAGTGCTTCCTGTGCCAGAACACCTGCCACGCGATCCGCGACCACGAGGACAACGAGACCGCGTTCTCCGGGCCGCGGTTCCTGATGCGCGTCGCCGAGCTCGAGATGCACCCGGCCGACGAGGCCGACCGGCGCAACATCGCGCAGGACGACTTCGGCCTCGGCCTCTGCAACATCACCAAGTGCTGCACCGAGGTCTGCCCCGAGCACATCAAGATCACCGACAACGCGATCATCCCGATGAAGGAGCGCGTGGCCGGGCGGCGATTCGACCCGCTGGTCTGGCTCGGCTCGAAGATCTCGCGTCGGCCGGAGCCTGCCGGGACCCCGGCGGTACGGGTCACTGGTATTACGTGCCTCAGTACCACTATCTGACGCCGTTCTACTCGCCCTGCGTGAGCGGCGAGTGCGTGCCCGGGTCGTCGGCCCTTGGCCAGTGGATCCCGGCCATCCCGCCGATCATCCCCTACGCGTTCGTCTCGCTGCCGTTCGTGCTCGGCTTCCGGCTGAGCTGCTACTACTACCGCGGGGCGTACTACCGGGCGTTCTGGCGCTCACCGTCCGCCTGCGCCGTCCGCGAGCCGCACGCGAAGTACTCGGGCGAGACCAAGTTCCCGCTGATCATCCAGAACCCGCACCGCTACTTCTTCTACGCCGCGTTCCTGATCGCGCTCCTGCTCACCTGGGACGCCGTCCAGGCGTTCCGCGGGCCGACGGCGACTTCGGTTTCGGGCTCGGCACGATCATCATGCTCATCAACGTGGTAGCTGCTGTGGGCGTACTCGTTCTCCTGCCACTCCTGCCGGCACATCACCGGCGGGCGGCTGAAGAACTTCTCCAAGCACCCGGTGCGCTACTGGGCCTGGACGCAGGTCTCCAAGCTGAACAAGCACCACATGGCGCTTCGCGTGGATCTCGCTGACCACGCTGGCGCTCACCGACCTCTACATCATGCTGGTCGCGACCGGCGCGTTCAACGACCCGCGCATCTTCAACTGATCCCGGAACGGGCGAAAAGGCTTATGTCAACCTCCGATTCAGCTTCGACCTCGACCGAGATCGAGCGATACACCTACGACGTCGTAGTGATCGGCGCCGGCGGCTCCGGGCTGCGCGCGGCCATCGAGGCCCGCGCCCGCGGGCTGCGGACGGCGATCATCTCCAAGTCGCTGTTCGGCAAGGCGCACACGGTCATGGCCGAGGGCGGCGCGGCCGCCGCCATGGGCAACGTGAACCCCAACGACAACTGGATGGTCCACTTCCGCGACACCATGCGCGGCGGGAAGTTCCTCAACAACCCGCGGATGGCCGAGCTGCACGCCAAGGAGGCCCCGGACCGGGTCTGGGAGCTCGAGGCGTATGGCGCGCTCTTCGACCGGACGCCGGACGGCAAGATCTCCCAGCGGAACTTCGGCGGGCACGAGTACCCGCGGCTGGCGCACGTGGGCGACCGGACCGGCCTGGAGATGATCCGCACCCTGCAGCAGCGGATCGTCGCCCTGCAGCAGGCCGACTCCTACGAGTTCGGCGACCCCGAGGCCAGGATCAAGGTCTACGCCGAGACGACGATCACCCGGCTGCTCAAGGACGGACGGCAAGATCGCCGGCGCCTTCGGGTACATCAGGGACACCGGCAGGCTTCGTCCTGTTCGAGGCGCCGGCGGTCATCCTCGCCACCGGCGGCATCGGGCGGACCTTCAAGGTCACCTCGAACTCCTGGGAGTACAGCGGCGACGGGCACGCGCTCGCGCTGCTGGCCGGCGCGTCGCTGATGAACATGGAGTTCGTCCAGTTCCACCCGACCGGCATGGTCTGGCCCCTGTCGGTCAAGGGCCTGCTGGTCACCGAGTCCGTCCGCGGCGACGGCGGGGTGCTGCGCAACTCCGAGGGCAAGCGGTTCATGTTCGACTACGTGCCCGACGTGTTCCGCGCGCAGTACGCGGAGACCGAGGAAGAGGCCGACCGCTGGTACACCGACCCGGACAACAACCGGCGTCCGCCGGAGCTGCTCCCCCGGGACGAGGTCGCGCGGTCGATCAACTCCGAGGTCAAGGCCGGTCGCGGCACCCCGCACGGCGGCGTCTTCCTCGACATCGCCTCGCGGCGGTCGGCCGAGTACATCCTCTAGCCGGCTGCCGTCCATGTACCACCAGTTCAAGGAGCTGGCGGACGTGGACATCACCAAGGAGCCGATGGAAATCGGGCCGACCTGCCACTACGTGATGGGCGGGGTCGAGGTCGACCCGGACACGGCCGCGGCCTCGGTGCCCGGCCTGTTCGCGGCAGGCGAGGTGTCCGGCGGCATGCACGGCTCCAACCGGCTCGGCGGCAACTCGCTGTCCGACCTGCTGGTGTTCGGCAAGCGGGCGGGCGACGGCGCGGCGGACTACCTGGAGTCGCTCGGCTCCGGCCAAGCCCGTGGTGGCGCAGGCCGACCTGGACGCCGCGGTCGCCGAGGCGCTCGAGCCGTTCTCGCGGGAAGTCGGCGAGACGCCGTACGAGGTGCACGCCGAGCTGCAGCAGACGATGAACGACCTGGTCGGCATCATCCGGCGCGAGCAGGAGATGAAGGACGCGCTGGCCGCGCTGGAGAAGTTCAAGGAGCGGGCCAAGACCCTGGCCGTGCCGGGCGAGCGGGCCTACAACCCGGGCTGGCACTACGCCCAGGACCTGCGGAACATGCTGCTGGTGGCCGAGTGCGTGGCGATGGCCGCCCTGGAGCGCGAGGAGTCGCGCGGCGGGCACACCCGCGAGGACCACCCGGCCATGGAGCCCGAGTGGCGCAAGGTCAACCTGATCCTCACGCTCGACGGCGACAAGATCGACATGGTGCACCAGCCGCTCCCGGTGATCCGGCCGGACCTGCTCGACCTGTTCGACATCTCCGAGCTCAAGAAGTACATGACCAAGGAAGAGCTGGCCGGTCATCGCGAAGCGGCCGCGCTGGAAGAGGGGCACTGATGGCTTACCAGGCGAAGCTCAAGGTCTGGCGCGGCGACGCGGGCTCCGGCGATCTGCAGGACTACAAGGTCGACGTCAACGAGGGCGAGGTCGTCCTCGACGTGCTGCACCGGCTGCAGGCCACCCAGGCGTCCGACCTGGCCCTGCGGTGGAACTGCAAGGCCGGCAAGTGCGGCTCCTGCTCCATGGAGATCAACGGCATGCCGCGGCTGGGCTGCATGACGCGGATGTCGACCTTCACCGAGGAGGAGACGCTGACGATCACGCCGATGCGGACCTTCCCGGTGATCCGTGACCTGGTCACCGACGTGTCGTTCAACTACGCCAAGGCGCGGGAGATCCCCTCGTTCACGCCGGACCCGTCGATCAAGCCGGGCGAATTCCGGATGCAGCAGGAGGACGTGAACCGGTCGCAGGAGTTCCGCAAGTGCATTGAGTGCTTCCTGTGCCAGAACACCTGCCACGCGATCCGCGACCACGAGGACAACGAGACGGCGTTCTCCGGGCCGCGGTTCCTGATGCGCGTCGCCGAGCTCGAGATGCACCCGGCCGACGAGGCCGACCGGCGCAACATCGCGCAGGACGACTTCGGCCTCGGCCTCTGCAACATCACCAAGTGCTGCACCGAGGTCTGCCCCGAGCACATCAAGATCACCGACAACGCGATCATCCCGATGAAGGAGCGCGTCGCCGGGCGGCGGTTCGACCCGCTGGTCTGGCTCGGCTCGAAGATCAGCCGGCGGCCGGAGCCGGCCGGGACCCCGGCGGTGCCCGGCAAGCGCTAGGTCGTTCCTGCGCCTGCGCCTGCGCGCGAGCGCCCGTGACCGGAGATCTCCGGTCACGGGCGCTTTTGTTGCGCCAGGCCAACGCCGGTATCCGGGATCATGGTTTGAGCGTTAGCATCTGACTCTCGAAGTCGAGCATGTTGATGATCTTGCTACCGGTGGTAGCATCGGGTTATGAGCGAGATCCCGCTTGAGGGACCGGAGATTTCCCTCGACCAGGTAGAGGCGCTGGGGGCGCTGGAGAAGGCGTTCGAGGCGGCGCTATCGCAGGTTCCCCTCCCGTACGTGCTGTCCCGCGTCATGGCCATGTTCCCCAAGGTCATATCCCCGAAGACCAGCGTCGAGATCGACGGCGGCGAACTGGCCCGCTTCCACGGACGCGTCCAGAAGGTGAGCGTTTCCATGCCAGAAGATCTAGCCACGGCCATCCGCGAGCACACTGGGCCCGGCGGCTTCAGCCGCTTCGTGGCGGAGGCGGCCGAACGGCAGCTCAAGAGCGAAGAATTCCGCGAGCTGCTGGACGAACTCGAAGCCGAGAGCGGCCCCATTCCACCGGAACTAGAAGAGCAGGTGACACGGGAATGGCTGGCGTTCTACCAGGAGGAATAGCCGGCACCCTCGTGCTCGACGCCCAGGGCATCGTCCGGCTCGCGGAGGCTGACAAGAGCGTGTTCGCGTGGGCCAGAAGGACGGACGCGCTAGGCGGTGACATCGTCACGGCAGCGTCCACTCTGGCCGAGGTTCTTCGCGGCGGTGCCAGGGATGCGCGGATCCACCGTATCCTCCGCCGCGTCACCGTCGTTGAAATCGACAAGAGCGTGGGCCGCAAGGCCGGAGAACTTCTGGGCGCGACGGGCATGTCCGGTCATCGCTGCACGGTCGACGCGCTCCTGGCGGCAGTCGCGCTCGCGCAGCGACGACCGGTCATCCTGCTGACCAGCGACCCGGACGACATGGGCCGCCTAACCGAGGAACCGGACCGGAGGAAGCGTGAACGCATCGCGGTCATCAAGCTGTAGCCGTTCCGGGAAACGCCGCTAACGAGCATGACCTGCTCGGCGACCTTCTCAAGGGGCTCGACGCAACTTGAGGACTTCTCCGGCCCGAGCCCGTCCCCGGGAGTTATTCGAGGTGCCAGCTGGTTGCGGGGGCGTTGGCGCAGGCGGCGATGACCAGCCGGGTGCCGGTCGCGGGGACGCTGGCGCACAGGCCGGATGCGGTGTTGACCAGTTCGGTGGCGATCGGGCCGGCCGGGACCAGCTTCCACTTGGTGGCCGCGGCCCCCGAGCAAGAGCCAACCGAAAGTATGGAACGGACCGTGGTTCCACCTTCCAGCATGCATCTCCCGTTCAGGCGCAGGGTGCCGTCCGGATCCTGCTGCCAGTGCTGCGCCGCGGTGTTCGCGCAGCTGGCCAGCGCCACCGCGGTGCCCGAGACGGCGACGCACTTGCCGGGCTGGCCGGACGCGATGGCGGCGGCCGGGCGGAGCCCAGTGCTCGTTCGGCTGACTAGTGGAATTGGCGCACGGCTCGATCACCGGCGGGGTGCCGTTGGCGGCGCTGGCGGCCGGGACGTCCAGGCACTTGCCCGACCGCGGGTTGACGAGCTGGCCGTCGGTGGCGGCCTGCCAGAGCTGCGCGCCGGCTTGGGCGTTGCACGTCTCCAGCACCAGCCTGGCGCCGTTTGACCTGCTGCCGGCGGCCGTGGACAGGCACTTGCCGCCGGTCCTGAGCGTGCCGTCCTGGACGGCGGTCCAGCGCTGGTTCGACTTGCCGCTGCAGCTCCACAGGTCGAGGCGGGTGCCGTTGACGGTCCTGCTGGCCGGGTCGTCCAGGCATTTGCCGCTGCCGCCGAACTGCCTGATCTGACCCGCGCTGCCGCTGTCCGACGCCGCCGCGACGGTCCAGGTGAACGACGCGGAGCGGGTCCCGCCAAGGGCGTCGGCCGCCCTGACCGCCACCTTGTACGTCCCTGGGCTGGCCGCCCAGCCGGTGATCACCCCGGCCGGGGTCATCGACAGGCCCGCGGGCAGGCCGGCCGCGGTGAGCGTGGGGGCGAAGCCGGCCTTCTGGTCGGGACCGGACGTGGTCACCCGCAGCCAGACCGCGGCGCCCGCCGTTGACGAACGGTTCGCGGTGGACAGGGCGATCGCCCCGTGCACGCGGAGGGTGGCCGTCACCGAGGCGGGGATCACCGTCGCGGGGGTGGCAGCTCTGCTGGCCGGGGTGATGGTCACCGAGTGCAGCCCGGCCGGGGCCGACGACGACCACCGGAGCAGGCCGCTGGCACTCAGCGACAGGTACGACGGCAGCGACCTCGCGGCGTAGGACACCGGCTGGCCCGCGAGCGAGTTCAGCGTCTCGAGCTGGACCGACCCGCTGACGCCGGAACCGGCGGTGACGGCCGGCGGGGCGCCCTGCATCAGGTCGAGGTCGGCCTGCGCCCGAGATACCGCTGACGGAACCGATGTCGGAGTCCTGCCAGAACGTGTAGCCAGCCCAGCCGGGCGAGATGGCGGGAGCCT
The DNA here is from genome assembly GCA_963714295.1 of uncultured Actinomycetota bacterium. Classification (GTDB taxonomy): domain Bacteria; phylum Actinomycetota; class Actinomycetes; order Streptosporangiales; family Streptosporangiaceae; genus Trebonia. Next base: position 155,643 of record CAVQOE010000041.1, on the reverse strand, counting down.
TGACGTCGTAGTCGGCGACCCAAAGCGGATCGCCGGCTGCGAAAGCCCTGGTGTTGCCGGTGCAGGCCTGCCACCAGCCCGGGCTCGAGTAGATGACCGGGTTCACGTGCGTCTTGGACTTCGCCGCGGCGATGAACTGGCCGATCCAGGTGACCATCTTGGCCTGGGTGAGGCCGTAGCATTCCTTGGGCGTGACCTGCGCTTGGGTTTCCATGTCGAGGGCGATCGGCAGGTACCGGCCGCCCGCCGCGTACGGCGTGGCCTTCGAGTCGATCGCGGGCCAGGCCTTATCGCTGAACTGGTCGCCGCCGGTCGCGACCTTGAGCGGGTCCCCGACGACGTAGGGCATGACGAACAGCCCGGCGTCCAGCGCACCGGTGACCTGCGACTCATAGCTGGGATTGGAGACGGTCGCGCCGTCGAAGGCCATCACGCCGACGAAGGACATCCCGGCCGCCTTCACCTGCGGCCAGCTGGTCACCGCGGTCAGGTTGGACACGTCCGTGCCCTGCACAATCGGCGGTGCCGTCGCCGCCAGCGCCGCCGGTTCCTGGACCGCTGTCCGCGCGCCGACCGCGACCGCGAGCCCGGCGAGGATGACGAGTGCGGTACCCGCGATGCCGCCGCGGCGCCTGAGCCGAATCACGCGCCGGAGCATATCGCGAGGTGGCCGGTGAAATTACATTTTTTACATTTCACCACTACTTAGACATTCCGATTTTCGTACGGAATGCTGTTCCCGTGATTAGCCCTCGCGGCCCGTTGGCGATACGCCGGCTGACCGCTCACTGGGTGGTGTTCGCAGCCGCCGCGCTGACGATTATGGTCGCGGCCACCGTGTCCGCGGCGATCACGGTCTTCACCGGCCAGGCACTGCCGCAGGCGGTCGAGCACGATCTCGGCGTGGCACCGGGCACCGCACTGTCGATCACCGCGCTGGTGAACGCCCCCAGCCAGGCGGCCAGGGTCACCGCGGCGCTGCGGTCACAGGTCGCCGCGGCAATGCCCGGCATCCCGTTCAGCTTCCAGGAGGGGCTCTGGTCAGATTCGCTTGGGCTCGTCCCCGGGGCACTTCCGGCGTCGCCGCCGAGCGCGGGCAAGGGCAACCGGGCGATCCTCGCAGGCAGCCGCGATGAGCGGGGTCGCCAGCCACGCCTCGCTCGTCGACGGCCAATGGCCGGCGGCCCCGGGCGCCGGGCGGCGGCAGGCGATCCCCGCCGCCTTGCCCGCCGCGGCGGCGGCGCTGCTTCATGTCTCCCCAGGAGACGTTCTGCGGCTGCGCGACACGAGCACTAACGCGCTGGTGAGCTTCGATATCACCGGCCTTTTCGCGCCGCGCCTCGGGGCCGGCCAGGCGGATTCGTACTGGCAGCTCAGCGGCTTCCCCGTCAGCGGCAAGTCGGCCGGCTTCGAATCCACTACGTATGGCCCCCTTGTCGTGAGCCGGGCGGCATTCGGGCCGGCCCTGCCGATGCTCACCGGGTCGTGGGTGGCGCGGCCCGACATGTCGGCGTTCCAGGAGGGAACCCTCAGCCCGGTAGTGGCGAGCGTCTCCGCGCTCGCGGCGTCGCTGCCGAACTCGAGCCTGCTGCCTGGCGCTCAGCTGGTCACGAGCCTGCCGTCGGTACTCACCGAGGCGGAGAGCAACCTGTCCGTCGCCCGGTCGTTGCTGGTGATCAGTGCGCTGGAACTTCTCGCCCTGGCCATCGCGGCGCTGCTCGCGGTGGCGCGGCTTTTGGCGTCCCAGCGCGAGGGCGAGACCGCGCTGCTGATCGCGCGCGGCGCGACCAGGTCCCAGCTCACCCGGCTCGCGGCGGTCGAGGTGATCCCGTTGGCGGCGCTGGTGTCCGTCGCCGGCGCGCTCGCTGGAATCAGGCTCGCCGACGTACTGGCGGCCGCGGGGCCGCTAGGCAGGGCTGGCATCCGGCTCACGGGCCAGGCGGGAATCTGGCCCGACGCACTCGCGGCGGCGATCGTCGTCACGGTCATCGCCGCGGCCTCGCTGCTCGCTCCCGGGCTCGCGCCCAGTTCAGGTGCCGCGCGGACCCGGCGTGGGCGGCAGGCCATGGTGACGGGGATAGCGCGGGCCGGGCTGGACGTCGCCATGGTCGTGCTGGCGGTGCTGGCCGGCTGGCAACTGCGGCACTACTCCGCGGCGAGCAATGGCGGGACGGCGGGGATCGACCCGGTGCTCGCGCTGGCGCCCGCGCTCGCGCTGGCCGCGGGAAGCGTCGTCATGCTGCGCTTGCTTCCGGCGGCCGCCCGGACGGCGGACTGGCTGGCCGTCCGGGGCAGGAGGCTCACCATAGCGCTGGCCGCCTGGCAGATCAGCAGGATGCCCATCCGCCAGGGTGGCACGGCGCTGCTGCTCACCATGGCGGTCGCCACCGGAACGCTCGCCCTCGCGCAGCACACGAGCTGGCTCAGGTCGGCTTCCGACCAAGCCGCCTTCGCCAACGGGGGCGGCGTCCAGGTCGACCTGCCCGCGCCGCTGGAGTCGGGCGGTGCGGGCGCGGTCACCGCCGCGCGGGGTGTGACGCACGCGATGGCGGTGACCGAGAACCCGGCCAATCCAGGCGAGGTGCTCGCGATCGACGCGACCCAGGCATCCCAGGCGGTCCGGCTGCGCGGCGACGAGTCGCCGTTGCCGGCCGCCAGCCTGTTCCGCGCCATCACACCTGGCGGCCTGCCGGGAGCGGTGCTGCCGGCGCCCAGGCCGGCCCGCGGGCCGCCGCGATCCAGTTCACCGCCGCGTTCGGGCCGGCCACGGCGGCGCCCACGCGGCCGGCGCCCGGTCCGGTCAGCGTGACCCTCACGATCCTCGACCGGACGGGCACCGCGTACCAGATCGCCGCCGGGACACTGGCCGCCGACGGCCGCCCCCACCTGCTCACCGCGCACCTTGGCGGCAGCCAGGCGCTCTACCCGCTGCGGGTGGCCGCGATAACGGCCGCGTTCCTGCTGCCGCCGAGCAAAAGCCCGGCACTCGCCCTTACCGTGCGCGGCCTGCCGCTGGCCGGCTGGACTGAGGCAGCCAGCGCGTCCGTCCCGACGTTCGTGCAGCCGGGTGCGGTCGTGCAGCCCAGTGCCGGACCAACGCATTTCACGCGAGATGCCGCGACCTTCACCTTCGTCCCCGGCTGGGCGGACGCATCCTTGGTCAACGCCTCGCTGTCGTCTCCGGCAGCGCCGATCCCGGGCCAGTTGGTGCTGCTTCCCCGGGCTGCCCCGGTGGACGCGATCCCGGCCATCGCGACGCGGGCCTTCATGGACGCGAACAGCCTGGCGATCGGCGCCGTGGTGCCCGAGTTCCTGGCCGGAACGCACGTCCCGATGCGAATCGTGGCCGAGGTGGCCTCCTTCCCGACCGTCACCGGGCCGGCCGGCGCGCTCATCACCGATCTCGGCAGCCTTCAGGATTACCTGGCCCGGCAGTCGCTTCCCCCGCTGCCGGTCACCCAGTGGTGGCTGGCCACGGCCGATGGCGGCGTCCCGGCCGCCTTGACCGCCGCTGTTCCCGCCGGGACCGGCATTACCAGCGTGGCGGTACTGGCCGCGGCCGCCGCGAGTGACCCGCTGTCCGCCGCGCCGCAGCAGGCCCTGCTGGCGATGGCCGGCGCCGCGGCGGTGCTGGCCATCACGGGGTTCTGGGTGTCGATCGCGGCCGATGTGCGCCGCCGCCGCGGGGAGATGGCGCTGCTGGCAGCGCTGGGCGTGACCCGACGCGAGGCAGCCTTGCAGCTATGCCTGGAGAAACTGCTGATCAGCCTGCCTGCCGCCGTTCTCGGGGTGCTGCTCGGCACGCTGGTGGCCTGGCTGCTGGTGCCCGCGGTCACGCTCACCTCGGCGGCGCAGTTGCCCACGCCGCCCGCCGTCCCGGTGAATGACCTGCCCCTGGTGGTCGCGTTCGCGCTGGCGGTGGCGGTGCTGCCCGCGATGACCGCCGCGCTCGTTGCCACCCGCCGGCCCGATCCCGCGGCCGAACTTCGCGCCGCGGAAGACGCGTGAGGAATCGCATGGACGCCGGACGTGAGATGGGAAGCGGGCAGGGCATGAGCGTCCTGCGCCGGCTGACCGGCATGCGGAGCGCGGGCAGTCTCGCGCTCGCGCTCCTGGCCGGAGGGTGCGTGCTGGCCGCCATCGCCGGGCCAAGGCTGGCCGAGGTCACCGGGGAGCGGGCGCTGCAGCAGTCGCTGGGCACGGCGACGGCGCCCGAGAAGGCCATCGCGGCCACGAGCAGCTGGAGCCAGCTCAGCCAGTACCTGACCGTGGCCTACGCTGCCAACGTCACCACCCAGTTGCGCCGCGACTTCAGCGCGGGCCCGCTGCCGCTGAGCCCGCCATCGACGGACTGGTTCGGCCTGAACCCCGGCCCCTCCTACGTGACAACGTCGCTGCCCAGTCTGCACGGGGTCCCGGTCAAACTGGAGGTTAACTACCGGTACCCGACGGTGGGCAACCTGCGGCTGGTATCCGGCAGCATGCCGGATACCGCCCCGCGGACGACGACGAGCAAGACCGGGCAGATCTTCAGCATCCAGATCGTGGTCACCCCGCAAACGGCCAGCAGGTTCGCGCTGCGACCCGGCTCCACGCTGACGATCGCCGCGCCGGTGTACCTGCTGCTGCCGGGCCAGCTGGCCACGATCCACCTGGACGTCACCGGGATCGTCGAGCCCGTCGATCCCGGTTCTTCGTTCTGGACCGCCGATCCTCTCCTGCCCGCACCGGAGCTGGCTAAGACGGCCGGCGGCCAGGAGTGGGACGCCGCGGTCATCGTGGACCCGGGCGAGCTTGACATGGTCCAGCAGATCTTCGGCGGGGGGAACCTGGTCTTGCAGTGGGAGCTGCCGACCGACGTGGCCGGGGTGCACGGCCAGCCCGGTGCCGTCTACCGTCAGGTGAACAAGCTCGTCAACCAGACTCCCGAGCTGGCCGGGCAGCCGGCGCCGCTGGGCAACGCGCTGAGCGTGTCGTCTGGCCTGCTTCAGCCGCTGGCCGCCTTCGCCGCGACCTTGGACAACGTGAACGCCCTGGTCTGGATTGTCTATGCGGGCCTGGCCGTGGCGGGCATCGTGACGCTGCTTCTCGCGGCCGCGATGATCGCGGCCCGGCGGTCGGCCGAACTGGCCCTGCGCCGGGCCCGCGGCGCGTCGCTGTGGCAGCTGTTCCGGCTCGCGGCGGGCGGCGCGGCGGTGGCCTGCGTGCCCGCCGCCGCGGTGGCCTGGGCGGTCGCCGTGCTCCTGGTCCCCGGGGCCACCCCGGCCGGCCCGGCCGCCTGGTTGCCGGCCATCGCCACGCTGGCCATCGCCACGCTGGGCCCGGGGCTGGCCGCGGCCTGGCAGCACCGCTTGCCGCGCCGCCGGAACGCGCGGCGGCGCTGGTCCTGGCTGCCCCGGGTGGTGTTCGAGGTGACCGCCTGCGCCGCCGCCATCGGCGGCATCGCGGTTTTCCGCGCCCAGACGGGCGCCACCGACCTGTTCACGAGCACGGCGCCGGTGCTCGTGGCCGTTCCGGCCGTGATCGTGGCCCTGCGGCTGTACCAGCTGCTGCTGCGCGGTCTGGCGCGGGCATCGGCTCGGCGGCGCGGCGTCATCGGGTTCCTCGCGCTCAGCCGGGCGGCGCAGGCCCCCGTCATGCTCGCGCTCCCCGCGCTGACGCTCGTACTCGCGCTCACCGTGGCCGGGTTCACCGGTATGGTCAGGGCCGCCGTGTCCACGGCTGAGACCGCCGCGTCGTGGCAGGCGACCGGCGCCGATGTGGTTATCGCGGCCCCCGCTGAGCTCGGCCTGAGCCCGTCGGCCGTGCGTGCGATCGCGGCGGTGCCAGGGGTCGAGCATGCCGCGGCGGCCTACGTGGCCGCGGTGGCTGTCACGGCCGGGGGGCAGGGGGTAGTGACCGCCATCGTCGTCGACCCGGCCAGCTACGCCGCGCTGGCCGCCTCGACGATGAGTTTCTCCCCGGTCCGTCCCGCCCTGCTCACCCAGACCCGCGGTCAGGGCGCCATCCCGGTGCTGGCGTCCCCGCAAGCCGCCGCTGAGCTCGGCGGGCGAGCAGGCTTTACCATCTTCGCGCAGCAGGGCCTGCCCACGCTGCGCGTACGGGTCTCGGGTGAGCTGCAGTCCACCCCGGCGCTGCCGGGCGGCGGAGCGTTCATCGTGGTGCCAACTGCGGCGATTCGCGGCGGCAGCGAGCCGCCGGTGAACCTGATGCTCCTGACCGGGCCGTCCATCAACAGGACCAGGCTCAACGCCGCGGTGCGGGCGACCATACCGGGTGCGGGCACCCCGGCTATCACCACCAGGTCCGCCGCGCTGCGGGGGCTAACCGGGGCACCGCTCCAGCAGGGCACATTTCTTCTCTTCACCCTGGCCATCGCCTTCGCCGCCGCGCTGGCGCTCGCGGTGATGCTCCTCGAGCTGGCGCTCGGCGCGGCCGACCGGGAAGTGACGACGGCGCGGCTGGCCACGATGGGGCTAACGGAGGGGCAGCGCGTCCGGCTGGTGGCACTTGAGGTGGTCCCCTCGATCGCCGCCTCGGCGGTGGCCGCGGCCGCGTGCGCCTTCGCCCTGCCGAGGCTCGTGGCCCCGGCGATCGACCTGTCGGTGTTCACGCAATCGCAGGCCCCGGCGCCACTGCGGCCAGACGTCGCGTCCTTCCTGCTCCCGCTGGCGGCGTTGGTCGCGATCACCATCATCGCGCTGGCCTACGAGGTCAGGTCGGGACGCGGGCGCGGCGTCGCCGTGACGATGCGGACATGAGGACGAGTTGCGCGATCCGGTGGCGCCTGCCTGACGGCGGCACACGTTCCCGGTACTGACGTCCGGAAATTGGCGGAAAAATAACCGAAAACGGCGCTAAGCCTGCGAATTACCCCTGCTCGCGTGAGACACGGCCGCGCATTCGGCCGCGTTCCTTGCCGTCGAGCACCACTTTCCGGAGCCGGACCGCCGTCGGGGTCACCTCGACGCACTCGTCGTCGGCACAGAACTCGAGCGCCTGCTCGAGGCTGAGCAGCCGCGGCGGGACAAGCCGCTCCAGCTCCTCCGCGTTGGACTGGCGGATGTTGGTGACCTTCTTCTCCTTGGTGATGTTCACGTCCATCTCGTCCATCCGCGAGTTCTCGCCGACGATCATGCCCTCGTAGACCTCGGTGCCGGGCGAGAGGAACAGCGACCCGCGCTCCTGGATGTTGAACATCGCGTAGGCGGCAGACGAACCGGCCCGGTCGGCCACCAGCGAGCCGTTCGCGCGGCCCTTGATCACCCCGACCCACGGCTCGTAGCCCTCGAAGACATGGTGCGCGATTCCGGTGCCCCTGGTCTCGGTCAGGAACTGGGTGCGGAACCCGATCAGGCCACGGGACGGGACGACGAAGGTCAGCCGGACCCACCCGGTGCCGTGGTTGGTCATCGTCTCCATCCGGCCGCGGCGCACCGAGACCAGCTGGGTGACCGCGCCGAGGAACTCCTCGGGCACGTCGATGGAGAGCCGCTCGACCGGCTCGTGCACCTTGCCGTTGATTTCCCTGGTCACGGCGGACGGGCGGCCGACGGTCAGCTCGTAGCCCTCGCGGCGCATGGTCTCCACGAGGATGGCGAGCGCCAGCTCGCCGCGGCCGCGGACCTCCCAGGCGTCCGGGCGCTCGGTCGGGAGCACCTGCAGGGACACGTTGCCGACGAGCTCGCGGTCAAGACGGTCCTTGACCAGGCGGGCGGTCACCTTGGTGCCCTTTTCCCGCCCGGCCAGCGGGGAAGTGTTGGTGCCGATCGTCATCGAGATCGCGGGCTCGTCCACCGTGATCAGCGGAAGCGGATGCGGGTCGTTCGGGTCGGCCAGGGTCTCGCCGATCATGATCTCGGGAATGCCGGCGATCGCGATGATGTCACCGGGACCCGCGCTCTCGGCCGGCACACGCTCCAGCGCCTCGGTCCGGAGCAGCTCGGTGATCTTCACCCGCTCGATCGAGCCGTCGGTCTTGCACCAGGCGGCCTGCTGGCCCCGGCGGATGGTGCCGTTGTGGATCCGGCAGAGGGCGATGCGGCCCAGGTAAGCCGACGCGTCCAGGTTGGTGACATGCGCCTGCAGCGACGCCTCGGGGTCGTAGAGCGGCGCCGGGACGGTCCCGCGGATCACGTCGAACAGCGGCTCAAGGTTCTCGCTGTCCGGCATCCCGCCGTCCTGCGGCCGGTTGAGCGAGGCACGGCCCGCCCTGGCCGAGGCGTAGACGATCGGGAACTCGATCTGCTCCTCGCTGGCGTCAAGGTCGATGAAGAGCTCGTAGCACGCGTCGATGACCTCGGCGATCCGGGCGTCGGGGCGGTCCACCTTGTTGATGACCAGGATGACGGGGAGACTCGCCTCCAGGGTCTTGCGGAGCACGAACCGGGTCTGCGGCAGCGGGCCCTCGCTCGCGTCGACGAGCAGCACCACGCCGTCGACCATCGAAAGGCCGCGCTCCACCTCGCCGCCGAAGTCCGCGTGCCCGGGCGTGTCGATGATGTTGATCGTCAGGCCGCCGTGCTTGACCGCGGTGTTCTTGGCGAGGATCGTGATCCCCTTCTCGCGCTCCAGGTCGTTGGAGTCCATCACCCGCTCGTTGACGTGAGCGTGCGCGCCGAACGCCCCCGACTGCCAGAGCATCGCGTCCACCAGCGTGGTCTTGCCGTGGTCGACGTGCGCGACAATGGCGACGTTACGCAGGTCATCGCGCGTCGCAAGCCGGGTTGCGCTCGTCATGGTGGTCTCCTGCGGTGCGGGCATGGCTATCTTGTCTCGCTCATTCGGCGTCGGGAACCGCGCCACGCGACCGCGTGGACGCGCCACGACGATGTCGTGGCCAGCTCCATTCTATTGCCTGGCGCGAGGCCGTTCGGTTTCGCCATGCCCGCCGGCATAACCCGGGGACAGGTGCTGGCGCCGCGGCGGGCCGGTCCGGGGCCGGCCGCGCCGCCCGCGCCGTCTGCCTGGGACCTAGACCGACTGGTTGATGACCTCGTCGGTGAGCCACTGGGCGACGTTTTCCGGGTACGGTGCGGGCAGGCTCAAGACGAGGTGGCGGAAGCCGGCGCCGACGGCGCCGGTGATCGCGTCCCGGGTCCTGCCGGGCTCGTCATAGGACACCCCCAGGACGAGGGACCGGGTGATCGAGGCGGGGTCGCGGCCGATCTCGGCGCAGATCCGGTCAAGCACGGCGCCACGCGCGAGAGCCGCCTCGACGTCGCCGCCGGGGAAGTTCCACACATCGGCGTGTTCGGCGACCACGCGCAGCGTGCGGGTGGCCTGCCCGCCGATGACGAACGGCGGACCGGGCCGCTGCACCGGCTTGGGGTTGCAGAACGCCCCGGTGAGGTCGACGTATTCGCCGTGGAAGTCGAACGGCCTGTCCTCGCTCCACAGCCGCCGGATCACCGTGCACGCTTCGGCCAGGCTGCCGACCGCGCCGGCCGCGTCGAGGTAGGGCAGGCCGTAGGCGTCGTACTCGCGCCGGGCCCAGGGAATGTCGGTCCGCGAGCCCGCGCCGATGCCGAAATCGAGCCGCCCGCCCGACACCACGTCAACGGTTGCGGCGATCTTGGCCAGCAGCGCGGGCGGCCGGATGCGGTTGCTGGTCACCAGCAGGCCCAGGCGCAGCCGGCTGGTCTGCGCGGCGAGGGCGGACAGCAGCGTCCAGCCTTCGAAGATCGGCCCGTCGGGGTCGCCGCCGATCGGCCTGAGGTGGTCGAACGCCCAGGCGTGCTCGATCTGCGGGATGGCGTCCGCTTCCTGCCAGACCCGCAGCAGGTCGTGGTAGCTGACCTGCTGCGGTGCCGTCGCGATGCCGAAACTGGGCGGGGCGGGGTGTGTCATGGGCTATCTGCTCCTTCTGGCGTGGTCAGCGGCGGGCGCATGATCGGCTGATTCCGTCGCGGGTGAGCTGCCGCGGGCGGTTGGCCGCTGGCCGCGGGTTCTGGCATCATAGAAAGCGGAACATCGCTCCGCTCAACATACGGAGCGTTGTTCCGGATGTCAATCGCAGTGACTGAGGGAGCGACCCGGTGGCCGACGTCGATGAGCAGACAGGTCGAGCGTCCCCGCGCAAGCGGTCCGACGCCCGGCGCAACGAGCAGACGCTGCTCGCCGCCGCCGCCGACGTGTTCGTGACCTCCGGCGTGGACGCGCCGGTGCGCGACATCGCGGCCAGGGCCGGAGTCGGGATGGGGACGATCTACCGGCACTTCCCGACGCGGGCGGACCTCATCATCGCCGTCTACCAGCATCAGGTCGAGGCCTGCGCCGAAGCCGGCCCGGCCCTGCTGGCGAGCTGCGGCACCCCGCACGCCGCGCTGACGCTGTGGGCCGGCCTGTTCGTTGACTTCCTGGTCACCAAGCACGGGCTCGCCCGCGCGCTGCAGTCCGACAAGGCCCGCTTCGAGACGCTGCACGCCTACTTCCTGGACCGCCTGGTGCCGGTGTGCGCACAGTTGCTCGACGCCGCCGTCGCGGCCGGCGAGATCCATGCTGAGATGGACGCCTATGCGCTGCTGCTCGCCATCGGCAACCTGTGCGCCGGCGTCGGCGCCGATTCGCGCTACGACGCGCGGCACATGGTCGGGCTGCTCATCGCCGGGCTCGGCCAGCCGCGTCCTCAGTAGTCACCGGCTGGTTCCGGCCAGATCGACCGCTTCCCTGATGAAAGCCCTTGCGTGCGGCCGCCGACGAGTGATGGTAACATTCCACTAAGGGATTAGTTATTTCATCTATTAGTGGAAGAGCGGCCGTGATCGAGTTCCAGCTCGATGCCGGGTCCGGCGTCGCCACCTACCTCCAGCTGGTTCAGCAGGTACGCCAGGCTTTGCAGCTCGGGCTGCTCAAGCCGGGCGACCAGCTGCCGACGGCCCAGCAGGTCGTCGCCCGACTGGCCATCAACCCGAACACGGTGCTCAAGGCCTACCGCGACCTCGAGCGCGAGGGCCTGGTGCATGCCCGGCCCGGGCAGGGCACATTCGTCCGCAGAACGCTCCCCCGAACCGACCCCGCCGCCCAGGCGCGGTTCCTCGCTTCGATGACCGAGTGGCTGCGCTCGGCGCGCGCGGACGGCCTTGGCCCCGACGACATCGAGGCGATCTACCGCACCGCGTTCCGCAACTGTTTCGCCGAGGGAGTGGCATGAACGCGATTCTCCAGACCAGCGCGGTCGGCAAGAAGATACGGCCGGCAATGGGCGCTGCGGGACTGCACCCTGACCATCCCCGACGGGAAGGTCGTCGGGCTCGTCGGCCCGAACGGCGCGGGCAAGACCACCCTGCTGCAGCTAGCCGCCGGGCTGCTCACGCCGACGTCGGGCACGGTAACGGTCCTCGGCGGCCAGCCCGGCACCAATCCCGGGCAGCTGGCCAAGGTCGGTTTCGTCGGCGCAGGACGCGCCCGTATACGCGCGGCTGCCGGTGGCCGGGCACTTGCGCATGGGGGCCTGGCTTAACCCCGGTTGGGACGGCGATCTGGCCGCACGCCGGATCGCGCGGCTCGGCCTCAACCCGCGCCAGCGGGCCGGCTCGCTGTCCGGCGGCCAGCGCGCCCAGCTCGCCCTGACCATGGCGGTCGCGAAACGGCCCGAGCTCATCCTGCTCGATGAGCCGGTGGCCAGCCTCGACCCGCTCGCCCGGCGAGAATTCCTGCAGAGCCTGATGGAGGTCGTGGCCGAGCAGGGCACCAGCGTTGCGCTCTCCTCGCACCTGATAGCCGACCTCGAGCGGGTCTGCGACTACCTCGTCGTGCTCGCCGCCTCCCGGGTTCAGCTGGCCGGTGAGGTGAGCGAGCTGCTTGCGTCCCACCACCGCCTCTCCGGGCCGCGCAGGGACCCGAACACCCTTCCGGCGGGCCAGGAGGTCATCGAGGCCAGCCACACCGACCGGCAGAGCACCCTCCTCATCCGCAGTGACCGCCCGGTCCTCGACCCGGCCTGGACCGTCAGGCCGGTCACCCTGGACGATCTCGTCCTCGCCTACATGAGCCGGGCGCGCGACACCGAGATCAGCCGCCGGCCCGGATTGGAAGTCGTCCGATGATCAGGTTCGCCTGGGTTCAGGCCCGCACGCAGACGGTGGTGGCCGTGGCCGCGCTCGTGGCCGCGGCGATACTCGCCGCGATCACCGGCCCGCGCCTGCTGCACTTCTACAACACGGTCGTCGTCAGCTGCGGGTCGCGCAATGACTGCGCGTCGGTCACCACCGCTTTCCTGTCCAGTTACCGCCTGCTGCAGGTGGCGCTGCCCCCGGTGCTGCTCGTGCTGCCCGCCCTGATCGGCGCCTTCTGGGGCGCGCCGCTCGTCGCCCGCGAGCTTGAGACCGGCACCTTCCGCCTGGCCTGGACCCAGAGCGTGACCAGGCAACGCTGGCTGGCGGTCAAGATCGCCCTCACCGGCCTGGCCAGCATGGCCATCGCCGGCCTGCTCAGCCTCATCCTCACCTGGTGGTTCAGCCCGATCGACCGGGTCCAGCTGAACCGGCTCACCCCGGCGATGTTCGGCGTGCGCGGCATCACCCCGATCGGCTACGCCGCCTTCGCCTTCGCCCTCGGGGTCACCGCCGGAGTGCTCATCCGGCGCACGATCCCGGCCATGGCCGCCACCATCGTCGTGTTCACCGGCATCCGGCTTGCCTTCACCCTTTGGGTGCGGCCGTATCTCATCGCGCCGCTGCGAGTTACCTCGGCCCTGGTGATGCCGATCGGAAGCGGGCCGGCGCCGATCCCCGGGGGCGGCGCGGTCAAGCCGGGCGACCTGGTTGTCTCGAGCCAGACCATCAACGGGGCTGGGCAGGTAATCGGGGGGAACGGCGGGATCGGCCCTAACGGCGATCTTGGCCTTCATGTGTCGCATGGAACGGTGGGTCTGGAGGGCGTGGGTGCCTGCCCCAACCGGTTCCCCGCTCTCGGCGGCGCACTCCGCGGGGGACTACGCGGCGGGGGGCAACCGTCGGCGGCCTTCAACACGGCCGTGCAGGACTGCATCGACCGGCTCGGGATCCGGGAAGTGGTCACCTACCAGCCACTGAGCCGCTACTGGCCACTGCAGTGGGACGAAACGCTGATCTTCACCGGATTCGCCATTGTCTTGACCGCGCTGTGCTTCTGGTGGGTCCGGCACAGGCTCACCTGACCTGTCGATTGGCTTAGCCGTGCGGGTCTATGCGCAGCCCCCTGGGTCAATCAACCGTCTGGCCGCGGTAGCCGCCTCGTCAGTTGTGCGCGATGTCGGTGTGGTGGCAGAAGTGCACCCGGGACGGGGTCATCGACCGGACACGCCCGATTGAGGTCTCCCAGGACGGCCGGTCGGCGGCCTGGCCCGGCGGCAGCTTCTGGCCCACCGGCCCGGTGTACTCGCGCGGCGTGTAGGCGGCGTCCCCGATCAGCAGGTCGGTCGAGCCGTCACCAGTCTCGACCACGACGCACTGGTGGCCGGCGGTGTGGCCGGGGGTCGCGATCACCGACAGGCCGGGCAGGATCTCGGTGTCGCCGTCCAGCAGCTCGTAGCGCGCGCCCATGAAGTCGAACCAGTCGGCCAGGTCGGGCGACTCGCGGCGGGCGCGGTCGAGTTCGGCCCGCTGGACGTAGAACGGGGCGTGCTTGAATACCGCGTTCTGGCCGCAGTGGTCGAAGTGCAGATGGGTGTTGATCACCAGCGAGATGTCGGCGGGGGACATGTCCAGCTCGGCCAGGGCGTCGGCCGCCGAGACGTTGACCACGCGCCAGTCGCTGAGCAGGTCCCCGGGGCCGCCCACGCCGGTGTCGACTAGGACAGCACCGCCCGGATGAGTGATCACGAAGCCGTGCACCGGCCACTCCCCGGACTTGCCCCCGGGCGGGGTCAGCTTGGCCAGGTGCAGCCGTTGGATCTCCAGCGACATCGGCGCGCCTCCCGCGTTCGGTGTTCCCGTCCAAAGCCCGATCCCGGACTTGTCAGCGCCGTAGGCATTCTTTCTCAGCCCGACAGCGATTGCCACTTATGCCGCGCAGGACACTCTGCCAGAGAATGTGACCATAGCCGTAACATCAGATAGGGGTGCTCGCATGCACGAGTGCGGTCCCAGCATGGTTGTCACCGCGGGCAACGGATACCTGACCGAGGGGCTCGGCCTGGTAGTGAGGTACGCCTTTGAGCAGTTGCGGCTTCACCGGCTCGAAGCCAACATCCAGCCGGCCAATCACGCCTTTGGCGAGACAGACCCGCCCGCGGAGATTCGTTACCCGTATCACCACAGTGCCGGCCCGAGGGCAGCTTAGAACAGAACACGGGCTCCAGGTCACGGTGCCGCTTTCGGCAGCAGGCCAGTGAGAACCCGGCCGACCGTCATGGTGAACTGGTCAGCCGGATCGCTTGTCTGGTGCAGTAGCTCCGACAGGGCCTCGGCCAGGTGCGGGTGCGCGCCCCCGTCGGCGACGTGCTGCAGATAAGCGGCCTGGCGTTGCGGGGCGGATGCGCTTGCGCCGATCTCGTTCTGGACATAGGCGGCAGTCAGGGCGGTCATGACGGCGAACGCCGCGAGCTTGGCTGCGGCGGATGCGGGATGATCCTTCAGCACGGCCAGGACGTACTCCAGAAGGTCGGCGGCACGAGGGCCGATCGTCGCGCCGGTGATGACGAGTTCAGCGAGCCACGGGTGCCGCAGCATGATCGAGCGTGCCTGAGATGCAACCTCGACCAGGTCGGCGATGCAGTCATCACCGGGCTCGCGCAGCTGGTACTCCGATGCGACCGCGTCCGCCATTAGGTCGAGCAGGTCGTCGCGATTGGCCACATACCGGTAGAGCGACGCCGGGCCCGTGCCGAGGCTCGCGGCAACCCGGCGCATGGAGACGGCGGCCAGGCCCTCGCTATCGGCAATGGCGAGGGCGGCGGCTGTCAGCTCGCCGCGGCTGCGCTCGGCCGGGCGACCGGTTCCCGCATGCTCGCGACGCAGCCAAATCACGGTCTCCGGCTCTGGCATCCTGAACCTCGCTGAGTTTGCGAACACTGCTCCCGAATCGATAGTCTAGTTCGCGAACGATGTTTGCAAAATTATGCACAGCTCACCAGGGCGCGACGCACCAATCACGGCAGGCGCAAGGATGACGATCACGGCAAGAGCGGCAGACGGCACCGATGTGCGCGCGATCGACGAAGGCCGCGGCCCCGTCATACTGGTCATCCACCCCGGGCTTGATGACGGCAGATCGTGGGGCAAGGTCGCGGCGCAGCTATCACCCCGGTTCAGGGTGGTGCGCATCGTGCGGCACCACTACCGGCTGGACCTCCCGGCTGGCAGCTACTCGATATCGCGGGAAATCGAGGACGTCCTCGCACTAGCGCAAGCAATCGGGGAGCCGATGGTGATAGTCGGCCATTCCTCCGGCGCCGTGGTCGCCCTGGAGGCGCTCGCGGCCTCGCCCGGCACGTTCGCGGGCGCGGTCCTCTTCGAACCCCCGGTCGCCACCGGGCCACCTGACCCCTCCGGAAGCGCGGCGCTCGCCATGGCCAATGCGGCGGTGGCGGACGGCAAGCCCGGCAAGGCCGCGCAGATCTTCATCCGGGACATCGTGGGCATGCCAGCGTTCTCCGCATGGATGCTCCGGCTACTAGTGCCAGTCTTCCCACGTCTGCGAGTCCTCATCCCGCGGCAGATCAGCGACCTTGACGGCGTCGGCCTGCGCCTAGACGCGTACGCCGAGATCACCACGCCTGCGGTGCTCCTTGGGGGTGAGCGCAGCCCTGCACATCTGGCGCGGTCGCTGGACGCGCTGGCTACCGTCATGCCACACGCTGAGCGGGTGACGCTGCCCCGTCGCGACCATTCCGCCAACCGGAAAGCACCCGCCGAGGTGGCCCGGGTCATCGAGGCCCTCGCTCGACGGGTTCTGCACTGAGGCTCGCGCAGGCCACTGGCGCCTAGGCCGTCGAACGGGCAACTGAGGAATGACCTCAGGGCGGCCTTAGCAGCGATCTGCGCCCCGGCGGCCTGCTAACGCGGATACGAACGAGGACCCTCCGCCACCTAAATACCGTTCATGATCATGAACGCAACCATCGAGAGCTGGGGGTCACAGATTGCCACTGCTAATCGTGATATGCAGACGGGAGGGCGTTGATCGAATTGCCGTTCGATGGCGTGTTATGCTGCGGTTATGGCTGCGTACATACCGCCGGGCTGGCCGACCGGAGTGCATCCGCCGGACAGCCGGGACTTCGAGACGACCGCCGTCGCCTGGCTGCTCGACGTCGTCCCGCCCGACTTCCGGCTGCACGGCGTGCTCCGCCGGCACCCGGCGGCGCTCGCCGCGATGGCGCGCCACCATACGCAGGCCTGCGTCGAGGGCGCCCGGACGGGCTACCGCACGACGCGGACGGAGCTGGGCGAGGCAATCCCGCCGCATGCGGTCGATGCCGTGCTCGCGGCCTACCGGACCGAGGGCCGACGGCTGGCCGCCACCGCGCGGGCGGTCGCCCTCGTCGAGCGCGCGCTGCACGGGGAGATCTTCGCGCCCAAGCTCTAGGCGCGGACGACACGGATTGGGGTTGCGTGAAAAACTGATATCAGTATGATATGACTGGTATCAACGAATCTCTCCTGGAGGTGGGCAATGTCAGCCCAGGCTCAAACCACGGCCACTCCCGTCTACACCCCCGCCGTGCCGATACACGAGCATGAGGCCTGGTATATCCGCGGTGTCACGCTGCTGCTGATCGATCTCGCCCTGTGGGTGGTGGCGATCGTCTTGTTCTGGCAGAGCGCGGTCCACCCGGGGACGCTGCGTGCGGTGTTCATCATTGCGGGGGTCGTGATCACTATCGTCGCCAGCTTCATCCTGAGGGGCCTCACGATCGTCGCGCCGGGCCGCGCGCACGTCGTGCAGCTCTTCGGCAACTACAAGGGGACCATCCGCCAGCCCGGCATGCAGTGGGTGAACCCGTTCGCCGATCGCATCCCGGTCTCCACCAGGATCAGGAACCTGGAGACGGCGCAGACCAAGGTGAACGACGCCGACGGGAACCCGATCGAGATCGCCGCCGTGATCGTGTGGCAGGTGCAGGACACCGCGCAGGCCACCTATTCGGTCGACGACTACGCGAAGTTCGTCGCCATCCAGGCCGAGACCGCTATCAGGCACATCGCCTCCAGCTATCCCTACGACAGCCGTGGCACCGACGCGATGTCGCTCCGGGAAAACTCCGATGAGATCACCGGCAAGCTCAGCTCCGAGCTCGCCGACCGGGTGGCCGTGGCCGGCGTGCATGTTGTCGAGACCCGCCTCACCCGGCTCTCCTACGCGGCCGAGATCGCCCAGGCCATGCTGCGCCAGCAGGCGGCGAGCGCGGTCGTCGGCGCCCGGGCCAAGATCGTCGAGGGCGCGGTCGGCATGGTCAAAATGGCTCTCGATCGCCTCGACGAGGAGAACGTGGTCGAACTCGACGAGGAGCGCAAGGCGGCGATGGTGTCCAACCTGCTGGTGGTGCTCTGCAGCGAGCAAGCGACCCAGCAGGTGGTGAACACCGGCTCCCTGTACTCTTAACAGCCCCATGGCAGAACGTAAAAGCATCCTGCTCAGGCTCGATCCGGCCGTCCACGACGCCTTGGCCAAGTGGGCGGCCGACGAGATGCGGTCCACCAACGCCCAGATCGAGTTCATGCTCCGCCGTGCCCTCGGCGAGGCCGGCCGGCTGCCGCGCGACGCCCGCGCGATGCGCCGCCCCGGGCGGCCGCGCTCCGATGAGCCAACCGGCCAGGACGAGCAGACCGGCCAGGACGAGCAGACCGGTTAAGAGGCGGACTCGAGATAGCGCGCACGGGTCAATGCCCGGCGCTATCTGTGTTTTGGTGGGCGGCCCGCGGTCGAGGCGGCGGCGGCCCGTCTGGGCGACCTGCCGCCGCGCGGGCCGACCCGGCGGTGGCGGCCGGGCTGGCGTCGCTCGAGCAGGGCATCGGCAGCCTGCGCGGCGCGGTGGACGGCCTCAGGGCCAAGGCCTAAGGGGTCCCCCCGGCCCTTAGACCGGTTCTTTGGGGGACAGCCAGCCCGCGTCGGTGTGCTCGCGGATGATCCTGGCGGGGACGCCCGCCACCACGCACCGGTCGGGGATCACGCCCCGGACCACCGAGCCGGCCGCGATCACCACGTGCCGGCCGATCCGCGCGCCGGGCAGCACGATCGCGCCCGCGCCGAGCCAGGATCCGCTGCCGATGCTGACCGGGCGATTCACCGGGAACTGGCGGCCGATCGGGACGTCCAGGTCCTCGTAGGCGTGGTTCTGGTCGGTGATGTAGACGTAGGGGCCGGTCCATACGTCGTCGCCGATCTCGACGCTCTCGTGGGCGACGATGTGACTGCCCCGGCCGATCACGCAGCGGTCGCCGACCCGCAGCACCGTTAGCTCCAGCAGGTCCTGGCCGGGGACGATTCCCGCGGAGATGCTGACCTGCGCCCCGATCAGGGTGTCGTCACCGATCTCGATCGCGCCCTCACCGAAGACCGACCCGGCCGGGAACGCTATCAGCGAGCCCCGTCCGAACCGGGCGAAGGCCTTGCCCGCGGGCGTGTCCGCGGTCACCACGCCAGCCTGCTGAAACTCCCGCCAGCCCCAGTGCACGGCCCGCCAGACCAGCTCACGCCGTTTGGTCTCAACCTGCCGCTCGAGCCTCTTCCACCACGTCACCACGGCATTGTCCACCTAGCGGCACTCCCCCGGCGCCCCGCCCCGTTCATGGGCGCGGCGGCAGTGGGTTGCGCTCGCCTAGGCGAGCGGGAGGAGCGGGGTACCGGAACGGCGCGCGGGACCGACGGAACGGCCGGTTACGGTGGCGGCGAGCTGTCCGCAGGCACCGTCAATCTCGCGCCCCCGGGTGTCGCGAACGGTGACCGGGACGCCGTGATCGGCGATCCGGCGGACGAACTCCTCCTGGACGCCCGGCCGGGATGCCGTCCACTTCGAGCCGGGGGTCGGGTTGAGCGGGATCAGGTTCACGTGGACGAGGTGGCCCCTGAGCAGCTGGCCGAGCAGGTCGGCCCGCCACGGCTGGTCGTTGATGTCCCTGATCAGCGCGTACTCGATGGAGATGCGGCGGCCGGTCGCGGCCGCGTACTCCCAGGCGGCGTCGAGAACCTCGGCCACCTTCCAGCGGCGGTTCACCGGGACGAGCTCGTCCCTGGCCTCGTCGTCGGGCGCGTGCAGCGAGACCGCGAGCCGCACCGTCAGCTTCTCCTGCGTCAGCCGCTGGATCGCCGGCACAAGGCCGACGGTGGAGACGGTCAGCGAGCGCTGCGAGATGCCCAGCCCGGCCGGGACCGGGTCGGAGAGCCGGCGGACCGCGCCGATCACGTTCTTGTAGTTGGCCAGCGGCTCCCCCATGCCCATGAAGACAACGTTGGAGACACGGGAGGTGCTGGTGGGGACCGCCCGTTACCGTTGGGGCTGTCAGCCTGGAGGGCGCGTTCGCCCGCCACCACCTGGGCGACGATCTCGGCGGTGGACAGGTTCCGCGTCAGGCCCGCCTGGCCGGTGGCGCAGAACGGGCAGCCCATCCCGCAGCCGGCCTGCGACGACACGCACATGGTGACCCGGTCGGTGTACTTCATCAGCACCGACTCGACCAGCGCCCCGTCGTGCAGCCGCCACAGCATCTTGCGGGTCGCGCCGTCGTCACAGGTCTGCTCGCGCTCGGAGGTCAGCAGCCGCGGCAGCAGTTCACCGGCCAGCGCGGTGCGGACGCCGACCGGCAGGTCGGTCATGTCGTCGGGCGAGTCGGTGTACCGTGCGAAGTAGTGCCGGGACAGCTGGTCCGCCCGGAACGCACGCTGACCGAGCTCCGCGACAGCCTCCCGCCGCTCGGCCAGCTCAAGATCGGCGAGGTGGCGAGGTGGTCGAGACACTGCGACTCCGTTCGGACGGCATTCCGGCGACAATCGGGGCGATAATACTCTAAGTGAGTACTTGATCGCGGAGGGCAAACAGGGCGATAGTGGGAATATGGCGATTATGCTGTCTGGTCCCGACCCGTTCCCGTCGGCCGTCACGCTGCTTGACAGCGTGAGCCCGTACGGGTCCAGGCGGCTGACGGTCGAGTTCGACGGCGCCACGACGGCCGCGTACCTCCGTGACGAAACGACGGTGATCGTCGCCACCTGGCTAGCAAACCACGTGCGCGCACCGCGCACTACCGATCCGGACAGGATCAACGCCGGACAGGCCCCGGTTATGCCCGAGGGCCGGACCAGGCACCCGCGCGGCAGGCCCCCGCTCGACCCGGACACCCTGCAGGCACTCTGGTTCGAGGAGGGCGACGGCGTCGCCCTGCTTGAGCGCGGCACCCTGCTCGCCGTCATCCCCGGCTGGGCGGACTCCACCCGGGGCATGCCCGGCTACAGCCGGGACGTGATCGGCCAGACCCCGTTCGCCTGGGACCTGGACGAGGCCATCGAGGGGCTGGGGCCCCGCGTCGAGCGGGCGGCCGAGTTCTGGCAGTGGCGCGATTCCGCTGGCGGCTGGGCGCAGTTCCAGTCGGCCGCGCTCGGGCACCTCACGTCGCGGCTCGGGCCCGGCGCGCACTACTGGGACGGCGCGCCCGGCAAGCGCCCCTCGATCGCCATCTCCGAGCGCCCACCGGGGCCCGGCCGGCCCTACACGGTGCTGTCCACGATCGGGATGAGCGCGCAGCGGATGCCGGTGGTCGAGCAGGTCGTCGAGGATCCGGCCGGGTACGGGCGGATCGAGCTGGCGGTGGCGACCACCCTGCCGTCCGGGGTCGCGGCGCTGATCTTCCTCTGGCTGGCCGGATACCCCTGGCGCGCGGTGACGTGGTTCGGCCCCGGGCATAGCATCCGCTGGTACGACAAGCCCGGGACGTTCCCCCTCGGCGGGGGCTACGAGGGGGTGCTGCTGCTGGAGGACCCGTCGGGGCTGGCCGGGCCGCCCGCGCCCGACCTGTCCGGGTTCTCCGTCGACGGCGACCCCGTCCGCTGGCTCTGGATCATCCCGATCACCGAGCGGTCCCGGCAGCTGGCCAAGGAGTACGGCTCCGCCAGCCTGGTGAGCCGGCTGGGCGCGCAGGGGCGGAGCTGGATCGTGGATCCGCCCGCGGAGGCCCGCTAGCCCGGACAGTCCCTGGACGTCACCGGCGGACACCGATCGCCACGCCGGGAAGCCGCCGGACGGGCCGGCCGTCATTCGCGTTCGGGTGGGCGGAGAAGGTGAAACACGGGACCGTTCAGGCAGTCTCGCTTTTCCCTTCTGTTTCTTACTTTTCTTTACTTGACGAAGACCGCGAGCAGCAGCCAGACGACGGGGGCGCAGGCGAGCAGCGAGTCGATGCGGTCCAGGATGCCGCCGTGGCCGGGCAGCAGCGAGCCCATGTCCTTGATCGCCAGGTCGCGCTTGATCATCGACTCGGCCAGGTCGCCGAAGACCGCGGCGGCGACCGCGGCGATCCCGGTGATGATCCCCTGCCACCAGTGGCCGTGCAGCAGCGCCGGCAGCAGGATGCCGCCGGCCACGATGGCGAGGAACACCGAGCCCGCCAGGCCCTCCCACGTCTTCTTGGGGGAGATGACCGGGGCCATCTTGTGGCCGCCGGTGAGCGGGGTGAGGGTGATGCCCGCGAAGTAGCCGCCGATGTCGCTGCAGACCGTCGAGGACGATGAAGATCAGGACGCGCTTGCCGCCGTTGTGATCGGCCAGCATCGCCGCGACCGTCGCGCCCAGCAGCGGCAGGTAGGCGGTCGCGAACATGCCCGCCGTGACGTCCCTGACGTAGCCCTCGGTGCCGCCGAACATGCGGGCGATCAGCACCCCGAGAACCGTCAGCGCGAATATCGCCGCGACCGCGCCGCCCGGCGGCCCAGTAGGCGGCGAGCACCATCGCGGCGCCGCCGGCGACGACCGGGATCAGCGGGATCTTGATGCCCTTGGTCCTGAAGGCGGTGTCGAGTTCGTGCAGCGCGATCAGCAGGGCGACGCCCATGTAGATCAGGAACGTCGCCTTGACGGTCAGCAGGGTAAGCAGCGCCAGGCCGCCGAGGAGGACGCCGACGGCGATCGCGACGGGGAGGTTACGGCCGGTGTTGATGCCGCCGGGCTTCGGCTCCTCGGCGGCGGCCTTGGCGGCGTCGGCAAACATCGGGGCGTCGGCGCGCGCGAGTTCAAACGCGGGGCCGTGCGCCGGGCCGTGCGCGGGATCGGGTGGGTCGGTTGCGGAGCTCATGTTGAGACTGGCTGCGGTCGGCGCGGACTGCGCTCAGACCTCGAGCAGCTCGGCTTCCTTATGCTTGAGCAGCTCGTCGATCTTCGCGACGTAGGTGTCGGTGAGCTCCTGCAGCTCCCGCTCGGCGCGGCGCGCGTCGTCCTCGCCGACCTCGCTGTTCTTCACCATCTTGTCGAAGGCGTCCTTGGCGTGCCGCCTGACGTTGCGGATGGACACGCGGGAGTCCTCGGCCTTGGAGCGGGCGGTCTTGATGTACTCGCGCCTGCGCTCCTCGGTCAGCTCGGGGAAGACGACCCGGATGAGCACGCCGTCGTTGGACGGGTTCACCCCGAGGTCGCTGTTCCTGATCGCCTTCTCGATCGCGGGCAGGGAGCCCTTGTCGTGCGGCTTCACGGTGATCATCCGCGGCTCGGGCACGTGGAAGGAAGCGAGCTGGTCCAGCGGGGTCTGCGTGCCGTAGTACTCCGCCGTGATCTTGGAGAAGACGGCGGGGTGCACGCGGCCGGTGCGGATGTTGCTGAAGTCTTCCTGGGCGACCGTGACGGCCTTGTCCATCTTCTCCTCGGCCTCGAGGAGGGTGTCATCGATCATTGGTTCAGCTCCTGTGCACACGCGCCCGTGGGCTGTGGTGAACGCCGTCAGTGACGGCGTTCACCACACTACCGGTGTGGACTGCGCCCGGGCACCGCGCCCGGGCGCCCGCGCTTACGCCTGGCCGACCCGGAAACGGGCGAAGGCCAGGACGTTCACCTTGCCGGCCGCGAGGACCGACTTGATGGACTGCTTCGGGTCCTTCACGCTCGCCTGCTCGGTGAGCACGATGTCCTTGAAGAAGGCACCGACGCGGCCCTCGACGATCTTCGGGATCGCCTGCTCCGGCTTGCCCTCCTCGCGGGTGATCTCCTCGGCGATCCGGCGCTCCTTCTCGACCACGTCGGCGGGCACCTCGTCACGGGTGACGTACTGCGCCGGGGTCGCCGCGATCTGCTGCGCGAGGTCCTTGGCGACCGCCTCGTTGGCCGCGTCGAGCTGGACGAGCACGCCGAGGGTCGGCGGCAGGTCCCGGTCGGAGCGGTGCAGGTAGGTCGTCACGTAGCCGCCGTCGAGGCGGGCGTAGCGGCCGAGCTCGATCTTCTCCTTGATGGCGGAGCTGGCCTCCTCGATGAGCTGCTCGACGGTCTTGCCGTCGGCCGTCTCGGTGGTGAGGAGGGCGAGCCGGTCGGCGACCTTGTTCGCCGAGCGCGGCCTGCGCGATCTTGGCGGCCAGCTCCTGGAACTGCTCGTTCTTGGCCACGAAGTCGGTCTCGCAGTTCAGCTCGACCAGGACGCCCGCGTCGGTGCCGTCAAGCTGGGCGGTGACCAGGCCGTTGGCCGCGGTCCGGTCGGCCCGCTTGCCGGCGTCCTTGACGCCCTTCTTGCGCAGGATCTCGATGGCCTCGTCGATGTTGCCATCGGCCTCGACCAGGGCGTTCTTGCAGTCCATCATGCCGGCGCCGGACAGGTCCCGGAGCCGCTTCACGTCAGCGGCGGAGATAATTCGCCATTGTCTCTTCCTTGTTCGCAGTGGTGTTCGGCGGTCGGCGCGTTACTCGGCGACGGCGGCCGTGTCGGCGGCAGCGACATCGGCCGTGTCAGCAGCCTCGGCGGCGTCCTCGGCGGCGGCCTCAGCGGCCTCGGGAGTCGCCTCGGCGGCGGCGGCAGCAGCGATCTCGGCGCTGTCGGGGGCGACCGCGGCGATCTCGGCGTCGGCCTCGGCCGGGTCGCTGACCGCGGACTCCTGGACTTCCTCGGTCTCGGTGGCGGCGGCGTCGGCCGGGGCACCGCCGCGAGCAGGTCGCGCTCCCACTCGGGCAGCGGCTCGTCCACGCTGGTGCGAGAACTTGTCGTCGGCCGGCTTCTCGTCGGCTGTCGGCCGCGCCCGCGCGGGCCATCAGGCCGTCCGCCACCGCGTCGGCGACCACCCGGGTCAGCAGCGCAACGCTGCGGATCGCGTCGTCGTTGCCGGGGATCGGGTAGTTGACCTCGTCCGGGTCGCAGTTGGTGTCGAGGATCGCGACGACCGGGATGCCCAGCTTGCGCGCCTCGTTGATCGCGATGTGCTCCTTCTTGGTGTCCACGACCCAGACCGCGCTCGGCACCCGGGCCATGTCCCTGATGCCGCCGAGGGTCTTGTCCAGCTTGTCCTTCTCGCGCTTGAGGCCGAGCAGTTCCTTCTTGGTCATGCCGGAGGCCGCGACGTCGTTGAAGTCGATCTCCTCGAGCTCCTTGAGGCGCTGGAGGCGCTTGTAGACGGTGGAGAAGTTGGTGAGCATGCCGCCCAGCCAGCGCTGGTTCACGTACGGCATGCCGACCCGGCGCGCCTGCTCGGCGATCGCCTCCTGGGCCTGCTTCTTCGTGCCGACGTAGAGGATCGTGCCGCCGTGGGCGACCGTCTCCCTGATGAACTCGTACGCGCGGTCGATGTAGGCCAGCGACTGCTGCAGGTCGATGATGTAGATGCCGTTGCGCTCGGTGAAGATGTAGCGCTTCATCTTCGGGTTCCAGCGCCGGGTCTGGTGGCCGAAGTGGACACCGCTCTCGAGGAGCTGCTTCATCGTGACGACCGTGCTCATGGCTGCGGTCCTTCCATTCGTGCGCGCGGTCCTCCGCGGTCCGGCAGTGGCCGCCGCTTGTCGGGCGATGGCTGCCGTGGCCGAGGCCGCGCGCGGTCTCGGTTATTTCCTGGTGCTCGCTGGTGGTCCGATCACGCCATGCTGCCAACCGTTGACCAGAGCCTTCCTGGCTGTTATCGCCAGAGCCTGCCAGTCCGGTTAGCGGACCGAGTGGCGCGTCCCGCGTGGGTAACACGCGGCATGCGAGCACGCGAAGTGCGGCCTCTCCAGGGCACCGCGTGGGTGCTTGTCTAGTGGGGCCACTACCTAGATTACTAGAAGTTAGGGCGCGCCGTGGTCCCCGGCCTTCGCTGGCCGGTTTACACTGCCCGCCGGCCGGCCGGGCTAGGCGCGGGGGTGGGCCTGACGGTAGCTCGCCTTCAGCCGCTCGGCTGAGACATGGGTGTAGATCTGCGTGGTCGCGGGCGAGGAGTGGCCGAGGATCTCCTGCACGCTGCGCAGGTCGGCGCCGCCCTCGAGCAGGTGGGTGGCCGCCGTGTGCCTGATCGCGTGCGGGCCCGCGTCCTTGACGGCCGGCGGGCCGCTGCCCTCGGCCGCTCCGGCCGCCACGGGCGCCGCGTCACGGCCGGCCGCGCGCAGCCGGGCATGCACGATGCGCCGCGCGGTCCGGGGATCGAGACGGCCGCCGCGGGCGCCGAGGAAGAGGGCGGCCCCGCTCCGCTCGGTGGCGAGGACGGGGCGCCCCGCCTGCACCCAGCGCGCCACCGCCCGCAGCGCGGGCACCCCGACCGGGACGACCCGCTCCTTGCCGCCCTTGCCGAACACCCGGACGGTCCGCCGGCCCTCGTCAAGGCCGCCCAGGTCGAGCTCGCACAGCTCGCTGACCCGGATGGCCGACGCGTAGAGCAGCTCCAGAACGGCGACGTCGCGCAGGGCCAGCGGCCGCGTCGTCGCGGATCGCCCGCGGCGGACTCGCGCAGCGCCCGGTCCTCGCGCCTGCGCCAGGACCCGGTTCATCTCGTCCTGGCGCAGCACCTGGGGCAGCACGCGGTGGGCCTTGGGCGTGCCGAGCTGCGGCCCCGGGTCGACCGCGAGCCAGCCCTGGCGGTGCGCGAAGGCGGTGAAGGCGCGCGCCGCCGCGCCCCGGCGGGCCAGCGTCGCCCGGGCCGCGCCCGCCTGGTGCTGGCCCGCCAGCCAGCCCCGCAGCGTGGTCAGGTCGAGCGAGCCGGGATCCGCGATGCCGGACCGGGCAGCGTAGCTCGAGCAGGGACTGGATGTCGCCGTGGTAGGCACGCACGGTGTGGCGGGAGAGGGCGCGCTCGGCGGCCAGGTGGCGGCAGAACTCCGCCAGCGCCGCGCCCAGCGCGGGCGGCAGGGGCTCGGCCGGGCCGTCCGCGTCGGCTGTCCGTCGATCCCCTGGCGCGGCCTTCCGGGGGCTGCTGCGCCCATGGGCAAAGTGTGCACCGGGCCGGGCCGGTTGGGAACGACCCCGGCCGTGTTCAGATGGCTGCCGGCGATTATGGCGCTGGCGTTCAGTCAGCGCGGCGCAGCCGCCAGCCGTCCTCGCAGCGCTCGATGAAACCGGCCGAGGCGAGCCCGCCCAGGCAGCGGATCACCGTCGTCGGGGCCAGGCCCGCCCGCTGCGCGATCCGCGCCGTCGCCATCCCGCCGCGCCCCGGCATCGCGTCGAGTACCTGGGCCGACTCAAGGTCCATGTCGTCGCGGTCGAGCGCGGCCGGGCGCCGCCCGCGGCGGCTGGCCGGGCCGGCGGCTGGTCCGCGCGGCCGCGCGGGCGGCGCCCTGCGCAAGGGCGGCCGCGGGCAGCAGTGCCTGCGGGGCGCCGACCGGGGACAGGTGCTCGATGACGTCGGCCGCGCTGGTGACGAGCGTGCCCTGCCAGTCCCTGATGATCTGGTGGCAGCCGGCCGAGATGTCCGAGGTGACCGGCCCGGGCACCGCCATCAGCCGCCGGCCGAGGTCCCGGGCGTGCCGGGCGGTGTTGAGCGCCCCGCTGCGCTCGCCCGCCTCCACCACCAGCGTCCCGGTCGCGAGGGCGGCGATGACCCGGTTGCGGACCAGGAACCTGAGCCTGCTCACGGTCCGGCCCGGCGGCCACTCGCTGACGATCACGCCCTGGGCGGCGATCGCGTCGAGCAGCTCCGTGTGGGCGGCCGGGTAGGGCACGTCCACCCCGCACGCCAGCACCGCGACGGTCACCCCGTCGGCGCCGAGCGCGCCCCGGTGGGCCGAGGCGTCGACCCCGAACGCGCCGCCGGAGACCACCGCCCAGCCGCGCGCGGCGACCGACGCGGCGAACTCGGCCGCCACGTAGGAGCCGTAGGCGGTCGCCGCCCGCGAGCCCACGATCGCCACCGAGCGCAGGCAGCTGAACCGCAGGTCCGCGTTGCCGCGCAGCCACAGCGCGTAGGGCTGCTCGTCGCCGAGGTCGGCCAGCTGCCCCGGCCACTCCGGGTCGCCCGGGCAGACGAGCCTGATCCCCGACCGGCGGAAGGCGATCACCTCATCCGGCGTCGGCAGCTCGTCCAGGCGCACCCGCCAGCGCTCCATGGCGCGCAGCGCCCGCTACGCGTCGCCGCCGCGGCGCCGTCGGCGGCAGCCGGCCCGATCTGATCGCGTCGAGCGCCCGCGCCGCGCCGTGAGCCCGGACCAGCTCGCTGAGCCAGCGGTCGGCGGGCTCGGCCAGGTAGGTCAGCGCCGCCCGCGCGTACGACTCGTCGGTCAGGCCGCCGTGTCACTGCGCCACCCCCAGCCACAGCCCGATCGCGAGGTTGACCTCGTCGGTTCCGGGCCGGTCCTGGCCCGCCAGGTCGGCCAGCGACCAGGCGACGCGGACGATCTTGTCCGCGCCCCGGGCGGAGACCTGGCCGAGCTCCATCGCCCGTTCCAGCGACTTCAGCGACCCCCGGCCGGGGGGAACGCCCGGCGCAGCTGCGCGCCGGGGATCTCGGCGTTCAGCCGCCACGGCGTCCCCGCCAGCCGGGCCGCGGACCGCTCGCGCGCCGCCGCGACCCGCTCGGCGACCACGGCCGACGGCTCGGCGAACTTGCGGTCGTAGAGCATGTCGCGCCGGCTGACCGGCTGCAGCGTCGACCTTCACGTCCACCCGGTCCAGCAGCGGGCCCGACAGCCGCCCCAGGTACCGCCGCCGCGCCGCCGGCGAGCACCGGCAGCCGGACCCGCCCGGCGCTGGCGGCCCGCGCGCACGGGCACGGGTTGGCCGCGAGCACCAGGGTGAACCGGGCCGGGAAGGTCGCCTGCGCCGCCGCCCGGGCGATCACCACCTCCCCCGACTCCAGCGGCTGGCGCAGCGCGTCCAGCACGTCCCGGCGGAACTCCGGCGCCTCGTCGAGGAACAGGATGCCCAGGTGCGCCAGGCTCGCCGCCCCCGGCCGGATCACGCCCGCCCCGCCGCCGACGATCGCCGCCTTCGACGCCGTGTGATGCGGGGCGCAGAACGGCGGCACCGTCACCAGCCCGGTCCCCGGCGCCAGCGCCCCGGCGACGGAGTGGATCGACGTCACCTCGATCGCCGCCGCCGTCTCCAGCCGCGGCAGGATCGTCGGCAGCCGCTCGGCCAGCATCGTCTTGCCCGCCCCGGGCGGCCCGAGCAGCGACAGGTGATGCCCGCCGGCCGCGCAGATCTCCACCGCCATCCGCGCCTCCGCCTGCCCGAGCACGTCCGCCAGGTCCAGCTTCCTGGCCATGGCGGCGAGCGCGGGCGCGGGATCGTCCGGCGGCGGCTCCGGACGCGGCAGCGTCGGCGGCGGGCCGCCGCGCAGCCAGATGACCACCTCGGCCAGGGTGGACGCCCCGACCACCTGCACGCCGGGGACCAGGGCGGCCTCGGCCGCGTTCTGCGCGGCGACCACGACGGTGTCCACGCCGTGCGCGGCCGCGGCGACCGCGGGCAGCACCCCGGGCACCGGGCGCAGCCGCCCGTCCAGGCCGAGCTCGGCCAGGAACATCTTCCCGGCCGGGGCGGTCAGCGGCAGGCCGTCGTCGGCGGCGAGGATGGCGACCGCGATGGCGAGGTCGAAGCCGCTGCCGCGCTTGGGCAGGGCGGCCGGCGAGAGGCCGACCGTGATCTTCGAGTTCGGCCAGCTCTCGCCGCTGTTGACGATCGCCGCGCGGATCCGGTCCCGCGCCTCGCGCAGCGCCGTGTCCGGCAGCCCGACCAGGATGGTCGCGGGCAGCCCGTTGGCGATGTCCGCCTCCACCTCGATCAGGTGGCCCGTGACGCCCACCAGCGCCACCGAGAACGTGCGGGCGAGCGTCATCTAGCCCACCCCCCGGATGTGCTCGATGGTGAACCCGTCGGCGCCGTCGCGGAGCAGGCCCGAGCACGTCGATGCGGATCTGGTCGAACCGGATGCCGTGCGCGGCCAGCCACTGGGCCGCGAGCCTGCGCAGCCGCTTGCGCTTCGCGCCGGCCGACCGCGTCCAGCGGCGTGCCGAACCGCGTCCCCGACCGGGTCTTCACCTCGCAGACGACGAACGTGTGCCGCTCGACC
Source organism: uncultured Actinomycetota bacterium (assembly GCA_963714295.1). Taxonomy (GTDB): domain Bacteria; phylum Actinomycetota; class Actinomycetes; order Streptosporangiales; family Streptosporangiaceae; genus Trebonia. The sequence continues at coordinate 126,294 of CAVQOE010000041.1, read as the reverse complement.
GCGACGATGTCGATCTCGCCGTCGGCCGACCGCCAGTTCCGGTCCAGGATCCGGAACCCGCAGCCCTCCAGATAGCTGACCGCCGCCTGTTCGCCTTCCCGGCCGAGCACGTCCTTCGCACCCATCGCCACCACCTCCACCATCGACGATGGCGGCGGCGGGCAATACGCGCAGCAGTGAATTCCCGGCTGTGGAGAAATCCTTCAGCAGACGACAAATTGTGGATAACGCCTGCCGGATGTCCGGTCGAATGTCAGTGGCGCCTGTTTACTACCCGGGGGACATGCGCGCTGCGCCGCCGATCGGCCACTGCGCAGCTCGCGTGACGACGGGCAGCCCGCGGCCTGACCGAACTCGCCACGTCGGCGTCAGCACTCGGACAGCCGACCATTCGGATCACGCAAGGATCAGTCGTGTTCAGCTCATGACGACTACGGACCGTTCGCCATGGAACTGAGGCGCTGGACGGCAGGATTCGGGGATGACGCGGCCGCGCGAGCCCGAGGCGGCGGCGGCAGCGAGCAGGCCGGCGACCATGCGACTCGGGGCAGGCGGTCGCGGGTAGCGGCGCGGTGAGCGTGCCGGCCGGGGTCCGGCTAGCGCTGGGCGCGCCGGGGCTGCGGAGCGCGGCCGGGCGGCTGGGCCGGGGACGGCGCGCGGCTTGAGCGGCGAGATCTCGCGGGTCACCTTCTCCTTGCCGATCGTCAGCGGGTGACCGTGGTGGGGATCGGCAGCGGGTCCCCGGAGATCAGCTCGTAGCTGGCCTCGTGCTGGCGCACGTGCACGCGTGATGACCCGCCCCCGGTAGCGCATGCGGAACGTCAGCCCGGCCAGGCCCGGCGGCAGCCTGGGGCCAGAACGACAGGCCGTCGGTCCCGGCCGCGGGCCCCGCCGAACCCGCCGACGAGGGCGGTCCAGGCGCCGGCCAGCGACGCGATGTGCAGGCCGTCCTTGGTGTTGTGCTCGCGGTCCTGGAGGTCCATGAAGGCGGCCTCGGCCAGGTAGTCGTAGGCGAGCTCGAGGTGGCCGACCTCGGCCGCCATGACCGCCTGGGTGCAGGCGGACAGGGACGAGTCCCTGACGGTGAGGGCCTCGTAGTAGTCGAAGTTGCGCAGCTTCTGCTCTTGGGTGAAGGCGTCGCCGCGCAGCTGCATGGCCAGCACGACGTCGGCCTGCTTGACGACCTGCTTGCGGTAGAGCTGGAAGTAGGGGTAGTGCAGCAGCAGCGGGTAGTGGTCGGGCGGGGTGGCCGCGAAGTCCCAGCGGGCGTAGTTGGTGAAGCCGTCGTGCTGCGGGTGGACGCCGAGCCGCTCGTCGTAGGGGATGTACATGTCCGCCGCGGCGTCGCGCCAGGCGGCGGCCTCCTCGGTGCGTGACGTCGAGCGCGCGGGCCTCCTCGGTGAGCTTGGCGGCGAGGTCGGCGGCGGCGGCGAGGTTGGCCTGCGCCATCAGGTTGGTGTAGACGTTGTTGTCCTTGATCGCGCTGTACTCGTCGGGGCCGGTGACGCCCTCGATGCGGAACTTGCCCGTCGCGCGTCGTGCTGGCCGAGCGAGCGCCACAGGCGGGCGGTCTCGACCAGCAGCGGCAGGCCGACCTCGCGCTCGAAGTCGTCGTCGTGGGTGGCGTCCAGGTACTTGACGACGGCGGCGGCTATGTCGGCGTTGATGTGGAAGGCGGCGGTGCCGGCCGGCCAGTAGCCCGAGCACTCCTCGCCGTGGATCGTCCGCCACGGGAACGCGGCGCCCTGCAGGCCGAGTTCCTTCGCGTGGTCCTTGGCGATCGGCAGCATGCTGTGCCGCCAGCGGAGCGCGTCGGCCGCGGCGTCGGGGTGGGTGTAGGTCAGCACCGGCAGGACGAACGTCTCGGTGTCCCAGAACGTGTGGCCGTCGTAGCCGGTCCCGGTCAGGCCCTTGGCCGGGATCGGCCGGTGCTCGGCCCGCGCGCCCGCCTGCAGGATGTGGAAGAGGCCGAACCTGACGGCCTGCTGGATCTCCACGTCGCCGTCGACCTCGACGTCCGCGCCCTCCCAGAAGTTGTCGAGGATAGGCGCGCTGCTCGTCGAGCAGCCCCTGCCAGCCGGTCAGCTCGGCCGCCGCCACCGCGCCGCTCACCTGGTCGACCAGGGCAGGCCGGGACCGCACGGCGGACCAGCCGTAGCCGAGGTACTTGACCAGGCGGAGCTCTTCGCCCGCGGGCACCTCGGCCGCGACCATCAGCCGGCCCAGGTCGGGGAACGACTCGGAGTGCACGGCCTTGCGCTCCGGGCCGTGGACGTCATGGCGCATCGCGGCGGCGAGCCGCAGCTTGCTCGACCGGGTGCGGTGCACCAGGACGGCCCGCGGGCGGTCGCCGTCGACCGCCATGTGCTCCTCGCTGACCAGCGGCTGGGCCAGCATCGCGGCCGCGCGCGGGTCGGCCGTGGTGACCGGGATCTCCTCGTTGGCGACGAGCTCTGACATCACCACCAGGCGGAGCGGCTCGTCGACCGGCGTGACCGTGTAGGAGATCGCCGCGACCGCGCGCTGGGTCAGCGAGACCAGCCGCACCGAGGTGACGTTGACCGTGTGCCCGGCGGGCGATGTCCAGGTCACGTTCCTGGTCAGGGTGCCCGCCCGCAGGTCCAGGGTGCGGGTGTGCTTGTGCAGCGTGCCGTACCTGATGTCGAACGGCTCGTCGTCGACCAGCAGCCTGATGATCTTGCCGTTGGTGACGTTGATGACGGTCTGGCCGAGTGTCGGGAAACCCGTACCCGGCCTCGGCGTAGGGCAGCGGCCGGTCCTCGTACAGCGAGTTCAGGTAGGTGCCGGGAAGCCCGCTCGGCTCCCCCTCGTCCAGGTTGCCGCGCAGCCCGATGTGGCCGTTGGAGAGCGCGAAGACCGACTCGCTCTGCGCGAGCAAGTCCAGGTCGAGGCTGGCCTCGTTGAGGCACCAGGGCTCCGCTCCGTACGGCTCGTTCTTGATCATTGCAGCACCTCCGCGTCCGGCCGCGGCTAGCGCGCGCCAATGACATCGCCGACCCTACTGGACTACTGGGACGCTCCGTGAACAGCAGGAGTAACAGCAGGTCCGCCAGGTCCTTGACCACCACGTCGGCGCCGTGCTCGCGCAGCTGCGTCCGCCTGCCCCACCCGGTCCACGCCGACCACGAACCCGAACTTGCCGGCCCGCCCGGCCGCCACCCCGACCAGCGCGTCCTCGAAGACGGCGGCGTTGGCCGCGTCGACCCCGAGCATCCGCGCCGCCTCCAGGAAGGTGTCGGGCGCGGGCTTGCCGTGCAGCTTGCGCTCGGTCGCGACGTTGGCGTCGACCCGGACGTCGAACAGGTCGGACACGCCGCCCGCCTTGAGCACGGCCTCGGTGTTGGCGCTGGAGGAGACGATGGCGGTCTTAAGGCCGGCGTCGCGCACGGCGTCGAGGTAGCGGCGCGAGCCGTCGTAGACCTCGACGCCGTCGCGCTTGAGCACCTCGAGCACGAGCTCGTTCTTCCGGTTGCTGAGGCCCTGCACGGTGGGCGTGCCCGGCGAGTCCGACGGCGACCCTTCCGGGAGCTTGATCCCGCGCGACTGCAGGAACGACTCCGTGCCTTCGAGCCGCGGCTTGCCGTCGACGTACTCGTCGTAGTCGCGGACCGAGTCGAAGGCGACGAACTCCTGGCCGTTACGGGCGGACCAGACGCGCAGGAACTCGTCGAACATCTGCTTCCAGGCGGCGGCATGGACGACCGCCGTCTTGGTCACCACCCCGTCCATGTCGAACAGGCAGGCGGTAATGCCATCGGGAAGCCCTAGCATGCCGCCTCAAATCCCCGTCTATGCGGAAAAGCCAGGTTTGCCGTTTTCGTCGGCTGGCAGTTCGAGGTCACTCTTGGCCAGCTCCTCGATGTTGACGTCTTTGAAGGTGACTACCCGCACGTTCTTGACGAAACGCGCCGGCCGATACATGTCCCATACCCAGGCGTCATGCATCGTGACCTCGAAGAAGACCTCGCCGTTGTCCGCGGCCCGCACCTTCAGGTCCACGTCGTTGGTCAAGTAGAAACGCCGCTCCGTCTCCACCACGTGGGTGAACAGGCCGACGACATCGCGGTACTCGCGGTAGAGCTGCAGCTCCATCTCCGCTTCGTACTTCTCCAGGTCTTCCGCGCTCATGTCACCTATTCTCCCTCCGCCTGCCCAGTGCCGGGCACACACCGGAACGACCGGCGGTGGACCGGCGACGGCCCGTGCTCCGCCAGCGCCCGCAGGTGCTCCCCGGTTACATACCCCTTGTGACGGCAGAAGCCATATTCGGGATAACGCTCGTCCAGCCCGAGCATCATCCGGTCCCTGGTCACCTTGGCCACGATCGAGGCGGCGGCCACCGAGGCGGCCACCCGGTCGCCCTTCCACATCGCCAGCGCCGGCGCGCCGAGCCCGCTTACCGGGAAGCCGTCGGTCAGCACGTACCCGGGACGGCTGGTCAGCCCGGCGCACGCGCGGCGCATGCCCTCGATGTTGCACACGTGCAGCCCGATGCGGTCGATCTCGGCGGGCGGGATCACCACCGCGTGCCAGTCGACCGCCTTCGCCGTGATCAGCGCGTACATTTCCTCACGGACGGCGGGGGTGAGCAGCTTGGAGTCGGCCAGGCCGGGGATCCGCTTGATCGCGGTCGTGTCGAGCACCACGGCCGCGACGACCAGGGGCCCGGCGCACGCGCCGCGCCCGGCCTCGTCGATGCCCGCGACTGGCGCGAGCCCGGCGCGCGCGAGCACGTTCTCATAGGCGGCGAGACCGGCGCTGCGCCGCGGCGTGTAGGTGGGGGCAGCCATCACTGGCAGCGTACGCCAACCGGGCCGCGGCCGCGCCCCGCTAGCGCCGGCAGTGCGAAGGCGCCGGCCGATGCGGCACCGAGCGTGCCCGGCTTACCCTCTCGTCGCTGCTGCCTCCGCTTGGGAGTAACGGACCGTGGCTCTGCCCCGCTCCCCCATTGCCGTCTACGCCTTGCGGCGGGCGCGGCGGTCCTTCAGGCGGCGGCGGGCGGTGCGCTGCAGCAGGGTGAGCGGGACCGCGCCGGCGAAGCCGAGGGTGAGCGGGAGGGCGGACCCGGCCGCCTGCACCGGGGTGCCGTTGTCCATCGCCGCCTCCAGCGCCGGGGCAGACCCGCCGGCCGCGGCACTGGAGGCGTTCAGCTTCGGCTGCTCGAACGTCGCCGGGATGTCGAGGAAGCCCCACCGGCTCGGCGGCCAGATGATCACGAAGGCGCGGCCGAGCACACCGCTCTGCGGGATCGTGCCGCCGCCGGGGTCGCCCGTGTGGCCGCGCGAGTCGTAGGAAACGGAGCGATGATCGCCCTCCACCCAGAGCCTGCCGGGCGGGACGGTGATGCTGAACGTCCCGTCGCACGGCGTGTTCCCCGGGTACAGGTAGGAGCTCTCGGACAGCGCCACCCCGTTGACGTACAGGTCGCCGCTGGCGGTGGGGCAGGCCACGCGGTCGCCGGGCAGCCCGATCACACGCTTGATGTAGATCGAGGAATCGTGGCTGATGCCGACGATGCCCTCGAGCTCGTCCAGGCCCTTGCTGAACATGTTCGTGCTGGCCGGGGTGTTGTCGAAGTCCCAGGAGCCGGTGCCGTCGAACACGATGATGTCGCCGCGGTGGATGGGGCGCAGGTGGTAGACGACCTTGTTGATCAGCACCCGGTCGCCGATTTCCAGGGTGTTCTCCATCGAGGCGGACGGGATGTAGAAGGCCTGGATCACGAAGGACTTGATGAGCAGCGCGAGCACCAGCGCGACCACGATGAGCACCGGAAGCTCGCGCCAGAAGCTGCGGCGGCGCTTGCCGTTCTTGCCGCTGGGGCCGGCGTCGCCGCCCTTCTTCCCCGGCCTTTGCCCGCCGCTGCCGTCGGCGCTGTCGCGACCGCCGTGAGCGTCACCGCCCTGGCCGGTGGCGCCCAGGTCATCGCGGGTGGCGCCGAACGTGCTCCGCGGCTGCCCGGAGCGGGAGTCCCGGTGGCCGGACTGCTCCCCCGGCCAAGCGGCACCGCCCGCGCCCGGCCAGCCAGCGCCGGCGGTTTCGCCTGGTGCCCCGTACCCGGCGCCGTCACCCGGCCCGAAGGGCCGGCCCGCGTCGGCGGTTCGACGGGTTCCGGGACCGTGCCCAGACCCGGAATCGCCTGGGTGTCGTCGGGGTCGGGAACCGGATCGGCCGGGTCCCAGGGCGGCGATCCCCAGCCGTCCCGCGCGCCCGAACCGCTCATCCGCGCTCCCCCTGTTCCATCACGCCAGCCGCGTCGTCATCGCTCATCACTGCGAGCGTAGCGCCACTTGCCCAGGGCGCGACCAGCCCGCCGCGTTGTTCCTGGCATAAGCCTGACGACAGGCCCGAGCACCGCGACCGAAATCGTTAATGGCGTCGTGAATAGTTAGCCGGCTAACGGCCGCTGCCGCGGCCGAACTCAGCTAGCGGCGACGCCGCCGGCGCCACCCGAGCGTGCCGGCCGCCAGGGCGGCGGCACCCCCGCCGACGGCGGCCGGCGGAGCGGCGGCGACCGCGGCCGCCGCGCGCAGTCCCGCCTGCTGGAAGGTATTCGGGATGGGCAGATCGGTGATGCGGGAGAGCGGCCAGATGATCACGAACGCCCGGCCCACGACCGCGCTCTGCGGGATGGTCCCCAGGTAAGGGTCGCTTTGCCGGTAACGGGAGTCGTCGGAGTCCGCCCGGTTGTCACCCATCACCCAGAGCCTGCCCGGCGCCACGGTGATGTTGAACCGGATCTGGGACGGCGCGGCGCCCGGGTAAATGTAGGACTTCTCGCTCAGCGCCACGCCGTTGACCGTGACCTGGCCCGCGGCGTTGCAGCAGACCACGTGGTCGCCGGGAACGCCGATAACGCGCTTGACGTAGTCGGTTCCCGGCCCGGCAATGCCGACCAGGCCCTTCGCGTCGTCGAGGAAGCGGATGAACGGGTCGCTGGGGCCCGGCGTCACCGGGTCCCAGGACCCGGACCCGCTGAACACGACGATGTCACCACGCTCGATCGGGCGGAACCGGTAGACCATCTTGTTCACCAGGATCCGGTCACCGGGAAGCAGGGTGTTCTCCATCGACCCGGAGGGGATGGAGAACACCTGGACCACGAAAGCCTTCAGCAGGATCGTCAGCACCAGCGCCGCGATCACGATGACGGCGAGATCCCGCCCGAAGTGCCGGTTCCGGTTAGCCCCGCTTTTCGCCCCGCCGTCCGCTGATACCTGCTCGTCCGCTACCTCAGCGCCTGAATCAGCATCCGGCGCTGGCGTTGCAGGATCGGGGGTCACCCGGAATCAGCCGTCAGCCGACGTCAGCTGGCGACGGTCTCCCGCCGCTCCTTGATCCTCGCGGCCTTGCCGCGCAGGTCGCGGAGGTAGTAGAGCTTGGCCCGACGGACGCGGCCGCGGGTGACCGCCTCGATCTTGTCGATCGAGGGGCTGTGCACCGGGAAGGTCCGCTCGACGCCGACGCCGTAGCTGACCTTGCGCACGGTGAAGGTCTCGCGCAGGCCGCCGCCCTGCCGGCGGATCACGATGCCCTGGAAGACCTGGATACGGGAGCGGTTACCTTCCGTCACCTTGACGTGCACCTTGAGGGTGTCACCAGGGTTGAAGGCGGGGACGTCATCCCGAAGCTGGGCCTGCTCAAGCTCGGCGATCGCGGTGTGCATGATGGAAGTTCCTCAGTCCTGGTCGGAAATGCGCGGCAGCACGCATCCGGGTGTAAGCCTGCGTTAGCCAGGGACGCACCCCGGCGGAGTCATAGCCCGAAAGGGCAGCGCATATCAGTGTGCCATACTTTCGCCGTCAACCGGAAAACCAGCCTCGGCGAGCACCTGGCGGTCCCGCTTGTCGAGACCGTCAGCCGCGGTCGCGAGACGGCGGATCAGGTCCGGCCGGTTGGCCGCGGTGCGGCGCAGTGCCTCATCCCGCTGCCAGCGGGCGATGGCCCTGTGATGACCAGACAGTAGCACGTCAGGCACCTCGAGGCCGCGCCATGACCGCGGACGGGTGTAGACCGGCCCCTCGAGCAGCCCGCTCATCGCGCCGCCGGCCCCGCCGAACGAGTCGTCGGCGGCCGACTGCTCGTTCCCGAGCACGCCGGGCAGCAGCCGGCACACGGCCTCCACGATCACCGCGACGGCGGCCTCTCCCCCGGCGAGCACGTAGTCGCCGATGCTGACCTCGTCCACCGCCATCCGCGTGCGGGCGTCGGCCACCACGCGCGAGTCGATCCCCTCATACCGCCCGCAGGCGAAGACAAGGTGGCTCTCGGCCGCGTAGCCGGACGCCAGCTCCTGCGTGAACGGCATCCCGCTGGGCGCGGGCACCACCAGCCGGGCCGGCCCCGGCTTATCGGCCAGCACCGTCGCCTCGGCCAGCACGGCATCCAGCGCGGCCCCCCAGACGTCGGGCTTCATCACCATGCCGGGGCCGCCGCCGAAGGGGGTGTCATCGACCGTGTGGTGAATGTCGGAGGTCCAGCGGCGCAGGTCGTGAACGCGGAAGTCGATGTCGCCGCGCACACCGGCCTTGCCGATCAGGGATACGCCGAGTGGCCCGGACGCCCCGACCCGCCCCTCGGCATCGATCGGCCCGAAGTAATCAGGAAATATCGTGACAATGTCGATGCGCATCGTGACCCCTTGCGGGACGGGCGAGTGTGATCACGAAGACTTTTTTCCTGATGTAAGAAATTCGTGCTATACGCACGAAAAGTCTTCGCGATGAGAAAAGTCTTCGCAAGGATGGGACGGAATCGACCGAAGTGCTTGGAGCGTCGCTCGACCGGCCTCTTCCAGGTGTATCAGGTGGCGTCTTCGAGGTTGAGCAGGCCCGCGGGCGGGTCGATGACGAGGACGCCGCCGGCTATGTCGACCTCGGGCACGATCGCCTTGACGAACGGGACCAGGATCTGCTCGGTGCCCGCGCCCGCGGCGGGCGCGATGGCCAGGACGTCCTGGCCGTGGTGGAGCACGTCGGTCACGGTTCCGACGAGGGTGCCATCGACGGTGCGCACGGACAGCCCGACGAGGTCGCCATCGCGGAACTCGTCGGGGTCGTCGGGCGGGGCCAGGGTGGCCGAATCGACCATCAGCCAGGTGCCGCCCAGTCCGGCCGCCACGGTCCGGTCGCCGATGCCCGCGAACCGGACCAGCAGCTCCCCCGAGTGCCAGCGGAAGCCGGCCACGGTGAGCGGGCCAACGCTGATGGGGTCGGTGTCCAGCCGCGAGCCCGGAGCGAACCTCAGCTCCGGCTCATCGGTACGGACACCGACCACCACGTCACCACGAACCCCGTGCGGGCGGCCTATTCGGCCGACGGTGACCTGCATCAGGCGTTAGCGAACTTCGCCGGTCTCGAGCAGGTCGATGCGGACATGCCGGTTCCCGGCCAGGGAGCCGATCACCGTCCGCAGCGCCCGCGCGGTCCGCCCGCCCCGCCCGATGACCTTCCCGAGGTCATCGGGGTGTACCCGGACCTCGAGAACGTTGCCCCGGCGGAGCATCCTGCTCATCACCCGGACGTCGTCCGGGTGGGTCACGATGCCACGGATCAGATGCTCGAGGGCCTCCTCAAGCACGTCAGGCCTCGCTGCCACCGTCGCCAGCCGCGCTGGTTTCGGCGGCCGGGGTGTCGGTGGCCGTGGCCTCCGACGCCGTGGCCTCGGCAGGCGCGGCCTCGACCGGCTCGGCGGCGGCCTCGACCGGCGCGGCCTCGGGAGCCTTGGCCTCGACCGGCTCGGCGGCGGCCTCGGGAGCCTTGGCCTCGACGGGCTCGGCGGCGGCCTCGACCGGCGCGGCCTCGGCCTTCTTGGCGTCCCGCTTCGGCGCGGACGACCTGGCCGGCTTGGCGGCGGCCTTGGCCTCCTTGGCCGCGAGGGACTCCTTCACGAGCTCGTCGTAGCGGCCCTTCTTGTCGGCCTTCGGCTCGGAGGTCCGCAGGGTGCCCTCGGTACCGGGCAGGCCCTTGAACTTCTGCCAGTCACCGGTAATGGTCAGCAGACGCTGGACCGGCTCGGTCGGCTGCGCGCCGACGGACAGCCAGTACTGCGCGCGCTCGGAGTCGATCTGGATGAGCGACGGCTCCAGCTTCGGGTGGTACTTGCCGATCTCCTCGATCGCGCGGCCGTCCCGCTTGGTGCGCGAGTCGGCGACGACGATCCGGTAGTACGGTTCCCGGATCTTACCCAGGCGCTTTAGCTTGATCTTGACAGCCACGGCTGTGCTCTTCTCCCAGCATTTAGGTACGTGTGTCGGGAACCTGCCAGCGGGGAATGGCCGGCCGGACCGAGCGAAGGCGCGAGACCGGGCGGACGGAGAGAGGGCGCCACGCGGCCAAGCATCGAAAGACCATTGTGCCAGATGACGAAGGCTTAGGGGTAATCCTGCGACAGCGGCCCGCAAGCGGCCTGCCACGCTCCCCGCCGTTACCCACAGTGACCGAGGCTCCGGCTAGCCTCCAGCCGCGCATCATTGAATATCCATAGCAACTGCAGATGCATGAAACAGTTGCATAACGCGCGATCCATCCTGTTGCAACTCCGCGCAGCCTGTGGAAATCTCACTCAACAGAGCCATATACAGGCAAATTACCGCCACATATGGGACTGGTGTGATGTTAGTCTCTCAGCACCCTCGCGGGTGACACCCGCACTCGCCCGGGTTACGCAACGCTAAGTCACAAGTCACTGTCCCCACAAACGTGGTCACGTGCCTGGACATGGATGCGAACTTATAACTGGACATGGATGCGAACTTATAAAAGGAGAGATCCAGAACCATGACTGACCAGACTGCCCAGCCGGACACATCCGGCAGCCAGTCGGCCGCCGGCAGAATTTCCCGGCGTAGCCTGTTCCGCGCGGCCGGCGTTGGCGCGGCCGTCGTGGGGGGCGGCAGCCTCCTTGAGGCCTGCAGCTCAGGCATCCAGGGTGCCTCCAGCAGCACAACCAGCACCGGAAGCACCTCTTCCTCCTCTGCTTCCACCACCAGCAAGGAAATCACGATCGGCTGGATCCACCCGGTCACCGGATCGCTGTCGGGTTTCGGTTTCCCCGACGCGTGGGTCACCCAGCAGGTCATGGCGACCTCGGCCTACAAAAACGGGTTCAAGATCGGCGGCTCGACCTACAAGGTCAACATCAAGTCCTACGACAGCCAGTCGAGCGTGACCACGGCCGGCACCCTGGCCCGGCAGGCCATCCAGAATGACAACGTGGACCTGCTGCTCGCCTCCTCCACCCCGGAGACGGTCAACGCGGTCGCCAGCCAGGCCGAAACCCTGGGCACCCCGCTCATCTGCTCCAACATCCCGTGGGAGTCGTGGTACGGCAACCTCGGCGGCAACCCGCAGAAGCCGACCTTCAAGCCCAAGTACACGGTCATGTACTTCCTCGGCGCCGAGGACCTGGTTGAGGCCTTCATCCCGATGTGGAACCGGATCGGCGAGCAGTACGGCAACAACCACATCGTGGCCGCGGCCTTCCCGAACGACGCTGACGGCAACGCGTTCCGCGCCGTGTTCCCGCCCATCGCCAAGGCGGCGGGCTACACGATCGAGCTGTCGACGCCGTACGCCGACGGTCTCACCAACTACACCTCGATGATCTCGACGTTCAAGAGCTCGGGGGCCGACTTCTTCACCAACGTCCCGCTGCCGCCGGACTTCGCCACCATGTGGAAGCAGGCCATCCAGCAGAACTTCCGCCCGAAGCTCGCCACCGTGGCCAAGGTGCTGCTGTTCCCGACCGACGCCTACGCGATGGGCTCCGAGGTCTACAACGTCGCCACCGACAGCTGGTGGGTGCCCTCCCTGCCGTGGACCTCGTCCCTAAGCGGGCAGACCTGCCCGGAACTGGCGGCCCTGTACACCTCGGACGGCAAGGGCCAGCCGAGCGCGAACATCAGCAACTACACCCTCTTCGAGATCGCGCACGCGGCGCTCACCTCGGTGAGCGACCCGCACGACAAGCAAGAGGTCGCGGCGGCCCTGTTCAAGGTCAACCTGCCCGACGCCGTGGCCGGCCCGATCAACTACACCTCGAGCAAGAACCCCGCGCCCGGTGTGGCGATCACCCCGCCGGTCGGCATCCAGTGGCAGAAGGGCACGCTCTACCCCCTCGAGGCCAAGGTCGTCGACAACACCCTGCTGCCGCAGGCCAAGATCACCGGCGACCTGCTGCCGACCTTTAAGTGAGCCATGGCACTGCTTGAACTTGACCACGTGACGAAGCGCTTCGGCCGCGTCGTCATCGCGGAGGATCTGTCCTTCACGGTCGACGCCGGGGAGACGGTCGGGATCGTGGGGCCGAACGGGGCTGGCAAGACCAGCCTGTTCGGCCTCATCTCGGGCGACCTGACCCCTGGCGCCGGCCAGGTGACCTTCGCCGGGCGGAACATCACCCGGCTCGGTTCCGCTTCCCGTTGCCGCCTCGGCATCGGGCGGACCTACCAGGTTCCCCGCCCGTTCGCGGACATGACCGTGTTCGAGAACGTGCTCGTCGCCGCCCAGCAGGGCGGCGGCCAGCGCCGCAAGGCCAGCTACGCGGTCGCCGCGAGCGCGCTTGAGCGCACCGGGATCGCCGCCGAGGCCAACAGCCCGGCCGGCGCTCGGGCTGCTCGCCCGCAAGCGGCTGGAGATCGCCCGCGCGCTCGCCACCGGGCCCTCCCTGCTGCTGCTGGACGAGGTAGCGGGCGGTCTGACCGATCCCGAAGTCACGGTGCTGGTGGAGATCGTCCGCGCGATCAACGCCGAGGGGGTCGCGGTGATCTGGATCGAGCATGTGGTCCGCGCGCTGACCTCGCTCGTGGCCCGGATGACCTGCCTGTACGGCGGGGAGTTCATCGGCGACGGCACCCCGGCGCAGGTGCTCGCGAGCCCCCGGGTGCGCGAGATCTACTTCGGCGTCGACCCCGATCTGGCGCCGGATGAGCCGCCCGCGGAGCCGGAACAGGAAGAGCGCAAGCATGAGTGAGGGGAACGGGCCGGGGCTTCGCGCGGCCGCGCCATTGCTCCAGGTCCGCGACCTTGTCGTCCACCACGGCCAGCTCAAGGCGCTCTCGGGTATCTCGCTGTCGGTGTACCCGGGCGAGGTGTACGCGATCATCGGCGCGAACGGCGCCGGGAAGTCGACGCTGCTGCGCACCATCGCCGGGCTGCACCGGCCGACCGAGGGCACCATCACCTACGAGGGCAGGGACGTCACCGGGCTGCGCCCGGAGAAGCGGGCCAACGCGGGGATCGTCATGGTCCCCGAGGGACGGCGGCTGTTCCCCTCTCTCACCCTGGAGGAGAACCTCAAGGTCGGCGCGACTTACGCGCGGCCGGGCCCGTGGACCATCGAGCGGGTCTACGGGCTGTTCCCGTGGATGAAGGACCGGCGCGGCCAGAAGACGGCGCAGATGTCCGGCGGCGAGCAGCAGTCGGTGGCCATCGGCCGGGCGCTGGTCGCCAACCCGCAGGTGCTGCTGCTGGACGAGCTCTCGCTCGGCCTGGCGCCGGTGATCGTGCTGCGGATCTACGAGATGCTGCCGCAGATCCTGAACTCCGGCGTCACCGTGCTCCTGGTCGAGCAGGACGTCAGCCAGGCGCTCCGGGTCGCGACGCACCTGCAGTGCCTGCTTGAGGGGCACACCACCCTGGAAGGGACCCCGGCGCAGGTCACCCGCGACCAGGTCGAGGCCGCCTACTTCGGAGTCACCGATGGGAGGCCGTCGTAATGGCCTGGGTTAACGCCATTATCCAGGGCATCCTGACCGGGGGCCTCTACGCGCTGTTCGCCTGCGGGCTCTCGCTCCTGTTCGGCGTGATGAAGGTGGTCAACCTGGCCCACGGCGACCTCGCGGTCGTCGCGGCGTACGTCGGCGTCGGGATCGTGGCCGCCGCCCACCTGCCGTTCCTGTGGTCGGTGCCGATCGTCGTGGCCGCGATGGCGGTGCTCGGCTACGTGCTGCAGCGGTCGGTCATCGAGGCCGCCCTCAGCCGCGGCGAGCTGACCACCCTGATCGTCACCTTCGGCCTGTCGATCGTGATCGAGAACGGCCTGCTGCAGTTCTTCACCTCCGACAGCCGCGGGCTCGCGGTCGGCGACAGCTTCACCACCGCCTCGTTCTCGATCGGATCGCAGATCACGATCGCCTGGCTTGATGTCTACATCTTCATCCTCGCCGTCGTCGTGCTGCTGGCCTTGCAGTACTTCCTGTCCGGCTCCAGGTACGGGCGGCTGATCCGCGCCGTCGCCGACGACCGGGAGGCGGCGCAGCTGTCCGGCGCGGACTACCGGCACGTGTTCGGCATCGCGGCGGCGATCGCGTTCGGCACCGTGGCGCTGGCCGGCATGTCCTACGGCCTGACCACGACGATCGACCCGACCACTGGCACCGACACGATCCTGCTGTTCGCGTTCGCGGCCGTGGTGATCGGCGGGCTCGGCTCGCTGTGGGGCACGCTGATCGGCGGCATCGTCCTCGGCGTGGCCCAGCAGATCGGCGCCCAGATCAACATCTCCTACGAGCAGCTCGGTGGCTACGTCGTCTTCCTGCTGGTGCTCGTGGTCTGGCCGCAGGGGATTACCGGCCGGAGGGCTCAGACATGACAGAGATGGCGGAGACCACGGTCCGTTCGGGGGCGAATGAATTGAGAGTGACCCGGTCACGCAGAAACGTGGCGTGGACTGGCCTCGGCGCCCTCGTCGTGGTCGTCGTGCTGTTCTTGTTCCCCTACTACATCGGCCCGGGCACCACCGGCATCATGGTGCAGGGCCTCATCGTGCTCACGCTCGCCTCGATGTGGAACCTGCTGGCTGGGTACGCCGGGCTGGTGTCGGTCGGCCAGCAGGCGTTCCTCGGGCTCGGCGCCTACTTCGTGCTGATCCCGGCGATGCACGGGGTCACGCCGTGGTTCGGGCTGGTGATCGCGGCCATCTTGGCGGCGGCCTGCGCGCTGCCGCTGTGGTGGCTGCTGTCACGGCTGCGCACCGGGTACTTCGCGATCGCCACCTGGGTCCTCGCTTCGGCCATCATGCTGGTCATCGAGCAGATCCAGTCGATCGGCGGCGGCACCGGCGAGCCGCTGCCGGGGCTCACCGGGATGGACCCGGCGGTGCTGGCCGCCTACACCTACTGGGCCGCGCTCATCGTCGCGGTGCTGGCCATCGCCACCGTGTACTTCCTGCTCCGCTCGCGTGTCGGGCTGGTGCTGACCGCCATCCGCGACGACGAGCGGGCAGCGCGGTCCTCCGGCGTGCGGGTGGGGAGGGCGCGGCTGCTGGTCTGGGTGGTGGCCGCGGCCGGCTGCGGCGCGGCCGGTGGGGTGCTCGCGATCCAGCAGCTCCAGGTCGTCCCCGGCACCTCGGGCGGCGTGTTCAGCGTGCTGTGGACCGCCGAGATGGCGTTCGCAACGATCATCGGCGGCATCGGCACGATCGAGGGGCCGATCGTCGGGACCGCCGTCTACATGATCCTCCAGCAGACCCTGCAGTCCTACAACGCCTGGTACCTGATCGTCCTCGGCCTGGTGGCGATGGTGATCGCGATCTTCGCCCGCCGCGGCCTGTGGGGCACCCTCGACGACAAATACAACATCGACCCCCTCCCCACCGGCTACTACCTATGGCCCGCGGGCGAGGGCAGGCGCCGCGGCCGGCACAAGAAGACAACAGCCGCCAGCTAGCCTCCTGGCGTTCCCCGCTCATAGCGACGTCAATGGCCCGTGCAGCCGCCTGCACGGGCCATTCACGTTCCATCAATCCCTCCCGGCTATGTTAGGGCGAAAGTTGTACGCTCCAAAAGCGATAAATAGGTTATTTCGGGCAGAAAAGCGTACAAGTTTCGCCCCAAGTTCTGGCTGCGGGGACGTTAGGGGGCGGAAGAGTTACCGCCAGCGGCGGCGGGGCGGGTGCGGGTGTGTCAGGGCGGGTCACAATGGTGGGTGTGCTGCTAGCTGAGGTTGCGGAGGTCTCCCGCGAGGTGGCGGGCTCGTCGGGGCGGTTGGCCAAAATCGGGGCGATCGCGTCCGCGCTGCGGTCCGCCGGGCCGGACGAGGTGGGCGTCGTCGTGGCCTACCTCTCCGGCGAGCTGCCGCAGCGGCAGATCGGGGTGGGGTGGGCGGCGCTGCGGTCGGCGCCGCCGCCCGCCGATGGTCCGTCGCTGACGGTGCTTGGGGTGGATGAGGCGTTCACCCTGATCGGCTCGGTGGCGGGCAAGGGGTCGGTGGCCGAGCGGAAGCGGCTGATCGACGCCGTGCTGGGCGCGGCGACCGCCGAAGAGCAGTACTTCCTGGTCCGGCTGCTGTCGGGGGAACTGCGCCAGGGAGCGCTTGACGGGGTGATGACCGAGGCCGTCGCGCGAGCCTCCGAGGTGCCTGTGGGGCTGGTGCGGCGCGCGGTGATGCTGCGGGGATCGCTGCCTGCCGTGGCTGATGCGGCGCTGCGTGGCGGGCCGGATGCGCTCGCCGAGTTCGGGCTGCAGGTCGGCCAGCCCCTCAAGCCGATGCTCGCCTCAAGCGCACCGTCCATCGCGGACGCCCTCAGCAAGGTCATCACCGTGCCGACCGCCGACGCTGACGGCGCGGGCAGCGACGGCGGTGGCGCTGATGACCTTGGCGGCGTCAGCGGACGTGCGCACGATGATGGCGGCGGCAGTGCTGGCGTCCCTGACGTGGGTGCCGGTGAGGACGGTAGCGGGACGGACCCGACCGCGGTCGCCGCGGTGGAGTGGAAGCTCGACGGCATCCGGATACAAGCGCATATTTCCGGTGGGTCCGCGGACGGGCATGCGGATGGCGGGGGCGGCGGGAAGCGGGCCGTGCGGGTGTTCACGCGGACGCTCGATGACATCAGCGCACGGCTGCCGGAGGTGGTGGCGGTGCTGGCGGCGCTGCCGGTGCGGGACGCGGTATTCGATGGGGAGCTGATCGCGCTGCGGCCGGACGGTCGGCCGTACGCCTTCCAGGACACGGCCGCGCGGGCAGCGAGCGAGGTGACCGCGTCCGGCGCCGTGGTGCCGCTGTCGGTCTTTCTCTTTGACGTGCTGCACCTGGACGGGGCCGACCTGATCGACCTGCCGGACGCGGAGCGGCGCGCGGCGCTGGCGGGCGCGGTCCCGGCCGCGATGCTGATGCCGCGGCTAGTGACCGGCGACGCGGGCGAGGCGGACGCGTTCTTCCGTGACGCGGTCGCGCGGGGGCACGAGGGAGTGGTCGTCAAGTCGCTGGCCACGCCCTACGCGGCCGGACGGCGCGGCGCGGGCTGGATCAAGGTCAAGCCGCGGCACACGCTCGACCTGGTGGTGCTGGCCGTCGAGTGGGGGCACGGCCGCCGCAAGGGGTGGCTGTCGAACCTGCACCTCGGGGCGCGTGACCCGGAGACCGGCGGCTGGGTGATGCTCGGCAAGACCTTCAAGGGCCTTACCGACGAACTGCTCACCTGGCAGACGGCCCGCCTGCTCGAACTCGAGGACCACCGCGACGACTGGACGGTCTACGTCCGTCCGGAGCTCGTGGTGGAGATCGCCTTCGACGGCGTCCAGCGCTCCCCCCGCTACCCCGGCGGCGTCGCCCTGCGATTCGCCCGCGTCATCCGCTACCGCGACGACAAGCCCGCCGCCGAGGCCGACACGATCGGCGCGGTACTCGCCCTCGCCGCCGAGTTACGCAGCGACGACCGAGTGATCACGAAGACTTTTCGCTCGTATAGCGCGAATTTCTTACGCCAGGACAAAAGGCTTCACGATCACGGGAAGCGCTGGTGGTGGGTGTGGTGTGGGTGGAGTCGTGGGTGCGCTGGTGCGTCGTGCGTCGCCTGGGCGGGGCGCTGCCGGGCTACCTTGCGGATTTGCCCGGCAGCGGAGTTACTTCTTCTTCTTGCTGCGCTTGCCGAAGGCGGCCGGGACGACGTTGGAGCCCGATCCCGGCATCGGGGGCAGGCCGGCCGGGCCGCGGCCGCCGAAGCCGGGGAAGCCGCCCTCGCCGCCGAAGCCGGCCGGGCCGCCGCCCGCCTGGGCCTCGCGCAGCAGCTCGGCCAGCTCTTCCATCGACTGCGGGGTTTCCTGGGCCGCGGCAGCGGCCGGCAGCGCCGGGGCGCCGGCCCCGTTGCCTGAGCCGCCGGCCGGTCCGATCGCTGCCTTGCGGGGGTCGCCGCTGCGGCGCTTGCCCTTCGCGTTCTTCGACGCCCGGGCGGCCTTGGCCGAGCGCCGGGCGGCGCCGGCCATGCCCGGGATCGCCGGCATGCCCGGCATCCCGCCGCCCATCAGCATCTTCATCTGCTTCTGGCCCTCGAAGAAGTTCGTGACCAGCTGGGAGACCTCGCCGACGGTGACGCCGGAGCCGTTGGCGATGCGCAGCCGGCGCGAGCCGTTGATGATCTTGGGGGCACGCCGCTCCTGCGGGGTCATCGAGCGCACGATGGCCTCGGCCCGGTCCAGGTCCTTGTCGTTGACCTGGTCAAGCAGCGCCTTGTTCTTCGACGCGCCGGGCATCATGCCGAGGATGTTCTTGAGCGGGCCGAGCTTGCGCAGCATGTTGAGCTGCTCGACGAAGTCCTCGAGGGTGAACCCCTCGCCGGACATCATCCGCTCCGCGATCGAGGCGGTCTGCTCGGCGTCGAACGCCTTCTCCGCCCGCTCGATCAGGGAGAGCACGTCGCCCATGTCCAGGATCCGGGTCGCCATCCGGTCCGGGTGGAACAGGTCGAAGTCGGAGAGCTTCTCACCGGTTGAGGCGAACATCACCGGCTTGCCGGTCAGGGCGGCGATGGACAGCGCCGCGCCGCCGCGGGCGTCGCCGTCGAGCTTGGTCAGCACGACGGCGTCGTAGCCGACCCCGTCGAGGAACGACTGCGCAGTGGCCACCGCGTCCTGGCCGATCATCGCGTCGACGACGAACAGCACCTCGTCCGGGTCGGTCGCGTCCCTGATCGCGGCGGCCTGCGCCATCAGCTCCGCGTCGATGCCGAGACGGCCGGCCGTGTCGATGATCACGATGTTGTGCAGCGACCTGCGGGCCTCGTCGATCGAGGCACGGGCGACCGCGACCGGGTCGCCGACGCCGTTGCCCGGCTCCGGGGCGAACACCGCCACCCCGGCCTGCGCGCCGACCACCTGCAGCTGGGTCACCGCGTTGGGCCGCTGCAGGTCAGCGGCGACGAGGATGGGCGTGTTGCCCTGCTCCCGCAGCCAGAGGCCGAGTTTGCCCGCGAGCGTGGTCTTGCCGGAGCCCTGCAGGCCAGCCAGCATGATCACGGTCGGCGGGTTCTTGGCGAACCGCAGCCGCCGCGTCTCGCCGCCGAGGATCGTGACGAGTTCCTCGTGCACGATCTTGATGACCTGCTGGGCGGGGTTCAGCGCCTGCGAGACCTCCTCCCCGGCGGCCCGCTCCTTCACCCGCGCGATGAACTGGCGCACTACGGGCAGCGCGACGTCCGCCTCGAGCAGGGCGATGCGAATCTCGCGGGCGGTGGCGTCAATATCGGCGGGCGACAGCCGCCCCTTGCCGCGCAGCGAGGAGAATACCTGGGTTAGCCGATCAGAGAGCGTCTCAAACACAGTTCAAGGCTACCGGGGATTAGGGGCTGACGTATTAGTCAGCGCATGCGGTCTTCTGGCGGAGCTGTTTTCCCGCTCCCGAACGGCTGCCACGGGCCGGTTTCAGGCCGGGCTGAGCGCGGAGAGCACCATCTGGACGGTGCGCTTGCGCAGATCGTGGTCGGTCACCAGGCCGCCGGTGGCGTCGGTGACGTAGAAGACGTCGACCGCCTCCGCTCCCAGCGTCTCGATGCGGGCGGCGTGCACGTTCAGGCCGCACTCGCCCAGCGCGCGGCCGATCCGCCAGAGCAGGCCGGGCTCGTCGTGCGCGCGCACCTCGACCACGGTGGCGGTGGTCGAGGCGTCGTCGACCAGCGTGACCTTGGGCGGCGGGGCGCTGGTGCCGTGCGGCCGGACGGCGCGGGCCCGGCGCTCGAGCCGGTCCTCCACGTCGAGCCTGCCCTCGAGCATCCGCCGCAGGTCGGAGGAGACCAGCGTGGAATCGGGCGGGTCACCGTACTCGGGCACCACGTTGAACACCGTGACGGCGGTGTCGCCCACCGCGGTCGCGTTGGCCCCGCGGACCGTGAGCCGGTGCGAGGCCAGCACCCCGGCCGCCCGCCAGAGCAGGCCCGGCCGGTCAAGCGCGACCACGGTGACCTCGTTGCCGTCCACGATCGCGGCCGGACCGCCGTCGGCCACGAGCGCCAGCTGGTCCTCGCGCAGCGGGGGCGGGGCGGGCATCGGGTCGCCGTCGAGGACCGCGCTGACCCGGCGCACCAGGTCGGCCACGAGCCCGGCCTTCCAGTCGTTCCACGCGGCCGGGCCGGTGGCCAGCCCGTCGGCGATGGAGAGCGCGTGCAGCACCTCCAGGAGGGTCCTGCTGCCGACCGTCGTCGCCACGTGCTGCACGGTCACCGGGTCATCGAGGTCGCGGCGGGTGGCCACGACCGGCAACAGCAGGTGGTAGCGGACCGCCTGGGCCACCAGCTCGACATCGGCCTCGTTCAGCCCGACCCGTTTGCACACGTCGCGCGCCACGACCTCACCGGAGACGCTGTGGTCACCCGGCCAGCCCTTCCCGATGTCGTGCAGCAGCGCCGCGAGCAGCAGCAGGTCGGGGCGGGAGACGTCACGGGCCAGGGCGGCGGCATTGGCGGCGCACTCCACCAGGTGCCGGTCGACCGTGAAGCGGTGCAGCGGGTTGCGCTGCGGCCGGTTCCTGACCCGCTCCCAGTCCGGGATCAGCGTGGCCAGCAGCCCTTCCTGGTCGAGCGCTTCCCAGACCGCGATGGCACTCGGCCCCGCCCCGAGCAGGGCAAGCAGCGCGTTGCGGGCATCGGATGGCCAGGGAATCGGCAGCGGCGGGCACTCGGCCAGCCTGGCCAGGGCGCGCGGCGCGAGGGGCAGGCCGACCTGGGCGGCCGCGGCGGCCGCGCGCAGGACCAGCACCGGGTCCCGCTGTGGCACGGCGGCGCGGGCCAGGACCACCTCGCCGTCCTGCTCAACCACCCCGTCCGCGAGCGGGCGGCGGTCCAGCTTGCCCCGTCTCATCCGCACGCCGAGGGCGCGGCGGCCGCCGGCCCGGTCGGCCTGGCGGAAGGCGTGATCAACCGCGTAGGCGACGGTGCGGCCGGCCCCGGCCAGTTGCCGCAGCAGCGCGTCGCCGTCGAGCAGCCCGAGCGTGCGGGCCACCTCGTCCTGCTCTTCGAGCACGAGCCGGTCCAGGCGCCTTCCGGTGACCTCGTGCAGCACGTGCCGCGCGTCCAGCACCTGCTCGTACGCGGCCCGCACCTTGGGACCGGGGGCCGGCGCGACCCAGGCCGCGGCGATCGCCTGGATGGCGTGCACGTCCCGCTGTCCGCCGCGGCTCTCCTTGAGGTCGGGCTCGAGAAGGAAGGCCAGCTCGCCATGGAGCCGGGTCCGCTCCTCGTGCAGCGCCTTGAGCTCGGCCAGCCGGGTCCTGGCGTTGGACCGCCAGTCCTCGAGCGCTCCCTCGCGGAGCCTCGTGGTCAGGTCCGGGTCGCCCGCGACGTGCCTGGCGTGCAGCAGCCCGAGGGCGACCTTGAGGTCGTTGCGGGCCACCCGTCTCGCCTGCGGGACCGTCCGCACGGCATGGTCAAGCCGCGCGCCGGAGTCCCAGACCGGGTACCAGATCCGGTCCGCCACCCGGGCGATGTCGTCCCTGCCGTCATGGAGCATCAGCACGTCGAGATCGCTGCCGGGGAGCAGCTCCTTGCGGCCGTAGCCGCCAACCGCGACCAAGGCCACTCCCGGCTCGGCGCCCAGCATGCCCGCGAGCCAGCGATCTGTTTCAGTTGTCCTTCGGCTGCGATCAGCCGCATAAGAAGTCATCACGCTCACCAGGTCCCCCGAATGATCGGGCGCGACCGAAACAGGGCGCGCTTGTGGTACCGGTCCCCCGATTGGTGTTGGTGTTAGGCCAGCGCTAGCTGGGGATAACCCGGCTCAGATGGCGTCAGGGCCGCGTTCACCGGTGCGGACTCTGATCACCGTCTCAATCGGCACAACCCAGACCTTGCCGTCCCCGATGCGGCCGGTTTGGGATGATTTGACCATTACGACGACAAGATCGTCGACGTCTTCGTCGTCGCAGATGACTTCCACTCTGACCTTGGGTACGAGGTCTACCTGGTACTCGGCACCCCGGTACACCTCGGTGTGCCCGCGTTGTCTGCCATATCCGCTCGCTTCACTGACTGTCATGCCGTGCACGCCGAATGCCTGCAACGCTGCTTTGACATCGTCGAGTTTGAAGGGCTTGATGACAGCCGTAATGAGCTTCATTCGACCACCCTCTCGTTCACCACACCTGACAATGCCTTACGAGCGTTTCCTGCGTCCAGTCCGAATGTTTCAGAAGAGTGAAACCGAAGGCCTAACTATTACGCTTCCGTTTCACTCCAGCCACAAGCCGCAGGTCACTGCGGTGCGAGCGGGCTGGCCCACGGCCCGGAACGGGTGTCACCCGCCGAGAATGGCATCGACGAACGTGACCGGGTCGAAGGGGGCCAGGTCGTCCGGGCCCTCGCCGAGGCCGACCAGCTTCACCGGGACGCCGAGTTCGCGCTGGACGGCGATAACGATGCCGCCCTTGGCGGTGCCGTCGAGCTTGGTCAAGACGATCCCGGTGACGTCCACCACCTCGGCGAACACGCGTGCCTGGCGGAGCCCGTTCTGGCCGGTCGTCGCGTCCAGCACGAGCAGCACCTCGTCGACCGAGGTGCGCTTCTCCACTACCCGCTTAACCTTGCCCAGCTCGTCCATCAGGTCGTTCTTGGTGTGCAGGCGGCCGGCCGTGTCGATGAGGACCACGTCCGCCTCCTGCTCGATGCCGACCGACACCGCGTCGAAGGCCACGCTGGCCGGGTCCGCCTGGTCCTTGTCGGAGCGGACCGTCTGCGCGCCAACCCGCTCGCCCCAGGTCTGCAGCTGGTCGGCCGCCGCGGCGCGGAAGGTGTCGGCCGCGCCCAGCACCACCGTCTCCCCGTCGCCCACCAGCGATCTGGCCAGCTTGCCGCAGGTGGTCGTCTTCCCGGTGCCGTTGACGCCGACCATGAGGATGACCGCTGGCCGGCCCTCGTGCCGCTGGGTGCGCAGCGCGCGGCTGGCGGAGGTCTCCACCTGCTCGAGCAGCTCTTCGCGGAGCATCTCCCGGACGTCATCCGGGGTCCGGGTGCCCTCGACCTTTACCTTCGTCCGCAGGTCGGTGACGATCTGCCGGGCGGGCGTAACCCCGACGTCGGCGGTGATGAGGACTTCCTCGATCTCGTCCCAGGTGTCGTCATCAAGCCGGTCCCGCGACAGCAGGCCGAGCAGCGCGGACCCGAAGCCGCTTTGCGACCGGGCGAGCCGGGACCGCAGCCGCACCATCCGGCCGGCCGATGGCGGCGGCTTCTCCAGGCTGGGGCGCACGGGCGCGGCAGGCTCCGCCGGGCGCTGGGCAGGCGGAGCAGTGGCGGTGGCGGTGGCGGTTCCCCCGCCGGTCTCGGTATCGTCGTCTTTGACCGCAGGCATCGAACCGGTCATATCGAGCGCGCCGTTGCGGCTGCGGCGAACCCCGTGCATGCCACGCGGCCGCAGGAACATCGTGCTGCCCACGCCGATAAGCAGCACGGCGACGACCACGATGAGAATGATGTACGCAATCATTTAAGCCCACTGTCTCCAAGAACGGCATGTCCCCGACGCGGTCCGCGCACCGTCGGCCCGCGTTAAACGCCCCTGAGCACGCTACAGCATGCCCGCGTCAAGACCCGGTACTCGCGCCGTCGGCTACGCGGCCCCAGATTCGCAGACTCCCCGGCCGCCTGGGGCTTAAACGCGAGTTGGGACGGCCGGCGCAGGGGAACGCGGTTCAGGCGAGCTCGGATTCGCGGACGCGCTGGCTGATCACCAGGGAGACGCCGTCGCCGCGCATCGAGACGCCGTAGAGGGCGTCGGCGGCCTCCATCGTGCGCCGCTGGTGGGTGATGACGATGAGCTGGGAGCTCTCCTGCAACTCGGTGAAGACACCGAGCAGCCGCTGCAGGTTGCTGTCGTCGAGCGCCGCCTCGACCTCGTCAAGCACGTAGAACGGCGACGGCCGGGCCTTGAAGATCGCGAAGAGGTAGGCGATCGCGGTCAGCGACCGCTCGCCGCCGGAGAGCAGGGAGAGCCGCTTCACCTTCTTGCCGGGCGGGCGCGCCTCGATCTCGATGCCGGTGGTCAGCATGTCGTCCGGCTCGGTCAGCATCAAGCCGGCCCGATCCGCCGGGGAAGAGCCGCGAGAACAGCCCCTCGAACTCGCGCGCGGTGTCGGCGTAGGCCGAGGCGAACACCTCCTGCACCCGGTCGTCGACCTCCTTGACCACGGTAAGCAGGTCGCGTTTGGTCTTGCGCAGGTCTTCCAGCTGGGTCGCGAGGAACTGGTGCCGCTCCTGCAGCGCCTCGTACTCCTCCAGCGCGAGCGGGTTGACCTTGCCCAGCCGGGTGAGCTGCCGGTCAGCCTCCGCCGCCCGGTCCTCCTGCTCCGACCGCACATAGGGCACCGCGACGGTCTCCGGCTCTGGCTCGCCTTCCGCGGCCCGCGGCTGGCGCGCCGGGATTGGCGGCTGCGCCTGCTCCACCTCGGTGCGCACCGCCCGGAGGGCATCCGCGAGCGACGGCGGAGCAGCGGCGGCCGCCGCGCTCGCGGGGCCGGCAGGCCCTGCCGCATCGCTTTCTTCCGGCAGCTCGCCCGGCGAAGCCGATGACGGGGAGCGGGGACGGGGCGCCGGAAGACGGGCCGGAAACCCCCACCGCAGGGGAAGCCGAGGGCGCCGCGGAAGCCTCAGCCGGGTCGGGAACCCCCGGCGCACGGGAAGCCGAGGGGGTCGCGGAAGCCTCAGCCGGGTCCGACGCAGCGGACGGCCCGGGTGCCGCAGTGGCAGCAGCGGGGGCGGAAGCGACGGCCGGTACAGCGACGGCAGTGCCGCGCTTGCGGGCGGCGGCGGCGAGGGCGGAGCTGGCGGGGACCACGATCAGCACGTCGGGCCCGTACTCGGCGACCAGTGCGCCGGGTTCCACGCCGTATTCGTCGGCCGCGTGCGACGCCAGCTGCTCGAGGCGGAGCCGGTGTTCGTTGCGGGAGATCTCGGTGCCGTGGGCGGAGTTGACCACGCCGTCGAGTTCAGCCGACACCGCCGTGACCTGGG
The DNA here is from genome assembly GCA_963714295.1 of uncultured Actinomycetota bacterium. Lineage (GTDB taxonomy): Bacteria > Actinomycetota > Actinomycetes > Streptosporangiales > Streptosporangiaceae > Trebonia. Next base: position 101,061 of record CAVQOE010000041.1, on the reverse strand, counting down.
CACGGATGGCCTTGAGGGTCTCGCTGCTGACCGCGGCGGCGGCTTCGGCGGCGAGGCGGCGCTCGTTGGCCTCGGCCAGCGATGACTCGGCGGCGGTCACCGCCGTGGCCGACCCGGCGGCGACGGCGCGGGCGACCGAACCCTGCGCGGCCCGCTGCCGGCGGCGGATGGCGGCCCGCTCCCTGGCGGCCCGCTCGGCCGTGGCCGACGCGGCCAGGGAGTCGGCCCGGCCGCTGATCGCGCGGAGCCGCTCCTCGACGGTGCGCACCTCCAGGCGCGCCTCCATCTCGGCCTCGCGCGCGCTGACGGCCCGCTGGGTCAGCTCGGCGCGCTCGTCATCGGCCTGCTGGTTCTCAACTTCCGGGTCGCGCGCCCGGTCCTCGGCGGCTTCCGCCTCGGCCAGCTCGGTCTTCAGCTGGGCCAGCTTGGCCAGGTCCTTCTCCGCGCTGCGCTCGGCCGCGCCGACCGCGGCGTCGAGCCGCTTGGCCTCGTCGGCGGCCGCCCGCGCGGCCCCGGCCAGCCGGCCGAGGCGCCCGGAGATCTCCGCGGTGGCCGCGTCGGCGGCGCGCAGCCGGGCGCGGATCTCCTCGAGCACCTGCCGGGCCTCGTCGGTCGCCTCGGCCGCCTCGGCCAGCGTCTGCGCCGCCGCCTCGCTGGCCAGCTCGGCCGCCGCCAGCTTGGCCACGGCATCGTCGGCCGCGGCGCGCACGTCGAGCAGCGACTGCGCCCCGGCCGATCCGCCGTGCGCCCAGTACGCCCCGATCAGGTCACCGTCGGCGGTAACACAGCGAAAACCAGGATTATGGTGAACGAACGCGGCTGATTGCGTCAGGTCCGCTACTACCACCACGTTGGCCAGCAGCTCCGCGACCGCACCAGCCAGCTCGGCGGGCCCCTTCACCAGGTCGGGCGCCCACTGGGCCCCGGCCGGAAGCTCGGGCCAAGGCTGCTCCGGCTGGCCCTGCGGGCCGGGCGAAGCGGCCTGCGGGCGGGAGGCGATGACCAGGCCGACGGTGCCCGCGTTGGCGGTGCGGATACTGGTGAGGACCTCTACCGCGGCGTCCAGGCCGTTCACGGTGAGGGCCTCGGCGGCGGCGCCGAGCGCGGCCGCGATGGCCTTCTGGTAGCCGTCGGTCACGGTTAGCTGGGCCGCGAACGAGCCGAGGACACCGCGGAAGCGGTCCGGGTCGGCGAGGACCGCGGCGGTGGCGTCAACCCCCCGCCGCAGCGTCTCATTGAGAGCTTCGACGCGGGCCCGGAGGGCGGCTACCTCGCTGTTAGCGGCACGTTCGGCCTTACGCGAAGCAACCGTCCGTTCCGAATGAAGGTTGTGCTCTTTCGCCGCCCGTTCCAGCTTGGCGGCCAGACCGGTCCGGTCGGAGTCGTCGTCGTCGGCCACATCCTGGACTTCGCTGTACCCGAGCTGGGCGTGCTCGGCGCGGGCGCGGGCCTGCTCGGCGGCGGCGGTCAGCCGCTCGATCTCCTCACCGGTGGCGGCGCTGCGGCTGTGCGCGGCGTCGGACATGCCGCGCAGCCGGGCCAGCCGCTCCGCGCGGCCCGCGGCGGCGCGGGCCGCGTCGGCCAGCCTGCGCTCGGCGGCGGCGAGCGCGCCCTCGACCGCGGTGCGCTCGGCGACCGCCTCGGCCAGCGACTCCCGCCCGTCGGCCAGCCGCTCGGCCAGCCCCGCCTCCTCCGCGCGCAGCTCGGCCGCCTGCCGGTCGAGCTCGTCGGGGTCACGGCCCGGCCGTTCCGGCTCGGGGTCGGCGGCCAGCAGCCGGGCGCGCTCGTTGGCCAGTCCGGCGACCGAGCGCAGCCGCTCGGTCAGCGAGGAGAGCTCAAACCAGGTCTGCTGGGCCCTGGCCAGCCCCGCGGCCTGCACCGACACGGCGGCGTCGAGCTCGGCTTCCTGCTGGCGGGCCTGGGCCAGGCGGCCCTCGAGCCCGGCCCGGCGGGCCGCGATCGCGGCCTCGTCGGCCGCCTCGCGCTCCATCTTGGCGTGCAGCCCCAGGTAGTCGTCGGCCAGCAGCCGCAGCCGGGCGTCGCGCAGGTCGGCCTGGATGGTCGCGGCCCTGCGGGCGACCTCGGCCTGCCTGCCCAGGGGCTTGAGGCGGCGGTTGAGCTCGGCGGTCAGGTCGACCAGGCGGGTCAGGTTGGCCTGCATCGCCTCAAGCTTGCGCAGCGCCTTTTCCTTGCGCTTGCGGTGCTTGAGTACGCCGGCCGCCTCCTCGATGATCGCCCGCCTGGCCTCGGGGCCCGCGTGCAGGATCTGGTCGAGCTGGCCCTGGCCGACGATGACGTGCATCTCGCGGCCGAGGCCGCTGTCGGAGAGCAGATCCTGGACGTCGAGCAGGCGGCAGGAGTCGCCGTTGATCGAGTACTCGCTCTGGCCGGAGCGGAACATCAGCCGGCTGATCGTCACCTCGGCGTAGTCGATCGGCAGCGCGCCGTCGGTGTTGTCGATGGTGAGGCTTACCTCGGCGCGGCCGAGCGGCGCCCGGGAGGTGGTGCCGGCGAAGATGACGTCTTCCATCTTGCCGCCGCGCAGGCTCTTGGCCCCCTGCTCGCCCATCACCCAGGAGAGGGCGTCGACGACGTTGGACTTGCCCGAGCCGTTGGGGCCGACGACGCAGGTGATCCCCGGCTCGAGGCGGAGTGTGGTGGCCGAGGCAAACGACTTGAAGCCGCGCAGGGTGAGGGACTTCAGATACACGTACCCTCTCCTCCCCCGGTGACACCCTGCCGAACGGCCCGCCTTAGCACACTACCGTTTTCGGGCAGCCAGGCCGTGGGGAACGCCACGGCAACGGGAGAAACCCTCGGGCAACAGGCGCCCAATCAATGATCGTCGGCCCCCAACGGAGCACAAGCCGCACAGGCCCAATTACCTCAGAACGTGTTTCCCGCCACATCCGGCCGGCCGTGTTTCGGGCAGCACAAAACCCCCGATTTGACCGAAGGCCCATCGGGGGTCTGGGCCGGGGGCAGGGGGAATGGGGGGCGGGAGCCCCCCATGCCAGAAGGCAGGGGGCGGGAGCCCCCCAAGCCGACAGTCCGCCCCATTAGATGCAGGCACACGAGAGGTGAGCAAAAGCCCACCGAACAGGTACGCCGAGACGACCGAACCTCAACGAACAGGGACGCCGGAACGTCCCTGGTTCGTTGCTGTTGGTTGTAGCTAAACCGAGCCCGCGTGTTGCGGGCCGAGCAGCGCTACCTGAGATCGTCAGGTAAGCGCGGGCTCACGCTCCAGAACGAGCATGTCCTCATCGTGGCCGAGCCCCGAGGCAAGCACATCGTTCTCGTCCTGGAGCCGGGCAAGCTCGGCTTCCAGATCGCGAACGCGCTGCTGGAGACGACGCATTTCTGAGACCATACGCGGGTCGGGACCGCCGACGTGGCCGAATAGAGCCTTAGACATGGTGAAAGGTCCTCCACACTGAGTGACCAGAGTGGGCACTTGTGATCCGCACGCCCATGCGTGCGGTAACAGATACAGGGTCTCACCCCGGCCAATTGCGGTCAAGCCAAGAACAGCCTGTCACCCGTTATGTGCCTTATCTTACCAGAGAACTGCCCGCTGAACAAACGTCGAAACATACAAACCCCCATATCTAGGGGGTTGTAGCCTGCCGAACCCTACCAGTGACCATTGCGAGGACGAGGCTGGCAACGTGGGCAACTATACGCCGAACGGTTCATGAATGTGTCCCGGCGGATCGGCGCGCCGCACCGGGCGCAGGGCTCGCCCTCGCGGCCGTAGGCGTTCAGCGAACGGTCGAAGTAGCCGCTTTCGCCGTTCACGTTCACGTAGAGCGCGTCGAATGACGTCCCGCCCGCCTTGAGCGCCTCGGTCAGCACCTCGTCCACCGCCGCGAGGAGCCGTGACACCTCCGCCCGGCGCAGCGTCTCCGTCGGCCTGGCCCAGTGCAGCCGGGCCCGCCACAGCGCCTCGTCGGCGTAGATGTTCCCGATCCCGCTGATCAGCGACTGGTCGAGCAGCGCGCGCTTGATCCCCGTCTTCCGCCGCCCCAGCCGCGCGGCGAAATCCTCCGGATCGAAGGCATCCTCAAGCGGGTCAGGGGCGATATGCGCGATCGGCTCAGGCACTAGGCGCGTCGATTTAACAGCCACCACCGGTCTACCTCAGCGACAGCATAGGCCCCGCGGTCTCTGCGGTGCCTGCCAACCCCAGCCTCGGATCCTTAACCTCAGCCACAGCGTGGGGGGCGCGCGGGTTTGGCGCGTCCTCCCGTAGGGGGGATATGGGGGGGCGAAGCCCTCCCATGCGCGGGGGGTGCAGGGGGGTCGCCCCCCCGCGGGAAACACCGCCCCCCCTGAGGCTGCACAGCAGCAAACTTCCGAAGGTGCGCTGGTCGGTGAAGCGCAGGTCGGGGCCGCCGTCGGCGAACGTGAAGCGGGCGCGGACGTGCGGCGACAGCGGGCGGCCGGGCTCACCCACGAGGAGCTGGCCGCTCATGCCCAGGTGGGCCAGCAGCGCCTCGTCGTCATCGAGCGCGAACCAGAGGTACTTACCGCGGCGTTCGGCCCGGATGAGGGTTCGGCCGGCCATCGCCGCGGCGAAGCCGTCGGGTCCGGCCGGGTCCCGGCGGACGGCGCGCGGGTTGAGCACCTCGGCCTGGGCGATCGTCCGGCCGACCACATGCCGCTCAAGGCCGGCCCGGACGGTCTCGACTTCTGGCAGCTCAGGCATCGACAGCGTCGGCTGAGCCGGGCTGACTCGGAACGGAACCCTGTAGCGCGGCAGTGACCGATTCAGCGGGGGAGTCGGAAATCACCACGGTCCGTTCCATATCACCGCGGCTGCGATCCTCGGGTTTTTCCGCGGTCTCCGCCGTGATCGAGCGGTACGCGGCCTCGGCGGCGAGCTGCTCGGCGGCCTTCTTCGACCGGCCCTCGCCCGCGCCAAGCTCCCGCGAGCCCACCTTGACCACCGCGCGGAACATCTTCTGGTGATCGGGGCCGCTGTCCCTGACCTGGTAATCGGGCACGCCGAGACCCTTGTCGGCGGTCAGCTCCTGCAGCGATGTCTTCCAGTCGAGACCGGCGCCGAGCAGCGCCGAGCGCTTGATGACCGGGTCGAACAGCCGGTGCACGAGCCCGTCGGCCTCGTCCAGACCGCAGTCGATGTACGTCGCGCCGATCACCGCCTCGAGCGTGTCGGCCAGGATCGACGGCTTGTCCCTGCCCCCGGTCCCCTCCTCGCCGCGGCCGAGCCGGACGTAGGAACCCAGGTTCAGTTCACTGACCGCGACCTCGGCCAGCGTGCTCATCTGGACCACCGCGGCGCGCAGCTTCGCCAGCTGGCCCTCGGGCAGATCGGGATGGCCTTTGAACAGCGTGTCCGTCACTACCAGGCTGAGTACCGAGTCGCCCAGGAACTCAAGCCGCTCGTTGGTCGGCAAGCCGCCGTTCTCGTACGCGTATGACCGGTGGGTCAGCGCGCGCTCAAGAGTCTCGGCGGTGATGGGGACGCCGAGGGCATTGCGAAGTCCCGCAGGGTCTGCCGCTTCGGCCCCGTCCCCGTCGTTACGTCGTCCGCTCATCGGCGCTCCCTGTCACATGCAGGCTCAGGCCGGGTTAAGGACCTGCCGGCGGCGGTAGGTCCCGCAGGTCGGGCAGGCCGCGTGGGGCAGCTTCGGGCTGTGGCACTGCGGGCACTCGACCAGCGTCGGCGCGGTGGTCTTCCACTGCGCGCGGCGGGAGCGGGTGTTGCTGCGCGACATCTTCCGCTTGGGAACAGCCACTTCAGCTCTCCTGTCAGTCTTCTACTCGGTCGTCGTGGTCGTGATCAAGAATTGCAGGGGTGCATCTTGATCGAAATCTATCTGCGCGAGCGCACCCCACCGGGGGTCCACTCGTTCGCCGTGCCCATGCTCAGGCCCGGCATCAGCCAGTTTGGCACCGCACTCCGCGCATAGCCCAGGGCAGTCTTCACTGCACAGCGGCGACAACGGCAGCGCGAGCACTACCGCGTCACGGAACGCAGGCGCCAGGTTAAGGAAGTCTCCGTCGAGGAAGCGATCCTCGCCGTCGTCTTCACCCTCACCCGGATCCGCTTGGTACCGGTAAAGGTCCTGGAAACTGACCTCCACATTGGTGGTCAGCGGATCCAGGCAGCGTGCGCACTCGCCCGTCAGCGGGGCAACCGCCGAACCGGTGACGAGCACCCCCTCGGAGACCGCCTCGAACCGCAGATCGAGATCCACAATCGCGCCAGCCGGAACCAAGACTAGCCCAGAGCCGAGACCTTCCGGCGCAATCGCCGTCCGCTTCTCGTCCCTGAACTCGCCAGGACCTCTGCCGAGCACTCGTGTGTCAAACCTGAAGCCGTCATCGCGCACGGCCGGCTTTCCGTTTCCTTTGGGCATCACAGTTTATCGTCTAGGTAAATGGGTGGACCGACCTATTAGCGTACATCCTCCGGGCCGCTGCTCGGCAATCGGCGGACGGCCCGGCCGGCTTCTGTGCTGCTACTCCTCCGCCAGCCGCTCCCGCAGCAGGCCGAGGACCTGCTCAGGGACCAAACCGCTGACGTCGCCACCGTACCTGGCGACGTCCTTGATCAGGCTCGAACTCAGGAATGAGTACAGCGGGTTGGTCGTCATGAACAGCGTCTCGATCTTGGCCAGGCGGTAGTTCATCTGCGCCATCTGCATCTCGTACTCGAAGTCGCTGACCGCGCGCAGGCCCTTGACCACCGCCGCGATCCCGTTCGCCGCGCAGAATTCGACGAGCAGCCCATGGAACCGCTCGACGCGCACGTTGCCGTAACCCTTGGTGACCTCGCGGAGCATATCGACCCGCTCGTCGGTGGTGAACAGGGACTTCTTGGTGATGTTGATCAGGACGGCGACGATTACCTCGTCGTAGAGGCCGGCCGCCCGGCTGATGATGTCCAGGTGCCCGTTCGTTACTGGGTCGAACGAACCGGGGCATACCACTCGCTGCACGCGGTATCACTCCTCATGCGCCGTTGCACGGCGTATCAAGCCTCCGACCGCGACGCGGTGCCCGTCTGTCCCGATCCCGCCCCGCTGCCATGCCAGCCATACCAGAAGGTCGCCTCACCGTACCTTCGCGACTTACTGGGCAGATACCCAGGGGGCCAGTCAGGCGGAACGGACCGGGTTGCCCGTTCCATCACCACGAGCGCCTCGTCGGCTAGCCAGCCGCCCTCCAGGAGCGCAAGCACCCTGGTCACCGCCGCCTCGGCCAGCGCGTAGGGCGGATCGGCCAGCACCACGTCGTAGCCGCCGCCGGCCGCGGGCGGCCGGGTGAGCAGGCGCTCCACCCGGTCGATGGCCACGGTCGCGCCGGGCAGGCCCACCACGGCGACGTTCGCCTTGATCACCGCGGCCGCGCGCGCGTCGGACTCGACCAGCAGCACGCGCTCCGCCCCCCTGGACAGCGCCTCGAGCCCGATCGCGCCCGAGCCCGCGTAGAGGTCGAGTACCCGCCTGCCGTCGAAGCTGCCGAGCTCGGACAGGAGCGAGGCGAACAGGCCCTCCCGGGCACGATCGCTCGTCGGCCGGGTCGTCGTGCCCGGCGGAACGGCGAGCCGGCGCCCTCCGGCCTCCCCAGCGATGACGCGTGTCATGGCTTCAGTCTCGCAGGCCGGCCGTCACGCCTTATCGAGGAACTCGGCGCGGCGGTCGCCCAGGAGATCGTCGATCGCCTCCTTCAGCGCGGGATGCGCGGCGAGCTGCGGATCGGACGCGACCAGGGCCGACGCCTCCTCCCGGGCGGACGCGATGAGCTCCTCGTCGGCCAGCAGCCGGAGCAGCTTCAGGCTGCTGCGGCGGCCTGCCTGGGCCGAGCCGAGCACGTCGCCTTCGCGCCGCTGCTCCAGGTCAAGACGGGAGAGCCGGAACCCGTCCCCGGTCTCGGCGACCGCGTCGAGCCGCCCCCGGCCGGGGCTGTCGGCGGGCGCCTCGGTCACCAGCAGGCACAGTCCCGGGTGCCCGCCGCGGCCCACCCGGCCGCGGAGCTGGTGCAGTTGGGAGACGCCGAACCGGTCGGCGTCCATGATCACCATGGTGGTGGCGTTCGGCACGTCTACCCCCACCTCGATCACCGTGGTCGAGACGAGCACGTCCAGCTGGCCGGCGGCGAACGCGGTCATCACCCGGTCCTTCTCATCCGGGTGGAGCTTCCCGTGCATGACGCCGACGCGCAGCCCGGCGAGCGGGCCGGCCGACAGCGCCGGGGCCACGTCGAGCACGGCCAGCGGCTCGCGGCGGGCATCGTCGCCCTGTCCCCCGCCCTCGACGTCGGTACCGGCGTCGGCGTCGAATATGTCCTCCGCGTCCTCCGTGCTGTCTCCGGGCTCGCCCGTCTGCTCGCTGCTGATCCTGGGGCAGACCACGTAGGCCTGCCGTCCGGCCGCGACCTCTTCGCGGACCCGCTGCCAGGCCCGGTCAAGGAAGCGCGGCCGTTCGAGGGCGGGCACGACATGGGTGCTGATCGGCGAGCGGCCGGCCGGCAGCTCCGCCAGGGTGGAGACCTCAAGGTCGCCGAAGACGGTCATCGCCACCGTCCGCGGGATCGGGGTCGCGGTCATCACCAGCACGTGCGGGCGGGAGCCGAGCGTCTTGTCGCGGAGCGAGTCACGCTGCTCGACGCCGAACCGGTGCTGCTCGTCGATCACCACCAGACCCAGGTCGGCGAAGCGCACCCGGTCCTCGAGCAGGGCATGGGTCCCGATCAGGATGCCGGCGTCGCCGGTGAACACGTCAGTCAGGGTGGAGCGGCGTGCCCGCACCCCGGACGAGCCGGTGAGCAGCGCCACCTGGGTCGCCCGCTCGCTGCCGCCGAGCCGCCCGGCCTCCGCCAGCGGGCCGAGCAGCGCGGTGATCGACCGGTAGTGCTGCTGTGCGAGCACCTCGGTCGGCGCGAGCAGCGCCGCCTGCCCGCCCGCGTCCACCACCTGGAGCATCGCCCGCACCGCGACGACGGTCTTGCCCGAGCCGACCTCGCCCTGCAGCAGCCGGTTCATCGGGTAGGCGCAGGCCAGGTCGTGGGCTATCTGCTCGCCCACCGAGCGCTGGCCCGCGGTGAGCGTGAACGGCAGCCGCCGGTCGAACTCGGCGGCCAGCCCGTCCTCGGCGGCCGGTCTCGGCACCGAGGGCATCGCGGCGGCGGCCAGCCGCCGCTGGGCCAGCGCGGCCTGCATGGTGAACGCCTCGTCCCACTTGAGCCGGTGCTTGGCGTGCTTCTCCTCGGCGCGGTCCTGCGGCCGGTGGATCGCCCTGATGGCGAGCTCCCTGGGCCACAGGCCGTGCTTCTCGCGCACCTGCGCCGGGATGGGGTCTTCGCCCGTGTCCACCGTCTCGAGGATGACGTCCATCGCCTTGGAGATCTTCCACGAGCTGAGCTTCGCGCTAGCCGGGTAGACCGCGATCAGCTCGTTGGCGAACTCGTCGGCGATCTCGGCCGTCATCAGCGGGCTCGTGCTGGTGCCCGGGAGCATCTCGTACTCGGGGTGCACCAGCTGGCGGCGGCCGCGGAAGCTGGACACGGTCCCCGCGAACAGGCCGATCGAGCCCTGCCGGAGCAGATGGGCATGATGTCCGACGCTGGCGAAGAAGACCAGCTGGAGCTTGCCCGGCCCGTCGGTGACGATGACCTCGAGGCGCTCGCTGCCCCACTTCCTCGGCTTGGTCCCGTATCTGTGGTCAACTGGCTGTCCGAACCGGCTGACCAGGTCCACCATCGCCAGCACGGTGACGTGGTCGCCCTCGTGCAGCGAGTCGAGCGGCGTCAGCTCGCCCCGGGTGTAGTACCGGCGCGGGTAGTGCCGGAGCAGGTCACCAGCCGTCCGCAGGCCGAAGACCTTCTCCAGCGTCTCGCTGGTCTTCTTGCCGAGCGGTTTGACCAGTGAGTCGCGCAGCGTGGTCACACCTGGAGCATAGAAGCAGGCACTGACATTCCGGCAACCGTTGGCCGGCCGGGGCCGTCGACGCGCGTGCGGAGGCGGTGCCTGAAGTCCCAGCGGGCGCGGGCCGCCGATCGCATCGAAACGCGTCAATCAATTCATCGTACGGCCGCGCCGGGCCATTCCTGGCCTGCTTACGTTGCGGCGTGATCGCGTAAGAATTTACTCTCGCGATGCCCTTTCGCTCGCATAGCGACTTTCTTACATCGTGCTAAGAGGCTTCGAGATCATGGAGATCCGGCGGGCTGCCCGAAGCGGAAGGCGGTCGCGCTTGTGCTGCTCGGCGCCCCGGCGGTAGTCCCGCTTTTCTTCATGCTGCCCGCGCTCGCTCACGCTGAACAGCAACACCTTCGCGGTGTCGGTCGATGACACGCTAGGGACCGGGGCCGAGATCTGCCTGTTCCTGTGCCTGCTCGTCACCCCCATGGTCACGCTCACCGGCCAGCACTGGTTCGTCCCGCTGCGGCGCTGGTACGGGATCATGATGGCGGCCACCCGCCGTCGGCGACGCGATTGCCGCCAGCATCACCGATACCTTCGCGGGAGGCGTGTTCGGCCGGCTGGCCGGGCACGCTTTCGAGCTCATGGGGTTCTTCATGGTGATGCTGGTCGTCCCGATCGTGATGCACGAGCAACCCGTGGGCGCAGCGCAAGCTGGGCAAGTACTGGAAGCGATTCCAGCGGCTCACCTATGTCATCTGGGGGCTGCTCGCCGCCCACCTGATACTGCTGGCGGGAGTCGGGTTCGAGAGCGGGTCGTATCATCGGAGCGCGCGTTCGGCGCGACTATGGCGAACTTCCCGTTCCCGCCCTCCGTCGTCCCCACCGCCAAGGCCCTGATCCAGTCTGACCAGAGCCTGGCCACGCTGACCGCCGTGCAGGCGGGGTCGTCCTCACTCACCCGGTTGCGGTCGTTCGACCACCGTGTTCAGGTTGCCACCGCCGCCGTCGAGACCGAATTGAAGCTGCTGCGCAAGGCTCTGGCCGTGCCGCCGTCACCTTCGCAGGGCTGACCCCCGGGCCTTTCCGTACGGTTCGCGCGGCGCCCGTTCCTTCGGGTATGCTTCGCAGGCTGCCTCAGTTCCGCGTTGGTGTGCATGTCACCGCCGGGTGGGGCGCCGTCAGACTCTAACCATCCTATTTGTGGAGGCAGCCGTGGCTTCCGTCTGCGACGTTTGCGGTAAGGGGCCGGGCTTCGGCAACAACGTGTCGCATTCGCACGTTCGTACCCGCCGTCGTTGGAACCCGAATATCCAGACCGTTCGGGCCATCGTTTCCGGTACGCCCAAGCGCTTGAATGTCTGCACCTCCTGCATCAAGGCGGGCAAGGTCAGCCGCTAGGCCCGTCCTGGCGTTTCATACGTCGTCTCAAGCCGGCGCGTCACAGCGACGCGTCGGCTTGTTGCGTTCCCGGAACCTTGGCTGCCGAAAGCCAGGCCGCCGTGGCCGTCAGGCCAGGCCCGCGATGGGTGGAATCAGTGTGCGGCGGTCATGGGGGCTCTGCCTGGTTCAGGCCCGGCAGGACCAGGCTGAGCACGCCCGCTACCGCCATGGTGGCGGCGAAGGCGCCTAGACCGGCGCTGCCGGAAAGCGCAATAACCGCAATGGCTAATAAAATCCCTAAGCCCGCTGGTCAGCGGAAGTGCTGCCAGCCGCCCGGCCCGGCATGGGGCCTGCCGTTCACGGTGACGCCGAGCGCCGGCCCGGACCTGCCCGATGGCACGCCACCGTGGCGGCAAGGCGGCCGAAGCGGGGAATGTGGCGACCAGCGAGTGATCCTCGCCCCCGGCCAGCACCCACTCCAGGGCAATGGAGGGTGCGGAGAAACCACGGCCCGTTCCCAATGAACCGGATCTTTTCCCCAGCGCCGCCGCCTCCTCCGAGCGCCGCCGCCGCCTCCTCGCGCCCCGTCCAGCGGGCCGCCGGTGATCAGCGCGGAGCTGTCGATGTCGAGCGCGACGCCGCTCGCGGCCGCGACATGGCCGAGGTCGGCCACCAGGCCGTCGCTCACGTCGATCATCGCGGTCGCGCCGAGCAGCGCGGCCTCGGGGCCGGCCGGGTAGGGCGGTGACGGGCGCAGGTGGGCGGCCACCAGCCCGGCCAGCGCGGGCGACGGCGCGTCGGCCGTAACACCGGCCGCGAGCAGCGCCAACCCCGCGGCAGAGCGGCCGAGAGGCCCGGCCACGGCGATCACGTCACCGGGCCTGGCGCCGGACCGGAGCACCGGCTGGCGCCCCGCCAGGTCACCCAGCGCGGTCACCGACAGCACCACGGAGTCCGCGCGGGCGGTGTCGCCGCCGACGATGCCGGCCCCTGCCCGGCTGGCCTCGGCGGCGAGCCCGTCGGCCAGCTCGGCCGGCCAGCTCGCGGGCAGCGCGCCCGGCGCGGCCAGCGCCACCAGCAGCGCGGTGTTCACCGCGCCCATCGCCGCGATGTCGGCCAGGCTGCGCGCGGCCGCCTTCACGCCGATGTCGTACGCGCTTGACCAGTCCAGCCGGAAGTGCCTGCCCCTCGAGCAGCAGGTCAACCGCCGCGACCACGCTCCCTGAGGGCGCGCCGACCACCGCGGCGTCGTCGCCGATCCCGACCGAGGTCAGCGACCCGGCGGGCATCCGGCCGGCGATCGCGGCGATGATCCCCCATTCGCCCAGGTCCGCGACGGACCTGCCCTGATCAGCGATGCGCCGCCTCCCTTGGCCGGACCCACTCGCGGTACGGTTGCCAGCCTAACCAACCGCCGGGCGGGCCCGGACGGCACATTACGCACGAAATTCGCCTACCAGGCTGAAACAGGTCTGGACCATTGCGGTACCTTTGGCAGTTCAGGGTGGCAACCGCAGCCGCCCGCAGGAGGACGCCATGGTGCAGGCATACATCCTCGTCCAGACCGAGGTCGGCAGAGCCGCCGACGTGGCACGGCAGATCGCGGAGATCGCCGGAGTCACGCAGGCGGAGGATGTCACCGGTCCGTATGACGTCATCGTGCGCGCCGTCGCCGAGAACGTGGACGAGCTGGGCAAGCTGGTAGCTGCCCAGATCCAGGCAGTCGAGGGGATCACCAGAACCCTCACGTGCCCGGTGGTTCGGATCTGAAGGGCCAGGTCGCGGCCTAAGCGTCGGCAAGAAGCTCGGCCGCGACCTCGGCCGTCCGCGGGCCGACCCCGAGCGCTACCGCCGCCCGCAGGTCGTCGGGCGTGTCCACATCCTGGCGCAGCCCGGGGATGCCGCCCGCCGCGAGCTCGGCCGCCCCGGCGGCGGCGTGCCGCGCCCGGGACGCCCCGCCGTACATCGGCCGGAACTCCCCGCCCGGCGGGACCGCGTAGAGCGTGGTGCCGACCCCGGCGGCATCCGGCACGAACGCAGGCGCCCGGCCCGGACGACGCGCCCGGCTGCCTGTCACCCGCGGCGCGCAGCGCCGTGGCCAGCTCGGCCGGGCGGAGCGCGGGCAGGTCCGCGGTCAGCGCCGCGAGCCCGGTTCCCGGCCAGCGCCGCGCCGCGACCGCCGCGCCCCGCAGCAGCGCCGCGTTGAGCGCGTGCTGGCTGCCGTCCGCGGCGTCGGCCGGGAGCCCGCGGGATAGCTCAAGCGGGTTGCCGGTGGCCTCATGATGATGTGCGCGCCGAGCGCGGCCAACCTCGGCCCGGCCACCGGGTCGGACGTGACAACGATCACGCGCGCCACCTCCGGGCAGGCCACGGCGGCGGAAACGGTGTCCGAAGCCAAGGCGAGCGCGAGCTCGTGACGCCGGTCGCCGGCCAGGACCGCGAGCCGGGACTTCGCGCGGGCTAGTACCTTGACAGGCAACACAACTGTCCAGCTAAATCGGTCAGAGTCCGTCATAGAGCCGACCACAGGCAGACCTCGGAGCGTGACGTGCGGAACCGGAACATGGGAAGGCCTCCCCGATGAGCAAGTCTTACTCGCCCACGTGGCGGCTGATCTCCGTCATCGTGCTGCGACCGCTGCTTACGCTGCTGATCAGGAACAAGTGGTCGGGCCAGGAGAACATTCCCAAGAAGGGCGGCGTCATCTTCGCGCCCAACCACCTGTCCTACGTGGACTGGGGCACGGACGCGCTGTTCTTCCAGGCGAACGGGCGGTACCCGACGTTCCTGATCAAGGACGGGGCGTTCAAGATCAAGGGCATCGGCCCGTTCCTGCACAAGGCGGGCCAGCTCCCGGTGCACCGGGGCCGCGCCGACGCCGCGCTGGTGCTCAAGCAGGCCGAGCAGGCGCTGGCCGAGGGCGCGGCCGTGATCTTCTACGCGGAGGGAACCGCCACCCGCGACCCGGAGCTGTGGCCCATGGTGGCGAAGACCGGTGTCGCCCGGGTGGCCCTGGCCACCGGCGCACCCGTCATCCCCATCGCGCACTGGGGCACCCAAGACATCCTCCCTTACGGCAGCAAGAAGGTCCGGCTGTTCCCGCGCAAGACCGTGCGTACAGTAGCCGGCAAGCCGGTCGACCTGTCGGAGTGGGCGGGCAAGCACACCTCGGCCAAGGCGCTGCGGGCCGCCACCGACGCGATCATGGGCGAGGTCACGGCCCTCGTCGGCTCAGCTGCGGGATGAGGCGCCGCCCGCGGTCGCCTTCGATATGAATCAGGCATCTATAACGGACCGTGGTGCTACCCCCGAGGCCCAGCCCGCCGTCGCCCCGGACGAAACGCAGCCGGAGGGGACCGGGCAGTGAAGGCGGCGGTGCTTGGCGCGGGGAACTGGGGCACCACCTTCGCGCTGGTGCTGGCCGACGCGGGCACGCCGGTGACGATCTGGGCGCGCAGCCCGGAGACGGCGTCGGCCATCACGGTGGACCACGAGAACCCCCGCTACCTGCCGGGGATAGCGCTGCCCCCGTCGCTGACGGCGACGGCCGACGCCGCCGCCGCGGTGGACGGCGCGGACGTCATCGTCCTGGCCGTGCCGGCGCAGACGCTGCGGGCCTGCCTGACCGAATGGGCGTCGTTCCTTCCGCCCCAGCCGCTGCTGGTCTCGCTGATCAAGGGGATCGAGCTCGGCACCCTGAAGCGGATGAGCCAGGTGATCATGGAGACGCTGGGCGTCCCCTCGCACCGGGTCGCGGTCGTCTCCGGGCCCAACCTGGCCAGGGAGATCGCCCAGCGCCAGATCGCCGCGTCGGTGGTGGCCTGCTCGGATGAGTCCGGCGCGCGGCTGCTGCAGCGGTCCTGCCACACCGGGTACTTCCGGCCGTACTGGAACACCGACGTGATCGGGTGCGAACTCGGCGGCACGGTCAAGAACATCATCGCCGTCGCGGTCGGCATCGCGGTGGCGCTCGGCCTCGGTGACAACACCAAGGCGACCCTGATCACCCGCGGGCTGGCCGAGATGGCCCGGCTGGGCGAGGTGCTGGGCGCCGACCCCCGGACGTTCGCCGGGCTCGCCGGGCTGGGCGACCTGGTGGCGACCTGCAGCTCGCCGCTGTCGCGGAACCGGACGTTCGGGCAGTACCTGGGGCAGGGCATGAGCCCGGCGGAGGCCCGCGAGGCGATCACGCAGACCGCCGAGGGCGCCACATCCTACGGTCCGGTGCTCGAGCTGGCGCGCAAGCACGGGGTCGAGATGCCGATCACCGAAGTGGTCGCCGCGGTCATCACCGGCGTGCTGCCGGTGGGCGACGCGGCGGCGGTGCTGGCGTCCCGATCGGCCAAACCGGAATGGTACGGGGCCTGAACCGCGGCGATTCCGTTACGTCCGTTACGGTAGGTGGGTACCGGGACCAATTAAGCCAATGGAGCCTTGTACGTGGAAATAGCCCGCAGGCAGCTTGGGGAGAACACCCGGGCGGTGCATCTGCCGCCGCCGCCGGACACCGCGCAGCGGCCGCTCGGCACGCCGCTCTACCGGACCGCCGCGTGGGCGTTCTCGTCGGCCGAGGAGTACGCGGCCGTCCTGGGCGACCAGGTACCCGGATACAGCTACAGCCGGATCGACAACCCGACCGTGGACGCGTTCGCGCGCGCGGTCGCGGCCATGGAGGGCGCCAACCTGCCGCGCTGGCCCGCCGCCCAGGCCTTCGCCTCCGGGATGGCGGCGATCTCCGGGGTGTTCCTGGCCTTCGCCCGGGCCGGCGCGCACGTGGTGGCCTCGGCCGCGCTCTACGGCGGCACCTACAGCCTGCTGCGCAACGTGCTGACCAGGTTCGGGGTCGAGACCGACTTCGTTGACATCACCGACCTGGACGCCGTCCGGGCGGCGGTCAGGCCCGCCACCCGGATCATCTACGCCGAGACGATCGCCAACCCGACGACCGCGGTGGCCGACATCCGGCACCTGGCCGAGATCGCGCACGACTCGGGGGCGCTGCTGGTGGTCGACTCGACGCTCGCCCCGCCGGTGATCTGCCGGCCGCTCGAGCACGGCGCCGACCTGGTGCTGCACTCGGCGACCAAGTACATCGGCGGTCACTCCGACGTCACCGGCGGGGTCGTCACCGGCGCCCTGGAGCTGATCAGCCAGATCCGCGCTACCCGGATCGACACCGGCGGCTCCCTCTCCCCCGATGACGCGTTCCTGCTCCGCCGCGGCCTGGAGACCCTGCCGGTCCGGGTGCGCCGCCAGTGCGCCACCGCCTCGGTCTTCGCCGCCACGCTGGCCAGGCACCCCGCCGTCGCCTACATCGACTACCCGGGGCTGCCCACCCACCCCGGGCACGAGCTGGCCCGGCGGACCTTCGACGCCGGCCCCGAGGGGGTCAGGTTCGGCGCGATCGTCACCGTCACCCCGTACGGCGGGCGGGAGGCCGGGCTGGCCTTCGCGAGCAAACTGCGGCTGGCCGCCGCGGCCACCTCGCTCGGCGGCACGCACACGGTCGTCTCCCACGTCGCCTCCACCACCCACCGCCAACTGGACGACCGCGCCCTCGGGGCGGCCGGCATCGACGCCGGCGCGGTCCGCTTCTCCATCGGCCTGGAAGACGTCGAGGACCTGGTAAGCGACGCCTACGTAGCCCTCGAAGCGCTGGGCAGCTAACCAGGGGCAGGATCGGGATGTAACGGCGGGGCAACCATTGAAACGCTGGCCAGGGACTACCATCTTCGGGTTGGCTTGAGCAGCGGAGGTGGTGCATGGGTACGCAGCGCAAGGTGCGGGTCGCCGTCGTGTTCGGGGGGCGGAGCGCGGAGCACGCGGTATCGTGCGCCAGTGCCGGGCTCGTCCTCGGCGCCATCGACCGGGACAAGTACGACGTCGTGCCGATCGGCATCGCGCGCGACGGGCGCTGGGTGCTGACCTCGGGTGACGTCTCCCAGCTAGCGTTCACCCGCGGCGAGCTGCCGTCGGTCGAGGCCGTCGCGACGCCCGGCGTCTCGGTCACGCCGCAAGCCGGGCCCGCCGGCGGGGCGCTCGTATTCAGCCCGCCCGCGGCCGTCCCGGCCGGCCTGGGCGAGGTCGACGTGGTGCTGCCGCTGCTGCACGGGGCCTACGGCGAGGACGGGACGATCCAGGGGCTGCTGGAGATGGCCGGCGTCAGGTACGCGGGCGCCGGGGTGCTGGCCAGCGCCACCGGCATGGACAAGGAGTACATGAAGCTGCTCTTCACCGCGCGCGGGCTGCCCATCGGCCGCTACGTGGTGGTCCGGGACCGGGACTGGGGGTCCGCCGACTCGGCGGAGCGCAAGCGGGTGCTGGACGAGATCCACGAGCTCGGCTGGCCGGTCTTCGTCAAGCCCGCGCGCGGCGGGTCCTCGATCGGGACGTCGAAGGCCGGCGATGCCGACGAGCTCGAGGCGGCGATCGCGGAGGCGCGCCGCTACGACCGCAAGGTGCTGGTCGAGGCGGCGATCACCGGGGCCGAGGTCGAGTGCGCGGTGCTCGAGGGGGTCGACGGCGGGCCGCCGGAGGCGAGCGTACCCGGCCAGATCGTGGTGGACCCGAACTCGACGTGGTACGACTTCGACGCCAAATACCTGGCGGCGCAGTCGCGGATGGAGATCCCGGCGCCGATCCCGGCGCCGGCCCTGGAGCGGGTGCGGACGCTGTCATGCGCCGCGTTCGACGCGATCTCCTGCGAGGGACTCGCCCGCATCGACTGCTTCTACACGACCGACGGGGACGTGCTGGTCAACGAGATCAACACGATGCCAGGGATGACACCCCACTCCGGCTTCCCGATGATGTGGGCGGCCAGCGGGCTGCCGATGCCCGCCCTGATCGACCGGATCATCACGACGGCGCTGGCCAAGCCGGACGGGCCGCGGTAGCCGCGATCGCGGTAGCGGCGGGCAGCAACGACGGGTGGCGGCAACGGGGAAACTTCCCCCGTGCCGCCACCCGTCGATGCAGCGCGCCCGAGGTACGCGCTGCTTTACCTCTGCTTTACTTCTTCTTGGCGGGGGAAGGCTTGGCGGCAGGCTTCGCCGCGGCCGGCTTCCCCCCGTTGACCAGGGCCTTGAAGTCCGCCCCGGGGCGGAACTTCGGCACCGAGGTCGCGGCCACGTGGATCTCGGCACCCGTTGCGGGGTTACGCGCCGTGCGGGCTGGACGCTCGCTCTTTTCGAAGACCCCGAAACCGGTGATCGCGACCTTGTCGCCGCTTGCCACGGCCGACTGAATGGTCTCGAGGACTGCGTTCAGCGCCTCGGTCGCGGACTTCTTGTCCCCCAGGCGACCCGAGAGCGCGTCGATCAGATCACGCTTGTTCATTATTCACTCCTGCGTTCCCCCACGGGAGGCCGCGCTTGTGTGGCTGCACGCCTAGATCGCGACCTCTGACCAGCCCGAAAGTAGGCGATCGAGCCTCGCTACACAATAACCTTCGCGAATATTGGCCGGCGTGTCGGCCCTGTTCAGGCAATCACGATCCAGCAAATCGCCCATAACACAGCGAACCGGGCCTACAGCGTCGCCGGCAGGAAGGACGGCCGGGTGGCCTCGAACGCGGTGATCTCGTCGGCGTGACGGAGCGTCAGGCCGATGTCGTCCAGGCCCTCCATCAGCCGCCAGCGGGTGTAGTCGTCGATCGTGGAACGGCTCGGCCAGGTCCTCGGCCAGGCCGCCGCCGGTGACGTACACCTCGCGGGCGTCCAGGTTCACGGTGACCTGAGCGGGCGGCTCGGCCTCGGCCGCGTCCTGGATAAGCGCGACGACCTTCTCCGGCAGCACGATGGGCAGCAGCCCGGCCTTGGTGGAGTTGTTGCGGAAGATGTCACCGAACCGGGGCGCGATCACCGCCCGGAAGCCGTAGTCGAGCAGCGCCCAGACCGCGTGCTCACGTGACGAGCCGGTGCCGAAGTCGGGGCCGGCCACCAGGATGGTCGCCCCCTCGTAGCGGGGCTGGTTGAGCACGAACGACGGGTCTTCCCGCCAGGCGGCGAAGAGCCCCTCGCCGAAGCCGTCGCGGCTGACCCGCTTGAGCCATACGGCCGGGATGATCTGGTCGGTGTCGACGTTGCTGCGCCGCAGCGGCACGGCCCGCCCTGTGTGCGTGACGAACGGTTCCATTGTTCTCTCCTGCGAGTGAGGTCTTGGTGGGGGCGGCCGGCGTACAGGTCGGCCGGGGCCGACAGCCTGCCGGTGACGGCGGTGGCGGCGGCGACGGCGGGCGACACCAGGTGGGTGCGGCCGCCCTTGCCCTGGCGCCCCTCGAAGTTCCGGTTGGAGGTGGACGCGGAGCGCTCCCCCGGCTTGAGCGTGTCCGGGTTCATGCCCAGGCACATCGAACAGCCGGCCGAGCGCCATTCGGCGCCCGCCGCGGTGAAGACCTGGTTGAGCCCCTCGGCCTCGGCCTGCTCGCGGACCTGCATCGACCCGGGGACCACCAGCATCCGGACGCCGTCGGCGACCTTGCGGCCCTTGATGACGTCGGCGGCGGCGCGCAGGTCCTCGATCCGCCCGTTGGTGCAGGAGCCGACGAACACGGTGTCCACGGCGATCTCGCGCAGCGGGGTGCCGGCGGTCAGGCCCATGTAGGTGAGGGCCCGCTCGGTGGCATTCGGGTCCTTGGTCTCCCCCGGGGCCGGCACGGACCCGCCCAACGGCAGCCCCTGGCCCGGGTTGGTGCCCCAGGTGACGTACGGCGTCAGCACGGTGGCGTCGATGGTGACCTCTTGGTCGAAAACCGCGCCCTCGTCGGTCGGCAGCGTCTTCCAGTACTCAACGGCGGCGTCCCAGTCGGTCCCCCGCGGGGCGTTCGGGCGGCCCTTGAGGTAGCAGAACGTGGTCTCGTCGGGCGCGATGAGCCCGGCCTTCGCGCCCGCCTCGATGGACATGTTGCAGACGGTCATGCGGCTCTCCATGGACAGCGACCGGACTGCCTCGCCGCGGTACTCGACGATGAAGCCCTGGCCGCCGCCGGTGCCGATCTGCGCGATGATCGCGAGGATCAGGTCCTTGGCGGTGACGCCGTCCGGCAGCGCGCCCTCGACGTTGATCGCCATCGTCTTCGGCTTGATCTGCGGCAGCGTCTGGGTCGCCAGCACGTGCTCCACCTCACTGGTGCCGATGCCGAACGCCAGCGCGCCGAACGCGCCGTGGGTCGAGGTGTGCGAGTCGCCGCAGACGATCGTCATGCCCGGCTGGGTGAGGCCGAGCTGCGGGCCGATCACGTGCACGATGCCCTGGCCCGCGTCGCCCATCGGGTGCAGCCGGATGCCGAACTCGGCGGCGTTCTTGCGCATCGCCTCGATCTGGGTGCGGGAGACCGGGTCCGTGACCGGGCTGTCCGGTCCGGTCAGCGGCATGTTGGGGCCGGTGACGCCGGTGGTCGGGACGTTGTGGTCCTCGGTGGCGATGGTCAGGTCGGGACGGCGCACCTTGCGCCCGCCCGCGCGCAGGCCGTCGAAGGCCTGCGGGCTGGTGACCTCGTGCACGATGTGCAGGTCGATGAAGAGCAGGTCTGGCTCGCCCTCGGCGCGGCGCACCACGTGGGCGTCCCAGATCTTCTCCGCGAGCGTGCGGGGTGCGCTGCTCATGCGGTCCATCTCCTTTGGTAGCTGATTTGGGCGTACTGCTGACATGCGATGTCTCGCGCCGCCTCAATTTGCATCTCACAATTTGAGACGGCAGTATCAGATCATGAACAATGCTACCAGTACCAGTACCGGGGGCACCCCAGGCTCTTCGTCCGCCCGGGGCGGGCCTGATACGGTCGCGGGTTTTGCGATCGGGCCCGCCCCGGGCGGACATCGGGGGTACGGGGGTCACCCCCCCGGGAGACAACAGCAGCGGCGTTGGCGTGCTGGACAAAGCCGTGTCGGTGTTGGCCGCGGTCGAGAGCGGCCCGGCCACCCTCGCCCAGCTGGTCGCCGCGACCGGGCTCGCGCGCCCCACCGCGCACCGCCTGGCGGTCGCCCTCGAGCACCACCGGCTGCTGGCCAGGGATGTGCAGGGCCGGTTCATCCTCGGCCCCCGGGCCGCCGAGCTCGCCTCCGCGGCGGGCGAGGACCGGCTGCTGGCCGTTGCCCAGCCGGTGCTCACCCAGCTCAGGGACGCGACCGGGGAGAGCGCGCAGCTTTACCGTCTCGCCGGGGGCGGGGCAAGGGGCGGCATGGGCGGGGGCGGGTCGGACGTGCGGGTCTGCGTCGCCGCCGCCGAGCGGGCAAGCGGGCTCAGGGACACCGTTCCGGTCGGCGCGGCGCTGCCGATGACCGCGGGCTCGGCCGCCCAGGTGCTGCTCGCCTGGGAGGAGGGCGAGCGGATGCACCGCGGGCTGCGCGGCGCCAAGTTCACCGCCACCACGCTGGCCGGGGTCCGCCGCCGGGGCTGGGCCGCGAGCGCGGCCGAGCGGGAGGCGGGCGTGGCCTCCGTCTCCGCCCCGGTGCGCGGCGCGGGCGGCGCGGCCGGGAGCGGGGGCGGGGGCGGCCGGGTGCTCGCCGCCATCTCGGTCTCCGGGCCGATCGAGCGGCTCACCCGGTCGCCCGGCCGGCTGCACGCGGCGGCGGTGGTGGCGGCCGGGGAGAAAATCAGCGAACTGCTCCGCGCCGAGGCGGCCGGCGGGCGGTAGGCGGGCGGTAGGCGGGCGGACAGCAGGGTCTAGACCACCTGCAAAAATCGGCAAACTTCGCGGATCGGGTAAAAGACTTGTGATCTTGGCCCCCAGTCCTACCGCTTCCGAAAGACGCGGCTTAGCCTCGGATAGATGGCGCAGCCGTGCAAGGAAACGAGTAGGGGTGCTGGCATGACGGGTTCACGCCCATGAAGGTGGCTGTCGTTAAGGAGGACGCGCCGGGGGAACGACGCGTCGCCCTGGTCCCCGAGACCGTGCCCCGGCTCACCGCGGCCGGTCTCGAGGTGCTGGTAGAGGAGGGCGCGGGCGACGCCGCCTGGTTCCCCGACAGCGCCTACGAGGCGGCCGGGGCGGCCATCGCCAAGACCGGCGAGCTCTACGCGGCGGCGGACGTCATCCTCACGGTGACCCGCCCGGGCGAGGCCGCCCAGGCGGGGCTGCGGGCCGGGCAGGCGCTGTTCGGGATGCTCTCACCGCTGGTCACCCCCGAGCTCGCCCGCCAGCTGGCGGAGAAGGGCGTCACCGCCGTCTCACTCGACGGGCTGCCGCGCACGCTGTCGCGCGCCCAGGGCATGGACGCGCTGAGCTCGCAGGCCAACGTGGCCGGGTACAAGGCCGTCCTGGTCGCCGCGGAGGCCTACGGCCGGTTCTTCCCGCTGCTGATCACCGCGGCCGGCACCGCCCGGCCGGCCCGGCTGCTGGTCCTCGGCACCGGCGTGGCCGGCCTGCAGGCCATCGGCACCGCGCGGCGGCTCGGCGCCCAGGTCAGCGGGTACGACGTGCGGCCCGCGTCCAAGGGCGAGGTCGAGTCGCTTGGCGCGACGTTCCTCGAGCTGACCTCGGCCGTCAACGCGGCGGGCGACGGCGGCTATGCCCGCGAGCTGACCGCCGAGGAGCGCGCCGCGCAGCAGGCCGAGCTGGCCGCGCACATCGGCCGCTGCGACGTGGTGATCACGACCGCGCAGGTGCCCGGGCGGCGCCCGCCGCTGCTGGTCACCGAGGACGCGGTCGCGGCCATGGCGGCCGGCTCGGTGCTGGTGGACATGGGCGCGAGCTCGCTGGGCGGCAACGTCGCGGGCTCGGAGCCCGGACGGACCGTGGTCACCGCGAACGGAGTCACGATCATCGGGGCGACGAACCTGCCCGCCTCCGTCCCGACCGCCGCCTCCAACGCCTATTCCCGCAACATCAGCGCGCTGCTGCTGCACATGACCGCCGACGGCGCGCTGCAGATCGACACGACCGATGAGATCCAGGCCGGGGTCGTCATCACCAGCGACGGCGAGGTCGTCCACCCCGCCGTGGTGAAGCTGCTGCAGGACAACCTCTCACGCGAGGGAGCCGTCAATGTCGACCGCCCTGGTAACTGACCTGACCATTTTCGTCCTCGCGCTGCTCATCGGCATCGAGGTCATCGGCAAGGTACCCGCCACCCTGCACACGCCGCTGATGTCGGCGGCCAACTCGATCCACGGGATCGTGCTGGTCGGGGCGATGCTGATCGGCGTCAGCGCGCACACCGTGGTCGGGTACGTGCTCGCGTTCGTGGCCGCCTTCTTCGCCGCCGCCAACGTCGTCGGCGGCTACGCGGTGACCGGCCGGATGCTCAAGATGTTCCGCCGCAAGGCCACCCCGGCCGACCCCGGCCGCCGGCGGCGCCGCGACCGCCAGCGCCGCGGCCGCCCCGCCCCCGGTACTCGAAGCAGCGCCAGGTCACGGCCCCGGCCGAGCCGAACCACCAGGCGTAGGGGACGCGGCCATGGACACCTTCACCACCAACATCCAGCTGGTCTACGTACTCGCGGCCGCCTGCTTCGTCGTCGGCCTGCACCTGATGAACTCGCCCGCCACCGCGCGCCGGGGCAACCAGGTCTCCACCGCCGGCATGGCCATCGCGGTGATCATCACCGTCGTCCTGCTGATCCACGACGGCACGGTCACCGGGGTCGGCTGGACGGTGATCATCGTCGGCGCGCTGCTCGGCTCGGCGGCCGGCCTGCACGCCGCCCGGACCGTCCAGATGACCGCGATGCCGCAGCTGGTGTCGATGTTCAACGCGGTCGGCGGCGGGGCGGCGGCGCTCGTCGCCGTCTACGGCTACATCCACGACGAGTCCGCGCCCGGCGGCGTGCTCGGCACCACCACCGTCTTCACCGTGCTCGACGTGCTCATCGGCTCGGTGACGTTCACCGGCTCGCTGATCGCGGCGGGCAAGCTGCAGGGGATCATCACCGGCCAGCCGGTGATCTTCAAGGGCGGCCGGGTGCTCAACGTCGCGCTCGCGGTCATCGCGATCGGCGCGGCCGCGTTCATGCTCACCACGGCGTCGCTGCCCGCCCTGCTCATCGTGGTGCTGGCCGCGCTGGCGTTCGGCGTGCTGATGGTGCTGCCGATCGGCGGCGCCGACATGCCGGTGGTGATCTCGCTGCTGAACGCGTTCACCGGCACCGCCGTGGCGATGGCCGGGTTCGTCATCGGGAACTGGGCCCTGATCGTGGCCGGGGCCCTGGTGGGCGCGTCCGGCGGCATCCTGACCAAGCTGATGGCCGACGCGATGAACCGGTCGCTGGCCAACATCATCATCGGCGGCTTCGGCACCGGCGACGCCCTGGTCGCCGGCGCGGTGGCGGGCGACGCGCAGATCCGCGCGATCGCGGCCGACGACGCGGCCATCCAGCTCGCCTACGCGTCGAAGGTGATCATCGTCCCCGGCTACGGGCTGGCCGCCGCGCAGGCGCAGCACGGCGTGGCCGAGCTCGCGGCGGTGCTGGAAAGCCACGGCATCGAGGTGTCCTACGCGATACACCCGGTCGCCGGCCGGATGCCGGGCCACATGAACGTGCTGCTGGCCGAGGCCAACGTGCCCTACCCGCAGCTGAAGGAGATGGACGAGATCAACCCGGAATTCGGCCGGGCCGACGTCGCTCTCGTCATCGGCGCGAACGACGTCACCAACCCGGCCGCCCGCCGCCCCGGCAGCGCGATATCCGGCATGCCCATCCTCGACGTCGACCAGGCCAAGTCGATCATCGTGGTCAAGCGCTCGATGGGCACCGGCTACGCGGGCATCGACAACGAGCTCTATGCCGACCCGAAGACGAGCATGTACTTCGCCGACGCGAAAAGGGCCGTCGCCGAACTCACCGCCGCCGTTAAGACGCTAGTCGGCTAGGAAATTCAAAACCATTCGCCTGAACGGCAGGTGGCGGCTTCCGGACGCCGATTTCTGTTTTTAAAGGTGCTCACGCTGCCTGCGTGCTGGCGTCTATGTCTTGGCCGCCGGAATGTAAAAACCACGTTTCCGTGGCCCATGACGCCGCTGGATGTTAGAGGGGGCGGGGGGCGGGTAGCGCGGGCGGCAGATGAACGGAGGGGGAATCATGGAAGATCTTGCCAATAGCGCGCAGGCGGCCGCGGAACATGAGCCCGCAGAACACGAGCAGGCCTCGGCGGGCGAACTGGTCAAGCGGCTGACCGAGCAGGTCTCCGCGCTGGTGCACCATGAGCTGAAGCTCGCGCAGCTGGAGATGACCCGCAAGGGCAAGCAGGCGGGGATCGGCGCCGGGATGCTCGGCAGCGGCGGCCTCG
This sequence comes from uncultured Actinomycetota bacterium, assembly GCA_963714295.1. Taxonomy (GTDB): domain Bacteria; phylum Actinomycetota; class Actinomycetes; order Streptosporangiales; family Streptosporangiaceae; genus Trebonia. The sequence goes on along the minus strand of CAVQOE010000041.1, from coordinate 75,556 downwards.
TCGCCTTCTACGGGGTGGGATGCCTGCTGGCGTGCGCGATCCTCGGCCTCAGCCGGGTGCTCGACCCGTGGCTGGCCGCGCTGATCGTCGGCGCGGCGCTGCTGGCCCTGAGCGCCGTGCTCGCGCTGGTGGGGAAGGCACGGCTGTCCAAGGCCACGCCCCCGGTCCCCGAACAGGCCGTCGAGAGCGTGAAGGCCGACATCAATGAGATCAAGGAGAGGGCGCACTCATGAGCACCGAAGAGACGACCACCTCCGCCGCGCGCCGGGCCGCCCGATGACCAGCAGGCGTTGCAGGAGGAGATCGAGCGGACCCGCCAGCACCTCGGTGAGACGGTGGACGCGCTCGCGGCCAAGGCCGACGTGAAGGGGCAGGCGCAGGACAAGGCCCGCCAGCTGACCGGGCAGGCGCAGGACAAGGCGCGCCAGCTGACCGGGCAGGCGCAGCAGAAGGCGCGCCAGCTGACCGGGCCGCTGAAGAGCACGGCGGCCCAGGGCAAGCACCGGGCCAGCACCGCGGCCACCAGCATCTCGAATGCCACACCGGAACCGGTCAAGGCCGCCGCCGGCAACGCCGCCGCGGTCACCAAGCGCAACCGCCTTCCGCTGGCAGCGGCGGCCGGCGCGGCTACCGCGGGCGTGCTCGGGTGGCTGGTCATCAGGCGCTGGCGGAGCCGGTCATGAAGCTGGCCAACAAGGGCATCGGCCTGTGGTCAGCGTGGTGGGCGGGATGGTGGCCCGGTCGCTGTTCAAGAAGGTCTGGCAGACCGCCACCGGCGAGGAAGAGGCACCCAAGCCGACCGACGCCCGCCGCGGCTGGGGCGAGATCCTGCTGGCGGCGGCGCTGCAGGGTGCCATCTTCGCGGTGGTCCAGGCCGCCCTCGACCGCGGCACGGCCGAGGGCACGAGCAAGCTCACCGGCGTCTGGCCGGGCGACGACGCGGCTGACCGCGATGACGCGGACGGCCAGCCGGGACGCGGCGATGCGGGCAAGCAGTCAGGCAAGGCGGCCTTACTGATGACCGAAGCCAGCCACGCTCACGGCCGGCACGCGCGCGGCACGGAGACCATCCCCCCGCAGAGCCAGGTTTCCGGCGGACCGGACACGCCGCTGGAAATCGGCGCGACCGGCTGGCGCAACACGGCCAAGCGGACCGGGAAGAAGTTCGTCCGCGACCGCTGCAGCATGTTCGCCGGGAGCCTGGCCTACCACTGGTTCCTGGCCCTGTTCCCGGCCCTGATCGCCCTGCTTGGCCTGGTCAGCCTGGCCAACGTCGACACCAACGGGATCAACAATCTGGTGAACGGCCTGAACAAGGCGCTGCCGCCCGGTGCGTCAGACGTCTTCACCAATGCCGTCAACGACGCTACCGGCCGATCCGCGCACGCCGCCACTCACCGCCGTGATCCTGGGCGTGGTGGTCGCGCTGTGGAGCGCCTCGGGCGGCATGGCGGCGCTGGAGACCGGGCTCGACGTGGCCTACGAGGTACCGGTCGACCGCAAGTTCGTGCCCAAGCGGCTGCGGGCCTTCGCGCTCATGCTGGCCACCGTGATCCTGGGCGGGGTCGCGGCCGCGCTGGTCGTGTTCGGGGCGTCGCTCGGGTCCGGGATCGACGGCCATATCGGAGTGCACGGCACCGCGTTCGTCGTCGCCTGGACGGTCGTGCGCTGGGCGCTGACGGTCATCGCGGTCTCGCTGCTGTTCTCGATCTACTACTTCGTCGGGCCGAACCGGGAGACGCCCCGCTGGCAGTGGGTCAGCCCGGGCGGCGTTCTCGGCACGGTGATCTTCCTGGCCGCTTCGCTCGGTTTTTCGTTCTACGTGTCCAAGTTCGGCTCGTACGGCAAGACCTACGGCGCGTTCGCCGGGGTGGTGATCCTCATCTTCTGGCTCTACCTGACCGGGCTGGCGGTGCTGCTCGGGGCCGAGCTGAACGCGGAAACCGAGCGCGAGGCGGCCGCCCAGGCCGGTCACCCGGGGGCCCAGGCCGCCGCGGAAGACCTGAGTGCGCCAGCTGAAACCGGGCGGCCGGAAGAGCAGCACACACGAAGAGCAGCGCACGGAAGAACTCAGCGCGCAGGCCGGCACCGAGAGCGCGGGCCAACTGAACGAGAGCGCATAGGCGGATGCGCGGAAACCGGCTTGCGGATGGGGCGCCGCGGGGCCGGGGCCCATGGGCCATTCGCGCGAAGCACCGGTCCGTTCGGGCAAATGGTTTTGAATTCCCTGATCTGGCTGGGGGTGGGGTTTCCGTACGTCCGCACGGGGAAACACGTACCCTAGCCGTTACGGCTACCTCCTGTCCCTGCCACCCCAGACCCCCATGGCCTTGCTTGCCTGCACTCCGCTACAGGCACGGCTCGGCCTTCCCAAGGGAAGGCCCCATGTGCCCGCCATCCGACCCGCTGATGCCATGACCTTCGTCTACACCACTAATCTGTCGGAGGTCCGCGTCCTGGCGGAAGCGCAGGCCAGGGCGGCGGGCCTGGCGGAAGACCGCGTCATCGATTTCGTGATCGCGGTCAGCGAGGTCGCCGCGAACACGGTCCGGCACGCCCGTTCCGCGGGGTCCATGGAGATCTGGTCCGATGCGGGGGAGGTCATCTGCGAGATCCGCGACAGCGGGGTGATCGCCGACCCGGCCGCGGCCGGCCGCCAGCCGCCGGCCGCCGACGCGAACGGGGGCCACGGCCTCTGGCTCGTCCACCAGATTTGCGACGAGGTGGAACTGCACTCAGACCAGAGCGGCACCACGGTCCGGCTGCACATGGCGCTGCCGCCGCCCGGCCGCGGGGCGCATGATTCGCCAGGTCCGAACGGCTCAAGTGCGACGCCGATGTAGCCTTGTGACGAACCCTGTCTTTACTAGAGCTTTACTCATACATAGGATGCACACCCATGGACGTTGGCGGTTCGCAGCAGCGCATGGCGGCGTTTCTGCGTGATAACCATGACAAGGTTGTCGGCAGCTGGAGCGAACTGGTCGCGGGAGGATTGCGCGGACGGATTTCGCCGCAGGAGGTACGCCGCGAGCTTGAAGATCTCTACGCGCTGATCATCAGGGAGCTGTCCGGAACGGACGAGCACGTCGCGGGCGAACTGCGGGCGGTGCTCGACGAACTGTCCCGCAACCGCGCCAGAGACGGGTTCACGCCCAGCGAGACGGCGCTGTCGGTGTTCTCACTGAAGGAAGCCGTCTACGAGCTCATCGCGGGATCACCCGACCTCGCACCCGAGTTCATCGCGTTCTCGCGGGTAGTCGATGACCTTGGCCTGCGCACGTTCGAAACGTACTCGGCCACCAGAGAGCAGATCATCACCGACCAGTCCACGTCCATGATGGAGCTGTCCACCCCGGTGGTGCGGCTGTGGGACGGCATTATCGCGGTGCCGCTGGTGGGCACGCTCGACTCGGCGCGGACCCAGCTGGTCATGGAGAAGCTGCTGGAGACCCTGGTGGCGACCGGCGCCGACCACGCCGTGATCGACATCACCGGCGTCCCGACGGTGGACACCGAGGTCGCGCAGCATCTGCTCAAGACCGTGAGCGCGGCCCGGCTGCTCGGGGCGGAGTGCACCATCTCCGGCATCCGGCCGCAGGTCGCGCAGACGATCGTGTCGCTCGGCATCGAGTTCGGCGACATCGCCACCAAGGCCACGCTGGCCGACGCGCTCGCCCTCGCGCTGCGCCAGGCCGGCCTGAAAGTCGTGCCCGCCTAATGGACCAGGTTCCGATCCTCAAGATCGGGCAGACGCTGTTCGTGTCCATCCAGATCGACCTGCAGGACGAGAGCGTCATGCTCTTGCAGGAAGACCTGGCGGCCGAGCTCGCTGCCACCGGTGCGAGCGGGGTCATCATCGATATCACCGCGGTGGAGATCGTCGACTCCTTCATCGGCCGGATGCTGGCCACCATCGGGTCGATATCGCGGCTGTTTGACGCCGAGACGGTCATCGTCGGCATGCGCCCGGCGGTGGCGATCACGCTGACCGAGCTCGGCCTATCACTGAAGGGGGTCCGCACCGCTCTGAACGCCGAGAAGGGCCTGGCGATGCTGAACGGGCGGTCCTGATATGGATGAACTCCCCATCCGGTCGGGAGACGATGTGGTGCGCGTCCGCCAGCACGTCAGGAACGCGGCGGCGGCCACCGGCCTGTCCCTGGTGGATCAGACCAAGCTGGTGACGGCCGCGAGCGAGCTCGCGCGCAACACCCTGATCCACGGCGGCGGCGGCGTGGCCCGGGTGGAGACGGTCAAGTCGCCCAACGGCCGGACCGGGATCAAGCTGTACTTCGCCGATGAGGGACCCGGCATCCCCGACATCAACCTGGCGCTGACGGACGGCTGGACCTCGGGCAGCGGGCTCGGGCTCGGCCTGTCCGGCTCGCGGCGGCTGGTCGACGAATTCGAGCTGAAATCGGAGCCCGGGGCCGGGACCAGCGTCGTCGTCGTCAAGTGGTCCCGGTGAAACGGTCGCTGATCTCCCAGGCACCGGGGGATCAGCGCTGGATCCGGGTCGAGGATCCCAGTGCCGCGGCCGGCTGCCGCGCCGCCGCCGTCGCCCTGGCCGGCCGGCTGGAGTTCCCCGCCGACCGCAGCGACCAATTGGTGCTCGCGGTGACGGAGGCGGCGACCAACCTGCACAAGCACGCCCGCCAGGGGTCAATGCTGCTGCGCATCACCCGGGTCGGCGACACGCCGGGGATCGAGATCGTGACCATCGACGCCGGGCCTGGTCTGCACGACACCGGCGCGGTGATGCGGGATGGCCATTCCACCAGCGGCACGCTTGGCATCGGGCTTGGCACGATCCGCCGGCTGGCCGACTTCTGTGATCTGTACTCGGTTCCCGGCCACGGCACCGTGCTGGTGGCCAGATTCTGGCCAGAGCCCCGCTCGGAGAAGGATTCCTGCGCCGGGCTTGCCCGGCCGATCGGCGGGGAAACCGAGTGCGGCGACGTCTTCGCCGCGGTGGAGACGGACGGGACGCTGACCGGCGTCCTGTGTGACGGCCTGGGCCACGGCCCGCTCGCCGCGATCGCCGCCAACGAGGCGGTCAAGGCGGTGCTCGACGGCCCGGCAGGCGATCCTGCCGCCGCGGTGGCGCGCGCGCACGGCCGGATGAGCCATACCCGCGGCGGCGCCCTGGCGGTGGTTCAGGTGACGGGCCGGACGGTCAGGTTCTGCGGCCTGGGCAATGTCGCGGCGGTTATCCTGGCCGACGGCACCCGCAAGAGCATGCTGTCGGTGCCGGGGATCGCGGGGCACCAGGCCCGCGCGATCCGGCAGTTCGACTACGACGCGCCGCCGGGCGCGGCCATCATCCTGCATTCCGACGGCCTGAGCAGCCGGTGGAGCCCGGACGCCCTCCCCGGCCTCAACACCAGGGACCCGCTCGTCGCCGCCGCCGCGCTGCTGGCCGAGGCGGGGACGCGCCGCGACGACGCCAGCGTGCTGGTACTCAAGCCATGACCGAGGAGTTCGCCAGCCTCACCGTCCGGGACCTGTCCGGGGTCTTCGCGGCCCGCCGGCTCGGCCGCGAGCTGGCCGCCGGGCTGGCACTCGAACGCCAGGACCAGGTGCGGGTCGCCACCGCGCTCAGCGAGGTGTGCCGGAGCGCGGTCACCGCCGGGCAGACCGCCGTCATCGCGTTCGCGGCGGACCCGGCTCACCTGGTGCTGACCGTCACGGTGGACGGCGATCCGCCCGAGGACGGCATCGCCGCCGCGGCCCGCCTGATGGATACTGTCGTAGCCGAAGGGCGGGTTGTCCGAATGTCGAAACGCCGCCCGCCGCTTGCCCAGTCCGATCTACGTGCAGTAAAGGAACAGCTCTCAGCCATGCTGCCGGGGTCCACGCTGGAAGAACTGCGGCGCAACAACGACGATCTCATCGCCACCCTTGAGGATCTCAAGGGGCAGAAGGAGCAGCTGCTGCTGCTCAACGCCGAGCTCCAGGACACTAACCGCGGGGTGATGGCCCTCTACAGCGAGCTTTCCGAGGAGCTTGAGCAGACCAACCGGGGCGTCGTCGCGCTGTACCGGGAACTGGACGAGAAGTCCGAGCAGCTGCGCGCGGCATCGGCGTCCAAGGACCGGTTCTGGGCCAACGTCAGCCACGAGCTGCGGACGCCGCTGAACTCGATCACCGGGCTGACCCGGCTGCTGACCGACCCGGCGGGCGGGCTCGACTCCGAGCAGCTGTACCAGGTGGAGCTGATCAGGAACGCCACCGGCACGCTGCTGACCCTGGTCAACGACCTCCTCGACGTGGCCAAGGCGGAATCGGGGCAGCTAGTCATCGACCCGGCGGACGTCAACCTGCCGGCCCTGCTGGCCACGCTGCGCGGGCTTACCCGTCCGATAGCCGAGGGCAAGCCCGTGGACGTGGTGGTGTCGGCCGAGGGCGCCCCCGCCACGGTGCTGACCGACGAGGTGGCACTGACCGCGATCTTGCGTAACCTGCTGTCCAATGCCATCAAGTACACCGACAGGGGCGAGGTGCGGCTGACCGTGCGTACCGCCGACGGCGGGCTCGAGATCCGGGTCTCAGATACCGGTACCGGCATACCCGTCGACCAACTAGAGCGCGTCTTCGAGGAGTTCTATCAGGTGCCCGGCGTCCGGCGCGGCGGCACCGGGCTGGGGCTCCCCTACGCCCGCCGGCTGGCCGAGCTGCTGGGCGGCAAGCTGACCCTGGCCAGCACGGCCGGCATCGGGACCACCGCCGTGCTCCGCCTGCCGCACGGGATGCCGTCCGTCGGCACGGTCGTGGTGGCGGACGACGACGCGGGTTTCCGCCTGGTGCTGAGGTCGATGCTGGCCGGCATCGCCGGCCGTCTGATCGAGGCGGAGGACGGCGCGCAGGCACTCGCGATCGTCGCCGCCGGCGGCGTCGACCTGGTGCTGACCGACCTGATCATGCCCGGTGTGGACGGCAGTGCCCTGCTCGAGCAGTTGCCGGCCGAGCTGCCTGCCATCGTCATCACCGGCCTCGACGTGGCCACGCCGGCCCGCGCCTCGGCGCTGCTGCACAAGGGCGAGGTCACCAGGGAACGGCTGGCCTTCGCCATCCGCGGCGCCAGCGAGGCGGCGCGATGAGCGAGGCGGCGGGCACGCTGCTCCTGGTCGACGACGACGAGGCCAAGCGCTATCTGCTCGGGACCTGGCTGCGCCGGGCGGGTCATACGGTGACCGAGGCCGAGACCGGTCAGGACGCGCTGCGCAGGCTCGACGGGATCGAACTGGTCCTGCTCGACGTGCACCTGCCCGACATGAGCGGCTACGAGGTCTGCCGGCTGATCAAGGGCGACCCGCGGACGGCCGCGATCCCGGTGATCCAGGTGTCGGCCACCGCGGTCGAGGTCGCCGACCGCGCCCACGGCCTGACCCAGGGGGCCGACGCCTACCTGATAGAGCCGACCGAGCCGGCCGAACTGCTGGCCACGGTGACGGCCGCGCTGCGCTATTACCGCGCCCGCCAGCGGGCCGAGCGGACCGCGTCCAGGCTCACCGCACTGGCCAGCGCGACCCTGGACATCAACGCGGCCGAGACCTTTGACGGGCTGGCGACGGCGTCGGCGGCCGGCGCGGCCCGCATCTTCTCCGTCCCCGCGGTCTTGATCCTGGAGATGCCCGAGGGCCAGGACCGCCGGGTGGCGGCCACCCCGGGCAGCCCGGGCACGGTGCGGCGCGGCGGCAAGCCGGGGCTGGCGGCCCGGGTGGCCGAGGCCGTGCTCGGCCCGAGCCAGGTCAGCGGGATCGCCAAGGTCGGGCGGGAAGACTGGCTGCGCATCGTGCCCGACAGCACGCTGCGGGTGGACGTCTGCGTGGCCGCCGCGCGGATCAAGCCGGGCAAGCCCGCGGCGGCCCTGGTGGTCGACTGCGCGGGCATTGCCGGCGACGATGACCTGCAGATCCTCAGCCAGCTGACCCAGCTGGTCGCGCTGGGTATCGAGGCCTTGCGCTCGTTCGCCGAGGAGCACCTGGTGGCGCTCACCTTGCAGCGGAGCTTCCTGCCGGCCACGCTGCCGACGATACCGGGCGTCTCCATGGCGTTCCGCTACCTGCCCGCCAGCGACCAGGCCGCGGTCGGCGGTGACTTCTACGAGGCGCTGCCCTGGCGGGACGGGGTGCTTGTGGCCATCGGCGACGTGCAGGGGCACTCGCTGCAGGCCGCGACGGTGATGGGTGAGCTCAGGCACGCGCTGCGCGCCTTCGTCAGCGAAGGGCATCCGCCACTGGCGATCACCGGCCTGGTCAACGATGTCCTGCGCCGCTACCACCCGGGCATCATCGCCACCTTGTGCCTGCTGCTGCTGGACGCGGCGACCGGCGAGATGTCCATCGTGAACTGCGGTCACATGCCGCCGCTGCTGGTCGGCGGCGGCAGCGCGGACTTCGTCGGCGAGGGCGGGCTGATGCTCGGCCTGACCCGCCACGAGCCGCATACCGAGACGGCCCCGCTGCCCGCTGGCGGCACCGTTTTGCTGTTTACCGACGGCCTGGTCGAGGACCGGAAGATCATGCTCGACGTCAACCTGGAGAAGCTGCGCGGAACCGCGCTGGAGGCGGCCGATGACGATGTCGAGGCCTTCGCCAATCAGGTGATGTCCGTGTTCGGCCCGAGCGAGGACGACGTCGCGATGATCGTCTTGCGCCGGCTCGGCTAATCCGCCTCGATCGCCTCGGTGAGGCTCGAGTAGATCGACAGGACGCGGCCGACGCCGATCAACTGGAGCACACGGGGCACCGAGCCGTCCCGCGACACGGCCAGCCGGAGCCGGATGCCGCGCGCTACCGCCGCCTCATGGGCGAATACCAGCGCGTGCACCCCGGAGGAATCACAGAACGACGTGGCCGTCATGTCCGCGATCACCACGTCGACGCCGGGTGCCAGCGCCGCGACCAGCTGATCGTGGACCTGCTCGGAGTTAGTGACGTCGATCTCAGGCGGCAGCACCACGACAACCGGCACGATCCGCGCCGTCTGGTCGTTCATTCCTCAGCCACTCCCGCCTCTCCCCCTGTCAGGGTAAGGCTACCGTGTTTTCGCCGGTTAGATGCGATTTCCTTGTCAGGTATTCGAGCCCCAAGGCCCTGGCCAGCGGCTGCCGGCGGGGCATCGGCGGGGCATCGGCGGCCCGATCCTGGGTGTGCAATCGCACGCCGCACGAGGGCCCTCGGGTGCCGTTCACATGCCCCTTACAGACCGGTGACCGCGACCTGAGCCGGGTGCTCGACGGTGAAGCGGTGCCGGATCGTCGCCGACTCGCCGGGCGCCAGGGCCAGGTTCCAGGTGAGCTCGCCGAGGTCATCCGTCCCGGCCGGCGGCGGGGTGGTCTCGCGCGCGCGGACCTTGATGTCGGCGTCGGTGGAGACCGGGATGTGATCGTGCACGCTCACCGTGGCCTTGCGCTCGCGGTGGTTGTCCACCGTGATCTCGTAGGCGATGTCGACCGTCCTGGTGCCGCCGAGCAGGGCCTTGCTGGTGCTGCGGCGGCGCAGCTTCCGTTCGACCTTGATCTGGTCGTCCACGCCCAGCTGGACCTCGAATTCCTCGCCGGGCGCGACGGTGTCCAGCTGCGTCTCGCCGACGAACTGCGCGCCGTGGAAGATCCGCGCCAGGCCCGGCAGCAGCAGCAGTGCGCCGTTGGTGACGGTGGCCCGCAGGTAGGCCTCGGGGGCGCGCACCGGGACGGTCAGGTAGTCCAGGACCACGTCCGCGTCGAACGCGGCGACCAGGGTCTTGTGCGGGCCGCCATCGCCGGGCACCGCGAGCGGGCGGGCCACGGTGTAGGTGAAACCGGCACCGGACTCGCTCTCGGCCTGCTCGGCTGCGAGCATTCTCGCTCGTTTCATCTTTTTTGCCCCTGCGCCCGCCGCCGCGGCAAAGGCCACCGCGCCCGGCTCGCCGGGCCCAGGTTCACCTGGCAGGGCACCACTGGCCAGGATGCCCCCTCTGGCCACCATGGCGCCCGCGGCAGCGGGCCGCGGCTGCGGGCGGCCGATGTACCAGGGGCTCAGCTCGGGCAGGGTCTGGCTTTGGCCTTGCCGCGTCGTCGACAGCACTACCGGCACCTCGGGCCAGTCCTCGCCGGTCTGCTGGGTGATCTCGGCCAGGTAGGACACGTTCAGCCGCTCCCCGTCGAGCACCAGGTCGTACAGCGGGCGCCAGGAGGCACCCCACACGTGATAGCTGAGCTCGATCTCGGCCTCGGTGGCCGCTCGGGCCTCGAGGTCGAGGGTGACCTCGATGAACCTCGCCTGCTGGGCGACACCCTCCTTGGGTGACTGCAGGCGCGCCTCGGCGGCGGCGAGCTCCTGCTGTGCGGCGCGCTTGCGGACGGCGATCTCGCGACGGCGGGCAAGGGTGTTCGCGGTGGACGCCGAGAGGTGGCCGGCCATCCCCGAGAGCTCGTCGTACGCCGGCCCGGCCGGAGCCGACCGCGCGGGCCAGCGAGGTCGCCGCGGCCTCGGACAGGTGCGTGAGGAACCCGAGCCCGGCCAGCTCGGCCGCGTCCTCGTCGTCGAGCGCTTGTACCGCGTCGCGCCAGCGGTCGACTTCCGCCTTCAGCCGCGCGATCTGCTCCCGCAGCGGCTCGGTCCCCACCCGGGTGTGCACCTCGACGTTGAGCAGGCTGAGGTCGCGGCCGCGGGCGGCAACCCGGATGCTCGCGGTGTCCGCGGACGCGGGCAAATTGCCGACCACCAGGGAACGCGGCCCCGCCGCCAGCTCGGTCAAGCCGGCCCGGACCACTCGCGCGCCGTCGGTGAAGACGGTCACGTTAGTGATCGGCGCGTCGAGTCCTGGTTCTGGCGCCAGTTCTGGTGTCGTCTGGGTCACGGCCCTGCCCTCTTCCGTGTGTCGGGAATTCCCGGTGGCTTGCCGTCGGGCACGCACCCAGCCTTTCATGCCGTTGGCCGCGGGTCACCGGTCAACCGTTACCGACTGCCAGGTCACCGGTCAACGATGTCAGCGGATTTACGCATGGCCGGCCCGCAAGGCGGACCAGGCGGTCGCGATCTCGCCCGCTAGGGCGATGTTGCCGTAGGCGACGTCCAGGTTGACCTCGACGCTCTTGCCCTCGGTGGCGCGCTGCATGTAGGCCAGCAGGAACGGGGTGACCGCCTTGCCGCGGACTCCTCCTGGTCGGCGGCGGCCAGCGCCTCGGCCAGCACCTGGTCGTGCAGGTCCGGGTCGAGCTGCTTGCCCGGCGGCAGCGGGTTGGCGATCAGCAGGGCCGCGGTGTCGCCCAGCTGCTCCCTGGCCGCCATCACCTCGGCGATCTGCGCCGCGTGGTCGAGCCGCCAGTCCAGCTCCTGGCCGGAGTCGGTCAGGTAGAACGCGGGGAACCGGCTGGTGCGGTAGCCGACGACGGTGACGCCCCGGGTCTCCAGCCGCTCCAGGGTCGCCGGGATATCGAGGATCGACTTCACGCCGGCCGACACGATGGTGATCGGCGTCCGTGCGAGCACGGTCAGGTCGGCTGACTCGTCGAGCGATTCCGCGAAGCCCCGATGCACGCCGCCCAGGCCGCCGGTAGCGAAGACCCGGATTCCGGCCATGGAAGCCAGCTGCGAGGTAGCGGCGACGGTGGTGCCGGCCGTTCGCCCGGTCACCATGGCAAGCGCGAGGTCGCGGCTGCTGACCTTGATAACCGACTCGTCCAGGGCGATCCGCTCGAGGTCGGCGTCGCTGAGGCCCACCTTCGGTACCCCGTCGATCACGGCGATCGTGGCCGGGGTTACCCCGGTCTTGGCCAGCATCTGCTCGAACGAGCGGGCGGCCGCCAGGTTGCCGGGCCGCGGCAGTCCGTGGGAGATGATCGTCGACTCGAGCGCCACCACGGGCCGCCCGGCCGCGAGCGCGGCCTCGACGGCGGGCGATAGCTGGAAGGCCGTTGGCATGGATCCGACCATACCGGCAGGCACCGGTCATGGCCGCGCGGGCTGGTGAGGCCGGGAGCCTGGGCGTATGGTGCCGTGAGGGTACTCGCGGCATCGCCCAGGACGGGCGCCGGGCCGCCGGGAACGCCGTGCTGGTAAGCGAAAAACGGAAGATGGAGGAGCTCGTGACCGAGCGGACCAAGTTCATCCTGGACGAGTCGCAGATCCCGACGCAGTGGTACAACATCACCCCCGACCTGCCCGCTCCCCCGCCTCCGCCGCTGCACCCGGGGACCCTCCAGCCGGTGGGGCCTGATGATCTCGCGCCGCTGTTCCCGATGGAGCTGATCCGTCAGGAGGTCACCGGCGAAAGCTACGTCGACATCCCCGGTGAGGTCATCGACGTCTACAAGCTCTGGCGGCCGACGCCGCTGTTCCGGGCCCATCGGCTGGAGAAGGCGCTGAATACCCCGGCCCGGATCTACTACAAGTACGAGGGCGTCTCCCCGGCCGGGTCGCACAAGCCGAACACGGCGGTGCCGCAGGCCTACTACAACTCGATTGAGGGCACCAAGCGGCTCACCACCGAGACCGGCGCCGGGCAGTGGGGCAGCGCCCTCGCGTTCGCCTCGGCCCAGTTCGGCCTGGACTGCGAGATCTGGATGGTCCGCGCGTCCTACGACCAGAAGCCGCACCGCCGCACGCTCATGCAGACCTGGGGCGCGACCGTCCACCCGTCCCCGTCCACGGCCACCAAGTCGGGCCTGGACGTGCTCGCGGCCGACCCGGACTCCCCGGGCAGCCTCGGCATCGCGATCAGCGAGGCGGTCGAGGCCGCGGGCGGCAGCCCCGAGACCCGCTACGCGCTCGGCTCGGTGCTCAACCACGTGCTGCTGCACCAGACGGTGATCGGCCAGGAGGCGCTCGCGCAGTTCGAGATGGCGGGCGAGGCCGGCCCCGACCTGATCGTCGGCTGCACCGGCGGCGGGTCCAACTTCGCCGGGCTGGTCTTCCCGTTCCTGCGCGAGAAGCTGGCCGGCCGGATGAACCCGGTTATCCGGGCGGTCGAGCCGTCCGCCTGCCCGTCGTTCACCCGCGGCGTCTACGCCTACGACTTCGGCGACACCGCCGGGTTCACCCCGCTGATGAAGATGCACACCCTCGGCCACGAGTTCATCCCCGACCCGGTGCACGCGGGCGGGCTCCGCTATCACGGCATGTCGCCGCTGCTCTCGCACATGTACGAGCTCGGCCTGTTCGAGGCGGTGTCCAAGGCGCAGCGGGAGTGCTTCGCCGCGGCGGTCACGTTCGCGCGGGCCGAGGGCATCCTCCCGGCGCCCGAACCGTCACACGCGATCGCGGCGGTGATCGAGGAGGCCAAGCGGTGCGCCGAGACCGGCGAGGAGAAGGTGATCCTGACCGCGCTGTGCGGCCACGGCCACTTCGACATGGTCGCCTACGAGCGCTACCTGTCGGGCGACATGACCGACTTCGACCTGCCCCAGAACCGCATCGACGCCGCCCTGGCCAACCTCCCGAAGGTGCCCGGCGCCTGACCGCCCTTTCTTCTCGGCACGAAGGAGGGCTCCTCGCAAGGCGAGGAACCCTCCTTCCGCTTAAATGGCCAGGAAACCTTCGTTCAGCCGACTCTGGGCGGTCTCTGCGTGGCCCGGCGACTTTGCATAGCCCCCGGACAAAATCAGCCCGTTTTCGGTCCCGAAAATGTCCCGCAGGTATGTAAAGACAAAGAAGTGTCCGGCGGCTATGCAAAGTGCTGGAAGGAGCGAGGAGCAAGGGTCCTGTGGGACTGACGGGAACTAGCCCGCGCATTACCCGAGCGTGGCGCCGGTTGCCGCGAGGGCCTGCCAGATATCCATCAGATGCTCGCCATGGGTGACCGCGAGCTGGACCTGGCGGCCGCCATCGGGTCGTCCGGTGATGACTATCCAGTCACGGTCAGCCGGGCCGAACCCCATGCTCAGCCTCCAAGCCGCAAATCTGAGTCTAAAGCCGAGACCGGGTTCGGGATGAGGCCTGCGCGTGACCGGACGACGTCAGCGGGGGCCGGGGATGGTGGGCAGGAGGGCGGGCACGCGGCGGGATTGGGTGGCCTGCTCGAAGGCGTAGGCGAGGGCCAGCAGGCGGGGCTCGGTCCAGTGCGGGCCGAGGAACGAGACGCCGACCGGGAGGCTCGCGACGTAGCCGAACGGGATGGTTATTGTCGGCCAGCCGGTCACCGCGCCCGGGCGGGAGGTGCCGAAGACGTTGTGGTCGCCGAGGACGTAGTCGGTCAGCCAGGCCGGGTTGGCGGTCAGCGAGAAGATCGCGTCCAGCCGGTGCTCGACCGTGGGCGCCTCGACCGCGCCGGCGGCCAGCCGGTTGGCCGCCCGGCGCAGCTCCAGGTACACCGGGTCGGCCAGGTCGCCGCTGGTCGCCTCGGCCGCGAGGAAGATCTCCTGGCCGAACCGGGAGAGCACCCGCGCCGCGTTGTGCTCGTTGAACTGGATCAGCTCCGCGAGCGTGCCGGGCACCTCCTGGTTGCTGCCGTCCGCGAACTGGGCCAGGTACTTGAGGTAGGCGTTGATGCCGTGCTTGAACTCATAGTTCAGCGCGTCGAACTCAGGCTCGGTGACCTTGTCGATGCCGGGCAGGTCGACCGGGTCGATGACCACCGCGCCGAGCGCCCGCAACTGGTCCACCGCCAGGTCGAGCAGCGCCGCCGTCACCGCGTCGGCGCCCGCGGAGGCGGCCCGCCAGATGCCGATCCGCGCGCCCTCAAGCGCCGCCGGGTCGAGGAACGCGGTGTAGTCGGTTCCGCCGCCGGACCGCTCCGGATGATCGTCGTCCGGGATGCCGAGGACGGTCAGGTCGGCGGGGTCAGCGGCGGCCATCACGGAGAGCAGGATCGCGGCGTCGGTGACCGACGTGGCCATCGGGCCCGCGGTGTCCTGCACCGGGGAGAGCGGCACGATGCCGGTCCTGCTCACCAGGCCTGCGGTCGGCTTGATCCCCACCACACCGCAGGCGCTGGACGGGGAAACGATCGAGCCGTCCGTCTCGGTGCCGACCGCCAGCGGCGCGAGCCCGGCGGAGACGCCGGCCGCCGACCCCGAGCTCGACCCGGACGGGTTGCGGTCAAGCGCGTAGGGATTGGCGGTCTGCCCGCCCACGGTCGACCAGCCGCTGCTGGACCCGGTGGAACGGAAGTTGGCCCACTCCGACAGGTTCGCCTTGGCCAGGATGACCGCGCCCGCCGCGCGCAGCCGGGAGATGAGGAACGCGTCGGGTGACTGCACCGGCAGCAGCGCCGGCGAGCCGGCCGTGGTCGGCGCCCCCGCGACCTGCACGTTGTCCTTGACCAGGATCGGGATTCCCTCGAGGACCCGGCGCGGCCCGCCCGCCAGCCGCGCGGCATCGCTCGCCTCGGCCTGCTCCAGGGCGTCGGGCAGAACCGCGATCACCGCGTTCAGCAACGGGTTCAGGTCCGCGATGCGGTCCAGGTAGTGCTGGGTCAGGGCGACGGCGGTGAGACTCCCGTCGGCCATCGCCCGACCCAGATCAGCCACCGTCAATGAGGCTGGGTCGATGCTCGTACCCGGAATCCCCGGGGACAGTTCGGCTGAACTCTGGAAATCCGGCATGCGGGCAGGATAACGGCCCAATACGGTCTATGTAACGTGCAAAGAACTCTATGAATGCTCCAGCGGAAGTTAAGACGTTTCAGAGGGAGAACTTAAGACGTTTCAGTGGGCGGCTCGGCGGCCTCGGCCGCCCTAGCCAGCGAGATCAGCTGCGGGGAGAGACGGTAGGCGCCGTGGGCATCGCCGATCAGCAGCCCTGTGTCACGCAATAGCGCAATATAGCGGTACATGCTGGGCAGCGGAATTGACGTGATCTCGGACAGCTCACGCGCGGTGAGCGTGTGCCGGTGCGGCGAGAAGGCCTGCAGCGCGGCGAGCGCCCGCCTGGCGCCCTCGCTCCCGGGCGCGCCCGGCGCCGATGCGCGCGACCCCGCTTTCCCGGAAGCACTGACAACTGAATCGGTGGCCACGGAACTCTCTCTGAGCTATTTCTTAAGAATGTGACTGGTGTGACCCGATTTTAGGGCAACCAGGACACGTGGCCGACGAGCAGCGCGTACCCAATGAAGGCCACCGCGTCGATCAGGGTATGCGCGATGATCATCGGGCCCACCCGGCGCCAGCGCAGGAACAGCACGCCGAAGATCACGCCCATGATCGCGTTGCCGATGAACCCGCCGAACCCCTGGTATAGGTGGTACGAGCCACGCAGGGTCGCGCTGATCGCCACCGCCGCGACCGGGTTCACCCCGAGCTTGCGCAGCCGGGTCAGCAGGTACCCGGTGACCAGGACCTCTTCCAGCAGGCCGTTCTGGAACGCGGACAGGATCAGGACCGGGAAGCGCCACCAGATGTCGGGCAGGCTCTCGGCCACGACGTTCACCGCGATACCGGACTTGTAGGCGATGAAGTACAGCCCCAGCCCGCTGAAGCCGATCAGGGCGGCGAGCGCCGCCCCGCGCAGGAAGTCGCGCCCCGGCTGCGACCAGTTCAAGCCGATCGAGGACCAGTCGCCCGCGCGAAAGAGCAGATAGACCGCCAGCAGCACCGGCGCGACGCCGCTGAGGAGCGAGTCCAGCTGAAGGAACAGGTCGAGCAGGGGACGGCCGGGTGCCTGTGAGCCGTTCAGCGTCACCTGCTGCGAGTGCAGCGACACCGACGCGGTCAGCGACCCGATGAGCGAGATGAACGCGTACAGGCCGCTGGCACCGAGCGACACCGAGAAGACGGCAATGATCTCCCAGCGGAGCAGCACGCGGTCCCGGCGGGACAGCTCCGGGGCGTCCTCGGGCCGGGTTAGGCGAAGCCACGCGACCGTTCGGGCAAACCGGTTTGGATCTTCCCGGCTTCCGCCCTCAGCGGACAGTTCCGCACTATCGGATTTCACTAGCGCTCCCGATCGTCCGCTGCAATCTTAGACGGCTGACCCGCCTTAGACGGCTCGTCCGCGCGCCAGCGCGGACATCGGGGGGTACGGGGGCCAGGGGGGATGGGGGGCGGGTGCCCCCCATGCTGGAAGTCCGCGCCCCCGGAAGATACTGCGCTGTTGTCCTGATGGCCCGATAAGATGGCGCTCTTTGCCATCGGGCCATCAGGACAACAGCGCGTCGAAATCGCCGTCCTGCGCGCCGCCGATCAGCGCCTCGATCTCGGCGCGGGTGTAGATAAGCGCCGGGCCGCCCGGGTCGGTGGCGTTGCGCACCGCGATCTGCCCGTCGGGCAGCCTGGCCATCTCCACGCCGGCGTCCGCCGCGCCCGCGAGCCGCCACGTCAGGTCGGGCAGGTCACCCGCCGGCATTCCGTTGTAGACCCCGTCGGCCATGGCCTCTCAGATCTCCTTCAGCATCCCGGCCAGGATCTCCCTGGTCCGGTCGGGTGACGTGCCCGCCACCGAGAGCCGTTCCATCACCGCAGCGTACCGCTCGACTTCCTCTTCCTTGTCGATGTAGTGCGCGCCGGTCAGGTACTCCATGTAGACGATGTCGGGCAGGTCCGTCTCGGGGAACCGCATGATCATGAACGGGCCGCCCTCGGCCGCGTGGCCGCCGTATTTGAACGGCATGACCTGCAGCGTGATGTTCGGCTCGCCGATCACGTCCATCAGCCGCTCGATCTGCGCCACGTGCACGTCCCGGCCGCCCATCGGGCGGCGCAGCGCCGCCTCGTCGACGATCGCCCAGAACCGCGGCGGGTTATCGCGGCTGAGCAGCTGCTGGCGGCCGACCCGGAGCTGCACGCGCCGCTCAACTTCATCCGCGTCCAGGCCGGGGGAACCCTGCTGGATGACCGCCCGCGCGTAATCCTGGGTCTGCAGCAGGCCGGGCACGAACTGGACCTCGTACACACGGATGAGCTGCGCGGCTTCCTCAAGCCCGACGAAGACGTGGAACCAGTCGGGCACCACGTCCTGAAACTTCTGGTACCAGGGGGTCGCGTTGGCTTCCCGGGTGAGCTGGATAAGCTTCTCGCGCTCGGTCGGGTCGGTGACGCCGTACAGCTCGAGCAGGTCGTTTACGTCGCGTTCCTTGAACGAGACGCGGCCGAGCTCCAGCCGGCTGATCTTGGACCCGGAGGCCCGGATGTTGTAGCCCGCGTCGTCCCGGGTGATGCCAGCCGACTCGCGGAGTCTGCGTAGCTGGGCGCCGAGCAGCATGCGGAGCACCGTTGGGCCGCCGGCCGGAGCCGCACCCCCAGGCGCACTTGCTGTCAACGCAGTCCCCTCTCAAGGCGTTCCAACGGGCCGGCTATCCCCGTTCACCAGCACGTCCTTCGCCGGGCCACAGATGCAAACACGTTTGCACGAGCTATGCGCAAGTGCGTGCGGCCATGACGCTGGAAATGATATCGCGCTCAGTGCCGTCGCACGAGTTTCCGGCAATACTAAGGAAGCTAGGACAGAATAGGGCATCGGCCGCCGGCAGACTAGTAGCTGTCCGTGGCGGCCGGCGCGGTACTTCGCGCATCAGCGCACTATGCTTCGTCAGTCAGCGCGTTTACGTTAGGGCAGCCCATGTTCAACTCTTCCACACCAGGCGGCAGCACCCGCTTCGCCAGCATTGAGACGAAGCTGTCCGGCGGTGCTCCCGACGACCCGGGTCTGCCCGCGACGATGCGCAAGGCGGTCAGGTTCATGCTGGCCGGCGCCGCCGTCACCGTTGCGTTCGGCTTGTTCATGGTCATAGTAGCGATCGCGAGCAGAAACTCCATCGACGTCAAGACCGGGAAACCGCTCTCGTCCTCAGGGGTGGCGGCCGACGTCATCGGCACGCTTGTCTCTTACATCGTCTACGTGCTGCTCTGGTTGCTGATGGCCCGGTTCAACCGCGCTGGGCAGAAATGGGCGCGCATCGTCGCGTCGGTGCTGTTCGGCATCTCAACCCTCCAGCTCTACGAGATCATCTCTTCGCTGAACGGCGGGACGATCATCAACGGCGCCGTCATCGTCTTCCTTCTCCTCACCATCGCGTTGTGGGCGGCGGGTGTGGGCGCGATCGCCATGCTCTGGCGGACGCCTTCTACCGCGTACTTCAACGCACAGACCGTGTCGAGGCAGTAACGCCCGGTCGATAACGCCGTTCGTCACGTACGGTAAGTGACCGGCAACGCTTGTCGCTTCCTCCCGACTTCGGAGTAACCGGGCCGGATTCGGCGGACCCCTCTGGACTAATCCCACCTGCGGGCGTAAGCAGGGAGGAGAGGTCTATTGACCGTAAGGTCTAGACCCCTTATTGGTTACCTGGGAGGGGAGCGGCGCCATGGCACACGCATGGATGCCGGAGGCTAGGCGCATCCGGTCGGAAGCGGACGGAGGGCCCCTCGGCGGCGGAGCCCCGCGAGCGGCCTGGCTCACCCTGGGCAGCCTGGCCGGTGCCGTCTCGGTGCAGTCGGCCGCGCAGCGGCTGGCCGGCGAACTCCGCCCTTGCCATCTGATCTGGGACCCCCTGACCGGGGAGATCGCGCAGCTGATCTCGGTGCTGCGGGCCGGCCGCGCGCTCGGCGCACCGGACCGGCTCGACTGGGTGCCCAACCGGGTACGGCGGCGGCCAGAGAACGTGAACGCCGAGGGGCGGGTCTGCGTGCAGATCGGCGTGCTCGCCTTCGCCTCCGAGCCATTCACCAACGGCCCGCTGATCGGCGTTGAGGCGATCATGAGCTGGCTCGACTCCTGGGGCGTCGCCCGCCGCTGGCCGGACGGACCGCCCGCCAGCTGGACCGCGGACGGCAAGGCCAGCGGCAGACCCGGCGGCATTAGCAGCCGCGCGGCCTGGGCCCGCGGCGGCCACTTCGGTGCGTCGCAGGTCCCCGGGTGCGGCCACGTCGGCCCCGGCGCGATCGACATCCACCGGCTCACCGGCAACGGGTCACACCACGGGCTGGCGATGCGCAGCAGCACCAGGGACCTGTCAGCCTCGCTCGCCGCGGCCGCGCTCCCAATCCCCGCCTGAACCAGCGCGTTCGGGGGCGGTGAAGCACGGGACCGTTCGGGATGATGGTTTTTGCCTTTAATCTTGGTTGGATGAACGACCGGCTGGTGTGGATCGACTGCGAGATGACCGGGCTCGATATCGAGCGGGACGCGCTGATCGAGATCGCGTGCGTGGTGACCGACCCGGAGCTCAACCTGCTCGACGGCGGGATCGACCTGGTCATCAAGCCCCCGGCCGAGGCCGTTGACCAGATGAGTGACGTGGTGCGCGACATGCACACCAAGTCGGGCCTGCTCAACGACCTCTCCGGCGGGATGGCGCTGGGCGAGGCGGCCGACGCCGTGCTCAGCTACGTCAAGCATCACGTGCGCGAGCCGCGCAAGGCGCCGCTGTGCGGCAACTCGATCGCCACCGACCGCTGGTTCATCGCCCGCGACATGCCCGAGCTCGACGCCTGGCTGCACTACCGGATGATCGACGTCTCCTCGGTCAAGGAGCTGGCCCGGCGCTGGTACCCGCGGGCGTACTTCGCCTCGCCGAAGAAGCAAGGCGGGCACCGGGCGCTGGCCGACATCACCGAGTCGGTGCAGGAGCTGCGGTACTACCGGGAGGCCGTGTTCGTCCCCCATCCGGGGCCCGACTCGGCGCACGCGCGGGAGATCGCCGCCCGGTTCGCGAACGTCAAGCCGGCTAGCGCGTAACCCGTTCGTAGGCACCGCGGGAGACCGCTATACTCGTGTCAGCCTTCTGGCGAAGGTTCATGGTGGGTGTAGCTCAGCTGGTAGAGCGCCAGGTTGTGGTCCTGGATGCCGCGGGTTCAAGTCCCGTCACTCACCCCAAAGTAACCGCGGGAAGAAGGCCTAGGCTCCATCAAAAGCCCGGGCCTTCCGCTTGCCTGGGCCCGATCCCGAACGCTCCGGCCGGCGCCGGGGGGCCCGAAATTGACCTGTGGTTGGCCGCCCGGCTACGGTTGCCGGTGTTATGAGGACCGCACGTCTGCGCTATACGGGGTTCGTCCTGCTCCTGCTCGTCGCAGGTGCTTTGCTGGCGGCCTGGCTGCTGCTGAGCCACGTGCTGTTCGTGGTCGTCCTCTGCGCCATTGGCTTCCTCGTGGTGCTGCTCGCGTTCATCTGGGACAGCTGGCGCCAGACGACTCCGGACAACCTCACCTCGCGCGGCATCTACCCGGACTCGGCGCCGACGTTCGATCCAGGCCTGCGCCGGGACTACACACCCATCCTTCCGCCCGTTATCACCCGGCGGATGCCCGGAGCCCGCACCCGTTTCCCGGCAGCCCCTTCGGCTACCCGCGTCCGGCGCACGGCAGCTCCGGCGGCCAGCAGCATCCGGCTTCCGTCCGCTCCCGCCGCGGCCGCGGCGAAACCCGCCCGGAGCCGCTCGGCTCGCCGGCCGGGCGAGGCGATCGCACCGGACGGCACTATCACCCTCGCCGCTGAGTGGCAGGCGGCGGGCATCGATGACCTGTTCGCCACCTTGGACAGCCAGCTGATCGGGCTCAACCCGGTGAAGCTGAAGGCCAGGCAGATCGGTTCGCTGCTGCTGGTCGACCGGGCACGGCAGCGGTTCGAGCTCTCCGCGTCCCGCCCGACCCTGCACATGTGCTTCACCGGGGCTCCCGGAACCGGGAAGACCACGGTCGCGCTGATGATGGCCGACCTGCTGCACCGGCTTGGCTACCTAGAGAGAGATCACGTCGTGCACGCCATGCGCGATGACCTGGTGGGTGAGTACATCGGGCAGACCGCGCCGAAGACCCACTCGGTCCTCACCCGCGCGATGGGCGGCGTGCTGTTCATCGACGAGGCCTACACCCTGTTCAGGACCCAGGACTCGAAGGACTACGGCCAGGAGTGCATCGACATCCTGCTGCAGGTGATGGAGAACCAGCGGGACAGTCTGGTGGTGATCCTGGCCGGCTACAAGGACCGGATGGATCTCTTCTTCGAGTCCAACCCGGGCATGAGATCCCGCGTCGCCCACCACCTCGACTTCGCCCCGTACGAGGTCGATGAGCTGCTCGAGATCGGGGGGCTGATGCTGGACCGGTCGTCCTACTACCTGTCGCCCGAGGCGAGGGAGGCGTTCCGCGACTACCTGTCGCTGGAGATGGGCCAGCCCGGGTTCGCTAACGCCCGCAGCGTCCGGAACTTGCTGGAAGCGGCCCGGTTCCGGCACGCCCGCCGCCTCGTGGCCGAGCCGGAGCGGCACTGGGGCAAAGACGACCTGATGCGTCTCGAGCCGTCGGATATCTGGCCTGCCGTGGTTAGCTCTACCCGGCCTGGCCGCGGTTAGATCACGAAGAGCGCTGGCCCCGGTGTCGGTGTTACCCCGCACGACTGCGGGGCTAGGCGCAACCGGGATCTGCGAATATTCGTCTTACGTACTGACGTAAATACCGCCGGTACACTCGATGCGGTCACGCGTGAAACGCCGCGACCCCCTAGGGACAGCAAAAATGAGCGAGAACGACCCCTGGCAGAGCTGGTATCAGGAGGCCCCGCCCTCTAACTCCGAGCCAGCCGACGCAACCGTCTCGATGCCGTCGAGGCAGCCGACGTTCCAGCCGACCCCTCGATCGGGTGCGGGCGGATACGGCGCGCCGTCCGGGTCGGGTGCGGGCGCAGGCAGCTGGGGCGCGCAGCCGCCGCTCATCTCGCCGCCGGGAGCACCGTCGGCCACGCCGCGACGCGGCGGCGGGGGAAGCGGCCGGACCTGGCGCTTCTGGGGCCAGCCGGGCCGTCACGGACGGCGGATCGCGCTGGTCATCGGCGTTGTCATCCTGCTGGTCATCGCGGGCACGGCCGGAACCTACTTCTGGGTCAACGGCAAGCTGAACAAGACGGTCGCGATGCCCGCCTTCAGCGGGACGTCGGCCGGCACCAACTGGCTGATCGCAGGGTCGGACCAGCGCACCGGGATCAGCCGCACCCAACAGGACCAGTTGCACCTGGGCTCGGAGGGGGCCGACGCGTCCGACTCGCTGATGCTGCTGCACATGGGTACGGGCAGGCCAGTGCTGATCAGCATTCCCCGTGACTCCTACGTGCCCATCCCCGGGCACGGTTACAACAAGATCAACGCCGCGCTGGCTTTCGGCGGCCCGTCGCTGCTGGTTGCTACGGTCGAGTCCGTCACCGGGCTACGCATCGACCACTACATGGGCATCGGCTTCGGCGGCCTGGCCAACGTGGTCGGCGCGGTCGGCGGGGTGCGGTTCTGCGTCAAGACGGCGGTCCCGGCCGACCCAACGGGGGACTCGGGCTTCAAGGGCCTCGCGGCCGGCTGCCACAACCTCAGCGGCACCCAGGCGATCGCCTTCGTTCGCGACCGGCACTCGTTCGCCACCTCCGACCTGCAGCGCATCCAGGACCAGCGGGCCTTCCTGTCCGCCCTGCTGAGCAAGGCAACCAGCCCGGGTGTGTACCTGAACCCGTTCACCGCGCTCCCGTTCGCGTCCACCGCGGCCAGCGCCATCGCGGTGGACAAGGGCACCAGCCTGTACGACCTCCTCCAGGCGGCGTTCGCGCTGCGCAATCCGCAGACCGGCACCGTGCCGATCGCCAATGCCAACCTCCAGACCGGCGCGGGCGACGCCGTGGAGTGGAACCGGTCCGAGGCACTCCAGCTCTTCAACGCGCTCAAGCAGGGCAACAAGGTCCCGGCCGGGCTGCTCGACGGCACCCAGGTCGGCTGAGCACCAGGGCCTGCCGGCTACCCCATCGACCCGATTCTGGTCCTGTCAGCTACACCATCCACACCAACAGAAGCTGGCGATGGCGTAGCTGACAGGAGCGGACGGTGGGTTTGAGTGACGCCTTTTTGGTGTATCTGTACGGGTAAAGGTAGGTCTTGACACCGTGACGCGGCGGTGCTGCGGCGTCGTTAGCGTGCGCTATCCCGGCGTGCGCGGACGTCCCCTGTCTGGCGCGGCGCGAACTGACTTAACCGGAGGTCTCATGAGCCGCGCACAGGTTGATGAGGAGGCTAGCCTCGGCCTGTCAACGCGCGAGATCGAGGTCATGTCGCTGATCGCCGGAGGTCATACCAACGGCGAGATCGCGGCTCACCTGTTTCTCGCCGAGAAAACGGTCAAGAATCACGTCCGTCGGATCTACTCCAAGCTCGGCGTGCACACCCGGCCGGCCGCCATCGCCCACTGGCTCGAGAACCGGGCACCCCGCACGTCTTAAGACCCGCCAGAGGACGCCGGGCGGGACGCGAGAAGCCACGTTTGCGTCCGGCGGAATGGTTTTTGATTTTGCCTTGCGGGAGTGGTCGTGATCCAGGCGGCTGCCGCGGAGCGTACCCTGGGAGGAAAGCAGCCTTCCCCGAGGAAACGTTCAGGTTGCCCTCAGATATAGGCGCGAGGATGAAGATCATGAACACGTCGATCGCCGAAGCGCGGCCGCAAGCCGAAGCGCGGCTGCTCGTCGTCGAGGACGAGCCGAATATTCTGGAGCTCCTCTCGGCGTCTCTTCGTTACGCTGGCTTTGAGGTGATCACCGCGTCCGGTGGCACCGAGGCGGTCCAGGCCGCGCAGCGTCACCGGCCTGACCTCATTGTGCTCGATGTCATGCTGCCCGATATGGATGGTTTTGATGTGATTCGCCGTCTGCGTGGCGGCGGTGCGCGGATTCCGGTTGTGTTCCTGACGGCCCGCGACGGCACGGACGACAAGATCCGCGGCCTGACCCTGGGCGGCGACGACTACGTCACCAAGCCGTTCTCGCTGGAAGAGGTCATCGCGCGGATCAAGGCGGTGCTGCGGCGGACCCGCGGCGACGGGGTCGAGCCGACCCCCCGGCTGAAGTTCGCCGACCTTGAGCTGGACGAGGAGAGCCACGAGGTCTGGCGGGGCGGCACGCAGGTGCAGCTCTCGCCGACCGAGTTCAAGCTGCTGCGGTACTTCATGTCCAACGCCAACCGGGTGCTGTCCAAGATGCAGATACTCGACCACGTCTGGGACTACGACTTCCGCGGCGACACCGGGATCGTCGAGTCCTACGTTTCCGTCCTGCGGCGCAAGGTCGACACCAAGGAGCCGCGGCTCATCCACACCCTGCGCGGTGTGGGGTACGTGCTGCGGCTGCCTTCGTCGTAGGTGACCACCATGTCTGGACCGGACATCCTCGACAAGGAGGCACCGGATCCTCCCTGGCGCCCCCGCAGCGACACCGACAGCCGGCCTAAGCGGGGGGCGTTGCGGCGGCTGTCCGAGCGTACGCCGCTGCGGACGAAGCTGGTCGTAGCCCTTCTCTGTCTGGTGATCATGGCGCTCGCGGCTATTGGCGTGGCGAGCACCTACATCGCGCGGGAATCGCTGATCAGGCAGCACGACGGGGACCTTGAGACTGCCCTGACCGGCGGCCAGGCGCAGAACGTAGTGCAGAACAGCAACATCCCCCTAGGGACCGCCACAACGACGAAGTCCAACATCGTCGTGGGGATCCAAGTACCAGGGCAACAGCTCACCTGGTCCACATCCAACTTCGGGTTCGGCAACACGGATCCACTCCCGCGGCTGCCAACGAGTGGCCTGTGGAGCGGAGCGGACGCCGGTGACATCGCGCCGATCTTCTCGGCTCCCGCGCAATCGGGGCCAAACACCTGGCGCGTCACGGCCGAGACCTTTGGCATCACGGGTACAAACACAAAAGTGATCCTGGTGGTCGGGGAAGACATCGGTAATATCAACGCCCTGACCATGCGCCTGGTGCTCTTCGACCTGGCCGTCGGTCTGGCAATCGTGATCGTGCTCGCGGTCGTCGGCGTCGGGGTCGTCCGGGCCAACCTGCGTGCGCTGGACGACATTGAGCTGACCGCCGGCCAGATCGCGCAGGGCCACCTGGACCACCGCATTCCCGAGGCCGATCCGCGCACCGAGGTCGGCTCGCTTGGCCGGTCACTGAACGCGATGCTGGCGCAGATCGAGCGGGCGTTCCATGCCCAGCAGGAGTCGGAGCAGGCCGCGCACGAATCCGAGGAGCGGATGCGCCGGTTCATCGCCGACGCGTCGCATGAGCTGCGCACGCCGCTGACGACCATTCGCGGCTTCGCCGCGCACTACCGCATGCGCGGCGGCGCGGCCGGCCGCCGAGCCGGTGCCGGGGTCGGTACGGCCGGCAGCGCCGGTGCGGCAGCAGGCGGCGGAACAAGCTTCGGCGGCGGGGCAGGCAGCGCCGGGACCGCATCCGGTGTTGGTGATACCGGCTTTAGCGGCGGGGCTGAAGATCAGTCATCCCGAACGGACGCGTTGGTCCCCGGACCAGCCGACGACGTCTTCACCAGCGGGCCGGCCGACGACGGGATGTCCCCAGCCGATCTCGACCATCTCATCGGCCGGGTCGAGGCCGAGGCCACCCGGATGGGCCTGCTGGTCGAGGACCTGCTCACGCTGGCCCGGCTTGACCAGCAGCGGCCGCTCAACATCGCCCCGGTTGACCTGCTCACGGTGGCGGCCGACGCCGTGCAGGACGCCCGGATCGTCTCCCCCGGCCGGCCGATCGACCTGATCGTCGCGCCTGGCACCGCGTTCCTGGTGGACGGGGACGAGCCGCGGCTGCGGCAGGTGCTCGGGAACCTGGTCAACAACGCGATCACGCACACCCCGGCGGGGGCGCCGGTGCGGGTGAAGATCGCCTCCGGCACGCTGGAAAAGCCGCAGGCGGAGCCGGTGCCGGCCGTGGTCCTCGACGTCGAGGACGACGGCCCGGGAATGCCCCCGGAGCAGGCCCAGCGGGTGTTCGAGCGGTTCTACCGGGCCGACGCGGCCAGGAACCGCGCCTCCGGCGGCACCGGCCTCGGCCTGGCGATCGTGGCGGGCCTGGTCAACGCGCACGGCGGCACCGTCTCGGTCCGCACCTCCCCCGGCCACGGCGCCGACTTCCAGGTCCGGCTCCCGCTCTCCCCCGACGCCATGCTCGCGTCCGACGACCCGGACGACCCGCTCTCCGACTGAGTCGCAGCATAACCGGCCGTCGTTTTTCCGAGACTCTTAATGGCTTGGGGCCTTAGTTGCATGGTAGATAAGCGACAAAGCACCATATATCGTCCATTGTGGCGTGCAACTAAGGCCCCAAGCTGCTCGCTGCAGGCCCGCGAGCGGTCCGGGCGCGGGCGATGCGGCGCGGGCGCGGGCGACGCACGCCCGCGAGCGGCGCGGGCGCGGGCGATGCGGCGTGGGCGCGGGCGATGCGGCGCGGGCGCCGTTCACCGCTAGGCGGGGAATCGTGGCGGGTGGAGAGTAAGGGGCGTGCGTTCAGGATGATCGGTTTTTGATTTCCGGATCTGCCGCGAGGAGCTCTGCTAGGTGCCCCATGCCGGATTCGAGCATCGCCAGGACGCGGGCGAAGTCGGCCTGGTCGCCGTAGTAGGGGTCGGGGACGTCGATGCCGCCCAGGCCGCCGATCTCGCCGAACAGCCTGACCCGGCCGGCTTCGCCGCCGGGGGCGAGGGCGCGCAGGTCGCGGAGGTTGGCGGTGTCCATGGCGAGAATGAGGTCGCGTCCGGCCAGCCAGGATGGGCGGAACTGGCGGGCGCGGTGGGATTCGCCGTCGTAGCCGTTGCGCTTGAGCTCGGTGCTGGCCTTGCGGTCCATCCGGTCACCGACGTGCCAGTCGCCGGTGCCCGCGCTGTCCACCTGGACGCGCTTGTCCAGGCCCGCCCGCGCGATCTGGGCGCGGAGCACGGCCTCGGCCATCGGTGACCGGCAGATGTTCCCGAGGCAGACGCAGCAGATTCGGTACGGGCCTCCAGGGTCCCTGGGGGGCGGCAACGGCAGGTCAGCAGCGGGCGGCATGACACTAAGGATGCCGCACTATGCGCGGCCGGCGCGCACGCGGGCGGTTGGGGCGCCCCCTTCCGGGGGGACGAAGCCTGGTAGAGGCGGCAGACGCGGAATGGAGCGAATGTGAGCACGGAGAACTCTCTGACGATGCGCGCGTGGGTGGTGCGCAGCCCCGGGCCCATCGAGACCGGGCCGCTGAGCTGCGAGGAGAGGCCGGTGCCGGAACCGGCGGGCGGCGAACTGCTAGTGCACGTGCGCACCTGCGGGGTGTGCCGCACCGACCTGCACGTCAGCGAGGGCGATCTCCCGGTGCACCGGGACCAGGTCACCCCGGGGCATGAGGTCGTCGGCACCGTCGCGGCGCTGGGCGAGGGCGTGCACGGCTACGCCGTGGGTGACCGGGTCGGCGTCGCCTGGCTGCGGCACACCGACGGAGCCTGCCGGTACTGCCGGAGCGACCGGGAGAACCTCTGCCCGTACTCGCTCTACACCGGCTGGGACGCCGATGGCGGGTACGCCGAGTACACCACGGTGCCGGCCGCCTACGCCTACCCGCTGCCGGGCGGCGTGGCCGACATCGAGCTGTCACCGTTGCTGTGCGCCGGGATCATCGGTTACCACGCCCTGCTGCGCGCCTCGCTCCCCCGCGGCGGGCGGCTCGGGCTGTACGGGTTCGGCGGCAGCGCGCACCTGTGCGCACAGCTCGCGCTGGCCGAGGGCGCGACCGTGCACGTGCTCACCCGGGGCGCGGCCGACCGGCAGCTCGCGCTCGAGCTCGGCGCGGCGTCGGCGGCGGGCGCGTACGACGATCCGCCGGAGCCGCTGGACAGCGCCATTCTCTTCGCCCCGGTGGGTGACCTGGTGCCGGTGGCGATGCGCGCGCTCGACCGCGGCGGAATCCTGTCGATCGCCGGGATCCACCTGTCCGACACCCCGCCGCTGAACTACGAGCACGAGCTGTTCTACGAGAAGGAGATACGCAGCGTTACGTCTAATACCCGTGAGCAGGGCCGCGAGTTCCTGGCGCTGGCCGCCGAGCACGGGGTGCGCGCCATCACGCACGCCTATCCCATGTCGCAGGCGCAGCAGGCGCTGCGGGATCTGAAGGCCGGCGTGTTCGACGGAGCGGCGGTCCTGGTCAACGACTGGAGCTGAGCCGGGTAACGCCTGCGGGCTAACCGGTCCGCGTTCTTGGCGGCGACCGCCGCGCTCAGTACGGTCGCGAACGCGGTCCACGCGATCTCCGGAACTGCCAGGGCGGCAGCGGGCTGATCGACCCGCCGGGCCAGCGCCGCGTAGCGCGCCATGACAACGCACAGCAGCGCGGAGTCGGCGGTGGCCGCCCAGAGCCGGCGGCCGCCAAATGCCAGCGGTACGTAACCGCTGCGGACGAGCACGGACAGCGCCCACCATTCCAGGGCTGCCCGCCGCTGTGGCGCTGCCCGGCCTGCCCGCCACACCAGCCAGGCGGACGTCGCCGTGGTCAGGTTCAGCGCCGACCAGACGACGGGGAACACGGCGCCGGGCGGCGCGAACGCCGGCCGTTCGAACTCCTCATACTGCGGCCTGGTACCGCGGCCGCGGGCATACTGGGCGGCCCAGGCCGACAGGCCCTGCGCCGCACCGTAGACGGCGGCGGCGGCGGCCCACGCCGCGACCTGGCGCAGCCGCCCATCCGGGTGGCACGCCCGCGCACTGATTCCTGGCATGGTCCGCCTCTTCCCCCAGCCGCCCCGATCACACGTGCAGCCACGGTCTCCCGGCTGCCCTTGGCCGGCCCGGGGTCTGACGGGAGACCGTGGCCGGGATACTAGGGGGGTGCCAGACCTCACCCGCCGCGTCAGTGCTCATCTGGTACTCGACGTCCGGCAGACGGCCTCGACGATCCTCAAGGTGGCGGTATCGGATATGCCGGGTGCCGGGATCGCCGAGTCGCTCACCATCACCCGCGAGGGCGCGCCGCTATCGGCCGCGGAGACGGTGTTTCCCGGTGAGGGGCGCACGCACCTGCTGACACTGGAGCCGGGGCGGGTGGTCATCGACTACGCGGCCACCGTCACCGGCCGGGCCGCCGAGGAGGCGGTAACGGAGGCCGACCGCGTCATCTACCTGCGGCCGAGCCGCTACGCCGAGTCGGACCGGCTGACCGCGGTCGCGCGCTCGGAGTTCGCGGGCATCAGCACCCCGGCCGAACTGCTGGCCGCCGTCTCGTCGTGGGTCGGCACCCGGCTGAGCTACGTGCCGGGCAGCAGCGGGCCGACCGACGGCGCGGTGGACACCCTGCTGGCCCGGCAGGGGGTATGCCGCGACTACGCGCACCTGGTCATCGCGCTGCTGCGGGGGCTGGACGTGCCGGCCCGGCTGGCGGCGGTCTACGCGCCCGGCCTTAACCCGATGGACTTCCACGCGGTCGCCGAGGCCGCGGTGGACGGCCACTGGCGAGTGGTCGACGCCACCACCCTCGCGCCGCGCAGCACCCTGCTGCGCATCGCCTCGGGCCGGGACGCGGCCGACACCGCGTTCCTGTCCAGCTACGGCGGCCCCGTGGAACTGCCGGAGATCAGCGTGCGCGCGGTGGTCGACGGCGAGCTGCCCGGCGATGACGTCACCCGGCTCACCAGCATCAGCTGACGGCGTTAGCCGACCCGGTCACCTGGCCACCGGCGGCGGCACCGGGTCGGCCACAATGGGGCCCATGGTTTCTGAGATCTTCGATCCGGACCGCTGGCGCGCGGTCAAGGGGTTTTCCTTCACCGACATCACCTACCACCGCGCGGTGGACTCCGGCACCGTCCGGGTGGCGTTCAACCGGCCCGAGATCCGCAACGCCTTCCGCCCGCACACGGTGGACGAGCTGTACACCGCGCTCGACCACGCCCGGATGTCCTCCGACGTCGGCTGCGTGCTGCTGACCGGCAACGGCCCCTCGCCGAAGGACGGCGGGTGGGCCTTCTGCTCCGGCGGCGACCAGCGGATCCGCGGCCGGGACGGCTACCGGTACGCCGAAGGGGAGACGGGCGAGACCATCGACCCGGCCCGCAGCGGGCGGCTGCACATCCTCGAGGTGCAGCGGCTCATCCGGTTCATGCCCAAGGTCGTCATCTGCGTGGTGCCCGGCTGGGCCGCGGGCGGCGGGCACAGCCTGCACGTCGTCTGCGACCTGACCCTGGCCAGCCGCGAGCACGCGCGGTTCAAGCAGACCGACGCCGACGTGGCCAGCTTCGACGGCGGGTTCGGCTCGGCCTACCTGGCCCGCCAGGTCGGCCAGAAGTTCGCCCGCGAGATCTTCTTCCTGGGCGACACCTACGACGCGGAGGCGGGGCACCGGATGGGCACGGTCAACGCGGTGGTGCCGCACGCCGAGCTGGAGAGCACGGCACTGGACTGGGCGGCGAAGATCAACGGCAAGAGCCCCACCTCCCAGCGGATGCTGAAGTACGCGTTCAACGCCATCGACGACGGGCTCGTGGGGCAGCAGATCTTCGCGGGCGAGGCCACCAGGCTCGCCTATATGACCGACGAAGCGGCCGAGGGCCGGGACTCGTTCCTGGAGAAGCGCGAACCGGACTGGCAGAAGTTCCCCTGGTACTACTGACCCGCGGGCGGGCTTCCGCTAACTGACCAGCCCGGCCAGCTGCTGGGCGTTGACGTGCGCGTAGTCGCGGTAGCAGTTGTTGAACACCACGTGGGTCTCGGCGGCGTCCTCGGCCAGCCGTTCGGCGTTGCCCGCCCACTCCTTCAGCTCCTTGCCGTCGTAGCGGTAGCGGAACCGCTCCTGGATGTCCTTGCTCTCCCAGTGGTCAGAGTGGCCGTGCAGCCGGATGACGGCCAGGTCGCTGGTGACGGCCAGCACCGGGGGGATGGAGTTCGAGTAGCCCTGCGGTTCGTCCACGCACACGTACGGCAGCTGGTTGGCGGACAGGAAACCGAGCGTCTCTTTCTGGTTGTCGTCGGTCATCCAGGTGTGGTTGCGGAACTCCACGCAGACCCGGCGCGGCGCGGCGCGCTCGGCGCAGGCCACGATGTAGTCCTTGTTCGCGCGGCCGATCGGGAACCAGGGCGGGAACTGCAGCAGGATCGCGCCGAGCTTGCCCGCCTTGCGCAGCGGCTCAAGCGCCGCGAAGAACCGGTCCCAGGCCTCGGCGGTCACTTCCGGGTCGACGTCCTTGAGGTAGACCCGGTCCTTGCCCGCCTTGCCCGCGGCCTCCCGCAGGTCGGCGGGCAGCATCCGGACCGGGGTGGGGTGCTGGGTGAACAGGCTGAACGCCTTGATGTTGAAGGTAAACCCGTCCGGCGTTCGCTGCGCCCAGGCCGCGGCGGTCCGCTCGGCGGGCAGCGCGTAGTAGGTGGAGTCCACCTCGACCAGCGGGAACTGGCTCGCGTAGTACCTCAGCCGCTTTTCCGGATCGCCGGCCCCGGACGGGTACCAGCCTGATTCGATCAGCGACTTGTCGGTCCATCCCGCCGTGCCTACCCGGATCTGCCCCATCGCCGCCCTCCAAGAGAATCGCCGTGCGCCGAGGGTCGTTCCGAGCATCATTGAGGGTGAACTCCCGCGGTGCGCCGGGGCCCTCTACCCCCGGCCCTCAATCACCAAACGGCCGACGGTGCGGGCGAAGGCGCGGCGTAGGCCGGGTTCAGGCCGGGTCCGGCAGCCGGCCGAGGATGGCCGAGACCGCGGCGCACGACTCATCCCCGAGGGAACTCCTGTACGCCTGCCGCTCGTGGCGGAAAACGGCGAGCCCGCCGATCGCCCGGTAGCTGAGCAGGCAGCGCAGCCCGTCGCGGCCGGCTACCTGCGCCGCCCGGGCCAGCAGGCGGTCCGCGGCGGCGCTATCGCCGCGCCGCTCGCAGTCCAGCGCGAGCGCGACCAGATCCAGCGCGCGGCTGCCCAGGCCGAACTCATCCCAGTCGACCACGCCGGTGACCGTCGACCCTTCGGTCAGGACGTTGGACAGATTCAGGTCGTTGTGGGCATAGTCGCCGGCCGGCAGCCGCAGCCCCCAGACCGGCCGCAGCCAGCGCCGCAGCCGCGCGCATAGCGGGCAGGCCGCCGCGCAGGCCCGCTGCGCGTCGGTCCACACCTCGTCCCAGTCGTCGAACAGCACGTTCGCGACGTAGCCGGTGAAATCGCGGTCGCCGGCCGGGATTCCGGCGTCGGCCTGCAGCTCGACCAGGCGCAGCAGCGCGTCAAGCACGGGGCCGTCCAGCGCGCCTTCGGTTCCGAAAAGGGGACAGCCGGGAACTCGGTTCTGGACGGTCAGGTGCCACTGTGCGCCGAACATACCGTGCCACAAAATGGCTGGGACTGGATACCCACGGGCCCCCAGCGCGGGAAGGTGTGCTGCGCACCATCGCGTCTTCTGCTGCGCGTCGTCGCCGTGCCTGAGCTTGATGACGATCGGGCCGGTTCCCCGCGTGCGGGCTGCCCACGTCATCGCCGACCGCCGGGCGGGCACCAGCGGCTCGCCGCCGGACACGGGCTCGCCCAGTTCCCGCGCGACCTGCAGCTGGACTTCACGCCAGGCCGGCACCCCGAGCTCCACCCTCGGATCGTAGGCGCCGCCTGCCGCGGCGGAGAAGCGGTTTTCCTGGTTCCGCGTGTGCCCAGGCCGGCTGGATGACAGGGTTATCGCCGCCCGCATGCATAATCCGGCCGGGCAGGGATAGCTAGATCCTTTATGGGCGGTCACAGCGAAAACATCCAAGAGACCCAGTCAGAACCCATCGCGACGGGGCTGAGCCCGCAGGACGAGCTGGAGACCGAGGAGGTTCCCGATTCGCTGGTGGCGGAGTTCTCCTCGCTGACCACGCCGTACTGCTGGGTGATCACCGCGGATCCGGTTTCCGGCTACGACGGGGCCGAGCCGACCGCGGTCGGCAAGTCCGGGCCGGGCGAGGCAATTGCCCAGGACGTCGCCGAGGCCCTGACCGCCGGGCGGTTCTTCCGGCTGGTCGACGGAACGGGCCACGAGCTCGCCATCGGCCGGCTGTACGACCCGAGCGGCGAGAACGAACTCGCGCCGCTGGACGACTTCGGGCGGCGCAACCTGGGCGCGCTGAATATCGAGTTCCGCGCCGAAGGAGACTGGCGGGCGGCTTAACCGGCCCGTCGGCCTGAGCTGACCGAGGCAACCATCCGGCACGGATACTAAGGTCGGTCCCGTGTCCAACCGTGAGCTGGTCGTCCTCGGTACCGCGAGTCAGGCACCCACCCGGGCCCGCAACCAGAACGGGTACTTCCTGCGCTGGGACGATGAAGGCCTGCTGTTCGACCCGGGCGAGGGTACCCAGCGGCAGATGCTGTTCGCCGGCGTCACCGCGCACCAGATCACCCGGGTCTGCGTCACCCACTTCCATGGCGACCACTGCCTGGGCCTGCCCGGCGTCCTCCAGCGAATGTCGCTGGACCAGGTCACGGGAACCGTCGAGGTCGCCTACCCGGCGTCCGGGGCGGACATCTTCGACCGCATCAGGCACGTGTCGCTCTTCCACGACACACTGTCGCTGCGCGAACGCCCGCTCCCTGAAGAGCATGCCGTCCTCAGCGACGGCCCGGCCTTCCGGCTGGAGGCCCGCCCGCTGTCGCACCGCGTCCCCACCGTCGGCTACCGCCTCACCGAGCCCGACAGCCGCCGCATGCTACCGGCCGAACTGGCGGCCCGCGGCATCACCGGCCCCGATATCGGGCTGCTGCAGCGCGACGGCGAGCTGGAGCGGAACGGCACGCGGGTCCATCTCACCGACGTCAGCGAGCCCCGCCGCGGCCAGAAGTTCGCCTTCATCATGGACACCCGTATGTGCGACGCCGCCTTCGAGCTGGCCGACGGCACCGACCTGCTGGTGTGCGAGTCCACCTTCGCCAACGCCGACGCCGCCCTGGCCGACGACTACGGCCACCTCACCGCCGGCCAGGCCGCTCAGATCGCGGCGGCCGCCGGCGCCCGCCGCCTGGTCCTGACCCACTTCTCCCAGCGCTACCAGGACACCACGCAACTACGGCGTGACGCGGCTGCCGCCTGGGACGGCGACATCATCCTCGCCGCCGACCTCGACCGGATACCCGTCCCGCCCCGTTAGACGGTCTGCGGGCTATCTCGCTGTCGATGCTGATGTCCGGGCTCCCTGAACACCCCGCGAGAGTACTCCTCCCGACGAGATCACGATTATCTCCGCAGGAAGCCGGCCGGGCGATAGACGCGGCAAGGGGACTGACCAGAAATCCGGCCAGTCCCCTTGCTGGAGTTTCGCGGCGGGTCAGCCGCATGGGACGAGGACGCTAGTTGGCGCGGACCCAGGTCGCGCTGAAGTTTTCCGCACTGCTCAGCGACGAGACCGTGTCCCTGGTCCTGCCGCTGCTGTCGGTCATGTAGATCTGCACCGGGGACAGGCCGCCGATCGGGGAGCCGTCGACCACCGAGTTGGACAAGTGCACGGTGCCGAAGTCGGCCAG
This sequence comes from uncultured Actinomycetota bacterium, assembly GCA_963714295.1. Lineage (GTDB taxonomy): Bacteria > Actinomycetota > Actinomycetes > Streptosporangiales > Streptosporangiaceae > Trebonia. Next base: position 40,397 of record CAVQOE010000041.1, on the reverse strand, counting down.
CGGGAGAATGCCGCCGCTGTTGGTGCAGCACGGCGCCTCGATGATGACCTCGGCCGAGGAGCGCGCGGCCCCGGACACGGTCTGGGTGGTACTGCTGCTCCAGCCGCGGGTGGTGTCGGCCAGCGTTAGCTTGAATTCGTTGCTGCCCTCGTAGGTCACCGACGCGGTTATCGTGTCACCGGGCTCGACCGTGCTGCCAAAGCTGTAGGAGGGGTTGGGGTAGGTCTCGTACCAGCCGTAGTACTGGGGCTTGCCCCTCACGCAGTCCGTGTCCGTGCCGTCTTGCTCGACGCTGTCGCTGCTGTATCCGTCGAGGCCGACCCAGAAGCTGGAGTACTGGTCGGTCTTCGACGAGCAGGTGCCGGTGGGCTGGACCCAGCTGGCCGACACGCTGGTGTAGGTGCCGCTGTCGGCGGCGTAGCCGGACCAGTTGGTGCTCGAGGTCTCGTTGCTCAGGCCGCTGTGCGCGCTGAGCGCCGCCGTCCCGGGCTTGATGACATGCTGGGCAGTACCGCCGGGCTGGATGGCCAGAGCCTTGCCCGGATGGGTCGAGGCGGAGGCGGCGGTCGAGGCCAGGGCGGGCGCGATCGCTAGTGCCAAGGCGGCCAGCGGGATCAACCAGCGTCGTCGTGACATGCAGGGCTCCTCGGGTTGCTGCTTGTGCGCAACGGTTCGCTTGTGCGCGGTACCCGAACTTTAACTTGGCATGATATTTTGTGAAAGATGTAGTTTTGTCCAAAATTTTTCGTCAGACACCGCCACCAGGTAAAACCCGTCGAGTTCAATTCGCCGGATATGCCTCACAGGCCGGCCAGCAGGCAGCCAAAGGCCCGGACAACCTCGTACGAGGAAAGAATTAAGAAATGGGAGCATGGGCTATGGAGCAGGAACAAGGAATAGGAGTTCGTAGTAAGCATCTGACTGGCTGATCTGGTCACCGAAGCGCAGCCGCACCGGCAGCCGGTCATCTGGTGATTGGTGACCTTGGCCCGCGCTTCGGGGACTGCGCCCGCGCCCCGCAGCGCACGCTAAAAACTGCTTCAGACCCCCATGAGCGACTTTGTCGGGTCCCTGACCGCGGTCGTGGTGATGGGAATCGGGTAGCTGACCGTCCGCCGCTCAGGTGATGGTGACCCCGCCATCCACCGCGAGCACCTGCCCGGTCACGTAGCCGCCGGCGCTGCTGGCGAGGAAGACCACGGCCGCCGCGAGTTCCTCCGGTTCGCCGAAGCGGCCCGCGAGCACCCGCGGGCGCGTGGCCGCGAGGTATTCCTCCGGGTAGGCGTCGGTCATCTCCGAGGCGAAGAAGCCCGGCGCGAGGCGTTGACGCGGATGCCCTTGCGTCCGGTCCACTGCGCGGCCAGGTCCCTGGTCAGCCCGATGAGGCCGGCCTTGCTGGCCGTGTAGGCGGCCTGCGGCAGCCCGGCGGTGGTGATCCCCAGGACGCTGCTGATGTTGATGATGCTGCTGCCGGGCTGCATGACGCGTCCGGTGGCCTGCGCCATCCAGTAGCAGCCATTCAGGTTGACGTCGATGACGCCGCGGAAATGCTCGGGGGTCTCACGGCTGGCCGGGACGGCGGCGCCGACGCCAGCGTTGTTGACCAGGATGTCGACCCGGCCGAACTCGGCCATGGCCGCCTCGACCAGCCGCTGGCAGTCTTCCGGGCGGGTCACGTCGGTAGCGACCGCGATCGCGCGGCGCCCGGTTTTCTCGACCAGCGCGCTTGTCTCGGCCAGCCGGTCGGCGCGCCGGGCGCCGAGGGCGAGATCAGCGCCGGCCTCGGCCAGGGCCTGGGCGAAGGCGACGCCGAGGCCGGAGGACGCCCCGGTAACGATGGCGACCTTGTCGTCGAGGCGAAAACGGTCCAGGACGGACATAGTTTCTCCGAATCGGTCGCGAGGGTTGGAAAGGACGGGAGATAACCCAGACGACAGCCGTCACCGATCCACCGCCCGTGCACCTAAGCGGAGGGCGTCCGGTCGGCGGGGACGGCGCCCCGGCGCGGGGGCGCGTCGGGGCGCGTTGCCGTCGGCCGGTCAGCCGCCCCCGGGAGCGGTTTCGGGCCCCGCGGCGGTCTGGAAAACGCTGTCCACGATGGCCTGGGCGACCGGGCCGTACGGCGGCAGGAACGCGTCGGCCAGATCGCCGGTGCCGCGCACGACTACACCGCGGGGGTTGGCGAACTCCCGGAACCCTTCGATGCCGTGGTGGCGTCCGGTCCCGCTGTTCCCGATGCCGCCGAAGCCGAGCGAGGGCAGCGCGCCCTGCACCGCGCAGACGTTGACGCACGCGCCGCCGGACGTCGTCGTGCGCAGCACATGCTCGGCCACGGCCGCGTCCTTGGCGAACACGTACAGCCCCAGCGGCCGCTCGCCGGCGTTGATCCCGGCGATCGCCTCGTCAAGGTCGTCGTAGCCGATGACGGGCAGAACCGGGCCGAAGATCTCCTCCGCCATGATCCTCAGGTCGCCGGGCGGGTCGATGACCAGCGTCAGCGGCAGGCACCGGGTCGCGGGATCCCCCTGGCCGCCGAGCGAGATCACGCGGGCGCCGCTGGCGCGGGCCTCGTCGACCAGATCGACGATCCGCTCCCGGTGGCGTTCGGTGATGATCCCGGTGCAGTCCGCCGAGGACGCGTAGCCGGGCAGTTCGTCGTCCAGATACCGCTGAGCGTGGGCGACGAAAGCCTCAACATCAGCGCGCGGCACCAGCACGTAGTCGACCGAGATGCACATCTGACCGTTCTTGATGAGCTTGGTCCCCACCACGCTGCGCACGGCGTCGGCGTCCACGCTGCCCGCGGTCAGGATCGCCGGGCACTTGCCGCCGAGCTCGAGGGTGACCGGCACCAGGTTCTGCGCCGCGGCCAGGGCGACCTGCCGGCCGACCGCCGGGCTGCCGGTATACAGCAGGTGGTCCCAGCGCAGCGTCGGGAACGCCCTGGCCAACCCCAGCCCGCCGACCGACACCGCCACCAGGTCTTCCGGGAACGTCTTTGAAATCATCTCCCGGAGCAGCTGCGCGCAGGCCGGGGTGTAGTCCGACGGCTTCATGATCACGCGGTTGCCGGCGGCGAGCATCTCGACCAGCGGTCCGACCGACAGGTCGAACGGGAAGTTCCACGGCACAATGTTGCCGATGACGCCCTTGGGCTGGTAACGGATCGCGGCCCGGGCGGTGCCGTAGAGCGCCGGGTCGGTATGGCCGCTCGTCCTCAGCCATCCACGTACTCAGCTGCTCGGCGGCGAACGCGGCGCGACCGGCGACGCCGAGGACTTCGACCAGGTCGGTGAACAGGTCGGGGTGGGCTCCGAAGTCGGCGGACATGGCGGCTCGGATCTGCTCGCGGTGGCCCAGCAGCATCCCGGCCAGCGCCATCAGGTGGCCTTGGCGGGTCTCGGCGTCCGGATAGGGATTGGCGAGGAATGCCTCGTGCTGCACTGCGTGCAGCCGGTGCAGCTCGGCGATCGCCGGGCCGTCGTCGGGGGGGGGGCGCTTGACCCGCCGCGCGCGGGCGGTGCGCTCACCGCGCGGGCGGCCGTACGGGTTCGAAGTCGATCCGCATGACGACCCGCCGCGGAGTTGGGTGGCTCACCTCAGCGAACCCGGCGCTCTCGAAAACCTGACGCGCCCCCACGTGCAGTTCGCCCCAGGTGACCTCCTTACCCGGCTGGGTGATCATGGGGTAGGCCTCCAGCGCCCGGGCGCCGCGTTCGCGCGCGAACTCGACTGCGCCCCGGGCGAGGGCATAGGTGACGCCACGGCCGCGGAACCCTTTCCGCACCACCAGGCAGGTCACGGCCCACACGCTGCCATCGGCTTTGTCCTCTGCCCGGCCCGCCCACGGGACTCGGTAGACGCGGAGCAGGCCCTCGTAGGCGGGGCGCGGCTCGACCGCGCACCAGCCGGCCGGTTCGCCGTCGAGATAGCCGACGAGACCACTGGTCGTCAGCGAGCCAGGGTGACCGCAGTTAGCCTGGGCACGCAGCCGATTGGCCCGCTCCGCCACCGGAAACGAACCGAAGGACTCCCGGGGCCGCAGCTTGAAGCGCTGACACTGGCACTGCTCCGAGTCGCCGGTGCCGATGACGGTTTGCAGGTTCTCCCAGGACGCCTCGTTAGCGGGGACGATCGTCACCTCGCCGTCCGTAGCGTCCTGACCCTCGACGGACATCTTCACTGCGGCACGTCCTCACCGACGCTCGATGTGCATCCGGTTCTTCGCCGTCTTACCCTCTGATAAGCGGAGGGAGCCGATAGCCGATTCCATCACAGACAACTGCAATGCTTGCAAGGGCTGTCCGGCGGCGGCGCATATGCAAACCGGCCAATCTGGTGCGCTGCCGAGCGCGACCACCGCAGGTTCCGCGTGTGCAGGTACACCGTCAGGACGATAAGCGGTGCGTGGATTACCGGCAGGTTGTGCGCGAACCATTTCGGCAGGAAGATGTCAGTCACCGAGCCGTTCTGGGCGCCCAGGCGCACGGCCAGCCCGGTCAGCGGGCAGCGGAACCCGTTTCCCGCGAAGAGGAGCGCCTCGCCCGCGACGACAACGGCAGCGGCAGCGGCACGCTTGTCTGTACGGCCCGCGAACCCAGCGTAAAGGGTGTAGATCACACATGACTCGACCGACAGCCAGGCGAGCGTGTGGATGGTCTTGACGGCAGCAATTGCAGCATGCCGGGGCTGGGAGCAGGAGTGGCGCGCGATGCCGTCGCTGGCCGGCGCCTGGCGGCGTTCCCCCGGGGCAGGGCGGGCCTCCCGCCCGAGAGCCTGCAGGTCATTGTGGCCAGCGGGCCGCAGTCCAGCTGTGCACGGCATCACGTGAGGCATCTCCTGCATGTCCGCGGCTGCGCCCGCCTTTCCCAGGCTAGGCCGGGCGAAGATCATTGATCCCGACGTTGAGCCTAACGACCGCAGATTATAAGAGCAGCCGTCCGCCATGCGTCCCCACCTGTTCCGCGCAAGCAACCCGCCGCACAGTCAGCGCTAAGCCGCAGCACACGACATACATCGTCGCGGCGAATACTGCACAACCCCGATCGCCGGAGTTTCTCAGGCCGGCCAGCACTGCTGGGAGCAGGAACGCGGCGCCCCGCTCCCGTGCGGCCAGGTAGTTCACCAGCCAAGCCTCCCCCGGACGCCAGGTCCTCGCCCAGGGGAGGCGAACTAGGCCGGCTGCCTGCTCAGACCGGGACCCAGACCGAGTCGCCGGGCTGCACGTGCTCGGGGTCGACCCGATGCGCGCGCAGGCCGGCGTTGTGGGGGTCGTTCCACAAGGTGTGCCAGTCGGCGATCCCGGCGCTGGCGGCGATGCCGCCGATGGTGGAGTCCGGGTCGGGCCAGGCCTTCACCGTGACGAAGTGCCCCGGGCCGGCGTCCGGCTGGCCGTCGACGATCTCCTTGTAGCGGTAGGCCTTGAACCCGTCGAGTCCGTTGTACGGGTAGTGGAGCGTGCTGTGCTCGGGTCCCAGCTCCATCCCACCGTGGAACTCGTAGGCCAGGTACAGGGTGTTGGCCTGGACCCAGCGGTCGAACACAACGACGTGCCCCGCGTTCCCGCCGGTGCCCGGCCCGCAGCAGCCGACTAGGTCGCCCTGCTTCAGCTCGGCCGCAGTGATCTCGTGGATGAGCCCCTCGGTGACCAGCGTGACCGTGCTCAGCCCGGGCGTGCCCAGGTCCAGGCACAGCGAGACGTACCCGGAGCAGTCTGTCCGGTAGCCCGGGTTGCGCACCGCCATCTGGCTGTACGGGACCTGGCCGAGCGGCCAGATGGTGGCCGCGCGCCTAATGACCTCTGTGCGTGTGATTGACATTTCGACTCCCTTTTCCTGTGGCTCGCACCCTGTGTGCGGCTCGTACTGCCGTCAGCTGAGTTCTTGGATTTCCAGGTACAGCTCGCGCTCGACCTCGACCTGGACGGTGAAGCCGGACGAGCGGGTCAGCGGGAAAGCGACGCCGGCCACCTCGCCGGCGGTCAGCCGGCGCTCGGCCACGTCCTCCCGGCCGACCTCGGCCCGCTGGGCCTGGTCGAAGCGGATCGCGGCCACGTCGTCGTCGAGCGGGTGGCCGGCCAGGGTCCGCACTGTGCCCGGCACCAGCCGCGCGGTCAGCACCTGATCGAAGCTGGGCCAGCCCCGCACCCGGTGGACCAGGTACACCTGGCCGCCGGACCCGAAGCACAGGTACCCGAGCGCCTGTCCCTGGCCGGGGCTGCGGCCGCTGCTCACGGCGTCTTCTTGGCTCACATGACTACCGTCGCGCCGCAGTCTGCTCGTTGACCTTGCGGCGACCTTGCGGCCTAGGTCACAGTGGCTAGGGGACGGTTGGTAGCCCGCTGATCATCGAGGGTGCCCGTGGAGCTCCGGTTGCTTGGCGAGGTGCAGGTGCTGGCGGGGGGCCGGCTCCTGGACGCCGGGCCGCCCCGGCAGCAGTGCGTGCTAGGGGCGCTGGCGGTTGACGCCGGCCGGCCGGTGCCCATCGAGACGCTCGTCGACCGGGTCTGGGGCGACGAGCCGCCGGCCGAGGCGCGCAACGTCCTCTACTCGCACCTGAGCCGGATCCGCCGGCTGCTACGGCAGGCGGCAGGCCTCGGGGACGAGCCGACGGTGCGGCTAGAGCGGCGGCACGCCGGGTACGTGCTCGACATCGAACCTGACCTGGTCGACCTGCACCGCTTCACCCGCCTGTCCGACCAGGGACGGGACCAGTCGCGCGGGACGGCGGAACGGGCGCGCGCGCTCGCCGCGGCCCTGGGCCTGTGGCGCGGCCCGCTGATGACCGGGCTGCCCGGGGAGTGGGTGGGAGGCGTCCGCGAGGACTGCCGCCGGCGCCGCCTGGATACCGCCGTCCACTGGGCCCGGGCCGAGCTCCGGCTCGGCCACACCGACCTGGTGACCAGCGCGCTGCCCGGCCTGATCGCCGAGTACCCGCTGGCCGAGCCGCTGGAGTGCCTGCTCATGGAGGCACTGCACGCGGCAGGCCGGGACGCGGAGGCCATCGACCGCTACGGATTGGTCAGGAAGCGGCTGGCCGAGGCGCTTGGCGCCGACCCCAGTCAGCAGCTCCAGGACCTATACGAGGCGATCTTGCGCGGCGAGGTTGACCACGCTCCCCCTCCGGACCAGGTGCCCGCGGCGGTCCAGGCCCCGGCCGGGCCTGCCCAGCTGCCACCGGGCCTGTCCGGGTTCACCGGGCGCGAGCCGCAGCTGCGCCAGCTCGACGCCATCGCGGCCGCCGTGTCCCCGGCCCCGGGCGCGGCCGCCGGCGCGGCGGCGATCGCGGCCATCGACGGGATGGCCGGGGTGGGGAAGACCACGCTGGCGGTCTACTGGACGCACCGCGTGGCGCCGCGATTCCCCGGTGGGCAGCTCTACGTGAACCTGCGCGGGTTCGACCCGGGTGGCGCGCCGGTGCGGCCGGACGAGGCGGTGCGCGGGTTCCTCGACGCGCTCGACGTGCCGCCCGAGCGGGTGCCGGCCACGCTGGAGGCGCAGGTGGGGCTGTACCGCAGCCTGCTGTCTGGCCGGCGGGTCCTGGTGCTGCTCGACAACGCCAGCGACGCCGGACAGGTGCGCCCGCTGCTGCCCGGCGCGCCGGGCTGCGTGACCGTGGTGACCAGCCGCACGCAGCTGGCCGGCCTGGTGACCACGTCAGGCGCGGTCCCGGTGACCCTCGACCTGCCGACGGACGGCGAGGCCCGCGAGCTGCTCGAGCACCGGCTCGGCGCGGCCCGGGTGGCGGCCGAGCCCGGGGCGGTCGCGGAGATCATCGCCCGGTGCGCGCGGCTGCCGCTGGCGCTGGCCGTCGTGGCTACCCGGGCGGCGACCCAGCCCGGCCTGCCGCTGGCCACGCTCGCGGCCGAGCTGCGCGAGTCCGCGGGCGGCCTGGCCGAGTTCACCGACCCGGACCAGGCCAGTGACGTGCGGGCGGTCTTCTCCTGGTCGTACCGGCAGCTCAGCCCGGCCGCCGCGCGGCTGTTCCGGCTGCTCGGGCTGCATTCGGGGCCGGACATCAGCGGGCCGGCGGCGGCCAGCCTGGCCGGGCTGCCTGCCGCGCAGGCGCGGCCGCTGCTGGCCGAGTTGGCCCGGGTCCACCTGGTCGCCCGGGCGGCGGGCCGCTACGGGCTGCATGACCTGCTGCGCACGTACGCCGCGGAACTGGCCCTGGCGTCCGACGGCGACGCCGAGCGGTCGGCCGCGCTGTACCGGGTGCTCAGCCACTACGTGCACAGCGCCCACCCGGCCGACCAGCTGCTCAACCCGCAGCGCGACGACCCGGTGGCGCCGCCGCCGGTCCCGGCCGGGGTGGGCCCGGAGCACGCCGCCGACCAGCGGCAGGCGCTGGCCTGGTTCGTCGCCGAGCATCAGGTGCTGCTGGCGATGATCCGCCAGGCCAGCGACGACGCCCTGGCCTGGCAGCTGGCCTGGACCCTGAACCGGTTCTTCGGCTACCACGGTCACTGGCACGACTCCATCGAGGTGCTCGCCGTGGCGATGGAGGCGGCCAGGCGGCTGGCCGACCCGCTCAAGGAGGCCTTCGCGCACCGCTTCCTCGGCTGCGCCTACATCCGGCTCGGCCGCTTCGGCGACGCGGACGCACGGCTGCGCGAGGCCCTCGAGCTGTACCGGACAGGCGGGGACACGGTCGGCGAAGGGCACGCGCACCGTCACCAGGCCTGGCTGCTCGAGCGCCAGGGGCGCTATCGGGAGGCGCTCGGGCACGCGGAGCAGGCCCTCGGCCTGTTCCGGGCGGCCGGCCACAGGCCCGGGCAGGCCAGGGCGCTCAACGCGATCGGCTGGTTCCAGGCCATGCTCGGCGACTACGCGCAGGCCGTCGCGTACTGTCAGCAGGCCCTGGACCTGCAGCGGGACCTCGGCGACCGGTTCGGCCAGGCGGAGACGTGGGACAGCCTCGGGTACGCCAGCCAGCGCCTCGGGCGCCATGCGGCGGCCATCTCGGCCTACCGGACGGCGGCGGCCCTGTTCCGGGCGTTCGACGACCAGTACAACGAGGCCGACAGCACCGCGTCGCTCGGGGACGCGCACTACGCGGCGGGCGACACCGCCGCCGCCAGGGACGCGTGGGAGCGCGCGGCGGAAACCCTCGGCCAGCTGGGGCATCCGGATGCCGCGAAGGTCCGGGCCAAGCTGGCCGGCGCTCGGCGGCCCGACGACGGCCCGTAGCCGATGGCCGGGCGCATCAGGAAGAACAACTCAACCAGGAGGTTTCGTGATGGCACACGTATCGGTCAACAGTGACGACCTAAAGGCACTCCCCAGGGCGCTTAACGCCAGCAGCCTGCCGGGCAGGGACATGCTGGCCTCCATAGTGACCGAAATCCAGGAGGCGGTTTCCGGTGAAGGCGGGTCGGTCATCGTGAACGTGGAGGTCGTCGTGCCGCTGCGGGACACCTTCGACGCCGCGTTCGAGCCGGAGCCGACCCCGGATCCGGCCCCGGTGCACGGGACGCACCAGGTCAGCCTGCGGGTCATGAAGATCACCCGCTGACCCAAGGGATGCGCACCGTCCTGATCTCGATGCCGTTCATGGGCCTGGACCGCCCGTCGATCCAACTTGGCCTGCTCAAGGCGATCGGCGAGGAGCACGGCTTCGCGGTGGAAACCCTGCACGCGAACCTGGACTTCGCCGCCCTGATCGGGGCGAAGCACTACCGTGCGCTGGCCGAGTCGCGGGGCCCGCTGGTGGGCGAGTGGCTGTTCTCTGTGGCCGCGTTCGGCGCGGAGGCGCCCGACCCCGACGGGCGGCTGCTCGACGAGTGCGCGGACGAGATGTCGAAGCTGGCCCCGCCGAAGTCCGGGGCCTGGGCTCAGGTACGACAGCGGCTGCTGCGGACCCGCGAGCACGACGTGCCAGCGCTGCTGGACTCGCTGGTCGATTCGTACCCGTGGCCCGGGGTGCGGGTGGTCGGCTTCAGCTGCACGTTCCAGCAGACCGTCGCGTCGTTCGCACTGGCCCGCAGGCTGAAGGCGCGGTACCCGGAGCTGGTGACGGTGTTCGGCGGGGCCAGCTTCGACGGCGAGATGGGCGTGGAGCTGGCCCGGTCGGTCGACTGCGTCGACTTCGCGGTCAGCGGGGAGGCCGACGCGTCTTTCCCCGCCCTGCTGCGCGCGCTGGCCACCGGGGGCGACCCGGCCGCCGTGCCCGGCGTCATCGGCCGGGCGACGGTTACGGCGCCTGAGCCCCCGCCGGGCAGCCTCGACGACCTGCCGGTCCCTGACTACGGCGAGTACTTCGAGCGGGCGGAGCGGCTGAAGCTGCTCCACCGCGGCGCGCGCCACCAGGCGTGGATCCCGTTCGAGAGCGCCAGGGGATGCTGGTGGGGGGCTAAGCACCACTGCACGTTCTGCGGCCTCAACGGGACGGCGATGCGGTTCCGCTCCAAGTCACCCGGCCGGGTGCTCGAGGAGCTGGCGGCGCTGACCCGGCGGCACCGCAGCTTCCGCTTCGAGGCGGTCGACAACATCCTCGACCCGCGCTACGTCAGGGAGCTGTTCCCCGCGATCACCGCGGATTACCAGTTCTTTTACGAGGTCAAGGCCAGCCTGACGCGGGCCCAGCTGCGGTCGCTGGCCCAGGGCGGTGTGACCCACGTTCAGCCGGGCATCGAGTCGCTCAGCTCCCACGTGCTGCGCCTCATGGACAAGGGCGTGCGGGCGGCCCAGAACGTCAACCTGCTGCGCTGGGCCCGGTACTACGCCATCGACGTGGCCTGGAGCGTCCTGTGGGGCTTTCCCGGTGAGACCGCCGACGACTACGCCGGGCAGGCCGCCGCCGTGCCGCACCTGGTGCACCTGCAGCCGCCGGAAGGATCAGGCCGGATCAGGCTGGAGCGCTTCAGCCCGCTGCATGCCGAGCCGGGACGGTTCGGGGTGCAGCGCCTCGAGCCCGAGCGCAGCTACCGGTACGTGTACCCGGAGCGGGTCGACCTGGACCGGGTGGCCTACTTCTTCGACTACGCGGTCGAGGGCGCCCTGCCGGATGGTGACTACGACCCGCTGCGCCGGGCGCTCGCCGGCTGGACGGACGCGTGGGGCACCGAGCCGAGGCCGACGCTGACCTACCGGGCGGCGCCTGGTTTCCTGCAGGTCTACGACGCCAGGTACCCCGGGCGCGGCGGAACGTACACCTTCGAAGGGCCTCTCGCGGAGATCTACCTCGCCTGCACCGACCGGCCGGTCACCGCGTCCGCCGTGCGGGACAGGGTCGGGCGGCCTGGTGGCTTCGTCGAGGAGGCGCTGGCAGAGTTCCAGCGCCGCGGGCTGCTGTTCCGAGACGAGACGCTGGCGGTGGCGCTGGCGCTACCCACCGCCGCCTGGCGCTAGGCCGTACGGCGCGCCCTTCATCCGTTCAGGACGCGGTAGAGGACCTAGTCGTACAGCAATGCCATGGGCGCCTGGCCCGGGCCATCGGGGAAAGCGGTGACTACGCCACCGCCCGCACCTGGCGGAAAATCTGGTCTGGGCGTTCAGCCGGTTCGCGGGGAAGCCGGGTGGCGGGCGATTCGCTCGGCGCGAAGCGCCGGGCGGCGGACCTTGCCGGCGTCATCGCGCAGTGGCGTGGTAGCGCGTTCGATCGAGCGGGGCAGTTTGTATGGTGCCAGCCGCAGCCGGAGATGAGCCATCAGGTCCTCGTCGGAGACCGGTTCGGATAGCTCGACGATCGCGTGGGGAATGTTGCCCAGGTCCTCATCGGGCAGGCCGATGACACAGCAGGACCGCACGGAGGGGTGTTCGTCGAGGGCGGCCTCGATCTCGGCCGGGTAGACATTGGCTCCTCCGACCAGGATCATGTCCGCGAGGCGGTCGGTGATATACACGTACCCGTCAGCGTCGACGTGGCCGATGTCGCCCAGCGACTCCCACCCGTTGGGAGCGCTGCGGGCCGTCGCGCCGATGTACTGGTACGGGGAGGGGGCGCTCGGGCCCCGGCGCATCCAGATCTCCCCTTCCTGGCCCGCAGGAACGGGCTGACCGTCGAAGTCGCGTATTTGGATCTCGCCGATGACTGGCCGTGGCTGACCCTCGGTGAGCCAGCCATTCGGTCCCGGTGATCACCGTCATGGCCTGCAGTTCCGTGCCTGCGTACAGCTCAAGCACCTTCTCCGGGCCGAGCCAGTCGATCCACGCCTGCTTAAGCCACTGCGGGCAGGGCGCGGCTAGGTGGAAGGCCACCTCCAGCGAGGACACGTCAGCGGCCAGCCGGACAGCCTCGGGCAGGCGCAAGATGCGAAGCATCATGGTCGGCACGAGCAACAGCCAGGTCACCCGGTACTTGGCGGTGAGGCGCAGCGTCTCGGCCGGGTCGAACCGCGGCATGACCACGATGTGATTGCCGAGCAGCATCCCGGCGGCGGTCACGACGAACGGCGCGTTGTGGGAGACCGGCCCGGTTACCAGGATGCACCCATCAGGACGCATGCCCGTCAAGGCCCCTAGTCCGCCGACGTTCTCAAACAGGGCCGGTGCGGTGGTCGCGATCAGCTTCGGCCGGCCGGTGCTCCCGCCGCTGGTGACGAGCTTCCACACCGGCGACATCCCGGGCGTGAACGAGCCAGGGGGAAGCTGCCGGGGCACTGACTCCAGTGCGGGCCGCCCCCCAGCCTCGGACACCGGCACTCCCACCACCAGCGATGGGTTAGCCAGGTCCACGATGGCGGCGCGTTCCAGCGGCGGGAGCCGGTGGGAGATCGGCTGCGGCACGGCGCCCAGGGCCCATGCCGCGAACAAGCTCTCAACGAGCCCGGTGGAGTTGGGCAGGCCGATGGTGACCGTTGAGCCCTCCGCCACCCCGCGGGCCGCGAACAGCCCGGCCAGGCGTTCAACCCGGTCCACGAACTCGGCGCGGGTCAACGTCACCTTTCCGCACGTCAGGGCCGGCCGGTCCGGATCGGCTTCAGCAAGTTGACGAAGAACCGATAGAAAGCTAGTCCCCTCCATACTCACGGAACCTACACCGGACCCGCGCCAGCGACCAGGCCACGCGCCACGCGACGACGCACCGTCCAGCCCGCGACGTCGGGATAATGGGAGGCGTACAGAACTGAACGATCTGCACGCAGTTGCACTGGCGAACTATCCGCGTGCCAAAGGCTCGTAATCGGCGATATGGGACGTCATCCGTTGCCTGCTGCTGGGCGCCGGCCGACCTGGTCATGAGATCGCTCATGATCGACGGCCGGGCGGCTCGCGGGCGTAAGCGGCCGGGCGTTGCGAGCAGCAACGCGAGGAGGCGAGGGTCGCCGGCGTCGATGTCCACGATCTTGGCACGGCTCAGGGCTCCGGAAACCAGGCGGACGGCGCTGCGGCGGACGCCGAACGAATCGGCCACCGCCGTCAGTGCCGCCTCGGTCGCCTTGCCGTCCACGGCCCGCGCGCTGACCCGGACGATCAGGGCGCCGTCATGCTCGCCGCCGACACCTGGACGTACAGAGCCAGGCTTCACCCGGATAGTGATCCGCATGCAGACAGTATCGACGTCCAATCCCGGTCAGGTCGGCCGCAGCGTGGTCAGGCTGGGTCACCAACGAACCGCCTAGCGAGCACGGTCCGCCGATCTGGCGCCGGTTTCGGCAGTCGTGCATCGTTGCCTGGGCCGCACGAAAAAGAATGATCTGCACGCGGGGCGATGAGTTCCGGGCAGAGCGGTTGTCCAACGTTCAGTGGGAGCCATCCCCTGGATAGGAGTCCGACATGAGCACGGTCACCTCGGCCGACGGTACGGTCGTCGACTATGACAGCTACGGTGACGGGCCTGCCGTCGTCTTCATCGGCGGAGCCGCTGCCTACCGCGCGATCGATCAGGGCACCACCCAGGCCGGGAGGCTGCTCGCGGCCGAGGGGTTCACGGCGGTTGACTATGACCGGCGCGGGCGCGGGCGGTCCGGCGATACCCTGCCGTGGTCACTAGATCGTGAGGTGGAGGACGTCGCCGCGCTGATCAACGCGGCCGGCGGCGCGGCGGCGCTGTGTACCAACTCGTCAGGGGCTGACATCGCGCTCGCGGCCGCGAGCGCCGGGGTAGGGGTTACCGCCCTTGTCTTGTATGAGCCGCCGTTCTTCGCCGGCATGAGCTTCGCCGCGCATCTGGCCGAGCTGCGCTCCCTGCTGGCCGACGGTAAGAACGACGAGGCGATGCGCTACAACCTGATCTCGGTGATCGGATTGCCGGCCGGCGCGGTGGAGGAGATGGCGCGCGCGTCCTGGTGGCCAGCGATGGTCGCGGTCGCGCCGACCCTGGTCTACGACCACGCGGCGACCCACGAAATCACTGTCGATCCGAACTGGCGCAGGCGCTGGGCCAGGGTCACCGTGCCAGTGCTGGTCTGCTCGGGTGACCAGTCCTTCCCTGGCATGGCCGAGGCGGCTGACGCGGTAGCCGCCGCCTTGCCGAACGCGACCCGCCTTACGCTGCCTGGGCAAGGCCACAGGCCGGTACCCGATGCGATAGTGCCAGTGCTGGTGGGGTTCCTCAGATCCTGACGGAGGCGGCCCCGCCGCCGGATCGTCACCGAACATGGAAGGTGGATAGGCGCGGTTAAATGCGTGAACCGCCGATCTGGCGCTGGCCAGGCCACTTGATGCGTCTGAGTGCGGCCGCACAGAACCGGGTGTTCTTGATTAAGTCACGCCGTCCGGTCCCGCTGGCTGGCTGCTGCGGGTGGTAACGCGCGCTGGCTTGGGCGGTGGTGGCTCGGGCGACGGCGCGGACTTCGTCGGTGAAGAGGCCCGGCTGTTCCCACGCGGCGAAGTGGCCGCCGCGGTCGGGTTCGCTCCAGTACACGATGTTGGCGAACCGCCGCTGGGCCCAGCGGCGGGAGGGCCGCGGCGCCTCCTTGGGGAAAATACTGCATCCGGCCGGAACGGTAACGACATCGCCGGTCACGGTGGTGAACCATTCGGTGACCTCGGTGATGCTCTCCCAGTACAGCCGGGCGGAGGAGGCGCCAGTGCCGGCCAGCCAATACAAAGAGATGTTGTCCAGCACCTGATCGGCGGTGAGGACCTGGCTGAGATCGCCGGGGTGATCGGTCCAGGCCCACAGTTTTTCCACGATCCAGGCGCATAGCCCGGCCGGTGAATCGGTCAGCGAGTAGCCGATGGTCTGCGGCCTGGTGCTCTGCTCGGCTGAATAGCCGGAACCGGTCCGGCTGCGTTCGTCGAGATCGGCCAGCGCTGCTCGTTCGCGTTCGGTCAGGTCCGCGGCGTTGCGGTCGGGTGGTGCCAGCGGCGGAATCAGATGGATGCCCAGCAGTTGGCCGGGCTGGTGCAGCGCCAGGCTAGTGGACACACTGGTACCCCAATCGCTGCCCACGGCCAGGAACCGCTCGTAGCCCAGCCGTGCCATCAGCTCGGCCCAGGCACGGGCAATGCGGTGGATATCCCAGCCCGTAACGGCCGGCTTGCCGCTGAACCCATAACCAGGAAGCGACGGCACCACCACATCAAAAGCGTCGGCAGCGTCACCGCCGTGCGCGACCGGGTCGGCCAGCGGGCCGAGAACCTTCTCGAACTCAAAGAACGATCCCGGCCATCCATGGGTCATGATCACTGGTATCGCGTCCGGGTGCGGCGAGCGCAGGTGCAGGAAATGCAGCTGCAGGTCATCGATCCTGGTGATGAACTGCGGGATCTGGTTGATCCGCGCTTCGGTGGCCCGCCAGTCATAACGGCTGGCCCAGTAGCCGCATAGATCCCGCAGGTAGCCCAGCGGAACGCCCTGCGACCAGTCGCCCACCGTCTCCCGCTCCGGCCACCGCGTCCGCCGCAGCCGGTCACGCAGGTCATCGAGCGCCGCGCCGTCCACGCCGATCGTAAATGGCTCGATCTGATCCGTCATACCCGCATCATCCCCGCGATATCGACCCGCCTGCTACGCCCAGCGCCAGAACTGGCAACTCGGTACTGCTCGACGTCAGCGCGCGCTTCTAGTCCGCTGGCCTCGGCCGCCTGCCAGGTACCCGCTGACCTGCCTGCTCGCCCTCAACGAGCTGCGCGTGCCCGGGCAACTTGCGCGGGCACCGCGCACCCGGGCCTGGAGGGTCGGCACCGGACGGTGGTCGTAACTTGCTAGGGCGGCAAGGTCGTCACCATCCCGCTCCCGCGCACCGCCCGCGCGATCACCGTGCCCAGGCAGGTAGGTAGTGTGGCCGTATGGCTCAGGTTGTGGTGTACGGGCGGCGCGAATCACTGGACCAGCGCCGCAGCGTGCTATCCGAAGCGATCCACGGGTCGATCATGTGCGCGCTGGAGTACCCGCCCGAGAAGAAGTTCCAGCGCTTCATCGCGCTGGAGGAGCCCGACTTCATCTACCCCGCGGACCGGGGCGCCGACTACACGATCATCGAGATCTCGATGTTCGAGGGGCGCACGGACGCTGCCAAGCGCGCCTTGATCGCCGAGCTGTTCACCCGCGTCGAAGCTCAGGCCGGGATCAGCCCGCACAGCCTCGAGATCACCATCACCGAGACACCCAAGGCCAACTGGGGCATCCGAGGCCAGAACGCTGCCGACCTGACGCTGAATTACCGCGTCGAGGTTTAGCTGACGGGCCCTCGCCGGTGCTCCGGGAGCTCAGAAGCCCGCCCGGACCGTCGCGTGCAGGCCGCCGGACTGGCCACGGTCGCGGGGTTATTAGTCTGACGGCGACCCAACTGGCCTTATCCGGTTATCGCCCGATCACGGCACCTACGTGGAGACTGTCCTGCGGACCGATCCCTTATTGGCGAACGCTAGACCGCTTCTGGCGGCCGGTCTCGCACGCAGTCGGCTTCCGCACCGCCCCCGGCGGCGCTAGGCGGCCCTCCTGATTGCCATGCTGGATGCCAGACAGCCGATCCCCGGCAGACGGCGAGGAGAACCGCACATGATCATCGATTGCGCCCACTACCAGGACGGCCGCAGGACCGACGAGAAAGGGGTACCGCTGCAGGAAGTCGCGGCCCGGCGCACGGAGGGCGGTTTTGTGTGGCTGGGCCTGTTCGAGCCGGACAAAGTGGAACTCGAACACGTCCGTGACATCTTCGGGTTGCATGAGCTAGCGGTGGAGGATGCGCTCAACCTGCACATGCGGCCGAAGATCGAGCGCTACGAGCCGGATATCCAGCTGGTCATCCTGCGTACTGCGCGCTACGACGAGGCCGCCGAGGAAGTCGAGTTCGGCGAGATCAGCATTTTCCTCGCACCGACCTTCATCATCACCGTGCGGCAGGGCGTGGCCAGCGAGCTGCGCGGTGCCCGGCAGCGGCTGGAGCAGCACCCGGAGCTGATGGACGCAGGCAGCGCGGCGGCGCTGTGGGCGATCCTGGACGTGGTGGTGGACGGGTACGGGCCGGTTGTTGCCGAGCTGGAGCGCGACATCGACCAGGTCGAGGCCACTGTATTCTCCGGTGCCGCGGCGCAGACCGAGCGGATTTACTCACTGCGACGCGAGGCGACTGACTTCTACCGCGCCGTCCACCCGCTGCTCCCGGTCACGGCCGCGCTCGAGCGGATGGCCGACAAGAAACTGCGCCACTACTTTCGTGATGTCCAGGACCACCTGCTGCTGGCTGACGAGGAGGTAGCCGCCCAGCGTGACCTGCTCGGCACGATATTGGAGGCCAACATGGCGGTGATCTCGGTCGAGCAGACGAGGGTCAGCATCCGGCAGAACTCCACGATCGAGCAGCTCACCATCCTTGCCACGATCTTCCTGCCACTCACGTTCGTCACCGGCTTCTTCGGCCAGAACTTCGGCTGGCTGGTGCGAAATGTCGACGGCCCCACCGAGTTCGTCATCTATGGCATCGGCGGACTGGTGGTGCCGCTGGTCCTGCTGTTCACGTGGCTGCGCGGGTCACGCAAGGCCCGCAGCGTCTGACGCCGTCGGGGCAGCCGAACCACGGAGTTCATGCTTGACGGTGATACTTGAAGAGGTTGTCGGACCCGCTCTCAGGTCTCGAGGCAGCCGGTCTGAACGCAGCGGGACCGGCTACGCATGGCTCTGGAGCGAGTGCTCGACGGACGCCGCGACCAAGGACGGCATCGGCCTGCCTAGCACCCACAGCTGCGGGGCGAGCAAGCTCCCGCCGGTCACTTATGACGGCCTGGTCCTGTGCCCGCCGGGCGACATTAGCAGCGCCTAAACGGCGATCTGGCAGCAGGCTCTGCTGCTGAGCTCTGATCAAGTCGGCGGGCAGTTGACGGGGGAGGCCGCCTGGGTCACGCTCGCTTCGTGGATGAGGGTGTGGTGGTGATCGGGGCGGGGCCTGCGGGGCTTGCTGCTGCGTGGGCGATCGGCCAGGCTGGCCTTGATCCGCTGGTTGTCGAGCAGGCCGACGCGGTGGCGGCATCGTGGCGGGGGCGGCATGAGCAGCTTCGGCTGAACACGCACCGGGTGTTCTCTCATCAGCCTGGCGTGCGCATTCCCCGCCGGTACGGGCCATTTCCCGCTCGTGATGACTATGTCGCCTACCTTGAGCGGTACGCGGCCGGGATGCGGATCCGGTTCGGCACGGCGGCGGGCCGGATCGACCGGGCGGGTCCGGGGTGGAAGCTCAGCCTGGGCAGCGGCAGCAGCATCAGCACGGCGCACGTGGTGGTCGCCACCGGCCCGGACGCCGAGCCGGTGATGCCCGCCTGGCCCGGGATGGCCAGCTTCCCCGGGACGCTCATCCATGCCGGGCAGTTCCACAGCGCCGGCGAAATGGCCTGCCGGGACGTCCTTGTCGTCGGCCCGGGGAACTCCGGCGTGGACCTGCTGAATCATCTGGTCCGCAGCGACGCGGCCAGGCTATGGCTGTCGGCGCGCTCAGGCATGAACATCGCGCCGCTGCGGCTGGCGGGCATCCCGATGCACCCGGTCGCCATCGCGGGCCGGCGCCTGCCGCGGCGCGCCCAGGACGCCAGCTTGCGCGCCGTGCAGCGGCTGGCCTTCGGGGACCTGAGCAGATTCGGCTATCCGCGCTCTGATCTCGGCGCCTTCACCCGGCTGACGGCTGACGGTGTCACGGTAGCTGTCGATGACGGGTTCGTCCGGGCGCTGAAATCCGGGCGGGTCACGATGAAGGCGGGCGTTGCCCGTGTTGAGGGGCGGAACGTCTGCTTCGCCGACGGCTCGGTCTGCGCACCCGACGTCATCATCTGCGCTACCGGCTACCGGCCTGCGCTCTGGCCCCTTGTCGGGCACCTCGTGGAACTGGATGAATCCGGCATGCCGCCGTTTACCGGCCCGTCTTCCTCGCCTCTCCACCCAGGCCTGTGGTTCTTCGGGCTGGACAGCAGCATCTACGGCAACATGCATGTCCACCGGCCACAGGCACGACAGCTCGCAGGGATGATCGCCCGCCCGGCCCGGGCCTTACCCGTCAAGCCGGCAGCGGCGCTTCCGCACCCATACCCCGGCCAGGACCGCCACCACAGCAAGCTCCCACAATCGTGACCACGGCCCCCGGTGAACCAGCGCGCACTCCCGCCGATCTGGACGTCTGATAGTCCGAGTTCGAGAAGACCGTTGTAAGCGCAGATCGGGATGATCGGCGCGCTGACCAGATCTCGCTAGAGTGCCTCCGCGGCGCGACTAACGCGGGGTCATGGAGCCTGCTGTCGATCAGGCCTGATGTCGGCGAGTGAGTAAGGTTCGGAGCAGGTATTTCCGGCAGGTCCCGTCTGATCTCTGCCAGGCTGTCCTTGAGGGCTCCGCTCCACGACAGCGTTTGATGCGTAGGCCAGGATCAGCCCGTGTAGCAGGTCGAGCCAGTCGGACTCGGCCCATACCTTCGGGTTGAGGTAGCTGAGCTCGCTCATCTGCTGCCTGACTGGCCGGTGTCGCCGGGCTGGCCGAAGCCGGACTCGCGCCAGACTTCTTCGCCGAGAGCCTCGGAGAGGCAGTGCTCGAACTGGCGGACGCGGGCGGCCAGGCGGGCCGAGCGCTCGTGGGCGGCCAGCAGGTCGGCTTGCAGCGAGGCCCTGGTGACGGCCAGCCCTGCTGCCTCCGGGTTGCGGCCGGGCGTCGCTGGCGACTAACTAAAGCGTGTTCGTCTCTGCCGTGCAGATTTGGGATATCTGAGCGGCCAAGGACGCTCGCCCGTCAAGCATCTCGCGGCTGGTCCCGAAGGCGTCTTGGGCACGGGTGTGATGGTGGGGCCGGCTTCGCGACGCATAGAAGCGCAGGCCAGCGTGCCCGCCGAGCAGGTCTGCTGGAAAAGCGCCGCTGCTACGCTGCTCCTGGCACAGGCGGCAACGTGTCCCGGGCGGGAGGCGGTGCCCGTTCCTGGTGCGTGTCCGTTTTATTCAAGACCCCACTAGCCTCGCGCACCGATCATCGTCTGCAGCACTCCGACCAGAGAATGAGGAGCTCGACCATGAAGCCGCGCATCAATGTCATCACCCTTGCGGTAGCTGACCTCGATCGGGCCCTGGCGTTCTACCGCGACGGGCTGGGCTTCAGGACCGACGGTCTGATCGGTACCGAGTTCGAAGGGGACGAGACCATTCCCGCCGGGACCACGGCGGTGTTCCACCTTGACGGCGGGCTCATGCTGTCGATATATCCGCGCTCCGAGCTCGCCAAAGACGCCGTCGTCCCGCTGGCCGCGGCGAAGCCCGGCCAGTTCAGCATCGGGCACGTGGTGGCCAGCCGGGCCGAGGTCGATGAAGTCATCGCGCAGGCCAAAGCGGCCGGAGCAGCCGTCACCGACTCACCTCACGACCGGCCGTGGGGCATCTACTCGGGATACTTCCAAGATCCCGACGGCCACCTCTGGGAGATCATCTGGAACCCTGCGCTCGACCTCGCCTCGTCCTGAGTGGCGACGACCCAAGCGGGCAAACGACTTGGGATGCTCGCTTACGAGCTCAGAGCGAGATGATCTCCGCGCGGCCGTGCCTAGCACCGACGCCGGCTTAACCGCGCCGAGTCGGCGATCCGTCGCTTTCTCGCCTTGGTTGGATCGCATCATGCTCCGCGGAGCGGCTATGTAGCCTGCCAGGCTCTGGAGTCGTGGTCCCAGGCGTGCCCGCGCGCGGCGCCGGTTGCCAGGGGGTCGGCGAACGCGGTGACGGTGGAGACGAGGTCGGCGAAGGTTGCGGGGTGGTCCTCGGCTGCGTGGCCTTGGCGTCGTCGCCATGCGGTGTAGGGGGCTTGGCGCCGGGTGGGCAGGTCGGAGATTGCTTCGCTGAGCGGGCGTAGCTGGATGCCGCGGTGGTTGGCGGTATTGCGCAGCGCGGTGGTGAGCTCGTCGCCGTCGAGGTGGTGGCGGGTGATGAGCTGGTGGAGGTCGGCGTAGTCGCGGTCACGGGTGTTGAGGTCGCCGAGGGCGATGGCGGTGGAAAGTTTCTCGGCGATGACGGTGGCGTAGCCGTAAAGGGTGAAGGTCTCCTCGGTCAAGTACTGGGAGTATTCGATGGGCGCGGGGGCGGGGGTGACGGGGTCGCCGAAGCTGACGTCGAGTTGCAGTTTCAGGCGTACGCGACTCAGGGTGGCGTTCATGGTCAGTCGCAGGCCGTGGTATTCGTCGTCATTGCGGATGGGCACGGTGGTGAGGGTGTCGGGTTCGAAGGTGACGCCGTCGTCGATGGCGGTAGCGGCGATCTGGGTGATGCGGCGGATGATCTCTTGCTCGTCGCCTGGGAATGCCCGGCCGCGGATGTCGATGTCGCGGGTGACACGGCGGGCGCCGAACTGGGCGAGCAGGAGTCCGTCCTTGAGGACGAAGTGCTGCTCGCCGAGTGGGTGGATGCTGACGCGGTAGAGGAAGCGTTCGAGCAGGTACTCGAGCATGATCTAGTCGGTGGGTGCGCCGGTGCGGCGGGCGAGGTTGCGCAGGTCGTTGTAGATTCGGCCGGCGGCCGCGTCGCGGGCAGGGCTGGGCATCAGGCGAGCATCGCTTCGATGGCCGGGCGGATAGCAGGCATTCCGCCGAGTTCGCGCGCCGCCCGTTGCAGGTCAGCGACGCCTTGCTGGCCGGTGCTGCGCAGGTACCGGTTGAGTGCGGACAGGGCGAGGCTGCGTCCTTCCGCTCGGCCCAGGCGCATAGCGTCGACGACCGCCCGGGCCGCGCTGTAGACCGGAACCGTCTCGCCGGGTGCCACATCGAAGCGCTCGACCGCGAAGTCGAAGGTGCCGGCGACGTACTGGGAGACTTTCGTGGGCGGGTAGCTGATGGAGGGGCGGTGGGAGCCGCGTGGCACGGCGATGTGCACCTCGTGGGAGATGTCGTCGATGAGTTCGTGCAGGCTCAGTGCGGATTCTCCGCATACCACCGCATGGGGAGCCCTCGTGCAGACGGCGAGCAGGTCGAGGTGCGCGGTGGGCTCGGCGTCGGCGCGCCGGTAGACGCCGCGCGAGAGCTCATCGATCTCG
This sequence comes from uncultured Actinomycetota bacterium, assembly GCA_963714295.1. Classification (GTDB taxonomy): domain Bacteria; phylum Actinomycetota; class Actinomycetes; order Streptosporangiales; family Streptosporangiaceae; genus Trebonia. Next base: position 18,032 of record CAVQOE010000041.1, on the reverse strand, counting down.
CCTGCCTCCCGGAGCATCGCCAGGTCGCGCGGAGAAAGCGCGGCCGCGGACGACGTGCGCGCTGTGAACGTCGGCGGAAGGTGCGAGAGTCGCCGCGGCAGGCGTTTCTCAAAAACAGTTACGTATGAAATCCTACTCACTAAAGCCAAGCATGGGTAGTTTTTAATGCCAAGCGAGAAATCAGCGGCACCGCGCCGTTCAAGCACTTCGGCGTACCCGCCGAATGAACCCGTACCTTCCCCGCGGCCGCCAAAAGCGTCCCGGCGGCCGAGCCCTCTCTTTGAGGGCACGTCGGAGATCCAGCGGATGCTGATCGGGCGGACGGTCACTGGGCTGGACGTTCGTTCGTCTGACCTGCAATTTAACCGGTTTGGTGATCAAAGACCGGCCGTACGCAGGTCAGCGGCCAATGAACGAGTCTTGGATGACGTCCGGCGGATCCCCGGTGGTGGACGGCGGTTATGCGGCGACGCCCCGACTGCGCCACAATGCGGAAATGGTGCAAAACTTAGGTTATGCCTACAACGGACGAGGATCTCCTGATCGATGCCGCGATCAGCCAGCGTAAGTTGCAGAAGCGGGGCGCCGACCTGCTCGCCACCTTCACCTTGGCCGCGGTCTTCGCCGCGGTCGGTTGGTTCTTGGTCTTCTGGCTGCGCCCGCTTATCAAGTCCATCCCGTTCCTGCCCTTGGGGACGGTGACGACCAGCATGTTCATCATTGGCGTCATCGCGTTCGCGATCGCCGGGCTGCTGATAGCGGGCGCCTTGTTCTTCGCTAACCCGCTGGCCCGGTGGGGCGACGCTGTCCCCGGTACATGCCCGCTGTGCGGCAAGCGCGCCCTGCGGCAAGAGAAGGTCGAATACACCGGCTGGGAGGAAGGCCACCCCGAGGTCGGCATCAAGAAAGGCCCCCGAGGCATCGTGACCCTGTGCGAGACCCCCGGCTGCCCTCACGCCGCCGCCACGGTCACCACCCCAAGGGCCGGCTGAGCGCGCACCGGACGCACATCCGAGGGTGTGTTGCAATCGGTTATATTACGGACTGCCTACGGTGGCCGGGCGAGTTCGCATGACGCCCGTTCGGGGGGCCGTAAGGCGGGTTTCAGCTGGTGACGGCGGGCCAAGGTCTCATCCCCAGCATCGGCCGGATCACCCTCGCCGACCTCACCGGCAGGCGCCTGCAGGCCTGCTTCAACCTGCTATCACGCCAGCGCACAAAGAACGGCACGCCCATCGCTCCGTCCACCGTCGACCGCGTCCGGGCGACACTGCGGTCGGCGCTCAACGCCGCCGCCCGAGAGGGCCTCATCGCCGCCAACCCGCTCGCCCACGCCCGGCTGGACAAGCCCGTACGGCCGCACCCGGTCATCTGGACCGACGAGCGCGTCGAGGCCTGGCGCCGCGACAGCATCCGCCCGCCGGTCGCCGTCTGGACGCTGCGGCAGCTCGTCACCTTCCTGACCGGCGTGGAGGACGACCGGCTCGCCGCGCTGTGGTGGCTGATCGCGCTGCGCGGCCTGCGCCGCGGCGAGGCCGCTGCCCCGGACCGAGATGACCTGGGCTCCGAGTCCCGCGAGCTGACCATCTCCCGGCCAGCTCATCGCGCTGCCGGGGGAACTGTACTGCGGGCCGCCGAAGAGCCGGGCCAGCTGCCGGACGATCGCCCTGGACGAGGCCGGCACCCACAGGCTGGTCGACCAGGCCGTCAGTCAGACGGTCGAGCTGCTGCGGCACCAGTTCGCCGAGCAGCGCCGCAGCGACTCCCGCGCCCGCCCCGACCACGAGGCACGCCCCGGCCAGGCCGAGCAGGCCACCGCCGAAATGATCATCCAGGCAGCCCGCAGCGTCCCCGGGGTCAGACTCAGCGGCGTGCCTGTGACCCACATCCCGGCCGCGGTCACCGCGTCCGGCTACTGTCAGATGTGAGTTCACACAGCTCAAAGCCCTATGACACAAGGGATCTCGGTTCCTCGCGCGGGCGTGCCGCCAGCCACCGGTGCGCCCGCGCGTGACCCAGGAATGCCCCATCCATGCCCCACAACGCCAGAAGCCGCATAGCTGGGAAGCTATACGGCCAGGTCAGTACGGGTGCGCCGCCAGGGACTTGAACCCCGAACCCGCGGATTAAGAGTGCGAAAGCCAGGTCAGCCACTCAATCGAGTATTCGAGCCGCACAAGGTAGATCGCCTGGCGGATAAGGCGCAAGCGGAGGATGATTTCCGCGGGGAGCTGCATTCAGATTCATGCGGAGGGGGACATGACCAAGACGCCATTTGGCCACTGCGCTGCCAGAGCCGGGGAAATCATGACGTCCCCGGGATCGGACCAGCCAGCAGAAGCCGCCCAGCCAGCTGCTGGCACGAACCAGCCGCCCGTTCAGCGGCCTGTGGTGAGCCCCTTGCTGACTTCGGCGGTGGACGACGCGACGCGGGAAAAGCTCGTCTACACCATCGGCGACCGGCAGTCGGTCCTTGTCGAGCTCAGCCTGTCAACCGGTGCGCCCACCGCCGACATTCGCGACCAATTCAAGGCGTTTTCCACGCCGCCTTCGCACAGGACCCGCAGCAGCCACCCGATCCCATACCGATCTCCGCGAATTACATGCGGTGCCTGCTCACGCCGGACGAGGTCACGAAGCTGGCCGACCAGGACACGGCCCGCCCCACGGCCACGCCGCCACTGAGCCGCACCATCTACCGGATCTGGCCCGACTACGTCGTGCGGGCCCACATCGACCGCTCGGCGACCACCATCAAGGCCGACGCCGCGACCCGCACCTACGGGACGGCGGGAATCGGCGTCGTGTGGGCGGTCATCGACTCCGGCATCGACAAGGATCACCCGCACTTCGCCGGGGGGACCCTTACCGATGATTCGGTGGCGCACCTGCACCGTGACTTCACCGGCCTGCTCTCGGCGGGTGGCACGGTGCCCGATGACCCATCGACGGCCCTGACCGACCCGGTCGGGCACGGCACGCACGTGGCCGGCATCATCGCCGGCGCCGCGCCCACCGACCAGAGCAAGGTTCTCATCGCGGCGAACCAGCCCACCAGCGGCGACCTGCCGTCCTGGGTCAGCCGGACCCTCGACCCCGGGCGGACCCTGAGCGGGATGGCACCAATGGCTCACCTGGTCAGCCTCAAGGTGCTCGACGCCAACGGCATCACGGCCAGCAGCGTGGTCATCGCTGCGCTCGCCCAGGTCCGGACGTTCAACTCCGACGGCCGCCAGCTGCTCATCCACGGGGTGAACCTGTCCATCGGCTGCGAGTGGTACCCCGACGAGTTCGCCGCCGGGCAGAGCCCGCTGTGCCGCGAGCTGGACCAGCTCGTCGGGACCGGGGTGGTGGCGGTGGTCTCGGCCGGCAACGACGGGGCGGGCGGGACGATCACCGGCGGCAGCACCGACGTGCACGGCCGGCTGTCGACCATCACCGACCCGGGCAACTCGCTGCACGCGATCACCGTCGGCTCGACGCACCGCTACATGCCGCACACCTACGGCGTGACCTACACCTCGTCCAAGGGCCCGACGCTGGACGGGCGGCTGAAGCCGGACCTGATCGCGCCGGGTGAGCGGATCACCTCGGCGGCCACCGGCGCGCTCGTCGAGGGCGTCACCCCGCTGCAGAGCACCGAGGAGGGCGTCGCCCGCTACATCGAGGACAGCGGCACCTCGATGGCCGCGCCGCACGTATCCGGTGCGATCGCGGCGTTCCTGTCGGTGCGGGACGAGTACATCGGCCAGCCCGACGAGGTCAAGCAGCTGTTCATGAGCAACGCGACGTCGCTGGGCCGGCACGAGTTCTTCCAGGGCGCCGGGCTGGTCGACCTGATGCGCGTGCTGTCCAACGTCTGATCACACACCACCGGGGGAGGGCGATATGACCGAGATCGCGGGGCTGGCCTATTACGAGCTGGACTTCAACGCCGACGGCACGCTGAGCTCCGACGGCGGGCTCCCGGCGGCCGTGCAGGCGGGCGGCATCCAGGACGTGTACGTGCTGTCGCACGGCTGGAACAACGGCGTCGACTCGGCCCGCAACCTGTACCAGGCGATGTTCACGCTGCTGGCCGGGATGATCCCGGACAAGCTGGGCTCGAGCTGCGCGGTCGGCATCATCTGGCCGTCGCTGCTTTTCCCCAACGACGACCCGGCCACGGCTCAGCCGATCCCGTCCACGGGCCAGCAGATAGCCGCCGCTATCGCGCCGGCGTTCCCGGCGCAGCAGCAGAACGTCGCTGACGCTCGGCCAGCTGCTGGACCAGCGGCCGCAGGACCCGGCCGCGCTGGAGCAGTTCCACACGCTGGCGTCCGGCCTGGTCACTACCCCCCCGCTCGCGCCCGAGGACTCCGGTCAGGCGGCCGCCATCACCGGCGACACCGCGGCCGTGTTCGGCAACGCCGCAGCCATGTCGAAGACGCCCGGGTCCAGCGCGCAGGGCCTGCCGAACCCGTTCAGCGGCCTGTGGAACGGCGCCGAAGAGGTGCTGCGCAGCATGTCCTACTACGAGATGAAGAACCGGGCTGGCGTCATCGGCCAAAAGGGCCTGGGGCCGATGCTCGGGAAACTCGCCGCGGCCGACCCCGGGATCCGCGTCCACCTGATGGGGCACAGCTTCGGCGCCCGGCTCGTCTCCTACTCGCTGTCGGGCCTGCCGCCGGCGGCGACCGGCGCGAACAGTCCGGTCAAGACCCTGCACCTGATCCAGGGCGCGTTCTCCCACTTCGCGTTCGCGGCCCCGGTGCCCGACCCGCTGGTCCTCGGCCCGGGTGCGCTGTCGGGCTTCATCCACAACGTCAATGGCCCGCTGCTGTGCACGTTCAGCGCCGCCGACCGGGCCGTGGGCTGGTGGTACCCGGCCGCCAGCATGCTGGCCCACCAGGACACCGAAGCCGCCGCCGACCTCACCTACCAGTGGGGAGGCATGGGCCACGACGGCTACCAGCAGCCGCCACCGGGCGGGACCCGGATCCCGCTCGCGGCGCAGGGAACGGAGTACGGCTTCCAGCCGGGCCAGTTCTACCTGCTCGACTCCAACGCCATCATCAAGGCCGATCAGTCGCAGTTCAGCGGCGCCCACAGCGATATCCAGCATCCGGAGGTAATATGGCCGGTCGTCGCCGCCGCCTCACGCTGACACCCGCCGACGCCAAGAACTCGGGCCCGGACCGGCGCCCCCACCTCCGTCGGCCCTGTGGGGCTCGGAAATACGATTCGGCCCGTGACCTGCGTTTTCCGTTGCATCGCTGGCTGGTAAGGCTGCGATGTATTACTCGTGGGTGAGCCCGCCGAGGACCCGCTTCCTGCGGATCCGGTGCTCGGCGAGTTTGACCGGTTCCGGCGGACGGACGGGTGCCTGCTTGAGCTGGGGTGCGCTGGCCGAGAAAGCTGTGCGGCCGGGCGATGTTGTGGTGCTGAAGGTATTGGATCAGCACCCGGTGCAGGTGGTGCTCGTTCACGATCAGCAGCCGGTCGAGAAGTTCCCGGCGCAGGGCGCCAATGAGCCTTTCGCAGATCGCGTTCGCTCTAGGCGCCTGCGGCGGGCTGGCCACGATCCTGATGCCCTCGGCAGTGAACACGGCATCGAAAGAGCCTGTGAACTGTCCCGCGCGGCACCAGGAACTTCAGCAAAGCTGCTCGATGGCCCAGGTCCATCAGGAGGTTGTGGCCGGTACCGATCCAGAATGTCGTCACGGCGCTGACCTGATGGTTTTGGCGATCCGCTTACCCGTTCTCGGACACCCGGCCCGGGGGGCCGTTAGCCGGTGGAGCAGTCTCGGGCGGCGCGGATCACGGCTGCGGGCGCCAGGCGGGTGAGCACGGGCAGGATGCCGTCATAGTCCGGCGCCTCGTCCAGGGCCGCGGCGAGCAGCTCGCGGAGCTTGGCTCCGGCTGGGTTATCGGCTATCCGTGCCGGGACGATGCCTCCGTCGGCAGGATCGGCGCGGCCTGTCTGGGGCTCGAGGTTCCCGGCTCCGCCGCCAGTGCGGCGGCCAGCGCGGCGAGTGCCAAGCCGGCCAGACGGGACCGGTGACCGATCGGGTGATCTGCTCGGCGCGCGCGAAATCCCCGCCGCGGGCGGCTGCCGCGGCGACTTCGGCGAGCGCGTGCTGCTGCGAGTGCGGGCTGCTGAGGGCGCGGGCGGTGGCTTCGGCCTGGTCCGTGTCGCCGGCCCTGGCCAGGCTCTTGGCTGCCGCGAGCCCTGCGTCTAGCCGGGCCATTTCGTCTTGCAGGGTGGCGGCTGCGGCCCGGGCCTGCCCGGCGAGTTCGATGGCGTCTCTTGTACTGCCTGCCTCGGCGAGGGCCAGTGCAGCCCCGGCCAGCAGCTTCGCCTGCCCGGCCGGGTCAGCGACTGATCGCGCCACGGTCTCGGCCCGGATTACGGTCGCCCGCGCGCCGCGGGCATCGCTTGTCTGGGCCAGTGCGAGACTGATTTGGATCAGGGACCGCGCCTGCGATGCGGGATCGCCGATGGAATCGGCGATCGTGCGCGCTTGCCCGGGGTTGTCTGTCTTGGCGAGCATCCCGGCGACCTTGGACAGCGCCTCGCCCGCGCCGTCGGGCACCACCCCCGCATTCGGTTGCAGGTCCAGGGAGCGGGCGATCGCCTCGGCCCGGCCGGCCTCGCCTGTGCGGGCGAGGGCCATGGCCGCCGCGGTGAGGCCGGTGCCCTGCCACCATGAGCGGGGTGCCCGGCGGGCGCTGTCCTCGGCCTCCCCGGCAAGGCGGCGTGCCGTCGCGGTGTCGCCCGCGTCGGCTAGGGCGATCGCGACGTCGGCAAGGGCCATCGCCCGGGTGGGCCGGCTGGCGACGGACCGGGCTGCTCTTTCGGCTTCGGCTGATGCGCCCGCCCGGGCCAGCGACTGGGCGGCCGCGGTCAGCAGCTTCGCGGGCCAGGTCGGGTCAGCGCTGCTGCGGGCCTCCTCCTCGATCCGCCGGGCGAGCTCCATCGCGCGTCCACCTCCGCCGACGTGCGCGAGCGCGGCAGCCACGGCCGCCAGCGCGCGGTTCCGCATCATCGGGTACGCGACGGCGCCGGCGGATCCTCAAAGCGCACCAGTACCCGGGCAGGCTTCTTCGTCCCGAGCCTCAGCACCCGCACAGGCGTGACGTCGTCTGCGCTTCGCGCCCGGTAGGCTCAGACTTCATCTGCTCCATGCAGCCAATCCTGCCGACTCGCGGCGCCGGGAGCCAGACAATGCAGATCTCAAACCAAAAAAGACAGATCGGCATGCCCCCGCACTGAAGTGACCGCCGGGAACTTACGCCCACACCTTCCATTTCCGCGGCCGCTGACGTCAGCCTGACGCAACAGGCGGAAACTGTACCGGTCACGGCCACCGCGATGGCGCGACCGGAGGTCCTGAATCCGGCCGGGAAACAGGACGCCCGCCCGAGCTGGCCCGTAATACCAGGTGTCGAGAGGAACAAGCGGATGTACCCGGGGCGCTCTTCGTGGTGCGGGAGATTGCTGCGCGCGGGCGCCCGGCCATGACGACCGGGACGTCACGTCTGATGAGCACGCCCTCTTCGCGCTCCGCCCCGGCCTCCTAGGGGACTATGCCGGTGGTGAAGGTCGACGTGTCGTCGGCCCCCGGCGCCTTGATCACGATCGCGGAATAGCCCTCGAGTCCGGTGCCGTAGGGTTCCAGGCCCGTGACGGTCATTGTGGCGGCGTAGCCGGCAAACGAGCCCTGCGCGCAGTTCGGGTTGCAGTCGTCGATTTCCTCTATCCCGGTGGCAGTCGCCTCGAGTCCCCCCCAGCTCGACCAGACGAGGTCTTTCACGTATCCCGAGCCGTCCCCCGAATCTGTGATCTGACTCGGGTGGGCCTCCATGTACTGCAACGCTCCCGGATCAGCGCAGCCGTCGGCCGGGACGACGCAGACGGTGGCGGTGAGCGTGGCCGACGGTGACGAGGCGGGGCGCGCCGCGGCGGGCGATGAGGCGGGGGCGGACGGCCGGCTGCGGGCAGTGGGTGGCGCGGACGTCTTCGCGGCGAGGCGGTTCTGCCCGGCCGGGGAGGCCGGGGGGCCGGGCGCGAGTTTCAGCGCGAGCCCGGCCCCGGCTGCGGCGGCGACCAGGACGGCCGCCCCTATCAGCGGCCAGCGGCTGAGTGAGCGGCGGCGCTGTTCCGGGCCTGGGCCTGCCGGAACAGACGGCGGCGCCGTCGGGCGCGCGTGCCAGGTGGCGGGGTGGGCGGCAGGCGCGCCCGGCAGCCACCGAGGGGCGCCGCCGCCCTGCGCCGCGGCGGGGAAGGGCCCTGCCGCGGAGGCCGCCATGGCGGTCATCGGTTCCGGCCAGAACTTTCCCGGAGCGGTGGCCGGGAAGGACACCGAGCCGGGCGGCGACGTCGTTCATCAGCGTGCTGAGCGCAGGCTGGCGGGGTTCCTGGCCAGGCAGCGGGCAACAAGAGCGCCGAGCGCGGGGGGAGCGGCTGAGGTCCGGGTCGCCGCCCACGATCCGGTAGATGATCGCCAGCGGTTCCCCGCCGCCGAACGGGGTGAGACCGGTCGCGGCGAACCCCAGGACGCTGCCGAGCGAGAAGACGTCGCTCGGCGGCCCGATCTCCCCGCCCTCGGCCTGCTCGGGAGACATGTACGCAGGCGTGCCCATAGTCGTGCGGGTGGCGGTGAGCGCGGTGCCGTGCAGCGCGCGGGAGATCCCGAAGTCGATCACCCGCGGCCCGTCGGCGGCGATGAGGATGTTGCCCGGCTTGAGGTCCCGGTGGACCAGACCGCGGGCGTGGATTGCCTGCAGCGCCTCGATCAGGCCGCCGGCCAGCCGCCAGACGACGGCTTCCGGCAGCGGCCCCGATCTTGCGACGAGCTCGGCGAGTGACGGCCCGGGCACGTAGGCCGTAGCGAGCCATGGCGGGTCATCGTCGGGGCCGGCGCCGACGACGGGGGCCGTATAGGCGCCGCTGACGGCCTCCGCCGCCTCCGCCTCGCGCCGGAACCGCCGCATGAACTCGGGATCGCGCGCCAGTTCCGGGTGGACGATCTTCACCGCGACCGCCCTGCCGCCGGGCGAGCTGCCCAGGTAAACCCGTCCCATCCCGCCCGCGCCCAGCCGGGACTGCAGCCGGTAGCCCCCCACCTGCCGCGGATCGTCCGCTGTCAGAGGTTCCATCGGGCTTCCCGCGCTATCTCGCTCCCGCACCTGCGTGCCGCATGGCAATTTCGCAATCTCACCCTAGTGGCCGCCGCGCGCCCGTCCGCGGTTCTGGCCGATAGTGACAATAAACAGTGACACCCTGCGTGATCGCATGCCCGAGGTGCGGATGTGCCCGGAGTAGCTAGTCCGCTATTTGTCCGTGAACACCGCGACACGCCGGTCTGCAGAGGCACAAGATGACACACCACTGCACAACGCAAAACGGCCCGCCTAGGGGATCCTTCATTATGAACGACATGGCGCATTGCGAGCTTTGTGACATGGACCTCCAATTCTGTGGGCACGGCCCGGCGGAAAGACGTGCGCGCTCTGCAGCGGTCGCCGGCCAATTGCTGATCTCGCCGAGTGGCGTGGCTCACTTCCGGGGTGCCCGCATAAGGGTGACGATGCGGACTACAGCCGCTGGGCGGCGCTTGACATGGCGCAGGCCTGGCAGCGCTTGGGGAACGGCGAGCACCTGAAGGCCGATGGAGGAGAGCAGCCGAGCCTGGCAGCAAAGACCAGATGCCAGGACTGCGTAAGTCACGGTCCGTGGTGATCTTGTCGCGTTGGCGCCATGCGCGGTGTACCAGCGCAGATCGCCGAGTATGAATGCGACCGCAGTGCCGGTATGCATTGGTCGCATCCCGCCCAGAAGACCCAGGTCTGCGGGGTCTCGCCGATGCCGACCGCGGCGGCAACGCCTACCTGCCGCAGAGTCCGATGTCCTGGTTGATGAACGCGGCGCCAGCGCCAGAGCTGCTGGGACATTGAGAGGGCCGGTGGCGACGGATCTGCCTGCTCGCTGCCCGCTGCCCTGCCGCCGATGGTCGGTCGCCAGCTGGCGATGCGTCGTCCGGCAGGACGACCCGAATGGCGATCCAACGCGTCGTGCCTGGTCAAGCGCTCGGCCGCGTGATGGCACCCGACAGATACCGTGCTAGCCGTACCTCAGAATCCGGGTGCGGCCACGGTCGAATTCTCGCTCACCGGGGGTCAGGATCGAGATACAGGCGGCCGGAGGAGCCGGCGCCGACGAGCACAGGAGGTATCCTGATGCGCAAGCAAACCGGACGGGCTGGACGCCAGCAAGGCGACGAGACCATGCAACCACCGACCAGGCCAGCTCCGTGGATCGCCCGCAGCGTCTCCACGAGGTTTGGCCGGCGTCATGTCAAGGGCGTGGCGATCACACGTCTGCTTGTTGCTATCGCAGCGGTGACCCTGGGGTCCATCTTCTGCGTTGCCGGGCACTGGTGGGGAGCGCTCCTGTTCGTTCCGGCGGCACTGAACCTCTGGTTCGCCTACCTGATGCCAAGCTGGAAGCGGGCTCTCGATGCTGAGAGCGCCCAGCCCTAACCCGGACGACCTGAGCGCCAGCAAGGCGACGAGACCATGCAACCACCGACCAGGCCAGCTCCGTGGATCGCCCGCAGCGTCTCCACGAAGTTTGGCCGGCGTCATGTCAAGGGCGTGGCGATCACACGTCTGCTTGTTGCTATCGCAGCGGTGACCCTGGGGTCCATCTTCTGCGTTGCCGGGCACTGGTGGGGAGCGCTCCTGTTCGTTCCGGCGGCACTAAACGGCTGGTTCGCCTACCTGATGCCACGCTGGAAGCGGGCTCTCGATGATTTGAAGAGCGGCCCGCGCGTTCGTGAGCTGGAACGATCTCGGGCGCTGGTCGTCGACGACGCGGCCGCGCGGCTGCGCCGCATCGAACAGGATCTGCACGACGGGGCGCAGGCTCAGATGGTCGCCGTCGCCATGAAGCTGGGACTCGCCAGGGACCGTCTCGGAAGCGCGGTCGCTGAGAGCGGGCAGGGCGACTTGGCGCGGGTACTCGAGCTGGTCGACGCTGCCCACCGCGGAGCGATGGAGGCGATCACCGAGCTCCGCGACCTGGCCCATGGCATCCATCCGCCGGCCCTGGCCGAGGGCCTCGGTGCCGCCCTCGCCGCCCTCGCCGCCCGCAGCGACGTCCCGGTCGACCTGGTCCTCGATCTGCCCGAGCGCCCGTCTGCCGCGATCGAAGTCATTGCCTACTTCTGCGCGGCAGAGCTGCTCACCAACGCGGCCAAGCACAGCGGCGCCCGGCATGTCACGCTGGAGACGACGCACCATCTCGGCCTGGTGATGCTGCGGGTCAGCGACGATGGCACCGGCGGCGCCCGCATCGAGGCCGGCGGCGGCCTGGCCGGGCTCGCCGACCGGGTTAAGACCGTCGATGGCAGACTGCACGTCGCCAGCCCGGCCGGGGGCCACACGGTCGTCACCATCGAGCTGCCCTCCCACGCCTGACCGAACCGGAGCCCGAAAATGCGCGTAGTGATCGCGGAAGACTCCCCCGTCATCCGGGCGGGCCTCGCCGAGATCCTGGCCGACCGGGGACACGTGGTGGTAGCCGCCGTCGGCAACGCCGAGGACCTGCAATCCGCTGTAGGCGAACACCACCCGGACGCCGCCGTCGTGGACGTGCGCATGCCGCCCGGCTACACCGACGAGGGCATCCGTGCTGCGATCGCCATCCGCCGCGACCATCCTCGCACTGGCGTGCTGGTCTTCTCCCAGTACATCGAGACCCGCCACGCGGCCAACCTTCTTGGCGCGGCATCTGGCAGCGGCGCCGCCGGCGTCGGATACCTGCTCAAGGACCGGGTCGGCGATGTCAGCGAGTTCGTCGAGGCGTTGAGCCGGGTGGCAGCTGGCGGCACCGCCCTCGATCCAGAGGTCGTAACGCAACTGCTACGCGCCAGCCGCCGCGCTGACGGCCTCGGTGCCCTCACTGCCAGAGAGCACGATGTACTCGCGCTGATGGCCGAGGGAAGATCGAATGGCGCGATAGCCGATACGCTCGTGATCTCCGAACGGGCCGTCGAGAAACACATAGCCAACATCTTCAGCAAGTTCGGCCTCACGCCGTCAGACACCGACCACCGCCGCGTGCTCGCTGTCCTCCGCTACCTGGGATCGGGACCTGCGGACCCGCTGCCGGACCACCCCGGCCCCCGCAGCCCCTGAGTCCGCGGCAGCAGTTGAGGACATGCCGGGTCATCGCCTATCCGCGGGCAGCAGGCCAAGCTGACTGTGCCCCCTATCGCTGGCGAAAGGGGCGGCAGCCAGGCGTCTGGCAATGCTTAGCGTCGCGACCGAGCGTTCCATCTGAGCGCGTCCCGCCGCGACGCACACGCTGACCGTAGCCAGCGCATAACGGCGGTTACCGTACGGGAGTGCCCCTGTACTAGGCGGCCGCTGAGCGCGGACAGCCTTCCTGCCGCGGGACATCGTGTTATCTGCGCCATCGGTGAGTCCATACGCCTGCGGGCCTTGGCGGCGGGGTCAGGAGCGATCTCGCACCGCCGCTGATGCCGAGACGGTCGAGGGCCCAGTCCAGCCAGCGGGACTCTTGATCGCAAAGTCGGGCCAGGAAGGCGACATGGCCGGGAATGATGAGATGCCGACTTGCGATTACTGTCTGCCGGACGTGCTCGATCGGGAGGGCTCGCTGGAACGCCAGCCCTGCTCAGGTCTCGGCCTGGCCATCGGATGGTACCTGGCGGCAGCGTGCTTGCCCGGACCATACGGTGCCCGCAACGTGCGGGCGCTCATCAAGCGCGCTGGCGGCGATGCCGGACAGTGCTCCGATCTTGCCGGCGAGCGGCATCGCGGTGAAGGGGTGCAGCGCGTGGATACCGCCGTAGTCTTCAATCCAGATCCATGCGATGCCCGCCCCGCGGGTCTGGGCGCCTTTCCTTTCGATGATGCCCGACAGCCGGTCACTGAAGTTCAGGTGGAGTTCCGGGCCGTACAGGCGGGTGCCTGCCGGGGGCGCGCCCGGCCGGACGGTAAGGACGTGCCCGTCCGGTCCCGGAATCTCAACAGGCTGCCCTGTTCCCGCGCACTGCTCCGCTGCCTCTGATGTCGCCCTCGTCCACTGTGCCTCGTCGGCCGGGTTGAGGTGGCCGGGAATGTATCCCTCCCAGTGGACCGCGATGGCAGCCAGCGCTGTGAGGTGCAGGAAGTGCCGTTGCTGGTGCCGCTCCTCAAGTTCACGATTGCCGTCCGGGCCGAATGTGACGATTTCCACGAAGAGGTCCTGACCGCCCGTGCGCAGCAGGATGTCTCCAGGTCCCCCGGCCTTCTGCGGCTCGACTACCACCTCTGCCCCCATGAAGGAGCCGACGGCCGCGAGCCGGGCCTGGACGAGCGCATGCATCAGCCGCTGGGTGGTCAGGTCGTTACGCGTATCCCGGCGGACCGCCTCGAATCCGGGAACGCGTTCCTGGACAAGGAGCTGGATGCTCGCCCACCAGCGCACCCACTCGATGAAAGCGCCAGCGTGCCGTCCATGAGCCAGGGCCAGGGCTGGGGAAGAGCCGCCCAGGCCCGGAATGCGCCCCCGTTAGGACCAAGGCCGACCAGTTAAGGGCTTGCCGTTAGGACCCGGCTGGAGAGCGCAGTCCAACCACTCTGCCCGAAGAACGCGGTCAAGTCAGCCACGCCCGGGCCGCTACTTCCTTGCCGTCCTGCGACAGGTAGTCAGCACCCGCCAGGTCCCCGACCCACGCCTCCCAGCCGATACGACGCCCGCCACGCTCGATCGCAGCCCACGTTTCCGGTCAGTCTCGTTCACGGAACCATCATCCCGCTCAATACGCCAGATAGCGCGTACGTAGATGATGGCCGTTGTACCGGAACAGGAAGCGCTCCCTGCCGACCCGGCGCAGGTCATGATGCGAGGGCGGGAAGGCGACTCGACGCACCGATCGTCCACTTCTGGCGCCGTCTGCTCTTGGCCTTCCTTCTTGGATCTGTCCGCGTTGCATATTGGTTCCGGGCAGGTCTCAGGGTTCTGTGGCTGCGACACCGCGCTACCTGGGCTCTTGACTGCGCTACTGTGACCGGCTTCGCGGCCAAGACTCCGGGCGGGCGGTAACATCGCAGCGTGCCCGGACCTTTTGCCGACGAGCAGCTAACTGCGTTTGTGGCGCAGCCGTCGCCGCCGTTCGCCCAGCTCGATGTGGCCGCGATACGCGAGGGGATCGCTCAGCGCGCGCAGGAGCGCTCGCGCGGGCCGGAGATGCAAGCGGTGCACGAGCTGCGGTCGGCGCGCTCCCGGCACGGGTGTATCGCCCCGCCGCCGGGCTCATACCGCTTGTCGTCTACCTGCATGGCGGCGGCGGACGATCGGTAATCTGGAGTCCCACGACCGGATGTGCGGGCGGCCGGGGATGGCTCGGTGCGCGGTCCTCGCGATCGACTACCGGCTCGCGCCTGAGCACCCGTGGCCAGCGTCGGTCGACGACACCGTTGCCGCCCTGCGCTGGGTGGCCTCGGTGCCAGGGGAGCTGGGGGAGGCGCCCAGCGCGGTGGCCGTCGCGGGCGACAGCGCGGCGGCACCCTGGCCGCGCTGGCCTGCCTCCGCCTGCGCGACGACTACCTGCGGCATTGCCCCGCCTGCAGGCGCTGCTTTATGCCAACACCGACCTCCCATCGGCGCTGCCGACACTAGTCAGATATCTTTACTACTATAGTCGTACAGCAGCACCGATGACGACAGCGACGGATGCGAAGTCGCTGAGGGCAGATGGCGCGTGCGGAACGCAGCGAGCGCAGCGCTGCGCACGCGCCGCCGCGGCCGGGTCGGCGGCGATCTGGCTCGGCAGCGTTGACGTAGGGTGTGAACCTCGTGGGATCAGGTGGGCGATGGGAGCCGAGGGCGGCATGGACGACGAGCAGCGGGTTGATCTAGGGGTGTCGTTGTTCATCCCGTACCGGTACACCGAGGACCGGGTTTTCCGGGCCCTCCAGGATGCCGGGTTCGACGACTGGACCCTCGCCCAGTGCCGGGTGTTTCAACGCATCGCCCCGGACGGTTCGCGCCTCACGGACCTCGCTGACCAGGCGCAAATGAGCAAGCAGAGCGCCGGCGTGCTGGTCGATCAACTGGAACGCCTGGGCTATGTCCGCCGGGTCCCCGACCCCACGGATGGCCGCGCCCGGTTGATCGTGATCGAGCAACGTGGCCGGCGGGCGGTCGAGGTGGCCACGGCGACACTCGACGAGATCTTCTCGGAGTGGAAGGCCTACCTGGGCACCCGCAACTTCACGTTGCTGCAGCAGATCCTGGATCAGCTCCGCGAGATCACCGACCCCTACGCGCGGTAAACCCGGCCGCGCCGAGCCGTCCGCCCCGATTCCCGTTCGCCCCGAGCCGCCGGGCCAGCGGCGCCGGCAGCTTCGACTCCGCCTTGACATTAGTCAGCAATCATTGACTAATTTCGTCAATGTTCCTGACGATTTTCCGGCGATGGACGGGTGGTGCGACCCGCGCTGCCACCTCGCCGAGGGTCGGGGAACGCCCCACCGCGGGGCACCGGCGATCTTCACTCACACCGCACCCCTATCGAAGGGAAACACCATGTCCACTGTCATCACCGGAGCATCAGGTCACCTCGGCCGGCTCGTCGTCGATCAACTCCTCGCCGCCGGAACGTCGCCGGCGCAGGTCGTGGCCACCGGCCGAGACGCTGGCAAACTCGCCGACCTCGCGCAGAACGGGGTCACGGTGCGGCGCGCGGACTTCGCCGACCCGAGCACGCTCGACGAGGCGTTCGCAGGCGCCGAAGCGATGGTGCTGGTTTCGACGACGACGGTCGGGGAGCGGTTCGACAATGCCCGCAACGCCATCGACGCGGCCGCCCGGGCGGGTGTGTCCCGGATCGTCTACACCAGCATCGTCAACGCCTCGACCGCGCAGATGCCGCTCGCTGACGCACATCGCCGCACCGAGGACTATCTGCGGGACAGCGGTTCGGCGTTCGTCATCCTGCGCAACGGATGGTACCTGGAGAACTACACCGACCAGCTCCCGATGATCACCCGGTACCGCGCATTGCTGGGCAGCGCCACGACGGTCTCGTCAGCGCGGCCAGCCGACGCGACTACGCGGCCGCCGCCGCCGCGGTGCTGACGCAGGACGGGCACCTCGGAGCGACCTACGAACTGGGCGGAACGCCGTTCACCCTGACCGAACTCGCCGCCACGATCAGCGACGTCCTCGGCACCCACATCGCCTACCAGGACATGTCGGTCGCCGACTACACCGGCGCCCTGACCGCTGCGGGGCTGCCCCCGGAGATGGCCGCCGCCGTCGCCGACGCCGACGCCGGCCTGGCTCGCGGAGAGTTGTTCACCGCCAGCGACGACCTGGTGAAGCTCATCGGCCGGCCGGCAACCACGGCGCACGAAGCCGTCCAGAACGCCGCGACCATCGAGGAGTCACGGTGAGCACCTCCGGACCCGGCGTCGATACCCACGAGATGGTTCTGATCCACCGCGTCATCCGGCGCGAGTTCGGTCAGCTCCCCCGACTGTTCCGCTCCGCGGCCAATGACCGTGCGCGATCCAAGGTCATCGGCGCGCACGCCCGGGAGATGCTGCACTTCCTCCACACGCACCACACCGGCGAGGACGAGCTGCTCTTTCCCTTGCTGCGCGAGCGGGCTGCGCTCGACCCGGAGCTGATGGACCGGATGGACGCGCAGCACGCGCAGGTCAACGACGCCGTCGCGGCCGTCGGCGCGGAGCTGCCGGCGTGGACAGCGAGCGCGGACGCCGCCGCCGGCGAGCGGATGGCGGCCCTCATCGACGCCACGATGCCGGCACTGATCGATCACCTGGCTGAGGAGGAGCAGAAACTGCTCCCGATCGTCTCGGTCACGCTGACGCAAAGCGAATGGGACGCGCTCGGCAAGCACGGCATGAGCGCGATTCCGCTCACGCGGCGGCTGGTCATCCTCGGCCACATCACCGAGGAAACCGATGACGCGGAACGGCAGAGGTTCATGCAGGTCGTGCCGGCCCCGCTCGTCTGGCCTACAAGCTGATCGGCCACCGCCAGTTCACCCGCGAAACCACCGCGATCCGCGGCTGACCCGGTGACCCATCTCGCGACCCGACACCACAGCCCGAGCCTTCGCTGGGCTGTGGTGCCGATCGCCTTCAACGCTGCCGGTGCATCAGCAGCCAACGCTCCGATCGTGCGGGACACCGTCGGGTCCGAGGCCCAGCCGCTCACCGGCACGGTCGCCGCGGTCAGCGTCGGCATCGTCGGTGGCGTGCTCCTGCTCGACCTCGACCTACGAGGAAGACGTCAAGGCCGAGACCGACATGAACGTCGTCTGCACCGGCAACGGCCGCTTCGTGGAGGTCCAGGGCACCCCCGAGGGCCAGCTCTTCGACCGCACCGAACTCGACGTCCTGCACGGCCAGTCCTAGCGAGGACGCCTTGGTGTGGCCGTGGGGGACGGGGAAGCCGGGCAGCCCGGGCCCTAGCTGCCAGTTCGACGACGCACGCCTCTCCGAGCGCCGTGTTCGTCTCCATCACGCCGGGTACGGTCCGCCGCCATTTCGGTGCCGGGGCGTAGGTGGGCGGTGGGGGCGGGCATCAGGTGCCCGGCGGCCGAGGCCAGGTCCGCTGCGGTCAGCCACCTCGACCCGGACCCCGCCTTCCCAGGCTGCCACGGTCACCGTGACCAGGCCGCCCGCGACGGCCGAGCCGCTGTACAGCACACCTTTGGTCACCAGCTCGCTGGCCAGCAGGACCGCTACTTGAGCGCACGGGTGAGACGGGCCCACAACACGGCCGACGAACGCGCGGGCAGCCCCAACCGCCTCCGGCAGCGCCCCGACCGTCACGCTCTCCCCGGTCTTCCACATCCGACATCAGCCCAGCACCTCCCCCGGCCCGCTCCAGCCCGGGAAACTGGGAACTGGCAGCGGACGCCGGGATATGAACGCCCAGCTCCAGCCCGAACGTCAAGCCGGAACTGGCCCGGCGGACCGTGTCCGTGGCCGCCCGTGAAAGC
>CAVQOE010000040.1:0-236428 GCA_963714295.1 uncultured Actinomycetota bacterium | reverse complement strand
GGGACGCACCGGAACCGGAAACGCTCGCCGCCCTCCGCCAGGCGTACCTCGACACCGAGGGCGACCTCGAGGACCGCTGAGTCCGCGTCACCGAAGCGCGACCTACCCGCATAACTCGCATTAGTGGCGTAAGTGGCACCATGGCGGGGTGGAGATCGCCGCACATATTGACGCGCTTGAGCGGGACGGGGCATTGCTCGGGGACGCCGCGGCCGCGGCCGGGCTGACCGCGTCCGTGCCGACCTGCCCCGGTTGGCAGGTCCGCGACCTGGTCAGGCACCAGGCCTACGTGCACCGATGGGCCGCCCGGCATGTCATCGAGCAGTCGCCGACACCCCTCGGCGAGGACGACGAGGCGGTCATCCTGGCCGCCGGGCCGGATGACGCCGAGCTGATCGGGGCCTACCGGAGTGGCCACGCGGCCCTCGTCGCCGCGCTGCGGTCGGCCGACCCGGACCTGGATTGCGCGACGTTCATGCCCGCTCCTTCGCCGCTCGCTTTCTGGGCCCGCCGCCAGGCGCACGAGACCGCGATCCACCGCTACGACGCGCAATCGGCGGCTCCCGCCGGGGCCCCGGCACCCGGCGACGCGTTCGGCACTGCCTTCGCCGACGACGGGATCGACGAACTCATCATGTGCTTCGCCGCCAGGCGCCGTTACCGGCTGCGCGGTGACGGAACGCTCTGGCTCACCGTTCGCGCCACCGACACCGGAAACGGCTGGCAGGTCCGCCTGGCCGACGGCGTGACCACGGTCGCCCGCTTGGACCAGGCGGGAGGCAGCGTCGGCGATGACATCGAAGCCGCCGCCGTCCACTGCTTGCTCGAAGGATCCGCGGCGGGCATCTACGCCTACCTGTGGAACCGCAGCGAGAAGGCCGCCGCTGTGACCATCACTGGCGACCCCGCCGTCCTCGACGTCTGGCTTTCCAGCGTCCGCGTGAGTTGGTAGCGCCCGTCCCATCAGGCCGCGGCTAGACCCCCTTACAGACCCGCCGATCACCGAGTTGCGCTGTGGATGGGCACTCTTGCACCATGGTTGCGACGGCCTGGCTGGAAAACCGTTTTAAGGGGCAGGCCGTGGTCTGCCACAGTGGCCAGATGCCAGACAGCGAAGACGGGCTCGCGGAGCGGGTCTGGCGGGCCATGCCCGCCAGGTCCCGGGAAGCGCTGACCCGTGATCTGCCGCCCACCGATCTGCAAACGCTGCTGATAGCGGTGGCCCGGGCACGGGCCGACCGGGTCACGCCGGCCGACGTGATGCGCCGCTGGCAGCACGACCGGTTCGTCCGCCCCGCATCCTCCGACCCGCGGCGCGTCGCCGCTGTCGAGGCCCGGCTGTGGCAGTTGCTGCCGGCCGAGTTCACCGGGATCGAACTCTCCCCCGTGGCACCGCTGGGCACCTGCACGGCCGTCGCCCCGGTCAGCCAGAACCGCATCGTGACAACCGCCCGCAACACCGAGGTGGTCAGCGACTCCACCAACGCGCTCGCCGTCGAGGCGGCAACCCGGCGGCGCGCGCAGCCCAAAGACGGTCGGGTCGACCTGGCGGCCTGCCACCGCCAACTGCGCGCGCAAGCCTTCGGGCCGGGGGCCGCAGCCCACTTCCGGCTGTTCGCCCTGGTCTCGAGCGCCCGCGACAGCGGATCCGGCCGCGCAGAAGCCGGCCTGCTGACTCGGCACCTGGCCTACTGGCTGGACGTGCTGGAAACCCTGATACCGCACCGCCAGCCGCGCATCGAACTATCCGTCTTCGACAACCCGGTGATCGCCGAACGCCTCACCGACACCATCCGCCCGAGCTTCGGCGACCGCGCGGCTTTGCTGACTGACGAGCCGGGCCGCACTCGTGGCCGCGGGTACTACAACGGCTTCGCCCTGCGGATCACAGCCCTCGGCGAAATCGAACTTGGCGACGGCGGCCTGACCACCTATACCGCCCAATTGACACAGGACGCAAAGGAACGCTGCCTCGTCTCCTGCATCGCAACCGAGCGCCTCACCGCCCTGGCCGAGGAGGCCAGCGGCTAACGCACCAGTCAGAGCCGCCACGGTCCGTTCCATATCGATCTTTTGATCCTCACTGGCGGTGGCCGGCGCGGCGCCGACGACAGCGTACGTAGCCGGAGCAAACGTGGCCCAGCGGGCGATCGCGGCGGACGCGACTACCGTTACGCGTGTGACCGCGTTCTCCGATCTCAGCCATCACGGCGACGCCGACCTGGTTCCCGGGCTGGCCGACCTGGCCGTCAACGTGCGCTCGGGCGGGACGCCGCCGTGGCTCGCCGCGCTGATCCGCGCGGCGGACCTCGCGGCGTACCCGGACCAGCGGGAGGCGGTCGCGGCGGTCGCGGCCCGGCACCGGAGGGCCGTGGGCGAGGTGCTGCTCACCGCCGGCGCGGCCGAGGCATTCGTGCTGCTCGCGCGGGCGCTGCGGCCCCGGCACGCGATGGTGGTGCACCCGCAGTTCACCGAACCGGAGGCGGCGCTGCGGGCGGCAGGCCACCAGGTCGACCAGGTCGTACTGCCGTTCCCGTTCACCCTCGACCCGTCGCTGGTCCCGGCCGACGCGGACCTGGTCTTTGTCGGCAACCCGACCAATCCGACCTCGGTCGCGCACCCGCGTGAGGCGATCCTCGAACTCGTGCGGCCGGGCCGCCTGGTCGTGGTCGACGAAGCCTTCGCCGACTGCCTGCCGGGCGAGCGGGAGTCGCTTGCGGGCAACGCCGACCTCGACGGGCTGGTGGTGATCAGGTCGCTGACCAAGACCTGGGCACTGGCCGGGCTCCGCGTCGGCTACCTGCTCGCTTCGGCCGACGTGGTGGCGCTGCTGGCGGCAGGCCAGCCGCTGTGGCCGGTGTCCACGCCGGCCCTCACGGCGTGCGTCGCCACGGCGACCGACGCCGCGCTGAGCGAGGTCACCGGGTGGGCCGCCACGCTCGCTGTGGAGCGCGCTCACCTGCTCGGCCTGCTGCGCGGCATCGGCGCGGTGCGGGTCGTCCCCGGCGCGTCGGCATCGTTCGTGCTGCTCGACACGCGGCTCGCCGACGTGCGCAGCCGCCTGCAGGGCGGCGGGTTCGCGGTGCGCCGGGGAGAGACCTTCCCGGGGCTGGCCCCCGGCTGGATCCGCGTCGCCGTAAGGGATGCCGGGACCTCGGATCGGTTCACCGCCGCCCTGCGGGAGGTAACCGGCTGAAACGCCGAGCCCCCTCCCGCCGGCGGCAGGGCGCGCGGCCAGTCCGCCGGACTTGTCGACTAGCTGCGTGCATCACCTGAGTTGACAGGCCACGCGGGGATGTCTTACGTTCGAGGCGCCTCGGCTCGGCCGGGGTGGCGTTCAGCTCAGCGAAGTCCGGTGTGAGCCCGGCACTGTCCCGCAACGGTTAAGCCCCTTCGCAGGGGACGAGTCCGGTCGCCTGGCTGTCTGGCCGACGTGACTGGCCCTCGGAGTTAAGGGCGGTTCGTCCGGTCGCCTTGCGGGCTACCGGATCCGCTGGTTCTCCGATTGACGGGAGGACCGAGCGATGGCTTTTCAGACCACGGCGTCGGAGTTGGCTCGTCGCTCGTGACGCCGCGCGAGAAAACCCCGGAGCCCGCCGTCAGCCCGCGCGGCACGGCCAGCCCCGCCCGGCGGCGAGATCGTCTTCCCCTGTCCGCCGTGCTGATCGGCTGCGGCTTGCTCCTGCTGGTGACGATGACCTTGGGGGTGGCGCTCGGGTCGGTGGCACTGAGCCCGGCCGCGGTGTGGCAGGTGGTCATCGACCACATCCTGGGGCGCCCGCAAACCGATACGGTGGCGGACGAGATCGTCTGGCTAATCCGGCTGCCCCGGGTACTGCTGGCCGCGGTCGTCGGCGCGGCGCTCACTACCGCCGGGACGGTCGTGCAGGCCCTGGTGCGCAACGCGCTGGCCGACCCGTACCTGCTCGGCGTGTCCTCAGGGGCCAGTGTGGGGGCCACCGCGGTGCTGCTGTTCGGCGCGTTCGCCTCGCTCGGGGTATGGGCCCTCTCGGCCGGCAGCGTCCTGGGCGCCCTCGGGGCCATGGCGGCGGTGTTCCTGGTATCCCGCACCGGCCGTCAGTTGGCCCCCACCCAGCTGATCTTGTGCGGGGTGGTCCTGTCCGCCCTGTTCGAGTCGGTCACCAGCTTCCTGATCTTCCGCGGTAATCCCCAGGCGACCCAGTCGATCCTGTTCTGGCTGCTCGGCTCGTTCGGGAACGCCAACTGGGCCCAGCTCCCCATCCCCGTCATCTGCCTCATCGTCGCCATGGGTTACCTGCTGGCCCAGGCCCGGTCGCTCAACGCGCTCGCCATGGGCTCCGAGCCCGCCGCGTCGCTCGGCGTGGACGTCACCCGGCTCCGGCGGAACCTGTTCATCGTCACCTCGCTCATGGTCGGCGTCGCGGTGGCGGTCAGCGGGGTGATCGGCTTCGTCGGCCTCGTCGTCCCGCACATCGTCCGGTTGATGGTCGGCTCCGAGCACCGCCGGGTGCTCCCGGTCGGGGTGCTGTTCGGTGCGTCGTTCATGGTCGTCGGCGACCTGCTGGCCCGGACCATCGTCGCCCCGCAGGAGATGCCGATCGGGGTCATCACCGCCTTCATCGGCGCTCCCACGCTGATCGTGCTGATCCGCCGGCGCCCCTACCTCTACGGGGCGACCCAGTGAACCCGGGGCCGCGATGAGCTCGGGGCAGCCATGAGCCTGGAGATAACCGGCCTGTCGGTGGACATCGGCGGCCGCCGGATCGTGGACGACATCGACCTCTCGGTGCCCGACGGGCACTTCGTCGGCCTGCTCGGCCCCAACGGGAGCGGGAAGTCCACCATCCTCAAGGCCATCTACCGGGTCCGCCGGCCCGCCGCCGGCCGGGTGCTGCTGGACGGGGCCGATCTGCTGGCCATGCCACCGAAGGCCGCGGCCCGCCGGGTAGCGGTGGTGGCCCAGGAGACCACTGTCGAGTTCGATTTCACCGTGTTCGAGATGGTGATGATCGGCCGCACCCCGCACAAGAAGTCGTTCGAGCGCGACGACGACAAGGACCGGGCCGCCGCCATGGAGGCGATCGAGCGGGTCGGCTGCGGGCACCTGGTCTCCCGCAGCTTCAACACCCTCTCCGGCGGCGAGAAGCAGCGGGTGCTCATCGCCCGGGCCCTCACCCAGGGCGCCGACCACCTCATCCTGGACGAGCCCACCAACCACCTGGACATCCGCTACCAGATCGAGGTGCTGGAACTGGTAGCGGGCCTGAACGTCACCGTGCTCGCCGCCCTGCACGACCTCAGCCTGGCCGCCCTGTTCTGCGACACCGTCTACGTGCTGACCGACGGCCGCATCATCGCCGGCGGCCATCCTCGCGCGGTGATCACGGCGGAGACCGTCCGGCACGCCTACGGCGCGGATGTCTTCATCGTCGACCACCCGGAAACCGGCACCCCCCATCTCATCCCCCGCCGATCTCCCGACGGCGACGGCGGCTCCGCCAGCCAGATTTCAGCAAACCCAACGGCACCCGGGGACCCACCGCCCCCGGAGAGCTGATCCATTTGCATCCTCCTGAGAGGAATCCCGTGGCGTCACTTCCCCGCCCGCGTTCATATCGCCCAGGCAAACTCCGGGCCGCGTCCGTTATCGGCGCCCTGGTCACCGTCAGCGCCGTGCTGACCGCCTGCAGCAGCTCGAGCTCCTCGACGAGCGCGGCCACCAGCCCCAGCACCGCGCCGACGCCGGCCTCCAGTCCCGCTTCCGGCACCGCGGCGACCGCGGCCTATCCGGTGACCATCTCCAACTGCGGCACTTCCACCACCTATACGCAGGCACCAACCCGGGCGGTGTCCAACGACATCAACACCACCGAGGACATGCTCGTCCTCGGCCTGGAATCGAGCATGGTCGGCGAGTTCGCCGCGAGCGGCAGCCTGCCCGCCGGACAGCCCTACCCGGCCGGGTTCGCCGCCGGGTTCAAGCAGTTGCACGAGATCTCGCCCGGCTACTTCACGCTGGAACAACTCGTCGCCCAGAAGCCTGACTTCCTTTTCGCCGGGTGGAGCTACGGTCTGCAGGTCGACACCAACCTCACCCCCGCCAACCTTGACAAATACGGCATCAAGACCCTGGTCCTGACCGAGTCCTGTGCCCACGTGCAGGCATCCAAGCAGTCCGTCTCGATCGACGACACCTACACCGACCTCACCAACCTGGGCCAGATCTTCGACGTCCCGCACCGGGCCCAGGCTGTCATCGCTTCCATGAAAGCCCAGGTCGCCGCGGTCCAGTCCAAGGTCGCGGCCCTGAAGCCGGTCACCGTGTTCGACTACGACAGCGGCACCTCCGCCCCGTTCACCGGGCCTGGCCTGGCCATGCCCAACGCCGAGATCAGCCTGGGCGGCGGCACCAACATCTTCGCCTCGCTCAAGCAGAGCTGGACCAGCGTCTCCTGGGAGCAGGTCGTCAAGGCCGACCCGCAGTGCATCATCATCAACGACTACAGCACCCCCTCCGCGGCCGATAAAGAGAAGTTCCTGGAGACCAGCCCGATCACCAAGAACCTGACCGCGGTCAAGAACCGCTGCTTCCTCCCCCTCACCTACGACGAGGTCACCCCCAGCCCCCGCAACGCCGAGGCTGTCGTCGCCATCGCCCACTGGCTCCATCCCGCCGCCTTCGGCCTGCCCGCGGACGGCTCGTAACCGCACCCGCATCCGCTGCAGTCGCCGGGCATGGCGCTCATCGGCGCGCTGCCTTAGGGTTTGCGCATGGCGGACCCACAATCGCGCACTGACGGCCAAAGCGACCTGCCTGCCACCGTCGCGGGGGTGGAACTGCGCGCATCGCACGCGGACCGGGATCAGGTGGTGGAATTGCTGCGGGTAGCCGCCGGGGACGGCCGGCTCTCCGCGGAGGAACTGGACGACCGCCTGGAACGCGCGCTGACCGCCAAGACCTACGCCGAGCTCGCGGCGCTGACGGCCGACCTGCCGGCCACGCCGGGTACCGCTGTTATGCCGCCCGCCGCGGGCGAGGTGACACCCACGCCGAAGGATCTGGTCCGGATCCACGTCAATGGCAGCAGCGCCAGCCGCGATGGCCGCTGGGTGGTGCCGAAGGAACTGGACATCAAGGTGAAAGGCGGCGCCGTGACGCTGGACTTCACCGAGGCGGTGATCACGCAGCCGCTGCTGCGCATCACCGCCGAGGTGAGAGGCGGAGCGCTCAGGCTGATCACCAGGCCGGGCATCCTGGTGGAGGCCGGTGACATATCGCAGCACGGCGGGAGCGTCACGCTGCCCGAGCCGTCCGACCCTGGCGTCCCCGTCCAGCTGCGCATCGAGGTATCGGGCTCGGTTCACGGCGCGGGCATCACCGCCGGGCCGCCCCCGCCGCCCCGCCCGCCGCGGCGCACGTTCCGGCAATGGCTGCGCCGCGTCCCGCGTCCCGCCGCCATCGCCCCCTAGCACGAGGCCGGACGCCCGCGCCGCATGTCTGCTGCCGGATGGCCGACCGTAGCGGTACGGCGGTACTGTCGGGCGCATGTGCGAAGATCACCAGCACTCGGCGGCGGAGGCGGCGTGGTCGGCGCCCCGGGCCGCCGAGGGTCCGGCCGTTGACCCGGTGACGCTGCCCGAGGTCGACAAGGTCACGGTCACCACGATGATCGACAACACCTTCGATGCCCTGCTTGCCTCCGCCGACGGCGTCAGCCGGGTGTCGATGGGCACCGGGCGGGTCGCCGCGCCGCAGTTCACCGACGGCGAGACCACCGCGGGCCTGCGGGCCGAGCACGGGTTCTCCGCCCTGGTCACCGTCCGCAGCGGCGACACCAGCAGCACGCTGCTGTTCGACACCGGCGCCTCGCCGGACGGCCTGGCGGTGAACATGAAGCGTCTCGGCATTGATGTCGGCGGCCTGCAGGGGGTGGTGCTCAGTCACGGGCACTTCGATCACGCGGGCGGCTTCGACGGGCTGGCCCGGCTCCGCGGCCGGTCCGGCCTGCCGCTCACGGTGCATCCCGCGGTCTGGACCCGCAGGCGCCTCGCGCTGCCCGGCGGCCGGGTCCTGGAGATGCCCACCCTGTCGCGGGGCGCCCTGGAGCGGGAAGGGTTCCAGGTGATCGAACGGCGGCAGCCGTCGCTGCTGGTCGGCGGCATCCTGGTCACTGGTGAAGTGGACCGCGTCACCGAGTTCGAGCGCGGCATGCCGGCGCAGCATCAGGCCTGGGACGGGCACGGCTGGCGGCACGACCCGGCCGTCATCGACGACCAGGCGCTGGTCATCAACGTGCGCGGCCGCGGGCTCGTCATCATCACCGGGTGCGGCCACGCCGGAGTGGTCAACATCATCCGCCAGGCCATGCGGCTGACCGGCGTCAGCCGGCTGCTCGCCGTCGTCGGCGGTTTCCATCTGAGCGGCCCCGCATTCGAGCCGATCATCGAGCCGACCGTCACCGCGCTGACAGAGCTCGCGCCCGAGCTGATCGTTCCCGGTCACTGCACCGGGTGGCGGGCGCAGCACACCCTCGCGGCGGCGCTGCCCGATGCCTGGGTGCAGAGCAGCGTCGGGACCACTTACACGCTCAACGCCGCCTAGCCGTGTGAATGCTGATTTCCAGCGGTGCGGGCGGTGGGCACGCGACCCAACCCCGGCATATCCATTGGCCGTGCGGCCGCCGGGAACGCTAGCCTGGTAGGTGTGACCGAGATGGTGGCGCGGCGATTTTCTCGCCTCCCGGCCCAGGGTGGGCCGCCGGGAGGCGCTGCGCCACGTTAGCCGACAGCTTCGCTCAGGTGAACCCCTGGCCGGGAGGAACTCCCTTTCCCAGCCGGTTCGCTTGAACGAGGAGTCACCGTGTCCAGTCCTGTTTCCTATCTCGACCCCGCGCAGTTGCGGCGTGACCTTGGCCTGCGCGATCTGTCCGATCCCTACCGGGCGATCCACCAAGGGACGCATCAGCAATGGGCGTCCGCCCCGGGACCTCCGTAGAGGACCTGAACCTCACCGGTGGGGACGGTCCGTGCAGTTGGGACCTGGCCACCGCGACCGGGCAGCCAATTCCTTTCCCCGACGACCTCGCCGAGCGCGGGCTTTCCGTCGCCCGGCGGCAGCTCGGGAATCGCCCCGCGGGCGACCACAGTCCCTTTGGCGCTGAGATGGACGTCTCCCCGTAATTTCGGCCCACGACAGCTGGGCCCTCGCGGGTCAGCAACGCCATACATAGCCAATACATAAACAACGAACTAGGACTTCATGAAGCCGCCGCCGTTGATGCTGACCGCCTGCCCGTTTATCCAGCCGGCCTCGTCGGACAGCAGGAATGCTACCAGCGCCGCGATATCGTCGACTTCGCCCAGGCGCGTGCTGGCCGTGGAGGCTAGGAAACCAGTGAGCTGGTCATCGCTGAACCGACCCCGAACCGCATCAGTGAGAATTACGCCAGGGCAGATCGCGTTGGTGCGGATTCCTTGGGGCCCCCATTGCAACGCGACATGCCGCATCAAGGCGTTTACACCGGCCTTGGCGATGTAATACGAGAACTTAGTCGGTGCGGCGCTATGGGCGGCGTCGGAGGACGTATAGACGATTGCGCCACCGCCCCGCTCGAGCATGGCGGGGATCGCGGCTCGGGTGCACAGCAGGTGACCGCGAGGATTCACCAGCAGCATCCGGTCATACACCTCGAGGTCGGTCGTGAGGGCGTCGAAGTCCTCCTCGTTACGCAGCCGGTCGGTCGCATTGACGTGCATGACGTCCAGGCCGCCGAATCGCGCGACGGTGGCTTCCACCATCGCGTTGACTGAACCCTCGTCAGTGACGTCGCAGCTGACCGCGAGCGCCTGGCCGCCTTGAGAGTTGATCTGCTCGACCACGGCCGACGCGGCGCCGACATTGACGTCGCCGATGGCTACTCGCGCACCCTCGTCCACCAGCCGCAGCACGGTCGCCGCGCCCATTCCTGTCGCACTGCCGACGCACAATGCGATCTTTCCTGCAAACCGTGCCGCCATTTTCCGTCCCTAACACGCGTCGCCGCTCGACCCGGGTCCCGCCAGCTACCGAGAGTCACCGGCTATAAGTATTCAAATAATCTTATGAGATTAACGAGAGATCAAGGGACCTGCCGACTCCGCCTGTGAGCTGCGGGGCGCCCTGCGACTGCCACTTGCAGGAAAGAACCCTGCGCGGTGTCATGCTGCGTGTGCATCGCGTCGATCGTGATGACTGCGGACGCGAGGCTGGCGAACGCTTTCAGCTCATCCCGCACCGCATTCGAGTGAACGGACGGTGGCTTCGCGTCCACCGGTAACGCATCCGCTCGCCGCCGATCACCATCCCCAGCTTCTCTGACCCGGACCGCGGCATGGGTTCTCACGCTTGGATCGGTGGCCGGCCGGGCATGGGGACGGCAGATTCGTGCCGCATCTCGGAGGTGGAGCGGGCGGGAAAGGCCCTCGGGACGACTATGGCCATTCAGACTCCTGACCAACGCCTGCGGGTGTTCGTCAGTTCTACGCTTGATGAGCTGGCTCCGGAGCGGCAAGCTGTCTCGCGCGCTATTTCCGCGCTGCGGCTGACTCCGGTGCTGTTCGAGCTCGGTGCCCGGCCGCACCAGCCGCGCGATCTGTACCTGGCCTACCTAGCCCAGAGCGATGTGTTCATCGGTTTGTACTGGCAGCGCTACGGCCAGATTGTCCCCGGCCTGCAGGTTTCCGGTCTGGAGGAGGAATTCGAGCTGTCCGGGGCGCTGCCTCGCCTGCTGTACGTCAAGGCGCCCGCATCGGACCGTGAGCCGGGCCTGGCCAACCTGCTGACGCGGGTCAGGGAGGAAGCTTCCTATCGCAAGTTCGGCACGCCCGCGGAACTGGGCCGGCTGGTGCGGGACGACCTGGCAGTGCTGCTGAGCGAGCGATTCGCCGCCGCCCGCACACTGCCGCCCGTGACGGCGCCGCCACCGAGGACCCGTTCCCGGGCCGCTCCCGCGCTGCCAGTGAGTACGACGTCGCTGTTCGGGCGGGAGCGGGCGATCGATGAGGTGGTCGCGCTGCTCGGGCGCGGTGAGGTGCGGCTGGTGACCCTGACCGGTCCGGGCGGGGTCGGTAAGACCCGGCTGGCGCTGGCGGCGGGCGAGCGGCAGCTGGATCGCCTCGCCGCGGGCACCGTGTTCGTCCCGTTGGCGACGGTCACCGCGCCCGAGCTGATCCTGGCCAGCATCGGCCGGGCGGTCGGGGCTGACCTGGCGGGGGCAAGCTCGCCGGTGGAGGCCCTGGCCGAGCAGTTCGGAGACGGACGGTGGCTGCTCATCCTGGACAACCTGGAGCAGGTCGTTCAGGCCGCCCGTGACCTGGGCGAGCTGCTCGCCCGTTGTGCCGGACTGGACATCCTGGCCACCAGCCGGACGGTGCTGGGTTTGCGGGCCGAGCGGGAGTATCCGGTGCTGCCGTTGCCGCTGCCGGGCTACTCCGCCGGCGCGCCCGTCGGAGAGCTCGCGTCGTCCCCGGCGGTGGCGCTGTTCATCGACCGGGCCCGGGCTGTGCGCCCCGGCTTCGCCCTGACTGAGGGCAACGCCGCGGCGGTGGCGGAGATCTGCCGTCGCCTGGAAGGCCTGCCGCTGGCTATCGAGCTGGCGGCCGCCCGCACCCGCCTGCTGGACCCCGCGGCACTTCTGCAGCGGCTGGCCAGCTCACTGGACGCGCTGGGAACGGGCGCGGTGGATCTGCCCGAGCGGCAGCGCACGTTGCGGGCCACGGTCGAGTGGAGCACGGGCCTGCTTGATGACGCGGAGCGGTTCCTGCTGGAAACCACGGCCGTCTTCGCCGACGGGTGGACCATCGAAGCCGCGGCGCAGGTGTCGGGCCTGGACATGGACCGGGCGCTGGAGCTCACTGAGGCGCTGGCCCGGCACAGCCTGGTGCAGATCGACAGCGGCGGCGGCCAGCCCCGCCCGCGGATGCTGGAAACGGTCCGCGAGTTCATAGCTGAGCGGCTGGCCGCCCGGCCGGACGCCGCCGAGATCAAGCGCCGTCACGCCGGCTACTACCGGAAGCTGGCCGGGCAGGCCGACCAGCCGCTGCGCGGCCCCGGCCAGAACCAGTGGCAGGAAATCCTGCAGGCCGAAGCAGGCAACCTGGCCGCTGCGGTGCGCTGGTACCTGGCCCACGACCCCACGCCGCTGCCGCGCATGTTCCGGAGCCTGTACCCGTGGTGGTCCCTGCGGGACCACCTGGCCGAGGCCCGGCCTTGGGTCGATCAGCTGCTGTCCGTCGCGGGCTCGCTGGACTCCCAAGCCCGGGCCGAACTGCTGTGGACAGCGAGCGTGGTGACCGGCGACATGGGCGACGACCCAGCTGCCCTGGCGGCCCGGCAGGCCCTCGGCCCGCTGCTGGAAGAGATCCGCGATCCCTTCCTGCATGCGGTATCCCATCTGGCCATGGCCTGGACCTCGCCACTCGTCGGTGATCTCGGCCGTGCTCTGCGGGAGGCCTCGGCGGCCCTGGGGGAACTCCGCGGTCAGGACGAGCCCTTCTGGACGGCCCTGACCGCGTTCACCGTCGGCTCCCTAGAGACAACGGCGGGCCGATACGACGATGCCCAGCGGCACCTGTCTGAGGCACGCGACCTCGCGGAGGCATTCGACGGCACCTGGATCACCGCGGGCTCCCGCGTGCAGCTGGGCATCCTGGACGTCGTCCGGGGCCGGCTGGACGAGGCTCGGGTACTGCTGGACGAGGCACTGAGCCTGAGCCTGGCATCCCGCAGCATCCCGTTCGTGGCCTTTACGCTGGCGGCCTATGCCCGGCTGGAGTTCGCTGACGGTGACCCGGAACAGGCGGCGCGGTTGGAAGGCGCGGCCGAAGGCCTACGCCAGCGAAGCGGTCTGCGGGCGTGGCCGATACTACGGCAGGGAGAGGCCGAGCTGGTGGCCCGAATCCACCAGACGCTGGACCCGCAGCGGTTCGATCAGGCCTTTTCCGCTGGTACCCGGCTCAGCCAGCGAGAGGCGGTAGCTGCCGTCCGAGACCGCGATGCGTCGTTAAGCGCCGTAGGCCGGGATGATCGCACCGCTGACGGGTGCGGCCAGGTCTCCGGCCAGGAAGGCGATGATGTTAGCGACCGCCTCCGGTTGGACGGCCTGCGCCAGCAGGTCGGCCGGGAAGGCGGCCCGGTTGGCGGCCGTGTCGATGAGCTGCGGGGCGACCGCGTTGACGCGGATGCCGTGCGGGCGCAATTCCAGGTCGAGAACGCGGACCAGGTGGCTCAGAGCCGCCTTGCTGAGGCCGTAGGCCGCCATGCCGGCGGTCGGGTCGGTGCCCGGCCGGGCTGACACATGCACGATGCTGCCCTTGCCCCGCTGGCGCATGTACGGCTCTACCGCCTGGCTCAGCCACAGCGCCGCGCCCAGGTTGACGTCCATCAGCACGTGCAGGTCATCGGGGGTCGCGGCGACTGCCTCACCCAGACGGAACATGCCGATGGTGTTCACCAGCACCTCGGGCGGGCCGGACTGCGCGGCTATCTTGTCGATGAGGCTCCTGGCCGCGGCCGGGCTGGTCGCGTCGCCCACCTCGCCGCTGACGCCGTCGGGCAGCTTCCTCAGGCCTTCCTCGCTGCGGTCGGCCCCGACCACCGTGTACCCGGTGCGTGCCAGGGCCAGCGCCGTCGCCCGGCCAACCTCTCCGCCCGCGCCGACCACGATCGCTATGCGCTCGCTCACGACGTCACCTCCAGGATGGGAACGGCCGCGCAATAAGACGGCATCTCATCTCTCCTTCCGGTTGTGGATTTGACCTTGCCGACTGACCTTGTCCCGGCGCCCGATACGCGTGGCGATAAAGCTGTCCCGCCGCAGGACGACGATCGTGCTGGCCGCGAAGATCGCGAAGACTACGGTGATGGTGAGGGCCGAGAGGTGATCCCGGGTCCGGTAGAGGCCGTAGAGCGGGCTGGGCAGCGTCGCGACCGCCATCACGACCAGGAAGGCGAACGCCACCGCCCAAAAAGCCCGAACCCCGGGGACTTCTGCGCGCCGCGGCCACCTCGGCAGCGGGAACACCGCCGGCCGCAATCGTCCGGCCCTGCTTCTCGCTATCCACCGTCCCACCGTGGCCACCGTGCAGGTGAGCGGTCCTCACCCGATCCCGGTGATCTCACCGGGCGGTCTTGTCGTCGCTGGTCAGCGGCCGCGCTTGACCTCAACAGCCGTTGAAGTTCTACCCTCACCCTAGTGAGCAGAGATGCGGACAGAGCCCCAACGGCGCCAGCCAGGCTGGCAGCCGGGATATGGACGCCGGGCCACCGCCCGCTGACGGTCGGTCTCGTGCTCGCGGTTACCTTCGTCGCGTTCGAGGCGCTCGCCGTCGCCACCATCTTGCCGGTGGTCGGCCGCCACCTGGGAGATCTCCGCCTCTACGGCTGGGTGTTCAGCGCTTTCCTGTTGGCCAGCCTGATGGGGATCGTGATCGCCGGAACGCTGGCCGACCGGGTGCCGCTCGGGCGCCTGATGCTCGCCGGTCTCACCCTGTTCGCCGCTGGCCTGCTCATCGGCGGGACCGCACCGGACATGCTCGTCCTGGTGGCGGGCCGGGCGGTGCAGGGCCTTGGCGCGGGGGTGGTGCCCGCGGTGGCCTACGTGACGATCTCCCGGTGCTACGCCGAGGAATCCCGGCCGAGAATGTTCGCCGTACTTTCCACCGCCTGGGTGGTGCCCGGCCTGATCGGGCCGGGTATCGCCGCCCTGGTGGCCGCGGCCGTTGGCTGGCGCTGGGTATTTCTTGGCTTGCTGCCGCTGGTGATCGCGGCTGGGGTGCTCGTCGTGCTGGCCTTGCGCCGCGTCCCGCCACCCGACAGTCCGGGAACGGCCACCGTGCCGTACCTGGCCGTGCTGGGCGTGGTGGCCGGGGCCGGCCTGGCGCTGGCGTCGCTCAGTTCCGGCATCGCGCCCGTCGTTGCCGCGGGCGGTATCAGCGGGGCCGCCCTTCTCGCCGTCTCGATGCGCCGTCTGACACCTCCCCGGTATCTCTCCGCACGGCCGGGGCTGGCCGTCACCATCCTCAGCCGGTCACTGCTGACGTGCTGCTTCTTCGCTGGCGACGCCTACGTCCCGTATGCGATCGTCACCGTCCGACACGCCCCGACGACGCTGGCAGCTCTCGCGCTCACGGCATCGACCCTGGCTTGGACGGCCGGATCGTGGGTGCAGGCCCGCTGCATCGCCCGCTGGGGTCCGCGCCGTCTCGTCCGGCCTGGCGAGTGCCTGGTCGCCATTGGCCTCGGTGCGATGTGCGTAGTGCTCCTGCCGTCGGTGCCCCCCGCGCTTGCGATCGTGGCGTGGGCGCTCGCTGGCGCGGGGATCGGTACTGCCTACTCTCCGCTGTCGGTGACCACCCTCGACCTCGCCGCGGCGGGCGAGGAGGGCCGGGCAACGTCGGCTCTTCAGCTCTGCGACGTACTCGGCCAGGCCATCGGCACCGGGGTGGCCGGGGCCATCGTGGCCGCCACGGCCCGGATAGGGCACCGCCCGGGAGTCGCCCTGGCGTTCTCCTTTGCTATCGCGGTCGCTCTCACCGCGATCATCGTTGGAGCTTGGCTTCCCGGGCAGCTCACATTCCGTAAGTCGCAGTGATCCCACCCAGCCGGCTCGGTCCCCGACCGCGAAGCCGGTCGTGCCGTCGCCGACCTCGTCGACCAGGCCGGCCACGTCGTTGCCGAAGCCGGCCGGCAGCGTCACGCCGAACCGCGCGGGCATCCCCGGTATTCGGGGTGCGGCGGAGCAGAGCGCGTAAGACCACGCGCCCGTTCGGGGTAAAAGCCTTGGATCTTCGGAACGGACGCGTGGTTTCCTCCCTCATGCGCTCGCGCTCGTTAGCCCAGCCGGGCCGCGGCGTCGGCGAACAGGGCGATGATGGCCTGCGCGCGTCGCCTGGGTCAGTGGGTTAGGCCGAGCTCGCCCGCGCGCACGCCGGCCTGGAAGCGGGAGCCGGCCTCAAGGGCGGCCATCAGCTCGGCGACCCGCCGCCGGTAGGTGCGCAGCGACGTACCCAGCTGCCGGGCGGCCGCCTCGTCGGTGAGACCGGCGCCGAGTACCCGCAGGATTCCCCGGGCCTCGGAAGACAGCTCGGGGACCTCTCCGCCCAGGTAAGCGCCCAGGTCAGTGGCCGCTTCCCAGGTGGCGCTGAACAGCGAATAGACGCCGCCGACAAGGATGGGGGACGTCGTCACGGTGTATTCGCGGCCGAGCGGTGAGGGCTGGCCGGCCAGAATCGCCACCCGCCGGTCCAAGACGATCGTCTCGTGCGGCAGCGGTGCGGAACTGATCCGCACCTGCGCGCCCCCGCCGCCAAGCTGCCGTAGGTGCGCGCGCTGGGCCTCGTCGGCCAGCGCCAGTGGGCTCCACAGTTTGCGCACCGTGAAGCTGTCAGTGCCGGTGGCCGAAGCAAGCACCCGCTGGGCGATCGCGGGCCTCGCCCCCGGCTGCGACCAGGTGTTCAGGTCGCGGGCCGCGCAGACGAACTCCTCGTGCACCGTGTCGAACAGGTGCCCCGCCCGGGCGATGAGCTCCGCGTCGCCGCGCACCGTCCAGGTGTGGTCATCAGTCACACGTCCAGTCTGTCAGCCGCGCCCAGGGCCGGCAAATGGCAGCAACCTGCCAGGTCCTGGCCACGGCGGCGAGGACAGGGCAGGCTGTGAGGATGACCGACACAACCAACAGCAGCCTTCCCGCCGCCGCCTCCGGTATCTTCGCCATCGGCGGCGACCTGCCCGTGGCACGGCTTGGCTTCGGCACGATGCGGCTGCCCAGGGGAACCTTCACCGGCCCGGTCCGTGACCCGGAGACCGGGCTCGCGGTGCTGCGCCGCGCCGTCGGGCTGGGTGTGAACCACATCGACACCGCGAGCTTCTACCGGCGCGGTGACGTCGTCGCCAACGAGCTGGTCCGCCAGGCACTCGCCCCCTATCCCGACGGCCTGGTAATCGCCACCAAGGTCGGCCCGATGCTCGGGCCGGACGGCACCCCCACCCTGCAGGCCACCCCGGACCAGCTGCGCGCGCTGGTCGAGGACAACCTCCGCGAGCTCGGCCTTGACCGCCTCGATCTGGTCTACCTGCGGGTCGGCGGGAGGGGCGCGCCTGGCGGCGAGCCGGTGGCCGAGCGGTTCGCCGCGCTGGCGCAACTGCGCGACGAGGGGCTGATCCGGCACCTGGGCGTCAGCAACGTCGACTCCGCGCAGCTCGCCGAGGCCCGTGCGATCGCCCCGGTCGCCGCCGTGCAGAACGCGTTCCACGTGCACGCCACCGCCGACGCCGCGCTGCTGGCGGAATGCACCAGGTCCGGCACCGCGTTCGTGCCGTTCTTCCCGCTCGGCGGCGGCCTCGACCCGATCGACACGACTCGGCTTGAGAAGACCGCTGCCCAGCACCAGGCGACCGTCCAGCAGATCGCGCTGGCGGCGCTGCTGGCAGCCTCCCCGGTGCTGCTCCCCATCCCCGGCACGGGCAGCCTGGCTCACTTGGCGGAGAACGTCGGCGCAGCGGGCATCCGGCTTTCCCCGGCGGACATCGCCAGTCTCGCAGATGTTTCCTGACCGCTCCGGTCGGGGCATCTCTGCTGGCAGGAGAGGTTCGGTCGGCGGGAGAGGATTCTTATCTGCAACGTTCCGCGTTACCTGGCGGCGGTGTGGAGACGCTCATACGCGGGGCGGGATATCCCGGCGAGGTCGCACCCCTGGTGCGTCAACTGACCGTACTCAGAGTCTCAGGGATTCGATGATCGGGTTCGGCATGCACCGGCAGTCTCCGGGCAGAAGATGGCGGCCCAACGTGCTGACGACGGGCATCGACCAGTCGGTTCTAGTACGGAGGCTCTCACCACGGTGGCGCGCACGGCAGAACCGACAAGAACCCCGGAACCGGTCACGGCGCAGGACGAGCCCATCGAAGCGGGGTCTCTCCGCCCAGGCAGGGCGGCCCGCGCTGTCGTCTCCGACGGCCGCGCGATCCGCGACGCCATCGAGACGGTGCTGGCCGCGCCGGGTGACTCCCGCGAAGTCGCACGACGAGCGTATGAAGCGGTGCGCGACCAGAACGTCGCCGACGCGCTTGCCATGATGCCGGTAGACCAGCTCCGGGACCTCATCCAGGGGAAGGTCACGTTGGCCCCCCTCGTGGATGCGGGCCTCGATACGGTCGGCCAGGTCCTCGCGGCGGGAGCGGGAGCGCTCAGGCGACTCCCAGGGGTTCGCCGTAGGACGGCCAAGCGCATCATGGCCGCCGCGTCGCAGCTGCGGGAGTCCGTCGCGGATGTCATCCGCGTTCGCATCGACCCGGACGCGCGGACCGCCGAGCAGACCGTGCTCATCGCCGCGCTGCGCCGTTACGAGCGCGCCAGGTCCGCGCTGAAGGGCCCGGACCTGAGCCCGCTGGCGGGCGAGATCGGGCGCCGCCTTGCCCCGGCTGCCCGCGGCGCGAGCCGGCCGAGGATGTTCTTCACGTTCTCCGGGCGGAAGAAGCTGCAAGCCCGTGAGGCCCTCACCGAGTTGGACGCCATCCTCGGCTCCAAGCCGGCCACCACGGCACGCAAACGGCTGTCCAGAGCCGAGGCTGAGCTGGAGAAGGCCGGCAAGGAACAGCGGGCGGCCCGGCTGTGGAACGATTACCTCGCCCGCCCCGTCACGTACAACGGCCTGCTGATCGATGTCGCGGAACTCGACCCGGCGCGGGAGGCCAGCCAGGGTTTCCTCCCCGCCGATATCGCCGAGCAAGTCCGTGTGTTTCCCCTTGACCGGTCCCTGCTCAAGACATCGCTGCGCGGCTACCAGGCCTTCGGCGCGAAGTTCGCGCTGGTCCAGGAGCGGGTGATCCTGGGCGACGAGATGGGCCTGGGCAAGACGGTGGAGTCACTCGCGGCGATGTGCCACCTGGCGGCCAAGGGCGCGACGCACTTCCTGGTCATCTGCCCGGCGAGCGTGGTCATCAACTGGACGCGCGAGGTGGAGCGGCACACGCTGCTTGAGCCCCGGCGGCTCCACCTGCCGGGCGCGAAACGGCAGGCGGCCGAGCAGGAGTGGGCGGCCAAGGGCGGCGTTGCCGTTACGACGTTCGAGGCGCTCCGCAGCATGCCCGAAGACCTCGACGTCCCGGTGGCGATGATGGTCGTCGATGAG
This sequence comes from uncultured Actinomycetota bacterium, assembly GCA_963714295.1. Classification (GTDB taxonomy): domain Bacteria; phylum Actinomycetota; class Actinomycetes; order Streptosporangiales; family Streptosporangiaceae; genus Trebonia. The sequence continues at coordinate 217,279 of CAVQOE010000040.1, read as the reverse complement.
GCGCACTACGCGAAGAACCCGAACGCGCAGCGCACCCAGGCGGTGAGCGAGTGGGCGGGCCGGAGCAGGCGGGCACTGTTCCTGACCGGGACGCCGATGGAGAACAAGGTGGATGAGTTCCGGGTTCTGGTCGGGCACCTGCGCCCGGAGGTCGCCGAAAATCTCGACATCGCGGATGAGGTGCTGGATGGCACCGGGTTCCGGGAGCGGGTGGCGCCCGTCTACCTGCGACGCAACCAGGAAGACGTGCTCAGCGAGCTGCCGGACCGGCTGGAGACGCAAGAATGGGTGGCGCTCGATGGAGCGGCGATGAGCGCGTACCGGGAGGCGGTCCTCGACGGGAACTTCATGGCGATGCGCCGGGCCGCGTTCGACCCGGGAACGGTGGAGGGATCGTCAAAGCTGCGGCGGCTGGTGGAGATCGTCAGCGAGGCAGCCGACGGCGGGCGCAAGGTCATCGTGTTCTCGTACTTCCGCGACGTGCTGCAGACGGTGACCGAAGTGCTGGCCGGGCCTGACGGCGTCCCCGGTATCCCCATCGTCGGACCGCTGACCGGGGACGTTTCGCCGGCTGAGCGCCAGGCGATGGTGGACGAGCTCACGAACGCCGCGGGACCCGCGGTGCTGGTATCCCAGATCAAGGCGGGCGGTGTGGGCCTCAACATCCAGGCCGCGTCGGTGATCATCATCGCCGAGCCGCAACTGACGCCGTCGATCGAGGAGCAGGCGATCGCCCGAGCGCACCGGATGGGCCAGGTCCGCCCCGTGGACGTACACCGCCTGCTGTGCGAGGACAGCGTCGACCAGCGAATCCTCGAACTGCTGGCAGACAAGCGCGAGGCATTCGACGAGTACGCACGCCGTAGCGACATGGCCAAAGCGACGCCGGACGCGGTAGAGGCCGGATCCGAGACCGAACTGCGGCACGCGATCGTGGCCGCGGAACGCACCCGGCTCAAGGCGGCGTGAATCAACCTCCGGCTTCCCCGGCGCGCTCGGCACCGTGCGCCAGGGTGATAGGTGGCGTCGGGGAACAGATGCGTTCCCGTAGGTGCATAACGTCGCAATTCTTGTTGGATATCGCCGGAAAGTAAGAATTTATGCTTACAGCTGTCTTGAACCCACCGGAACGCGAGAGCAAGCTACGGGTAGCGCACCGCAGTCTCGGGAGGAATGCCAATGTCGGCTCGCTCTCATCCACGCCGCCTCATCGTCACGCTCGTCACCGGCAGCCTTGTGCTCCTCGGATCGATCGCCAGCTGGCCTGGGCCGGCCCGGGCCTCTGGGATGGCGTTCAGCCCCAGTAGTTGCGTCACCACACCAAGCTCCGTGGTGCCCGGCGTTCAGATTGCCGACCCGGCGTGCGAGTTCAATGGGGTGGCCTACACCGGGCCGTTTAGCCCGATCGCCAACGACAGCGGCCAGCTGTCCCGGGTCTGGACCGGCATCGCCAGCGATGGCGGTGCCTACCGAGTCGAGGTTCCGCCTCGCTGGAACGGGACGCTCGTGATGTTCGCCCACGGTTACCGGGGGACTGGCGCCGAGGTGTGGATCGATGATCCCCAGCTTCGCCAGTACTTCGTCGATAACGGGTTCGCCTGGGCGGCGTCGAGCTATGCGATGAATGGATACGACCCCGGCGACGGCGTCGTGGACACCCACGACCTGCTGCAGGCGTTCCCGTCGATCACCGGACTGCACACCCGGCAGGTGATCATGAGCGGCCTGTCGATGGGCGGCGAGGTCACTACGGCCGAGATTGAGGCCTACAAGGGCGAGTTCGCCGGCGCTATGCCCTACTGCGGGGTGCTGGCGGGCAACAACCTGTTCGACTATTACCTGGGCGCCAACGTCACGGCCGCGGGCCTCACCGGGACGACGATCAGCTACCCGACGACGCTGGCGGCAGGCGAGGCGTACGCGCCCTTGTACCAGTCCACCGTGCAGTCCGAATTGCCCGCCCTCGGGATCACCCCCGACCCGGCCACCGGCGGGCAAACCTTCACCACCAGCTTGACCAAGACCGGGACGCTGTGGGCCGACACCGTCGAGCAACTCTCCGGCGGCACCCGGCCTGGTTTCGCCAGCGCCATCGACTACTGGGACAGTTTCGGGTTCGCTCCGCTCACCCAGGTCCCGTTCCTGTTCGGCGTCTACCCCGGGACCAACGGCGGCACCCTCGGCTTCGCCAACGGGAGCGTGGCCGGCAACCAGCACACTTTCTACACGTTCAGCGACAAGCTGAGCAGCCTTCCGCAGGAGATCGCGCTCAACCGCGCCGTGCTGCGGGTACCGGTCACGGCCACCTCCTCCGCCGACGCCCTGTCGCCGGCGGAACTGCCGGTGATCCAAGGAGATCCAGGCATCCCGGTGTTGTCGGTCCACGGGATCGGAGACCTGTTCGTTCCGCTCTCCATGGATCAGCAGTACGACGCCATGATGGTGGCGCACGGCCAAGGCGGCCTGTTCGTGGACCGGGCCATCCGCGAAGTCACGCACTGCGGTTACACGACCAACGAGCTGTCGTCCGCGTTTTCCGCCCTCGTTTCGTGGATCGACACCGGGAAACGGCCCGCCGGCGACAACATCCTCGACCTACGGGCGGTCGCATCACCGCTGTTCGGCTGCCGGTTTACCGACCCGGCTCCCGGTGCCCATCCGGAGTTCACAGCCACGGTCCCCTGCCCACGCCCAGCGGTACGGGAGGCCGGATGGAGAACCTCGCCGGCCTCACATGCAGGCTGAGCCAGTCGAGGAGCATCTCCCGCTCGGATCCGTTACGGTGCGCCGGATAGTCCTCCGAACGCTCAACGTCGGGTGCGATCCAGGTCACAGCCGCAGTCTACGGCTGGGCTATCTGGGACACGAGCGAATTACAAGTCGAGCAGGCGGCTGCAGAGCAGGTCGGCGTGGTTGTTAAGCCCCGGGATCGACGAGGAAAAGCCGCAGGCGCGCGCAACCTCCCCTATGATGACCATGCGTCACACCAAGATCAGTAATTTCGAACAAAGGATCTTGGTAGCACTGTTGAAATACATTCATCAAACAGGTACCCTGGAAGGGAGCAGGCGGCCCGCGGCAGCGGGCCCCCCGGCGCGGTTATCAGCGCCGCGAAGCTCCACCAAGCGAACGCGCCGACCCCGGGAGGGGGTGGTTCAGCATGTGCACGGCAGACGGACGGGTCTGATTCCGGCACCGGCAGCGCCGGCGCGGGGTTCAGGAGCGTGGCCGAGGCGCTACGGGCCGGCCGCGCCATGACCGACTACCTCAACTCCCCCGCCGCCCGCGACCTCGACGGCGCCGCCTGCGGCGAGGCCCTGGTGCAGATCGGCGCGATCGTCTCCGGGCTGGCCGCGCGCGCAGAACGGGCTGCTGCGGCGGTTCGACGCCGACAGCGCCCACGACGCCGACGGCTACGCCAGCACCGCCGCCTGGCTCGCCGCCCGAACCGGGCTTGGCCGCAAGGACGCCAAGGCCGCCGTCCGCCAGATGCGCCTGCTCAGCAAGCACCCCCTGCTGGACGACGCCGCCGCCGCCGGGCGCGGTCACCACCTCGTGGGCACGGGAGATGGCCGGCTGGACCGGCAAGATCGGCGACGAGGAGATGCGCGCCGACGCCGACCAGATCCTCCTCGACGCCGCCCAGGCCGGTGCGGACCTGGACGGGCTGCGGGTCATCGCCCAGGCCGCCTACGAGGCCTGGCGCGCCGCAGCACCCCGACGACGACCCACCCGGCAAGGGCTTCGAGGACCGGTTCCTCCAGCTCGACACCACCATGGACGGCGCCGGCCGCCTCGTCCGGCGACCTGACCCCCGAGTGCGCGGCCGCGGTCACCGCGGTACTGGAGGCGCTGGGCAAGAAGCGCGGCCCCGAGGACGACCGGACCGCGGCGCAGCGATTCCACGACGCGCTGCAGGAGGGCTGCGAACTGCTCATCCGGGCCAAGATGGTGCCCGACCGGGCGGGCTCCGATACCCGCGTCGACGTCGCAGATCCCCCTGTCAGCCCTGCGCGGCATGGACGGCGCGTCCCAGATCGAGGAGGCCTGGCTGCGGGCCCGGGCCGGGCGAGCACGGCTACCTGGCCGGCAAAGACGCCGAGGCCATCGCCTGCGACGCCCTCATCGTCCCGGTCGTCACCGGCACCCCCGACTGGGCCGTCATCGACCAGATGATCACCCTCGTCACCGCCGCCCACGCCCAGCCGCGGGCCCGCCAGCCGCCCGGCCAGCGGGCCAGCCCGGCGACCCTGCCAGCCCCTCGCCGTCGCTGCCGCCGCAGAGCAGGAGAAGCTGCTGTACGGGCTGGCCAGGCTGGCCATCGACTTCGTCTCCGGCCCCGGCGGCATCGCCTCCGCCCTGCGCCGCACCCTGCTCGGCGCCCAGCTCAACGGCAAGAGCGTCCCCCTCGACGTCGGCTACGCCGACCACATCCCCGCCGGCCATCCGCCGCGCCGTCATCCGCCGCGACAAGCACTGCGCCTGGCCCGGCGGCTGCGACCGCCCCGCCGCCGTCTGCGACGTGCACCACATCACCCACAAAAAGGACGGCGGCCCCGACCAGCGTCAAGGATTGCGCCTTGTTTTGCCAGTACCACCATGACGTCTGTATTCACCGTTGGGGATGGGAAATCGAACTCCTGCCCGATGGCACTGTCCGCGCCACCGGACCCCAGGGCCAGGTCATCAGCAGTCACCCGCCACCGACAATCCCGACCGGATAACCCAAGAATCCGCCGTCATCGCAGCGGAGGCGGACACTGTGGCCGATACAGAAAGCCGCGTGCGTTCAGAAAAATCCAACGCGGAAACCACTGCGCTGCCCGCGGGCTACTGGGCGCTGGGCGATGAAGGCGCCGCCCAGCGCCTCCTCGCTCAGGCGACCTTGCGCGCGCCGGGGCCGGGGACGACGGAGACGTCACGGGCCGAGCCGAGGACGTGCCCGGCGCCGCAGGACAACTGCAGCTGTACTGGCTCCCCGCAGTCGCGGTGACGGAGCAGGACCTGCGGGCCTTCCGGGCCGCCTCGTACTTGTCGCCCCAGGCCATCAGCGCCACCAGCACCGGGTACAGGTCCAGCCCCTTGGCGGTGAGCCGGTACTCGTCCCGGCGGCGCTGGCCGCTGTCCTGGTAGGGCACCTTGCTGAGCAGGCCCTCATCCACCAGGCGGGCCAGCCGGTCGCTGAGCACCTGCCGGGGCATGGCGGTGCGGCGCTGGATGTCGGCGAAGCGCCGCACGCCGTTGAAGGTCTCGCGCAGGACCAGGAACGTCTGCCGCTCCCCGATGATCCCCACGGCCGCACCGATCGAGCAGTTCGACGTGTCGTAGTCCAGAATCCAGGGCCGTTCCATAACCGCATGCTAGATCTAGTTGACAGACTCAGCAACTCGGGGGACCCTGAGTTCATGAATCGAACCCAGGAATTCAGGTGAGCGGCCTTGCCCGCCGCGATCCGCCCGGCGCGCACGGCGGACCTGCCCGCGCTTGGCGACTTCTTCGCGGGACTGTCCATGCAGGCCCGCTACCTGCGATTCTTCGCCCCGACCACACCCAGCGCAGGCCTGCTCGAGCTGCTCTGCGGCGGTGGCGGCGGCACCGATGCCGTGCTCGCGATCCGCGATGCCGTCATCATCGGGCACGCCATGACCGCCGACCGGTCCGCACCGGACGGGACCCGGGTGACCGACATCGGCGTGGTGGTGGCCGACGCCTGGCAGGGTCAGGGGGTGGGATCAGCGCTGACGCGCACGGTGATCACCCGCGCCCAGGCGCGCGGCGTGACCTCGGTGACGATAGATGTGCTGCACAGCAACCACCGGGTGCTCACCATGATCGCGGATCACTGGCCCGCGGCGCGCTGCCGCCGTTCCAGGGAGTGCGCGATCATCAGCGTTGAGCTTCCGCCCGTCCAGCCTTACCAGCCGCGGGTAAGGCCCGCTCCCCCGCTCGCGCGGCGGCCGGTTGCCCTGGCGGCGGCCGGTCGCGTTTGACTGCGCCTGGGGCTAGCCGATGAGGGCGAGCCAGTCGTCCGCGAGACGGTCGTGCGTTGTCAGGAAAACCGGCCGACGACCGCGGGAGAGTTCCGGCGGAGATAACGGTTGCTGGTGTAGCCAAGCAGGGTGGAGAACCTGTCGGCCTGCTCGTAGAGTCTCAGCCTGTTCATGGTCGCGAGCAGCGGGAGAAGCCCGTCCTGCTTTACCATGCCGTCCGGGGAATGGCGCTGGTCGCTGAAATGCGCGACGACCCTGTCCGCGAGCCGCCCGGCATGATCGCGCAAGCGCAGTCGATCGAGCAGGCTCAGGAAGTCGGCCACCGCGTACAGGTCATCAACAGGGAGAACGCGCGACGCGATGCTGCCCCAATCCGCGTACGGGACCGCAGGCGGGACATCGCCGTCTTGGTTTTGGTCCAGATAGGCCTGGTCTATGAGATCCAGGACGGCTTCAAGCTCCGCGCAGCGATGATCGGCGCGGACTGAGCGAGACCGGGCCAGGGCCAGATCCGCGGAGAGCTTTTCGACCTCCTGTATCAACCGCGCGTATTCCGCGTCCATGGCGGCGCGCAGACGGTTCCTGTCCTCGGTCAGTTCCTGGATTTCACGGTTGCGCCCGGCCAGTTGTTCTTCGAGCACGCGGGCGTAGCGCTCAGCTTCGAGCCTGCCCGTGAGCGCGACTGTCAGCTCATCCTTGACCAGCCGAACCCGGTATTCGTGCGGATGCGCGGCCTCCAGGGCGCTCATCTGGAGACCGGTCAGGTACTCGCGCACGGCTGGGAGTGACCGGCCGCCCGTAGCTTTCCAGCGTGGTCAGCAGCGTGTCCAGGAAGTGACGCTCGCCGGGGACGCGGTGGCCGCTGAGATACCTGGAGATGGTGCCCTTGTCAAACGGGTGCAGCACGGCGAACTGGCCCATCGACAATCCGGTGGCCTGCCAGACCGCCCGCAGCTCATCCACCCACACCCGCACCTCGGGCCTGAGGTCGGGATCCAGCGGCTTAAGGACGGAGGCTGGCAGCAGGATACCTCGGACATAACCCTATCTTCCGTGATCAATCGACCGCTTCGTCAGGCCCCTTCGCCAGAAAGTGTTGCCAACGTTTGCAACGGCTCGTTGCAGCCGCGCGCAACCCCCCGCGGCTGTGGCTTCCTGATAAGCAAGCGCCAGCCGGCCATGGCGGGTGACTCGAAGGAGATGACATGCGCTCATCATCTCGGCGGGATGGGAAGGTCCGGTTCTCGATCAGGACTGGGGCGGCCACCTCCACGCTCTTGCTGGCAGCGGCACGATGACCGCGCCCGTTAGTTGCGACACGGGCCTGCGGACAATTGCCGTCGCGCCGCCGAGGCCGGCCCCTTTCATCGCGTGGTGGACCCGCCAGTTCCGGGGCGGCGCCTGATCAGGTTCTCGAGGTACGGCACTGGCTCGAGGACCTGCTGCCGGACTGCGCCGCCCGCGGCGATGTGCTTTTGCTGGCCAGCGAGTTGTGCACGAACGCCATCGTCCATAGCCGGAGCGGAGAGGCCTGGCGGTCAGTTCAGCGTCGATATCGACTGGGCGCCCACCCTGGCCAGGGTCGTTGTCGGGGATCAGGGCTCGGCCAAGTCCCCGGCGATAGCCCCGCGATCAGGCGAAGCGGGCCAGTTGGGCGAGTCCGGGCGCGGGCTGCTGCTTGTCGACGATGTGGCGGATGACTGGGGGACGGCCAGCCGCCCGAACCGCCGCTGGGTGTGGGCGGACGTCGAATGGCAGGCCAGGGGCGGCCCGCTGCTGGCGGCTCCCGGATCCCTGGACGCGGCAATCGCGAGCAATGCGATGATCCGCAGGGCATTCCCCGGGACCTCGATCTGGTGGGGCCACCTGACCAAGGCCTGGTGGGCTGCCATCCCCGGGCCCACCAACGCGCACGGCCTCATCTGCGCGCCCACCCGCGACAGCCTGATCCAGTCCCTGGTGCGCACCTATCCGCGCGCGGCGAGGTGAGGACCCGCGCCGGGGGTGACATGCTCGGCGTGCGCCCCGCTTAGGGCGTGGATGGGGAAAGGAGCCCGGCCAGGATTCTGGTCATAGCGCGGTCGAATACGTCCTGCTGGCTCGTGCGGGCCGTCGGAAGCGGGCGCCTCGGCCAGTGCGGCGGCTAGCTGCGGGTGCTGGCCCGCGGACACGATTCCGGTCAGGTAGGCGGCCAGTTCGCCCTGCCAGCGGATGGCATCCTGGCCGGCCCGCAACTGCTCGATCTCGGTTTGGGCGGTGAGCCGGACCGCTCCGGAGAACAGGCCGACGGCTTCCAGCCTGGCCGGTCCGGGCAGGCCCGTGCCATCAAGGGCGGCGAGGGCGTGCTCGATGAACGTTACGGCGTTCGGACCGGGGATCGGCGCGGCCTGGATGTCAAGGAGCCACGGGTGGCGCAGGTAAAGGGCGCGGCCCTCGCGGGCGATCGCGAGTAGCCGGGCGGTTGGCGGCCCGTCGGCCGCCGTCGTGTAGTCGAGTTCGCCGCGCGCCTGGTCGGCCATCAGTTCGAGCAGTTCGCCGCGGTTGACGACGTACCGGTAGAGCGACGCGGGGCCGGTCCCGACGGCCGCCGCGACCGAGCGCATGGTGACGGCGTCGAGGCCGTCCGCGTCGGCGATCGCGATGCCGGCCGCCGCGATCTTGGCCCGGCTGTGCTCGGGGACCGGACCGCGGTGCGCCCGCTCCGCACGGGTCCAGATGCTGCCGCCTTGCGGCTTGCCTTCCGTCATTGCGAACACTGTACCCAGTAAGCTAGCGCTGACGGTATCGCGAACGATGATCGCAGTTACCGCGAGGAGCGAGGAGACGGACATGACCGCAATCGGGAGCACTGGCGCTCGGGCCAGCCGGTGGACGCAGACCCAGCACGCGCGCAACGGGACGGTCGACATCGCCTACGACACCCTGGCCGGGTCGGAAGGGGAGCCCCTGCTGCTCGTCATGGGCCTAGCCGTCTCCCGGTTCTGGTGGCCGACTGGCCTGTGCCAGGAATTCGCCGCCCGGGGGTTCGCCGTCGCCCGCTACGACCAGCGCGACGCAGGCGAGTCGACCCGGATGCCCGACACCGGGAGCAGCAATCCGTTCGTCGCCATCGCCCGCAAGCGGGGTGCCTACACCTGCGAGGACATGACCGACGACGCGATCGCCGTGCTCGACGCGCTCGGCTGGCAGCGGGCCCACCTCTTCGGCGCCTCGCTCGGCGCCATCATTGCCCAGCGCATCGCGCTCCGGCACCCGGACCGGGTGCTCAGCGTCGTATCGGCCGCCGGGATCCCGAGCGACACCTCCGGTCTCGGCGCCATCCGCTACGTGCGGTTCGGAATGCTGGCCAGACTGGCACGGCTGAAGCTCCCCGAGGGCCGCGACGGCGACATCCAGCTGTCGCTCGCGCTCGCCCGCGCCGTCGCGTCGCCGGCCTACCCGTTCGACGAGACCGCCGCCCGGGAGTGGATCGAGCGCGAGGTGGACAGCGGCCCCCGTGACACCAGGGCGCAGAGCAGGCAAGTCGGCGCCAGCTGGCATGGCCCGAAGCTAAGCGAGCTGCGCAAGCCGACCCTGGTCCTGCACGGCGACCACGACCCGCTGCTGCGCGTCAGCGCTGCCCGCAACACCGCGAAGGCCATCGCGGGCGCCCGCCTCGTGCTGCTGCCCGGCGCGGGCCACGACCTGCCCGAGCCGTTGTGGGGCACCATCGCCGATGAGGTCAGGCGCAACGCCGACCGCGCAGTGGCCCGCCAGGGCTGACCTGGATGTTCCGGTACGGCGCGGTCCCCCTCCCGGCCCTCGCTTCCAGGACCCGACTCGCCCGTTTCCCGCACAGTAAGTTGAGAATCCTCGAACACGCGCCACTCCGCGCCCGCCGGGATCAGTGACCTCGACTCGGACCAGGGTTCCGGCAGGAAGGGGTTACGTTTCCCGCGTCCACCAGAAGGCCCGATTCTGCATCCTCAAGGCGACCCCAGTCGGCCTCCGTGGCCCATCGGCTCGTCTATCCGGACCTTCTTCTGGTTGTGCACCAAGGTCAGGTAGGGGGCGAACAACGTGGGAAAGATGATGAAGATGACCGGAAGGATGTTGGCCAGCGTCACCGCCGCGATAGCAGCCAGGACCAGTGCATAACTGAGTTCCAGGCGATTGGATCGAATGGCCTCCGCGAATGAAACTCTGTCTGCCTCTTTCGGGGTGATGTGGAAGAAGGCCGGCTTGAATAGCACCTTGAGCGATGCATTCACCGTGACGAAGTACATGGATCCGTAGAGAATCATCGAGTGCAGCAGATACGAGATGAGCCTCCGCTTATCCATCGCCCAGTGACTGACGATGTCGTTCAGGGTGGGGGCCAGCCAGAACAGCGCCGTGGGTGCGATCATCCACAGCGGGAAGCCCAGGTGGTCGTGCAGGAAGGGCAGCGCCACGACCTGAATCATCACGTACACCGTGAACAGTCCCGACAACGGAAGCCCGGCCGTGAACATGAGGGTGTCCAGCTTCTCGTACCACGTCATGTTCGACCGCAGCATGGACCAGGTGTACTTCTTGATGTACTCCATGCTCCCCTGTGTCCACTTGCTGTGACGCTTCTTGAAGGCCAGGTAGTCGATGGGGAACTCTTCCTCGCAGATGATGTTGCGAGCGAAGATGGTATGCAGCCCTTGCTTGCGAATCTCCAGTGAAAGGCAGATGTCCTCGGCTACGACGAGCGGAAATCCACCGCCGGCCAGGTAGGCGCTGTGCGAGACCATCGCCCCGTGTCCGAGCATGAACAGAGAAACCGTACTGGTTCTTGACGACCTGGTAGGAGACCCAGTGCGCGTCGACGCCGATAGAATACTTGCGCATGAAATCGTTGCGATTGCGGGTCGCTATGTGATTTCCCTGCACGATGCCCACGCTCGGATCGGCGAAGTAATCCAAGCCGCGGCGGATGAAATTGGCCGGACTATCTCTCATCGGAATCAAGGATCACGAAATAACTGTAATCGGCCGGGACCCGCATGAGATAGTTGTTCATGTTGCCGGCCTTGAATCCTATACGATCCGCCCGGCGTACCACCTCAACGCCGTACTCACGGGCGAAGGCATCCACCTCAGCCTTGAACTCCGGCTTTGAGCTATCGTCCAGGATCACGACCCGGAAGTTGGAGTAGTCCTGTTTCATCGACGCGGCCAGCGATGTCGCCGAGAAGTCATTGTAGGTGCAGTACGCCATCAGGACGCGAGGCTCCGAGGCCAGGACGCGCTCCGGGGGCAAGGGCTGCGGGCGGCGCTTCAGCCACACGTGGTAGCAGACGGTGTAAGCGATGTCCTTCAGGCTGTTGAGCCAGAAGCACATGATGAACAGGAGGCACAAGCTCGCCAATGCCCCCGCCCAGGGTGATGTATCCGCTGCCTGCTCGATCGTACCCAGGAATGGGCGGAAAGAGATCGCGAAGACAACGGCCCACGCCAGGAGGATGAAGCAGTACAGCCGGGAAGATGTCGTTTTCATCGCGAGCGCCACGCCAGGTAGGAGGCGAAAAGCAGGCCGACCCCGAGCAGCGCGATCACTGCCGAAAAGGCTGCCAGCCCATTAACCACTGAACTGCCATTCTGAAACATGTTGTATAACCTTTCATTAATGCATCAGGATGCGAATTTGAATCCGCTAGCCGACTGGTCAATATAGATCGCGCCAGCCGACCCGTTAAAGTCATTTGCCCCCAGATATGTCTCCGCGAGGTTACCGGCCAGCGACAGGCCGTACTTCTGGGCGGCCGGCTCCTTGCAGTTGTGCTGTAAATCCGTTGACGACCGAGAAGCGAACGTTATTCAGATACAGACCCGACCCGTGTCCGAGGATTTCGTTGTTGCCGTCCGCCATGCAGCTCGCGATTGTGATGTGCTGGCAGACGGCACCAAGGGCCGAGCCGTCGACATGAAACCCGTCCACGGAATTGTTCTGCGCCTCGCATGCCGTCAGGCTGACCATGTGCAGGTCCTGACCGGCGGAGGGGCAGAGCATGAACCCGTGCACGGCCGGCGTTGACGCATTCGCCGCACGGTCAAAGCCCGAATAATAGGACTTGCAGTCAGTGAAGTGATCGTTGTTCCCCTGGAGGAGGAAGCCATGACTGCCCGACAGGCCCGAGGTGCAGGCAATGACTCGGCTATCGGTGGCACCGACGTCGAAGTTGTAACCGTGCCGACCCGAATTGTAGGCGTAGCACGAGATCATATTCGTCTCGATGACCGCGGGCCCCAGGTGGTAAGCGTCGACGCCAGCGTTGCACGAGTAGACATTCAGGAAACGGTGCAGCGTGTCAATGTCCCCGGTGAGGCCGCCGGCGTTATCGTAGTAGATATTGGTCAGGCCCGGCTGACTGTTCCCGTCGATGACGACGTCTTTCATGATCACGGCGCTGTCGGCAGGATCGGACAGGGAGATAAAGTTCCCGGTGGTGCCCGGAATGGCCCTCAGCACGCTGCTCTTTCCTGCCCCCATGAACACGGTCTTCCCGTGGACGGTCAGGTTGGAGGTTTCGAGCGTGGTGGGAGGAACCAAGAAGATACCTCCGCTAGCACAGGCGTCTAGAGCCGCCTGAACCGGGCCGGTGTCGTTGGCGCCGCCACCCTCGGCGCCATAGTCCATGGGATTATGAAACACACCCATGAGATTTTTCACGAAGCTGGCAGAGTTCGGGGTCACGGGAACTGAAACTTTCTGCTGATGATCACGGTTATTGAGCGCGACGGCTCCGCCAGCGCCCGCACCGGCGGCCACGATAACGCCGCCGAAGCCTTTAATAAAATTCCGCCGGGAGACATTCACCGCCGGGCCTGCTGATCCGCGCCGAGGAAGACTCCCAATTCCTCGTGGATAAAACGGTGGTCCGCTATCTGCCGATCGTGTCGCTGGCCGAGACGGTGGACTCGTGTCAGTAGTTCCGGTTTGCTCTGGCTCATCAGCTGGCGCAGCAGCGACGTCGAGGCGATGCGCAGCAGGCCCCCCATGAGCTGCTCGCCATCAAGCCCGGCCAGCCTGGCCCGTGACGTTTCGCAGAGGGCCGCCAGGTCAGCGTCCAGCTCGCCCGGGCGCCCGTTTCGCAGGTCGAACTGATCCACCGCGTCACCCAGCAGGTCGGCCCGTTGCGTACGCGCGGCCTCCGCGCAGTTGACCAGCGGGCTCACGTCTCCCGCGGTGAGCGGATCGTAGGTACCGGGGTAGGCGCAGGCCTCGTACCCGGCCGGATAGCCGGTGAAGATGATCGGAGAGCGTGACGCCGGGCTCTCGGCCAGGTAGTCCAGCGTCAGGTCGAGCAGCGTGACGGGAGGCCAGCCCAGGTCGCGCAGGGCCAGCACCATTACCCGTTCCGGCTCGGCGACCGCGCTGGCCGTCATGAGCAGGTGATAGGACTCCAGCGCTGACTGCACCGGGAGCATGGTGTGAGGTGAGTGCAGCAGGATCGGTTCCCCGTTGGTGATCCACCGCGATAGGTTGCCCGCGACGATGGAGTTGTCTACCACGTGCGTGAAGCGAGCGCAGCTCACCGAAATCCCGTAGCGCTCCGTGGCTTTACCCGCCTCGCACTCAGCCAGCTTCTTAGTCGCGGCGTACACGTCGGAGGTGAACAGCCGCACCGCCTTACCGGTGCTGGCCATGACCACCGTTCCGACCCCGGCCTGGCCGGCCGCCTGGAGGACGACCCGCGTGCCGTATACATTCGTCGACACCGTCTCGGCCACGTTCACCTCGGCGTAGGCAGGATCGCGCTGCGCCGCGAGGTGCACGATGAGGTCGGGTCTTACCTCGGCGAGAACATCCGCCATGCGGATGGGGTCTCGCACATCGCCCTGCAGATAGGTGACATGCTTTACCCGGCGCCTGGCGGGGGGTGGGTGACGGGCAACCGAGACGAGCCGGGCACCGGGCAGATCAGTGCGGAGATTGCCGAGCATGGTTTGCCCGATGCACCCAGTTCCTCCGGTAACCAAGATCCGCCGCCAGCGTGGTAGCGGGGCGCCATGAAAGCCGGGGATCCCCCGCGACTTCGCGCCCTCGAAGCGACCCTTTTCCGCGTGCGGATTGTCCCGCCGGCTGATCAGTTCATGAGTGAGCATGCCGAGCTGGTCCAGGTCTCGCTCGGGACAGATGCCGAGCATCTGCTCGATGAGATCGGCTTTCTCCGCTAGCTGTATTACCATTCGCCCCTCCATTCGCTGGCACGCGGGCATCGCTAATAAGCCGCACATCGTGCAGCTTGATCAGCAATGCCGGGAAGAATTCTCGTCAGGCCATGATGAACCAGCGGTCCCGCCTACGCGGGACCGTAAATTAACGCGGATTAGTCGGTGCCTTGCCGGGCTTTTTTGCAGGCTAAAGCCTAACGGCAGCCTCATGTTGACGAAAACAGCTCAGGCGACGACGGCCGGCTGTAACTGCGGAAATCTGCCAAGGCTCCAAGCCGGGTAATCCGCGGGTTTCACATGGACATACAGGTCTCGCACTCTCGTGTCCTTACTATCTCGACCGTACCGTCCGTGACTATCTCGACAGTACCGCCCATGCTGTTCCGGGAGCGCTTCCCGTCCGTAACTACTGCGTGAACAGTCAGTGATGGTGCGCCGCAAAAAGTGGGGCCGGCTGCTTCTGTTAATTCGCTGTTCATCGCCTGGTGATTTGCTGGTCATGCCATTAAGCAGCTGCAAAACGGCCGTCGCATTCGGTTTGACCTGCGGCGGAGTGTCCGCATCTGCTTCGCTGGAGTGGCTTGCCCAGGCGCGCTCGTTGCGCACCTTGACGCTAATGTAATTATTTAACATTTGCGCCATGGCACGCTCGGCGGATCTAGGCGATCTTTCGGATTGTGGCCTTGAAGACCCTCGGCGCGACCGGCGCTTCTTCGGCATTCGCCAGCTTCCCACTGGACGAGCCGGCTGTTCACCGCGGCGAAGCCGCGGCCTTCGAGGACGTAGTACAACTGGGAGGTGGCGTTGGGAAAGGTGCTCACGCGCTCGCCCGTCCTGATTGTTATGAAGCTGGCGAGCAGATCCGGGCTGGTCGCCGCCCCGCCCTTGAGGCCGAGTTCGGCCGGCAGGTCGAGCGGCCGCGCTCTCCTGCTACTTGAAGCCAGCGACGGCGTGCGGGAGGTAGGGCTCTTCCAAGTAGGCGGCCTCGTCGTCGTCGAGCTCGACGTCAACCGCGGCGATCGCATCGGACAGGTGCGTCGGCTTGGTGACGCCGACGATGGGCGATGTCACCGCCGGGTTGCGCAGCAGCCAGGCCAGCGCGACCTGAGCGGGTGACAGTTCCCGCTTGGCCGCGACCTCCAGGACCCGCTCGACAATCGCGCGGTCTTCGTCGCGGTACAGCGTCCGGCCGAAGTCGTCGGTCTCCTTCCGCGTGGTCGCCTGGTCCCAGGGGCGAGTCAGTTTGCCGCGGGCCAGCGGCGACCACGGGATGACCCCAACACCCTGGTCGGCGCACAACGGGAGCATCTCCCGCTCCTCCTCGCGGTAGAGCAGGTTGTAGTGGTTCTGCATGGACACAAAGCGGGTCCAGCCATGCAGGTCAGCGAGGTACAGCGCCTGGGTGAACTGCCAGGCGTGCATCGAGGACGCGCCGATGTACCGGACCTTGCCGGACTTCACGGCGTCATGAAGCGCCTCCAGCGTCTCCTCGATCGGGGTGCGGTAGTCCCATCGGTGGATCTGGTACAGGTCGATGTAGTCGGTCTGCAGCCGCCGCAAGCTCGCGTCCAGCTCCGCGAAGATCGCCTTCCGGGACAGGCCACCGCCATTCGGGCCAGGGCGCATCGACATGAAGACCTTGGTCGCCAGGACCACCTCGTCGCGCGGGATGAAGTCCTTCAGTGCCTGTCCGGTGATCTCTTCGCTATGGCCGGACGAGTACGCATTGGCCGTGTCGAAGAAGTTGATTCCGGCGTCGAGCGCCAGTTGCACGATGTCCCGGCAGTCCGCCTCATCCAGCGTCCACGGCCGCCCGCGCCTGCCGACTCACCGAAGCTCATGCAGCCAAGCGTGACCACCGAAACCTCAAGCCCGGACTTTCCTACTTCTGGTAGCGCATCGAGTCCTCCTGGGGGCACCGTCGTGTGCTTCCAATCCTAAGAGGCGGGCCCGGCCCGCATCCGAGCGCCGGGGCCACAGTAGTTCGCGCTTATTCGGCCACCCTGACCTGCTGCTTGTCGAAGGCGACGTAGCCGCTGTAATCCTGGCCAACCCGGTCAAAGGAAGCACGGTAGGGGTCGGGGTAGCTCCAGGCCGCGTCGTGGTGAACCGAGCCAGCCACAGCGATGTCGTGGTACTGGGCGGCGCCCTTCCACGGACAGGTATACGGCGTCGGGCTGTCGCTGAACGCGTCGGCGCTCAGTGCGGAGGGCGGGAAGTAGTGGTTGCCCTCGATGACGATCAGGTCCGACTCCGGAGCATCAGCAACAACCGTGCCATCGATAGTGGCCTTCATGTGCCGTTCCCTTCTGGCTGGCGAGTTCTTCCCCGCTTCAACTCCGCGCAGGCCCTGCGCCTTCCCGCCAGGAGCCGCGGGTACATGAAAGAGCTGATGTTGCCCGAAGGCTGTCCCGCGTGCCGCGTGCCTTGCTACGGCACGGTGACCCCCTGCAGGACCACGGGCCCGGGGACCGGGTTGAGCTCGGTGTCCTGCGTGACCCCGGGCGGGGTGATGGTGTCCATCACCTCGGGCACCGTGCTCGGGTCGAGCGAGCAGATCGCTTCGCCTCCGCCGGCCGGGCACACTCCGAGCGTGTACCCGCCCGGAGTCGGCGTGAACGGGATGGCCTGGTCGGCGCTGTAGCCGTCTTGGCCGGTGATCGCGACGGTGAATGTCCAGCCGGACGCCGGGGTGCCGAACTCGGCTTCCGGCAGGGCGATCGTGATCGTCTTGGCCACCGTGGAGGCGACGACGGCGGTCGGCGTGCCGACCTGGCCACCGGAGGGGTTAGCCCAGACCGGTGAGGCGAATCCCTGGATCTCGAGGCGCTCGCTCCAGGCGTCGGCCGGGGCGATCGTGTAGTTGCGGGTCGGGTACGCCGCCGCGGTGGAGGTGACGCCGGCCGACGGGTCATGCACGTAGATGTCGAGCAGCTGGGCGCCGTCGACCGAGCCGAACGTCGGCACCAGGTTGGCCAGCGAGGTACGCAGGTAGACCTCGGACCCGGCGGTGATCACCTGGAAGCCGGTCAGGTCCCAGGAGCCGGGGGCGTAGGAGGAGGAGGTCGGGTACTGGTAGGTGCCGGGGCCGTTGTCGTCCCCGGTCGGGTCGGTGACCGACAGCACGGTGGTCCCGCCCGACACGTCGCCGATCACCGAGGTCTGCGTGTATCCGGTGGCCCCGGCCGCCGTGGTGGCGACGGCCGTGATCACGTTGGTGCCGAAGCCGATCGCGATCGTCGCGGAGTACGTGCCCGCGGCGCCGGCGGTGGTGCTCACCGTCGTCGCGGCGGCGCCGGTGTCGGTGTCCTGGGTCTCGATGTCCACGGTCGCGCCGGCCGCCGCCGTCCCGGTGACGGTCGTGGTCCCGCCTTCGATGGTGGCGGCGGAAGCCGGGGAGGTGATCGTCACCGTGGTCGCGCCCGGGGCGCCGTGGGTGATGTAGCGGTCCTTGGTAATCGACGGGGTGTCGGTTTCCCGGCCGGCCCCGAGGTCCACGATCAGGCGCAGCTCCTGCGCCTGGGCCCAGGTCAGGGGCGAGGCCGAGCCGGCCGCCTGCCCGTCGGTGAAGCCGATCGACGCGGTGGTCGGGTCCGACCCGTAGGGCGAGGCCGCCAGGTTGGGGTCTTCCCACACCTGCTCGGGCACCAAGCCCTCACCCGAGGCCGAGTTGATCATGAAGGAGAGCATCGAGGAGGCCTCGGACAGGTCGCCCTCGGCGATCGCGGACTCGCCGCGCTCTCCCGAGAGCACCGGCCACAGGTGCCCGGTGCCGGTATCGGTCGTCGGCCACGGCTCGCCCGGGGTGGTGCAGGAGGTCTGGCTCGGCTGGTAGCAGTCGCCGTAGCCGTCGGCGCTGCCGTCCGCGGCGTTGGTGCCGTAGCGGTAGTAGCCGGTGCCGGACGGGGTCTTGACCGCGATGGTGCTGTCGAGGACGGACAGCGAGTTCTTGACCACCGGCTCGCCCGGGGCGAGCTCGCCCAGCCGCACCAGTTCCTGGAACCCGCCGTCGATCACGGTGTCCTGCGCGACCGTAGGGCCGCCGTTGCCGAGACTGTAGGTGATCGCGGCGTTCGGGTCGCCGGTCTTGGACAGCCGGAGGAAGTAGGGCGAGGTGCTGTCGGGCCCGGTCGAGGTGACGGCCCAGCTCTCCACGTTGCGCTGGAAGTCGTCGGCGGTGGCCTGGTAAACCCGCGCGTCCGCCTTGTCGCCGTGCTCGTCGGCGATGGCGGCGGCGGCGGTCAGGCCGGCGATCTCGGCCGCGATCGTCGAGGGCGAGTACCCGGACTGCTCCTCCCACCGCTCGACGCCGTACGACGGCCCGTGCGCGACGAGGAAGTCCGCGGCCGGCTTGATGTGCTCGGTCCACAGCGTGCCGTCGCCGCCGAGCCCGGACAGGTAGGCCATCAGGATCGGGTCGGCGGTCTCGTCCAGCTGGTCGCCGCCGGTGTCCGGCGCGGCTTGGCCGTTGAGCAGCGAGTTGCGCGGGATTTCGCCGGTCGGCAGCTGCTGGTCGTCGAGCAGGAACTTGACCTGGGCGCGGGCCGTGGCCAGGTCGCCGTCGGCCAGGAAGCCGGTGAAGGCCTCGTAGGAGTCGCGGGCAAAGACCTCCCGGTAGGAGCCGTAGTAGACCGGCTTGCCGTTGACCTCGGCGCCCGCGTTGATCGCCTGGCCCCAGGGAGAGGCGAGCGAGGCGGCCACCGCGCCGGGGAACGTCTTGTCCTCGCTGGCTTTCAGCACGTTCGCGTCGAGGTAGTAGGTCTTGCCGATCGTCTGCACCGACTGGCCAGGAACCGAGCGGGGCGGCCGGTTGAGGGTGGCGTCGTAGGCGTTCCAGGTGTTGGTGTAGGCCCATGCGGTCAGGGGGAAGGGCGTGCGCAACGAGGTGGCCGCCGTGTCTACGGCCTGCTGCTGTGAACGTCCGAACCCGAGGGCGAGGGTGAACGCGCCGCCTGCCCCCGGCCGCGGGGTGACGTTCTCGGTGGCCACGATGTGCCCGTCGGCGGCCGAGGTGGTCGGCGTCAGTGCGTGCGCGGCATCGAGCTGCGTCAGCCCGTCGCTCGCGGTGCCCTCGTAGCCGACGGAGGCTTGGCCCGCGGAGGTGGCGGTCATCGCCATGTAGGTGGGCACCGCGTAGCTGCGGTTAACCGCCTCGGTGGTGGTGTTCGTGCTGTAGACGACCGGAATGCCGGTGCGCGCGTCGATGACGCCGGTGTTGCCGCCGGCGTTCTGCGTCCCGCCGCCCCCGTCGCCGTTCACGTGCGCGTCCAGCCGCGCGTAGACCTGCAGTTTGCCGGTATTGGTGCTGCTGCCCTTGGTCGGCTCGATCCTGGTGTTCATCAGCACCGTGTCGCGCTGCGGGTCGGTGATGTAGGTGGTGACCAGCTGGAAGCCGTGCTTGGCGTCGGTCGAGGTGATCGTGCACTCCATGCCGGTCGGATCGGCCTGCACGGTGTAGGTCATGTCGCGGGTCTGCAGGTCGGTGAAGGTCGAGCCGTCGGTGACGACGTACTGCAGCGTCTCGACGTTCGTGTTGTCGATCGTGGGCTCGTAAACGTCCGACAGGACGCCGTCCGCGACCGTGTACCAGACCTTTGAGTTGGTGTTCCCGGCGGTGCCCAGGCAGTCCTTGCGCGCGAGATCGAAGTAGGAGGCTGCACCCGGGCCGCCGGAGGCGGCAGTGCCAGCGGAAGCCGAAGCGGCCGACGCCGGCTGGAGTTGGATCGCCCCGCAGAGCAGGATGAGGGCGGCGGCGGCCGTCGCCAATACGGCCGGGCGTCTCGAGGGTCGCTTCATCGGGAACCTCAGTGTCTACGCGGGCGTAGGCGCCGTCGGTCGGCTGCGCCTGAACGCCGAAATGGTACCGAGGCCCGGAGGGCGAACGGAGGCGCCGCGCGGGCGCGTTCCGGTCACCGCACTAGGCGACACAGTTGAGCGTATATGTCGCTGTCCGGGCGGTCCCGTTACGGGTTCTGGGGTGAACCATGCCCGAGAAAACGCTGTGCCGTCAATACCTTGCTGTTCGCGATCCCGGCTGCCGCACAGCCAGGATCCAGCCCGCCGCGGCGGGCTGGTGCGCCCACCCAGCCGGGCATCCAGAGACGGCTCAAAGAAATAAAATGACTTTCACGGTACGGAATATCTTTGCCCGTAACGGAGAGGCAGCAGGTTCCCGCGCGCGAGCGAAACACGCGTCATTAAGTTGCATTTAGGCGTTTCTATGGTGTGCAGTCCGCGGGGCCGTGATTGTCCAGTCCGGAAATCGATTGCTTCATCTATCTGAGCAGTTCAGGATGCGTTTCCGGCGTGGCGTTCAGCCGCGGCTGATAAATTCGCCATCGAAATTACCCGGCGGAAAGTCCGGGCACGACGGCGCACCGAACCTTTATGGACGGCGCATCAGCGTGAGGCATTTTACGCATCCGAATTCCGAAAGCAGGGAAATTATGCCTGATCGTGAACAAGCAGAAGCCGGGCGGGAATCAGATCTTCCGGGGACGACCCGGCGAGGGATGCTGCGCGGCGCGGCCGGAATCGGCGCGGCCGGGCTGGCAGCGGGGGTGCTCGCCGGGGTGGCGGCCGCACGGGCCGGAGCTATCCACGGCCAAGGACGCGACAGCCAAATCGACGCCGCGGCCGCGGCGCACGACGCGCCGCTGGTCGTGCGCACGTCCATGACGCCCGCGCCGGGGTTCGTCGACCTGTCACACCGGCGACAGCCACGTTCGCTTCACCGATCACCCCTGGCCGGTCGCCGCCCGGCCCGCTCTTCGGCGACTATCGCCGCCCGCTGACGCCAGGGCGGGCCACTTCGCCCTGGCCGGCCAGCACAGCCGATGCAGCGGCGCTCGCAGTGTCCGCGGCTCACCCGCCAATCAATGAGCCCCGAGACTTCATGTCCTCCCCGCCGCGAGGCACCAGGCATCTCCAAGCGTCCGGTAGCCGACCGCGCGGATCCCGCTGGGGCACACCGTCTGGCGCGGACGCGGCCGCCGCGGCGGCGGCGGCGCCGTGCTCGCGATCAATCCCGGTACCGCCTGACTGCGGCGACGACCCGTCGTCGTCGACGGCGGGCTGATGCAGAACTCCGCCAGCCTGTAACGCGCGCTGCTCGCGGACGGGTCGGCAGGGAACTGCCGCAGGTACGTCCGCGAGCAGCGGGCTCGCCGTTCCAGATTCTGCTGAAGTGACGCTTAGGCGGCGGGAGCCGCCCAAGCTGCCTTACCAGCCGCGAGACGGTGTACCGCAATCCGTCACCCGACGTCCCAGAGCTTCTCGAACTGGCTGGGGTAGTCGGTGGGCACGTCGTAGGAATCGCTCGGGGTCCCGATGTTCGACTTGTTCAGCAGCACCCAGGGGACGACGTTGTCGCCGGGTGACGGGGGAAGATGCATGGCGAACCGGACCGCCATGTCCATGTCCTGCCAGCCGCCCTCGGTGAGGGGGTTGCTGACCGTGGACAGCTCGGTTCCGCTGAGCACGTACTGCTGATCGGTGGCGATGCCGCCGCCGTTGATGATCTGGTACTTGCCCGCCAGGCCGGCCGCCTTGAGCGCCTCCGGCAGCGTGTCGGTGAACGCGCCGTCGACGGTGACGATGTACTTCAGGTTGCTGATCCGTTTGGCCGCCGAGACGACCGCCGGGACAAGGTCGCCGCCGAGCATCTGCGGGAGGGTGAAGTCATCCTCGGTGACCTGGCAGGTGGGGCAGGACTTAGCGATCTGGGCCTTGTACGCCGTCACCATCGGGTCGAACACGGTGTAGGTCGGCACGCTGACCATGAGCGAGGCGGCGGCCGCGCCGCCGGAGTCCGCGATCTGCTCGTCGGCGATGGTGGTGCCGATCGCCACGCTCTCATTGCCGTACCCGCGGCCGGGCTCGACCCCGGCACCGCTAGGGGCGGTGGCGTTGTAGTCGTCGACCAGGATGGCGTCCGCGGCCGCGTACGCCTTCTGCTCGCTCTGCCAGGCCTCCTGCGGGACGCCGGTGAAGAACGCGGCCACCGGGTGGTACTGCAGCCCGGCCTGCAGGGCGCTGACCAGCGTGGCCGGGTTGGCCGCCTGGAAGTTGAGCACCTTGACGTTCCAGCCGATGGCCGCGGCGGCCGCCTTCAGCCCGTTGCCCTCGTAACCGCACTGCACCTCCTCGCACTGCAGGAACAGCACCGTCTTGCCCTTGGGCGGCGCGGACGGCAGCTTCTGCGTCTCCGGGATTGTTGTGGGGACCGTCGATGCCGTCTTCACCGTCGACTGCGCGGCGGCGAGAGCGGATGCGCTTACGCCCGTCGCGTCGGTGCCCGCGGTCGCGGTGCCGGACGCGGACGAGGTACCCGTGCTGGCGGGCGCACTCGGTGATGAGCTGGAACTCGCCGCTGAGCTACAGGCGGCCAGCGCCAGGAGGGCAGCGGCCAGACCGGCGCCCGCCAATCTTCTGGATTTCACGTGATCTCCTTTGACCTACGGTTGCGTGCGATGGGTTGTTCAAGAGACAGCAATTAACGTCAATGTTGACGTTAATGACAAAGGCTGTCAAGCAGGCATTTCCCTGGCAGACCGACATGCCGCCGCACGCAAGATGAATCTGACGACGCGAGTCCAACAGTCACGTTGACCAGAGCCCCGGCCGGGGGTTGGCCGCGGGGTGGCCCGGACGCACGTGGGGGACGGCCGAGCCGGCCAGCCGCGGCCGGGATGAGTCCGCGGGGCTGCCCGGTTTCGGCCGCGGGTAGTGCCGCCGGCGGGTCAGGACTTCACAGATCGAAGCTGGGGTTGGAGCCCAGTGGCTCGGTGCCGACGATGCCGTCGGCGCGCAGCTGTTCGATCTCGGCGTCGGCCAGCTGGAGGTAGTCGCGGAGGATCTCGTCGTTGTGGGCGCCGAGGCGGGGGGCCGGCGTGCGCACCCAGCGCTCCACGCTGGCATACCGGAACGGGAGCGTGGGCACCTGGTGAGGGCCCAGGATTTCGTGCTCCACAGCCTCGAAGTACCCCCAGGATCTGAGCTGGGGATGGCTGTCGGCATGGCGCGGATCGGTGAGCGCGGCCGCCGGGACCCCGGCGTCGATCAGCTCTGCCACGGTCGCGCCGACCTGACGGCCCGCCGCCCACCGGGCGAGCTGCCGGTCGATCTCGTCGGCCGCCGCGCGGCGCCCGGCCGCGGTCGACAGCTCCCCCGCCTGCGCCCAGGCGGGGTTGCCGAGCACCCGGGTGAGGCCGTCCCACTGCCGGTCATGCTCGACGGAAATCGCGATCCAGCGTTGCGGCCCGCACTCGTACAGCCCCTGCGGCACGGCGTCCGGACTGCGGTTGCCCGCCCACGCGTGCAGCACGCCGTACGCGCTGTGATCGACAACGGACTCCGCGGCGGCGTTGACGGCCGACTCGGCCATCGCGGCCTCGACCAGGCAGCCGCCGAGCCCGCGACCGCGCCGGGTGAGGGCCACCAGCAGCGCGAACATCGTCTGGTAGCCGGCCAGCGGGTCACACGGCCCGCGCGGCACCACCGGCGTGTCCCCTCCGGCCGGGCCGGTCAGCCAGGC
This sequence comes from uncultured Actinomycetota bacterium, assembly GCA_963714295.1. Taxonomy (GTDB): domain Bacteria; phylum Actinomycetota; class Actinomycetes; order Streptosporangiales; family Streptosporangiaceae; genus Trebonia. The sequence continues at coordinate 193,570 of CAVQOE010000040.1, read as the reverse complement.
GAGGCCGCTCATCTGCTCCATCGTCTGCGCGAACCCAACCAGGTCGCGCCATGGGCCGTCCAGGCCGAAGGCGGGCATGCGGGCGAAGATGAGCTCGGGGTTCAGCTCGCGGACGCGCCCGGGGGTGAGCCCGAACTTCTCGAAGACCCGCGGCGAGTAGTTCTCGACGAGGATGTCGCAGCTCGGCAGCAGCCGCTCGAGCAGGTCACGGCCGCCGGGCCGGCTGAGATCGAGGGTCAGGTCGCGCTTGTTGAAGTTGACCATGAACCACGTGTGACCGCGCTCCCACCACTGGGGCACGGCGCCCGCGTTGTCGACCTTCAGCCGGGACAGGTCGAGCCGCTGCGCGGACTCCAGGTGGATCACCTCGGCGCCGAGCGTGGCGAACAGCTGGCCGACCACCGGGCCGGCCCACATGGACGTCGCGTCGAGCACCCGCAGCCCCGCGAGCGGCAGGCCGCGGGCCCCGGGACCACCCGGATCGGACGGCGCCGGCCGCGGCGGGAGCGGGGAGACGCCGGCCCCAGTCGCGGCGCCGGGCGGGTCACCGGCGGCCGCGTGCCGTCGATCCGGTACGGCGGCAGCGGATGCACGAACGCGCCGCCGGGCATCGCCGCGATGACGCCGCGCGACCTGAACTGCTCCTGCCGCGGCAGCGTGGCGCCATTGTTCACCGGTGCCACCGGGATGCGTCGCTGCGCGGCGGTCTCCATCACCTGGGCAGTCGTGTGCGCGCGGATCCAGGGGCGGATCACGGCGTTGAACGCCTGCGCGTGCCGCAGCCGGTAGTCGGCTGAGGCCCAGCGTGGCTCGTGGTCAAGCAGCTGCGGCTGTCCGACCATCGCCAGGAACGCCGCCAGCTGCTGGCGGGTGTTGGTGTTGAAGCCCACATAACCGTCGCTGGTCCGCTCGATGGACGGAACATCGATGATCTGCGGCGGGTACTCGGCCCGCGGGTGACCGAGGAAGCTGTCCCGCAGGCAGATGTTGGCGTTGGTGATCATGTGATCGACCGCGAGCAGCGCGCAATCGACGTGCTCCCCTCCCCCGCCGGCCCGGCTGTGCAGGACGGCGGCGAGCGCGCCGACCGCGCCGGCCACGCCCGCGGCCCACTCGGTGAGCCGCCCGCCCGCCTGGAAGGGGGCCTGCCCGGGCCGGCCGCGCGAGGCGATCGACCCGCTCTCGGCCTGCAGCGTGAACCCGGTCGAGGGCCGGTCCAGCCAAGGGCCGCGCCGTCCGAAGGCAGTGACCGACAAGACGACGAGTGACGGCCAGCGGGCACGCCAGGACGCGACGACGGGGTGCTCCGGCGTGAAGGACTCGATCACCAGGTCGGCCCGTGCGAGGAGCTCATCGAGGGCGGGATCTCCGGGGCCAGCCCTCACCGACTCCTTGCCCGCGTTGAGATGCTGGAACAGCGCCGAGTCGGCGCCGCCGAGATCCACCCCGGCGGGCGCCCGGCGGCGAAGCTCGTCGCCGCCGGGCGGCTCGGCCTTGATCACCCGGGCGCCGGCGTCCGCGAAGAGCTTCCCGGCGCAGGGGCCGGCGATCCCGGTCGACAGTTCCAGCACGACAATGTCATCGAGCAGGTCCACGACGGTCACACCTGGGTGACGGCCGGGTCGACGTCGGCGTCGCGCGCGGCGAGCGCCTTGCGCACGTCGCCGCCCGGCTCGACCTGGTCCCAGAACTGGTCCGCCGCACTGGCCGGGAGCGGGGGCAGCCGGTTGTGCAGCATCTCCATGTTGAGCATGCCCATCAGCTCGTACTGGCGGTGGATGCCCTGCTTGGCGATCTGCACGTCCCCGGACGGCAGGCCGGCCAGGTGCTCCGCCCAGGCCCGGACCTCGGCCCGCAGGTCCGCCTCGGCGACGACCCGCTGCACGAAGTGGAAGCCGAGCGCCTGCTCGGCGCTGAACCAGCCGCCCATCAAGATCAGCTTCTTCCACACCCGCATCGGGAGCAGGAACACCAGGGGATTGCCGCCGGGCGCGGACGTGCGCACCCGGGCCTGCTCGTAGCTGAACCTAGTGCCGCGCGCGGCGAGCACGAAGTCGAAGGTGGCGATCGTCTTGAGCGCCTCCGGCCCGACGAATCCGTGCACGCCCGCGATCAGCGGCTTAGGAAAATACCAGCTGCGCATCGGCACCTCGGGCAGCAGCGGGTCGACCTCCGGATGCGGGACGCCCCGCTCGCGTGCCTCGGCGACGCCCTTGACGTCCGCCAGGTCATGGCCGGCGGAGAAGACCTTCCCCTCCCCGCAGACCGTGACCACCCGGACGCTGTTGTCGTACTTCGCCTCGGCCAGGACCGAATTGAAGTCCCTGACCATCGCGAAGCTGATCGCGTTGCGCTTGGCCGGGCGGTTGAGCAGGACCTCGACGATCGGGCCGTCCACCGTGACCAGCAGCGTGTCGTACTGCGTCCGCATCCGTGTTTCTCCCAGGTTGGCCGGCTGCTGCGCCGGGCTCGTCCGCTTCTCCCCCACTTTGGTCAGCTGACGTGCCAGAGCTTCTCGAACAGCGCCGGGTAATTGGCCGGCTGGTCGTAGGAGCTGCTCGGGGTGCCGAGGTTCGACTTGGTCAGCAGCACCCACGGGACGACGGCATCGCCGGCCGGGATGGGCAGGTGCATCACGATGCGGATCGCGATGTCCACGTCCTGCCAGCCGCTCAGGGTGAGCGGCGAGCTGACCGTCGCCAACTGGGTTCCGTCGAGGACGTTCTGCTGATCGAGCGAGACGCCCTGGCCGCTGATGAGCTTGACCTGGCCCGCAAGGCCGGCCGCCTTGAGCGCCTGGGGCAGCGTGTCGGTGAAGGAGCCGTTGGTGGACACGATGTACTTCACGCCACTGTCGCGCTTGACCGCCGATACGACCGCCTGGTCGAGGTCGCCGGCCAGCATTTGCGGCAGCGTCACGTTCACATCCGTGACCTGGCAGGCGGGACAGTCCTTGGCGATGACGGCGTCATATGCCGTCACCTGGGGCCCGAACACCGGGTAGGTCGGCACGTTCACCAGTAGCGAGTTAGCCGGGGTCCCGCCGGAGTCCGCGATCTGCTCGTCGGCCAGCACCGTGCCCAGCGCCGTCATGTCGGCCCCGTAGGCGCGCCCGGGCGCGATCGCGACCCCAGTCGGCACGGCAGGGAGGAAGGTGTCGACCAGGTAGGCGCCCGCGGCGGCATAGGGCTTCTGCTCGCTCGCCCAGGCCTCCTGCGGGACGCCGGAGAAGAACGCCGCCACCGGGTGATACTGCAGCCCGGACTGCAGGGCACTGACCAGCGTGGCCGGGTTCGCCGCCTGGAAGTTCAGCACCTTGACGTTCCAGCCGATGGCCGCCGCGGCTGCCTTCATGCCGGTGCCCTCGTAGCTGCACTCCACCTCCTCGCACTGCAGGAACAGCACCGTCTTGCCCTTGGGGGGCGCGGATGGCAGCGGCTGGGTCACCGGGATAGAGGTGGGCATCGCCTCCGCCGCCCGCACCGCCGCCTGCGCCGCGTCGACCGCGGACGACTGAGCGCCGGTGGCGGGCGAGGAGGCGGCGCTGGCGGTGGCAGCGGCGGTGGGCGCGGCCGACGATGAGCTGGAACTTGCCGCCGAGCTGCAGGCGGCGAGGGTGAGGACGGCGGCGGCCAGGCCGACGCCCGCGAGCCTGCTTTTGCTGGATCTCACCTGATCTCCTAACTTCGCGTCAGCTGACGTGCCAGAGCTTCTCGAACTGGCTGGGGTAGTCGGTGGGCATGTCGTAGGAGTCGCTCGGGGTCCCGATGTTCGACTTGTTCAGCAGCACCCAGGGGACGACGTTGTCGCCGGGTGACGGGGGAAGGTGCATGGCGGTGCGGACCGCCATGTCCATGTCCTGCCAGCCGCCGAGGATGAACGGGCCGCTGACCGTGGCGAGCTGGGTTCCGTCGAGCACGTTCTGCTGGTCGGTGGAGACGCCCTGGCCGCTGATGATCTGGTACTTGCCCGCCAGGCCGGCCGCCTTGAGCGCTTCCGGCAGGGCGGCGGTGAACGCGCCGTTGACGGAGACGATGTATTTCAGGTCGCTGATCCGCTTGGCCGCCGACACGACCGCCGGGACAAGGTCACCGCCGAGCATCTGCGGCAGGGTAAAGTCCTCCTCGGTGACCTGGCAGGTCGGGCAGTTCTTGGCGATCTGGCCCTTGTACGCCGTCACCATCGGGTCGAAGACGGTGTAGGTCGGCACGCTGACAATCATCGAGGCGGCCGCCGCGCCGCCCGAGGTGGCGATCTGCTGATCGGCGAGCACCGTGCCCATCAGCTCGTTTTCCGCTTGGTACCCCCGCCCGGCCTGGACACCGATGCCGCTCGGCGTGGCCGCCAGGTAGTTGGCCACGATGAACGCGCCCGCGGCGGCATAGGGCTTCTGCTCGCTCTGCCAGGCCTCCTGCGGGACGCCGGAGAAGAACGCCGCCACCGGGTGGTACTGCAGCCCGGACTGCAGGGCGCTGACCAGCGTGGCCGGGTTCGCCGCCTGGAAGTTGAGCACCTTGACGTTCCAGCCGATGGCCGCGGCGGCCGCCTTCAGCCCGTTGCCCTCGTAACCGCACTGCACCTCCTCGCACTGCAGGAACAGCACCGTCTTGCCCTTGGGCGGCGCGGACGGCAGCGACTGCGTCTCGGGGATGGCCGTCGGCATCGTGGACGCCGTCTTGACCGCCGCCTGCGCGGCGGCCACAGCGGACGAGGAAGTGCCGGCCGCGGACGCGGACGCGGTGCCCGCCGCGGGCGTGCTGGCGGCGGGCGCGGCCGCCGGTGCGCTGGAACTCGCGGCCGAGCTGCAGGCGGCGAGGGTGAGGAGGGCGGCGGCCAGGCCGGCGCCCGCAAGTCTGCTGCTTCTCGGTCTCATCTGATCTCCTTGGACTTGCGTTGCCTGCCTGGTCTGTTAATCCGGGAGGAGCAGCCGCGCGTTGGCGGCGAAGAACTGCTCGGTGACGGTCTCGCCCAGCGGCGCGACCTGGTCGTACATCCGTTGCTTGGAGTCCTTGCCGCCCTCCACGTGCGGGTAGTCGGTGGAGTAGCAGTAGCAGTCGCTCAGGTTGGGGTAGCGCTCGAAGTCGCGCCGCACCGGCTCGAACTCGTTGAAGGGGGTGACCCGGACGTTGCGGTTGATGTACTCCGACGGCAGCATCGAGATGAACGGCCGCAGCCGCGCCGCGTACACGTCCCGCGCCCACATGTCGAGGTTGTCGGCGGCCGGGCCGAGCCAGGACGAGCCCTGCTCGATCATGCCGAGCCGCAGGTTGGGGAAGCGCTCGAAGACGCCGCCGAGCACCAGGACCGTGAGGAAGTGCGCCGCCGTGTAGTACAGCGTGGCGAACGAGTACGGCTCCAGGCCGAGCTCGTGGCTCTGCACCTTCCCCAGCTTGAAGGCCGGCGCCCGCTTCCAGGCGTTGGAGGCGAACAGGCCCTGCTCATTGCCGACGTGGGTGACGAGGGGGATGTTGTTCCGCTCGAGCAGCCCCCAGAAGTCGTCCATGGCCGGGTCGGCCGGGCTGATCCCGGCCGGCGGCACGCCGTGCGGGATGTTGACCGCGCGGATGCCCTGGCCGATCAGGGCCTCGGTCTGCGCGATGAGATTCTCAACGGTGCCGTCGCCCATGATGTACGCGACGCAGCGCAGCCGGTCGGGATTACGGCTGGTGGTGGCCGCCGCCCAGGTGTTGTACTCGTCGAGGCCGGCCTTGCCGAGCTCGTGGATCTCCTGCGCGGTGCCCTTCAGGCCGAGGAAATCGCGGACGGTGGCCTCGTTGCCGACCATCAGCATGCTGGCGAAGATCGCGTAGCTGGGGAACACCAGCTGCCTGCTGATGCCCATCTGGTCCATCACCTCCAGCCGGCGCTGGAAGTCGAACGCGCCCGGCGCCGAGGTCCCCTTGGTGAACCAGACGGACTGGTTGGTGATCGCCGCCGCGTCCGCGGTCAGGTTGGGCGCGTAGAAGTCGTTGCCGCGCTGCATCTTCAGGGATTCCAGGATGCCGTCGGCGATCTCACCGGAGGCCGGGCCGAAGAGCGGCCCCCAGAAGTGGGCCGGCGCCATCTCGTGGCTGTCGGCGTCGAGAACGCGCTCAAGCAGAGCGGGACTGGCAGGGCTCATGGGACCGCCTCTTCCTGTATTAACGTCAATGTTGATGTTGATCTGGCGAGCTGTCAAGCCGCCGCTTCCGGCCGGGAGGTCCGCGCTAGGGGCCGGCCGGGTGCACCTGCCCGGACCACTCGAGCAGCCGCCGGTCGACGTCGTAATGGGCCTCGTCGCCCCAGCGCCAGCGGATCCAGGTCTGCCGGCCGTTGATCCGCCAGCCGGCCGCGGTCCGGGTCAGCTCGAAGCGGTACTCGTTGCCGTGCAGCACCAGCGCGCCGCGCTTGCCGCGGTCCCCGCTTTCGCCGCCCTCGGGCAGATGGACGTTGATGGCGTGCGCGCGGCAGACCGCGCGATCGCCATCCAGCTCGACCTGGTGGCCGGCGATCAGGTGCTGGGTGATCAGGCCGGCCAGCAGCCCGGGGTAGGCCGCCTTGACCTCGGCCCGGCTGCGACGGTAGCGCGCCGGGTCGAAGCCGGGCGCTGTCATCTCGGCCGGCGTCGGGAACGACACCTGGTCCGCGAGCAGGTCATCGAGGCCGTCCCAGTCACGGTGATCGACACACCAGTGCAACCGGGTGCAGACCTCGGTGATCTCCAGCCGGTCGGCCAGCTCCCGCAATTCCACGGCTACGCGAACGTTCCGTACTCGCGGAAGGCGCCGCTGCGGCCGAGCGGCATCTCATCCGGGCTCAGCGGGGTCGCGACCTCGGCCGGGGTGGGGCCGATCTGCTGGGCGACCGGCCACAGGGCGGCCCGGTCGAAGCCGTAGACGCGCACCGCGGTCTCGCCCAGGATCAGCCGCGCCTCATCCTCGGGGACGGTGTTGAAGGTGTGCCTGATGGACTGCGGCGTCTGCGGCCAGGTCCCCTCCAGGTGCGGGTAGTCAGTGCCCCAGAGCAGGTTGCCGAGCCCCACCTCGTGCCGGTAGGCGACCTCGTAGGGCGCCAGGAAGCTGCCGGACAGGATGCAGTTCTGCGCCCAGTAGAAGCTCGGCGGCTGGGGCAGCGCCTCGCCGCTGCCGGCATCCGGGTCGATGTCGGAGTCAACGTAGAGAAAGGGCGCCGCCGGGTAGAGGCCGCCGCCGTGCCGGTCACCCCTGGTGCCCGCGTCATAGACGGAGTCGAGGTGCTTGACCAGGTCGGGCGCGAACTCGGTGCGCTGCTCGGTGAGGATGTAGCGCAGGTCGGGATAGCGGTGGAAGACGCCGCCGAAGATCAGCTGCGCCAGGCCGCGGTTGCCGAGCCAGTGGTTCTCCGTGATGTGCAGGAAGTTCGAGCGCCGCTGGCCGATGCCCAGCGGCTCCTCGCCGCCGCCGCTGTGGGTGGTGAGCACGCACCCGTTGTCGACGCAGGCGGCCCAGAGCTTGTCGTAAGCGCGGTCGGTGTAGGCCGGGAAGTCCCGGCGCGGGGCCGGCAGGTTGATCACCCGCAACCCGCGCGCCGCGCCCCACTCGATCTCGGCGACCGCGAGGTCGATGTCCCACACCGGGTTCTGCAGGACGCCCCTGAGCCTGGCCGGGCTGACGGTGATGAACTCGGCCAGCCAGCGGTTCCAGATCACCTGCGAGGATGACCGCAGCTCGGTCCGGACTCCGGCCAGGCCGGCGTTCCAGCCCTTGCCCATGAAGGGCAGCTCCTCGAAGTTCTGGCCGCCGGCGAAGACCACCTCGGCCGCGACACCGGAGGTGTCCATGTGGCGCAGCCGTACCTCGGGGTCATAGTGGCCGCTGCACTCGATGCACTCCGCCGTGCCCTCCAGCCCGAGCTCGCGCAGGGTCGGGTCGGCCTTGCCGCCGGCCCGGCCGGCGTTGACGTGGTCGATCATCGCGTCGGCGGTGGCGCGCGCCTGGGCGCAGTATTCGTCGAATTCGGGCAGGTACTTCTCCGGGCAGTATGGCCGGAGGTACTTTTCCGGGTTCGGCCCCGCGTGCGAGTCGCTGGAGACGATCAGGTACCGCTCGCCGCGCAGCGCGGTCATGTCCGCCAGCGTCGGCCTGCTGTCCGTATCAGCCATTTCCTTACTCCTGCTCAGATTCGGCGTCCGCCGCGGCTTAGGGACGGCCGAAGATCGCGGGGTACTTGATGTACCGCGGGATGTCCTCGACGTCGAACTTGTCCATGTCCTTCTCCAGGCCGACCGGCGGGTTGTCCGGGTCGGGCCGCACACCCGCGTCCATGAGCTTCTTGAGCAGCATCACGTGCGCGCCGCCGTTGCCGTCGTTGCCGACGACGACCCGCAGCCCGTAGCACTGGTGCACGCCGAGGCCGAAGCCCAGGCCGTAGCGCGGCGTCCCGTCGGCCGGCGCCGGCCGGTTCGGGTTGAAGCCCACCGCGTCGGCCCCGAAGACCTGCGTATCGCGGTTGGCCTTGACCCACTCCATGTGCAGTTCCTGGCCGGGGTAGATCACCGTGCCGTCCGACAGCTGGTTCTGCTCCAGTGACAGGCGCGTGGTGTACGGCGAGAACGGCGCCCGCAGCCGGATGGTCTCCTGCAGGCAGTGCAGCAGGAAAACCGGGTCGGAGCGCTGCTCGATGTCCTCGGGGTGCGCGGCGAACCAGGCCTGCAGGAAGTCGATGGTATGCACGATCGACTGGGTGCTGGTGCCGACGGACGCGGCGAACAGCAGGGTCGACTCGACGATCGCGTTCTCCTCGTCCGCCCACTCCGGCGCGGCACCCGCCGCGACCAGCTTGAGCAGGCTGGACGGCACCTCCTCGTCGGCCATCTGGCCGGCGTCGATCCTGGCCCGCATCTCGCGGTGCCAGCGCAGCGACGGGTTGAAGAACTCCGCGACGTAGCGCTGCTTGGCCGCAAGCGCCCGCTTGTTGACCTCGTCCCGGTCGGCCAGGTAGTTCGAGCTGGTCCCGGCGGCCAGCGGCCCGGCGAAGGAGCGCATGAGCGCCAGCCGTTCGTCGGTGTCCATGCCGATCAGGCCGATCAGCCGGGCGGTGAAGTGGATGAAGACCCGCTCGAGGAACTCGATGAGGTCCATCCGGTACCGGCCGTCGGCGTCCGGCTCGGCCAGCCAGAGCGCCATCAGCCGGTCGGCCTCGGGCAGGACGACGTCCTCGCGGATGCCCTGCAGGGCGTCGGCGCGCACCAGCGGGTTGAGCAGCTTGCGCCGCAGCCGGTGCGAATCGCCCTCGGTGTACATCATCGACGCGGCCAGGAACTCGCGCACGTTGATCTCGCCGTTGACCTCGTCGCTGGCCCGGCCAGCGAACAGGTCGGGGCTGTGAGTCACCGCCGTCTTCGACCGCAGCAGCCGGGACACGTCTTCCAGGGTGTCCACATGGGCGAACGGGCACTTCGCACCGTCCACCGCCTCGGCCGTTTCCGCCTGCCCGGTGGCCTCAGCCATCTGGCACCATCCCTTCCGTGAACCTCTAACCTGCGAACTCGACGAAGATCTCGCCGTCTTCGACCGAAACCGGGTAGGTCGCGACCGGCGCGTTCGCGGGCAGCCCGCTGACCGCGCCGGTGCGCACGTTGAAGCGGGAGCCATGCGCCGGGCATTCGACGTCCTCGCCGTCGAGCTCACCGTCGCTCAGCTCGATCTCCTCGTGGCTGCAGACGTCGCTGATCGCGAAGACCTCGCCGCTGTCCAGGCGGGCCAGGCAGATCGGAACGCCGTCGACCTCGACCCGCCGCAGCGGGTACTCCTTGAAATCGGTCAGCCGTGCGACCGGGCACCGTGCCATCGGCTGCTCACCCCCTCGGCTCGTAGCCGGCCGGCAGCGCCACCGACTTCAGTTCCAGGAAGCTCTCCAGGCCCTCGACGGCGCGCTCGCAGCCCAGGCCGGACTGCTTGCGCCCGCCGAACGGGCCGCCGCCGCCGGACGGCGGCCCCCCGTTCACCGAGCAGGTGCCGGTGATGATCTTCGCCGCGACCTCGAGCCCGTGCTCGACGTCGGCGGCGAAGACCGAGCCGCCGAGGCCGTACATGCTGTCATTGGCGAGCGCGATCGCCTCGTCCTCGTCGCGGTAGGTGATCACCGACAGGACCGGCCCGAAGATCTCCTGCTGGGCGATCTCCATCCGGTTGTCCACGTCGATGAAGATGGTCGGCTCGACGTACCAGCCCTTGGGCTGCGAGGCCGGGCGGCCGCCGCCGAGGACGACCTTCGCCCCCTCGGCCACCCCCGAGGCGATGAAGCGCTCGGCGTTGTCCCGCTGCCTGGCCGCCGCGAGCGGGCCGAAATCCGTGTCCGCGTCGTGCGGGTCGCCGATCTTCATCCGCGACACGTAATCGGCCAGCTGCCCGACGACCGTGTCCCGGTCGCCGGCCTGGACGAGTACCCGGTTGGTGGAGATGCAGATCTGGCCGCTGTTGCGCAGCGAGTTCCCGACCAGGGAGGGCAGGTACGGCGCCATGTCCACCCCGGGCAGGATGACCGCGGCGGACTTGCCGCCGAGCTCCAGCACGACCGGGCGCAGCCGGTCAGCGCAGGCCGTCGCGATCGCGCGGCCGCCGCCCCGGCTGCCGGTGAACGTCACGAAGTCGACCCCGGGATGCCCGACCAGGTAGGCCCCGGCCTGCACCCCGCCGTTGACGATGCTGACGGTCCCTGCGGGCAGCCCCGCGGCGGCGACCGCCTCGGCGATCACGTAGGCGCTCAGCGGCGACTCGGGCGCGGGCTTCAGCACCACCGGGCAGCCCATCAGCAGCGCGGGGAACAGCTTGGTCACCGCGACCATGACCGGCGAGTTCCACGGGGTCACCGCCGCGGTCACGCCAACCGGCTCGCGCAGCACGACGACCTTGCCGACCGTGCCGTTACGGACCTCGCGGAAGCGCACGCCCTCGGCATCGGCGAGCATCCGGTCGAGGAACGGCCCGATGCCGTCGACGTTGGCGTTGATGAATTGGCGGGTTCCGCCCATCTCGTCGATCTGCAGCTCGACCGACTCTTCCCGCCGGGCGTGCAGCTCCGCCGCGAACCGGCGCAGGTAGCCGGCCCGCTCGACCAGGCTCATCCGGCTCCAGGGGCCGTCGGCGAACGCCGACCGCGCCGCCCCCACCGCGAGGTCGATCTCGGCCGGCCCGGCCACGGGCACCCGCCCCACGACCTCCTCGGTGGACGGCGAGATGACCTCGAGCAGATCGCCGCCGCCCGCCTTATGCCAGTCCCCGCCGATGAAGTGTTCCTTACGGTCGAACACGCGCGCCGCTCCCGCCCTCTTCGGTCACCATCAGTGCCACCCTGACACCGCCCTCGCCACCTGTCAACCTTTGTGTTGACTGCATGCGTGTTGACTGCGTTGACTGCGGGCGATGACCGCGTTGACGGCCAGGCGAGGGGATCGCCCTGCGTACCGCCTTGCACGCGCCATGCGACGGAGCTACAGTTGAATCAACACTAGTGTTGACGCTGAGGAGAAGTCGATGGCCGCCAACCGTAGTCGACCGCAGCCCGCCGAGCTGACGACCGTGCCGCCTCCGGCCAGGCCGGACGCGCTGGCCGGGGTCGCGGCGCTGAACCGTGCCGTCACGGCGCTGGCCGAGGGCCGGATGGTCGTTGTCGTCGATGACGAGCAACGGGAAAACGAGTGCGACATGGTGGTCGCGGCCGATTCGCTGACCGTCGCGCAAATGGCGTTCATGGTCAGGCACGGGACCGGCATCGTGTGCGTGCCCATGGAGTCCGGCCGCCTCGACGAGCTGCGGCTTCCGCCGATGTCGATGGAGAACACCGAGGTGCACCGGACCGCGTTCACCGTCCCCGTCGACCACGTCAGCGCGGGTACCGGCGTATCGGCCGCGGACCGGGTCGCGACCATCCGCGCGCTGGCCGATCCGGACGCGAAGGCAGCCGACTTCCGCCGGCCCGGCCACGTCTTCCCGCTCCGCTACGCCGAGGGCGGATCGGTGCGGCGGGCCGGCCATACCGAGGCCTCCATCGACCTGCTGCGGATGGCCGGACGGTCCCCGGTGGCGGTCATCTGCGAACTGGTGAACGACGACGGGACCATGTGCCGCCCCGACGAGCTCGCCCGGCTCACCGCCGAGCACGACCTGCCGGTGGTGGCGGTGGCCGACCTGGTCCGCTATCGCCGGGCAACCGAGCAGCTGGTGGCCGAGACGGGGACGGCGCTGCTGCCGACGCCGCACGGCACCTTCCGGGCCACCTCGTTCCGCTCGGTTCCCGACGACGAGGAGCACCTGGCCCTCGTCCTCGGCGACGTCACGACGACCGGCTCGGGCGACCCCGGCGTGCTGGTGCGGGTGCACAGCGAGTGCCTGACCGGCGACGTGCTCGGCTCGCTGAAGTGCGACTGCGGGACCCAGCTGACCCAGTCGATGCGGCTGATCGCCGACGAGGGCCGCGGGATCATCGTCTACCTGCGCGGGCACGAGGGCCGGGGCATCGGCCTAGGCCACAAGCTGCGGGCCTACGCCCTGCAGGAGCAGGGGCGGGACACGATCGACGCCAACCGCGACCTGGGCCTGCCCGACGACAGCCGGCACTACGGTGCGGGCGCCGCGATCATCGCCGCGCTCGGGGCGCGCCGCATCCGGGTCATCACCAACAACCCGGCCAAGTACGGCGGCCTGCAGGGCTTCGATCTCGACATCGCCGGACGGGTCGGCATCCCCCCGGTGGTCACCCCGGAAAACCTGAGCTACCTGCGGGCCAAGCGGGACCGGATGGGCCACGACATCCGGCTGGCCGAGGGCTGAGGACGACTCGCCCACCCCGGACGGGTCCCTGGCTCGAGAAGTTGACTCGGGCCGGTAAAACTCATTCGAGGGCGAACACGCCATATCCGAAAGCCCCGGTTTCCACGCGTCCGCCCGCCACGACGGTCCCGCTCGTTCCAGCGGCCGGGCAGTGCGTGCTGACAGGGACGAGATGCCGGCCGTGCGGGCGGTGCCGGAGGGGTTTATGACAACGAGGTGACGGTCGCCGCGGAGGTAGACGAGCGGGTAGTCCGAGGCCAGGACCGTGGTTGCCGCGGCGGTGCGCAGCTGCGGGGTGCTACGGCGGAGCTGGATGATCCTGCGGACACGGTTGAGGGTCGAGGCTGGGTCGGCGTACTGGGCCGCGACGGTCGGACGGTCCGGGTCGGGGTCTTGGGGAAGGTAGAGCCGCCCGGCCGGGGCGGTCGAGAAACCCGCGTTGGGCAGGGCAGGGTCCCATTGCATCGGGGTACGGCACCCGGCCCGGTTAAACCGGGGGCTCCATTGGCTGCCCTCATGGTCGGGAAGCCCGTTGAGGTAGCGCAGGCCAATCTCGTCGCCGTAGTAGATCGAGGGGATCGATCCCCAGGTGAGCAGGAACGCGAACGCCGCGCCGAGCCGCGCGGCCGGGCGCGGGGCGGTGGCGAGCCGGGAGAAGTCCACAGAGCCACGGTCGCGGTGAAGTCCGGGTCGTCCTTGACCAGCGAGTACGCCATGTCAACGCGGAATCCAGCTACGCCGCGATCGAGCCAGTAGGCCATGATCTGGCAGAGGGCGTCCCGGTTGGCCCGCGGTCCGGGCGCATCGGCCGGCTGCCGCCATGGTTCGGCGTCATCCGCACGTGCGTAGCCGAAGTTCAGCGCGGGCTGTTCGTCGAAGAAATTCTTCAGGTAGTACCCGGGCCGCCTCCCCGGGGAGGGAACCAAGCCCGGCCCGGGCCGGTCCGACCAGATGTACCGGTCGTCCTCGGTATCGCTGGCTGAGGCCTGGAACCAGGGATGAGCGACCGACGTGTGCCCGGCAACCAGGTCGAGCAGGACCCGGATACCGCGCCGCCTGGCTTCGGCGATGAAAGCCGCCATGTCTTCACCAGTGCCGTACCGCGGCGCGATCGTAAGGTAGTCCGCGACGTCATACCCCGCGTCGCGGAACGGCGAATCGAAGCACGGGTTGAACCAGATCGCGTCGACCCCGAGCCATTCGAGGTGATCCAGGTGCGCGATCGCACCGCTGAGGTCGCCGATCCCGTCGCCGTCGCCGTCAGCGAACGAGGGCATGAAGATCTGGTAGATCACGCCGTCCCGGAGCCATCCAGTCCCAGCCATCCCGTCATTGTCACATCGAGCGAGGCGCTCGATGCTGCACGGGCCCGGGAATCAGACGGTCGAGGGCGACAGCCAGGGAAACGTGCCGGGGGTCAGGCCCGTCCGGCCGCAGTCAACCACCATGACCTGTCCGGTGACGTAGCTGCTGTCGGCGCAGGCGAGGAAGGCGAGCATGCCCCCCCACTCCTGCGGCGGGCCGCTGCGCTTGAGCGGCGTGGCCTGGGCCAGTTGCTCCATGTACCAGTTGCCGGGGAACCGGCTGGTGCCCGCGGGCGACGCCGCGGTCGCCGCCATCGACGCGGCCGAGTCCTGGTAGGTCCCGCCGTCCAGCACTTGCGCGCTGACCTGGTTGGTCTGGCCGGTGGCGATCACGTTCACCCGGATGTCGAACGGTGCGAACTCGCGCGCCATGATGTGGGTGAGCGGCCCGAGACCGCCCTTGGCGGCGGAGTAGGCGACCGACAGCGGGTTGCCGAACAGGCCGTCGATCGAGCCGAGGTGGACCACCGACGCGCCGCCCGCCGCCTTCAGCAGCGGCAGGAAGGCCCTGGTGGCGGCGGCCGGCCCGAGCAGGCTGAACCGCACGATCTCGGCGAAGTACTCCAGGTCGATCTGCTCGAACGTGCCCCACTCGATCATCAGGTGGTGGTTGACCAGCGCGTGCACGGCTCCGCTCTCCGCCGCGACGGCGTCGGCGACCCCGGTCAGCTCGGCCAGGTCGGAGATCGCCGCGCGGTGGCCGCGGACGTCTCCCCCGAGGTCCTTGATCGTCGCCACCACGGCGTCGACCTGACCCTGATCGGAGTCGACCACGTGCACCCGCGCACCCTCGAGGGCCAGCCGGATCGCCGAGGCGGTGCCGTGGCCGGTTCCCGCGCCGACGACAACCGCCGTTTGCCCGTCCATTCGCATAGCTGCTCCCTGTGTCCTAGGTGTGCTGGATGTGGATGTGGGTGTGGGTCTCGTCGTGGATGCGGGTGCGAAGGGTGGGCCCGTGCTTACGCCGAGTGCCCCTACGTGTGGTCGAGGCGGCTGAAGGGGACGCTCTGCTGGCTGGGGAAATCCCGCATCGGCGGCGGGAACTGTGAGCCGAACACCTGACTGTTCAGTGCCTGGCCAAGCTGGCCCGGCTCCCAGGCGGCGGCTTCGTCAGGCGGGATGAGCCACTGGCCGTTGGTGGTGGGGTTCATCCGGCTGACGGCGCCGTGGCGCAGCCGGAACACCTGGCCGGTCACGTGGGCCGACCGCGGCGACAGCAGCCACAGCACCAGCGGAGAGTTGTGCAGCGGGTTGTCCGGCGCCGCCGGGTCCTGGTCGGCCGGGTCGTCGGGCACCGGCGCGGCCCCGAAAGCCAGCAGCCCGCTGCCGGCCGCCATGGGCGTCCGCCCGGACGGCGCGATGGCGTTGTGGCGGACGCCGTACTGCGCTCCCTCCAGGCTGGCGGACTGGGTGAGCGCGACGATGGCCGCCTTGGTGGCGGCGTAGCCGGCCCCGCCGGGCGATCCGGTGAAGATCGTGTCAGAGGCGGTGTTGACCACCGAGGCGCGGGGGCGGCGGCCCTGGCGATTCTGCTGCCGCCAGTAGTCCGAGGCGAACCGGGTGCAGGCGAAGGCGCCCTTCAGGTTGACCCCGAGCTCCAGATCCAGGTCCTCCTCGGCCAGGTCGGCGACGTCGGCCCGGCGCAGCACGCCCGCGTTGTTGACGAGGCCGTCCAAGCGGCCGAAGCGGCTTACTGCCGCGCTGATCAGCGCGCGGGCGCCGTTCCAGGTGCCGATGTCGGAGGTGTCGGCCCAGGCCGTCAGGCCGTCTGCCTTTAGGCGCTCGACGCACTCGCCCGCCCCGGCGACGTCGTTCACGACCACCCGGGCGCCGTGCGCGGCCAGGGTACGGGCGTGGGCACGGCCGATGCCGCGGCCGGCGCCGGTCACGATCACGACCTGTTCGCTGAGCTCCGCCATGGGGAGTATCGTCGCACCAATCCTCTTCAACGTAAACGTTGACATTAATCTAGGCCGAGCGTAGAACGAAAAAGACCTTTAGTTCCCGGCCGGCGGCACGCCGTGCTCAGCCCGGCCGGCGGCACGCCGTGCTCGGCACCCTGCTCCGCTGCGAGGGCACGGTGCTCCTGGATGGACCGTGCTCTTGGATGGATGGATGACGCGATGAGCGAAAACACCGATGATCACGCGGTCCTGGTGACCTGCGACACGCATGTCGGGCCGCGGCTGATCGAGGATCTGCGCCCGTACTGCCCCAAGCAGTCGCTGGCCGACTTCGACGAGTTCGCCGAGGACACCCGCCCGGTGCGCGAATGGTGGCTGAGCGGCGAGGCGCCCGGCTCGCATGACGCCGGCCATTACGACTCGGCCGCCCGGCGCAGGGACATGGAGGGCGACGGCGTCGTGGCCGAGGTGCTCTTCCACTTCAGCTTCAATGGCGAGCTGCTGCCGTTCATCCCGTCGTTCACGCACTCCGACAACCCCTCCGATCCGGAGCTGGCCAAGGTCGGGATGCGCATCTACAACCGCTGGCTGGCCGACTTCTGCGCGGAGCTGCCCGGCCGCCGGGTCGGCCTGGCGCACCTGCCGCTGTGGGACATCGACGCCGCCGTGGCCGAGGCCGAGTGGGCGGCCGAGCACGGGCTCAAGGGCATCAACTTCCCGGCGATGCGCGACACCCTGCTCGCCTACGACGAGCCGGCCTACGAGCCGCTGTGGGACGTCGCCGAGGCCAACGGCCTCGCGCTGACCACGCACTCCGGCGCCGTCAGCCCGACCGCCATGAGCCGTCAGGCGCTGCTGATGCTCGAGGTGGCCGGCCCGGCCGCCCGCCGGGCGATCCACCGGTTCATCTTCGCCAAGATCTTCGACCGCCACCCGGACCTGAAGCTGGTGATGACCGAGATGGTCGGCCCGTGGCAGCAGCCGCTGATGGACGAGATGGACAGCGCCTACCGGGCCACGGTGCAGAACAACGCCAAGAAGGACACCGGCGTGCTGACCCGCAACGCGAACCGCGGCGTCTCGCTGGCCGAGCCGGGCAAGTGGAAGGGCTACGCGGTCAACACGCTCAAGCAGGAGCCGCTGGAGAAGCTGCCGAGCGAGTACTTCGGCACCAACGTCTTCATCGGCGCCAGCATGCTGGCGCACTTCGAGGCGGAACTCGCGATCGACCACGGGTACGTCGACTCGATCATGTGGGGCTCGGACTACCCCCACCCGGAAGGCCTGCGCAACCCGGCCGACACCGACCCGGAGACCTCCCAGTTCCGCCGGGCGGTGCGCAACACCTTCCAGAACCTGCCGGGTGACCAGATCAGGGCCATGCTCGGCGGCAACGCGATCCGCTGCTACAGCCTGGACGGCGCGCTGCTGCAGGACGCGGCGAACAGCATCGGCGCACCCGCCGTGGCCGCCCTGGGGACCCCGCCGGAGGGAGCGCTAGTCGGGTCGGGCGGGACCGGCGGGCTCGCCTTCCGCACCGAGGCCTGGACCTGATCATCGGCCGCCAGCCAGCTAGCGGCCTGTCGGCAGAAGGCGCGGCGCAGGTTGGCCCTTCCGCCGAAGACGGGCCGGGGATAGTCCCGTCGGCGGCGGGCGTGCTGGCCGGGGTGCGGGTGGTGGAGTTCGCGACCCTGGTGGCGGGGCCGGCCGCGGGTTCGCACCTGGCCCAGCTTGGCGCCGACGTGATCAAGGTCGAGCCGCCTGGGGGTGAGCCGTCCCGGCTGCTCACCGCCCCCGGCCACCCGGACCTGGTCGCGCCGCCGTACCTGGCCAACAACATCGGCAAGCGCTCAGTGATCATCGACCTGAAGGACGAGCGAGGCGCGGCCAGCGCGCGCGGGCTGCTGGCCACCGCCGACGTGGTGATCGAGAACTACCGGCCCGGCGCGCTCGAGCGCCTCGGCCTGGACCCGGCCAGCCTGCTGGCCGCCAACCCCCGGCTGCACTGGTTCTCACTGCGCGGCTACGGGCCGGAGGGTGCCTGGCGGGACCGCCCGGCCGTCGACGGGATCGTCCAGGCCGACAGCGGGATGATCGAGATCACCGGACACGAGGGCGGACCCGGTGTCCGGGTCGGCTTCCCGGTGGTGGACCACGCGTCCGGCTTCGTGCTGGTCGCGGCGGTGCTCGCCGCCCTGCTCGGTCGCGCGAACGGCCGGGCGGCGGCCGCCCCGGCCGGACGCCATCACCAGGTGGTGCTGTTCGACGTCGCGCTGAGCATGCAGGCCTCCCCCTTCACCGACTACCTGGTCAGCGGCAACCTGCCCCGCCGGATCGGCAACGCCTCGCAGCTGAGCGCGCCGAACGAGACGCTGCGCAGCAGCGACGGCAGCGTGATGATGGCGGCCTACCTGGCCGGGCACTGGCAGACGCTGTGCGGGCTGCTGGACTGCACCGAGCTGCTCACCGACCCGCGGTTCATCGGGCGCGAGGAGAGAATGCGGAACCGGCCGGCGCTGATCGCCGAGCTGGAGCACCGCACCATGCGCTACACCGCCGAGGAGCTGTTCGAGCTGTTCGACGGGCCGGCCTGATGGCGGGTGTCAGCCGCAGCTACGCCCAGGTCGCGCGGTGCCCGCAGGTCACCGGCAACGGCCTGCTGATGGATGTCCGTTCGGACGACGGGCAGCACTACCGGGCGCTGCGCTCGCCGCTAGCTGAGTTCGGCACCAGTACGGCCGGCTTCATCGTCAGCGCGGGCGCGCAGACCGAGCAGATCCTCGGCGAACTGCAGGCCGGGGATGCGGTCTCAGCCGGGCGGGCGGTGTCATCCGGGAAGGCAGGGCCGGCCGGCGACGCGGCACCCGCCGCGGACGCGGTGGCCGCCGGGGAGATAAGGGAATCAGGGGAGGGCCATGCAGATCGGGTACTCGGATGACCATCGCGCTTGGAAGGAGTCGGTCGACGACTTCTGCGCGGGCGTGGTCGCCCCGCTGATCGCGACCATGGACCTGAACCGGGCGCCATCGGCCGGGGAATGGCAGCGGCTCCGCGATGGGCTGGTCGGCAAGGGCGTCGTGGACGAGTATCCGACCAACGCCGGCGGCGCCGACGACCTCATGGCCTTCGCGATCCTCTACGAGGCGATGGCGCGGGTGCACAGCGCCGCCGCCGCCTTCGTCACCGAGCAGCTGTACCTGCCCAGGTTCCTGCGGCAGCTCCTCAACGACGAGCAGCGGCGCCACTTCGCCGCGCACGTCGAGCGCCCGGCCGTGATCGCGGCGTGCTTCACCGAGCCGGACACCGGCTCCGACACGGCGGGCATCACGACGACGGCGCGACGCCAGCCCGATGGCAGCTGGGTCATCAACGGCCGCAAAACGTGGATATCCCGCGGTACCCGGGCCGAGCTTGCCATCGTCTACGCCCGGATCGCCGAGCCCGAGCGCACGCCCGACTCCGAGCCCGCCGCCGATCCCGAGCCAACAGCGGAGGGCCGTTTCGGTCTGTTCCTGGCCGAGGTCGGCCCGGGGTTCCAGGCCCGGCCAATCGAGACCCTCGGCCTGGTGGCGCAGGACCTGTGCGACGTGTACCTGGACAACGTCGTCGTCCCCGATATCGGCCGCATCCGCGGCGAGGGCCGCCGGCAGATCTTCGCCGCGATCGGGCCAGGCCGGGCGTCCCAGGCGCTGCTCGCGGTCGGGTTCGCGCAGGCCGCGCTCGACCTCGCGCTCCCCTACGCCAGGCAGCGGACCCAGTTCGGCCGCCCGATCGCGGGATTCCAGCTGGTCCAGGCGCTGCTGGCGGACATGGCCATCGGGGTGACGTCAAGCCGGCTGATGGCCTACAACGCGATCAACGCGCTAATCGAGCGCGGCCCGGCCGCCGCGCGAGCCGAGGTATCGATGGCCAAGGCGTACTGCACCGAGACGGCGGTGCGGGTGGCGTCGCTCGGCATGGAGGTGCAGGGCGCGATTGGCCTGGCCCGGGAGACCGGCGCCGAGCGGATCTTCCGCGACGCGCGGATGATGATCGTCCCCGACGGCACCGCCCAGATCCAGCGGCTGATCATCGGCCAGCAGCTGACCGGCCTCGACGGGTTCCGCTGAGGTGGCCGCGAGCAGGCAGGAAACGGGCGGCTGGCCGGGATCGGGCGTGCGCCTGGCCGGCGACGAGTGGGGCGACCTCGACGCGCCGCCGGTACTGCTGCTGCACGGCGCGGGCCAGACTCGGCACTCGTGGCGTACCACCGGTTGCATCCTGGCGGCCGCGGGCTGGCACGCGATCGCCCTGGACCTGCGCGGGCACGGCGACAGCGAGCGCAGCCCGGCCGGCCGCTACCGGCTGGACGACTTCGCCGCCGACGTGATCGCGGTCAGCCGGGCCCTGCCCGCTCCCCCGGTGCTGGTCGGCGCGTCCCTGGGCGGGCTGGCGGCGCTGGTGGCGGTGGCCCGCAGCGGCGAGCAGGTGCCCGCGCTGGTGCTGGTCGACATCTCGGTGCACGTCGAGCAGGAAGGCTCGAGCCGGGTCGTCCGCTTCATGACCGCGAACGCCGACGGCTTCCCGTCGCTGGAGGCGGCGGCGGCCGCCATCGCCGCCTTCAATCCGGAGCGGCCGCCGACCACGAACCTGAACGGGCTGCGCAAGAATCTCCGCCGGCGCCCGGACGGCCGCTGGGTCTGGCACTGGGACCCCCGGATCATGGACGGCGGCCCGAACTCGATCGCTTGGCAGGTGCCCGATCCCGGCACCGGCGAGCCGATGCTCGCGCACCACCTGGCGGTACGGCAGGCGGCGCCGTCGATCACCGTGCCGACACTGCTCATCCGCGGGCTACGGAGCGAACTCGTCAGCGAGCGCAGCGTGCAGGCGCTGCACGAGGTCATCCCGCACGCCACCCACCTCGACGTCGCCGAGGCCGGCCACATGATCGTCGGCGACCGCAACGACGCGTTCACCGCAGCGCTGGCTAGCTACCTGCGGCGCCTGCGGGCGGACCAGCGTGCCGTGGGCGGGTAACGCGAAGCACGCGACCGTTCGACATCATGGTTGCGCTTTTGACCTTTAACTCCGGCTCTGGCGGATGGATAATGCGCTGGTGATCGCGCGGACCGGGGTGAGGGTGCTGGCACTGGCTGGTGCCGTTTTGGCCGCGCTGGCGCTTGCGGCTGGCACTGCCAGCCCGCAGTCCGCCACGGCACGGACCAGCCGTGTGCAGGCGGTCGGGGCAGAATACGGCGACCAGGGTTACTCGTCGCTGGCGCAGATCACCCCGGGCAACGTGCACAGCCTGTCCGGCGCCTGGCTCGACCATCTTGAGCGGGGCGCGGCGGCCTCGGGCCAGGAGAGCACGCCGGTCGCGGTCGACGGACGGCTGCTACGTTCAGACCAGCCAGGGCGACGTGTTCGCCGTGGACGGTGCGACGGGCCGCCGGATCTGGGAGTACAGATCGGGCTTGGCCGGCACCGAGCGAGGAGTGGCGGTCGCGGCCGGGCGGGTCTTCGCCGCGCTGGGCCACGAGCACGTGGTCGCGCTCAATCAGCAGACGGGCGCGGTGATCTGGCGGACCCAGGTCGGCACGGCGGGGCAGGACACCGCGGCCAGACGGATCAGCGACGCCGTGGACGCTTTATGACAACGGGCTGGTGTACGTCGGCACGGAGAACGGGGGTGGCGCGGGCATGCGCGGCCACCTCTACGCCCTCCGTGCCTCGAACGGAGCTGTGGCCTGGAGTTTCGCGGGGACGGCGGGACCGGGCCAGCCCGGGCATGGCAGCTGGAAAGGCACGTCCTGGATGCTCGGCGGCGGGGACGTCTGGATGGCGCCGGCCGTTGACGCCCAGCTCGGACTGATCTACGTCGCGGTCGCCAACCCGGAGCCGCGGGTGTCCGGCGCCGCCCGGGCTGGCGACGATCTCTATACGAATTCGCTCGTCGCGCTCAACGCGGCCACCGGCAAGCTGGTCTGGTACTTCCAGTCCGTCCGCCATGACCTGTGGGATTACGACAACACGATGACGCCGCTCATCGCGAGCGTCCGTTATCCCCGCGGCACCCAGCAGGTCGTCATCTACGGCAGCAAGACCGGCTGGCTCTATTACCTGAACGCGAAGACGGGCAAGCCCGCGCTCCCGGTGCGCGAGACGGCGGTGCCGCAGCTCGCCGCGCAGGCGACCTCGGCCACCCAGCCGATCCCGGCCGGCCAGTCGCTGGTGCCGACTTGCCCCCAGCGGACCGGTCCGACCCGCCCCGTCCCCGACTACCGCACCGGCTGCGAGTTCACGCCCTACCTGAACAGCCCGGTCCTGGTGACGCCCGGCGGGGTGGGCGGCGCGAACTGGGCGCCGATGTCGCTGGACCCGAAAACCGGGCTGCTCTACGTGCCCGCGGCCGAGGTCGACTTCGCCTACAGCGACGGGCTGCCCTACCATCAGCCCACCTTCTATGAGCCGTTGGGCGAATTCCGCGGCGGCGTCCTCGACGCCGTCAACCCGCAGACGAACAAGATCGCCTGGCAGGTGACAACCCCCTTCGGGCTGTCGAACGGCGACGGGATCCTGACCACGTCGGCCGGCCTGCTTTTCGAGGGCGCGCCCAACGGGCTGCTCTCCGCCCGTAATGCGGTCAACGGCAAGGTTCTGTGGAGCTGGCAGACCGGTACCGGGATCGCGACCACGCCGGTCACCTACGCGGTAGACGGCGTGCAGTACGTGGCCATCCTGGCCGGCGGCAACGCCAGCTATAACTCCGTCGGCGACAGCCTATGGGCGTTCAGACTCCACGGAACGGTGCCGTCCCGGCCAAGGCTCCGGCGCCGATTCCCGCCCGGGTGCCGATCGGCGGCCCGACGATCGCCGGCCGGACGGTCGGCGACACGGTCGTGATGGGCCGCACCTGGGACGCCGGGACCAAGTCCCCGAGCGCGGCCGAGAACCTCGCCAGCAAGGTCGCGATGGCTCCGGCGATCATGACCGTGCCAGCCGGGACAACGGTGACGTTCACGAATCCGTCCGGTAATGCGAAGAGTCACTGCGCGGAGTCCTTCTTCGACCCGGCGAGCTTCAAGATCGGCCCGCTTGCGCCCGGGCACTCGGGTTCGTATCGCTTCATCAAGCCGGGTGACTATTTCTACAACGACTGCGCCGGATTCCCCTGGAACACCGGGGAAATAATCGTCGGGTGAGCACTATCGGGCAATCGGCTGGGTGGTCCAGCCCGACGGGTCCGGGCCGAAGAACTTCGTCGAGCGCAGCAGGCTGGCCAGGTTGAGCGCCTGCGGATGGCCGCGCCAGTAGTAGTACATGGTCATGTACCCCCCGTCGATGCTCTTGGGGGCGCAGACCGCCTGATCACCCCCGGGGCCGGAGGAGTAGTAGTAGGCCCACTGGACCCCGCCCGTCGTCAGGGTGGACTGCGGCGGCGGCTGCACGCCGCATGTCCCGGCGTGGGTGTTCTGCGCGATGGTCAGCACCCCGGGCTTGGCGGCCGGGCCGGCCTCCAGCTGCCACAGCAGCAGCCGCCCGTTCGTCAGCACACTGTCGGTCTCCGTGGCCTGCCACCCCGCGGGCAGCCCGTGGGTGAGCTGGAAAGGCGCGTACAGCGGCTGATGCTGGCCGAACAGCACCGTGCTCGCCATCTTCTCGTCCAGGGCCCGGCCGCTGCGACCCTGAACGTTCCCGGCCGCGTACAGGTATGCCCAGGCACCGGGCGCGTACTGCCACATGATGCCGTTGCCGTCCCAGTAGGCGGGCTGGCCGTTCACGGCGGGCGCCTTCGGGTCGGTGGCGACGCCGGGAAACGGTCCGCGGGTGCTCGCGTAGAGGCTGGGATCGGGGTACCAGCCGCGGGGGCTCACCTTGAGGGTTTGCGAATGCACCAGGTTCACCACCATGAAGGTCGGCGTCTCCTCGACGCTGGCCCCGCCGGAGTTCCAGAAGCTGGGCAGCCAGCCGAAGTTCGCCGGCAGTTCCAGCGGGTTGAACTGCGCGGGGGCAGGGGCGGGCTGCTTGACCGGCGGGGCCGGCTTGACCGACGCGGCGATCCGGGTGCCCGACGCAGGTCCGGTGACGCTGGCCGGGGCGGCGGCAAGGCGCAGGTGGGGAACGATCAGCGCGCCGCCGACCGCCACGACGGCGACGGCACCCGAGGCGATCGCGCGGGCCGCCCGCTGCCGGCGGCGGCCCGCCTTCCTGGCGCCCTCGATGCTGATCCTGGACGGCGGCCCGGGTTCGCCCGCGACGTCGGCCAGCAGCGTGCGGACGGTGTCTTCGATCATCGGGTTCATGGGATTCATGCCTCCATCACGGGGGCGAGCGCCAGGCGCAGCGCGGTCAGCCCCTTGGCGGTCTGGCTCTTCACGGTGCCGGGGGTCACGCCGAGGATCTCGGCGGCCTCCTCGACGGGGCAGTCGCAGTAGTAGCGCAGCACGACGGTGGCCCGCTGGCGCGGCGGCAGCGACCGCAGCGCGGCCCGGACATCCAGCCGCATGTCGGCGTCGTGGCCGGCGACCGGACGCTCTTCATAGACACCGGGAAGGGTGACGCGGCGCGCCCAGGCGGACCGCCGCTCATCCAGGAACGCCTTGACCAGGATCCCCCGGACATAGGCATCCAGGCTGGCGGCCCTCCCGGCCCGGCCCCAGTGCGTGTACAGCCGGGTGATGGCCTTCTGGGCCAGGTCGTCCGCACCCTGCCAGTCTTGGCAGAGCAGGTACGCCGTCCGCCGCAGCCAGCCCAGCCGGGCCTGCACGTACTCGGTGTACTCGGCTTCCCGAGAAGCTCTCATGCTCCCTTGACGTTGCCCGCCGGGCGCTAGGTTGCCCCGCCTGGCTACCAATCTTGCCCGGGCCGGGAAACTTCAGCGGGCGTTTGCCTCAGATCTGATGAGGTCGGCCGCGCGCTCGGCGATCATGATGGTGGGCGCGTTGGTGTGGCCGCTGGTGAGGGTTGGCATGACGGAGGTGTCCACCACCCGCAGGCCGTCGACGCCGTGCACCTTGAGCTGCGGGTCGACGACCGCGAGCTTGTCGGTGCCCATCCGGCAGGTGCCGGCCGGGTGCTCGCCGCGGTAGGCGTAGGTGCGGAAGTAGTCGATCCACTCCTCATCGGTCTGCACCTTCGGACCCGGCATCAGCTCACCGGTCACGTAGGGGCGCATGGCGTCGGAGGCGGCGATGTCCCTGGCCCGGCGGCAGGCGGCGATCAGGATCTTCAGGTCGTCTGGGTTGCCGAGCAGCTGGTGGACGATGCGCGGCCCGTCGGCCGGGTCGGCCGAGCGGAGCCCGACCGTCCCCCGCTGCTTCGGATGACTGACCGAGGGCATCAGGGAGACGGTTGCGACGGACATCAGCCGCAGCTCGTTCAGGTCGTGCCGGTACTCGGTCCCCGGCGCGGCGTCGGTGGAGCTCACGACGTCGCCGCTCATCCCGAAGGGGGCGAAGGCCATCTCGTAGTCCGGCCGGTCACCCTCGGAGTGGAGCTGGCCGAACAGCATCGCGTGGGCGGCGGGCGTGGCCACCGCCCCCCGGCCGCGGACCACGAAGTTCAGCCCGTGCCGGGCGATCGCCTTGGGCGTCGTCTCCATGTTCAGGCTGGGGACGTTCACCGTGCACATGACCGTGACCCAGATGTGCTCCTGCAGGTTCTGGCCCACCCCGGGGCTGGCCAGCTTGACCTCGATCCCGTGCGGGCGCAGCTCGTCCTCCGGCCCGATGCCGGACAGCATCAGCAGCTTCGGCGACGCCAGCGTACCCGCGCTGAGCAGCACCTCCCGGCGGGCCCGGGCGGTGTGCAGCGCACCGCCCTGACGGTACTCCACGCCGGCCGCGCGCTCTTTCTCGATGAGGACCCGGGTCACCACCGCCTCTTTCTCCAGGCGGAGGTTGGG
The DNA here is from genome assembly GCA_963714295.1 of uncultured Actinomycetota bacterium. Classification (GTDB taxonomy): domain Bacteria; phylum Actinomycetota; class Actinomycetes; order Streptosporangiales; family Streptosporangiaceae; genus Trebonia. Next base: position 167,628 of record CAVQOE010000040.1, on the reverse strand, counting down.
ACGGCGGCGGGCGGGCGCCAGGTAGGCCCGGGCGGTACTGGCCCGCCAGCCGCGGCGCTGGGAGAGCTGCATGTAGCCGACGCCGAGCTGATGGTCTCCGTTGTAGTCGGCGTTGTAGGGGTAGCCGGCCTGCTGCGCCGCCTCCACGAAGGTGTCCGTCAGCCGGCTGCGGACCCGGACGTACTCCACCGACTGGCTGCCCCGGTCACCCCGGTACCGGTCGGCGCCGCCCTCGAACCGTTCGGCCCGCTTGAAGTACGGCAGGACCGAGGCGCCATCCCAGCCGTCGGCCCCGAGCTTGGCCCATTCGTCGTAATCGGCGGCGTTGCCCCTGGTCCAGACCTGGCCGTTGATCGAGCTTGACCCGCCGACGACCTTGCCCGCGCCCCAGTGCTCGACCAGGCCGTTACGGGAGGGGTCGGGGTCGGCGGTGTAACGCCAGTTGTACTTCGGGCTGATCTTGGCCAGGCCGGCCGGCACCCGGATGTACGGACTGTAGTCCTCGCCGCCGCCCTCGAGCAGCAGCACCCGGAAGTGGCCGTCCTGGGTCAGCCGGTTGGCCAGGACGCAGCCGGCCGATCCCGCTCCCACGATGATGTAGTCCCATGCGTTGCTGTCCACTTCGGTCCTTCCGGGTCAGGCGGTGATGCCGAAGTACTGGTCGAGCTTGTAGGCCTTGATCGCGTTGCCGCGCAGGAACTGGTACTGCTCGCGTTCGGTCAGACCGGCCGCGTTGCAGAGTTCCTCGGCCACCTTGCGCGAGTCGGGCCAGGTGGAGTCGGTGTGCGGGTAGTCGGTCTCGAAGAGCAGCTGCTCAAAGCCGATTTTGTCGCGGCTGCGCAGCCCCTCGAGGTCGTCGAAGATGCAGAAGAACACCCGGCCGGGGATGGCCTCCGACGGCAGGTTCCGGGCCTTGCGCGCGTCGGTCTTCAGGTGGAACTTCTCGTTGGCCTTGGTCCAGGTGGTGTCCGCGCGCTGCACCGCGAACGGGACCCAGCCGGCCTGGCTCTCCGACAGCGCGATGCGCAGGTTCGGGAAGCGCTCCAGCGTGCCGGTGTAGAGCCAGTCCGTCACCGCCAGCAGCGCGTTCACGTAGGACAGGCACATGATCGTGTCCACCGGCGCGTCCGGCGCCGTGACGACTAGCTTGGAGGACGAGCCGATGTGCATGTTGATCACCGTGTCGGTGTCCTGGCAGGCCTGGAACAACGGGTCCCAGGCGCCGCTGTAGATGCTGGGCAGCCCCAGGTACGGCGGGCATTCGGAGAACGCGATCGCGTGCGACCCCTTCGCCGCGCACCGGCGGACCTCCTCGGCGGCCAGCGCCGGGTCCCAGAGCGGGATCAGCGTGAGCGGGATCAGCCGCTCGGCCCGGGAGGTGTCCCCGCACCAGTCCTCGATCATCCAGTCGTTGAACGCCCGCACGCAGTCCAGGCCGACCTTCTTGTCCTGCCGCTCCATGAAGATCTGCCCGCAGAACCGCGGCACTGTCGGGAAGCAGAGCGAGACGTCGGTGTGGTTGGCGGCCATGTCGGCCAGCCGCGCGTCGCGCTGGTAGCAGCCGGGGAGCACCTCGTCGTAGGTGACCGGGCGGCTGGGGTCCTCGGTGGTGTAGCCGCAGTCGGCCAGGCCGCGGGTCAGCGGCACCACCATGTCGTCGTAGTACCAGACGTCGGCCCAGCCGGCGTTGGGCACGTCCGGGCCGGCCGCCCAGTCCAGCTTGTTCGGGTCGTACTTGCCCGCCGCGAACCCGCCGAACTCGCGGCGCACGTGCGGCACCCGGTCCCGCAGCGACCGCGGCATCCGCGAGGTCCACAGATCCGGCGGCTCGACAACGTGGTCATCGACGGAGATGATCTTCGGGATTGCCATGCCGGCATTCCTCGCTTTCGCGGCGGGGGTCTTGAGACTGCGGGGCCTTGAGACTGCGGGGCTAGAACGCGGTGGCGAGCGGCTTGTGCACATCGCCGCGGGGGAACAGGTCCTCGGTCGGCGGGGTGAGGATGAGCCCGAGGTCGGTGCCGACCTGGTCGGCGACCTTCCGCAGGGCCGGGGCGTCGAAGCCGAACACCTCGACCGCGTTGCCGCCGAGCATCCGCCGGGCGTCGGCCGCGGGCACACCCGCGGCGCCGAGGGTGGCGCGCAGGTAGTCGGTTGTGCCGGGACCGGCCCCCCAGGTGCCCTCGTGGTGCGGGTAGTCGGCCCCGATGAGGATCTTGCCGACCCCGATTGCCTCCCGCTCGGCCGCCTCGGCCCGGGAGAACAGCGAGGACCCCATGTGCACCTGGCGCTGGTAGTAGAACGACGGCTTGTGCTTCACCACCGTCCGCACGTCGCGGCGCAGGTAGCTGTCGGACCAGGAGTAGTCCATCCCGCGCAGCGCGCTGATGACCCAGCCGGTCCCCTGCTCGGTCAGCACCATGTGCAGGTCGGGGTGGCGCTCGAGGACGCCGCCCCAGATCATGTGGGTGAGGATCTGCTGGGTGAAGAAGTAGGCCTGGGCGGTCATGATCGGCTGCGCGCAGGCCGGGTGCGGCACCGCCTGCAGCGTGCCCGGGGAGAGATGGTCGGTGATCGACGAGATCGCGGTGTGCGAGCAGACCGGCATCCGCAGTTCCTCCAGGACGCTCCAGACCGGCTCGAAGCGCTTGTCGAACAGCGGCGTGTTCTCGTTCATGGCGGGCAGCACGATGCCCTTGAGCCCGGCTTCCTTCGCGGCGCGGATGTCGCTCACGGTCGCCTCGGGGTCGGCGAAGCTGAGCACCGCCAGCCCGGCGAAGCGCTGCGGCGCGGTCGCGCAGAAGTCGGCCAGCCACCGGTTGTAGGCGCGGTTGGCCGCCTCGACCTGGGCTGGCGTGCGCCGGTAACCGACGATCGCGGCGACCAGCGGCGGATGCAGCTCGAACGGCAGCCCGAAGTCGGGGAACACCACCTCGCCCGCGATTCCCTGGTGTTCCAGCTCGCCCAGCCGCTTGTCCGGGTCGTGCTGCCCCTCGACCCGGCCGGGCTCGAGCACGGTCTCCACCCACTGCTGGACCAGGTCCGGGTCGATCCGGTTGGCCAGGCTCTTAGGGTTGACCGTGGTCATGCCCACCTCGTCGAAGGCGGTGCAGAACTCGTCGAACTCGGCCCGCATGCCGGGGTCGAGGTAGGGACGGTAGTCGCGCATCCGGGCGGTGGCGTGACCGTCGGACGACACGATCAGCGCCCGGTCAGTGGCTTTTGCTTGCGTCATCGTCGACCTCTCCTGGGGTAACCCGACCACCCGAAGCCCACGGTAACCCGGCGGACTCTACCGGTCAACAGGAGAGTTGATAATTGGTTGCAACATAAACGTTGACGTCCAACTGGCAGTTGCATAGCGTGTGCCGGAGGCCCGTGAATCCCCGGAAAGGCGAACCCCATGACCGTCCAGCGAGAAGAGCTCGACCTCGTGGTCCCGCACGCCGAGGAGCTGTTCATCGGCGGCAGCTGGCAGCGGCCGGCCACTACCGCCCGCTTCGCCGTCATCAATCCCAGCAACGAGAACGTGCTGGCCGAGCTGCCTGATGCGGCGCCGGCCGACATAGACCGGGCCGTCGCGGCCGCGCGCACCGCGTTCGACGAGGGACCGTGGCCCGCGCTGCCGATGGCCGAGCGCATCGCCCGGCTGCGCCTGTTCACCGGCCCGCTGCTGGCCCAGGCGGCCGAGATCGGCCTGGCCTGGGGGGCCGAGTGCGGCCCGACCGCCCCCTACCGGGACGCGATCAACGGCATCGTCGCGCTAGCGCCCTGGTCCTCGGGTGTGTTGGAAAGGCGCTGAGCCCACGAGCCAAACGGCCCCTGAGCCGGTCAGAATCCGATGGGCTCCCGCAGCAGCAGCACGGTGGCGCGCCCTGGGCGGGGTTCCGCGTTCATCGAGTGCACGGTCAATGGCCTGCCCGGCTTGCTAGCGCAACAGGACGGCAACATCGCGACCGTGTTCGCGTTCGAGATCGCGAGGGGCCGGATCAGGCATATCTGGGCGGTCAGAAACCCCGAAAAACTCCGTCCCTGGCGGATCAGCTGAGCAGCGATCGCAAACAAGGGATGACGCGTTCGTGGTGCTTGGATTTATCCGGAGCGGACGCGTGGCTATTTCGCGCGGGCACTGGAGAATGGACGGCAGATGCGAGCTTAAGGGCTTACGGCTCTAGGCGGCTCGCCTTGTCCTGGCAGCATCGTGGCTGCGGGAAAAGGAGACGGCGATGGGGAGCTGGCGGACGGCGCGACTGGCAGGCAGCGGGTGTGGCGGGCCTGGCGCTGGTGGCGGCCGGCCTGGCCGGGCCCGCGGGCGTGGCCCGGGCCGGGGTCCCCCGGCAGCTGGGCTCGGTACGAGGGGGGACCGTCTCCACTATCGCCGGCGGGGCCGGCGGCCCCGGTCCCGCGACTTCGGTCGCGATCAGTCCATGCGGTCTGCGCTGGGCGGGCGGCTGGCTCTACATCGCGGACGGCTCGACCGTGCGCCGGGTGAGCGCGGCCACGGGTGCGCTCACCACGGTGGCTGGGGATAACGCGGCGGGCTTGGCCGACGATAGTGGCACCGCCGTCGGCAGCATGGTCTCCCAGGCATGCAGCGCGGCGCCCGACCGGGCCGGGAACCTGGTGATCGCGGCCGGCTCGCGGGTGCTGGTGGCGGCGGCCCGGACGGGGCGCTTCTACGGCCGGCCGATGACCTCCGGGCACCTGTACACGGTGGCGGGCAGCGCTGCCAGGAGCCGTGACGGCGGCCCGGCCGGCGACGGCGGCCCGGCCACCAGGGCCGCCCTGTCCGACGCGGTGGACGTGGCCTTCGACGAGACCGGAAACCTGCTGATCGCTGATTCCGCGTATCCGACGAACTGCGAAGAGGAACTGCCGCTGGGTTCGCTGGTGCGGGTGGTGGCGGCCAGGACGGGCACGTTCTACGGGCAGAAGATGACCGCGGGCGACATCTACACGGTGGCGGGCGCCCAGTCCGGCCGGGCCCGCGGGCAATGGCGGGCTGGCCACCAGGGCCTGGCTCGGCAGCGTGATCGGGTCGGTCCGGCCGGACCGGGCCGGGAACCTTGTCCTGGCGGACAACGGCGAGGACGACCCGTGCGGTGTGCTCGCGCCTTCGGTGCGGGTGATCGCCACCGTTACCGGCACCTTCTACGGCATGAAGATGACGGCCGGGCATATCTACCGGGTGGCCGGCGACGGGCGGACCGGCAGCGCCGGCGACGGCGGTCCGGCCACGGGGCGTCGCTTGAGCTTGCCGGAAGCGCCGTCGTGGACGGCGCGGGCAACCTGGTGATCGGCGACGGCAGCCGGGTGCGCGTGGTGGCGGCCAGGACGGGTGCGCTTCTACGGCCAGGCGATGACCGCCGGGCACATCTACGGCATCGCCGGGACCGGTCAAGCCGGGTTTTCCGGCGACGGCGGGCCGGCCAGCCGCTCCCGGGTGGCATCCGGGACCGTCGCGCTTGACGCGGCCGGGAACGTGCTGCTGGCCGGGGGCAACCGGGTGCGCGTGGTGGCGGCCAGGTCCGGCCGCTTCTACGGGCGCCCGCTGACCGCCGGCGACATCTACACCGTGGCCGGGAACGGGACGGCGTTCTCCGGTGACGGCGGACCGCCGCTGCGGGCCGAATTCGACAACCCGACCGGGATCGCCGCGGACAGCGCCGGTGATATCGCCTTCACCGCGGTGCGCGATCCCGCCAGCGGCACTAACACCACGGTGGACCTGATCGCAGCCCGGTCAGGCATGCTCTTCGGCCGGCCGGTGGCCGCCGGGCACCTGTACACGCTGGCCGGCGACGGCACAGCAGGCTTCCGGGGAGACAACGGCCCGGCCCGCAAGGCCGAGCTCAGCATCGGGCTCGGGACCGCCGCCGTGGCATTCGACAGCGCCGGCAACCTCCTGGTGGCCGACCAGTGCAACTACCGCGTGCGGCTGATCGCGGTTAGGTCCGGGCGCTTCTACGGCCGGGCCATGACCGCCGGCGACATCTACACCATCGCCGGCTCCGGCGGGTTCGGGGCCTTCTCCGGGGACGGAGGGCCCGCGGTCAAGGCCAAGCTGGACTACCCGACCGCAGCCGTGACCGATCAGCCACGGCAACGTGCTCATCGTCGACGCGTTGAATGCGCGGGTCCGGGTCGTCGCCGCCGCCACGGGCACCTTCTACGGCCGGAAGATGACCGCCGGCGACATCTACACGCTGGCAGGCGACGGCAGCGAGGGCTTCAGCGGCGATGGCGGACCGGCGGTCAAGGCCGGCATGCTCCCGGCGGCCGTGGGGACAGACCCGGCAGGAAACCTGATCATCACCGACTGGAACAGCCGCCGGGTGCGCCTGGTGGCGGTCAGGACAGCCGCGATGTACGGCCAGAAGATGACCGCCGGCGACATCTACACCATCGCCGGCAGCGGCGGGCAGGGGTCTTCCGGCAGCGGCGGCCCGGCCCGGGAGGCCACGTTCGAGATCCTGAGCGGCGTGACCGCGGACCGCGACGGCAACGTCGTCTTCACCGACGCGCCCGACGGTGCCGTGTGGGTGGTGGCGGTCACGGACGGCACCTTCTACGGCCAGGCCATGACCGCAGGCGACATCTACCGCGTGGCCGGCGGCGGTGCCACCCTCGGCGACGGCGGCCCCGCCGCCAGGGCCCTGCTCAGCGCCCCGTCCGCGGTGGCCGTGTCCCCCGCGGGCAGCCTGCTGGTGACCGACGGCGCCGACAACCGGCTGCGGGCGATATCGCCATAGCCTGAGGTCAGGTGACGCAGGTCAGTCGCCGGGGCTGAGCGGGCCGATCGCAGTGGTGTCCACCGCGTGGACGAGCAACTGGGCGAGCTCGGCCGGCTGGCTCATGAACGGCGAGTGCGACGTGTCCATCACCAGCGGTTCCACCCCCATGCGTTGGGCCTGCAGCTGGCCGATCCGCAGCGGCCAGGCGCGGTCCTGGCGACACAGGACGTAGCTGCGGGGCAGGTCGGCCGCCCAGAAGTTGGGCACGCTGATCGGCTCGATGACCGGGGCGAGCGGCTGCGGGATGAGGTGCCCGGCCGCCCAGTCGACCAGGTCGTCGTCGCAGTCGTTGTAGAAGGTCGCGTGCGCGCCGTCACGGTCCCAGTAGAAGGCCGAGCCGTCCGCGGTGAACTTCATGTTCTCCTCGGACACGCTCTCCTGGGCTTGCTCGGAGGTCGAGCCGCCGACCGAGGGGGAGGTCGACTGGTAGCTCAGGCACTGTCCCTCGACCGGCAGCGGCCCGCTCAGCAGCGTGATATGCCGGACCAGGTCCGGGCGCGCGTCGGCGCCGACGACCGCGACCGCCGCCCCCATGGAGTGCCCGACGAGGATGTCGTCACCGGCCAGCTGCTCGGCCACGGCATCGCGGTAGCCGCTGAGGGTGGCGGGCTCGCCCGCCCGCTCGCCCGAGCCCGGCAGGTCGAACGCGACCGCTTCGTGGCCGAGCCGCTTCAGTTCGGGGACGAGCAGGTCCCAGCACCAGGCTCCGTGGCTTGCACCGTGCACGAGGACGAATCGCATCGCTGCCCCTCCTAGTAAACGTCAATGTTTACGTTTATAGTAAGGCAGCCAGGTAGCGAGAGGAATAGGCAGACATGGGACGTGTAGCGGGCAAGGTCGCTTTCATCACCGGTGCCGCCCGCGGCCAGGGCCGCGCGCACGCGGTCCGGCTGGCGGAAGAGGGCGCTGACATCATCGCGATGGACGTCTGCGGGCCGATCGCGACGTCGGTCGCGAAGCCGTCCACGCCCGAGGACCTGGCGGAGACGGTCCGCCAGGTGGAGAAGCTGGACCGGCGGATTTACAGCTACCAGGCCGACGTGCGTGACTACGACGCGCTCAAGTCGGGGCTGGACGCGGGCATCGCCGAGCTCGGCCGCCTGGACATCGTCGTGGGCAACGCCGGCATGTGGTCCTACGGGGCGATCGAGGAGTTCGGCGAGGAAGCCTGGAAAGAGATCATCGACATCAACCTGAACGGCGCCTGGAACACGATCCGGGCCACCGTCCCGGTGCTGAAGGCGGCGGGCAACGGCGGCTCGATCATCCTCACCAGCTCGGTGGCCGGCCTCAAGGCCTACGGCTACTGCGGTCCGTACGTGGCGGCCAAGCACGGCGTGGTCGGCATCATGCGGACGGCGGCCATCGAACTCGGGCCGCTCTCGATCCGGGTGAACACGGTGAACCCGAGCAACGTGCATACCGACCTGATCCACAACCCCACCACCTATGCCCTCTTCGCGCCGCACGTCGAGAACCCGACCTGGGAGGACGTCGCGCCCGGGTTCCAGTCGCTGCACCTGCTGCCCACCCCGGACGTCCAGCCGGAGGACATCGCGAACGCGGTGCTGTTCCTCGCCTCGGATGAGTCGAAGTACGTGACCGGCCTGGCGATGACCGTGGACGCAGGCAACTTCACCAAGTAAGGCCCGCGGAGGTGGCAGCGTACCCCGCAAGGTGGCGCGCCACGCCCGTGGGGACGGCGAGGTGAGCCCGCCAGATGGCGGGCCACGCCCCTGGGGACGGTGAGGGCACCCAGAGCCCGTCAAGGCCGCGTTCCTCCACCGCCCGCGCCACATCGGCGATGCCGAGACCACGATCGGTCGCCACCATCGTGACGCTGTAACGCATCGGGCACCAGACTCACCCGATCGTCACCCAGCCGACGTCGCCGGCAACCGACACGCCCGTCCCGTACGGCGCGCTCAACTCCGCCACCCGCCAAGCAACCTTCTACTTCAAAGGGGTGTCTGCGGAGATGAGTTGTTCTCGCAGCTTCCTGCGCAGCAGCTTGCCGGTATCTGTGTGGGGCAGCGTGGAAAGGAACTCCACCCGCGCCGGGGCCCTGGAACTGCGCAGCCGGTCCCGCACCCACTGCTGCAGGGCGGCGGCGTCCGCGGTCCGGCCCGCGGCGGGCACTACGACCGCCACCACCTGCTCTCCCCATTCCGGATCGGGAAGCCCGACGACCGCCACCTCGCGCACGGCCGGATGATCGAGCAGCACGTCCTCTATCTCGCCCGGCGAGATGTTCTCACCGCCGCGAACGATCACGTCGTCCAGGCGCCCGTCAAGGAAGAGATAGCCGTCGGCGTCGAGATAGCCCGCGTCGCGCGTGGCGAACCAGCCGCCGTCGTCCAGACGGGAGCCATCGAGGTACTCGCCGGCTACCTGCTCGCCGCGGACGAAAACCTCGCCGGAGACACCCCGGTCGGCCGGTGCCCCATTCGGCCCGCGGATCTCGATCTCAACACTGGGGATCGGGCGTCCGACGGAGCCCAGCCTGCGGCGGTCCGCGGCGTCGCCGGCCACGAAGCGGCGATGATCACCTGGGCCGAGCACGGCGATGGTGGAACTCGTCTCGGTAAGGCCGTACGCGTTGACGAAGTCGGCATGCGGGAGGAGCCGCAGGGCCATCTCGATGGTCTTGGCCGGCATCCGCCCGCCACCGTAGGACAAGTGGCGCAGGGACGGCAGGGCAGACCCGTCCGCCGCGAGGACGTCAACGATGCGGGTGAGCATGGTAGGCACCACCATCGCGTGTGTCACGCGCTCGTCGTTGACGAGCCGGACCCATGCGCGCGGCTCGAACGCCTCGAGCTGCACGATGCGGCGCCCGGCGTAGATGGAGCTGAGGATCGCGCTGATCCCGGCGATGTGATAGGGCGGCACGCTGATCAGCGCGGCTTCTTCCGGCTCCGCGCTAAGGAATTCCACCGTGCCGATGATGTAGGCCGTGAGCTGGCGCTGGCGCAGCACCGCGGCCTTTGGCGCGCCGGTCGTGCCGCTGGTGAACAGCAGGGCGGCGATGTCATCAGGGGCCGGGGACGGCGCGGGCGTGCGTGCCTGGCCGTGCCGGACCTCATCGAGGAACTGCTCGCGGGTCCTTACGGCGAGCCCGTCCGGGAGTGGCGCGGGAAGCGCCGCATCCGGCGCGGCGACCAGCGTGCCAGGCCCGAGGCGGGTGAGCACGGCGCGCAGTTGATCGGCCGCGAGCCGGTAGCTGACCGGCACGAATGCTTTCCTGGCCAGCGCCGAGCCGAACAGCAGCAACGGGACCGCCGGCGAGTTGCCGTCCAGCAGCCCGGCCCGCTGGCCCGGTTGCGACGCCAGCCACTCCCCCGAGTTCCTGGCCAGGCGCAGCAGTTCAGCGTAGCTAACGCCGCCTGAGCGCGGGCCGAGCGCAACTCGCTCGCCCGCGCCCTCGGCGGCCATCTCAAGCAGCAGGGCGATGTTCATGCGCGGCCCGTCGTCAGTCCGAGGCCGGCAGCGGCCGGGGCGTCATGACCGTCACCCGCCGCCCGTCCACGGTGATGGTGCCGGTCCCCGCCTTGGTGCACAGCACCTCGAGCCCGGTCCCCTCGTCGGCATAGCGCTTCCCGAGCAGGGTGCCGTCGGCGAAGCTCGCGTCCGGTTGTGCGGTGGCCGGTTTTCCTGTGGCCGCCGGGAGCGCCCAAGCGCCGCCGATCTGGAGGGAAACCGGCCCGGCGGGTGCCCGTACGACGACGACCTCGGTGTCGCAGACGGCACTCCGCCAGCGCGACCCTGGCTTCAGGTTCACGGTTCCCGTCCCTGGTATCAACTTAGATCTCCTCGCTGTGCAGCTCGGCTAGAACATCGTGGTAGCGGCTTCGCGCCTCGGCGGTGAGCCTGGGCAGGTGCGTGGTCGGGAACAGGCCTGACGCGGGCTTGTACCCCTTGAGCAGCTCGCGCGCGAGGGCGATCTTGTGCACCTCGGTCGCGCCGTCGACGAGTCCCATGTGGAACGACTCCATGATCATCGCGCCGAATGGCATCTCCTGCGACGCGCCGAGCGAGCCGTGAATCTGCAGCGCCCGCGCGGCCACGTCGTGCAGCACCTGGGGCATGGCTGCCTTGACGGCGGAGATGTCAGCCCGGACCTTCTGGTAGTCGTTGTACCGGTCGATCTTCCAGGCGGTGCGCAGGACGAGGAGGCGGAACTGCTCCAGCTGGATCCAGGAGTCGGCGATCATCTGGCGGACCAGCTGCTTGCGGGCGAGTTCCTCGCCCTGGGTCCGGCGGGACAGCGCCCGCTCGCACATGGCGTCGAACGCCTTGCGGACCAGTCCCACGGTTCGCATGGCGTGGTGGATCCGGCCGCCGCCGAGGCGGGTCTGCGCCACGGCGAATCCCTCGCCGCGCCCGCCGAGGATGTGATCGGCGGGGATCCGCACGTCGGTGTAGCGCATATAGGCGTGGGTGCCCTCTCCCGTGTGCCCGTACATCCCGACGTTGCGGATGATCTCCACGCCTTGCGTTTCCCGCGGTACGACGAACATCGACATCCGGTGATGCTGCGGCCCGTCCGGCTCGGTGACCGCGAGCACGATCAGGAACGCGGCGAATCGGGCGTGGGAGGAGAACCACTTCTCGCCGTTGATCACCCACTCATCGCCGTCTAGCGTGGCAGAGGTCACGAAGCTGGTCGGGTCGGAGCCGCCCGCGGGCTCGGTCATCGAGAACGCGGACACGATGTCGTTGCGCAGTAGGGGCTCAAGGTAGCGCTGCTTCAGCTCGGGGGTCCCGTAGTGCGCGAGGATCTCGGCGTTGCCGGAGTCGGGCGCGTGGCAGCCGAAGACGATCGGGCCCCAGTGCGAGCGCCCGAGTATCTCGTTCATGAGGGCGAGCTTCAGCTGCCCGTAGCCGGGGCCGCCGAGGTTCGGGCCCAGGTGGCAGGCCCAAAGACCGCGCTCGCGCACCTTCTGCTGTAGCGGCGGGATCAGCCGCTGCCGCGCCGGGTCGGTCATGTCGTAGCCGTGCGCGATGAGGTGATCGATCGGCTCTACCTCATGGCGCACGAAGCCGTCCATCCAGTCGAGCTGCGCCTGGAATTCCGGCTCGGTCTCAAAGTCCCAGCTCATGTTCGCTCCCCTTGTCGCAGGAGTCGCCGGGCACGGGCGGCGAGTTCCGCCACCCGGTCCCCGCGGGTGGCCATCCGCTTGTCGCCGGTTTCCCCGCGCAGGTACCGGTCGTGCAGCTGCTGCAGCACGACCGCCGTCTTCCAGCAGGCGAAGGCCTGGTACCAGCCGATGCCGGCCAGGTCGAGGCCGGTCGCGGCGGCGTAGGAGGCGAGGATCTCTGCCTGGGCTGGCAGACCAAGCTTCTCCTGGCCGTCCGGGTACATCCCCCGGTCGTCATGCGTGTCGGCCGGATCGGGCCAGTAGTTGAGCAGGATCCCGACGTCCACCAGGGGATCCCCGAGCGTCGCCATGTCCCAGTCGAACACCGAGTGCACCCGGTCCGGGTCGGCCGGATCGAACTGGCAGTTGTCTGGCTTGAGATCGTTGTGCAGGATAGCGACGCGCTGCGGCGGCGGGAGGCTCCGCTCAAGAGAGTCCGCGACCTCCAGCATGACCCGCTGGGCCGGCTGTGCGGCACCCGCGGCCACCGCCTCCCACCGGCTCCGCCAGCCGCGGACCTGACGGGCGACGAAGCCGTCTGGACGACCGAGGCCGTCCAGACCGCAGCTCGCGTAGTCGACCTGGTGCAGGTCCGCGAGAGCACCGACGACTGCGAACCCCGCGCGCCTGGCTACGTCGGCGTGGCGGCGCATCGACTCGGGGATCGCGTCCCAGATCACCACACCGGAGCGGAACTCCATGACGAAAAACGTCGCGCCGACGACGCTGTCGTCCTCGCACAGCAGCAAGGCTCTCGGCGCGGGCGGGAAGGCGCGCCAGAGTCTGGACAGCACCCGGTATTCCCGTGCCATGTCGTGCGCGCCTGGCGCGATGCGCCCGAACGGAGGCCGGCGCAGCACGAGCGGCAGGCCGCCGAACCGCAGCAGGTAGGTGAGGTTCGCCGAGCCGTTCGGGAACTGGAGTACCTCCAGTTCCCCGTCGAGCCCGGGCAGATTGGCCCTCAGGTACGCGGCGACCTTCGGCCAGTCCAGATCCTCTCCGGCGCGGACCTTCGCGGCGTCGGCGACTTCCAGTCTCGTCACGGTTCGCCTCCGTCTATCCGGATGACCGTGCCGGTGGTGTAGCTCGAAGCGTCACTGGCGAGATAGAGGACCGCGCCGGCTATCTCCTCGGGCCGGCCGATGCGGCCGAGCGCGAACTCCTTCACCCTTGTGTCGAACGCGTCCCAGTCCCAGCCTGCGGTGATGTCAGTCAGGAACGGCCCGGCCATGATCACGTTGGAGCGGACCGTGGGCCCGAACGCCCTGGCCAGTCCCTCCGACATGGCGACCAGGCCGGCCTTAGCCGCCGCGTAGGGCACGTACGCGGGCCGCGGCTTGACCGCGGCCGTGCTGGAGACGTTGATGATCGAGCCGCCGTGGCTGCCGGCCATCCGTGTTCCGATGAGGGCACCGAGCCGGAACGGGCCTTTCAGGTTGACGGCGATCGTCTTGTCGAACAGATCCTCGCTGACCGCGTCGAGCGAGGTGTACGGCGGCGAGATGCCGGCGTTGTTGACCAGGATGTCAACCCGGCCCATCGCGGCGTACACGTCGTCGACCAGCCCGTCGATTTCATGCCAGCGGCCGAGGTGACACGGCCTGGCGAGGGTCCGACGCCCCGATTCCATGGCTACCTGCGCGGCGACATCGCGGCACGTCGCTGCGTCGCGGCTGGTGACGACCACGTCGGCGCCGCTCGCGGACAGCGCCGAGACCATCCGGCGGCCAAGGCCCCTGGTCCCGCCGGTCACCAGGGCGACCTTGCCGGCCAGGTCGACTCGTACCCCGGGCACGCTGTGCTCCGCGTCCGCGGCGCTCATCGGGTGAGGACCGCGCACGAGCTAATGCCCGGCGCGCCGTAGACGTGGGTGAACGCCACTGCGGGCTGGCCGGGCACCTGGCGGTCGCCGGCCGCGCCGCGCAGCTGCAGTACGCTCTCGTACACCTGGCGCAGCGCGCTGGCTCCGATGGGCTCGCCGTTGGCCAGGCAGCCGCCGTCGGTGTTGACCGGCATGGTGCCGCCGATCTCGGTGGCGCCGTCGCGAATGAGCGCTTCCTGCTCACCGTCCTTGCAGAAACCGGTCTCGGCCATGTGCATGATCTCGGCACCGGATTCGGTGTCCTGAAGCTGCAGGACGTCCACGTCCTTCGGACCGACCCCGGCCGTTTCGAAGGCCGCCCGGGCCGCGTCGGTGGTCGGGCCGCCCCGCCCCTCGGGCGGGGTGGGGGCGAGCCACGGGCTGAATACCTCAAACGAGCCGAACCGCCTGGTGCGCAGCGACACGGCGGACAGGTACACCGGCCGGCTGGTGTAGCGGCGGGCCTGGTCGGCGCGGCAGAGCACGAGCGCGACGCCGCCCTCGCCCGGCGAGCAGAACATGTACTTGGTCAGCGGGTGGCTGACCATCGCGGAGTTAGCGATCTCTTCCTCGGTGAGCGGCTGGCGCCGCCACGCGTGCGGGTTGCGCGCGCCGTTGCGAAGGGCCTTCGCCGCGACCTTGGCGAGGGAGGCGGCGGAGATCCCGTAGTCGTGCATGTACCGCTGGATCTTCATGCCGAAGAACTGGGTGGTGAGCATCAGGCCGGCCTCCCCGTACCAGCGGCCGAGGCCGCTTGCCTCCGGGTCGGCGTTGAACGCGCCCGGCGGATGCTTGTCGAAGCCGACGGCCATGACCAGGTCATGGTCGCCGGACCGGATGGCACGGTCGGCCATGGCGAGCGCGCTCCCACCGGTCGCGCACCCGTTGTGGACGTTGACGAACGGCAGGCCGGTGAGGCCCAGGTCGCTCACCAGCGTGTCGGCGTTCCCCGCCGCCATGCTGCCGCCGAACGCGCATTCCACGTCGGCCCAGCCGATCCCGGCGTCCGCCAGCGCCTGCCTGGCCGCGTAAGCACCCTGGGCCAGGCCGGACACGCCAGGGTGCCGGCCGAAGGGGTGCATGCCGATTCCGACGATCGCGACGTTCACGATGCTTCTCCGATCTGCCCGGCGGGCTCGGTGCGCTCGGCGGCCCCGGCGGGCTCGGCGGGCTCGAAGGCGAAGGTCATGACCTTGGCGCCGGAAGCGTCACGGCGCAGCGGGACGAACGTCAGCCGCATCGGCGCCCCGATGCGCAGCCGGCTCGGGTCCGCTGTGGTGAGCCGCGACTCGACCAGGACGGCACCGTTCCCGTCCTCGGTCGCCAGCTCGACGTACCCGACTCCGTAGGGGGCGAACGGCCCGTCGGCGACGTACGGGGGCTTGGGCTCGAATGCCTGGATGGTCCAGGTCCACAGCCGGCCCGTTTCCGCAAGCGGCCCCGCCCGCAGGTCCGTCCCCGGGCACCGCGGGCAGGTCTGCTGGGCCGGGAAGGTGGTGGTACCGCAGGCCGCGCAGGTGCTGCCGATCAGGCGCGGCCGGCCGGGCCAGCTGAACAGGCCCTCGGCGACTGGTACCGCTTTATCCTCAGGTAGCGTCGTCATTCGCCTCGCCTTCCGCGTCGGCCGGCCGCCACTGGACCAGCACCGTTCCGTTCTCAAGCCGTTCGAAGCAGGCGCTGAGCTCCTGGCCCGCCCGCAGCGCCGGCCTGCCGGGCAGGCAGGTGACCAGGCGGGCGGTCGGCTCGCCGGCCAGTTCCACCAGCGCGACGGTGTAGGGCACCTGGTAGGCCGGATGGACCTGGTGCTCGACCACCGTCCAGGAGTACACCCGCGCCCGCGGCGCGACGGCCCGGTATCCGGTGTCCCAGCCGCCGCAGTGCCAGCAGTACGCCCGCGGCAGGTGCAACAGGGCGCCGCAGCCGTCGCAGTAGCGCAGCGCCACCTCGCCGCGGGCCGCCGCCGCGAAGAATCCGCCGGTGTCCGGGTCGCTGACGGTCGGTGCCAGCCCGGCCGGCCGGGCGGTGGTCATCGGTCCGCCGTCAGGATCAGCGCGCTGCTGGCGGGCGGCGGCGCGGAGGTGACCAGGCTGACCTCGGCACCGGGAACCTGTGCGGTGGACGTGCCGCGGACCTGGCGGACCGCCTCGACCACGTGGTTCATGCCGTGGATGTACCCCTCGGACAGGTGACCGCCCGAGGTGTTGCAGGGCAGCGGCCCGTCCAGGCCGATGCCGCCGTCTGCGGCGAAGGCGCCGCCCTCGCCCCGCTTGGCGAAGCCGTAGTCTTCCAGTTGCAGCAGCAGCGTGATGGTGAAGCAGTCGTACAACTGCGCGACGTCGATGTCGGCGGGGCCGAGGCCGGAGCGCGCCCAGAGCAGATCCGCCACCGCTCGTGACGACAGCGAGGTGATGCTGTCCCGCATAAGCGCGGGAAACATCACCCCCGGCTGCGTTCCCGGCAGGCTGGCCTGCGCTACCGCCTGGATCAGGACCGCGCCGCCCCGGCAGTCGCGGGCCCGTTCGGCGCTGGTCACGACGACGGCGGCGGCGCCGTCGGTCTCCAGGCAGTAGTCGTACAGCCGGAGCGGGGAGGAGATCATCCGTGCGGAGAGGTAGTCGTCCATGGTGAGCGGACGGCCGTGCATCTGCGCCGCCGGGTTGGCCTGTGCGCGGTCCCGGCAGGCAATGGCGATCGAGCCGAGCTGCTCCGGGGTCGACCCGTATTCGATCATGTGCCGCTGCGCCATCAGCGCGAACATCTGGCCGGCCGTGAGCAGCCCATGCGGCAGGAAGAACTCGTCGTAGGTCACGCCTCCGCCGACGACCTGCTGGGCCGCCGATGCGGGCGCGGCGCCGTATCGCCGACCCGACCGCCCGTTCAGTGAGCGGAAGACCACGACCGTGGTCGCCTGTCCGGACAGGATCGCCCCGACGGCCTGGCCGACCAGCGCGCATGGCGCGACTCCGCCGGGGCCGCACTCGCCCCAGTAGCTCAGCTGGCGGATGCCGAGTGCCTCGGCCAGGTCGTTGTGCCGGACGAGATCCATGTCGCAGCGCACGATGCCGTCGACCTCCGAGGCGGCGATGCCGGCGTCGTCAAGCGCGGCGAGCACCGCCTGGGTGGCCAGGGTGAGGTCGCTGCGGCCGGAGTCGCGGCTGAAGTCGGTCATTCCGATCCCGGCGATGGCGCACGCGCCCGGCTGCCATCCGGTCGCGCTCACGTTAGCTCCCGCAGGACGTCGACGGTGTGCTCGCCGAGCCGCGGCGCCCGCGTCAGGGGCGGCACGGCCAGGGCCGAGAAGCGGATCGGCGCACCGGGGTAAAGGTGCGGGCCGCCAGGCGCGTCATCGTCGACGGGAACGAAGAAGTTCCTGGCCGTCAGGTGCTCGTCGTGCAGCAGGTCCTCCGGCGCGTTGAGGACGCCGACCGGCAGGCCGCGCCGCTG
The DNA here is from genome assembly GCA_963714295.1 of uncultured Actinomycetota bacterium. GTDB lineage: Bacteria > Actinomycetota > Actinomycetes > Streptosporangiales > Streptosporangiaceae > Trebonia. The sequence continues at coordinate 150,388 of CAVQOE010000040.1, read as the reverse complement.
GCCCTCGTGGTAGATGTCGTCGGCCCGCTGCAGCAGGAAGAACACCTCCACCAGCTGCTGGATGTGCGCGAAATCCGCCAGCCGGAATTCCGGGTCGTCGTAGCGGGAGTCGGCGAGGTCGGCTGCCAGCCCGACCGATTCCATCCATTCGACCAGGCTCTGCCACGGCTTGCGCTCGGCGGTAATCAGCACGAAGTAGACGTAACGGTCGTCGGCGGTGGCGAACAAGGCCGGCTGCGTCGGGGTGGGCTGTGCATGCCGGCAGGTTTGCCGGTGCACCAGCACCCGGGGGTAGAACCAGTAGGGGTTGGCCAGCTCGGCGCTGACCGCGAGGCAGTCGTGCATGGCGACGTCGATAAGCTGTCCCCGGCTGGTACGCTGCCGCTCGATCAGGGCAAGCAGGACACCCAGATGGCCGAAACTGGCAGCGAGCTGGTAACCCTGGTCGCCGCCGGGGCGGATGGGCGGGATGGAGTGGTCGTCGTAGCCGCAGCTGTTCAGCGGACCGCCGAGCGCCAGGCCGACCAGGTCGGAACTGACCATGTCGGCCCACGGTCCGTCCAGCCCGAACGGGCTCAGGTTGATGACGATCAGCCCGGGCGCGTCGTCGCGCAGCTCGGCCGGGGTGATCCCGAGGTCCGCCCATTCCGCCGGGCGCCAGCCGGTGATCACGATGTCGGCCCGGTGCAGCACTCCGCGCAGTCGGCCCATGCCGTCGGCGGTCCGGTAGTCGAGCACTACGCTGCGCTTGCCTACGTTGTAGAACCAGAAGTTCAGGCTGGCGTCCGGGTCGCCGTCCCTGGCGCCGGCCGCAGCCGGCCCGCTTCGGCGGCCCGGCGCGCCTTCCGGCAGCTCGACCTTGATCACGTCGGCGCCCATGGTCGCCAGCAGCTTGCCCAGCGCCTCGCCTGCCGGGTCACCCGCCAGCTCGACGACCGTGAGATCGCCGTACGGCGTGGCGCTCCGGTCGATCAGATCGCTCCGGATGCGGTGAGTTCCGCGAACTCGTCGTCGGCCACGCCGAGGAGTTCCTTGAATACGTACTCGTTGTCCTCGCCCAGTAGCGGGCCGGACCGCCAGTTGTCCGCCGACATGCCATCGAACTGGATGGGGACGCCCTCGAAGCTGGGCCTCGCCGATCACCGGATGGTCCATCTGGAAGAAGACCCCGCGGTGCGCGAGCTGCGGGTCGGTCTCGTTGAGGTCCTGGGCGTTCTGCACGGCGCCGGCCCGACGCCGGCGTCCTGCAGGAGCTTGGTCACCTCGTAACGGTCACGCTGACTGGTCCACGTCCCGATCGCCTCGTCGAGCGCGTCCTGGTTCTCCCAGCGCGACTGCTGGCTGGCGAAGCGCCCGTCCGCGGTCCAGGCGGGACGCCCGATCGCGTCGGCGAAGCGCGACCACTCCTCGTCGTCGAACACGGCGATCGCCACCCAGCGGTCCTCGCCGCTGGCCGGGTATACCCCGTGCGGAGCGGCGGGCGGATGCTCTAGCCGGTTGCCGGCCGGATAGCGCGGCCCGCGGGTGACGCGCCCGTTCACCGTGGCCTCGAGCATCACCGGGCCGAGCAGGCTGATGCCGGTCTCGATCGCGGACACGTCGATCTCGGTTCCCTCCCCGGTCAGCATCCGGTGGCGGATGGCCATCAGGATGGCGGCGGAGTTGTAGAAGGCGGCCTGGTTGTCCATGTGGGACAGGCCCCAGCCTGACGGCTCCCGACCGGGCAGGCCGCTGATGAACGACAGCCCGCTGACCGCCTGGACGACCGGGCCGTAGCTGCGGTAGGAGGCGTGCGGGCCGCTGTGGCCGTATCCGCTCATCCGGGCGTAGATGACATCCGGCCGCAGTTCCCGCAGCCGCTCGTAGGTCAGGGCCCACCGCTCCATGACGCCGGGGGCGAAGTTCTCCGTCACCACCGAACTGGCGGCGATCAGGCGCTCGGCGAGGCGGCGCCCCTCGGCGGAGCGCATGTTGATGGTGACGCCGAGCTTGTTGCGGCAGTAGTTGTTGAACAGCCCGCCCTTGTCCGGGTCGGCGCCGATGACTTCCTCGCCGAAGTTCCGCGCGTCCTCGTCCTTGTACAGGGGAAGCTTTCGCGGCGTGTCGATCCGGGTCCGGTCCTCGATCTTGATGACCTCGGCGCCGAAGTCGGCGAGCAGCCGCGTCGCGACCGACCCGACCCCCATCCAGCAGAAGTCCGCTACCCGGACGCCGGCCAGCGGCCCGCGGCGCGGACCGGGCGTACGTCGTTCATCCAGGTACACAGTTCCTCCCTCACTCACTTGCCATGAAATCCCGGCACCCGGCACCCTGTCAAGATTCATGATGATGATTATTATCAAAATCACGACACGTTCAACTGCGGTGCGGGGTTTCCTGCTGGCGCTGCGGAGCCGGGACTCGGCTCTGCCGCGGCAACGCCCGTCAACCACGCGGGCTGGTCCCGGGGTCCGGCACGGGGTCTGGCTGGGCCTCGGGAGCGCGTGACCGGAGCAGGCGCCTGATGGCCCGGCCGTCACCGCCGGCGCCGATGGCGCCCCGGCTGCTGGCGATGCTCACGGCGCCGATGAGCGCGACGCCCTGGAACAGCGGGCTGGCCCAGAAGGTGCCAGCGCCGAACTGCAGTGTGAGTCCCTGGATGCCGAAGGCCAGGGCGAAGAAGGCGATCAGGGTCCCCCATACGTTGGGCCGCTGAGAGAGCTGCGAGGCGCCGAAGAACACGGCGGCGAGCGCCGGGAACAGGTAGCCCTGGCCGATGTCGGCGGTGTAGGCGCCGACCTGCGCGGTGTACATGACCCCGGCCAGCGAGGCTATGGCGGCCGAGGCGATGAGCGATCCCCAGACGATGCGGTCGGCCGGGATGCCCACCAGCCGCGCCGCCTCCCGGTTGCCCCCGACAGCGAACATCCGCCGACCGAGCGGCGTCTGCTCGAGCACGAACCACAAGACGGCGGCGATGACGATCGTGTACAGGTCCAGGTAGGGAATCCCGAACGTGGTGCCGTTGCCGATGGTGACGAACAAGTTGGAGAACCGGCCGGCCACCTGATGGTTCTGGGAGATGTAAAGCTGGAACGCGCTCAGCACCTCGCTCATCCCGAGCGTGGCGATCAGCGAGTTCACCCGCAGCTTCACCACCACGAAGCCGGAGACCGCGCCGATGAGCGCGCACCCGGCGACGACCATGACGGCGATGACCCCGATCGGCAGGCTGGTGTGCAGCGTCAGCCAGTTGATCACCACGATCGTCAGCGACATCATCTCGCCGATCGACAGGTCATAGGTGTCCGTGGTGAGCGGCACGAGGAACGCCAGGGCCAGCACCGCCGTCACCGCGCCCTGCGAGAACACCACCTGGAACGTGCTGACGGTCAGGAACAGGTGGAACTGCAGGGCACCGAACAGGACGAGGAAGACAACCCAGAGGTAGACGGCGCTGAACCGGCGCACGCTCGGCAGCCGGACGTGACCGGGCCTCCTGCTCGCGCTGGCCGGCCGAACCGGGGGCGCGGTGACGGTGTTCATGATTCTCCTTCGGAGCCTTGGGGCCGAGATGCCGCAGCAGCGAAGGCGACCCCCGGCTGGGCGTCGAGCTGGCTGACGTCGATTGACTTCGCGGTCAGGGCGGGGCCTCGCTCCAGGGTCTGGGCGAGCCGGCCGGCCGCCAGGATCAGGACCCGGTCCGACAGCCGCGCCAGCTCGTCACTATCGGTGGAGATCAGCACGATGGCGATGCCCTCGGCGGCGCACCGCTCGATGACCTCGTGGATCTGGGCCCGGGCACCGATGTCGATGCCCTGGGTCGGGTCGTCGAGCACCAGCACCTTCGGGCGGGTCCGCAGCGCTCGCGCCACGAGGACCTTCTGCTGGTTGCCGCCGGACAGGCTCAGAATCGGCGCCTCGGGGCCCTGGGTGACGATCCCGAGACGGTCGATCCACTCGACGGCCTCGTCGCGTTCGGCGCCGCGGGCTATCCGGCCCCACCGGCGGTGCCGCTCGGGCTGCGAGATCGTCATGTTCGCGCGGACGCCGAGGTTGGGGAACACTCCCAGCCGGGCCCGCTCCCCCGGGACCGCCGCCACGCCGGCCGCCACGACCCGCCGCGGCCGGCCAGGCGCCAGCACCGCTCCCGCGACCTCGATTTCGCCGCGGTGCGGCAGGCCCCCGGTCAGCAGCGGCGCCAGCGACTCACGGCCCGACCCGGTAATGCCGGCCACCCCCACGATCTCGCCGGCCCGGACATCGAAGCCGAGCCCGCGGATCCGGCCTCCCGCCAGCCGGCGGACCCGCAGGACCGCCTCCTCCTCCCCGTCACCGTGAGCCGCCGATTGCCGTTCGACCGCGTCCTGGAGGGGGGCGGCGGAGTGGCCGACGATCAGCTCGGTCAGCCTCCGCTGGTCAACGTCGGCGCTCGGCACCGACGCCGCGACCCGCCCGTCGCGCAGAACGGTGATCCGGTCCGCGGTGCCGAGGACCTCGCCCAGGTGGTGCGAGACCAGCAGCACGCCGTGGCCTTCGGCGCGCAGCCGGCCGATCGACTGAAGAAGCCGGTCGACGTCGTCGGCGGGCAGGGCGGCCGTCGGTTCGTCGAGCACGAACAGCAGCCGCCCCTGCCCGGTGTCGGACAGGGCCCGGGCGATCGCCACCGCGCTGCGCTCGCTCATGCTGAGCGCGCCGACCGGGGACCGGACGTCGGCCGTCACGCCGACGCGGCGCAGGTAGCCGCCGGCCCGGTCGGCGGCCTCGCGCCAGCGGATCCTGCCGCCCAGCCCAACTGGGTACGGGCGGCCGAGCATCATGTTTTCGAGGATGCTCAGCGGCAGCACCAGGGCGAGATCCTGGTGGACGAAGCGCAGGCCGGCCGCCCGCGCCGCGTGGGTGCTGCCGAGCTGGAACGGCCGGCCGTCCAGTTCGGCCTCGGCTCCCGGGTCGGGCTGGTGGTACCCGGAGAGCAGCTTGATGAGCGTCGACTTGCCGGAGCCGTTCTGCCCCACGAGGGCGTGGACCTCCCCGTATGACACGGAGAGGTCCACGTCCCGCAGCGCCGCCTGCTCGCCGAAGGACTTCGTCACGTGACGGAGCTGAAGCGTCATGGCACTGTTTCCGGGTCCAGGCCGCCGGTCAGGAGCCTACGTGCCACAGTCTCTCGAACTGCGACTGGTAGTTCGCCGGCCCCGGCCAGTTCCCGCCGTTGGCGCTCAGCTGCGCCTTGGCGTTGGCGGCGCTGTCGACGATGAAGTCCACTCCCGAGTCGGTCGCGCTCAGCGACGTCGGGGTCAGCACGCTCTCGGACAGCCGGGCCATCCAGTCGACCACGACCCACATCACGTACGGCTCGGGCAGGATCGACCACATCGCCTCCTGGCCGTTCACGACCTCTTGCAGCTGGGCCGCCTGCCCCTCGGTGCCGACGATCTTGACCTTGCCGGCCAGCCCCGCCGCCCGGATGGCCGCGGCCACGCCCGCGTCGAGGTCCTGGAAGGAGAGGTAGAGGTAGTTGACGCTGGGGTGCGACCGCAGGTAGGCCACGATCGCCGCGGGGAGCTGCCCCGCCCCGAGCTGGGTCACGCTCACCGGCAGCGTGGCGAACGAGCAGCCCGGGCAGACCTTCGCGAACTCGGCCTGGGCGCCCTGCCCCTGGCCCACCAGCGAGGGGTACAGCGGGAGGTCGACGTAGACCACGTTGGCGTGCCCGCCGGAGTTGGCGATCAGCCAGTCCGCCATCATTGCGCCGGTCTTCAGGTCCCCCGTGCCGTCCTGCGCGACGCCGTACAGGCCGTTCGACGCGCCGCCGGGCGTGTCATCGGTGTAGGCGCCGAACAGCGCGACCCCGCGCGACTTCGCCTCCCGCACCTCGGGGGTGATGGTGCTCAGCGTGATGCTCGTGGTCGCGATGTACTTGTAGCCGGCGTCGATGGCCTGCTGGACCGCCTGACCGGGTGTGGCGCTGTTGTAGGTGATGACGGTGGGATCCCAGCCCAGCGCCTTGGCCGCGGCGGTGAAGCCGGGGTTGAGCAGCGAGCACGCGGCCGCCGAGCAGGTGAGGAATGCGACCTTGACGCCCTTGGCCGGCGCGTGCGGCAGCGGGGTGGTCGCCGGGATGGCGACCGGTTGGGTGAGCAGCCCGGCGATCTGCGCCTTGGCCTCGGTCACGCTGCTGCTTGCGCTGCTTGCGCTACTCGCGGGCGACGCCGAAGTCGAGGTGCCTGGGGAGGTCGATGCCGTGGTGTTGGCGGTGGTTGATGACGAGGAGCTGCACGCTGACGCGGCAGCCGCCACGCACACCGCGCTGACGATGCTGATACAGGCATTCCGTAGCTTCATTGCAATTTCCCCCTGCGGGGTCGGAAGGCCAGGCCGGGGCCTCTCATCGGCGGCCTGGCTCAGTTGACTAGTCGGAGTATCACGCCACCCCGATGCGACAGTCAAGAGGTTCATTATCATGATTACGATGGAACTCATGATTATGAGGGAAGTGCCATCGCTAGGTCAGGCAGCCGTCCGCAGGCAGGGCATGGAGCAGGGGCTAGGGCCAAGGCCGGTCAGTTAAGGCCCATTGTCCGCCAGCAAATCGGCGGTGAGGATGACGATGTCGATGGTGGCCTGGTAAGTCTTGCGGTCGACTTTGCCCCGGGCGTTGTACTTGGAGATGGCGCGCTTGACGACGCGGGGGCTGATCCGCAGCCGCCTAGGCGGCGTTCAGGGCGATGATGAAGCTGGCCCGGTCGGGGTCGGTGCCCGGGACGGTCGAGGCGGCGCCGGCGCTGGAGGCGGCAGGTCTCCTCCAGCGCCGCGTCGACCATCTCGGGTAATGACAGACTTGTCCAACGGCGGGACTCCCGGTGCGAGCATGTCTTGGCGGACGTGCCTCAACTACCGGAGTCCCGCTGCCCTCTGCAGCCACATCGGCATCCACCGAACCACCTGACAGGCTGCCAGGCCAGCTAACTTACTGGCCTGGGGCTAGGGCCCCGTCAGTCCCACTCGATGAGCTCGTCGAAGCGGCCGGGCCAATGCTGCCGGTACTCTTCGACAAGCCCGGCGAAGTGATCGCGCATCAGCTGGGCCGCCTTACTCGGCTGCCTGGCGATGATGGCCCTGGCGATGTCCCGGTGCTCCTCGTGGATCTGCTCTCTGATGGAACCGGTATCCATGCGCGTCACGACATGCTCGTGCCAGATGCTGCCGACGATGCGGCCGAGCAGCTCGATGACCCGGTTCCCTGCGAGCGCCTCCACCGATCCGTGGAATTCGTTCGTGACCGCCCAGTAGGCGGAGCCTTGGACCGGCTGCTCCTCCAGGAATGGCTTCATCGCGGCGCGGACCATGGTCCGGTCGCTGTGGCGGGCGGCGCGCTCCGCGCTGATCGGCGACATGACCAGCACCGCCTCGAACAGCTCCCGGTAGGTGGCGCCGCCCAGGTGCAGGTACAGGGTGGTCATCTTGGCCAGGTTGCTCGGGTCGACCGAGCTGACGATCGGCCCGCCGCCGGGACCCGGCTTGAGCCGGATCAGTTCCTGGACCTCGAGTAGGCGCAGTGCCTCCCGCAGCGACGCGCGGCTGACCCGGTAGTGCGCGAGCATGGCCGCCTCGGACGGCAGGGTGTCACCCGGGCTCAGGTTCCGCGAGACGATGTCGCGCACGATCGCCGCGGCAACGGTCTCGGCCGTCTTGGCCGGGCGCCGGGGCTGGTCGGTCAGGCCCCCATGGGACTGAGCCAGGCTCACCCATAGCTTGCGCCCGGGCGCGGGTAGCGACTCGGCGTCTTCGGCGGGCGACGCTTCTGACCTGGCGACGTGCTCTCCTGGCTACTCATGACTCCATCGTAATCATGTAAGGGATATCTCGGGTAGCCATGGTCGGCGTCAGCCATCTTTTCATGATGATGATGATCATGTATTGTCGGCGTTGCGCAGGCGACCCGACGGTCGCCAGGACAAGCGGTAACCGGACCGGAGGGGGACGGATGCGAATCTCGGTCGACTCGGAGCGGTGCAACGGCCATGGCCGGTGCTACACCGTCAGCCCGGAGGTCTACGCCCCCGATGAGGAGGGCTACTGCGCTGACCGGGACCGCAGCCGGGAGATACCGCCGCGGCTCGAGGCGGAGTCCGTGGCCGGCGCGCGAGCGTGCCCGGAGGGCGCGATCACCATCATTGCCCTCGAGGGAGACACCATGGACACCGTCACCGCAGATTCCGCCGGAGCTGCCAGCCTGCCGGCGTGGCCGGTGAGCCAGGAAGAGCTGCGCCAGCTGATCGACCGCCAGCAGATCAGCGACGTCCTGTACCGGTACGCCTCCAGCGTCGACTACAAGGACTTCGCCACGTTGCGTTCGCTGTTCACCGACGACGCGCACGGTGTCTACATGACGGTCGCGGACCTCACGGGGGCGGACGAGATCGTGAAGTGGGTCGACGGGATGACCGCCGGCAAGTCCTGGCAGCACCACAAGCTGACCGTGTATCACATCGACTTCACGGGCCCGGACGAGGCGAGCACGCTCACATACCACACGTCGCACCAGACCGACGCCGGCGACGAGAGCGCGGTCACGCTGATCGTCTCGAGGTACCGGGACAAGCTGCGGCGGGTGGGCGGCAGCTGGAAGATAGCCGAGAAGATCATGGAACCGGGCTGGGTTGAGCAGCGGAGGCGGCCGCAGCCGGACGCGGGCTGACCGTCACTGGCCCGGCGCCGCTGTCGTCTCGCACGTTTCGCTGGGCCATGGACCTGAGAGAGTGACGCCGGGTCCGTTCGGCATGAAGATCTTTTCCTTCCGAACGGACCCGGGCTCCGCCTTGACGGCCGAGGGGCACCTTGGCTGCGGTGCCCGCGTCTGAGCGGGCACGGCAGCTACCGGGGAACGTCCTGCCACGGGACCTCGCGGTCGACCCGGATGTCGCCGGGCAGTCCGAGTACCCGCTCGGCGATGATGTTCCGCTGGATCTCATCGGAGCCCCCCGCGATCCGGTAGCCGGGCGCGCCGAGAACGTGATCGTTCCAGCCGAAGGTGCCCCACTCGCCGGTGTCGGCGGTCAACCGGGCGCCGAGCAGGCCTGGCCGCCACCTGCCCGATCTCCGTCATCCCCTGCACCCACAGGAGCTTGCCGATCGATCCCTCCGGGCCGGGTGGCTGGCCGACCGCGGCGGAGGCCGCCGCGCGGGCCGCGTTCATGCCCCGCAACCGCTGGTGGACGTAGACCGATGCGAGCTGCTGGCGGACGACCGGGTCGCCGGTGCGGCCGAGCCACCGCGCCAGGCCGAGCAGCCGCTCCCAGGAACCGCCGACATCCCGGCCGCCGCCGCTGCTGCCGCGCTCGAACCCCAGCGTGGTCAGGGCCACCTTCCAGCCGGAGCCGACGTCCCCGAGGCGCAGTTCGTCGGGGACTCGCACGTCGGTCAGGAAGACCTCGCAGAACGACGACCCGCCGGACATCTGCCGGATCGGGCTGATCCGCACGCCCGGCGCGTCGAGCGGGATCAGGAACGCCGTCATCCCGGCGTGCTTGGGTACCGCCGGGTCGGTCCTGGCGATCAGCTCTCCCCATCCGGCGAACTGCGCGCCGGAGCTCCAGATCTTCTGGCCGTTGATGATCCACTCGTCGCCGTCGCGCTTCTGCCCGGGTCGCCAGGCCCGCCAGGTCCGAGCCGGCGCCCGGCTCGGAGAACAGCTGGCAGCACAGCTCCTCGGCCCGCAGGAACCGGCGCACGAACCGCGCTCGCTGCGCGGACGTGCCGAAGAGGGCGACGGTCGGCGCGACCAGGCGGGTGGTCACCGCGAACGTCTCGTGGCCTTCTGGCGTGGCGAAGGCGGCCTCGACGTCGTTGAAGGCCCGCTCGTGGGCGTCGCTGAGCCCGGCCCCGCCGTGCTCAGCGGGCCAGGTGATGGCACCGTAGCCGGCGTCGTACTTTTCCTGCTGCCAGGCCATGGCCCGGTTGAGCAGCGCCCGTTCCTGCGCGGCGGACAGGCGGTGGAACACCGACACGTCGTCGCTGCCCTCACCCCACGCGCGCTGCTCCGGCCGCAGCCTCAGGCAGCCGTGCCGCCAGCCAGCTCCTGGCCGCCGCAGCGAACTCCGCGACGCTCGGCGCGGTGACCGGGTGGCCCGTCATGACCGTGCTCCCTGCGCTCACTCCGGGCCCGCGGCACGCCCAGCTCAGCGGCCGCGGCGGCGAGCCGGTCCCACCGGCCGGGCGCGGGCGGGCACAGCTCGTGAGCCCAGAAGACCACCTGGCTGAAGCCGGCCTTCGCGTAGCGGGCGATGTCCGCCGTCGGCGCCGCGCGGACGTAGGTGGTCAGGGGCACGGCGCGTCCCGACGCGGCCTGCGCCGCGTCCAGCCGTGCCATGCAGGCCGGCGGCCTCGGCCAGCGACGGGGTGCCTGAGGCGAACCAGCCGTCCGCCCGCAGCGCCGCCCGGCGCAGGGCGGGCGCGGTGTTCCCGCCGAGGACGAGCGGGATCCGGACAGGCTGCGCCGTCAGCTCAACCGGCCCGAAGTCATACACGGCGCCATGGTGCTCGAAGGCGCCGCCCGCCCATGCCTTGCGCAGGATGTCCAGGCTTTCCTCGAACCGGGCGGCCCGGCCGGCGAACGGCACCCCGAGCGCCTCGAACTCCTCGCGCAGCCAGCCGAGGCCGGCCCCGAACAGCAGCCGGCCTTCGGCGAGCTCCTGCACCGTCAGCGCCGCCCTCGCCACTGCCAGGGGATGTCGCAGCGGCAGCACGAAGATGCCGGTGGCCAGCTGGAGCCGGCTGGTGCGGCCCGCCGCGGCGGCCAGGGCGACGAGCGGATCGGTGAGCCGGGTATCGGGCCCGACGATCCGTGCCGCCAGCTCCTGCTCGGGCTGCCGGGTCGGATGCACCGCGCGGTAGCCGACAGGCCGCAGCAGGTGCTCCCCGAGCCAGAGGGTGTCGAAGCCGGCTGCTTCCGCCGCCGCGGCCAGGTCTGCTAGTTCCCTGGCCGAGACGTCGTAGACGGACAGTCCGAATCGCATCAGGCCCACGCGAGCGGCAGGCTCAGCAGCGAGATCTGGCCGCCGTGGGCCATCGGCGGCTCGTCGCTCGCCAGCCGGTAGTCCGGAATGAGCCGGTGCCACTCCCGGATCGCCGTCTGCAGCTCAGCGCGGGCGAGATGCGAGCCGAGGCAGCGGTGCTCGCTGGCGCCGAACGCGATGTGCCGGTTCGGGAACCGGTCGAGGATCACCTTGTCCGCGTCGGGGAACTGGCGCGGGTCCCTGGTGGCCGCCGGGTACGTGAGCATGACCATGTCGCCCTTGCGCATCGGGCAGCCGTGGAAGTCGACGTCCCTGGTCACCTTCCGCGCCATCGGCACGATCGGATAGGCGCGCAGGAACTCCTCGACCGCGCTGGGGATCAGGTCCGGCTCGGCGAGCAGCCGCCGCCGGTCCTCCGGGTGCGTGGCCAGGTGGTAGAAGCACCAGCCGAGCTGGCTCTTCAGCGTGTCCAGGCTGCCGAGGGTCAGCGTGACCATGAGGTCGATGATGTCGGCGTCCGGCAGCGGCGCGCCGTCCAGCTCGCGCGGCACAGGTGGCTGACGAAGTCGACCTCCGGATCCAGCGGCTGGGCATGGCGGGCCGCGACCTTATCGGTCCAGTAGGTCGCGATATCCCCCCACGCGGCCATCATCTGGGCGACGTCTTCCTCCAGGCCGGTGATGGCGCCCGACATCCGGCGCACGCAGGAGACGAAGAAGTCCGCGTCACTGGTATCCAGGCCGATCGACAGCAGGAACACCTTGACCGGGTACTGGTCGCCGAACGTCGCGCAGAAGTCGGTACGGCCGGCGGGGACCAGCGGCTCGATGGTCTCCCGCGCGAGCTCGGCGATCCTCGGGGCCATCTTCTGGACCGCGGCCGGGGCGAACCACCAGTTCATCAGCTTGCGGTACTTGATGTGCTGCGGCGGGTCGACGAACGAGGGCAGGAACCGGTAGGCGGGCTCGGGATCGGTGGCCACGATGGAGTGGTTGGAGAAGATGTCCGGCTGGCGGGATGCCTCCCGGATGTCGTCGTACCGGGTGAGCACCCAGTAGCCGGATCCGTAGGTGTTCCAGAAGAAGCGGTGCGCCTCGCGCAGTGCGTCGATCTCCGTCCAGTGCTCGGTGGCCGGGGCCATCTTGGCGGTGAGGTCGACCTCGATCGAGGGGTAGTCGGCCATGCGGTCGTCTCCTCACTCGCTGCCCAGCGGTTCCGCGTGGTACAGCGCCGCCGCGTTGTCATGCAGGATCTTGCGCAGCACGTCCGGTGAGAGGTCGCCGAGCTCGGCGGCGATGTACTCACGCGGTTCCACGGCGGCGGTGGCCGGGCCCGGCGCCATGCTGGTCGGGTGCGGGAAGTCGCTCTCGTACAAGATGCAGTCCGGGCCGATCTGGTCGATCGCGGACTTGACCGACGCCCGCTCGAACCAGAAGCAGCCGAACATCTGGCGCTTGAAGTACTCGCTCGGCAGCAGGTCGTACTCCGGGTGCTCGCGCTGAACGCCGCAGTTCAGCCACTGCCAGTCCAGGTGCTCGAGGGCGAACGGGATCCAGCCGACGCCGCTTTCCACCGACACGAACTTGGTGCCGGGGAACCGGTGGCAGACACCGCCGGTGATCAGGTTGGCGATGACCCTGGCATTCGCCAGGCCGAACTGGACGCCGAAGCCGGCGTAGTTGGCGTGCGGTCCCGCGCTCGGCGCGGCATGGTCGAAGATCGACATGTCGCCGGAGCCGATGTGGAAGTTGACCGGGAGGCTCCATCTCCTGGCACAGCGCCCAGAGCCGGTCCCAGTAGGATTCCGCGATCGGCGGCAGCCCCCAGAAGGTCGGCTCGCCGGTCATGATGACGCCCTTGTGGCCGGCCGATGCCGCGCGGACGATCTCCTTCTCGCACAGCTCCATGTCCCACATCGGCAGGGCCATGATCGGGATGAAGCGCCTGGGGTCGGCCGAGGCGTACTCGACCAGGAAGTCGTTGTAGGCCCGCACGCAGGCGAGCATCAGGTCGCTGTCGCCGAGCGTGAGCAGCTTCCCGGCGCCGAAGCCGGCCACGTTGGGGTAGAGCACCTGCGCCCACACCCCGTATTCGTCCATCCTGGCCAGCCGCGCCTTCGCGTCCCAGGTCGCGGTGTCCACGTCGGCCAGTCGCGGCGGGTGATCGGGCGGGTACTCCCGCCAGCCCGCCTGCGCCGCGGAGGCCGCCGCGCCAATCCGCTCGGTACCGAAGTACCACGCGTCCTCCTGGCGGCTCTCGTCCCACTTGACGTGCGGCGCCTGGTCCCGCCAGCGGGCGGGGAGCCGGGATGTCCACAGGTCATAGGGCTCGACGACATGCGTGTCGGTGTCGATGACCCGGTACTGGTCGACCTCAGCGGCTGATAGCACGGCGGCAGCCTCCTGCTCTCTGTTCGATTGCTTAAGGGAACGCTCAGGCCGGCTGGTCGAGCGGCCAGAGGATGTGCTTGGTCTCGAAGAACTCGGCGAATCCGAGCACGCCGCCCTCGCGGCCGAGTCCGCTCTGCTTGTAGCCGCCCCACGGGTGGTCACCGAGCATCGGGCCGCCGCCGTTGACGGTCACGGTCCCGGCCCGGATCCGGCCGGCCACTTGCGACGGCTGCGGCGGTCGGGCCCCACACGTTCGCGGCCAGGCCGTAGATCGTGTCGTTGGCCAGCGCGACGGCCTCGTCGACATCCTCGTACGGGAGCACCACGCTGACCGGGCCGAACAGCTCGTCCTGCGCGATCTCGGCGCTGTTGTCGACGCCGACGACGACGGTCGGCTCGTAGAAGTAGCCCTTGGGGAAAGCGTGCGGCGGCTTGCCGCCGGTCAGGACCTTCGCGCCGGCGCTAACGGCCCGGTCGACGTAGCCGGCCACCCGGGAGCGCTGCGCCGCGGAGACGAGCGGCCCGACGACGGTGTTCGCATCGCGGGGGTCGCCGCAGCCGAGCGCCTCGGCGGCGGCCACCGCCGCCTCCAGGTAGCTCTCGTAATCCGGCCGGTGCACCAGGGTGCGGGTGAGCGAGCTGCACCCCTGGCCGGCGTTGCCGGTCCAGCCGAGCACGCAGCGCAGCGCCAGCGACCGCACGTCGCTGCCGGGCAGCAGCACGTCGGCGGACTTGCCGCCGAGCTCGAGGACCACGCGCTTGAGCGTGGGCGCCGTCAGCTCGACGATCCGCCTGCCCACCTCCGCCGACCCGGTGAAGGTGACGAAGTCGATGCCGGGGTGCGCGCAGAGGTGCTCGGCGACCGCCGGCGGCCCGTAGACGAAGTTGAATGCCCCCGGCGGGAAGCCGGCCTCCTCGATCAGGGCGGCGAGCGCCGTGATGGTCAGGACGGACTTGGGTGAGCACATCAGCACGATGCTGCAGCCGGAGGCCAGTGCTCCGCCGATCTTCCACGCGGCGAGGTTCAGCGGGAAGTTGAACGCGGTGAGCCCCAGCACGACGCCGATTGGCTCCCTGGTGAGCAGTGTGGCGGTGCCTTCTGCGGCCGCGGTCGTCGGAAGCGTCTGGTCGGGTCCGGCGGCGAGGGCGGCGGCGGCGTCGGCGAACCAGCGGAAGTTGCGGACCGGGAAGGGCACCTGCATGAAGGACGCCACGGCGCGCGGGGTGCCGATCTCCTCGACCATGAGGTCGATCAGCCGGTCGGTGTCCCGCTCGATCAGGTCGGCCAGCCGGTGCAGCAGCAGGCTGCGCTCCCGGGCCGGCACCTTGCTCCACGGACCGCCGGCGAAAGCGCGGGCGGCGGCGGCGACGGCTTCGTCCGCCTGGGCCATGGTCAGGGCCGGGACTACGGCGAGCACTTCCTCGGTGGCCGGGTTGATCACCTGGAACGGCTCTCCCTCGCCGAGGACCCAGCGGCCGTCGATGTACGCGCGGGCGGTGCGGTCGGCGGCGCTCACCACGGCGCGCTCCCGCCGTCCACGTTGAGCAGGGCGCCGGTGATGCCCGCGCCGGCGTCGCTCGCCAGCAGCACCGCCATGGCCGCTACCTCTTCGGCGGTGTTGAGCCGCTTGATCATCGACTCCTGGGCGTAACGGTCGAGGAACTCCTCGTAGCTGATGCCCGCCGCGGCCGCCGCGACGGCACCCGCGTCCCGCATGGTGTCGGTCTCGATGGCGCCGGGGCAGATCGCGTTGGACGTGATCCCGTCGGGTCCGTATTCGCAGGCGACGGCCTTGACGAACCCGTTGATCGCGTGCTTGTTGGTGATGTAGTGGCTGATCGCCGACTTGTTGGCTTGCTTTCCCTCGATCGAGGAGATCGTGATGATCCTGCCCCAGCCATCGCGCAGCATGTACGGCAGTGCGCGCCGGGTCGCCCAGAACGTCGAGTTCAGGTTCCACGCCAGGGCGTTCTGCCACGCCTGGTCCGTCAGCTCGTGCACCCGGGCAAAGCCGTCCGAGCCGCCGGCGTTGTTGACCAGGATGTCCAGCGCGCCGAAGTGGGTCGGCCGCGGCGTCGATGAATCCCTCCACCTCGTCCTGCTGACGCACATCGCAGGCGACGAAGTGGCCGCGGTCGCCCGCGCCCATCTCATCGAGCGCGGCCTTGCCCTTTTCCTCGGAACGGCCGCAGATCGCGACGCTCGCCCCCTCGGCGAGGAGCGCCTCGGCGATAGCGCGCCCGATCCCGCGGCTGCCACCGGTCACGACGGCGACCCTAGCCTCGCATTTGCTTGCCACTATGCCCTCCCTTGGACCGCTGTCAGCACAGCCATTGCAGCGCGCACCCTAGACCGATGTCAAGATATTCCTTACGATGATTCTCATCTTCTTTCCTCCGGGACCCGCGAAGGGGCGGTCATGGCGAAGCTGCACGGCAAGGTGGCGCTCATCACCGGGGCGGCGCGCGGACAGGGCCGCTCGCACGCGGTCCGGCTAGCCGAAGACGGGGCGGATATCGTCGCCGTCGACATCGTCGCCCCGATCCCGACCGCCTACTATCCGCCGGCGGTGCCCGCCGATCTTCAGCTGACGGCCAAGCTGGCCGCCGCGGCGGGCGAAGGCGTGCGCGTGCTGACGGCGGAGGCCGACGTCCGCGACCAGGCATCGCTGGACGCCGTGGTGGCGCGGGCGCTGGCCGCCTTCGGCCGCATCGACATCGTCGTGGCCAACGCCGGCACCGCCTCGCACGCCCCGACCTGGGAGCTCTCCGACGACCAGTGGCAGAACGTGCTGGACGTCAACCTGACGGGCGTCTGGCGCACGGTCAGGGCGTGCGTTCCCTCGATGATCGCGCGCGGCCAGGGCGGCGCCGTGGTCCTCACCAGCTCGCTGGCCGGGCTGCACGGGTACGGCAATATCGCCAGCTACGTGGCGGCCAAGCACGGCGTCAACGGCCTCATGCGCACCCTGGCCAACGAGCTGGGGCCGCACAACATCCGCGTCAACAGCGTCTGCCCCGGCCTGATCAACACCGACATGATGATGAACGACGAGACGTACGCGATGTTCCGTCCCGATGTCGCGGACCCGACGCTGGAGGACGCTCGCGAGGTGTTCCGGACGATGCAGTTGCTGCCCCTCGACTGGCTCGAGCCGCGCGACGTGAGCAACGCGATCGCCTTCCTCGTCTCCGACGAGGCTCGCGCCATCACCGGCGTGGCGCTTCCGGTAGACGGCGGCCAGCTGGTGCGGAGGCTATGGGCGTGTCCGGTATCGCGAGTAGGAGCAGGGTGCTGATGGAGCGATTTTCGGCGCGGAACACGAAGAGCTCAGGTCGGCGGTCAGGCGGTTCCTGGAGCGGAAGTCGCCCGAATCAGAGGTGCGCCGCCTCATGGAAACCACCGCGGGATACGATCCGGCGGTCTGGTCGCAGATGGCGGACCAGCTCGGCCTGCAAGGCCTGATCATTCCCGAGCAGTTCGGCGGATCCGGCTATGGCTACGTGGAGCTGATCGTCGTCCTGGAGGAGATGGGACGCGCGCTGCTCTGCGCCCCGTACTTCTCCAGCGTCGTCATGGCCGCCAACTTGCTGATGGCGTCCGGGGACGACGGCGCGATGAAGGACTACCTGCCTGGCATCGCCAGCGGCTCGGTCATCGCCACGGTGGCGCTCGCCGAAGCCGACGGCCGCTGGGACGAGGCGGGCGTCGACGCTGCGAGCTGACGGCCGCGGCGGCGGCTGGACGCTCACCGGCGAGAAGCTCTTCGTCTTCGACGGTTTCGTCGCCGATGTCGTGCTGGCAGCGGCCCGTACCCCGGCGGCGTGTCCGTCTTCGCCGTGGAGAAAGGGGCGGCCGGCTTGTCCGCCAGCCCGATGCCCACCATGGACCAGACACGCAAGCAGGCCCGGCTGACCTTCGACTCCACCTCGGCACGCCTGGTGGGCAGGGAAGGCGAAGGATGGCCGGCCATCTCCGCCATGCTTGACCTCGCCGTCGTCGCCCTCGCCGCGGAGCAAGCGGGCGGAGCGCAGAAGGTGCTGGAGATGGCGGTGGAATACGCCAAGGCTCGGGTCCAGTTCGGCCGTCCCATCGGCAGCTTCCAGGCGATCAAGCACAAGTGCGCCGATATGGTCCTGGATGTGGAGTCGGCCAAGTCCGCCGCCTACTTCGCCGGCCGGGCAGCCGCCGCGGGCGACGAAGAACTGCCGGTCCTCGCATCCCTGGCCAAGTCCTGCTGCTCCGAGGCGTACTCTCGCGCCGCCGCGGAGAACATCCAGGTCCACGGCGGAATCGGCTTCACCTGGGAGCATCCCGCCCACCTGTACTTCAAGCGAGCCAAGAGCTCTGAGCTGATTTTCGGCGATCCCGGCTATCATCGCGAGCTGCTCGCCCAGCGCGTCGGCCTGTAGAGTCGCTGCACCTGCTGCCCACCCTGCTTCCGGTGATAACGGGGAAGACAACGACGCGGAAGCGGTCCGCGAGACCGGCCCTCAGGAGAGAACGGCACAGGGTGAGGCTGCCGATGGTGCGCATCGATGTGGCGGCCTTGTCCTTCATCTCCCGCACGGTCTCAACCGGGTCTTGGGTCACAAGCTGCGTGTTCGCCCAGGAAAGGGGCTCGCTCAACGTGGTCGAGAAGGCGACCTTCGACATGCCTGCCAGGGCATCGGTGCCGGGCTCGCCGCCGGCGGCGAATCCCGACATGAGACGGTACGTGGTCGCGCCCATCAGGATCGTATAGTCCGCCTCTGGCTGCTCTGCCAGCCACGCAAGGTATTCGGGCCCTTCGAGTCCCCACCAGCCCGGCCAGCCGTCGGCCGCCGCGTAGCCGTCGAGCGAGGCAATGAAGTCAATCAGGAGTTCCGGCATCGTAGTGTCCTTGTCCTTAGGTCTTCGGTGGCTGTTCCCGCTCCTGCGCCGTTAACGCGCGCCGCTTGGCGACGAGCTCGGCCAGCCGGTCGAGCTCGCCGCGGACCGTCATCCCGTCCCCCGGCTGGATGTCGAAAGCGACCTCGGTGGCGCCGGCCTGCTCCAGGGCGTCGATCCGGCGGTGATCGGCCCGGGCGGCGGTCACGAACGGGATGACCTCGAGGTCGCCCGGGTCGCGTCCGGCCTGAGCCACCCGGTCGCGCAGCCTCGGCACGCCGTCGGCGAGGGCCCGGCCGCCGGTCGGCACCCAGCCCTGGCCGAACTCGGCGATATGCGCGAACACCGTCCCGGTGGCGGCGCCGCCGACCAGCACCGGCAGGGGCCGCTGCACGGGCTTGGGCCAGGACCACGAGGGCGCGAACGCCACCTGCTGCCCGCTGAATCTGGCCTCCTCGTCCTCCCAGAGGCGGCGCATCGCCAGCAGGTGCTCCCGCAGCCGAGCGCGGCGGGTGGCGGGGTCGACGCCGTGGTCGCGCATCTCCTCGATGTTCCAGCCGTAGCCGACCCCGACCGCCAGCCGCCCGCCCGACTGGTCGTCAATGGTGGCGAGCGCCTTGGCGGTGACGATCGGATCCCGCTGCGCCGCAAGCAGAACGCCCGTCCCCACCCGGATCCGAGACGTGACCGCGGCCGCCATCGCCAGCGCAGTCAGCGGATCAAGGGTGCGCAGGTAGCGCTCTGGCAACTCGCCGCCGAGCGGATAGGGCGTCTGGCGGGAGACCGGAATGTGCGTGTGATCGGGCACCCAGAGCCCGTCAAGGCCGCGTTCCTCCACCGCCCGCGCCACGTCGGCGATGCCGAGACCACGATCGGTCGCCACCATCGTGACGCTGTAACGCATCGGGCACGCCGATAACGCGGCCGTCGGCCCCGCGATCGTGGGTGGTCACGCGGCGGTGGGTCATGCGATCATCACCCAGCCGACCTCATCGCCGGCCGACACGCTCGTCCCATACGGCGCGCTCAGCTCCGCCACCCGATCAAGAATCGTCGCGGCGTGGGCACCGGTCGCCCGGACCGGGAAGCCCGTGGTCGCCTTGGACGCGCGGCTCCACGCCATTGGGTACAGATTGACGCGCGTCACCCGATGGGTACCCGGGTCCACCTCGCAGACCGGGACGAAGAAGCCTGGCTCGTGGGCGTAGCCCTCCCGAGGACTGAGTGTGGTCTTGGCGGTGTCGCGGGCGCCGAGCGCGGTGTCGCGGGCGCCGAAGGCGTCGAGCAGCCCGGCGTCGAACGAGCGAACCCGGGCGTCGTTGCCCCAGCGGGTGTAGAAGTCATGCGGCTGGGCTTCCCGGCGGCCGAGCCGGAATAGCGGGCCCGGGTCGTAGAGGATCGGCACGCCCGCGTGCACCTCTATTCCCCGCATCGGCGCGTGCGCCCCCTGGATGAGCACGACCGAGGCCCCGGCCGCGACCGCCGCGCGGCCGAACTCGCGGGCGAAGGCGGGCGAGGCCGACATCCGGCCGTCCGCCCCGTCCCACGCCTGGACGTGCAGGTGCGCGATGACCAGGTCGCTGACGGAGCGCGCATAGCGAATCGAGTCGAGGTTGCCGGCCAGGTCCGATTCGTCGCAGCAGGTCGTCGGCGGGGCATCGCCGTCGGCGACGCGGAACCGCCAGATCGAGTTGTGCAGGCCGGGCGGGTGGATCACGAACTCGCCCGAGTCGTCGTCGCGCACCACCCCAAGGCCGAGGGCGCCGACGATCGAGATCAGCTGGTCGGCGGTCGCTGGGGCGATGACGTTGAAGTAGCGCAGCGGGTTGACGCCGGGACGGCCGGGCGCGTCCGCCCTGGCCGGCCCGGCCCGGGCGAAGGCGGGGAAGGACGAGGTGGCCGAGACCAGGGCGACGCGCCCGGCCGCGGTGTCGGCAAAGGCGGGCGCACGGGCGGCGGCCAGGTCGGCGCCGGTCCCCGCGTGCGCGAGGCCGGCCGCGTCCAGCGCCGCGCAGGTCGAGCGCAGACCACCATAGGAGTAGTCGAGCGAGTGGTTGGACGCGGTCGAGACGACGTCGACGCCCATCCAGCGCAGTTCGCCGGCGATCGCCGTCGGGCCCCGGTACCAGGCCATCGCGCCTTCGGCGGCGCCGAAGATACCGTCGCGGTCGAAATCGTGCAGCGGGATTTCCAGGTGGGCGTGGGTCACGTCGGCCGTGCGGAGGATGTCAATGGCGGCCAGGACGTCGGGGTCGCGGCAGACCGAGACGCGCGTGTTCATGATGACGTCCCCGGTCAGCGCCAGCCGGTAGGCGCCGGTCACGGGGTCGGGCCGTGGACTGCGGGCACGGGCGAGTTAGGCGGGGCCACGCGTGCGTTCGGGAGGATCATGATTTTGATCTCCGTTCGCACGCTCACGCCGCGCGGAGGGCCTTGAGCAGGTCGCCGAGGGCATCGAGGCCGATGCCGTAGTAGCTCAGCGGGACGTTGAAGTGGGTGACGCCGAGGGCGGCCAGGCGGCGGGCCCGGGTGACCGCGCGCTCGGTGATGTCGTCGGGCGACATGGCGGCGTTCCAGTCGGCCGTCGCGGTCAGCGAGGCGCGCAGGCCGACCGTCGCCGGGTCACGGCCGTACCGTTCGCAGACCCGGTGGATCGACTCCGCCGACCGCGCGATCTCGTCGTAGTCCGCCGCCTCGCGGGACAGCCATCCGTCGCCGAGGGTCACCACCCGGCGGGCGACCGGCTGCGAGCGGGCGTCGCCGCCCCACCAGACCGGGACGCCGCCCGGGGTGACCGGGGCCGGCTCGCAGATGACGTCGGTGAACTGGGTCCAGCGGCCGGTAAAGGACGACAGCCCCGGTGACCAGAGCTCACGGCAGGCGCGGACCGTCTCCTCCGCCCGCGCGGCCCGCTCCGCGGGCTCGATGCCGAGCTGGGCGAACTCGGCCGCGTTCCAGCCGCCGCCGACGCCGAGGATGAACCGGCCGCCCGAGATCGCGTCCAGGGTCGACGCCTGCCGGGCGAGGACCGCGTAGGTGTGCGCGGCGGCCAGGATGATCCCGGAGACCAGCCGCAGCCGGGTGGTGCGGGAGGCGATCGCGGCGAACATCACCAGCGTGTCCCACCGGTCGGAGTGCTGCTCGACCCGGCTGTGCTCGAAGTTCCCGGCACCGCCGGGATGGTTCATCTGCGCCGCGTACAGGATGTGCTCGCCGTCCATGACGTCGTCGAAGCCAAGGCGCTCGAACTCGGCCGCCAGGGCCGGGATGTCACCCGGGCCGTCGGCGTAGGCCGGGACGAGGCCGGGAAGCTTGATCCCGAAGGACTGGTCCACCGCTGCTCACTCTCTCCCGGTCGCGGCCGGCGCCGGCTCGCCCGCTTGGACCGGGCCGAGGTTCCTCGTCGCCCGCTGCGCGACCCGCAGCACCGGCGCCTTGGCCAGCAGACCGCCGTCGACGTTGAGCGTGGCGCCGGTGATGAAGGACCCCTCGTCGGAGGCGAGGAAGGCGACCGCCGCCGCCACGTCGGCCGGGTCGCCGGCCCGGTAGGTCATCCGCGCCGCGCGCAGCGCCTGCGCCATGTCGTCGTCGGCGTGCAGGTCGGCGTTGCGCGGCACCGCGATGGAGCCGAGGACCAGGTTGTTGGCGCGGATGGCGTGGTCGGCGTACTCGGCCGCGAGCTGGCGGGTCAGCGCCTCGAGCCCGCCCTTGGCGGCGGTGTAGGCCGGGATGCCGGCCACGCCGCGGGCGGACGCGTAGGACGAGATGGCCACGAACAGGCCGCCCCGGCCGCCCGCGATCATCACCGGCGCGGCGTATTTCGCCAGCCAGAACGGCGCGTAGAGGCCGACCTTCACGATCGCGTCGAACGTCTGCGTCGGCTCCAGATGCGCCGCCGACTCCCTGGTCGAGGCGTCGAGCGAGGCGGCGTTGTTGACGACGATGTCGACCGTCCCGTACCGCCCGGCGGCCGTCTCGACGACCGCGGCCACCTCGTCCTCGCGGCTGAGGTCGGCGGTCACGAAGTCGGCCCGCAGGCCGTCGGCGCGGATCCGCTGCACCGCCAGTGCGCCGCGGTCGGCGCCGCGCCCGACGCCGACCACGGTCGCGCCGTCGCGGGCGAGCCGGTGCGCGATCGCCTCCCCCATCGCCCCGGTCGCGCCGGTGACGAGGGCTACCTTTCCTGCGAGGTCTGCCATCGCGGCCGCGTCAGCCGATGGACCGGGCGGGGCCACCGAGGCCGACCTCCATGACCTGGCCGGTGATGACGCCGTCATCGTCGGTCACCAGGTAGAGCACGGCGCGGGAGACGTGCTCGGGCTCAAGGTAGGCGCGCCCGTTGAGGCCGTGCTTGGTATCCCTCATCCGCTTCTCGAAGTCCTGCACCGTCGGGTTCTCGATATCGGGGCAGAAGATATCGAAGGTCGGCTGGTTGAAGAACAGATCGGTGTTGACCGCGGCCGGGCAGATCGCGTTGACCGTGATGCCCTGGTCCGCGACCTCAAGCGCGCAGCTCTTGACCAGGCCGATGACGCCCCACTTGGCCGCGATGTAGTGCGCCAGGTTCGGGGCCGTCTGGCGGGCGCCCATCGACGAGGTCGCGACGATCCGGCCGTACCCGGCCTCGCGCATGTGCGGCAGCACGGCCCGGATGGACTTGAAGATGCCGGTCAGGTTGGTGTCGACGATGGTGTTCCACGACTCGTCGGTCGTCTTCTCCACCGTGGAGAAGTCGACGATGCCGTGGTTGGCGAGCAGGATGTCGATCCGCCCGAACTGGTCCATGGTCCGGTCGACGGCCGCCTGCACCGCAGCGGTGTCGCGGGCGTCGACGCGCAGGCCGAGGGCGCGCCGGTCGTAGCCCTCGATGAGCTTGACCGTCTCGTTCAGCTGGTCCTGCGTCGCCATCGGGTAGCCGATCACGTCCACATCGGCGGCGATGTCGCAGACGACGATCTCCGCTCCCTGCGCCGCCATCGCCAGCGCGTGCGAGCGGCCCTGGCCGCGGGCGCCCCCGGTGACGAGGGCGACGCGTCCGTCAAGCTTTCCCATTGCTGTTCTCTCCTTCTTTGGAGTTCGTCTCGTCGGTCGCTCGCCAGCGCACCGACGGGACGCCGTCGATCTCCAGGAACTCGGCGGTCACCCGGTCGCCGACCGCGACCGGCCGGCCGGCGCCGGTGAACCGGCCGACCAGGTAGGGGCCGTCGTCCAGCTCCACCATCACCACCGTGTAGGGGATCTCGTGCTTGAGCTCGGCCGCGAACGCGCGGTGGTAGACCACGAAGGACCAGATCGTCCCGCTCGGGGCCACCTCGTCCCAGGTCGTGTCCCGGCCGCGGCACTCCGGGCAGCCGGCCAGCGGCGGCCAGCGCAGCTCGCCGCAGGAACCGCAGCGCTGGATGACGAGCCGGCCGCGCCGGGCCGCCTCCCAGAACGGCGTGGTGAGCGGGTCGCCGACCGGCGCGAGGGTGCTGCCCGCGGTCGCGCCTGACGGGCCCGGCCCGGTCATGCGCCGACGCCCGGGTCGGTGGCCAGGATCGTCGCCGCGGCCTTGACGAAGCCGTGGCTTGAGCAGTACATGGCGGTCTGCGGCGAGCCGGCCTGCCGCCCGTCGGCCTGGCCGCGCAGCTGCCGCAGGGCCTCCACCAAGTGCATCCAGCCCCAGGTGTAGCTCTCCGACAGCTGCCCGCCGTGGGTGTTCAGCGGCAGGTCACCGCCCGGCAGGGTGTGCCCCTCGGCCAGGAACGGCCCGCCCTCGCCGATGCCGCAGAAGCCGTAGTACTCCAGCATCTGCAGCGACCAGACCGCGGTGGGGTCCTGGATGTAGAGCACGTCGATGTCGGACGGCTTGAGGCCGGTGCGCGCCCAGATGGCCCGGGCGGAGTCGCGCAGCCAGGGGCGCATCAGGTTCTCCGGGTTGTGCTCGCCGCGCACCCCGGCGTGCTCGGCCATGCCGGAGACGTACACCGGTTTGTTCGGCAGGTCGCGGGCGCGCTCGGGGGTGGTGACGACCAGCGCCACTCCCCCGTCGGAGATCATCGTGACGTCCGACCGGCGCAGCGGCTCGACCAGGTACGGTTCGGCCAGGTAGTCGGCCATGGTCAGCGGCTGGCGGAAGATCGCGTTCGGGTTGCGCTGGGCCCACTGCCGCTGGCCGACGGCCAGCATCCCGAACTGCTCCTCGGTGGTGCCGTAGAGGTGCTTGTGCCGCTGCAGCGCGAGCCCCGCGCGCCCGGCGATGTGCACCAGCCCGGCCGCCGAGGCCATGTCGGCGCCGTACATGGGCTGGCCGAAGTCGAACTTGCCGCTGCGGGCGTTCGCCCCGTAGGTGAGCAGGATGGTGGAGGCCATCCCCGACATGATCGCCATCACCGCCAGGTGCAGCGAGAAGTTGCAGGTGCCGTAGTCGAGTGACTGCACGTAGGGCAGGTTCAGCCCGAGCAGCTGCCCGACGGCCACGTCGTTGCCCTGGCCCTGGATGGACTTGCAGGCGATGAGGCCGTCGATGCCGTCCGGGCCCAGGCCCGCGTCGGCCAGCGCGGCCAGCGCCGCGTCGACCGCGTGCTCCTCGGGCGAGCGCCCGGGCAGGGTGCCCTGCGCCGTGTGCCCGAGGCCGACGATCGCGGCCTGGCCCGCCACCGGGTTGCCGCGCTGGGCCGTGAGTGGCTGGCCGCTCACACCGGGATCTTGTAGAGCTTGGCCGCGTTGTCCTGCATGATCTTGCGCAGCACCACCGGGTCGAGGTCCTTCAGCTTCTGCTCCGACCGCTCCACCGGCGACGGGTAGAGGCTGGTCGGGTGGGGGAAGTCGGTCTCCCAGAGGATGTTGTCCGCGCCGATCCGCGGGATCAGGTCGATGGGGCCCGCGTCCTCGAACCAGAACGTCCCGTAGATGCCCTTCTGGAAGAGCTCCTTGGCCGGCGGCAGCTCGGGCGGTCCCATCTCCTCGAAGTCCTCGCGGTACTCGTAGTCCACCCGCTCCAGGACGTAGGGGATCCAGCCGATGCCGCTCTCCACCGACACCCAGTTCAGCTTGGGCCAGCGGATGAGCAGGTCGCTCGAGCACAGGTTGGAGATGAAGCGCGAGTTGGCCAGCTCGGTCTGGATGGAGCGGACCGGCTTGGCCGCCCGCTGCGGCAGCGAGGGCCAGGCGGCGTTGCCCTTGGCCGGGTCGGCGAAGTTACTGGCGCCGATGTGGATGTCGATCGGCAGCTCGAGGTCGGACAGCGCCTCATACAGCGGGTCCCAGTGCGGCGTGCCGAGGTCGGGCAGGCCGCCCAGGTGCGGCTCGCCGGCCATGCAAACCCCGGTCAGGCCGAGGTCCTTGGCCCGGGCGGCCTCCTTAACCGAGGCCTCGATGTCCCAGAAGGGCAGCACCGCCTGCGGCAGCAGCCGCCGCCCGCTCTCCTCCTGCCACTCGGCCATGGCGTCGTTGTAGATGGCGACGATCGTGTAGGACAGCTCGCGGTCCAGGTTCTGGACCAGGGCGGGCGCGGCGAAGCCCATCACGTTGGGGTACACGATCTGGGTGTAGATCCCCATCTCGTCCAGCAGGTCCACCCGCGGCTTGGCCTCGCTGGCGGCGGCGTGGATGTCGTCACGCGGGCCGCCCATCATGTCGGCGCCGTAATACGGGATCTTCTTCCCGTTCTTGCGCACGAACGCGATGCTGCTGTCGGTGCCGAACTTCTTGTCGCCGTCGACCCACCAGTAGCTCTTGCCGTCGGAGGCGTCCACGCCCGTCTGCGGGACGCGGTCGGAGTATTTCGCGGGCGCCCGCTTCGTCCACAGGTCCACCGGCTCGGTGATATGCGAGTCCGCGTCGATCAGCTTCAGGCCCGCGAATGGACCGCTCTTCCGTGGCGTGTATGACATCTGCTGCCCTTCCGCTCCGCACCGGGGCCTGCCCGGGGGGCGCCCTTGGTCCTACGAACTCGACTATCTCACCAGGGTTTTCCTAAGTCAACACTCACGTTTACGATAGATCTCACCCTCCTCCATCGTTTACGTTGACGTTTACCTGGGGGCCATCCGGATCGATCCGTCGAGCCGGATGGTCTCCCCGTTGAGCATCGGGTTGGCCACGATGGCCTCCACCAGCTGCGCGTACTCGGCGGGCGAGCCGAGCCGCCGTGGATGGGGCACCTGAGCGGCCAGCGACTTCTTGACCTCCTCCGAGAGCGCGGCCAGCAGCGGCGTCTCGAACAGGCCGGGGGCGATGGTGTTGACCCGGATCTGGCCCTCGGCCAGCTCGCGCGCGATCGGCAGCGTCATGCCGACGATGCCGGCCTTGGACGCGGAGTAGGCGGCCTGGCCGATCTGGCCCTCGTAGGCGGCCACCGACGCGGTGCTGATGATGACGCCGCGCTCCTCGCCCAGCAGGTCCTGGGTGAGCATGAGCTCGGCCGCCAGCCGGATCACGTTGAAGGTGCCGATCAGGTTGACCGTGATCGTCTGGCGGAACAGGTCGAGCGGGAACGGCCCCTTCTTGCTGACCACCTTGGCCGGGGTGCCGATGCCGGCGCAGTTCACCACGATCCGCAGGTCGTGCCCGCGCCGGGCGATGCCGGACAGCGCCGCGCCGACGGCGGCGGGGTCGGTCACGTCGGCCGCGGCGAACGACACGGGCGCGCCGAGCCGCTCGGCCACCGCTTTGCCCTGGGAGTTGGGCAGGTCAAGGATCGTCACGTAGGCCCCGGCGGCGGCGAGCCGTTCCGCCGTGGCCAGGCCGAGCCCGGAGGCGCCGCCAGTGACGAGTGCCGCAGTTCCGTTGATATCCATGTCGCTCTCGTTTCCTTCGCTGGTGATGGGTGTGCCGCTTAGCCCGGGCTGGCCGCGCCGCCCTGGCTGACCGCGCCGGACTGCCTGAGCCTGGCGATGGCCGGCGGGCTGAAGCCGAAGTCGGCCAGCACCGCCTCGGTGTGCTGGCCGACGAGCGCGGCCGCCGCCCCGCGCGCGCCCGGGGTGCGGGAGAACCGGGGCGCGGGGGCCGGGTGCGTCAGCCCGTCACTATCGGCGAAGACCGCCCGGGCGGCCAGGTGCTCATCGGACAGCACCTCCTGCGGCGCCAGGACGGGCGTCACGCAGGCGTCGGTCCCGGCGAAGACCGCGGCCCACTCCTCGCGCGGGCGGCCCGCGATCACCGCCGCGACCAGTGCCCGCTGCCGCGGCCAGTCGCCCCGGTCGTGCTGGGCCCGCGGCGGCAGTTCGGCCGCCAGGCCCAGGCCGCGGGCGAATTCGGCGTAGAACTTCGGCTCGATCGCGCCGACCGACAGCCAGCCGCCGTCGGCGCAGCGGTAGACGCCGTAGTAGGGCGCGCCGCCGTCGAACAGGTTCCCGCCCCGGGGGCTGCCCCAGTCCCCGGTGAACCGCATGGCGTGCAGCATGGCGGTGAGCAGCGCCGTCCCGTCGACGATGGCGGCGTCGACAACCTGCCCCTGCCCGGACGAGCGGGCGTGCAGCAGGGCGCTGACGACGCCGAGGGCGAGCAGCATCCCGCCGCCGCCGAAGTCGCCGAGCATGTTCAGCGGCGGGACCGGCGCGCCGCCGCCGGGGGCCGCGGCCGGCTCCAGCGCGCCGGCCAGGCTGATGTAGTTGATGTCGTGGCCGGCCCGGCTGGCCCGCGGACCGTCCTGGCCCCAGCCGGTCATCCGGCCGTAGACCAGGGCCGGGTTCCGTGCCAGGACCGTGTCCGGCCCCAGGCCCAGCCGCTCCATCACCCCCGGGCGGAACCCCTCGATCAGGACCTCGGCCCCCGCCGCCAGGTCCAAAACGATGCCGGGCCCGTCCGGGTGCTTGAGGTCGATGGCGATCGAGCGCCGGCCGCGGTCGAGCACCAGATGGCTGTCCCCGTCGCCGCGCCGGCCGCCGGCCCGCTCCGGGCGGTCGACCCGGACGATCTCGGCCCCCAGGTCGGCCAGCAGCATGCCCGCGAACGGCCCCGGGCCGATGCACGCCATCTCGATGACCCGCAGGCCGGCCAGCGGACCGGTGCCCGGCTGGCTCAATGACCGGTCCAGACCGGGGTGCGCTTCTGGGCGAACGCCGTCGCCCCTTCGGCCGCGTCGGCGCTGGCGAAGACCGCGTCCATCGCGCCGGCGTTGACCCGCCACGGGTCGCCGCCGCTCCACGCCGGATCCCAGTCCGAGCCGGCGCTGGCCGCCTGGTGCAGCACCCGCTTGGTGTGCTGCACCGACAGGGGCGCGTTGGCGGCGATCCGGGCGGCCAGCGCGAGCGCCCGGGGGACGACCTCGTGGGCTGGCACGACGTCGTTGACCAGGCCCCACGATCGCGCGGTGACCGCGTCGACGGGGTCGCCGGTCAGGGCCAGCTGCGCCGCGAGCTTGATCGGGATCTGCCGTTGCAGGCGGATCACCCCGCCCGCCGCGGCGAACAGGCCCCGTTTCACTTCCGGCAGGCCGAAGGCGGCCTGCTCCGAGGCCACCACCAGGTCGCAGGCGAGCGCGATCTCGGTGCCGCCGCCCATGGCGTAGCCGTTGACCGCGGCGATCAGCGGCTTGCTGACCCAGTGCTGGGCCAGGCCCGCGAAGCCCCACTCCGGGTGGGCGGTCGGGGCGATCGACCGGCCCGCCGCGATCTCCTTGAGGTCGGCGCCGGCGCAGAAGGCGCGGCCCGCGCCGGTGACGACGATCGCCCGCACCGCGTCGTCGGCCACCGCGCGCTCCAGCAGCCCGCCCAGTTCGTCGGCCAGCGCCGCGTTGACGGCGTTGAGCGCCTCCGGCCGGTTGAGGGTCAGCCGGGCGACGTGACCGTCACGCTCGTACAGCACGGTCCCGGTCATGCTCTACAGCCTCTCGATGATGGTGGCGTTGGCCATGCCGCCGCCCTCGCACATCGTCTGCAGGCCGTACCGGCCGCCGGTGGCCTCCAGGTGGTTGAGCAGCGTGGTCATCAGCCGGGTGCCGGAGGCGCCGAGCGGGTGGCCGAGGGCGATGGCGCCGCCGCGCGGGTTGAGCCGGGCCGGGTCGGCCCCGGTCTCGCGCAGCCAGGCCAGCGGGACCGGCGCGAACGCCTCGTTCACCTCGAAGGCGTCGATGTCGTCGATGGACAGGCCGGCCTTGGCCAGCACGCGCGCGGTGGCCGGGATCGGCGCGGTCAGCATGAGCACCGGGTCGTCGCCCGCCAGGGCGAAGGTGTGGAAGCGGGCGCGGGCGCGCAGGCCGAGCGCGGTGGCGCGGGACTCCTCCATGATCAGCATGGCCGAGGCCCCGTCGGTCAGCGGCGAGGAGTTGCCCGCGGTGATCCGCCAGTCGATCTGGCCGAACCGGCGGCCCATCGCCTCGCTCGTGAACGAGGGCGCGAGCTTGGCCAGGCCGGCCGCGGTCGTGCTGGCGCGGATGGTCTCATCGACCGTGTGCACCCGCTGGCCGCCGTCCGGGGTGGTCACCGTGACCGGGATGATCTCGTCGGCGAACAGCCCGCCCTCGGTGGCGGCGGCGGCCAGCTGGTGCGAGCGGGCCGAGAACTCGTCGAGCTCGTCGCGGGTCAGGCCCCACTTGGCCGCGATCAGCTCGGCCGAGATGCCCTGCCCGACCAGGCCGTCCGGGTAGCGCTCGGCCACCGAGGGGCCGAACGGGTCCTGGCCGATGCCCGCGGTGCCCATCGGGATCCTGCTCATCGACTCGACCCCGCAGGCGACCGCGATGTCGTAGCCGCCGG
Source organism: uncultured Actinomycetota bacterium (assembly GCA_963714295.1). Classification (GTDB taxonomy): domain Bacteria; phylum Actinomycetota; class Actinomycetes; order Streptosporangiales; family Streptosporangiaceae; genus Trebonia. Next base: position 120,453 of record CAVQOE010000040.1, on the reverse strand, counting down.
CGATGACCCCCTGGGCGGCGAAGTGCGCCGCCTGCTGGCTCGATCCGCACTGCCGGTCGATCGAGGTGGCGGGCACCGACTCCGGCCAGCCCGCCGCCAGCACGCCCTGCCGGCCAATGTTCAGCGACTGCTCGCCGACCTGGGCGACGCAACCGGTGATGACGTCGTCGATGAGCGCCGGGTCGAGGCCCGTCCGCTCGGCCAGGGCGCTCAGCACACCGGCGAGCAGTTCGACCGGGTGGCTGCCCGACAGCGCTCCCCCGGGCTTGCCCTTGCCTGAAGCGGTACGGACCGCATCCACTATGACCGCGCTGCGCATGCCTGGCCTCCATCGGGGGATTTTCGCCATGTCGACCGTCTTGAGTTAGCGATCGCTAAGTGAATAGTGAGCCTTGACCGCCCTTGCGGTCAAGGCCGCGGGACGGCCCGGATGCGGATTGGCACGCTGCTCATGCGGGGCTGCCCGGAGTAAGGGTCGAAGTAGTCGCGGGTGCTGAGCAGGCGCTCGACGCTGCTGCCGACGGAGCGGATATCACGCTGGCCGGCGTCGCGCGCCCCGCCGAACCCGAAGCTCATCGAGACCGAGCCGGCCCGCAGCCCATCGTCGACGTCGGCCACGGCCACGATCGTGCCGTGCGCGGACTCGATCTCGATCCCCTGCCCCTTAACCAGCCCGAGGGCCATCAGGTCGGCGGAGTTCAGGAACGCCGGGTTCGGTCCCGGGTGCCCGGCCGCCACCCGGGCGTTGTACGACGAGTTGACGACGTGGGCCATCCGCCGGCACAGCAGCCGGAAGGGGTAGCGGCCGTCCGCCCCGTCGGCGTCGGGCGCGGCGTGACCGGCGAGGTCGGCTAGCAGTTCCGGATTGCCGACGTCAAGGCGCCCGCTCCACCCGTCCTGCTTGTCCGCCACCAGCACGGGCGGGTCGGCCGGGAAGAACCCGCCGCCCGGGCGCGCCTTGATCTGCTCAAGCGGCACCCGGGAGCCGCCCATGAGCAGGGCGACAAGTTCGTCCGGGGCCGGCCGGTCGGTCATGTCCAGCGGGATCGACTGGCCCGCCTGGTTGGTCACCCGCAGGCCCAAGTGCATGCGCTGGGCCAGCCCGTAGAACAGCTCCCAGTCCTCGATGACCTCCGAGCCGGGCGGCGGCCCGACCACCGCGTCGCTGTAGTGCGCGTAGTCGGCCGCGTAGCCGTAGCCGGTCGCGTACTGGGTCGGCGCCGACTCGATCTTGATCGTGATCCCGATCATCTCCGGCGTCATTGTCGGGGCGATCACGTAGTCGGCCAGCTCCGCGGTCTGCGACAGGAACGGGTCCACCTGGACGAGCAGGTCGAGGCGTTCAAGGGCGCGCAAGGTCTGCTCGTGATCGGGGAACGCCGCCAGCGGGTTCCCGCCCGCGCTGATCAGCGCGCGGACCCGGCCGGGGCCATCGATCAGGATCTCTTCCGCGAGGGTCGCGCTCGGCATGCCGGCGGCGCTCATCCCCAGCCCGCGGACCCGGGACCGGGCGCCGAACCCGTAAGCCGGCTTCGGGTCGGCCGCCTGCGCCCGCGGCAAGGCCGGCGGCCTGAACACGCCGCCGTTCGGCACCACCTCGCCCGCCCGCAGCCAATGGCCGCATACGGTGTCGAGGCACAGCCCGAGGTATTCGAGCAGCGTCCCCTGGCCCGCCATGTGCGGCCCGGTGCCGGCCACCACGTAGCCGCGGCCGGCCCGGCGAAGACGCGGGCGGCGCGTTCGAGGTCGGCCGGCTCGAGCCCGGACCGGGCGGCGACCTGCCGCGGCCCGAACGCACGGACGGCGCCGGCCAGCGCGTCCAGGTTGCGCACGTTCTCCGCGGTGAACCGCTGGTCGTGCAGCCGTTCGGTCAAGATCAGGTTCAGCATCGCGGCCAGAATCGGGATGTCATGCCCGGGCCGCGGCTGGAGGAAGAGCGTGGCCCGCTTGGCGATGTCTGACCGCCGCGGGTCGATCACGATCAACTCCATGCCCGACCCCAGGCGCTCGCTCAGCCACCGGCCGGGATGGCCTGCCGGTATCCCGCCGAGCCCGTTCACGAACGGGTTGATCCCGAGCATCATCACCACATCGGGAGCGCAGAACCCCTGCGGGGGCGCCTGCCATTTGCCCAGCATCGCCCACGCGATAGACCGGCCCGGCTTGTCCAGGCTGGACGCGGCGAAATTCATGTCCGACCCGATCGCGGCCGAGAAGGCCCGCATCAGCGCACCCGCCGGGACGTTCTGCAGCTGCGTCCCGTAGTAGGTGGCGATCGACCGCGGCCCGTAGCGGCCGAGGATCTCCGACAGCCGGGCGGCGATCTCGTCCATCGCGGTGGCCACCGCGATCGGCTCGAAGCCACCGGGCGAGCGCCGCAGCGAGCGCAAGAGCCGGCCGGGCCCGTTGGCGAAGGCGGGCAGCGCCCGTCCCTTGACGCAGGTGTAGCCTTCGAAGAGCTCGTTGTCCCGGTCCCCGCGGACGGCGGCCAGCCGGCCGTCGCGGACCTCCGCGATCAGCGGGCAGCCCTTGTTGCAGACCCGGCACAGCAGATGTCCGGTGCTGGTGGCGTCACTCGGCTGAGTCGGCATTCCCGCTCCCGGAGGATTTGCCCCGCCGATCGCCTTGAGTTAGCGATCGCTAAGTAGCATAGTGATCCTTGACCGCTTGTGCGGTCAAGGTCCCGCCCGCGGCGCCCGTGGGGCCGGACCTGGTGCCGGAAATCGCGCCCAACCCGGAGGACATGATGGATCCGCTGCAGGCTTTCCGTCTCGATGGCCGGGTCGTCATCATCACCGGCGCGACCTCGGGCCTTGGCGTCGGTTTCGCCCGCGCCGTCAGCGCGGTCGGCGGCCGGGTGGTGCTCGCCGGGCGGCGCGCGGAGCGCCTGGACGAGGTGGCGGGCGAGCTCGCGGCCGGCGGCGCGCAGGTGCGCGCCCGGCCGACCGACGTCGCCGACCCGGACGCCTGCGCGGCGCTGGTCGACTTCGCCATGGCCGAGTTCGGGCAGGTCGACGGGCTGGTGAACAACGCCGGGATCGGCGCGGCGGGCTCCGCCATCAAGGAGACGCGCGAGCAGTTCAGGCAGGTCATCGACATCAACCTGAACGGGGTGTTCTGGATGGCGCAGGCCTGCGCGACGGTGATGCCGCCCGGCTCGTCCATCGTGAACGTGTCGAGCGTCCTCGGGCTCATCGCGCCGCGGTTCCCGCAGGCCTCCTACTCGGCGAGCAAGGCGGGCGTGCTCGGCTTGACCCGCGACCTGGCCCAGCAGTGGTCGCGGCGCCGGCGGATCCGGGTGAACGCGCTGTGCCCGGGTTACTTCCTGACCGAGATGACCGAGGTGGGGGCCGACGTGCTGCGGGAGAACGTCGAGGCCAACAGCATGCTGGGCCGGTTCGGCACCCAGGAGGAACTCGACCCGGCCCTCATCTACCTGCTGAGCAGCGCGTCGTCGTACGTGACGGGCACGGCGATGGTGGTGGACGGGGGCATGGGCGCCCTGTTACCCGGCCCCCGCGCACCAGCCCCGTCGCGCCAGCCCCGTCGCGCCAGCACTCACGAAAGCGTCTCACCCGTGGAGGATCACCGTGGATTTCGCCCTCAGCCCCAAGGCCGCCGAGCTGGCGGCCCGTCTCGAAGACTTCATGCGGGACCTGGTGTACCCGGCCGAGCCGGTCTACCGCGAGCAGATGCGGGCGGCGGGCACGCCGCACTACCAGCCGCCGGTTCTGGAGGAGCTCAAGCAGCAGGCGCGGGCCCGCGGCCTGTGGAACCTGTTCCTGCCGCACAAGACCGAGTGGACCGACGGCCTCAGCAACCTCGACTACGCCCCGCTGGCCGAGCTGACCGGCCGCTCGTCCATCGCGCCCGAGGTGCTGAACTGCTCGGCCCCCGACACCGGGAACATGGAGCTGCTCACGCTGTTCGGGACCGAAGCGCAGCGGGAGCGGTGGCTGCGGCCGCTGCTGGCCGGGCAGATCCGCTCGGCCTTCCTGATGACCGAGCCCGCCGTGGCCAGTTCGGACGCGACCAACATCCAGACCCGCATCGAGCGCGACGGGGATGACTGGGTGATCAACGGGCGCAAGTGGTGGATCTCCGGAACCGGCGACCCGCGCTGCCAGCTGGGCATCGTGATGGGCAAGACCGACCCCGGCGCGGCCAGCCACGAGCAGCAGAGCATGATCCTGGTCCCGCTGGACAGCCCCGGGATCAACATCATCCGGGATCTGACCGTCTTCGGTTACAACGACCGGGAGGGGCACTGCGAGGTCGTCCTGGACAACGTCCGGGTGCCGGCCGACAGCCTGCTCGGCACCGTCGGCGGCGGCTTCGCGATGTCCCAGGCGCGGCTCGGCCCCGGCCGGATCCACCACTGCATGCGCTCCATCGGCGCGGCCGAGCGGGCGCTCGAGCTGATGTGCCTGCGGGCGCGGGACCGGGTCGCGTTCGGCGGCCCGCTGGCGGCCAAGGGCGTCGTCCAGGAGACAATCGCCGACAGCAGGATCGAGATTGACCAGGCCCGGCTGCTCACCCTGCACGCGGCCTGGCTGATGGACACCGCGGGCAACAAGGCGGCCCGCGGCGCCATTTCCGCCATCAAGGTCGCGGTCCCGCAGATGGCGGCCCGGGTCATCGACCGGGCGATCCAGGTGCACGGCGGCGCCGGGCTGTCGCAGGACTTCCCGCTCGCCCAGGCCTACGCGCTGCAGCGCTACCTGCGGCTGGCCGACGGGCCGGACGAGGTGCACCGCACGGTCGTCGCGAAGCTGGAGTTGCGCAAGTACGCCGCCCGATGACCGGGGAGCAGACGCCGGAAGCCGCCGCCGCGGCGCCGGAGCCCGCGCTGCGCGACTGGCTGGCCGCGCAGCTGGGCACCGCCGGGCCGTTCGCGATGCACCCGATCAGCGGCGGCAACTCCAACGAGACGGCGCTGCTGCGGGCGCCGTCGGGCCGCTGGATCCTGCGCCGGCCGCCGGCCGCCGCGATCTCGGCGACCGCCAACGACCTGGGGCGGGAGTTCCGGGTGCTGACCGCGCTGGCCGGCCAGCAGGTCCCGGCGCCGCACGCGATCGCCTTCGCCGCCCCGGGCGAGGTGACCGAGCGGTGCTGCCTGCTGATGGAGTACTGCCCGGGCTACCCGCTGACCGACCGCTGGCCGGACGGCTGGCCCCCGGCGGCGACAATCGGGCAGGTGGGGCGGGCCGCCGTCGAGGCGCTGGCGGCGCTGCACCGGGTGGACTTCGAGGCGGCCGGGCTCGGTGGCTTCGGCCGGCCGGCTGGCTACCTGGAACGCCAGGTGGCCCGCTGGCGCGGGCAGTACGAGCAGCACCGGGTGCGCGACCTGCCGCTGTTCGACCAGCTCGGCGACTGGCTGGAGGCCAACCGCCCGGCTCAGGGCGCGCCCGCGATCCTGCACGGCGACTTCCACCTGGACAACTGCCTGATCGCGGCGGGGCCGCCGGCCCGGGTCAGCGCGATCATCGACTGGGAGCTGGCCACCGTCGGCGATCCCCTGGTCGATCTCGGGCTGCTGCTCGGCTTCTGGGGCGCCGACCGGCCGCGGCCGGCCGCGATGGGGAGGGTGCAGGCCCTGACCCGGCTGCCCGGCGCGCCCGGACGGCGGGCGCTGGCCGACTACTACACCTCGCTGACCGGACGGCCGACCGGCGCGCTCACCTTCTATATGGTGCTGGCGTTCTTCAAGCTGGCGGCGATCGTCGAGGGCGCGTACGCGCGTTACCTCGGCCACGACGTCGACTCCCCGTACGCGCGCGCACTCGGCGCGGACGTGCCCCGGCTGCTGCGCGACGCCGAGCATCTGGCCGAGGCCGGCTGACGGGCCGGGTGACTGGTCAGCACAGGGCGCTGGCTGCCTGCACTTCGCCGAGTGCTCGCCGCGCGATTTCGCCGAAGTCGTCGCCGCCCGCCGGGTCGCTCCAGCGCTCGTAGGCGATCTTCCAGGCGAGCGCGGCCAGCTCCGCGGCCACGGACGCGGGCAGGTCGGGAACGCCGCGCCGTCTGAGCGCGTCGATCATTGACGCAGTGAGGCCGAGGCCCTTCAGCGCTTCGCGCTCTTGCAGTTCGGGGTTGGCCGCGATCACCGCCCGTCTGCGGGCGACGACGGTGCGGCGGTCGGGCCTGAAGGCTTCCCGCCCGACCGCGTCGAGGGCGTGGGCCACCGCTTCAAGCGGCGTAGCAGCGGCAGGGGCGGCCACTATCGCCGCATCGATCAGTCCGTTCATCGTGCCGTTGCCGAAGAGTACTTCGCGCTTGTCCTGGAAGTGCCGGAAGAAGGTGCTCTTGGTCAGCCCAGCGCGCTGCGCGATGTCGATCACCGTGGTGCTCTCGTAGCCCCGCTCCGCGAACAGCTCGAGGGCGGCCACGGCGAGCCGCTCGGATGCGTTCGGTTGCCAGCGGGCCATGGGAACAGCGTACGGCACTTGGTCCCGTCAGGGGTGTATCGTGGATCGCAATGGGACCAAGTACCATCACTTTGCCTGCTGGAGGACCGCCATGAGCCGAGCTGTCATCTATGAGACCTTCGGGGGCCCCGAGGTACTGCAGCTGCGAGATGTTCCTGAGCCGGTCGCGGGCCCGGGTGAGGTCCGCGTCCGGGTGACCGCCGCCGGGCTGAACCCCATGGACTGGCTCCTCGCCTCACGGCCCGAGGCGGCGGCGCAATTCGGCCTCACCCTGCCGTCCGGCTTCGGATACGACTTCGCCGGCGTGGTCGACGAAGTCGGCCGCGGTGCCACTGGCTTCGCCGTCGGCGACCGGGCCTACGGCGGCGCGCTGGGCCGGGCAGTGGCCGACTTCGTGACCGTCAAGGCCTCCGCCGAAGGGGCCGAGGCACTCTGGCACACGCCCGATGGCATCAGCGACGAGGTGGCAAGCACGCTTCCGGTGGCCGGCGCCACCGCCGCGGCCGCACTGGCGGCCATCGGCCTGCGGTCCGGCGACACCGTCCTGATCGGCGGCGCGGCCGGCGGCGTGGGCGTGTTCGCGGTGCAGCTGGCGAGGCTCGCGGGCGCGACCGTGATCGGCACGGCCTCGGAGGGCACCTTCGAGTTCCTGCGACAGCTCGGGCCGAGCCGGTGGCGTACGGCCCTGGGCTCGCGGACCGGGTAAGGGCGGCCGCCCCCGGCGGCGTGACCGCGGCCACGGACCTGTTCGGCACCGAGACGGCCGAGACGCGCTGGCGCTCGGCCTGCCGCCGAGCGGATCTCCACGGTCGCCGCTGGCCCCAACCCGCCCGGCGGGTGCGCCCCACCGGCGGCATCGACGCCGAGCCGGATGCCCTGGACCGGATCACCGATGCGATCGCGGCCGGGACGATCACTGTGCCGATCGCCGCGGTCTTTCCGGTCGAGCAGATCCGCGACGCCATCACGCTGCAGGCCGGACGCCATGTCCACGGCAAGATCGTGGTCACGCTGTAACCGGCCCGATCGACGGCTTCGGGCGGTCCTGGCCGTAATGTGAAATCCCATGGCAACGATCCTCGATCATCTCGCTGTCGGCACGTCGGCCCTAGCTGACGGCTGGGACCTGTTCGGCGGCATCCTGGGCGGAACATGGGCCTACGGCGGCGACTCCCCCGGCTTCTGGTTCGGGCAGCTGAAATTCGCCGCGGGCCCGAAGATCGAGCTGCTGACACCCACCGGCGGTCCGGACGCGGCCTTTCTCGAGCGTTTCCTGGCCGCTCGCGGCGCAGGACCACATCACTTCAACTTTATTGTCAGTAATTTCGAGAGCGCACTGAACCGCATCGAGGCCTTCGGCATCCAGCCAGTCGGGGTTAACACGGCGAATCCGGCGTGGAAAGAGGCGTTCCTGCACCCGCGTAACGCGCATGGGATCGTCATCCAGATCGCTCAGCAGGCCGGTTCACCGACGTCCGTCCCGCCGCAGGAACTGGGCCCGCCGGGACCGCCGACCCGCCTGGACCTGATCGAGCATCACGTCAGTGACCTTGACGGCGCGGTGCGGCTGTTCCGGGACGTCCTTGACGGCCGACTCGAAGCGGCCGGCCCCGAGTCCGCCGAGCTGACCTGGCCCGGAGGCAAGCGGATCAAACTGGTTCGCGAGGACGGCCTGCCGCTGGGCGGCGCGCTGCACCACCTGCGCTTCGCCCGCGCGGCAGGCGCGTTCAGCACCCAGGACCGCGAGCGTGCGGACCTGCTGGCCAAGCGCCTCGGCGTCACCGTGGAACTGACCCGCTGAAGACCGTCAGCGCCGCACCCGCGCCGCTGGTGACGTCGCGGGCACTGGCGGAACTGAATCGCCGGCCCGGCGCGTCGAAGTAGCGTGACCAGGAAGCTCATCGTATTCGGCTTTGTCGCGATCGGCCTGCTCGGGGCGGCGGCCTGCGGGGCGGCCTGCCGCGCCGACCCTTCCACGTCCCACGCCGCGTCTGCGTTGCCCGCCGCGGCGATCAGTCCGGCTGCGGCGGCCGCCCCGGCCTCGACGGGCTGCGGCCCGTTCCCGCCCAGGCGGGCCTGGATCGACGACGTGAACTCGGCCGGAAACGTGGCCTGGCAGGTCCGGTTGCCCACCGACCCGACGCAGCAGGGAGTTGCCCTGCGACCGCTGGTGATCGGGGGCATCGCGATCATCGCCGAGGAGAACGCGGTGTACGCGCTGCGCCTGAGTGACGGGCACCGGCTGTGGAAGCGAGTTTTCCCGCAGGTCGGGAACGGACCCCTGTCGTCCTACTCGGCGCAGGTGTACGGCCTGTGGCACTATCGCGCCAACGTGATCGTGCTGGTCGGACAGGTCAGCTCGGCCTCGCGGCTGCTCTCGCTGAACACGGCGACCGGCGCCGTCCGCTGGTCCCTCGCGCTGGGCAAGCAGGGCGAGACCGGCGACCTAACGCTGACCGGCGACGGCGGGCTCGCGATGACATACGGGTTCGCCACGCTCACGGTCGTCGACCTGACGACCGGCAAGGTCCGCTGGGGCAGGGCGGGCGGGAACTCCTCCGGCCCGCTCGCGGTCGGCGGCGTGGTGATCGACCCGGCGGGTGCCGTCCACGGGCAGACGTCAGGCAAACTCCTGGGGTTCAGCTCCCGGACCGGCAGGCTACTGTGGACGCGGACCGGAATGCCGCCGCAACCGGAGCCGCAGCTGGCCTCGGGCCTCGTGGTCATGACCAACGCCAACCGGGTGACGGCGCTGTCGCCGGCGACCGGGCGGACCCGGTGGACGGTCACCACCGCCAGCCCGATCGACTCGGTCACCTCCGGGCCGAGCGGGATCGCCGTCTCGACCGAAATCCCGTCCCGGCTGTTCCTGATCGACCCGAAGACCGGCCGGGTGCGCTGGCGCGTCGTCTACCAGGGCGGCCAGGCGCCGCCGCTCGACACCGGAACCGATCTGCTTTACCAGGGCGGCGAGCGGTTCAACCTGATAGACCTGCGTGCCGCCAACGGGTCGGTGCGCTGGGCCGTGCGAGCCTCAGTGACGTCATTCGCGCAGATTCTGCGGATAGGCGCGTACGCCGTCGTGGTCGGTAACGTGACCAAGCCGGACTCCCCGGCCCTGGTCACGGCGTACCGGCTGTCTAACGGCAAGCAGGCCTGGACGACGAAGGTCCCGACGTTCGTCGAGGTCCCGGCGGCCGTTGCGGGCGCGAACCTGCTGGTGCAGTCGGGTGACCTAACCGACGCGTGCCCGGCGTGACCACTCCTTACACCGAGCGGACTGTTTGGGTGGGACCACGCGACCGTTCGGGCAAAAGGATCTTGATCTTGGCTTTCTCATCACGGACGGCCCGGTCCTAGGAGGGCCGCACGCGCGCTACGGGCGCGGGCAGGCCGGTCCGGTCAGCGTCCAGGCTGAAGACGGAGCCGCCGTCGGGGTTCGGGTGCTCGTCGTCAGTGCCGGTCAGGATGTAGAGCGTGTCGAGCCCGGGGCCGCCGAAGCAGACCGAGGTGACGAGGGCGTGCGGGACGCCGATCTCGGCCAGGCGGGCGCCGCGAGCGTCCCAGCCGACGACCAGGCCGGCGCCGGCCAGCGCGACCCAGACCGACCCGTCGGCCGCGACCGCGAGGCCGTCAGGCAGCGCGTCGTACTCGCCGGTGGAGACGAAGACCCGCCGCGAGCCGCCGATGTCGGCCGCGTCGAGCTCGAACTGCCACACGGTCCCGCGCTCGGAGTCCACGTGGTAGAGCAGCCGGTCGGCCGGGTCGGCGCCGAGGCCGTTGGAGATGAGCACGTCGTCCGCGAGCACGGCAGCGGACCCGTCGAGGTCGATCAGGTACAGCCGCCCGGCCGCCCTCGCCGAGCCGGCGTTCTTCGGCATCGAGCCGGCGAAGAGCCGACCGCGTCCGTCGGCCGTGATGTCGTTGAAGAACTGCTCGTCGCCCGCCGCCTCGAGCAGCACCGTGGTGGCGCCGTCGTCGCCCTTAACCGAGACGTTGCGACCGCTCACGACGAAGCCGCCGTCGGCGTGCGCCACCAGGCCGCCGATCGCCTTCCGATGCGGGATCAGCGTCTCGGGGCCGGCCGCGCCAGGCGGCAGCCGGTACACACCGCCCGCGGTCATGTCGGAGAAGACCAGCCCCTGCTCGGGGTACCAGCGGGCCCCCTCGAGCAGCCCGTACCCGCTCGCCAGCCGGGCCAGTTTGCCCGTGCCCGTCGTTGTCATCCCAGACCTGCCTTCGCCGCGGCGGCGCGGAGCGTCTCGCGCTGCTCCGGCGCCGCTATCTCGATGATTGCCCGCGCCCGCTCGGCGGTTGACCGGCCGCGGATCTCGGCCATCCCGTATTCGGTGGCGATGACGTCGACGTCGGCGCCGAGCGCGGACACCGTCTCGACCCGGTCCACGATGCGCGGGCGGCCGCGTGACGTCGCGGCCGGCAGTGCGACGACCGAGTGCCCGCCCGGTGACCGCGCCGCGGCCCGCAGGAAGTCGACCGCGCCACCGAGCGCGCCCACGTACCGGCCGCCCGCCGTCTCGGTGTTGACCTGCCCGAGCAGGTCGACCTCGAGGGCGGAGTTGACGCAGACGAAGTCCGGCAGCGCCTCGATCCTGGCCGGGTCGTGCGTCTGGGCGATCGAGACGATCCGCAGGCTCGGCTCCCGCGCCGCCAGCGCGATCGCCCGGGACGACCCGAGCACCGACCCCGCCACCGCCAGGCCCCGGTCGCTGCCCTTGCGGGCGTTGCTGATGACCCCGTCCCGCATCATCTCCAGGATGGTGTCGCCCACCATCCCGGCGTGCACGCCCAGATCACGCCGGCCGGCCACCGACTGCAGGACCGCCTCGCCCAGCCGGCCGATGCCGATCTGCAGGCAGCTGCCGTCCCTGATGAAGCCGGCCACGTGCCCGGCGATGCGCCGCTCGAGGTCGGTGGGCGCGGCCCGGTGGTACTCCGGCAGCGGCCGGCTGGTCCGCACCGAGTACGCCAGCCGCGATACGTGCACCCGGGTGTCGCCCGCGATGACCGGGACGTTGTCGTTGATCTCGGCCAGCACCACCGGGGCGGCCTGCACCGCGGGCCACGCGTAGTCGGAGGTCACCCCCAGGCTGCAGTACCCGTCGGCGTCGGGCGGGCTGAGCAGCACCAGCGCCACGTCGGCCCGCAGCGGCCCCTCGGTCAGCAGCCACGGCAGCTGGGACATGTGGCAGGGGACCAGCCGCATCCGCCCGTCGGCGATGAGGCCGGAGTTGGGTGCCATCCCGACCGAGGAGACCAGGCCGATGCCGGGCGGCACCCGGGTCAGCACGCCGGTGACGCTCATCCCGACGAACAGCGTGACCCCGGCCAGCTCGTCGGCCCGGGAGAACAGCTCCTCGATGAGCGCGGTGGGCTCGCCCAGCACCTGGCCCGCTACCACTACGTCACCCGGCCGGATATGGCGGGTGATCCCGTCCGTGCTCATCGGCTCGGCCCAGTCACACCAGCAGCGCCCGGTTGACCTTGCCGGTGGGGGTCATCGGCAGTTCCGGCAGGAACTGGACGACCTTCGGCTTCTTGTAAGAGCCGAGGCGCTCGCTGACGTAGGCGGCGGCCTGCTCCTCGGTCAGCGCCGAGCCGTTGGTGCGCACGATCACCGCCTTGACCACCTCGCCCCACTGCGGGTCGGGGATGCCGAGCACGACGACCTCGGCGATCTCCGGGTGGTCGCCCAGGCAGCGCTCGACCTCGCTCGGGAAGATGTTCTCCCCGCCGGAGATGATCATGGACTTCATGCGGTCGACGATGTAGCAGAAGCCCTCATCGTCCCAGGTGGCAGCGTCGCCCGAATGAATCCAGCCGTCGCGCATCAGCTGGGCCGTCTCCCCCGGCTTGTTCCAGTAGGAGACCATGTTGTTGGGGCCGCGGTGGCACAGCTCGCCCATCGTCTTGCCGTCGCGCGGGACCGGACGGCCGTGCTCGTCGAGCACCGCCAGCGTGCTCAGCAGGGCCGCGTTCCCGCACGAGCCGAGCAGTTCGGGGCGCTCGCCGCTGAGCGCCCGGCGGTGCGCCTCGGGCCCGAGGTAGCTGCCAGGCCCGAATTCGGTCATGCCCCAGGCCTGCAGCAGGTCGGCCTGGAAGGCCTCGCCCGCCTGGCGGATGGTGTCCGCCCCCATCGGCGCGCCGCCGTACTCGACCAGCCGCATCGACGGCGTCGGGCCCGGATCCCGGTCGAACGCGCTGATCAGCCGGGGCAGCATGGTCGCGATGGCCATGAAGCCGCTCACCTTCTCGGCCCGGATCAAGCTGAGCATGCCGTCGGTCTCGAAGTTGGTGATCACCACCGGACGGCCGCGCAGCAGGTAGGCCAGCGACATGTACCCGATGACGTGGAAGAACTGGCCGAGCATCAGGTAGACATCGGTGTCGGCGATCCGCGCGGCCGACAGGTAGTCAAGCGTGCAGGCGCCGTAGGTGTACTGGGTGTGCACCGCGCTCTTGGGCACGCCGGTGGTGCCGCCGGTCGAGACCGCGAGGTAGGGCTGGTGGTCAAGCGACGCCGGGTCGGGCAGCTTGGCGCTGATGCCGTCGGCGCGGGCCGCGACCCGGGCCAGCAGGTCCTCGTACTCGGTGTCCTTGGCGGTGGCCCATTCGATCCAGGCCGCCTCGACCGCGCCGCGGACCGGGGCCAGCAGATCGGCGAACTCCGCATCGTAGAAGACAACCGTGGGCGCCGCCTCGCGCAGCGCGTCGGCCACCTGGGTGGCGGAGAAGCGCCAGTTCAGCGGGAAAAGCATGGCCCCGGTGCGGGCGCAGGCGAGGTAGAGCTCCACCATTTCCAGGGAGTTGCGCGCCATCGCCGCCACCCGGGCGCCCGGCCGGACGCCCAGCTCTTCGAACAGAGCGGCGGATAGCTGGCCGGTGCGCCGGCCGAGGTCACCGAAGGTGCGGGTGGTGCCGGAGTTGGGGTCGATGAGTGCCGGCGCGCTGGCGTTGCGGGCCGCGAGTCTCGCTGCCATCGTGGCGAGCTCGATCATGTGCCTACCTCCTCGTAGACGCGGGGGGGCTAAGAGACGGGGGTTCTAGCGGGGTGGTGCCTGGCGGAAGGCCGGCAGGACCTCGCTGCCGAACAAGCGCAGCGAGTCCATCGTGTGCTCATGGGGCATGTCCTTGTACTGCACGAACAGCAGCAGCCGGTCGACGCCGATGGCCTCGTACTGCTTGGCCAGCTCGATGCAGCGGTCCGGGTCCCCGACCAGGATCATGTCCCGGCTGTCTAGGTAGTCGTAGGTGAACTTCTCGTAGTCGACGCCGACGAATCGCTCGTAGTAGTCATAGGAGCTGCCCGCCTTTAGCTCTGGGATCAGAGAGGTGAGCATTGCTATCTGATCATGCTGATAACGCATGACGCCAGCCTCAGCCCGCTGACGTGCCAGTTCTCTCGTGGGGGCACAGTGAGCCATGGTGAACACAGCCGTCTGGTCGTTCACGAAGCCCCCGATCGGCTCGGCCGTCTTGATCCGCTCGCGGTACCGGGCGATCCGGGCGGCGACCTCGGGGAACGCCAGCGCGAGGGTGAAGGAGAGCAGCCCCAGGCCCATGGCCCCGGCCAGCTCGTGCGAATCGGGGCTGGTGCACGACATCCACAGCGGCGGGTGGGGGGTCTGCAGCGGCTTGGGCACCATCGGCCGCGGCACCTGGTCGAAGTGCTTGCCGTGGTGCTCGACCACCGGCTCCTGCCACGCCTTGAGGATCAGCTCAAGCGACTCCCGCCACATCTCGCGGGTATCGGCCGGGTCGATGCCGAACCCGCCGAGCTCGGCCGCGGTGGCCGACCGGCCGGTACCGAACTCCAGCCGCCCCTGCGAGAGCAGGTCAAGCGTCGCGGCCTGCTCGGCCGCGCGGATCGGGTGGTTGTACGGGTAGGGCAGCAGCCGCACCCCGTGGCCGATCCTGATCGTCGAGGTCTGGGCGGCGATCCACGCCAGCAGCACCTCGGGCGCCGACGCGTGCGAGAACGACTCAAGGAAGTGGTGCTCGACCGACCAGACCGAGGTGAAGCCCACCTCTTCGGCCAGCTTGATCTGCTCCATCATCTGCAGGAAATGACGCGACTCATCGGACCGCGACACGCCGACCGGCATCTGCCACTCGTAAAGCAATCCGAATTCCAACTCAGTCTCCGTCTCCAGCGCATCCGCCCAGCCTGCCGCGGGCCGATCCCCGCAGCCGCACTCAGAGTGCATCCCGGCGAAGTCAGTTGTCAACCCCAATGTTGACTGTCAGCTCACACAGCCGGGAATACGCCCAATGTCACAGTCAACTTCAACGTTGACGCGCAAGATGAGAGCTGAGAGGATGTCGGTGGAGCCGCAGGAGGTAATGACGATGACTGCCACCGGAATCGGAACCGGCACTCGCGCGATCGAGCCGGACTGGTACCGACGTGTTCTCGGCCAGTACCCGACCGGCGTCTGCGTCGTCGCCGCCAACGAACCGGACGCGGGCCCGTGCGGCATGGTGGTGGGGTCCTTCACCTCGGTTTCCCTCGACCCGCCGCTGATCGCGTTCTACCCGGCCAAGTCATCGACCAGCTGGCCCAGGATCGCGGCGGCGGGCGCCTTCTGCGTGAACATCCTCGGCGCCGACCAGGAGGACATCTGCCGGACCTTCTCGGCCAAGGCCGGGAACAAGTTCGAGCAGGTCGGCTTCCAGCGGGCAGCGCAGACCGGCTCGCCGATCATCGACGGCGTCGTCGCCTGGATCGACTGCGACATCGAGACCGTGCAGGACGCGGGCGACCACGTCCTCGTCCTCGGCCGGGTCCGCGAGCTCGACGTGCAGCGGCCCGGGCTGCCGCTGCTGTTCTTCCAGGGCGGGTACGGCCGGTTCTCGCCGCACTCGCTGGCCGCGTCCGACGCCGGCGGATCCCTGACCACGCCGCTGCGCTACGTCGACCTGATCCGCCCGCTGCTCGAGGACCTGGCCAAGGACCTGCGCTGCCGCTGCCTGGCGGGCGCGCGCATCGGGGACGAGGTCATCATCGTGGCCAGCGCCGGCTACTCGCGCGACAGCATCGACGCGACCACCCCGGTCGGCCAGCGGCTCCCCTACCTGCCGCCCAGCGGCTCCATCTTCGCCGCCTGGGACACCGATGAGGAGCAGGAGCGGTGGCTGCGCCATGCTGCCCCGGCCGCCTGGGAGCAGCACCGCGGCGCACTGCGGCTGGTCCGCGAGCGCGGCTATTCCCTCGGCCTGCTGTCGCCCGCGCAGCGCGAGTTCGCCTCCGCCCTGGAGGCGATGGCGCACCAGCCGGCCTCGGAGCAGACGTCGCTGTCCGACCTCATCCCGCAGCTGTCCTACGACCCGCCGGAGCTGTCGGCCCAGACGCTGGGCCTGGTCCGGCAGATCACCGCCCCCGTCTTCGCCGCCGACGGCCAGGTGGCGCTGGCGCTGACCATCTTCGGCTACGGCGCGCCCACCGACGGCAGCCCCCGGCTGATCGAGGCCCTGCTGGCCTCGGCCTCGGCCGCGACCCGCCGCATCGGCGGCCAGTGTCCCGCGGCTTAGGGTTCGGCGAAAGGATCTCAGAACCGGGAGATGGAACGGACCGTGACTTCGCCGGTCAGGCAATTGGCTCGCGCGTTAACCGGCCACGTTCGGCGGGATGCCTGGCAGCGGGAGGGGGAAGCGGGACGTGAGTGAGCCGTCGGCGGTCAGGTTCTGCCCGCTGATGTAGGACGCGTAGGGCGAGGCCAGGAAGACTACCGCCGCCGCGATCTCCTCCGGCTTGCCCGGCCGGCCGAGCGGGATGCGCTCGGCCAGGCCGCCGCCGCCCGGGTAGTTCGCCTGCTGGGCCTCGGTCGCGATCACCCCGCAGGAGACCACGTTCATCCGGATCCCCGCGTGCCCGTACTCCACCGACACCGACTTGGCCAGGTTGACCAGGCCCGCCTTGGCCGCCCCGTAGGCGGCGCCATAGGGGCTGCTGACGTTGCCGGAGATCGAGCCGATGCTGACGATGGAGCCGCCGGATCCCTGGCTGACGAAGACCTTCAGCGCGGCCCGGGTGAAGCGGAAGACGTACGTGAGATTCAGGTCCATGATGAGGGACCACTGATCGTCGGTCACGTCGGCCAGCGGCGTCCACGGCGTGAACAGGGAGTAGCCGCCGACGACGGTCACCAGCGAGTCGAGGCCGCCCAGCCAGCCGGCTGCCTCGGCCATCAGGCGGTCGACCTCGGCCGGGACGCGGACGTCGCCGACCAGCGGCAGCGCGTCCCCGCCGCCGTTCTTGACGTCCTGCGCGGCCTCCTGCGCGCGTTCGGGATTGATGTCGACCACCGCCACCCGCGCGCCCGCCGCGCCGACCCCGCGGGTGATGCCCCGCCCGTTGCCGGCCCCGCCGCCACCGACGACGAGCACCCGGCGCCCTTCAAGCAGCCGTCCCATCTCCATCTGCCTCTATCTCCTTAGCCGTCAGCCTGCCACCGGTTCCGGTGTCTTCCGCTCGGCGCCGCCCTCGGCTTCCGCCGCCCGCTTGCGCCGGGACTGCAGCCCGGGCGACAGCGCCGCGAAGGCGACCGCGACGACCAGCGCGACCCCGTCGAACATGTCCCCCAGCCACTGCACCCCGGTAACGTACTGCAGCCCCTGGATTCCGATGGCCAGGACGTAGACGGCGATGATGGTGCCCCAGATGTTGAACCGCCCCGGCCGCAGCTGCGTCGATCCCAGGAAGGCGGCGGCGTAGGCGGGCAGCAGCAGTGCGGCCCCGAAGGTGAGCGAAGGGCCGGACAGCGAGCAGTAGAGCACGCCGGCCACGCCGGACAAGGTGGCCGAGATGATGAGCGATATCCAGGTCCACTTGCCCGTGTTGATACCCGACAGCCGGGCGGCGTCGGGGTTGCCGCCGACCGCGTAGATCTTGCGGCCGGCCGGGGTGTGGTCGAGCAGCCACCAGAAGAAGAGCGCGATCGCCAGCAGGTAGAACACGATCACCTGGACCCCGCCGATCTCGTACTGGGTCAGGTTCTGCCACAGGGCCGAGTTCGGCTGCAGCGGCTGAGTCTGGTTGGCCACGATCGTCTGCACCGCGCCGATGATGGTCGCGGTGCCCAGCGTCGCGATGAACGCGCTGACCTTGAGCTTGACCACGATGAAGCCGTTGATGAAGCCGATGATGGCCCCCGCCGCCACCGCCACCGCGATCGCGGCCCACATGTTCCAGTTGTGCTGCTGCATCAAGACCGCGACGATCACCGCGGTGAGGTTCACGACCGCGCCGATGGACAGGTCGAATACCCCCGCCGCGAGCGGCACGATGACGGCGATCCCGAGCATCGCCCCGATGGCCTGGGACGACAGGACCGTGTCGACGGTGGACATCGTCAGGAACAGGTTCGGTGTCCAGATGCCGAACATGATAATGAAGACGGCACCCAGGTACAGCGCGCTGAACCGGTCAAGCCCGAGCCGGCTCATGACGGGCGTCCCGCGCCGGTGCCCAGGGACGCGCGGGTCAAGTTGGCCATGGTCCTGTCCTTTCCACTGAGGGTTGCCGCGATCCGCCCGTCGCGCATGACGAGGATGCGATGGCAGACCGCGATCAGCTCTCCCGCGTCGGAGGAGCTGACGACGGCGCAGGCCCCGGCATCGGCCGCGGCCAGGATCTCCTTGTGCAGGGCGGCCTTGGTGGCGATATCCACCCCCTGCGTGGGCTCGTCGAGCAGCAGCACCTTGGGGGCAAGACGGAGCCACTTGCCGAACAGGATCTTCTGCTGGTTACCGCCGCTGAAGCTCGACAGCGGCTGCTCGATGCCGGCCGCCGGGCGGACGTTCAGCCGCCCGAACCAGCCCCGGGTCTCTGCCCGCTCGCCCCGGCGCGAAATCTTCGGCCAGCGCCAGTGCACGCCGAGCGCGGCCAGCACCAGGTTCTCCCGGGCGGTCTCACCGCCCACCCCGGCGCTGCGGCGGTCCGGCGGCAGGTAGGCCAGGCCCGCGGCGACACCGCGGTCGGGCCGCCCCTCGACCAGCTGCCCGGCGACGCGGACCGCGCCGCCTTCCCGGGACTCACCGCCGAAGGCGGCCGCCAGGATCGTCTCCCGGCCGGACCCGGTGATGCCCGCGATCCCGACCACCTCGCCCTGCCTGACCTCGAACGACACCTCGCGTATGCGCCCCGCGCTAAGTCCGTCGACGGTGAGCAGCACCGGTGCGCCGGCCGGCGGGGGTGCGTGCGCCGACACGTCCGCCTCCTCCACCTCGTCGCCTGTCAGCAGCGTTACCAGGCCGGCGTGGTCGAGGCCCGCGACCGGGCGGGAGGCGACCTTCCGGCCGTCCCGCAGCACGCTGACCGAGTCGGCTACCTCGAGCACCTCATCGATCCGGTGGCTGACGTAGATGACCGCGACCCCGGCCTTGGTCACCGAGCGGACCAGCGCCAGCAGCACGCCCACCTCACGGTCGGGCAGCCGCGCGGTGGGCTCGTCCAGGACCAGCAGCTGCGGCCCGCCGCCGTCGCTGCGCCGCAGCGCCCGCGCGATCGCGACCCCGGTCTGCTCGGCGGGCGACAACGTCCCCACCACCCGGCGCGGGCTCAGCTCCACCCCGGCCCGGGCCAGGTCCTCGGCCGCCGCGGCGCGAGCGGCGCGCCCGTTGATCGTCCCCCAGGTGGTCGGGTACCCGGTGCCCGCGCACAGGTTGTCGAGCACCGTCTCCGACGCGATCAGGCCGAGGTCCTGATGGACGAAACGGCAGCCGGCCGCGTGCGAGGCCGCCGCCGACCCGAGCGCCAGGTGGTGCCCGCCGACCAGCACCTGGCCGCCGTCCGGCCGGTGATACCCCGACAGCAGCTTGATGAAGGTCGACTTGCCCGACCCGTTCTCGCCGACAAGCGCGTGCACCTCGCCCCGCTCCACCCGCAGGTCAAGCGGCAGCAGCGCCCGGGTCGCCCCGAACGTCTTGCACAGCCCGTGCACCTCGAGCGCCGCCGCACCGGGGTCGCCGACTCCCGCACCCGGTTCCGCCACGTCAGAAACCGCAGACATCGGAAAGTGATCCGACATAGCCCGGCCACCTCGTTATCCGTGAAAATAGCGCCCGCCAAATGCGGCCCACCTGGGCAGCACTCCCAGGAGTGTCGCACCTCTCATCTCGGCACGTCAACCCTTGTGTTGACTAACCTCGGCTTTAATCAACCATTGTGTTGACTGCGAGGCGGGCGGGCGTATATAAGGTCACTACGGCTACCGCCAGGAGGGACGGTCACCGATGGGCGACTTCCGGAACAAGGTTGCGATCGTCACCGGAGCGGGCAATGGCATCGGCCGGGCCGAGGCGCTCGCGCTGGCCGGGCAGGGCGCGGCGGTGGTGGTCAACGACGTCGGCGGCGGGGCCGCCGACACCGTGGTCAGCGAGATCGCCGCGGGCGGCGGCCGCGCGGTCGCCAACCGCGGCGACGTGTCGGACTGGAAGGCCACCTCCGGCCTGGTCGAGCAGGCGCTGAGCGAGTTCGGGCGGCTTGACATCGTCGTCACCAACGCCGGCATCGTGCGCCGCAGCCCCATCGCCCTGGTGACCGAGAAGGACCTCGACGACCAGCTCGCCGTGCTCTTCAAGGGCACGTTCGGCCTGATCAGGCACGCGGCCGCGCACTGGCAGAACGAGCACGAGGCGGGCAACCGCGCGCACCGCGCGATCGTGGCGACCTCCTCGAGCGCGGGCGTCCCTGGCGGCGTGCGGGAATTCTCCGTCTACGGCGCGATGAAGTCGGGCATCGCCGCGCTCACGCTCGGCGCCGCGCTTGAATTGCGCGGCCTCGGCGTGACGGTGAACGCGATCCTGCCGCACGCCGCCACCCGGATGGACGCCGCGGCCAAGGGCCTGCCTGATCCCGGGCAGTTCGAGCCGGGCGACCCGAGCAGGGACAACCCCTGGCACGTCGCCAACGTGGTGTCCTACCTCGCCTCTGAGCAGGCCTGCTGGCTGAGCGGGCAGATCTTCGAGATAACCGGCACCGACGTCCGCCGCTGGCTGCCGTGGTCACCAGACACGTCGGTGAGCAGTCCTGAGCCGTGGACGGCGGAGGCGCTCGACACCGCGCTGGCCACGCTGGTCTACGGCACGCTGCCTGGCGGTCGCGTCATCCCCATCAAGCGCTGACAACCCGGAGGCCGCCACCATGACCGACCTTGCCGCCATCGCCGACAAGCTGGAGATCATCGAGGTCTGCACGCGCGTGCACTGGTGCTATGACCACGAGGAGTGGGATGGGCTCGACGCTCTCTTCGACGCCGCGGTCTCGATGCCGACGCTGGCGCAGGTCGCGTCGCCCGGCTTCGACCCCGGCGGCTACCTCGATGATTACCTGTTCACCCGCGACGAGCTCAAGCGCGCGCTCGGATCGGTGCGGGTCGGGCTCACCACCCAGCACCTGATCGCGGGCCACCAGGTCACGCTCGACGGCGACCGCGCCGTCTGCCTCGCGCACTCGGTCAACGTGCACCTGCCGTCCGCGGCCGGTTCCGGCGGCAACCTGGTCGCGCACGGCAACGACTACCGCTTCGACCTGCTGCGCACCGCCGGCGGCTGGCGGATCCGCGGCTGGATACCGCGGCGGCGCTGGTCCTGGGGCGACGAGGCCTCCTACGACGCCAACGCCAGGCAGGCGGCCTGGCGCGACGCCTAGCAGCCAAAATCGCGATACGGAACGCACGCGTGGCTCCGCCTCATCCGTCCCGCGGTCCCGACCTGCGCCGCACGCCACCGAGGCGGCAGCTTCGCGGGCGGAAGTGGTCCTATGCCAGCAAAGCCTGGTGAGAGAGCGCCCCTGGGTGGCCCGAGTTGCACCCTTTGCTGGGGCGATCGCCTACTTGTTGCCGATGCCGGACAGGTCGGGCATCGGGGACTGGATGCTGACGCCGCCGTCGACACCCAGTATCTGGCCGGTGACCTGCTTGGACATCGGGGAGGCGAAGAAGATCACCGCGTTGGCGATGTCTTCCGGCTTGCCCCGGTGGCGCAGCGGGATAGCGGCGTTCATGCCCGCGATGTGCTCGGGCGACAGGGCCGAGGTGGCGCCGGTCTCGGTCGGGCCGGGTGAGACCATGTTCATCCGGATTCCGGCCGGGCCGTACTCGGCGGCGATGGTCATGACCAGGTGGGCCAGGCCCGACTTGGCCGCGCCGTAGGCGGCCATGTTGGGCGAGCCGTGGCCGGCCGTTCCCGCGTCCGAGCCGATGCTGACGATCGAGCCGCCGGTGCCCTGGGCGGTCATGACCTTGAGCGCCGCCTTGAGCACGCGGTAGACGTACTTCAGGTTGACGTCGAAGACGAAGTCCCACTGGTCGTCGCCCACCTCGTCCAGGCGGTTGAACGGCACGCCGAACGCCATCAGCCCGCCGACGACCGTGACCACGACATCAAGGCCGCCGAGCGCCTCGCTGGCCTCGGTGACCATGCGCGCGATGCTCTCAGGGTCCCGGATGTCAGCGACGACCGGCACCACCTTATGGCCGTATCTGGCGGCGCTGTCGGCCGCCGCCCCCGCCCGGGCGGCATCGACGTCCGCCACCGCCACGTCCGCGCCCGCCGCCGCGATGCCCTCGGTGATCGCGGCGCCGATTCCCTTGCCGCCGCCGCCGACCACCAGGGCGCGTAGTCCGTCCAGCAGCTCGCTGGTTACCGCCATCGTGTGTGCTCCTGTTTCATTTCATTGATTCTTGTCGCCAGGTGATTCCTGCGGCCAGCTGATTCTTGCCGTCGGTGGGCGCCTGGCTCAGCTGGTGAGCGCGGCGATCTCGGGGACCGAGTGCTTCTCCAGGTTCATGACGACGTCGATGAGCTGGTCGGCGCGGCCGCCGAGGCGCGTGACGGTGTTCCTGAACATCGCGATCCGCTCGTCCAGCGTGTGCGACACGGCCTCCAGGCTGGGCACCACCTTGGTGATCACCCGGCCGTCGGTCAGGGTGGCCAGCACGGTCTGGTCGGCGAAGCCGCGCACGTTCGAGCCGCCCTCGATCACCGTGAGCTTGACCCGCCTGCGCGCCTCGACGTAGCGGGGATCACGCGCGGCGTCGTCGGTGAAGGCGTGCGTGTAGGGCAGCTCGGGGATGCCTCCGACCAGCAGGCCGGCGACTCCCTGGCGGATGCTGAACTTGGCCTGCTCGCCGCTCTCCGGCTCGCGGTAGGACGCGATCCGGTCCGCCCACGGGGGGACGATGAGCTCGATGGACGCGATGTCGCCGGGCCCGATCCCGTTCTCGCGCATGATCTCGATCGTGCCGAAGATCGTCTGGTGGGTCAGGCCGCAGGAGCCGTACTCCTTGGGTGAGACGCCGCAGAACTGCAGGAAGAGGCGGTCGCCGAGGCCCTCGGTCAGCTTGGCCTCGTTGTAGGGCCGCTTTCCGGTGTCGCCGGCGTACTGCATGCCCCACGAGTTGGCCCCGTCGAGGTAGTCTTCGCAGCTGGTGAAGCCCTGGCTGGCGAGCTGGGCGGCGAAGACCCCGCTGCGGGACGGCACGCCCGCCTCGTGCACGTGCGCCATCGAGCCGCAGCCGCGGGTGCTGCCGTTGCCGAGCGGGAGCGCGGTGCCCAGCGCGTTCTGCATCTGCTTCACGTCCAGGCCGAACAGCCGCCCGGCGGTCACCGCGGCGGCGCCGACCCCCACCAGCGAGATGCCCATGAAGCCGCGGTCGCAGGCGCCGATGCCGGCCATGCCGAGCCGCCCCTGCATCTCGATGCCCGCCACCACGGCGGTGATGAAGTCCCGGCCGGAGCTGTTGCGGTACTCCCCGGCCGCCAGGCCGGCCACGATCGGCGGGATCAGGCCGGTGCCGGGCAGCGTGCCGTAGGACTCAAGCTCGTCGGCGTGCGCCAGCGATCCGTTCACGTAGGCGGCCTCGGCCACCGACGTCTTCAGGTCCGAGCCGATGACAGAGGCCTGCCGGGCGGCGCCCAGTTCCCTCGTGTAGTTCACCAGCAGCCTGCTTACCGGCTGGGCGTGGGCGTTCACCATGTGCCCGACCGCTTCCAGGGTGAAAATCTTCAGCAGCTCGGCCGCGTCGGCCGGGATATCGCCGTACTCCAGACCGGTCAGGTACTCGGCCAGCGTCCGGGTGATGCCAACCTTCTCGGTGTCCAGTACAGGTGCGGTCATGGCGATCCCTTCTCCGCGTACCAGGGCCATATTCGCCTGACGTTAGCCCGTGGCCTTCGTCCAGTCAACGTTCGTGTTGGATGATCGGCCGGCCGGGGAGAGTGATGACCAGCACATCCAACACTGACGTTGACTAGGGCGGCCTGACGCTCTTACTGTGGCAATGGCGGTCGGCGCACGCCGGACCACGAGGGACGGACCCCGTCAGCCCAGAGGAGATCATGCATGTCTTCGGAAGGCGGCAGCCGGCAGGCGCCGGACCCCACCGGTGTGCTGGACGGCATTCGCGTCGTCGAGATAGCCGACGAGCTGGCGGCGCACGCCGGGCTTGAGCTGGCGGGCCTCGGCGCCGACGTGATCAAGGTCGAGCCCCCCGAGGGCAGTGCGACCCGGCGGATCGGGCCCTTCGCCGGCGATGACCAGGACCCCGGGTCGTCTCTCTTCTTCTGGCAGCACAACCGGGGCAAGCGCTCGGTTGTGATCGACCGGACGGCCCCGGCCGACGTCGAGGCGCTGCGCGCGCTGATCGCCTCGGCCGACGTGCTGCTGCTGTCCGGCGCGGACGAGGCGCTGCTGGCGGGCCTGCCCGGGCTGAGCCGGGAGGAACTGCTCGCCCGGCACCCGAATCTGATCATCGCGCGGATGACGCCCTTCGGTGACGACGGGCCGTGGGCGTCCTACCGGGCCAACGACCTGGTCCACCTGGCTCTCGGCGGGCCGGTCATGAACTGCGGCTACGACCCGCTGCCGGACGGCCGCTACGACCTGCCGCCGATCGCGCCGGCCGCGTGGCACTCCTACATCATCGCCGGCGAGCAGCTCGTCATCGGGATCCTGGCCGCCGTCTTCAGCCGTCAGCGCACCGGCCGGGGCCAGTACCTGTCCTGCGCCGTGCACGAGGCCGTGGCCAAGAGCACCGAGCTCGACCTGATGAACTGGGTGATGCGGCGCAGCCCGCTGCTGCGCCAGACGGCCAGGCACGCGGCCGAGAAGGTCTCGGCGGTGCCGACGATCGCGCAGACCAAGGACGGCCGCTACCTGCTCACCATGCTCATGGGGGCCAGGAACGAGGCCCAGGTCGCCGCCTTCCTGGCGGGCCACGGCATCGCCAGCGAGATCGGGGGCGCGGACGCCGAGGAGGCGGGGAAGCGGGCCATTCCCGGCAGCTCCGCGGTCGGCGAGCGCAGCGCCCGGCTGATGGACCTGGTCCAGCGGTTCGTGCGCAAGCACAGCTACGCCACCCTGCCGTGGCTGGAAGCCCAGGCAGCCGGCGTCATGTGCGCCCCGCTGCGCAGGCCGCACGAGAACGTGGCCGACGAGCACTGGCAGGCCCGCGGCACGTTCGCCGAGGTCGAGCATCCGGAGCTCGGCCGCAGCCTGACCTATGCGGTGAAGAAGTGGCTCTCCACCGGGCCGGGCTGGGTCACCGGCCGCCGGGCCCCGCTGCTGGGCGAGGACACCGAGCAGATCACAACCGAATTGTCTGAACGGAAGGCCGCGACCCTAACAGCGCAGGCGACGACCGTGCCACGAGCTTCGCGGACCCCGGACCCGCACTCGGCGCTTTCCGCTCTCGGCAAGCCGATGCCCTTGGCCGGTATCCGGATCTTCGACTTCAGCTGGTTCCTGGCCTCGGCCGGCGGCACCCGTTTCCTCACCGCCCTCGGCGCCGAGTGCATCAAGGTGGAGTGGAAGGACAGCCCGGATACCCGGATGGCGGCGATGGCCCCGGTCGGCGGCCGGGCGGCCCGCGAGACGGCGACCGGCCCGCTGCCAGGGGTGACCGACCCCAGCATGGGCGGGCAGTTCAACAACAAGAACGCGGGCAAACGCGGCCTGTCGCTGAACGTCAGGCACCCCGAGGGGCTGCAGATCGCCCGGCGGCTCATCGCGCTGTCCGACGTGGTGGCCGAGGGCTTCTCCCCCGGCGTGCTCGACCGGTGGGGGCTCGGCTACGACGAGCTGCGCCGGATCAAGCCCGACATCATCTACGCGCAGCAGTCCGGGATGGGCACGGCCGGCCGCTACGGCCGGCTCCGCGCCGTCGGGCCGGTCGCCGCCGCACTGTCGGGCGTGTCGGAGATGTCGGGGCTGCCGGAGCCGGCCATGCCGGCCGGCTGGGGGTACTCCTACCTCGACTGGATCGGTGCCTACAGCTTCGCCACCGCGATGCTGGCGGCGCTCTACCACCGCGACCGTACCGGCAACGGGCAGTGGATCGACGCGTCCCAGACCGAGTCCGGCATCTACATCAGCGGCGGGGCGATCCTCGAGTGGTCGGCGACCGGGCGCGCGCCGCAGCGGGCCGGCAACCACTCACCGCAGCGGTCGGCCGCCCCGCACGCGATCTACCGCTGCGCCGGACAGGACCGGTGGCTCGCCATCGCCTGCACCACCGACGCCGAGTGGTCGGCGCTGGCCGGCCTGATCGGCCAGGAGTGGACGGCCGGCTACGAGACTCTGGCCAGCCGGCTGGCGGGCCAGCATGACCTCGACCGCCGCGTCGAGGACTGGACCCGTGAGCGGGACGCCTACCAGCTCATGGAGGAGTTGCAGACCCGCGGCATCCCGGCCGGCGTCTGCCAGACGGCCGGCGACCGCTGCGAGCGCGACCCCCAGCTCGCCCACCTGAACTGGCTGACCGAGGTCGAGGGGTCGAAGATCGGCCGCTGGCCGGTGGCCGAGTTCCCGGTCAAGCTCAGCGCGACCCCGGCCTACATCGGCGGCCCGGTCAACCGCGGCGCACCCTGCTACGGGGAGGACAACGAGTGGGTACTGGGCGAACTGCTCGGCCTGAGCAAGGCGGAGATGACCCGGCTAGCGGACGAGGGCGTGATCTGAGGTGAAACTCATCGTGGACGGCGCGGCCGGCCAGCTGACGGTCGGTGAACCGGAGAACCTGAAGGCGCTCAGCGTCGAACTGCGGGGCTGCTCCCCGCGCAGGCCTCCCTGCTGCTCGGCGAGCGCGATCTGGGGCGGGTCGAGGACGGCCACGCGTGGCTGCACATTGGCGCGCTCCGCGCGTTCGCCCGGCAGCCGCGCAGCTGCACCTGGGACGAGCGCTTCCAGCTGGCGATGGCGTACGCACAGCGCAGCGGCTGGACCGACCCGTCCGGCGACTTCGTCCGCGCGCACCTTGAATCCGCGGCAGCGGGCGGAGAGTCTCCGCCAGCGGGCGAAGGGGCCACGTCAGCGGGCAGAGCATCAGCGGATCCGCGCTCAGCAGCGAACCAGGAGGCCTGATGGCCAGCGTCACCAGGGCAGTCGGCGTCACCAGGGAACTTGCCGCCTTCGTGGGGCAGGCACCGGCCGGCTGCGCCTCGCCGCGCGCGGCTGAGGTGGTCAAGCAGGCCGTCCTCGACCTGTTCGGCGTCATCGTGGCGGGCTCCGGCGAGGAGCCTGGGCAGCTGGCGCTGCGGTACGCCCGGTCGCAGGGCGCCGCCGGGCCGGCCGCGGTCCTCGGCGGCGGCACCAGGCTCGCCCCGTCGCTGGCCGCGCTGGTCAACGGCACGGCCGGGCACGCGCTCGACTACGACGACATCGGCCTGGGCGCGGGGCACATCAGCGTCGCCATCGCGCCGGCCGTCTTCGCCGTGGCCGAGCAGGTCCAGGCGGACGGCCAGGCCCTCATCGACGCGCTGGTCGTCGCGTACGAGGTCGCGCACCGGCTCACCACCATGTACACCGACACCAGGCTCGGCCCGTACGCGGCCGGGTACCACAAGCCATCGGTGTACTCGGTCTTCGGCGCCGCCGCGGGCGCGGCCCGGCTGCTGGGGCTGGACGCCGACGCCACCGCCAACGCCTTCGGCATCGCCGCTTCCCAGGCCGGAGGGCTGCGCGCCAACTTCGGGACGATGACCAAGCCGCTGCACGCGGGCCTGGCCAACCGGTCCGGGATCGAGGCGGCGCTGCTGGCGCAGTCGGGCTTCACCGCGTCGGCCGACGTCCTCGAGCAGCGCTTCGGCTGGCACGACGTGATCTGCCGGGGCGAGGGCGACCTGGCGGTCGTGCTCGACGGGCTGGGCGACTCCTACGCGATCGAGGAGGGGCTGGTCTTCAAGGCCTACCCGTGCTGCGGCGCCAACCATTACGCGATCGACGCGGTCGTCGGCCTGCTGCGCGAGAACGGGATCGGCGAGCCGGACGTAGCCCGGCTCGACGTCTGGCTGGAGCAGCGGAACCTCAACGACGTGCTGGTCTACCCGTGGGCCCGGACGCCGCTTGAGGGCAAGTTCTCGCTGCCGTACAACATGGCGGCGGCGCTGGCCGACGGCGAGGTGACCGTGGGCACGTTCACCGACGAGTCCGTCGCCCGGCTGGCCCGGTTCCGTGACAAGGTGCACGTCCACCCGACGGCCGACCTGCCGGCCAACGGCGCCAGGATCCGGGTGCTGACCCGCGACGGCCGCACGATCGACCGCGAGCAGCTGGTCAACCGCGGCAGCCTGGCCGACCCGATGTCATGGGACGAGCTCGAGCACAAGTTCCGGGCCAACGTGCGCGGCCGGATTGAGCCCGCCGCGGCGGACGAGGCTGTCGCCGCCATCGCGAGCCTGGAGAAGCAGCCGACCGTGTCCGGCCTGGGCGAGTCGTTGCTCGGCGGCCGGTAGTCCAGGCGGGCGTCCTGGCCTGGCAAGTGCCGCCTGGTAAGGCCAGCAGGATCGCGCGGGCCTGGGCCACGTCCAGCTTCATCTGCGCGATCAGGGCGGCGGCGTCGCCGAACTTGACCATGCCGCGCAGCCGGGCGGTGAACTCGATGCCGACCCGCCGCCCGTACAGGTCGCCGTCGAAGTCGAGGATGTGCGCCTCGACCCGGCGCTGGCGCCGGCCGAAGGTGGGGTTGGTGCCGACCGAGATGGCGGCCGCGCCGATCGGCGCTGCGTCACCGACCTGCCACCACTCATCCAGCGCGAGCGCGCGCCCGGCGTAGATGCCGTCGGCGGGCAGGGCGGCGAACCGGTCGAAGTTGAGGTTCGCGGTGGGGAAGCCGAGCGCCCGGCCGCGGTGGTCACCGTGCTCGACGACGCCGTCAATCCGGTGCGGGCGGCCCAGCGCGGCCATGGCCAGCCCTGCCTCGCCGCCCTCGTCCGCGGGTGCGGCGGCCGCGCGCGCTATCCGCAGCCGCTCCCCCATGCCCGGACCGCCGAGCCGCCGCACGAGCCGCCGGGTGGCGCCGAGCGCCGCGTCATCGCCCGCGAGCAGGTCGGCGATGACCGCGCCGACGGCGGCGTCGAGTTCGCCGCGCGGCACCACCCGGGCGACCAGGTGCAGGCGGCCCGCCTCGGCGGCACCGCAGCGGCGCCCGGTGAGCATCAGGTCAAGGGCGGCGGTCTGCCCCACCCGGGCCACGCAGGCGGCCGCGGCGGGGCCCGGCACCAGGCCGAAGCGGGCCTCGGGGAGGACGAAGAACGCGTCCTCGGCCGCGATGGCGATGTCGGCGGCGGCGGCGATCGCCAGTCCCGCGCCGATCGCCGCGCCGTTGACCCGGCAGACGACCGGCACCGGTGACTCCTCGATCCGGGCCAGGATCTGCGTCAGCAGCCTGGTCGAGGACTCGATCAGGGCCGGGTCGCCCAGCTCCGAGCGGTCTGCGCCGGAGGAGAACACGGTGCCCGCGCCGGTGAAGACGAGGACCCGGACCGACGGGTCGGCCGCCACGTCAGCGAGGGCCCGGTCGATGTCCAGCAACGCCGCCGTGCCGAGCGCGTTGCGGGTCGGGGCGTCGTCCACGGTGAGGGTGACGACGCCCCGGTCGTCACGGGTGAGCGCGGGCCGCGGCGTCCGGCTCATCGGCTCGCGCTCCCCCGGCCGGGCGCTGGTCGCCGGTTCAGACCCATGTCCCGTCTTCGGCCTTGTCGGAGAACCGGGGAATGACCTCGTTGGCGAACTTGTAGAGTTCCTCGGCGTTCTCCTCCGGGTCCAGGTGGCCCTGGCCGAACTGCACCCACATCTCGGTGAAGCCGAGGCGCTTCTGGGCATCCTCGATCTGCCGCGAGACCTGGTCGGCGTTGCCGATGAGGCAGTTCGCGTAGCCCTGGCCGAACGGCAGGAAGAAGGTGTTCCAGTACCAGTCGTGGTCGGCCTTGATCTCGGCCAGCCGGTCGGGGTTGTCGCCGAGCATCAGCACGCCGCCCCACGCGGCCGCGTCCTCGCGCTTCACGTCGCGGCCCGCTTCCCCCGCCTTCTTGATGTACCGGTCCCACAGGGCCTCGCAGAATTCCATCTGGTTGGCCATCACGATCGGCTTGCCGCCCTCGCGGGCCCACATGTCGATCGTGCGCATGCTGTGCGCGAAGGCGCCGTAGAGCGGCGGGTGCGGGTCCTGGTAGGGGCGCGGGGCGATGCCGATCTCGTGCACCATGCCGTCGTCGCCCATCCCGGCGCCGTACTTCTCGTAGGCGGGGTGCCCGGTCAGGCCGCTCTTGGGCGGGAACTGCCAGTACTTGCCCTCGTAGCTGAACGTCGAGTTCAGCCAGGCCTTCTTGACGATCTGCAGCGACTCCTCGAAGATCTCGCGGTTCATCGTGTCGACCTCGTCGCGGCTCTTGGCCAGGTCGGGCGTGGTCGCGTTGACGCCGGGGACCGCGGCGTAGGAGCCGACCCAGCGGCTCTGGTAGCCGCGGGTGAAGCCGACCAGGAGGCGGCCCTTGAGCATGTGGTCGAGCGTGGCGATCTCCTCCGCCGCGCGGACCGGGTTGTGCGTCGGGAGCACGTAGCCGAGGGTGGCCACCTTCAGCCGCTTTGAGTGCAGGCCGACGAAGAGGCTGAACATGCCGGGGTGGTTCGTGATCTCGAACCCCTCGATCTGCAGGTGGTGCTCGTTGTGGCCGTAGCTGGCGAAGCCGAGCTCATCAGCCAGCCGGATGTAACCGCGGATCTCTTCGAGGTACCGCTGGTACAGCGCTTTGTCCTGACCGGCCATCCCCTTCTCGATGTCGGTCTTCCGGCCGATCATGCCGGGCTGAATGAGATGGAACTTCATCGCCAACCTCCATACGAGACGGCTCGATTTGCCTCTGCGAGCAGAGCATCCCGCAGCGGCTCCCGTCTGTCAACTCTTGTGTTGACGGCATCATAGCAAGCTCTCGCCGTCATCACCAGTGTTGACCGCAGAGTCAACGCGAACGTAGAATCCGGGCATGTTCGAGCTGCCGAGCGGCGTCGTCGACGCCTGGATCAATCCCAACATCACCCCCGCGCTGGACGGCATGGACGTGACGTACCTGTTCCCGGGGCTGCGCGAGCGGATGGAGCGCGGCACGACGCTGGAACAGCTGACCGACGAGATGGACGAGGCCGGCGTGGCCAGGGGCGTGCTCTGCTCGGGCTACACCGCCGAGGGCGACCGGGAGTGGATCACGACCGCGCGCGACAAGCACCCCGAGCGTTTCGCCCTGTCTCACGTGGTCGACCCGCGCCAGGGGATGCGGGCCGTCCGCCTGGTGGAGGAGCTGGTGCGATCCGACGGCTACCGGCTGATCCGGATGATGGGCCTGCAGACCGGGCTCTACTACAACGACCCGGCCTGCTACCCGGTGTACGCCAAGTGCGCGGAGCTCGGCGTGCCGGTCGGGCTCAACGTCGGCTTCCCCGGCCCGCGGGTACCGGGCAAGTACCAGGACCCGATGCCGGTCGACGACGTGGCCTGCTTCTTCCCCGACCTGGCCATCGTGCTGCAGCACGGCGGCGAGCCCTGGGTCGACACCTGCGTCAAGCTGATGGTCAAGTGGCCCAACGTGCACTACATGAGCTCGGCGATCGCGCCCAAACACATCCCCCGCGCGATCATCGACTACGCCAACACCCGCGGCCAGGACCGGATCATGTTCGCCAGCGACTACCCGCTGCTCACGCACGAGCGCTGCCTGCGCGAGGCCCGGGAGCTCCCCTTCAGGGACCAAGGCCGCTTCACCAAGTTCGTGGCGGGCAACGCCGCCGCGCTCTTCTTCGCTTCCTGACGCGTCAACGGGCGGCCGGCCCGACCTCAACGCGGCCGTTGTGCCCCGGCCGCGATCGAAGGCGGTGATAATGTTTGCTCTGTCAACCCGATACGTGATCAACTTCAACATTGACATTTCCGGCGGAGGCAGTCTGCATGGCCAAGAGCGGCATCGAGGCTCGGCGCAAGGCCGCCCTCGAGGAAGGCGGCGCGGCATACATCGCCCGGCGCGAGGAGATCATCCTCGCCGCCGCGCAGGTGTTCCGCGAGCGCGGCTTCGACGCCGCCACGCTGCGCGACATCGCGGACGCGCTGAACACCGACCGCGCCTCGCTCTATTACTACATCGGCAGCAAGGAAGAACTGCTGCAGGAGATCGTGCGCGACGTCCTCGCCCGGGACGTCCGGGCGGCGGAGGCGATCAAGCGCAGCCGCGCGTCCACCGCTGACAAGATCCGCACCCTGATCGAGTCGATGGTGACCTCCTACGCGGAGAACTACCCGCACATCGCCGTGTACATGGAGGACCTCGGCCGCATCGCCCGCCAGGAGACCGAGTGGGCGACCGACGTCATCGCGCGCACCCGCCGGTATGAGTCCCTGGTGCGCTCGATCCTGGACAAGGGCCGCCGTGACGGCACCCTCCGGGCCGACCTGCCGAGCGAGGTGTGCTCGCTCGCCCTGTTCGGCATGATCAACTGGATGCACCGGTGGTACCGGCCGGGGATCAAGTGGTCGGCCGACGACATCTCGAAGACCTTCACCGAGATCTTCCTCAACGGCTACGGGGCCAAGGCCAGCGACGCCGCCGACGCCAGCTGACCCGCCGGACGCCAGCTGACCCGCCGGACGACCAGCTGACCCGCCGGACGGGCCCGTCAGTGACGGGCCCTTGCCCGTAGGCGCTGGCCCCGTAGGCACTGGCCAGCGGTTCCGGACTCTGGTCAGCGGTTCGCGTAGCGCGGCGGGCGCTTCTCCAGGAAGGAGAGCGCGGCCTCCGGCTGGTCCTCGGTCAGCGCGCTGAGCACCTGCTGGCGGTTCTCGAACTGGACCGTCGCGGCCAGCGCCGGGGTTTCCAGCGCCACCCACATGCCCTGCTTGGTGAGCGCTACCGACAGCGGCGGGTTCTGCTTGATCGCGGTGGCGGTGGCCAGCGCCGACGCCAGCAGCGACTCGGCCGGGACGACGCGGCTGAGCAGGCCGATCGCGAGGGCCTCGGCGGCGTCGAAGCGGCGTGCGGTGAGGATGAGCTCGTGCGCGCGCCCGGCGCCGATGATCCGCGGCAGCAGCCAGGACGAGCCGAGGTCGCAGCCGGTGAACCCCGCGCGCAGGAACGCGCAGGAGAAGATGGCACCCTCCGCCGCGAGACGGATGTCGCACGCCGCCGCGAGCGACAGGCCCGCCCCGGCCGCGGCCCCGTTGACCGCGGCGATGACCGGCACCGGGAGCTGGTGCAGCCGGACCGGGATGGTCGCGATCTGGTCCTGCCAGGCTAAGCAGGCCCCGGACCTGCCCCTGCTGCGCCAGCCGCTCCTCGTCGCCGTAGCCGCGCAGGTCGAATCCGGCGCAGAAGGCCCGGCCGGCACCGGTGAGGATGACGGCCCGCAGGCCGGCGCAGGACTCGACCTCGTCCAGCACCGCCAGGAAGTCGAGCACCATCGGGTAGTTCAGGGCGTTCAGCGCCTGCGGGCGCCGCAGGGTGATCTGCAGGACCCCGTCGTCCACGGAGGTCAGTTCAACGGCGGCCATCCGCCCTCCTATCAGCGTGCCAGCCTCCTCAGTGTGGCGTCGCGCCGGACCGACGTCAACATCGATGTTGAATAGGATCAACATTTGTGTTAAGAAATAATCCTGGCCGCCAGCGATGGAGGACGCGCCGTGTACCGGTTCGAGCAAGTTGCCCCGCTGACCACCCCGGCCGTCCTGGCCGCCGTCGCCGCGGACTGCCCCGGCCGGCTGTTCGTCATCGCCGAGGACGGGGAGCTGACCTACGGCCAGATGGCCGCGCTGGCCGCCGGGCTGGCCGGGCGGTTCGCCGCGCTCGGCCTGCGCCCGGGCGAGCGCCTCGGCATCCTGCTGCCCAACGGGATCCGCTGGTGCGCCACGCTGCTCGGCGCGCACGCGGCGGGGCTCACCGTGGTACCGCTTAACACCTGGTACCGGGAGGACGAACTGCTCGCGGTGGCCGAGCGGGCCGGGCTGCGAGTGATCATCACCCAGGACGAGATCTTCGGCCTCCCCACCGCCCGGTACGCGGCCGCCGTGGCCGAGCGCCGAGGGCGGGACCGGTACTTGGGCTCATTCCTGTGGCCGGCGGGCGCTGCCGGGCCGACCGGCTTGTCCCTTCCGCCGCATGTGGTGTCGGTGGCGGTGTGACGGGTGGCGGGGTTGCGGGTGGCGGGGTTGCGGGTGATGGGATCGCACTTGATGGAGTGGGTGGGTCTGGCTTGGCAGACTCGCTGCGCACACTGCGGAGCGCGCCCGTGGCCGCCGCCGATGACGCGCTGCTCATCTTTACCAGCGGCAGCTCGGCCGAGCCCAAGGCGGTTCGGCTGCATCAGCGCGGGCTGGTGCTGACCGCGCACGCGATCGGCCAGCGGCAGGGCATTCGTTCCGACGACCGGTTCTGGTTCGCCTCCCCTTTGTTCTTCGTCTTCGGCTGCGCCAACGCGCTGCCGAACGCGCTGACCCACGCGGCGACGCTGTGCCTGCAGGAGCGGTTCGAGGCCAGCTCGGCGCTGGAGTTCATCGAGCGCCTGCGGTGCACCGTCTACTACGCGGTCGCGCCGATTACCCGCGCCCTCGCCGCCCATCCCGACCTGGCCCGATTCGACATCTCGGGGCTGCGCACGGGAACCGCCAACGCGACGGCCGAGGACCTGCGGCTGGCGATCGAGGTGCTCGGCGTCAGCCAGGTGTGCAACGCGTACGGCCTGACCGAGGGCTACGGCCACTCGACGATCACCGCCTGCGACGACCCGGTCGCCGTGCGGACCGGATCGCAGGGCCGGGTCCTGCCCACCCAGGAGCTGCGGATCGTGGCGGACGGCGCCGTCGCGGCAGCTGGTGAGTCCGGGGAGATCCAGATCCGCGGCGCCATCACCCGCGGCTACCTGGACGCCCCCGCGGTGACGGCCGCCGCCTTGGCCGACGGCGGCTGGTTCCGCACCGGCGACATCGGACGGCTCGACGCCGACGGGCGATTGCACTACATCGGCCGCGGGCACGAGATGATGAAGGTCAAGGGGATCAACATCTCCCCGGCCGAGGTGGAGTCGCTGCTGGTGCAGCATGAGCTGGTCGACGAGGCCTTCGTCTTCGGGCTGGCCACGCCGGAAGGCGACCAGTCGGTCGGCTGCGTGCTCGTCTCGGCCGTCCCGGCCAGCGCCCGCGCGGCGCTCATCCGCGACGTGCGCGACTGGATGGCGGGCCGCGCCGCGGCGTACAAGACGCCGACCACCGTCGCGGTCATGTCCGCGGCCGAGCTGCCGCTCACGCCGACCGGCAAGGTTTCCAAGCGGCTGCTCCAGGAAAGCGTCCAAGCGGAGAGCGAGCGAGCGACCGCCCGGCAGGCGGGATCTCCGGCGGTGCCCCGGTGAGCGGACCGGGCACGCGACCGCCGGGAAGGCGCTGGCGGCTGAGTGGGCCCAGGTGACCGGCGGGGCGGAGCAACCGTCCGTTCCATCCGAAGAATTTGATCTTCTTCCTAACTTAGCGAGCGCTAGATAGACTGAGTGCGGCCGTGATCGCCCGGGCGGGCGGCCGCGGACCGCGAGCGCCGGACCGAAGGGGCTGCCATGCACGGTGACCGGGATTTCTTTGACCCTGAGCACGAGGCCTTCCGGTCGGCCGTGCGCCAGTTCGTCGAGCGCGAGGTCGCCGGGCGCCAGGAGGACTGGGATGAGCGGCGGATCATCGACCGCGCCACCTGGCTCGCCGCGGGCAAGCACGGCCTGCTCGGCTTCGCGGTCCCCGAGCGGCTCGGCGGCGGCGGCACCGGCGACTACCGGTTCCGCTGCGTGCTGGCCGAGGAGCTCGGCGCGGTCGGCGCGGCCAGCCTGAACTCGAGCTTCGCGCTCCAGGATGACGTCTTCCTCCCCTACCTGCTGCGCCTGGGCACCGACGAGCAGCAGCGACGCTGGCTGCCGGGACTGTGCGCGGGCGAGCTGATCGGCGCGATCGCGATGACCGAGCCGTCGGCCGGCAGCGACCTGCAGGGCATCACTACCACCGCCCAGCCGGACGGCAGCGACTGGGTGCTGAACGGGGCCAAGACCTTCATCACCAACGGCATCCACTCCGACCTGGTCATCGTCGTCGCCCGGACCGGGTCGGACACCGGCGCCGGGCCGCCGCCGTTCGGCCTGTTCGTGGTCGAGCGGGACGCCGCGGGCTTCGAGCGCGGCCGCAAGCTGCGCAAGATCGGGCTGCAGGCGCAGGACACCGCCGAACTGTTCTTCACCGACGTGCGGGTGCCGGCTCAGAACGTGCTGGGCGACCCGCGCCGGGGCTTCGTCCACCTGATGGAGAACCTGCCGCTTGAGCGGCTGTCGATCGCGGTGACCTCGCTCGCCGCCGCGGCTTCGGCGCTGGCCTGGACTACCGACCACGTCCGGCAGCGGCACGCGTTCGGCAAGCCGCTGGCGGCCCAGCAGAGCGTCCAGTTCACCATCGCCGAGATCGCGACGGAGGTTGACGTCACCCGCTCTATGTCCGCGACGCCGTCCGGGCGCATAACCAGGGCACGCTGACCGCGGTCGATGCCGCGAAGGCGAAGTGGTGGGCGACCGAGGTGCACAAGCGCGTCGTCGACCGGTGCCTGCAGCTGTTCGGCGGCTACGGTTACATGGCCGAGTACCCGATCGCCCGCGCCTACGTGGACGCGCGCGTGCAGACCATCTACGGCGGGGCGACCGAGATCATGAAGATCCTCATCGCCCGTGATGTGCTCGGGAAGTTCTCGGTGAGCGCGCCGGCGGACCTGGCCCATCTGCCCGCCGCCGCGGTCCGCGGCTGGCTCAGCCGCCACGTGCCCGAGGCGGACGTCTGCGGCCGGTGGGCGCCGGAGCTTATCGCGGGCGGCCTGTCCAACCTCACGTACCGGCTGCCGCTGGGCAGCGGGACGCTGATCCTGCGCCGCCCGCCGGCCGGGCCGCTGCTGCCGCGCGCGCATGACGTCGCCCGCGAGTACCGGGTGCTGGCGGCGCTCGCGCCGACCGCGGTGCCGGTGCCGGAGCCGCTCGGGTTCTGCGCCGACCCCGAGGTCATCGGCGCGCCGTTCTACGTGATGCGCGAGGTCGGCGGCGACGTGCTGCGGACCAGCGCGGACACCGGCGCGCTGCCCCCCGCCCAGCGCTCGGCGGTGGCCGCTGAGCTGGCGTCGACGCTGGCCGCGCTGCACGCGGTCGATCCGGTGGCGGCCGGGCTGGGCGACTTCGGGCGCCGCGGCGGCTACTGCGCCCGGCAGCTGGCCACCTGGGGCAAGCAGTGGGAACGCTCGCGCACCCGTGACCTGCCCGAGATGACCAGCCTGCTGGCCGCGCTGGCGGAGCGGACGCCGGCCGACAGCGCGCTCAGCATCGTGCACGGCGACTACCGGCTCGACAACGTCATCGTGGACCTGGGCGGCGCCCGGCCGGTGATCCGCGCGGTGCTCGACTGGGAGCTGTCGACGCTGGGCGACCCGCTGGCCGATCTCGGCACCACGCTGGCCTACTGGCACGACGAGGGCGACGCCGAGCGCGCCCTGATACCGGTGGCCGCCGGGGTCACCGCCTGGCCCGGCTTCCCGGCCGCCGCCGGGTTCGCCGCCTGCTACGCCGCGGCCAGCGGCAGGGAACTGCGCGACCTCAGCTTCTACCTGGCCCTGGGCACCATGAAGCTCGCGGTCATCCTGGAGGGGGTGCACGCCCGGTTCCTGGCCGGGCAGGGGGCCGGGCCGGGCTACCGCACCGCCGGCGGCGCGGTGCCGGTGCTGGCTGCCCGTGGCCTGCGGCAACTGCGCGCTGCCGTTATGTGACGGCGCCGGCCCTGAGCCAATATTCTTTTTCTTGCATTACTGAGCATTCCCTGACGACGAATGGGAGCAGATTGGCACCGGCCAGCGGTATCACCGCCCCTCCTGGCGCGTGGCGGCACGCCGACGACGAGGACCTGACCCCCATCCTCGCGACCGCGCGCGACCTCTTCTACGAGGTCGGCTTCCACGGCACGACCGTGCGCGACATCGCCGGCCGGGTCGGGGTGACCGTTCCGGCCCTGTACTACCACCACGCCAACAAGGAGGCCATCCTCTCCGCCCTGCTCGACCGCTCCATCAGCTCGGTCATCGAACGCTGCGAGCAGGCCCTCAGCGAGGCCGGGGATGACCCGGCGGACCGGTTCCGCAACCTGATCGAATGCCTCGCGCTCTACATGGCCAACCACCGCAAGAGCGCGGCGATGGACGCGGAGATACGGGCGCTGTCCCCCGCCGCCCGCAAGCTCTACAGCATCCAGCGGCGCCGGGTCGAGCAGATGGTGTCGGACACGATCGCGCAGGGGGCGGCGGCGGGCGTGTTCGAGGTGACCTCCCCGTCCGACACCGGGCGCGCCCTGCTCGGCATGATCCAGGCGATTACCCTCTGGTTCAGCCCCGGCGGCGGGCGGCTCACGGCATCGGAGCTGGCGCTGCGTTATGTCGATATCGCCGAGCGCACGGTAGGACTGCGTGGCCGGCTGGCCGACGGGGCGACGGCGGTCCTGAGTTAGTTTCGCGGTTATCCGAATGGCTCGGCTGGGCCTGCGCTGGCGGTGAACTCGCTGACGGGATGCGCCGGCCGCGATGAGCCGGTTGTAATGGGCCTTCCGCCGGGGCGCGCCGAAGATCAGCGCGCCGACGATGCGGTCCTGCGCGCAGTACCCGAGGACCGTCCCGCGGGGCGCTTCCGCCGCCCCCGCGCCGCCTTCGAGCAGGACGGTGGTGTCGGCCAGCTCGGGGCGGCCGAGAACCTGGATCATCAGCCCGAACTGGTCGGTCCAGGCGTAGTCCGGCTTGGGCGGCGCGGGCTGCTGGCCGCTGATGCCGGCGGCGACGGCGGCGGCCTGCGTGCGGGCACTCATCCAGTGCTCCCGACGGCGGTGCCCGCCCGTCACCGGATCGGGCCAGCTGGCGATGTCCCCCACCGCGAACACGCCGTCCTGGCCCGCCACCTGGCCGGTGCCGTCGCAGACCAGTCCGGCCGGGCCCGCCAGCGGCCCCAGCCACCCGGTGTTCAGCACCGATCCGACCGCCACGAGCACGGTATCGGCGCTGATCACGCTGCCGTCACCCAGCGTGACCTGCGCGCCGTCATCGTCGGCGTCGAGGCCGGCCAGCTGTGCCCCGGCCCGCAGCGCGACCCCCCGGTCGCGTAGCAGCCCGGCGAACAGCCCGCCCGCGCGGGCCCCGAGGGCGGCGGCCATCGGCGCCGGCTGAGCCTCCACCAGCGTGACATCGAGACCGAGGTCGCGTCCGGCCGACGCGACCTCGCAGCCGATCAGCCCGGCGCCGATGATGGCGATCGACCTCCCGGCCAGCATCCGCTCGCGGAGCGCGAGGGCGTCATCCAGCGTCCGCAGCATCCGGACACTCGGTGCCGCGGGCTGGCCGGGCAGCCGGCGCGACGACAGGCCGGTGGCCGCGATGACGTGGCTGCCGGTGAACTCCCGGCCGTCGGCCCGCCGCACCGTGCGGTCACGCAGCTCGGTGGCCGGCACCCCGAGGTGCAGTTGCACGCCCAGGGCGGCCAGCGCGCCGTCGCCCTGCAGCCTGATGTCATCATGGGTTGCCTTGCCGAGCAGAACGGCCTTGGACAGCGGGGGCCGGTCATAGGGGAGCCGGGTCTCGGCGTCGATGAGGTCGATGCCGCCCCGGTAGCCGGCTGCCCGCAGCTGCTCGGCTGCGTGCAGGCCGGCCACCGACGCGCCGACGATCACCACCCCCGGGGATTGCGCCATCTAACCGCTATGCGGCCGCGGCAGGGGTGGAAATCGCCTTGGCCTGCAGGAACTCGAGGAAGCCCTCGACCCCGCGCTCACGGCCGAGACCGCTGGCGCCGTAGCCGCCGAAGGGGGTGTCCGCGGCGACCCAGAACGACGGCCCGATCGCCACGCCGCCGGAGCGCACGGCGTGCGCGATCTTCCAGGCCCGGTCGGGGTTCGCCGTCTGGACGAACGCACCCAGGCCGTACTTGGTGGCGTTGGCGATGCGGATCGCCTCGTCGTCGCCGCCGTCGTACGTGAGAATGGTGAGCACCGGGCCGAAGACCTCGGTCTGGGCGATCTCGTCGTTCACGTCCACGCCGGTGACGACCGTGGGCTCGTACCAGAAGCCCTGCTCGAAGCGGTCGCTGATCCGGCCGCCGACGGGGACGCTCGCACCGGCCTGGCGGGCGCGGTCGACCAGCCCGGCCATCCGCTCCAGCTGCCCGCGGCGGATGATCGGGCCGACGACGGTGGCCGGGTCGCGGGGATCGCCCCACGGGATCGCCTGGGTAACGGCGACGGCGCGCTCGAGCACCTCGTCGTAGCGGCTCGCGTGCACGACCATGCGGGTCGGCAGCAGGCACCCCTGGCCGCTGTTGTACATGCACATCCCGACGCTGTACGGGATCGCGGTGTCCAGGTCGGCGTCGTCCAGGATGATGTTGGCCGACTTGCCGCCGAGCTCGAGCACGATCTTGCGGAAGCCGATCGCGGCCCGGCTGGCGATGCGCTGGCCGACGGCGGTGGAACCGGTGAAGTGGAACATGTTCACCCGCGGGTCGCCGGTGAGGCTGTCGCCCCCGACCTCGTTGTTGTTCGAGGTGATCACGTTGACGACGCCGGGCGGGATGTCGGTGTGGTTGGCGATGATCTCGGCCAGGATCACCGCGGACAGCGGCGTGTCCGGCGCGGGCTTGAGCACGACCGTGTTGCCGGCCGCCAGCGCCGGGACCGCCTTGCCCACGTTCATGCTGGTCGGCGCGTTCCAGGGGGTGATCGCGCCGACGACGCCGCGTGCTTCCTGCCGGACCCGCCGGTTGCTGCGCATGCCGAGCATCTCAAACGGGGGCAGGTCGACCTCCCAGCCGAACGAGCCCATCAGCGCGATCGTCCACTCGACCTCTTCGATGACCGAGTCGATGAGGTAGCCCTGGTTGGAGGGAATGCCGGCCTCGAGGGTGGCCATCTGCGCAAGCTCGCCCGAGGCCTTCTGCAGCCCGGCCGAGAGCTGCTGCAGGCACTTGCGGCGGAAGTCGGTGTCGGTCGACCAGGTCGTGGCGTCGAACGCGGTGCGGGCCGCACCGACGGCATCGGCCACGTCGTCGGCGGTGGCATCGGCGGCGGTGCCGACGAACGATTCATCGGCCGGGTTGATTACCTCGAAGGTGCCGCCGTCAGCGGCGGCCCGCCACTTCCCGTCGATGAACAGCTTGCCTTCTCGCGGCTCGTTCATATCGTGTTCCCTTTCTCGGCAAGCCGTGCCCCGGCGTGCCCCGGTGTGCTCCGGCCCTCGGGACCGAGCGTAGGCGGGGCTGGATCAGCAGTCAACACTCACGTTGTCCACGTTCGCGTTGACCCGTTGGGACAGCGGCCGGGGTGTCACCGATCGGTCAACGTGGCCAAGCTCGTGGCATTGCTGCGGGACCGCCAGCGCGGCGCGGGCAATCCAGAAGGGGACGAGCCGGCGCCGGAATTACCCGGCGATGCGCTGGCAGAGCCAGGCCAGCGACAGCGGGTACCGGTAGTCCACTCCCCCGTGGGTGCCGTCGAACAGCTCGAAATGGATCGCCTCGTCGGCCACGCCGTGCTCGCGCAGCGCCGCCAGGAACGCCTCGCCCCCGATGTCGAGGAACCACTCGTCCCTGGTCCCGGCGTCGATCCAGATGCCCCGCAGCCCCCTGAGCGCGGCCGCGTAGCGGGGCACCATCCGGACCGGGTCCAGGTCCAGCCACCGCTGCCACACCTGCGGCCTGATCACCCCGGTGCGCGGGTGGAACGGCAGCTCCACCTCGCCGTCCTCGCGAGCGGAGAAGCAGGCGGACACGCCGAGCACCTCGAGCAGCACCTGGTCGCCCTCCTTGGTGAAGGACGGCCGCGACCGGAAGTCCGCCCACCAGCGGAGGATGTCCCCGTCGTACTGGCGCAGGTGCCGCACCGCCTTGCCGAACTCAGGGATATAGCTCAGCTCGTAGAGCGTGTCCCCCGAATGCGTGGCGAGGGCGCCGAACAGGTCCGGGCGGAGCATCGGCGTGATCATCGCGCCGAAGCCGCCGCTCGACTTGCCCATGATGGCCCGGTGCGCGGCCGCGGGCAGCGTCCGGTAGGTGGCGTCCACGTAGGGAACCACCTCATCGCACAGGTACGAGTGGTAGCGCCCGGTGCCGGGCGAGTCCACGAACTGGCTGCCGCCGTACGCGGTCCAGGCGTCCACGTAGACCACGATCGCGCCGGGTGCCTGCCCGGCGGCGAACACGGCGTCGGCCGTCTCGGGGAACGGCTGCCGGTACGGCGTCCGGTTCGCCCACATGGTGAGGTGGCCGGTGTACCCCTGGATCACGTAGACCGACGGGTAGCGGCGCCCGGGATCGTCGTCGTAGCCGGGGGGCAGGTACACCCACAGCGGGCGCACATACGGGTCGCCGAGCGGATTCCCGCGCAGCAGCTCGCTGTTGATCTCCTGCTCTTCCATACGCCCGGCCAGGGTCCCGGACCACGGCAACATGAGCCCTCCTCAGAAAACATCAGGAGCAACAAAGACATCCGCAGTGCTACCTACCCCCGACGAGCGCGGCTACGACGAGATCGGCTGTCAGTCAGGACTGACCTTCAGTGTCCTGCGGGGTGTGCGGGGCAGTGGCGCTCGGGGGCGGCAGTGCGGGTCGCGCCGGTGCTTCCTCGCCCAAGAACTCGCCGACCAACCGGACCGCGGCGAGCAGGGCCGGGGGCATTGGCGTACCCGCGTTGACCGCCGCGCGGGCACCGTGCCGCAGGAGCATGACAATCGCCTGGCGGGTGACCTGCCGATTTACCTCATTCGGGTTGCGCTCGTTGACGGCCGTGCCGACCGCGATCAGCTGGGCGACCG
Organism: uncultured Actinomycetota bacterium; assembly: GCA_963714295.1. Lineage (GTDB taxonomy): Bacteria > Actinomycetota > Actinomycetes > Streptosporangiales > Streptosporangiaceae > Trebonia. The sequence goes on along the minus strand of CAVQOE010000040.1, from coordinate 77,857 downwards.
GCGGACGAAGCCGTCGGGAACGGGCCGGCGTTTCCGGTCGCAGCTGCGCGGCAAGGTCTGACAGGACCAAGTACGTGGTGTTGTAATCATCGTGAATTTCCCTGGCCTTCGTCTCCGCCGTCGGCCGGGCCAGGCCCATACGGCGCAGCAGAGTAGGCGCCTGCCGGAATGCCTCATCGGGGCCGACCGCCTCGGCCATGGCATTGAAGGCGATGACCGCGACCACGGAGAGCAGCGGTTCAGGAAGCGGGCATGCCCCCAGGTCGCTGACGCGGGCCGGCCGCGGCTCGGCCAGCAGGCGCTTGCGGGTTTTGGCGCCCACGCCCATCCCCATGAGGGCGGTTTCGACGACGAAATTGGCCTCGTCCGGCATCGAACCGTCGGGCGCGGTGGCGGCGACCGCGAGAATCTGGCAGACGCTCCGCGCCACTTCACGTTGCTGCTGGCGATCGTGGAGCCGGTGCAGGCCCTCCGTCGCCCCGATCGCCAGCACGTAGGTCAGCGCGCCCCCGACGAGGGCGCCAACCCTGACGGTGGTCTCCTCGCGGACTCGCCGGGGCGGCGTCGCCCCGATCCGCCGCTGCAGCCAGGTACGGCTGGCCTCATTCCAGCGCTGGGCGGCGATGGCCGATAGCAGCGCCCCGCCGGTTGCCGCCAGCTCGGCGATACCGTCCGCTGAGCGGACGGGGCCGAGCGGCTGGGCCACGAGCTGACCGGGCGCATTGTCATCGTGGGTGTCGTCTGGAGAAATTGCCGTCATCGCAGGCCCCCTCGTCGAAGATTCCCCGCTATCAGCCGAGCTGCCGCCGCTGCTTGCGCTCTTCGTGCCGCTGCCGTCCTTCCGGCCACCGGCCGGCGTCAGCCCCGTACGTCTTTGCGGCAGTAGTGCCAAAACGTCGAGGATGACTCGCAGGCTGCTACCCAGCTAGTGCCCGCCTAGTCCTCGACCGACGCTGCGCAGCTGCAGGTCGCCAAGATCGCCCACCGGGGAATCGCGCCCGCAAAGCGCGAGACGCACGGCAGTGGCGCGACCAAGGTGATCTACAGAGACGCGGACGGCAGCGAGATTAGCTTCGGCGGTGCCCTGGCCTGACGCCGCGACGATCCATCCAACCCACGACACCCCGCGGCCCTGCGAGGTAAGTTGCATTCGTGAGTACGCGAGTAGCGCCGATATTTCCAGTTACTAGCCTGGTTGCCGCCCTTGCCTACTACCGCGGGCTTGGTTTCGCTGTCCGCCACTGGCAAAGCGGCGCCTACGGCTTCGTCACCTTTGATGGCGCGGAGATTCATCTCGGCGTGGAGTCTGACCTCGATACGCGAGTCGACCGGCGGTCGACCGCCTACCTGTTCGTCGAGGACGCCGACGCGCTGGCCGAGACCTGGCTTGCGGCTGGAGGCGATGTGCGGCTCCCGCAAGACACCGAGTGGGGCCAGCATGAGGGCGTACTCGTCGATCCCGACGGCAACGTGATTCGGTTCGGTTCGCCGATGAGTGCGGACTCGGGGCACCCCTAGCGCTGTGCTTAGAAATCACGGATCGCCTGGTTACAGGCGCGGTCCTGGCCGAGCGCCGCGATGACGAGATCAGCGACCGCGGTCATCCCGGCCGCGTTCGGGTGGTAGGGGGCGCCGCCGTGCAGGGACAGATGGAAGCGCCGCGTCCATGGCGCCTCGGACCAGGCATGATGATCGGCTGATGCGGCCGAGGCGGCCACAGCAGGCTGGCCAGGGTGAGCCTGGGCAGGTAGCCGATGTCGTTGCCGCCCGCGGTGATCGTGACCAGGGCGGTGTCCGGGGTTACGGCGTCGAGCTGCGCGGGCACCCGGGCCCCGGCGGGACCAGATGTCAGGTGGTCGCGCCGGAGAACGTTACGTCCCGCAGTCCAGGGAGAGCGCCCGCGCGACGCGGTGCGCGTAGTTGCCCGTCGACCGGCCGGCCCGGCGCGGGCTGCCGGGGACGCGGGACGGAAGGCCGGGTCCCGCCGCGAAGGAACTCCCCATCGCCACGTAACGGCTTCCGGCCAGGATCGGCATCTCGTTCTCCCGCTTCATCAGGGAAGTGGCTGCACCGTGATGAGCCGCGCGAGGAATTGGCAGCCTTCGAGTCAAGGGTAAGCATTCAGCCCGTTCACGTGCGGTGGGACGCCGGGTTGCTGTTCACCGGCTATTGGCTGCGGCAGGTCAGTTCTGCCCACGTGGTGTGTCCCAGCCTCTCCAGGGTGGCTGCCAGCCACTGGCGTCCCTCGGGGGTGAGGCGTGCGGCGGCGAGGTCTTCCCGGTCTTTCTCCCGGTCCTTGTCCCGCCTTGAAGAGCAGGGCCAGTTCCGGTCTCAGGTACGTCACGCCGTCGATCTGGTGGAGCGCCCGGTCCCACGGCACGCGCACGGAGTGGTCCCGTTTGAACACCCACTCCTCGGCGGTGCTTGCCCGGTCGAGGAGGAACTCCAGCCGCCATGGCGACCGCGCGTCGCGTCGCACCCAGACCTGCTGGCACTCGGGACGGCCGGGGATGCCGGGGAGCAGCGGCCGGAAGGCGCCGTTGATGTTCTCCCACAGGCGCCAGCCGGGCATCGCCGCCCGGATCGCGTCCAGGTCCCTGGCGAGCACGACCACGTCGGTGTCGTCATGGTGCCGGGTGGCCGCGGCGCCGGCCCGGGCGGCTCGTCCTCCGGCGATGTGCCAGCCGACGGGGCAGCCGCTGAGCATCTCGCCGATTTCTTCCGGTGTCATGGGCGTCCAGGGACCGTAGAGCGCGAAGAACTCGTCGTCGCTCAGGGCCAGGGTGGCGTTGACGAACGGGTCAGGCGTCGGCCCGGTCTGATCAGGCATCCGCACAGTTTCCCACGGCGGGCCGACGAACAACCTCTCGGCATCCCCTGGCGACCGCGTACCCAGGCGTTCTCCCCGTAACCACGGATCACAAGACCGCGCCACCCATCAGCGCAAGTGAATTGGCAGAATGCTTACCGTCAGGGGGCGAACAGCTTCCAGTGCCCTTCGGAGATAACTTCGACGGCGCCGCCGGTCACCTGGATTGCGGTCTGATCGTCGATCGCGTAGCCCGGCCCCGGCAGGCCAGCGGCCCATTCTTCGGCGCCAGCCATCGAGAAGTCCGGCATATGCTCATTATCCAGGTGAGGGAACACCGAGAAGTCGACGATCCGCAGAGCATTATCGCCGCCGGCGGGCGGCTTCCAGCCGGTAAAGTACTCCCCGATGTGGGGGCCCGCCGCCATGCTGCTGCCACTCAGCCCCACGTAGACCACCTCACGCAGTGACGGCAGGAGGTCCGCCAGCCCGGACTGCCGCATCCAGTAGCCGATATAGAAGACATCGCCGCCGCACACCAGCAGGGCGTCAGTCTCCCGGACTGCGGGGAGCCAGTGTTCTTCACCGATGCTGGGCAGGGCGGTCAACTCCAGTACTCCCAGGGATTTCCAGCCCAGTTCGCACAAGGGCGTGGAGGCTCGGCCGGTGATCATCTGCCACGCCGCGCCAGGGCCGCCCATGGCGTACGTGCCGGTGGGAATGCAAAGGGCGCTGGACTGCTCGATCGGCTTGCCGAGCAGTCCGGTCAACGCGCCGCGAATGCTCGCGTTCTTGATGCCAGCAGACGTGAGCAGGAGCTTCATGATGTCCTTCCTTCAATGCCGGTACCTGGCCGTGCCGGGGCCGCGGCCGTGGCGTTCATCAGGACAGACCATGCGAGCCTCGAGAAGTCAGCGGTCACGTGCTCCCGATCCTCCGCAAGCTCCGCTGCTGCCCCTGGCGCACGTCGGCCAGTTCGCTAAGGCCATCCACGCCGCATAACCAGGAGGGCCTGCCTTACCAGGGCAGGCTGGAACTGGTCCAGTGGGACAACGTGTCGATATCCTCCATCTGGTTCACGTGCCGGGGCGGCGTGGCGAACGTCGCGTAGGGGCGCACCCTGATCACGACGCGCTTTTCTACCTGCGCCATCTCGGCTATCTGCGGCCGCCGCTCGTCGGGGACCGGCTCGCCCGCCATCAGCTCGATCACCCGGCGCAACATATCGGCTGACTGCTCCGGGTCCCGCTCGATCACCGCGGTGCCGTATACCTGCAGGTAGGTCGGCGGCCACTGCTCGTCGAGGACGCACAGGCTGACATGCGGGTCGCGGTCGACCGCCTTCGCCTTGCCGCGCTCCTCCATGGTGGAGATGAGGATGTCGTCGCCGTCCATGACGTAGTAGACCACTGTCATGGCGGGGCCGTCGTTGCGCCGGGCGTAACCGAAAATGCAGGTCCGGTGGTCCTGCACGAACTGGCGTCGCTTGTCCGCTTCCATCTGCGGCCTTTCCTTTACGCTGTCATTCAGCTGCTGCGCGCGCCGCGGGGGTCGGGCGTGCCCGGCAAGACGTTACTCGTGTTGTGCTCGGCGATAAGGCTGAGGGCGGCCGCACGGTCCCGGCGCTCCAGCGCGTCGATGATGGCCCCGTGCAGGGCGAGCCGCGACTGGACGTACTCCTCCAGTGGCTCCTCGCCGGCCGGGAGCACCGCCAGGGTGTGCGATTCGATCTGCTCCAGCAGGCTGCCGTAGAGCGAGCGCAGCATGGCATGCGGGCTGATCGCGGCGATGCGGGCGTGCAGTGACCAGTTGGCGTGGATGAAGCCGATGGAATCCAGCCGTTTCACCGCCAGCTGCATGTCGGCCAGGAACTCACGCAGTTCGGCGATGTCGGCCGGGGACGCGTGCCAGAGCGCGTCCTCGATCAGCAGCGGGTCGAGCGCGTCGCGGATCCGCACCGCCTCGGCGACCGGGGTATCGGCCGCGTCCAGCGCGAGCACGGAGTTGCCCAGGCGCACCATCAGGGACTGCGCGGCCGCGAAGACGCCGCCGCCGGGGCCGGGGCGCACGGAGATGATCCCGCGCGACTGCACGATCCTGATCGCCTCGTTGAAGGTCCCGACCGATACCTCGCACCGGGTCCGCAGCTCTTCCTTCGAGCCGAGCCTGTCCCCCGGTTCGGCGGCGTTGGCGATGCCGATGAGCTGCGCGGCGGCGCTCTCGGCGCGGGGCTGCCGGGCGGCCGGGCGGCCGCCGGCGGACTGCTGCTGCCGGTGCCAGTCCTGCGGGCGCAGCGCGGGGATGTCGAAGCCGGCCTCACCAGGCTGCGCGTTCATCCTGCCTCCTCCGCGACCGAAATCCGTGCCCTGCGCCGGCGACCCCGGTACCCCGAGATCCTCATAAAGAATATGACTATAGGTCTTGACATGGCTAGTAGGCGGACGCAAGATCTACATATTCATCATACGGAATTGGAGTGATGATGATCGATCAGCAGGGGTTCCGCCAGCTCATGGCCGCTGTCTGCGCCCCCGTCACGGTGGTGACCACCAGCGTGGACGGGGTCCCTTACGGCTCCACCGTGAGCTCGCTCGCGTCGCTGTCGCTTGACCCGCCGCTGGTCAGCGTGGCGTTCGACCGCTCCTCCAAGCTCCTGGCGCGGATCCAGCAGGCGGGCGAGTTCGGTGTCAACGTCCTCAGCCACGCGCAGGACGACCTGGCGCAGAACTTCGCCGTCACCAAGGCCGACAAGTTCAGCGGCACGCAATGGTTCACCGACGACGGCCTGCCGCGGCTGGCCGACACGGCCGGCTGGATGGCCTGCGAGCTGAACCACGCGGTCGAGGGCGGCGACCACCTGCTGCTGTTCGGGCTGGTGCGCGCGGCCAGCAGCCGCCGTGACCTGCCGCCGCTGGTCTACGCGCACAAGACGTACGGCACGCACTCGCGCTTCGCGCAGCGCCCGCGCCCCGCCATCGCCGACCTGATCGCCGCCTGCGCCCGCTGAGACTTCCCGCCCCGGACCTAACCGGTTCTCGACCCAGTCCGTAAACGTTCAAGGAGGAACCATGACCAGTGTTACCGATCGGACCACCGATACGGGCATCCCGTCCGACGCCGACCTGGTGGCCCGGGTGCGGGAGCTGCAGCCGCTGCTGCGCGAGAACGCCGCCCGCGGCGAGCAGGACCGGCGGGTCGCGCAGGAGAGCATCGACGCGCTGACCGCCGCCGGGGTCTTCAAGATCGCGCAGCCGAAGCGCTACGGCGGTTACGAGACGACGATGCGCACCATGCTGGACGTGTCGGCCGCGGTGGGCGAGGCCGACGGCGGCACCTCCTGGGCCGTGACCCTGCTCAACGTGTGCAGCTGGCTCACCGGCCTGTACCCGCAGCAGGCGCAGGATGACGTGTGGGCCGACGACCCGGGCGCGCTGGTGTGCGGGGTGCTCGCGCCGACCGCGGAGACGCGGCGGGTGGAGGGCGGCCTGCAGGTGACCGGCCGCTGGTTCTACGCCTCGGGATCGTGGCACGCGAAATGGGCGGTGCTCGGCATCCCCGTCACCGATGACGCGGGCGAGGTCGTCGACCAGGCCACGGCCCTGATCCCGCTCAGCGAGCTGGAGTACGAGGAGACCTGGTTCGTCGCCGGGATGAAGTCGACCGGGAGCAACTGCCTGATCGCCAAGGACATCTTCGTCCCCGATCACCGCATCATGTCCGTCCCCCCGGCGATCGAGGGGCACTACGGCACCGAGCTGACCGACGAGACGCTGTACCGGTCCGCGCTGGTCCCCATCCTGGCCCTGGTGCTGGCCGGACCGCAGCTCGGCATGGGCCGGGAGGCGCTGCGGATCGTCACCGAGAAGGCCCCCAGGAAGCCGATCTCCTACACCTTCTACACCGCGCAGACGGACTCGGTCGCCTTCCAGCTCCAGCTGGCGCAGGCCGCGCTGATGATCGACACCGCGCACCTGCACGCCTACCGCGCCGCCGACGACATCGACCGGGCCGCCGCCAGCGGCGTCTACCCCGACTTCCTGTCCCGCGCCCGGGTCCGGGCCGACACCGGCTGGGCGATCGAGCACATCACCAAGGCGATCGACACCCTGCTGTCCGCGCACGGCGCGGCCAGCTTCGCCGAGGCCAACTCGCTGCAGCGGATCTGGCGCGACTCCACGGTGGCCGCGCGGCACGCGGTCATCCTCCCGATCGTCGGCTATGAGGTCTACGGCAAGGCACTGCTCGGCCGCGAGGACCACATCACCCCCCTCGTCTGATCCGCAAAAAGACCGCTGGACCAGGCAGCCGGCGGAAGTCATGAAAGGCAGCGCGCAATGGCCCTGCACCGCTTGACGTCCATCACCATGGGCGTGCCCAACGTCGACGAGACCGCCGCTTACTACCGGGAGTTCGGTCTCTCCCCGGCCGACGACGGCTGGTTCGCCACCCGCGACGCCGGCCGCCAGCTGCGCATCGTGCACGCCCCCACCCGCCGCCTGGTCGACCTGCACATCGGGGTGGACGACGCCGATGACCTCGACCGGGCGGCGGACAACCTGCAGCGCCTCGGCATCGAGGTGCGCCGGGGCCGCGGCTTCATCAGCGCGACCGAGAAGGCCACCGGCACCGTCGCCTACCTCGAGATCGCGGACCGCTTCGAGCAGGAATCGGTCGCCGCCGCCCGCTACAACGGGCCGGGGCGGTACGAGCGGGCCGGCCAGCGGGCACCCGGCGTGGTCAGCACCGACCAGGTCAGGCCGCGCAAGCTCGGGCACGCGGTGCTCGGCTCGACCGACTTCGAGGGGACCCAGGCGTTCTTCGTCGCCGGCCTGGGATTCAAGGTCAGCGACTACATCAAGGGCGTCGGCGCGTTCATGCGCTGCTCCACCGATCACCACAACGTGCTGGTGCTGGCCGCGCCGGTCTCGTTCCTGCACCACACCTCCTGGCAGGTCGACGACATCGACGAGGTGGGCCGGGGCGCGTACACGATGCTCGAAGACCATCCGGAACGCCATGTCTGGGGCCTGGGCCGCCACTACGGCGGGTCCAACTTCTTCTGGTACCTGAAGGACCCGGCGGGCAACTTCAGCGAGTACTACAGCGACATGGACTGCATCCCCGATGACCAGCTGTGGACGCCGGAGGATCTGCAGGGCGCCCGCGGCCTGTATTCCTGGGGCCCGCCCCCGCCGCCGTCGTTCCTGCACCCGGATGACCTCGCGGCGATGATGACCGGAGCGCACAGCGGGTGAAGACGACAGTGTGAAGACGACAGAGGACACCATGACGCGATCGTCAACGCCGCTGACCGACGTGCACGCTCACTTCGTGACCGATGACTACGTGACGGCCGCGATCGCGTCCGGCCGCCGCAACCCGGACGGCATGCCGGGCTGGCCGTCGTGGGACGCCGAGGAGAACCTGCAGCTGATGGACTCCTGGGGCGTCGGCACGGCGGTCCTCTCGGTCTCGTCGCCGGGCACGCACTTCGGCGACAACGCGGCCGCCCGAACCCTATCGCGGCAGGTCAACGAGTTCGGCGCGGCGGTGGCGCAGAAATACCCGAGCCGGTTCGGGCACTTCGCGTCGCTGCCGCTGCCCGACGCGGCGGGCAGCCTCGAGGAGCTGCGGTACGCGCTCGACGAGCTCGGCAGCGACGGCGTCACCGTCGAGTCGAACGCGCACGGCAGCTATCTCGGCGACGAGTCGTTCGAGCCGGTGTGGGCGGAGCTCAGCCGGCGGCAGGCCGTCGTCTTCGTCCACCCGACCTCGCCTGCCTGCGCCGACGCCATCTGCCTGGGCAGGCCCGCGCCGATGATGGAATTCATCTTTGACACCGCGCGGACGGTCAGCGACCTGCTGTTCCGCGGCGTGTTCACCCGCCACCCGGGCATCGAGTGGATCTTCACCCACGGCGGCGGCGCGCTGCCGCTGCTGGCCGACCGGCTGGAGATGTTCCGCTCGGCGTTCGCGGCCGCGGGCGGGCCCGGGTTCGGGCCCGCTGACGCGCCCACGGTGCAGGCGCAGCTGCGGCGGCTGTGGTTCGACATGGCCGGGACCCCGTTCCCGAACCAGGTGCCCGCCCTGGTCAAGGCGTTCGGCAGCGACCGGGTGCTGTACGGCAGCGACTACTGCTGGACGCCCGCGCCCGGCGTCACCGCGCAGCTGGCCTCGGTCGACGCCGCGTCCGGTGACGGCTCCGGCGGCACTGACTGGCGCGCGCTGACCTCCGCTCAACGCGGCCAAATTGCTGCCGCGTCTGGGGCGCGAGCAGTCGTTACGTCATCGGGTGTTGCTGGCGGTGGATATCACCGCCAGCAACACACGATCATGCCGGGCGGTCCAGCACCAGGTCGGTCGCGCGGGCGATGACCTGGGCCTGGGTGCGGTTGCCATGTTCGGCGGAAAGCACGTCGGCGGCGAGGAAGTGCGCGCCGATCGCCAGGCAGAAGGCGAGCAGGCTGCGCGCCTCGACCTCGTCGGGATCGGCGCAGAAGGTGCCGATCATCTCGCGCAGCAGCGCCATGCGCCGGTTGTCCACCCGGCGCAGGCGCTCGGCCACCGCCTCGTCGCGCCGGGCCCAGTCGCGGATCGCGAGGTCGATCGGCAGCAGCCGGTCGCCGGAGAAGGTGAGCATCCCGGCCCGCCGGATCCTGTCCCGCGGATCACCGCCCTCGCGTTCGACGCGGTCGAGCACCTCGTCGGTGCTCTCCCGCTCCCAGGCGTCCAGCATCGCCGCCAGCAGCGCGTCCCGGTCGGCGAAGTACCCGTAGAACCCGCCCTTGGTGACCCCCAGCTGCTTGGCCAGCACCTCGACCCGGACGGCATCCGGGCCGCCGGCCGCCAGCGCCGCCAGCCCGGCCTCGACCCAGTTCTCCCGCGGCGTGCGGATCGCGCCCACGATGCCCCCCGCCTTCCTCTATACGGTTCCGTATAGATCTGCTAGCCTGCGTCTATACGGTAGCGTATACATGCGGGAGGCGCCATGAAAACGCGCGATCGGGGACAACCACCGCGGGCCGAGCAGGCCCGGGCGCCCGGCGGCGAGACGGGGAACTGCGTCGTCGGGGCGCGCGATATCCCGGAGTCCGTGCGCGCGCATGGTTCGCTGCCCGGGATCGACTACGCCGACCTGTTCACCCTGCGCACCGAGGCCGAGGCGACACCGGAGCGGTGGGCGCGGGCGATGTTCGGCGGCGTCCCCAGCCCGGCGGAGCGGCTGATCTGGCGCGGCCTGCTGGGCCTGCGGCTGGCCCGCGGGCGGTCGCCCGCCACCGTGGGCGGGTGGCGGATCGGCGCACGCGGGGCGGACTGGATCCGGCTCGAGGCTGCTTCGGCCACCCTGAGCTGCAATCTCGTGGTCCAGACGGGCGACGGGCGGGTGTCGCTGGCCACCTTCCTGCACTACGACCGGCGGCTTGGCCGCGCCCTCTGGTTCCCGCTGTCCGCCATCCACCGGCGGCTGGTGCCCGGGGTGCTCCGCGGCGCCGCGGCCCGGGCGGCCAGGCCGTCTGCGGTGCCGGGGTAAACCCGGCGCGGATAGGTGGAACCACCGTACGTTCAGGAAAATCCGGAACATCTCCCTGAACGCACGCGGGTTTCCCTTACCGGCCCGCCGCTTCCCTGCCTACCGGGGCAGGCGGGGAGGCGGCGGGCAACGGCTTCCAGCCCAGCGCCCCGGCATCACCTTCACCTGACGGGGACTTCGGTGGCTCAGGAGTTGCCCTTGCACCCGGTGTAAGCGACCTGCCCTAGGTCCAGGAACCCCGCCAGCTGTGCGGTGCCCATCCGCCCGTTCTTTTGGTAGCGGACGCTGAACTGCACCGACAGCGGCCTCGGGCACGTCACCAGCACCTGGAAGGTGTCGCTGAGCCAGGCAGTGCCGTCCGGCGGCAGGACGTCCGCGGCTGCCGGGATCGCACTTCCCTCAATAACCGCGCCCGTCGACGCCTTGACGAAGGCGATCATGCCGCCGTCCGCTGCCTGCCAGGACGGCGAGAGGGCACCGCAGGGCGCCCACTGCTGCGAGACCGGGCGCAGCCCGCCGAGCGGAAGGATGGGGCTGGCCTGCCCGAGGGTGACCGCCTTCCCGGAGAGGTTGATCACCTCCACGCCGAGCTGCAGGTCCCGGCCGTGCTGCACCGAGCACTCCCCGCCGGTCTGGGCCAGCCCGGACAGTCCGGTGAGGCCGAGACTGGAGGAGGAGGCCTGCTCCCCGGGAGGCGGGGGCGGATAGACCTGCGCGGCGAAACCTGCCACGGCCGAGGGGACGGCAGCAGCGGCTGTCACCCGCGACGGTGCCGCCCGCGACGGCTGGAGGGCCTGTACCTGATGCCCGTAGCCGAGGCCGTACCCGGCCGCCAGCCCGACGATCAGCCCGGCAACGCCAAGGACGGCCGCGCCACGCGACGGCCGCCGGTGCAGGGCTGGAAGCCACCGGGGGCGCCGGGCCCAGGCCGGCCACCGCAGCGTCGTACCGCCCTGCTCCACGACATCGTCCTCGTCAGGTTCGTACATCGCCACGCCCTTACCGTAACCCGTGCTCCCTAGGTGCCGTCACAAGCGTTTGTCCCGGCACGCTCGATGAGTCCTACCGCGTCCCCTCGCCGCCGCCCTCCGGCGTATCACCCGCCGTGCATGATGACGTGCCCACGCAGGCGGCCAGACTAGAGCGCGTGTCAGAATACGATCTGCTCGCTCCGTACTATGACGTCGTAACCGGCGACTTCGCCACGGAGGCGGCATTTGTCCGGGACATCATCAGGCAGCATCACAGCCGGGCCGCCACTTTGCTCGATGTGGCTTGCGGCACTGGCAGCATCACTGCCCAGCTGGCTGGCGACTACCAGGTGAGCGGCCTGGACCTATCCCCGGGCATGCTGGCCGTGGCCCGCACGAAACTGCCCGGTACCCCGCTGTACCTGGCCGACATGACCAGTTTCAAGCTCGACGCCAAGTTCGATGCCATCATCTGCGCTTACCAGGGCGTCAACCACTTGCTTCGTTTCCCCGCCTGGGAGAGCTTTTTCGACTGCGTTTATGATCACCTCAACGATGGCGGGGTGTTCGTTTTCGATATCTCTACCCTCAGCTATTTGATTGCGATGGCGAGCATCCCCCGGATCGTGGAGTCTTTCGACGACAACTACGTCTTGATCCGAGTGTCCATGGCCGATGAGCAAATATTCAGCTGGCACATTGAGGTATTCGAGCTTCAGCCGGACGGCAGGTACCGGTTGCTCAGCCAGACCCTGGAAACGAGATCGTTCCCGGTCGACCGGATCCGGGCCGCCCTGCGTCTGAGGTTCGCCAGCATCGAAACCATCGACGATGGCGGCCAGCCAGCTGAGGAAGATAGCGCCGAGCGCATCTGGTTTGTGTGTGCCAAGTCTGCCTAACCGGCCTGGTCGCTGGGGCTCAAGCGCGGTGGAGGTTTGGTCCCGGCCTGGTCATGACGATGCTGGGGACCGCCGCCCAGCGTGACAGGCGGGTCAGCGCCACGGTGAGCTCGGCGATGTCAGATGTCTTCATCATCTGGTCCGGGGGGACCGAATCGTGCACCCAGGCGGCCATGTCGGTGTCGACATAACCGGGGGCGAGAGCCGTCGCGAGCACCCCGTTGCCGCCCTCCTCACTGGTGATGGACTCGCAGAACAGGGTCAGCGCCGCCTTGGTGGCCCCGTAGGCAGCCAGGCCGGGCTCGGCCGCCTGCCCCGTGATCGAGCTCATGGCCACGATGCGGGCGCCGAGTTCCGGATGGTTCAGTGCCGCGGCGCGGAGCGCGGGCAGCAGCAGCGACACCAACTGGAACGGCGCACGGACATTGACCGCGAACTGAAGGTCGAGCCGATGCATCCGGTAGCCGTCGATGGGGCCGCCCGTGCCGATGCCTGCCGCGAGCACCAGCAGATCCAGCTCACTGCCGCGGTCGTACTGGGCCGCGGCCAGCGCCTCGACGTCGGCCGGACTGCTCATGTCGGCCGCCACCCCGCGCACCGACGGCCCCGGTCTCCGATAGGGATGCCACGGCCTCGTCCAGGCCGTGCCCGCCGCGGGCCGACACGAGCAGGTCCCAGCCTTCGTCGGCCAGGCGCCCGGCGATCGCCCGGCCGATGCCACGGCTCGCACCGGTCACCATGGCCGTCCTGACTGCCTTCATCAACGCCTCGCTCACGCGCGCAGATCAAGCCGCGCAATCCGTCGGCGGCTGGCTATCGAGTGTTAGCTGACCGTAGAGATAAATGGCCGGAGGCGTCAAGCGGCCAGTACTCTTCTAGACGTGACTGATGCATACCAGGTTCCCGGCAGCCCCCCGGCGGATCGCGGGGTGCGCCGACTGCCGGTCACGCGGGCGGCCGTCCGGGAATCGGCGCTGCACCTGTTCGCCGAGCGCGGCTACCAGCTGACGACCATGGTGGACATCGGCGCGGCGCTCGGCATCCGCGGGCCGAGCCTGTACAAGCACGTCGCCTCCAAGCAGGAGCTGCTGGCCGAGATCATGACCGAGACGATGACGACGCTGATCGCCCGCCAGCGCGCGGCCGTCGACGCGGGCGGGGCGCCCGGCGTGCAGCTTCGCCGGGCGGTCGAGGCCCACGTGCGCTACCACGCGACCCACCGGGAGCAGGCGCTGGTCGGAAACCGCGAGATCGAGAGCCTGGAGGAGCCAACCCGCACGCAGATCGTCGAGCTGCGCAGCACCTACGAGCACGGGCTGCGCGCGATCATCGAGCAGGGCTGCGCGGCGGGCGCGCTTCTCACCGCGCACCCCCGGCTGGTCTCGTACGCGATCCTGGACATGGGCATGGGGCTCGCGTCCTGGTATCGCGCCGACGGCGAGTACGACGTGGACACGATCGCTTACGCCTACGCGAACCTCGCCGCGCAGATGGCCGGCGCCCCGCTCGCCTAGCGCGGGCACCGTGTCGTGGCGCCCGCACCGCGGCCGGGCAGGCCCTTGACATGACGGCCGTGCACTGCTTAGCGTCATAAGCAGAAGCTACTAATCGTTAGCCAGATGTCGGCCGCGATGACCGAGTCACATAACCGAGTCGCGACGACAGGCCGCGATGGCAGACCAGGGAAACGGTGGACGCATGAGCCAGCGCGGCGAGTGACACGCGATCGCTGACCCGGCCGAGACTTGCTCGGCCCGCTGCTGAGCCGGGCGACCGGTGACGACCGGTGGCAGCAGGTCGAGGCCAGCCTCATCACCGGCGGGAAGTCGAACCTGACCTATCTTCTGCGCAGCCCGGCGGGCGAACTGATCCTGCGGCGGCCGCCGAGCGGCGCCATCTTGGCGACCGCGCATGACATGAAGCGAGAGGTCCGGGTGCAGCGGGCACTCGCCGGTACCGCCGTGCCCGTCCCGGCCATCGTCGCCTACGACGACGGAGACCTGCTGGGCGTGCCGTGCTACGTGATGACCCGGGTGCCCGGCCAGGTCATCCGGGACCAGCTGCCCGCCGCGTTCGCCCCACGGGTCGCCGAGCCGCAGGCTCTCGGGTACGCGCTGGCGGACTGCCTGGCCGAACTGCACGCCGTCGATCCCGCCGTGGTCGGGCTGGGCGACTTCGGCCGTCCGGCACGGCTTTGTCGAGCGCCAGGTCCGCCGGTGGCGCGCCCAGTGGGAGGCAAGTGCCGATATGCCGGTATCTGCCGTCGACGAGCTCGCGCGCCGGCTGACAGCCCGCATCCCGGTCAGCCCGGCGGCGACGATCGCTCATGGCGACTACCGGCTGGACAACTGCATCATCGACTCCCGCGATCCGGGCCGGGTAGCGGCCGTTCTCGACTGGGAGCTGTCCGCACTCGGCGACCCGCTGACCGATCTCGGCCTGTTCCTGTTCTACTGGGAGTCAGGCCCAGCCGTCGCGCCGACGCTCGTCACCGTCGATCCCCGCGCCTGCCCGGTTTCCCCAGCGGCCCCGAGATCGCCCGGCGGTGGGCTGAGCGCACCGGGCTGCCGCTCGACAACCTGGACTGGTACCGGGCCTTCGCGCACTTCAAGTTCGCGGTGATCACCCAGGGCATCAAGGCGCGGGTCAAAGCCGGCGCCATGGGCGGCCAGGACTTCGGTGACCTGACCAGCGCCGTGACCGACACCGCCGAAGGCCGGCCTGGCCCTGACTCGGTCCTAACCGCAGGTCAACGCCCGACAGTAGGGAGCACCTCATGGACTTCGCCCTCTCCCCCGCAGCGGAGGATGCCTGCGGCCGGATGTGGGACTTCATGCGGGAGTGCGTCCTGCCCGCGAGCCGGTCTACGAGCAGTGGCGGGCCGCGCACGGCGAGCACGACCATCCCGCCGGTGATGGAGGAGCTCAAGGCCGAGGCCAGGCGCCGCGGACTGTGGAATCTGTTCCTGCCGTCGCTGTCCGGCCTCAGCAACATCGACTACGCACCCGTCGCCGAGATCACCGGCCGGTCCCCGGTGATCGCGCCGGAGGCGATCAACTGCCAGGCGCCTGACACCGGGAACATGGAGACGCTCCACCTGTTCGGCGACGCCGGAGCAGCAGAAGCAGTGGCTCGAGCCGCTGCTCGACGGGACGATCCGCTCGGCCTTCGCGATGACCGAGCCCGACGTGGCCAGCTCAGACGCGACCAACATCGCGACCCGCATCGAGCGGGACGGCGACGAGTATGTCATCAACGGCCGCAAGTGGTGGATCTCCGGCGCGGCCGATGAGCGCTGCCAGGTCTTCATCGTGATGGGCAAGACCGACCCGGCGGCCGCCGCGCACCGCCAGCAGTCGATGGTCCTGGTGCCCCGGGGATACCCCCGGGTGACCATCGCCCGGCACCTGCCGATCTTCGGCTACCAGGACCAGCACGGCCACTCCGAGATCGTCTTCGACAACGTGCGGGTCCGGCCGACGAACCTGCTCGCCGGCGAGGGCGACGGCTTCATGATCGCCCAGGCCCGGCTCGGACCCGGCCGCATCCACCACGCCATGCGGGCCATCGGCATGGCCGAGCGCGCCCTGTCGCTCATGATCGACCGCGCCAAGCCGGGTCGCGTTCGGCGGGCCGCTCGTCGAGCAAGGCGGTCGTGCAGGACCTGATCGCCCGCTCCCGCATCGAGATCGAGCAGGCGCGCCTGCTCGTCCTCAAGACCGCCTGGCTGATCGACCACCACGGCGCCAAGGGCGCGCGGACCGAGATCGCCGCCATCAAGGTCGCCGCCCCCGCCGTCGCGACCGCGCGTCATCGACCGGGCCATCGAGGTGTTCGGCGGCGCCGGCGTCAGCGACGACTTCCCGCTCGCCTATTTCTACGCCTGGGCCCGCGTGCTGCGGATCGTCGACGGCCCCGACGCCGTGCACCGCCGCACCGTCGCCCGCCAGGAGATCAAGCGGATCAATCCCCTCAAGGCGCCCGTCGGGGTCCCACTCACCGATGGGCAGGCGTGAGGGGTCACTCAAGCGCGCACCCGGTCTGATGACCTAACCCTGTAGTTGCTCCGCGCTGCGCCGGTGATCATAAACGACAAACCTTTGCGGTTGACGTTGACCCGGTCCGGTGACACGCCGAGGACCATCTTGCCGGCCGCGAGGGCCTCGGACACCAGTTCCTGCGTGCTGGGTGACCTTGACCGCGACGACCACGAGGTCAATCCCCGGATAGGCGATCAATTGGTAAGCGTTGTCATAGGCGGCGACGCCGTATGCGCTCTCGGTCGCGCGGGCAGGGCGAGATGAGACGTCCATGGGCCCGAAAGCCGAATCTTGAATGATCGTTACAAATTTAGATCGCGACGAAACTAGCCGAGCGCCGCGATTGCCACCTCCACGACGGACATCAGCCAGCGCCGGTCGGGATTGATGGCACCGGCCACTCGACAGCCGCGTGAATGGTGGCGATGAGAAAACGGGCCAGGTCCCGGGGGTCGGCCGGGGAACTGAGCTCACCGCGGGCCTGCCCGCCGCCGATGACTTCGGTGAACGCGTCCTCGAGCGAGTTGGTCGTCGCGCGGACGCTCTTGCGCACCCGGGCGTCGCCGTGAAAGCGCTCGACCGACGCGCTCACGATCAGGCAGGTCCGCTGGTCGCCGTCACACAGGATCTCCTCGACCAGTCCGACCAGCGTCAGCACCCTGTCCTTATCTGGAACGAACAGTCAAGATAGGTCGCTGGCCTGGGACCGGGGACTTAGGACGTGGCGCGCGCGGCCTCTTCGATGACGCCCGCGACGGTGCCGGGGTGGGAGATCAGCGACAGGTGCGAAGCGTTGATCTTGGTGACCGTGGCGTGGGCGCGGGCGGCCATGAACTCCTGTGCCGCCGGCGGGATGGCGTGGTCGGCGGTTCCGATCACGTCCCAGCTGGGGATGGTGGCCCAGGCCGGGCGCCGGACGGTTCGGTCAGCGCGCTGGCGGCGATCGGCTCCTGGGTGGCGGCGAGCACGGCCGCCTGCGCTGGCGGGCAGGTCGTTGGCGAAGATGCTCGCGGAACTGCGAGGGCTTGATGTACACGTCAGTGACGCCGCCGGGAGACGGGACGAAGTTCAGCGCGGTCGCGATGATCTGGCTGCCGGGGAACTGCGCGTTGATGCTGTTGATGGTGTCGCCCTGGGCCGGGATGTAGGCGTCGACGTAAACGAGGGCCTTGACGTTCGCGTCACCGGTGGCGGCGTTGGTGGTGACGAAGCCGCCGTAAGAGTGGCCGACCAGCACGACCGGTCCGGGTACGGTCGCGAGGTAGCTGGCCAGGTAGGCCGAGTCGCTGCTGACTCCGGCCAGCGGGTTCGGCGGGACGTCGACGGTGTAGCCGTCCTTCTGCAGCAGGGTGACGACGCCGTCCCAGCTGGATCCGTCGGCCCAGGCGCCGTGCTCGAGCACGATGGTCGGCTTGGGCCCCCCGGCGGACTTGCCGCGCGCCGCCTGGGAGTGGCCTGTCGAGGCGGCAGCGACGGTGGGGATTGCGGCTATAGCCACGACGGCAACGCCAGCCAGGGCGAGCCGGGCGTTGCGGGACTTCAGTGGATTGCGCATGAGATTGTCCTTTCGTCGTGGCGGGGTGGTTAGCAGGTCCTGGCTGGCGAGCCAGGACAGGGTGAAGTCGGCGACTTCGCGCCATCCGTGATCGAGGACGAGTGAGTGGCCGCGGTCAGGGAAGGCGTGATAAGTCGGTGACCGCGCCCGAGCCGGAGTAGAGCTTGTAGGCGGCCCGGGCCACGACCTCGGGCACGGTATGGTCCTTGCCGCCGCCGACGATCAGCAGCGGCCCGCGGTCCTTCTTGCGGGTATCGACGGCCGCCGGGGACGACTTCCTGAAGTTCGCGGCCGAGGCCTCGAATAGCGGCTTGCCCGGCCCCGGGATCGCGTACCTGTCGTACAGCTCGCCGGACTCGCTCTCCGACAGCGCGTTGCCGAAGCCGTAGCGGAACTGCTTCTTCGTGAGCGTCACCGCCCGCTTCTTGTTGCCGGGCTTGGACAGCACCGGAAGCCCGGACCGGATCTGCGCGAACGGCACCGGCTTGACCCCCTTGATCTGGCCGGGGTCGATCGCGACCGCCGCCGCAGCCGCGTCCAGGGCCAGCAGTTTCTGCGCGACCAGGCCGCCGAACGAGTGGCCGATCACGACCGGCCTGGCTGGCAGGCCGCGGATGATGTCGAGGTAGCCACTGGTGATGTCGTCGATGCCTTTGCCCGCGACGGCGCCCGGGTTCTCGCGGGTGCCGTCCGCGCTGGCCGAGTCGCCGGGCCAGCCGGGCGCGATCGCGTTGTAGCCGGCCGAGCGGTACAGCCCGACCCAGGGTTGCCAGGCGTCGGAGTGGATCCACAGGCCGTGAATGAAGACCACGGGAATGGGCGCTGCAGTCATGTGCACCTCCGGGAGGAATTAGGTAGACTTACTAGTAACTCTACATCGGACGTTACGCGGCCCGGCACGGATGCGCAAGCTGGGCCTGAGCCCTTTGCGCCGCGGCCGCTACCGGACGGGTGGGGGCAGACTGGCAGCATGAGTGGGGCAGACTGATGGGCAACATGACGAGGGAAGAGCAGAGCGCGGCTGAGGGCGGGGCGCCAGCCTCAGCGCCGGCATCGAAGGTCCCGATGCGGGAGCGCATCGTGGAAGCCGCGACCGAGCTGTTCTACGCGCAGGGACTGCGCGCGGTGAGCGCTGACAAGATCGTGGCGCAGGTAGGCATCACCAAGGTCACGTTCTACCGTCACTTCCCGACGAAGGACGACCTGATCGTTGCCTACCTCGAGCGCCGGGCCAAGTGGGAGCGCGACGCGATCGCCGCGGCTCGGCAGGCAGCCAGTGACGTGCCCGATGTTTTCCGGATCATCGCCCAGGCAATCGGCGCCGAGAGCTGCAGTCCCGGATTCCGCGGCTGCCCGTTCATCAACGCGGCGGCCGAGTATGCCGACCCCGACCACCCGGTACGGCGCGTCGTGGACGCCCACCGCCGCTGGTTCAGGCAGACCCTCCAGGACCTCCTCGACGAGATCAACGTCCCGGACTCGGCGCGGGTCGCTGACCAGCTGGTGATGCTGCGCGACGGGGCCATGGTCAGCGGATACCTCAGCGATCCGACCGTCGTCGCCGATGCCCTCTACAACGCCGTCCGCGCCGTCATCGCATTCGACGCTGGTTCGCCTAACTGAGCAAAGTCTCAGCCGTCCACCTCCCTCGGCTTCGGGGCTGCGCGAGGCTGCAGGTGGAAAGGTCATGTCCGGACTGGCCAGTTCAGGTTGCGGGCTCTAACCAGGCGATCATGGGGGCCGGGGTGCCCGGCCCTGGTGACGCGGCGCTGATCGCGGCGGGCACGCTCGCGGGAGAAGGCAAGCTCAACGTGGGCATCGTGCTGGCCACGGCGATGGTCGCCTGGATGCTCGGGTCGGTGGCCGGGTATGCGATCGGCGCCCATGGGGGACGCTCGCTGCTGGACCACCCGGGGCGCCTTGAGAAAGGCCGCCGGAACCTGCTGGCCAAGGGTGACCGCGCGTTCGGCGGTCACACCTTCGCCGCGTCCGTGACTATGCCCGCTTTCGGCGGCGTCGAGCAGCTGCTGCAGGCGATCGCGGACACCGGCCGGGAGGTGGACGCGGTCGCGCTCAACGCCGGGGTCGGCAACGGCGGTGCGTTCGTGGACGTGCCACTGGCGGACGAGGAGCGCCTGATCGACCTGAACATCGGCTCAACCGTGCACCTGGCCAAGCGGATCCTGCCGGACATGGTGCGGCGCGGGGCGGGCCGGATGCTGTTCACCTCGTCGGCGCCCGGCCAGCTGCCCGGGCCCCACTGCGCCACCTACGCCGCCTCGAAGGCCTTCATCCAGTCCTTCGCCCAGGCATTGCGTTACGAGCTGAAGGACACCGGCGTCACCGTGACCGCCCTGCTGCCCGGACCGACCGACACCGAGTTCTTCGAGCGGGCCGGCCTGGCGGGGACGGCCGTCGGCTCGCCGGGCAAGGACGACCCGGCCGACGTGGCCAGGGACGGATTCGAGGCGCTGATGGCCGGCCAGCCCTGACCAGGAGTCGCCTGCCTGATGGGTCGGAGCCACGGTTCGTTAAGGATGAAAAGCTCTTTCCTTTCGAACGGGCCGTCGTTTCACCAGTCAGGAGATGGTCAACCGCCCTTCTTGCCGCGCAGGCGGGCGAGCAGCGGTAACACCACCGCGGGCACCGGCCGCTGAAACCGGTCATCACGGCCGGTCAAGTGTCGCTGCGGGCGATCACGTCGCGGAGCTGGTGCCGGTCGGTGATCCCGAGCTTGGGGAAGGACCGGTACAGGTGCGAGCCGACCGTGCGCGGCGATAGCAGCAGCCGGTCGCCGATCTCGCGATTGGTCAGGCCGTCGCCGGCCAGGCGGACGATCTGGCGCTGCTGCGGGGTCAGCCCGGCCAGCGGGTCGGGCGCGCTCTGCGCGGCCGTGACGGCTATCCCGCTCGCCCTCAGCTCCGCCTCCGCGCGGTCAGCCGATGGCCGGGCCCGCAGCCGCCGGAAGGTCTCCAGGGCCAGCACCAGTTCCGGCTTGGCTTCGTTGATCCGGCGCCGCCGCCGCAGCCATTCGGCGTAGTCCAGGCGCAGCTGGGCGCGCTCGAACGGCCACTGGCCGCCGGCCGGGCCGGAGACCGCGGTGGCGAAGTGGGCGCCCGCGCCGGCCGGGTCCGCGAGGATGCCGCGGGCCCGGGCGATGAGCTGTTCCAGCCGGGGCGACGCCGCCCCGCCGAGCTGGGCCAGCGCGCGCTTGAGTATGGCCTGTCCCTGGCTGCGCCGGTCAGCGCGGACGGCGGCGGTGGCGATATCGGCCACGCCCAGGTAGGAGAAGACGTTGTGCACGGGGACGCCGTCCTCGCTGAACAGCCGGCCAAGCTGGGTGAAGGCGAGCAGGTGGTCGCCCTCGGCCAGCGCCGCCAGGCCGAGGGCCCGCCAGGCGCGGGCGGCGATCAGCCCGCTTTCGGCCGGGTCGACCCGTGCCAGCGCGCTTTCCGCGTGCCCGCGGGCGGCGGCGGGGGCGCCGCGCAGGGCCAGCACGGTGGCGGTGATCGCGTCGGCGGACGCGGCGACCATGAGCATCTGGTTCGCCTCGGCCAGGTCGGCGGCCTCCGCGGCGGCTTCCAGCGCCTCGTCCCAGCGTCCGGTGTCGAGGTAAAGCCAGCCGAGCGCGGTCAGCCCGCCGCCGCTGGCGCCATGCGTGCCCGGCGCCCGCAGCCGGTCCATCGCACTGCGGAGCAGCTGGAGCGCCAAGCTGGATTCGTCGAGCAGCCAGGCGGCGGAGCCGACGCGCCACAGGGCGGCCTCGTCCATCGCGGCGCCGGCGATCTGCCGCAGGTAAGGGACGAGCTGGCCGCTGCTGCCGGAGGGGTCGGTGCAGGCGAGTATCCAGAGCTTGCGCGGGTGGACGTCGGTCTGCGCGCCGGGCTCCGGGCGGCGGCCCGCCGGCGGCGGCCGGTCCCGGTCCTCCAGCAGCCGCAGGGCGCGGCTGACCGCCTGGCGGCTGGCGGGCGTGCCGGCCTGGTAGGCGACGGTGGCCGCGTCGGCCAGCGCCTCCCAGGCCAGCGCGGGCAGCTCGCGCCGATGCCTCTTCCGCGACCGCGATGAGCTCGGTGAACGCGGCCGAGGCGGCGGCCCGCGTAGGCCAGCGCCCAGCCGGCCGTGGCGCGGGCCCGCAGCCGCTGCTCCGGGTCCGTCGCGATGGCCAGCGCGCGGCCGGTGAGATTCTGCACCCAGTCCCCCTGACCAGCGGTAACGGCGGCGGTGGCGGCGGCTACCAGCCTGCGCGCCTGGTCGCCGGGGGCGGGGCTGAGCTCGGCCGCGCGCTCCAGCGCCAGCGCCGCCGCGGCCGCGCCGCCCCGTCGCCGCGCGTCGGCCGCGGTGGCCTCGAGCAGCGACGCCACCTGCTCGTCAGGGTGCAGGGCGGCGGCGGCCAGATGCCACGCCTGCCGGTCGGGCTGCTGGCCGAGCGCTTGCGCGAGCTGGCGATGGGCCGCGGCGCGCTGGGCAAACGGCGCGCGGTGGTAGATCGCCGAGCGGATCAGCGGGTGCGAGAAACGCAGCCCGGCCCGGTCGACCGTGACCAGGCCCAGCTGCTCGGCGGGCGCCAGCGCCTGCGCTTCCAGACCGGTAACGCCGCCGGCCACCGCCAGGTCGGTGCCGTCGGCCACCGCCGCCAGCAGCAGCGCGGCCTGCGCCCGCTCGGGCAACGCGCTGACCCGGGCGGTGATGACGGCCGCCAGCCGGTCACCGAGCGGCAGCGGCTCCTCCGTCCAGCGGCGGCCGGCCGCGGGGTCGGCCGCTATCACCGTGGCCAGCTCGATCAGCGCCATCGGGTTGCCGGCCGCCTGGGCCAGCACCTGCGCCCGGGCCCGCCCGCGCGGCGGCCGGGGCTGCGCGTCGAGCAGCCGGCCCGCGTCCGCTCGCGGCAGCGGTTCAAGCCACAGCTCAGGGAAACCCCGGTCAAAGCCGCCGGCGGGACCTGCCCGCGCGCCCCGAGCAGCAGCGAGACCTGATCGCTCGCCCAGCCTGCTGGCGATGAAGGCCAGCACGTCAAGCGAGCTGCGGTCAAGCCAGTGGGCATCATCGATGACCGCCAGGACCGGGGCCGTTTCCGACACATCGCAGAGCAGCGTGAGCGTGGCGATCCCGGTCACCAGCGGGTCCGCGGCGGCAGGCCCGGCGGCCAGGCCGAGCGCGCCGAGCAGCGCCCGCGCCTGCCGCGGCGGGAGGGCCGCCGCGGCCCCGAGCACCGGCTTGAGCAGCTGATGCAGGCCCGCGAAGGCCAGCCGCGCCTCCTGCTCCCGGCCGGTGGCCCGCAGCACCCGCAGGCCGGCCGAGCCAGGCCCGGTCGGCCGCGTTCGCCAGTAGTGCGCTCGTGCCCATCCCGGCGTCGCCCAGTACCAGCAGCACCTGGCCCCGCGCCGGGGCCGCGCCGACGAAGGCCGCGAGCCGGGCGAGCTGGGCTTCGCGGCCCACGATGGGCCCGGGGCGCCCGGGCGATTCGTCGCGCACCCCTTTGCTATACCAGACCGTCCTATCCCCCTCCGCGCCGCCCGAAGTGCAGTCACGTGTCCGATACCCCAGCCGGGGCCGGATGCCACAGGATGGGCTCATGAGCGAGCAGCGAGACCTCGAAGGACTGAGCGCACTGGTCACCGGAGCGACCTCCGGCATCGGCCAGGCGGTAGCCGAGCAACTGGCGCGGCAGGGGGCCGAGGTCATCGTGCACGGGCGCGACCCGGTCCGCGGCGAAGCGGTGACCGCCGCCATCACCGCCGAGGGCGGCAAGGCCCGCTTCGTCGCCGCCGACCTCACCGACCCGGCCGCGCTGGACGAACTGGCCCGGCAGGCGGCGGGGGTCGACGTGCTGGTCAACAACGCCGGGTACGCCTGGTTCGGGCCGACGCCGGACCTCGACCGGGCGACCTTCGGCCTGCTTTTCACCGCCAACGTCCAAGCACCGTACTTCCTGACCGCCGCGATCGCGCCGAAGATGGCGGCCAGGGGCGGCGGCGCCATCATCAACGTCGGCAGCATGGCCGGCGAGATCGGCATGCCCGGCGGCGCCGCCTACGGTGCCACCAAGGCCGCGCTCGACGCGATGACCCGTTCCTGGGCGGCGGAGTTCAGCCCGGCCGGCGTGCGGATCAATACCGTCGCGTCCGGCCCGGTCTACACCGCGATCCAGGCGGCCGAGGTCACCGACGCGGTCGGCGCCACCACCATCATGGCCCGGGCCGCCCAGCCGGATGAGATCGCGAACGTGATCGTTTTCCTCGCCTCACCCAAGGCCAGCTACATCACCGGCGCGGTCATCGCCGCCGACGGCGGCCGCAGCGCGATCTGAACGAGGAGCACCACGTCAGCGGCACCTGGGGCGGGAGCCGCGGACCGCACCCGGTCGACCGGGCCGTAAAGGCTCTTTACCTTCCTACCGGCTAAACCGTTCATTTGAGTGTCGATAGCCCCCACTGGTTGAACTCATATCTCAGCCGGTGTGCCGCCTGCTTTCCCAAGACATTCTTTGCAATCAGAACAAAGTTTACGCGCCACGCGTGATGATGACCTTTACTGCTGTCCCTGCCGAGCCTAGGCTCGCGTAGTTCCTCGACGCCCACCGCAAAAATTAGCAGGCGCCCCCTGAAGGCGGCTGGAGTGAGGGCGCGCGCCTCCGCGTATTCCGACGAATTGTACCAAGCCTTCGCTTCTTCCATTGAGGGGAATTCGACCATCGAGAGGTGATTCGATGGCGATTCGCCTTCGACAACTACTAGCTCGGTGTTGGAGACGATGAAACGGCCGCCGAAATACTCAATTGCGGGGCCTGCAAGTTCGGCATATCGTTTGGCTGCTGATTCGTCCAGCAGCCCCTCTACCGCTGAGATTACATACGCGACAGGTTGTTTAGACCTATCCTCTCCGTCCCCGCCTCTATCGAGTCTTTCGCGCATTTTATTCTCCTCTTAGCTTGCGAGTTCTCCGAACAGGCGCTATGGCTACAGTCCGGCTCGTGTTCCGCAGAGGCCGCGTCTCATTACGCCGGCTCGGGCATGTGCGATCACATTGTGCGCCGCCTGATCGCCGCCGCGAGGTTGTCGAGCTCGTTGCCGCGATGGGCGCGGTGCTGCTGCGTCCAGGCTTCGTCGTGGAGGGGATCGACCTGCATGACCACGTTCGTGCGGTTACCGGCGGGCTCGATGTCGATGGTCGTCAGGTGCTCGTACGGCTCGTGGTCGGGCACGAAGTCGATCAGTGACAGGTAGGCGAGACGGGTCAGTGGCGCGACCTCGGTGAACGTCTTGAGTCCCTCGATCGAAAGGGGATTGCCGGTGTTCCGCATAAAGGCGACCTCTTCCGGCGCGGTCGCGGTCATGGTGAACCGCAGCTGACCGCCGGGCCTGAGCTCGAGCTCGTTCACCCGGCTTTCGAAGCCATTGGGGGCAAACCACTCCTCAAGGCCGACGGCGGTGGTCCACAGCTCCCAGACAAGCTCCGCCGGAGCGTCATACGTGCGTTCGAACCGCGCGGCGTTCGCGCTGGGCGTGGATTCGGTGGTCATCGGTTCTCCCTGGTTGTGCCGCCTCCTCTCGGCGGATCTGCAGCAGTGACGAACGGCTAAGCGCCGGACGGACACCACCGGCGCAAAAGATCTCTTCGGTGGTTGCGTCCGTCCGCTGCGCCGCTGTTCGTCTGATACTAGAAACGGCATCGACCCGCCCTGGAGGACTCATGCAGTACGCGTTGCTGGCTTACGCCCCGCCCGAGGACACGGACCGGGCGGCACGCCCGATTTCGGGTAACGTTGCCGCCCTGCTTGACCGTCCGCACGTCACCGCCTGGGCGCGGCTGCACGCTGACGAGTCGGCGACGACACTGCGCAACAACGAAGGACGGACGCTGCTGACCGACGGCCCGTTCATCGACAGCAAGGAGTACCTGGCCGGCCTGTTCCTGATCGAGGCCGACAACCTCGACCGGGCCCTCGCCATCGCCGAGGAACTGCTCCAGGAGACGAGGCCCGGCTCAGCCATCGAGGTGCGGCCCCTCCTCGACGGGCGCTCCCGTGGCACTTGACGCCGTCTTCCGCGACCAGTGGGGCCGCGTGCTGGCGACACTGGTGGGCATTCTCGGCGACATCGAACTCGCCGAAAACGCCGCCGCCGAGGCGTTCGCCATCGCCGCCGAACGCTGGCCCCGCGACGGGGAGCCGGCGAACCCGGCCGGCTGGCTGATCACGACCGCGCGCAACCACGCCATCGACCAGTTGCGCCGCCAGCAGGTCCTGGCGGCGAAGACGACACTGCTCGCCCGCGATCTCGAGACCGGGTCACCGCCACCAGAGGCCCTCATGGACGACGCCGCCACCATCCCGGACGAGCGGCTGGAGATGATCTTCACCTGCTGTCACCCCGCGCTCGCCCTCGAGGCGCAGGTGGCGCTCACCCTGCGCACCCTCGGCGGCCTGTCCACCGACGAGATCGCGCTGGCGCTCCTCGTCCCGTTCGAGACGATGAGCAAACGACTGACCCGGGCCAAGCACAAGATCCGCGACGCGGTCATCCCGTTCGCCGTGCCGCCCGATCACCAGCTACCCGACCGGCTGGCGGCCGTCCTCGCCGTGGTCTACCTGATCTTCAACCAGGGCTGGGGCGGCGGCCGCGTCGACCTCGCGGCCGAAGCGATTCACCTTGGCCGGGCGCTGGCCGGCCTTATGCCGGACGAGCCTGAAGTAGTCGCGCTGCTGGCGCTGATGCTGCTGCACGACGCGCGCAAGGCGGCCCGCCTGCGTGACGGGCAGGTCGTCCCCCTGGACGACCAGGACCGCGACCTGTGGGACACACGGCAGATCGACGAGGGCCGGGCGCTGCTGCAGCGGGCCATGACACGACGGCGCACCGGGCCCTACCTGCTCCAGGCGGCCATCGCGGACCTGCACCTGTACCAGCCCCGCGACTGGCGGCAGATCGCCGCCCTGTACGAAACCCTCGCCCGGCAGACCGGCTCCCCGATCGTCGAGATGAACCGGGCCATAGCCGTGGCCGAGATCGACGGGCCAGATGCCGGCCTGGCCATCCTCGACCGCCTCGACCTCGACCATTACCGCTACTTCCACTCCACGCGGGCCAGCCTCCTGCGCCGCGCCGGCCGGCCCAGTGCGGCACACCACGCCTACCGGCGCGCGCTCGACCTCGCGCAGACCGAGCCCGAACAGCGCTTCCTTCAAGACCGGGTGGCCGAGACCGCACCCACCGCCGCGATCCAGCCTGGCAGCGCCAGCACATGACCGAGCACGAGGTCATTCCGGCAGGGTTCTGGGCAGCCCGAATCGGGGCAGCACGCTGTTGTCGAAGCGCGTCATGGCGCAGACCAGGTTTCCGGCCAGGGTGAGCACCAGCAGCCCGTTGGCGTGGAAGAGACCGCCGTGCGGGTCCCGGGCATACACACCCAACGCTGGCTGGCCGTTGGCCCGGGTCGGAATCAGCCGGAACGCCCGGCCCGGACGGAAGGCCGCAACGGCGAAGAACCGCGTCGCCAGTTCCCGTCCCTGGTACTCGATCGGGACGGGCGGCATTCGCAGCCAGACGTCGTGGCTTAGCAGTGCGACGACACCGTCCAGGAGGGCTCGGGCAGCGGCAGGTCGAAGATCGGGGCGTCCATCCGCGGGCGGCGGCTGGCGGACCGCAGCGCGTTGAGGCAGCGATTGGTGGCGATCTGGTAGAGCCAGGCCCGGATGGACGATCGTCCCTCGAATCCGGCGAGGCTCTGCCACGCCGCCAGCAGCACCTCCTGCAGGACATCCTCGGCATCCTGAACCGAGCCGAGGATCCGGTAGCAGTGCACCTGTAGCTCGCGCCGGTAGGGGTCGGTGAGCTCGGCGAATGCCTGGCTGTCGCCCGTTCGTGCCCGACCCAGTAGCTCTCCGGTCAACGTGCCATCCTTGCATCACCTCGGCTTCGACCTCCGACCTGTCACTTGTTGTGACACCGATCGGCCGGCAAATTGGGCGGTACGCGGCCGCCCGAGTTCTCTTCCCCGCGGTGTCTCAATAGGTGACAGCTCGTACCGGAACCCAAACCGGCCCCCCAAGGAGTTCACCATGACGATGTTCCTCTTCTCGTACCGCTCGCCGGCGGGCTACCAGCCGCGTCCAGACACCAGGGACGAGTGGAGATCGTTCTTCGAAGGAATGGGAGCAAACCTCGCGGACCCCGGCAACCCTGTCTTCGAGTCCACCACACTCGGCGCCGGGGGGAGCGGCACGACGCGACTCGGTGGGTATTCCCTCGTCACCGCCGACGACCTCGACGCGGCCGTCGCCATGGCCAAGGGCTGCCCGTTCCTCGCCCAAGGCGGCGGCGTGGAAATCGGCGTCATCACCGAGACCTACCGCGACAAGAAGCTCGTCCATTCACCGTAAGGGGATGACTTAATGCGTAAAATCATCGAATACACCCTGGTCTCAGCCGACGGCGTTTTCGAGGGCCCGCAGAACTGGGGGTTGAGGAACTTCCAGGACGATGCCTACCTGCGAGACGGGCTGGGCCAGCTGCTGGCATGCGAGGCCATGCTGATGGGCCGGCGCAGCTACGAGTTCTTCGCGAAGGTCTACCCGTCACGGACCGACCCATGGGCGGCCAGGGTTAATGCCATGCCCAAGTACGTTTTCTCGTCAACCCTGATGCAAGCCAGCTGGGACAACTCGACAATTGTCCGGGGCGACGTGGCTGCTGAAGCGACCAAGCTCAAGCAGCAGGAAGGGGGAGACCTGCTCATCTGGGGCCACGGCCTACTCGCGCAGACCCTGCTGAAGCAGCACCTGCTCGACGTGCTCGACATCTCGATCTACCCCGTCCTCGCAGGGCACGGCAAGACGTTCTTCCGAGAGGGCCAAGACAATGGTCTGAGGCTCGTTACGACAAAAACCTTTGCGAAAGGAATCGTGAAGCTCAGCTACGAACCGACACGCTAAACCTGAGCACTCAACGCGGAAGGAGGACGGCGCGGTTCGAGGCCGAGGCCGGCAGCCTTCCCCAACGGGCGCCGTCAGGCCGAAGGGGCACGCCCCCGGACCGGTACGGTGCAGCACAAGGCGTGGCCTAAGCGTGCGGGTCGGCGCCAGGGTCACCCCCCGTGGCGCGGGTGGCGAGCCTCGGAAGATAGGTCTCCCACGCGACGCGGTGGCCGTCGCGCAGCTCGGGGTTAGGCAGGTCGTCGTGCCGGAGCGTGAGGCGGGTGCCGCCGTCCGCATCCTGCAATGTCACCGTGACGCGCGTGCTGCCGGCTGGCAGCGCGCTGCCGCTGATCGTCTCGGCCTGTTCGTGCTTGACGTGCCGCGCGGCCTCGTCGTCGGCGAACCCCCAGGTAAAGACGACCCGGTGCGGCGGCTCGACCTGGAGGAACGTCCCGGCGGCCTCGAACCCGTCGGACATGTGCACGCGGTACATGCCGCCGGGCTCCGGCTCCAGATGCGCCTCGCTGCCCATCCACTGCACGTAGCGGGCCGGGTCGGTGAAGTAAGAGAAGACGTCCCGGGGTGACGCCGTGATGTGCATGGTCACTTCGACGGGCGCAATCTCTGGCGTGGCCGGTCCTTCCTCGCGTCCAGTGAGGTCGCGCGTCATTGCCAGCGGCTGATCTCGCCGCCGGGGTAGGGCCGGAAACCGAGGCCTTCGGCGCCGGTCTTCAGGCTGGTCAGGTAGGCCCCCCAGTTGGTGCTGCAGCCGCTCATGAACTCGCTCGCCTCCGCCCAGCGGGCGTGGCTGAACAGCAGCGTTGTCCCGCCACTGCCCGCGGGGCGCAGAGCGAACGTGATCAGTGTGTCGATCCACTCGCCGGGGCCGTCGACAACTAGCCAGGTGACCTCGTCCGGCTTGTCCGACGTCACCTCCATGACCGCGGCGGGTTTATCCGCGTCCCCGAAGTAGACGCTGAACCGGCCCCCCACTGAGCTTTCCCCGCTGAGCGGGCGACCGGTCCACCAGCGCGCGACGCCCTCGGTGGTGGCGATCACGTCGTGGACGCGCTCCTGCGGGGCGTCGATGCTGATTCGGTGCAAGATGTCAGGCATTGTTGTGTCCTCTGGTTGTTTGGCCGGGTCATGCTTGGTGGATCTGGAGCTATGACGAACGGCCCCGCGCGGCACGGACACCCGCAGGCAGAATTTCTTTGCGGTGCTCGCCAGGCCGCTGGCTCTCACCCAGCGGGCGCCTAGCTCACCCGGCTGGGCCCCTTCCTCCCCGCTGCCTGGCCCGCACTTTGCATAGCTGCCGGACACTTTTTCGACTTTGCATAGCTGCCGGACATTTTCGGGGCTGATAACGGGCTGATTTTGTCCGGGAGCTATGCAAAGTGGCCCGGGCCGCACAATCATCCCCACTGGTGACTTGTCAGACGCGGGCCAGGCGGCCCGGCCAGCCACTACGCAACGGCGAGTCGTCAGGCCGGCTCCGCCAGTACGGTCATGCCCCGCGCTAGGCCGCCGCGGCGGGTGCTTCACCCCCTGCCGAGCAGCCGGGTGGCGAGGGCGGCCAGGTCGGGGGCGGTGAGGTCGAACCGGTCGGACGGGTCCGGGTCGCCCTCGCCGGCGCGCTCGATGTAGGCGGTGCGCAGCCCGTGGGCGGCAGCGGCGCGCAGGTCCCACGGATGGGCGGCGACCATCAGCGTCCGGCGCGGGTCGAGCGCGAGCCGGTCAAGCGCGAACCGGTAGACGGCGGCGTCCGGCTTGTAGGCGTGCACCATCTCCCCCGACAGCACGCCGTGCCAGGTGAGACCGCCGAACGCGAACAGGTCGGTCAGCATCGACAGGTTGCCGTTGGACAGTGCCACGATGGTGAACCGCTGGGCGAGGCGGCCCAGCGCGGCCTGCGCGTCGGGCCAGGGGCGGAGCCGGTGCCCGGCCAGCCCGAGCCGCCGAACGGTCGCTTCCGGCAGCTGCGGGCCATCGCGCAGCACGTCGGCCAGTGCTTCGGCGTTGAGGTCGTCGGTAGACCGCCACGGCGCGCCCTCGCCGATCGCGGCCACCAGCACCGCGAAGCGCCGCTCCCAGGCCGCCGCCAGCTCCGCGGTGCGCTCCCCGGCGCCCGCCTGGTCCAGCGCGGCCCCCAGCTCGGCGCGCATTGACCCGGCCTCGTCCACCACGGTGCCGAGGGTGTCGAAGAGCAGGGTGTCAATCTCATCAGCGGTGATCACCGCCCCATGGTCTCACCGGCGCCCGGCACAGGATCCACGGTCCGTTCAGGATAAGAATCTTGATCTTCGCGAACGCACGCGTGATTTCACCCAGCTGGGAAATCTCGCCGCAGCCGAGGGGGCTTACCGTTATCGGCCGTTACTGAGGACGCCCGCCGCTATCGTGATGTGATGTGATGACAGCCTGGCCGCGCCGTGCCCCGACGGTGACTGGTGCGCTAACCCTGGCCGCACTGATCTTGGTGCTCGACGGCGGCCTCGCCGGCGCCGCCCCCCGCGCTTCGCAGCCCGCAGCGGCTGGTTCCTGGACGGTGTATCACGGTGCTGCCGACGGCGCCGGGGTGGCCGGGCCGGTCACGGCGATCGACACCGCGAACCGCGCGTGGACGTCGCCCACCCTCGACGGCCAGCTCTATGGTGAGCCGCTGGTGTCAGCCGGGCACATCTATGTGGCGACGGAGAACAACACCGTCTATGAGCTGTCCGCGGCGACCGGCGCGGTGATCTGGTCCGCGCATCTCGGCAGCCCGGTGCCGTCAGCCGACCTTCCCTGCGGGGATATCACGCCCGTGGCGGGCATCACCGGTACCCCCGTCATTGACCCGTCCCGTGGCGAGATCTTCGTGGTGGCCGACGAACTGGTGAACGGCAGGCCAGCGCACATGTTCACCGGGCTTTCCACGGCCTCGGGCAAGGTTGAGGTGACCCAGGACGTGGATCCCGCGGGCGCGGATCCGGCCGCGCTGCTGCAGCGCACCGGGCTGGCCCTCGACGACGGTCAGGTCGTGTTCGGCATGGGCGGCAACGACGGGGACTGCGCTTCCTACCGAGGCCGGCTGATCGCGGTGCCGGAGAATGGCGGGACACCGAGCATGTTCACCGTCGATGCCGCGGCCGATGAGTCGCAGGGGGCGATCTGGATGGGCGGAGCGGCCCCGGTGGTGGACTCCCGTGGCGGCATCTGGGTCACGACCGGCAACGGCTCGGTCTATTCCTACAGCCACCCCTACGACGACAGCGATTCGATACTCGACCTGTCGCCGTCCCTCAAGCTTGCGCAGTTCTTCGCGCCGGCCAGCTGGGCCACGGACAATTCCAGTGACCTTGACATGTCAACGGCGCCGGCCCTGCTGTCCGACGGACAGGTGATCCTCACCGGGAAGTCCCGCATCGTCTACCTGCTCAGCCAGGCGCACCTGGGCGGCATCGGCGGGCAGCAGGCGACGCTGGGATCGGCGTGCAGCCAGGACATCGACGGCGGCGTCGCGGTAGCGGGCACGACGGCCTACCTGCCCTGCACTAGTGGCATCAGCGCGGTCCAGGCGGTGAAGTCGCCCGCCGCGCTTCACCTGCTGTGGAGTTCAGCGACGGGCGGCGGCCCCGCCATCGTGGCCGCGGGCCTCGTCTGGACCATCGGGCGCAACGGCATGCTCTACGGGCTCAACCCGGGCACCGGCGTGGTGCGGCAGCAGGCATCGATCGGCGTGCCCGCCAACCACTTCCCCACCCCGACCGTGGCCGACGGCCTGCTGCTGGCCCCCTCAGCGGATACTGTGGTCGCCTTCGCCGCATCCGCGTCCGCCTCGGCGGTCCCGACTTCGGCCGCCACCCAGCCGGCCAGCACGCCTTCCCCGGCCCAGGCCAGCAGCCGACCGGCGGGCGGCGGTCTCCCGGCCCAAGCCATCGTCGGCATCGTCATCGCCGGCCTCGCGGTGATCGGCTGGCTGGGCTGGCTCGTCTGGCGCCGGCCAACCAGCGGAGGCGGCAAGCACGCACGGTTAGCCTGGCGGCCGGTCCCAGCCTGGGGCAGGTGATTACCGCGGTGGCCGACGGGTAGCCACCCCGGATGCGGTCTCATGACGTTGCGCTCGGCCACCGGTATGAGCTGGAGGAGCCGGTCGGCGCCGGCGGCTTCAGCGAGGTCTGGCGCGCCCGCGATCTGATTCTGGACCGGCCGGTGGCGGTCAAGGTCCTGCACGCAGCCTATGTCCAGGATGCTCAGGCGCTGGCCCGGTTCCGGGCCGAGGCGCGGCATGCGGGAAGCCTGGCTCACGAGAATATCGCGCGCGTGTACGACTACGGCGAGCCCGACCCGCCGTACTTGGTGATGGAGCTGGTAGAAGGTCCGTCGCTGGCCGAGGTGCTAGCCAGCGGGCCGATGGACCCCGTGCGGGCGATGGATGTCATCGCGCAGGCCGCGGCCGGGCTGGCGGCGGCGCACCAGGCCGGCCTGATTCACCGGGACATCAAGCCCGGAAACGTGCTGATCGCCCCGGACGGCACCGTGAAGATCACCGACTTCGGCATCGCTCACGCGGTGGACTCCGCCTCGGTGACGCGCACGGGCCTGATCGTCGGGACGCCGGGATACCTGGCACCCGAACGGATGGCTGGGGCGGGCGCGACCGCGCTCACCGATCTTTACTCGCTGGGGGTGGTCGCGTATGAGTGCCTGACGGGCGTGCCCCCGTTTGCCGGGACGGGGCTGGAGGTGGCGATGGCCCACGCTATTCTGCCCTTCCCCGCCGTACCCGCCTTCGTCCCCGCCGACGCTGGCGCGCTGGTTGTGCGATTGACCGCCAAGGACCCGGCCGACCGGCCGGGAAACGCCGGTGAGGTGGCCCGCCAGGCTCGGCAGCTGAGTGAACGGCTGGGATCCGGCCCCCGCCTCGTGGGCCGCCGGCCCGAGATGCTGCCCGGTCCAGCCGCTGGAGCGGGCAGCACAGTCCGCCCCGTGGCACCGGTATCAGGAGGTCGTCCCAGCCGACCACGCCGATCGGCGGCCATAGGCGCGGTCGCCGTCGCGGTTATCGCCCTCTTGGTTTTGGTTGGGATGAAAATCGGAGACCCTGACTCCGGAGGTCATGCGGCAGCCGTCCCCTCAACGAGCGCGAGCCCTCAGGCATCGGGTACTACGCGGGCGAAGTCTCCGACCGTTGTCACGGTCGATGTCAACATCGACACGCTCGTAGGCCAGCCCGTCAGCGCTGTTGTGCGCGAGCTCCGCCATCAGGGCCTGGTCCCCCGGATACTTTGGCAACCAAGCGATCAGCAGCAGCCCGGCCGGGTGGCCGCCATCCGACCAGCCGGCCAGCGACCGGTCGGCAGCCTCGTCACCGTCGTGGGCGCGCTCGGGGTTGGCGCCACCACAGCCGCGACTCCCCAAGCCAGCGCGGCGGACAGCGGCGGCAACGGCAACGGCAACGGCAACGGCAACGGCAACGGCAACGGCAACGGCAACGGCAACGGCAACGGCAACGGCAACGGGAAGCATAAGGGGAACGGCAAGGGAAACGGCGACGGATGACGCCGGGGCACCCAAAATCTGACGGCGCGCGGACAACAGGGAGCTTGCGACAGTCAGCCTGATAGACGAAGCCCGCGTGCGTTCCGAGCGAGTGGCCGTTGATCTTGCGGGCGGAGCGCCGGTTACGGCTACAGGATGCCGCGGCGCTGCAGCACCTGGAAGCTGGCCCAGCCAACCGGGATGGGCAGCCAGAACGTCGCCATCCGGAACAGCAGCACCGCCGGGATCGCCTCGTGGGCCGGGATGCCGATGGCGGTCAGCCCGGCGGCCATGACCGCCTCGACGCCGCCGAGCCCGCCGGGCGTCGGGGTGGCCGCCCCCACCGCGTTGCCCGCCAGGAAGACGACCACGGCGGCCAGGATGGCCGGGTGGGCGCCGACCGACCGCAGGGCCGCGATCAGGGCGACGGCGTAGGCGGTGGTCAGCAGCAGGTTCGCGCCGACCGCGATGACCAGCCGGAGCGGCTGGGACACGGCCTCGAGCAGCCGCGGCCAGATCTGGCGCAGGTGCGGCCAGACCGCGCTGGTGACCTTCCTGCGGGTCGGCGGGACCGCCAGCACGGCGATGATGGCGGCGGCGATGACCGCCAGGCCGATCAGCACGTCCGCGCCCGGCGCGATCTTGAACCTGCTCAGCCCCGAGCCGGTGAGCACGCCAAGCACGATCAGCAGCAGCACCGTGGTGACGATATTGACCAGCTGCGAGACGGTGACCGCGGCGGCGATGGTTCCCTCGTCCACCTTCTCGCGGTGCAGGTAACGGGCGTTGACGGCGACGTGGCCCACGGTGGGCGGCATGGCCACCCCGACGAACGCGGTGGCCAGCTGGACCAGGAAGCCGCGCCAGATGGACAGGTGCTTGGGGATGAATGCCGCGATGCCGATGGCGGCCCCCAGGTAGGTCAGCCCCGAGGCGACCACCGCCACCGCCAGCCAGGCCGGATTGGCCTGGCTCAGCGTCCCGAGGACATTCACGCCGGAGATCTCGCCGATGAGCAGGTAGGCGGCGACGGTGAGGGCGATCGCGGTGAACACGGTGCGCCAGCGGAAGCGCTCCAGCCGGGGGGCGGCCGGCACCGTGGCTTCGTCACCGAGCAGCTGGTGCCGGACCTCATTGAGCGAGCCCGAGGCGGCCCGCGCGGCCCGCCAGCCCCACGGCGCGAGGGCGATCGGCTGCAGCACGGCCGCGACGGCGGCCTGGTCCACCGGCCCGTAACCGGCCCGCAGCGCCGCCACCGCGCCGCCCGGCCCGCAGGTCACCGCGAGCGTCGCCAGGGCCTGCGCCAGGTCGAGGCGGCGGGCGAGTTCACTGGCGCCGGGCTCGGCCGCGTCAAGTGAGCAGAACCCCGCCCGGTTCCCGGACATGAACACGCTCCCCGCCCGCACGTCACGGTGCGCGGTGCCGGTGCCGTGCAGGCGGCGCAGCGCCGCGAACAGTGCCGTCGCGCCGGTTATCCCCGCCGCCAGCTGTGCCACCCCGGCGTCCGGTGGCTGCACCGCGGCGTCCGGCAGCTGCACTTTCCCGGTTTCTGGCTGTACCGCCCCGGTTCCCGGCTCGCTGTCGGGGATGGTCGTGACCAGCACCAGCGTCTCGCCGGGCATCTCGCCCAGCAGCCGGACCGCGGGACTGATCACGCCGGCCTGCTGCGCCAGGTAGCAGGCCAGGGCGAGCTGCTCAACCTGGGCGCGCGAACCGAGCGCGATATGCCCCGCGACGGCGGACCGCAGCCGGGCCAGCGCCCACAGCTGACGGACCAGCCCCGATCCGCGGGTGTCGCGGCCGGATAGGTGGACCCGGATCCGGGTGCCGTCGCCCAGCTTCCCCTCCAGCCGTGCGCGGCTGGGCCCGGCGACCGACAAGTCGGTGGCCCCGACGTCCTGGCGGGCCAGCCAGGAGGTGAGCTCCGGGATGCCGGGCAGGACCGAGGCGGCGCCGAGCAGCCAGCGCACCAGCCAGCCGACCAGCAGGCCGCCGGACGCGGCGATCACCACCGCGAAGGGCGTCAGGGTGCCGACGGCCAGCCCGGTGAGCAGCAGCGCCGCCCCTGCCCGGGGCAGCCAGCGCTGCCAGTGCGACAGCCGGCACAGGTCGGTTCCCACCACGAACGCGACGAACGCGACGTCCAGCACGAACATCGACGGATTGCTGCCGTGCAGGACCGCGTGCTGCACCGCCGCGTCCTCGGCCCGCCAGATGACGGTCGCGATGACGGCCGCCGCCGCGCCGGCCAGCCCGGCGGTGACCGCGTTGCGCACGTCCCGCCACCCACTGCGGACCAGGACGACCAGCGCCACGATGACCAAGACGAAGCAGGCCACCCCCGCGAGCACGGCGGCCGCGTAGGACAGCCAGCGGGGGATGTGCAGCAGCCAGCCGGAGACGTCGTCGGCCACCTCGGTGCTGCCCGCGGGCAGCGACCGGATGGCGCCGAGGACCACGGCCACCACCGCGAACGCGAAAACCGCGAGCAGCAGGTCGCCGGGACGGCGCACCCGGTCCGTGCCAATCCTGCTGCGGGGCGGGGGAACCTCGCTTGGCGGTGGCTCCGCCTGGCTGACCGCCACGCCAGCCCCTCCGCCCTGTTCCTCGCCTGCGCCCGTCACCATGCCGCGCAGCTACCCCGGGGACCGCGTGGCAACCGGATCAGCTCCGCCCCTTGCTTAAGGTCAGATTTCGGCTTCCGTGCCCGCGACCGCGCCGCTGGCGGCCGCCTGGTCCAGCGCGGCCTGCACGGCGGTCACCGCGGCGTCGATCGCGACCCGGGCGGTGACCGCACTGGTGTGCGCCCGGTCGATCTCGCCCAGCGCGATGCAGTCGAACGCCACCCGGGCGTCGTGAATGGCCGCCTCGAGCTCACGCGTGGCTTCCTGCAGCATCGCGCCCCGGCCTTCGCCGTCCGGAATCATCATCAGGCTCCCTACTGTGGCTACGAGGTCATTTGACCGCCCACCTACCCGCCGGGTCCATGGTCATGTCTACGCGGGCCGATTCGCGGCTGACGGTCGGACGGTCGCGGTGCCGGCCAGGATGAGGTCGATGCCGGCCAGGAACTGCTGGCGGTCGTCGTGCTCGCGCAACTGCGCCGCCATCCGGCGCATGAACGGGTATTGTGCGGGGTCAAGCTGCGCCCACCGGGCGGCGACGTCCGCGAGGAAGGCCGTCCGGTCCGTGTCGGGCGCGAGGAGGCGGCGGCCCGCGGCGTACTGCCCGGCGAGGCCGAGGACGTAGTTCAGCAGCGCGGACGCGCAGTCGAACTGCGCCGGTTCGGGAACGCCGAGCGCCCCGAGCTGCCCGCCCACGCCTTCGAAGATCCGCAGCACCGCGGACTGCCACGGCTCACGGGAGAGCTGGGCGCCCGCCCAGGGGTGTGCGTCGATCGCGTCGAACACCCCCAGCGCGATGGCCCGGATCGCCTCCCGCGGCTCCGCCCGGCTGGCCGTCTCGGTCATGACCCGGCCGATGACGTGGTCGGCCGCCGCCGCGAGCAGATCGTTCTTGTCGGCGACGTGCCAGTAGATCGCCCCGGCCCCGGTGGCCAGCCGAGCCGCGAGCGCGCGGAAGGTCAGGGCGCTCTCGCCCTCGGCGTCGAGGATCTCGATCGCGGCATCGACGATCCGCTCCTTGGAGAGCGCGTCCGTACGCCGCTGCGTCCGCTTTGCCTTGGCCGCCATGAGCACCATCTTGACATAGTTGGAACGTTGTTCCAAGATGAAATGATGGAACAACGTTCCAACCAGCCTCTGAGAACCAGCCTCTGAGAACCAGCCACTGACAACCAGTCTCGGAAAGGAGCAGGAACATGAAGACGACATCAGTCACGATCGTCGGTGCGGGCCTCGGCGGCCTCACCCTCGCCCGCGTCCTGCACGTGCACGGCATCCCCGCGACCATCTACGAGGCGGAGCCCTCGGCCGCGGCCCGCACGCAGGGCGGCCAGCTCGACATCCACCAGCACAACGGGCAGCTCGCGCTCGAGGCGGCCGGCCTGACTGGCGAGTTCCGCGCCATCATCCACGAGGGCGCCGAGGCCAGCCGGATGCTTGACCAGCGCGGCGCGGTGCTGTTCGAGGAACCCGACAACGGCACGGCCGGGCGCCCTGAGGTGCTCCGCGGCGATCTGCGGCGGATCCTGATCGAATCGCTGCCCGCGGGAACGATCGCGTGGGGCAAGAAGCTGTCGGTCGTCTCGGCCCGCGGCGACGGCCGGCACGAACTGAGCTTCGCCGACGGGTCGGCCGTGACCAGCGACATCCTCGTCGGGGCGGACGGCGCCTGGTCGAAGGTCCGGCCGCTGCTGTCGGACGCGGAGCCTGAGTACGTCGGCGCGACGTTCATCGAGACCTACCTGTACGACGCCGACGAGCGGCACCCCGCGGCGGCCGCGGCGGTCGGCGACGGCGCCCTGTACGCGCTCACCCCGGGGACGGGGATCACCGCGCACCGCGAGGCGGGAGACATCCTGCACACGTACGTCCAGCTGATCCGCCCGGCCGAGTGGGTGGCCGGCATCGACTTCACCGACGCCGCCGCGGCGACCGCCCGGGTGGCGGCCGAGTTCGGCGGGTGGGCGCCGGAGCTCACCGCGCTGATCACCGAGGGCGAGACCGCGCCGGTCCCGCGGATGATCTACACCCTCCCGGACGGGCACCGATGGGACCGCCTGCCGGGGGTGACGCTCCTCGGCGATGCCGCGCACCTGATGCCGCCGGCCGGCGAGGGCGCGAACCTGGCCATGTTCGACGGCGCCGAGCTCGGGCTGGCGATCGCCGCCCACCCCGGCGACACCGAAGCGGCCCTCAGCGCCTACGAAGAGGTGATGTTCGCGCGCACCGAGGCCGAGTACGCGGACGCGTACGAGATCCTGGACCTCTGCCTGGGCGACCGGGCGCCGTTCGGGCTGATCGACTTCTTTACCGGCGCCGGCGCCGGCGCCTAGCGGTGCGCGAGGCCGTTGATCAGCAGGCCGATGGTGAAGTCGAACCGGTCGTGGCCGGTTCCGGCGGTGAGTTCGGCGGCGTAGCGCTTGGCGTGCGGGAAGGTGGCGGGCAGCGCGGCGTACCGGCGCAGCAGTTCGTCGCGGCTGACGACCCAGCCGCCGTCGCCGTGGTCACGCCGCTGGTCCACCAGGGAGATCTCGAGGCTGTAGGCGTTGACGTAGAGCAGCAGGGAGTCGATCGCCCAGGCGGCGGATTGCGCTGCTATCCCCCCGGCGAGCAGGATGGCGAGCATTCCCTCGCCGACCCGCAGCGTGTCCAGATTGGACGGGGCGACGGCAAAGGCCGCCCGGGAGATCCCCGGGTAGCGCAGGTACTGGTCGCGCAGCTGGGTGCAGACGCTGATGATCTGCTGGCGCCAGGCGGCAGGATCGGGCGCGGGCAGGTCGATGGCGGCGCACAGGCGGCCGATGAGCAGCTCGTCCAGGTCCTCTTTGTTGACCACGTGGGCGTACAGCGACGACGGGCCCGTCTGCAGCGCGCTGGCCACCCGCCGCATCGTCAGGGCCGGGTACCCCTCTTCTGCCACGATGGCGAACGCGGCGGCGATGATGGCCTCGACCGTGATCGGCATCTTGCTGCCGCCAGACGGGCCGCGCCGGGCCGCGGGCGCGCTCGGGCCGGCGCCGAGCTGGTGCCGGGCGGCCCGCCGTTGCCGCGGGGTCGGTGACATACGCGCAGTATAGCCAGTAAAACGAACGGTGTTCTATCTTATAGCGAACGCTGTTCGTTTGAATGCGAACTCATGATACGAATAGGTCATGACCGCTCACCGCACAGTCCTCTTCGGCCTCGGGCTGGAGAACGGCGTCCACCAGACGAGCGAGATGCTCGGGCACGCCCGCCTCGCCGACGACGCGGGTCTCGACCTCGTCAGCCTCTCCGACCACCCCTACTTCGCCGAGCGCATCGACGCCTACGCCGCGCTGGGCTTCGTTCTCGGTGCGACCAGCACCATTACCGCCGCGCCGATCATGACGAACCTGGTGAGCCGTCCCGCTCCCAATCTCGCGCGGACCGTCACGAGCCTGTCGGCGGTCTCCCGCGGCCGTTTCATTCTCGGGCTTGGCGCGGGCGGGCTGGAGGAGGAAATGGTCGCCCTCGGTGTCCCCCGCCTGTCGCCCGGCGCCCGGGTGCGAGCGCTGGAAGAGGCGATCCTGGTCGTGCGGGCGCTGTCCGGCGGCGGCCATCCGGTTACCTTCGGCGGCGAGTTCTATCAGGTCACCGAGCTGACCCCGGCGGACGCGGCGGCGCCGCCGATCTGGATCGGCGCACTCGGCGCGAAGACGCTGGCGGTGACCGGCCGGCAGGCCGACGGATGGATACCGGGGCACCTGGCCGACTGGCGCAGCAAGCTCGTGGCCGAGTCACGGCCCATCGTCGACGAGGCGGCCGCGGCGGCCGGGAGAAGCCCGGCCGACGTCGCCACCGTCTACAACGTGTCCGGGCGCCTTACCCGGGACCCGCTAGCGCAGACCCGCGACGACGAGGGCCGCTGGACCGGGGGCGGTGTGGCGCAGTGGGTCGAGGAACTGACGTCCGCCGTGCTTGAACACGGCGCCGCCGCCTTCATCTACCTGGTCCCCCCGGGCGACATCATCGACGAGACGACGCTGAACCTCTGGGCTCGCGAGGTCGTGCCCGCCGTCCGCGAGGCGATCGCCCGCTCTTAGCCGGCGCTTTCCGGGCCGGGCCCCGCCGCTGCCCCATCGGCGGCGGGCGCCGCGCGCTGCTCAGCTGGCCGGCCGCGGTCGAGCAGCCGCCCGGCGGCCGCCGGGAACAGAGCCGCGGACAGCAACCCCGCCGCGACCAGGGCGGCGGACGTGGCCGGCGTGAGCTTCCCCGTCTGCTGCCCGATCAGCGTCGCCACGATGACGAACGTCAGCGTGGTGGCCTGCAGCAGGCCGCCCGCCGCGGCCCGGCGGCGGCCCACGGCACGGACGTAAAGCAGCGCCGGGACGCCCCGCACGACCAGCAGGGCGAGCAGGAACAGCGGCACCTGCGCCAGCGCGCCCGGATCCGCCTCCAGTCCCTTCAGCTGGAAGGACACCCCGGTGCTGACGAAGAAGATGGGGACCAGGAAGCCGAACCCGATGCCTTCGAGCTTGGTCAGGAACTCCTTGTTCGGCTCGCGCCCGGAGACCTCGATGATCCGCACCAGCAGGCCGGCCGCGAACGCGCCGAGAATCGACGCGAAGCCGAACCGGTAGGCCAGCACCCCGCAGGCCAGCGCGAGGGTGAGTGCGGCGCGAAGGCGCAGCTGGCCGCTTCGCCCCTCCAGCCGGTCGAGCATCCGGTCGAGACGGTGCAGCCGGCGGACCCGGGAAACGCCCAGCCCGATCAGGGCAAGCAGCGTGAGGAAGACCGCCAGCGACACAAGCTGGTCGGCCGGTGTCTTCGCCGCCGCCGAGAAAAGCAGCGACAGGAGCAGGATCGGGACGATCTCCGCCAGCGCGGCCGCCGTCATGATCAGCTGCCCGAACTCGGTTCCCGCCTCCCCCGCGTCCTTCAGCAGCGGCAGCAGCAGCCCGGCCGACGTCGACATCAAGATGATGGCCAGCAGGATCGGCTGGGTGCCCGCCCCGGCCAGCCAGAACGCGATGCCGCAGACCAGCCCGAGGCCGGCCGAGACAGCGAACGCGAAACCGGCCAGCCGCGTCAGCGGGCTGCGCAGCCGCTCGACGTCGATCTCAAGCCCGGCCAGGAACAGCAGCATGCCCAGGCCGAGGATGCTCAGGACCTGCACCGGCGGGTCAATGCGGGCCCAGCCGAGAACCGACGGCCCCACCACGATGCCGGCGACGACCATGAGCACCGCGCCGGGCACCGGCAGCCGGGGCAGCAGCCCGAGCACGACCGGGACCAGAACCGAGATCCCGGCGATGATCAGCAGGCTGTTGAACGAGATAGGAGCCATCCGTTCCAGCCGTACCCCTCCCAGGTAGGGAAAATCAAGGGTCATCCTGAACGGCCGCGGCTTGCTCCATCCGGTCGGCGTCTCCTTCGACCGTGGCCGGCGCGGTCAGCGACAGCACCACGACCCCGGCGCACATGACGGCGAACCCGGCCGCCGCCGCGGCCAGCGCGGCCGGGTTGAGCACGAAGTACTCGCCGAACAGCCAGACGCTCAGGGCGATGCTGACGATCGGGTCGGTGATCACCAGCAGCGGCTGCGAGACGCGCAGCGGGCCGCTCTGCAGGGCGGCCTGCTCGATGATGACGCCCAGCGCGCCGCCCACCGCCACCGCGTAGACCGGCCAGCTCGTGAACAGGCCGCTCAGGCCGGCCTGGGCGAGGTCGTCGGTGGCTGATTTGATGAACGTCGCCTCCAGTGCCCAGGTGATCCCTCCGGCCACGCCGTACAAGGCAGCCCGGCGGGCGGGCGGGCCGCGCCTGGCCAGGATGATCAGCGACCCGGCGACGGCGACGTAGGCCACCACCACCACCGCCCAGTGGCCGCTGGTCGGGCCCGAGTGGCCGCCGCGCGGCTCCGCCAGGGCGATGAAGAGGGCGAGTCCTGCGCAGGTCGCCATCGCCCCGCCCCAGGCAGCGCCGGCGATCGCCTGGCGAATCCAGACCCGCCGCAGCACGAGCGCCATGACCAACTCGGTGACGAGCAGCGGCTGGACGACGGAGAGCTGGCCGAGCTGCAGGGCGACCGCCTGGAACGCGAACGCTCCCACCTGCGCACCCGTCCCGGCCAGCCACCGGGGGTTGCGCAGCAGGTAGCCGACCAGCCTGACCCCGGATGGACGGTCCGGGTCAGCGGTGCTGGCGACGTGCCGCGTGAGCACGCTGACCGCGTTGCACAGCGCGGCCAGCAACGCGAAGACGATCGCCCCCACCCGCGGGTCAGCCTCCTCCCCTGCACCTGATGAACACGGACGACAACCGTGCCAGCCGGTTACGTACCCAGATAGTGACCCAGGTCATAGCTAGTTGACTCTTCAAACATCAATCCCTAACGGCGCTTCGCCCGTACATCCATTGACAGTCATTTATGCGGAGCTGGCGCGGATCATCGCGCCGCACAGGAGATGAACAAGATGGGCAAGTCCAAGTTCAGCCGGGTGTCGGGACGGACCAAGCTGGCCGCGGGTGTGGGCGGCGCGCTGGGCGCGGCCGTGCTCGTGGCGGCGTGCAGCAGCGCGGGCAGCAGCAGTACCGGGGCGGCGGCGAGCGGTGCGCCGGCCGGGACGTCGCCGGCGAATGGGGGCGCGAGCGCGTCGGGCGGCACCGTCATCGAGACCGCCTCGTCCTCGGCGGGCACTTTCCTGGTCACCGGCTCAGGCAAGGCGGTGTACCTGTGGGCGAAGGACACCGGCGACACGTCCAACTGCACCGGGGCGTGCGCCGGGGCGTGGCCCCCGGTGACCACCACCGGCTCGGCGACCGCGTCCGGCGGCGCGAAGGCCAGCGACCTGGGGACGATCACCCGGTCGGATGGCTCCAAGCAGGTGACCTACGACGGGCACCCGCTGTACTACTTCGCCGGCGACTCGGGCCCGGGCACGGCTACCGGCCAGGGCAGCGACGGATTCGGCGCCAAGTGGTGGCTGGTCGCCCCGACCGGCAGCGACGTCACCGCCTCGGTTAGCTCGTTCACCGCGGCCAAGTCCGCGGCGGCCCCCGCTGCGCCTGCGCCGTCCGCGCCGGCCTCGTCCCCCGGTCGGCCGGCGGCGGCTACTGACGCGGCGATGACAACGGGATCGGCGTGACGGGTGCGGCGGCCGTGCTGGCGACGGGGGCGAGCGCCCTGGCCGTCTACGGCTTGTGGACGACCATCCAGACCGCTTCTTCCTG
This sequence comes from uncultured Actinomycetota bacterium, assembly GCA_963714295.1. Lineage (GTDB taxonomy): Bacteria > Actinomycetota > Actinomycetes > Streptosporangiales > Streptosporangiaceae > Trebonia. The sequence continues at coordinate 33,799 of CAVQOE010000040.1, read as the reverse complement.
ACTGACTTACCTGACTTACCTCATACGCCTTAGGAGGCGTCATGTTTAACCGTGAGCTCATGACCCGGTTCCTGTTCCGCCGGCCTGCCGCGCTGGAATCGCGAGCCGCCCGTTGGGCGGTTCTCGCGCTGGCCGGGATCGGCGGGGCCTTCCTCGTCTGGTCCGCCGTCATCCACCTGGAACTGTGGGGAGACGGCTATAGCGACATCAGCGTCATCGGGCCGCTCTTCCTCGCGCAGGGCATCGCCTGCATCATCCTCGGGGTGGCCATCGTGGCCTTCCGGTCGCTTGTGCTGCTCGCGGCCGGAGCCGTGGCGGGCCTCGCGACCGCGGCCGGCCTGCTCCTGTCCGTCTACGTCGGGCTGTTCGGGTACACCGAGAGCCTGTCCGTCCCCTACGCGACGCTATCCCTCGCCGTCGAGTTCACCGCTGCCATCGCCGCGCTTGCCGCCGCCGGACTGCTGGCGCTCGGGCGCACCCGCCCGCGCGCCGCCCGGGCCGACGAGGGCGCGCCGGAAGCCGACTGGCTGCGGGCGCTCGGCCGTTAGGGCGCGCAGCACCGGCGACCGCAGGCGGTTGCCGCGGGTGGTTGCCGCGGGTGGTCAGGCGATCGTGAGCGGCAGTGTCCGCGGCCCGCGGATCTGGCCCGCCGACCAGGTCACGGCGGCCGGATCGGCCAGGCTGAACTCCGGGAACCGGGACAGCCAGACCTCGAGCGCGACCCGCAGCTCCATCCGCGCCAGGTGCGAGCCGACGCAGCGGTGGATACCGAGGCCGAACGCGGCGTGCCGGTTGACCTCGCGGTCGATGACCACCTCGCCTGCCTGGTCGAACTGCGCGGGGTCACGGTTGGCGGCGGGGAAGGAGAGCAGGATCCAGTCGTCGGCCTTCATGTCCACCTCACGCCAGTGCATGTCCTCCTTGACCAGCCGGGCCATCGTGACCGGGGCGTAGGCCCGGAGGAACTCCTCCATCGCCGCCGGCAGCAGGTCCGGCGAGGTGACAAGGCGCTCGCGGTCGGCCGGATGGCTGGCCAGGTGCCACAGCGATGCGCCGATCGCGCTCCACGTAGTGTCGATGCCCGCGATCAGCAGCAGCACGATCGTGCCGACGACGTGGGCGGTGTCGAGCTTGCGGCCGTACAGCTCGGCGTTAATGAGGTAGCTGGTGAGGTCATCGCGCGGGTTGTCCACGTGGTCGCGGATCTGCACGTACAGGTAGTCGAAGATCGGTTCCAAGCGCAGCCGGCGTTCTTCGGGCGGCAGGCTGACGGTTCCGAGCACGTCCTCGACGAATTCAGCGAACCGCGGCGCGTCCTGCGGCGGGAAGCCGAGCATGTCCGCGATCACCCGCATGGGGATGTACTTCGCGTAGTCCTCGGCCGCGTCGACCAGCTCCTTTCCCTCGAACGCGTCAATGAGGGCGTGGCAGAACGCCCTCGTCGATTCCTCGTACCGGCCGATCACGGTCTTGGTGAAGGCGGGCAGCAGGAGCTTGCGCGCGTCGTGGTGGAATGGCGGGTCGGAGGAGATCGGCGGCGAGGCGCCGACCGGTGCCAGTTCCGGCGCCGGCCGGTAGTTGCTCATGATGATCGCCCGCGAGGAGAAGCGCTCGGTGTCATAGGCGATCGAGGCGACGTCGTCGTAGCGCGTCGGCAGCCACCCGCCGCCGAACCGCTCGGTGTGCGCGATCGGGCAGCGTTGCCGCAGGTCATCCTGGATCCGGTACGGGTCGGCGGCCCACTCGGGCTCGGCGTGGGAGAAGTCGGTCGCCCAGTCGGAAACGGGCCCGGTGATGGGCTCGCTGCGGGCTCCCCCGGGCCGGTCCTCCGGCTGCTCCCGGTGGTCCTGGCTGAAACGATCGTCGACGCCCATGTCAGCCCTCCTGGAGAACCGTGATGGCACGCTCGGGGCAGTTGGCCTCGGCCATGCGTGCCGCGTCCTGGCTGCCTGGCGGCACGATACCGCCGCTGGGAGCCTGGCCGTAGCCCTCCTCGTCCTCGCCGAACAGCTCGGGGGCCAGGTCGTAGCAGCGGCCGTGCCCGCTGCAGCGGGCGGAGTCGATCTGCACTTTCACCGCGGTTCCTCCTCCTGCGCCATGGCGGCTATCAAATACATCAATAATTTAGTTCGTCAAGAGCGCGCAAGTCTCCGCTACAGACCGTCCACGGTCGGCGACACCGGGTATCTGACCTGTGCGCGGCTCCCTACCAGAAGGATCAGTGACCTGGCGCCGGCGTTAGAAATATTAATTACATTTCGTCTTGCCCGAATTCTGATCCGCGGCCTGTACATTCCAGAATTGATTAGCCCCGGGCAGCGGAATCCATGGCGCGTTCGCGTCCAGTCCGACAACAGGAGGTGTCCCCGACATGACCTACGTCGTGGCCGGGCTCCGGCCGCAGCGATAAGCCAGATATCCGGCCGCCGGATAACGGAAACTCCAGCAGCTTTTTCCGTTATCCACCGGTGCCGCCGCCGTCTCCGATGCAGGAATGCCAAGCGCAGGGAGGATGCCCGGTGAAGTTCGGCGGGAAGGGAAAACGGCGGCCTGGCCGGTTGACCAGGGGGCTGATTACCAGAGCAGTGGCAGCGGCGGCGCTGCTCGCCGCGGTCACCATGGCGGCCGGCTGCGCGGCCCCGGACGGCGGGATGAGCGCGGCGCAGCTCGCGGGCAGTGCGACGCGGCACACCAGCAGCACGGCGCACCGCGCGGGCAGCGAGTCGGCGGCGCTCGCCGCGGTCGCGGCCGCCGCGCCGGCCGCCGTGGTGCGGATCACCAGCGGGGCCGCGTCCCCGGCACCGCGGCCGGACGCGGTGCGCGCCTCGTCGAGCGCGAGTTCGCCAACCGCGGCCGCGGCCGCGGTTGCGAGCGCGCCACGGCGGCTGGTCACGTTCGTCAACGAGATGTCGCAGACGATCTGGGTGGCAGCGGCGCCCAACCCGAGCACACCGCTCGCCGCCACCGGGTGGGTGCTGCGCCCCGGGCGCAGCGTCACCATCAGCACGCCGAACAACCTGAACACCCGGTTCTGGGGCCGTACCGGCTGCGTATTCAACAGCCACGGCGTCGGCCGCTGCCAGACCGGCGACTGCGGCGGGCTGTTCCAGTGCAAGGGCTGGGGGACGATCCCGGCGACGCTGGCCGAGGTCAACTTCGACGCCTGGGACAACCTCGACTTCTACGACGTGAGCATGGTCGACGGGTCCAACCTGCCGATGTACATCAACGTCTCCGGCGGCAGCGCGTCCAAGAAGGTCAGCTCCGACGGCTGCGTGCCGGCCGGCTGCACCAAGGCCGTCCAGTGCCCCAAGGTGCTCGACGTCAAGGCGGGCGGCAAGGTCGTCGGCTGCATCTCCGCGTGCGCCAGGCTCGGTGGCGAGCAGTACTGTTGCCGCGGCCCGTACGCGCCCCGGGCGGACTGCGACCCGGCGAAATGGCCAGTGGATTACGCGGCGGTATTCAAGCGGGCCGAGCCGTACGCCTACTCCTACGTGGACGACGACGCGACCAGCGTCTACGTCTGCAAGGGAAGGTGCAATTACCGGATCGTGTTCGGCCTCACCCCGACCAAAAAGAATTTAAAGGAAAGGGCGGCCGGTACGGCGACGGGTGCGCCGCACCGGTAACGGAAGCGGGACCGACGCGGCCTGGGCCGCCGCCTCGGCCCCGCTTCCCGCGTCCCTGGGGCTCTCAAGCTGCATCGCGTCCGGTGGCCGCCTCCGGCGGTAGCGGCGGGCGAGAGCGACGCCGCCAATCGCGGCGGCGAAGCAGGACGCGCCGCCTACCGCCAGGCCGATCCGCGGATTGGTCACGGCGATGATCGCGCCGATCGCGGGGCCGCCGACCGGTGTCGTTCCCTGGAAGGCGACCTGCCAGAGCGCGATCACCCGTCCGCGCATGCTCGGCTCGGCGCTGAGCTGGATGGTGGAGTTGCCGATCGCGATGAAGGAGACGCTTGCCCACCCCACGAACAGCAGCGCGGCGTAGGCGAGGCCGAGGAATGGCGCCCAGGCACAGACCAGGATGGCCGCCCCGAACCCGACCGAAGCGATGATCATCGGGCGCAGTCCGGTCCGCCCCCGCGCGGCGGTGAACAGGCCGCCGATGACAGCGCCGATCCCCATGGCCGCGGTCATGAAGCCGTACACTTCCGCCCCGCCGTGGAACGAGCGCTCGGCCAGGACGGGGAGCGAGACTGAGAACTCATAAGCGAGCAGCCCGACGAGGCCCATCATCGCGAGCGGGATGGCGATTGTCGGAGTGCGCGCCGCGTACCGCAGCCCCTCACGCAGCTGCCCGCCGGATCGCCCGGACGGCGGGCTCGGCCGGAGGGCGGACCGGTCCATGATCAGCAGGGAGGTGACCACGGCGGCGAAGCTCGCCGCGTTCAGCAGAAAGCAGACCCCGATGCCGACCGTCGCGATGAGGATGCCGCCGATGGCGGGCCCGACCGCGCGGGCGGCGTTCACCGTCACCGAGTTCAGCGTGATGGCATTGCGCAGCTCGTCTTTGCCGACCATCTCCCTGACGAAGGCCTGCCGCGCGGAGTTCTCGAAGGCGTTGTTCAGGCCGAGGATGACGGCCAGCACGCAGATCTCCCAGTAGCGGGCCGAGCCGGACACGACCAGCAGCCCGAGCATCAGGGCCTGGATCCCCATAGCGATCTGCAGCGCGATCATGAGACGCCGCTTGTCCACCCGGTCGGCGATAACGCCACCATAAGGACCGAGGAACAGGACGGGCAAGGCCTGCAGCGCCACGGTCAGGCCAAGGTCGGTGCTCGAGTGGGTAATGGTCAGCACCAGCCAGGACTGCGCCGTCATCTGCATCCAGGTGCCGACCATGGATATCGACTGGCCAGTGAAGTACAGGCGGTAGTTCGGGACCTGCAGCGAGGAAAAAGTCCCTCCCCAGAACGCTCTGGGCTTGCTCTGCACGCTCTCATCCTCACCGCAGCTGGCTGAATATCTCGTTAGCAGAACAAACTATATCTGGCAGCTGTTCCTCTGGCTCGGACCGACGTCCCTGCCGGCGGCGGTGGACACGGCGATCCGTCGTGCGATCATGGCGGTATGGCCGATCCGCGCGCCGGGCAGCCCGCTGCCCCCAGTGATCTCGTGAATGTCGCCAAGCTGGTCACCGCCTATTACACGGTGCACCCCGATCCCGGTGAGGTGGCGCAGCGGGTGTCCTTCGGGACGTCCGGGCACCGCGGGTCCGCTTTCACCGCGACGTTCAACGAGGACCACATCCTCGCCACCACCCAGGCGATCTGCGAGTACCGGGCGGGCCACGGCATCGACGGGCCGCTGTACCTGGGGGCGGACACGCACGCGCTCTCCGAGCCCGCCACCACCAGTGCGCTGGAGGTGCTCGCCGCCAACGGGGTGCGGGTGCTGGTGGACTCCCGCGGCGGGTACACGCCTACCCCGGCCGTCTCGCGGGCGATCCTGGCGCACAACGCGGCCGGGACCGGCCCGCAGGCCGACGGGATCGTGGTCACCCCCTCGCACAACCCGCCCGCCGACGGCGGCTTCAAATACAACCCGCCGGACGGCGGGCCGGCCGGGACCGACGTCACCCGGGGGATCCAGGACCGGGCCAACGAACTGCTGGCCGACGGGCTGAAGCCGGTGCGCCGGATGCAGTACGCCCAGGCGATGGCGGCGGACACCACCGGCGAGTTCGATTTCCTCGGCCGCTACGTGGCGGCGCTGGACGGCGTGGTCGACCTGGCCGCTATCAGGGCAGCCGGGATCCGCATCGGCGCCGACCCGCTCGGCGGTGCGAGCGTCGCCTACTGGGGCGAGATCGCCGGCCACTACGGTCTCGACCTCACCGTGGTGAACCCCGAGGTCGACCCGACCTTCCGCTTCATGACGCTGGACTGGGACGGCAAGATCCGGATGGACTGCTCCTCGCCGTACGCGATGGCCAGCCTGATCCGGCGCCAGCACGAGTTCTCGATCGCGACCGGCAACGACACCGACTCCGACCGGCACGGCATCGTCACGCCGGACGGCGGGCTGCTCAATCCCAATCACTACCTCGCGGTCGCGATCGAGTACCTGTACCAGCACCGCGGCAGCTGGCCGGGCGGCGCGGCCGTCGGTAAGACGCTGGTCAGCTCGTCGATGATCGACCGGGTGACCGAGGGCCTGGGGCGGAGGCTGCTTGAGGTGCCGGTGGGCTTCAAATGGTTCGTGCCGGGCTTGCTCGACGGGTCGGTCGCCTTCGGCGGGGAGGAAAGCGCCGGCGCCTCGTTCCTGCAGCGCGACGGGTCGGTGTGGACCACCGACAAGGACGGCATCATCCTCGCGCTGCTCGCCTCGGAGATCACCGCGGTCACCGGGCAGACGCCGTCGCAGCTGTACGACGGGCTGACCGGGCGCTACGGGGCGCCGGTGTACGCCCGGGTCGATACCCCCGCCACCCGGGAGCAGAAGGCGCTGCTGGGCAAGCTGTCGCCCGGGCAGGTGCCGGCCAGCGAGCTGGCCGGCGAGGAGATCCTGGCCAAGCTGACCACGGCGCCGGGCAACGACGCGCCGATCGGCGGGCTGAAGGTGGTTGCCGAGTCCGGCTGGTTCGCCGCCCGCCCGTCCGGCACCGAGGACGTCTACAAGCTGTACGCCGAGTCCTTCCGCGGCCCGGAGCACCTCGCCGCCATCCAGGAAGAAGCGCGGGCCATCGTCGCCGCGGCCATCGGGAACTAGACCGCGGCGCACGGCGGCGCGGGACCTTAGCGCGGCCCTGCGCTCGGGCAGCAGCGCGGGCGGGACGGCCCCTACGATGGCGGGGTGACGGACACCGACGCGCCAGCATCCTGGGCCCGCTGGCGGCGGGCGGTCACCGTCGCGTTCGGCCTCGGCGGGATCACCATCTCGGCCTGGGGTCCCCGGCTGCCGGGCATCAAGGCCGACCTCGGCACCGGCACCGGCACCATCGGACTGCTCCTGGCGGGCGTGACCGTGGGGTCCATCCTGGGGCTGCTCGGCTCGACCCCGCTGCTGCACCGGCTGGGCAGCCGCCGCGGCATGCTGGCCGCGCTTTTGCTCATCGCCGCCGCGATGACGCTGCTTGGCGTCGCGCTCATCGCCGGCTCGCTGCCGCTCGTCGCCTTCGGCTTCGTGATCGCAGGGGTGGGTATCGGCGCGCTCGACGTACTGATCAACGTGGAGGGCGCCGCCGTCGAGCGGGCCGCCGGACGCACCCTGATGCCGATGATGCACGCCGCCTGGTCGATCGGGGCCGCGGTCGGCTCGGGGATCGGCGCGGCCTGCGCGGCCCTCGGCATCAGCCCGTCGGCGCAGTTCATCGGCGAGGCGGTGGTCATCGTGGCGGCCGCCTGGTGGACCACGGCGGCCATACCGCCCGGCAACCACGCCCCCGCCGACGCCCCCGCCCGCGACCGGATGGCCCGGCTGCGCCACTGGCTGCGCGGCTGGCTGGACTGGCGGCTGCTGCTCATCGGCCTGGTCATGCTCGGGGTCGAGCTCGGCGAAGGTTCCGCCAACAGCTGGCTCACCCTCGCGGTGCGCACCGATCACGGGCAGACCGCCGCGGTCTCCGCGCTGTTCTTCACCGCGTTCGCCACGGGCGAGGCGCTCACCCGGATCTTCGCCGGCCCGCTGGTTGACCGCCTCGGACGCACCCGCACCGTCCGCATCACCACCGCGCTTGGCGTTATCGGCATGGTGCTGTTCATCGAGGCCACGAACCGCTGGATCGTCCTGTTCGGCGTGCTGCTGTGGGCCATCGGCGTCTCCATGGGCTTCCCGCTGGGCATGTCGGCGGCCGCCGACAGCGGGCCCGACCCGGCCGCCCGGATCAGCGTTGTCGCCTCGATCGGCTACTTCGCGAACCTCGCCGGGCCGCCGGTCATCGGCACCCTCGCCCAGTCGGTTGGCCTGCTCAGCGCCCTGTGGCTGGTGGTCGTCCTGTTCCTGGTCGCCTTCGCCGCGGCCGGCTCACTCCGCCCGCGCCGCCCCGCTCCCGGGTGACCTGGCTAACGACTCGGTCGACGCCCTCGCGTACCCGGCCAGGAACTCGCCCACCGGTGCGCCGGTGCGGCGCACCGGCGGGACCTTCTTGGCGGCCATGCCGTCATGCTCGCACAGCGTCTACGATGGCCGCCATGTCTGTGACCGCCGAGTCCGTCGCCGCGGCGAGCAACGCCTGGGGATGGCTCCCTGAACTGCTCACGGCCGTTGCCGAGGATGAGCAGTACAAGATCGGACAGCTTCCCGACTACTTCAATCACCAGCTCACGGTCCTGGAGTTCCGGCCGTCCGGGCCGCTCGGTGCCGCCGTCGACGCGGTACTCGAACGGGCCCGCGCCTTCGGGCTTCCTCAGCTCCGCTGGGAGGTGCGGCTTGGTAGCCCCGCGGAACTGGCCGCGGAGCTCACCGCCCGTGGCGCCGCCCTTGCCCTCGTGGTCGACGTGCTCGCGTGCGACCTGCGCAAGGGCGCGCCGACGCTGCCGCCGGCCACGGTGGACGTGCAGATCAGGTGGGCGACGGACTTCGGGACCGCGCGGGACGGGTCGGCGATAGGCGTGACCGGGTTCGGCGGCGCGCTGCCCCCCGACGACCAGATCGAGGCGAACGCGGCCAAGGACGCGGCCACCGTCCCCGCCGGCGAGGGCGGCACGCTGGTGGCCTATGTCAACGGCGTGCCGTCCGGGTCCGGCGGACTCCTGATGGTGGACGGGGTCGGGCGGCTGTGGGGCGGGGTTGTCGTGCCGTCCGCACGCGGGCAAGGAGTCTACCGGGCGTTGCTCGACGCGCGGCTCTCGTACGCCGTTGTCCACGGCGCGACGATGGCCCTGGTGAAGGCAAAGATCGATACGTCCGGGCCGATCCTGCGCAGGGCCGGATTCCTCGCCTACGGCCGTCAGCCGGCCTACGACATACCGCTGTGACGGCGGAGGAACCGGCGTCGGACCAAGTGCGCGGTCGGGGCGCCCTGGGCGCATTCACCCGCTGAGGAAGGCGCCGATCATCTCGGTGACGAAGGCATGGTCGTCCGCCTGGGGCAGGCCAGACACGGTGACCGTGCCGACAACGCCCACGTCCCTGATCCGGATCGGGAAGGCGCCGCCGTGCGCCGCGAACAGCCGTGGCTCGACGCCCAGTGCCTCGTCCAGCGCGATCCCGCGTGCCGCAAGTCGCCGGCCCACCAGGTAGGAGGCTGCGGCGAAACGGTCGACGACGTTGACCTTGCGCTCGATCCACGAGTCGTTCTCGGCCGTGGTGCCCGGCAGCGCGACGTGGAACAGTTGCTGGCCGTGGCGCCGGATGTCGATCGTGACCGGCAGTGCCCGCTCGGTCGCGGCCGCCACCATCGCGCTGCCGAGCCGCCACGCGTCCTCGTTGCTGAACCGGGCGAAGACCAGGTGTTCTTCCTGGGCCTCAAGCGAGGCGATAAGCGCCTGCTGGTCCTCGTTCATGCGTCCCCCCGGGTCTGCGCAAGCACCGTGCCCATCCTTTCCACGATCAAGGTGAGCATTACCAGGCCGCCCGCGCCAGGGTGCGGGCGGTCACGTCGAGCACCAGTCCCGGCTCGCGCAGTGGCGGGAGGTGGTCCATGCCGGGAACGAAGGTGAACTCGCAGCCGGGGATCCGCGCGGCGGCCAGCCGGTTGGCCTCGACCAGCGGTGGGAAGTCGGCGTCGCCGACCATCAGCGCGGCAGGGACTGCGATCTCGCCCAGCCGGCCGAACACCGGCGGGTCATCGAGTTCCAGGTCGCCGGAGACGATGGACGCTCGCGCGGCGGAGCGCAGTTGCTCCGTCACCGCGGGGGAGCTCCCGGCCGCCGCCCACACCAGAGCCATGGTCTCGGCCAGCGCGTCCACGTCCCCGGCCGCATGCGCGCGCTCGAACCTGGCCTCGAGCTCGGGGTCCTCTGCGGCCTCATTCTCGGCTGCGGGTGCCCCGGGGATGCCCGGGCAGAGCAGCACCAGCGCGGATACCCGGCGCGGCTGGTCGAGCGCAAGTCCGAGCGCGCTCGCGCCGCCCTGGCTGCAGCCGATGAACGCGGCGCGCTCGACCGCGTAGTGGTCGAGTACCGCGACCAGGTCCCGCAGCAGCGAGTACTTGACCTCCGGCGCCGGGGACTGGCCGAAGCCCCGCGCGTCGTACCTGATCACCCGGTACTCGGCCGTGAGCGGGGAGAGCACCGGGTCCCAGATCCGCGAGTCGCCGACCCCGGGATGCAGCAGGACAAGCGGTGCCCCGTCCCCTCCGCTGTCGTGCGCCCACACCGTACCGCCATCGACCGTGACAATCTCAGAGCTCATGGGCAGCAATATTCCCCGCTGGTACGGGGGTGTCACCTGGTTTTCCGGCCGGCGACGGTCGGCTTAGGCCCAGAGCTTGCGGGTAGCCAGTTCCGCGCCCTTTGGCCGAGGTATCCCGGGTTCCCGTGGGGTATGCTCTGCGTCGCTTACACGTTGCCCGATAACGAATGGCGCAGCGCGCTAGAGGAGGCTACCGTCCGGTGCCGGTATTGAGGAGCGCGGAACACCCGCGGCCGGATCATGTTCTGCTTCATCTTTCCGACACCCACCTGATCGCCGGCGAGGAGCTCCTGTACGGGGCGGTTGACGCCGACGCACGGTTGCAGGAGCTGCTTGCGCGTATCGAGTCGGCCCGGATCGTTCCATCGGCGCTGGTGGTCACCGGCGACCTTGTTGATGCGGGCGAGCCCGCCGCCTACCGCAAGCTGCGGGCCCTGTTCGGGCCATTCGCGGCGCGGCTGGGGTGCGAGGTTGTATGGGTCATGGGGAACCACGACGACCGGGCGGCGATGCGGCAGCACCTACTGGCCGAGCCTGCCTCCAGGGAGCCACTAGACCGGGTGTACCTGGTCGACGGACTGCGGATCGTGGCGCTTGACACGAGCGTTCCCGGCCACCACTACGGCGAGGTGACCGATGCGCAGCTGGCCTGGCTTGCCGGGGTGCTCGACGTTCCCGCCCCGTTCGGGACCGTCCTCGCCATCCACCACCCGCCGTTGCCGACCGTGGCTGACCTCGCGGTGACGGTCGAACTGCGCGAGCAGCACCGGCTCGCCGAGGTGCTAGCGGGTACCGACGTGCGGGCGATCTTGGCCGGTCACCTGCACTATTCGACGTTCGGCACATTCGCCGGCATCCCGGTCTCCGTGGCTTCGTCGACCTGCTATACCCAGGATCTGACGTTTGAACAGCACGCCACCCGCGGTCATGACGCCGCGCAGGCGTTCAGCCTGGTGCATGTCTATCCGGACACGGTGGTGCACTCCGTCGTCCCGATCGTCAGCGGCCCGACCGTCGGCGAGGCGGTTACCGCGCGAGCGACGCAGTCCCGGCTCCAGCAGGCCGGGGTCGTCATCCCGGATGCACTGCGGGTTCCCCGCCACCTCGGCCCGGTGGTCTCCGGCAGCCGCGCCTGACCGCGAGCACGCTCACCGAACCCGGCTGTGCGGGTCACATGTCCGGGCTTGCGGCGCGGGGATGCGCCTCACCGTCTTCCGCGGGGTACATCTGCCGCAGCGGCGATATCGCCGCCCCCAGCAGCATGCCTGCCTGCCATGTCTGCGTCAGCGCTGGAACCATCCGGTTTGCCGCGCGACGCGGCACATCCTGCGGCTGATGGCGCTGCCCGGCCCAGTCCAGCTCCCACGGCGCTGGGCACGGGAAATAGCAGGCGAGGAAGTCCGCTACGGTCGTGACGCGGTAGGCCTCGTCGACCTCCGGGGCGCTGCCGTCGTTGAGGCAGAAGAAGTCGGCATCTCGCCGGGCCAACAGTTCTCCGAGCGAGCCCAGCCCGTCATGGCTGGTCGTTTCGATGTAACAGGCGGACGCCGACTCATGCGGTACCGCGCGGCCGGTCAGCAGCGCGTAGTAGTGGTAGAGCGAGTTCGTGACCGAGATGTCGGTGGCCGACCGGAACCGGCTGGCCTGGGTGGCAGCGAAATCGCCGGGGAACTCGGCCTCCAGTTCGGCCAGCACGCTGCGCCGCAGCGGGGCGCGAGTGAGCCAGGTGGCTGGTGATCACGTACCCGAACCGGTCGGCCAGCAGCCTGCGGTTGTTGCGGGCGGCGTTCTCGTGACCGCTGCGACGGATGTCGACAAGCCCGCCGCCGATCCGCACCGTCGATTCGATGAACCTGCTGATCCCGCCAGGCGAGAAGAACATCGACGGTGTCACCCGGCGGCCGAAGAACATGTCGTCGTTGCAGTACAGAAAATGCTCGGCCAGGCCCTCAATATGGTGCAGCTGGGTTTCCACCGCATGGGAATTGAACGTGGGCAGTGCGCTCTGGTCCGAGAAGTGCTCGGCCGCGCGCACGACGGTGACCTTCGGGTGGTCGGCTATCAGCCAGCTCGGCAGCCGAGAGTCGGTGACGATGAAGATCCGCCGCACCCAGGGCGCGTTCTGGTGTACCGAACGCAGCGCGTACCGAAGTTCGTCGATCTGGCGGGTCCTCGCGGCGGCATCGTCGCCGTCGCCCAGCACCACCTGGGCCAGCAAGCGGGCGCGGGGGGACGACAATGCCGGGTCGGTCCCGTCCACCCAGGAGAACACCATGTCGATGTCGAAGCCGACGTCACCTGAGTGCGCGCCGAACATGCCGGCCAGCGTGGGCCACTGCCGGCCAAAGATCTCCACCACGGTCGGCTCTAGGTCAGCCGCGTCGAACTGTTCGCGGGTGAGCGCGTTAGGGCGCGGGCACGTCACGCTGTGCGCACCGATGTTCCAGCGTTCCACCTCCACCCACCGGCCGGTGTCGGCGCTGCGCCCGACGCGGAAAATGCCGGGCGCGGTCTCCATACCGTTTAAACCGTCGCCGCGCAGAGCGGTCAGCCCGCGGATCGCGGTGTCTGCCGCGGCAGTGCCGGGGCCGGACTCGGCGACGGCGATGGCGACTCCCCACGTATGCCGCACCAGCCAGAAGGAGAGTCCGGCGGCGGCCAGCAGGTCGTGCATCGCTTGCAGGTCAGCTGTGGTGTCAGGGGGAACGAAGGGGGCCAGGCTCATGCGCGTGCAGCGATCACGGCGGCCGTGGGCAGGCTCCTTGCCGTGGATAGCCGCTTTAGGTCATCCCCTGAACCGGCAGACCTTTCCTGCCCCTGGGCGTCTGTCGACATCATCAGATGAGCGGCTGTGTTCATTTAGGAGCCTCACTTACGGGGAAACCGGCAAGGTATTGCATTGCCAAAGCGTTGCCAGCAACCGACTTCAACATTGACATAAGGCAAACGGCCGCGTCAATGTCACCCTCGCCGCACGCATGATCACAATCTGTTACTACAACTTCCGCCATCAGAGACGATCTACGCGCGGCTGCTCGATCTCAGTCAGATTCCAGGAGGAATGCATGACCACAGCCGTGGACGTCTTCAGCAAGCTGGCCCAGGTGAGCGTCGAGACAAACGAGAGTGGAGCACTGCTCGACCTGCTGGCCGGGGAATGACGTCTTCCGTCCGGTCCGCCCGCCAGGTCGACGGTATCCCTATGCTCGTTGCCGTGACGGGCATCTCGGCGGACCAACGGGCGCGGCTGGACGAGTGGCTCGGCCGGTGGGAAGTGCTGGCCGATCATTCATGGCCGCTGCAGGACACGACGGTCCTGCACGTTCGCAGCGCCAGCGGAGACCACATCGTCAAGATGGATACGGGACTCGGACACGAGATCGCCGCCTGCCGCCGGGCGCTAGCCCTGCTGCCGGACCGCGCGCCCCGCCTGGAGCACCACGACGCCCGGACAGGAATCCTCGTCACCAGCTACCTTCCCGGCAAACTAGTGGAAGGCACGCCCGCCGAAGCCGACCCCGACGTCTACCGCCAGGCCGGCGAATCCTGGCCCGGCTGCAGGCGCCAGCCGGGGTCTCGGACACTTACGCCGAGCAGACACTCACCGCCATCAGCCGACGCATCACCGAAGCCGCCGGCCTTGTGCCACGACCACAGCTCGCCGCCCTGCGCGAACGGGCCGCCCGCTTCACACCCCGGCCGGCCAGTCGTCGCGGGGCTCGGCGGTGCGGGCGGCGACCATCTCCGTGACGATCTCCGCCATCCGCACGCTGGCGTCACGCCCGTCAGATAGCGGGGTGCGGTAGATGAACAGCGCCCCGGCGATCTCCTCGACCTCATCTTTAAGTTCTCCAGGAGCGCCGATTACGTCGAAGACGACGTCAATCGGCAGCCGGAACCAGCCTCGCGGATCTGCTGATAGAGCGGGCGGTCCTCGAACCGCCAGGCCTGGTCGAGCGGGTCGAAGGCGACAACCGGGCGGGGCGACGTGGTAGGCATGGGTGGACCTTCCTTCAGGCTGCAGCTCACTCGATAACCGTTCGTCAATCATCTGACACACCTAGACCTGAGTGGGTCAGCGCGGCGGGGGACGATCGGCGGCCAGGAACAGGGCTTCCCGCAGCACCCGGAAGAGGCGCCACCCACGGGTTCAGAGCAGTGGCGAGGCCATGCCGATCAGGTCGCCGATCAGTCGGGTGCGGAAGGGCCGGGCCTTGACGGTTTCGGCTTCGACGGCAGTCGACTGGGAGAGGTAGCCGAACTGTCGTTGACGGATGGTCGCGGTGAGACCGGGGTCGAGGACGAGCAGGTTGTTCTCGAAGTTGAGTTCCAGGCTGCGCCGGTCCATGTTCGCCGAGCCGACGAGGGCGATCCGGGCGTCGATGGTGATCGACTTGGTGTGCAGCAGGCCCAGCGGGTATTCGAAGAGGCGTACGCCGCAGGCGAGCAGGTCGGGGTAGGCGCTGCGGCTGGCGGCGGAGACGAGCGGGGAGTCGTTGCGGGCGGGCACGATCAGGGTCGTGGTCACGCCGCGGCGCGGTGCGGCGCACAGCGCCCGGAACAGGGCCTCATCGGGCACGAAGTAGGGCGTGGTGATGATCAGCTCGTACTCGGCGGCATACAGCGCACTGACGAAGGAGTCCGACATCGAGTTGCCGGGCGTGGTCGGTCCGGTGCCGAACATCTGCGCGACCACGCCCTCGTGGTGCTGCTCGGGCTCCGGCGCCGCCGCGGGCAGCCCGTAGAGGTCCTCACCGGTCTCGGCGATCCAGGTGGTGAGGAAGAGGTGCTGTGCCTGTCGTACGACCGGCCCTTCGCAGCGCAGCAGGATGTCGATCCAGGGCGCGTACTTGGCCTTGGGGCGGAATTGCGGATCGGCGCAGTTCTGGCTGCCGCAGAACGCGATCCGGTTGTCGATGACCACCAGCTTGCGGTGGTTGCGCAGATCGACCCGGCCCGCCGCGAAGGGGCCTAGGCGGGGGATGTCCTCCAGCGCGGCGACCAGGTGGACGCCGGCCTCGCGCAGCTGGCGCCAGCGGGGGCCGCGGATGAAGTCGCGCGATCCGAGCGCGTCGGCCATGACCCGGCAGGCCACGCCCCGGCGCGCCGCCGCGCTGATCGCGTCGGCGACCCGGCCGCCGTTTTCGTCGTCCAGCCAGATGTAGAAGCTGAGGTGGATGTGCTCGGTCGCGGCATCGAACGCCTGGATCAGCGCTTTGATCGCGGCGTCGCAGTCGCGGGTCGGCTCGGCCGGCGAGGCGTCCGGGTCGCCCAGCAGCACGATGCGGTTGCCCGGCGTCGGGCCGAAGCCGTTGATCGAGCGGCACAGGTCCGAGATGGACGCGGCGACCGGATCGCCGGGCTCGGCGCCCGGCCCGCTCGGTTTCGCCAGGCGGGTCTCCGCGTCGCGGAGACGGTGGTGCCGCTTGCGGCCGATGCTGGTTTCGCCGAGGCAGAGATAGGCGACCACACCGATGACCGGCAGGCACATGATCACCGCGACCCAGGCCACCCGCGAGGCCGGCGTCCGGTCCGGCCGAGTGATCGCGCGCAGCACGGTCAACAGGTGGATGAGGAACCCGCCGACCGCGACGACCACCCCGATCAGGTCATCGGACGCCCCGCTCATCATGGCTCCTCACGCTCATTTGCGCTCGGCGGCCGATGCGACGAGCGTACTGATTGTCCTGTACGCAGCGGGGGTGAGGCCCCCCTGGGGCCGCCGGACACCGATCTGGAGACGACATTAGGCCATCTGGGGACCCCGGCAGCCCCAGGGCAAGCCCAGGGCGCCCACGACCAAGGCGGTGACGGTGTCGCGGTTCCCGTCGCTGTCCTGCCAGCGCAGGTTGCGTCCAGCCTCGACCACCACCCCGAATCCGGCGTGCACCAGCACACGGGCCTGACGCGGATCCAGTTCTGGCCGGGCCGACCGCAGCTGCTGCTCCCAGACCGCGATGTGATCGCGCTGGGCGAGGATGAGCGGCCGCTGCAGCTCGGTGGGCAAACCGATGAGCTCGGCTTCGGCCACGCTGGTGAGCGCGGTGTGCTCAAAGCTGTAGGCCACGTAGGTCGCCGCCAGCGCGACGACGGCGTCATGCGGGTCGCTCTGCCGCTGGAGGCCCTGCTCCACCGCGTACGCCAGCAACCCAGCGGCTTGCAGGCACGCCGCCACCAAGATGTCGACCTTGCCGGGGTAATGGCGGTAGAGCGCGGACGGCACCAGCCCTACCGCCTCCGCGATCTGCCCGTTCGTGACATTGACGAACCCGTCTCGCGCGAAGAGCGGGATGGCGGCCGCGAGTATCTGCGCGCGGCGAGTGCGCGCAACGGGCTGGGCGGGCAGCCGGACGGAGCGCGCGCTCCCGGCCGCTCCCGCCGGGTCGGCCGCGGCCACGCGCAGGGCGGACGACAGCAGCAGGTCCTCAACCCGGGGCGGCGCGATGGACGTGCGGTGCATCGTGATGGACCCGATCGCTCCGAGGGCCGCCGCGGCGCGGACGTCCTCACCGTGCCGCGGCGACTCGCGCCGGACCGCCTCGGCCACCTGCTCGACTACGTGCGCCAACTTCGCCTTGAGAAGCTTGCGGTCGGCGCGGTTGAGGTACCGCGCCTCCCATCGGTATACGCCGCCGGAGGAGCGGTGGGCGACGGTGACCCGGGTGACGGCGGCGAGCACATCGGACAAGGGCGCCGGGGACGGCACCGCGTCGAGCGCAGCGACGAGGCCGTCCACCATGACATTCGCGCACTCGTCGAACAGCGCGTACTTGTTCGGGAAGTGCCGGTACAACGCCGTGGCGCTGATGCCCAGGCCGGCCGCGATCTCCTCCATAGAGGCTCCGTGGTAGCCACGTTCGCTGAAGGCCCGGCCCGCTGCCGCGACGATGAGCTGCCTGCGATTACGCGGCCGGGTGGCCGTGGCCGGCACCTCAGACGGCTCCTTCTATCCGCTGGCCGTCCAGAGTCCGCAGGACGCCCTTGACGACCTTGCCGCCGGCGTTGCGCGGCAGTTCCGCCACGACGAGAAGGTCCTTGGGCATCTTGAACGAGGCGAGCTTGCCGATCAGGAACTGAGTCAGGTCTGCGAGGGTGAGCTTCATACCGGGGCGGGCTGTCACGACCGCAATCGGCACCTGCCCCCAGCGCTCGTCCGGCCGGCTGATCACGGCGACCTCCAGGACGTCGGGATGGTCCGCGATGGCGTTCTCGAGCTCGGCGCAGTAGATATTCTCGCCACCGCTGATGATCATGTCCTTCTTGCGGTCGACGACCCAGATGAATCCTTCGTCGTCCTGCCGCACGAGATCACCGGAGTGGAACCAGCCGCCCGCGAACGCCTCCTCGGTCTCCTCGGGTTTGTTCCAGTACCCCTGCGTGACGGTCGGGCCGCGGTAGACGATCTCGCCGACCTGGCCGACCGGGACGTCGTTCATCTCAGCGTCGACGATGCGGCACTGGATAGTGGGGATCGGCCGGCCGACGGATCCGAGCTTCCGCAGCGAGTCCGCCCCGCGCAGGACGCACGTGATCGGTGAGGTCTCAGTCTGACCGAATACCGCGACGTTGAGCGCGCGGGGAAACTTCTCGCCCATCGCCCGGAGGGTAGCGTCGCTGGCGGGCGCGGCCCCCCAGCTGATGACCCGCAGTTGCAGGTCCCGCTGGCCGATGTCAGGCTGCGCGCAGATCCGATCCCACTGCTGAGGAACGTTGAACGCGACCGTGGCACCCTCGCGCTCGTAGGCGTCGAGCACCGCCGCCGGGTCGAACGCACCTAGCGGATGGATGACAACCGTGCCGCCGACGAGGATATGGGCGACGATCGACCCGAGCCCGGCTATGTGGAAGAACGGCGCGGTGAGGAACCCGATGTCCGAGTCGTCGAATATCTCCATCGCCTGGATGCAGGTGATCGCCTGGACCTGCATGTTGCGGTGCGACAGCAGCACGCCCTTCGGGCGGCCGGTCGTACCCGAGGTGTACAGGATCAGCGCCGGCGAGTCCTCGCCGACGTCGGGCAGTTCCATCGGCTCGCGGGCGCCGAGGAATTCCTCATAGGTCAGGGCGTCCGCATCCGCCGGGTCACCGACGACGAGTACCGTGCCGATCTCGGCCGCGCTCGGCGCCGCGTGGAGCAGTCCGGCCAGCCCCGCGTCAACAATGACCGCTGACGGGGAGCAGTCACGCAGGATGTAGTCGATCTCCAGCGGCGCGAGTCGGAAGCTGAGCGGAACCGCTATCGCGCCGAGGCTGTTCGCGGCGAGCACGCTCTCCACGAACCACGGATGGTTCAGCGTGAGCAGGGCCACCCGATCGCCCGCTGTGATACCGCGTTCCGCGAGCCCGGCGGCCAGTTGCAGCGACCGTCGGGACAGCTGTGCCCACGTCACGGATGCACCGCGGTAGCGGAGCGCCGGCTTGTCGGGCCGCATCCTCGCGTGCGTGGCGGTGTGCGCCATCCAGTGGTTGCGGAACGACCATGCGGGAGCCGGCATGTGTACTCCTTCGTGGCGACTTTGTTAATCGAGATTCACACGACTTGGTACGCCGGTGTCCGGTCGGCGTCGCCCGATAACAGCCCGAGTCCCCGGCCGACGATCTCCTTCATGATCTCGGTGGTGCCGCCGTAGATCGTGGAGATCCGGCAGTCTTCGTAGTCGCGTGCGACCTGGTATTCGCGCATGTAGCCGTAGCCGCCGTGCAGTTGCAGGCAGCGGTTGACCACCCGGACCTGCAGCTCGGTCGCCCACCATTTGGCGGCGGCGGCATCCTCGGCACCGAGCTCGCCGGCGACGTGCTGGCGTACGCACTCGTCCATGTACGCGCGCGTGACGAGCAGCTCGGTGTGCAGCTCGGCCATCACGAAGCGGGTGTTCTGGAACGAACCGATCGGCTTGCCGAACGCCGTCCGCTCCTTGACGTAGTCGAGCGTCCGCTGGAAGGTCCCTTCAGCCGCCGCCGTTGACCCGAGCGCGATCGCCAGCCGTTCCTGAGGCAGGTTCCGCATGAGGCCCTGGAACCCCTCGCCCTCCTGCCCGAGCAGGTTCTCCACGGGGACGCGGACGTCGGTAAAGGAGAGCTCACTGGTGTCCTGGGCGTGCAGACCGATCTTCTCCAGGTTGCGGCCGCGTTCGAACCCTGGCATGCCGCGCTCGATCACCAGCAGCGACAGGCCCCGGTGCGGATGATCACCAGTGCGGACCGCGGTCGCGACAAGGTCCGCGTTCTGGCCATTCGAGATGAACGTCTTCGCGCCGTTCACGACGTAGTGGTCGCCGTCGCGCACCGCACGGGTGCGGATTCCGGACAGATCGGAGCCGGTGCCCGGCTCGGTCATCGCAACCGCCACGATCAGCTCGCCGCTCGCGATGCCCGGCAGCCAGCGCTCGCGCTGGTCGGTGTCGGTGAGGGCCGTGAAGTACGGGAACACGATGTCGTTGGACAGCGCTACGCCGCCCGTTCCGCTGGACACGGCGCTTCGGCCAAGCTCTTCCGCCATGACCGCATTGAACCGGAAATCGTCTATGCCCCCGCCGCCGTACTCCTCCGGTAGGGAGAACCCGAGCACCCCATCACGCGCAGCGCTGGTGAATAGCTCCCGATCGACGATTCCCCCGGCATCCCAGCGCTCGGCATACGGGCGGACGTGCTTGTCGACCCACCCCTGAACGGTGACGCGGAAGGCTTCGTGCTCCTCGTCATAGAGACCGGGACGCGACATGCTGGACCTCCTGGATTACGCGGGCTACTGCCACCCGAGTATCGCACGCGGCAACGGCTTTGTTAATCCAGAGTCACATTAGTAGGCTGACCGCGGCGTCAAGGCAGCGTGGTTCGGTGGTCCGGACTGCCGCTCGACTGACCGGTCATGCAAATGGTCGTCAGGGTGTAACATCTTCGGCGTGGCGGATCTCGAACCGTTCTGGATCGACGTGCCGGACGACATCCTTGCCGACCTGGCCGAACGCCTGCGACGGACCCGGTTTCCGAGCGAGATCCCGGGCATCGGCTGGGAGCAGGGCGTTCCCCTCGGCTACCTCCAGGAGATCGTCCGCTACTGGCTGGACACCTACGACTGGCGGGTTCACGAGGCCCGCCTGAACCGCTACCAGCAGTTCACCACAACGGTCGAAGGGCAGCGCATCCACTTCCTCCACGTCCGGTCCCGCCACGACACGGCCGTTCCGTTGTTTTTGATACATGGCTGGCCGGGCTCACTGGTTGAGTTCCTCGACGTGATCGACCCGCTGGCCGATCCGGCTGACCCGTCTGATGCGTTCCATCTCGTGGTGCCCTCCTTGCCGGGTTACGGGTTCTCGGGCCCGACGACCGAGGCAGGCTGGAATCCCCGTCGCATTGCTGCCGCCTTCGGGCAGATCGCCGACCGGCTCGGCTACCAGCGCTACGGCGTGCAGGGCGGGGACTGGGGCGCGATCGTCTCCTACAACATGGCCGAACTGCGCCCGGATCGCGTACTCGGCCTGCATGTGAACCTAATGAACGTGCCACCGCCCAGTGGCGAGGCTGCCGCTCCGCCGACCGAGTGGGCCCGGCGTATGGGGGCGGTCGGCGGCGGCTACGAAGCGATCCAGGGGACGCGGCCCCAGACGATCGGATACCTGCTCGACGACTCGCCGGCGGGACTGGCCGCCTGGATCATCGAGAAGTTTCACGAGTGGAGCGACACCTCCGACGGCCATCTTCCGTTGACCAAGGACCAGCTGCTGACCAACGTGATGGCCTATTGGCTGAACCGCACGGGCGCGTCGTCGGCCCGTCTTTACTGGGAGCGGCGCAAGGCCCCCGAGACGATGGTGCCGCAGCAACGGGTGACCGTGCCGACTGGGGTGGCCAACTACCCTGGAGAACTCGTCCGGTCACTCCGCCCCCACGCCGGGCGTTACTTCAACATCGTGTACTGGACCGAGCTCCCCCGCGGTGGTCACTTCCCCTCCATGGAGGTGCCGGACCTCTTCGTCGAAGACATACGCGCGTTCTTTCGGCCACTGCGTTAGATGTGCAGTTCAGGCCTACCTAACATCGATCCCGGTACGGTCCTTCCAATGAGCATCCGCTGGATCTCGGACGTGCCCTCGAAGATGGTGAAGATTGTGGACCTGGGATATTTTCCGCAGGTCATCGGTTTGCACGACACTGCGGTACAGCACGGATTCAGCACCGGCTGTCCGAGGGGAATGACGGTTTCCGTTCGGCCGGGGTCTCAAGGGCTGCGGCGGCCAGACCACGGGAACAGCGGATGGTCCATGGCCGCCCCGGCGGGCAGACCCGTCTCCAGGCCGTCGAACGGCGGCGAGGTACGCCAGGGACGTGGCGCGTGCCGAATGTCCGCCGCCAGGTACCGCAACGACAGGACACGCCGCCGGGAACGGTAGGGGAATCCCGGCGCGCCGTGCACGGTCAGGAAGTCGAAGAAGATCGCGTCACCCGGCTGCAGAGCGAACCGGCGGACGTCGAACGCGCCCGGGTCCGCGTCGATGTCGGGCAGTTCGGCCAGGCTCCCCTCGGGGAACCAGTGGGCCTCCTTGGTCAGGAACGTACGCGGCATCAGCCACGGGCCGCGGTGCGAGCCCGCCAGCAGTTCCAGGCTGCCGCCCTCAGGCACCGGGTCCACCGCGATCCAGGCGCTGACGCCGTGGCCGTCCACGTTGTAGTACGGCTGATCCTGGTGCCATGGGGTGCGCTGGGTGGTCGCGGCCTCCTTGACCAGGACGTGATCGTGGTAGAAACGCAGCTCCGGGGTCGCCATCAGCGCCGCCGCCACCGCGGGCACCTGCGACTGCCGGGCCAGCCGCTCGATCTGCGGAATCTCCTGCCACCGGCAGAAGTCCTCGACGAACGCGCCCGGGTCATCGGCGCCGCTAGCGACCTGGCGCAGCGGCCCGGCCCCGGCCAGCACCGCGTCGATCGCGTCGGCCGCTGCCGCGACCTCGTCGGCGCTGAGAACCTGCCTTACGCTGACCACGCCGTCCCGGGCGAAGGCCGCCGCGGCCTCTTCATCAACAAGCACCGGCTCCATGGCCGCACTTTAGCTGTCCAGCGCTTCGTCCGCCTCATAAGGATCGTCTGCTATCCCGCCGCCCGCAGCGGGAAAGAGCGCCTGAACGCTGCGCACGACGGTGGCGCGCCGCTCGGCGACGGCGCGTTCGGTCGCGGCGGGCCGGCCAAGGCCGGCAACCTCCGGCAGGCCGATCCAGGCAGTGGCGATCTGGGAGACCAGGACGCAGATGTCAGCCGGATCCCAGGACGGGTCCAGCTTTCCGGCCTGCTGCGCACTGCGGATTTTCTCAATCTTTCCCGCCATGGCCTGCCCGTAGGGGTCGGGTGCATCGTGTCCGGGACCGCCGCTGTCCAGCTCCAGGTGTCCCCAGCTGACAAACCGGAACCGGTCGGGATGACCGCTGAAGTAGTCGAACAGGCCCACGGCATACCCCGGCAGGTCAGCCGGATCCAACGGCACGGCGTCGCCGATCTCGGCCAGCACCTGCGCGGCGACAAAGCGGTAGAGCTCTTCCTTGCCGCGGAAGTAGGCGTACACCCGCTCCTTGCTGGTGCGGGCGGCCTGGGCGATCCGGTCGACCCGGGCGCCCGCGATCCCGTACTGGGCAAACTCGGCCCGGGCAGCGGCGACGATCCGGTCGCGGGTGGAGTCGGTACCAGGCATCCTCTGACAGTAGCAAACCGAACGGTTCGGTTTTGATTGTCGAAGCAACCGGAGTAGCGTGAACACATACCGAACCGAACGGTTTGGTTTGTCGTCCGACGAGAGGATATCCGGCATGCAGCAGCGCACCTTGGGTCGTCAGGGCCTGGTCACCTCCGCGATCGGCTACGGCGCGATGGGCATCTCGCTCGCCTACGGACCCGGTGACGACGCCGAAGGGGCGGCCGCCATCCGCCGCGCCCGCGAACTGGGCGTCACCCACTTCGACACCGCCGAGCTCTACGGATGGGGAGCCAACGAGAAGATCGTGGGCGCGGTCGTCGCGCCGTTCCGTGACGAGATCACGATCGCGACCAAGTTCGGCTTCACCCGCGAATACGGCACCGACAGTAGGCCGGAGCACATCCGTGAGGTACTCGACAACAGCCTCCGCTACCTGGGCACCGACCACGTCGACGTGCTGTACCAGCACCGCGTCGACCCCGACGTGCCGATCGAGGACGTGGCCGGCACCGTGGCGGAGCTGATCGCCGCGGGCAAGGTGAAGTACTTCGGCTTGTCCGAAGCCGGGCCGCAGACCATCCGCAAGGCGCACGCCGTCCACCCGGTGTCGGTCCTGCAGACCGAGTACTCGCTGTTCGAACGCGACGTCGAGGAACTGTTCCCGGTACTGCGTGAGCTCGGCATCGGGTTTGTCGCCTACTCGCCGCTTGGCCGCGGCTTTCTCACCGGCACGGCCAAGCCTGCCGGCGCAGTATGACGCCAGCGACATGCGCAACACCGACCCCCGCTGGCAGCCCGGCAACTTCGAGCAGAACGTGGATGCCGTCAAGCAGCTCACCGAGCTGGCCCACGACAAGGGCGCGACCGTGTCCCAGCTCGCCCTCGCCTGGATTCTCGCCCAGGGACAGGACATCGTCCCGATCCCCGGCACCCGTAGCGCCGCCCGGGTAGCGGAAAACACCGCCGCCGCCGACCTGACCCTCGCCCCGGCGGACCTGGCGGCGATCGCCCGCATCCTGCCCACCGGCGGCTTCGGCGCCCGCTATGCGGACGGCAGGATCCCTTCCTGGACGTGACACCGCCCTGAGGACAAGAGAATCCCGGGATGGCGTTCAACGCCATCCCGGGATTTCGTTGTGCTGAGTTATGCGGGGTCGTAGGAGGGTTCCAGGTTTTGCTGGGGTTCTGCTGTGGCGGCGGGTTCGCCGCGGGTGTTAGAGGCGCGCAGCGCGATGACCGCGGCTGCCACCAGGCAGAGAGCGCTGACGAGCAGGGCCCGCTGGAACCCGGCGGTGAGTGCCTCCAGGGGCGGGGTGTGGGCGGCCAGCAGGTGGCTGGTGCGGCTGGTCGCGATCCCGCTGAATACCGCCAGGCCGAGCGCTGACCCGAGCTGGAAAGAGGCGGTGATCAGGGCCGCGGCCAATCCGGCCTGATCCTCCGGCACGCCCGCGTTCGCGGCCGTTTGCACACCGGCGTACAGCAGCCCCAGCCCGGCCCCCATGACTACCAGCGGGGCGAGCAGATTGCCGAGATAGGTGCCATCCACCGGGATGCGGGAGAGCCACAAGATGCCACCAGCAGCGAGCAGCGCACCGGAGACGATGATCGGACGGGTACCGGTCCGGACGAACGTCTTCGTCGCCACGGTCGAGCCGAGCCCGATGCCGACGCTCACCGGCAGATACGAGAGCCCGGATTGCAGCTGGGAGTAGCCCAGGACGTCCTGCATATACAGAGTGACGAAGAAGAACATCGAGTAGAACCCGGCCCAGGCGATCACCTGGGTGGCATCGGCCGCGGCCAGGCCTTTGATCCGGAAGATCGACAGCGGGACCAGCGGATGGGCGCGCCGCTGCTCATTGACCCCGAACGCGGCCATCAGCACCGCCGAGGCGGCCAGCCCCCCGATGGTGCGGCCCGCACCCCAGCCCTCGTCCGGCGCCTTCACCAACGTGAAGATCAGCAGCAGCATGCTGGCGGTGACCAGCACCGCGCCGACCGCGTCGAAACCGCCCGGCACGGACCGGCCGTGGTCGGCCCGCAGGATCCGGAACGCCCCCAGCAGCACCAGCGCGCACAGCGGGAGGTTCACGAAGAACACCCACCGCCAGCCGAATTCCTGGGTGAGCAGCCCGCCGAAGAACAGCCCGACCGCCGAGGCCAGCCCGCTGATCCCGGCCCACACGCCCAGCGCCTTGTGCCGGTCGGAGCCCTGGAAGTTGGTGGTCAGGATGGACAGCGCGGCCGGGGACATCATCGCCGCCCCGATGCCCTGGGTTAGGCGGGCGCCGACCAGCAGCCCCTGGCTGTCGGCCAGCCCGCAGGCCAGCGAGGAGGCCGCGAACAGCACGGTCCCGGCGATCAGCAGCCGCCGCCGCCCCAGCCGGTCCGCGGCCCGCCCGCCCAGCAGCAGGAACCCGCCATAGGTGATCAGATAGCCGCTGACGACCCACTGCAGGTTCTGCACGGAGAACCCCAGATGCGTACGGATGGTCGGCAGCGCGACGTTCACGATCGCGCCGTCCATGACGTCCAGGAACGTCACCGCGCACAGCAGCGCCAGCGTGATCTTGCCACGCCCGGTCGCCAGGAACGATCCCGGCGGAGCCGTCGATGCGGTCATGGCGCTGCTCGGCGAGTTCGGCCAGCAGTCCTCGCTCCGGACCTGGCTCTACAAGATCGCGACCAACCGCTGCCTGAGCATGCTGCGGGCCGACAGCCGACGCCCCCGCATCGCTCCCCCGCTGCCCGAGGCGACCCTGCCCGAACCCACCGGCGCCGGCGACGCCCCACCCTGGCTGGAGCCCTACCCCGACGTCCTGCTCGACCACCTGGTCGACCAGCGCCCCGGGCCGGAGGCCCGCTACGAGACCTCCGAGGCCATCTCCCTGGCCTTCATCATCGCCCTGCAGCTGCTGCCCCCACGCCAACGCGCCGCGCTCGTCCTGCGCGACGTCCTGGGTTACCACGCGGCCGAGGTCGCCCAGATGCTCGGCACCACCCCGGAAGCCGTAAGCAGTGCCCTGAAACGCGCCCGCGCCACCGTCGACGACCACCTTGCCGACTCCAGCAGCATCGGCAGCACCGGCACCGGCAACCGCAGTCCTGCACGCCGACCCGACAGCGCCGCCGAACACCGGCTCGTCGCCCGGCTCACCGACGCCCTGGAACGCGCCGACCTGGCTGCCCTGATCGAACTGCTCGTCACCGACGTGAGATTCTCCATGCCCCCGGCCATGTTGGAATACCGAGGCATCGAGTCAGCCCAGCGCATGCTCGCCGCCGTCACCTTCCGCCCCGGCCGCACCTACCGCGTGGTACCCACCCGCGCCAACGGCCAGCCCGCCTTCGGCTTGTACCTGGCAGACCCCCACGCCAGTGTCTACCGCGCCTACTCCCTCCTGGTCATCACCACGGCCGGCGGCCGCATCACCGCCATCACCGGCTTCAACACCAACGTCATGACGCGCTTCGGCCTACCCCGAACCCTCCCCGAAACAGATTGACGATCTGGCACTAGCTCAGCCGCATTACGCCTGCCTACAGTGAGAGAGCGTTTCTGTGGTGGCCGCAGGAAGGTGGGCACGTGCCGCGCGACCTGTATAACGTTCTCGGCGTACCTGGCACAGCGTCCGAGGCCGAGATCAGGCATGCGTTCTGGGCACTGGCCAAGAGGTACCATCCCGATGTCAACCCCGGCAGTCCCGATGCGGCGCGCAGATTCGTCGAGGTGGGGAACGCGGCGGAGACGCTCCTTGACCCCAAGCGGCGTGCCTCCTATGACGAGTCCCGGACGCCCGGACGCCGGGCCGCCCGGACGCCGGACGCCGCACCGAAGCCGCCGCCACCGCCCCGCCCCTCACCGGCGGCCAAGAAGTCTCCGCCGGCCGCGCCCGAGCCGGTCAGCCAACGTCGAGGTCGCCTTCCCAGGGGTGCCGTGAAAATCATCGCCACCCTTGCCGTGGTAGCGGCCGTCGCGGGCTGGGGCATCTCGCAGGGGGGCCCTTCCGCAGGGCAGAAAAACGAAGGCTTCCCGGCCAACGGGACCGTGGTCTGGAAGACGGCAGGCTTTGGCCTCAGCGACGGCTGGGGCATCAACCTGGCCGGCAACGGGGCGCGGATCCAGATCGTTCCCGGGACGAGCACCGACATCGAGTTCGCCGACGGGTACCTCGCATCGGCCGGGACCATCGCACTGCTACCGCACGGCGAGGCCCTCACATACCAGCACTGCGTAAGCGCCGTAAAGCAGGCAGCCAGCCAGCCCGGGCCGCTCAATGGGATCGCGGCGGCCTCCCACAGCAGCCTGTGCGCGGCCGGGAGCGGAGGAGACCTCGCTTCTATCCAGGTCACCCACGATGACGGGTCCAGCCTTACCGCCAACATCACGGTGTGGGAGTACGTATAAGCCCTATTGTGACCGTCGCGCCAGTCAAAGAGGAGTGACGGTTTCCGTGTCCGCAAGCCGCCCGCCCGGAAGCTGGCGTGACGCCGGTCCGGGCGGGAAGGGCGGGAAGGTGGCCAGCGTCGCCTGCAGGGACCCGATTGTCTCCAGCATGACCTCGAACAGCGTCCGGTCGCCGGGTCCAGCCACTGCTCCAGCGCGACCTGGACGACGGTCACGGCGGTCTCGGCCAGCAGGACCGCGGTCGTGGCGTCGACGCCACGACCGGTGAACCCGGCCCGGATCGCCTCGCCCAGATCGGCCCGCTTGCGCAGATCCCGCTCGCGCAGACCCGCGTCCGACCGGATGATGGCCCGCCGGACGCGGATCTCCTCCCGCCGCCCTTCAAACAGGGTTTCGGCCACCGTCTGCAGGCCACCGATGAGGAGCATCGCCGGGTCCAGGGACGCGGGCGCTTCCGCAATGAGCCGGGTGGCGAGTTCGGGGATCGCGTCCCCGCCGTACAGCACTTCCCGTTTGTCCGCGAAGTGCCGGAAGAAGGTCCGGGTGGTGAGGCCGGCC
This sequence comes from uncultured Actinomycetota bacterium, assembly GCA_963714295.1. Lineage (GTDB taxonomy): Bacteria > Actinomycetota > Actinomycetes > Streptosporangiales > Streptosporangiaceae > Trebonia. Next base: position 5,847 of record CAVQOE010000040.1, on the reverse strand, counting down.
CGGGCGGCGATTTGCGGCACCGTCGTCGCGGCGAACCCTTGGGTGGAGAACAGCCCGATCGCGGCCTGCTCCAGGCGCTGTCGCGCGTCCGGTCGCCATCTGCTCACGGCCTAACTATAGGTGACGACATGGCATGTCATGACCGTATACAGTGATGACATTCCGTGTCGTCGCTAGAGGCGCGCGGACCACCGACGGGAGCAGAAATGGCCACTGAAGTCTGGATTCTGGGAGGCACCGGCCGCAGCGGCCGTGCGATCGCGGCCGAACTGCTAAGCCGGGGACTGTCCCCGGTCCTCGTCGGCCGCGACGCCACCCGCCTGCAAAACGCCGCCGCCAACGTGGCGGCCCAGGCCACAATCCCAATACGAACCGTGGTGGCTGCCTCGATCGAGGCCGCGGCGGCCGAGATCCAGCGCCAGCAGCCGGCCGTGGTCATCAACACGGTCGGTCCGTTCACCACGACGGCCGGGCCGATTGTGCGTGCCTGCCTGCCCGGAGCCACTATGTGGACCTGGCCAACGACCTGCCCGCCGTGGCGGCGCTGCTCGACCTCGACCAGCAGGCCACGGCGGCCGGGAAGACCCTGGTGACCGGGGCCGGGTTCGGCGTGACCGCCACCGAGAGCGTCGTCGTCCAGCTGACCCAGCGACGGAGTGAGCAACTGGGCCAGCCGAGCGACACCGCGCTCACCGAGGCGCCCGCCCGGGTCCGGGTGGACATGGTGCCCTCGCTGGCCATGGAGGCTGGAGTCCTCGGCGAGGCCCTGGCCGGGACTATCCTCGACGGCTTCCCCGACGCTCGCGGCCGGGGCCGGTACGAGGGCCGCCGCTACGAAAACGGCCGCCTGGTCCGGGCCCCGATCACCGGCGACCCGGCCAGCCTCACCCTCCCGGACGGCACGAAGGTCACCACCGCGAGCATGCCGCTCGGTGAGCTCATCGCCGCCCAGCGGGCCAGCGGGGCGCCCAGCGTGATCTCGGCGTCGAGTGAGGTGCCGTCCTCGCCCGCCATCCGCGCCTTCCTCCCCCTGGCCACCACGCTGCTGGCCATCGGACCCGTCCGCGCCTTCGCCAGGAAGCGGCTGGCCGGCGTGAAGTTCAAGGCCCGCGAACGCCCCCGCGAGTACTCGTACGGGCACGCACGCCTGGAGTGGCCGGACGGCACCGTCCAGGAAGGCTGGCTCCGTCTCGGCGACGCGCAGACGTTCACCGGCGCCGTGCCCGCCGAAGTCGCCCATCGCCTGCTGGACGGGCAGGGGCGCCCCGGCGCCTACACGCCGGCCGCGCTCTTCGGACCGAGCCTGGCCGAGGCCTGCGGCGCCGAGTACCTGACCGGCGCAGCCGCCGCCACGCCCGCCTGACGACCGTCGGCTTGTACAGCGCAGCTCTAGAGCAGACCGGCGCGCCAGCCGCGAAGACGGATAGACGATCCGCCCTTGCCACATGAGAACAGACCCGGACCCGCCCGAAGCGAACGACCTATTGATGTCCTGACGCCAACGACACGTTCAGGAGGCTGCTGATCTTCCCGCCAGGTCGACGGTATCCCTATGCTCGTTGCCGTGACGGGCATCTCGGCGGACCAGCGGGCGCGGCTGGACGAGTGGCTCGGCCGGTGGGAAGTGCTGGCCGATCATTCATGGCCGCTGCAGGACACGACGGTCCTGCACGTTCGCAGCGCCAGCGGAGACCACATCGTCAAGATGAATACGGGACTCGGACACGAGATCGCCGCCTGCCGCCGGGCGCTAGCCCTGCTGCCGGACCGCGCGCCCCGCCTGGAGCACCACGACGCCCGGACAGGAATCCTCGTCACCAGCTACCTTCCCGGCAAACTAGTGGAAGGCACGCCCGCCGAAGCCGACCCCGACGTCTACCGCCAGGCCGGCCAACTCCTGGCCCGGCTGCAGGCGCCAGCCGGGGTCTCGGACACTTACGCCGAGCAGACACTCACCGCCATCAGCCGACGCATCGCCGAAGCCGCCGGCCTCGTGCCACGACCACAGCTCGCCGCCCTGCGCGAACGGGCCGCCCGCTTCACCCCCCGGCCGGTCCGCCTGTACTTCACGCACGGCGACTACCAGCCGCGCAACTGGGTCATCGACGATGGCCGGGTCGGCGTCATCGACTTCGGCCGCGGCCAGGACCGTTCCTGGGTCAGCGACCTGGTCCGGCTGCAGAACCAGCAGTTCACCGGGCACCCCGAGCGCGAGCGCGCCTTCATGGCCGCTCTCGGCCGGACAGCCGAGAGCGAGGACGCCGAACTGCTCGCGATCGAGTCGATGCGGCAGGGACTCGGCACCGTCACCTGGGCCCACAGCATCGGGGACCGGGACTTCGAGGAACACGGCCGAACCATGATCACCCGCCTCGTGCAGCAAGGTACGTAACGAGCCGGGGCCAGCCACGGGGTCGTACATGAGCCGCCCCTCGCTGAGCTCACCCCCAGCACAGAAGTGGGCGGCTGTCACACGAGCAGCGCCTCGAGCTCCGGAAGCCGGCCGAACATCTCGGGGAGACCGCGCACGCCGTTGTGCACGGACTCGTGCGACAGCGTGAGGTCAGGGCCGGTGCTCGCCTCGACACCGGCGAGGCAACGGAGAATGTTCCACCTGGTGAACCCCAGCCAGCCGCCGATCATGGACACGAACCAGCTTGGACCCGACGGCGGCAGCGCTCCGCCCGCTGCGACATAGCCGTCGAGGACCGAGCGGAAGATGGCGGGCTCCAGCTGGTCGAAGCCAGGTCCCTTCGCCAGGCTCAGCGCGGTCGAGCCAAGCTCACTGGCCAGGTCGAGCAGCCCCGAGAGCTCCCAGTCGAGGACCACGGGCCGACCGTCTCGAGCGAGCAGGTTCCACGGTTGGATGTCCCTGTGAGTCAGCACGACGGGGCCGGGCCGTTCGCTGGTGTCGACGAAGCGGGCAATCGCGAGGAACGTCTCGACGTGGGAGGCGAGCTCGTCGGCCCACGGCTGTCCGGTCGCCGCCGCCCGCTCGGCGAGCTCGGGCCAGTCCCGTGACGTCGGGTCCTCGAACGGCACGTTGGCCCACTCGACGTCGAGCGCGTGGATGCGCGCGAGGATCTCACCGATCTCGAACGCGTACGCCGCCGACACCGGCGCTTCGGGCACCTTCTCTCCCTCGACCCACCGGTGGACGAGTGTGCGGCGGCTGGCCGAGATCGGCTCTGGCATCGGAATGCCGGCCCCGAAGGCCACCCGCTCGAACCTGAACACGTCCTCGACGGGGTAGGTCCAGCGGCGGTCGACGTGGTTCAACTCCTTCACCGCGAACGACCCCTGGTCGGTGTCGAGCCGGTACATCCGGTTGGCGAACCCGCCGTGGACGCGGATCATCGGCCGGATCGGCGCGCCGAGATGCGAAAGTTCACCCCACGTCTAGGGCTCGCAGTTCATCGGTGCACCGGAATTTCCTGCGTGTGAGTCAGCCGGGTGCCCGTCTGGACCGGATCAGGTACACTTGCCGCCATGAAGTTCACTGTCGCCGACCTCGTGGCGACGCTCGCCGCATCACCCGAGGAGAGCTACGTCCGCGTGGTGGCAGACTGGCTCGCTCACGGTGAGGTCGCCGCTGCCGGACCCGCGCTGACGGGACAGGCTGTCGTCGATGCGCTGGTCGCCGCGGGCACCGCGCACCTCGCCCGGCTGAACGAGACCGAGGCACCGGCCTGGACCCAGGAGCCGACCCGTATCCTGCCATCGTTCTGGCACCCCGGCAGTGACCGCTTCTTCGCCTACTCCCTCGCCCATGCCCCCGCCGAGTTCGCCGCGCGCGGCATACTCATCGAGCAGGACTCCCTGGTATCGGTGTGAGCGAAGGACGCGATCTCTCGCTCACCCGCGAGCAGATCATCGGGCTCCTGGCCGAACTGGGCCAGGAACTCGATGCCCTCGGGATCAAGGCGCAGCTGTTCGTCGTGGGCGGCGCGGCGATGGCACTGGCCTATAACATGCGGCGCACCACCGCGGATGTAGACGGCGTGTTCGAGCCCAAGGCGGTCATCTATGAAGCCGCCCGCCGCGTCGCCGACCGGCACGAAAAACTCCCGGCCGACTGGCTCAACGACGGGGTGAAGGGCCTTCTCCCCGGTGGCACCGACCGGCACGCCAAGGTCATCCTCGACCTTCCCGGTATCACCGTCAGCGTGCCCTCACCGCACTACCTCCTGGCACTGAAGGTCCAGGCCGCCCGCATCGACCGGGACCAGGACGACATCCGGTTCCTGGCCCGCGAGACAGGCGCGAAAACCGCTGACGACGTGCTGCGGATCGCCGAGCAGGTGATCGGCAGCAACCGCCTCCTGCCCAAAGCCCAGTTCATTGTGCAGGAGATGTTCCCCGAGGACCCGGCCGAACCCTCGCCACCGTGAGCAGCCCCTCGCCTGAGGCGAATAACAATGACGCCATCGTGGTCCTAAGCGACATGCCCTTCGCCGAGGCGCTGCGGCAGGCGAGAGAAGAGGCCGGTCTGTCGGTGAGCATGATGGCACGGCGCGCGCAGACCTCACGGGCAGCCATTCACGCCTATGAGACCGGCGCCCGGGAACCGAATGTCACCACCGCCCTCCGGCTCCTCCAGGCATGCGGGTACACGATGGGAGTCATCCCGGACCGACGGTAGCCCGCCGCGACCACCGCCTGGACAGCGTGTTCGAGGGTGGTGTCCGCACGCAATGCATGTGGGTCAGCCGTTCACAACTGGCGAAGGATCGCCGGGTCCGTGATCTTCTCGTCGCGGGCAAGCAGCATCGCCTTGCTCACGATGACGAACAGCGTCAGATCACCCTCGAACGGCAGGTAACCCTGGCCACCAAGCCAACCTCTGGCTACGTCGAATCCTTGGTGTCAGGCTGCCAGGGGTCGACCAATTCGATCCCCGTCTCCTCGAAGTCCTTCATGTTGCGGGTCGCCAGGACGGCGCCGAGTTCCCGGCAGATGGCCGCGATCTGGGCATCGGGAACCTCGATGGGGCGGCCAGCGCGCTCTCGCCCGGTGACGACATCCGCATACCGGCGTGCGGCGCGCTCGTCAAAGGCCACTACCCGGCCCCGCAGCGCATCGTTCAGCAGGGCGCTGACGGCAACCGCAACTGCTGCCTGCGCTGGCCGGCCGGAAGACGGGCAACTCCGTAGTACAGCTCGGCGGCAGTGATCGCCGTCGTCGCGAGCTGGGTCGAGGGGAGGGAGTTGACCCACGCCCGCACGCCAGGATCGGGCGTAACGCGGATTAGCTCGGAGACGACGTTGGTGTCGAGAATGATCACAAGTCGAACTCCGCGGCGCGGGGAAGATCCTTGCGGCGCTCAGGGATCTCAAAATCATCGCCGATACCCTCGAAGAGGGCGTGGATCTGGTCACCAAGTCCGTACTCGGTGCGGGGCTCGCGAGCTGCGTCAACGAGGATGGACCGCATCTCGGCCTCCATCGAGCGGCCATGCTCCGCCGCACGAACACGGATCCTCTCGACGACCCATTCGTCCAGGTTCCTGATGCTGATTGCCGCCACGCATCCGTCCCTTCTGTTGCTATCAATGCTAGCACGAAAGAGGCTTTCGCGGGAGGTCGAACGCAGAGGCGATTGCGTGCAGGCGGCGGGACGGGGGCTCCGCAGATCTCGCCACCTGGGTTTGAGCTCCATACAGTGTGGAAGAGGGCAGCCACCGAGTCGTGGCGTGTCAGGCGATGAAGAGGAGTCGGTCATGGGTGCGGTCAAGAAGGCAAAGCACGAGGCGAAGAAAGCCAAGAGCAAGAGCAAGAAGGATGCCGGCAAGATTAAGCACAAGGGCAAGAAAGCCAAGAATGCTGCGAAGCACTAGACATCTCGGCG
>CAVQOE010000039.1:0-12994 GCA_963714295.1 uncultured Actinomycetota bacterium | reverse complement strand
CTCGCGGCCGGCAGGCTGCCCTCAGCGACATCGCGCAAGATCTGCTCCTAACGCGATCGCTTTACTGAATAGGGGACGTGCTGAGCGTCAGCTGGAAGCGTTCGGGTTCGGTTAGGGCGACCCTGCCCCCGCTCGGTAGGGCCGCCCTAACCGGGATCTTGGCTGCGTCCGCTACGCCGCCGCGGCGTGCGCGGTTGGCGTTAGCGGCTGCAGCATCGCGAGCACTCGCTCCCGTAGCCGGGCCAGCTTGTGCAGTTCGTCCGCCGTGTCCTGCTTGATGTCCTCGAGCGCGATCTTCGTGTGCCGGTAGGCGAGGTCCAGCAGGTCCCGCTGCCTTTTGGCTGATACGCCGCGATGGCGCTTCTGCTCCTTCTTCCACTCGGCGTCGAGCATGTGGTCGTAGAGGTTGACGAAGGTCAGCGAGCCGACGGTCGCCGCTCCCTCGGCCAGCAGCTCGGCCAGCTTCCGGCTCATCGGGTTGGCGCTGATGTGCGGAACTCCGTGCAGGGTCTTGGCGAGGTGCGTGGGTGCCACCGCGTGGCCGGCGTGCGCCGCGGCGGTCGCGTGGCCATTGGCCGTCGCGGTGAACGCGGTCCCGTGGGCCGCGGCCCCGTGGACCGCCGTGAGGTGCGCCGCGGCGTGAGCCGCGTGTGCCGTCGCGAGGTGGCCGACCGCGATCTGGATGGCCACACCATGGCCCGCGGCTACCAAGGCCGTGATGCCGACGTGGACCGGGATGACAATTACCTGGTACATAGCGTGCCTTTCGTCGAGTGGTAGCTTGCGGAATGTACGGGACTGGTTATTCTTGCGTTAATGCTGACCGCCGACTCCCGTTAGTCGCGGGCCGCCCCCTCGCGGCCCGCATACTTAAGTCAAGATTCCAGGCCAGGCAGCCAGCAAGGACAATTGTCACTGGCGGCAGGATTGGCCGATTCAACTCTCGGCAGGGTCCGCATAGGCAGCGAGGCGCAAATAATGCAAGGACAATTGTCACCTATGCAAGGAGAGCGCAGTAGACCATCATGATGACGACCGGTGGTGGTGACTCGCAGGTGGAGGTTCGGTGGCTGGCACGCAGGCGCTAGCGGGCGGTGACGCGGCTCGGCTCAGGATTACCCGCCGGCTGATCGAGTCCCTGGAGGCCGGCGGACTGGCGTTCCAGGGCGCCGTGCTGCTGCAGACCGCCTCAGCCGACTCGTTCTCCCGGACGGGGCGGGCCGTCGTGCTGGCCCTCGGTGCCGTGCATCTGCTCCTGGCGGTGATGGTCTGGCGGAGCAAGGGCCCGATCGCGCGCGGCGGCCCGGTGCTGGCGATCTGGCTGGCCTCCGCACTGGCTGTTCCGGTCGTCATCGCCCTGCTCGTCACTCCGGGGACCTACGCCAGCAGCACCGCGTGCGTTCCCGGCTGCACGTACCCGTCGGCCCCGCTGTTCTTCGTCACGCTCAGCCCGCTGATCGTCACCAGGGTTCTGCCCCGGCGCATCACCGCGCTCGCCGTCCTCGGCCGCCGTCTGCGCCGAATGGGTGCTGCTCACCTACGCGGTCAACGGGACATTCACCAAGACCAGCATCCTCAGCGTCACGTCGTCGATCGCTCTGGCGATAGTCGCCTGCGGGCTTGCGCTGGTCGAGACGAGGATCACCGACTTGATCAGGAGAAGCCAGGCCGAGACCGAGCAGCAGAAGAACGAGGAATTCTTCGACTTCCTGCATTCCCATATCAAGGCCGGGCTGGCCGCGGTCAAGCTTGAGCAGCCCAACGTCAAGGCGATGCTGGAGAAGGTCGAGGAGCTTGAGCAGACCGTCAGCGAACAGCGCATCATGCACCTGCTGTCCATGGACCGGGTTCCGCTCGCCGCGCTGTTCAGTGAGCGCATCCGCGCGTTCACCGGAGTCGTCGCTATAGCGGAGACGCCGCGCAGCGGCGCGCGCACCGTGTCCGCGCCCGTCGGCGCATTGCTTGACCGGGCACTGGGGGATCTGCTGAAGAATGCGGCGGTGCATGGTGCGGCCACGGTTTGGGTGCGAATGGCTCAGCAGGATGACATACTCGTCGTGGAAGTGGACGATGACGGGCCCGGCTTCGATAATGCGGTGCTGGACAATTCCGGAAGCAGCTTGCACCGGCTCCGGGCCAGTGCCCGTGAACTAGGCGGTGATCTGCGGCGGGAGCCCCGCCCGCCGCGCGGATCAAGGCTGGTCTTCAGCGTCCGGACAAAGCAGGCGGCCAAGGTGGCCTGAAGACGGGAAAACCTCATGCGGGTCCTACTCATCGAGGACCACACCCAGCTCGCCGGGCTTGTTGCCCGGGAGCTTGAGCAGGAGTTCGGCTGCAGCGTCACGCATGCGCGCGATCCGATAGAGGCCCAGTCCGCCTACCGCGACGATGAATTCGACCTCGCGATCGTCGATCTGCTCTACGAGCATCTCAGCCGGGATTTCGAGATCCGCAAGGCGGCCGGGAAAGCCTCGCTGACCAGCTCCCGCCTGCTGGTGACGGGGCTGGCCGCGGTGCATCAGCTGACCGCGGCGCGCGGCCGGACCGGTGTTGTCATCTGGACCTCCGGCGAGGCCAACCGCCGCCTGCACCTGCTCTTCGCGTACGAGGATCTGCGGGTCCGGGTGTTCTGCTCGAAGAGCTCGGGCACGGGCCGGATAGACACCCTGATGGAAGCGCTCAAGGCCGCGGCGGACGGCCGCGGGTACGTCGATCCGGTCCTCAACTCCTACCTGCCCGCCGAAGGCCAGCCGACGGTCAGCGGCACGATCTTGCGGGAGCCGTCAAGGCGCGCCGTCTGGCGGGCGCTGGCGATCGGCGCACGCACCCGCGGCCAGGTCAGCGAGATCACCGGGTACAGCTCGCGGCACGTGGGCAACCTCATCCCGGCGATGTTCGATGACCTCGCCGCGTTCGACACGGGGCTGCAGCAAAGCGAGGCGCCGATGGCCGATGTCGTCAGCTATGCGGCCAGCAACTGGCAGTTCTTCCTCGACGACACGCTGCGGGCCATGTACCCGTAACGCGCATGGTGCGGCTCGGACGATCCTGGGCCCCGGTTTCCCCGTTTCCGCGGGTCATGGGACTGGGCCGGTAGAACCACCGTCCGTTCCAGCTGAAGATTTTGATCTCCTGCTGCCCGCTGGGTGAGGCCTGACCCCGGCGGCGGACGGAATTCGGTGGCGGCGGTGCGACCAGTCCGGGGCATCCGGCGTGTCTGCCTTGGTGACGCATTCACCTGCCGCCTGGGCGGCGGAACGGAGAATCTGCAGCGATGAGTGACGTGGGTACAACAGTCGTGGTCGGGGCCAGCCGCGGGTTGGGACGCGGGATCGCGCGGGACGAGGCGGAGCGGGCTGGGCTTGGCATCGGCTTTACCGCGGTGCTGCCGAGGATCACGCCGCTGACCGAGCTTGGGCGGCCCGGCCGTCAGGGCGTACGCGGCGCGGGCGGGGCAGACCGAGGACGAGTACGTGCGGGCCATGGGCGAGCCGCTCAGCCCGGAGACGGCCGGCACCGCGCTGCTCGAGCTCGCGCGGGCGGACGCCGCCGCGCTCGCGCCCGGTTACCTGCTCACCGGCGCCGGGCTGCAGCAGCTGCCGTGATCTTTGCCCGCGGCGGGCCGCGGCGTTTCGGCCTGGCAGCTCAGGCTGGTGATGCCGGTCGCGGCCGGTTTATTCGGTTGCGGCCGATGCGACACTGAACGCGTGACTGAGTCGTGGATGCTGGATGAGCTGGCGTATGCGGGGCCCGAACATCTGGATGCGGGCTTCATCGCCGGCTTTGACCGCAAGCAGGGGCATCCCGACCCCGACGAGGACATCGCCGCGTTCGAGGCGCACGGCCTGGGCCGCGCGTCGGTCGTGGCGGACCTCGGGACGGGGACGGGGCAGTTCGCCGTGCCGGCCGCGAGCCGGTTCGGGCGGGTGATCGCGGTGGACGTGTCGCCCGCCATGCTGACCGCTGTCCGGGCCAAGGCAGAGCGTGCGGGCGTGGCCAACCTGACGGCCGAGCGAGCCGGATTCCTCGCCTTCTCCCCCGCCTCGCCGGTGGACGGCGTCTTCACCCGGCACGCGCTGCACCAGCTCCCGGACTTCTGGAAGGCGATCGCGCTGCAGCGGATCGCGGACATGCTCCGGCCGGGCGGGGTGCTCCGGCTGCGGGACCTGGTGTACGACTTCACGCCCGCCGAGGCGGCCGGGATATTCGCAGGCTGGCTGGCCGGCGCGGCGGCGGACCCGGCCGCGGGGTACACGGCCGCCGACTACGCCGAGCACATCCGCACCGAGTACAGCACCTTCCGCTGGCTGCTCGAGCCGATGCTGGCGGCGGCCGGGTTCGAGATCACCGACGTCAGCTACGAGCGGCGGCTCTACGGCGCTTACACCTGCGTCAAGGCCGGTTAACGGTCAAGGGCGGCTGACGACAGTCCGGGACAACACCCTCAAGCAGGCGCGGACGGCGAAAACGAGTTGCCTGTCCGGCCCCGGCGCAGCACTGTGGTGGGCGTGACCGACTCCGCAGGCCTGCTGGCGGCCTATGACAGCCAGCTCCGCACCGACGCCGAGACCCCGGGGGCGGTCTCGGTGGCCCGGCTGGGCCCGCTGCGCCTGGTGACCTTCGCCGGCGGGCGCGGGTTCATCACCTACCAGGACCTGGCCGGCGCGCAGGCCGACGCGATCGGGGCGATGGTCGGCGCGGCACTGGCCCACTTCCAGGCCGACCCGGAGATCACCAAGGTGGAGTGGAAGACCCGGGGTCATGACCGCGCCCCGGGACTGCACGAGGCACTGCTGGCCCACGGATTCACCCCCGACGAGCCGGAGTCGATCATGGTCGGCGACGCGCGGTTGCTCGCGGTGGACGTCGCGCTGCCCGATGGGGTGACCCTGCGGCAGGTCACCGAGGAGCCGGATATCCGGGCCATGCTCGCGATGCAGGATGAGGTCTTCGGCGATTCGCACGGCGACGAAATGCTGGCACCCCTGCTGCGGCGGCTGGCCCGCGGTGACGAGATAGAGCTCTGGGTGGCCGAGGCGGACGGAAAGATCGTCAGCGCCGGGCGGATTGAAGCAGTGCCCGGGACCGATTTCGCCGGGATCTGGGGCGGCGCGACCCGTCCGGAGTGGCGCGGCCGCGGGATCTACCGGGCACTGACGGCCGAGCGGGCCCGGTCGGCGCTGCGCATGGGCAAGAAGTACATCAACAGCGACTCGACCGAATTCTCCCGCCCGATCCTCGAACGGTCCGGCCTTGTCCGGGTCTCCACCACGACGCCTTACCAGTGGCGGCGCTGACCGCGGCGTGAACGCCTTACGGTTACCTTGACCTTTGTCCTTAGCGGGCGGCGTGCCCGGGGCACCCGCAGGGACGGGGAGCGCGGGCGTAGAGGCCGGCCAGCATGAATGACAGGGCCATCTCGAAGATCGCGTCGTCGTCGACGTCGGGCAGGTGCTCGCGAACCTGCCAGATGGCCGGGTAGACGGCCCGGTCGGCGGTCAGGTAAGCGCTTGTCCACCCGTCCTGGTCGTTTTTCTGCAGTTGCTCGTCCATGGCCAGGGACGACGCTTCCGCGCCCGCCCAGTACAAGCCGAAGTCGCCGATCGCACGGTAGACCACCGCGGCTTCCGCGCCTTCGAAGCCGGCCTTGAGCACGCAGCTGATGATGATGTCAACCGCCTTCATCTCGGCCGGCCCCCGGGTGACGCGGTAGGACGACAGCGATGCCGCGGCCGGATGGGCTCGGTAGGTCTGCCGGGTTTGCCGGCAGAGTTCGGTCAGCGTCTCGACCCAGCAATCCTTGGGATACACGCGGGCGGCCGACGCCTCGATCAGGTGATCGGCGACCGCCAGCACGAGGTCGTCCTTGCTGGCGAAGTGCCGGTAGACGGCGGTGGGATCAGCCCCGAGCGCGCGGCCGAGTTTGGGCAGGCTGAAGCCCGCGATCCCCTCGGTGTCCAGCAGCCGCAGACTCTCGCGCACGATCAGCTCCCGGGTGAGGTCGCCGCGCTGGAGCCTGCGCCGCCTGCCCCCGCTAGTCCCCGCCGTGTCCGCCATCGCGCACCGTCCCCTTCGTGAAGAGCGCTGCCCGCGCTGCCCGCGTTTCAGCCTTGTTAAAACAGCATCCTAGCTTGTCATAGCCATAGTCATAGGTATTGACAAAGGTTATTTTCGCTGGTGTACTCACCCCGCAGTGGCTCATAGCAGGCAGTAGTTCCTAGCAGGAGGTGCAGTGGACAAGGGCATCCTGTTCACCAATGGTTCGGTGTTCGCCGGCGGCGGCTTCGCCCCGCGCGGCACCAGCGTCCTGATCTCCGGCGGCCGCATCGCGGCGGTCGGGGCGGCGGTCGAACCCGAGGGCGCGGAGATCGTCGACCTGGACGGCGGGACATTGCTCCCCGGGTTCATCGACTCGCACGCGCACCCGGTCTTCGGCGGCATGCAGCTGCGTGGCTGCGACCTGACGCGCGGCGACCGACGCCGCGTGGTACCTGAAGATCATCGACCGGTACGCGCGAGAGAACCCGGACCGGGAGTGGATCACCGGCGGCGGCTGGGGCATGCCCGCCTTCCCCGGCGGCATCCCGACCAGGCAGGCGCTGGACAGCGTGGTCGCCGACCGTCCGGTTTTCCTGCAGAACCGGGACGGCCACGGCGCCTGGGTGAACAGCAAGGCGCTGGAACTGGCCGGGATCGATAAGCACACAGCGGACCCGCCGGATGGGCGGATCGAGCGCGACGACCGAGGCGATCCGGTCGGCATGCTGCAGGAAGGCGCGATGCAGCTGGTGTCGCGATTGCTGCCGCCGGTCACCGACGCCGATCGGTATCTCGGGCTGCTGGCCGGACAGGACTACCTGCTCTCGCTCGGCGTCACCGGCTGGCAGGACGCGATCGTGGGCAACGGCTTCGGCGAGGAAGACGCGACGGGTGCCTACCGCCAGGCGGCGAGCGCGGGCACGCTGCTGGCGAACGTCGTCGGCGCGCTGTGGTGGCAGCGGCATCAAGGGCTCGAGCAACTGGAAGAGCTGCTGCACCGCCGCGACAGCGACGGCGCGGGGCGGTTCCGCCCCACCAGCGTGAAGATGATGCTCGACGGGGTTACGGAAAACCACACCGCCGCCCTGCTCGACCCGTACCTCGACCACCACGGCTGCGCCACCGAGAACTCCGGCCTCGATTTCATCGATCCCGACGAACTGCCGCGGTTCGTCACGGAGCTCGACCGCAACGGCTTCCAGGTGCACTTCCACGCGCTCGGCGACCGCGCGGTGCGCAACGCACTCAACGCGATCGAAGCCGCCCGGCAGGCCAACAAGGGCTCGGCCATCCGCCACCATCTGGCGCACCTGCAGGTCATCCACCCGGACGACATCCCCCGGTTCGCCGCGCTCGGCGCGACCGCGAACATACAGCCGCTCTGGGCCACCAACGAGTCGCAGATGACCGAGCTGACGATCCCGTTCCTGGGCGAGACCGGAGCACCTGCCAGTACCCGTTCGCGGCGCTGGCGAAGACCGGCGCGCGCATCTGCAGCGGCAGCGACTGGCCGGTGAGCAGCCCCGATCCGCTGCTCGGGATGCACGTGGCGGTGAACCGCAGCCTGCCCGACAACGCGGACAGCCCGTTCCTGCCGGAGCAGGCCCTGAGCCTGCAGGCCGCGCTCGCCGCCTACACCGCCGGCAGCGCGCGAATCAACGGCCTGGAGAACACGGCCGGCCTGATCACGGCCGGCTACGACGCTGACCTCGCGATTGTCGATGCCGACCTCGCAGCCATCCCCGACTCAGAGATCTGCCAGGCGTCCGTGCGCCAGACCTGGGTCCGCGGCGAACTCGCCTACGACTGCAAGGAGAACCGATGACAAGACGACGCACCGCCTCATGCGCCGTGACGGGAGCGCTCGCACTGACGCTGCTGGCCTCCGCCTGCGGCCGGTCGATCAGCTCGGCCAACTCCAGCACGGGGAACATCTCGCCGACCGCGAACCTGGTCGCCACCACCCCGGCCGGCGCCAAGCCGGTCTCGCAGGTGGACTGGGCGGTCTACCGGGACGTCAACAGCCTGGACCCGGTCTACGCGTTCGATTACCCGGAGAACACGGCGATCTCGCTGATGTGCGAGTCACTGTTGCTGCAGAAGGCGAACGGCGCCATCGAGCCCGGCCTGGCCACCCTCACGACTCCCACCCCGAAGACGTTCGTGTTCGCCATCAACCCGGGGGCCAAGTTCTGGGACGGCCACGCGGTCACCCCCGCGGATGTCATCTACAGCCTGGACCGCCAGCTGAACCCCAGCCTGGGCGGCTTCTACACCGGCGTATTCAGCCGGGTCAAGGCGATCGCGCAGACCGGCCAGGACCAGGTCACGATCACCCTCAGCCAGCCGGACTACTGGCTGGAGGGCGAGCTGTCGTCGATGGCCGGAGTCGTCATCGAGAAGTCCTATGCGGCCAAGCAAGGCAAGAACTACGGCACCCCGGCCGGCGGCATCATGTGCACCGGCGCCTATGAGCTGAAGTCCTGGTCGCCCAGCGCCGGGGTCGTCGCGGCAGCCAACCCGCACTACTGGCGGGGAACGACCCCGCTCGTCCAGCAGATCACGCTCACCGGCGTGCCGGACAACAACGACCTGACCGCGGGCCTGGAGACCGGCGCCATCCAGGGCACCTACGACTCCGGCGGCATCCCCACCCTGGCGCAGCTCCGGCAGAACAAGGCGGTGAAGGTCTACCAGGGACCGGGCTGGGCCACCGACGCGATGATCATCTCCGCGACCAGCGGCCCGATGGCCAACGTTAAGGTCCGTCAGGCGCTGTCGCTCGCGCTCAACCGGCAGTCGATCATCAACTCCGTGTACAAGGGCGCCGCGATGATGCCGAAGTGGCTGGCGAACCCGGGCGCCTTCGGCTACGGCACCTCCGCCTTCGACCGCGCCTACCAGGCGTCGCCGACCATGACGCAGAACCTGGCCGCGGCCAGGAAGCTCGTCGCGCAAGCCGGCGTCGCGGGCCAGACGATCACCATCGGCACGTCTGACGAGGTGTCGAGCATCGCGGTCGAGACCGGCGCCTACCAGCAGGCGGCCGTCGCGATCGGCCTGAAGGTCAAGCTCAAGTCGGTGTCCGCGCAGGACTTCATCAACTTCTTCACCGACGCCTCGTACCGCAAGGGCGTCGACATGTTCCCGACCGTCAACTACGGCGACTACGCCGACCCGGCCGCGCTGCTCGACACGGTCGCGCTCCCGGGCGGCAGCCAGAACTACAACAACTACAACGACCCGCAGATCACCGCCCTGCTCAACCAGTCGCGGGCCACGGCCAACCCGGACCAGCGCGCCGCACTGGTGGCCAAGGCCGAGCAGCGGGCGGCGCAGACACTGCCGTGGATCCCGACCGTCAACCCGACCAACGTGGTGGTCATGAGCTCCAAGCTGACCGGTGTCACCGGCTCGTTCGCCTACATGTTCGCGCCGTGGGCCAACAGCCTCGGGGGCGTGGGCTGATGAGCAGGGGTAAATTCCTGCTGCGCAGGCTCGTGATGCTCCTCGCGAGCCTGCTGGTCGCCAGTTTTGTGATCTTCGCCTCGATGTACCTGGCCCCCGGCAGCGCGCTGTCCGCGCTGACGGGGGGCCGGGCGCTGCCGCCGGGCAGCGTGGCCGCCCTGGAGCAGCGGTATCACCTCAACCAGTCGTTCTTCGCCCAGTACTGGTACTGGCTGACCAACGCCCTGCACGGCAACCTCGGCACCTCGATCGAGTGGCGGGAGAGCGTCACGACGCTGATGGGCGGCCTGGTGTGGACAACGGCCGGGCTGGTGTTCTACGCGTCCGTGATCATCTGCGTGCTCGGCATCGGGCTCGGCGTCCTGTCCGCCCTCAAGCCCGGCTGGATTGATACGTCCACCCTGGTCAGTACCGCCGTCACCGCCGCGCTGCCGTCCTTCGCCGCCGCGATGGTGCTGGTCGCGGTGTTCGCGGTGCAGCTGGGCTGGTTCCCCGCGCTCGGCAACGGCACCGGTTTGGCCGACAACGTGCGCCATCTCACCTTGCCCGCGATCGCGCTGGCCATCTCCTCGCTGGCCATCGTCGCCCGGGTCACCCGGGCGGCGGTCCGCGAGGAGGCGGGCCGGGAGCACGTGCAGACCGCGGTCAGCCGGGGCATCCCCTACCGGGACATCGTCCGCCGGCACATCCTGCGGAACGCGGCGATCCCGATCACCACGATCACCGGGATAACGATCGCCTCGCTGATCGCGGTGGACGCGGTGGTCGAGACCGCGTTCAGCCTCAACGGGCTCGGCGCCTTCCTGGTCAAGGCCGCGCAGGACAAGGACCTCGCGGTCGTGCAGGGCATATCCCTGGTCCTTGTCATCGCGTTCGTCGTGGTCAACGTGATCGTCGACCTGCTGTACGCGGCGCTCGACCCGCGGATCTCGCTGGGGAGCGCGTCCTCATGACCGTTATGTCGATCGCCGCGCCCGCGATCCGCACGCCCATCAGGCGCGTGGCGGACACCGGTGCGGCCGGGATAATCTCGGGGCTCGTTATCGCCGTCGCCGCGCTGGCGGCGGTCTTCGGTCCGCTGATCGCCCCGTACAGCACGACCGTCCCGGACACCTCGCTGCAGTTCGTCGGCCCGGTCAGTGGTCACCTGCTCGGATTCGACGTGGAGGGCCGCGACGTCCTGTCGAGACTGCTGGCCGGCGCGCAATCGTCGATGGCCGGCCCGCTCGCGGTGGTGGCGATCAGCCTGGCCGTGGGCATTGCCCTGGCCGTCACGTCGGCCTGGAAACGCGGCGCTACCGATGCCGGAGTCTCAGCCGGGCTGGATATCCTGTTCGCCTTCCCCGGCATCCTGCTCGCCGTGCTGGCCACCGCGGTGTTCGGCCCCGGCCTGACCGCGGCGTCCGTGGCGCTGGCGATCGCGTACGTCCCGTACGTCGCGCGGGTCCTGCGCGGCGCCGCGCTGAGGGAGCGCAGCCAGCCGTACGTCGCCGCGCTGGAGGTGCAGGGCCTGTCCGGCCCGGCCATCTGCTTCCGGCACATCGTGCCCAACATGGCGCCGCTGGTCGTCGCGCAGGCGACGATCATGTTCGGCTGGGCGATGGTGGACCTGGCCGCGATCTCCTTCCTGGGGCTCGGCGTGCAGGCGCCGGCGCCCAACTGGGGCGTGATGATCTCGGAGAACGCGGTCGGCCTGCAGGAGGGCTATCCGCTGCCGACGCTGGCGGCTGGCGCCTGCGTGGTGATCGTCGTGATCGCCTTCAACGTGCTGGGCGAACGCCTGCTCTCACGGGCGCAGTCATGACGGCGCTGCTCGAGGTCAACGGCCTGAGCGTCCGGCTGCCCGCCGGGAAGGTACTGCGCGACGTCAGCCTCTGCATCGCCCCGGGCGAGGCGCTCGGCCTGGTCGGCGAGTCCGGCTCGGGCAAGTCGATGACGGCGAAGGCGATCGCCCAGCTGCTGCCGCCGGGCGCGCTGAGCGAAGGCTCCATCACTTTCGATAATCGCAGCGTCGGTGATTTCTCGCCCGCCGACCTGCGTCGCTACCGGTCAGATGTGGCGATGATCTTCCAGGATCCGCGCGCGCACATCAACCCGGTCCGCCGGATCGGCGACTTCATGACCGAGGCGCTGCGGGCTCAGGGAGTCCGCTCGGGCGAGGCGCTGCGGCGGGCCCGCGACATGCTGGACCAGGTCGGCATCGCCGACGGCGACCGGCGGCTGCGGCAGTACCCGCACGAGCTGTCCGGCGGGATGCTGCAGCGGGTGATGATCGGGGCGGCCCTGCTCACCAGCCCGCGGCTGCTGCTGGCGGACGAGCCAACCACCGCCCTGGATGTCACCACGCAGGCCGAGGTGGTGGCGATCCTGGACGAGCTGCGGCGCTCGCACGGCCTGTCGCTGCTGTTCATCACCCACAACCTGGAGCTGGCGGCGGCGATCTGCGACCGGACCGCGGTGATGTACGCGGGGCAGATCGTGGAGACCCGGTCCTCGGACCGGCTGCACGACGATCCGCTGCACCCGTACACGGCGGCGCTGACCGCGGCCCGCCCGGAGATCGACCGGATCCGGCCCCGGCTGCGGACCATCGCGGGCCGTCCGCTGTCGGCGTTCGAGGCGCCGTCGTCCGAGTGCGCGTTCGCGGCCCGGTGCCCGCACGCCACCGGCGATTGCCGTTCCTCGGCCGTGCCGCTGCTGGCCCTCGACGGCGGGACGACCCGCTGCCTGCGGGCGGCCGCACTGCGCGGGAAGCTGGAGGTGGCAGATGCTTGAGGTTTCCCATCTGACCAAGAAGTTCGCCGACTTCACCGCGGTGGACGACGTGTCGTTCTCGGTGCCGGCCGGCGGATCGCTGGCGATCGTGGGGGAATCCGGCTCGGGCAAGACGACGATCGCCAAGATGATCGTCGGCCTGGAACGGCCGACCTCCGGCACCATCACCGCCTGTGGTCACGACCGGTCCCGGCCCGCCCGTTCGGCCCGTGACCGGCGGCGGCGCGGCGGCGAGGTGCAGATCGTCTTCCAGGATCCTTACACCAGCCTGGACCCCAGGCAGTCAGCCGCCGACGCGATCGACGAGGTGCTGCGGCTGCATCATGGCTGGCAGGCGGCACGCCGGGCGGAGCGGACGGCCGAACTGGTCTCGCTGGTCGGCCTTGATGCCCGGCAGGCGCACGCCCTGCCCCGGGCGCTGTCGGGCGGGCAGCGGCAGCGGGTCGCGATCGCCCGGGCGCTCGCCGCCGAGCCTCAGGTGCTGGTCCTGGACGAGTCGGTGGCCGCGCTGGATGTGTCCATCCAGGCCCAGGTACTGAACCTGCTGGCCGATATCCGGGACTCGACCGGCGTCTCTACATCCTGATCAGCCACGACCTAGCCGTCGTGCGCCAGCTCACTGAGCAGGTGATCGTGTTGTGGCGCGGCCGCGTGGTGGAACAGGGCCCGACGGCATCGGTGCTGGATGATCCGCAGCACGAGTACACCCAGC
>CAVQOE010000038.1:0-40999 GCA_963714295.1 uncultured Actinomycetota bacterium | reverse complement strand
CGGGCGTTCTGGACGCAGTGGTTCGCTGCGTTCCCGGACACCGAGGTCAGCCTGGACGACGTTCTGGTCGACGGGGACCGGGTCGCCGGCCGGTTTACCTACCGCGCGACGTTCCTGGGCCCATTCCTGGGTCTGCCGCCGACCGGTCGACCGGTGGTGATGCACTCGATCGACATCTGGCATGTGGTCGACGGCATGGCGGTGGAGCACTGGGACGAGCTTGACAGCCAAGCGTTCTTCGCCCAGCTTACCGCCGACGCGGCCGGTCGACCGTGACCGGCGATGGGCGGGACAATCCTGGACCCACACCGGCGCAGCGGCGCCGAGACCGGGAACGTGCAGCCGCCCGCGAAGTCGATCCTGTCTGCGGCGCGCAACCTGGCTCGGCGGGAGGGGTGGGACGCGGTGACGATGCGGCGGCTGGCCGACGAGATCGAGTACTCGGCGAACTTCGCCTATAGCTACTTCACCGGTCGCGATGACATCCTGCTCGCGTTGGTCCGCGATGGGTTCACCCGGCTGCGCGACACGATGGCCACCGCTAGCCACGGAGCCACGACCATGGGCGCCATGAGTTCCGAGCCAAGCCCGGCCAGCGGCGGCGGCGGTGCGGCGGGCCGCGCACGCCTATCTTGATTTCGCCTTAACCGAACCGGAGCTGTATCAACTCATGTACAGCCTGGGCGGAGTACGCGTGCCAGCCACCGACACCTGGATGGAAGGGCAAGCCATCGGCGAAATCATCACCGGACCTCCTCACCGACGCCGGTGACGCCCAGGCACAGCAGCACGTCCTGCAACTGTGGGCGACCGCGCACGGGCTGATCGCCCTACACGTTGTCGGCCGCGTCGACGTCGACCCCGTGGCATTGCACACCCTGCTGGAGGGCGCGCTGACCGACTGTCTCACCCGCGCCCTCCCCACGACCACCACACCTGGGCCGATCACCCGATCTCGGCAAAGGAAACACCCATGAACACGCTCGCCACCGGCGCCGCGCTCGTCGCCATCGTAACCACCGCATCATCTATGGCACCGATCTATTCTGCGCGCTGGTCCTGCGCCCAGCCGCCCGTGGAGCCGCCGACAGCTCCGTGGCCGACCTACTCGGCCGGATCCACGAATACGGAGACCGCCGCCTCCCGGCCCCAGGGGCAGTCTCCGTCCTCGCTACCGCACTCGCCACCGCCGCCAGCGACAATGGCGCGGCCCGCATCGGCGGGCAATAGCGCTGGTGGCATTACTGGCCTGGCTCGCGATCTACCCGCGGATCAGCGCACCGATCAACAAGCAACTCCGCGCCGCTGCCGCCAGCCACACAGTCCCCGCGGACACCAGGATCCTGCAGCAACGTTGGGACAGCGTCATCTGGACCCGCGCCGCACTACAAGCCGTCGCGCTGACCGGACTGCTCATCATGGTTCTCGCCCAGTGACCACAACTACGACGTGCGGCGCGTGGCCGCGCCGGACCGATGCGGAGAACTGATCACGGCTGTGCTCAACGCGGGTACAGAATTCGGCGTTCGCGCCCCGCGGCGCCTGAGAGGACATGACCGCCTGGCTGACGTCGGTAGACCAATCGGGGACGCCGCAGCGGCCGGTGGTCAGCCACATGTTCCCGCCCTGTTCGTTCAGCAGAAAATGACATCCAGCCGAACGAACAGCGGTTCTCCCTCGCGAACACCGTTGACCTGGCGATCTTCATCTAGCTTGAATCTCTCTTCGTCGCGGAGCTGGTCATATCGTCCCGGCGGTCATTGGCGTCCGAAGACGGGGGAAGACGGGCAAGATGAGGAGGTGTTGCAGAACCTCTCCATGAAACGTTCAAACGCCACGTCGTGCAACAGCTCAAGGACCCCGAGAGAACAGCGGCACCATGGCGGGCCGACTTATCTGGCGCGGGACAGCTGACCGCGCCGATCGGCGGCAAAATATAGGGCCAGACGCATCCGGCAAGTTTGGCTGGCGTAGGCTGCCCGCAGTGCCTGGCACGGTCCGAAAATATGGCCGCTGAGCTGCTGGTTCGCCGAGATTGGGGGGCTTACGCCAGGCCCTCGTCGATGAAGGCGAGGGTGAGCTCCTCAAGGTGATGGCGGGTGGCAGCGGGGACGTCGCGCAGGGGCCCTTGCCCGGCGAGTACTGCCAGTCCGTGCACCGCGGACCAGATGGGGTATTCGATGCCTTCGCGGCGCCGCCGGTGGAGCACGCCGGCGTCGACCAGCTCGTCGAGCGCGGCGCGCAGATGACCCAGGGGCGTGCGCTCCTGCCCGGTCCCGTCGTCCGGAGCGCCGTAGGCGTGCTGCTGCGGTAGGGCGAACGCGGTGGCGAACAGCCCCGGTTCCTCGCGGGCGAACTCCAGGTAGGCCGTGCCGATCGCGCCCAGCCGGCGGCGGGCCGCGGCGGGATCGCCGTGCTCGCCGCGCACGCGGGCGACGCCGGCGGCCATGCGGTCGGCGAGCTCGCGCATCGCCGCCGTGCAGACCGCGGCGAGGAGCTCGTCACGGTCGGCGAAGTGCCGGTAGGCGGCGTTGGGCACCACGCCCACCATCCGGGTCGCTTCACGAAGCACCACGGCGTCCGGACCACCTGTCCGTGCCAGCTCGAGCCCGGCGGCGACCAGGCCGTCGCGGACCGCGCCCCGCGGCCGTCGCCGCCGCTCCGCCTGGTGCGTCTCCGCTGCTGATCGGCTGGCCGTCACACCGACAGGATAACAAAGTGGACATCGTCCACCAACTCAGCTATTGTGGACGGCGTCCACTAATGACCAGGGAGGCCCCCGATGGGCAGGAACAAGGCGGCAGGTTTGCCGCGGCAGGATCAGGCGCGGGTGACGGCGGCGGAGTGGTTCGCCGGCGGCCAGCGAATCGGGTACGACCCGGAATCTGTGCGCGTACTGACCGAGGAGGAGGCCGCCGCGACCCCGGGCGCGCTTGGGGTTTTCGAGCGCGTCGGCCGCTGAGCGGCACGACGCGGGCACCGTGTGGCTCACGCTGCTGCCCGGATTCCCGGACGGCTCCTACGGCTGGGCGCAGGTGGACCGGATGCTCGGCGACGACCTCAGCCCGCGGCTGTACGTGGAGCCGGTGGGGCAGGGTGACTCGGACAAGCCCCGGGACTACCCGTACTCCACCGTCGAGCGCGCGGACCTGGTCGAGGCGTTGTGGCGGCACCACGGCGTGCGCCGCACCGTCGTCGTCACCTTCGACTACACCTCGCTCGCGCTGCTCGAGCTGCTTCGCCGCCAGCTGGAGCGGACCAATTCCGGTGACACCGCCATACCGGCCATCGCGGCCGTGCTCATGGTGAACGGCGGCCTGTTCGCCGACGCGCACACGCACCCGTGGCAGGGCACGCCGCTGCTGCGCACCCCGCTGGGCGCACTGGGGATGCGGCAGGCGCAGCGCTCGCCGCGCGTGTTCGACGCGTCGATGATGCAGGCCCGCCTGTACTCCCGCAGCTACCGTCCCGCCCCGGAGGAGCTCGCCGAGCTGCGGTCGGCGATCACCCGCCGGGACGGAGCGGCGTTCCTCCACAACGCCGCGGGATTCGTCAACGAGCACCGCCGCCACGCGCAACGCTGGGACCTCGCCGCGATCGCCCGCGACCTGGACGGCACGGTCGCCCTCTACGTAGGCGGCAGCGACGAGGACCCCTACGAGCACCGGCAGATCCAGGCCACCCGCGAGCGCGTGCCCGAGGCCGAAGATCCTGACCTTCCCCGGCGGCCACCTGACCACCAGCGAGCACCCGGACCTCCTCGCCGCAGCCATCCGCGACATCGCGGCCCGCCACGGCGTGGGCACCACGGCCACCGCCAACCGATGACACCCACCCCTTGAAACGAGAAGGAACACCATGACCAGGATGACCCCCCTGCTCGAGCGCAACGAGCAGTTCGCCCGTACCTACACCCCCGCGGCACTCGGCCTGCCCACAGCACAAGTGCTCGTCGTCGCCTGCCTCGACCACCGGGTCGACCCCGCGATCGTCCTCGGACTCCAGCTCGGAGACGCTCCCGTCATCCGCAACGCGGGGGACGCGTCACCCCGGCCGTTATCGACGACATCGCCTTCCTCGCCTTCCTCGCCGAGCAGCTGTCCGGCGGCCAAGGCGCGGCTGACACGCTCTTCGAAGTCGCGGTCGTCCACCACACCCAATGCGGCACCGGCTTTCTCGCCGACCCCAGCTTCCGGCATCAGGCCGCAGAGGCGACCGGCCTCCCCGAGGCAGCGCTCGAAGCCTCCGCCGTCACCGACCCGCACACCACCGTCAAGGCCGACGTCGAGCGCCTGCTCACCTCACCCTTGCTCTCACCGAAGGTGAGCGTCTCCGGCCACGTGTACGACATCGCCACCGGACGCGTTACTACCACCCTTGACGCACGGTACCCCTAACGCCGGGCTGGTGACAGTAGCGATGACGGCCCATTCGCTCGCGGTGCTGGCCCAAGGCGGCGACTACCTCCTCGACGCCGCTGGTGTCGGCGTGGCCCTGCTGCGCTCCCTCGTCGGCACGCCCAGCCGGTCATGGATGACCGCACAGCCGTCAGATGCGACGAGCATCGCCGCGCCGGTCAACGCGCGAGCTGGCCGCAGTTCTTGAACTGCTCGTCGCCGACCGCCGTATCGCCTTTCACGGTCGAGCACTGCCTGAAGGCACTGGCTGCTGCAGAGCACCGGAAGCACCGTTCAGGCGGTAATAAGTCACCGGCGGTACGGGCTACCAGATCATGGTCAGGCACCTGATCGAGCTGATCGGCAACGTCAAGCTCGTTGACCTGAAGGTGCGGGACGTCCAGTTCGCGCTGGGCAAGCTGGCTGAGCGCTTGTCGACCAGGAGCGTTAGGCTGGCCCGGATGATCCTGATCCAGGCCATCCGGAACGCGATGGTCAATGACCTCGTGGTGCGGAACGTTGCGGATCGCTCCTGTCGGATTCCGGTGTACCCATCGAGCAGATCGCGGACGCGGTGGGCCACGCCAGCACCCGCACAACCGAGGTCGTGTACCGGCACCAGCTCCGGCCGGTTACGCTACCGCTGCCATCGCGCTGGCCCCGCTGTTCGAGAGCAAAGGGAAGACAACGGGAGGCCAAAGCTGAGCGTTAGGCTCCCAGTTAGGCTACCAAGACCTTCATTGACTCGGACAGTTAGGCTTATGAGCAGCGGAAATAGTGGAGATTGAGCGTGGACCTGTTTGAGTATCAGGCGAAAGAACTATTCGCCGAGTACGGCGTCCCGGTGCAGCCGGGCAAGGTCGCCCACACGGCCGAGGAAGCACGGGACATCGCCGCGGAGTTCGCCGCCCAAGGCCACCCGCTTGTCGTGGTGAAGGCGCAGGTGAAGACCGGCGGGCGGGGCAAGGCCGGCGGCGTGAAGCTGGCGAACGGCCCGGACGAGGCCTACGCCAAGGCCAGCCAGATCCTCGGCATGGACATCAAGGGCCACACCGTACACACGGTGCTCATCGCCCAGGCGGTCGACATCGCGGCCGAGTACTACCTGTCGTTCCTGCTCGACCGGGCCAACCGGACGTTCCTGTCCATCTGCACGGTGCAGGGCGGCATGGAGATCGAGGAGGTCGCGCACAGCAGCCCCGACGCGGTGGCGAGGATCCCGGTGTCGCCGCTGACCGGCGTGGACGCCGCCAAGGCGGCAGAGATCATCGCGGCCGGGCGCATCCCGGCCGAGGCCGCGGAAGGCGCCGCCCTGCTGGCCGAGCGGCTGTGGGCCATGTTCGCCGACGAGGACGCCACGCTGGTCGAGGTCAACCCGCTGGCGCTGACCGAGGACGGTCAGGTCCTCGCGGTCGACGGCAAGGTGACGCTCGACGACAACGCCGCGTTCCGCCAGGAGCACGCGCGGTTCGACGACGTCAGCAACACCGACCCGATCGAGGCCCGGGCCATCGAGAAGCACCTCAACTACGTCAAGCTCGACGGCCAGGTCGGCATCATCGGCAACGGCGCGGGCCTGGTCATGTCCACCCTGGACGTGGTGGCCTACGCGGGCCAGGAGTTCGGCGGGATCAAGCCGGCCAACTTCCTCGACATCGGCGGCGGGGCATCCGCCGAGGTCATGGCCAACGGCCTGGAGATCGTGCTGTCCGACCCGAGCGTGCGCAGCGTGTTCGTGAACGTCTTCGGCGGGATCACCTCCTGCGACGCGGTGGCCAACGGCATCGTCTCGGCGATCGCCATGCTGGAATCGCGCGGCGAGCAGGTGGACCGCCCGATCGTGGTCCGCCTCGACGGGAACAACGCCGCCGAGGGCAGGCGCATCCTGGAGGAGGCGGCCATCAGGAGTGGTCGAGCAGGTGGCGACGATGGACGGCGCGGCCCGCCGGTCCGCCGAACTGGCCAGCACGGCATCGAAGGGAGCATGAGATGGCGATCTTCCTGACCGGCCAGAGCCGGGTCATGATCCAGGGCATCACCGGCTCCGAGGGGCGCAGGCACGGCGCGCGGATGCTGGCCGCGGGCACCAGGATCGTCGGCGGCACCAATCCCCGCAAGGCGGGCCAGACCATCGAGCTGAACGGCACCGATGTCCCCGTGTTCGGCACGGTCGCCGACACCATGGCCGCCACCGGCGCCGACGTGTCCGTGGTGTTCGTGCCCGCGTCCGGCACCAAGGACGCGGTGATCGAGGCGATCGAGGCGCAGATCCCGCTGTGCATCGTGATCACCGAGGGCATCCCGGTGCACGACACCGCCGAATTCTGGGCGCGCGCGAGCGCGGCGGGCAACCGCACCAGGATCATCGGGCCGAACTGCCCGGGCGTCGCCTCTCCCGGCAAGTCCAACGCCGGCATCATCCCGGCCGACATCACCACCGCAGGGACGGATCGGGCTGGTCTCCAAGTCGGGCACGCTGACCTACCAGATGATGTACGAGCTGCGTGACATCGGCTTCTCCACCGCGGTCGGCATCGGCGGCGACCCGGTGATCGGGACCACGCACATCGACTGCCTGCAGGCGTTCCAGGAAGACCCGGAGACCGACGCCATCGTCATGATCGGCGAGATCGGCGGCGACGCCGAAGAGCGGGCCGGGGCCTTCATCGAGCAGCACGTGACCAAGCCGGTCGTGGGGTACGTGGCCGGCTTCACCGCGCCCGAAGGCAAGACGATGGGGCACGCAGGCGCGATCATCTCGGGCTCCTCGGGCACCGCGCAGGCCAAGAAGGAAGCCCTGGAGAAGGCCGGCGTCCGCGTCGGCAAGACCCCGAGCGAGACCGCGGGCCTCGTCCGCGACATCATGCGCGCGCGCTAATCCGACCGGCGCGCCTCCTGCCGTCGGGAGGCGATCGTTGCCAGGATCGGCTTTGTGAGCGTTTCCGCCCAAGCACCGCTAGCTCCCGATCCGGAAGGGCCGTCGGGGCCCGGCCTGCCCGGTCCCTCCGGATCCGGTGACGGCGGCAGGCCGAGGACGCAGCCCGCCCGGCCGCTGGTCGTCACGGGCGGCATCGCCGCCTGCGCGGCGGCCGCCAGCGGGCTGGCCGTGCTCACCACGCTCACCGCGATCGGCTGGATCACCGCGCCGCACGTCGGCATCGGCACCGGCCTCGGCGGGGTGCTGCGCACCGCCGCCATGCTCTGGCTGGTGGCGCACCACGTCGGCTTCACGGTCCGCGGCGCCGGACGGATCGGCCTGCTGCCGCTCGGCTTGGTGCTGCTGCCGGGCTCGCTGCTGGCCATGGCCGGGCGGTGGGTGGTGCGGGCCGGCGCGGTCACCCGGCTGCGCCACGTCGGCTACGCGGCGGTCGCGCTGGCGCTGCCGTACGCGTTGCTCGCGGGCGCGCTGGCGGTGGCGAGCCGGACGGCCGTTGCGGCGCCCTTCGCTGTTGCAGGCGGTGGTCGCGTCCTTCCTGCTGGCCCTGGTGGCGGGCGGGCTGGGCGCCGCCCGCGGGCTGGCGCCGTGGTCGCGGCTGGCGAGCCTGATGCCGCCCAGGCCGCGGTCGATCGTCATGGGCATGCTCGGCTCGGCCGCCATCCTCGCCGCGGCGGGCGCGGTGCTGGCGGGCGCCTCCCTCGCGGTGCACCTGCCCGAGGTCAAGGCGGCCACCGACGCGCTCGCGCCCGGCGTGGGCGGCGCGGCGCTGCTGCTGCTGGCCCAGCTCGCCTACGCCCCGAACGCGATCATCTGGGCGGTCGCCTACACCATCGGCCCGGGATTCGCGTTCGGCACCGGCACCGTGGTCGCCCCGACCGGCTCGGTGCTCGGCCCGGTCCCCGTCTTCCCGATGCTCGCGGCCATCCCGTCGAGGGCCCAGCCGGGCGGTCCGGCCTGGGTGCCGGTCGCGGTGCTCGCCCTGCCGTACCTGGCCGGCATCTTCGCCGGGATCGTCACCGTGCGGATCGCGCCGACGCCGGTGATCGAGGCGGCCCCGCTCTGGGGGTTCGCCGCGGGGATGGCGGCCGGTGGCCTGGCCTGGCCGCCGCGTTCGCCGGCGGCCCGCTCGGCGACGGCCGCCTGTCCGCGGTCGGCCCGTCCGGATTCCAGGTCGGCCTGGTAGCGATCCTGGAGATCGGCGTCACCTCCGCGCTGGCCGCCGCCGCCACGAACTGGCTCATCCTCCGCCGCGCCACCAGGCGCAGGACAGCGGACCAGCCCGCACCGGAGGAGGCTGCCCCGGCGGGTGGACCCTTTACCCCGGCGGGTGGACCCTTTACCCCGGCGGGTGGAGCCTTTACCCCGGCGGGAGTGGTCGACGAGACCGACACCGCCGACGGCCACCGGATCTACATGAACCCGTGGGCCACCGACGACCAGGACGAGCAGGATGAAGAGATCCCGCTCGGCCTGATCGAAGAATATCCGGACGAGCCGTAAATCCGCCGGTTACCTCTCGGTTGCGGCCCTGGCCCGCCCGGCGGCTGGTATCTGGCCATCGCCACCTATTCTGCCCCCTCCGCCGACCACCCGGCCACGTGCCATAGGGTGGCCGCGTGAGCTCGCGGCTGGTGGTGCTGGTCTCAGGGGAGGGGACCAACCTTCAGGCCTTGATCGACGCGTGCCGCGACGAGGCCTACGGAGCGCAGGTGGTCGCGGTGGGCGCGGACCGGGACGCGATCAACGGCCTCGCGCGAGCCGAACGGGCCGGCATCCCCACCTTCGTCACCCGCCTGCCCGACTATCCCGCCCGCGAGGACTGGGACGCGGCCCTGGCCCGCAGCTGCGCCGGCTACGAGCCCGACCTGGTCGTCCTGGCCGGGTTCATGAAGCTCGTCGGCAAGCCGTTCCTCGAGGTCGTTCGGCGGCCGTTGCCTGAACACCCACCCGGCGCTGCTACCGTCGTTTCCCGGGACGCACGGCGTGCGGGACGCGCTGGCCCACGGGGTGAAGGTCACCGGCTGCACCGTCTTCATCGTCGACGACGGCGTGGACGCGGGACCGATCGTGGCGCAGGCCAGCGTCCCGGTAGCCGACGATGACGACGAGGCGACGCTGCACGAGCGGATCAAGGTGGCCGAGCGGTCGCTGCTCGTCGGCACGGTGGGCAGGATGGTCCGCGAAGGCTGGTCCGTCCGCGGCAGGAAGGTGAGGATCGGCAGTTGACTCAGATCCCGATCGGGCGGGCCCCTATCAGGCGAGCACTGATCAGCGTCTACGACAAGACCGGGCTGGAGGACCTGGCGTCCGGGCTGCACGCGGCGGGCGTCGAGATCGTCTCCACCGGCAGCACCGCGGCCAGGATCGCGGCCGCCGGGGTGCCCGTCACCCGGGTCGAGGAGCTGACCGGCTTCCCCGAGTGCCTCGACGGGCGGGTCAAGACGCTGCACCCCAGGGTGCACGCGGGCCTGCTCGCGGACACCGCGAACCCGGCCCATGAGGCGCAGCTGGCCGAGCTCGGCATCGAGGCGTTCCAGCTGCTGGTGTGAACCTGTACCCGTTCGAGGCCACGGTCGCCTCCGGTGCCTCGCCGGAGCAGTGCGTCGAGCAGATCGACATCGGCGGCCCCGCGATGGTCCGGGCCGCCGCCAAGAACCACGGCTCGGTGGCCGTCGTCATCGAGCCGTCCCGGTACGCCGACGTGCTCGCCGCGCTGGCCGAGGGCGGGTTCACGCGGGACCAGCGCCGTCATCTGGCCGGCCGAGGCGTTCGCGCACACCGCCGCCTACGATCTCGCCGTCGCGTCCTGGTTCGCGGCCGGGTACGCCCCTGACGAGACCGCGCGGGACAGCGGCTGGCCCGCGGTGGCGGGCGCCCTGTGGCGGCGGGCCGACGTACTCCGCTACGGCGAGAACCCGCACCAGCGCGCGGCCCTGTATAAAGATCTTTCGGCCGAACGGAGTGGGGTCGCCCGCCCCGCCGCCGGTGCGGGCATC
Source organism: uncultured Actinomycetota bacterium (assembly GCA_963714295.1). GTDB lineage: Bacteria > Actinomycetota > Actinomycetes > Streptosporangiales > Streptosporangiaceae > Trebonia. The sequence continues at coordinate 30,668 of CAVQOE010000038.1, read as the reverse complement.
GCGGCCGCGGAGCTGCTGCACGGCAAGGCCATGTCCTACAACAACTACGTGGACGCGGACGCGGCGCGGCGGGACGCGTACGACTTCGCCGAGCCGTGCGTGGCCATCATCAAGCACTCCAACCCGTGCGGCATCGCCATCGGCGCCGACCTCGCCGAGGCGCACGCCAAGGCGAACGCCTGCGATCCGGTCTCGGCGTTCGGCGGGGTGATCGCGGCCAACGGGCCGGTGACCGCCGACCTGGCCCGGCAGATCGCCGAGGTGTTCACCGAGGTGGTGATCGCGCCCGACTTCGACGCCGAGGCGCTGGACATCTTGTCCGCGGCCAAGAACGTCCGCCTGCTGCGATGCGCCGCCCCGGCCGCCCGCGCCCCGCCCTGGAATGGCGCCCGGTCAGCGGCGGGATCTTGCTGCAGTCCGTCGACCGGGTCGACGAGCCGGGCGACGATCCGGCGAACTGGCAGCTCAAGGCGGGCCCGGCGGCCACCCCGGAGCAGCTCGCAGACCTGGCCTTTGCGTGGAAGGCCATGCCGTTCGGTCAAATCGAACGCCATCTTGCTCGCGTCGGGCGGAGCCTCGGTCGGTGTGGGCATGGGCCAGGTCAACCGGGTGGATTCGTCCCGGCTGGCGGTGATGCGCGCGGGAGACCGGGCGGCGGGCTCGGTCGCGGCCAGCGACGCGTACTTCCCGTTCCCCGACGCCTTCGAGGTCCTGGTGGAGGCCGGAGTGGCCGCGGTGGTCGAGCCGGGTGGCTCGATCCGCGACCACCTGACCATCGCGGCCGCCGAAGCCGCGGGCATCCCGCTCTACTTCACCGGCGTCCGGCACTTTTACCACTGATCGATGAGGACACGCATGACCGCACAGGTGCTTGACGGCAAGGCTGTGGCCGCCGAAGTACGGTTATGGCCGCCCGAGGACGTGCACGGTCCAGCCGGCCTCGCGCCACAAGTCGGCGTCCAGGCAGCAGCGCGCGTCGATGATCACCCGGCGGGCGACGACCCCGGCCAGGGCGGCGGGGTCGATGGCCCGGTAGTCCGACCACTCGGTCAGGTGCAGGACCAGATCGGCGCCCTCGGCCGCCTCGAAGACCGACGGGGCGTACCGTAGGTCCGGGCGTTTGGCGGCCGCGCTGGGCATGGCCACCGGGTCGTGCACCGACACGATCGCCCCGTCGGCCACCAGGCGGTCGCAGATGGCCAGGCCGGGGGAGTCCCGAACGTCGTCGCTGTTGGGCTTGAACGCGACGCCGAGCACCGCCACCCGGCGGCCCACCAGCGAGCCGCCGGCGGCCTGGCGGGCCAGCGCGACCACCCGCTCTCGGCGGCCGAGGTTGATCGCGTCCACGGTGCCCAGCAGGCTGACCAGTGAGCTCACGCCCAGTTCGGCCGCGGTGGCGCGGAACGCCCGGATGTCTTTGGGCAAGCAGCCGCCGCCGTATCCGAGCCCGGGCGACAAGAACCGCCTGCCGATCCGCGCGTCGTAGCCGAGCGCCTCGGCCAGCGGTATCACGTCGGCGCCTGACTTCTCGCAGACCTCGGCCATGGCGTTGATGAAGGAGATTTTGGTCGCGAGGAACGCGTTCGCGGCCACCTTGACCAGTTCCGCCGTCTCCAGGTCCATCACAAGCAGCGGCGTTCCCGCCTCGAGCGGCGTGCGGTACACCTGGCGGATCCGCGTCTCGGCCCGGTCGCAGGCCACGCCGAGCACGATGCGGTCGGGCGCCAGGCTGTCCTGCACCGCGAACCCTTCCCGCAGAAACTCCGGACTCCAGGCCACGTCGACCTGGCCGCCGGCCGGCGCGAGGGCCCGCATCCGGTTCATCACCTGCCGGGCCGTGCCGACCGGGACGGTCGACTTCCCCACGATCAGGCACGGCGACGCCAGGTGCGGGGCGAGCGCCTCGGCCGCGGCGTAGACGGAGCTGAGGTCGGCCTGGCCCGCCTCGCCCTCGGGGGTCCCCACGCACAGGAAGTGGAGATCGCCGAACGCGCCGACCTCGGCGAACGACATGGTGAACCGGAGCCTGCCTGAATCGATGTTCTTCCGCAGCAGCGGTTCCAGGCCGGGTTCGAAGAACGGGGCCTCGCCGCGGGCGGCCTTCGCGATCTTCTCCGCATCGACGTCGATCGCCAGCACTTCGTGCCCGAGGTCCGCCAGGCAGACGGCGTGGGTGAGCCCGAGGTATCCGGTCCCGATCACGGTGACCCGAGCCAAATGGCCGCTCCTCCCTTGGACGTGCTCTAAACGATACTGACGCCCCAGAACCTCCAGGCGCCGACGGGCCGATGGCTGGCACCTGCCTGGTGCGGAAACAATGACTGAAGTACCTGAAACAGTTAAATAGTTGATACAATTAACCAAGGCTTCGTGTCCTGGCGGCTCCTCCTGCCCCGAGGGGGCAGCCGGATGCTAGCTACCGGCTAGTAACATGTCGGGTACGGACCCGGTGCGGCCGAGCACGAGGCGGTTTGGCAGGCTGTACCCGAGCAACGAAGGAGGTCGGTGTAGTCCATGAACATCGTCGTGTGTGTCAAGCAGGTGCCCGATACCTGGGCCGAACGCAAGCTCAAGTCGGACGGCACGCTGGACCGCGCGTCGGTGGACGGGCTCATCAACGAGCTTGACGAGTACGCCATCGAGGAGGGCCTGCAGATCGCCGAGGCGCAGCGCGCGGCGGGTAACGAGGCCGAGGTCACCATCTTGACCATGGGCCCGGACAGGGCCGCCGAGTCGATCCGCAAGGCGCTGTCCATGGGCGCGGACAAGGCCGTGCACCTGCTGGACGACGGGCTGGCCGGCTCGGACGCGCTGTCGACCTCCTACGCGCTCGCCCAGGTGCTCACCCAGACCGGCTTCGACCTGGTGATCTGCGGGTCGGAGTCGACCGACGCCCGGATGGGCGTGATGGCCGCGATGCTGGCCGAGCGCCTGGACGTGCCGCAGGTCTCGCTGGCGAGCAAGGTGGAGATCGACGGCTCGGCGATTCGCATCCGCCGGGTCTCCGAAGACGGGTACTTCGAGGTCGAGTCCACGCTGCCCGCCGTGATCAGCGTGGTCGAGAAGATCAACGAGCCCCGTTACCCCTCGTTCAAGGGCATCATGGCCGCGAAGAAGAAGCCGGTGCAGACGATGTCCCTGGCCGACGCGGGCATCGATTCCGCCCAGGTGGGCCTCGGCGGCGCGGCCACCGAGGTGGTCGATCACACCCAGCGGCCGCCGCGCCAGGCTGGCGTCATCGTCAAGGACGAGGGCGACGGCGGCGTCAAGGCGGCCGAGTTCCTCGCCGCGCAGAAGTTCATCTGAGGCCGGAGGGGAGCGACATGGCTGAGATCCTGGTGCTTGCGGAGCACGTGGACGACGACGTCAAGAAGGTCACGCTTGAGCTGATCACGCTGGCCCGCCGGTTCGGCGAGCCTTCGGTGGTATGGACCGGGCCGGGCGCGGAAGCAGGGCCAGGCGCGGTGCGCCGAGTACGGCGCGGCCAGGATGTACGTGGCCGCCGATGCGGCCTTCGACGACTACGTCGTGGCGCCCGCCGCGGAGCTGCTGGCTCAGCTGGTCAAGGAGAAGGCCCCGGCGCTGGTCCTGCTGGCCGGCACGGCCCAGGGCAAGGAGGTCGCGGGCCGGCTCGCGGTCAAGATCGACTCCGGCGTGCTCACCGACGCGGTGGACCTGCAGCCCGGCGACGACGGGCCGGTCGCCGAGCAGTCGATCTTCGGCGGTGCCACCATCGTCCACTCCCGGGTCAAGCGGGGCACCCCGATCGTGGCGATGCGGCCCAACGCAGTGGCGCCCGAGCCCACGCCGGGCGCGGCGGAGCTTTCCTCGGTTTCGCTGGCCGGGGAGGCCACCGGCGCCAGGGTCACCAACCGGGTGGTGGCCGAGCGCGGCGAGCGTCCCGACCTGACCGAGGCGTCGATCGTGGTCTCCGGCGGCCGCGGCACCGGCGGCGCCGAGGGCTTCGAGATCATCGAGACGCTCGCGGACGCGCTCGGCGCGGCCGTCGGCGCGTCGCGCGCGGTGACCGACGCGGGCTGGTACCCGCACCAGTTCCAGGTCGGCCAGACCGGCAAGACCGTCTCGCCGCAGCTGTACATGGCCATCGGCATTTCCGGCGCGATCCAGCACCGGGCCGGGATGCAGACCTCGAAGACGATCATCGCCGTCAACAAGGACCCGGAGGCGCCGATCTTCGAGCTGGCTGACTTCGGGGTAGTCGGGGACCTGTTCAAGGTGGTCCCGCAGCTCCTTGAGGAAATCGGCAAGCGTAAGTTAGCCCCGAGTTTGCCCGTTACATCTGTTTCTTCGGTATCTTCGCGGCGGCTAGGCTGTACGCAGCCATGAGTTCGTACAGCACAAGTCCCGTGTACCTGGATCACGCGGCGACGACGCCGATGCGTCCTGAGGCGATCGCCGCGATGACCGAGGAGCTCGCCCGGCTCGGGAACCCGTCGTCGCTGCACGCCGCGGGCAGGCGCGCCCGCCGGGTGGTGGAGGAGTCCAGGGAGCAGCTCGCCGAGGTGTTCGGCGCCCGGCCGAGCGAGGTCGTCTTCACCAGCGGCGGGACCGAGGCAGACAATCTCGCCGTCAAGGGCCTGTACTGGGCCCGCCGGGATGGCGCCCGGCGGCGGGTGCTGACCACCTCGGTCGAGCATCACGCCGTCCTGGACTCGGTGCGCTGGCTGGAGGAGGCCCAGGGCGCCGAGGCCGTCTGGCTCGCGGTCGGCGCCGACGGCATCGTCCGTCCCGACGCGCTGCGCGCCGCGATCGCGCAGGCTCCCGAGCAGGTGGCCGTGGTCAGCGTGATGTGGGCGAACAACGAGGTCGGCACGATACAGCCAGTCAGCGAGCTCGCGGCGGTGGCCCACGAGTACGGCGTGCCGTTCCACACCGACGCGGTGCAGGCCGCCGCGCAGCTGCCCGTCGACTTCGCGGCCAGCGGCGCGGACGCGCTCACCGTCACCGGTCACAAGCTCGGCGGCCCGGTCGGCGTCGGGGCGCTGATCCTGGCCCGCGGCGTGACCCCGGTTCCGGTGCTGCACGGCGGCGGCCAGGAGCGCGATATCCGCTCCGGCACCCTCGATACCCCCGCGATCCGGGCGTTCGCGGTGGCGGCCGAGGTGTGCGCCAAGCACCGGGCCGACGAGGCCGAGCGGCTGGCCGCGCTGCGCGACGATCTGGTGCGTCAGGTGCTGGCCGCGGTGCCCGACGCCGTGCTCAACGGCCCGCCGCCGGGGCCGGACCGGCTGCCCGGAAACGCGCACTTCTCCTTCCCCGGCTGCGAGGGCGACGCGCTGCTCATGCTGCTCGACGCCAACGGGATCGCCTGCTCCACCGGCTCGGCCTGCACCGCGGGCGTGGCCGAACCCAGCCACGTGCTGCTGGCCATGGGCGCCGAGGAGTCCCGGGCCCGCGGCTCGCTCCGCTTCTCGCTCGGCCACACCTCCACCCAGCAGGACGTAGACGCCCTGGGCCGGGTCATCCGCGAGGTAGTCGACCGCGCCCGCCGCGCCGCCGCCCGCTGACCCACCCGCCACGCCGCCTCCCGCTGAGCCGCCGCCGCGCCGCCTCCCGCTGCAGCCGCCCGCCCCGGCCCTCGTTCGCTGACCCCGCCCGCTAAGCCCGCCCACATCTCCTCCAGCCCGCCCCACTGACCCCACCAGCCCCGCGTGCCCCGCGGTCGGCCCCGGCTTCCGGAGTCGGTGGGCCCCTTGGGTACCAAAGAAGGTACCCAAGGGCCCACCGACCACCTTGGGGGCGCGGGCGCGAGCGTCCCACCTTGGGGGCGCGGGCGCGAGCGTCCCGGCGGGCGCCGGGGTGGGAGTGGTGGCGGGCGGCGCGTAACCTTGGTGGGCGATGAGTGGTCTTCGGGTGCTGGCGGCGATGTCGGGCGGGGTGGACTCCGCGACAGCCGCGGCTCGTGCGGTGGACGCGGGTCACGAGGTGACCGGCGTCCATCTGGCGTTGTCCTCGAACCCGTCGTCGTACCGGACCGGAGCCCGCGGCTGCTGCACGCTGGAGGACGCGCGGGACGCGCGGCGCGCCGCCGACGTGATCGGCATCCCGTTCTACGTGTGGGACATGGCCGAGCGCTTCCACCGCGACGTGGTGGAGGATTTCGTCGCCGAGTACGCTGCCGGCCGAACCCCGAACCCGTGCCTGCGCTGCAACGAGAAGATCAAGTTCGCGGCGGTGCTCGACCGCGCGCTGGCCCTCGGCTTCGACGCGGTGTGCACCGGCCACTACGCGCGCACCTCGGACGGGATCCTGCGCCGGGCCGCCGATCCCGGCAAGGACCAGTCCTACGTGCTGGCCGTGCTCACCTCGGATCAGATCTCCCACTCCATGTTCCCGCTCGGCGACACGCCCAAGGCCCAGGTCCGGGCCGAGGCGGCGCGGCGCGGGCTCGCGGTCGCGGACAAGCCGGACAGCCACGACGTCTGCTTCATCGCCGACGGCGACACCAAGGGCTTCCTGGCCCGCCACCTGGGCCAGGCGCCCGGCCAGATCGTCGACAGCTCGGGTACCGTCGTCGGCGAGCACGAGGGCGCCTACGCCTTCACCGTCGGCCAGCGCAAGGGCCTGGGCGTGGGTCGCGCCGACCGTGGACGGCAAGCCTCGTTACGTCCTGGACATCGAGCCGGTCACCCGGGCGGTCACCGTGGGTCCCGCCGAGGGACTCGACATCACCGAGATCACCGCGACGCGGCCGGTCTGGACCGGCTGCGCCCCGCCCACCGATCCCCGTGACTGCCTGGTCCAGCTACGCGCCCACGGCGACGCGCACGCCTGCACGGCCTGGCTGGACGGCGATGCGGTACGCATCCGACTGCACCACCCCGCCCGCGGCGTGGCCAAGGGCCAGGCCGCCGTCCTCTACGACGGCGACACCGTCCTCGGCAGCGCGACCATCAGCGGCACGTCGCGGGCGGCTTCGCTGGCCCCCGTTCCGGCCGGGCCGGGGCTGCCTGAGGCCTTCAGAGGTCGCCGAACAGGTGACGGTTCAGCTCCGGCGGGCGGGTCGATTCCGGGCATGACCCGGTGTAAAAGTTCATCACCGCCACGATCCTGACGTCTGTCTCCTCTGCCCGGTCCGACAGCGCCCGCGCGTAATGCGGGTAGGTCATGCCGTCGAAGAAGATCAACTGGCCTGCCTGGGGCTGGATAGCCGTGCAGTCCCGTTCCAGCGCTTCGACGCCAACCGCGGCCGGATCGTGCCCGACCACGAGTTCGCCCCCGCCCGCTGGGTGATCGGTGAAGAATAGCAGCCCGGTCACCGGATTAGAATCAACGTGACATTCGAAACGCATCGTTTTCCCGCGCTGCACGTTAAGGATAACGCCGTACCGGTCGTCGAAGGCCGCGTCGATGGGTTCCCCCCAGGCTTCGGCGGCCAGCTCGAGGAAGTCGCCGCGGTAGAGCTTGTATAGCCAATGCAGGCGGTCCTGCACTGTGTCCGCGTGTACCCGGCCGCGTTTTATGTACGTCACGTCCGCTGCTTCGCGGGACAAGACGGGCGTGCACGGAAAATCCCTAAAATCGGCTTCGGCGGCGACTGCGCCGATATCCTTCTGCCAGCCCTCGGGAAGTATGTTTGTCATGTCTCTTTTTGCATATGAGAACTTTTGTGGCATAGCAAGGCCGTCCTAGGGAATGTGGAAGGTGCACCTATGCTGCGCCAGTGTAGCGTGGAACGGGTAAACGAACCTCTGCCTAACCCGTTCTATGCAAACAATTTGGTAAAGCCCGATCCGGATCGGGCTACCTCGCGCTCGAAGAGCGCTTGTGACGGATAGTTGGCGAGTTCCCGCGGATCCCTGCCCTCGCGGCGCATGAAGCGCTGTCCTTCGTAGTAGGCGTGGAGGTCCTTATTGGTGGTCCACACATCGATGCGGATAAGCGCGATCTTGTGGTCTCTTCTGGCCACGTCGGCCGCCCAGTCCAGTAGTGCGGCACCGAGCCCGAGGCCCGCGTAACGTCTGCTGACGATGACACGCCGCACGTATAGCGCTGGCTCATGGCGTTTGTGGACCGGCCAGATGGGCTGATCATTCAGGTCTAGCGGCTCCGCGGTGTCGACGGTGATGGTCGCGGCTGCGGTGGTGCCGTCCCAGACGATCCACGTCTTGCCTTTGAGCAGGTCATTCAGTATGCGCTCTTTTTGCCCGGCCTGATCGGGCCAGGGGCTCGCCCACTGATCGGTGTCCTTGCTCGTCCGTAGCCAGTCAGCAGCCTCACGGACAAGCCCGCGTACTTCGCCCAAGTCCCCCGGCATAGCAAGGCGTATGGCGAACGGATACCTTCCCACCGATACATAGTCACCCCTATCCGGCGTACGCGGAACCACCAGGAGGGCGCAAAACACCGGCTCGGCCGCAGCCTTGCTGCGCTTATCGAGCTTCAGTACCCCTTTGGCCTGGCTAAACGCCGGTCAGGGCAGACATCATGCTTGCCGGGACTTTAGTGTTCCAGACCTCGGCAGGGTGAAGTCTTTGCCGAGCGAACATAAGGAGCGTGTTCCCAGATGACCTCCTAAGTCTCTGCTCTGTCAGGACTTACAATTGATGGTTCATCTCACCATCATCCTGAACGCTCTCACCCATCACGCGAATCACCCGTTCCGTTAATAGTGCACGACCAGGCGGGAATCCAGATCATCTCGTCGGCGCGCCGCGCGGCTTCACCGCCGGCGCTGGACGCGGCCGCCAGAACCGGGTTGACGACCGAACCGGCCGGGCCAGGTGGCGCCGGGAATGGTCGGCTGTATGGCGTGGTCACGACAGAACCAGCGAGACTACGCCGCCAAGGATGACCCATGAAACCGTGGCCGCTATCCCGATGATGAATAGTGACGCCCGCACGTCTGGTTGATACCTCCACCGGAGGCCCTCCAATCCGACCGCGACGCACAGCATCGCGCCACCAACGACCAGCCAAAGATGGGCGCCTAGGCCAGCTGCGCCGCCCACCATTGAGGCCATGAGGAAAAGCGCTATAACCAGCCAGAACGTGCGTTGCATGCGCACATTGGCCGCATGCAGGTTCCCATTGACTGTTTTCAGGTTTTCGGCCAGCTTTTCAGCCTGCTGGACACGATCGTCTATATCCTGTGTCATCGCGTCGACCTGTTGCTCTCTTCGCTCGACTTGCCAATCGCGGCGCAGGGCTCGTCGGCGAAGTAGTTCTGCCGGAACGTCTGGACTTGAGAACCTGGCGAGAGCAAGATAATCGGTTCTTACTGCTTCTGCCAGAGTTCCTGGGTCTGCGCTGGACGCCGTATTCAAGAGTTCGGTAATTTCTATCAGCTCGCTGACGCTGTAGCCGGCGGATACAGCGAGAAAGCTCTTTTGGATGACAGCATCACTAATAGTCCCGGCAAGGTTGCCAGCCCGTCCCGGATCATCGGCTCTCGCCATCGACAGCAAGAGCAGCCAGACCTCCATGCTGGACGCGACCGGGAACTTGTCTTCCGGCCAAATGGCGCGATAGGCCTCGTCTGTGAACCGGTCTTCTGCGATGAACCAGGCCGTTGGCGCAAGCGAGGAGTTAAGCTTCCGCGCTTTCGCGACAATAGCTGCACTTACGGCGTCGGTCAGAGCGGCCGCCTCGGTGCGCATGGGCTTTTTCGCGGCAGCCGATAGCTTCAGGAGCTCTTCTCTCATTCTTTCAACACGAGGTAGATCAGCTTGCTCATCTTCGATGATCCGGATGCTGTGGTTCGCCAGCCAGGATTCAATGTTATTGTAACGCCGCTCGAAGTCTGTCCAGGTAACCTTGCGAAATTGCCAATTGCGTATCGCAGGATTTTTAGCTTCAAGGACGAGCCGCTGAGGAAGGTTAGTAAATTTGCTTGCCCACGTCCGAACTTCGCTTGCCGCGCTCTGCCATAGCCGGTTCCACTCGTTAATCACAGCTCGCGTGATTACGATATTGCAGCGGACTTCCTTGCTCATCTTCAGTAGCTCTTCCAGCAGGCGGGATTGAGGCCCGTTGCTGTCCAACCGGTAGACCAAGACGCTGGTGTCGAGCACCAGCATGCTACCTTCTACCCAATTCCGTTCGGTAAGGTCATGATGTCCTACCATCCCCCGAAGTACTTGCCCGGCTACGATGAGACGTAGGATCTCGTTACCGAACCCACTGTCCGATTCCATTGCCGCTAGTGTCAAGGCCTTTAGTGCGTTTTCGACTTCCTTTGAAAGATTTCGACCTTCCAAGTGCGCATAGGCCGCCGACAGGTCAAAATCTATTCCACTCAAGCTCTCCGGATCGCAGGACCGTACCACCCCCTTAAAGACTCGCTGGCTGCCGGCCATAAAGCCACCGATGAGATAACACGTAAAGTCGCGCTGCCGAGAAGACTCAATCATTTCGTGGCTGTCAAGCAACTCGGAGAGTCGCTTGGCGAGGTCCTGTCTAAATCGTTCCATGATGGCCTCGGCCCACGCACGATCGGCTTTGGCATCCACGATGCTCCCGGGCCTAGCTGCCCACTTGGGTTCGTGTGAGCGAGGTCGGCGCTCTACCAGGTCGCCTTTCTCGGCATATTCCAACGCCGCGCGCAGTAGTCGCTTATCCACGACGTCGGTGAGCCAGATGTTCTTGATCTGGAGGTGCAGTTGGCGCTCATCCTGCGGCCCCTTCGCGGCGAGAATCTCGATCAGGCTGGAGATCAGGATGTCACTGCGCCACTTCTGGCGTTCCGGATCAAGGGCAGCATGTGCCGCGGCGAGTCTCGCCAGATCATCGAACGGCATGCGTCGGGTGGGCACTGGTTCCTCCACCAACGATTCCGAGATTTTCGCTGGGATGTTGCTAGCGGCAGACCGGTTCGCCGCCGACGTTGCCCATTGCGGGGCAACGCCGACGACTCACTCAGGGTCCGGTCAGCCTTATGTGTATACGCCGAAACGGACTCGTCGTTTGCGACCCGCGCTTTTTAAGAGCAGGGGTCGTAGTGCTCATACCGATACTGCAAGGAAGGACGCCCGTAGCGCTTGGCCATGACACCACCCCTCTTTGCTTATTCAACCATTAGGTTGACTGGATTGTTACTGTGCTGGCGCGGGCTTCGCCCCAGTATTTCTTTCAGAGCAGCAGCCCTGCCCGTGAACCGTGACGCTGACGCGTCACGCGTTACTGATGCGTCAGGAAGCCCCGTTAAAGGGGTCATAATGCTCATACCGGTACTGCTTGGAGGGACGCGCATGCAACTTCGCCATCTGCACCGTCCTCCTTCCTCGCCCGTAAGGATGCCTGTTGATCGGCATAACCTGTTACATTATTGAAGCTGGCACTACCGCAACGGCGTGAGGGTTCTCCACGCGCCGATAAGTAATGCCGTATCCGGTCGCCTTCCATCATGGAGTGGGGCGTCGGCCGGAGTCGGCGGGCGGCTATAGTCCCTGCTCTCCCAGAGTACCGAGGTGACCCGAGACCTTGCCGCGTATTCAATGAATATTCAAATTATCTAATTGACGATTAGGGAGTCCCGGCTTTCTTGGCCGTCGCTGCGATCGAAGTGACGAGACTGAGCCCGGTGGCCCCGTTCCTGTCACTACCCTGTCAAGGGAGCGGGCTCCTCGGTATGTCTCCAACGTTTACAATGAACTGATTCCGGTCTGTGGGCAATACTGTCGCGGTGAGCCGCATAGGCGTGCCGGTCTGGTCGAACGCCGTTCTGAATATCTCAAAAACTCCGACTCGCCCGTCTTGCGGCACGTTAAAGAATGATGCTTCCGTCACGTCTGGCGCCCGGACCGAGATCCAGTCACGATATCCGACCTGCCGGAGGCCGAGGGTTTCCGCCAGGTATTTCACCGTGCCGATCTCGATGTTGTCGGCCAGGCTGAGCAGTTCGGCGCCCTGTACGGCCAACCCGCGCGGGTAGAACGAGGTCTGCAGGGACCAGGGCGTTCCGTCGATGTAGCGTTTCTGGTGCCGACTGATCACCTGGGACCCTTCGGGTACCTGGAGCTGGCTGGCGACCACGGCAGAAGCCCTCTGGATCTCGACCTGAGGGTCCGTCAGCGTGGGAGTCCTTATCGGCCCTTCGGCGTCGGACTCATACTTTTCAACTTCTCCGTACGTGGCGACCTGCTCACCGATCCCCTTCGGATCGCTGGTGGTCAGCGTGGTGACGTACGGGTCGATTTTCTTCACCACGAAGGTACCCTGGCCCGGCTTCGTCTCCACCAGCCCGAGAGTGGTGAGCCACTTGATCGCGTCTCGGACCGTGTTCCGAGAAGCCCCGTACTGATCTCGCAGCTCGAGTTCGGTCCGTAGCTTTTGGCCGGGCGCGAGCAATCCCGACTCGATCTGCTCCCGCAGCTCTTCGGCGATCTGCCGGTACATCGGGTTTGCCATCGGCCTCCTCCCTGCTCGACCTACCTCTGATTGGGGTGATCCTACCTGTCCCGACCGCCCATGCCATCCAGTCGAGCAGCATATTTGGCATTGGTGGGATTGTACCCGGCTGAACGTTGGTAACACCTGGACAAGGTACCAAAGGTTGGGATGGCTTGGATGGCAGGGTGCATAGGATCTATCCTAGCAGTCCGACTGCTTGGTTGCACTAGGACCTGACCGATGGGTCTACAGAGTGGAACAGTCAGGCTCAACGGGGGCGTACCTGACCGTACATACGGATCGTAGACAGATAGACCGGGGATGCCGTGGCCCGGCGAGCACGAGGCCCCGCGAGCACTTTGCGACCTGGGTCGCGAAAGACGGGGACCCCGCGGGACAAAAGTGCTGGAGGTCATCATGGCCGGTTTCGTACCCGCAGTAGCAGTCGCTCTCTTCTTGGTCGTGATCGTGACACTCGCTGTGGTAAGCCATTGCGGTCCGCCGAAACGACCAGCGTTACACGCCAGTCGGTGATGCGCCCGACTGGCTGTCAAGGAGCACTCGGAGGCTGAACGGCATGGGTCGCCGGGACCTGGACGCGGAATCGCTCCGGCCGGCGAGCGAGCTCGTTCCCTAGCTACAAGCGGTCGCATAGCCGCGCGGGGTACCCAGATCGCTCCGCGTCGGCCTCGTGAGCAGCGTGTTTGGGACTCCTGTCCGGATCGCCAGCCCGATGGTGAGCGGCACACGATAGTCCTGATTTACGCCGGGTCCCAGGCGGACCAGGGGGCAGTCGCGACCATCGCGACGGTCTCGCGGAGCACGGGAGCCTGCACTCTCGTCGGGCTGGCGATGAGCCGCCCGATCTGCTCGACGGCGAGCCGCACGGGCCCGGCCCGGGTTCCTGGCCGTGCTCCGCCAGTGCCGACGGCACGCCGAGGGCGTCCCGTCGGCGGTGCGCGGAACCCACCGGGCTTCGGCTGGGCCCGGTGCCGCAGGCAAATGCACGGGAGCCCGCGCGATCCCCCTCGTGACCCGATCGCAGAGCCCCGCGGTGGGCAGTTCACACCCTTGACCGCCGTCTGTGCCAGCCATCCCAACCACTGGGCTGACTCGGCCTAGTGGAATCATCCTCGTTGTCCGAATATGAGCCGTCTGAGACGGTTTCGTGGCCGTGGACGACGGGTATCCAGCGGACACGTACCAAACGTTGGGATCGCTAGGACGGTCGGTAATATTCTGGCCATTCGAATGCTTGGTCATAGGAGTACATGTCATACCACCCCTACCGGACCAATGGTTCGCCTCAGCCCAGTAGGTCAGATGGTATGCCCAGCTAGCGGGGTCGATGATGACCCTCGCATCAGGCCCCCGGAGGCCTCTCCGGGGCCGCCAACAGCGGGGCCCGGCGGTGCCCGCACCGTCGGCAGGTTGTGGGGAGGCTGCAATGAACGGCAGCAGCGCAGCATCGGTAGCGTACTTGATCCTGGCGGTCTTCTTCGGCGGGGTCACGCTCGGGGTGGTCGCGATGGTGGCGGTAGCCGTCCGGAAGGAGGATCGGCGGTACTCCCTCTCCGGCGCGGCACCCGGCGCGGTGGCGCGGGGGGCGAGATGGCTCACCGGCTTCGGCGGCGCGGGCTCTCATTTCCGGCCGCGCGGCCGGACGTAGACGATGAACGACTCGGTCGTAGCCATCGTGAGCGCCTTTTTCATCATAGGAATCACGGTCGGGATCATCGCCGTCGTCGCCATGTCCGCTCTGCGGCGTGGCCGGCCGGAGCGCTGCGAGATCCAGGCGGTCCGCCGGAGTACGGGCCTCGCCGGGCCGGCCGAGCAACCGCCGGACTCCGGCTGGGACGATGCCGGTCCCGATGACCACTCCAGCTGGCCGGGGCACACCGACAACGATTTCAGCGGCGGATAGCCCGGCACGTGCCGAAGGAGTCACCCCGCGTCCCGGGCAGGGGCCGGGACGCGGGTAGCCGGACTGGCGCTGATCGTGGGTTTGTCACCAGGCGCGTCCTAAGCTCGACGTGTGCGTGATGACCATGACGGGCCGGGCTACCCGTGGCCGGCCGGAAGCGCGACCGGGATCGGCTCGATGCCCGGCACCAATCCGGCCGAGGCGATGCGCGTCGTCGCCGGGGAACTTCCCGATTTCCCGCACCTTCCTGAGCTGCCGGATCGCGGGCCGGGAGCGGACCTGACCGGCCGGACCGCCGCGCTGCTGGTCGACATGGCCGTCGAGGTCACCCCGCGCGGCTGGCGGCTCGCCGAACGGCCCGGCCGTGACCTGGCCCGCGCCAGGTCCATGCTCTCCTCCGACCTAGACGCCCTGGAAGAGGTGCTCGACGGCTTCAGCGGGCCGGTCAAGATCCAGCTGTGCGGGCCGTGGACGCTGGCCGCCACGCTGGAGTTGCCGCACACGATGAACGTGGCCATCGCCGATCCCGGCGCGGTGGCCGACCTGACCGCCTCACTGGCCGAGGGCGCAGCCGCCCACGTGGCCGACGTCGCCAAGCGGCTACCCGGGGCCCGGCTGGTCGTCCAGTTCGACGAGCCGCCCTCCCCGCCGTGGCGGAGGGCATGGTGCCGACGGCGAGCGGGCTGTCACGGCTCGCCGCGGTCGAGCCTCACACGCTGCAGGAGAGGCTGGAGCAGGTGCTCGCGAGCACCCACGCCTACACGATCGTGCACTGCTGTGCTCCCTCGGTTCCGTTCGGCATAATCAGGGCGGCGGGGGCCGACGGCGTCGCCTTCGACCTCGGCCAGCTACGGCGGGGGGACGAGGACGGGGTGGCCGAGTCCGCGGAGGCGGGCATGGGACTGCTGACGGGCGCGGTCCCGGCGGTGCCTGACCAGGCGGCCGGAGGCGCCGAGCGGGGCTAGCGGGAGCAGCAGGCAGGCCAGCGGGATGAGCGGGAGCAGCGGGTCGGCCGGGGCAGGACGGCTAGGCTCGCGAGACCGCGGAGCGGGTCATCCGGTTCTGGCGGCGGCTGGGGCTGTCGCTGGCGACGTGCGCGGAGCAGGCGGTGATCACGCCGGCCTGCGGGCTGGCCGGTGTGTCCCCGGCGCAGGCGCGCGCCGCGTTGACCCGGTGCCACCAGGCGGCGAGCATGTTGCCCGAGCTGATCGAAGAGACAGGGGGCGAGCTCAGGTGAGTGAGAACGACGACGGGGGTGACCTGGCGGAAGGCCCAGGCGCGGGCCAGGAACCCGAAGCCGCGCCCGCGGACGCGAGGCGGCGGCATGCCGACCTCAGCCTGGAGATCACCGAGGCCGATCACCGGTACTACGTCCTCGATTCGCCCACGATCTCCGACATCGACTACGACACCAAGATGCGCGAGCTGCGCGCGCTCGAGGAGCAGTACCCGGACCTGCGCACGCCCGACTCGCCGACCCAGACCGTGCACGGGACGGTGTCCACGCTGTTCACGCCGGTCGAGCACCTGGAGCGGCTGCTCAGCCTGGACAACGTCTTCTCCGATGAGGACCTGGGCGGCTGGGCGGACCGGGTCACGCGGCTCGGCGGCACGGGGCCGTACCTGTGCGAGCTGAAGATCGACGGGCTGGCGATCGACCTCGTCTACTCCGGCGGCGCGCTGGTCAAGGCGGCCACCAGGGGCGACGGGCGCACCGGCGAGGACGTCACGCCGAACATCCGGACCATCTCCTCCATCCCGACCCGGCTGAAGGGCTCCGGCTATCCCGCGGTGCTCGAGGTCAGGGGCGAGGTGTTCATGCCGGTGGAGGCGTTCGGGAAGCTGAACGAGTCGCTGCTCGACGCGGGCAAGCCGGCGTTCGCCAACCCGCGGAACTCGGCCGCCGGGTCGCTGCGGCAGAAGGACCCCCGGGTCACCGCCTCCCGGGCTCTCGACGCGATCATCCACGGCATCGGCCGGGTCGAGGGTTTCCTGGGTTCGGCGGACGAGGCCGGGATCAGCGGCCCGCCAGCGAAGCCGGGATCAGCGGACCGCGGCGAGCCGGGCAGGCCGGCATCGCGGTACCGCGGCCGGTCCGGGCGAGGAGGGACACCTCGAGGGGGCGCCGGACACGCAGTCGGGCTGGTACGAGCGGCTGCGCGGCTGGGGCCTGCCGGTCAGCGGGCTGTACCAGGTCGTGCCCGACATGGCCGGGGTCCGCGAGTACATCGCCTACTACGCCGAGCACCGGCACGACCCGCCGTACGAGATCGACGGCGTGGTGGTGAAGGTGGACCAGATCGCGCTGCAGCGGCAGCTCGGCTCGACCAGCCGGGCGCCCCGGTGGGCCATCGCCTACAAGTACCCGCCGGAGGAGGTCACCACCCGGCTGCTCGATATCCGGGTGAACGTCGGGCGCACCGGCCGGGTCACCCCGTTCGCCGTGATGGAGCCGGTCAAGGTGAGCGGGTCGACGGTGGACCGGGCCACCTTGCACAACGCGGACGAGGTCAAGCGCAAGGGCGTGCTCATCGGCGACATGGTGATCCTGCGCAAGGCCGGCGACGTCATCCCCGAGGTGCTCGGGCCGGTGGCCGACCTGCGCACCGGGACGGAGCGCGAGTTCGAGTTCCCCACCGCGTGCCCGGCGTGCGGCACCATCTTGGCCCGCGAGGAAGACGAGGTCGACTGGCGCTGCCCGAACACCCGCTCCTGCCCGGCCCAGCTGCGCGAGCGGCTCTTCCACCTGGCCGGGCGGGGCGCCTTCGACATCGAGGTGCTCGGCTACGAGGCGGTCGGCGCGCTGCTCGACTGCGGCCTGGTCGCCGACGAGGGCGACGTGTTCGCGCTGACCGCCGAGCGGCTCGAGACCTGCCCGTTCTTCATGGTCAAGCAGGGCACGCTGAGCGCCAACGCCATCCGGCTGCTGGCCAACCTGGCCGAGGCCCGGACCAGGCCGCTGTGGCGGATCCTGGTCGCGCTGTCCATCCGGCACGTCGGGCCGACGGCGGCGCGGGCGCTGGCGTCCGAGTTCGGCTCGCTGGCGGCGATCGAGGAGGCCAGCGTGGACGCGCTGGCCGCGGTGGACGGGGTTGGGCCGACGATCGCGGCCTCGCTGCGCGACTGGTTCAGCGTCGACTGGCACCGGGCGATCGTCGTCGAAATGGCGGGACGCCGGGGTACAACTCGAAGACGCCGGACTTCGACCCCACCCGGGCCGCGGCCCGCCTGCTGGCCGGCGTGTCCGTGGTCATCACCGGCACGCTGGCCGAGCTTCAGCCGGGACGAGGCCGGCGAGGCGGTCCGGCAGGCCGGCGGCAAGGTGACCTCCTCGGTGTCCAAGAAGACCGACTTCGTGGTCGCGGGCGAGAACGCCGGCTCCAAGTACGACAAGGCGGTCGAGCTCGGCGTGCCGATCCTGGACGAGGCCGCCTTCCGCGTCCTGCTCGACCAGGGCCCCGACGCCGTCCGCCAGCAGCAGTAGCCGCGGCGTCGGTCGGTCGCTCAGCCCGGCAGGCGGCGCACCTCGAGCAGCTCCAGCCCGAGCGCTTCGAGCTTGGCGAGCACACCGTACATTGCGGCCTGGTCTTGGAGGCAACCGCTCAGCAGCGTATCCTCGCCCCGCGTCTGAGCGGCTAGCGCCGGGAACGCGCGCAGCATCTTCGCCCCGAGATGGCCGCGGACGCGGATCTCGTAGTTCGGCCGCTGCGGATCGCGCTCCTCGCAGGTCATCAGACTCCTTTTCGTGAGCTTGGATTAGCCAACACAGCATTGCCGCGCCGTGGGTGAGCGGTCATCGCACACCCTGTGTTATCCGTGGAAGCCGCCTGGGGAAACGGGAGTTTTCCGCCGTCGTGCCGTGTTGCTGGTAAATATGCCGGGTGGTGATCAGCTCGGGGGGCTCGTCGTGGGACCGGAAACCGTGGCGGCTTCTGCCGGTCAAGGGGTCGTTTGCCGTCCTGCGCTGTTCGCCCGGCTCGCCGGGGCGGGACGGGTGACGGTGCTGTCAGCGTCGGCGGGGAGCGGGAAGACGGTTCTGCTTCGCTCCTGGATCGCCGAGGCAGGCCTGGCGGAGCGGGCCGCCTGGGTGCCGGTACACGGCGAGGAGCGCGACCCGCAGCGGTTCTTGATCTCGGTGGCCAACGCGCTGCGGGACACGGCAGCCGGGTCTGCGCTGGTGCGGCCGCTGACGGTGGCCCCCGATCTGGACGGCTGGGCGGTCGTGGAGCGGCTGCTGCAGGACCTGCATTCGCTGCGGGATCGGGTCTGGCTGGTGATCGACGACCTGCACGAGCTGCGTTCGGCCCACGCGCTCCGCCAGCTCGAGCTGCTGGTGATGCGCGCGCCGGCCGAGCTGCGGTTCGTGTTCGCCAGCCGCCGTGATCTGCAGCTGGGGTTGCACCGCCTGCGCTGGACGGGGAGCTGACCGAGATCCGCGCCGCTGACCTGCGCTTCACGCTCGACGAGTCACGCGACCTGCTGGAAGCAGCTGGAGTACAGCTGTCCGGCTCGGCCCTGGCGCTGTTGCACGAGCGGACCGAGGGCTGGGCGGCGGGGCTGCGGCTGGCGGCGCTGTCGCTGGCCGGGCACCCAGATCCGGAAGTGTTCGCTACCGGGTTCTCCGGCAGCGAGCGGACGGTGGCCGAGTACCTTCTGGCCGAGGTTCTGGAGCGCCAGCCGAAGCAAGTCAGGCGGCTTCTGGTCCGGACGTCGGTGCTGGAGCGGGTGAACGGCGAGCTCGCCGACCTGGTGACCGGGAGCTCGGGCGGGGGCCGGATCTTGCGGGAGCTGGAACAGGCGAATGCGTTCGTGGTCGCGCTGGACGCGCACCGGTCCTGGTTCCGTTACCATCCTCTGTTCGCCGACCTGCTCCAGCTCGAGCTGCTGGATACCGCCCACGACGAGCTGGCCCGGCTGCACGGCGCCGCCGCTGGCTGGTTCGCGGAGCACGGGTTCCCGGTTGAGGCGGTCCGCCACGCCCAGGCGGCAGAGGACTGGGGCCTGGCCGGCCGCCTGCTGTCCGACCACTGGTTCGGCCTCGTCCTCGACGGCCGGGCGGCCACCGCGGACGAGCTGCTGACCGGGTTCCCCGCCGGCGTGATCGCGGCCGACGCCGAGCTGACAGCACTGCTGGCCGCCCGCGAGCTGGACGAGGGATCTCTCGAAGAGGCCGAGCGCAACCTCCAGCTGGCCGCGGAAGGAGCGGCGTCAGTGCCCGCGGACCGGCGCGGGCGCCTGCAGGTCGCGCTCGCCCTGCTGCGGCTCAACCTGGCCCTGCAGCGCGGCGACGTCCCGGCCCTCGTCGACGAGGCGCGGCACCTGCTCGAGCCAGCCGGGACCCTGGCGGCGGCGCAGATGGGACTGGGCGAGGAACTGCGCGCGATAGCGCTGCTCGGCCTCGGCACCACCGAGTTCTGGACGGCCCGGTTCGAAGAAGCAGAGCAGCATCTCGAACAGGCCAGGGCGCTGGCTCACCGGATCGGGCGACCGTATCTCGAGTTCAGCAGCCTCGTTTTCCGGGCGACCGTCGAGTCTCTACAGTCCTCTGCGCTGGTAGAGGCCAGCACGCAGGCGATCGAACTGGCCAGGCGGCACGGCTGGACCGACGACCCGCTCGCTAGTGGCGCCTACCTGGCGCTGGGTGCCGCGCTGGTCGGGCAGGGACGGCTCGAGGAGGCACAGCCGTGGATCCAGCGCGCCGAGCGCGCCGCAGGAGATCAAGCCCAGCCCGCCGCGGGGCTGACGCTCCACTACGTGCGGGCGGAGTTCGAGCTCGCGCGCGGCCGTGACGAGGATGCGCTGGCCGCTTTCCGGGCCGGGGAACGGCTGGCGGAGCGGCTCGTCGCGCCGCACCCTCTCGCCACGCGACTGCGCGCGCTGCTGCTGCGAACCCTGGTACGGACCGGCGCGACCGAACGTGTCGAGCAGGCCCTCGCCGAACTCGACGAGAAAGAGCGTGAAACCGGGGAGATGCGCGCCACCTTGGCGGCGGTTCGGCTCGCCCAGAACGACCCGCGGGCGGCGACCCTCGCCCTCGGGCCCGTCATCGACGGCTCCGCGCCCGTGACCAACCAGGCCTCGGTGAGTGAGGCGCTCCTGCTGGAGGCGACCGCGCGCGACATGCTCGGCGACCCGGCTGCCGCCGGGCGGGCCCTGGAGCGCGCGCTGGATATCGCCGAGCCCGACGGCGCGGTCTTGCCGTTCCTCCTGCACCCCGTCCCGGGGCTCTTGGAGCGCCATCCCCGGCACCGCACCGTGCACGCCTCGCTGATCTCCGAGATCCTGAACCTGCTGGCCGGGGCGAGCAGGCCCACCTCACCGGCAGGAAAACCGCTATCGCTGCGCGAGCCGCTCAGTGACAGCGAAACCCGCGTGCTGCGCTATCTGCCCACCAACCTCTCCGCCCGCGAGATCGCCGATGAGCTCGTGCTCTCCTGGTACACGGTCAAGACGCACATGCGCCACCTCTACGCCAAGCTCGGCACGCACACCCGCCACGAGACAGTGGAGCGGGCCCGCGCCCTGGGCCTGCTCGCGCCTTCCTCGCGCAGACTGGCCAGCTGAACCGCCAGGACGCTAGCCACTTCGCTGAGCTGGCATCGCACAACCTGTGCGATGCGCGCCGCCGCCGGGTTCACGGTTTCGGCGGCTGAGCCCGAGTAGCCCTTGTTATCCCTGTTCAACGCCGATCGCACAGAGTGTGCGACGGCAGCTCACCCACCCAGACGTGACGCTCAGGAAGCGAGGAATGCTGTACAGAAGAAAGGAAACCATGTCATGTCCACGCCACTGATCCACCGTCCGGAATCCGACAGCGCATCCGCCCAGGCCGGCGTCGCCGAGTACGGGCTGCCGGCCACCTTGAGCGGCCTCAGCGCCCAGGCGTTCGCCGTGCTCGGGCTGCTGACCGGGGTCTGGGTCGCCCTGTCCCCGTGGTTCATCACCCTCCAGAACACCGGCAGCAACGCCACCACCGTCAACCTGATCTCCGGGCTGGCGGTGGCCGGAGTGGGCGTATTCGCCCTGGCCAGCCCGCGCGGGTTCCCCGGCCTGCAGCTCGCCAACGTGCTGCTGGGTGTCTGGCTGATCATCGCCGGGCCCGTCCTCAGCCAGAAGCACCCCATCGCTGACTCGATGTACTGGTCCAACAGCGTGGCCGGCGCGGTGCTGATCGCCGTGGCGGCAGCCGGCCTCGCCGCCGTCGCCATGCGTCGGCCCGCCCGCCGCTGACCGCCCGCGGGTGCGGGCCCTGACGCCCAGGACCCGCACCCCGGGCTGCTGGACGGCCTTGCGCCGTGCGCTGACCCCAGCAGCAGACCACAGCTCGGGAGCACCCCATGAGCCTTAACCACCGTCAGCGGCATCAGCTCCACCGTATTGAAGCCCGCCTGCTCCGGTCCGACCCCCGGCTCGCCTCGATGCTGAGCGTATTCGGCCGACTCGCAGCGGGCCAGCGCCTGCCCGCCTGGGAGCAGGTAGCCACCAGGCAGGACCGCATCCGGCAGGCGGCCGCCTTGATCGTGAAGGCGATCACCGTCATGGCCGCGGCCATCCGCCTCCTGTTCAGCGCCGTCCTCGGCCCTGTTCGCCGCCGTCGTGATGGGCGGCCGCGCCCGGCCGCCGCGGCGGACGCACCAGCAAGCCCGCCCCAGCCCAGGAGCCGACGGCCGACCCGACCCAGCCGGCTGGAGCTGAGGCGAGAGCGTGAACGCCGTGGTGCGCAGAGCACGGCCGCCTGCCTGGGCCAGCCAGCGGCGGGCGGTCCCGCTCAGCCGGGCCCGCTGGTCTCGGCCAGCCGGCGGGTCAGGTACCGGCGCTCGGCGTCGGTGCTTGCCAGCTCCAGCGCCTCGGCGTACGCGGCGGCGGCCTCCGACGGCGGCCGAGGCGGCGCAGGAAGTCGGCCCTGGTCGCGGGGAGCAGGTGGTAGCCGGCCAGCTGGCCCGTCGCCTCCAGCGCCTCGACCAGCGCAAGGCCGGCCAAAGGCCCGAGAGCCATCCCCACCGCGACCGCGTGGTTCAGCTCCACCACCGGCGTCGGCAAGAACGAAACGAGCCGCTCGTACAGGGCGGCGATCTGCGCCCAGTCGGTCGATCCGCGGCAGGCAGCGGTCGCGTGGCAGGCGGCGATGGCCGCCTGGATCTGGTACGGACCCGGCCGCCCGCGCCGCAGCGCCGCCTCCAAGAGAGCGACGCCCTCGCCGATCTCCGCGGCGTCCCACAACGAACGGTCCTGGTCTTCCAGCGTCACCAGGTCGCCAGCAGCGTCCAGCCGGGCGGAGCGGCGCGCGTCGTGCAGCAGCATCAGCGCCAGCAGGCCGGCCGCCTCCGGTTCGTCGGGCATCAGCCGGGCCAGCACCCGGGCCAGCCTGATCGCCTCGGCGCTGAGATTCTGCCGGACCAGGTCCGCGCCGGCCGTGGCCGAATAACCCTCGTTGAACAGCAGGTAGAGCACGCCCAGCACGCCCGGCGTGCGTTCCGGCAGCAGGTGCGCCGGGGGGACCCGGTACGGGATCCCCGCGTGCTGGATCTTCTGCTTGGCCCGGACCAGCCGCTTGGCCATCGTCGGCTCGCTGGCCAGGAACGCCCGGGCGATCTCCGCCGTGGTCAGCCCGGCCAGCGTGCGCAGGGTGAGCGCGACCCGGGCCTCGAGCGACAGCGCCGGGTGGCAGCAGGTGAACATCAGCCGCAGCCGGTCATCGGGAACCCCGCTGTGGTCGGTCTCGCCCTCGTAAGCCGAGGGTTCGGGCGGCATAGACATGGCGGCGACCTCCCGGAGTTTGGCGGCTCCGACCGCCTTCCTGCGCAGCACGTCGATGGCGCGGTTACGGGCGGCCGTGGTCAGCCACGCGCCCGGCCGGCCGGGGATGCCGTCTTTCGGCCACCGCTGCAGGGCCATCGCGAACGCGTCCTGCGCGCATTCCTCGGCGAGGTCCCAGTCGCCGGTGGTCCGGATCAGCGTCGCGACGACCCGGCCCCACTCGTCCCGGAAAGCGGCGTCGCACCGGCCGCCTTGACGTCAGTGCTCACAACGCACCTCCACAGCAACGACGAACGGGCCGGCCGGAAAGGACCGCGCACGACCACGGTAACGGCCTTATTGCTTACAGCCTGCCGCCACGGGCGCCCCTAGGATGGCGTGCATGCCCATTACCCGTGACGAGGTCGCGCACCTGGCGCGGCTGTCCAGGATCGCGCTCAGCGACGCCGAACTAGACCATCTGGCGCCCCAGCTGGATCAGATCATCACGGCCGTCGCGCAGGTCCAGGAGGTCGCCGCCGAGGGCATACCGCCGACCTCGCACGCGACCGGCCTGACCAACGTGTTCCGCGACGACGAGCCCGTCCCGTGCCTCACCCCGGAAGAAGCCCTCGCCAGGCGCCCGCGGTGGAGCAGCAGCGGTTCAAGGTGCCGCGGATCCTGGGGGAGGACTGACCATGGAACTCACCCGCATGACCGCCGCGGAGCTGTCGGCCGCGCTGGCCAAAAGCGAGGTCTCCGCGACCGAAGTCACCCAGGCGCACCTGGACCGGATCGCCGCCGTGGACGACCGCGTGCACGCCTTCCTGCACATCGCGGCGGACAGCGCGCTCGCCCAGGCGCGAGACGTCGACAAAAGGCGCAAAACAGGCGAACAGCTAGCCCCGCTGGCCGGCGTCCCGGTCGCGGTCAAGGACGTGTTCACCACCGTCGGCATGCCGACCACCTGCGGCTCGCGCATCCTGGACGGCTGGCACCCGCCGTACGACGCGACGATCACGCAGCGGCTGAAGCAGGCCGGCGCGATCATCATCGGCAAGACCAACATGGACGAGTTCGCCATGGGCTCCTCCACCGAGAACTCCGCGTTCGGTCCCAGCCGCAACCCGTGGGACCTGGACAAGATCCCGGGCGGCTCGTCCGGCGGCTCCGCCGCCGCGGTGGCCGCCTACGAGGCGCCGCTGGCCATCGGCACCGACACCGGCGGCTCGATCCGCCAGCCCGCCGCGGTCTGCGGGATCGTCGGCACCAAGCCGACCTACGGCGGCTCGTCACGATACGGGGTGGTCGCGTTCGCGTCCTCCCTGGACACCCCTGGACCGTTCGGCCGGACGGTGCTCGATGCCGCCCTGCTGCACGAGGCGATCTCCGGGCACGACCCGATGGATTCCACCTCGATCGACGCGCCGGTGCCGCCGGTGGTGGCCGCGGCGCGCGAGGCGGACGTGAGCGGCATGCGGATCGGCGTGGTCACCGACCTGAGCGGCGACGGCTACCAGCCGGGCGTGCTGTCCAGGTTCGCCGAGGCGGTCGAGCTGCTCGAGTCGCTGGGCGCCAAGGTGACCGAGGTGTCCTGCCCGCACTTCAAGTACGCGCTGCCCGCCTACTACCTGATCGCGCCCAGCGAGGCCTCGTCCAACCTGGCCCGGTTCGACGCGATGCGGTACGGCCTGCGGGTCGGCGACGACGGGACCAGGGACGCCGAGGAGGTCATGGCGCTGACCCGCGAGGCAGGGCTTCGGCGCCGAGGTCAAGCGGCGCATCATCCTCGGCACGTACGCGCTGTCCAGCGGCTACTACGACGCCTACTACGGCAAGGCGCAAAAGGTGCGCACGCTGATCATCAGGGACTTCGACGCGGCCTTCGGCCAGGTCGACGTGCTGGTGTCGCCGTCCACGCCGACCACGGCGTTCCCGCTCGGGGAGCGGGCCGACGACCCGATGGCGATGTACCTGGCCGACCTGTGCACGATCCCGTCGGACCTGGCGGGCAACGCGGCGATCTCGGTCCCGTGCGGGCTGGCGGCCGAAGACGGGCTGCCGGTCGGGCTGCAGGTGATGGCGCCCGCGCTGGCCGACGACCGGCTGTACCGGGTCGCCGCCGCCGCGGAAGCGGCCTTCACCGACCGCTGGGGCCAGCCGCTGCTCACCCAGGCGAAGGGGCTCGAAGCATGACGATCACCACGGACACGCTGGTCCCGTTCGCCGAGGCGGTGCAGCGCTACGACCCGGTGATCGGGCTGGAGACCCACGTGGAGCTGGGCACCAGGACCAAGATGTTCTGCGGCTGCCCGACCACCTTCGGGGCCGAGCCGAACAGCCAGGTCTGCCCGGTCTGCCTGGGCCTGCCCGGCTCGCTGCCGGTGGTGAACCGGATGGCGATCGAGTACACGATCAGGATCGGCCTGGCCCTGAACTGCTCGATCGCGACCTGGTGCCGGTTCGCGCGGAAGAACTACTTCTACCCGGACATGCCGAAGAACTTCCAGATCTCCCAGTACGACGAGCCGCTGTGCACGGACGGCTGGCTGGACGTCACGGTCGAGGCGTGACGGCCACCAGTCCGGGTCGGGATCGAGCGGGTGCACCTGGAGGAGGACACCGGCAAGTCGCTGCACGTGGGCGGGGCCACCGGCCGGATCCACGGCGCCGAGTACTCGCTCGTCGACTACAACCGGGCCGGCATCCCGCTGGTGGAGATCGTGACCAAGCCGATCGAGGGAACCGGCGCGGACGCGCCCGTCGCCGCGCGCGCCTACGTCACCGAGCTGCGGGACCTGCTCCGGTCCCTGGGCGTCTCCGACGTGCGGATGGAAGAGGGCTCGCTGCGCTGCGACGTGAACACCTCGCTGGCGCCGCGCGGGTCCGGCCGCTGGGGGACGCGCACGGAGACCAAGAACGTCAACTCGCTGCGTTCGGTGGAGCGCGCGGTCCGGTTCGAGATCGAGCGGCAGGCCGCCGTGCTCGACTCCGGCGGCCGGGTCATCCAGGAGACCAGGCACTTCCACGAGGACACCGGGACCACGACCCCCGGGCGGTCCAAGGAAGAGGCCCAGGACTACCGGTACTTCCCCGAGCCCGACCTGGTGCCGGTCGCCCCGCCGCGCGACTGGGTGGAGCAGATCCGGGCCGCGCTGCCCGAGACGCCCTCCGCGCGGCGGGCCCGGCTGCAGGCCGAGTGGGACCTGTCCGAGGCGGACATGACCGCGCTGTCCAACGCCGGCGCGCTCGACCTGGTGGCCGAGACGGTCGCGGCCGGCGCCTCGCCGGCCGACGCGCGCAAGTGGTGGCTGGGCGAACTCGCCCGCCGCGCCAACGAGGCAGGCATCGAGCTCGCCGACCTGGCCATCACGCCCGCCCAGGTGGCCCGAATCGCGGAACTGGTCGCGGCAGGCACGCTCAACGACCGGCTCGCCCGCGAGGTGATCGACGGCGTGCTGGCCGGCGAAGGCACGCCCCGACGAGGTGGTCGCGGCTCGCGGCCTAGCCGTGGTCAGCGACGAAGGCGCGCTCACCACGGCCATCGACGAGGCCATCGCGGCCAACCCCGACGTGGTGGCCAAGATCCGCGACGGCAAGGCAGCCGCGGCAGGCGTCCTGGTCGGCGCGGTCATGAAAGCCACCCGCGGCCAAGGCCGACGCCACCCGCGTCCGCGAGCTGATCCTGCAGCGCCTCGCCTAGCGAGCCAAGGGCCGCGGTGCCGCCGATCGACTCGGCCCAGCGACAAGAGCCGGCGCCGATGGCAGCCGACGAGCGACGGCAGGCGCAGGCGGAAGGCGGTGCGGCCCGGAGGCGAGCGGGAGACAGAGCGAGCTAGCCGGCAAGCAGACCTGCGCCAGGCGCCGGGGCCGGGGTGCAGCGGGCGACGCAGCTGGCCGGACCGCTCCGACCAAAATCCTTGGACCGAACGAGCCGGGCCGGGGGCCTCGTCGTCGGCTGAGCGCGCCATCAGGACGGCGACCAGGGCCGCGATCTCTTCCGGCGTCGCGTCGCCGCGGACCACGCGCAGGAGCGGCTGGCTGGGAGGCTGATCGTCGTCAGCGGGGCGGGTAACCACGGCCCGTTCAGTATAAAGATCTTCAGCCGCGGGATCGGCCCAGGCTGATGCCGAACTCCCGGTGCACCCGCTCCCAGAACGCGTCCCGCAGCCACTCGCGGGCCTCCTGGTAGGGGCGCAGCGACAGGCCGAGTTCCTTCTCGGCGTCGACGAGCAGTTCCTTGTCGATGACCGGCGGCAGGATCGGGCCGGGCAGCAGGTCCCTGATGTTGTCCCGGCCGCGGGTCAGGATCCACTTCTGCGCGACGTGCTCGCCCGCTTCCTCGACCCGCGTCCGGTCGGGCCCGAGGCGCGGCATCGGGCCGGTGTCTGCTGATGGCCGGGAAGCCCCCGGTGTTGGTGGACAGGACCGGGTACCCGCCGGTCCGCGACGACGACGCGGGCCCGGGCGTGGCGCTCGCCGAACAGCTGGGCCGGCGTCGGCGCCGTCGGCGAGGATCCCAGGACCGGGTCGGACCTGGCCTGCTCGACGGCGGTCGGGTTCTTGGTGAAGTAGGGCCGCAGGAACGCGCCGTCGAGCACGTCGACCGTGTCCGATTCCCAGACCAGGCGCTCGGCCTGGTTGGTGCCGTAGGGCGGCTCGATGCCCCACAGGTGGACCCGCACCCCGAACGCCTGGGCCGCCTCGACCGCGGGCACCATGTCCTCGTCGCCCGCGATGAGGACCGAGTCGGTGATCGCGCGGTGCCGGGCCAGGGCCTCCATGTCCGCCCTGATCTGGGCGTCCACGCCCTTCTGCTGACCGCGCGCGTTCAGGTTGCCGAGCCGGAGCTTGACCCAGGGCATCTGGGCGATGACCCGCTGGTCGATGGTCGGCACCCGGTCGCGGGCGGCGTCATACCAGTAGACGCGGAGCAATTCGCCGCGGATCAGCTCGTCGGCGTGCTTGGTGACCACCTGGATCAGCGGGACGGCGTTGACCCGGAAATCCCGGCGCGAGCTCGACCCGAACAGCAGTTCACCCGCCGCGGCATAGATATAGCCGACGTCCACCATGACCGCGTAGCGGGCCAGGATGGGAAGCGGGGCAGCGAATTCGGTCATCACCTCCGACTCTAGGGCAGGCAAGTAAGTGCGCGTGCCAGATGTGCCACTTTTGCCGACGGATTGGATTGATCTGAACACGCTTCGTAAGCAATTGCCTCACGCAATTGCTTCTACAGGGGTATGTTGCCGTGTTTCTTGGGCGGCAGGGTCTGCCGCTTGGTGCGCAGGGCGCGCAGCGCGCGGGTGACCGCGAGCCTGGTTTCCGCCGGGCGGATGACCGCGTCCACGTAGCCTCGTTCGGCCGCGATGTACGGGTTGGCCAGGGTGTCCTCGTACTCGGTGATCCGCTGGGCGCGCAGCGCGTCGGGGTCCGGCGCGCCGGCCAGCTCGCGGCGGTACAAGATGTTCACCGCGCCCTGCGCGCCCATGACCGCGATCTGCGCGGTCGGCCAGGCCAGGTTGACGTCGCCGCCCAGGTGCTTGGAGCCCATCACGTCGTAGGCGCCGCCGTACGCCTTCCTGGTGATCACCGTCACCTTCGGCACCGTGGCCTCGGCGTAGGCGTAGATGAGCTTGGCGCCGCGGCGGATGATCCCGCGCCATTCCTGGCTCACGCCGGGCAGGAATCCCGGCACGTCGACGAAGGTCAGGATCGGGATGCTGAACGCGTCGCAGGTCCTGACGAACCGGGCCGCCTTCTCCGAGGCGTCGATGTCCAGGCACCCGGCCAGGTGCATCGGCTGGTTGGCCACCACGCCGACCGGCGAGCCTTCCACCCGGCCGAAGCCGACCACCATGTTCGGCGCGAAGCCGGCGTGTACCTCCAGGAACTCGCCGTCGTCGAGCACGTGGGTGATCACCTCGTGCATGTCGTAGGGCTGGTTCGGCGAGTCGGGGATGAGCGTGTCGAGTTCCGCGTCATCCTCGTCCGGTTCGGTGTCGCCAGCTTCCGGGACCTCGCTGCCTGGGCGGCTCGTCCAGGTTGTTGGAGGGCAGGTAGGACAGCAGGTCGCGGGCGAAGTCGATGCAGTCCTGCTCGTCTTTGGCCTGGTAGTGGGCGACGCCGGACTTGACGCCGTGCGCGTGCGCGCCGCCGAGGTCCTCGAAGGTCACGTCCTCGCCGGTCACCGTCTTGATCACGTCGGGGCCGGTGATGAACATGTGAGAAGTCCCCTCCACCATGAGGGTGAAGTCGGTGATGGCCGGGGAGTAGACCGCCCCGCCCGCGCACGGGCCCATGATCAGCGAGATCTGCGGGATGACGCCGGAGGCCATCACGTTGCGGTAGAAGATCTCGGCGAACAGGCCGAGCGCCACCACCCCTTCCTGGATCCGGGCGCCGCCGCCGTCGTTGATCCCGATCATCGGGCAGCCGGTCTTCAGCGCGTGATCCATGATCTTGACGATCTTCTCGCCGTAGACCTCGCCCAGCGAGCCGCCGAACACGGTGAAATCCTGGCTGAACACGCAGACCGGGCGCCCGTCCACGGTGCCGTACCCGGTGACCACGCCGTCCCCGTAGGGCCGGGTGGCCGCGATCCCGAAGTCGGTGGCGCGGTGCCTGGCCAGCTCGTCGAACTCGGTGAACGAGCCCGGGTCGAGCAGCAGCTCGATCCGCTCCCGGGCGGTCAGCTTGCCCCGCTCGTGCTGCTTGGCCACCGCCTGCTCCGAGCCGGCGTGCACGGCCTCGTGCCGCCGCCGCTCGAGATCGGCGATCTTGCCCGCGGTGGTGTGCGGATCGGGGACGGGCTCGCGATCTGGCTGAGTTCGGCGGCGGCTTGGGTCGGTCATGGGCATCAGGCTAGCTGGGTAGGTCAGCCCGGGCGAATTAAGCTCTGACCGTGAACAGGGAAAGAGAGAGGGACCGCGCCGCGCTGCCGGAGCCGATGCGGCGCGATGTCCGGCTGCTCGGCGACATCCTCGGCGAGGTCATCCGCGATTCCGCCGGGCCTGAGCTGCTGGCCGACGTGGAGCGGCTGCGGCACGCCGTGATCCAGGCCCGCCAAGGCGAGCGGGACGAGGACCGGGATGCCGGCGGCGCCGGCGATCCGGCCGGCGACAAGATCGCGGCGCTGGTCGCGTCCTGGAGCCTGGACCAAGCCGAGCAGGTCGCTCGCGCCTTCACCGTCTACTTTCACCTGGCCAACCTGGCCGAAGAGCACCAGCGCATCCGCATCCTGCGGGAGCGCGATTCCGGGCAGGAGCCGGTGCGGGAGTCGCTCGCCGCCGCGGTCGCCGAGTTCGGGCACGACGGCGGGCCGCGCGCACCTGGGCGAGCTGCTCGCCTCGCTGCGCGTGCACCTGGTGCTCACCGCGCACCCCACCGAGGCGCGCAGGCGCGCCGTGGTGGCGGCGCTGCGCCGGATCAGCGGGCTGCTCGACGTGCTGGACGACCGGCGGGCCGGGGCGGCCGACCACGACGAGGCGCGGCGCGGGCTGCGCGAGCAGATCGATCTGCTGTGGCGGACATCACAGCTGCGGGTCACGGCGATGGACCCGATCGACGAGGTCCGCGCGGTGATGGCGGTGTTCGACGAGACCCTGTTCCGGGTGGTCCCCACCGTGTACCGGGAGCTGGACCGGGCGCTGGC
>CAVQOE010000037.1:0-12375 GCA_963714295.1 uncultured Actinomycetota bacterium | reverse complement strand
GCGGCGAGGAGGGCGGGGGCGGTGTTAAGCAGCCGCCGGGCCAGATGCAGCCCTTGTTGCGGGCGATGACAGTTTTGCGGATGGTGTCGGCGTAGCCGATGTCATCTCGGCTGTGGCCGTCATTGAGGCCTTATGGAGGCGTGTCTACTTATCAGTTTTGACGACTTTTTCGTCTCCGTATCAGTTCTGACTACTTTTACGCCCGAATTGTCCGAATACTGTGGTCGAAAGTGATATGAAGATGAGAGCTTATGGTCAGAACCGATAAGAAGATGGTTGACGGTGGTGAAGGAGTGGTGGAAGGTAGTCACTGGGCGTCGGCGCCGCAGCGGTCCATCGCAGCAGCCACCGCGACGGGACCGTCCGCCATGCCAGGAATTCATGGAGGTCGATAGAGGCTGCTCGGATCAGGACCTTGCGTCGCAGGTGCCGCGGCAGCTGCACCCGGGCCAGCCTGGCCGCCACGATATGGTCGGCGGCAGTATTCAACCCGGGGTTCCGGGGGGGGGGGGGGGAGCGCGATGGCCAGCGGGCCTCGTGGTCCGCCCAGGCGGTCATCGGGTGGATCCGAACGTCTTCTTCCAGGTCCCGGGCAGCCTGCTGCTTCTCCGAATGGGCGAACATGACGATGGCGTCCAGGTCGACCGTGCATGGGTCCGGGATCCCTCGCGCAAGCGGCGAGCAGGACGAATGAGATGTGGCGTAAGTCGGCTGATGAGACCTGCGAGCAACTGCACAGTCTGGCAAGCAGCCATCAGAAGCTCGCAGCGGTAGCTTCCGCTCGGTACCGGGTCCCACCGCAGTCGCCGTCGCTCACCCTAGAGTGAAGGCGCGGCAAACACCGCACGTGGAACCGCACACCTGGGAGACGCGAATGGCTGAGCCCGAGCCAGTAACCGAGTTGAGCGCCTTCAGCAGCCGCGACGCGATCCCGACCGAGTGGGGGAAAGGGCGCAGAGAGCTGCGGGAGGCGGAATTGTATTGGTTGTCAACGGTGCGTCCGGACGGCCGTCCGCATGTCACGCCGCTGCTGGGAATCTGGCTAGACGGCGCCCTGTACTTCTGCACCGGCCCGGATGAGCGCAAGGCCAGAAACCTCGCGCGCAACCCGCGTTGCATCTTGACGACCGGGTGCAACAGGCTCGACGGGCTGGACCTCGTTGTCGAAGGTCAGGCGGCTGAGGTGAGCGGCCCCGCCGAACTCCGAAGCGTCGCCGACACATTCGAGTCGAAGTACGGTGCGCATTTCACGGCGCCTGAGGGTACCTGGTTTGGCCTCGGCGACGCCATCCGGCGGAACGAAGCCCTCGTCTTCCGGGTCGCGCCCTTGACGGCTTTCGGATTCGGTAAGGGCACCCCGTACAGCCAGACTCGGTGGGGCTTCCCTGAATCGCCGTGACTTGACTCTCGCTTGATCCCCCGGATCCGCGTCTCCGGCCAGTCCGAGATGATCGGCAGCTCACTGCCTCGGGGCACGCGCCCGCCCCGTCTCAGTATTCTCAGCCTGGAGCGATGCGGAACAGCACAGGATGGAGCACCGGCGCTCGTAAGAGCGCGGGTACGAGCAGCCTGCGCGTGCGGGGTATCACCCTGATCACGCTGGGCGCTTTCGTGCTCGTCGGCGCCGGGACGGCCACCCAGGTCGACCGTGCCGCCCTTGCTGCGGGAGCGCTGACGCTCATCGGCGTCGTCGTGTGCCTCGCCGGGTGGCGCGCATGCTGGTCGTTGCGCGCCGCCGCGAGCACTCCTCCGATTAATTCCAGCGGGATAGCGTGCGGATGACGGGCAACGAGCGCTACGGCCCGCTCGGAGAAGTCTTCTTTCCACTCCGAACGCGGCCTCAAGCGCGGCGACGACGGCTGTCAGCTCCGGGAACTCCCCTGCGGTGCTGCAGGCAGGCGCACAGGTCGACTCTGCGCACGCCTGCAGGCACAATCCAAGGTTCCCGAAGTGATACCTAGGTGGATATTTTGCCTGGGCGCACGGATGGTGTGGCCGGGGCCGCAGCCCGCGGCCCGGCGACTGGTGGAGTGCGTTGTTGCCGACGTGCTGGACGGGCGGGTCTCGGCGGAGTCGTGAGTGAAATGCGAATGCCGCCGCCATGGCCGGCTCGAGCGGCCACGGCCAACCAGAGTGAATCGTCCATCCGCGTCACCTGGTCGCCCTCAGGCCGGCGGGGGAATGCGGCCCGCGGGGGAAGGCGAATGACCATGGTGGCAACGCGTTGACTCCTGGACTCTCGGTGGCGCTCTGCCGGTGAACGGCTGAGCGGTCCGTGACCGAGCGGCTGGCGCTCCCGCTCATTCGTTCTCGAATGGGCGCACCTCGATCGGGTGGGACCGGGCGGCCGGATGGGTGGCGGCGAGCTGGATCGCCTGTTCCTGGTCGGCGCAGCTGACCACGTCGATCGCGGCGATGTACTCGCCGGTGGCGAAGAACGGGCCGTCGGCCAGCACGGTTTTCCCGTCGCGGACGCGGAGCGTGGTGACGGTGTCGGCTCCCTCGAGGGTTCCGCCCAGGATGTGCAGGCCGCGGGCGGCTACGTCTTGCCGCCAGGCGTCTGCTTCGGCCAGGACCGCCTGGTCAACCGATGGCGGCGCCTGCGTTCCGCCCGCCCAGACCGCCAGTGCGTAGGGGCGGGCGGCGCCGTCTTCGAAGCGGCCGAACGCGGCCGCCTTCTCGTCCAGCCGCGGCTCGCCGGCGAACGGGCGGATCTCGATCGTCATGAACCATGCCACCGGGGCGGTCGCTGCCACCGCGATGCACTCGTCCAGGTCGGCGCACTCGAGCAGGTCGAAGCCGGCGATGAACTCCTTGGCCTCCACGAACGGGCCGTCGGTCACCAGCGGCTGGCTGTCGCGGACACGCACTGTTCTGGCCGTGTGCGGCAGGTCGAGGGCCCGGCCGAGCAGCCGGACCCCTTGCGTTTCCCTCTCCCAGCCGGGGATTTCGCGCTGCATGACCGCCACGTCTTCCCGGGCGGGCCGGCCGCTGGCGGCAACGAAGTTCAAGTACTTCATCTCAGTCCTCCTAGAAGGCCTGGGCGGCGCGGCGCAGCGCCGCCGGGGACAGGCGGAGGCGCAGGCCCGTGAGCCGTGCGATGCCGCGCCGGGTGCCGTTACGACGGGCAGCATACGCCTGGGCGGACAGCCGGTGGTGTTCCGCGGCGCGGCGCTTGTCATCGCAGATCGCCTTCGCCAGTTCGGGCAGCTGGTACATAACCGTTTCCCTTCGTCGCGGCGGTCTGTCTCTGACCGCCTCTCATCCCGGCGACGAACGGCCGGCGGCTGGATCGACACATCCGGCGGCTTTATTCTGACCGGAAGGCGAGGAGGACTCACGGTGCCAGCAGCGAGCGAGGCCGAGGCGGCGGTCGAGGCCGTGTTCCGCGAGGAATGGGGCCGGATCA
Source organism: uncultured Actinomycetota bacterium (assembly GCA_963714295.1). Lineage (GTDB taxonomy): Bacteria > Actinomycetota > Actinomycetes > Streptosporangiales > Streptosporangiaceae > Trebonia. Next base: position 8,966 of record CAVQOE010000037.1, on the reverse strand, counting down.
CCGCCTCGCTGATCGCGATGACGGGCGACTGGGACCTGGCCGAGGAATGCGCCCAGGACGCCTTCACCCGCGCCCTGAGCGCCTGGGACCGCGACGGCGTTCCCGAGCGCCCGGGCGCCTGGCTCACCACCGCCGCCCGCAACCGGGCCATCGACGTGCTGCGCCGCCGGGCCAACGAGGCCGCCAAACTGCAGCAGGCACTGCTGCTGGCGCCGGAACCCGGCCCGCCGGCGGCACCTGACGGTGACATCTCCGATGACCGGCTCCGGCTGATTTTCACCTGCTGCCACCCGGCGCTGCCGCCGGAGGCGCGGGTCGCCCTCACGCTCCGCACCCTGACCGGGCTGACCACGCCCGAGATCGCCCGGGCGTTCCTGGTCCCCGAGCCGACCATGGCCCAGCGCCTGGTCCGCGCCAAGAAGAAGATCCAGGCCGCCGCGATCCCTTACCGGGTGCCGCCGGCCAGCCTGCTGCCGGAACGGCTGAGCGGCGTCCTGGCGGTGCTGTACCTGCTGTTCAACGAGGGCTACCGCGCATCCTCCGGCGCCGACCTGGTCCGCCCGGAACTCATCGCCGAGGCCATCAGGCTCACCCGGCTGCTGCTCACGCTGCAGCCGGGCGAACCGGAGACCGCCGGCCTGCTGGCGCTGATGCTGCTGAACGACTCACGCCGCGGCGCGCGGACCGACGCCGCCGGTGACCCGGTGCCGCTGCCCGAACAAGACCGCACCCGCTGGGACCGGGACGCGATCGACGAGGGGCTGCGCCTGCTGGCAGCCGCGGCCGACGGCGAGCAGCCTGGCCTGTACCTCCTGCAGGCCGAGATCGCCGCCTGCCACGCCAGCGCCGCCCGCCCCGAGGACACCGACTGGGCCGCCATCGCCCGGCTGTACGCGCAGCTCGCCCTGCTGCTGCCCTCCCCGGTGGTGGAACTCAACCGCGCCGTCGCCGTGGGCATGGCCGACGGTCCCGCCGCCGGCCTCGCCATCGCCGACGACCTGGCCGCCCGCGGCGAACTGCCCGGCTACCACCTTCTCCCGGCGGTGCGCGCCGACTTCCTGCGCCGCCTCGGGCGCCCGGCCGAGGCAGCGGACGCCTACCGCACGGCCATCGAACTGGCCGGCACCGATTCCGAGCGCCGCTACCTGGAAAACCGCCTTACCGAGGTCTCGGACGGGTGATCACGTAACGACGCGTTGGCGCCCGGATCGGGAGCGTCTTCAAAGGCTCCGCCTGAGGCTGACCGCGCGAACGCGCTCCGGCCCGGGGTAAGAGCAGCAGGGTCTCAGATCTCGGCCCGGCCGCGAATCAGCTGGTGAAGCGCGTGTCGTCCAGCCGGTCCGGGGATCCCAAAGGCACAACGTCCGACAGCCCGGCGCCCTGGATCGGGGGCAGAGCCCAGGCGCGCATCCGCCGGAGCAGTCGAGTGTCGGCCGGCCGGACCAGTGGGTGGGTCCCGCCATTGCGCTCCGCCTCGGCATCCCACCGCGCGCGGCGCGCGGCCGCTGTCGCCGCGTCCTCGAGCTGGGTGCAGTCAAGGGTGTCCTGGTTCACGTCCACGACGATCGTGTCGCCGTCCTCGATGAGCGCGATCGGGCCGCCCAGCGCCGCCTCGGGCGACACGTGGCCGATGACCAGCCCCACCGACCCGCCCGAGAACCGGGCGTCGGTCATCAGCGCGATGGTGATGCCGCGTCGCCGGCACAGCGCGGTGATCCGCGAGGTGGGATCGAGCATCTCCGGCATCCCCGGAGCGCCGCGCGGCCCCTCGTACCGGATCACTACCATGTCGCGGTCCTGGAACCGCTCCGGCGTCGTGGCCAGTGCCTCGATCAGCGCCTGCTCGCTGTCGAAGACGCGGGCGCGGCCGGCGAACCGGCCGTCCTCCATGCCGCCCTCGACCCCGGCCAGCTTGATCACCGCGGCGCCGCCGGGCGCGAGGTTGCCGCGGAGCAACCGCAGGCCGCCCGTCGGCTTGAACGGCGCCGACAGCGAATAGATGACGTCGCCGTCAGGGGCGGGCGGGCGGAGCCGTGCGACCTGGCCCGCGAGCGTCTCACCGGTGCAGGTCACGCAGCTGCCGTCGAGCAAGCCCGCGTCCAGCAGCTCGCGCACGATCACGGGCAGGCCGCCCTTCGCGTCGATGTCGACCATGGAGTACCGGCCGAAGGGCCGCGCGTTCACCAGCACGGGCAGCGTGCGCGACACGCGATTGAACTCATCCTGCGTGATCACCTCGCGCCAGTAGTCGATGCCCGCGGCGCGTGCCAGCTCGGGCGCGTGGAGCACGACGTTGGTGGAACCGCCCATCGCGATGGCCACCAGGGTGGCGTTGCGCAGCGACGCCGGGGTGACGATGTCCCGAGGCCGGATGTCGCGCCCGGCGAGCACCTGCAGCGCGTCGAGCAGCTGGGCGGGGAACTCCTCGATGCGGCGGCGATCCTCCGACGCCGGGCCCACCATGTGCAGCGGCTCCATGCCGCAGGTCGCGATGAACGACTGCATGGTGTTGTAGGTGAACATGCCGCCGCAGCTGCCGTGACCGGGCGAGGCCTCAAGCGCGATCCGCCGCCGCTCCTCCGGTGGCTCCGTCGCCGCCTGAAAGCAGGAGACGATGTCGATCGGCTCGCCGGTCCGGGAGTCGATGCCGGGGCGGATCGAGCCGTCGGACATGATCACCGCGGGGACGTTGCGCTCGAGGATCGCGGCGAGGGTCCCGACCGGGGGCTTGTCACAGGCGACCACGGCGATCACGCCGCGCAGGTCGCTCCCTTCGAGGTGGAGGCAGACACCGTCGTTGGTGGTCTCGCGGCCGATCAGCGAGTACCGCATCTCCGGCGTGCCGTTGCGCTGCCCGTCGGAGATCCCGCCGGCGAAGCCGGGCGCGATTACCCGCACCGGGAGATCAGCACCGACGACGCGGCGGCGCAGCTCGGCCTGGATCGCCTCGACCTTCGCGGGGACGCCGGCGTAGCAGATACTGTCGCCGAGGTTACCGATAACTCCCCAGGCAGGGCAGTGGATCTTGTCCGGGTCCTGTCCCTGAAGGCGCGCCGTCGCGACCGCCTGCGTGTCTTGCCCCGGCTTCCACGCTTCCGCGTCGCTCACCGCGATCCCTCGTATCCCGTGGTCAGATCGTGGCCGATGCTATCAGGGCTCGGAGATTCGCCCGCCGGCGAGGGGGCGCGGCGCCGCAGCCGACGAGGCCGACGAGCACGCACTGGCTTGTAACGCGGTCCTGGCGGAACTGCCAGGACCTCGTCCCGGCCAGCTCGCGGCTGAAGCCCTAGCCGCCACGGCTGAGATCGGACCAGAGAACGGGAAGGCCGACATCCTGGCCTGGCTGATCAATTACCTGTCCGGCTCGCTCGCGCCCGAGGCCGCCAGCATCAGCATCGCACTGCAGGACGAGGCACTACGGCCGACGCTACCTGCTCGATATCGCCCCGCGCCGGGGGCACACGCGGGACATCCGCCGCGCCGACGGCCGGGGCACGCTCAGCTACGACGGCACCGACACCGAGGTCACCCTCACCGAGGTAACCGACCGCGACGTCAAGCACCGGGTGGTGATCGCCTACGCCGCGGTCAAGCCCAGGGTGATCCTCGCCACTGGCGAACACAAGAACCGCCCGGTGACGTCCTTGCTGGTCGACATGGGCCTGGCCCGGGACGACACCCCCGAGGGCTTGCTACCGGCGGTGCCGCACGTCACCGTGTTCGAGGTCAGCCCGGCTGCCTAGCCAGACTGTTGATACCGGCCGCCGAAGAGGGCGCCCTGTCGCTCGCGCGCGTCTTTCGCCGGGGCGAGTCCGGGTTCCCCGCCAGTACGATGCCCGGGTGAGTGCGAGCCTCGCCCGGGCCTTCCCGGCCCGGCTGGCACCGGTCGTCGCCAGCGTCGTGCAGTCGCTTCCCGCGGCTCGCCTCGCCCCGTCCGGGCCAGCGACCACGAGCAACTCGCATGCCTGGGCCAGCCTTGTCGTGGCCGGCGAGGCCGTCGTGATCCCGTACCGGGTCTACAACCCCGCACCTCCCGCGCACTACTCCAGCGCACTGAGCCGCACGGAACAGGCCGTGAGCGCGGCCATCTACTCCAGGCACCATGACGGCCTCGTCCGCCAGCGGGCGCTCGGCACGGTACTGGACTTCGACGAGCCGTGGACCGCCCCATTCGTCGTGCAGATCCTCGGCGAGCACGTCATCCAGATCTGCGCCGACATCGAGAGGTTCACGCGGACGGCGCTGCCCGCCCGGCCGGCGATGCAGGACAGCCTGTCGGCCTTCCTTAGGCAGAATCCCTGTTTCGCTGAACTAACCAGGCAGCGTGCGGTCAGCTACTGCTCCTGCCACTACCGGGCTCTGCACGCCTCACCGGATACTTATCCCGCCCTCACCGCACTTTCACGGCTCAGCGGCAGCGCGGCAGCCTGAACAGGAAGAGCGCAACCCCGCGGCGAGCCGATTACTCCTTTGGCCCGGCACGATGGCCCGGCACCCGCCGCGCTCACGCACCAACAGAAGGCAAGGCATGGCAACAGAGGCAACGAACCAGAAGAACGCCAAGCAGCTCTTCGATCACTTCGGCGCGGAAAGGCCCTTCACCGAGCGGGAGGCGTTCGCGCTCCTGTGGCCTAACTTGGACTACGACGACCCCGCAACGCGGGATAAGCAGTGGACATTCGGCCTGCGGTCGTCAATGCGCTCGCCCGGTGAGGCAGCCACTACCAGCGATCAGCGGCCCAACAGCACGACCCGGCTGGAGGCCGCCGCACAGCAGGCGGGCCGGGACTAATGCTGACGTTGGCCTCTCTTGACAGCGCCGGCAAGCGCCAGACCGGGCGGCAGCCGATGCATCGCTCAGGATTGACCCGCTGGTCCTCACTCACGCCCGGGCGCTCCTGACGCCATCCAAGGAAGTGGCCGGGCGTGGGTTTGGCCCGGTGCGAGCTGGCCAAGGGTGTGGTACGGCCACAGCCGGTAGCCCGGCTGGTAGCGCACCCGGCCGGCCTGGCGGCGCAGCACCGCGTTCTCACGCCGGAGGACTAGCAGTTCGGCATCCTTGGACACCTCACCTCGGCCCATCATCATCAGGCAGGCGAGCAGACTGCGGACGATCTGGCAGACGCTCGAGAAGATTACTCAGGGATGGTCTCAGCCTCGAAGCCGTCCTCCCGAGGAGATCACGGACCAGAGCCGCCGACGGTGCCCGGCCCGGCACCGGATGCCAGGCCGGGCGCGCCGAGGCTAGCCCAGCTCCCAAAGCTCCTGGGCGTTGCCCAGATTGCAGGCCTGTTTCACGAGAGTGCTCGAATCGCCAGAGAAGTTGGACACGGTCGCGCATACCCCGTTCACTGCCACGTTGTCCAGCACGAACTGGGTGCCGTTGCTGGAGATAATCTGCCAGTCATCCTCCGGGATGCCGTCGCAGTCGGCCTGATACTCTGGCTGGTTCCCGTATAGCGGCATCTGCAGGCACAGCTGGCTGTTCACGTTCTGGATCTGGTACGAGCCGTCAGCGTTCGGCCAGAACCGCCAGCGCTGGTTGGCGCCGTTGGAAGCGTAGCCGTGACAGTGGTACGTCTGCACGGCCTGATCGGGCTGAACGGACGCCTCGGGCACGTCCAGGCACCGGTAGTAGCCGGAGTGGTCGATCAGTGGCGCGTAGATCTCATACCAGGCGCCCGTGGAACCCGGGCTTGGCGACACCTGGGCGGTCGCCGCCTGTGCCGTCGCGCCGGTTCCGGCGCTCATCCCGGCCGCCCCGAGCACGGCCACGGCGGCGGCGCAGAGCGAGACCGCTGCGATTCGGCTGCCGCTGCGGGGAAGGCCCTTGAGCTGTCGCGGGAGGCGTAGCGCGGCTGCGAGGACGCGTGAGAACAGGAAGTTATGCATTGTCTCTCCTGGGGGTCACGCGGTGGCGGTGATGACGCTGTCGGCGATCTCGATGTCCTTGAAGAACCGCCGGTGCACCCGGAGCGTCTCCCGGCCGGCCGGGATCTGGTGCCACATGCCGGTGGCCGGGCCTAGCCGGGTCGACCGCGGCAGCTCGGTGACCACGCCGCGGGCCTTTTTCAGGCTCGCCTTGCCCGCGTCGAGCACCACGATCCTGGTCGGCGTGACCGCCAAGATGCGGTAATGGTTGAGGCCGAGGAACACGAAGATGCCGGTGATCGCCGCCAGCTACTGGCTGGCAGTCTGCGCTCCGATCACTGCCTGGACCAGCTCGCCTGGCTCGAGGTACGGAACGGCCGAATCGCGCATTGCGTCGCGGAGCGACATGAGGTCCCCCTTGATGTTGAAGGGCAGCGCTGCCGAACCGGCAGGCGCTATTCACTGATGAGCGGCCTTACAGAAAAGGGGCGGTCCATTCAGTGCCATCCCGTTCCATCCGAAGTCTCGACGGTTCAGGGCGCGGCGAATACCATTCAGAACATGACGAGCGAGGCCGATCCTCGGCGGATTCTGTCGCATTTCGTGCGGATGAGCTTGAGTCAGCCCTCTCCTGCGGGAATCGCGCGTTGCACATCGATGGCGACCTGCACGCAAGCCGACGTAACTTCGAGCGGGCCTACCAGCTTGCGGTGGCGGCCAGCGACGTGCCCGCGATGGCAGAGGCTGCCCTCGGCCTGGCCGGGCTGTGGGTAAGCGAGCGACGGACGGTTTCCGGCGCGGCGCAACTAGAAGCCCGGCTTCAGCATGTCCTTCCGCTGCTTAAGGCGCGACACTCCGCTCGCGCTTCGGGTCCGCGGCCGACTGGCAGCGGAGGCCGATTACCGCCACGGTCAGCATGGAGCGATCATGGCCGTGCTTGATGAGATACGGGCGGGCCCCGACCCGGACCCAGTTCTTCTGGCGGAGGCCCTCAGCCTCGCCCATCACTGCCTGCTCGATCCCGATGATGTCCGGCTGCGGCGAGAACTGGCGGCCGATCTCATCAAGACGAGCTTTCGCACTGAACGCCGCGGGGATTTGCTGATGGGCCTGCTGTGGCGCACGGCCGATTCCTTTGCCGAGGGCGACCCGCACGCCGAACGTCTCCTTGGCGAACTGCGAGACCATCTCACCGAGCATGATCATCTGGCGATCGGGTTCGTAGTCACCGCGATCGATGTGATGCTCGCCATTCGGGCCGGCCGTTTCGACGAAGCCGAGGCCCTGGTCGCCAGCTGCGCCAAGAAAGGCGCGGCGGCGGGCGATATCGACAATGAATGGTGGCCCGGCGCGCAGCTAGTGACGATCCGTTGGTATCAGGGTCGCCTCACTGAGCTGCTGCCGATGCTTCAGGCTCAGGCGCACTCCCCGGGCCTGTCCTCGGTGGACGATTCGTCGGTCGCCGCGCTGGCCGTCGCCGCGGCGCTGAGCGGCGACCGGCGCACGGCCGCCAGCTCGCTGGCCGTCCTATGCGGGCGGCGGCCTCGGCAACCTGGCGCGCTCAAGCAGCTGGCTGGTGACGATGAACGGAATCGTCGAGGCCGCGTTCCTGCTCGACGATGCGGACGTCGCCGCCCGCGCCTACGAGCTGCTCCGTCCGTATGCTCACCTGCCGATGGTCGGCAGCCTCGGCATCACCTGCTTCGGGTCGACTGAGCACGCCCTCGGGGTCGCCTCGCTGACCTCGGGGCACGTGGACCGGGCGATCGATCATCTGCGCGCCGCCGTCCAGCGCAATCTCGCTCTCGCGCACTGGCCGGGAGTCCTGGCTTCCCGGCGGCGGCTGGCGCAGGCGTACGCGCGCCGCAAGCTGCCATCGGACGCGGACGCGGCCAGGCGCGAGCTCGATCTAGCCGCGCGCGAGGCCGCCGAGCTCGGTCTCGGTCACGTCGCCGGCAGCCCCGAGCCCGGGCCTGCTGACATGGTCGCGGAGTGCAGCCGGGTCGGCCGGAAATGGCGGCTGACCCTGCGCAATCACAGTGTGCTGGTCGATGACAGCGTCGGGATGGCCCACCTCGCGGTGCTCATCGACAACCCGCGCCAGGAAATTCTGGCCGTCGATCTGGTGGCCGGGCTGGCCGGGCTGAGCAGTGCCGTCAGCGACCTGGGATCGGCGCATCCGGTCCTGGACCGTGATGCGATCGGCGAGTACAAGAAGCGGCTGAATCGCCTGGAGGCCGAGATTGACCAGCAGGAATCGGCCGACTCCGCCCGAGCGGCGAGCGCGCGCGACGAACGGGACTGGCTGACCGCTCAGCTGGCCAGCGCGGCCGGGTTCGGCGGGCGCACCCGGTCCTTCCCTGACCAGCCGGAACGGGCCCGGGTGGCGGTTGGCAAGGCGATCCGCCGGGCGCTGGCCCGCATCACCGAGGCTCATCCGGCCATCGGCGACCATCTGAGCCAGGCGGTCCGCACCGGGGTTCGCTGCTCCTACTGGCCAAGCTGACCTCAGGCGGTGTCAGCCTTCGCCGGAGATGGCGGTGAGGGCGGCCAGGCCGTTACCGCCCTCACCGCGGCTGAGGAGGCGGTAGCCGAGGTAGCCGACGATCACGATGATCAGCGACATCGCCAGCATGATGGAGCCGAGCGCGTTGAGCGCGGGCCCGCCGTTGCCGCCGTGCTGGGTGGAGTAGATGATCACGGACATCGGGGTGTTGCCCGCGCTCGAGGAGAGCAGGTCGACGATCACGAAGTCGTCGATCACGCCCGAGAAGACCAGCACCGCGAGGGCTTCCATGTGCCGCTTGCACAGGATCTTGTCCGCCGCGATGGCAGACGCGGCGACGCCGCTGCAGTAGGGCACGCGCAGGTAGTCCAGCAGCCCCAAACGCTGTTCCCGCCGGTCGTCGGCCGGTTCGCCGACGGCCGGGGCGAGTTCTACGGCGATGACACCTACGACGGCAAGGACATCCGCGCCCGTTTCGTCTGGTCGGACATCACCGCCGACTCCGCCGCTGGGAGCAGGCGTTCTCGGTCGACGGGAACGGACCTGGATCACCAACTGGATCATGGAATTCACGCGGTCACCAGAGTAA
>CAVQOE010000036.1:0-173697 GCA_963714295.1 uncultured Actinomycetota bacterium | reverse complement strand
TGCGTCGCCTTCGTCTCCACCTCAGGTTGTTCGAAGCCCGCTGCTACGAGGCGACGGCCCAGCTGATCGGGGTCGACGGGGACGAAAATATCGTCAACGTGTCCGGCCCGAACCTCCGGAGCCTCGATGCTGTCGGATCCGAGGAGCGTGGCTCCGGGGCGCAAGACGCGGGCGACCTCGGCGAAGAGGCGGTCTTGGAGCGCAGCGGATGGTACGTGGTGGAGCATGGTGAGGCAGACCGCGCCGGAGAAGCGGTCCGCCTCAAAGGGCATATTCGTGGCGTCGGCGTTCACCACCTCCGCGTTGGTTCCTGCCAGGCGATCAGCGAGAGCTTGGGCCAACGCCGGGTCGAGCTCCACCGCCGTCAGCCGAAGAGCGCGGGCCCGCAAAAGGTCGGTTGTGACCCCGGGGCCGGGGCCAACCTCCAGGCAATCGTCTCCGAGGTCCGCAGACCCCAGCACCCACGGCAACAGCTCGTCGCGCACGGTGACGGCCCACTCCGGGCTGGCCAGATACCGGAGGTGAGTTTCGTTCACTGCGCAAGCCTAGAGCACGCGGGTGCTGGTGGTCGAGGAGCAGCTCGGCGGCTCTCGCGGCGATCATGATTGCTCTTGCGGCGATTAGAAGATGAAGGGGATCAGCATCTTGGTCGAGTGCCTTGTAGCCGGGATAGGTGTCGGGGAACTGGCCGGCCAGGTAGCGCTCTTCCCTGATCGCGCTGTAGATGAAGTAGCCGCTGATCAGCAGCCACCGCGATGAGCCAGTACAGGCTGATGGCGATCGCGGTGCCGATCAGCGCGAGCATGATGCCTGAGTAAATGGGATGCCGGACGCGATGGTAGGGGCCGGTGGTCACCAGTTCCGGCTCGGCCTTCTGCGACATCGGCATGCCCCAGTTGCGGCCGATATAGATCCTGGCCCAGATGGCCAGCCCCAGTCCCAGCGCCCAGGCGGCCAGGCCTATGCCCCACAGCCATGGGTCGGTCGTGGCAGCCCCGTGCCCCTTGAGAACTCCCAGCCGCAGCAGGAGCAAGGACAATGACGATGATCGCGACCCGGAATCCGGCAAAGCGGGTCCAGTTGCTCCGGCCGGCTTTCGCGGTGGCGGAAGCCGCGAGCCAGAAGATCCAGAAGACGAGCCAGCCAACCGTAATGACGATGTCCACAACACGCATGAGACCCGGGTCCTATCTGTCCAGGCCATCGATGCCGACGAGACGGAAGGGCATCCGCCGCTATCGGCAGACCAGCCTGACAGTCCAACGACCAGGGAGGAATGCCGGGTTCCCTGTGTGTCTAACTCGTTACGTCCGAGGAGGTGAAGCGGGCCCAGGCGATGAGGACGAAGATGACCGCGTAGACGAGGAACGACAACAGGCCGTGCCACAGGGTGGTGGTGTCAACGGGGGTGCGGAGCAGGGCGTCGAAGGAGTTCCACCAGTGCGTGGGCAGGTACGGCGCCACGCTGGCGAACTGGGGGATGTTGTCGACCACTTCGCTCGCGACGATGAGGATCATCAGCGCCGCGATGGCGCCGATCGCGTGCTCGGTGAACGTCGAGATCGCCAGGCCGATCGCGCCCACCGCGGCCATCGCCGCGCAGATGTAGAGCGTCACCCAGAGCACCCGGACCAGGCCGGCCGCCGAGCGAGACGGTCGTGCCGGAGAGCAGGGTCACCGGGCCGACGGGAAAGAAGACCGCGCCCACGGCGAGCGCGACCGCGGAGACGATGAAAACCGCCGCCAAGCACCACACGACGATCATGGCGTACTTGACCAGCAGCAGCCTGGTCCGGCCGGCCGGGACCGTGAGCAGGTAGCGCAGGGTGCCGTAGCCCGCCTCACCCGCGATCGAGTCGCCCGCCACGACCGCCACCACCACCGGCAGCACCAGGATCAGCAGCAGCGACAGCGCGATGAAGGTGAGGAACACGCCGTTGCCCGCGAGCTGGTTGAAGAACGCGGCGCCGCCTGAGCTCGGCCCGTTCCCGCCGCCGCCATGCGGCGCGGCCGCCTTCAGGCCGATCCCGATCAGCAGCGGGAACAGCGCGGCGACCAGAAGCAGCAGCTGGTTGCGGCGGCGGAAGAAGGTGACCCGCAGCTCGTTGCCGAAGAAGCGCATGACCGGGAAATGCCGCCCGGCAGGCGGTCCCGGAGCGAGGTGGTGACTGGCGGGGTGCGCTGCCACCGGTCGGGACTGCGGCGGACCGACGTGGCGCAGGTCGGCGGCAGCGTCTTGCCCGTCAGCGTTCGACATCGAAGCCCTCCCCGGTCAGGCCGACGAAGAGGTCTTCCAGGCTCGGGGATTCCACCGTGAGGGCGCGGACGGCGACGCCGGCGTGGACCAGCTCGGCGGTGACCCGCTCCGGCGGGACGTCGCCCAGCTCGGCGGTGACCGCGTCATCGCCCGCTACCGGATCGGCCAGGCCGAGCTTCTTCAGCACCTCGGCCGCCGCCGCCAGGTCGGGGGTGCGGACCGCGACGCGGGGGGCGGCGGTGCGGCGGAGCTCGGCCAGCTCGCCCTGGAAGACCAGCTTGCCGGTGCGCATCACCCCGACGTGGGTGGAGACCTGCTCGATCTCGGCCAGCAGATGCGACGAGACGAACACGGTGATCCCGTCCGCGGCTATCTGCCGCACCAGCGTGCCGGACCTCGCGGGTCCCTTGCGGGTCAAGGCCGTTGGTCGGCTCGTCGAGGACGATCAGGTCACGCGGGGTGAGCAGGGCCGCCGCGATGGCCAGGCGCTGCTTCATGCCCAGGGAGTAGTTGCGGAACTTCTTCTTGGCCGCGGCGGTCAGGCCGACGCGGTCCAGGGCCGCGCCGATCCTGGCCTTCGCGGTGCCGCCGGAGACCGAGCGGTCGGCGGCGTCGTAGCGGGCCAGGTTGTCCCAGCCGGACAGGTACGGGTAGAACGCCGGGCCTTCCACCAGCGAACCGACGCGGGAGAGCACCCGGACCGCGCCGTCGGGCATGTCCACGCCCAGCACCTGCGCCGACCCGCTGGTCGGGAAGGCGAGGCCGAGCAGCATGCGGATGGTGGTGGTCTTGCCCGAGCCGTTCGGGCCGAGGAACCCGTAGACCGCGCCCCTGGGCACCGCCAGGTCCAGGTGGTCGACCGCCAGCTGGCCGCCGCGGAACCGCTTGGTCAGCCCGGAGCTGGCGATGGCCAGCTCCGGGCTATACGCCGCGGCGGTCGTCATCAGGATGCGTGGCCCACGGCTGCGTACAGGACGCTCGGCTCGACCGCGCCGATGTAGACCTCGCCGCCGGTCATCAGCACCGAGAACAGGCTGGTGGTCAGCAGGGTGCCGCTCCCCCAGGCGCCGTGCACTGGCTTGGCCGACCCGATCAGGGCGCTCAGCACGGCCTGCGAGTCGCCGCCCATCACGCCGGCCGGGCTGGAGCCGCCGCTAGCCGGGGCGGTGCCGGAGGAAGCACGTCCGTTCCAAGTCCCTGCATTAGATCTTTCTGCGGGAGCTCGCGACCGAGAGCCAGCTGCTGCCGTAGACGCCGAAGCCGCTGGTCCCCGGCTGCTGGCCGGCGCCGGGCTTGCCGCTGTGGCCGGCCAGGTTCTCGACGGTGACCGACGCGCCGGGCGGCGGGGTGAAGTCGTAGTTGGCCGAGGCCGGGGCCACGAACTGGAGCGCGGTGTAGCCGAACTGGAACGCGGGGCTGGCCGCGCCCTTGGCGAATACCTGGACGCGCAGCGGCACGCCGTACTTGCCGTCGATCGCGATCGTCACCTTGCCGATCAGCGAGCGGTCGTCCTTCGGCGCGAGGACAAGCTGGTAGGCAGGGCTCGCCCGCCACCATGACGTTGGCCTCGACGGAAACGACGGTGGTCTTGCCGACCGCCTTGAGCACCGCGTTGGCGGCCTGCTGGGGGGTGAGCGGCGGGGTCGGGAGCTTCTGTTGCGGCTGCCTGTCCTTGCCGCTGGCCGGGCAGCTCGAACTTGGTGACCGAGTTCTCGGCGGAGTTCCAGAGCCAGGCGGTGGAGCCGTTCCTGATGACGTCGATCTCGGACTCCGGCTGCGGGATCGCCAGCCGGAAGTGCTTGGCGTCCTGGTAGTAGATCTTGATCGTGTGCGAGCCGGTGATCAGCGAGGAGAGCGAGGTCGGGTTGCCCGCCTGCGGCAACTGCGGCAGGCCGAGCGAGGTCGCCTCCACCATGGTGCCGGTCAGCGGCGGGAGGGCCGCGTCGCTGCTCACCTCGGCCAGCAGCTGGGCCGGCGTGCGGGCGGGCAGGTTGGGCGCGGCCTGGGCACCGGGGATCTGCAGCCCGACGACGACCGCGGCCGTGACGGCCACCGCGGTGGCCGGCACCGCCCACCGGGCCCGCCGGGAGAGTTTCACTGGCATGTCTCCTCCTCACGCATCTAAGGACTCACTCTGCCCCTGCCACACTGTGACAGCGCTGAGAACCGGTTCGGTTGCTCGCCGCCCTCGGCGACACTGTACCCATGCGCGTGCTTGTCGTTGAAGACGAGCGGCGGCTCGCCGCCGCCGTGAAACGCGGACTTGAGGCGTCGGGGTTCGCCGTTGACCTGGCCTTTGACGGGGTCAGCGGGCTGCACATGGCCCGCGAGGGCGGCTATGACGGCGTCGTGCTCGACATCATGCTGCCGGGCATGTCCGGCTACAGCGTCTGCACGCAGCTGCGGGCGGAGGAGAACTGGGTACCGCTGCTGTTCCTTTCGGCCAAGGACGGGGAGTACGACCTGGCCGACGGGCTCGACCTCGGCGCCGACGACTACCTGGTCAAGCCGTTCTCCTACGTCGTGCTGGCGGCGCGGCTGCGGGCGCTGCTGCGCCGGGGGGCGGTGCCCCGGCCGGCCGTGCTGCGGGCCGGGGACCTGTCGCTCGACCCCGGGTCGCGTTCGGTGCAGCGCGGTTCGGCGGTGGTGGAGCTCACGGCCCGCGAGTTCGCCGTGCTCGAGTACCTGATGCGGCACTGCGGCGAGGTTGTCTCCAAGGCCGAGCTGCTCTCGCACGTCTGGGACGACCCGGACGAGATCGCCGACCTCAACGTGGTCGAGGTCTACGTCGGGTACCTGCGGCGCAAGATCGACGCGCCGTTCGGCCGCGCGGCGGTGAAAACGGTGCGCGGGGCCGGGTACCTGCTGGCGGCCGACGGTGGCTAACCGCCGCAGGCGCCCGCTCAGACCGGGCCGGGCAGGCCACCAGCTGGCCCGGCGCGGCCCGGCGGTTCACCACGGCCGGACCGCTCGGCCGGTGGTGGCTGCGGCACGGCCTCGGGCCGCTGCTCGTGCGCTGGTGGCGGCGGCGCGGTCTGCGCGGCCGGGTCACGCTCATCGCCGCCCTCGGCCTGCTGGTCGCGCTGATCGCGGGCGACCTGCTGCTGCTCAACACGCTGCGGGACTCGCTCACCCGGTCGGTGGACGACACCGCGCGATCCGGCGCGGCCGAGGTCGCCGCGCTCATCAACGCGAACCGGCTGCCCGACCCGGTGCCGGTCGCCGCCGGGACCGTCACCATTCAGGTGCTCGAGCCCCTCGGGGCGGATCGTCAACGTTTCGCCCGGCGCGGACCGGCTGGTCCCGATCGTGGCACCGCCGCAGGCGGCGGCGCTGGCGAACGGCGACACGGCGGTCGAAGTGCACGGGGCGCCCTTCGACATGCCGTCGCTGCTGCGGGTCGCGGTGGTGCGCGCCGCGGGCGGCGAGCTGGTGATCGCGGCCGTGCCCTACAGCTCCGCCGCCGACAGCCTGACGGTGGTGGCGCACGCGCTGATCTTCGGCACGCCGGTGCTGTTCATCGTGTTCATCGGGGCGATCTGGCTCGCCGTCGGCTCCACCCTGCGCCCGATCGACCCTGCTCCGGCGGGGCGCGGCCCGCGTCAGCGGGGCCGGGGTGGCGGCCGACCTGCCGGTGCCGCGAGGCGCGCGACGAGGTCCGGCTGCTGGCGCTGACGCTCAACGACATGCTGTCCCGGCTCGCCGCCGCCCAGCAGCGGCAGCGCTCCCTCGTCTCCGACACCGCGCACGAGCTGCGCTCGCCCATCGCGTCGATCCGCACCCAGCTCGAGGTGGCCCTCGACCACCCGTCCGGGCAGGACTGGGCGTCGACGGCGCGCGACGTGCACGCGGACGTGCTGCGCCTCGCCCGGCTGGCCGAGGACCTGCTGCTGCTAGCCCGCCTGGACGAGCAGGCCGACCTGGGCGACACCGGCGGCCAGGGCCGAGCTGATCGATCTGGGCTCACTGGCCTGCGCCGTCGTCACGCGCTACGCCGACGCCCGGGTCCCGGTGACCGTGCTGCCACCCGAACCGGCTGCGCCGGGACGCAGGTCAGAGCCGGAGAGCGCGAAGAAGTGGCGGAAGTAGCGGTAAACCGCGGACCGCCTTGACCGCCTGCTGGTCAACCTGATCGACAACGCGGTGCGCTACGCGAAGTCGTCGGTCGCGGTCTCGGTCAGCCGGTCCGGCGAATGGACCGAGCTCACGGTCACCGACGACGGCCCCGGCATTGCGGAGGCCGACCGGGAGCGGGCCTTCGACCGGTTTGCCCGCCTTGACGACGCGCGCAGCCGCTGCGGCGACGATGCCGGCGGCGCGGGGCTGGGGCTGGCCATTGTCCGCGCAACGGCGCAGGCGTACGGCGGCACCGCCCACCTGGAGGCCAACGCGGCCCCCGAGCCCGGCCTGCGCGCCGTCGTCCGCCTCCCCGCCGCGACATTCACCCCATAACCGACACTCTCCGCCTATCCCGCTCAGCGGGTCATTGGCGTAGGTGACACACGGGAGCACGGGCTAGGGCGGGGCTGCCGGAAAAAGGGCCGCCCCCGCGGCCGCGGGGGGGCGGCGGCCGCGGGGGCGACGGGGTGGAGTGGTGCCCCGCGCCTGCCACCCTCAGCGGGGGGCTATGAGGCGCGGGAGGCGGGGGCACTCACTCGTTGGGGATGTGGTTTTTGCGGCGAGCACGACCGGGTTACGGAGAGCTCGTCACGTTGGTCTCGACGCGAGGGTTACGGGTAGCTCGTGACGGTGGACGGGGTTGTGTTGGTTGGGGTTGCCGCGCCGACTTCGTTGATGACGTGCTCGATCGTGCCGACGTTGCCCAGCGACACGGTGAGGAGGTCGTGGAACTGGACACCAGGAACGTCCGGCGCCTCGAAGGCATGGTCGGCGACCACCGCCGTATTGACGTCGAAGTAGCAGTAACTGCCGAGCCCGTACGCCTGATGAGTGGTGACGTTCGGACCGACCTCGTAGGCCGCGTATCCGTCCGATGTGCCGTTCATCCAGGCCGCCTGGTTTGGCGGGTCGTAGGGCATCTCGTTCTGGAAGAAGATCGTCTCGCCGCCGTTGCCGAACCACTGGACGTCGTAGTTCTGGTAGTGCTCGACGAAGAGGCCGGTCGCCAGGACGTTGTTGCCGTTGACGACGAGGCCGTGCTGGGCCGTGTTGACGGTCCAGCCGACGGTGCCCGAGTTGCCGTGGTCGGCGCGCCAGGCCCAGATGTCATCCACCAGGGTGTTGTTGGAGTTGACGACCAGGCTGTTGGTGGCCTGGCCGGCGATGTCGCCGCCGATCCGGAAGAAGACGTCCTGGATCGAGGTCGGGTTGCTCGCGTGGCTCGCGGACGAGCCTGCGGGCCAACCTGCAGCAGCGTGTTGGAGTTGGTGGTGCCGGCGTCGAACAGCAGGCCCTGGAGCCGCACGCCATCCACGTCAGCGATGTGCATGGTGTCCACGCCGCCGGTCGGGATGAGGGTCGGGAAGCCGAGGCCGAGCACGACGGTGTTCGGGTTGTTGACGTTGAGCGTCTGGTTGATGGAGTAGACGCCGGGGGTGAAGAGCAGGTTGCAACCCTCGGCCAGGGCCGAGTTGATCTGCGCGGCGGTGTTGGACGGGGTGGCGACGAAGAACGTGCTCATCGGCGACGCTGGTGCCGGGAGTGTTGCTGGTGGGCGACCAGCTCGGGCCGACGGCGTTGGTCCGCAGGCTCGGCTCGAACACGTTGTAGTTGCCGCTGCTGTCGACGTAGAGGTAGGGGATGTCGCGGGCGACCGGGGTGGTGGCCAGCGTGGTCATCGGCGGGGTCGGGTAGCTCTGCGCGGGCGCACCGTTCACGCCGGAGAACACCATGTTCCACACCGAGCCGGACCAGCTCCCGAGGGTGCTGTCCTTGGTGTAGTACTGCTGCTGGGACACGCTGGACGCCTGGCCGGTGACGATGCTGTCGGCGATGTAACCGCCGCTGGCATAGCCGTAGCTGGCCGGGTACAGCTCGAGGCCGCCGTTGACGTCCATCCGCTCGAACGGGCCGGCCTGGGCGACGGCCCAGCGGTCGCTGCCGGCGGAGGGCGTGATCTCCATGTTTTCGGCGCTGCGCCAGAAGTTGTCGGTCGCGTTGCCGGTGCCGTCGAAGGAGTCAACGGTGACGTCGCTGTCGTTCAGTGCGACCGAGCTGGGGTTCTGCCCGAGGCCCTGGACCGACGTGTAGTAGCCGACGTTGTCATCGATGCCGGTGTAGGTGCCCGGATCGAACAGCTCGGCGTAGCGCTGGGTGCCGAACTGGTTCAGCTTCTGCGTGTTGAAGATGCTGCTCAGCGAGTTGTTGATGGTCGTGGCCGACTCGCTCGGGTTGTAGATGACCACGTTCGGCCCGAAGTTGGGCTGGTTTGATCCGCCGACGCAGCCGGCCGCCGCAGCGTTGACGGTCCAGCTGAACGTGGCCGAGCCGGACGCGCCGGTGGTGTCCTTGACGGTCACCGTGGTGCTGCCGGTACCGGTCGCGGTCGGGGTCCCGGAGATCAACCCGGTCGAGGAGTTGATCGACAGTCCGGCCGGCAGCCCGGTCGCGGAGTAGGTCAGCGTCTGCCCGGAGGCCGAATCACTGGCCTGGATCTGCAGGCTCGCCGCGGTGCCGTTGGTCCAGGTCTGGGCGCCCGGGTTGGTCACCGTCACCGTGTTGCCGGTGCCGCCGCCGCCGCCGACCGGCGAGACCTCGATCCCGTTGACTTGGGCGTTGTCCTTGACCGTGACGAACTGGATGGTGACCGCGCCGGCGCTGCTGGCGGTGGCGGTGAACGATTCGGCTACTGCCTTGTTCTGGCCGCCGGCGGTGGCGTAGATGTCGAAGTTGGTCAGGACCTGGGTGCCGTTGATGAGGACGTTGAAGGTGCGGTCCCCGGCGGCGGTCCAGTATGTCTCGGCGAAGTCCAGCCGCACCGTGTAGCTCGCGCCCGCGGTGAGGCCGGGGATGGTGTAGGTGAAGTTGCCGTAGCGGTTGTGCTGGTAGACCGACTCCGGTGCCGGGTTGGTCACGCCGGTGGTGGTGACCGTGTTGGTGGTGGAGGTGGCCGTGCCGCCGGTGTAGTCCTCGTCGGCCACGAACGGCGCCGCGGCCGGGCCGCCGGCCGAGATCTGTGCCCCGCCGGTACCGGTACCGCCGCCGCCGGTGCCGGCGTAGACCTGGAACTCCCAGAGCGAGTAGCCGTACTGGGTCGCCCGCGCCGTCCCGTACATGCGGATGTACCGGCCGGTCCCGCTGACGCTCAGCGTCTGGTTGCCGCCGGTGCCGGTCGTGGTCGAGTAGATCGTCGTCCAGTTCGTGTTGTCGGTCGACACCTGGATCTGGAACGCGGTCGCGTAGGCGGCCTCCCAGTCCAGGCCGACCGAGCAGATGCTCTGCGACGAACCGAGGTCGACCTCGAGCCACTGCGGGTCGGAGAACGCCGACGACCACCGGGTCCCGGTGTTGCCGTCAACCGCGGCCGACGCCGGGTACGTGGTCTGGTTCTCATACGACGAGGCGGTCGCGGTCTTGTTCAGCGCCACGTTGGTCGTACCGCAGGTCGCGGCCGACGCCTTGGGTACCGCCGCGCCCACCCCGGCAACCAGGGCGGTCACGGCGAGCGCGGCGACAGCCAGCAGGCTCACCACCGCGCGACGGGACGCAGGCGCTCGCCTGGCCCGCCTCCGATCTGATCTTCGAACCAGGTTCCGTATGCTCACCATTGACCTCCGGAGGATGTGGCTACGAACCCGTTCCGCCACTGCTGACAGGGACTGTGCGCGTCCGGGGCAGGACCTGGATGGATCGGGGTCTTACGCTGAACAGCCGCCGTTTCTTACATTCTTTACATGCGGGAAACGGCGGTTCAACATAGATAGAACATGCCGGCGAGACTTAGTACAAGTCTTACCTAAAGGGAACAAAGCGTTAATATTTTTACCAGCCGGTACTCCACCCCGAACACCTGGGCCAGTCAGAAATCCCGCAGCGCCGGGATTTTGCATTTCCCCTGTTGGGACGGGGCAGCGCGGCGGCGGGTGGCTCTGGGCTTCTTACCAGTGGCCGATCGGCAGCAGGGCGCAGACGGCCACCGCTGCGAACAGCAGCGTCAGGTAGGCGATGGAGAGGTGGAACAGGCGCATCGGGAAGGGGCGATCGGCCGCCGGAACGCCGGCGGCCGCGGCTACGGCGCTGACCTGGGCGTGCAGGCGGTGTGCCTCGATCAGGAACCAGCCGCCCAGGGCCAGCGCGGCTGCGGTGTAGAGCCAGCCCGCGTAGGGTGCCAGGCCGAGGGTGGCGGCGACCATCGCGTACGAGTAGATGACGATCTTGCGGGTCACCACCGCGGGCGCGGCCACCACCGGGAGCATCGGGACGTTCGCGCGGGCATAGTCGTCCTTGAACTTCATCGCCAGGGCCCAGAAATGCGGCGGCGTCCAGAGGAAGATCACCAGGAACAGCAGGATCGCCGGGATCGCGACCGTTCCCTTGACGGCCGCCCAGCCCACCAGGACCGGGAAGCAGCCGGCCGCGCCGCCGATCACGATGTTCGACGGGGAACGGCGCTTGAGCAGCAGGGTGTAGACGAAAACGTAAAACAGGATCGCGGCGTCGGCCAGCGCGGCCGCCAGCCAGTTGGCCGCCAGGCCAAGCACCGCGGTCGCGCCCGCACCGAGCGCGATGCCCCAGATCAGAGCCACAGCGGGCGTGATGACGCCCTGTTTGTTGACCAGCGGACGACGGGAGGTGCGCTTCATCAGCGCGTCGATGTCGCGGTCGATGTAGCAGTTGATCGTGTTGGCGCTCCCGGCGGCGAGCGTACCGCCGATCAGCGTGACCAGGACGAGCCGCAGTGACGGAAGGCCGCGCTGGGCCAGCAGCATCGTGGGGACCGTGGTCACCAGCAGGAGCTCGATGATGCGGGGCTTGGTCAGCGCGATGAGCGCGCCCGCCACCGCCGTGGGCGTCCGCTTAACGACCGCCCGCGGCGAGCCCGGCCTGGGCGTGCCGTCGCATCCAACGGCACCGGGAGCGCGGTGGGAGGGGAGGTCACTCCGCCTCGCCGTCCTTGCCTTCTGTCTCTTCCGCCGCCGTCCCGGTCGTCGGGGCAGCCTCCTCGGAAGCGGACTCCGTCGAGCGGGCATGATGCTCCGCAAGAATGTCCTCTTCAATAGGATCGGGCGCCACCGAAGCCACATCGCTGGCCGCGAGCACTTCCGGCGCCGGAGCGGGACCCGGCTCCCGGGTGGTCACCGAGGCGACCTGGGCGGCGCTGTCGGTGGACCACCTCAGCCGGGGACCGGAATGCCTGGCCTTAAAGAGGTAGAACAGCGCGACGGCAGCCACAATGAACGCCCCGTAGGGGAGCGCGAACGTCATGATCGTGCTGCCGAAGTACATCGCGGGCCCATCCGCGAGCGGTAGAGCGGACACAGTGAATCAATTCCTCCAAGCCGCCGGGTCAGCGCACGTAGAACAGCAGCCAGAATATGAACGCGACGATGGCGAGGTAGTTCCACACGGTGGTGAAGCCACTCAGCGCCGACTGGAACCGCTGCACCGCGAACGCTTCCGCGTAGGTGGGCGGCTGTTCCACGAAGGAGATGGCGGGGATGTTCCTCGCCTGGGCGAGCAGGATCTCCAGCCAGATCATCGCGGCGAACCAGACCGTCAGCGCCACCGGGTAGAAGCCGACGAAGACACTGGCGAAACCGGATTGGCCGGGCTGGAACGGCAGGTGGAGCAGCTGCCAGACCGTGAGCGCGACCGCGGCAAGGCCCGCGATCAGGGCGATCAGCCCGGCGACCATCCACGTGCCCTTGCTTCCCGCCTTGATCCGCTGCAGGCCAAAGGTGTTGACCAGCGCGCTCACCACCACCAGGGCCATGATCGCGGCACCGTACCCGGCCTGCGGCGGGGTAGTCGAGCTGGGCAGCCACTCGGAGTGCCCGTCCGACGACTGGAGGTAGAAGTAGGCGAACGCGAACGCTCCGAACAGGAACGACAGTGAGCCGATCGCCAGCCTGGAGCCCGTCCAGTTGGCGTTGAGCGCGGCCTCGTGATAGTAGGCCGCCTCTTCGGTGACCCGGATGGCGGTCTCGCCGCTGCCCGGCTGGGTGATGTCCGTCATGGCGCGGTCACGCCTCCGTTCCTGTGCTTACCGGGCTTGCCGTGCTGACCAGGGCGCCGCTGATCACGCCGGCCGGCGGATACAGGTCCGCCACCGGCAGCGCGTCCGGGTCGCCATACTCGTACGGGCCAGCCCAGACCACCGGGATGTTGGCGAAGTTGTTGACTGGCGGCGGCGAGGAAACCTGCCACTCCAGGCCGCGGGCGTTCCACGGGTTCTGCGGCGCGGGCTTGCGCCAGATCACGGTGGACATCACGAAGTTGAAGACGAAGATGCACAACGAGCCGCCCAGGCAGAACGCCGAGATCGACACCCAGTCGTTCAGCGTCTGCAGGCCGGCCGCGTACTCCCAGACCCGGCGCGGCTGCCCGAGCAGCCCGACCGCGAACAGCGGCAGGAACGTGCAGTTGAACGCGATGAACATGGTCCAGAAGTGGATCTTGCCCAGCCGCTCGTTCAGCGTGACCCCCATGACCTTCGGCAGCCAGTAGTAGACGCCGCCGATGAAGGCGAAGATCAGGCCGCCCATGATCGTGTAGTGGAAGTGCGCCATCACGAAGAAGCTGCCGTGCGCGGTGGTGTCCGCGGGCACGTCGGACAGAAACACACCCGAGATGCCGCCGATCAGGAAGTTGACGAAGAACGCGATGGCGAACAGCATCGGCACCGTCAGCCGGATCTTCGCCTGCCAGAAGGTGCCCATCGCGACCAGGAAGATGAACCCCGTCGGGATCGAGATCAGCTCCGTCGTCAGCATGAACAGCGGCCGCATGTCCGGGTCCATGCCGGAGACGAACAGGTGATGCTGCCAGACGAAGAACGAGAGGATCGCGACACCGAACATGCCCGCCGCGGCGATCTTGTAGCCGAACAGCGGCTTGCGGCAGAAGACCGGGAGGAGCTCGCACACGATCCCGAACCCCGGCAGCGCCAGGATATAGACCTCGGGATGGCCGAAGAACCAGAACAGGTCCTCATAGAGATAGGAGCTGCCGCCGAGCTGATGGATGAAGAACGCCGTCTGCGCGGTGCGGTCGGTGATGATCATGTACATGCCGCCGACCAGCACCGGGGCGGCCAGCACCAGCAGGAAGCCGGTCGTGAGCATCGCCCAGACGAACATCGGCAGCCGGGACCAGCGCATGCCCGGCGCCCGGTAGCAGATGATCGTGACCACGATGTTGAACCCGGCCAGGATGATCGAGATGCCCATCAGGCCGAACGCGACCGCGTACGAGTCCATGCCCTCGCCGGCCTGGATCGACAGTGGCGCGTAGCCGGTCCAGCCGGTGGGGAACCCGCCGAGCAGGAAGCTGGACAGCAGGATCAGGAAGGCGCAGGGGGTGAGCCAGAAGGACAGCGCCTCGATTCTCGGGAACGCGACCCGCTTCGAGCCGATCATCAAAGGCACAAGATAGTTGCCGAACGGACCGAGGATGACCGAGGTCATCATCATCATCATCATGGTCCCGTGCTCACCGACGACCTCGATGTAGGTCGCGGCGCTCATGATGTGATAGGTCGGCGAGAGCAGCTCGGTCCTGATCGCGATCGCGAGCAGGCCGCCGGTGAAGAAGTAGATCAGCATGCCGATCAGGTACTGCAGGCCGACGACCTTGTGGTCCAGGGTGTACCTGAAGTACCTGGCCATGCCAACGATGTTGGCCCGGTGGTCGGCGGTCCTGATCGGCCTGCCGAGCATCTGCCTGATCAGGTCGTCGAAGACGCCGAGCCCGATCAGCCAGCCGATGACCAGAAAGGAGAAGCCGAGCACGATCGCGAAGTCGTTGTCGTCGGACGCGCCCACCTGCTGGTACTGGCTGCCGATGAAGTTGCCGAGCCAGTGGCCGAAGATGTAGCCGATGACCGCGCCGATGACCGCGGTGTGGATACCCGGGCTGAGCCAGAAGTTCCGTTCCTTCGGCGTGGCACTACCCGGGTCGCCGCCGCCGGGCGCCTGGGCGCTCTCCGGCTGGGTGTCGATAGCCATGGGGTAACTTCGCTCCTTTCCTACGGCTGTTCCGGGTCGGCCGGGTTGTAGTAACCACCGCCCGCGCTGGTCAGACCGAGCGCGGTGTTGATCTTGCCCGCCGGTATGTTGGTCGGGTCATAGCTGTCCGCGTAGGGCGGCAGTATCTTCGTCACGGCGGCGAGCTGCACTCTCGTTTTCTGCGTCCACTGCATGAAGGCCGGCACGGTCAAGACCTCGCCGGTGTCGTACATCGAGCCGTGCCAGAGCCCGCACAACTCGGAGCAGCGGACCTGGAAATATCCGGTGTGCTGTGGCGTCGTGTAGGCGACGTTGTTCAGGCCGGGGTTGGCGTCGGCCTTCACCCCGAGCGTGTAGGCCCAGAAGCTGTGAATCACGTCGAGCGAGGTGACGTTGAACTGCACTGGCTCGCCGACCGGCAGCATGAGCTGCGTGGTCTCGAACCCGCCGAACTGCGGGTACCGGTAGGTCCAGGCCCACTGCTGGCCGATCACCTGGACCTGCAGGATGTTGCTGCTGCCGGGGGTCCATGAGGTGATCGAGGAGGTGGTGGTGCCGGCCGGCTTCCAGATCGGCTGCGGCCCCTGGCCGGCGCCCGCGCCGGCCGGGACCACGAGCTCGATGGTCCCGTAGACAGCCAGCGCGAGCACGATCACCGCGGTCCCGACAATCCAGGTGGTCTGGATCCCGGTGTGACCGTGGATGGGCGCCGCGTCGGTTTCGTCGCCCGGCTTCTGCCGCCAGAAGACCAGCGCCCAGCCGAGGTAGAGCAGGACGCCGATCACGACCGGGGCGGCGATCGTACTGAGGACGGTGTAGTCGGTCTGCTGGCTGGCCGCGGAGCTGGACTGGGCGCCCGGCGGCAGGTGCGGGCCCAGGACCAGCGCCACCAGCAGGCAGCCGATGACGGACAGCACTATCCACAGGACCAGCAGCCAGAGGCCGTCGCGGCGTCTGCCGGTCTGGTTGCCCACAGCGGTCGGGGACTCGGCGGCCATCAGGCCTGCACCTCCATCTGGCCCATCATGTAACCCGGCGTGGCCATCGGGCCTCCATTACCGTCCACGTAGCCGCCGCCGCAGGGCACGAAGCACTGCCAGTGGTAGGTTCCCGGGGTCTTGGGCGTCACGAAACTGAATGTCACAACCGTGTGCGGTGCCTTCGCCCCGTCGGCGTTGTCCGCCACGCAGGGGGCCGTCCCGCAAAGCGCGTTGTTCTCGGCCACGGTCGTCGGCGACGCAACCGGCACGTTGATGCCGAGGGTGGGGATCGCGAACGTGTGCTGCACCGAGCAGTTCGCCCACGAGTCGAACGTCCTGATCAGCTGCGGCGGCGAGTACTTCTTGCCATTGAAGTACGAGACCTGCTCGACACCGCCGGCCGTCCCCGCGACCTGTCCCCAGATCGGATTGCGGAGCGGCGTGCACCCGTCGTATCCGAGGATCGTCACGACCACCCTGGTGTTGGCGGGGACCGCGAAGTACGTGGTGTGATCGAAGTTGCCAGTGCTTGGGTTCTTAATGAAGTACGACACCCAGTCTGGCTTGTTGGTCACCGTCGTCTCCGGGGTGGTCATCATGGTGACGTTCACCTGACCACCGCTGGCGTACGGGGTGTAGTTCTCAAGGGCCGGCTGCGCGCCGATGAACTCAAAGGCGACGAACACCACGCCCGCGACGACCGCCAGGAAGGCGACCACCAGGGTCGCCACCCGTGCCGGTAGGGACACCGGATACCACCTCGTTCCTGCGCAACGCGCCGCGCAACTGCGCCGTGCTGTCCAAAAAGCCGTACTGTCCAAGGCCGTGCAGTTTCCAACCCGTTGGTCACCGACGGAGCGAAGACTCACAGGCCAGTTTGACCGCTTACGCCCCTGATCGTGGCGGTTGGGCAGCAGGGCCGCAACAGCCAGCCCCTGAATGACAAAATTGTCATGCGGATCACACCGCCTCACACATATGTCACCGTTTGGCAACCTTTGACTACTTTCAGCGACAAATCCTCGAGAGATCGCGTAGTTATCAAAGGTTTACAATCGATTGCGCGTCGTAGACGTAACATCTGCCCAGGTCGAACGACATCCGTTGACCAGACAAAAGCCCCACATACATCATTCAGATGAAAACTGATAGAGCGGGGGCAGGTGAACGTGTCGAACCCAGGGCGGATTCTCATCGTCGATGACGAGCCCAAGATCAGATCGTTCATCGGCCGCGCCCTCGCCACCGCGGGGTATGCCACCGATTTCTCCGGCAACGGCGCCGACGCCGTCGCCAGCGCCCTGGAAAACCGCTACGACCTGGTCATCCTCGACTTGGTGATGCCCGACCTGGACGGCAGGCAGGTGCTCGGCAAGCTACTTGCCGCCCGCCCTGACCAGGCCGTCATCGTGCTCTCCTGCGTCGCCGACGTCGCCACCAAGGTCGATCTGCTCGAGCGCGGCGCCCAGGACTACCTGACCAAGCCGTTCTCGCTGGCCGAGCTGCTCGCCCGGGTGCGGGTCCGGCTGCGCAGCGAGGTCATCCGGGCCGGCCAGGTCACCCTCGACGTGGCCAGGCTGGTGGCGGACATCGGCGACGGCCCGGTGCATCTCACCCGGCTTGAGTTCCTGCTGCTGCGCGAGCTCGCCGAGCACGCGGGGCACGCGGTCTCCAAAGGTGAACTGCTGGCCACCGTCTGGGGCTACGACTTCGACCCCGGGTCCAACGTCGTCGACGTATGCGTCCGCCGGCTCCGCTCCAAGCTTGGCTTCGACCTGATCAAGACGGTACGGGGTGAGGGCTATCAGCTCGTGGCCGAGTGAGCTGGCGGGGAAGCTGCCCCGCCTCGGGTGGCCGTACCCGCCCCGCCTGATCGACATCATGTGGACGATCTTCGCCCTGGTCAATCTCGACCTCATGTTCATGTTCCCCGACTGGGAGACCGTCCCGTTCCACATCATCTGGGTGAGCCTCACCCTGGTCTACGGGTTCCGCATCTGGAACCTGGGCCCGACCCTCTGGATGACCAGCGCGGTCCTGGTGCTGACCGCGGCCGGCATCGCGGCTGACGTGATGGTCGGCTCCGAGCCGGCCACCGAACTCACCGAGGACCCACTGCTCGCCCTGATGTTCCTGGCCATGGCCTGGCACGCGCGCAGGAAACTGGCGGCCGATCGCTCGCACCGCGCGATCAGCGAACACAACGCCCGGCTGCTGACCGACCAGCGGCGGTTCCTGCAGGACGCCGCGCACCAGCTGCGGACCCCCATCACGATCGCGCTCGGCCACGCCGAGCTGCTGGCCACCGCCGTGGACGGCAAGCAGGAGACCGAGGACATCGACGTTGTCATCGGCGAGCTGAGCCGGCTGCGGCGGATCTCCGAGCGGCTGCTCATCATCGCCGCGGCGGCCGACCCGGCCTTCCTCCACCCGGAGCCCGTCGCACTGGACCTGCTGGTCGCGGAGCTGATCCGGCGCTGGCGGCCCGCCGCCGACCGGTCCTGGCGGATCGCCCGGCTCGACCAGATGACCGTGCCCGCCGACCGGGAACGTCTCGGCCTGGCGCTCGACGCGCTGCTCGAGAACGCCGTCCGGCATACCGGCAGCAACGATGTCATACAGTTGTCTGTCATCCGGGACTACCCAGGGATGCCAGCCCGGATCGTCGTCGCCGACACCGGCAGCGGCATCCCGGCGGATGAGGTGCCGCTCATCTTCGACCGGTTCAGCACCGGTCAGGACGGGCAGCTGCGGGGAACCGGCCTGGGACTCCCCCTGGTACGCACGGTGGCCCGCGCCCACGGCGGTAACGTGACCGTCAGCAGCACGGTGGGCAAGGGCAGCACCTTCGAGCTGACGCTGCCGACGTCCAGCGAGACGCGGCCGGCGATGGCCGCCGCCGGAACCGGTTACGAGGCAACCCTGATAGCCGACACCGAGGAAGAGAGCATCAGGCGATGAGCGTACCGAGCGCGGCTCGTTGGACCGCCCGGCTGATCACGCGGCACAAGGTGGTATCCGGCAGCGTCGCGGTGTTCGCGGCCGCGATCATCGCGGTGAGCCTGGCCACCACCTCCTCCTCCGCCGCTCCGCCCGCCCCGGTGGCCCCGGGGTTCTCGGTCGCCGCCCTCGGCGCGCCGGGCACGGTCTCGCTCAGCCAGTACCGGGATAAGCCGGTCATCGTGAACTTCTGGGCGTCCTGGTGCGAGATCTGCCAGTCCGAGACCCCGCTGCTCGCCCGCTGGTACAAGCAGGAGCACCGCCAGATCCCGCTGGTCGGGCTGGACGAGAACGACACCACCGCCAAGGCGCTGGCATTCGCCCATGCCAAAGGGGTTACCTTCACGCTCGGGTTCGACCCGCTGATGAACGTGGCCGGCGCGTACAGCCTCGACGCGCTCCCGCAGACGTACTTCCTCAACGCGCAGCACCGCATCGTCGAGCACGTGCTCGGCGCGATGACCAAGGCCGACCTGGCCGAGGGGGTGAGCCTGATGGAGGCCCCGCAGACGCCCAGCGAAAAAGTCATCGAACCGTCATGACCGCCCCGACTCAGACGGACCCGCCGATCACTGGCCCGTGGCACTCCGGCTGGGCCACCAAGCGCACCCCGCGCTGGGTTTTCGCCGCCCTCGTGCTGCTGGCCGCCGCCGGGTTCCTGGTGGCCCTGTCCGTTCGGCCGTCGCAGTCGGTGCGGGCCACCGACCTGCGGGGATACTTCGGCGACGTCAGCACCGGGCGTCGGGTCCTGCGCGGCCGGGCTGCGCGACTCCATGACGTCCTACCGGGCGGTCATGGGCGGCGACCGGGCGGAGCTTGGCACGGCCAAGTCGATCGTGGCCTACGGCGCAGCCAACTGCCAGGTGGCAACCAACGAGTCGCTTTCGGACTTTGACAACTACCAGGTTTCGGAATCGCTCGACTCGCTCAACCTCGATACTGCTGACAACGACGTCATTACCTGGTCGTTCGATGCCACGGCCTACCAGCAGGACCTGCTCGCGGCGCTGAAGGCCACGAACGGGCCGACCCGCGCCAGGGCCGAGGCGCTGGCCTCCCCGGCGCTGGCGGTGCTCAATGCGGAGCGCGCAACCATCGACGCCATCTGGAATGCCGCCGTGAAGTCCACCGGTGACGCCACCCCGTTGCCCAACCTGACGGCGCTGCCGCAGGCCGGGCAGAACGCCAGCGGCGTCGGCTAAACCTCCTAAGCCCGGCATCTTGGCTGGTCATGACAGGAATGACCAGATCTTAGAGCGGGAAAAATCAGTGCGGTGACGCCGCATGAGCCTCGACCGCGCAGCAGCAGGACGTCGATCCCGCTGCTCGTGACGGTGCTCGTCGTCGCCCTCGGCCTGGGCGTGGGCGGCATCGCCCTGCTCCACTCGACCGCGCCGTTTAGCCCGGCGCGCCCGTCGGCCTCGGCGACGACCGCGACCCCCGCCGCCAGGGAGGCCCGCTCGCTCTCCGACGAGGCCATCTACGCCCGGGTGAAGCCGAGCGTGGTGGACGTCACCGCCACCTTACGACGACGAAACCGGCGGCCGCGGCGATGCGGACGGGGCCGTGATCGGGTGACACCGCCGGGCCGGGGCCGGGCCGGACGCCATCCCCATCAACGCCGCGATGGCGGCCGAGCGGCAGATCACCCTGGGGCGCGCCACCCCGGGCGTCACTCTCGGCGTGGGAGGGTTCCTCGGGGTGATCATCCCGTCAACCACCGCCCCGAGCCCCCGGGCGCAGGCGGCGAGGAACGGAGCCTGACGGCCGGCCCGGCCGTACGGTAGCTTCAGACGGCATATCCGCCCGCGACATGCCGTTGTAATACTGCTGCGCCCTTTAGCAGGCATCCAGCTTGCTTTCAGGTTCGAGAGGCTTACTAGAAATTAACGGCAGACGGCAGGACGCCGCCGCCGGGTAGGCACCACGTACGCTGGTCATGGTGAAGGCGAGATAGATGCACGACGAGGAAGAGAACGGTAGCGCGCAGCAGGGCGGCTGGCAGCCACCGGAGTACGTGAGCCCTTGGCTCCCCGCGTCCAGTTCCGGGGATGACACCGAGGGCAGCGGCGACACGATCTCGTTCGGCGGCCCCCCCGGCTACGACGCTGGCCAAGGCCAGACCGAGCGCCCGGCCCCCAGCCAGGGGCCGGCGCGGTCCTGGTTACGGTGCGGCTCCCGGTTACGGCGCGGCCCCCGGGTACGCCCCCGGCGCCGGTTATGGCCCGCACCCTGGTTACGGCGCGGCTCCGGGCTATGGCCCGGGCCCGGCCGCCCCCGGGTACGGCCCTGGTGCCGCGTTTGGCGCGGGCCCCGGCGGCCCCGGATACGGCGGGGGCCCCGGCTACGGGCCCCCCGGTTACGGCCAGGACCCCTGGGGCGGGTACGGCACGCCGCCGCCACCGCCCCGGTCCGGCTTCAGCCGGACGCTCGCCTACCTGGCGGTCGCGGTGATCGCGGCGGGCGCGGGCGCGGGTATCGCCGTCGCGCTCAACCACACCTCAGGCACCGCGGCCGCGATCGCCCCCAGCACCGGGAACAGCGGCACCGGCAACAGCGGCACCGGCGGCACCGGCAACGGCTATGGCGGCTACCCCTCCGGTGGCTACCCCTCCAGCGGCAACCCGGGCACCGGCAACTCGGGCACCGGGAATTCCGGCACCGGCGGCACCAACAGCGGCACCGGCTCGCTGAACACGACGGCGCTGGCCACCAAGGTCGATCCCGGCCTGGTCGACGTCACCTCCGATCTCAAGTACAGCGACGCGACCGCCGAGGGCACCGGCATGGTCCTCACGTCTACCGGCCTGGTGCTCACCAATAACCACGTGATTGACGAGGCGACCCAGGTCACGGCCACCCTCGTCGAGTCGGACAAGACCTACACGGCCCGCGTCATCGGCTATGACTCCACCGATGACGTGGCGCTGCTGCAGCTCGTCGGCGCTTCCGGCCTGAAGACGGTCAACCTCGGGAACTCAAGCAAGGTGACGGTCAACGAGGCGGTGCTCGCGCTCGGCAACGCCGGCGGCAAGGGCGGCCTGCCGTCGACCGCCCAGGGCACCATCATGGCGCTCAGCAAGTCGATTCAGGCCAGCGACGAGGGCGCGGGCACCACCGAGAACCTGCACGGCATGCTGGAGACTAACGCCCCGATCGAGGAGGGCGACTCCGGCGGCCCGCTGGTGAACGGCAGCGGCCAGGTCATCGGCATGAACACCGCGGCCAACTCCAGCGCGGGCGCGCAGGAGGGCGCGGCCGCCACCCAGGGGTTCGCGATCCCGATCAACAAGGCCGTCACCATCGCCGATGAGATCGCCGAGGGTAAGGCGTCGACTTCCGTGCACATCGGCCTGGCGGGCTTCATGGGCGTCAACGTCGCCGACGCCAAGGACCCCTCCGACTGCGGGACCGGGACCGGCGGCGACGGGTTCGGCGGGCTGGGCGGCTACACCCCGACGGTGAACTCGGGCGCGCTGGTCTGCGATGTCTACCCGGGTGCGCCCGCCGCCGCGGCCGGCCTGGAGGGCGGTGACGTGATCACGTCGGTCAACGGCACCACGGTCAGCACCGCCAACGGCCTGACCAGCCAGATGTCCGGCTCCAGGCCCGGTAGCAAGCTCAGCATCGTCTTCGTGGACGAGAACGGCGCCAAGCACAGCACCACCGTCACCCTGACCGAGTGGGCCAAGTAGGGCTCAGCCGGCCAGCCAGCTGCGGAGGCGTCGCTCGGCCGCGGTGATCTGCGCCGTCTCCACGTACTCGCCGGGGGTGTGGGCTATCTCGGAGATGCCGGGGCCGTAGTTGACGGCGGGCATGCCCAGCTCGGCGAACCTGGCCACGTCGGTCCAGCCCAGCTTGGCCCGCGGGGTGCCGCCCACGGCGGCGACGAACGCGGCGGCCGGGGCCGCGGTCAGGCCGGGCCGGGCCCCGGGCGCCACGTCCAGGATCGCCACCGGCCAGCGGGCGAACAGGTCGCGGATGTAATCTTCCGCCTCCTGCGCGGAGCGGTCGGGGGCAAAGCGGTAGTTCACCGTGACCACGCACTCGTCCGGGACCACGTTGCCGGCCACGCCGCCGGAGATCGCGACCGCGTTCAGGCCCTCGTGATACTCCAGCCCGTCGACCAGCGGTTTCCTCGGGGCCCAGCCGCGCAGGATCTCCAGTACCGCGCCCGCCTCGTGGATCGCGTTCCGTCCCCGCCAGGACCGTGCCGTGTGCGCCCGTGCCCCGTCGACCGTGATCGACGCGCGGAGGGTGCCCTGGCAGCCGCCCTCGACCACGCCGCCGCTCGGCTCGAGCAGCACCGCGAACGAGCCTTCGAGCAGGTCGGGGGCGTCGCGGGCCAGCAGGAACAGCCCGTTGCGCTCGACATCGACCTCTTCGCACTCGTAGAACACGTACGTCACATCGCGGTTGGGCTCATCGACGGTCGCCGCGAGCCGGAGCTGAACCGCCACCCCGGCCTTCATGTCCGATGTGCCCACCCCGGAAAGCCGCGTGCGTTCCCCCTCCCATGTGGACGGGAAGTTACCCGCGTGCGGCACCGTGTCGATATGGCCGGCCAGCACCACCCGCTCGCTTTTCCCCAGCGCGGTGCGGGCGACGAGCGTGTTGCCGTGGCGGGTCACCGTCAGGTGCGGCAGCTGCCTGAGCGCGCGCTCAAGCGCGTCGGCCAGCGGGCCTTCCTCGCCGCTGACCGAGGCGATGTCGGTGAGCGCGGCGGTCAGCTCCGGGCCGTCAAGGTGCAGGTCGAGGTCGTGGTCCACGCGAGCAAACTTATACGTCCCCCGCGGGCCGCCCAACCCGGTTACTCGGCCTTCGCCGCCTCGGCCAGTTCCGCCGCCGCCTGGCGGGTCATGGCGCGGGCGGCCCCGCGCAGCGCGTTGAGGATCACCGCCACCGACGGGCGCCCCACCGACGCCGTGCGCGCCACCGCGAACACGTCCCTGGACAGGTCAAGGCCGGCCGGGAGCTCGCGCACCACCACCCGCTTCTCGTAGGCGCCGACCGCCAGCCGCGGCATGATCGCGATCCCCAGCCCGCGGGCCACCAGGTTGGCGACGGTGCCGAGGCCCTCGAACTCCGACGGGACCGGCGGGGTCAGCCCGACCGCGGCCAGCAGCCGGTCCACCGCCTGGCGGGACGGCTCGCCCGACGGGGCGGCGAGCCAGGACTCGTTGCGCAGGGCCCGCAGATCGACCGGGCTGTCCGGGTCGGCGGCCGGGTGCTCGCGGCTCACCACCAGGACCAGCGGGTCGCGGACCAGGTGGTAGTAGCTGAGCACGCGGTGGTTGGCGTCGGCCGACTCCAGGTCGGCCGACATCCGGCCGGTCCAGTCGTCCACGATCGCTACCTCGACCTCGCCGGAGCGGGCCAGTTTGAGCCCCTCGGCCGGGTCGGCCTCGCGCAGCAGCAGGGTGAGCTGCGGGTGCTCGCGCAGCGAGCGGGCCAGGGCGGGCGCGAACGCCACCGCCGCCGAGGGGAACGCGGTGACCACCACCCGCCCGCTTGGCTGCGCGGCCTGGGCCGACAGATCCGCCTCGGCCTGCTCCACCATGGCCAGGATGCGCTCGGCGTGCAGCGCCAGCCGGCGGCCCGCGTCGGTGAGGCCGGCACTGCGGGCGGTCCGGTCGAGCAGCGCCGTACCCGCCTCCTTCTCCAGCACGGCGAGCTGCTGGGAGACGGCGCTCGGGGTGTAGCCGAGTGCGTCGGCGGTCCGCGCGATGGAGCCTCGCGCCGCGAACTCGTGCAGCATGCGAAGCCTGCGGATGTCGAGCATTAACAAACCTTATCCTGCGGCGCGATGCTTATCCCCTGACTCTAACGCTCGGACCGCGCTACCGCAGCGCCGCATAAAGGCTGGTACCAGCCAGAATAAGCATGATTACGGCGGCACCTCTGGTCAGCCAGTGCATGGGGATGAGCTTAAGCAGCCGCCACCCGACCAGCACCGCGAGCGCGGTGGCGGTCCACAGCGCCAGCGTCGCCCCGACTCCGACCGCGATCGGGTCGTGGAAGCGGGCGGCCAGGCTGACCGTCATGAACTGGGTCAGATCACCGAACTCGGCCAGGAAGACCACGGCGAACGAGGTGCCGAACACCGGCCAGAAGGCGTCCCGCGTGCCGTCCGGGCCGCCTTCGTCATCGGCGTCGGGATTCTCCTCCTCCTTGTGCCGCCACAGCAGGACGGCGCCGACCGCGAACGCCGCGGCCGCGGCGGCCTCGACCGGCCGCCGCGGGAGCAGGCTGAGCGCGCCGCCAGCGGCGACGCCGATCACCACCTGGGCCAGGAAGGCGGCGGCGGCGCCGGTGAACACGTACCGCGGGCCGGTAGCGGCTGGAAAGGATCAGGGTGGCCAGGATCGTCTTGTCTGGAAGCTCGGCCGGGAGAACGGCCAGGAAGGTGGCCGCCGCTTCGCTCAGGCTCGGGGTCATGGCGAGGTGGCTCCGTGGTGTCGGGCCGTGCCAGCGTCCCGCAGCAGGCCCGAGATCCCGGCACGGCAGCATGGCGTGAAACATGACTGTCGGCCGAAAGTCTCGCTCAGGTCGGCCGCCGCCAGCCTGTCGGCTGTCGGCCGCGACCCCCGGGGGCCGGGCTCAGCTGACCGGGCGCTAACCCGGCCACCGAACCGCGATTGTCGGCGTCCCGGCGAGGGAGCTACTCCCCTTCGCTGACAACGATCGTAATCCGAAAAGACGCGAGAGAAAAGCCAGAGCGACCGGCCACCACCCCGAGCCGGTCGCTCTGGCCGCTCCTCCGCAGGAGCATCTCCGCCTAGAACTTTAGCGGGCATGCTGGTTCGGACATTCCACCCTGTTAGGGGTTCACCGGGCCTCTTCAGAAAACCGGATGGCGGCCAGGGCGGCCATGTCCCTGACCTCGGTCGCGCCGTACCTCGTCGCGATGATGCCGCGCACCCGCAGAACTCCTTCAGCACCCGCTCCGTCGTGGACACCGCCACCCCGGCCAGCTGGCCAAGCTCGGCCTGGGTGATCGGGACCCGCACCACCCCGCCGTGGCCCGGCTCCCCGTACTCCGCGGCGAGGTCGTAGAGCTCCTGGGCCAGCAGCCCCCTGGCCCCCCAGGTCCGCTCGGCCGCCCGCCGCACGGTCGACGCGCGCACCTTGCCCAGCACGTACTGAAGACCAGGCCCGCCACGGCCGGGTAGACCGCGGTGAACTCGGTGTACTCGGCCCGGCTGACCCGCCGGGCGGCGACCGTGCCGATCGCGCGGGCGGTGGCCGTCCGCGGCTTGGCGTCGATGAGCGCGAACTCGCCGACGAGGTCGCCGCGCGCCCTGACCGCCAGCATCGTCTCGGCGCCGCTCTCGGCCGCGACGAGCACCTTGACCTTGCCCTCGGTCAGCACGTAGAGGAAGTCGCCGACGTCGCCCTGCAGCACCAGGATCTCGTCGTCGCCGAACCGGACCAGGGTCCCGGCGCGCAGCAGGGCCGGTGCGCTCGGCGTCCGGCAGCAGGTCGATGAAGCTGTCCCTGCGGCCACTGCTCGGGGCCGACCGACGTCACGGCCCCGCCGTGGAGCTGCGCCTGATGCGCCGGCGCCGTGGCGCCATGGCGGCAGCGGCGGCCGGAGGCGTTCGCGGGACGTGCATGACACCGATTTTGCCAGATCTCACTGGCTGAGAACGGGTTCTGCGGTGACGGACCGCTACGCTTTGCGGTACAGGGAGTGTGGGCGCATGGGCGAGGACCGGATCGCCGGCCCCGGGAGACGGGGCACGGCGGCACGAGGTCGCGCCTGGCCTGCGACTGCGCATGGCGTTCGTCCTCGATGTGGTCGGCTACGGCGCGCGGACCGTGCCGCAACAGCAGGAGGTGCAGCGGCGGCTGCGCGCGCTGGTCGACGCGACGCTTGACGAGTGCGACCTGAAGCTCGACCCGGAGATCGTCGATTACCAGTGGACCGGCGACGGGATCAACGCCGTGCTGCCCGCCGACATCGACCCGACCGCGACGCTGCCGGTGCTCATCCGGTCGCTGGCGGCGGCCCTCGGCGCGGACAACGCCCGCTCGGCCGACCGGATCCGGATCAGGATGGCGGTCAGCGTGGGGCTGATCGAGCGGGGCGTGACCGGCTTCGACGGGCAGCTGATCGTGGACATCAACCGGCTGGTCGACAGCGCGCCGCTGCGCGCGGCGCTGTCGGAGACCCCCGTCGGCCGACCTCGCGGTCGCGATCTCCGATCACGTCTACGCCATGATGATCCGGCCCGGGTACCCCGGCATCCCCGGCGGGCAGCTCACCCGGGTGAACGTGGCCGCCAAGGAGTTCTCCGGGCCCGCCTGGCTGTGGCTGTCGGCGCGGCAGTGGAGCGAGCCGGCGTACCTCCCGCTGACCTCGGCCGATCCCGCGCAGGTGGACGGGTACCGGATCTACGCGCGGCTCGGGGGCAGCGCCGCCGGGGTGGTGTACCTGGGCGCCTCGCCCCGACGGCGCTGACGCGGGCTGGATCGCGGTGAAGGTGTTCGATCAGGCGCTGGCCGCCGACGCCGACACCCGCCGCCGGCTGGCGGCCGGCGCGCTGGCCGCCAGCGTGCTGCCCGACCCGCACCTGGCCTCCGTCATCGCCTCCGACACGGCGGCCGCCCGGCCGTGGGTGGCGAGCACGCTGGTCCGCGGCCCGTCGCTGGCCGACACGGTCATCGCAGACCGGGCCGCTGCCGCCGGCCGCCGGCCGGGCTGGACGGCGCTCGGGCTCGCCCGCGCGGTCGCCACCCTGCACCAGGCGGGGCTCACCCACCGCGCGGTCACCCCGCAGCAACGTGCTGCTCGACGGCCGCGGGCCCATGCTCACCGACTTCGGCGTCAACCGGGCCGCGCTCGCCTTCGGCCCCGGCAGCCCCGCCGAAGACGTGCTCCAGCTCGGCTACACGATCTGCTACGCGGCGACCGGCCGGGCGCCGTGGCCCGGCCTCGCGGCCGGGCCGATCCCGCCCGACGCCGCGACCGCTCCGCCGGGCGACCGACCTGACCGGCTGCCCGGCCTGTGCTGGCGCGGATCGTGTTCGCGTGCCTGGCGCCCGACCCGGCGCGGCGGCCGACCGCCGAGCGGCTGATCGGCTGGCTGGCGGACGTGGCCGGCCAGCGGCCCGGGATCTGGCTGCCGGCCCCGGTCGCCGCCCGGCTCCGCGACTACCAGGAGCTGCCTCCGCCGCGCTCCGCGCCGTGGCCGTCGGTTCCGCTGGAGTCGATAGGCTGTGGGCATGTTGAGCCTGGAGCTGATCGATTCGCTTTTCCCCGCCGACCTGCCGTCGGCGGCGCACTGGGCGGAGCGCTACCCGCCGCGGTCGCTGCCCGCGGGGGCGCGAGGTGACCCGGTTCGCGCCGTCGCCGACCGGATGGCTGCACATCGGCGCCGTCTACACCGCCGGCATCAACCTCGACATCGCCCGGCACAGCGGCGGCCGGTACCTGCTGCGCATCGAGGACACCGACCAGGCGCGGTTCGAGGAGGGGGCGCTCGAGCAGTTCGAGGCGGGATTCGCGTACTTCGGCATCGGCGCCGACGAGTCGGACCCGGCCTTCGGCGGCGGCGGCGACTACGGGCCCTACACGCAGTCCGCCCGCGCGCGAGATCTACCAGACCTACGTCCGCGAGCTGCTGCGGGCAGGGCAAGGCGTACCCGTGCTTCGCCACCAAGGAGGAGCTGGCGGCGATCGCCGACCGGCAGAAGGCGGTCGGCGCCCTCCCCGGCTACTACGGCGACTGGGCGATCTGGCGGGACGCGCCCGAGGACCAGGTGCGGGCGCGGCTCGACGCCGGCGACCCCTACGTGGTCAGGTTCCGGTCGCCGGGGTCGGCGGGCACGCGGGTCAGCTACATCGACAAGATCCGCGGCGAGCTCAGCTTCGACGACAACCGCAACGACGTCGGTCATCCTGAAGAGCAGCGACCAGGCACTGCGGCTGCCCACCTACCACCTGGCGCACGCGGTGGATGACCACCTGATGGGCGTCACCCTGGTGATCCGGGCCGAGGAGTGGCTCTCCTCGGTGCCGCTGCACCACCAGCTGTTCGACGCGCTCGGCTTCCTCCGGATCCCCTACGGGCACCTCGCGCCGCTGATGAAGCAGGACGGCGCCATCGCGCCGGAAGCTCTCCAAGCGCACGGACCCCGAGGCGAGCGTCAACTACTACATCGACGGCGGCATCCCGGCCGAGCCGATCACGTACTACCTGCGCGGCCTGGCCAACGCGCGGCTGGCCGAGCTGCCGCTGCCGCAGGCGCTGGCCGAGCCGCTCCGGCTGGCCGACTTCGGCGTGGCCGGGCCGCTGCTCGACATGGCCAAGCTGGACGACGTCAGCGCCGATTTCGTCGCCTCGCTGACCGGCGCGGAGATCCTCGAGCGGGTGCTGCCGTGGGCCGACGAGTACGACAAGGACCTGGCGGCGGTGCTGCGGGCGGACCGGGAGCTGGCGCTGCGGGCGCTGCGCGTCGAGCGCGAGGGCACCGAGAACCCGCGCAAGGACCTGCGCAAGTGGTCGGACTTCCGCGCGGTATACGGGTTCTTCTTCCCCGCGATCTTCGAGCTCGTCACCGACCCGGAGGACGAGCGGTTCAACGGCCTGCCGCCGGAGCTCGTGCGCGCGATGGCGTCCGGGTTCGCCGCCGGTTACGCTGGCGCCGGGCCCGGACGTCGCCTGGTTCGAGCAGATCCGCACGCCTGGCGGGGTCGCTCGGGTTCGCGCTGAAGCAGAAGGACTACAAGAAGAACCCGGACGCCTACCCCGGCTCCATCGCCGACGCGGCGGCCGTCATCCGGGTGCTGCTCACCGGGACGCGGCAGTCACCGGACCTGGCGCAGGTCGCGGACGCGCTCGGCCGCGACGAGGTGCTCCGCCGGGTTACCGCCCTCAGCTAGCCGGGTAGGCCCGGGCTAAGCGAGCCCCGAGGTAAGTCGGAGCCCGCGGTGAGGCAGCCGCCAGCGTCGGCATTCCATGAGCGTGCACATGACGCTCACGGCGACGTCCGGCGTCACCGCGCCAAGGCACCATAGAAGTCGCCATGACGACGCTCACCGTCTCCTGCCCCCGCGACCGACGATGCCCCGCCCGACCCGGACGCGATCTACAGCGCGTTCGCGGGCTGGGCGACCGGGCAGGGCCTCACCCTCTACCCGCATCAGGAAGAGGCGCTGATCGAGGTCGCCACCGGGTCGAACGTGATCCTGTCCACCCCGACCGGTTCCGGCAAGTCCCTGGTCGCGGCGGGCGCCCACTTCTCCGCCCTGGCCAACGGCCAGCGCAGCTACTACACCGCCCCGATCAAGGCCCTGGTGAGCGAGAAGTTCTTCGCCCTGATCGACATCTTCGGCGCGGCCAACGTCGGCATGATGACCGGCGACGCCTCGGTCAACGCCAAGGCGCCGATCATCTGCTGCACCGCCGAGATCCTGGCCTCGATCGCGCTGCGGGACGGCGCCGACGCCGATGTCGGCCAGGTCGTGATGGACGAGTTCCACTACTACTCGGACCCGGACCGCGGCTGGGCCTGGCAGGTCCCGCTCATCGAGCTGCCCAAGGCGCAGTTCATCCTCATGTCCGCCACCCTGGGCGACGTGACCCGGTTCCAGGAGGACCTGACCAGAAGGACCGGCTGGCCCACCGCTGTCGTCAAGAACGCCGAGCGGCCCGTCCCGCTCGTCTTCGCCTTCAGCCTGCAGCCGCTGCACGAAACTCTGGCCGAGTTGCTCACCACCAACCAGGCGCCCGCTCTACATCGTCCATTTCACCCAGGCCGCCGCACTCGAGCAGGCCCAGGCGCTGATGTCGACCAACATGTGCACGCGCCAGGAGAAAGACAAAATCGCGGAGCTAATCGGCGACTTCCGATTTGCCTCCGGGTTTCGGCAAGACGCTTTCCCGACTAGTCAGGCACGGCATCGGCGTCCACCACGCGGGAATGCTCCCGAAATACCGCCGCCTGGTCGAGCAGCTCGCCCAGGCCGGCCTGCTCAAGGTCATCTGCGGCACCGACACCCTCGGCGTCGGTATCAACGTGCCGATCCGGACGGTCGTGTTCACCTCGCTGTCCAAGTACGACGGCAAGAAGACCAGGCTGCTGCAGGTCCGCGAGTTCCACCAGATCGCGGGGCGGGCGGGGCGGGCGGGCTTCGACACCGCGGGCCGCGTCGTCGTCCAGGCGCCCGAGCACGTCATCGATAACGAGAGGTCCTTCGCCAAGGCCCTGGCCAAGACCGGCGACGAGGCCACCGCGCGCCGGCGGGTGGTCAAGAAGAAGCCGCCCGAGGGATCGATCTCCTGGGGCAAGCCCACCTTCGACCGCCTGGTCGCCGCCGAGCCGGAGCAGCTCACCTCGAGCTTCACCGTCACCCACGCGATGGTGCTCAACATCATCGATCGCCCGGGCAACGCCTACCAGGCGATGAAGCACCTGCTGCGGGACAACCACGAGGACCGGGCCAAGCAGCGCAAGCACATCCACCGCGCCATCGAGATCTACCGCGCGCTGCTGGCCGGCGGCGTTGTCGAGCGCCTTGACGAACCGGACGAGAAGGGCCGCTACGTCAGGCTCACGGTTGACCTGCAGTTCGACTTCGCGCTCAACCAGCCGCTGTCGCCGTTCGCCCTGGCCGCGATCGAGCTGCTCGACCGGGAGTCGGAGACCTACGCCCTCGACGTGCTCTCGGTCATCGAGTCCACCCTCGACAACCCCCGGCAGATCCTCTCCGCCCAGCTGTTCCGCGCCCGCGGCGAGGCCGTGGCCGCGATGAAGTCCGAGGGCATCGAGTACGAGGAGCGAATGGAGCTCCTCGACGACGTCACCTGGCCCAAGCCGCTGGAAGACGTCCTCGAGGCCGGCTACGAGATCTACCGCCGCGGCCACCCCTGGGTCGGCGACTACATGGTCTCCCCCAAGGCGATCGTCAGGGACATGTACGAGCGGGCGATGACCTTCGGCGAGTACGTGCAGTTCTACTCGCTGTCCCGGTCAGAAGGCATCGTGCTCCGCTACCTGGCCGACGCCTACAAGGCGCTGCGGCAGACGGTCCCCGACGAGGCCAAGACCGAGGAACTGGCCGATTTCATCGAGTGGCTCGGCGAGCTGATCCGGCAGGTCGACTCGAGCCTTATCGACGAGTGGGAGAAGCTCAGCCACCCCGACCCCGACGCCGCGCCGGTCAGGGCGGAGCCGAGGGGAGTCACGAGAAACACGCGTGCGTTCCGGGTGCTGGTTCGGAATTCGCTTTTCCGCCGGGTCACCCTCGCCTCGCTGCGTCACTACGGCGAGCTGGGCGACCTCGATGGCGGCGACGGCTGGACCGCGGGCGCCTGGGCGGAGGCGCTCGACGGCTACTTCGAGCTCTACGACGAGCTCGGCACCGGCCCGGACGCGCGCGGCCCGTCGATGCTGATCGTCGAGGAGGGCAAGACCGCCTGGACGGTCCGGCAGATCTTCGACGACCCGGCCGGCGACCACGACTGGGGCATCTCGGCCACGGTCGACCTCGCCGCCTCCGACGAAGAGGGCACCGCCGTCATCCACGTCACCGACGTCGGCCAGCTCTGAGCCTGCCGGGCTCGCCACGTCCCCATCACCATCAGTCCCGGAAGTACCGTTCTCCCCTCGCCACGCAGCCACTCTACATAGCTGCCGTACACTTTTTCGACATTACATAGCTGCCGGACACTTCAGATGGCTTTGAAACGGTTAAATTTGACCGGGAGCTATGCAATGTCACAGGCCACAAAGAGTCATATGGAACGGGCGGTGGTTTCCTCCGGTCTGGCGCTCTTTTTCGCCAGGACGGCGGTGAGCGCGGCCCCGGCGGCGGCGATCGCCGCGCCGCACAGCCACGCCTGGGCGTAACCGCCGGGGGCCGGCAATGACTCATGTCCGGCGCGGATTAGTCTGCCCGCGAGCACGGCGGCGATCGCCGCGCTGGCGACGGCACCGCTGATTCCGCCCGCCGCGCTGCCGAGCCCGGAGGCCGCGCCCGCGTCGGCCGGGCGGACCGCGCGCGTGATCGCGATGAACTCGGCCGCCACCAGCGCTCCGTGACCGGCGCCGAAGATCGCGACGAGCGTGATGACCTGGCCCTGGCCGTGGTGGAAGCCCGCCAGCAGGCCGAGCGCGAGGGCCTCGGCGCAGAGGGCGGCGACCGCGATGGCCTGCGGGCGCACCCGCTGCGCCAGCCGCCGGCGAAGTACCCGGCGATCGTGATCGCCGCCGCGAACGGCAGCATGTCAAGGCCGGCCCCCAGCACCGATGCGCCAGTGCCGTGACCCGCCGCTCGTGGCGCCTCGAGGAAGGACGGCACGGTCAGGTTGACGACGCCGACGGTCGCCGCGGTGAGCATGAAGAGAACGACCCCCGCGGCCACCCCCGGGCGGGCCAGGATGCGCAGCCGCACCAGCGGCTCGGCCGACCTGACGGCAGTGACCGCCCAGGCGGTGAGCAGGACCGCCGCGGCGGCTAGCAAGGTGGTCACCCGCGGCGAAGTCCAGCCCCACGCCTTGCCCTGGGTGACCGGCAGCAGGGCCGCCGCGAGCCCAAGGGTAAGGAGCAGCGCTCCGCGGATATCGATGTGACGACGCGTGGCGGGCACCGCAAGGCCGGGCACCCTCGCGTCAGGCACGGCCGCGCTCGGCCCCGCCATATCGCCGCCCTGGCCGACGTCGATCACGCGCGCCCGGCCGGCCGGGATCGTGACGGCCGCCAAGCAGCCCAGCGTTCCCGCCATCAGCCTGCGCTGGCCGAGGACGGACCCGAGCGCGGGCAGCAGCACCGAGCTGACCGTGCCGGTGATGACCGCCGCGATGGTGAGCCAGGTCAGCGTGGTCTGCGGCGCATGCAGTGATGCACCGATTTGGCCGAGCAAGGTGAAGACCATCAGATAGGCGGTGGTCGCGACCAGCAGGCAGAGCCCGAGAACCGGCACGAGGTACCTGTCCCGCCTGCCGGTGGCCGTACCGGTGCCTGCCTGGTCGTCGATTCCCTTGCATCCCCCGAAGATGACGGGCGCGGGCCCGCCTGCTGCTGTCATCGGCATGGCAGTCATCCGCCGGCCTCCGTCGGTCAATTGTCGGATCAGCGGGCCCGGTCCGCCAGACCGAGCTACTTCGGCCTGGCTTCGGTGCTCGCTGTCAGCCTGGTCAGGAATCTGGCCGCTGCGGGTGCCCGCACGGGAGTCCATACGTCCCGCTCGTCATAGGGCCATGAGTACACGGGCCAGCCGTCACGGAGCAGCTCAAGCAGTTGCGGCTCGCGCAGCTCGGACGCCGCGTGAACGTAGAGGGCGTGCGCTCGCGGCAGGATCACGCCGTAGTCGATGAGGCGGCCCAGGTAGTTCTCTGCTTGAAGAATCTCATCGATGGTGAGCCCGTCGAGCGGGTACCGGTCTCGGCAGGATGTTGTGCAGGGACAGGAACATGTCGGCGCCGCGCCAGCGGGGATCAGCGAGTAGCCGGGCTGCCGCCGCCAGCCGCCCCAGCGCCAGCCGCGGGGCTGTGAGCAGGCTGTGCGCATAAAGCACGCGGATCAAGGCGACGTCCATGAAGAACCGCTCTAGCGGCTGTTCGCGCTGGGCGAGGTCGCGGTGGGCCAGGTACCCGGCCACGATGCTGGCGTTGTGCGCCAGGTACCACGCCCGCGGCGACGGCTGCCGCAGAAACTGAAGCCAGCGCGCGACACTCGGCCGGCTCGCCGTTCCCGCTTCGTTGCTGTCGAGCAGCCGCGCCTCCCAGGCATCACGCAGCAGGCCCTCGTTGACCGCCCGCCACCACGGGCTGCCGGGACGCTCCGCATCCGGCGCGGCCAGGACTCCCCGCCTGACTTGCCAGCGCATAAAGGCAAGCTCTGCCCGCCGGTAGGAGCGGATGCCCGCGGCGCCGCCCCGGCGGTCGTAGAAGCTGGCCGCCAGCTCCAGGCGCCTGGCGGGGTCGTTCCTGACGGCACCGACCAGCGCGGCGGCCCGCCCCTCAGCTGTCATTTACTCGTCCGGGATCCAGCTGCCGTGGAAGCCGAGCGGGACGCGTGCGGGCAGCTGGACCCGGGCGACCGGTTCGCCGCCGAAGTCCTGTGCGGCGAGGATGATCAGGTCGGCGGCGCCGCGATCGGGATTGTGGACGAAGGCCATGACGTAACCGTCGTCCTCGGCGGCGTCCGGCGTCGGCCGGCACGAAAACCGCCTCGCCGGCGGTCGCATCGCGCCCGAACTCCCGCGCTTGCGTGCTGCCGCGCCGCAGATCGTGCTTGAGCAGGGCGTTGCCGAATGCCTGGTCGGCGAAGTCACCGGACAGCGAGATCGTGGCCCGGCTGACCTCGCCGATGACGGCGCTGTAGCCGTAGCGGTGCGGCCGTGAGATCACCCGCTCGTCCACCCGCGGGAATTCCTGCAGCCTGTCGTCGAGCTGGCGGCTGGTCATCGCGCCCGCGGCCGGGTCGATGGTCCACCGGTCGAGGGTGAGCGGGCCGTTGCCGTCGAGCAGGGAGACGTCGTACGCGCCCTGGTACTTGACGAGGTCCACGACGACGCGGCCGTCCGCGTCGTCGTAGGCGTTGAAGGTGTGGAACACCCAGCACGCCTCGACCGCGTACCCAGCGCACGCCGGCCGCGCTGCCGTCACGGGGCAGCAGCCCGACGCGCGCTTGGACGTCCGGGTTCCACGTGTACGGCAGCGGCCGGCCGCTGGCCGCGGCGTCCATGCTGAAGGTGACCGGCAGGTCGAAGAGCACGACGTACTTCTCGGTCAGGGCGAAATCGTGCATCATCGGCTTGTGCGGCAGCGGGATGTTGGTCGTCCTGGCCACCAGGCCGTCGGCCCCGATGACGACGTGCTGGACGTAGTCCCAGGCCCAGAAGTACGCGATGGCGTGCAGCTCCCCGGTCCGCGGGTCGAGCTTGGTGTGCGCGGCGAAGCCGCCTGGCAGGCTCCCGCCGAAGTCGCACGGGCCCACGGTGCCAAGCTCGGCGGACAGCTCGTAGGGCAGCGCGCCCGCCTCCACGGTGGCCAGGGTGCGCCCGGCGTGGCGGATGATGTGAGTGTTGGCGGCGAAATCAGAGTCGGCGTGAACCGGTCCGGCCGGCCACGCCTCACCCAGGGCTTCGGCCGTCCGGCGGGAGCGGACCCACCGGTTGCGGTACCACTCGGCCCTGCCGTCGCGGAGCCGGACCCCATGCACCATGCCGGCCCCGATGAACCAGTGGTAGCCGGGATCCTCGAGTCCGAGCGGGTTAGGGCCGTTACGCAGGTAGCGGCCGCTGAGCTCGGCCGGGATGCGGCCGGTGACCGGCAGGTCGAACGCGGTGATCTCTTCTGTGACCGGGGCGAACGCGCCCTGGAGGTACGGGGAAGTTACCAGCATTGTCCGTGAGCCTTTCAGCGACGGTGAAGCATTGACGTGTTCAGCCTCGCCGGCCAGGGACGGCATCGCATCTGTGAAATACCTAGGCTTCGCGCGGGCCGCCCAACCGGACTAGGGAGGTCACAGATTCGGTGGCGGCCGCGGCGACCCGATGCTGAAAACGCCGTCGACAGAACAGATCCCGAGGAGAAACCAATGTCCGT
This sequence comes from uncultured Actinomycetota bacterium, assembly GCA_963714295.1. Classification (GTDB taxonomy): domain Bacteria; phylum Actinomycetota; class Actinomycetes; order Streptosporangiales; family Streptosporangiaceae; genus Trebonia. The sequence continues at coordinate 137,777 of CAVQOE010000036.1, read as the reverse complement.
TCGGCTTGAGGCCGCAGCCAGGGAATTCGCCGAGGCCACCGCGCTTCCCCCGTACCTGTTCGACCTCGGCCCGGAGCGCGGCCGACAGGTCGTCGACCACGTACAGAGCGAGCCGACGGACTGCCTGGGTGCTGATATCACCGACATGGCGGTTCCCGGCGGCCCGTCCGGGACCGTGCAAGTACGGATCGTCCGGCCCCGGCGGGCTGGCGGGCCGCTGCCGGTCATCGTCTACGTGCACGGTGCCGGATGGGTATTCGGCAACAGCCATACTCACGACCGGCTGATCCGCGAGCTGGCCGTCGGTGCGGGCGCCGCCGTCGTGTTCCCGTCCTACAGCCTCTCGCCCGAGGCCAAGTACCCGACCGCGATCGAGGAGTGCTACGCGGTGGCCGCCTGGGTGGCGGAGCAGGGTGCGGGCTACGGCCTGGACCCGGCGCGGATGGCGGTGGCGGGCGACAGCGTCGGCGGGAACATCTCCATCGCGCTGACCCTGCTGGCCAAGGAGCGCGGCGGCATCTCCTTCCGCCACCAGGTGCTGTTCTACCCGGTCACCGACGCCCGCTTCGACACCGGCTCCTACGAGGAGTTCGCGACCGGCTATTTCCTGCGGCGCGACGCCATGCAGTGGTTCTGGGATCAGTACACCACGTGACCCGGCGGACCGGGCGCAGATCACCGCGTCGCCGCTGCGCGCTTCGGTGGATCAACTCGCCGGGCTGCCGCCGACGCTGCTGATCACCGGCGAAGCCGACGTGCTGCGCGACGAGGGTGAGGCGTTCGCTGACAAGCTGCGCGCAGGCGGGCGTCCCGGTGACCGCGGTCAGGTTCCAGGCCATCATCCACGACTTCGTCATGCTGAACGCACTCGCGCAGACCCGCGCCGCACGAGGCGCCATGACGCTCGCGATCGCGGCCCTGCGCCAGGCCCTGCACTAGGAGCCGGGGCCGAGAGCGCGGGCCAGCTGGCCGCGCGAGGTGATGTCGAGCTTGGTGAAGATCTTGTGCAGGTGGTACTCGACGGTGCGCGGGCTGAGGAATAGCTGGGCGGCGATCGTGGGGTTGGACTGGCCCTCGCTGGCGAGCCGGGCGATCTGGGCCTCCTGCGGTGTCAGCTCCACCACCGGCCGGACGTCCCGCTTGCGGACCCGTTCGCCGGTGGCCGCGAGTTCCCGCTCCGCACGGCCCGCGAACGCGTCCGCGCCCATCGATGTGAACATCTCGCGTGCCGTCCGGAGCTGCGCCCGCGCGTCCACCCGGCGTTTCTCCCGGCGGAGCCACTCACCGTAGAGCAGGCGGGTCCGGGCGAGATGCGCGGTGATCCTGGTCCGGCCAAGCCGGTCGATCGACTCCGTGTAACGCTCTTCGGCGGCCGCGTCGTTGCCGTCCGGAAAGGACGAGGGCGTGACAGCGGGCCTCGATGCCCAGCGCCCAGTCGGTCGCGCTCGGGCCGGTGCTCTCGCGCAGCCGCTCGAGACCGGCCGTGGCTATTTCACGTTCTCCGCTGCGGGCAGCGGCCTCCACCAGCTCCGGCAGAGCCCACAGCGCGAATCCCAGCGCGTCCGCCCGCTCGCTTGCGATGTTGGCCGCGGTCAGGGCTTCGGTGTAGCGGCCGATGCCGTTGTAGTACAGCGCCGTGGTGTACGAGCTGATGGTTCCAACGGTGCCGCCGTCGGCCGCCGCGGCGGGCGTGACCGTCGCGGGCTGGACGGGCACCGCGGTCAGCGGGTCGCGGCCCTGCCAGGCGGCCAGGGCCATTGGCCCGTGCAGGGAGGCGACCGACCCGGTCAGGGCGGTGATCATGTTGGTCTCCTCGATGAGCGCGGCGGCCTCGGCGAAGTCACCCGTCAGCAGGGTTGAGGCGACGAAGGCGCTGAGCGGCGACCCGGTGAGCGCACCGCCGTCCCTGGCTGACCGAACCATACGGCCGGCGAGCAGGTGCCACGATTCGTCGTCCCACAGGTTCATGGCGGTCCGGCAGGCCAGCCAGAGCGCAGCGCTGGTGTCGCCGGGCGGAACGGGGACGCCGAGGAACCCGCGTACCGCCTGCCGCAGCGTCGGCAGCGCGATCGCGTAGCCCTCAGTGACCTGCAGCGCGAGGCCGCGCAGGAGCACGCTGTCGAGATCCGCTGATTCCCAGGACCGGGACGCCGCCAGGGCCGATCGCGCCAGTTCGGGCCAGCTGTCACCAAGGGCGTGCGGCCCGATGATCATCGCCGCGGCGAAGGCGTCGAGGTAGGTATCGCGGGCGAGCGGTGCGCTCAGCGGTTCAAGCCGCCTGGCCGCCCGCAGCAGCAGCTTCGGCGCCTCGCTGCCGCTGCGGGCCGTCAGCACGGTCCGCGCACTCAGCCGCTCCAGCCGGGCCTGTTCCATCTCGTCCAGCTGCCCCACGTCGATGGCTGCCAGCATGGTGACCGCGTCGTGGCGGGCAACGGCGTCATGTTTCGATTCGGCGCTCGCGAGCATCAGCCTCGCCCTGCGCCTGGGGTCGGCGGTCAGCACGGCCGCACGCTCAAGGAAGGCGGCCGCCGCGGCCGGTCCGCCCCGGGCCTGGGCCCGGCCGGCCGACGCGCTCAAGCTCATCCGCCACGGCCTCATCGGGCCCGAAGGTGGCGTGGGCACGGTGCCATACCCTGCGGTCCAGGTCGTGCTCGGCGTCGGTCGCCGCGGCCAGGGCGGCGTGCGCGGCCTGGCGGTCGGCGACGGGTGCCGACCGGTAGATCGCGGACCGCACGAGCGGGTGCCTGAAGGTGACCTGGGCACCCAGCCGGACCAGGCCCTCGGACTCGGCCGGGGCGAGGTCGGCGATCTTCATGCCGAGCCGGTCCGCGGCCCGCTGGAGCAGCCCGGGATCGCCCAGCGGCTCGGCCGCGGCGAGCAGCAGCAGGCGCCTGGTCGCGGCCGGCAGCGGCAAGACACGCGCGAGGAACCGCCCGGCGACCCGGTCGGCGAGCGGGCGGACCATCCAGGGCGAGACGCCGAAACCACCCGCGAGGTCGCCTGCGGCGGTCACCTCCCGGGAGAACTCAAGCAGGGCCAGCGGGTTGCCCGCGCCTCGGCGACGATCCGGTCCCTGACCCGCTCGTCAAGCAGCCCGGGGACCGCCGTTCCGAGCACGGCGCGCGCATCAGATTCGGGCAGCCCGGCGAGCACAAGCTCGGGCAGGCCTGGCCAGGTCAGGGACCTGGACCCCAGTCCTGGCGGCGAAGATCATCGCCACCGACTCGCCGTACAGCCGCCGCGCGGCGAACGCGAGCGCCTGCAGCGAGGTCTGGTCGATCCACTGGGCGTCATCGATAACACACAAGAGCGGCTGTGCCGCGGCGCCCTCGGCGACGAGGCTCAGCACCCTAGACCAGCCAGGAACCGGTCAGGCGATGCGCTGCTGCTCAGGCCGAGGGCCACCCGCAGCGCTTCGGCCTGCGGCGGCGGGAGCTGGCCGAGGTGCTTGGTCAGCGGCGCGCACACCTGCTGCAGGGCGGCGAACGCGACCTCCATCTCCGACTCGATCCCGGTGACCGCGACTATCAGAAACCCGGCCGCGGCCTGCTCCGCGTAACCAAGGATGGCGGACTTGCCGATGCCCGGCTCACCGCGGAGGACAAGCGCGCCGCTCGCACCGTCGCGGACCTGGCGCAGCAACCGGTCGATGGCAGCGCATTCCGCGTCCCTGCCTACCAGTGTCATCCGGCCGTCCGATCAGGCGCGCATCAGCACTTGCACAGGCATCCGCCCGGCGGCCAAGATCACCTCGCGCCCGCCCGGAGGGGCCCCGCCGCTCTCCCTACAGTGTGCACCGTCTGGTGCGTCAGTCCGGGTTGGCCCGCGCGCTCAGGGGCTCCTGGTGGGGGCCGAGGGCCACGCGCTGCGGGCTGGTTACGTGGCGGGGGTTCCCGAGCTGGCGGGCAACGTCGATGGCGGTACTTGACGAGATCGCGAAACCGGCCCGCCCCGGCTCACGGCCGGGGCGGGCTGGGTGCCTGTCGGTCTCCGCGCAGATTCGCGTTCCCGCGCGCTTAGGCCGCGTTGCGGCCGCCGTCGACATCGAGCACGGCCCCGTGCACGAAGCTGGCATCGTCGCTGACGAGGTAGGCGATGGCGGCGGCGATCTCCTCCGGCGCGGCCGGGCGGCCGGCCGGGGCGACGGCGGCGAGCTGATCGAGTTGGTCGCCCATCGACTCGGTGCCCTCGGTGCGGGTAGGCCCGGGGCTGACCGCGTTGACCCGCACTCCAGCCGGGCCGAATTCGGCCGCCCAGGACTTAGTGAGAAGGCCGAGCGCCGCCTTTGAAGCGCCGTACAGCGCCATGCCGGGGACACCGAACTGGGCGACCATGGTCAGCACGTTCACGATGGCGCCCTTGCCCCGGGCGGCCATGGCCGGCGCAAGCTCTGCCACCAGGATGAACGGGGCCTTGACGTTGACCGCGTAGACCGAATCGAGGTCGGCGTCAGTGGCGCTCGGAGTCGGCCCGAAGGGGAAGATTCCGGCGTTGTTGACCAGGATGTCGACGTGACCGCCGCCCAGTTCCACCGCCCGCCGGGCGAGGGCGCGCACCGAGTCGCCCTCGGCGAGGTCGGCGGCCACGAAATCGGCCTTGCCGCCCGTTGACCGGATCGTGGCCACGACAGCTTCTCCCCTGGCCGAATCGCGGCCGGCCACCAGAACATGCGCACCTCGGCCCGCGAGGGTGATCGCCACGGCTCGGCCGATGCCGCTGGTCGCGCCGGTGATCAGCGCGGTCGTAGCGGCTAGGTCGGTGGAGGTCATATCGTTTCCTTTCAGGAGCATTCGCTCCAATAAAATGGAGCAACAGATCCAAAACAACCACATCGCTTCTGGAGTGTCAAATCCAAAAAGTGATAAGCTGCAGGCATGGCTGCCGAACACAGCGACACAGGAGAGCGCGTGCTCACCAGGAAGGGGCAGGCGACCCGGGACCGGATTGTCGCCGCCGCATCGCAGCTCGTCTTCGAGCGGGGCGTGGCCAACACGAGCGTGGACGACGTCCAGAAGGCGGCCGGGGTCAGCGCCTCACAGCTCTACCACTACTTCGACGACAAGCAGATGCTGATACGGGCGGTGATCGGTCACCAGACCCGTGCCGTTCTCGACAACCAGCAGCCCTGGCTCGGCCAGCTCGACAGCATCGAGGCGCTCCGGGCCTGGCGTGACCTGCTCGTCGGCGTCCAGCGCGACATGAACTGCCAGGGCGGATGCCCCATCGGGACCCTCGCGGGCGAGCTGTCGGAGTCCTGGCCAGAGTTCCGCATGGAGCTGTCCGCCGGGTTCGACCTCTGGGAGACCGCCATCAGGCAGGGTCTGCGGGCCATGTATGACCGCGGCGACCTGCGTCGCGACGTCGACCCCGACCGGCTGGCCACCGCCACCCTCGCCGCGGTGCAAGGCGGCCTGCTGCTGACCCAGGTCCACCGGAGGACCGCGCCGCTCGAGGCGGCCCTGGATGAGATGATCGATCACATCACCGCCCTCCAGCCGAGGCACCGCCAGGCTCGGTAGCTTCAGCGTGGCCCTCCGGGGTTGTACTGGAGGCTCCATAGCGCGGCGGCCAGATCGGCCTCGGTGTGGCCGGCGCCCATCTCGCCCAGGTCGATATATCCGTTCATCGAGCCGTCGCCGCGGCACCGGATATTCGGCAGGCAGGCGTCGCCGTGGACGAGCGATTCGCCTGGCGGATAGGCCCAGAACGGGCAGCCGCATGGGTTCGCGGAATGGAAGGTACGGAGCGCGGGGTGAGCATTTCGGCAATTTTGCCGGGCCTTAGCCGTTTCGCCAGGACTGCCAGATTAGTACCAGGCAACGGCCGCCATGAGCAGCGTCTCCTCGTCGCCAGCCTGGTCGAAGGCGATGACTCCGGGGACCGGCAGGCGGCCTCGCAGCCACTGCGGCCGAGCGCATTCAGGTGCCAGGTGACCGCCGATCCTGAGGAACCAGCGCGCGTCGCCGGGCGCGATCTCAATACTGTGCCGTGGTCACCGCTGCGCGCTTTCTTAACGATCGGGAACGGCACATTAAACTGCCGGCGCGCCTAGCTTATATAAGTCGCTTCTGACACCCCTTAATAGTAGGGTTGGGTGCCATGCGCGACAATGCGGCCATTTACGATGCATCCGTGGTCACCCGGCTCCGGGCGGCCGGCTGCGTCTTCGCCGAGGATGAGGCGGCGGTGCTGCTGGCGGCGGCCGGGTCCCCGGCGGAACTGGACGCCCTAGTCGAGCGCCGGGCCGCTGGGCAGCCGCTTGAGCAGGTGGTCGGCTGGGCCGAGTTCGCGGGCCTGCGGATACTGGTTGATCCCGGCGTTTTCGTGCCGCGGCGACGGAGCGAGTTCCTGGTCTCGGTCGCCGTCGGGTTCGCGCGTTCGCGGATGGGGGGTGGCAGCGCATCCACCGTGATCGTCGATCTGTGCTGCGGCACCGGCGCGCTCGGACTCGCGGTCGCCACCGAACTCGCGGTCCTCGGCCGCGACGACGGGGCCGGGCCGGCCAGCGGGCCCGGAACCGTCCCGGGCGCGCGGGGCCGGATTGAGCTGCACGCCGCCGACCTTGACCCGGTGGCGGTCGCCTGCGCGCGGCGCAACGTCGAGCCGGGCGGCGGTCACGTCTACACCGGCGACCTGTTCGCCGCGCTGCCCGGCGCCCTGCGCGGCCGGGTGGACATCTTGATCTGCAACGCGCCCTACGTGCCGACCGGCGACGTCGCGTTCCTCCCGTCCGAGGCGCGCGACCACGAGCCGCTGGTGGCGCTCGACGGCGGTCTCGATGGGCTCACGGTGCTGCGCCGGGCGGCGTCGGGCGCGCCCTCCTGGCTCGCGCCCGGCGGCGTGCTGCTGGTGGAGACGAGCGAGCGGCAGGCAGCGGAGATGGCGGGCGTGATGGCCGCCGCCGGCCTGCGGCCCACCGTCCACACCGACGAAGACACCGCCGCGACCGTCGTAACCGGCCGGGCCGCCAACTGCTGAGGCTGACGGTCTCCAGCGATGGTAAGTCAGGCCCGCCCGAGGGCGGTTCGCGGGCGCCTGATAGGCGCAGCACGGGACCGTTCGGGATAATGGGTCTCGTCCTTTGCTCTTAGTTGCCGTTAACCCTCTGGAGCACCATTGACCGTCACGGTGAGCGCCGCGCAGCGGCGGACGCGGCTGCTGGCGCGGCATCGGCTGAGCGGCCTCGGCGGCGGGTTCCGTGGCGAGGCGGTTGAGTCGATGATCGTGCTGCACGCCACCGATCCGGTGACGGTGTACCTGTCGGCGTGGGCACGGACCGGGTGCGCCGCAGGCGAGGTGGACGAGGCCATCTACACCGAGCGCGTCCTGGTACGGATGCTGGGGATGCGGCGGACGGTGTTCGTGGTACCAGCCGATCTGGTGCCGGTCGTGCAGGCGGCGTGCACGGATGATGTCGCCAAGCGGCTCCGGCGGCAGCTGGAGAAGGACCTCGCGGCCGGCCGGGTAGGCGACGGCGACCCGGCCGGGTGGCTGCGCGACCTGGGCTCGGGCGTGCTGGCGGCCCTGCACGCGCGGGGCGGCGGGGCGTCCGGGGCGCAGCTGTCGCAGGACGAGCCGCGGCTGCGGACGCAGCTGTCCTACTCGCTGGACAAGAGCTACGGCGGAACGGCGAACATCACCTCGCGGGTGCTTGTGCTGCTGGCCGCCGAGGGGCACCTGGTCCGCGGGCACCGCCGCGGCGGCTGGTCTTCCGGGCAGTTCGAGTGGTTCCCCGCCTCGGCTTGGCTGCGGACGGCCACCGGCACGGGGAGCGGACGGGCACGGTTAGCGCGCCGGACTGGACGCGGGCGGCGCGCGGATCGAGCTGGCCCGGCGGTGGCTGCGTTCGTTCGGGCCGGCGCCGGCCTCCGACCTGCAGTGGTGGGCCGGGTGGACGGGCGGGCAGACGAAGGCGGCGCTGGCCGGGCTGCCGATGGCCGAGGTGGACCTGGAAGGGCGGCCCGGCGTCGCGCTGGCGGACGACCTTGAGTTCCCCGCCGCTCCGGCCGAGCCCGTCGCGGCGCTGCTGCCCGCGCTCGACCCGACGCCGATGGGATGGCAGGAACGGGACTGGTTCCTGGGCGAGCACCGGCCCGCGCTGTTCGACCGCACGGGCAACATCGGCCCGACGGTCTGGTGGGAAGGCCGGGTGGTGGGCGGCTGGGCGCAGCGCGCGTCGGGCGAGGTCGTCTGCCGGCTGCTTGAGGACATCGGGGCCGACGGGCAGCGGCGCGTCACCCGCGAGGCCGCCCGGCTGGAAGCGTGGCTGGGCGCGAACCGGGTCACTCCCCGCTTCCGGACTCCCCTGGAGCGCGAACTGAGCCAGTAAGCAGCTCGCGGCGGTGTGTTCAACGCTCAGATTCCAGTCGCCGGCGCCTGCGACAGATACCCCCTGCAGGGTATCTGTCGAGATCGGCGCCATGATCACGTAAGAAATTCGTGCGCCCAGCACGAAAATGCTTCGTCAGGAAAAAATCATTCGTGATCATGGCGCCGTGGCTGGAGTTGAATGTAGCTATATGTCCAGAAATATCGTGATCGCATACCCTTCGGCCGAGACCTACGCGGGCGCCAGCCTGGCCGGGCACCGACAGACGCGGCCTGCCGAACATAAGTGGCACCGACGGTGAATGCTCGCGCGGGGTATTAGCGGAGGTGCCAGGTGGGGCCGCTGGGGGTGTCGGTTACCTGGATGTTCAGCCGGTCCAGCTCGGCCCGGATCTCGTCGGCGCGGGCCCAGTTCTTCTCCTTGCGGGCCTGGGTGCGGTCGGCGATCAGGCGCTCGATCGTCTCGATCTCCGCCTGGCCCAGGTCGGCGGCGGAGCGGCGGCGCTCCAGGGCGGCCGGATCCAGGTCGGCCAGGCGCAGGCCGAGCAGGGCGTCGGCCGCGGCCACGATGACGCGCAGCCCGGCCGGGGTGATCTCGGGGTCGCGCAGTGACTCCTGGAGGATGGCGAGCAGCCGGGGGGTGGCCAGGTCGAGGGAGATGGCCTCGTCCAGCTGGTCCAGATAAGCCAGCGCGGTCTTGTCGCCCGGTTCCCCGCCCGCCGCACCGCCGATCGCGGTGAGCGCGGCGCGGGCCTGCTCGTAGGTCTCGACGGGCGGCAGCGGGCGGAGCGGCTCGATCCGGGTGACCAGGCGGCGCAGGCTGGTCTGGGCCCCGTCGACGGCCGCGGTGGTGAAGTCGAGCTGGCTGCGGTAGTGGCCGCCGAGCAGGAAGAGCCGGTAGGCCATCGGGTGGTAGCCGTCCTCGGCGAGGTCGGCCAGCCGTGGCACCGGGCCCGACGACTTGGCGATCTTGGCGTTGTTGAGCAGCAGGAACTCGTTGTGCATCCAGTACTTGACCCACGGCTCGCCGTCGTCGAGGTACGCCTCGCGACTGGGCGATCTCGTTGACGTGATGCAGCTCGCGGTGGTCGATGCCGCCGGTGTGCAGGTCGAAGTGCTGGCCGAGCAGCTCCATCGACATCACCGAGCATTCCAGGTGCCAGCCGGGCGCGCCCCAGCCCCACGGGGAGTCCCAGCGCATGACCCGGCGGACGCCGGGCTCCTCGGCCCGCCAGAGGGCGAAGTCGGTCTTGTTCCTGCGGCCCTCGACCTGCTCGACCCGGGCGGCCTCGCGCTGCCCGGCGATGTCCATCAGCGCGAGGGTGCCGTAGCCGGGCGACTTGGACGTGTCGAAGTACAGCCCGGACGGGATCTGGTAGGTGACCCCGCGCTCCGGTCAGGCGCGCGGCGAAGTCGATCATCTGCTCGACGTACTCGCTGGCGCGCGGGTACTCGGTCGGCGGGCAGCACGTTCAGCGCGGCGATGTCGGTGAAGAACGCCTGCGTGTAGAAGTCCGCGATGTCCGCCACCGTCCGGCGCCCTTCGCGGGCGGCCGCCACCTCGAGCTTGTCCTCGCCGGTGTCGGAGTCGGCGACCGCGTGGCCCACGTCGGTGATGTTGATGACGTGCCGGACCGGGATCTGCTTCCAGCGCAGGGCGCGGCGGAGCGTGTCGGCGAACACGTACGGCCGCATGTTGCCCAGGTGCGGGAAGTAGTACACGGTGGGCCCGCAGCTGTACAGGCCAACGACATCGGCGGACGGCGTGAAGTCCTCGATCCGCCGTCCGAGCGAGTTATAGACCTTTAGCTGGTGACCTGTCACGCTGCCATGATATTGAACAGTCGCCCGGAACGTGCGGAAGCCCGCCGTCACCGGTCTTAACCGTGACAGGCCGCACCGCGTCACTCGTCGTAGAGCGAGGCGATCTCCTTCGCGTAGCGCTGGGTGATCACCGGGCGGCGGCGCTTCAGCGACGGGGTGAGCTCACCGGTCTGCGCGGTCCACTCCTCCCCCAGCACGACGTACCGGCGGACCTGCTCCGGGTGGGCCAGGTGCGAGTTCGCCTCCTCGACGCCGCGCTCGATCTCGGCCAGCACCTCGGGGTTGGCCGCGAGATCGGCCGGCGACGAGAACTCGATGCCGTGCTCCCGCGCCCAGGCCGGGGCGACGTCGGGGTCGAGGACGAGCAGCGCCGACACGTACTTGCGCCGGTCACCGATCGCGCAGGCCTGCCCGATCAGCGGGTGCCGCTGCAGTTCGTACTCGACCAGGGCGGGCGAGATGTTCTTGCCGCCGGAGGTGATGAGCAGGTCCTTCTTCCGGTCGGTGATCTTCAGGAAGCCCTCGGCGTCAAGCTCGCCGATGTCCCCGGTGTGCATCCAGCCGTCGGCGTCGATGGCCTCGGCGGTCCGCTCCTTGTCGTGGTAGTAGCCGCTCATCACCAGCGGGCCGCGGACCAGCACCTCGCCGTCGTCGGCGATCCGCACCTCCACGCCCGGGTAGGCCCGGCCGACGGCGCCGTTGCGCGAGTCGTCCGGGCCGGCGCTGGTCGCGGCGTTGCACAGCTCGGACATGCCCCAGCCCTCGATGATCGGCAGCCCCAGCGCCTGGAAGAACCCGATGATGCCGGGATCGATCGGCGCGGCGCCGCTGGCCGCGAAGACGCAGCGGTCGAGCCCCACCAGGGTCAGTATCGACTTCCTGGTCTCCTCGGGCAGCGCGCGGACGGCCTCCGGCGACGGGTCGGGCACCGCCGCCCGCAGCCCCGCGTACAGCTTCTCCCAGATCCGCGGGACGGCGATCAGCGTGGTCGGGTGCACCTGCGCCGCGATGGCGAAGATCTGCTTGCTGTCCGGGCAGTACGCGAGCGTGACCGGGTGCACCAGCGACGACCAGTGGTCGGTGCTGCGCCCGGTGACGTGCGCCATCGGCAGGAAGGAGACCAGCATGGCAACGCCGTCGGCGCCGGACCGCGCCTCCAGCGGAAGAAACCGGAGCGAGGCGGCCTGGGTGTAGCGCACGTTCCGGTGCGTGAGCATGGCGGCCTTGGGGGTACCGGTGGTGCCGGAGGTGTAGATCAGGGTGACCAGGTCGTCGAGGGTGACCTGGCGCCAGGTCTCCTCGAACAGGCCGGGCGCGACCTCCGCCTCCGCCCGGCCGAGGTCGAGCAGCCTCGACCAGCCGATCACGCCCGCGCCCGCGTCCAGGCCGTGCCGCGCCGCCGCGCCCGTCCCCGATCCCCGGGTCGGCCTCGGGGTCGATGACGACGATCTGGCGGAGCTTCGGCAGCTGGCCCTTGATCGATTCGAGCTTGTCCAGGTACTGGCGCTCCACGATCGCCACGGTGGCCTCGCAGTGGCCGGCGATGTACGCGGCTTGCTCGGCCGAGACCGTGGGGTAGATGAAGACCGGGACCGCACCGGCGTGCATCACCGCGAAGTCGCAGATCGTCGCCTCGGACCGGTTGCCCGACCAGACGACCGCGAAATCCCCCGGCCGCAGGCCGATCGCGGCCAGGCCAAGAGCGGCATCGCGAACCTGGTCATAGACCTGCTGGTAGGTCAGGGTTTGCCACTGGCCGTCATCCAGCCACTGGTGCGCCACCACGTCGGGATGGTCGGCAACCGTCTGCGCGTAGGCGGTGAGCAGCGTGGAGCCCTCGATCTCGGCCTCGATCGCCGCGCGCTCGGCGGCCACGTCAGCGGGGACATCAGTCCAATTGGCGTTAGTCATGCCGACCATTGTGACCCGCGCGATGGTGCTCGGCTAGCCCGCAGGCCGGGCGGGCTGCCGCTCGATGATCAGCCGGCCGCTGGCCGCCGACCGCGAGCGGGTTGGGCGGGCGGCGGCCAGGACCGTGAGCTGACTGACAACGACGGCCAGGAAGGCCGCGGCAGGGAGGTCTAGAAGGGCGGGAAGCGCGAGGAAGCCGTCGGTGTACCCGTGGGAGTCGTAGTAGGTCCCGACGATGTCGCCCTCGTTGTTGATGCCGTCGAGAATCGACAGGTTGTCCGCGTTGGGGTCATCGACCATCGTGGTGAGGTGGCCGCCGAGCCGCCAGATGAACCCGTGGATGGTGCCGATCGATGTAGGCGCCGACGACGGTGTCGCTGTCGTTGACGCCGAGCGCGAAGGTCTCGGTCGCGCCGGGAACCGCGATGGTGTGGAAGACACCGTTCGCGAACTTGATGAAGCCGTCAATGGTGTCGCTGCTGGGGTTGGGGGTGTACTCGCCGACCACGTCCCCCGCGTTGTTGATTCCGAAGGCGGCCAGGCTCGGCGCGTTGCCGCCGGTGGGCGCGCCGGGCTTAGTCACCAGGGCGAACTTGCCCGTCTTGATGGTGTAGGTGTAGCCGCGGTAGCGGCCTGAGCTGTTCATGTAGGAGCCGACCGCGACGTTGTGGTTGTTGACGCCGTTCAGCTCGTCTTGCGGCGGGTTGGAGTTGTTGCCGGTCGGATAGACGACCTTGTGAAACGAGCCGTTGTAGTACCAGCCGAAGCTGTTGTCGAAATGGAGGTCGACCTTGTTCTGGGTCGAGTAGAACCCGACTTGGACGCCGTTGTCGTTGAGCCCCTCGACCTCGGTCTGGACCGATTTCGGGAAGTTCTCGTAGCTGATGGCGCCCTGCGAATACGGCGCGACCATGGTGTAGCCCTTGCTCGGGTGGTGCATTTCGCCGGAGCCGTACACGCCGGCGATCCGGCCATGGTTGTTGATGCCATTGAGCGCGTTGTAAGTGCGGTCCCTGTGGCTGCCGAGCTGTACGAACTGGTAGCCGGCGGCCATCGCTGTCGTCACCGGAGCGGGCACCACCGGGCGAGTGCCCGGGCCCGGCCTGCCCGCCGCCAGCGCCGATCCCCCGGCGGTGAGCGCGACCGCCGCCAGCGCGCCGGCCACCGTCACCGCGACCCCGACGCCTACCAGCGTCCCCCGGTCGATGCCGGCCAGGCCGGCCCGCGGCCCGGAGCCCGCCCGCCGCCCTGCGCGATCCGAAATCCCCATGATCGTGATCCCTTCATTCCCCCCGTGCGCCGACGCGGCCGGACCAGGCCGTCCGGCCGCGTTGGTTCCCGCGCATCAGGTTCACAGCCAACTCTAAAGGAGTCGTTAAGATCCGTTCAGGATGAAGTGCCTTTGTTTTTCGCCGTCCCCGGCCCTAGAAGGCGGGGTAGGCGAGGAAGCCGTCGATGCCGCCCGAGCCATCTTCGTAGTAACCGACGATGTCGCCCTCATTGTTGATGCCGTAGACGACAGACCCGCCGTCGCTGTTGGGGTCATCGACGTCGGTCCTGAGGCTGCCGCCGATCCGCCAGATGAACCCGTGCGCGGTGCTGACGCCGCCCGAGACGTCGACGTAGCCGCCGACCACGGTGTCGCTGTTATTTATGCCGAACGCGGCGGTCTCGGCCGCGCCGGGGACCGCGATGGTGTGGAAGGCCCCGCCCGCGAGCTTGATGAACCCGTCGATGGCTCCGCTGCTGGTCGTGTACTCGCCCGCGATGTCGCCCGCGTCGTTGATGGCATTGGCGGTCAGGTTCGGGGCGCTGCCGCCGGTGGGCGCGCCTGGCTTGGTCACCAGGGAGAACTTGCCCGTCTTAATGGTGAAGGTGAAGCCACGGGAGCGGCCCGCGCTGTTCTTGTAGGAGCCGACGGCGACATTGTGGTTGTTGACGCCGGTCAGCTGGTCGTGCGTCGGATTTGCGTTGCTGGTGGTCGGGAAGACGACCTTGTGGAACGAGCCGCTGTAATACCAGCCGAAGTTGTTGTCAGCGCCCTTGGCCTTGTTCTGGGTCGAGAAGAAACCGACCTGGACGTTATGGTCATTGAGACCGGCTACCACCGTCTGCGCCGAGCCGGGGAAATTCTCGCTTTTGATGTCGCCCTGCGCGTATGGCGCGTTGATCGTGTAGCCCCTGCTCGGGGCGCTCGGGACGCCGATGCCGTAGTAGCCGGCTATCCGCCCGCTGTTGTTGATGCCGAGGAGCAGGTTGAGGCGTACGGACCTTGTGGCTGCCGAGGTGGACGAACTGATAACCGTCGGCCGGCGCTATCGCCGGTACCTCCGGTGTCGCAGTGCTGGCGATATGGCCCGGCTTGCCCGCCGCCAGCGCCGATCCGGCCCCGGCGAGCCCGGTGGCCGCCAGCGCGCCGGCCGCCAGCACGGCGATGCCGCCGCCCAGCAGCTTGCCCCGGCTGATGCCGCCTGCGCCGGCCCGCCGCCCGGTGCCCGCCCGCCGCCCTGCGCGATCCGAAATCCCCATGATCGTGATCCCCTTCGTCCCCCCGTGCGCCGATGCGGCCCGACCAGGCCGACCGGCCGCATTGGTATCCGCGCATCGGGTTCACGTCTGACTCTAAAGGAATCGTTTAGATTCGTTCAGTATGAAAGCCTGCTTTTCGCCAGCTGCGCTTACCGGCCGGGGCGATTCGCATTACTGAGAGGGACGGCCACGGACCGTTCAAAGTAAAAGAATTTTCCTCATGAACGCACGCGTGGCTCCACGCCGACCGCAGCCGATTGAGGTCCCGTGGCCGGCGGTTCAGGCGCCGGGGACGGTCCGTGCAGTCGCATCTGCCGTCACCCTCGCGCCGGGTCCGGCCGCGTGACATGATTCGCCCGAAGGTTGCCGTTAAGGGGAGGCATAACCGATGTGGGAGCGTCTGGAAAAGCGGGAGATTTCGCGACGCGGCCTGCGGCCTGGACCGGGGGAACGACCTCGCCCCGACCTGCCGGATGGCGCCGACCTGATACCCAAGATCAAGCACATCGTCGTCCTCATGCAGGAGAACCACTCCTACGACAACTACCTGGGCACGCTGGCGGGGCGGGGCGACGGCTTGCCGGCCGGCCCGGACGGCGCGCCCGCCGCGGTCAACGTGCTGCCCAACGGGCAGCGGGTGGCCTCGCACCACCTGACCGCCACCACCCAGATCGCGCATAACCCCACCCAGACCTGGAACGCCAGCCATATCTCCTGGGCCGAAGGCAGCTGCGGCGGGTTCGCCACCGGCGTCTGGGAGACCGTCCCCGGCGGTGACCCGGCGGTGCCGATGGGCTACTGGACCGAATCCGAGCTGCCGTTCTACCACGGGCTGGCGCGCGCCTTCCCGGTGGCGGACCGCTGGTTCTGCTCCTGCCTGGGGCCGACCTTCCCCAACCGGCGGTTCCTGATCGCGGGCACCGCCGACGGCCTGGTCGACGACCTGCCGTGGGACCTGGTGGACTACCCGGCCGCGGGAACGATCTTCGACGCGCTGACCAATCACGACATCTCCTGGGCGAACTACCACAACGTGAATCCGGCCGTGGTGGTGTTCAAGCGGCTGCTCGGCGCGCGTGTCCTGGTCGCGGCCCGGCGGATCGCCCAGCTGGGCCGGTGGCTGCCGGGGGTGGCCGACGCGGTCCGCGGGAACAAGTCGTTCACCGCCGGCCTGTACCCGCTGGGGCTGGCCCGGTGCATGCGGCACCTGCGGACCACGCCCCAGTTCTTCGCCGACGCGGCGGCGGGGACACTGCCCTCGGTCTCCATCGTGGACCCCGACTACGGCGCCTACTCGGAGGAGAACCCGCAGGACATCAAGTTCGGCGAGTCCTTCTCGGCCGCGGTGGTCAATGCCGTGATGCACGGCCCGGCCTGGGAATCGACGCTGCTGCTGTGGGTCTACGACGAGCACGGCGGCTACTACGATCACGTGCCGCCGCCGCCCGCCGTCGCGCCGGATGACGTTCCCGCGCGGAACTGGCAGCTGACGCACCGGTGGGCCCGCATCCTGCTGAAACTGCTGTCGCCGAAGTCGCTGCGGTCGCTGGAGAACGCCGATGACGGCCCGGTGACCTACGAGCGGTACGGGTTCCGGGTGCCCGCGGTGATCATCTCCCCCTACGCCCGGCCCGATTTCGTACTCAGCGAGGTACTCGACCACACCTCGGTGCTCAAGCTCATCGAGGAGAAGTGGAACCTGCCCCCGCTCACCCGCCGGGATGCGGCGGCGGCCTCGCCGCTTGGCGCCCTCGACCTGGCCGGGCCGCCCGCGTTCCTCATCCCGCCCTCGCTGCCCGCCGCCAGGAACGGGCCGTTCCAGCCGACGCCACCCGCGGCGGCCAGCCAGGTCAGCTAGACGTCAGAGCGGGCCAGCGCGGATCCCGGTTAGCTCCGGGATCGCGCTGGCCCGCTGCGGTGGGTAGCTGTTACCCGCGGCCGGCTGACGCGGTGGCGGTGAGGGCGGTGCCGCCGCCGGTCAGGCGGGCGAGCGGCGGGCGCTCCACCAGCTCGTTCAGGTGCTCGTCGAGGCGGAGGCCGTCGCTGGTCCCGACCGCGTGCAGATAGGTGTCCGGCTGGCGGAGCTCCCACAGGCCAGGCTCCGCCCCGTCCAGGCCGTCCCCGTCGATGGCCCTGGCCAGGCCCTCGCGCGCGGCGACCGTTCTGAGCACCACCGAGGACATCCGGGTGAGGCTGGCCAGCGGCTGGTGCCGGTTCTGCCTGGTGCCGAGATCGACTTGGGCCATGCTGTCCAGCCCGACCTGCTCGTAGACGTCGATCATCATGCCGATCTCCACCCCGTAGCCGGTGAAGAAGGGCACCCGGCCGAGCAGGTCGCGGCGCGCGGCGAACTCGCCGGCGAGCGGCTGCGCGAAGCCGGCCAGCTCCGGGTAGAAGAGGTTGAGCAGCGGCTTGGCCATCAACTCGGTGACCCGGCCGCCGCCGTCGGGGATCTGCTCCTCGCCCTGCTTGAACGGCCGCCGGTAGGCGGCCTTGACGAACTGGACGGCTGGGTCCAGAAGGATCGGTCCGAGGGTGCCGTAGACGAAGTGCTCCTCGAAGTCGGTGGTATCGGCATCGGCGAACATCACGATGTCCCCGGTCGCCGCCGACAGCGCACGCCACATTGCGTCGCCCTTGCCCTGCGCCGGGCCGTAGCCCGGCAGCAGCTCATTCTCCGAGAAGACTTCCGCGCCGTGGGCGCGGGCGATATCCGCCGTCCCGTCCGGCGAGTCGGCATCGACGACGATGACCTGGCCCGGAAGCCCGGTCCGGGCCCGCAGGCCCTCGACGACGGTGAGTATGGAACCGATGGTGCCAGCGACGTTGCGGGCCGGGAAGATCAGGGTGGTGGAGGGTAGCTCCGCCGCCCTGGTATCGCTCGGTAGCGCGAGACCTGAAAAGTCCCGGTAGTGATACGAGCGCTGCTCAAACCATTCCCAGACTGTCATGTTCATATAACGACATCCTGACTCGTTTGGTTGCAGCGGTTGCACAGATTCGCGCGCGCTGCCCCCTACCGGTGGCGCAAGTGAAGTTACCCCCGAGTCGGGATGTCTATGCCGGTACCTCGCTTAAGGGTAGCTGAGGACCTGTCGGCGGCCTCGTCGCCCGTCGGTGAGCAGGGAGATTTAACGGTCGAAACGTGGCATATCTAACGCATGTCGCTTCACATGACTGGACCAAAGACTAACAAGTCACCCCAACGGAAACCTTCCGTTCACTTGGCCGTCATCGGAGGCGGCGACGTGGTGCGGGGCGTATCGGTCACGCCGGGCACGGCCGTGGCCGGCCGCCGCTAACCGGCCGCTGCTACTGCTCCCGGGTGACGAGGGCGGCGATCTGCACCCGGGAGACGTAGCAGAGCTTGGCCAGGATGTGCTCCAGGTGGGCATCGACGGTCCGCTTGGAGACGAACAGCCGCGCCGCGATCTCCTTATTGGTAAGCCCGCTGGCGACCAGTTCCGCCACCTCGCGCTCGCGTGCGGTGAGCAGCTGCCAGCCGGCGTCGCCCTCGGTGCGGCCCGGGGCGGGCGCGCCCGGCCCGGCGGCCGGGGCGGGCGGTGTCACCGGGGGCGGGGCCACCGCCGCACCGCCCTGGGGCGGGATCGCCGCCGAGGTCTGCTTTCCCGCGCGTGACTCGCCGATCTCGCCGCGCACCGCGTCGACGCGGCTCAGCGCGTCGGTGAGCTCCCCGGCGGTCGCGCCGTCGCCCGCGGCCAGACTGCGGTCAAGCGCGAGCCTCAGGTTGGTCGCGTCCCGCCCGAGCCTGGAAACCAGGGCGAACTGGTCGGCGAGCTGATCGCGCCCGGCCAGCGACGCCGCCAGGCGGCGCGCCACGGCCAGATAGTGGAAGCGGTGCCGCCGCGCGCAGGCGGCCAGGTCCTCGGGGCTGCCCTGCGCCGCGCCGTGCTCCCTGACCACCGCGAGCAGCCGGTACCGGGCCTCGCCGCCGGGGACGTCGGCCCGCAGCACCACCGACTTGTCCACCAGGCCAACATGAGCGGCGAGGACGCCGGCGGCGGACAGGCTGCCGCCGGCGCAGACGGCCTCCGCTGCCGCGAGATCGAATTCCCCGCCGAACACCGACAGGCGGGTCCACAGCAGCCGTTCGGCCGGGCTGCAGAGGTCATAGCTCCAGCTGATCGAGGCCAGCATCGACTGCTGGCGGCTGTCAGAGCGGCGGCCGCCGCCGAGCATCAGCAGCTGGCCGGGCAGCCGGGCGATCAGTTCGTCAAGGCCGACGGCACGCAGCCGGAGCGCGGCGAACTCGATCGCGAGCGGGATGCCATCGAGGGCGAGACCGAGCCGTACCAGCTTCGGCAGCGTGCCGGCGGTGACGGCAAAGCCAGGCACCGCTGCGGCGGCCCGGTCGGCGAACAGCGCTACCGCGTCGTCGCCGCTGCTGATCGCGCTGCTCGGGCTGCCCGCGTCGTCGTGCGCGGCGAAGGGCGGAATCCGGAAAACCACCTCACCGGGCACGTGCAGCGGCTGGCGGCTGGTCACCAGCAGCACCGCTGAGCCGTCGGCGCCAAGCACCGCCTCGGCCAGCGCGGCGCAGGCGGCCGCCAGATGCTCGCAGGTGTCGAGGATCAGCAGCAGGCGGCCGGGCAGACGGCCGGCCAGCGACCCGATCCGGCCGGCGAACGGGCCGTCGGCCGGCGCGGGCAGGCCGAGTCCGGCGGCCGTCGCCGCCACCAGGCCGTCGGCGTCGCGCGCGGCCGACAGCTGGACCAGGTACACCCCGCCGGGGAATGCCCCCGACATCTCATTGGCGGCCCGGATTGCGAGCCGTGTTTTCCCCACGCCGCCGGGCCCGGTCAACGTGATTAGCCTCGATCTGGCCAGCGCATCCCGGACGGCGGCAGCCTCTTTCGACCGCCCGAAGAACCTCGATGTCTCCGCGGGCAGCCTTCCCCCGTGCGTTACCAAAGTTGTTTGACCCTTCCCCGTGAGTCAGAGACTAATACCTTCCCGTAACGGACGGCGAGACTTGCCGCACATCCACCCGCCAGGCGGCCTGGTGGCTGACGCGGCGGCCGAGCGGCGGCGATCCGGCGACGAGCCAGCGGTCGCCCGGCAGCAGCTCAGCGGCCCAGCGGTAATCGCGCAGGAATCGCGCAGGAATCGCGAGACCGCACGTGACAGAGGGCACACGGGAAGCAAAAGTTCCCGCGCGTAGCAGTGGAATAGCGGGGCACCCCAGCTGTTGTCACCTGGTGGCGATGCGTGCCGCCGGTCCCCGGCCGCTCCCCCACCCCCCGCATCGCCTATCCACCCACTCTCGTAAAGATACGCGTGCGCCTGCTTATGATCCTTGACGCAATTCGCAAGTTCCGCTCCGCGCTGGCGGTTAAGTCCACCCGGGCCACCGCCGCGTACATCACCCGGCTCACCGCCACCGCGACCTTCGCCTACCTGCTGGCGCTGCTCATCCCGGCCGGGACCTCGCGCCCGGTGCTGGCGCCGCTGACCGCGCTGCTGGTGCTGCAGGCCAGCACTTACCAGACGATCCGCAGCGGCGTGAAGAAGGTCCTCAGCGTCACCGTCGGTGTCCTGGTGGCGGTCGGCGTCTCCGAGTTCATCGGCTTCTCCTGGTGGCTGCTCGCCCTGCTCATCGCGGCCGCGCTGCTCATCGGGCGGATGCTGCGGCTCGGCGACGACCTGCTGGAGGTGCCGATCAGCGCGATGCTGATCTTCTCCTCGGTCGGGACGCACACCGCCGCCACCGGCCGGGTAGTCGACACGCTGGCCGGCGCCGCGGGCGGCCTGATCGGCGGGCTGGCGTTCGCGCCACTGCGCGTGCAGCCGGCCCGCGAGGCGGTCGGCGACCTGGCCGGGCGGCTGGCCGGCCTGCTCGACCGGATGGCGGGCGACCTGCTGGCCGACCCTGACCCCGCCGTTGTCGCCGAGTGGCTGAGCCAGTCCAGGTCGCTGCGCGGTGAGATCGAACGGGTCGATGACGCGCTCCGCACGGCGGCCGACAGCGCCAAGCTCAACCCGCGCGCGCTCGTCGCGGCCGAATCGGTCCCCGTGACCGACATGACGGTGTCGCTCCGCGGCGGCCTGGAGGCGCTGGAGCACGCGGCGCTGACGATGCGCGGACTGGCCCGCTCGGTACTCGACGCCGCCGCGATCGACAGCTCCGCCAGCCCGGTCCACGACGCCTGCACCAGGAAGCGCCTGGCCGACGTGCTGACCCAGCTCGGCGCGGTGATCCGCACCTACGGCAGGCTGCTGCAGGCGATGCCCGCGGGCATCGAGCCGCTCGAGTCGGAGCTCGCGGCCCAGCTGGCGGAGACGCACCAGCTGCAGGACCTGCTGGCCGAATTGCTCGAGCCGCGGGCCGGCTTGGTCCCCGACGACGACGACGGCGCCGACGGCAGGCCGGCGGGCAGCCTCGGCACCGAGTGGCCGCTGCGCGGCGAGATCCTGGCGCACGTCGACCGGCTGCGCACCGGGCTCACCGCGAACTCGATCCCCCGGCAGCAGCGCCGCCCGCCCCGGCCGCGGCCCCGGCCGGTCAAGCTGCGCGCACCCAAGCGGCTTCGTCCGCCGGGGCAGCTGCTGGCCCAGACCCGCCGTTCGCTAGCGCGCCCGGGCAGCCTGACCTCGACCGGCGCTAGGACGGCTAGGACCGCGCGCCGAAGGCGCACACCTCTGCCCAGAGGGCACGGTAGGCCTTCGCCGCCACGCTATTGGGCGCGAACACGGCGACGGGGGCACGCTCCACCGACATCGTCTCGATAACCGACAGCGCGGGGATGACGGTGTCGGCCACCTCGGCCCGGTCCACCTTGAGCTTCTCGGTTATCTCCCGGTGCAGCTTCTTGCGCCGGTCGACCATCGAGAAGAACGCGAGCAGCGCCGGCTTGCGCCCCTTGAATTCCGCGACGAAGTCGGTGAGCTGCTCAAGCGTTCGCACCGAAAGCGTGGTCGGGATGAGCGGGACGACGATCACATCGGCCGCGTGCAGCACGTTCTCCGATACCAGGGAGACGGACGGCGGGCAGTCCAGGAAGACCACGTCATACTCATCCGACAGGGGCGCCAGCAGCTTGGAGAGCTTGCGCGCGGGCCTGCCGCCCGGCGGGTCGCCACTGGGGGCGCCGCCGCCCGCGGCCTCGAGCAGGAGGTCCATGTTCCGGTAGGTGAAATCGGCCGGGATGAGATCAAGGTTCTCGAAGTCGGTGCCCTTGATCGCGCCGTCGAGCGGCCGCTTCCCGCCGATGAGCGCCTTGCCGCCGCCCCTGACCTTCGGCTTGACCCGGAACATGAAGGACGCCGCGGCCTGCGGGTCCAGGTCCCAGAGCACGGTGCGCAGCCCGCTCGCGGCCGCGAGGTAGGCGAGGTTGACCGCCGTGGTGGTCTTACCGACGCCGCCCTTGATGTTGTAGACCGCATATATCCGCATTTAAATACCGACCCCCGGCTTTCCCCTGAGCAGTGCGGACATCCGGCGCTGCCCGTCAATCCCGGCGAACGCCGCGAACCGCCGATCGAAGTCTTCCCGCGCGGCGCGCTGACGACTCACCAGTCCTGCCGTCACCTCGCCCATCGCGAGCAATGTCACGGCCGGCGCCTCCCCGGCCGCGAGCATCGACGTCGCCAGCGCCCTGATCTCGCCGATCTGCACCTGGGTGTCCTGGAACTCCCCCAGGCAGTCCTGGAGCCGTTTGAGCTCCCCGACCACCTTCGCCTGCACCGCCCGATCGTAAAGCGGGGCAAAGAACTCCAGCGCGTACCGCAGCTCCTTGCACCGCTTGCGCAGGTCATGCAGGGATTCGGCGGGCGATCCGGGAGTGATCTCGGCGCCCCGCCGCGCGACCTTGGCAAAGGCAGCGCGGGTGCGCTCGGCCGCGAGGGTGCCAGTCAGCCCCCCGGCGGCTTGTGCAGCCTGGCCGGAACGGGCGGTGCTGCCACTGGCGGCTGTATTGCTGTTTTTGGTCGTGGTCAGCCTCGCCCGCCAGGCACGGCTGAGCTCGGTGAATCTGGCTGACCTCAGGCCCCGGGTGAGCAGGCGGAACTCCCGGCGGCGGCGCTGCTCCAGGTACACGCGGAACGGCTCGAGGTGGTCGGGCTTGGCCGCGCTGAGAGCGTGCGCGGTGTCGTCGAAGTCGAGCAGTTGCACGTCCAGGTCCCTGGTCGGCGTGGTCAGGTCACCGACCCATTTGAACTCGGCGGCGAAGAACGCGACGTCCTTCCTGGTCAGCCGGCCCGGGCCGGACGTGGCCGTGAGCACGTCGCCGAAGAGCTTCAGCGCGCTGCGGGTACGCCGCACCGAGACGCGCAGGTCGTGCAGGAACTCGGTGTCGGTATCGGCCAGGACGCCACTCACGTTCGCGTCGAGGGTGTCGAGCAGGCGGAGCAGGATCGTCGCGGCCGCCTGGCTGGCGGGCATGGCTGCCGTGATGGACGTATCGACCTTGTTGGAGTAGTCGCCGGGTCGGCGGCCAACGGCGCGCAGCGCCTCGGCGAACACCGTCACCTGCGCGGACTCGATGCCCGGGGCCGTGCCGACCAGGCGCTCGGCGCGCCGCGCCGGGCCGGGGTAACCGCGGACCTCGGCGACCAGCAGCCGGGGGGCCAGGGGGGCCAGGGGGGATGGGGGGCGGGAGCCCCCCATGCGGGAGAGTGGGGGGCGGGAGCCCCCCACGCTAGAAGACAGCGGGGTGCGGTCGGGGCCGGGCCGCTGGCCGCCGAGCGCGGGGCGCTCCACCCGCAGCCGGGCGACCGTCTTGCCGTCTTCGTTGAGCAGCCGGTGGGTAGTTGCCGCGGTGGTGATCGTGACCACGGGCAACAGGGCGCGGGGGACGACGAGATCGCCGACCCGCGCCGCCACCGGGCCGTCGGGCAGTTCGCCCATCAGGTGCGGGCGGGCCACCTGCCAGCGGGTTACCGGCTGGGTGAACACTGGCCGGGCCGCATCGGGGCTGTCGGCGCCGCGGGGGCTTGCCGCGCCACCGGTGCTCGTGGCGCTGCCGGTGCTGGTGGCGCCGCCGGTAGGCGCGACGCCGGCCGTAGCGGTGGTGCTGACCGCGTGGTCGGCCAGCCGAAGCTCGCCGCCAACGGTTCTGGCCACGTACTCAAGGGTCAGGCCGGCCTTGTGCAGGCGCCAGTCGAAGGTGTCGAGCAGCGTCCGCCGGCCAGCGCCGGCTGGCTCGCCGCGCTCGGGGACCACCTCGAACTCGGCCGCCAGGGCGGTGAGCACGCCGGCGACGCTCTGCTCCCACGCCTGTTCGTCATGACCGGAGGCAATAAAGCCCGCCAGACCAGGGGTCATCGCGCAACTCCTCTTCCGGCGATGGTGAATGCAGCCATCATTTAAGCATAAATTCACTTTTTTGTGGTAATCGTGTTAACTTCCCGTTTACCTTTTGTTCACCTTATCGGCTACCAGGACTGTTTCCCCAGTTGACGGCCGCCGTTGGCGGCGGCCGATAACCAAATTATGGCAGCGGCAGCGGTTCCTCCGGGCAATCCTTTCACGGCAGCGGCCATGAGTAGCCGGTTACGGCGAGGATGTCGGCGGGATGCGGCATGCCCGGCTGGGTGCCCGGCCGGGTCGCCGCGGTGGCGCCGGCCGCCGCGGCCGCGGTTACCGCGGCGGCGGGCGGGACGCCAGCGGCGAGGGCCACCGCGAGCGCCCCGACGAACGTGTCCCCCGCGCCGACGGTGTCGGTGGCCTGAACGGTGAAACCCGGGACCGTTACTACGACTGGTTTGCCTCCATCGAGCGGGTGCGCGCCGCCGTCGGGCTCGCGCGGACCGCCGCTCGCCCCCCGGGCCCTCGAGTTGACCAGCGAGCCGCCTGCCGTGGCCGCCGGGCCGCAGTAGGCGGCGCCGGCCGCGCCCGCGGTGACCACGGCGTTGCGCGCGCCGGCCGCGGCCAGATCGGCCGCCGCCGCGGCCGCTTCGGTCAGGCCGGATACCGGCCGGCCGAGCACGGCGGCGGCCTCCGGTTCGTTCACAACCAGCCAGTCGGGTCCGGCGGCGACCAGTTCGGCCGCCTCCGGCGGGGCGGGCGCGAGGTTAAGCACGCGCAGCAGGCGGCCCGCCGAAGCGGCAAGCGCGGCGCTGATGACCGGGACCGGCACCTCGGCGCTGATCACCAGCACGTCGCCGCCCACGCCGGCGGTGCCGGAGCCCGGCGTGGCCGGGTTCGCAGCGCCTGCGATATGGCCGACATCGGCCGGGCCGAGCTCATGGTTCGCGCCCGGTGAGACCGTGATGATGTTCTCCCCGGCCTGGTCGACCGTGATCATCGCGATCCCGGTGGGAACGCCGGTGACGGTGCGCACCGCGCTGTCATCGATCCCCTCGGCCCGGAGCGCGGCCCGCAGCGCCCGGCCGAAGTCGTCGTCACCGGTACAGCCGATCATCGCGACGGACAGCCCTTCGCCCCCGAGCCGGGCGGCGGCCACCGCCTGGTTGGCGCCCTTCCCGCCGGGGGCGAAGACGGCGGCACTGCCGAGCACCGTCGCGCCGGGTCCGGGAAGCGAGGGCACTGTGACCGAGATGTCCATGTTCAGGCTGCCGAGTACGGTCAGCCGCGCCGCGATTTCCACGACTGCACCGTATCCCCGGCGCAATCCCCGGCACGGCCGCATCCCCGGCGTGGCCGGGGATGCGTGCATGTCCCGCGCGCGGTGGGTAGAGGTTCCGGTGACTCGAGACGGTGGAACTGGACGAATCCGGCAACACGATATATCTTGTTGTTGGAGGTAGATAATCATGAGTGAGTTCGAGCGTCGGATCAAGGAATTCTGGGCGCGGGTCAGCGCGGGCTTGTCGAGCTCAGCCAAGACTGCCGGGCAGAGGCGGGACGAGAGCGCCGCCAACCTCCGCCGCGAGGCGTCGGCGCGGGCCCAGCAGGCGGCGGCCAAGGCACGCGACCTGCGTGACTCCGAGACCGCCAAGAAGGCGGCGAGCGCCCTGCATGACCTGCGCGAGGGCGAGGCGGCCAAGAAGGCGGAAGCGGCCATCACCGACCTGCGCGGCTCCGAGACCGGCAAGAAGGCGGAGGCGGCGATCACCGACCTGCGCCAGCGCGAGTCGGTCAAGAAGGCCGAGGAGAGCGCGCGCAAGGTGCTGCACGACCTCTTCTCCGGTGGTTCCGACTCAGCCGGCGGCACTCCCGCGTCCTGACCGGAGCGGCACCCGCGCCGGATCGGCCCGTCGTCGCCGTCACACCGCCTGGCCAGCGCGCCCCAGGATCGTGTTCACGTGCCGCATGTGCGCGGCGTCCACCAGCATCCCGTCCACCGAGATGGCGGCCACGCCCTGCCCCTCGGCCTCCCGGTAGGCCTTGGCCGCCCGCAGCGCCCACTCGATCTCATCGTCGGTCGGGGTGAAACGGGCATTGGCGATCGGGACCTGGGTGGGATGGATGCACCACTTGCCATCGAACCCGAGGACGCTGGCCAGGTCGCAGCCGCGCTCGTAGGCAGCAGGGTCGTGGTAGTCAGGGAACGGGAAATCGATCGCGGCGATCCCGGCCGTCCGCGCCGCCGCGACGACCCGCATCCGGGCGTAGTGCCAGAAGTCCCCGGGATAGTCCAGGACCGGGGCGAACGTGGTGTTGACGCGCGCCCGCAGTGAGGCGCTGAGGTCACCGGCACCGAGGATGACTGATTCCAGGCGGTCGCTCGCGGTGGCGATCTCGACCGCGTTCTCCAGCCCCTCGGCTTCCTCGATCAGTGCCTCGAGACCGATCCGGCGGCGCAGGCCGAGCTTGGCCTCGAGCTGGCCGAGCAGCACGTGGAACCACCATACATCCCGGCCGCGCCGCGCCTTGGGAATGATGATGATGTCCAGGTTCTGCCCGGCCGCCGTGACGATCTCGACGACATCGTCATGGCACCAGATGGTGTCAAGCCCGTTGACCCGGACGGCCCGGATCGTGCGCCCCCAGTCGGCCTCGTTGAGCATCGTGATGACGTTCCGGCGCGCCTGTTCCTTGACGCTGGGCGCGCAGGCGTCCTCGAGGTCCATGAACACCAGGTCGGCGCCGGCCCCAACCGCCTTGGCGAGCATCTTGAGGTTGCTCGCGGGGGTGGCGAGCTCCGACCGGCGGGGCCGGGTTAGCGCCTGGCCGTCTGCTCCGGGCTGGTTCATTCGCGTCTCCTTGTCAGATGGTGCGGTTGGCGCGCAGCTTGGCGATCCGTGCCTCGTCGAACCCGAGCAGCTCACCGTAGATCTCGTCGTTGTCGGCCCCCAGGGACCGGCCGAGATGCCGGGTGGCCCCCGGCGTGCCGGACAGCCGGGCCGCGGGCGCCTGCACCCGTACGGGGCCGAGATCGGGATCGTCGACCGCGGCGAAGGTGCCCCGGGCGGCGAGATGCGGGTCGCTGAGGAGGGCCTCGGCGTCGTAGACGCGGGCGATGGCGCAGTCATTGGCCTGGAAGGTCTCCATCACCTCGGCCATAGGCCGGCCCGAGATCCAGTCGGCGACGGCCCGGTCGATCGCGTCGCCGTGGGCCAGGCGCCCGGCCGGACTGTAGTAGGCGGGATCGCCGGCCATGTCCTGACGGCCGATGACGGTGAACACCCGCTGGGCCATCCGGGGCGAGGCGGACGAAATCGCGACCCAGTGGCCGTCCCGGGTCCGGTAGCAGTTGCGGGGCGCGCTCGCGTCGAAGCGGCTGCCGTGCCGCTGCGGGCTGACCCCGAGCTGGTCACGGGAGAGGGTCGCGGACTCGATCAGCCGCGCCAGCGGCTCGATCAGGTTGACGTCGATGACCTGCCCGCCGCCACCGCGGAGGTCGCGGTGGTAGAGGGCCGCGATCACCGCCTGCGTCGCGGCGAGGGCGGCGACCCCGTCAGCCAGCATGAACGGCGGCAGCGAGGGCGGCCCGTCCGGCTCCCCCACCAGGTGAGCGAACCCGCTCATGGCCTCGGCCAGCGTCCCGTATCCGGGGCGGTCACTGAACGGCCCGCCCGCCCCGTAGCCCGAGACGTGCAGCACGATGAGTCGGGGATGGCGGGCGAGGACGTCGGCCGGCGTGAGCCCCCATCTCGCCAGCGCGCTGGGACGGCTGCCGAGGATGACGACGTCGGCCGTCTCCAGCAGGTCGTGCAGCACTTCCTGCCCCTCGCCCTGGCGCAGGTCGAGCGTGACGCAGCGCTTGTTGCGGCTGACGCTCTTCCACACCAGGCCGATGCCGTCCTTCGAGTCGCCCCAGGTCCGCAGCGGATCTCCCGCGCCTGGCTGCTCGACCTTGACGACCTCGGCCCCGAGTTCGCCGAGATAGGTGCCCACCATGGGGCCCGCGATAAGCGTCGCGGTGTCGATGACCCTGATGTTCGCGAGCGCTCCGGCACCCTCAGACATCCCTGTCCTCCTGATCGCGGACCGTCCTGGTCGTCCTGGTTGTGGGCCGCGGCCACGTCATTGCGAGCCGACGCGTGCCCCCGGCAGCGCCGAGCGCTCCGGCCGGGCCAGCCCGAGGTGATCACGCAGGGTGGTCCCGGTGTATTCCTCGCGGAACAGTCCGCGGCGGCGCAACTCGGGGACGACCATGCGGACCACGTCTTCGAAGGCACCGGGGAAATGCGTGGCGGCGAGCACGAACCCGTCGCAGGCGCCGGTGGTGAACCACTCTTCCATCTGATCGGCGACCTGTTTCGGGGTGCCCACGAAACGCGGCCCCTGCAGCAGGGTTGCCCGGTGAGCGGCCAGGTCCCTGATCCGGACCGTGCCGCCGATGTGCGCCCGCAGGTTCTCCACCAGGCCGCGGATGCCGGTGCTGGACTCGACCAGTTCATCGGTGACCACGTCATCGAGGCCATGGGCCGAGAAGTCGTAGTTCATCAGCTCCGACAGCAGGGTCAGCGAAGCCATCGGGTCGACCAGGTCGTGCAGGAACATCTGCTCACGCTGCTGCGCCTGAGCCGCCGACTCGCCCGTGACGACATAGGCCATCGGGCAGATCTTGATCTTGCCCGGATCCCGGCCGAGCTCCGCGATGCGCTTCTTCTGATCGGCGTAGTGGGCCCGCGCGCCCTCCAGGCCCGGGTCACCGGTGAAGATGAGTTCGGCCCAGCGGGCGGCGAAATCCCGGCCCCGCCCGGACGATCCCGCCTGCATGATCACCGGCCGGCCCTGGGGCGACCGCGGCACGGTGAGCGGGCCGCGGACACTGAAGTACTCGCCGCGATAGTTCAGCTCGTGCACCTTGGCCGGGTCGGCGAACAAGCCGCCCTCCCGGTCGAGGACCATGGCATCGTCCTCCCAGCTGTCCCACAGGCCGGTGACCGCCTCCAGGAAGTCGTCGGCGCGGTCGTAACGCTCCTTGGGCCCCAGGTGGCTCTCGGCCCCGAAGTTCTGTGCCTCGCTGTTGTTGACCGAGGTCACGACGTTCCAGGCGACCCGCCCGCGGCTCAGGTGGTCGAGCGTCCCGAACGTTCGCGCTACGTGATACGGCGGGTAGTACGTCGTTGAGTACGTGGCCCCCAGGCCGATCCGCGACGTCACCCCGGACAGCACCCCGAGGACCGCGCCGAGGTCCAGCTTGATGGGGCGCGCGCCATGGCGGACCGCCTCGGCGACCGAGTCACCGTAGACGCCGGGCATGGCCAGCCGGTCGTCGAAGAACATCAGGTCGAAGCAGCCCACTTCGAGCAGCCGCCCCAGGTCCGCGTAGTAGTCGGCCTGGAGGAACCGCAGGTCGGCGGCGGGATGCCGCCACGACCCGGCATAGACCGAGGTACTGCCGGCCTGCATGAACGCGATGAGCGCCATCTGGTTACCGCTGAAACGAGTCACTGGGCATTTATAACACATCTGATATTTCACATGTAAGGTGCCGATTGCGCTAGGCTGCCCGTATGCCCAGAACGCTGGCCGACTCGATCGGCGGAACCGTGCGGCAACGCGCCGTGCGTGAGCTCCGGGACCGGATCCTTACCGGGGCGCTGCCCGCGGGCACGCGGCTTGACCTCGACGAGATCTCCGAGGAGTTCGGCATCAGCCGCACCCCGGTCCGGGAAGCGCTGCTGGAACTGTCCTTCGAGGGCCTGGTCGAGATCGCGCCGCGCAGCGGGGTCAAGGTGCTCGGCATCTCCCCCGGCGCGACGATGGACAACTTCGCGATCCTGGCCGCGCTCAGCGGCAAGGCGGCCGAGTGGGCGGCGGACCGTATCTCGCCGGACGACCTGGGCCGCCTCGAGCGGCTGGCCGGCTCGCTGGCCGCGACGCCCCTGGGACCGGACGCCGTCGGCCTGAACTGGCAGTTTCACCGGGTCATCAACGAGGCGGCCCGATCCGCACAGCTTCTGTCGCTGATCCGGCAGGCCGTCCGGCTCATCCCGTCCAACTTTCTCGAGGTCATTAAGGTGCACGACTCCAGCGAGCACGACCAGCTGGTCCGTGCCCTGCGCGGCCGCCAGACCCAGCGGGCGCGGGAGATCGCCGAACAGCACGTCCTCGCCGCCGGAAAGTCACTGGCTGAATGGCTGGCCGCCGCGGGCTGAACCCGCGCCCCAGCCGCCCGATAATTCGGTTGCGGCGATCACATCGGGGTGAGACGCTGCATGGGCGTGAAGTGAGCGCATTAGGTAGGTGCTGGCCGGCAGCGGCCGGCCATGCGGAAGGAGGGCCAGAAATGACTACGCCCGTCGTGGGCTCTGCCCAGCCTTTCCTGACCGCAGACCACCTGAGGAGCTCCACCAGTGCGCGACAGCGCGGATTCGTACGACCCCGGCTTCGGCCGGATCCAAGGCCGGCCTAAGACAAACAGCAAGCGGCAGCGTAACCGGTTCGACGACGAGGATACGTTCGCCAAGCGTGACCGGCACGTCAGGCGGCTGGCCACGGCGGAAAGCGCGGCCGACGCGACCGACGGCCTGGTGCCGGGCGAACGCTGGTCCACCTGGGACCAGTCCACCCCCACCGAGCGCGGGCCCAGGCCGCACCCCCGATGGCTCGTCACCGACCTGGCCGCCATCGACACCGAGCTTGGCATCGTCAAGACCGGCAAGGAAGCCGACGTCTTCCTGATCCGCCGGGCCGTGCCCGTGCAGGCTGTGCCGGGTGGTTCTGTGCCGGTAACGTCTGCGCCGATCACCGGCGCCCCGGGCGGGCCGGGCGGCGGGCTGAGCGCCGGGAAGCCGGCCGGGGGCCAGTCCTGCCTGCTGGCCGCGAAGCGGTACCGCGACCCGGAGCACCGGCTCTTCCACCGGGACGCCGGGTACCTGGAGGGCCGCAAGACCAGGGACTCCCGGGTCAGCCGGGCCACCGCCAACCGGACCGCGTTCGGCCGGCAGGCGATCGCCGGGATGTGGGCGAACGCCGAGTTCGCCGCGCTCTGCCTGCTGTACGAGGCGAAGGTTCCTGTTCCCTACCCGGTGCAGATCACCGGCACCGAGGTGCTGCTCGAGTTCATCGGCGACGACGACGGCACCGCCGCGCCCCGGCTGGCCGAGACACGGCCCGACGACGGCGAGCTGGCCGATCTCTGGGATCAGCTCATCGCCGCCCTGGTCGCGCTCGCCCGCCGCGGCTACGCGCACGGCGACCTATCGCCCTACAACCTGCTCGTCCACTCCGGCACCCTGGTCATGATCGACCTGCCGCAGGTGGTTGACGTGATCGCGCATCCGAACGGGCGCGGCTTCCTCGAAAGGGACGCGGCCAACGTCGCCAAGTGGTTCAGCGCCCGGGGCCTGCAGGCAGCGGACCCGGAAAAGCTGGCGGGCCTCCTCATCGAGGAGGCCCGCCTGGCCTTACCTTGTGTTGCCGGTAACCACGGCGAGCTACTGCCCGGCATGGTGCTTGCTAATGGGTTCCCGACGCAGCGCTGCGGGTGATACGCAGTGCTGCGGGTAGTACGCAGGGCTGATGGCGCCGAGCGAGGTCGGCATCAGCAAAGCCTTGATGCGGCCATAGGCCGGCGTATCAATAGGGCAGAGGCGCGCTCCTTCTCAATAGGTGAGAATCACAGGAGGCCGCACCGTCTCGATCGGCGAGAGGTGAATAGGGGGCAGAAAGAAGAGGAAGTAAGGACGCTGACATGTGGAGGGGCGGCAGGTTGCGGCAGACCGGCTCCGCGGGGGATCGGTTCACCCCGCAGGCGATTGATCGCCTGCTCGGCCAGTTGGCGGAGCACGCAGCTGGGGCCAGTGACGAAACGCTGGCCAGTGCGGTGAGCACCGGCCGCAGGGCCCTCACGGAGTGGCAGGACATGGCCGGCCGACTGCGGAAGCTGGCAGGTGAGTACGAACAGCTTGCCCTGAGCGAGTCGCGGGCACTGGCCCGGCTGGAGGACGTGCTGGACCTGCTGGAGAAGTTCGCCGAGCCGTCACGCTTGGCCTCCGTTCCGATCCGTCCGGGTGATCCGGCCCTGGGCGGGCCCCTTCCGTCGCCGCGCCTAAACAGGACCGGCCTAGGCGGTGACCCGCGCGGCATGCTGGCCGTGCGCATGCTGGGTCAATTCGAGCTCACGATCGATGAACAGCGTGTGAGGGACTGGCGCGGGCAGCGGACCCAAGCGCTCGCGCAGTTCCTTACCGCCCACCGTCAGCGCAGCGTGCCGCGAGACGAGCTGATCGCGGCGGTGTGGCCCGACGTCGACGAAGACGACGGGCGTCACCGGCTGCACCAGGCCGTCTATGAACTGCGCCGGACCTTGCACGCCACCGCCCCCGGTCGCTCACCCATCGTCTGCATCGACGGCGGATACCGAGTCGATCACGAGATACCCGTCTGGGTCGACGTCGAGGAGTTCGACGATCTCGTGTCGGCCGCCTCGCGCTGCCTTTCCGCGCAGCGGTCCGACGAGGCGATCGAGTTGGGTCAGCAGGCATTGCAGCTCTACCGTGGCGATT
Source organism: uncultured Actinomycetota bacterium (assembly GCA_963714295.1). Taxonomy (GTDB): domain Bacteria; phylum Actinomycetota; class Actinomycetes; order Streptosporangiales; family Streptosporangiaceae; genus Trebonia. The sequence continues at coordinate 105,359 of CAVQOE010000036.1, read as the reverse complement.
TCCTCTGCCAGGTCACCAGCGCGGACTGGGCTACGGCCGAGCGCAACCGGCTTCGGGCCCGCTTCGTGCAGCTCAGCATTCACACCGGCGAACTACTAGCCAAGAGCGGCGACGATGCGGCGGCGCTAGCCGTCGTCGACCCGGTGCTGGGCATGGAGCCGTGGAACGAGGACGCCACCGTGATCAAGATGCGCTGTCATGCCCGCGGCGGCGCCAGGTCCATGGCCGCGGCCGCTTACCGCTCCTGCGCGCAGGCGCTGACCTGCGAGTTCGGGATGACACCGGCCGCGCCGACCAGCCGCGTCTACGACCAGATCCGGGCGGCCGAGACACCCGGGAACCGCGGCGGGCTCAGCGCGGCCCGGGGCCGAACAGGATCCCCACCACCTTCGCCCCCGGCATCCGGTTCAGCTCGGCCATCCCGGTGACCCGCAGATGCAGATCCACTCCCCCGCCTTCATCACCCGTGCCGGGTATCGGGTTAACGGCTGGCCGCGCGTCGATGATCTCCATCGATACCACCGACGCGGTCGGGCCGGCTGGTTCCGACGGTGGCCGCGCTGACCCAAGCCGGTCAAGCATCCACCGCACCCAGTCGGCCGGCTCGGAGCCGGGGAAGGTGATCTCGTCTCCGGTCTCCTCGTGATACAGCCTGGTCCGGCGGCGCAGCTCAGGCAGCCCGGTTGGCTGGACGTCGAAAAAGACCGAGAATCCGGCCCGCTGCTGCCACCGGCCCGGCACTGCGTCGTCGGCCGGGCCGGACGGCTGCCCGTCGTCAGCCGATCTGTCGCGCATGAGCTGCACCTCCCACCTCGCGCGTCAGGTCCCGGACATCCAGGGGCCGAGGTGGACGGGATAGTCGGAGGGTCGTCGGCGGGTAGCCGGGCTGCCGGGGATGGCAGCCCGGCTACCCGCGAGCGATCAGTCGGTCTCCGGCGGGGAGACCGTGATGGTGTAATCGTGGCAGCTACCGATGACGAAGCCGACCTTGCCGCAGCAGTCCTTCGAGCCCAGGGTGATGCAGAGGGTGTAATCCCGCCCGCAATCGCCCGGGGTGAAGGTGCCGGCGGGCACTTCGAACTCGAACACCCACTCTTCGGTGTTGCAGGGGCTGTTCGCGCCCTCGAGGAGGATCGTCTTGCAGAAGTCCCCGGTTGAGCCCGGTCCGCAGGCCTCGAACGCGAGGCACACGCACAGAGTCGTGTCACACAGGTAGTAGCGGATCCGGCCGGTCAGCGTCACCGTAACCGTGACCACCAGCACCTGGTCAGAGTCGATGAACTTGACCTCCCCGGATGGGTCGGCCTTGTCGGTGAAGGTGGCGGCCAGCGTGCCGCCCAGGTCCCAGATGTGGGGCCGGGTCTCGAGGACGCACGGATCGGTTCCGACGTTCGTGGTGTCGTTCGGCATGATGGTTTCCGTTCGCGAGTGCCGCGGCGGGCGCGGCGCCGGCGACGTTCGCCGGTCTCATGCCTTTATCCGCGTGCCCGCTCACGCCCGGCTGCGCGAACAGCAGCTGAGCGAACCGGGAGCGCTAACGATGTCCTCACGAACCGCTACCGGAGACAACGCTTCCCGGGGCCGCCAGGGGTCCGGCGGCCCCGGGAGGCGTGTCAGACCACCTTCTGCTTCACCGTGAGCTTGCCGTTGCGCATCGTGCCCAGGCGCTGGGCGCGGCGGGCGACCGCGGTGTCGTGGGTCACCATGACCATGGACAGCCCCTTGTCCTGCCAGAGATTCTCAAGCAGGGCGATGATCTCGTCGCGGGTGTCCTCGTCCAGGTTGCCGGTCGGCTCGTCGGCCAGCAGCACCTTGGGCTCCTTCACCAGCGCACGGGCGATCGCCACGCGCTGCTGCTGGCCGCCGGAGAGCTCCGACGGCAGGTGACGGACCCGGTCGGCGAGGCCGACCGAGGCCAGCGCCTCGGCCGCCCGCGCCTTGCGTGACTCGCCGCTGACCCCGAGCGGGACCATCGCCGTCTCCACGTTCTCCTGCGCCGACAGGGTCGGGATCAGGTTGAACGTCTGGAAGATGAAGCCGATGGTGGTGGCCCGCATCGTCGTCATCGACCCCTCGCCGAGCCTGGTCAGGTCGGTCCCGTCGAGCAGAACCGAGCCCGAGGTCGCCCGGTCGAGGCCGCCGAGGATCTGCAGCAGGGTGGACTTGCCGTGCCCGGTCGGTCCCTGGATCGCCATCCACTCGCCGTCGGCGATCTCCAGGTCCACGCCCTGCAGCGCGTGGACCGTGCCGCGGCCCTTGGGATAGTCCTTCTTTACGTCCGTGAGCTTGTACATTTTCTCCGTTTCCTTAAACCCGGCCCGCCCGGCCGTCAGGCGACCTTGGACAGGGCGTCGGCCGGGCGCAGTCGCGCCGCCCGCCAGCCGCCGAACGACCCGGCGATCAGACCGCCGAGCACCGCGAGGAGCACCGCCGCGAGCACCGCACCGATGGTGACCGGTGCGGTGAGGTGCTCGGTGACGGTGGCGGCGCTCGCCGCCACGTGCTGGAAACCGCCGGTGAAGCCGCCGCCGCTCGCCCCGCCGTAGCCGCCGCCACCACCGAACGACCGGGCACCGCCCGGCGTCGCCGTCCCGGTGGTGCCGCTGGTGCTGCGCAGGGACTCGGTGTCAATCTTGGTTCCCGCCGCGGGCTGCGTTGTTGTACCGGTACGGAAGCCGAACCCGAACGATTGCGGACCTCCGGACCCGGCCGTGGGGGCCTTGGTCACGGTGATGTCGGTGCCGACGCCGTACAGCGAATGCAAGACGGAAGCCTGGGCGTTCTTGACCCCGGCCGCCGCCGCGGTCACCGTGATCACCAGCCCGATCCCAAGCGCCAGCCCGATCGCTATAAAGCTGGCCTGGCGCGCCGCGGCGCAACTCGCGCCAGATGTAAGTGAAATACATCAATCTCCTCAGCGGACTTAGAAATAGTGGCGGTGCGGAAACCTCGCGACCCAGGGGAGCGCATCAAACCCCGGCGCGAGGCCCGCACCGCCCATGAGCTTGGCGGCGCTACCTGAGCAGCAGCTGGGCGCATCCTAGGAAGACCCCATCAACGCGGGCTCCTACGGTGCCGTTCAGCCTTCCGCGATCACATCGCAATCTCGCGCCAAGGAAACGCAGCCAGTTCTTGCGCTAGTTCGAGGCCCATTCCCCGCGCTCAGTCTGCGCGCTAAACGGGGCAGCCATTCAGTTGGCAGGCCGCGCCGACCCAAGGCCCCCTATCGCGGAGAACGCGGACAACCTCGCCCGCTGTCTGGCACTGCGCCTCCTGCGTGCGCAGGTCCAGGTACCCGAAGCGCATGGTGACGATCTTCTCGGCGGCTAGATTGCGCCGGTCACGCCGTTTATCGCCCCATTGCTCGGTCTCCGGGTGCGCCGCCTTCCCGTCCAATTCCACGCAGACTAGGTAGTCCTCGTAGAGATTGTCGAGGTAGATGCTTCTGCGGCCGGCCCTGATCCGCGCCTGGCGGATGGCCACCGGAAAACCATGCCGACGCTCAACGCCGCGCAAGTACCACCGTTCCAGATTGGACAGCGCCCCCTGCCCGACGTCGCCAAGAGCGGATTCGACCTCCCGCCGGTCACGGAACCGGCTCCGTTTGTCCAGCGCCTGCCATAGCCGCGCGGAGGTGGTTACGCCGGCTTCCGATAGCCCGGCATATCAAGTCGTACCGATCCGCCGGGTCATCCATGTCTGCGATGAGATCGAGCACCGTGTGCTCGAGCCTGGTGCGCGCCGGCAATAGCGCCGGATGTCTCGTGACCTCGAGAATGCGCGATCGATGAACAACGACCCCGGGGATCTTGCTATACCTAGCCGGATTGCTGATGTGCGGGACGGTCAAGTGAATCAGCGAGCTTGGCTGTTTGATCAGGCCGTAGAGCTCAGCAGCCGTCTGATGGCTCAGCACCGCGTCAGGCCCGGCCCGCAGCAGCACGGCCCAGAGCTGCGACTCACGCCCAAGGTCACCAGAGAAGGTCGCGTATACGCCTCGCTGAACACGCTGCCAGTCCGCGAACCGCACGCGGTTGCGCATCTGCTCCCCCGCGAGCCCGAATTCGGCGCCCTGGGAACGTGAGATGACACCACCTTGGCCAGCGATGAGGCTCCGGCAATAGGGCGGAATTTCAAGAGTCATACACCAGAGCGTGACAACCCACGCCGACGCCTTCCAGACACGCCCATCCCTTGTGGATAACCCGCCCGTTTCGTCCCTCGCCTGTGGATAACGGCTTGCCTCCGTCCTCGGCGGGTGCCATACTCCGTCGGCCGAAACGGACATTCACCATGATCGTGTGTCGTTTGCGGTGATATCCACCGCTGACAACACCCAATGACGCTCGGGCGTCGCGGGAGGGAGGGAGGGAGGGAGGGAGGGAGGGAGGGAGGTGGGTTCCTGGGCGGGGACGTGGGGTGTGAGGGGTTCCTGGTGGGGGCGGGTTCCCGGTGTGTGAGGGGTTCCTGGTGTGTGAGGGGTTCCTGGTGGGGGCGGGTTCCTGGTGGGTGTGGACGCGGCAGGTGTGAGGTGGTTTTGGGGTGTGGACGTGGGAGCGGGGCGCTAGTGGTGCGCCACCGCGCGTTCGACCCACCGATTGGGTTCATCGGTGGGTCGATGCGCGGGAAGCACCACTGCGCCCCAGCGACCCTGGTGCTGGTGCTGCTTAGACGCCGCTTTCGCGGAGGGCGCGGATGCCTTCCTTGAGGGACGACATGGTGGCGATGACCGCCGAGGGCTCGTAGCCGCAGTGGGCCATGCAGTTGGCGCAGCGCGGGTCCTTGCCCCGGCCGTACTGCTCCCACGGGGTCGTCTCGATGAGTTCCTTGTAGGTCTCGACGTAGCCGTCCGACATCAGGTAGCACGGCTTCTGCCAGCCCAGCAGCGAGTACGACGGGATCGACCAGGCGGTGCACTCGTACTCGACCTTGCCCTCGAGGAAGTCGAGGAAGAGCGGCGTGTGCATCAGCCGCCACTTCTTCCGCCGGCCGTCCGCGAACGCCTTCTTGAACATCTCCCGCGTTTCGGTAACGCCGAGGAAGTGCTCCTGGTCGGGAGCCTTCTCGTAGGCGTATCCGGGGGAGATCTGCAGGTCGTCGACCTCGAGCTCGTCGTTCAGGTAGTCGAGCACGTCGATGACGGTCTGCGGCGTGTCGGTGTTGAAGAAGGTGGTGTTGGTGTTGACCTTGAACCCGGCCGCCTTCGCCATCTTGATGGCCTCGACCGCCGCGTCGAACACGCCTTCCTTGGACACCGACTCGTCGTGCCGCTCGCGCAGGCCGTCGATGTGCACCACCCAGCGGAAGTACGGCGACGGCTTGAACTTGTGCAGGTGCTTGGGCAGCAGCAGCGCGTTAGTGCAGAGGAAGACGAACTTCTTCCGCTTGATCAGCTCCTGCACGATCACCTCGATCTGCGGGTGCATCAACGGCTCGCCGCCCGCGATCGAGACCATCGGGGCGTTGGCCTCCTCGATCGCCGCGATCGCCTGCTCGACGGGCATCCGCTGCTTGAGGACGCTCGCCGGCTGCTGAATCTTCCCGCAGCCATTGCACTTGAGGTTGCAAGCGAACAGCGGCTCGAGCTCGATCAGCAACGGAAATTTCTTGTTGCCGGCCAGCTTCTGCTTCATCAGGTGTGCCCCGATGCGCATGCTGACGCGCAGTGGCATAGACATTTAGCGCCGTACCTCCCTAGGCAGGCCGAACTGTACTGATTCGGTAGTGGTGACCCGCTCGGTCACCGTCACCGTGCCGAGCCCGGACAGCGCGGTGATGATCTCGCTTACTACCGCCGGGGGCGCGGATGCCCCCGCGGTCAGCCCGACCACCGATGCGCCGGTCAGCCAGGACAGGTTGATGTCCGTGGCCCCGTCGATCAGGTGGGCTGGCGTGCCCTCCCGCTCGGAGCGCTCAACCAGCCGCACCGAGTTGGAGGAGTTCTTGGAGCCGGCCACCAGCACCACGTCGGCGTCGGTGGCGACCGCGCGCACGGCGGCCTGCCGGTTGGTCGTCGCGTAGCAGATGTCGTCGCTGCCCGGCGCGCGCATCTGCGGGAACTTCTCCCGCAGCGCCCCGGACACGTCGGTCGCCTCGTCGATGGCCAGCGTGGTCTGCATCAGGAAGGCGACCTTGGACGGGTCGGCGACCGAGAGCGCCTCGACGTCGGCGGCGGTCTGCACGAGCACCGTCGAGTCCGGCGCCTCGCCCAGCGTGCCCTCGACCTCCTCGTGGCCGGCGTGCCCGATCAGCGCGACCGTGTACCCCTTCTCGGCGAACCGGCGCGCCTCCGCGTGCACCTTCGACACCAGCGGGCAGGTCGCGTCGATGACCGACAGGGACCGCTGCGACGCGTCGGTGCGGACCGCGGGCGCCACGCCGTGCGCGGAGAACACGACCGTCGCGCCGTTGGGCACCTCGTCGAGCTCGTCGACGAAGATCGCGCCGCGCGCTTCCAGGTCGGCGACCACCCGGGTGTTATGCACGATCTGCTTGCGCACGTAGACCGGCGCGCCGCGCAGCTCAAGGGCGCGCTCAACGATCTCAATGGCCCGCTCAACCCCGGCGCAGAACGACCGCGGCCCGGCCAGCAGCACCGTCCGCTCCCGGCAGGCGGCGGCCCAGCGCTCGGCGACCGGCGCGGCCGCCCGCAGCGAGCGCAGCGCGGTCATCCCGCCGGTGACCATGCCGGGGCCGAACCCGCCGTCGGAGACCGCGCGGATGACGGCCACCGGGCGCCCCGCGGTGGCGGCCACCAGGGCGGCCGACTCCATGTCGGCGGCAATGAAGCCATCAGCGGCAAGCCGCGTGCGTTCAGCGGAATTAATGATCTTCTTTACCTGGACCACCCGGCCCGCGCGGGCGTTCAGGCCCGCGCGGCGCAGCTCGGCCGCGAGCAGCTCGGCGCCGGGCAGCTCGACGGTGGTCTCGCCGTCGGTCACCTCGGTGGCGACGACCAGGTCGCCCGCGCGCAGGCCGTCCGCCAGCCCCGCCGCGGTGCCCATCACAACCATCGCGCTGAACGGTCCCGGCTTGCTCTGGGCGGCCGCTTTCCGTGACCGCGCGGCGCCCATGCCGGTGCGCTGGACCCGGCTGGTGGGCAAGGTGAAGCCGCGGCGGACGGCGTTGGCCTCGAACCGCAGCGGCGCGAATACGAGCAGGCCGGCCCCGACGGCGGGCGGATCGCCGACGGCTGCCTCATCCGCCACCCGGGGCTGCGGAATGGTCTCAGTCATGGCGTGAACCCCTTACGTATCTGCCGAGCGCGGAAACCGGAAACGCCAGCCGGTACAGGTGGTAGTTCAGGTAGAAGTCACCGGGGAACCCGGTCCCGGTGAAGTAGGGCTCATCCCAGGTGCCGTCCGGCCGCTGCGTCTCCGCCAGCCAGCGGATGCCGCGCTCGACCGCCTTGCCCTCGGCCTCGCCCGCGGCGAGCAGCGCCAGCAGCGCCCAGGCGGTCTGCGAGGCGGTGGACGCGCCGCGGCCGGACCAGTTCTCCGGGTCGTCGTAGGAGCGCAGGTCCTCGCCCCAGCCGCCGTCCTCGTTCTGGTGCTCGGTCAGCCAGGCGACGGCCCGGCGGATCTGCGGCTTGTTCGGCTTGACCCCGGCGGCGATCAGCGCGGGAACCACCGCGCCGGTGCCGTACAGGTAGTTCGCGCCCCACCGGCCGAACCAGGAGCCGTCCTCCTCCTGGTTCTTGAGCAGCCAGATGACGCCCCTTCTGCAGGCACTCGCATCGGCCAGCCCCTCGGCCGCGAAGGCCTCGACGATGTGCGCGGTGACGTCGGCGCTGGGCGGGTCGATCACCGCCCCGAAGTCGCAGAACGGCAGCTTGTTGACCAGCTGGCGGGTGTTGTCCGCGTCGAACGCGCCCCAGCCGCCGTCCTTGCACTGCATGCCCTCGAGCCAGCGCAGGCCGCGCCAGATCGCGTCCTTGTTGTCGGTCCGGGTGCGCCGCAGGGCCAGGATCACCTCGGCGGTGTCGTCGGTGTCGGCGTAGTTGTCGTTGTCGAACTCGAACGCCCAGCCGCCGGGCGGCGTCTGCGGGCGGCGGACCTGCCAGTCGCCGGGCTGGCGGATCTCCTCGCTGAGCACCCAGTTGGCGCTGGAGACGAGCGCCGGGTGGTCCGGCTCAAGGCCGGCGTCCGCCAGGGCGACCATCGACAGCACGGTGTCCCAGACCGGGGACTGGCACGCCTCAAGCCGGCGGATGCCGTCCTCCCTGATGGTGAACCGGTCCAGTGCGTCGATCGCCTTGCTGACGACGGGGTTGTCCAGGCCGTAGCCCATCAGGTGCAGCGCCATGATCGAGTAGACCCAGGGCGGCTGGATGCCGCCCCAGCAGCCGTCGGCCTCCTGGCGGGCGATGATCCACTCGACGCAGCGCCTGCGCGCGGCGTGCCGGGCGCGCTTGGGCAGCTTCGGCTCGACCTTGTGCAGCAGCTTGTCGAGCCCGTTGAAGGCCAGCGACCAGGGGTCGTTGTTATCCGCCTTGGGCGGCAGGCCCGGGACCTTGGCGTAGAGCTCTTCGAGCCGGAACGGGAGCGCCTTGCTCGGCCGAAAGCTGGATACCACGGCCAGCGCGACGATGGTCTGCCGGGCCCAGCAGCCCCAGTCGTAGATGTTCAGCGGGACCTTGGACGGCAGGTAGATGACCTCGGGCGGGATGATCGGCAGCTCGTCCCAGGACCACAGGCCGCTGATCGCGAGCCAGATCCGGGTGAAGACACGGGTCGCGGTCAGACCGCCGTTGGCCGTGATCCAGTCGGCCGCCAGCGACATGTGCGGCGCGTCGGCCGGGTCGCCGGCCAGCTTGAGCGCCACGTAGGCCTCGACGGTGGTGGACAGGTCGCCCGGGCCGCCGTAGAAGTTGGCCCAGGTGCCGTCGTCGCGCTGCTGCGACCTGATCCAGCCGGCCGTTTCCGCCAGCTCGATCTCGGTCAGGATGCCGAGGAAGTGCCGGAGCAGCACGTCCTCGGCGTCCATGGTGACGTTGGTCTCGAGCTCGCCGATCCACCAGCCGCGCGGGTCCTGCAGGCTGAGCAGGTGGTCGCGGGCGCTGGCCAGGGTGGCGGCGGCGATGTCGCGGATGCCGCCGCCCGCCGGCGCGGGCACCGGGACGGCCGGAGCGGGCGCCAGCGGCGTCGGTGACGCGAACATGATGACCCCGGGGGCGCGCAGCGCCAGCTGGGCGCGGGCGGTAGCGCCGACGGCCTCCGTCCCCCGCGTCGGCGCGCGGCGGGCCTGCGGCCCGACGCCCTCGCCCTTCCAGCGGACGTGCTCCGCGGGGTACGGTGAATCACTCTCCCGGGAGGCGGTAGTCGTCATTGATTACCACTGCCTCGCGGTGATGAACTCGGCGATGGCCAGGAAATCGGCGCGGACGTCGGCCGGAACTCCGATGCCGTCGAGCGACGCGGCGGCCCGCGCGAGACGGTCGTCGGCCTCCCGCTCGGCCCATTGCTTGCCGCCGGCCGCGACGACCAGGTCGGCCGCGTGCACCAGGTCGTCCTCGGACAGCTCGTCCTCGCGGGCGAGCAGCGCCTTGAGCTCGGCCGCCTCCGGGGTGTCGCTGGACAGCGCGGCCACGATCGGCAGCGACTTCTTCCTGGCGCGCAGGTCGGCGCGGACCGGTTTGCCGGTCACCTCGGTCGAGCCCCAGATGCCGAGCAGGTCGTCGGTGAGCTGGAATGCCAGGCCGACGTGGCCGCCGAACTCGGCCAGGCCCATCGCCAGCTCGGGCTGCGCCCCCACGTGGACCGCGCCGATCGTGCAGGCGCAGGCCATCAGCGCCGCCGTCTTGTCCCCGGCCATCTCGACGCACTCGCGCAGGGTCACGTCGCCGCGCGACTCGAAGGCCAGGTCCTCGCTCTGGCCGGTGATCAGCCGCTGCACCGCGGTGGACAGGCAGCGCGCCGCCCACGGGCCGCCCGGCGCTATGTCCTCGAGCACCAGGTCGTTGGCCAGCGCCAGCAGCGCGTCACCGGCCAGGATCGCGGCCCCGACGCCGAACACGGTCCACGCCGTCGGCCGGTGCCGCCGCTCGGTGTCCCCGTCCATGATGTCGTCGTGCAGCAGCGAGAAGTTGTGCACCAGCTCGACCGCGACCGCGGCCGTTACCCCGCGCTCGGCGGGCACGCCCGCGGCCCGGGCGGAGAGCAGTGCCAGCGCGGGGCGGAGGGCCTTGCCGCTGCCGACCCGCACCGGGTTACCGTCCGCGTCGGCCAGACCGTAGTGGTACGCGGCGACGCGGCGCACGCCCGGGCTGAGCCGGCTGATCGCGGCTTCGGTCGCAGGGCCAACCAGGTCACGCGCCACAGCGACGCCTGCAGGCATCACAACTGTCACGAGCGCACCTCCCTCTCATGCTCATCAACGACGTTCACTTCGGGCACTCTGTCCACTGGAGACACTCTGTCGCACTTCAAGCGCTCTATCTACTTCAAGCGCGGTGTTCGTTTCAATTGCTTCGTTCACTTCAGGCACTGCGTTCGCTTGCGACGCAGCTCCTCGAACAGGGACAAATTCAGAAATTTCATCTTTTGTTCCCGCGGCCGGGCGGTCGTGCAGGGCGATTACCGCGTTGAGGCCGCTGCGGACGGCGCCCTCCATGGTGTCGGGCCAGCCGGTGTCGGTCCACGAGCCCGCCAGCACCAGCCCGGGCAGCGCCGTCGCGGACTTCGGGCGCAGCTTGGCCGTGCCCGGGACCTGCCGGAAGGTGGCCCGGCGCTCGCGGGTGACGAAGAACTCGGTCACCTGCGCCTCGCGGGCCGCGGGGAAGAGCTCCGCCAGCGCGGGGACGAACATCGCGCGCAGTTCGGCCACGGTCAGGTTCACGTACTCGTCGGCCGCCGACAGCGAGACCGCCAGGTACTGGCCGTCGTCGCCGCGGGCGTGCATCCCGGAGATCCGGGTCCGGTCGAACACCCACTGCACCGGGGAGTCGACCGCCGCGGCGAGCGGGGTGTCCATCACCTTGCGGTCGTAGCGCACGTGCAGGTTGACGATCGGGGCCGCGCCGAGCCCGGTCCAGGCGTCCACCGCCTCGGGAGGCAGCGCGCCGGCCGGTATCAGGCGCGCGGCCTGGTCGTGCGGCACCGCGAGCACCACCGCGTCCGCGAGGATGTCCTCGCTCCCCTCCCCCTCCCCCTCCTCGGCGCTCGGCGTCGGCGTCGGCGTCATGCAGGCGGACGAGGAACTCACTGTCGCCCCGCTGCTCGATGGCGGCGACCTTCGTGGCCAGGCGGACGGTCGCGCCCAGCCGGTCAAGCAGCCGGACGGCGGCGGCACCGTGCAGTTCGCCCAGGCTCAGCGCGGGAACGCCGATGTCGGCCGCTCCCGCGTCGCCCAGCAGGCCGGTCTTCACCACGACCGCGGCCAGCGCGAGCGAGGCGTCGTCGCCGGGGACGTTGAGCGAGGAGATGGAGAACAGGTCCCAGAGCACCCGCCTGGTCCGTTCGTCCTGGCCGTGGGCCTCGAGCCAGTCGCCCAGCCGGAGTTCGTCGGTCTGCGGGTCGCTCTCGTCGAGACGCTTGAACCCGAGGGCGGCCCGGGAAAGACGGGACCGTTCGGCAAAACTCAGGAACGGGTACCCGAGGAGAGCCGGCAGCATGTGCAGCGGCGCGGGCAGGCGGCGCCGCCGCAGCCTTGCCTTTTTATCCGGCGAGACCACGGTGACGTCGAATCGGGGCTGCAGCGGCGCGTGCGCCGCCATCCCGAGGCGGTCGAGCAGGCCGCGGTAGGCCGTGCAGCAGCGCAGGAACACGTGCTGGCCGGTGTCGATGACCAGGCCGTCGCGGGTGAACGACATCGTCGCGCCGCCCAGGCGCGGCTTGGCCTCGAGCAGCGTCACGTCGTGACCTGCCTGGGCAAGGGCGGTCGCGGCGGTGATGCCCGCGAGCCCGCCGCCGATGACGACCGCCCTCACCGGTCGGTCCCCTGGCGGTACTTCCAGCGGTCGAAGCCGGCCAGGGCCTCGACCGCGACCAGGGCCTTCTCGCCGCCGGGAAGCGACATCCGGCCCTCGAGGACCGCATGCGGGTTGGCCGCGATCCGGTCGAGGAGGCGGCGGTAGATGCCCGCCATCGCGCCGGTGCAGGCCGCGCTGCGGCGGTCGATGGTCGCGAGCAGCCGCAGGCCGGAGCCGTACCATTCGCGGGCGCGGTCCGCCTCGAACTCCACCAGGTTCGCGAACCGGGCCTGCATGGTCTCCGACGGGAAGGGCTCGGGCGCACCGAACGGGGCGAACTCGATGCCGAACTTGGCCAGGTCCTCGGCCGGGAGGTAAATGCGGTTGTTCTTGAAGTCCTCGCGGACGTCTCGCAGGATGTTCGTGATCTGGAGCGCGACGCCCAGGTCATCGGCCATCTTGGTTTGCTTCTCCGGGTGGCTCGCGCCGTAGATGCCGAGCGAGAGCCTGCCGATGGAGCCGGCCACGCAGCGGCAGTACCAGAGCAGGTCGTCGAAGGTCTTGTAGGTGGCCTGGTTCACGTCGGCCAGGCAGCCGTCGATCAGCTCGTTGAACGCTTCCAGACCGATGGCGAAGCGCGTGCCGGTATCGGCCAGGGCGACGAGCACGGGATCGGTGCCGTCGAAGCCGCCGGCGGCCGGGGCGCCCGGGTCCGCTGGGCCGGGCGCGGCGTTCCTGACCGCGGCCACCAGCAGATTGACCTGGTCCCTGGCCTGCCCGAGCTGGGCCGCCTTGGTCTCGGGCGGAAGATCGCCGTCACCGATGTCGTCGATGCGGCGGGCGAACGCGTACACGGCCGCGAGCGAGCGCCGCTTGGCGGCCGGCAGCAGTCTGATGCCGTAGGCGAAGTTCCTGGCCTGCTCGTAGGTGATCCGCTCGCACTGCTGGTACGCCTCGTCGGAGTTCATGGTCACCTCCCCTTCAGGTAGCAGCGGGCCATGGCCGCGAGCGTGTTCGCCTTGCCGGGCTTCGGCGTGCTTTTCAGTACGTCGAAGTTGCTGTCCGCGATCGCCTTGAGCGCGGCGCGGCCGCCGGCCAGATAGCCGGCGACGGCGATCCTGGCCGCGCCGTGCAGCGTGCCGATCAGCGGGGCGCCCTCGTCCAGCAGTCGCTCCGCCCGGTCCGCCTCGAACTTGATCAGCTGCCGAACGCTGCCGGTGGCCTGCGGCTCGGCCAGGTCACGCTCGGTGACGCCGAAGCGCTCCATGTCCTCGCGCGGCAGGTAGACCCGGCCGTTAGCCAGGTCCTCGGCCACGTCCTGGGTGTGCTCGATAAGCTGCAGAGCAGTGCAGATGCTATCGGAGGCGCGGATGCGCTCCGGGGTCGCCGCGCTCATGATGTAGAGCACTACCTCGCCGACCGGGTTGGCCGACAGCTCGCAGTACTTCCTCAGCTCCTCGTAGGTCTGGTACCTGGTGACCAGCTGGTCCTGGCGGTTGGCCTGGATGAGGTCGTCCAGCGGCTGGCGCGGGATGCCGCATTCGGTGACGGTGGCCGCCAGCGCCCTGATCGCGTCGAGCTCCGGCCCGTCCTTGCCGTCGGCGTAGATCTTGGCGACCTCGCGCTGGAGGTCATCCAGGAGCGCCAGGCGCGTGCTGGTGATCGTCTCCGCGCTCGCGCCCGCGGGCATGCCCGGCAGTGGCTCGTCCCCGATGTCGTCGACCAGGCGCGCGAAGCCGTAGAGGGCGGTGAGGTGCGCGCGGTAGCGCTTGGGCAGAATGCGCAGCGCGACGGGGAAGTTCTCCGCCGACGCTTTAGCGGCAACCGCCAGCGAGACCTCCGCCGTGACGGTCATATCCGCGCCACTGCCATCCAGGCCGCCCCCTGCGCGGCTTCCCCTGCCTCCGGCTGTCACCCGTCTATTTGGGCACAGGTCAGAAATAAATGCAAACAATGACACTCACGTCACCTGACACGGCTGTCGGACATGTATGACGGTCCCGTCAGGGAAAGGCACCTTGGCGGGCCCGAGCCGCGCACATTAGCAGTCCAATTAGTTTGCAGCAACGAATGCCAATATGCTAGGCAATGCGCGAAAGTATAGACGAACTACCCGTGAGCTGGGGCGATGTCACAGTTTCGGGATTAGGACGGGCGGCCCGGGGGCGACGGCCCAGTGGTTGCCACGCCCGGTTCCGGACCGGCCGGCACCCACTCCGACTCATTTCACGCCCATCGATGCACCCCCGCAAAATTGCGAATAAGACACATTGCGGAAACAAACTAACGGGGCGTGCCGTCGTGACTGCGCGGCGTGCGGCCATGGCCTCACCGCCGGGCGTTGCGGATGCAGAGTGACAAACCACACGCCGGCGAGGCTGGACACGGGCGCTACCTGAGAGAATCCGGCCCGGGCGCTTACCAGAACCGAGCATTTTCTATATGGGTTCCATAGATTTTGGGTAGCATCGGGCGTCTCCGGGGACCTGGCACCGGAGACCGACCGGCGGGGAGCCCGCCCGGGGATGACGCGACCACGTTTGGATCTTCGGCCCGTGAGCGAGCTGGTAACTAACTCGACTAAACCGACCGACGCGACCGCCAGGCAGTACGAAGCCAGGAACACGGGCGGCGCGGGCGCGGCTCCCGCCACCCATGGAGCTGACGCGGGAGCCAAGGAAAGCGGCTTCCGCCCCGACATCCAGGGCCTGCGCGCGATCGCGGTATCCATGGTGGTCATCTACCACCTGCACCCGTCGCTGCTGCCCGGCGGGTTCGCGGGCGTAGACGTGTTCTTCGTGATCTCCGGGTACCTGATCACCGGCCACCTGTGGCGCGGGTACCGGAAGACCGGATCGGTGTCGCTGGTCGACTTCTGGGGCCGCCGGGCCCGGCGGCTGGTGCCCGCCGCCGCCCTCGTCCTGCTCGTCACCTGGCTGGTCGCCCGGGTGGTGGAACCGGTCACCGAACTCCCCGACATCGCCGAGCAGATCCGGGCGAGCGCGCTGTACTTCCAGAACTGGCAGCTGGCCGGCGACGCGGTCAACTACCTGCAGGCCGAGGGGCCCGCCACCCCCGTTCAGCACTTCTGGTCGCTGTCCGTCGAGGAGCAGTTCTACCTGGTCTGGCCGCTGCTGTTCGGCATCGCGGCGCTGGTCGGGATCGCCGTGACCCGCGCCCACCGTGGGCGCCACCGGCCGCCGGCCAACGGCCGGCGGGCGGCCCTGGTCACGGTCGCCCTGCTGACGACCGCGCTGGTCGCCTGCTCGCTCGCGTACTCGGTCTACGACACCAGGACCAACCCGGCGGCGGCCTACTTCGTGACCACCACGCGGATGTGGGAGCTGGGCATCGGCGGCCTGCTGGCCATGGTCCCCGACCAGTTCAGCAGGCGGATCGGCCGCCAGGGCTGGCTCGGCTGGGCGGGCCTGGCCGCGGTGGTCTACGCGGCGTTCACGCTCAGCGGGACGTCAGCGTTCCCCGGCTGGATCGCGATAATCCCGGTCGGCGGCGCGGCCGCGCTGATCGCGGGCGGCGGCGCGCAGGGCCGGCTCGGCCCGGCGCCGCTGACGTCGACCCGGGCCATGGTGTTCCTCGGCGGCATCTCTTACTCCCTCTACCTCTGGCACTGGCCGATCTTCAACCTGTACAGCGTGTGGCGGGGCAAGGCACCCGGCCTGCTGGCGGGCACGGTTCTCGTCATCGTGGCCGTGCTGCTGGCCTGGCTGACCAAGGTCTTTGTCGAGGACCGGGTCCGGCTGTCGCCCCTGCTGCGCGGGCACAGCTGGCGGTCGGTGTCGGTCGCGCTCGCCGCCGTGGTCCCGGTTGTCCTGGTCTGGGTGTACCTGGCCAACCCGGTCACCTGGAACGGGCAGCTGCCCCGCACCGGCTACCCCGGGGCGGCCGCGCTCGCCTCGAAGACGTCGGCCGGGCTCCCGGCCGAGCCGGTCCTGCCGCCGGTCCAGGCCGCGGCGCAGGACATGCCGACGTACTGGCTGGACAACTGCCTGGCCGCCTCGGAAACCGCGGCCGAGAAGATCTGCACGTTCGGGGACACGAAGAACCCCGTGCGCACCGTCGCCCTGGTCGGCGACTCGATCGCGGGCAACTGGTTCCCGGCGCTGGAGAAGATCGCGCTGCAGCGGCACTGGAAGCTCGTCACCGACCTGAAGGGCACCTGCGAGTGGACCGCCGCGACGCTGATCGACCCCACCACCAACGCCCCGTTCACCACCTGCCGTCAGTGGGGCCAGGCGGCGCTGAGCGACCTGGTCACCAAGATCAAGCCGGACGTCGTGATCACGTCGGGGATGGCCGAGGACGGCACGGTCGGCCACCCGCGGCTCGGGCAGGCGGACTTCCAGGCCATCGGCGCCGGGATGGCGCAGTACTGGACGGACCTGGAGCAGCACGGGATCGGCGTGGTCGCCATCAGGGAGACCCCGTACCTCCTGGTCAACGTGCCTGACTGCGTCGCCCAGCACGGCCGCAACTCGCCCCAGTGCGCGGTGCGGCGGGCCAAGGCGGTCACCGCCGACCCGCCGACCGTCCTCGCGTCGCGCGATACCGGCGGCAAGGTGAAGGTGGTCGACATGAACAGCTTCATCTGCGGGCCGCGGCTGTGCAAGCCGGTCGTCGGCAACGTGCTCGTGTACCTGGACGGCCGCCACCTCACCGCGACCTTCAGCCAGACGCTGGCCAAGTACCTGGAGCCCCGCCTGCTGCAGGCCGCACCGCAGCTGGCCAAGTAGGCGTGTCCGGGTCAGTCAATCGGGAAGCTGGCCAGGACGTCGAAGCGGTCCGGTCCGGGAACCGGGTAGTCAAGGCGGTCGCGGACCGCCACGACGCCCTGGACGTGCCGGGCGCGGCCGACGATGGCGTGCGCCTGTTCGCGGGTTTGCGCCCGGCCGACTAGGGTGGCGACCCCGGCGGTCACGCTGACATCGAGGGTCCCGGGGTCTGCCGGCGTCTCGGTTGACAGGATGCCGGTCCTGATTTCCTCGGCGATGTCGGCGTCGGTGCGGCCGTAGACGGCGAGCACGTCGGCCCGGCTGACGATCCCGGCCAGGCGCCCTTCCCTGTCGACGACCGGAAGGCGCTTCACGTTGCGCAGGTACATGATCCTGGCGGCCTGCTCGACGGTGTCGTCGGGCAGCACGGTGTAGGCGGGGGACGTCATCAGCTCCGCCGCCGTGATGGCGCGCGCCTTCTGCAGCTGCTTCCGGCGCAGGATGCCCTCGATCATGCCCGGCACCGTCGCGTCGTCTTGCAGGCCGAGGGCCAGCTTCGCCAGCAGGTCCGACTCGGAGACGACGCCGATCACCCGGTCTGCCTGGTCAAGCACCGGGAACGCGCTGACCCGGTGGGTGCGCAGGGCGGCCGCTATGACCTCGAACGGCGTGTCCGCCCTTAACGGTGATCACGTTAGGTGTCATGACGTCCTTGACGACGGCGTTCATCAGTACTCGTCTCCTTCGCCGCGGGTCAGCACGACGTCCGCGTAGGGGACGCGGACGTACTCGGCCTGGGTGCCGTCGATGCGGCGGCCGAGACACCCAGCCGCCTTCGTCCAGGCACTGACCGTAGCATCCTTCGCGGCAGTACCGGCAGGTGCCGCAGGCGCTGATGCAGGAGCATCAGGACGCGGTCGCCGGGCAAGGAGCGCACCGCAGGCGCCGACCTCGTCGACGGTGCCGACGCCTCATGGCCCAGGATCCACCTGCCTACGCCGGGGACGTCGCCCGCCAGGATGCGCAGGTCCGTGCCGCAGATGGTGGTCGCGTCGACCCGGACGATAGCGTCATCCTCGTCGATTAGCTCCGGGTCGGGAACCTCTTCCCACGCCTTCCGGCCGGGACCGTGATAAACGAGCGCCTGCATGGCTGCCTCCGGTTACTGTCTGGCTGTCGGGTCAAGGCTCGCCCCGCAGGCAACCTGGCGGCAGGGGCCAAAGGTCCCGGGATGCGGGCCGAAGGCCTGGTCCCCCGCGGCCCGAACGTGGCTAGGTCGTGAACGTGGTGGGCGTCGCCAGCAACTACATCGCCGCCAACGAGAAAGGACCGGCGACCGCGAGCGCGGAGGTCGCGTTCGCGGTCGCCGAGCACATGCACCACCGGCTCTCGCGCTCCACCCGCACGTACCGCAGCTCGGCCGCGTGCACTAGCCCGTCTTGGGTCTAGGGGTCCGTTCCCGCGGTGGCGGGTGCCGGCGGTCGACGCCGGCACCCGCCACCGTCATTTCCGGTTCCCGGCATCCGTCCTTGCTCGGGACTAACGTCCGCCGTCGGCGGTGACCCTTTGCCCTACTCACGGTCCCGCGTCCGGCGCATGGTTGGGGGAATCCACCGATGCCGTCGGCCTTGCCCGCACGGAACTGGAACCGGAGAGCCCGCCATGCATGTCCCCCTCGCCGTCGACCTCAATTCGCCGGGCCATTTCCTGACCTGGTCGATCTTCACCGTCTCGGTGGCCAACCTTGTGCTGATCGCCGTCATGGTGGCTATTTTCGGCGCGGCCCTGCTGCTGCCGTTCCCTGGCCGCCGCAAGCCGGGCGCGACGTTCCCGGCCACGTCCGACGACGCTGAGCCCGGGACCTCGGCTGACGCGGAAGCGGGCGCTGACGAGGACGCGGACATGTGGACGGCCCGGCTGCGGCGCCGTGCGCTCAGGACGCTGCCGCCGGGCAAGCTGCTCCCGACCGGCAGCCCGCCTACGTCGCGTCCTGGATCTATGTGTTCGGCGTGGGTTCCCTGGCTGCGCTCGGGGTGGCGATCGTGAGCGGGTTTGCCCTGGCGCTCGGTGGTCCTGACTGGTGGCATTACAACCCGGTCGGGCATTTCTTCAACAGTCTGCACCTGTGGAGCGTCGAGCTGTTCATGGCGCTGCTGGTCATCCACTTGTGGGGGAAGTTCTGGATGGCGGCCTGGCGCGGCCGGAGAGGGTGGACCTGGATCACCGGCGTGGTCGCGTTCGTGGCCTCGGTGGTGGAGTGCTTCACCGGCTACCTGTCGCAGCAGAACTTCGACTCGCAGTGGATCGCCACCAGCGGCAAGGACGCCTTCAGCTCGGTCGGGGTCGGCGCGTTCTTCAACGTGATGAACTTCGGCCAGATGCTGATGTGGCACATCGTGCTCATCCCGATCGTGCTGATCGCCATCGTGGGCGCGCACGTGCTGCTGGTGCGGGTGCACGGGGTCTGCCACCCACTCCCGCGCGCGGCCGTGGTCCCGGCGCCGGGCCGCTGCCGAGCGGATGGCGGAGCGCGCCGCGGACGCCGCCCCGTGGCGCGGCCCGAACCGCCGCTACGACATCCTCAAGGAAGGGACCATCGCCGCGGTGATCGTGCTGGTGCTCACCGTGGGCCTGGCCTCCCTGCTGTCCTCCCCGGACGTGCCCCCGGTCACGATCGGGACCTGGGCCCGGGTCGCCCCGGCCGACTTCCTGGCCACCGCGGCGAGCGAGCTGGACGGGACCAGCGAGACCGCCACTTACGGCCCGCCGTACAACGACCAGAGCGGCAGCGTCCAGCGGCTGCTGTTCTCCCCGCAGACCATCGCGGGCGTCACCCAGCCGGTCAACGCCGCCCAGGACTTCGTGCTGGGACCGCTGGCCACGCTCGCCCCCACCGACCCGGGCGTCGCCGCCCCGCTCGCCACCTACCAGGCGCGCTCCGGCGGCGCAGCAGCTGAAGTGGGCCAGCGCCTACGGCAACGCGGTGACGAACGTAAAGTTCGTCAACGGCAGCCCGGTCGTCCCGGCCGCTGACGACGGGCCGGTCCCGGCCCTGATGGCCGGGGAGCTGACCCTGGCCCGCAGCGGGGCACTGGACACCGACCTGCTGTCGCAGCAGCCGTTCTACGGCACCAATTTCACCAAGCCGCTGCTGTTCATCGAGGACGGCGCCTACTTCGCCAACCAGGCCCAGGCGATGGGCCTGACCGGCAGCCAGTGGGGCGTCATGAACGAGACCGGCAGCTACCCCGGCCAGCCCTGGCTGTGGCTGTACACGCTGTGGTACCAGGTGCCGGGCTGGACCAACTCGGCCAACATCGACATGATCGCCGTCTACATGACCGGCGCGGCGACCATCCTGCTGCTCTGCATCCCGTTCATCCCCGGACTACGCGACATCCCCCGCTGGATCCCGCTGCACCGGCTTATCTGGCGCACGCCATCCGATGGCACTCCCACCGAGGCCGGGGGGCCTCAGCCGGCCGCGGGACCCCAGCCGGCCCTTAAGGAACCCACCAGTTAGGAGCCGTCAACCGCGTGCCCGTGTGCCCGGCCTCGGGCAGACGGGCACGCGTCGGTCCTGGCTGCCCTGCTCCCGGCTGACACCGCGTCACGGCCGGACGTCACCGTCCGGCGGGCCCTTTGGCCCTATTGGCCGCGCTCCCGCTGCCGGATGCTGACAAGACAGCAGGGGGTGATCGCATCGATGGAGGTAACGGCATCGGTGCTGGCCGGCCAGTGGTTCCTGCACGGCCTGCGGGCCGGGCAGCTGGATGCGCTCGCCGCGACGGCGTCGGAAGTCTTGTTCCCGGCCGGGCACCGGATCTTCGCCGACGGAGGCTACGTCGGCAGTTTCTGGCTGATCGAATCCGGCTACGTGGCCCTGGACGTGCAGGTGCCCGGCGAGAGCCGGGAGATCATCGGAACGGTTGGCATCGGCGGCCTGCTGGGCTGGTCCTGGCTCCTTCCGCCGTACCAGTGGGCGTTCGGGGCGATGTGCGTCACCGAGGTCAGGGCGATCGAGTTCAGCGCGCCTCTGCCGTCCGGGAACTCTGCGCCGCCGACCCGGACCTCGGGCACGAACTGACCCGGCGGATGTTCCAGGTACTCGCGGGACGGCTGGAAGAGACCAGGGCCCGGCTGATCGCCAGGTCGGTGGGGATGAGCTCGTAAAGCACGGGCCGCGCCGTGGCGAAGGCGATCCGGCCGATTCCCCGCGGCCTCGTTAGCGGTGACCTGGTGCCTTCGTCATCACCGCTTGCCAGATCCCGGGGCATCCGGACAGGGACGAAGCTCGTCTTATCCGGTGCCGTTGGTCCCGGACCAGTAGCTTCATGCCGGTCGACAGCGCACGGTTTGCTTGCTGTCAATGCGATGTCAGAGGGCGATGGTGGCAACTACCGCAAGAGGGCCTGCCGCGGAGGGTCTCCGTGCCAACGCCGGGCACCGCCTGGTACCGGAACCGCCGGAGAGCTTCTGGTGCTCGCTCAAGTGCCGGGTCCTCGGGCCACCGCTGGTCACCGGTCTGCTGGCCGGACAGCGGCTGTCACGGCCGCTCGCGCTGGGCGTGCTGTCCTGCGACGGGCTCTCCTCCGCCGCTTAAGGCACCGAGGAGATCCTCTACGCTTTGCTTCCGTTCTTCGGGCTGGCCGCCTTCGCCCTGGAAGGATCCGCGCGAGCCGCTGAACCTGACGATCCGGACCTTCTTCGTGACCTTCGACCCTAAAACTCATCGCGCCGCCGATTTAGCGTTGAATCAGAGCTTGCGAAAGCTGCCACAAATACAAGGTCCGGCAGAAGTGAGGTACAACCATGTATTCGGCATCAGCAAAGACGAAAATGGAGGCAACCGCCACTGCCGCCACGGCGCTGCTTATCGCTGTAGGGCCTCCAGCAGCTCTAGCCGCAGTTCAGCGTCATCTGGCACATCCAGCTCGGCGGTCGCGTCGAGCTGCGGCTAGAACCGCGCGTCAATCTCGGTTAGCGACCTGAACAAAACCTGCTGCTTTCCGGTAGAGGTTCAGCGAGATGGGCATGGACGGCGCTCACGCATCACACTCTTGGTCACGGACGACGACAACGGGGCAGCGCGCGTGATGCACGCAGTTGCTGGCCCACCGAGCCGAGCAGCGCCTCAGTAAACCCGCCGTGCCCGCGGCTTCCCACCACCAAAAGATCGGCGCCATCGGAGGCGTCGAGCAGTACTCGCGCGGGGGTTGCCCTCGACGGCTCGGGCCCGCACAGGGACTTCGCTGTCCGGGCCGAAGGCCGTTCCGGTTGCGGCGGCCACGACCTTTTCGGCGCCTTCCCTGAAGTTCGTATCCTCCTTCCAGACCCGTCGTCGACCATCCATAGGCCCCGACTGGGACCGGGTAGTTCCACGCGATCACCGCGTCCACGGCCGCGCCCGGTGAGTATGGTTTGCCGGGCGGCCCAGCGCAGAGCGACGATAGATGATTGCGAGCCATCGACACCGACTACGATCCGGTGCTTCTGCTCCCTCACGGCCGGCTCGGCGACCGGCAGGCCGCAGGGGCGCCAGCTTTGGTCTTGTTAAGGTGCTCTTCCACGGCATCCTGAGCCCGCGTCACGTCTCCAGGGGTAGCCCTGCCGTGCTGCGACTCGTAGTACGCCGTGCCCAGGTGACGGAGCATCGCATCAAGGTGAATGTCGGTCCGTGACATCTGCACGACTTCCTGCGAAATCTCTGCACACTCTTAAGTCTTCCGCCGGGGTAGTTGCCCCAACAGGGCGTAAAGTCCCGGCTGGCCGCGCCTTCGGTCATGTCATGCCGTTGAGCCCCGCCTTTGGGTTCGCTCCTCGCTGCCCATCGTTCTCACCTCGCCTGACCGGTATGGGCTGCCGGTCCAGAGTCCTACGTCGCCTGCGGATAAGGCAGGGCCGTAGCGCCCGGCTCGCCGGGACCTTCGGCCCATCCAGGGCGAAGGTCCCGGCGGTAGACGACCAATGCCGCTAGCCGGGGGAGTGGTCTCCAGGACGAGGCTGCAGATAACCACCAGGAAAAGGAGAAGCAGATGACAATCAGGATCGGGATCAACGGCTTTGGCCGGATCGGGCGGGCGTTCACCAGGCTGGTGGCAGCTGTAGGCAGCACGATCGGGGACGCCCAGGGGGAATCATGACAGTGATGCCTGTGGTAGCGGGCGTGGACGGGTCCGAGGAATGCGTGCGGCCGAATGGCAGCCCGGGAGGCGCAGCGGCACCGGGTGCCGCTGCGCCTCGTGTCGGCGGCCGCCATGCCGCCGCGGATGCGCAAGCACACTACTGGTGGAGGAACGATAGCCGACGAACTGTGCGGAGAATCCGCCCGCGCGCTCAGCGAGGCCGTCACCCGGTCGGCGGAAGTCTCCCGCAGGCTCCCGATCGATGCCAGCCTGCTGGTCGGGCCGCCGGCGCTTGCGGTCACCGACAGCGGCACCGAAGCGCTCATGCTCGTTGTGGGTGCCCGCGGGGTCGGCGGGTTGACCGCCATGCTGCTCGGCTCGGTCAGCCGGTACGCGGCCATGCACGCCTGCTGCCCGGTCATCGTGGTCCGGGAAGGGGCGCCCGGCGCCTACCTCGAGGTCGTCGTCGGCATCCGGGACCCGGAGGACACCGCGACCCTGGCATTCGCATTTGACGAGGCAGACCTGCGCGGCGCGACTCTGGTGGTCGTCCACTCCTGGAACGGGCTGCCCGCCGCGACCTGGCGTCCGGTTGACCCGCCGCAGCTCGCGGCGGAGGCGGACAGGAACCTGGCCGAGGCGCTCGAGCCCTGGCGGGACAAGTACCCCTCAGTGCCAGTCCGGCAGGACGTGGTCCACGACCACCCGGCCCGGGTGCTTACCTGCTATAGCAGCCGGGCGGACCTCGTCGTGATCGGCAGGCACAGCGGCGGCGGCGGGCCCGCCGTCGGCGGGATCCAGCACGCGGCGCTCAGCCACGCCCGCGGCCCCGTCGCTATTGTGCCGTCGGGCTGATCCCGCCCAGCCTGCCGGGTATAGACGATCCGGCCGACGGGCACGAGCCCATCAACCGCATGCACTCATCCCGCGACAGCTGCTCGAGTGCCGGCTATAGGAGTCCATGACAAAAGGGATGCCCTTCGCCGTCCCAGACAGCGCAGGGTACAAGGTCCCTAAAGACGTGCCTTCGGCCGAGATTTTCTCGCGTCCGGCACGCTTACCTGTGCGCGTACCGCCTTGCTCTGGTCAAAGGACGCCGATATCTGCCCGACGCCGGCAGGACGTTCTCGGCCCTGACCGGCACCGCGCCGCAAGTCTAGCGTTGAGGTGAAGAACCAGGTCAGCGAAGGGAGAAGAGCGAACATGCCAGGAATCATCGTCGGTGTCGACGGCTCGACCATTCCCGCCACGCCCTTGAATGGGCAATCAGGGAAGCAGCGGTCCGCCACGCACCGCTCACCGTGCTCACCGTCCAGCAGGCTGTCGCCGGGTACTGGGGGCCGGGCCCCCCCGTCCTCCTATCCGGGCGACCAGGACCTGACCGAGAAGGCCCGCGAGATGGCCCAGAAGGAGACGGACCGCACGCTCGAGAAGATCGGCCCGAAATCCCGGCCCTCGTCGGTCACTGTCCGCGCCGTCCCCGGACTGCCCGCGGAGGCGCTCCTCGGAGGCGGCCGCTGACGCGGACATGCTCGTCGTCGGCTCCCGCGGCGCCGGCGGGTTCAAGCGGCTTCTCATGGGTGCGGTCAGCGCCCAGGTCACCCACCATGCCGCCCTGCCCCGTCGTGGTCATCCCCGACGAGGAACATCTGACCGGCCCGTGCAGAGGAGGTAACAGCCATGAACTCCACCGTCAAGGACGTCATGAGCACCCACGTGATCGCCGTCAGGCAAGACGCCCCTACAAGGAGATGGCGGCCATGCTGCACGAGCAGCGGGTCAGCGCGTTCCCCGTGCCTCAATGAGGGCAACAAGGTCATCGGGGTCGTCTCCGAGGCCGATCTGCTGACCAAAGAGGCACTCGAGGGCACCGTGCCCAGGACGCTGCTGAGCCGGCCAGGAGCGCGTGCGCAAGCAGGTGAACGCGCCTCACGGCGGCCGACCTGATGACCAAGCCGCCGGTGACCATCGGCCCGGACGAGCCGGTCACCCACGCGGCCCGCCTGATGTTCGACCGGCGGGTGAAGCGCCTCCCGGTCACCAGCGACGACGGGACCCTGATCGGCATCGTGTCCAGCTCGGACCTGCTGAGCGCGTACAGCCTGCCGGACGCCGAGATACAGCGCGCAGGTTACCCAGGACCTGATCCTGGGCACCTTCCTGTGCGACCCGAGCCAGTTCACCGTCATCGTCAAGGACGGCATCGTCACCATCGAGGGCATACCGGAAACCAGTATGGTCGGCCTCGACATCATCGACGCCATCAGGCACATGGAGGGCGTCGTTGCTGTACGCGACAGGCTCAGGTACCCGTCGGACTCGCCGTACCGTCCAAGGACGATCGTCTGACACATCCCGGAAACTCGAAGGGGGGCGGCGGTGATATCACCGCCGCCCCCCTCGACGTGCTCAGGGCCAGCCCGCTCACCGGTCCGTGGCTGGAATCACGACCACCGGGCAGTGCGCGTGATACGCGACCTGCGCGCTGACCGAGCCCATCACCAGCCGGGCGAACCCCCCGGCGCCGCGGGAACCTACCACCAGCAGCTGCGCACCTTCGGCGGCGCGCAGCAGTTCCTCGGCCGGGGACCCGGAGACGGCGTCGACGACAACCTGCGGCGGCGTGCTTCCCCGCGCCGCTCGAGTACCTTGTCCGTTTGCTCGCGCGCCGCCTTGCGGACCCGACTGGACAGAGCCTGGTCTTCCGGGTAGCTGACGGCGCTGCCCCAGTAGCCCACCACGGGCTGATGCACCGCGACGACCGTCAGCGGCACCTGGCGAAGCAGCCTCCCGCGTGGCCCATTCGAGCGCTCGCTCAGAATGGCCAGAGCCGTCGATCCCGACAATGATTCCTGGCATTTCTTCCATCTCCCTCATGGCATTCAACTCCTGCTGCATGCCCGTATCGGCATTCATACGCTAGGCGTGCCGCAGGCGCTGGTCAGGAGCAATTCGTCTGGGCACCGTGGGACCGGTGCACCCCGCCTTTCCGGGACTAATGGCCTTCCGCAGTTCCACGCAGACGCGCCCGTTCGCAGCGCCACCGGCACCACCAGGCCTCCGCGGGAACGGCGTCTGTGCTGCTCAACGAGAGCATTCCGGGGCAATGCCGAAAGAGAAGAATATTAGGAGAACAGCTGCCGCTACGGGACCAAAGGCCTTAGCGCGCTGGCGCGCGGACGCGGAGGATCAAAGGGTCCGCGACGAACAGACGCTGAAAGGCAAGCCATGAACCAGGCCGCGATCACCGAGCAGCAGCCGCTCTCCCGCACCGAACTGCAGGCCATCGACGCTTACTGGCGGGCGGCCAACTACCTGTCCGTGGGGCAGATCTACCTGATGGGCAACCCGCTGCTGACCCGCCCGCTGCAGCCGGAGGACGTCAAGCCGCGGCTGCTCGGCCACTGGGGCACCACCCCCGGGCTGAACCTGCTCTACGCGCACCTGAACCGGGTGATCAGGGCCTGGGACCTGGACATGATCTTCCTCGCCGGCCCCGGGCACGGCGGCCCGGCGGTGGTGGCCAACGCGTGGCTTGAGGGCACCTACAGCGAGCTTTACTCGCACGTCACCCGGGACGCCGCCGGCATGGAGGCGCTGTTCCGCCAGTTCTCGTTCCCCGGCGGGATCCCCAGCCACGCCGCCCCGGAGACGCCGGGCTCGATCCACGAGGGCGGCGAGCTCGGCTACGCGCTGGCGCATGCCTACGGCGCTGTCTTCGACAACCCCGGGCTGATCGCCGCCTGCGTGATCGGCGACGGCGAGGCGGAGACCGGGCCGCTGGCCGCCAGCTGGCACTCGAACAAGTTCCTCAACCCGGTCACCGACGGGGCGGTGCTGCCGATCCTGCACCTGAACGGGTACAAGATCGCCAACCCGACCGTGCTCGCCCGCATCCCCGAGTACGAGCTCGTCTCGCTGATGGAGGGCTACGGGTACCGCGCCCACATCGTGGCGGGCGACGAGCCGGAACTGGTGCACCAGCAGCTCGCCGCCGCGATGGACGCCTGCGTCCGCGAGATCGACGACATCCAGCGGCGGGCCCGCGACCTGGGCGATCCCGCCCGGCCGCAGTGGCCGATGATCGTGCTGCGCACGCCCAAGGGCTGGACCGGGCCCAAGATGGTGGACGGGGTGCCGGTCGAGGGGACCTTCCGCGCCCACCAGGTCCCCATCAGCAACGTGCGCGGCAACCCCGCGCACCTGGCCCAGCTCGAGGAGTGGCTGCGGTCCTACCGGCCCGAGGAGCTATTCGGCCCGGACGGGACGCTGGTTCCCGAGCTGGCCGCGCTGCCGCCGCGGGACTACCGGCGGATGAGCGCCAACCCGCACGCCAACGGCGGCCTGCTGCTGCGCGACCTGGACCTGCCCGACTTCCGCGACTACGCCGTCCCGGTCGCCAGCCCGGGCGCCAGCCGAGGCCGAGGGCACCCGCGCCCTGGGAACATGGCTGCGGGACGTCATCACGCGCAACCCGGCCAGCTTCCGGCTGTTCGGGCCGGACGAGACCGCCTCCAACCGTCTGCAGGACGTGTTCGAGGTGACCGACCGTGCCTTCGACGCGCAGATCATCGACGGCGACGACCACCTGGCCCCCGACGGCCGGGTGATGGAGGTGCTGTCCGAGCACCTGTGCCAGGGCTGGCTGGAGGGCTACCTGCTGACCGGCCTGGCACGGGATGTTCAACTGCTACGAGGCGTTCATCCACATCATCGACTCGATGTTCAACCAGCACGCCAAGTGGCTCAAGACCACCAGGGAGATCCCCTGGCGGCGCCCGGTCGCGTCGCTGAACTACCTGCTCTCCTCCCTGGTATGGCGGCAGGACCACAACGGGTTCTCGCACCAGGACCCCGGCTTCATCGACCACGTGATGAACAAGAAGGCCGAGGTCATCCGGGTCTACATGCCGCCGGACGCCAACACGCTGCTGTCGGTCGCCGACCACTGCCTGCGCTCACGGCACTACGTCAACGTGATCGTCGCGGGCAAGCAGCCGCAGCCGCAGTGGCTGACCATGGAGCAGGCGATCATCCACTGCACCCGCGGCGCTCGGCATCTGGGACTGGGCGTCCAGCGACAACGACGACAGCGACGAGCCCGACGTGGTTATCGCCTGCGCCGGGGACGTCCCCACCCTGGAGACGCTCGCCGCCGTGTCCCTGCTGCGCGAGCACCTGCCCTCGCTGCGGGTACGGGTCGTCAACGTCGTCGACCTGATGCGGCTGCAGCCCGACACCGAGCACCCGCACGGCATGTCCGACGCCGAGTTCGACGCGCTGTTCACCGCCGACCGGCCGGTCATCTTCGCCTACCACGGCTACCCGTGGCTCATCCACCGGCTGACCTACCGGCGCCACGGGCACCAGCAACCTGCACGTCCGCGGGTACAAGGAGGAAGGCACCACCACCACGCCGTTCGACATGGTGATGCTCAACGACCTGGACCGGTACCACCTGGTCATCGACGTGATCGACCGGGTCCCCGGGCTGGCCGCGCGGGCCGGGCACCTGCGCCAGCTGATGACCGACAAGCGGATCGAGGCCCGGGCGTACACCAGGGAGTTCGGCGAGGACACTCCCGGAGATCACCAACTGGGCGTGGCCGCAGTGACGGCGGCCACCCCGCCCGCCGGGCGGGTCCTGGTCGTCAACGCCGGGTCAAGCAGCCTCAAGCTGAGCGTGCTTGACCCGGCGGACGCGGTCACGGCCAGCGCCGATCTGCCCGCCCCGCGGCGCGCCGCGGGGGACGGCGGACGCCTCCGAGATCAAGTCCGCGATCGAGTCGCTCGGCCCGGTGGACGCCGTCGGGCACCGGATCGTGCACGGCGGCACCCTCTACACGGGACCGGTCCGGATCGACGAGCAGGTCCGGCAGCGGCTTGAGTCGCTGACCGACCTGGCGCCGCTGCACCAGCCGAAGTCGCTCGCCGCCCTGGACGCCGTGCAGGCAGTGCTTCCCACCGTGCCCGCCGTGGCGTGCTTCGATACCGCCTTCCATGCCACCATCCCCGCCGCCGCCGCCACGTTCGCGCTGCCGGAGGAGTGGCGGACGCGCTGGAGCCTGCGGCGCTTCGGATTCCACGGGCTGTCGCACGCGTACGCGTCGCGGCGGGCCGCCGAACTCCTCGGGCGCGACGACGGCCGCCTGCGGCTCGTCACCTGCCACCTCGGCGCGGGCGCGTCCCTGGCCGCGATCCGGGGCGGCAGGTCGGTGGACACCACGATGGGGTTCACGCCGCTGGACGGCCTGGTGATGGCGACCAGATCGGGATCGGTCGATCCCGGACTCGTCCTGTGGCTCGAAGAGCACGTGCACATGCCGCCCGCCGAGCTGGCGTCGGCCCTCGAGCACCGGTCCGGCCTGTACGGGCTCGCCGGGACCGCCGACATGCGCGAAATCCTGTCGCGCGCCGCGGCCGGCGACACCCGCGCCGAACTCGCCCGGGACACGTACCTGCACCGGCTCCGCGCATCCATCGCGGCCATGGCCGCAGCGATGGACGGACTCGACGCGATCGTGTTCACCGGCGGCGTCGGCGAGAACTCGGCCGAGATCCGCCGGCGCGCCATGGACGGCCTCGGTTTCCTCGGCATCGCCGCCGACCCGGCGTCCAACGACTCGGGCGCCGGCGACCGCGAGATCGGCGCGCCTGCCGCGGCGGTGCGCGCCCTCGTCATCGCGGCCCGCGAGGACATGGAGATCGCGCGTCAGGTGCGGGCCACGCTCGCCCGTAATCGCGGTTACTGGCCCGTTCGCGGTCGGCCTCAGGAGCGCCAGACGACGACCAGGGCGCAGTCGTCGCCGCTGTTGACGGTGCGCTGCATGGTGGTCACCAGGTCGGGGGCGCCGGTCCTGAAGCCGTCGACGACCAGCCGCTGGGCCTCGCCCAGGAGGCGCTGGATGCCCTCGTCGATGTCCTGGCGCGGCGCCTCGACCAGGCCATCGGTGTAGAGCATGATCGCGTCACCGCGGCGGAGCACGCCCTCGTCGGGCACGTCGGGGACGGCGGCCAGGTCGGAGACGACGCCGAGCACGATGCCGCGGGCGCTGCTTGTCCGCCACTCGCCGGTGTTGGCGTCGAACCGCGCGGCCGGCGGGTGGCCCGCCGAGTAGATCGTGTACTCGCCCGACGCCAGGTCGATCGACAGGTGGACGGCGGTCACGAACCCCTCGTCCGAGCTCCCCCGGCGCAGGTAGGCGTTGGCCGCGGGCAGGAACTGCTCCCTCGGCACCGAGCCGAGCACGCCGCCGAACGCGCCGGACAGCAGCAGCGCGCGGGTGGCGGCGTCCATCCCCTTGCCGGACACGTCGACCAGCGCCACCTCGAGCGACTTGCCGTCGCTGTAGGAGACGACGAAGTCGCCGCCGAACGAGGAGCCGCCCGCCGGGCGGAGCACCACCGTCGACCCCCAGCCGTCGCCCAGCTCCGGCAGCGTGCCCTGGGCGCGGATGCGGTCCCGCAGCTCGATCATCATCCGGTCCGCACGCATGCCCCTGGTGCCGAGCTTGCCCCGGGTGTTGGAGAGCACGTCCGCGAAGTAGGCGATGGCGGCGATCGTCACCGCGATCCCGAATCCGGCCCTGTCCTCCACGATGTCGTAGATAAGCCCGGCCGCCACCACGGCGATCAGGATCCGCAGCGCCCTCGGCCACAGCAGCAGGCCGCCGCAGAGGATCGGCAGGATCATCTCGCCGGGCGAGAACCACCGGTCGGACAGCTGCACCGCCAGGACGGCGATCGCGATCGCGATCGCGGTGAGCCCGGCCGCGACCCGGCGGTTCCTGGTGATGAACTGCGTGCCTGGCCAGATCGGTGAGCCAGTTGCCGGCACGCCGCAGCGAGCGCGCGGCGCCAGCGCGCTGCCGAAGGGACTGCCGGAACTCTCATGACCCGCGCAGATTATCCGCAGATCGCCGGTCTCGCACGCCGTCCACGCTCCTTCTCCCGTAGTGTCGCGCCCTGCCGACGCGGTCAGCGAAAAAGATTCGCGTCCAGCGGGCCTAGCGGGATAAGAAGTCCATCATGGCAGACCAGTACGCGATCCGTCCCATCACCGATGACGAGTACGCCGCTTTTCGCCGGGTTCATGAGCATTCGTTCAACTCCGGCCCGGCCCCGGCCGCCCGGTGGCCCCGGATGCGCAGGCAGTTCGAGGCGGACCGGTCGCTGGCCGCGTTCGATCCGGCGCTGCCCGCCGGGCTCGCGCATCGTCGGCACCACCGGCGTCTACAGCTTCCCGATGGCGGTGCCCGGCGCGGTGCTCCCGGTGGCCGGCGTCACGGCGGTCTCCGTGCTCCCCACCCACCGGCGGCGCGGCATCCTGCGCTCGCTGATGCACCGCCAGCTGGCCGACATCGCGGCCAGGGGCGAGGAGCCGATCGCGGCCCTGTGGGCCTCGGAGACGCCGCTGTACGGCCGGTACGGGTACGGGCGGGCGTCCTCGCACGCATTCTTCCGGTTCCGCCGGGGCGAGGGCGCGCTCAGCCCGCTGGCGCCCGCCGACCCGGCGCTGACGCTGCGGCTGGCCGAGCCGGCCGAAGTCGGCGGGGACCTGGCCAAGGTCTATGCCGCCGTGGCAGCCCGGCAGCCCGGGTTCTTCGAGCGCGACGACGACTGGTGGGATCGGGTGCTCGACGACCCGGAGGAGGAACGGCACGGCGCCAGCCCGCTGCGCTGCCTGCTGGCGGCCGACGATGGCGGCGTTCGCGGCTACGCGCTCTACCGGACCGTCGCCCGGTGGGAGGAAGGCACCGTCCTGCCCGACTCCGCGCTCACCGTCTGGGAGCTGGTGAGCGCCGACCCGGCGGCCGGCGCGGCCCTCTGGCGCGACCTGCTCAGCCGGGACCTGGTCAGCCGAGATAACCGCGGACCTGCGGCCGGCCGACGACCCGCTGCTCTACCAGCTGCTCGACTCGCGCCGGGCCCAGGCTGCAGGTGTCCGACAACCTCTGGGTGCGGATCATCGACCTGCCCGCCGCGCTAACCCGCCGCGCTTACGCCGGCCCGGTGGACGTGGTCCTTGAGGTTACCGATGAGCTGCTGCCGGCCAACGCCGGGCGCTGGCGGCTGCGGGCCGGCCGGCCCTGACGGAGATGACGCGGCCAGTTGCGCGCGGACGGACGACCCGGCCGACATCGCGCTCGACGTCAGGGAACTGGGCGCGGCCTACCTCGGCGGCACCCGGCTCGGCGCGCTCGCCGCCGCCGGCCTGGTCACCGAGCTGCGGCCGGGCACGCTGGGCGCCCTGTCGGCCGCCATGACCTGGGACCCGGCCCCCTGGTGCCCGAGGATCTTCTAGTGACAATGGTCAGCAAACCCTCAGGTTCCCCGGACTGGCAGGAACGGGGGGTTCTGCATAAAACTAGGCAAATGAGGATCACGCTGTCGGGGGCGATGCGGGCGCGGGACGTGTCGCGGCCCGAGCGACGAGCAGCTGGCGGCGGCGGCCAAGCGCGAAGAAGGAGCCGACCATCGCGGGCGCGGCCAGCCGGCCCGGATACGCCACTGCGGGCGGGGCCACCCCGACGGTCCCGGTAGCCGGGCCGCCCCGGCCGCCCCGGCCGCCGCCCCGGCCACGGCCGCCGTCCCGCCGCGCTCGGCCGCGGCGCGGGCCGCTGACGGGCCGAAGCCGACGCCGCCGCCGCGGCGGCGTGCGGCGCCGTCGAGGATGAGAGGCTAGGCGTGCGGCAAGGGCGGGAGTTCGCCGGTCTTCTCGTAGTCGGCGATCTCGGCCAGCCGCCGGGCGTGCCTGGCGTCGCCGGAGAACGGGGTCTGCGACGAAGACCTTCGCGAAGCCGACCGCGTCCTCGATCGGTGTACATCCGGGCGCCGAGGCTGAGCACGTTCGCGTCGTTGTGCTGGCGGGCGAGCTGGGCGGTCTCCGTCGTCCAGGCCAGCGCCGCGCGGACGCCAGGCACCTTGTTCGCGGCGATCTGCTCGCCGTTGCCCGAGCCGCCGATCACGATGCCGAGGCTGCCGGGGTCGCCGACGACCCCCTGGGCCGCGCGCAGCACGTACACCGGGTAGTCGTCCTCGCGGGTCGTAGCCGGCGGGGCCGCAGTCCACCGCCTCGTGGCCGGCCTCGCCGAGCCAGGCGATCAGGGCCGTCTTGAGCTCAAGGCCGGCATGGTCAGATCCCAGGTATACGCGCACCGGAACAGTCTGCCAGACCGGCCGCGGCCGGCCGCGCTGGCCACTGGCGAGACCGCGGCAGCCAAGCTGGTCACGTCTGATGACTAATCGGACACTGCGTGTAATAATGACGGGAAGCCTACCGAGGCCGCGCGAGAAAGGCCATAATCCGCCCGTGACGGCCGGGCACGGCCACCGATTCGCGCGGATTCTACCGGGCAGCTGCGCTAGCCCGACGTGGGAAGATCGATACCGATACATAGACACATGGCGATTGCGAAGGGGTCACCTGGTGACAGCTAACCTCACCCGTGACGAGGCGCGGACCCGTGCCGAGTTGATCACCGTCCGCTCTTACCAGGTTGAGCTGGATCTGACGGGCGGAGACACCACCTTCCGTTCCATATCGACCATTGCCTTCGACTGCGCGCGGCCGGGCTCCGGCACCTTCCTCAACCTCGAGGCGCCCGCAGGTGCACTCGATCACGCTCAACGGCACGCCGGTGCCGTCGAGCGCGTTCGACGGCGAGCGGATCACCCTCGACGGCCTCGCCGCGGAGAACACGCTGGTGGTCGACGCCGAGTGCGCCTACTCGCGCAGCGGCGAGGGGCTGCACCGGTTCGCCGACCCGGCCGACGGCAACGTCTACATGTACTCCGACCTGGAGACCTTCGACGCGCACCGGATCTACGCGTGCTTCGACCAGCCCGACATGAAGGCGCGCTACGAGCTCACCGTGCGCGCGCCGCAGGAGTGGATGGTCGTGTCCAACATGGCGCCCGACGTCGAGGGCGGCACGCCCGACGGCGCCGGGGTCCGGCGCTGGCACTTCCCGCCGACGCCGCTGATGGCGACCTACATCACGCACGTGTCGGCCGGCCCGTGGCACGTCGTGCGCGATTCCCACGACGGCATCCCGCTCGGCATCTTCTGCCGCCAGTCGCTGGCCAGGTACCTGGACCCGGGCGAGATCTTCGAGGTGACCAGGCAGGGGTTCGACTTCTACCACCAGGCGTTCGGGATCAAGTACCCGTTCGGCAAGTACGACCAGCTCTTCGTGCCCGAGTTCAAGGAAGGCGCGATGGAGAACGCGGGCGCGGTCACCTTCCTCGAGGACTACGTCTTCCGGTCGCGGGTCACCGACTTCTCCCGCGAGGCGCGCGGCGAGACCATCCTGCACGAGATGGCGCACATGTGGTTCGGCGACCTGGTCACCATGCGCTGGTGGGACGACCTGTGGCTGAACGAGTCGTTCGCCACCTGGGCCGGCACCGCCGCGCAGGCCGAGGCGACCCGCTGGACGCACGCGTGGACCACGTTCACCACCGCGTGGAAGGCCTGGGCGTACAAGCAGGACCAGCTCCCCTCGACGCACCCGATCGCGGCCGACATCCCCGACATCCACGCGGTCGAGGTCAACTTCGACGGGATCACCTACGCCAAGGGCGCGGCCGTGCTCAAGCAGCTGGTGGCCTACGTCGGCCGGGAGAACTTCCTGGCCGGGGTGCGGAAGTACTTCGCCGAGCACTCGTTCGGCAACGCGACCCTGGCCGACCTGCTGGCCGCGCTCGAGGACGTCTCCGGGCGCGACCTGGCGGCCTGGTCGCGGGAGTGGCTCGAGACCGCCGGGGTCAACACGCTCCGCCCGTCGTACACGGTCGACGCGTGACGGCCGCTTCACCTCCTTCTCGGTGCTGCAGGACGCGGCGCCCTCGCACCCGGTGCTGCGCTCGCACCGCATCGCGATCGGCCTCTACTCGCTGGCCGGCGGCGGCCTCACCCGGACCGAGGCCATCGAGACCGACGTGTCGGGGGCCGACACCCCGGTGCCCGTCCTGATCGGGCAGGCCCAGCCTGACCTGGTGCTCGTCAACGACGAGGACCTGACCTACGCCAAGATCCGGCTCGACGAGCACTCGCTGCGTACCGCGGTCGACTCGATCGGCTCGTTCACCTCCTCGCTGCCCGCCGCACTGGTCTGGGCGGCGGCCTGGGACATGTGCCGGGACGGGGAGATGGCCGCGCGGGACTACGTCCGGCTGGTGCTCGGCGGGGTCGACTCGGTACGCGACATCAGCGTCGTGCAGACCCTGCTGCGGCAGGCGGCGCTGGCCGTGCGGAACTACGCCGAGCCGTCCTGGCGCGCCGACGGGCTCGCGCTGATGGCGTCATCGCTGCGGTCCCTGCTC
This sequence comes from uncultured Actinomycetota bacterium, assembly GCA_963714295.1. GTDB lineage: Bacteria > Actinomycetota > Actinomycetes > Streptosporangiales > Streptosporangiaceae > Trebonia. The sequence goes on along the minus strand of CAVQOE010000036.1, from coordinate 70,269 downwards.
GCCGCCGCGCCGGCCGGGTCCGATCACCAGCTCGCCTACGTGCGCGCGTTCTCCGGGGTGGCCACCTCCGCGGCCGACCTGGAGTTCCTTTCCGGGCTGCTCGACGGCAGCACCGTGCTCGAGGGACTGGCGGTCGACACCGACCTGCGCTGGACGCTGCTGCGCCGCCTGGTCAGCCGGGGGGTGCTGGGCGAGGAGGCAATCGACGCGGAGCTCTCCGGCGACGCGACGGACGCGGGCGAGCGGCAGGCGGCCGCGTGCCGGGCCGCGGTGCCTTCGATCCAGGGGAAGCGGGAGACCTGGGAGACGCTGACCGAGGGCAAGCTGACGATCGCGATGTTCCGCGCCACGCTGGCCGGGTTCGCCGATCCCGACCAGCGCGCACTGGTCGAGCCGTACCGGCCGGAGTACTTCGCCGCCGTCGGCGAGGTCTGGCGGGAATGGTCGTCGGCGATAGCGCAGGACTTCGTGGAGGGCGGCTACTCGATCTGCGCGGTCGACGCGGCGACGGTCGAGGCGACGGACGCGTACCTGGCGTCGGTCCCCGAGGCCCCCGGCCGCCCTCCGCCGGCTGCTCAACGAAGGCCGCGACGAGGTCCTCCGTGCCCTCCGCAACCAGGCCCGCGACCGTGCGGCAGCGGACTTGGCGGCCCTGGAGTCCTAAACGCTTGATGGTGCGCCACTCGCCACTCGCCACCCGCAGCGTCCGCCGGGTCATGAGATAACTGACGGGTAGAAGCGTTTCCGAAGCGGGGGGTTGCCATGTTTCACGTGGATTCCGAGGTCGGCCGCCTGCGGCAGGTGGTGCTGCACCGCCCTGATCTGGAACTTAAGCGCCTGACCCCGGATAATGTCGCTGATCTGCTCTTCGACGACGTGCTCTGGGTGAGCAGGGCTCAGGCCGAGCATGACGCGTTCGCTGACGTGCTGCGCTCGCGGGGTGTGGTGGTCCATTACTACGGCGATCTGCTCACCCAGACCTTGGAGGTCCCGGACGCGCGGGGGTACATCCTGGACCGGGTCTTCGACCCGCGCTGGCACGGGCCGCTCGCCGCGTCCGCTCTGCGCGCCGCGATGGACGGGCTCGACTCGGCCCGCCTGGCGACGTTTCTGGCCGGGGGCATCACTAAACGCGAGATCGCCGAACTCGGCCCGGAGCCCAAGAGCATCGCCTTCCATTCCCTTGACCCCGACGGCTTCGTCCTCGCACCGCTGCCGAACCTGCTCTACCAGCGGGACACATCGTGCTGGATCTACGGCGGGGTGTCCGTCAACGCGATGCGCCGGCCGGCCCGGATCCCGGAGACCATCACCGATGAGGCCATCTACCGCTGGCACCCGATGTTCGCGCAGGCAGATTTCGATGTCTGGTATCACGGCGCCGATGCCAGGCCAGCCACCATCGAGGGGGGCGACATCCTGGTCATCGGCAACGGGGCGGTGCTGGTCGGGATGAGCGAGCGGACCACGCCGCAGGCAGTCGAGGTGCTCGCCGGCCGGCTGTTCGCAGCAGGGGCCGCGAGCTGTCTGGTGGCCATCGACATGCCGAAGACCCGCGCGTTCATGCATCTGGACACGCTGCTGACGATGGCGGACTACGGGGTGTTCACCAAGTACGCGGGGATGGGCATGCTGCCGTCCTACACGGTAGAGCCGGGCGCGACGGCACGCGAGCTCAAGGTCACCAGCCACCCGCCGGAGGACATGCACCGCGCCATGGCCGCCGCGCTCGGCCTCCCGGTGATCAAGGTGCTGACCGCCGTGCAGGACGTCCGTTCCGCGCTGCGGGAGCAGTGGGACGACGGCTGCAACGTGCTAGCGGTCGAGCCGGGAGTGGTCATCGCCTATGAGCGAAACGTCACCACCAACACCTATCTCCAGGACAACGGCATCGAGGTGATCACGGTGCCGGGCAGCGAACTCGGCCGGGGCAGAGGCGGCCCGCGCTGCATGACCTGCCCCATCGAACGCGACGCCTAAGGCACCGGGCCTCGTCGCCGGGGGTGCTGCTGCCCCGGGCTGCTGGCTACACGAAGCGCACTTGGGAGTGATCGGGCTCGTGGTCGACGAGCTGATCGCAGGTGGGGCAGTACCAGCGGACCTCGATGGGAGTGCCGCAGGCGGGGTGACGCGGGGAGTCGTCCTGGTCAGTGTGCCTGCTCCCCCAATGGGCGAGCAGGCGGAGGGCGCCTGCGAGTTCGGTGCCTTCGGCGGTGAGCTGGTAGTCGGCGCGGGGCGGCCGCTGGGAGTAGGGCCGGGCTACCAGCAGCCCGTCGCGCTCAAGCCGCTTGAGGCGGTCGGACAAGATGTTCGCGGCGATGCCCGGGATCTGGCTGAGCAGGTCGTTGAACCGGAGCGGCCCCGGCAGCAGTGCCTCCACCACCAGCAGCGTCCACCGGTCCCCGACTCTGGCCAGTGCTTCGGCGAGCGGTGATGAGCCATGCCCGGGTTCTGCCATGGGCGAATCTTAGCCCCGTTGGCTCTCCGATAGTAGATAGTGGATTGCAAGTTACTATTTACCGGAGGTAGCTACGATGACGATCCTCGATGAGGTCGGAGTAAGCATCAGGCAACTGGCGGAGGGCGCCGGGGCCTCGGTGGTGGGCATCGGGCAACGGCGGGGGGCCGGCTCGGGCATCGTGCTCGGGAAGGGTCAGGTGCTGACCAACGCGCACAACGTGCGCGGCGAACAGGTGACGGTCACGTTCGCCGACGGGCGCACCGCCGAGGGGAGCGTCGCCGGGCGCGACATCGACAGCGACCTGGCCGTGATCAACGTCGACACCGGCGAGACGCCCGCGCTGCCGTGGGCCGGCAGCGCGTCAGCGCAGATCGGCAAGCCGGTGTTCGCCGTGGCCAACCCGGGCGGGCGCGGGCTGCGGGTGACGTTCGGGTTCATCTCCGCCATCGAGCGGACTTTCCGCGGTCCCCGCGGCCGCCGCATCAGCGGCAGCCTCGAGCACACAGCCCCGCTGCTGCCCGGATCCTCCGGCGGCCCGGTCCTGGACGCCGACGGGCAACTGCTCGCGATCAACACGAGCCGCCTCGGCGAGGGCTTCTACCTTGCCATCCCGGCCGACGAGGCCCTGCGCGGCCGCGCCGACGCGCTCGCCCGCGGAGAGACCGCGACATCGCCGCGGCTGGGCGTCACTATCACCCCGGGGCACCTAGCGAGGCGGCTGCGCCGCGCCGTCGGCCTGCCCGACACCGACGGCCTGCTCATCGGCGAGGTCGCGGAAGGCAGCCCAGCGGCCCGCGCCGGCCTTACCTCGGGCGACCTGATCGTGGCGGCCGCGGGCCTGCCAGTCAGTACACCCGATGACCTGTTCGACGCCCTCGCGACGGCGGGCGGCGGCACCCTCGAACTGAAGGTCGTGCGCGGCACCGACGAGCGGACCCTCCAGGTCACCTTCACCGATCCCAACCAGAGCGCGTAAGCGTTTTCAGTCCCCACCTGCGTGCCTCAGCACGGACTGCGCGGGCGAACATGCCGAAGAGAGATCCACGTGGCTGGCCGCCACCGCGCAGGCGGCCAGCCGCGCAAGGAAACTGCCTGAATGGGTCTCCCGTGATATGAGATCCGTGCTGGAGTACTGGCGCTAGGCGGTGAGGGCCTGGGCTACGGCCTCGCGGACGTGCTTGGCGATGTCGTCAAGGGGGACGGCCTCGGTCTCGCCGGTGGCGCGGTCGGTCAGCTCGGCGGTGCCCGCGGCCACGCCGCGCTTGCCGATGGTGATGCGGAAGGGGATGCCGACCAGCTCGGCGTCGCTGAACTTCACGCCGGCCCGGTCGGGACGGTCGTCGATGATCACGTCCACCCCGGCGTCGAGCAGGGCCTGGTAGGCGCGCTCGCCCGCGTCGGCGACGCCTCGCGTCGTTCTGCTGCGCGACCACGACGACGGCCTCGAACGGCGCGACGCTGACCGGCCAGACGATGCCCTTGTCGTCGTGGTGGACCTCGATGCAGGCGGCCATCGCGCGCTCCACCCCGATGCCGTAGCAGCCCATGATCGGCCTGACCGGCTTGCCGTCGGGACCGGAGACGGTGATGTCGAAGGCGTCGGTGTACTTGTAGCCGAGCTTGAAGATGTGGCCGATCTCGATGCCCTTGATCACCGTGAGCGGCGACCCGCAGTTCAGGCACGCCTCGCCGGCCGCGACCGCCCGCAGGTCCGCCCAGTGGCCGACGTTGATGTCGCGGGCGACGTCAACGCCGCGCAGGTGCACGTTGTCGGTGTTAGCACCGGTCACCATGCCGGACCGGTCGCGCAGCGCGAGATCGGCGATGACCGGCAGGTCGGCCAGGCCAACCGAGCCGAGTGACCCCGGGTGGGCGCCGAGGGCGGCGAAGATCTCCTCCGCGTCGGCCGGCCGCACCGCCGTCGCGCCGGTGGCGTCGATCAGCTTCTGCTCCTCCAGGGCGTGGTCGCCGCGGACCAGGACCAGCGTGAGTGCGCCGTCGAGCACGTAGATCAGGGTCTTGATCTGCCGCTCGGCGGGGGCGTCATAGCCGGTCGCGAGGTCCTCGATCGTCCGGACGCCGGGCGTGTCGAAGCGGGCGGGCGCGGCCAGGCCGAGGGTCGCGTCGGCCACCGGGTCGAAGGGCGCCAGCCGCGACACCGCGGCCTCCGCGTTGGCGGCGTAGCCGCACTCGGGGCAGTGGACGATGTCGTCCTCGCCGGTCTCCGACGGGCAGATGAACTCGGTCGACCCGGAGCCGCCCATCGCGCCGTTGGACGCCTCGACCGGGATCGCCGGGATGCCGATCCGCGTGTACGCGCGGATGTAAGCGGCGCGGTGGGCGTCGAACGACGCGTCCAGGCCCGCGGCGTCGAGGTCGAAGCTGTAGGAGTCCTTCATGGTGAACTCGCGGGTCCGCATCAGGCCCGCCTTCGGCCGCGGCTCGTCGCGCAGCTTGGTCTGGAATTGGTACCACATCTGCGGCAGCTGGCGGTAGGAGCTCAGCTCGCCCGCCAGCAGCGTGATGACCTCTTCGCTGGTCATGCTCAGCACCTGCTCGGCGCCCTTGCGGTCGTGCAGCTTGAACTGCTCGTCGCCCATGATTGCGTAACGCCCGCTGCGCTGCCAGATGTCGGCCGGCTGCATGACCGGCATCAGGAACTCCTGGGCGCCGATCTTGTTCATCTCCTCGCGGATGATCGCCGATGACCTTCAGCCGGACCCGGACCGCGAGCGGCAGCAGCGAGTAGTGCCCCGCCATCAGCTGGCGGATGTAGCCGGCCCGCAACAGCAGCCGGTGGCTGGGCGCGCCCGCCTCCGCAGGATCGTCCCGCAGCGTCGGGATGTGCATGGTTGACCAGCGCACGTTCAACTCCGCCTTGTCAAGTCTCGGACCGTCATGTCTAGGCCGGATTCTATCGGCAGCTCAGCGTGAGCGCGGACAGACTTAACTGCTGCCCCAGCCGCTGGCCGCACCGGTCATCGCGATTTACAGTGCAATTAAGAGGCCCGAATGTCCGCTTTAAAACTACAAACGCTGGGCACATCGATTACAGAGCGCCGTCTTAGAGACGGCGAAATCGGTACGCTGAGATGGTGAGATGGATGGCTTGGCCCCGAACTAGCAACTCCAGATCATCAGCGCAGCCCGGAATACAGGCCCGCGATGGCGTGCAGGCCACCGTTACCCCGGCCCCTGACGCTGACCCGCCCCCCGGCAGCAGCCCAACGCCGGCGTCGCCGGCACCACGCACGCCGTGACCGACAGCCAGGGCACGGAAGCCCGGTCCCCCGGCACGACCGGACCGCCAGCCGACGCCTCGGCCCAATCAGATACGCGCACTCGGGGGTAGAGGACGCACCCGCGCCGGCCGCCGATGACAACGCGATCAGCGGCGTGATCTACGAGGCTCCCCACCCGAACCGCCCCGCGCCGCAGGCGGCCCCTACCTTCACACCGGCCGCGGAAGACACTGCAGACTCGTCCGCCCCCTCCGCGCAGGCGCCTGGCTCCGAGCCGGACGAGCCGGCGGACGGGGGCCTTTCCATCTTCGGCAACATCGCGACGACCGAGGTGACCGAGGACGAGGAACCCGCCCGGGGCTTCCGGTCGTTCGGCCGGTCCCCCGCGGCCGAGACGCCCGCCCAGGGCCCCGCGCCGGCCGCGCCGGAACAGCCATCCGGCACCGGGTGGAACAAGCAGATCACGCCGGCCCCGCAGCCGGCCGGATCGGCGGAGGAGAATAAGCCGCGACCGCTGCGAACGAGGATTGTCGATCTTCGAACTCCGCCAGCAGTACGTGATGGCCAGCCCCGCGTCGGCATCCGCGACCTTCCGCCGGATGTGCAGGTGCGGTTCTGGCGGACGCGCGCGATTATCATGATTATCGTCGGCCTGCTATTCGGGATTCTCACAAAGAGCTGGGTGATCGGTCTTACCCTGGCCATTCTGGCCGGGATCATCGATACCCTCTACCGGTCGCGGACCGCCTCCGATCACGTTAACGGCGCGAGCCAGTCCGGTGCCCAGCGGCGCACCCGCTGGCAGCTGCGGCGGATGCGGCGGGCGGGTTACTTCGCGCTCGACGCGCGGCCCATCCCGGGCAGCCGCGAGGTCATCGACCACCTGGTGGTCGGGCCAAGCGGCGTCTACGCGATCGACTCGGAGAAATGGAATTCCAAGGTGCCGGTCCGCACCTCGAACGGCAAGATCCTCTACCGCGGCCCGGAGTCGCAGAAGGTCCGGCTCGAGCACGCGGTCTGGGAGGCGAGGAAGGCGAGCCGAGATCCTCTCGGCGGCGCTCGGGACCGAGATCACCGTCCGCCCCGCGCTCGCCATCTACGGGCCCAAGATCCCCTGGGGCATCGCCACCATCAGGGGCGTCGACGTGTTCACCGGTCAGACGCTACGCAGCTACCTCAAGCGACGCGGCCGGCTGAAGGACGGCGTGCCCAAGCTGACCCGCGAGGAAGTCCGCACGATCTATGAGACGGCGGCCAGGATGCTGCCCGACGTCGCGCCGACAAGGACGGCCGCGCCTGTAGGCTGAACTTCCCATGTCTTAGTGGACGAGGGGAGTTCGGCGATGCCGCCGTTGAGGTCACGCACGGTTACGCACGGCAGGAACATGGCGGGGGCGCGGGCTCTGCTGCGCGCCACCGGGGTAGCGTCCGAGGACTTCGGCAAGCCGATCATCGCGGTCGCCAACAGCTTCACCGAGTTCGTCCCCGGCCATGTCCACCTGGCCGATGTCGGCCGGGTCATCGCCGACGCGGTCCGTGCGGCGGGCGCGATCCCGCGCGAGTTCAACACGATCGCGGTCGACGACGGCATCGCCATGGGCCACGGCGGCATGCTCTACTCGCTGCCGTCCCGCGAGCTGATCGCCGACTCAGTCGAGTACATGGTCAACGCGCACTGCGCGGACGCGCTGATCTGCGTCTCCAACTGCGACAAGATCACGCCGGGGATGCTGATCGCCGCGATGCGGCTCAACATCCCGACCGTGTTCGTGTCGGGCGGCCCGATGGAGGCCGGGAAGATCATCGCGAAGACCGGCATACCGAACGGTTCCGTGGCTTCTCCTGGCGTCCGCAAGCTGGACCTGATCGACTCGATGGTCGCGGCGGCCGATCCTTCGGTGTCAGAGGCGGACCTGCTGTCGCTGGAGGAGGAGGCCTGCCCGACGTGCGGCTCCTGCTCGGGCATGTTCACCGCCAACTCGATGAACTGCCTGACCGAGGCGATCGGGCTCGCCCTGCCGGGCAACGGGACCACGCTGGCGACGCATGTCGCCCGCCGCGAGCTGTTCACCCGGGCGGCCGCGGTGGCGGTGGACATCACCAAGCGGTACTACCACGAAGACGACGAGTCGGTGCTGCCCCGGTCGATCGCCACCCGGGAGGCGTTCGAGAACGCGATGGCGCTCGACGTGGCGATGGGCGGGTCCACCAACACGGTGCTGCACCTGCTCGCCGCCGCGCACGAGGCGGGGGTGGACTTCGGGCTCAAGGAGATCGACGAGCTGTCGCGGCGGGTGCCGTGCATCTGCAAGGTCGCCCCGAGCGGGTCCTACCACGTGGAGGACGTGCACCGGGCGGGCGGCATCTACACCATCCTCGGCGAGCTCGACCGGGCCGGACTGCTCAACCGGGCGGTGCACACGGTGCACGGCGCGCCGATCTCCGCCTGGGACCTCCGCTCCGAGTCGGTGCTGCCGGAGGCGGTGGAGCTCTACCACGCGGCACCCGGCGGGGTGCGCACAATCAAGGGGTACTCGCAGTCGGCGTCCTGGGAGTCGCTCGACCGTGACGCGGCCGGCGGCTGTATCCGCGACGTCGCCCACGCCTACACCGCCGACGGCGGCCTGTGCATGCTTTACGGGAACATCGCCCCGGAGGGCGCGGTGGTGAAGACCGCGGGCGTGCCCGAGGAGCTGTGGACGTTCTCCGGCCCGGCCAAGGTGTTCGAGTCGCAGGAGGACGCGGTCGACGGGATCCTCGGCGGCCGCGTGGTGGCCGGCGACGTCGTCGTGATCCGCTACGAGGGACCGCGCGGCGGGCCCGGCATGCAGGAGATGCTGTACCCGACCAGCTTCCTCAAGGGCAAGGGCCTCGGGCGGGCCTGCGCGCTGGTCACCGACGGGCGGTTCTCCGGCGGGACCTCGGGGCTGTCCATCGGGCACATCTCCCCCGAGGCGGCCAGCGGCGGCGCGATCGCGCTCGTGCACGAGGGGGACACCGTGGTGATCGACATCCCCCGGCGGGAACTGCGGCTGGACGTGCCCGACCTCGAGCTGGCGGAGCGGCGCGAGGCGCTGCTCGCCTCGCTCGGCGGTTACCGGCCGGCTGCCCGGGAGCGTTCGGTGAGCGCGGCCCTGCAGGTGTACGCGGCGCTGGCCACGTCGGCGTCGACCGGCGCGTCGCGCGACATCTCGGCCCTGGCGCGGCTGGCGCCGGAGACGCAGTGACCGTCGGCACCAGGCCGGTGTCCGCGGGCGGGTCGCGGTGACCGCCGGGTTCGTGCGGTCCGGGCGGGCGTCCGACGCCGCCGGGCTGGCCCAGGTGCAGGTCGCGAGCTGGCGGACGACGCTGGCGGAACTGGTGCCGGCCGAGGTCATGGCCGAGCTGACCAGCGACGCGGCGCTGGCCGGGTGGGGCGAACGGTGGCTTGAGGCGATCGTCAACCCGCCCACGTCGCGGCACCGGATCCATGTCGCCGTGCCCGAGCCGGGGTCGCCTGACGTGGTCGGGTTCGCCGCGGCCGGGCCGGCCACCGATGAGGACCTGTGGCCGGGGACCGACGCCGAGCTGTATGAGCTGCATGTGCTGCCAGAACACGCCTCCGGGGACGGCGGGCACGCCGCCGGCTGCTGCACGCGGTGGCCGACTCGTTCTCCGAGGACGGGTTCCGACCGCGTACGCGTGGGCGCTGGCCGACGATGCGGCGCGGATCGAGTTCCTCATCGCGGGCGGCTGGGGCCTGGACGGCACCCGCTCCAACCTCGACATGGGGGTCAAGGTGCCCGTCGTCCGGCTGCACACCCGCCTCTCGCCGGCCTCCTCCCCCACCCCATGAGCGTAGGATTCGCCAGTGGCTAGCGCGCGTGAGTGGGTAGCGGGGACCAGGGTACGGACCCTGCCCGCGGCGGTGGTGCCCGTACTGATCGGGTCCGGCGTGGCGGCGGGATACGGCAAATTCTCGCTCTGGCGGGCGGTGCTCGCGCTGCTGGTGGCGCTGGCGCTGCAGATCGGGGTGAACTTCGCCAACGACTACAGCGACGGTGTCCGCGGCACCGACGCGGCCGGGCGCCGGGCCGGGCCGATGCGGCTGGTCGGCTCGGGTGCGGCGACGCCGCACGAGGTGAAATACGCCGCTTTCGCCTGCTTTTTCGCGGCCTGCTGCCTGGGGCTGGTGCTGGCGGCCTTCAGCTCCTGGTGGATCGTGGCCGGCGGGGCGCTGTGCGTGCTCGCGGCGTGGTTCTACACCGGCGGGCCACGGCCCTACGGGTACCGGGGGCTTGGCGAGGTGTCGGTGTTCCTCTTCTTCGGCGTCGCCGCCGTCGCCGGAACCGCGTTCGTGCAGATGGGACGGCTGTCCTGGCTGGGGCTGGCGGCGTCGGTGCCGGCCGGGCTGCTCGCCTGCGCGCTGCTGATGATCAACAATCTGCGCGACATCGACTCCGACGCGACGTCCGGCAAGCGGACGCTGGCCGTCCGGGTCGGCGATGCCCGCGCGCGGGTGGTGTACCTGCTGTTCCTGCTGGTGCCGTTCGCACTGGCCGCGCTGATCGGCCTCTACCGGCCGTGGTCGCCTGCTCGCGCTGCTGGCGGTGCCGCTGGCGGTGCCACCGGTGCGGGCGGTGCGCAGTGGCGTCTCCGGGCCGGGGCTGATCGCGACACTGGGCCAGACCGGGCGGCTGCAACTTGCCTTCGGCGTCGTGTTCACCATCGGCCTGGCCATTCACGGGTCGTAAGAAGCCAGCACTGTTCCGTCGCCCGGGCCGGCCGTGGCCTGCCCGGGCGACAGACCTTCGGCCTGATATCCACAGCTCCGTGACGTGATCAGACCTTAGCGGACAGTGCTAAACATAACCGCAAGAATCGACTCCGCTGCGAATTCGGGGCAGCTAAAAGTAGTGGCGTTGCCGGCTGTTGACCCATGTGGCGCGATAACCTGCAGATGAATCCCGGGTTGGGGATACACGGGTGGCCCGCGGGGGGACGCGGCCCCCGCAGTCCAACGGGTCCAGCTGTTCTGATGGATTCAGGGGAGGGATGCCTGCGTGGAGCATCGTCAGGTGGAAGCACGGCAAATGATGGCCCGCCGATCGTCGGGGGATGATCCGGCACGCTTCCTGCAGGAGTTGCGGCAGCTCAGAGACGGCGCCGGTCTCGGGCCAGCGGAGCTGGCGGCGCGCGCGCACTACCCGCATGACCGGATCAGGGCAGCCGAGGTCGGCCCGGCCCTGCCCGATCTGCCGGTGCTGTCGGCCTACGTCAGGGGATGCGGCGGTACCACCGAGGACTGGGAAGAGCGATGGCGCTCGCTGACCAGCGCGCCCACCCTGCCACTGCTGGCCGCACGGCCGGCCGGCTCCTCGACCGCGGCCTCCGCCGGGGCGCGCATCGGCTCTACTAGCCCGGCGGCCGACACCCCGGACCCTTCGATCATCCTGGCCGCACTCGACCGGGTCGCCGAGGGGATGGCCGTCGGCAACCCAGCCCCACTCCCGTCCCGGCCCGGGGTATCCACGATCGAGCAGCGCCCGGTCGCCGCGCCCGCCGCCCCGAATTCCCCCGACGTCACGCCGGCCGTAGGCAAGACGGCCACCCCCGTCGCGTCCGACGCATCGGCGGCGCCCGCCGCCCCGGGCAAGCCCTCGGTGTGGGAGACCACCCCGTCGCGGTCCGCGTGGGGAACCGCCGCGGCACCGAACTCGTGGGATACCGACCAGTCGGCCGACGCCGGCGAACCGGCGACGGGCGTGGTTGAGGTACCCGCGGCCAGGTCACCCGAGGCGGCAAGCCCGGCCGCGGAGCGGCCCGACGTGCCGCTCACCCGGCCGCTCACCCGGCCGCCGGCCTGCCGGCGACGGCCGGTGCGACGGCAGCCAGCGCCGAGTCGGCCACGCCGGCCACGCCGGCTCCGGTGAGGCCGGCTCGGCCGATGCGGAGGCTAGCGCACCGGCCAGTGCGAGCGGGCCGGCGGTGACCTCCGGCCCGGTCGTCGTCAAGGGCGGGATGGGCGCCCGCGCTTTCGCGGAAGACCATCGCGGCCCTCATCGCGCTCCTGATCTGCGTCATCCTCGTGGCGCTGGCGATCTTCGCCTGACCTTCGCGTCTTCCCCGGCACCGCTCGCGGGCCTGCCTGGGGTTGCCTCAGACAGGCTTCGGGCCGACGCCGTTGACGCCGTTAGACGTCGTCGTCACGTCGTCTGGCGCTGCGTCGTGCTGCGGCTCCTGCTGCCCGGGGATGGCCTTCGGCGCCAACGCGGCCAGGGCGGCGGTCACCGCCGCCGGGACGGCCGGGGTAGGGGTAGGGGTCCCGGCGGCGCCCGGATTGCCGTTGCCCGCGGCGAGCGCGGGACTGGTGTCCGGGCCCGCGTTCGCGTTCCGGCCAGCCGGGGCGGCGGACGCCGCGGGCCCTGCCGCGATGTCGCTCGCCGCGCCGGTGAAGGCGGACGTCACCGCCTTCAGCGCGCTGGTCACCTCACCCGGTATCACCCAGAACGTGTTGCCCGGCCCGTTGGCGATCTGCGGCAGCGTCTGCAGGTACTGGTAGGCGAGCAGCTTCGGGTCGGGATCGTTGTCGTGGACCGCCTGGAAAACCTGCGAGATGGCCGCCGCCTCGCCCTCGGCCCGCAAGATCGCGCCCTGCCTGTCTCCCTCGGCCCGCAGGATCTCGCTCTGCTTGTCGCCCTCGGCGGTCAGGATCTTCGACTGGCGGACGCCCTCGGCGGTGAGAATCGCGGCGCGCTTCTCCCGCTCGGCCCGCATCTGCTTCTCCATCGCGTCCTTGACCGACTTGGGCGGGTCGATCGCCTTGATCTCCACCCGGGTGACGCGGATGCCCCACTTGCCCGAGGCGTCGTCAAGCACGCCCCGCAGCAGCGTGTTGATCTTGTCCCTGGAAGTCAGCGTCTGCTCCAGGTCCATCGACCCGATGACCGACCGGAGCATGGTCGCGGTGAGCTGCTCGATTGCCCCGATGTAGTCGACGATCTCGTAGTCCGCCGCCTTCGGGTCGGTCACCTGGAAGAACAGCACCGTGTTGATGACGACGACCAGGTTGTCCTCGGTGATCACCGACTGGCCCTCGAACGAGACGACCTGCTCGCGCAGGTCGATCACCGTCTTGACCCGGTCGACGAACGGGATGATGAAGGCCAACCCCGGCTCCAGGGTCTTCCGGTACCGGCCGAACCGCTCGACGTTCCGCGCCCGCGCTTGCGGGATGATCCGCACCGAGCGGACCACCGTCAGCAGGACGGCGAGGCAGACCACCACCGCAATGACGATCCCCGCGATGTTCATGGCTACTCCCGTGGGTAAACGAGGGCGGTAGCGCCCTCGATCTGCATGACGTCGACGGCGGAGCCGGCCGGAATCACCAGCGTCTCGTCGTAGGAGCGGGCCGACCACACCTCGCCGCCGATACGGACGCGGCCGCCGTACATGGTGACCTCTTCCAGCACTTGCGCCGACCGGCCGACCAGGGCGATGGTGCCGGTCCGCAGCAGCGGCGGCTGCTGCAGGTGCCGCCGGGCGATGGGGAGCACGAAGCCGAGGCCCGCGGCCGAGGCGACCACGAACGCGAGCAGCTGGAACGGCAGGCCCAGGCCCGTAGCGCCGACAGCGGCGGCGACAACCGCTCCGACCGCGATGATGCCGAGCGCGAACGTGGTCGTGGCCAACTCGGCGACGCCGAATACGGCCGCCACGATCAGCCAGACGATCCATGCCACCATGGCCGCTCCGCATGCGTTGCGATCCTCTTGCTGCGCGTCAGCACCGCAAGCCGTGGCGCGGGCGGAATGCTCGTGCCCTGATACTCAGGGTAACCCCGCGAACGGGCGCAGAACACCCACGGAACGCGTCGCTGCCCGATGAAATAAAAAAGCATCGAATCAGGGCAATTGCGCGTCAGCCATGTCCGGACCGCCCGCCCGCCCTACACTCGTTTGCGGGGCGAGTGCCGCAGGCTGGCCAGGCGCTGCGCGGGCGAACACGCAGGAGGTACCGGTGAATCGTCAGGGCGGCTCATTTGGCGCGCCCGGCCCAAGCCGTGGCGCGCGTGGCTGGTCCGCGGAAGCCGCCTACGGCGGCTACCCGCAGGACGCCCCGCTGCATGGCCCCGCCGTTGATATGGGCGCCTACCCGGTTGATCCCGGTTACCGGGGCCGCACCAGTGACCGCCCCCGTCCGGCCGACCTGCCCCCCGGACCGCCCCGTACCCGCCCGGAACGCGGCATGCCCCCTCGGCCCGGTTCCCCGCCCAGGGCGGCCCGGCCGGCGCCACGCAACCCGGGCGCGGCTAGCCGTCCGTGGCCGCGGCCCGAGGAGGCGGCAGCTTACGCTGCCGGAGGCCGGCCCCGGCCACGGCCCGGCCGGGGCCCAGCCGACAGCCGGGGCCCGGTAACCGAGCGGGCCCGCCCGCAGGCGGCCGACCGCACCCGTCCGACAGCGGAGGAGACCATCATGTCGAACGGACAGCGAGTTCCCCCGAACGGTTCGCCGACTCCTCCCCGCGGCCCGCGGCCCGCGGGGTTCTACGGCGGCGGAACCGATTACGACCAGAGATCGGGTGCCCCGCGCGCCGACGCCCGGGGCGGGGCGCAGGCCAGCCGGGGCGGGCAGCCGGGCCAGCAGTACGCGCCGGGGGAAGACCAGTACGGCCAGACCGCGCAGGAGCCGTGGCCGGGGCAGGACTACCGGCAGCCGCCCGCGGGCGGCTGGGCTCGCCAGGGCCCCGACCAGTACGGTACGGCCGGCCCCTACGGACGGCAACCAGCGGCCGACCAGTACCGACAGCAGCAGCCGGGGCAGTCGCGGGGGCGCCCGGGACCCGGCCCCGGGGCAGGCCAGCCAGGCCGGCCGATGTCCGAACCGCGCCAGTCACGGTACGGGGCGCAATACCCGGGCGCAGGCCAGGACCCGTTCCGCCCGAACGGCTACCGGCAGCCCGGCCAGCCGGGTCAGGGCCAGTACGGATCACCCGCCGGGCCGGGCCGGTACGGGCCGGACCAGTACGGGCCGAACCCGCAGGCGGCCGGGGAGTTCGGCCAGCATCGACCGAACACCGGGTCCTGGCAGGCCGCGGGGCCGTCCGGCCCGGCTCCCGGGCCGAGCTGGGCCGGTAGCCCGGGGCAGTACGGCCAGGACCCCAGGAACACGGGATCCTGGCAGGCCGCGCCGGAACCGGGCTGGGCGGCCGGGCCAGGACGGCCGGGCCCGGGCGTCCGCAACACCGGTTCCCGGCAGGCGGCCGGGCCGGAGTACGGACAGGCGTGGGCGGCCGGACCTGGTCAGTACGGCGCCGATCCCCGGAGCACCGGTTCCTGGCGGGCGGCCGGGCCGGATCAGGGACAGGCGTGGACGGCGCAATCCGGGCAGTTCGGCCCTCGGCGGGCGGCCGGGCCGGAGTACGGGCAGGGCTGGGCGGCGGGCCAGGGACCGTACGCCCAGAACCCCCGCAACACGGGCTCCTGGCAGGCGGCCGGGCCAGCAGCACCAGGCCAGACCTGGGCCGCCGGGCCTGGGCAGCCGGGTGCCGGCCAGCCCGGCCCGAATGCCCGCCACACCGGCTCGTGGCAGGCGGCCGGCCCGGATCAGGGACAGGCGTGGGCGGCCGGGCCGGGCCCGTTCGGCCCCGGCGTGCACAGCACCGGCTCCTGGCAGGCCGCCGGGCAACCGCCGGGACAGGGCTGGACGGCGGGCCAGGGACCGTACGCACAGGACCCCCGCAATACGGGATCTTGGCAGGCGGCCGGGCCAGCGCCCGGCCAGAGCTGGGCTGGCGCCGGCCAGCCGTCCCAGGGACAGCCGTCCCCGGGACACCCATACCCGGGACAGGCCCAGCCGGGCGGGGGCCGGCTGGGCGATCCGCTCTACGACGCCGCCTCCGGCGGTCCTGGCCCCGGCATGCGCGCCACCGGCTCCTTCAGCCCGGCGGGCGGTCCGGTCATCAGGCAACGCGACAGCGCGCTGCCCGATCCCCCGCCGGGCAGCAAGGGGGTGATCGCGGCCATCGAGACCGACAACATCGCGGCCTTCGCGCGCGACCTCCGGGTGCTGCGGGCCAAGGCCGGACTCGACTACCCCGACATGGCGGAGAAGTCGCATTACACGATGCGGACGCTGGCTTCCGCGGCGGGCGGTCTCCGGCTGCCGACGCTGCCGGTGCTTATCGCCTACGTGAACGCCTGCGACGGCGACGCCACCGAGTGGGAAGAGCGCTGGGATCGGTTGATGAAGTCGGGCAAGAAGAGCAGCATCGCGCTGCCCGCCGCGGGCTCCGGCGGCGCTGCGCCCGGCGCCGCCGAGGGCGGCCGCAGCAAGGTCCCCCCGGAGGCGCGGCACACCGGCGAGATCTACGTCATCACCTCGGCCAAGGACCGCGACGACCGCTGGTAGCCGCCTCACCGATAGTATTGCCAGCGTGCTGCCCGCGGACAACCACGTACATACGGAGTGGTCATACGACACTCCGGCGGATGCGTCGATGGCGCGCAGTTGCGAGCAGGCCGTGGCTATCGGGCTGCCGGCGATCGCGTTCACCGAGCATCTGGAGTTCACCGCCAGCGCCCCGGGCGACGCGATCGTCGAAGTCGCCACCGATCATCGCTGGTGGAGCCGGATCAGGCCGCTGGACGTGGCCGGCTATATGGCGTCGATCGACGACTGCCGGCAGCGCTTCCCCGGCCTGCGCATCCTGGCCGGCGTGGAGGCGGGAGAGCCGCACCTGTTCTCCGCCAGCGCGGGCGCGATCGTGCACGGGCACGCCTTCCAGCGCGTCCTCGGCTCGCTGCACGCGGTCCCTTACAAGGGCAGGCTCGTCGCGGCCGACGTGCTCTTCGGTGACATGCCCGACGACGCGGTCATGCGCTACTACTTCGCCGAACTGGTGACGCTGATCGAGGGCAGTGACCTGTTCCAGGTCCTCGCCCATCTGGACTTCCCCCGCCGCTACTGGCCCAAGGGCGCACACCTGTACCGGGAGCAGGACTTCGAGGAGGAGTACCGCGCCGTGCTGCGCGCGCTCGCGTCCTCCGGGCGGGTACTCGAGCTCAACACGAAGTCGCCGCTCGCCTCGGTCGATTCGATCCGCTGGTGGCGCGAGGAGGGCGGGACCGCGGTCTCCTTCGGCAGCGACGCCCACCTCCCCCGCCGGGTCGGCGACCGCTTCAAGCTGGCCGTCGACATCGTCGAGGCGGCCGGATTCAGGGCCGGCCGCGACCCCTACGACTTCTGGCGCGCCTGAGGCCCCGCGCCAGCTGCTAGCTGGCCGGCGTCCAGGCGGCCCGCGCCCGCCGGTCGAACTCGTCGTTGAGCTTCCGGAATAGCTCGGTCAGCTCCCGCAGTTCCTCGCGCACGCGCGTGCGCTCGGCCAGGAAGTCCGGGTCGCTCATCGCCGCGAAATCGCTTTCACTCATGGGTTTCCCTTTTGCGTTGGTGGACCGCCGCTTGCGTTGATGGACCGCCGCGGCCAGCGATGAATGCCTCGTGGCGGCCCCGGATACCAGGCGAAGGCCCCCCGCGTGCTCGCGGGAGGCCTTCGCTGTCCCACCAGGAGCGACTAGCTCGAGAAAGCCTCGAACTCGGCGAGTTGGGGGGCACCCTGGGCGGTGTTGTTGCTGACGTCCAGGCGGAGGTAGCTAACAGTCGGGTCGGAGGGGACGGAGATGGTGACGACGTTGTTGCCGTCAGCGTTGTTCGCGCTGAACAGGTACGCCGCCGATGGGACCAGAGTGGTCCAGGTCGAGCCGTCGGTGCTGCCGTCCACCTCGATGGTCTGGTCGCGGTCGCCCCAGCCCTGAGGAAGTTCCAGCACGATCCGGTCGACCGGCGCCGGCTTGGCCAGCGCCAGCGACAGGTCGCCGGTGGCGTTGGCCGCCTGCCAGTAGGTGGCCTGGTTGCCGTCGTTGGCGTTGCCCGCCGGGAACCCGGCGAGGGTGTTGTCGGCCGAGGCGGTGGCGGTCAGCGCGAGGTTGCCGGCCGGGTTGTAGACGGCGGCGCTCAGGCTGACCACGTACGGCGCGAACGGGTTATTCAAGGGGTTGGCGTCGAACACCAGGGTGCCCGTGTATTGCTGCACGGCGGTGGGCGTGATGGTGACCGTGGCCGTGCAACTGGCCCCGACGGCGAGCGTCGCCGGGCAGTTGTTGGTCTCATCGAACCCGTTGGTCGCGTAGACGCTGGAGATGGGCGCCGGGTCCGGCCCCGGGTTGGTGATGGTGACCGTCTGCGCCGGGCTCTGCGTGTTCAGGTTGACCAGCCCGAAGTCCAGCGACGAGGTGGACGTGGTGAGGATGTTGAACGGCGGGAACGTGCACTCCGACCCGCTCCACCCGCTGTTGCCCGCCCCATAGGTCGGCGTGATGCCGTAGGCGCAGGCCATCGTCCCGTCCAGGCCGACGGTTCCGGTGGCGACCACATTGGAGATCGTGTCGTTCGAGCCGGCCGACTGGAGCTGGAATACGAACGTGCCGACGTTATGGACGGTGTCGTCGTTGATGTGGACGTTATCGATCGCGTAGGCGGGCGGGGTGGCGTTGGGGATGTAGTCGCCGACGAAGCCGAACGCGTCGTACGGGCTGTCGAGGATCGCGTTGTGCTCGACGTTGATCGTGCCGGTCATGTCCGCGCCGTCGGAGGCGTAGAACCAGATCGCGCCCACGCCGAACTTCCAGTTCGGGTCGAGGGTGCCGGTGCGGACCAGCGTGTTGTCGGCGATGGTGGTGGTCCCTGACAGCGGCACGGAGGAGAACCGGTTGCCGACCTGGATGCCGCCGCCCTGGGTGATCGTGTCAGTGCCGTAGTCGTTGACGATGGCGTTGCCGCTGCCGCCGTAGATGGCGAAGTTGTTCGCCAGGATGGGCAGTACGACGGTGTCGTGCGAGATGACGTCATTGGCGTCGGCGACACCGTTGGACCACAGCGCGATGCCGTCGTCGCCGGTATTGCGGATGAACGCGTTAGTGACGGAGGAGTTGGTGATGCCGCCGTCGAAGTTGATCCCGTCGGCGACGGTGTCCTGGATCCGTACGTCGCTGATCTTGAGGTTGGTGAACGGGCCGGTCATCCAGATGCCCGCCTGGACGTGCTGGATCCACACGTTGCTGATGGTGGAGTCCTGCAGGCTACCGCCGATGCCCATGAAGTCCTCGGAGTCGACCCGGGCGGTGACCTGGCCGTAAATGGCGAAGTCGGACAGGTGGACGTTGGTGCTCGTACTTCGAGGTGAGGGTCAGGTCGGCTCGCTGCTGGCCGTTCACGTACACGTGCAGCGGCGCGGTCAGCCCAGTGCCGTCGGCCGAGTCGGGAATGGAGTCAGGACTCGAGTGAGCGCGATGGACCACCGTGTCGTGAAATTTCCGCGCTCACCGGTCATCTAACACCGGGGTCTAACTTCTTGCAATGATTAGTTTGTTTCTTACTTCTATCGGCCCACAGTATGCGTATAGACATGCGTTCATTGCAGCTGATTGTCGCGTTCATGCCGAGGGCTGCTTCGCCTGGCAGCGGGCCCCGGGCCGGCCGCGGCGGTCCCGCCGCCGGCCGGCGGCCACCCGCGCGGCCCGCGGGAATGGCAGGCGATGGCAAGGAGCGCTCTTGATGTCCGATTTCCGCTAGTGTTCGTGACCGTCGCGGTGGTTGAGTGGGGAGCGTGATGGACGACGAGCAGCGGTACCAGGCCGCGGTGAGCAAGGATGCCCGGTTCGACGGGGTCTTCTTCACCGCCGTGCGGACCACCGGGATCTACTGCCGCCCGTCCTGCCCGGCGATCACCCCGAAACGAATGAACGTGACGTTCTACCCGACGGCGGCAGCGGCGCAGCAGGCCGGGTACCGCGCCTGCAAGCGGTGCCGCCCGGACGCCTCCCCCGGCTCACCCGAATGGAACGTCCGCTCCGACGTGGCCGGGCGCGCGATGCGGCTGATCGCGGACGGCATCGTCGACCGGGACGGGGTGCCCGGGCTGGCCGCCCGGCTCGGTTACTCGCCGCGCCAGATCGGCCGCGTCCTGGCCGCCGAGGTCGGCGCCGGGCCGCTCGCGCTCGCCCGCGCCCAGCGCGCGCGGACCGCGCGGGTGCTGGTCGAGACCACGGCGCTGGCGATGGGGGACATCGCGTTCGCGGCCGGGTTCACCTCCATCCGGCAGTTCAACGCGACCATGCTCGAGGTGTACGCCACGCCGCCCAGCGTGCTGCGGGAACGCGCGGCGCGCCGGGGCGCCGGCCGCGGGCGCGACGGCGCGTCCGCGGCGGGCGAGGTGACAGCGGCGGGCGCGCTGGCGCTGCGGCTGCCGTTCCGGCCGCCGGCCGACCTGCCGCGGGTATTCGGGTTCCTCGCGGCCCGGGCGGTGCCCGGGGTCGAGGTGGTCACGGGAACCGAGTACGGCAGAACAATCAGTCTTCCGAACGGTCCCGGGGTTGCCCGCCTCCGCCTCGTTCCCGGCGCCAACTGGGTGGAGTGCTCGCTGGCTCTGGCCGACTTGCGCGATGTGACCGCCGCGGTGCAGCGCTGCCGCCGCCTGCTTGACCTGGACGCGGACCCGCTGGCGATCTCCGGTTACCTGGAATCCGATCCGGTGATCGGGCCGCTGGCGCGGGCCTGCCCGGGACGGCGCGCGCTCGGCGCGGTCGGCGGCGACGAGATCGCGCTGCGCGCCGTGCTCGGCCAGCAGGTCTCGGTCGCGGCCGCGCGGCGGCTGGCGGGTCAGCTCACCGCCCTGTGCGGCGGGCCGCTGCCGCGGGCAACCCCGGTCGGCGGCGCCGCGGGCCGCGCCGATGCGGTCCCCGGCTCAGCCGGGACCGGCGATCCGCCCGGCCCGGCCGATCTGGCCGGCGAAGCCGAGACCTTGACGCATGTCTTTCCCGAGGCGGCCACGGTCGCCGGGCTCAACCCGGAGACGCTGCCGATGCCGCGCTCGCGGGCGCGGGCACTGGTGGGTCTGGCCGAGGCGCTCGCCTCGGGGGCGGTCTGCCTGGACCCGGGCGCCGACCGCGAGGAGGCGGCCGCACGGCTGCTCGCGCTGCCGGGCATCGGGCCGTGGACCGTCGGCTATATCCGCATGCGGGCACTGTCCGATCCGGACGCGTTCCCGGTCGGTGACGTCGGCGTCCTGCGGGCGCTGCGGCTGCTCGGGCAGCACGCGGGCGCCGGATCGGGTGACGGGCTCGCGCAGTCCTGGCGGCCCTGGCGCTCGTACGCGGTCCATCATCTGTGGGCGACGCTCGAAGCCGGACCCAAAACCGAGGAGCTCGCATCTTGACCAGCCCATTCATGCCGCCTGAGCCGACCTCGGCGGCCTGCTACGACATCATGGACTCACCGGTGGGCCGACTGCTGCTGACCGGGGACGAGCGGGCGCTGGGCGGGCTGTTCATGATGGACACCGGGGGGCATTCCATGACGCCGGCGCCGGAGTGGACCCGGCGGCCGGGCCTGTTCGGGGCAGCGGCGGAGCAGCTCGCGGAGTACTTCGCGGGCAGGCGGACCGAGTTCACCCTGCCGCTGGCGCCGCGCGGCACCCCGTTCCAGCTCGCCGTCTGGGCGGAACTCACCCAGATCCCCTACGGCGTGACGGCCAGCTACGGCGGGGTGGCCGCCGCGCTCGGCAAGTCGGCGCTCGCCTCCCGCGCGGTCGGCCTGGCCAACGGGCGCAACCCCATCTCGATCATCGTGCCCTGCCACCGGGTGATCGGCACGGACGGGTCGCTCACCGGCTACGGCGGCGGCCTCGACCGCAAGGAGTGGCTGCTGCGGCACGAGGGAGCGGCGTTCGGCCCGGGCAGCGGGAAGCGCCGCCCGGCCTCCGTCGCCCAGTCACAGCCCACGCTCTGGTAGGGCCAGACCTGACCCGCTGGCCGCCCGGGCCGCGGCGTCAGCCGCTACGGCAGCTGCCGTAGCTGGTCGGCGGGAACGGGCGGCAGGTTGCCGTCCTCGTCCAAGTCGAACTCGCCATCCTTGACGCCGAGCACGAACGCGTCCCACTCGGCCTCGGTGAAGTAAAGCTTTCCCGCCTCGGGCTTGGCGGCGTCGTACATCACGTAAAGCATCGGCTCGCCCGCCTTGTGCGGCGCGCCGGACGTGTCGGTCGTGACGTACACCTCGACCCGGCTCTCGGTCTCCTCCATGAACGATAGGCTACCGCGCGCATGCGAGCCGGTGCCCGCCTTCCGCGGTGACTGCGGTCAGTGCAGCTAGACCGCGCCCTGGTAGCCGCCGGCGTGACCGGGATAGAGCTCGTCGGAGCGGACGACCTGGACGCCGAGCGGCGTCAGCGAGATCGGGATCATCTTGAAGTTGGCCAGTCCGAGCGGGATGCCGATGATCGTCAGGCAGAGCAGGATCCCGCTGACCAGGTGGCCGAGCGCCAGCTCCCAGCCGACGAGCACAATCCAGATGATGTTGCCGATCAACGCGCCCGCGCCAAAGTCACGGCGCATGGCGACCGACCGCCCGAAGGGCCAGAGCACGTAGCCCGCGATCCGGAAGAGCCGCTATGCCGAACGGGATCGTGATGATCAAGATAAAGCAGATGATCCCGGCTATCGCGTAGAGAATCGCCATCCACCACCCGCACAGGAGCAGCCAGATCACGTTCAGAATCAGCCTCATGCGTGACCAGTACCCGCTATGGCCCCGGCACAGTCCGTGCGTTTCTAGTGCGAGCTCGCATGGTGGTGTACCTCGAGTGATCCCAGCAGCCGGGCGGTCGCGGCCGCGATCTCATCGACCGCCGCCTCGAAGGCGGCGGCGTTGCGGGCGGCCGGGGCGCGGAAGCCGCTGATCTTCCGCACGTACTGGAGCGCGGCGGCCCGCATGTCCTCGTCGGTGACGGCCTCGGCGTAAGGCGGGCGCAAGGTCTTGATGCTACGGCACATACCCGCAGCCTACGCCAGGCGTCCGGGCAAATTCCGCCGTCCGCGGCGGCCGTGGCGGTCAGCGCGGCGCGAGCTGCTCGAACGTGTCGAGCAGCAGGGCCAGGCAAGACTCGAACGTGCTCATCCCGGCGTGCGCAACCACGATGGGACCGAGTGCGGCCAGATTGGGGTAGCGCGCCGGGTTAATGTCGCCGTACGCCTGCTGCCAGCGCCGCGCGTCCGCCTCCCGCTGCGGCGCGGGCCGGGCGAGGAAGTCAGCGTCGACGGCGCAGAAGGCAAGGATGAAGTCGCCGAAGCTACGGTAGAGCCGCACCGCCTGCTCCCCCTCGAAACCCGCGGTGCGCAGTTCGCCGAGCACCGAGTCGATGATCCGGGCTTCGTTCTCACCCCCGGTGACCCGCGCGGCGACGACGATCGCCACCCGCGGGTAGGCGAGATAGGCCTCGTGCGTGCACCGAGCCAGCGAACGAAGGTTCTCCTTCCAGTGCCCGCTCGGCCGGTAGTCCGCCAGTGCGTGGCCGATCAGCCGATCCGCCACCGCCAGCATCAGGGCGTCCATGCTGGCGAAGTGCCGGTAGACCGCGGTGGGGTCGCAGCCAAGCTCTGCGCCGAGCCGGCGCACCGAGAGCGCGGTCGCGCCGTGCTCGCTGACCAGGTGCATGGCGGCGTCCACGATCAGGTCGGCGGAGAGCACCGAGCCGGATCGAGTACGGGTGTTGCGGATCCGTTTGGCGATCACCCGGTCGCGCGCGGGGGCCTCAGCGCGCCCGCCGCTCTCGCCATCGGCGCTCTCGCCGGCCGCCTTGTCCGCCACCCTGTCCGTCACTGCCGTCCTCGTTCCGTCCGGCGCTCATTTTAACCACGGCCGGCGGTCCGCGCCGCGACGCGGCGATCGGCCGCGGCGGGGACGGCGCCGCCCCTATGCGAGCTCTGCCCGGTACCGCACCGCGATGACCGGCTAGAAAAGTTACGTCATCACTGTTGACGTATGGATTCCGCAGCCACATCATAGTGGGGGAGCCCCCGAGCATTTACCTCCGCTCCCCCTCCCGCGAAGGACATGCGATGAACGTCAGCCCAGAGCCCGCACCGCCCCGCCCCGGCGGTCCCCCGCGCGACACGGCCGCGCCGCAGCGCTTGCGCACCAGCGTCGGTGTGACCGGGACGGCCGTGATCGCCATGGCCAACACCGCTCCCACGCTGAGCATCGGCATCGGGCTTGGCCTGATCAGCCTGGACGTCGGCGCCGCGGTCCCGGCGATGGTGCTGCTGGCGGTGCTGCCGATCCTTGGCATCGCCCTCGCCTTCAGTCGGCTCAACCGCTCCGAGCGCAACATCGGCGCGAGCTACACCTGGGTCGGCCGCACGCTCAGTCCCTGGCTCGGCTTCCAGTGCGGCTGGGTGAGCCTCGTCGGTTCCACCATCTACCTGGCCTACGGCAGCCAGGTGTGCGGCTCGATGATGCTCACCTTCGCCAATGAGTGCCACTGGCGAAGTGTCTTCGGCCTCGACCTGAATCCGGCTTCCATCGCGACAACCACCGTCGTCGGCCTGGTCGCACTGATCGGCCTGACCTACCTCGCGATACGCGGCACCGACTTGGTCGCCCGGATACAGACCCCGCTGATCACCTTCGAGTACCTGGTGCTGATCGGCTTCTGCGGGTACGCCATCATCGCTGGCAGCCACCCGGTCACGCTGTCGGAATTCAACCCGCTCACCGCACCCTCGGTCAAGCTGGCCGCCACCGGCCTGATCTTGTGCGTGTACTGCTTCTGGGGCTGGGACAGCGCCTTCACCCTCACCGAGGAGACCCGCAGCCCGCGCGACTCGGCGCGCGCCGGATTCGGCTCGATCTTCCTCATGCTCGGCCTGTTCCTGCTCGCGGCCATCGGCTTCGAGCGCTACTTTTCGCTCAGCTCGATGGGCGCGCACGGCTCGCAGCTGCTGCCTTACCTCGGCACCCAGATCGCGCGCCAGCCGCTGGCGGCACTGCCGCTGCTCGCCCTGCTTTTCTCCTCGGTCGCCTCACTGCAGACCGGTGTGCTGCCGAACGCACGCGGCGCGATGGCCATGGGCCGCGACCGGACCCTGGGACGGATCTGGACGCGGGTCAGCCCGAAGTACGGCTCCCCCGCGGTCGGCAGCCTGCTGATCGCCGGCGTCGCCGCCGCGATCGCGGTCCTCGGCATCGGGGTCGGCACGCTCAACCAGTTCGTGGAGGCGATGGCAACTTCGGTCGGCATCCTGGTGTCGGCATATTACGGCCTGGCCGGACTGGCCTGTGCCTGGCGGTTCCGCCGCGAACTGCGGGCCGGCCTGCTCACCGCGCTCGCCGCGGTCGTTCTGCCGGCGGTCAGCGCGCTGATCCTGCTCGGGCTGGGCGCGTTCCTGGCGATCAGCGAATGGCAGGAGAGCCCCGGCTTCGCGCTCAACGCGATGAACGGCCGCTTCCTCGCGGTCGTGCCGTTCTCCGTCATCGTGGCCGGCATCGCGCTGTCCGCCTGGGCGAAGTGGGGACGACGTTCCCGGTACTTCGCGCCCGGCGGCTCTACGGTCGGCGACCTCGCCCCGGCCGAGCCGAACCCGATGCCCGCGATGGACGTCGTGCTGGCCGCGGAGTGACCTGCCGACCCCTCCGCCGCGCACCGGCACGTTAGCCACACCCCGCAGCTAGTACCGGCGGCAGCGCCGCCGGCCAACGAGAAAGCACGCGATGACCAACTCTCCTTCGGCAGACCTGCTGTTCGATAACGGGCCGGTGTTCGCGGCCGACGGCGCGCTCGCACCGGGCCATCAGGCGGTGGCGGTAGCGGACGGGCGGATCGTCGCGGTCGGGCCCGACGCCCGCGATCTGGCCGGCCCGCGGACCGAGCGGATCGACCTGGCCGGACGGCTGCTCGCGCCCGGATTTCAGGACTCGCACATCCACGCGGTCTTCGGCGGGCTCGAACTCGGCCGCTGCGATCTGTCCGCCTTCAAGGGCGCGGACGAGTACCTGGCGGCGGTCGGCGGTTACGCACGCGCTCATCGGGAGCACTCGTGGATCATCGGCGGCGGCTGGTCGCTTGAGTCGTTCCCCGGCGGGCTGCCAACCGCGGCCGCCCTCGACGCCGTGGTCCCGGAGCGGCCAGTGTTCCTGCCGAACCGGGATCATCACGGCGCCTGGGTCAACAGCCGCGCCCTGGAACTAGCCGGGATCACCCGCGACACCCCGGACCCGGCCGACGGACGGATCGAGCGCGACGGCCGCGGCGAGCCGACCGGAATGCTGCAGGAGGGCGCGATCAGCCTGGTGGAGTCGCTGCTGCCGGGTGTCTCGGCGGACGAATTCGACGCGGCGTTCAACCGGGCGCAGGCGCTCCTGCACTCGCTCGGCATCACCGGCTGGCAGGACGCTCTGGTCGGCGGCGGGCTTGGCGTTCCCGACAACTTCGACGTGTACCTGCGCGCGGCCGAGTCCGGCCGGCTCACCGCACGGGTGCGCGGTGCCCTGTGGTGGGAGCGTGACTGCGGCGCCGAGCAGATCGGCCGGTTCGCCGAACGGCGGAAGACCGGCCGGGCCGCCGGGAACGGCCGGTTTGATCCGGGCACGATCAAGATCATGCAGGACGGCATCATCGAGAATCGCACCGCCGCCCTCAACTCCCCCTACTTCCAGCCCTGCGCCTGCGGTGGTCACGGAGGCCGGCACGACGCGCCCCGGCCGGGCGACGCGAACAGCGGCCTGAGCTTCGTTGACCCGCGGAAGCTGGGCGGGTACGTGGCCGAACTCGACCGTCTCGGCTTCCAGGTGCATTTCCACGCACTCGGCGACCGGGCCGTCCGCGAAGCGCTCGACGCGGTCGAGGCGGCGCTTGCCGCCAACGGCCAGCTCGGCAACCGGCACCACCTCGCCCACCTGCAGGTGGTGCACCCCGAGGACGTGGCGCGTTTCGCGGCCCTCGGCGCCACGGCGAACATCCAGCCGCTGTGGGCCTGCCACGAACGGCAGATGGATGAGCTCGCCATCCCCCTGCTGGGACCGGAACGGGCCCGGTGGCAGTACCCGTTCCGATCGCTGCTCGCCTCGGGGGCCGAGCTTGCCGCGGGCAGCGACTGGCCGGTCAGCAGTCCCGACCCCATCCAGGGCATGCACGTGGCCGTCAACCGGTCCGCTCCCGGGCAGCCGGGCGAGCCGCTCATCCCGGCCGAGCGGCTGACCCTGGCCGAAGCGTTCACCGCGTACACGGCCGGCGCCGCGCGCGTTAACCACCGCGACGAAACCGGCCGGATAGCCGCGGGCATGCTCGCCGATCTTGTCGTCCTCGACCGCGATCCGTTCGACGGGCCGCCCCGGGATATCTGCGGGGCGCGGGTGGCTGCCACGTTCGTCGGCGGCCAGCAGGTGTTCCGGGCCTGACCCGCTGCCAGCCATCGGGCAGCGGGAAACGCGGTGCTCTAGTCGAGGCCGAGTAGGGGCTCGATCCCCACGGTGAGTCCCGCGGTCAGCGTCGCCACGCCGCGGACCGCGACCAGCACGCCGGGCATGAACGAGGCCCGGTCCAGCGAGTCGTGGCGGATGGTCAGCGTCTCGCCGTGCCCGCCGAGCAGCACCTCCTGGTGCGCCACCAGGCCCGCCAGCCGGACGGAGTGCACGCGGACATCGTCCACGCTCGCGCCCCGCGCTCCCGGCAGCTCCTGCTTGGTGGCGTCCGGTGGGGCGCCCAGCCCGGCCTTGGCCCTGGCCTCGCCGATCATCGCGGCGGTGCGCAGCGCCGTGCCCGACGGGGCGTCCATCTTGTTCGCGTGGTGCAGCTCGATGACCTCGGCCGAGTCGAAGAAGCGGGCCGCCTGCGCGGCGAACCGCATCATCAGCACCGCGCCGACCGAGAAGTTCGGCGCGATGAGCACCCGGACGGACGGGGCCGTCTCCAGCCACGTCCGTACCTCGGCCAGGCGCTCATCACCGAAGCCGGAGGTGCCGACCACGACGTTGACCCCGTGCTCGATGCACCACCGCAGATTGTCCATCACGGCGCCGACGTGGGTGAAGTCCACCGCCACATCGCAGCCGGCCAGGGCGCCAAGTGAGTCGCCCTGGTCGATCTGCGCTGCCAGCTCGGTGCCGGCCGCGTCCTCGATGGTCTCGCACACCGTGCGTCCCATCCGTCCGCGGGCACCGAGCACCCCAACCTTGATCATTGAGCTCCCCGGTACGGGTTAATGGTCGAGCTAGGAAAGCACCGAGCCGAAGGCGGCTAAGCAAGCACCGAGCCGAAGGCGTCGGCGTCGTCGTACGGCCCCACCACCGCCAGCACTTTCGGACGGGTGAGGACCTCGGTGGCGATCGACTTGATGTCGTCGTGGGTCACCGCGTCAATCGCCGCCAGAACCTCATCGACCGGCTCAAGGCCCGGGTAGACGAGCTCCGACTTGCCCAGTCGCGTCATCCTCGAGGACGGGTCCTCGAGGCTGAGCACGATGCCCCCTCGGAGCTGGCCCTTGCCCCGGTCCAGTTCGGCGTCGGTGAGCCCGGACTCGACCACCTTCGCCACCTCGGCTGCGGCGATCTTCAGCACCTCGTCCGCCTTGGCCGGCAGGCAGCCGACGTAGACGCCCCACATACCGGTGTCGGCATGCTGGGAGGCGAAGCTGTAGACCGAGTAAGCCAGCCCGCGCTTCTCCCGGATCTCCTGGAACAGCCGCGACGACATGCCGCCGCCGAGCGCCGCGTTCAGCACGCCGAGCGCGAACCGGCGGTCGTCGGTGCGGGACAGCCCTTCGCAGCCGAGCACCAGGTTGGCCTGCTCGATCGGCCGGGTGATCAGGTTCACCCCGGACCCGGCCGCCGGGCCGTACCCGTCCCAGAGACCGCCGGCGTCACGCAGCCGGGGACCGGCCGGCGCGGCCGTGCCGAAGTCCGCCAGCACCGGGGCGAACGCCGCCTGCACCTCCGCCACCACCGTTTCGTGGTCCAGGTTGCCCGCCGCCGCCACGACGATGTGCGGCGGCGTGTACCTGGCCCGGTAGTGCTCGAAGATCTGTTCCCTGGTGATCGAGTTGATCGAGCCGACCGTGCCCAGGATCGGCCGCCCGAGCGGCGTGTCACCGAAAAGCCGCGTGGTGAACGCCTCGTGGACGGTGTCGCCCGGGTCGTCGTCGTTCATCGCGATCTCTTCGAGCACCACGTTCCGCTCGGCTTCCACGTCCTTCGGCTCGATCAGCGAGTCGGTGACCATGTCGGACAGGACGTCGATCGCCAGCGGCAGGTCGGCGTCGAGCACCCGCGCGTAGTAGCAGGTGTACTCCTTGGCGGTGAACGCGTTCAGCTCGCCGCCGACCGCGTCCATCGCCGCCGAGATGTCGAGCGCGGTGCGCTTGCGCGTCCCCTTGAACAGCA
This sequence comes from uncultured Actinomycetota bacterium, assembly GCA_963714295.1. GTDB lineage: Bacteria > Actinomycetota > Actinomycetes > Streptosporangiales > Streptosporangiaceae > Trebonia. The sequence continues at coordinate 41,316 of CAVQOE010000036.1, read as the reverse complement.
GGTGCTCAAGGTAGTGGGTCGCGCCCTCGTGCGCCTCGTCCTCGTCCCGGGAGCCGACGCCGACCCAGATGCCGAGCGCCACCGACCGGACGGCCGGAAGGAACTCGGTGACCACGCGCAGGCCGCCCGGGAGGACGGTCCTGCGCACGGTCGAGTCGGCTGAGGTCAGCGGCGAACCAATGGTCCGTTCGTCGCTCATTTAGTCGCGCTGCCCGCCACGAGAGCGCTGCCGGGGACGACGGTCGCCGCCGCCCTCGCCGCCGCTGCGCTCGCGGTGCGGCCGGTCACGCTCACTGCGCTCGCTGCGGATCCCCGGACGGTCCTCGTTCGACTCGCCGCCGCCGAGGTCCTCGCCCGCGGCCTCCCGCTCGATCACCTCGACCGGGACAAGCGACAGCTTGCCGCGGTCATCGATCTCGCGGATCTCGACCTGGATCTTGTCGCCGATGTGGATGACCTCGTCGACGTTCTCGATCCGGCGGCCGCCGTGCAGCTTGCGGATCTGCGTGACGTGCAGCAGGCCGTCCTTGCCGGGCAGCAGCGAGATGAACGCGCCGAACGTGGTCGTCTTCACCACGGTGCCGAGGAACCGCTCGCCCACCTCGGGCATGTGCGGGTTGGCAATCGCGTTGATGACGTCCCGGGCCGCGTCGGCCGACGGGCCGTCAGTCGCGCCGACGTAGATCGTGCCATCGTCTTCGATGGTGATCTCGGCGCCGGTGTCGTCCTGGATCGAGTTGATCATCTTGCCCTTCGGGCCGATGACCTCGCCGATCTTGTCCACCGGGATATGGAGCGTGATGATCCGGGGCGCGTAGGGTGACATCTCGCCCGGTGCGGAGATCGCCTCGCGCATCACGCCGAGGATCGTCATCCGCGCGCCGTGGGCCTGCTTGAGCGCGGCACCGAGGACCGAGGCGGGAATGCCGTCGAGCTTGGTGTCGAGCTGCAGCGCGGTGATCACCTGCTCGGTGCCCGCCACCTTGAAGTCCATGTCGCCGAACGCGTCCTCGGCGCCCAGGATGTCGGTGAGCGTGACGTACGTGCCGCCCTCGTAGATCAGGCCCATCGCGATGCCGGAGACCATGCCCTTGAGCGGCACGCCCGCGTTGAGCAGCGCCATCGTCGAGGCGCAGACCGACCCCATCGAGGTCGAGCCGTTGGAGCTGATCGCCTCGGAGACCTGGCGGATCGCGTAGGGGAACTCATCGCGGGCCGGCAGCACCGGGACGAGCGCCCGCTCGGCGAGCGCGCCGTGGCCGATCTCGCGGCGCTTGGGCGAGCCCACCCGGCCGGTCTCACCGGTCGAGTACGGCGGCATGTTGTAGTTGTGCATGTAGCGCTTGGTGCGCTCCGGGTTGAGCGTGTCGATCATCTGCTCCATGCGGAGCATGTTCAGCGTGGTGACACCCAGGATCTGGGTCTCGCCCCGCTCGAACAGCGCCGAGCCGTGCACCCGGGGCAGCACGCCGACCTCGGCCGAGAGCGGCCGGATGTCGGTCAGGCCGCGGCCGTCGATGCGGAGCCCGTCGTTGATGACCCGCTGGCGGACCAGCTTCTTGGTCAGCGACCGGATGGCGGCGCTGATCTCCTTGTCGCGGCCTTCGAACTTCTCCGCCAGCCGCTCCTTGGCGAGGGCCTTGACCCGGTCCTCCTCGGCCGCCCGCTCCTGCTTGCCGGCGATGGTCAGCGCCTTGGCCAGCTCGTCGGAGACCGAGCCGGCGACCGCCTCGAAGACGTCCTCGCCGTAATCGGCGAAGATCGGGAACTCGGACGTGCCGGCCGGGGCCAGGCCGGCCTCGACCGCCGCGGCGGCCAGGATCTTCTGCGCCTGGCAGAGGGCGGCGATGAACGGCTTGGCCGCCTCAAGGCCCTCGGCCACGGTCTCCTCGTCCGGCGCGACGGCGCCGGTGGTCTCCGCGTTGGCCAGCAGCTTCAGCGTCTGCGGGGTGGACTCGGCCTCGACCATCATGATCGCGACGTCGCCGTCGTCCAGCATCCGGCCGGCCACGACCATGTCGAACGTGGCCAGCTCGAGCTGCGGGTGCGTCGGGAACGCGACCCACTGGTCCTTGATCAGCGCGACCCGGACGCCGCCGATCGGGCCGGCGAACGGCAGCCCGGCGAGCTGGGTCGACATCGAGGCGGCGTTGATCGCCACCACGTCGTAGAGATGCTCGGGGTTGAGTGCGAGGATCGTCTCGACGATCTGGATCTCGTTGCGCAGGCCCTTGACGAAGGACGGGCGCAGCGGCCGGTCGATCAGGCGGCAGGTGAGGATCGCGTCCTCGGACGGGCGCCCCTCGCGGCGGAAGAACGAACCGGGGATGCGCCCGGCCGCGTACATCCGCTCCTCGACGTCCACCGTCAGCGGGAAGAAGTCGAGATTCTCCTTCGGGTGCTTGGACGCGGAGGTCGCGGAGAGAACGACAGTGTCGTCATCCAGCACGACGAGCGCGGATCCGGAGGCCTGGCGGGCCAGGCGGCCGGTCTCAAATCTAATCTTGCGTACGCCAAACTCGCCGTTATCGATAACGGCTTCGGCGCTTTTCACACCCTTCATACGGGTGAGACCTCCTTGCGGTAGATCCCGCACCCACCCGCCGCCGTGCCATGGTCGGCTCTGGCGTACCTGCTTGCCTTCAAGCGGGGCAGCCGGCCGGTCTTCGATCGAAGTTCTCGGGGAGCATTGGCTTTAACCCGGGAACCACTACCGAGGACCGGCCCAGGCGCTCGGGCCGGGGGCTACGGGATGTGTCGTTCTGCTTCTATTCTGTTATCGCGCGGGCCGGAAGCCAACGTTACCGGCCCGGTGTCACTGGGTCCAGTGTCCGGCCCGGCGGCGGCGGGCCTTGCTAGCGGCGCAGGCCAAGGCGTTCGATCAGCGTGCGGTACCGGGTGATGTCGGTGTTCCGCAGGTAGGTCAGCAGGCGGCGGCGGCGGCCGACGAGCAGCAGCAGGCCGCGGCGGCTGTGGTGATCGTGCTGATGCACCTTGAGGTGCTCGTTCAGGTCGTTGATCCTGCGGGTCATCAGCGCGATCTGGACTTCCGGCGAACCGGTGTCACCCTCAGTGGTCGCGTACTCCGCAAAGATCTGCTTCTTAACTTCGGCTTCGAGCGGCACGTGGCTCCCTAATGATTAAAGATTCGAGTTCCCGTACGGCGGCCGCCATGAGGGTGCAGCACGCCTGGGCTGAGACCGGTTTTTCACCGGTAGCGTTTCACAATACCACGCGCGATGGGGGTCTCTGTCCCGGTCAGGTATCATGCCCGGCCCGCGCGCAGCGGGCCTGTCACCAGTCACTGAACTGGCCTTGGCTGGCCCACAGGGCCGCGAGAAGGGCCGCCGCGGCCGTGGCGGCGAGGCCGGCCAGCAGGCGGCGGGCGGGACGGCCGGCCGACCAGCGGAGCCCGATGGCGGCGGCCCGCCGCGCCAGCCCGGCCATGATGTAGAGGGACCCGGCGGCGGTCAGGGCGGCCAGCGCGACCCCGATGACGTCGATCGCGGCGGCCGCGTAGTGCTGGCCGGCGAGCGCCGCGGCTGCCTGACGGGCCTGCAGGCTGGTGGAGCGCCAAAGGGCCCGGTCGATCTGCGGGAGGTGCAGCAGCAGGTAGCCGACGCCCAGGGTGAGCAGCGGGACGACGCAGACCACCCAGCCGGTCACCGTGATCCGCGCGCCGCGGCGCAGGCCGGCTACCCGCGGGTCACGGCGGCCCCGGGCCAGGACGCTGTTCAGGATGGGAGCGGCGCGGGCGAACAGGTCAGGGACGCCGACCAGATCGCTGAGGATGAAGTAGCCGTCGAAGCGGACGAACGGGAGCAGCTGCTGCGCCATCTCCAGGTGCGTGACCGCGATGACGAGGAGGAGCACCCGGGCCGAGGTCGCCTGGTACAGCCCGGCCATGGCCAGGATGAAGATGAGGTTGAAGTACAGTCCGCCGAGGTCGGTGCGGATACGGGCGCCCCGGCCGAGCCGGTAGGAGTCGGTGACGTTGGTGAAGAACGACGGCCAGACCAGGTAGATGCCGGCCCCGATCGCGCCGGGCCGCGCGCCGCCGTAGCGGCAGGCGGTCGCATGCCCGCACTCGTGGAACGCCGCCGAGGCGACCGACAGGGCGAACACGATGAGCAGGCTCGCCGGGTCCTGCAGCACCTGCCCGAGCCCAGCGGCAGGCCCGCGGGTGGCGAACAGCCAGTAGTCCACGGCGACGACGCTAACCACCACCGCCAGCACGGAGGGCCACCGGAACAGGGGCCGCAGCAGCACCGCGACCGCGTTGGCGGCGCGTTCGGGCAGGAACGTGCCGCGGGCGCGAAGGGCGAGCAGCGGGGTGGCCTTGGGCGGGGCGGCGGGGGCGCCGGGGCCGGCGATGAGGCCGAGCGGCAGCAGCTTGGCGGTAATGAGGTAGCGGACCTGCTCGGCGCCGAGGGTCCGGCCGAGGTCCTCGCTGACCAGTCCGGCGATGGCGGCCGCGCCGCGGACGCCATCGATCTGGGCGGCCACCAGGTACAGCAGCCGCGACATCTGGATGACCTGCCCGTCGGGCAGGCGCGCCAGGAACGGCGGCGGGCTGTAGCCGGAGTCCCTGAACTCGCCGAGCAGCTCGACCCCCAGCGCCAGCCGGGGAACGTGCGCTGCCGGGAGCAGGGAGGGCGCCGCGGGCAGAGAACTCGTGGACGGGGAAGAGGCGGCAAGAGAAGAGGGCCGTCCGACGGCGGAGCCGGACGGCCCTTCTCCTGCGCCACCCCGCAGGTTTTCAGGCATGGCAGTTCAGTGGCACCAGTTCGGGCCTACAGAATGTTGCCGGACCCGAAGCTAAGGATGTTGTCGAAGCTGCCGTTCGCGACGGAGACGTTGACCAGCCCGGACTGGGCGCTGTTGCCGTACCCGATCTGGGTCAAGCTGTTGCCCGGGTGGTAGCTGCCACCGGAGCACAGCGTCTCGCGGTTCGGGAGCAGCTCGGCGCGCTCGAGCTCAAGTTCCTCCATCGTCACGGTTGATGCGGACATTGGAGCCTCCTTGGAAGATCCCGCTTAGCGGAATCCGATAGGGAATCTTGTGTACGCTTTTCAACGTACGGAGTGTACGGTTATAACCGTACAGCAGGATCACAGATCGGTCAAGGCGTGACATCACGGCCGGTCGCTCCGGACGGCGTCTGATCTCTTCCGGCGAGGACGCGTTAGGTTGGTGGGCATGACGGCGCACGCGGCGGCGGATGACGGGGCCGGCCTCCCCCGCGACCGTCCGGCTGGCGCCGAGGCGGCGCCGGGGCGGGCGGTGAACCCGCTGCAGCGGCTGATCGCGGACCGGCTGCGGGAGCGGGGGTGGTCCTACGGCGAGGTCGCCCGCCGCGGCGGCCTGCCCCGGTCCACCGTCTACACCCTGGCGACCACGCGCAATCTGGTCCGGCCGCCGCGGCCCGCCACCATCGACGGCCTGGCCAAGGGGCTCGAGGTACCGGTTTCCGCGGTCCGCGCCGCCGCCGCCGAGTCGACCGGACTGCACTATTACGACGGGCCGCCAGCCGGGCCGGGCCGCGGCGGGCCGGGCGATCAGGAGCGGGAGCTGCTGATCGCCAGCATCGACGAGCTGTCAGCGCAGGACCGCCGGCACGTCGCCGCCCTGGTGGAGTCGCTGCGCAACCAGTCCGCCCCGCCCGCGGAATGTTAAGACTGTTCGGTCACCACCGTACAGCTCTCGGGTAATCGGGCCCGGGTTGTTGACTGCTGCCATTGCGGTGGTCTTCAGCGTTTCCTGGCGCTTACTGGCGATCGGCCGGTATGCGGGACGCGCGCGCTCTCGCACATACCGATGTTCGATCTCATAGCTCGAATGTCTCACCCGGTCGATAGCATGTTCCCAATTATGGCGGGCCGCGTGGGGAGGGAGGCGGACGGTGAAGGTGGTGCAGGCGTACCGATTCGCCCTTGACCCGTCCCCGGCGCAGGAGCGGATGTTGCGGTCGCATGCGGGGGCGGCGCGGTTCGCCTGGAACTGGGGCCTGGCCAAGTGCAATGAGCGGTACGCGGCCGAGCGTAAGTGGTACTCGGCGGCCGAGCTGCACAAGCTGTGGAACGCGCAGAAGAAAGCCGACCCGGGCCTGGCCTGGTGGCCGGAGAACTCCAAATGCGCCTACCAGGAGGCCTTCCGGAACCTGGACCGGGCGCTGCGGGACTACGTCAAGTCGAGCAAGGGCGGCCGGAAGGGCAGGCGGCTCGGGGTCCCGCACAAGGCGACCACCGCGCTGGCGGCCCGCTACGAGACCGTAGTTGTCGAGGACCTGAACGTCGCCGGGATGGTCACCAACCGGCGGCTGGCCCGGGCGATCGCCGATCAGGGGTTCGGGGTGGCGCGGCGGATGCTGGGCTACAAGACAGCACGGCAGGGCGGGACGCTGATGCTGGCGGGCCGCTGGTATCCGTCGAGTAAGCGGTGCTCGGGCTGCGGGTCGGTGAAAGCCAAGCTGACCCTGGCCGAACGGGTCTACCGGTGCGGGGAGTGCGGGCTGGTGGCCGACCGGGACGTCAACGCGGCCCGTAATCTGCTGTTGCTGGCCGCCAGTGGGGCGGACAGCCTAAACGCCTGCGGAGCGGCGGTAAGACCCGGCCTAACGGCCGGGCGCGCTGCGTTGAAGCAGGAACCCGGCACCGCGGCGAACGCGGGTCAGACCGGGACCGCCGCCCACCCGGCGGCTACGGTATGAGCGCTATAAAGCGCTCAACCGCAACGGCAGAGCTCTCTCGTCCGGGCGACGTCGAGGTGCATCTGCTGCACCAGGGCCTCGACCGAGTCGAAGCGCAGGGTGCCGCGCAGCCGGGTGCCGAAGTCGATCGCCGCGTGCAGCCCGTACAGGTCGAGGTCGTGCGGGGCGAGCGCGTACGCCTCCACCGTCTGCGTTGTGCCCTCGAACGTCGGATTGGTGCCGATCGAGATCGCGGCAGGCCAGCGCCGGGTCTCACTGCCGACTTCGTCCAGGGTGGCGAGCCAGCCGGCGTAGATGCCGTCGGCCGGGATCGCGGTGTGGGCCGGCGATTCCACATTCGCGGTCGGGAAGCCAAGCTGGCGGCCGCGCTGATGGCCGCGGACCACGACCCCCTCGACCCGGTGCGGGCGGCCGAGCAGCTTCGCCGCCTCGGCCACCTCGCCCGCCTCGAGCAGCTGCCTGATCTCGGTCGAGGAAACGGTCACGCCGTCGAGGACGAGCAGCGGCAGCCCCTCGATGGTGTAGTCGTACTTCTCGCCCAGCTTGGCCAGCAGCGCTACGTCACCGGCCGCCTTGTGGCCGAACGTGAAGTCCTCCCCGACGACAACCGTTGTCGCGTGCAGGTGCTCCACGAGCACCGTGCGGACGAACTCGTCCGGATCGAGCCGGGAGAACTCGAGCGTGAAGGGGAGCACGCACACCGCGTCCACGCCCAGGCGCCCCAGCAGCTCGGCCCGGCGCCGGCCGGAGCACAGCAGCGGCGGGTGGGTGCCCGGCCTGATCACCTCGTCGGGATGCGGGTCAAAGGTCACCGCTACCACCGGCAGGCCGCGCTCCCGGCCGAGCCGCGCCGCGCGGTCGACGATGCGCTGATGACCCCGGTGCACGCCGTCGAACTTACCGATCGTGACGATGGACTCGCCCCATCCTGCGGGCACCTCGTCGAGGCCCTGCCAGCGGTACACGACTCTTCGGCCCTCCTGTTAGCTCGCCACAAGCCTAGCCAGTCCGGTCGGGCCGGCGCGCCAAGCCCTGCGCCAACCGTGCGGGCCCGCGCGGTTCATTCTTCCCGGGCGGCGGGCGGCGCACCGGCGGCCGACGGCGCGTCGACGAATACGGCCAGCGAGCGGATGCAGCCGGCCTCGGCGGTGACCAGCGCGATCAGCGTGTTGTCGGAGGTGAAGGCGGCTATCGGGGTATCGGCCGGCAGCCCGTCGGGCGGGAGCGGAAGGCGGGCGCCCTGGGCCAGGCGGCGGGCCTCATCGGCGGTCAGGCCGATCCGGGGGAAGGCCGCCGCGGCCGCGGTTGCCAGCGGGGTTATCCACCCGACGGGCCGGGCAGCCTGGCCGCCGGCCTTGGCCAACGGAGCCGCGACAGCGGCTTGCTGGCTCGCGGCCGCCGCGGACAAGGCCGCGTCAGCGGGTGCCGGGGCGGGGGCAACCCCGGTCCGTTCAAGATCAAGGTTCTGGTGGTTTTGATCTGCCAGATCTTCCAGGGTGCGGGCCTGGTCGAGACGGTAGGGGCCGACGGCGGTGCGGCGCAGCGCGGTGAGGTGGCCGCCGGTGCCGAGCGCGGCGCCCAGGTCGCGGGCGAGGGCGCGGATGTAGGTCCCGCTTGAGCAGCGGATCTCCGCGTCGATGTCCAGGAAATCGCCGACCTGGCGGATGCCGGTGACGGCGAACTCGTAGACGGTCACCGGCCGGGCGGCCAACTCGGGGGCGGCGCCGGCCCGGGTGAGCTTGTAGGCACGCTGGCCGTTCACCTTGATCGCGCTCACGCCGGGCGGAACCTGCCAGATGTCGCCGGTGAGCTCGGCGATCTCGGCATCGAGCGCGCCGGGGGCGATATCGGTCGCGGGGCTGCCGCCGGCCGGTTCCCCCTCGGCGTCGTCGGTGCTGGTCGACTGGCCCAGGCGGATCGTCGCGGCGTAGGTCTTCTCGGTCAGCGTCAGGTAGCCGAGCAGCCTGGTCGCCTTCTCCACACCGACGACGAGCACGCCGGTCGCCATCGGGTCGAGCGTCCCCGCGTGCCCGACGCGGCGCGTGCCGGCCAGGCGGCGGACCCGCGCCACCACGTCGTGGGAGGTCATGCCGCCCGGCTTATCGACGATGACCAGGCCGCTTGGCGCGGTCACTCGCCCTCGTCGTCCTTGCCGCCGACGGCCTCGTCGTCCCAGTCGTCGTCGTCTTCGTCTTCGTCCTCGGCCGGCTTCTTGTACGGGTCGGGGTCGCCTGCCCACTGGGCGCCCTCGCGGGCCTGGGCGAGTTCCGCGTCCGCCTGGCGGGCCGCGGCGACCAGGTCGTCGATCCGGCGGGCGCTGTCGGGCAGCACGTCGGCGATGAACTCGATCGACGGGGCGTGCCGCAGGCCGATGATCCGGCCGACCTCGGAGCGGATGATGCCGGTCGCGCTGAGCAGCGCGGCCGCCGTATCCGCCTGCTCCTCGGGGGTGCCGAGGACCGTGTAGAAGACCTTCGCCTCCCGCCAGTCCTGAGTAAGCCGCACCTCGGTCACGGTGACGAAGCCAAGACGCGGATCCTTGATCCGGCGCTCGAGCAGCTCCGCGACGATCTTGCCGATCCGTTCGGAGAGACGGCGCGTCCTAGCGGCGTCCATGGCGGTTACTCCTCTTCGCTAAACAGCCGCTGCCTGGCCGACAGCAGCTCAATCTCCGGGTGGGCCGCCACCAGGCGCTCCGCTTCCTCGAGCACACTGGTGGCGTTCCCGGCGGTGTCTGAAACCACCGCTAGCCCGATCTCGGCCCGCCGGTGCAGGTCCAGATGACCCGTCTCGGCGATCGCGACACCGGGATAGCGGCGGCGCAGCTCTGCGACGAGCGGCCTGACGACGGCCCGCTTCTGTTTAAGGGAGCGGACGTCGCCAAGCAGCACGTCGAGCGTGAGCGCGGCTACGTACATCGGTTGCCGGGCGCGGTTAGGCGCGCGGCTTCTCCCGCATCTCGAACGTCTCGATGACGTCCTCGACCCTGATGTCGTTGTAGCCGACGCCGATACCGCACTCGAAGCCCTCGCGGACCTCGGTCGCGTCGTCCTTGAACCGGCGCAGCGACTCGACCGTGAGGTTGTCCGAGATCACCACGCTGTCCCTGATCAGCCGCGCCTTGCTGTTGCGGGTGATCGTGCCGGAGCGGACGATGCAGCCGGCGACGGTGCCAACCTTCGGCACCTTGAACAGCTCGCGGACCTCGGCGGTGCCGAGCTGGGCCTCCTCGAACTCGGGCTTGAGCATGCCCTTGAGCGCGGCTTCGATCTCTTCGATCGCTTGGTAGATGATCGAGTAGTAGCGAATGTCCACGCCCTCGCGCTGCGCGAGCTCGCCTGCCCGGCCGGCCGGACGGACGTTGAAGCCGATGATCACCGCGTCGGAGGCGATGGCCAGGTTCACGTCGTCCTGCGTGATCGCGCCGACGCCCCGGCCAATGACCCGGAGCTGGACTTCCTCGCCGACGTCGAGCTTGAGCAGCGAGTCCTCCAGGGCCTCGACCGAGCCGGACACGTCACCCTTGATGATCAGCAGCAGCTCTTCGCGCTGGCCGGCCTTGAGCGCCGACTCCAGGTCCTCGAGCGTGACCCGGCGGCGGCGCTGGGCGAACTGGGCGGTCCGCTCGCGGGCCTCCCTCTTCTCAGCGATCTGCCTGGCCATCCGGTCGTCGGAGACGACAAGGAAGTTGTCGCCCGCCTTCGGGACCGCGGTCAGGCCGAGAACCTGCACCGGGCGGGACGGCGACGCTTCGCTGAGCGGCTTGCCGTCTTCGTCCAGCATGGCCCTGACCCGGCCGTAGGCCTCGCCCGCGACGATCGAGTCGCCGACGTGCAGCGTGCCGCGCTGTACCAGCACGGTCGCGACCGGGCCGCGGCCCTTGTCCAGCTGAGCCTCGATCGCGACGCCCTGGGCGTCCTGGTGCGGGTTGGCCCGCAGGTCGAGCGCGGCGTCAGCGGTCAAGATGATCGCCTCAAGCAGTGCCTCGATGCCGATCCCCTTGGTCGCGGACACGTCCACGAACTGGGTGTCGCCACCGAACTCCTCGGCCACCAGACCGTACTCGGTGAGCTGCGCACGGACCCGGTTCGGGTCGGCGCCCTCCTTGTCGACCTTGTTGACCGCCACCACGATCGGCACGCCGGCCGCCTGCGCGTGGTTCAGCGCCTCGGTGGTCTGCGGCTTCACGCCGTCATCGGCCGCGACGACCAGGACCGCGAGGTCGGTGGTCTCCGCGCCGCGGGCACGCATGGCGGTGAACGCCTCGTGACCGGGGGTGTCGATGAAGGTGATCTTCCGCTCCTGGCCGTCGACCTCGGAGGTCACCTGGTAGGCACCGATGTGCTGGGTGATGCCGCCAGCCTCGCGCGACACCATGTTGGTGTGCCTGATCGCGTCGAGGAGCTTGGTCTTGCCGTGGTCGACGTGACCCATGACGGTGACGACCGGCGGCCGGGCCACCAGATCGGTCTCGTCGCCCTCGTCCTCGCCGAAGTCGATGTCGAACGTCTCGAGCAGCTCGCGGTCCTCCTCCTCGGGGGAGACGACCTGAACGTTGTAGTTGAGCTCGAGGCCGAGCGACTGGAGCGTCTCGTCGTTCACCGACTGGGTGGCGGTGACCATCTCGCCCAGGTGGAACAGCACCTGGACCAGGGAGGCCGGGTTCGCGCCGATCTTGTCCGCGAAGTCGGACAGGGACGCGCCCCGGCTGAGGCGGATCACCTGGCCGTTGCCGCGCGGAACCGACACGCCGCCGATCGACGGGGCCTGCATGTTGTCGAACTCTTGGCGCCGCTGCCGCTTGGACTTGCGGGCACGGCCCGGCTTGCCGCCGGGACGCCCGAAGGCACCCGCGGTACCGCCAGACCGGCCACGGCCGCCGCCACCGCCGGGACGGGCTCCGCCGCCACCGCCGCCACCGGGGGCACCGCCACCAGGACGGGGACCGCCGCCACCGCCACCGGGGGCACCGCCACCAGGACGGGGACCGCCGCCGGCACTAGCCGGACGGCCGGCACCGCCACCGCCGCCGGGACGCGGGCCGCTGAACCCGCCACCGGCACCGCCGGGACGCGGGCCACGGCCAGCGCCGGGGCCACCGGGACCCGGGCGGCCGCCCTGGCCACCGGGACCGCCCGGGCCCACCGGGCGGGACGGCATGCTCATCGGGCTGGGACGCGGGCCGCCGGGACGCGGGCCGCCAACCGGACGGGGGCCGCCAGGACGCGCGCCGCCATCGCTGCGCTCAGGCGCGCCGGGGCCAGCACCGTAGCCGCCACCGGGGCCGGCCGGGCGCGGGCCGCCGGGACGCGGGCCACGGTCACCGGTACGGGGAGCACCGGGGCCGGCCGCACCGGGGCCGGCCGGACGCGGGCCGCGGTCGGTGCGCTCCGGACGGTCCGGGCGCTCAGTGCGCTCAGTGCGCTCGGGCCGGTCGGTCCGCTCGAATCCCGGGCGGGCGGCCGGGGCCGAGCCCATGCCGGTCGCGGTCGAGCTGAATGGGTTGTTGCCTGGCCTCGGGCCAGGACGCGGGCCGCCGCGCTGGGCCGGCGCACCCGGTCGCGGCGCGCCGCTGGGACGGGGCGCGGCCGGACCGGGACGGGGCGCGCCGGACGGGGCGCCCGGCGAGGTGCTGGGGGCGCTGCCGTCCGGGGCTGCCGCCGCGGGTGCCTGCGGGCCGCCGGCGCGCGGGGCGCCAGCGGGACGGGGTGCGGAGTTCGGGCGCGGGCTGGGCGCGCCGGTGAAGCCGCCCTGACCCGGTGTGGCCGGCCGCTCCGCGGGAGCGGGGCGGACGGGGGCCGACGGTGCGGCGGAGGCCGCTAGCGGCGCCGGGGTAACCGGAGCGGCCGGGGCCGCCGGCGCAGCCGGAACCTCGGGCGCGGCCGGACCACCGGACGCGGGGGCGGTGACGCCCGGCACCGACGGAACTGGACGCGGCGGACCGGGACGCGGCCCGGGCCTGGCGCCAGCGCCGGGGACGGACCCGCCAGCCACGGGGACCGCGGGCGCGCTTGGCACGCCTGCCGGGGCCGAGTCGCTGCCAGCCCGGGCACCGTCAGGCACCCTGGGCGCCGTGCCTCGGTCGTTACGCTGACCGCCCTGGTCACGGCCGCCACCTGGCGCCGCAGTGGCGCCGCTGTTGCGGCCTGGCTTGGCCGAACCGCTGTTGAGTGACTCCTTGAGCTTGCGCACTACTGGCGCCTCGATCGTCGAGGACGCCGAACGCACAAACTCGCCCATCTCTTCGAGCTTGGTCATGACGACCTTGCTCTCTACGCCGAACTCTTTCGCGAGTTCGTAAACCCGGACCTTCGCCACTATGCTCCTCTGCTTCGGCCCTTCCCTGGGGCCTAAAAAACCGGATCATCAGCCGATCCGGCGCATAGCGTGCTTGCTCCGGGTCGGCCTCAGTTCGTGCCGTTCATCGACTTGTGCTCATCGAGCGCTCATCAGCTTCTCGACCTGCTTTCCGTACAGGTTTCCGTCTTGTCTAGCTTGCTTCCCGTCACCATTGATCGTCCCGCTCCCTAATGCCGTCAGCTATGTTATGCCCGGCTGTCGGCCAGGGAAAGGTACGAAGCAAGCGGTGTGGCGCTGAGCGAACCCGGGACGCGCAGTGCGCGTGAGAACGCCCGACGCCGCTGCGCCAGTTCGAAGCAGACCAGGCTGGGATGCAGGTACGCGCCCCGGCCGGGCCGCCGCGCTTGGGGGTCGGGAACGATGCCGTCCCCGTCCACCACTAGGCGAAGCAGGCTTGACTTCTCCGCGCGCGCTTTACAGCCAACACAAGTGCGTACCGGGGGATTCCCCGGCTGGGGCAGCTCGGCTCGCGCGGTCATTGCCACCCTAGTCTACTCGGTTTTCCCCGTTCGCCTCCGGGGCAGCTGTGTCAGGAAGCGCCGCCGGCCGCATCGCGGCCGGCGCCGCGTGAGCCGGAGGCCGCGCCCGCGGGCGGTGCGGTGGTCACCCCGTCGGACCGGATGTCGATCCGCCAGCCGGTCAGCCGGGCGGCCAGCCGGGCGTTCTGCCCTTCCTTGCCGATGGCGAGCGACAGCTGGTAATCGGGCACGGTCACCCGCGCCTCCATCGCGTCGCGGTCGATGACCTCCACGTTGGTCACCCGCGCAGGCGAGAGGGCGCTGGCGACGAACTCGGCCGGGTCGTCGGAGTAATCAACGATGTCGATCTTCTCCCCGTGCAACTCGGCCATCACATTCCGCACCCGGCTGCCGACCGGCCCGATGCAGGCACCCTTGGCGTTCACGCCCTGCTGGTGGGACTGCACGGCGATCTTGGTCCGGTGCCCGGCCTCGCGGGCGATCTTGACGATCTCCACCGCGCCGCTGGCGATCTCAGGGACCTCCAGCGCGAACAGCTTGCGGACCAGGTCGGGGTGGGTGCGGGACAACGTCACCGACGGGCCCTTGTGCCCCTTGCGGACCCGCCACACGTAGCACCGGATCCGCTCACCGTGGATGTAGCGCTCGCCCGGCACCTGCTCGGCCGGCGGCAGCACCGCCTCGATCTTGCCCAGATCGACCAGCACCGTGCGCGGGTCCCGGCCCTGCTGGATCACGCCCGCCACGATGTCGCCCTCGTGCCCGGCGTACTCGCCGAAGGTGATCTCGTCCTCGACGTCGCGCAGCCGCTGCAGGATCACCTGCCGGGCGGTCGTCGCCGCGATCCGGCCGAACCCGGCCGGGGTGTCGTCATACTCGCGCCCGACCTCACCGTCGGCGGCCGCCTCGCGCGCCCAGACGGTAACGTGCCCGGTCGCCCGGTTCACCTCGACGCGCGACGCCGGGTTAGCGCCCTCGGTCTTGTGATACGCCATCAGCAGCGCGTCCTCGATCGCCTTGAGGGCCGTTTCCGACGAGATGTCTTTCTCGTTCTCGAGACTGCGCAGCACGCTCAGGTCAATGTCCATCGCCGCCAGCTCCAAGGTCGGTGTCGTTTTCAAGCACCGTGTCGTCAAGCTCCGGATCTGCAAACTCGTCGAGCTCGGCATCCGGAATCCGCCCGAACTCAATCTGGACGCTCCCCGCGCCCAGCTCCCCGTACCCGAGCCGCCGCTCGGTCCCGGCCAGGTCGAGGGTGACGCCGTCGGCATCGGCGGCGAGCACCCGGCCCTCCACCGCGCCCTCACCGGTCACCTTGACCTTGACCAGCCGTCCCGCCGCCCGCCGCCAGTGCCGTGGCTCGGTCAGCGGACGGTCCACGCCGGGTGAGGAGACCTCAAGCGTGTAGGGAACGTCGCCGAGCTCGTTGCCCGCGTCGAGCTTGGCTGAGATCTCGCGGCTCACGTCGGCCGCGTCGTCCAGGCTCACCCCGTGATCGCTGTCCACCACGATGCGCAGCAGCCGCCGCCGGCCCGCGACGGTCATCCGCACGGACTCCAGGTCCATCCCGACCCCGGCGACGGCGGGCTCGATCAGCTCCGCGAGCCGCCTGTCAGCCACCGGGCCGACTGCCGAACGGGGGCCACTGGCCATCTCGACCTCCTCGTCTGCCGGTCCGGGGACCCTATGATTATGGTGAACTATATTTTCGCAGGTCCAGCCTATAGGTCACGGACGCAGCGTGCCGCCACGGACGCGAAGCTACGCGGAACGGCCTGCACCGCCCACGACGCTTGCCAGCCACGATTGCGTGGCATGCTTAGAGCCTATGCTGTCAAGGCGTCAGTTGCTCGCCGCGTCGCCCACGACGCTCCCCTTGATTCTCGCGCTGAGCGCGTGCAAAGGGCCGGCCGTGCTCAGCGGCCCGCCGCCGGTGTCCAACCAGACTCAGATGCTGCTGCACGCCGTGACCGCCGAGCAGAATCTGATCTGGATATACAACAAAGCCATGGCCGGTTATTCCGCGCTCCGGCCGACGCTGGCCCCGCTGCTGGCCGAGCACCGGGCCCACCTGGCGGAGCTCACCGCCCGGGTCGTCGAGCCGCCGGGCAAGAAGGTCCCCGGCACCGTGACCGCCAGACCCGCGCTGAATGCCACCGCCGACGGCGCCCTGCGTCAGCTCCGCGCCGCCGAACAGGCCGCGGCGGTGCGGCTGCTGAGCCGTCTCGGCGGCGCGTCCCCGTCGCTCGCCCAGCTGTACGCGTCCATCGCCGCCTCCGAGGCGACCCACGTGACCACGCTTCTTGCCCGCCAGAGCGAGCTGAGCGGTACGGGTTCGTGACGCCAGCGAAGGCAGCGGAGATCTCGGCGCTGCAGGGCGCGCTGGCCGCCGAGCACGCCGCGGTCTACGGCTACGGCGTCGTGGGGGCCATGCTGGCCGGCGGCCTGCGGTCCCAGGCGCACACCTACTGGGTCGCCCACCAGGAGGCAAGAGACACGCTTGAGGCGATGCTGGTGAAGCTGGGCGCGACCCCGGTGGCCGCCAGCCCCGCTTACCAGCTGCCGTTCGCCGTCACCGGCGAGGCCTCGGCCGTGCGGCTCGCCGTGGTGCTCGAGGACGGCGTGGTCCAGGCCTACCTGAGCGTCGTCGCGGTGACCGACCCGACGCTGAGATCGTTCGGCGCGCTGGCCATGCAGCCGCCCGCGAACCGGGCCGTCGTCTGGCGCGGCAGCACCGTCGCCTTCCCCGGAATGCCCAGACCGTTACCGGGAAAATTCATTTCCCCCGGGGGAGATTCAGTACATGGGTGATTGCGGTCGCCGTCGCGTCCAGGTCGTCGGCGATCGAGATGCGCTCCGCCCAGGACCACCAGAACCACCAGAGGCCGTCCTTGCCCCGGTCGGCGTAGACGTTCTCCTCGAGCGCGCGCGCGGCGGGGTTCGTGATGTACACGCTCGGTACCCGTCCCGGGGGCGCCATCAGCCAGGCATCAAGCCCCCGATTGGTCAGCTCCTCGGCAAGTTTGTCGAGGTAGACAGTTGCCGCAGCGTGATTGCCGTTGGCTTCCACCGAACACCACCGTAATTACTGATCGTAGTTTTCCCGGGATTGTGCGCGCTGATCGCGTAATGACGCCGCCACCCGCCGGCCGGGCGAACACGCCTGCCGGAAATGCCCGGATGGGCGCTATAACCGGGATAGGCCTCGATAAGTAGGCCCACTTCATGGTACGTAACCGCGGCTCGGCAAGTCGGCGGTTCGTGACAAAAGCTCGGCCGGCAGCGGCTGCGAATGAAATACCGTGAGCCGCGATACCGCCCGGGTGAGCGCCACGTACAGCCGCCGCAGGCCATAGGCCTCGCCCGTCGCGATCCGGCCGGGTTCGACCAGCACCACGTGGTCGAACTCAAGCCCCTTGGCCATCGTCACCGGCACGATCGTCAGGCGGCCATCGCCCGCCGCGTCCGCGGGAGCGGGTTCGGCCGCGCCCAGCACCGCGAAGGCCAGCCCGGCACCGGACAGCGCCGCCGCCACCTCCCCCAGCTGGGCGTCGGCGCAGATCACGGCGGTAGAGCCCGGCCGCTCGAGCGCGGTCGCGCAGCCCGCGGCGACCCGCGGGCCGAGCTCGCCGGGGGCCACGCTGACCACCGTCAGCGAGTCCGCGTCGGCCCGCAGCGACCGGGCCTGCCCGAGGCCGGGGGCGATGGCGGGCAGCAGCCGGGAGGCGTAGTCGAGGATCTGCCGGGGCACCCGGTAGCCCACGTCGAGCTCGCGCACCGCGGCTCCCGGCTTGCCCAGATGCGCCAGCAGCTCGGGCCACGAGGTCGCCGCCCACGGGGTGGTGCCCTGCGCGATGTCGCCGAGCACGGTGGCGGCCCCGGTCGCGCAGCGGCGCCCGATCGCCCGCACCTCCATCGGCGACAGGTCTTGCGCCTCGTCCACCACCACGTGCGCGATTGACGGCGTGCGCTCGATGAGATCGGCCGCCTCGTCGATCAGCACCTGGTCGGCGCGGGTCCAGGGGGCGCTGGCGAGGCCACGGGGGACCTTCGGCCAGGTGATGGCGCTCAATTCGGCGGGCGAGAGCAACCCCGGTCCGTTACCCAGCGCCTGATTCTGGCCGGAGAGCACGCTGAAGACCAGCCGCTTCGGGTCCACCTTGGGCCACACCTCGTCCACGCACTTGCGGACCGGCGCCGCGCGCCGGACCGAGTCGTGGGTGCGGTCGTCGCAGGTCTCCCCGGCCGCCTCGAGCTGCAGCAGGATCACGTGCGCGATCCGGTGCGCGAGGAGGTCGCGGCCGGTGCCGTAGCGGACGCCGCGGTCGCGCAGTTCGCTCGGCCAGCTCCTCGATCTCGTGCGCGGGCACCCGCAGCCGGCGCGCGCCCCGGCTGAGCACCAGCGTTTGCGCCGGGGGCCTGATCGACGCCCAGAGGGCGCGGTGCAGCACCTCGGCCATCCGCGCGCCGCCCTTGACCGTCGCCGTCGCGTCGGTGTCGGTGCCGCGGATGGGGGTGGACGCCACCATGTCGGCCACCGTGGTCTGCGTGACGTCAAGCTCGCCCAGCGCGGGCAGCACGTTCCTGATGTAGGAGAGGAAGGCGAGGTTCGGGCCCACGACGATCACGCCGCGCCTGGTCACCTGCTCCTTGTGCGCGTAGAGCAGGTACGCGACCCGGTGCAGGCCGACCGCGGTCTTCCCGGTGCCGGGCGCGCCCTGCACGCACACGGTGGTGGCCGCGTCCGCGCGGACGATGTCGTCCTGCTCCGGCTGGATGGTGGCGACGATGTCGCGCATGGGGCCGGAGCGCGGCCGCTCGATCTCGGAGATGAGCAGGTTGCTGGGGAATTCTGAGCCGGATTGGGCTGAACGTACGGTGGTTTCCGCGGCCCGCGTATTGCTGTTGAACCGTTCGTCTTCGTAGGCGGTGAGCGCTCCCCCGGCGAACCCGAACCGCCGTCTGAGGGTCAGCCCCAGCGGGTCGGACTGGCTGGCCCGGTAGAAGGGCCGCGATACCGGCGCCCGCCAGTCGAGCACGACCGGGGTGCCCTCCTGGTCGTGCACGTGCCGTCGGCCGATGTGGAAGTCGGCGCCCGCGAAGTCCTCGTCCCGCCGGGCCAGCTCGCTGTAGTCCAGGCGGCCGAAGAACAGCGGCGCGTCCGGCAGGTCCTTCAGCGCCTCGGCCCGGCGGTACAGGTCGGCCTTCAGGTACTCAAGCGAGACGCGGTCGCCGGCCATCGGGTTCTTGGCCAGCTCGAGGGCGTTCTCGCGCATCAGGTGGAGCAGCGCGCGGGAGCTGGCCAGGTGGGCCCGCTCGGACGCGATGACGCTGTCGGTGCTGTCGTTAGCGTTGGCGGTCTTGTCGGTGGATTTCGCTGCGGCCGCTGGCCCGGCGTCGGCGGGCATGGAAGAACCCCCTGGGTGTGCGGATGAGTTCTGGCGCGAACAATTTTGGCGCGAAGCTCAAAACCCTACCAGCGGGCCGGCGGGGCGTCACATTGTTTTCCGGCGGCGTTCCTTTCCCGTGGCGTTCCTTTCCGGTGGCCGGCCTGACCTGATCAGATGGGTGAATGCGGTCGCTGCGGAAGCACACGGGAACCTGGACCCTCGAGGACATGATGGCCTCGCCCCTGCATTACCTTCCGGTCGAGGTCGCGCCGGGGACGGCCGCGCTGCGGGTGACGCTGTCTTACCCGCGCGATGGCGGGGCGGTGCTCGACCTTGGCTGCTTCGGGCCGTCGGGGTTCAGCGGCTGGTCGGGGGGCGCGCGGTCGTCCTTTGTCATCTCGGCGGCGGGCTCGACGCCGGGGTACCTGCCGGGGGAAGTCGCGGCGGGTGTGTGGCAGGTGGCCATCGGGCTGTACCGGGTGCCGGCCGAGGGGGCCCGGTATGAGGTGACGGCGGAGGCGGTCGGCGGGGCGGAGACGGCGGGCTGGCTGGCTGGGGCGCTGGCGGCGGACGGGTTGGTGGCGGACGGACTAGTGGTGGCGGACGGGGCGGGGGCCGCGGACGGGGCCGGGGCCGGCTCGGGGACCTTCGCGGGACCTGCGGGGTCTTTCGGCCCGGCGGCGGTACCAGTGCCGGGCGAGCGGCCGGAGCGGCGCTGGCTGCCCGCCACCCCGGGGCGGACGTGGCTGGCCGGGGACCTGCACGCGCACACGGTCCACTCCGACGGGGCCATGACCGTGCCGGAACTGGCGGTGCACGCGATCTCGCGCGGACTGGACTTCGTCGCCGTCACCGACCACAACACGGTCAGCCACCATCGTCAACTTGGCCGGGTCTCCGCCGCTTACGGGGTCACGCTGGTGCCGGGGCAGGAGGTGACGACCCCTCGCGGCCACGCCGGGGTGCTCGGCGACACCGGCTGGATCGACTTCAGGACGCCCGCCGACGCATGGCTCGACGCCGCTGAGCTGGGCGGCGGGCTGATGTCGGTCAACCACCCGTTCGCCGGGGATGTCAGCTGGCTGCACCCGATGGCGCGCCGGCCGCCGCTGCTCGAGGTCTGGCACTGGTCCTGGCTCGACCCCACCTGGACCACGCCGCTGTCCTGGTGGCAGGCCTGGGACCCGGCGGCGATCCCGGTCGGCGGCAGCGACTGGCACCGGCCGGGCTCCGACTCGCCGCTGGGCACGCCGACGACCTGGGTGGAGTGCGAAGATACCGGGGTTGACGGTGTGCTCGAAGGGCTGCGCGCGGGCCGGGTGGCGATCAGCGCCTCGCGCAACGGGCCGCTACTGCTGCGCCATGATGGCGGCTTTGCCGCGATCGACGCGGACGGCCTGCTGCTGGCCGATCCCGAGGGCCCGTACCGGCGGGTGGCCGGCGACGTCGCGCAGCTGGCGGGCCGGCCGGGCTACCACCGCCTGGTCACCCCATCCGGCGCAACCGTCGCGCTAACCCCGTAACTTTCTGACGCCCGCAGAGGTAACAACCCGGCTTTCCCGAAACCGGCAGCTACCACCTTCCGTCGGGTCCGGAACCTAATGAGCCTCGGAACCCTCCAGCTCCAGAATCCCGGCAGCATCAGAATCCCGAGAGCCTCAGAATCCCAGCAGCTCCAAGTCCCGGTCGCCTCAGAATGCCAGCGGCTTCCTATCAGTTCTGACCACTTTTTTTCGCCTTACTATCACTTCTTACCACTTCTATGCCCGATTTGATGCGCTTTGTCTAGTCAAAAGTGATAGGAAGCTGCAGGCAAGTGGTCAGAACTGATAGGAGGCGAGGGCACCGGACCGGGTCCGGGCGCCGGGTGGAAAGGATTCGGGTGCGGGCGTGGGCAAAGCGGCGCCGCGAAAGCGGACGCGGGTGAGGCGGAGACCTTGGGCGGCGCCGCGGAAGCGGGCGTGGGTGAGGCGGAGACCTAGGCGGTGGCGAGGTAGCGGACGCGGGCGCGGAGGATGGCGCGGTGGGCGGTCAGGTCGTCCACCTCGTCGGGCTTGCCCGGGCACTCGCCGGCGGCGACCGCGTTCTCCAGCCGGGTGCGGGCGTCGGCCGGCTCGATCGGCTCGAATACGACGAGCGGGTCGTTCTCGGCGGCCATCCAGGTCTTATCGAGCAGGCCGTCGGCGCTGTCCACCCACGCGTCCTTGATCTTGCCGCCGTTCCCGTGGTCGATCAGCACCGACAGGGCGTGCTCGGCATCGCCGTAGCCGAAGCTCACCGTGACCGACTCCTGCCGGCCGCCGACATCGCTGTAGTGCCAGCACCGGCCGACCCTGGGCGAGCCGATCGCGGGCGCCCAGTCCGGGTCGGTCACGCCGCTCGCGGTCACCCGCTCGGCCGCCTCGGCCGCCGCCGTCCTGAGCGCGGGCGACCCGATCGCGGCGAGGATCCGCAGCAGGGCCAGCGCCTCGGGCGTCGCGCTCTCCTCAGCGGCGGGCACCAGCGAAGCCGCCAGTTCGGTCATGACGTCCGTGCCGCCGGCACCGCCGCCGGACAGCGCGCCGATCATGTCGGAGCCCCACAGCTCCGCGTCGACCGGATTGTGAACGTGGGCGAGAACCTCGCGCGCCTCGCGGAGCACGACGTCGGACGCCTGCGCCTGCCGCAACGGCGCAAACAGCGCGGCGATGTCCGGGTCTACCTGGGCCATGCGGGGTATTGTGGCACGCCTTGCCCGATTCCGTGCCGTTACTGATTTGTATCGATATCGATGCCGCGAGCGAAACAGCCGGTCAGGTGGTCGTTGACCAGACCGCAGGCCTGCATCGCGGCGTAGACGGTGACCGGGCCGGTGAAGACGAAGCCGGCCGCGCGCAGTTCCTTCGCCAGCTGCTTCGAGACGGGGGTCTGCGCGGGGACGTCGGCCAGCGTTTCCGGCCCCGGTGCGGAGGCGGCGTCGGCGTGACTCCAGAACAGGTCGCTCAGCCCCTCCTTGAGCTCAAGGGCGGCGCGGGCGTTGGTGATCGCCGCGTTGATCTTGGCCCGGTTCCTGACGATGCCCGCGTCGGCCAGCAGCCGGGCCACGTCGCCATCGCCGAACCCGGCGACCGCCTCGATGCGGAACCCGGCGAACGCGGCGCGGAAGTTCTCCCGCTTGCGCAAGATCGTGAGCCAGGACAGGCCGGACTGGAACGCCTCCAGGCACAGCCGCTCGTAGATCGCCTGGTCGCCGCGGACCGGGCGGCCCCACTCGGTGTCGTGGTAGGCCACGTAGTCGGGCGCGCTCAGCCCCCACGGGCAGCGCAGCCGGCCGTCGGGGCCCGCCACCGCCCCGGCGCCCGACCGGGCAGCCGCCCCGGACGGCGCGTCAGTCATGCGACCGCTCCGGCGGCGGCGCGGGCTCGAACGGCGCGGGCTCAAACGACGCGGGCGGCTCAAACGACGCGGGCGCAAGCGGCGCGGGCTCAAACGAAGCAGGCTCAAATGACGCGGGCGCAAGCGGCGCTGGCTCAAACGGTGCTGGCTCAAACGAAGCAGGCTCAAGCGGCGCGCGGCGGTGCCGGGCTGTCCCGTAGGGGCTGGCCAGCGGGGGCGCGGCCGGTTCCCTGGACAGGTCGGTGACCAGTTGTTCCAGGGCCACGATGCGGATGTCGCGTTCCCTGATCGACGCGGCGATGCGCTCCATCGCGTCGTCCGTCGCCTCCATGCTGTACCCCCACAGCGCCAGCGGCGGGCGGATCAGCGCCACGTCCGTCGCGGACACCGGCCCGAGCTTGAGCTCGAGGTAGTCGCCCCGCTCCCTGGAGAGCTGGCCGCCATACCCCCGCGCGACAAGAACCACGACAGCCACGACCGCGAGGGCGGCGATCACGATAAGAACAGGCACATACGAATCGTGCCATGAATACGCGGCCACGTCGCGCCCTGGCCACCCACGATTACCCGTCGAACGCGCAGTAGACCTGGTAGGGGGCAGGTGTTATTTCAGTGACATGCCGGCGTGCGCGGTCTTAATGATCTTGAGCACCTCGGCCGGGTCGTCCGCCACCTGGAACAGCTCAAGCTCATCCGGGCCGATGTTGCCCTCGGACAGCATCGTCTCCTTGAGCCAGCCGAGCAGGCCGTTCCAGTACGCGCTGCCGACCAAGACGATGGGGAACTTGGTGATCTTCCCGGTGGCGACCAGCGTGAGCGCCTCGAACAGCTCGTCCATCGTGCCGAAGCCCCCGGGCAGCACCATGAAGTTCCGGTGGCCCGCGACCGGCCGTGCCGGGCCGGTGCTACGGGGTGGTCTGGAGGCGGTGGGCGAGGGCGGTGTGGCGGCGGCCGGCGCCGGCGGTGCGGACGGCGGCGGCGAGGGCGCGGCGAGAGCCGGCGAGGACGACGAGTTTCTTCGCGCGGGTGATGCCGGTGTAGAGGAGGTTCCGCTGCAGCATCATCCACGCACTGGTCGTCAGCGGGATGACGACGGCGGGGTACTCCGACCCCTGGGAGCGGTGAATGGTGACCGCATAGGCGTGGGCCAGTTCGTCGAGCTCGTCGAAGTCGTAACCGATCTCCTCGTCCTCGTCGGTCCGGACCGTTAGGGCGTGGTCCTCCAGCGACATGCCGGTCACGACGCCGGTCGTGCCGTTGAATACCCCGGCCGTGCCTTTGTCGTAGTTGTTGCGCAGCTGCGTCACCTTGTCGCCGACCCGGAATACCCGGCCGCCGTAGCGCCGTTCCGGCGCGCCTTCCCGGTACGGGGTGAGCGCTTCCTGCAGCAGCAGGTTCAGGTTCCCCGCCCCGGCCGGGCCGCGGTGCATCGGGCACAGCACCTGCACGTCGCGGCGCGGGTCAAGGCCGAACCGGGCCGGGATCCGCCGGGCGACGATGTCAGCCACCAGGGCCGCGGTGGCCTCGGTCTCGTCGCAATTGAACCAGAAGAAGTCGGGGTAGGAGGTCAGCGCGGGCGGGCGCCCGACGTTGACCTTGTGGGCGTTCACCACGATCCCGGACTGCTGCGCCTGCCGGAAGATCTTCGTCAGCCGGACCACCGGGAGCGTCTGCGCGCTGATCAGGTCCCGCAGGACCTCCCCGGCCCCGACCGAGGGAAGCTGGTCCACGTCGCCCACCAGCAGCAGGTGGGCGCCAGGCGCGACCGCCTTGGCGAGCTTGTTCGCGAGGATCACGTCGACCATTGACGTCTCGTCGATCACGACCAGGTCCGCGTCCAGGGGGTTGTTAGCGTCGAACTCCGGGTCGCCGCCGGGCTGCAGCTTCAGCAGCCGGTGGATGGTCGCGGCCTCGTGGCCGGTCAGCTCGGCCAGGCGCTTGGCGGCGCGGCCGGTCGGCGCGGCCAGCACGACCTTCGCCTGTCGTGCGCGCGCGAGCTCGACCACGGAACGGACGGTGAAGCTCTTCCCGCAGCCGGGGCCACCGGTCAGCACCGCGACCTTCTGGGTGAGCGCCAGCTTCACCGCGTCGGCCTGCTCGGGGGCCAGGTCCGCGCTGGTCTTCGTCTTCAGCCAGAGCAGGGCCTTGTCCCAGTCCACCGCCTGGAACGCGTCGAGACGGTCCGCGCGGGAGGAGAGGAGGCGGCTGAGGGACACAGCCAGGGACCGTTCGGAATGGTAGAAGGGCGGCAGGTAGACGGCCTGCAGCTGCCCGGCGGCCGCGGCACCAGGGACCGGGACGTCATCGCGGACCGCGAGCTCCTCGGCCGCCAGATCGGGGATAAGCGACGCGATCAGATCCGCGGGGACGCCGAGGATCTTGGTGGCGCCGGCAACCAGGACGTGCTCCGGGAGATAGCAGTGGCCGTCGTCGGCGGCCTCGGACAGGGTGTAGGCGAGGCCGGCCTTGATCCGCTCGGGGCTGTCCTTCGCGATGCCGACCGACGCGGCGATCGTGTCGGCGGTCTTGAAACCGATACCCCAGACGTCCGCCGCCAGCTGGTAGGGCTGCTGTTTGACGGTGCCGATCGATTCGTCGCCGTATTTCTTGTAGATCTTCACCGCCAGCGACGTGGACACGCCGACACCCTGCAGGAAGATCATGACCTCCTTGATGGCCTTCTGCTCGGCCCACGCGTCCTTGATACGCGCGCTGCGTTTCGGGCCGAGGCCGGGAACCTCGACCAGGCGGCCGGGCTCATCGTCGATGATGTGCATGATGTCGGTGCCGAAGTGGCTGACCATCCGTTCGGCCATGACCGGGCCGATGCCCTTGATCAGCCCGGACCCGAGATACCGGCGGATGCCCTGCTCGGTCGCGGGCAGGACAGTGGTGTAGGAGTGGACCTCGAACTGCCTGCCGAACTTAAGATGGGAACCCCAGCGGCCGCGCAGGCGGAGCGACTCGCCAACCTGCGCCCCCAGCAGCGGCCCGACGGCGGTGATCAGCTCGGTATCCGCGCTGACCGGGCCGCGCCCGGTGCCCCGGTCCGGCGCGATCCGCGCGATCGTGTACCCGGTCTCCGGGTTGCTGAACGTGACCCGCTCAAGCACCCCGTCGAGAACCGCGACGTTCCACTGCTGCGGCGGCTGCGCTTGCGGTGTCGGCTGGGGGACGGACGGCATGTGCCCTATTTTGCATCGTGGGCGGCCTCGGCAAATCATCAGCCTGCCAGCCAGGGCGGCACCCGCCTGCAGGGCCGCCTCCAGCCAACCAGCCAAACAGTAGTGAAGGCCGTGACGGTTAAGGCGGCAGTGCGCAATATCCTCTCGATGAGAGGTGAGGTCATGGGGGAAGCAGAGCCGTCTTGACGATCTTTGCCTCGTTGTCCAGGTACCACTGCGACATGACATTCCCGGTGATCTGCGCGTTCGACAGGGCGAACCCTCTCGCGCCGGTCATGTAGACAGCCTGTGCTTCCAGGGGATTCTGCGCGGTCGCCGGGCCCTTGCACAGCAGGACATCCCCAGCGAGCGTCGCCTCCTCGATCGATCCACTGCGTCCTGAATGCTCTGCGACAGGTCGGCGCCGTAGCACTCGTCCATGGTCTCCAGCATCCAGCCCGCCACCGTTCACGCTCTCTGGACGCGGCACATGCTCACAGAAGCAACATCCGCCCCATACGCGACACGCCGAATAGGATACGGAAAGTGTGCCAGAACCCCAAACTTCGCCACCATTTATGCGTAGCGCCCACGCACCGAGGCTCTGGCAGGCCTTGACAACACTGGTTGGGATCGATGACCCGGCTGCTACGGAGCACCGGGTGCGGCGCGGGAGGGGACGTTTCCGGTGGGCAGGTGGCGTGGCGCCGGGGACTGCATGGCGGCCTCGGTGACGGTCCGTGCGGTGCGTACGACGCTGGCGATCGCATCGTGCGGTGCGAGTCCCGCCAGGTCGGTCAGGGTGAACAGGGCTTCCGCGCTCATGATCACGGCCAGGTCGTGCTTGAGCTGGGTGAGCCTGCCCGGCTCCATGGCGCCGGGCGGCCGCTCCAGCGGTGCGACGGCGAGGTCGATCAGGGCGAACTGCTTGCCGGGGCGGGGGAAGGTCACTTCCTCCCGCGTGATCGTGGAAGCGATCATGGCGCGGACCGCCCCCTGCATCCTGACCACGTTGTGCAGGAGGAACTCGGTGGCCTGGGCCACCCGTTCGGGGACGTCGGCATGGTCCCCGGCGCGCGCCAGCTCCTCGGGGGTATCCGGCCACAGCCCGGTGAAGGCCTCGCGCAGCAGGGACGGCAGGTCGGGGAAGTGCCGGTAGGCGGTCGCCTCGGACACTCCCACCGCGGTGGCCGCGCCCGTCATGGTGATGCGGGCTCCGTCGAGGATCAGCTGGCGTGCCGCGGTGATGAGGGCCGCGCGGGTCCGCTCCTTCTGGCGGACGCGCTCGGACACGGCGGGCCGGGGACCCCCGCCGCTGGCGGGTTTCTGCCCCTCAGCGGTCACGGTTCACGAGGCTACCGCACGGCACGAAGATACGCGGGATCTCGCGAGGGTATACCCTCGCGAGATAGGGCCTCCGTCCGGACCACGCGGCTGCCCGCGACCGGACAGTACGGGACATGCGCAGGAGCCGCCATGTCACAGTCAAAGGAGCAGTCATGCCCGACGAAACCGCCTTCGACGCCGCATCGCTGGTGACCAGCGCCGAGGCCGCCGGCTTTGGCAGATGGGTATCTTGTGGACTCCGCTGATCCCCGGCGAGTCCACCCGCGGGCGTACTCACTGATGGAGCAGCTCATGCCGCCAAGGCCGGGCCGCCCCCGCACGTGCACGACCAGGGCGAGGAAGTCTTCTACATCCTCGACGGCGAGATGGCCCTCCAACTCGGAGACCAAGTGGTCTTCGGGACCAAGGGCCAGCTCGTGCGCATCCCGGCCGGCACCCCGCACGCCTTCGCCGTCACGACCGCGACCGCGCGGGTACTGAACTTCTACGTCCCGGCCGCCCTCGACCTGCAGGTCGCCATGCTCGGCACGCCGGCGACAGGCCCTATCCTGCCCCCGCCCGGTGCACAGGGACGACCGACCGAAGAGCAGGAACGCGCGTTCGCCGAACGGCTGCACGACCTGGCCACCCAAAGAATGTCCACTCAGCATGACCTGCTCGGGGAGTACCGAGACCACGACGCGGCGCACCCGGACATGCCCTAGCGCCGCTCCGCCCGCAAGGCGCCGGCTCGCGCGTCAGGGAATCGGGCCGGAACGACCAGGGATGATGTCACCGGCGATTGTGCCGGATGATCTCGACCAGGAGAATCCACGCGGTGTAGACAGCACCGATGAACGCGGTGAGGGTGGCGGGCAGCACCCAGAAGAGTCCACCGCCGTGCCGCAGGGCCAGCGTGACCCCGGAGGCGAGGAACAACAGCGCGGGAATCTGAATGGTGGCGATCCGGGTCAGGTACCACCAGATCGGGTCGGCCGGGTTGTCCGGCCCGTGACGCAGCTGTACCGCCAGCACGACCGCGGCCGGGACTCCCGCGCAGACGATGATCTCCGCCGCCAGCACCCGGCCGCTTTGCGGCGCCAGCCCGAGGCTGGCGATCACCACGACGAGCAGCAGGAGCGTGAGGGTTTCGCCGGCGCGGGCAGGCAGCTTGGGGAAGGACAGAATCCGCTCGAGGTTAATGGACACGGCCACGAACAGCAGCCCGGTCAGGGAGGCCCCGGCGCCGACCTCGGCGGCGAAGAAGGTCTGCCAGGGCACCGCTGAGTATGCGGCCGAGACGGTCATGTGAGTTCGCCTCCGGCGGCGGCATGCCGCTGTAGCCGCCGTTCGTCACCATCACGTTCACCCGATACCGCTGTTCGGTCAGTCATCAAGGCCGCCGATCCCGCCACTGCGCGGCAGCGTCGGGAACCGCGTCCCGCAGCTGTCATTACGCTGGCGAAACGTGCATCGGTCAGGTGCTGCCCGATGCGCATCATTGGCATCCCATGCCCGGAAACGGGCTGACCACCAGCAGGTCATACTCCACGATGATGAGTATGTGCCCGACGAGCGGCAGGGTGAGGTGGGCTTCTAAGAGAACGTCGCCGCGGGCTGCCTAAAACGTACTGGCCGCGCCGCGCGAGGGACCGCAGGAAGGGTTAACCCCGCCGGGTGGCCCGGGGGGGTTAGGACAGGGTCCACTTCTGGGCAGCACCGTCCCGCGCGGACCGTCTCCTGTGCGTTCCGACGGCGCGCCGCCGGGAGTCAGGGGGTGCCGCTCATGACGCGGTCGTAGCTGCGGCGGGCGCGGGGCACCCCGGGCGCTGGCCCCGTAGCGGGTCAGCATCTGCGGGGAGACCCAGCCGTTCAGTTCCATCAGGTCGCCCTCGGCGCCGCCGCGGTCCAGCCAGATGTGGCTGAAGTGGTGCCGGAACCGGTGCGGGTAGACCGCCACGCCGATCCTCTCCCCCGCGCGGACTACGGCCTGGTAGATGCCGTTCGGGGTCAGGGGTCCCCGGCCGCCGGCTCCCAGCTATAGTTGCGGCCGGGCGGCCCCGGGGTGACGGGCGCGGGCCCGCAGGTACCGGTCCAGGCTGCGGGCGGCCTCGAAGCCCGATCCGCCCAATCCGTTCCCGGGCCGCCTTGCCCAGGACCCTGATCTCCCGGTCCAAGAGCCTCAGGTCGCTGCGGGCCGGGTAGCCGGGGTCGTAGCGGATACCCGGCAGCTCCGACCGGCGGATGTCGACCGCCAGCAGCACCTCGATAATCGCGGCGTCCCTGCACGCCCCGAAACTCCGGCCCTGGCACGACTGCCGCAGAGCCGAAAGTTCTTCGCTGCTGAACACCGGCACCGGACCCGGTATCGTCCGCGCCTCGGGGAAGTCCGAGGCGATCCGAAACGCAGCCGAGTCCTTTCAAGCCGCGCTGAGCGGAGTGCGTGCGGCGGCTGCGGCCACTCTGGACGAATCTACTGGCCTGCCGCACCAGCCCGACGAGGTTAGCATTGAGTTCGGTGTGCGCCTGGACGTGCAAGCCGGCGCGGTCATCGCCAGGACCGGCGTCGAGGGGCACCTTCAAGTAACGCTGCTGTGGAAGAAAACCCCACCGCCGGGACAGCCGAGCATGCCGGATCCGAGTACAAGAGCGCAGTCGCCCGGAGCGGAGGAAACTTCGACAGACCGCTCCGCTACGCAGCCCCGCGGTATGGAACAGCCATCCAATGCGGAGCCTCCCGCGGAGCGCCGAAGCGGATGATCTGTAAGGCCTAAACGCCGCGTGACTGACTAAGGCTTCCTCAAAAAGGCCAGCTTGGCTGGCTCGCCCCGTCACGGACGGAGACACAGTGACTGCTGCGGCTCGGCCCTTATTTCAGTGACAGGCCGGCGTGCGCGGTCTTGATGATCTTGAGCACCTCGGCCGGGTCGTCCGCCACCTGGAACAGCTCCAGCTCATCGGGGCCGATGTTGCCCTCGGACAGCATCGTCTCCTTGAGCCAGCCGAGCAGGCCGTTCCAGTACGCGCTGCCGACCAAGACGATCGGGAACTTGGTGATCTTCCCGGTGGCGAGCAGGGTCAGCGCCTCGAACAGCTCGTCCATCGTGCCGAAGCCGCCGGGGAGCACCACGAACGCCTGCGAGTACTTGACGAAGACGGTCTTGCGGACGAAGAAGTAGCGGAACTCCACGCCCACGTTCACGTACTCGTTGAGGCCGGATTCCATCGGCAGCTCGATGCCCAGGCCGACGGAGACGCCGCCCGCCTCGGCGGCGCCCTTGTTCGCCGCCTCCATGATCCCCGGGCCGCCGCCGGTGATCACGGCGTAGCCGGCCTTGCCCAGCCCGGAGGCGATCTCCGCGGCCAGCCGGTACTCGGCCGAGTCCCGTTTGGTCCTGGCCGACCCGAAGATCGACACGGCCATGCCGAGCTCGGCCAGCAGGCCGAACCCCTCGACGAACTCAGCCTGGATCCGCATCACCCGCCAGGGGTCGGTGTGCACCCAGTCGGAGTGGCCGCGGCTGTCGAGCAGCCGCTGGTCGGTTGTAGTCGCCGGAATCTGCTTATCGCGCAGCGTCACGGGTCCCTGGCGTCGAACCCTACGCGCGTTACTTCCACCCATAGTCCTATACACGGTAGCCACCAACCGTCAGTGCTCTGGCGGAAACACGCCGCACATGGAGGCAACGGCCGGCGAACGTCGCCTGTCTGGCTTTAACTTCAGTCACAGCGGCCAGATTTGCGGGTACCGTCTTGCTGTGCGGACGACCACTTCGGGGCGCAGTGCGCCGTACGACTACCGGCGCCCCTCCTGGCGCCGCCCGCTCATCGCGGTTGGCGTGGTCATTGTGGTCCTGGCGCTGATCACCTTCGGCGCCCTGACCGCGTATAACGCCTACCACCGGTACGTTCAGCGGCTGCTGGTCGTCCCCGGCTGCCAGGCCGGGACCGGCGCGAACGCCCTCGGGCTCGATTTCGGGCAGGCGGCGGACGCCGCGGCCATCGCCGGCGTCGCTGCCCGTGACCGGCTGCCGCGCAAGGCGCTGACCGTGGCCTACGCCACCGCGCTGCAGGAATCCAAGTTGGAGAACCTGGATTACGGCGACCGGGACTCGGTCGGCATCTTCCAGCAGCGCCCCTCGCAGGGATGGGGCACCACGGCCGAGCTCGAGGACCCGGCCTACGCGGCCGGCGCGTTCTTCAGCGCGCTGGTCAAGATCGGTGGCTGGGCGAAGCTGCCGGTCGACGTGGCCGCGCAGGACGTGCAGCGGAGCGCGGACGGCACGGCCTACCAGCAGCACGCCCCGACCGGCGCGGCACTGGCGGCCGACTTCACCGCCACCCCGCACGTGGTCACCTGCTGGTACAACCCGGCCGCGCAGGCCGCCAGCGACGGCGTGCCCGACAAGCTGAACCTCAGCGCGGCCCTGCGGCGGCTCAGCGATGTGTTCGGCCGGCCGCGGGCCGACGGTGCGGTGACCGCGGTCCACCGGGCCCGCTCCGGCGGCTCCGTGGTGATTACCGCCACCCGCGGTGACGGCTGGACGGTGGCCGACTGGCTTGTGAGCAATGCCAGCTCCTACGGGATCACCCAGGTCAGCTACGGTGGTTACGAATGGACAGCAGGGCTGTTTGAAACAACCTGGCAGGCAGAATCCGGGCCGGTTCGTGCCGGTATTGTCACCAGCTAGAAAGGCGAGCCACCATACTGGGTGGTAGCTCAAGTGGGTTATGAACGTAAAGAGGAGCTCCCGTGACCTACATCATCACGCAGCCATGCGTTGATGTACTGGATAAAGCATGCATCGAAGAGTGCCCCGTGGACTGCATCTACGAGGGTGACCGCATGCTCTACATCCACCCGGACGAGTGCGTGGACTGCGGCGCCTGCGAGCCCGTGTGCCCGGTTGAGGCCATCTACTACGAGGACGATGTGCCCGAGCAGTGGAAGGACTACTACAAGGTCAACGTCGACTTCTTCGAAGGGCTCGGTTCCCCGGGCGGCGCGTCCAAGGTCGGCAAGATCGGCAAGGACCACCCCCTGGTGGCGGCGCTACCGCCGCAGGCCGCGGAAGAGTGACCCTCGCCTCACGGCTACCCGAATACCCCTGGGACGAGCTTGCCCCGATCGCGGAGAAGGCCCGCGCCTTCCCCGGCGGGGCGGTCGACCTGTCCGTGGGCACCCCCGTTGACCCGGTGCCCGCGGTCATCCAGGACGCACTTACCGCGGCCGCCAACGCGCCCGGCTACCCGCTGACCGCGGGTACCCCCGAGCTGCGTTCGGCGGCCGCCGGGTGGCTCGCCCGCTCGCTCGACGTGCACGTCGACCCGGGATGCGTGCTGCCGGTGATCGGGACCAAGGAGTTCATCGCCTGGCTCCCGGTCATGCTCGGCCTCGGGCCGGCCGACACGGTGATTTACCCGTCGCTGGCCTACCCGACGTACGACATCGGCGCGCGGCTGGCCGGGGCCTCCTCGGTCGCGGCGGACGAGCTCAGCGGCGCGCCGCCCTCCGCCCGGCTGCTGTGGGTGAACTCGCCGTCCAACCCGACCGGCCGGGTGCTGCCCGCGCCCGCGCTGCGCGACGCGCTCGCGTGGGCCCGCGCCCGCGGCTGCGTGCTCGCCTCGGACGAGTGCTATATCGAGCTCGGCTGGACGGCCAGGCCGGTCTCGGTGCTGCACGAGTCGGTGCGCGGCGGCTCGCTGGACGGCGTGCTCGCCGTGTTCTCGCTCTCCAAGCGGTCCAACCTGGCCGGCTACCGCGCCGGGTTCGTGACCGGCGACCCCGCGCTGATGAAGCAGCTGCTGCTCATCGGCCGTCAGGCCGGGATGATCATGCCCGCCCCGGTACAGGCCGCCATGACCGCCGCGCTGCGCGACGACGCGCACGCCGCCGAGCAGAAGGCCCGCTACGCGGCGCGGCGGGCGGTGCTCGCGGCCGGGCTGACCGCCGCCGGGTTCCGCATCGACCACTCCGAGGCCGGGCTCTACCTGTGGGCAACCAGGGACGGGCTCGACTGCTGGGCGGCGTGCGAGCTGCTCGCCGCCGAGTGCGGCATCCTGGCCGGGCCGGGCTCCATGTACGGGCCTGCCGGGGACGCGTATATCAGGATCGCGCTGACCGCGACGGATGAGCGCGTTGCGGCCGCGGGCGAGCGCCTGCGAAAGCTCGCGCGCTGATCCGCGCAATGAATCGACGGCTCGTGGCGGAAAAACGCAACGGATCGCCGCCCGGACGCATAATCACTCTCTGTTACTAACGTGGCCGCGCTCCGTACCCTTTAGCCCATGAGCAACGACTTGACCAGCCGGACCGCCACCCCTAGGTCCTACCTGATGTGCCCGCCCGAGCACTTCGACGTTACGTACGCGATCAACCCCTGGATGCGGCCGGACGCGCCGGTCGATCCGGCCCTGGCCATGCGGCAGTGGGAGACGCTCAGGCAGACGTATGCGTCGCTCGGGCACTCGGTCTCGACCATCGCGCCCGTCCCCGGGCTGCCGGACATGGTGTTCGCCGCCAACGGCGCGACGGTGATCGACGGCGAGATGCTCGGCGTGCGGTTCCGCCACCCCCAGCGGGCCGCCGAGGCCGAGGCGTACCTGGACTGGTTCCGGGCCAACGGCTGGCCGGTGCGCGAGGCTGAGCGGGTGAACGAGGGCGAGGGCGACATCCTCGTCGCCGGGGACGGCACGATTCTGGCCGGCTACGGCTTCAGGTCCGATTTCGAGGCGGGCGCGGAGCTGGCGGCGGTCTTCGGGCGCCCGGTGGTGTCGCTGCGCCTGGTTGACCCGCGCTTCTACCACCTGGACACGGCGCTGTGCGTGCTCGACGCGACGACCGCGATGTACTACCCGGCGGCCTTCGACGACGCCGGGCGGGCCGCCCTGGCGTCGACGTTCGTCGAGCTCATCGAGGCCAAGGACGAGGACGCCGAGGTGCTCGGGCTCAACGCGGTCTCCGACGGGCGCCACGTCGTGCTCGCCGCCGCGGCCACCGGGCTGGCGCGCTCGCTGCGCTCGCGGGGATTCGAGGTCGTGCCGGTGGACATGTCCGAGCTGCTCAAGGCGGGCGGCGGAGCGAAGTGCTGCACATTGGAACTGAGGAACTGAGATGACCGATCTCGCTGTGGCCGACCTGTCCGCCCTGACCCGCGAGTACAGCGCGCACAACTATCACCCCCTCCCGGTCGTCGCGGCGACGGCGGAGGGCGTGTGGGTGACCGACACCGAAGGCAACCGCTACCTGGACATGCTCGCCGGGTACTCGGCGCTGAACTTCGGGCACCGGCACCCGCAGCTGATCGCCGCGGCGATGCGGCAGCTCGAGCGGGTGACGCTGGTCAGCCGGGCGTTCGACCACGACCAGTTCGGGCCGTTCTGCGCCGAGCTGGCCGAGCTGTGCGGCATGGAGATGGTGCTGCCGATGAACACCGGCGCGGAGGCGGTCGAGACGGCGATCAAGGTCGCCCGCAAGTGGGGTTACCTGACCCGCGGAGTGCCCGCCGACCAGGCGGTCATCGTCGTGTTCGACGGGAACTTCCACGGGCGCACGACCACGATCGTGTCGTTCTCCTCCGACCCGGACGCGCGGGCCGATTTCGGCCCCTACACGCCCGGGTTCGTGTCCGTCCCCTACGGGGACCTGCCGGCGCTGCGGGAAGTGTTCGGCCGGTTCGGGCCGAGGGTCGTCGGGGTGCTGGCCGAGCCGATCCAGGGCGAGGCCGGCGTGGTCGTGCCGCCGCCCGGCTTCCTGGCCGGCGTGCGGGCGCTGTGCACGTCGGCGGGCGCGCTGATGATCGCCGACGAGATCCAGTCCGGGCTCGGCCGGGTCGGCTCCACCTTCGCCTGCGAGGCTGAAGGGGTGGTGCCGGACGCCTACCTGCTGGGCAAGGCGCTGGGCGGCGGGATCGTGCCGGTCTCGGCGATGGTCTCCGCCCGGTCGGTGCTCGGCGTGCTCCAGCCGGGGCAGCACGGGTCCACCTTCGGCGGCAACCCGCTCGCCTGCGCGGTGGCGCGGGAGGTCATCGCGATGCTGCGCACCGGCGAGTACCAGGCCCGGTCGGCCGCGCTCGGCGCCGTGCTGCACGAGCGGCTGGGCTCGCTGCCGGCCTCCGCGGTGACATCGGTCAGCGGCCGCGGGCTGTGGGCCGGGGTGACGTTCGCCTCGCTGGACGGGCGCGTGGTCTGCGAGCGGCTCGCCTCGCTGGGCGTGCTGGCCAAGGAGACGCACGGCAGCACCATCCGGCTCGCTCCCCCGCTGGTAATCACCGAGGACGAGCTCGCGCTGGGGCCTTGAGCGCTTCGGCGAGGCGATCGTAACCGCCTGAGCGCCGGGTTTTCGCTAGCGCTGGGAGTTATGCCGCTGCCACCGGCATGACTCCCAGCACTGTTCCACTCTCAGCACTGTTCCAGGTAGTCGCGTCCGTTACCGCTGACCTGGCCCGGTCGGGGCGGACCGGGTACGCATCCAGAGGTAGAACGCCACGGCGGCGCCCGCCGCCGCTGCCAGCGCGCCGCCGTACAGGAACCACTTGCCGGCCGGCGAGGCCTCGATGATCACGCTGCCGTTGGGCCGCGGCATCGCCAGGATGAACGCGACGACGACCCAGCCGAGGGCCGGGAGGATGCCGGCGCTGTAGGTGCGCAGCCCCAGGCCCGCCAGCACGCAGGTCGCGAACAGGATCAGCACCAGCAAGATCGCGATGAACGGGCGCGGGGCTGCGGCTGTACTGGAAGCTGCCGATCAGGCCCTGCACCGCGCCGAGCACGAAGAGCGCCAGATAGCCGAGGCCCGTGACGAGCGATCGCGGCGAGGTCCCCATGAGCCAGCAGGCTACCGCGAGAAGAGGTCGCGTTCGAACGGGCCGCCCGGGCGACGGGGGGCGTCCCCGCCAGCCGACCCGCCAGCCGGGGCGGCCAGCAGCGTGTAGTACTCGGTGCCGAGCGCCCGCTGGCCGATCTCGTTGGAGAGGGCGTAGAACTCGCCGTCCATGGTGATCTGCGTCTCGTGCGCGGCCATCGCCGCCAGCTTGGCGGGCAGGTAAGGCGTCGCGTCGATCTCCGTCGTGACCTGGTCGTCGGGGACGCCCACCGACAGGTCCTTGTTCCGCGCGAACCAGGAGTCGTCCGGCAGCACGGCCGCGGCCGCGAGGACGGAGCGGGGCATCGCGGTGGCGTAGAACTTCGCGGCCCCGCCGGTCAGCTCATTCGCCCGCCACGCCACCCGGTGCGCCTGGATGTGGTCCGGGTGGCCGTAGAAGCCGTTGGCGTCGTAGGTCACGATGACGTCGGCCGCGACCTCCTCGATGATCTGCGCCAGCTCCGTCGCGGCCTCCTCGACGCCTCCCTGCCAGAAGCAGCGCGGGTCTTCGCTGTCCGGCAGCCCCGCCATCCCCGAGTCCCGGTACTTGCCCTCGCCGCCGAGAAACCGGTGGTCGGTGACGCCGAGCGCCCGGCAGGCGCGGTCCAGCTCGCCGATCCGGTGCTGGCCGAGCTCGTCCGGGAGCAGATGGCGCAGGTCAGGCGGGATGATCTCGCCAAGTTCGCCGAGCGTGCAGGTCACCAGGGTGACCCGGGCGCCCTCGGCGGCATATTTGGCCATCGTCGCCCCGGTGCCGATCGACTCATCATCGGGGTGCGCGTGCACGAGCAGCAGGCTTCGGTTGACCACCAGACGATTATGCCGCCAACAGACCTGGCATGATCGGGAGGCATGACCGAGAGCTTTCCCAGGCAGCAGGCGCGGACGCGCGGATTCCGGCTCGGGGTGCCCCGAGCGTTCCAGGTATCACCGGACGGGGAACGGATCCTGTTCCTGCGCTCCAAGGCGGGCGACGACCCGGTGACCTGCCTGTGGGAGGCCGACGCGGCCACCGGCGCCGAGCGGCTCATCGCCGATCCCCGGGCGCTCGGCGCGGATGAGGAGAACCTGCCGCCGGAGGAAAAGGCCCGGCGTGAGCGGGTACGCGAGACCGCCGCCGGGATCGTGGCCTACGCCACCGACAAGGCCGGCACGCTCGCCGTCTTCGCGCTCTCCGGCCAGGTGTACGCGGCGCCGCTGGGCGATCCGGCGCAGCCGCCCCGGCTGGTCCCGGCCAAGACGCCCGCGCTCGACCCGCGGCCGGACCCGACCGGGACCTGGGTCGCCTACGTGCACGACGGCGCGCTGCACGTCATCCACCTCACGACCGGGGATGACCTCGTCGTCGCGAGCGAAGACGGCGTCACCTTCGGCCTGGCCGAGTTCGTCGCGGCCGAGGAGATGGACCGCTCCCGCGGCTACTGGTGGTCGCCCGACGGCAGCCAGCTCCTGGTCGCCCGGGTCGATGAGTCCCCGGTCAGGCGCTGGTACATCGCCGACCCGGCCAACCCGGGCAAGGCGCCGGCCGAGATCGCCTACCCCGCGGCCGGCACCCCCAACGCCGACGTGTCACTGCTGCTGGCCACGCTCCCCCGGGCTGGCACCGCGCAGGACCAGGCCGACATCGCCCGCACCCCGCTGGCGGTCATGGACACGGCCGAGACCAAGCTCAGCGAGGTGGCCGGCTGGGACAGAGAGCGGTTCCCGTACCTGGTCAGCGCGGCCTGGGGCACCGCCCCGCTCATCGTCGTGCAGACCCGCGACCAGAAGACGATGCGGCTGATCAACGCGGCCAACGGCGAGCTACTGCGCGAGGACACCGACCCGCACTGGACCGACGTCGTCGACGGCGTTCCCGCCCGGCTCGGCAACGGCGACATCGTCTGGACCGGGATCAGCGGCGACACCCGCGGGCTCATCATCGCCCCCGCGGCCGAGCTCGCCGCCGCCCAGCCCGTCACCCCGCCCGGACTGCAGGTCCAGGCGGTACTCGGCACCGATGGCGACGACGTGCTGTTCGCCGCGAAATCCGAGCCGACCGAGCTCGGCGTCTGGCGCTACGGGCCGGCCGGCCTCACCCCCGTCGCCACCGAGCCCGGCGTGCACGCCGCCCTGGCCGGCGGCGGGACCACCCTGGTGACCAGCCGGACCCTGGCCAGCAGCGGGGTCACGGTGGCGATCAGGCGGCGCGGTTCGGCGCAGGCCGGCGCCCGGATCGCTTCGCTCGCGGAGACGCCTAACCTGCCGCACCCGGCGCCGCGCTTCATCGACGCGGGGCCGGCCGGGATCCGCACCGCCGTGCTGCTGCCGTCCTGGCACCAGCCCGGCAGCAAACTGCCGGTGCTGCTTGACCCTTATGGCGGCCCCGGCATGCAGCGGGTGGTCAAGGCGGCCGCCATGTACCTCTCGTCGCAGTGGCTGGCCGAGCAAGGGTTCGCGGTGGTGGTGGCGGACGGCCGGGGCACGCCCGGGCGCGGGCCCGCGTGGGACAAGATGATCGCCGGGGACTTCGCCACCGGCGTGCTTGAAGACCAGGTCACAGCGCTGCAAGCGGCAGCCGGGGAGTTTGCCGACCTCGATACGGAACGGGTCGCGATCCGCGGCTGGTCGTTCGGCGGCTACCTGTCCGCGCTGGCCGTGCTGCGCCGCCCGGACGTGTTCCACGCGGCCGTCGCGGGCGCGCCGGTCACCGACTGGCGGCTCTACGACACGCACTACACCGAGCGCTACCTCGGCGACCCGGCCCGCGAAGCCGCCGCCTACGAGCAGAGCTCGATAATCAGCGATCCGGAACGGACCGGGGCTGCCGCCGCCCGGCCATTGCTCATCGTGCACGGGCTGGCGGACGACAACGTGGTGGTCGCGCACTCGCTGCGGCTCTCCTCGGCGCTGCTCGCGGCCGGGTACCCGCATTCGGTCCTGCCGCTGTCCGGCGTCACCCACATGACCCCGCAGGTGGTTGTGGCCGAGAACCTGCTGCTGCTCCAGGTCGCGTTCCTGAAGCAGGCCCTCGGCCTGCCGCCAACGTCCGCCTAGCCGCGCTCCCGGCGGTAGCGCCCGGGCAATTGGTAGGCTTCGGCTACCCAAATTGCGTAATCAATCCCACTTGAGTGGTACTCGGGGCTGTCACGACTGGAGCTGTGGTGACGGAAGAACTGGGTGTGCGGTCCGGGCCCGCGGACCCCGCCACCGGCGGGGTGCAGCCGGCCGGACGCGATGTCCCGACGCGCGCGGCGATGCGCGGCGCCGCGCTTGGCGTGGCGCTTGCCGTGGGGGTGGCGCTGCTTTTCCTTGGCTACCTGCGGGTGTCGTGGACGGTCGCGGCCAGCTCAGATGGGGCGGCGGAGGCGCTGCAGGCGCGGGACATGCTGGCGGGGAACTGGCTGCTGCACGGCTGGACGATCGGCGACGTGTCGTTCTACACCACCGAACTGCCCGAGTACCTGCTCGTCGAGCTGATCCGGCCGTTTGGGGTCGGCGTCATCCACGTCGCCGCCGCGGCCACCTACATGCTCCTGGTACTGGCCGTTTTCTGGCTCGCACGGGGGCGCGCGGTCGGGCAGGAGGGTTTGCTGCGAGGGATCCTCGCGGCCGTGATCATGCTGGCACCGCAGCTCGGGTACGGGGCGTTCGTGCTGCTGCTGTCGCCCGACCATGTCGGGACCCAGGTGCCGCTGCTGATCGGGTGGCTGCTGCTCGACCTCGCGCCGCGCCGCTGGTGGGTCCCGGCGCTGCTGTGCCTGCTGCTTGCCTGGGTGCAGTTCGCGGACCGGGCCGCGCTGCTGACGGCGGTGGTGCCACTGATCGTTGTCTGCGCCGTGACCGCGATCCGCCCGACACTGCGCAACCGGCCAGCTGGCGGGGAGTTGGCGAAGCCGCCGGGCCCGGCCGGCCAGGCGCCCGCGGCATCCGGGCGGTACGAGCTGGCGCTGATCGGCGCCGCCGTCATTTCGGTCGGGCTGTCGTGGGCAGCGGCGCGGCTGCTGACGGCGGCGGGCGGGTTCACGGCGCATGCGCTACCGCTGACGCTGGCGCCGCTGTCGCAGCTGTGGACGCACATCTGGCTGACCGGGTGGGGCATCCTCGAGCTGTACGGCGCGAACTTCATCGGCGTCACCGGCCGGGCCGGACTCACGTTCGGGCTGCTGCACCTAGTCGGGCTGACGCTGGCGGGCGCGGCCCTCGCGGTCGCCCTCAGCCGGTTCCTCCGGCCACGTTTGCCGCGGCCGGGCAATCACGTCGCGCGGGTTTACGACGCGGGGCCGTTGGACGGTGCCGGGCTGGTGGATTCGGTGCTCGCGGTCGCGATCGTCGCGAACCTGCTGAGCTACCTGTTGTCGACCGATCCCGGGACCGTGCTGGGCACCGGGTATGAGGCGCGCGAGATCGCGGCCGTACTGCCGCTCGGCGCGGTCCTGGTCGGGCGGATCTTCGGACCGCCGCTGGCCGAGCGCTTGTTCGCGACCCGGGCGGGAGAAGCGGTCGCCGATGATCGCCGATGGCGGGTGGGACGCTGGGGGCGGTCTTCGCCTCAATGGGGCGTTGGGGCGAAGACAACCGTCCGTTCCATCTCGACTGCTCTTCTTCTCGGTGGGCTTTTCCTGGTGATCGCGGGGTACGGGAGCGCGTTCGGGTACTCGGCGGCGCAGCCCTCGGCGCCGGGGCGGTACGCGGTGCTGGCGGACTGGCTGGTCGCGCACGGGCTGCGGTACGGGCTCAGCAGCGGGCCTGCGGCCAATGTGATCACCGTGGACGGCGGGGAGCGGGTGGCGGTCGAGCCCACCGAGGTACGGATGGGGCAGGATGGGAAGGCCGGGCGGGTGGAGGCGCTGTTGTACCAGTCGTCCGCCGCCGCCTTTGACCCGCTCAAGCACGGCGCGAACTTCCTGGTCGAGCAGGTGCCGTCCATCGGGGCGGCCTACCCGGCAGAGACGACGGCGCCCTACCCGGTGGTACTGGGGACGTTCGGGCGGCCTGCCCGAACCTACCGATTCGACGGGTACACAGTTCTGGTGTGGAATGTGAACCTGCTCACTAGATTGCGCGAATAGCCCGGTAAAAGCAGGGAGTGTATCGAGGCTCACATCCTGGAAGCACCCCCTGATGCGGCATCCTGAGACTAACTGGAATAAGTTCGTGGGCATCGCATGCGCTCCCGCTCCCGCTCTTCGGAGGGCTTCCCGGCTGCGCGTCGCGGACACGATCACGCACGAGGCA
Organism: uncultured Actinomycetota bacterium; assembly: GCA_963714295.1. Classification (GTDB taxonomy): domain Bacteria; phylum Actinomycetota; class Actinomycetes; order Streptosporangiales; family Streptosporangiaceae; genus Trebonia. Next base: position 433 of record CAVQOE010000036.1, on the reverse strand, counting down.
GCGAGGACGCTGGATGACACAAGTTTCTGATGCGCCGGCCGGCAGAACGCGGGCGCAGATCGCCGCGAAGACGCTCCGCACCGACCCCTGGTGGAACCGCGGCATCGTCGTCGCGACGCTGCTCACCATTTGGGTGGCGTACGCGACCGTTCGGGTTTTCACGGGTCACTGGTATTACGTGCCTCAGTACCACTATCTGACGCCGTTCTACTCGCCCTGCGTGAGCGGCGAGTGCGTGCCCGGGTCGTCGGCCCTTGGCCAGTGGATCCCGGCCATCCCGCCGATCATCCCCTACGCGTTCGTCTCGCTGCCGTTCGTCCTTGGCTTCCGGCTGAGCTGCTACTACTACCGGGGCGCGTACTACCGGGCGTTCTGGCGCTCACCGTCCGCCTGTGCCGTCCGCGAGCCGCACGCGAAGTACTCGGGCGAGACC
>CAVQOE010000035.1:0-16164 GCA_963714295.1 uncultured Actinomycetota bacterium | reverse complement strand
CTCTCCTTCCAGGTCTTGTTGGCCAGGTCGAGAATGGCCTTGTCGAAGTCGGCGACCGCGCGGACGCTGGCGCTGGCGTCCGCGTGCTTGCGCATGACGCGCTTGTGCGCTGTCGCGTTCTTCGCGTACCCCTCGTAGGGGCCGACGATCCCCGCGATCTCCGCCGACTTCTTGTACGCCGATGCCGTCATGAGCGAGGTGATCGCGGCGGCGATCCCCCGGCCGCTGGCCGAGTCGTAGGCGTGGCCGGTCGCCATCAGCAGCGCGCCGAGGTTGGCGTAGCCGATGCCGAGCTGGCGGAAGTCCCTGGTCGTCTGGCCGATCTTCTCCGTGGGGAAGTCGGCGAAGGTGATGGAGATGTCCATCGCGGTGATGATCAGCTCGCTGACCCGGGCAAACCGCTCAAGATCGAAGGTATCGTCCGCGTTCAGGAACTTAAGCAAGTTAATGCTGGCGAGGTTGCAGGACGAGTTATCGAGACTGAGGTACTCGGAGCAGGGGTTGCTCGCGGTGATCCGGCCCGATTCCGGGTTGGTGTGCCAGTCATTGATCGTGTCGTCGTACTGCAGGCCCGGGTCGGCGCACTCCCAGGCGGCCTGCGCGATATGGCGGAACAGGCCCTTCGCGTCGACGGTGTCGATGACCTCGCCAGTGCGGCGGGCAAGCAGGTCGAAGGGCTTGCCCTCCTCGACCGCCGTCATGAACTCGTCGCTGACGCGGACCGAGTTGTTGGCGTTCTGGTACTGGACGCTGACGATGTCCTGGCCGCCGAGGTCCATGTCGAAACCGGCGTCGCGCAGGGCGCGGATCTTGTCCTCTTCGCGCGCCTTGGTCTGGATGAAGTCCTCGATGTCGGGGTGGTCCACATCGAGCACGACCATCTTGGCCGCGCGTCGCGTCGCGCCGCCCGACTTGATCGTGCCGGCGCTCGCGTCGGCGCCGCGCATGAAGCTGACCGGGCCGCTCGCGGTGCCGCCGGAGGTGAGCAGCTCCTTGCTTGACCTGATCTTGGACAGGTTGACTCCCGCGCCGGAGCCGCCGCGGAAGATCTGGCCCTCTTCGCTGTACCAGTTGAGGATCGACTCGATCGTGTCATCAACCGACAAGATGAAGCAGGCCGATACCTGCTGTGCGGCGCCGGTGCCGACGTTGAACCAGACCGGGGAGTTGAACGCGAAGATCTGGTGGACCAGGGCGTACTTGAGCTCGTGATCGAAGATCTCCGCGTCCTCGTCGGAGGCGAAGTAGCCGTGCTGCCTGCCGGTGGCGGTGTAGACGTTCACCACCCGGTCGACGAGCTGCTTGAGCGACCACTCGCGCTGCGGGGTGCCGACCGCGCCGCGGAAGTACTTGGTGGTCACGATGTTGCCCGCGTTGACCGACCAGAAGTCGGGGAACTCTACCCCGCGCTGCTCGAAGTTGATCGAGCCGTCCCGCCAGTTGGTCATCACCACATCGCGCCGCTCCCAGGTGACCTGGTCATAGGGGTGCACGCCCGCCGTGGTGTGAATCCGGCGGATCTTCAGCCCCTTGCTCGCGCGCTTGCCCTTGCGCGCCGCCGGGCCGCTTGCCGTCTCCGTCATAACTCCCTTTCCCCCTTCATCGCAGGTCCCCGCCGGACCCGTCACCAGCACCGGTTACATCTTCTTCTCGTTCTTCTCGGTGTGGCCGCACCCGGCCGCACCGAACAAACCGTCCGGCACCATCACCGTCGGCTACGACTGCCCCTATTGATACTTCCGGCCTAGTCAGGCCGTCCCTCGCCCGCGCCGTGGACGTCGTTGTCCTGGCCGGCCTGCCCCAGGTGCCGGCCGCGCAGTTCGGTAATCGCCTTCTCGAAGTCGTCCAGCGACTCGAAGCCCCGGTAGACCGAGGCGAACCTGAGGTAGGCGACCTCGTCGAGGTCACGCAGCGGCCCGAGAATCGCCAGCCCCACCTCGTGAGATGGCACCTCCGCCAGGCCGCGCGCCCTGATCGTCTCCTCCACCCGCTGGGCCAGCATGGCCAGCTGGTCTTCGTCGACCGGCCTGCCCTGGCACGCCCGCTGGACCCCGCGCACGATCTTGTCCCTGGTGAACGGCTCGGTCACCCCGCTGCGCTTGGCCACCATCAAGATGACCGACTCCTGCGTGGTGAACCGGCGCCCGCACTCGGGGCAGGACCGGCGGCGGCGGATCGCGATGCCGTCATCGGCCACCCGGCTGTCGATAACCCGGCTATCCGGATGACGGCAGAACGGACAGTACACGCGATCACCTCCAGGGGCACCGAGTCGTACCCATACCCACCGTGAATGTCCACTAATTCTAGCAGAACCACAGCACTGTAACTACTAGATGTTGTGGTTAACCGTAGTCCAGAGCCGCGGCCCGAGGCAAGCGGAGACGCTCATCGAAGTCAAAATCCCTGGCAGGCCGGGCTGACTCCCGCTCCCGGCCGGCGTGTCGCGGCCGGGAGCGGCGTGTCGCGGCCGGGAGCGGCGTGTCGCGGCCGTCCGGCCCGGCCCGGTGCCGCCGATGGCCCTCAGATCACCTCGGCTGCCATCTTTGTACCTCGACGGTCTGACATTTTAACGACACGTCGAACAGATGTTTGGTGAAATCGCGGTTTAGGGCTAGGCTCGTCTCCGTAAGCAACGACCCAAGAATCGGAGGTTCATCCGATGGACGACACCGCAGATTACGGCACTCCCGAAATCGCGGACGTACCGGTGCGCCCTAAGGGCAGGCCGGGCCGCAAGCCCAAGGGCAGCGTGCCCGTCGTGATCCCGGAGACGCCCGACAAGCCAGACCCGGACCACGTGCTCACCTGGCGGCAGCGCAAGGTGCTCCAGGTCATCCGGGACTCGGTGCAGAAGCGCGGCTACCCGCCGTCGATGCGGGAGATCGGCGAGGCGGTCGGCCTGACCAGCACCTCAAGCGTTTCTTACCAGCTCTCCACGCTGCAGCGCAAGGGCTACCTGCACCGCGACGTCGGCCGGCCGCGCACGGTCGAGGTCCGGCTCCCCGGCCACCCCGCCATCCGCCCCGAGCAGAACGGCAAGGAAAGCGAGGCCGAGATCACCGCCGACGGGATGGACATCGCCTCCCAGGAGGCGGCCTACGTCCCGCTGGTCGGCCGGATCGCGGCAGGCGGCCCGATCCTGGCCGAGCAGCAGGTCGAGGAGATCTTCCCGCTCCCCCGGCAACTGGTCGGCGAGGGCACCCTGTTCATGCTCAAGGTCGCAGGCGACTCGATGATCAACGCGGCCATCGCCGACGGCGACTGGGTCGTCATCCGCCAGCAGGAGAACGCGGAGATCGGCGAGATCGTCGCGGCCATGATCGACGGCGAGGCCACCGTGAAGACGCTCAAGCAGAGCGACGGGCACATCTGGCTGATGCCGCACAACCCCGCCTTCACGCCGATCCTTGGTGACGACGCAGCCATCCTGGGCAAGGTGGTCGCGGTCCTCCGCCGGGTATGACGTGCCCGTACCCTCCGCTATGCAGCGACGATATTGACCAGCTTCGGCGGGCGCACAACCACCCGCTGGATACCCAGGCCTGTCAGCGCGCGGGCCGCCCCAGAGGCGGCCAGCGCCAGGTCACGCAGTTCAGCCTCGGTGATATCCGGAGAGACTTCCAGCCGGTCGCGGACCTTCCCGTTTACCTGCACCACGCAGGTAACCGTCTCCTGAATCAGGAGAGCCGGGTCCGCGACTGGCCAGGGGGCCCTGGCGACGGACGGGATGCCGCCCGGCTCGACGCGCTCCAGGCCGCCCAGCACCTCCCAGCACTCCTCCGCGGTGTACGGGGCGAATAGCGACAGCATGACGGCCAGCGCCTCGGCGCCCTCGCGCACCGCCGGGTCGGCGGCGCCGGGACCAGAGTCGATTGCCTTGCGAATGGCGTTCACCAGCTCCATCAGCCGGGCCACAGCGACGTTCAGGTGGTAGTTCTCCACCTGCTTGGTGACCTCGTTGGTGACCCGGTGAACGACTCGGCGCAGCTCCCGGTCACCGGCCGCGAAGTCCCGCGCGGGCGCTCCGGCGGCGGCCACCTCGGCGGCGATCCGCCACACACGGCCCAGGAACCTGACCATCGCGTCCGGGTTCACGTCGGCCCAGTCGATGTCGTCCTGCGGCGGCGAGGCGAAGATCATCGTCAGCCGGATCGCGTCAACGCCGAACAGCTCGATCTGCTCACCCAGGTTGACCCCGTTGCCCAGCGACTTGGACATCGCCTTGCCGCCGTTCACCACCTGACCCTGGTTGATCAGCCGGGTAAACGGCTCGCCGAACGACACCAGCCCCATGTCCTGCAGCACTTTGGTGAAGAAGCGCGCGTACAGCAGGTGCAGGATCGCGTGCTCGACGCCGCCCACGTACAGGTCCACCGGGGCCCAGCGCTCCAGGTCCTCGGGACGGAACGGCCCGCCCTCGTATCCCGGGGAGCAGTAGCGGAATATGTACCAGGAAGAGTCGACGAAGGTGTCCATCGTGTCGGTGTCCCGCAGCGCCGCGCCGCCGCACTTCGGGCAGTCGACGTTGACCCAGTCGGTCGCCGCCGCCAGCGGCGAGACGCCCTTCGGGGCCAGGTCGGCGCCGCGCAGGTCGGGCAGGACGACCGGCAGGGACTCCTCCGGCACCGGCACCTCGCCGCAGGACGGGCAGTGGATGATCGGGATCGGCGTGCCCCAGAACCGCTGCCGGGACAGCAGCCAGTCGCGCAGCCGGTAGTTGACCGCGGGGGTTCCCAGGTCCTTCTCCGACAGAATCTCGATGATGCGGGAGATCGCCTCGGTCTTGGACAGCCCGTCCAGCGGGCCGGAGTTGACCAGGACACCGTCGCCCGGTACCGCCACCCCGGTGACGGCCGGGTCGGCTGCATCGGTGGCCACCACTACCCGTACCGGCAGGTTGAACTGCCGGGCGAAGTCCAGGTCGCGCTGGTCGTGCGCGGGCACCGCCATGATCGCGCCGGTGCCGTAGTCCGGCAGCACGTAGTCGGCGGCCCAGACCGGGATGCTCTCGCCGTTGACCGGGTTGACCGCGTGCACCCCCAGGAACACGCCGGTCTTCGGCCGGTCGGTCGACTGCCGCTCGATGTCGGTCAGCTTCCGGACGTGCGACAGGTACATCTCGAATTCGTCGCGCTGGGTCTCGGTGCACAGTTCGGCGGCCAGCGGCGAGTCCGCGGCGACGACGAAGAACGTCGCGCCGTACAGCGTGTCGGGCCGCGTCGTGTAGACGGTGACCGGCTCGGTGCGCCCCTCGATCGCGAAGTCGACCTCGGCCCCGGTGGACCGGCCGATCCAGTTCCGCTGCATGGTCAGCACGCGGTCCGGCCAGTTGCCTTCCAGCGCGGCCTCGTCCGCCAGCAGCCGGTCAGCGTACTCGGTGATCTTGAAGTACCACTGGGTCAGCACCCGGCGGACCACCTCGGTCCCGCACCGCTCGCACCGGCCGTTGACGACCTGCTCGTTGGCCAGCACGGTCTGGTCCTTCGGGCACCAGTTGACGTAGCCGCCCTTGCGGTAGGCCAGGCCGCGCTCGAAGAACCGCAGGAACAGCCACTGGTTCCACCGGTAGTACTCCGGGTCGCAGGTCTGCAGCCGCCGTGACCAGTCGAACGACGTCGCGTACCGGCGGAACGACGCCGCCTGGGTCTCAATGTTCTTGTAGGTCCAGTCGATCGGGTGCGTGTTGTTCCTGATCGCCGCGTTCTCCGCGGGCAGGCCGAACGCGTCCCAGCCGATCGGGTGCAGCACGTTCTTGCCGCGCAGGAACCAGTACCTGGCCATCGCGTCGCCGATGGCGTACGCCTCGGCGTGCCCCATGTGCAGGTCGCCCGAGGGGTACGGGAACATGTCGACCAGGTAGAACCGCTCGCGCGGGTCCGCCGGGTCGTCGCTCGCGCGGAACGGGTCGACCGCCGCCCAGTGCGTCTGCCACTTGTCCTGGATACCGCGCGGGTCGTAGCGCTGTGCCTCGTCGGCGGTTTCGGCCGCAGTCATCGTGTCCTCACCATTGATCGGTCCGGCTTGGGAGTTCCCGCATCGCGGGTGCCTTGCAGGGCGGTGCCCTTGCGTGGCGGATGCTCTGCCTGCCCCAATAAGTACTGGGTTCGCTTAAAACAAAAAGCTCCCCGCGCACGAGGAGCGGCCGCGTCGACGGCAGATTCAGGTCGACGCGGCTAGCTAAGGAGCAGCCGGACAGGACTCACCTTCCCAGAATACCGCATCTGCCGCGGTCTCGCCCGGTAGCGAGCCGGCACTCTATGTACACGAGTCCATAACGCCTACGTGTCAGTCTGGCAACATTCACCGGGCACACTGGAAGCATGACCAATTCGACCTCACCCGAACCGAAGCGCATTGCCCTGGTCGCCCATGACGGCAGGAAAGGCGACCTCCTCGAGTGGGCCGAGCACAACCGGGATCTGCTGGCCGGCCACGCCCTCTACGCCACCGGGACTACCGGCAGGCTGCTCAGCGATGCGCTCACCCTGCCCGTGACCTGCTTCCAGAGCGGCCCGCTCGGCGGCGACCAGCAGATCGGCGCGCTCATCGCCCTGGGCGATCTGGACATGCTGATCTTCTTCTGGGACCCGATGAGCTCGCAGCCGCACGACTCCGACGTTAAGGCCCTGGTCAGGCTGGCGGTGCTGTGGGACATCCCGATCGCCTGCAACCGCACAAGCGCCGACTACCTGATCACCTCGCCGCTGCTCGGGCAATCAAGGTCGACCGCCAGCCGCGCTTAGGGTGTTTGCCCACCCGGATGTACCGGGAACGGACCGTGGCTTCGGGTTACCAGCGACACCGGTAACGCGAAGCCACGGGACTGTCCGGGTCGGGAATCCTTACGCCGATGCCTTCGCGCGGGCGGCCGAGGGCTCCCAGTCGGGCCGCAGCGGCATGCCGGAGGTGCCGTCCTTGGCCAGCTTGACGCCGAGAATCTGGTGGAGCTGGACGACGTTGCGGTCGAAACCGAGTACGCAGCCCGCCATGTAGAGCCGCCAGACGCGGGCGGTGCCCTGGCCGACCTCCTCGACCGCCTCGTCCCAGTGGTCGTCCAAGTTGGCGCACCAGGCCTTCAGGGTCTTGGAGTAGTGCTCGCGCAGGTTCTCCTCGTGCCTGATCTCGAAGCCGCTGTCGTTCATCGCCCCGGCCAGCCAGCCGGGTCCCTCGAGCTCGCCGTCGGGGAAGACGTAGCGGTTGATGAACCCGTCCCGGTGGATGGACGGGCCGGTGTTGTCGGGACGGGTGATGCAGTGGTTCAGCATCCGGCCGCCCGGCTTGAGCTTGCTGTTGAGGAAGGCGAAGTACCCGGGGACGTTGGCCTTGCCGATGTGCTCGGTGATGCCGATCGAGCTGATCGCGTCGAAGTCCGTCTCCGTCACGTCGCGGTAATCCTGGTGGCGGACCTCGGCCAGGTCCTCAAGGCCGGCCTTCTTGATCGCCTGCTGCGCCCAGAGCGCCTGCTGCTCCGAGAGCGTGACGCCGATCGCCTTGACGCCGTACTCGCGCGCGGCGTGCATCACCATGCCGCCCCAGCCGCAGCCGACATCCAGCAGCCGCATCCCCGGCTTGAGCGCGATCTTCCTGGCGACCAGGTCGAACTTGTACTCCTGGGCCTCCTCGAGGGTGGCGTCCTGGGTCGGGTAGCAGGCGCAGGTGTAGGCCATCGTCGGGCCGAGCACCCACTCGTAGAACCGGTTGGAGACGTCGTAGTGGTGCGAGATCGAGTTCGCGTCACGGCTCTTGGAGTGCATCCGGCCGACGGTCAGCCCGCGACGGCGCGGCTGCACCTCCTGCGGCGGCGGCGGGATCCGGGGCAGCAGCACCTTGGGGCCGCCGAGCGACTGCAGCAGCTTGAGCCGGTCGGCCCAGCTGATCTGGCTCTCCTGCGCCTTGGACAGCCGGGAGAGCGCGGTGACCATGTCGCCCTCCAGATCAAGGTGGCCGGAAACGTACGCGCGGGCCAGGCCGAGCGCGCCCGGCGCCTGCGCCAGGTACGACACGGCGACCGGTGACCGGATAGTGATCTTGATCGGCGAGCCGGGGGCGCCTGCCGTCGACCCGTCGTACGCCTGGAATTCAACCGGAGCATCCGGACCCGCGATCGCCTCGAATACCTCAGCCAGCGCCATGCAACGTTCCTTTCACGATCTTCCGCCTAGTTTTCCGGTCGCTTTAGCCACGGCAGCCGCGCTGCTGCCCGGCTTGGTCAGCGACCGCGCACGCACTTGTCGTAGAGGCCAAGGAGCCGGCCGCTCCCGTCGTACTCGCCCTTGAGCTTGTCGTACTCGTCGCCGTTGTACCGGCTACGGAACTCCTCTTCGGAGTAGAAGGCGGTGGAGTACAGCGTTTTGTGCCCGTCGAGCGCGCTGACCTCCTCCTCCACCATCCGGTTGTAGTAGCCGTCGGTCTTGCCCGGCGGCAGCGGCACCGCGCCCCAGAAGCCGAAGTTGACGTAGACCTGGTCCGGCTGCATCGGGTACAGCGTCCATACGTGGTCGCCGCGCAGCCGGAGCGGGCAGAGCCAGACCGGGGTCATCCGCACGCTGCGGGCAAAGAACTCGAGGAACTCCTGGCCGCGCCCGACCAGGATCTCGACATCCTGGATCACCATCTCCCGCTGCGGCTGGTGCCGCCGCGCGTACAGCGCGGCGGTGAGCCCCTGCTTCTGGTCCAGCGCGACGAGCCAGCGGTAGACGTTCGAGCGGCGGTACTTGCGCGGCCAGAACGGGCGGAGCTTGCTGTTCTGCACGCCGAACGGGCGCGAGCACCAGAACCAGTCGGTGTCCCAGCGCCAGATGTAGTCCTTGATGGTGAGGAAGTCCTCGCGCGAGGTCTGCAGCGACTTGTAGTAGATCTGCTGGCCGGTGTAGTCGCTGAGCCAGGGCGCCTTGTCGCTGAACGCCCCGACGGTCAGGTACAGCTCGCTGTTGCTGAACGCGGTGCCGTCGAGGAAGTCCGCCTTGTGCCCCTGGTAGCTGCCCGCCGCCGCGATCTCGGCAATGGCGTCCATGCAGCTCTTCGGGTCGCTGAAGGCGAAGTGGCGCAGGTGCACGTACGGCTTGACCGGCATCAGCTCGATGGTGAGGGCCAGCGAGTAGCCGAGGGTGCCGTAGGAGTTCGGGAAGCCGTAGTACAGGTCGCTGTACTCGTTGTCCTTAGTCGCGATCACGACCCGGCCGTCGCCGGTGAGGATCTGCATCTCGATCACGGATTCGTGCGGCAGGCCGTGCCAGAGCGATGTCGACTCGATGCCGAGGCCAGTGACCGCGCCGCCCAGGGTGATCGTCTTGAGCTGCGGGACCACCAGCGGCATCAGCCCGTGCGGCAGCGTGGCCTCGCAGAGGTCCTCATAGGTGGTCATGCCGCCGACGACGGCGGTCGCGGTCGCGGCGTCCACATGGATCACCCGGGCGAACGCGGACACGTCGAGGTTCACCCGCTCGCTGCCGGACCCCGGGCTGGCGGCGTCACGGAAGCGGAACAGGTTGGATGTCGGCTTGGCTAGCCGCACCGGGACGCCCGGCGGCACGGCGGCATACGCGTCGCGTAGCCGCGCCACCGCAGCCTCGTGCGCCGCTAGCTTTGCGGGCGGCAATACTGTGATGCCGGTCACGTGCTCTTCCGCTCCATTCTGGCTTTCCCGCCCAGCTCTGCGCGGCCATCCTGACAAGGATGCCCACAGGAGGACAAACGGGCAAGCTCCGTGCCCAGCCGGGCAAACGGCTCAGGCAGTGTATCGGGTCGTTCTAGGTCAGATTAGCCGCGCCTTACCTGCGAGGACGGCCGTACCTCAGCCCGCCTCGGCGACATCGACGCCTCCGGCCGCCCCGGCCGCCCCCGACTTCGCCACCGCCTCCTGGGCGTCGTAGCTGGCGGCCACCTCCTCCGGGGTCATCGGCAGCCGGGCCATGGACGGCGGCGCGCCGGAGTCGAGCGCCCGGCGCAGCAGCTTGGCCATGGAGTAGCGCCGGTTATCGGCGAGCGCGCGGTCAAGCGCGACATTGGCGAGCGCCCCGTCGCCCTGCTGCCAGGCGACGAAGGCCAGCAGCGACGCGGGGGCGGCTACGTATCCCGGCTGAGCCAGCCGGGTCAGGTCAGCCCAGAGCCGACGGTGCGCGGCACCGTGCTCGGGCAGCATCCGCGCCCAGGCGTCGTCTCGTACCCGCAGCTCGCGCAGGGCGACGGTGACCCAGGCGGCGAACTCGAGGCCGATCTCCTCGCCGCCCCGATAGCGGCGGATGGCCTCCACGACCATCGGCTGGCCCACAGCGGCGATGAGACGGCGGCCGCCAGCCCGCTGGCCGGCCCGCGCCATCCGCCTGACGCACCGGGCGATCTGCCGCTCGGCCGCCTGGGTGGCCCGCCGCATCGCCATGGCAGGCTCGCCGTCCGCGGCGGCGACCGTGGCTTCCAGCTCCTGCCTGCTGGCGAACATCGGCAGCCCGCTGGCCGCGAACGCGCGCGTCACCGGGTGGTCGGTGACGTCGAACGGTGTGCCGTCGGCCGGGCAGCACTCCGGGTTGGCGCAGACGTAGGACCAGTAGCGGCCGTCCTCCACCCGCAGTGCCTCGGTCAGCGTGACGCCGGCCTGCGCCGCGCGCGAGCGCAGCTCGGCCACGACCGGCGAGACCTCGGCGTCGGTGCCGTAGCCGACCGCCGCCGCCGTGGCCATGCCCTGCGCGGAGAGAATGTCCAGCACGTTGGCTGCGACCGCGGCGACCGACCGGGGGTCAGCCGGATCGGGCAGGTCGTACCGGAGCGTGATCTCGACCTCGCCCCGCGGGTGGCCGGTGCCGAGCACGACGATGCTGTGCTCGGGCTGGAATCTGATGAGCCCGGGGATGGCCGCGAGCAGCGACAACGGCGAGCCGATCCGTACCCGCCGTTGCGACGCCTGCCCGTCGGGCGGGTTCGCGGCCTCGTCGGAGCGCCGGGGCACGGCCGGGGTGGAGTCCGGGGTCTGCGCAGTTGGGGAGGGGTTGTGTGTCATGGAAACAGCGTGCGGCGGAGTGGATCGGAAATGAACCGGGCGCCGGGGGCTGTGGATAACGGCCGACTTATCCACAGGGATAGGAAAGTGTTGCTTGACGGGATGGCGGGTGGTTGGTACCCGCTTCGGTTACAGGGCCACGCCAAGCAGCGCGTCAGCGGTGCCGCGGATAAGCGCCGCATCCCCCGGGTCCCCCGGCCGCCCGCCGGTTCCGGCCAGCGCCGCGTCGGCCCAGGCATCGATGGCGGCCACCGCGCCCGGGGCGTCCAGGTCGTCCGCCAGCCGCTCGCGGACCGTCGCGAGGACGTCCGCGGCCGCCGGACTGGCCGGCGGCACGGCCACCGCGACGGCCGCCCGCCAGCGGTCGAGGCGGGCCTGCGCCTGCGCGAGCTCCTCGTCGGTCCACTCCCAGTCGGACCGGTAGTGGTGCGCGAGCAGCGCCAGCCGGATCGCCATCGGGTCGGTCCCCGCCGCCCGCAGCCGCGAGACGAAGACCAGGTTGCCGAGAGACTTGGACATCTTGGCCCCCTGGTAGGAGACCATGCCGGAGTGCGCGTAGACCCGGGCGAACACCTGCTCGCCCGGCACCGCGCCGCAGGCCACCCGCGCGTGCGAGCCGCTCATCTCGTGGTGCGGGAAGACCAGGTCGCTGCCGCCCGCCTGCACGTCGAAGGACGGGCCGAGGTACTCGGCCGCGATCGCCGCGCACTCTACGTGCCAGCCGGGGCGGCCCGCGCCGAAGCGGGAGTCCCAGGAGGGCTCGCCCGGCCGCTCTGCCCGCCAGACGAGCGGGTCGAGCGGGTCCTTCTTGCCCGGCCGGTCCGGGTCCCCGCCACGCTCGGCGGACAGCTCGGTCATCTGCGCGACGGATAGGTCGGCGACGGTGCCCGGACCGGAGAGCACGCCGAACGCCTGGTCCGCGCCGCGGGCGAAGTAGATGTCGCCGTCGACGTCGTAAAGCGAGCCGCGGGCGGCGAGCCGCTCGGCGAACTCGTCGATGATGCCGATCGCCTCCACCGCGCCGATGAAGTAGGTCGGCGGCAGGTTCCGCAGCGCCTCCATGTCTGCGCGGTACCGCTCGGTCTCGCGCAGCGCCAGCTCCCGCCAGTCCTCCCCGTCGCGCTCGGCCCGCTCGAGCAGCGGGTCGTCCACGTCGGTGACGTTCTGCGTGTAGACCACCTCGTGCCCAGCGTCCCGCCACGCGCGGACCAGCAGGTCCCAAGCGGTGAAGGTGGCCGCGTGGCCCATGTGGGTGGCGTCATAGGGGGTGATACCGCAGGCGTACAGCGCTGCCCGGTGCCCGGTGGCCGCGATAACGAGCTCCCCGGTCGCGGTGTCCCGCAGCCGCACTTCCCTACCGCGCCCCGGCAGAACGGGAACCTCAGCGCCACGCCATGAATCCATGATGCCAGGTTACAGGCCTGTTGCCCCGATCAAAGGCAAAGATATCGGGGCAACAGCCCTGTACTCTCCCCGGGGGACACCCCCGGACCCCCGGCCTTGCGTCCCGATCAAAGGCACAGATATGGGCAACAGCCCTGTACCCCTCCCGGGGGGACACCCCCGGACCCCCGGGGCCCGGACACCCCAGCCGAGGGGGCAATGTGACGGCGGCTGGAACCAACGGTCCGTTACTCCCGGGTTCAAAGCCTTTCATTCCGAACGCACGCGTGGCTTCGCGCCCACCGTCAGCCGGGGGCATTCCGGGGGTCGTCGTCCGGGGATGGCGCCACTACCATCACAGTCATGGAGCTGGTCGCAGGGGTTGATTCCTCCACGCAATCCACCAAGGTGCTGCTGTGCCGGGCCGACGACGGGACGGTCGTCGGATCCGCCAGCGCACCCCACCCGGAGGGCACGGAATGCCACCCGGATCACTGGTGGGAGGCGCTGACCGCGGCCGGCCGCGGGCTCCTGGAGCGGGCGGCCGCGATCGGCGTCGGGGCGCAGCAGCACGGCATGGTGGTGCTCGACTCGGCCGGCAGCGTCATCAGGGACGCGATGCTGTGGAACGACGTGCAGTCCGCGCCGCAGGCCGCGGCGCTGGTCCCGGAGTTCGGCGGGGCGGCCGAGTGGGCGGCGCGCACCGGGTCCGTGCCGACGATGTCCTTCACCGTCACCAAGCTGCGCTGGCTGGCCGAGAACGAGCCCGCCAACGCCGCCCGGGTGCGGCGGGTGCTGCTGCCGCACGACTGGCTGACCTGGCGGCTGGCCGGGGGCGGCCCCGGCCCCGGGGCGTCCGTCGAGCCCGCCACCGACCGGGGCGACGCCTCGGGGACGGGCTACTTCTCCCCCGCCGAGGGCGCGTGGCTGCCGGATTACGCGGAGCGGGCGCTCGGACGGCCGGTCGGGCTGCCGCGGGTAGCCGCGGCCGTCGGAGATCGTCGGGCGGACCTCATGGGGCGCGGCGCTGTCCGCCGGGACCGGGGACAACATGGGCGCGGCGCTCGGTCTGGGGCTGCTCGAGGGCGACGTCGCGGTCTCCATCGGCACCTCGGGGACGGCGTACGCGGTCACCGGCAAGGACTCGGCCGACCCGACCGGGCTGGTCTGCGGCTTCGCCGACGCGACCGGGCGGTTCCTCCCGCTCGCCTGCACGATCAACGCGGCCCGGGTCCTCGACGTGACCGCCCGGATGCTCGGGGTCTCCCCGGCCGGCCTGGCCGAGCTGGCGCTGGCCGCCCCGGCCGGGGCGGAGGGCGTGACCCTGCTCCCCTACCTGGACGGCGAGCGCACCCCTAACCGGCCCGCCGCCAACGGCGTGCTCCGGGGACTCACCACGTCCAACATGACCAGGGAGAACCTGGCCCGGGCGGCGGTCGAGGCGGTGCTCTGCTCGCTGGCCGACGCGATCGAGTTCCTCCGGCCGTGCGGCATAACGCCGTCGCGGGTCGTGCTCACCGGCGGGGCGGCTAGGTCGGCGGCGGTGCGGCAGCTCGCGCCGGCGATCTTCGGCCTGCCGGTGGCGGTACCCGAGGCGGCCGAGTACGTGGCGCTCGGCGCGGCCCGGCAGGCGGCGTGGGCGCTGTCCGGCGCGGCCGAGCCGCCCGCGTGGCCGGCCTCCGCGTCTGTGACGTACGAGGCCACCGCGACCCCCGAGGTGCGCGAACGCTATGCCGCCCTCCGCGACGACGCCGCCGCCTGGCAGGTCGGCTGACCCGGCCGGATCATCTACCCAGATACGCGCAGCCCGGTCGGGAAGCCGTCGATGCTGGCCAGGTTCTTCTCCCGGCGGTAGGCCTCGAGCCCGTCAGGCCCCTTCTTCTCGGCCCACTGCGCCATCAGCTGCCGATCGTCGGCGTACTCCATGAAGGGCACTCCGTAGCCGCAGGAGGTCTGGACCTGCTCGACTCTCATGTCGAAGATCTGCCGTGCGCCGGCCATGGGCGGGAAGAGCCCGCTGTACTCGTCCCATTCCGGCTGGTCGGGCTGAATCTCCGTCGCGGTGCCGTACAGCCTCAGAATCAGCGGCTGACGCTCGAACGAGCAGAACATCAGGGTCATCCGGTTGACGTCCATGAGATGCGCGGCGGTCTCATTGCCGCTGCCGGTGCCGTTCAGCCAGACAACCCGATTGGGCCCGAGGACACGAAGGCCGTCCAGCCCCTTCGGCGAGACGTTCACGCGCCCCTCACGCGCGGCTGTCGCCACAAAGAACACGTGCTGGGCCGCGATGAACTCCGCCAGTCGATCACTGATCTCGCCGTACTGTTGCGCCATAGCAGCCACGCTATGTTCGTGCGGAAGCGATGACAAATGTTTTGCTGGTGATCCATGGCGGGCCCTTACGAGGGGACCCGGGAGAAGGCGAAGACGGCGGCCAGGGCCAGCAGCCCGGCGAAGGCGAACAGGCCCCGGTAGCCAGCCCCGGTGATGATCACCAGGGCGGCCACGGACGGGCCGATGACCTGGGGAATCGATGAGGCGACGTTGATGATGCCGAGGTCGCGGGCGGCGCTCGCCCGGTCGGGCAGAACGGTCAGGGACAGCGCCGAGCTGGCCGACTGGTACGCGCCGTACCCGGCCCCCAGGGCGAAGGCGCAGACGACCACCGGGCCCCAGGAGCTGACGACGGCGAGCACGAAGCCGGTGGCGGCGAGCAGCGTGGCGGCGAGCATCGCGTACCGGCGGTAGCCCGCCGACCGGTCGGCCAGGCGGCCGATCGCCACCGTGGCCAGGATCGTCGCGCCCACCGCGACCGCGACCAGGATGAGCTGGCCGGTCCCCGGCTTCGGGTAGTGGATGACGTTCTGCAGGTAGTAGTAGAGGTAGAGCAGGGCGATCGAGTTGGCCAGCTCCATCAGGAACTGGCCGGCCCAGACCGCGCTGTAGCCGGTGCCGCCGTTAAGCAGCGCCGTGAGACCCTCGCGCAGCGACCGGCCGGTGCCCTCAAACCGCACCCTCGGCAGCCGGATGAGCAGCACCACCAGCGGGGCCAGGCAGACCGCGTACATGACCGCGATCGCCGTCATCCCGCCCGTCACCGACGGGAAGACCAGCACGATCGCGCCGAAGCCGAGGACGAGGCCGAGCGCCTGGGCGACCGCGATCAGGCCCCAGGCGAACCCCCAGTCATGCCGGGGCACGTGGTCGATGACCGAGGCCGCCATCGACGAGTAGGCGATGTTGATCGTGGCCTGGCAGAGCGTCCAGCAGATCGCGATGCCGAGCAGCGACCGCTGCAGCCCGAGCAGGCCCAGCGCCGCGGCCCCCGTCACCAGCCCGATCGACACGATGACGGACCGGTTGTCCGAGGTGACCCAGCGGTCGGAGAAGTATCCGGCCACCGGGTTGCAGATCAGCGCCGCGACCGCGCCTAGACCAGTGACCAGCCCGAGGTAGATGGCCTTGTGCGAGGGTCCCGCGGCCGACTCGATCAGCCTCGGCAGGACGTTCTGGACCGGCGCGAAGAGCGCTACCGACGCGCCGAAGTACGCCAGCATCAGCCCGGCGATGAAGGGCGCCCAGGATCGCCGGGAGACCGCTGGCTCGCCGGCTGCCAGCGGCTTCGCGTCCTCCGCGGTAGTCACCTGTCCTCAATGGGGTTAGCGAGCAGTGCCGGCTGAAGGGTATCTCCCCCGGGGGACGACCCCCCGGCGACCCCCCGATATGGGGGGCCCGCCCCCCATTCCCCCCGGGGGCCCCGGGGTCAGCGGACGCCGTAGAGG
>CAVQOE010000034.1:0-45243 GCA_963714295.1 uncultured Actinomycetota bacterium | reverse complement strand
CATTTGCCATGAGCATGGGACCACCTGCTGAGGGTTGTTGCCACGGGGATGGGACCACCCCGGTTGCCAGTTGATGGACCACCTCTGCCAGGATCGCCCGGTTTGTACCGTTCTGCGAGAGATGGCAGGGATGGCGTTCCGGGAGGTCCTGGTGACAGAGGTGAAGGAAGTCCTGCGTGCGTGGCTGGCGGGGCTGGGCAAGCGCCCGGCCGCGGCCCGCGCGGGGGTGAACGTGAAGACGGCGGCCCGGTATATCCGGGCCGCGCAGGAGGCCGGCCTTTCCCGCGATAGCGGGGAAGGCCGGCTGACCGACGAGCTGATCGGCATCGTGGTCGGGGCGGTCCGCCCGGCCCGCCCGGCGGGGCACGGCTCGTCGTGGGAGGCCCTGGCTGCCCGGAAGGACGAGATCAGCGGGTGGGTGAAGCAGGGCCTGACGCTGGTGAAGATCGGCGAGCTGCTGGAACGGTCCGGGACCGCGGTTCCCTACCGGACGCTGGCGCGGTTCGCCGCGGCCGAGTGCGGTTTCTCCTCGGGCCGGCCGGGGGTGACGGTGCGGGTCGACGACCCGCCGCCGGGCCGCGAGCTGCAGGTCGACTTCGGCTACCTCGGGATGATCCCCGACGGGGAGCGGCGCAGGAAGCTGCATGCGCTGGTGTTCACGGCGGTGTTCTCCCGCTACTGCTATGTGTACCTGACGTTCCCGCAGACGACGCTGGCGGTGATCGCGGGCTGCGAGGCGGCCTGGGAGTTCTTCGGAGGCGTGTTCCCTGTTCTAATTCCCGACAACCTCAAGCCGGTGGTGGACGCGGCAGACCGGCTGGAGCCGCGGTGGAACCGGGAGTGGCTGGAGTACGCGCAGGCCCGCGGCATCGCGGTCGACCCCGCGAGGGTCCGCTCCCCGCAGGACAAGGGGCGGGTCGAGTCCGGGGTGAAGTTCGCGCAGCGCAGCTTCTTCGCCGGGGAGTCGTTCCTGGACATCGGCGACGCGCAGCGGCGGGCCGACGGCTGGTGCCGGGACCGGGCCGGGATGCGGGTGCACGGCACGACGCGGCTGCGGCCGGCCGAGGCGTTCGCCGAGCACGAGGCGCCGCTGCTGATGGCGGTCCCGGGCGAGCCCTACCGGGTGCCGGCCTGGTCGGAGGCCAAGGTGGCAGCGGGACTTCCACGTCCGCGCGCAGAACGCGTTCTACTCGGTGCCTTACTCGCTGATCGGGCAGCAGGTCACGGTGCGGGCCGACGGCGCGCTGGTGAAGGTCTACCACCGCGGGCAGGTCGTGAAGGTGCACCCGCGGCAGCCGGCGGGAGGGCGGTCGTCGGACGTGGCGGACTTCCCGCCGGGCACCGACGTCTACGCGCGCCGCGACGTTGACCGCCTGCAGCGGATGGCCGCCGCGAGAGGCGAGGCGATCGGCGCCTACGCGGCGAGGATCCTGGACACCGACCTGCCCTGGACGAAGATGCGGGCCGTCTACGCCCTCATCGGCCTCTGCCGCACTTACGGGAACGGCGTCGTCGAGCAGGCGTGCGCGGCGGCGCTGGAACTAGACGTGATCAGCGTCCCGAAGATCCGCTCGATCGTGGAGAAGGGCACCGGGGCGCAGGCCGAGCGGGCCGCCGCCCGCGCCCGGCAGGCAGACGCCGCGGCGGGGAAGGTCCTGGCGGCGAGGTTCGCCCGCGATCCCGCGCGAGTTCGCGACCTCGACCGGGGCCCTGCTGCGGGTCCTGCCCGGCGGCGACGGCTGACACCGCGATTCATTTCATTCAGTTCCGTCACGCCTGTTTCGTTTCATTCGTTTCATTTCATTTCGTCCCGCCGTGCGCCCGCACCGCGGGAGAGAGGACGCGTTCCACGATGACGATCACCGCGCAGCCGCCGGCCACAGCGGCCGGCCGCGAATCCGGGGCATGCCGGTATCCCGGCTGCCCGAACCCGGCCAGGGACCCCGGGGCGCCGGGCCGCAGGCCCGGCTACTGCGGGCAGGAGATGCCCGAGGACCGCGACGGCGCCCTCGTGCTGGTCCGGCACACCGCGCTGACGGCGTTCCGCCGCCGCCAGCAGCTCGCAGGGCAGCCGGATGACGGCGGCCGGCCGGTCACCGCGGCGATCAGCCGGGCCGGCGCGATCCGCGACGACGCCCTGGCCGCGATGGGCAGGCTCGGCGCGCAGCTGACCGCGGCCCTGGACCAGCTCGCGGTCCTCGGCGAGCAGCTGGCCGCCGCCGATCCCGAGGCCGCCGAGGCCCAGGCCGAGACCGTCCGCGCCGAGACCGCGGCCGCCATCGAGCACGCCCGCGCCGAGACCGCCGGCCACGCCGCCGCCCGGCACGCCGCCGGGCTCGACGCCGCCGAGGCCCGCACCGCCGCGGCCGAGGCCATCGCCATGCTCGAAGAGCACGCCGCCGCCCGGCAGCGCGCCGAGGAAGCCGCGCCGAAGCGACCCGGGCACTGGAGAGCGAACGCGCCGCGCACGCCGCGGAACTGGCCGCCGCCCGCGACACCGCCAGCCGCAATGAGCAGGAACGCCAGCGGCACGAGGGCATGCTCGCCGCCGCGAACGCCGCCGCCGCCGCGCTGCGCGACCAGCTCGCCCGCACCGAGGCCGCCCTCGACCGCGAGCGCGACCGCCAGCACGAGACCACCGTCCTGCTCCGCGGCCTCATCGCCGGCCCGGAAGCCCGGGCAGGGAAGACCGCAGCCCGCCGGCAGCCAGCCGCGCAGTGATCCCGCCGGTTCCGGGCGGGCCTGACGGCCCGCCCGGAACCGGCTCCCAACGAGAGAAGAACCCCTTCATGACCATGACCAGCCCCGTCAGCCCCGACCTCAAGCGACTGCTGCGCGCCCTCAAGCTCGGCCGCCTCGAAGACACCCTCCCCGAACGGCTGACCACGGCCCGCCAGCAGAAAATGGCCCACGCCGACTTCCTCGAGCTCCTGCTGTCCGACGAGGTCACCCGCCGCGAGAACGGATCAGCCGCACGACGCGCCCGCGCCGCCGGACTCGACCCCGCCATGAGACTGGAAACCTGGGACCCCGAGGCCGCCGTCCGCTACGACCAGCAGCTCTGGAACGAGCTCACCAGCCTCCGGTTCGCCGACGCCGGGCACGGAGCCCTCATCCTCGGCCCCGTCGGCGTCGGCAAGACGCACCTCGCCACCGCCCTCGGCCACATCGCCGTCCGCCGCCGCCTCACCGTCACCATGGCCCGCGCCGACCACCTGTTCAAGAAACTCAAAGCAGCCCGGCTCGACAACAGCACCGAAGCCGAGCACCGCCGCCTCGCCGCCGTCAGCGTGCTCATCATCGACGACTTCGCCCTGCAGCCCCTCGACGAACTCGCCACCGCCGACTTCTACGAGCTGGCCGTCGCCCGCCACCGCAAGAACCCGACCATCGTCACCTCGAACCGCACCCCGGACGAATGGGTCACCCTCATGAGCGACCCGCTCCTCGCCCAGTCGGCCGTCGACCGCCTCGCCTCGACCTGCCACGAGCTCATCGTCGAAGGAGAGTCCTACCGCCGCCGCCAGCGGCCCGCAATCCCCGCAGCTTGACGAACCCGGTCAACTGCCCCAAGATGATCCGGCAGCCGAACGGTGGTCCCTAGGTCGTGGCAACACCCTGGTCCCATGCTCGGGCAATCGGTGACGCCTTGAGAGTGAATCCGCTGCAGTCGCCAACAAATGACTTTGGGACGACCCTCCGTAGTGTAAGAACCCAGGGCAGCGACGACTACAACGATGCTCGTAGTGGTTCCGAATCAACACCGATCAGGCCTTCTTGGCGAGGTATTTATAACAAAAATCTCCCTATAGAACTACATGTAGGGAATGGAAAGCAAACAATTTTGAGGGAGTGATGATCTACCCTGGCTGGGATACCGTTACTCGTGTGACTGGTCGCATGGAACCTAGAAGCCGAGACAGTGCGCCTGTCGCCGTCAGATGGGAGAGAGTCGCTCGGCCCCCGGTGACGTAGCATCGACCTTAATGGTCATTACGAGGCGGCTGTGTCCGGTGACACTATGACCGGAAAGTGGTATCAAGATAATCGGCTTGTTGCTACGTTCGAAATGGAAGCGATCGAAACCGACACCATAGCTGAACTGCCTACCTAGATCAGTCAGCGGCTGGCGGGTCCGCGTGCTCAATTTCCCCAGGCAATAAGGACGCTAGAGGTAACCGGCAACTGGTCATGCTGGCTGGCTACGCGGCCTCCTGGCAGTGCGTTCCCGTCATACGGGTAAGTGCCCGGAAAGGAAGAGGTCTCCGCGTCGTCGTCGATGGCAATCTCCGGTTCTACAAGCCGATCGACTAGCGTGATCATGTATTGCTACCTTGCATCGAGAGCTCACTCAGCTGACCCTGACCGAGTGCACTCTTCTGCCGCGGACAGGACGATGATCTCTGTGATTCGGCTGGCGACCACATCCGTGGCGTTTCCGCGGAAGCGGCTTGTGCAATCTTTCACAAAACGCTTCCGCGGGAACGCGCTCTCATGCCGCTGATCGATCGCGGCGGTGAGTCCTCAATCGTAGAACTGGAAACCCGAGGCTTCTGCCTCCCTGATGAGCGGGCGATCCTCTCAGGGGCGTCGAGGTACCCCTCCAGTTTTTCGCGTCGCCCGCCCAGAAGACGGCAACGCCGGCAGGCAGGTCCCCGCACCCGGACTCCAGGAGGGCGAGTCAGCGATGTCAATGAGCTTCATGTGATCTGGCGCGGTTCCCCGTCATGTCAGGCGCCCTGGGGGTGAAATGGCAGGAGCCAAGCTGCGAGTCCCTGCGAGAATCGGCAGGTGAGCGAGAACCTCGATGCGGACCTTGAGACTCTTGACAGGGCGGCCCTGGTGGCCGAGATCAGGCGGTTGCGAGCCGGTATCCGAAGGCATCGCGACAGCAGCGGCCACGACCTGTGCTGGCATCACCCCGAACTGTGGGGCCTGCTTCCCGAGCAGATAGAACCAGCGGTTGCGGTCCCTCCCTGGCCGAAATTCCTGAGAGGCTGCGTTGCCTACAGAGAGGCACTAGAACGGGAACTTCCCCGTGCAGGCGTGCACGATGCCGAGTACCGTGACCCCGCACCTCAGCCCTGATTTGCGGGCCGCGTAAGACGCATTCTCCGTACACTCATTTAGCCGCGATGAGGGAGCGACGCCCCTGCAGCGTGGGCAGAACTGGACGTTCTGTGCGCGGCGCATGGTCCATCAGCACGGCTGTTGGCAGGGACAGAGTCGGCGGTATGGCGCACGTTCTGATCGTGCCCGAGACGGTGCATCGACTACGGGCCGTGGCATAGCTCGTCTTCGACGGGCGTCATGCGTTGCGGGCATCGTTCGTCGCTGAGCCCACCGGGGCGTGGATCTGGACCGCGGGCGGCGCAGGGCGCGGGTACCGGGGCGGTCTTCCGGAACGGGTTCCCGATCCGGGCGCCCTTGACCGCCTGTCTGCCAGGCCCCGTACCGTAACGATCCCGGAACGGCAGCGCACAAGACTGTCTCAGTAGCAGTCCCGGCGACTTGGGGGAGAATCCATGACAACCAAGACCAGTGATGTTCCCGGCGCCTGGCAGCGGCGGGGCGCCAGGCGGGCGGTGGAGGTGGCGTACGGCTACCTCGCCGCCTTCTTCGTGCTCGGGGTCCTGTTCCAGGTGTACCTGGCGGGAATCGGCATCTTCGGCATCAACTCCGCCAAGGTCGCCAACGCCACCAGCCTGGACGCGCACCGGGCATGGGGCACAGTCCTGATGGTGCTCTCGCTCATCCTGCTCATCCTGGCCCTGATCGCGTGGGCGTCCCGCGCCACGGTGATCTGGACCCTCGTGCTGGCCCTGCTCGTGATCGTCGCTCAGACCGCGCTCGCGGCAGCGGGCGACAGCAGCAAGTGGATCGGCGGGCTGCACGCCCTGGACGGGATGGTCATCCTGCTGCTGTCGCTGTGGCTGGCGATCACGGCCAGGCGGCGCCGGACGCCCGCGGGGCGCGCCGGGTAGAGAGCCGGCCGCCTGCGTGAGTGTCGTCAAGTGGTTTGGCCCCACTGATCGTCGTGAATTGTGGCCCCGGCTGGGCATGGCTGGCGGTTTAGCCGGTTTTCGTGCCGCGGATGGCGGTCTTGCTGGTGCGCAGCCGGTAGGACTGGGTGCCGGTCTCGAGGATGTGGGCGTTGAAGGTGACCCGGTCCACGATCGCGGCGACCAGCCGGGGGTCGGGGAAGACGGTTCCCCATTCGCTGAATGGCAGGTTCGTCCCGATCGCGATCGAGGCTCTTTCTTCCCGCTCGGTGATGACCTGGAAGAGCAGCTCCGCGCCGCGGGGGTCGACCTGGACGTAGCCGAGTTCGTCGAGCAGCAGGAGATCCAGGCGGCCGTAGCGGCCGACCACACGGGACAGCACGCGGTCATCGGCGGCTTCGACGAGTTCGTTGACGAGCTGGGCGGTGGTGACGTAGCGGACCCGCCGGCCTTGCTCGCAGGCGGCCAGCCCGAGTCCGATCAGCAGGTGGGTTTTGCCGGTGCCGCTGTCGCCGAGCAGCACGACCGGCTCGCCGTTGTCCATATAAGCGCCGGATGCGAGGCGGGCGAGCTGGCCGGGGGTGATGGCCGGGACGGCGCCGGCGTTGAAGTCCGCGAGCCGTTTGAGGCGCGGGAAGCGGGCTTCGGCGATGCGGCGGGCGCGGCGGCGGCCGGAGCGGTCGTCGAGCTCGGCGGACAGGACCTCGGCGAGGTAGGCCAGGTGGCTGTGGCGTTCCCGGACGGCGATCTCGGCGAGCCGGGCGGCCTGGTCGCGGATGGTGGGCAGCTTCAGCTCGCGGGCCGCTGCGCCGATGGCGGCCTGCGCGGCGGCGTCGGACACGGCGGTCATCGGGTGTTCCCGGCCAGCAGCTCGTCGTAGGCGGCCAGAGTGGGAGCCGGGCGGTCGTAGCGGGCCAGCACGCCGATCGGGACGACGGGCGCGGCCTGCCCGCCCGCGGCGCGGCGGGCGTCGATGAGGACGGCCTGCGGGTCCAGGACACCGGAGCTGATAGCGGTGCTCATCGCTGCGGTAAGGGCCGCGGCGGATGCGGTGCGCTGGGCGAGCAGCACCTCGATCAGCGCCCGGGTCCCGGCCGCGTCGCCGTGCTTGCGGCGGGCAGCGTCCCAGTACCCCTGGTGCACGGAGGTGAACACGCCCGCGGCCCTGGCCTGGGCCAGCGCGGTCGCGCCGGGCAGCGCCCCGGGCTTGCGCTTCAGGACCTCCAGGTAATGGTCCAGCGTCAGGATCTCGGCGTACTTGCCCGCCGCCCGCTCGTGCCGGGCCACGACCCGCGGCCCGTCGAGCACCTCCACGGTGGTGGCCGACAGCCGCACCGCAAGGCGGCGCCCGGAATAGCGGGCCGGGACGGAGTAGTAGTTCTGCCGCACGCAGACCCGGGCCCGGCCATCCGCCCGGGCCTGCAGGAGCCGGGCCGGCATCGAACGGCTCGGCGGGCAGCGGCAGCATCGCGGGCTGCTCGGCGGCGAACGCCGCGGCGATCGTGACGGGCCGGCCGGTGATCACCCGGCCGTCATCGACCAGGTCGCCGGCCGCGATCAGCTGGTTCAGCGCAGCCAGCGACGCCACGGCGGGGACGGGGACCAGGTGGCGGCGGCGGAACCGGCCGATCTCGCCTTCCACCCCGCCCTTCTCGTGCGCGCCCTCTTTGCCCGGGATGCAGAAGAACGAGTCGAACCCGGTCTTCCGAGAGTTCAGCAATTCTGAAGGGCTGAACCGTGGAAACTCACGGATCCGGTGGCGTATGCGAGTGGTGCGTGTCCGCGAGTTCGGGAGTCTGGCGGGCGGCTTGAGCGTAGCGCAGCCCGGTCCGGGGATCGAACCCGAACACCGCCGCGAGGTGGAGCGGGTCGGCCCGGCCGGCGAGGGCTTCTTCGACGATCCGGTCGTCGCGGAGCTGTCTGGCAGTGACTGGCAGGCGGCGGAACAGCCTGTCCATCCAGAACTGGCTGACTGGTTCGCCGGTGTGGGCGGTCTTGCGGGTGACCAGCAGATATGGGCTGGTGGTGGCGGGCCATCGCTGGTTGCGGAAGGTGAGGTATCTGCTGATCGCGGTGGCGGTGAACTCATCGAGGGGCCGGTGGAGCCCGCCGGGGTCGAGTCGCCGGCTGGCCAGGTCGACCTGGTCCAGGCGCAGCTGCCGGATCTGGCCGGGCAGTAGCGCGTGCACGCTGGCCAGCGCGACCGCCACATGCAGCGCGGGGTCGTCCTTCGCGGCTGCGGCGGCGCTGGTGATCACGTGGCCGGGCAGCGGTGCCGGCACTGACGGGTTGCGCCTGCTCACGCGGATGCCGCGGGTGGGGTTGGCGAAGATCAGCCGCTCGGCCTTCAAGGTGGTGAACAGGCTGCGCAGCGTGCTGGCATCCTGGGGCCGGAACCGGGCCGGTTGCCCGGCCAGCCACGTCGTGATGTCGTCGCGGGTGACCTGCCGCAGCGTGGAGTATCGGGTGTCTGCGTCAGCGAGGAAGCTGCGGATGCCGCGGACGTCCCGGACGATGGTCTGGCGGCTGCGGGGCCGACGGCGGGGACCGCCGTGCCGCCGCAGCCCGAGCCAGGTGTCCAGCTCGGCGCGTATCTGCGCGGACAGCCCGGCGAGCTGCTCGTCCAGCCAGAGGGCCAGCGTGTCGGGCCGGTCGTCGTCCAGAACGCCGGTGGCGGCGAGGGCGTCGACGATGTGCGGGAACGGCATGTTCCGGGCAGTCAGTTGCCGCACCGTGCTGGCCCGGACCGGCTCGCCGGGCCCGTGGACGGCCGTCAGGACCCGCAGTCCGCGCTGGGTAAGGGACAGCGTGCGAGGTGACCACCCGCGCAGCCCGGCGAGCCGTGCGGCCTCAGCGTGCAGCCGGTCAGCCAGGCCCGGGTCGAGGGGCGGGAGCTGGGAGCTGGCGCGGGACAGGTCGCGGGGCACGTCGCAGACGATCAGCTGAACCCAGCGGATGCTGAGCCGGACGGGCGGCGGTGCAGCCGCCGGGGACGCCACCGGCCCGCGGTCAGCGCTGGCCAGCTTGCCGAAGTGGAACCGCAGCTGGTGGCCCGTCACGGCGGCGACGGACAGGTCCAGAGCCGTCTTGTTGGCGGGGCCGCCGATCAGGCTGGCCTGCTTGCGGCAGGGCCGGCACACGCCTTCGTCCGCGGGCAGGTCCCGGCCGCAGGTTGTGCATGTCGTCGTCGGGTGGGTGCTGGCGAAGCTGCGGCAGGCCTTGCACAGCCGTTCACTGAGCATGCCCCAGGCCAGGCAGTGGTCGCAGCTTCGCAGCCGGGACGCGCGCGGGCGCCGCATGCGGCTGGCCGGCGGGTCGCCGGCGGCGTTCACACAGGCGGCCCGGAACGCCCGGCGGGCCGGCGCCGGATCACCGGCCTGCCGCCGGCGGCCGCGCAAGTATCGTCGGCCGGCTCGCCGCGGCGTGTCTTGCCTGGCTCGCGGATCAGCAGGTCGCCGGGTTCGCAGCCGAGCACCTCGCAGATGACCTCCAGGTCAGCCAGCCGGATCGTGACCGGCTGGCTGGACCACAGGTTCGACATCTTCCCGGCGCTGATCACGAGCCCGGCGTCGGCGAGCATCCGCTGCAGCTCCGAGGCTTTCCAGATGTCGCGCTGCGCGGCGGCCAGGCGCAGGTTCCACCTCACGGCCGATCACCGCCCAGCCGCCCGGCGGCGCGTCGCCCGGCCTGGACCCAGGCGTCCTCGACATGGCTGCGGTGGACGTGGACGTAAATCATCGTGGTGTTGATCCATTCGTGCCCGAGTACCTCCTGAACTGCGAAAACATCCATGCCGTTGCGGTAGAGCTCGGAGGCGGCGTAGTGCCGCAGCAGGTGCGGGGTCAGCTTTCCGGCCTGGGCGGGCAGGTGCGCGGCGACCGCGTCGGCTAGGCCGAGGCGCAGCGCGTCGTCGGTGACCGGGCGGCTAGACCCGTCGCCGTGCCGCCGCTCGGAGGGAAATAGCGGGGCGGCCGGATCGTTGACCCGGTCGTCGAACTCCCACCGCGGCCCGCCGACCCACCATTCCAGCAGGTCTCGGGACCCGTTGATCAGCGGCACCAGCCGGTCTTTCTTCCCGCGGCCGCGGCTGCCCTTGCCGTGCAGCAGGATCTTGCCGAACCGCCCCAGATCCCAGCACACGTCCCGCATCGTCAAGAGGCACAGCTCCGACACCCGCGGGCCGATCAGGCTAGCCAGCCGCATCGCGGTGTAGTTCCGGGCGGCCGGGGCGTACTTGCGGGCGGTGAGCAGGTCAGTCCGCCAGCCGGTGAACAGCTTGTCGATCTCCCGCGCATCCGGCGGGATCCGCAGCCGCGAGCTGGTCCCGCCGCGCGGCCGGTTGACCTCATCCAGCGGCGACTCGACAACGAACCCGGTGGCGGCGTGGATCGCCGGGCGGTGCCGCAGCTCCAGGAACTCGAAGAACACCGCGAACGCCGCCGCCTTGCGGACCTTTGTGCCCGGAGCCAGGCTCTTCTGATCGGCGCCGAAGAACCGGTCCACGTCCTGGGCGGTCATCTCCCACAGCGGCCGCCCGAACCATTCCCGCAGCCCCACGACCGCTGCCACGTCGGCGCTGATCGTCGTGTCGGTGATCCCCGCTGACGCGCGGGCCAGCACGAACTCGGCGAGCAGGTCCTGCTCGAACGCCTGGATCTCGTCGGGCGTCTCCAGCCGCAAGTGCGGCCGGAGGTCGCGGACCGCGGCCAGTCCCACCCGCCGCCTCCTCTTCACCTATCGCGGAAGACACCATAGATAGCAGAAGGAAATTCAGGAATCCCGAAGAACCGCCATGAATGCTCGAATCGATACCTGCGCCCAGATGACTCCAGGTCAGGCCGCTGCCAGGAGCAACAGGGGAAACAGTGAGCCCAGGGAACCTGCGGGAACAGATTTATAATGGGAGCGCAGCGCGATCAACCGCTCGGACTCGGCCCGGTCCCGGCCGAGCAGCACCCGCACCACCGCTGGCTTGAGGTTGTCATACCGGACCCGGCCGGCACCGCCCCGAGTAGTCAAACGCCAGCACGTGGCCTTCCAGGAACGCTTCCTGCGCCTGGGTGGCGAACGCGACGTGGAACGCCCGGCCCGAGCACGACAGCCGCATCACGAACATCCACAGCTTGGCCAGCGCCCCGGCGATGATCGCGTGGAACTCGCCGAAGTCCACCTCTGCCTCCGCGCCCGGCGCGTGCGCCTGTGGCACCATGACCTCGGTGCTTGTCCAGGCCCGATCTCGGCGCGGCAGCGGGCGACATACTCGCGACACCGTCGACCTACGGCCACGCTCGCGCCGTGCTCGGCGACCAGCCGCTGCCAGACCCGCCGGGCCGTGTGCCGCTGCTTGCGCGGCACGTCCCGGTCCGCCACCAGCCACTCGTCGATCACCTGCGTGTAAGGACCCAGCGCCGGCCGCGGCCGGGGCGGGTACGCCTTCCGCGGCGGCGGCACCGCGCTGGCCAGCGCCTGCCGCACTGTCCGCCGGTGCACATGATGGCGGACCGCCAGCTCCCGGACCGATGAACCCCCGGCCCGCCAGTCCCGCCTGATCTGCTCGAACAGCTCCACACGCGACCTCGCCATCCCCGACCTCCACGCCGACAGCAACGACGTGACGATCAGATCCAGGGTGGGGCCAATATTCGCGACGACAGAAGGCCAAACCGGGGCCAGTTCAGGTGATCACACTCAAAGCACGTTCTCGATCACGGATTCGGTTATCGACGGTTGCGCCCTTCGCTGCGTAGTGACCGACACAGGTGTGAGCGGTCAAAGGACCCGACGCTGTCGAGCGTCCCACCGGCGAGACGAGTTGCCCACGCGATCGATCGATTGTGCGCACTCACTCGGTTATCAGAGCGTGAAGCTAAACCGCGCCACGATGCGGCCCCATCGCTGGTAGGGCTCGAGGTCGGCAAGGCCGTTACTCGTCAGGCTGACTGTCAGTCCCTCGCACAGGTTTTTCCAGGTGGCCAGCTCGTTACGGGCGGCGGCGTCGAGGGATTGACCGGCGAGATCCGCCGGCACGAGTCGGCCTGCAGGGCGATCGACGTCCGCAGGGCAGAGCTCGCGAACGAAGTCCGGCCAGCGGCGGATGTCAATCCTGGTCGCGTCCTCCTGCAGCGCGACGAGCAGCCGGTCAGCCATGGCCGGATACCCGGCAGCCAGGGCAAGCAGGGTCAGCACTGCCTGGTACTCGCCTGCATGTTCGCCACCTCCGAGAAAGCTCGACCGGGAGCCCAGGTGTTGGGTTGCGCGGATCAATCGGTAGGTGTTCATCAGGCGCTTGGCAGCCCGGGGACTGTCGACCAGTGCGCCGAGTTGCTGGGCGAACTCAATCTCGGTTCTGGTGAGATCGACCGGCTGACCGGTGTCCCCGGACGCGGACGACCCTGGCTGCACCTCGAGCGGCGCCCGGGTTGGCACCCGATCGGCCCCCGGAGACTCGTTCGTCGGCGCGCGGTGTACCGGGGCCGTGGCTTTGGCCTCGGTTGGCCCCAGTGTTGTTATCGAGGGCGGTGCGAGGCTGGCAATCAGCCGTGCATAGGCGCGCGGCTCCATGACCGGCAAGGTGAGCGGGATCTGGAAGATCTTCTCCAGGTACTCAATGGGCATGGCCCTCAGATAGGGATCGGTCCGGGGATCCCCGCTCGTTACCAGGTCCCGGTATTGATGGCGAAGGCTGCGTTGCAGCCAGCGGGGGTCGACCCCGACTATGACCACGAACAGCTCGAGCGCAAGGAGAAGGTGCACGGCTTCGAGTACCTCGAGAACCTTGGCTGGTGGGCACCGGTCAAGATCATCGATGTAGAGGATCACCCGGTCGATCTTGCGCAAGTGTCGTGCTGTATCGGTGCTGCCCTGGTAAGCCCGCAGCTGCGCGTCGAGAAAGCGGAAGTCGCGATGGAGCATGCCCACGACGCCTTGATGCTTCTGGTATCCAACGGCCCGGTCGGCCAGGAAATCGTAGAGCCTCCGACCGACTGTGAGGGCCTCGGCGGTGGCCTCGGTCGCAGCGATCTTCTCATCGAGCGCGGTGATCGCTTGGGTAGCTTCGGTGATCTCGCGGTTGATCTCAGCGAGCCTCACCTCGAGTTCACGCTCCTCGCGACTGCGTTTGGCCCGCAGCTCTGCCTCGACCACCGATACCTCGTTGATCGCTGTTTCGACGCTCGCGAGCGCCTTGTTCACCTTCCGGGCCGCGGGGCGTATCAGCCTGGCTGCTGCGATCACTGCTGCGCCGACCGAGCACGCCGCGGTTGCCACTGACGCGAGCCCTGCCCACCCGCCACGCAGGATCAGTGCAGCTGTCGCGAGTGTCAGCACTACGAAGGCGGCCCCGAGCGCAATGGCCAGCGTCTTATGGCGGACGAGTCGCCAGACCCAAGGCAAGTAGCCTGCGGTCGTGCGAAGCTCCGCGCCCAATCCGAGGAGTTCTCCGACTGCCGGGGTGAGCGCGAGTTCGTTGGAAACCCCCTTGATGGCGTTCTTCACCCTCTGGTCCTTCGCCAGCTCACCGGCGACGTCGGTCAGCGACATGTTCTCGACTGCCTCGCGCCGTTGCTTGCTTGCTTCCTCGCGCCGCTTCTCAACGGCGCGCCGCTCGGCCTGTAGATGCCTACGCTCGGCATCAAGTGCTGCCTTCGCGTCGCGGTACGTCTCGAGTTGCGTGAGCAACTCCTGCCGCTCGATCCGTCTAGGATCGCCCTGGTCACGGAGCCACCGATCGCGATCAGTCAGGCCTACTGGCTCAGGGTCTACGAGACGCTCGAAAATCTCGATCGCGAGGCTCGCCCACAGGCTCGTGTCCGTGTAATGCCAGGCATTGAAACGGATCTGCACGACATCGAAGCTGCCCCCTATTGCTGTCCGATCGTTCCCGCGACGGACGAGTCCGCTCCTCGACACGCTCGCGCATCTTCTCCATGAAGAAGCTCTTGCCAGCGCCCCACTCACCGAACAGGCCCACAGCAAGGGGCGGCTTCACCTTAGCGTCGAGGATCACCTCGCATACGGCGTTCACCTCACCCTGGACACCGAGTTGGTCCTGGCCGCTCGCCTGGTCGCTCTGGTAGCCGTAGGCGAACTGCACGGCCTGAAGGATTGACCTCAGCGGCGATCCCACCGGCGCAACGGCCTCGTCTACCTCCACCACCAGCGGTCCCCAAGCGCCTTCTTTGTCGAGAGCGTTCTTCAGCGAGACGTCAAGTAGGCTGAGCCCGACGAGGAAGAGCCGACCGTCGAGCACCTGGTGCCTGCTGCCCGCGACGATGTCACGGTCGTACAACTGGGCCACGGAGTTGTGCCAATCCGCCCACGAGTGGCTCACCGCAACCTTAGGCACATCGAACGTGACGCGACTCAGCAGACCGCTGGCGTACTCCGGATGTCGGCGGGCTATGGCCACGGCAATCTCGAACGCAGTGACTCCTTGCGTGCCTTCGGGAGTACGGTCCGCTACGGACAACTCCTCCGCTACCGACCGCATGGTCTCGGACAGCGACGGCGGATTGGTAGCTTGAACGGGTTCTTGAGGAATCGCCGAGATGAGCTGCTCAAGCGCAGTTAGAACCAAATCGGAGTCGACCTGAAGGTTCTTAAGTCGCCCAGGCAACAGGCCGCTGGAACCATCACGCCCCGCTCGGACGATAGCGGCCGCCAGATCGACCAGCAGCACAAGAGACCGCCAGCCAGGAAGCGGGGCCAAGTAGTCGCGCATGGCCCGGGCGAAGTCCTCATGCAGCTCTGCGCCGTCCACATCAATCGGGTGCGGAGCGCTGGAGATCGACAGAACGCTTCCCAGCATTGCCTGCTCCAGCCCCCCGCTTTGAAGTGCAGCCTTGATGTCCTCGTCCAGTTGCATGAGCGTCCAAAGAGCGGTGGAACGCGTGATCTGGTCTGTATCGCTCACCCCGGTCGTGTATCGCTGGTGCTGGACTGCGGATGCCAACCGGGTGAACTCCCCGATCCGCGGATCCACCGTGCGGCCCGAGTCCGCTATGAGCCGCTCAAGGGATGCCGAAGGCCCCTTTGAGACGTCAGAGTGCCCAGTGGTCATGACCAATCTTCCCTCTGCATTCAGGAAACGCACAGGGCGGACGTGCAACCTCGGGTTCCGTTAGGTGCCGCATCACGACTGACCTGGGATCCTGCCGACACGCCCTTTGCGCCTGGTGAGGCTCTTCAGCTGTCATACTGAACTTGCTGCCCGCAGCCACGGACTGCGTTTGTAGTAGCTCCAGCCTTCCATCCGAGCCGGGCAGCCTTTCGGACCGAGCGTGGATGTTGGTGGTTAATTCGCGAGACTTCTTGTACCGGGGGCTCCGCGTCCTTCCCGGTGATGTCAGCCTATATCCGCGTATCTCCCTCTATGTACTCTTGCATATCGTTTTCCGGGTTCCCCGCTACTGAGAAAACGTCAATGGCTGATCGTGATCAATTAAGTGGTTCAGGACAGCGAACCGGAAGCTGCCGCTGTATCAAGCAGTGCCCCGTCGGAAGGGTCAACGCCTGCCCCGTTGAGTAGTCCCCTGGTGAATAGGGCTTGCATGGCGGGTGACGGATCTAGGCCGAGTTCCTTTTTCAGCAAGCTACAGCAGTTGTAATACTGGCGAGTCGCTTCGAAGCGGTTGCCTTCGGCAAGATACACTTTTACCAGTGCCTGATGCGCGCTCTCTCGCAGTGGCTCGGCGCGAACGGCGGCTAGCCCGGCCTGTACGGCCTCGCCGTACCGTCCAACCGCGGCGAACCGCGCGCACATTGCCTCGAGAGCATGCAGACGGAGGTAGTGAAAGCGCTCACGGTGCTCAATGATCCAGTCATCCTCGTACCAGTCCTGCAACAGGTCTGCCGACAGCAGCGACAACATTTCTGCATCCAGGACTTCCCGGCACGAGTCGGTGCTATCGATAATCTGGTAAGCGCCTGCCACCGCCTTCTGTAGGTCTATGATGACCTCGGAATTTATGCCAAGTTGCTGAGACGACACATTCACGAGCCCTGCGCACGCCCGGTGAACCCGCCACAGAGAAGAACGCAGGTTCGCATTGGCGCGAACATCGGTGGTCTCCGGCCACAGTGTGCCAGCCACGTATGCCCGGCTCAGGAGTTGCTGATTCAGAGCCAGAAAAGCCACGAGGCGCTGCGCACCCCAAGGGAGGTGAATAGTTTTCGCGGCGATCTTCAGGTTGAAAACATGGAGGAGACTGAGCATCACGGGGCTGATGATCTCAGTGTGTATTGATGCTTCCATATAAAGCCACCCCCCAGGCCTCTGAGGCAACTAAATAGAAGCCCTCTACGAAGAGTCGGGCGTTCGTGCCGTCCAGTCAATCCAGATCTGCAAAGTCAAGCAGGAACGCCGTCACGGAGGCATCACCCAGGTGTCACCGGCCGGGATGCGGTCGGGGTTCCAAGTTCCCTAAGCCATCCCTCCACGACGGCGCAAGTCGTCTCTATCGTGGTCGTCATTGTGACGACCACCTCGCCCTCGAGGCGGATCCGGGTGATCTTCACCCGAAGACCGCGTAGGGGTTCTCCCTCAATCCAGGCCCGGAGCAGCAGGGCCTCGGACCGCTCGCGAGTATCTGCCTTCATAGGCCCAGCTTCGAAATTGGTCATCACGGTCGCATCACCCGACCGGCCCAAGATCATGTCCCGGCCGTGATCGGCCGTAGTGATGGCCGTGCCGTCGCCGATCCGAGGTCCCTTGGACCAGGTACCGCACGAGCGGCGCCCGAAGGCCTCGGGTCGGCGTGACGTGTTCGGTGACGGACCGGTGACGCCCGCTGACCATATTTGACACGTCCCGTGTGGCGACGACCTTCAGTGGACGGACCAGCCGATGCAACCTAGCGTTGACGTTCCCGCGAGCGTCATCGTGGTGAGCCATAACGAGGGTGAGCGGCTCCAGCAGACTGTGGTCGGCCTGGCGCGGACCCTCCAACCCTCGGTCGAGCTCATTGTGGTCGACGACCATTCCACCGACGGCAGCACCGACTTCCTCGCCGGCCACCCGGAGGTCGGCTTGGTCCGG
Source organism: uncultured Actinomycetota bacterium (assembly GCA_963714295.1). GTDB lineage: Bacteria > Actinomycetota > Actinomycetes > Streptosporangiales > Streptosporangiaceae > Trebonia. The sequence continues at coordinate 28,206 of CAVQOE010000034.1, read as the reverse complement.
CCGCCTCGGCGGCTGGGCGTTGCGGGCGCCCGCAACTACGGGGCGCGCGCCGCCAGCGGCGAGATCCTCGTCTTCAGCGACGCTCACGTCGCCGCCGACCCCGGCTGGCTGGAGCCGCTCCGTGCCGTTATCCTGGCTGGCGGCGCGGCTGCGGCGGCGCCTGGGATACGCCCGATGGGACCGGGCGGCGAGCCCGGATACGGCTTTACCTGGCGGGAGCCGACCCTGACCACCGTGTGGCTGCGCCGTCGGCCGGCGCGGGGCGCCGCCGTCCCGATGCTCTGCGGCTGTTTCGTCGCCGTCCGCCATGAGCTGTTCCGCAGCATAGGCGGGTTCGACGAGGGCCTGGACACCTGGGGGCTCGAGGACGCCGAGCTGTCGCTACGGCTGTGGCGTATGGGCCACCGCTGCGTGGTCGCGCCGGCCTCCCAGGTCCGCCACCTGTTCCGTCCCCGCTTCCCCTACCGGGTGGACTGGGACACCACGCTGTACAACGTCCTGCGGCTCGCGGTGGTGCACTTCAGCGAGCGGGCCCTTGGCCGCGTCCTCGACCAGTACGCCGCCAACCCGGCGCTGCCCGGCGCCTATGCCCGGGTGGTGGACAGCGACGCGTGGATCCGGCGGGAGGTCGTGGCGGCGGCTTGCCGCCGCGACACCGACTGGTTCTTCCGCCGGTTCAGGATCGAGGCACTGCAGTGACGCCGCGCGGGTCTGGTCTAATGCGGTGAGCGTTCTCATACTCGGGATGCACCGCAGCGGCACCTCGGCGGCGGCGCGGATGACGAGCCTGCTCGGCCTGCCGACCTGCGACCCGGCCGACCTGACCAACGATCGCAGGGGTAATGAACGGGGCATATGGGAGAGCGCCTCGCTGGTGCGCTCCAATGACCGCCGGCTCGCCGACGCGGGGGCGGCCTGGTGGTGCCCGCCGCCAGCCGGGCACGACTGGTCGGCGGCGGCCGAGGCGTACGGCGACGCCGCCCGCCGCCGCTTCCGCGCCGTCCACGGCGGCCCGTACTGGACCTGGAAGGACCCGCGCAACTGCCTGACCCTTTCGTTCTGGCTGCAGGCCCTCGCGGTCCGCCCAGCGGTCATCCTCATGGTTCGCAACCCGTTTGAGGTGTGCGCCTCGCTCACCGCACGCAACCAGTTCTCTAAGCTCGCCGGCCTGGCCCTCTGGGAGCGGTACTTGCGTGAGGCGCTACGCCAGGCCACCGGCCTGCCCGTGCTGGTCTCGGCCTATGAGGAACTGATAGCGGACCCGGCGGCCTGGTGCCAGGCAGCGGCCGAGTTCCTCGCCCAGGCGGGCAACCCGATTCAGGCCAACAGGGCGATCCTGGCGTCCGGCTACCTTTCCGGCCAGCTGCGCCACAATTGCCACAGCCGCCATGACCCGGATGCCGACACGGACATGTCGCCCGAGCAATGTCGGCTCGCCGGCGTGCTCGACGCCACACGAGGCGCCCACTACCGGCTCGCGGTTCCGGACCTGGGGCCAGAGACTCCCAGCACGGAACGCTTCTTTGCCGAGCAGCGGCTCGCGCACGGCCTGGTCCAGCCGCACGAGCAGCTGCTGGGCCGCCCGCCCGCCTCCCGCATCCGCCTGTTCGCGCCCAGGCACTCGGACGGCTTGCAGCCGCCGACGGCCAGCGTGGTAGTGATCAGCCGCGACGAAGGCACCTGGCTTCGCGCCACGATCGACCGCCTAGCCGCCACCACTGACTCCGACACAGAGATCATCGTGGTTGACGACGGCTCCAGCGACGGCAGCGCAGACGCCCTCGACCCCGGCCCGCGTCTGCGGGTCGTCCGGCCGCCCCGGGCGCTCGGCATCGCCAGGGCCAGGAACCTCGGTGCCAGCCTGGCGCGCGGCCGGTTGCTGGTCTTCAGCGACGCCCACGTTGACCCGGCGCCCGGCTGGCTGCCCGTACTGCGGGCGGCGCTGGACGCGCCAGAGGCCGGCGCGGCTAATCCGCTCGTCGGACATCTCGGCCATCCCGAACGGACGGTCAATGGGCTCACCTTCGATGACACGGCCCTGAACGTGCGCTGGGTCGTCGAGCCGGGCCACCACGAGTCCTTCCCGGTGCCGCTGCTGACTGGCTGCTTCCTCGCGGCCCGCCGCGAGGTGTTCGAAGCCGCCGGTGGCTTCGACGATGGCATGAGCGGCTACGGGTCCGAGGACCTCGAACTCTGCATGCGCCTCTGGCGGATGGGCTATACCTGCCTATCGGTGCCAGGGGCCAGGGTTGCCCACCGCTTCCGCGCCGAGCAGCGGGTCGACCCGACGGGTTTCCTGCACAACCTGCTGCGCATGGCGACCCTGCACCTCGGTGCCGAGGGCCTCCGCCAGCTGGTGGCCGCCCTCCGTCACCACGCGGCCTTCCCCGCCGCCATGGCCCAGGTCCTTGCTGCCGACATCGGCCGCCGCCGCGCCGAGGTTGACGCCCTCTGCTGCTACCAGGATCGCTGGTTCTTCCAGCGCTTCGGACCTGCCTGCTACGCCTAATCCGCTCGCCCGCCGAGGAGGTGGCATGAAGACCCTCAGCCCGGACAAGAGACAGCACCGGCTGCCGCCCGAGTGGCGGCGCTGGCTCGCCGAGAACCTCATGCTCGGCCTGGATCACCAAGCGCTCGTCGACGCTCTGGTGGCTGTCGGGGAGGACCGCGCCGAAGTCGAGCGGGAGGCAGAACGGATCGCCCTCACCCCGATCTACCAGGCCGGGAGTTGGGTCGCTGAGCGGCTGCGCAAGACCGAGTCACTGCTTGGCGTCTACGCCGCGCTCGCCCGCCTGACCGAGCCGCCCGGGACAATCGAGCGGCGCGGCCATGTTGGCGCCGATGAGTTCCTGCACGCCTACTATGCCCGCAACCGGCCGGTGCTGTTCGGTGGCCTAGCGCGCAACTGGCCAGCGTTCTCGTCCTGGACGCCGGAATTCCTGCTCGATCACTGCGGCGACGAGCTGGTGGAGGTAATGACGGGACGGGAGGCGGACAGCCGCTACGAGCTCAACTCCGAAGCCCACAAGCAGCGCATCCGCTTCGCCGACTACGCCGCCATGGTGACCTCGGCTGGATCGAGCAACGACTGCTACATGGTGGCAAACAACAACTTTCTGGACCTTCCCGGCGTCCGCCACCTGCTCGATCACCTCCGCCCGCTGCCCGACTTCTTGGCCGCTGACCAGACTGGCGGCCGCGTCTTTCTCTGGTTCGGCCCGTCAGGCACGGTCACGCCGCTGCACCACGACGTCATGAACGTTCTGCTCGTGCAGGTTTTCGGGCGCAAGCGCGTCTTCCTCATCCCGTCGCTGCAGCTGCCGTTCGTCTACAACGACCTATCGGTCTACAGCGAGGTCGACCTCGAACAGCCTGATCTGCAGCGCCATCCGCTGTTCGCCGCGGCCGAGCCAGCCGATGTGACGCTTGAGGCCGGCGACGCCATCTTCATACCCGTCGGCTGGTGGCACCACGTCCGCTCGCTGGACACGAGCATCTCGGCGAGCTTCACCAACTTCGCCTTCCCCAATGACTACCACTGGCAGCAGCCGGGCATCCAGCGGTAGCCAGCGGTGGACGAGGACTACCGCACCGTTAACCAGGATGGCTGGGACCGGCTGGCGCGCGCCGGCTGCGAGCTGTCTACTCCCTGCGGGCCGGGCGAGTTCGTCCGTGCCAGGGCGCTGCTAGACCCACACGGCTGGCTTCCGTGGCGTCGGCTGAATTCGGTCCTGTGCCTGGCGGCCGGCGGCGGTCGCCATGGGCCGCTCTTCGCCTACCTCGGCTACGACGTGACCGTGGTCGACCTCTCCGCCGAGCAACTGCGGCGGGATCGCGAGGTGGCTGACCGGTACGGACTGGCGCTTGCCTGCGTACAGGCCGACATGCTGGACCTCTCGGTGCTCGGCGGACGCTGCTTCGACATGGTCTACCAGCCGGTATCCACACTCTACGTGCCCGACGTGGGCCGCTGCTACCGGCAGGTCGCCCGGGTGCTGGTTCCAGGTGGCCTATACCACTCCGAGCACTGGAACCCCGTGCAGATGCAGCTATCCGAGGCGCGGCCCTGGGACGGCGAGGCGTATCGGATCGTACACCGGCCGAGCCGCGGGGTCGGCCTGATATGGACCGCGGACACCCACGACGGCGCAGCGACGTGCCAACACTACATTCACTCCATCGGGGATCTGATCGGGAGCGTATGCGCGGCCGGGTTCGTAGTGACCGGCTTCGCCGAGCAGCCTTTCACCAACGCCGCCGCACTTCCGGGCAGCCAGGAGCACCTTGCCGGCTACCTCCCGTCCTTCTTCTCGATTCTCGCCCGGCGGCGTCAGGCGCCGGCACGGAGTGACGCTCCTGTGACGGGTGGCAGGGAGCATCCGCAAAAGGGGCTGCCGCCTCGCCAGTCGGCTGGAGCGCTGCCCCGGTGACCGACCGGTGCAAGAAGGAGAGGACCAATGCCAGTCCGACCCAATCACGTCCCCATTTCGCGCAGCCATCGCCGAGCGCTCTCGCTGCCGCAGATTGGCCCTCCGCCCCCCGCCGAGCTGATTCGCGTCTCGGTGCTACTGCGGGGACGCGACCGTCAGATGGACGAGCAGTTCGCCGCCCTAGCCGCGCAGCCGGGCCGTCGGCATCTGAGCCGGACGGACTTCCGGGAGCGGTTCGGCGCCAACCCCAGCGACATCGAGAAGGTCAGGCGGTTCGCGCAGAACAATAACCTGGACGTGCTCAACGTCTATCCCGCGCGTCGGCATCGTCGAGCTGAGCGGCACCGTCGCCAGGATGAGTGCCGCCTTTGGGGCGGAGCTCGCCCTGTACCGGTCGCCGACCGGGATCATCCGCGGCCGACAAGGACCGCTATATGTGCCGGACTGGCTTGCCCCGTCCGTGCAGGCGGTCTTCGGCCTGGACAACCGGCCGCAGGCCGAGCCGCACTTTCGGATCCGGCCGGGGACTCCTCGCTTCCGCCCTGCCGCTGGCCCGGCCGGGTCGTTCACACCGCTGGACCTAGCCCATATCTACAACTTTCCGACCGGGGTGAATGGCACTGGCCAGACGATCGGGATTATCGAACTCGGTGGCGGCTTCCAACAGGCCGACCTGCAGCAGTACTTCACGAGCCTGGGCGTAAGCCCGCAACCGCAGGTAGTCGTGGTGTCGGTCGACGGGGCCACGAACCAGCCGATCGGTAACCCGAACTCGGCCGACGGTGAGGTGCTGCTGGACATCGAGGTCGCCGGCGCTATAGCGCCAGGAGCCAAGATTGTCGTCTACTTCGCCCCCAACACCGACAAGGGCTTCATCAACGCGGTCAACGCGGCGATCCATGACAACGTGAACCACCCGTCACTGCTCTCCATCAGCTGGGGAATGAGTGAGTCGCAATGGTCAGGCCAGTCGCGCACGGCAATGAACCAGGCCTTCAAGGCCGGGACGCTACTCGGCGTCACCGCCTTCGTCGCGGCCGGCGACAGCGGCTCCGGCGATGCAGTAGGCGACGGGCTGGCGCACGTCGACTTCCCCGCCTCAAGCCCATTCGTCGTCGCCTGCGGCGGGACAAGCCTGGTTGCCAGTGGCGGCACTATCACAAGCGAGACGGTCTGGAACGACCCGGGCGACGGGGCGACCGGCGGCGGTGTAAGTAACGTCTTCCCGGTCCCCGCCTACCAGGCGACTATCAACCCGACTTCCACCAACCCCGCTGGCCATCACGGCCGTGGGGTCCCGGACTGGGCGGCCGACGCGGACCCGTCAACCGGGTACCAGATCTTGGTCGACGGGCAGTCCCTCGTGTTCGGAGGAACCAGTGCGGTCGCGCCGTTGTCGGCCGGGCTGTTCGCGCTGATCCAGCAGTCCGTGGGCGCGATGGTGGCTCCCGCGAACCCCAAAGTCTACAAATCGCCCGGCGCCTTCCGGGATATTGTGTCCGGCAGCAACGGCGACTACAGCGCCGGTCCTGGCTGGGACGCCTGCAGCGGCCTCGGCAGCCCGAACGGCATGTTGCTGCTTAACGCCCTCGCGGGCACTCCTCCGCCCCCGCACCCCGCCGCACCCGCCGCACCCGCCGCACCCGCCGCACCCGCCGCACCCCCCGCACCCGCCGCACCCCCCGCACCCGCCGCACCCCCCGCACCCGCCGCACCCCCCGCACCCCGCACCCCGCACCCACGCCGCACCCCACACCCACCCCGACACCCACCCCGACGCCCACCCCGACACCGACACCCACACCCGACACCGACACCCACCCCGACACCGACACCGACACCCACCCCGACACCGACACCGACACCGACACCCACACCGACACCCACCCGACACCCACCCCGACTCCGACACCGCCGCCGCCTCCTCCTCCGCCACCACCACCACCGCCTCCCCCTCCGCCACCCCCCGGCCCGGGCGGCCCCGGCGGCCCGGGCGGCCCCGGCGGCCCGGGCGGCCCCGGCGGCCCCGGCGGCGGATGCTTCGTAGCTGACACCCCCGTGGCTTCTGAGCGAGGTGGCGTCCCTATCGACCGACTGCAGGCGGGCGACGCGGTACTCGCGCTCGATCTCAACGTCGGCGCAGTCTGCGTCCAGAAGGTAAGCAAGGTAATCCGGGTCAACGCGATCGAGACTCTCGAGCTTGACTTCGGGGACGAGGTGATCGGCTGCACGCCAGCCCACCGCTTCTACACCGGCCGCTGGGTGGCCGCCCGCGAACTCTCCGCAGGCGATCGCGTGCTGCGCAGCGACGGCCGCTGGCAGGAGCTGAAGGACGTTCAGCGCAGCCCAGGAATCCAGCCAGTCTTCAACTTGGAGGTGGAGGGCCTCCACAACTTCCTCGTCGGCCAGTCCCGGCTGCTGGTCCATAACGTCAAGGACGAAGATGGCGGCGGAGCCGAGGGGCCTCCTGAGGTAAAAGCCCCACGACGCCGCAGCCAACAGCCTTATACGCCACGGCGAGGGCGGCGCCAGGGCGCCTAGCCTCCACCTCGAAGGAGCCAGCGTGGTCGACCTATGGACGCCCGGCCAGCCTCCCCACACCTCGATGCTGATCTGCACTCTCCCGCGGTCGGGGAGCTGGCTGCTGGCAGAGGGGCTGTGGCGGACAGGGCTGGCCGGGCGTCCGGAGGAGTACTTCCGGCCTGACTGGTTCGAGCGTTTCCAGCGGGTCGGAAGGCTCCGGTTTCAACACCGCCTGCACCGCCTAGACCGCTGGGAACCGGCAGGCGTCCCCGGTGCAAGAACGCCTGCGCCAGCCGTCTCCCGGCTTCGATAGCTTCCTAACCGAGATCCAGCTCATCGGGACCACCCCTAACGGCGTATTCGGGCTGAAGTGCCACTGGAGCCAGTTCCAGCAGGTGGAGGAGCAACTCCGGCAGGTGCCGCCTGCTGTCCTGCCGGCCAGGGCGACCTGCTGGGCGGCCAGTTCCACGGCACCCGCTATGTGCGTCTGGTCCGGCGCGACAAGCTCCGCCAGGCGATTTCGCTCCACCGAGCGAACACGACCAACATCTGGTCGTCCGGCGACGATCCTCGCCACCGGGCCACGGGCTGCGACCCTCGCTACGAACGGGAGCGGATTGACTGGCTGCTTGAGTGGCTGCGCAGCTGGGAGGCGGCGTGGGACCGCTACTTCGAGACCTGCGGAGCCCGCCCGCTGCTGGTGACCTATGAGGAGCTGACCAGCAACTACGACGTCACCGTCACAAGGGTGCTGCGCCATCTCGGCGTGTGGCGGCCAGACGCGCCCATCCCCTCGCCGCGACTCCGCAAGCTGGGCGGCACGGTCACCGAGGCATGGGCGCGCCGATACGAGGCCGAGACGGCCGGCACAGCGGCCATCCGGTCAATCGCGAGGAAAAGGAACGTGCCGATGCGAAGCAGCGTCATCATCGTGGACAATTTCTATGCCAACCCGACCGCCGTTCGCGAATACGCGCTGAAGCAGCGCTACTACTATCCCTACCAACTGGAGGCGGACGTCCGTGCCGGCCAGCGTCGCAGTACCTGGATGGCGACGCGATTCAAGCCCGCCACGAGTGCCCCTTCAAATCCTCGTTCGAGCTCATCGTCGTCCTCGAGTCCCTCACCGGCGACTGCATCGACCTGGACCAGTGGAACCTCCCCTTCCCTGTCGACGGGGAAGGCAAGCCGCGCCCGCTGCATCGTCGGCAGGCGACCTCCTGCCTATGGAACTGTTCCTTCCACTTCAAGCCCGACAATGGCCAGGAACTCGGCAAGGGGGTCCACAACCACGTGATCGACACTGGAATCGGTGGGCGAATGGACGGCTGGGCCGGGCTGATCTATCTCTCCCAGGACGCCCCGTTGCGCGGCGGTCTGAAGCTGTGGCGCAACGTCGACCCTGCGCACAACTACGACTGGATGACCCCCAAGGAGAACTGGGAACTGATCGATGACCTCGGCAACGTACCGAACCGGCTGCTGCTTGCCCTGGGGCATCCCGCACAGCGGCGCGCGGGCTGGGGTACCAGCCTCGCCAATGGCCGGCTCTACCAGACCTTCTTCTTCCGCGTCCGGCCGCCCGCTCCCAGGGACGGCGTGCTGGCGCCGGTGTAGCGGACGGCTTAGATGACGAACCCCGGCTGCCCCTAGATGAGGTGCTGCGAAACCGCCGATGGTGGCGGCGGAGCGAGCCGTTCCCGCACATCGTCGCCCGCGACGTGCTGCGCGAGCACCTATACGAGGAGCTCGTGCGAGATTCCGCGAACTGCTCGGCCGCGAAATGGCAGCTACCTGCAGGGCCACGACATCCACGGGCGCACACTGACCCCCGACTACGACGGCCCGCTGCGGCTGTTCGCCTCCCGCCCGTGGCACGACATGCTGGCGAGTCTGCTGCGGGTCGAGGCGACCGGTCACGTCAATTGCGGCCTGCATCACCATCTCGTCGGCAGCGCCGACGGCTTCCCCCACAACGACCTGAATCCCGGCTGGTTCCCCGGCGAGGTCGACGGCGACGGCATCCGGCTGGCAGAGCCGACGCAGTGCGAGTACACCAGCGGCGTGCTGCATTCTCCGTCCCACCGCCCCGCCGTGGAAACAGTGCGGGCGGCGGCGGCCATCTTCTACCTAGACGATCCGCCTTGGTCGCCGGGCGATGGCGGGATGACCGGGCTGTACCGCAATGCATCCGACCCCATCGATCAGGCTGCCGCGGTGGTGCCGCCGGTGAACAACTCGCTGCTCGCCTTCGAGTGCACCCCGTTCTCCTACCACGGCTCATCTCCAACCGTCGGCATCCGCGGAACAGCGTCGTGCTCTGGTTGCACCGGCCCAAGCAGGACGTCGTGCGACGGTGGGGCGAGCACGCGATTGTGGGCTACCAGCGGTACGCGGGGATCCGTGGAGGTCATCGTGCCGAAGAGGGTGTGCCTGCTGACAGGGGCGAGCGGGCGGCTGGGGACCGCTTTCTGCCGCCGCAACGCCAGCCGGTACGACATTGTCGCCGTTTATCACTCGAGGTTCCCGCAGTTGGTCTCCCAGTGCTCGAGCCTCGCCGACCCACTGGCGCCAGAGGCCGAGTCAGGCGAGAACGAGCACCCGGTCTTCACCGTCCAGGCTGACCTCACCCGCGATGACGACATAGCTAGGCTGGTCGAGGTTGCCCTGGCCCGGTTCGGCCGGATCGACCTGCTGGTGAATTGCGCCGCCTGCTCCACTCGCGAACGCGCGCTCGACCAGCAGCTATTCCCGCCAGCCTGGAGCGCCACCTGGCAACCAACGTCCTCGGCGCCGGCGCGGCTAGCTCTTGCGGTCGCCCGCGCCTGACTCCAGAACCGGCCAGAGGAGAACAGGGCGCGCAACCGCAACATCGTCAACGTGTCCAGCACTGCTGGCCTGTATGTCTACCACGGTCTCAACCAGGCCGCCTACGGCACCTCCAAGGCGGCGCTCAACTTCCTCACCATCCACCTGGCGAGCGAGTTCCGGTTGCTGAACGTCCGCGTCAACGCCACGGCACCCAACACCTTCCGCAGCTTGTGCCGACCCAGCGGGTGTTGGACAGCATCGTGCGCTTGGACCAGGGACAGATGACCGGCGAGATTCTGCTGCTCGACACCGACGAAGAAAGCTTCCTGTAGTGCTGTACGAGTCCCAGTCACCGCGCCGTGCGGCCGCCGCCCGCGCGGGCGCAGGTGACATCGTCCTGGCCAGTGGCAACAACGGCGCCACGCTGCGGCGAACGGTCGACCAGTTGCTCGCCGCGACTCCTGGGCGGAACTGTGGTCGTCGACGACCGCTCCCGACGACGGCGACTGACTTCTTGGTCCTGACTACCGGGGGGTGCGGCTGCTGCGCCTTTGTCGCCCGCTCGGTATAGCGGCTGGAAGTGGAACGCCGGTGCCGGCGTGGCCGTCGGCGAGGTGCTAGTGTTCCCCGCTCCGCAGCTCCTCGTCGACCGAGGCTGGGCGGCCGCGCTCGCAGCGGAGCTCGCGCGGCCCGGGGTGGGTGCCGCAGGTCCAGGGCAAGTGCTGCTAGCGCACCCTGACATACGCGTCGCCGGGCTCAGCTGGACTAACGCCGCCCTAGACCTCCGTCGGATGCGCTGCCGCAGATCCGGCCCGCAGGCGGTACCGCTGCTCACCGGCCATTGCCTCGCCGTGGGCCGCGAGGTCTTCGCCGCACTCGGCGGCTTCGACTCAGGCATGCTGCGCCGCGGCGGGGCGGCCGTCGAGCTGTGCCTGCGATTGTGGCGCTGCGGCTACGAGTGCCGGGTGGCGCCGGGCTCGGCCGTCACCGTGCAGCCAACAGCCACGCCGCCGGGCGGTCCCGCCGACCAGGCGGCCCTGCAGGACCGGCTCCGCCTCGGCATTGCGCACCTCGCCGAGGCACGCCTGCGGCTATTTGTGCGCGCGCTCCAAGGACGCTACCGCTTCGCCGCCGCCATGGCCCGCGTCGTCGACGGCGACGTCGGCCAGCGGCGGGCGGCGGTGCAGGCACAGGCGGTCCACGACGACGCCTGGTTCCTAGATCGCTTCGGCATCGCGGCGTTCACCAGCGCACGAACGCCACCGCAGTCCGAGGGCAGGACATGATCGGGGCAGAGCCGACCGTCAGCGTGGTCGTCCCGAGCTACAACGAAGGCCCCTACCTGCTGCGGACGGTGAACTCTCTGCTGGAGGGCCTGCCCGCCGACGGGGAGCTCATCGTAGTGGACGACTGCTCGACCGACGGCAGCACCGAATCCCTCTCCCTCCGGGACCGGCGCGTACGGTGCCTCCGGCCAACGGTCCGCCTCGGCGCGGTCGCCAGCCGTAATCTCGGCGCGGCCGAGGCCCGTGGTGAATTCCTGGTCTTCAGCGACGCCCACATCACCGTCGGGGGCGCTTGGGCCGAACAGTTCGCCGCGGTCCTGCGAGAGCCGACGGTGGGGGTCGCCGGCGCCGTCATCGTCGACATGGAGCACCCTGACTCCAAAGGCTACGGCCTGCGCTTCGTCGACCACGCGCTGAACTGCGCCTGGGGTACCTGCCTGGACGATCGTCCGTTCGCGGTGCCGTTGGTTGGCGCAGGCTTCATGGCGATCCGTCGCCGTCTGTTCGAGGAACTAGACGGCTTCGACGCCGGGATGCGCGTCTACGGCATGGAGGACCCTGACCTCAACCTGCGGCTGTGGACCTACGGGTACGAGTGCGTGGTGGTGCCGATCGTGGAGGCTGCCCACCTGTTCCGCCCCGAGCACGACTTCCAGCACTGGACGGACATGCTCCACAACATGCTGCGGCTGGGAATCGTCCATTTCAACCAGTCCCGCCTGCGCCGGCTAGTCGCCGCCCTGGCCCCAAACCCCCACTTCGCCGAGGCCTGCGCCCGGGTGCTGGCAAGCGACGCCTGGACGAGGCGCGAGGCAGTGCGGGCGGCGCGCCGCTACGACGACGACTGGTACTTTCGGCGCTTCCCGCTGAGAGGCTGACCGCCGCCCGCCGCGGGGCGGCGGCGCCGTGCGGCCGGGAACGGGTCTGCGCGGTGGAGATCCAGCAGACTGTAGCCGTAGTGCTCGGCGGCGGCCTGGAAGCAGCGAACGAGCTCGTCGAAGTCTGCGCTGGCTGCCGGGCCGCTGACGGCAAGCTGCCACCAGCGGCGCTCGTAGCCGACGCTGCGTGACGGGTCGATGTCCGCGATGGGCACCTTCCCCTCCAGACCGAGGAAGGCAGCCACGTCAGCCATGACGCGCTCCGGCTCGCGGATCAGGTGCTCATACTTGACCACGTGCAGGTGCTCCAGGTGTGGGGCGTCTGCCTCAAGCAGTTGATGGGCGTAGAACCAGTGGTCCAATAGCCCGCCGAGGCTGCGTCGGCACCACTTGGCAGTCGACAGCGCCACGATCGCCGGGTGGCGTACGACCATGACGAAGCGCGCTCCAGGGAATGCAGCCTGCAGGAAGCGGCTGGCCAGCAGGTTCGGCGGTGATTTCTCCAGCAGGACCGGCCGGGACAGGTCCCACCAGCGCCGCCACGCCGCAAACAGCCGCTCGCCGGCGTCCTCGCCTGCCGACCCGGATCGCTCGGTGAGGTGGGCGCCGACGGCCTGGGCGAAGCGGCCGGGCCCCCCGAAGACCCAGGCCGGCGGGTAAACCGGCTGCAAGTGCTGGCCCTCGTCGGCGGGCACCCCGGTGTTGCGGAAGCCGCTCACCTGCGGGTGGGCAGCCAGGCACCGGGCGAGCGGGGTGGTGCCGCTACGGTGCAGGCCGCCCACGAACACCATGGTGTGGCCGGCCCGGTGCCCGCAGGTGTTGCGGTCACCACGGCACATTCTCCAAGCTGTCCTCACCTAGCGCCTGCGTCAAGGCTGCATTGAAGCGCCCGACCGCTTTCTCAACCGGGGGGAGGGAGGCCCGGCTTAAGGTGCCCCGATGCCCGGAAGTTCCGGTGGTAGTGGAGGATCCGCAGGCTTGCGGGCGCCTGCAGCGCGCTTGCGTGCACCCTCTGATGGGTGGGGAAATTGTGCCAGACGTCCAAGGTCTGCACCGGGATCTCGCCAGCCACCAGCGCGCATGCTAGGGCGATCTGATCCAGGTAATACCAGACCCGTGCTGACCACCCGAGCACGGCATGAAGCTCGAGCAGGGCGTCAACGTAGCGGCGCCAGAGGCCGGTCAGCTTGGCGCAGTGCTGCCAGGGCATGAACAGGACGCCGCTATTGAGATAGGGGACGGGGAGCTCCTCTCCGGTGCCGACGGTCTTGACGCCGCGGCCGTCCGGCCGCATGCCGAGGGACGCGAGCAGCGCCTGCCATTGCGGTGGCCGCAACGGCGACATCATCGCTGGGACACCGCAGACGGCGGCGGGCGACAGGCTCGCGGAGAAATCGTCCATCACCACTACGTCGCAATCCAGCGCCACCAAGATGCCGCCGGGCTGGCGGCTGAAGTCCTCGAACATGCGCAGCTTGTTGGTTTGGGGACTGGCGCTGGAAAGCCGGGGATCACGCTGCAGTGCACCCCGAGCGGTGCGAGCCTCTCCTGGAACCGCGGGTCCAGCCCGTCCACGAAAAACGCGCGCAGTGGAGCGTCAGCGAGCGTGCCGCCGAAGGTCCGCAATGACAGCGCCAGGTTGTAAAGCCTCTGTGCCCAGCGCGGCCGGTTCTCGGCCACACAGGAGATAACCACATCGGCGAGTGGCTGCGCGGTCGGCACGCTGTCCTCCCATCCCCGCCGTCAACAGCCGTCAGCCCGGCCGGACGGCACCTTGGCACCCGAGAGCAGTCATGGGCCTCGGGCACAACGGCCCTACCGGGCTGCACCCAGAGCGGCTAGTGAAAGAACTCACCGGATCAAATCCAAATCATAACATGAATCGCGTCGCTGATACCGTCAAACGTATCCCACGCGTTCTGTGCACTATGCCTACTGAAATAGTTTATACTCAGATTTCTGCAGATATCGTGGCTAACACGGAGCAGCCCCACCCCTTGTCTGCGAATGTTGCTGGTGGGCCGCGAGCTGCAAAGCACTTCCCGGACGAATTCGGAGCCATGTCCGGCAATGGACGATCCTGACCATGCAGCCAGACGCTTAGACGGTGACGCGGCGGGTGCTTGGGCTTAATACGCGGCGGAGGTCTTTGCCGATTGCTGCATCGAGGAACGGGGATGGCGTCCACGACTCTTTGCGCTAGCACGGGCTAAACCTACGACCTACAGCACCCGCAGAGACGGTCACAACCTGGTCGAGGCGGCCGATCCCGGCGGCATGCTCCGCCAGGTGGCGTCGTCCGCGGCCCAGGTCCGGTCGGCCGTGCGTACCTGCGCCGAGGTCGACCTGTCCCCCGTCACCGGGGCCGACCGGCCCCGGGCCATCGTGGTGGCGGGGATGGGTGGCTCCGGCATCGCCGGCGACGTGCTCGCCGCCGTCTGCGGCACCAGTAACGCCACCCAGATCATCACCTCGCACGGGTACCAGCTGCCCGGCTGGGTTGGCGCGACCGACCTGGTCATCGCGGTTTCCTGCTCTGGGTCGACCGAGGAGACGCTGGGCGCGGCGACCGAGGCGGTCCGCCGCGGCTGCCACCTGGTCGGCGTGGGCGCGGCCGGGTCACCGCTGGCCGACGTGGCCACCCAGGCCCGGGCGCCCTTCATCCCGGTGGTCTCGGCCGGGATGCCCCGGTCAACGCTGTGGAGCCTGTGCATCCCCCTGATCGCCGTGGCCGAGCAGATCGGCCTGGTCGACGTGGGCGAAGAGGTGTACGAGAGCGTCGCCGCGGGCCTGGAGGAGATCGCGTTCCAGTGCCGCCCGACCAGCGAGTCGTTCGTCAACCCGGGTAAGTCGATGGCCCTGGACCTGATGGGCACGCTGCCGGTGATCTGGGGCAGCTCACCGCTGGCCGCGGTGGCGGCCAAGCGCTTCGCGGCCCAGCTCAACGAGAACGCCAAGTACCCGGGCATCCCCGGGGAACTGCCGGAGGCCAATCACAATCAGGTGGTGGCGTTCGACGGGCCGTTCGCGCCGGGGACCACGCTGGAGGCCAGTTCCGGCTTCCCGCAGCGGCTGGTGCTGCTGGCCGACCCGGCCGAGCACCCGCAAGTGGCCCGGCGGCGCGAGGCGTCGGCTGAGCTGGCCGCCGCGCGGGGGATCCGGGTCACCGAGCTGCCGATGACCGGGGAGCATCCGCTGCAGCGGTTCGCCAGTGTGGTGCCTCTCATCGATTACGCCACCGTCTACCTGGGCATTGCCACCGGTGTGGACCCGACGCCGATCGAAATCATCCAGGAGCTGAAAGAGCGGATTTCCTAGGCTCCAGCTGGGAAGGAAGCGGGCATCAAGACTCACGATCAGCCGCGCGAAGGCGCCCGCACGGCCACCGCCGTCGACCGGTCCGGCGAGCAGGGGGCGCAGCCGACCGACAAGAAGGAACGGTCCGGCAGCCTGCTCGCGGTGCTGGCCGCGCTGGGCGCCAACATCGGCATCGCCATCATCAAGCTGATCGCGTTCGTGCTCACCGGCTCGGCTTCACTGCTGGCCGAGTTCGTGCACTCGCTGGCCGACTGCAGCGACCAGATCCTGCTGCTGGTGGGCCGGAGCCGGGCGGACCGCGCCGAGACCGAGGAGCACCCGTTCGGCTACGGCCGCGAGCGCTACCTCTACGGCTTCCTGGTGTCGGTGGTGCTGTTCGCGGTCGGCGGCGCGTACTCCGTCTACGACGGCATCCACAAGATCATCAAACCTGAGCCGCTGACCACCGCCTGGATCGCGTTCGCCGTGCTGGCCATCTCGGCGGTGCTGGAGGGCTCGTCCCTGCGGGTCTCGGTCAAGGAGTCGAACCAGCTCCGGCACGGGCGCGGCTGGATCACCTTCATCAGGAAGATCAAAGAGCCCGACCTGATCGTGACCCTGCTGGAGGACACGGCGGCCCTGGTCGGCCTGGTGTTCGCGTTCATCGGTGTCGGCCTGTCCGTGCTCACCGGTAACTCGCGCTGGGACGGCGCCGGCTCGGTGGCCATCGGCCTGCTGCTGGCCTTCGTCGCGGTCGTGGTGGCCCGGGAGACCACGAGCCTGCTCATCGGCGAGGCGGCCAGCGACGAGGCGGAGAAGACGATCGTGGAGGCGCTGCAGGACGGCCCCGAGGTGGAGCGGGTCATCCACATGCGCACGGTCCACATGAGCCCGGACTCGCTCCTGGTCGCGGCCAAGATCGCAATCCGGGCCGGCGACAGCGGCGAGGCCATCGTCCGCGGCATTGACGCGGCCGAGCGCCGGGTTCGTAAGGCGCTGCCCATCGCCCACGTCATCTACCTCGAGCCCGACGTCTACGAGGAATCCAGGATCGACGGCACCGACCCCGCAATTCGGACCGTCCAGCGTGCCTCAGGCGAGTACGACGGTCCCGACTACCCGCGCGGGACCGGTCCGCTCCCCCAGCCCGACCAGGAAGGCTCCGCCCCGTAGCGCGCGGCCCAGCGGTCAGAAGTGGCGGTAGTCGCGCACGGACATGCGGGGGCCGCGCCGCGGCGGCCGCAGACCGCTGAGCTCGACCAGGCGGGTGACCCGGTAGCGGTGGCCGGCGAAGGGAGCGAGCAGCTCGAGCATGCCGTCGTCGTCGACGCGCCGGCCGCCAGCGCCCAGCCGACGGCCTTGGGCAGGTTGTAGTCGCCGACCGAGACCGCATCCGGGTCACCGAAGGCACGCTGCATGGTCTCGGCCGCGGTCCACACGCCGATGCCGGGCAGCAGCTGCATGCGGCGGCTGGCCTCGGCGGCATCGAGGGCGACGACCTCCTCCAGGCGCCCGGCCACCCCGCAGGCCCGGCCGATGGTGCGGGCCCGGACCATCTCCACACCGGCCGCGTGCCACTCCCAGGACGGGATCCGGGCCCAGACCCGGGGCGGGGGGAACACCCGCATGCCGCGCGGCGCCGGCCCCGGTGCGGGGCGGCCGAACTTGGTCAGCAGGATGCGCCAGGCCCGGTGGGCCTCGATGCTGACCACCTTCTGCTCCAGCACCGCGGGGACCAGGGCTTCCATCACCCGCTGGCTGCGGCCGATGCGCAAGCCGTCGTGCCGGGCGGCCAGCTGGCGGACCAGCGGGTGCGGGTCCGGGTCGAAACCGTCCCGGTGGTCGGCGGCACCGAGCATCTCCGGCAGTGTGTCCAGCAGCCAGGCCGCCCCCGGGCCCCAGGCCGCGGCCGCGATGTCCTGGCCGCGTTCGGGCAGCACGCGCAGGGTGGCCGGGCCCTCCGGGGTCAGCGAGGTGCGCCAGACCGCCCCCACCGGGTCGATCCGGTAGGTGGGGTCACCGCCGCCGCGCCCGTGTACCGACAGGGTCAAGCGCACCCTGATGGGAAACGGGGCACGCCAGTCCCGTACCAGGGGCTCCCGGCCCTGGTGCGGCCTGCGCGGCGGGGCTTCGGGAGACTGCTGGGGCTCGGGGCTGGGGCGCGGCTGCTGGGGCTCGTGAGAAATGAGTTGCGTAACCGGGCCGGGAGCCGGGTCCGCAGGCAGCGCCGGAGCAACCATGTCAGGCGTCGGAGGAGAACCGGACGGACGTCGGGGCCAGTCGCACGTCGGGCCAGACCCGGAGGCCGCGCGCCAGTTCGTTGCCGGCGCCGATGACGGCCCGGTCGCCGATGACGGCACCGTCGATGACGGCGCCCTCGTCGATCTGGGCGCCGGCGCCGAGGATGCTGTCCCGGACCACCGCGCCCGGGCCCACCTGCACGCCGTCGAACAGCACGCTGCCGTCCACCTCCGCGCCCGCGGCGATCTGCGACCCGGCGCCCACGGTGGTGCCGCCGCTCAGGGTGGCGCCGTCTGCCACGGACGCGCCCGGCAGGACCAGGGCCGGGCCGGTCGGGCCGGGCAGCGCGGACGAGGCCAGCGTGCCCAGCACGAGGTCGCGGGAACCCTGCACGAACGCGGCCGGGGTGCCCACGTCGAGCCAGTAGGCCGTGTCGATGTAGCCCATCACGGTCCGGCCGCCCTCGATCAGGCCGGGGAACGTCTCCCGCTCCACCGACACCGGACGATCGGCTGGGATGGCGTCGATGACCGAGCGGGTGAACACGTAGCAGCCGGCGTTGATCCGGTTGGTCACCGGGTCCGGCGTCTTCTCCAGGAACGCGGTGACCCGCCCGGACGGGTCGGTCGGCACGCAGCCGAACGCGGCCGGGTCCGGCACCTCGACCAGGTGCAGCGTGACCGCGGCGTCGGCCTTGCGGTGCACGTCCAGCTGTTCGCCCAGGTCGTGACCGGACAGGACGTCGCCGTTGAGCACGACCACCGGGTCGTCCGGGCCGCCGTGCAGCAGGCTGGCCGCGTTGCGGATGCCGCCGCCGGTGCCCAGCGGGACCTCCTCGTACACGTAGTCGATGGACAGGCCGAGCGCCCGGACCGTCGCCGAAGGCCTCGCGGAACATCTCGGCCCGGTACGAGGTGGCCAGCACCACGTGCGTGACGCCGGCCGCGGCGGCCCGGGCGAACTGATGGCGGAGGAACGGCACGCCCGCCGTGGGCAGCAGCGGCTTGGGCGCGGACAGGGTCAGCGGCCGGAGCCGGGTGCCCTTGCCCCCGACCAGGAGGATCGCTTCGAGTGGTTCACGCGGCATGGGTAGGTCGCCTCACGGTCGTCGGTGATAGGGCCCGCGGGCCCGGCGTTAGACGGCGCTCTGCTGGTCGGCGCTGGCCTCGACGGCACGGCGGTAACACGCCAGGTGCGCCTCGGCCGAGGCCGCCCAGGTGAACTCCTGCGCCCGGGCGTGCCCGGCCAGCGCCAGCGCCTCGCGGCCGGCCGGGTCCTCCAGCATGCCACGTAGTGCGGTCTCGATGCTGGCCGCGTCGGGCTCGGTGTAAGCCACCGCGTCCCCGCCCACCTCGGGCAGCGACGTGCAGTGCGTGGTCAGCACAGGCGCGCCGCAGGCCATCGCCTCCAGCACGGGCAGGCCGAAGCCCTCCCCCCGGCTGGGGTAGGCGTACACCAGCGAACCGCCGAGGAAGCCGGGCAGCATCGAGAACGGCAGGTAACCCGGGCGGACCAGGCGCAGGTGCGGCGGCACGGCGGCCACGGCCGCGTCCACCTCATCGCTCCAGCCCCCGCCGCCGGCCAGCACCAGCGCGGGCGGCTCGTCCAGATCCGCCACCGCTCCGGCCCAGCCCTTGATCAGCGCGGCCACGTTCTTGCGCGGGTCCAGTGCGCCCAGGAACGCAATGTACGGCTTGCCGTGCAGGCCGAGGCGGTCGGACACCAGGCTGACCTGCTCGGGGTCGGGCCGGTGGAACAGCGTGTGGTCCACGCCGTGGTAGGCCACGTCGATCCGGGTCGGGTCGGCGCCCAGGACCCGGACCAGCTCGTCCCGGGTGGCCTTGGACGGCACGATGAGCCGGGCCGCGCGGCGGACCGCGGTCCGGATGGCCGACTTGTAGAACACCGACGACACCGGGCTGTGCAGCTCGGGCTCGGTGAAGAACGTGAGGTCGTGGATGGTGACCACGGTGGGCCGGCCCGGGCGCAGCGGCATCGAGTAGTGCGGCGCGTGGATGACGTCCGCGCTGACCTGCTGGGCCAGCACCGGCAGCCCGGACTGCTCCCAGGCCAGGCGGGCGGCCCGGTGCATGATGGTCGGCGGGGCGGTCGCGATCTGGGCGTCGGTGATGAGCCGGCGGTAGCGCTCCTCGTCCGCACGCTGGCAGGCGATGGCGAGGTCGGTCCCGGCCGCGCCGAGTGCGGTCAGCAGCCCGTCAACGTACCGGCCGAGCGCGCCGCGGTCAGCCGGTACCTCTGTCGCGTCAACAAGCACACGAGGCGCCACGGCCGTATCGGCTCCTCTCCACCCCTAACGGGCACTCCGTGCCGTATTCACAGTTCGGGAGGCCAGCAACGCTGTGATGTCCCGTCAGCACCGAAGCCTACGCCCTCCGTGGGGCGGACGCTCACGGCGTGGCGGCCTGCGTGGCGGGCTCGGGCGCGGCGGTCTCCGCGGCGTTGTCCGGGCGCTTACGGGCCCGAATCAGGACGATCGCGCCCTGGTCCTGCTGGCTGATCCGGTCGGACGCGGCGACCAGCGCGGCCAGCGGCGCGGCGGCGTTGAAGCCGACCTTGCCGCCCTTGGCCGACAGGGTCAGGTACAGCCGCTCTGACCAGCCCGAACGGAACTGGTAGGCGTACTCGGCCACGTCCAGGCCCCGCTCGGCCAGCAGCCCGGTCAGCTCACCGTGGGTGTAGGTGCGCTGCACGTGGTAGCGCTTGGCGTGCGCGGCGAACAGGTCCGGATACTGCCCCTTGCGGCTCAGCGTGTCGGCCGACATGACCAGCTCGCCGCCGGGGGCCAGCACCCGGGCGATCTCGCTGAGGGCCTGGGGCCCGTCGTCGAAGTGCTCGATGGCGCAGATCGACAGCACCCGGTCGAACGACCCGTCCGGGAACGGCAGCCGCAGCGCGTCGCCCAGCACCTGGGCGGGCGAGTGGGCCAGCTGGGCGCCGCGCAGCAGCTTCTGGCCGGCGATGTCGATGTTCACCGCGTCCGCGCCGCGCTTGCGGGCCTGCCCGGCCCAGTAACCGTCACCCCCGGCCACGTCCAGGACCCGCAGGCCGTGCAGGTCGGGACCGAGCCAGCGCAGCAGGGCGCCGGCCTCTCGGTAGCGGCATACATGTACCTGGTGGCCGGCGAAAGCGACCGCGTCCGTAACGTTCATGGGGGCCAGACTAGGGCCTAGACCACGCGCCGGCAGCCAGGTCGGCCAGGGCCGCCCGGGTCGTTGGCCCAAAACCGACTTTTCCGTCGTATCCGGCCAGCACGGACTGCAGTATGGCCCTCGCCCGGCCGCGATCAGGTCCAGCTGCTCGGCGTACAGGAAGCCGTTCCCGGCGGGCAGCACGGCCAGCGGCCGGCCCGCACGCGGGCCCGGTGGCCGCGGTGGCCAAGGTGGCCCGGAAGCTGGCCAGCACCTGTTCCGGGCCGGGCAGGCGGCCCGGGCGCCACCTCGAGCAGGTGCAGCGTGCCGTAGCCGGGGCGGCCGGGTCGCTGGGCACGGCCAGGTAGGCGGCCAGCTCCCGGCCGCCCGCGCGGGTGAAGACGGCGGTGCGGGCGGGCTCGGCCGCCTGTCCCGCCGGGCAGGGTCAGGGTCAGCGAGACCGGGGCGCCCCCCGCGACCTGCCACCCTGCCGCCCGCGGTAGAACGCGGCCGCGCTGGTCACGTGGTACCGGGCCAGCACCTGGCGCTGCAGGTCGAACAGGTCCACCGGGTAGCGCAGCTGAGCCCGCAGCGCGGCCGGTATCGCCGCCCGCGGCCGGATCAGCCCCGGGAACGCCTTGCTCCAGGTCCGCAGGATCGGATCGGAGGAGTCCCACTGGTACAGCGTGACCCGGCCCGAGCTCGCGCTGACCACGGCCTTGACCGCGTCACGGATGTAGTCGACCCGGCCCTGCCCCGGCCCCACCGGGCGTGGCCGCGGCCGGCCGCGGCGGCGGTGGCGTCGTAGCCGGCCGAGTCCGGGTAGTGGCTGGTCGTGGTGTAGCCGTCGACCACCCAGTCGAGCTGGCCGCCGGTCACGACCGGGTAGACGTTGCCGTCCAGGGTGAGGAACGGGGCCAGCCGGGCGACCCGGGCCAGCGGGTTGCCCAGGGGCGCGGTCTTCCCCGGCCAGAAGCGGGCCGTGGCCCGGAACCGGGCGGGCACGGCGGCGCGCCCGGTGACCGCGGTGCCGGCTGTAGCGCTCGGCCGGGATGTGGCCAGCGGACCCAGCCGCAGCCCCGGGGCCGAGGACCGGGCCGTCAGCACCGGATAGCGGCTGGCCTGCACCTGGCTGAGCCCGAACGCGCGGCGGGTGCCGGCCAGCTGCTGGTCCAGGTAGGAGGTTTCCCGGGCCAGTTCGTGCGGCTGGACCGAGAAGTGCTCGACCGCGGCCGGGTAGACCCCGCCGATCAGGACCGCGGACAGCACCAGCAGGCCGAAGCCGACCGCGGGCAGCAGCGGGTCGCGGCGGCGGGCGGCGGCGAAGAACAGGCCCGCACACAGCAGCGCGATCACGGCCAGCACGGTCTTGGCCGGAAGCACGGCGTTGACGACGGTGTAGGAGGCGCCGCCGCTGATCACGTCGCGGGTGGAGAACTCGATCCCGTACCGGTCGAGCCAGTACGCCGCCGCCTTGAGCAGCATGAAGATCCCCAGCAGCGTGCACAGCTGGACCCGGGCCCCGGCGCTGACCCGGGTGTCGCCGGGCCGGAGCCGCAGGCCGCCGTCCACCGCGTGCACGATCACGGCCACGACCAGGGCCAGCAGCACCGCGGCGAACAGGTAACCGAGCACCAGCCGCAGGAACGGGTAGACGAACACGTAGAACGACAGGTCCAGGTGGAACTGCGGGTCCCGGCGGCCGAACGAGGTGCGGTTGGCGAACTGGACCCAGGTCAGCCAGGAGCGCATCCCGGCCATACCGGCGGCCACCCCGGTCAGGGTCAACAGCACGGCGAGCAGCGGGCCCCCATGCCGGTCCAGCACCAGCCGGGCCCGACGCACGGCGGGCGGAACCGGGGGCAGGGGGACCTTATTAAAAATAATTAATGGGGTGGACGGCAATGGGGGCGGCGGACGGTGCCGGCCGCGGGACGGTGCCGGCCGGCGATGAGGCGGGCGGCGGCGGGCGCAGCCACCGGGCCAGGCCCGCGCTGAACCCGGTGACCAGGGCGACGAAGCCGCCGGTCACGCCGAACACGGCCCACCGGGTGCCGTAGCTGGACCGGAACACGCGGGCGAAGCCGAGCTGCCGGAGCCACAGGTAGTCGCCGGTGGTCCAGGTCACCGCGGCCGCGACCAGCAGCGCCAGCGCCAGTATCCAGCAGGCGCGCCGCAACCACCGGCCGAGCGCCGGGGACACGACGTGGCGGCCCGGCGGTCCCGCCGGGACCAGCGGTGGGAAGGACACGCCGGACCAACTTACGCGCGGGCCGGATAGTTCCCGGTCAGCAGGACGGTACCGGCTTGCCCTGCTTGATGTTCTGCAGCGCGGAGACGGCCCCGGACAGCGTGCTGATCTTGACCACCCGCAGCCCGGCCGGGACCGCGCCACTGGTGTCGGAGCAGTTGCCCGCGGGGGCCAGGAACACGGTGGCCCCCGCGTCCCGCGCCGCGATCATCTTCTGCTGGATGCCACCGATCGGGGACACCGCCCCGTTGGCGGAGATCTCGCCCGTGCCCGCGATGAACTTGCCGCCGGTGAGGTTCTCCGTGCTGATCTTGTCGATGATCCCGAGCGCGAACATCGTGCCCGCGCTGGGCCCGCCGATCTGGCCGATCTGGATCGTGACCGTGAACGGGAACTGGTACTGGTCCTGGACCACGATGCCGAGGATGGGGCGGCCGCCGACCTGCTCCGCGGTCAGCTGGGTGTGCATGGTCGTGCCACCCCGGCGGAAGGTGACCGTGATCGGCTTGCCCGCGTGCGCCTTGATCAGCGTGGTCAGCCGGGTGGTCCCGGTGACGGGCTGGCCGTCCACCGCGGTGATCAGGTCTCCGGGCTTGAGCTTGCCGTAGGCGGGCAGGCCTGGTTTGACGCTGACCACTTCGGCCACGGTCTGGTAGGCGATGCCCACCTGGTGCAGCGCGGCCGCGGTGGCGCTCTCCTGCGAGCTGGTCATCTGCACCTGGTCCTGCTGCGTCACCTGCTGCTGCGACTGGCCCGGCGCGAAGATCTCGCTCTGCGGCACGACCGCCTCGTGCGGATTCAGCCAGGCCCGCAGCGCGGTGAACACGTTGAACTGGTGCCCGGGACCGCCCTCGTAGGTGATCGAGACCATGTTGAGGTGGCCGCTGGTCGGGTACACGGGATGGCCGGTGATGGTGATCAGCGGCTTCCCGGACTGGTCCTTGCCCAGGGTGTTGAGCGTGGGCCCGGGACCCAGGATGACGTAGGGAACGGGCAGCCGTTCCGCGACCAGGATGGCGATGATCACCGCGACGGCCGAGATGTACAGCGTCAGGGTGCGGCGGTGCATGACCGGAAGACTACGCGCAGCCGACCCATTCGCTGGAACCGTCCCCGAACCGCTGGTGCTTCCAGATGGGCACGGTCGCCTTCAGCTCGTCGATCAGCATCCGGCAGGCCTCGAAGGCGTCCCCGCGGTGGACGCAGGACACGGCGACGACCACCGCCAGGTCGCCGATGGCCAGGTCGCCGACCCGGTGCACCGCGGCCACCCCGATGGCGGGGAACTTCTCCGCGACCTCTTCGGCCACCCGGCGCAGCTCGGCCTCGGCCGAGGGGTGGGCCTGGTAGCTCAGGGCGGTGACCGATGCGCCGTGGTCGTGGTCCCGGACGGCGCCGGCGAACAGCGCGATCCCGCCCGCCTCGTCGGCCATGACGGCACGGTGCACCTCATCCACCGACAACGGGGTGTCGCGGATGGCGATCAGCCGGACTGCACTCACCGGCCCGATTCTACCGGGGGAGTCAAGCCGGGTCAGGTGCCGGTGGCGGCGGGCGGCGTCAGGCGCCTTGCGGCGGCGGCGGGCGATGCGCACGATGGCGGCGGTGCCGATCACCGCACCGGCGCCAGCCGCCGCCCCGGCCGCGGTGATCGTGGCCTCCTTGCGGGTGATGCGCAGCCGGCCACCGCGTGCCGTCCGTCCCGGCTCTCCAGCAGCGCCGCCAGGACCTCGGGGTTGCCGTACTCCGGCCGCCAGCCCGCCTGGCGCAGGGTCTCGCAGTCCACCACCCACGGGTAGACCACGTAGCGCAGGTCGGCGGCCGGCGCCGGGGTGACCCCGACCCGGTGCAGCCGCTGCGCGGTCCCGAACGTCAGGCTGGCGGGCAGCTCGATCTCGCGTAGGCCGCTCAGCTCGTAGACCTGTTCCTGGTCCAGCCAGCCGTCGCAGCCGACCGCGAACTCCCCGGTGACCTCGCCCGCCACGGCCAGCTCGAGCGCGGACACCAGGTCGTCGATGTGGCAGAACTGCCAGCGCGGCGCGGCCCCCTTCACGGTCAGCAGCCGGGGCGCCTCGAAGTGCCGGGTCACGATGGTGTCGATCTCGTCGCCGACCAGCGCGGCCGGCCGGACCACGGTCAGCTCCAGGCCCGGGTGGGCGCGCGGCGACCGCCCCGCGAGCTGCTCGATCTCCAGCAGGTCGCCGGCCACGCTGCTGTCGATGTCGGCCGCCAGCGGGGTGTCCTCGGGCAGCGGCACCGGGTTGTCGGGCTTGGCCCCGTAGACCATCGTGCTGGTGACCAGCACGACCCGGCCGACCCGGCCGGCCGCGGCCGCGGTCAGCACGGTCTGCGCGCCGCGCACGTTGAAGGCGCGCCGGGCCCGGTGCTCGGAATCGGGGGCCAGGTCCAGGTCGGTGTGCACCACCACGTCGACGCCGGCCAGCCTTCCCGCCAGCGCCGGGTCGCGGACGTCGGCCACCCGCCAGGTCACGCCGCGGACGTCGCCCCGGTGGTCGTCGATCGCGACCACCTTCTTGACCCGGGCGGACTCGGCCAGCCGGGCGATCAGGGCCCGGCCCACCCCGCGGGCGGCGCCGGTGACCGCGACCACCGGGTGCTTACCCTCGATCACCTGGGCCGCCCTGGTTTGGTCGATCGCAGTGTCCTGTACCTGGTCAGCCGGGGTGTCCAGATCGGACAAGCCGGCCGGAACGGGTGGGTCAGCGGGAGCGGTGGGCTCGTCCCCGGCCGGGCGCGCGGCACGGTCAACGGCTCCGGCAGTGGCCCCGGCAGTCGTGCCACCGCTGCGCCGTTGGCGAACCTGGCCTGGTGCGTTTCTCAAATTGGGCTGCTCCCGAGATAACGTTGACCGTCATGACCCTTCCATCCTGCCCGAGAGGACGGACAAATGGCTGATCGTCCGTTCGGCTTCGGCCTGCCCGACCCTGAGGGCGGCCGGGTGAGCCCGGAGGATCCGGTGGTGGCCAGCAGCCGCCCGGGGGATCCGGCGGTTCCGGTCTCCGGCGGTTCCGGTGGAGGCGGCGGCCAGCCGCCGGCGTCCGGCGGCCCGTTCGGAGCCGCGAACCCGTTCGGCGACCCCCAGCAGTTCGCGGACGCGCTGCGCCAGTTCGCCGATCTGATGTCCTGGCAAGGCGGCCCGGTCAACTGGGACCTGGCTAAGAACGTAGCGCGGCACGCGGTAGCGGCCGCCGGTGACCCCAGCGTGCTGGCCCCCCAGCGGCAGGAGGTCACCGAGGCCCTGCGCCTGGCCGACCTGTGGCTGGAAGAGGCCACCACCTTCCCGTCGGGGATCAAGACCACCGCGGCCTGGAGCCGGTCGGAGTGGGTCGAGGCGACGTTCCCGGTCTGGTCGAAGCTATGCGAGCCCATCGCCGCCACCGTGGTGGACGGCATGAGCAACATGATGCAGGTCGACCCGGAGCAGATGGAAGGCATCCCCGAGGAGCTGAAGTCGGCCTTCGGGGCCTTCGGCGGCGGGATGGGCGGACTCGGGGCCCTGGGCGGGCTCGGCGCGATGATGAAGCAGGTCGGCGGGGCGATGATCGGCGGCCAGGTCGGCGCGGCCGTGGCCGAGCTGGCCGGCGAGGTCACCGGGTCGTTCGACATCGGGCTGCCGCTGGGACCCAAGGGGACCGCGGCGCTGCTGCCGTCCGGGGTGGCCGCGTTCGGCGCGGGTCTCAGCCTGGATGCGGGCGAGGTCCGGCTGTACCTGGCCCTGCGCGAAGCCGCCCACCACCGGCTGTTCGCCCACGTGCCCTGGCTGACGGCGCACCTGTTCGGCGCGGTCGAGGCGTACGCCCGGGGCATGACCGTCGACCTGTCGCGGCTGGAGGAAGCCATGCCGCAGGTCGACCTGAGCAACCCCGAGGCGCTGCGGGACGCGCTGGCCGGCGGCGAGCTGTTCCGCCCGGAGAACACGGAAGCGCAGAAGGCGGCGCTGGCCCGGCTGGAGACCGCGCTGGCCCTGGTCGAAGGCTGGGTCTCGACCGTGGTCGACGCCGCCGCCTCGGACCGGTTGCCGCACGCCAGCGCGCTGGCCGAAGCGATCCGCCGCCGCCGGGCCACCGGTGGTCCGGCCGAGCGCACCATGGCCACCCTGGTCGGCCTGGAGCTGCGGCCGCGGCGGCTGCGCGAAGCGGCCACGATCTGGCAGGGCCTGACCGAGGCCCGCGGCGTCGACGGCCGGGACGCGGTCTGGGCCCACCCGGACCTGCTGCCGTCCGCGGAAGACCTGGACGACCCGGAGGGCTTCGTCCGCGGCGGCCCGGACCTGGACTTCAGCGAGCTGGACGTGGACTCACTGACGAACCCGGACCCGGACCCGGCCCGGGGTGCGTCCTGGTGCGGAGGGGTCCACTGAGGCCGGGCCCGGGCCTGGGTGGCTGGCGGGCCTGAGGGGGCTGGCGGGACTGGCGGGACTGGCGGAGCTGAGGGGCCTGAGGGGCCTAGCGGGTCGGGTGGGTCCGACACGCCGGAGACCGGCTGATCCACCAGGAGAAATCTTTTCTCCACAAGGGGTGGACGACGTTCGGGCAGTTGAGACCGTCCGTCAGCAATTGCGCGGGGAGTAATCCACAGGCTCGCGCGACGGATTTCCCCAGCAACACGCCGGTCACTCCCCACGCTGTCCACAGAGTTATCCACAGGCTGTGTTGACGCGCCCGGGCCGCGGTTTCTAGGGTCACGAACAAGTTCCCGGATGCGCGGGCACCTGGTCACTCGGCACGGAGCGCTCGTCCTCAGGGGAAGGGGGACGGGCACTTTAACGAGGCGATCTTGCGGTCCCGGTTCAGACCGCCCGCGCATCCGGGTTCGCCTTTTGTGCGGGCTTCCGGTGGGCCACGCAGCTGGGTCCGGTGCGACTCGTGGGGCGGGAGCGCTCGGGGGCGCGCCGCGCCTGGCCGCGCCGGGCCGCCGGTACGTTGGCGCCATCGCTCAGGCCATCACCGGTACGTTGGCGCCATCGACCCGGTGATAGTCGGGTCAATCGCGTCATTGGCCGGTACAGACCCTGCGGCTGGACAGGCCCATGAGGCGGCTGTGACGCCCGGGTCTGGGCGGGGCGCCTCGGTGGCGCCCGGCGGGCCGCAGTCGCCCGGCGGAGGCCCCGGGTAGGTGCCAGTCCGAGCGGTTTAGCGATATAGATGCCTTTGTCTGAGGCTCACGCCGGCGACTTAGAATTGTGACTCGCAAGGGCCGGTGGGACGCTGGTGAGGCGCGCCGCGAGCACCCGGGGTGGCAGCCTGGCCCATCCCGTCGCCGTCGTCCCGCCAGCCGAACCAGCGGGCCGAGTGGGGCGGGTCAAGCGGCAACGATCTA
>CAVQOE010000033.1:0-198022 GCA_963714295.1 uncultured Actinomycetota bacterium | reverse complement strand
ATGGAAACCAGAAAACGGCGAACTCGTCAACCCCACCTCCGGCCAGTGCCTCGACTACCTCAACGGCAGCACAACCAACGGCACACAACTCCAGATATACGCCTGCTGGGGCGGCACCAACCAGAAATGGACCGTCCCATAGGCGCCGCTAAACCCCAGCGCCTGAACCTCCGCCCGCCGCCCAAAAACGGCAGCGGCCGGTCCTTCCTAGGAGGGGGCGTCCCTCCTCCTTCGCAGGAAGACATCCCGGCCGCGGTGGCGGATACGGCTTAATCCGCAAGGCGCGCCTTGGGTCAGAAAGGTAAATCATCTATGACTATCCGAGCATCATTCCGGCAGGCGAGAAGAGCGCCGCTGCTGACGGCAGCGGCGCTTGCACTCATGATCGGCGCGCTGGTAAGCGCCGGCGCGGGCGCGCCAGCAGCAAGGGCGGCAACGTCGCTTCCGGCGACCGCTGTGCCTCTGGCGGTACTCCCTGCACCGCCGCCTACAGCACGATCCGCGCGCTCTACGCGGCCTACGACGGACCGCTGTACCAGGTGCAGCGCGCGTCCGACAGCAGCTACCTGAATATCAGCCCGCTGTCGACGGGCGGCGACGCTAACGCCGCGCCGCAGGTCTCGTTCTGCGCGGAGACCACGTGCACGGTCACGAGCTGTACGACCAGAGCCCTAATCACAATGACCTGCCGATTTCCCCGGGCGGATACTGGAAGGGCCCGGGCCCGAACGGCGCCGACATCGGGGCGAACGCGATGGCCCTGCCGGTGACGGTCGCCGGGCACGCGGTATACGGGCTAGATGGCCCAGGGAATGGGCTACCGCACCGACACCGCCAAGGGCGTGGCCACCGGATCCCAACCCGAGGGCATCTACATGGTCACCTCATCCAACCTGTACACCAACCAGTGCTGCTGGGACTTCGGCAGCGGCGAGGTGTCCAACACCGACACCGGCAACGGGCACATGAACGCAATCGAGTGGGGCAGCGCATGCTGGTTCGGCGGCTGCACCGGCAGCGGCCCCTGGGTAGAGGCTGACCTCGAGAACGGCATGTACAGCACCAATACCGGGCCGAACACGGCGAGCAACCCCGGGGTCAACTACCCGTTCGTCAGCGCCTGGGAGAAAAACAACGGGACAAGCAACTTCACGCTGAAATACGGCAATGCCACGAGCGGCGGGCTGACAACCACGTACTCCGGAGCGCTGCCGAGCGGCTACTCGATGCACCTGGAGGCGTCGATCCTGCTCGGCACCGGGGGCGACACAGCTCGGCGGCGCCGGGGAGTTCTTCGAGAGCGCCATGACGTCGGCTACCCGTCGGACGCGACCGAGAACGCGGTCCAGGCCGAGCTCACCGCCGCGGGCTACAATTCCTCCGCGGCCGGGGCGACCGGGACGCTCGTCTCCGGGGCCAACAGCTCCTACTGCATGGACAACAACAACGGCAGCGGCGCCAACGGCAGCAAAGTCCAGATCTGGGACTGCGACGGCTACGCCCCCGCCCAGAACTGGACCGTCAACACCAACGGCACCATCACCATCGACGGCGGCTGCCTCGACATCACCGGCGCCAACTACAACAACAGCACCCCCGTCGAACTATGGACCTGCAACGGCAGCGCCAACCAGCAATGGAAACCAGAAAACGGCGAACTCGTCAACCCCACCTCCGGCCAGTGCCTCGACGACCCCAACGGCAGCACAACCAACGGCACAACTCCAGATATGCCTGCTGGGGCGGCACCAACCAGAAATGGACCGTCCCATAGGCGCCGCTAACCCCAGCGCCTGAGTCATCCGGCCGCCGCCCAAAACGGCGGCGGCCGGGCCTTCGCGCTCCGCCGTCTCACGCGAGTGAATCTCGACATCCAGACGGTGCGCCGGTTCCCGAAGCACGAGGAGATAGCAACGCGCCCGCAGGCATGCCCGATCACGGGATTTCCGAGTACTTACCATCTTGATATCATATTGTTAGCGCTAACATTATAATTAGCCATTTAGTTCATAGCCTTTCGCCCGCGTTAGGCCGCTAACTTAGCCGGATCTACAGAACTGGGCGTGGGCCTCGGTCCACCCTGCTCTTCCGTATTGCAATCCGGCCTGCTCGCGCGTTCGGGCCCGGCGAGCGAATAAGGCGCACGGCTCACGCCGCGCCACTCGTGGCCGTGTTCCCGAACTATATCCAGGCACAGGTAAGCCGCTTCGCCTGTGCGACAACCGTGTTCACATCGGCCCGGGTGCCGACCCGTTGACATACCCGTCCCCGATCCACCCCCGGACACGTGCCCGCCGCCGCGGAACGCGTTGATCCCCAGCGGCTCCAGGTACTGGCGCCCGCCGATGCGGTACTGCACTAAAATGAACCGATTTACCTCCGTAGAGCAGCGGCCGTCCGGGGATCAGGAGCAGGGTGAACATCGGGGAGATCGCCAGGCGCGCGGGGGTATCGTCGAGCACGGTCTCATACGTCCTCAGCGGCAGGCGGAACGTTTCCGAGCGCACCCGGGCCCGCGTCCAGCAGGTCATCGACGAACTCAACTACCGCCCGAACGCCGCCGCCCGCGCGCTCAAGGAGGGGCGCACCCGGACCATCGGCCTGGTCATTCCCCCGGCGGCGGGCCGCCTGACTTACATGCAACTTGACTTCGTCGCCAGTGTGCTCGACGCCGCGGCGCACGAGGACCTGGACGTGCTGCTCACACCGTCTGGCAGCCAGCATGAGCGCTCGTTCGAGCGCCTCGTCGACGAGCGGCGCGTCGACGGCGTGATCCTCATGGAGATCACGCTGGAAGATCCGCGCGTCACGCAACTGCAGAAAGCGGACATGCCGTTCGTGACCATCGGCCACACGGCCCGCCCCGAAGGGACCTGGTGGATTGACATCGACTACGAGAACCTGCTCGGCCGGTGCGTCCGCCATCTCGCCGACCTGGGGCACCGCCACATCGCCCTGATCAACCGGTCAGCCGAGATGCTGGCAGCCGGCTATGGCCCCGGGCTGCGCGCCCGCCAGGGCTTCCGCGACGCCATTACCCTGTGCGGCGCCACCGGGGTGGAGTACCCGTGCGGCGACGACGCGCCCGCAGGCGATGCCTGCATGCAACTGATCCTCGCCCAACATCCTCAAGCGACCGCCGCCGCGACGCTCAACGAGGCGGCCCTGCCCGGCCTCCAGCGCGCGCTGCACCGGGCGGGCTTGGCCGTGCCAGCGGACTTCTCCCTGATCGGCGTGGCCGCCAAGCACTGGGCCGAGGAATTCCACCCCCCTCTCACCTCCGCCGACGTCCCCGCCGCCGAGATGGGCGCGCGCGCAGTGGAACTGCTGACCGAGCGCATCGCCAACCCAGCCGCCCTGCCCAGACACCTACTGCTGTCCCCTCCCATCTCCCTGCGCGACAGCGCCACCCGGGCGCCGGGCCGGCCTCTCCGGAACGGCGTGAGCAACTGCGTTCAGAATCCGGTACCCCTGGTCGAGCACGTACTGGGAAAGAGCAGGTTCAGTCCCTCGGCGTGGCGGTCGAGCTCGGCCCTGGCGTCCTTGGCCGCCCGGGACTCCGCGTCTTCTCCGCCGTCCCAGAACACGTAGGTCTGAGCGCCGAGCTCAGCGCCCCCTCTGGAGGAGAAATCAGCTGGACCAGGCGAGCAACGGTTCGTTCCAGATCATCGGTTTGGGCTTTAATCGGGGGAGCTTGCCGCAGTAATCTGCACTGTGCAGCAAGCGGAGCCGACGGCCTTTGCCGTCATTGGGGAAACGGTCATTGACCTGGTTGACCCTGGGGATGGGTCGGCTTGTGTCGCCCATCAGGGCGGCGGGCCGATGAACATCGCGATTGGGCTGGCGCGGCTGGGGAACCGGACGGCGTTCTTCGGGCGGATGTCGCGCGACCCGCTCGGGACCGTGCTCTTCCGGCACCTGGAGCGGTCTGGGGTCGGGACCGGCTACGTCGTCCGGGGGGCCGAGCCGAGCACCATCGCGCTGGTCGAGCTGTCCGGCGGGCAGGCCCGTTATGAGTTCTCCGCGGGCACGGCGGACTTCCAGTGGACGGCCGAGGAGATCGCGGCGCTGCCGGCCGGGGCGCCGGCTGTCCACTTCGGGTCGCTGACCTCGTGGCAGCCGCCCGGCGATGAGGTGGTCAACCAGCGCGTGGCGGAGTTGCGGGCGGCGGGGTCGGTGCTGATCAGCTATGACCCGAACGCGCGGCCGACGCTCCAGGGTGATGCCGCCTCCGCCCGGGCGAAGGTGGCGCGCTCGTCGGCGCTGGCGCACGTGATCAAGGC
The DNA here is from genome assembly GCA_963714295.1 of uncultured Actinomycetota bacterium. Lineage (GTDB taxonomy): Bacteria > Actinomycetota > Actinomycetes > Streptosporangiales > Streptosporangiaceae > Trebonia. The sequence goes on along the minus strand of CAVQOE010000033.1, from coordinate 193,739 downwards.
GAGTTCGGACGACATTGACTACCTCTACGACGGGCAGGAAGTGGCGTCGGTGGCCGAGGGCTGGCTGCGCGAGGGGGCCGCGCTGGTGGTGATCACCTCCGGATCCGACGGGGCGACGGCGTGGGTGCCCGGGCAGGCGCCGGTGAAACGGCCGGCCTTCCCAACCACGGTGGTCGATACCGTGGGGGCAGGCGACGCCTTCATGAGCGGGCTGCTGGACGGGCTCGGCCGGCGCGGGCTGGCCACGCCGACGGCGGTCGGCTCGCTGGCCGACCCGTCGGTGCTGGGCAAGATCCTCGACCAGGCGGGGGCGGGGGCCGCGATCACCTGCAGCCGGGCAGGCGCCAACCCGCCGACCCGGGACGAGGTCGACGCTTTCCTGGCCGCGCGCGCATCCGGCCGGTAACCGCCGGTGCATCCCATGATCACGAAGACTTTTCGTGCGTATAGCACGAATTTCTTACGTCAGGAAAAAAGTATTCGTGATCATGGCAGGCGCCTGGTAACGGGAGCCGTGGGGGCAGGGCGAAGGTCGCGAATATCCCGGCGGCGTCGGTGTCATCGCCAAGCACGAACGCGGTTACCGCGGCGATCTTGGTGCCATCCAGGGTCAGCACGTCGATGACGCCGGGCAGGTAACGGCCGGAGGCGGAGTCGAACAGGTAGCAACCCACCGCCAGCTGGCCGTTCGCCTGCGTGCTCTGGTGGCGCCAGCGCACCGTCAGGGGGTCGCGGACCAGCCAGGAGCGGAGCGCCTGGTGGCCCTGGAACCAGGTGGGGTACGGCGGCATGCACCAGGTGGCGTCTGCGGTCAGCAGGCCGAGCAGCGCGTCGACGTCGCCGGTCTCCAGTGCGGTCGCGTAGCGATGCGCGAGATCGGCCACGGCCCGGTCGCCGAGCGCGCGCAGGGCCTCCTGCTGGCTGCGTTGCGGCAGCCTGGCCTGGGCCGCTGACCTGGCCCGCTGCAGGGCGCTGGTCACCGACGCGACCGAGGTATCGAGCTGCAGGGCGACCTCCGCGGCGGAGAAGCCGAGTACATCGCGGAGGATCAGCACCGCGCGCTGGAGCGGCGGCAGCTCCTGGAGCAGGATCATGAACGCGATCTCCACGCTCTCCCGCTGTTCATACCGGGACTCCGGCGACGCCGGGCTGCCGCTGAGCCACTGGTCCGGGTACGGCTCCAGCCAGACCGGGTCGTTGACGGCCCCGGCGACCGCCGACCCGACCGGGGCGGCCGGGCCGAAATCGGCGGGCAGCTCGCGGCGGGAGCGGTGCCTGGTGATGTCAAGCGTGGTGTTGGTTGCGATGGTGTAGAGCCACGAGCGGACGCTGCTGCGGCCCTCGAACTTGTCCAGCCCGCGCCACGCGCGCAGCAGCGCGTTCTGCACCGCGTCCTCGGCGTCCTGCACCGAGCCGAGCATCCGGTAGCAGTGGGAGCGCAGCTCCCCCTGGTACGTGCCGGCCAGTGCCGCGAACGCGTTCTGATCGCCTGACCTGGCGTTCTCCAGCAGGGTCGCCTCGTCGAAGGCACTAGTCACCATGCCACTTGGACTCCGCCGACGGCGCCGATTCATCGGCCGGCCCGCGATGAATTCCGCTCCGAGCGCGCGGTCTTAGTACTGAGAGCGACAAGCAACGAGCAAATCAACCGGAGGAATCATGTCCCCGCTGATGATCGAGAGCATCGCGGTCGCGCAACTGACCGAGCACCAGGAGACCGCGGCACGGCTGCGCCTGCGCAGGCAGGCCCGGGCGGAGAGCCGCGGCGGGTGGCGGGCCGCCGGGCCGGCCGCATCCGCGGGCCATCCGATCCTGTCCCGGCTGCACCTGCGGGCGCATCCCGCCTGACGTGCCGCATCCCGCATGAACCTGACCTGCATATCCCGCATGAACAAGCTACGGCCCGTCGCGCCGCCGCCACCCTTCCGGACGGCCAGGCGCACCGCGCAGCAGTCATATCCCGCCATCGGCCGGTGCCCAGGGGACGTGCGGCATCCGGTTCTCATAGGCGGCCCGCACCAGGCCGGTGAAGTCCGCCGCCTTGACTGAGCCCCTGAAGCCGCCGCCTACATCAGTGACCTGGACACTCCCGTCGGCGACCTCAGCGTCACCGACGACGGCGATGAGGTGGTCACGGCGCCGGCGGCTTGCGCGCACCCGGGCCCCCAGCGACCCGGCTGTTTCGAGGCGAGCCCGCAGCCCCGCGGCGATCAGGTCATCCACCAGCTGGCGGGCAGCGGCATCGTGCTCCACGCCGATAGGCAGCACACACACGTGCACCGGGGCGAGCCACAGCGGCAGCCGCCCCTGGTAATGCTCGAGCAGTGCCGCCAGCACCCGCTCCATGCAGCCGACAGTGCCGCGGTGGATCATCATCACCCGCTGCCTGGTGCCGTCGGCAGCGTCATAGGTCAGGTCGAACCGCTCCGGCTGGTTAAAGTCCAGCTGCACTGTCGCGATGCTCTCCTCGTGGCCGCGGCCGTCTCGCACCTGCAAGTCGAGTTTGGGCCCGTAGAACGCCGCCTCACCAGGCGCATCGACCAGACGGAGGCCGCGTGCTGCGAGGCCGACAGCCTCAGCCGCTGACCGCAGTGCTTCCTCGGCGGCTTCCCATTGATCGGCGGCGCCCAGATAGACGGGACTGGCGTCGCGCCGCGAGAGCCGTACGTAATCCACCGGGAGCCCGAGGATCTCCTGGGCGCGCAGCGCTGACCTCAGCGCGCGGGCCACCTCTGCGGTCACCTGGTCGGGACGGCAGAACACATGAGTGTCGTCGAGATTGATCTGCCGGACCCGGCTCAGGCCCGACAGCACGCCGGACCGCTCGGCCCGGAACATCGCGGCGAGTTCATTGAACCGGACCGGCAGGTCCCGGTAGGACCGTTGCGCCGAGGCATAGATCAGCGCGTGATGCGGGCAGTTGGCTGGCCGCAGGACCAGCTCGTCACCACCCACCGGCATCGGCGGGAACATGTCATCGCTGAACTTCGCCCAGTGGCCGGAGCGCTCAAACAGCGCCCGCTTCCCGAGCACCGGGGAGTAGACGCTCTCGCATCCGTCGGCCCGCGCCAGGTCCTTAGCGAGGCGTTCCAGCTCGTCGCGGATCACCGCGCCAGCGGGCAGCCACAGCGGCAGGCCCGCGCCGGCTAGCGGGTCGGTTGCGAAGACCTGAAGGTCGGTGTTGATGTCGCGGTGGTCGCGGCTAGCTTCATGATTCACGGGTGCTCCCTGGGATTAGACGCCCTGGGAGTCAGACAGCCGCGATTCAGCCCCGGAGTCTGGCTCCGGGTGGGCTCGGCGGTTGTTAGTGCAGCAGCCAGCGGCCGGAGATGTCCGGCGTCGTCGTCTGAAGGGACCGCTGCATACAGCCAGAATACCGCACAGGGCCGTCCTGCTCCTGCTGGTTTTTGCGCCTGCTGAAGATCGCGGGCGGCTTGTGGATAGCGGGCGGCTTGCGGTAGAGGTAGGCGGCCGGGAAGATCAGATCTCAGGCCGGCGGCAGCGGAGCTGGCGGCGAGCGGACGGAGACAGCGCATGCGGATCGGCATCTTGGCGGCGGAGACGGGCGGCGACCAGGCGCTCGGCAAACTGGCTGATCAGCTTCGCCGGGCGACCGATGACGGGTTCGCGTCGTTCTGGATGTCGAACATCTTCGGGCTTGACGCGCTGACCGCGCTGGCGGTGGCCGGCAGCCAGGTACCAGGCATCGAGCTCGGCACGGCCGTCATTCCGACCTATCCGCGGCATCCGGCGGTGCTGGCGCAGCAGGCGCTGACCGCGGCGCTGGCGGTCGGCCCGGGCCGGCTGACGCTCGGGATCGGGCTGTCGCACAAGATCGTCATCGAGGACATGTACGGCTACAGCTTCGAGCGGCCTGCCCGGCACATGCGTGAATACCTGTCGGTTCTGCTAACGCTGCTGGATGGTAATACGGCCAGCGTCGATGGCAGCACGCTGAGTGCGCACATCGGCCTGTCCGTGCCCAGGACGGGCCGGGTGCCCGTGCTGCTGGCCGCGATGGCACCGCGGATGCTGAACCTGGCCGGCGAGCAGACTGACGGCACGGTGCTGTGGATGACCGGGCCCGCCACCGTGCGCGACTACGTGGCTCCGGCTATCTCGGGCGCGGCCAGTGCCGCCTGGCCCAGCCCGCGCGTCGTGTGCAGCCTGCCGGTCTGCGTGACTAGCGACCCGGACGCCGCGAGGGCGAGCGCGGCGGAGGAGTTCGCCATCTACGGCCAGCTGCCGTCTTACCGGGCGATGCTGGACAGGGAAGGCGCGGTGAGCCCGGGCGATGTGGCGGTCGTCGGGGACGAGGACGCGGTCGCGGCGCAGATCCTGGCGTTCGCGGACGCAGGGGTGACCGATTTTGTCGCCGCGGAGTTCGCTCGCGGCAAGGACCGGGAAAGGACCCGCAGCCTGCTGAAGGCGGTCATCGCCGGGAGCTAGCCTTCGAGACATTGCCACAGCACATCAGTCGGGCTGGCCGGATTCGAACCGGCGACCTCCGCGACCCAAACGCGGCGCGCTAGCCAAGCTGCGCTACAGCCCGTGCCTTCGCAGTCTAGCGTGCCCGCGGTGCCGCGTGGCCTCACGGACAGCCGACTGACGGTCCAGATCTAGGCAGCTCCCTGGACCCGGACCCCCGCTGCGGGTTTCGCCCGCAGCGGGGTCCGGCTAGCTGACGCCGGCGATGTCGGGGGCGCCGAGGCGGGCCGCTTCGGCGGTGTCGTCGTCGGGTTTGGTCTGCGAGTCGCGTTCCGCGGCGACCCGCCCGAGGTAGTACTCGACCTCTTTCTTCTTCTCCGCTTCGTCCCAGCCGAGCACGTCGGCCATCAGGTTGGCGACCGTCGGGGCGGCGGACACGCCGCGGTCCCAGGACTCGATCGAGATCCGGGTGCGCCGGGCGAGCACGTCGTCCACGTGCCGGGCGTCCTCGTGGGTGACCGCGTAGCGGGCCTCGACCGCCAGGTAGTCGTCGGCCCCTGGCAGTGGCTCGGCCAGCGCCGGGTCCTCGCGGATCATGTCGAGCAGTTCGTGGATGAGCGAGCCGTACCGGTTGAGCAGATGCTCGATGCGGGCGACGTGGACGCCTGACGCGTTCGCCAGCCCCTGGCGCTGGTTCCACAGCGCGTGGTAGCCGACCGCGCCGACCAGCGGCAGGTCGGCCGTGCACGACTCGGGGACCCTGGCGTCCATCGTCCGCGCCGCCTCGTCCACCGCGTCGGCCGCCATCACCCGGTAGGTGGTGTACTTGCCCCCCGCGACCACCACCAGGCCGGGCACCGGATGCCCGACCACGTGCTCGCGGGAGAGCTTGGAGGTGGACTCGGACTCGCCCGACAGCAGCGGCCGCAGTCCGGCGTAGACGCCCTCGACGTCCTCGCGGGTCAGCGGTGAGTTGAGCACCGAGTTGACGTGGTCGAGCAGGTAGTCGATGTCGGTCGAACTGGCGGCGGGGTGCGCCTTGGCCAGCGACCAGTCCGTGTCGGTGGTGCCGATAATCCAGTGCCTGCCCCACGGGATGACGAACAGCACGCTCTTCTCTGTCCGCAAGATGAGGCCGGTGCTGGACGTCAGCCGGTCACGGGGCACGACGAGGTGGATCCCCTTCGACGCCCGGACATGGAACTGACCGCGGGTGTCGGCCAGCGCCTGGGTGTCGTCGGTCCACACACCGGTGGCGTTGATGACCTGCTTGGCCCGGACCTCGAAGACCTTGCCGGTCTCCAGGTCGGTGACGCTGGCGCCGGTGACCCGCTCCCCCGCCCGCAGGAAGCCGTTCACCTTGACCCTGCTGGCCGCGAGGGCACCGAACTCGGCGGCCGTGCGCACCACGGTCATCGTGTGCCTGGCGTCGTCGACCTGCGCGTCCATGTATTGAATGGCGCCGGTGAGCGAGTCGCTGCGCAGGCACGGAGCCTCGCGCAGCGCGCCCTTGCGGGACAGGTGACGGTGGCGCTTGAGCCCCTTGGCGGTGCCCGAGGCATAGGCCATGCCGTCGTAGATCAGCACCCCGGCCCCGACGTAGGGCCGCTCCCAGAACCGGTGCTGCAGCGGATACAGGAACTGAACCGGGTGCACCAGGTGCGGGGCTATGACGTTGAGCAGCCGCCCGCGCTCATGCAGTGCCTCGTCGACCAGCCGGAAGTCGAGCATCTCGAGGTAGCGCAGGCCACCGTGGATCAGCTTGCTTGACCGGCTCGACGTGCCGCTGGCCCAGTCGCGGGCCTCGACGATGGCGGTCGTCAGCCCGCGCGACACAGCGTCAAGCGCGCTGCCTGCCCCGACGACGCCGCCACCTATGACCAGCACATCCAGCTCGCGCTCGGCCATCTTGGCGATCGCGTTTGCGCGCGCCGCCGGGGACAGTGCAGCTACCACGATGCCTCCGTTTAGTTAGCTGACATCTACCCAGTCGAGGGTGCGCTGCACCGCCTTCTTCCAGCCGGCGTAGCCCTGCTCCCGCTGGTCAGCGCTCCACTGCGGGGTCCAGCGCTTGGACTCGTTCCAGTTCGCCACCAGCTCCGAAGTGGTCGACCAGAAGCCGGTCGCCAGGCCGGCCGCGTAGGCGGCGCCGAGCGCGGTGGTCTCCGCCACCACCGGGCGGCTGACCGGGACGCCGAGGACGTCGGCCTGCATCTGCATGGCCAGGTCGTTGGCGGTAACGCCGCCGTCGACCTTGAGCACCTCCAGGTGCACGCCGGAGTCCTGCTCCATCGCCTCGGCGACGTCGCGGCTCTGGTAGCAGATCGCTTCCAGGGTGGCGCGGGCCAGGTGGGCGTTGGTGTTGAAGCGGGACAGGCCGACGATCGCGCCGCGGGCGTCGCTGCGCCAGTAGGGCGCGAACAGGCCGGAGAAGGCGGGCACGAAGTAGACCCCGCCGTTGTCGGGGACCTGGCGGGCGAGGGTCTCCACCTCGGCGGCGCCGGAGATGATGCCGAGCTGGTCGCGCAGCCACTGCACCGCCGACCCGGTCACCGCGATCGACCCCTCGAGGGCGTAGATCGGCTTGTCCGAGCCGAACTGGTAGCAGACGGTCGTGAGCAGACCGTTCTTGCTCCGGACGAGCTCTTCGCCGGTGTTCAGCAGCATGAAGTTGCCGGTGCCGTAGGTGTTCTTGGCCTCACCGGGATTGAAGCAGACCTGGCCGACGGTGGCGGCCTGCTGGTCGCCGAGGTCGCCCGTGAGCGGCACCCCGCGGACCGCCGCCAGGCCGGTGACCTCGCCGTAGGTGCCCGGCGCGGAGGACGGCCTGATCTCCGGCAGCATCGACCGGGGGATGTTGAAGAACCCGAGGAGTTCGTCGTCCCATTGCAGGGTCTCCAGGTCCATCAGCATGGTCCGGCTGGCGTTGGTCGGGTCGGTGACGTGCGAGCCGCCGTTGACCCCGCCGGTCAGGTTCCAGATGACCCACGAGTCGGTGTTGCCGAAGATGGCGTCGCCCGCTTCGGCGGCGGCCCGGACCCCGTCGACGTTCTCCAGGATCCACTGGATCTTGCCGCCGGAGAAGTAGGTCGCGGGCGGCAGGCCGGCCTTGCGCCTGATCACCTGGCCGCGGTCGTCGCGGTCCAGCGCGCTGGCGATGCGGTCGGTTCTGGTGTCCTGCCACACGATGGCGTTGTAGTAGGGGCGCCCGGTCTTGCGGTTCCACACCACCGCGGTCTCCCGCTGGTTGGTGATGCCGAGCGCGGCCAGGTCCGACGCCGTCAGGCCCGCGTTGTTGAGCGCGGTCTGGATGACGGAGGCGGTCCGTTCCCAGATCTCAACCGGGTTGTGCTCGACCCAGCCGGCCTGCGGCAGGATCTGCTCGTGCTCCAGTTGGTGCTTGCCGACCTCGTTGCCCGAGTGGTCGAAGATCATGAACCGTGAGCTTGTCGTGCCCTGGTCGACGGCACCGACGAAATCCGGCATGGCTGTCCTCCTCGCCTATGAGCCAGCACGCTGGTCTGGGTGCGTCTGCACGTTGGGATCGACGTTGGTCTCCGATGCCTGCGGGTACCGGGCTCCCGGGACGTCCGCGGGCGCCTCGGCCATGGCGGAGTCGCCTACGGCCCCGGACTCCGGGATGGGACCAGAGACGTCCTCGACCACCTTGAGCCGGGCGTGCAGGACATCGCCGATGAACAGGTCGTAGATGACCACGCCGATGGTGCCCCCGATGAGGGGCCCGACGATGGGTATCCAGAAGTAGTCGCTGAACGCGAAACCTGCCCCGTTGTTGTAACTGCCCGGTAGGGCCACCTTCCCCCAGCCCGCGAAGTACGCGAACAGCCGGGGCCCGAAGTCGCGGGCCGGGTTGATGGCGTAGCCGGCGTTCGGGCCGTAGGACATGCCGATCGCCGCGACCGCGAGGCCGATGGCCAGCGGCGCGAGGTTGGACCCGACAGCCGTGTTCCGCATGTCGATGAGCGCCACGACGAAGATCAGCAGGAACGCCGTGCCGACGATCTGGTCGATGAGCGGCCCGGCCACCCCGCCGTGGAAGTACGGGGCGGGGAATGTGGCGAAGATCGAGTAGCTCGCGAGTGCCGATCCGCTGCTCTTCGGGGTCTTATTCGCGAGGTTGAACGCGCCGATCGCGTTGTGGTAGACGAGGAAGACCAGGGCGGCGCCGACGAAGGCGCCGAGCACCTGAGCCCCCCAGTAGGGCAGCACCTTGATCCAGCTGAACTTGCGTCTGACCGCGAAGGCCAGGGTCACCGCCGGGTTGAGGTGGGCGCCGCTCACCCCGCCCGCCACCCAGATGGCGAAGGCGACGGCCATCGCCCAGCCCCAGGTGATCAGCAGCCAGTCGCCTGCCGCCTGGAAGATCACAGTGGGTCCTGCGGTCCGGCCGGAGCCCGGCAGACCGGCCACGGCCACGGCCACCACACCGTCACCGAACGCTAGCAGCACGAACGTTCCCAGGAACTCCGCGAGGAGCTCGCCGTACAGGCCGCTAATGCGTCCGACGGTGCGCCCCTCACCTCGCAGCGGAGTGATATCAGCCATGATGCCCTCCTGCCCCCGCCGCGCATCGTTGCCGGCGGAACCTGCTCTTCGGGCCAAAGTACGACGCAGACCGATCAACGGCAATGGGCTAGACGAGTAAAGTTTTGGCAAAATATGAACGAATCGGACACACTCTTGACGGGTGAACGGCACAGTCTTATGTTTTTTGCAAAACGTCGTTCTGTAATACCGAACGTCATTCTGATGGCTGCGCGACCTGTGGGGCGTCAATGAAGAAGCTCATCAACAGCCCGGACACCGTAGTGACCGACGCACTCGCGGGGATCGCCGCCGCGCATTCGTCGCTCTCGGTGGACATCGAGAACAAGGTCATCCGGCGGGCCGGCGGCCCGACGGCGGGGAAGGTCGGGCTGGTGTCCGGCGGCGGTTCCGGGCACGAGCCGCTGCACGGCGGGTTCGTCGGCTACGGCATGCTCGACGCGGCGTGCGCGGGCGAGGTCTTCACCTCACCGGTGCCCGACCAGATGCTGTTCGCCACCAAGGCGGTCAACGGCGGCGGCGGCGTGCTGCACATCGTGAAGAACTACACCGGCGACGTGCTCAACTTCCAGATGGCGGCCGAGCTGGCCGACGACGAGGGCATCGAGGTCGCCTCGGTCGTGGTCAACGACGACGTCGCCGTGCAGGACTCGCTCTACACGGCCGGCCGGCGCGGCGTCGGGGCGACCGTCTTCGTCGAGAAGATCGCCGGCGCGCTGGCCGAGCGGGGCGCCTCACTCGCCCAGGTCGCCGCGGTGGCCGCCGAGGTCAACGAGCGCAGCCGGTCATTCGGCGTCGCGCTCACGTCGTGCACCGTCCCCGCCGCGGGCAAGCCGACCTTCGACCTGGCCGAGCAGGAGATCGAGCTCGGCATCGGCATCCACGGCGAGCCGGGCCGCACCCGGGCCGCGCTGCAGCCCGCCAGCGCGATCGTGGAGATCGTGATGGACGCGATCAACAGCGACGTGGCCCTCGGCGGCGACCTGCTGGTCATGGTCAACGGCATGGGCGGCACCCCGCTGATCGAGCTCTACGGCGCGTTCAACGAGGTCAGCAACTACGTCACCGGCCATGGCGGGCGGATCGCGAGGAACCTGGTGGGCAACTACATCACCAGCCTGGATATGCAGGGCTTCTCGGTGACTGTCTGCCACCTGACCGATACGCTCGCGGACTTGTGGGACGCGCCTGTGGACACACCCGGGCTTCGTTGGGGACGGTAGACGCGACAGCGTTGTCAACTACCGCGAGGAGCCCTTATGGACGCTGAATTCTTCCGCGCGTGGATAGCGGAGATCGCAGCGGTCGTCGAAGCACAGCGAGACCATCTCACCCAGCTCGACTCGGCCATCGGAGACGCCGATCACGGCATCAACCTCGCCCGCGGGTTCGGTGCCGTGCAGACGGCGCTGGCCGCGGCCGACACTCCCACCCCGGGCTCGGTGCTGCTGCTGACCGGCTCCACGCTGATCTCCAAGGTCGGCGGGGCATCCGGGCCGCTGTACGGCACCGCGTTCCGCCGCGCGGCCAAGTCGCTCGGGGACAAACCCGAGGTGGAACTGCCGGACCTGGCCGACGCGCTGGCGGCGGCGCTCGAGGGCGTCAAGAAGCTCGGCGCCGCCACCGAGGGCGAGAAGACGATGGTCGACGTGCTCGCCCCGTCCGTCGCCGCGTTCAGCAAGGCGGTTTCCGAGGGGGCGGCCGCGCCCGCGGCCTTCGCCGCGCTGACCGACACGGCCGACGCGGCCGCGCACGACACCATCGAGATGCAGGCGCGCAAGGGCCGGGCCAGCTACCTCGGCCCGCGCAGCGTGGGGCACGAGGACCCGGGCGCGGCCTCGTCCGCGCTGATGCTGCACGCGCTGCGCGACGTCGCCGCCCGGCAGTCGGGATGACGGAGGAAATGAGGGCAGGAGGGCGGGGATGAGGCCGCCGAGCACGTTGGGGCGGCAGCGGGCGGGAATGGAGTGGCGGGCGCAAATTCGGCGGCGGGCGGGGGTGGATGAGCATGGGCGGTGAGAGGCCAGGCGCCAGCGAGCCGTCCGTCCGGTTTCGCGGTCTGCCGGTGTCGGCCGGGACGGCAGCGGGCACGCTGCGGATCATCGGGGACACCGCCGTCGACGACACCACGGCGGCCAGCGCCACGCCCGCGGATGTCACCGCCGCGTTCGCCGCGGTAGCCGCCGAACGGTCCGCGCTGGCCGAACGGCTGCGGGACGCCGGGCGCGGGCCGGAAGCCGAGATCATCGCGATCGGGGCGCTGATCGCGGGCGATCCGTCGCTGTCGGCGCCCGCCATCGCGGCGATGCGCGGCGGCGCCGACGCCGCCACCGCGGTGCGGGAGGCGACCGAGGGTCACGCCGCGGCGATGGAGAAGCTGGACAACCCCGAGCTGGCCGAGCGGGCAGGCGACATCCGGCAGATCGCCAGCGCCGTCCTCGAGCGGCTGCGCACCCGCGGCGGCGGCGTCCCGCACGCCCAGGCCGGCCCCGAGGGCGGCGACTTCATCCTGGTCCGCCGTGAGGTGAGCCCGGCCGACCTCATCGAGTCGGCCGAGGAGGGGCTGGTCGGCGCGGTCTCGGTCGCGGGCGGCGCGAGCTCGCACGCGGCGATCGTCGCCCGCGGGCTCGGGGTGCCGATGATCGCCGGCGCGAGCCCCGAGGTGCTGAACCTGTCCCCCGGCCTGGCCGCCGTCCTCGACGCCGATTCCGGCGAGCTGGTGGTCGGCGGCGGAGGAGGGGGTAGAGGGCGGCGAGAAGAAGGAGTCGCCGCCGCTCAGCCCGCGGCCGGCGTCCGGCGTCGCCCCGGTCCCCGGGAGGCCGCCGACGACCAGCGGCCCGCGGAGCCGCCGCGGACAACGGACGGGCACCGGGTCATCGTGCTGTGCAACGTTGCCTCGGCGGTCGAGACCCGGCGCGGCCTCGCCGCGGGCGCCGCCGGGGTCGGGCTGCTGCGGACCGAGCTCCCCTATACCCAAGCGGCGGACTGGCCGACGCTGGCGCAGCACCGGAGCCAGCTCGGCCCGATCCTCGGACTGCTCGCGGGCAGGACCGCCATTGTGCGGGTGCTCGACTTCTCCGGTGACAAGATCCCGCCGTTCCTCGCCGCCGCGGCGGGCGGGGAAGCCGGGCGGGTGGCGGCGGAAGCCGCCGCGGAGATCAGCTTGCCGGCCGGGGCAGGCCTGGCAGCGCTGCTCGCGCACCCGTCGGCGCTCGCCGACCAGCTGCGCGCCATCCTCGACACCGGGCGGGACGCGCGGCTCGGCCTGCTGATCCCCATGATCAGCTCGCTGCGCGAGGTCAGCCGGGTGCGCGACGTCCTCACCGAGACGGCCGCGGAGCTCGGGGTGGCGACGCCGCCCCTCGGGATCATGGTGGAGCTCGAGTCGACCGCCGCGAACGCCGCGGTCTTCGCCCCCGCGGTGGACTTCTTCTCGATCGGGACCAACGACCTGACCGGGGACGTGCTCGGGCTCGGCCGGCGCGACCAGGCGGCGGGGCCGGCCCTGGCCGCCCACCCCCGGGTCCTGGCGCTGGTCAAGGGGATCGCCAAGGCAGCCAGGGAGGCCGGGATCACGGTCTCCGTGTGCGGCGACTCGGCGGCCGATGCCCGGGTGCTGCCACTGCTCGTCGGGGCCGGCGTGCGGACGGTAAGCGTGCCCGCTGCCGCAGTACCCACGGTCCGTTCATGGATATCGAATTTGAACTCGCTGGCTTGCAAGGAGCTGACCGAACGGGCGCTGCTGGCCTCGTCCGCGGCCGAGGTGTGGGACCTGGTGCCGGCGCTATGAGGACGTCAGCGCAACGCCGACAGGACCGCTCCGCTGCGGCCCGCGCCCAGGTCGCGGGAGATGGAACGGGCGGACTCAACCACAGCGCGGGCCAGCTCGGCCTGGGTGGCGTGGTCGAGGATCCGCTCGGCCGGGCCGACCACGCCGATCGCGCCCGCCACCATGCCCTCCCGGCCGATGATCGGTGCCGCTATCCCGCCGTCGCCGACCGTGGCCTCCTCGTTCTCGACCGCATAGCCGCGCCTGCGGACCTGGGCGAGCGCCTGGCCGAGGGCCGCGCGGGTCGTCTTGGTGCGGCCGGTGAGCGCCGCCCGGTCCTGCGCCATCACCTGCGCCGCCTCCTGGGCGGGCAGGTAGGCGACGACCGAATGCCCGAGGGCGCAGGCGTACCACGGGATGGCCGCGCCCACTTCCAGGATCTGCACCGTGTTATCCGGCCGGAACACGTGGTGCAGCACGATCACCCGCGTCCCGGACAGGGTCGCCACCCATACCGCCTCGTTCGTCCGCTGGGCGAGGGACTCGGCCCACAGCAGCGACCGGGCCCGCAGTTCGGAGCCATCGAGGTAGGCGTTGCCAAGCTGCAGGACCCCGGGGCCCAGGCAGTACTTGCCGCTGGCCGGGTCCTGCGCGACCAGGTCGTGCGCGACCAGGGCGCGGAGCAACCCGTGGACGGTCGGCTTGGCCAGGCCGACCCGCTGCGCAATCTCCGTGACGCCGAGCCGCGGCGTCCCCGACCCGAGCGCGGCGAGGATGGCCGCTGCCCGCTCCACAGACTGGATCATAAAGTCCTTTTCGGTAATGTCGAACAAGCTCAGGATAGGGCATAGTCCATGGCAGCCAGGGTAGGAATCGTGCTCGTCTCACACAGCGCCTCGCTCGCCGAGGGCACGGCTGAGCTCGCTGGCCAGGTCGGCGGCGGAACGGTGACCATCGCCACCGCCGGCGGGACCGACGACGGGCGCCTGGGGACGAGCATCGACAAGGTCGCGGCCGCGATCCGGCTGGCCGACGGGGGGGCCGGCGTGATGATCCTGCCCGACCTGGGCAGCTCGGTGCTGACGGTGCGGACGCTGCTGGCCGACGACGCGGACGACCTGCCCGGCCCGCTTGAGGTCGCCGACGCCCCGTTCGTGGAAGGTGCGGTCGCGGCGGTGGTTACCGCGGCCGCGGGCGGCAGCCTGAAGGCTGTCCTGGACGCCGCGCAGGAGGCACGCAATGCCAGAAAACTGTGAAGCGACGATCACCTTGGCCGGGGACCTGCACGCGCGCCCGGCCGGCGCGCTGGCGGTGGCGGCCGGCCAGTTCACCTCGGCGGTGCAGGTGAGCGTGGCCGGCGGTGGTGGCGGCGGCACGCAGGCGGACGCGAAGAGCGTGCTCGCGGTCATGCAGCTCGGCGCGAGCAGCGGCCAGCAGGTCACCGTGCGCGCGGTCGGGCCCGACGCGGAGAAGGCGGTGCAGACGCTCGTCGGCATCCTGTCCAGCGTGAGCAAGGTCGGCGACTGAACTTGCGCCGCGCGGGCTGCGCTTACGACGCCCGGGCTGCGGCTTCCTCGGCGGCGGCGTTGGGGTCGGTGGCGTCTCCCCAGGTGCCGGCGGCGTGGACGACCTCAGGTTTGCGGATCTTGACGTAGAAGTAAGCGATCAGGCCGAGCGCGGTCCAGGCCAGGAAGATGTACGGGAACGTCCACCATGGCCAGGTCAGCGCGGGGAAGATGTGGTTCGGGATGGCCGTCGGTATCCAGTTCACGTAGAAGACGAACACCATCGTTACCGTGCCGAGGATGCCGAGCACCCACGCGATCGGCTTGTTCTCGCCAATCTTGAGCAGGTAGATCGGCATGGCCAGGCAGACCAGGGCGTAGGCGAGCATGAAGCCGTAGGTGGCGATCGTGCCCATCTCGCCGGTGAGCGTCGTGTCGGTGGAACCCGCCAGGATGTAGGCGACCGGGACGACGGTCATCGGGATGGCCACCGACCAGATGGCAACGCCCGGCGCGTGGGTGCGCTTGGTGGTGTGCGTGAACATCTTGGGCAGCAGGCCGTCGTGGCCGAGGGAGAGCAGCATCCGCGAACCCGCGGTCAGGCAGGCCAGCGCACAGGCGAACATCGAGCAGGTGATGCCTATCGCGATGAAATGGCCGAGCCAGCCGAGGCCGACGACGGAGGCAAGCTGCGGCAGCGGAGCGGTCGCGTTGGCAAACGCCGTGTCGCCGAACCCGTAGACCTGCGTGTAGGTCACGATCAGGTAGAACACCCCGATGATGGCGCAGCTCCACAGGATGGCCCGGGGTACAGAGCGCGCCGGGTTCTTCGCCTCCTGGCCGAGCGAGCCGGCCGACTCGAACCCGACGAAGGCGAAGATGGCCAGCACCATGCCGACGACGATGCCGCCTGCCCCGGACCCCTTGAGCGACAGCTGGTGACTGTCGAAGACCCCGCCGTTGTGCACGTAGACGGCGATGCACAAGATCAGGATGATCGTCACGGAGATGGACTCGAGTATGAAGGCGAGCCGCTGCGAGAACTTGATGTCCGACACCGCCATCAGGGCGGGGACCAGGCCGCCGACGATGTAGAGGATGGCCTTGACCGCGTGGTTGGTTGGCGACGAGAGGCCGAAACCGGAGAGGAAGTTGTTGCCGTAGATCTCGAAGCCGATCACGCAGGCGATCCCGGTGAACACGTAGCCGAGGATCAGGCCCCAGCCCGCGGCGCTGCCCGAGGCGGGGCCGAGCGCCCTGGTCACCCAGACGTAGAACGACCCGGCCGAGTTGATCCGGGTGGCGAACTGCGCCGCGCAGTACGCGACGATCAGCAGGATCACCATGCTTATGCCGAACGACAGCCAGGCGCCGTTGCCCGCGGAGAGGAAGACCAGAAACGGGAGCAGCGCCATCGCCGCGCTTGGGGCCATGTTGGCCACCGACTGGGCGAGCACCTCCGGGGTGGAGAGAACTCGCTTCTGCAAGGTGATGCCGCTATCAGCAGCCACTTCGGTTGAGGCAGTTGCCATGGTCCGTTCCTCTAATCGATCGTGATCTTGGGCGGGCGGCTGAGGCTCGGTGGGACCTCAGTGGTGGTGGCAGGTGTCGGAGGCGGGGGCGGGGTTGTCCAGCGCGGGGTTGCCGACGAAGAAACCGGCCGGGAGGAGCCGGAAGCCTATCGGGTGGACCGGCATGACCGGCCAGTCCTCCGGGCGGACGATGTGGTTGGCGCCGAAGGTGAACCAGAGCACCACGTCGGTGTCGGTCAGGTTCCGGCCCGCCCCGGCGAAGGCGGGCAGGCCGCCGCCGCCCTCGGACTGGTTCGGGTAGTCGCCGGTGGCGAAGACCTCATCCCGGTCGTAGGCGGTGACCCAGAGCGGGTGGGCGGTGAAGCCCGCGCGCCTGGCGACGGCGGATCCCGGGTGGGCGAACGACTTGATGGTGTGCTCGGGGACGAGCTTGTAGCCGACCGGCTGGCCGAGGGAGTTCCTGACGTTCTCGTTGACGATCTTCCAGTAACGGCCGGCGAGCGGGTCGGCCTCGCGGCGGCCCATCGCCTCGTCTTCGATGAGCGTCTCCTCCGCCCGCCAGGCGTTGCCGACCGGGTTGTCCGGACCCTCGGGCAGCGCGGTCGGGGTGACTTCGTAGATGCGGTTGGTGGTGCCGTCGACCGCCATGTCCAGCCGGACGTTGAAGAAGTGCTGGTGGTGCGGGCCGTAGACGCCGGGGGCGACGATCGTGCCGTGCGCGGGCGTGACGCCCTCCTCGATCGCGCCGTTGGAGATGACCCCGGACAGCTTGACCTCGTACTCGATGGAGCCGTCCTGATACAGGTACCAGTAGTAGCCGTACTCGTAGTTGCCGACGGTGACGATGGACGAGATGACCATCCGGCGCATCCGGCGGACCTCGGCGTAGCCGGTGCGGAAATCGGTGTGCTTCCAGGCGATGCCGTGGTCCTCTTCATGCAGGCAGATGGCGTTCGGCATGACGATCGGGTGGCCGTCGTTGTCGTTGACGACGCCATCGAGGTAGACGATCTCGCCGAGGCAGTCGCAGCCGAGCTCGAGGGAGTTAGTGAGCAGGCCGATGCCGTACTCGCCCTCGTCCAGGACCAGCTTGCGGTAGTGGGTCAGGCCGGGGTCGCCGTAGGGGACGAACATCTCCGACAGGCTCGCGCGGTAGATGATCGACCGGCCCGCGTAGTTGATCTGGTGCAGGACCAGGCCCTCGCGGGCGGTGAAGCCGATCCGCAGGTCCCACTTCTGCCAGCTGAGGTGGCTGCCCTCGACCGTGAAGCTGGGGCCCTCATGCTGGACGATGTCGAACGGCCTGACGTCTGCTCGCGGGCCATCGGGGAAGAACGGGACGTTGTCCGGGTCGGTGATCTTGTCGGCGGCGTAGTTGGCGGATTTCTCCGGAATCGGGACCACGCCGTAGTCCTCGACCTTGGCCACGGTGAGGGTGTCCAGGTCGACCAGGGTGACGAGGTTCTCGACCGGGTGGGCGTAGCCGTTGTCGTCCGGCGCGCTGCGGACCCAGGTGAGCGGGGAGACGAAGCGGCCGTCGGCCGGGCCGACGCCGGGCTCGACGTTGGGCGTGGACCACGGGTCGATCATGCACAGGTCGAAGTCCTCGATGCCGCGCTTGCGCATGGCCTCCTGCCAGCGCGGGTCCTGGCGGACGATGTCCTCGGCGGCGAGGAACTCCTCGAGCATCACGCTCGGCTGCACGCCGGGGACGCGCCTGAACCCGATGACCTCGGCTCCCGGGCCCGCCCCGGCCGCCCCGCCCGCTGGCAGCTTGACGAGCCCCTCGTAGGTCGCTCGCTCGGCGCGCTCCCGCAGCACGACCTTGACCAGCCGTTCGGGAGCGGGCGCGGCGCCCGCCTCGAACGCGATGACGTCGTGCTTGGCCGGCTCGTAGAGCGAGATGTAGACGAACCGGGCGGTGGCCTTGAGGCCTTCGGACCGTTTTACGGCGGCGGAGGCGGCCTCGATCTCGGCTGCGGTCAGCGGGGCGAGCGGGTGGGGCGCCGGGGCCGGTGACCCCGTCCCGGCGTCCGCCGTGTCAACAAGAAACGCCATGTCTTATAGGACAAAACAGGGACGTTTCGCGTCAACTGCTGGTTTGTTACGCGATGGTGAAACGGACTAATCGGTGCGCCAGCTCAACGGCATCCGCGGCAGCTGGCGCTTCAGGTGCGCGGGACTGACGACCGGGCCGCGCGTGCTGGCCTGGGCCAGCTCGGGTGAAACATGGGACCGTTCGAGCTGACTGGTTGCATTTTGCTTCGGGGCGACCCTGGCCCGCTGTGCGGGAAGCGGCGCGAGCCGGTACGATACCGAGGATGCCTGTTCGGCCTGCGCCGACGGGTCGCGCGGATGTAGCTCAATGGTAGAGCCCCAGCCTTCCAAGCTGGCCATGCGGGTTCGATTCCCGTCATCCGCTCTCGTCATCCGCTCTCGTGTCATCCGCTTTCAGAAGTTATTCGGCTTCGCCTGGACGCCGACTACCTCGACGAGTCGTTCGATGCCCTGGAAGTCGTCCGGGTTAGCTGTGTACAGCGGGAGCTGGTTGCTGCCCGCCGTTGCCGCGATCTGCAAGTCAGAGGAACGCTTACGCGGCTGACGGCCTGCAGCGCGAACCGCAGCGCAGATCTGCCCATAGAGCCTGGCCGCGCCCTGATCGTACGGCAACGGGTCGAAAGTCGCTTCTACGTGCTGCAGGACGGCCACTCGTCCCGCGCGCTTTGCCGGATCATCGGTCGCGTGCGGGCCGAAGGACAACTCGCCCAGTGTCACCGCGGTGATCAAGATCGTGTCGGGCAGTTCGGACGGGTCAAAGAGCCTGAGTGCGGCGATGATGCTGGTGTCTACGACACCAGCATCGTGCATGGTCACAGGCCGGTCCCCTCGTACGGATCGCGAAGCTCCTGGCTGACGTCCTCGTCCAGGTCTGCGCGCAGCTCGTCCGCGTCGACTGCCGGCGCCGTGGCGAAGACGGCGAAGACCTCGCCTTTCGGGATCGCCCGTCGCCGACGGATCGGAATCATCCTGGCCAGCGGCTCGCCATTCAGCGTCAGCGTGTAAGCGCGCCCCTGCCGAAGGCCACGGGTAACCGCCCCGGAGTCCGACACGAACTGCCGGACGCTGACATCCGCTGCGGGTTCTTCTGGGAGGGTCATGTCTCCAGGATAGCTCGCCGTACCACGCTGTACCACACCGCCACGCAATCGGCCGCCCGAGGCAGACACTCGACAGCAACGAGAGCGGGAGCTATGCGGCAGGCCCACCAGCGTGCCCGCTACGTGCCCGATCGGACGGAGAATCAGGGACATTCAAGGTCACTCACGGTCAGCCGAGAAGCCCACCTGACCCGCAACGTCGCACGCAGGAGCGCGGCATACCGGAGCCTTCCAAGCTGGCCATGCGGGTTCGATTCCCGTCATCCGCTCTCACGCAAAAGGCCAGGTCGGAAGCCGTTTCCGAAACCTGGCCTTTTGCCGGCATCGCCAGCGATCACGTTGACTGGACCGACTCCAAGGACCTCAACGAGTGGGAACACACGGCCCTTGAGCTGGCCGAAGAACGAAGCCAGACTGCGGCGATCCACCGGGTGTGAGCACGCGAGTGAGGCAAGAGTCCCATGGCTCGCGGGGGCAGGCTTACATGGTGACCACTTCTTGCGCCACCTGCGCAGACCCATCATGCTGGTAAAAGGATGTCGAGCACCGTCAGCTCTAGCCCTTGGGAGGAACCTGTGGCCACCGACCGGCATGCCAGACAGGACGAAGAGCTACAGCGCGTAATGGGCTACCCAATTGGGGACCTTGGACCTCATGCCAGACAGGACGAAGAGCTACAGCGCGTAATGGGCTATCCAATTGACTCGCTGGGCTACCCAATTGACTCGCTCGGACCTACCCCTGCCGACATCGAGTGGTTCAAGTCATGGGTACATCCCATCCGAACGTACAAGCGCTCGATGCGCCGCCGCCGACTAGGGCCTTACGCGACGGACGAAGACGAACCATAGTCCGGCAGACTCCGCGCACGGCTAGCGCTGCCCGGTTTGTCGGTGCCGGTGGTCCGCAGGGCAAGAGAACGGCCTGAGGGAGGTCAGCGCTAGTTCACCCGTAGCACTCGGTGCTACATTGTGAATATGCGCATGCCGGAGATAACGCAGCGGGACCTGCGGTCAAAGTCGCGCGAGATCATGGACGCGGTTGAGCACGGGCAGGCGTTCACCGTTACCCGCGACGGCCACCAGATCGGGGAGCTGATCCCCATCCGGCGAAAGCGCAGGTTCGTCTCCAGGCAGGAATTCGCGGCAATGTCCCGCAACGCACCGGCCGGCAATCTGGACGCCTTCCGCGCCGACCAGGACGCGACGGCCGACCACGAAGACGGCGATCCGTATGAGAGGTGAGCCGCCGCACCAGACAGGCGCAGCTCCCCGGCAGGGCCTGCTCGACACCAACGTTCTGGTCCTGCGCCGCTGGGTCGACCCGGCGGAACTCCCGGACGAAATGGCCATCAGCGCGATCACCCTGGCCGAGCTATCCGCCGGGCCGCACCAGGTCCGCCCCGCCAGCGAGCAGGACATGTACGACGAGCACGAGGAACGCGCCCGCCGCACCGAGGCCCTGCAGCGCGCCGAGAACGAGTTCGACCCCGTCCCGTTCGACGCCGAGGCGGCCCGGATATACGGGCGGGTGACCGCCGCCGTCGTCGCCGCGGGCCGCAAGCCACGCAGGCGGATCGCCGATCTGATGATCGCAGCCACCGCGATCTCAGAAGACCTCCCCCTCTACACCACGAACCCAAGCGACTACGCCGGGCTGGAGAAGCTCGTCCGCGTCATTCCCGTCACGCGCCCGCCGTTGCCCCACGAAAAGAGGCCAAACCGCGGTTAACACCGGAGGCGTGCCCGCCGCGTGCCCGACCGGACGTCCCTTGGCTGATCAGGGTTGATATTCGAGCGTTCGACATTGCTTCTGCCGCGACACTGAACCTGGTTTCGCCAGGTCGCGATCTGAGAATGTCGGGGACCATGGACTGCGTCTTCTGCCGCCTCATAGGCGACGACACAGCCGAGTGGATAGCCCGCGGGCCGTCCACGTGCGCTTTCGCCCCACTGACACCGATCGCCCCCGGCCATACCCTCGTCGTTCCGACCGCGCACGTCATCGATATCTTCGACGCAGCGCCACACGTCCTTGCCCAATCGATGGCACTCGTCAGGCGCGTGGCCGACGCGATGCGCTCAGCCCTCGGGGCCGAGGGAGTCAACATACTCAACGCCAGTGGGGCAAGTTCCGAGCAGTCAGTGCCCCACCTGCACTTCCACGTCATCCCACGGTGGGGCGGCGATAACTTCTCCACCTGGCCCACAAGTAGATCGGAGCACCATGTCGAGGGCAACCCATCCAGTCGCCTCGCCTCCGCTCTCGCTATGGAACGGGCCGTGTAGAACTGCAGGTTCTTGAACCGGTAACCGGAGCGCCCTGGGAGCTGGTCGGTGCCGGATCCGCCGTCCGTCGGCTTAGAACCAGCTCAGCCTTTGCGTACCTCAAGTCTGCCCGGCTGGTTATGCGGCCTCAGGAGAAACCAGCACCTCCACCTGGCGCAGTTCTTCTTCATGAAGGTCGTGCTCTGTCTCGATGTCGTAGTCGGTCTGCATGTTGATCCAGTACCGCTCCGACAGCCCAAGGGCGCGGGAGAGCCTTAGGCCGGTGTCGGGCGTGATCCGGCGCCTGCCGTGCACGATCTCGCTGATCCGGGTCTGCGGCAGTCCAGTCGCCTGGGCGAGTCGGTACTGGCTGATTCCCAGCGGCTCAAGGAACTCGGTGAGAAGGATCTCGCCAGGAGTGATGGGGTCGTGCACCTTCGCGCTCATTAGCGTCTCCCTTGTCAGTGGTAGTCCGTGATCTCTACGTCAGCAGGCCCTTGCTTGGTCCACACAAAGCAGATTCGGTACTGGTCGTTGATCCGGATCGAATACTGTCCAACGCGGTTGCCGACTAGCTTCTCCAGCCTGTTTCCTGGCGGGACGCGAAGGTCGTTGATGTTGTCCGCCGCGTTCAGCTGACGCAGCTTTTTCTGCGCAGCACGTTGTATCTCCGCACCGAGGCGCGGGGCCTTTTCACGATTCCAGACCCGCTCCGTCGTATCGTCGGCAAAGGACTGAATCACTTTCCTATACTACCGCTCCACGTTAGTAACGTCAAGCATTAGCATGTTCGGACGGCCGAGTCCTCGCCAGCACGCCCCGAACGACGAGTGTCTCAAGACATCCAGGACACTTACGGTGCGGCTCCGGCCGCGGTGATCGCGGTGGCTGGATGCTGCCGGGATGTCGAAGGGGTATCTCGTCGTCGGTGAACCGGTCGAGGGTTCCCATCATGTCGGCGAGCACCTTGCTGTCGAAGCCTGCGTCGATCTGTGCGGCCCGCGCGAGCATCACATCCTTCCCGAACCGCCGGGCCAGGACGTAGACGTCAGAGAAATCCCGTGCAGCAGCCCGGTCGAACAAGGCCAGGAGCTTGTGGCCAGCCAGTTCTTCCGGGGCCAGCGTCGGCCCGGCCGACGTCGCGGAGGCGGGGAGGTCCGGCGGCGCGTTCACGGCCAGGTCGATCAGAACTCCTGCGCTGCTACTGCGGATGACTATCCGGCAGAAAGTGTCGCTGTCATGGATCCGCTCCGCGCTCCAGCCCTGCTCTAGCCCTCCCCGGACGGCGAGACCAGCTGCGCCCACGCAGACCGGACGGCCCGCGGCAGGACAAGGTCCTCCCACAAGTCGACGAGCAGCGCGCCGTCGACGTAAGCCAAGATGTCGGCAGGCGTTCCCTCCTGCAGCACGATCTCGTACACCCGGGCCCGGTCATCCCGCGTTCGCAGGTCGAACATCCGTCCCGGCGCCGACCAGTTCAAGTGCAGCGGTAGTTCAACCACGGCCAGGGCGCGGGCTACCTCTAGCCGCGGAAGCCGGTCCGGAGTCCATACCGGCTTCCCGCGCCCGGCCGCCTGCCGAGTGAACGACACCTGCGGCTCGGCCGCCAGCTCCCACCCTGCCCCGGAAAGGAGCCGGGCAAAGACGGCGACCGTCGGAGACTTCCGCCCGTGCTCATACGCCGACAGCGTCGGCCGCGAGGTCCCGGCACGACGCGCCAGCTCCTCCTGGGTCAGGCCCGAGCTGACCCGAGCTCGCTCAAGCAACCTTGCAGCGTCTGTCATTCATCCATTGTATCCGATCGGATAATGTATCTAATCGGATACTATATAGCGCCACCAAGCGGGCGAGACCCGCATGCCCGTTACGTGCCCGACCGGACGGTAAATCGCGGTAATCCAGAGTCACTCACGCACAGGGCGACACTCTGCCTGACCTGCGTAAGCGCAGCTCCGCATCGCCGCGCCCATAGCCTTCCAAGCTGGCCATGCGGGTTCGATTCCCGTCATCCGCTCTCATTGTCCCTTGGCTGGTCAGGGTCGATATTCGAGCGTTCGAGGCTGCTTCTATCGCGTGGCTGATCATGCTTCGGGCCATTAACGGGCCATGAGCCGACCGGCACCAGGGCGCCCGCCGTACCGTCGTCATCGCCGTCTTCCTTGCGCTTGCGCTTGGGCTGATCCGCTACGCTGACGCCGTGCGCACTCTCCGCCGAGATAGTGCCGGGCGTAGTTATGGCGCGAACTCAATGCCGTCGCTGCCGGCTTTCCTTGCTCTCTGGCAGTTCGACCGGGTCATACGCGCGACCCAGTCTGCTAGCGGAATGCTTAGATCCGTGGATGGCCCGCTGAGTGTGCGACGGCACCGCTCCACCGTCAATGGCGCCTCGCGTTTCCTCCGGAAATGGCCTTGGGCCACCATTGACCGCGGAGCCACTGTGCCGCCTCCGGCCAGAGACCAAGGGCCACGCCGGAGCCTGCCCGGTGTGGGCGCTCACGTAATTACTTGATCGCCGACAGCAACGCCCGCACCTGAAAAAACCCCAACGGAACACCTCAGGCCGGCAGATCGCCGGCGCGAAAGATCGAGGCTAGATTAAGGCTAGGCCAGCCCGAAAAACAGCAGCAGGCCAATGACAATTGACACGACAGCCCCGATGAGAGCCAAGATCCGCAGGGCCCGCGACGCGGCTCTGGCATATGCGGACGCGGCTCTGACATATGCGATCGTCAGGCCGCCGGAGGCGGCCAATAGGATACCCATCACTGAGTTGATCTCACAGAAAGTGGATCGGACATCTGGTCTTTAACGATGCGAAGAGGTTGTCCGAGGGCGGCTCGCGGACAGTCCGGACGTGCCCGGAAACAGCCGTGGAGTCCCGGTAGAAGAGGTCTTACCACAAGTCTTCTTCATCCTAAGGACTCCACGTGATCCCTTATCGTGCCATGCCCGGCGTCCCCGCGGAACTGCTTCGCTACCTGACCCGGCTGCTCGCAGCCGAGCGCCGCCGCCGCGGCACCCCGGCCCGCAGCAGGAAGCTCACCTGCCGCGGCCAGGCGATTCTCGCGCTGCGCTGGTTCCGCGACCGGACCCGGCCCGGCCGGCTCGCCGCCGACCACGGGATCTCCCGCGCGACCGCCTACCGCTACGTCGACGAGGCCGTGGACGTGCTGTCCGCGCAGGCCCCGGGCCTGGAGGAGGCCCTGGAGCGGTCCCTGGCCGACGGCGTCCCCTACGTGGTCCTCGACGGGAAGGTCTTCGAGACCGACCGCCTCTCCGAGACCGTGACCAGCAAAAAGGGCGACGAAATCAACGCCTGGTACTCCGGCAGGAAGCACCGCCCCGGCGCGAACGTCCAGGCCGTCATGCTCCCCGGCGGCCTCCCGGCCTGGACATCCGAGGCCGAGCCCGGCCACGTCCACGACATCACCGCCGCCCGGCACCACGCCCTGCCCCTCCTCTACCGGGCCGCCGCCTCCGGAATGCCGACGCTGGCCGACGGCGGCTACGAAGGAGCCGGAATCGGCATTCACATCCCCGTCAAGAACCCGCCCGGAAACCAGCGGCTCGACCCCGATACGAAAACCCGCAACAGCCTGCTGCGCGGCCTGCGCAGCCAGGGAGAACGCGGGTTCGCCCTGCTCACCCAGCGCTGGACCGCCCTCCAGCGCATCACCGCCAGCCCCAGAAGAACCACCCAGATAGTCCGGGCTTAACCTCGAAGTTTCGTGAGATGGCTGTCCTGGTCTGAGGTGTTCGGCTGGGGTCGCTGTTCGGGCGTCGGCTATGCCTGGGCACCCGGCTGTCGCGCCGGGTGGGCGGGGTTCCGCAGCCCTGGTGTTTCCTTTCCTGGTCATCGTGGCGGTTGGGACTGGTGAGACGGATGGGAGTGCTTGCAGGCGGGTGACGGCCGCTGCGATCTCGCCAGCCCAGGGCCATCGTTCGGCCAGCCTTAGCCGCAGGTCCGCGATGACCTTCCCGGGTCGTGGACCGCCCGCGGCGCCCGCCACCGGGCCGCCCGGCTGACAGGCCGCGGGCCAGGCCGGTCACCCGCATCGCCTCGCACAGCAAGACGGCCCCGGCCTGTGAGACCAGGCCCGGCCGTCCGCCGACACCACGACGCCGTCGGCGCGTGCACTATTCCTCACCCGAAAAAGTGCCTTCGACTCGAACCGGATGGGGCCCTAGACAAGCCCTATCCTCCCAGGTCAAAGGCACTTTCTCATTTATACCGGTAGCCGCCGCTTATTCCAGGCGAAGCCCGGGGCTAGTGAAGGCGCGAGCGTTGCCGCACCCGGCTGTGCTGGCGATGGCCGGCTGGGGCCGCCTCAGTTGTGGATGCGCAGTTCGCGTTCGGTCTGCTCGTACACCCGGTCCTGGGCGTCATGGTCACGAGACTTCTTGGATGACTTTTTGAGCTCGGCCGAGCTGTAGTAGCCGCCGGTGGCGGTGGCGAGGCCGGGATCGGCCAGCAGCCGGACACAGCCGCGCGAGCCCTTCTCCGGCGGTCCGACGAACGGTTTCATCAGCGCCTGAACGGTCTTGAACGTGCCGCCGGCCTTGCCGCCAAAGCCGGAGTTGACCGTGCCGGGGCTGACCGCATTGAAGGTCAGGCCGTCCCCTTGGTGCCGCCGGGCCTTGGCGTATGTGTACATCAGTGCAAGGAGCTTGGCGTCCGCGTAGGCATGCATCTGCGAGTACTTGCCGGGGTAGCTCCAGTCAGTAATTGGGTTGCCTCGTGACTCGATCAGCGCCGTCATGTTCACGACTCGGGAGGGCGATGCGAAGTCGTCAGCTCCCTTGCGCAGAAGGTCGAGCAGCCCCTCCGTCAACGCCGCGACGGCGACGTGATTAATCGCGATCGTTCGCTCGTAGCCGTCCGGAGACAGGGCCTTGGTGGCGAAGCCCGCGCCCGCGTTGTTGACCAGCCCGTTCAAGCCCTTCGGGCTCGCCTGGTGCACCGTCTCGACCAGCTCGCGGACGCCGGCGAGCGAGCCCAGGTCCCCAGCCACGGCCAGGTACCGGCCCTTGCCGTTGCCGTTGCTGACCAGCAGGTCCACTGCTCGCCTGGCGTGGTCAGCGCGCCGTGCGTGCACCAGCACGGTCGCGCCGCTGTTGCCGGCACCTTGAGCTGTCTCATGGCCGATACCACCCTTGGTCGTGCCGGTGACCAGGACGGTCTGACCGTCGAGCCTTCCGGCGAACTGGGCGTCGAACTTGCTCATACGCTTCTCCCATCGGGTAAGTCCTGCATGCCAGAGCACTTCGAGAGGGCGTCGTCTCGCGAGCGGCTCATACGGCGGTCGTCCCGCCATCGACCGGCAGGGGCGCTCCGGTAAACGTCGCCGTGGTACGGCTGGTGTTATGTCGCGACCCGGCCCCCGTCGACCGCAAGAGTGACGCCGTGGACGAAGCTGGCATCGTCACTTGCGAGGAAGACGATCGCCGCGGCAAGTTCCTCGGGCTGAGCCACGCGACCTGCTGGCGCTAGCGCTGCGAGCTGCTTCACCATCTCGGCGGGGACACCTTCCATCATCGCGGTGCGCGTCGGGCCGGGAGCGACGGCGTTGACCCGGACACCACGCGGGCCGTATTCGGCGGCCCAGGCCTTGGTCAGCAGTTCGAGAGCCGCTCGGCTGGCGCCGTACAGGGCCATGCCGGCCTGTCCGAAGCTCGCGACCATCGTGGAGATGTTGACGATCGACACCCCATCCGCGTTCGGCCATGGCCGGCGCCAGGGACGCGACGAGGAAGAACGGAACCTTGACGTTCAGCGCGAAGGTCTCGTCGAACTCTGCTTCGGTGGCTGCGCTGCTTGGCCCGAGCAAGGCGACGCCGGCGTTGTTGATGAGGATGTCGACGTGACCGTCGCCTGCCTCAGTGGCCCACTCGACCAGGTCCCGGGCCGATTCGAGGTCGCTCAGACGTAGTGAGCCGGAACGTTGCGCTGCCGCCGCTGCCTTCGATCTCGGCGACCACGTCCTTGGCTCGTTGCTCATTGCGCCCGACTACCAGTACGTGAGCGCCGCGGGCGGCCAGGGCGATGGCCGTAGCCCTGCCGATCCCGCTCGTCGAGCCCGTTACCAGAGCTGTCTTGCCCTTCAGGTCAGTCATGTGATGTCGTCCTCCGCTCAGAATGGGTTGTGCGACTCACTCTGACAGTCCGGCACTGGGTTGTCAAACTCAAAATCCTGCTAACATTGGCGCATGGTCAACGAAACGAGTGACCGGCCGAGGCTCACCCCCAAGGGAGCACGCACCCGGGCACGAATAGTGGAGGAGGCCGCCGCCCTCATCCATGAGCGCGGGGTGGCGGGCACCACCTTGGACGACGTCAAGGTGGCGGCGGAAGTCAGCGGCTCTCAGATGTACCACTACTTCCCCGACAAGAACGAACTCGTGCAGGCGGTCATCGACTACCAAGCCGACACCATCGTCACTCACCAGCGGCGCGTGCTCAGCAGCGCGAACGGAGTCGAAGCCTGGCGGAACATGGTGATCACCGCAGCGAAGCTCACCAAAGCAAAGGGGGGCTGCCCACTTGGCTCGCTCGGCGGCCAGCTCGCCGAGAGTGACCCCGAGGCCCGAGCGCTCATCGCGGCAGGCTTCGATCAGTGGGCAGCCGTCATCGGCGATGCACTCAGATCCCTTCATGCCGACGGGAAACTCCCGTCCGACATCGACCCGGACGACCTCGCCACTACTCTGCTCGCCACGCTCCAAGGAGGACTCCTGCTCGCCCAGGTACATCAGAGCGCCCGTCCGTTCGAAACTGCGGTCGATACTCTCCTCGCCCTTGCCATCGGCAGATGAGCCAAGCCGGGTTCATGCACAGCCAGCGTCGAGGTCGGCTCACGGCTCTTGGATGACGCACGTGCATCCTGAGGTTTTGCACGTTAACTGGCGGCCTTGCAGGGAACTTGGCGAGATCCGTCAGTCAGTAGGCAAGACGCATCATGTTGGCGCCGGCCGCCACCTGGTTCTGTCCGCCAACGACTAATCGCAGATGCCCGGAAGACACCCAGGCAACACGATTGCGTAATGTTGTCAGCGCCCGGATCTCTGACACTCGATATCCGCCTGATTGAGACTTGGTAGGAGGTGCTGCGGGCCTGGCCGGTTGGAAGTGTCAGGTCGTAGCGTTGAGAGGTCCCGGTGTGCTGGCTCTCGAACCGCCTGCCGACCCCCCCTGTGGCTGGGCCTGGCTTGTTAACGACGTGCCTGCTCGCCGGGGCCTCGCCGTGGCGTGGCTCAAAAGAGGCGCGAGCGCTGTCGGTCCTGGAATCAGGCGTGCCCGCTGCGGATCTTCACCAGGCACGGGAAAGAGGAGGCCGGCCATGGCTTCAGTGATGATCGGGATCGATCCGCATAAGGCCTCGCACACGGCGGTGGCGATCGGCAGGTCCGAGGAGCCGCTGGGCGAGCTGCGGGTGCGCGCCAGCGGAGCGCAGGCGGACCGGCTGCTGGAGTGGGCCGCGGCCTGGCCGCAGCGGACCTGGGCGGTCGAGGGCGCCGGCGGTTTGGGGCACCTGCTGGCCCAGCAGCTGCTGTCGGCGGGCGAGCGGGTGCCGGGCGTGCAGCCCAAGCTGGGCGCCCGGGTCCGGCTGCTGGCGTCCGGGAACGTGAACAAGAACGACCCCAACGACGCCCGGTCGGTGGCGGTCGCCGCGCTGCGCTCGCCGGGCGTGCGGGAGGCCAGGGCCGAGGCCACGCGGCGGTGCTGAAGGTCTGGCCCGAGCGCCGCCGTGACCTGGCCAGCTCCCGCACCCAGGTCGTCTGCCGGCTCCACGCGGTGCTCTGCGAGCTGGTCCCGGCGGTGCCGCCACCGGATGACTCTCCGGTACTCGCCGTACTCCGAACCGGAAGACGCATTGACCGGAAGACGCACCAAGGCGGACCCGCCATCGCCGTTGGGCCATTAGCGGGCCATTAACCCCGGTAAACAGCGGTCAATCACGGTCATGGCCGGACAACGAACCGCCCCGCTCCGCTCCTATGTCCTGAAACTAGACACCGTCGTCCGCTCTCGCGTGTGAGAGCCACTTTTGGAACTTCGGCGGCTGGGGTGGATGACCGTGAGGACGCGACACTGACTCAACACGTGCTCTCACTGGCGGCTAGCGCGATGCGTCGATGATGAAATCGCGGTGCAGATCGAGCAGCACATGGTCGGCGGTAAGGAGCTGGAGCCCGGCGCGGGATGCTTGCGCGACTATGAGGCGGTCGAACGGGTCATGCCGGATCAGTTCGGGGAACTCGCGGATCGCCTCGGCGTGTTCGGCGGTGACGCTGAGCAGTTCTACGCCCTGCCCCGGAAGCTTCTTGCTGAGGTCGTGCGGGACGGTCAGCTTGCCGAGCATGCTCTTGATCGTCAGTTCCCATACTGTTACCGCCGAGACGTGCACGCCCTGCGCGGAGGTTATGGCCTGCCGTGCCTGCGGCCCTAGCCGAGGGCTGTCATCCAGCATCCACAGCAGGGCCTGACTGTCAAGAAGCAGCATCGCCGTAGAACATCTCCTGGATGTCGGGGTCTACGTCGAACGCGTCGTCTGTGTAGGCGACCTCGCCCTTGAGACCACCGAACGTCACGCCTGCAGACTGGTGGGGTACGAGGTCCGCGATCGGCGTGCCGGCCTTGGAGATCACTACGCGCTCACCAGCGGCGACCTGCTCAAGCAGCCGGGACAGGTGCGTTTTGGCCTCGTGGATGTTCACCATCGTCGTCATGCCTCCATTCTAGGACTAGACTTAGTCTAGTTCAAGCCTGGAGAAACCCGGCGGCACGGCTAGCCCGGTGGACCGGCCCTAGACAACAGCCTGCGCGCGCACGCGCATCAGAACCGCAGCCGCCTTGTTTACCAGGAGTTCTGGCGGTCCCTGGGAACCTGGTCACCATCGTCATGGTCCCTCGACCTGGCAGTCGAACACGAAGGCACTGTCGTCGGGGTCCAGTCTCTGGAGGCTGAGCACTTCCCCGCACTGCGGACCGGCCACAGTCGTGATGTAACGGTCTACGGATACGAAGCATGCCGCCATCCGCCGACGGCACCGGCGGCTGCGGCATACCACCGCCCGGGCGTAGAGCGGTTGCTTGCTGGGCCGGGCCCGTCTGCCGCTGCGCGCCGTGGCTGTGTCACGGGCGTGCCATCAGGCACCGATCGTCGCCATCAGGACCAGCAGTAGCGCGGTCACGGCGAACAGCCCGTGCGCGAAGACCGCGAGAACCGGGATCCGGGGCCGCCGGGCGGTGAGTCCGGCGCGCCCGGGGCTCGGCAGCCCGAGCACGAGCACGGCCATGCCGGCGCCGACCACTGGTGCGAGCAGCCCGAGGGCGATCCAGGCGAGGACCGCCCAGCCGCCGAGCATGAAGGCGGCCCACAGCACCAGGCCGAGCAGACCGCCGCTGAGGTGCCCGAGGATCACCGCGGGCGGCGCGGCGGTCGCGGTCACCCGCAGCGGGCTGCCTCCGGCGCGGAGCCAGCGAGCCAGCACCAGGCCGCCGCTCGCGGCGGCGGCCAGCCAGGCGAGCAGCGCACCGACCTGGGCAGCCCGCTCTGTCACGCCGCCCAGCCGCAGCTCGCTTGACGCCGATCCGCTGGGGACGCCCGACGGCGGCCGCCCGGCCGGGTGGCTCGCGGCTGGGCTGGCAGGCGCCGGGCCCGGAGCGGTGATCAGCGCCTGCACCCACGGTGCGGCGGCGCCCGCCTGCTTGCGACGGGCTGACTTGGTGCCTTTTCCCAGTGCCATGCGGATGGCGGCGCCCACCGCCAGGTTGACCTGGGATCGGGTAAGTCCCTCGCATGCCACCGGCGTGGCCGTGATGACCGTGTGCCCCTCGATGGCGGCGTACGCGTACGCCGTGCAAGCCTGCGGGGTGCCGCTCACCTGATCAGCAGCCAGCGTCATGCCCGTTGCCAGTGAGACACCCCCCGTCTGCGACGAGGCCAGCACCGACGGCACGGCCGCCGCAGCCAACGCGATTGTCGCGAGCGAGCCGGCCAGGCCGACAGCCAGCGCGGCGCATACCAGCAAGTCGCCGCAAGCGCGAAGAACGACGGACACCCTCACACGCACAATCGCGACCGTAACATAGGGAAAGAACGTCAGCCCGGCAGGAGCCGGCCGTCTGCTTGGCGGTGAGCCAACACGTGATCGTGAATCCAGGCATTTGCACCTGGGTAGGGGTCTGGGATGCTGGCGCGAGGAGCCGTACACGACCCGAAGGCCGGGACGTTGTCAGGCACGCGTCTGCATGATGCTGTCCGTCGCCGCGCCGACCGCACGCCTCACGTAACGCCTCTGCTGTATGCAGGTCACTGCCCGAAGATTTCCCGGGCCTCGCGCGTCGCGTAGTAGACCAGCACGTACCCGGCGGCTGATGACGACATGCCCTCGAATACTCAGATCCGGGCAGCTGCCCAGGGGCGGCCAAAGCACCCCCATGAGCCGCACGATGGCGGGCGCCCTCAGCGCCCGCATGGGTGGCAGCGACATCCGCCGCGCGGTGCTGCGGGTAGTCATCGGCGGCGCACTCGGCCTTGCCTTCACCTACGGCATCGGGCACCTGTTCGGCACCGCTATCGGTTAGCACTCGGTTCCCGGAGTGACCGCCCCTCCAGTTCAGGCCCGATGCGACCGTCACGGATTCTTCATGTTGGCCTGGTAGACCTACTCAGTGAAACTGCTGGACTGCCAGGGAGGTTGATCGAGTGACAGGGACTGCGGCCCGCAGGGTCTTTGTGCACCCGCGTCTCCCGGTGACGGCCGTTTCGGCTGGTCTGCGCGGGTAGGTTCGGTGACTGTGCGGATCTTGGTCGCCGAGGATGACGCGGGGTTGGGCGCCGTTCTGGTGCGCGGCCTGCGTGAGCAGGGGTATGTCGTTGATCTGGTACCCGACGGCGAGACCGCTGCCTCGTACCTGAGGTTTTACCAGTACGGAGTCGCGGTGATCGACTGGCGGATGCCCAAGCTGTCCGGCCTGGATCTGGTGACCCGGCTGCGGCAGTCGGGGTCTGCGGTGCCAGTGCTTATGCTGACCGCACGGGACACGCCGGAGGACCGGATCGCCGGCCTGGACGCGGGAGCGGATGATTATCTGGTCAAGCCGTTCGATTTCGGCGAGTTGCTGGCCCGGCTGCGAGCCCTGCAGCGGCGTCCGCCGGATGCCCGGCCGCCTTTGCTTGTGCTCGGTGAGCTGTCGTTCGACCCGGCATCGCGTGAGGTGCGGTGTGGCGGCCGGCAGCCTGACCTGACCGTGATCGAGCTCGGCATCCTGGAAATCTTGCTGCGGCGGACGCCCGGGGTGGCCGACCGGCGCATGATCGCCCAGCACGTCTGGGACGAGGAGGCCGACGCTTTCGGTTCCAACACGATCAACGTCCATCTGGCCCGGCTGCGATCCAAACTGACCGGCGGCGCCGTCCGCATTGAGACCATCCGTGGCGTCGGCTACCGGATCGTCGCAGCGTGAAGACGTGAAGATAGGCCATGCGGCCAGGGTGGCCGCGGTCACCACGGCGGCCATAGCGGTCGTGTACGTGGTGTGCGTCACTGTGCTGAACTTGGTTGTCTCCGCGCACCTGACCGCGCAGGTCGACGGCCGGCTCGCCGACCGCGTGGGCGACCTGCAGAAGCATCCGGCCGAGGTTGCCCGGCAGCTAAGCCGTCCCGGCGTCGTATCGGACGGCGATGACGACGATGGTGATGACTCACCGGTCATCGGCTGGCTGGTAGGACCGGACCGCCGCATCGTCGCCCGCACTCCAGGTGCCCCGGCGCTACCGGGCGGCCTGACCGCCAGCGCCCGGAACGGGCAGACGCTCACCGCGACCCTGGGCGGATCTGGTTCCTTCCGCCTGAGGGTGTCCCGGAGCGGCGCGGACCTGCTGGTGGTTGGCTTCAGCCAGGCCGGCGACCACCGGATTGAGCGTTGGCTGCTGATCGGCGAGATCACCGCCGGGCCGGTCCTGCTGCTAGCCATGTTCGCCGGCTCGCTGCTGATCGGGCTGCGGGCACAAGCCCCGGTGGAACAATCCCGGCGCCGCCAGCTGGAGTTCACCGCGGACGCCTCACACGAGCTGCGCACCCCGCTGAGCGTGATCAGGGCGGAGACCGACCTCGCTCTGTCCAGCCCGCGTAAGGCGGCCGATTACCGTGACACGCTAATCCGGATCAGCGGCGAAAGCGAGCGGCTACGTCGGCTGGTGGAGGACATGCTCTGGCTGGCGCGGTTCGACTCCGAGCCCCCTCGACTGGACGAGGGCCCGGTCGACCTGGCGACGACGGCCCAGGCCTGCGCCGACCGGTTCCGGTCGGTCGGCCCGGCCGTCACCGCCGCCGTCACCGCCGAGCCCGCGCTGATCAACGCCCCGCCAGAGTGGATCGACCGGCTGGCCGGGGTGCTGCTTGACAACGCCTGCCGCTACGCCGGCCCGGACGGCCAGGTCCGGGTAGGGGTCGCACAGGCCGGGCACCGGGTCACGCTGACCGTAGAGGACAGCGGTCCGGGCATCCCGGCGGAGCAACGGGCCACGCTGTTCGACCGGTTTTCCCGGGCCACCGAGCAGGGTTCCGGGGCAGGCCTGGGCCTTGCCATCGGGGACTCGGTGGTCCGGTCCACCGGCGGCCGCTGGGAGGTCGGAGACTCGCCGCTGGGCGGTGCACGGCTAGCGGTGTCCTGGCGGAGCTCTCAGCCCGGCCGTGCCGAACCGGCCCACATCCCCTCGGCTTCCGGAGCTAGCGGCGTTCGACGTCGGTAAGACCAGGCTCGCTCCGGGCAACGCTCGGGGCAAGGCGCACTGGGGCCAGGTGCACCAGCAGGTTGTAAGTGATCAGCGCGATCGCCAGGTGCATCAGGAAGAGAAAAGCAACCGCGTCACCTGGCTGGCCGCGATAGAGGATGTAAACGTCGGGCAGCCATAGCACCAGGGTGACCAGGATCGCCATGCGGAAAAACAGCCACCGGGGCTCCGATGAGATCCGCGTGACCACTGGCCACGCCACGCACGCGATGATGACCCCGATCACCGTCAGCTTGGCGTAATCAGAGAACTGGAAGTGCACGTAACCCCTGGTGCTGGGAAACGCCGCCTGGGCGATCACGACGAGCAGCGCGTCGGCGGCCAAGGATCCGGCAACGGCGGCGATGGTGGCCAGAACAAGCCGTGACGGCCGCGGCTGAACATGCTGCGGGCGGAAGTCGATCCGGGTGAGCAATGCGAGCTGGTTTGGCATGCCCGGAGACTACTCAGCGGCGCCGCTGTCACCTGCCCGGCGTCACCTTTTCTTCACGATCCCTGCATAGCCTCACCAACCGTGCCCACCATTAACAGCGCGAACCGTGACAATGCCCGCCGGGCGATCAAGGCCAGGGAGCAAGGTCAGGCCCGGATCCGTTCGGTCACCACAGCCGTCACCACGGCCAGCGTCGTCACCGCCGGCGCCGTGGCCCTGATGCTGCCGGGATCGGCTCACGCGACCGGCACGTCTACTCGACCCAAGCCGGCGCCGCACCGAACGTCCAGGCCAGCACCGTCGGTGCCGGCCCGTCCCGCCGCCCCGGATCCTTCCGCAAGCCAGTCTGGCGCGAGCACCGGTTCCGCCAATTCCTCCTCCGGCGCAAGCGGCTTCAGCCCTAGCGCCGCTCCGGCCGCAAGCTCGGGCAGTGGCCAGGTCACATCGGGAGGCACGTGACATGACCGGTTCCGCGATGTTCTGGTATGCCAGCCGGGCTACCGGTGCCGTCTCCCTGCTCTTGTTCACTGCGGTGCTAGTGCTAGGCCTGCTGGTGACGAGCAAAGGCCGGCTGCCCGGGTTGCCCGGGTTCGCCGTGACCAGCCTGCACCGCAATCTCTCGCTGCTTGGCCTGGCCTTCGTCGTCGTGCACGTACTGACCGCGGTGCTCGACGGCTACGTCAGCATTCCGCTGGTATCGGCGGTGATCCCGTTCACCTCGGGATACGAGCGGTTCTGGCTGGGTCTAGGCGCCGTCGCACTGGACCTGATCATCGCGATCATCCTGACCAGCCTGGTCCGCGGGCGCCTGCCGCGGCGCTGGTGGCGGCCGGTTCACCTGCTGGCTTACCTCAGCTGGCCGGTGGCGTTCGCGCACTGCCTGGGGGCGAGCAAGGACCTGCGGCAGGGCTCGCTGTTCGATATGGCCGCCGGGTGCGCGGTCCTGGTTGTCGCCGCAACGGTTTGGCGGCTCGTGGCGGCGGCGCGCCAGCCACCCCGGGCTGCCCGGGTGATGGCCGTGTTCACTGAGCAAGCGGAGAACTCCCGAGCGGCCGGCCGTGCCGTTCGCGAGCCGACGTCACGGTGACCGGCGCCGTGAATGTACCGGCCAACCAGTGGCCTAGTGCCTTCCCGGGCGGGCTTCCCCGGTTGCTTCCTCGCCGGCCGGAGGACCTCCGCGGGCACCTGGCGAGGTTCGGCCCGGTGCCCTACCGCGGACGTCACGGCGCGCTGATCGGTGACGTGGAAGCATCCGGCCTGACCGGCCGAGGCGGCGCGGCCTTCCCCGCGCACCGCAAGCTAGCCATCGTCGCGGCCGCCCGCGGCCCGAAGGTAGTAGTGGCAAACGGGGCTGAAAGCGAGCCTGCCAGCCGCAAGGACGAGACGCTGATCCGCGCCGCCCCGCACCTTATCCTGGACGGGCTGCAGCTCGCCGCCGAGGCCGTCGGCGCGAGCGAGGCTTACCTGTACCTGCACCAGGGAGCAGCGGCTGGCATCCTGCGGGCGCTGCGCGACCGGGTGGCCAGCGGTCAGGACCTGATCGCGGTGACGCTCGCTGATACGCCGCCACGATTCCTCGCAGGCCAGGAATCGGCGGTGGTCAACCGGCTTGGCGGCGGCCCGGCCATACCCGTGTTCACTCCCCCGCGGGTGACCGAGCACGGGCTTGGCGGCCAGCCCACCCTGGTGCAGAACGTGGAGACACTGGCGCATCTTGCGCTCATCGCCCGCTACGGTCCGCGCTGGTTCCGCGCCCTCGGCACTCCGGCAGAGCCGGGGAGCATGCTCACCACCTGCTACCCCGCGTCCGGCGGATGGCGGGTCACTGAGGCGGCGATCGGGACGCCGCTGGCCACGCTGCTTGGCCCGGGGGGAAAGCGCAGGCCTGGCTGGTCGGCGGTTACCACGGAAGCTGGCTGGCACCCGACGCGCGGCTCGGCCTGGACAACGGATCCCTGCGCGCGCTCGGTGCCGCCGTCGGGGCGGGCGTCCTGGCCTCTCTTCCCGACGACCGCTGCGGGGTAGCCGAGACCGCACGGGTGGCGGGCTACCTCGCCGCAGAGTCCGCCGGGCAGTGCGGCCCGTGCCTGAACGGGCTGCCCCGGATCGCGGCGACCCTGGCCGAACTGGCCGGGCCGAGGCCCCGCCAAGATGCCCGCGGCGACGTCGAACGCTGGGCGGCCCTGGTCAACCGGCGCGGTGCCTGCAGCCACCCCGACGGCACTGTGCGTTTCGTCCGCAGTGCCTTGCGGGTCTTCGAGCCGGAGTTCCGCCTCCACGAGCGCGGGCGCTGCTCGGCTGTGAACCGCAGGCCATTTCTGCCGCTGCCGGACGGCATCCCCACGAACGAAGACGACTGGAACTGATGCGAATGGGCCTTCCGTGCGCGGAACCCGTCATGCCCGTAAGAGGCCCAGCCGCCGCGAGAGGTCGGAGGCGAGGATCCCGGCCGGGTCGATCTCGGCCCGGATCCTGCGGAACTCGGCAACGCGCGGATACATCGCTTCGAACGCATGGCGGGCC
The DNA here is from genome assembly GCA_963714295.1 of uncultured Actinomycetota bacterium. Lineage (GTDB taxonomy): Bacteria > Actinomycetota > Actinomycetes > Streptosporangiales > Streptosporangiaceae > Trebonia. Next base: position 156,758 of record CAVQOE010000033.1, on the reverse strand, counting down.
ACGTGACCGTCCTTCGCCAGGTACACCCGCCCGCCGTGCTCCATGACCAGCCGGTCGAGGCGGTCGAGCAGCGGCAACAGGGCGGCAGTGCGGGCCGGGAAGTCGAGCGCTAGGGTCCAGCCGGGTAGCGGGAACGACAAGAACCCGGGGTCGGCGGCGCCAAACCGCTTCAGCACGGTTACGAAAGACGGGGCGGGCAGCGCGCTGACCATCTCGAAGGAGCGGCGCACCGCCTCTTCCTGGCCGAACGGCAGCACGTACTGGTACTGCCGGAGCCCGCCGGGCCCGTATACCCGGTTCCAGTTCCTGATGCCGTCGAGCGGGTGGAAGAACTGGCCGATCGTCTGGATCTCACCTTCGCGAAGCTTCGGCGCCTTCCGGTACCAGAGCTCGTTCGCGAGGCGGATCGAGTGCCGGTTGAGCAGTCCCGGAGGGAACACATCAGGCGCGCCGATACGGGCGCGGGGGTCGAAATAGAACGGCCTGTTCTGGTAAGGCCCGGGCAGGTCACCGACGGCCGCGAAATCTCCGCTCGTGACGACGGAACGGCCGAGACTGGCCCCCGTGGCCATGCTGTCCGACCACGCCACCGTGTAACCGTATTTCTTATCGTGCTGCGCCAGCACCCGCATGGTCTCGTCAATGTCGCCCGTACGCACCGTGTCGACCTTGACCAGCGAGGTATCGACCTTCTTGAGCCGCACGGCGGCGCGGATGATGAGGCCGGTGAGCCCCATACCGCCCGCCGTGGCCCAGAACAGTTCCGGGTCGCCATCGGGCGTGACTGTCTTCAACTCGCCAGCGGGCAGGAGCAGGCTGAATTCGCGCACATGGCTGGCGAAGCTGCCCGCGACGTGGTGGTTCTTGCCGTGCACGTCCGCGGCGATCGCGCCGCCGATGGTCACCTGCCTGGTGCCGGGCGATACGGGCACGAACCAGCCGTGCGGGAGGCCTGCCGCCATGAGCTGTTCCAGGCTGGTCCCGGCTTCGCAGACCGCGACACCGGTCGCGGGATCAAGACTGATGATCTGGTTGAGCCTGGCGGTGGAGAGCACGAGGCCGCCGGCGGACTGGGCCGCGTCGTTGTAGCTGCGGCCGAGCCCTCGCGGGATGACACCACCTCCACTGCCGCCCGCTGCCCGTAGTAGAGCTGACGCATCGGCGTCGCTGGCCGGCTCTGCCAGTTCGGCGGTGGACGGCGCGATACGCCCCCAGCCGGTAAGCGTGACGGCGTTGCTCATCATGAGCGCATGCTACGCGCGGAGCGCCGCAGCCCACTGATCAACGCATCCTTGGACGAACCGAAAGGCTTTTTCCTAATGCGTAGAGGTTTGCCCACGCGTAGGAATTTTTGATACCCGCTGATCTTTAGGTCCTTTCGCAGAAAATTATCTGATGTCGCTGAGTTCCCTCTGAACGAGCAGTGGCGCCCGTCCGGGGAGCGAAACCATGGGTACAGTCCCGAACTGTGCGAGTGCTCATAGCAGAAGACGACGAATCGCTCGGCGGAGTCCTCGCCCTGACGCTGCAGCGCCGTGGCTACGTAGTCGATCTGGTTACCGATGGTGGGTCTGTGCTCTCGTACAGCCGCTGCTACCAATATTCGGTGGCGGTGATTGGGTGGCAGCTGCCCGGTATGCCCGGCATTGACCTCGTGCGCCGGCTGCGCGGCCGTGGCGACAGCCTTCCCGTGCTCATGCTCAGTACAGGCCGACCAGGCCTGACGCGCCGGTGAGCCGGACCTGGGCCTCGCCAACTGCGGGCCTGCGACGCGGGCGCTGACGACTACCTGGTGAAGCCGTTTGACCTCGGCTGACGCAGATAGCGCAGCGTGTCTGGCTGGGCGTGCCGGATCCCTTCGCCTCGAACACGATTGACGTCCATATGGCGCGCCTGCGGCGCAAACTCACCGGCACGACCGCCCGCATCGAGACCATCCGCAACGTCGGCTACCGTCTCGTTGCCACCGTGGACGACCACGCCGCGGCGGCGGGCCGACTGTCCCTCGGTCTCTTGACAGCTCGCTGATCGGGCGTAACCAGCGCTGCATCCGTTCAGCGGTCGAGTCCTCGCCAGATAGGGCGGGGGACGAGGCGCATCACCGCCGCGAGGCCGCCCAAAGACGCGGGAACCCAGACGACCGGATCCGCGCCAGAGACAGACTTGCGGAGAGCGGACGCGACCGCGACACCCACCCTTTCTGGCGTGGTCGCGAGCGGCGCGGGCTTCAGGCCGGCCGTCATCCGGCCGATGACGAAACCCGGGCGCACCAAGAGCACCCGGACGCCGCTGCCGTGCAACGAATCGGCGTAACCTCGGGCGAACGCGTCCAGGCCGGCCTTCGCCGCGCCGTAGACGGAGTTGAACTTGCGCGGGCGGACAGCCGCCACTGACGAAAGCACCACGATGGTCCCGCTCCCCTTCGCTTTCATGGCCGAGCCGAGCGCCAGCAGCGTAGTCACCTGCCCCGTGAAGTCCGCCCCGATCATCGCGGCGGCAAGTGAGACGTCCGCCTCGACGGATGGCTGGGGGATCAGCACCCCAGCCGCCGCGATCACCAGGTCGGGCACGCCGCCCGCGCAGACCGAGTCCGCGAATGCCTGGTGGCTCGCCACGTCCGTCGCGTCGTACGGGACGGCTGAGACACAGCGGCACCTCAGAGTCTTCCCTGCTGCCTCCATGCGCGTTACATCGCGGCCAGCCAGGACAACCTCGGTGTCAGGCACGAGGTCAAGCGCCGACAGGATCGCCAGGCCGATCTCGCTCGTGCCGCCGAGGAGCAGAACCCTCATTCGTCAACCTCCTGCGTAAAGGCCGGCGCAGAACAGGCTCAGCCACGCGACCTCGCAAGCGAGCATGGGACCGTCCCTGGTAATCATGTCCTCTACCTGCCGGACGGTCCGCCGAGCGGTGAGCGCGCCGAACCTCCCAAGCGCCAGCGCCAGGGGAACTGCGCTGGCCACGTGCCACGCGCGCGTCCCGGCCGACTCGCCGGACGCCCACATCAGGTACGTCGCCAGCAGTAGGCAGCTGACTGAGACCTGGGTGGCGCGGAGCACCCGCTGACGGTACCAGCGCAGCACTGGCCGGTGCCGTATGGCGTCGGCGCCCAGGCTGGTCAGTTCGGTATAGCGCTTGGCGACCGCGACGCTGAGCGCACCGAGGCTGCACACGAGCAGGAACCAGACCGACGGCCGCACGTGGGTGGCCGAAGCCCCGCCGAGCACGCGCAGCAGGAACCCCGAGGCAACCAGCACCATCTCGGCGAACGGGACATGTTTGAGCCGCGCTGAGTAGAGGAACGACGAGCACAGGTACCCCACCGCGCACGCCATGAGCAGCGGCTCGCCGATCACGGCACCGATGGCGACCGCGCAACTCGCGGCGAGCAACGCCAGCGCGACCGCGTGCGTGCCCGGCAGCGCACCCGACGCGATCGGACGATGCCGTTTGATTGGATGCCGCCGGTCACGTTCGGCATCGATGACATCGTTAACCAGGTACACCGCTGCGGACGCGCAGCCGAAGGCGACCGCGGCGAGCAACGCGTAACCGAAGCCGTCGGGCCGGCCGACGGTCGCCCCTGCTAGCGGCGCGGCGAAAACCAGCAGATTCTTCGGCCATTGCCGGGGACGAGTCGTACGCACCACGGCGGCCAGCCACCGCGCGATCTTCACCGGGCGTAGACCGCGGTGAAGTCCCGGCTGTATGGGGAGTAATAGCGGTACGCCGTCTGCTGCTGTGTCGGCAGCAGGGCGACGGGCGCCGGGTCGGACGGATGCCCGTGGGCCTGGTAGTACTCATAGGACATCCAGTAGGGATTGATATCAAGCTGCATGCCTTCTACCGCCCCGGCCCGCTGCATCAGATCCGCGAGATCCCGCACGTCCAGGGCCGGGCCGTAGACGAAGATGACACGTCCGCCGCGGGTGATCCCGAGCCCGGACCGCCAGACGTAATATCCGCCGCCGAGCGTCGCACCCCAGCTCGTCTCTACATTCTGGTTGACTGTCGAGGGCACGCGTCCGTTATCCACGATCAGCTTGAGATTCTGCCGGACCCCAACGACGGAGGACGTCATGCGGACCGTCTGGTCCCACGCACCGATCTTGACCGTGCCGTTCTTGTAATAGACGATCGACGCGGTGCCCGCTGTCAGGGCTCCTGCCTTGTGCCCGTTGAGATAGAAGCCGCCCTCGGCGCTGTTGAGCTTGAACCCGCCGTTGAATGTGGCCAGCAGTCCGGTCCGCGAGCCTGGCGGTATCCATGGCTGCGAGTCCGGTCCCCAGCCGCTGCCACCGGGATCCTCGCTGCCGGGGTGCAGGTCGAATGAGACGAGCCGCTGGTCCATGGAGACGATCCCGTTCACGTAGGACGTGTAAGTCGCGTCCCGCAGGAACGTCCCGAAGACCGCTGGCTCTCCGTGCACCTTTTCCAGCACCCGCCACTGGCCCTCGCCGGGCAATGGTTTCCCCGCGAGCGGTGCAAGCGTCCCCGGTACGACGACCTGGAACCGGCTCACCTTGGCCCTATCCACGGACTTGGCCGACCTCAACGACGGCGCAACCGCCTCGCCGGACGGGACGGCGAGGGAGAAGGCTGGCTTGCCGCCGACCTTCGGTGGGTTATAGGTCAGCCACTCGCCGAACGTGACTACGGGTCCTAGGTAATGGTCGCGGGCCCATTCGGCCAGCTTGGATGACATGCTGCCGCCATTCGGGGCCAGCAGCGACTGGCCGATAGAGAAAGCGACCCAGACAACGAACACAAGCACGAGCACCCCGGCGACCCGGACCGTCCGCAGCCGCAAGACCCTCCCCAGCCGGTGCTCCCTCGTCGGCTCCCGCTCAGTTCGCGTTAGCACGGCACACCTCACCTCCCGTTTTTGAGCCCCGCGGCGAAGCTACTTGCCGTACATGAAGGAACCGTTACGGGCGCGACCGGCATTAACGGCACCACCGCCAAGGACGGCGGGAGCCATCCTGGCGACCGCTCGAAGCAGTCAGCCGCGGCTACCGCGGAAAATTCGGCTCGGTGAGATGCAGTGGCAGCTTCCCGGTTTGGGACCGGTGGCCAGAGCTGTACCAGTCGGCGGCCCGGGCGAACGGCGGTGGGCAGAATGCGGGACGACGGCTGCTGGCATTGCCCGTCACCACGCCGCCGCACCACGCAACCCCTCCTCCCTCATCCACCCATCTACTAACTCCACAACATCCTTCTCATAATCCATAACAACACCCTTTCCCCCCACTACACAGCCCAGCACCACTACCCCAGGAACATGCGATGCCAGCCCGGCGGGCGAGCTCGGCGCAGGTCGCGGACGTCTACAGGGCAAGAGAACCGGTCTCGGGGAGGTCAGCGCTAGTTCACCCGTAGCACCCAGTGCTACACTGTGAACATGAGCATGCCCGAGATAACGCAGCGGGACCTGCGGTCCAGGTCGCGGGAGATCATGGACGCCGTCGAGCACGGGCAGTCGTTCACCGTCACCCGCGACGGCCACCCGATCGGGGAACTGATCCCCATCCGGCGACGGCGCAAGTTCGTCTCCCGGCAGGAATTCGCGGCAATGTCCCGCAACGCGCCCGCCGGCGACCTGGACGCCTTCCGCGCCGACCAGGACGCGGCCGCCGACCACGAGGAAAGCGACCCCTATGAGCGGTGAGCCCGCACCAGTCAGCGAGCCTCCCCGGCAGGGCCTGCTCGACACCAACATCCTGGTCCTGCGCCGCTGGATCGATCCCGCCGAACTCCCGGACGAGATGGCGATCAGCGCCATCACCCTCGCCGAGCTGTCCGCCGGGCCGCACCAGGTCCGCCCCAACAGCGAGCAGGACCTGTACGACGAGCACGAGGAACGCGCCCGCCGCACCGAGGCCCTGCAGCGCGCCGAGAGCGAGTTCGACCCCGTCCCGTTCGACGCCGAGGCGGCCCGCATCTACGGCCGGGTGACCGCCGCCGTCGTCGCGGCGGGCCGCAAGCCGCGCAGACGGATCGCCGACCTGATGATCGCAGCCACCGCCATCGCCGAAGACCTCCCCCTGTACACCACCAACCCCGGCGACTACGCGGGCTGGAGAAGCTTCATCCGCGTCGTTCCCGTCACGCGCCCGCCCTTGCCCCACGAGAAGAGGCAAGACGCGGTTAACCGCGGAGGCGTCCCCGCTGCGTGCCCGACCCTGCGGCACAACCACGGTGATTCACGGTCACTCACGGACACCGAACACATCAGCTGACCTGCATCTACGCTGCTCAGCGGATCCACATCCGCAGCCTACCAGCTGGCCATGCGGTTCGATTCCCGTCATCCGCTCTCAGCGAGTCCGGCCGGTAGACGCCTTCGGGACCTGGGTAACGAGCCCCGACCGGCCGGGCGGCAGTTTCCGCACTCGGGCGAATCGTTCGGGCGGGCTCCTTCACTGCCCACTCCGCGGCGATGTCTCGGCACCAGCCACGATCGCTCGGCGGTCGCCCGCCATAGCCGCTGGTCGAATCTTCGTGACCAGGCCAGCGAGCTCGGGGCCCAACCTGCGTAGCAGTCGTCTGCCGTGGCCAGCGAGCCGTTCGTGTTCCTGGCTACGGCCGCCTTGAGCGCTTCGCCCAGCGTCCGCTATTCCAGCCGCTTACGGCGTCAAAGGGGATCACCTGCTCCCGCGGAACCGGGGCACGGTTGACCGCCGTTCCGGCGGTCGGAGCGTGCGTCGGCGCCGGCTCAAGTCGCTCAGGAACCTCCTGCGCGCGGCATCCACCATCCTGGCATCCGTCCTGGTCGCGACCAGCAAGCCATTCAAGACCAGCTTGCGCTGCTGCCCGGCGACTACCTGGGAGACTGGTCCATCCGGTTGTACGCGAAGATGAAACGGTCAGGATCGTTACCCCCGCCAGCAACATGTCCAAGATCGTGACCATGGCAGGATTCACTGGGTTGGGCGCCTGAATCACGAACAGGCAGATGCTCGACCGCGCGATCCACTCCTCGTAGAGTTGGTGGAATCGCTCGCGGACCTTGCCGCCGTCAGCGCCGCAGTCCGGCCGCGATGACACGGTCCCTACCGAACTCCCACACGTAGCGGTCTTCGCCGCCGCCGTAGGCGACCTGCGAAATCGCCAGGTGCCCGTGCCGTACGGTCCTCATAGCGGACGTCTTGCCCGCGTGCCGTTCGCCGCACACGAGACCGCCGGCTCCCGCGGATCCGGTGATACGGCGCTTTGCCGGGCACCTTCCTGATCGCCCTGACGTCCGGCCCGGTGGAGACCGACCGACCAGGGTCCCCGGACGGGCAATATCTGCGGGCGCGAGGGGGTGTAGCGGTCGCGCGGACGGCGTAGTCCTGCCGCTTGCCCACGACGGCGAGCGTTGTGCGCTATCACGGCCGCTCCCTCGATGACCGCCCGCTCGATTGTCCACCCCACAGTACCGCCCGGCCGCTGGCCTGGGCGAGCATCGTCTGCACAAGCGGAATCCGGCTGCTGCCGCCGGTGGCACGATCCGGTCGACGTCTTTCCAGGTCAACCGGAAGTTCTGCAGTAGCCTCTCGCACTCGGCGATCGTCTGTTTCAGCAGCGGCCTAATCAGCTCCTCGAACTCGGCACGTGTTATCCGCACTGATGCCGCCTTCGCCGCGGTCACCCGGTCCTGGTAAACCTTGGCCCGCGACAGCATCCACTTGATCTGCTCTGCCTCGTGGCGCAGGCTCCACCGGTCAGCAAGAGCTTCCTGTTGGTCGTCGGCCCGCCGAACAGACCTATGGCCGCCGTCCCAAGCCGGTCCCGCAACAGGTCCAGCAGCTCGGTGTCGAAATCGGCCCCGCCGATCGTGCCGATGCCGCCAGGGGCGCCGAGCACCTCGAACCTGTGCCTGAAACGGCGTGCCAGGGCGCAGTCGAACGTGCCGCCGCCGAGGTCGTAGACGAGAGCGGTGAACTGCCCCGCCCTCCCGCAAGTCCCCGAATGCGCTGGCCATGGCGGCGACCGGCTCGGGGACGAGGTCGAGCACGGTCGGCGCGCGGTAACCGGCCCGGACCGCGACATCGCGCAGCAGCGCCTGGTTGACCGCCTCCCACGTCGCGGGCATCGTGAGGATCACCCGCTCCGGCTCGCCCGGGAACTGGGCCTGCGCCCGTTCGCGCAGGAAGCGGAGTACGTGGACGGCCATGTCGTCAGCGGTCAGGGAGAGCCCGCCGACCAGCGCACGATCTGGCGAGCCGAAGTCGCGCTTGAAATCGGCCCGGAAACCGTCAGGCCGGTCGCGAGCATGCGCACCGCCTGGAATCCAACCACGACGGAGTTTGCGTTCCGGACGAGGATCGCGGTCGGGATCTCCAGCGCGTCGGCGGTGGGGCTCGAGGTGACCGGGACCGTGATCCCATCAGGACGGCAGACGACGATCGCGGAAGTTGTCGTGCCGAAATCGATCGCGTGGGTGAGGCCAGCGACTGTGCATGCAAAGTCCCTGCGAGAGCGTCTTGCCATCACCTGAGCCCGGTCCGCCAGCGCGTCGAGATCTGCGTGCAACTGGGCGAGCTCAGCCTGCTTGGCGGCCAGGGCACGCTCGGCGGCGGCCTGCTTCGCCACGGCCCTCGTCTCGGCTTCCTCGAGGGCTCTGATCTACGCGGCAAGCGATTCACCCTGCGCGATCAACTCGTCTTCCAGGTGCTTGGTCAGGGCCCTTGCGTAGGCGGTCACCTGGTCGTCTGCGTTGCGCAATAGCTGCTTCTTCGCTGCCTGCAGCTTCGGGAAGGTGCTGTCGTACAGTTCCCTGGCGTACTCGAGGCGCTGGCGTTCCTCGCGACGCTGCTTGCTCTGGAAGATGCCGACCACGATGCCGACGACGAAGCCCACTGCCGCGCCCACGGTATGCCCCGCGACGGGCGCGAAAGCGCCGAGCACAAGAGCCGTTCCCCCGCCATAGAGCGCACCTGAGCGAGTATCGCCTCGAACGGCCCGCCCCCGGCGTCCTTAACGGCCGGCGCACTGGCGGACAGGCGCCGTCGAGCTTAGTGACGGATGTTCCTGACACGGTGAGGCTGAGGTGGGTGGCGACGGCGTACTTGCCCGCCATCCCCTCGAAGACCAAGGTGATGGCCCGTTCGGCGCAGTCCGCTGCCGCTACGAGGCTGTCCGACAGCTGCCTGATGACTTCGTCGCCGTCCCCGCCGTACTTCTCTATGACCGCTACAGCCGTACGGAATTCCGTCTCTACATCGTCTGTGTCTACATCTAGCTGCCGCTGTACGCTGATACGTACCTGCGCCACGTCCTCAGCGAGTTCACGCCGCCATGCCGCGCCGTCGTTGACGAGCTGACTGTACCGTTTCTGCTCTGCCCGCAGTTTGCCCTCGTATCTATCCTTCTCCGCAGACCTGACCGCCACAAGCTCGTTCTACACCAGCGCTGCCTCCTCCGCCAGTGCCTCGTACAGTACGTCCAGAGCCGCGCTCTTCTGAGCGACGCCTACCTTCTGCGCCAGCTCATCCCACAGTCCACGCTTCGAGCGCTGTGAAACCGGAAGCAGCCAGCCAGTCGTCGTCCCCGTCTTCGAGAGCGTCGAACTTGCGGTGCGCCTACACCCCCACTATCAGCAGGTCTTCTAGAGCAACGCCCGTGATCTAGGAGATCCGCTCCCTGTCCTCCGCGATGACCAGCGCCGCGTCCACTACCTTGTCTATCATAGTCACCGCTGTCACCACTATTGCGCAGTCCTGCAATGCCTGTTGCAGGAACTCCAGCTCGTGCTTGCTGAGCAGCTCCGTCGCAGACGCGACGAACAGGAGCGCGTCCGCAAACCTCACCTCTGCGTCTGTCACCGCGTGTGCGCCTCGTTCTAGCTGTAGATCCCTGTGGTGTCGCCCAGTATCATCCCCTACTGAAGAGCAGCGACAGGCGCGCCCGCCACTATCGCCGTGACGCCTTTTCTGTTGTCCTCGTTGCCCTGTTCTGTGATGAACTCCGCGATCCGGCCTATCTAGATCTCTTTCGTAGTCCGCGCTGACCGCTCGTTGCCTGTATCGTCAGGCGCGAAGTAGACGTCTCGCTGTCCTCTTCCGCCCAGTAGAGCCGCATGACTGCCGAGGTGGCGATCGCTGCGTTGACCTCGAACAGGCCCTACCGCGCTACCAGCGCATTGAGCAGGCTGTACTTGCCTCTCTTGAACTCGCCGCAGGTGACTACGTAACACTGGCGGTCTGCCAGCGCTCTGTCGCCGCTCCTCTGCCTAGTATCTGCGCCCTAGTCTACTCTTCGTCTATGATCGCACGCACAGCTTCTAAAACTACAAGCGTGTCTTCTCGCAGCCTATCTAACTCTGTCATAACCCTTCCTTATTCTGTGTATATAGTGACCAGCTGCGCTGAATGAGCTTGCCGTGCCACTCAAAACCCTGCCAGACGTCGCCGCTATGTGGTCAGCCAGGTCCGGCGTAGGAGCTCGCTCCGCATCGACGGCGTGATATCGCTCCGTATCGAACTCGCCGACGTCCTCTACTGTCTTGACATCTAGCGTGTCTAGCAGAGCCCTCGCCCGTGCGCCTGTCCAGTCCACCACTGCCGCCGCCGAAAGCTCCTCTGTCGCCGCCCCTTGTCCAGTGAAATCTAACAGCCCGTCTGCCAGCCATATCACTTCTGCCACTGCCGCCGCCAGCACCTTTCTCTCCGCCATCTTCTACGCCGGAGGCTCTGCGGCACCGCCTCGCGTTTCCGTGCGTCCAGGTCGTGTGCGAGGTCTGCTTGTTCTGGCTCGTGAAGCGCCTGCGACTGAGCGGTGAGCGCCGCTGATTGCGTCTCCAGCTGACCCGCCAGGTCGCCAGCTCTTGCTCTCGCAGCTTAATCTCTCTTGCCTGAACCTGCAGGTCCCGCGCCTTAGCGTCTAGATTAGCCGTCTGAGCGGCGTCCGCGCTACCTCATCCTGTATCTTCCGCAGGTCTTCCGAGCGTACGAGAGCAAAGCCTAATCGCGAGGCGGTCATGATGTCGCAGTCACCCCAACTCGTTCTTCATCGCTCTTGATTTGCTGGTACAGGCGTCGTAGCTGGCGCTGATCGTCCGTACCGCGTGCTCGCACCGCAGCCAAGTAGCTAGTCTGATGCGAGCCCCTACCACACCTCTGATTTACTAGCAGCTGCCGCCGTCAGCTCTGCAGCCTTGTGTGCGCTCGCAGCCCTAGCCGCGCCGCAGATGTAGTGCCGTGCTCACCGTGACTGTCAGCAGGTCACCAGCTAGTTCGTCTCGCAGCCTGAGTTCGCCTTAGTAGTACGCGCGCAGCGCGTCAAGTTCAGCAGCGCCATGCTCGTTCCGCCGCAGCCATTCCTAGCAGCCAGCGATGTCTCTGAGAGCTGCCCATACCTCGTTGCGCCCGCGCTGTATGGCCATCCGATACTGTCCTACCTCTGCTTGAGCGTTGCCTATCCCGTGATCTAGCTTGATGATCGCCGAGCGTTGCCGAAATGTGACCGTACTAGCTCTCTTAGCCTCGTCACGCCGCTGTCTGCTAGCAGGCGCGTCCGTAGTTCTCCCTGTCCGACCTGGTCTCGCAGGTAACTACAATCCAGCAAGTGCCCCAGTCACCTAGTCTGTCTTCCAGCCGACAGCGCTCAGCCGACAGCAACGCTATACCCCGCAACTCTGCCGCGTGTCTAACATATCCCTATCTCTCAGACCCCGCACTAGATTGGCCAGCTCGGCCTTGCTCAGGTCCCCGAGCAGCTCGAGTTCGTTGTCGGTCAGCGTCCGCGCGGCCAGCCCGACCATCCCAGCGACAGGGAGGATCGTGTCGAACAGCGTGCTCATGCCGGGCTTGCGCAGGTAACCGGCGGCGATATCGGCGGCCTTGGCGAGGGGGTCGTAAGTCCACGGATCGGGCCGTGGGCTTTCGTCTCGGTAAGCTTGCCAGTACTCATCGGACTGGCTCAGTACCCCGAACGCGCGCAGCGATCTCACGTTGCCCCCTGGCCGAGGAACTTCACCGCGACGTCGAAGTCTTGCTGGGACATTGCCCAGCTGAACAAGAAGACGAGAGCGTCCGCGCTCACGGCACTGTCGTAGCTCGCAGCGTGCACGTCCGCGGCAGTCCGGCTCATCTTCGCCAGTGTGTCGCGCAGTCGCGCCTGCTCCGCTGCCGTCGTGTCACCCGAGATACCTAGGTAGGCCAGCTAGTTGTCCTATTCCACCCCGTAGACTCTGCCCAGCCCCGGCGTATCTACCAGTCGGAACGACTTCAGGAGCGCGTTTCGCAGCTGGTACTCGACGACCCTGATCCGCTCCAGCTTCTTGCGCGCGTCCTCGTTGCGCACCGTCAGGCTCCGCAGCGCTTTGGCTGGAAGCGGCCCTCCGTAGTGCCATCTTTGTAGTGCACGCAGACGGACCTCTTCTCCGCGTCGCAGAACTCGCTGACGGTGAACGTAAGTTCAAGCTGTCCCGTGGCAGCGACATCCTCGCCGAGCAGGGCGTTTACCAGGTTGGACTTGCCGCGTTTGATCTGTCCGACAACCGCCAGCCGCATGGGTTCTCCGAGCCTGCGAGCCTCCTCGTCGAGAGCCTCGGCCAACGGAGTGAGCTTCCCGCGGCGATCTATCCCCGCGCTCTCCCGAAACACGCGCGCTGCTTCCGTCAGCGAGTGCAGGCGCGGACGCGCCGGAAACCTGGCTCGTCACACCGCATGCTCCCCACCGGACGCGCCCTCGTGACCGGCGCCGCCGAATTGCCCGTCGTAATACCGTCGTAGTGCGGAGAAGTGTGCCGTCGCTGGTATAGCTGCCTGAGGCGTTCGCTGTCGCGGAGCCTGTGATGTGCTCCCCCACAATCACGTCCGTTTCGTGGATCGCGATCGAGACAGGGTTACCCGAGGCATCGTGCTCGGTGATAGTGGCTATGTCGGTGCAGAAGTGATCAGGTGAGGTCCGTGCCCGCCGCACTGTCGGTGGAGGTTGTGACCGCGTCCACGGTCTTGTGGCTGCTCCAGTCAGCCATCAAGCTAGCGCCGGCGATAACAGCAGCTGCACCCGCAATCGTCCCTTTGTTGCGGGAAAGCATGGCCCAAGCGCTCGCCGAGGCTGCGCGCAGCCCGGCGGGGCCGGACGCGGAGGCGCGCGCGCCAGGCGCGGCGGCGCTGGTTCTCTCGTCCTACCGGACCACCGTGCCATCAATGATGCCCGTGGTGGCCGCGTAATAGGCAAGGATAACGGTCCCCAGCGGATGGCTGACCCGGGTTGCGATCCACGCCTCCGCAGTGAAACCCGTTGCCTGCCCGGTGACCTGGATTTTCCGGAAGGAGATGCCCGGAAAGCCAGCGCGGCCAGGGCCCGCGACGCTTCGGAAGGGTCATCGCTAAGCTCGATGGCGGTGCTGGCGCCTGCCTCGGCGCCATCGCGGCGTGCAGTTCGACCTAGTCCAGCAGTCGGCTAACCGCGTCGAGTTGTTACTCTCCTCCCGACCTAGCGCGACCAGCAACCGCAGTCGGCCACCGGTGCCGGGTGTTTTGTTGACTTCCCGCACAGCGGCGAGCAGGCCGACGAGAAACTTGCAGCACAGTGCGTGCGTCTATGCAGGCCATCATTATCAGAACCTGACCGTTAACCGAGTCGCGGCGGTCCGCACTGTCCGCTCGTATGCCGACTCTTTCAAAGGTCACAGTCAACACCCAGAGCAGCCGACCCATGAGGTCCAGTCGCTGCGCTGGTGTCCAGCTCGCAAAGGACTCGATATTGACGGCGAGACAGATACGGGGCCGCTGGGGCGGCCCAAGACCGGTAAGCGATTCCCTGGGCACTGACGGCCTCCATCAGCTTCGTTCTTCTTGAACATTGGCTCGTCTTGATCGGCGTCCATCAAGCGTCAGTCTAAGCCTCTGAATTCACATGAAGTACTAGACATCAGTCGCTTCACGTGTTCTCCTACAGCCCCGGAAGTAGCCGCCATTAGATTGATTTTGGCACGTGTATCGCCGGATGCAAGTGAGTTCTTCAGAAGAAAACCCCCCTCTACACCACGAACCCACGCGACTACACAGGCTAGAAGCTCGTTCGCGTCGTTCGCGTCACGCGCCCGTCGTCGCCGCCGAAAGCGGCCGACGCTTTCCGCGCCAGGATGAACGCCACACGGAACTGACGTCGGTCATCCGGTTCGGGGTTCTCAATTAGCCGTGCGGTTTCGGTGACCCCCGCTGCCTGCAATTGCGACACGACGTGATCCGGCCACCAACGATAGGCTGCGGCTACCCGGTGGTCGTAGTACTCGTACGGTGGTTCGGGGCCGTCCGTGGCTGAGAAGCTGAGCAGGAGCCAGCCGCCGGGCACGAGCACCCGGGCGAACTCGGTCAATGCCGAAGACAGAAGTGCGGGGGGCAGATGAATGACCGAGGAGCGGGACAGTACTCCGCTGCAGGAGTTATCGGCCAGGCCGAGCCTCGTTATCGAGCCTCGTGCGAAGCTGACTCCGGGGTAGCGGGCACTGCCGACCGCGAGCATTCCGGCGGACTGGTCCACGCCGAGCACCGACAGGCCGAGACCGTGGAGATGCGCTGCGATGTGGCCTGGACCGCAGCCGAGATCAACGACCGGCCCCGCGGGTGCGTGGCGGACCTTCTCAGCGAAGGCGGCGAGCAGGCCGCGCTCGACCGGCCTGTCATCCAGCGTGTCCTTGAACTGGTCAGCGTAGAAGGCTGCGACTGCATCGTAGGCCGTGCGGGCAGTAAGTAGATCGGGCTCTGACATGGCCGGGACAATACTCGGCCACCCCGGCGCGGGTATCCCGCTGACCCGTGATAGCGAGGCCTTGCCCAAATGCCGCCGCGGGCGCACACTTCGGGTGAGACCTGAGCTGGCGATCAAAGGGGGTCCCCTGTGTCTCGGTACGTGCTGCTCAGCACTTCGACCCCAGAGGCCCGGCAAGCCCGCCGTGAGCATCCTGACCGGTGCGCGGCTGTGACCCGCGTGACTTGCTGGCGATGACCGATTCAGCCGACGGCGCTGCTTTCCAGCGATCACGCCAGCACCGCAGGGGTGTACGCCGGGCGTCCATCGACCTAGAGGAAGCCTTGGCCCGGCCGATCGGACTGGAAGCCGGCGACTGGTACGGGGACGTCGCCGTTCACATCCGTGCACTAGCCGAAGCGTTCCGGCACCACGTCGAGCAGAGCGAAGGGCCCAAGGGCCTGCTGCCACAGATAGTCGAGGCCGCGCCCCGACTCGCCCCCGCCGTCGAGGTAGTCAAGCGCGAGCACCGGGCCCTGCTGGCTCAGATGTCCCGACTCGAAGCCGCCACCGGCCTTCCGCAGGACGCTGACGAGCAGGCGGTCCGGAAAGACTCGCTCCGCCTGATGCACGACGTGGCCGCCCACCGTCAGCGAGGGTCCGACCTCATCTACGAGGCGTACTACGTTGACGTGGAGGGTGGAGATTAGCGCGTCGCGTCTTCGCATCCCGGCACGACCGCTGCCCCTTCCGCGCCGCGCCGTCATCACATTCTGACCCCGGGCCTGCGCCAATCAGTACCCGCGAGCGCGGTCGACCACGTTGAGGAGGGGCTGGCCGTCCAGGAACCGGCGGAGGTTCTCGGCGAATAGCTCTCGCAGAGGCTCGGCCATATTTGCATCACCGCTGGCCGAGATATGCGGTGTCAGCAGTATCTGCGGGAGTTCGACCAATTGCGGCAGCGGCGGCTGGCCGTCCAGTTCGCCGGCATAAACGTCCAGGACAGCGCCGCGGATCCGCCCGGCGGTGACCGCCTCGACGAGGGCGTCCTCGTCGACCTCCTCGCCCCGGGCGACGTTTATCAGGACCGCGTCCGGTTTCATCGCCGCGAACACCGCGGCGTTGATGAGGCCGCGGGTCTCGGCGGTCAACTGGGAGCAGACGACGAGGAAGTCACTCTCGGCGGCAACCTCGAAAATCCGATCGGCCGGCAGCACCAGGTCCGCCCCGTCGGCGTCAGGCACCGGGACGGTGACCGAGCGGCGGGTGCCGATCACCCGCATGCCCGCCGCGCGCGACAGCCGGGCCACCTCCTGGCCGATGCCGCCAAGGCCGATGACCCCCATCGTCGCCCCGCGCAGGGTCAGCATCCGGTAACCCTCCCGGGTGAACTGCCCGGCCGCCTTCTGACGGGCGGCCTCGTGCAGGCCCCGGGCGAAGTGCGCGGCCGCCGCGAGGGCGTACTCGGCGATGGCCGTGGCCGCCACCACACCGCGGCTGCTGGTCAGGGTGACCCCCGAGCTCCACAGGTCGGTCCCGGCTAGGTTCGAGACCCCCGCCTGGGTGTGATGCGCCCATACCAGGCGCGGGGAGCGGGCGGCGAGGTAATCCGGGACCGGGTAGCCGATCAGCAGCACCTCGGCCCGCGCAAGGATGGCCCCCAGTTGACCGGAGTCTGCCGTCGGACCGCCCGACCCCGCCCAGCGGCCCGAGGCTGCGAAGTTGGCGTCCAAGACCCGGACCCGGGGGTCGACGTTGGTCACGAACGACAGGTCCCGCCCCAGGACCGGAGCCACGACAGCGACACTAACCTCATCCATTTGACCTCTATCCTCTCAGCGCTGATGTGACGTCCTTTGATCGACCACCCCAATCCCCTGCTCGTACCGAGCGGCCTCTACCGCGGCACGAAGCCGACGGGAACGGGGCGGGAGACACGAAGCCACGCGTACGTTCAGGAAAAATTCGTCTCACCCGG
This sequence comes from uncultured Actinomycetota bacterium, assembly GCA_963714295.1. Taxonomy (GTDB): domain Bacteria; phylum Actinomycetota; class Actinomycetes; order Streptosporangiales; family Streptosporangiaceae; genus Trebonia. Next base: position 140,095 of record CAVQOE010000033.1, on the reverse strand, counting down.
AACGCACGCGTGGCCGCGCCCGGACGCTCCGGCTGCGGCATGCCAACTCTTCCGCTTCAAGGATTGGCTGTCTCGTCGGCGGCGAAGCCCTAATCCAGGTCACGGGATGACTCCGTTCGGCCGAGGCTCCCGGGCGCGTCAGGCTGGTGGCGGGGTGCCGGTGTTGCCGAGCAGCGGTTCGTCCGGGGAGCGGAGGTCGGCGGTGGGCAGCCCGCCGGGGTACAGCTGCCTGACTTTCTCGGCGACGGAGATGGCGATCTCGACGTGCTGACGGCGGCTGGCGGCGTAGAAGCCCTGAGCGTCAGCGCTGAGCTTCGGGGACGCGTGCAGGGGCTTGTCGCTGACCGCGAGCAGGGTGGCGGCCGGGATCCGGTAGCGGAACCCGTTCGCCGCGACGGTCGCGGATTCCATGTCGACCGCCACAGCGCGGGAGGCCCGCAGCCGCTCTTCAACCGTGGCCAGCTGCAGTTCCCAGTTCCTGTTGACAGTGGTGAAGACGATACCCATCCGCGACGGCAGGCCACGGGCGGTCAGCTCGCTGAGCAGCAGCGTGTTGAGCGTGTGGTTGGGGATGACCGGGACGCTGAGCGGAAGCGTATCGTCCAGGACGCGGTCATCGCGCAGGTAGCCGGTCGCCAGCACCAGGTCCCCGATGTCCTGGTGGTTGCGCAGGCCGGCACAGTGCCCGATCATCAAGATCAGGTCGGGGCGGAGCACGGCGAGGTGATCGGTGATCGTCTTCGCGTTGGACGGGCCGACCCCGATGTTGATCATGGTCACGCCGGCCCGGCCGGGACGCGCGTAGTGCCAGGCGGGCATCTGCCGCCCGTCCTGGTCGGGGCCGGTGCAATCGGGCAAGGCGGCACGGAACTCCGCCACGTGCCAGGCGTAGTTCGTCAGCAGCACGTACCGCTGGAAGGACTCGGGCTCGGTCCCGGTGTAATGCCGCAGCCGGTCGATCGACAGCGCCATCCGCTCGGGCGCGAACAGGAACAGCTTCTTGCGCCGCAGGTCCCGGCGGGTCTCGTCCACGGCCGCCCCGAGTTCCGGGTCGCGCAGGTCAAGCGCCTCGCGCCCGGGACGGACCGAGATCCGGGCGCCGTTCGCGGCGAGGCGGCCCAACTCCCGCTCCAGGTACCAGCGGATAGCCCCGGGGGCGGCGAACTCGCCCTCAAGCACGGGGTTGTGCGCTGACCATGGCCGCTCCACCGTCAGTTGCGGGTAGCGGCCCGCCGCGTCGGCCGCCTCCATCGCGTCGCACAGCCGGCTGATCTGCGCAGCGCGCCCGCTAGCCGGGATATTCGAGAAATCTGCAGTCAGATCCATGGGCCAACGTACCAAGGACCAGCATGAGGGCTGACGAAAAACTCCTGGCCAAGGTCGAGCCCTGATCTCAGCGACTGGCCACGTCGCGCAGGACCGCCAAGTGACCGTCCACGCCCGACAGTCCGGCCCCCATCGTGTTGATGCTGACGTGGGTGGCGCCGACGGCGCGCCAGTTCTCGATCGACGCCAGGGCGGCGTCAAGGTCACCGTCGTAGTTGACCCGGCCTTCCAGCCCGATGTCGGCCGGGTCGCGGCCAGCCTCGCGCGCCGCCTGCTCCACGATGGCGCGGGCCTCGTCCAGCGCGGGACCCGGGGGACCTGGGGAACCAGCCGTCGGCCAGTCGCCCGATGCGCTGGTAGGCACGCGTCGACGACCCGCCGATCCAGATCGGGATGGGCCGCTGCACCGGCAGCGGCTGATCCCAGCGCCGACGATCTGCTCGTCGGCGCCCTCGAAGGTCACGCTCGGCTGCGTGAACAACCGGCGCAGCAACGCGATTTGCTCCTCACTGCGGCGGCCCCGGTTGCCGAAGTCCTTGCCGAGCGACTGGTACTCCACCTGGTTCCAGCCGATCCCGACGCCGAGGCGGAATCGTCCCCCGGTAAGCAGGTCGATCTCGGCCGCCTGCTTGGCGACCAGGGCGGTCTGGCGTTGCGGCAGGATGATCACGCCGGTGACCAGTTCCAGCGACGTCAGCGCGGCCAGGTAGCCAAAAAAGACGAAGGGCTCGCGGAACGTGGTCCGGATGTCGTACGCACGGTCCCAGCCGGTGTGGATGGCCGGGTCGGCTCCGAGCACGTGGTCGTAGATCAGCACGTGCCGGTATCCAGCGCGCTCGACCTCCTGCCCCCAGGCTCGGATAGCCCCGGTGTCGTGGCCGAGTTCGGTTTGGGGAAAGACGGCACCGATGCGCAGCCCAGGTCCTGACGAGTCGCTCACGCACGCCCAACGACACACGCAGCATCCGCATTCCTCGCCCAGACACCACACCAGCGGAAGACATTCCGGACTACCGCGTGCCGTGGGCAGCGTTCGTGAAAGAGTCGTGATACCTGGCGGCATGGGCAGACGTGGGAATGAACCGGCGCAACGGTGGGGAAAGGAACCGCGTCGTGGCCGACATCCGGTATGTGATCGTGTCGGATCTGCACTTCGGGGCCGAGAACAGCGTGCTGACCACGCTTAACGAGCGGCCGCGACGGCGACGGAGACCGGCTTCTCCGTCGATCCGCAGCGATCGGCCCGGCGCTGTCCGGGCTCGTCGACGGGCTCCGCGAGCTCACCCGCGGGCAGGACCGGCCGCCGACCCTGATCCTCGCCGGGACGTCCTACTGGCCCTGTCGTCGACGAGGTTGCGCCATGGTCTCCGCCTCTTCGCGAACCTGGCGTTCAGCGACGGCTCGCCCGTTTCGACCCGGTCATCCACTACGTGCCGGGCAACCACGACCATCACCTATGGGAGGTCGCGCGGGAGAGCCAGTACGCGGGCTACCTGTCCGGCCAGTCCGGCACGGCGGAGCTGCGGCCCCCTGGCACACCACGAAGCTCCGGTCTTCCGACGAACGGCCCGAGGCCAACTCGGCGCTGCTGACCGCCCTCACGCGGAGCCAGCCGGGCGGCTCGGCGGCCGAGGTGCAAGTGTCCTACCCGAACCTGGCCCTGCATCCGCCAGCGGGCGCCGCAGCCTCATCGTCAGCCACGGGCACTTCACCGAGTCCATCTACTCCTTGATGTCGCGGCTACGGGACACCCTCTACCCCGGCCAGCGGCAGGAACCGCCCACGGACATCGCGGCCCTCGAGGAAGAGAACTTCGCCTGATCGACTTCTTCTGGTCCACCCTCGGGCGGTCCGGCCAGGTCGGCTCGGACATGGGCCTGATCTACGCGGACCTGACCAGCCCGACCGACATCGACACGCTCGTCGCGAACCTAGTCGCGGGAATGCTCGCTAAGAAAGGCCCCGGCTTCCTGCACCGCCCGGAAGAAGCGGTGCTCAACGAGATCTTCAAACGCGAGGCCAACAAGATCGCCAGCAGCGAGCGGGCAACCCCCACGCCGCCTGACCGACGCGGGGCGGCGGGGCTGACCAGCTACCTGCAGGCCCGTCCGCAACCAGTGCTGCAGAGTGGGGCCAGGTCCCCGACGAGCTCACCTTCGTCTACGGCCACACGCACAAGCCGTTCGTCGACCGGCTGACCCTGGCCAGCTTCCCCACGTGACGTCGTCAACACCGGCGGCTGGGTGTGGACACGGCGACCCCCTGGCCGGTCCAGGCGGGTCGCGGTGCTCGTCAACGACGACCTCGACACCGCCTCGCTGCAGTTCTACCGGCAGAGCCCCGGATCGCAGCCCGTCCCGTCCAGCTGCTCGACCCGCCCAGGGACACAGCCGCGACCTGGCACACCGAGCTCGCCTCGCGGATCAACCCCGGCCCCTCTGGACATCGCTGGCGGAATCCACGGCAGCGTCGTGGCCCAGCACCACCGCCTGCAGGCCGCCACCGTCGCCCTGCGCGACGCCAGGCGATCATCACGGACAGCCAAAAAAAAAAAAAAAAACAAAAAACACACAAAAAAACCAACCCCTACCCCCCTAGCCTTTGCGTCTCAAATAATGAGATGACTGTCTCGCATTATGGAGGCTGGTGATAAAGTCGGCTGCATGCCTGACACCGCGACTTATACCCACGGGCACGCCGAGAGCGTGCTGCGCTCGCACCGGACCCGGACGGCGGAGAACTCCGCCGCCTACCTGCTGCCCCACCTGCGGGCAGGTCTGTCGCTGCTCGACATCGGCAGCGGGCCGGGCACGATCACGGTCGACCTGGCCGAACGGGTGGCGCCAGGCCCGGTCACCGCGGTGGAAGTGACCGAGGCGGCGCTGGCGGTGACCCGGGCGGAGTTTGAGCGTCGCGGGTGCACGTCGGCCCGGCTGGTCACGGGCGACATCCACGGCCTGCCGTTTCCGCCGGCATCATTCGACGTGGTCCACGCGCACCAGGTTCTGCAGCACGTAACGGACCCGGTGGCGGCGCTGCGGGAGATGGTCCGGGTGTGCCGCCCAGGTGGCGTGGTGGCGGTGCGCGACGGCGACTACCGCGGCTTCACCTGGTACCCGGAGCTTCCCGGCTTGGACCGGTGGCAAGAGCTGTACCAGTCGGCGGCCCGAGCGAACGGCGGCGAGCCGAATGCGGGACGACGGCTGCTGGCATGGGCCCATGCCGCTGGGATCACGGATGTGTCGGCGACATCGTCAACGTGGTGCTACGCGGACCCGACCTCGCGGGAGGCCTGGGGCGGCATGTGGGCCGACCGCATCGCCGGCTCCGCGATCACCGAGCAGCTCCTAACGAGCGGACTGGGGACACAGGAGGACATCGACGCGATCGCCGCGGCTTGGCGCGAGTGGGCGGCCCACCCGGACGGCTGGATCAGCGTCCTGCACGGCGAACTGCTCATCCGAGTGCCGTAGCTGCCGCCGCAGTGATTCCCATCGGAGTGGTTGTGCCGCCCGATCTCCCGGCCGGCGAATTCATCGCCTACGCCAAAGAGGCCGAATGGCACGGTTTCGACCAGCTCTGGGTAGTCGAAGACTGCTTTTTCCGCGGCGGCGTCGCACAGGCCGGGGTGGCCCTGGCATTGACTACCACGATCAAGGTCGGGCTCGGCATCCTCCCGGCGGGGGCACGAAATGCCGCTTTCGCCGCACTCGAGATAGCGTCCCTCGAGAACCTGTTCCCGGACCGGCTTATCATCGGCGTCGGGCATGGAATGCCCGCATGGATGCGCCAAGCGGGAGCCTGGCCCGCAAGCCCGGTGACCCTCTTGAACGAGTACATCGTGACGCTCAAGAGGCTCCTCGCGGGCGAGAAAGTCAGCTACGCGGGGACGTACGTGAACCTGGACCAAGTCGCGCTCGAATCGCCGCCGCGTGTTGCCCCGCCGGTGCTGGCCGGCGTACGCGGCCCAAGGTCGTTGCGTGCATCAGGCGCCGTCAGTGACGGAACGATCCTGGCCGAGCCAGTCACGCCCGAGTACGTGAAAGTCGTCCGCCGCCTCACCGCCCCAGAAGGAGGCCCGCACCGTATCGTCGCCTATAGCGTCAGCGCTATCGATGACTCGGCTGACGCGGCCCGTGAGCGCGCGCGGACAGGACTGCGCTGGATCGGCGACCCCGAGTGGGCAGCGCATATCGAGCCGCTTCCCTTCGCCAGGGAGTTCGCTGACTTGCGGCAGCGCGCCGGCTCGCGCGAAGAGTTCGCCCGCCAGCTTCCCGACGCATGGATCGACCAACTCGCCCTTGTCGGCGACCCGCAGACCGCCGCAGCCCGGGTAGCAACGCTCGAGAGAAGCGGCGTTACCGACCTGGTCCTGATCCCGGCGGGCGGCGCTCCCCGCACACGCCTGGCTGAACTCGCCCGCATCCTCCCAGAGGTCCGTCGAAGCTAACCATGGTCATCGTCCCGCTTGCGTCCGGATTTGACGTAAGCGTCGATGCTGGCAGCCCAGCTCCGGTGGAGTGACCCGGCCCACGGCCGATTATGTGGTCGAGGGCGTGGCGTTCATACCGTCGATCAGTGCGCGGATCTCCGCCGCCCTTATCAGCGCATCCGCACCCGGAGCCTTCCAAGCTGGCCATGTTTTAGTGTCAGGCCAGCATCATGGGCGCTTGGGACGCGAGTACGGTTGGCCCGCTATTCTTCCGGTATGTCGAGCGCGATCATTGGCCTGTTGGGTGCCATCGTCGGAGGGCTCGCTGCCATCGGCGGGGCTTGGCTTCAGGCACGTAAGGCTGCGGAGATGCAGCGAGACGAAACTGCTCGGCAAGAGAAGCAGCGTCGCGCAGAGAGCGCGATGCTTCTCCAAGAGCGGCAACGGATCCTTGCGCGTCGCTACCTCTACCAACTGGGGGATGCCGTGGATTCGCTCTTGTATCGCGTTAACAACTTTTGAAGTGCCCTTAACACAATTATGCGCTCTCCCAGCTAGTAAAAGCATCCATTAGTGAAAATTTCCGAACATCCGCTAGTGGGAGTTCCTGCGTACTTCAGCTTCTTGCGAAGTGCGACAACGCACGCGGATGGATACGAAGGCGTGCACCGTAGGCCTCTCAGAGAATCACAGCGGGTGACAGGACATTAGACCTGGACAAGCTCGAACGCATGCTGCCCGAAGACCATGACGGCGCAGACTGGCACCGGCAGCTCGCGGCGGCGGTCGGGATACTCTCCCAAGCAGGTGCTGTGGCGCCCGGAGATGTTGCCGAAGACAAACTGCCCAGCCTGCATGCTGGGCAGTTGCGGAAGGAACAAAGTGGCCGAAGTCGCGGAGCTGACCTACCAGATAGGTTTCGGCAACGAGCTGGAGAGCGAAGCGGAGCCTGGTGTCCTGCCCCATGGGCGCAACAGTCCGCAGCGGCCGGCCCGGGGCCTGGTCAGTGAGCTGATCTCGGGGACTACCTTCACCGCGCCCAGGAGCCTGAACCGGCGCACCTATGTGTTCCGGGCGATGCCTTCGGTAGTGCACGGACGGTTCCAGCCAGTGGATGCGAAGGCCTTCGCCACTCCCCCGTTCGCCCGGCCCAACCCGAATCAGATGCGCTGGGATCCGTTCGGTATCCCGGCCGCGGGTCAGGACTTCATCGACGGCATGTTCACCATCTGCGGCAACGGCTCACCGGACGCGCAGAGCGGCACGTCCCTGCACATCTACCGGGCCACGGAACCGATGACTGACCGGTTTTTCCTGGATGCGGATGGCGAGCTGCTGATCTTGCCGGATATCGGCGTGCTGCTGATCGCGACCGAGCTCGGGCGGTTGCAGGTTGGGCCGGGTGAGCTCGCCTTGATCCCGCGCGGGATCAAGTTCCGGGTTGAGCTGCCCGACGGACCCAGCCGCGGATTCGTCTGCGAGAACTACGGCCTCCCGTTCCGCCTGCCCGAACTGGGCCTCATCGGCTCCAACGGCCTGGCCAACGTGGCCGACTTCCACGTGCCCAATGCGTGGTACGAGATCGACGACAAGCCCTGCACCCTCGTGCAGAAGTTCTCCGGAGCGTTCTGGCAGGCCAGCTTGGGGCATTCCCCCCTCGATGTCGTCGCCTGGCGCGGCAACCACGTGCCGGCGAAATTCAACATGTACGACTTCGTGGCCCTGGGAACCGCGACTGTCGACCACCCCGATCCGTCGATTTTCTGTGCGCTGTCTTCCCCGTCTGATCCCGTGCTCGGCGGGAACGCCGACCTGATGGTCATGCCGCCGCGCTGGGCGGTCGCCGAGGACACATTCCGCCCTCCGGGCTTCCACCGGAACTGCGTGGCGGAGTACCTCGGCGTCATCGCCGGGAAGCACGAGGGCAAGGCATCGGGCCTCAAGCCCGGCGGGGCCAGCCTGCACAATAACTGGTCAGCTCACGGGCCGGACGTCGAGTCGTTCGAACTCGCCCGGTCGGCGGGGCTGCCGCCGCGCAAGATTGAGGACTCGCTCGTCTTCATGATCGAGTCCAGGCAGCCGTTCCAGGTCACCGAGGCGGCGCTGACGGCGGGGAACTCCAGCGGGACTACACCGACCACTGGAAGGGCTTCACCCGCCAGTTCCGTGGACAGGACTGATCGCGTGGCCCAGCCCGGCCCAGCCCAGCCCGAATGGGTTCACCTCGCCTACCAGATGCCATCGGCAGTGCGCGAAGTTTACGGATACGCCGGGCGCCAGGGAACAGTCAACCTGGAAGGTATCCGGTTCCGGTCACCCGGGCGCCCCTCCCGCACCCTGCTCATCTACATGCACCCGGCGTCGACGCTCCAGTTGCTCCCCGTACCCCGGGCCATGGCGGCAGCCGGAGTCGACGTGCTGTGCGCCGGAAGCAGGTACGCCCGCAACGACACCCCGCTGATCATGGAGATGGCCGCGCTTGGATCTCGGCGCCTACGTGCGGCACGCGCGCGAGGTCTGGGCTTACGACGCAGTCGTCCTCGCGGGCTGGTCCGGCGGCGGCTCCCTCTCGGTCTTCTACCAGAGCCTGGCCGAATCGGCCGCGCCGCTCACCCGGACCCCGGCAGGCGACCGGGTCGACTTCTCCGGGCTGCTGCCGGCCGACGCCGTCATCTATCATGCCGCGCACCTGTCCCGGGCTGTCGTGCTGAGCGAGTTCATCGACCCCTCGGTGCTAGATGAGAGCAACCCCGACATCCGCGACACCGAACTCGACCTCTACGACCCGCGCAACCCCAACCAGCCCCCGTACACGCCGGAATTCCTGTCCCGGTTCCGGGCCGCGCAGCTGGAACGCGTCCGGCGGCGGACCGCCTACGTCCGTGAGCTACTCGAGCAGGTCAGGGTCAAGGACGGGCCAGCAGCCGAGCGTGGCCTGCTGACCCACCGGACCCTGGCCGACCCCCGTTTCCTGGACGCGGCCATCGAACCCAACGACCGGCCAATCGGCTGGTGCTTCCTGGGCAAGCCGCAGGAGGCCAACCTGAGCCCGGCCGGCATCGCCCGCTACTCCACCCTGCGCGCCTGGCTGTCGCAATGGTCGATCGACGACACCAACGCTCGGGCCGACCGCGATATCGCCGGCGTGCACGCGCCGCTGCTCGCCATCGAGAATTCCGCCGACGACGCCGTACCGCAGTCACACGTATCCCTCGTTTACCAAGCTTCCCCCGCCACGGTTAAGGACTACCTGCTCATCAAAGGAGCCAACCACTACTACTCGGACCAGCCACAGCAACTCCAAGAAGCAGTCAACAGCACCGTCGACTGGCTCGTCCGCCACGGACTGGCTTAACGAAGGGCAGCCCGTCGGGGTTCGGTTACCGGGCCGAGCGCCCCGGCACCGCCGACCGGTGAAATAAATAAGTTGCAGTCCTTCGTTGACGCTCTTACGATAAGAGACAGGTACACGGCGCGAGAGCAGGGGAGGCGAACACGGTGGAAGCAAATACGGTCCAGCTGAAAACCCAGCTGCGGCGTGCCTGGCGAGCGGATGCCCGACCCGAGCGAAATTATCTGTGGTCGCGACCGAGCCGCGCCACCATGTGCGCCCGGATAGGCATTTCACGTGCCTTCGGCAACGAGCAGGTTCCTGTGTAACGCCTGTAAGGCGATTGACAGGAGCCGCTCTCAGGGATACCTGAGGAGCGGTTTTTCTTTACCCTTTTCCCCCTTAGGGACGTAGTTCAACGGTAGAACAGCGGTCTCCAAAGCCGCATGTGCGGGTTCGATTCCTGCCGTCCTTGCGCGCCTCCTTGCAGGCTCGACAATTGAAACCTCCATAGCGTGAGCACCATACCGGCAGGCATCCAGGCCTGCCGCGATGCCGCCGCGCCCCGTCCTTTTTCACAGGATTATCAGGGGCGCGGCGGCCCTGGGGATGACAGGTAAGGCACCGGGCGCGCCCTGCAAGCGCTGCCTCTGCCGGTTCGATTCCGGCCTTCTCCACCGCGCCTTACAAGCATTGCGGCGATGCGTCAGCCCTCCAAACTGGCTAGCGGGGTTCGACTCCCCGGTGAGGCTCCATACCTTGCGAGCATGTATGGCTATGCACCCGACTCTTAATCGGGAGAACAGAGTTCAAGTCTCTGGCGAGGTACGCGCGAGTAGGCAACCGGACGACCGGCTGCTCTCAAAAGCGGCGTGCTGCGGGTTCGAATCCCGCCTCGCGCGCGCGCCTTCTGGACCGGCGTCCGTCGTCCCCTTGTAAGGGAAGATCGCCCGGATCGGCACCGGGAGAAGGCTCCCCGCCTCTTTAGCTCTAGTGGTCAGCGCGCAGCCTTGGTAGGGATGACGCTGCCCGGGTTCGAATCCCGGAGAAGGCTCTCGTGCGGATGTAGTTCAGTGGTCAGCGCGCGACCTTGCCAAGGTCGAGACCCCGGGTTCGAGACCCGGTGTCCGCTCGCAAGCCGGCTAGCCCAATGGCAGAGGCGTCCCGCCCAGGGCGGGTCGGTTCGCGGTTCGAATCCTCCGTTCGGCACGGAAGGTGAATCGGCCAGGGCGCCGAGCTCCGTTGCTAGCGGATGCGCGGGTAACACCGTAGGATTCGATTTCTCCACCTTCTGCCTCATGGAGGATGAACCAGCCAGGCGAGCTGGCACCGGCTTGGAAAGCGCCGGGCGGCGAAAGCTGCTGGGATTCGAGTTCTCCATCCTCTGCCGTCTCCCGCCTGTTCGCATCGGGGGGGAGATCCGACTTGGAGAGTCTTCCGCTCGATGGCCACGGCCCATCCGGTCGTAGGGGCCGCCCTGATAAGGCGGTATAGCTCGGTTCGACTCCGAGGTGGCCAACTGGGGCGTATCCCCTCGGTCTTATAAGCCGCAGAAAGGGTAGCCGGTACACGCGGGTTCGACCCCCGCCGCCCCTACGCGCCGTGGTGTAATGGCAGCTCCACGCCTTTTAAGCGACGGAATGCGGGTTCGATTCCGGCCGGCGGCACATGCCGGAGGCACGCAAGGCCCTATCGGCTAATGGCTAGGCCACTTGCCTTTCAAGCAGGAGAAGACGGGTCGGAACCGTCTAGGGTCACAGCGGGTTGGAGTAACTAGGCACCTCACCGGCCTCATAAGCCGGAGCTAGCGGTTCGAGTCCGCTACCCGCCACGAAGGCTCGCCGTGCGCCCGGTCGGTAATGGACGGCAAAGCGCGGCATTACATTCCGGTGTCCGTTAATAGGTAAACGAGTGGACTGTTAATTCTTCGCCTCCTGGTTCGAATCCAGGTACCGGAGCGCAAGAAAACCTGGTGACGTAGCATAACAGGATAGTGCACCACCCTGTCACGGTGGAGGGTACGGGTTCAAATCCGCCGCCATCGCTCGTTACGAGTCCCTGTGGTGAAGCGGAAATCATGTCAGATTACGAATCTGGCGTCGCAGGTTCGAGTCCTGCCGGGGATACCAAATGTCAATAGCGAGCCCGGTTGGCGTAGCGGAAGCGCATCGCTCTTACAAAGCGGAAGTGGGGGTTCGACTCCCTCATCGGGTACGGCGGTCATGGTGTAGAGGTTCGCATGCCAGGCTGTGACCCTGTAGGCACCGGTTCAATTCCGGTTGATCGCCCAGGGGCGAGTTGGGCAATCCGGTAGCCCAGCGGTCCGTAAAGCCGTGTTCCTCGTAAGGTGCAGGTTCAAATCCTGCCTCGCCCACGTTTCACGCTTCCGGTAATGGACTCTTTCCCCTGCGTTTCCGAAGCGCGGGTGCCCGGCTCGATTCCAGGCGGAAGCACCCTGTCGCGTATCTCACCGGAGTGGGAGGCAGTCCGCAAAACTGCCGTAGCCGGTTCGACTCCGGAACGCGGCTCGATACTTCGGGGGCGGTGCTCACGCTATGGATGCTCCGCTTCCTTCGCCATCCAGCTGACCTGCCCAATGGTCAAGGTCGCCATATCCGCGAGTCTACGGCTTGACTTCAAGTCGACTCGAAGTCATAGCGTCGAGAGCAGCACCGACGAAAGGGAGCACGATGCCAGTCACCTGGTTCATTACCGGAACTTCCTCCGGCTTCGGCCGTCTGCTCACCGAACGCCTGCTGGCCCGCGGCGACCGCGTCGCCGCGACCCTGCGCCAGCCCGAGTCGCTCGATGACCTGCGCGCCGAGTACGGCGACCAGCTGTGGAGCGCCCGGCTCGACGTCACCGACAGCGGGCAGGTGCACCGGGTGTGGACGACGCCTTCAAAGAACTCGGCGAGATCGACGTAATCGTGAACAATGCCGGCTACGGCGTCTTCGCCTCCGTCGAGGAGGCCGCCGACGAGCAGATCAGGCGGGTGATCGACACCAACCTCCTCGGCTCGATCAACGTCATCCGCGCCGCACTCCCGCACCTGCGCGCCCAGGGGCACGGACGCATCCTGCAAGTCTCAACCGCCGGCGGCCAGGCCACGTACCCGAACTTCAGCTACTACCACGCGTCGAAGTGGGGAATCGAGGGCTTCTGCGAGACGGCGGCCAAGGAGATCGCCCCGTTCGGTATAAGCCTGACCATCGTCGAACCAGGCGCGACGCCAACCGGATTCGGCCGCGCTCTCGACACCGCACCGGTCATGCCGGAATACAACCGAACCCCGGCGGGCGTGGTGCGGCGCGCGGTCGCCGACGGAACCCTCAGCCTGCCCAACGACCCGGGGAAGATCGCGGAGGCAATGATCAGCCTCGTCGATTCCGGAGCGACGCCGCTGCGCCTTCCACTGGGGTCCGACACCTACGACGACATCCGGGCCGCGCTCGTCACTCGGCTCGCCGAACACGAGGCGCACCGCGATGTCGCGCTCTCAGTCGTGCGAAACGAGCCCAGGTAGCCGAAGCCGCCAGCTTTGGCCGCGGGGACTCGTCCGGTGCGCACCTGCTGGCACCTGCGGTGCTGGCAGGTTAGAACGCGGCGATTGACTTAGGCTTCCCATCGATGGCCACGATGCTCAACCTCAATTACCGCCATTTATCATCCATAGCTTGAATACCATGGCACGGCTCAGTCTGAAGGTGTGCTGAACTCGCGGCCCACATGGCGGCGGTGATCCTGAAGGAGGCCGCGCAAGTAGCTGCCCGCCTTGATGAGGTCGATGCTGAAACCGAAGATGTTCGGTTGCAGGGAAAACGCGAGCCCAAGGTCGGGGCGGTCGTTGGTTACTTCCCGGGCGATACGATACAGGCTCTGACGGCTGGCTTCCGGGTCCACCACCGAGGTGGCGATGGCCTTCAGTGTCTTATCCAGCTCAGCCAGTCCGGCCGAACTTCCGTAGTCCTCCTCGCCGAAGTGGAAGATGACCCACGGATCAGAACGCGGCGAGAAGTCATCGAAGTCCTTGTTTATGATGACCACCGCCGGCACCCGGTACAGCTCGGAAAACTGTGCGATCGGGTGATCCGCACGACGCACGAGCAATGCTGGTGCGGGGCTTGGCTTTTTACCCGTCCTCGGTGGGGAACGCGTGGGACCTGCGCAGCCGTTCCAGGCAACGGGCACGCAGCGGGCCAATGCTTCCCACCGGGATCCGCAGCCTCGCGCTGATTTCCGCATACGAGAACGGCGGGTCGGCCAGCAGCATGGCCAGCAGCTGCTGGCAGCGGTCCGGGAGCCTGGCGAACGCCTCGTCCAGGGCCGCGTTCCGCTCCGCCTTGAGGATCTCCTCGTCGATCCCCGTGTCGTCGGCGAACCGAAGCTCCTCGCCCAGTCCGCTCTCCAGCTGTCCTGACTTGCGGGCGGCCGTCACGCACACGGAGGCATTCCCGTGCGTGGTGGTGGCCAGCCAGCCCGGCAGCGCGGCGGGCTGCCGCAGCTGGCCGAGCTGCCCGACCAGCAACGCCAGACGTTCTGCGCCACGTCCTCGCGATCGCGGGCGCTCAGCTGGTACCGCGCGCAGATCGACCACACCAGCGGCGCGTACCGCTCCACGATCTCATTCCACGCGGCCGGATCTCCTTCTGCGGCGTGAGCAACAAGCGCGACGACCAGCGGGTCATCACGCGCATCGGCCACAAGCGCATCGATCCGGGTGGCTTCGGCTGGATCGTCGCGCAGCCGGCGCAGGGCACCCCGGAACCCGGCCGCGCGCCGGTCGAGCTCGGCATCGTCGAGTTCGCCGCCGAGCGCGGCCAGGATCGCGTCCAGCTCCTCGTCCCCGGTCATCAGCTGTTCCCTTCTTGTTGCCGCCGGTAGTCAGCAGAGCAGACGGCGGAGTTCTTGCCGGCCCTCGGACGCATAGCGCTTCACCGAGCCGACGCTGACGCCCATGGCCTGTGCGGTCGCGGCTTCAGAAAGGCCCGCGACCGCCCGCAAGGTGACCGCTTCGCGCTGACGGGCGGGCAACTGCCGCAGCGCCTGCCGCATGACGATGCGGTCAGCCACGATCTGGGCCAGGTCATCACCAGCGGCCCGCGGCGCGAATACGGATCGGGCTGGAGGTCCTTCGCGCGGCAATCGTGCGCCTTCTGCCGCTTGCTGCGCTCATTCCTGGCCACCTTGAAGACGTAGCCTGCTGGCTCGTCAAAACTCCCCACATGCGCCCAGCGGCGCCGCGCGGCAAGGAAGGCATCGTCGGTGATCTCCTCGGCCAGGCCCCTATCGCAGCCCATGCTGATCAGGAAGCCTTGCACCCTGCCCGCGTACTTACGGTAGAGCGCAGTGGCCTGATCGTCGTACTCCTCCTCAAGGCTCAGCACGTCCATCGACCGCGTTCACCGCCTGCCCGCCAGAACGACGCGGCCATCGGGACAGGCCCGCAGCCGCTAGCTCGTATTCCCCGATTATCCCCAGCCAGCCACGGCCAGGCGATCGGAAATTCCGTCCCGCCCCGCAGCCAAGCCATCCCCGTGATGCCGTCCCAAAGCACCATCCGCGTGCCTCCCCGCCCCTCGCTCGCCGGCCCCTGACATCAGGGCGGTCACGGACAAACAGGGGTTCCCGGCACCGGAAGGTTGTGCCGCACCTCAAGATCCTTTCCGATGATCCCTATCAGCCGGTCTTGGGACCGCCAGACGGACTGGGCCGGACCGCGGTTACTGCCTCCTGCACTGAGGCGAAGTACGCTGGCGTGCCATTGGCCTCACCGGTCAGGACGAGCATGTCGCGGACCTGCCCGATGTCGCTGGCGAGGACCAGGCGCACACCCTGGCGCTGCAGGTCCGCGGTCACCTCGTTGAGCATGCGGCCGGCGGTTACGTCGACGAACGGGATGGTTTCGCAGTCGAGCACGATAGCGCGGGCGCCGTCCGCTGCGGCGGCCTGTTGGAGGGTGGCGCGGACGTGGTCGGCATTGGCGAAGAACAGGCCGGATTCGACGCGCAGCACGGTGACGTCGGGCACGGTCTGATCTTCCGGGTGCCCGGCGGTGTCTGCCCACCGGCCGTCGCTGCCGGGCACCTGGCCGAGGACGGCGGTGTGCGGGCGGGAGACCCGGTAGAGCAGCAACAGCAGCGAGTCGGCGATCCCGATGAACAGTCCGGGCAGGGTGTCGAAGACCAGGACACCGAGCAGCGCGGCGAGCGCGGCGATGAAGTCCGCACGGGCCGCCAGCCCGTAGATCTGGCCGAGGCGGGACGTGTAAGTGCGGTAGAGAACGCGCAGCGCGTCGATGTCCACCAGTTCGATCAGCGCGGCGATCACGACCGCGCCGAGGGTGGCCTCAGGAAGGTCCTCGAAAAGACCGGTCAGGAACAGCAGCGTCAGGATGGTCAGGGCCGCGACGAACAGGCCGGAAACCTGG
The DNA here is from genome assembly GCA_963714295.1 of uncultured Actinomycetota bacterium. Lineage (GTDB taxonomy): Bacteria > Actinomycetota > Actinomycetes > Streptosporangiales > Streptosporangiaceae > Trebonia. Next base: position 124,576 of record CAVQOE010000033.1, on the reverse strand, counting down.
GTGCGGGCACCTGCTGAGCCGTTCACCGCCGTCTTGGACAGGGACCCGTTGACGACCATGCCGCTGGACAGGCCGCTGGCCAGGTTGGCGGTGCCCAGGCCGATCAGCTCCCGGTTCGGGCTGATCTCGTACCCGTTCCTGGCCGCGTAGGTCTTCGCCGCGCCGAGGCCCTCGGCGAACCCGACCAGCATCACGCCCACGGCCGGGCCCGCGAGCTTAAGGTAGTCCGCCGACGGCACCGAGGGCAGACCGAAAGACGGCAGGCCGCCGTTGATATGGCCGACAATCTCCACGCCGTGGTCCTGCAGGCTGAACAAGTGCACGGCGACGATGCCGAAGGCCACCGCGACCAGCGGCGCGGGCACGACCGGGGCGAACTTGCGCAGCACCAGCACGATCGCCAGCGACACCAGCCCGACGAGCAGGGTAATCCAGCTGGTCTGGCCGAGCCGGGTCAGGAAGGTCCACAACTGCTGGAAGAAGTCCCCGGCCCCCTTGTCTACCCCGACCAGCTTGGGCAGCTGGCCCACGATGATGGTCAGGGCCAGGCCGACGATGAAGCCCTTCAGCACCGGCTCGGAGATGAAGTTCGCCACGAACCCCAGCCGGGCCAGTCCCGCCGCCAGCGCCAGCACCCCGGTGGTCAGGGCCAGCGTCACCGTCAGGGCCGCGAACACGCCGGCCTTGCCCGCCGCCATATCGCCCACCGCCGCCGCCGACAACGCCGCGGTAGCGGCCATCGGGCCCACGACCAGATGCCGGGAGCTGCCGAAGGCCGCATAGAAAATCAGCGCGCCCGGCGCCGCGTACAGCCCGACGACCGGGGACACCCCGGCAATGGAGGCATACGCCAGCGCCTCGGGAACCAGCACCGCCCAGACCGTCAGCCCGGCGATCAGATCACCGCGCAGCCACGCCGGCCGATACCCTGCCAGCGACGTGAACACCGGCACCCGCTTCGCCATCGCGGTCCCCGGGGTCACGGAGTGACGATCGCGAACCCTGGATCCGGGGTATCGAGCAACCCGAGCAGTTGCTGCAGCACACCAAGGTCGCCCGCGGTCTTGACGCCTTCCGGGCCGCTGCCCGCGAGCATGCCCAGCAGCTGCGGCTTGGTCAGGGTCAGGGTCAGGTCGGCATCGCCGGGGCCAGAACCGGCCCAGTGGATCAGGGCGCCGTTGGACAGGGTCATCCGGTGCTTGGTGCCCTCGTCGGTGAAGTCCCAGTCGATGGTCAGGGCCTGGGACCAGGCCTTCGGCCCGTTGACGCGGATCGCGATCGAGTCGAACAGCTGGTCCACGGTCAGCGCCTGGATCAGGTCGGGCGACGCCAGGCTGAGGGACGGCGGGATGGCGCCATGACGCAGCTCCAGGGCGCCCATCAGATAGAAGTTGCGCCAGGTGCCGTTTTCGGCGCCGTACCCGAGCTTTTCGTAGGCCGAGGCAAGCAGCTCCCTGGCCTCGGCATGGGCGGGATCGGCGAATACGGCATGGTTGAGCAGCTCGGCGGCGAACCGCAAGTCACCGGAGTCGGCGTACTGCCGCGCCTTGGCCACTACCGCGTCGGTGCCGCCGAGGCAGTCGACGTACCGCCGCGCCGCTTCCTCCGGCGGATGCTTCCACAAGCTGGACGGATTGCCGTCGAACCAGCCCATATAGCGCTGATAGATCGCCTTGACGTCGTGACTGACCGACCCGTAATAACCGCGTGTATGCCACGCCCGCTCCAGCGCGGGCGGCAACTGGATCTGCTCGGCGATCTCCAGCCCGGTGTAACCCTGGTTGAGCATCCGCAGTGACTGGTCGTGCAAGTAGGCGTACAGGTCCCGCTGCTCGGACAGGAACCGGATGATCTTGTCGTGCTCCCAGGTCGGCCAGTGATGCGAGGCAAACGCGACATCGGCGCGGTCACCGAAAAGCACGATGGCCTCGTTCAGGTAGCGGGCCCAGATCCGGGGATCGCGGACCAGCGCGCCGCGCAAGGTCAGCAGGTTGTGCAGGTTGTGGGTAGCGTTCTCGGCCATGCACAGCGCGCGGCGGTCCGGGAACAGGAAGTTCATCTCCGACGGCGCCTCGGTTCCGGGGGTGAGCTGGAACTCGATCAGCACCCCGTCGACCGTCTCCTGCTGGCCGGTGTGGGTGATATCGACGGTCGGCGGAATCAGCGACACCGTCCCGGTCGAGGTCGTCATGCCCAGCCCCGCGCCGATCTGGCCGACCGGGGTCTTGCCCAGCTCGGCGCCGTACATATACACCGCGCGGCGGTTCATCGCGGTGCCCGCGTAGACGTTCTCTTCCACCGCGTGCTCCAGGAACCCGACCGGGGCCAGGATCGGCACCTCCTCGGTCACCACGCCCCGGACCCCGCCGAAGTGATCCCCGTGACTGTGGGTGTAGATCACCCCGGTCACCGGCCGGTCACCGCGGTGCTGGCGGTACAAGGCCAGCGCCGCGGCCGCGGTCTCGGTTGAGATCAGGGGGTCGATCACGATGACGCCGCGGTCACCTTCCACGATCGTCATGTTCGACAGGTCCAGCCCGCGAATCTGGTAGATGCCCTCGGTCACCTCGAACAGGCCCTGCTTGGCACATAGCTGAGACTGCCGCCACAAGCTCGGGTTCGCCGTCTCCGGGCACTCTTCCTGCAGGAAAGCCCACGCGTCGTTGTCCCACACCACCCGTCCGGCGGCGTCCTTCACCACACCCGGCTCCAGCGAGCCGATCAGCCCCCGGTCGGCATCCGCGAAATCCGTACGATCCTCGAACGGCAGGTCAACCACGCCAGTCTCCTCACCAGTCCTGAACGGCGCCCCTCAACCATCACCCCGTGGGGGCGGCCCGAAATCATCTGCCCGTAAGCGGAACACACCTCGCACAGGTATTGCCCTCTTGCACAACCATAACGAGGGCAGCCGGGCGAAACCACCCTTGAACGCTTCACCCCGCGCCTAGTGGTGCGCCGGAAGCTTCGCCCGCATTGCCGTGTTACCTACATCGGCGTGCTGCGGCGCACCCGGCACGACCGGCTGATGGTCGCCAACCGCAAGCACGCGACGCAACTACGCAAACCGCGGTCACCATCGGGGAAGGACCCTGCGACATGAACGACGAGGCAGCGAGCGCGCTCGCCACCGACCAGGTCATAGACATCACCACGACCGGACGGCAGACCGGGCAGCCGCGCCGCATCGAGATCTGGTTCCACCGGTTGGACGGCAAGTACTACATCACCGGCACACCCGGCCGGCCACGCTCCTGGTACGCCAACCTGCTCGCGCACCCGCAGTTCACCTTCCACCTCAAGCAGTCCGCAACCGCTGACCTGCCCGCGACGGCACGCCCGATCACCGACAGCGCGGAGCGCGAAAAGGTCCTGGGCCGCATCCTCGATTCCCTCGCCGGGATGACAAGCGCCGCGGGCCAGGAGCCCGCCGACTGGGTGGCAGGCAGCCCCCTCGTCGAGGTGACATTCGACAACTGAGCTCCCCCGGCGGCCACTACGGGGACCCTGCCGGTTGGCCGGCTATTCGTGATGCTGTTTAGTGGGTATTCCTCGGCAAAGGGGCAACTACATGGCACAGGAAGCACAGGACGCTCCGGCATCACAGGCAGCCGGGGCAGCGGAACGCGTCCAGGCAAGAGACGACTTCAGCCGCCGCTGGCTGATCCTTGGCGTGGTCTGCCTCGGACAGCTGATGGTCGTGCTGGACGCGACGGTGGTGAACATCGCACTGCCGGCCGCCCAGCATGACCTGGGGTTCTCCAACGCGGACCGGCAGTGGGTGGTGACCGCCTACTCGCTCGCCTTCGGCGGACTGCTGCTGCTCGGCGGCCGGCTCTCGGACCTGGTCGGCCGCAAGCGGATGCTGATCCTGGGCATGGTGGGTTTCGCCCTGGCCTCGGCCCTCGGCGGCGCCGCGCAGAACCTCGCGATGCTGCTCATAGCCCGCGCGGTCCAGGGCGCGTTCGGCGCGATGCTCGCCCCGGCTGCCCTGTCCACGCTGACCGTGACGTTCACCAACCCGGCGGAACGAGGCAAGGCCTTCGGCGTCTTCGGCGCCATCGCCGGAGCGGGCGGTGCCGTCGGGCTGCTGCTCGGCGGTGTGCTGACCGAGTACCTGTCCTGGCGCTGGTGCCTGTATGTCAACGTCATCTTCTCGGTGATCGCCGTCGTGGCCGCGTTCCGGCTGCTGAGCCGCGATCGACCCGACCCCAGCGTGCACCTCGACGTGCCGGGGACGGTGCTGGAAGTGGCCGGCCTGGTCAGCCTCGTCTACGGGCTGTCCGAGGCAGCCACCAAGGGGTGGGGAGCCCCGCTGACCATCGGCCTGCTGGTGGCCGGGGCGGTCCTGCTTGCCCTGTTCGTGCTGACGGAACGGCGGGTGGCGCATCCGCTGCTGCCGCTGCGGATCGTCCTCGACCGGTTCAGGGGCGGCGCCTACCTGGCCATCGGGCTGTCCGCCATCGGCTTGTTCGGGGTCTTTCTCTTCCTCACCTACTACCTGGAAGAGACCCTGCGCTACTCGCCGGTGGTGACCGGCGTGGCGTTCCTGCCCATGATCGTCTCGCTGATCGCGTCATCGACGATCTCAAGCCAGCTGCTCATGCCACGGTTCGGCCCTCGCATCCTGATCCCGATCGGGTTGCTCCTGGCCGCGGGCGGCATGGTGATCCTGGCCTCCCAGCTCAGCATCAGCACCAGCTACCCGGCCGTGATCCTGCCCGCGCTCATCGTCATCGGCCTTGGGCTCGGGTTGGTGTTCGGCTGCGGGCTGAACACGGCGACCTATGGCGCCGCGGCGGCCGACTCGGGGGTCGCGTCCGCCTTGGTCAACACCTGCCAGCAGGTCGGCGGCTCGATTGGCACCGCACTGCTCAACACCATCGCCGCCAGCGCGCTTACCAGCTACCTGCTGACGCACGGCCACAGCCCGTCGGCACTGGCCGGAGCGGCCGTGCACAGCTACGTGGTCGCGTTCTGGGTGTCCGCCGCGATCTTCGCCGGCTCCGCCGTCGTGTGCGCGCTGGTGCTGAGGTCGGGCGTTCTCATCCAGGAGGACAACGGGCAGTCCGCCCCGTCGTCGCCTGAGCGACGGCCGGCGACGGTAGCGGACAGCGAGATGCCAGCGCATAATGCGGACTAGGAATAATAAGGACAGAAAAGGAGACGCGGCCATGGCTTTCGATCCAAGGATCCGCCTGGTAACAGTGTCGGCCTCCTACGGCGCTGGCGGCGCCGTGGTCGCCCCGGCGCTGGCCGACCGGCTTGGCGTCCCCTTCCTGCAGCGGGCAACGACCAGCGCGGGCGGCGTCGGGGAGGCCGGGCCGTGCGCCGAGCCGCTCACGTCGGACGAGGCGCGCCTCACCCCGGCGCATTGGCTGCTCGCCTGCCTCAGCTCGGCGATGCCGACCGGGCCGACCCAGTCACCGCCACCGTCTTCCCGTCAGGACGAGAACCTCCGCCGCCACTGCGAGGAGGGCATCTGGAGCCTGGCCGGCGCTGACGAGGGCGTGATCCTGGGCCGGGGCGCGGCGGTGGTGCTGGGCAAGGACCGCGGTTTCCACGTGCGACTCGACGGGCCAGCGAAGCTCCGCGCCGTTCAGGGCGCCGCGATCGAGGGCATCAGCGAGGCCGAGGCCCGCCGTCACCTGGACGCGGCCGACCGGACCCGCGACGCCTACGTGCGCCGCCTCTACCGGACCGATCCCGCCGACGCACGCCACTACCACCTGATCATCGACTCCACCGCGCTCCCCCTCGACACCGTCACCGAGCTCATCCTGAGCGCGCTGTCACGCCCCCCCACCCAGCTCGCGGCCGGGCCAGCCACCACCGCGACAGTCCGGTAAGTAAGGACTAACGCGCGCTAACACCGGCCACCAAGTCCGGATCCACGGCCCGGCTCGGCTGGCGCCAGGCGCGGCGGGATAGCACCGGGCTGACGAGGATAAGCAGTCCCGCGACCGTGATGGCGGTACGCGGGCTGGTGGCGCTGGCGAGCAGGCCGCCGAGCGCGGTGCAGACGGCGATGGAGGCGCTGCTGCTGATCGACCAGGCGGTCAGGGTGCGGGCGATGCGGTCTTTGGGTGTGTGCTCAAGCCGGTAGGTGGCCAGAACCGGGTTGTACAGGCTCATGCAGATGATGATCGCGAGCTCGACCGCTATCACGGTCACCAGGCCGACGGCGCCGGGACGGGTGAAGGCGAGGCCGATCAGAGCGACCGCGCGCAGCGCGCCGACCGTGCGGAAGACTTGCTGCCGGCCATAGCGCGCCACGACGCGGCGGGCGAGGCGCGAGCCGATGAGCCCGCCCAGGCTGGGGGCGGCGAAGGCGAGGCCGTACTGCCAGGGCCGGAATCCGAGCTGGCGGAGCATAAGCACCGCCAGAATGACATAAAGATAATGAACTACCAACCGCGCGTTCGCGACCAGAAGATCCTCCGGCCGCACCACCGACCTGAGGCAGGCACCGCTGGCCGCGTTGAAGGCGATCTTGGCCGCGGCGACCACGGCCGAGACGACCAGCAACTGGACGAAGCTGAGGCGGCCGACGGCGTACGCGACCGGGATCGTCATCATGACCGCGAAGCGGGCCAGATCCGTCGCGATCATCACCGGCCGCTTGCGGCGGAACTCCACCCATGGCCCAAGCGGCAGCGCGATCAGCGCGCCCACGGCCGGCCCGACCGCGGCGAGCGCCGACACCTCAACCGGGCTGGAATGCAGCACCAGCACGGCTATCAACGGGAACGCCCCGAACCCCAAGCCGGAACCGTAGGCGCTGACCGCGTAGGCCGTCCACAGCCATCCGAACTGCCGGCCCAGGTGCCGTCTCGCCGCCAAGCTCCGCACCTCCCGCACCGACAGCTGGCCGTTGAACGCTCCGATCAAAGCAGCGCCGGGAAGGCGTGATCAAACAACTGAGCCGGCGGCGAGCCACAACGCCCCGTTGCATCCGAAGGCGAGACACAACCTCATGTTGTGGCGGTTAGAGTTCGGCACGTGGATCTCGACGCGGTGCGGACCTTCGTCGCGGCTGCGGACGCCGGCCAGTTCCAGGAAGCCGCGGCCGAGCTGTCGATCACCCAGCAGGCGGTCTCCAAGCGCATCGCCGCGCTCGAGAAAGACCTGGACGTGCGCCTGTTCACCCGCACCGCACGCGGGACCCGGCTCACCATCGACGGGCAGGCGTTCCTGCCGCACGCCCGTGAACTCCTGCGGGCGCAAGAGCGGGCCGATGCGTCCGTCCGCCCCGGCCGGCGCGCGCTGCGCGTCGATGTCGTCAACCGGCGGATCGCGCCCGCGGTGCTCCTGCAGGACTTCTACCGGATGCATCCCGAGACTCAGCTCGATGTCGTGACCCTGACGGGCGACGTCGATGCCGCCATCGCCGCGATCGAGGCCGGCACGATCGACGCGACCTTCCACGCCATCCGGGTTCCCGCGCAGCAGCTGCCGCCCGCGATCGGGGCCGCCCGGGTGATCGACGACCCGCACCAGCTGCTGGTCGGCCCCCGCCATGCGCTCGCCAACGCCGCTCCAGGCGAGTGGACGCAGCCGGCGCCGAGGTCTGGCTGCCAACATGGGCACGGCGATCGGCCTCGAGGTGAGGTAGGCCCTCGTTGATAGGTTGCGCTGGTGGCCGATTACCGAGAGATCAACCGGGCTAACTGGGATGACCGGGTGCCGGCGCACCTCGCGTCGGCCGACTACCAGGTGCGGCGTTTCCTGGCCGAGCCTGACTTCATCAGCGACGTGGTGCGGTTCGACCGGCCGCGGCTGGGCGACGTCTCCGGGCTGCGCGGCGTGCATCTGCAGTGCCACATCGGGACGGACACGATCTCGCTCGCCCGGCTGGGCGCTTCCATGACCGGCCTTGACTTCTCCGGGGCGGCCGTCGCGGCCGCGCGGAAGCTGGCCTCGGATACCACGGCCGACGCCACGTTCGTCCAGTCGGACGTGTACGCGGCGGCCGTGGTCCTGGGCCGGGCCGAGTTCGACTTGGTGTACACGGGCGTCGGCTCGCTGCCCTGGCTGCCCGACATCGGCCGCTGGGGCGGCGTGGTCGCGGACCTGCTGCGGCCGGGCGGGCGGCTGTTCATCCGCGAGGACCACCCGGTTCTGCTGTCAGCCAAGATCCGCGACGGCCAGCTCACGCTGCAGCGCCCGTACTTCGAGCAGCCGGAGCCGAACGTGGCGGACTCGAACGTCAGCCTACGTGGAGACGGATGCCACCGTCCAGCACACGGTCACGCACTGGTGGAATCACGGCATCGGCCAGATCATCTCGTCGCTGCTCGACGCCGGGCTGCGGATCACCGCGTTCACCGAGCACGACAGCATCCCCTGGCCCGCCCTGCCGGGCGCGACGGAGCACATCGGCAACGGCGAATACCGGCTGACCGACAATCCGCAGCGCCTCCCGCACACCTACACACTGCAAGCCGTCAAGGACCAGTAAGTGGAGCGGGCCCCCGGGGCGCGGGACCACGCGGCGTCCCGAATGTGATTTAGATCTTCTGAACGCACGCGTGGTTTCATGCCGCCTCGTCCTGGCACGAGCCGTCACCCAGCAACGGACCGGTCGGCCCTTCCCAGGCGGCAGATTAAGAGCCTGGTGGAGGGTAGTGAAGGCGCATGGCTGATTCAGAAACCGAAACGCATGAGAGCGCGGCCAAGCTGCGGCTTGCCCGGGTACAGGCGCTCAGCAACGAAAACGTCGTCGCGGTCGTGACCTATCTGCTGGCTAGCTACCCTGACACGTTCCCGGCGATGCTGGACGACGCGCTCAGCTCGGTCAGCCCGAAGCAGCAGGGCAATCAGGGCAGCTAGCGGGGACCGCGGGGACGCGCATCGCGCGGCTCCCAGTGGATCATCGCGAGACTTCCTCGATGTCGCATGCGCCTGCCCTACCCTGGCGAATGCGCTTCATGCAGCCTGTGCGCCGTCACTGCTTGGTCTGATTGCCTTGGCCGCGCTGGTGCTCGTCCAGTAGCCGGACCACCTGCTGGCGCACCGCTTTCAGGTCGGCGCCGAGGTCCGTCAGCACTCGCGCGGCCACGTCGTCGCCCCCGCGGATGAGGCCGATCAAGAGGTGCTCGGTGCCGATGTACTGGTGGCGGAGCTGGACGGCTTCGCGCAGCGACTGGTGCAGCGCTTCCTTTGCCGCCGGAGTGAACGGAATGTGCCCGGACGGCCCCTGCGTACCGCGCCCGATGATCTCTTCCGCCCGCTGCCGCACCGTGTCCAGGCCGATCCCCAGCGACTCCAGCGCCTCAGCCGCCACGCCGCCGGTTTTCTCATCGGTCAGGCCGAGCAGGAGATGCTCGGGACCGATCACTTCGTGGTCCAGCCTCCTGGACTCCTCCTGCGCCTGGACCACAACCCGCCGTGCCCGGTCAGTGAACCGCTCGAACATACTCCGCTGCCCTTCGTCCTGATACCCGCCGCACTGGGATCGAGGATAGGCCGATGTCACGCGAAGCAGGCGACAAGGAATGGCTGGCCGGGTCCTGGGTAACGGTTTGGTTCGCAGCACGCTGCCGTCAACGGGGAGAGACGTTTGCGTCACATTGACTGGGAGGACCTTCCCGCGCCCGTCCGGGTGGCGGTCGAGGCCCGCACCGGCCGCGTTCGGGCGGCCCGCACCGCCAGCGCGGGAGTGAACTCCGAGCTCGCCGCCGTGCTCGACACCGACTCTGGCATGGTCTTCATCAAGGGCCTGCCCGCTCATCATCGCGGCGCCGCCTGGCAGCGCCGCGAGGCAGCGATCAATCCGTACGTCCGCCCCGTCGCGCCGGCGCTGCTCTGGCATGACATCGCCGCAGGCTGGGACATGCTCGCATTCCAGTCCATCGACGATGCCCGGCACGCCGACTGCTCGCCCGGCTCGCCCGACCTGGACCGGGTAGTCGCCGTCTTGCGCGAACTCGCCGCGATCGGCTGCCCGGACCTGCCGGAGCTGAGGCACGCCCCGCAGCGGTGGGCCAGATACACGGCAACCGACGACGACCCGGCGCTACTGGGCGGCGGCACGCTGCTGCACACCGATTTCACCCCCCTGAACATCCTCATCAGCCCGAGAGGTACGCATATCGTCGACTGGGCTTGGCCCACTACCGGCGCGGCGTTCATCGACCCGGCCTGCCTCCTCATCCGTGCGATGGTGACGGGCCACGACGCTGAACAGGCCGAGGCACTTGCCGCCCGCTGCCCCGGCTGGACCGACGCCGACCCGGCGGCGATCGACGTCTTCGCCCGGGTCAACGTCAACCTGTGGGACGAGATCGCCCGCGACGACCCGCAGCCCTGGAAGCTCGGCGTCGCCCGGGCCGCCCGTGACTGGGCCAGCCACCGCCGCGCCGACCGCGCGCTCGCCTGAACCGCAGTGCAGACCATGCGCATGGGAGTTTCAGTGCAAGCGCATTCCGGCGGTGACCATCGGCGCCGGTCCCGCAGCCGTGCCCATGTCGTTCCCGCCGTTGCTGAGCCCGTCGCAGCCGTATTGCTGATCGGCGGGTCGGCGGACGCGACCCTTCCTATGTGGACGAGGCGCTCGCAGCCGAGGGAATCGCGACTGGCGATGCTGTTAGAAAGCGCCGCGGTCGGCGCTGCGATCGTCGGTGACCAGGTGGGAGTCGTAGGCTCCGGCGCGGGCCAGGGCCCGCCATGGACGGGCCTTGCCGAGCGCGATGTCGATGGACTCCGGCTGGTTGTCGATGTCGGCGATAGCCAAGGCAGGATGCCCGTCGCGCTGGCACCGGACGACCCAGCGGCCGTCCGGGGCGATGATCCCCGAAGGCGCGGCGACACTCTGCTGCGCGGACATGGCGAAGCTGATCCACAGGCCGTTGGTGGCGGCGTGGGCCTGCGCCTCGGTGGCGAAGGCGGCCGTTCCCTCGGGACTGTGGCTGGGACCGGTAGAGATGAGGACGCCGTCGACGTCGAGGCGCTCGTACTCGGCGAACACCTCCGGAAAGTGGACCTCGATGCCCATCGCGCAGCCGAACCGCAGGCCGTCGACCTCGAACGTGACCGGGCCCGAGCCGGGGCTGTACATGAACGACAGCTTGGTGTTCGACAGCAGGCGTTCGTCGTAGCGGGTGACCAGCGCACCTTGATCCGAGATCACGTACATGCTGTTGTGCGGCCGGTGCGGCGGCGTCAAGGGGTGCACGGATCCCACCACGGTCCAGAGCCGGAGCTCGCCCGCCAGGCGAGCGATCGCCGCGAGTTCCTGCCGGAGGACCCGCCAGTCGGCGCGGCCCCAGTCCGCCGGGCCGACCTCGGCCCGCCCGGTCACGGACATGATCCGCTTGCTCGGGGAACAGGTCGCTCCCTCGGGGAAGTGGATGATCCGCGCGCCGGCTGAGTGGGCCCGCCGCATGAGCTCGCGCACGTCGCGGCCACTCTGGCGCAGCTGTCCGGGGTCACGGGGGTCGTCGCGCACGACGACCTGCGCCGTGGCCAGCTTCACCAGGGGCATCTCGGGCATGATGTCCGCCCGCTGCGCAGAACGGACGTGCCTGCGCGCCGCCGCATACGATTCGCCGGTCTTCGCCGCCCGCGCCCGCACCCGGCGCTTGTAGTTCCCGTTGCTTGTCATCTGATCATCTGGCCTTCGTCTACGCCTCGGCCACAGCTTCCCCAGCAAGCCTGCCCGAGACGGACGGACCAGGATAATGACCCGAGATCAGAAGTCCCTTTGCCTCCGTGGCAGACCGGGCTGGGGCCGGGTCGGCGGAGGTTAGGCGTGGGTCGCGCCGCCATTTATATTGGCCAGGCCGCGGATGCGTGTCAACCATGAGTCCCGGGAAGCGGCGGCCAAGACCGCGTCACCCGTGACGGGTGCTCAGTGCGGTGCCAGGAGCGATTGAGCGGTGCCCAGGCCGCCGACTTCCGGTGACGGATGGTTACTGGGGTGCCAGGACGCGGTTGAGCGCGGCCCAGCCGCCGGCTTCCAGGTTGGTTTGCCGCCCGGCCGTCCCCGGTCCCCCGCCCGGCCGATGCCGATGAGGGTCAGCGCGCGCAGCGCGGCCCAGCCGCGGGCCCGCTGGATCGTCGCGTCATCCGCGTCACCGTAAGCGCCGAAAAAGCGTGACGTGCTGCCCGCGGGCAGCAGCAGCCAGGCAGCGGAAAGGTCGGTCGCCGGATCCCCCGCGCACATATCACCGAAATCGATCACGCCGCATAGCGTCCCGCCGGAGACCACGACGTTCGCCGGGTGCAGGTCGCCGTGCAACCAGACCGGCGCGCCCGGCCACGCGGGGGCGGCGACGGCCTTCTCCCAGACGTCGGCCACGGCGTCCGCGGTCTTGTCGCCGGGCAGGTCGCCGCCGAAGTCTCCGTCAGCCAGGACGGGGAGCCAGTCGTACAGGCTGTCCCGCACCCCCTCAAGCGCCACGCCGCGGTTGTAGCTGAGCGGCGCCTCGTCCGGTGCCGGGCGGTGCAGTTGCCGGAGGAATCCGGCGAGGACATCGGCCGCCGCCGGGTCGGTGACCGGAGCGCGGTCGGCCGGGCTCGCCGTCCACCCAGCGCGTCACGCTCCAGGTCCAGGGGAACAGCTCAGTCGGCTCGCCGACCCGCAGCGGGACGGGGACCGGCAGCGGCAGGCCCGCGGTCACGGAGGGCAGCCACCGCTGCTCGGTGCGGAGCAGGGACGGGGCGCGCGGCGTGCGCGGCAGCCGGACCGCCAGGTCCTCCCCCACCCGCCACATCCGGTTGTCCCAGCCGCCGTCAACCTCGCGCAACGCCAGCTGCGCCAGGTCCGGGTGCTGCTCGCGCAGTAGCGACCGCACCAGCGTCTCGTCAATGTCGATGCCGTCCACCCAGCGACACTATGCACACGCCCGCATTCGCGCCGGGTCAACCGCCGAACATCCTCGCAGCGGCCGGCACCGTTCGATCACTGCCGGGCACTCCTTGACCAGGCTTTCCGGTCCCCCCGCTGCCATTCCGGCGCCTCCGGCCTGGCGGCCCAATCCCCAACCAGCGGCAAACCGGGTCAACCCGACGGCGCGCGAGGACGAAGGTCGGCGGGGTGCCTGGTCATTCCCCGGCGGCGTTTCTATGCTCGTGGTATGGCGCGAAAGAGCTGGGTGCTTTCGGTTGTCGTGTCCGGCGGGGCGCCGGCCTCGGACCTGGAGACGCTGGTCAAGCTGGCGCTCGAACGGGGCTGGGTGGTGCAGGTGGTCGCCACCCCCTCGGCGCTCGCGTTCTTCGACGCGGGCGCGATCGAGGCGCTGACCGGGTCGCCGGTGCGCAGCCGGCACCGGTCACCCGGTGAGCCGCGGTCCCGGGTCCCTGACGCGATCGTGGTCGCGCCCGCCACCTTTAACATGCTCAACCAGTGGGCGCTCGGCGTGGCCGACTCGTACGCGCTGGCGGTGCTGGCCGAGCAGACCGGCATGGCCATCCCCACCGTCGTGCTGCCGGCCGTCTCGGCGCCGCTGGCGACGCGCCCGCAGTTCGCCCGGTCGGTGAAGACGCTGCGGGCCGAGGGCGTCTCGGTCCTGCTCGGCCCGGGCGGCACCGCCGCCGTTCCCGGCGCGCCCGATGAGTCCTTCCCGTGGCAGCTCGCCCTCGACGAGGCAGCCGAGATGACCGGCTTCGGCGCCTGAATAATGCCCGGGCTCTGCTGGGTCCCGAATATAGGGTCGTGCGTTGTGGACCGTGACTCTAAGCGCGAGCAGCTGCGGCGGACGTTCGACGACGCCGCGCAGGACTACCAGGACGCGCGGCCGGAGTACCCGGACGCGCTGTACGAGACGCTGATCTCGCTGACCGGGATCGAGCCCGGTAATGACGCGCTGTGCGAGGTCGGCAGCGCTTCCGGCAAGGCGACGCTGCCGCTGGCGCGGCGCGGGTTCGCGATCACCTGCGTGGAGCTCGGCGCCGCGCTGGCGGAAGAGGCACGGCGGAACCTGGCCGGGTTCGCGCGGGTCTCCGTGGTGCACACAGACTTCGAATCGTGGACGCCGCGGGAGCTGCCACGGTCCGTTACCCATCCTGATCTTGCTGGTTTTGGTCTGTTGTTTGCCGCGACGGCGTGGCACTGGATCGACCCGGGGGTCAAGTACCGCAAGGCCTGGTCACTGCTGCGGCCGGGCGGCCACCTGGCGTTCTGGGAGGCGGTGCACGTGGAGCCGGAGTCGGACGCCGACCCGTTCTTCCGCGAGATCCAGGACGTGTACAACGAGATCGGCGAGACACTGCCGGACGGCTGGGTGTTCTTGACGCCTTCGACGCTGCCGGACAGCCGGGCCGAGGTCGAGACGTCCGGCCTGTTCACGGACGTGACCACCCGGCGCTTCGACTGGGAGATCCGGTACTCGGCGGACGATTACATCCGGCTGCTAGAGACATTCTCGAGCAACCTGACGATGGAGCCCTGGCAACGGGACCGGCTCTACGGCGAGATCCGCCGGCGGCTTGCGCTGCGCCCGGACGGGCTGCTCCGCCGCCACTGGGGTGTGGTGCTGCACGTCGCCCGGCGGCCATAAGCACGGGTCGGGGCCGTGCTCAGCCCGGCAGACTAAGACCCGAGACCAAGACCGGCCGGAAAAAATTCTGCGGCGGTGTCGGAATCGCCCGACGGGGATTCGTGGAGTCGGTGCGGGCACCCGCTGGGGGTGTCCGCGGGGAGAGGGAGACTCGGATGAAGTACGTATTGCTGCTGATGGACACCCCGGCCGAGCCGGCCCAGGGCACCCCCGAGTACGGGGCCTGGTTCACGGAGGTCGGCGCCTGGTACGAGAAGTGGGGCGCGACCGGCAAGCTTTCCGACGGCGGGGCCCAGCTGCAGGGACCGTCGACGGCCAAGACGGTGCGGGCGGGCGTGGTGACCGACGGGCCCTACATCGAGACCAAGGAGGTGCTCGGCGGGTACTCGGTGCTCGACGTCGACACGCTCGACGAGGCGGTCGACATCGCCAGGACCTGGCCGGGCGTGGACCGCGGCTGGATCACGGTGGAGGTTCGCCCGGTCATCGAGATGGGCTGACCGGTTCTATCTGGCTGACCGGGGCTGACCGGGGCTGACCGGCTGGGCGACGCGCGCCGGGACTGCCCCATCAGGTAACCCGGTGCTGCCCCATCAGGTAACAGGGCGAGGCCACGGGTGAGTAGGTCGCGTTCGGCCGGGTTGGCCGCCAGCGCCAGCGCCCGGTCGTTCGCCGCCGTTGCCTCGGCGGCGCGGCCCAGGGTGCTGAGCAGGGCGGCGCGCAGGGCGTGGAAGAGGTGGTAGCCGTCGAGATCGGCTTGCAGGGGCTCGATCTCGGCGAGCGCCTCTTCCGCGCCGAGCGCGTAGCGGGTGGCGACCGCCCGGTTGAGCAGCACCACCGGCGACGGTGTCATCTCCTGGAGGCGGCTGTAGAGCAGGCGGATCTGCCGCCAGTCGGTCTGCCCGTAGTCGCCCGCCTCCGCGTGCAGCGCGGCGATCGCGGCCTGGACCTGGTACGGCCCCGGCCGGCGCATCGCCAGCGCGCGGTCGAGCAGCGCCGTCGCCTCGGCCGCGAGCCCGCTGTTCCAGCGCGAACGGTCCTGGTCCCGCAGCCGGATGAGCCTGCCCCAGCCGTCGAACCGGGCCGCGGCACGTGACTCGTGCAGCAGCAGCAGGGCGAGCAGGCCGAGGACCTCGGGCTCGCGCGGCATCAGCCGGTGCAAGGTTCTGGTCAGCACGATCGCCTGCGCGGCGAGGTCGCGGCGGGCCGGCTCGCGGCCGGATGAGGCGAGATAGCCCTCGTTGAAGAAGAGGTAGACGACGGCCAGGACCTGGGCCAGCCGGCCCGCGAGCTCGTCGGGGTCGGGGATACGGACCGGGGACTCCTGGTCGGCCAGCGTCTTGCGCGCACGCAGCAGGCGCTGCGACATGGTGGCGTCGGAGACCAGGAACGCCCGCGCGATCTGCTCGCCGGTCAGGCCGCAGACCGCGCGGAGGGTGAGCGCGACCTGCGCCTCCCGGCTGAGCGCGGGGTGGCAGCAGGCGAACACCAGGCTCAGCAGCTCATCGTCGGCCCGCCGGTCCGCTGCCCCGGCCTCGGGCCCGTCGCCGTCGCCGGCCGCGGCCGCCGCCGGGCCGTCAGGGAAGGCCGCCGGGTCGGTGACCGCCAGCAGCGCCAGCTTGCGCTGGCCGACCTTGTCGCGACGGAGCCGGTCGAGCGCCTTGCGGCGGGCCGTGGTGGCCAGCCAGCCGCCCGGGTTGGCCGGGCTCCCCGTCGCGCGGCCAGCGCACCATCGCCTCGACGAACGCCTCCTGCACGGCGTCCTCGGCCAGGCCGATGTCCCCGGTGCGCGCGGCCAGCGCGGCCCTGATCTGGGTCGCTTCCTGCCGGTACACGCGCTCGAGCGACTCCGGTGCCGCGTCCATGCCGTCCATTGTCCCAGCCGCGGCGGGCCCGTCCGGCGTAATCGCATGTCTGCGGGCCTATCGGGGCGGTTGCGACGGCTGTTGACAGTGGGAATCGCGAGCATACGATGGGATTTCATCGATTATGGTGGATATAGAGGGGAACCGAGCGCCTCAAACAATTATTTTTGCGATATATGACGATTCGACCCTGTCCGAATGTCCGCGCGTCTTACACTCGCGCTAGCCAGTTGCGGGTAGCGAGCACGGCTTCCGTGCGCCATGACTGGCTCATGTCGAATTATCTTGCGGCTACGGCATGAACATGTGAGGGCAGAGCGATGAGAGGCCCCGACACGCCCAGCGACGGGCGACGGCGAGCCAGTCAAACAAGCATGCCTGTCCAGGCCAGGGCCCGGGCCGGCATCCCCCACAGCGGCGAAGCGCGGCGGTTCTCCCTCGGCAACTGGTCGGTGTCCACCCGGCTGGTCGCGCTCTGCGCCCTGGCCAGCGTGCTCGGACTCGTCTTCGGTGGCCTGCGGATCGCGGACACCGTCGGCAACTCTGACGCCTACACCAACACCGTGCAGCTCGCCGTCGTCGGCAGCAAGGTCACCGCGCTCGCGCAGGCCCTGGAGGATGAGCGCGACCGCGCCACCGGTTACATGGCCCTGAACATGCTGCTGGCCAACGCCACCGCCGACGATGCCGGGCCACAGGTGCTGGCGTCGCTCAACGCGGACGTGAAGCAGCAGAAGGCGGCGTGGACCAGCGCGAAGGCCGTCACCGACGGCGCCGCGACGACCGCCACGGCGGCCGTGCGGGGCATCGGTTCGGGGTTCCTGCCGAGCATCCAGAGCAAAGCCGCGAAAGTGCTCACGCAGATCGCGTACATCCCCAGCATCTCCGGGTTGCGGGCCGAGGTCACGCAGACGGGTGAGCAGTCATTCCAGGTCATCGACGCCTACTCGGGCGTGCTCTCCATCTTGTTCGCCCTCGATAACGAGATCACCACCGGCAGCGGCGACATCGCGCTGGGGGACGATGTGCGCGCGCTCAGCGCGCTGTCGCAGGCCGAGGACCAGGCCTCGCAGCAGCGTGCGATCCTCTACGGCGCGCTCCTCGACAGCGCGCTGAACGACGCCGGGCAGACCCAGGCGGGGGCCTCCAACAACGTCGGCGGCCCGGCCGCACTGAGCAACTTCGGCGGCCTTGAGGCCCTCACCACGGCGCAGGATCTCCAGTTCGCCGACCAGCAGGCCTTCCAGGCGGTCGCGACGCCCGCGCAGACGCAGGCCTTCCTCGACGCCTCGGACAGCCCGACGTCCGCCAACGCACAGCTGATCGAGAACCTGATCACCACCGCCGACGACCCGACGGTCATCTTCCCGCTGGCGCAGGGCCTGAAGACGCTCGGCTTCAGCGACGCGGCGACCGCGCCGGCCGGCTGGTACAACGACATGTCGGCCACCATCAACGGAATGCGGGCGGTCGACAAGCAGGTCGCCGGCCAGATCGTGGCGCGCAGCCAGTTCCTCCAGCACCAGGCATTCCAGTCGGCGGTCGTCACCGTGGTGGCGGTCGTGCTGGCAGTGCTCCTGGTGCTGCTCGCGACCGCGCTGGTCGCCCGGTCCATGGTCAACCCGCTGCGCCGGCTGCAGAAGGACGCGCTGGAGATCGCGGCGGTCAGGCTGCCCGAGCGGGTGGCGGCCGCCGCCAGCGGGGCGGAGCTGGCCGAGACCGACCCGGCCGCGTTCAACCAGGTCGAGCTGATCGGGGTGCATACCACCGACGAGATCGGCGCCGTGGCCCGCGCGTTCGACCAGGTCTACGCCGAGGCGGTGCGGCTGGCCGGCACCGAGGCGCAGCTGCGCAGCAACCTCAACTCGATGTTCATCAGCCTGTCCCGGCGCAGTGTGCCGCTGATCGACCGGCTGTCGCGGATGATCGACAACCTCGAGCAGAACGAGAACGACCCGGACCAGCTGGCCCACCTCTTCTCCATGGACCACCTGGTCACCCGCATGCGCCGCAACTCGGAGAACCTGCTCGTGCTCGCGGGCGAGGAGCCGGTGCGCAAGTGGAGCGAGCCGGTGCCGCTGACCGACGTGGCCCGCGCCGCCGCGGCCGAGATCGAGCAGTACGGACGGGTGGCGCTCACCGTCCAGCCGGGGATCATGATCTCCGGCCAGTCGGCGGCGGACGTCGTGCACCTGCTGGCCGAACTGCTGGAGAACTCCACCCTGTTCTCCCCGCGCAACACCCAGGTCCAGGTAGCGGCGGCGGACGCGCCGGGCGGCGGGGTGCTGATCGAGATCCGCGACGAGGGAGTCGGCGTCTCGGCCGACCGGCTGGCCGAGATGAACTGGCGGCTGGACCACCCGCCCGGGGTGGACGTGTCGGTGTCCAGGCACATGGGCCTGTTCGCGGTCTCCCGGCTGGCGGCGCGGCGCGGCATCCGGGTCCGGCTCCGCGCGGGCACCCCGCAGGGCCTGACCGCCCTGGTCTGGCTGCCGGGCACGCTGACCAGCCGCGAGCAGCCGCCCACGGTCGGCATGCACTCGCGCCCGGCGGTCGAGAGCGCGGCCCTCGCGGAGGAGATGGCCTTCGACGAGGCGCTGCCGTCCGAGGCCGACCTGCTGCAGCGGACCTCCGGCAGGCACGGCGGACGGCACCGCCTCGGCCTGCTCGCCTCCGGCGGCGAGGCGGCCGCGGGCAACGGGCACGCCGGCGCGGGACCCGGGTATGTGGCCGCGGACAGCGGATACGCCGCCGCGGGCAGCGGATACGCCGCCACCGCCAATGGCCAGGCCGCCGCGGGCAACGGGTACGTCAGCGCGGGCGTCGGGCAGGCCGGCGCGGGCCGCGGGCAGGCGGCGGGAGGGCAGCCGGAGCGGCGGTCCGTGTGGTTCGCCGCCAAGACCCCCTCGTCCGCATCCGACCAGGCGCGCGACGGTGTGGACGAGCAGGCGCCGTCGCCGGCCGGGAACGGCTGGGGTGGCAGCGGCGCCGACTGGAGCACCGCGGGCCGGCTGACCGCCGGGGCGCACTACACCGGGGCGTACTCGGCCGAGCTGGCCGCCCGGGCAGTCGGCGACGGCCAGGACGTCGACCAGGCCCAGCTCCCGCAGACCAAGGCCGGGCTGCCGATGCGCATGCCGCAGGCGAACACCGGGTCCGCCGACCAGGCCGCCCGCCGCGACGACGCGCAGGTCCTCGGCGCGCCGCCGGAAACCGGCGGGCAAGAAGGCCGGTCTCCGTTCGCCCCGTCGGGGGGACAGCGCCAGGCCGCCCAGCAGGCGCCGCAGCGCCGGTCACCGGAGGCGGCACGCAACCGCCTGGCCGGGTTCCAGCTCGGCAGCCGCGATGCCACGCAGGCCGGGAACGCTGACGCCAACCGGTCGAGCTGGGCTGCCTTCTCCCGGGGACAAGAGCCGACCTATCCCCCGCCGCCGGCGAGATGACCCGCCGCGGGCCCGATGAGAAGGCAAGGACATCGGGCTCGCGCTCTATGTACGCAGGAGAGGAGACGAGCCGATGAGCAGCCCGTACCGTCAGGACCTGAACTGGCTAGTCACCGATTTCACCACGCGCGTGGTCGACGTCGCGCACGCGATTGTGGTGTCCGCCGACGGAGTGCCGCTGGCACTGTCGGCGGGCATCCCGGACCAGGCAGTCGAGCAGTTCTCCGCCATCACCTCCGGGCTGACCAGCCTGATCAGGGGCGCGGCGCAGATCATGGAGGCCGGGGTGCCGATCCAGGCGATGGTGGAGATGGACCGCGGGCTGATGTTTGTGAAGGCGATCAGCGACGGCTCGTCGCTGGCGGTGCTGACCGCCCCGGAGGTCGACACGCGCCAGGTCGCCTACGAGATGACACTTCTGGTGGAGGCCGTCGGCGAACTGCTGACGCCCGCCATCCGGACTGAGGCCTGAGGGTTCAACCGGCCCGATAATGGACAAAACACACCGTGATTCTTGTCACCGATACGCTCCGGCTTCCCCGCCCCGCCGCCCCGCGACGCCTGCTTCCCACTAAGCTGCCTGGGCAGAAGCAGGCGCTGTACGGGCCCCCGGTCGTGGGGGAACCGGTTTGCGTGACGAAAACTCTTCAGTAGAGGTAAAGTCACGGCGCAAGATTCGCTGCTAATGCGATGGGAGTCGTAATGCGCGTCCTCGTACTCGGGGGTGATGGTTTCTGTGGCTGGCCGACGTCGCTGTACCTGTCGGACCGTGGCCATGACGTCACCATCTTGGACAACCTGTCCCGCCGGAAGATCGACATCGACCTGGAGGTCGAGTCGCTGACACCGATCGTGCCCCTCGGGGAGCGGATCCGGGCGTGGCGCGAGGTGTCCGGGCGCGAGATCGGCTTCGTGAACGTCGACCTGGCGACCGAGTACGACCGGCTGGCCTCGCTGCTGCTCGAACTGCGCCCGGACGCGATTGTGCACTTCGCCGAGCAGCGCGCCGCGCCGTACTCGATGCGGTCGGAGAAGACCAAGCGCTACACCGTCGACAACAACGTCCGCGCCACCCACAACCTGCTGACCGCGATCGTGGACACCGGGGTGAACGCGGCGATCGCCCACCTGGGCACGATGGGCGTCTACGGGTACGGCTGGTCCGGGTCCGCGCCGATCCCCGAGGGGTACCTCACGGTCAAGGTGCCGACCCCGGACGGCGACCTGGAGCGGGAGATCCTGCACCCGGCCAACCCCGGCT
Organism: uncultured Actinomycetota bacterium; assembly: GCA_963714295.1. Classification (GTDB taxonomy): domain Bacteria; phylum Actinomycetota; class Actinomycetes; order Streptosporangiales; family Streptosporangiaceae; genus Trebonia. Next base: position 103,506 of record CAVQOE010000033.1, on the reverse strand, counting down.
CGGTCTACCACATGACCAAGACGCTGGACCAGCTGCTGTTCGCGTTCTACGCCAAGAACGACGGGCTGCGCATCACCGACCTGCACCAGGGCATCGTCTGGGGCACCCAGACGAACCAGACGGCGCTTGACCCGCGGCTGATCAACCGGTTCGACTACGACGGCGACTACGGCACGGTGCTGAACCGCTTCCTGATGCAGGCCGCGATCGGGCACCCGCTGACGGTGCACGGCACCGGCGGCCAGACCCGCGCCTTCATCCACATCAAGGACACGGTGCGCTGCATCGAGATCGCGATCTCCAACCCGCCCCAGGCCGGGGAGAAGCCCAAGGTCCTGAACCAGATCACCGAGACCCACCGGGTCCTCGACCTGGCCAAGCTGGTCTCCGACATCACCGGCGCGGACATCGCCTACCTCCCCAACCCCCGCGTGGAGGCCGAGGAGAACGACCTCGTCGTCCGCAACGACCAGTTCCTCGCGCTCGGCCTCGAGCCCACCACCTTGTCCGAGGGGCTGCTGTCGGAGGTCAAGGAGATCGCCGCCAAATACGCCGACCGCGCCGACCTGCGCAAGATCATCGCCCGCTCCACCTGGAAGGCCGGCATGGAGACCTCGGCCGACCTCATCGTAGAGCAGGCCGCCGCCGAGAGCTGATTCTCCCGGCCGCCGCGAGCGCGCCCGGCCGCCGCCCTTTCCGGGCGGCGGCCGGGCGCGCCGCATTTTCAGAAGATCTTTCAGCGACCGCGTGATAGCGATAATCACGTGCATCGGCGAGCGCATAGGCCCATGCAAGGGCCAGCGGTGACCCGCCCGCCCGCCGCCGGGGGATCTGCCAGGTCAGCTGCCCGCCCGATGGTGGTGAACATGCCCCGTGACGTGGCAGAACACGCGGGTACGGCCGCCCTCGTCCTTCGAATTCGGTATCGGAATCAGAGTAAGCCGCGATCGCTGCGATCAATTTCTTTCATTTCGCTTCTGTCAAAGGGCGTCGCTGATGAATAATGCATAACTGAAATATCTAGCTGGGTGAGGTGGCGATGAATTCGGCGGCTGTGCCTGGCATCGATGCCGCCCGGCGAAGGCGGCAGCTCCCGGTCGAGGTTTCCGCGTTCGTGGGCCGGGAGGGCGAGCTCGGCACCCTCGCCGGGCTGCTGCGCTGCGGACGGCACGTCACCGTGACCGGTCCCGGCGGAGTCGGGAAGACCCGGCTCGCACTGCGCGCCGCGGCCGGCCTGGCCGACCGCTACCCCGACGGCAGCTGCCTGGTCGAGCTGTCTGAGCTGCCCGGCCCCGCCGGCACCGACGCGGGGCTCGTCCCGACCGCCATCGCCCAGTGCCTGGGGCTGCGCGGGCACGATCCCCGCTCCACCCACGCCGCGGTCCTCGACCACCTGCGCGGCAAACGGCTGCTGCTCATCCTGGACACCTGTGAGCACCTCACCGCCGCCTGCGCGCAGTTCGCGGCGCAGCTGCTGCGGACGGCGGACGGGGTCGCGATCCTGGCGACTAGCAGGCAGCCGCTGCACGCGGCGGGCGAGCAGGTGCTGCGGCTCGGCCCACTGCCGGTGCCCGGCGCCGGCCGCGGTCCCGCGCCCGGCGACGCGGTCGAGCTGTTCGCCAAGCGCGCCGCCGCCGCGCTCCCCGGGTTCGCCGTCACCAACGCGGACCTGCCCGACGTGATCCGGCTCTGCCGGCGGCTGGACGGAATTCCGCTCGCCATCGAGCTGGCCGCCGTCCGGGTGCGGGCGCTGCCGCTGGCCGAGCTGGCCGAGCGCCTTGAGGCCAGGTTCTCGGTCCTGACCGGCGCGCGGCGCGGCACCGTGCCCCGGCAGCAGACGCTGCGGGCCGCGATCGAATGGTCCTACGGCCTGTGCACCGAGGCCGAGCAGACGGTGTGGAACCGGCTCTCCGTCTTCGCCGGGTCCTTCGACCTCGCCGCGGCGCGGGACGTGGCCGCCTGCCCGCAGGTGCCGGAGGACCAGGTCGGCGACGTCCTGGCCGGGCTGGCGGACAAGTCAGTGGTGCTCCGGGCGGGCGACACTCGCTTCCGCCTGCTGGGCTCTGAGCGCGAGTACGCGGCGGAGCGGCTGACCCAGTCCGGCCAGGAAGCGGAGTGCCGGCGACGGCACGCGCGGCGCTACCTGAAGATGGCGCGCAGCCTCGGGCAGCATTTCCTGGCCGACGACCAGGCGGCCCGGCTGCGCAGGCTGCGCGCCGAGCACGCCGAACTCAGCGCCGTGCTCGGGTACGGCTTCGCCGCGGGCGATCCCGGCTGGGAGCGGGACGCGGCCCGGCTCACCGGCGCGCTGTTCCCTTACTGGCTGCTGTCGGGGCTGCTCCGTGAGGGCATCCACTGGCAGGACCAGATCCTCGCCCGGTTCCGGGAACCGTCCGCCGAGCGGGCGAACGCGCTCGCCAACCGGGCCACGCTCGGCGCCATGCTCGGACTGCCCGAGTCGGCGGCCAACGCGAGGGCAGGCATCACCGTTGCCGCGGCGGCCGGCGACGACCGGGCGCAGGCCCGCGGCTACCTCGCGCTGCAGCTCGCGCTCGGCCTGCGCAGTGCCTACCCGCAGGCGCTGGAGGCGGCCAACGAAGCGCGGCGGCGGCTCACCGCCCTGGGCGCGGACGTCGCCCTGCGCTGCCTTGACGTCCAGCTCGCGCAGACCCATCAGATCGGCGGGGACCTCACCGCGGCCGCCGCGGCGGGGCAGCGCGCGCTGGCCGGGCTCGGCCCGGGCGAGCGCTGGCTGCACGGCCACGTCCTCATCATCTCCGCGCTCGCGCTCTACCGGCTGCCCGGGCGCCAGACGGAGTGCGCGCGGGCCGCGGGCGGGGCGCTGCGGGCCATGCGGGACCTCAGCAACCCGGTCGGCGAGGCCTGCGCGCTTGACGTGCTCGGCTGGCTGGCGGCGGACGCCGGGCGCTGCCAGCGTGCCGCCTGGCTGCTCGGCGCGGCGCAGACGCGGTGGCAGCGGTCCGGCGGCAGGCAGAGCGGCACCGCCGTCATGGCCGGGTACCACAAGCGCTCGGCCGCCGCCGCCGCCCGTGCCCTTGGCCCCGACTGGTACGCGGAGCTGCACGCCCGCGGCGCCAGCCTGCCGCGCGACCAGGTCGTCGAGCTCGCCGCCGCGGGCGGGGACACCGTGCCCGACGGGCCGCGACCGGGCGTGACATCTCTATCCGGACGGCCGCTGCTGGGGGTGCCGGGGCCGCGGGCCACCCTCGAGGAAGCCGCCGCCATCGCTCCCCGCGGCCGGCCCGCGGCCGACGAGCTCACCGGCCGCGAACTGGAGATCGCCGGGCTGGTCGCGCTCGGCCTGGCCAACCGCGACATCGCCAACCGGCTGTTCATCTCCCGGCGGACGGTGGACGCGCACATCAACCACATCTTCGCCAAGCTCGGGCTCTCCTCCCGGGTGCAGCTGGCCATCTGGGCGCGCGACCGCGCGCCGGGCGGCCAGCCGGGCGGGCTGCCCCCGGGCGCCCCTTCCCGCTCAGCGGGCCAGTCCCGCGCGCGCTCCCGCCAAGCACACCGCGGCCAAGCGGGCACGCGTAGTAGTCTGGCTGCTGAGCCCCCCAATGCACGAGGTCTTATGGCTGCCGGCACGACCGACCGCATCTCCAGCACGCTGCCAACGCAGGCGACGGGCTTCGTCGGCCGCCGCCGCGAGCTTGCGAACCTCGACGCGGTGCTCGACGACGACGCCCGGCTGATCACCGTGACCGGCGCCGGCGGGGTGGGCAAGACCCGGCTCGCGGTGCAAGCCGCCGCACACGCCTCCGGCCGCTACCCCGACGGTGTGTTCCTGGTCGAGCTGTCGCCGCTGCGCGACCCCGGCCTGCTCGCGGCCACGGTGGCCGCGCGCCTCGGCCTGCCCGCCGAGGACGACCGCCCGCAGCTGGCGGCCCTCCTTGATTACCTGCGCGATCGCACCCTGCTGCTCATCCTCGACACCTGCGAGCACCTCGTCGACGCCTGCGCCAAGCTGGCCGACGTGGTGCTGCGCGAAGCGCCCGGCGTCACCGTCCTGGCGACCAGCAGGCAGCCGCTCGACGTCGCCGGGGAGAACGCCTTCCTGCTGTCGCCACTGCCGGTTCCCGGACCCGGCGCCGCCCCAGCCGACCCGGCTGACCCGGCCGACCCGGTGGCGGACTCCGACGCGGTCGTGCTGTTCGCCCAGCGCGCCGCCGCGGTGGTCGACGGGTTCACCGTCACCGACGCCAACCGCGCGCAGGTCATCGGGCTCTGCCGCGCGCTCGACGGCATCCCGCTGGGGATCGAGCTGGCCGCGGTGCGGTTGCGCGCGTTGCCGCTGGACGAGATGGCCAGGCACCTCGATGACCGCTTCCGGGTGCTCACCGGGGGCAAGCGGGCCGGGGCGGAGCGGCATCACACGCTCCGGGCGGCGATCGAGTGGAGCTACGAGCTGTGCACGCGCGCCGAGCAGCTGCTCTGGGCCCGGCTGTCGGTCTTCGCCGGGACCTTTGACCTCGCCGCCGCCGAAGAGGTGTGCGCGGGCGGTGAGCTGGACCGGGCGGAGATGGTCGAGACGCTGGTCGGCCTGGTGGAGAAGTCTGTACTTGCCATCCAGGCGGACGCCACCGCCGGGCCCGCGGCCGCGGGCGCCTGCCACCCGCAGTACCGGATGCTCGACACCATCCGCCAGTTCGGGGCGGACCATCTGGCCGGCACCAACGCCGAGGCGGTCACGCAGAGCCGCCTGGTCGCGCATTACCTCGCCATGGCGCAGCGGTGGGGCCGCGACCCGATGCGCGATCAGCTCGCGCAGTACCGCGCGCTGTCCCGCGAGCACGCCAACCTGCGGGCGGCGATGGAATACGCACTCGACCTGGCCGGCAACGACAGCGCCGCCGTGACGATCGCGACCTCGCTGATGATGTACTGGCGCCTGTCCGGCCAGCTGCGCGAGGGCGAGTACTGGCTCAACCGGGTACTCGAACGCTGCCCGCGGCCCTCGCCGGCCGGGCCCGGGTGCTGGCCGCCCGCGGCTACGTGACCACGCTGCTCGGGGACCTGCGCGCCGCGCATGCCGACGCCGAGGCGGCGGAGGCGATGGCGGGCCAGTTCGGCGACATGGCCGCCCGCGGCCGGGCCTGCGTCACGCTGCACCGGACCCTCACCTGGGGCGGCAGCCCGGCCGAGGCGGAGGCGATGGCCAGCACCGCGCTGTCATGCCTCAGCTCCGTCGGCGACACGTTCGGCCTGGCCCAGCTCGACATCCAGGCCGCCGTGATGCACATGCAGGCGGGGCGCCCCGACCTGCTCATCGAGCGCTGCGCCGAGGGGCTGTCCCGGCTGCCCGCCGACGAGCACTGGGCCACCGGCCTGCTGTCGGCCGGGCAGGGGCTTGGCCACCTGCTGCGCGGCGAACTCGACGCGGGTACCGCCGTCGCGCACCGGGGGCTGGCGCTCGAGTACGAACTCGGCGACTTCGGCGGCACCGCCTACGTGCTCGGGACGCTCGCGTTCCTGGCCGCGGGCCAGCACCGGTACGAGCGCTGCGCCTGGCTCATCGGCGGGTCGGCGCCGCTGTGGGAGCGGGTCGGCCCCTGGTACACCGGCGCCCCCGCCATCGTGGCGCTGCACCGGATCGCTGAGCAGGCCGCGCAGGACAGCCTGGGCGAGGAGCGCTACTGGCAGCTGCGCGAGCGCGCCGCGGCGACGCCGCTGCGCCAGATCATCACCCTCGCCCTCGCCGACGCCGACCGCCTGGCCGATGGCCATCTCGGGGGCGAGGCTTTACCCCCCCGGGAAGCCGGGCTAGCCCGGGATAAGCACCGGGCTGGCCGTGGCCGCCCCGGGGCGGCGGCGGATGCGCGTAGCGCGCGTGGCCAGCGGCGACGGAGTAGTCTTAGCGAATCCACCATTGACATGATGAGGGTCACATGCTCATCGGGAACGCTACCGAGCGGCAGGAGCAACTCCCCTCGGAGGCCAGCGACTTCATTGGCCGCGCGGCCGAACTGCGCCGCGTGCAGTCCCTGCTGGGGGACAACCGGCTGGTTACGCTGGTCGGCCCGGGCGGTGTGGGCAAGACGCGGGTGGCGCTGCGCACCGCCGACCAGGTGCAGGCCTGGTACCCGGACGGCGTCTGCCTGGTCCGGCTGTCCGCGCTGCGCGATGCCGAGCTGCTGCCGCACACCGTCGCCAGCGCCCTGGGGCTGCCGGAGCAGTCGCCCGGCTCGCAGCTCGACGCGGTCCTCACCCACCTGCGCGACCGCCGCCTGCTGCTGATCCTGGACACCTGCGAGCACATCATCGACGCCGCCGCGATCTTCGCCGAGGCGATCATCACCGAGGCGCCCTCGGTCACGGTGCTGGTCACCAGCCGCGAGCCGCTGGACGTGACTGGCGAGAGCTGCTACACGCTGCCCGCGCTGGGCCTGCCCGACGACGATTCGCCCGGCCAGGGCCCGGGCGACGCCATCGAGCTGTTCGCGCTGCGGGCGGCCGCCGCCGTCCCCGGGTTCGCGGTCACCGAGGAGAACCGGGCCGACGTGGTCCGGCTCTGCACCCGGCTCGACGGGATGCCGCTGGCGATCGAACTGGCCGCCGTCCAGCTACGGGAACTACCGCTCAAGGATCTGGCCGACCGGCTCGAAATGCGGATTGACCGCGGGCTCACGCTGCTGACCGGCGGCGGCGAGGACAGCGACGGCCGCCACCGGACGCTGCGCGACGCCATCGGCTGGAGCTACGACCTGTGCACGACGGCCGAGCAGGCGCTGTGGGCCCGGCTGTCGGTCTTCGCCGGGAACTTCGGCGTCGACGCCGTGGAGGAAGTGTGCGCCAGCGGCGAGCTGAGCCGCGGCCAGATCTTCGACACCGTCGTCCGGCTGGTGGACAAGTCGGTGATCACCAGGGATGACTCGGCCAGCGGGGAGGACAACGCCCAGCCGACCCGGTACAAGATGCTCGACACCATCCGCGAGTACGGCGCCGAGCAGCTCACCGCCTCCGGCGAGGTGGCCGACGTCCGCAACCGGTTCATCGCCCGCTACCTGAAGATGGCCCGCTACTTCGGCGAGCACGTGGTCGACGACGACCAGCTCGACCGGCTGCGGGAGCTGCGCCGCGAGCACGCCAACCTGCGCGCCGCGCTGGAGTACACGCTGGACGCCACCGAGGCGGAGTCCAGCCGGTACGCCGACGGGGCCGAGCTGGCCATCGCCCTGTACGGCTACTGGCACATGTCGGGCCTGCTCCGGGAGGGCAAGTACTGGCTGGACAAGGCCCTGGACCGGTTCCCCGACCCCGCATCGGCGGAACGCGGCTGGGCGCTCGCCGTCCGCGGCTACCTGGGCGCGATGCAGGGCGAGGCGAATGAGGCGGTGGCCGACGCCACCGCGGGCACCGAGATCGGCCTCAAGCGCGGCGACCGCCAGCTTGTCGCCCGCGGTTACACCTACCTGACGCTCGCGCTGACGATCGCCGACCGCTACGACGAGGCCCGGGCGGCAGGCGCCCGCGCCGAGCAGCCGCTGCAGGCGCTCAACGACCGCGCCGGGCTGCGCATCCTCGACGTGCACCTGGCGCACGTGGCCAACCTGGCCGGCGACGTGGCGGGCGCGCTGCACTACGCCCGGCAGGTGACCAGCCGGTTCGGCGAGGCGCGACGGCGAGGGCGGTGACGCTGATCAGGGTGCGGAGATCAAGGAGCGCTGGGCGCAGGGCTGGGCGTACACGATCGCCGCGATGGCCCAGTTCCGGGATGAAGGCAGAGACGAGGAGACCGCGCGGGCGGCCAGGAAGGCGCTGCTGGCCAAGCACGAGCTCTACGACGTCCTGGGGATGGCCTACTGCCTGGAGATCTTCGGCTGGCTGGCCGACCGGGCCAACCGGCACCGGCGCGCCGCCTGGCTGCTCGGTGCGGCCGACCCGCTCTGGCAGCGGGCAGGCGGCCGGCTGGGCGGGACCACGGCGCTGCTGCAGGTCCACGAGGACGCGATGGGCAAGACGCGGGCGGGGCTCGGCGCTAAGCGCTTCGACTCGGTGTTCGCCGAGGCCGCGCGGCATCCGCTGGAGCAGATGGTCAGGTTCGCGGTCAGCGACGACGAGGAGCCGGCCAGCGACGGCACCCGCTGGCGCGTCCCCGGCCAGCTCACCTTCCGCGAGGCCGAGATCGCCGACCTCGCGTCCAGGGGCATGTCCAACCGGCAGATCGCGGAGCACCTGTTCATCTCCAAGCGCACCGTCGACGCGCACCTCGATCACATCTACGCCAAGCTCGGGATCTCGTCCAGGATCAAGTTGCTCAACGCGCTGCAGTGGGCCCGCCTGGGGACTAGCCCCAGCCCGGCCTAAGACCCGGCCCGCCACGCCCGGTCCTCACAGGTTGCCGCGGCGCTCCTGCTCGCGCTCGATCGCCTCGAACAGCGCCTTGAAGTTGCCCTTGCCGAAGCCGAGCGACCCGTGCCGCTCGATGAACTCGAAGAACACCGTGGGGCGGTCGCCGATCGGCTTGGTGAAGATCTGCAGCAGGTAGCCGTCCTCGTCCCGGTCGACCAGGATGCCCCTGGACTTGAGCTCTTCCACCGCCACCCGGACCTCGCCGATCCGGGACCTGAGCACCGGGTCGGTGTAGTAGGAGTCGGGCGCGGGCAGGAACTCGACGCCCCGCGCCCGCAGCTCGTCCACGGTGGCGAGAATGTCGGGGGTGGCCAGCGCCAGGTGCTGCACGCCGGGGCCGCCGTAGAACTCCAGGTACTCGTCGATCTGGCTCTTGCGCTTGCCCGGCGACGGCTCGTTGAGCGGGAACTTGACCCGGTGGTTGCCGCTGGCGACCACCTTGCTCATCAGCGCCGAGTACTCGGTGGCGATGTCGTCGCCGATGAACTCGGCCATGTTGGTGAAGCCCATGACCCGGTTGTAGAACCCCACCCACTCGTCCATCCGGCCGAGCTCCACGTTGCCGACCACGTGGTCGAGCGCGACGAAGGCCGGCTCGCCGGCCGCGCGGGCGGCGCTGGAGCGCGCCACGTACCCCGGTAGGTAGACGCCGTGGTAGCGGGACCGGTCCACCAGGGTGTGCACGGTGTCACCGTAGGCGGCGATCGACGCGACCCGGACGGTTCCGTCAGCGTCGGCCACGTCGTGCGGCTCATCGACGACCCGCGCGCCGGCCGCGCGGGCGTGCGCCACGCACTTGTCCACGTCCGGCACCTCAAGGGCCACATCGATGACCCCGTCCCCGTGCCGCCGGTGGTGGTCGGCGAGCGCGCTGTCGGCCGACGCCGCCCCCTTGATGACGAACCGCACCGCGCCGGCCCGCAGCACGTAGGCGACGTGGTCCCGGTTGCCGGTCTCCGGCCCGGAGAACGCCTCCAGCGTCATGCCGAAGGCAAGCTGGAGGTACGTCGCTGACTGGGTGGCGTTCCCCGAGACCCACACGACGGCATCCCAGCCGGTCACCGGGAAGGGATCATGGCTCAGGTCGTGCGCGACGACCCCGGTGAGCAGGTCCGGGCTGGCGAGCTCCACGATGGCTGTCATCGGTGCCTCCGATAGTCAAGAAAGGTCAAGTCCCCAGTCATTGGAACGGTTCGTGGCTCTACCATGCAACCAAGACATTTTCCGCTAGACATGGAAGACATTTTGCGGAGCAAATCCACTGGTAAGCTAGACAGATTGACTAGATAAACGATGGAGGACGCCGGTGCTTGATCTAGACGCACTCGACCTGGCGCTGCTCACCGCGCTGCGGGAGAACCCGCGGGCGGGTGCGCTCGCCCTGTCCCGGCTCACCCACGTCGCCCGCGCCACCGTGGAGTCACGGCTGAGCCGGCTCGAGCGGTCCGGCGTGATCACCGGCTACGGGCCGGACATTGACGTGGCGGCGGCCGGGTTCGGCGTGACCGCGTTCGTCACCCTGGAGATCGCCCAGGGGGCCCTCGAGCGGGTCACGGCCGACCTCGCCGCCATCCCCGCCGTCCTCGAGGCGTACGCGGTCACCGGCTCGGCCGACATGATCTGCAAGGTCGCGGCCACCTCGCACGCCGACCTGCAGCAGACCCTGCTGCACATCGACTCCTCCCCCTCGGTGGCCCGCTCGACCAGCGCGATCGCCCTTTCCACGGTGATCGCCCGGCGCGACCTCCCGCTGCTGACGTCCCGTGCTCCCGCCAGCACGCCCCGCTCCCCCGCGTTCCGGTAGCCGCCCCGCTGCGCGGGCTCGACTGGCCTTCCCAGTTCAGGCAATCCTGCCGCGGCGTTCCGGTCACCCGCTCCCCCGGCAACGCAACGCGCCCCCGTCGTTCCGGCTGCGGAACGCGGGGGCGGCGGTCTTAGAAGACAGGGCGGCCTTGGCCGCGGGTCAGGTTACTTCTTGAAAGCGTCCTTGACCTTCTCGCCAGCCTGCTTCAGATTGCCCTTGGTCTCGTCGGCCTTGCCCTCGGCTTCGAGCGTGGGATCGTCAGTGGCCTTGCCGGCGGCCTGCTTAACCTGGCCCTTGACTTCCGTGACCTTGTTCGCTGCCTTGTTCTCTGCACTCATGGCCGTTCCTTCCTTCGATGGATGTTTCGGCCGTACCCTGGGCCACTGCCCAGGAGATCGGCGTTTACTCAGGCCTTGGGCTCATCGAGCCGGAAACCGACCTTGAGCGTCACCTGAAAGCTGATGTGCTGGTCGCCCTCGATCCGCCCGCGGATGTCGCTGACCTCGAACCAGTCGAGGTTGTGCAGGGTCTTCGAGGCGCGGCCGACGGCCCCCTTGATCGCGTCGTCAATGCTCTCGGCTGAGGAGCCGACGATCTCGCTCACGGAGTAGATGTTGTCTGACATCGATATCCCTCCCGTAGTTTTACCGGTGGCTACCCACTGCCGGGCGTCGTACCCACATCGCGCGCCGCGGCCTGGCCGGCCCCGGCAACGAGGCCGGCTAGTGGGCCGGAAACGACCGGGGTAGCGTGACGTGTATGAGCGAACCGCAGTTTCACCGTGACCGCCGTGAGCATGGCGGTGCTCCGCAGCGCCTCGACCAGAACACGCTCGACGAGATGACCGAGGACGAGCGCGTCGAGGCGGGGCTGGACGCCTTCAACCCCGACGAAGTGCCGTCGGCCACCGACCCGCTGCCGCCCGGCATCCCGCCGCAGAAGCCGGACGTCCGGCAGAGCGCCGAGTACCAGGACGCCCAGGCCGAGATCGACCGCGAGGAGAAGGCGGGCGAGCTCCCCACCCTCGACGCCGACCACCCCTTCCCGCCAAGCCACTACGACAACAGCTAACCGTTGCGGTTGGGCGCTCTATAGCGTCCGTACCGCAGCCGCCTGGTGGGCGGCGGTCCCGGTCTGACCCGCGTCCGCCGCGGTGCCGGGTTCCTGCTTCAGCGCAGCACGCCCAGCCCTAGGGCCGGGTCTTACCGCCGCTCCGCAGGCATTTACCCTGTCCGCCCCACTGGCGGCCAGCAACAGCAAATTACGGGCCGCGTTCACGTCCCGGCCCGCAACGAGCCCGCACCCCTCACACTGGTAGACCCGCTCGGCTCACACTGGTAGACCCGCTCGGCCAGGGTCAGCTTGGCTTTCACCGACCCGCAGCCCGAGCACCGCTTACTCGACGGGAACCAGCGGCCCGCTGTCACCAGCCGCCCGCCCTCCCGTGCTGTCTTGTACCCCAGCAGCCGCCGCACCGCCCCGAACCCAGCGGTCGCTCAGCCGGGCCGCGCTCAGGCGAGCGGGACGCGGTACATGATCTCCTGGCCGTAGGCGGCGAAGCCGGCTTGGCGCAGGATCGGGGCTGAGGTTTCGATCCGGCCCTTGACCAGGGCCATGGCCGCGCCGTGGGCGGCACCATAGCGGAGGCGGGCGGCGAGGATCGCGCGGTAGACGCCCTGGCGGCGGGCCTCCTGGCGGACGGCGCCGCCCCAGAGGCGGGCGACGCCGTCGGCCATGGCGATGCCGCCGGAGCCGACCGGCTCGCCGCCGCAGTACGCGACCACCATGCCGCCGTCGCCTGCGGCGACGGTGCCGCTGTCGCGTTTGGTCTCTTCCTCAAGGCGCTCCTCGGGCGGCATGGACCCGCCGAAGACGGTGACGCCTACCTGAGTGCCGTCCCTGAGCGTGGCCAGGTCGGTGGCCCAGCGCAGCGACACCGGCCGGGCCGGCGGCAGCAGCTCAGGCGCGCCGCGGCTCAGGTCGACCGCCAGCACGTCCAGCGTCTCCTCCACCGTCGCCCCGCGCGCCAGGAGCAGCTCCGCGACCCGCGGCGGGCTGTCCAGCCGGACCCACCAGTGCAGGTCGGGGAGGCCGAACCGGCGGGCCCGGCCGAGCACCGTGTCCACCGCCTCCGGGGAAGCCCCGGCCGCCCCCGCCGGGCTGAATCTGAGCAGCTCGAGCGGGTGGTCGAAGTAGTCAGGGAAGCGGACGAGCAGGTACTCCTCGGTCGCCTCGGTGATGGCGTTGTCGGGGACCCATGACCAAGCGTTGCTCGCGGCGACGACCTTCTCGGCTGACAGGCTCATGATGCGGCGACCTCCATGCCCAGCGATGGTATCCGGGATTGGCGGCGGTGACGGGTGTGCGAGTCTGGAGGTATGGACGACGACGTGCCCGAGGTGCTTGACCTGCCGGTGGGAATCCCGGCTAGCCCGATGTCGCACCGGCGAGAGTCGGACTCGATGGGGGTCATCGACGTGCCGGCCGACCGGTACTGGGGAGCGCAGACGCAACGCTCCCTGATCCACTTCGGCGCCATCGGGCCTGACCTGGTGCCGCGGGAGGTCTACCACGCGTTCGGCTACGTGAAGAAGGCCGCGGCGCTGGCCAACGGGGCGGCGGGACGGCTGCCGGCCTGGAAGGCGTCGCTGATCGCCCGGGTCTGCGACGAGGTGATCGACGCCGAACTCGACGAGCATTTCCCGCTCCGCGTCTGGCAGACCGGGTCCGGCACCCAGTCGAACATGAACGTCAACGAGGTCATCTCCAACCGCGCGATACAGCTGGCAGGCGGGGAAATCGGGTCCAAGACGCCGGTGCACCCCAACGACCACGTCAACATGGGGCAGTCGTCGAACGACACCTTCCCGACGGCGATGCACATCGCGGCGGTGCGGGTGGTGCACGAGTCGGTCATCCCGGAGGTGACCGCGCTGCGCGATGCCATCGCGGCCAAGGCGCAGCTGTGGCGGGACGTGGTGAAGATCGGGCGGACCCACCTGCAGGACGCGGTCCCGCTCACCGTGGGGCAGGAATGGTCTGGTTACGCCGCCCAGCTCGCGCGGGCGATTGACGGGCTCACGCTGTCCTGCGCGGGCCTGTACGAGCTGGCCGTGGGCGGCACCGCGGTCGGCACCGGGCTCAACGCGCCGCCCGGGTTCGGCGCGGAGGTGGCCGCGCTGATCGCGCAGTCCACCGGCTACCCGTTCGTGACCGCGCCCAACAAGTTCGCGGCGCTGGGCGGCTCGGACGCGGTCGCGGCGGCGTCCGGCGGACTGCGCGGACTGGCCGTGCCGCTGGCCAAGATCGCCAACGACATCCGCTGGCTCGGCTCCGGGCCCCGGGCCGGGCTCGGCGAGCTGAACCTGCCGGAGAACGAACCGGGATCTTCGATCATGCCGGGCAAGGTGAACCCGACGCAGTGCGAGGCCATGCTGATGGTCTGCGCGCAGGTGCTCGGCAACGACGCGACCGTCGGGTTCGCCGCCTCGTCGGGGAACCTGGAGCTGAACACCATGCGGCCGGTGATCATCGCCAACTTCCTGCACTCGGCGACGCTGCTGGCGGGGGCGTGCCACACGTTCCGGGTCTTCTGCGTGCAGGGCGCGTCGCTCAACACCGCGCGGATCGCGCAGGACGTTGACCGGTCGCTGATGCTGGTCACCGCGCTGTCGCCGGTCATCGGCTACGACAAGGCGGCCGAGATCGCGCACCAGGCCAGCCACTCGGGGTCCACCTTGCGCGAGGCGGCGCTAGCGCTCGGGTACGTCAGCGCCGAGGAGTTCGACCGGGTCATCGACCCGGCGTCCATGGTCGGCGAGTTCCCGCCGATGCCCTAGCCGCGCCCGCGTCACTGTCCGCGCGGCCGCCGCCCCTGGCCGGCCATGCGGGCTAGCTGGTCCGCTGGGGCAAGGATGGGTTGGGCCAGGTGGACCTGGGTCCTCGGGGGTCGCCTTGCGGCTAGGCGCTGGAGGTGGGCGTCGGGGCGGGCCAGGGAGGCCGGGAGTCGCCGGCGCCCGCGTTAGCGGCCAATTGGTGGAGCTGGGCGTCGAGGCTGGCCAGGTCGGCTTCGGTGAATCCGGCCCGGAGCCGCGCGTCGAAGGCGACCGCGGCGGCGCGCAGGCGCAGGAACGCCGCCTCGCCCGTCTCGGTGAGCGTGACGACCTGGACGCGGCGGTTGCCGTTGTCGCGGGTGCGGTCCACCAGACCCTGGGCGTCCATCGCGTTCAGGTGGTGGGTCAGCGTGGCCCCCGTAATGCCGACCGCCTCGGCCAGCTCGCGCTGGTTGGCGGGCCGATGGAGCTTCAGGTTGAGCAGGATGAGCCAGACCGGGAGCGAGCCGTCCGCCGCCGCCAGGGCGGCGTCGAAAGCACGCTCAACGGTGCGGGACGCCTGGGCCAGGCGAAGGCCGATCGGCAGCGGAAACGGTGCGGGCACGTAAGTCAGCCTAGCACGATCAATCGACGTCTAACTGTTTGACATCTAATCCTTCGATGCCTAATGTTCAATTGAATCGCGTGAACGCGGCAACTCACGCGGGCCGCACCCGGCGAGGAGGACACGGCATGACCGACAACACGACACAGCTCACGGACCCAGCACAGCCCACGGACCCAGCGCAGCCCACAAACTCAGCGCGGCCAAATGAACCGGCACAGGCCAAGGGGACGACCCAGACGGGCGGGCCCGCGCAGGCCACAGACCCAGCGCAGGCCACAGATTCAGCGGAGCCAAACGGGCCGGCCCAGACGGGCGGGCCGCGCAAGCCAAGGCGACGGCCCGGACCGGCGGGCAGCCGCCGCGGGTGGACGCGGCGGCGATGCGGCGTCGGTCCGGGATCTTCCGGGCGGTCAACGTGCCGATGCGGGCGGTGCTCTCGCTGCCGTTCCCGACGCCGCTGAGCAGGAACCTGATGCTTGTCCGGTACACAGGGCGCAAGAGCGGGCGGGTCTACCGCCAGCCGCTTAGCTACGCGCGTGACGGCGAGGTGCTGCTTACCCCCGGCGGCGGCCGGTGGACGCTGAACATGGAGGGCGGACGGCCGGTGCAGATCCGGCTACGCGGGCGCGACATCCCCGCCCGCCCGGAACTGGTCCGCGAACCGGGCGAGGTCGAGCGCCTGCTCGACGTGATCGTGGCGAAGAACCCGCCGGCCGCCCGCTACATCCCGCTCCCCCGCCTGGCCGACGGCCACCTGGAGCCCAACGCGCTCGCCGCCGCCATCGACCACGGCTTCGCCATCGTCCGCTGGCACCTGGGCTGAGGGTCGACGCGACCGGTACGCGGTGCCGCGTCGGAGCGGGGTTGGCCCATCGCCTGCTCGAACCTGGGCCGAGGGACCCGGAGGCGGCGTCAAGCAGTGGCAGGCTTTGCTCCTGGGCTTGCGGGTAAGAGGCGCTTTGTAACGGTGGCTCATCTTCCTGACACGACGTAGGGGCTGCGGGGCGCGGCCGTCTGGGGTTTTCGCAGAGGAGGCGGGATGGCTGACGAGGCGTACGACGTGGTCGTGATCGGGGCGGGGCCGACCGGGGAGAACGTGGCCGACCGGGCGGTTCGCGGCGGGCTGACCGCGGCGATCGTGGAGGGTGAGCTCGTCGGCGGGGAGTGCTCCTACTGGGCGTGCACGCCGAGCAAGGCGCTGCTGCGCCCGGCCACCGCGGTTTCGGAGGCCGGGGCGGTGCGCGGGGTGACCGGCGCGCGGCTCAGCCCGCCCGAGGTGCTGGCGCGGCGGGACTCCTTCGCCCGCAACTGGAAGGACGACGGACAGGTCGAGTGGCTGGGTAGCGCCAAGATCGATCTCTTCCGCGGCCACGGCAAGATCGTCGGCGAGCGCCGCGTCCAAGTCGGCGACACCGTACTGCGGGCGCGGCAGGCGGTGGTGATCGCCACCGGCACCACCGCTGCCGTGCCCGCTGTGCTGGCGGGCGTTAACCCGTGGACCAGCCGGGAGGCGACCAGCGCGCACGCCGTGCCGGGGCGCCTGGTGATCGTCGGCGGCGGCGTGGTCGGCTGCGAGATGGCCACCGCCTGGTCAGCCCTCTGCTCGGAGGTCACGCTGGTCTCCACCGGGCGGCTGCTCGAGCGGCTACCTGACTTCGCCGGGGATCTGGTGGCGGCGGGGCTGCGCGACGCCGGGGTCGACGTCCGGGTCGGCGTCGGCCTGCGAGAGGCGACGCGGGCAGCCACGAGCGCTGACGGCGGTCCGGGTAAGGGCGGCCCGGTCACGCTGGTGCTCGACGACGGGACTTCGGTCGAGGCCGACGAGGTCCTCGCGGCCACCGGGCGCGCACCGCACACCGGGGACATCGGGCTTGAGCTGGCCGGCCTGGCACCGGGCTGCTGGCTGGACGTCGATGACACGATGCGGGTGCCGGCCGTCGAGGGCGGCTGGCTCTACGCCGCGGGCGACGTCAACCACCTCGCGCTCCTCACCCACATGGGCAAGTACCAGGCCCGCGTCTGCGGCGACGCGATCGCGGCCCGCGCCGCCGGCCGCGAGCCCACCGTCCGCGACCTTTCCAGCAAGACCTGCGTGCCCCAGGTCATCTTCACCATCCCCGAGGTCGCCGCTGTCGGCCTGACGCCGGACCAGGCGGAGCAGGCCGGCCACCGCATCCGCACCGTCGAGTACGACATCGGCAAGGTCGCCGGGGCCAGCCTCTTCGCCGACGGTTACCAGGGCGGCGCCCAGATGGTCGTGGACGAGGACCGCCGAACCATCCTCGGCCTGACCCTGGCGGGCCCCGGCGTCGGCGAAATGATCCACTCCGCCACCATCGCCGTCGCCGGCCAAGTCCCACTGGACGCTCTCTGGCACGCCGTCCCCAGCTACCCCACGATCAGCGAAATCTGGCTCCGCCTCCTGGAGACCTACGGACTCTAGATTTCAGCTTCCTATCACTTTTGACCACTTCAAAACGTCTTCCTATCAGTTCTAACCACTTTCTTGCCCGATTTGTAACGAATTGTCGATGCAAAACTGATAGGAAGCTGGTGGCGACTGGTCAAATCTGATAGGAAGCTGACGGCTCGTCAGAACTAATGGGAATGGGAATGGGAGCGGGCGTGAGGGCGAATAGGAGAGACGACTAGGTACTGAGGGCCTTGTCGGGCGGGCGGCAGGCGGACGAGCGGACTTGTCGGGCGGACAGGCGGACAGGCGGACGAGCGGTCTCGTCGGGCGGGCGGCGCGGGAAGCACCGGCGCGCTCGGGTGCCCGGCGCCACCATTGGTCACTGTGAGCAATGATGGCGTCGCTTAAAGATTTTGCCTCTGGGATGTAACGCCTCAAGGGGCGGCGGCGTTTCGGATGCAGGGTTTCCCCTGAGGGACCCCCGGATGCCCCCCCGTCCGGGGGTCCCGCAATAGGTTCCGGTGCGCGGACCTGGGGCGGAGCCCAGAGTGACCGTCGTCGGCCGCGGCTCGCCATCAGCCGCGGCCGATGAACGGCTTCAGCTTCCGTCGGCGGACGGCTTAGGCCCCGGCGATAAATGGCACCAGCTTTCGCCGGCGGACGGCATCAGCCGCGGCCGATGAACGGCATCGTCGTCGCGGTGATCGTCAGGAACTGGACGTTGGCGTCGAGCGGCAGCCCCGCCATGAAAACCACCGCGTCCGCCGCGAGCCGGGGGTCGAACGTCGGTTCCGCCATGACCGACCCGTCGGCCTGGGGCGCGCCGGCCGCGATCCTCATCGTCATCGCGGTGTTCGCGTTGCCGATGTCGATCTGGCCGCAGGCGATGTTGTAGGGACGGCCGTCCAGCGAGATGGACTTGGTCAGGCCGGTGATCGCGTGCTTGGTCACCGTGTAGCCGACCGAACGCGGCCGCGGGGTGTGGGCCGAGATCGAGCCGTTGTTGATGATCCGGCCGCCCATCGGCTGCTGCGCCTTCATCATCGCCACCGCGTGGTGCGCGCACAGGTACGAGCCGGTCAGGTTGGTGTCCACGATCGACTGCCAGCCCTCGGGGCTGACCTCGTCCACGGCGCCGGCAGGCGCGCCGGTGCCGGCATTGTTGACCAGCAGGTCGAGCCGCCCGAAGCGCTCCCGCACCTCGGTGAACAGGGCCGCGACCGAATCCGCGTCGGCCACGTCGGCCGGCACCGGCGCGACCATCTCCGGCAGCGCGAGCGTCGCCGTCTCGTTGAGCAACCCGGCCCGGCGCCCGGCGGCGACGACGAACCACCCCTTGTCGGCCAGCGCGATCGTGATCATCCGGCCGAGCCCGGAGCCAGCCCCGGTCACGACCGCCACCTTCTCAGTAGTCATGGGGCTTGAGCGTAGGACCACGGATCGTTGAGGCGGTAGATCTCAAGTCATCGGCCTTGAGGGCCGGACCACCGATCGTTGAGGCGGTAGATCTCGAGTCATGGGCCCTGAGCGTAGGACCACCGCTCGTTCAGGCGGAAGATCTTGACCTTGCCTTCGGTGCCGGGCCTATTCGCCGGTGAAGGTGGGCTTGCGCTTCTCCAGGAAGGCGGCGATGCCCTCGCGGAAGTCCTTGGAGCCGGCCAGCTCACCTTGCAGCTCGGCCTCAAGGGCCAAGTGCTCGGGCATCCGCGCGTAAAGCCAGTGGTTGAGCTCGCGCTTGCTGCCCGCGTAGGAGCGGGTCGGGCCGTTGCTGAGGCGCTCGAGCAGGGCGTCGGCGCGCGCGGCGAACTCCCCGTCCGGCCAGGCCGCGTTGATCAGGCCGATGTCGGCCGCGCGGGCGGCGGTGACCGGCTCCCCCAGCAGCGCCATCTCGGCCGCCCGGGCGAAGCCGATGCGGGACGGGACGAACAGCGACGCGCCGGCGTCCGGGACCAGGCCGATGTTGACGAAGGCGAGCGTGAAGTACGCGGACTCGGCCGCGACGACCAGGTCGCCCGCCAGCGCGAGCGACAGGCCCGCCCCGGCGGCCGGGCCGTTGACCGCGGTGACCACCGGCTTTCCCATCTCGCGGATGGTGCTGACGATCGGGTTGTACCAGCCGACGAGGGTGGCCTTGGTATCGAGCAGCCCGTCGTTGGCGGCGGCCATGGCCATGCCCTCCTTGAGGTCGGCGCCGGAGCAGAACGCCCGGCCCGCGCCGGTCAGCATGACCGCGCGGACCGCGTCGTCGGCCGCGGCGGCGCGCAGCGCGGCCAGCAGGTCAGCCGACAGGTCACTGGACCAGGCGTTCATCCGCTCCGGCCGGTTCAGCTCGATTTTCACGGCGCGGCCGGCCCGGTAGACGTTCACGGTGCCATAACCGAGGTCTGGCTGCTCGTCACTCACGACCGTCATGCTAACAAGTCTGTTATGGCCAATCACGAGCGTGAGACGAGCAAAACGGTTAAGTCGGGCAAGTCATCGCCGGCAAAGGCGGAGAAGACGGCCCAACCGGCGGCAAAGCAGGAAAAGCTGCCCAAGCGGGCGTACAACGCCGAGCTCTACCGGCTGCAGGAAGAACTGGTCAAGGCCCAGGAGTGGATGCGCACCTCCGGCGCGCGGGTCGTGGTCATCTTCGAGGGCCGCGACGCGGCGGGCAAGGGCGGCACCATCAAGCGGGTGACCGAGTACCTGAACCCGCGCTCCGCGCGGATCGCGGCGCTGCCCAAGCCGACCGAGCGGGAGCGGAGCCAGTGGTACTTCCAGCGCTACATCGAGCACCTGCCGGCCGCGGGCGAGATGACGCTGTTCGACCGGTCCTGGTACAACCGGGCCGGCGTGGAGCACGTGATGGGGTTCTGCACCAAGGAGGAGTACGCGCGGTTCCTGCACCAGTGCCCGATCTTCGAGCGGATGCTGGTCGAGGACGGCATCCTGCTGCGCAAGTACTGGTTCTCGGTCAGCGACACCGAGCAGCAGAAGCGGTTCGAGTCCCGGCTCGACGACCCGATGCGGCGGTGGAAGCTCTCCCCGATGGACCTGGAGTCCATCAGCCGCTGGGAGTCCTACTCGCGGGCCAAGGATGACATGTTCACCCTGACCGACATCCCGGAGGCGCCGTGGTTCGTGGTCGAGTCCGACGACAAGCAGCGGGCGCGGATCAACATGATGGCGCATCTGCTCTCCACCATCCCGTACCACGACGTGCCGGAGCCGTCGCTCAAGCTGCCGCGCCGGCCCCGGTCGACCGGGTACGTGCGGACGCCGATCGACACGCAGACGTTCGTTCCCGATTACGCGGCATCGCTGGTCAAGTAACCCGCGACCGCCGACCCGGCCGGCCAAAGGGCAACAGCTAAGGTAGGCCGGGAGGAATCAGGCGATAGCGATGACGCCGGCCGACTGAAGGAGACGAGGACGACATGACCGACCAGGCGACTGCGCAGATCGGCGTTACGGGGCTCGGTGTGATGGGCCGGAACCTGGCCAGAAACTTTGCCCGGCACGGTTACGCGACGGCCCTGCACAACCGGACGACGGCCAGGACCGACGCCATCATGGCGGAATTCGGCCACGAGGGCACCTTCGTCCCCGCCCGCACCGCGCAGGAGTTCGTCGCCAGCCTGGAGCGCCCGCGCCGCCTGGTCATCATGGTGAACGCCGGCCCCGCGACCGACGCCGTCATCGAGGAGTTCGCTCCGCTCCTCGAGCCGGGCGACATGATCATCGACGCCGGCAACGCGCACTTTCTGGACACCCGGCGCCGCGAGGCGGCGCTGCGCGAGGCGGGTCTGCACTTCGTCGGCATGGGCGTTTCCGGCGGCGAGGAGGGCGCGCTCAACGGCCCGTCGATCATGCCCGGCGGCTCGGCTGAGTCCTACCAGTCCCTCGGCCCGATGCTCGAAGCCATCGCCGCGAAGGTCGACGGCGTCCCCTGCGCGACCCACGTCGGCCCGGACGGCGCCGGGCACTTCGTGAAAATGGTCCATAACGGCATTGAGTACGCCGACATGCAGCTGATCGCCGAGGCGTACGACCTGCTCCGCCACGCGGGCGGGTACGAGCCCGCGCAGATCGCCGAGATCTTCCGCACCTGGAATGAAGGGCGCCTCGACTCCTACCTCATCGAGATCACCGCCGAGGTCCTCGCGCACACCGATGCCAAGACGGGGCGCCCGTTCGTCGACATCGTGCTCGACCAGGCCGAGCAGAAGGGCACCGGCCGGTGGACCGTGCAGACCGCCCTTGACCTCGGGGTGCCGATCGACGGGATCGCCGAGGCGACCTTCGCCCGGTCGCTGTCCGGCCACGCCGACCTGCGCGCCGCCGCCCGCGGGCTCGCCGGGCCCGGCCGCGAGGCGGTCTCCGACCCCGACGCGTTCGCCGACAAGGTCGAGCAGGCGCTGTACGCGTCCAAGATCGTGTCCTACGCCCAGGGCTGGAACATGATCGCCGCGGGCAGCGAGGAGTACGACTGGAACATCGACCTGGGGAAGATGGCGGTCATCTGGCGCGGCGGCTGCATCATCCGGGCCGCGTTCCTTGACCGGATCCGGGCCGCCTACGCCGCTAACCCGCAGCTGCCGACGCTGCTGGCCGACCCGGACTTCGGCAAGGAGGTCACCGAGGCGCAGGACGCCTGGCGCGACGTGATCGCGACCGCGGTGAACAACGGAATCCCGGTGCCCGGGTTCTCGGCCGCGCTGGCGTACTACGACGCGCTCCGCGCGGAGCGCCTGCCCGCGGCGCTCATCCAGGGCCTGCGCGACTTCTTCGGCGCGCACACCTACCGTCGCACCGACGCCGAGGGCAGCTTCCACACCCTGTGGGCGGATGACCGCTCAGAAGTCAGCCGGTAAGCCTGCCCGGCATTAGGGAAGCGCGGTTTCGGCGAAACTTGCGGACTCGCGATTATCGGGCAAACTTAGGCGGGTGAACGACGGGGAATTGCGGCGCCGCGCCGCCGAACTGGGTGTTTCTGTCAGTTATTGGGACTGGCAGGGACGCGAGGTCTTCGCCAGTGACGAGACCCTGCAAGCGATCGTGACGGCGCTTGAGGAGGTTCCGCTGCCGGCCGGCCACGCGCCGACCCCGCTGGTGGCGGTCGCCCCGGTGCCGTCGGAGCGCTCCTGGGGCTTCAGCGTGCAGCTGTACTCGCTGCGCTCGGGCGGTTCCTGGGGCCACGGCGACCTGCGGGACCTGGCTGACTTCGCCGCCTGGTCGGCGCGCGATCTGGGCGCCGGGTTCGTGCTCATCAACCCGCTGCACGCGGCCGAGCCGCTGCCCCCGGTCTCGCCGTCGCCCTACCTGCCGATGAGCCGCCGCTGGGTCTCCCCGCTCTACCTGCGCATCGAGGATATCCCCGAATATAAAGACCTGAATTCCCAGGAACGCACGCGGCTTACTGCCCTCTCCGCACCGCTTCTGGCGGCGAGCAGAACGCCCGCGCTCATTGACCGGGACGCGGTCTGGGCGGCCAAGCGCGAGGCGCTGGAAGTGCTGCGGAAGGTGCCGCTAACGGATGAGCGGCAGGCCTCGCTCGACGCCTTCCGCCGCCGGCACGGCCAGGCGCTCGAGGACTGGGCCGCCTGGTGCGCGCTGGCCGAGGTGCACGGCCCCGACTACCGCAGCTGGCCGGCCCGGCTGCGCGACCCGCGCACGGCCGCGGCGGAGGTGCGCCGGGGCGACCTGGCGGCGCTGGCGGAGTTCCACGCCTGGGTCCAGTGGCTGGTCGCCGACCAGGTCGCGGCGGCCCAGGCGGCCGCGCGCGACGCCGGGATGGCGATCGGCATCATCGCCGACCTCGCGATCGGCGCGCACCCGGGCGGCGCCGACGCGTGGTCCGGGCAGGAGTTCCTCGCCCGCGGGTTCAGCGTCGGCGCGCCGCCGGACGCGTTCAACCAGCGCGGGCAGGACTGGGCGCTGCCGCCGTACCACCCGCGGGCGCTGGCGGCGGCCGGGTACCGGCCGCTGGCGGAACTGTTCGACTCGACGCTCGGGCGGGTGCCCGGCGACGATGCCGGCGGCATCGGCGCTGGTGGCGGAGCCGGCGACGGTGGCTCGGCGGCGAGGGTGGCGCGGCGGCATCGGCGGCGGGGCCGGCGGGCTGCGGATCGACCACGTCATGGGGCTGTCGCGGCTGTGGTGGATACCGGCCGGGATGTCGCCCGCCGAGGGCGCCTACGTGTACTACAACGTGCAGGGGGCCCTGGGGGCGCTCGCGTCCGCGGCGGCCGCGGCCGGGGCGGTCGTGATCGGCGAGGACCTGGGTACGGTCGAGCCGTGGCTGCGCGAGGCGCTGGCGGCGCGCGGCGCGCTGGGCACCCAGATGCTCTGGTTCGAGCGGGGCTGGGCCAACGAGCCGCTCGAACCGCAGTGGTGGCGGCGCAATTCGCTGGTCACGGTCTCCACCCACGACCTGCCGCCGGCCGCCGCGTTCCTGTCCGGATCACAGGTGACCGACCGGCTCGCGCTCGGCCTGCTCACCCGGCCCGAGGCGCAGGAGCGGGCGGAGGCGGCGCAGAACGTCGACGACTGGATCAGGGCGCTGATCGGGCAGGGACTGCTGCCGCCGGGACGGCGGCCGGACGCCGACGCGTTCACCGCCGCGCTCTACGGCTACCTGGCGCGGACGCCGGCCCGGCTGATCGGCGTCAACCTGGCCGAGGCGGCCGGCGAGGTGCGCTCGCAGAACATGCCGGGCACCTCGACCGAGTACCCGAACTGGATGCTGCCGTTGTGCGGGCCCTCGGGCGAGCCGGTGCTGCTCGAGGACCTGGCCGCCAGCGCGCCGCGTCCGCGCGGTGGCCGAGGCCGCCGCCGGGCGCGCGCCATCGGTCGCCCGACGCGAGCCGCCAACGCCTCTAACCAGCAGAGCTGAGCCCAAGGGCTGACACGTAAGGCACGCTCGCCCCGGGTTCGGAACCCGGGGGGCGGGGCAGTCGCTAGGCGTGGAAGGATCGGTTTGATTACACCGATCGCATGAGGGCAGCGCCCGGGAACGACGCGGGCACCTGACGAGGGGAGACGGACATGCCGACGACTCCGCTGCGGGAGCGGAAGGCGTGGCAGGCGCTCGAGCGCCATTACGCGGAGATCTCCGGGCAGCACTTGCGCGACCTTTTTGCCGCCGACCCCCAGCGGGGCGAGCGGCTGACCGCCGAGGCCGCGGGCATCTACCTGGACTACTCGAAGAACCGGGTCACCGACGAGACCATGCGGCTGCTGGTGGAGCTGGCCGAGGAGTCCGGGGTGGCCGAGCGGCGGGACGCGATGTTCCGCGGCGAGCACATCAACGTGTCCGAGAACCGGGCGGTGCTGCATGTCGCGCTGCGCATGCCGGCCACCGAGAAGCTGACCGTGGACGGCCAGGACGTCGTGGCCGACGTGCACGCCGTGCTCGGCCGGATGCGCGAGTTCTCCGGCCGAGTGCGGTCCGGCGAATTCAAGGGCTTTACCGGCAAGCGCATCAAGAACGTGATCAACGTCGGGATCGGCGGATCCGACCTCGGGCCGGTTATGGCCTACCAGGCGCTCAAGTATTACAGCGACCGTGAAATCACCTTCCGTTTCGTATCGAATGTCGATTCAACCGACTTCGTGGAGGCGACGAAGGACCTCAGCCCGGACGAGACCCTCTTCATCATCTCCTCCAAGACGTTCGGGACGCTGGAGACGCTGTCCAACGCGCACTCGGCGCGGGACTGGGTGGTCAGCGCGCTCGGGTCCGAGGACGCCGTCGCCAACCATTTCGTGGCGGTGTCGACCGACCGCCGACAAGGTGCAGGCGTTCGGCATCGACACGGCGAACATGTTCGGGTTCTGGGACTGGGTCGGCGGGCGCTACTCGATGGACTCCGCCATCGGGCTGTCCACCATGATCGCGCTCGGGGCGGACCAGTTCGACGAGCTGCTGGCCGGCTTCCACGACATGGACCAGCACTTCCTGACCGCGCCGCTGGCCTCGAACCTGCCGGTGCTGCTGGGCACGCTGGCCGTCTGGTACCGGGACTTCTTCGGCTTCTCAGACGGTAGGGGTGATGCCGTACGAGCAGTACCTCAGCCGGTTCCCCGCCTACCTGCAGCAGCTCACCATGGAGTCGAACGGCAAGCACGTGACGCTGACCGGGCGGCACGTCGACTACGACACCGGCGCGGTCTACTGGGGCGAGCCAGGCACCAACGGGCAGCACTCGTTCTACCAGCTCATCCACCAGGGAACGTCGATCATCCCGGTCGACCTGATCGGGTTCGCGCAGACCCTGAACCCGCTCGGCGAGCACCACGACCAGCTCACGTCCAACGTCTTCGCGCAGGCGGCGGCGCTCGCCTTCGGCAAGACCGAGGAGCAGGTGCGGGCCGAGGGCACCGCCGAGGCGGTCGTGCCGCACCGGGTGTTCGAGGGCAACCGGCCGACGAACACGCTGCTGTGCGACATCCTCACGCCCCGGCTGCTGGGGACGCTGGTCGCGCTCTACGAGCACTCGGTGTTCGTGCAGGGGACCATCTGGGAGATCGACTCGTTCGACCAGTGGGGCGTCGAGCTCGGCAAGCAGCTCGCGCAGCAGATCATCCCCGAGCTCACGGCCGCGACCACGCCCGAGCTCACGCACGACTCGTCCACCAACGCACTGATCCGCCGTTACCGATCACTGAAGTCGTCCAAGGAGGCGTGAGAACTCGCCATGGCAACTGACTCACCCATGCAGCTCGGCATGATCGGGCTCGGCCGGATGGGGGCCAACCTGTCCCGCCGGCTGATGCGCGACGGCCACCACGTCGTCGTTTACGACGTGAACGCCGACGCCGTCAAATCGCTAGCGGCGGACGGCGCCACCGGGACCGACACGCTGGCCGACTTCGTCAACGCGCTGGAGAAGCCGCGCAACATCTGGATCATGATCCCGGCCGGGATCGTCGACCAGACGCTGGAGCAGCTGGTGCCGCTGCTCGATGCCGACGACACGATCATCGACGGCGGCAACTCCTACTACCACGACGACATCACCCGGTCCAGGGCCCTCGCGCCGAAGAAGCTGCACTACCTCGACGTCGGCACCTCCGGCGGCGTGTGGGGCCTGGAGCGCGGGTACTGCCTGATGATCGGCGGGGACTCGGCCGCGGTGCTGCGGCTCGACCCGATCTTCAAGACGATCGCGCCGGGTGAGGGCAGCGTCGAGCCGACGCCCGGCCGCGCCCCGGGATCCCAGGCGTCCCAGGGCTACCTGCACTGCGGGCCGTCCGGCGCCGGGCACTTCGTCAAGATGGTGCACAACGGCATCGAGTACGGCATGATGGCCGCGATCGCCGAGGGGCTGTCGATCATCAAGGGCGCCGACATCGGCAACCAGGAGAACGCCGTCCACGACGCGGAGAACACGCCGCTGCGCGACCCCGAGTACTACCAGTACGACATCAACGTGGCCGACGTCGCCGAGGTGTGGCGGCGCGGCTCGGTGGTGTCGTCCTGGCTGGTCGACCTGACCGCCGCGGCGCTGGCCAAGTCGCCCGACCTGAGCGAGTTCGGCGGCCGGGTGTCGGACTCCGGCGAGGGCCGGTGGACCGTGGAGGCCGCGATCGACGAGGGCGTGCCCGCCCCGGTCATCACCGCGGCGCTGTTCCAGCGGTTCGAGTCGCGCGACCTCGGCGTGTTCACCGGCAAGATCCTCTCGGCCATGCGGTCGGAGTTCGGCGGACACGCGGAGCAGAAGTGACCTCAACGCAGGATCAGCCCGCCGGGCACTCACCGCGCCGGGGGCACGCCAAGCCGGGCCCGCATGTGATCGTGCTGTTCGGCGCGACCGGGGACCTGGCCAAGCGGAAGCTGCTGCCGGGGCTCTATCACCTGTTCGTCGCCGGGCTGCTGCCGGACAAGTTCGCGCTCGTCGGCACCTCGCCGCCGGAGTTCGCGGTCTCCGACGACGAGTTCAGGAAGCACGCGCGGTCGGCCTGCGACGCCTACGGGGTGGCCAAGCCCGAGGGCGAGCCGTGGGAGAAGTTCGTCGCGCACCTGTCGTTCGCCGCGTCGTCCCCGGATGACCCGTCGCCGCTGGTGGACGCGGTCGCCGCGGCGGAGAAGGCGATCGGCTCGAACGGCAGGTCGCACGGTAACTCGCACGACTCCCACGGCGGCGCGATCGGGCGGCTGTTCCACCTGGCGATCCCGCCGTCGGCGTTCGAGTCCGTGGTGGGGATGCTCGGCGCGTCCGGGCTCGCCTCGGCCGACTCCCGGGTGATCGTCGAGAAGCCGTTCGGCTGGGACCTGGCCTCGGCCCAGGCGCTGAACGCGGCCGTGCACAAGGTGTTCGACGAGTCGCAGGTGTTCAGGATCGACCACTTCCTGGGCAAGGAGTCGGTCGACAACATCCTCGCCTTCCGGTTCGCCAACGGGATGTTCGAGCCCATCTGGAACCGGCAGCACATCAAGTACGTGCAGATCGATGTGCCGGAGACGCTGTCGATCGAGGGACGCGCGGCGTTCTACGACGCGACCGGGGCGTACCGGGACATGGTGGTCACCCACCTGTTCCAGGTGCTCGGGTTCGTGGCGATGGAGCCGCCGACCTCGCTCGCCTCCAAGCCGCTGCGGGACGAGAAGTCGAAGGTCTTCGACGCGCTGCGCCCGATTGACCTGCGGCACGTGGTGCGCGGGCAGTACGACGGGTACCGTTCCTCACCGGGGGTGCCCGCCGATTCCGACACCGAGACGATGATCGCGCTGCGGGTCGAGATCGAGAACTGGCGCTGGCAGGGGGTGCCGTTCTTCCTCCGCTCGGGCAAGTCCATGAAGGCATCACGGCAGCTGGTCACGCTCGGGTTCCACGAGCCGGCGCTGCGGATGTTCCGCGCGCACCGCAAGGACATCCCGGCCGGCCGGGTCAACGAGATGGTCATCGACTTCGCCGACCCCGGCTCGATCAACGTGGACTTCCTGGCCAAGATGCCCGGCCCGGAGATGACGCTCGCCGCGTCCACCATGAGCTTCCGCTATCAGGACTCGTTCGCCCAGGCCAACGCGCTTGAGGGGTACGAGCGGCTGATCCTGCTGGCGATGCTCGGCGACCAGTCGCTGTTCACCCGGGCCGACGGCATCGAGCGGGTGTGGGAGATCTCCGCCCCGCTGCTGGATTCGCCGCCGCCGGTCGAGTCCTACGAGCCCGGCACCTACGGGCCGGCGAGCGTGGACAAGCTGATCGCGCCGTACCGCTGGCATCTCAGGTAGGTCGAATAATTCGGTTAATTCAGGTTAAGGCCTGGTAAAAGATGGGCGAAAGCTGTCCGCCGCTCCCGTCCCGCGAGTTCGCGGGACGGGAGCGGCGGGTAACCTCAGTAAAGGTATGCCTGCCGTCTCGTTTGTCGTTAACGGCTCGCTGGCCAGGGTCAGCGGGCGCTTCATGCCGCTCTGCAGCCAGTTCGCGAGGCGCAACGGGTGGACGGCCGAGTTCCACGTCACCGATAAGGCCGAGGCCGGGGTGGCCGCGGCCAGGGGCGCCGCCCTCGACGGCGCCGACCTGGTGGTGGCGGTCGGCGGGGACGGGACCGTCCGCGGCTGCGCCGAGGGCGTGGCGTCCACCGGGGTCCCGCTCGCGATCGTCCCGCATGGCACCGCGAACCTGCTGGCGCGCACGCTCGGCATCCCCGGCCACCCGCACCCGGCGCTGGGTATCGCGCTCTGCACCGCCGCCCGCGGCGTCGACCGGCGCATCGACCTGGCCGTCGCCGACCGCGAGCCCTTCACCGCGATGGCGGGCATGGGGCTCGACGCCGCCGTCGTGGCCGGGACGAAGCTCAAGCACCAACTCGGCTGGCTCGCCTACGCGATGTCCGGGGCGGCCCATCTGGCGCTGCCGCCGTCGCGGTTCACCATCAAGCTGGACGACGGGCCGCCCCTGGAGCGGACCGCGAGGTCGGTGGTGGTCGGCAACTCCGGCCTGCTGCCGGGCGGGTTCAACCTGCTGCCCGACGCCCGGATCGACGACGGGGTGCTCGACGTGGCCGTGCTGGCGCCGCACGGGCCGCTCGGCTGGCCGCGGCTGGCCACCCGGGTGCTGACCCACAGCCACCACCAGGACCGGATGCTCGAACGGCTGCAGGCGCGCAAGGTGGAGATCACCTCCCCGGTGACGCTCCCCCGCGAGGTGGACGGCGAGGTCATCACCCCGGGCCAGACCCTCTCGGTCACCGTCCAGCCGAGCGCGCTGACCGTGCGGATGCCAGCCAGGCGCTAGCGAGGCAGCGCGCGCGAAGTAGTTCGAAGGAGCCCACCGGACCAAAGCACCGCCCGGGCATGGCAGGCTTGAAGCATGTCAGAGCCTCTAACCCTGATGGCAGTGCACGCCCACCCCGACGATGAGGCGTCAGGTGGCGGGATTCTCGCCGCCTACGCCGACCAGGGCATCCGGACGGTCGTGGTCACCTGCACCAACGGCGAGTACGGCGATGCGCCCGGCGGAATCAAGCCCGGACAGCCCGGCCACGACCCCGAGGCGGTAGCCCGGCAGCGGCTGGCCGAGCTGGACAAGTCGGCCAAGATCCTCAAGATCAGCGACCTGGAAACGCTCGGCTACCACGACTCGGGCATGGAGGAATGGGATTACAAGCGCCAGCCCGAGGCCTTCTCCAACGTGCCGGTGGCCACCGTGGCCGCCCGGATCGGCGAGCTGATCGTCAAGTACCGCCCGCAGGTGCTCGTCACCTACGACAACCAGGGCGCCTACCAGCATCCCGGACCATGTGCACGCGAGCGTGGCGGCGCAGGCGGCGGCGAAGGAGACCGGCGGCGTCATCGCCAAGGTCTACCTGTCGACGATGAAGGGCTCGAATTGGCGGAAGATCTGGGACGCGCTGCGCGAGGCCGGCGAGCAGGTGCCGGACTGGCAGGAAGACGCGGAGCGCAGCCGCCGCGCCCAGGAGTCCGAGTCCCGGATCACCACCACGGTCGACATCCGCCCGGTGCTTGAGCGCAAGCGCGCGGCGCTGTTCGCGCACGGCAGCCAGATCAACGACTCGTGGTTCAGCAAAATCCCGCCCGAGGTCGCCGAGCAGGCGTTCGGCTACGAGTACTTCATCCGCGCGGTCGACACCACCGGCGCCCCGATCCCGGAAACGGACCTGTTCGCGGGACTGCGAACCGGGGCATAACCGGCGGGTGGGCGGCAGCGGTCCGGGCGAAGGGCGCGGCGGCGATGAACACGCGGAAACGGGCGGCGACGCCCCGGATGCTGCTGCCGACGACCGGGTAGCCACTGCCGCCGCGGAGCTGTACGGGGGCGAACCGGAGGCGTTCACCGACCGCCGCAAGGAGCTCGCGGCCGAGGCGAAAGCGGCGGGCGACAAGAGCGCGGCCGCCGCGATCGCGGCCCTGCGCAAACCGACCCGGGCGGCTTGGGTGGTCAACCGCCTCGCCCGCGCTGAGCCCGACGCCCCGGCGCGGCTGGCCGCGCTGGCCGACGCACTCCGCGCCGCTGAGCAGGCGAAGGACGGGCCTCGGCTGCGCGAGCTGTCGGCGGAACGCGGTTCGCTGATCGACGCGCTCACGGCCCAGGCGCTGGCCGCCGCGGGCATCCCCGACCCGCCGTCCGGCCTGCGCGATGAGGTCGTGGCCACGCTGACCGCCGCGTTGGCCGATCCCGGGACGGCGGCCGAGTTCGCGGCCGGCACGCTGACCAAGGCGGCGCACTGGTCCGGGTTCGGGTTCGGGTTCGCCGCGGGAGACCTGGCGTCTCCCGACGGGACCGTCGCCCCCGCCGACGAGGCCGTGTCCTTGGCCGGGGAGGCGTCGAAACGCGATGTGCCCCGCCAGGCTTCTCCGTCCGCTCCTGCCCACCCGGGTCGTTCACCCCGGCAGGCCTTCGCCGCGGGGCGCGAGGAGGGCGGCTCCCGATCACGCGCCGAGCGGCGGCCCGCCACCCCACCGGATGAGGTCGCCGCGCGGCGCGCGGCCCAGCAGCAGCGGCTGGCGGAGGAGCAGCGCAAGGAGGAAGAAGAGCGGCGCGCGGCCGGCCAGCAGGAGCGGCTGGCGCGGGAGGCAGCCGAGCGCGGCGCTGAGCGGCGGAAGAACTACGAGGATGGGGAACGGACGGTGGTCTCCGCCGCCACCGCTAGCGCCGAGGCCGGGCTGGCGGAGGACCGGCTGGCGGCCGAGGTCCGTGACCTCGAAGAACGCCTCACCAAGGCGCGGGAGGACCTGGCTGCCACCCGGCGCCGCGCCCGGCACGCCGAAGCCGCCGAGCGCCGCGCCCGCCAGGCGCTGGACCGGCTGCCCCGCCCGTAAGCCCGCAGGGTCTGTGCAAGCCCGGTTTGGCTGTTTAGGATGAACCGATTGATGACCTTATATATAGATGTTCGCGGTGCGGGGATTTTTAACGTGAACCACTTTTGCCTCAGTATTTGGCCGGACGCCGCGCATTTCGGCGCGCTTGAAGTGGTACCCGACGTGCTGTCGTGGCTTATCCGGCCGCACTGAGCGGGTTACGTCGGCTGGACCTCCAGGTCACGGCTCTGCAGGCGCCATTCCCTGAGCGCAACGATGCGGGATGCTCCTCGATGAGGACCTCGCGCATCTCGGCCATCACCAGTTGCTGCAGGCGGATGGCGTCGTCGGTCCTGCCGCTCGTGCGCAGCGTGACGGCGAGGTTCGCCTGGCAGAGCAGCGTGTCCGGGTGGCGCGGCCCGAGCGTTTTGGCCAGACGGTCCAGTGTCTCCCGCAGCTGGGCCTCCGCGTCCCTAAGCCGACCTAGATCGTACAGGCAGTTCGCCCGGTTGACGGCGGAGGTCAACGTGAACTGATGATCGTCGCCGAGCGCTGTCCGCAGCGCGGTCAGCGTGCGGTCGGCGAGTTCCAGTGCCGTCCGCACCGAGCCGATGCCGCGCAGGTAGATGGAGATATTGTTGCGGGCCGCGAGCGTAAATGGGTGCTCGGCGCCGAGGGATTCCTCATAGGCCTGGAGCACTACGTTCGCGGTCTCGTAGGTGCCGGGTCCCTGGCGCTAGGGCGCTGGCCAGTTTCACCGTCCATTCGTTCCCTGGCCCGAGTTAACGGTCCATGAATCCCACCCGCCCGCCGAGCGGCTGGCTGCTGATCTGGAAAAGGTGATCACAGAGATCCTTGTAAAGCTTGGCCGCCCAGACGTCGGGATCTGTCTCATCGTTGTCAACGAATTTCGGAGCATGCGCGTAGCTGAGGAAGAAATACGGTCCGTAATCGTCAATACCAGGCATTCCTCGTCGGCGCATCCCCGCCCCCTTACCCGGTAAGGCGCCCCGCCAGGCGACAATGAGTCAAGCAATTATATAGGACGCACCTTCTCATAAGGCACTCTCCAGGCGGCATCGAATCCACCAGACACGGAAAGGAGATTCAGTGAATGTCGCATATTCGAGTAACGGCTGCGGCTAGGGGTGCGCAGTTTCGATTCTGTGCGATTTGAGATAGGTGGTGTTGCGCTCGTCTAGTTTCGCGTAGGCGGCGTTCTCGTCCGCGGCGTACTCGATCGGGGTCGCCTGGTCGCCGGCCAGGGTAACGCTCGACCTGCGTAGACGACCGTGGCGTTGCCTTCGAGGATGGGGTGCCAGGCGCCGTCGCGGACCTGGATCGAGGCGGCGGCGACGCCGCCCGCGTTGCGGACGATCAGGCGCTGCGCCGGGTCCAGCCCGGTCAGCTTCGAGTAGGCGGCCCTGGAGGCGACCACGCCCGAACCGCAGGACGGGGTCAGGCCAGCGCCGCGCTCGAAGGTGCGGACAAAGACCTCGGCGTCATCCAGGGGCTGCAGGAACGAGACGTTGGCGCCCTCGGGGAAGACCTCGTCGGCGCGCTTGCCCAGCTCGATCAGGTCCGGCTCGGAGTACGCGTCGACGACGGAGATCACGTGCGGGTTGGGCACCGCGACCGCGGTGAAACTCCCGAACGGGGCGGGCAGTTCGGCGTCGCCGAAGTTCAGCGGGGGCAGTTCGAGCACCACCTGGCGGACGCCCTCCGGAGTCGACGGCGCGCGGTGGACGCGATAGTCCCGGCCGCCGCTGGCGACGACCTCGGTGTCGGTGCCGCGCAGGTCGAGGATCAGCCGTCCGAGGCCCCGCATCCCGTTGCCGCAGAACTCGGCCGGCGAGCCGTCGGGGTTGAAGAACCACGCCCGCGCGTTCGGGCCGGCCGGGTCGTAGAGGTAGATGCCGTCGCTGCCGCCGGTCCACGAGTCCCGGCCGCAGACCCCGCGCACGAACGCGCGCAGCTCGGCGTCGGACGCCCAGGCGCTGGGCGTCGCCGCCAGCGCGAAGATCTCGTTGAGTGACCCGTGGGTCTTCACCAGTCGCATGGTCACCCGAGTCTACCGATCCGCCGGCGGTGGACTCGAAGCACGGGACCGTTCAGCCCGACCGGCGATTTTGACCTTGCTCCGGAGCTCCGGCGGCGCTCCGGAGCTCCGGCGGCCTTACATCCCGAAGGCCGGGTAGGTGGAGAAGCGGGCGCCGGCGGCGTAGTTGCGGACGGCCACGCGGGCGCGGTCGATCATGTTCGCCGGGAGCTCGGTGAGCGGGTACCAGCCCAGGTCGCTGTAGCTCCTGGCCCCCGCGAGCCGCTCCGCCGGGTCGGCCTCGCCGAGATCAGCGGGGCGCTCCCAGCCGTCCGCGGTCAGGAAGAACGCCATCCGGCCGTGACCGGAAACGTCGTGCATCACGTGCGCCAGCGATACCCGGGCGGGGTCGAGTTCGATCCCCACCTGCGCCGCCGCCACCCGGACCGCCGCCTCCACCAGCGTCTCCCGCTCGGCCAGGCGGCCGGACGGCGGCTCGTAAGCCCCGTCGCCGTACCCGGTATTCGCGCGCCTGCCGAGCAGCAGGTCGCCGTCGCTCAGCAACAGCAGATGCACATCAACTATGAGCTGAAAGTGCCGATTGTTCCTGGCCGTCTCGGCCTGTGGCTGCATCAGGGTTTTGGTCATGACTTGATGTCCTGCCCAGCTTGCCATCGTGTTTCCCCGGTCCCCGCGGTGCGGCTGACCAACCTGGCTCGCCGCTCCCCCGAGACAGGAAACGTACTCCAGA
Source organism: uncultured Actinomycetota bacterium (assembly GCA_963714295.1). GTDB lineage: Bacteria > Actinomycetota > Actinomycetes > Streptosporangiales > Streptosporangiaceae > Trebonia. The sequence goes on along the minus strand of CAVQOE010000033.1, from coordinate 69,436 downwards.
GTGGCTGTGGATCACCATGTGCGTAACCGGTGGGAAACCGCCCCTGGCCTGTGGAACACCGCCCGTTTAGCGCCTGCCCGCTGTGGACAGCCGGCCCCGGTTTGCCCCCGCATGCTTGAGGAATGCGCTGTGGACAGTCCGGCGGCGGCTGTGGACGACCAAGCTACGTAAAATTCTTGAGTCAGACTTCGCGCTCGCCGCGCTCGCGGATCTTCATGGTCTCCTCGTAGATCCTGAATATCACCATGAACGCCTCCAGAATCACCCGCGACACGCCGAGCATCAGCAGCACGAAAAAAGGCTCGATGACGATCAGCACGACCAGGCCGCCGCCCACCCCGCCGGTCCGGAAGCTGATGACGAGAATGACCAGCGCCAACAGCGCCGTCCAGATGGCGAACAGGGCGTAGAGGACTTTGATGATCTTGGGCGTCACCATCGAGGTGAAGCTGAAGTCGAACAGCGAGCCGATGAACCCGCGCTCGCCCCTGGCCTTCCGCTGGCCGGTGCCGGGGCGGGCGGCGGGCATGCCGGGCACCGACTGCCACTGGGTCGGCTCGGGGCCGGGCTGCCCCTGCGGCTGGTACTGCTGCCCCTGACCCGCGTAGGCCTGGTCCTGGCCGGCGTACGTCTGGTCCTGGCCCGCGTACGTCTGGTCCTGGCCCGCGTACGCCTGCTCCTGGCCAAAGACCTTTGCCTGCTCCTGGCCGTACGCCTGCGCCTGCTCCCGGCCGCCGTAGGGCGACGGAGACGCAGGTGGCGGCGGGTAACCGCCCGGGGCGGGCTGCTGCGGCGGCGGGTAGCCGTACGCGTCCTGCGGGGCAGCGGGGGGCGCCGCGGGCGGGGTGAAGGTGGGCTGCGGCGGCCAGCCCGGGGGGGCCTGGGTCGGCTCCTGTCCGTTGGGCGTCCAGGAAGGTTCTTGGGGTTGTCCGGCCATTGCGTTGCTCCCGGGGGTTTGGCCACTGGTGTGGTGAGGAACGGGCATCGCGCTTTGTTCACGTTATCCTGCCGGGCACTTGTTCGGTGGCGATGCGCCTGGCAGCGGGGTGGGCTGACTTGCGTTTGGCCCCGCCCCGGTCGTGACAAGCTGTGGTTATGGATCTTCCGGTGATGCCGCCCGTGGCACCGATGCTGGCCAAGCCGGTGGACGCGATCCCGTCGGGGGACTTTCTCTTCGAGCCCAAGTGGGACGGGTTCCGCTCCATCGTCTTCCGCGACTCCGATGAGGTGGAGATCGGCAGCAGGAACGAGCGGCCGATGACGCGCTACTTCCCCGAGCTGGTGACCGCCTTCCTGTCGCAGCTGCCGGCCCGCTGCGTCATCGACGGCGAGATCGTGCTGCCGGACTGGGCGGCCGGCCGGCTGGACTTCGAGGCACTGCAGCTGCGGCTGCACCCGGCGGCGAGCCGGGTGCGGCTGCTGGCCGCGCAGACGCCGGCCCACTTTGTCGCGTTCGACCTGCTGGCGCTGGGCTCCGCTGACTACACGCAGCGCCCGTTCGCCGAGCGCCGGGCCGCGCTCGAGGAGGCGCTGGCGGGCGCGGCCTCGCCGGTCCACCTGACCCCCGCGACGGCCGATAATGAGGAGGCCGGGCAGTGGTTCAGCCAGTTCGAGGGCGCGGGGCTTGACGGCCTGATCGCGAAGCCGCGATCGGTTCTGTACGAGCCGGACAAGCGCGTGATGTTCAAGATCAAGCATGACCGGACGGCGGACTGCGTGGTGGCGGGCTACCGGCCGCACAAGAGCGGGCCCGACGCGGTCGGGTCGCTGCTGCTCGGGCTGTACCGGGACTCGGGCGAGCTGGCCAGCGTGGGCGTGATCGGCGCGTTCCCGATGGCCGTGCGGCGCTCGCTCATGGCCGAACTGCAGCCGCTGGTGACGACGTTCGAGGGTCACCCGTGGAACTGGGCCGCGTCGCCGCCTGCGGAGGGCGGCGGGACGCGGACGCCGCGCAGCTCCGAGTACAGCCGGTGGAACGTCGGCAAGGACCTGTCCTTCGTCCCGCTGCGCCCGGAACGCGTGGTCGAGGTGCGCTACGACCACATGGAGGGGACGCGCTTCCGGCACACCGCGCAGTTCGCCCGCTGGCGACCGGACCGCTCCCCCGCGTCCTGCACGTACGAGCAGCTGGCGGAGCCCACCAGTTTCAGCCTGTCGGAAATTCTGAAGCAAAATCAGTGAGTCTGAACGAACCGGGGTGACTGCGGTGGCGGATAAGAAGATCGTCGTCGAGGCGGCGGGGCGCTCGGTGGGGGTTTCCCACCCGGACAAGGTGTATTTCCCTCGCACCGGGCACACCAAGCTCGACCTGGTCAAGTACTACCTGGCGGTCGCCGACGGGGCGCTCGGCGGGGTGGCCGGGCGGCCGATGGCGCTCAAGCGCTTCGTCAACGGGGCGGAGGCCGAGCCGTTCTTCCAGAAGCGGGCGCCGAGCTCGCGGCCGGACTGGATCGAGACCGCGCAGCTGAGCTTCCCCTCCGGGCGGACGGCGGACGAGGTGGTGCTGACCGACGCGGCCGGGCTGGCGTGGGTGGCCAACCTGGGGTGCATCGACCTGAACCCGCACCCGGTGCTGGCGACCGACCTCGAGCACCCGGATGAGCTGCGGGTGGACCTGGACCCGGTGCCCGGGATCGAGTGGCCGCAGATCGTCTCGGTGGCGCTGGTGGCGCGGGAGGTGCTGGCCGATTTCGGCCTCACCGGCTGGGCCAAGACCTCGGGCTCGCGCGGCATCCACGTCTACGCGCGGATCTCGCCGCGCTGGCCGTTCGGCGACGTCCGCCGCTGCGCGGTGGCGGTGGCGCGGGAGATCGAGCGGCGGGCACCGGACCTGGCGACGTCCAAGTGGTGGAAAGAAGAGCGGCACGGCGTCTTCGTCGACTACAACCAGAACGCCAAGGACCGCACCGTGGCATCCGCCTACTCCGTCCGGCCGCTGCCAGACGCGCGCGTCTCCACCCCGCTGACCTGGGACGAGGTTCCCGGCTGCGATCCTTCGCGGTTCACCATCGACACGGTCCCCGCGCGGTTCGCCTCCATCGGCGATCCGTGGGCGGCCATGAACGACGCCGTCGGCTCGCTCGAGCCGCTGCTTGAGCTGGCCGCCCGCGACGAGGCGGCCGGACTGCCGGACGCGCCCTGGCCGCCGAACTACGAGAAGCAGACGGGCGAGGCACCGCGGGTCCAGCCGTCCAAGCGCCGGACACCCAAGGCCACCGCCGATTCGCCCGCGCCCGCCGTCGAAAACGCGGGCGGCGCGGGCGGCGCCCCGAGCCCGACTGGCCGCCGCAAGTCGACCAAGCCGCTGATCGAGATCGCCCGGGCCGAGACCAAGGCCGAGGCGATGGACGCCCTGGAGCGGTGGAAGGAACGGCACGGCGACGTCTGGCCGCTGCTTGAGCCCGCCGACGTCCTGGTCGACTCGATGCGCGGCCGCAGTTCCACCTGGACCCGGATCCGGCTGAACCTGGAGCACGTCCCCGCGGACCGGCGGCCGCCGCAGGAACCGCTGGAGGTTGACTACGACCCGTGGGCCGGCCTCCAGCCAGGAAACGGGGCGTGAAAATTCGTCACACCGCCGTAACATCCGTCGTGACTCGCGGGGTTATTGTGCTGACATGCTGATCTCCCCGCATGAGCAGGAACGGCTGCTCATCCACGTGGCGGCGGGACTGGCCCGGGAACGCAGGGCACGCGGGCTGCGGCTCAATTACCCCGAGGCGGTCGCCCTGATCACGTCGTTCCTGCTGGAGGGCGCCCGGGACGGGCGGCCCGTGGTCGAGCTGATGGCCACCGGCCGCACCGTGCTCAGCCGCGACGACGTGATGGACGGGGTGCCCGAGATGCTGACCGAGGTCCAGGTCGAGGCGACCTTCCCCGACGGGACCAAGCTCGTCACCGTGCACGAGCCGATCCGGTGAGCTCAGCACATCATCCCCGGCGAGATCCTGCCCGGCGACGGGCCGTCACGCTCAACGCCGGGCGGACGGCGCTGACCCTGGTGGTCGCGAACACCGGCGACCGGCCGGTCCAGGTCGGGTCGCACTTCCACTTCGCGCAGGCCAACGCGGCGCTGCGCTTCGACCGGGACGCCGCCTGGGGGTATCGGCTGAACGTGCCGGCCGGCACCGCGGTGCGGTTCGAGCCGGGCGTGGAGCGCGAGGTATCCCTGGTGCCGCTGGCCGGCCGGCGGGTGGTGCCGGGCCTGCAGATCGGCGGCCGGCGGCTGACCGGGGCGCCACAGGTGAAGGAGATCCATGAGTGAGGTGAGCCGCGAGCGGTACGCGCTGCTGTACGGGCCGACCGCGGGCGACCGGATCAGGCTGGCCGACACCTCGCTGCTCATCGAGGTCGAGCAGGACCTGTGCGCCGGCGGCGACGAGGCCGTGTTCGGCGGCGGGAAGGTGATCCGCGAGTCGATGGGCCAGGCGCGTCGCCACCCGCGCCGAGGGCACGCCCGACCTGGTCATCACCGGCGCGGTCATCCTCGACCACTGGGGCATCGTCAAGGCCGACGTGGGCGTCCGCGACGGCCGCATCACCGCGATCGGCAAGGCCGGCAACCCCGACATCATGGACGGCGTCCACCCTGACCTGGTGATCGGCCCGTCGACCGAGGTGATGGCGGGCAACGGGCTGATCCTCACGGCCGGCGCCATCGACTGCCACGTGCACATGATCTCGCCGACGCAGCTCCCCGAGGCACTCGGCGCCGGGATCACCACGCTGATCGGCGGCGGCACCGGCCCGGCCGAGGGGACCAAGGCCACCACCGTCACCCCCGGCGCCTGGAACCTGGCCCGGATGCTGGAGGCAACCGACGCCTGGCCGATGAACATCGTGCTGCTGGGCAAGGGCAACACGGTCTCGGAAGATGCCCTGTGGGAGCAGCTGCGGGCCGGCGCGGCCGGATTCAAGCTGCACGAGGACTGGGGCACGACGCCGGCCGCGATCGACGCCTGCCTGCGGGTCGGCACCGCCGCCGGGGTGCAGACCGCGATCCACACCGACACGCTGAACGAGGCCGGGTTCGTCGAGGACACGCTGGCCGCGATCGCCGGCCGGCCGATCCACGCCTACCACACCGAGGGCGCGGGCGGCGGGCACGCGCCGGACATCATCACCGTCGCCTCGCAGCCCAACGTGCTGCCCTCCTCGACCAACCCGACCAGGCCGCACACGGTCAACACGGTCGACGAGCACCTCGACATGCTGATGGTCTGCCACCACCTGAACCCGGCCGTGCCCGAGGACCTGGCGTTCGCCGAGTCGCGGATCCGCCCCTCGACGATCGCCGCCGAGGACATCCTGCACGACATGGGGGCGATCTCCATGATCGGCTCCGACTCCCAGGCGATGGGGCGGATCGGTGAGGTCGTCATCCGCACCTGGCAGACCGCGCACGCGATGAAGGAGCGCCGCGGCGCCCTCGCCGGCTACGGCTCGGTGCCCTCCGACTACGGCGGCACACGCGGGGCGGACAACGCCCGCGCCCGCCGCTACGTCGCCAAGTACACGATCTGCCCGGCGATCGCGCACGGGCTTGAGGAGCACATCGGCTCGGTCGAGCCGGGCAAGCTAGCGGACCTGGTGCTCTGGCACCCCGCGTTCTTCGGCGTCCGCCCGCACGCGGTGATCAAGGGCGGGTTCATCGCCTGGGCCGCGATGGGCGACGCCAACGCGTCGATCCCCACCCCGCAGCCGATCCTGCCCCGGCCGATGTGGGGCGCCTACGGCAAGGTGCCCGCGCGGACGTCGCTGACCTTCGTGGCGCCGGCCGCGCTGGAGGCCGGCCTGGCCGACAAGCTTGGCCTCGCCCGCGCCCTCGTCCCGGTCGCCGACGTGTCCGCCCGCGGCAAGGCCGACCTGGTGAACAACGCCGCCATGCCGGACATCGCGGTCGACCCGAACACGTTCACCGTCCGCATCAACGGCGAGCCGGTCGAGGCCGCCCCGGCGGCGGAACTCCCGATGGCCCAGCGCTACTTCCTCTTCTGATGCGTTCATCGCCCATGATTGTGTGCCGTTGGGGGCGCTATATGACCCGAACGGCACACGATCATGCCGGGCGGACGCCGGGCGCGCGGCGATGAGCGCTGGGGGGACGCGGTGAGTGTGGCGGCGCTGTTGCTGTCGGACTCGCGGTTTCCTGCTGGGGGGCACGCGCATTCGGGTGGGGTGGAGCCGGCGGTGACGGCTGGGACCGTAACCGATCTGGTCTCGCTGGAAGCGTTTCTGCGCGGCCGGCTGCGGACGGCCGGGCTCGCCGCCGCCGGGCTCGCCGCTGCCGCCTGCGCGCATTCCGCCAACGAACGCGGCGTCAGCGGAAAGATCCCCGCGGATGCCCTCGGTAATCCTGCCCGCGAGCACACAGCCGCCGGCGAGCGCCGCGACGGGGGTGGGGACCCGGGGCCGGAGAACTGGGACCAACGGCTCGTTCCTTCTGGCGGTTTTGATTTCTGGGGTGAGCTTGACGCGGAGGCGGACGCGCGTACCCCGTCGCCGGCGCAGCGCGGGGCCTCGCGGCGGCAGGGACGGGCGCTGCTGCGCGCCGCGCGGATCACGTGGCCGGACGATCGGGGGCTGGCCGGCCTCGCCGCCGCCCGGGTCGGGAGCCGCACCGGCGGGCCGCATCACGCGGTGGTGCTCGGCGCGGCCGCGGCGGCGGCCGGGTGCGACGCCGCCGACGCGGCGCGGATCGCCGCCTACCAGTCGGTGGCCGGGGCGGCCAGCGCGGCGGTCCGGCTGCTCGCCCTCGACCCGATGCGCGCCACCGCCGTCCTCGCCCGGCTCTCCCGCGACATCGACCTGACCGCCGGGAGAGCCGCCGCGGCAGCCGGCGGCCCGCTGGCCGAGTTGCCCTGTCCGTCCGCGCCGGCCCTTGACCTGCTGGCCGAAGCGCATATCCGAGCGGAGGTGAGACTCTTTGAGTCTTGACCACGACCACGACCACGGTCCCGGTGCCCACGAGCACGGGACGCACGAGCACCCGGTCCCGCCGCGCGCGGGGCGGGCGCTGCGGATCGGGATCGGCGGCCCGGTCGGCAGCGGCAAGACCGCGCTGGTCGCCGCGCTGTGCCGGGCGCTGCGGGACGAGATCAACCTCGCGGTGGTGACCAACGACATCTACACCACCGAGGACGCCGACTTCCTGCAGCGGGCGGGCGTGCTCGACGTCGACCGGATCACCCCCGTCCGGACCGGCTGCTGCCCGCACACCGCGATCCGCGACGACATCGCGGCGAACCTGGACGCGGTCGAGGATCTGGAGGCGCGGTTCGGCGGGCTCGACCTGGTGCTGGTGGAGAGCGGCGGCGACAACCTCACCGCGACGTTCTCGCGCGGGCTGGCGGACCAGCAGATCTTCGTGCTCGACGTGTCGGGCGGCGACAAGGTGCCGCGCAAGGGCGGCCCCGGCGTCACCTTCTCGGACCTGCTGGTGATCAACAAGACCGATCTCGCGCCGATGGTCGGGGCGTCGCTCGCGGTCATGGCAGCGGGACGCCGCCGCGGTGCGCGAGGGACGGCCGGTGATCTTCACTTCGCTGCGGGAAGATCCGCTGGCGGCCGACGTAGCCGACTGGGTGCGGGCCGCGCTCCGGTCGCCGTCCCTGCTTTAGCCCGAACTCTTCCGCTACCCCGAACGGACGGTTGGTTCCACTGGACGCCACCATGCTCCGGACCCGGTGAGCCCGTCACCAGCGGCGCTGTCCGCGGACGGGGCCGCGCCGGCCGGATCCGGCGCGGGCCCGCGTGAGCTCGGGCGGAACCGGATCACCGCGTCCGCGTCGATCGTCGCTGTGGCCGGCCCGGTGGCGTGACGCGGCTGCCCGTGCTGGCGTCGCAGGTGCCGCTGGTGCTGCGGCGGACGCCCGACGCGGTCTACGTGGTCGGCGGGGCGGCCGGGCCGATCGGCGGGGACGAGCTCGCGCTGCGGATTTCGGTCGCGGAGGGGGCGTTCCTGCGGGTGCGGACCGCGGCGGCGGCGATCGCGCTGCCCGGCCCGGACGGGCTCGAGTCGGTGCTGCGGATTTCGGTCTCCGTCGGGCCGGGGGCGCACCTTGAGTACCTGCCGGAACCCGTCGTGATCACCGCGGGCGCGCGGCACGCGACCATCGTCTCCGTTTCGCTCGACGAGGGCGCGTCGCTCCTGCTGCGCGAGGAGCTGCTGCTCGGGCGGCACGGCGAGGACGGCGGCGCGGCGCGGACGGTGCTGCGGGTTGATTACGCGGGGCGGGCCCTGCTGCGGCAGGAGCTGGAGGTCAGCGGCACCGACGACGCGAGCCTGGGTCCGGCGGTGCTGGCCGGCCACCGCGCCGTCGGCGCGCTGCTGCACGTGAGCCCGGCGCTGGCCCGGCGTCCGGCGGGTCCCGTGATCCCGGTAGACGCCCCGGTTACCGGCAGCCTCGCGGGAACCGCCAGCCAGGCCGGCTGCGCGGCGGTCCTGCCGCTGGCCGGCCCCGGAGTCCTGGTCACGGCACTCGCGCACGACGCGGTAACCCTGCGTCGGTGCCTGGCGCTCCCGGACTCCGCGTAACGCCTGCGAGGTTCGGGTCAGAACTGGGCCTTCAGGTTCTCGATCTCGCGGGCGGCTGGCAATCAACCTAGGCCGGGATGGCGGCCTGGGCCATGGTCGAGGGGAGGCCGATCGGGCCCGGGGCAACGCGGAGCAGGCGGCCGGCCAGCGGCTGCTCGGCGCGCTCGGCCTGGCTCAGGCCGACGTTGGCGGTGGTGACGAAGAGGTCGGCCAGCCCCGGGCCGCCGAAGGCGCAGCTGGTCGGCTGGGAGACCGGGACCGGCAGCACCGCGTCCTGCTCGCCGGACGGGGTGAAGCGGCGGAGCGCGCTGCCGCCCCACATCGCCACCCAGACGCAGCCGTCGAGGTCCACCGTCAGCCCGTCGGGGACGCCGTCCACGCCGGACAGGTCGGCGAAGGGGCGGCGGGCGAACGCCTCGCCGGTCGCCGGGTCGTAGTCGAAGACGTCGATGCGGCCAAGCGGCGAGTCCGCGTAGTACATCTGCGAGCCGTCCGGTGACCAGCCGAGCCCGTTGGAGACCGTCACGCCCTTGAGCACCGTGGTCAGCCTGCCGCCGGGGTCAAGCCGGTACAGCTCGCCCAGCGGCTCGGCTTCGCCGATGTGCATCGACCCGGCCCAGACGCGGCCCGCGGGGTCCACCCCGGCGTCGTTGAAGCGCAAGTCCCCGCGGGCCGGGGCCTCGGCGATGGTCCTGGTCGCCCACTGATTGCCCTGGTTCCCCCGCTCGGCCGGGAAGAGCAGGGTCAGCGCGGCGCCGCCGACGGTGAGGATGCCCCCGCCCACGGCCGGGAACGCCGCCGACACCGCGCTCAGCGAGTCGGTGACCGTCTCCTCGGAGGGGAAGTAGGTGCGGTGCAGATGCGCGCTCTCGATATCCACCCAGAGCAGGCAGTCGTCCTCCGGAACCCAGTACGGACCCTCGCCGAGCACCGCCGTCACGTCGCCAACCGGCTCGATCGCCGCCGCCGCACGAACACCCATCACCGAGACCAACTCCTCACTGCACCGCTTCCGCCTCGTTGACAGGCAGACATTAACCATCGTTTACCCAGACGAGGACGGGACCCCACCCATCTGGCCGACCGCGATGCTGACGGCCGGCTAGCGGGACCCCGCGAAAGCAGGCACCTACCATGGGGAGTGGCGGCCCCCGGCGGGGCCGGGGAGGAGCAGTCGTCGATGTCCGGAGTTCTTGATGCTCGTGATCGTGACGATGCGATGCGGAGGCTGGCCGCGGGACCTCTCGATGTGCTGGTCATCGGCGGCGGCATAACCGGCGCCGGGGCCGCACTCGACGCCGCGTCCCGGGGCCTGCGAGTCGGGCTGGTCGAATCCCGTGACCTGGCCGCGGGCACCTCGAGCCGGTCGAGCAAGCTCATCCATGGCGGCCTGCGCTACCTCGAGCAGGGCGACTTCAAGCTGGTCAAGGAGGCCCTGCGGGAACGTGACCTGCTGGTCAGCAGGCTCGCGCCGCACCTGGTCCGGCCGGTGCCCTTCCTCTACCCGCTCTACCGGAAGGTGGTCGAGCGGCCGTACGTGGGCGCGGGCCTGGTGATCTACGACGCGCTGGAGGGCATCAAGCGGCCTGTCCCGCACCACCGGCACCTGACCACCCGCGGCGCGCTCCGCCGGGTCCCGGCGCTGCGGCCCGAGCGGCTGGCCGGCGCCATGCTCTACTACGACGCCCAGGTCGACGACGCACGGTACACCGTGACGGTCGCGCGGACGGCGGCGCTGCACGGCGCGACCGTCGTCACCCGGGCCAGTGCGGTGTCATTGCTCCGCGACGGCGAGCAGGTGACCGGCGCGCGAATTCGGGACGAAGAATCCGGGCGGACCTTCGACGTCGCCGCGACCAGGACCGTGGTCTGCGCCGGCGTCTGGTCCGACCTGGTGCACGAGGCGAGCGGCGTGCAGGCCGGCTACCAGGTCCGGATGTCCAAGGGCGTGCACCTGGTCATGGACAAGTCCGCGATCGACGCCGACACCGGCATGATCGTGCGCACCAGCAAGAGCGTGCTCTTCTTCATCCCGTGGGGCGACCGGTGGATCGTCGGCACCACCGACACCGAGTGGTCCGGCGACCGCGCCGAACCCGCGGCCACCGCCGAGGACGTCGACTACATCCTGGGCGAGGCCAACCGGGTGCTGGCCCGGCCGCTCTCCCGGGCTGATGTGCTCGCCGTCTACGCTGGGCTGCGGCCGCTGGTCGCCGAGCGGGCTCCGGTCAAGCACGGTGACGCCAAGCACGGCGACGGCGCCGGGGCCGCGGAGAAGCCGACCACCAAGCTCTCCCGCGAGCATGTGGTGGACGCGCCGCTGCCCGGCCTGGTGTCGATCGCCGGCGGCAAGTTCACCACCTACCGGCTGATGGCCAAGGACGTGGTGGACGCCGCGGTCGAGAACTTCCCCCGGCCCGTCCCGCCGTCCGTCACCGGCGAGCTGCCGCTGCTCGGCGCCGACGGCCTGCCCGCGGTCCGCGCGTCGGCGCAGCGGCTGGCCGACGATTACGACGTGCCCGTCATGTCGGTCGGGCACCTGGTCGCCAAGTACGGTTCGGTGGCGGGCGAGATCCTCGACCTGATCCGGGCGGACAAGTCCCTCGGCCTGCCGCTCACCGGCGGCGCGCCCTACCTGCGGGCCGAGGTCGCCTACGCGGTCACCCACGAAGGCGCGCTGCACGTGACCGACGTCCTCGCCCGCCGCGTGCGGCTGCTCATCGAGTCGGCCGACTCCGGGGCGGCGGCGGCGCCCGAGGTGGCCGCCATCATGGCCCCGCTGCTCGGCTGGAACCGCCGCCGCCGCGCGGCCGAGGTCCGCGAGTACCGGGCCTTCGCCGCCACCAACGCCGCCGCCTTGCACGTCCCGGCCGCACTCGAGCCTCCGTCCGCGGCGGAGCTCGTCCCGGCGTGAGCCGGGACGGGACGAGGTAGCGGCGCGGCCCAAGCGTTTGCTGTCGGTCCTGACGTAAGAAATTCGTGCGTATAGCACGAATTTCTTACGTCAAAAGAAAACCTTTCGCGATCATCGAACACGTGATTGATTGGCGACGTTACCCGAGTTGCCTGTAGTGCTGGGGTTGCCTGCGAGGCTGGGGTTGCCGGTAAGTCTGGAAGCGGGGCCTGGAGAGCGGCTGGCGGCTGACATCCTTGGATATGTGATGGACGAGAGCGAGGACCGCGAGGCGGGCCAAGACCGCACCACCGAGGATGGCGAAACCACGGGGACTCCTGGCGGTGGAGGGGGCGAAGGGTTTCCTGCCGGGGACAGCGCTGAGGGAACTCCTGGTGACGGCGGGACCGGTGAAGGCAGCCGAGCAGGCGAGGGCGCTGCGGCAGGTGCGGACGGCGGGGCAGGTGACGGCGGCGGGGCAGGTGACGGCGGGGTTGGTGAGGGCGCTGCGGGTATGCAGGCGCCCAGTCGGGACGAGGGGCCGCAGTACGCGCTGCCGCTGGTCGTTCGGGTGGAGCGGGGGACCGCCCCCAGCAGGACTGATGCCCTGGAGGGGGCGGGGCGGGCGGTGCTTGAGTTCCTGTCCGACCCGCGGGTGGCCGAGCCGGACGGTGAGTGGGCCGCGGCGACCCGGGCATGGCAGGACGCGCGGATCCGGAAGGTCGTGCGGCGGGCGCGGGGCGCGGCTTGGCAGCGGGCCAGCGCGATGCCCGGGGTCACGGTGCTGCGCGGGTCGGCCGAGGTGCGGGTGTTCCCGCCTGTTGCGGTGGACGGGTGGCCGCCCGATCTGGCCAGGCTTCAGGTCTCCGGGACCGACTTCGATGACCCGGAGACGCCGGCCGCGCCGGGCCCCGGTACCGCGGTGCTCTGGCTGAACCCGGAATTGCCTATGTCGGCCGGAAAAGCAATGGCGCAGGTCGGCCACGGGGTGCAGCTGGCCTGGTGGGAGCTGGAACCACGGGACCGTTGCGAATGGAAGAATGTCGATTTTGACCTTGCCGTCCGGGTGGCGGCGGTGGGGCAATGGAAGGAATTGCTCGCCAGCGGGCTGCCGGTCGTGACCGACGGCGGGTTTACCGAGGTGGCGCCGGGATCCGCCACGGTGGTGGCGGACCATCCGGCGCTGCGGGCCGCGCTCGGCGGCCAGGGCTGAGACCGCCGCGTAGCAGGCGGCCGGCGACGGTCACGTGGTGCTGCTCGCCTCCGGCGCCCGGCGGCAGCAGCGCCCATTGGGCCGGGGCATCGACCTGCGCCTATAGCGGCCCATGGGGGAGACCAGTCTTTTTGGTGTAGGTGTGATGAATGAGGCTGATGTGATAATTGAGGCAAACCTGTTGAGCTGATCAGGCATTTTCTGGAAAAAAACGGGTTCGTGGTGCGATTTCGTCATTATGATGCCTCCACGCCGCTTCGCCTGTGGGAGGGACAGCGCCAATGAGCCCGCAGCCCGCCACCGCGCCGGTCCAGTCCGGGTCCGTGCCGCCCTTGGCCGTTGACTTCCTGTCCCGCCAGGAGACCGGATTCCGGCTGGCCGACGGGCTCCGCCCGGGCGAGACGATCCTGCTGGTCCCGGCGGAAGGCACCGACCCCGGCGGCGGCATGGCGGCGGGCGGCGCGGGCGGCGGCACCGGCAAGACCCAGCTGGCGGTCGGCTTCGCCCACGCGATGTGGTCAGGCGGGGCGGTCGACCTGCTCGTCTGGGTGGCCGCGGGCAACCGCACCGCGATCATCACGGGCTATGCCCAGGCGGCGGCCGATCTGAATCTCGCCGCCGCGGGCGAGACGGCCGACAGCGACGCGCAGCGGTTCCTCGACTGGCTGCGGCGCACCAGCCAGCGCTGGGCCGTCGTCCTCGACGGCGTGACGTCGCCGCCCGACCTCGAGGGGCTCTGGCCGCGGGGACAGACCGGGCAGGTCGTGGTGACCAGCGGGCTCCCCGCGGCGCAACTGGACGGCCCCGGCCGGATCGCCTACGGCGTCACCGGGTTCAGCCGGCGCGAGGCGGTCGGCTACCTCAATGCCCGGCTTGTCAGCTTCCCCGACCAGCGGATCGAGGCGCTCGACCTGGCCGAGGACATCGACGGGCTGCCGATCGCCCTCGCCCAGGCGGCCGCGGTGATCATCGCGGCCGAGAGCACCTGCCGGGACTACCGCACCGAGTACGCGCAACGGCTGCGGAGCATTGCCCCCGTGATCATCGACGGCTGCCCGCAGCCGCTGCTCGCCACCTGGTCGCTCGCGGTCGAGTACGCGCACGAACTGCCGCCGGCCAGGCCTGGCCTGGCCGGCGCTGGCCTTCGCGGCCGTGCTCGACACCGGCGGCATCCCGGCGGCGGTGCTCACCGCCCCGTCCGCCTGCGGTTACATCACCGGCAGGCCGGATCCCGGCAGCGCCGAGCAGGACGAGGTCAAGGCCGCCTACGCCACCCTGCAGGAGCTCGGGCTGGCGTCCGTCGACACCACGAACGCCGCGCGCACGGTCTGGCTGAACTCCCTCGTCCGCACCGCGGTCCGCGGCTACCTGGCGCCGGGCGGCCTCGATCAGGTGGTGCAGGCGGCCGCGGCCGCGCTGCTGGAGGCCTGGCCGGCCGCCGGGGCGCCGGCGGAGCTGAGCCAGGCCCTGCGGGACAGCACGGCCGCGCTGCGCGCGTTCGCCGGTGACCTGCTGTGGAAGCCGGAGGCCCACCCGGTGCTGCTCCGGGCCGGGATGTCGCTCACGGAATCCCCCGCGCTGGCGGACGCCGCCATCGGCTACTGGCAGACGCTGGCGGCCACCTGCAGCCGCCTGCTCGGGCCCGGGCACGCGCAGGCGGTGATGGCCAGGGCCCGGCTGGCCGACTCCTACGCCGCCACCGGACGGCTGGTCGAGGCGCTCGGCGCGATCGAGGCAGCGCTGGCCGACCGCGAGCGGATGCTGGGACCGCAGCACCCGAACACGGTGGCCGCGCGGGTGCACGCGGCCCGTTCACTGCAGGCGTCCGGCCGGCTGACCGAGGCGATCGAGCTGTACGAGCAGGCGGTGACGGCGCGGGAGCGACTGTTCGGCCCGGCCCACCGGGAAACGGTGTCGGTCCGTCTGCAGCTGGCCGACGCGTACTCGGCGGCCGGGCGGCACGGCGACAGCCTCCGGCTGCATGAGCAGATCCTGGCCGCCGCTGAACACGACCTTGGCCCGCGGCACGCGGCCACGATGACCGCCCGGGCCAGCCTGGCGGGCGAGCAGCTGGCGGCGGGCCAGCCGCGCGATGCGGTCGCCGGCTACCTGCGGACGCTGGCCGACCGGGAACGGGCGAGCGGGGCGGACCACACCGAGACCCTGGCGGTGCGGGCGCAGCTCGCGAACGCCTACCGGTTCGCGGGCAAGCTCAAGGAAGCCTTCCGCGAGTACCAGCGGGTCCTCGCCGACCGGTCGCGGGAGCTCGGCGAGGATCACCCCGACACCATCACCGCGCGCGGTGACCTCGCCTACGCCTACCGCACCGCCGGGCGGCTGAAGGATGCCGTGCCGCAATACGAACGGGTGCTGGCCGACCGGTCGCGGCTGCTCGGCGGCGACCATCGCGACACCATCGCCGCCCGCGCCAGCCTCGCCGTCGCCTACCTGGAAGCGCGACGGATACGGGAGGCCATCGAGACCTATGAACACGCGGTCGCCGACGGCGACCTGGTGCTCGGCTCCGGCGACGTCAATGCGCTGACCAACAGGTTCAACCTGGCGGTGGCGTACTCCGAGGCCGGGCGGGCGGCCGAGGCGGTCAAGCTGCTCGGCGCCACCCTGGCCGACTGCGAGCAGCACCTCGGCCCCGCTCACCCGCTGACCGCCACGGTCAGGGATCACCTGCGGGCCGCCACCCGGTGACGGGCCACGACGGCGAGATGACGCGGCACGACTTCAGCTGGGGCCCGTTCATCCACAGGCAGGCCGCCCCCGTGCCGATTGCGCAACCGACCTCTGGCGGGCGCTAGACGCGGCGCAGGATGAGGATCATCCGCCAGGCGGTGGGGGCGTCCAGCGGGGTTGCGTCGTCGAAGTCGCCGTAGCTGGCCGCCAGCTCGTAGCCGCCCGCGAGGCGGAGCGCGGCGGTGAACTCGGTCAGGGTCCAGAAACGGTTCGGCACGACGTCGCTGACCGTGCGGACGGTGCCGTCCGCGGCGGTCGCCCTGATCGTCATGTGCTCGTCGGTGACCTGGGTGAGCGGGTCGATCTGGTCCCCCCGCCCGCCCCAGCGGACCTGCGCGTGCATGCCGCCGGCGTCAACCGTCCACTCGCTGCTGGTGCGCGGCGCCGAGGAGAAGAAGTCGGCCGGGTGCGCCAGCTCGACGATGTAGAGGGCGCCGGGCGCCAGGTGGGCCGCGACCGCGGACAGGTGGTTCACCAGGTCATCCAGGGTGAACAGGTGACAGACGGAGTTGAGCATGGTGATGGCCAGGTCAAAGCGGGCCTGGCCGCCATCGGGGCCAGTGAGACGGAAGTCACGCATGTCCGCTTCGACCACGGTCAGTTCCAGGCCGGCCGCCTTGGCCTGCCCGGCCGAGTAGGCGCACATCGCCGCGGACAGGTCGAGAGCGGTCGAGTGCAGGCCACGGCGGGCAAGCTCACGGGCGTGCTCGGCCGGGCCCGCCGCGAGCTCGAGCACCGAGCGGGCACCGCGGCCGCCCTGGGCGAGCTTCGCGTGCTTATCGAACCAGGTCAGCAGGGCAGCGGCCTCGGCCGGCACCTCACGGTAGGCGCACGCCAGCTGGTACAGCTCGGGGTCTTCGTAGATGCTGCTCACCGTTGCCATCATGCCGCAACCGGCTGGCCCGCGCGCGACCCGGAGGTGAGAAGAGCGGGCCGGAGCAGGCGAAGCAACGCCCGCGTTCCATATCTGAAGAAAAGCGGACGGAGACCGAAACCTCCGTGCGGCGAGCATCCCGAACATCACCAGCCAAATCCGCAACGCATCTACCGCCAGCCGTTTCCGTGGGGCAGACTGACGCCATGATGACTGAGGCAGAGGCCCTGCAAACGCTAGCGCGCGAGGACCCCGTTGTCGCCGACGACGCGCGGGCCGCGCTGCGCGTGCTCGCCTCCGGCGGCGGCCTTGAGGCGATCTCGCTGCTGCGGTTGCAGGAGTTCCTCTGGTGCGCGCTGCCCAGCGGGGTGCCGCAGACGGCCGACCGGCAGCTCGCGGTCGTCGGCGCGCTCGCGCGGCTGCTCACCCTGGCCGGGATGGAGCGGTACGCCGAGGTCTGCGTCAGCGCCGACACAGCACGGATCCTCGGCGCCTACGCCAGCTCGCGCGATGAGGGGCTCGACGCCTACGCCAGGGCGCTCGGCAGCTCGCACGCCGTGCCCCCGGACACCGACCTGCTGGCCTGGTCAGCGGCGATGGGGCCGGACGAGCGGGCCGCCTACGACGCCTGCGGCGCGGCGATTGAGATCGCGGTCGCGGCCCGGGAGCTGAAGGTCGGCGTGAGCGGCTGGAAGACCAAGCGCGCGGCGCTGGTCGAGCGCTGGCTCACCCGGACCACCGACTCACCCGACACCGACAGCTGGCTCAGCCGGATCAGCGCCGAGCGGATCGACGAATGGGCGCACGGGCACCCGGGCGAGCGTTCGTCGCTGGCCCGGCGGGTGATGCCCCGGATGCTTGAGCCCCCCGAGCTGCTGGGCGAGCCGCTGCCGACGCTCCGCTGGCTGCTCTCCCGGGCTGATGCGGGACTCCGGCTGACCGCCCGCCACTACATCGCGCCGGCGCTGGTCGGGGAGGCAGCCGGGCTGTTCGGCTGGGAGCCGCGCAGCACCTCGGCCGGATCACGCTCCGGGGCGGGCAGGCGGCACCAGGAGCTGGAGGTCTACCCGCTGCACATCCTGCGGGGGCTGGCGCAGCACGAAATGGGCGCTATCCGGCGGGTCGGCAGCACGCTGGTGCTGTCCAAGACCGGGCGGCTGATGTCCGAGGACGCCGCGGTGCGCTGGCACATCGGCACCGCCGCGCTGATCGGCCCGGACGACGGCAACGACCCCGACTTCACCGTCGCCGTGCGCGAGGCGGCGCTGCTGGTGATCATGGCGCAGGACGGGCCCGTCGGGTACGAGGAGCTGGCCGCGCGGCTGACCGAGCTGCACGCGGGCGAGGGGTGGACATCACGCTCCGGCGGCAGCCTCACCGGCGCCATCGGCAGCGAGATCCACGTGCTCAGGCACCGGCTGCGGGCCCTGCAGCTGCTTGACGAGGACGCGCCTCCCGGTGCGCTCTCGCTGACCACCGCGGGGACCGCGGCGGCGCTGTCGGCGCTGCTCTCGCGGGCGCTGCGGCCGCGCAGGCACGACCGGGGCTAGGTTCACAGTTCGAAGCGGACGGGCTTGTAGCCGGTGTAGTTCTCGGCCAGGGACAGCGCCGCGGCCGGTGATGACGTGACGTAACGCAGCTGGTTGAGCATCAGCTGCTCCTCGAAGCCGTCCGCCTCCGGGTTGACGTGCAGCATCGAGGTCATCCACCAGGAGAAGTGGGTCGCGCGCCAGACCCGCTCCAGGCAGGTGTCGGAGTAGGCGTCGGCCTGCTCCCAGTTCTTGTCCACCAGCGCTGCGCGCAGCGCGTTGGCCAGCACCACGACGTCACTGAGGGCCAGGTTGAGGCCCTTGGCGCCGGTCGGCGGCACGATGTGGGCGGCGTCGCCGGCCAGGAACAGGCGGCCGTGGCGCATCGGGGCGGCGACGAAGCTGCGCATCGGGGTGACCGATTTATCGGTGATGCGGCCCTCGGAGACGGACCAGTCGCTGCCGCTCACCGTGAAGCGCCGGTCGAGCTCCGCCCAGATCCGGTCATCGGGCCAGTTCTCCAGCGCTTCTCCCGGCGGGACCTGCAGGTAGAGGCGGGAGACGGTGTGCGAGCGCATCGAGTACAGGGCGAAGCCGCTGGTGTGGCGGGAGTAGATCAGCTCGTCGGTGGCGGGCGCCGCGTCGGCCAGGATGCCCAGCCAGGCGAAGGGGTATGAGCGCTCATAGACCGAGATCTCGGGAAACAGCGGCCGGCAGATCCCGTGGAAACCGTCGCAGCCGGCGATCACGTCGCAGGAGACCTCGTGCGCCGTCCCGGACTCGTCGGTGTACGACAGCACCGGACGGTCCCCGGTGACGCCCGACACCGCGACGTCGGTAGCGGAGAACTCGACCGCTCCCCCGTCGGCCAGCCGCCGGGCGATGAGGTCCTTGACGATTTCCGGCTGGGCGTAGATCGTCACCGTCCGGCCGCCGGTCAGCTGGCGGAAGTTCAGGTTGTGCCGCTCGCCGGCGAACTGCAGGTAGATCCCGTCGTGCTCGATCCCCTCGGCGTCCAGCCGCTTGCCGACCCCGGCCGACCGGAGCAGCTCGACCGTGCCGGTCTCGAGCATGCCCGCCCGCTGCCTGGCCTCGCAGTAGGCCCGCGACCGGTTCTCCACCAGCACCGAGTCGATGCCCGCGAGGGCCAGCAGATGGGACAGCAGCAGGCCGGCCGGGCCGGCGCCGACGATGCCGACCTGGGTGCGCGAGGGGGCAGCCATGTGATCGAGACCCTCCTATGTCCGTAAACCGAACGATAGTGCAGCAAGCGAACAGATGACACGCTGTCTACCATTGTCATCATGCTCGACGAACCCGGCACCGGCCGCGCCGCCCATCCGGCCACCAACGCGCGCGTGGCCGGGACTGCCGGCGTGACCGCGCCCGGCGAGACGGCGGCGGGCGAGACGGCAGGCCGGCGAGACGCCGGCGGGCGAGACGCCGGCGGGCGACAGCAGCGAGTTTGTCCAGTCGCTGGAGCGCGGGCTGTCGGTGATCCGCGTCTTCGACGCCGACCATCCCCGGCTCACCCTGTCCGAGGTCGCCGCCGCCACCGGCCTCAGCCGCGCCGCTGCCCGCCGCTTCCTGCACACCCTCGTCCGCCTGGGCTACATGCGCTCCGCCGACGGCCGTTTCGAGCTCCGTCCGAAGATCCTCGAGCTCGGGTATGCCTACCTGTCCAGCCGGACGCTCCCCGAGGTGGCCATGCCGCATCTGGAGGAACTCGTCGAGCAGGTCCACGAGTCGTCCTCGGTCTCCGAACTTGACGGCGGCGACGTGGTCTACCTCGCCCGTGTCCCCACCAAGCGGATCATGGCGGTGGCGATCTCGGTCGGCACCCGGTTCCCGGCCTACGCGACGTCGATGGGGCGGGTGCTGCTGGCCGCCCAGCCCGGGCCGTGGCTGGACGCGTACCTGTCGACCGTGTCGCTGTACCACCTCACCGACCACACCATCACCACGGAGAGCGCGCTGCGCCAGGAACTGCGCAAGATCAGGGCGCGGGGCTGGGCGCTGGTCGACCAGGAGCTCGAGGAGGGGCTCCGCTCGCTGGCGGCGCCGATCAGGGACTCCGACGGCACCGTGGTCGCGGCGGTCAACGTCGCCACGCACGCCGGCCGCTGGTCGCTCGACTCGATTGTCGACGAACTGCTCTCGCCGCTGCTGGCCACGGCCGCGCGCATCGAGCGCGACCTGGCCAGCGCCCGCACCACCGCGGCGGCCACGCACCGCAGTGCCACCTAGGGCACAGCGACCTGACACACTTACTGTCCATGCGCACGCTGCTCGCCGACCACCCGCTTGTCGCCCATAAGCTCACGCTGCTCCGCACCGACTCCACGGACAGCGCCACTTTCCGCACGCTCGCCGATGAACTGGTGACGTTGCTCGCCTACGAGGCCACCCGCGACATCCGGGTGGACGAAGTCGCCGTCACCACCCCGGTCGCGGCTGCCACCGGTGTCAGGCTGGCGGGGCCGAAGCCGCTGATCGTCCCGGTGCTGCGGGCCGGGATCGGCATGCTCGACGGGATGACCCGGCTGCTGCCGATGGCCAGCGTGGGCTTCGTCGGCATGGTCCGTGACGAGGAATCGCTGGTCGCCTCGACCTACGCCAACCGGCTGCCGGTTGACCTGACCGGCCGCGAGGTGTTCGTCCTGGACCCGATGCTGGCCACCGGCGGCACCCTGGTCACGGTGATCACCATGCTGCTGGAGCGGGGCGCGGCCGCGGTGACCGCGATCTGCCTGCTGGCGGCGCCCGAGGGCCTCGCCCGCGTCGATTCGGCCTTCCCCGGCGACCACGTGCGGGTCGTCACCGGCGCGGTCGACGACTGCCTGAACGACAAGGGGTACATCGTGCCCGGCCTCGGCGACGCCGGCGACCGTCTGTTCGGCGAGGTCTAGGAGAACGCTCTCAGACTTCCGGGGGGACGCGGCGTTCCATGGCTGCCAGGCGGAGCTCCAGCTGGTCGACCCGGTGGCGGAGGATCTCCAGCTGGGCCTCGTCGGAGAGGCGGCGCTCGGCGGTCTTGCGCAGCCGGGGCGAGGCCTCGGTGCGCTCGGCCACCACGGCCAGCGGGACCAGGCGCTGCGGCCCGTGCGGCCCGTCGACCAGCCGCGAGGGGATCTGGCCGGTGCGGTACCAGGTGCGCAGCGCGGCCCGGGATACACCGGTCTCCGCGGCCGCCCTGTCCAGCGTCACCCACTCCGAGCCGCCGAGCTGAGCCGACAGCTCTAGCTCCAGCTCCCACTCGTCGAGCCGGTCTTCCCAGTCCATGGCCGTTCCGCCGATCCGCTGACCCGTCGTTTTCTGCCTGTGCACCCTATTAATAGCATGGTATTGACGGGGTTGAAAGCCAGGGTGCACGCTGGAGCCATGTTCGAGCGATTCACTGCCTATGCGCGCCGCGCCGTCGTGATGGCCCAAGAAGAGGCGCGCGAGATGAACCACAACTACATCGGCACCGAGCACATCCTGCTCGCGCTGCTCCGCCGCCCCGACGGCCTTCCGAACCAGGCCGACGAGGGCGCGCCCGGCATCCTCGCAGAATTCGGCATGACGCTCGAGGGCGTCCGCCAGGAGGTTCTGGAGAAGGTGGGCGCGGGCGCGGGCAAGCGGGTGAGCGGGCACATCCCGTTCACGCCGCGGGCCAAGAAGGTGCTTGAGCTGTCGCTGCGCGAGGCGCTGCAACTGCACCACCACTACATCGGCACCGAGCACATCCTGCTCGGCCTGATCCGGGAGGACGAGGGCGTCGCCGCGCAGATCATGCGCGAGCACGGCGATCTGCTCGCGATCCGCGCGGCCGTGCTCGACCGCGTTCCGGCGGGCGACGAGGATGACAAGGACGGCCTGGCGGCCACGACGGGGGCCCTGCTGCGCCGGGTCCGGCTGCGCAACGTCCTGGGCGGGCGCCGGGAAGATGACGAGGCAGAGGCAGCGAACGTGCAGGCCACCCCGGCCACGGACGCCACCCTGGCGGAGGCGACCCGGCTGGCGGGCGACGCGCCGGTGGGCTCGCACCACCTGCTGCTGGCCGCGCTGGCCGACCCGGACTCGGCCGCCGCGCGGACGCTGGCCGGCCTCGGCGTCGACCTCGACCAGGCGAGGGAACTGCTGCGCACGGCGGACGTCACCGGCACCAGCGACGAGCCGCCCGAGCAGGCCTGCCGCCGCCAGATGTCCATCCAGGTGACCGGGGAGACGCTCACCATCGTGGTGGTCGACCCGGTGCTCGTGGCGGCCGGGGAAGCGGCGCTCAAGGCGGTGAACGCCGCGGCCGAGACGGCCGGGGATGACGACGCAGCCGCCGGAAGGCGCGGGCACGTCCGCCACCACGACCGTGATCCGCGGCGACCACCCGGCCGCCGCCAGCCTCGCGGGCGTCTGGCTGGAACTGCGCAAGTCCCTGTCCAAAATCGCTGACGCGGCGGCGCCGTCATCCTCGGCCGCCGCCTAGCCCCGCGCCGGCCAGACATTTCGTAACTGTCTGGCCGGCGTCTTGGCTGGCGCGGGTATGCCGGTGGGACACTGAGGGCATGTCGGTCGAGGCGCCCGGGGCGCTTATCGGGGCGGGGCGGAACGCGGACGTCTACGACATCGGGGGCGGGCGGGTCTTGCGCCGCTACCGGGACGGGCGGGACCCCCGCGACGTGGAGCTGCAGGCCCAGGTCATGCGGCATGCCCGGGCGTTCGGCGCGCCGGTGCCCGAGGTCTTCGCCGTATCCGGTCCCGACATCGTGATGGAGCGCGCGGACGGGCCGACAATGCTCGAGGCCCTGAGCCGCCGCCCGTGGCTGCTGCGCGGGCAGGCCAGGCTGCTCGCCCGGCTGCACCACCTCGTGCACCAGGTGCCCGCGATGCCGGAGCTGTTCACCCCGTGCGGCGACAACGACCGGGATAGCCATGTGCTGCTGCACCGGGACCTGCATCCGGCGAACGTGATCCTGACCCCAACCGGGCCGCTGATCATCGACTGGGAGGGCGCGGCAGCCGGGCCCGCTATCTATGACGTGGCGATGACCTGGGTCCTGCTCGGCTTCTCGCAGGTGCCGGGGGCGGGACTTGAGGCAGCGGTCACGCGCACCTTCCAGGGGCTGTTCACCCGCTCGTTCGTCCGCGCCGCGGGGCCAATCGACGCGACCTGGCGGGCCACCGCCGTCCGCCACCGCCTGGTGGACCCAAACGTCCTGCCCGGGGAGCGCATCCGGCTGGAACGCCTCCCCCACTAACGGCCGGATGGCGCGCTCACGGGACGTTCCAGGTACCGCCAAGGGCTGAATCCGATGATCGTGGATAGTTGTCTACACAGGCGTGTAGACAACTATCCACGAACTCGCTGGACGGCCCAGGCGAAGCAACGGTCCGTTCAGCTCGATTGGTTTGATCTTTGGTTCACCGGCGGTCCAGGGCGGCGTCCAGGTTGACGGCGGCGCTGATCAGGGCCAGATGGGTGAAGGCCTGCGGGAAGTTGCCCAGGGCCTCACCCGAGGCGCCGACCTGCTCGGCGTACAGGCCGACGTGGTTGGCGTAGGTCAGCATCTTCTCGAAGACCATCCGGGCCTCGCGCAGGCGGCCCGCCCGGGTCAGCGCCTCCACGTACCAGAAGGAGCAGAGGCTGAAGGTGCCCTCGCCGTCGGCGATCCCGTCGATGCCGTCGATGCCGGTGAGGGCGTAGCGGTTGACCAGGCTGTCGGAGACCAGCTCGGAGCTGATCTTGTCGAGGGTGGCGAGGAACCGCGGGTCCGTCGGCCCGGCGAACTTGACCAGCGGCATGACCAGCAGGGACGCGTCAAGCAGCTGGCTGCCTGGGTACATGACGTAGGTGCCGAGCTCCGGGTCCCAGCAGGACTCCTGGACGAACCGGTGCGCCTGGGCGGCCAGCTTCCGCCAGCGCTCCACCGGGGCGGGCAGGCCGCGGTCGCGGGCGAGGCGCGCCGCCCGGTCGTAGGCGACCCAGGTCATCAGCGCCGAGTAGGTGAACCGCTGGCGGGGCCCGCGGATCTCCCAGATGCCCTCGTCCGGCTCCTGCCAGTGCCTGCTCAGCCAGTCCAGGCGCTTGGACAGTCCGGTCCACAGGTCCCAGGAGATCGGCACCT
This sequence comes from uncultured Actinomycetota bacterium, assembly GCA_963714295.1. Lineage (GTDB taxonomy): Bacteria > Actinomycetota > Actinomycetes > Streptosporangiales > Streptosporangiaceae > Trebonia. Next base: position 45,539 of record CAVQOE010000033.1, on the reverse strand, counting down.
CCCGGTTGTAGAGGAACACCGAGTCCATGATCTCGCCGTAGACGTCGATCTGCCGCTGGCCCACGGCGCCGTTGCCGATGCGCACCGGCTTCGCGCCGTTGTAGCCCTCCAGGTGGTCGAGGATCATCTCGGGCAGGTTCTCGCTGCCGTCAACGGAGTACATGACCATGACGTCGCGCTCGGCGGTGGCAACCTCGCAGCGCTTCTGCAGCCAGTCCATGAACGACGCCGCCTCCTCGAGGAAGCCCAGGCGCATCAGCGAGTAGACCGTGAACGACGCATCGCGGAGCCAGGCGTAGCGGTAGTCCCAGTTCCTTGAACCGCCCGGCTCCTCCGGCAGCGACGTGGTCGGCGCGGCGACGAGCGCACCGGTGGGGTGGTAGACGAGGAGCTTGAGCGCGAGCGCCGAGCGCTGCACCATTTCCCGCCAGCGGCCGGTGTAGCGCGACTGGGCGACCCAGTTCTGCCAGAAGTCCTGGGTGGTGGTGAACAGCTCCTGCGTCTCGCCCTCGGCGATCGGCCTGACCTCACCGTTCCACTCGAGGTGGAAGGTGGCGCTGTCGCCCTCGTCGAGGGTGAACGAGGCGGCGACGCCGTCCTCCTCGACCTTGAGCGGCACGTTGGTGCGCAGCACCGCCCGCCCGGCGGCGGAGGTGAACACGGCACCGACGCCCTGCACGACCTGCACCTCATGCGATACCCGGCCGTAATCGAAGGCGGGATGGCAGGCCAGCTCGAAGGTGGCCCGCCCGCGCACCGCGAGGCACTGCCTGACCAGCAGGTCACGGGCCCGGCCGGTGGCCCTCGTCTCGGGGACCATGAAGTCGATGACCTCGCCGACCGCCTCCTTCCCCTGGAACCTGGTCAGCAGGATGTTGGTGTCGGGCAGGTAGAGCTGCTTGGGCCGGGCATAGCCGGTTCGGCTGGTGAGGGAGAAGTACCCGCCCTTGCGTGCGTCCAGCAGCGCGCCGAAGAGCGAGGGGGCGTCGAACCGGGACGGGCAGTACCAGTCGACCGTTCCATCAGTGCCGATGAGCGCGACCGTCCGCAGGTCTCCGACGATGCCATGCTCCTCGATCGGGAGGTAGCCCTGCGGCGGGCCGATCCGCGAGTGGTCCATCATTCAATCATCGCGATCAGCGTTACGGCCACGTTTCATCCACGCTGGTCAGGAATGTGACTTCGGCCCGGGCCGCGGCGGGCGGCCAACCCGGGCCCGCGCGGCAGACATTCTTCATGAATGGCTAAGAAACGCGGTCCGATTTATGCATTGCGTGGTTAGCGGCCTACGGTGGATGGGTGAGTTCTCCGCAGGTATCTGTGCTCGTGGTGGAAGACGACCCGGGCATTGCCACGCAACTGGTCCGCGGCCTGGAACGGGCCGGGTACACCGCCGACAGCGTCGCCATGGGCGCTGAGGCACTCCGACGGCCGCCCTCGGACGTCGTGCTGCTCGACCTCGGGCTGCCCGACATCGACGGCATTGACGTCTGCCTGCGGCTCCGGGCCGACTCGGACACGGCGATCATCGTGGTGACCGCCCGCGGCGAGGAGGCCGACCGGGTGCTCGCGCTCGACGAGGGCGCCGACGATTACCTGGTCAAGCCGTTCGGGCTGGCCGAGCTGCTGGCGCGCATCCGGGCGGTGCTCCGGCGCGGGCAGCGGCCCGGCTCGGGCGGCAACGAGGTGCTGCGGCACGGGGCGCTCAGCGTCGACCTGCGGACCCGCCGGGTGACGATAAGCGGCGGCGACGTGGCGCTGACGCCGAAGGAGTTCGCCATCCTGGAATGCCTGATCAGCGACCCGGGCCGCCTGATCAGCAGGCAGGAGATCGTCGAGCGGGCCTGGGACGAGCACTGGTACGGGCCGACCAAGGTGCTCGACGTCCACCTGGCGGCGCTGCGCCGTAAGCTCGGTGACCCCGCGCTGATCGAGACCGTCTACGGCCACGGCTTCCGGCTGGCGGACCGGGAGACCGCGCCGGCCGGGGACACGGTGGCCGGAGGCTCGCCGGCGTGACCCCTGGGCGGGGCCGGGAACAGAGCCTGACCGGGCGGGCGCGGCCATGACCAGGCGGATCGCGCTGGCGCTGGTGCTGCTGACCGCCGCGGTCCTCATCGCGGCCGTGGTGCCGCTCGCGCTCGGGGCCATCGACCACGAACGGGACGCGTTCGTCCAGGACACCGTCAGGACCGCAACCTCGATTGCCTCCCTGGCCAAAGAGCCACTGGAGAATCACGGCGACGGCCCCGCCCTGTCCGACGCGATGCGCGACGCCGAACGCAACGGCGACGAGGTGACCGTCCTGAACCAGCACGGCCTGCGCGTGGACACGCTCTCCCAGGGCGCTCCGCTCAACGACGCCGCGCTTAGGCTCGCCGCGCAGGCGGCCGGGCAGACCTCCACCAGCGAGCTGACCAAGAACGCGGTGATCGCGGTCGAGCCGGTCTGGGGCGGGACGAACTCGGGAACCCAGATCGGCACCGTCATACTCGAACGGCCCACCGGCCCGCTCAACCAGAACATCGCCAACCTGTGGCTCTACCTGGGCGTACTGAGCGGCGGCGCGCTGGTGGCCGCGGTGCTCGTCGCCATCTATCTCGCCCGCTGGGTCAGCAGGCCGCTAGCGCGGCTCGACGCCGCGGCGGGCAAGATCGCCGACGGCGACCTCACCGTCCGCGCGCGGACCGGCTACGGGCCGCCGGAGCTGCGCCGGATGGCCGCCACCTTCAACATGATGGCCGGGCGGCTGGAGACGCTGGTGCACGGCCACCGGGCGATGCTGGCCGACGCCTCGCACCAGCTCCGCACCCCGCTGACCGCGCTCCGGCTCCGGCTCGACCTGCTCGCCACGGAGGTCTCCCCGTCCACCGCGGCCGAGCTGGCCGGGGCGCAGGAGGAGATCGCGCGGCTGTCGCGGCTGGTCGACGGGCTGCTGGCGACGGCCCGGGCCGAGGCGCTGACCGAGCAGCTTGAGACCATCGACGTGACCGAGGCGGTCGCCGAGCGGGTCAACGCCTGGCAGCCGGTCGCCGACGGTCACGACGTGAAGCTCATCGCCGAGGTGAACAGCGACGCCCGCAAGGACGGCGCGGGCAGCCAGCCCATGGTCGCGCTCGGCGCCGGGCACCTGGAGCAGATCCTCGACAACCTGATCGACAACGCGATCGGCGCGATCGGCGGGTCCGGCGGCGGCGGTCCGGCGGCACCGTCCGGATCGCGGCCGCCAACGGCGAGTCGGGACCGGTGCTGACGGTGGCTGACGACGGCCCGGGCATGACCGCGCAGGAGCGGTCGCGCGCGTTCCTGCGGTACACCACCGGCAGCCAGAACGGCACCGGGCTCGGCCTTGCCATCGTGCACCGGCTGGTAACGGCCAACGGCGGGACGATCAGGCTCGCCGATACCCCGGGTGGCGGCCTGACGGTCGAGATCGAGTTCCTCAGCCCCACCGAACCCTAGAGTCACCCAGGCCCTAGCGTCACCCAGCACGGGGTCCGTAGGATTAGCCGGGTGCCGCAGCCATGGTGGAAACCGACCTGGTCAGTACCGGCCGCGATGCGCGCCGTGCGGGCGGCGATCGTTGTCCCGGGACTGTTCGCGATCTCCGACAAAGTGATCGGCAACCCGCAGATCGCGCTGTTCGCCACCTTCGGCGGGATCGCGACGCTGGTCATCGCCGGATTCGGCGGCACCAGACGGGACAAGCTCTTCGGGCATGCGGGACTGGCCATCGTCGGCAGCCTCGCGCTGATCATCGGCACGCTGGTCAGCGGGACGACCTGGCTCGCCGCGATCGTCACGGTCCCGGTCACGTTCGCGATCTTCTTCGCCGGGATCCTCGGCCCGAATCCCGCTTCCGGCACCATCGCCGCCATGTTCGCCTACGTACTGCCGGTCGTTTCGGCGGGCGGCGCGGCCACGATTCCCAGCCGTCTTGAGGGCTGGTGGATGGCGGCTGTGGCCGGCACCATCGCGGTGATGCTGCTCTCGCCGCCAGCGCCGGGGAACCGGCTGCGCGCCGCCATCGCCGAACTGGCGGGCGAACTGGCCGGCCGGCTGCGCGCCGCCGCCGACGGCCAGGCGACGGCGCCCGCGGCGATGCGGGCGGCCAAGGACCGGCTGCGCGCCGCGTTCGACGCCGCACCGTACCGGCCGACCGGGCTGGCCACCGCCGACCAGGCGCTTGGCAGCCTGGTGCAGCTGCTGGAGTGGGGCGCGACGCAGATCGGCGACGCGTTCGACGGGCACATCGACCTGATCCATTCCTGCCCGCAAGACCGCGCGCTGCTGCGCGCCGCGGCCGGCCTGTTCAGCGATACGCAGGCGCTGCTCACCGCCCGGCCGGCGGATCCCGATTTCGCCGCGCTGGAGACGGCGCGGGCGGCGTCGGCGGATCATCTGCGTGACCTGTCCGGCCGCGACGGCGAGCCAGACGCACGGGTCGCGGCCGCGCAGGCGGTACACGCGCAGTCGATCGCGGTCGTCGCCCGCGGCGCCGCCGCCGACGCGCTGATCGCCAGCCACCGGGCCTCGCCCGAGACGGTCGAGGCCGAGCGGCGCGACTGGTACGGCTTTCCCGCCGCCAGCGCGGCCGGCACCGTCGCCGCGGCCCCGGCCGCCATCGCGCCCGCAACCGCCGCGCCTGCCCGCGGCGCGCTGGCCGCGGCGGCCAACTCGCCCCGCATGCGGGGCCTGGTCGGTGCGGCCACCTTGGTCCGGCGGCACGCGTCTGTCCGCTCGGTCTGGTTCCTTAACTCGCTGCGCGCGGCGGTGGCGCTCGCCGCTGCCGTCACCGTCGCGGACGTGTCCGGGGTGCAGCACGGGTTCTGGGTGGTCCTGGGCACGCTGTCGGTGCTGCGCACCAACGCCGCCGCGACCGGGTCGACGGCGTTGCGGGCGCTGGGGGGCACCGTCGTCGGGTTCGTGATCGGCGCGGCCCTGCTCACCGCGATCGGGACCAATCCCGACGCGCTGTGGGCGGTCTTCCCGGTGGCGGTGCTCGTCGCCGCGTACGCGCCCGGAACCACGCCGTTCCTGGTCGGCCAGGCGGCCTTCACGGTGACCATCGTGGTGCTGTTCAACCTGCTCGCCCCGGTGGGCGCGGCGATCGGGCTGCTGCGGATCGAGGACGTGGCGATCGGCTGCGCCGTCAGCCTGGCGGTCGGCGTGCTGCTGTGGCCGCGCGGGGTGTCGTCGGTGGTCGGCGATGACCTGGCGGACGCGTTCCGCTCCGGCGCGGCGTTCCTGACCCAGGCGGTGGACTGGGCGCTCAGCGAGCTGATGGTGCCGCCGGCCGCCTCGATCGACGCCGTGAGCGCGGGGATCAGGCTCGACGACGCGGTGCGCGGCTTCCTCACCGAGCAGGGCAGCAAGCGGGTGAGCAAGGACGACCTGTGGACGCTGGTCAACTCCGCGACCAGGCTGCGGCTGACCGCGCACACCCTGGCGGCGCTGCGGCCGGCCGCACCCGCCGCGTCGGCCGACCCCGCGGTCGGCGTGGTCCCCGGGAGCGCCTGCCTGCCGTTGGCCGGGTCGGATGGGTATGTGGGCGCGCCGGCCTGCACCGGGCTGCGGCAGGAGGCGGGGGAACTCGCCGGGTTCTACGGATCGATCGCCCAGGAGGTGAGCCGGCCTACCCCAGGGCCGACGTGGGTTACGCCGCCGCTGGTGATGGCGCCGGCCATGCCGAGAAACGGGTCAGTGGCCGCTGCGGGCGGCCCGCAGGCGGCGTCGCCGGAGCGTGAGCTGCCGCACCCGCACCTGCTCTGGGTGCAAGAGCACCTGCATCACCTGAGCAAGGACGCCCAGTCGGTGAGCGAGCCCGCGCAGCACATGGCGGAGGTCCGGGCCCGGCCCTGGTGGCGGTAGCGCAAGGCTTGTTACGGCGCGGGACGCGTGCGTCGCCGGTGAATTCGGCCAGGTGGCCGGCTATGCGGGGGACCCGCTGCCCGCCCCGGCGCTGCCGCCGGGCGGTCTCGTCACGCTGGGAGCGTTCGACATAAGGTCGGTTACGCTGGGTAAGTATCCTCGATCGGCAACAATCGCGGGCGTAACGCTAGTACCCTTTATTTCGGCACCTCGCCCGCTTTCCCTAACTGACCGATCATCTGGTCAGGGGGTTACGGGGGGTCGTCGTCCCCTCAGAGCGATCTGAGCAGCGGGAGTTTGGGGGCTCATCTCCCGGGTCGGCGTTGAGGGCCTGAAGGCGGTTCGGTGCGCTTCTATCCATCGAAGGGGACAAATGGCGCCGACTATTGGCATCACTACGTACCACACCAACGCCGACTGGCGGGGCTGGTCGGAAGATGGTGCCCTGCTGCCGTGGAACTACGTCACGTCTGTCCGGAAGAGCGGGGGCCGTCCGGTCCTCCTGCCTCCCGGCGGCGACGCGGCGGAGGCCGAGGCAACCGTGGCCGTGCTTGACGGCCTCATCATCGCCGGGGGGAGCGACATTGACCCCGCCATCTACGGCGCGGCCAAGCACCCGCTGACCGATGTACACGCGGTCGACCGGGACAGCTGGGAACTCGCTATCGCCGAGGCCTGTGTCCGGCAGGGCGTGCCACTGCTCGGCATCTGCCGGGGAGCGCAGATGCTCAACGTCGCCTGCGGCGGCACCCTCCACCAGCACGTGCCTGACCTGGTCGGGCACGACGCGCACAGCGGCCCGGCCGACGGGTTCGGCGCCCACAAGGTGCGCGTCACCAGTGGCACGATCATCGCGTCGATCCTGCCCGGCGGGGAGTTCTTCGAGGTGCCGACCCACCACCACCAGGCGGTGGACATCGTCGGCGCCGGCCTGACCGCGGTCGCGTGGGCCGACGACGGCATCGTCGAGGGCATCGAGTCCACCACGCCCGGCGAATTCCTGGTCGGCGTGCAGTGGCACCCCGAGCAAGCGACCGATCCCCGGTTGTTCCGCGCTCTGGTCAGGGCGGCTGAAATGCATTATTCGGAACGAACCGTTTCTTCGCTCCCACCGCTATTGGCCGAGGCGTAAATAGGGGCAAGACCGATTAAAGTACCGGCCTGAGCTGGGAAGATGTCCCACTCAGGCCGGCGCGCTTTCCAGAATTCCCGGCGATTCCCTGGGGTTACTCCGACTCGATGGTGCGCAGCCGGACGGTGACGTCCATGGCGCGCAGCTCGTCCAGGACCTCGTCGGTGTAGCTGGTGCCGATGTCGGTGATCACGTAGCCGAGCTCGTCGCGGGTGCGCAGCAGCTGGCCCTCGACGTTCACGCCGTGGTCGGCGAGCACCCGGTTGATCGCGGCGAGTACGCCCGGCACGTTCTGGTGCAGGTGCACCAGGCGGTGCGTGCCCGGCACGGCCGGCAGTGCGACCTGCGGCATGTTGACCGACATGGCGGTGGCGCCGCCGGCCGCGAAGTCGGCCAGCTTGCCGGAGACGAACTCGCCGATGTCCTGCTGCGCCTCCTCGGTGGAGCCGCCGATGTGCGGGGTGAGGATGACGTTCTCCAGGCCGCGCAGCTCGGAGACGAACTCCTCGCCGTTCTCCTTCGGCTCCTTGGGGAACACGTCGATCGCCGCGCCCGCGATGTGCCCGGACTCGATGTGCCTGCGCAGCGAGGCATGGTCCACCACGAACCCGCGCGACAGGTTGAGGAAGATCGAGCGGGGATTCATCCGGGAGAACTCTTCGTCGCCGAAGAAGCCCCGGTTGCCGGCCCGCCCGTCCACGTGCAGGGTGACCGTCTCCACCGACTCAAGCAGCTCGTCCAGGGAAGAGCAGCGGCGTGCGTTGCCCATCGCCAGCCGGTCGGCGACGTCGTAGAAGTAGACCGACATGCCCAGCGACTCGGCGATGACCGAGAGCTGGGTGCCGATGTTCCCGTAGCCGACGATGCCGAGCTTGCGCCCGCGGACCTCGTGCGCGCCCTTGGCCGACTTGTCCCAGATGCCCGCGTGCATCTTGACGTTCTTGGCCGGCAGCCGGCGGGCCAGCGAGATGATCTCGGCGATGGCCAGCTCGACGACGGAGCGGGTGTTGGAGAACGGCGCGTTGAACACGGCCACCCCGCGGGCGGCGGCGGCATCCAGGTCAACCTGGTTGGTGCCGATGCAGAACGCGCCGACGGCCAGCAGGCCATCAGCACTCGCCAGCACCCGGTCGGTGACCTGGGTCTGGGACCTGATGCCAAGCAGGCTGACCCCGCGCAGCGACTCGATGAGCTCGTCCTCGCCGAGCGCACGCGGCAATGTCGATACCTGGTAGCCAGCCTTGGTTAGCCGAGCCGTCGCGTCCGGGTGAATGTTCTCCAGCAGCAAGGCGCGCTTGAGCGTGTCCAGCGGTAGCACCTCTTCCCACGAAACGTTTCTGACGCCAGGGCGTAATTTTACCGCATCGTTGAGGTCGCGTTCGGCCGCGCGCTGGCGGCCTCCCCCGCCCCCGGCCCGGCCGATAGCCGCCTGAGACGGTCACTGACCGCGCTCGCGTCCACGCCGGGGATCTCCGCCAGCAGCCCGAGCGACCGCTCCCAACTGCGCCCGGCCGCATCGGGGAGCCCGTTGGCGAGCTGGGCGTCCCCCAGGTTCAGCAGCGAAAGCGCCTCCCCGTGGGTGTCGCCGATCTGCCGGTACACCACCAGGGCCTGCTCATAATGGTCGATGGCACGGGCGAAGTCACCGGACTCGCTGTAGGCGAAGGCGATGCTGTCCAGGGTGTCGGCGGTGCCGGTCCTGCTGCCCGTCTCGCGGTGCAACTCCAGCGCCAGGCGGCAGTGCAGCAGCGCGTCATCGCGCCGTCCAAGGTGCGCCAGAATCCAGCCGACCGCGTTCTCCGAGGAGGCGACCGCCGCCGAGTCGGCGAACGCGCGGCACAGCCGGAGCGCCTCGTAGACATGGTCGAGGGCCTCGGCGTAGCGGTCCTGCCCGGCGAGCAGCAGGGCGAGCCCCTGCTGAGTCGCGCCGACGCCGGCCCGGTCGCCGAGCTCGGTGAACAGCTCAAGAGCGCGCCGCCAGTGCAGGTCGGACGCTTGGTAGTCGCCGACCAAGTCGTTCGCGTGGCCGAGGTCGTAGTGCACGTGGGCGAGCGCGGCGGCGTCGCCGAGCCGGTCGGCCGACGCCAGGGCTATCCGCTGCACCGCGAGTACCTCGTGCATCCGGCCGCGCCGTTTCAGCTTCGGCGCCCAGAGCCAGGCCAGCTTCCAGCAGTGCTCGTCAAACCCGTGCGCGACGGCAAGCTCGAGCACGCCGCGCAGCACCCGCTCCTCGGCCCGGAACCAGGCCAGCGCCGCATCGTAGGGCCCGGTAGCCGGGTCGGCGCCGCCGTCGCCGTCGCCGCCGCCGTCGGGCACGGTCGCGAACGCCTCGGCGGTCACACCCGGCTGCGGCGGCGGCAGCCGCAGGCGGCTGCGGGCGGGGAAAAGCCTGACCACCGCCGCGTAAGCGGTACGCAGATAGTGGTCGAGTATCCGGCGCAGCGCCGCGTCGCGGTCGGCGGCACTGTCGGTGGCCGCCGACAGCTCGGCCGCATAGGCGCGCAGCAGGTCGTGGTAGCCGAAGCGGCCGATGGCGTCCTCGGTGAGCAGTGAGGCGCGGACCAGCTCGGCCAGCGCGGCGCGGGTCTGCGGCAGTGTGGCGGCGATGAGGCTGGCCGCCGCCGGGGTGGAGATATCCGGGCCCGGGTGCAGGCTGAGCAGCCGGAAGGCCCGGGCCGCGGGCTCGGTCAGCTTGTCCACCGACCAGGAGAAGACGGCCCGCAGGTCGGTCGTCGCATCGCCCGTGCGCAGCGCGTCGAGCCGGTCCCGCGCGTCGGCCAGCTCGGCCGCCAGGTCGGACAGCAGCGCGCCCGGCCGGGACGCGGCCCGCGCGCAGGTCACGCTGAGCGCCAGCGGCAGCCCGGCCGCCCGCCCGACCAGCGCCGCCACCGCGTCCGGTTCGGCCCCCACCCGGGCCTGCCCGAGCCGGCCGACCAGGAGCGAGGTGGCCTCGCCGCCGTCGAGCACGCCCAGCGGCAGCAGCCGCGCGCCGTCCGCCACCACCAGGCCGGTCAGCTGGGACCTGCTGGTCACCAGGACCAGGCAGCCAGGGCTGCCCGGGAGCATCGGCCGGACCTGGTCGGCATCACGGGCGTTGTCGAGCAGCAGCAGCACCCGCTTGCCGTCGAGCAGAGTGCGCAGCAGGCCGCTCTGCGCGTCAAGGCCGGCCGGCACGTGCCTGGGCGGCACCCCGAGCGCGTCCAGGAACCCGAGCAGCGCGGTGCCCGGCGGTACCGGGGCGCTCGCCGGGTCGAACCCGCGCAGGTTCACGTAGAGCTGGCCGTCGGGGAAGCGCGACGCGGCCTGGCGGGCGAACCTGATCGCGAGGGCCGTCTTGCCGACGCCCGCCGTGCCGGTGATCAGCGCTACCGGGCCCGCGGCGGGCAGCAGCCCGTTCAGCCAGCCCAGCTCGGCGGCCCGGCCGGCGAAGGCGGCCACCTCCGGCGGCAGCTGGGCCGGGGCGGCCGCGGCGAGCGGCGCCGGGACCGGCGCGGGCGGGAGCGGAGCGGGCACCGGCTGGGCCGGGACGAGGCTGGCCCGTTCGGGCGGCCCGTCGAGTGCCGGGTCCATCGCCAGCAGCTGCCGGTGGATCCTGGTCAGTTCGCTGCCCGGGTCGACGCCGAGCTCTTCCGCCAGCCGCCGCCTGGTCTGGCCGAAGACGTGCAGCGCCTCGGCCTGCCTGCCGCACCGGTAGAGGGCGATCATCAGCAGCCCGGTGGCCCGCTCGCGCAGCGGGTGGGCGACCGCCAGCGCCGTGAGCTCGGGCACCGCGGCGGCGGCCTGCCCCTGGGCGAGCAGCAGGTCGGCCCGCTCCTCGGCCGCGGTGGTGCGCAGGTCGGTGAGCCGCCGCCGCTCGGTCTCGGCGAACGGGCCGGGTACGCCGGCGTAGGGCAGGCCGCGCCAGAGCGCCAGCGCCTCGTCCACCGTCCGCGCCGCGCCGGCCGGGTCGTGGGCCGCGCGGAGCCCGCGCGCCGCGCCCAGGCACTGCTCGAAATGCTCCGCGTCGAGGGCGCCGGGGGCGAGCCGGAGCAGGTAGCCGCCGCCCCCGGAGACGAGCATGAGCGACGGCGCCCGCCGCGCCCGGTCCGGGTCCCGGCGCGCCCGCTCCGGTTCGAGAATGCGGCGGAGCCCCGCCACATAGGTGTAAACGCCGCCCTCGGCGCTGGCGGGCGGCTCGTCTCCCCAGACCGCGTCGATCAGCTCGCCGCGCGAGACCACCCGGTTTGCGCGCGAGGCGAGCACCCCGAGGACCGCCAGCTGCCTCGGCTGGCCGGCGGCATGCTCCTGGCCGTCCCGCCAGACCGTCACCGGCCCGAGAACCCCTACTCGCAGCGGCAACACCGCCAGCCGCCCCCTCCGCGCCGCGCAACGTCCGCCGTGCCCGGGCAGCACCAAAGCTACGCGGTGCTACCAGATGGCACAGTTACGGAGATTACAGGACGCAGCGGCGGGCATCTAGAAAATCTCCAGATCGCCTAGAGCCGGCCCGAGTATCACTAATGCTGCGATCATGTGCCCGGCTCGCGTTTACGCATCCCCGGCTTAACGCGTCCCCGGCCCGATCGCCGCTGGCGGGCACCTGGCCCGCAACCTGGACAGGCGTGGGCACTAGCCCCCCCGGTGCCCACGCCTGCCAGCAGTCGGCCCCCATGGCATCCCCCCCACACCCCGTGCCATGGGGGCCGGCCCAGCGCCATTGCCCGGCGCCGCGGTGCCGGGCCGCGCCGCGCCGATATGCCGCTCCGGTACACTGCGGTGGCGGTTGAGCGCTGGTCGTGGTTACTCGGAGGCTGAACGGCACATGGCGGCAGGGCAGAGCGGGAACCGGCGGGCGCGGCTGGCCGCGCAGCAGGCGGCGCAGCAGCAGGCGCGGACGCGCAACCGGCGGCTGCTGCTGGCCGGCGGCGCGATCGTGGTGGTCGTCGCGGTGGTGCTCGCCTTTGTGCTGAGCAGCGGCAGTGGCGGCTCGTCGGGGTCCACCGCGGGCAGCACGACCGCGCCCCCCACCGGCGCCGCGCTCACCGCGGTGGTCGGCCAGCTCACCTCGGTGCCCGCCGCGACGCTGGACCAGGTTGGCCCGGGGACCACGGCGTCGAACCCGACCAGCATCAGCGGCGTCCCGCTGACCAGCGGGGGCAAGCCGGAGGTGCTCTACATCGGCGCCGAGTACTGCCCCTACTGCGCGGCCGAGCGGTGGGCGGTGATCGTCGCGCTCAGCCGGTTCGGCACCTTCGGCGGGCTCGTGGCGATCCGGTCGGCGGCCAAGGACGGGGCCGGCCACGCCGAACCGTACCCGCTCACCCCGACCTGGACGTTCGCGAACTCCACCTACACCAGCAAGTACCTGACGTTCACGCCGGTCGAGGGGTTCACCAACATCCCGGACAAGGCCACCGGCTTCTATACCCCCCTGCAGACGCTCACCGCCGCCCAGCAGGCCCTGCTGACCAAGTACGACGCGGCCGACCAGGGCGCGATCCCGTTCATCGATTACGGCAACAAGTTCATAAGCGTCGGCGCGTCCTACAACCCCGCCGTCTTGTCCGGGCTGACCTGGTCGGAGATCGCCAACGACCTGCACAATCCGGCCAGCCCGGTGGCGAAGGCGGTGCTCGGGGTGGCCAATTACGCGACCGCGGCGGTCTGCGCCCTTACTGCCAACCAGCCCGCGTCGGCCTGCACGCCGACCGTGCGTGCGCTGCAGGCCAAGATTTAGGCCAAGATCTGAGCTTACTCTCAGCTTTTCACGGACCATTAGGCCACTGTTTCGCCCTACCATGATCGCATGGGCAAAGCGAGCAGGACCAAACAGGAACCGGACCGGCGGGCGCGAATCGCCGCGCAGCGGGAAGCCGAGCGCCGGGCCGAGCAGCGCCGGCGCATTTACCTGGCCGGCGGGTCCATCCTCGTCGTCGTCATCGTGGTAATCGCGTTCGTGCTGGTGAAGCTGAACAGCGGCGGCGGCACCGCCGCCGCCTCGAGCGAAGGCCCGACCGGCACCGCCCTCGCCTCGGTGACCAAGCAGGTGACCGACATCCCCACCAGCGTGACCGACCAGGTGGCCGGCGGCAGCGTCCCCGCCGCCTTCTTCGTCGACGCCAAGACCAGCAGCGCGGTGTCGTCCGCGCAGAGCATGGGTTCGTACTTCGCGACCGTCGACGGCCCGGCGCTCACCCAGAGCGGCAAGCCCGAGGTGCTGTACATCGGCAGCGAGTACTGCCCCTACTGCGCCGCCCAGCGCTGGGCCATGGTCAACGCGCTCAGCCGCTTCGGCACCTTCAGCGGCCTGACCACCACGCACTCGTCGAGCTCCGACACCTTCCCGAACACGCCCACGTTCACTTTCTACGGCTCGACCTACGCCAGCCAGTACATCTCGTTCACCTCGGTCGAGGAGAACAAGAACTACCGGGTCGGCAACTCCACCAGCAGCAGCGCGGCCTACGTGACGCTGCAGACCCCCACCACCGCCCAGCAGCAGACCCAGGCGGCCTACGACCCGCAGGGGTACATCCCGTTCATCGACTTCGGCAACAAGTACGTCCAGGTCGGCAACATCTCGCCGCTGAGCCCGACGCTGCTGACGGGCAAGAGCTGGGAGCAGGTGGCAACCGCGATGAACGAGCCGACGTCCTCGATCGGGCAGGCCGAGGATGCCAACGCCAACTACGAGACCGCGGCCATCTGCAAGCTCACCAACAACCAGCCCGCGACCGCGTGCACGGCGACGATCCAGAAGCTGGAAGACACCCTCGCCAAGTAGTCCCGGCCGGCGGCCCCCGGGCCGCCGGCCAGTTCCGCGATAACCGCCGATGACAGCACTGGAGATCACCCGCGATGGCAAGTTCTAAGTCCCGATCCAGGAACTCCAAGAACCGGTCCGGGTCTTCCGCTGGAAGCCCTGCCGGTGGCGGCAATTCGAACGGCAAAAACTCCAGCACCCGAACCGTCGCGGCGGTCCCGGCCACGCCTACCAGCCCGAAGAAGCCGGGCGGCGTTACCGCGACCCGCTCGCCCAAGCAGGCCGCGGTGGCGCCCGAGCCGGAGGAGAGGTACCAGCCGCAGGCGAGCCGCACCTATCCGCCGACCTGGCTGCAGGTCACCTCGTTCGTGCTGGCCATCATCGGCCTGGCGATCTCCGCCTACGAGACGTACGCGCACTACAACGGCTCGCACCTGTTCGCCTGCTCGAGCCAGCCGGGCGCCACGTTCAACTGCGGGGCGGTCATCACCAGCCCGCAGTCGATGGTCTTCAACATCTTCCCGGTCGCCGTGCTCGGCCTGGCCTACTACGTGTTCGCGGTGGTGATCTTCTCCCCCTGGGCCTGGCGCTTCACCGGGTCCGCGATCCGGCTGGGCAGCCGGACGCTCGCCATCTCCAGCCGTGAGGTGAACATTGTCCGGTTCGGGTCGGTGATCGTCGGCATGGGCTTCGTGATGTACCTGATCTACGCCGAGTTCCAAATCGGCTCGGTGTGCGAGTACTGCTCGGGCGTCCACCTCGTCACGTTCCTGCTGTTCTGCATCACCGTTGTCAGCGCCGCCCTCTGGGGACTCGGCCAGCGGGCACGCTCCGCCGCCCGCCGCTGACCGCCCCGCCGCACTGAGCTTCCCGGCGCGTCCGGCGCCCTGCTTAACCGCTTACCGCCTAGGGCGGAGCGGCTCGGCGGCGATCAGCCCGCAGCGCGGTGACCGGCTTAATTACATTATGTTCATGTTTGCCCGTGCGGCCCGGGCGCGGGCGTTCCCCCAGCTAAGGTGGCCGCATGCCTGGCATGAACTCGGGCCCGAGCCCTGCCAGCCCGATACTCGTCTCGGCGTTCCGCTCGGCCCTGCTGCACCAGGCGCTGATCATCGCGCTGATCTTCTTCCTGGTGCTCATCGCCTGGGGCGCCATTCGGGCGGCGACCCGCGAGCGCCGCGCCGCCCCCGCTTGGCGCGAGCCCCGCGCACGGACGGTGCTGCGGATCGGCTTCGGCATCCTCTGGCTGCTCGACGGGCTGCTGCAGGCGCAGCCGCAGATGGCCGGCGGCTTGCCGTCGGTCCTCCAGCCGGCCGCGGACGGCTCGCCGGGCTGGGTGGCGGACATGGTGAACTGGGGCGCGAACCTCTGGAGCTATCACCCCGTCGCCGCCGCCGCATCGTCGGTCTGGATCCAGGTCGGCATCGGGCTCTGGCTGATCTTCGCCGTGCGCGGCTGGTCGCTCCGGCTCGCCGCCTTGTCCAGCGTGGCCTGGGGACTGATCGTCTGGTCGTTCGGCGAGGCGTTCGGCGCGATCCTGGCCCCCGGCCTGACCGTGCTCTTCGGCGCGCCGGGCGGCGTTCTGCTCTACGTCGTGGCCGGCGCGCTGCTGCTTCTTCCGCAGCGCAGCTGGGAACGGCCGCAGGTTGGCCGGCTCATGCTGGCCGGCAGCGGGGTCTTCCTCCTCGGCATGGCGCTGCTCCAGGCGTGGCCGGGACGCGGCTTCTGGCAGGGCAAGGTGGGCGGCCGGCCGGGCTCGCTGACGGCGATGATCGGTTCGATGGCGAGCACCCCGCAGCCGCACGTGCTTGAGGTCATCGTCTCCGGCTTCGGCAATTTCACCGAATCCCATGGGTTCGCGGTGAACCTGGTCGCGGTTATCGCGCTGGCGGCGGTGGGGTCGGCCTTCTGCCTGGGCGCGGCGCGCTCCGACGTCCGGCTCGCCCGGATCGCCGTCATCGCGGCGGCCGTATTCTGCCTGGCCGACTGGGTGCTAGTGGAGGACCTCGGCTTCCTCGGCGGCCTCGGCACCGACCCGAACAACATGATCCCGCTGATCCTGCTGTTCACCGTCGGCTGCCTCGGACTGAAACCGGCAGGGCAAGCCGACACGGTAGAGGCAGCCAAGGTGCCCGGAACGGAGGTTCCGGCCGGGGAGGCCGTCCCGGCCGGGGATCGTGTCCCGGCCGGGGCGACGGCCACGGCCCCGGGACTTCCCCGCTGGCTCGCCGAGCCGGTGCGGGCGTTCGCCGGGGCGCCACTGCGGGTGATCGTCGGGATCGCGGCGTTTGGCGTGATCATCGTGGGGGCGGCGCCGATGGCAGTCGCCACGGTGAACAAGACCGCGGACCCGATCACCGCCGAGGCGATCGCCGGGACCAACGGGCAGCTCGACACCCCGGCCCCGAACTTCATGCTCACCAGCCAGACTGGGCGGCAGGTCTCACTCACCAGCCTGCGCGGCAAGGTGGTCCTGCTCACCTTCCTCGACCCGGTCTGCACCACCGACTGCCCGATCATCGCCGCGGAGATGCGGGTGGCCGATACGCTGCTCGGATCCAGGGCGCGCGACACCGAACTGGTCGCGGTGGTGGCCAACCCGACGTATACCTCACTGGCCTACACCCGGGCCTTCGACCAGCAGGTTGGGCTCAACACGGTGCCGAACTGGCTGTACCTGACCGGATCGCTTAACCAGCTGGCCGCGGTCTGGCACCACTTCGGGATCGAGGTCGAGGACCTGCCTGCCGGCGCGATGGCCGCGCACAACGACATCGCCTTCGTGATCAGCGCGGGGGGTACGGTCGAACAGGAGATCAGCGACGATCCGGGACCGGGGACCAGCGCCACCCAGTCCTCGTTCGCCTCGCTGCTGGCCGACTCCGTGCTCCAGTCGATGGGACAGAAGCAATGATGGCCGCCACCGGGCGGCGCGGCCGGGTCCGCATCGGCGCACTGGCCACCACGGTCGCGGCCATCGCGTCGAGCGCGGCGCTGGCGGCGTGCGGCTCACCGTCCTCATCGGTGTCCTCATCCGGTGACCCGGCGGCCGCCAGTGTTCCGGCCTTGTCCCTGGCCACCTCGCTCGGCACGGCCAAGGACAGCTGGGCCATTGTGCCGATGACGGCCAACCCGACGTTCTGGGAGGTCTTCGTCCGCCCGGTCAAATCGGCGACCTGGCAGCTGGTCACGCCGCCGGGCGTCGCCGACAACGGTGGCCTGGTCGCGGCGGCCGACAGCGGAAGATCACTCACGGTGGCGGTAAGGCCCAGTCAGGATCTTGACTTCACCCCGCTGGCGTCCACTGCGGACGCGGGCGGCAGCTGGTCCACCGGCGGGCCGATCAGCGCCGGGGTGGCCGCCTCCCCCGGTGCGCTGGCCGTCTCGGGCAGCCAGCTGGCCGCCTTGCTCGGCAACGGGACGATCGAGACCAGCTCCGATGCCGGGGGTACCTGGCGGACGCTGGCCAAGCCGGGCACGATCGCGGCCTCCGCGGCCGGGAAGGCGTGCGGGACGGTGACAGTCACCGCGGTCTCGTTCGGGCCCACCCCCGCGGACGTGCTCGCGGCCGGCAGCTGCGGCGCGACCGGCACGGCCGGCTTCTTCGACCACCCCGCCGGCTCCTCCGGCGGCGGCTGGCAGCGGCTGAAGGTGCCGGTCTCCGGCCAGCTGGTGGGGCTCGACGAGGGCACGGCACTGGTCCGGGCCAAGGCGGGGCTGACCGCGCTGTGGCAGGGCGGCTGGGTCGGCTACGCGCCGCTCGCGGGCTCGGCCAGGCCGGCGCAGCCCGGTCTGGACCGTCTCCGCGCCGCTGCCGGTCACCTCGGCTGCCATCGCGTCCGGTGAGCTGGGTGGGGCAACGGCGAGCTTGCCGGGCGGAACGTGGGTGCTGATGCCGGGCGGGCAGGCGGCGACGATCGGCGGTCCCGGACAGCAGTGGCTGCTGCTTCCACCCATGCCAGCACACACGTCGGTGCTTGCCTCCGGGCCCGGCAAATCGGTGGATGCGCTGGCCGTCTCCGGATCCACGCTGACCGTCTGGCAGCTTGGCCGGGGCTCCACCGTCTGGAAGAAGGCGCAGACCCTGAGCGTGCCGGTTCAGGACGGATCGTCCAGTTAGCCCCGTGAATAGCCCCCGTGCAGTTAGGCCTCCGCATGCACTACATCCTGGACAACTGGTCATTCGACCCGTTTGTGATCATCGTCGCGGTCGTCGTTGCCTGGCACGAGATCGGGCTCTGGCGGCTGGCCAGGCGGTCCCGGCCGGAGCGCACGCGGGAACGGCGGATCCGGTCGCTCTGGTTCTACAGCGGCCTCGCGGTGCTGCTGATCGCGGTCGATTCGCCCATTGATTACTGGGCGAGTTCCTACTTCACCGTGCACATGGCGCAGCACCTGCTGCTGATGTTCGCCGCGCCGTCGCTGGTGGTGGCGGGCGCGCCGGGGCAGCCGCTGCTCGACGGCCTGCCCGGCCGGTCCGGGCAGGCGGTCACCCGGTCCGTCCTCGCGGGCGGCTGGTCGCGGCCGCTGCGGGCCGTCTTCCACTTCCTGACCGGGCCGGTCGTGGCGGTGGTGATCTTCAACGCCGTCATGGTGGGCTGGCACATCCCGGCGCTGTTCGACCTGGCGGAGAACAACCAGGCGGTGCACATCTGGCTCATGCACGGCTCGTTCTTCCTGGCCGGCGTGCTGTTCTGGCTGCAGTTCATCCCCTCGCCGCCCTTCCGGTCGCGGATGCCGCCGCTTGGCCGGATCGCCGCGCTGCTGGCCACCAACATCGTGATGATCATGATCGCGATGGCGCTGTCGATCTTCGCCTCCCACTCGGTCTACAGCGCCTACGACCATGTGCCCGGCGTCACGCTGCCGCCCTTCGCCGACCAGCAGATCGGCGCGGCGATCCTGTGGGTGTGCGGCGACTTCTGGGCGATGCCCGCCATGATCATCGCCATCAGGAAGCTGCTCGACGACGAGGGCGGCATCGGCACCGCCCTTGAGCGCTTCGTCGCCAGCGGCAGCCGGGACGCCGCCCCCCGCGGCTGGGCGTCATCGGGCCGCCCCAAGTCCCGCCTGCCCCGCTAGCGCCGCAACGGATAATCCTCGCATATCGGGCTGGACGGGCTGTACGGCGCCGCCCGGCTCCGGTGGCGGGATCGTAATAATGCCGCTGCCAAGCGGCGGCGGCTCCGCCAACTCCGCGTCCACGTCCGGGGTCTGCCGCGGCGGCTCCCCGCCCGGGCCGTCAGCGGGGCCGGTGCCATCGTTATCCGCCCGCTGGCCGCGGCGGCTAACCCGGCCGCGCGGCCGGGCCGGCACGTGCGGCACCGGCACGTGCGGGAGGGCCGGCAGCGTCGGGACCTTCTCCTCGGTCCAGGCACGCAGCTGGGAGAGCGCCGGGGAGCGGCCGACCATGATCACGCCGATCACCAGCGCGGCCAGCCCCCCGGCGTAGATCGCCAGCTCGCCGGGGGTGTCCTGGATCCGGTCGCCGAACACGACGACGCCGAGCAGTATCCCGACCACCGGTTCCCCGGCCGAGATGGCCGGCAGCGACTCATTCAGCGGGCCGGAGCTGAACGCGCTCTGCATCAGCCAGATGCCGGTCGCGCCCGCGCCGACGAGCGCGTACGGCGCCCAGGTCGACAGCATGCCGCTGAAACCGCCGCTGTGCAGGCCCTGCAGTGTCTGCCTGGTCAGCGCGTCCTGGATGCCGAACACGAGCCCGGCGCCGATCCCGGTCAGCATCGCCCGCGCCCGCCCGGGCCGCCGCCGCCCCGCCTGCACGCAGGCGAACGCGATGAACGCGATCACCGCGGCGGCGGGCCAGTGCGAGAAGGACCCGAACGACAGGCCGATCGGCTTGGCCAGCCGCGACGCGGACAGCAGCGCCACCCCGCTGCAGAGCACCAGCGCGCCGGCGATCTCCCAGAACCGGAGCGTCGCATGGGCGATCGGGACGGCCAGGATCAGCGCGAAGACCAGGTTGGTGGCGAGCAGCGGCTCGACGAAGGCCAGCGGCAGGTTCCCGATCGACCACGCCGCGAGTATCTGCCCGGCGACCATGCAGCCGATGCCGAGCAGCCAGCGGCGCTTGTGGAACAGGTCGACGATCAGAGCGAGCGAGAGGAACCGCGAGTCGGGCTCGGCTTGCGCCATGTTCTGCTGCAGCACGAATCCAGTGCCGATAAGCAGCGCGGCAAGCAGGGTGAGCCCATAATCAAGGCTGAGGTCAATGTCCACGGCACCTTACCTGATACCCCTGTCGCCGCCCTTATGCAGCTCGGGGCGATAACGATCTTGGGCGGCGGACCGGTTTCCCGCGGCGCGTGTCGGATCGAGGGAGCTAACCGATCCGGCGCAGCCCGTTCCGGTGGTGGCGGGCGGTCTCGATATAGTTCTTGACCGCGAACTGGGTCCAGGTCGCGTCGATGCCGGATCGCTTGATTTTCGCCGGCACACCAGCCACCAGCGACCCGGCAGGCACAATGAACCCCTCTGGCACCACGGTCCCGGCGGCGACGATCGACCTCGCGCCGACCACGACCCGGTTCAGGGTTACCGAGCCGGAGCCGATCAGGCACTCCGACTCGACCACGCACCCCTCCAGGTGCGCGTTGTGCCCGACCACGCAGTCGTCGCCGATCACCGTCGGCCAGCGCTCGGTGGTGTGCACGACCGTGCCGTCCTGCACCGAGGTCCGGGCACCGACCGTGATCGTCCCGTGGTCGCCGCGCAGCACCGCGCAGGGCCAGACCGAGGCCTGCGGGCCTATCTTGACGCGCCCGATAACAACAGCATCAGGCGCCACGTAGGCGAGCTCGTCGATCTCCGGCTCGTCATCGTCCAAGGCGTAAATCGTCACCCCTATACGGTAGCGTCTGGCTCGTGTCCCCCGGTTCTCCTAACGGCACCGCCAGCAGCGCCTCAGCGACGGCCGCCTCCGACGTTCTCACGCTGCTTACCACCGCCGTGTCCGCCATCGGCGGCTCCGAGCGCGACGGCCAGAGCCGGATGACTCAGGCCGTCTGGGATGCCATGACCGGCGGCGCGCACCTGGCCGTGCAGGCCGGCACCGGGACCGGCAAGTCGCTGGCCTACCTGGTGCCCGCGCTGCAGCTGGCCGCGGCCAAGAAACACGGCCCGGTCGTGGTCTCCACCGCCACCATCGCGCTGCAGCGCCAGCTGGTCGACCGCGACCTGCCCCGGCTCACCGAGGCGCTGCGCGAGTCGCTCGGCCGCAAGCCGGAGTTCGCGATACTCAAGGGCAGGAACAACTACCTCTGCCTGAACAAGCTGCGCAACGGCCCCGAGGACGAACAGGACTCGCTCTTCGACGCGCCCACCAGCCCGCTCGGCGCGCACGTGAAGCGGCTGCACCAGTGGGCCGCGTCGACCACCGCGGGCGACCGCGACGAGCTCGTCCCCGGTGTCCCGGACCAGGCCTGGCGGCAGGTCGCGGTGACGGCGCGCGAGTGCCTCGGGGTCAACCGCTGCCCGTTCGGCGTCCAGTGCTTCTCCGAGCGCGCCCGGCGCACCGCGGCCGAGTCCGACGTGGTCGTCACCAACCACGCGCTGCTCGCCATCGACACGCTGGGCGAGGGCGGCATCCTGCCCGAGCACCGGGTGGTCATCATCGACGAGGCACACGAGCTGGTGGACCGGGTCACCTCGGTGGCCAGCGGCGAGCTCTCGGCCGCGACGGTCGAGTTCGCCGTCCGCCGCACCGGCAAGCTGGCCGACGAGGAGGAGACCGCCCGGCTGTCGGAGGCGGGCAACGCCCTCGGCCCGCTGCTGGTGACCATGCCGGCCGGGCGGATGGACACCCTCGACAGCGGACTCGGCGCCACCCTCACCGCGCTGCGCGAGGCCGCCGTCGGCTGCGCCGTGCAGGTGCGGAAGGTGGCGGTGGCCAAGGGCGACGACGCCGACCCGGCCGAGGTCACCGCCGCCCAGACCGCGCTGGTCAACCTGGAGGAGATCGGCGAGGTGGCCGAGCGGATGCTCACCGCGTTCGAGCAGCCGATCGCCGAGCGCGAGGAGGTCGTCTGGCTCGAGCGGCCGGAGGACTGGGCGGCTGAACCGTCCCGGCCGGCTTCCCTGCACGTCGCGCCGCTCGAGGTCGGCGAGGTGCTGGCCGAAAATCTGTTTAGTGAACGGACCGTGGTTCTTACCTCAGCCACGCTTACCCTGGGCGGGTCGTTCGCGCCGCTAGCGCGGCAGTGGGGCCTGGACGCCTCGGCGATGGGGTCCGAATGGGCCGGGATCGACGTCGGGTCGCCGTTCGCGCACGGGCGCTCCGGCATCCTCTACGTGGCCAAGCACCTGCCGATCCCCGGCCGGGACGGCCTGCCGCCGGAGTACCTGCAGGAGATGTGGGAGCTGATCAAGGCGGCAGGCGGGCGGACCCTCGGGCTGTTCTCCTCGATGCGGGCGGCGAAGGCGGCGGCGGCCGAGCTGCGCGAGTCGCTGCCGTACCCGGTGCTCTGCCAGGGCGACGACTCGACCATGCAGCTGGTGAAGGAGTTCGCCCAGTCCGAGGAGACGTGCCTGTTCGGGACGCTCTCCCTCTGGCAGGGGGTGGACGTGCCCGGGCCGTCACTGCGGCTGGTGATCATCGACCGCATTCCCTTCCCCCGGCCGGATGACCCGCTCGCCTCGGCCCGGACCCGGGCGGCGGACGCGCGCGGCGGCAGCGGGTTCATGGAGGTGTCCGCGTCGCACGCGGCCCTGCTGCTCGCGCAGGGCGCGGGGCGGCTGCTGCGGTCGATGGACGACCGCGGCGTGGTCGCGGTGCTCGACCCGCGGCTGGTCACCAAGCGGTACGGGGAGTTCCTGCGGGCGACGCTGCCGCCGTTCTGGCAGACAACGGACCCGGCCGTGGTCCGGGGCGCCCTGCAGCGCCTTTCGGTGAGTTAGCCGGACAGGCCGAGGGCGTCGAACTGGTGGCGCTCCCACAGGTGCATGGAGGTCTCCTCGGGATAGGAGAGCTCGTCCGGCTGCAGGTCGTAGACCCGCGTGGTGCGGTGCTCGGTCCCGTAGGCGGGCCAGCCGGGGTCGCCGGACGACGCGAAGGAGATCCACTCGCGCCGCATCGTGTTGCCCAGCGTCACGAACTTAGGGGGCAGGTCGCCGCCGATCAGCGCCGCGGTCAGCCCGTCGCCCGCGGTCCCGAACAGGAGCGGGACGTCGAGCGCGTGGCACGCGCCGAAGGGGCCGCCGGGGGCCTGGGCGGCCAGTTCGTAGAGGAAGGTCCGGCCGCCGGAGGCCGCGTGCGCCTGCGCTAGGTGCAGGGTCGGCATCCGGAACAGCCAGTCGGAGAAGACCAGCTCGTACAGGGCGCCCGGGTCGGCGTCGGGGAAGGCCTTCCGGTAAGCGGCCGGGCCGTCGGGGCCGGGGGCGAACGCGTGCAGGGTTGCCGTCGCCTCGTCCTCGGTGATCTGGCCGAGCTTGCCGCCCAGCGCGATGAACAGCCGGTACTCGTCCCGGTTGTGCCCGGTGAGCAGCTCGACGTCGCTGGCCGCGCCGCCCAGCAGCGCCCGCCAGGGCGAGCGGGGCAGCACCTCACCGTCGATGACCGGCGAGAACGGGGTGATGGTGCGGCTGACCCCACCCCACTGGGGGAAGTCCCTGAGCCTGGCGGTGACCGCCGTCTGCGCGTTGACCAGGCGCGCCGGGTCGGCGGCGGCCAGCGCCGCGCACTCGTTGGGCAGGCCGGCCTCCCGCGCGATCGCCTGCGCGATGTCAGCGGCCAGATTCCGGGCGAGGAAGGTGCCGGGCACGGACTGGGCGATTGCCCGCTTGAACAGGCCCTTCGCCCGGTCCATGGCGAGCATAGAGGCGATCACGCCCGCGCCGGCCGACTCGCCGAAGACGGTGACGTTGCCGGGGTCGCCGCCGAAGCGCTGGATGTTCTCTTTTACCCAGCTCAGTGCGGCTACCGCGTCGAGCAGGCCGCGGTTGGCGGGGGCGCCGGGTATGAGCGCGAAGCCCTCGGTTCCGACGCGGTAGTTGAGGGAGACGAAGACCGTGCCTGACTGCGCGAACGGGGTGCCGTCGTAGACCGGCTCGCTGCTCGCGCCGAACATGTAGGCGCCGCCGTAGATCCAGACCATCACCGGCAGGTGGTTAGCGCCCGGATCGGGGGTCCAGACGTTGACGGTAAGCCAGTCGCCGGTGCTGTCGGCCGGCTGGCTGGCCGGCGGGCCATCGGGGCCGGCCGTTGCCAGCTGCGGCGCGGGCGGGCCGAACGACCCGGCGTCGCGGACGCCGTCCCATGGCGCAGCGGGTTCCGGGGCCTGGAACCTTCGCTGGCCGATCGGGGGCTCAGCGAACGGGATGCCGCGGAAGACCGCGACGCCGTTCTCGATTCGCCCCCTGACCCGGCCAGCTCCGGTGAAGACCTCAGGATCAGCTGGCGCCATGGGGCGACCTCCCGCTACATCGATGGAGCGATAAGGGCTTTTTTTACGACTTTAGGTTATTTGACTGGGTCGAGCACTACCACCGGGATCTTGCGCGGCGCCGAATCCGCCTCGTACTGCGCGAACTGCGGATACCGCTGCTTCTGGCGTGCGTAGATCACGTCGCGCTCGGTCGGCTCGGCCACCCGCACCGCCACCTTGACCGTGTCCGTGCCCACCTCGATGGACGCGTCGGGGTAGGCGACCAGGTTGTGGTACCAGTCCGGGTTGGTCGGGGCGCCCGCCTTCGAGGCGAAGATCGCGTAGCCCTCCCCCACGGGCTGGTACATGAGCGGGCTGACCCGCTCGGTGCCGCTGCGCGCCCCGGTATGGTGCAGCAGGAGAACATCCGCGCCTTCGAATGGCCCCCCGACCTTGCCCCCGTTGGCGTGGAACTCCTCGATTACCTTGCTGTTGAAGTCATTGAAGTCTGCCATGACGCTTAGCTTAGGAAAATATCCATGAAGTCACCAATCCGGCTGGAAGAACTGCCGTTCGCGACGGCATTGTCCGCTTTTAATACCGACTCCGCGGACTCGGCCGGCCTGGGCGGATTGCTGGAGATCGACGGGGACTACGACCGGGTGCGGTTCGATGGCGTCGCGTTCGCGGCGGCGGACGGGAGCGGCGCGCGGTTCATCGAGTCGGCCTTTGTCGGCGGGTCGTTCGACGAAGGGCGGCTGCGGCGGGCGCGC
Organism: uncultured Actinomycetota bacterium; assembly: GCA_963714295.1. GTDB lineage: Bacteria > Actinomycetota > Actinomycetes > Streptosporangiales > Streptosporangiaceae > Trebonia. The sequence continues at coordinate 20,639 of CAVQOE010000033.1, read as the reverse complement.
TTCACCGATGTCTGGTTCGAGCAGACCCGGCTGGTGGCGGTGGACGTGGCCGGCTCGTCGCTGACCGATGTCTGGTTCAACGGGTGCGTGTTCGCCGGGGTGCCCGCGTTCACCTGCGGTCTGCGGCGGGTGGTCTTCCGCGGCTGCAAGCTCGACTCGGTCAACTTCCGCGAAGCCGTGCTGACCGACGTGACATTCGACGACTGCGTGCTGCGCGACGTTGATTTCGGCCGGGCGAAGCTGGAGCGGGTGCGGCTTCCCCAGTGCACGCTCAGCGGGCTTGACTTCACCCGCGCGGCCTGCAAGGACGTGGATCTGCGGGGGGCGCGGCTGGGCGAGCGGGACGCCGATGGCAGCGCTGGTGCCGCCGCCGGGATCAAGGCCGGCTTCGACTCGCTCAGCGGGGTCCGCATCGACAGCGTCCAGCTGATGACGCTCGCCCCGCTGCTCGCCCACCACCTGGGCATCACCGTCTCCGACGGGTAACCGGTTTACCCGGTGCAGGCGCGCATGGCCGCGGCGAACTGGTCGCCGCGGTCGCGGTAATCGCGGAAGTGGCCGAAGCTGGGGGCGGCCGGGGAGAGCAGCACAACCCCGTCCGGGCGGGCCCAGCCGAAGCCCGCCGCGACGGCCGCGTCAAGGTCGGGGCAGTCGGTCACGCCCGCGAAACCCCGGTCCCCGGCCGGGCCCGCCGCGGCGAAGGCGGCGCTGATCCTGGGGCCGCTGTCAGGCAGGGTGAGCACCAGGGTCGGGTCCGCCCGGCCGCGCACCCCTTGCGCCAGCGGGGTGTAGTCGATGCCGCGGTCCTGGCCGCCGACGATGAGCGCGACGCGCCGGCCGGGGAAGGCGTCGAGGGCGGCCAGGGTCGGCAGCACGTTGGTGGACAGCGAGTCATCGACGAACGCGACCCCGCCGGCCGTGCCGACGGTGGTGAGACGGGAGGGCAGCGGGGTGAAGCCGCCGGCCGCGCGCCGCAGCGACGCGTCGTCGGCCGCCCGGCCGGCCAGGCCGGGGTCGGCGGCCGCGTGGCCGAGGGCGGCGAGCACCCGGCGGGCGATCAGCGCGTTGCGGCGGTTGTGCTGACCCGGCAGTCCCAGCGGGTCCATCCAGGTCGCGCCGGGTTCGTCGGCCGCGCAGACCCACTCGATCCGCGGCCCGAGCAGGCGGGCCCGCTCGCGCAGCAGGCTGCTGTCGCCGTTGGCCACGGTCAGCTCCGCCCCCGGCTGCGCGCAGGCGGAGAGCTTGTCCTGGTAGTACCGCTCGACGCCGCCGTGCCAGGGCAGGTGGTCGGGGTGCAGCGAGGTCACCGCGGTGACCGGCGGCGTGCTGGCCAGATCGGTGGCCGTGTAGCTGGAGACCTCGATTACCCAGTAGTCATAGTCCCCCGCCTGGAGCGGGTCGTAGGGCGCGGCGCCGAAGTTGCCGCCGACCATGGCCTTATAGCCGAGGCCGGCCAGCAGGTGGCCGATGACCGAGCAGGTGGTGGACTTGCCCTTGGTGCCGGTGACGCAGACCACCCGGTTCCGGTCGGCCTCCTGCAGCCACAGCCCGAGCCCGCCCGCCAGGGTCACGCCCGCGCCCCTGAGCTGGTCCGCCTGGGGGCTGTAGGGGCTGATCCCCGGGGTCTTGATGACGATCTCGCAGGCCGCCAAGGCGTCCAGGCCGCCGTCGGCGGTGGCGAGGATTCCCGGCTCATCGCCCGGTTGAGGCGAGTCGTCGACCAGCACGGGCTCGACGCCGAGCGTGCGCAGCTTGCGCAGCGACGCGCCGCCCTCGCGGCCGAGGCCCCAGACGCCGACCCGCGCGCCGATCAGGTCCGACCAGCCCAGCCGTGACCGCTCGTCGCTCATGCTCAGGACCACTCGGCGGCGAGGGCGGCGGGCACGGAACTCGCGCCGACCGGCCGTCGCATGGCCTCGATCTCGGCCGCGGTGGGTGCATCGGGCCGGCCGTTGATCTCGGCCGCGAGCTCGGTCAGCAGCGGGAACCCAGCCCGATCCGGCCGCCGGGCGGCCAGCACGGCCGCCGCCCGGCACTCGTTGACCTCGCCGACGCACTCGAACGGCTTGGTGCCCGCGCCCAGCAGCGCCCGGAACTTGGGCGCGAGATCGGGGTTGCCGAGCGGCTCGCCGCCCCCGCCGTCGGCCGCGAACACCGCGCGCAACTGCCCGGCCGACATGAACGGGGCGAGGATCAAGTCGATGAAGCAGCACTTGTCGCAGACGCCGCACCAGTGGCCGAGCCGGCGTTCCGGGTCGATGATGAAGGCCTTGTTGCAGCTGCGGAAGGTCGCGTGGTATTCGGTCAGGGCAGCGAACTTCTCCCCCACCCAGAGCTCGGTCCGGTCGCGGAGCGCGGAGAAGTAGCCCGGCAGCCCGGCCGGGTCGGCGGCGAGCACGGCCCGGAAGGCCGACTCGAAGGCGGCGCTCTTGGAGTACTGGTGGTTGACCGGCTCGCCCCGGTACTCCAGCGTCGGCACCGACGCGGACCACTCATTGGACATCACCACCACGTCGCGGCGGTCGAGCACCGCCGCGAGGATGGCGATCGCGGAGATGATCCCGGTCACCGGGACGTGCCCGTTGCGGAAGCCGAGTTCGGCCGACCGCAGCAGCTGCGGGTCGATCGCCCGCCCGGCCCGGATCACCGGAAGCCCGCTCACCGCGGCCGGCCCCTCGATCGCGCGGAACTGGTCCCCCGGCCAGGCTCACCACGAACAGCGCCGCGTCGGCCGCGACCTTGCGCACGCCCTCGACAACCACGATCGAGTCGATCCCGCCGCCGAACGGGACCAGCGCCCGCGCCAGCGTCTCACCGGCCGGGTCAGCGACCGCGGCCGCCGTCGCGAGCGACGGGACGGGGGCGGCCGGGGCCTGGATCTCGAGGGCGGAGAGGTCCAGCGCGTTCTTGTAGGCGTACTCGCCCAGGCCCTGGAGGTAGAAGTCGCGCAGGAAGGCGCGCTCGGCGTCGGTTAGCGCGGTGGTCCCGAGGTCGATGACGGGCGGCGCGGCGCTCTTGTAATAGGAGACGCCGGCCAGCAGGAAGACCAGCCGCGCGGCGGCCCGGGCGGCCGGCGTATCCCAGCGCGGCCCCGGCTCCAGCCAGACCCGCTCGCTGAACTCCCGCCCGTCGAGGGAGTACCGGCAGGTCAGCAGCCCCTGCTCCGCGTCGGCAAAGAATCCTTCGTACCGAAACACCCGGCCACGCGCTGGCGTGGCCCCGTCGACAACCCCTGGCGCACTCATCAGCAGCGAGTTTACCGACGCCCGCACGCGGCTCACCCTGCTTGCGACCGCGGCTCGCCGTCACAAGCCGCCGTGCCTTGGTCCACCCCTGACTGAGGGCCAAACTTGTACGCAGATTGGCCGACAAAACGGTCATTTAGGGCGCTCAACCGTACAAGTTTCGCCCCAAGATGGATGCGCGGGACGTCGGGGCGGGGCGCGTGGGTCTGCGGAGATGGTTGGGAAAGCCGGGGTGGAAGTGTGCAGAGTCAGGCCGAGCCGGTGACCGTGTACGCCTCGAGGACGGCGGGGATGGCGGCGAGGCCAGGCTGCAGGCGGCCTCGGCGACGGTGCCGGCCGCGCCCGGCCGCGGCACGGTGGCCATGGTGGCGGCCGCGTCGGCGTCATGGACGAAGGCGGAGAAGATCACGCCCAGCACCATCAGCGCGGCCGCGGTGAGGAACGCCAGGTGATACCCGGCCAGGTCACCCGGGCCTGCCCCGGATGCGCCGAGCACGGTGCCGAGCAGCGCTACCCCGGCCGCCGCCCCGGCCTGGCGCACCGTGTTCTGCAGCGTGGACGCGTGCCCGGTCTCGGCCGGGGAGATCTTGGCCATGTTGGCCGCCAGCGACGGCGCCATCGCGAACCCGAACGAGGCCCCGGTGAAGAACATCAGCAGCGGGACCAGCCAGAACGCGTTCGACGGGCCGGCCAGCGCCAGCAGGCCGATGGTGACCACGCTGGCCGACATGCCCGCGATCATCAGCCGGCGCGGCCCGGCCCGCTTGTAGAGCCTCGAGCTCGCCTGGGTGCCGGTCATCCCGCCGAGCGCCTCGGTGAAGATGGACAGCCCCGAGTGGACGGCCGAGAAACCGAGGCCGGTCTGCAGCAGCAACGGCACCAGGAAGAGCGTGCCCATGAACCCGGCCGAGGCGGCCACCAGCTGCAGGCTGGTGGTCCGGAAGAGCCGGTCGGCGTAGATCCGCAGCCGCAGCAGGGGCGCCGCGACCCGCTGCTCGACCAGCACAAAGACGACCAGCAGCACTACTCCGGCCGCCCCGGTGCCGACCACCAGGGGGGAGCTCCAGCCAGCCGACGAGCCGACCGAGATCGCGTACAGGAAGAGCGGGAAGCCGGCCGCGGCGAGCAGGAAGCCGGGCAGGTCGAAGCGGCCCGCCGCGTGTTCGGACCCGCGGGGCAGGAACAGCGCCCCGACCGTGACCGCGGCCAGCCCGATCGGCAGGTTGACGTAGAAGATCCAGCGCCAGGACAGCCCGTCCACCAGCGCGCCCCCGATCACCGGTCCGAGCGCGGGCGCCAGCAGGGTCGGCACGACCAGAATCTGGTTGGCCCTGATCCGCTCGGCCGGCGGGAACACCCGGGTGATCATGGTCATCCCCACCGGGACGAGGATCCCTCCGCCGAGGCCCTGCAGCGCGCGGAAGGCGATGAGCTCGGGCAGTGAGGTCGCCACCCCGCATAGTGCGGAAGCCCCGGTGAACAGGCCGATCGCGGCGAGCATGACGTTCCGGCCGCCGAACCGGTCGCCGACCCAGCCCGAGGCCGGCATCGCCACCGCCAGCGCCACCAGGTAGGCGGTCACCACCCCGCTGACCGAGCTGATCGGCGCGTCGAAGTACCTGCTCAGCGTGGGCAGCGCGACGTTGACCACGGTTCCGTCCATGATGTTCATGAACATGGCCGCGACGAATACCGCGCTGACGACGACCTTCTGGTTGACGGGCCGGACCGGCAGCGCGAACTTCACGAAGTACTTAATACACCCTCAAACCGGCTTGTTCCCGTCAAGAACCCAGAATCAGGACTAGATGGAACGGGCCGGGGTTGGCTCCGGGCTGGCCCACTGTCTCTCCGCGGTGGCGGCCGCCTTCCGCCGTCGCGGGCCGATCCTGCTCAGCCGGAAGCCGGCGATGCCGAGGAAGATCAGGCCGAGGAAGATCAGGACCCCGATGTCGTTCAGCCACTGCTCCGGCGTATGCGCCCACAGGGCGTCGGGCTTGACCGGCGCGAGCGGGTTGGGCGGCGTGAGCACGTTCAGGTTGATGGTCGCGGCCAAGGCGGCCATGCCCCAGCGGGCCGGGGCGAGCATCGCTACCCAGGCCTCCGGGCCGGAATTCAGCGCGAACACGCCACCGGAGAGCACTACCTGGAGCATGGTGACCACCACCAGGGCCGGCATGGTCTGGTCGCTCTTGCTCACCAGGGTGGAGATCAGCAGGCCGAGCAGCATCGACACCACGCAGAGGATCACCACGCTGATCGCGATCTCGATCAGCGGCGGCCCCGGTATCAGCGCGCCCTTGGCCGGCATCTCCGTGCCCGCCAGGCCGATAATGACGATGAGCAGCGCCTGGACCACGCTGATAACGCCGAGGACCAGCACCTTGGACATCAGGTAGGCGCCGGCCGACAGCCCGGTCATCCGTTCCCGCTCGTAGATCTCGCGTTCCTTGACGATTTCGCGGATCGAGTTCGCGGTGCCGGCCAGGCAGGCCGCCATGACCAGGATCAGCAGCTGCGTCTGGGCACCGGCGTTCTGTCCCGCGGCGCCGCCGAGGCCGTGGCTCGACGGGATGATCCGCAGCAGCCCGCCGAGGATGATCGGCAGTACCACCGCGAAAATCATGTAGCCCCGGTCCACCGACAGCACCCGCGCGTAGCGGCGCGCCATGGTGAACACCTGGGTGACGCTGCCGCGGCGCCGCGGCTTGGCGTCCTCGCCGGTCACCTGGGCCCGCGACTGCTGCTGCCCCTGCTGGACCGACAGCCGCGACGACACGTACTTGTGGTACTCGGCCGAGTTCCGGAACTGGCCGGCCCAGTCCTCCGCCGGGTCGTCGGCGAAGGCCTGGAAGACGTCCGCCCAGTCCTCCTTGCCGAAATACCGCAGCCCCTCGGCGGGCGGCCCGAAGTAGGCCATCCGGCCGCCGGGCGCGAGTACGATCAGCCGGTCGCACTGGTCGATCAGCTTCGACTCGACGTCATGGGTGATCACCACGACGGACTGGCCGTTCTCCGTCATCCTCTTCATCTGGCCGAACAGCTCGCGCTTGAGGTGCGGGTCGAGCGGCGAGGTGGGCTCGTCCAGGAACAGCAGGCTGGGCTTGGTCAGCAGCTCGAGCCCGATGTTGACGCGCTTTTTCTGGCCGCCGGACAGGCGCACGATGCGGGTGTTGGCGTGCGGCGTCATCTCCAGCTCGCCCAGCACCTCGTCGACCCGCTCGTTCCTGTCGGCCTCGGTGATGTCGGGCGGGAACCTGAGCTCGGCGGCGTAGCCCAGCGCGGACTTGGCGGTGAGCTGGTCGTGCGTGACGGACTCCTGCGGCACCAGCCCGATCCGGTGCTTGAGCTCGTCGTAGTTGTCGTACAGGTCGCGGTAGTCGTAGTACACGCTGCCCGTGTTGGCCGGCTTCTTGCCGGTCAGCGCGTTGAGCAGGGTGGACTTGCCCGCCCCGGCCGGGCCGATCACGGCCATCATGGAGCGCTCGGCCAGCGGGAACGAGACGCCCTCAAGCAGCACCTTCTGCTTGCCGCCGTCGGGCACGGTGACCCGCAGGTCGATCGCCTCGAACGGGACGTCGCCTTCGTCGATGTACTCCTGCAGCACGCCGCCGGCCAGCCGGAACGTCGCGTGGCCGATCGAGACGATGTCGTCCTCGGTCAGCTCCGCCTGGTTGACCTGGTTGCCGTTGACGTAGGTGCCGTTGTGGCTGCCGAGGTCGAAGATCTGGTAGCGCCCGGTCGGGGACATCCGCAGCTCGGCGTGCAGCTTGGAGACGCCGAGGTCGGCCAGGACGATGTCGTTGTCCGGGCGGCGCCCGATCTTCATCACCCGCGCCGCCTGCAGCTGGATGCGCGATGTCGGCTCGCGGTCCACCCCGGGCAGGGAGGCATTGGGGTCGGGCTGGTCCCAGCCGTTCAACGCCGACGGCGACGGCCGCGACGACGGAGACGGCGGCGCCTCGGCCAGCTGCTCAATCTCGAAGCGGAGCACCGGCCCGTCCTCGGGATTGCCGACGTGTATGACGCACGGGCCGGTGATGTCCAGCCGGGAGACCTTCTCCGCGCCGAGGAAGGTTCCGTTCCTGCTGCCCTGGTCCTCGAGCACCCAGCCGCCGCCCGCCGCGTACAGCACGGCGTGGTCCCAGGAGACCCGCGGGTCGTTCACCGGGATGTCCGCGTTTTCGTCGCGCCCGATCCGGTACTGCGGCCCGCTCTCCAGCCGGTGCGTCGTGCGCACGGTGCGGACCAGCAGTGGAGGTGCGCTACGCGTGCCGGGCGCCATTTGCATCCCCACGGCCGAATTTCCTCCCGCTCACAAAACACCCCGATCGTTACCAACGCGGCCTGCTCAGAGTCTAGAGCTCGCGCGTGTAATCCGTAATCTGGTGAACTATAACTACAGTGCGGGGTTTTCCCGTACACGTCGATATCTGTCGATATTTGTATTCGCTTGCGCGGCGGCCGTTTGACCCGACGGGAGACCACCATGAGCTCCGAGCCAACCCAGCCGATCCGGCCCCCGTCACAGCCGCAGCCGGACCCGGAGATGCAGCAGAGTCCGCCAACCCGGCTGGAGCCGCAGTTGCAGCAGAGTCCGGAGACCCGGCAGGAGCCGCAGTGCAGCAGAGTCCGGAGACCCGGCAGGACCCGCAGTGGCAGCCAAGCCCGCAGACCCGGCAGGAGCCGCAGTGGCAACCGACGCCGCAACCACAGCAGGACCCGCAGCGGCAGCCGACTCCGCAACAGGCCGCTGCGTGGCAGCAGCCCGCCTCAGTGGCAGCAGGATCGGCCGCCAGCCCCGCGATGGCAGCAAGATCAGGGCGGATACCAGGGCGGCTACCAGGACGCGCCGCCGCCGCCGCAGCCGCGCCGACGGCACCGCGTGCGCCACTCGGTCATCGCCTTGTTCATCATCTTGGTGCTGGCGCTTCTGCTGGTGATCGCCAACTTCGTGGGCAAGGCGATCGCCGAGAACGACATGGCGAACCAGTTCACCGCCAACGGTTTCCCGGTCAAGCCGTCGGTCAACATCGAGGGGTTCCCGTTCCTCACCCAGGTTGCCGCCAAGGACTTCCGCAAGGTCGTGATCACGGCCAGCAACGTGCCGGCCGGCCCGGTCACGATCGCCTCGCTGAACGCGACGATCATCGGCATGCACCTGAACTCGTCGTGGAACGGCGCGACGATCGACCAGCTGACCGCGACCGCCTTCATCCCCCTCGGCTCGCTCACCGGCGGCATCTCCAGCGAACTGGGGGACGCCGCGTCGCTGACGGCGGTGCCCGACGGGACGGACCGGCTGAAGGTCACCGGGACCGTGCTCGGGGCGAGCGCCAGCGGGGTGGTGGAGATCAAGCAGACCGGGCCGCAGCAGATCACGGTCGAGCTGCCGACCGTTGGCGGCCTGGTCGGCTCGCTGCTCGGCTCGTCCGCGTCGTTCCCGATCAACCTCCCGGCGGGCGTCCCGCCCAGCCTGCGGATCACCGGGCTGACGCTCAACGGCAGCGGGCTCACCCTCTCAGCCGCCGCGACCAACGCAACCTTCAGCAAGTGAACTGCTATCAACAGCCAGCCGTTCCCCGCCCCGCGATAACCAGCCGGATCCGCGGGATACCGGCAGAAGTCGGGATACCCGTGACAATGCGGGGTAGCCTGCGGGCGGGTACCGGTATAAACGCATCAGCCGGTCCACTGAGGGGAGCTCACGCGTGAGCAATTACGAGCCACGTTCGCAGGCCGGCTGGCCGGAGCAGCCGCCCGCCTACGGACAGGGGTCGTCCGGGTACGGCGAGCAGCCGCCGCCCGGGCCATCCCGGCCCAGGAAACGCAGGCACCGGGGGCGCGGGCTGGTCATCACCCTCATCGTGATAGTCGGCCTGCTCATCGCGGCCGACTTCGGCGCCAGGGCCTACGCCGAGAGCGCGATCGCCAGCAAGATCGACTCCTCCGGTCTCGGGGTCAAGCCGTCGGTGAGCATCAAGGGGTTCCCCTTCCTCACCCAGGTCGCCGCGCGCGACCTGAAGCAGATCGACATCAACGCCAGCAACTTCACGGTCAAGCAGGTGGACATCAGCAGCCTGCACGCCACGGCGACCGGGGTGCACCCTAACGCGTCGTTCAACGGCGCGACGATCAGCCAGATCAACGGCATCGTGGTGGTCTCGTTCAGCACGATTACCAACCTGGTGCCGGTGCCGGGCCTGACGGTCACCGCCGACCCGGCCGACGGGCCCGACGCGATCAAGCTGAACTCGTCCCTCGGCGGCGCCACCGGGAAGATCGAGCAGACCAGCGCGAGCCAGATCACCGTTCAGGTCGGCAACCTGACCGGCCTGGCGGGCTTGGCGTCGCTGCTGGGCGGATCGAGCCTCGCGTCGTCCTACACCTTCGACATACCGCAGCTGCAGGCCGGCCTGGTCGTCCGCTCGGTCTCCGTGACCAGCCAGGGAATCGTCGCCACGGCCTCGGCGCAGAACACCACCCTGTCCCAGTAAAAGAAAATTCCGCGCCGCGGTAAGCGCTCAGTACCCCAGATGACCCATCCTCCCCCGGGAAATCGTGACATATTGGGGCAAACACCCGTAATTGGGAAGAATCGGAAGCGCGCTCAGATGCGCCTCCGGGTAGCCCATAATGGCGAGAGCGCGCCATGCACGAACATCCAGGAGTCGCCCGTGACACCCGGCAAGAAGGTGAGCCGAAAGGCACCGCCGGTGACAGTGAGCCCAACCGCGTCACCATCGGTGCGTACGCTCATCCTCGGCATCGACCGGACAGGTCAGATTGTCCAGCATGACCGGACGGCTCCCAAAATTCTGGCCCGCCGGGTGGACGAGCTGATCGGCGTCCACCTGACCGAGATCACCGCCACCCCGGCCAAGGACGGCGGCGCGCCGGTCTCCCCCGACAAGGCTTCCGTGCTCGTGGTCGCGTCGCTGCTCGAGGCGATCAAGTCCGACCGCGAGGCGAACGACATGCTCTCGATCGCGCTGGCCGACGGCACCGTCGCCAGCACCGTGGTCACCGCCCGGCCGATGCAGGCGGGCGGCAGTGACGTGGCCGCCTTCGTGATCTTGCAGATCCCGATCCCCTCGGGCGAGCGGTTCGTCGAGCCCGCGCTGATGCGCGAGGTCCTGCTGCGCGATTCCGCCCTCTCCGACGAGGACACGCTCGACTTCAGCGACCTCGCCAAGAAGATGACGGCGCAGCTGGTGCCCGCCTTCTGCACCGCCGCCGAGGTGCTGGTGCTCGAATCGCTGATCGGCGACAACGAGGTGCCCGCGCACTCCGACGCGAACGTCCCGCTCCGCCGGCTGCACGTCAAGCACGACCGGGAGAACCCGGCCTGGCAGGCCGCGTTCCCGGTCGGCGAGATCCTGCGCTACCCCGACGGCTCCCCCTACACCCGGTGCATCGCGTCCGGCGAGCCCGTCCTCGAGCTGGCCATCACCCCCGAGGCAGCCAAGAAGCTGGCGCGGGCCTGGCGGCGCAAGCCGGTCAGCGGCCTGCTCTCCGAGACGTCGATGCTGCTGCTCCCGGCGATCTCCAAGGGCACCGTGGTCGGCCTGTTCTGCTGCTTCCGGGAGCCGGGCACCCGCCGGTTCGACCGGTACGACATGGAAATGGCGATGGACTTCGCCAGCCGGCAGGCGGTCTTCTTCGACCACGCCACCCGGTACAACCGGGAGCACGCGACCGCGCTCACGCTGCAGCGGGCCATGCTCCCGACCGGCCTCACCTACCCCTCGTCGATCGAGGTCAAGCACCGCTACCTGCCGGGCAGCGAGCTGGTCGAGGTCGGCGGCGACTGGTACGAGTCGATCAGGCTGCCCGGCGCGCGGGTCGCGCTGGTGGTGGGCGACGTGGCCGGGCACGGAGTCCGCGCGGCGGTCACCATGGGCCGGCTGCGCACCGCGATCCAGACCCTGGCCATGCTCGAGCTGCCGCCGGCCGAATCGCTGCAGCAGCTCGACGAGCTCATGCAGAACATCGGCGAGCGCGAGCCGCACTTCGCGACCTGCGCCTACGCGGTCTACGACGCGGTCACCGGCGAGATCGAGCTGGCCGTGGCGGGCCACCTGCCGCCGCTGCTGGTCCGCCCGGACGGCACCAACGAGTACCTCGAGGTCTCCCCGTCCCCGCCGCTCGGCATCATCGAGGACGGCATCGTGGAGACGACACGGCACCAGATCGAGGACGGATCGCTGTTCGTTCTCTACACCGACGGGCTGGTGGAATCGCGCGACCGCGACATCTCGGAGGGCCTCGAGCGCCTCGAGTCGGCGTTCGGCGAGGGCGCGCCGGACAAGGACCTGGAAGACCTCTGCAAGACCGCCCTGGACGGCGTCTACTCCGACGCCAAGCGCGACGACATCGCGGTGCTCATCGCCAAGCTCCGGCGGATTCCCGAGGACCACCGGATAGAGCTGGCGCTTGAGCCGGATATGTCCTCGGTCCGGCAGGCCCGGGCCTTCGTCCGGGACCCGCTCAAGCGCTGGGGCCTGGAGGACCTGATCCCCGCCACCGAGCTGCTGGTCTCCGAACTGGTCACCAACGCGTTCAAGTACGCCAAGGGCGAGACCAAGCTGCGGCTCATCCTCGAGCCGGACTCCCTGGTCTGCGAGGTGCACGACCCCTCCCCGGCGCTGCCCCGGGTGCTCCAGGTCGACCGGGACGCGGAGAGCGGCCGCGGCCTGCACGTCGTCTCCCAGCTGGCCGCGCGCTGGGGCTCCCGCCGCACGCACGGCGGCAAGGTCGTCTGGTGCTCGCAGCTCGTCCCCGCGGAAATCGGCGACGCGATGCGCATCGCGATGGGGATCGAGCTCGAGCCGGTCCCGCACCACTAGCGAGGTCCGGGCCGCGCAGGCGGACCCGGGGCGGGCAGCGCGAAGCAACGGCCCGTTCCAAAAAGAGGATGTGGAACGAACCGTTGCGATGCGCTCGCTACTCCACGGTGACGCTCTTGGCCAGGTTGCGCGGCTTGTCGATGTCGCGGCCGAGCTTGGCGGCGGCGTGGTAGGCGAGCAGCTGGAGCGGGATGTTGAACAGGATCGGCTCGAGCTCCGGCTCGGAGCGCGGGACGCGGATCGTGGCGTCGGCCAGCCCATCCGGAATGCCGGCGCTGGTGATGGCGATGACCGGGCCGCCGCGGGCCTTGATCTGCTCGATCGTGGAGATGTTCTTGGCGATCAGGTCGTCCGACGGGATGATCACCACGCTCGGCATGTCCGGCTGGATCAGCGCCAGCGGGCCGTGCTTGAGCTCGCCTGCCTGGTAGGCCTCGGCGTGCACGTAGGAGATCTCCTTGAGCTTCTGCGCGCCCTCGCGGGCCACCGGCCAGCCGCGGACCCGGCCGATGAAGAACATGTGGTCGGCGTCGGCGTAGCGGTTGGCGACCGTCGCGATCGGATCGTCGTCGGCCAGGATGGCCGATACCTGGGCGGGCAGATTGCGCAGGCCGTTGACGATACGCTCGCCGTTGGCCGAGGACAGGTCGCGGACGCGGCCGAGCAGCAGCGCCAGCAGGGCGAAGTTGACCGCCATGTTGGTCAGCGCCTTGGTCGAGGCGACCGCGACCTCGGGGCCGGCGTGCAGGAAGATCCCGTGACCGCACTCGCGGCCGATGGCCGAGCCGACGACGTTGACCGCGCCGATGACCCGGCCGCCCTTGCGCTTGAGCTCCTGCACGGCCATCAGCGTGTCGATCGTCTCGCCGGACTGGGAGACCGCGACGTAGAGCGTGTCGGGGTCGACGACCGGTGACCGGTAGCGGAACTCGCTCGCGGGCTCGGCGTCGGCCGGGATGCGGGCCAGCTCCTCGACCAGGGCGGCGCCCATCTGGCCGGCGTAGTAGGCCGAGCCGCAGCCGAGGAACTTAACGTTCTTGATGTTCCTCAGCTCGCGGGCATCGAGGCGGACGCCGCCCAGCCGGGCGGTGGCGAACCGCTCCTCGAGCCGGCCCCGCAGGGCCCGGCGGATCGCTTCCGGCTGCTCGTGGATCTCCTTGCGCATGTAATCGCTGAACTGGCCGAGCTCGTAGTCGTCGGCGTCGGCGTCGACCGTGGTCGGCGTCTTGATGCTGCTGTCCTCGGTGCCGCTGGCGGTGACCGTGGTGGTGTGGTAGTCGGCCGCCTTGATCGTCGCGACCTCGCCGTCCTCGAGGTAGATGACCTGCTTGGTGTAGCGGACGAGGGCGGAGACGTCGGAGGCGACGAACATCTCGCCGTTGCCGAGGCCGAGCACGATGGGGCTGCCGTTACGCGCCACGACGAGCTGGTCGGGGTTCTTGGTGTCGAGGACGACGAGGCCGTAGGCGCCTTCGACCTTGCGCAGGGTGCGGATCACCGCGTCCTCCAGGGTCACGCTCTCGTCGGCGGTGAACTCGGCCGCGATCATGTGCGCGAGCGCCTCGGTGTCGGTGTCGCTGGTGAAGTGCACGCCGCTCGCCTGGAGCTGGTCACGCAGGAGTTCGGCGTTCTCGATGATGCCGTTGTGGACCACCGCGATGCGGTTGGCGGCGTCGGTATGCGGGTGCGCGTTGGTCTCGTTCGGCTCACCGTGGGTGGCCCAGCGGGTGTGGCCGATGCCGATGGTCGGCTTGCTCGCGCTGGTGCCGGCCCGGGCGGCCAGCTTGTCGCGCAGGTCCTGCACGCGGCCCGAGGTCTTGGTGATCTGGAGTCTGCCCCGGCTGATGACCGCGAGGCCGGCCGAGTCGTACCCCCGGTATTCGAGCCGGTGCAGTCCTTCGACAAGGACGGGCGTCGCGTCGCGCTTGCCCACATATCCAACGATCCCGCACACGTTCCCGTGTCCTTTCCTCGTCCTGCCCCGACTTCTTGCTGTGCTCCGCTGCCTGCTGTCCCGCTGTCAGCCATAGACGATCCGGCGCAGCTGGCGCTCGGTCAGCTCCTCCGCCCTGAACCGGCGGGCCTTGAGCTCCGCCGCCAGCTGCGGCCAGATGTCGTCATTGCGCTTGTTGCTCTTGCCCTGGAGCTCGGCGTGCCGCCGGGTGACGAACTGGCCGACGGTCTCGCCGAAGTAGGCGGCGACGTCCGCGACCACCCGCGACGCGGTCGCCTCGGGTAGCCCGGTGCTCGCCGCGACATTGCGGATCAGGTCCTGCGGGTACGTCTCGTCCATGGGCGCGCCGTATCTAGTTGTTCTTGTCGCCTATGAGGCAGCCTACGCCGCCTCTGGCGTTACTCGCTAGATCTTGCCCGATTTCGGGCAAGAAAACGCATCTCTCGCCCACCTGTTTGGTGAGCTTACCCGAAAAATCGGCTATCCGACGGCTTCCGGGGCAGCCCGACGCGACACGCCCGCCCCGGGGGCCGATGGTCGTTGCCGTAGAGCCCCTTCTCGATAGAATTTTTGTGTGAAAAGTTCGCTAGCCGTTGATGATTTCCGGCCGCGGTCCGACGCTTCAGGGCGCGGGCGCCTTGACCGGCTGCGGCTGCTCGATATCGAGCAGATGGCGATGACGCTGGCGTTCCTGACCGGCGACCACGCCGCCAGTATCGGCTGGCGCTACGTTCCCCCCGCGGTCACGGAACGCGCTCGTGCGGCCAACGGGACCCGGCCCTGAGGCATTACCTAAGAGCGGCCGCGAGGTGCATCGCATAGCGCGGGTGCAGGGGTTTTGGGTTTTGCGGCTAAGCCACTATTTGAGGGAATCGCATTCGTCTTGTGGCTTAGCGGGCACGGAGAGTGACCTATTTTGGCATAAAGAAAGGGGGGTCGGGTTGGCCTGAACATGGACCTGGACGACGCGCGGAGACTGCGCCGCCGGCGCCGGGCGGGGATCCGCCACCGGGCGCTGGTCGTCTGCCAGGTGGGCGCTGAAGGTGTCCAGGCCCATGTCGCGCTGGGGGGTCGCCACCGCCACGCGGTTACGGCCGGCCTCTTGGCGTGGTAGAGGGCGGAGTCCGCGGCCGCCAGCAGGTCGGTCAGCTCGTGCTTCTCACCGCGGCCCAGCGCGGTGACGCCGATGGAGATCGTGACCTTGACGACCGGGGCGTCGGGGCGGTCGTCGACCGGGACGGCCAGGGACTCGACGTGGGCCCGGAGCCGCTCGGCGATCTTGACGGCGTCGGCCTCGCCCGTCTGGGCCAGCAGAAGCACGAACTCTTCGCCGCCGAACCGGCCGGCCCGGTCGTAGTCGCGGGACTGCGAGGTGAGGGACTGGGCGATTGCCTTGAGTACCCGGTCCCCGACCAGGTGGCCATAGGTGTCGTTGACTTGCTTGAAATGGTCGATATCGACCAGGCACAGGGCCACCGGGTGCCGCGATCTTACTGACCGGTGGAGCTCGTTCTCTGCTTCCGTTTCCCAGGTGGATACGTTCAGCAGGCTGGTCTTGGAATCAACGCGGGACTGGGCCTCGAGCACGGGGTAAACGATGAACCGGCGGACGAGCAAAACCGTCGGGAGGGCGATGATCACGAGCGTTGTCGAAAGCGCTATCGCCAGCGTGATCAGAACACCAAGGTCAAGCTCGACAAAGTCCCCTTGCAGTGCCTGCCGATTAAGCTCTATATCACGGATCCGTACTTTCGGGTTGGACAGTTTGACCGCCCCGACGATCAGGAAGTGATGGCCTCGGCTCCCGATGATGTTGCAGATCACAACCGTAACTACCCAGGTCAGGGCGTGCAGCTGCGACCCCACCTCACCGCCGGCGAAAGAGGCGGGGAAGGCGCGGAATATGAACGATGCCGATGCGTAAGTCAGCCCCATTGATGAGCACGTGAATACGGTCCGGTACAGCACCCCTCGGTGCACGAACCACCACATGACAGCGAACATCGGTATCGGCATTAGGACCGCGTATATGGGCGGCAGCAGAATAGCGGCGGGCAGCACCCATACCGCACCGAAATCTCTGGTGAGCCCGGGATACGCATACATGATTCGCGGCGTAGCCGCGACCGAGATCATTCCGCAGCACAGCAGCAGCAGGAACTTCGCGACATCAGAGAGGCGCCAGTCGGTCCATACAGCCCCGAAGGCTATAGCCAGAATGGCGAGAACAGGTGGTGTGGCGACGTACCAGCGAAGCAGCGGTGGAAGCTGCCACCATGCCCAGTCCCTGACGGCCATGCCGCGCCTGATGCGGCTGGTAAGGGACGACGCCTGCATGATCCACCGTTCCGTTTGTGACGCCTGTTACTGGCTTCTAGTAGCTGCTTACCGTAAATGACTAGCTGCGTATAGCTACCATAACCCATCTTGCCGGACGAGGTAACTATTGCACTGAGATTTCCGAACAAGCCGGGACAAGGCGGAGCTTAATAGTTCTTAACAAGCGATGACGCGGAGGCGGGAGAGACGAATTCGCGCCAGAGAAAAAGAAGTAGGCGCCGGGACAAGAGGCATCTGCTGTTACGCAGGAGGGTCAAGTTAATGCGCGAGATCATCTGGTTCTGATGTTGCCAGTGTCTCATCCGGCACATCCCCGGAGAGGAGGAGCCGACATGCGCGACACCTGGACCCGGTAGCCTGACCGATCATCATCAGCCAATCCCTAGTTAGAACGAGCCGCATGGATAGGTGCCTGGCCTGGTAAGCGAGGCCTCTCGGCCAAGATGTCTCGCAGTGTGACGACCGACGGCAGGCGACATTCGCCGCCACCGGAGCGCTAGACCGCAGGCGACAAGGGCACCGATTCCCCCGCTGAGAGCTACGACCGCCGAGGGAGGTACCACCTCGGCGGCCGCTCCAGCTATCGCGAAAGCCACCCCCTGACCGACTACCAGACCCGCGTTGGCAAGGCCGAAGGCCTGGGCGCGGCGCTCGTTCGGCAGCCGCTCGACGAACGCGGTGTTCGCGGCGATCTGATACATCGCGAACAGGTTGGACAGGGCGAAGAGCGCCATCGAGGGCGCTAGACCCGGGCGGGCAATGCCCACCACCAGCACAGCGCAGCTGAGCACGGCCATCGGGCCCATCCAGCGCAAGCGCGTGAGCGGGCCTATCTTCTTAGTGAATACCGGCGTCGCCACCGCCGCGCCCAGCTGCGAGGTAGCCGATCAGCAGGCCCGCGGCGACCGCGCCGCCCCCGAGCTTCGCCGCGTACGGCGCCGCCAGGCCCTCGGGGACCTCGTAGAACGCCGCCAGCCAGCCGAGGCACATGACAGTGCGGAGCGCTGGGGTCGCCGAAGACGAGCCTGGCCCCGCCGAGCAACTGCCGGAACGGGTCCCCCGTCGAAGCGCCTGAAGCGGCGGCCGGGCGGGCGCGGATGCCGAGCCAGGATCAGCAGTCCCGAGGCGACGAAGGTGGCCGCGTCCGCGGCCAGGGCAGGGCCGCGCACCGAACAGTGCCACCACCAGACCGCCGATCGCCGCACCCGCCACCAGGACCACGCGCGTGGTCGACTGGAGCGCGGCCGCGGCCAGCGGATACCGGCTGGCATCCATGATGTCGCGGATGATGGCGGAGCGGGCCGCGTCGAACGGCGGCTGGATCACGGTCACCAGATACAGCAGGCCGATCAGCGCGCCGAGCGGCATCCGGGGCACCAGCATCGCGCAGACGAGCAGGGCGCGGGCCGCGTCGCAGGCGACCATCACGGTACGGCGGGGCAGCCGGTCGGCCAGACCGGAAAGGAAAAGGCTCCCGAGCAGGTACGGCACGAAGCCCGAGGCGAACGTGATCGCCGCCAGCAGCGGGGACTTGGAACGGGCGTAGACCAGGAGCGTCATCGCCACCAGGGCCAGCCGGTCGCCGCCGGCGGACAGTACATAAGAGAGCCAGAGGGCGCGGAACTCGGACACGGCGAAGACAGAGCGGTAGGACGGACGGGGAGCCGGGGAGGATGACACGGCGACCCTTTCATATGCGGCCTGGTTCCCGGCGGGCGCGACTTGAGGGGTTAGCCACGCAGACATTCCAACCGGTTACCGATAGCCATGCTGACAGAGACCGCAACCGCTTGCCGCCAAACCATCACATTCGGTACATCGCTTGCAAAACGATCTTGCTGTGACCACAGAGATTTCTGGGACGGTTTTGCTCTCTTCCGCTGGCCGCAAGGGGGCTGCGGCCGGTTCGGGGTGACCGGCTTGGGGGCATCTGAACCTGTGGGCTGGGGAGCTTTGCCGGCCATCGGAGCCGGGATAGGCTGTCCGTGACGGGATGGTCACGGTCGGGTGGTGATCATGAGTGAAGCGCGGCCGGGCGAGTGGCTGCGGAAGCAGCGGGTTGCTGCCGGGCTGACCCAGGAGGATCTGGCGGAACGGTCCGGGGTTTCCGTGCGCGCCATCGCCGATCTGGAGCGCGGGCGGACGCGGCGGCCGTACCCGAGCTCGGTGCGGGCGCTGGCGCGGGCGCTCGGGCTGCCGGAGTCGGCCGGCACCGAGATTGTCGCCCGCTACCGGACCGGGGGCGAGGGCGCCGGGGCCGATGAGCCCGCGGCAGGCGACGGCGGCCCCGGCGGCGGGACGGTGCCGCGGCAGCTCCCGGCCGGGGTCGCGAACTTCGCCGGGCGGGCGGCCGAGCTCGCGGCGCTTGACGCGGTGCTGGGCGGCGCGCCCGCCAGCGCGGGCGACGGCGCGGGCGTTGTCATCTCCGCCATCGGCGGGACCGCCGGGGTGGGGAAGACGGCCCTGGCGCTGCACTGGGCGCACAACGTGGCCGACCGCTTCCCCGACGGGCAGCTCTACGCCAACCTGCGGGGGTTCGATGCCGCCGCCGGGCAGCCGGCCGACCCGGCGGACGTGCTGCGCGGCTTCCTCGACGCGTTCGGCGTGCATCCGGAGCGGATACCGCGCGATACCGAATCCCTCGCCGCGCTCTACCGGTCGCTGCTGGCGGGCCGGAAAATGCTGGTGCTGCTGGACAACGCGGCCGATGTCGCCCAGGTGCGCCCGCTGCTGCCCGCCTCGGCGGAGTGCCTGGTGATCGTCACCAGCCGGCGCGAGCTGTCCGCGCTCGCCGCGCGCGAGGGGGCAGTGCTCGTCCAGCTGGACGTGCTGTCCGCGGCGGAGGCCAATGAACTGCTCATCGCGCGGCTGGGCGAGGCGCGGGCCGCCGCCGAGCCGTGGGCCGTAACCGAGCTGGCGACCTTGTGCGCGCGCCTGCCCCTGGCGCTTTCCGTCATTGTCGCGCGGGCCGCCGCCGCGCCGCGGCTGCCGCTGGGCGCGCTGGCGGCCGAGCTCACCGAGCTTGGCGGGCGGCTGGACGCGCTGGACGTGGGGGATCCGGCGGCCAACGTCCGGACCGTGCTCTCACTGTCCTACCGGCACCTGCCGGAGGCCGCGGCGCGGATGTTCCGGCTGCTCGGGCTCCATCCCGGGCCGGACATCAGCGCGGCCGCCGCGGCCTCGCTGGCGGGGGTCGCGTTGCCGGCCGCGCGGGTGGCACTGCGCGACCTGGCCCGGGCGTCGCTGCTGAACGAGACCGTGCCGGGGCGGTACGCGTTCCACGACCTGCTCCGGGCGTACGCGGCCGAGCAGTCGGCGCTGACGACCTCGGCCGCTGGCGCGGCGAACACCACCCGGCGGCTGCTCGACCACTATCTGCACACCGCGCACCGCGCTCATGTCGTGCTCTACCCCGGGCGCGAGCTGATCGCGCTGCCGCCCGCCGCCGCCGGGGTGACGCCCGAGACGTTCGGCGGCAAGGCGGCCGCGCTGGGCTGGCTCGAGGCCGAGAACCAGGTGCTGCTCAAGGTGGTGTCCCTGGCCGCGGCGGCCGGGTTCGACGCCCACGCGTGGCAGCTGCCGGTGGTGCTCTGGACCTACCACAACGTCTGCGGGCACTGGTACGACGGCGCGCGGCTGCAGCGGACGGCGCTGCTGGCCGCGCAGCGGTGCGGCGACCTGAGCGGGCAGGCGCACGCGCAGCGCGGGCTGGGCGCGTTCGCCATGTGCCTGGGCGCGTTCGAGGAGGCGCATGACTGCCTGTCGTCGGCGCAGTCGACGTTCGCGTCGCTCGGCGATGATCTCGGGCTCGCGCGGACCGACGTCATCCTCGGCCAGACGCTCGAGTACCAAGGACGCTACGACGAGGCGCTGCTGGTGATCGCTTCGGCCCTCGCGCTGTCCTCCGGCCACGCCTCGGGCGACCCGAACATGGCGCTGGTCCGGGCCAGCGCGCTGAACGGGTCCGCCTGGAACAATGCGCAGCTGGGCGAGCTCTCCACCGCACGGGGCTACTGCCTGCAGGCGATCGAACTGTGCCGCTCGATCGGCTACTCCCCGGGTGAGGCGGGCACCTGGGACACCCTCGGAGTGGTGTGGCAGCGGCTCGGTGATCACGGGGCCGCCGTGACGTGCTTCCTGAACGCGGTCACGCTCGACCGGGAAATGGGGAACCGGTACGACCTCGCGATGGTCCTGCTTCACCTGGGGGACACGTACGCGTGCACCGGGGACGGGATAGGGGCGCGGGAG
>CAVQOE010000032.1:0-29005 GCA_963714295.1 uncultured Actinomycetota bacterium | reverse complement strand
GCGCGCGGCCTGGTGCGGTCGGCCCTCGCGCAACGCCCCGTGACATTTCTCCCGCGCTCCTCCCGCCCCCTCCTGTGGCGCCCCGTGATGACTTAGGGCGGAAGTTGTACGGCGCGAAAACGACAAATCATCATAGGGCGGGCGTCGGAGCGTGCAACTTTCGCCCCAAGTCGATACGTCGATATGCTGGTCCCCTTAGTTACTAGTTAGTGACTAGTAACATAGCGGTATGGACGTGTGGCGCGGCGTCAGCGGATGAACGGGGCGGACCGCAGGCAGCAGATCTTGCGGATCGCGGCGGAGGAGTTCGCCGACGGCGGCCTGCACGGCACGTCGACCGAGGTGATCGCCCGGCGGGCCGAGATCACCCAGGCCTACATCTTCCGCATGTTCGGGACCAAGAAGGCCTTGTTCCTTGAGGTGATGGTCGCGTCGTTCGATCGCCTGACCGAAGGGATGCGCACTGCCGCCGGCGCCGAGACCGGGCTCGACGCGCTCGCCCGGATGGGTGCGCAGTACAACGAGATGCTGGCCGACCGTACCTCGCTGCTGCTGCAGCTCCAGGGCTTCGCCGCCTGCGGCGACCCCGAAGTTCGCGACGCGGTGCGCGACAGCTTCGGGCGGATGTGGCAGACGGTCGCGGACACGACCGGGCTCGACCCGGTGACGGTCAAGGCGTTCCTGGCCTTCGGCATGCTGCTTAACAACGGGGCCGCCCTCCAGGTCGCCGAGCTGGACCAACCCTGGGCAGCGGGCGTGCGGACCCGTATCAGTCCTGGCCTGTTCGACCACATCATGACCGAGACGAACCGGTGAGCACCCCGGACACTCGGTCCGAACCGCGGTTGCTGGTTCCCTCGCTGCTGTTCATCGCCCTGGTTGTCGCCGCGGTCGGCAGCCTCGGGGCGCCCCTGATCACCAGCGTGGCGACCACGTTCGGGGTGTCGCTCGCCAGCGCGCAGTGGACCCTGACGATCACCCTGCTGACGGGGGCCATCGCCACGCCCGTCCTCGGCCGCCTGGGGGCCGGGCCGCATCGCCGTGGCGTCATCCTCGCCACGCTGGGCGTCGTGGTGGCGGGAAGCGCGCTCACCGTCGCGCCGCTGCCCTTCGCCTGGCTGCTCGTCGGCCGCGGCGCGCAGGGAGTCGGCCTGGGCCTGACCGCGCTGATGATGGGCGCCGCGCGCGACCATCTGCCCGAGGACCGGGGCGCGGCCACCATCGCCCTGCTCTCGGTGGCGTCCACCATCGGCATCGGCGTCGGCTACCCGCTGGCCGGCCTGCTGACCGAACTCGGGGGAGTGCGTGCCGCCTACGGGCTCGGGCTGTTCGTCACCGCCGCCGCCTTTCTGGCCGCCCTGCGCAGCATGCCCGTCCCGCCCGCGGGGCGCTCCGCCCGGGTGGATCTGCCCGGCGCGCTGCTCCTCGCCGGCGGGCTGTTCCTCGTCCTGCTGCTGGCGAGCGAGACGAGCCTGTGGACCAGGCACCTGGGCCTCGCGCTGGCCCTGGCGGCCATCGCGGTCCTCGTTCTGTGCAGCTGGGCGGTCTGCGAACGCCGCAGCACCGCACCGCTGGTCGATGTCCGGCTGCTGCGGCACCGGGCGGTGGCCGGAGCCAACGCGGCCATGCTGGTCGGCGGCATCGGCATGTACCTCCTGCTCACGCTCATCACCCGGTACGCGCAGACGCCGCCAGGCGCGGGCTACGGTTTCGGGCTCAGCACCCTTGCGCCGGCCTGGTCCTCGTCCCGTTCTCGCTGCTTGGCTTTGTCGCCGGCAAGCTCACGCCCCGGCTGCGCGCACGGGTTGGCGCGCCCCTGCTGCTGGCGGGCAGCGCCGTCATCGTGCTCGGCGCCTTCGCCCTGTTCGCCGCGGCGCGATCGAACCTGGTTGAGCTCCTGGCGGCGATGGGGCTACTCGGCTTCGGCGTCGGCAGCTTCTCCGCCGCGATGCCCGGCGTCATCCTGGCCGTCACCGCCCAGAGCGAGACCTCGAGCGCCATGAGCTTCAACCAGGTCGTGCGCAGTGTCGGGTTCTCCCTCGGCAGCGCCATCGGCGGCCTCGTGCTGGCCGCGGGCACCGAGGCCGGCCAGCTCTTCCCATCCGACGGCGCCTACACCACGGCGGCGCTAGTCGGCATCGCGGCGATGGTGGTCACGGCGATCACCAGCATCGCCCTCGCTTGGCTAACGCCTTGACTCTGATGGCTAATAAGATTAGCCTTAGGGCTATCAAGTTAGCTTTACTCACGCTCGCGGGGAGAACGAAGATGACTGAGTTCGCTGATATCGAGGGCGGCCGTATCGCCTACGACGTGACCGGGCAGGGTCCGCTGATCGTGCTGTCCCACGGCATCGGCGACCGCAGGCAGGCCTACCGGTTCCTGGCGCCCCGGCTGGCGCAGGCCGGCTACCGGGTCGCCGTCGCGGACCTGCGCGGGCACGGTGAGTCCAGCATGGGCTGGAAGTCGGTCACCGGCAAGGAAGCCATCTCCCGCACCGACATCGCCGGCGACCTGCTCGCGCTGATCCGCCACCTGGGCGGCCCCGCCGTGATCGTGGGACAGTCCATCTCGGGCGGGGCGGCCACCATCGCGGCGGCCATGGAGCCGGAACTGGTCAGCGCCATCGTGGAGATCAACCCGTTCACCCGAACCGTGAAGACCGACCTGGGCGCGCTGCTGCGGAACGGGCTGTACCGCCGGGGCGGGCTCCGGCTGGGCGGCGTGGTGGCCTTTCACAGCCTGCGCCTGTGGATGAGCTACCTGGACGTGGCGTACCCGACCAAGCCCGCCGACTACGCCGGGTACGCGGCAGCGCTGCGGGCCAAGCTGACCGAGCCGGGCCGGATGGCCGAGTTCCTCAAGACCTTCAAGACCACGCCCGCCGACGCGGAAGCGCAACTGCCGGGCATCCGCTGCCCGGCCCTGATCATCATGGGCAGCGCGGACTGCGACTTCCCCGACCCCCGGGCCGAGGGCGAGGCGATCACCGCGGCCATGCCCGCCGGGCTGGGAACGGTGGCGATGATCGAAGGTGCCGGGCACTACCCGCACGCGGAATGCCCGGATCAGGTCGCCGCGCTGGTGATCCCGTTTCTGGCAAAATACGCGCATGCCTGACCCCAACATCGCCCGAGCCACGGCCGGCCAGGAGCACCCCGGTGCCTAGAACGGGGCTGAGCAGCCAGGACGTCGTCTTCGCGGCCGCCGAGTTGGCCGACGAGGCCGGCTACCAGGAGCTGACCATGGGTCTGGTCGCCCAGCGGCTCGGTATCCGCACACCGTCGCTCTACAAGCACGTCGAAGACCTGGCCGACCTGCGGCGCCGCGTCGCCACCCTGGCCGTGACCGAGGCGGGCGAGGCTATCCGCGACGCGCTGCAGGGCCGGTCCGGGCTGGAGGCGCTCACCGCCCTGCTGACCACCATCCGGGCCTATGTCATCGCCCACCCCGGCCGCTACGCCGCCACCACCGGCCAGCCGCTCAGCGGCCGGGACGACCCGCTGGTGGCGGCCACCAGCCGCTTCCTCGGCTCCATCGCCGCGGTGCTGCACGGGTACGGCATCGGCGACGACGAGATGGTCCACGCCATCCGCACGGTGCGCTGCACCATCCACGGATACGCCACCCTGCAAGCCGCCGACGGCTTCCAGTGGAGCGGCGACGCCGACGAGACCTTCGACTGGATGATCCGCTTCCTCGACCGTGGCCTGCGCAGCACGTGCCCGACCGGCAGAAACGCCGCCGACCCCCCGGCTGCCTAATCGGACGTATCTACCGGTTGCCGGCCCCTCCGTAGGGATGACGGCGCAGCACGGGCGAGGGGCTTCGGCCCCATCCGGGGCCGCGCCGCCACAGCCCACAGCCGACAGACAAAGGGGGCGTCCCCATGGACGTGTCATTGCCGAACGGAATCACCGTCACCACCTACAGCCCAGCCGCCGATTTCGACCCGCTCACCGCGGACAACGCCGACCTGGAGAAGAACGGCTTCCCGCCGCGGCCCGCGGACCCGGTCCACCTGGCCCGGTGGAACAAGGTCATGAGCAGCCTCAAGGGCAGGATCAACTACATCACGCCGACCTTCGAATACAAGCCGGACATCGTGCACGGCCCCCGCGTCAAGGGCACCCTCACGGACGGGACGGAAGTCTCGACCAACTGGTCCGGCGCCGTGGTGACCCCGCCGGCCGGCTACTCGTTCCGCTGGGTCAACGGCGACTGGGTTATCCCGGCCGTGACCGCACCCACCGCCAGCGGAGAGTACTTCTGCGCCAGCTGGATCGGGATCGACGGCGACGGCTCGGTCGAGAGCAGCGGCGGGGGAGAGGTGTGCCAGGCCGGCATTGGGAGCCAGGTTTCCGGCAGCGGCCAGCCCGGCTATTACGCCTGGTGGGAGTGGTACCCGGGCGGCTCGTACGCGATCAGCAACTTCCCGGTCGCCCCGGGGGACATGGTGACGCTGCTGCTGTGCACCACGGGCCAGGGGTCCACTACCGCCAAGGCCTACTTCGCCAACCGCACCACCGGCGCCACCACGTCGTTCACCTTCACCGCGCCGAAGGGCAGCGTGCTGGCGGGCGGCTGTGCCGAGTGGATCGTCGAGGCACCGCAGGTGGGCGGTCAGCAGAGCGCGCTGGCGGATTACGGCCAGGTCTTCTTCAACGACTGCTTCGCCCTGGCGGAGAACCCGGCCGGGACGACCGCCTCGGTGTACCCGGACTCCGGCGACAACATCAACCTGTACACCAACCCGAGCGTCTCCAGCACCGAAGTCTCCGCCGCCACGCTGTACGCGCCCGACGTCGTGGAGTGCGCGTACGTGGGGACACTGCCGTAACCCAGCCAGGATGGTTCCGCACTCCGGGGCGTGCGGAACCATCCGCTATCCCTAATGCGGCTTTGGTTTTACCGCGACGGCTCAAGGCTGAACGGCGTGTTTGCGAGATCCAGATTTCCGGACCTCGGAAATCTCAACCGGATTTCCATGCCCTGATAATGCGCCCCGTCCCAGCCGCCGCACCCTAGGGAGACTCCTAGTTTTCGGAGGTGATGGCTCTTCCGTCGCCCCGGATGAGGGCTGGACTGGCAAACAACCAGACACCGGACTCGGCGGTTCCGCCGACATACCAAAAATCGTGACCACGCTGCGAATGCTTCAGGAGACACCGTGCCCGGACACGGAACTCAAGGAAGCCGAACAGCGCTGGGCGTCCTATACCGCCGCGCCGGAGCTATTCGCCGGCGCCTGCCTTCTCCGCACCGAGTGGACCCCCGGCAACGTCCTGGTCGGAGACCGCACCGCGCCTAACTGGTCGCCGGTGACCGCGCGTAGGATCGCCGCGTGCCGGAGCGTAAGGGCAGCTGGTAACGATTCTTACCGTATTTCTGCGCCATCCGCTGCTTTTCAACACTACAGATATGCGGCAACGGTAAATCCACCTCGATTCTCGCTGGCCGGCAATATTGGTGATCTTCGACATATGGTCAGGGTGGCGGCAGAACGTTTTGGTCGGCAGCGAGATTTGCCGGTGAATATTGATCGCCTATCTTGACGCTGCGTTGTGACGGTGACACCATCCCGGCGAGGCGGTACCGACTCGCTAAACCGCGCTCGGCTACCCGCGGATGGCTGAGTGGCATGACAACAGCTTGTTCGTCCAGTCCGCGGCATCCCCTTCGAAGGAGCAGGGAGTAACAGTCATGCGCAGTTTTTTCCGATGTACCGTGACGACGGCCGGCGCCGTGGCGTTGGGGCTGGGCACCGCGGCAGCTGCGGCCGTCGGCACCGCGGCCGCGGCCCAGGCGGCAACCGATTACGGCACGCAGATCACCGTGCCGTTCACCGGTCTGAACGACCCGGACAGGGTGGCGGTGGACGCGGCCGGGGACGTCTACGTTACCGACACCGGCAACGGACGGGTGCTGGAGCTGCCGGCCGGATCCGCCGAGCCGGTCCTTTTGCCGTTCACCGGTCTGAACGACCCGCTCGGGCTGGCGGTGGACGCGGCCGGGGACGTCTACGTCACCGACACCGGCAACAACCGGGTGCTGGAGCTGCGCCCGGCTCGGCCAGCAGGTCACGGTGCCGGTCACCGGCCTGAACGAGCCGACCGGGCTGGCGGTGGACGCGGCCGGGGACGTCTACGTGGCCGACACCGGCAACAACCGGGTGGTGGAGCTGGCGGCCGGCTCCAACAAGACGACCATAGTGCCGTTCACCGGCCTGGACGCCGCGCGCGGGGTGGCGGTCGACGCGGCCGGGGACGTCTACGTCACCGACCAAGGCAACAACCGGGTGCTGGAGCTGCCGTCCGGCTCCAGCGAGCAGATCACACTGCCGTTCACCGGCCTGGACCAGCCGATCGGGGTGACGGTCGACGCGGCCGGGGACATTTACCTCGCCGACACCTTCAACAGCCGGGTGGTGGAGCTGCCGTCCGGCTCCAGCCAGCAGGTCATGGTGCCGTTCACCGGCCTAGACGACCCGATCGGGGTGGCGGTCGACGCGGCCGGGGATGTGTACGCCGCCGACACCTTCAACAGCCGGGTGGTGGAGCTGCCGGTGCTGAAAAATACGGCCGTTACGCTGGCTTCCTCGGCCAGCCCGTCGGTCCCCGGGCAGGCAATCACCTACACGGCCACGGTCAGCCCAGCGCCGGGTGGCGGCACCGTGGCCTTCGCCGACAACGGCACCACGATCGCCGGGTGCGGCGCGCAGCCGGTCAATGGGAGCGGGCAGGCGACCTGCCAGGTCACCTACAGCAGCGCAGGCACCCACTCGGTCACCGCCGGCTACTCCGGCGACGCCTCGTTCGCGGCCAGCACCTCGGCGCCGCTGACCCAGACCATCAGCCCGCCAACCGCCACCGCTATCACGGTCGGCTCCTCAGCCGAGCCGTCGGTAGAGCAGCAGGCAGTGACGTACACCGCCAGCATCAGCCCGGCACCGGGCGGCGGAACGGTCAGCTTCACCGACAACGGCTCGGCCCTGGCTGGCTGCTCGGCAGTACCGGTGTTGGGAAACACGGCCAGCTGCCCGGTCACTCCCACCGCGGCCGGCGGGCACAATATCGTGGCCGACTTTAACGGCACGCCCGCCTTCACCGCCAGCACGTCCGCGCCCTTCACCCAGGTGGTTACCACCGTGGTCTGCTCGTCGCTGGCCGGCTGCGACCTGACCAACCTCGACCTCGCCAATGCGAACCTGGCCGGCGCCGACCTGGTCAAGACCATCCTGAAGAAGGCTGACCTGGCCGGCGCCAACCTGAGCGGCGCTGACCTGGTGAGCGCCAACTTCGCCAAGGCTGACCTGGCCGCGGCTAACCTGAGCGACGGCGACCTGACCAAGGCCAACCTGACCAACGCCGACCTGAACGGCGCGAACGTGACGGGGGCCGTTTTCGCCAAGGCCAAGTGGTCCGACACCACCTGCCCGGACGGCACCAACAGCGACAACGACGGTGACACCTGCGCCAACAACCTGTAGCAGGCCAGCTTGATAGCGCCCTGACAAAGCACGAGGGCCTCAGCCTCCCCATCCGGACCCGGGAGGGGCGACTGAGGCTCCGGCGGGCCCGGCAGCAGGAGCTAACCTGGGCGCTCTTAGGAGCGTCCCCCGGCGTTACTTCGTCATGAGGCGGTCGACGCGCTCCACCGTGATCACGTCGTCGTCGATCACGTACATGATCCGGTAGGACACGGCTCGCAGCCGGTGGTAGCGGCCCGATGAAATCCGTCGGGCGGCGGGGGATAGGGGTCATCGGTCAGTGCCGCGATGGCCGTGCCAGTAGCGCGCATGCCGTCTTGGTCATCCCTGTAGGGGCGCGCAGACGCGACGGCAGCCGACGTCCACTCGATCCTCACCGACCGCCGAACAGCTCGACCATGACGTTGTCGTGCGAACGGGCGCCGGGCCGACCGGCTTGCCCCCATTCGTCGTGCCCGCCGATCGTCGCCTCTATCTCCGCGTCCTCCAGGGCCTCGGGTGGGGCATGCTACTCGAGCGCGCGGAACCGACGGAAATCGGCGTGCCCGGGGCGTAGAAGCTGTCAGAACGCGGCACTGGGCGTCCGTTCCTGACGTATCGCGTCAGTCGTGGCGCATCGCCGGTCCGGGCTGCCGGGCCAGGCCAGCGGCAATATCCCGAACGGCTGATCGAATCGCCCCAGCAAGATTCGAACTTGCGCACCCGGCTCCGGAGGGGAGTGGCCCAGATGGCTCCCACCTGCTGGAACACCCCATCCTTCTAGACCACGGGGCGCGCCGGGGGCGTGGCCAGGTCTAAGCAGCCTCCGCGCGGCCGCGACGGCGGTGACGGCGGTGCCGCGCGGCCGCTCATCAGTCAGCCTGCGGGCCGGTGCTGTTTCGCCCCGACATGGAATGGGCGTTCAACCCAGCCACCCGCGACTGGGGCCCGCCGCCGGAGATCGCTGCCGCCCTCGACTGGTCGACCTGCGCCTCCCTGCAGGTCAGCGTGCTGGAGGTCACCGCGACCGTGCGGTTGGCCCTTAGCGGGTGCACCAGGACCTGGGAAGGGAAGGCGTCAGCCGGGGCGACTCAGCGGCGCAAGCGGTCGGTGTTCTGCAACGCCCTGGCTACGCCGTCGAGTAGGGCCACCTGCGCGCCAACCTGGTCGACCGCATCCAGTGGACGACCGCCGCTGTCGCCCAGAGCGTCGACCGCCGCGTGGGGTCAGCCCCGCTTGCGAAATACGCACCCCGGCGGCGCCACCGAACTGCCCAGGCTTCAAGGCGACCGGTCGTCAACATCAGATCACGGCGCGATCCGAGACTGCTTCGGCTTGCCCGAGGGGGAGAGCGGCGTTCACGTACGTTCATCAGGTAGATGCTGGCTGCCCCGGACGCGCTCTTCGGCGTCGGTTCTGGTCATGATGAGCTCTTCGGCTTCGTCTTGAGCGCGGGGGCTGACGCCTTGGAGGCGGGCGGTCCATCTCTCCTCGATGTGGCCGTAGCGCCAGAGGAGCATGGCCGCCGCCCAGGTGACGATGAACATGCCGACGATGACGAAGCCGGCCTTGTTGATGTCGAAGTTCTCCACGAAGCCCCAGAAGCCGTTCTGGGGGAAGTTGTGGATCTCGGCCGGGAGCAGGCCGAGTACCTCGATCCCGCCGATGAAGAAGCAGATGGCCACGGACAGGCCGGTGATGGAGAGGTTGTAGTACACCTTGCGGACCGGGTTGAAGAAGGCCCAGCCGTAGGCGAGGTTCATGAACAGCCCGTCGGTGGTGTCCATCAGGGTCATCCCGGCGGTGAACAGGAGCGGCAGGCACAAGATCGCGTACCAGGCGATGTGCTGCGAGGCCAGCAGTGCGGTGGTGGCTAGCAGGGCGACCTCGGTCGCGGTGTCGAAGCCCAGCCCGAAGACGACCCCGACGGGGTACATCTGCCATTCCTTGTTGATGGTGTTCATCCAGCGGCCGAAGAAGCGGTAGAAGAAGCCGCGGTTGTCCAGCTGGCGCTCCAGCTCTTCCTCGTTGTACGTGCCCCGCCGCATGTCCCGGAAGACCCTGATGATCCCGGCCAGGATCACCAGGTTGAGCAGGCCGATGAGGAACAGGAAGGAGGCGGAGACGATCGTGCCGAACAGCCCGCCGAACTGCTCCAGGCCCGAGCCGTCGTTGGAGACCGCGGCGAAGACCGTCCTTTCGGCGATGATGATGCCGACGCCGATCGCGACGACGATGGTGGAGTGGCCAAGGGAGAAGAAGAACCCGAAGGCGAACGGGCGGGGCTTGTCGGTTCCCTGCCGCTGGTTCATCACCTTGCGGGTGGTGTTGTCGATCGCGGAGATGTGGTCGGCGTCGAAGGCGTGCCGCAGCCCGAGGGTGTAGGCGGTGAGGCTCAGGCCGATCCCTAGCCCTTTGTAATGGGCCGGAACCACGAACACGATGAAGATGAAGAAACCCAGCACGTGCAGGAACAAGATCGCGCCGTACATGCCGATGACCCGGAGGCGCTCCTGGGCAGTCATGGCCTTGAAGGACTGCCGGAACAGAGTGGACATGCGCAGCTTGGGTGTGACGGTCTCCGTGGCCATAGCCTGCTTCCCTCAACTGGCAGGGGCGTGGAAGCGCCCTGGATCCCGCTGGGATCATTAAGAGCGTAACCATAGCTGCGAATTATATGCAAGTACAACTTTATTGCAGAAACCTGCTTGTGTTAGTTGCGAGGACCATGCAGCTGCCGCTAGGAGCCTGGCCACAACTGCCCCGGTGGCTGCGGGTAGGCCCAAGCAGTACCATCGCGACGCTGACGAAGACGCCTAGCGCGTATGCGTCGAATACGACGCCGGAGACCGACGTGCCGCCGAGGTGACCAGGCAGGCTGCCCTGACAGTCGGTGCTGAGGCCGGCCACACGGACATCCAGGGCTGGGCTCATGAGATGTAGGCATGATTCGACTTGACCACCGGTAACTACCAAGGGGTCGTCAGCGCAAGCGACAGCGGCATCGCCATAGGGAACGGTGAAACGATCCGCCCTCGGCGTCAGTCGATCCTTGGTCTTCTAGCATCTGCGGGTGCTGCGCGCCTTCCGTGTCGTGACGACCCGCGCAGACTCGCGAGATCCAGTACACCCCCGCCGATCACGTTGCCCGATCTAGCGTTAGTTACCCGGCGAGAGCAGCGGGAACGAGCGCTGGGCGCGTGGGGGCAGCAGGTAGTTGCCTCGCTTGAGCACGAAGATGAACTGGTTGATGCCGTTGTTCACCGTGTCGGTGATCGACGGGTTCCGCAGTTGCGCGCTGGTGGCGTTCATCGCGTTCCTGGTGGTGACGAAGTCCGCGATGCTGCGCTGGAGGGCCACGAAGTGCAGTCCTGCCTGGCCGCCGTCGGTGGTGTCGAAGTCGCGGCGCAAGATGATCGGCTTGCCCCGGCGGCGGGCGATGGCGGCGGTCTGGGCGTGCCCGACCACCCCGTAGCGGGAGATCGCCTGCCCGAGCAGGCCGGGGTCGCTGGCCGCGTCGGTGGTGAACGTGTCCACCTGCTCGGGAGTGACCTGCGGGGCGTACATGCGGGCGACGCGCTCGCGCTCCGACAGCTGCCCGTACCAGCTGTCGAGCCGCAGCCGCATGTAGCTGGCGTGCATCGTGCTGCCGCCGGTGAACGGGCCGTCGGTGATCGTTACGTCATCCTCGCTGGCCTGGTTGCGGCGCAGGGCCGACTTGAACCCCATGAACAGCGGCGCGTCCCCGGGGACGGGCTGGCCGGCAGGGATACCTCCGGTGTCCTGGCGCTCGGCAGGCAGTCCGGTGCCGACGAACCCGGTCCGCGTCTCCCGCAGGCGCAGGGCACTGGAGATGTTCAGCGGCTCGCTGGCGTCGGTGTAGTAGGGGATGGGCGTGCCCTGGGTGAGAGCGGCCTCGACCGCGGCCAGTCGGGTCTCGTCGTCGGAGGCGATGTGCAGGCACAGGTGGTAGTCGTCGATCGCGGGCTGCTCGAAGTCCGACATCGCCTTCGCCTCCGGGACGGGCGAGGTGAGGCGCAGCACGTCGGTGAAGTAGGACGGTCCCCAGCCGGCGGTGAACAGCAGCCCGGACGGCATCCACTGGAAGGTGCGCTCGAGCGTGCGCAGCGCGGCCTCGAGCAGCCGGGCGTAGGCCGGGGTGGGCGTGCCGATGACGTCGAAGAACAGTAGTCGGCTGAACTGCGGCGGTACCGGGTTGCCATGCAGGTCACTGGCCAGGTACGCGGTCCACGCGTGCTGGCGCGCGGGCAGGTCGGCGGGCTGCGGGCCGAGCGGCACGTCGGGCACCGTGGCGCGTCCGGCGCCGCTGGCACTGACCGCGCGGTTGATGCCGACACCGGCCGCGGCACTCACGCCCACGGCGGTGCCGGCGCTGAGCAGGAATCGGCGCCTGGTCAGCCACGCGGGCCTGTTGGTCCCCATCCGCGCTCTCGTCACGACGTCGGCTTCCATTGGAAGGTGAAGTTCACCCGGTGTGGCGTCAGCCACACATCCTGGTACTCAATGTGGCGGGCCGACACCGGCGGCGAGACAAGCAGGGAGAGCTTATAGGTGCCGGCCCGGGGGAGCACGACGTTGTTGCCGTAATGCGGCCCCATATACCGGGAGATCATGGGCCAGAGGCTGTCATCGAACGGGGTCTTCGTTGCTTCCGTGATCGTCGCCCAGACGCTCGCGTAGGGGATCGCTACCCCGGTCTGCGCGTCGCTGAGTGTCACCATCAGGTGGAAGCTGACGTTCTTGGGAGGCCTGACTTCCTGCATGCTCGTGCCGTTGTAGATCAGGAACGGCACCGCCGTCATCGCCTCCGCCGTGATCTTCATCCCTTGCCACAGCGCCGTGCCGAGGACCTGGGTGGGCACGGGATTAACCCCGCCTGCCGACGCGGCGGCGGCCTCCGCCGCGCTGGTGGCGACGGGGCTGGCGGGCATGCTCATCCCGGCCATGGAGCCGGAACTGGCAGCGGCCGAGTTCGCCGAGTCGGCCGATCTGGCCGTGCCGGTCGCGGCCGCGCCGGCGCACCCGGTGGCGAGCAGCAGGGTCAGGATGACCAGGGCGGCCGGCGCGGTACGCCTCAGCGGATGGCGCCAGCGGTTAAGCGTGGACATGATGCTCCTTTCGGGGAAGGTGACCCTGACTCCTGGGCTGAACGTGGACTCCTCGGGCTGACCGCGGCGGCTAGCTGACCGCCCTGGCCGTGCCGGTGACCTTGGGCGCGCTTGCGGCCTTGGCCGCGATGGCAAGCGCGGCGCGCAGGTGCTCGTCGAGGCTGGTGCGCGACAGCCAGCCGGAGGTGGACACCTCCCACGACCAGATGGCCTGGCCGTCCGGCGAGATGAGCACCAGCCAGGGCGCGCCCGCCACCCCGTAGCCGTCCGCTACCCGTCCGCT
This sequence comes from uncultured Actinomycetota bacterium, assembly GCA_963714295.1. GTDB lineage: Bacteria > Actinomycetota > Actinomycetes > Streptosporangiales > Streptosporangiaceae > Trebonia. The sequence goes on along the minus strand of CAVQOE010000032.1, from coordinate 16,125 downwards.
GCTGTCGATGGCGACCGGGTAGTCGAGCGGTTGCCGCAGGCCGGCCAGGAACCCGGGGAGCGCTGACGCCGATGGCTCGACGCTGCCCTCGTCGACCGCGGTCAGCGGGGGCAGGCCGACGGCGACGGCGGCGGACTGGTAGGCGTTGAGCGCGTCGAGCTGGCCGCCGAGGCTGGTGATCTCCTGGTCCCAGGTTGCGAAGAACAGGTAGAGCCGCGGCTTGCCCGGCTCGCCCGGACCGAGGTCGGCGTATCCGCCGCCTTCCTCCGGCAGCGTGCTCATCGTGGCCGGGAGGATGGGGCTGATCTGCGCGTAGGACAGGTGCGAGCGCACCGGGGGATGGCCGGGGAGCAGATCAGCGACCTCGTCCGCGAGAAGCTGGCCGAGCTGCCCGACGGCGGAGTAGGCGAGCTGGGTGAGGTACAGCTTCGCCAGCCTGCCTTGCTGGTTGATCACGAAGATCGCGGGCTCGTGATCGATCTGGTTGTTGCTGATGGTTACGCCGATGCTGTACGCCTTCCAGACGCTTTGCAGCTGCGACAGCGACCCGGTGAGATAACGCCACTGATAAAGCATCCCGTGCAGCTGCGAGTAGGAGAGCACGTCATCGACCGCGGTCGCCTTCGGGTTGGCGTCGATGCCGAGCAGCTGCACCTGGGAGCCCGGCCGCGCCCAGCAGCGCCTTCGCGTCCACCATCGCGGCCGTGGTCAGCGGGCAGACGGTCGTGCACTCCGAGTCGTTGAAGGCCAGGATCACGACCTCCCCCCGGTACGAGCTGAGCGACACCGGCTGGCCGAACTGGTCGGTGAGCGTGAAGCCCGGCGCGACGCCAGAAAGCGTGGTCCCCGGATCGAGGTCCGGGTTGCTGGCCAGCGCTCCGCTCGGTGTCACGCTGCCCTGGGCTGTGCTGCTGGCCGGCTGGATCATCGCGTGCAGCACGATCAGTACGGTGGCCACGCCGGCGAACCCGCCCGCGAGCCAGGTGCCAGGGATGGCGAGTCGAGGCATCCTCGGGAACCAGAACTTGAACCTGAACCTGGCACGTCGCGCCAGCAAGCCGCCCGCGGCACACGCAGTCAGGGCACCAAGCGAGATGCCCACGATCAGCGGCACGGGGACGCCGAACGGCGCTGCGGTCTGCCCGCTGCTCCCGACTTGCCCGCTGCTCCCCGCCGTGCCGACAACGGAGCCGCTGCCTGTCTTGGCCGCAGGTGGCGGAAGCCAGATGCCCGAAGGGGCGGCGAGTGCTCGGACGGCGCTTTCCGCCGCCGTGGCCAGGCTGCTCCCGCCTGAGCCGATGGAGAGCCGGTCAAGCACCCTGTCGGCGGCGGCGGTCTGGTGCCCCTGCCAGTAGAAGCCGAACCCGTCCGGCATCACCACCAGCAGCCGCTGCGCGTAGGCCAGGGACAGCTCGATACCGAGAAAGTGCGCGTAGGCGGCTGGCTTCTGCCACAGCGCCGTGATCGCGCCCAGGTCGTCCTGCTCGGCGATGACCGCCACCCGGATCGGGAAGCCGCCGCGGGCCGCGGCGGTGAGCAGGTCCCCGAGCGCAAGCTGCTGCGGTATGGGCATGTTCGCGTCGGCCGCCACGAACAGGTTCTGGTAGACGAGCACGTCGCTTCCCGGATCGCCGTCAGCGCGCGCGGCGGGGGACAGCACGCCAACCGCGAAGACGGCGAGCAGGGCCGCCAGGAGCAGGCGGCGAAACGCCCTCACACCGCCGCCCAGTCTCGTCTCATGCTTTACAAGTGCAGTTCGGGGTGGCTGAAGTTCCCGGCTCATATGATCGTGTCGAGTTCCTGCGGTGACCCGAGCCGCGGCGAATCCGATGGCGTGCTTGATGGAGGCGACCTGACGCGTAACCGAGCGGCACGCTCGCTGCGTGCCGCGGTCTTGGTGATCGCGGCAGCCGTCTCATCGGCGTGCGGGTCGTCTCATCCCGCTGCCCACATCCGGGCAAGCCCGCTGATCCCCAGGTCGCTGCTGAGCCAGGCGCGGCCGATTGGCACCGGGCCGCGTTTTCAGCTGGGGGTAAGCGGCCCGGTCAGCGGCCTCTGCGAGCCGAGGCTTGGCTCGCGCGTCGGCGTGCACGTCGAGGTGTTCGCCGCCAACCGGGTCTTGCTCCTGCCCGCGGGGATCGGCACGGATCGGCCCTGGAAGCTCCTGTCGGGCCGGATCACCAGCGCACGCTGCTACGGCGATCTCGTGACGCTGGACGCGACGGGGCTCGTGCTCGTGCGCTCCGGTTCCCGGCTCACGCTCGCGGATCTGTTCCGGTCGTGGGGTGAGCCGCTGTCGAGGACCCGGCTGGCCTCGTTCACCGCGGCGGCACAAACCGAGGTAAGCGTGTTCATCGACGGCAAGCCATGGCGGGGCACGCCAGCGGCGGTGCCTCTCACGCGGCACGCCGAGATCGTCCTTGAGGTGGGCCCGCCGGTCCCGCCCCACTCGTCCTACACCTTCCCGCCCGGCACCTGAATCCCGCACGGGACCCCGGACCGGGGCGGTCCCCCTGACGGGGACTCCTGGGCGAAGCCCAGCGAAGATCGCGGCGAGCAGCACGAGAAGGCCGGGCCAGCGCCAGCAGGACGAGCAGGAGTGGGGGGCGATCACGTCGCCTGGGGATAGCACCGACCGCCCGGCGGAAGCCCCGGAACCGTGGGGGACGCTTCGATGCGTTCTGCTCAGCTACAGCCGCCGCTGGCTGGCGCGGGTCTGCGGGGCTTCGCCCGGGTCGGCCGTCATGGCGTCCAGGTCCTCGCGGGCCCGGGCCACGCGGGATCTGATCGTCCCGACCGGGCACTCGCAGATGGCCGCGGCCTCGGCGTAGGAGCAGCCGATTATCTGGGTCAGGACGAACGCGGCCCGCCTGCCGGGCTCAAGGGCGGCGAGCAATTCGTCGACGGCGGCCTGGGTGCCGGGTGCCGCCGCCTGCTGGCCCAGGGTGACGTCCGGGATGACGGCGAGGCGGACGCCAAGGCGCCTGTCGCGCGAACGAACGCTGATTTCCGCGGCGCAGGCGCGGCGGGCGATGGTCATCAGCCAGATACGGACCGGCGCGTCGCCGCGGAAGCGGCGCAGCGCGGGAATGGCCCGCAGGTAGGTGTCCTGGGCTAGGTCGTCGGCGGAGGCAGAGTCGACGAGATTGGCGCACAACCGCCACACGTCAGCCTGGGTCTGGCGGACGAGCGCGGCTAGCGCGGCCCGGTCACCGCGCCCGGCGGCGCGCGCGAGGGAGGTCAGTTCGTCCACGGGACAAGGCTACGACACCTTGTAGTACAGGTTTCGAATGACCCGGGAACTTTCCGTGGCTTTCTTCGCACTAACAGGACATGGAATGCGACAGCGCCCGCGAGGCCATCTCGGCCCGCATCGACGGTGAAGACCCCGGCCTCACAGGCGACGCGCTCGACGCGCACCTGGCAGGATGCGCGGACTGCCGAGGCTGGCAGCAGCGGGCGTACACGGTGACGCGGGGAGCCCGGCTCGGCGGCTCGTTCCTTGACCATGACCTCACCTCTCGGATCCTCGCGGCCGTCCCTCCCGCCTCGACCGGGCGGCGCCGCCGGCTGACCCAGCGGGCCGGGCTGATCGTCGTGGCGCTGGCACAGCTGGCGATCACGGTGCCGCTGCTGATCCTGGGGCACGACCACGATGCCGGGACGCATGCCGCGCATGAGCTGGGCTCGTTCGACCTGGCCCTCGCCATTGCGTTCGTCGTGGGCGCGATCCGGCCGGTGCTGTCGGCCGGGCTTGCCTGGCCGTGCGGCATCGCCGCGGCCGGCCTGGCGGGAACCGCCGTCATCGACCTGATCGCCGGGCAGACTTTCGGTGCCGACGAGGCGCAGCACCTGGTCGCCGTAGCCGGGGCGGTGCTGCTGTTCTGGCAGGCCAGGACCGTCAGCACTGGGACCTCCAGTCCGGCCATGGCGGACTTCAAGCCGCAGGCCGGCCCGCGACTCGGCGAAGCCGCGCGTGCCGTTGTCCTGCAGCGGGAAGATCTGCCGGAGCCTTCCGATGGGGGCACCGACGCTGCCCGCATTACCGCGCCGGACACTGCGGCCCGTGCCGCGCAAGCTCACTCGGGTGCGACCGCAGGGGCGGACGACCCTAGCCGAGGCGAACCCGGGCAGCGCCGCGATGGCGCGAGGGTCCGGCGGTCTGGCCACGACGATGGCGCGAATCAGGCCGTTGCGTGATGACGGCAAGCCCAGCCAGCGCACCACCCGGCACCGGCCAGCCTGCGGCGAGGGAGGAATCGAGCGGCGGCACGCATGAGATCGGGCTGCTGATCGAGGGGATGACGTGCGCGGCATGCGCGGTCCGGGTCGAGAAGAAGCTCAACAAGCTGGACGGCGTTCGGGCGGCGGTGAATTACGCAACCGCGACGGCCCGGGTCACCGCGCCGGCCGCGCTGCCGGCGGCCGCGCTGACCGCCGCGGTCGAGCAGGCCGGGTACATGGCCAGGGTGGCTGCCGCCGCGGGACGCCCAGCCCCTGACGGGGACGATGCGGGCGGGCGGGACGCCGGCCGGGCAGACGGCTTACCTGCGGCGCCGGCTGATCGTGGCGCTGGTCTTCTTCATCCCGCTGACCGACCTGTCGCTGGTGCTGTCGCTGATGCCCTGGGCTCCGGTTCCCCGGCTGGCAGTGGGTGCTGGTCGGCTGCGCGGCGCCGGTGGCAGCTGTGGTGCGCCTGGCCCTTCCACCGGGCCGCGCTGAAGAACGCCAGGCATGGCTCGTCCTCGATGGACACGCTGGTCTCCCTCGGCATCATCGCGGCCTGCGGCTGGTCGGTGTACGCGATGTTCGCGCTCGACCGGGGCGGGCCGCGGGCAGCACCGCCTGGCAGCTGCTGATCCACGGCTCGGGCGGCGGCATCTACCTGGAGACCGCCGCCACGGTCACCACGTTCCTGCTGGCCGGGCGGCTGCTACGAGGCGCAGGGCCCGGCGCTCGCCGGCGAGGCGATGCGCGACCTGGCCGCCGCAGCGGCCAAGGACGTGTGCGTGCTCGGCGCCGAACGGCACCGAGCGGCAGGTCCCGGCGCGGCCGCCTGCGGCCTGGCGACATGTTCGTCGTCCGGCCCGGTGAGACCATCGCGGCCGACGGCGAGGTGCTGTTCGGCCAGTCCGCGGTCGACCGCAGCATGATGACCGGGGAATCGGTGCCCGGCCGAGGCGGCCGAGGGCGACGGCGTGACCGGCGGCACCGTGGCGCTCACCGGCCGGCTGGTGGTCCGGGCGGTCCGGGTCGGCCGCGACACCCAGCTTTCGCAGCTGATCAGGCTGGTCGAGCAGGCCCAGGCGGAGAAGGCGGCCGTCCAGCGGCCAGCCGACCGGGTCTGCGGGGTGTTCGTCCCCGCCGTGCTGGCCTGCGCGGTCGCTCACCCTGGCGGGCTGGCTGCTGGCCGGCGCCCGCCGCGGCGCGCGCGTTCAGCGCGGGCCTCGCCGTCCTGATCATCGCCTGCCCGTGCGCGCTCGGCCTGGCCACCCCGGCCGCGCTGGTCGCGGCCTGCGGCCGCGGCGCGCGGCTCGGGATCTTCATCAAGGGCTACCAGGCGCTGGAGTCCTCCCGGTCGATCGACGGTCGTGGTGCTGGACAAGACCGGGACGGTGACCACCGGCCGGATGTCCCTGGCCGGCGTTCGCGCCGCCGCCGGCGTCGACCCGCGCCGAACTGCTCCGGTACGCGGGCGCCGTCGAGCAGGCCTCCGAGCACGCGGTGGCCGCCGCCATCAGCGCGGCCGGCGCAGGCAGAAGCCGGCGCCGCTGCCGCGGGCCGAGGGCTTCAGGGCTCTGCCCGGACTCGGCGCGCGCGGCATCGTCGACGGCCGCGAGGTCGCTGGTCGGGCGTGAGAAGCTATTCGCCGACCGCGGGCTGGCCATCCCGGCCGACCTGGCCGCCCAGTGCGCGACCTGGGAGCAGGCCGGCCGTACCGCGGTGCTGATCGGCTGGGACGGCGCGGCCAGGGGCGCCGCCGCGGTCGCCGACACGATCAAGCCGTCGGCGGCGCGCCGCCGTCGCCGAGCTGCGCGCGGCTCGGACTGCGCCCGGTCCTGCTGACCGGCGACAACGAGGCCACCGCGCGGGCCGTCGCCGCCGCCGGTCGGCATCGACGAGGTCATCGCCGGAGACGCTGCCGGACGGCAAGGCCGCCGTCATCGCCGCGCTCCAGGCCGGCCGGGCACCAGGTGGCCATGGTCGGCGACGGCGTCAACGACGCCCCGGCGCTGGCCGCGGCCGACCTCGGGCTCGCCCTCGGAACCGGCACCGACGTCGCGATCTGCGCCGCCGACCTGATCCTGCTGCGCGACGACCTGCGGGCCGTGCCGGACGCGATCGGGCTCGCCCGCGCCACCTTCCGGACCATCCGCTGCAACCTCGCCTGGGCGTTCGGCTACAACGCTCGCCGCCCTCCCGCTGGCCGCGCTCGGCTTCCTCAACCCGCTGGTCGCCTCGGCCGCGATGACCCTGTCCTCGGTCTTCGTCGTCGCCAACAGCCTGCGGCTGCAGCGATACCACGTTGCCCCCCGAGGGCGGTATGCACGGTTACACCCATGACAAGGCCAGCTACTTCAGGCGGCTGCGCCGTACTGAGGAGCCTCGTTGTATAGAGCAGGCGCCTGCGAATACCGCTCGATCGACCGGACTGCCTATTTTGCGCTTTCAAAGTGCACTGCTGCGGTCACATGTGAATATCCAAGGAGATCGCTGATGAGTGAAGTTGCCGTCGACGGCGGCCGGGCCGCGTGGCGGGGCAGGCTAGGCACCGAGGCCACGACCGCGGGGGCGGGATTCGATGGCAGGCGGGCGCTGCAGCTCGGCCTCGCGGCCATCTGGCTGCTCGACGGAGTGCTGCAGTACCAGCCGCTCATGTACACCACGGTATTCGCTAGGTCGCTCGCGGACACCGCCGCCGGCAATCCGTCCGTCATCGCCCGCCCGATCACCTGGGACGCGACCCTGGTCGCGCACCACCTCGTGCTGCTGAACACAGTCTTCGCCACCATCCAGCTGCTGCTCGGCCTCGGCATCGCGTTCCGGCGGACGGCCCGGGCCGCTCTCGCCGCCTCGGTTGCCTGGTCGCTGGGCGTGTGGTGGTTCGGCGAAGGGCTCGGCGGGGTACTGAACGGCACCGCCGACCCGGTCAGCGGCGCACCGGGCGGGGTGATCCTCTACGCGCTGCTCGCTGTGCTGCTGTGGCCCGCCGACCGGCCCGGCCGGCCGGCGCCCTTCGTCGCCGCGCGGGCAGTCGGCACCCAGCTGGCCCGGGCGCTATGGGTGGTCCTGTGGCTGAGCTTGGCCTATTTCGCGCTGCTGTCCGCGAACCGGGCGCCGCAGGCGCTGAACGGCATGATCGCGGGCATGGAGTTCGCCGAGCCGGCCTGGCTGTCGGCCATCGAGCGCGGCGCAGCCTCCCTCGTCGCTCATCAGGGCCTGGCCGCGTCGATCGCTCTTGCCGTGGCCTTCGTGCCTCGTCGCCATCGGCGTATACCTGCCCGGCCCGGCGGCTATGACGGCGCTGCTTCTCGCCATCGTGGTAAGCCTTCTCATCTGGGTTATCGGCGAGGCACTCGGCATGATCCTCGCCTCCGGTTCGACCGACCCCAACTCCGGGCCGCTGCTCGTCCTGCTCGCCCTGGCCTACTGGCCGACCAGAATGACCACGCCAACCGGGCCGACCACGGAAGGGAGCCTGGCCTGATGACCCCCAGCTGGATTCTTGACCTGCTTGCCGCCGTCATGCTCACCGTCGCGGCAGTGAGCGCGGCGCGGCTGGCGGCGGCCTGGTCATCGCGGCGCGGATGGGACGCCGCCGGTGCCGACGTGGCGCACCTGCTGACCGCTATCGCCATGGCGGGCATGCTGGCCCCAGGCCTGCGGACCTTCCCTGACGCTGTATGGGAAGTGATCTTCGGGATACTGATCGCCCGGTTCGCCTTCCTGGTCGTCTGGGACGCCCGGGTGAGCGGGGTCCGCGCCCTGGCCGGCGACCATTGCGCGCCGCACCTGGTGCACAGCGGCTCGATGCTCTACATGTTCGCGGCGACGACGTCCACCGGCGCGATGGCCGGGATGTCAATGCCCGGAATGAACGAGATGCCCGGGTCATCAGGGTCGACGATGGTGACGCTTAACTACCCCACGCTGGCGTTGGCGTTCGCGCTCACCCTGATTGGCTACAGCGTCTGGGACCTCGATCAGCTCTCCGGGACGCGATCCAGCCGGGCCGCGGCGCGCGTGCCGCGAGCCGGGGTCGGCCCGGCACGCATCCCCGCCATGGCCAGCGCCGAGTCGATGATCGTTCTGCCCGCCAGGCCGCTGACCACGGGCCCCGCCCCGGGATCGGGCGCGGGCCACGATCTGGCCGCCGCTTCCACCGAAAGTGGGAGCAGCATGGCCAGCAGTCCCGCCGGCGAACTCCTGCTCTCGCCCGTGGTGACGGTCGGCAGCCGGATCGCGATGGGCGTGGTCATGGCCTTTCTCCTGATCATCGCGATCTAAGGCCCAGGTATCTCACAGCTACTCCCGGCACCAGCTAGTGGTGGGAGTAGAACAAGCCCTTCTACCACCCAGTTCCTGGCGTCAGCCTGTGCGGGCGTGTTCGGCGGTGTCCGCAAGCTCGAGCAGGGCTGCGGCAACCGTGCGGGCCTGGCCGGGCGTGATCTCGGCACACGCATCGGTCCGCTCCCCGGCGGTCCCGAGGTTGATCTCGATGAGCGCCGGGTCAGGCTCAGCGCTCAGGGGGTGGGTCCAGGACTTGAGGATGGCCCTGACGACCGTTTCGGGCGCGTCGCGGTGCGCCCGGTAGGAGGTCGGCACCGCGATCTCCGGTCCGCAATGGTGATAGCCGTCGTCGGCATCGATCACTTCGCCGTCGGCGAAGTGCCGGCGGAGGGTGCACCAGGGCGGGCAGGGGCGCAGGGCGATCGTGTCTGCGTCGCGCGGGTGGACGACTTCCGTCATGCTCTCTCCTTCGTGGCTGTCTAGCTGGTGGGCGGAAGGCCCCGGAGTCTTGATCGGCGGATCCGCGCCTGGATTCGGTCAGCTTCGTCCTGGCCGATCTGGTGCATGCTGTTGTCGAGGTTGCCGCGCTCGGCGGAGTAGAGGAGGAACGCGGGCCGCCATGCCAGGTCATAGCCGAACGCCTCGTCGCGCTGGCCGCCCTGATGCTCGATCCGCCGCAGCAGGCCGGCCGGTTCCTCCCGACTGCTGAGGGCGTCCACGATTAGGTAGTAGCTGGCCTTCTCGGCTATGCCGGCTGCTGGCCCGCCGGGTGGGGAAGCCGGCTGCGGGCCGAAGACGCCGTACACCTGGCGGAGGAAGGCCTTGAGGTCTGCCCGCTCGGCGTCGCTGGTGCGCGGATCGCGCAGCCGTTCGTAGGCGGGATGGGTCAGCTGCCAGGCCTCGTAGCTGGGCTGGGTGTGGAACTGCACTTCTAGCAGTGCCCCTGATGCCGGCTCCCGCCAGCAGCTGACGATCCCCGTGTGCTCGGCGGGCCGGGTCCAGAAGTTCACGCGGCGCACTTCGGTGAACCCCCGGGCGGCCAGCTGACCGAGGTCGCCGAGCACGCCCTCGGTGTACCTGTCGTGGGGGTACTGGAAGGTGTAGCGGATGGCGTCGCCCAGAGTCGCGAACGCTTGGCTCACCGTGCGGCCCTTGACCCGGATGTCCTCGGCGATCCTTTCCTTGACGCGGTCTTCGTCCTTGAGGCGGTGCCCGAGCCCCACCAGGTGCCGCCAGGGCACTGTGCGTTCCAGCGACTGCACCCCGTCCGTCATCGCACCTCCGGCTGTTAGCGCAGTCCTCCGTGAGGAGCTGGTGCCAGTTGCACGCAAATGCTGATGCGTCTTGCACCGGGAAACATCGGTCAGCTGACGAACTAGGACCTCATGCAGCGCTCTCTTCGCCTGCGGCTGCGGCCACTGCGGCCGTTGAGCAGCTCAGCCATGACGTCTTTGTGCGAACGGGCGCCGGGCCGCCCGGCTTGCGCCCATTCGTCGTGCCCGGCGATCGTCGCCTCGATCTCCGCGTCCTCCAGGACCCCTGCGGGGGCGCGCCGCTCGAGCGCGCGGAGGCGACGGAGGTCGGCGAGGGAACGATGGCGGCGGCCTCGCCGCCGAGGTGGATCACCTCAAAAGGCTCGGTGCCACGCCGTCCACGGTGAGACATCCAGCCGCGCCGCGAGGGGCAGCCGCGCAGGGATCAGAAGATGATCTTGGGACCGCGTCGGGGGCGCGGAAGCTGTCAGAACGTGGCACTGGGCGTCCGTTTCTGACGTATCACGTCAGTTGTGATGCATCGCAAGTCCGGAAGGTTCTCCAAGGAAAACAGCATAATACCGAACGGCTGATCGAAGCGCCCCCAGCAAGATTCGAACTTGCGCACCCGGCTCCGGAGGCCGTCGAGCTGTACTGAGATGCTAACACGCGAGAACCCTTGTGTGACCGTAGGAACACTCGTCCGAGTTGCTTCGAAGCACAGTGCCTAGCGCGGTCGAAGCCGGGTGCCTGAGAGCGCCACGCGGAACCTCGGACAACAGGCCGGTCAGTGTCGGTCTGACTTTCATCACTTCAGCGCGGGAGCGAGCCGGTCGCAGTGCTGTCGACTGCGGTACGTTCACACCGTCGAGACCTTCGACGGGGAGACCGCCCTCTATGACCCTGGCCCGGTTAACTGACCTGCCGGAATAATCCTCCATGTCTGCACCACGGTCTTCTCCCAGACCGTATTCACCGCGTCCGGGAGCCCTTTCAGCCCGTCGCAGACCAGCATGAGGACGTCGCGGGTGCCGCGGTTCTTGATCTCGGTCAGGACCCGGAGCCAGAACTTGGCGCCCTCGCCGTCGCCGTGCTCCCCGGCCCACAGGCCCAGGATGTCCCGCTCGCCGTCTGCGGTGACCCCCAGGGCCAGGTAAATCGGGCGGTTGGCGACCTGGCCCTCACGGATCTTCACCTGGATGGCATCGACGAACACCACCGCGTAAACCGGGTCGAGCGGCCTGCTCTGCCATTCCGCCATGCCGTCCATGACCCGGTCGGTGATCGCGGTAATGGTCTGCTTCGACACGTCCGCCCCGTAGATTTCCTGCAGGTGCGCGGCGATCTCCCCGTGGGTCAGCCCTTTCGCGGAAAGCGAAATGACCATGTCCTCCACGCCGGTGAGCCGGCGCTGCCTTTTCGCGACGCTTTTCGGCTCGAAGCTGGAATCCCGGTCCCGCGGCACGGAAATCTCCACCGGCCCCGCCTCGGTCAGCACCGTCTTCGCCCGGTGCCCGTTACGGGAATTCCCGCTGTCACGGCCGGCCGGGTCGTGCTTGCCATAGCCGAGGTGATCGTCCAGCTCGCCCTCGAGCGCGCCCTCCACGACCATCTTGGTCAGCCGCCCGAGCAGGCCGCCCTCGCCGGCCAGCTTCAGCCCGCCGGCCCGCGCACGCTCGGTGAGCTCCCGCAGCACCTGCTCGTCAGCCGCCGACAGGCCGCCCGCCGGCCCAGTCTCGTCCGTGGTCACGTTCGTCATCTGATGTCTCCTCCGTCCCGGAAGTTACACCTTTAAAATTACAGTCCCGGATGCCCCCCTCCCGGCCGGGGCTTACGATCAGGTGCCCATCCGGATAGGGGCTGGCGATGAGCTGGTGTGTCATCGGGGGGTACCTCCGTGAATCGGGTGCCTGCGGCTGCCGGGCGCTGTTAGCTGGTGGGGGCGATTAGGGTTGCGTGGACGACTTTCCCGCCGCTTCGTGGGGTGGGCCACCATCCCCAGTTGCTGTGCGTGAGTGTGTCGATGATGGTGAGGCCGCGCCCGGTTTCGGCGCTGGGGCCTGCGTCTGCGGGGGCGGGGTGGCCGGGGCCGACGTCCCAGACAGAGATGCGCAGCCCGGGCGGGACGGCGTGAAGAGCAACGATGATCTCTAGTCCGCTGGTGCCGGGCGACACGGCATTCACAGCGTTTGCCGCGAGTTCGGAGACGACCGCTACCGCATCCTCGGTGAGCGCTTCCATGCCCCATAGGGGCAGGCGGGCGCGGGTGAATCTGCGGGCCTCGGCTGCAGCGGCGGGGTCGGAGGCAAGTTCCGTGCTGGCGTAATGGCCGCATTTTCGCGAGTCGCGCCCATGGTCGGACAGTTCAGACATGACTGCAAGGTCGGCTTGTGTCCGCATGTCCGCCTCCTGGGTGCTGCATCGAGGGACTCCTAGAAACGACCAAATGGTTCCGAGGCCCGGGCGGATGCGACCCGCCGGGCCCGTCTGAGGGATCGTCTGCGGATGACTGATATTGACGTGATGTGAAACAACTTTAAAACATTTCGCGTAAAGCGTCAAGGCAAGAGAAGATGGGCATGCCAAGCGGGGATACGAACAGCGGGTCTGCGAGGAAGGGAACGTGGAGCTCGGGCGGAGGACAGAGACCGCCTCGGATCAGGTCGCTGACTGCCTGTAGAGCAGCTCGTAGAGGTGGCCACCCTTGATCAGCACCGAAGCCTCGACTGGCCGATCATCGTCACTGTAGATGACTCGGAACTGCCGGATCACTGGCACGTTCGGCAGGTCGAGAAGACCGATTTCCTCGGTCGTGGGCATGCGTACAGACACCCGGTCGGTGAAGTAGCGCTCCGGGTACCCGAGCTCCGCGAGAGCTCTCGGCGCTCCGCCTCGGATCCGGCCGGGATCGGCCAGTTCGGTCCCCGCGGCGATTTCCGACGGGTAGTACGACATGTCAAGCTCGACTGGCTCGCCTTTGTGACGCATCAGGCGGCGGCGGATCACGGCGGTGTCTGACGCGGACAGGCGCATCGCATCGGCGGCCTCTCGCGGCGGATGCACCTCGGCCACTTCGAGGAGATCGTATGAGTAGCCATCGGGTGACGGCAGGAAGAATGGCGCTACCTCGACGAGGAACGGCTGCCGGTTCCGGACGTACACGCCCTTGCCCTGCTGGCTGAACAGGAAGCCCTCATCCTTAAGCGCGCGGAGCGCCTTCTGAATTGTCGGGTTCGCAGCACTGTATTGCTCGACGAGGCGATGGGTGGACGGGAGAGGAGTGCCAGGAGAGAATTCACCAGCCATGATCTGCTCTCGCAGGTCCGCGGCGATCTGCTCGTGACGGGGCCGCTCGTCGTTTCTCTGTGCCACCTGACTCAGCCAGCTGACAGCGGATAGCGGAGGTGGCGGCCCTCGGGAACCATGACCATGACCGTCGCCTCGAACGGGACATCGCTCTTGGAAACAGCCGTCCTGAACACGACAATCACGGGCGCACCTGCCGGCAGGCCGAGCAGCTCAGCCTCCGGTTCCGTGGCACCCCGGACCGAGATGTCGTCGAGGGCCTCGCGCACCACGTAACCCATGTCGGCAAGAAGGGTCACGGCTCCGCCTTTGATCTTCTTTGGCTGGGCCAGGGGAGTAGCGCCCGCAATGGATGCCGGATACCAGGAGTCGACGAGCTCGATCGGCTTACCGTCAAGGACTACCGTGCGGCGGCGCACGACTGCCGGCGCCCCTGCCGGAAGCTGCAGCGCGTTCGCCACGTCCGGGGGCGGGACCGTCTCGGCCACCTCGCGGATCAACTGCGTCCCCGTTCGCCCCGCGCGGGTTGCCGCCTCCGTCCAGGCGTCAGTCTCGCCCGGTGCGCGTGAGGATAGGTAGGGGGCTGATGGTTCATCCCACATGGTTTCGTTCCCCTCCTGGCACTGCCCAGTGACACCTAACCACTTTAACCGCAAGGTGATATGGCCGAATCCTCGGGCGGGGACCGGCGATGATCTACGTGGGTGGGCATGAGACGACCATGCTGCGGCCCTCAGCGGGGTACAGACATGTGGGTGCCGGTGTTAGCGCGCTCGGGGCTGTTGCTACGGGGTGCTTTGCTGGTCGACTGCGTCCAGCAGTTCGAGCAGGGGGCGGTTGTCCAGTTGAAGGTGCGGGTCCCAGTCAGCGACGATCTCCTCCAACTTGGTGGCGTAGTAGCGGATGGCGGCGGTGATCGCGGCCTGGGTGTAAGGGGCGGGCGCCTCGCCCAGGTGTGACGCCCAGGCGTCCCAGCGGCTGCCGCCGTAGCGGTGATGGGCGGTCCCCGCGTCGCGGTCGCGGAGCAGCATGGCGATGACGAGGATGTGCCTGGCGAGTTGCAGGGTCAGGTGGGCGCCTATGAGGACGTCGTGGCGGGCCGCCTTGACCGCAGCCAGGACCGCCTCGAACTGAAAGGTGCCGATCAGTTCGGCGATCCGGTCCGCTGGTGACTGGTTCTGCGCGGCGGCTGCCGGGCTCTGCTCGCCTCCAGCCGGGGCGGTCGCGGTGATGTCGATCCTGCGCAGGTCGCTCAGCACCAGCCGCACGGTGTAGGCGGAGAGATCCCCGCTGCGGTCGGCGGCGTACACCGGCGACAGGCGGCAGCCGATCTCGCGGGCTAGGCCCTCCGCCGCCGTGGACGGCTCCGCTGCGGTGATCAGGACGTCAAGGTCGGACCAGCGGTCAATGGCGGCTCCTGCGCCGCTGGCCGAGCCGTGCACCCGGAAGTCGCTGATGCGGGCGTCCTGGGCGGCTAGCTGGGCCAGCGCCGGGAGGGTGCGCTGCTGCCAGCCGTCGCCGGGCGGCCCGGGGAATGGCCCGTTCGGAGTCATGGCATTCAGGGTGGCATGGGGTCGCCACGGCCACGCAGGGATTTTCCTGGCGGACGCGGGCCTGGTCCTGGCGTTTCGGCGCCAGCGGACCACGACCAGGCGCGTTCGGGCGCCGACGACTGCTGCCCGGGGCGGCCTAGCTCAGTTCAGCCCCCCGTCCAGGCCAGGTGCAGTCACTCTTAGTACGTCTCGCCACGCCGCCGCGTGGCCTCGTTGGCGCGCTGGACCTGGAGGTCAGCCCCGTACCGAGGGGGGGTAGGTTGGGAGGTCCCGCATCGCCCGCGTCCTGACACCCCATCCGCCGCGACCAAACCCCCTCGGCGCCCGCCGCCGGCCAGCCGCTAGCCGCGGGTGTGCCGGAGCATCTGCGGGGACGCCGAGGCTCATGGCCGCCTGCTCAGCACGCCGCTTGACCATCCGCCACACGCCATTCCCGGTCACCGGCCCGCGGTTCCGGGTCCCCAGCCACAGCGCCGGCGACGTCTGAGCCCGCCCGTGCGACTGCCGCGCCCGCAGGTACACCACGATCGCCTTTGCCGTAGACAGCGTCAGCGGCACGATTCGGCCCTCGTCGGCGGCCCGCGCGCCCTTCAGCGGCACGACCCGGATGTAGGGCCGGGCGATCAGGTCGGCCGGCAGGTCGTCAAGGCGGATCTGGACGAGCTCGCCCCGCCCGACCCCTTCGGTGAGCACACGGACCGTCGCGTGATCGCGGGCGCCCTCGAACACCCGCGCCCTCCCGCCCCCGGTGGCCGCGAGCAGGTCCCTGATGAAATCGGCCGCCAGCGTCGACGGCCGGACCTTCACCGGCGCGTTCTGCACCAGCTTGTCGGTGTACGGGTGCGGGTGCCCGTACTCCAGCCGCCAGCCACGTGAACAGGTGACGAAGGTTCCGCTGCTTGGTGTTCGTCCCGCCCTGGCTGTGGGCGGCGAGGTAGGCGCGGAAGAACCGGTTCAGCGCCGCCGTGTCACAGCCGGTGAAGTCCGCACTGCAGGCCAGAAGACGTCATCCACGAGCTCAGCGCGACCGCCGCGTCGCGGTAAGCCGAGATCGTCTCGGCCTGGACCGGCCGCCCGTGCCGGTTGGTCTGCGAGCGCAGCCACTCGCCGTACTCGCTGATCATCACCTGCCGCAACTCGGCGGGGGAGAGGTCAGCGCGCCGATTACCGCCGTCCGCAAGGACATCAGGCCCCCGCGAGAGCCCGGCGGAAACCACGGGCACCGGGTCGGCCGCCAGCCGCAGCGGGCTCTTGCGCGGACCCACGCCGCCACCGGCAGCGGAGGAGCAAAAGCGAACAGGTGCAGCGGGGAACATGGGTGTAGCCCCTGCGTCCCTGGGGTAGCTCAGCACTCTTCTAAGCCGCGAAGCTAAGTGCCTAGCGCCGGGATGCTCGACCACAGCACGCCGACCGAAGGAGCCAGACTGCGCATGACCGCAGGTCTGGACCGAAATGAGCGCCCCCAGCAAGATTCGAACTTGCGCACCCGGCTCCGGAGGCCG
>CAVQOE010000031.1:547500-752897 GCA_963714295.1 uncultured Actinomycetota bacterium | reverse complement strand
TGGGTAGGGCGGGAAGGTGGCCAGCGTCGCCTGCAGGGACCCGATTGTCTCCAGCATGACCTCGAACAGCGTCCGGTCGCCGGAGTCCAGCCACTGCTCCAGCGCGACCTGGACGACGGTCACGGCGGTCTCGGCCAGCAGGACCGCGGTCGTGGCGTCGACGCCACGACCGGTGAACCCGGCCCGGATCGCCTCGCCCAGATCGGCCCGCTTGCGCAGATCCCGCTCGCGCAGACCCGCGTCCGACCGGATGATGGCCCGCCGGACGCGGATCTCCTCCCGCCGCCCTTCAAACAGGGTTTCGGCCACCGTCTGCAAGCCACCGATGAGGAGCATCGCCGGGTCCAGGGACGCGGGCGCTTCCGCAATGAGCCGGGTGGCGAGTTCGGGATCGGTCCCCGCCGTACAGCACTTCCCGTTTGTCCGCGAAGTGCCGGAAGAAGGTCCGGGTGGTGAGGCCGGCCCGGGCGGCGATTTGCGGCACCGTCGTCGCGGCGAACCCTTGGGTGGAGAACAGCCCGATCGCGGCCTGCTCCAGGCGCTGTCGCGCGTCCGGTCGCCATCTGCTCACGGCCTAACTATAGGTGACGACATGGCATGTCATGACCGTATACAGTGATGACATTCCGTGTCGTCGCTAGAGGCGCGCGGACCACCGACGGGAGCAGAAATGGCCACTGAAGTCTGGATTCTGGGAGGCACCGGCCGCAGCGGCCGTGCGATCGCGGCCGAACTGCTAAGCCGGGGACTGTCCCCGGTCCTCGTCGGCCGCGACGCCACCCGCCTGCAAAACGCCGCCGCCAACGTGGCGGCCCAGGCCACAATCCCAATACGAACCGTGGTGGCTGCCTCGATCGAGGCCGCGGCGGCCGAGATCCAGCGCCAGCAGCCGGCCGTGGTCATCAACACGGTCGGTCCGTTCACCACGACGGCCGGGCCGATTGTGCGTGCCTGCCTGCCCCGGAGCCACTATGTGGACCTGGCCAACGACCTGCCCGCCGTGGCGGCGCTGCTCGACCTCGACCAGCAGGCCACGGCGGCCGGGAAGACCCTGGTGACCGGGGCCGGGTTCGGCGTGACCGCCACCGAGAGCGTCGTCGTCCAGCTGACCCAGCGACGGAGTGAGCAACTGGGCCTGCCGGGCGACACCGCGATCACCGAGGCGCCCGCCCGGGTCCGGGTGGACATGGTGCCCTCGCTGGCCATGGAGGCTGGAGTCCTCGGCGAGGCCCTGGCCGGGACTATCCTCGACGGCTTCCCCGACGCTCGCGGCCGGGGCCGGTACGAGGGCCGCCGCTACGAAAACGGCCGCCTGGTCCGGGCCCCGATAGCCGGCGACCCGGCCAGCCTCACCCTCCCGGACGGCACGAAGGTCACCACCGCGAGCATGCCGCTCGGTGAGCTCATCGCCGCCCAGCGGGCCAGCGGGGCGCCCAGCGTGATCTCGGCGTCGAGTGAGGTGCCGTCCTCGCCCGTCATCCGCGCCTTCCTCCCCCTGGCCACCACGCTGCTGGCCATCGGACCCGTCCGCGCCTTCGCCAGGAAGCGGCTGGCCGGCGTGAAGTTCAAGGCCCGCGAACGCCCCCGCGAGTACTCGTACGGGCACGCACGCCTGGAGTGGCCGGACGGCACCGTCCAGGAAGGCTGGCTCCGTCTCGGCGACGCGCAGACGTTCACCGGCGCCGTGCCCGCCGAAGTCGCCCATCGCCTGCTGGACGGGCAGGGGCGCCCCGGCGCCTACACGCCTGCCGCGCTCTTCGGACCGAGCCTGGCCGAGGCCTGCGGCGCCGAGTACCTGACCGGCGCAGCCGCCGCCACGCCCGCCTGACGACCGTCGGCTTGTACAGCGCAGCTCTAGAGCAGACCGGCGTGCCAGCCGCGAAGACGGATAGACGATCCGCCCTTGCCACATGAGAACAGACCCGGACCCGCCCGAAGCGAACGACCTATTGATGTCCTGACGCCAACGACACGTTCAGGAGGCTGCTGATCTTCCCGCCAGGTCGACGGTATCCCTATGCTCGTTGCCGTGACGGGCATCTCGGCGGACCAGCGGGCGCGGCTGGACGAGTGGCTCGGCCGGTGGGAAGTGCTGGCCGATCATTCATGGCCGCTGCAGGACACGACGGTCCTGCACGTTCGCAGCGCCAGCGGAGACCACATCGTCAAGATGAATACGGGACTCGGACACGAGATCGCCGCCTGCCGCCGGGCGCTAGCCCTGCTGCCGGACCGCACGCCCCGCCTGGAGCACCACGACGCCCGGACAGGAATCCTCGTCACCAGCTACCTTCCCGGCAAACTAGTGGCAGGCACGCCCGCCGAAGCCGACCCCGACGTCTACCGCCAGGCCGGAACTCCTGGCCCGGCTGCAGGCGCAGCCGGGGTCTCGGACACTTACGCCGAGCAGACACTCACCGCCATCAGCCGACGCATCGCCGAAGCCGCCGGCCTCGTGCCACGACCACAGCTCGCCGCCCTGCGCGAACGGGCCGCCCGCTTCACCCCCCGGCCGGTCCGCCTGTACTTCACGCACGGCGACTACCAGCCGCGCAACTGGGTCATCGACGATGGCCGGGTCGGCGTCATCGACTTCGGCCGCGGCCAGGACCGTTCCTGGGTCAGCGACCTGGTCCGGCTGCAGAACCAGCAGTTCACCGGGCACCCCGAGCGCGAGCGCGCCTTCATGGCCGCTCTCGGCCGGACAGCCGAGAGCGAGGACGCCGAACTGCTCGCGATCGAGTCGATGCGGCAGGGACTCGGCACCGTCACCTGGGCCCACAGCATCGGGGACCGGGACTTCGAGGAACACGGCCGAACCATGATCACCCGCCTCGTGCAGCAAGGTACGTAACGAGCCGGGGCCAGCCACGGGGTCGTACATGAGCCGCCCCTCGCTGAGCTCACCCCCAGCACAGAAGTGGGCGGCTGTCACACGAGCAGCGCCTCGAGCTCCGGAAGCCGGCCGAACATCTCGGGGAGACCGCGCACGCCGTTGTGCACGGACTCGTGCGACAGCGTGAGGTCAGGGCCGGTGCTCGCCTCGACACCGGCGAGGCAACGGAGAATGTTCCACCTGGTGAACCCCAGCCAGCCGCCGATCATGGACACGAACCAGCTTGGACCCGACGGCGGCAGCGCTCCGCCCGCTGCGACATAGCCGTCGAGGACCGAGCGGAAGATGGCGGGCTCCAGGTGGTCGAAGCCAGGTCCCTTCGCCAGGCTCAGCGCGGTCGAGCCAAGCTCACTGGCCAGGTCGAGCAGCCCCGAGAGCTCCCAGTCGAGCACCACCGGCCGACCGTCTCGAGCGAGCAGGTTCCACGGTTGGATGTCCCGGTGAGTCAGCACGACGGGGCCTGGCCGTTCGCTGGTGTCGACGAAGCGGGCAATCGCGAGGAACGTCTCGACGTGGGAGGCGAGCTCGTCGGCCCACGGCTGTCCGGTCGCCGCCGCCCGCTCGGCGAGCTCGGGCCAGTCCCGTGACGTCGGGTCCTCGAACGGCACGTTGGCCCACTCGACGTCGAGCGCGTGGATGCGCGCGAGGATCTCACCGATCTCGAACGCGTACGCCGCCGACACCGGCGCTTCGGGCACCTTCTCTCCCTCGACCCACCGGTGGACGAGTGTGCGGCGGCTGGCCGAGATCGGCTCTGGCATCGGAATGCCGGCCGCGAAGGCCACCCGCTCGAACCTGAACACGTCCTCGACGGGGTAGGTCCAGCGGCGGTCGACGAGGTTCAGCTCCTTCACCGCGAACGACCCCTGGTCGGTGTCGAGCCGGTACATCCGGTTGGCGAGCCCGCCGTGGACGCGGATCATCGGCCCGATCGGCGCGCCAAGATGCGAAAGGTTGGAGGGCACAGCGTCGTCCGCGGTCACCCCACGAATCTAGGGCTCGCAGTTCATCGGTGCACCGGAATTTCCTGCGTGTGAGTCAGCCGGGTGCCCGTCTGGACCGGATCAGGTACACTTGCCGCCATGAAGTTCACTGTCGCCGACCTCGTGGCGACGCTCGCCGCATCACCCGAGGAGAGCTACGTCCGCGTTGTGGCAGACTGGCTCGCTCACGGTGAGGTCGCCGCTGCCGGACCCGCGCTGACGGGACAGGCTGTCGTCGATGCGCTGGTCGCCGCGGGCACCGCGCACCTCGCCCGGCTGAACGAGACCGAGGCACCGGCCTGGACCCAGGAGCCGACCCGTATCCTGCCATCGTTCTGGCACCCCGGCAGTGACCGCTTCTTCGCCTACTCCCTCGCCCATGCCCCCGCCGAGTTCGCCGCGCGCGGCATACTCATCGAGCAGGACTCCCTGGTATCGGTGTGAGCGAAGGACGCGATCTCTCGCTCACCCGCGAGCAGATCATCGGGCTCCTGGCCGAACTGGGCCAGGAACTCGATGCCCTCGGGATCAAGGCGCAGCTGTTCGTCGTGGGCGGCGCGGCGATGGCACTGGCCTATAACATGCGGCGCACCACCGCGGATGTAGACGGCGTGTTCGAGCCCAAGGCGGTCATCTATGAAGCCGCCCGCCGCGTCGCCGACCGGCACGAAAAGCTCCCGGCCGACTGGCTCAACGACGGGGTGAAGGGGCTTCTCCCCGGTGGCACCGACCGGCACGCCAAGGTCATCCTCGACCTTCCCGGTATCACCGTCAGCGTGCCCTCACCGCACTACCTCCTGGCACTGAAGGTCCAGGCCGCCCGCATCGACCGGGACCAGGACGACATCCGGTTCCTGGCCCGCGAGACAGGCGCGAAAACCGCTGACGACGTGCTGCGGATCGCCGAGCAGGTGATCGGCAGCAACCGCCTCCTGCCCAAAGCCCAGTTCATTGTGCAGGAGATGTTCCCCGAGGACCCGGCCGAACCCCCGCCACCGTGAGCAGCCCCTCGCCTGAGGCGAATAACAAGGACGCCATCGTGGTCCTAAGCGACATGCCCTTCGCCGAGGCGCTGCGGCAGGCGAGAGAACAGGCCGGTCTGTCGGTGAGCATGATGGCACGGCGCGCGCAGACCTCACGGGCCGCCATTCACGCCTATGAGACCGGTGCCCGGGAACCGAATGTTACCACCGCCCTCCGGCTCCTCCAGGCATGCGGGTACACGATGGGAGTCATCCCGGACCGACGGTAGCCCGCCGCGACCACCGCCTGGACAGCGTGTTCGAGGGTGGTGTCCGCACGCAATGCATGTGGGTCAGCCGTTCACAACTGGCTAAGGATCGCCGGGTCCGTGATCTTCTCGTCGCGGGCAAGCAGCATCGCCTTGCTCACGATGACGAACAGCGTCAGATCACCCTCGAACGGCAGGTAACCCTGGCCACCAAGCCAACCTCTGGCTACGTCGAATCCTTGGTGTCAGGCTGCCAGGGGTCGACCAATTCGATCCCCGTCTCCTCGAAGTCCTTCATGTTGCGGGTCGCCAGGACGGCGCCGAGTTCCCGGCAGATGGCCGCGATCTGGGCATCGGGAACCTCGATGGGGCGGCCAGCGCGCTCTCGCCCGGTGACGACATCCGCATACCGGCGTGCGGCGCGCTCGTCAAAGGCCACTACCCGGCCCCGCAGCGCATCGTTCAGCAGGGCGCTGACGGCAACCGCCAACTGCTGCCTGCGCTGGCCGGCCGGAAGACGGGCAACTCCGTAGTACAGCTCGGCGGCAGTGATCGCCGTCGTCGCGAGCTGGGTCGAGGGGAGGGAGTTGACCCACGCCCGCACGCCAGGATCGGGCGTAACGCGGATTAGCTCGGAGACGACGTTGGTGTCGAGAATTATCACAAGTCGAACTCCGCGGCGCGGGGAAGATCCTTGCGGCGCTCAGGGATCTCAAAATCATCGCCGATACCCTCGAAGAGGGCGTGGATCTGGTCACCAAGTCCGTACTCGGTGCGGGGCTCGCGAGCTGCGTCAACGAGGATGGACCGCATCTCGGCCTCCATCGAGCGGCCATGCTCCGCCGCACGAACACGGATCCTCTCGACGACCCATTCGTCCAGGTTCCTGATGCTGATTGCCGCCACGCATCCGTCCCTTCTGTTGCTATCAATGCTAGCACGAAAGAGGCTTTCGCGGGCACGGTCGAACGCAGAGGCGATTGCGTGCAGGCGGCGGGACGGGGGCTCCGCAGATCTCGCCACCTGGGTTTGAGCTCCATACAGTGTGGAAGAGGGCAGCCACCGAGTCGTGGCGTGTCAGGCGATGAAGAGGAGTCGGTCATGGGTGCGGTCAAGAAGGCAAAGCACGAGGCGAAGAAAGCCAAGAGCAAGAGCAAGAAGGATACCGGCAAGATTAAGCACAAGGGCAAGAAAGCCAAGAATGCTGCGAAGCACTAGACATCTCGGCGTACTGAAAGGACCTGAGGACCCAGCTGCCTCCGCGGCCGGGCCCACCCGGCGCAGCTCATCACGGAACGTTGCTGAAAGCCGTCAGCGCGGCAACATCGGAGCTCGACCCCGCCACCCGGACGAGGTACACCTACGCCCCGGCGACCAGATCCAGTAGTTCTCTTACTAGTCGCTGGTCGCTAACCCGAGCGCGGGCGCGGCAACGCGGCCGCCGACCGTGGGAGGATCCGTATATGCCTGTGCGCAGACCTGTCGACGTGCCCATCCGGGAGGAGTCCATCCGGCTTGGGCAGTTCCTGAAGCTGGCCGACCTTGTTGAGGCCGGCGCAGACGCTAAGGAACTGATTTCGGCCTGCGAGGTCCTGGTGAACGGCGAGCCGGAGACCCGGCGCGGGCGGCAGTTGCGGGTTGGCGATGTCGTGGAGCTCGACGGCCGGCCGGTCCGCGTTGCCCACCGGCCAGGACCGGCTGCCGTCTTAGGCAGCTCATCGACGAACGGTGTGACTCGCCGAGCGCAGCCGTAGAACGGCACGCCTGGCTGCCATGTACCGGACGAGCACGACGGTGACGGGCCGGGGCCGAGCTTGGCCTACCGAACGTCCAGCCCGGTGACGGTCCTTCCTATGAGCATCCGGTGGATCTCGCTCGTGCCCTCGAAGATGGTGAAGATCTTGGAGGACATGGGAAGAGTTATCGGCATACCCGCGCGGTCCCCGATCGGCCCCTACGGGATGGGGGTATCGCTGCCCCTTCCGGCGCCGCGCACGGGTCCCCGGCGGCATAGCCACCCCGCTATTCATCGCGTGCAGGGAGCGTTGTTCCCGAAGTAGCTCAGGGCGCTGTCGATCTCGCCCTCTTCAAGTCTCTTGGTTCGCGTGATCTGCCGTGCTGCTTGGTTACCTTCGCTAGCCAGAGCCTGAGGTTAGCCACGTCGCCGGATGGCACCGGCCGCTAGCTGGTGCCGATGGCGCCGATGCCTTCCATCCGCGGACCGGGGTCCTGGTGGCTCTGTTCGATGCCGAGGTGCGGCAGGACCCGGCCCAGCCAGTTCGGCAGTGCCCAGTTGGCCGGGCCGATGAGGTGCATGACCGCGGGGAGCAGAAGGCTGCGGATGACCAGGGCGTCGACGAGCACGGAGAAGGCGAGCCCGAAGCCGAACTCCTGGAGCAGCCGGTGGCCGCCGAGGAGGAAGGACCCGAAGACCAGGATCATGATGCCGGCCGCGGCGATGATGATGCGGCTGCTCTTAGCCTGGCCCAGCGTCACGGCCAGGTGGTTGCGCTGCCCGGCGGTGCCGGACTGAGGGAGATCCCGCCACTCCTCCTGCATCCGGCTGACGGTGAATACCTCGTAGTCCATGGAGAGCCCGAACAGGACGGAGAACATGATGACGGGGAGGAAGGCATCGACCGGTCCCGTGCCGGTGAGGCCGAGGAGGGAGGCGCCCCAGCCCCAGTTGAATACCGCGTTGACCGCACCGAGCGCGGCGCCCACGGACAGCAGGTTCAGCACAGCGGCTGTGAGCGGGATCAGCAGGCTGCGGAACACGGCGGCGAGGAGCAGGAACGCCAGGATGACGACGACGGCGATGAAGACCGGCAGCTTGCCGCCGAGGACATGAGAGAAGTCAATGTTGGTCGCCGTTTCCCCGCCCACGTGCACGACGAGGCTGGTGCCGTGCGCCGCTTGCGGGATGAGCTGGTCCCGCAGGTGGTTGACCAGGTTGACGGTCTGCGTCGCCTGCGGGCTGGTAGCCGGGTAGACGGTGGCGACGACAGCGTTGCCGTGGGGCGAGATGATCGGTTTGGTGACCGAGGCGACGCCGGGGGTATGCGCGGTGACGGCGAGCAGGTGGTCGAAGGCGGCGTTGCCAGCTGGCGAGCTGACCCGGCCGGCGAGCTGAAGGGGCCCATTGAATCCCGGCCCGAAGCCTGCGGCCAGGGCGGCGTAGGCCTGGTGAGTGGTCCAGCTGGCCGGGTCGGTGCCCGAGTCTGAGGTGCCGAGGCGCAGTCCCAGGACCGGCAGGGCAATCAGCAGCACGACGGCGAGCGCACCGATGGCGACCAGGACCCGCCGGGCCTCGACGAACCGGGCCCAGCGCAGCGCCAGCCCGCCCGCGCCGCTGGCCTCCGGCGCGGCGCCGGAGGCGAGGGCGGCACGTTCCCGACGGGACAGGACCCTGGGGCCAAGGAAGCCGAGCAGCGCGGGCAAGAACGTCAGCGCACTGAGCATGGTGAGCGCGACCGCGAGAGCGGCGGCCACGGAAGGCCCGTAGAGGAAGTTGACGCCGAGGGCGAGCTGGCCGAGCAGGGCGATGCACACGATGGCCCCGGCGAACAGGACCGTCCGCCCGGAGGTACTCGCGGCCTCGGCGGCGGCCTCACGGTAGGAACGGCCGGCCTTGACCGCGCTGCGGTGACGGCTGACGATGAACAGCCCGTAGTCAACTCCCACCCCGAGACCGATCAGCAGGGCCAGGTCGACAGACTGGCTGGCCACGTCGAAGGCGTGGCTGAGCAGTCGCACCAGAGACAGAGCCGTCAGCAGGGCTAGCACCGTCCCCGCCAGGGGCAGCAGCGAGGCCAGGAGGGCCCCGCCGAAGACGATCAGCAGCACGATCAGCGCGGCGACGATCCCGACGGCGACCGAGGCACCGAGCGTGGGCCGCTCGGAGTTGGTGATCGCCTGGCCTTCGAGGGACACGTGCACGCTGGGCCCGTCGGCCGACTCGGCGGCCGTGATGAGACGGCCGGCGTCAGCCGTGGTGATGCCCGCCGCCTGGGTGTCCCAGGTAACCCGGGCGAACGCGATGGTGCCGTCCCGGCTGACCTGGGCCGTCCCGTCGGCGGCGTAGGGGCTGGCTACCGCGGTCACCCCGGGCACCTGGGCCACCCGGCCCAGCGCGGCGGTCACCGCGGCCCGGACCGGCGCCGACCGGATGGCCGCCCCGTTGGTGGCCTGGATGACAACCTGGTCTCCTTCGCCGGCCGCGGCCGGAAAGTTCTGGGCCAGCAGGCTCACCGCGGCTTGCGAATCGGTACCGGGCAGGCTGAGAGTGGCATTGAAGCTGCTCCCGGCCACCTGGCTGACCCCGAGAAGCACGATGGCGGCCAGCAGCCAGGCCACGGCGACTCGTTTACGGTGATCGAAGCACCAGCGGGCTAGTCGGGACATTCCGTCTCCTCCTGCAGATTCGGGGCGTGGCCGGCGGCGGGTAGCCCGGTCCAGCTCTCGAAGGGGCAGACACCGCCGCGTCGCGGGATTGAACGGCGGGCCGGGATCCGGCCGGGACCGTTCAGTTCCCGGCCCGGCCGGTGTCAGTACAGGTGTGAGGGAAGGAGCCGCACGATGAACGACCTGACCATGACCGCGGAACTGGTGACCCGGGCCCGCAATGGCGACGGCGACGCCTTCGGGGCGCTGGTGGACCCGTACCGGCGGGAGCTGCACCTGCACTGCTACCGGATCCTCGGCTCGGTGGCGGACGCCGAGGACGTGCTGCAAGAGACGATGCTGGCCGCCTGGCAGGGCATCGGCGACTTCGGGGAAAGATCCTCGGTGCGCACCTGGCTGTACCGCATCGCCACCAACCGCAGCCTGAACGCGCTGCGCTCCGCCAGCCGGCGCCCGGCGCCCGCGTCATCTCTGGTGTGGCCGAACCCGCCGGAGCCGGACCGGGTCCGCGAGGTGCCCTGGCTTGAGCCGTATCCCGACGTGCTGCTCGAGCAGATCGCGGACGCCGGGGCAGGCCCGGAAGCCCGCTACGAACGGACCGAGGCCATCTCCCTCGCCTTCATCACCGCGCTGCAGCTCCTCCCGCCCCGGCAGCGGGCCGCCCTCGTCCTGCGCGACGTGCTCGGTTTCCACGCCGCCGAGACCGCCCAGATGCTCGAGACCACCACCGGATCGGTCACCGGCGCGCTGCAGCGCGCCCGGGCCACCTTGCAGGAGAGCCTGCCGACGGCCGACCGGGAACCGGCCCCCGCGCCGAGTTCCCCGTCGGAGGCGGCGCTCGTCGGGCAACTCACCGCCGCGTTCGCCAACAGCGACATCGACGGGATCGTGGGCCTGCTGACCGAAGACGTGTGGCTCTCGATGCCGCCGGTCCCCCTGGAGTACCAGGGACGCGACGTGGCCGCCCGGGCGCTGTCGGTCGTCTTCAGCCAGGGCCGGCCGCTCCGGCTCATCGCGACGCGGGCCAACGGGCAGCCCGCGTTCGGGGTCTACGTCAGCGACCCGCACGCCGCGGTGCTGCACGCCACCGGGCTGATGGTCGCGACGCTGTCCGGCCGCCGGATCTCGGCCCTCACCCGGTTCGACACCAGCACCCTGTCCCGGTTCGGCCTGCCCAGGACGCTGCCCGCGTGAGCTGGGAGTCCTGAGCAGCTGACCAACGACCGCCTTACGAGGGAGCAACCATGATCGTCGTCACCGGAGCCACCGGCCGACTCGGACAACTTGTTATAGACGGGCTGCTGCAGCAGGTTCCCGCTGCGCAGATCATCGCCGCCGTGCGGACTCCCGAGAAGGCCGCACCGCTCGCGGCCCGCGGGGTGACGGTCAGGAGAGCCGATTACGACGAGCCCGGGCAGCTCAGCGCCGCGTTCACCGGCGCTGACCGGCTGCTGCTGATCTCAAGCAATGATCCCCGCCGGTCAGTAGCCCAGCACACCGCTGTGATTGAGGCCGCCCGGCAGGCGGGAGTCGGACAGCTCGCCTACACCAGCCTTTGTCATGCCGACACCTCGACACTGCTGACGGCCGTCCCGCACCGGCTGACCGAACCCGTCATCCGGGATTCGGGCCTTCTGTATACCTTCCTTCGCAACAACCTGTACACGGATCACTACGCACTCCAGATCAAGCAGGCAGCCAAATCGGGCGTATTCGTCGGCAGCGCCGGCACCGGACGCGTGGCCAGCGCGACCCGGGCGGACTACGCGGCGGCCGCCGTCGCCGTCCTGACCGGCGAAGGCCACGAGAACAAGACGTACGAGCTGGGCGGCGACGTGGCCTGGAGTTACGCCGAACTCGCTGAAGTGCTGTCCAAGGCCACGGGACAGGAGATCACTTACCAGGCCGTTTCTCCCGCGGAGCATGGCGAGCTGCTGGTGGCCGCGGGAATACCGCGTATCGCGGCCGATCTGTTCACCGACACCTACGCCGGCATCGCCGACGGGCAACTCGCCGATGCGACCGGTCAACTGAGTGCCCTCATCGGCCGTCCGACCACGTCCCTGGCCGCCGCGGTAGCCGCGATCCTGGACAGTTAAGCGAGTCGGCCGCGGGGCTCAGCTGGAGGCGATGACCTGCCTGCCGTGCCGTCGCGTCCACTGACAGAGCCCTAATACGGCAAGAACCCCCGCGGCCGTCGGTGATGCGGCGGAGACCGCGGGCGGGCGCAGAGGAGCGGGTGTCCGCTATGCGTCCGTACGCACCGGGCTCGCCCGGCCAACGACGGGCAGCGTGCTCCGCCAGCACTACGTGTCCGCGTCGACCAGCTTTCACCTCGGGGATCTGGGCATCGCCGCAGCTCCCGATCCGGCCCCGGAGCTGATCGACGCCAGGCTCGCCCAGCCCCATATTCGCGACATCCACGAGACTGGCGAGGCCGTGATTACGCGAGCCCGATACTTCACGGATGCCCGAAGGGGGCTACGGCTACCTGCCGGTCTGGGCCGCCCGGGAGAGCCAACGGCGCACGATGCGCTCGTGGATCGGTATGACGGCCGGCCATACGAACCTGGCCGCGGGTCGCTCGAACCGCACGAATGAGGCGAGCGTCGCTGTGGAGGGACCGGTGTACAAGACGAGGTCGCAGGCCAGGCCGAGTGCCCACTCGACGCTGAAGCGGATGTAGTCCTGTTCGTTGGCCTCGATCCAGTAGCCCAGCACGTGGTCTTTGGAGGGGTACGGGCCGAGTCGGGCGGTGAGCGCCTTCCAGCCGTACCAGACGAACAGCCGCTCAACGGCCGGTGGCGACTCGTACATGGCCCGCGCCCACCGCTCGGCGCTGCGCCGATCGACGGGATCGGCGACGACGCAGAAGGCGACTTCGTAGTCGATGCGGCCGACCCCAGCTCGGGAGCGGATCTCTTCCGGCACGGCGGTCTTCGCCGCTCGTGGCTGTATCGAGTTGGCCCGCGTGGCCATTGAGGGATCCTCCTCCCGTCTCATTCGGAGCACTATTCAACAGCTGTACAGTAGCTGTTACTGTACATATGTCAAGTAATCTCGCTGGGGTGAGCGAGGACAGGCGACGGCGATTGACACCACAGCAGCGGCGCAACCAGCTCCTCGACGTTGGGGCCGCCATGTTCGTCGCGCATACCTACGAGGAAGTGCGCATGGAGGACGTCGCCGCCCAGGCTGGGGTGTCGCGGGCGCTGATGTACCGCTACTTCCCGACCAAGCGCGACTTCTTTGCCGCCATCTTCAAGGCAGACAGCGAACAGCTGCTGGCGGCGAGCGAGTTCGGCACCGAAGTGCCAATCGCCGAGCAGATCGTGGCCGGCCTCAACGCCCATCTCGACTATTTCTCGGCGCACAAGCACAGCATCCTCACCGCCAACCGGGGTGCCCTCGCTGGCGATCCAACGGTTCAGGCCATCATCTCGGATCAGCTCGTCACCATTCGCAACCGGATGCTCGACTTGATGGGCCAAGGGGGACATCCACGACAAGTGGCCTCCGCGGCCCTTGACGGATGGCTGGCGTTCGTCCGTGCCGTCTGCGTCGACTGGCTCCAAGTCGACCAGCTCTCCCGAAACGAGGTGCTCGACCTCTGCCTCCGAGCGCTCGGAGGCATCTTGGCCGACCGGATCGACCTCGACAACATGGTCTCGGACCGCCAGCGACCGCCGTCCTAGCCCGCTGCCACCCGCCGGGCGCTACTACTCATGGGGACCAACAGGGCACCTGTCAGTGGGTTGCGAGGTCCAGGACGGCGAGGCAGAGCGGAGCTTCATGGTCGGTGAACGGGTCGTGCACGACGGTGTCGGGTGACGCAGCTGCCAGGACGCCGGTCGTCGAAGCCGCGTCCTGCTGGCCGCGTCGGCGATCTTGCGGACGTCGGGTTCGGTATAGCCGAGGACTTCGTCGTCTGTCATCGACTCGACGATGAGCTTGCGCATCTCCGTCTTGGTGATGGCGCCGGCCGGATCCCTGACGCGAAAGCGGGTCAGGCCCAAAGGTGGGCGACAATGTCTTCTGCGCCCGCTGACCCGAGCCAAGAGCGCGGGCCTGCCCGGTTCATGAGCCGATGGGCGGCTGGCACCCGTCCGCGGCGGCGTCCCAGAGAGC
The DNA here is from genome assembly GCA_963714295.1 of uncultured Actinomycetota bacterium. GTDB lineage: Bacteria > Actinomycetota > Actinomycetes > Streptosporangiales > Streptosporangiaceae > Trebonia. The sequence goes on along the minus strand of CAVQOE010000031.1, from coordinate 739,255 downwards.
CTCTTCCAGGCTCGCGAAGCTGGGGATCATCTGGTCAATGCCCGTGAGCGCGAAAACGCGCCGGACGATGGCAGCGTCGGAGACTGCCAGCAGCATCTCGCGGCCCTCCTCCAGCGCACGCACGTGTGCGGCGGCCAGGACATGGCTGGCGGACGCATCACAGAACCGGGTTCGGGTCATGTCGACTACGAACCGCTTGTGACAGTTGCTGGCCGCGTCAAGCAGAGCCAACCACAGGCCGGCGGAGTTGGTCACATCGATTTCCCTAGGGGCCTCCACCACCGGCACGCCCCGGGCCACCGCAACGCGAAACCTGGCCACGGTCATATCTTCACCTCCACCGCCCGCTAGCACGGCTACGACTGCGTGCCCAGGTACCCGTCAGCGCCGCAGTTGCGGGAGACGCGGAGGAGGGCCAAGCGCGCAGTACTCAGGATCGGTCGCCGGAAGGATGACTGTCAATATTAACCTGAGAAAAATCTCGTGTTATTTTTATCGCGAGATGTATAATCACGGCACATGAGCAAAGCTGACAGCCCCAAGGGGAGCTGGACCCTGCTGACTGGGCACGGGCGCGTCCTGGTGGAGATCACCCGCAACCCCGGAGCGCGGATCCGGGACATCGCAGCCGTCGTCGACCTCACCGAGCGCACCGTCCAGGCCATCGTGGCCGACCTGGAAGCCGCAGGCTATCTCACCCGCACCCGCGCCGGGCGCCGGGCCATATACGTTGTCAACCGGGACGGTTTGTTCCGGCACCCCGCTCAGGACGGGCACCGGATCGGCCCGTTTCTTGCGCTACTGTCCGCGGTCGGCGACATCGGCCGCCCCGAGCCTGGCAATGGGTCGTAGCTCGGATGAACTGAGCAGGCCCTATCCGTAGGGCTCCACTTGCTTGGCAGGGTCGCCAGGATGCGGCCGCTCGCTTGGGGACGTTGACCGTGTTCCAGTCGCCAGATACGGTCCGAACCTGTGAACATAGGCGTCCCGTGCCCCAGCTAGGCGCTGCCTGCCGCCAGACCAGCGACGAACGTGGGCCCGCCGCTTCGCGCTGACCGGACTGCTACGGGTGGCGGCCAACTCGGGACCGGGACCGGATGCTTACCCGCGCCGGGTGATGGTAGCTGCCTTATAGCCCGGGCGGCCGCCTGGGCTATGCACACGGGCCCGGTGACGGAGGCGGGTACATGGCGCTGGATCTGACGTTCGACGCGGGCACTCTATCGCGCCTGCGTAAGGCGGTATTCGACGAGGCTGCCGGAGCGGGGATGCCCAATCACCGGGCGGCCGACGTTGTGATCGCCGTCCATGAGTTGGCCGCCAACGCGGTGCGCCACGGCGCAGGCGGAGGGCTGCTGACGATAAGGATCGAGGCAGGCCGATTGTGCTGCCGGGTCAGCGATACAGGCCCCGAACGCATCGACGGGAACGCTTTCAGGACCATCACGACCGGGCAGCCGTGGCCTGTCCTCAGTGGCCATGGATTGTGGCTTGTCCGGGAGACGGCCGACGAGGTCACCATGGCATCCGGGCCGGATGGCTACTCAGTGACCGCGCTGTTCCGGCTCTCCGGTTAGCCCGGCTCCCAGCAGCCGGTACTCGGTGCGCTCACTACCGCCCGTGCTCGCGCTGAGCCGCTCGCGGGTGGATCCCCGCGGGACGCTAGTCATCGCCGGGGCGGGACCGGCGGACGATGGCTCGCAGGCAACGACCGCCAGCTCCAGGCGCTGCTCATCCGGCTACGGCCGGGAGGGCGGGCGCTGGTCGCCGTCGTCCGGGGGGACCTGGGGCGGTGCGGGCGGCGGCGGCGCAGGGGGCTGGCCGAAGGAGGCTGAGACGAGCGCGTCGAACTCATCGCGCAGCCACTCCGGGTCGGCGCAGATCAGATCCGCGGACGCGGTTTCCGCTTCGTACGTGGCGAGGTCCATGCCGATCACACTCCTATGAACCTGCGGTAGCGTTGTCAAGCCATTGGCCGATACACTTTTCATATAGCGCGGACTGAAGGAAACTGTCAAGTGCAGTCTGAAGATCAGCGGTCTGCGTCCGTTCCCGGAGGTGCCGCTTGTCCGGAAGGCCCGGCGACCTGGACGATCCCGACTACCCGGCTTACACCACCGGCCGGGCGGCCGAGGTGCTGGGCGTCCGGCAGGCGTTCCTGCGCTCGCTGGATGCCGCGGGCGCGCTGTCGCCGGAGCGGTCGGCCGGCGGCCGCCGCCGGTACACCCGCCGGCAGCTTGCCTTCGCCGCGCGGGTCAGGCAACTGTTCGACCAGGGCTGCACGCTGGCCGCGGCGCTGCGCATCCTGGCGCTGGAGGACGACCTGACCGCCGAGCGCGCCCTGACCGCCCGGTTGCGCGCCCGGCTGCCGCGCACCGAACGATAGCGATCGGGTCTTCCCGCGCGACCGAGAGTCTTCCGGGCACGCGGCCTGGCACCGTCAGCGGCCTGCGTGCCGCCGGCGGTCACAGCGGCTCCGGCCGCGGCTACCAGCGGGCCTCGTCCCGCCGACGGGCCCTGGTGACGCACCTGGCGGTGGCGGTCCTAGCGGCCGGCGCGGCCACCGGGGTGACACTCGGGCTGGACCGCCCGGCCGCCCCGGCAAACGCGAGCGCGGTGACCGCGCTGCCGGGCAGCAGCGCCGTGCCGAGTCCGGCCGCCAGCCCGGCCGCCGTCGGCGGGACGGGCAACGCGGAGCAGCAGGTGGTGAACAAGGTCGAGCCGGGCCTGGTCGTCATCACCACCACGATGCAGAACAACGGCGAGGCCGGGGCCGGCACCGGCATGGTCGATCAACCCGGCCGGGCTGGTACTGACCAACAACCATGTCATCGGCGACTCCACCAAGATCACCGCGACCGTGGTGGCGACCGGCAAGGCCTACCCGGCCACCGTGATCGGCCACGACAAGACCGCCGACATCGCCCTGATCCAGTCCGTGGCCCGGCAGATCGCCGCCGGGCACGCCAGCTCCGCCGTGACGATCGGCTACCCGCCGTTCATCGGGATCTTCACCGCCGACGGCAGCCAGTCCAGCCCGCTGGCCCAGGCCCAGGCGCAGGAACAGCAGAACGGGTTCGGGGACGGGTTCGGCGGCTTCGGCGGGTTCAACGGCTTCGGCACCCCCGCAACCACCCCGGCCTGCTACACCAGCAACACCGACCTGACCGTCCCGTCCGCTCGCCCCGGCCCCCCCGTGCTCTGGTCGACGGGACCTCTGCGGCAGCCCGGCCGCCGCCGCCGGGATGACCGGCGGGTCGGTCATCACCGCGGTCAACGGCACACCAGTCACTTCACCCGACGACCTGACCAGCATCCTGGCCCGGTACCGGCCCGGCACCACGATCTCGGTGGCCTGGACCAGCCCGACGGGAAAGCAGGCCACCAGCAGCCTGCACCTGACCGCAGGGCCGCCCCAGTGACCAGTCGGTGACCGCGATCAAGCTGACCGCTGCCCGCCGGATTCCCGGGGGCAGCGGTCACCTTGCATCACGGTCCTGGGCAGGGGTCATTCACGGGCGGGGGCTGCGTAAGGGCGTGCGGCGGCCCGGCTGGCCGTTTCCGCCGGCCCGCTCGCGCAGCGCGGCCAGCTCGGCTTGCAGACGGCTGGTCTCTTCCTGCAGTTCCAGCACGCGCCGGATGCCGGCCAGGTTCAGCCCGTCGGCGGTCAGCGCGCAGATCTCCTGGAGCCGGCCGACGTCGCGGCGGGAGTACCGGCGGGTCCCGCCGGCGCTGCGCGCCGGGTCGACCAGCCCTTCCCGCTCGTAGATCCGCAGCGTCTGCGGGTGCAGCCCGGCCAGCTCCGCCGCGACCGAGATGCTGAATAGCCCCCGGTCCAGGTCTCCCCACCCGGGATTCACCACGGCCAGCCCCGGCCGCTGGCCAGGTACCGCGCCGCCAGGACAGACAGCCAGACCATGTCATCCTCCGCCGTCCGCAGGCCCGCCGCCGGCGCCTTCCCCGAGACTTCCACCCGGACCGGACCGGCCCGCAGTGGCGGCTCAGGCACCCGCCCGGCCCGCCGCACGGCGACCGGCGCGGCGGAGCCGCAGGGCCGTCCGGCCGGCGCCCCGGCTGCCGGGCCTTCAAGCGCGGCAGGTCCTGGCTGGTTCCCGAGCGACCGGTCGTAGGCGGCGCGCCCGGCCGGGTCACCCAGCACCTGGTAAGCCTCGGCCAGTGCGCGGAACCGGGCCGGGGCGGCGGCATCACGCGGTCGGCGGTCCGGGTGCTCCGCTAGCGCCCGCCGCCGCCATGCCTGCGTGATCTCCCCGCCGGAGGCCCCCCGGGGCACCCCGAGCAGCTGGTACAGGTCCGGGACCCGGCCTTCTTGCCCCGCCGCTGCCATGATCATCACTTCCCTTCCGCCAGGCCCGCCCGTAGGCCAACCTTTCCCCAGTATGCGGCATGAGAAAATCTGAGTCGAGTCTTGTCAGATATCAGCGAGCACTGGTATATAGATCTTGTGAGCGTGCATGACACCGACACGGCAAGGAGGCACTGATCATGCTCATGCGCACCGACCCGTTCCGCGAGCTGGACCGGTTCACCCAGCAGGTCTTCGGCACCACGGCCCGGCCGGCCGCGATGCCGATGGACGCCTACCGGCAGGGCGACGAGTTCTACGTCCACTTCGACCTGCCCGGCATCGACCCGGACTCGATCAGCCTGACCGTTGAGCAGAACGTGCTCACCGTCCGCGCCGAACGCGCCCCGGCCCAGCCCGACGGCGCCGAGCTGCTGATCGCCGAACGGCCCTACGGGACCTACACCCGGCAGGTCTTCCTCGGCGAGACCCTCGACGCCGACAAGGTCGCCGCCGACTACGCCGCAGGCGTGCTCACCCTGACGATCCCGGTCCGCGAGGCCGCCAAGCCCCGCAGCATCCACGTCACCAGCAGCGACCACCAGCAGGCCGTCAGCGCGTGACTTCCCCGGGCGCGCTGCCGGGCTTCCGCGAGCGCGCTACCGGCAGCACGAAACTGTGGCGGCCCGCGCCGGTCAGGCGGGCGCAGTCCCGGAGATTACTTCCGGAGGAGAGCCGGGTCCTCATGGTGGAGGCTGCCTCCCACGGGATTCGCAGCAGATTACCTCCGCCTCGAAAAGCTAAAAATCTGTAGTGGCCGGAGTAGACATTGGGAGGTTGCATGGGTATAGTTTCTCGCGTAGCCCAGAGAGACAAGATGGCCCGGCAGAGACGAACTGCGGGCGGCAGCAATGTTAGCTAGCAGTATCTCGGTGAAGGCGTCGGCTGCGGGCGCGCGCACCGGGAAGTTCGGCCGTGACTGATCGAAGAGGGAAGAACGGAGGAGCCAGGCACCGTCAGGATCGCCCGGGCGGGAGTGCAGAGCCCGGGTACCGCAGGACATCGATTGTGAGGTGGTCTCCGGTCAAGCAACCGCGATCCCCGCACCCCCGGCAGGATCATGGCCGGGTCGGCGGAAACAGAAGGCCGACGCAGTATCAGGGTCGGCCGATGGTGTAGCAAGTTCCTTCGGGGCCCTGGCGCCGTACGGCGCCAGGGCCCCTCCACGCATTACCGAGAGGCGCGATGACAGCAGGCGACTCCTACGACCGGATCGACGACGACGACTACCCCGCCTACACGATGGGCCGGGCTGCCGAGATGCTCGGCACCACCCAGGGCTTCCTGCGCGCCATCGGCGAAGCAGGCCTGATCACCCCGCTGCGCTCCGAGGGCGGCCACCGCCGCTACTCCCGCTACCAGCTGCGCATCGCGGCCCGCGCCCGGGAACTGGTCGACCACGGGACCCCCGTCGAGGCCGCCTGCCGCATCGTCATCCTCGAGGACCAGCTCGAAGAGGCCCTGCGCATCAACGCCGAATACCGCGCCGCCGAATCCGCGAACCCGCCGGCCGCGCCCTGAAACGGCCAAGGCCCGCAATCCCCCGGAGCGTCGCGGCCGCCGCCACGCAGGCCGCGGTTCCGGAGGCAGCCGCCCGACCTAGAGGAAGAGGAATGGGACGGCGACGAGCAGCCCCCGCTTGCCCGCTCTTCTTACCTGCCGTGCGAGGTTGCCCGGGCGCCGTGGTCTGAGTAGGGACTGAGCGCGCCGAGGCACCGGTCTTGAGTTGCTACCGCAACTGGTCTAGGAGCTGCGGGGGGCGGCCGCTGCTGGCCGGCGGGATCAGTTCGCCGCGAGAAACGGTAACGGGTCCGGCGTACTGCGCCGAGCTCAGGGTGGCCACGGCAGCAGACGAGGCAGTTCCCGGAACTGGATGAGGCCCGCTAGCTCGCTGGACTCCACTACCCTTGCTCCTCCCGTACGGCGGTCAGAACGAGTGCGGCCTGGTCGTCGCCTAGGTCGGTGCCGCCCGCGAAGGCGGTCACGACGGAGGTGACGACGTCGACGACCTGCTGTGCGGTGGGTGTTCCGCCGAGTTCCCGGCTCAAGGCGCGTGCGAGGCGTTCCTCGCCCAGTTGCTGGTGGTCGCGGTTGCGGGCTTCGGTGATGCCGTCGGTGTAGAGCAGCAGGCCTTCGGCAGGCTTAAGGTGCAGGTGGCAGGTGGGCAGTCGCGGCTCGGCGGTGACGCCGATGAAGGAGCCAGCGATGTCGACGGGGCGGACTGCGCCTTGGCGGTCAATGAGCAGGGGAAGAGGATGGCCGGCCCGCACGAGGGTGACGTCGAGACCGCCGTCGCCGGGGGCGAAGTGGCCGTAGACCATGGTGACGAAGCCGGTGCCGTGGCTGTCGGGCCGGTCGAGCAGCGCCTTGTTGACGGCTTGGACCACGGCGCTGGGTTCGGGTAGCAGCGGAGCGACGGCACGGGCGGTGTGGCGGACGAGGGCGGTGGTGGCGGCGATCGCGCCGCGTCCGCACACGTCGCCGAGCATGAATGCCCACCTGCCGTCGGGCAGCGGGAAGAGGTCGTAGAAGTCCCCGCCGACCTCCAGTCCCTCGCCGGCGGGATGGTAGTAGACGGCGGCTTCGGCACCGGGCATGGCCGGGACCTGAGGCAGCAGGAGGCCTGCTTGCAGGTCGCGGGCGAGGGCAGTGCGCTGGGTGTACTGGCGGGCGTTGAGCGCGGCCGGGGCGGCACGGCGGGCGAGTGCCGAGCAGTGAGCCGTCCCTCGCCAGGATGGGGGTTGACCAGCAGGCCGCCACCCCCGCGGCCCGGGCCAGGTCGCGGAAGTCGTCCCAGAACGGCTCGGTGGCGATGTCGCTGACGATCACCATCTGCCGCCGGTGCGCGGCAGTGCCGCAGGAGCCGACGCCTTCACCGGTGGCGATGCCGTCGATGGCCCGGTTGTAGAAGCCGGGCAGGCTCGGGGCGGCGCCGTGACGCAAGTGCCTGCCGTCGTCGTCGGCGAGGAGCACGGAGACGAGAACCTCCTGCGGTGCGAGGTCTTCGATGGCGCGGGCCATGCCTTCCAGCACCTGCTTCAGCGGAGCCTGGCGGGCGATCTGCTCGAGCAGGGCACAGTGCTCGGCGGTCACCCACTGCGCCTGCCTGATCTGAGTGGTCTCCACGCCGATGACCTGTACGCCGGTGACGTTGCCGCTCGTGTCCACGCGGGGCTCGCAGGTGAAGTCGAAGAACGCCTCCCGTGCCGCCGGGCCGTTGCCTCGCTGACAGGCCGACAGCGACACGCCTTCGGCTCGGCGCGCCTGGCATCACGAGATGATCACTCACCTGCCCAGCTGGCCTGACATCTACCAGGAACACCTGCGTTACCTCAATTACGCACCCGGAGGGAATAGCACCTTGCGCCGGAAAGCCCGCCTGACGCGGGGACGGCGGTTGCCGACGCCGGGCCGTGAGCTGCCGCTGCCAGGCGCCAGCGGCACGGGCCGCCGCCCCCGCGAGCGGCCCGTGCCGTGCCTAATGGTCAGGCTCCGGCGGCTGGCGAAGCGGCCGAAGCCATCACCGCGGGGGCGCGTTCCCAGACCCGGTGCAGGCCGACGGCCGCTGTCAGCTGGTCAGTGAAGGACTTGGCCACGGTGTCTGCGGTCACTGTCGGCGGGAATGCCGGCCGCCTTCGAGCAGCGTCGGGCCACGGTCTCCGGCCTTCAGCGAGTGGTCGGTGTCCGGCAGGCGGAGCCCCTTGGGCGGTGGAGAGGTACTCGCCGGCCTGCGCCTGCTCCGCCAGGCTGGATGACCCGGCAGGCCCTGGCTGCATACCCGCGGATACCTGGTGGCCGTTTGAACGTGATGAAGACACGGCTCTCCTGTTGCTTTGAACGGGAGGCGATTGTCTTCACCTGTGCCGGGCAGCTTACCTGCTGGCGCCCCGGGATGAGGCAGCGTCGCGGTAAGGGACGCACCGAGCAGCCGCCTGGCTGTAGCGTCGCCAGTGAAAGGAGCAGGCAATGGAGCCTAACGAGCTACCGGGTCTCAGCCAGTTCCAGGAAGACCTGGACGGGTTCAGCGACCGGATCTTCCAGTCCCTGGACATCCTGGCTCGCGCCCTGCACGTGAAAAACGCCGAGCTTGAGCCCACCCTGCAGGCCATCGTGTCTACGGCCGTGACCACTCTGAGCTCGGCGCAGCACGCCGGGCTCATTACCGTTTCCCGCGGGGCGCTAGTTCCCCAGGCCACGACCGGCCAGCCGCCCCAGCTCCTCGACCAGCTGCAGCAAAAGCTCAAGGACGGGCCGTGCATCGACGCCGCGGAGCAGCAAACCCTGATCCGCATCGACGACATGCACCGCGAAAGCCGGTGGCCGGATTTCGCGGCAGAGGCAGAAAGCCTCGGAGTGTGCAGCATGCTCTGCGTTCCGCTACGGGTCCACGAGCAGTGCCTGGGCACGCTCAGCCTCTACTCAGAGAGCGTCACGCCATTCACCGGCCACGACGAGCGCGTTACGACGCTGTTCGCCACCCTGGCCGCCATTGCCCTCGCCGAGGCGCAGCGAACCAGTCAGTTGCACGCCGCGCTGGCCAACCGGGACGTAATCGGCCAGGCCAAGGGCATCCTGATGGAACGGCACCGGATGACCGCCGAAGCGGCCTTCAGAAGTCTGTCCCTGGCTTCGCAGAACGTGAACATGAAGCTGACGTCGGTCGCCAGGCATCTCGTTGAAACCGGTGAACTGCTTGGCGCGTCACGTCCGGAGCGGTGACCGGGCCGCCAACTATCTGCCTGCTGTGTGCGGCCGCGGGATCTACTGCCGGCGCTTGCAGGCAAACCGGCTCGCTCTCCCGCGGGCGCGGCAGGGCAAGCGGCTGGGCAGCCTCTCGGAATGCTGTCGCTGGGCCACAGCCGGAGCATGGCCGGCAGAAGCTTGGCAGCAGCGAGAGGCTCCCGGACGCCGCCTGGCGTCCGGGAGCCTCTACGCGGATCAGGGGTTTTGCTGGTGCGAGCGCTGCTCTGCTTCGGCTGCGCTCGCCTGCGCTCGGGCTTTCTCCGCCTCGGCCTCCTTCGCGGCCACGTCGCGCTGCGCGGCGGCCTTGTCCTGCTGAGCCTGGCCTTCCTGCTTCAGCGACTCGTTCCCGCTTACGGCCCCGGCAGCTTCCTTGGCCCGGCCCTTCACGTCTTCCACGACGCCTTCGACGCCTGCCTCAGGTCCAGATTCGTTCGCCAAAATCGTCTCCCATCGCTTCCCGTACATTGATATCGTTCGGCGCGCTACCCGGTGATCTCGGGCACAAACGCAGCGTGGCCCCGGTCGCAGTGCGCCGGACCGCGCCCGCAACGCTGCGAACCGCTGAGATCTCACCCGCAGGTCAGGGCGCACGCGAGGGAGCGCGGTCCAGGTCACGGATCTTCCTGCGCATTACCCGGCCTACAGGCAGGCTCACCCCTCCCAGTCCCTCTGACCGGAAATCTAGTTGGCCCGCTGCGCATAATCGGCTCCACCTGGGCACAAGGGGGCCATGGCATGGACAATCACGCAGCATAAGGGGCATGACCTTCTGGGCATCTACCTCAACGACCACCTGGCTGGCGCGACTGGCGGCGCCGGGCTGGCCCGGCGCATGGCGGCCGCGGCCGACCCCGGATCGGAGTCCGCGCGCGTCCTGGGCACGCTGGCGGCCGAGATCACCCAGGACCGGCTCGCGCTGATCAAGATCATGGGCACGCTCGCAATCCCGGTCCGCGGCTACAAGGTGTTCGCGGGATGGGCAGGCGAAAAAGCGGGACGGGTGAAGCTCAACGGCCACCTGCTGACCAGATCCCCGCTCAGCGAACTTGAGGAAACCGAGCTCCTGCGGCTCGGGGTGGAGGGCAAGGCCGCCGGATGGCGGTCGCTCCGCGTCCTGGCCGAGCGGGACAGCCGCCTGGACGCGGACCAGCTCGACGATCTCATCGAGCGCGCGAAACGCCAGTCGGACACGCTCGAGACCCTCCGGGTCGCCGTCGCGGAACGGGTTCTCACCCCACCGGCGGGAGCAACGACATGAGGCTCTCACTGGCCGCCGCGGGCGCCACGCGGGCGCCGCCGCGGTAGTGGCGGCCTATCTCCGACGCCAGACGCAGGACGATCTCACCGGCGAGGTGGCGCTGGTCACCGGGTCATCGCGCGGCCTGGGGCTGCTGATCGCCACCGAGCTGGCCCGGCGCGGCTGCCGGCTGCTGCTGTGCGCGCGCGATGGCGCCGAACTGGAGCGCGCCGCCGACCGGCTGCGCTCCACCGGCGCCGAGGTCGCCACGGTCGCCTGCGACGTCACCCGCGAGGAAAGCGCCGGGGAGCTGATTGACGCGGCCCGCGAGCATTACGGGCGGCTGGACATCCTGGTCAGCAACGCCGGCATCATCCGGGTAGGGCCGGTGGAGTCCACCAGCCCGGCCGACTACGAGGAGGCGCTGGCCACGATGGCGATGGCGCCGGTCCGGCTAACGCTGGCCGCGCTGCCGGTGATGCGCGCCCAGGGCCACGGCCGGATCGCCACCATCACCTCGATCGGCGGCAAGCTCAGCGTGCCGCACCTGCTGCCCTATAGCACGGCCAAGTTCGCGGCGGTCGGCTTCTCCGAAGGGCTGCGAGCCGAGCTGGGCCGCCGCCCGGTGACCGTCACCACGGTGGTACCCGGGCTGATGCGCACCGGCTCGCATGTACGGGCCGAGTTCGCCGGCCGCAAAGACCAGGAGTTCACCTGGTTCTCCCTGGGCGCGAGCCTGCCGCTGGTCTCGATGGACGCCGAGCGCGCGGCCCGGCAGATCGTGGCCGGAATCGCGGCCCGTCGGCCAGAGGTCTTCCTCACCCCGGCTGCCCAGATCGTCGGCCTGCTGGCCGGCCTGGTGCCGGAGCTGACCGCCCCCATCCTGCACGCGGTGCAAAACGCCGCCCTGCCCGATCCCGACAGCGACGGCGCGGCGGTGCCCGGCCGTGAGCTTCACCCGACCCTGCCCGCGTCAGTGTTCGGCGCCCTGACCTCGCTGGGCCGGGCAGCGGCGGCCCGGTTCAACGAACTCGGGCGCACACCCGGATCCGACTGCGGAAATCGCGGCCCGGATCGGGCCGCCTGAATCGCCGCCCGTATGCCTCGGGCGGGAAAACCCGGGAATTGGCCCTCGGGCCTGTTTGACCAGGCGCAGACGGGTAGCGCGGCGTGTACTCAAGCATGAGGGGGAAGATCGTGACTGATGCAAAACCGCTTGCCGTCGTTACCGGCGCGTCCAGCGGTATCGGCCGTGAGCTGGCCCGCCAGTTCGCCACCAACGGTTTCGACGTGATCATCGCCGCCGAAGACAGCGAGCTGGTGGCCGCCGTCGACGATCTCGCCGCTACCGGGGCGGAGATCCAGCCGGTGCGGGCCGACCTGGCCACCTTCGGCGGCGTCGAGCAGCTGCTGCAGGCGATCGCGGACACCGGCCGGGACGTGGACGCGGTCGCGCTCAACGCCGGGGTCGGCAACGGCGGTGCGTTCGTGGACGTGCCACTGGCGGACGAGGAGCGCCTGATCGACCTGAACATCGGCTCCACAGTGCATCTGGCGAAACGCATCCTGCCGGACATGGTGCGGCGCGGGGCGGGCCGGATGCTGTTCACCTCGTCGGTGGCCAGCCAGCTGCCCGGGCCCTACTACGCCACCTACGCCGCCTCGAAGGCCTTCATCCAGTCCTTCGCCCAGGCATTGCGTTACGAGCTGAAGGACACCGGCGTCACCGTGACCGCCCTGCTGCCCGGACCGACCGACACCGAGTTCTTCGAGCGGGCCGGCCTGGAGGGGACGGCCGTCGGTTCGTCGGCGAAAGACGACCCGGCCGACGTGGCCAGGGACGGGTTCGAGGCCCTGATGGTCGGCAAAAGCCAGGTGGTCGGCGGATCGGCGAAGAACAAGGTCCAGGTCGCGGCAGCCAAGCTCCTGCCCGACCAGGCCAGGGCCGCGACGCACGCCAGGATGACCAAGCCCGAGGGGGAATGAACACACATGCGCGCGCTGACATGGCAGGGAAACGAGCACGTCGAGGTCACCGACGTCCCCGACCCGGTGATCCAGGAGCCGAACGACATCATCATCCGGGTCACGTCCACCGCGATCTGCGGCTCCGACCTGCACTTGTACGGGGTCCTCGGCCCGTTCCTGGCGCCCGGTGACGTGCTCGGGCACGAGCCCATGGGGATCGTCGAGGAGACCGGGGCGGACATCACCCACCTGCGGGCCGGTGACCGGGTGGTGATCCCGTTCAACATCTCCTGCGGGCACTGCTGGATGTGCCGGCGGAGCCTGTTCGCCCAGTGCGAGACCACCCAGGTGCGCAGTCAGGGCAAGGGCGCGGCCCTGTTCGGGTACACCTCGCTGTACGGGTCGGTGCCCGGCGGCCAGGCCCAGTACCTGCGGGTTCCGCAGGCCCAGTTCGGCCCGGTGAAGGTCCCCGCCGGAGCTCCGGACGAGCAGTACCTGTACCTGTCGGACATCCTGCCGACGGCCTACCAGGCGGTGGCCTACGCGGATGTCCCGGCCGGCGGCACGCTGGCCGTCCTCGGCCTGGGACCGGTCGGGCAGATGGCGGTCCGGATCGCCCGCCACCGCGGCCTGGAGCGCGTGATCGGGGTGGACCCGGTGCCCGAACGGCGGGCGGCCGCCGAGCGGTTCGGCGTGCAAACCCTCGACCCGGACGCGGTCGACAACACCGCGAACGCGCTGATCGAGCTGACCGGCGGCCGCGGCCCGGACGCCGTCATCGACGCGGTCGGGATGGAGGCACACGGGTATGACGAGCCCCGCAGCACCAGGCTCATCGCGGCCGGGCAGAAGGCCACCGGCCTGCTCCCGGACTCGGTCGCCGAGAAAGTCAGCGACCGGGCCGCCCTGGACCGGCTCGACGCCCTGCACACCGCGGTCAAGGCCGTCCGGCGCGGCGGGACCGTGTCAGTCAGCGGCGTCTACGGCGGGGAAGTCGACCCGATGCCGCTGATGGAGATGTTCGACCGGGGCGTGCAGTTGCGCATGGGCCAGGCCCACGTGCGGCGCTGGATCGATGACCTGCTGCCGATCGTCAGCGACGATCGCGACCCGCTCGGGGTCCGCGAGTTCGCCACCCACCACCTGCCGCTGGAGGACGCCCCGCACGGGTACGAGATCTTCCGCGACAAGGCGGAGGGCTGCCTCAAGGTCGTACTCCAGCCCTGAGCGCGAACCCGCCCGCCTGACAGTCGGAGCCACCGTCCGTTCGAAATGAAAAGGAGCCTTGGGTTCTTGGGGTCGTCGATCTCTTCCATCGAACGGACGGTGGTTTCACCGATCAGGCGATTTTCCTGTCGCCTTTTCCGACCTCACGCCCGCGCCCTTCACCGCAACCCGGCCGATGCTGCCTTGCTGGGCCCCGCCCGGCAGCCCGGCAGGCGGCCTGGCTTACGGCAATCGGGACTGGCGCAGCCCGGTCGAGGGGCGGGCGCCCCCGCGACCGCGATAGCGGGCGGAGGTGTCAGCCGCCACGCATGGGGTAGCGGACCCGCTCGTGCGGCACGGCGGATGCCGCCACGACCTGGAAAACAATGCCGGGGAGGCGCCATGGCTAAGCTCGATATCGATCCTGTCCTGGAGCAGCTTGTGCACGCGGTCAACGAATCCGGCCAGGCACGGGTCCCGATCACCGTCGCCGCTCACGGCACCCTGGTGAGCGGGGTCCTCATCGCTCAGGAGGCCTACTTCAGTGAGCTGGCCGAAGGCAGCCCGCTGCTCAGCGCGCTGCAGCCAACCTCGGGCCTGCTCGGCAAGGAATACGCCAAGGAAGTCGACGCCGGGTCAGCCCGCCACCTCCACATCCGCGCTGATGCCGGGGAGGAAGGTCTGTGGCGGCTGAGCCTGGCGGCCGTCGACGGGTGGAAGCTGGGAGCCCTCGATGCCGGCCCGGATGAGGATAAGGGGCCGTTCGCGCGGCTGCTCAGCGCTTAACCAGAATGGATCGCGCGGGCAGGGCGGAGCCGACAGGGAGGCTTGGTGGCTGACCACGACCGGATCCTGGACGGGCTCCTTGACCGGTGCGGCCAGACCTACGCGGCGGAGGCCGGAATCCGGCTGGCCGACACGCCAGGCCCGCTATACCAACTGCACGTGCTCACGACGCTGCTGAGCGCGAGAATCTCCGCGGGAATCGCGGTGGCCGCCGCCCGCGAGCTGTTCGACGGCTACCGGAGCCCGGCGGCGATGGCCCGGACGAGCTGGCAGGACCGGGTTGACGCGCTCGGCCGCGGACACTACCGGCGCTATGACGAGCGCACCGCGACCATGCTCGGTGACGCCGCCGAGCAGCTCACCGAGCGCTGGCACGGTGATCTGCGCAGGCTGCGCGGGGCGGCCGACGGGCAACCGGGCCGGATCGCGGATCTGCTGACCGGTTTCCCCGGGATAGGACCCGCCGGGGCGAGTATCTTCCTGCGCGAAGTTCAGGAGACCTGGCCCTCGGTGCGGCCGTACCTGGACAGCCGGGTGATGGCGGGCGCACGCAGCGTCGGATTGCCCGCAGACCGCGAATACCTGACCGGCCTGCTGGCCGGGACCCGGCACCCGGCCCGCCTGGCAGCGGCGCTGGTCCGCGTGTCGCTCAACCGCCGCCTCGCCGCCGAGGTGACGGCCGAATCCAGCAGCTAATGCCACTGGCGGTGACGGCGGCGGCCGGGCTCTACGAAACGGGCGACCCGCGCCGCGGCCGCGGCCACCGCGCCGAGTTCCGGGCATGCCCGTGCGGCGCTTTGCCGGTGTATCGGAGCACCGCCCGGGTAGCGGCCGGGCATGACACGCTACGGATACTTCCTGTCATCGGAGGAGTACGACCCGGCGAGCCTGATCAAGCAGGCGAAAATGGCGGATCAGGCCGGGTTCGAGGCGCTGTGGATCTCCGATCACTTCCACCCCTGGCTGGATGAGCAGGGGAACTCGAGTTTCGTCTGGTCGGTGATCGGTGCGATCTCGCAAGTGACCAATCTGCCCATCACCACCGCCGTGACCTGCCCGACCACCAGGATCCACCCGGCCATCATCGCGCAGGCGGCTGCGACCGCGGGCCTGCTGACCGAGGGCAGGTTCAACCTCGGGGTGGGCACCGGCGAGGCGCTGAACGAGCACGTCACCGGCGAACCCTGGCCGGCAGCCGAAGTGCGCAGGGAAATGCTCGAAGAGGCGGTGGACGTCATCCGCGCGCTGTTCGCCGGCGGCCAGGTCACCCAGCACGGCAAGCACTACACAGTGGAAACCGCCCGGCTGTATTCCCGGCCGCCAGAGCCGCCGCCGATCTACGTGTCGGGCTTCGGCGAGGAATCGGCCGAGCTGGCCGCGCGGATCGGCGACGGCTACATCTGCATCGGCCCGGAAGCCGACCTGGTCAAGCGGTTCCGCGACTCCGGCGGCGGCTCCAAGCCGGTCCAGGGCGGCCTCAAGGGCTGCTGGGCGCCGGACGCCGCCCAGGCCCGCGCGACCCTGCGGCAGCTGTGGCCGAGCGACTTCATCCCCGGCGAGTCGGCGCAGCTGCTGCCGACGCCCCGGCACTTCAGCCAGCTGGCCCCGCTCGTCACCGATGACCTGGTCACGGCGCCCGCCGGGCCCGACCCCAAGCCGTACCTGGACACGCTCAGCTCATTCGAGCAGGCCGGCTTCAACGAGGTCTACCTGCAGCAGGTCGGCGGCAACCTTGAAGGCGCCTTCGAGTTCTTCGCCACCCAAGTGCTGCCCCGGGCACGCGGCAACTGACCGGTCATCATCGCTCTTCGCCCAGCCACGCCTGATCAGCTCGGCCGGCACCCGTGGCCGTGGCCGAACGACCCGGATGACCGGGCCTGAGCTCACGCTGGGGTAGCTTCCAGCTTGCTGAGGTAGTGGCCGAAGCCGTCCGGAGCGCGGGAATCGCGCCGGGCCGACGTGACGACCGGCAGCGCGCAAGTCCGCAGCACCCGCCAGCCACCCGCGGCCAGCGCCTCGACGAGCGCGTGGTCCTCGGCTGTGGGCAGAGCCGGGAACCCGCCGGCCCGCAGATAGGCGGAGGCGCGGAAGCCGAGGTTGGCGCCGTGCACATGGGGGTGCTGGTCGGCTCTGGTGCGGGAGGGCTCGTCGGGATCGCAGGGCTGGCCGTGCTCGTAGCGCTCGCGGAACAACGATCGCGTCTGCGCCGTGTGGCCGGACCAGTCGGCCACCTGGATGGTGCCGACGATCGCGTCCCAGCCCTGGTCGGCGTAACGTGCCTGCTGGCTCAGCCAGCGATCGGGGACGAGCGTGTCGGCGTCAGTCGTCGCCAGCCAGACGCTGGCCGGGTCCAGGTGACCGGTCAACCGCAGTACCTCGCGTACTCCCGCACCGCGGGCGGCGCCGGCGCTGCGGGCGCTGATCGTGACGACCGAGGCACCGCCTCGCCGCGCCGCCTCGGCGGTCTGGTCAGTGCATGCGTCGGCCACGACGACGAGGTGCACCGGTGTGCCTGGCAGCGCCTGGGCCGCGCGGCGGACGCTGGCCAGACAGGACGGGAGGAGTTCTTCCTCGTTGTGTGCGGGGACGATGACGCCGATAGCGTCGATGGAGCGGCTCACGCGATCCCGTCGGCCTGGGCGACGGACCGCCGGTCCCCGCCGGAGTGGGTGTAGACCTCGGCGGTGAAGTCCGGGTCGCGGTACCCGGCCAGCCAGGCCAGCCGCCCGAGCAACTGCTTCAGGTCCGCGTCGTCGAAGAGTAGAGGATGTCGGAGAACACGATGAGTCAAACGTCCGTCATGCGCCTAGCAGGTCGACGAGGTCGTCGGCGTGCTCTTCCTCGTCGGCCAGAATGTCTTCCAGCAGCCTGCGGGTGGTGGGGTCCCCGTCACCGATCCAGCGGATGATCTCCTGGTAGGTCGTGATGACGATGCGCTCGGCGGTCAGGTTGTCGCGCAGCATCCCCTCCAGGTCCCCGTCGGCGAATGTCTCGTAGGTGGTGTGCGCCCGCTCGGCGATCGTGGCCAGGTCGAAGTCGGGGTCGCCGCCGAGCTGGCTGACCCGCTCCGCCGCCCGCATCGCGTGACCCCGCTCGGACTCGGCGTGCTCGGTGAACTCGCCGGCGACCTGCGCGCGGTTGATGCCGGTGGCGGAGATGGCATGGCGGGTGTAGCGCATCCAGCACACGATCTCGGTCGCCACCACCTCGTTGAGGACGGAGATGACGTCCTCCGGCTTCTTGCCGTACGAGCTGGTGACCGGCCCCTCCTCCATCTTCTGCCGCGCGCGCTCACGGATCGCGGTGATATCGGTGGTGAAGCTGCCTGCTGGCATGACGGAACCCCCGGGTCGAGTCAGTTGGTGGAGATCCCGGTTACCCGTGACCGTGCCGCTCACACCTACCGTCGCGAAAATCGCGGTGGTCGGAATACCCCGGCGCCGTCGGCCCAGGACCCGATGGCTCCCCTAACAGTCCGTCACCTGCTGTGTTGTTCGTTGAGTGCGCTCATTTTTTGTCTTCGAGTTCCGAGCGGACTGACTCGGTGAGCTCGTCCCAGGAGTCGGCGAACTTCGCGATGCCCTCGTCCTCGAGGACCTGGAAGACATCGTCGAGGTCGACACCGGCATCGGCCACGGCCTTCATGACCTGCGCCGCATCGCCGTAGGTGCGCGGGATGGGCGTGCCCGGGCGGCCGTGGTCGGCGTAGGCCCTCAGGGTCTTCTCCGGCATGGTGTTCACCGTGTCCGGCGCGATGAGGCCGCTGACGTAGAGGGTGTCAGGGTAGTCCTGGTTCTTCACCCCGGTCGAGGCCCACAGCGGCCGCTGCGTGCTGGCGCCCCGCGCTTGCAGCGCGCGCCACCGCCCGGAGGAGAAGACCTCCTCATAGGCCTGGTAGGCCAGCTGCGCGTTCGCCAGCGCGGCCTTGCCCTTCAGGGAGGGGTCCGCGCCGGCCTTGCCCAGGCGCCGGTCGATCTCGGTGTCGACGCGGGAGACGAAGAACGACGCCACCGACTCGATCCCGGCCAGCGACCCGCCGTCGGCCGCGCGCTGCTCCAGCCCGGACAGGTAGGCGTCCATGACCGCCCGGTACCGGCCGATGCTGAAGATCAGAGTCACGTTGACGCTGATGCCCGCCGCGATGGACGTGGTGATCGCGGCCAGCCCCTCCCGCGTCGCCGGGATCTTGATGAACAGGTTGGGCCGGTCGACCAGCCACCACAGGTGAGCCGCCTCCGCCGCGGTCGCGTCAGCGTCGTGCGCCATCGCGGGGGCCACCTCCAGCGAGACCCGCCCGTCACGGCCGGTGCGCCGCGCCACCGGGGCAAGCAGGTCGCAGGCATCGCGGACATCAGCGGCGGTGATGGTCCGCAGCGCCTCCCCCACGCTGACCTCGCGGACGGCCATCGCGTGGACCTGGTCATCGTAGGCGTCGGAGCCGCTGATCGCGGCAGCGAAGATCGTCGGGTTCGTGGTGACGCCCACCACCGAGCAGTCGTCGACCAGCGACTGCAGGCCGCCGCCGCGGATGCGGTCGCGGGACAGGTCGTCAAGCCAGACGGCGACCCCGGCTTGCGACAACTCGGCCAGCTTCTCATTCGATGCCATGACAATGCCCTCCGGGCTCGGGAACAGTAAAAGGAAAGGGGCGGCGGGTCAGCGATCGCCGGTGCGGGTTCGCCTGACGTCGGCGTTAGGCGAGAGGGGTGTCGCCCAGCGCCTTTGCGAGGTCGCCGGGGGTGTCGTAGATGGCGATGGCACCAGCCTCGCGGAGCTCGTCGTCCCCGAAGCCGCCGGAGCGAACGACGATCGCCGGCATCCCGGCTCTTTTCGCCGCCTCGACGTCCCACACCGAGTCGCCGACCATCACGCTCGGCACGTCTGGCGGCGCGCCCAGCTTTCCCAGCGCCACCTGCAGCAGGTCCGGTGCCGGTTTGGACGCCTCGACGTCGGCGCTGCTCGTCCAGTCATCGACGATGCCGCGGGCGTCCAGCTTGTCCAGAAACACGTCCACATGCCGCTGCTGAGCGGAGCTGGCCAGCACCAGCCGGTGCCCACGCTCCTTGATCGCTACGAGCAGGTCGCGCGCACCAGGCAGCGGCGCCATCTCCGCAAGCAGCGCGTCGACTTCCTTGCCCTGCTGCTCCCGGGCCTGATCGCCCACCCGGCGCTCCAGGTCCTCACCCCCGATAGCCGCGACCACCTGGTCCCCGCCCATGCCGATCAGCCGGTGCAGCCGCCACACCGGGTAGGTCTCGCCCACCGAGCGCAGCGCCCGGTACCAGGCCAGCGCATGCTGATAGTTGGAATCGATGAGCGTACCGTCAATGTCAAGGACGGCAACGGTGGGGCCTGTCACGCCCGCCCACTACCCCCCAAACCCGTACCCAACCGCGCGGTCATCCGCAAAGCCAGCCCGGCACCCGACAGCGCGGCGTCGAACCGCAGGAAGCCGTTGGCGCCGCCGGTGTTCTGCTTGTTCGGCGAGGGCCGCCGCTGATCGGCCGCAGCACGATCAGCGACGGGCGCCCGGTCTCGGCCTGGGCGGCGGCCAGCGCGCGGTCGACCGCCGCCAGGTCCTCGCCGTCATCGACGTGCCGCACGTGCCAGCCGTAGGCCTGGTACCGCAGGCCTACGTCCATGGTGAACGCTGCCCGCGGGCTGCTCAGCTTGCCGAACTGCATGCCGCGGGTACCGGGATGGCCAGGCCCGCGCTCTTGGCCTCGCTCAGCAGGCCGCAGAAGGCGCCGTCGCCGACCTTCCACGTGCCGTCCTGGAGAACGGAGGTCCCGCTTGCGCCCTTGGCCACCGTCGTCCCCATCGCCGAGAGGTCGTACTTCACCTTCGCCTGGGTGGCTGAGGTCAGCGTCACCGAGTCAACCGTAGACGTCACCGCGGACGCGAGCGGGCTGGAGGAGAAGGCGCTGATCGAAGACGAGAACTCGGAGCCGTTCTGCAGCAGCTGAATGCGCTTGCTGTTCGGGGTGGAAGATCTGAAGAACGCCTTCCAGTTGGCGATGATCGCTGATGTGGCGCTCGCCGAGCCTCCGGCGCTCGGGGAGGAGCCTGCGCTTGCGGACGGGCCCGCGCTGGGCGGCACCGCAGGGGCCGATCGCGCTGTTGGGTGCACTTGCGACGGCGCTGCCGAAAACGATCCTTGGGCATATTGAGGATTTTGAGTGGAACTTGAGCCGACTGACGAGCACGCTGAGATAGCGGTTAGCAGGACCAGGCCAAGCGCAGGGGTAGATAGATCCGGTGGTTTATAAGCAAATATCGCATTGTATGTGTCCTCTTGTCCTGGCCGATCGGCCCGGCCTCGGTGCCCATCTGTGGGTCCTTGGGCTCGCCCATGCTGCCGTCGTAGGTGGCGTACAGCTTGGAGTCCGGCGGTGGCGCGGACGCGACGTCGCCGAGCGGCTCCGGTCCATCAGGTAGCCGAACTCGTGCTGCCCGTCGGCCAGGTCTTCATACCTGCCGGCATCCGGCAGTTCTAGCTCCGAACAGGTACTGCATAGTGACGGACATCTCGCCGAACGCTCCGCCGACAAGCTCCTGGAGCTTGTGCGCGTGAACCGGGTCTGGCTTCTCCGGCCTGGACTCGAACTGCAGACGGCTGGTGTGACGGAACATGAGGCCTCCTCGAAGGTCATGGAGGGAGCGCCTGCCTGGGCTGGACGGGCGGCACCGCTATGTCACGGACGCTACGGGCGGCTTGTGACGGATCCGTCACCAAGGCGTCACCGGTAACCGGACAGCCTGCCCGCGCACTGGTCTGGATCTATTTCATAATTGGTCTAGACCATGGGGTTCAGGTATCAGCACGGATTCAGCACGCCCGGTCCGAGACGAATTCCGGTTTTGGGTCGGCCCCGTGCGCGATTGGCGTGCGGGGCGCAGACGCGCTTCAGTCGGCGGACGAGTGCGGCCAGTAAGTTGGAGGACGCCCTCGGCGGGCTACTCCGCACGGGTACATCGCAGGTACATTCTCGCGCTGACCTGGGATTATCTCGTCGTTCACGATACCGACCGCGCGTGCGTGGCGCGGACAGGCCGGACGCGGGCCCGGACGCCCGGGGAATGCCCGAACCCCAGGCTGGCCGCTGTCACGCCGACACGGCGGCATCACCGGCCGGACAGGCCATACACGCCAGCGCTGCCGACTATGCCCTATGGCGCTAATGCCCAACGCGGGCCCTATCTGAAGCGTGCCTGCCCCAGGAGACGGCAATGGTATTCAGTCCCCCGAGTGCGCCGAGCGGGTGGCGACGTGTGTTGCCCAGCGGTAGGGGGCGGCCGATAGGGAGGCGCCGAGCTGATGCCGTGTGGATGAGGCTCGTTGCCAGTTGAGCAGGCCGTGGAGCGGGCCGGCGGCCTCGACGTGCCGGAGCAGTTCGCTGTCCATGGACGCGGTCAGGTCGTCGTCGATGACGGGGACGGTGCTGGTCGCTATCTGGCTCGCGCCAGCAAGCTTTGGACGACACGACACCGAGGTTGGGTCAC
This sequence comes from uncultured Actinomycetota bacterium, assembly GCA_963714295.1. Classification (GTDB taxonomy): domain Bacteria; phylum Actinomycetota; class Actinomycetes; order Streptosporangiales; family Streptosporangiaceae; genus Trebonia. Next base: position 717,449 of record CAVQOE010000031.1, on the reverse strand, counting down.
CCGACCGTTTCGCCACAAGTCTCACAAACCCCGGTTCCTGTCGGCACGGTCATGAAGCAGTTGGGGCACACCGATCCAGTTCTTCGGGAGGTCTCTCCGCCGACCGACTCAGTCCACTCCTTGGCCCCAGCAAGATGCTCGTGACAGTAAATACGCAGATGCCCGAGCGGCTGACTGGAGTGGCGATGCTTGATCACGGTCAGCTCCGACGCCGGTAGCGGACGTGATTCCACGCCGCACTGCGAACATTTACGTTGATCCTCCGGGGCCAGGATGCGTGACGGAAACACCTCCGAAAGCACGCAGGGCGTCTCGAACTCAATCAGCTCACGCTCGTCCATCGTCCATCTCCAGTTCCTGATCACGTTGGATATGTCAGCCAGACCAGACTCCGACCACCCACTCGTGACTCCGTCCATCCTTAAGGCAGACGCTCACCGCAGGGTAGCTGGGCGCGCTAAGTCAGCTGTTCACCCGGGACCGGGTGCAGCCGACGCTGATCTCAAGGGCATAGGTGCCCCTGAGGTTCACGGTGTTCGGCCCACTGAAGTTGTTGTTGGTGATGATGTTGTTCACGCCGGTCGTGTCCGTGATGCTGGCCGGCCGGGCACGGGGACTCGGGCACCTTTCCGTTGCTCGCATGGAAGGTCTAGACCATTGGTCGAGTGAGCCCGAGACGGCGCTGGGCAGGCGTGGTGGGTGGTTCCGGGGCCCGTGCCCCCGCACCCAGCCCCGGATGGGCCGTTTTTGACAAGCCCCGGATTGTTGGGTCCGTGCGCGCGAGTAACCACGGAGCACACAAAAATCACCTGAATCGATAAAACACCAGGTCAGAACAGGTGCGCCGCCAGGGACTTGAACCCCGAACCCGCGGATTAAGAGTCCGCTGCTCTATTCACGTTTCGGATAATGCGGACATGAGGCTGAGCGTCCCCACTCCCGGGTCGGGCGCACCGCTCCGGGTACATGATAGGTATATCCGCAGGTCAGGCTAGCGAACGTCCAGCCCGGTGATCGTCCGCCCGATCAGCATCCGCTGGATCTCCGAGGTGCCCTCGAAGATCGTGAAGATCTTCGCGTCGCGGTGCCAGCGCTCGACTGGGTACTCGCGGGTGTAGCCGTTGCCGCCGAGGATCTGGATCGCCTGCTCGGTTACCCGGACCGCGGTCTCCCCCGCGACCAGCTTGGACATCGACCCCTCGGCGCGATCGAACGGCTTGCCCGCCCGCGCCATCCAGGCCGCGCGCCAGGTCAGCAGGCGGGCGGCGTCGACCGAGGCGGCCATGTCGGCCAGCTGGAAGGCCACGCCCTGGTTCTGCCCGATCGGCCGGCCGAACTGCACCCGGGTGCAGGCGTACTCGGTCGCGAACTCGGTGGCGGCGCGGGCGACCCCGACGGCCATCGCCGCGACCGAGGGGCGGGACGCCTCGAACGTCTTCATCGCCGCCTGCTCACCGGCGCGGCCGCCCTCGCGGATGCGGGCCAGCCGGCGGTCGAGCTTCTCCTTGCCGCCGACCAGGCAGCGGCCCGGCACCCGGACATCGTCGAGGATGACTTCGGCGGTGTGCGAGGCCCTGATGCCGTGCTTGCGGAACTTCTGCCCCATCGATAGGCCCCGCGTGCCGGGCGGCACGATGAAGGTCGCCTGGCCGCGCGAGCCGAGCGCCGGGTCGACCGAGGCGACGACGACGTGGACGTTGGCGATGCCACCGTTGGTCGCCCAGGTCTTGACGCCGTTGATTACCCATTCGTGGGTTTTCTCGTCATAAATCGCCCGGGTGCGGATCGACGCCACGTCGCTGCCCGCGTCCGGCTCGGACGAGCAGAATGCGCCCAGCTTGATGTCGTCGGCCGTGCCGAACATCAGCGGCACCCACTCCCCGATCTGCTCGGGGGTCCCGTTGGCGGTGACCGCGATGCCGGCCAGCCCGCTGGCGACGAGCGAAAGCCCGATGCCCGCGTCCCCCCAGAACAGTTCCTCGAACGCCACCGGGATGCCGAGCCCCGACTCCTCGAAGAATTGCGCCGCGAGGAAGTCCAGCGAGTACAGCCCGATCTTGGCCGCCTCTTGCAGGATCGGCCAGGGTGTCTGCTCGCGCTCGTCCCACTCGGCGGCGGCGGGGCGGATCACGCTCGCCGCGAATTCATGCACCCAGTCGCGCATCTCGCGCAGGTCACTGCTCAGCTCAAGGGAGAACCCGGCCGCGGCGTCGCTCATGCTACCCAACAGTAACATACTGGCCGGCGGCGCCAGAGGAGGCCACCGCGCGTTCCATATCTGCTTGTTTCCCACCGTCCGCAGCCACCTGCCCCATCGTGCAGGGCATCGCAGTTTCTTGCTGTTATCTGATGATTTGGGTGATCAGGACAGTCCCGCGAACGTCGCCAGGTCGCCCGCCGCGTGGGCGAAGAAGGCGTCGGCGGGCTCGAAGGAACCCACGAACTGGCCGAAGAGCTCGAAGCTGATCATGCCGAACAACTGCGTCCAGGCGATCACGCCGCGCACCAGCATGACCGGCGGCACCAGTGCGGCGGACGGGGCGGCGGCCGGCTCGAGGGCGAGGGCGGCCGAGAGCGCGGCCGTCTGGTCGGCCAGCACGCCGGCCAGCGGATCCGCGCCGGGGGCGCCGCCCGCCGCTACGCCGCCGGCCGCGACCTCGCCGTCCTCGATCGCCGCGGCCAGCACGCCGATGAACGCGAGCGGCACCCGCGCCGCCGGGCCGATCGTCGCCTCCGGGGCGCGGTAGCCGGGCACCGGCGAACCGTAGATCAGCGCGTACTCATGCGGGCGGGCGACCGCCCAGGCGCGGATGGCATGGCACGCGGCCAGCCAGCGGGCCCGGCCGGCCCCGCTCCCGGCGCCGGGCCCGGCGCCGGCGATCGCGCTCTCCGCCGCCTCGCCGATGGCGTTGTAGGCGTCGATGATCAGCGCGGTCAGCAGATCGTCGCGGCTTGGGTAGTACCGGTAGAGCGCCGAGGAGACCATGCCGAGCTCGCGGGCCACGGCGCGCAGCGACAGCCCGTCCGCCCCGGTGGCGGCGAGCTGGCGGCGCGCCTCCTCGGTGATCTCGCGGGTGAGCTCGGCGCGGGCGCGCTGGCGCGCCGTTCGCGGTGCGTTCTGCGTAGTCATGACCGGCCCCCAGGGAAAATAGAGACTGCTGAACCGAAACGAGAGCACTGCTCTTGACAAGCTCACCGTCAGGGTGTTCACTGATCTTAGTCGAGAGCAATGCTCTCGCAAAGCAGCAGAGCGGGCGAGTTACCGATACTCGCCGCCGGCCAAGGAGGAAGACCATGAGCGAGGCAGCCACCCGCTACATCAAGCCGAAGTCGGCGACCGACTTCTTCAACCAGACCGTGGCCCGGCTGACCCGGATGGGCATCAGCGTCTACGGCTCACGGGTGCTGTGGGTGCGGGGCCGCTCGTCCGGCCAGTGGCGCACCACCCCGGTCAACCCGCTGACGCTGAAGGACGGCAACCGCTACCTGGTCGCCCCGCGCGGCAACACCCAGTGGGTGCGCAACCTGCGGGCCACCGGCTACACCGGCGAACTGCACGTCGGCCGCCGGGTCGAGCCGTTCGCCGCGACCGAGATCGCCGACGATGACAAGCCCGCCATCCTGCGCGAGTACCTGCGCCACTGGAAGTGGGAGGTCGGCATGTTCTTCGACGGGGTGGACGCCAAGGCCCCGGAGGAGAAGCTGCGCGAGATCGCCCCCGGGTACCCCGTCTTCCTGATCGAGCCGGCCAGCCGGCCGGCCGCTAGGCCGGGCCGCCGGCGCTAAGCGGTGCCGAAGTCGGCCGCCAGCTTGTCCATCAGCGCGTCGAGGCCCGGGTCGACGACCTGCCAGTCGGGGTGGGCCAGGTGGAAGTCCGCGATCTCCCGGGCCCCGCGCTCGAACGGCACGACCGCTTCCCAGCCGGGCACGACGGACTTCAGCTTGGAGTTGTCGAACACCATCGAGTGCGCCTTGTCGCCCAGCAGCCCGGCCCCCCACTCGGGGTCGCGCGACGCGATGACGTCCGACGGCACATGCACGATCTGCGGGGTCACGCCGAGCGCGGAACCGAGCGTCCGCGCGATCTGGTCCCAGGTCAGCACGTCGTCGGAGGTGATGTGGAACGCCTCCCCGAGGGTGCGCGAGTGCCCCAGCAGCGGCACGAAGGCGCGCGCGAAGTCGGTGTTGTGCGTCACCGTCCACAGCGAGGTCCCGTCGCCGTGCACGATCACCGGCCTGCCCGAGAGCATCCTCGCCAGTGACGTCCAGCCGCCCGACAGCACGGTCTTGGTCCCGTCGTAGGTGTGCGTCGGCCGCACGATCGTCGCCGGGAACCCGCTGTCGCGGTACTCGGCCACCAGCAGGTCCTCGCACGCGATCTTGTCCCGCGAATACAGCCAGAACGGGTTCCGCAGCGGCGTCGACTCCGTGACCGGCAGCCGGGCCGGCGGCGTCTGGTAGGCCGAGGCGGTGGAGATGAACACGTACTGCCCGGTCCGCCCGCGCAGCAGGTCGACGTCCGCCCGCACATGCCCCACGTTAAAGGCGACGAAGTCAACGACCGAGTCAAAGTCAAGACCGTCAAGGGCTTCGGTAACGGACTGTGGATCGCGCGCATCCGCCCGCAGTTCCCTGACTCCGGCCGGCAGCGGCCGCGTGGTGGACTGCCCCCGGTTCAGCACTGTCACCTCAAGGTCGCGCGCCAGCGCCTCCCGCACGCAAGCCGACGAGATAACCCCAGTACCGCCGATGAAGAGAACCTTGAGTCTGCCCATACCCGACAGCCTAGCGACCACCGATTGCACAGAAAAAGTTAGGGATTGGCTGGAACCCACGGTCCGTTCACGATCGTGGGCTGGGGGTTCTAGAATTTCCTGAGGCGCCCCGGGTAGAGGAGACTGTTTCTATGTATGCGAATCCAAGTCCGGCATATCAGGGGTACGCGACGCGGGACCAGACCGCGACGCTCTTCGCGCAGACGATGGCGCTGGTGGCGCTGACGGCGGCGGTGTTCGCGGCCGGAGCGTACGCGGGGCGGCATCTGTCCGAGGGAGCGGCGATCGTCAGCTGGATCGGGGCGTTCGTGGTGCTGATGATCATGAACTTCGCCGCGCGACGGTCGTCGGCGCTGGCGATCGGGCTGCTGGCGGCGTTCGGGATCCTCATGGGGGTCGCGTCGGCGCCGACGCTCTACTGGTACGCGTCGACCAACCCGCAGATCCTCTGGCAGGCGGCCGGGGCGACCGCGCTGTTCATCGCGGTGTTCGGCGCGATCGGGTACACCACCCGCAAGGACCTGTCCTTCCTGGTCCGGTTCGCCTTCTTCGGGCTGATCGCGCTGCTGATCTTCGGGATCGTGCTGATCTTCGTGCACATCCCCAACGGGTCGCTCATCTACGCCATCATCGGGCTGGTCATCTTCGCCGCGCTGACGATGGGCGACTTCCAGCGGCTGCGCCGGTCGAAGGACATAAACTCCGCGCCGCTGATGGCCGCGTCGATCTTCCTCGACGTGCTGAACGTGTTCTTCTTCTTCCTGCGGATCTTCGGCGGCCGGAACTAAGCGGGCGGCTCACGACAATTCTCCGGTGACTACCGCCGGCGCGATCGCCGTTGATGACCCGCGCAGGCCCGAGGTCCGGGCGCTGCTCGAGCGGCACCTGGCGTTCTGCCTGTCGGAGACGCCGCCGGAGCACAGCTTCGCGCTCGACGTCGACGCGCTGGTGCAGCCGGGGATCACGTTCTTCAGCTACCGCGACAGTGACGCCGCGGTGCTCGGGGTGGGGGCGATGAAGGAGCTCGCCCCCGCGCACGCGGAGCTCAAGTCGATGCACACCGCCGCCGAGGCCCGCGGCCGCGGCGTGGGCCGGGCCATCCTGGACCACCTGCTGTCGGTCGCCCGCTCCCGCGGGTACCGGCGGGTGTCGCTGGAGACGGGCACCACCCCGGGCTTCGCCGCCGCGCGGGCGATGTACGTAAGCAGCGGCTTCGTCCCGGCCGGCCCGTTCGGCGGCTACGTCCGCACCGAGGACAACACCTTTTACACCCTCGCCCTCTTGGGGTGAGTACCTTTTACACCCTCGCCCTCTTGGGGTGAGTACCTTCTACACCCTCACCCTCGCTTAGCGAGGGCATCATCGGCGGTCCGTCAGGGACGGGCGGCCTGGTCGGCCGCCATGGCCAGCAGCTCGGCCGCGTGCGCCTGGCCGAATTCCGAGCCTTCCATGCCCGCCAGCATGCGGGAGAGCTCGCGCACGCGGGCCTCGTGGTCTAGCCGGATGATGCTGGTGCTGGTGATCGAGCCGTCGCTGGACTTGGCCACCACCAGGTGGTTGTCGGCGAAGGCGGCGACCTGGGGCAGGTGGGTGACCACGATGACCTGGGCGAGCCGGGCGAGCTTGGCCAGGCGGCGGCCGATCTCGACCGCGGCCTTGCCGCCGACGCCCGCGTCCACCTCGTCGAAGACGAAGGTGGGGACCGGGTCGGCGCCGGCGAAGACCACCTCGATGGCGAGCATCACCCGGGACAGCTCGCCGCCGGAGGCGCCCTTGTGCAGCGGGAGGGCGGGGGCGCCGGGGTTGGCGGCCAGCCGGATCTCCACGTCGTCGATGCCGTGCGGGCCGGGCTCGTCGAGCGGGGTGAGCACGACCGAGATCCGGGCGTGCGGCATGGCCAGCGCGGTCAGTTCCTCGGTCACGTCCTGCGCGAACCGCTCCCCCGCGTCGGCCCGCAGCTGCGTGAGCCGGGCGGCCAGCTCCCTGACGTGCGCCGCGAGCTCGGCCTCCTCGGCGGTGAGGGCGGCGATCTTCTCGTCGTCGTTGTCGAGCTCGGTCACCCGGGCGGCGGCCCGGCGGGCCCAGTCGAGCACGACCGCGATGTCGTCAGGCTCGGTCTCCGGCTCCGCGTCGGCGTCTGGCGCAGCCCAGTCGGCCGGGTCGACGGGGACCGGCGACCCGTTGATGTGGGCGGAGATGCCGGCGGGCCCGTACAGCCGGGTGATGCGGGTCAGCGCGGCCCGGCGGTCCTGCACCGCGGCCAGCCGGGCCGGGTCGGCGTCGAGTGACTGGACGTAGGAGGCCAGCTCGCCGGCCACTTCCGACAGCAGGTAGGCGGCCTCGGTGAGCCGTTCGGCGACACCGTCGATCTCGGCGTCGTGGCGGCGGACCGCTTCCAGCGCCCGCCGGGCCTGGGCGAGCAGGGTCACCGCGTCGGCGCCTTCGTTGCTCGCGATCGGGTCGCCCAGCAGCGCCTCGTGCGCGGTGGTGGCGGCGGCGTGCAGCGCGTCCGCGTTGGCCAGCCGTTCGTCCTCGGCGCGGAGCGCGGCGGCCTCGCCCGCGACCGGGTTGAGCTTCTCGATATCGGTCAGCCCGGCGCGCAGCTCGGCGGCCTCGGCCGCCCGGGCGCGGGCCTGGGTGGTGATCTCGGTCAGCTCCGCGTGCGCCTTCCGGTGCCCGTTGTAGGCGCGCTGGTAGTCGGCCAGCACCTCGGCCAGCACGGCGCCGGCGAACTTGTCCAGCGACTCGCGCTGGCGGCCGGGCTTGAGCAGCTGCTGCTGGTCGGACTGGCCGTGCACGGCGACCAGGTCGTCGGCCAGGTAGGTGAGCAGCGACACCGGCACCGAGCGGCCGCCGGCGAACGCGCGGGACCGTCCCTCCCCCGACACCGACCGGGTCAGCACCAGCGTTCCGTCCTCGTCGAGGTCGCCGCCGGCCTCCTCGACCTGCTGCGCGACCTTGCCGCGGGGGTCGGTGCGGAGACGTCCCTCGACCGAGGCGCGCTGTGCGCCCGGCCGTACCCGGGCCGGGTCGGCGCGGCCGCCGAAGAGCAGGCCGAGCCCGGTCACCACCATCGTCTTGCCCGCGCCGGTCTCGCCGGTAAGCGCGGTGAAGCCGGGTGAGAGCTCGAGCAGCGCGTCCTCGATGACCCCGAGCCCGGTGATGCGCACTTCCTCAAGCATGACCGCCCGCGTCTCCTTCCGAGCTCCGCCATGGGCGCCGCAGCCGACCCGCCACGCGGCAACCCCGACTCTACCGCCCCGCCTGAGGCCAGCGCGGCGGTCCGGGGCCGGACCGGGGCGGCGATGAGAGTCCGCTGAGATCATTTCGCTTACATGTTCCCATTAATTGTTACATAGCCGACGCGTTCGATTCGGCATGCGAGTCGCGAATTCCGGCGTGTCGCCGCGCCGTCCCGGTCGGCATGGACGGCGGGCCCAGCTGCCCGGTCAGATGAAACGTGATCGGACCACCAGGCCGAGCGCCCACGCGCCGATCGTGAGCACCCAGAAGATTGGGTGGAACGTGGTCACGCCGTTCCCTACCTGCAGGCCGGCCAGCAGGAGCAGCAACGGGGGCACCGACCGACGCTGATCAGCGTCGGTGCCCAGTGCATAGGAGAGCAGGAAGACCGGCACCGCGACGAGGTAGCCAAGGCCGTCCGGTATGGTGTCCACCGATCCGAGGGCGGACACCGCGAACAAGGTGGCCGCCGCGTCGGCCGCCAGCTGAGGGTACGCGCGCCGCGGGATGAGGCAGCAGAAGACGCCGACCGTGGTGCCCGCTTCGAACAGGTTCCCCCGACCGTGCAGCAGCCCCGCGGCGGCCAGCGCTATCACCAGGAAAGCGCTGAGCCCGAGGGCGAGCAGCAGGTCGCCGCGCCCGTAGCCCGCGATACGGGTAACGCGCTCAGGGGCGCGCATAGGCGGCACAGCGACCGGTCACCGAATCCGCGAGACGTGCAGCAGGCCGGGCACGTGCAGCGGGCCCGGGATCAGCAGCCACGCCCCGAGCGCCAGCGCGGCCACCGCGAACAGCCAGAAGAGCCCCACCCAGACGCCGCCGGGTACGCCGGTCAGCCGGGCGAGCTGGTCGGCGTCGGACGCGCCGGACGCGCCGCCGCCGGACCGCCGGCCGCGGCGGCGGGACCGCCACAGTTCGGCCACCGGGCGCACCCCGCCCAGCAGCAGGAACCAGGCGGCGCAGTACCCGAAGGCCGACTGCACCAGGGCGGGGGCCAGCAGCGTGACCACGCTCACGGCCGCCACCGCCACCAGCACGGCCGCGACCCCGTAGGCGTTGCGCATCACCAGGAACGTCGCGGCCAGCAGCACGAGCAGCAGCCAGAGCAGCGCGACCACGTGGTCCGCGGCCAGCAGCCAGGCGGCGCCCAGCCCCAGCAGCGGCGGCGTGAGGTAGCCGGCCAGCGCGGTGAACACCATGCCGGGGCCGTGCGCCTTGCCCCGGGTCCGGGTCTCGCCCGAGGTGTCGTAGTGCAGCCGTATCCCGCCCAGCCGCCGCCCGGTCAGCAGCGAGGCCAGCGCGTGCCCGCCCTCGTGCGCGATCGTGATCGCGTTCCGCGTCAGCGACCAGGCCCACCGGTTCACCACCATGACCAGCGCGGCAACCCCGCCCGCGGCCACCACCCAGTCCGGCGGGACGGGCTGCGCGGCCGTCACCCGGTCCCAGAGCTCCGCCAGCACCGCGAATCCCGACACACCGGACAGGGTAAGCGCCGCGGCCTACCCCGCGAGCCAAAGGGCTAGCCCAGCAGGTCGTCCGCGAGCGCCCTGATGCCGGCCCCCAGCGCGCTCTCCCGCAGCGGCCCGTAGCCGATGAGCAGCGCGGGCGGCGCGGTGGCGCGATCGAACCAGTGCACCGACGCGTCCTCCAGCTGGACGCCGTGCCGCGCGGCGGCCGCCGCGACCGCGTCCGGGTCAAGCCCGTCGGGCAGCCGCAGCAGCAGGTGCAGGCCGGCCGCCGCGCCGCTCGGCCGTATCTCCGGCAGGTAGGAGCCGAGCGCGGCGAGCAGGCAGTCCCGCCGCGCCCGGTAGACGGGGCGGACGCGCCGCAGGTGCCGCGCGAAGGCACCGGACTCGATGAACCGGGCCAGGGCGAGCTGCCCCAGCGTCTCCGCGGCGAAGTCCTCGAGCAGCCGGACGCGGATGATGTCGCCCGCCAGCGACGGCGGCGCGACGAGCCAGCCGAGCCGCAGCGCGGGGCTGAGGACCTTGCTCACGGTGCCGCCGTAGACCACCCGCTCGGGGTCGAGGCCCTGCAGCGCCCCGACCGGCGTGCGGTCGTAGCGCAGCTCGGCGTCGTAGTCGTCCTCGATCACCAGCGCGCCGGACGCGCGCGCCCAGTCAAGCAGCCGGACCCGCCGGTCGGCCGAGAGCGGGGCGCCGCTGGGGTAGGAATGGGCGGGCGACAGCAGCACTGCCCCCGCGTCCAGCCCGGCCAGCCGGGACGTCTGCATCCCCCGCCCGTCGACCGGGACGGGGACTACCCCGAGCCCGGACGCCTCGATGATCCGGCGGTGCAGCACGAAGCCGGGGTCCTCCATGGCGATCCTGGTCACCCCGCGCTCGCCGAGCGCGCGGCAGAGCAGCATCAGCCCCTGCGAGAAGCCCCCGCAGATCACCACCTGCTCCGGGGTCGCGCGCACCCCGCGGACCCGGCCCAGGTACGCGGTGAGCGCGGTGCGCAGCTCGATCGCCCCGCGGGGGGGCGGGTAGAGCAGGCCGCTGTCGGGGACTTCGCGCAGTGCGTCGCGGTAGTGGCGCAGCCACTCGCCGCGGGGGAACAGCGCGGGGTCCGGCAGCCCGCTGGTCGCGAGCTTGCCGTCGCGGAAGACGGGCAGCGGCCAGAACGGCTCGTTGTCCAGCTCGCGGGTCTCCTCGCGGCCGGCGAAGCCCGGCGCGCGGACGCGGGTGCCCGAGCCCTGCCGGGACTCCAGGTACCCCTCGATCACCAGTTGCTCGTAGGCCCCGACCACCAGCGAACGGGACACCCCGATCTCGGTCGCCAGCACCCGCGACGGCGGGAGCGCGGTCCCGGGGACCAGCGACCCGCCGACGATCGCATCGCGCAGCCCGCGCTCGAGCTGCGCCCGCAAACTCCGGGGCCGGGCATGGTCGAGCTCAACCAGCAGGTCAGCGGGAAACTCAGCGTCGGCGAGATTGGTCTTCGTAGCGGTAGACAATTTTATCTTCCTATCGAGGCCACCTTGCACAGCCTAGCCGTAGGGACAGGAACCAACCAAGGCAATATCGGAGGGACGAGGGCAATATCGGAGGGCAGCTGTACAAACCCTTTCGCTTTCCTGAACGCACGCGGCATCCTCTTTGTCCCCGATGAGTTTCCTTCCGTCGTAGCGTCGTACCTGGCGGACGATCCGCTGACCGGACAGGAGGATGTCGATGGCCGGGTTCTCGAAGTCACGGCTTGAACGGGTGCGGGGCGTGCTCGATGGTCACGTCCGGCGCGGCGCGGCGCCCGGGGTGGTCGCGGTGCTCGCCCGGGGAGGCGAGACGGTGGTGGAGTCGGCCGGCGACATCCGGCCGGACTCGATCTTCCGTATCGCGTCGATGACCAAGCCGGTCGCCGCGGTGGCGGCGCTCATCTTGGTGGAGGAGTGCGTGCTGCGGCTCGACGACCCGGTCGACGGGTACCTGCCCGAGCTGGCCGGCCGGCGGGTGCTCACCCGGGTGGACGCGCCGCTCGACGACACGGTGCCCGCCGAGCGGGCGATCACGCTGCGGGACCTGCTCACGTTCCGGCTCGGGCTCGGCTTCGGCCAGGGCATGTGGGGGCCGCCCGGGTCGGTGCCGATCATGGACGCGCTCAATGACCTGCCGAACGGCAGGCCCGCACCCGCCGCGGTGCCGGGGCCGGAAGAGTGGATGCGGCGGGTCGGCGCGCTGCCGCTGGTCTGCCAGCCGGGCGAGCGGTGGCTCTACAACATCGGCTCGGACATACTCGGGGTGCTGATCGCCCGGGCCTGCGGGCAGACGTTCGAGGAGTTCCTGCGGGAGCGGATCTTCGAGCCGCTGGGCATGCCCGACACCGGGTTCTGGGTGCCGGCCGCCTCGATTGACCGGCTGCCGCCGCTGTACACGGCCGATCCCGGCACCGGCGAGCGGGTCGTCGACGACCCGCCGTCCGGGCAGTGGGCCGCTCCCCCGGCGTTCCAGTCAGGCTCGGGCGGGCTGGTCTCCACCGCCGACGACTACGCCGCGTTCGCCGCCATGCTCCGGGGCGGCGGCGTCTACCGGGGCGTCCGGCTGCTGTCCCGGCCGGCCGTGTCGCTGATGACGTCGGACCAGCTGCCGGCCGCGGTGAAGGCGGTCTCCGGGCTCATGCCGGGCGATTTCGACGACACGGGCTGGGGGTTCGGGGTGTCGGTGGTGACGCGCCGGACGCAGCTGTACCACTGCGCCGGGACCTACGGCTGGAACGGCGGCCTCGGCACCACCTGGGTCAACGACCCGGCGGAGGACCTGACGCTGATCCTGCTGACCAACCAGGCGTTCACCTCGCCCGTGCCGCCCGTCATCAACCAGGACTTCTGGACCAGCGCGTACCAGGCCCTGGACGACTGACCACGCTGCGTGACTGAGTCGATCGCGGATCCCGCCGCCACCGCGGACCAGCCCGCGATCCCGGGCTGGTCCGGGATCGCGGACGCCCCGCCCAACGGAACGCCGGGCATCCCGCGCTCCCGGCCGCCTAGCTGGCCAGCGTCGCCTCGAGGGTGATCTCCGGGACCCCGGCCAGCGCCCGGCTGACCGGGCAGCCCGCCTTGGCCGCCGCCGCCGCGTCGGCGAAGGTCTTCGCGTCGATGCCGGGCACCCGCCCCACCGTCACCAGCGCGATCTTGGTGATCGTGGGCGCCCCGTCGACCGGCCGCAGGGTGACCGTGGCCTCCGTCTGCACCGAGTCCGGCGGGCTGCCCGCCTGGGCGAGGATGTTCGACAGCGCCATCGAGAAGCACGACGCGTGCGCGGCCGCGATGAGCTGCTCGGGGTTGGCCCCCGGGCCGTCTTCGAAGCGGGACTTGAACGAGTACTCGCCGCTGATCGTGTCGCCCGCGGTGAACGTGCCGTTCCCCGACGGAACGTCACCCTTCCATTCGGCGGTCCCCTTTGCCGGCATGCCTGCCTCCCTCGGTCGCTACCAACGGTCTGCCTCGCTAGCGATCCTACGGCCAGCCATCGCCGCCCCTCCGGGCGGACACGCACAAGTCAGCCGCTGGTGAGATAGTCTGGCCGATCTCTCCGCGCGCTCAAGGCATCGCGCGCTTCAGCTCTGGGTCCAACCGAGTTGGGGGCTAGCCTGCTGCGGGCGCCTCATTAAAGAATGCTGTTGTGTAACTCAAAGCAACGCCGATCTCATGATGATTTTTTTTGTGGCATCCTGCTGGCGCTCGCGGTCTTGCGGGCGGGAGCCGCGCGGGGCTTCACGCGGGCGTACATCAGGGCCTGCTTGCCCTCGCCCGGGATGCGCCGCTCGAGCTCGAACAGCGAGGTCGCCGTGATCAGGTCGCTGAGTTTGCCGTAGCCGTAGCTCCGGGAGTCGAAGTCGGGCCGCTGGTTGGTGATGATGTTGCCCACCGAGGACAGCGGCGCCCAGCCGTCGTCGTCGGACGCGCCCTCGACCGCGTTCCGCAGCAGGCTCACCAATTCGGTGTCTCCCTTGAGCTGCGCCGCCGTGGCCGGCTTGGGCTTCGCCGCTTGACGCCCAGGACATCGGAGGCCGCGTCCTCGTCGGCAAACCGCAGGTTTTCGACGTAAACAAATTTGTCACAGGCTGCCAGAAAGGGCTTGGGCGTCTTGCGCTCGCCAAAGCCGTAGACCGTCATGCCCGACTCCCGCAGCCGGGCGGCGAGCCGGGTGAAGTCGCTGTCGCTCGACACGATGCAGAACCCGTCGAACCGCCCCGAGTACAGCAGGTCCATCGCGTCGATGACCATCGCCGCGTCGGTGGCGTTCTTGCCCGTCGTGTAGGCGAACTGCTGGATCGGCTGGATCGACTGGGCCAGCAGCTGGTCCTTCCACCCCCTGAGGTTGGTGGACGTCCAGTCCCCGTAGGCGCGCTTGACGTGCGCGGTGCCGTACTTCGCGACTTCCGCCAGCAGCGCCTCCGTGATCGACGCCTGCGCGTTGTCCGCGTCGATGAGTACCGCGAGCCGGGCAGTGTTCTCCGTGGCCATGACCTCGATTATCCCCGGGTCCGCGCTCAGATCGCCTCGACGTGCTGAAGCTGCTCGCGCAGCGTGCTGAGTCCGATGTTCACCACCCAGTTGTCGCCCACTTGGGTGACGACGTTCATCGGGATGTCGAGGACTAGGTCATCAGCGGCCTGCGTGCCCTGTTCGGAAATCATCCTGACCGTGAAGTCCTCTTCGCGGACCACGAGGGCATGGACGCCGACCGACTTGAGGTACGCGTGACGCTGCTCTTGGTCCATCTCTTCCCAGTTCTGCTGGAAGGTCTTGCCGGTCGCGATCCGGCGCACCTTGGGCTTCTCCCTGGGCAGTGCCGGCACGCGAGCGTGCTCTGCCTCCAGCTCGCTCATGCGCTTGTGGAAGTCGGGGACTCCGTTGTTCACGTAATGCTGGGTCGTCAGGTCGGCGATCTGCATGCCGAGCTTCTTAAGCGTCGCCGAGCGATCCTCACCCTCGATAACGCGCTTCTCGGTCAGCTCGTAATGGCCGACGACTTCCAGCAGTTTGGCGGATACGGCTTCGTCAAGGGCGTCCTGCGGTAGCTACGGCTACGGCAAGCTGAGCGACCTGATCACCGCGATCACGCTGTTCGAGACGGACCGGCGCAGCCCCGGCGACGGCAAGCAGGCGATCATCTACGCCCGGGCCAAGCGCCGCCGGCCGGCCAGGCGGACCGCGAAGGCGTAACCCCGGTCACCGCCCGCCAGCGGCGGCCGGTGAGCCGGGGAACGGTCAGGCGGCCTGGGCGGCAGGCGGAACAGCCGGGAGGCCGCGGCGAAGGCGGCGGTCAGGATGCGCGCGCAGTAGGGCGACGGCCAGCAACGCTTCGTCGCGCACGGTTCGCCCCGGTCGAGGTGTGCCCCATCCAGCAGGCCGCGCATCGTCGGATCACATGCGACGCATGAACGGCTGCCGTTCGCGGCCATCGGCGCCGGTCGCGAGCAGGATTCCGGGCCAGGCTCGCCGCGATGTGCCCGGCCAGGACGGCGGAGCCGCTGATCGGCATGGAGGCAGTCTTGCCGGGCCAGGCCCGGCGATGCCCGTGGCCGGATGAAGATCTAGCGGGACGGCAGCGCAGGCAGCCCAGGGGAACAGGAGGGCGACCTCGACCCGATGCGTCGGCGCCGTCGACGGGGCGGGCGGTACGGGCGGTCCTGTTCGACACGTTCGGCACCGTGGTCGACTGGCGGTCCGGCATCGCGTCGGCCGTCGCGGCGTTCGCCCGGAGCCACGGGCTCACCCTCGATCCCGAGGCGTTCGCCGACGCCTGGCGCGCGCAGTACCAGCCGTCGATGGAACGCGTGCGCTCCGGCGAGCGCCCCTACGTCTCCCTCGACGCCCTGCACCGGGAGAACCTGGAGCCGGTGCTGCGCGAGCAGGGCGTCGACCCGGCCGCCATCTCCGCCCGGCGACCTGGACGAGCTGGCCGGCGCCTGGCACTTCCTGCCGCCGTGGCCGGACAGCGTGGCCGGGATCTGCGCGGATCAAGCGGGACTTCATCGTCGGCCCGCTGTCCAACGGCAACACCGCGCTGCTGGTCGACATGGCGAAGGCGGCCGCGCTCGGCTGGGACGTGATCCTCGGCTCCGATATCAGCCGCGCGTACAAGCCGAGCCCGGACGCCTACCTCACCCCGGCCGCCATCCTCGGCCTCGAGCCGGGCGAGGTGATGCTGGTGGCGGCGCACAACGCCGACCTGGCGGCGGCCCGGCAGGTGGGGCTGGCCACCGCGTACATCCCCCGCCCGGCCGAACTCGGCCCGCATCAGCACCGGAACCTGGCCCCCACCGGCGACTGGGACGTGATCGCCGCCTCGATCACCGACCTGGCCGGCCGCCTGGCGGCCTACCCCAGCATGAACGGATGTGGAGGATCATGGCCCCATGCCAGGTGAAGAGCTAACGGAGTTGCCGCCAGGGCTCGACCTGCTGTGGGGGCGGCGCGGGCAGGGCAAGCGCGGCCCGCGGCCGGGGCTGTCGGCCGACCATGATCGTCGATGCCGCCATCCGGCTGGCCGACGCCGAGGGCCTCGAGGCCGTGTCCATGGCGCGGGTCGCGGCCGAACTCGGGTTCACCACGATGTCGCTGTACCGGCACGTCACCAGCAAGGAGGAACTCCTCCAGCTGATGTGGAACGCCAGCGCGCTGAGCTCGGAGAAGCCGGTACTCGAGGGCGGCGGCTGGCGGGCCCGGCTGCGGATGTGGGCGGAACGTCCAGCGCGCGGTGATCGACCGCCATCCGTGGATCACCCAGCTGCCGATGGCCGCGCCCCCGCTGTCGCCGAACTCGCTGGCCTTCGTCGAGCGCGGGCTTGCGACCCTCGACGGGACCGGGCTGGCCGACGGCGACAAGCTGCGGATCATCGGCCTGCTCAGCTCCTACACGCTGAGCGAGGCGCGGATGGCCCATGACGCGCTCCGCGCCGCCAGGGAGCAGGCCGCGCGCGATCAGGCGACGGCGGCGGGCGGCGGCGAGCCCGGCGCCGCCGTGGACGTTCGAGGCGCTGCTGCGGGAGCTGGTGGACGAGCAGACCTACCCGCGGCTGCACCGGCTCGCCTGGTCCGCGCCGCCCGAGCGGCGACGGCCCGCCGTCGGAACGCGAGCAGTTCATGTTCGGCATCGACACATCCTGGACGGCGTCCAGGCGCTCATCGACCGGGTGCGGCCCGAGTCGGCCGGCAGTGAGCGGGCGCCCCGCGTGCCGGGGCGTGCCGCTCAGCTGGCGCCGGGCGCCGTCGCGTCCCAGGACCAGTGCGGGATCGGCAGGGCGGCCGGGACATCGCTGTCGTGCGGGTGCGACAGCGCCACGTCGTCCACCGCCCTGCTCGATGTGGGCGCGCAGCGCGGCGCGGAACCGCGGGTCATCGGGCCAGCCGGCGTCGTCGGCGGCGAGCATGAAGCAGTCCGCGAACCGCCGGCCGAGGTCGCTCATGTCACCGTTGCCGGAGTGCATCAGCACCAGCGCCGTCTGGTCGCCGCCCCACTGGGTGGAGTACCCCGGCGGCCCGCCCATCACCTCGGCCAGATAGGCGGCGAGCCGCTCGGTGTGCCGCGGATTCTGGCCCGGATGCGAGAACGGATGGTTCAGCTCGGGGTCGGCCAGGCAGCGTTCATGCAGCGCGGCGGCGAATGGCAGGAACGCGCTCTCTCCGCCCGCGAACTCGTACAGCGTCGGCGTCGGTTGCATAGACCGAGCATCGCACGGCCCAGGCAGCCGGCGCCGCCGGGGTTGGCGAAATAACGGTTACTTGACCTCGTTGAGCCTGCCGCTGGCCACGTCGAAGACGAAGCCGCGGATCGTCGTCCTTATGCGGGATGAACAGGCTGGCCTTGATCCGCGCGACCGACTGGCGGACGTCCTCATCGAGGTCGCCGACCGACATGTCAAGGATTCACGGGTCGGCGCACGGGTGATCGTGGGCCACACTGGTGGCACACGGACACATGGCACGGTAAAACACCACGAGGAGGCTGCCGTGGCGGTCGTCGACAGCGTCAAGGACAGCGTCAAGCCGGTGAAACCGCTGCTGCGGGGCTGGATGCACCTGATCTGGTTCGAGGCCTCGCTCGTGCTCGGGACCCTGGTGCTGGCCCGCGCGCACGGCGGCCTGCGGGTCACCGCGCTGGCCATCTTCCTGGTCAGCGTGACCGCGATGTTCGGGGTCAGCGCGCTCTACCACCGCGGCGACTGGAGCGAGGCGTGGCGGGTCCGGCTGCAGCGGCTCGACCACGCGATGATCTTCCTGCTCATCGCGGGCACGGCGACCTCCGCCTTCCTCCTCGCCTCGCACGGCGTCTTCCGCATCGTCTGCCTGGCCGCGCTGTGGGCGCTGACGCTGACCGCGGGCGCGGTCCACATGGTGTGGATGGACGCGCCCGAGCTGCTGGTCGGCTCGACCTTTGTCGCACTGGGCTGGGTCGGCGGCCTGGCGCTGCCCGCGGTCTGGCTGCATTCAGGCGTCGCGGCGGGAACGCTGCTGATCGCGGGCGGCCTGCTCTACACCGCGGGCGCGCTGTCCTACCGCAAGCGCTGGCCCAACCCGAATCCCGCCGTCTTCGGCTACCACGAGGTCTTTCACGTCTACGTGTGCGCCGCCGCGACGTGCCAGTTCGCCGCGATCGCGCTGTTCATCGCCTGATTTATCACCTGCTCTATTGCCTGGTTTATTGCCCGCTCCCGGCCCTGGCCCGGGAGCGGTTCTCCGGGGGAGCAAGAAGGTCAGCAGCGCGGCGACGATGAGCAGCGCCGTGTCGATCCACGCGACGACGGCCAGGCCGGAGACGAAGCTGGCGCGGGTGGGCGCGCCGCCGATCACCTGGTAGAAGACGGCGCCGATGATCGCCACGCCGCAGGCGATCGCGAACTGCTGGGTGGTGGTGAGCACGCCGGCCGCGGCGCCCGCCTGCTGCGGGCGGACGTGGCTGAGCACCGCGCCCATCAGGGACGGCACCATCAGCCCCTGGCCGAGCCCGATCAGGGCGGTCGCGGGAGCGGTGTCCCAGCCGGTCAGCTGCCCGCCGTCGTGCATGGCGGTGAGGGCCAGGGCAACGGTGCCGAGTACGGCGAAGCCCGCGCCGAGGGTGATCGAGCGCGGCCCGAGCCGGGCGGCCACCCGCGGGCCGAGCAGCGTCATCGCGATGAACGTGAGGGCGAGCGGCAGGTTCACGATCCCGGCGTGCAGCGGTGAGAGCCCGAGCCCGTTCTGCAGCAGCAGCGTCAGCACGAACATGAAGCTGCCGAAGAAGAAGAGGGCGACGAAGTTCAGGCCGAGCCCGGCCGAGAACGCCCGGTCGCGGAAGAGCGACAGGTCGAGCAGCGGATCGCCGCCGGCCCGGGTCAGCCGCCGCTCCCAGGCGAGGGTCGCCGCGAGCACCGGCAACGCCAGCGCCAGCGACACCCAGGTCCAGACCGGCCAGCCCTCGTCGCGGCCCAGCGTCAGCGGCACCAGCGCCAGCGCCAGCGCGCCGGAGACGCCGACCGCTCCCAGCGGGTCGAGCCGCGGGTGGCGCTGCCCGCGCACCCCCGGCACCACCACGATGGCCACGATCACCGCCGCGATGGCGACCGGCACGTTCACCAGGAAGACGGCCCGCCAGCCGAGGCCGAAGATGTTGGCCTGGATCAGCCCGCCGCCGACGATCTGCCCGGACACGAACCCGAGCCCCATGGTGGCGCCGTAGAAACCCAGCGCCCGGCTCCGCTCGCGGGCCGGGAAGGCCGCCGTGATCAGCGCGACCACCTGCGGGACCATCACCGCGCCGGTGAGCCCCTGGATCAGCCGGAACACGACCAGGGCGCCGGCCGTGGGGGCCAGCCCGCACGCCAGCGAGGCGAGGGCGAAGGACACCACGCCGATCAGGAACAGCCGCTTGTAGCCGAACAGGTCGCCCAGCCTGCCCCCGGTGACCATGCCGCTCGCGTACATGAACGCGTAGCCGCCCACGATGAGCTGCAGCGCCGCGTCGCTGACGTGCAGGTCGCGCTGGAGCGAGGGCGCCGCGACATTGACCGCCCAGATGTCGAAGCCGGCCATGAACATCGCGATCAAGATGACCGGCAGCATCGCCCAGCGCCGCGGATACCCGTCGGCGTCCGCGGACGCCGGCGGGTTGACCGCCACGCTAGTCGGCGCCTGTGGAGTCGTCTCCTGCACGAGCAAGCCTCCGATGTCGAGCGAGATTGAAGTTCGATACAAGTCGAACAGTACGACATGTATCGAACTTGACGCAACTTGGCTTATATTCGAAGGCGTGATGGATGATGTGGTCGAGCCCGCGGCGGAAGACTTCCAGTTGCCGCGGGTGCTAGCCGCCCTGGCCGAGCCGAATCGCCTGGCGACCGTGCGGTACGTGGCGCGCAGCGGCGAGTCCTGCTGTTCGGAGGTCATGCAGGAAGCCGGCCTGGCGATGACCAAGTCGACCTTCTCTCATCACCTGCGCATCCTGCGCGAAGCGGGCGTGCTGACCAAGCGCATCCAGGGCACCAAGGGGTACACCACGCTGCGCAAGGCGGATCTTGACGACCGCTTTCCCGGGCTGATCGACGCCATCATCGACGCCGAGAATCAAGATCTTTACGCAGAACGGACCCGTGGCTCCGCCTCATCCGTCCCGCGGCACTGATCTTCCGCGGCACTGATCCCGCCCCGCACGCTCGGCGGGTGCGGCCGCTCCGGTTCCGCTGACCCGGGTCCCGCTGGACCCGGTCCCGCGGACCCGGCCAATCCCGCTGGGCTGCCGCTGCCGCTGCCGCGACGGTCCGGCCGGCCTGATTCCGCCTCGCCGTTCCGTTGTCTGGCCCCGTCTCAATCGGCTAGCCGCTTCCGTCTCCTCCGTCCCGCTGACCTCATCGAGTAGCGCCAGATAACAAAAAAAATTCTGAAGCGATTTCTGTTATCCGGAGGTGGCGGCCCCGGTCTCCATCTCGGGAGCAAACTCGCCCAGGGCCAACGCCGGCCCCGGTCGCGTCCGCTTCCCCATTGACGCCGGCGGCCTCCGAAACACCCCCCTCGGGGGCCGTCGGCTCATGCCAGGTGTCGCCCGCCAACCGGAAGCGGCAGACGGCCAGGGTCGCGGGCCTTAGCCGCCCGGTCCGCGCCAGCCGGTGACGGGCAGCCCGAACTTGGCCACCAGGCGGCCGGTGAACTCGCCGACCGGGTCGCCGTGCACCCGCGCGAACAGCACCGGGAGCGAGCCCCGGCGGACCTCCACGCGGGCGCCGGGGGGCAGGTCGAACTTGCGGCGGCCGTCGCACCACATGACCGCGCGCTCGACCTCGGAGGCGCCCTTGTCGCCGGATCCCGGCTTGCCTGCTTCGTCCACCAGCTCCAGCGCGACGACCGAGCGCGGCGACACTACCAGCGGCCGGGCGAAGAGCGCGTGCGCGGCCAGCGGCACCATCAGCAGCGCCTCCACCTCGGGCCAGACCACCGGGCCGCCCGCCGAGAACGCGTAGGCGGTCGAGCCGGTCGGCGTCGCGCAGACCACGCCGTCGCATCCCCAGCGAGACAGCGGATGGCCGTCGACCTCGATCATGACCTCGATCATCCGCTCCCGCGCGGCCTTCTCCACGCTCAGCTCGTTGAGCGCCCAGGCATGGGCGAACTCGGTGCCGTCGGCCGACGCGACCACGTCGAGGGTCATCCGCTCCTCGACCCGGTACTCCCCCGCGACCAGCCGGTCCACGGTCTCGGTGAGCCCGTCCGGCTCCGCCTCGGCCAGAAAGCCGACATGGCCGAGGTTGACGCCGATCAGCGGGGTGCCCGCCTGCCGGGCGAGCTCGGCGGCGCGCAGCAGCGACCCGTCGCCGCCGAGCACGATGACGAGCTCGGCCCCTTCGGCCGCCTTCGGCCCGGCCGGCATCACGGTCGGCGCCGGCGCAGTCAAGGTCAGGCGCCTCTTCCTCAGTGACCCGCACCTCTACGCCGGCCGCGGTGAGCCGGTTGATGACCTGTCGCGCGCTGGTCAGCGCGTTCTGCCTGCCGGTGTGCGCGAGCACCAGCATCGTCCGCGTCGATTCACCCATCGCGAGCAACTTACCCTGCCGCCCTGCCCGCCTGACCGAGCGCCCCGACCCGGGGCCCGACTTGACCCTTACCTGCGGGCCGGACTCGATCGCCTACTGGGGGCCGGACTCGATCGCCTCGCGCAGGGCCTGCTCGTCCAGCGGCGGCGCTCCCGCCCGGAACCAGACGAAGTACTCCACGTTTCCCGACGGCCCCGGCAGCGGACTGGCGGTCACGCCGAGGACGCCGAGGCCGAGCGCCGCGGCCGACACGCAGACGGACCGCACCGCCGCGGCCCGGTCGTCCGGTGAGCGGACCACGCCGCCCGCGCCGACCCGGCCCTTGCCCACCTCGAACTGCGGCTTCACCATCAGCGCGAAGTCCGCGTCGGGGGCGGCGCACGCCACCAGGGCGGGCAGCACCAGGGACAGCGAGATAAACGACAGGTCGGCCACCACCACCTCCGGCGGCGGGGCGACCTGGGCTGGCTGAAGCGCCCGGACGTTCACCCGGTCGAGCACCGTCACCCGGTCATCGGTCCGCAGCGACCAGGCGAGCTGCCCGTACCCCACGTCCGCCGCGACCACCTGCGCCGCGCCCGCCCGCAGCAGCACGTCGGTGAACCCGCCGGTCGACGCGCCGGCGTCCAGGCAGCGCTGGCCGGCCACGCTCAGCCCGGCGAACGCCTCGAGCGCCCCGGCCAGCTTGTGCCCGCCGCGCGAGACGTACTTGGCCGCGCCGTCGGAGTCGCCGTCCCCGGCCACCGTCACCGGCGTGTCCTTGGCTACCTGGGTGGCCGACTTGGACGCCGTCTGCCCCGCGACCGCGACCCGCCCGGCCGCGATCAGCTCCGCGGCCTGCTCCCTGGACCGGGCAAGCCCGCGCCTGACCAGCTCGGCGTCCAGCCTCGCGCGAACCGGCATCAGCGCGCTCCCCCGGCCAGGCCTGCCGCCGGCCCGCCGTTTGCGCCCGGTCAGGCACCCGGCCGCCGCCAGCCGGGCCTGGGGGCGCCGCCCGCGTCCAGCTCCGCCTGCTCACCGCGGCGGCCCGGCTCGCCGGGACGGGCGAGGCCCGCCAGCCGGGCGGCCTCGGCCGGGCCCGGGCGGCCCGCATCGCCTAGTTCGCCGAGGATCTCGCGCAGCCGGTCGTGTACCTCTTCGAGTACCGCGGGCCGGTCGTCGAGGTCTATCTGGTCAAGGTCGGACAGCCCCGCGATGGCCTGGTCGACCCGGGGATCCCCGGTGGGGATGAGAGTCACCCGGGTCCGTTCTGAATCCATGTTTTTCCTTCCCCTCGGCTCCGGGTACCAGCGCGGTCCCCGCGGTGCGCTACCCTCCCGCGTGAACGGTACCGCCCAACGAGGAGCGTGGCGCACATGAAGTCGGCCGAAGAGTGCCGCGAGGCACTGCAGAAGCTCGCGGGCAGGCTGTCCGAGCTCAGTCCCGGCGACCGTGACCAGTATTTCGGGAACCGATCGATGAGCGTCACGATCCCCGATCTGGGCATCACCTACGCCACCCGGCTCGGCCTGGGCGACGACCCGGTCCACGAGGTCGGGCCAGACGAGCCGCCCGCCGACATCCGGCTGACCGCCGACAGCGACGAGGTAACCGCGCTTTCCCAGCAGCCGATGAACATCGCGCGCAGCTGGATGACCGGCAAGATCAAGATCGAGGCTTCCATGAAGGACCTCTTCCGCCTCCGCCGCCTCCTCTAGCCCGGCCGGCGCGTGCCTTTTCGCCTTCCGGGCGGTGCGCTTCTTGCTGTTATCTCGAACGGTGTTTGTCTCGAACGGTGTTTGTCTCGAACCGCTTCTTGCTGTTATCTCAAGTGGTGATGCGCTAGACCGCTTCTTGCTGTTATCTCTCGATGGAGATCACGGCATATCGTCCGTAGTCATCATTGTGTGCAGTTCGGGTCGTATAGCGCCCATTTGTACACACGATCATGGATCCGGGTAATCGTTGGGCTCGTGGCTGGTGCCTGGTTGGGGGCTGTGCGCGATGATTGGGGGATGGGAGAGCTGATCTTGCTCCGGCATGGGGAAACCGAGTGGTCGCGGGATGGCAAGCACACCGGGCGGACGGACATACCGCTGACCTCGAAGGGGGTCGCGGGCGCGAGGGCGCTGGCCCCGCTGGTGCGGCAGCGGGCCGACGACCAGCCGATTGTCGCGGTGTTCACCAGCCCGGCTCAGCGCGCGGTGCGGACCGCGGAACTGGCCGGGCTCGGCGGCCCGGGCGTCCCCGGCCCCGACGGCGGGCCCGCGCCTAAGCAGGACCCGGACCTGTGGGAATGGGACTACGGCGGCTACGAGGGCATCACCACGGCCGAGATCCAGAGCAAGCGGCCCGGCTGGTCCCTGTGGTCGGACGGCGTCATCCCGGGCGACGCCGCGCACCCCGGGGAGACCGCCGAGGCGGTCGGCGAGCGGACCGACCGGGTACTCAAGCGGGCGGCCGCGCTGCTGCCCGAAGGGGATGTCGCCCTGGTCGCCCACGGCCATGTGCTGCGGGTGCTCACCGCCCGCTGGCTCGGGCTGCCGCCGGCCGGCGGCAGGTTCTTCCGGCTCGACACCGGCACCATCAGCACCCTGGGGGCCGAGCATCAGCAGCCGGTCATCCTTACCTGGAACGTCCCGCCATCCAGCTGACGCCGAGCCGGCCGCCGAAGCACCGGACGGGGTGCCGCCCGCGGGCGGCCGGCGGAAGCGGCTGCCCCTATTCCGGCGCGGGCTGCGTCTCGCGGGGGCGGGTCTCGTCGGTGATCCAATTCAGGAACGACGGGGATCCGGCGACAAAGGGGGTCGCGACGATCTCGGGCTCGTCGTAGCTGTGCTTCTCGGTGAGGAACGCGGCCAGCTCCTCGTAGCGGTCGGCGGGGAGCTTGAAGAAAACAAACCACTCCTCGGCCCGCTCGATCTCATCGTTCCACCAATAGGTGGAGGCGACCGGGCCCGCCACCTGGCCGCAGGCCGCGATCCGAGCCGCGACCGCCGCCCGGGAGAGCTCCATCGCCTCCGCCCGTGAGTCGGTCGTGGTCTGCACCTGCAGGTATTCGCCGGCCGCCGGAGGGTCAGCGCCGTTTACCGCCATGCCGCCGATCGTACGCCGGCCTGCCGGCCGAGAGTGCGCTTACCGGGACTCAACGCTGATCCGAGCCCAGCAAACCGCGCGACTTCCACCCCGCCGCCAGGGCCGCGACGCACCCGGCCACGGCGCAGCCCGGCCAGCGCAAGCGCACCTCACCGGGCTGGCCAGCGATAAATGACGAGGGGTGATGGCAATCAGCCGGTAACATTCGGGCAGCGATTGCTACCCCGCACCCAGAACCAGGAGGCCGACTGTGGTAACTCAGGCGAGCAGGCTTGCCGACGTCCGCTATGACATTCGCGGACCGGTGCTGCGGCGAGCTCGCGCGCTTGAGGCAGCCGGCCACGACATCATCAAGCTGAACATCGGCAACCCCGCGCCCTTCGGCCTGTTCACCCCGGACGCCGTGCTGTCCCAGGTGACCAGCGCCATCGCCGACTCCCAGGGGTACAGCGACGCGCGGGGCATCGCTCCCGCCCGTGAGGCGGTCGCGGGCTACTACCGTCGCCGGCTCGGCGTTCCCGGCGCCAGCGCCGACGACGTCTTCCTCGGCAACGGCGTCTCCGAGCTGATCGTGATGACGCTGCAGGCGCTGCTGAACCCGGGCGACGAGGTGCTCGTCCCCGCGCCCGACTACCCGCTGTGGACCGGGGCGGTCTCGCTCTGCGGGGGCCGCGCCCTGCACTACCGCTGCGCCGAGGATCTCGACTGGAATCCCGATGTGGAGCACGTCGAGTCGCTGGTCACCGAGCGGACCCGGGCGCTTGTCATCATCAACCCGAACAACCCGACCGGCGCGGTCTACTCGCGCGAGACGCTGCTCGCGCTGCTCGACATCGCCCGCCGCCATGACCTGCTGGTGCTCACCGACGAGATCTACGACCAGATCGTCTATGACGGAGCGGTGCACCACTGCGCGGCGTCCCTCGCGCCGGACATCCCCGTCTTCTCCCTCGGCGGGATGTCCAAGAGCTACCGGCTGGCCGGGTTCCGCTCCGGCTGGCTGGTGGTCTGCGGCCCCAAGGAACCGATCGCCGAGTACCTCGAGGGCCTGGAACTGCTGGCCAACATGCGGATGTGCCCGAACGTCCCGGCGCAGCACGCGATCCCGGCCGCGCTCGACGGCGGCATCGACATCACCCCGCTGCTCGCCCCCGGCGGCAGGCTCCGCGACCAGCGGGACCGCGCCTGGGAGATGCTGACCGCGATCGACGGCGTGGACTGCTACAAGCCGGCCGGCGCGCTCTACCTGTTCCCCCGGCTCGACCCCGAGGTGCACAAGATCGTCGATGACCAGCGGATGTGCATCGACCTGCTGGAGCAGCAGCATGTGCTGCTGACCCACGGCACCGGGTTCAACCTGCCGTCGCCGGACCACATCCGGGTCGTGTTCCTGGCCCCGGTGGAGACGCTGGCCGAGGCGATCGGCCGCCTCGGCGAGTTCCTTTCCGGATACCGCCAGTAGGCCGCGGCTGCTGAGACAGTGGTTGTGTGAGCAGAGCGGTTCTTGTTACCGGCGGGTCTCGCGGTATCGGGGCGACGGTCGCGCGGGCCTTCGCTGAGCGCGGGGACCGGGTGGCGGTGCACTACCGGGACGCGGCCGCCGCCGCGGCGGCGGTGCGGGACTCGCTGCCCGGCGCCGGGCACGTTGTCGTGCAGGCCGACCTGACCGACCCGGCGGGGGTAGCCGCGATGGTTGACGCGGCGGCGGCCGGCCTCGGCGGGCTCGACGTGCTGGTCAACAACGCCGGGATCTACCTCGGCCACCCGGTGCTCGGCACCTCGTACGAGCAGTGGCAGGCCGCCTGGCAGGCCACCCTCGGGGTCAACCTGGTCGGCGCGGCCAACGTCACCTGGTGCGCGGTGCGGCACATGGTCGCGGGCGGCAACGTGCCCGGGCGCGGCGCCGGGCGGATCGTCAACGTGGGGTCGCGCGGCGCATTTCGCGGCGAGCCGACGCACCCGGCGTACGGGGCGAGCAAGGCCGGACTGCACGCCTTCGGCCAATCGCTGGCGGTGGCGCTCGCACCGCACGGGATCACCGTGGCCTCGGTCGCCCCGGGGTACGTGGCGACCGACATGACCGCGGCGGAACTCGCGACGCGGGCGGGCGACGCCATCCGCGCGCAGTCCCCGTTCGGCCGGGTCGCGACGGCCGACGAGGTCGCGGCCGCGGTCGTCTACCTCGCCTCGCCCGAGGCGCAGTGGGCCAGCGGCGCCGTCCTCGACCTGAACGGCGCTTCCTACCTGCGCTAGGCACAGCCCGGGTGGTCTGGCAGCATGGGATCAATGGACTACGTGCTCGCTCAGATCAATTTCGGGCGGCTGCTCGCGCCGATGGACAGTCCGATGATCGCGGACTTCGCGGCGGCGCTTGACCCGGTGAACGCGCTGGCCGATGCGGCACCCGGGTTCGTCTGGCGGCTGCAGACCGAAGACGGGAACGCCACCGCGGTGCGCGCGTTCGAGCAGGACGCGGTGGGAGCCCCCGGCGGCATCATCATCAACATGTCCGTGTGGGAGTCGGTCGAGGCGCTGGCCGCCTTCGTCTACAGCGACGGGCACCGCGCCATACTGCGGCGGCGCCGGGAGTGGTTCTCGCGGATGACGGACGCATACACGGCGCTGTGGTGGATACCCCGCGGGCACATCCCGACCGTCGGCGAGGCCGAGGAGCGGGTAATGCATCTGCGTGCGCACGGCCCGGCCCCGCACACGTTCACGCTTAAGGAGCACTTCCCACCGCCCGACGACGGCGATACCCGGCTCATCCGCAGCCCGGAAGACTGGACCTGCCCGGCCTAGCCGGCTTCTTCAGGTAGGTCCATCGGGAAGGTGACGTCGATCTCCTTGATGGGCGCGCCGAAGTCCTTGCTGTTGTTGGTGATGAACCGGTGCGCCCCGATGGACACGGCGGTGGCCAAGTGAATGGCGTCCGCCGCCCGCAGGCTGTACCGGGCGCCGAGGACGGTCGCCAGTTCGGCCGTGGCCCGGTCGACCGGGCGCAGATCGAGCCGCGCCAGCAACGCGGACAGGGTTCGCACCGCGCCCGCGTCGCCGTCCTTCAGCGGCTTGGTCAGTACCTCGGGCAGCAGGAGTACGGAGCCAAGGCCGATCCGCGCGAAGGCTCTCCCCGCCGAGGGCGGGTGGAAGAGGGCGGCGATCCGCCGGCCGAGCGGGTGCCCGGGAACCGCCGCGTATATGAGGACATCGGCGTCAAAGGCGTCCACGTCGCTACCGGCCGTCGCGGCCGGAGCGTATAGCAGCGATCAGCTCCTCCGCGTAGTCGGGAGTCAGGCCATCGGTGGGCAGTTCGCTCTCAGACGCGGCGCGCATGAGCGTCCGCAGTTGGTCCGCCTCGGCCAGCGCGTCCTCCGCCCGCGAGCGGCTCCACATGATGTCGGGCCGGACGATCACCGCGACGGCCCGTCCATGCCGGGTGATCGTGATCTCTTCGCCATCGGCCACCCGGTTGAGTACCTCGGGGAGAGCCGCCCGGGCCTGGCTCACCGTCATTGCTGTCATGCGTTAACTGTACACTGATGTACAACGACGTACAATAATTGGCCAGGCCGTTCGCGGATTGTCCCGGGGCGGCGATCGCCGGTCAGTCGGTCGCTGGTCGGCGGTCCCCGGGTAGCCGGTGACTCCTGTCCGGGCTTGATGTTCAGGTATTGCGCCATGCTCTGCTGGAGTGCGCCCAGGCGGGCCGCGACCGGCCCGACGACGCAGATGCCCTCCAGGGATTTCTGGACGAGGTCCCATTCCTCGACTGGGTCGTCGATGAGGTCGAAGATGAGTGGCCACTGGGGCTTGATGAACGGGCCGCTGGTGCTCTCGCTGTAGCGGAACACGACCTTCATCGTTTTCCATTTGACGGACATCAGCTCGGAATCGGAACCGAAGTAGATGACATGGTCGCGCCCGGTTGCCGGCTGCTGCCCGAGCAGGAACGCCGAGGCGTCCACGCCGTCGATCGGCCGGTCGGCGGGCACCCGCTTGCCTTCCTCGATCAGGGCGCAAGCGTCGGGAGCCATTCCAGCTGCGGTGAAGATCTCGTCGGTGTACCGCCGGCCGGTACTCGGCCGGGCCAGCGCACCATCGCGGGGGCGCGCATGCCGCCCTCGAAGCCCGACCCGAAGTGGCCTCGCCACCGGCCGTTGGAGCCGCCCGCCGGGTTGCCCCGCGGCGCCGGGTTGTCGCTGGTCCAGATGACGATGGTGTTGTCGGCGATGCCGGCCGGTCGATCGCGTCCAGGACCTGGCCGGTGCGGTAGTCCAGCTCGGCCAGGGTGTCGGAGTAAACACCGCCGCCGGACTTCCCGGTGAAGTCCGGATGGTGGAGCACCGGCGGGTGCACCTGGGTGAAGCAGACATAGGTGAAGAATGGTTTCCCGGCCGCCGCGTTCCGCTCGATGAACGACGGTGGCCGCCGCGATCTGCCGTCGAGGAACGGCCGTGTCTGCAGGTCGAAGTCCGAGACGGGGGTCACCGCCGGGCAGGCGGACGATCTCCGCCTCAACGCGTTCGGGTGTGACGCCGTGCTCGCGCAGGATCACGCCGGCACGGCTGGCTGGCGGCGGCCAGGGCGAGCAGGAGGTGCTCGCCACCGAGGCAGGGGTGCCCGAGCCTGATGGCGTGCTCGTAGGCCTGCACCACGATGGCGTTGGCGTCCTCGGTGAAGTTCCTGGTCATCACTGCCTCCCGGCCCGCTCGCCGTGCCGTCAGGCATATGCTGACGACATGATGATGTCAACATCTGCTGACGAACGCGGAGGTCAGGACCAGCGGAGCGGGAGCGACTCGACGTTGTAGATGCCCTCGATGCCGCCGAGGACCG
Source organism: uncultured Actinomycetota bacterium (assembly GCA_963714295.1). GTDB lineage: Bacteria > Actinomycetota > Actinomycetes > Streptosporangiales > Streptosporangiaceae > Trebonia. The sequence continues at coordinate 688,011 of CAVQOE010000031.1, read as the reverse complement.
GTTCGCCCGCCAGCTCCAGGCCGGGCAGCCGCGGGGCGAGGAAGATGAGCGCCTCCTCCAGCTCGGCGCGGGCCAGGTTGACGCCGAGGCAGTAGTGCGCCCCGGCCCCGAAGGTGAACAGCTTGCCGTCCCGTTCGGCGGTGATGTCGAAGGTGCCGCTGCCCTCGGCCTCCCGGTTGGCTTGCTCGGCGCAGACCGCCACGATCGTGCCCGCCGGGAACAGCACGCCGCGGTGCTCGATGTCGGCCAGCACGATACGCGCGGTGAACGGGGCGATGGGCTCGAAGCGGAGTACCTCGGCCACCGCCTGCTTCACGTACAGTCCCGGATCCGAGCGCAGCAGTGCCCACTGGCCCGGGTGCCCGGCGAACAGCCGCAGCGCCTGCGAGAGCTGGCTCTGGGTGGTGTCCACTCCCCCGGCCAGCAGGTTGAGCACCAGGTTGATGCACTCGTCGTGGGTGAGCCGGTCGCCCTCCTCCTCGGCCGCCAGGAGCACGGAGATCAGGTCGTCGCCCGGGTCTGCCCGGCGCTGTTCGAGCAGGTCGGTGACGTACTCATGCGCTTCGACGACCGCCCGCTCGATGTCCGGGATCTGGCTGGAGAGGGCGGCGATGTCGAACTGCCGCTGCACCATGCTCGACCAGTGCTGCAGTCGGCCGGCGTCGGCGATCGGGGCGCCGAGGACGGCGGCGATGGTACGCGACGGGTAGGGCTTGGCCAGCGCGGCCACGAACTCGGTGCCCGCGCTGGCGCCGGGGCCGAGATCGTCCCAGAGCTGCGCCAGGAACCCGCGCATGGCCGGCCGCCAGCGGTCCGCGGCCTTCGGGGTGAAGGCGTGCCCGATCAGGGAGCGCAGCCGCCGGTGCTTGTCGCCGGTGAGGTTCAGGATGTTGTTCTCGACGTTGTCGTGCAGCGGGCCGCTGGTGATGCCGAACAGCTCGGCGATCTGCCGCCCGGGGAACGTCGTCTGCCGTGCCCGCAGGAAGAAGTCGCCCGACTCCGCGTCGAGCACGATGTAGGCCAGCGGCGAGTGCGCCAGCCAGTTCTGCTGACGCGCCTGGCCGAGCAGCTGATGATAGGTCTCCGGCCCGAACCCGGGCATGTTGTAGTCGATCTCGGGCAGCTCGAGCTCGGTAACGACGGTCATGCTGCGCGATGCTACTCCCGGGTAGGCATGGTGGCCACCGCCGCCGGTGCGCGCCCGGGTGGAGGCCGCGTCCACCCGGTCTCAACCCTGCGGCCGGCGCGGACGGCGGACCCGGCCGGCGGAGGCTAGGCCAGGATCGTCCAGCTGTGCGGCGGGACCGTCAGCGGGCTGCCGGGCATGGCGTCGGGGTCCGGGACCTCGGCGACGGTCAGGCCGGCGTCGTCGACGTCGAAATTACAGGGCTCGTCGCCCACGTTGAGCAGGAGCAGGATCTGCCCGGCCTCGGCCCAGACCCGCAGCGCCAGCGCCGACGGGGTGACGTACTCGGTGCTGGTGCGGGCGCGCACCAGCCAGGGGTGGCGGCGGCGGAAGCCGATCAGGCGCTGGTGCAGCCGGTAGTAGCGCCAGCCGTCGGGAGCCAGGTCGCGCCGGTACGGGCGGGAACGCGGGGCGGATCTCGTCGTCGCCGCCCTCGCGGTGCTCCTTGAGGCCGCGCAAACCCTGCTCGTCGCCGTAGTAGATGCTGGGCACGCCGCCGATGCACATCAGCACCGCCACGGCGTGCCCGAAGTGCCGGTCATCGGTCAGCTGGGTGGCCAGCCGGGTCACGTCGTGATTCCCGACGAAGGTCTGCGCCAGCTCCCCGTCGAGGAACGAGTTGTGCCGTCCCAGGGCGTGGTCGAGTTCGAAGAGGTTCTGGTCGTTAAGCGAGGACCAGATCGCCTTCCACACCTCGTACTGGGTGATCGAATCGAGCCCGGCCTCGTTCGCGTAGGCGGCGTAATCCCCGTGGATCATCTCGCCCACGAACCACGCGTCGGGAAACGACTCGCGCACGGCGGGCAGCGCCTTGGCCCAGAACCCCGGCGGCACCGCGTAGGCGGCGTCCAGCCGCCAGCCGCCGGCGCCCCGGCCGAGCCAGTGCTGCATCACCTCGATGACGTAGCCGAGCACGGCGGGCTCGTCGTGGTCGAGCTCGACCAGCTGGCCATGGCCTTCGAAGACCGCGTAGTCAGCGCCGTCGTCGGTGCGCCGGAACCAGCGCGCGGCCGGCGTCTGCGGGCCGCCGTGCAGCGCCGCCTGGAACGCCGGGAAGCTGCGGCCGACGTGGTTGAACACGCCGTCGAGGATCAGCCGCAGCCCGCGCGCGTCCGCGGCGGCGATGAGGGCGTCGAAGTCGCCCTCATCGCCCAGCCGCCGGTCGATCCTGAAGTGGTCGGTCGTGTCGTAGCCGTGGGTCTCGGAGGCGAATACCGGCCCCAGGAGCAGGCCGTTGCAGCCGAGTTCGACGGCGTAGTCCAGCCACGGCTCCAGCCGCGGCAGCCGGTGCCTGGCCGGCTCGCCGTCCGGCAGCGCCGCCGGCTCCGCGCCGGTGAAGCCGAGCGGGTACACCTGCCAGAGGATGGCGTGATCAGCCCAGGTCGTCACCATTCCACGGTACTGGCTCCGCGCTGTCACCGCGCGCATTCACGCAGCGAACAGATTAAATGCCGATTACCTCGAACGCCAGCGGTGCTCCGCGCGGCGGCCCGAAAGCCGCGGCCAGGCCGGCAGCGCCGGCACGGCGGCGGCCGGCGTCAGCCCGGCCGGGGCGTGACTGGCTGGCTGTAGGGTCGGGCTGTGTCTGACCGGCTGGACGATCCCTTCGCCACCGCGGCGCTGCGCGGCCGGGTGCTTGACGCCTGGGCCGCGTCGCCCGCCCGGTTCCGCGAGGACGCCAACGCGGAGGAGGACTACGCGCTCGGCGGGTACCGGGACCGGGTCGTGGTGGAACTCGCCCAGAACGCCGCCGACGCCGCCGTGCGCGCCGGGGTCCCCGGGCGGCTGCGGCTGACACTGCGCGACGGGACCCTCACCGCCGCCAACACGGGGGCGCCGCTGGACGCGGCCGGGGTCGCGGCGCTGTCCACGCTGCGTGCCTCGAGCAAACGAGACGCCGCGGCGGCCGACGGCACCGTCGGCCGGTTCGGCGTCGGGTTCGCCGCGGTGGTCGCGGTCAGCGACGAGCCGCGCATCCACTCGGCGGCCGGCGGGGCCGGCTGGTCCCGGGCGCGGACGCGGGAACTGCTGGCCGCCATTCCGGACCTGGCGGGCGAGCTGGCGGCGCGCTCGGGTCACGTCCCGCTGCTGCGCCTGCCGTTCGCGCTGCCCCAATCGCCGGAAGATGCCCGGCCGGCCGGGTTCGCGACCGCGGTGCGGCTGCCGCTGCGTGACGCAGCCGCCACCGAGCTGGTCACGCGGCTGCTGGCCGAGACCGGCCCGGCGCTGCTGCTCGCGCTGCCCGCGCTGACCGAGGTCGTGATCGACACGGGCGGGGCGGTCCGGGTGCTGACGGCCGCCCGCACGGCGGACGCGGTCACCATCACGGTCGACGGCGTGGCCAGCCAGTGGCGGGTGGGCGGCGCGGGCGGCGTGCTCGACCCGGCCCTGCTGGCCGACCGCCCGGCCGAAGAGCGCGCCCGCACGCACTGGTCGGTCCGCTGGGCGGTCCCGGTCGACGGCGCCGACGGTACGCCGGTCCCGCTCAAAGCCGGGCCGTCGTCGCTGGCCGGCCAGGCCTTCGGCACTGACGAGCCGGCCGCTTCGCCGGATCTGGCGGGCGCCGTGGTGTACGCGCCGACCCCGACGGACGAGCCGCTGGGGCTGCCGGCCCTGCTGCTCGCGTCGTTCCCGCTCAGCCCGGACCGGCGGCATGTCGCGCCGGGCCCGCTGACCGACTTCCTGATCGAGCGCGCGGCCGGGGCGTACGCCGCGCTGCTGCCCGGCCTGGCACCGGGTCCGGGCCTGCTCAACCTGGTCCCTGGCCCGGTCGGCCGGGGCGAACTCGACGCCCGGCTGTCGCGCGCGATCGTGCGCCGGCTGCCCGATGTGGCGTTCCTGCCCACGGTGGCCGCGCTTCTCGCTCAGCCTGGCCCGGCAGCGGCGTCCCGGGTCCGGCCCCGGGACGCGGTGCTGCTGGGCGGCGGGCCGCCCGCGCTGGCCGACTGGCTCGCCCCGGTGCTGCCCAGCCTGGTCGCGGGCCCGGCCCGGCACCCGGCCTTCGCGGTGCTGGGGGTGCGGCGGCTGCCGCTGGCGGAACTGGCCGACCTGCTCGCCTCGCTCGACCGGGAGCCAGCCTGGTGGCGCGGGCTCTACGCGGCGCTGGCGGGCGCGCCGGCCGAGGAGCTGGCGGAGCTGGGCGCGCTGCCGGTACCGCTGGCGGACGGGCGGCTGGTGCGCGGCCCGCGCGGGCTGCTGCTGCCCGGAGCGGGCCTCGAGCACCCGGACCGGCTGGCCGTGCTCGGGCTGCGGGTGGTAGCCCCGGCGGCGGCGCACCCGCTGCTGGCCCGGCTCGGCGCGGTCGAGGCGACGCCGCGCAGCGTCCTCGACGATGCCGCCACCCGCGCGGCCGTCGCCGCCTCCTACGACAACGCGGTCGAGGCCAGTTACGACGATGACGGTCCCGAGCGGGTCGCCGACGCGGTGCTCGGCCTGGCCGCGGCGCTCAACGCGGAACCGGGCGAGTACCCCTACCTGGCCGACCTCGCGCTCCCGGGCGATGACGGCGACTGGTACCCGGCGGGCGAACTGCTGCTGCCCGGCTCGCCGCTGGCCGACGTGCTCACGGCGGACGGCCCGTTCGGCACCGTCGAGGCGGCCACGCTTGACCGGCACGGGGCGAAGGCGCTCGAGGCGGCCGGCGTGCACTTCTCGTTCGGCCTGCTGACGGCGGAGGACGTCGAGCTGGACGAGTCGGCCATCGACCTGGACCTGGACGGCGCGGCCGACTGGGCCGCCGACAGCCGGGCCCGACTGGGCGCGAGCGCGGGACCAGCCGATGACGCGGTCGCTGGCGGTTATGCCCCGGCCAGCCCGGCGGGGCTGGAGTACAGCTCGTTCCCGCCGGTGGCGCTCGAGGTGGTGGCCGTGCGGGACCTCGACCTGGTCGATCCTGGCCGCTGGCCGCGGGCGCTGGAACTGCTCACCCGGCCCCCGCTGCGGGCGGCGCTCACCGCCGCGGCCAGGGTCCGGCTGGCTGACGGCCGCCACGCTGACGTGCCCTCCTACACCGCCTGGTGGCTCAGGCGGCATCTCGAGTTCGGCGGCCACCGCCCCGGCGACCTGCGTGCCCCCGATTCCGACCCGCTGCTCGCGGGACTATACGAAGCGATCACCGCGGTCACCGCCCCGGAGCTCGTCCGCGCTCTGGCCGACCCCGTGATCGCGCACGCGCTCGGCGTCAGGACATCGCTGGCGGACCTGCTGGCCGAGCCGGGCGGCGCCGACGAACTGCTCACCCGGCTGGCCGACCCCGCCCGCCCGGTCTCCCGGCGGCAGCTGCGCGCCCTCTGGGCGGCGCTGGCGGCCGCCGACGCCCTCGCGCCCGAACTGGTCACGCCGCCCGACCGGGTCCGCGCCATCGCCGGTACCGAGGTGATCGTGGCCGACGCCGACGACGTCCTCATTCTCGACGCCCCCGACCTGTGGCCGCTGCTGGCCGGCCAGCCCCTGGTGCTCGCCCCGTACCAACAGTCAGCGCGGCTGGCCGGGCTGCTCGACCTGCCGCTGGCGTCCGAGGAGATCGCCGGCACGCTCGATTCGGCCGGCGAGCGCCGGCCGGTCCCGGAGATCGTCCCCGCCCTCCTGCCGGACGCTCCGGCGCACTACCAGGCGCACGGCAAGCTCACCGTGGACGGTCTTGAGCTCCCCTGGCGCTACGTCGACGGCACCATCCACGCCGCCACCCCGGCCGGCCTGGCCTCCGCCCTGGCCTGGCAAGCAGGGCGGTGGCCGCTGCGCCAGCTGCTGACCGCCCTGCTCACCTCTCCGGACGCGGCGGCCCGCCTGCTGGCCGACGCCGACCTGGACCCGCTCTAAAAGGAGTCGTTAGTTCTCGGCGGGCCCCCGCGCGGTGCTAACCGACGCTGCCCGACGGGGGCTCCTCGCTGACGCTGCCCGACGCAACCTGCTGGCCGGCCGCGTCGTAGGCCGCCCAGCGGGCACCCACATCGGCCGGGTCACCGAGGTAGAAGGCCCAGAACTTCTGCCGGCCAACCTCGGTCACGCCGACCCGCCGGGTGCTGCCGTCCTTGAGCGTGACCACCACGGAGGACACTGAATCGGCGGCCGACCCCCACCACACGCCCGGCCCGGTGCCGATCAGCTTCGTCCCCGCCGATTGAGTCGCGGCGAAGCAGGTGAAGCCCCCCGCGTCCCTGCCGTCTCCGACGCAGGTTCCCCAGGGCCCCACGAAAGCGGCCGCCTGCCAGCCGGCGCCATTGACAATTCCCGAATTGATCGTCACGGTCAGCGGCTTGGGCGCGGCCTGGCCGGGCGCCAGCCACTGGCCGAAGACGGGGAACCCGTCGTCGAGGCTGAAGGGGAACGCGGTCGCGATCTCGCCGGTCCGCGAGTACGCGGTGACGCTGTCGACCCGAACCCCGACCGGGGCGGCGAACACCACCCAGCGCGACCCGCCGACCAACACCGGGTGCAAGGTCAGCACCGCCCCGTTGGCCAGCACGACCCGCGCTGAGGTGACGTCCGGCCTGACCAACCCGAATTCGACCAGGAACGAGATGCGATTGGTTTTGGAACTGTTATTGTCCGGGTCGCCGAAGTCAGGGAAAGAAATCGGGTCACCGTTGGCCGTGGGCAGCATTCCCTGGCAGTTGGAGTCGATCACGTCAGTCCCGAAGATCACGCATTTCGCCGTCCCCGGATAGGCGATCCCGGCGCTCCAGGGCTGGCTCCCGTCGAAGCCGGACGCGATCGTGCCGGCCCGGGCGTGCGGCCCGGGTGGATTCACCGTCATCCGGACGCTGCCGGCCGGGGGCGACGGCAGCGCCAGCTGATGCGCGACCACCGGGACGCCGACGACCGCGGCCACGACGACCGCGACGGCCACCGCGAGCACGCCGGCCCGCCGCCGGTTCCTGATCTTGTGGCCGGCCCGCATGGTTGCCTCCACCGGGGCCGGGCCGGGGTTAATCGCGGCGAACGCGGAATTCAGGCTTTCGCGAAGGTCACTCACTGGCGTTCCCCCTCCACGAGCTCGGCGCTGCCGCGCAGGGTGGCCAGCGCCCGGGAGGCCTGGCTCTTGACGGTGCCGACGGAGCAGTTCAGCGCGGCGGCCGTCTCGGCCTCCGACATATCCAGCCAGTAGCGCAGCACGACGACCGCGCGCTGCCGCGGTGCGAGCTTACGCAGCGCCCGCAGCAGCGCCTCGCTGTCGCCAAACGCGTCCGCTGCCGGTTGACTCGCTCCTTCCGGCACCACGCCGACCAGGTCCTCGGCCACCCGGCGCTTGCGGAACCGGCTCAGGTTCTCGTTGATCACGATCCTCGCGACATACGCGTTCGGGTCCCCCGTTCGCCTGACGCGCGACCACGAGGCGTAGGCCCGGGCGAACGCGGCCTGCGCGACGTCCTCCGCGTGCCCCAGATCCCCGGTCAGCCCGTAGGCGAGGCGCACCATGGCAGGCCACCGCCCGCGCATGAATTCCCGGAACTCCTCGTCCGGCTCCGCGCTCATGGCCCACCTCCTCGCCCCCACAGACAACCGCCCGCCGCCCCGAGGTTGCATCCGAGACCGGAACCATTGTCCCGAACGGCCCATCGTTGCCAAGCGCGCGGAACATGCGGCTCCGCGGCGGCTTCCGAGGCCGGTCAAAAGCCAGCTCAGGATGAACGCACGCGGCTTTCCGGCACTCGCGAACTGATCCGTTTCCGCCCGGTAGACGGGAGATGTGCGGTTTCCTGGTGTCCATGCGCATTGGCACCCGTCGGCACCGGAAGCTCGCCGCCGCGGTGGTGCTCGCGGGCTTCCTGGCGGTGACCGGGCTCGGGGTCACCGCCGCCGGGCCGGCCCGGGCCGCGACGTCGGTGCCGGCCGGAAAGGCGGTGCCGGCCGGAAAGGCGGCACCGGCGCTGTTCGCGCACGCCGCGATCGCGTCGACCTACCCGACCGAGGGCAGTGTGGTGCCCAAGCAGCCGGAGCAGGTCAGCGCGACGTTCGACGAGCCGATCCACATGACCGTGTCGAGCCTCGAGGTCTACAGCCCGGCCGGGGACCGGGCCGATGACGGGGACACCACGCTGGCCAACCCCGAGGAGATCGCGGTCACCCTGCTGCCGGGGCTCGGTAACGGCACGTACACGGCGGTCTGGCACGTCATATCGGATGACACCCACCCGGTCTCGGGCGAGTTCACGTTCTCCATCGGCGCCCCCAGCGCGACCCGTGTGCCGGCCCTCGAGGTGTCGCCGAACAACGTGGTCAGCGCGGCCTTCACCACCATCCGCTGGCTCGAGTACATGACCTTCGCGCTGCTCTGCGGCGCGGTCGCGTTCCTGATCAGCTGCTGGCCGGCCGGCGCGCGGCGGGCCGGCGTCATCCGGCTGGTCACCTACAGCTGGGCCGGCCTGCTGGTCTCGACGCTGCTCGGCCTGCTGATCCAGGGCCCCTACGCGGCTAACGAGGGTCTCGGGCAGCTGTTCAACGCGCAGTTGGTGCAGGCCACGCTGGACAGCAAGCTGGGCACCATGTCGCAGGCGAGGGAGCTGATGGCCTTCGTGGCCGGCGGGGCGGCGTCGCTGCTGCTGCCCCGGCTGCCGGGCGCCGGGCGGCGCGCGCGGATCGCCCTCGGGGTTATGTGGGCCATCCTCACCACCGCGGTCGCCGCGAGCTGGGCGCTGTATGACCACGCCTCCACCGGGGTGCAGGCACCGTGGGGCGGGGTGCCGGCCGACATCGTCCACCTGGACGCGATGGCCGTCTGGATCGGCGGGCTGGCGGTGCTGGCCGGCTTCGCGCTGCGCGGGCCCGCCGACGAGGGTGTCGCCACCGCCGTGCCCCGGTTCTCCTCGATCTCGCTGGCCTGCGTGTGCACGCTGGTCGCGTCGGGCGTGTACCAGACCTGGCGCGAGGTCGGCGCCTGGCAGGCACTGGTCGACACCTCCTACGGCCGGCTCATCCTGGCCAAGGTCACCGGGCTGCTGGTGCTGATCGCCCTGGGCTATCTCGCCCGCCACTACATCCAGCGCGGGCTCCGCCCGGCCGGCGCCGGCCTGCTCGCCGCGCCGGTCGTGCTCGGCCCGCCCAGCGCGGACGGCGGGCCGGACGCGGCCGATGGGGCAGACGTGGCCAACCCGGCAGGTGTGGCCGGCGGCCCGTACGCGGGCGGGCCGCTGCCCGCGTACGCCGCGGTGGCACCCGGGCCGCAGTGGCGGCCGGCGATGCGGCTGCTGCGCCGCTCGGTGGCGGTGGAGCTGCTGGTCGCCGCCGTGATCCTCGCGTTCACCGCGGTCCTGGTCAACGTCGCGACCGGGCGGGAGGCGTACGCGCCGACGTTCACCGCCAGCCAGCCGGTCACGGCCGGCGGGGCGGCCGGAGCGGGCCTGGTGCACGTGTTCGTCGGCCCCGCCCGGCTCGGGCCGAACACGGTCGACGTGTACTTCACCGGGGCGCACGGGCGCGGCTGGGTGCCCGCCACGGTGACGGCGGCGCTGTCCTATCCGGCCGGCCGGCTCGGGCCGGCCGCGCTCGCGCTCACCGAGACCGCGCCCGGCCAGTACCAGTCGCAGAGCGCGGTGCTGGGCAACACCGGGGAGTGGACGCTGACGGTGACGGTCCGCGGCGCCTCCAGCGCGACCGGCTCGTCCGGCGTGAGCACGGTGTCCTTCAACTTCGGCGTCCATTAACGGGAGGGGAAACGGATGAAGCTAAGCCGCAGAGAGGCGCTGATCGGCGGGGCGGTGCTCGGCGCGGGCGCCGCCATCGCCGGTCCCCGGCTGCTCGCCGCGTCCGGTGCCACCGTCGGCCAGCTCGACCCGCACAGCATCCCGCAGTTCGTCACCGAGCTCTTCATCCCGCCCGCGATGCCCACCGCGGCCACGGCCAAGACCTACGACCGCTACTCGCTGGCCGCCCGGTCGTTCTACCAGCAGATCCTGCCCAAGGGGTTCCCCGCGACGCAGGTCTTCGGGTTCGGTTCCACCACCGATGCGAAGACCTTCCACTCGCCGGCCTGGACGGTCGAGGCCACGGTCGACCGGGAGACCCGGCTGACCTGGGCGAACCAGCTGGTGAGCTCCTCCGGCGACTACCTGCCGCATTTCCTTCCGGTCGACCCGACGCTGCACTGGGCCAACCCGCCGGGCGGTAACGGCGGCAGGGACAAGGTATCGAAGTTCAGCAAGACCCCGGGCCCCTACACCGGGCCGGTGCCGCTGGTGACGCACCTGCACGGCGCGCACGCGTTCGAGGACTCCGACGGCTACCCCGAGGCGTGGTACCTGCCGCTGGCCAAGAACATCCCCAAGGGCTACGCGACCGTCGGCAGCAAGTACTACCAGTACAAGGAGGAGGCCAAGGCCCGGGCGGGCGTGGACTGGGCCAACGGGATGGCCCAGTTCGCGTTCAGCAACGATCAGCGGGCCACGTCGCTGTGGTATCACGACCACACTCTCGGGATGGCCCGGCTCAACATCCGGGCCGGGCTGCTCGGGTTGTACAACCTGCGCGGCGGCTACGGCGACCTGCCGGCCGGTCACCTGCCGGGGCCCGCGCCGCGCCGCGGCGACCGGCCGGGGACCCGGTACTACGAGATCCCGCTGATCATCGCCGACCCGAGCTTCAACACCAACGGCAGCCAGTACCTGCCGGCGACCAACCTGTCCTGGCCCGGGCCCTACATCCCGACGACCGACATCCCGCCGATCTGGAACGGGCTGTATTACGGCTCGACGATCACGGTCAACGGCAACACCTGGCCGAACCTGAACGTCGAGCCCCGGCGGTACCGGTTCCGGATCCTGAACGGCAGCGCGGTGCGGCAGTTGAGCCTGAAGGTGGTCTCCAGCCCGCATGCCGCCGCGTCGGCGTCGGCAGCGGTGCCGCTGTGGGTGATCGGGTCCGACGGCGGCTTCCTGCCCCATCCGGTCGAGCTGTCGGGCAAGACCGGGCTGCCGGTGCTGCCGTCCGAGCGCTACGACGTCATCGTGGACTTCACCGGGCACAAGCCGGGCACCCACTTCTACCTGGCCAACGAGGGCGCGGCCGCGACCGCGGGCACCACCGGCTCGGTGCTGCGCTTCACCGTGGTGCCGCTGAAGGGCAAGGACACCTCCATCCCGCCTAAGCACCTCACCCTGCCCGCCCCGGTGGTCATCAAGGACCAGACCCACACCCGGCAGGTGTCGCTCAGCGAGACCGGGTCAAGCTTCCAGGTCAACGTGATCTCCGAGTACGCCTGCGGCACGGTGGACTCCAGCGGCATCCCGAACCCGCTGAGCTGGGACGATGCGCTCACGGAGAAGCCCAAGCTCGGGTCCACCGAGCTATGGGAGGTGTGGAACTTCTCCCCTGAGGGCGCCGGGGAGATCTCGCACGTCTTCCACATGCACCTGGTGCAGTTCGAGGTGGTCAGCCGGCAGCCGATCGACGGCGGCCCCAGCACCGGGCCAAGCCCCTGGGAGCTGGGGCGGAAGGACTCCTGCTCCTCGCCGACCGGCTACATCACCCGGGTCAAGGCCCACTTCGACCACAAGGGCGTCTTCGTCTGGCACTGCCATCTGTTCGACCACGAGGATAACTCGATGATGCGGCCGTACCAGGTGACGTGAGAGAAGACTAGTGCTCGCGCTTCCACAGGTAGATAAGCGCCGTGACCATGGCAACGAAGAGCACGGCCGAGATAAGATAATCAGTCATGCCGCATACCCCTTCAACCTTCACCACTCACGGTTATCAGGGAATACTACGGCATCCCGGCAGTCGGCTGGCCGTGAGCACCCGGTAAGACCAGCGGTAACGCAGTAGGGGGCATCACCAGGCCAGCTTCGCGGCTATCCCCAGCATGGTCGCCGCGATGAGCAGGTCGAGGACCTGCCAGGCACGCGGGGTGGTGAGCAGCGGGGCGGCGAACCGCGCGCCGAATCCCAGACCGGTGAACCAGAGGATGCTCCCCAGCGCGGCGCCGACCGCGAACCACCACCGGCCCGACGGGCCGTGGGTGTTCGCGACCGAGCCCAGCAGGACCACGGTGTCCAGGTAGACGTGCGGGTTGAGCCAGGTCAGCGCGAACGTCCGGCGGATGGCGGGCGCGAGGCCCGCGCCCGGGCCGGCCGCGGTGCCGGCCGCGGCGGCGCTGCCGTCGGGCGGCGCGGGCAGGGCGGACGGGTGCCGCGCCCGCCACGCCGAGGCCAGGCCGTACCAGGTGAGGAACGCGACCCCGAACCAGCGCACGGCCTGCAGGGCCCAGTCGGCGTGCTGGATGACCGCGCCGACCCCGGCCACCCCGGCGACGATGAGCAGCACGTCGGAGAGCGTGCAGACCGTCACGATGGGGCCGACGTGCGCCCGGCGCAGCCCCTGGCGCAGCACGAAGGCGTTCTGCGCCCCGATCGCCACGATCAGGGAAAGGCCGGTGAGCAGGCCCGCGAGGGAGGTGTTAAGCACGGTCCCGACGCTAGGCGGGCGCCGTGATGAAGGCAAACGAAAGTTTCTTAGGATCCATTAGCTGTGCTTCACTTGCCTGGTGGACCTCAATCCTGCCCAGCTCGACGCGTTGGTGGCCATCGCCGATCACGGGTCCTTTGAGGCGGCCGCCCGGCGGCTGAGCATCACGCCCAGCGCGGTCAGCCAGCGGATCCGCGCCCTGGAGGCCGCGACCGGCCAGGTGCTGATCAGCCGGGGGACGCCGTGCCGGCCAACCCCGCACGGCGAATGGCTGGTGCGCCTCGGGCGGCAGACGCGGCTGCTGTACGACGAGGCCAGCCAGGCCCTCACCGCGGCCACCGCCGTTGAGCTGCCGGTGGCGGTCAACGCCGACTCCCTGGCGGTGTGGTTCCACGATGTGCTGGCCGAGGTCGCGCACTGGGACTCCACCGCGCTGCGGCTGCTGGTGGAGGACCAGGGGCACTCGCAGGAACTGCTGCGCCGCGGTGACGTGCTCGCCGCGGTCACCAGCGATCCGGCCCCGGTGCAGGGCTGCACCGCCGAGCCGCTGGGCGCGCTGCGCTACGTCCCCGCGGCCGCTCCCTGGTTCGCCGGCCGCTGGCGGGGCCCCGACTCCCCCGACTGGGCCGCGATGCCCGTCGTCAACTTCAACGACAAGGACGGCATCCAGGGCGATCTGCTCCGCCGCCACGGCGTCGGCGAGTGGCCGCCGGTGGTGCACTACGTCCCCTCCACCGCCGACTTCTACCAGGTGGTGCGGATCGGGCTGGGCTGGGGGATGCTGCCCGAGCCGCAGGCCCGCGCGGATCTGGCGGCCGGCCTGCTCGTGCTGCTCGGCGCCGACGTGATCGACGTGCCGCTGTACTGGCAGCGCTGGCGCATTGACTCCCCCCGGCTGGCCGCCCTGACGGATGCGGTGCGCACGGCCGCCGAGGCGCGACTACTGCGGACATGAGCGTCTCGGGTGGGCAGGAAACTCCTGCGGTGCCAGGTGCGTTAATACTGAGACGCACTGTTCCGGCAGGAAGTCCCCGCTGACACGGGCGCGTCGCCTGGAGTCGGGTTGCCCGAATGCGGACGCGGTTGCCCGAGCTGAGCTGCACTGACGGCGGGCGCGTGGCCTGGAGGTGAACTCCTCGCGACGGGAGGGCGGATTGTGCCGGACCGGGATTGCGCCGATAACAAAGCTGATCAACACTGTGGTGTGGCCGTGCGAAGAATCACCCGGTTTGGCAGGCTTCGGGCAGGCTTGGCCGGTTGTTGCCTCGCCGCCGCGGCTCTGGCCCTGGCCTCCTGCGCGCAACCGGGAAGCACGCAGACGGGAACCGGCGCGGGCCGCACGAGATACGTGGTGGAGCAGAAATACTCGGATCGGGCCTGGCAGCAGGGGCGGGCCGCCCGGTCCCGGGTGCTCTCCACCCGGGATCCGTTCGGGGCGTGTGAGCAGCGGTTCGAAGGCGGGCCCAGTGACGTCCGCTCGCTGGCGATTGTCGGCGCCTCGTTTACGGCCGGGGTGGGGCCGGATAACCCTGCGCTGTCCTGGGCCGATGACTTTGCGCGGGAGCTGCGCTGGAACGCCGTCATTTACGGGGTCCCCGGGGCCGGCTACGTCCGGACTGGCACCGACGGCCTCGGCCCGATGGCAGCGATGCTCAAGGCTGAGCGGCTGCCCCGGCTGGCCCCCTCGCTGGTAATCGTGCAGGCCGGCCACGACGACGGCGGCGTGCCCGCGGGCGTCGAGTGGCGCCAGGTCGCGCTGACAATCGACCAGATCCGGGCGGACGCCCCACACGCGCGGATCGCGCTGATCACCGTCTTCTCGCCGCCGACGGGGCCGGTCTCGGCCAATCTGCGGGACGCGGACCGGGTGATCGTGACGGCGGCCAGGGACGCCGACCCGCACGTCATCATCATGGACCCGCTTACCGGGCACTGGAAGTTCCAGCACGCCGAAGACGGCCTGCATCCGACGGCGGCGGGCGACGCGTGGATCGCGCGCAAGGTCACGTCGATTCTGCGCGCCGACGGGGTCACCGCCTCCCCGCCGACCGTTACCAGCGCCGTGATCTGCGACTACGGCGTCCGCGCGAAAGCGGTCTGAGCGCAGGCGTAAGCCCGCTGGATCGTTGACCGGATGTGGGCAGGTGAGCTACGCCAGGGTAAGCCTGACACTCAGGGCGGGCCGGGCATCATGCGGGCTGATGACCGGGAACAAGGGTCCCGCCGGGGTCAGGGTTAGCTGGACGGCTCCGGTTTCCGGGCGGCGGGGGAACCGCCGCCAGCCGGTCACCACTCGTCCGCTCGAAGCCCGGTCCTACCCGGCTGCCGCGTGGAACACCCGGAGGTGTCCGCCGCCAGCACGCCGGCGAGGGCAGGCCGTCGAGATCGCGCGGAGCCATTTGCGACGCCAGGGCCGGGTCCGCCGACCCGGCCCGGGCGCGCCGGGCGTAGCCGGCACCCGGACCCGCAGGAGCACGTCGACCAGCTCGCTGTCGCCGATCCCGGCGCGGGACGCGACGGGCCGGGATCCCGTGCGCGTCGATGGCCGTCCCGCGGCTCAGCCGGAGCTCCAGGTCCGCGCGCCGGGGCGCCAGCTCGTCGGGCGGTGACGCCCCAGAGCGCCTTATGGCACGGCTCGCCGGGGCTCTCGCCGGGACTGTACCACCCGGCGACGTGGGTGGCCGCCGGTCCGGGGCCGCTCGGAGTCCCTCGCGATCAGGTCGCGCAGCTCGGTCACGGCCGGCGGCGATCCGGTCCAGCCGCGCCAGCACTTCCTGGTCGGTGTCCAGCAGGGCATTGATCGCCCGGTCCACCGCCAGCCCCCGCAGATCCGCCCCGAAGGGAGCCAGCAGCACGATCAACTGGTCCAGCACCCCCTCATCCTCGCACAATGCCTCCCGCCTAGATCGTTGACCGGTAATTCGGTGGGTCTGACTGGTGGTGTGCGGGACACGCCGTTGCTGTCCCCGGTCAACGATCTAGGCCGGGCTCCAGGCGGCATTGGCACCGGACAGGACCAGGCAGGGGCGCGCGCCGGGGACCTGGCCGGCCAGCCAGGCGGCGAAGACGGTGGCGGCGGCGGGCTCGACCGCCAGCCGGAACTCCTCCCACAGGCGGTCGCGGGCGGCGATGATCTCCTTGTCGCTGACCAGCGCGAGGCCGACCGGGTTGGACCGGTAGGCGGCCAGGGCATAGTCCCCGATGCGGGCGGCCCCGAGGGCGGAGGCCGCCACCGAGTCGGCGCCGACATCGACCGGCTCGCCCGCCTCGACGGCGGCGTGCAGGGTCGGGCAGCCTTCCGGCTCGACCCCGATGACACGGCGGGGTCCCGGCCCGGCGGCTGGGCCCGCGCCGACGTCGGCCGCGCGGTCAATCGCGGCGAGCGCGCCGCTGACCCCGGCCAGCAGGCCGCCGCCGCCGACGGGGACGGCCACCACCTCGCACTCGGGCAGATCCGCCTCGATCTCAAGGCCGACCGTGCCCTGGCCGGCGACCACGGCGGGGTCGTCATAGGCGTGCAGGTAATAGAGGCCCTGGCCGGCCGCGAATTCGCGGGCGGCCCGCTCGGCCTCGGCGTACACGCGGCCGGTCTTCACCACGTCCGCGCCGGCCGCCGCGATCCTGGCCGCCTTGATGTCCGGGACGGTAGCGGGGACGTAGACGGTCGCGGGGATGCCGAGCCAGCGGGCGGCGGTCGCGACGCCGAGACCGTGATTGCCGCCGGACGCGGTGACCACGCGGGCACCCGCCTGCTGCGCCGACGCCGCCGCGTCGCGGCGGTCGAGCAGCGCGTTGAGCGCGCCGCGGATCTTGAACACGCCGGCCACCTGGAGGTTCTCGAGCTTGAAGCTGACCTTGCGGCCGTCCACCCGCGCGGTGAACAGCGGCGTCCGGCGGACGTAGGGGGCGATCCGCGCGGCGGCCGCGGTGAAGTGGGCTAGATCCTCGGGCATAGCTCAAGCGTGGCACAGACCCGCAGGGAGTCTGTTGCGGTCCCCGCACCGTTCGCTGCCGCGCTCCGCCCGCGCGCCGCGGCGTCCCGGTTGCCTCAGAGTTCGTCCCGGTCTGCGCGCGTAGGCCGACGGAAGTACTTGTCGTCCTGCTCGATCGCCTCGACGTCCTCGGCCGCCGCCCGCTTGATCCGGTCGGAGCGCCGCTGGCTGAAGGTGGTGCTGCGCAGGTGCTTGGCCAGCGGGCGCGTACGCCGGCGGCCGATGAGGGCGATCAGGCCGACGACCACCACCACGGCCACCACAATGACGATATCGAGCGCGGTGCTCACCCTGACACACTCCGGAATCCGCAGTTCTGATGCGAGGCAGCCGGTTACACCGAGTCCGGGGTAACAACCTATTTTTACGCTCCCGTAACCCTCGCGCATAGTGCTACTTGGGGATTCCCGCGACGGCGCCTCCCTGCTGTGGCGGGAGCGGTGCGGGAGGCGGGTGAAACACGGGACCGTTCAGGACGGCTGAAGACTTTGACCTTCGCTGGTGAAGTGAGTGAGCAGGGCGTCCGTTACCGGGCCCGGCTTCTCGTAGTGGGCGAAGTGGGAGGCGGCCCGGATGACGGTCAGGGAGGCGCCCGGGATGTTGCGGGCGGTGTAGGCGCCGACCGACGGGGGCGCGGCGATGTCTTCCGCGCCGGACAGGACCAGGGTCGGGGCCCGCACCGAGCCGAGCAGCGGGCGCAGGTCGAGCGCGGCGATGGCCTCGCCGCAGCCGGCGTAGCCCTCGGGGTTGGTTGCCTTGAGCATGTCGGTCACGGTCCGCACGGCCGCGGGCGCGCGGGCCATGAACGCGGGGGTGAACCAGCGCGGGACCACCAGGTCCGCCAGCGGCGCCATGCCCTGGCCGCGGACCAGGGCGGCCCGGTCGTGCCAGGCCCGCGGGTTCGGCAGCGCGGTGAGGGCGGCGCAGCAGACCGCCAGGGAGGTGATCCGCCCGGGGGCGTTGGCGGCCAGCCAGATGCCGGTCATGCCGCCGAGGGAGACCCCGGCGTAGGCGAACCGGCCGATGCCACGGTCGTCGGCCACGGCGAGCACGTCGCGGCCGAGGTCGGCGATGGTGTAGGGGCCGGGCGGGGCGGGCGACTGGGCGCCGGGTGCGCCGTGCCCGCGGGGTTCGCAGCGCAGTACCCGGAAGTAGCGCGAAAGCACGGGCAGCTGATGAGACCACACGTCACGGTTGGTGCCGATCGGGTTGCCGAGAACCAGCACCGGCGCGTCTGGCGGCCCGTCAAGCGACGAGACCAGCTTCACCTCGGGCATGAGATCCCTTCATCCGGCGGCTGCGGCGGGGCGGGCGGGGACGGGCGGGGCACAGCGCGCAGTTACAGGTCGAAGAAGACGGTTTCCCTGGGGCCCTGCATGTAGATGTCGAAGCGGAGCAGGCCGTCGCCGCCGCCGGCCGCGATGAGCGTGCCGCGACGGCCGGCCGGGACGGCCCCGAGCACCGGGTCGGCCGCGTTGGCGGCCTCCTCGTCGGCGAAGTAGATCCTGGTCACCGACCGGTCGAGCATGCCCCGGGAGAACACCGACACGTCGATGTGCGGCGCCTCGGTACGGCCGTCACCGAACGGCAGCGAGCCCGGCTTGAGCGTGACGATCTTGAACGAGCCGTCGTGGTTGGTCGGGCACCGGCCGAAGCCGCGGAACGCCTTGTCGCCGTCGGGGATGGGGCCGCGGGGGTCGTTCGGGTGCGCGAACCGGCCGTTCGGGTCCGCCTGCCAGGTCTCGATCAGGCCGTCGGGGATGGGGTCGCCGGCGCCGTCGTAGAGCCGGCCGAGGATCGTGATCGCGCCGGGGGTGTCCGGCGCGGCGACGTAAGAACCCGCCGGAAACGGCAGCCGCATCGAGAAGTAGGGTCCGACCGTCTGCGACGGGGTGAGCAGCTCGCTCATTCGTGGGCCTCCTCAAACAGGGACTGCTCGCGGCCGCGGAGCACGATGTCGAACCGGTAGGCCAGGGCCCACTCGGGCTGGGTGTCCTCGATGGAGAACTCCGCCACCATCAGCGTCCTGGACTTCTCGTCGGGCACCGAGTTGTAGATCGGGTCGTACGGCAGCAACGGGTCGCCGGGGAAGTACATCTGGGTGACCAGCCGCTGCGTGAACGCGCGGCCGAACAGGCTGTAGTGGATGTGCGCGGGCCGCCAGGCGTTGTAGTGGTTGCCCCACGGGTACGAGCCCGGCTGGATCGTGATGAACCGGTACCGGCCGCCCTGGTCGGTGATCACGCGGCCGACGCCGCTGAAGTTCGGGTCGATCGGCGCGGGGTGGTGCTCGCGGGAGTGCCGGTACCGGCCCGCCGCGTTGGACTGCCAGATTTCGATCAGCGTGTCGGGCACCGGCCTGCCGCCGGAGTCGCGCACCTGGCCGAAGACGATGATCCGCTGGCCCTGCGGCTCGCCCGCGTGCTGCGTGGTCAGGTCCGCGTCCTGCATGGTGATCAGGTCGTCGCCCAGCAGCGGCCCGGTCACCTCGGTGAGCCGCTGCGGCAGCAGCACCAGCGGCTGCTTCGGGTGGCGGAGCGCGGTCGACCGGTAGCCGGGCGAGTCGAGCGGCGGGTGGTTGCCCGGCTGGGGCTTGGTGTACTCAGGCAAGACCAGCTTGCCGGAGCCGCCGGCGATGAGTCCCTGTTCTGACACTGTCACGGTGGTCCAACTCCCTCAGCCAGTTAACCCGACCAGCCATTAACCCGACGATATAACCGATGCGCCGGCCTATGCCGCCTAGAGTACAGATGTTCGCATGTCGGACACGAGCCTGCTGCCGATCGCCCCTTCCGGGCGCTACCCCTCCTCGGCGCGGTACTCGCTGATCGCGCGGTTGGCGATAGCGAAGGCGCGGTTGGCCACCGGGACGCCTGCGTACAGGCCGACCTGGAGCAGCACCTCGCGGATCTCGTCCTCGGTGAGCCCGTTGCGCAGCGCGGCCTTGGTGTGCATGGCCAGCTCATCCTCGTGCTGCAGGGCGGCGAGCACGGTCAGGGTGACGATGGAGCGCTGCGGCCTGCTGAGCCCCGGCCGCGACCAGATCTCGCCCCAGGCGTAGCGGGTGATCCAGTCCTGGAACGGGGCGGTGAACTCGGTGGTGTTGCTGACCGACCGGTCGACGTGCGCGTCCCCCAGGACCGCCCGCCGCACCGCCATGCCCTGCTCGGCGCGTTCTTCGTCGTTCATTGGCTGCCTCGCTCTGGTCTGCCTGCTATCGCTTCTTGCTGTTATCTTGGGGTTGTTCATTGGGCGCCGTGCGCGGCGAGGGCGGCGGTGATGAAGGTGTCGGAGGCGCCTAGGTAGGCGGCCGGGTTGAGGGCCTGGTCGATGTCCGCCGCAGAAATCCCGGCTTGGTCGAGTTGGGCGGCCACGTCCGGGCTCGGTCAGCAGCGCGTCGCGCAGCGGGATGCCGTCGGCGACCGCCCGGGCGGCGGCGGCCGCGACCAGGTCGTGCGCCCGCGGGGCGCCGAGGGAGTCGCGCAGCAGCGCGGTGACCCGCTCGGCCATCGGCAGCCCGCCGGTCGCGGCCAGGTTGGCGGCCATCCGGCCGGGGTCGACGGTCAGGTTCGCCAGCAGGTCCCGGGCCCAGGCGGCGGCGGAGACGGCGAGCTGGAGCAGGTGGCTGTAGGGCTGCCACTCGGCGTGCCAGGCGCCCGCCGCGCGCTGATGCTCCTGCTCGGCGCTGGCGACCAGGGTGGCGAGCAGGCCGCCGGCCTGCCGCGCGCAGCCGAGGATGGCGACCGCCGCGACCGGGTTGTTCTTGTTCGGCATGGCCGACGAGCCACCACGGCGCGGCGCGGAACCTCCAGCGCGGCCGGCGCCGCCGCCGGTTCCGGCCGCGGCCCCCTCGCCCGCGGTCTTGGCCGACCCTGCTGTTCCGGCCGGCTCCGCACCCTCGCTGACCTCGGCGATCTCGGTCTGCGCGAGCAGCGTGACGTCGCGGGCGATCTTGGACAGGGCGGCCGTCACGCGCGCCATCGCGACCGCGACGTCGATGATCCGCAGCCGCTCGGTGTGCCACGGCAGCGGCGGGTCGAGCAGCCCGAGCTCCGCTGCCAGCAGGGATTTCACCGGCGCACCGGACGGGCCAAGCGAGGCCAGAGTGCCCGCGGCGCCGCCGAACTGGACCGCCAGCCGGGTCTCGCGCACCGAGGCCAGCCCGTCGAGCGCGCCGTCAAGCCCGGCCAGCCAGCCGGCCGCGACGACGCCGAAGGTGACCGGTACCGCCTGCTGCAGCAGCGTCCGCCCGATCATCAGCGTTCCCCGGTGCTCGCCCGCCAGCCGCGCCGCGGCGTCGGCCGCCCCCGCCAGCGAATCGGCCGCCGCGTCGATGGCGGCGCGGGCAATCAGCATGGCCGCCGTGTCCAGGATGTCCTGGCTGGTGGCGCCCTTGTGCACCGCCGCCTTGGCCGCCGGGTCGGCGACCAGGCGGGTCAGCGCCCGCGCCAGCCCGGGCACCGGGTTGCCGGTCAGCGCCGACGACTGGCTCAGCTCGGCGATGTCGAAGTCCGCGGTCCGCGCGGCCGCCGCGGTCACCGACGCGCCCGCGCCGTCCGGGGCGAGCCCGGCCCGCTCCAGCGCGCGGGCCAGGGCGGCCTCGGCCGCCAGCATGCCCCGCAGCCAGGCGGCGTCGTCGGCGACCGGGCCGCCGCGCATGAACACGCCGCCGAACATCCCGCCCGGCACGTCAGGCTTGCTGTGCGTCGCGTCCGGCTCTCCGCCCGGTCCCGTACGCAACCCCCCGGTCTCGCTCTCGGGCACGTCCTGAATCCCTTCGCCGGCCGATCCGCAGTTCTGATCAGGCATCTGTGGATGTTATCGTCCGATCATGACCGCGCTCCCCGTTGGCGGCCCTGAGCTGCCGCAACGCCGTACCCTTGTCACCGAGATCCCCGGACCCGCTTCCCGCGCCCTGATGGAGCGCCGCAACGCGACCGTTGCGCGAGGCGTTTCCACCACATTGCCGGTCTTCATCACCGCGGCCGGCGGCGGCGTGCTGCTCGACGCCGACGGCAACTCGCTGATCGACTTCGGCTCCGGCATCGCCGTCGCCTCGGTCGGCAACGCGGCCGCCGCCGTGGTCAGCCGGGTGCAGCAGCAGGTCGCCCAGTTCACCGCACACCTGCTTCATGGTCACCCCCTACGAGGGCTACGTGGAGGTCTGCGAGCAGCTGGCCCGGCACACCCCCGGCAGCCACGACAAGCGCAGCGCCCTGTTCAACTCCGGCGCCGAGGCGGTCGAGAACGCGATCAAGATCGCCCGGCACCACACCGGGCGGCAGGCGGTGGTGGCGTTCGACCACGCCTACCACGGCCGCACCAACCTGACGATGGCCCTGACGGCCAAGAACATGCCCTACAAGCAGGGCTTCGGCCCGTTCGCGAGCGAGATCTACCGGGTCCCGATGGCGTACCCGCTGCGCTGGCCGGACGGCCCCGAGGCGTGCAAGGCGGAGGCGCTTGGCGTCATCAAGTCGCTGATCCACGCCCAGGTCGGCGAGGAGAACGTCGCCGCGGTGATCCTCGAGCCGATCCAGGGCGAGGGCGGCTTCATCGTCCCGCCCGCCGGGTTCGTCGCCGGGCTGGCCGAGTTCTGCCAGGCGCACGGCATCGTCTTCATCGCCGACGAGATCCAGACCGGCTTCTGCCGGACCGGCGACTGGTTCGCCTGCGATCACGAGGGCGTCGTCCCCGACCTGATCACCACGGCCAAGGGCATCGCCGGCGGCCTGCCGCTGGCCGCGGTGACCGGCCGGGCCGAGATCATGGACGCGGTCCACCCCGGCGGCCTCGGCGGCACCTACGGCGGCAACCCGGTCGCCTGCGCCGCCGCGCTCGGCGCGATCGAGACCATGGAGTCCCAGGACCTGGCCGGCCGGGCGCGCCGGATCGGCGAGATCATGCTCCCCCGGCTGCGCAAGCTGGCCGAGACCTACCCCGTGATCGCCGACGTCCGCGGCCGGGGCGCGATGGTCGCGGTCGAACTGTGCAAGCCGGGCACGCTCGACCCGGACCAGGCCGCCGCCGTGGCCGTCGCGAACGCCTGCCACCAGGCGGGCCTGCTCGTGCTCACGGCCGGCACGTTCGGCAACGTGCTCCGCTTCCTGCCGCCCCTCGTCATCGGCGAGGACCTGCTGGAAGAGGGCCTGGACCTGCTGGAGAACGCCTTCGCGGCGCTGTAGTACGTCGCTAGCGCACCTAGGGCGAAACTTGTACGCATGATCGGTCTCAAATAGGGACAAATTGGTCGGGGAGGCGTGCAGGTTTCGCCCTAAGTCGATTCTGAGGCCATCGGGATCGCCGTTCGGTGTCACGGCAGCGGCGGCTGAGGTGGGTGTTAGCTGGGTGCCGAGGCGGCTGGGCACTAGTAGCGGACGGCGATCTCGGTGCCGTCGTCGGCGCGCTGGTCGGGGCTGGTGAGGATGATGGCCTCGGCGGCGGCGATCCGGCGGGCGGACCAGGCCACGGCGGCGGCGTCGAGCAGGTCGTTCTCGGGTGCGCCGGGGACCTTGGGCGGCAGGATGATGCCGGCCCGGGCGAGCAGTTCGCGGCGGATGACGAGGCCCGCCGCGGTGTGCTTGCTGGCGGCGAGCGGCGCGCCCGCCAGCGCGGCGAACGCGAGCTCGGGATGCACCTCGTGCAGCCGGGCGGCCGAAATGCGGCGGTAGGCGTCGGCTTCGAGGATCTTGCCGCGCAGCCCCCAGGCCTGGGCGGACAGGCCCTTGCCGGTGAGCTCGCGGCACGCCCGGTTGGCCTCGGCGTAGGTTGGCTGCTGCCAGACCGGCCGGGGCGGGATCGCGAAGACGGTGACGCCGCGCCGGCCGAGCGCCCGCCGGGCGAGTATGTCGGCCACCCGCCAGCCGCCGGCGAGGAGGCCGAGCGGCATGTCGATCCCGACAATGCCTGCCAGCGGCAGCCCGTCCAGCGTCGGGGACACCGCGACGGTCGCGGCCAGGGGGCGAGACGGGTTGCCCGCAGGGGACCGGCGGAGCGTGACCGCCACCCAGCCGCCAGCGCAGGCGTCCACCCCGGTCGCGGAGGCACCGGCGTTCGCCACGGAAACGGAGGCACCGGCGTTCGTCACGGGAATACGGTAGCGCGAGCGGGCCGTGACCGACCGGCCCGCTCGCGTCAATATTTGCGACTGCAATATTGCGAATGTTTGCCATTGGCAATGCGGTAATAGGCAGGTCATTTGCGATTAGTCTTTGGCGGATGGACGCGGCTCATAGGTGATATTCCGGGCCGCGCCCGGTGGAGCGCTGGATGGCGCGCGGGCGGGGTGGTTGGCTCATCCCGTTCCGATTGAGGTGAGGTAGCGCAGGACCGCGAGCACCCGGCGGTGGTCGCGCTCGCCCGGCGACAGGCCCAGCTTGGTGAAGATGCTGTTGATGTGCTTTTCCACCGCGCCGCCGCCGACGACGAGCGCCGCGGCGATGCCGGCATTGGACCGGCCCTCCGCCATCAGCGCGAGCACCTCGCGCTCGCGGGGGGTCAGGCCGCCCAGCGGATGGTGGCTGCGGGCGAGCAGCTGCGCGACAACCTCGGGGTCGAACGCGCTGCCGCCCTCGGCCACCCGGCACAGCGCGTCGAGGAACTCGGTGACGTCGGCGACCCGGTCCTTGAGCAGGTACCCGACGCCGTGCGGGCGGCCGGCGATGAGCTCGGTCGCGTAGCGTTCCTCGACCCACTGGGAGAGCACGAGGACGCCGACGTCGGGCCAGCGGTCGCGGACCACCAGCGCGGCCCGCAGCCCCTCATCGGTGAACGTGGGCGGCATCCGCACGTCCACCACGCACGCGTCGGGCTGGCTGGCGCTGACCGCGCGCAGGAACGCCTCCGCGTCGCCGGCGGCCGCGGTGACCTCGTGGCCGGCCTCGGCCAGCAGCCGGGTGAGCCCCTCGCGGAGCAGCACCGAGTCCTCGGCGATCGCTATCCGCACGGCAGCACCGCCGAGATGATCGTCGGGCCGCCGGACGGCGACTCGACCGACAGCTCCCCGTCGACGCCGCCGACCCGGTCGGCCAGGCCGGACAGCCCGGCGCCGCGCGGATCGGCCCCGCCGATCCCGTCGTCGCTGATCAAGATGGTGAGCGAGCCGGGGAAGCCGTGACCCTCCACCATCACCCGCGCCGCAGTGGCCCGGGAATGCTTGGCCACGTTCGTCAGCGCCTCGGCGACGACGAAGTAGGCGACCGCCTCGACCGCGCCCTTCGGCCGGACCGCCACATCAACCTGCATGTCCACCGGGACCGGGCAGAGCGCGGCCAGGCCGGAGAGCGCAGCGTCCAGGCCACGGTCGGTCAGCACCGGCGGGTGCACCCCGCGGACCAGATTCCGCAGCTCGATCAGCGCCTCCTTGGCCTGCGCGTGCGCCTGGTCGACCAGTTCACGCGCCCCCTCGGGGTCATCACCGAACTTCGCCTTGGCCCGGCCGAGCTCCATCGCCAGCGCCACCAGCCGCTGCTGCGCACCGTCATGCAGGTCGCGCTCGATCCGCCGCCGCTCGGCCTCGGCCGCGTCCACCACCCGCTCCCGACTGACCTCGAGCTCGGCGATCCGGGCGGCCAGGTCCTTCGGCGGCTCGAGCAGCCACCGGGCCAGGGCGACGTTCACGGCTGAGAGGGGACGGCCCGCCCAGGGCGAGGCGACCAGCGCGAGCGCACCGGTGGCGAACGGCCTGGCCAGCAGCGGCGCCCCGCGCAGCGGGGCCCCGTCGGCCGACTGTGACCCGGTCAGCCGCCGCCAGGCCCACAGGGGCAGCGTGACCAGGACAAACCCGGCCAGCCAGATCGTGACCAAGGTCGCGGCCAGGAAAAGGGCGAGCGACCAGACGAGCAGGGCCACGGCCGCCGTCACGATGCCTAGCACCGGGAACAGCAGCGCGTACCCGATCTCGCCCCACGTGGCGCGGCCCAGGACCGTGACCCGGCGCGGTATGAGCTGCCAGCGGTAGCCGCGCTGGGGGTCGGCCGGCCAGCCGGGTACCGGGGCGCCGAGCCAGCACGGCGCAGCGGGCGCGCTCCACCACCGCGAGCCAGTCGGCGCAGCGCAGCATGAGACCCAGAATCGGCAGGGTGACCAGGCCAATCGGCACGCAGACGGCGCTGACGGCGATGCCGATCAGAACCGCGAGCAGCGCCACGCCGGTCAGCAGGCCGGCCAGCAGATTGCTGAAGGCGAGCCAGTTGCGCCGCGACCCCGGATCGCCGATGGTGGACATACCAGTGACGCTAGGCGATGCTGCCGTCTGACAGCTAGCCGCCAGACCCACGTAAACGCGGTTGGGTTAACCCCACCACCGATCCGTCGGCCGCCACCATGGCCCCGGCCTGCCGCCGGAACCCACTCTCTCAGTCATGGATGAAATGTCAGCCCTGCGTTCAGGGCGCCAGTCAACGAGTCCGAACCCGCCGTCCGAATCGCTGCCTGGCGGGGTGCCGCCCGGCGGGGCGCCCATCGTCGAGCGGGTGGCCGGCTGGTCCGCGCGGCACCGCAAGATCGTCGTCATCGGCTGGCTGCTGCTCATCGTGGCCGCGTTGGCGGTCGGGCAGCAGCTGGGCACGAGCAACACCACCAGCTACGATCCGGGCCAGGCAGGCCGGGCCGAGCGGATACTGAACGAGCCGGCCGTCCGGCAGCCGGACGCCGAGAGCGTACTCATCCAGGGCCGCTCGGCCGCCCAGACCTTCGCCGGCGACCCGGAGCTGCGGGCGGCGGTGCGGCAGGTCGTCGCGGCGCTCGAGCGGCTGCCCGATGCCGCCGCCGACATCCAGTCGCCGTTCACGGCCGCCGGGCTCGTCAACGGCCGGTCGGCCCTGGTCACGTTCAACGTCGCGGGCAACCCGGGCAATGACGACACGACCGTGGTCCCCGCGCTGAACGCGGTAGCGGCCATCCAGGCCCGCCATCCGGGCCTGACCGTGGCAGAAGCCGGCGGCGCCAGCGTCGACCGAGTGGCCAATTCGCTGGTCGAGCAGGATTTCAAGACGGCCGAGGTCACCTCGCTGCCGGTCACGCTGGTGCTGCTGCTGATCGTGTTCGGCGCGCTGATCGCGGCCGGCATCCCGCTGCTGCTGG
The DNA here is from genome assembly GCA_963714295.1 of uncultured Actinomycetota bacterium. Taxonomy (GTDB): domain Bacteria; phylum Actinomycetota; class Actinomycetes; order Streptosporangiales; family Streptosporangiaceae; genus Trebonia. The sequence continues at coordinate 661,350 of CAVQOE010000031.1, read as the reverse complement.
CGGGCACCGCGGTGATCGCCGCGATCTCACTGCTGTCGATCCCCAGTCGCATCGTGCCCATCAACGCCACCACGTCGGCGATCGTGCTGCTGGTGGGGATGGCGGTGGGGATCGACTACTCGCTGTTCTACCTGCGCCGGGTCCGTGAGGAACGCGCTGCGGGCCGCGACACCAAGGAGGCGCTGCGCATCGCCGCCGTGACGTCGGGCCGGGCCATCGTGGTGTCCGGCCTGACCGTGATGATCTCCCTGGCCGGGCTGTTCCTGACCGGGATCGACGTGTTCTCCGGGGTGGCGATCGGCACCATACTCGTCGTCGGCGTCGCCGTGCTCGGCTCGCTGACGTTCCTGCCCGCGCTGCTCTCGCTGCTCGGCACGGCGACCGACCGCGGCCGGATCCCGTTCCTGGGGCGGCGCCGGGCCGCCGCCCGCCCGTCCCGGCTCTGGGGTCTGGTCGTCCGCGCGGTGGTGCGCCGGCCCCTGGTGCTCGGCGGGCTCGCGGCGGTGGCGCTGCTGGCCCTCGCGACCCCGCTGCTCTCGCTGCACCTGGAGAATTCGGACCTGCATGCCTTCCCCAACAGCGTGCCGGTGATCCGCACCGCCGAGGCCCTCGAGCGGGCCTTCCCCGGCGGCCCGGAGCCGGCCGAGGTGGTGGTGACCGGCGATGACCTGGGCGGGACGCGGGTCAGCGAGGCCATCAGCGCCCTGCGCGCCCAGGCCGCGGCCAGCCACGGCGCGCTCAGGGAGCCGATCGCCGCGGCGCTGTTCGGCGCCGGCCAGCCCGCGCGGGACCAAGCGCTCGTCATCTCGGTCCCGCTGGCGGGCCACGTCACCGACGCGACGTCGGTCGCCGCGCTCGCCACGCTCAGCGCGCGGGTGCTTCCCGCGACGCTGGGTAAGGTCCCGGGGATCAGCTACGCGGTCGGCGGTGACACCGCGAGCAACTCCGACTTCAGCGCCCAGCTCGATAGCAGGACGCCGCTGGTGTTCTGCTTCGTGCTCGGGCTGGCGTTCCTGCTGTTGATGTTCAGCTTCCGGTCGCTGGCGATACCGGCGCTGTCCATCGGCCTCAACCTGCTGTCAGTGGGCGCCGCCTACGGCGTGATGACCTGGATCTTCCAGGACGGCCACCTGCAGGGTGCGCTCGGCTTCAACGCCTACGGCGGGATCACCTCGTGGCTGCCGCTGTTCATGTTCGTGCTGCTGTTCGGGCTGAGCATGGACTACCACGTGTTCATCCTCAGCCGGATCAGGGAGCTGTGGCTGCGCGGGGCGTCCGCCCAAGCGGCGGTCACCGAGGGCATCACCTGCAGTGCCGGCGTGGTGACAAGCGCCGCCGTGATCATGGTCGCGGTGTTCTCGATCTTCGCCACGCTGTCGGAGTTCGAGTTCAAGGTGTTCGGCGTGGCCATGGCGGTCGCCGTCCTCATCGACGCCACCGTGGTGCGCGGCGTGCTGCTGCCGGCCGGCTGGCGCTACTCGGTGATCGCGCCTGGGCGCTGCCCGGCCGGCCCGGTTCCGGCGCCCAACCGGGCGGCCGGAGGTGGAACCACGGCCCGTTCCGGGAGGACCTGATTTTGACCTTGGATAGGAATGGTCGTGACCTTGCATAAGAATGGTGAGCGTGACGATCAAAGTGGAGCCAGGCGCGGCCGACGCGGTACCGGAGCTCGCGGTGTCGGCGCTCACGGTGCGCTTTGGCGCGCTCACCGCGCTCGAAGGGGTCCACCTCGCGCTGCGGGCCGGGGAGGTGGTGGCCCTGGCCGGGGAGAACGGGGCGGGCAAGACCACGCTCATCAGGGCCATCGCGGGCGACGTTACGCCGGTGTCCGGGTCGATCAGGGTGGGTGGCCATGCGGTGGCGCCGTTCCCTAAGGCCGCCGCGAAGCTCGGGGTGCGCGTTGTCTGGCAGGATCTGGCGCTCGCCGACAACCTTGACATCGCGGAGAATGTGATGCTGGGCAATGAGCGGCGCAGGCACCTGTTCTCCGAGGTGGCCCTGCACAAGGACGCGGCGCTGCTGCTTGACCGGCTCGGCATCCCGCTGCGGGACACCACGCGGCCCGTCCGGATGCTGTCCGGCGCGCAACGGCAAATGGTGGCGGTCGCGCGGGCGATGGCGCACAACCCCCGGATCCTGCTGCTCGACGAGCCGACCGCCTCGCTCGCCGTGCGGGAGGCCACGCATCGTCGAGCGGCTGATCACCCGGCTGCGCGCGGCGGGCACCACGATCCTGCTGTCTGCGCACGACACGGAGCTGATGTTCCGGCTCGCGGACCGGATCGTCGTGCTGCGGCACGGCCGGGTGGTCACGGAGCTGTTGCCGAACGAGGTGCACCCGGACGACGTGGTGGCGCTGGTTTCCGGCCAGCCGGTCGACTCCTCGGCGCGCTTCCAGCTCACCCGGCTGCACGGGCTCGCCGGGCGGCTCGTCTCCTCCGACCCGTCGTCGTCGCTCTCGCTGATCCTGTCCGCGCTCGGCGCGGCCCTCGGCAGCGAGCGCCTGGCCATCCACCTGCTCGAGGACGGCGAGCTGGTGCGCGCGGCGTCCCTCGGGATGCCCGACACGCTGCTCGACGCCTGGGCGCGGCTGTCCGTCGGGGCGGCGGGCGGGCCGGTCGGGCTGGCCGCCGAGCGGCAGGTGCCGGTCATCGAGGACAACCTGCGGACGGACGGCGGCTCCTGGCAGGTCTTCGGGAACCTGGCCCGGCCGGCGAAGGTCGCCAGCTCCTGGTCGGTGCCCGTGCTGGGGCCCGGCGGGCTGCTCGGCGTGATCACCGTGTTCCGCGCGATGCCGGGCAAGCCGCGCCGCGACGACCTGGACCTCGCCGCGCTCTACGCGGGGTACGCCGCCAGCGCCATCGAGCGGGACCGGCTGCTCGACGAGCTGACGGTGCGGAACCGGCTGCTCGAAACGATCAGGGAGATGCTGCAGACCCTGGCCGGGCCGGTCCCGGTCGAGGCGGCGCTGCGCATCGCACTGCAGGCCCTCAGGCGCGGCCTAGGGGCGGATGAGGTGGTGCTGGTCGCGGCGGAGCCTGACGGCACCCTGCTGTGCCGTGGTTACTCGAGCACGCCCGCCGACTGGCGCGATGGCGCTGGTCATCCGGCGGGCGGCGGGGCCGGCGGGGACCACGACCGCGGGCAGCCCGGCCATGGCGTGCCCGCCGCGACCCTCGCCGCGGTCAGCGCTGCCCTCGACCGGGCGGACCCGGACGGCGTCGCGGTCGCCGGCCACGCCAGCCTCGGAACCCTGCGCACGGGAGGCGGCCAGCCGACTGGCCTGGCCGCAAGCACGGGCCTGGCCGGGAACAGGGACCTGTCGGTCACGTTCAGCGCTCCCGACCGGCGGGCCGTGCTGCTTGCCCGCTGGCGGGACGGCGCCAGGTCGGATGACGCGACCGACCTACTCGAAGACGCGGCGAACTCGCTGCGGCTGGCCCTTGAGCGCGAGCGGGCGCTGCTCGCGCAGCAGGAGGCGATGGCGCTGCGGCAGTCGCGCGAGCTCCAGCGGACGTTCCTGCGCAGGCTCAGCCACGAGCTGCGCACCCCGCTCACCGCGATCACCGGGTACACCACCAGCCTGCTGCAGCGGGACGTCACGTGGGACACGGACTCACAGCAGCGCTTCCTGTCCCGCATCGCGGCCGAGTCGGCGCGCCTCGGCCGCCTGGTCAACGACCTGCTCGACTTTTCCGCGATCGAGTCGGGCATCATGCGGCTGAACAGCGACTGGTGCGACATCCCGCTGGTCCTCGACGCGGCGGTCGCCGTCCTGCCGCCGGACGCCGCGTTCCAGGTCACAGTGGCGGACGCATCAGGGGTGCCCGCTATCTGGGCCGACCATGACCGGCTTGAGCAGGTGTTCGTCAACCTGGTCGGCAACGCCCTCAGCCACAACCCGCCGGGGACGAAGGTGGTCGTCACCGCGGTACCTGACGGGCCTTGCACGGTGGCCGTGCGGGTCGCCGACGACGGCGACGGGCTGCCACCCGAGCTGGCCCGCGCCGTGACCGAGGCGGCCGGCCAGCGTGACCCGCGCTGGCATGACGTCCTGGCGGCCGGCACCATCCGGCCGCGGCTACGCGGGGCAGGGGCCGGCCTCGGGCTGTCCATCGCCAGCGGGATCGTGGCGGCGCACGGCGGCCGTCTCGAACTTGAGCCAACCGAGCGCGGCTGCTGCTTCCTGGTCGTGCTCCCCGTCGAGAAGCCTCTCACCATGTCCGTAGACAAACCCGTGTCACCCGCGTACAAGCCGACGGCGTCGACCACACCCCGTGGAGTGAAGGCACGTGGCTGACCTGACCGTATCGACCCGGGTACTCATCGTCGAGGACGATCCGAACATCGTGGACCTGATCAGGGCGAACCTGGCGGTGCGCGGCTTTGACACGCTCGTGTCATCCGACGGAAGCAAGGCGCTGGCGCTGCTTGAGACCGAGCAGCCCGACATGGTCCTGCTCGATCTGATGCTGCCCGAGGTGGACGGGTTCGAGCTGTGCAGGCAGATCCGCGAGCGGTCCAACGTGGCCATCATCGTCGTATCCGCGCGCGGCGGCGAGCGGGACAAGGTCACCGCCCTGAACATGGGCGCCGACGACTACATGACCAAGCCGTTCGGCATCGAGGAGCTCCTCGCACGGATCCTCGCCACGCTGCGGCGGACCCGGCCCGCCGAGGCATTGACCGAGGCGGCGCCTTCTGTGATCACGATTGGCGACGTCGAGATCGACCTCGTCGGCCAGGTGGTCCGCCTCGCGGGCGAGGAGGTGCACCTCACGCCGACCGAGTTCGCCCTGCTGCGGGAACTCGCGCGGAACCAGGGCAAGCTGCTGTCCCGCGCCCACCTGCTGCGCCGGGTGTGGGGGCGCGGGTACGAGACCGAGACCGAGTACGTCCGGGTGTACATCAGGCGGCTGCGGGCCAAGCTGGAACCGCCCGGCAGCCCGCCGCTGATCCTGACCCAGCCGCGGGCCGGCGACCGGATCGCCGGGGGCTAGCGCGCCGGGCGCCGACCGCAGCGCGCCCGCGGCGTGGCCCGCCACCCACCGCAACTACTCCAAGTAATCATTAAGTATCTATCATAAACGGATGGCTAGGCGCCCGAATTAACGTAAGGGCGACAGATAGGTCACGGAAAGGTCTCGAATAATATCGTTACCAGACTGGGACCGCCCGCGCATTAACGCTTTTTTAACGGTTTTACGGGAGTGTTAACTGGTACATTTCTCCGCGTAGTTCTAGCATTTCCGCCAATGGCCCGGTCAACTGTGATCGGTTTATACGAATCTGGTCTCGCATCTGCCGCCCGCGGCAGGTGCGAGTGAAGGAGCGAGGTACACCGTTGTATTCCGCATCGACGAGATCGTGGTGCCCGGCTGCGCAAGCTCGCCGAGAGCTACCCGGTGATCGCCGGGGTCAGGGCCGCGGCGCGCGCTTCCTCCTCGAAGGGACACACGTGCTCTACGGTGTCCCGCATCTGCTCATCCGGGCGCGTTCAAGCGAAGGGATATAGATATGGGACTGGATACTAGAACTGAGGGAGGGCGGTCCTCCCATCGGCAAGGCCACCGCACGGTTCGGGGCTTCCGCCGACTGGGCTGGGCGGGGCTGGCGGCGGCGGTCGCTGTCCTGACGGCCGCGGGCTGCTCATCGTCTAGCTCGTCTAGCTCGTCCAGCGTGTCGGCCCCGGCTAGCACGTCGGCCTCGGCCAGCACGTCGGCCTCGGCGTCAAGCGGCTCGGCCACGGTTCCAGCGGGGCTGAGCATCGGCTCCTTCACGGTGAACATCGGACCGACGATGTCCCAGCTCAAGGCGCTGGCCGCGGCCGGGACCAAGGGAGCCAACAGCCTGCTGGTGGGGGTGGTCCTGCCCGACACCACGTCGTCGACGCGGTGGGTTGACTTCGACGCGCCGTACTTGAAGGAAGCCTTCACCGACGCCGGGTACACCTCGTCGGAGTTCCGGATCCAGAACGCGCAGGGCAGCGACGCGACCCAACTGAGCGACGCTACCGCCGACATCAACCTGGGTGCCAAGGTCGTTATCGTGTGCCCGCTCGATGGCCCGACTGGGGTGGCGATCGCGAAGCTCGCCGAGTCTAAGGGCGTCACCCTGATCGCCTACGACCGCGCCATCTTCCAGGGCTCGAACACCTACTACGTCAGCTTCGACGGCGTGCTCGTGGGCAAGCTGATCGGCGAGGGCTTCCAGGCGTGCATCAAGAGCTGGGGGATCGCCAAGCCCCAGGTCTTCGTCCTGAATGGCGGCGAGGACACCGACCCCAACGCGATCGCCTTTGCTTCGGGTTACAACGGGGTGGTCTGGGGCGAGCCGGCCAAGTCCGTCGCCGCGGGCAAGACCAACAGCCTCGGCTACTCGCTGGTGGGCGAGAACTTCGCCCCAGGGTGGGACAACACCAAGGGCGGCACCATCTTCCAGCAGGAGTACACCGCCAACCCGAAGATCAACGCCACCATCGAGGCCAATGACGGGCTCGCCAACGCGGTGATCACCGACCTGAAGACGGATGGGGTCAAGCCCCACACGGTGCCGACCACCGGACAGGACGCCACGGCCCAGGGCATGGCCTACATCCTCCAGGGCTACCAGTGCGGCTCCGTCTACAAGGCCGTCTACAAGGAGGCCCAGGACGCCGTGACCATGGCCACGATCCTGCTGGCGGGCAAGACCCCGCCGGCGGCTCTGCTGAACGGGTCGGCCGTCGACTCGGCCGACACGAGCATCAAGGAGCCGGCGTCGCTGCTGACGCCGGTGTGGGTGACCAGCGCCAACATGGAGTCGACAGTCGTCAAGGACGGCTTCGACTCGGCCTCGTCCATCTGCTCGCTCGCGGGTGCGAGCGCCTGCGCCGCGGCGGGGATCAAGTAGTTACCTGACCGGGGAGCGTTCGGCGGGTTCTCGCCGAACGCTCCCCAACCGGGGCTGGCGGACCTTCCATCAGGCGGGTCCGCCCATCCCGGCCTCATGAGATAATTGTGCCTGGGCCAAGGCTACTGACGGGTATGGAAGATGACTGAGGTTAACGAGGCTCCGAAGGGCGCGAGCCCCGGCGGAGACGGGGCGGAGCCCCTGGTGAAGCTGCGGGGCATCGATAAGCACTTCGGACCGGTGCAGGCGCTCTACGGGGTGGACCTGGACCTGCCCTCGGGCCAGGTGACCGGCCTGTGCGGGGACAACGGGGCCGGGAAGTCGGTGCTCACCCGCACTATCGCCGGCGTGCACCAGCCCGACCATGGCCAGATCTACTTCGAGGGGCGGCCGGTACACATTCGCAATGCCCGGGACGCCTCCGGGCTGGGGATCGAAACCGTCTACCAGGATCTGGCGCTGGCCGACAACCTGGACATCGTCCAGAACATGTTCCTCGGCCGGGAGCGGCTGCGTCGCGGCCTGCTCGACGAGGACTCGATGGAGCGGCAGGCGGCCGAGACCCTGAGCACCCTGCGGGTGACCACGGTGCGCTCGATCCGGCAGCCAGTCGCCTCGCTCTCGGGAGGTCAACGGCAATCGGTGGCCGTCGCCAAGGCGGTGATGTGGAACTCCAAGCTGGTGCTGCTTGACGAGCCCACCGCCGCCCTCGGGGTGGTGCAGACCCGGTCAGTGCTGGACCTGATCAAACGACTGCGCGACCGCGGGCTGGCGGTGATGGTCGTCAGCCACAACCTGAACGACGTCTTCGAGGTCGCGGACCGGATCGCGGTGCTGTACCTGGGGCGGATGGTCGTCCAGGGGCCGGCCGCGGACTTCGACCGGCAGAGCGTGGTGGAGTACATGACGACCGGTACCTCCAGCGGACGGCCGTACCAGCCTTCCGTATCCGCCAGTGGCGAGGGCTGAGGCCGTGGCCAGGATCGAGAAGTCATCGTGACCGCGGACTCCGGCGAGACCGCGAAAGGGACGGCGGGTGCCGGGACGGCCGACCTGACCCTTGACACCAAGGTGGCCGAGGCCGATATCCCGCCCGAGCTCACCGCCCAGTCGCTCGGCCAGTACCTGCGGACCTGGTTGGTCCGGATCCGTACCGGCAACAGCGGTGTCCTGCCCGTGGTCCTGGCCATCGTGATAGTCGCCGTCGTCTTCGAGGTCATCACCCCCGAGCACGCCTTCCTGCGGCCGAGCAACCTCGTGTACATCTTCCAGGAGAGCACCGTATACATGGTGCTGGCGATCGCCGCGACCGCGGTCCTGCTGCTCGCGGAGGTCGACCTGTCGACCGGCGCGGTCGCGCTTATCGGCGGGGTGATCGCCTTCAAGCTGGTCCAGCAGCCCGGGCCGAACTGGCCGTGGTGGGCCGCGATGCTCGCGGCGTTCGCTGTCTGTGGCGCAATCGGCGCCCTCCAGGGAGCGCTGGTCGCACTGCTGCGAATCCCGTCCTTCGTGGTGACCCTGGCTGGGTTCCTCCTCTTCTCGGGAATCCTCATCGTCATCCTGGGCGGGGCCGACTCCTCGGTGAACCTCAACACCTCGGATCCCAACCAGAACGTCATCTACGAGATGGTCCAAGGGAATATCACTCCCGTCGTCGGCTGGATAATCCTGGCGGTGCTGGTGGTGGCCGTCGGCACGACCATGGGGCTGCGCACGGCCGCTCGGCGACGCCAGGGCCTGGTGACTCCCCCGCTGGGCCTGACAGCGATCAAAATCGCTCTGGTGGCGATCATCGGGGCGGCAGTGGTGATCGTCTGCTCCGTCAACCGCGGTAGCTCCCTGACGCCGGTCAAGGGAATTCCGTGGGTGATCCCGATCGTCCTCGTCTTGCTCGGCGCCTGGACGCTGGTGCTCCAGCGGACCCGCTTCGGCCGCTACATGTACGCCATCGGCGGCAACCCGGAAGCCGCGCGCCGAGCCGGCGTCAGCCTCCCCGCCATCCGCATCTGGGCCTTCGCGTTGTCCTCGGCGACCGCCGCCCTCGGCGGCATACTGCTCGGTTCCTATTTCTACGGTGAGTACAGCACCAATACGGCCGATCCCGGCCAGCTCGTCCTGTACTCGATCGCCGCCGCCGTCATCGGCGGGGTCAGCCTCTTCGGCGGCCGGGGCAAGGCCATCCACGGTGTTCTGGGCGGCCTCCTCATCGGCAGCATCGCCTACGGCGTGTCCCTGCTCAACCTGGGTTCACTGTCCACGCCGTTGGAATACATCCTGCCGGGTGCCGTGCTCCTCGCCGCGGTGGCGATTGACGTGCTGTCCCGGCGCGGGGCCGGGAGCGTAACCGGTGTCTGACCACGCATGGAGGACAAGCAATGAGGAAGTGCCCGTGACCGCTGACCCCGGCGAGACCCCGGCCGGGACGGCGGGTGCCGTGACCACCGACCTGACCCTTGACGCCGAGGTGGCCGAGGCCGATATCCCGCCCGAGCTCATCGCCCAGTCACTTGGCCAGTACATCCGGGCCTCGTGGCTCCGGGTCCGCGGCGGCGACAGCGGTGTCCTGCCGGTAGTCCTGGCCATCGTGGTGGTCGCCGTCAGCTTCCAGATCGCGAACCCAAAGTTCCTGTCGCCGCAGAACCTGGTCAACCTCTTCGAGCAGAGCACGATTTACATGCTGCTGGCGATGGCCGAGATCTTCGCCCTGCTCCTCGGAGAGATCGACCTGTCCGTCGGCCTGATCATGGGACTTGGCAGCGTCGTCGTCGCCGAGCTGGTGCAGCCGACCGGCGCGAACTGGCCGTGGTGGGCGGCGATCATCGTGACGTTGCTCGCCTGCGCCGCGGTCGGCTTTATCCAGGGAACGCTCGTGGCCCGGCTCCGGATGCCGTCGTTCATCGTCACTCTTGGCGGGCTGCTGATCCTGGAGGGCGTGGCGATCATTGTCCTCGGCGGGTCGCTCGTCGGCATCGGCAACTCCCAGTACCCCAACGAGGTCGCCCTCTTCGACATCTTCTGGGGGACGTTCAGCCCGGTGGTCGGCTGGATCTTGATGGCCGCGGTGGTCGCGGGGGCTGGCACCGGGCTCTGGCTACGGGAGGCCAGCAAGCGCCGCCACGGCCTGGAGACTCCGCCCCGCAGCCTCACCGCGATGAAGATCGCCCTCATGGCGGTGGCGGGAATCGCGCTCGTCGCTATCTGCAATGTCAACCGGGCCCACTTCGGGACGATCGAGGGCGTTCCGTACATCATCCCGATCGTCTTGGTCGTGCTCGCCGCCTGTACGGTCCTGCTGCAGCGAACCCGCTTCGGCCGCTACGTGTACGCCATCGGCGGCAATCCAGAGGCGGCGCGCCGGGCCGGGGTCAGCCTGCCCGCGATCCGGATCTGGTGTTTCGTCCTCTCGGCGGTGATCTCCGGGATCGCCGGCGTACTGTTCGCCTCGTGGCAGGTCTCGCTGACCACCAACATCATCAAGGCCGCCAACAGCTACGTGCTGCTAGCGGTGGCCGCGGCGGTCATCGGCGGGGTCAGCCTCTTCGGCGGCCGGGGCAAGACCATCCACGGCGTACTGGGCGGCCTCGTCATCGGCGGCATTTACAACGGCCTCTACCTGCTGGGTGTGCAGAGTCAGTGGATTGACGTCACGGTCGCCTTGGTACTGCTCGCGGCGGCGCTCATCGATGTCCTCTCACGCCGAGGCGGGCAAGGCCGAGTGTTACCTCAGCCGAAGCCACAATCCCGCTAGGGGATAATTGAGTGTGACTGAGGGGCAGCGGCGGGGGCGACGGCCGGCGCGGGAGGGCGGCCCGCGGGTGGCGGTGCACCGGGAGGTGCGGCTGGGCGGGGCGGAGCTCGTTCCCGATCTGGACCGAACGCACGCGTGGTTGCTGTTCGTGGACGGTGTCCCGCAAAGCGGGGTGGACCTGGCGGACCCGGGGTACCTGGAGTTCGAGTACGTCCGCCGGATCGGGCACGTCATCGACCTGGCCTTCCCGCCCGGCGAGCCGGTGCGCGCGCTGCACCTGGGCGGCGGCGCGCTGACGCTCCCGCGCTACATCGCGCACACCCGGCCGGGGTCGCGGCAGCTGGTGGCCGAGGTCGACGACGCGCTCACCGACCTGGTCCGGGCCAGCCTGCCGCTGCCCGCCGGGCACCGCATCCGGGTGCGGGCGGCGGACGCCCGCGAGGTCGTCGAGTCGGTCCGGGAGGGCAGCTACGACCTGGTCATCGCCGACGTCTTCGCCGGCGCGGTGACGCCGCCGCGGCTGACCACGGCCGAGTTCGCCGCCGCGACCGCCCGCGCGCTGCGGCCGGGCGGGATCTACGCGGTGAACGTCGCCGCCGGACCGCCGCTCGACCCGGCCAGATCGGCGGTGGCCACGGTCCGTTACTCCTACAAGGAAACGTGCATGGTGGCCGAGGCGAGCCTGCTCCGCGGCCGGCGGCGGGGCAACCTGGTGATCTTCGGCAGCGACCAGCCGCTGCCCGAGGCGGCGCTGGCGCGGGCGGCAGCGAGCGACCCATTCCCCGCGCGGCTGGTTTCCGGCGATGAGCTGCGGCGGTTCATTTCCAGCGCACCGGTAATGACGGATTCGGCGGTGACCAATAACGCCGCAGCGTCACCTGAAACCTCTCCGCAGTCAACAAAGTGGTAACGCGCCCCATTTGCCGTATTCGCACCGCCTGATTCTTCTATTCTTGGCCCATGGACTTGCCCCCCTCCGGTTGGTACCCCGATCCTTACGGCGCGCCCGATCTGCTCCGCTGGTGGGACGGATCGGCGTGGACGCATCACACGCACGCGGGCGTCGGGGGGACGGACGGCGACGGGGAGACCGCGGGCAGTAGCGGGACAGCGGGCAGCGGTGGGGGCGCGGCGGCCGGCGGCGGGGCGCACCGGGCGCAGGCGCAGGCGCAGGCGACGACGGTGCAGCCAGCCACCGGGCAGTCCAGCGCGTTGCAGTCGAGCGCGTTGCAGTCGAGTACAGCGCAGTTGAGCACGGGGCAGTCGTCCGGCGGCGGCTGGGCGACCCGCGACCGGGTGATCGGCGACTGGGCGGGCACCGACTGGCCCACCGGCGACGAGCTGGCCAGCACCTTGCCGCCGAAGGGGCCGCGGACGGAGCCGCAGCCGGGCCCTGCTGGCCGACCACGTACCAGCCCGCCCTGCAGGCGACCACGTACCAGCCGGCGGTGCAGCCGACCGTCTACCAGCCGGCCGTCACCGCGGCCGCGCCCGGCACCGTCGCGCCGACGACCGTCCAGCCGTTCAACGGCTGGGGGACGGCGGGGCAGCAGGGCGCCACGGCTTACGGTGGCGGCCCCGTCACGGGCGCGCAGGCGGGCGGGGCCGACGGGAACGGCACGCAGGTGCTGTTCCTCGGCAACGACGCCTGGCAGGTGCCCGGCGGCGGCGGCGCGCCGGGCGGCCCGGCCGGGCCCAACCGGTACGGCTACCAGCAGGCGCAGCGGCGCAAGCGGATGTGGCTGATCGGCGGGCTCATCGGGGGCACCGCCGTCGCGATCGCGATCATCGTGGTCGTCGCCACCAGCCTGGGCGGCTCGTCCACCCCCAGCACGGCGGACCAGGCGGCGACCACGGCGGCCGCGGCGCCGTCCCCGACCGCCGCCCCGGCCACACCCACCCCGACGCTGACCGCGTCGGCCAGCGCCTCGGCCACGCTGCCGGCCTCGGTGCTCTCCGACGGGCAGTCGGGCCTGTCCTACACCCAGCTCGCGACCCCCTGGACGCCGATCTGCCCGAGCGACCTGGACAGCGCGTTCAGCTGGACGGCGGGCGAGTCGGCGATCGCCGGGCAGATCAACGGCGGTCAGACCACCTGGTACGGGGAGGCCTGCTCGGGCCCGCTGCCGGCGCAGTACAACTACTCCGGCGTGGCCGACCTGGAGAACACCGCCACCAACGTGGCGCAGACTTTGGAGAACGCGTACTACAACGCGCTCAACCACAGCGCCCAGCCGGAGCTGAGCCAGCCGATCACGGTCGGCGGGCACCCCGGCTGGGAGATCGAGTACCTGATCGACTACACCAACGCCACCGCCCAGGGCGCCACCTGGACCACCGAGGAGGGCGCGGTGGTGGTGGCCGACACCGGCACCGGGAACACCCCGGTGGTGTTCTTCACCTCGGTCCCGGACACCCTGGACGAGGACAACGTGGCCTCGCTCGTCTCCTCGCTGCAGCTCATGGTGGTGCCGAGCGCCAGCACCTTCTCCCCCACCGCCAGCGTCACCCCGACGGCCAGCATGACCCCCACCGCCGCCGGATCACCGACGACGACGGGGGTCAACCCGTAGGGTTTGCCGACCTCGGCTCTTCCTAGAGGATGAAGAGCATCTCCTGGTAGGTGGCGAGGGGCCAGAGATCGTCGGCTACCAGGGTCTCCAGCTCGTCGGCGGCCGCCCGCACCGTGTTCATGGCCGGCAGGACCTCACCCTGGATGTGCGCTGCCTGCTCCTCGGCGCTGCCGTCCTGGTCCTTCTCGATCTCGGCGCGGAGCGTGGCGATGCCCCCGCGCAAGGTCTTCATCGCCGCGGACACCTCGTCCAGGGTGCTGGTGTCGAGTTCGGCGTCGATCGCCTTGAGACTGGCCAGGTTGGCCGCCAGCTCCGTCTGGTAACGCATCGCCGCGGGCAGGATGGCGGTGTTGGCCATCTCCAGCGTCAAGCGGGCCTCGACGCCCACGGTCAGGATGTACTGCTCGAGACCGATCTCGTAGCGGCTGTGCATCTCGTGATGGCTGAAGACCCCGTAGCGGCTGAACAGCTCCATCGAGTCCTCGGTGACGAGCTGCGGCAGGGCTTCGGGGGTGGTGCGGAGGTTCAGCAGGCCCCTCTTCTCCGCCTCAACCGGCCACGCGTCGGTGTAGCCGTCGCCGTTGAACACGACACTGCCATGGGCGGTGATGATGTCCTTGAGGACCGTCTGGACGGCGGCGTTGAACTCGGTCCCCTCGGCCGTCAGTCCCTCTAGCTCGGTGGCGATGTAGTCCAGCGCCTCGGCCAGGATGGTGTTGATCATCACCATCGGGCCGGCGATCGACTGCAACGACCCCGGGGCGCGGAACTCGAAGCGGTTCCCGGTGAAGGCGAAGGGGCTGGTGCGGTTGCGGTCACCCGGGTCGGTCGGCAGCACCGGCAGTGTGTCCACCCCGATCTGCAGGGTGCCCCGCTGCTTGGAGCTCTTGGCGCCCCCCTTGGCGATCTGGTCGAAGACGTCGGCCAGCTGGTCGCCCAGGAAGATCGAGATGATGGCCGGCGGGGCCTCGTTGGCTCCCAGCCGGTGGTCGTTGCTGGCCGACGCGACCGAGACCCGCAGCAGGCCACCGTACTTGTGGACGGCGCGGATGACAGCGGCGCAGAAGACGAGGAACTGCGCGTTGGCGTGCGGGGTGTCTCCCGGCAACAGGAGGTTGCCCTCGGTCGAGTTGCCCAGCGAGAAGTTGACGTGCTTGCCCGAGCCGTTGATGCCCGCAAACGGCTTCTCGTGGAACAGGCACTCCATCCCATGTTTCTGGGCGATCCGCTTCAGGGTCGACATCAGCAACTGCTGATGGTCGGCCGCGACGTTAGAGCGCTCGAACATCGGGGCCAGCTCGAACTGGCCGGGGGCCACCTCCTGGTGACGGGTCTTGGCCGGGATCCCGAGCTTGAACAGCTCCCGTTCGCAGTCGAGCATGTAGCCGAGGACCCGGTCGGGGATGGCCCCGAAGTAATGGTCATCGAACTCCTGCCCCTTGGGGGGCTTGGCTCCGAACAGCGTGCGGCCGGAGTTGAGCAGGTCGGGGCGGCTGAGGAAGAAACTCCGGTCAATCAGGAAGTACTCCTGCTCGGCGCCGGCGAAGGACACCACCGCGTCGGGCTTCTCGTGACCGAACAGCTTCAGCACCCGCTCGGCCTGCTTTGCCATCGCCTGCTGGGAACGCAGGAGTGGCGTCTTGTGGTCGAGGGCCTCGCCCGTCATCGAGATGAACACGGTGGGGATGCACAGTGTCTTGCCGTTCGGGTTGTCGAGGATGTAAGCGGGGCTGGTGGCGTCCCAGCCGGTGTAGCCCCTGGCCTCGAAGGTGTTGCGGAGGCCGCCGTTGGGGAAGCTCGAGGCATCCGGCTCGCCCTGGGTCAGCGTCTTGCCCGCGAACTCGGCGATCGACAAGCCGTCCCCACCCGGCTCGAGGAAGCTGTCGTGCTTCTCCGCCGTCAGATGAGTCAACGGGTAGAAGACATGCGCGTAGTGGGTGGCGCCCTTCTCCATGGCCCAGTCTTTCATCGCCGCGGCGACGACGTCGGCGACGGTCGGGTCCAGTGGCTTGGCGTGCTCGATCGTGGACATCAGCGACTTGAACACCAGCTTGGGCAGCCGCTTCTGCATGACCGACTTGCTGAAGACGTTCGAGCCGAACACGTCGCCGGGCGTCTCCGACTCCAGGAAGATCCACGCCGGGGGCGTGTAATTCTTGACCGCTTCGATCGCCTGGAGTCGAGCCTTGCTGCCACTCATGGGAACTCCCCCTGGGCCTCCGCGACCCGTTGTCCACCGACTTCGTCCCGCAGGTCGAGCCTGGGCTGCTGTGAATTGCCGTGACAACGCTAAGAAGAGCGCGTGACGAGCCTATTTCTGGGACATGAAGGTTTCGCTCCTCCTCGACGGTCCGGGGCCGATCTCTCCCGGGCGTCCCGCCGGGCGGGATTCGCATGTCGGAAATTGTCGTCCTGCCCCACAGCGCTTCGGAATCGGCGCGCCGGTACCGGTGCACAAAGGCACTGCTACGAAGAAAAGCCGATGAACGCGGTCATCGAGCGAACCGAGGTCCTCCTTCCCGGGCATATTCATCCATGACCATTGCGTGAGTTCGAGCGATAAGGCCAGAGACCAGGCCCCGCCGCCTCCACCGCTGCAGTGGTCCGGCATCGTCGTGCAGCATCGGCAGGACCACGGCGTCGCTTCCCCACTCCCGGGCAACTCTGGCAATGTCCGGCTGCGACCAGCCCGCGACTTCGTCATACCGAATGGCGACCCTCGAATACGCAGCTACCTCGTCAATCATGGCCTTAACGTCGGCGCCTGTACCTAGCCATCCGAAGTCAATGACCGGATCGACCTGGACGAAAAGCGGTGCACGGTGCACAAAAATCACCACCAAGTCCGCATCATCCCTGTTGTCGCGCCTGCATGCCATGCCGACGGCAAATCTGAGGGCCCACATCGAGGATGCGCTTCCATCGTCGATGCAGCACAGCACTGAGGCGCCCGCACCCGGTCTGGACACATCGGGGAAGGGTGCGCCAAGAGGGCCGCGCAACGGACGAGTGTGCAGCAGTCGCGAGAGTAGACGACGGACCCCATGGGCGACCTCGCTAGAGCGTCTGTTGTCCAGGGCAGCCACGCTGTCTCCCTCGCCAGAGCGGTTACTGGATATAAGTTTCATTGTAGCCATGTGGCTGCATAGTCGTCTATAGGGCGGCCTTGCCCAGGATGTCGCGCGCGATCAGGAACCGCTGGATCTCGCTCGGGCCCTCCACGACGCGCGACACCCGAAGCCCGCGGAACCAGTGCTCCAGTGGCATATCGCTGCTCATGCCCATGCCGCCGAGGATCTGCATCATGGCGTCGACGATCTTGAACGCAGCCTCAGTGGCGTGCAGCTTTGCAATCGACGCCTTTGTTCGCGCATTGAGCCCGTGATCGGCGTCCCAGGCTGCGTCCCAGGTGAGGTACCGGGCAGCGTTGATTTCAACGCGCGCGTCAGCCAGGGCGAACTGGACCGCCTGCCGGGTAGCGAGCAGCGCGCCGAAAGTCTCCCTGGTGCGGGCCCAGTCGACGGCCAGCCGCATGGCCTCCTCCGCGACCCCGATGGCCTGCGAGGCGTACCGCAGCCTGCCGCGCACAAAGAAATCCTGGGCCAGGGCGAAGCCCTCGCCTTCCTGGCCAATGAGATTGCCGACCGGGATGATCACGTCGTTCAGCGTCAGCTCCGTCGTCCAGTGGTCGCGCATCACCGCCACTGGCTGGACCACGATGCCAGGGGTGTCCATGTCGAGGATGAACGCGCTGATCCCGGCGCGCTTGCTTTCGGCATCCGTGCGCGCGTACACAACCCCGTAGCGCGCCTGATCGGCACCGCTGGCCCACATCTTGTGACCGTTGAGGCGGTAGGTGGCTCCCTCCTTGACCGCCGTGGTGCGGATGGCGCGGGCCGGGTCAGAGCCGCCGCTCGGTTCGCTGATGGCGGTGAATGATGGCCAAGCGTTCTCGATGGTGGGCAGAACATACTGCTCGATCTGCTGGGCGGTGCCGCGGTACAGGGCTGCTGGCGGTTCGAGCCCGAAGGCGCCCGCGCCGGGTCGCGGGATGCTATACCGGTGCTTGGCCATCTGCTCGCCGACAACCACGCTCTCGAAGACCGTCAGGCCGCCGCCGCCGAAGCGCTCGGGCGCGTCCAGGCACCAGAACCCAGCGTCACGCGCCTTCTTCCGAAGCTTGTCGATCTCGTCCGGCGCGATGTGCCGCCGCTCCCCCGGGGTGCGCACTTCGACCGGCCAGATCTCCTTGCGGACGAACTCGCCGATCGTGTCCGCGAGCATGTGCAACTCGTCGGGCAGCTCGAATCCCTGAAATGTCATCGTCTGGAGATCCTTCCGTTCAGGTGCCGGTGTAACGCGGCTGGCGCTTTTCCCGGAACGCGGCCATCGCCTCGGCCGAGTCGTGCATCAGCCCGACCACGCCGGTGTGCGACGAAATCAGGTCCAGCGACGTGCGCAGGTCAGTGCGAAGCGACTGGTAGGTAGCGCGCTTGATCATGCGCACCACGACCGGGGGACCGTCGGCGATCTTGCGGGCCAGGTCGTGCACCGCGTTGCCGAGTTCGGACTCATCCACGACATGGTTGACCAGGCCGATCCGGGCCGCCTCGTCGGCGTCGATGAAGTCGCCGGTAAGCAGCAGCTCGAGCGCCTTGGCCACGCCGACCAGCCGCGGCAGGTAGTAGCAGCCGCCATCTCCCGGCAGCAGCCCGACGCGAATGTACCCTTCGGACACCCGGATGGAGCGGGCCATGATGCGCATATCGCACATCAGGGCCATGTCGAGGCCAGCGCCGACCGCGACCCCGTTGATCGCGGCGATAACCGGCTTGTCGAGGTCTTCCATCGCCAGTGCGATGCGATGGACTCGGTCGCTGAGTACCTGCTTGCGCGCCAACGGTGTCGCAGGCATGCCCTCGTTCCGGCGTTCGAGATCTACACCGGAACAGAACGCATCGCCAGTGCCGGTAAGGATAAGGACCCGAACGTCAGGATCGGTACGGGCACCAGCGAGCAGGGCGGCCCACTGGTCGGCCATCTCCAGCGTGAACGCGTTCTTGCGTTCAGGCCGGTTGAGCCGGAGGGTACCGATCCCTTCGGCTACCGAGTACTCCAGGTCAGCCATCGCCGCTGTCCGCCCCGCCCCCGTTTGCTCTCACGGCTTTCACAGGATTGCCTCCACCAGCCTGGGGCCGTCGTCGGCCAGCGCCCGTCCCAGCGCTGCGGTGAGTTCCTCGGCGGTCGTCGCCCGCTCAGCCTCCACGCCCAGCCCCCGCGCGAGAGCTGTGAAGTCGATATCCGGGCGGGACAGGTCGAGCAGGCCGAATGCCTTCGGGCCCTCGGTTGCGCCGACGCGTTGCAGCTCTGAACGCAGGATGCCGTACTGCCTGTTATTGAAAATGATGGTGGTGGTATCGAGGCGTTCCCGTGCGTGCGTCCACAAGGCCTGAATGGTGTACATGGAGCTGCCGTCGGCCTGGAGTCCGACGACTTTCCTGTCCGGGGCGGCGACGGCGGTGCCGACGGCGAGCGGAAGCCCGATGCCGATCGCGCCGCCGGTCACGTTGAGCCAGTCGTGCCGCGGTCCGCTTGCCGTGGCGCCGGCCACGTAGCCGCCAGAGGTGACGCCCTCGTCGATGACGATGGCGCCCTCCGGCAGCAGCGCCGCGATCGCGTCGGCGGCCGACTGCGGGGTCAGCGCGCCCGCCGGGCTCGGCGGCCGCGACACGGGCATCCACTCGCCGGGCCCGGCCCCAACGTGTTCCGCCAGGTTGGCCAGCGCCTCGGCCGCGTCGTCGGCACCGGAGCTCAGCACATGCACCGCGCAGCCCTCCGGGACGAGGTCGCTGTTGCGTCCGGGATAGGCGAAGAACGCCACCGGCGGCTTGGCGTCGACAAGTATCAGGTGCCGGACCCCTGCCAGCTGGCGGACGGCGGCCCCGGCCCGGTAATTGAGACGGGCGATGGGAGGCAGGCCGCCGGCGCGCTCCAGCCGGGCGATGGAGGTCTCCAGGAGGACATCTGCCCCGCTCGTGGCCGCGATCCGGGCCGCGTCGCGCAGGGCGTCGGCGCGGGCTGCGCTCCCGCCGAGCAGGAACAGGCACCGCTCACCCGACCTAAGCAGCTTGGCGACTGATCCGATCACATCGTCGTTGACGCGTTGCCGTGGCGGGTATGCCTGGGGTTCAGCCGGGAGCGCGTCGTCCCCCCAGGATACGTCGGCCGGGAGGATCAGCGTTGAGATGGAGTTCGGCAGGCTCATCGCCGCGGCGACGGCGGCAGCGGCGGCCGGGCCGATGTCAGCTGGCCGGGTCGGGCGCTGCGTCCAGCCGGAGAAGGTCCGCGCGAGGGTCTCGATGTCCGAGTTCAGCGGGGCGTCGTACTGGGAGTGATAGGTCGCGTGGTCGCCGACGATGTTGACGAGCGGTACGCGGGCGCGCCGCGCGTTGTGCAGGTTCGCCATGCCGTTGGCCATGCCCGGCCCTAGGTGCAGGAGCGTTGCCGCCGGCCTGCCGCTCATCCGCGCGTACCCGTCGGCAGCCCCGGTGGCCACCCCCTCGAACAGCCCCAGGATCACTCGCATCCCGGGCACGTCGTCCAACGCGGCGACGAAGTGCATTTCGGACGTCCCGGGGTTCGCGAAGCAGACGTCCACACCGGAACTGACCAGGGTTTTGATGAGCGCATGAGCACCATTCACAGGCCAATTGTAGCCATTGGGCTACACTTCTGGCAATGGTTTCGGCGGGGAGCGGTCTCCGCGCAGCCGGGTGGCTTCGTACGCTGTGGGTAGCAAAGAGCGTCACGAGCGCACCAGGACGACAGAGTGCAGAAGAAGCCGAGGATGAGACATGACGCAGGGAACCAGTGCGGCGGGCCCGGATTCCGGGGGATCCGCGAGCAGCAGCTCCGGCAAGCGGCCCGGCGGCACCACCGCACGGAGCGGTTCGCGCAAGCCGCCAGCGGGCCGCGCGGCTGGCGCGAAGACCAAGCCGTACGGTCGGGAGCAGGTCATCGAGAGCATCATTGACGCGACGCTCTCGCTGTGGAGCGCCAAGGGGCCGTCCGAGGTTTCACTGCGAAGCATCGCTGCGCGAGCCGGTGTCAATTACGGCCTGGTGTACCGGCATTTCCGGACCAAGGAAGCGGTCATCCGGGCGGCCATGGACCGCGTGGTGGCGCGCAGCATGCATTTCACCGAGGACTGCACGGACCTCGTGGAGGCGATGGATAGCGTGCTCCCGCGTAGCACGGGGGCGCACGCTCGCCTGCTGGCGTGGGCGATCCTGCAGTACCTCGTCGATGACATCCTGCCGGCCGAGGACCCGTTCCTCCAGCGACTGCGCGAGCTGGCGAAAGCCGACCTTGCCGACGACGTACCCGACCCGGACACCGCCGCCAAGGTAAAAGCGGGCTCGCTACTGGCGATGCTGTACGGCTGGCGCCTGTTCGAGCCGTACCTGGTCCGCGGCCTTCAGCTTGAGCAGCTGAGCCATGAGGAACTGGATGCCCTCATCCGGGAGCGGATGCTCAAGGCCCTGGCCGACTAGCCGGCACACTCTCCGACGATGTCGTCGCTGACTGGATGCCCGCCACGTCCACGCCCAGGTACCCGCGGAGCACCGCGGCCTCGTCGAGGTCGCGGCTCGGGCCGGAGTAGGCGACCGTGCCGCGGTCAAGGAGCACAGCCCTGCTGGCCAGCTCGAGAGCGCGGTTCACGTACTGCTCCACCAGCACCAGGGCGGTGCCGCCGGCCGCCAGGGTAACGATGGCGGCGAAGATCTCGTCTACTACCTTGGGCGCCAGCCCCATCGACACCTCGTCCAGCAGGACGACCCGTGGGCTGCTGAGCCAGCAGCGTGCGAGCGCGAGCAGCTGCTGCTGCCCACCGGACATCGTTCCGGCTGTCTGCCCGAGCCGGTCGCGCAGCACCGGGAAGGTGGTGAGGACCCGGTCCAAGCCGTCGTCGGCGACCCCCTTGGCTCCGGGCGGAACCTGCATGCGCAGGTTCTCCCGGACTGTCAGGTTCCGGAAGATCCCCCGGCCCTCGGGAATGAGGCACAGGCCGGCCTTCGCCCGCTGATGCGGAGCGGCCTTGGTCACCTCGGTCCCGTTGAGCCGGACGGTACCCGCAGAAGGCCGCAGCAGACCGGCTGCCGTCCGCAGCAAGGTTGTCTTGCCGGCTCCGTTCGGACCGAGGAGGGCCACGATGGATCCGGCCGGGACCTCGACGGTTACCTCCCGCAGGACGGTGGACCGCCCGTATCCAGCGGTGATGTTGCTGAGTAGCAGGACTGGGACCGCGGGGGCGGGCGGCTTGCCCGCCGCGTCCGGTCCGGGCCGGGTTTCGCTGGAGCTGGTCACGGGCTGACCTCCTGGTTCGGCCCGGTCGCGGCGGTGGCCGCGCGCTCCACCTCGTCGTCTCCGAGGTAGGCGGCCTTGACGACCGGAGAGGACATGACCTCGGCGGCGGTGCCCTGGAAGATTGGCTTGCCGAAATCAAGGACGTAGACGTAGTCGCAGATATCGGTGACGAGCGCCATGTCGTGCTCGACGAGGAGGATGCCGATGCCGCGGTCGGCCACGGCCTGCTGGAGGATCTCGCCGAAGCGGGCCGTCTCGGCCCGGTCGAGCCCGGATGACGGCTCGTCGAGCAGCAGGATGCGGAACGGCCCGGCCAGGCACCTGGCCAGTTCGACCAGCCGCCGCTGGCCAGTGGACAGGGAGCCAGCCGTGCGGTCGGCCAGCTCGGTCAGGTCGCATCGGGCCATGGCGTCGGCGGCCCGGTCGCGGACCAGGCGCCGGGTTTGCGGCGTGCTCGTCAAGTGCCGCAAGGGGTTCGGGCCGGCGTTGCCGCCCTCCGCGCCGAGTGCGACGTTCTCCCGCACCGTCAGGCTGTCGAACAGCTCCATCTGCTGGAACGTCCGGCCAAGACCGCGGCGCGCGCGGGCCGCGGGCCCGAGGCGGGAAACGCTGCCGTCGTTGATGGTGACCTGACCATGCGACGGGGTGACCAGACCTGAGCACGCATTGAACATCGTCGTCTTGCCCGCTCCGTTCGGCCCGATCATGCCGGTAATCCGCCCGGGTGGCGCTTCGACGCTCACGCCGTCCACGGCCACCAGGCCGCCGAACCGGACCCGGATATCCCGTGCCTGCAGGCTGCCGCTGATCGGCGGCGGCGCTGCGACCGCGACCGCGACCGCGACGGGTGGCCGCGCGGGAGACGGCCTGCTCCCGGCGGGCCGGCGCCGGACGAGCTGGTCTATCCGGCCGGCCAGGGCGGGTGGCATGCCCCGGAAGCGAGGGGGTGTCATGGCGTAGCCGATCGCGGTAACACCGAAGATCACCTGCAGCCAGTTCGACGTGTTGAAGCTGGTCAGGTAAGACGGAACGAGCATCAGCCCGGCCGCCGCCATCAGTGCGTACCAGGGCGCGCCGCCGAGGGTGATGATGACCAGCGCGAAGTAGACCAGCGACTGGATCGGCGGGTAGGAGTCACCGCTGGCCTGCCCGATCACGCCCGCCGCGAGCACGCCGGCGATCGCGGCGAGGAATGCGGACAGGCAGAACACGAGCACGCGGGTTACGTTGACTGATGTTCCAGTCGTCGCCAGTCCCCGTGGGCTGTCCGCCAGCGCCCGGGACAGGCGCCCGAGGCGGCTCCGGCCGATCATGATCACGATACCGGTGACGATGATCGCCATGACCAGGCACAAGTAGTAGTTGCTCTTGTCGCTCCCGTCGAGTCCCAGTGCGGGGAAGTCCGGCATCGGGACCTGCACGCCAAGGCCGATGCTGCCGAACATGAAGTTCTCGGTGTAGAACATGTACTGCAGCAGGAGGCCGAACCCGAAGGTCGCCAGGGCCAGGTAGAGACCGGAGAGCCGGATTGCGGGGATGGCGAGCATCGCACCGACCGGCAGCGTGATCGCGCCCGCCACCAGCAGGGCCAAGAACCACGGCCAGTGCAGGCCCACGGCCAGTTGCGAGAAGGCGCACACGCCGATCGCCATAAAGCTCACGTGGCACAGCGATACCTGACCGGAGCTGCGCACCAGCAGCCCGAGGGAGAGGAACAGGATGGTCATCGCCAGGAACTGCGAGTAGTCCGCCAGGTGAATGCCGGCGAAGCCCGGGACAATGAGGAGGATGATCAGCAGGGCGATGCCGAAGAAGGACTGAACCTGCCAAGGCGCGGTCCACTCGGCTCGGTCCCGGTGCTCGACCGCTGTCCGTTCCGCGAGCCAGCGCCGCGGCGAGACCATCAGCACAACGAACAGCACGAGGAACGGCAGTGAGGCCGACAGGCTGCTGAGCAGCCCGGTGGTGAAGTACTCCGACGACAGTGCGGCCCCGATGCCGATGAGCAGGCCGCCGAGGTAAGTGAGCGGCAGGCTCCGGAACGCGCCGATAGCGGCGGCCCCGAACGCGGCCACAACCAGGAAGGTCAGCGTAATGGAGTCCAGGTTGATGAACGGGACGAGCAGCAGGCCGGACGCGGACGCGAAGGTTACGCCGATCATCCAGGCCCAGCGGCGCACGGCTCTCGGACTGGTCCCGGAAATGTCCAGCAGGGACGAGTCATCGACGACCGCCCGCATCGCCACTCCGGTTCGCGCGACCCGGAAGTACACGTACAGCGCCACCGTCGCCACCGCGCCGACGGCGAAGATGATGACTTGGCCGAGGGTGACGACGGCACCGCCGAGGTGGAATTCCGTCGCGGGGAAGTACTGCGGCACGGTCCGGGTCTGCGTGGTGCCGTAGATGATGACCACGATCGCCTGGATGGCGAGCAGTACGCCGACGGTGCTGACCACCTTGATGGCGAGGCTGACGTTGGACAGCCGCCGGGTGATCTGCTCAAGCACTAGGCCCATGACGGGGCCCGCGACGAACACGCACACGACGGCGGCGATGGGCCACGGCATGCCGTGCTCGATGTGCAGCGTGTAGAAGAGGTAGGCCGAGACTGTGGCAAGGGCCCCGTGGGCGAAGTTGAACACGCCTGACGTCTTGTAGGTAAGCACCAGGCCCACGCCGGCCAGCGCGTAGACGGAGCCGGCGGTCAGCCCAGCGATTATGAACGGAAGCAACTCGTACCACCTCATTTGGGCTTGGCTCACGTGCGGGCAGCGCGCGTAGAAACGAGCGTAGCCGTATGGCTGCACATCGTCTAGATCACATGTGCAGATGTTTCGGGAGGTCAGAACCAGGGGCCGACGCGGCTCAGTCGGCCGGGAACCGCGCTGCCGGGTTGGCGCCCAGCAGGTCGTCCGCTACCCGGTGGCGATGCAGGCGAGCGTCACCGTGCGCCAGCGCGAGCGCCCAGGCCCGCAGAGCGTAGAGATGGAAGTCGTGCTCGCGGGTGTAGCCGATCGCGCCGTGTACCTGCAGTCCGGAATAGGCCGCCTGCTCGGCTGCCTGGGAGGCAAAGACCTTGGCCATCGCCACGTCCCGGGCGGCAGACGGCGCGGCCGCGGCCAGTGAGCAGGCCGCGCGGGCGACAACTGGCTCCGCGAATTCGATTCCGACCGCGACGTCAGCCAACTGGTGCTGCACCGCCTGGAACGTGCCGAGCGGCCGGCCGAACTGCTCACGGACGCTCACGTGATAGACAGCGAGGTCAAGCAGCTTCCTGGCCAGCCCGACCAGCTGGGCCGAGGTGGCCAGCAGGAGGTGATCGCGCACGCAGGCCAGCGCATCGGCCTGGTCCGCGAGCAGCGTTTCCGGCCGGGGCTGCCACTGCACGGTGAACAGCCGCCGGTTCGCGTCAACGGACTCGGCCCGCTGGAGGCGGGTGTCGCCCGCGGCCACGGCATGAAGCTGCGCGCCGTGCTGCAGGATGAGCAGGTCCGCCCGGTCGGCCGACTCGACCAGCGGCGCCGTCCCAAGCCCGACGCAGAGCACTGCGTCGCCCGCGGCGAGGCGGGACAGCCAGCCCGAGGCCGGCCCTCGTCCGGGACCGATGCCAGCAGCTCGCCTGCCGCGAAGGCTTCCGCGACCGGCCCGGGCACGGCCGCGCGGCCGATCTCCTCGAACACGCCGACGGCGTCCCGCTGGTCTAGGCCGAGCCCTCCTGCCTGCTCCGGCACGGTCAGCCCGAAGACGCCGAGCCCGGCCAGGGTCGCCCAGATTCTCCGGTCCCGCACCGCGTCCCCGGCGTTCCGCAGTATCTCCGGCGTGCACTCCTTGGCCAGGGCGTCGCGGACGGCCTCCGCCATCGCTTGCTGGTCGCTCGTGGGCAAGAACCTCATTACCGCCCCCTGGGAAGGCCGAGGACCCGCTCGGCGACGATGGTGCGCTGCACCTCGTTCGCACCGCCCCAGATGGGGCCGGGCAGGCTGAACAGCCAGTCCTGGGACCAGTGACCGGTGCCAGCCGCGATCGGGGCGGCCGGGGTGAGTTCAGCGCGTTCCCCGAGGAGGTGCATCGCGGTGGCGTGCAGGCGAACGTCCAGCTCGGACCAGAAGATCTTATTCATGCTCATCTCCGCGCCTGGGGTCTGTCCGTCGTGCATGCGGGACACCGTCTTCGCGGTGCTGAGCCGGTAGGCGTCGGCTTCCATCCAGACCTGCGCGACGTCTTCGCGCAGCGACTCGGGCGCGTCAGCGCCGACCTCGCGGCATAGCTCGAGGAGCCGGTCGGCACTGGCCAGGAAGCGGCCGGGACTGCGCAGCGACAGGCCGCGCTCGGAGCTAGCGGTTGCCATCGCCACCCGCCAGCCGCCGTTGACCTCGCCCAGGACATCGGAGTCGGGGACGAACACGTCGTCGAAGAAGATTTCCCCGAAGCTCGGGTTGCCGTCGAGCTGGTCAATGGGCCGGACGGTCACCCCGGGGGCGTTCAGCGGGACAAGGTAGTACGTGAGCCCGCGGTGGCGCTGGCCGTCCTGGTCTGACCGGAAGAGGCCGAAGCACCAGTCGGCGAATGGCGCCCGCGTGCTCCATATCTTCTGGCCGTTCAGCCGCCAGCCACCGTCAACGCGGGCCGCGGTGCTGCGCAAGGAGGCCAGGTCGCTGCCGGCCCCGGGTTCTGACCAGGCTTGCGCCCAAATGTCATCGGCCCGGGCCATCCGCGACAGGAAGCGGTCCCGTTGCCCGGGGGTACCGTACTCAAACAAGGTGGGCGCCAGCAGGAACAGTCCGTTCTGGCTGACCCGGACCGGGGCCTGAGCCCGGTAGTACTCTTCCTCGAAGATCAGCCATTGCCAGAGAGACGCGCCGCGTCCGCCGTACTCTGGCGGCCAGGAAACCGCTGAGAGGCGGGCGTCGAAGAGCGTGCGTTCCCATTCCCGGTGGGCCGCGAAGCCCTCGGCTGAATCCAGCACCGGCATCGAATCCGGTTTGTGCATCTCGAGCCACTCGCGGATCTCCGCGCGGAACGCGATGTCCTCGGCCGGGACGGTCAGGTCCATAGGGTCCCTCCAGGTTCATTCCATGTCAGCCGGGTCACAGGACGAAGTTCCCGGTCGGATCGAAGGTGCGGACCTCCGCCAGTTCCCGGCCGTCTAGCGGCGGGAACAGTTCGACGTCGCCCGCCACCGAGAGCGGCCACCCGCAGCCGCCCACCGCGTCGCGGATCAGCGTCTCGGTGGACGTGCCGGCCTCACCAAGCACGCCGGTGAGGACGAAGCTGCCCCCGGGCTCCGTCCGTTCAATGACGGCCCGGTCGGTCACGATCGCCCGTACCCGGTGGCCCGGGCTGGTGACGAATTCAGCGGTCTCCGGCAGCCGCGCCCGGTCATGCACGGTGGTGACCACGACGACCGACGCCGAAGAGGCGATGTCGTTGCCGCCGCCGGATCCGGTGAGCATCCGGCCCCGGATCCGGCTGGTGTTGATCGCGCCGCGCGAGTCGACCTGTGCCGCCCCTAGCACGCCGACCGCCCGGTTGTCGTGCCCGCCCGCGACGACGTCGAGAATCGTCTGCGCGTTGGTCAGCCAGGTGCTGGTGAACAGGTTCCGGTAGTTGAACAGGTACGGGTCAAGCGGCAACGGGGTGTACCCGTACATGCCGCCCTCGGCCAGCAGGTCGAACGCGATCCCGTCGGCCCGCAGCCGGTCGCTCGCCAGCCAGGCGGCCAGGGTGGAGACGCCGACACCGGCGAGCCCGACGCGCAGGCCGTCCTGCTTGACGAGCCGGTGCAGGTACCTGGCCCCCAGCACGACGTTGCGCTCCCCGGGCGAGGGCGGATCCGCCCACCTGGAGCCGAGCACGGCCAGTTCCCGTTCCCAGCCGGCCGGGCTGGTCTTCCCGCGCAGTTCCGCCAGCCGACGGCCGCCGATTTGCGCCAGGTACTCCTCGTGGTCGCGCACCCCGAGCACCCAGCGCTTGATCCACGCGTCCAGGGTCGCGCCGTCCCGCGCGGCGGCGCGCAGTTCCGCCAGGAACTCATAATCATCGTGGTAGCCGCCGACCTCGGGCACAAGCTCACCGGGGACCTGGTTAGGGTGACTGCCGAACGGAACCTCGCATACCCAGGACACGCGGGCCCCGGGCACCCGGACGTACTGCGCGTAGCGCCGGATGACTTCGGTGGGCACGATCTTCTCGGTGGTCACGATCACCCTCCGCCGGGTGGCGAAGGCGGCCCATGCGTCCTCGTAGTACGGGGGCGATATCACTGCATTGCCCGCCGGGTCGGCCATCAGGCTGTGCACGATGGTCACGTCTGGGTGCAGCGGAGGGACCAGCGCGGTCTCGGCCCCGTCCCCGAACGGATCCTTGATCATCTGGAGCAGGCCCGCCTCGGCCAGCTCGCGGCCGAGGTCGGTGCCGACGAGCGAGCGGGTGGGCAAGAACGGGACGTCGGTGGCGGCGGCGTAGAGCCGGAGTACCAGGGTGAGCATGGACCAGTCTTCGAAGTGCACCGCCCCGGTCCGGTCGGCCTCGGTGAAGATCGGATTCGGCCCCGGCCCCGGATAGGTGTTGCCGTGCAGGGACGTGATCGCCTTGGCGACGAGTCCGGTGCGGACCAGGACGGCGTGCTGGTTGGCCAGCGCGGGCGCGATCACGGTCAGTTCCGGCTTGGTCCCGTAGAACTGGCGGGTGAGCTCAAAGGCCGCCGCGTTGGGCCGGGCCAGCGAGCCGCCGAGGTAGACGGCGTCTCGCGGCCGGACGGATTCGCGGATCGCATCCGCTAGTCCGGTCACCTTCGAGCCGACCACGGGCTCCGCCAGCCGCGCATGCCAGTGGCGGGCGAGGGCCTGGCCGTCGATCGGCGCGCCCGCGGTCAGCGGGAATCCCGGCGATCCGGCCATCAGCTGATGACGGCCTTGGTCTCGAGGAACTCCTCCAGGCCGAACCGGCCGTGCTCGCGGCCGTTGCCGGACTCCTTGTACCCGCCGAACGGGGCACTGCGGACGGGGCGCGCCTTATTGATGCGCACCTGGCCGGTGCGGAGCCGGCGGGCGATGCGCAGGGCGCGCTCGGGGCTTCCACTGACGCCGCCGGATAGTCCGTAAGCGGTGCTGTTGGCGATCTCGACCGCCTCGTCCTCGGTGTCGTACGGCATGATCACCAGTACCGGGCCGAAGATCTCCTCCTGTGCGATCGTCATCGCCGGGGTGACGTCAGAGAAGACGGTCGGCTTAACGAAGTACCCCTTGTCCAGGCCGTCGGGCGCATCGGGACCGCCGGTCACCAGCGTGGCCCCCTCGTCGATGCCCCGCTGGATGTAGTGGCGGACCCGCTGCCGCTGGGCAGCGGAGACCAGCGGCCCCAGCCGGGTGCTGTCAGCGAAGGGGTCGCCCATGACGTACTGCTCGGCTTCTTTGCGGGCAAGCTCCTCGACCTCGGCCAGGCGGCTGCGCGGGACGATCATCCGGGTCAGCGCGCTGCAGGTCTGGCCCGCGTTCAGGTAACAGGTCGCGACCCCCGCTGTGACCGCCGAGGGGAAGTCGGCGTCGTCGAGTAGGACGTTGGCGGACTTGCCGCCGAGCTCGAGGGCGACGCGCTTGACGGTTTGCGCGGCGATGGCGGACACGCGCTTGCCCGCGGCGGTGGAGCCGGTGAAGGAGATCATGTCCACGTCCGGGTGCCCGGCGAGCCGTTCGCCGGCGACCTGCCCTAGCCCGGTCACGAGGTTGAAGACGCCGGGCGGCAAGCCCGCCGCGTCGATCGCCTCGGCCAGCATGAACACGCTGACCGGGGTGACCTCGGACGGCTTGAGGACGACGGTGCACCCGGCGGCCAGGGCGTAGGCCACCTTCGCCCCGACCTGGTTGAGCGGGTAGTTCCAGGGGGTGATCGCCCCCACTACACCGATGGGTTCCCTGATGACCAGGCTCTCGCCGGGTTGCTCGAACTCGTAGGTCGCGGCCAGGGCAGCCGCCGCCTTGAAGGTGCCGATCCCGCTGCCGACCTGGATGGAAGCGGACTGGCTGCGCGGCATGCCTAGCTCGTGGCTGATCGCGTCGGCGGCCTCGCCACGACGTTGTTCCAGCAGGTCGGCCACCTTGGCGAGCAGCTCACCCCGAGCCGCCGCAGGCGTGTCCGACCAGCCCGCGAACGCCGCCCGGGCGGCGGCAACGGCGCGGTCGATGTCCTGCGCGCTCCCTTCCGGGACGGTCGCGAAAACGGTCTCAGAAGCCGGGTCCACCACTTCAAGCTTGCCCGTACCGATGGGTTGGACCCATTCGCCGCCGATGTAGAAGCGGGTGTAGTCAGTCATGCTGTCCCCTCTTTTGGCCTGGAGTCACTGCTCGTCGGTGGCGCCGAGCGCCTGTCGAATCGGAAACATCCGGTCGGCGGTGGTCCGCATGCCCTGCTCGAGAAAGAGCAGGTCCGACCCGACGGTGATGAGCCGCGCGCCGTCGGCCATGAGCCGGACGGCCTCATCGGGCGAGGCCGCGTAGCGGCCGAACGGGACGCCCGCGGCCGCGCAGCGCTGGGTGATCTGCTCGATGGCCTTGACCACGTCGTCGTGCCGTGGGTCGTTCAGGTGCCCGAGGGAGGCGGCCAGGTCCTCGGTGCCGATGATGACGCCGCCGAGCCCGGGCACGGCGAGGATGTCATCGATGTTCTCCACCGCCGCCGCGGATTCGATCATCACCCCCACGAAGGTGTCGTCGTTAGCGGTGCGGAAGTAGGTCGTGCGGTCGGTCAGCCGGGCCGCCCGGCGCGGGCCGACGCCGCGGGTGCCGCGCGGCGGGTAGAGGGCACCGCGAACGGCGGCGACGCACTCGTCGCCGGTTTCCACGTGCGGGATGACAACGCCCTCGGCCCCGAGGTCAAGAGCCTGCATGAGCGCGTTCTCATCGTGCTCGGGGACCCGGACCAGGACCGCTGCCCGGCTCGGGCGCAGCGCGATGAGCTGGGTCTGCAACTGGTATGCCGACATCGGAGAGTGCTCTGTGTCGATCATCAGGAAGTCGAACGCCTGCGCGGCCATGACCTCGGCGACGAACGGGTCGGCGATCGTCAGGGTGACGCCGAACGCCGCCCCGCCGCGGGCCAGTGCTTGCACTAGCGACACCGGTAACCTCCTCGTGCGTGCTCCCCAGGTCGGCCGACGCCGACAGGCCGACTGTAGCCTTTTGGCTGCAGTTGTGTCCAGAGGTCCGCGCCCGCACTCCCCCGCCGCGGCATTCCCGCACCCTCCCGCGCATCTGGGGCGGACCGCAGGGGGCTGGACATCGATGCAGCCATGCGGCTACATTCCCATTCGGGCGGGGATGCTCCCGCTATCGCACCTCGACGAAGGAGTCCATCCGGCCATGGATACGACCGAAGTCAGCCGAGCTGTCGTCCAGGGGATCTATGCCGCGGCGTTGAGCGGCGACCGGGAGAAGCAGCTGAGCTACATCGACGAGAACATCGTCGTGTGCCCGCCGCCCTACTTCCCCTGGGCCGGCCCGCACAACAGCCGGGACCTGTGGCAGCAGAACGCGATCCCGCTGATCCGCGGGGTTCACGACTACTCGCGGATGAAGTTCGAGTACATGGCTGAGGGCGACAAGTGCCTGGCGATGATCCACCTGGGACTGGCCGACTCCAGCGACGAGGTCTACTACTGGGAGATGTGGACGGTGCGGGACGGCAAAGCCGTCGCCATGCAGGTGTTCTGCTGGGACCCGCGCCCGATGTACAAGCAGATCGATCGCCTGGGCATCAAGGCTCCCAGCTAACACCAGTCCGAGCACGAGGTCGCCGCGGGCAGCACCCCGCCAGCGCGGGGTGCTGCCTGCGGCTATCCCTTCCTGCTACTAACTCAGCCTCACCCAGGAGGCGAACCGGCGGGCATCATCGGCCAGCTCGCTCAGCTGTGACGACGGCACCGGATCGTAGGGCCGCAGCCGCAGGGCCACCCGCGCGTCGGTCACTCCGAGATCTTGCAGTTCCCGGACCCGGCCGGCCGTGTCGGACTGCGTCATGCCGGGCAGCACGTCCAGCGAGGCGTGCACCTCGAAGGGAAGATCGTCCCGCGCTGTTCGGTGCCGTTCCTCGCCCAGGAACTTCACCGCGTCGGTGAGGAACTCCTGGCTGATGCCGGTGGCCGGCGCGATCCAGCCATCCCCGGTGCGCGCGGCCCGGCGCAAGGCGGCCCCGGAGTGGCCGCCGACCAGGATCGGGATCGGTTCGACGGCGGCCGGCGCCATCTTGATGGCCGGGAAGTCGTACGCCTGCCCGTGGTGTTCGACGTAGCCGCCGCCGGTAAGCCCGCGCACGATCTCGATGGCCTCGTCGAGGCGGGCACCCCGGCCTTCCCAGGGGATGCCGCAGACCTCATAGTCTTCGGGCCAGGGGCTGGTACCAACCCCGAGCTTGAACCGGTTCCCGGTGAGCGCCGCGACCGAGGACGCGAGTTTGGCCACGATCACCGGGTTGCGGATGGGCAGCTTGAGGACGCACGGCACGAACATGATTCGCTCGGTCACCGCTCCCATCGCGGGAATGACCGCGAACGCATCCAGGAACGGCTTGTCCTCGAAGTGCCCGCGGCTTCCGTTATCGTTATAGGGATACTTCGAGCTGGTCTCCCGGGGAAAGAACACGCTGTCGGAGACGCTGATGGTGTCGTAGCCGGCCGCCTCGGCCATGCGCGCGGCGGGCAGATAGTTCTCGGGCTCCAGGAACGACAGGTTGAGGGTGAATCGCATGGGCCCGACTCATCCCTTCGTCAGCCCGGCGGCGACGGCGTTCACCAGGGTCGCGGGCGCGCACACGGATTTCTCACCGGAAAGCGTCACCCAGTGACCGCTGTCGATTTTGTAGGTGAAATAGCAGTTCTGCGGGGATGGCTTGCCCGGGAGGAAGTTGAGCGGTCCGGACAGGCCGCCGAGCGTCTCGTTCTTGAGGGCGTAAAGGCCGCGCTTGACTGAGGCGGAGGTGACCGGACCGCTGCCGCTGGCGGCCACCGCCGCCTGGAAAAGTTTCCCCGAAGCCCAGACCTGCATCTGCACCGGCGTCAGGGGGGACGCACTGGTGGTACCGACGGTCGGGGCATATTTCTTCAAGGCCGCGTGAAACTGCTGTGCCGCCGGAAGGGCCTGATCGAAGAACGGGTAGTTGGTGTCGACGATCTGCATCCCGTTGTAGGACGGGTTCGCCAGGAACGAGGAATCGACGTCGCCGAGGGTGACGAGCGGTTCCGTGATGCCCTCGGACGAACACTGGCTCACGACGCGCTTGATGGTGGCCTGGTCGAGCGCCAGGTCGTAGGAGTCGACCTGTGCCTTCTTCAGGCTCTGGCACAGCGCGGTGAAGTCCGGGGTGGTGGCCGCCACCTTCGTCTGGTAGGTGGCGGCGACGCCCTGTGGCTTGCCCAGGGCGTCGAACAACGGGACGACCGCGGCGCAGGTGTCGAGCTCCGCGCAGTAGGCGACGCCGAACTTGGGGCCGTTCTTCGCGGCCAGGGACGCTACCCCGTAGAACCCGGCGATCAGGTCAGTACCGGCGGCATAGAAGTCGGGGTTGGTTAGAAAAGCGGTGTGGATCGAGTCACCGCCCACCACGGGAACACCCATCTTCTGCACGTAAGCGGCAAAGCTGGTGTCGCTGGTGCTGACCTCGCCCACGATCGCGACGACATGATCTTGCTCGACGAGCGTCTTGACTTCCTGGATCGCCGTCGCTTCCTGGGTACCGTCGTCCTCGACGTAGAGCTGGATTTTGTGGCCATTAATACCGCCGGCCGCGTTCACCGAGTCCGCCCAGGCTTCCGCTACCTTGTCGGCGCCCTGGAGGTAGGCGGCCTCCGTTCCGCTATAGCTGCCGATGACGCCGATAGGAATGACGGAACTGGTCCCGCCGCCGGCGCTGGTCGTCGTTCCTGACGACCCGCAGCCGGCAATCGTCGCGGCAATGACCGCGGCAGCGGTTAGGGCCGCCGTTCTTCGCCCGATTCTCATTTCGCATCCTGTCTCGTTCGATTTCGATAATTGAGGGACCCGGCTTTACCAGGGTGACCCGAACACTTCGCGGTGCGTAAACGCTTCGGCTGGCTGCCGCCGAGGCGCGCCGAGAATGCGCGCCGGGCGTCCGACAAATACCGCCGCCATCAGCTCAAGCTGCTCCGGCAACTTGAGCAGTTCCCTGACCAGTGCGGCGGAGCCGGTTGTGAGGCCGGTCGTGAGGCACGATCCGTATCCGAGAGCCGCGGCCGTGAGCAGGAGGTTCTGGACGGCGGGGTAAATCGACGACGCTCCGTGCACGGCCGAAATTTTCGCTGTGTCGAGGCAGACGATGATGACGACCGGCGCCGTTTCCAGGCCGCCGTTGCCGTTGCCGTCGTCCAGTTCACTGAAGACGCGTTCCGATACGAGATTCTTCTCTAGCGCCGCCCCGGTCCCTGCCCGCCAGCGTTCGCTCGTAGCGGCGCCGAAAGCACGGCGCGCCGCCTCCGATCGAACGATGATGAATTGCCACGGCTGGGTATTGAGTGCGCTGGGCGCGTGCGTTGCCACGGTCAGCATGGCCATGATGTCCTTGTCGGACACTGGCGCCTGCGGGTCGAAACGATGGTGTGCCCGTTGCCGCATGGCCAGGTCAATGAATGAGTTCCTCGCGGACGGCGGCTCAGTAGTACGTGCCACCGAGGAACCCTCCACCGACGGTGATGACGTCTCCGCTGATTGTGATGCTCTTCGGCGAGGCCAAGAAGGCCGCCACCCAGCCGATCTCCTCGGGCCAGACGAACCGGCCGATGGCCGTGCCGGTGTCGATCGTCGCCAGGTAGTCGGCGAGCTCCAGGCCGCGCTCGGCTGCTTCCGCGGCGAGCCGCTTCTCGTAGGTATTCGACAGGGTGTGCCCTGGATAGAGCACGGTGACGTTGATGCCGTGCGGGCCGAGCTCATCCGCCAGGCTCTTGCTCAGGGCGGTCACCCCGGCATTGCGGACGGAGTTGATGACCGGGCCGGTCCGCCGCACGCCGATGCCGCTGACGTTGATGATCCGGCCCCAATGCTGCTCGATGAGATACGGGGCCACCGCCCGGGTGGTGCGCAGGTACCCGAGTACCTTGACGTTGAGCTGGCGGATGAACTGGTCGTCGGTTGCGTGCACGTAGCTCGGCCCGCCCGGCTGGGCCGGGTTCTCCGAGGCCACGTTGGCGAGGATGTCGATGCCGCCGAAGGACGCGACGACTTCAGACACCAGGGCCTGCACCGACTCATCGATGCCGGTGTCCGCGGCGACCGCCAGAACGGGGGTGCCGGTCTCGGCCTCAATCTCGGCCGCAGCTTCTTTCAGCACTTCCGGGCGGCGTCCGGTGATGGCCACCTTGACGCCTTCGCGGGCGAGCTCGGTCGCGATGGCCCGGCCGATTCCGGCGCCACCGCCCGTGACGATGGCGCGCTTGCCCTGCAGTTCCAGGTCCATGGTTTCCCTTCTATATTTTGAGCTGGGATTCCATCGCCGAGATCACGGAATCGGGAGCGCATTGCGCGGTCATGCCGTGCAGCTCAGAGAACTTCCCGTCGGCGATGGTGTATTCGTAGTAGCAGTTATCGAGCGTCGGCTTTCCGGGCGTAAAGGTGAGCGGGGCCGAGAGGCCGCCGAGCGTATTTCCCTTGAGGGCGTAGAGGCCCTTCTCGACGGTGGCCGAGGTCACCGCCTGGCTGCCGCTGGCCGCGACGGCCGCCTGGAACAGCTTTCCGGATACCCAGTCGTTGGCTACTTCCGGCGTGAGCGGCTCCGCCGCCGTGCCGATGGCCGGGGCGTACTTCTTCAGGGCCGCCTGGAATTGCCTGGTGGCCGAGGTGGAATCATCGAAGAACGGGAAGACCGGGTCAGCGCTCTCCATGCCGTCCAGCCCGGCGGTCGACGCGAAGTCCGACGTCGTGACCCAGCTGCCGACAGGCTTCGCCGTCACCCCCTGCTGGGCGCACTGGCCCACCATGAGCAGGATGGTCGCCGAGTTCAGTCCGAGCGCGTAGGAAGAGGCTCCCGACTGCTTGATCCCCTGGCAGGTGGCGGTGAAGTCGGGCTGGGTGGCGGCTACTTTCGAGGTGTAGGAGAGGCTGACGCCGAGCGGCTTCCCGAAACCGGTGACCAGCGCGGTCGTCGCGGCACAGGCGGGATCCTCGGCGCAGTAGACGTTCGCCATCTTCTTGCCGTTCTGCCGGGCCAGCGCGACTTCCCCGTAGTAGTCCGACAGGAGATTGCCGCCGGCCGGGTAGAAGTCGGGACTGGTGAGGAAGGTCAGCTCGGCGCTGTTCCCGCCGATGACGGGCACGCCCCGGGACTCCACATAGCTCGCCCACGGCTGCGCGCTGATGGATTCCTCCCCGACAATGGCAACAACGTGGTCTTGCTGGACCAGGGTCTTTACCTCGACCAGCGACGTCGCGGGGTTGCCGGCGTCGTCCTCCACGTACAGCTGGAGCTGGTGGCCGTTGATCCCGCCAGCCGCGTTGACCGCGTCCGCCCACGCCTCGATAGCCAGCTTCGACGATCCGGTGGTCGTCCCCTCGGGGCCGCTGAACGTGCCCACGACTCCGACCGGGATATTTCCCTGAGCGGCCTGCGGTGTACTCCCGGAACCCGGCGCGGTGGAATTACCGGAAGTCGGAGTGGAGTTACCGGAAGCAGCGGAACTGCATCCGGTGATGAGGGCGACGGACACGAGGCACGAGGCCGCCGTAAGAATAAGTGATCTTCGGTTCATTCGCTGGTCTCCATATCTGGCCGAAAAGAGCAGAGTCTGAATTCAGCCAGCTCATCGATAAATCCCGGTCAGACCCGTTCCAGGACGGTGGCATTCGCTTGTCCGCCGCCTTCGCACATTGCCTGGAGGCCATACCGGCCGCCGGTGCGCCGCAATTCGTAGATGATCTTCGTGGCCAGGATGGCGCCGGTCGCCCCGAGCGGATGCCCGAGCGCGATGGCTCCGCCGTTCACGTTGGTGCGCTGCAGGTCAGCCCCCGTGTCCTGGGCCCAGGCGAGCACAACGGGCGCGAATGCCTCGTTGATCTCGAAGGTGTCGATGTCCCCTATAGACAGGCCAGCCCGCTTGAGCACAGCGGACGTGGCCGGGATGGGGCCGGTCAGCATCTGCACCGGGTCAGAGCCGACCACCGCCAAGGCGTGGACCCGGGCCAGTGGCGTCAGGCCGTGCGTGCGCACCGCCGCCTCGGAGGCGACAAGCAGGGCGGCGGCTCCGATCGACAGCTGACTGGCGACCGCCGCGGTGAGTTGCCATCCGGGCCGGAGCGGTTCGAGGGCCGCCATCTTCTCCGCCGACGTGTCACGACGGGGTCCTTCATCGAGCTGAGCGGGGCCGATCGCGACGGTCTGTTCGGTGAACCGGCCGGTGTCAATGGCCGCGATCGCGCGGCGGTGGCTGTCGAGGGCGAACCGCTCGATGTCGTCGCGCGTCAGGTTCCAGTTCTCGGCGATGAGCTGTGCCCCCCGGAACTGAGAGATCTCCTGGTCGCCGTAGCGGCTGGCCCATCCCTGGCCGTACTTGGTGTGCCCGAGCGATTCGATGACGACGCGGTTGACATCGATCGGGACCATCGCCATGTGCTCCACGCCCGCGGCGACGACAAGATCCTGGGTGCCGGACATGACCGCCTGGGCGGCGAAGTGCAGCGCCTGCTGAGATGAACCGCACTGGCGGTCAATGGTCACCGCCGGGACGCTCTCCGGCAGGCCGGCCGAGAGCCAGGCGGTCCGCGCGATGCACCCGGCCTGGGCACCCATCGCGTTGACGCAGCCCATGATCACGTCATCGACGGCGGCGGGGTCCACGCTGGCCCGGGTAACCAGTTCGCGGAGCACGTGAGCGGCCAGGTCGGCCGGGTGCAGGCCCGCGAGAGCGCCCTTCCGGGTGCCGATCGCGGTGCGCACGGCACCGACTATGTAAGCTTCGGGCACAAGATCCTCCAGTATCCGGGCAGCACTGACTAGACCGGGGGCGTTGGCGGCGCCTGCCCCCGGTAACGGAGCGGCGGTCTTAGGGCATGGTGAAACCGGCGTCCACCGGCAGCTGCACGCCGGTGAGGTAGCGGGCTTCGTCACTGGCGAGGAACAGCACCGCGTTCGTGACGTCCTGCGGCTCAACCCAGGGAACGGGCAGCAGGTTGAGGCCTTCGAAGACAGGCGCGACGTCGGCCTTGGTGACCGTGGCGGGGTCGCGGTCGGGCAGGAAGACCTCGTAGGTCCGTTCGTTGTGGATCATGGGCGTGTCCACACCGGTGGGCAGGATGGCGTTGACCCGGATGGAGTCGGGAGCGAGTTCCCGGGCGAGTACCTTCATCAGTCCAATGACACCGTGCTTGGACGCGACGTAGTGCGCGTTGTGGGGCATGGAGACCACCGCGGCGGCAGAACTGGTGATGATGATGACGCCTCGTCCGGCTGCGCGCAGGTGCGGGATCGCCGCGCGCGCGGTCTTGAATACCCCGCTGAGGTTGATCGAGACGACGTCGTCCCACTGTTCGTCGCTCATCTCCGCCGCGGTGGACAAACTCAGGACCCCGGCGTTGGCGCAAGCCACGTCCAGGCGCCCAAGGGCCGCTACCCCATCGTCGAGGGCGGATTTGAGCGCGTCCCCGTCGCGGACATCGACCGGGCGGGCGAAGACCCGGCGGCCGGCGGCCTTAACCAGGCGCGCGGTCTCGGCGAGATCTTCGGGAGCGGCCATGGGGTAGTCGATCGTCTTCACCGGCGCGCAGATGTCGACTGCGATAATGTCCGCGCCTTCCTCGGCGAACCGGACGGCGTGGCTCCGGCCCTGACCGCGGCCCGCACCGGTGATGAACACGACCTTGCCATCGAATCTGCCCATTGCTGACCCCTCTTAGTGTTAGCGGAGGGCGACGAAACGCTGGATCTGGCCCTTGTGGTTGAAGGTGACGTGGCTCATGAACATCCGGGTTTCGCTGTCGTCGACGGAAACCTCGCCTTCGGCGAACCACTCGTCGCGGGTGATGCTCTCTATCTTGATGACGTGATGGGTATTGCGCTTGCCGCGCCGGTCCCAGAACTCGCTGATGGCCGGGAGACCCTCGATTCGCTCGGTGCCGCTGGTGGCGAACGCGGCCTGCCCGGGCACGTACGGAGGCCGCAGGTAGACGGCGTCGTCGGCGAACATAGCGGCCGCGGTGACGAAGTCGGCCGAGTCCATGCAGGCGAAGTACTGCTTCATCGTGGCTGACTTGTCGGTGTCGTGTGACATGTTCCTGAGCCTTTCTGCGGTCCGGAGTGGGTGTTGGCGGAGGCGGCTGGTCAGCAGGCGGTCCAGCCGCCGTCGACCGGGATCATGGCGCCGGTCATGTAGGAGGCAGCCGGGCTGGCGAGGAACACCGCCACGGAGGCGACTTCCTCGGCGGTCCCGAATCGCTTGATGATGTTGCGGGAAACGGTCGCCGCCCGCGCGGCCGGCCGCTGGTCTTCGGGCAGCTTCTCGAACGCGCCCGCGGGCATGGGCGTGTCGATTGGTCCTGGGACCAGGCAGTTCACCCGGATGCCGTACGGGGCGAGGTCGCGGGCCTCGGCACGGGTCAGGGCCATAACGGCGCCCTTGGAGGAGCAGTAGACGGTGTTGCCTTCCCGCGGTGGCAGCAGTCCCGAGATGGAGGAGACGTTGATGACGACCCCGGACGATGACTTGCGCAGCGCAGGGATCGCGTACTTGACGAGGAAGAACGGCCCCTTGACGTTGATGGCGTGGACACGGTCCCAGTCCTTTTCGGTGGTGTCCTCGATGGAGCGTCGCAGCATGACGCCCGCGTTGTTGTAGATGACGTCGATAACCCCGAACCGTTCGACCACGGCGGCGACGAATTCCGCGACTTCGGAGGTGACTGCGATGTCGTAGCGCTGGGTGAGGACCTCCACCGAGGCCTCTGCCGCGACGAGCTTCGCGGTCTCGTCCAGGCCGACGTCGTCGATGTCGCAGAGCGCCAGGTTCGCGCCCTCGCGCGCGAACAGGATCGCTCCCGCGCGTCCTTGGCCACTGGCCGCGCCGGTGATCACGACGGTCTTGCCCTCTAGGGCACCGGGCATCTTTGTCTCCTTCGCTCATACCGCCGGGCAGCGCCTCCCCGCGGGCGGGCGCTGCCGTTTCGCTACTCGGATCGCAGGCTGATGGCGCCTTCGGGGCACCGGTCAACCGCCACCAGTGCCTGCGCCTCATCGTCGTCATTGTTGATGGAGGGGCGGGTGACTGAGCCGCGGCCTTCGTCATCCACCTCGAACAGGTCAGGCGCAAGCAGGAAGCAGGTCGCGTGCCCCTGGCAGCGGTCACGGTCGATCAGCAGCGTCCGTTCAGTCACGGCCGGCAGCCTCTGTCAGCGCATCCCCGGCCGAGACGTAGGGCCGGAACGTGACCGGCACCGCGACAGGCCCGCGGGTGAGTCCGTAGGCGTACTCAATCTCATCGGCTGCTAGCGAGAGGCCCGCAAGCCGATCGAGGACTTCCGCGATAGTGACCGCTATCTCCAGCCGCGCCAGGTGCGCTCCGGGACAGCGATGCGGGCCCGCGCCGAACGACAGGTGTGGCACCGCCCGTCCCGCGTACCGATCGAGGACGAGCTCGTCCGGGTTGTCGTACTTGGCGGGGTCACGGTTGGCCGCTGAGTAGAACAGTGCCACCCGGTCATCCGGCTCGATGTGAGCGCCTCCGACCTGCACGGGACAGGTCACCGCGCGGCCCCGGGCGTCGGCAGGGGACTCATAACGGAGGAACTCCTCGACGGCGGCGGGGATGAGGCCGCGATCGGCATCGAGGCGTTCCCGGATATCCGGGCGGGTGGCCAGGTGGTACATGACGTTACCGAGCACGTGGGCGGTGGTCTCAATGCCACCGATGATGAGGTTCATGATGATCATCATGCGTTCGGGATCGGTGAGCTCCCGGCCGTTAACCGTACCGGTCAGCAGCGAGCCGAGCACGTCGTCACGGGAGCCGGACTCGCGCCGGCCGTCGAGCAGTCGCTTGGTCCAGCCGAAGAACGCCT
The DNA here is from genome assembly GCA_963714295.1 of uncultured Actinomycetota bacterium. GTDB lineage: Bacteria > Actinomycetota > Actinomycetes > Streptosporangiales > Streptosporangiaceae > Trebonia. The sequence goes on along the minus strand of CAVQOE010000031.1, from coordinate 620,725 downwards.
GGACCGATTCCGACGCCTCGCTCGGGGCGTGCAGCATGTGGTCGAGCCAGCCCATGACCTGGCCGGTCGTGTCCGGGCCGGCCCCGAAGGCGTAGTGGAAAAAGGTGTTCGCGGGGAAAGTGGCGGCGTACTCGCTGACGAATTCGCACTCACCCCGGTGCTGGAACTTCTCGAACAGCGAGATGGAGCCTTTTCTGACTTCTTCCCTCGCCTCGGCGACCTTCTTCGGGCCGAAGTGCTTGTCGATCAGCCGGCGCAGCTCACGCTGCAACGGCGGGTCGGTTGAGATCGGCATCAGCTTGATGTCGCCGCCGGTGTTCAGCGGGACCGGCGCGGAGCCGTTCGCGCTGCTGTAGGTTTGCCAGTCGCGGGCAGCGGTCATGACGTCGTCGTATTTCGAGAGCAGCCACACGCCGCCGTATAGCTGGCTCTTTCCGACCGGGCATTCGCGCAGCTCGGCCAGCTGCTCCCAATGATGCTCAACAAGCGACTTGCTGAGCATGTCGAACTTCTCCACGTCGACAGTCACCGACGGAGCCTCCTCGCTCTTGCGGGCCGGCCGTAGCACTCGCCTGGCACCGGTCCGTTGGAGCGAATGTAGCCCTGTGGCTGCACTATTGTCTAGGTCAATTTTTCGGGATTTTCTGAGGTAGACCTGATGTAGCCGCTCGGCTACACTACCTTCATGACTTCACCCGACCAGCCCCTGCCCAGGGTCGCGATCGTCACGGGCGCGGCCCGGGGAATCGGCGCCGCGACCGCCATCCGGCTCGCCGCCGACGGGAACGCGGTCGCCCTCGTCGACCTCGACGCGTCCTCCAGTGCGGCCACCGTGGAGAAGATCGTCGCCGGCGGCGGCCGGGCCTTAGCCGTCGGCGCGGACGTGAGCGACAGCCAGGCTGTCGAGTCTGCGGTGCGGCACATTGCCGACGAGCTTGGGCCGCCGCTCATCCTGGTCAATAATGCCGGGGTGACCAGGGACAACCTGCTCTACAAGATGGCCGACGAGGATTGGGACACGGTCATGAACGTGCACCTGCGCGGGTCATTCCTGATGACCCGGGCCGCACAGGCGTACATGACGCAGGCGCGGTGGGGCCGGATCGTGAACATGTCGAGCGTGTCCGCGCTCGGCAACCGAGGGCAGGCCAACTACTCCGCCGCAAAGGCAGGCCTGCAGGGCTTGACCAAGACGCTGGCCATCGAGCTTGGCCGCTTCGGTGTCACCGTCAACGCCATCGCGCCGGGCTTCAGCGGCCCCCGCGCCTAGCGAGCGGAATCGGGAGGAGCTGTCATGCCGGACTCTGTGCGCACCGTGCTCATCACCGGGGCGACCTCCGGGATCGGGCGGGCTGCCGCTGTTCGGTTCGCGAGCGGAGGGTGGAATGTCGTCGGGCTGACCAGGCTGCTTCTGCCGACGCTAATCCGACGCCGGGGGGCCATCATCAACGTCAGCTCGACGGCGGCCAACTACCCGCATGCAAGCAGCGTCGTCTACGGCGGCAGCAAGGCGTTCGTCTCCCACTTCTCCATGGCCCTGCGATCTGACCTGCACGGCACCGGAGTGCGAGTGACGGTCGTGGAACCAGGCCGGACCACCACCGAGATCGTCGCCGAGACGGACTGCCTGCAGCTCACCGCCGCCGATGTCGCCGCGGCCATCTTTGCCATCGCCGAGCTCCCGGCACACGTCAACGTGAACAAGCTCGAGCTGATGCCGGTTAGCCAGTCGCTGGCCGGCTATCAGATCGACCGCACTCTCAGCAGCCTGCCCACTCGCGACTAGGAGCCGCGTGGCGATCATTATCCGGGGTCCGGACGAGTGACGGGCCTGGGCCGGACGCGCACGGGTGGTAACCCTCACCCACATTGGAGTGTGAGCACGGTACCGGGAAGCTGGAGTGCGTCGCTGGGCCGGTGACCCGCTACTACGCCTGAGGCGGGTGTCCCGTGCTGGCAGCAGGACACCCGCCCGTGGAGGGCAGCTGGGGTTACTGCGTCATGCTGGAGATGACGGGATTGATCACGGCGATAGAGGCGCAAGTTGCCGTCGTCCCGTTCGGGGCGACGAACGCGCCGTCCTTGATGGTGTATACCCAGCTGCAGTTGTAGTTGGTTGCCTTGCCCGCAGTGAACGCCAGCGGGGGGGTAAGGCCACCAAGGGTGTCGCCTTTCAGGGCGTACAGCCCCTTCTTGACCGATTCCGACGTGATCGGGCCAGTCCCGCTCGCCGCGACAGCGGCCTCAAACAGCTTGCCGGAAGCCCACGCGGCCGCGGCCTGGGAATTGAGGGGTATTGCGGCGGTGCCGACCGTCGGCGAATATTGCTTCAGCGCCGCGTGGAACGCCTGGGTGGCCGGGGTGGAATCTTCGAAGAACGGGAAGGTGTCATCGACCACCTCGACGCCATTGAACTGGGCATCGGAGGTAAAGGTGGAATCAGCCACATCCGAAAGGACGAGCTTTGCTGTGAGTCCCTGCTGTTCGCACTGCGACGCCACCTGCTTGAGGGTGGCAGCACCAAGTCCAAGAGTGTAGGACTGCACGCCACTCTTGATGAGCCCTTGGCAGACGGCGGTGAAATCAGGGGCCGAGGCGGATACCTTCGACCCATAGCTAACCGCGAGATCGAGCGGCTTTCCGAAGGTCAGCAGCAATGTCTGGGTTGCCGCGCACGCGGGCAGTTCCGCACAGTACAGATTGCCAAGCTTGGGACCTATTTGCTTTGCCGCGGCAGCGATGCCGTAGAAAGAGGAGATTTCGTTCCCGCCGATCGCAAACCAGTTGGGATCGTCCAGGTAAGGCGTGGACTGCGGGTTGCCGCCGACAACGGGCACTCCGGCCGAGTCCAGGTACTTCTGGAATACGGCTGGGTCACCGGTGCTCTGACCGACGATCGCGACGACATGGTCTTGCTGGACGAGCGTCTTGACCTCGGTCAGCGACGTGGCCGGGACGCCCGCATCGTCTTCGATGTACAGGTGCACTTGGTGTCCGTCGATGCCGCCCGCGGCGTTGACCGCGTCGGCCCAGGCTTGCATTGTTGCCTGGCCGCTGGCGAAGGTGGAGCTCTGCGGACCGCTGTAGCTGCCGATGACACCGACCGGGATCTGAGCCGTTGCCGACGTGGCATCCGGTGAACTCGATCCCCCGCTGGCAGCCGAACTGCAGGCGGTGGTGAACGCGGCGAGAATCAAAGCGGCCGCCGCGGCGGCGGTTTTCTGTCTAAGTTTCATTGGAGATTCTTTCAGTTTGGGCGACGGTATCCCGCTGCGCGGGCAGCGAGATCACCACGAATACGACTGGTTGATCGGTGTCATTGCGCCACAGGTGCATGGCGCCGTTCTGGATGTAAACGTCTCCCGGCCGCAGCACTTGCTCGCCGCCGCCGTCAAGCCGCGAGGTCAACTGTCCGGAAATGACGATTCCGAAGTCGAAACTGTCGGTTCGGTGCATACCTTTTTCCGCGCCATAGGCGCGGCCATGGGGAACAGCTTCGGTGAATGTGCGGCGCAGCTGCGAGATCGCGGCATAATCAACATTGGACAGCGAATCTACGGCCGACTCTTCTGGGTAGTGCGGTGGGAATTGGAAGGCCTGGATGCGCACGCCCCCGGGCGGCGGGAAGGAGCTGTACGGTTCGTAGCCGGTGCCGCCTCCATAAGGGAGTGTGGGCGCGTTGTCCCAACCCCAGATATCCCAGAACTTGAAGTCACCAGCGGCCATCGGCTCAATCGTTTCGACGTGGGCCCAGATACCTTCAAAGCCGTGGCCGGTTTCTCCGGCCACGAGGCGGCGAATCTGGTCGATCATCGGATCCTCCTCTGCTCGGCCGAGCTTTTGCGTTAAGCGACTTCTTCGCCGACGCACATTACGCGTTCCATGATCCGGCGCTCTGGAAAATAGTCGGCCGTTGCATAATGTCTCGTTGAGCGGTTGTCCCAGATAGCCACGGTGTCAGCCGTCCAGCGCAGCCGAACCTGATGCTCGGGCTTGTCCGACAGGCGGTAGAGGAACTCGATCAGTTCGTCGCTCTCGGCCTGCTCAAGTCCGACAATTCGGGTGGTGGCGTTAATACTCATGTAGATCGACGGATTTCCGGTAACCGGATGAGTACGGACCAGTGGGTGTTCCACTGGCGGGTGCTCGGCCAGCCGCTGCGCGATTACTTCCTCCGACAGCAGCTCGCGGCCGTCGCGCCGAGCATAGTCGTTATAGGTGCGCAGACTTTTCTCATATGAGTTGTAAGTGCGCAGGTTCTCCACGCGCCGCTTAACCTCATCCGGCAGGTCGTCAAAGGCGGCCTCCATGTTGACCCACAGCGTGTCTCCCCCGACTCGAGGAACCAGCCTGGCACGCAAGATAGAAACGGAAGCCGGCCGCCGCTTATAGGCGAGATCGGTGTGCCAATAGTCGACGTAGGCCTTCTTACCGCTGTTGGTCTCGATAACGGCCACGTTGGGAGCTTCTGGTGCGGTCGGGAGCGCCTTCGGCGGGCTATCAATCTCGCCGAAGCGGTGCCCCAGATCTTCCATGTGCGCCGACGTAAAGGCCACCTGGTCACGAAAGAAAAGAACCTTATGACGAATCCACGCGTCGTGAATCTCTGCGAAGATCCGGTCGTCAACGTCGGCCAGCGAGACACCGGTAACTTCGGCGCCTATCAGCGGGGTCACGGGCTCGACGACGATCGTCTCGTACTGTCCGCCTGCCGACTTCAGTGCGCTGCTCATCAAGTCGCTCCTAGTCGTTTCGATGACAAGCTTTAGGTCCCGGGGACCAGGGGATAACGTGGACTGTAGCCGCGCGGCTGCAGATCTGCAAGAGTTTCCAGCACGTTAATTAGGTAAGCGCTTACACCGGATCGGGAGGCGGGCAGGACGGCGCAGGCGGGCAGCACTGGACAGCATCGCAGCCAAGGGGCTACAGTGCGCGAAACCGCCCCGTGCTGGCTCGATGTACTGGCCGAATGCACTGGCAGGCCTGCCGCCACACCGGCGCGGCGGGCGCCGAACCGAGACTTGAATAGACTTGGAGCACGCGATGTACCTGAGCGCGGACTGTCACATCATGGAGCCAGAGGACCTGTTCACACGTCAGCTGCCTGAGGTCGACAAATTCAGGGCGCCAATCTTCCGGCGCCTGCCCGACGGGACCAAGATCGTCTTTTCCAACGGCATACCCAGCGCAATCTCTCCTGAATACGTAAGGCCCGTGAATGGCGGGGAGGAGACCGAGTTTATCGGCCCCGATGACGTCGATGGGTACCTCTCCGACTTGGCCCTTGATGGTGTCCGGGGCGGCCTGCTGCACGGCAACGCGGGCCTGAAGATCTTCGACATCGACGATCCCGAGTTCGCCCTGCGGTGCGCCCAGATTTACAACGATCACGTGTTCCGCACCTATGCGAGCGACCAGCTGTTCCCGACCGCAGTGATCCCGCTGAGCGATATTAAGCGGGCCGTCGTCGAAATCCAGCGAGTGGCGGAGCTGGGATTTCGCGCGCTCAGCCTGCCGATGCAGGCGCCACCCGAGGGACCGTACTTTTCCAAGCGCTACGACGAGCTCTGGGAAGCGGTCTCTGCGGTCGGGCTCCTGCCAACCATGCATGTCGGGTCCGGCATTATGCGCGGTTCGGCGGGCGGTGATGCCGCGCGTGAGGGAGTAGGTTTCCTGGCGACCAGTGGATCCACCGCATGGCCGACCGGGCACCCGGACCACAGTGGCGCAATTGTGGCGCGGCGGCTAATGACCGGCGGCTTTGGCGGCTACGGTGGCCCGGTCCTTGGTACCCTTCCCGCCTTGCTCGGTGCAGGCGTGTTCGAACGCTTCCCGTCGATGCACTTGCTGTTCGTGGAAGTCGGCGCGCGCTGGCTCCTTAATATGATGGATACCCTGGATGAGGCCTGGTATGTAGGACCTGGAGTCAAGGAAGTTAACCGGACGTTCTTCCGCTCGGATGGCTCGCAGGTTCATCAGTTTCTGCCGGATGAGCTTAACCTGCAGTGGCCGTATCCGCTGAAGCCGAGTGAATATATCAGGCGGCAAGTGCACTTTACGTTCCAGGATGACTGGATCGCGTTGCGCAACCGCACGCTTACCGGAATTGAGCCATTGGTTTGGGGCAACGACTACCCGCATTACGAGGGGACGTTCCCCAAGAGCAAGGAAGCGGTTCGGGCACAGGCCGAGCGGGCGGCCCTGACCACCGAAGAGCAAGCGGCCATCTTCGGCGGCACGCTAGCCCGGCTGCTCGGGATGGCGCAGTACTAGCGGCCGCCGCTGAACATGGCCTCCATGTCCCGGCGGTCGAGGAAGGTCGGGCACAGCGAGTCGGCTGGCCACTCGCCGTCGGTTAGCGGCTGCGCCACGTCCTGCGGCTTCGGGCCGATCCGGTTGGCGATGTCCTGCAGTTGCGCTTCGTCAAGACCGTAGAGGCGCACCGCGTTCTGGCCGAGGATCTTGCGGGTTTCCTCCTCCGGCACGTCGGCGAAGTTCAGCCGGTACGCGCGGCGGGTGTACGGCCACGTGCCCTCGTGGTGGGGATAGTCAGCGCCCCAGATCATCCGGTCGACGCCGACCTGGTCCCGCACGCGAATGTCCTCGGCCGTCAGGTACGACGCCACATAGCAGTTGCTCGCGAAGTACTCCCCCGGGGTGCGGCTCAGCCGGGACACTGCCTCATGGCCGAACTTGTGGGTGATCGATCCAGGCTGCAGCGCCCCGGCGCAGAACGCCTCCAGCGAGCGGATGGTGGCCGGGATCCAGGCGGCCATGCTTTCCGTCATGACCAGCTTGAACTGCGGGAAACGATCGAAGACGCCGGACAGGATGAAGTGCGGCAGCGGGCGCTTGGAGAAGGTCGAGCCCTCATACAGGCCCAGTGCGGGCGAGGCCAGTCCGTTCTCGGCGGACGCAGCATTCGCAGGAATCACCGAGTGGCAGTGGGCGGGCAGCTCCAGCTCGGCCAGCGTGCGCCAGAGCGGATCGTACTTGGGCAGGAACCAGCTGTTGAGCGACTCGAAGTGGTCAACCGGGAGCAGCGCGCCGCGCAGCCCGTTCTCCTTGGCCCGCGTCACCTCGTCGATCGCGTTGTCCACGTCGGTGACCAGGAGCTGGGCCAGGCCGGCGCGCTGACCGGGTGCCATCGCGCAGAAATCGACCAGCCAGCGGTTGTGCGCCTTGACCCCCTCCCAGCGGCGCTCGTACTCCTGCGCGGTGCGCGGTCCTGGCGCCGTGATGACCCCGGCCGGGAAGAAGGGCGGGACGGTGTTGGGATAGATGACCTCGGCGGCGATGCCCTCGCCTTCCAGGTCGCTCAGTCGCTTGCTGCTATCCCAGTTCACCGACGACAGGTAGGAGGACACCCCCATCCGGAGTTCGCCGCCGAGCTCGTCGACGACCGCCCAGCCGTCGGAGAAGTCGGCGGCCCAGCGATCGAAATCGTCGTGCCAGCGCTGCGGGAGGTAGGACCGGTACTGGTCGGTCGTCGCACCGGCATGCGTGTCGCCGGATACGACGATGTAGGCCCGGGCGTCATTTGCTTGCATTGCGTTTCCCCTGTCTTTATCGTGCGATCAGGAACTGCATGGCTTCGGCATAGGCCTGCGGCGCGGCGGCGCCGCGGATCTTGTCGTCGCTGCCGAACTTGTCGGTGTAGCGGGCGATGTCCCGTCCTATGTGCTGGGTAGTGGCGCCGCAGCCGCAGCGCGAGTCGAAGTCGACCTCGACGTCATCGCCGGTCAGCAACCCGCCCCAGTGACTCTCGGCGGCGAGGTCAACGAACCCGAAGCGTCCCCGCTTCCGGCCCGCACGCGGCAACGGCTCGCCCGACTGCGGATCGAGCACGAAGGGGATGGTCCAGGGCTGCAGGTGGTACCGGCCGGCTTCACACAGGAAGTTGAGGCCGAGCAGCTCGGTCATCCCGTAGCCCTGGGTGATCCGGGCCGAGGTGAACTGGCGGGCCACCTCGAGGCCGTCGACGGGCAGCTCGTAGCCCTTGGCCCCGCCGAGCAGAGCGACAACTGAGTCCGGGGCGAAGGTGCGGTGCTGGCCGCGCGCCGCGTGCGCTGCCGCGATCGTGTAGAAGTCATACGGGTAACTCACCCAGATGACCCGGTCGTCGTGCAGGCTGGCGACGTCATCGAGCCACGCCTGGTCGGAAGCCTCGCTGTTCGCCTGCAGCGCCTCGAGTTCACCGCGCCGGGCTAGCAGCGGGGCGGGCACCGCCACGTCGTCCAGGCTCTCCCCGCGCTGCCGGGCCGCCCGCAGACGGGCGGCCAGCCACATCAGGTCGGCGCTGGGCCGGCGGGTCCCGCGCAGGTGCAGGTGCCCGCTGGCGCCGAGCGTCATCGCGTCCGCCGTGTAGTTGTACTTCTTCCGGCTCGGCGAGCCCACGTAGTGGTAGGCGCCGTCGAGTTGAGCGGCGGTCGGGTCCGGGCCGTAGGTCTGCAGTTCGCTGATCCGGTCGATCTGCGCGCGCAGTCGCAGCTCGTGCCTGGTCCAGGGGAAGAAGGACATCGTCCCGGAGGTGCCGCTGGAATAGGTGATGTCCAGCGGAGTGCGGTCCACCAGCAGGCCGAGCCAGGATTCGATCGAGTCGCACGGCCCGGTGTCCAGGCCGGCCAGTTCGACCGAGGTCAGCTTGCCGAGCCAGGTCGTCAGCCGGTCGAACTGCTGGTGCTCGAGGTAGTCGAGCGGATAGGACTTGTACACCCGGTGGTCGAACAGCAGCGCCACGGCGTCCTCGATGCGCTCGATCGCCGTGATGCCGGTGCGCTGGGCGAGCTCACTGAGCATCGGGATGCTCTCGACGTACTTAGTGAAGCACCGGGCCAGGCCCTCGGCTTGCAGCCGGTTCATAGCCGTCCGGTCGATGGAGTGCATGGCGGTGTACGAGCGACGGAAATACCGCGGTGGATCGGCGAGGAACTGGCTGATGTCGCCGGAGTCGTTCGCGGGATTGTCATCGATGAGGGCCGACAAGGGGCATCTCCGGAATGAGTGAGCGGGGTTACTTGATCGTGTAGCCGGCGTCGACCTTGAGCTCGGTGCCGGTGATGAAACGCGCGTCTTCAGAGGTCAGGAACAAGACGGCGCGGGAGACGTCTTCGGGTTCCACCCACGGCGTGGGCAGCACGTGAACCCGTTGGAAGGCGGCGCGGATCTGCTCTTCACTCGGGTGGTCGATGTCAGGCAGGAAGGCCCGGTACACCTTTTCGTTCATGCACATCGGGGTGTCGACGGCGGTGGGGATCACGCTGTTGACGCGGATGTTGTGCGGGCCGAGCTCCAGCGCAAGCGTCGTCATCAGACCTTTGAGCCCGTGCTTTGTCACGGCGTAGGCGCTCGAGCGCGGCGCGCCGTTGATGCCTGCGGTAGAGCCGACGATGACGATGGCGGCGCCGCGGGTGCTCTCCAGCAGGTAGGGCGTCGCGACCTTGCAGGTCTGCCAGGTTCCGGTCAGGTTGACGCTAAGCACCGCGTCCCAGTCGGCGGCGGCCATCTCGTGGGCCGCGAATCCGAACGGGTAAATCCCCGCGTTGGCGACCACGATGTCGAGACTGCCCAATTCGCGAACGCCGGCGGCCACTGCGGCGGCCATCGCCTGCTCGTCGCGGGTGTCGGCGATCGCCTGGTAGACCTTGCCGCCGGCCTCTTCGACCAGTGCCGCCGTCTGCTCCAGGTCGGCCGCGGTGGGCATGTCATAGGCCACGGCCGGGTTTGGCGCGCACGCGTCAATGGCGATGATGCTGGCGCCGGCCGCGGCCAGGATCTGGGCGTGGCTTCGTCCCTGACCTCGGGCGGCTCCGGTGATGAGCGCCGTCTTGCCGTCAAGTCTGGACATTGGTCGGCTCCGTCCTGTTAGCTCGTCTGCTCGCGTCCGCGAGCAGGGCACTGTGTGACCGGGGGGCTTACTTGACCAGGCAGCCCGCGTCGATAGGCAGGGCTACTCCGGTGACGTAGCGCGATTCCTGCGACGCGAGGAACATCAGCGCGTTGGTGACGTCGTCTGGCTGGACCCACGGCACCGGCAGCGCGTGCATGCTCTGGGACGCCACGGCCATGTCCTCGCGGCCGGGATTGTCCAGGTCGGGCCGGAGCAGCCGGTACATCGCGTCGTTGAGGATCATGTCGGTCTCCACCTGGGTGGGGTGCAGGGAGTTGACGCGGATGGAGTGCGGGGCTAGTTCCAGCGCCAGCGCGCGCATCAGCCCGACCAGGCCGTGCTTGGACGCGACGTAGTGCGCGATGTTCGGGTAGCCCCGCAGCCCGGCCGCCGAGCTCGTGATGATCACCGCGCCGCCCCGGCCGCCGGCGATCAGGTGCGGCACAGCCGCCTTCACGGTGTGCCACGCCCCGGTGAGGTTGATGTCGAGCATGTCGTTCCAGGACTGCTCGCTGAGCTCAGTGGCCGGCTGGAACGTCGAAGAGATCCCCGCGTTGGCGGCGACGATGTCCAGCCGTCCCAGCGCGGCCACGCCGTCGTCGACCGCTTGCCGCAGTTGCGCCATCTCGCGGATGTCGACCTGGCCGGAAATGGCGCGTCGCCCGAGGCCCTGCACCAGCGCGATGGTCCGGGCGAGGTCCGCGGGGGTGGCCGCCGGGTAGGCCACGCCCGGGATCGGCGCGCAGTTGTCGATGGCGATGATGTCGGCGCCCTCCTGCGCCAGCCGCACCGCGTGGTTGCGCCCTTGCCCGCGGGCCGCGCCGGTGATGACGGCGACCAGGCCGTCGAAACGGTTCATGGTTTCTCCTGTCTGGCCTGTCTTCGCCCGTCAGCGGGCGAAGCCTGGCACATCGACCTCGGCCGCCACGATCCGGCCGGCGCTGCCGGCGAAGTGGTTGGCTATCTGCTCGGGGGTGATCGTCATCTCGCACAGGTAGAGCGTGCGCAACTCCGCGCCGCCGAGTGCGCACGCCACGATGAACGGCTGGTGGCCGGGTGATCCGGTCACCCGCGCCTGTACGTCGCCGGTACGGGTGACGCGGACGACCTCGCCGCGGAAGGGGAAGGTGAGCCAGACGGCGCCTTCCTCATCGACGCACAGCCCGTCCACCAGGCCGTCGGTCGGCGCCGCGAACTGGGCGTGGACGCGCTGGCCGGACAGTTCTCCGTCCGGGGCGACATCGAACGCCGTGAGCCGGCAGGCGAACGTCTCGGCCACGTACAGCGTGCTTCCGTCCGGGGTCAGACCGATGCCGTTGGGACACATCAGGCCCGCACCGGCGGTGCGGATGGCGCCATCGGGTTCGACGATGATCACGCTGGACCCGGTCGGCTCCTCGCCGCGGTAGTAGTCCCAGCCGATCTGGGTCAGGTAGGCCCGGCCGTTGCCGTCGATCCACATGTCGTTAGCCTTGACGGCGACGCCGTCGAGGTCCGCCACTTGCTCGGTCTTGCCGTTGACGATCCGCAGCAGCGCGTTGAGCTCCTGGGAGACCACCATCGGGGTGCCGTCGGGCAGGAACCCCAGTCCCGAGGGACCGTGTACCTCAGCTACGATCTCGGCCTTGTTTTCTTTTGGCCACAGCCGCCAGACCTGACCGGCGGGAATGTCGGAGAACCACAGTGATCCGTCGTGCCAGCGGGCGGACTCCAGGTACTGAAAGCCGTCGCGCAGCAAGCGGGTTGCCGTCGGTGCCATGAGCTGACTCAACCGCCCTCTCGGTTCAGAAGCTTGCCGCGACCTTGTTGACGATGCTGTCGGGGGCAAACTTCGGCCCGAGGCCGTCCGGGGCGATGAAATTGCCGTTCTTGATGGTGAAGGTGTAGTAGCAGTTGATGAGGTTCGGCTGGCCGGGCTTGAACGTCAGCGGGGCGGTGAACCCGCCCAGGGTGTCGCTCTTCAGGGCGTACAGGCCGCGCTTGATTGACGCGGGTGCGATGGCACCGGGACCGGCCGCCTTCATCGCCGCCTCGAACAACAGGCCCGCGCCCCAGGCCAGGCTGACCTGGCCGTTGATGGGCATGGCAGCGGAGCCGACCGACGGTGCGTACTTGGCCAGGGCCGCGTGCATCGCCTTGCCCGCCGGGGTGGTGTCGTCCCAGAAGGGGTGGACCGACTCGACCACCTGGGTCCCGTTGAAGGACGAGTCGGCCAGGAAGCTGGAGTCGATCGCGTTGGTGACAATGAGGGGGGCGGTAACTCCTTGCTGGACGCACTGATCCTGCACGCGCCTTAGCACCGAACTGGCCAGCGCGAGGCCGTAGGACTGGACGCTGGCATCCTTCAGGCCAACGCAGTCGGCGGTGTAGTCCGCCGCCGTCGCGGCGGCTGAGCCGGAGTAGGCGATCTTGACGCCGAGGCCGTTGCCCACGCTGTTGAGAATGGGCACCACGCCGGCACAGGCGGTGATCTCCGCGCAGTAGAGCTCCCCGAAGCGGGCGCCGTTCTTGGCCGCGACTGCGGCCGTCCCGTAGAACGACGCGATGAGGTTGCCCGCCGCGGCGAAGAAGTCGGGGTTGGTGATGAACGGCGTGTCCTGGGTGATTCCGCCGACGACGGGGATGCCCTGCTGGGCCACGTACGGGGCCCAGGCAGCGTCGCCGGACGAGCTTGCCTCCGCCACCAGCGCGACGACGTGGTCGTCCTGGACGAGCTGCTTGACTTCTTGCACCGAGATCTGAACGCTGCCCTGGTCATCCTCGACGAAGAGGCGGACCTGGTGGCCGTCGATGCCGCCGGCGGCGTTCACCGAGTCTGCCCAGGCCTCGATCGTCGGCCGGGAAGGGGCGACATTCGACGCTTCCGGGCCGCTGTAGCTGCCGATGACGCCCACCGGTATCACCGATTGCGACGCGGCCGTCGGCGACGGGTTCGACTGCGAGGTGGCCGAGCCAGGCGAATTGGAAGCCTGGACGACGCCGGTGCTCTGGCTGCCGCCGGATGAGCACCCGGCCAGCGCGGCGGCAGACACGGTGAGGGTAACGGCGAGCAGGGCACTGTAGCGTGCTGGGCGGGAAGCCCGGTCGATGCGGATGCGGTTCATCAGCCGGCCACCTGCTGGATGTCCTGCGCGCCAAAGGAGGCGGGGAGCCCGTCCGGGCCGAAGGTGAAGAAGCTCAGCCCGGCCTCGTTGGTGGGGAGCTGGTCGGCGCCGTCGAGGCCGAGGGACACCTTGATCTTCTGAGTAGCCCACTTGGTGATGTCCAGGCACAATTCGACAAGCTCGGCTTCGGTGAACTGCCGCTGCGCGGATTCGATGGTGGCCGCGGTCAGGTCGCCCGGCTGAAGAATGAAGGCATCGGTGATGCGCAGTGCGAGCTTGGTTCGCTCGTCGAGGTCGCTTGCCTCGTAGAAGTCAACCTTGCTGGTCATCTCATCGCTCACGCCGGCGCTGCGGGCATCCGAGGCCCGCAGGGTCTGGCAGATCCGGCAGTTGTGGGTGCGGGCGCAGCGCAGCCGAACCAGCTCGGTCGTCACCGGATCGAGCTCCCGCAGCCGCATGACGGCGGCCGAGTAATCGGCCAGCAGCGGCCGGACATCGGCGTCATCGTTCGCCGCGGACGCGGACGGGCTGACCTGTCCTTCGCTGCCAGCCGGGCTGAGCGCGGTGACCACACTTTCCAGCCGCTGCGTGTACTCGATCACATAGATGGCGGTCACCACCTCGAGGAGATCCTGGGCGCCCATCGCGGCGGCCAGCCCTTCCCGTTGCGCGGGGGTGAACTGACTCACGTCAAGCACGAACTGCTCGGCGAACCCGAGCACCGCGCGCTCCTGATCGGTGTACTCGGCGGAGCGGAAGTAGTCGGCCACATGAGCGAGCTTCGGCTGGGACAGCCCCATGTCGCGGGCCGGGGCGGAGAACCGGTGCAGGCCCGGCCCGAAGGACAACATCTGCGCGGTCCGCACGCGCACCTCTTCGAGCAACACGGGCGATACGGTTCGCCATGCCGCGGCGTTCACCGCGTCTAGGAGCAGGGCCGCTTCGGGCGCCCGCCTACGGATCACTTCTGGGATACGCCACACCGGGCTGTCCACTCTGACGCGCCTCCTGCATGCACTGGGCCGATGCCGACCGTGACATGCGCCAGGGTCGATATCGGCACCGTAACTTAGCCAAGTTACTTGTGCAAGTAGCTTGTTGAACTAACTTGGGTAAACTGGATCCGGACTGACGGGCAGGCACGCGACGGGGGAAGACCGTGATGACGAGACAGGCAGCAACGGAAATCGGGGAATCGGACGTGGCGCTACGACTGTGGATGGCCATCTCCCATCTCCGTTCCCGCCTTCGCGCCGAGGCCGGATCGGGGCCCGCCGGTTATTCGATCTCGCAGCTCGCGATCCTGCAGCGGCTCCTTGAGGGTCCGCTTACTGCCGCCGATCTGGCCGACGAGCAGCACGTGAGCCAGCAGGCGATCGCGCAGAATGTCGCCGCGCTCGAGGCAGCGTCCTTGGTCGAGCGCGCCCGCGACGACGGCGACCGCCGCAAGGTGCTGATCGCCCCCACCGAGGCCGGCCGGGAACTGCTGGAGGCATCGCGCGCCTCCCGCAAGGCGTGGCTCTTCCGTGCGATCGAGGAAGTCGTCGGCGCGGATGAGTGGGACGACCTGCTGCGGACGATCGACCTGCTGGAGCGGCTCGCCGCCGCCGAGAGCTAGGTTCCCGGGCGCTCGGCGGGGAGCCCGATCACGATCGCCTCCGTGCCGGCGTCGCCGGTGAGATCGTGGCTCTCGCCGAAGTCGGACCAGATCGCGGTCTGGGCGCCGTACGGCACTTGCTCGATCGTGACCGCTCCCTCCAAGACGACGACGAGGGACGTCCGATTCGCCGCGCAGTGGCAGGCGGCGTCGGCCGTGCCGTCCCAGCGGACCATTTCGATAGTGACGTCATCCTCGGTGAAGTGCCCGAGGGACTTGCGGGACAGCCCGCCGTCCTTCAGCCAGTCGAAGTTGTCCGGGAGCATCAGGATGGGCGACCGGTAGCGCGGCTCCCGGACGACCTCGGGGCGGCCATACACGTGCTCCCATACCGCCTGCTTGCCGTCCACGCGGTGCTCGGTGCCGTCCTCGGTGTAGTAGTACAGGCCGTGCTCGAACCGCCCGCGCTCGGACAGCTCCGCTATCGCCCGCTTGTCTTGCGCGCGAGTTACCCATTCGCGGCCCCACTGAAGCAGCAGGTACTCCGCGCCGTCGATCTCCTCCGGCCCGTAGTAGGCGCCCCCGGGGAAGAAGCCGACGTCCCCCGGCCCGCATTTCAGGCCCGGGCCGAAGTCCATCTGGCCACGCAGGCCGATGCGGATCTGGGCGAAGTTGTGCCTGTGCCGGGGGGCGGTGAACTTCTCGGCCCCCTCATGCAGCTTGACCAGCAGCGCGTACAACCCCATGCCGGGCAGCGCCTCGCCCTCGCGCAGCAGCTTGCGCGAGGTCCGCATGTTGCGCGAGCTGACCCGCAGGCGTTCCCACTCCATAGCGGCGGTATCGGTGATGAGCATTTCTGAACTCCCTAACAGGCACGGCTGCGCGACCACGGGGCCGGGCCTGGGCGAACCGGCAGCCCCCGTGATCGCGCAGTGAACCGAAAATCAGCTCCGGTACGGCCGGATGGTCAGCTGAGGGGGATGTTGTAGAGGTTGGCGGCGGTGTCCTGCACGACCTTGCGCAGCACGTCCTGGCCCAGGCTGCCCAGGACTTCGGCGGAGCGCCGGACGGCGTCCGGGTGCAGGCACGTCGGGTGCGGGAAGTCGGTCTCCCACATCACGTTGTCGACCCCGATCACGTCGAGCAGCCGCTGGGGTCCGGTTTTCTCGAACCAGAAGGTCGCGTAGCAGTTCTTCTGGAACATCTCGTTCGCCGGCGGGCGGTCCGGCGCCGGGTCGGACGGGAAATCCTCCAGGAACTCGTAGTCAACCCGCTCGAACACGTACGGAAGCCAGCCGATGCCGCTTTCCACCGAAACCCACTTGACGTCCGGCCAGCGGAAGGCGAGATCGCTGAGCAGCAGGTTCGACACGAACCGGGAGTTCGCCAGCTCCATGTTGACGGAGTTGACGGGCTTGTGCGCGCGGGACGGCAGGGACGGCCAGGCGGTCTTGGTCCAGTTGGCCGCCGCGCCCACCTCGGCGGCGTCGACGCCGGCCGCGATGTGAATGTTGATGGGGGCCTTGAAGTGCGAGATGACCTCGTAGAAGGGATCCCATACGGGCTGGCCGAGGTCCGGCAGCCCGGCCTTGTGCCCCTCGCCCGCCATGGCGACGGAGTGCAGGCCGAGCTCGCCGAGTGCCCGTTCGGCCTCCTTGGCGCACAGCTCGATGTCCCACAGCGGCATGACGGCGGTGGGGAACAGCCGGCCCCCTGGCGGGCGAAGTCCGCTACCGCGTCGTTGTAGACCTTGACACAGTGATAAGCGAGGTCCTTGTCCTCATCGGCCACGAACCAGGCCATCGAGTTGCCGAGGGTATTCGGGTAGATGACATGCGCCCAGACGCCGATCTCGTCCATGAATTTGACCCTGGCCCGGGGGTCGTACGACGCCTCGTGGATGACATTCCACCCCTCGAAGGTGGTGAAGTCCTTCTCGTACCAGGGGATCTTCTCCCCGTCCCGGGTGACGAAGCTCGAGCCACCCGCGGAGAACATCTCGTTGCCGTTGAAGAACCAGTGGAGCCGTCCATCGGAGCCCGTTTTGACGTGCGGGACCTTGTCCCGGTACTTGGCGGGCGCCTGCGAGGTCCACAGGTCATAGGGCTCCGAGTAGTGGGTGTCGGAGTCGATGAGCTTCAGGCCGGCGAGCGGGCTGCCGGCGCCCGGCACCTCTGCGTCCGAAATCGTCACGGTGTCTCCCTCGTGCATGGCGGAACTGAAAGCATGATTCGAGCGTAGCCATGTGGCTGCACACCTGTCTATAGGCGGCCGCCAGAACAGTCGCCGGACCGTTGCTGGACCAACCGTAGCCATCGGGCTACACTATCCCTGTGGCTCATTCCCTTCAGGCTGTCGCGCCAGCACCGCCCAGTGCGCTGGCACTTCCCCTCGACCCCGGGGCGATGCTCACCGCCATCCGCCAGGCGCGGGTAACGCACATGATCACCGTCCCGGACACGCACCAACGGACGCTGCTGGACCTGCTGGCGGCCTCGCCCGGACCAGAGCTGATCACGGTCTGCACGGAGGACGAGGCGATGGGAGTGAACCTCGGCCTGTACTTGGGCGGGCAGCGGCCGATGCTGCTGATCCAGAACTCCGGCTTCTACGCGGCCATGAACACCATCCGGGGCCTGTCGCTGGATGCCAAGGTGCCCGCGTGCATGCTCATCGGCGAATTCCTGCGCGACCCGATGATCACTCCCGCCGAGCACGCGACCCGCCTGGTCCACCTGCTGGAGCCAACCCTGCGGACCTGGAAGATCCCCTATCACCGGCTCGACCGGGACGACGATCTGGCTGCTATCCCGCAGGCCATGGACGAGGCCTGGCGCGACCGCAAACCGGTCGCGCTGCTGGTCGGGGCATCCACCGCGGAGCCAGCGTGACCAGCCCCCTGCTGCGCACCGACGCGGTGGCCGGCCTCGCCCGCGCCCGCGGGAACATGCTGACCCTGGTCACGATGCAGGCGGTCGAACCGTGGAATGCCCTCGGCCAGGCCGACAGCCGCAACTTCAATGTGGTCGGCTGCATGGGCAGTGCCGGATCCATCGGACTCGGCCTGGCCATCGCCCGCCCGCATGATCGTGTGCTGGTACTCGATGGCGACGGCAGCCTGCTGATGCAGCTCGGAACGCTGGCGTCGATCGGGGACCGGCAGCCGGCCAATCTCTACCATGCGGTGTTCGAGAACGGAATCTACGAGACCTCCGGTGGGCAGAGCGTCCCTGGCCGCGGCCGGGCCGACCTGGTCAAGCTCGCGCTGGCCGCCGGTTACCGGCGCGCCCGGCGGTTCTCGACGCCGGAAGAGCTCGCGGCGGGCATCGACGGTGCGCTGCGCGAAACGGGACCGGTTTTCCTGTCGCTGGTCATCGCCGGGCCCGGCACGATTCCCGTCCCCGTCCCGCCGGTGCCCAATAAGGCCGCCCAGATCGAGAACATGCGCGGCGCGCTGTCCGGCGACAGCGTCCAGCCCGATCAAGGTGACAGGCCATGACCGATTCCGCATCCAGTCCTTCGCCGCCGCCCGCGGCAGGCCCGCTGGCCGGCCTGCGCGTTATCGAGCTGGCCACCGTCATCATGGCGCCCTACGCGTGCCAGATCCTGGGCGATCTGGGAGCGGATGTGATCAAGGTGGAGGCGGCCGACGGTGACCACAGCCGGGTCATGGGCGGCGGCCCCCACCCGCAACTGTCCGGCGTAGCGCTGAACCTGCACCGCAACAAGCGGTCGGTGGCCTTGGACCTGCATGACCCGCTGGCCCACGCCACCTTCCTGAAGCTGCTGGACACCGCCGACGTCTTCGTGACCAACTTCCGGCCCCGGGCGCTGAGCAAACTGGCCCTCGACTACGCGAGCATCGGCGCGGCACGGCCGGGTCTGGTCTACTGCGAGGCCCACGGCTTCAGTCTGGAGTCCGGCGAAGCCGACCTCCCGTCCTACGACGACATCGTGCAGGCGGCGACCGGCCTTCCCGCGCTGGCGGAGGCCGCCACCGAAACCGCCAATTACCTGCCGACCATCATCGGCGACAAGGTAACCGGCCTGACAATTGCCTACGCGGTGCTGGCGGCGCTGATCCACCGGATGAGCACCGGCGAAGGCCAGCGGGTCGAGGTCCCCATGTTCGACACCGTGCTCGGCTTCAACCTGGTGGAGCACCTGTCCCGCGCGGTCGTGCCCGGCGGGAAGGCGGGCTACAACCGCATCCTCAATCCCTTCCGCCGTCCGCACCGGACCAAGGACGGCTACGTCGCCATGCTGCCGTACTCCGACCAGAGCTGGAGCGACCTCTACCACGCGGTCGGGCACGAGCATGAGCTGTCGGACCCGTGGTTCCAGGATCGCCTGCAAAACCCCCGGCCCGTCTACGCCAGCCTGGGCAAGATCCTGGCCACCCGCACGACCGCGGAGTGGCTCGAACTGGCGGCGCAGCTGGGCATACCGGCCGGGCCGGTGCCGTCGGTCGACGACATCATCAACGACCCGGCTCAGCACCGGGGCGTGCTCAGCGAGCACGACCATCCCGCGGCTGGGCGCTACCGGCAGATAACCCCGCCCGCGCGCTTCGATCGGTCGCCCGCCAGCGTCCGCCGCCACGCCCCGCTGGTCGGCGAGGACACCCTGGAGGTGCTGCGGGAGATCAACCTGTCCGAGGACGAGATCGGGCAGCTGACCGGGCAGCTCCCCGGCTTATCCGCTCACCAGCTTCCCGGTCAACCAGGTTTCCCCAGTCGACCGGGTCACGCCGGTCAGCTGGCCTGCTGCTGCTTCACCGTGATGTACGTCGACGGGACGTCGCTGTAGGCGAGCAGATTGAGGGTCCGGCTCGCGAAGAGCCACTCCCCCTCGCTCTGGATGAGCTCGTCGTCGTACAGCCCGAGGACGTCAAGCCCGCGCTCGGTGTCCAGCCGCCCGGTCTCGTGGATAGTGGTCCGCCCGCGGATGAGCCCGGGACTCGCCTCGACGGCGACGACCGTCCCGACCATCATCACCACCAGGTCGACCTGGGCCCGCCGGTCCGCGAGCCGCTTCCTGATGTTGTCGCGGCCACAGTGATTGGCGTTGAACGGCGGCGGTACCCGCCAGATACCATCCGGGGCGTAGCAGGCAACGACCTCATCGAAGTCGGCCCGGTTGATGGCGTCGGCGTAGCGATGGGCGAGCCTGCGCAGGTGGCCTTCTGCCTCCGCCAGCACATCAAGCATGAGGGTGTCCCTTCTTTTGCGTCGCGGGCGACGGTGTTGTGCCCGGCAGATCGTCAGACCGCGGTCCAGCCGGCATCGACCGGGATGGTGCCGGCGGTCATGTAGGTGGCTTCGGGGCTAGCCAGGAAGACGGCGAAGGCGGCTACTTCCGCGGGCTGGCCGAAGCGCTTGAACATGCTCCGGGACAACACCGTGGCCTGCGCCCCCTCGCGCTCGCTGGCGGGCATGGCCTCGAAGAAGCCGCGGACCATCGGTGTCTCGATGGGCCCGGGGAGCAAGCAGTTGACGCGGATGCCGTAGGGCGCCAAATCCCGCGCCTGGGCCCGGCTGAGCGAGATCAGACCACCCTTGGAGGAGCAGTAGAGCGAGTTGCCGTCGGCCGGCGCCAGCAGGCCCGCGCCGGACGAAACGTTGACGATGGACGCGCCGGCTGACTTCTTCAGCGCGGGCAGTGCATATTTGACCAGGAAGAACGCGGCCTTGAGGTTGATGTCGTGCACCCGGTCGAACTGCTCCTCGGTGGCGTCCTCGATCGCGCCCAGGTGGTTGATCCCGGCGTTGTTGTAGATGACATCGATCACCGGGAAGCGCTCCGTGGTGACCTCGATAAACTCGCGGATCTGGGCTACCTCGCGCATGTCGACGCGTTGGGTGAGCACCTCAGCGTCCGGACGCTCGGCCGTGACCGCGGCTGCGGTCTCAGCCAGGCCAGCGGCGTCCACATCGCACAGGGCGAGGCGGGCGCCTTCCCGGGCGAACAGGATCGCCCCGGCGCGCCCCTGGCCGCCCGCCGCGCCCGCGATGACGACGGTCTTGCCCGCGAAGCGATTCACCTTGCTGTCTCCGATTCCCCGCGGTACCGCGGTCTCATGGCCGGCCGGGCCTGCCCCGGTCGGAAAAGTCATGCAGCCGGGCGGCCGCTGTCGTCCCGGACGACCCGCCCGAAGACGTAGTCCGGGAAGTGGCAGCCGACCGCGATTGCCCCGTCGTCCAGCTCCCGTTGGAGGAGCGCCCTGCTGGCCCGCCCGGCGACCGGGTCAACATCGCTCAGCAGCGCCAGTTCGGGATGGGAGATCTCCAGCGGGCAGTGGATGGTGTCGCCGAGGACGATGGCCCGTTCCGGGCCGCTGACGATAACGATGCTGGCATGGCCAGGCGTGTGCCCGGGGGTCAGCCTGACGCTGACGCCGGGGGCGAGAACCGCCCCGTCTTCCAGCACTGACCTGCACGTCCCCAGCAGCTCCAGCTGCGCCGGGGTCGGCCACCCCCACCGGTAGCCGCGGCCGGGATCAGACCAGTAGCGCCACTCGGCCTCGGCCAGCCGATGCTCGGCGCGCGGGAACGTGAGCCGCGGGCCGCCGGGGGTATCGGTAGCCAGCCAGCCGACATGGTCGGCGTGCAGGTGGGAGAAGACGACCAGGTCGATGTCGGCCGGACCGAGCCCCAACCGCGCGAGGTTGCTCAGCAGGAGTCCGCCGGTGATCCGGCCACGAGGTTGGCCTTCCGGTCCGGGCGGGATGTCCTGGCTGGACGGTCCCCACCCGAGATCGACCAGGATGCGCGTGCCGTGGCTCTCGATGAGCAGGCTGCCGAGGCTCATCACCAGCAGGCCGTCGGCATCGAGGGCCTGCCGGTTGACGGCGAAGAGTTCCCGGGTGCCCCCGTCATACAGGGGCACCGGCGGGAGCCGGATGCTGCCATCGGGCACGAAGGCTAGCCGCACATCGCCCACGGTCAGCTCGCTAGCCGATGCTGGTTTGGCCGCCAGCCCGATCGCTTGCTCGCTCATCAGGGGTGGAACACCATGGGCAGCTCGACCCACCCGTTGCGCAGCGAGGACTCGGCGCGTTGGCCCGGTCCCGCGAACTCGAAGCGGGAGAATCTGGTCACCAGCTTCTGCAGCAGGATCCTGGTCTCCATGCGGACCAGCGGGGCGGCGATGCAGACGTGCGTGCCGAACCCGAAGGTGACGTTCCTCCGGTTGGATGGCCTGCGAATGTCGAACTCGTTGGGCCGGTCGAACACGTCGGGGTCGCGATTAGCCGCCTCGTAGGCCAGCCACACCCGCTGGCCGGAGGTGATCTGCTGGCCCTGCAGCGTCACGTCCTGCACCGCCTGCCGCGCGAAGCCGTGAGCAGCGGGAGCGAACCGCAGCACCTCCTCGATCGCGTTGGGCACGAGGGACCGGTCCGCGCGCAGCAAGTCGAGTTGCCCGGGGAAGATCGCGAAGTGGGCGGCCAGCTCCGAGAGCAGGGAACGGCTGGTGTCCGCCCCCGCCGCGATGAGCAGCTGGGCGAAACCGATCTGGTTGGCCTCGCTCAGCTTCTCGTTGTCGAGATGGTCGCTCAGCAGCGAGGACAGGAAGTCGTCGGCCGGGCAGCGCCGTTTGCGGTCGAAGGTCTCCCCGATGAATTCATTCAGGCTGCCGAACGCGGCCACGGTGGCCGCGAGTTCTTCCGCGGACTGCTCCCGGCTCGCCAGCTCCTCGGTGGCATCGGTCCAGACCCGGACCCGGGCGAAGAACTCCTCGTCGTCATCGGGGATCCCCAAGATCGCCGCGATCACCAGCGCGGGCAGCCGCGAGGCGACCGTGTCGGTCCAGTTCACCGGCTCGCCGGGGACGATCTCGCCGAGAACCTGGTCGCAGTAGGCCTCGATCCGCGGCTCCAGGCGGGCCAGCCACGTCGGAGTGAACGGGGGCTGCATAATGCGCCGCAGCTCGCTGTGCCGGGGCGGGTCGGTCAGCCCGATCATGTCGCCATTACCGGCGAAGAGTTCGCCCAGAGCGCTGTTGTGGCGCACCCCGTCGTAGAGCAGGATGCCATGGGCGGCCGAGAAGAGCTCCGGATGGCGGGCCGCGTACTGCACGTCCGCGTGCTTGGTCAGGATCCAGGTGTTGAACGGCTCGTAATAGTAGACCGGCGCCTCGGCCTGCAGCCGCTCGTAGATGGGCCACGGGTGGACGTAGAAAGCCGGATCCTCGATCCGGGCGAGCTCGGCCAGCGGACGGCTGGCATCGCCGTAGCGTTCGGTGTAGCGCTGCACGGTGGCGGGACCCCGGGCGCCGGCGTTGAGGACATCGGTGATCGTCATCGACCTGCTCCTGTTTCCTGGCTCCTGTTTCCTGGCCTTAGCCCTGCTCGCGCAGGGACTTAACGTCGACCCCGTTCACCGAGTCGCCGGAGACCTCGACATTGTGCGCGTGGGCGAGGTGGTGCAGCCCGAACACCGAGTCCATTCCTGCCTGCAGGCCCATCAGGTCCTCGGCCTGGTTGACGGCCTTTTTGGCCAGCGCGAGCCCCAGCCGGGGCATCCGCCCGATCCGCTCGGCGAGATCCAGCGCGCAGGAGTCGAGTTCGTCGCGCGGGACGACGCGATTGACCATGCCGAGTTCGTAGGCGCGCTGGGCTCCGACGCGCTCGCCGAGAAAGAGGAACTCCTTGGCGAACCGGGGCCCCATCACCCAGGGGTGCGCGAAGTACTCCACGCCGGGGATGCCCATCTTCACCACCGGGTCGGCGAAGAACGCGTCGTCGCTCGCCACGATCAGGTCGCAGCACCAGGCGAGCATCAGGCCGCCGGCGATGCACGCCCCCTGCACCGCCGCGATGGCGGGCTTCGGCAGTTCCCGCCAGCGTCGGCACATGCCCAGGTACAGCTCTTCCTCCCGGGCGAACCGGTGCTCGGCGCCCGCCTGGCCGACGTGCGACCACCACAGGCCGGCCCGGCGCTCGTAGGGGACGTGGTGATCGCGCCCCGGCGTGCCGAGGTCGTGTCCCGCGCTGAAGTGCTTGCCCTCCGCGTTCAGCACCACGACCTTCACCGCGTCATCGCCCGCGGCCGCGTAGAAGGCGTCGTCCAGGGCGTAGATCAGTGCGCCGTTCTGCGCGTTGCGGTACTCCGGGCGGTTGAGCGTGACGACCGCAGTGCTCCCCCGGACCTCGTACCGCACCGGTTGCCGCTCACCGGCCGCTTCCGCCAGCGCGCCGGCGGCTACATCACTTGTCATATCGAACTCCTTTTCACGCGGGCCAGTCGCCACCGGGCTGGAGCATCCCCATCGACCGCATCCTCCGTTGCCGGGGACCACTGATATCCTGACTGTAGCCTTTTGGCTGCATAAGTGTCTAGGAGGCAGCTCGGGCCGGACGCCTACGAGCCACGGCGCTCGCCGCACAGGTTCTAAATGAGACTCGGTCCCCAATAAAGTGATAGTATAACTCCAGATATGACGCTCCTGAAAGGAGCACGGCAATGCCCCAGACAGCCACGTTGCAGTTCGCCGGCCAGCACGCCCTTATCACCGGCGGAGGCACCGGAATCGGCCGGGCGGCGGCCCTCGCGCTAGCGGCCGAGGGCTGCACCGTCACAGTGGCCGGCCGCACCCAGGCGACCCTCGAGCAGACCGTCAAGCTGGTCGCCGCGACCGGCGGCACCGCTCGCTACGCCATCGCCGACGTGCACGACGAGGATGCCGTCCGGCGCGCCGTCGAGGTCGCGGCCGCCGACAGCGGACGGCTCGACCTGGCCGTCAACAGCGCCGGCGTCGACGGCGGCAACGACGCCCACCCCATCATCGACTACCCAACCGCGACCCTGGACCTGATGCTGGCCACCAACGTGCGCGGCATGTTCCTGTCGATGAAGCACGAGCTGAAGCTCATGGTCGCGCAGGGATCAGGGGCCATCGTGAACATCTCCTCCGGCGCGGCCCTAGTCGGCGTTCGCGGCTATTCCGGATACGTCGCCTCCAAGCACGCCGAGATCGGCCTGACCAAGAGCACCGCCCTCGACTACGCCGCCCTCGGCATCCGCGTCAACGCCGTCTGTCCCGGCCTCGTCAACACTCCACTGATCGCCGAGATGATCAACGAGAACCCGGAGCTGCACGAGGAGCTACTCGTCAGCCACCCACTGGGCAGGATCGCCGAGCCCGAGGAAATCGCCGACGCCATCGTGTGGCTGTGCTCGAACAAGTCCAGCTACGTCACCGGCATCGCGCTGCCGGTTGACGGCGGCTACACCGCCCGGTGAGCCCGCGGCCCGCGTGGCGGCGGCGGTCAGGCCTCCAGCCCGGCCAGCGCCATCACCAGCAGGCGCTCGCGCTGCCGCCGGGAGCGGACCGGGACGCTAGTGACACCGAGCAGGAACCGCAGCACGTCGTCGATGGTGACTTGGGGCCGAGCGCGACCGGCGTCCTGTGCCCTGGCCAGCAGCGGCTCCCCGGTCGCGTACAGGGCATCGCGGCAGGCGCGGAACGCCCCGGACTCGCGGTCCAGAGCGTCCAGCAGGATGCGCTTGGTCCCGAGGTAGGCAACGAAGCGCCGAAGCCACGAGACGAGAGCGTCCCAGGGGTCGCCCCGGCCTGCCAATCGCTCCCCGTACCGGCAGAGCTCGTCCACCTCGGTGACGTAGACGGCCTCGACCAAGTCCTCGCGGGATGGGAAGTTCCGGTACAGGGTGGCCACCCCGACCCCCGCTTGGCGGGCGATCTCGTCCAGCGATACGTCGGTCCCGCCCGCCGCGAACGCCTTCCTCCCGGCCGCGAGGATCGCGTCGAAGTTACGGGCCGCGTCCACCCGGTGCGGCCGCCGCTGGGCCAGCAGGTCCGCTGCCGCCATCCCGACTACCCCTCACTGTGAGCAAGAAGCGGATAAACACTCTCATAATAGTGAGAGTCTCTCTCCAGTAAATGGAGAGTTTATCACCGCGGGAATGAAGAGGAGACACCAATGGAATACCAGACCCTGGGCGCGACAGGCATCACAGTCAGCCGGATGGCGCTGGGCACCATGATGCTCGGCTCCTATGGCAACACCGACCACGACGACGGGATCCGCATCATCCACGCCGCGCTCGACGCCGGCATCAACCTGGTCGACACCGCGGACGTGTACTCCTCCGGCGAGTCCGAGGAGATCGTGGGCAAGGCGCTCGCGGGCCGGCGTGACGACGTCGTGCTGGCTACCAAGTTCGCGCTGCCCATGGGCACCGATCCCAATCACGCGGGCGGCTCCCGCCGCTGGGTCACTAGGGCCGTGGAAGACAGCCTGCGCCGGCTGGGCACGGACTACATCGACTTGTACCAGATGCACCGTTTCGACCCGCGGACCGACGCCAGCGAGACACTGTCTGCCCTGTCGGACCTGGTCCATGCGGGCAAGGTGCGGGCCATCGGCTCGTCCACGTTCCCGGCCGAGCTCATCGTCGAGGCCCAGTGGGCCGCCGAGCGCGGCGGCCACCAGCGGTTCCGCACCGAGCAGCCGCGATACTCGATCCTCACCCGTACCGTCGAGGCGGCCGTGCTGCCCACCGCCCAGCGCTACGGCATGGGCGTCCTTACCTATGGCCCGCTTAGCAGCGGCTGGCTATCCGGCCGGGCCGACCCGGCCGGCGGCCACCGCGCCAGTGGAGGCCGGCGCCAAGGACTTCGACCTGACCGTCCCGGCTAACCAGGCCAAGCTCGCCGCCGTTGAGCAGCTGACCAAGCTCGCCGCTGATACCGGGCTGCCACTGGCGCATCTGGCCACAGGGTTCGTTCTCACCCACCCCGCCGTCACCTCGGTCCTGACCGGCCCGCGGACCATGGACCACCTGCACGCCGCCCTCGCCGGAGCCGACATCCGGCTCGACGACGCCATCCTGGACCGGATCGACGAGATCGTCGCCCCCGGAGCCGAGGTCAACCCCGCCGATAACTACATCACCATCCCTGCGTTGGCTGACAAGAGCTTGCGCCGCAGGAGCTAGGCCAGATCCTGGGACGGCAGTACGAATCAGGTGTGGTTTAGGCCATGGACCAGGTTGGCGCCAATGGCGGGGCGGTACGGTTGCCGACGTGACCCTGGACGACTTGGCGGTGCAACTACGGGAGTTCGTCTCCGCACGAGAATGGGATCAATTCCACACCCCGAAGAACCTGGCGATGGCGCTCGCCGGTGAGGTAGGCGAGCTCGTCGCGGAGTTGCAATGGCTGACTCCCGAGGAAGCGGCGCGGGTCATGGCCGATCCGCAGGCAGCCGCCCGGATGCGATCAGAACTGGCCGACGTCACCATCTATCTAGTCAGGCTGGCCGACCTGCTGGGCGTTGACTTGATCGAGGCAGCGCGGGTGAAGCTCGTCGAAAGCGGACGCCGCTACGACGTTGAGACCTACCGCGGGTCCGCGCGCAAGGCTCCGCCATTGTCCTGACTGCGGTGGCAGTCGCGAGTAACCTGCTTCCTGCAAGGGATTGCGGCCCGACAGGCTTCCGGCGATTCTCCATGATCGCGGACATGCCCCCACCCGCACGAGTTCTTCGTGCTGCCTGGGGAAAATGTGACGGCGTTCAGGGTCTCCGCTGCGGGCTTGGTTGGCTCACCCATGGAACGGCAACTCGCTGGAATCATCGCCGATCATCTGCGGGTGACGACGGGGCGGTCGCCATCCGAATCTGAGCGGAAGTCCTGGCGGCGCAGCCTCCCGGTATTGGCGCAGGATCTCATGGAGGCTGGCCTGGGCAACGTTGAGATGCTGATTGAATATCAGCTCCCGCTCAGCAGCAAGCGGGCTGACGTAGTGCTGGCGGGAGTTGACCGGCGCACTGGCGGGGACGCGTATGTGGTCGTGGAACTCAAGCAATGGAGCCAAGCTGAGCTGTATGAGGACAGCGAAGAGCTCGTGGTAGTGGCGGGAACGCATCGCGAACATCTGCATCCGCTACTCCAAGTACAGGGATATTGCGATTACATCTCCGACTTCGTGGCATCCCTGCGCGGCAACGACACCGCCGTGCGCGGCGTGGCATACCTTCACAATGCGGTCGACCTCGACGTGGAAGACCTCTTCGAATTCACCACGACCGAACGAACACGGCTCTTCACCAAGAGCAGGCGAGGGGCCTTTCTCGAGTACCTGCGTGATCAGTTCGCACCCGACCAAGGGGCGGGAGCTGCCGACCGGCTGCTGACGAGCGCCGCTCGTCCGTCCAAGCAGCTCATGAAATTGGCGGCGAGCGAGATCAAAGATCGTGAGCAGTTCACCCTGCTCGACGAGCAACGCGTGGCATACGAAATCGTCATGCATGCGGTCGAGAAGGCCCGGCGCTCGGACGCCAAGGATGTCGTCGTCATCACTGGCGGCCCGGGCAGCGGAAAAAGCGTCATCGCGCTATCGCTGCTAGGTGAGCTCAGTCGTCAAGGGTATAGCGCGCTGCATGCCACAGGCTCCCGTTCTTTTACGCAAACGATGAGGCGGCAAGTGGGCCGGGGCTCGCCTCGCATTAAGGATTTGTTCAAGTACTTCAACAGCTTCATGGACGCCCAGCGAAACGACATCGAAGTCCTGATCTGCGATGAAGCCCACCGCCTGCGGGAAACGTCCGCCAACCGCTACACCAGCGCCGCGCAGC
The DNA here is from genome assembly GCA_963714295.1 of uncultured Actinomycetota bacterium. Lineage (GTDB taxonomy): Bacteria > Actinomycetota > Actinomycetes > Streptosporangiales > Streptosporangiaceae > Trebonia. The sequence goes on along the minus strand of CAVQOE010000031.1, from coordinate 592,535 downwards.
GAACTGGCCGCAGCCAGATCGATGAACTCATCGCCGTAGCACGGGTACCCGTCTTCCTCCTCGACGAGCATCAGGTCGTGAAGCCGGGGGAGGTCGGAACGGTAGAGGCCATAAAGTCGCATGCGTCGTCTTTGGGATTCCGCGTACATCACGTTCAGCTTGATGACCAGTTCCGGTGCGGCGGCAGCCGCAAGTACGAACAATGGGTGCTACGGCTGCTCGGCCTCGAGAGCGGCGGGCCCGAACCTTGGATTGGCGACGACCACTTCGAGGTCACCCTCGCCGATTCTCCGTGGGAAATGCAAGACATCCTGCGCGGCAAGCTGGCGGAAGGCTATTCGGCCCGCGTATCCGCCGGCTACTGCTGGCCCTGGAGCAATCCAGGCCACGACGGACGGCTAGTGAGCGATGTGCGCATCGGCGACTGGGCGATGCCGTGGAATGTGAAGGGCGATCGGGCCGTCGGCGCGGCTCCGCCCAGTGCGCTCTGGGCGACCATGGAGGGCGGTTTCGACCAGGTTGGCTGCGTCTACACGGCCCAAGGGTTTGAGTATGACTGGTCTGGCGTGATCATCGGTCCAGACTTGATCGCTCGCCATGGCCAGACGCTTACCGTGCGGGAGGCCAATAAGGACCCGGAATTCAAGAAGCGGTCAGTCACCGACCTGCAGTATGACCGGAACATCCGGAACATCTACAAAGTACTGCTGACCCGCGGAATGGCGGGGACAGTCATCTACGCCGTCGACCCCCAGACCCGCGAATTTCTCGCGGAACTGGTCGAAACCACGACGTCACCGATGGGAGATGTACCGGCTGACTTGAGTCGCGACATGTGTGACATCTGAGTCGCGTCAGAGAACCTGGGCCATCGGCCGGGCTTCTGTGTATGCTCGGGCCTGCCCCGGAGAGGCTATACCACTGGCCAGGCGCGCGGGAATGGTACGTCAAGCGATTCGGGCGTGACCGGTGCGTGCTCGGCGGCGGCGTAGATGCTGCCTTCCCGAGCGACGATGGACCCGCCGCGCAGCATCGAGTCCACTAATTCGGCGGCGAGTGCGTCGGGAGCCCGGTTGAGTAGCCGCGCGGCGTCAGTGAGCCAGGCGCGCCGACGGGCTGGTCGAGGTACTCGGCCTGGCAGCAGCCGGGATCGCGGCGGCCGACCGCATCGGCGTCGGTGATGGCGGCGGCGATGCCCGCACCCTCGGCCTGCAGTAGCCCGTTGCCGCCGACATGGTCGCAGTGCCAGTGGGTGTTGACGACCAGGGTCAGCTGTCCGGTGCGGGCGTGCACCCAGTCCGCGGTCCGGTCGGCGTGGCCGACGAAGCCGCTGTCGACCAGGACCGGGTCCCGGCCGGGCAGGAAAAGCAGGTTGGCGTCGGGAAACGGCCGCTGCTCCCAGGTCACCCACGGCGGCAGGCGGTCCGGGTCATCTGCCATGCGCTCTCCTCGCTCGGCCTGCCATTGTCTCGCGGGTGGTTCGCGTCACCATTGCGCGGGGCGGCCTTTGAGCTGCTGCCGGGCGGTTACGGCGCTTCTGCCAGTTGCGTGGCTGCTGCCCGGCCTGCCCGCGGCCACGACACGCGGGCGAGCACGAGCAGGCTGGCTGTGACACCGGTGGCTCCCAGCACGATCAGCCGGGGGTCAGCCTCGTGGATGCCGAACACGGCCCAGCACAGCAGCAGCCGTCAGCGAACTGCCTCAGATCCGGCAAGCCGAGCGCTTGTTCGGCGACCCCGACTACCTGCTGCGGGTCGTCGCGCGGGACCTCGACAGCTTCGCGGCACTACGGGACCAGGAGCTGGCCACACTGCCCGGCGTGCACCGCCTCACGTCGACCATCGTCATGAAACGCGTCGTCGAGAACCGTCCCCTGCCGCTTACAACCCGAGGCGGCTAAGAACGCTTTGCCACGGACTGGCCGTCACCCAACGTTGCGGGCAGAGGACTCGAACGCTCCGCCGTTAAGGCCCACGGCCACGATGCGGCGGGGGCGGATGTGTATCCACGCCGCGGCGAAACGGAACGGTGCACCGACCCGCCTTCCGACATCCTCGCCACCGTCCAAGTGGGTTTCGACCTGTCCGCGGACTTCGAGGATGCGCGGTCCCGGGTCGTCTAGCACGACGGCTGCCTTCGGCCGGCGCTGAGCATCACGGAACTTCTTTGACGAGGTCATAACAGCTTCGCCGAACGCCACGTTGGCCCCGATGACCAGGGCATCGGCGTCGGGGTCGTAGAAGACGGCGACCGGCACGACATGCGGCATCCCATCAGCGCCGACCGTCGCCAACCGCCCGAGCCGCTGATTGTTCACAAACTCGATCTCAGCCTCAGTGAATGCGCTCATCTCGGCAGCGTATGCCGTCTGCCGGACGGCGACCATATCGGCGCTTACTGCTGGCTTTCGGTACCCGGGGAGCGGTCCGCGGTACTGGGCTGGGCCGACGCGAGATGTTCGGCGAGGCCGAAGCTGGAGATAGGGGTTGCATGAGCGTCGACTTGAAGAATCTGTGCCGGGTGGCGGGGGTATCGGCCGCGGTGACCACGGCGATGCAGGCGGCGACCGCGGTGGTGGCGGTGCGCCGAGGGCGCCGTGACTACGCCGACGGGATCTGGGGGCCCGGTCTGGCCGCGATCGCGCTGACCAGCGCGGCCGTCGGCAGCGGGGACCGATGGCGTCGCTGGACGCTGGCCGCGGCGACGGCAGCGTGGGCAGCTCGCCTGGAGTGGCAGATGATCGAGCGGCTCCGGAGCAAAGACGAGGAGGATCCCCGGTACACCGAGTTCCTCGACGGTGACTCAACGGCGGCCGTGGTCGCCAAGGTGTTCCTGACTCAGGGACTGTCCCAGCTGCTGGTGGCCGCCCCGATCCAGCTCGCCGCCTCCAGCCCGCTGCCCCGATCCGTCCGTCGGTGGCTGTTCCCGGCGGGCATCGCCGTCATGCTCGCGGGCGCCGCCACCGAGGCGCTGGCCGACTACCAGAAAGACCAGTTCCAGCGGCTGGGCGACGATAAGCCCGACGTGCTGGACACCGGCCTGTGGGGCTGGTCCAGGCACCCCAACTACTTCGGCGATTCGGTGGTCTGGGACGGGGCATGGCTGGCCGCTGCCGCCTCGTCGCCCGGGGAGTGGACCGTTGCGGCACCGGTGGCCATGAGCTACCTGCTGATCTTCGCCACCGGCGCGAAGCGGACCGAGGCGCGGATGCAGGAGCGGCCCGGCTACCGCGACTACCAGCAGCGGGTCGCGATGTTCTTCCCCTGGCCGCCCAAGGGCGGCCAGGGGTAGCCCCGCTGTTTACCCCGCTCAGGAGTTGACCGGGAAGCCCAGGTTGACGCCGCCGTGCGATGGGTCGAGCCAGCGTGAGGTGACGACCTTGCCCCGGGTGTAGAAGTGCACGCCCTCGGTGCCGTGCATGTGCGTGTCACCGAACAGGCTGGCCTTCCAGCCGCCGAAGGAGTAGTACGCCATCGGCACCGGGATCGGCACGTTGACGCCGACCATGCCGATCTCGGCCTCGGAGACGAACCGCCGGGCAGCGCCGCCGTCGTTGGTGAAGATGGCCACCCCGTTGCCGTAAGGGCTGTTGTTGACCAGTTCGACCGCCTCGGCGTAGCTGTCGGCGCGGATCACCGAGAGCACCGGGCCGAAGATCTCGTCGGTGTAGGCCGACATCTGCGGGGTCACGTGGTCAAGCAGCGACGGGCCGAGCCAGAAACCGTCCGCGTTCTCGTCGCCATGGCCGGTGCCGGTGACCGGGTGGGTACGGCCGTCGATGGCCAGGGTGGCGCCCTGCTCGACGCCGCTGTCCAGGTAGGACGCGACCTTGTCGCGGTGGACCTGGGTGACCAGCGGGCCCATCTCGGACCGTTCGTCGTCGCCGGGGCCGACGGTGAGCTTGCTGACCCGGTCCTTGATCTTCGCCACCAGCTCGTCGCCGACTGGGTCGACCGCGACCAGCGCGGAGACCGCCATGCAGCGCTCCCCCGCACTCCCGAAGCCGGCGTTGACGGCGGCGTCGGCGGCCAGGTCGAGGTCGGCGTCGGGCAGCACGACCATGTGGTTCTTGGCCCCGCCGAGGGCCTGCACGCGCTTACCGGCCTGGGTGCCGGTCTCGTAAACGTAGCGGGCGATCGGGGTGGAGCCGACGAAGCTGACCGCGGCGATGTCCGGGTGCCCGAGGATGGCGTCGACCGCGACCTTGTCTCCGTGCACGACGTTGAACACGCCGTCGGGCAGGCCCGCCTCGGCCCAGAGCCGGGCGAGCAGGATGGACGCGGACGGGTCCTTCTCCGATGGCTTGAGAATGAACGCGTTGCCAGCCGCGATCGCCACCGGGAACATCCACATCGGCACCATGGCGGGGAAGTTGAACGGGGTGATCCCCGCGACAACGCCGAGGGGCTGCCTGATCGAATAGGAATCGACGCCGGTAGAAACGTTTTCGGAGAACCCACCCTTCAGCAAATGCGGGATGCCGCAGGCGAACTCGACCACCTCGAGGCCGCGGGCGACCTCGCCCGCCGCGTCGGAGGCGACCTTGCCGTGCTCGTCGGTGATGAGCTTGGCCAGCTCAGTCGCGTGGCTCTTGACCAGCTCACGGAAGGCGAACAGGACGGTCGCGCGCTTGGCTAGCGAGACGCGTCCCCAGTCCTTGGCCGCCTGCCGGGCGACGCTGACCGCGTCGTCGACGTCCTGCTTGCTGGCGAAGTCGACGGTGCCGCTGACGTGCCCGGTGGCCGGGTTGTAGATGTCGCCCCGGCGCTCGGCCTCGCCCGTCCAGGGCTTGCCGCCGATCCAGTGGGTGACGTGCTTGGCTGCTTGCGTCGTCATTACTTATGCCCCTGCTCCCGCGTTGACTGCCTGGAGAGCCTCGACGAGGAGGCCCAGGCCTTCGCGCGCCTCGTCCTGGGTGAGCGTGAGCGGCGGGGCCATCCGGAGGGTCGCGCCGTGCAGGCCGCCCTTGCCGACCAGCAGGCCGCGCTCCCTGGTCGCCTCGAGCGCCTGGGCGGCCAGCTGCGGGCTGGGCGCGCCGGTGGCGGGGTCGGCCAGGTCGACGGCGAACATCAGGCCCTTGCCGCGCACGTCGCCGACGGTCTTGAGCTCGTTGGCCGCTTCCCGCAGGCCGGTGATGATGATCTCGCCGCAGGCCTGCGCGTTGGCCTGCAAGTCATGCGAGAGCACGTAGTCGAGGGTGGCGTTGGCGGCGGTGGTGGAGATCGGGTTGCCACCGAAGGTGGAGACGCCGTTGCCGCGGATGCCGTCGAGCAGGTCGCCCCGGCCGACCACGCCGCCGATCGCGAACCCGTTGCCCAGGCCCTTGGCGAACGTCATGAAGTCGGGGATGACGTCGTGCGCCTGAATGCCCCAGAAGTGCTCGCCGGTGCGGCCCCAGCCGGTCTGCACCTCGTCGGAGATGAGCAGGATGCCGTGCTCGTCGAGGACATCCTTGTATGCCTTGAACAGGCCGTCCGGTGCCATGGTGAACCCGCCAACGCCCTGGATCGGCTCGGCGATCAGCGCGCCGACGTCAGCGGGGTTGATCGCGGCTTGCAGGAGCGCGCGCAGGTCGGCGACGCAGGCGTCGATGTACTCGGCGTCGGACAGGTTACGGAACTGCGGCAGCGACTTGTCGGTGCCGTGCACGTAGTGGGTGCCGAACGGGTCGTTGCTGGTCGCCTTCCAGGCCGCGTTGCCGGTAATGGCGACGGTGCCGAAGGTGCGGCCGTGGTAGGAGTTCCGCATCGCCAGGACCTGGTTGGCCTTGCGCGCGGTGAGCGCGGCGGCGAGCGCGGTCTCGTTGGCCTCGGAGCCGGAATTAGTGAAGAACACCTTAGCGTCCGGGATGCTGGAGAGCTTGGCGATCTTCTCCGCCAGCTCGACCTGGCTGCGGATCAGGTACAGCGTGGAGGTGTGGTAGATGCCTGTCGCGAGCTGACGCTCGACCGCTTCGCGCACCTCGGCCACGTCGTAGCCGAGCATGTTGGTCAGGATGCCGGCGAAGAAGTCAAGGTATGTGTGGCCCTGACTGTCGGTGACGCGGCACCCCTTGCCGCTGACGATCTCGATCGGCTCGTTGTAGTAGAGGCCGACCCAGTTCGGGATGACCGCGCGGTGGCGGGCGATGAGATCAGACATACCTTCCAGTCTGCCCCCGGCCGCCGGCAGGGCATAGGTGCGACCTGTCACGGATTTCCCGCGTAGGTTTTACATGTTGTAAAGTCGGCCTGGTGTTGATCACCCTCCGTGAGGTTTTGTCGTTGGACGTTGTCCGGCGCGGCCTGCCCGTGGTGGTGGCCGGGGCGGACCGGCTGGACGTGCCGGTGCGGTGGGTGCACGCGGTCGAGGTGACCGACGACGTGGCCCGGCTGCTGCGCGGCGGCGAGCTCATCTTGTCGACCGGGATCGCGCTGCCGGAGTCGGATCAGGCGCTGGCTTCCTATGTCGCTGAGCTGGCCGCGGCCGGGGTGGCGGGGCTGGCGATCGAGCTTGGGCGGCGCTATTCGGTGTCACTGCCGGCGGCCTTGGTTTCCGCGGCTGCCTCGTCCGGGGTGGTGCTGATCGAGTTCCGGGCCGAGGTGGCGTTTGTTGAGCTGACCGAGGCGGTGCACACCCGGATCTTCGAGGCGCGGGCGCAGTTGCCGGATCAGCGGCTGCGGGGACTGTTGTATCAGCTGCGGGACGATCCCCGGATGCGGGCGTTCGCTGACCGGGAGCTTGGGGCGCTGGTTAGTTATGACGCGGTGCACGGGACGCGGTTGGTCGAGGACCTGGCTGCGTTTCTGGAGGCCGGCGGGAACAAGGCCCAGGCGGCGTCGCGGGCGCATATGGCGCGGCCCACGTTTTACCAGCGGCTGCGGGTTATCGAAGCGGTGCTGAGGGTGTCGCTGGGCGATGCGGAGTCTCGGGCGTCGCTGCATGTGGCGCTGCTGGCGCTGCGGCCTGACGGGCGCGACCGCGCGTAGGTCTCCATCTCCGGATGGCGCTCGATCTCCACGATCACGGCCCACTCACGGTAGAACATATGGATCGGGTGGTGAACTCAGTGCGCAACTCGTCGAGCTCCTGTACGGCCATGTCACAGGCGATTCCCTGACCGAACAGGTCAGTCCTTGATGGCTGGCGGTCTTGCGTGATCGCGCAGCAGCGACAGGAACGCGCTGGCCGCCGGCGTGTGCCGGTGGTCGGCGCGCCATACCGCGCCAACGGTGCGTTCGACGCCGGGCGACACCGGGAGGACCGCAAGCCCGGGCGGTCGCGGGTCGCTGACAACCGAGGCGGGAACGAACGCCACCCCGAGCCCCTCGCTGACAAGCGCGAGCAGACGGTCGTGGCTGCCGGTCTGAAAGCCCACCCGCGGGACGAACCCGGCCCGCTTGGCCGCCCGGTCGGAGACGGCCCGCAACCCGGTGCCCGGCTTGAAAAGGATGAACGTCTCGTGCCGGAGCAGCCGCAAGGCGACGGCGTCGCGCGAAGCGAGCGGGTGCGCGGCAGGCAGCGCCAGCAGCACCGGCTCCCGAACCAGCGCGACAGCGTCCAGGCCCGCGGGGCGCCCAACATCCAGAGCGGCGATCGCGAGGTCGATCTCACCGCGTGCGAGCATCGTGAACATGTCGCGGGTGGAGTCCTCGCGCAGCGACACGTCGATCCCCGGGTGGGCGGCGTGGAACGCCGCGAGCAGCAGGGGCAGGTCCAGCCCGGCCAGCGCCTGCATCGCGCCGAGAAGGAGCCGCCCGCTGGTAAGGCCCTTGAAGGCGGCGATCTCTTCGCGTGCGGCGTCCATCTCGGCCAGAGCGCGGCGAGCTCGCAGGAGGAAGATCTCCCCTGCCTCGGTCAGGCGCGCACCGCTGCGCGAGCGCTCGAACAACTCGATGCCGAGCTCCTGCTCCAGGAGTTTGATCTGATGCGAGAGCGCGGGCTGGGCCACCGGAACCGATGCCGCCGCCCGGGTGAAGTGGCGATGGTCAGCGACCGCGATGACGTAGCGCAGCTGCCGGAGTTCCATACCGATTCACGATCGAAGCTAGCCGAATTATGTCTTGGACAGCTTATCCCAGCCGGCGCAAGCTTGGCTTAGACCCGATCGGACCGCGTGAGGACAGGCCAATGACCCACATCAGCTACGTCGACCCCGCCACCGTCGACGATCCCGAACTCGCGGCAATCATGGAACGTGCCCGCCTGTTCGGCACGCCGCGACCGGAGAGCCAGGCGATCCGGTTGCACAACCCGCCGGTCATGAAGGCGTTCAACAACGCCTGGGAGGCCTTCTTCCGGCAGGGCGTCACCGACCACGCGATCAAGGAACTCTGCCGGCTCTACATAGCCAAGTCCGTCGACTGCCAGTACTGCGGCGGCCAGCGTTCCGTCCTCGCCAGGCAGCAGGGCGCCACGGAATCGCAGGTCGACGACATCCTGGACTTCGAGACCTCGGAGTGGTTCGACGACCGTGAGCGGACGGCGCTGGCCTGGGCCATGGCCATCGCCTGGGACCCCGCCCTGGCTGACGACGATCTTTGGGACCGTCTGCACGAGCACTTCACCGAGCCCCAGCTCATCGAGCTCGGCCACTTCATCGCGCTGACGCTCGGCCAGCAGCGCTTCTTGAAGACCGTCGGCGTCCGTCACGGCGAGATCCTCGCCGACAACGACGCCGGCCTGGCCCCCGAAGAAGCGGCCACGCTGCACGCCAGCCAGCAGACAGCGGCGATCGTCTGACGTACCAGATCACACGGTCCGCCGGGCCGCACTGGGCCGGCTCCAACGTCGTCACCAGGCTGCATCATGCCAGCCCGCTGGAGGCCGCTCGGCCTGAAGAATGCCATGGAAGCCTCGTTCGCATCGAGAGGGTTAGCCGTCAGGCGCTCCTGGGAGCGGGGCCTGAACTCAGGCCGACGGAACTTCCCTGATGCCGATTGGGCCAGGTCTGCTCTTTGGGGAGCGACTGCTTGTTCGGGCATGGCGTAGTCGTCCATCCGCGCGCCGAGCTGGCAGCCGGGGATGATGCTGAAGGATCCAGCCTCCTGACGAAGCGCGGGGCCGGTTAAGAGGTGCGTTGCGGGGGGCGCGAGAGCGGGCCGCTGGTGAGACGATGGTGTCCTGGGCAGGCAGCAGGCCAGGCTGAAGGGACAGGACAGGTATGAATGCACCGGCCGCCGGCAGGCGGAGCCAGTTCATCGACGCGGCGGTCGACGAGTACGCGGCGGCGCATTCGACCCGGCCGGACGCGCGCCAGCGTGAGCTGCAGCGCGTCACGCGGGAGCGAACCGGCGGCGCCGCGGGAATGCAGATCGGCGACGACCAGGCTGTGCTGATGGAGATGCTGGTCCGGGCGATGGGAGCCACCCGGGCGGTAGAGATCGGCACGTTCACCGGCTACTCGGCCCTGGCGGTCGCGCGGGGCCTGGGTCCGGGCGGGCGCCTGCTGTGCTGTGACGTCAGCCTGGAGTGGACTTCGATCGCCCGTGCGGCGTGGCAGGAAGCCGGGGTCGCGGACCGGATAGAGCTGCGGATCGGCCCGGGCCTGGAGACCTTGCGCTCGCTGCCGCCCGGCGAGCAGTTCGACTTCGCGTTCATCGACGCCGACAAGACCGGATACGGCCAGTACTACGAACAGGTGCTGACCCGCCTGCGCCCGGGCGGCCTGATCCTGCTGGACAACATGCTGCAGGGCGGCGACGTCACCGACGGCCGCGCAGGCGGGCCGAGCGTCACCGCGATCCGTTCCCTCAACGACGCGATAGCCGCCGACCCGAGGGTGACAGTGGTCCTGCTCCCCATCGGCGACGGCGTCAGCGTCGTGCAGAAACTCGCCGGGTGAGGCAGGAAACTCCGTGACCGGGCTGCTGCCGCAGACGCCGGACGAACTGCTGAGCACTACCCGCCTTCACAGACGGCCAGCCACAACCTCGGGAACGCATGCACCAGCCGCTAACGGGCGGGTGGGAAAACCCCAAAAATAGTGACCCAACTAGTGACTACGGCCACAGCCGAAGCGCGCAGATCGTCCAGTTCTGAGTGGGTGCCGTGCGATCCGGCCGGGGGCTTTCGCGCACGACTGTCACGGACGCTCCGAGTTCGGCGGCGACCCGGCGGTGGCGAGATCCATCCCCGAAGTACCGCCGATCACAGCGGCACGGCTGGCAAGCATCCTTGAATTCGGGGTTATGCTGACTACCCTCATCGGAGTGGGAAGTGGTGTCCGCGGCATCTTCCATCGCGCTCATTGCTTGAAGTAGCGGCCTTCTTCGATGTCCGCGATCAGTCCAGGGTGCGTCGGCAGCCAGCCGAGGTGTTCGCGAGTCAGTGCGCTCGACGCCGGGCTGTCGATCGAGACCAGCGGGGCAAGAAAGCTGAAGTGCCGGGTTGCCTCCCCGCCGTCAGGCTGACGGCCGGGAGCCTCGCCACAGCAAGTCAGTAATCTCCAGCGCCCCGGCGATCTCCAGCGTCAAGCCCACGCCGCAATTGTCCAATACGTCGCCCGGCCGCCGCGGCGCGGCACCGGCGGCGCCATTCGCTCGCAGGGGCCCGGGGCCGTCCAATGGACGGGAGTGAACGTGATCGTTGGGCGTGTGAAGGCACTCATCGAGGCGGACTGCCGGTAGCCGCTTAACGCGGATAGGTTAATGTCATGCCGGGTCGGATCGTGCTGTACGGGGCCACGGGTTACACGGGTGCGCTGACCGCGCAAGCGATGATCGCCCGCGGGGCGCGCCCGGTCCTGGCGGGCCGTGACCAGAGCCGGCTGACCGCGCTCGCCGCCCGGCTCGGACGGGCAGGCGATGGGACCGAGCTGGAAACGGCGGTCGCGTCAGCCGAAAGGCCCGGGTCGCTGCGGGACCTCATCGGCGCCGGCGACGTCCTCGTGTCCACAGCCGGACCGTTTATGAAGGTGGGGCGGCCCGTCGTGGCCGCAGCGGTGGACGCGGGCGCGGTCTACCTGGATTCCACCGGGGAACCCCCGTTCATCCGCCAGGTATTTGAGGAATGCGGCCCGCGCGCCCAACAGACTGGCGCGGTACTGCTGACCGCCTTCGGCTACGACTACGTGCCGGGGAACCTGGCCGGGGCGCTCGCACTGCAGTCCGCCGGGCCCAGCGCAGCCCGGGTGCAGGTCGGCTATTTCGTGCGCGGGGACCTGCGGCGGGGAACAAGCGCGGGTACTCGCGCATCAATGATCGGCATGCTGCTCGAACCCGGGTACGGCTTCCGCGGCGGCCGCATCGTGAGCGAGCCGACCGCGGCGCACGTCGCCTCGTTCATGGTTGACGGCAGGAAACGGGAAGCGTACTCACTCGGCTCATCGGAGCTTTTCGCGCTGCCCAGGCTACGGCCGGAAGCGGCGCCGCACGGCCCTCCCGGACAGGCGTCGCTCACCGACGTGAGCGTCTACCTCGGCTGGTTCGGCCGCGCGACGACGCTCGTCCACTACGGATCCGTGCTCACCGCGCCGGCCAGCCGCCTGCCTGGGGTGCACAAGGCTCTCGACGCCGCGGCCCGGCGGATTCAGCGCAACCGGGGCGCCCCCGGGACAACGACCGCCATCCGCTCGGACGTGGTGGCCGTGGCAGGCGACGCCAGCGGCAGGGAACTGGCCACGGTGCACCTGGTGGGCGGGGATCCTTACTCGTTCACCGCGTCGATCCTCGCGTGGGCGGCGGCCAAGGCGGTCTCCGACGGCGTGCACCCGGCAGGCGCGCTCGGCCCCGTCGAAGCCTTCGGGGCCGGCCCCTTGAGTTCGCCTGCGCCGACGCCGGATTTCATCGTGAACCGGCCACCACCCCATGAGCTGGCTGCCTGACGACTTCGTCCACCCCGTCGGCGTCCCGGTGCCCGGCACCTGGATTCACCCGCGGCCGATCAGAAAGGCGGACACCGCGATCGACTACCCAGCCGTGACGATCCGCCAGCCGGGACCGGCGAGGTCTTCTCAAAGCGGGATGTAGCTTCAACTTGTCCAGCACCTGCGGGCGGGGCGATCCGGGCCCCCACCCGCCAAACACCTGCACCCTCTGCACGACCCGCCCATTCCCCGCAACCGTGGCGGAAGCGCAGATCAACCCACTACGAGCGCCTCGATGGATGAACGCCGAGTTTCCCGGATGCACATTAGGCGGATCCCGCCCTTTTTACGGCTACGGGCGACGATCTGTGTAACTGCTTTCAGCGGTCTCGGTCTGCATGGCCGCCAGTTCATCGGCTCCGGTTGTACCCCCGGCCACCGTCCTCGCGAAGAAGACGACCCTGCCGATTCTGGCATGCAAGAGCCACCACGCTGTAGTGGAGTGACCGCACGCAGATTTCCCGTTCGGCGTGCCCGGCGTTTCCTCGACGCACGGCAATTGATACTTCGTTGGGTCGGCATGGATTGTGTAGATGAACTGACGGCCCTTGATGCTGACCGCCATCTCAGGCTATCGCAACCTCTGGCATCTCCATGTCAGTGAAATCAGTGGTCATATTGAGGATCATATGATCTTGTTCAACATTAATTTCGATAGAAAAACCTGGACTAATCTCCGACTCGTCGGGATTATTTGGATCCGAGATCTTGAGTGCGAAGTAGCCACGCCCAGCCGACTCCGCGACTAGGCTGATGTCAAACTCTGAGGTTCCTCCCTCATCTCCGCTTAGCTCGGCCGGTACCTCGAACGACCAGTCTGCGGGCCCTCTAAAGAAGGCATTGAGCTCCCCGAGGAACGCGTTTTCATCCGACTCGAACTGCGCGCGAAGATCATCATTAAATTCCGTTGCGCTTCGGAGAAGATTGATCGTATGTTCCGCAAGATCTGAGCCGGTGATGACATCCACCCGCATCACCGGGTCGACCGCCCAGACCACCTTTCCTTTTCCGAACCGCTTGAACTGAATACCCGGGACCGCAGCGGGAAGATGAGGAATCGGAACTGAAAGGCCGCCCTCAGTAGTCTTTTCGATAGTCAGAGTGCCTTTGCGTGCTGAGCGAATTGGGGCAGATCGCTCGCTATTCCCTTCCGCCATAAAGACGTACGCCGTGGAGGATCTCAGCCACTTTCGGTGTGTCGGCAGTTCCCATTTATGCTCCGAGTGATACTTCTTGCCCTTTCTGGCTACAGCATCGACCTTGAAGCCGATGGACGTAAGCTCGGGAAGTCGCTTCTTGCGAAGCACCATGTTAGTGAGGGAGTCATAGCATTGAAAGACTTCGAACCTGGCAGGCTTTTTATCCATATTTGAGGCTTGAAGCGTCAGGCTCTTTGGCGGAACCAGTGCACTAAGATCTGCAAACTTCAGCTCGGTTCGGCCTGATTCGACTACCTCTCGCAGCCAGTTCAGCGTCATAGCACTCGTCCTTTCAATAAACAACACTTAAGCTGTAACCACGGTTGAATGTAACCATGATTAAGGATACTTAGCAAGATCCTCCGTGGAGGGGTCGCAGAAGCCGACTGGGATCTCACCCAAGGGCGGGCGCCCAATGACTCCTATCCGTTGGGCGGCTCCACTTCGATGCGCCCGGCCAGAAGAGTCGCTATGTGTGCAGTCACAAACCTCGACTTAGCAGAACTTTTAAAAACATATCGGTGGATATCGTGCACGCTCGGTTCCTCGCTCAGCCCAGGGCCAGCTTCAGTTCAGCCCGCGTGCCGGTCCTCGATCATGGCCAGTCTGGCAATCGACATCGAGGCACAGCACCTGAGACGCGCCGCTACGTGCCCGAACGGACGGTAGACCGCGGCGATCAACGGCCACTCACGGGCAGGTCCGAACACCATCGACCGGCAAAATCGCAGGTCAGCGGCACCGCACCCGAACCCTTCAAAGCTTGTGGTGCAGTCTGACTCCCGTCGCCTGCACCATCACGGTCGCTTGTGGCAGGGACAGGTCATGGCAAGCTCGATCATCCAGGATGAGCTCAACTGCGCCGACGTCGCCACCTGGCTTGCGATAGAGGGGCCCGCCGCAGTGTTACGCCAGGTCTCCGCTTGTCGGCAACGGGTTCTGTCAGCCGGGCGCGTCTCCACTGGCCTATCGGCCGCTTGCTTCGATAGTGCATTAACTGATAGTGTCATAATGGTTATGGCGCACAGCGATCCCGGATCTTGCTAGAAGGGCGCAATGGAGATCACCGCAGACGCGGACAGCCGAGCAGAGCTGCCCGAGATACCGGGCGACCCGCTCGCCCTGGAGCGCCAGGTGTGCTTCGCCCTGTCCATCGCGGCGCGCAGCGTGCTGGGCATCTACCGGCCGATCCTGGAGCCGATGGGGCTGACCCACCCGCAGTACCTGGTGATGCTGGCCCTGTGGGGGCAGTCGCCGCTCGCGGTGAAAGAGCTCATCGAGATGCTCCAGCTGGACGGGCCGACGCTCTCGCCGATGCTCAAGCGCCTCGAGGCGGCAGGCCTGGTCACCAGGAGCCGCGACCCGCACGACGAGCGCCAGCTCCGCATCGACCTCACGCAGAAGGGCCGCGCCCTGCGCGAGCAGGCGCTGAACGTGCCGCCCGCGGTCGTGGCCAAGCTCGGCATGAGCCTCGGCGACCTCATGCAACTGCACAAGGGACTCACCGAGCTCAACGAGGCGGCCCGCCGGGCCGGCGTCAAGCCAGTGCCCGCGCCCGCCAAGGACAGCATCTAGCAGGAGCCGGAGGAAGTCGCCGCGAACGGATGGCGCCGGGGAGGAAGGAAGACCAAAGTGAAAAGCAATCTGACCGCGATAATCGTCCTGGTGTCGGTAATTCACGTTGCCGTACTCGTGGTCATGATCTGGATTCGGGTCCGGCGGACCGAGGGCGACGGCATCCCGGTCGGAAACTCGAAGGCCACACCGTGCGCCCTGTGCGGCGAGCCGGCCACCGATTGGGGCTACGACGGGCTCGACCCGAACGAGCAGCGCGATCCCCATACCGGCAGGGCCTGGTCCGCCGACGCAACCCACTACCGGCCATTGTGCGCAGCCCACTGAGCCTTTCCGTCCCTTTATGCCGCGTGAATCCCACAGGGTGGACGGCCTTAGCGAGTCCCGCTGGCCGAGCAGTACTCGTAGCCACCTCAAGTCAGCTGATCATGCCCCGGTTCTCCGGAACAGTTTGTTGAGAGGATGTGGCTGCTTCCGAGAGGAGAAGTGGTCGCAATGGCGAGGCCGTACCCGCCGGAGTTCCGGCAGCGGGCGCTGGACCTGGTCCGCTCAGGCCGTCCCGTCCCCGAAGTCGCGAAACTGCTCAGAGAGCACATACCCCAGGTACAAGGAGCAACTGCTCAAGAAGTTCCCAGACGCGCCGGATATCGATCTGAATTAGCCTGCAGTTCGGCGGGCTGAGCCAGGCGGGGATCTTCAGCCGGGATGTTCCCGTGGCGGGGCAAGTCCGCGCTGATAAGCGTAGGTGACCGCTTGGGCGCGGTCGCGTGCGTCGATCTTGGCGAGCAGGTGGTTGATATGGCTCTTGACGGTGCCTTCGCTGAGGACGAGGTGCACCGCGATCTCGCGGTTCGACATGCCGGTGGCGATCAGCGACAGTACCTCGGCTTCCCGGGGAGTGAGGCCCGCGGGAAGAGGCGAGAGTGATCGGGCGGCATGGGCCGGCGATAGTGTCGCGATGGCGTCGACAACGTGATGCTGAACGGCGGGGTCGATCACCGCGCGGTTATCGAGGACTTGTTTGAGTGCGTGGCGGATCTCCGTCCCGCCCGCGTCTTTGGTCAGGTAGCCGCGTGCGCCAGCCCGCAGGGCGTCTATCACCGACCGGTCATCCGCGTAGGTGGTAAGTACGACGACCTTGGTCTCTGGCACGCGCTCACGCAGCAGGCGGGTGGCCTCGACGCCATCACAGCGGGGCATCCGCAGGTCCATGAGAACGATGTCCGGGAGCAGGTCAGCGGCCAGGGCGACGGCCTCGTCACCGTCAGAGGCGGAGCCCACGACTTCGACCTCGGGCAGGAGGCCGAGCACCAGCGCCAGTCCTTCACGGACCACTCGCTGGTCGTCAGCGATGAGGACGCGGATCGGCTGGTTCACGCCGGCACCCGCAACTCCACCCGGAAGCCACCCTGCGTCATGGCCGTGGTGAGCTCGCCGCCGAGCAGTTCGGCCCGCTCGCGCATCCCGGTCAGGCCGTAGCCGGGGCTGTCGCCGACCGCCTGCGGCGGTTCCCTGTTCATCGCGAAGTCCTCGACCGTCAGGCGGATGTGGCGAGGCTCGTAACGCGAGGTGCACCTCGACCCGTTCCGGGCAGGCGTGCTTGGTGATGTTCGTCAGGGCTTCTTGCGCTACCCGGTACACCGCGAGCCGGGCCTGCGACGGAAGCTCGCATGCGTGGCCGGACACCGTGAACTGGCACGGGACGCCACTGACCTCTTGGAAGTGCGCGGCCAGGCTGGCCAGGCGCTCGGGCCCGGGCAGTTCGTCGTCGCGCAGCATGCCGATCGCCCGGCGGGCCTCTTCGAGCCCTGACTTGCCCAGGTGATGGGCACGCTCGATGATCCCTGGCAGCCGGGGATCGCCCGGGTCATCGGCCGCGAGCATCCGGGCGCCTTCCAACTGGAGCATGAGCCCGGACAGGGAATGGGCGAGCACGTCGTGCATCTCCCTGGCGAGCCGCTGGCGTTCGGCCAGTCCGGCGGCCTGCGCCTGCGCGGCCCTGGTTCCCTCCAGTTCGATCAGGAGCCGTTCGGCTTGGTGGTTGGCCTGTCCGAGCCGTCTCGCGAGCAACGTCATGCCGGGGAAGCCGACGATCGCGATGACGCCCAGCAGCGCCGCGGCCGGTGAGTCGTGGCTGACGGCTACCACGAGCGCCGCCAGGCACGCGATCCCGGCGATCGTCGCGGCGATCGGGAAGCGGTCTGGCACCCGTGGGGGGAGCAGCACGAGACCCGTCAGGAGCCCGGCCAGGCCCGGTCCATCCGGTTGCAGTCTCATCAGCGCCGCCGAACTGGCCAGGAGCATGAGGGCGAAGATGATGCGGACCGCCGCGCGGCGATAGCGGACCTTCAGCGCACTCAGCCCGCCCAGCGCGAGCCCGGCCACGGCAATCGCGGTGCCTACGTCGCGGACTCGCGGGCCCCGGATTCCGGCCGCTGGTGAACACGACCGCTGCCACCACGACAAAGAGCGGTGGAGCGAGGCGGCGCAGCCACCGGTGGGCTGCCTCCTGCTGCGCTCGCGCCCTGCGCAGCGTGGCGAGGGCGACTTTGGCCGCGGGGATCTGCGCTCACCTGCTCAACGTTAGGGCGCGCCGACCCGGACGGCATCACCTTCAGGCACGAGACACGGTCTATCGCTGGGTGGATACGCCTCCACCCGGGGTTAGTGGTGGGGACTGGCAAAGCTCCACCCTCGGCGCCGAAGACGTTCCCGCCTCCGTGTCGCATGCTCTTACACCAGACACCAAGCAAACCCCTGATGCTTCTTCCTTAGCGCCGTTGGAAGGAACCGATGACCGCCGTTATCACCACCGTTGCGCCGCTCGCCAGACTGCCGCTGGCGGCAGCGGTAACCGCCCGCGGGGCCGGATGATCCCCACGGCTGTCACGGGTGCCCCAGGCAGGCTGGCCGACGAGTGCCGCTGGGCCGTGGAGACCCACGGGCTCACCAAGCGCTTCGGGGCGAAAACCGCCGTGAACGGTGTTGAGCTCCTGGTCCCGCGGGGATCGGCGTTCGGCTACCTCGGCCCCAACGGCGCCGGCAAGACCACGCTCATCCGAGTGCTGCTGGGATTGACGCGTGCCGATGCTGGCACGATGTCCCTGCTCGGATACCCGGTCCCGCGGCATCGCGACGCGGCGCTCGCTCGTGTCGGCGCCATCGTCGACGAGCCCCGGTTCCACCCCCATCTCACGGGCAGGCAGAACCTGCGGCTTCTCGCGGCGGCACGCGAGCCGGCCGCGCGGGACCGCATCGGGCCGGCGCTGGAGCGCGTCGGCCTGGCCCACCGCGGCGACGACCGGGTCTCGGGATACTCCATGGGAATGCGCCAGCGCCTGGGGGTCGCCGCTTGCCTGCTCGGAGACCCCGAGATGCTCATTCTGGACGAGCCGATGAACGGGCTCGACCCGGCCGGAATGGCGCAGATGCGCGACATCATCCTTTCGATGGTGGCCGAGGGCCGCACCGTCGTGCTGTCCTCCCACCTCCTCGATGAGGTTGAGCGGACCTGTGACGCTGTCGCCATCGTGGACCGCGGCAGCATCATCGCGCAGGGGCCGATCTCCGAGCTGCTGGCGGGGGCGCAGCTCGCACTTCAGGTCGAATGCTCCGAACCGCGCTGGGCCCGTTCGCTGCTCGCGGGCACCGCCCTCGGTGCCCGCGGTCGAGGCCGTGCCTTCGGCGCTGGGACTGGACATCACGCTGCCGGCGGGCGCGGGGCGCGACCTCATCGCCGAGATCAACCGCGTTCTCGTCGAAGGCGGAATATCCGTCTACCGGCTCCAGCCAGTCCAGACCTCGCTCGAATCGTGGTTCCTGCAAGTCACGACCAGGCTGGAGGACCCGGAATGACGACCATGCCCGCCAGGGGCGTGCCCGCGCCGGAGCAGGCACCCTTGTCGACGCCCGCTGGTCATTCCCGCGACCGCCGGGGATCCCCGGTTCCCACCGTCGGCATGATCGCCACCAGGATCATGGAACTGCGCAAACGGCGCGGCCTCATGATCGCCCTCATCGTGATGAACATCGGGTTCCCGGCACTCTTCCTCTTCATTCGCTTCCTCGGCCATGCGTTCTTCCCGCGCACCAGCCCGCCCGCCGGCGGCGACCAGATCTTCGGGGTCCTGGCGGCCGGCTTCCTGCCCACCTTCGGCTTCATCGCCGCCGCCACGCTGGGCTGCACGGCGGGATCGCGCGACCTCACCGAGGGCATGTTCCGGCACCTAGTGGTGACCGGCCGCTCCCGGCTGGCGCTGTACCTGGCCCGGATCCCAGCCGGACTGGCGATCGTCGTGCCGCTGGTCGCGATCGGCTACACGATCCTCTGCGCGGTATGCGCCTTCGCCGCACCAACCGTCGTCACTGACAATGGCGTGAACATACCTCCGGGCCTGTCACGCGCCGGCTTCGCGAACTGGGCCGGGAGCCACGCCGAGCTGGTCATCTGCAATTTCGACAACGGGCCAGTTCCGGGAGATGTCGACTGCCCCAGCGGGCCCGGCCAGGCGTCGGTGTCGTCAGCCACCCCAGGCCAGGCCGCGCCCGCTCCGCTTGAAGCCCTGGCCGTCAAGATCGCGAGCCAGCAGTACTCCGGCTACACCGGCATTCTCCGCTCCCCGCCGACCTCCGTCATGATCGAGGGCGGACTGTG
Organism: uncultured Actinomycetota bacterium; assembly: GCA_963714295.1. Lineage (GTDB taxonomy): Bacteria > Actinomycetota > Actinomycetes > Streptosporangiales > Streptosporangiaceae > Trebonia. The sequence goes on along the minus strand of CAVQOE010000031.1, from coordinate 573,262 downwards.
GATCGAGCTTGAAGCGACCGTCGGATTCATCCTCGGACTCGGGCTCGCCTCGCTGATGGGACGGAGAACCGGCCCGGTGATCTTGCTCATCATGTTCCAGATAATCCTGACGCCGATCCTTTCCGCGCCCGGCATCTCCGGTCTGCAGGACCTGCAACGCTCGTTTGTCGGGCTGGCCGTGGCACACCTGGAACCATCCGGCCTGCCGATGGCATCCGGGGGGCTGGCAGGGGTAACCGGAGGCGTCGGGGGCCCCGGCGACACGCGATTGCCCGAGTCGGCCACCGAGGCCGTCTGCGTCATCATCGCCTGGCTGGCGGCCTGGACGACCCTCGGCGCATGGCGAATGATGACCAGAGACGCATGAGATGTCAGCCTACGATCAGCTCGCTCCGTACTATGACGTCGTGACCGGCGACTTCGCCACGGAAGCGGCATTCGTCCGGGACATCATCAGGCAGCATCACAGCCGGGCCGCCACCTTGCTCAATGTGGCTTGCGGCACGGCCTGCCGAGCCGCTGCACGCACAGAGAAACCGGCGATGCGCCGCCTCGGGAGGCCGCAGGACAGCCGCCCCTGCCAGGCACGAATCGGCATCCCGTTGACGGCCTCCACCAGGTCGGGACAGAAGGGATCACGATGCAGGAGCACGATTGCGATGTCGTCGTCGTCGGTGGCGGGCCTGCCGGGGCGGCCGCTGCTGCGCGGCTGGCCGCCGGGGGGTTCCGGACCGTACTGGTCGACCGGGCCTGCTTCCCGCGCGACAAAGTATGCGGTGACTTCGTCGGGCCGATGGCCCTGGCTGAACTGGCTGACCTGGGCGTGGCCCAACTGGAGGCGTTCGGGGCGACCAGGACGATGGCCACCTTGGCGTTGCACGTTGACGCCGACCGGCCCGCCCTGCTGGGTATTCCGGAGGTCGCCGGGATTCCCGGCTACGGCCGGGTCATCCCTCGGCTGCAGCTGGACGCCTGGATCGTGGACGCGGCGCGGCAGGCTGGAGCGACCGTCCTTGAAGGGCGGAAGGCGGAAGCGGTGCTGCAGGAGCCGGACGCGGTCACCGTGCGGGGCGACGGCACGGCCGGCCCGTGGCAGCTGCGCGCCCGGCTACTGCTGGGAGCCGACGGCAGCAACTCAATGGTGGCCCGCACACTGCGCGGGGGCGCGCCCCCCAGCCGGGATCGGATCACGGCGGTGCGGGCCTACTTCGATGATGTCGAAGGCCCCGACGGCCAGGGCGACATCTGGTTCCGCGGTGACACCTTTCCCGGCTATCACTGGTTGTTCCCGGCCGCCGACGGGTCGGCCAACCTGGGCGTCGGCATGCTGGTGTCCACCTATCCGCGGTCCGCCCGCAATCTGCGCGACATGCTGCAGCGGCTGATCACCGAGGATGCTTCAGTCCGTCACCGGCTGCGGGGCGCCCGGATGCGCGGAAAGGTCCTCGGACACCCGCTGACGACCTACGATCCTCGTCTGCCGCTGATCGGAGACCGCGTGATGCTGCTGGGCGACGCGGCCGGGCTGATCAATCCGCTGAACGGCGAGGGGATTCAGTACGCACTGCACAGCGCGCGGTGGGCGACCGACATCGCGGCCGGCCGTCTCGATTCAGACCGGCTCGACGCGGCCTCGCTCAAGGGCTACCAGCAACGCGTACAGCAGAACCTGCGCACCGACATGGCGTTGTCTCGGCTCATCGTCCAGCTCATCCGTAACCGCAACCTGAACCAGGTCTGGCTGGGCGCCCTGCGATCGATCACAGCGCGGGCGACGACCGATCCGGACTACGCCCACCATCTCGGCTGCGTCCTCACCGGCCTGACCCCTGACGTCAGCGCGGTCGGCACCGGCGCGGCCGCCAGGATCTTCGGCCAGGCCATGGTCTCCCCGGTGGCCGGTGCTTCATGGCACCGGCTCAGCCACGGGCGGCCGGCGCGCCTCACTCGGGGCAGGGTCGGCGACTCCGCCGGGTATCCGGTGGCGTCTGACGAGTTCAGGAACTGGGCTGCGGACACCGGACTGGCGCTGGCCGAGCTCGCCAGTCAGCTAACCCGCTCCCTGCCCTGCCGGATCCGGCGAGGCAGGGAGCTGCGGCGGACTGGCTAGAACTCTTCCGCAGCCTCGTCGGGCAGGTACCAGGCGACCTCAGCGTCATGGCCGGCGTCGTAGGTGCGGTGAGCGCTGCAAGCTGCGGCGTCGCCGCGGAAATGACGCCAGTTGAAGACGAGCTCGGGGAAGATGCCGACCGGGGCACCGCAGGTGCGGCACAGGGGGACGGGTTCGTCGTCTTCGGACTCGTCGTCGGCCGACGGGGTGACCGCGGTGAGGGCAGGGTCTAGGGCCGTCGGTGGTGTGCCAGCACCTCGGCGGCCCGCCTGCTTTCAGGCTGTATAGACGATGTTATCAGTAACTTAGTTCGAGGAAAAGACGACACGCGCGGTGCGGCAAGCGGGTTGGACGCTGGCCGGCAGAACCTCGGATGCGGGGCCGGTGAACGCGGAGACCACCGCACGTTCACGATGATGGATCTGATCTTTTCAGGTGCCCGGGTGAGGCGTTACGAGCGGACGCCGGGGCGGGACGAGCGGGTCGGGGACGCGGGCGGCGGCGCGGCGGGCGAGCAGGAGCGCGGCGGCGGTCGCGATGACCAGGGTGCTGGCCAGCAGCGCCGCGATCAGCCCGGGCGACGGGAGCGCGGCGATGCCCCAGCCGAGGCCGCTTGCCTGGCCCTGGGTGTTGACCAGCACCGGGGCGATCGCCAGGCCCGCGGCGGCGCCGAGGGCGGCGCCGACGGCGGTGAGGATGGTGGTGTTGACCACCAGGGTGGCCATGACCTGGCGGGGGGTGAGGCCGATGGCGGCCAGCACGTCGGCCTCGTGCAGATGGTCGCCGAGGCCGACGGCGGTGGCGGTGAGCAGGTTCGCCAGCCCGATGATGGCGAGCATCGCGACGGAGATCACGATCGCCACCCGGAGCACGCCGAGGCCGTCGGCCGGGTTGGCCGCCTGCTGCACCTGGACGCGGTTGCCCGAGATCCGCAGCAGCCGCTGCCGGGCGGCGGCCGGGTTGACCCCGGGCTTGAGCACCAGGCTGTAGAACTGGGGCTCGGCCGCCGCGTTGTTCAGCCGCAGCGCGTCGAGGCCGAAGTCGAGAACATCGCCGTTGTTGGCCGGGTCGAGGGTCCGCCCGACGATGTGGAAGATCATCGGCACGCCGTCCACCGTGACCCCGACCCAGTCGCCCACGTTGTAGTGCATCAGGTCGAGCAGGCCCTGCCCCGCGACCGCTTCGTTGTAGGAGCTGAACATGGTCCCCTGGGCCACGTCGAGCGGGTAGGGGCGGCCCGAGGTGCCCATCGCCCGGGCGGTGAAGGTCGCGGTCGCGCCGGGCAGCAGCGTGTCGAACTCGGCCCCGGGGTAGTCCGCCGCGATCTGCGGGTCGCGGGCGAGCTGCGCCTGTTCCGCCGCGATGGACTCGCTGCCCGGGTAGACGGTGAGCGCGGCCGCCAGGTCGATCCGGCCCGGGTCGCTACTGAACCCGTCGAGGGTGGTCCAGCAGGTCAGCGCGATCGCGATCATGGCCATGGGGATGGCCACCCCGATGATGGTGAGCGCGGCGGGCAGCCGCCGGTTGAAGGAGTCGCGGGCGCCCAGCACGAGCGGTACCGGCAGCCGGACCAGCAGGCCGATCCGGGCCAGCCGGGACAGCCGGCCGCGCGGCGGGGAGGCGGCGTCGGCCGCCACCGGCGATACCCGGCCCGCGCGCCACGCGGGCACCACGGTGGCGACCGCGACGGTGCCGATGGTGCCGGCCGCCGCCAGCGCTATCCAGGAGGCGGGCAGCGGGGTGAGGGCGACCGGGATGCCGTCCGGCGGCCCGGTGAACGCGGGCGTCTGGGTCGCGGCCCACGCGCCGGCCAGGCCGACCGCGACGGCGGCGGCGCCGAGCGCGGTCTGCTCGGCCAGCAGCGCCCAGACCACCTGGCCGGGGGTGAACCCGAGCGCGCCGAGCATGGCGATGTCGCGCCGCTGCACCAGCACCCGCGCGGCGGTGACGTTGGCGATCGCGTAGAGGGCGGCGATCAGCGCGATGATGCCGAACAGCGCGAGCAGCAGGCCGAGCAGCCGGTCGTCGCTCGCCATCGACGTGTCGACCTGCTGCCAGGTGGTGACCTGCTCGACCGGGGACCGCTCGGTGGTGGTGTGGTAGGCGTTGTAGACCTCCTGCACGACCTGGCCGATGCCGTCGGCCGACCGGTCGCCCACGCGCAGCCCGGCCACCTCCTCGGTCTCGCTCGGCACCTTCTCGACCTGCCGCAGGGTCGCGGGCAGGACCCAGATCAGGCCGGGCGTCGCCTGCGGGTAGAAGCCCTGGTCGGTGGTGTAGGCGAGGCCGTCCACGGTGATGGTCGCGGTGTTGCCGTCCACGCCGGCCAGCGCGATCCGCATCCCTACCCGCAGGTGCGCGGCGGCGGCGAACGACGCCTCCACCACCGCGCCCGGGGCGCGGCCGCCGGCGCGCAGCCAGCTGCCCGCGGTGACCAGCGGCGCGGACATGGCGGGCTCGGCCGGGAGCATGGCCCGCAGCTCCACCGGGGACTCGGCGGCGCCCTGCTCCAGGGTGGCCGAGGCGATCACCGACGGCGCGCCGACCCGCGTCACCCCGGGCAGCGCGGCCAGCTTGGCCAGGTCCGTGCCGTGGGCGAAGCGGATCATCACGTCCGCGCCGCGGGTGCGGGCGAACAGCCCCTGCCACGGGTTGCTCGTCCCCTCCAGCAGCATGGCGGCGAGGATGAGCGCCGCGAGCACTCCGGCGACGACGCCGACGGTGAGGGCGGCCTGACCCGGCCGCGCCCGCAGGTCGGCCCTGACCCAGCGCAGTGTCGCGTGCGGGGTTGCCCGCGCGGTCGCCCGCGGTGTGGCCGGCCCCGTGGCCCCCGCTACCCGAACGACCAATCGTCGGCGACCATCCCGTCGTACAGGTTGATCACCCGGTCGGCGTTGCTGGCCACCCGCGCGTCGTGGGTGACCAGCAGGATGGCCTGGCCCTCGGCGTGGGTGCGGCGCAGCAGCCGGAGCACATCACGGGTGTTCGCGCTGTCCAGGTTGCCGGTCGGCTCGTCGGCCAGCAGCAGGCTGGGGTGGTGCGCGAGGGCGCGGGCCAGCGCGACCCGCTGCTGCTCGCCGCCGGACAGCCGGGCGGGCGCGATGCGGGCCTTGTCGGTCATGCCGAGGTCCTCGAGCAGTTCCTCGCGACGCTGCCGCGCCTGCCGGGCCGAGACGCCGGAGAAGATGGCGGGCAGCTCGACGTTGTCGGCCACGGTCATCGTGGAGAGCAGGTTGGCCGACTGGAACACGTAGCCGATGTGCCGTCGCCGCTGGATCGCCCAGTCGCGCTTGGACAGCCCGTCGACGCGCTGGCCGCGGAGCCAGATCTCCCCGCTGGTCGCCTGGGCAAGCCCGCCCAGGACGTGCAGCAGCGTCGACTTGCCCGACCCCGACGGCCCCATCACGGCGGCGAACTCGCCGAAGGCGAGCTCGATGTCGACCCCGCGCAAGGCCTCCACGCGCAGGCCGCCGGCCCGGTACTCCTTCACCAGCTTGCGGGTCCGCAGCATCACCGGGACCGGCGCTGCCCCGGTCACACGAGTTCCTCCTGGCAGCGCTCCAGCCAGTCGAGGTCGGCTTGGAGGTGCAGCAGGGTGCCCTCGATCAGCAGCCGGGCGGTGATGTCGTGACCGCCGGCGGATTCCTGCAACTCGTTCAGACCGCGCATCAGCCGATAGTAGTGGTGGCGCTGCTTGTTGATCAGCTCCATCTGGTCGGCCAGGCCCGCCCGCGGGGCGAGGATCAGCTTGGTGAAGAACTCGTCGCGGACGCGGGGCCCGTCGCTCGGCTCGTCCACCCACGCGGCGACCGCCTCGCGGCCGGCCTCGGTCAGCTCGTAGACCCGCTTGTTGGGCCGGGTGGTCTGGGCCACGTCCTGGCTTCTGACCAGGCCGTCGGCTTCCAGACGTTTCAGCGTGACGTAGATCTGGCCGATGTTCGGCGAGGGGTAGGCCGCGCCGAACGTCTGCTCAAGCGCGAGCTTCAGCTCGTAACCATGGGCCGGCTCCTTTGCCAGCAGTGCCAGCAGGGGCTGCCGCACGATTGAAGACACCTCCAGGACCCGGCGCCAGTGCCGCAGACGGGCCACAACCATTATCTCAATATTAACGGCTTAGCTAACAACTAGGTACGTCTCGTTGACATCTGGATTACATCAGGTGCATAACAAGCATGTAAGAAATCGCTGGTATGGGCCGACCTGTGATGCGGAGGGCGCGATGAGGCGCAGCGTAGCCGGGAGGGTGCTCGCGGTCGCCTGCGCGTGCCTGGCCCTCGGCGCGGTGGCCGTCGTCTCGCTGACCGGCTGCACCTCGGCGTCCGGCGCCGCGACGAGCGCGAGCGGCCGGGTCGGCCTCGCTGACCGACGGGATCGGCCCGATCACCTTCGCCATCGGCTCCGACGACATCTCCTGGCTCAGCCCGGTGCTCAACGCCTGGAACGCGAGCCACCCCGGCCAGCGGGTCACCCCCCTGTACCTGCCCGAGGCGGCCAACGACCAGCTGGCCCAGCTCGTCGCCAACCTGCAGGCCAAAACCGACACCTACGACGTCATCGACCTGGACGTGGTGTGGACGGCCGAGTTCGCCTCGGCGGGCTGGATCATCCCGCTGCCGGCCGGCAAGTTCCCGCTGCGGGACTTCCTGCCGCCGGCCGTCGCATCCGCCATGTACCAGGGCCGCCTGTACGGGTCCCCGACTACAGCAACGCCGGCCTGCTGTACTACCGCTCCGACATTCTCCGGGCGGCGCACCTGAAGCCGCCCGCGACCTGGGCCCAGCTGCAGTCGCTGGCCGCGAAGGCGGCCCCCAAGTACCACGTCTACGGGTACGCGGCCACCCTCGCGCCGTACGAGGGCCTGACCGTCAACTTCGCCGAGGCGGTCCAGTCGGCGGGCGGCTCGATCCTCTCCCCCGACGGCTCGCAGGTCACCGTCGACTCGCCGCAGGCCGTCACCGGCCTCGACTTCCTGGTAAACGGGCTGCGCCAGGGCTGGATCCCGGCGGTCGGACCTCGGCTATGAGGAGGTCTCGGCCCAGCAGGCGTTCGAGGCGGGGCAAGTTCCTGTTCCTCAACGGCTGGCCGGACGTCTACGCGGCCGCCAGCCAGCCGGGGCCGGGCAACAAGGTCGTCGGCAAGTTCGGTGTCGTCGCCCTGCCCGGCCTGTCGGGCCCGGGGTCGAGCTCGCTGGGCGGCGCCAACCTCGCGATCAGCGCCTACTCGCAGCACCAGCGGACGGCACTCGACTTCATCTCCTACCTCACCGACCTGGCCAACGAGACGGCCATGCTGAAGAACGGAGGGTTCCCGCCGGTATGGAAGCAGCTCTACAGCGACTCCAGCCTGCGCAGGCAGTTCCCTTACCTGCCAGTCCTGGAGCGGGCCATCGACTCCGCCCAGCCACGCCCGGTCAGTGCCGACTACGACCAGGCCAGCCTGGTCATCTCCAGCGCGGTCCAGGCGGCCCTGCGGCAGCGGGAGACACCCCAGCAGGCGCTGGCCGAGATGGCGTCCCAGCTGGCCCAGATCATCCAGTGAGAAACGAGCCAGTGCGAAACGAGTCAGTGCGACATCCAGTGAGAGGAGCCCGGTCAGATGGGCTACCCCAGCGGAAACCTTCCCTCTAGACACAGAGCCGGAGAAAAAATGTCACAAGGAAGTGCATTCAGCAGATCCATGCCCCGTAAAGGGGGACTGGCGGCGCTAACCGTCGTCGCGTGCGCCGCGGCGCTGGCCGTGTCCGCCTGCAGTAGCAGCAGCGGCAGCAGCAGCACGCAGCAGCAGCAGTGCGCCTGCCGCCACCGGTGGTGCGGGCAGCAGCACCGCGGCCGCGGCCGCCTCGGGCAGCATCGTCTGGTCGGCCAGCCCGCTGTCCGGCACCGGCGCGAACGATGCCCGGACCGTGCTCATCAACGCGTTCGAGAAGCAGTACCCGAACATCCACGTGACCCTGGTGTCCGCACCGACCGACACCGACACCAACCGGGCCACGCTGGCCACCGACGATTTCCGGCGGCTCGTCCACGCCCGACGTGTTCATGGGCGACGTGATCTGGCCGGCCCAGTTCGGGGCGCACCAGCTCGCCGTTCCGCTGTCGAAGTACGTGCCCGCCAGCTACTGGAGCAAGTTCGCGCCCGGGCTGGTCCAGGGGGCGAGCTACAAGGGCGAGGTCTACGGCTCGCCGCTGTTCGAGGACCAGGGCTTCCTCTACTACCGCAAGGACCTGCTGGCCAAGGATCACCTGTCCGTGCCGACGACCTGGGAGCGCTCGAGTCGGACTCGGTCAAGCTGGTCAACGACGGCTCGGTCAAGTACGGCTTCGTCTGGGAAGGCGACTCCTACGAGGGCCTTACCTGCAACTTCATGGAGTACCTGACCGACGCGGGCGGCACCCCGACCAACGCCGCCTACACGACGGCCACGCTCGACTCCCCCCAATCGGTCAAGGCCATCACCTTCATGCGCAGCCTGATCACCTCGGGCGCCAGCCCGGCGGCGACGACGACGTTCCAGGAGCCGCAGGCGATGGACACCTTCGGCTAGTGGCAACGCCGCGTTCCTGCGCAACTGGGACTACGCCTACGAAGACGCCATCACCCCGTCCAGCGGCGGCAAGCTCACCGCCAGCCAGGTCGGCGTGGCCCCGCTGCCCACCTTCGCCGGCCAGGCCTACCCCGGTTACTCCAACATCGGCGGCTGGAACATGTACATCAACCCGCACAGCACGCACATCGCGGCGGACGTGACGTTCATCCAGTGGCTGTCCGGCACCACCGCCCAGGACATCCTGTCCAAGCAGTACGGGTTCATCTCCACCGTGACCGCCGTGCGGTCGAACTCGCCGCGGTCATCGGCTCGAACCCGGTGTTCGCCGTCGTGCCGAAGACCAAGCTGACCCCACGGCCCGCCGGAACGCCCGAGTACCCGGCGCTGTCCACCGCGATCTACCAGAACGTGAACGGGGCGCTGGCCGGGTCGACCTCGCCGACCGCGGCGGCCTCGTCCATGCAGTCGGCCGCGAGCACCGCGCTCAGCAGCACATCCAACGGCGGATTGTAACCGCCGCACACTGAGCGGGCCGGGGGCTGCGATGCGGCTCCCGGCCCGCCCGGGCACCTACCTCCCGGGCGCCCCAGCAGGGGGCGCCACCCCTCTGTCTCTTATCCGACTCCCATCCCGCCTGGGGCGGTGGAGGACTCATGAACGCTTACCCGATTCCCATCCCGCCTGGGGCGGTGGAGGACTCATGACCGCGGTGTCCAATGTCGCTGACCAGATCGTGGCCGAGCCCAAGCTGGTTGGCCGCCCCGATGTGAACAGAAAACGGCTGGCCCGGATGGGCTGGACCTTCACCGCGCCCGCCCTGCTCGTCATCGCCGCGGTCACGATCTTCCCGATCGTGTACTCGGTCATCATGAGCTTCAACAACGTGACGGTGACCGGCAACGGCTTCAGCCTCGACGGCTTCACCTTCAGCAACTACAACCTGCTGCTGCACTCCTCGCTCTGGCGTGACGCGCTGTACTTCACCCTCTACTACACGCTGGTCACCGTGGTGGTCGAGCTGATCCTCGGGACCTGCATCGCGCTGGTGCTCGAGCGCCTGGTGGCCGGCCGCGGCTGGATGATGGCGCTGCTGCTCGTTCCCTGGTCGATGATCACCGTCATCAACGCCGAGCTGTGGGCCTACATCTACAACGGCACCTACGGCGTCGCCGACTACATACTGAACGCCCTCGGCCTCGGCAGCCCGGTCATCCTCGGCACCCCGACCCCGGCCATCATCGGCCTGATGATCGCCGACATCTGGAAGACCACGCCCTTCGTGGCCATCATCGTGCTGGCAGGCCTGGTCATGCTGCCTGGGGACGTCTACGAGGCGGCCGAGATGGACGGCGCGTCCGGCTGGTACACGTTCTGGCGCATCACCCTGCCGCTGCTGCGGCCCACGATCGCGCTCGCGGTCATGTTCCGCGTGCTGCAGGCCTTCGGCCTGTTCGACCTGCCCTACGTGATGACCGGCGGCGGCCCTGGCACCGCGACCCAGTCGCTGGCCATCCTGGCCTACAACGCGCTGTTCAAGAACCTCGCGTTCGGGCCCGGCGCCGCCGTCGCGGTCAGCGCCGCGGTGCTGGTGCTGCTCGGCTGCCTGGCCACCCTCCGGGTGTTCCGGGCCCAGGTCGGACAGGAAGGTACGTAACATGCGCAACCGCAAGCGCGTCGGCTGGCACCGGTACATCAACGGCGTCACCATCTCCACGCTGATCACCGCGCTGTTCATCATCCTTCCGCTGTACTGGCTGATCGCCACCAGCTTCAAGACCCCGAACTCGATCGGGAACAGCCCGCCCTCGCTCGGCCCGACCCCGTTCAGCACGCGGAAACTACAGCAACGCGTTCGTCGATTACGACTTCGGCATCTACTTCAGGAACTCGCTGATCGTCAGTATCGCCGCGACCGCGCTGGTGCTCATCCTGGGCACCCTGGCCGGCTACGCGCTCGGCCGGCTGCCGATGCGGGGCAAGTTCACCACGCTGGTGATCCTGCTGATGATCTCGGTTTTCCCCGAGGTCGCGGTGATCGCGCCGCTGTACCTGCTGATGCGCAACCTGCACCTGCTGAACAGCTACCCGGCGCTCATCATCCCGTACACCGCCTTCTTCCTGCCGTTCGCCATCTGGATCCTGCGGAACTACTTCCTCGGCATCCCCAAGGAGATGGAGGAAACCGGCCGGATCGACGGCGCCAGCCCGCTGCGCACCGTCTGGACGATCGTCTTGCCGCAGGCGCTGCCGGGCCTGTTCACCGCGGGCATCTTCACCTTCACCGCCTGCTGGACCGAGTTCCTGATGGCGCTGACGTTCAACAGCTCCAACAACTACCGGACCATCCCGGTGGGCATCGCCGAGTTCGGCGGGAACTTCCAGGTCCCCTACGGGACCATCTTCGCCGCCAGCGTGGTGGCGGTGGTGCCCATCGGAATTCTGGTCTTCATCTTCCGCAAGTTCGTGATCTCCGGCCTGACCTCGGGCGCGGTGAAGGGATGAGCGGTCCCTGCGATCTCGGGCACGCGCCCGGTAAGGAGACAGTCATGGCCCCGGTAAGCCTCGAGAAGATCAACAAGGTCTACGAGAACGGCTTTCACGCCGTCAAGGACCTCAGCGTGGACATCGCCGACGGCGAGTTCATGGTGCTGGTCGGCCCGTCCGGCTGCGGCAAGACCACGGCGCTGCGGATGGTCGCCGGGCTGGAGGACATCACCAGCGGCATCCTGCGCATCGGCGGCAAGGAGGCCAACGACGAGACGCCCAAGCAGCGCGACATCGCCATGGTCTTCCAGAACTACGCGCTGTACCCGCACATGACCGTGGCGGAGAACATCGGCTTCGCGCTGAAGCTGCGCAAGATTCCCAAGGACCGAGCTCAACGCCAAGGTCAAGGAGGCGGCCGAGATCCTCGGCCTGACCGACTGGCTGGACCGCAAGCCCGGGCAGCTGTCCGGCGGCCAGCGGCAGCGGGTCGCGATGGGCCGGGCCATCGTGCGCGAGCCCTCGGTGTTCCTGATGGACGAGCCGCTGTCCAACCTGGACGCGAAGCTGCGGGTGCAGATGCGGGCCGAGGTGCAGCGGATCCAGCGGCGCATCGGCGTTTCCACCATCTACGTCACGCACGACCAGGTCGAGGCCATGACCATGGGCGACCGGGTCACCGTGCTGCGGGAGGGCGTGCTGCAGCAGGTGGACACCCCGCAGGTGCTCTACGACAACCCGGACAACATCTTCGTGGCCGCGTTCATCGGCTCGCCGTCGATGAACCTGTACGAAGCGACCCTGGGCGAGGGCGCGCGGTCGCTGAAGCTCGGCTCGCAGGAGATAGACCTGCCGGAAGCGGTCGTGCTCGCAGCGCCCCGCCTTGCGCGGCTACGGCGGCAAGAAGCTCGTGGCGGGACTGCGGCCCGAGCACCTGCCCGCGGAGAGCGCCGACAGCACCGGGCCGAAGCTGGTCGGCGAGGTGGAACTCATCGAGGCGCTCGGCTCGGAACAGGTGGTCCACTTCACCATCGACGCGAAACGGGTGCTGGCCGAAGGAGCCGTCGACAAGGACGAGGCGGCGGCGGTCAAGCACGGCGAAGGAGTGGCCCGCGTCGGGGCCAAGGTCCCGGTCAAGGTCGGCGACAAGCTCACCTTCGCCGTGAGCATCGAGGACATGAAGTTCTTCGACGAGGCCACCGGGCTGGCCATCCGCGGTTAGCCGCAACCGGCCGGGCAAGGTCCGCGGGAAGGCGGGGTGGTCTGGTGCGGTTCGTCTTCAGCCCGCCCGCCGACGAGGCGGCCGGCCTGCTGACCTTGCCCTTCGGTGAGCCGTTGGAGGAATGGCGCGATGAGCGGCTGGTCGAGATCCGCCAGCGCGGGATATCGCGGCACGTGGTCCGCTTCGTCGCCGACGGCGGTGAGCTCTACGCGCTGAAATCCATCAGCGAACGGCTGGCCCGGCGCGAGTACCGGCTGCTGCGCGCGCTGGCCGAGCTGAACGTGCCCGCGGTCCAGGTGGTCGGCATCGTCGTCGACCGCGGGCCGGACCTGGACGCGATCTTGGTGACCCGGTTCCTGGAGTACTCGACCACCTACCGCGCCCTGTTCTCCAGCCCGCGCGTCGGGCATCCTTCCGACCGGCTGCTTGACGCCCTGGTGGAGCTGCTGGTACGGCTGCACCTGTCCGGCTTCTTCTGGGGTGACTGCTCGCTGTCGAACACGCTGTTCCGCTACGACGCCGGCACGATCGCGGCTTACCTGGTCGACGCGGAGACCAGCGAGCAGCATCCGTCGCTGTCGGCCGGGCAGCGGCTCTGGGACGTCGAGCTCGCCACCGAACGGACCGGCGGGGAGCTGCTCGACCTCCAGGCGGGCGGGCTGCTGCCGGCCGACGTTGACCCGCTGGCCTTCGGGGAGAAGCTGAGCCAGCGCTACGACCGGCTCTGGGACGAGCTGACCAGGGAGGAGAAGCTGCGCCCGACCGAGCAGCGCTACCGGATCGCGCGGCGGCTGCGCAGGCTCAACGACCTCGGGTTCGACGCCGACGAACTCGAGCTGATCAGCACGCCGGACGGCAGCAAGCTGCGGATACGGACCAAGGTGGCCGAATCGGGGCAGCACACCACCCAGCTGTTCCGGCAGACCGGGATCACCGCGGACGAACACCAGGCCCGCAGACTGCTCAACGACATCGCCAGCTTCCGCGGCTACCTGGAGCAGAAGAGCCGCGGTCCGGTGTCAGAGACCGTCGCGGCGCACCGCTGGCTGGAGGAGGTCTACGACCCGGTGGTGGAGGCGATCCCGGTCAGTCTGCGGGGCAGGCTCGCGCCACCGGAGATCTTCCACGAGATACTGGAGCATCGCTGGTACCTGTCCGAGCAGGAAGGCCGCGACGTCGGGACCACCGCGGCGGCCAAGTCGTACTTCAAGACCGTGCTGCCGACCGTGCCCGACCCGCTCACCACGGCAACGGAGTACGCCACCGAGCTGGGCCGCCTTTCCGACCAAGGCGGCGGCATCAGCGGGTAACCCGCGCTCGCGTCAGACAAACTCGCGTCAGCGGGTGCGGCGCCAGATCACCGACTCCCACGGCCCGAGCGCCAGGTCCGGTGGCTGCTGCGGCGACCGGCCGGGATGGCTGGACAGCACGACCGCGGCGTCCGCCCAGCCGGGCCGTCCAGCGGCAGCACGGCGCTGACCGGGTCGGCCGAGAAGTTGGCCGCGACCAGCAGCTCGGCGTCGTGGCCGCGGCGCACGAAGGCCCAGATCGCCGGGTGCTCGGGCAGCAGCAACTCGAACTCGCCGTCGGTTACCACCGGGTCGGCGTGCCGCAGGGCGATGAGCTGCCGGTAGTGCTCGAACACCGAGTCCGCCACGGCCGTCCTGCGCGGCCGCGTTGACCTCGGCGTGATCGGGGTTGACCGCGATCCACGGGGTGCCGCTGGTGAACCCGGCACCGGGAGAGGCGTCCCACTGCACCGGGGTGCGGCCCTGGTCCCGGCTCTTCCGGTTCATCGCCAGCAGCAGCGCCGCCAGGTCGGTGTCGCCGCGGTCGGCTGCCTCGGCGTGGAACCGGAGCGCCTGGATGTCGCGGAAATCGGTGAAGGCGGCGAAGGGCGCGTTGGCCATCCCCAGCTCGTCGCCCTGGTACACGTACGGGGTGCCCTGGTGCAGGTGCAGGACGGTGGCCAGGGTCTTGGCCGAGGCCACCCGGTGCGCACCGTCGTCGCCGAACTGCGACAGCGAGCGCGGCTGGTCGTGGTTGCCGAAGTAGAGCGAGTTCCAGCCCTGCCCGGCCAGCCCAGCCTGCCAGGCCGCCATCGACGCCTTGAGGTCGGTGAGCTTGAGCGGGAGGATGTCGAATTTGTTCGCGCCCTGATCCAGCCAGACGTGCTCGAACTGGAAGACCATGTCAATCTCGTGCCGCTGCGGGGCGGTGAACAGGGCCGCCTGCGCGATGGTGACCGCGGGCATCTCCCCCACGGTGAGCACGTGACCCGGGCGCCCGGCGAAGACCTCGCGGTACATCTCCCGCAGGAACTCATGGTTGCGCGGGCCGCAGATGAAGTGCTGATCGCCCGGACCGTAGAGCGAGCCCGGCCGCGGCTGGGTGTCCGGCAGCGACGTGTCCTTGCTGATCATGTTGATCACGTCCATCCGGAAACCGTCCACGCCGCGGTCCAGCCACCACCGCATCATGGCGTAGACGGCCTGCCGGACTTCGGGGTTCTCCCAGTTCAGGTCGGGCTGCTTGCGGGAGAAGATGTGCAGGTAGTACTGGCCGGTCTGCTCGTCCCAGGTCCAGGTCGGCCCGGAGAAATGCGATTCCCAGTTGGTCGGCTCCGCGCCCGGCGCGCCCGGTACGGCGCCCGGGCGCGGGTCACGCCACCAGTACCAGTCCCGCTTGGGGTTGTCGCGGCTTGACCGTGATTCGACGAACCACGGATGCTCGTCGGAGGTGTGGTTCACCACCAGGTCCATCACCAGCCGCATGCCGCGGGCATGCAGTTCGGCGATCAGCTCGTCCAGGTCGGCCAGCGTGCCGAACAGCGGGTCGATGTCGGTGTAGTCGCTGATGTCGTAGCCGTTGTCGTCCATCGGCGACCGGTAGACCGGGGACAGCCAGACCACGTCCACCCCCAGCCGCTGCAGGTAGTCCAGGTGGCCGAGCACGCCCCGCAGGTCGCCCACGCCGTCCCCGTCCGAGTCGGCGAAGCTGCGCGGGTAGATCTGGTAGACCACCCAGCGACGCCACTGGCCGGAGTCTGGCTCGCCGTCGGGCCGGATGGCTGAAAGTTCCCCTGCCTGATGCACGCAGTCCTCCGCCTTGGTCAGCACGCCTGCCCGGGCAGCCGGCGCACGGTGCCCGGCACCGTCAATGCCCGGCAGAACCAGCATGGCGGTTGCGGCCGGGAAAGGACAGCAGGATCAAAACCGGTATCAGTGAACGGTCCCGTGCTTCGAGTCTCCGCCCGCGTCAGGCGAGGCGGGCGGGAAAGCCGCCGGTGGCTATCGGGGACCAGTGCGTGGGGGTGATGCGGAGCAGTGACTTGCCCTGGTCGATCATGGCCTGGCGGTACTCGTCCCAGTCCGAGTGCTCGCCGGAGATCGCGCGGAAGTAGTCGACCAGCGGCTCGACCGCGTCGGGGATGTCGAGCACCTCGGCGCTGCCGTCGACCTGGACCCACGGGCCGCCGAAGTCGTCGGACAGGAACAGCACGCTGACGTGGTCCGGATCGCGGCGGGCGTTCTTGGTTTTGGCGCGCTCCGGGTAGGTGGCGACCACGATCCGGCCCGCGTCGTCCACCCCGCAGGTGACCGGCGACGCCTGCGGGCGGCCGTCCGGGCGGGTGGTGATCACGATCGCCTGGTGCCGGGTCTTGATGAAGTCGATCAGCTCGTTGCGGGTGGCGACCGTGTTGGTCGCGATCTTCCTGGCCACGCCTCCACCCTAGTGCACCTGCTCGCAGGTCAGCGGCGGGCCAGCACGCCAGCGGTGAGCGAGGCGATGTCGGGCACGCCGGCCAAGATCATCAGGGTGCGGAGCTCGGCGGTGAGCAGCTCGATGGTGCGGCGGACGCCGTGCTCGCCCGCGGCCGCGAGCCCGTAGGCGGCGGTGCGGCCGATGACCACCGCGGTCGCGCCCAGCGCGAGCGCGAGGAAGACGTCGGCGCCGGTGCGGACGCCGCTGTCGAGCAGCAGCGGGACCTGGCCGCCGACCGCGCCCGCGATCTCGGGCAGGGCGTCGAGGCTGGCCGGGGACGGGTCGACCTGGCGCCCGCCGTGGTTGGAGACGAGGATCGCGGACGCCCCCGCGTTGACCGCCGCGACGGCGGACTCGGCGGTGAGGATGCCCTTGGCGATCCAGGGCAGGCCCTGCCGGGCGGTCGCCTCGGCCAGCTGGTCCCAGGTCCAGGCGGGGATGACGCCGCCGCCGAAGGTCGAGGCCACGTTCGGCTCGCCGTCATGGGTGACGTTGCCCGACCAGACCGCCGGGTCCGGGTGGAAGCGGTTCATCTTGCTCCTGGTCCGCCAGCCCATGACCGGGCAGTCCACCGTCACGCAGAGCGCGTCGTAGCCGGCGTTCTTGATCCGCCGGGCCACCGGGTGGAAGGACTCGAACGGGTGCAGCTGCCCGATCCGCGCCGCCGCCGGGGCCGCCGCGGCGACCTCCTCGTAGGAGAAGCTGCCGACCTCGGGCACGATCGACGCGGTGCCGCAGGCCGCGTTGGCGCGGGCGACCGCCAGGTGCCCGTCCTGCGCGAACAGCGCGTCGCCGCCGAACGGGGCGGTGAGCACCGGCACCGACAGCGGGATGCCGAGGAACGCGGTGTTGGTCTTCGGGTCGTTGACCCCGCTCATCGGCCGCGGCCTGATCACCCAGCGCCCGAACGCCTCCCGGTTGGCCCGCAGCGTCTGCTCGGTCCCCGAGCCGCTCTCCAGGTAGACCGCCACGTCACGCGGCAGGTGCTTCAGCGCCGCCGCGTGGATCTCTTCGAGGGTCAGGAACTCCCCATCCCGGGGGTACACCGGATTATCCGCCACGACCGCACATTACCGGCAGATTGTTTCGTCCCGCGAACCGCCGACGGCCTTGACTCTCACCTTGGGGGAGCCCGCACACTCATCTTGCCGGGGCCGGATCGGCCCGGCGACGAGGGAGTCAGTGTGGAAGAGATCAGCATCGGGGAGTTCGCACGGCGGTCCCGCCTTTCGCTGAAGGCACTTCGCCTCTACGACGAACGCGGGGTGCTGGCGCCTTCGCGCGTCGATCGGGCGTCTGGCTATCGCTACTACGGCACGGCCCAGCTCGACCGGGCGCGCCTGGTCGTGATGCTGCGCCAGTTGCAGTTGCCGCTCGCGGCGATCAAGGAGCTGCTCGCGTGCGATCCGGCCGATGCGGCGAAGCGCGTCGCCGAGCACTGGCGCGACGCCGAGGCGGCACACGACGCGCGGCGCGAGCTGGCCGACTACCTCGTCAGCCGATTGAGCGGAAAGAGGCCTGTCATGTACGAAGTCGCCACGCGGGAGATACCCGAGCGGAGCCTGCTCTGCTTGAAGCGCGAGGTCAGCGAGCAGGAGCATATGGGCGTTCGGCAAGGAGTTCATCGGGATCTTGCGCGAGCGCCCGCTCCCGAAGATGGAAGGACGAGAAGGCGCGTTCTTCTGCATCTGGTGGAGCCTTCTGAGCGCTGACATCGATGGCCTGATCGAATGGTGCGCGCCGGTTCCCGCGCGCAGAGCGGCTGCCCTCGCGGACGCGCTATCCCGAGCTGACGTTGCGAACCGAGCCGGCGCATACGGAGGCGTTCGCCACGCTGCCGGTTGGGGCGGGTCGAGCAGCGGCGGTGCACCACTGGCAGCTCGCTTTCGAGTCGCTGGGGGCCTGGGTGCAGGAGCAGGAGCGGGAGCACGCGGATGAGCCCGAGCCGCGTCTTGCCCTCACGGCCGAAGACCTCGGCCTGCGCACCACCTATCTCGCGACCCCAGGCATGACCGCGGCGACCGTCCCCGACGACTACCGCGACCTCGCCCTCCCGTTTGCCTTCGAGCGATGATCGAAGCCCGCGCCTGGTCAAGCGCTACGGCTCGACCGTGGCGGTCAACGATCTGTCTTTCTCGATCAGGCCCGGCCTGGTCACCGGGTTCCTCGGCCCGAACGGTGCCGGGAAGACCACCACCATGCGGATGATCCTGGGCCTGGACGCGCCGACGCACGGCTCGGTGACCGTAGACGGCCGCGGCTACCGCGACCTGCCCGCACCCATGCGCGAGGTCGGCGCCCTCCTCGACGCCAAGGCGCTGCACGGCGGCCGCCGGGCTCGCGACCACCTGCTCTGCCTGGCCCAGAGCAACGGCATCCCCCGCAGCCGGGTGGACGAGGTGCTCCGCACCGTCGGTCTCGAGGACGTGGCCAGGCGCCGGGTGAAGGGCTTGTCGCTGGGCATGGGCCAGCGGCTCGGCATCGCCTCGGCGCTCCTGGGTGACCCGGCCGTGCTCATCTTCGACGAACCGGTGAACGGCCTCGACCCCGACGGCATCCACTGGGTCCGGACCCTCCTGCGGGCGCTGGCGGCCGAGGGCCGCACCGTGCTGGTCTCCAGCCACCTGATGAGCGAGATGGCCCTGACCGCCGACCACCTGCTGGTGATCGGCAGGGCCGGCTGATCGCCGATACCAGCGTGGACGAGTTCGTGCGGTCCAGTTCCCAGCAGTCGGTACACGTCCGCAGCCCCCAGGCCGCCGAGCTGGCCGCCCGCTGCCGCGAGGCCGGCGCCACCGCCCAGGCCGGGACCGACCCCGACGTCATCGAGATCACCGGGATGGACAGCGCCGAGGTGGGAAGGCTGGCCGCCGCCCACGGCATCGCGCTGTCCGAGCTCATCCCCGTCCGGGCCTCGCTGGAGGAGGCGTTCATGGAACTGACCCGAGAGAGCGTGGAGTACCAGGCGACCGGGGCGACCCGATGACCGACGCCGCGATCGCCCGCACCGGCCCGGCCCACCGAACGGCCTTCCGCGCAGCCACCTTCGGCGACGTGCTGCGCTCGGAGTGGACCAAGCTCCGTTCGGTCCGGTCGACGTTCTGGGCGCTGACCGTGACCGTCGTGCTCGGCATCGGCCTGGGGGCCGTCATCAGCGCGGCCACCGCCCACGGCTACGCCAAGAGCAGCGCCTCGGCCAAGCTGAGCTGGGACCCGACCGGGGTCAGCACGTCGGGGATGGCCGTCGCCCAGCTGTCCATCGCCGTGCTCGGAGTGCTCTGCATCAGTTCCGAGTACTCATCCGGGATGATCGCCACCAGCCTGATCGCCGTCCCGAAGCGAGGCCGGGTACTGGCAGCCAAGTCGCTGGTCTTCGCCCTGGTGACCTTCGTCGTGGGCGAGGCCACCAGCTTCACGGCGTTCTTCGTCGGCCAGGCCCTCATCAGCGGCCACGCCCCCCACGCGGCGCTCGGCGATCCCGGGGTAGCCCGAGCGGTGGTGGGAGCGGGGCTGTACCTGACCGCCCTGGCGGTGCTCAGCGTCGCCACGGGGACCCTGCTCCGGCACCCGGCCGCCGCCATCGCCGCCATGATCGCCATCCTGTTCGTCCTGCCCGGGATCGCCCAGGCGCTGCCGGACTCATGGCGGAACCCCGTCAACGAGTTCTGGCCGACCCAGGCCGGGAGCCAGCTCACCAACGTCTACCACTCCGCCCACACCCTCCAGCCCTGGCCCGGCTTCGGCGTGATGTGCCTGTTCGTCGCCATCGTGTACGCCATCGCCTGGACGCTGCTGGACCGCCGAGACGCATGATGGCGGTCAGGTATCGAACCAGGTAATGTCGCGGCATGCTCGCGCGGTCACGATGCTAAGCAGTCTGGAGGTTCCAGACGAGCCGAGCCTGGCCCGGGCGCTCGAGCTTGAGCTGGCGGACCAGCTACCGCCCGGGTCGCGAATCATCCCGTGGCGACGCGGAGCAGACTTCTTCGCCTTGCGTGTCGTGCCTGCGGGCGCGGCGGCCGAGCGGGTTCTCCGCGTCCCGCTGCGCGAGGTCACGACCTCGGTCTATGACGGCACGGTCGACTTCGGGCAGCTCGTGGAGCGGGAGGCATTTGCGCACGGGTTTCTGGAGCGTCAGGGCGTCCCCGTCGCTCCGCTGCTCGGATGGGGACGCGCGCAAGGGACCAATGACCACTCGTGGATGCTGTTCGGGCGCGTCACCCACGATGACCGGGCAAGTCTCTCGCGGCCCGCCATGGCCGCGCTCGGCCGGGTGCTGAGGCGGATACACGCCATCGCCGGGACCCCCGGCTTGGAGTCGGTGGTCGGTCGGCAGACGGCTCCGGAGGCGATGCTCGAGCGGGTGCAGAAGCGGGTGTCGGCGCTGGCCGAACGCGTCGGGTACCCGGCGTCAAACGAGCTGCTTTGCCGGGCCCAGTCGGTCATCGGCGAGCGCGCGGGCCTGCGGGATCTCCGCCTGACGCACATGGATCTCCGGCCCGAAAACCTGTGCTTCCAAGGCGATGATCTGGTAGCCGTGCTCGACCTGTCTAACTGCACACTCGGCGATCCGGCGGCCGAACTCGGCCGGATGGCCGCGTACGGCACACTGACACGGGACCTAATCGAGACCTATGCCGACGGCGAGCCGCTCGACGACCGGCTCATCGCGGCCTACGCAGTCGATACCTACGCCCTCCTGGGCCTGCTGGGCGCGGAAGAGTTCGCCGACCAAGAGCTCGTCAACCGCGGCCGGCAGGGTCTGGACGACTGCCTGCAGCGCCTCCGACGCTAGCCGGGCATGTCGCCGTCCGTCAGCCGGCGCGCTTCCCCCTACTGCTCGCCGACCAGATGTCTGGTGTCGGAGCTCCGGCCCGAAGCACCCCGCGTCCGGGTCTTGCCAGCTAGGGTTCTGGCTGAACCGCGTGCACCTCCAGCTAAACGGGCAGGACGCGGGACCGGAGCGCTTTGTCGACGATGTCGCGGCCCTCGATCACGACCCGGACTAGCGCCGGGTCCAGGTCAGGGGTGGCGAGGAACGTGTCGACGCGCTCGAGCAATTCGGGCGAGGCAGCCGAGTAGGGGAACAGCAGCTTCCCCAGCACGACCCGTAGCATCCCATCAGTTCGTACCCAGACCCCCGGCAGCTGGATGAAAAATTTCTCGGTGAAGCCGGCGAGCAGGTCCGCCTGTTCCATCTGGTTGAAGCCGAAACCGATCCCGAATATCTCCTCGATCCCGAGACCGCTGGACTCTGTCAGCGCCTGCCAGGCCGCAGCCTTGTGCTCGGCGTCGGGCACCGACGCACGGCAGGCGGCCGCGTGCCGCTGTCCCGCGTTGGTGTGGTCGCGCGTGAGCTCGGCGTCGATCTGCGCGTCCCCAGCCCGGCCCATCGTGGCCAGGCGCTGCAGCAACCGCCAGCGCAGCTCGGTATCGATGGCCAGGCCCTCGATTACCTCGCTGCCGTCGAGCAGCCCGGCCAGCAGGTCAAGCTGGTCTGACCCGACCGCGGTCCAGCCGAGCATCTGCGCCCACGCTAGCTGATGGTCGCTGCCCGGGGCCGCCGCGCGCAGCAGCCTGACCGCCTCGGCCGCCAGTTGCTGCTTGACGTCGCGGACCCAGGCCGGGTCGGACGCGAAGCCCAGGAGCTGAGACGCGTGCTCGAGCAGTTCGCGCAGGACCGAGACCGACGACTCCGACCCCATGCCCGCGGCCAGTATCGCCGCGAAGGCGGGTACCGACAGCTCCGCCTGCCCGGTCATGTCGAGCACGGCAGTCCAGCAGATGGTCCTGGCCAGGCCGTCACGGAACCGCCCGATTGACTCGGTCAGGGTGGCCAGCGACCGCTCGTCGAAGCGGATGATGGCGTAGTCGAGGTCGTCGTCGTTCAGCAGGATCAGATCCGGCCGGGGCTGACCGGTCAGCCCCGGCACCACGGTCCGCGCTCCTGTCAGGTCGGCCTGCACTTGGTGCGTCCGCACCAGAGCGCCCTCGCTGTCCCGCTCGTACAGCCCGATCGCGATGTGGTGCGGCCGTAGCGTCGGCTCCCCGGGCGGCGCCTCCTGCAGCACCGCGAAGCTGGTGAAGGCGCCATCCGCGCCGACCGTGAACTCCGGCCGCAGCGTGTTCGGCCCGGCCGTCTCCAGCCACGCCCGCGACCACTCGGTCAGGCCGCGGCCGGAACTGGCCTCCAGCGCGCCGAGCAGGTCGGCCAGCGTCGCGTTGCCCCAGCCATGCTCGGCGAGGTAGGCCCCGATCCCGGAGAAGAAGGCGTCCCGCCCGAGGTAGGAAACGAGCGACTTGAGCACCGAGGCGCCCTTGGCATAGCTGATGGCGTCGAAGTTCGCCTGGGCCTCGCTCAGCGTGGGCACGTCGGCCGCGATCGGATGCGTCGACGGCTGCTGATCGGCGTTGTACCCGGCTGCCTTGAGGCCGCCGCAGAACGTCGTCCAGGAACCGGTGAACCTGGTCGCCTCGGCGGCGGCCTGGAATCCGCACAGCTCGGCGAACGACTCGTTCAGCCACAGGTCGTCCCACCACTTCATGGTGACCAGGTCGCCGAACCACATGTGCGCCATCTCGTGCAGGATCACCGTCGCCCGCAGCTCGTACAAGGCCTCGGTCACCTTGGACCGGAACATAAACGACTCGGTGATCGTGACGCAGCCGACGTTCTCCATCGCACCGCCGCTGTCAGGCACGAAGACCTGGTCGTACTTGGCGAACGGGTAGGGCGTGCCGAACAGCTCGGTGAAGTAGTCGAAGCCCTGCCGGGTGATGGTGAGCACGTCATCCGCGTCCAGGTAGGCCGCCATCGACTGGCGGCAGGCCAGCGCGAGCGGTATCACCTGGCCCGATGGCGTGGTGTGGGTCTCGCGGACCACGTGGAACTCCCCCGCCGCGAGCGCGGTCAGGTAAGTGGAGATCCGCGGCGTGGCCGGGAAGTGCCAGACCGCTGAGCCCGGCTGGCCAGCGGCCGGCTCCGGCTCGGGCGCCGGCTGGTTGGAGAACACGGTCCACCGCTGCGGGGCGGTGACGTCGAAGGCGAACTCCGCCTTCAGGTCCGGCTGCTCGAAGTTCGCGTAGACCCGGCGCGCATCCGCCGGCTCGAAGTGCGTGTACAGGTAGACGCGCCCGTCGGTCAGATCCTCCGAGCGCTGCAGCCCCGCGCCGTCGCCGTACTTGCAGTCGGCCACCACCCGCAGTTCGTTGTGCGCGGCCAGCCCGGACAGCGCGATCCGCCCGTCCGCGTACGCGGCCGCCGGGTCGACGGCCGCGCCGTTCAGCGTGATCTCATGCACCGTCTCGGCGATCAGGTCAACGTAGCTGGCCGCTCCGGGCGTGACGCAGTCAAACCTGATCACCGACGCCGACCGGAACGTCTCCGGTCCCCCGGTCAGATCCAGCTCGACCCGATAGGAATCGACCCGCAGCAGCCGGGCCCGTTCACTCGTCTCGTCCCTGGTGATCTCGGCGATCGGCACGTCAGCCCCGTCTCTCAAGTCAAGTAACAACTTCTTATATCACCACGGCCCCGCCTCAGGTCCTCCGCATCCGCCGCGACGCCGGCTCCACCGCCTGCGGACGGCTAAGCGATATCTTCGATGATCTTGATGAGCTCGTCCCGCCCATAGCCATTACCCCTGGCGAACTGCACAAGTTCGCGAGCGCGAGCGAGCCGTCGTCCGCGACGACGGTAATGTCCGGGGAGCTGGTGGCCGTGCCAGTGAGCTCTTCGCGACTGGTTACGGGTAGCGGGCCGGCGGGCGGATTTCCTCGCGGCCTTCCGCAGGAGAGCCGCGAGAAATTTGGTCCCGGCCAGGCACCACGCGTCCAGGTTCTGACCTTGACTTGGACCTGGGGCCTTTGACTTGAGCGAAAAGCCCCGGGAAACAGAAAAAGCCGGCCCCGTGGGGTCGGCTCTTTTTGGAATAAATGTGCGGCGGTGTCCTACTCTCCCACGAGGCCTCCCTCGCAGTACCATCGGCGCTGAGGGGCTTAACTTCCGGGTTCGGGATGGGACCGGGTGTTTCCCCCTCGCTATAGCCGCCGCAACTCTATGGAATTATCAGCCTGAAGTTCCCGGCCGTATTCCGGGAACCGCATAGTGGACGCGAGCCCCCGGGCTGCCCCGGGGTTACATGCAGAACTAAAGTATGTGTCAAGCCCTCGGCCTGTTAGTACCGGTCAGCTGAACGCCTTGCGGCGCTTACACTTCCGGCCTATCAACCCAGTCGTCTGGCTGGGGGCCTTACCCACTCAAGGTGGTGGGAGACCTCATCTTGAAGCGGGCTTCCCGCTTAGATGCTTTCAGCGGTTATCCCTTCCCGACGTAGCTAACCAGCCGTGCTCCTGGCGGAACAACTGGCACACCAGAGGTCAGTCCGTCCCGGTCCTCTCGTACTAGGGACAGCCCTTCTCAAGTCTCCTGCGCGCGCAGCGGATAGGGACCGAACTGTCTCACGACGTTCTAAACCCAGCTCGCGTACCGCTTTAATAGGCGAACAGCCTAACCCTTGGGACCTGCTCCAGCCCCAGGATGCGACGAGCCGACATCGAGGTGCCAAACCATGCCGTCGATATGGACTCTTGGGCAAGATCAGCCTGTTATCCCCGGGGTACCTTTTAGCCGTTGAGCGACGCCGCTTCCACAAGCCGACGCCGGATCACTAGTCCCAGCTTTCGCTCCTGCTCGACATGTCTGTCTCACAGTCAAGCACCCTTGTGCACTTGCACTCAGCACCCGGTTGCCGACCGGGCTGAGGGTACCTTTGGGCGCCTCCGTTACCTTTTGGGAGGCAACCGCCCCAGTTAAACTACCCGCCATGCACTGTCCCTGACCCGGATCACGGGCCCAGGTTAGACACCCAGAATGATCAGAGCGGTATTTCACCAGTGACTCCACACGGACTAGCGTCCGCGCTTCCCAGTCTCCCGCCTATCCTACACAAACCATCCCAAGCACCAATGCAAAGCTGCAGTAAAGGTCCCGGGGTCTTTCCGTCCTGCTGCGCGTAACGAGCATCTTTACTCGTAGTGCAATTTCGCCGGGCCCGCGGTTGAGACAGCGGGGAAGTCGTTACGCCATTCGTGCAGGTCGGAACTTACCCGACAAGGAATTTCGCTACCTTAGGATGGTTATAGTTACCACCGCCGTTTACCGGCGCTTAAGTTCTGAGCTTCGCCATTGCTGGCTGACCCGTCCCCTTAACGTTCCGGCACCGGGCAGGCGTCAGTCCGTATACATCGCCTTACGGCTTAGCACGGACCTGTGTTTTTAGTAAACAGTCGCTTCCCCCTGGCCTCTGCGCCCCCACCCAGCTCAGGCAGCATGTGCCATCACCAGATAGGGGCCCCCTTATCCCGAAGTTACGGGGGCAATTTGCCTAGTTCCTTAACCACGGTTCACCCGATCGCCTCGGCATTCTCTGCCTGACCACCTGCGTCGGTTTAGGGTACGGGCCGCGCACGTCCTCGCTGCGAAGATTTTCTCGGCAGCATGGCATCACTCACTTCCCCTTGCGGGTCGGCATCAGGTCTCAGGCCCATGGTCCGCGGATTTGCCTACGGACCGCCCTACACCCTTACCCCGGGACAACCACCGCCCGGTAGAGCTAGCCTCTTGCGTCTCTCC
>CAVQOE010000031.1:0-542500 GCA_963714295.1 uncultured Actinomycetota bacterium | reverse complement strand
TTCGATCCCCGCCAGCTGCCAGTCGGCGGTGGCGACGCTCAGCTCCCCGGTCTGCTGGAAGTCGCAGTCGATGTCATGCTTGGCGATCGTCTCGCCGATCTCGCGCAGGTTCTGCTCACCGAGCTTCTCCAGCAGCGGCATCTCCGCGCCGAAGCGCTCCAGGCCGTTGCCGATGCCGTGCGTCAGGCTGGCCGAGCAGAAACCGCCGTTGCGGCCGGACGCCGCGTTGCCGACGGTGCGCGCCTCGAGCACGACCACGTCACGGGACGGGTCGCGCTCCTTGGCCAGCAGCGCCGTCCACAGGCCGGTGAAGCCGCCGCCGACGACCGCGAGCTCGGCCGTGAGCTGGCCCGCCAGCGCGGGCAGGGGCTCGGGGGCGTCGGGCTGGTCCAGCCAGAACGGCTTGGGCGACGCGTGCGCCAGGGACTGCGCGACGGCCGCGGGAAGCTGGTGTTCGGTCCTGCTACGCGCCACGGATATCGGCCTGACGTGACTGGATGGAGGTCGAGATATGCATGGTCCGACTTTCGCATACCGCTGGTTTCGCAAAACCCCTGGGCCGGGATAGAAGATGGGACCATGCGGATCTGTGTGGTGGGGGCCGGCTCGATCGGCGGGGTCATCGCGTCCGGGCTGGCGGGGGTCGAGCGGCGTCACCACGTCGGTGCTGGCGCGCGGCGCGACCCTGCGCGCGCATCTGCGGCGGACGGGCTGCGGGTGGAGCTGCCCGACGGGTCAGTCCGGGTCACCGCGGCCTGGCCGCGGCCGCGCCCGAGGACGCCGCCCGGCTCGGCCCGCAGGACGTGGTCGTCGTCGCGGTCAAGGCGCAGTCGATGGCGTCCGTGGCCGCGTCGGTCGGGCCGCTGCTCGGCCCCGCTACCTCGGTCCTCTCGACCCTGAACGGCGTGCCGTGGTGGTTCCTTGACGGCTTCGGCGGTCCCGCCGCCGGGGCGCACCTGGACAGCGTCGACCCGGGCGGCCTGATCGCGGCGGCGCTGCCGGCCGCGCGGGTGATCGGCGGCACCGTGCACCTGTCGGCGTCGTCGCCCGCGCCGGGGGTGGTGCACTGGCGGGCCGGGAACGGGCTGATCATCGGCGAGCTGGACGGGCGCGACTCGCCCCGGCTGACCGCGCTGGCGGCCGCGTTGCGGGCGGCCGGCTTTGACATCACCGTCTCCGGCCGGATCAGGGACGACGTCTGGTACAAGCTGTGGGGCAACCTGACGCTCAACCCGATCTGCGCCATCACCGGCGCCACCACCGGGCCTGCCCTCGACGATGACCTGGTCAGGGACTTCTGCTCCGCGGCGATGCTGGAGGCGCGCGAGATCGGCGACCGGCTCGGCTGCCCGATCGCGCAGCTGCCGGAGGACCGGCACGCGGTCACCCGCAAGCTGGGCGACTTCACCCCGTCAATGCTGCAGGACGCGCGGGCCGGGCGGCCGCTCGAGCTGGACGCGCTGACCGGCGCGGTGCGCGAGCTCGGCGCCCTGGTCGGCGTGCCGACACCCTCGATTGACGCGCTGCACGGGCTGGCCCGGCTCCGGGTTCGGGCCGCGGGAGCTCTCTAGCAGCGGCGACGCGGATAGCCTGGCTAACTGTGGCTACCTGGATTCGAGATAGAGACCGCGTTCGGCTCCGGCCTGCGGGTCGCGGTGAAGGACCTCATCGACATGGTCGGGCTGCCGACGACCGCGGGCAGCCGGGCCGTGGCGGACACCGCGGTGCCCGCCAGCCGGGACGCCGCCTGCCTGGCCGGGCTGCGCGCGGCGATGGCGCGCGGCGAGGCGCGGTTCGTCGGCAAGACCAATCTGCACGAGCTGGCCTACGGGATCAGCGGGATCAACGCGGCCTTCGGCACCCCGGTCAACCCGCTCGACCCGCGCCGGATCCCGGGCGGCTCGTCCAGCGGTTCGGCGGTCGCGGTGGCGGCCGACGAGGCGGATATCGCCTACGGGAGCGACACCGGCGGGTCGATCCGGATCCCGGCCGCGTGCTGCGGGGTGTCCGGGCTGAAGACCACCTGGGGCCGCGTCAGCCTGGACGGCGTGCGCCCGCTGGCGCCGAGCCTGGACACGGTGGGGCCGCTGGCGCGCGACGTGCGCGGGCTCATCGCGGGCATGGCGCTGCTGGAACCGGGATTCGCGGTCGCGCGCGAGGCGCCGCGGGTCGTCGGGCGGCTGACGATCGAGGCCGACCCGGTGATCACCGCGGCGGTCGACAACGCGCTGCGCGCGGCCGGGTTCGCGGTGCAGCCGGTCACCATCAGCGAGCTGGCCGGCGTCATCGCGGCGTCGATGGCGCTGCTCGACGCGCAGGCCTGGGCGACCAACGCGGAGCTGGTGGCCACCGCGCCCGGCCGGATCGGCCGCGACGTGCTCGGCCGGCTCCGCCGGGCCGCCACCATCACCGACGTGCAGCTGAGCGCGGCCCAGGCGGAGCTCTCGCGCTGGCGGACCACGCTTGACCGGCTCTGGAACCGGGTCGAGCTGCTGGCCGCGCCGACCCTGCTCGGGTTCCCGCCGCTGACCGATGACGCGGACGCCATCGTCGCCATCCGCGGGCTGACCTCGCCGGTCAACGCGGCCGGGCTGCCCGCGCTGGCCCTGCCGGTCCCGGCCGACGGGCCGCGCGCCGCGAGCGGCCCGCTGCCGGCCAGCCTGCAGCTGATCGGGCCGGCCGGCAGCGAGGACCGGCTGCTGGCGGCCGGCGCGGTCGTCGAGCAGGCGGTCGCCGCGGGCCGGTAAACGCCAGAACCCCCGGCCAGCGCGCGCCGACCGGGGGTTGCTATCCGAAGTGATGGGGTTGTGGGCCGGGACTGCTTTCAGGCCGAGACGAGGTCGCAGACGAAGATGAGGGTCTCCCCCGGCTTGATCACGCCGGCCGCGCCGCGCTCGCCGTAGCCCAGGTTCGGCGGGATGATCAGCTTGCGCCGGCCGCCAACCTTCATGCCCTGCACGCCCTGGTCCCACCCGGCGATGACCTGCCCGACGCCGAGCCGGAAGCGGAGCGGCTCACCGCGGCTCCAGCTCGCGTCGAACTCCTCGCCGGTAGAGTAGGAAACCCCGACGTAGTGCACCTCGACGGTGTCCCCGGCCGCTGCTTCCTTGCCGTCGCCTGGCCAGACGTCGGTGATCTCAAGGTCCTGGGGCGGCGCGCCCTCGGGGAAGTCGATCTCTGGCTTCTCGATGTCCATGCGACCACCTTATCCGCGAGCAAAGATCAAACCTGTGATCTCGAACGGACCGGTGTTTCCCCGCACCCGCCCGGCTTGCATCCGGCGCCTTCGGTGGCCTGCTTTTCTCAGCGGGTCTAAAGATCACTGCCCGGACGCCACGTCGAGGGCGATGTCGATGAGCTGGTCCTCCTGGCCGCCGACGAGGCGACGCCGGCCGGCTTCACCAGCAGGGTGCGCACGTCGACGCCGTACTGGCCCGCGGCCGTTTCCGCGTGCCGCAGGAAGCTGGAGTAGACGCCCGCGTAGCCGAGCGTCAGGGTCTCGCGGTCGACCCGCACCGGCCGGTCGTGCAGCGGGCGGACCAGGTCCTCGGCCGCGTCCTGGAGGGCGAACAGGTCGCAGCCGTGCTCCCAGCCCTCCAGGGTGGCGGCGGCGATGAACGCCTCCAGCGGGCAGTTGCCCGCTCCGGCACCGTGGCCCGCCAGCGACGCGTCGACCCGGGTGACGCCCTCCTCGACCGCGGTCAGCGAGTTGGCCACCGCCAGCGAGAGGTTCTCGTGGGCGTGGATGCCGATCTCGGTGCCGGGACCGAGGACGTCACGGTAGGCCCGGACGCGCTCGCGCACCCCGCTCATCCGCAGGTGACCGCCCGAATCGGTGACGTAGACGCAGTGCGCGCCGTAGGACTCCATCAGCGCCGCCTGCCGGGCCAGGTCGGCCGCCGGGGCCATGTGGCTCATCATCAGGAACCCGGAGACGTCCATGCCCAGTTCGCGCGCGGCCGCGATGTGCTGGGCGGCGACGTCGGCCTCGGTGCAGTGGGTGGCGACCCGCACCGAGCGGACCCCCAGCGCGAACGCGCGCTTGAGGTCGGCGATGGTGCCGATGCCGGGCAGCAGCAGCGTGGTCAGCCGGGCGCTGGTGACCGCCGCGGCGACGGCCTCGATCCACTCCTCGCTGGTGTTGCTGCCCGGCCCGTAGACAAGGCTGGTGCCGGCCAGCCCGTCGCCGTGCGCGACCTCGATCGCGTCCACCCCGGCGGTGTCGAGGGCGGCGGCGATCCGCGCGGCCTGCTCCGGCGTGACCCGGTGCCGGGTGGCGTGCATGCCGTCGCGCAGGGTGACGTCCTGAATGTAAAGCCGCCTGCTCATGCTGTCGTCCTCATGCTGTCGTCCTCATGCCGTCGTCTCCAGGGTGCGTGCCGCGATCCGCTCGCCGACCCGCAGGGCGGCCGAGGTCATGATGTCGAGGTTGCCCGCGTAGGCCGGCAGGTAGTGCGCGGCGCCCTCGACCTCGAGCAGGACGCTGACCTGGTGGGTGGCGGGCTGGTCGCCGAGCAGCGTCCGCGGCCGGCTGGCGACGGGGGTGATCTGGACCGCCTGCTTGAGCCGGTAGCCGGGCACGTAGCGGGAGACCCGGGCGGCCATCGCCTCGACCGAGGCGATGATCTCGCCCCGGAGGCCGGGCGTGGGCGCGTCGACTAGGCAGAACACCGTGTCCCGCATGATCATGGGCGGCTCGGCCGGGTTGAGGATGATCACCGCCTTGCCGCGGCGGGCGCCGCCGACGGACTCGATCGCGCTGGCGGTGGTCTCGGTGAACTCATCGATGTTGGCGCGGGTTCCCGGCCCGGCCGACCTGGAGGCGATCGACGCGACGATCTCCGCGTACGGCACCGGCGCCACCTGCGCGACCGCCGCCACGATGGGGATCGTCGCCTGGCCGCCGCAGGTGACCATGTTCAGGTCGGGCGCGTCCACGTGCTCCTCGAGGTTGACCGCGGGCACCACGAACGGGCCGAGGGCGGCCGGGGTGAGGTCGATCATCCGGATGCCGTAGGGCGCCAGCGCGCGGGCGTTGGCCTCGTGCGCCCGGGCGGAGGTGGCATCGAAGACGATCCGGATGTCCTCGAAGCCGGGCAGCGCGATCAGCCCGTCCACGCCGCCGGCCGTGGTCGGGACGCCGAACCGCCGCGCCCGGGCGAGGCCGTCGGAACCAGGATCGATGCCGACCATCGCCGCGACCTGGAGCCGGTCGGACCGCCGGAGCATCTTGATCATCAGGTCGGTGCCGATGTTGCCCGAGCCGATGACGGCCGCCTTCGTCTTCTCGCCGAACACCGTCTTCTCGCTCAGCACGGTCTTCTCGCTCATCCGGTTCCTTCCGTGAAGGTCGCGCTGACCTGCCCCAGCCCGCTGATGTCGGCCAGGAAGACATCGCCGGGGGCGACGGGCACCATCGGGCCGAGGGAGCCCGACAGGATGACCTCCCCGGCCCGCAGCGGGCTGCCGAGGTCGCGCACGGTCGCGGCCAGCCAGGCGACGGAGGCCAGCGGGTGGCCGAGTACGTCCGCCCCCGTCCCGGTGGATACCACCTCCCCGCCCTCGCCTCCCTTTCCCGCGCCTCCCCTGCGCATGGTCATGGCGCAGTCGGCCAGTTCGAGGCGGCCGAGCCCCTGTTTCCGGTCGCCCAGCACGAACAGGCCGGAGGAGGCGTTGTCCGCGACGGTGTCGACAATGGAGATGTCCCAGCCGGCGATCCGGCTGTCCACGATCTCCAGCGCCGCGACGACGTAGGCCGTGGCCGCGGCGACCTCGGCCCGGCCGATGACGTCGCCGTCCAGGTCTTCCGCCAGCACGAACGCGATCTCGGCCTCGATCTTGGGCTGCAGGGTGCGGGCGCTGTCGACCGGCGCCCCCGCGGCGCAGGCCATGGTGTCGAGCAGGACGCCGAAGTCGGGCTGGCCGACGCCGAACTGCGCCTGCACGACGGGGTTGCTCAGCCCGATCTTCCGGCCGACGACGCGGGCGCCGGCCGCCACCTGACGGGCGACCCAGACGGACTGCACGGCATAGGCGGCGGCCACGTCGCCGGCCGGCAGCAGGTCGCGGACCGGGGCGCAGGGACGCCGGGTGGCGCGGGCGGTGGTGAGCCGGTCAAGCGCCGTCGCGGCGTCGGCCCCAAGCGTTCTGCTGGCGATCGTCATGGTCAGCTCACCTCGAAGGTCGTGCCGATGCCCATGCCCGTGATCCACTCGGGCACCGGCTCGTAACTGGTCCACAGCAGGGGCGCGGCCACCGCGGCCAGCCCCACCAGCCAGGTGCGGATCTCGTGCCCGCCACGGCCGGCGTTCTCTTCCAGGCCGGCGTCGCCCAGCTCGGTGATGGCGGTCAGGTCCCCGCCGGTCAGCTGCTTGAGGAACCAGCCGTCCCAGTCGGCATTGACGCGGGCGTTCGGGTCGCCGCCCATCGCCCGGACGGCGGGCTCGCGGGACGCGGCGACGGCGCGGACGTCCTTGCGACCGTGGATGACGGACGCCCGCCGCTCCGGGGCCAGCGAGGAGTCGCGGGGATCGTTGGAGGGCAGCCAGTGCGATAGCCCGCCGCTGGCGATCAGCAGTACCCGGCCCGGGAAGACGGCGTCGCGGATCGCGGCGCCGAGGGCCGCGCCGAGCGCCGCGCAGCGCTCCATGCTCGGCAGCGGCGGCGCGGCGGTGTTGACCACCAGCGGCACCAGCGGGATGCCGCCGCCGCAGACGATGTCGTAGCTCTGCACCACGCCGTGGTCGACGGTGAGCGCGTAGGACAGTGCCAGGTCGAATCCGGCGGCGGCCAGCGCGTCCCTGATCGGCCAGGCCAGCCCGGCGGCGACCGGCAGCGGGCCCGACCTGCTGCCGAAGTCGCCGAAGCCTTCCGCCTCCTCCACGCCGAGGATGAACGGCGGCAGCACGTCGTAGAAGTTGGCGTGGAAGTGGTCGGGGCCGATGACGACGACCGCGTCCGGCGCCAGCCGGGCGACGGCCTCGCCCACCCGCGCGGCGTCGGCCAGGAACCGGCCGCCCGGCTCCGACGCGTCCGCCGGGGGCAGCATCGTCGCGAACGGCGCATGGGACATGGCGACCAGGCCGATGATCTCGCTCACCGCGTGTCCCCGGCTTGGTCGGGGTCCTTGCCGAGGATGAGGAAGTCGTGGTGCGCGCGGAGGAACTCCCCCGGCTTCTCCCACTGCGGCCAGTGGCCCGCGTCCGCGATCACGTACAGGCGGGCGTCGGGCAGCCAGTCGAGCAGCATCGCCGCCTCGTCGAGGCCGCCGGTGGGGTCGTGCTCGGTCCACAGCAGCAGGGTCGGCGCGGTCACCTTGCCGACCCAGGCCGGGTCCCAGGCGAAGTCCTTGCGCACCTCGGGGTCCTGCAGCACCAGCGTGTTGTTGATGGCCTGCAGGAACCCTTCGCGGCTGTAGACCGCGCGGCGCAGGTTCACCAGCTCGTCGGTGACCATCTCCTTGTGGTGGAACAGGAACTCCACCCGGCGGCGGACGGTCGCGTCGCTCGGGTCCTGCACCGCGGCCAGGGTGCTCTCCCGCATCCGGGTCATTACCTCGGGCTTGTTGGCGATGTTGCCGGGGGTGTTGAGCACCAGCCGGTCCACCCGGTCCGGATGGTGGCTGGCGGTCCAGGCGGTGACCCAGCCGCCGAGCGATTCGCCCGACAGGTGCGCGCGGTCGATGCCGAGCGCGTCCATCAGGCCGACCAGGTGATCGGAGAGCACGTCGATGGTGTAGGGCGTGTCCGGCAGGTCCGTCCAGCCGTGCCCGGTCATGTCGTAGGCGGTGACGCGGAAATCGGCGGCCAGGCCGGCGATGTCGCGCGCGTAGGCCTCCAGGTGGCCGCCGGTGCCGTGCAGCAGGATCAGGTCGGGGCCGGACCCGGCGAGCAGCACCCGGGTGCGCACGCCGCCGACGTCGACGTGGCGGACCTCGTGATCGACGTCGCCGAGCTCCCCCCAGATGCTGAGGTGGGCTGCCAGTGCGTTCATGCTGTGTCCTTCCCGAAGCGCGCCCTGGCTTCCTCCATGGTCGCCAGGCCGGCGCTCTGCCGCCGCCCGACGCCGAGCAGGCCCAGCAGCCGTGAGTTCTCGATGGTCAGAAACTCGACCGGGTTGTCGGCGGAGTCGTTGTAGTGGCGGTGCCAGGTCCACGGCGGGGTGTAGATGAAGTCGCCCGCCGACCAGGACGCCGTCTCGTCCTCGATCTCGCTGTGCCCGTCGCCGGCGATGACGTAGTGCACCGTCTCGTGGTGGTGCCGCTGCATGTCCGAGCTCAGGCCGCCCGGGATGGTCTGCCGGAATATCTCGAAGGTGGTGGTCGGCAGCCGGCCCGCGATCGACAGCGCGGACGGGTTGTGCACCTGGCCGGACGGCAGCGCCTCAAGCTCGGCGGCGTGCACCACGACCGGCCGCGCCTGCACCGGCGTGACGGTGTCGGAGAGCCCGCCGAGAAACTCGGCCAGGGTGAAGTCGGGTCCCGATTGCGCCATCAAATCGTCTCCGTTCGTCCGCCGTCGACCGTCAGCACGGTCCCGTTGACGTAACTCGCGGCGGAGGAGGCCAGAAAGGCCACCGCCGCCCCGATCTCCTCGGGCCGGGCGGCCCGGCCGGCCGGGATGGACGCCGCGTCCTCCGCGTCGAGCTCGTCGTAGGTTCTTTCCCCAACCCGGGCCCGGTTGTCGAGTATCTGCTGACGGCGTTCGGTCGCGGTCGCCCCCGGGGCCACGCAGTTGACCGTCACCCCGTCGGCGGCGAACTCGCGCGCGAGCAGTTTGGCCGCCGCCGTCACGGCCGACCGCAGCACCACCGACGCGGCGAGGTCGGGCTGCGGCTGGCGCACCGCGGTGGACGTCACGAACACCACCCGGCCGAAGCCCCGCTCGGCCATCCCCGGCAGCGCCAGCCGCGCCAGCCGCAGCGGCCCCAGCAGCAGCAGCTCGAAGGCGTACTGCCAGCCTTGGTCGTCGATGTCGAGGATGCGGCCGGGGGCGGGCCCGCCGGCGTTGAGCACCAGCACGTCGAGTGCGCCGTGGCGGCCCTCGACCTCGGCGATGACGGTCTTGGCCGCGTTCGGGTCGCGGACGTCGCTCACCAGCGTGTGCACGGTGCCGCCGGTCCGCTCCCGCAGCCGCGCGGCGGCGCTCTCCAGGATGTCTGGCCGGCGGCCGGTGATGACGGCCCGATGGCCGGCCAGCAGGAGCTGCTCGGCGCTGGCGTAGCCGATGCCGGTACCGCCGCCGCCGACGAGAGCGGTTCGCGTGCTGATGAGTGCCTCCTGCGGTCGCAGCGGTTAGGTCGCGAGGCGCGACTGGGTTTAGCATCACCCGTATGGACGCAGGAGCCAATGATGAGTCCCGCTGAGCGAGACGATGGTTCTGGGGGATGGGTGGCCTCGACCGGGCGGCGGCCATCCTCGGCGCCTTCGACGGCACCCATCGCGAGCTGACCCTGGCCGCTTTGGTGGCGCGCTCGGGCCTGCCGCGCTCGACCACCCACCGGGTGGCCGACCGGATGATCCGTCTCGGCTGGCTGGACAAGCCCAAGGACCGCTACCGGGTCGGGAACCGGCTGTTCGAGATCTCCAGCCTGGCGCCGATCCGGCACGAGCTGCGCGAGGCGGCGCTGCCGTTCCTGCAGGACCTGCACGCGGCGGCCAAGACCACGGTCCAGCTCGGCGTGCTCGAGGGCGCCCAGGTGCTGGTGGTCGAGCGGATCACCGGGCACCGGCCGATGCCGATGCTCGAGCAGGCCGGGGGCAAGATCCCGGCGCACTGCTCGGCCCTCGGCCGCGCGATCCTCGCCTACAGCGAGCCGGCGACGATCCAGGCGATCCTGGCGGGCGACCTGCCGGCCAGGACGACCCGCACGCTGACCAGCCCGGTCGCTATCCTGCGGGAGCTGACCGCGATCCCCGAGCGGGGCTGGGCGGTCGACCGTGAAGAGGGCAACATCGGCATCAGCTGCGTGGCGGCGCCCGTTTTCGGCCCTCTCGGGCAGGTCGCGGCGGCGGTCTCGGTCACCGGGCCGACCGGCCTGGTGCGGGCGGAGCGGATCGGGCCCGCCGTGCGGCTGGCCGCGGCCGCGGTGTCCCGCGCCTACTCTTCCGCCCGCCGCTGAGCAAGCCGAACGCGGCGTACTGACGGCGCCCGCGGAGCCCGCTTGACTGGCTGTATCCGGCCCCCGCGACCGCCGCCGAACCCGGAAGTGTCCCAATGAATGGGACGAGTATTTGCCTTAGATGCGGGATGGCGCCCACGCTGTGATCTCCGGCACACCGATGATCGCCGGCGGAACGAAGGAGGAACCCGTGTCACTAGGCGGCGGCTACATGTTGCGCTCGCGCGAAGGCCACGCGATCGCGGCGATCGGTCTCGGCATCACGATGAAGACCGACGGAAAGTCCACCCACGACGCGTATTCGCTGTTCGAGTACTCGGTGCCGGCCAAGGTCGACGGCCCCCCTCCGCACCTGCACACCCGCGAGGACGAGTCCTTCATCTGCCTGTCCGGGCGCCTCGACGTCCAGCTCGGCGGCGAAGACTTCGTGCTCGAGATGGGCGACTACCTGTACCTGCCGCGCGACGTGGTGCACACGTTCAGGAACCCCTATGACGAGGAGTCGCGGATCATCTCGGTGGTCTCGCCGGCCGGCCTCGAGGGGTACTACGAGGCGCTCGGGGAGATGCCGCCCGGTCCGAAGGACATCCGGCTGCTGAAGAAGATCATGGAAGACTTCGGCATCCAGATGCAGTTGCCGCCCGAGGTCCACTAGCCATGAGGATCGCGATCATCGGCGCGGGCGTGGCCGGCCTGGCCACCGCCAAGGTGCTGGTCCAGGCCGGCCACGACGTTGTGGTGTTCGACAAGACGCCCGACGTCGGCGGCGTCTGGAGCCGGACCCGCCGCTACCCCGGCCTGACCACGCAGAGCCCGAAGGCGCAGTACTCGCTCTCGGACTTCCCGATGCCACGGGACTACCCCGAGTGGCCCAGCGGCGAGCAGGTCCAGGCGTACCTGGCCGCCTACACCGCGCACTTCGGCCTGGCGGGCTCCCTGCGGCTGGAGACCGAGGTGGTCTCCGCCACCCTGGCCGCCGGCGGCGGCTGGAGCCTGGAGACCAGGGACGCCGCGGGAACGACGGCCACCGACGGGTTCGACCGTCTGGTGGTGGCCAACGGCGTGTTCTGCGAGCCCGCCATCCCCGCCTACCCCGGCCGGGAGGAGTTCGCGGCGGCCGGCGGCCAGCTGCTGGCGGGCACCGAGCTGCACGACGCCGAGCAGGCCCGCGGCAAGCACGTCCTCGTCGTCGGCTACGGCAAGTCGGCCTGTGACGTCACCGTGCCGGTCAGCCAGGTCGCCGCCAGCACCGACGTGATCGCCCGGCAGCTGCTGTGGAAGGTGCCACGGAAGATCAACGGCAAGGTCAACTTCAAGATGCTGCTGCTGACCCGGATGGGCGAGGCCCTGTTCCGGTACCGGGTGCTCCGCGGCGCCGAGAAGTTCCTGCACGGCCCCGGGCCGGCCTGCGCGGGAAGATGATCAACTCCATCGGCACCGTCTCGGTGAAGCAGTTCGGCCTGGACAAGCTCGATCTGGTGCCGGCCGGCCAGATGGAGGACATCGTCCGCGGCGCCATCGGGCTGGCCACCGAGGGCTTCTTCGAGGGGGTCGCCGACGGCACCATCACCGTGCACCGCGACCGCACCATCAGCCGGCTCTACGCCTCCGGCGGCAGCCCGTCCGCGGAGCTGAGCGACGGCACCGCGCTCCCGGCCGACCTGGTCGTCTGCTCCACCGGGTTCACCCAGGGCGTGCCGTTCCTGCCCGGCGACCTCGAGCAGCGGCTGCTCGACGAGCGCGGCAACTTCCTGCTCTACCGGCAGATACGCCCGGTCGACGTCCCCGGCCTGTACTTCAACGGCTACAACTCCTCGTTCTTCAGCCCGCTGAACGCCGAGATGGCGGCGGTCTGGATCGCGGCCGACCTGGCCGGCGCACTGCCGCTGCCCGACGACGCGGTGATGCGGCAGGCGGTGACCGATCAGCTGGCGTTCATGGACGACGCCACCAACGGCCACCACTGCCGGGGCACCAAGATCATCCCGTTCTCGATGCACAACGTGGACGAGGTCCTGGGCGATCTCGATCTCAACATCAGCGCGGGGATCCGGGCATCACACTGGCTCAACCCGATCAACCCGGCCGCCTACCGGGGCATCACCCCGGCGCTGCTCAAGCGGCTGGCCGGGCGCCCCATGCCGCCACAGCAGCCGGTAACGGCCGCGCTGGTGCCGCCACTGCCGACCCGGGAAACTCACAACTCCGCCGAAACACAACCCAGCCAGCTGCTCTCCTAACGCGGCGGATCATTAGCATGGCGGCATGCCGCACCTGTTGCACCTTGACTCCTCGGCCGACGTCGAGCGCTCCCGCTCCCGGGCCATCACCGCTACCTTTGCCGACGTCTGGCGCGGGTACGGCCCGGGCCACACGGTCAGCTACCGGGACCTGCACCGCGACCCGCTGCCGCACCTGGCCGACGCGGCGCTGCACTGGCCGCCGCGGCTGCGCCCGGAAGGGTCCGCGCCGCCCGCGGCGGCGCAGGCGCTGCAGCAGGAGCTGCTGGCCGAGCTGATCGCGGCGGACGTGCTGCTGATCGGCGCTCCGCTCTACAACTACTCGCTGCCATCGAGCCTCAAGGCGTGGATCGATCACATCCACGTCCCCGGGGTCACCGCGCCGTTCGACGTCCCCACCCAGCCGCTGGCCGGGCGTCCGGCCGTCATCGTGACCAGCCAGGGCGCCTCCTACGACGCGGGTTCACCGACCGAAGGCTGGGATCACGCCGTCCCGGTGTTCGAGATCGTCCTCGGCAACTCACTCGGCATGCGGCTCACCGTCATCACCACCAGTCTGACGCTGGCTGAGACGGTGCCCGCGCTAGCCGACCAGATCGACCGCAGCCGAGCCGAACTGGCGCGCGCCCACGAACTGGCCGCGGAGACGGCCAACCGCCTGGCCACCGCCACCCCGGCCACTCCCGGCTAGCCGGTCTCGTGCTGCACCAGCGCGCTCCCGTGACGCCTGATCGCCCAGATCACGGCAGCTCATCTCCATGATCACGAAAGCTTTTTTCCTAACGTAAGAAATTCGCGCTATACGCACGAAAAGTCTTCCTCATAATAAAAGTCTTCGTGATCACGTCGGCGCGCCCCGCAGCGCAAGGTGCGCTTGGCATGCCGTGGTGCGCCTGGGTGCGGTGGGGAGGGAGGTACGGCGGCTGGGTGCATCGCAGGCCGGGATGGCGGCCGTGGTGACGTGCTGGGTCTGCTAGCCGCGCCGGGCGGCTGGAGCGGGAACGCGGAACGGGCCGGGTGGGAGCCACGGCCCGTTCAGTATCGGGGTTGATGTTGATCTACTCCCAGCGGAAGAACCGGCGGGCGAGGTAGCCGAAGACCGCCGCGTAGCCCGCGAGGACCAGCAGCGGCGCGGCGGGCGGGAAGCCCGTCTGCATCGAGGCCTGGATCGCCTGCACGGCCGCGCCGAGCGGGGTGTAGTTGCTGATGTCGAACAGGACGGTGGGCATCTCCGCGCGCGGGAGCCAGAGGCCGGCGAAGAACATCAGCGGGAAGAACGCCAGCCGGCCGATGACGCTGGCGGAGTTGGCGGTCTTGGACACCGCCGCGATCAGCAGGCCGATGGCGGCCAGCCCGGCGGTGGCGATGAGCACCGAGACTGCGAGCCCGGCCGGGCTCTTGGGCGCGGGCACCCCGAAGCCGGCGGTGCTAATGACGAAGATGACGACGACCGTGGTCAGCGCGATGCAGCCCTGGACGACGGCCTGCGCGGCCAGCACCCAGGACGGGGGCACCGGGGTGGTCGACAGGCGGCGCAGGACGCCCAGCTCGCGATAGCTGGCGAGCGGGAGCGGCAGGCCGAGCAGCGCCAGCATGGCCAGCGCGAACACCGTCAGGATGGGCACGTAGGCGTCGAAGACGGTCTGCCCGCCGAGGGCCGCCAGGTGCTGCTTGAAGGGGGACAGCTCGCCGAAGATGACCAGCAGCAGCAGCGGAAGGGCGACGCCGGCGATCAGGCCGACCGGGCGCCGCCAGGTCAGCCTGGTCTCGTTCAGGACGACCTGACGGAACGCGGCGCGGCGCTGCCGTGACCGCGCCTGCCCCTGCGCCGGAGTCGACGGGGAGGTGGAAGTCGAGGTAGAGGTCCGCAGGCAATGAGAGCGTGTTCATGACGCTGCTCCTTCCGCCGTTGCGCTGGTGCTGGGGGTGAGGTGCTTTCCGGTCAGCCGGAGGAAGGCGTCCTCAAGGTTGGACGAGTCGAGCTGCACGTCCTGCGCGGTCACGCCGGCCGCCGCGAGGGTGAGGATCACCGCGTTGACCAGCTCCCCGGTCCCGGTCACGGTCACGTGCCGGCCATTGCGCTCCACCCGCGTCACCTCGGGCAGGCCGGTCAGCAGCCGGTCCTCGAACGGGGCCGACGGCAGGAAGCGCACGGTCTTGCCTCCACGGGCCCGGGCGGCCAGGCTGGCCGGGGAGTCGAGCGCGACCACGCGGCCGCCGTCGACGAAGGCCACCCGGTCGCACAGCCGCTCGGCCTCCTCCATGAAGTGGGTCACCAGCAAGACCGTCACCCCGCCGGCGCGGATGCCCTCGATGAGATCCCAGGCCTCGCGCCGGGCGGCCGGGTCCAGGCCGGTGGTCATCTCGTCGAGCACCGCGATCTTGGGCCGCCCGATGAGCGCGAGCGCGACCGAGAGCCGCTGCCGCTGGCCGCCGGACAGGTTCTTGTAGTAGGTCCCGCGCTTGACCGCCAGCCCGAGCGCCTCGACGAGGTCGCCGACGTCGGCCGGATCGCGGTAGAACGACCGGTACAGGTCGAGGATCTCGCCGACCCGCAGTTTGGCCGGCATCGCGCTCGCCTGCAGCTGCACGCCCACGATCTCGTGGACTTGGTCCCGGTCGGCCCGCGGGTCAAGGCCGAGCAGCCGGACCGTCCCGGCGTCGGGCACCCGCAGGCCGATGGCGCACTCGACGGTGGTGGTCTTGCCCGCCCCGTTCGGCCCGAGGATGCCGAAGATCTCGCCCTCGGCGACCGACAGCGACACGTCATCGACCGCGACCAGCGAGCCGTAGGTCTTGCGCAGGTGCGAGATCTCCACCGCCGCGCCGCGGCCGGCCGCGGCACTCGGCTGACTGAACGCGGCACTCGGCTGACTGACGAGAGTTTCCGATACGCCCATGACTGCCTCCTTGGCAAGGCGTAAAAATCTGATATCACTATGCTATGTACGTGGTATCAGCAAAGTCAACAGGCGGCGGCAGGAAGTCAGGAGCGGGCAGCAGGCAGCGGGTGTCAGGGGCAGCCGCGCGACTGGCTTTACGGTCGTGTGCTAGCTGCCGATGTACGACATGACGTGCTTAATCCGGGTGTAGTCCTCGAAGCCGTACATGGACAGGTCCTTGCCGTAGCCGGACTGCTTAAAGCCTCCGTGCGGCATCTCCGCGATGAACGGGATGTGGGTGTTGATCCAGACGACGCCGTAGTCCAGGCGGCGGGAGACGCGCATGGCGCGGCCGTGGTCCTTCGTCCAGACGCTTGAGCCGAGGCCGTACTTGACCCCGTTGGCCCAGCGCAGCGCCTGCTCCTCGTCGGTGAACCGCTGAACGGTGACGACCGGGCCGAACACCTCGTCCTGGATCATCTCGTCGTCCTGCCCGAGGCCGGAGACGACGGTCGGCTCGAACAGGTAGCCGGGGCCGGGGACGGGATGGCCGCCCGCCTGCACCGTCGCGTGCGCGGGGAGCCGGTCGAGGAAGCCGCGGACCCGGGCCAGCTGCGCGGCGTTGTTCAGCGGGCCGTAGAACGCGTCGGTGACGTCGAGGCCGCCCGTCTTGGTCGACCGGGCCTGCTCGGCCAGGGCGTCGGTGAGGTCGGCCGCGATGCCGGGGCCGGCCAGCACGCGGGTGGCCGCGGTGCAGTCCTGGCCGGCGTTGTAGTAGCCGGCCGCCGCGATGCCCTTGGCCGCCCCCTCGACGTCCGCGTCGTCGAAGACGATGACCGGGGCCTTGCCGCCGAGCTCCAGATGGACCCGTTTGAGTCCGTCGGCGGCGGTGTGCGCGACCTCCAGGCCGGCCCGCACCGACCCGGTGATCGAGGCCATCGCCGGGATGGGGTGCGCGACCATCGCGCGGCCGGTGTCCCGGTCCCCGCAGACCACGTTGAACACGCCCGGCGGGAAGTACTCGGCCGCGGTCTCGGCCAGCAGCAGGGCCGAGACCGGCGTGGTGTCAGACGGCTTGAGCACGACCGTGTTGCCCGCGGCGAGGGCGGGCGCGATCTTCCAGATCGCCATCATCAGCGGGTAGTTCCACGGCGTCACCTGCGCGCAGACGCCGATCGGCTCGCGCCGGATCATGGACGTATGGTCGCGCAGGTACTCGCCGGCGCTGCGGCCCTCAAGGATCCGGGCGGCGCCGGCGAAGAAGCGCAGCTGGTCAACGCTCGGCGGCACCTCGTCGGTGGTGGCGAGGGCGACCGGCTTGCCGGTGTTGCGCGTCTCCGCCGCGACGAACTCGGCGGCGCGCCGCTGCACCGCGTCGGCGAACTTCAGCAGCGCCAGCGAGCGCTCGGCCGGCATGGCGTCCCGCCAGCTCTCGAACGCCGTCGCGGCCGCCGTCAGCGCCTCGTCCACGTCGGCCGCGCCCGATACCGGCGCCTGCGCGTAGACCTCGCCGGTGCTCGGGTCGGTGACGTCGCTGTAGCCGCCGTCACGCGGGTCGGTGTGCTTGCCGTTCACGAAGTTGCGCAACCGTGCCTGCGTCATCGATGCCTCCCGGCCGTTTGTTACCTATGTGATGAGCTTCGCAAAGCTATCCGACCTGGACAAGTGATTCCGTGGATTTCTGCACGTTTGTCTACGAAATCAGTTGACATCAGAGCTCATAACGACAAGCATGAAGGTAACTAGCTGCCAGCTGCCCCGCAGAGGTAGCAGTCTCGCAGAAGGAGACGTGATCGGATGGCCCACGGCCCGCGCGGCGGTCCGGCTGGCACCACGGCGCTCGATGAGATCGCCAAGGCAATCATCGAGCAGCTGCAGGCCGACGGACGCCAGTCGTACGCGGCGATCGGGAAGGCGGTCGGGCTCTCCGAGGCCGCCGTCAGGCAGCGGGTGCAGCGACTGCACGAGGCCGGCGTCATGCAGATCGTCGCCGTCACCGATCCGCTGCGGCTGGGCTTCCGCCGCCAGGCGATGATCGGGCTGCGCTGCGAGGGTGATCTGGAGAAGGCCGCCGACGAGCTCGCCGCGATGGACGAGATCGACTACGTGGTCCTCACCGCGGGCTCATTCGACCTGCTGCTCGAGGTGGTCTGCGAGGACGATGACCACCTGCTGGAGATTCTGAGCCGGGTGCGCAGCGTGCCATCCGTGACCTCAACCGAGACCTTTGTCTATCTAAAGCTGCGCAAGCAGACCTACACCTGGGGGACACGGTGACACTTTCCTCTGACGAGCTTCAGGCCGCCGCCAAGCAGCACCTGTGGATGCACTTCACCCGGATGTCGAGCTACAACGACGGCGACATCCCGGTCATTGTGCGCGGCTCCGGCCCGTACGTCTACGACGACAAGGGCAAGCGGTATCTGGACGGCCTGGCCGGCCTGTTCGTGTCGATGGCCGGCCACGGCCGCACCGAGCTGGCCGAGGCCGCGTCCAAGCAGGCCTCCGAGCTGGCCTACTTCCCGCTCTGGTCCTACGCGCACCCGGCTGCGGTGGAACTCGCGCAGCGGCTGGCGCAGCTCGCGCCGGGCGACCTGAACCGGGTGTTCTTCACCACCTCCGGCTCCGAGGCCGTCGAGTCGGCCTGGAAGCTGGCCAAGTCCTACTTCAAGCGGATCGGCCAGCCCGAGCAGGTACAAGGTGCTGAGCCGCGAGTACGCCTACCACGGCACCTCGATGGGCGCGCTCGCGGTCACCGGGCTGTCCGCCATCAAGCACGACTTCGAGCCGCTGCCGGCCGGGCGGGATCCGGGTGCCCAACACCAACTTCTACCGGGCACCGGAGTTCGTCGCCGACGACGAGACCAAGTTCGGGATCTGGGCCGCCGACGAGATCGAGCGGGCCATCCTGCGCGAGGACGCCGAGTCGGTCGCGGCGGTGTTCCTCGAGCCGGTGCAGAACTCCGGCGGCTGCTTCACCCCGCCCCCCGGCTACTTCCAGCGCGTGCGGGAGATCTGCGACAAGTACGGCGTGCTGCTGGTGTCGGACGAGGTGATCTGCGCGTTCGGGCGGCTCGGCTACTACTTCGGCGCCGAGCGGTACGACTACCAGCCGGACATCATCACCTTCGCCAAGGGCGTCACCTCGGGCTACTCCCCGCTTGGCGGCATGATCGTGCGCGACGAGCTGATGGAGCCGTTCCTGACCGGCACCGCCACGTTCCTGCACGGCATCACGTTCGCCGGGCACCCGGTGTCGTCCGCGGTGGCGCTGGCCAACCTGGACGTCTTCGAGCGTGACGACCTGCTGGGCAACGTGCGGGCGAACGAGGACGGCTTCCGCGCCACCCTGGACAAGCTGAACGACCTGCCGATCGTCGGCAACATCCGCGGCGCCGGCTACTTCTACGGCATCGAACTGGTCAAGGACAAGACGACCAAGGAGACCTTCGACGACGACGAGTCGGAGCGGCTGCTGCGCGGGTACCTCTCGCACGCCCTGTTCGACGCCGGCCTGGTATGCCGCGCCGACGACCGCGGCGACCCCGTCATCCAGCTCGCCCCGCCGCTGATCTGCACCCAGGAGCACTTCGACGAGATCGAGCAGATTCTCCGTTCCGTCCTCACCGAGGCGTGGTCGCGCCTTTAATCCGCGGGCAACTCAAAAACGGTTCCGCATGCCCCTACGGCCTGCGATCAATATTCACCAAGAGCTAGCGGCACTACCTTCCCGCCCGTCACCGAACGTTTACCGGCGGACGGCAAAGTCTGCGCATGTCACAAGATGCGGCGTGCCCCTTGCCTGCCGGGCAAC
The DNA here is from genome assembly GCA_963714295.1 of uncultured Actinomycetota bacterium. Taxonomy (GTDB): domain Bacteria; phylum Actinomycetota; class Actinomycetes; order Streptosporangiales; family Streptosporangiaceae; genus Trebonia. The sequence goes on along the minus strand of CAVQOE010000031.1, from coordinate 523,445 downwards.
TCACCGCCGCGGACGCGACCGGGCCCCGGACGGCCGCTCCGGTGACGCCCGGCACCGCTCCGGTGACGCCCATCAGGGCCGCGCATCGCGGCCGCCCGGCGGCAGATGGCACGCCGGAGCAGGTCCACCTCACCTGGGGCAGTGACCCGGCCAGGTCCGTTGTGGTGTCATGGGCATCCCCCGGCCGGGCCGGGGCGCCGCGGGTCCGGATCGGACAGCGGGTCATCCCCGCGGTGGAGCGCGGCTTCGCCGACGGTCCCGGCGGCGCGGTCAGCTGGATCTACCACGCCCTGGTGGACGGGCTCCGCCCCGGCGGCACCTACGGGTACGCGGTCACCGCCGACAACGACACCAACGCGGCCGATCCGTTCAGCGCCACCTTCAAGACCGCGCCGGAAGGGCGGGCGGCCTTCCGGTTCACCAGCTTCGGCGATCTCCCGCCGTCGAACCGGCGGTGGGCTAACTCCGCTGGCCAGTCCGCTTACGCGGTCGGCGCGGTAGAGACCTTCCAGCCGCTGTTCCACTCGCTCAACGGGGATCTCGCCGACGGCGACCCGGCCCAGGCGGCGCAGCCGCCGGTGTGGCGGGACTTCGGCAACAACATCCAGGCCTCGGCGGCCAGCCGGCCGTGGATGCCGGTGCCCGGCAGCCACGCGGTCGAGTACCTGGCCCGGTACGCGCTGCCGGACAACGGGCTGCCCGAATTCGCGGGCCGGTGGTACCAGTTCCGCATCGGCAACGTGGCATTCATCTGCCTGAGCGGCGACGATGTCGCTTATGGCGATGCCCGGGCGGTTCCGGGCGCTGCCACGCCGGGTGGCTACTCAGGCGGCGCGCAGACCCGCTGGCTCGAGGCGGCTCTCGCCGCGGCGCGCGGCGACTGCTCGACCGACTGGGTCGTCGTCCAGTTCCACCAGTGCGCGTGCCCCTCCCGGCCGGCCGCTGACGGTTCCGACCTCGGCATCAGGCGGGCCTGGCTACCGATCTTCGACCGGTATGAGGTCGACCTGGTGCTCTGCGGGCACGGCCACGGCTACGAGCGGTCGTTCCCCGTCCGCGGCTTCGACTCCGCCGCAACTCTGCGCCCGCACCCGGTGACCACCACCGCCAGCGGGGTGTTCGATACCAGCCAGGGCACCGTCCACCTGGTACTCGGCTGCGGCGACGCCAGCGCCGGGGACGCAGCGGACGGCAGGGATGCGGAGGATGCGACCGTGCTCGCGCCGTGGTCCGCGCAGCGGGACACGGCGACCGGGTACGGCGTCGCGGTCTTCGACGTCAATCCCGGTACCGAGGCGGGCGGCCAGACGTCGATCACCGTCCGGTACTACCACGCGGTCGACGCCGACCCGGCCCAGGGAATTCCGACCGACGACTACTCGCTCTTCGAGACGTTCACCCTGGTCAGGCCCAGATCCGACGGGCGCCGTTGGCACCCCAAGGAGCCACCGCCGCCGAAACGCGCGACCGCTAGCTTAGGGCGAATCTCGTACGCTTTCTCGTCGCCTTTAATCCCTAATGACCGTTTTGCGCCGTACGACTAACGCCCCAAGTCAGGCGGGGGCAGCAAGGAGGCGCCAAACCGGCTCGTTCCGCACAGCCTTTCTTTGGTCTTGAGTTTTTATGGGCTACCGTGGAGACCGATCGGCCTGCGCGGAAGCTTGGGGGCACGCCATGCACGATGGCGGCGGTGGCGGTGGCGGTTTTACCGGTGGCAGCGGTTTTACCGGCGACCAGCACAGCGGGCATGCCGCCAGCGGGCACTCGGGCGGCGTCCACTCCAGCGGCGTCCACTCGGGCGGCGGGCACGGTTCCTCTGGTGCGGGCGGCTTCGACCCGAGCAGGCAACGCGATCCTTACCCGGACCCACTGGACCCGCACGGCCCGATGGGCATGCCGAAAATCGTGAGCCGCGCGGCGGGGCGGCTAGGGCACGGGCAGCAGGGTGGCGGCAACGTCGCGGCGGTAATTTTCGTGCTGTCGGTTCTCGCGATCATCATCGCGTTCGGGGTCGTGTTCATTGCCGGCGGGCACTGACTGTTAACGCAGTCGTTCACGGCGGCCGCACCCGCGTCTTGTACCGTCGGTTTCATGTCTGTTGCTGACGTTGTGGTGGTTGGTGCTGGCGTAGTCGGTCTGACGACCGCTATCTCGCTGGCCGAGGCCGGGGTACCGACTCGGGTGGTGGCGGCGGAACCGCCGTCGCGGGTGACCTCGGTGGCGGCGGGGGCGATCTGGGGACCGGTGACCTGCGGCCCGGCCGGCCGGTGCTACGAGTGGTCGCGGACGGGACTTGAGGTGCTTTCCGCCTTGGCCGACGAGCCGAACGCGGGTGTCCACGCGCTGCCCGGGCGCGAGCTGGCAGCCACGGTCGAGTCCCCGCCGAAGTGGACGGATCTGCTGTCCGAGGTGCGGATCCTGGGCGCCGGTGAGCTGCCTGAGGGTTTCGCGTCCGGGTGGTCCTATGCCGCGCCGGCCGTCAATATGCCGGTCTACCTGGAGTACCTGCTCAGCCGGTACGCGGATCTTGGCGGGGCGGTCGCCTACGCGGCCGTGCCGTCGCTGGCCGCGGTGGACGCGCTGGCCGTGGTGAACTGCACCGGGATCGGCGCGCGGGCGCTGGCGGGAGACGATTCGCTGGTGCCGATCCGGGGGCAGGTGGTCGTGGCGGAGAACCCGGGCATCGAGGAGTTCTACATCGACCACGGGACACCCGGCGACACGGACTACGTGTACGCGTTCCCGCACGGGGACGTGATCGTGCTCGGCGGGACGGCCCATCAGGGGGCGTCCGACCTGGCGCCCCGACCCGAGATCACGGCGCGGATCATGCGGGACTGCGCGACGGTGTTCCCCGCGCTGCGCGGCGCGCGGGTGGTAACGGAGCGGGTGGGGCTGCGGCCGTACCGGCCCGAGGTCCGGCTGGAAGCCGAGGCACTGCCCGGCGGGCGGACCCTGTGGCATAACTACGGCCACGGCGGTGCGGGCGTCACCCTCTCGTGGGGCTGCGCCCGCGAGATCACCGCGGCGGTGCTCGCGGGAGCGGCTTCGGCGTAAGCGTTCGGCGCCCGGGTCAAGGGCGGGGCGACCGGAGTCCCCGCAGCGGGCGAGGCATAGGGGTGCGGGGCGGGGCGTAGGCTTAGCGCGACCGCATCCCACTGCCGGGACCACCGCCACGACGGCCAGCACACCCGCCCCGCCATGTTGCGCACGGCCAGACGGCAGCGGAGAGGATCCCGCAGATGACAGAAGACAAGTTTTCCCGAGCAGTCGGCAAGCTTGGCCAGCTCGGCCAGGAGGCGAGCCCGCTCCGCTGCCACGAACTTTTCCGCACCGAGCGAGGCTGGGAAAGGTGCCACCTCGACGAGCACGCGGCGGGCGACCGGCACCACGTGCGGGACCGGTCGTGGGTGACGACAGAGAACTCGCCCCGGCTGCGCCTTGGCCAGCCGTGCACGGGCGCCTGCCGGTGGCCGGATCAAGTGGAGCCCTACCGGGGGACGGCGAAGGGCCGGCACTACTGACCCCCTTGCTGCCGGATTAGGCAGAACCTGGTGCCGCTGGTTGGCCGGGCTAGGGGACGTTGGGGCGGGCCGGGGTGGTCTCCTGGGCGGGCATGGAGTTGCTGGTCGGCAGCGGGTAGTCGATGCCCACGTCCAGGGTGCCGGTGAGGGCGTTGAGGACGGCCTCCTCGACCTGCGTGGTGTCGCCGGCGATCGAGGTCGCCGGCAGCGACGGGACCGCGGTCACCGGGGCGACGCCCAGCTTGAGGGCGCCGGTGAAGTCGCCGGTGACCGACCGCCGCCAGGCGGTCAGGTTCGGCACGGTGACGCCGAACCGCGTCTCGATCAGACGCAGCACGTGCGTGTGATCGAGGGTGCCCGAGTACTTGTAGCCGCCCGCGCTGAACGGGGAGATGACCAGGGCCGGGGTGCGGAAGCCGAGGCCGATCGGGCCGGCGATGCCGTCGGCCGAGCTGGGCAGGGTGCCGGTGAGGTACTCCCCCGCGGTGCCGGCGGCCGGGACGGCCGGCGGGACGTGGTCGAAGAAGCCGCCGTTCTCGTCGTAGTCGACGATGAACACGGTCTGCGCCCACACCTCGGGGTTGGAGACGAGGATGTTCAGGATCTGCTGGACCAGGTACTCGCCCCACTCCGGCGGCGCGGCCGGGTGCTCGCACTCGGCCAGCGGCGGGACGATCCAGGACACGCTGGGCAGGCTGCCGCTCGACACGTCGCTCGAAGTTGCCCGGGAAGGTCGGGGTGATGCCCTTGGCGATCAGCTCGAGGTCGGTGATGCTGAACGGGTCGCTGAAGTGCTTGAAGTACGGCAGCACGTCGAGGCCGAGGCGGCCGGTCGGGTCGCCGTAGACCTTCCAGCTCACCCCGGCCTTCTGCAGCGCCTCCGGCATCGTCTCCCAGTTCAGCGTGCCGGTCATCGCCAGCCGGTCCGAGGCGGTGGTGATCACCGGGCCGCCCGCCGCGCCCGCCGGGTCGATCCAGGCGGAGAACGCCATCAGCCGGTTCGGGTCGGTCGGGCCGAGCACCGAGCAGTGGTAGCCGTCGCAGATCGTGAACGCGTCCGCCAGGGCGTAGTAGAAGGGCAGCTCGCTGCGGGTGTAGTAGCCCATGGTGACCGGGCCGTTGGCGTCGCCGTCGGTCGCCAGGTGCGAGGTGATGAACGAGTTCATCGCCCCGTTGTTCCAGCTGTCGTGCTGGCCGCCCCAGCTGTGGTCGATGTCGTTGGTGTCGTACCCGTTCTCGGTCGGCGGGTTGTTGAGCAGGTTGAACGGCTGGGTGTAGCCACTGCGCGTGCGTCGGCCGGTGCCGGGCTGGTCGCCGGCTGGTCGAGCCGTGATGCCTGGTCGAAGATCGGGGTGCCGTTGGCGTTCGTCGCCGCGTTCGGGTCGGAGAATGCCCCGCGACCCCGGAGAGCGTGCCGAAGTAGTGGTCGAACGACCGGTTCTCCTGCATGAGGATCACGATGTGCTTGACGTCGCTCAGCGAGGCGGCGCCGGTCGCGCTGGCGGTGATCTTGTCGAGCTAGCCTCGCCTGGTCGTCGGTGATCTTCCGGCGCGATGGGCCCGGCTGATCGCGGCCGCGCCCATGACGGCGGCCCCGCCGACCATGAAGGAGCGCCGCGTCGTGCCGTCCGGTTGCTTCGTCATCAGCCATGCGCTGAGGGTAATAGCGGCATACGACCGGCTAGCGGAATTGGCCAGCGGATTGACCGGTCGGTCTCGACGTAGCGGGCTATCAGGTGCTTGATGCGTGGGCTATTAGTGCCGTCGCGGAGGTTGGCGGGCGCGCCGACCTGGTAGCTGATGGCCTCGAAGACCGCGGTGCAGCCATGGCCCATCGGCGACTGGGCGAGGAAGCCTATCCGGGCGCCCGATCCCTCGCCGACGGAGAAGTAGCGCACCAGGTCCCAGTACGCGCCGTCGGCCGAGACGTGGAACGCCCAGACCCGGCCCGACCTGGTGATCCGCAGCCACAGCGGGCCGCCGTCGGTGGCGAAGGAGTTGCTGTCGTCGGAGATGCCGTGGGTAACCACGGTGACCGCCGTCGGGCGGCGCTGCGGGGAGAGCTCGTAGCAGAGCTTGGCCCAGCGGCGCTCGGACAGGTAAAGCAGCAGGACGCCGGCGTCGAAGACCTCGGTGAACGTTCACCGTGACGCGAGCGGCGAACGTGAAGTCCTGGTCGCCGGGGAGACCGGTCAGCCGCCCCGCGTCCGGCCTGGTCGCCTCGTTTCCCGCCGGGTCGATGAACAGGTCGGATTTCGGCCCGCTGGTAAGGGTCAGCATCCCGCCCGCGACGACAGCTGTGCAGGCGGGGGAGCCGGACGACTCAAGAGGGAACGGCAGGCCCGGCAGCGTTCAAATCGGTCACCGGGGCAGTCTCCCACGAACTCACGACCTGAACCGAATTCGCGCGCGGGGCGTTTCCGCAACCAGACACGTCGCTGTATAGATGGTGACGATGATGCGGCAGAGATGTTTAAGGGAGATAACTTGGTTCGAATGTGGCGGACGTTACAAATGGATAGCATTTTCTCTGGCCGTCCCGCGGAGATAGGAGCACCTCTTGGTGCGCCAGGTTAGTCCTGACACAAGGCAGAGCCAGCACGGTAGCGGCGCCCCCAGGCCGCGGCACCGGAAGCACCTCGGCCGTCGCCCGCCCCAGGGTGCCCTGCTGACGGCCCTGCTCGTGGGCGGAGTAACCATCTGCGGTGCGGCCGCCGCCAGCTACCTTGGCGCGGGCGGCTGGCATAGCCACCCCGTCCGCGGCGGTGCCGCTGAACGCGGGCGCGGTGCTCTCGCTGACGCGTCCGGGCGTGGCCGAGGGCGACGCGACCGCGATGCCGGAGCTGGCCGGGCAGCCGACGCAGGCCTTCGTGCCCGGGTACGCCGCCGCGGGCAAGAGCCCCGCCGCGCGCAAGCACGCCCGGGCAACGGCCAGCCGCTCCGCATCGCCGTCGGCGTCGGCGTCGCGGTCGCCGTCCGGGACGTCCGCACCGACGGCCGCTCGCCGACGCCCTCGTCGTCCCCGTCACCCACGTCGGCCAGCCCGAACCCCACCCCGGCCGCACCGGGCGCCACCGCGTGCAGCAACCCGTCGTTCAGCACCTCGGCCCAGTTCGGGATGTGGAACCTGAGCCCGTATTTCGTCGCGAACGACATGTGGAACGCCAGCGGCGGCAGCGTGTCGCAGACGCTGTACGCCTGCTCCTTCAGCGACTGGTACGTCACCGCCACGGCCAGCGGCGGCGGGAGCGTGCTGACCTACCCCGACTCGCACCTGGACGTGCCCAACACGCCCAAGATCAGCTCGCTCTCCTCGGTCACCAGCACCTTCGCCGACACCAGCCCGAACACGGGAACCTACGAGGACGCCTACGACATCTGGCTCAACGGGGTCGCCGACCCGAGCGCGGGCAGCGACGAGCTGATGATCTGGACCAGCAACCACGGCCAGACTCCGGGCGGTTCGCCGATGGCCACCGTGACGATCAGCGGGCAGACCTGGACGGCGTGGAAGGGCAACGGGGGCTACATGGCCTTCGTCGCCAACTCGAACGTCACCGCGGGGAGCCTGAACCTGCTCGCGTTCTTCCAGTGGGTGATCTCCAAGGGCTGGGTGCCCGCCGACTCCACGCTCAACCAGGTGGACTACGGGGTCGAGATCTGCTCTACCAACGGCTCCCCCGCCACCTTCAGCTTCAGCAACTTCGCGGTGAACGTCAACTGACCGCCGAACGTCAGCCCCCGGCCGGGCACGGCTAGGGTTTCAGGCATGGATATCGGATTCGGGGCACCGGTGTCCGGGGCGTGGGCGACGCCGCGGAACCTGACGGAGTTTGCACGACGGGCGGAGCGGCTCGGGTACCGGTCGCTGTGGACCTTCCAGCGGTTGCTGGCGCCGGCCTCGGCGCCGCTGGCGCCGGCGTACCGCTCGGTCCTCGACCCGATGGTCTCGCTCGGGTACCTGGCCTCGGCGACCACCGCCATCAGGCTGGGTGTCGCGGTGGTCAACCACCCGTTCGCCTCGCCGCTGCTGCTGGCCAAGCAGGCGGCCACCGTGGACGTCCTCTCCGGCGGCCGGCTCGATCTGGGGATCGGCAGTGGCTGGCTGCCGGAGGAGTTCACCGGGTCGGGCGCGGACATGGCCCGGCGGGGCGCGCGGGCCGAAGAGTACGTCGCCGCGCTGCGGGCGCTGTGGGCAACCGACCGCGGGTACGACGGGTCGTTCTTCCACATCCCGCCCGGCCGGCAGGACCCGCCGCCGGTGCAGCGGCCGGGACCGCCGATCCTGCTCGGCGGGATGTCCGAGGCGGCCATGGCGCGGGCCGGCCGGATCGGCGACGGCTGGATCACCGCGTCGGGCGCGGACCTGTCGAAGATCGCCGAGTCGGCCAAGGTGGTGCAGAACGCCGCGACCGCCGCCGGGCGCGGCCCGGCCCGGATCATCTGCCGTGGCGTCGTCCGGCCGGGCAAGCCGACCGTGTCGAAGAAGACGGGCCAGCGGCTGCGGCTCTCCGGGTCCTGGGAGCAGATCCGCGAGGACGTCAGCTGGCTGGACTCCTGCGGTGTGACCGAGGTGTTCTACGACCTGAACTTCGACCCGCAGGTCGGCGACCCGGACGTGGATGAGGGCAAGGCCGTGCTCCGCGCCAGCGAGATCCTCGAGGCGCTCGCGCCCGACGCCCGGCTCTGACGCCGGGCTGTGACGTAACCCCCCGGTCCGGCCGGCCCCGCACCGCCGACTACGCACGCCCATCGCTTAATCTCGAAGGTATGGAGAAAGTGGAGCGGACGGACGAGGAGTGGCGCGAGCAGCTCTCCCCGGCCGAGTACGAGGTACTGCGGAAGGCCGGAACCGAGCGGGCGTTCGCCGGGGAGTACACCGACACCGAGACGACCGGCGTGTACAAGTGCCGGGCGTGCGGGGCCGAGCTGTTCAGGTCAGACACGAAGTTCCATTCGGGCTGCGGATGGCCGTCGTTTTACCAGCCGACCGACGACGACGCCGTCACCTTGATCGAGGACCGGTCGCTGGGCATGCTGCGGGTCGAGGCGCGCTGCGCGGCCTGCGACTCGCACCTCGGGCACGTGTTCACCGGCGAGGGCTACGGCACGCCGACCGACGAGCGGTGGTGCATCAACTCGATCTCGCTGAGCCTCGAGCCGAAAGAGTAGCCGCGGCCGCGGCGACCCTCACCCGGTACTACTCCGGGCCGCCGCCCTCGTAGCGGCGGTTGCGCTTGATCTGCGCGCGGCGGCGCTTGCCCTCCAGGCGGCGCTCCTTGGCCCCCCGGGTCGGCTTGGTGGGGACGCGGGGCGGCGGGGGCGGCGCGACCGCCTCGCGCAGCAGCGCGGCGAGCCTGGCCCGGGCGGCGTCGCGGTTCATCAGCTGGCTCCGCTCGCCCTCGGCCGCGACGGTGACCACGCCGTCGGCCAGCCGGCTGGCCAGCCGGGCCATGGCCCGGTCGCGTTCCCGCTCCGGCAGGCTGGGCGAGCGGAGGATGTCAAACGAGAGCTCGACGCGGCTGTCGGTGGTGTTGACCGACTGGCCGCCGGGTCCCGATGAGCGGGAGAAACGCTCGCGCAACTCACTGGCCGGGATCACCAGCCAGCTATTAACGCGCAAATCATCGGCCATGCCATCAAGGATGGCCGGCCCAGCGGGCTTGATTGCGCAGCGGGTCGCCCGCCGGCCGCCGTGATTGCGTGCCTAATCGTGACCTGGACCGGAAACCGCCGGAGTGCGCACCGCCGTCCAAGGGACATGCTGACCGGATCTTCCAGACACTCGCCCCGTCACGCCCGCCGACCCGCACCGCGCCAACTAGTACCGCACCGGCCCGTAACGCGCCGACCTGTACCGCCTCGCCGTCCGCTCGCCGTCATCGCGCCTGGACTGGCCCTCATCACGATCGCGATAGTGGCGGCGCTGGCGGGCTGCTCCAGCAACGCCAGTAGCAGCGCCAGCAGCAGCGCCGCCGCCGCCCCGGCCGCCAGCGCTGCCGCCTCCGTCGCCGCACCTGCGGGCGGCGAGGCGGCCGGCGTCGCGGGCGGCGGGGCGAAGGCCGAATCCGCCACCCGGCTCGTCCCCGACATGCAGCAGCTCATTTACACCGCGACGCTCACCGTGCGCGCCAGTAACGTCGGCACTGCGCTGTCGCGGGCCGAGTCGATCGTGACGGCGGCCGGCGGGTACGTCTCGGCCGAGAACAGCACCGGCGGCGGCTCCGGCCAGGGCGCCCCGGCGGCGAGCGCGAGCGTCACGCTCAAGATCCCGGCCGCCCTCTACCAGGCCACGCTGGGCAGGCTGGCCGGATCCGGGCTCGGCACCCAGCTCGGCCTGACCCAGCAGGCGCAGGACGTTACCCAGCAGGTCGCCGATGTGGGCAGCCGGGTCGCCTCCGACCAGGCGGCCATCACCCAGCTGCGCGCGCTGCTCAAGGACACCGGAAGCGTCGGCGGCCTGCTCGCCGTCCAGGACCAGATCAACTCCGAGGAGTCGGACCTGGAGTCGATGCTCGCGCAGCAGCAGGCCCTCAACCACCAGACCGCTTACGCGACGGTGACGCTCACCATCGTCGGGCCCAAGGCCGCGGCCAAGGCCAAGGCCAAGCACAAGCCGCTGCCGCCGCCCGGCCTCGCGAGCGGGCTGACGGGCGGCTGGCGGGCGTTCCGGCTGACCGTCGACTGGCTGCTGGCGGTCATCGGCGCGGTCGCGCCGTTCGCCGCGGTGGTGGCCGTCATCGGCGGCGCCGTGTGGTGGGCGCGGCGGCGGCTCACGCGGGGTACAAGCGCGGCCGGCCGGGCCGAATAGGCCCGGCCCGGCCGGATGGCACCAGGCCGCACCCTAGATACCGGGGCCTAGATCGGCCTAGACCAGGGCGGTGACTAGTTCCGCGACGGGCTTGCGGCGCCCGGTGTAGAACGGGATCTCGACCCGGGTGTGCCGCCGGGCGTCCGCGCCCCGCAGGTGGCGCATCAGGTCGACGATCCGGTACAGCTCGTCGGCCTCGAACGCGAGCATCCACTCGTAGTCGCCCAGCGCGAAGCTGGAAACCGTGTTGGCCCGCACGTCCGGGTACTCGCGGGCCATCATGCCGTGCTCGGCGAGCATCCGGCGCCGCTCCCCCTCGTCGAGCAGGTACCACTCGTAGTCGCGGACGAAGGGGTAGACGCAGACGTAGTTCTTCGGCTCCTCCTGCGCCATGAAGGCCGGGACGTGGCTCTTGTTGAACTCCGCCGGCCGGTGCAGCGCCATGGCGCTCCAGACCGGCTCGGACGCGCGGCCCAGCTTGGTGCGCCGGAAATTGACGTACATTTCCTGCAGCTCGTCGGAGGTCGGCGCCACCCACCAGAGCATGTAGTCGGCGTCGGCGCGCATCCCCTGCAGGTCATAGCAGCCGCGGGTGACAATGCCCTTGCCGTTGGCCTGGTCAAGCACGTCCGCCAGCTCAGCGGCGGTTTCCTCGCGGGTGGCATCGAGCGCATCCCGGTCGGTCACCGTGAACACGGCCCACATGGTGTACCGGATCAGCTCGTTGAGCTCCCGCGCCTTGAGCCGCTGCTTCTCGTCTGCCGTGTCTGTCATAGTCAAAATTCTAATGATGAGTAACGAGCGCGTGGCTCCGCCTAGCCCGTCCGCCGTCTCCCGCCTCTCCCGCCGCCGCCTCGCGTGCTTCGGACGGCCTCCGGCTTGTGACTCACGGCGGTCAGATGTGACTCGCGGCGGTCAGGTGGGCGATGATCTGGTCGGCGGCGGAACGGGCGGTGGCGATGCAGGCGGGGATGCCGACGCCGTCGTAGGCGGCGCCCGCGACGGCCAGGCCCGGCTGCGCCGCCACCGCGGCGCGGATGCGGGCGACCCGGTCCAGGTGGCCGACGTTGTACTGGGGCAGGCCGCCGCCCCAGCGGGTGACCCGGTGCGCCACCGGCGCGGCCGTTAGGCCGATGGAGTCGGCCAGCTCGGCGGCGGCCAGCGCGGCCAGGTCCTCGTCGTCGCGCTGCAGGACGGCGACGTCGCCGCTGCGGCCGACGGAGCAGCGGACGATGGCCACCGGCGATCCGGCGTCAGCCGCGGCCTTGGCCAGGTGCGGCCACTTGACGGTGGAGAACGTGACGGCCTTGACCGCCCGGCCGTCCACCGCGGGCACGAGGTACCCGCTGCGCTGCTGGGCCGGGAAGTCCCCGGCGCCGAAGGCCAGGGTGATGATGGCCATGGACGCGTAGGGGATCTGCTCAAGCTGCGCCGCCGCCGGGCCGGCCGCCTCCTTGAGCAGCCGGGCCGCCGGCGCGGCGGGGGTGGCGAGGATCACCGCGTCGGCGTCCAGGTACTCCGGGTCGGCGGCGGACCCGATGGTGAGCCGCCACCCGGTTGCCGTGCGGCGGAGCGCGCGAACCATCGCGTTGACGCGGACGTCCGCCCCGGATGCCTTCGCCACCGCCTCCGGCAGCGAGCCGAGGCCGGTGGTGAGCGTAACGAAGATCGGCGACGGCTTCTTGCTGTTATCTGAAGCGGAAGCCGAGGCGGGGGCAGCGGGCAGCAGCGAGGCGACGGCCTCGGTGATCGTTGCGTGCCTGGGGGTGGCGGCGGCCAGCGGGGCGAGCGTGGCCTGGAACGAGAGATCCTCGGAACGGCCGGCGTAGACGCCGCCGAGGAGCGGGTCCACCAGCCGGTCGACGACCTCGACGCCCAGGCGCCTGCCGATGTACTCGGTCACCGACTCGTCCGCCGCCTCGAACGGGCGTGCCGATTCGTCGCGGGCGCGGGCGATGCCCTCGGCGGAGATGACGCCGGTGGCGGCCAGTTCGTCGATGTCGGCCGGCACGCCCATGAACTGGCGGCGCGGCAGGGAGTGCATCGCGCCGCGGCTGTAGATCGCCGATGACGTGGTGCCGGCCGGGACGAGGTCGGCCGCCAGGCCCGTCGCGGCGATGAGCGAGGTGCCCTCGGGACGGCGGGCGAGCAGCGCCTCGGCTCCCTCGTCCATGGACACCCCGGCGATGTCGGACGCCGACAGCTTGCCGCCGATCCGCGGTGCGCCCTCGAGAACCGTCACCCGGACGGGCGCGTCCGCGAGGAAGCGGGCCGCCGCCAGCCCGGCGATGCCGCCGCCGATGATCACGACGTGCGGGGTGATTCCTGTCGTCATGGTTCCTAAGCCTGCCACAACGGGCCGGCTTGGCCGACCGCGCGCCAGGGCCGCGAGCGGCCGCGCACGATGGTGGCGGCTGCCCGTCGGCCGGTTACCCGGCCGTCCTCATTGCGCCTTGGGGAGCGGCGGAACCAGGTCGAGCAGCGGCGGAACTTCCTCGAACGACCGGACGACAGGGAAGTCCCAGCCGGCCGGGGCGGTTGCGCCGTTACCGTGATCGCGCGACATCTGGATAGGCCGCACGCCGACCGCTTCGGCCCCCAGGCAGAAGGTGGGCTGATCGTCGATGAAGACCGCGTCGGCGGCGGCGATGCCGAGATCGGCCAGCGCCTCGATGTAGATCTCCGGTGACGGCTTCATCGAGCCCACTTCGCAGGACAGGACCACCGCGTCCACCAGCGGGATGACCCCGAGGTGCTCGAGCAGCCCGCGGGTGGTGTCGGCGCAGTTGCTCACCAGGGCGATAGGCGTCCCCTGATCGCGCAGCCAGGACAGGAACGGGACCGTGTCGTCGTAGAGCCGGGTGTGCGCGTAGGTGAACTCAGCGTCGCGCCGCACCAGGTCCTCGACCAGGTCGTCGGACGGCTCGATGCCGATGCCGCGCAGCGCCTGGCCGAAGGCGGCGGCGGTGCTGATCCTGCCCTTGTCCCGGTCGCCCCGGGTCTTCAAGAACTCCGCCAGCCAGTCGTCGACGTCAATACCCAGCGGCCCGGCCAGCGATATGACCCGGTCCGTGAAGACGGACTTCAGGATCGTGTCGTACACGTCGATGAGGCAGCCCCGCACCAAGGGGGTCACTGCTGCCTGAGCTTCGCGCGCAGCCGTGCGACCTCGTCGGCGGTGAAGCCCTGGTCGGCCAGCCAGTGCGGCAGTCCGCCGTAGCGGGCGTCGAGCTGCCCGAGGAAGGCCTGCATGGTCTCCGCGCGTGTCTCGTGCGCCCGGACCGGCCTGCTGCCCACGTCGCCCCCGTACATCTTGGAACGGCTAAGCCGCTCGACGATCGCCTCGATCCGGTCATTGGTCGCCACGTAGTCCGCGACGATGACCTCCGGCTCGACCCCGGCGATGGTGAGCGCGAGCGCGACGACCACGCCGGTCCTGTCCTTCCCGGCCGCGCAGTGCACAACCGCCGCCCCCGGCGCGGCGATGATCGAGCGCAGCGCGCCAACGACCTCCTCCGGCCGGTTCTCCAGGTAGCCGAGGTAGTGCCCGCACATCAGGTCGTCCGGGTACCGGTCGCGATCTTCCTCCTGCGCCGTGAGCAGCAGCGCGGCCGCGACGGTGTCGGAGGCGTCGAGGAACTCCTTGAGCACCGGGTGGTGCGCGTGCTGGACGCCGTCCACCGAGTCGAGCGGCGCGGGGCCCTCGGTCATCAGCTCCCGCGTCGAGCGCAGGTCCACGATCGTCGTCACGCCGATCTCGTCGACCAGCGTGCTGATGTCCTGCGCGGTCAGCTCTTGCAGGTTCTCCGACCGGAGCAGCCTGCGGTAAACGGTCTCGCCGCCGTCAACGGTAGGCAGCCCGCCCACGTCGCGGACATTGACGGCACCCTCTAGTTCGATCCACACCATGCCCTGATTGTCCCATTCGCAGAATCGCGCCACGCGGGGCGCCGGGCAAACCTGGGGTGAACAGTGTCCGGACCTGGCTGCGGTCCGGGTCCTGCGCCCGCTCGGTGCGGTCCTGGGGCCGGCGGTCCTCGGCCAGTGCGGCTCGGCGGCGACCGCGGCGCGGATGCCGGCCGTCAGTTCGCCCTCCCTGGCCACCGCCGCCGCGGCGCCCGCGTCGTCACCCAGGCGCGACAGCAGCAGCGCGCGCTTGTGCCAGGCGTAGCTGCTGCACTCGCGGTTGGCCAGCCGCTCGCTCACCAGCGCCGCCTCGACCTCATGTCGCCCCGCCCGGATGGCCGCCTCGAGCAGTGTCCGCTCAACCGCGTCCCGTTGCGCGTGGCTGCCGCCGAACTCGTGCACCCGGGTGCGGATCGGCATCAGGTCGTCGAGAACCCGCTCGTACCTTCCGGTGCCGAAGGACAGCAGGCTGCGGCAGACGGGAAGGCCTACCGACGACGTCATCTCCGCGCCGGTAGAGCTCGCGCCGCCCTCGTGGGCGACGCGCTCAAGGGCGGTGACGACGGCCCGGGCCCGGTCAAGGTCGTCCGCGCCGACGTAGGCCATGATCGCGTGCATGTCGTTAAACGGGTAGAACCCGGGCGTCAGCACGCGGGTCCACGCCTGCGCCAGCGGCTGCCAGCGGCCGTCGACCGGGGTGCCCTCCAGGTGCAGCCGCCACAGCAGCGCGGTGGCGTCGACCAGCTCGAGCGCGATGTCGTCGGACGTGGCGTAGTGCAGGAACGTGTCGTAGACGTCAAGCGCACCCGGGACGTCGCCCGCCTGGAGCAGGTAGAGCGCGTAGTGCCAGGCGTTGTGCACGTTGAGGAAGTTGCCTTCGGCCCAGTCCCGGCGGCGAGCGCGCATGAACCGCACCCCGTCCGGAACCTGGCCCTGCATCTCGTAGGTGTGCACGACCGCGTGGATGCCCCACACGTCGTCGGCGTTGCTGTCGACCGCGCGGCCGCCCGCGTCGGCCGCCTGCCCGTACTGGTTGCACTCCTCCAGGCCGAACGCGTACATGCCGTACAGGAACCCCGCCTCCGGCTCGTCGCCGCGCCAGCCGCCGAGCGCCCGCCCGATCCGGTCCCTGAGGTTGACCGCGTCGCCGCGGAAGAAGTCGATCTGGTGCCCGGTGAACAGGGCGAGCAGGTCCCGCGGGTACTCGATGGAGATCGCGGAGAGCAGGTAGCCGGCGCCCGCCATGTCGCCGCCGATCCAGCGCCGGGCCGCCGCCAGATGGGCGCGCTCGCGGGCGGTGAGCGCACCCTCGTCGGAGTCGGGCGAGACGTAGCGGCCGAGCGCGCTGCTGGCGGCCGCGACGGCGCCCTCCTCGGTCGACATGAGCCCGAGGTAGGCGCCGAGCACGCCGCCCAGCACCGTTCCCGCGCCGGCCGCCTCGGCGGCCGCGTCAACGACCTCCGGCCTGAACCGCATCAGGTATTCGATGGCGCGGCCGTAAGCGGCCACTCCCTCGGCCGGCCCGGTCACGTCCAGTCCCCGACCGTCAACGGCCACGGCAACCTCCTGGGTCAGCACGAGCGACGTCACCAGAAATAACAGCTACGTCACTAGAAATCATAGGAAGCGCCAGGACTGGCAACTCGCGGCTGGGTGTCAGACGGCCGGGTGTTAGACGGCCGGATTTTGTCGGTCAGGTACTGGGAAGCCAGGTACTTGGAAGTCCGCCTAGCCGCGTTTATCGCGGCAGGAGCCTGGCTGATCCGAAGGAGCGGGGCGTAAGGCTCCAGCCCCACGCCCGCCACCGGCGGGGAGCGCCAGACGCGGTGCCGCGGCCGGCCGCGCGGGCCTCGCGCGTCTGCCCCCTGACCTCCCGGGCGAGGCGGGCCTGGCCGGCGTGCCGGCGGGCTTCATCGGTGCGGTCGGCGTTGATGTACTCGGCGATGATCGGGTTCAGCATGACGCGCTCCTAGAGACGTGTGGTCACGTTCCGATGAGCTCATTGTCTCGCTGGGGTCTGACATTCCAGCCCCTGCGAACGGGGGCCAAGCACATTAATCTACGATAAGTTTCCCCAGCTCAGCACGGGTTGCGTTAGCTGCCTGGTGTTACTAGGCAGCGGCCGGTCCGACCTGCGCGACGGTGTCTGGTGCGACCCGGAAACGGCGGCCTTGGTGTCACTCGGTAGCGGCCGACCATTCGATCAGCGGCGGCCTGATCGACGCGCACGTCGGGTTGCCCTTGAGGTCGGTCAGGCCAAGGCGGCCGACGAGCACCCCCAGGTCCGCGGCCCTGCTGACAACCTCGGACGGGACCGCGGTGAGCCAGAGTTTGGCCCGCCTGAACATGGCGAACTCCCCCGGGCCATCGACCGTGCCCCAGTTCAGGTAGATGAACCGGCCGCCGGGCGGGCCCTGGATGTAGGGGCCCTTTAGATCGGCCGCGCCATCGGGGGCCGGGGTCACGACCGCATCGAGCGTCCACGTCGCGGTCGGCGCGTCGCCGGGGGTCAGGCCCAGCAGTTCGCCGGGCTTGTTCCTGCGCTGGACGGCGACGTGCATGCCGCGGTGCCCGCCGGGGCGTTCCGGGCTTGGCCCGCACGAGTTACCGGGCAGGTCCGTCCCCTCGATCCGAATCAGCACCTTTCCAGTATCCGCCCCCAAGAGGCGCATCCCGTACTTCAGACGGGGCGGCCGTCCTTTGATTTTCAGCTCGGGATCTAGCTCCGGGCCGTGGAGGTCTCGTGCACGAAATCGACGAGGCGGGCCAGCATGTCCGGGTTGGTCTCGGGGAGCACGCCGTGGCCGAGGTTGAAAATGTGACCCGGGAGCGCCCGGCCGCGGTCGAGGACGGCGCGGGCGCGCGGCTCGACCACGTCCCAGGAGGCGAGCAGCACCGAGGGGTCGAGGTTGCCCTGGATCGCCCGGCCGGGGCCGACCCGGCGGGCGCCCTCGTCAACCGGGATCCGCCAGTCGACGCCGACCACGTCCGCGCCGGCCTCGCCCAGCAGGCCGAGCAGCTCGCCGGTGCCGACGCCGAAGTGAATCCTCGGCACCTTATATCCCGCCAGCGCCGCGAAGATCCGCCTGGTGTGCGGCAGGATCGCGTGCCGGTAGTCCTCGGGCGAGACCACGCCGACCCACGAGTCGAACAGCTGCACCGCCGACGCGCCCGCCTCCACCTGCACCTTCAGGAACGAGATGGCGATGGCGGCCAGCCGGCCCATCAGCGCGTGCCAGAGCTCCGGGTTGCCGTACATCAGCGCCTTGGTCCGGTCGTGGTTCTTCGACGGGCCGCCTTCGATCAGGTAGGAGGCCAGCGTGAACGGGCCCCCCGCGAACCCGATGAGCGGCTTGCCGCCGAGCTCGCCGGTCAGCGCCTTCACCGACTCGGTGATGTACGGGACATCGTCGGGCACCAGGTCCCGCAGTCGGGAGATATCGGCCATGTCGCGGATCGGGCGGTCGACCACCGGGCCGACGCCCGGCTTGATGTCCACGTCCACGCCGACCGCGCGCAGTGGGACCACGATGTCGCTGTACAGGATCGCCGCGTCCGCGTCGTACCGGCGCAGCGGCTGCAGGGTGATCTCGGTGACCAGCTCAGGCCGGGTGCACGAGTCGAGCATGGCGACGCCCTCGCGGACCCGCTTGTACTCCGGCAGCGACCGTCCGGCCTGGCGCATGAACCAGACCGGGGTGTACGGTACCGGCTCGCCCCGGCAGGCGCGGATGAACGTCGAGTTCGTCGGGGGCTGGTTCACTTAAAGTATCCTCTCATACCCCATCGCGGCGGCAGCTAACCACCCGGGCGACACGCCGGGCGAGATCCGCCGAAATCAGACGCGTGCATGCCAAGATCAGGACGAGTCCCGCATGTACCGCACTGTTTTCGTGAGCAGAGCGCTTTGCAGGCAGAGCGTTTCAGTAAGCATCAAGAATAGAAGTGTAGGGGGCCATCGCGATGACGCAGCCGCTTGGGAACTGTCCCGGTTGTGGTGCCGACGAGCCGTTCGAGCAGGTGCACCCGGGCGAATGCCCGGATGTAGACGGCGAATGCCCGGAGTGGGCCTGCCTGGCCTGCGGCGCCGGCGTGATAATGGGCACGGTCATCATGGGCACGGTCAGCGCCGCCGAGGTCATGGCCGAGCAGTCCGTCCGTGCCGCGTAACCGCACCTCAGGGCCGCTTAACGGCCGCCCGGGCACCGGCCGCTGCCAGGCACGACGTACGCTCAGGCCATGAGGTTGGCTGACACGCCCGCGCCGGTGCGGGCAGGCGGGCAGGCGGATGCCGTCCCGGCTGGCCAGAATCGCGTCGCGGACCCGTTCTTCGATGCCGCCATGGCGGCGTTCGCGGCGGGCCGCGACGCGGTCGCCGCGGCCAGGGAAGACCTTGAGCTCGAGGACTGGCCCGCCCCAAGAAGCTCGCCCCGCTGGCACTGGCGCTGGCCGCCACCGCCTACCGGGACGGCGAGGAGGCGGGTACCGGCAAGCTCGTGCTGCTGTACGACCCCGACGGCCAGGATGGCTGGACCGGGACGTTCCGTGTGGTGTGCCACGTGCACGCCGACGTGGAAGAGGAGATGGCGGCCGACCCACTGCTTGGCGAGGTCGGCTGGTCCTGGCTCACCGATGCCCTGGACCTGCACGCGCCCGGCTATGCGGCGCCGAGCGGGACGGTCACCCGGGTGATCACCGAGGGGTACGGGGGCAAGTCGGACGAGCCGCCGGCCACCGGGTTCGAGCTGCGCGCCTCCTGGTGCCCGGCCGACTGCGAGGACATCACGGAAACCGCGGACGAGATCAGCGGCGCGGTCGTCGCCTGGTGCGACCTGCTCGCGGCGGCGGCCGGCCTGCCCGCCCAGGGCACGGCGGCGATCGGCACCCGGCCAAGTCACCCGCGGGCGGCGGCCGCCAGCGGGCGGCGGCGCCGGTGACGGCCCCGAGCGGCGAGCCTGCCGAGGAGAATGCGCTCGAGGAGATGGCACTCGAGGGGCTGGCGGTGTCCCAGGAGTTCGCCGACCAGACTTCGGACGCGGACCTGGACGAGGACACAGACACCGCCGCGGCGGCCGAGGGTGAGCCGAAGCGCGAGGTCATTGACCTGCTTGAACCCCGTGAGGGGCTGCCCCCGGTGACCGTGACGGAGGCGGAGCTCGCCGCGGCCATCGAGCGGCTCGCGGCCGGGACCGGCCCGATCGCGGTGGACGCCGAGCGGGCCTCCGGTTACCGCTACGGGCAGCGGGCCTACCTCGTCCAGCTCCGCCGGGCGGGGGCGGGGACGGTGCTGATCGACCCGGTCGGCTGCCCGGACCTGTCCGGCCTGGACGCGGCCATGGCCGACGTCGAGGCGGTGCTGCACGCCGCCTCCCAGGACCTGCCGTGCCTGGCCGAGATCGGCTACCGGCCGCGGCGGCTGTTCGACACCGAGCTGGCGGGACGGCTGCTTGGCTACCCCCGGGTGGCGCTCGGCACCATGCTCGAAGAGGTGCTCGGCTTCCGGCTGGCCAAGGAGCATTCGGCCGCCGACTGGTCGATACGGCCGCTGCCGACCGAAATGCTCAAGTACGCGGCGCTCGACGTGGAGATACTCACCGAGCTGCGCGACGCGCTCGTTGCCCAGCTCGCCGCCGACGGGAAGACCGAGTGGGCGCGGCAGGAGTTCGACGCGGTCGCGACCGCTCCCCCGCCGCCGCCGCGGGCCGATCCCTGGCGGCGCACCTCCGGCATCCATAAGGTGCGGACCAGGCGCTCCCTCGCGGTCGTGCGCGAACTCTGGCAGGCGCGCGATGAGGTCGCCCGCGAGGCCGACCTGTCGCCGCGGCGGGTGCTGGCCGACCAGGCGATCGTCGACGCGGCCAAGGCGGAAGCGGCCAAGCCGCCGCCGACCGGCCGCCCCCAGCTCGACCGGATCAGCGCCTTCCACGCGCGCAACGCCCGCAAGCACACGGCCCGCTGGCAGGCCGCCGTGCTCCGGGCCCGGGAGCTCGACGAAAGCGAGCTGCCCGAGGTGGCGGGGGCCACCACGACGACCGGGCCGCCGCCCGCGCACCGCTGGGCCGAGCGCGACCCGGCCGCGGCCGCCAGGCTCACAGCCGCCAGGGAGGCGATCGGGGCGCTCTCGGCCACGCACCGGGTGCCGGTCGAGAATCTGCTCACCCCGGACGCGCTGCGCCGGCTGGCCTGGGAGCCACCAGACCCGGCGACCCCGGCGGCGATCGCCGCGACCCTGACCGGCCTCGGCGCCCGCCGCTGGCAGGCGGAGCTGACCGCCGGCCCGGTAGCGGACGCGTTCGCGAAGGCGGCCGCGGCCGGACCCGCCGAGACCGGACCCGCCGAGACCGGACCAGGCGCGACCGGATCGGTAGACTAACGCCGGTGCTCACCACGATCGCCCTCACACTGAGCGGCGGTTCGCAGCCGGCGCTGCCGGGGTTCCTGAACGACCTCTCCGGGCCGCTGAACCACTACGGCCTCTGGGCGGTCCTCGCCTTCGTGCTCATCGAGGACTTTGGCATCCCGGTACCGGGCGAGACCGTGCTCATCGCCGCCGCCGTCTTCGCCGGCAGCGGCCGGCTGAACGTCTTCGCGGTCGCCCTGGTCGGGTTCGTCGCCGCCGTGCTGGGCGACAACATCGGGTACGCGATCGGCCGGTTCGGCGGGCGCAGGCTCGTGGAGCGCTGGGGCAAGTACGTCTTCCTGACGCCCGCGCGGCTGGACCAGGCGGAAGCTTTCTTCAACCGGCACGGCGCGAAGATCATCGTCATCGCGCGCTTCGTCGAGGGGCTCCGGCAGGCTAACGGGATCATCGCCGGCATCGCCGAGATGCACTGGCTCCGCTTCCTCGCCTGCAACGCGCTCGGCGCCGCCCTCTGGGTCGCCACCTGGGTCAGCGTCGGCTTCTTCGCCGGCAAGCACATCACCACGATCTACAACGGCATCACCAGGTACTCCCTGTACGCGGTGATCCTCGCGGTGGCCGCCATCGCCGTCTGGGCCGGGCTGCGGATACGCAAGCACCGCCGCGAGAAGCAGCCGCCGGAAACCAGCGACGACGACGACTCCGACGCGGCTACGCCCTCCGACAAGGCATAGCCGCCCCCAGACGCGTCACCAGCGGAGGTGCGTCACGGCTCAACGCGGGACGCTTCTTGCTGTTATCTCATGTAAGTGTTAGCCGTCAACCTGTCGGCTACGCCAACGACACCAGTAGCCGATGTTGTTGGCGTATCCGACGTGTTCCCGGCGGCTGGTTGGCGTAGCCGGCCGGGGGGCCGTGTCGACGGCGAAGGCGGCGGATGAGGGTGCGCGCTGTCCGCGGCTTGGGCCGGCTGCGCCCTCGACGCGGACTGCGCGGTCAACGGCGTCCGGGCCGCCCGGCGGATCATCGTTCCCGCCGTCCACAGCCGTGCGCGTCTTCCTATCGGTTCTGACCACTCCGGTTCGCCTTCCTATCAGTTTTGACCATAAAATCCCGACAATTCGGGCGCTGAAGTGGTCGGAACCGATAGGAAGATGAAAAAAGTGGTCAGAACTGATAGGGAGCTGGCTGCGGACGCCAGTGCCTGGCGGCGCCTGGCGCGGGAGTTGGCCAGTGCGAGAGCCGCCGGGCCGGCCGGGTGCGCCCGGCGATTGCGACCCGCTTTCTCGATTGCGTACGCGGCTTCGATCGTGAGGCCGCGCCTGGGGGATTTTGCGTATACCACTAGGCGATGTCGTTGGCGTAGCTGACAGGTGCGGACCCGGTCAATGGCGTAGGCGACAGGCGCGGGATGCGGTCGGGCGACGCTCTCGCCGGCACGGGTGCGCACAAGGGGTTAGGGCCGGGTTAGGGCTCACTGAGGTCGTACCGGTCGGCGGAGATGAGCCGTGGGGGCCCCAGACGGGGTAGCTCGGTGGTCTCCGGGACTGCGGGGGCTGAAGGCGCGGGAGCTGAGGTGGGGGCAGAAGCAGCGGAAGCGGAAGCGACGGAAGCAGAAGCGACGGAAGAGGAGCAGAAGCGCGGAAGCAGAGCGACGGAAGCAGAAGCGACGGAAGCAGAAGGAGCAGCTGAAGCGACGGAAGCAGAAGGAGCAGCTGAAGCACGAGCAGAAGTAGCAGGGGCAGCAGCGGCAGGTGAGGGCGTGTCGCGCGGCGGCCGGCCGAAGGCGAACCAGCGGCGCCAGCTGGCCGACGTTGGTGAAGCCGGGACGGATGCCGCGGGAGCGCCGGATGCGGGCTTACCCGGCGGTGCGGCCGGACCGGCGGGTGCGCTCGCAGCGGCGGGTGCGCTCGCAGCGCCGGCCGGGGCAGCGGGCGCGGGCGGCTCGGGCGCGGGCGGGTGAGTTAGATTCAGGACCCAGAAGCCCGCGGTGGGCAGGGTGTCGGCCCAGTCCTTGGGGAGCTCGGCGATGGGAGGGCGCGCCTGGCCGGCCAGCGCGCTGCCGGGGGCCGCGTCGGAGCCGGGCTGGTGGATGCCCAGGGCGGCCAGGACGGCGACCTGGAGGTCGGGGATGTTCTCCCGGTGGGCGCAGATGATGACCGGCTCGCCCGCGGCGATCGCCTCGCCGACCAGGGCGGCAATGGGGCGGGAGCCGGCCTCGCCCGTTACCGCGGGCCGGTTGTGAATGAAGAGGGACGGCTCTTCCCGCAGCTCCGCGCCCGACAGCTCCGCCAGCGGGCGGAGGGTCTCCACGCAGCGGGCCGCGGGCGAGGTGATCAGCCGGGCATCGGGGGCGAAGCACGCGAGCAGCCCGGCCAGGGCCTTGGCATCGGCCCGGCCGGTGTCGTCGAGCGGGCGGCGGGCGTCGGAGTGCTTCCAGTGCGCCTTGTGCACCGCATTGGCGTGCCGCAGCAGGATCACCGGGACGGTCTGCGCCGGGAGCCGGGCGAAGTCGGCCAGTACCCCGTGGTCGTGGGCGTAACTGACGTGCTCGACCGCGTGCGCGGCGTCCACCCAGGCGATCTCGTCCACTTCGTCGTTGGGCACCGCGAGCTCGTCGAGCGAGACCACCCGCGCCGCCCAGTAGTGCACCCGCTTGGGGCGGCCGCCGACGTGGTAGCGGACCGAGATGAGGCGGCGGCCGAGGGCGAGGCGGGCGCCGCCCTCTTCGAGCACCTCGCGGGTCGCGGTGACCGGGAGCAGTTCGCCCGGCTCGGTCTTGCCCTTGGGCAGCGACCAGTCGTCGTAACGCTTGCGGTGCACCAGCAGGATCTGCGGCTGGCCGTCGGGGCCCGCCCGCCAGGCGACGCCGCCGGCCGCCTTGATCAGCTTTGATCCCGCTTTATGGTTAGGCATCGGCGAGACGTCCTCGGCGTTTTGTCCATGATCAGGCTCTCCTGCAGGTCGTAGAGCGGATCGCCCGCTTCGCCGCGTGCGTGCCTGGTCCAGTTGCCGTCGGCGCCAAGCCACCAGGAGGACGTGCCGTCATCCATGCCCAGCGCGAACAGCCGCCGAAGCTTGGTGCACTGGGCCGGGTCGCTCACCCGGACCAGGGACTCTACCCGGCGGTCCAGGTTCCGGTGCATCATGTCCGCGCTGCCGAGCCAGATCTCGTCGCCCGCCGCCAGGTCCTCGCCCGAGGTCGGGCCCGGGCCGGAGTCGCCGGCGCCGAAGGCGTAGATCCGCGAGTGCTCGAGGAACCGGCCGAGGATGCTGCGCACGCGCACGCGCTCGGACAGGCCGGGCACACCCGGCCTGAGCGCGCACATGCCGCGGACCCAGATGTCGACCGGCACGCCGGCCTGCGCGGCGCCGTAGAGCGCGTCGATCACCTGCTCGTCGACCAGCGCGTTGCACTTGAACGAGATCCGCGCGGGCTTGCCCGCGCGGGCCCGGTCCGCCTGGTGGCCGATCCGGTCCACGATCCCGGCGCGGAGTGCCTCCGGCGCGACCAGCAGCCGGCGGTAGCCGATCTGCCTGCTGTACCCGGTGAGGTGGTTGAACAGGTCGGTGATGTCCTCGCCGACGGTGGGGTCCGCGGTGAGCAGGCCGAAGTCCTCATACAGGCGGGCCGTGGTGGGGTGGTAGTTGCCGGTGCCGATGTGGCAGTAGCGCCGCAGCGTGCCATCGGCCGCCTGGCGGACGATGAGCATCACCTTGGCGTGCGTCTTCATGCCGACGAAGCCGTAGACCACGTGGCAGCCGGCCTCCTCGAGCTTGCGCGCCCAGGTGATGTTGGCCTTCTCGTCGAACCGCGCCTTGATCTCCACCACCACCACGACCTGCTTGCCCGCCTCGGCCGCGTCGATCAGCGCGTCCACGATCGGCGACTCGCCGCTGGTGCGGTAGAGCGTCTGCTTGATCGCCAGCACCCGGGGATCGGCGGCGGCCTCCTCGACCAGCCGCTGCACGGTCGTGGTGAACGAGTCGTAGGGGTGATGCACGAGCATGTCGCGCTCGTCGAGGGTGTCGAAGATGGGGGTGTCGGTGGGCACCGCCTTTGGGTTGGGCACGAACGGCGGGTATTTCAGCTCACCGATCGGCAGATCCGCGATCTCGTTGAGACCGGTCAGGTCCAGCGGTCCCGGCACCCGGTAGACGGCCTTCTCGTCGACCGACAGCTCCCTGGCCAGCCGGCGGAGCACGTCGTTGGACATGTCCTGCTCCACCTCAAGCCGGACGGCCGGCTCGAAGCGGCGCTTGGCCAGCTCGCGCTCCATCGCCTGCAGCAGGTTCTCGGTGACGTCCTCGTCCACCTCGAGCTCACGGACGCGGGTGATGCGGAAGACGTAGCGCTCGACGATGTCCATGCCGCCGAAGAGCTGGTCCAGGTGGGCCGCGATCACGTCCTCGATCGGCACATAGCGGTACTGGCCGACGTGGACGAAGCGGGGCAGTGACGGCGGCACCTTGACCCGGGCGAACATGGAGATGCCCGCCGTCGGGTCGACCAGGGTGACCGCGAGGTTGAGCGAGAGCCCGGAGATGAACGGGAACGGGTGCGCCGGGTCCACCACCAGCGGCGTGAGCACCGGGTAGACGGTCTTCCTGAACAGCTCGGTGAGGTCGGCGCGCTCGTCGCCGGTCAGCTCCTTCCAGCGCAGGATCTCGATCCCGCGGCTGGTGAGGGCCGGCTTGACCTGCTCGGCGAAAACGGCCGCGTGCCTGCTCTCCAGCAGGCCCGCCTGGGTGAGGGTGCTCTGCAGCAGCTGATCGGCGGTCTTGCCGTCGACACCGCCAACCGGGAAGCCGGCCGCCATCCGGCGCATCAGCCCGGCCACCCGGACCATGAAGAACTCGTCCAGGTTGGAGGCGAAGATGGCGAGGAACCGGACACGTTCAAGCAGCGGGATCTGTTCGTCCTCAGCCAGCTCCAGGACGCGCTGGTTGAACAGGACCCAGCTCTGTTCCCGGTCAAGGTAGCGGTCGGCGGGCAGCTCGTGACTCATAATCCCCATTGTCCCCGAGCCTGCCCGCCCCGCAAACGGTCCCGGGGGTCCCGCGGGGTGCGTATGATCACCAAAGGCAGCCAGTGGCAGCTCGATTATGTAACAGCGGGCCATCTGGCTACGTCATGCAGCGAAGTTGCCTATAATTCCTACATGATAAGTGGCCATGGTAGTGACGTGCTCGTTCCCCGGCCGGCCGATGCGTCGATCGCGATCGCGCCGCCCGGCGCGGGCCAGGGGTTCTGGGCTGGCGGGCCGTCCGCGGTCGCGGCCGATAATGGTTTCTATCTTGCTTACCGGCTGCGCCGCCCGATTGGCAGCGGCCGGGGCTACGCGGTGGCGATCGCCTACTCGACTGACGGCGTTCATTTTGGCGAGCCGATCATGGCTGATCTCCAAGGAGGAGATGGACACCGAGTCGCTTGAGCGGCCGGAGTTGGTCCAGCTCCCCGAGGGCGGCTGGCGGCTTTACCTGAGTTGCGCCACCACCGGGACCAAGCACTGGCGGGTTGAGGTGGCCGATGCCGCCCACCCGTCGCAGTTCGACGTGAGCCGACGCGAGCTCGTGCTCCCAGGCGACCCGCGCAAGCGGGCGATCAAGGACCCGGTGATCTGCCACCACGGCGGCCAGTGGCACATGTGGGCGACCATCCACCCGCTGGCCGACCCGGCTGAGACCGACCAGATGACCACCGAGTACGCGACCAGCCCGGACGGGCTCGACTGGACCTGGCAGGGCACCGCGCTGTCTGGCCGGCCGGGCGAGTGGGACTCCCGCGGCACCCGGGTCGCGGCCGTCAGGTTCGGCCCGGACGCGGTCACCGCGTACTACGACGGGCGGGCCACCGCCGCGGAGAACTACGAGGAGCGCACTGGCGTCGCGCTCGGCACCGACCCCGCCGCGCTGCTCGCCGCCACGCCGCCCGGCACCGGCCCGGTCGCCGCCTCGCCCTGGCCGGGCGGCGGACTGCGCTACCTCGACCTGATCGACCTGCCGGACGGGCGCACCCGGATGTACTACGAGCTGACCCAGCAGGACGGCTCGCACGCCCTGGTCACCGAGCTGCGCTGACGACTGCGCCCCACGGGGCGTGGTCGTCAGCATGCGGTCTCCGCGCGGGGTTCAGCGCGGGGATCGCCGGGGGGCATGGGGGGCTGGCCCCCCATATCGGGGGTCACCGGGGGGTCGTCCCCCGGGGGGATACCCAAGCCCGTTCTTGGCTTGGCCCTTGCCGACCGGGCGGGCGCCGACCAGGCCGCCGGAGCGGTCGCGGGGGGCGAGCCAGTCGCTGAAGTCCTCGCCGAGGACGGTCTCGAGCAGCCTGACGTCGTCGGCGAAGGCCGGCAGCAGCGCCTGCCGCTGCTCCCAGCCGAGCGGCTGCCGCTCGCGGGCGCCGCGCTGCAGGTAGCGCTCGAGCCGGTGCGTGGCCGCGGTCGCCGTGCGAGCCGGGGAGCAGCCGGCCGACCGCGTCGCTGGCCCGCATGCCGAGCGAGACGGCGCGGTGGGCGAGCGTGCGCTCCGGGTGCGCGGTGACGTTCTCCCGCGGGATCTCGGTGACCAGCCCGGTCTCGACGCCGAGGAAGGCGCAGATCCGGTCGAGGGTGGCGGCCGGCTCGTCGATCAGCAGCCGGTACCGGATCACCAGCACCTGCTCGCGGGGGAACAGGGTGAACGCGTGCGCCGAGCTGCTCGCCGTACTTGCCGAGCCCCTTGTAGTGCCAGAAGGACGCCCAGCCGGCCGCGATCCGCTGCTCCTCCTCCGCGCAGGCGCGGACGAAGTCGCCGATCGGCTCCAGCCCGGCCGACCACAGGTGGGTCCAGTTGGAGTGCGCGCGCTCGACCGGGTCGCGCAGGATCACGATGAGCTTCACGTCCGGGATCAGCTTGGCGATCCGCGCCATCGCCGCCGGGTCGTAGAGGTAAAGCGGCGTGGACTCGCCACGCAGCGTCCCGGCCGGCGCGGCGTCGAACAGCGCCTCGTAGCGGTCCCGCTGCCAGATGTGCTCGCGGTAGGTGAGCGCGTCGCCCGGGCCGCCCTTGCCGGGCGGCGGGCCGTCGGAGAGGAAGAACTTCGGCTCCTTGATCGGGCGACAGGTACAGCCCCGGGTGCCGGGAGAGCGCGGCGTGCAGCGCCGTCGTCCCGGCCTTGGGGACCCCGGCCACCAGGAAGTCCGGCAGCGCCATCGTGCCTCCTCTGCCGCGAACACGCAGCATTTACTACTTTTGCGGTGATATTAGTCAGAATCTAAGGCAGGGTCAACCTGCCCGCTCCCGCCCTCGCTACCCAGCACCGGCGGAGGAAACCGCGCACCGGCCAACGGCGGCCCCGTTGCGCCGCCGCTAGCCAACCTGACCAGGCTCGGTGGCGTGCCGGGCGACCTGGGCGAGCTGGATGAGCTGCAGCAGCGCGTCGCACCAGCGTTCGTCGGCCGGGCGGGCGTCGAACCGGCCCAGGCACTCGTTGGCCGCGTCGAGCACGGCGGTGAAGATGGCGTTGTCCAGCGCGAACTGGGCGTCGTCGACGTCCGCCTGCCCGCCCGCCCCGGGCCGCCGCCCCGGCCGGCCCATCGAGGCCCGCCGGGCCGTCCGGGCCGCCCGTCAGCGCCGCGCGATGCCGGTCGAGGATGTCCGCCGCCCGCCGCGCCATCGCCAGCCCTAGGATCTCGGCCAGCAGCGTGTGCTGCATGCCGGGAGCGCCGCCCCAGTCCCGCATGTCAAATCCCCTCCGCCGGATCGCGGTGCCGCGACTTCCGGCTCCGCTGTGTAACTACATAATGCCGAGGGGTAATGACATTCTTCCGGATGGTGACGGCCAAATCGCAAGATCGTAAGCTGAACGTAAGCAAACAGCCGACAAACCTGGGCAACCGTCGCCGCGCGGGTTTCGTCGGCCTTCCGGCCTTCCCTGCGTCTAGCCCTTGACGTCCCGGCTGTCGGCGATCAGCTGCTCAGCGACTGGCCGTTGATGGTGGTGCCGTTCGCCGCTATCCAGTCCTCGGTGATCAGGCCGATCGCCTGCCCGATGTTGGTCACCGCCCAGGCCTGGTTGATCTTCTGCTCGATGCCCCAGGTGATAACGGTCTGGTCGTCGGCCGATGCCGGTCACGCCGAAGGCGCTGTACTGAGCACGACGCAGTGGTCGATGCCGTCGGGGCCGACGTTGGCGGCCGGGGCGGGCAGCGTCCACGGCTGCCCGTTGAGGTACTGGGTCGAGCGCTTCGTCGCTGACAACCACCCCCAGGTAGACGCCGCCGAAGGTGTTGGCGACCTGCTTGAGCAGCTCCAGGTTGGTGTAGCCGCCGATGGCGAAGTAGCCGGCGAGCTTGTGGACCTTGCCCGAGGTGTCGGGCAGCCCGGTGCTGACCATGTACTGGGTGACCGACTGGAGCATGCAGCCGTTGTCGGTCTCGGGGTTACCGAGCTCGTAGCCGCCGATCGCCGCGTACATGGCCGAGGATCGCCTCGTCGGTGAACATGCACGCCGCCCGCGTCCTTGCCGCTGAACGCGGTGACCGCCGCCAGGAAGTGGGCGATGCCCGCGCAGGTGCAGTCGCCGACCCCGTCCGCGGCGATCACGGAGGCGCGCGCTCGGGTCGGGGCCGTTGGCGTACATCGGCCACGCCTTGACCTTTGACTCGCGGTTGATGATGCCCGGCGCGGCGGGCAGGCCGCTGGTCAGCGAGCTGACGTCGATGTAGTCCTCGATCTTCGGTATGACGACCCGTGGATCAGGGGGAATAGCACCCTTTTTCATGACCCGGCCATTGTCCGCCTCCGTACGCGCTTGCACCTTGTCCCCGTATCCCCGCCACCCGACCTAAGCGGGTCCTCATGCCTCATCAAACAACGCGATGGCGGTCGTTCACAAGCGGAATGTGAACAAAGCAAAGCGGACGGTTGCGCCGCCCGATTCCGGCGTCGGAAAGGGGTGTTACCAGGTACTTCTGGTGATTCTGGTGTGCCTAAAGTCCGAATCCGAACTTCAGACATATCGGGCCAGCGTCGTCATCGTGTGTCGTTCGCATCTTATAACGCCCCAAAGGACACACGATCACGGGTCTCAGCCTGAATAGGTGTAGACGTTGCCGCCTGCGTCGACGGCGGCGCAGAAGTCGGCCGACGCGCACGAAATCGCGGTGAGCTTCTTCTTGCTGTGCTGGACGAAGACCCCGCGGCCCAGCTGCCATCGGAATACGCGTAGCCGTCCGCGCCGCCGGTCGCCACGCAGGAGGACGCGGTCGCGCAGGAGACCGACGTCAGGTGCACCGGGCCGCCGTCAGCGGTGGCCAGCGGGCCCGACGGCGCCCAGCTGCCGCCGGAGTACGCGTACAGGGCGCGGCCGTGCCGTGGCCATGCAGAAGCCGGCCGTCGGGCACGACACCCCCGTCATCCCGGTGGTGCCGAGCCGCCGGGGCGGGGACCACGAGCCGCCCGAGTAGGTGAAGGCGTTCCCGGCCGAATCGACGACGGCGCAGAACCCGGCCGACGCGCACGAAATCGCGGTCAGCTTGTTGCTGCTCTCGACCAGGACCCCTCGGTCCCAGGTGCCGCCGGAGTACTTATAGGCGTGCATGTTCCCGGTCGCCATGCAGAAGGTGGCGGTGGCGCAGGAGACCGACGTCAGGTGAGCGGGTTTGCCGTTGACGCCGAACAGCTCGGTCGGCGACGACCACTTGCCGCCCGAGTACGTGTACAGGGCGCTGCCGTTGCTGGTGGCCACGCAGAAGCCGGCCGTCGGGCAGGACACCCACGACAGTCCGTTGCTGCTGAGCGGCTGCGGCGCCGACCACGAGCCACCCGAGTAGGTCAAGGCGTTGCCGCCGGAATCGGCGGCGGCGCAGAAGTCCGCCGACGCGCACGAAACCGAGGTCAGGCCGTCGACGGTATCGATCCGCTGCCCGCCTGACCAGCTGGGCGGCCGTGGGCTGACCGCCGCCATGGCTGACCGCCGAGCTGGCTGACGCCGAGGCCGATCGCGAGGCCGACCACCACGACCGCCGCCACCGCGATGGCGCCGATCCGCGCCGGGACCAGCGAGCGCGGGGCGGCCGGCCTGACTCCGGCGGCCGGCCTGACGGCTCGACTCCGGCCCGACGTACGGGCCGCACGGCTGCCGACGGCCGGCCCGACCCGGCGGGCGGGCGGACGCCGACGGCCCGGTCGAGCGCCGGCGGGCCGGTCGGCTCCGACGGGCGGCCCGACTCCGGCAGGTGCGCGGTCATCGACGCCGTGTCATGCGGCCCCTCGCCGCGGTCGTCTCCGTCCGCAGCCAGCCGACGGCGGGCCTGGTCCCGCCCAGGTGCTCAACCAGATCGCGGGTGGTCGGCCGTCGTTCCGGTTCCGCCGCCATGCACGGCTCGACCAGCGCCCGCACCTGCGGGGGGACGCCGTCCAGGCTCGGCACCTGATGGGCCACCCGGTAGAGCAGCTCGGCCTGCGTGCCGTCGCCGTAGGGCCCCCGGCCGGTGGCGGCGAACACGAGCACCGAGGCCAGGCTGAACACGTCGCTCGGCGGCCCCACCGCCTGGCCGATGGCCTGTTCAGGCGACATGTAGGCCAGGGTTCCCATGAGCACGCCGGTGCCCGTCAGCGTGCTCGCCCCGGCCACCCGGGCGATGCCGAAGTCGATCACCCGCGGCCCGTCGTAGGCGAGCAGCACGTTGTCCGGCTTCAGGTCACGGTGCACCAGGCCCGCCGCGTGAATCGCGTCCAGCGCCTCCGCCAGGCCGGCCGCGAGGGCCAGGACCGAGCTCTCGGCCAGCGGGCCCTGGTCCGCCACCGCCTCGCGGAGCGTCGGGCCGGAAATGTACTCGGTCGCCAGCCAGAGTTCCTCGCCGTCGGTATCCGCGTCGACCACCCGGGCGGTGAACTTGCCGCCCACCTTCCTGGCCGCGCCCACCTCGCGGCCGAATCGGGCGCGGAACTCGGGATCTTCGGCCAGGTCGGGCTTGATCACCTTCACCGCGACCCGCTGGCCGTCTTGCCCCTGGCCGAGGTACACCCGGCCGAAGCCGCCGTTGCCGAGCACGCCGAGCAGCTTGAACGGGCCGACGTTGGCCGGATCCCACGACTTCAACCCCTCTAGCAAACCGACCCCCGCCCTCACGCTCGCTGGTCAGCGAGAATGCCAGAGAGTTACCCCGAAGACAGCGAAGTTAAAGGATAAAACCCGGGAACCGTTCGCCGTCGTGAAGATTATCTGAAGAATTGCGCGGGGCGGTGCCACGGCGGGTGGAGCGGGCTACGCCGGCGGGCGGTCGCTATCCGCGGGCGGCGGACCAGACGGCGTCGCGGTGCGGGAGCTTGACCCGGTCGCCCCGGCCGAGGGAGCGGGCCAGCTCCTCTTCGGCGGCGGAGACGCGGAGCCAGGCCTCGTAGGTGACGTGGTCGACGCCGCGGGCGGCCAGCAGCTCGGCCAGCGCCCAGGCCTCGGCCGCGACCTCGGCGGCGGCCTCGGCCCCGGCCGCGTCCTCGGCCGCGACGGCCGCGTCGGCCAGGCCGACGGCGGTGTCGACGGCGGCGTCGGCCAGGTCGGCCGCGGCCGGCGGCGTTGGCGTCGGCCGGCCCGGCGGGCTGCGCGGCGAACGCGTCGGGCAGCCGGAGCAGGCCGGGGCGGGGCAGCGCGGTCTCGCCCGGGGCCGGGCCGCCGGCCAGGTCCGCCAGCAGGGCCTGGACGGTCTCGGCCGCGTCGGCCTTGTTGGTGCCGATCACGCCGGTCGGGCCGCGCTTGAGCCAGCCCGCCACGTACTCGCCCGGCAGCGGCTCGCCGGTCTCCGACAGCACCCGGCCGGCCGCGTTCGGCACCGTGTGCGACTTCGGGTCGAACGGGACGCCGGGCAGCGGCACCGACTGGTAGCCGACGCTGCGCAGCACCATCTGCACGTCGATGGTCTCGAACTCGCCGGTGCCCTCGAACTCGCCGCTCTCGGTCAGCCGGGTGCGCTCCAGGCGGAGGCCGCCGACCGTGCCGTCGGCGGACTTCTCGATCTCGACCGGGCGGAGCCAGAAGCGCAGCCGCAGCTTGCGCGCCGCTTCCGTCGGGGCGGCGGAGGCGGATGCCGTCGGGGTGGCGGTGCGTCGGGGCGGGGTGGCGGCGGTGGCGGCGGTGCGGTCGGCGGCGTCGGCGGCGGCGTCGTTGGCGGCGCCGCTCCAGCCCGCCATCGCGACCAGGTTGCCGCGGACCCGGCGGTCGGCGGCGGCCAGCGCGGCCGACTCGCCGGAGCGGTCGAAGCCGCCCTCGAGGTCGAACTCGTCGGCCGGGACCGACACCGTCGACGCCGGCCAGCTCGCCGAGCTCGCGCAGCTCCTTGGTGGTGAACTTGGCCTGGGCGGGGCCGCGGCGGCCGATCACGTGCACCTCGCGGACCCGGGAGGCGCGCAGCGCGTCCATCACCGGCTCGGGGATGTCGGTCGCCTCGAGCTCGGCCGGGTCGCGGGCCAGGATGCGGGCCACGTCGACGGCGACGTTGCCGACCCCGATCACCGCGACCGACTCGGCGTCGAGGGTGAACGCGTCCGGGTCGACGTCCGGGTGGCCGCAGTACCAGTTGACGAAGTCGGTCGCCGCGTAGCTGCCGGGCAGGTCCTCGCCGTCGATGCCGAGGCGGCGGTCGCGCATCGCGCCGGTCGCGTACACCACCGCGTCGTAGGCCGCCAGCAGCTCCTCGCGGGTGACGTCGACGCCGAGCGTCACCCCGCCGACGAACCGGACGTCGGGGGACTCGAGGACGCGGCGCAGGTAGTTCGCGACCGACTTGATCGACTTGTGGTCGGGGGCGACGCCGTAGCGGACCAGCCCGTACGGGGTCGGCAGGCGGTCGATCACGTCGACCTTGAGCGTGACCGGGACCGGCAGCAGCGCCGCCTGCTTGATCAGGGCCTCGGCGGTGTAAAGTCCGGCCGGACCGGACCCGACGACGGCAACTCGCAGCATGAGGCCCAAGTTACTCGGGAAGCCGCTCCTGCGTCGATGACTGTTCCGTCACAGGCGAGTCGCGGGGCGGTGTCGCGGCACGTCGGCCTGGCGGCTGCCCGGCCGGGGTGCGGCGGGCGACCGCCTCGGTCAGCTTGCGCGCCAGGTGCTGCGGGGTGAGCCCGGCCGCCTCGAGGATCTCGCTCCCGGCTGGCGTGGGCGAGGAACTCCTGGTCGAGCCCGAAGGTCTTCACCGGGGTGTCCACGTCGGCGTCGCGCAGCAGCCGCGCGACCGCGTCGCCGAAGCCGCCGGACCGGCCGTTGTCCTCGACCACCGCGACCAGCCGGTGCTGCTGCGGCGGCGGCGATGACCGCCTGGTCCACCGGCTTGACCCAGCGCGGGTCGACCACGGTCACGCCGATGCCGTGGTCGTTCAGCCGCCGGGCGACCTCGACGCAGGTGACCGCCATCGGGCCGGCCCCGAGCAGCAGCACGTCGCGGCCCTGCTCGGGGCCGGGCTCGGCGAGCACGTCCATCCCGCCGAGCTTGCCGACCGCCTCGGCCTCGACGCCGACGCTGCCCTTGGGCCAGCGGACCACGGTCGGCCCGTCGCTGACCTCGACCGCCTCGTTGACCAGCTCGGCGACCCGGCTGCCGTCGCGCGGCGCGGCCACCCGCAGCCCCGGGACGACCTGCAGGATCGAGCCGTCCCACATGCCGTTGTGGCTGGCGCCGTCGGGGCCGGTGACGCCCGCCCGGTCGAGGGTCACGGTGACCGGCAGCCTGTGCAGCGCCACGTCCATCAGCAGCTGGTCGAACGCCCGGTTCAGGAACGTCGCGTAGACCGAGACGACCGGGTGCAGGCCCGCCATCGCCAGGCCGGCCGCCATCGTCATCGCGTGCTGCTCGGCGATGCCGACGTCGTAGACCCGGTCCGGGTAGGCGGCCTGGAACGGCGCCAGGCCGACCGGGTGCAGCATCGCGGCGGTGATCGCGACGATGTCGGGGCGGCGGCCGCCGATCGCGACCATCTCGTCGGCGAACACGTCGGTCCAGGAGCGCTTCGGCGGGCCGCGGCGCGGCTTGGCCGGGGTCGGCGCCGGCGCCGGGGCGGCCGGGACCTGGTGGAGGCAGTCCTCCTCGTTCTGCTCGGCCAGCGCGTAGCCGAACCCCTTGCGGGTGATCACGTGCACCAGCACCGGCCGGCCGTACTCGGCCGCCTGGCGGAGCGCGTGCTCGACCGTCGCCTCGTCGTGGCCGTCGACCGGGCCGATGTACTTGATGCCGAGGTCCTCGAACAGCACCTGCGGCTGGAGGAAGTCCTTGAGGCCCTTCTTGGCCCCGTGCAGCGCGCCGAAGAGCGGGTTGCCGACGATCGGGGTGGACGTCACCGTGGTCTTGATCAGGTCGAGGACCTGCTCGTAGCGCTGGTTGACGCGGATCGTGGACAGGTGGCTGGCGAGGCCGCCGATCGTCGGCTGGTAGGAGCGGCCGTTGTCGTTGACAACGATGACCAGCCGCGAGTCCCGGGCGACGGCGATGTTGTTCAGCGCCTCCCAGGCCATGCCGCCGGTCAGCGCGCCGTCGCCGATCACCGCGACCACGGTCCGGTCGTGCTCGCCCCGCAGCCGGTAGGCCTTGGCCATCCCGTCGGCGTAGGACAGCGACGTGGAGGCGTGCGAGTTCTCCACCAGGTCGTGCTCGGACTCGGCCCGGCTCGGGTAGCCGGACAGGCCGCCGGTCTGCCGCAGCGTGTGGAACTCGGCCAGCCGGCCGGTCAGCAGCTTGTGCACGTAGGACTGGTGGCCGGTGTCGAAGATCAGCTTGTCCTTGGGCGAGTCGAACACCCGGTGCATCGCCATGCGTCAGCTCGACCACGCCGAGGTTCGGGCCGAGGTGACCGCTGGTCCTCGTCACCGACTCCACCAGGACATCGCGGATCTCGCTGGCCAGGATGGAGAGCTGCTCCTGGGTGAGCCCCTTGAGGTCCTGCGGGCCGTTGATGTGCTCAAGATAGGTCACGGCAGGCTCCTCTTGACGCGGCTTTCCAGCTGGATTACCCGATACTAGTGGTGCGTAGTCGGCGCGGTCGTGCCAGCGCGGTGAGATAACCGACACGCGTGTCATGGCTAGCACGGTGCGCGCTCACGGGATGAGCAGAATCAGCTTCCCGGTGGTGCGCCGGGCGGCCAGGTCCTCGTGCGCCTGCGGGGCGTGGGCCAGCGAGTATTCGAGGCCGATGCGGACGTTCAGCTCGCCGCTGGCGACCGCGCCGAGCACGTCGCCCGCCCGCCACAGCAACTCGGCCCGGTCGGCGGTGTAGTCCGCCAGCGTGGGGCGGGTAAGGAACAGGGAGCCGCCGCTGTTCAGCCGCTGCGGGTCGAACGGCGGGACCTGGCCGCTCGACCCGCCGAACAGCGCCATCAGGCCGCGCGGGCGGAGCGCGGCCAGGCTGGCGTCGAAGGTGTCCTTGCCCACGCCGTCGTAGACGACGTCGGCGCCGCGGCCGTCGGTGACCCGGTCGACCACCGCCCCGAACTCGCCGTAGCCGGTCACGTAGTCGGCGCCGGCCTGCTCGGCCAGCTCGGCCTTGGGCCCGCCCGAGGTGGTGGCGATCACGGTGCCGCCGAGCGTCTTGATCATCTGGGTCAGCAGCAGGCCGACCCCGCCCGCGGCCGCGTGCACGACCGCGACCGTCCCCGGCTTGACCTCGAAGGTCGAGCGGCACAGGTAGTGCGCGGTCATGCCCTGCAGCATGACCGCGGCGGCGGCGATCAGGTCGGTGCCGTCCGGCACCGGGACGGTCATCGCGGCGTCGCACCACGACCCGCTCGGCGTAGCTGCCGGGGGCGTCGTGCCACGCCACCCGGTCGCCCACGGCGACGTCGGTGACGCCCTCCCCCACCGCGACGACGGTGCCGGCCCCTTCGCTGCCGGGCACGTACGGCAGCGGCTGCTTGTACACGCCGGAGCGCCGGTAGATGTCGATGAAGTTGACCCCGGCCGCGGCCGCCTCGACCACGACCTGGCCGGGGCCGGGCTCCGGGTCGGGGTGCTCGTCGGCCACGAGGACCTCGGGCCCGCCGGTCTCGTTGACGACTATCGCCCGCATGACATCACGTCCTTCGCCTCGGCCGGTTCTAGGACATTAACTATCACGCTCGCCTTGGGCGCGCCCGGAGCAATGCGGCAGGTCGGGGTGGAACACGCTCCGTTCGGAAAATCAAAGTCTTTGATTTTGAACGGTCGCGTGGTTCCCTTCCCCGGCCGCGGTTCGCTGGCCTCGTCCCCGGCCGGGGCCGGGGGCTGCTTGCGGAGCCGCCCGGCCGCGCGGTCCTGGAGCCTGGCCAGGGCGACGGCCGGGCCCTTGCCGGTCGAGGTGCCGGTGATGCCGTCCGGGTTCTGCACGGCGGTCAGCACCAGCGCGAGGCCGGCCACGATCGCCTGGTAGCTGCCGATGTTGAGGTGCAGGTTGAGGAAGGTGACGAACAGGCCGGCGGCGGAGAACATGATGCCGGCCACGACCGCCCCGGCGATCCGCCCGACCCCGGCCACGAACACGATCGCGAGCAGGCCGATCGAGGTGAACGCGGCGAAGCTGTCGGCCGTCAGCTCGCCCTGCATGTAGCCGGTGAGCGCGCCGCCGATGCCGGCGATGAACGCGGCCAGCGCCGAACGCGAGCAGCTTGCCCTGGGCGACGTTGATGCCGACCGAGCCCGCCGCGCGCTCGTTGGACCTGATCGCCAGCAGCATCCGCCCGGTCGGGCCGAGCCGCAGCCGGGCCACCAGCAGCCCGAGGAGGATGACGACGACGAGCACGAGCACGCCGAAGACCACCCGGTTGGTGGCGCTGCCGGAGCTGATCGCCAGGTTCAGGCCGGGCAGCCGCGGCTGCGGGATCGGCAGGCCGCCGGTGCCGCCGGTGAAGCTCTCGACCGTGAACAGCACCGCGTCGAGGGCGGAGGCGAACCCGAGCGTGACCACGGCCAGGTTCACGCCGCGCAGCCGGAGCGCGGGCAGGCCGATGACCAGCCCGACCGGCACCGCGCAGAGCCCGGCCAGGATCAGCGACCACGGGAAGCCGATGCCCCAGTCGGCCGAGATGTGCCCGAGCATGAAGCCGCCGATGCCGGCCAGCGACATCTGGGCGAGCGAGACCTGGCCGACGTAGCCGGTCAGCACCACCACCGACAGGGCGACCGCGGTGACGGTGAGCGAGGAGATGAACGCGAATCGCAGGACGTTGTCCAGCGTGAACAGCAGGATGAGGCCGATCACGAAGCAGACGGCGGCGGTCCGCAGCGGGGCGCGGGGCAGGCCGACCGAGGGGTTGCGGTCGGCCGTCTCGCCGCCGCGGGCGAGCACCGAGCGGGCCCGCACCGCC
Source organism: uncultured Actinomycetota bacterium (assembly GCA_963714295.1). Lineage (GTDB taxonomy): Bacteria > Actinomycetota > Actinomycetes > Streptosporangiales > Streptosporangiaceae > Trebonia. The sequence continues at coordinate 485,535 of CAVQOE010000031.1, read as the reverse complement.
ATCACCACGATGATGACGACGAACGGGAGCGAGTCGGGCAGCCCCTGCTGCGGCAGCCAGGCGAAGACCGAGACGAGCTTGTCGATCTCGGACTGGGCGCAGCCGATCAGCAGGCCCGCCAGCGCGGTGATCCAGAACGACTGGATCCGGCCGATCAGCGCGGCCGCCAGGGCGGGCACCACGAACAGCGTGTAGGAGGTCGGGTCGAGGCTGGAGATCGGGGCGATGAGGATGCCCGCCACCCCCGCCAGCACGGTCGCGATGACCCAGTTCTGGCCGGCGATGCGGGTGGCGGAGATGCCGGTCAGCGCGGCGCCCTTGTCGTTCTCGGCCCCCGCCCTGGTGGCCAGGCCGAACCGGGTGTAGCGGTAGACGAGCGCGAGCGCGACCGAGATCACCACCACCAGGCCGGTGAAGTACAGCCGGTCCTCGGGGAACGTGATCCCCGCGAGCGACAGCCCCGAGCTGGGGAAGATCGGGTTGGTGGTGACCGGCTCGGTGCTGTAGTTGAGCACCGCGATCGCCTGCAGGGTGAGCATGACGCCGACCGACGCGCAGACCCGGGTGAGCGGCGAGGCGCTCTGCAGCGGCCGGTAGACGATGACGTAGAGCAGCAGCCCGAGGACGGCCGCGTAGACCAGCGATATGACGATGGCGAGGCCGGTGCTGAGCCCGGTGCCGCCGTTGAGCGAGATCTGGTGCGGCAGCAGCACCAGCGGGAGCTCGAGTTCCCCGAAGCTGCGGAGGTTGACGAAGACGTAGGCGATGAACATCGCCACCGCGCCGTGCGCGAAGTCGACCACGCCGGCGCTGCGGTACTTGAGGACGAGTCCCTGGCCGAGGATGGCGTAGGTCGCGCCCGAGCCGAGGCCGAGGATCAGGAAGAGCAGGTAGCTGGACATGGCGTCTCGTTCAGGTCTCGTGGGTGGGGCGGTGCGGGGAGCTGGAGGCGGCGTGGGGGCCGCCCCGGCCCGCGCCGGGCCGGCGGCCGGCGATCATCAGCCGCTGATGCCGGGGAAGTAGCCCTTGGAGGTGGTCCAGTCGGTCGACGACGGCTGGGTCAGCGCGCCGTTCTCGATCTGGTTCATCAGGTAGTTGTCGTTGCAGATGGCGGCGGCGCCCTTGAGCGCCTGCCCGTTGCAGGTGTAGGGGTGCGACAGGAAGTTGCGGGTGGGTGCCGGTCTTGAACGCGGCCAGGATGGACGTCGTCGTCGGGGTGCCCTTGATCGTGGCCAGCACCTGCTGCACGTTCATCACGGTGGCGAAGCCGGCCGTGGAGATCGAGTCGACCAGCGTGCCCGGCGCGGCGTACTGCTTCATCGCCGCCAGGAACAGCTGGGCCTGGGCGCTGCTGCCGCTCTGCAGCTCGAACGGCGAGGCGATGTACATGCCGTTGGCGCCGCCCGCGGCGGCGGTGATCACCGGCGGCGCGCCGCACGGGTCGATGCCCATGATCTTGCCGGTGTAGCCGACCGACTTGAGCGACTTGAGCACGTTGCCGCAGCCGTTGGGGATGTCGACGTAGACCAGCTGGGCGCCGCTGCTCTCGGCCAGGGCGGCCTGCGGGCTCGGGTCGGGCGAGGTCGGCGAGAGCGGGATGTCGGTGATCTTGGTGACGCCGGCCGCCTTGAACGTCGGGGTGATCTGGGGCAGGATCGACTCGCCCTGGGCGTTGCTGAAGTAGATGATGGCGACGCTGGTGACGCCGAGCTTCTTGCCCGCGTAGACGGCGGCGGCGGCGTTGTCGCCGACGCTGACCGACCAGAACTGGATCGAGTTGGCGGCGGTCTCCGGCACCGGGGTGAACGGGATGCCGCCCAGGTAGGCCAGGTTGGCGTGGGCGTAGATGGGGATCGAGGCGGGCGCGCCGACGTCGGCCGCGCCCAGGATCGCGAGCGGGTGGTCGGCCACCAGCTGGTTCGCGCAGCGGGCGGCGGTGGCCGGGGTGCCGTCGCCGATGCAGCTGTCGATCTGGATCGGGTGCCCGTTGATGCCGTCGAGGTAGTTGTTGACGTAGTCGACGGCGGCGATCGAGCCCTGGCGCGCCTCGGGGAAGGTGACCGCGCCGGTCTCGTCGTTGATCATGCCGAACACGTAGGGGGTGCCGGTCGCCTTGTGCGGGGTGCCGAAGACCGGAGCTGGCGGTCGCGGCGGTGGCGCTGCCGGCGCGCGGCTGGAGCTGGCCGCGCTGGTCGGCGGTGCTTGAGCCGCTGGCCGGAGCTGCCTGAGCTGCTGGAGCTGCAGCCCGCGGCGGTGAGCGCGAGCGCGGCACGGCGATGGCGGCGGCGCCGATCGGTCTGAGGTGCTTCATGCGTATCTCTTCCCTCACTCGTTGTCGGGTTGGTTGCGTCGGTCGGGCGCGGCCGGTCAGGCGGCGGTCTCGCCGAGGTAGCTGGCGGCCAGCAGCTCCTGCCGCTGGCTGAGCTCGGCGGCGCTGCCCTCGAGGCTGATCCGGCCGTGGGTGAGGATGTAGGCGCGATCGGAGATCTCCAGCGCGAGCGCGACGTGCTGCTCGACGAAGAGCACGCTGGTGCCGAATTCGGTCGCCACCCGGCGCAGGATCGGGAGCAGCCGCTCGACGATCACCGGGGCGAGGCCGAGGCTCATCTCGTCGACCAGCAGCAGGCCCGGCCGGGTGACCAGGGCGCGGCCGACCGCCAGCATCTGCTGCTCGCCGCCGGACAGCAGGCCGGCCTTGCGGCCGAGGCACTTGCGGAGCTCGGGGAGCATCTCCAGCAGCTCGTCCTCGCGGCTGCCGCGCGTTCGGCCGGCGCGCCCGCCCGCCAGCCGCAGGTGCTCGCGGACGGTGAGGCCGGGGAACAGCGCCCGGCCCTCGGGGACGAGCGCGAGTCCCGGCGCGGGCGAGGGCGTGCGCGGGCTTGCCGCCGACGCTGTGGCCGGACAGCTCGACCGTGCCGTAGATCGGGCGGTGCAGGCCCGCGATCGTCTCCAGCGTGGTGGTCTTGCCGGCCCCGTTGGGGCCGAGCAGGGCCACCACCTCGCCCGGCGGACCTGGAGGTTGAGCTCGCGGACGACCGGGATGCCGCGGTAGCCGGCGAACAGGTTCGTGACCACGAGGGAGTGGCCGGCCGGGGCGGCGCTGCCGGCCGCGCGCTACTGGCTGGTGCCGGCACGGTGTCCTCCTAGGTAGGCCTCGATCACCCGGGGGTCGTCGCGGATCTCGGCCGGGGTCCCGGCCGCGATCCGGCGCCCGAAGTCGAGGACCATGAGCTGATCGCAGACGGACAGCACGAGGCCCATGTCGTGGTCGATGAGGAAGATCGTGACGCCGTGCTCGGCCGGCAGGGCCCGCAGCCGCTGGCCGAGCTCGTGGCTCTCGTCGGTGTCGAGGCCGGCCGCGGGCTCGTCGAGCAGCACCAGCCGGGGGCGGCGGGCCAGCGCCCGGCCGATGCCGACCAGCTTGCGCTTGCCGAGCGAGATCTGCCCGGGGTAGCGGGCGGCGACGTCGTGCAGGCCGCAGACCTCGATGGCCCAGTCGACGCTGGACCGGTCCACCGGGCGCCGGGGCAGGAACAGGTCGCGGAGGGTGGAGCCGACGGTCACGTGCTCGCTGGCCACCAGCAGGTTCTCCTCGACCGTGAGGTCGTCGAAGAGCTCGACCGACTGGAACGTCCGGGCCAGGCCCAGCCGCGCCCGCCGGTACGGGCGCAGCGCGCCGATGTCGCGGCCGTCGAAGACGATCCGCCCGGCCGCCTGCCGGGTGTAGCCGGTGAGCGCGTCGACCATCGAGGTCTTGCCCGCCCCGTTCGGCCCGATGAGCCCGAAGATCGGTGCCCTCGGCGATCTGCAGGTCGACGTCGGAGACGGCGACGACGCCCCCGTAGGTCACGCGCAGCCCGGCGACGTCAAGCAGCGGCTGCCCGCGTCCGGCGTGGCCGGTTCGCCCGCGTTCGCTGCGGCGGTGGCCGGTTCCTCGCGCCGCTTGGTTCGCTCGCGCTTGCTGTTCGCTCACGGCACTCCCTAACTTTCATAGCTATGAAAGTTACTTTCATTTCAAATCAAGTTACGAGACGTGACCCCGGTTGTCCACCCCTGAGATGTCACGAATTGGCGGCACCGGCCGGGGCTGCCGGGTTGGCCTGGGCTACGCGCACCCAGGCCGCTTTCCAGGCCCTTGACCAGCGCGACCATGCAGTCGTGGAGCGGCGTGGGCACGCCGACCCGGCGGCCCTCGGCGGCGATCCCGCCGTTGAGCGCGTCGATCTCGGTCGCCCGGCGCGCGAGCACGTCCTGGAGCATGCTCGGCTTGTGGTGGTACGCCTCGGCGATGGCCTCGGCCATGGCCTCGTCGCGGCGGGCGGGTGAGCGCGATCCCGGCCTTGTCGCAGACCGCGAGGGCCTCCGCGATCAGGGCGTCGACCTGCGGGCGGAGCCCGGCGTCGGTGCAGACGGGGCCGACCGGGAGGCCGGTCAGCGCCGACAGCGGGCTGGTGGCGGAGTTGAAAACGACTTTCGTCCACTGCGGGCCGCGGGCGTCGGCGAGCGCGTGGGTGCGCAGGCCGCCCGTCGGTGAGCAGCCGGGCGAGCGCTCGACCTCGCTCATCGCGGCCGGCCGGGGCTCGAACGGCCCGAACCACGAGTCGCCGGGCGCGTCGTAGCGGACGACGCCGGGCGCGACGACGGCGCCCGCGGTGATGATGGCTGCCGCGGATGACGCGCGGCACCAGCTCGGCGATGACCTCCTCGTTGCCGAGCCCGTTCTGCAGGCTGACGACGGCGGCGTCGGCGAGGGCCGCGCGCGCGCCGTCGACCGCCGCGCGGGTGTGCGTCGCCTTGGTCGCGACGAGGCCGAAGTCGCAGTCGGGGAGGTCGCGCCCGTCGGTCAGCGCGCGGACCGTCGGCGGTGAAATCGGCCAGCCCGGTGACCCGCAGCCCGTCCGCCGGCGATCGCCGCCATGTGCTCGGCCCAGGGGTCGACGACCCACACCTCGACCTCCGGCCAGGCGGGCGAGGTGGGCGGCGTACAGGCTGCCGATCGCGCCGCAGCCGATGACGGCGACGCGGATCCGGCCGTCGGGGGTCACGACCCGGCCAGGGCGGCCAGGGCGGCTAGGGCCTCCCGGGCGATCTCGCTGGCAGAGCGACGGGTCGGCGCCGCCGACGCCGAGGCCGGCCACCAGCCGGCCGTCGTCGCCGGACCGGCAGCCCGCCCGGCACGCCGAGACCGGCGCCGGCACCAGCGCCGCGAGCGCCCCGGCGGGCCCGAAGCGCAGGCCGAGGTCGCCGCTTTCGCAGTCGAACAGCGCGGCGGCGCCCGCCACCGCCTGCGCGATGGCGACCGCGCCGACGGGGGCGCCGTCCATCAGGTCCTGCTGGATCGGGTCACCGCCGCGGTCCACGACCGCGACCGCGACCGCGACCCCGCGGCGGGCGGCCTCGCCGCCATCGCGGCGTCGCTGAGCGCGCGTCGCCCAGTCGAGCTCGGCCTGGCGGCTGGCCGGCGGCGCGGCGGCCATGCCCAGGCTGTCGGCCGGGTCGACCACCAGGTCGCCGAAGCGCTGCTCCCAGCGCTTGCCGTCGTCGCCGTGCTGGCCTTCGTAGGCGATGCCGAGCGCGTAGGCGATCAGCAGGTCCTCCGGGTTCGCCGGGCGGCCGTCGGCGCTGACCGCGCGCGGGTCGACGCCGGCCGGGAGGAACGGGCTGACCGTCGCGCCGGAGGCGGCGATGCCCGCCACGACCACGCCGTCGACGGTGACCGGCAGGCCGCCCGCGCCGGGGAAGAGCGCCTCGGGCGACGCGGCGGCGAACCCGGCCGCCACCGGCGGGGCGATCGTGGTCATCCGGTGCAGGTGCTCGGCGCTCGGGATCTGCTGGGTCGCCGAGATCCAGGCCTTCGACCGGGCCCGGGTCATGCCGCCGGGTCCGCCCGCGTCCATCCGGGACGCGGTGAGCAGTCCGCCGCTCGCGCCGACGACGGCGATCGCGCCGCGCAGCCCGAGCTGCTCGGCCTTGTCCACCGCCCGCTGGACCAGGGCGCGGGCCTGCGCCAGGCCGAGATCGGTCGGGTGCGGGCCCGGTTGCTCGGTCACGCGCCCACCATGTTGTAGCCGCCGTCCGCCACCATGTACCCGCCGGTCATGTGGGCGGCGTCGTCGGTCGCGAGGAACAGCGCGGTGCCGGCCGACCTCGGCCGGGCCCGGGATCCGCCCCATCGGGGTGAGCGACCGCAGCTGCTCGCCCCGGCCGGACTTCCAGTCCTTGCGGCTCGAGCGTCGCCTCGGTCTCGATGAACCCGGGGGCGAAGACGTTGACCCGGACGGTCGGGGCGAACGCGTGGGCGTAGGACTTGGTCACGCCGAGCAGCCCGTACTTCGCCGCCGCGTACTGCGGCGCCCGGGCGCTGCCGCGCGACGATGACGGTGGAGCCGATGTTCACGATCGCCCCGTGCCCCTGCTCGAGCATGCGCGAGCCGAACTCGTGGACGCAGAGCATGGTGCCCTTGATGTCGACCGTGAGCACGTGGTCGATCGACTCCTCGGTGATGTCGCGCCACGACATCTGCTCGCGGGCGACGTCGCCGACGTTGTTCACCAGCACGTCCACCCCGTCGAGGCGCTCGAAGGCGGCGTCGGCCAGGGACTTGATCTGCTCCCAGTCGATGATGTCGGCCTGCAGCAGCACCGGGGTGCTGCCGAGCTCGGCCACCCGCTCGGCGGTCCGCTTGGCCCCGTCGGCGGAGTTGCGGTAGTGGATCCCGACGGCGCGGGCGCCCTCCTGGGCGGCGCGGACGGCGATCTCGGCGCCGAAGCCGGTGCCCGCGCCGGTGACGACAACGGACCGGCCCTCGAAGCGGCGGGGGACGGGAACGGGTGCGAGGGGCATGAAGTTTCCTTTCGTGGGGCGTCAGACGAGCGTCCGGCCGCCGTCGATGTAGACGACCTGGCCGGTGATGAAGCGGGCGCGGTCGGAGGCGAGGAAGGTGACGGCGTCGGCGACCTCCTCCGGCCGCCCCAGCCGCCGCGCCGGCACCTGCGCCTCGAGGCTCTCCCGGTGGTCCCCGGTATCGAGGTACGCCTTGGTCAGGTCGGTTTCGATGTAGCCGGGGGCGACGGCGTTGACCGTGACGCCGTGCGGCGCCCACTCGCGCGCCATCACCCGCAGCAGCTGGTTCATCCCGCCCTTGGTCGCCGCGTAGGGCGCGTGCTCGGCGTGCGCGAGCAGCCCGGAGACCGAGGAGACGAAGACCATGCGGCCGTACCCCTGCCCGACCATGAGCCGCCCGGCGGCCCGCCCGAGCCAGTACGCCGTCGACAGGTTCAGCCGGAGGGTGTCCTCCCAGTCGGCGTCATCCAAATCGAGCACCGGCTTGCGCACGTTCCGCCCGATGGCGTGCAGGAAGATCTGCGGCGTCCCGACCAGCGCGACCGCGTCGGCCACCGCGGCCCGGCAGGCCTGCGCCGTCCGCAGGTCGGCGGCCAGCGGCTTGACCTCGCCGCCGGCCTCCTTGGCCGCCCGCGCGACGGCGCCCAGGCTCTCCTCGTTCACGTCGACCAGGGCGACCCGCGCGCCCGCGGCGGCCAGGCTGAGCGCGCTCGCCCCGCCCAGCCCGCCTGCGCCGAAGACCAGGGCGGGGCGCCCGCCGAGTGTGAGCCAGTCCTGCATGGGGCCTATCTTTCCGTGAGCGATTCTCATAGGATGAAAGTAACTTTCACATTAACGTAGCGGACTCGTCGGGCGACTGTCTAGCCCGGATCTCAGCACCCAGGAGGAAGGCCATCCATGCCTCGCCGCACCGCTAGCTCCGCATCCGGGGAGCTCCCCGAGGCCGCGACTCCGGGCACCGCGGAGCGGCCCGAGTACCGGGTGGAAGCGCTCGCGAAGGGCCTGCGGATCCTGTCGCTGTTCGACGAGAAGCGCCCCTCCTGGCGCGTCAGCGACCTGGCCGCCGCCGCGGGCCTGCCGATGCCGACGGTCTACCGGGCGGTGATGACGCTGGCCGCCGAGGGCTACCTCGACCATCTGCCCAACGGCGACTACCGGCCGGGGGTGCGCACGCTCACCCTGGGCACGGCCGCGCTGCGCAGTCTCGACCTGGTCGCCATCGCGACGCCGAAACTGCAGCAGCTGGCCGGGCGCACCGGCGAGACGGTGAACCTGGCCGTGCTCAGCGGCGACCGGGTGCTCTACCTGGTCCGGCTGCGCAACTCCGACCTGGTGACCGCGAACATCCAGGTCGGCTCCACGCTGCCCGCGGTGCACACCTCGATCGGCAAGCTGCTGCTCGCCTACCTGGACGAGGCCGACCTCAAGGAGCGCGTCACCGACGCGTCGTTCGCCGCCAACTCCGGCCCCAACGCGAAGCTCTCGCTGGCCGAGCTGCTGGATGAGCTGCCCGCGGTGCGCGAGCAGGGCTGGGCGATGCAGGACGAGGAGCTGGCCTACGGGCTCCGGTCGGTCGCCGCGCCCATCACCAGCCCCGACGGCCGGGTGCTGGCGGGGGTCAACCTGGCCGTCCAGGCCCGGGACTGGTCCTCGCAGCGGATCATCCGCGAGCTGCGGCCCGCGGTGCAGGCGGCCTGCGCGGAGATCTCCGGGCTGCTTGCCCCCTCTTGACGGCGCTCGGGATCTCTTGACACCATGCTCGCGGTCGCAGCATCATGTTAGTGAAAGCTACTTTCACAGAATGAGAGTTGATCGACGCCATGAAGCTGATCACGTTCGACGCGGGCCGGGTCGGCCGTCTTGAGGGCGACCTTGTCGTCGAGCTCGACTGCGCCTCGACCCGCGAGTGGTTCGAGCGGGGCGGCCAGGTCGGCGAGACGGGCGAGCGCCTGCCGGCGGCCGGCGTCCGGCTGCGGGCGCCGATCGTGCCGAAGAAGTTCTTCCACACCGCGGGCAACTTCGCCGACCATCACAAGGAGCTGCAGGCCGTCGACTGGTCGCACCCGGTGCACAAGGGCATCGTGTTCTTCCAGAACGTGGACGCCATCATCGGCCCCGACGACGCGATCGTCTATCCCGAGGGGCTGACCAAGGAGCTCGACTACGAGCTCGAGCTGGCGATCATCATCGGCCGCAGCGGTAAGTTCTTCGGGCCGGACGAGGCCGACGACTACATCGCCGGGTACACCGTCTTCAACGACATCACCGCCCGCGACATCCAGCGACGGGAGATGCAGTCCGGCGTGTTCTCGTTCTCCAAGGCGATCGACACCTTCTGCCCGATCGGCCCCTGGATCGTGACCAAGGACGAGCTGCCGGACGTACAGTCGCTGGCGATGGAGCTGCGGGTCAACGGCGAGGTCCGGCAGCGGGGCAACACCGAGCAGCTGCTCATCTCCATCCCGCACCTGGTCGCGTACCACTCGGCGCAGGGCTACTCGGCCGGGGACATCCTCACCACCGGAACGATCTCCGGCGTGGCGGCGGTGCAGCCCAACCCGTTCGACTTCTACCTCCAGCCGGGCGACCGCATCGAGGCCGAGATCGAGGGCGTCGGCGTGCTGCGCAACCAGGTCGTGCCGTGGAGCGCGGCGCACGACACTCCCCCGTACTCGACCGACCTGTACTCGTCGACGAACTAAGCAGAAAGTGACGGTCGAAGATGACTCGCATCGTGTTCCGCGGCGGCCGGGTGTACGACGGCGGCCTCGACGGCCCGCGCCCGGCCGACGTGGTGGTTGAGGGTAACCGGATAGCCGCGGTCGCCGGTGGCGCGCAGGCCCGCGACGACGACCGCGTCATCGACGCCGCCGGCTGCGTGGTCATGCCCGGCCTGGTCGAGGGGCATTCGCACCTCACCTTCCCGTCCGGCGTCGGATCGGTCGAGCCAGGGTTCAACCCGCCGCTCAACGTCTCCTACTTCATGCGCCCGCACCCGGCCGAGGAACTGCGCGAGACCGCCGCCCGCAACGCCCGGCTGCTGCTTGACGCCGGCTTCACCAGCGCGTACTCGGCCGGCTCGCTGCTGCCGGGCGACACCGAGATCTGGCTGCGCGACGCGATCAACGCCGGGCAGGTACCGGGACCGAGGGTGCGGACCGCCAGCGTCGAGCGCGACAACCACACCGCCGGGCACGGCGCGAAGCTCGGCGCGGCCGACGACCCGGCGGCCGTCGCCGACTTCGTCCGGCAGATGGCGGGAGCCGGCTTCGAGAACGTCAAGCTGCTGCTCAGCAACGACGACGTCTTCGTCGCGGGCGGCTCGCAGCTGACCCAGTACTCCGCGGCCGAGGCCGCCGCCGCGCAGCAGGCCGCGGTGCAGGCGGGCGTGTTCCTGAACTGCCACGCCCAGGCGGCGGAGTCGGTCAAGATCGCCGTCCGCCATGGCTTCCGCGCGATCTACCATTGCTCTTACGCGGACGAGGAGGCCATCGATCTCCTCGAGGAGCACCGCGACGAGGTATTCGTCGGCCCGGCCGTCGGCATCATGTGGGCCAACATCCACGAGGGCGAGGAGTTCGGCATCGACGCGGCGGCGGCCGGTGCGATGGGCTCGGTCGCGTCCCTGGCGGCGATGGAGCGGCTCTACCCGGAGCTGCGCCGCCGCGGCGTCCGGATCGTCCCCGGCGGCGACTACGGGTTCCCGAACAACCCCATCGGGCGCAATGCCCGCGACCTGGGGCTGTTCGTCCGGCTCTTCGGTTTCTCCCCGGTCGAGGCGCTGCACGCCGCCACCGGCGTCGGCGGCGAGCTGCTGGGCCGGCCGGACGAGATCGGCCGGATCGCCGATGGCTACCTGGCCGACATCCTGGTGGTCCGGGGCGACCCGACGCGGGACGTGACGCTGCTCGAGGACTCCGATAACCTGCTGGCCATCATGAAGGACGGCGACTTGCACAAGCTCAGCCCGGAGCTGGCGCACCGGAGCGAGGCCCCCGTTTCCCGGTGACCGGCGACTCCACCGCGCCGGACGGCGGCGTGTCCCGCACCCGCGCCGTGACCTTCGCCGCGATCGGTGGCTACCGCCCGCTGGAGCTGGACATCGTCCGGCCGGCGGCGGATGGCCTGTGGCCGGCGGTCATGTACCTGCACGGCGGCGGGTGGCGGCTCGGCGCCCGCGATATGACCTCGCCCGCGTTCCGCGACTGGCAACCAGGCCTGCTCGACCGCGTCGCCTCGGCCGGGTTCGCCGTCGTCTGCCCCGACTACCGGCTGTCGGGCGAGGCCCGGTTCCCGGCTCAGCTCGACGACGTCCTGCGGGCGCTCGACTGGGTAGCCTGCAGCGGACCCGGGCACGGCATCGACCCGGACCGCATCCTGCTGTGGGGCGACTCCGCCGGGGGTCATCTCGCCACCCTGGCGGCCCTGCAGGGCAAGGCGCGGCCGGCGATCCGCGGCGTGGTCGCCTGGTACCCGGTCACCGACCTGCCCGGCATCCAGGCGGACGCCGACGCGATCGGCGGCGACCCGCATGACACCGCCGACGCCCGCGAGAGCGCACTGCTCGGCGGCCTGATCCGCGACCTTCCCGAGCTGGCGGCGGACGCCAGCCCGGTCACCCACGCCGCCGCGGCCACCGCGCCGTTCTTCCTGGCCCACGGAACCGCCGACCTCGGGGTCCCCTTCGCGCAGAGCGTGCGCCTGCGGGACGCCTTGCTGGCAGCGGGCAAGGAGGTCACGCTGTACCCGGTGGAAGGGGCCAACCATATGTGGGCCGGCGCCAGCGACGCGCAACTGCACGAGCTAGTGGACGCCACCGTGGCATTCCTCCGGCTGGGGAGCGGTATTACCGGCCCGGCTTAGATCTCCGATAATCGCCTACCACGTTGCCACCAGCGGCGCGGCCTGGCCTGGGCGGTCGCCGTGGTGAGCTGCTCAAGTCGCGCTGCCTGCGCGGGCTCGCCGGCGGCACGCATGGCGGCCGCCGCCTCCCGCCAGCAGGCGGCTGCCTGGTCAGGGCGCCGCATCTCCCGGTAGAGGCCGCCGAGGTGGTCCAGGGTCGTGCCCTCGTCATGCCGGTCACCGGTCTCCCGGAAGATCGCCAGCGCCTGCTGGTAACAGTCGATCGCCTCCTCGAACCGGCGCAGCTCCTGGTAGGCGCGGCCGAGGTTGTCCAAGGCCGCGCCGTCGCCGTGCCGGTCGCCAGCCTCCCGCTTCATCGCCAGCGACTGCCGGTAGCAGGTCACGGCCTCCTCGAACTGCCCCACCTGCTGGTAGGCGCGGCCGAGGTTACCCAGGGCCATGCCCTCGCACTGCCGGTCGCCGACCTCTTGCAGGACCGCCAGCGCCTGCTGGTAGCTGGCGATGGCATCGGAGAACCGCCCCAGCTCCTGGTAGGCCTGGCCCAGGTGGTCCAAGGCCGCGCCCTCGCCGCGCCGGTCGCCGGTCGCACGGAAGATCGCCAGCGCCTGCTGATGGCTGGCGAAGGCGTCCTCGAACCGCCCCAGCTCCCGGTAAGCGCGGCCGAGCTTGTCCAGGGCCATGCCCTCGCCGTGCTGGTCGCCGGTCGCACGGAAGATCGCCAGCGCCTGCTGGTAACTGGCGATGGCATCGGGGAACCGCCGCACCTCCCAGAGCGTGACAGCGAGGTTCTCCAGGGCCTGGCCCTCGCCGTGCTGGTCATCCACCTCCTGGAAGATCGCCACCGCCCGCTGGGAGCTAGCGATGGCATCGGAGAACCGCCGCACCTCCCGGTAGGCCCGGCCGAGGTTGTTCAGCGCGCCGCCCTCGATGCGGGCATCCCCGCCGTGGCGGGCGGCAGCCAGCGCCGCTTCGGCCACCATGAGCAGGTCATCGAGGTGGCGCAGGATCCGCAGCGGCTCCCCCATGCTCTCGCTGAGCCGCCGTACCTCCTCGTCCCAGCCTCGCTGTACGGCCAGGCCGAAGGCGGCCAGCAGGCTCGGCCGTTCGGACTGGAACACCGCGAGCGCCTGACGCGCGGAGGAAAGCGGCTTGCCGCCGCGTTCCGCGGCCGTGCGCAACTGCGGGTCGACGCAGGAGCCCAGGAACGCGGCCAGGTTTTCGTAATGCTGCACCAGGCGGGTCTCGGCGCTCTCCCGGTCGGCGGCCGTGTCGGCCTGCTCGCAGGTGGCGCGGGCGAACAGGCGCAGCAGATCGTGCAGCGCGAACCGGCCCGCGGTGTCCTCGACGACCAGGTGCGCCTCGGCCAGCCGGCCCAGTTCCGACTCCGCCACATCGTCTTCGGTCCCGCCCAGTGCCGCCGCGGCGCCGACGGTGAAGTCCGGGCCGGGGTGCAGCCCGAGCAGCCGGAACAGCCGCGCGTCTTCCCCCGACAGCTCCTGGTAGGAGACCTCGAACGCGGCCCGGACCTGCAGGTCGCCCGCGCCGAGCCGGGACAGCCGGTCCGCTCAGTTGCCAGCAGCTGCGCCAGGCTTACCACCGGCCAGGTCGGGTGCGCGGCCAGCAGCTGCCCGGCGATCCGCAGCGCCAGCGGCAGCCGCCCGCACAACCGGGCCACCTCCGCGACCGCCGTCGGATCGGCCGCCGCCCGGTGCCCGCCCAGGCCGGCCAGCACCGCTATCGCCTCGTCCTCGGAGAGGACATCCAGGCTGATCCGCTCGTCGGCCTCCAGCCCCGGCAGCGCCGACCGGCTGGTGACCAGCACCAGCGAACTCCCGGCGCCGGGCAGCAGCGGCCGCATCTGCGCCTCGGTCCTGGCGCTGTCCAAAACCATCAGCACCCGGCGCGACGCCAGCAGCTGCCGCAGCAGCCCCGACCGCTCCTGCGCTTCGCCGGGAACGTCCTGCGCGGGGACGCCGAGGCTGCGCAGGAAGACCCCGAGCACCTCGCCCGGCGGCACCGGGTCCTGCCCTTCGGAGTAGCCGCGCAGGTCCGCGTACAGGTGCCCGTCCGGGAACTCAGCCAGCAGTTGGTGGGCGGCGCGGACGGCCAGCGCGGTCTTGCCGACCCCGGCGGTCCCGCCGATCGCGGTGACCACCACCCGCCCGCCCCCGGCCAGGTCCGCCAGCCGGCCCAACTCCGCCGTCCGGCCGGTGAACCCAGGCACATCCCGCGGCAGCAGCCCGGGCATCGGGTCAGCCTCGGTCTCCACCGCCCCGCTATTGACGACCAGGTGATCCCCGCCGGGGACGATCAGCTGGGCCTTCGGCTGCACTGACATCAGCGGTCACTCGTCTCGGTCATTGACGACTGCCTGGTCGTGCCCCACCGGGTCGTCACCCGCACAATCGCCCCCGCCCGCCAGACCTCGCCGCTCGCGCTGAACCGGACTCTACGGCCCGCCCGGAACCCGCACGCGCAACACGGCCCATCCGGTAAGCACCTTGCAGCCGGGCGGATCGCGGCAGCAGAATAGGCATTCCTCGCGTCCAACGGTTCCGGAAGGACTGAAGCCACCAGGCAGAGCAGGCAGCGCAGCAGCGCCAGCCGGCCGTGAGTCACCTTGCGCGCCGCGGCTGGAGCTGCCCCCGCCCGTTTCCCGGCAGCAGTCACGCCCGAACGCGAAGGACCCAGCACGCATGGACACGCCTGTGCTTGCGCACGTCCCCACCCAGATCGCCGCCTACATGCGCGCCGCGGCCGCCGCCGGCCCGGCGGCCGCACCGGACCGTTCACCATCGGCCTCGACGCGCACAGCGACGACCCGATGCGCAACTACGCCGTCCCCGACCACGGCGCCCGCCCCGGCGCCGGCGACATCGACGCCCTGATCGCGTTGTTCCGTCGCGGCAACCGAATCCCCCGCCTGGAATACATCGAGGAAGACGCGCCCCGCGCATGGCCCGCGCTGGCCGCGGCGGGCTTCGTCATCGAGCACCGCACCCCGGTCATGACCGCCACCCGAGCTCACGCCCCGCTCACCGGCCGGGATCACCATCCGCCAGGCCACCGGCAACACCGACCTGGAAGAAGCCGCCGTCGTCCAGCACCACGCCTACCAGGTGCCCTATCCGCCCGGCGCGCACGACATCGCCCGACTGACCCGGCTGACCCAGCGCGGCGGCATTGTCGCCATCGCCATCGACGACTCTTCCGGCACCGTGATCGGCAGCAGCCTCATCGACGTCGCCAGCAACCGCCCCGCCGGCGGCGAACCCGCTGATGTCGGCGAACTCGCCGCTGTCGGGGTCCTGGCCGCGTTCCGCCGGCGGGGCATCGCCTCCGCCCTCAGCGCCCACCTTGCCCGGACCGCCCACTCCCAGGGCATCGGCCTGGTCTTCCTCGAAGCCCGAACCCGAAGAGGAACAGCTCTACCGCCGCACCGGGTTCACCGATGCCACCAGCAAGATCTCGGCCTCGATCCGCTGAGCGATAGGAGACCGCGATGCCTGCCCGATTCCAGCTCGTCATTGGGCAACGAGTTCGACCTCAACTGAGAAGCGCGCCGTTGGGCTTCACGCCCGTCACTTCAGGACGCGGCGGTACTGTCCGTGGACGCGGGGGGCCGATCCGCCCATCCGCCGGGAGATTTCGCGGCTGGCGGCCAGGACCGGCTCGAGCAGACGGCTGACGAGCTGGTCATCGGCGTACTCGGCGCTTGGCACGGCCACATTGACCGCCGCTGAGACCACGTCGCCGGCCTGCCGGATCGGGGCGGCGATCGAGCTCAGGCCGGGGATGGCCTCGTCGCGCTGGACGAGGTAGCCGTCCCGCCGGGCCGATTCAAGCTGCGTGTTCAGCGCCTCGGCGGTGGTGACGGCGCGCGGGCCCCAGGTGCCGCGGAACGAGTCCGTGGTGACCCGCTGGCTGAGCTCCTCCTCGCTCAGGTAGGCGAGGATCGTCTTGCCGATGGAGCTGAAGACCGCCGGGACGGTCGAGCCGACCCGGAGGTTCGCGGCCACCAGCGTGTCGCGGCGGGGGATGCGGGCCACGAACAGGACCTGGTCGCCGTAGAGCACGCCGAGGTTGACCGTTTCGCCGGTTTCCGCCGCGAGGTCACGCAGCACCGGCTCTGACATCTGCACCAGGTCCAGGCCCTGCATGGCGGCGAACCCGAGGACCAGCACTCCGGTGCCCGGGCGGACCATGCCGTCGACTGTCCGCTCCAGGTAGCCCTCTTCGGTCAGGGTCGCGACCAGCCGGAACACCGTCGGCATCGGCAGCCCGCTGAGGGAGACGAGATCCTTCACGTACAGCGCGGGCCGCTCCGCGGTGAAGTAGGACAGCAGGCGCAGCCCCTTGGCCAGCGCCTCAACCCGGTAAGAGCGGGCCGGCCGGTCCTGCCCCTCAGCGGCTTCATCAGTCACATGCCGCATGATATCGGCAGGTCGCGCCTGGTCATCAATATCGGCGCCAACGGCCTCGAGGCTAGATTCGGCTAGGCGATTTTATCCCGATGGGACGCCGGGCGGCGGCCGACTGTCGCTGTGCTGGACCTGACCGTCCGGGCCGAACACCGAGATGCTCCCGTTGGGGTTCACGGCGATACGCCAACCCCAACGGTGAATGCAAATGTCATGATGAAATTGACACAGGCAAACACAAGAGTCAACGCTGGTCTTACCGCCGTCCTTCTTGTGTTTGATGTGGTGGATGTCAGACCAGGCGGCTGGCCGGCCGCACCTGGGCCAGGCGCATTTGTATTTGTCGCGCCATAGGACCGCACGGCGGATGGCGACCGGAATGCTTTCGGAGTAGCCGACGTCCAGCGGCAGCGACGGCGTGTTCCAGGGATGCTCAAGCAGACCGCGGCGCAGGATTGAGGCGACCCCGGCGGGTCCCGAGACTAGGTCAACGGCCAGGCGGGCTAGGGAGTACCGCAGCGCCCGCCACGCCTGCGGGGATATCTCGGCCGTCGGCACCCGGTCGGCGGAGAACGAGGAGGCGGCGGAGGGAGAGGAAGCGGCGAAGGCGGAAGCGGCGGCCGCACTGAGGCGCCCGGCCTGCTGCCGATGCGCTTCCCGGTCCGGGTCGTCCTCGTCGCCCGGGCCACGGTGTTCGAAGGTGCCCAGGACCAAGTCGATCATCTGGTCAAGGATGGTCGTGTCCATCGCGCCGGCGACCACCGGCACGATCATCGCGTCGCACGCCGCCGCCTCGGCATCCTTGCCGGTCAGGTAGCCGCTCTCACCCAAGACCGAGCGGATCCAGACATCTTCGAGTCCGGACGCCCCTGGCATCGCCCGCAGGTCGCGCAGCGAGATGTGCGCCACCACCTGGGTGTCGGCCCCGGCCCGGTCGGGCACGAGCTTCGCCCGCAGCAGGAGCTCGCAGGCAAGTTGGAGCGCATCGTGGAATCGCTGCTTCTCGGTGCGGTCGTCCTCAGGGCCCGCCTTTTTACCCAGGGCCTCCATGACGGCGGTTACGGCGGCGGCGCATTCAGGGGTCAGGTCGCCGCGGATCACGCCCGCACCGCCGAACGTGGTGGCGATTTGAAGGTACCGGTCGGGGAAACCGCCGTCGTCTTCATCGGGGTGGTCGGCTTGCCATTGAGCGAGGGCGCTGGCGGTGATCGTTGCCAGGTCTTCCAGGGAGGCTCCGGCCGCGGCGGCATCGGCGAGAACCTTCTCGGTATCCGCGCGGAGTTCCTCCGGCAGCTTGCGCAGCCAGCCGGCGATCTCGGCGGCCCAGGAGTCGGAGACGTCCCCGGCGCCGAGGGCGTCCGCCAGGTGCGGGCGCTCCCCCAGGATGCGCATCTGCCGGACGGCGGCCTTGGCGTCCTTGCGCGTCATCTTCGTCATCGCGGCCAGCCACGCCGAGGATGATCCGTACCCGTCCGCGTCGTGGCCGTCGAGCGCATCGAAACGCCGCAGCAGCACCGCGTGCGCGGCCGCCAGCTTCGACCGTACCTCGCCTAGCGTTGTGAGCGCCTCCCCGCACGCCGCGGCCGACAGCTGCGGTGCCACCGGGATCAGGTAGTCCAGACACGCGACCGCCGCATGCAGCGCCTCCGCCACGCTGCCCGGCGCGGAACCGGCCAACACCCGTCCGTCTGCCTCGCACACCCTGAACCACCTCCCTCAGGGGTGGATTATGCCTT
The DNA here is from genome assembly GCA_963714295.1 of uncultured Actinomycetota bacterium. Lineage (GTDB taxonomy): Bacteria > Actinomycetota > Actinomycetes > Streptosporangiales > Streptosporangiaceae > Trebonia. Next base: position 467,671 of record CAVQOE010000031.1, on the reverse strand, counting down.
TTCGATCCTTCTCAGAGACTATCAGTTCTACTTACTTTAATCAAATTGTGCTACTAAGATCTTTTGTTCGATTTATGATGCCGAACATTCATGGATGGTCGGCGGCACCGCTACAAGTCGGTGCCGGGGAGCGGGAGGGCCGGGTGCAGTCGAGTGCGCCGAGTGCCTGGGATGCGGGCGCCGCCGCGCTTAGCCGATACCGAACAGGGACGCCGCGTTGCCGCTGAGGACGGCGGTTAGGTCGGCGGCCGGGAGGCCGGCCGCGGCGGCGCGCTCGACCGGGTCGCTGACGCCCATGTCGAAGGGGTAGTCCGTGCCGAGCATCACCTTGTCGGCGCCGACCACCTCGACTAGGTGGCGCAGCGCCGGTGAGGTGTAGACGAGCGCGTCGTACCAGATCCGGCGCAGGTAGGAGCTGGGCGGCTGGGCGCAGCCACGGGCGTCAGGGCGCTCGGACCAGGCGTGGTCGGAGCGGCCGATGTAGGTCGGCAGGAACCCGCCGCCGTGCGCGGCCAGCAGCTTCAGCCCCGGATGGCGGTCGAGCGTGCCGCCGAAGATCAGCTGCGACAGCGCCAGCGCCGTCTCGGCCGGCTGGCCGAAGGTGTTGCCGAGGAACTGCGCGCCCAGCCGCGGGCCGAGGCTGCATCCCCAGGGGTGGATGAAGACTACGGCGCCGAGGCCGGCGGCGGCCTCCCAGACCGGGGTGAAGAGCGGGTCGGCGAGCTCGCGGCCGCCGACGTTGGTGGAGACGCTGACGCCCTTGAGCCCGAGCTGGCCGACGGCGCGCGCAAGCTCCCGGACGGCGATCGCCGGGTGCTGCAGCGGCAGCGTGCCGAGGCCGTAGAGCCTGCCCCGGCCGCGCGCGCAGTGCACGGCGACGGCCTCGTTGATCACGGTGCTGAGTTTGACCGCCAGTTCCGGCTCGGCCCAGTACCGGTGCATCGGCATCGGGCCGACGACCTGCACGTCCACACCGCTGGCGTCCAGGTCGGCGAGCCGGCGTTCGACATCGGTGAGCTGCGGCCTGACGCGCCGGATCTGCGCCTGGTTGGCCGCGACGCTGGCCTCGGAGAACGCGGCCCGCTCGGCCGCCGCGTCCGCCGCCTCGCGCGGGTGGCCCTCGGCCAGCGCGTTCGCCTCGGGCACGAGCAGGTGCCCGTGCGCGTCGATCACCGGCCGGGCGGAGCTGACGGTGCTGATCATGCTGCGTGGCGGCCGGCGTTGAGGACGGACTCGTCCGCGCAGTCGTAGCCGGCGAAAAGCCGGCCGGGGTCGCGGGCCGCGCGGATCGCCCGGAAGCGATCCCACGCCGCGTCGCTCATGAACCGGTCGGGCCGGATGGTCAGGTCGCTGTCACCCAGGTAGCAGCCGGCCGAGAACGGCTCCAGGCGGCGCATCGTCTCGTCCAGCCAGGACCGGCAGGCGGCGTCCTGCGCGGGCTCCTCGCAGACGACGTAGCTAGCGAAGTAGAGGTCGGACTGCACCGACAGCGCCATGTCCGGCAGCGGCCGGGCCGGCAAGTGCGCCAGGTCGAACCAGAGGGAGAACGACTTGGCCGTCGGCAGCTCGGTGAAGGCCGGCGTCATCGCCGGGATCAGCGCGGCGGCCTCCCCGGCGAGGTAGGCGTTGTCGACGGTGTAGCGGTGCCCCTCGGGGTTGGCCCGGCACTGCTCGGTGCGCAGTTGCTCGATCGTCACCGGCTGGGCGATCTTGCGCAGCAGCGCACTGGCCGGCCACCGGGCAGGTGCCGAGCGCGGCCAGCGGGCCGGCGCCGCCGTCAAAGCTGACGCCGTCCACCACCAGCACCGGCCCGGCATAGTCGACCTCCGGCGGCAGCGGCGGGGTGATCCCGACCGCCACCAGCTCGACCGACGGCGGCACGTCGTGCCGCGCCTGGTGCAGCCAGCCGAGCACCTCCTCAGTCGCTTCGGCCGGGTACACGTACGTGGTCTGGACCAGGTCCCGGTAGCGCGGCCTGGTCCGCAGCCGGAACGCGGTGACCACGCCGAAAAAGCCGGGGCCGGAGCCGCGGGCGGCCCAGAACAGGTCGGCGTTCTCCGACTCATCGCACCAGAGCACGTCACCGTCGGCCGTCACCACCTGGACCGCCTCGATCGACTCGGCCGCCCAGCCCCAGCCGCGGCAGTTCCAGCCCATCCCGCCCTGCAGCAGAAAACCGCCGAGCCCGACGGTCGGGCAGTGCCCGCCGGCGAAGAACCGCCCGCGCCCGGCCAGGAACGGGTCGAGGTCGACGCCGCCGCGGACCGCCGGGCCGACGGTGACGATCTGGGTGCCCTCGTCGTAGCTGATGGCGGTGAAGGCGGCGAGGTCGATGAGCAGCGTGTCGTCCCGCAGCGACCAGGCGGCCCAGCTGTGCCCGCCCGCGCGGACGGCGACCCGCAGCCCCTCCGCCCGTGCCAGCCGGATCCCGGCCGCCACATCGGCAACGTCGGCGGCGCGCAGCACGGCGGCGGGCCGCCGCGACGGCCGCCGCTGGTTGAAGATCCGGCTGACCGCGGCGTCCCCGAACGCGGCGTCCTCGCCACGGCGGAGCAACTGGCCGCTGAATGACGCGGTCATCGGGCCGGCCCGCCGGGACCGGCCGCGGCCGGGGCGACCAGTTCGATGAGGTTGCCGTCGGGGTCGGTGACGTAGGCCATCCGCATCCCCGGTTCGGGCGCGTCGCGTGGGTCCCAGACGGCCACCGCGCCGCTGGCGATCACCCGGTCATAGGCCGCCTCCAGGTCCTCGACGTGGAAGCAGACGTGGTTGAAGCCGTGGATCGCGTTGGCCGATGGCGGGTCGGTCTTGCGCGCCCCCGGTACCGCGCCGGCCATCTCGAGTAGCTCCACCCCGGTACTGCCCGCGCCGAGCGCGAACGCCCCGCGCAGCCCGGCCGTCGGCACCTCGAAGCGGAATCCCGGCCGCAGGCCGAGCGCCTCGCAGTACCACGTCAGCGAGCGATCCAGGTTCGGGACACTGATCCCGGCGTGGTGCAGTCTCATCGATGTCCTCAACGTCAGCAGACGCCGAGCGCGAAGCCGGCGCGAGCGAATGTCATGAACGCGACAGTAGGAGCCGGCGCCGGTAAGCGGAAATACTTGTTCACAATGCCAGGAATCTCCTGGCTGATACCTCGCTGACCAGGGGAAATACTAGAGCTGGCGGACGGCTTCCTGCAGGGTGCGAGCAGCCAGCGGACCGCGGGGTCGTCGGTCCGGCTCGGCTGCCAGTAGGCGGACTCCACCAGCTCTACCCGGCCGAACGGCGGCTCGAGGATGGCGAGCCGGGCGCTGCGGGCCGCCAGCCGGGCCATCCGCTCCGGCATGATCGCCACCATCTGCGTCCCGGTGAGCACGAACGGCACCGACAGCCAGCCGAACACGGTTACCCGGACCTGCCGCCGGATCCCGAGCTCGTCGAGCACCCGGTCGACCGGGGTCACCACCCCCGGCGCGAACGACGGCTCGGCGTGCGGCAGCCGGATGAGGTCCTCGAGGCTGAGCGCGGGCCCGGTTAGCCCGGTCGCGACCGGGTCGACCACGCAGACCAGGCGGTCGCGGAAGAGCTCGGTGTGCCGGCCGGGGAAGTCGAAGCCGACCGGCCCGATCAGCAGGTCGTGCATGGCCAGCGCCGCGCCCGAGGTGGCCAGGCCGGGCGGGAGCGAGTTCAGCTGCAGCCTGATCCCCGGTGCGGCCTGGTTGACCAGGCGCAGCAGCGGGTCGGCGATGATCGAGACGGTGTAGTCGGAGGCGGCGATGGAGAACTCGCGATCGGAGTCGGCCGGCTCGAACTTCGCCCGGCGCTGCATGGTCGCGTCCAGCTGCCGCAGCGCCTCGCGCACGGTCGGCAGCAGCTGCTCGCCGAACCCCGTCCGCCGGTACCCGCGCCCCTCTCGTTCGAGCAGGTCATCGCCGTAGTGGCGGCGGAGCCGGGCGAGCGCGGCGGACATCGCCGGCTGGCTCATCCCGATCCGCTGGCCGGCCCGGGTCAGGTTCCTGTCCTCAAGGAGCGCGCCCAGCGCGAGCAGCAGGTTGAGGTCCATCCCCGCGTCTTCGGCCACGTCGCCTCCCTTTTCTCCTCGCTCGCCTTTTCCCCTTGCTCGCGGCTGAGGTTAACCCCACCCTGGGCCGGCGCCAAGCCGATGGCCGTTTCCTGGGCATTTTGCGAAAATGCGCATAAGTTGCGACTTAGTAAAGACACCGTGACTACCTGCCCCTTCATGGCTGACCATGAGATGCCAACGACGGCGTCAAGCAGTGCGGAGCCAGCATGTCTCTCGGGGGAACCGACCTCAACCTCATGGTCGCGCTCAGGGCGCTGCTCGAGGAAGGCAACGTGACCAAGGCCGGCGCCAAGATCGGCAAGAGCCAGCCGGCCATGTCCACCGCGCTGGCCCGGCTCCGCCGCCACTACCAGGACGAGCTGCTGGTGCGGGTTGGCCGGGACTACGAGCTCACCCCGTTCGCCAAGGCCCTGGTCCCGTCGGTCCAGCAGACGCTGCAGTGCGTCGAGCTGGCGCTCGGCACCGGCAGCCGGTTCGACCCGGCCACCAGCAGGCACTCCTTCCGCATCAACGCGACCGACTACGTCATCACGGTGCTGGCCGAGGTGCTGCTGCGCCGGATGGCGGCGGTCGCGCCCGGTATCCGCCTCGACTTCGACTCGATCCCGGAGGACATGCACGAGTCCGAGCACGGCCTGCACAACTGCGACGCGCTGATCGGCCCGCTCGGCTTCGGGTTCCCCGGCTCGCAGGAGCCGCTGTTCCGCGACCGGTTCGTCTGCGTGGTCGACCCGGCCAACCCCCGGCTGAAGGACGGCCGGCTGACGCTGGACGACCTGTCGGCGCTGCCGCACGCCGCCCGCAGCTACGGCACCACCCACGTCACCCCGGCCGACCGGGTCATGGACGAGCTGTCGGTCCGCCGCCGGGTCCAGGTGGCGACCGGCGGCTTCCTGCCGCTGCCGTTCCTGGTCAGCGGGACCGACCTGGTCACGATCATCCCCGAGCGGCTCGCGCAGCGGGTGGCGGCGGCGCTCGGCCTGGCGGTGGTTGAGCCGCCCTTCGGCCGGGTGGAGCTGATCGAGACCCTCTGGTGGCATCCCGACAAGGCCACCACGCCCGAGCACGCCTGGCTGCGCCGGACCCTGACCGAGGCGGCCGCCTCGCTGCCCCCGGCGGCCGCCCTCCGCCGGGCCGGCCGCTAGCCACCGGGCACCGGGCACCGGGGGCGTTCTTCAGGTCATGCGGGCCGCAGTACCAGCGCCCGGTTATGCGGGCCGCGGAAATCAAGGATGACTCGTTCGGAGGTGCCGTACGCGGCGTGGTGCTTCTCGATCGCGTCGAGCAGCTCGTCCCGGCCGAGCTTGGTGTCCCGCAGCCAGAAATTGCAGCACGGCACGACGACGACAGGCCGGACCCGTGCCGAGTTGACCACTTCGCGCAGCGCGTCGTCCGGGTGCAAGCCAATGATGACGTCGTAATAACCCGCCATATCGGCGAGGTATTCTTCGACCCGGCTCGAAACTCCGCGTAGAACCCAGCCGCGCGGGTCTACGACGTCGCAGTTAATGTTGTGCCGCTTACGCAGACGCCGCGCCAGCATCCCCTGGCCGCCCGCAACGTCGGCCGCGGTCCGGGCCTCCGGAAACCGGGCTGCGATGAAGTCGGCCATCACATCGAATCGCCGCTCATCACCGTGAAACCGATGTGTCCTCACTACTGCCAGCCCTCAGGATCAGATATTCGCGCATCCCGGCATCCACGTCTCCCAGACTGGCCAGGTTATCAGCCCGCAGCCGGCATCCCCGGTCGTGTGATGAACCAGCCTGAGAACTGCTACAGTCCCCGGGGTGGACACCCCCGTCGGCCAGCTGATGAACATCGTCGTGGACTGCCCGGACGCCGACATCTCGGCCCGGTTCTGGGCGGCCGTCCTCGGCTGGGAGCGGGTGCAGGAGAACGCCGACTCGGTCGACATCGCGGACGCCTCCGACGGCCGACGACGCCTGGTGTTCCAGCAGATCGCCGATTACCGCCCGCCCGGCTGGCCGGACCAGGGGCCACCGCAGCAGCTTCACCTGGATGTGCGGGTCGACGACCTCGAGATCGCCGGTCAGCGGGTGCGCGCCTTGGGCGCGGTCCCGCTCGGGGAACGTGTCGTGCTCGAGGACGAAACCTACCGGGTCTACGCCGACCCGGCCGGACACCCGTTCTGTCTCGTGCAGCTCGAAACCACCTGAACCGCGGAGCCTTCATCCTCGGCAGACCTTGACCCCCTATCCGCTGCTCATGCCGCCACGGCTCCGTCGCCGCCGTCGATCGCGATCTCCGCGCCGGTGATGAAGGCCGCGTCGTCGCTGGCCAGGAACGCGGCCAGCTTGGCCACTTCCGCCGCGTGGCCGTAGCGGCCGAGCGGGATCTTGGCCAGGATGGCGGGCAGCGGGCCGTCCGGGTCGTCGATGAAGCGCGCGGTCTCCGGGGTGTAGATCAGCCCCGGCAGGATCGCGTTGGCCCTGATCCCGAGGGGGCCGCCGGCGCGCACAGGTGCTTGGTCATGGCCAGCACCCCGCCCTTGGCCGATCCATGCGGCACCTGGCCGACGAACCGCGCGCCGAGCCGGGCGGCGATCGAGGCGACGTTGATGATGGCCCCGCCGCCCCGGCTGACCAGCGCGGGCCAGGCCGCGCGGACCGAGTACCAGACGATGTCCAGCTCGTTGGAGATGGTGAAGTGCCAGTCATCGTCGGACAGCTCGAGCAGCGGGCCGTTGCGCAGGGCCGAGGCGTTGTTGTAGAGGATGTCCACCCCGCCGAACCGCTCGACGGCGGCGTCGACCCAGGCCTGCGCGCCGTCGCGGCCGCTCAGGTTGACCGGCGCCAGCGCCGCCATCGACCCGCCGGCCGTGGTGACCAGGGCGACGGTCTCCTCGCTGGCGGCCTCGTCGAGGTCGCAGCCGAAGACCGCCGCCCCCTGGGCGGCGAACTCCAGCGCCGCCGCGCGGCCCATGCCGCGCGCCGTCCCGCTGATCAGCGCCACCTTGCCGTCAAGCCTGCCCATTCGCCAGCTGCCCCTTTCCGGCCGCGCGGCAGCGCGCAGTCGTTCCCAGGCGACGCTAACAACCGGCCGCGCGTCGGAGAAATCACCAATCGGTATGCCAGCCATCGGCCCAGGACGGCCCCGTGGTCGTTCTCCGCCCTCGAACCGGCGGGGCCGCAGACCGCGAACAGCTGCGCGGAACGGGTGAAATCACGGACCGTTCCACATCAAATGCTTCTGATCTTTGAACGGCCGGTGGCTGCTGCCCCAGCCGTCAGGGAGTCGGGGCGCCGGGGGCGAACGAGGCCGCCGCCGCGGCCGCGGCCGGGGGAATGGCCGGGGCCGGGTGGACGAACGAGGCGGCGGCGGCGGTCGGGGCGGCCGCGGGGCGGACCGGGAGCTGCTGGCGGATGGACTCCAGGTGCGAGACCAGGCCGGCCGACGGGCCCGCGCTGCCGGCTACCGGGACGGTCACGGTGGCCAGCACGTCGTCGGTGCGCGCGGTGGCGAGCGTGAGCACGTCACCGAAGGCGGGGGCGGCGGCGTCGCGCGCCGTCAGCGGCTTCAGGCCCCAGCGCTGCTCGACCGTGGCCAGGATCGACGTGTGGTCGAGCGGGGTGGCACTAGTGGTCCGGTAGACGGTGCCGGGCGCGATCAGCGGCGAGATGAGCACGGTCGGCACCCGGACGCCGAACCGGTCGAAGCCGAAGTCGTAGGGCTGCTCGGTCGCGCTGTCGGGCGGGGTCGCGCCCCAGGGCGGCGGCACGTGGTCGAAGCAGCCGCCGTGCTCATCGTAGGTGAGCACGAACAGCGTCTGCGGCCAGTTGGGGCTGGTCCGCAGCGCCTCGTAGACGTCGTGGATGAGCTGCTCGCCGAGGGCGACGTTGTAGTTCGGGTGCTGGCTGTTGCCGGTGGTGGACCAACTCGGCTCGAGGAACGTGTAGTTGGGCAGCGTGCCCGCCGCGCAGGCGGCCTGGAACTCGGTGAACAGGCCGATCGTGCCGCCGGTGGCGGCGGCGATGTCGGTGAAGTCGTCCGCGGTCAGCGGGCGGTTGGTGTAGCCGTAGATGCCCCAGGTCTGCCCGGCGGCCCCGAGCGCGGCGAAGATCGACGGGGCGGCGAACGACTTGGTGTGTCGTCGACCTGCCCCATGCTGGTGGCCGCGTTGGCGAACGCGCGGTTGGGCATCGTCTCGGTCGGCACCGAGGCGAACCAGTGGTCGCACACCGCGTACCCGGTCGCCAGGGCGGAGAGCACCGGCAGCGCCTGCGGGGTGAAGCAGCCCATGATCATGTTCGGGGTGGTGCCGGGCAGCACCGTGTAGCTGGGGTCTTTCGCCTGCCAGCCGAGCGTGTAGGCGTAGTCGGTGACGAAACCGGTCATCGGGGCCGGGGCGCCGGAGGCGGGGGCTTTGATCGACCCGTAGAGCTGGCTGTTGGTCGCCTTGTAGCCCTCGCCCGGGTCGGAGCCGGGCATGAAGTAGGCGTTCGGGGTAGACGGGGTGATCTGGTAAACGCCGACGGTGCCGCCGTTGCCGTCCGGGTTCTGCTCGGTCCCGGTCAGGCCCTCGAACGGCTGCCCGGTCGACGGGGACACGTTGCCCTGGGCCGAGTAGAGGTAGCCGAGCATGTGGTCGAACGAGCGGTTCTCCAGCATCAGCACCACGACGTGATTGATGGCGGCGAGATTGCCGCTCACGCTGGTCCCCGTGCTCTCGGTCATGGGTGCGCCTCCCCGTTAAGTTTTCATTTCCCCCGGCGGGATCCCCAGCGGGGCCGACGTTCCCGCGCCTGCCCCGATGGCAACGTTACCCGCGCTACCGCTGGCGCGATGCGGCTTTGTGGGCGGCGGTCCTGGCCGCCTTGGCGACCTGCTTGTCCGGGTGGTACTGGCCGATGTGCTCGAGCACATCGGCGGCGTCCGGGTGCGCGCTGCGCGCCATCGCCTCGAACAGGGCGGCCTCCTGGCCCGGCGGCACGGCCTCGCGGAAGCTGACCGCCAGGTCGTCCGGGTCCGGGTACTCGTCGTCGCAGGCGAGCGTGAGCAGGTCGGTGGCCAGCCAGGCGAGGTCCTCGGGGCCGAGTTCGAGCTCCGGCGGGCCGTCGGCGTTCAGGTTGTCGATACCGGACAGCGCCAGCAGCGTGACCTTGGCGTACCCGCGGACCTGCGGCACCTGCAGGCTGTCGCGCAGGGCCGACTCGGCCGGGGCGCCGATCGCGGTGACCGCCGCCACCGCCAGCATCCGCTCCCCCGGCTCGCCCTCGGCGGCCAGCGCGAGCAGCTCACGGGCGGCCGCGTCGGCGCCGCGGGCGGCCGACCAGGCGCCCGCCTCGGCCTCGAACTCGGTGTCGCTGATGCCCTCGGCCATCGCCAGCAGTTCGGCGCCGGTCAGCTCGGCGGCGGTCTGCGGCAGCAGCGGGATCTCCACCCCGGCCTCGACCAGCTGCTCGTGCAGGGCGGCGAGCGCCAGCGGGGTGAGCCGGATGGCCTCGTCGGTCTCGGCCAGCGCGAGCAGCGTGTGCAGCTTGTCCAGCAGCAGCCGGGCCGGGTCGCCGTACTCCTCTTCCCACCGCTCGCGCACCTCGGCGAGCTCCTCGCGGGTCTCCTCGTCGGCCTCGTCGAGGACTCCGCCCGCGGCGTTCTCCCAGAGCACGTCGGAGAACTCCTCGCCCGTCAGCCCTTCCCGGCGGGCCAGGAAGAGCAGGATGGCGATCGCCATCCCCTGCCCGGAGAAGTTGAACTCGTCGTCGTCGGCGTCCTCGTCCTGGTCGTCGGCCTCGGCGTCGAAGTCCGGCTCGGGGCCGTAGAGCTCAAGGGTCTCGCCGAGAACGGCGGCCAGGGTGGACGACCAGGCGGCGAAGACGGACTCGTCGTCGCCGGAGACCCAGTCGTCGGCGGTCTCGCCCGGCAGCACCCGGTCATCGTCTTCGGGGTCGAACAGCAGCCACTCCACGCCGAGCGCGTACTCCCACAGGAAGTCCAAGTCCTCCGCGCTGACACCGAGCGCGGTGACGGCCGCGGCCTGGTCCTCCTCGGTCAGGTCGCCGTCCTCGTCGACCTCCCGGCCGTCCTTGCCCACCCACGTGGCGAGCGCGGCGAGCTGGCCGGGCAGCGGCGCCTTGCGGGCCTGGGCCGCGAGCTCCGGCAGCGGCAGCAGGCGGATCGGCGGCAGCGCGTCGGGCAGCCCGAGCGCCTCCTTGATGTCGATGTCCTCGTACTCGAAGTCATCGTCGTCGACACCGCTCGCGTGGATATGGTCGTGGTCGTGGTCGTGGGCCATGCCTGTGAGCCTATCGGCCCGCGGCACGGGCCGGGACGCGTACGTTCCCGTCCGCTGCGTCCCGGTTTCCCCCAGCCGGGGACGGGGTTGAGCCGATAGCCGGCTCGCCCCGTCCGGTGCTTACTGCGCCGCCAGCAGGGACCGCAGCACGTACTGCATGATGCCGCCGTGCCGGTAGTAGTCGGCCTCGCCGGGCGTGTCGATCCGCACGACCGCGGTGAAGCTCTTGCCGTCGGCCGTCACCGCGACCTCGCCTGGGGCGTTTCCCGCGTTGAGGTCTTCAATTCCTTCGATATCGAAGGTCTCCTGGCCGGTCAGGCCGAGCGACTCCGCGTTCTCACCCGGCTTGAACTGGAGCGGGAGCACGCCCATGCCGATCAGGTTCGACCGGTGAATGCGCTCGAACGACTCCACCAGCACGGCGCGGACGCCGAGCAGCGCGGTGCCCTTGGCCGCCCAGTCACGGGAGGAGCCCGAGCCGTACTCCTTGCCGCCGAGCACGATCAGCGGGGTGCCCTCGGCGATGTACGCGCGGGAGGCGTCGTAGATCGACATCTCCTCGCCGTCCTTGACGGTGACCCCGCCCTCGGTGCCCGGCGCGAGCTGGTTGCGCAGCCGGATGTTGGCGAAGGTGCCGCGGATCATCACCTCGTGGTTGCCGCGGCGGCTGCCGTAGGAGTTGAAGTCGCCGCGCTCGATCCCGTGCTCGGTGAGGTAGAGGCCGGCCGGGGCGGTGGCCTTGATCGCGCCCGCCGGCGAGATGTGGTCGGTGGTGACGGAGTCGCCCAGCTTGGCCAGGACCTTGGCCCCGTGGATGTCGGTCACCGGGGCCGGCTCGGCGGGCATGCCGTCGAAGTACGGCGGGCGCCGGACGTAGGTGGAGCTGTCCACCCACTGGAAGGTGTCGCCGTCCGGTACCTGCAGGCCGCGCCAGTTCTCGTCGCCGGCGAACACGTCGGCGTAGTCGGCGGTGAACATCTCGGCCGCCACCGAGCTGGCGACGACGCGGCTCACCTCGTCGGGCGACGGCCAGAGGTCGGCCAGGTAGACCGGCTTGCCCTCGCTGTCGGTGCCCAGCGGGTCGCGGTCGAGGTCGATGTCCATCGTGCCCGCCAGGGCGTAGGCGACCACCAGCGGCGGGGACGCCAGGTAGTTCATCTTGACGTCGGGGTTGATCCGGCCCTCGAAGTTGCGGTTGCCGGACAGCACGCTGACCACGGTGAGGTCGTTGTCGTTGACCGCGGCGCTGATCGCCGGGGGCAGCGGGCCGGAGTTGCCGATGCAGGTGGTGCAGCCGTAGCCGACCAGGTTGAAGCCGAGCTTGTCCAGGTACGGGATCAGGCCGGCCCGCTCGTAGTAGTCCATGACCACCTTCGAGCCGGGCGCCAGGGTGGTCTTCACCCAGGGCTTGCGGGACAGGCCCTTCTCGACCGCCTTCTTCGCCAGCAGCGCCGCGCCGATCATCACGTACGGGTTGGAGGTGTTGGTGCAGGAGGTGATCGCGGCGATGACGACGTGACCGTGGTCGAGGGTCGTCTCGGTGCCGTCCTCTAGCGTGACGCTGACCTGGTGAGTGGGGCGGGTGTCGTCGTTCTCGGACGGGTCCGAGGCCGGGAACGACCCGTTGTCGGCGCCGGTGTAGGCGGGCAGGGCGTCGCGGAAGGCGGGCTTGGCGTTGGCCAGCTCGATCCGGTCCTGCGGGCGCTTCGGGCCGGCGATGGACGGGACGATGGTGGACAGGTCGAGGGTGAGCTCCTCGGAGAAGCGCAGCGCGCGGTCCGGGTCGTGCCACAGGCCCTGGGTCTTGGCGTACTTCTCCACCAGGTCGATCTGGTCCTCGGGGCGGCCGGTCAGCCGCAGGTACTCGATCGTCGCCTGGTCGATCGGGAAGATCGCGGCGGTCGAGCCGAACTCCGGCGACATGTTGCCGATCGTCGCCCGGTTGGCCACCGGGACCTGGCCCACGCCGTCGCCGTGGAACTCGACGAACTTGCCGACCACGCCGTGCTTGCGGAGCAGCTCGGTGATGGTGAGCACCAGGTCGGTGGCGGTGGTCGACTGCGGGAGCTGGCCGGTGAGGCGGAAGCCGACGACCCGCGGGATCAGCATGGAGATGGGCTGGCCGAGCATGGCCGCCTCGGCCTCGATGCCGCCGACGCCCCAGCCGAGGATGCCGAGGCCGTTCTCCATGGTGGTGTGGCTGTCGGTGCCGACACAGGTGTCGGGGTAGGCCTGCCCGTCTGTCCCCGCCGCGTCATGACCACGCGGGCGAGGTGCTCGATGTTGACCTGGTGCACGATGCCGGTGCCGGGCGGGACGACGCGGAAGCCGGCGAAGGCGTCCTGGCCCCAGCGCAGGAACTGGAAGCGCTCGGAGTTGCGCTCGAACTCGAGCGCGACGTTCCGGCTGAATGCCTCGGGCACGCCGAAGATGTCGGCCACCACCGAGTGGTCGATAACCAGCTCGGCCGGGATGAGCGGGTTGATCTTGGTCGGGTCGCCGCCCAGGGCCCGCATCGCCTCCCGCATCGCCGCGAGGTCAACAACAGCGGGCACGCCGGTCAGGTCCTGCAAGATCACCCGGGCCGGGGTGAACTGGATCTCGGTGTCCGGCTGCGCGTCCGGGTCCCAGCTGCCCAGGGCGGTGATGTGGTCGGCGGTGATATTGAGGCCGTCCTCGTTGCGGAGCAGGTTCTCCAGCAGGATCTTCAGGCTGTACGGGAGGGTGGCGCTGCCATCGACCGCGTCCAGGCGGTATATCTCGTGCGTCGCGCCGCCCGCCTCAAGGGTCGCGCGGCTGCCGAAGCTGTTCGCAGTCATCGTTGGTTGAGCCTCCTCGCTCAGTCATGCGTCTTTGTTCATATGTCCGTTATGCGGCTGCTTATGGGTCTGCGGTGCCCCCAGTGCTTAACTTACAGTATCTCGACATCAAGGTACTTCGCGCGGGTTCGCGTTACCGGCGCCTCTCCCCGCGATCACGCGCCTCATGCACCTGAGGACGGGGCCGGGGGGCGCTGCGCGTTGCGCGTGCGCGTTGCGTCCTTGCGCCCTTGCGCTCCGCGTGCCGTGCCTCCTTGCCCAGTCGCGCTCCTTGCGACGTGCACGCTTGCGCTGTCGCGCTTCTTGCTGTTATCTCGGCCCGTGTGGTTAGCTGAGGGCCGTGGTCATGAGCGTGGGCCGTCCGGGTCGTATCGCGCCCCCCCACCGGTGCTAGACGCTCGTGAAGGGCACCAGGCTGCCGTCGTCATCGACGTCGGTGGCCGGCCCAGGGTCTTCGGCCTGGTTCAGATACTCGCCGATCAGCTTCCGCTGCCGCTCAACTAGCTGGTCGAAGTGGGCGTCAAGGCTCTGCGGGGCGACCGCCGCCGCGGTCAGGTGCAGCGCCTTGAGCCGGTCAAGGGCCGCGTCGGCCGATCCAATCGGCTCATCGTCGGCGAGGCCCGGGAATTCGTAGCTGGCCGGCGCATGCTCGGCCGGGCCGGCCGACGCGGCGTCAGGATCCCCGTCGGCGCCGCTCCAGGCGCTGCCACCGTTGTCCGCATCGCGGGCGTCACCCCACGGACGCGCCCCGGTGCCCGCCGTGGTGTGGTCCGCGCCGGCCGCACTCGCTGCGGGCGGGTGGCCGTTTGTCTCGGTCAGTGGCTCGAAAGGCCCGCGGACGGGGGGCGGATCCGGTTCGAACGGGCCGCGGACGACGGTCGAGCCGGCTCGACGAGCCGCGGACGACGGTCGGATCCGGCTCGACCGAACCAGTCGTCGCTGCCTGTGCCGTCTGTGCCGCTGCTTGTACTGCCTCAGCCGGGTTGGCTGATTCGACCGGCTCTCGCGCGGGCGCTGCGCCCGCCTGCTCGTCGCGGGCCGCCTGCTCCTGGTTGTACCAGTCGGGGCCTGGCGGGCCGTAGGCCGGATCATCGGGACCGTAGGCGTTGCCCGCGTCCGCCGAGGGGTTGGCGTCCAGGGTCAAGCCTTCGATGCCGGCGGTGATCGCCCGGAGACTGTCGGTCGACGCCTGCCCGCGCCCGCCGTCCGGGGGGCGCGGCTGATCGGCCTGGGGCCGGCTGATCGGCCTGGCGAGGCTTATCGGCCTGGCGGAGCTCGTCGGCCGGACGCTGCGGACTGCGCGGACGACCCGGACGAGCCGTGCCAGGGCGGTCTTCGTTGACGACATAGGCGTAGCCGCCGCCGTTGATACCCTCGCCGTACGCATCAGCGCCGGGGTGACCGAACCCGGGGTATCCGCCCGGCCCAGGCCCGGCGAACCCGGGCGGCCCTTGATGATCCATCCGTCCGGGATGGCCCGTCGGTCCTGGAGCAGCCCGCGGCGGCGGGAAACCGGCAGGGCCTTGGTGGCTGTTCTGCGAGGGGTAGCCGCCGGGCATCGGCGGCTGGCCCGGGAGCGGGCCAGCCGCGCCCGGCTGGCGCGGCATGCCGTACGGGTCGCCCTGCCCCTGACCGCCGTATCGGCCCGGGTGTCCCGGCCCGCGTACTGGCCGGGCTGCCCCTGACCGTGTAGTGACCAGGCTGGTGCTGCGGGCCGTAATGGCCGGGCTGAGGGGGCTGCACGCCGAATCCGCCCTGCCCCTGCGGGCCGCCCGGAGGTCCATACCCGGGCGGGGTGGTAGCCGGGCGTAGGCGGGTAGCCGGGCGGAACCGGCTGGGCGGGGCCACCGCCGAAACGGGCGCCCGCGTCCTGCCGGGGGTCGCCGCCGAACGCGTTGCCGCCGGCCGGCATGCCGGGGCCGGTCGCGAAGCCGGGCGGCGGCGCCTGCCCGGGCGGTCCCGGCTGGCCGGTGAATCCGCGACCGTCGCGGAAGGCAGCTGGCCCGCCGGGCCCAGCGGGTCCGGCAAACCCCTCCGGGCCGGGGAAACCGCCCTGTGCCGGGTACGGCCCTGCTGCTGGGTATTGACCTGAAGCCGGGTACGGCGGTTGCCCCTGGTACGGGTCTTGCGCCTGGTACGGGTGCTGCGCCGGGCCTGAGCCGTGGCCGTACGGCTCCCCGTAGCCGGAGGGCGCGCCGGGCCTGCCGTCAGCGAAAGGCGCACCGGGTCCGCCGGGTACGCTGCCGCTGTCACCATCCGATGGGGTGATCAGGCTGCCCGGCGCGTAGATGGTTGTCGGCGTGATTACCCGCTCGTCATCCGTGTCGTCATGGCGGGCTGCCCCTGGCCTGCCTTCCGCCGCGGCGGAGCTGCCGTCGATGGGGCTCCGCGGGTGGTATGGCGCCGCTGGATCGCCGGACGCCCGGGCAGCGAAACCGCCCGGCTGGAATGCCCCGGGCGGCAGCGGGTCTGCTCCGGCCCAGCCCGCCGGGGCCCGCCCGTCCTGGGGGAACTGGCCACCGGGACCGAACTGACCGGGGGGCGCGAACTGACCAGGCTGCCCAAACTGCCCCGGGGGGTTGAACTGATCCGCGACGGGCGGTCCGCCGTATGGCATGGCCGGGCCGGGGACGAACTGCCCGGACGGCATCGGGCCGCCGGGGAACCGTTGCGACTGGTAGCCGGACGGAGCGCCGCCTACCGCCTCCGGCCCGTAAAACCCCGATGGACCGGAAACCCACGGTCCGCCTGGCGGACCTGGCACGGGAACCTGGCCGCCGCCGGGGTAGCCGCCGCCATTCGGCCCGCCGTCGAACGGACGCGGTTCCGGCCGCCGCGGGAACTGCTCTCCCGGAAACTGCTGGCCGGGAAACTGCTGGCCCGGGCCGGGCATCCCGGGACGCGACGGCCCGGAAAGCGGCCCGGGGGGCCCATAGCCGGGTTGGGCCATGCCGGGCTGCCCGAGCCGAACGTGACCATCCTCGGGGAATCCCCCGCCGTACGGCGCACCGCTGCCAGGCCCTGGGCGATTCGGCTCTCGCCCGTACTGCGCGCCGCCTGGCTCGCCTGGATAGGGCGCGCCCGGATAGGGCCCGGCCGCCGGGCGCCGCCGTACGGCCCGTTAGTTTGCCGTGCGCCGCCCGGTGGCATGCCCCCGGGAGACGATTCCAGGTAAGGCGCCCTCGCTTGCTGTGCCCCGTATGGCTCTTGCTGTGCCCCGTACGCGTACGGTCCGCCAGCAGGCGCGTCATAGCGGTCACCCGCGGCCGGGCCACCACCAGGCCCGCCGGGTCCGGGCATTGCAGGCCCGGGCAGCCACGGACCGGCCGACGGTTCAGGATGGGGGCCGCGCGGGCCCGGCCCGCCACGCGCGAAATCCTGGTCGGGTCCCCCGGCATATCCCGGTGCCGGGTAGCCCGGGCCGCCATCGTCAGCCAACCTGGGTATGCCGTCCGCCCCGGCGCCATCGTCGGCCCAGGAGCCGGCGTCTGCCCTGGCTTTATCGCCAGGCCAGTCTTCGGCGCCAGAACCCCGCCGCTCGCGCCGCCCCCCGGAGAACATTCCCACACCAACGATCGTAAGCAACCCAAAGACCGTTAGTACCCAGCTGCGCGCAATCCCACATGACTACTCGCGCCCAAACGCAGCCCGTACCGGCCAATCGATGCAAAATCCGCTCACATAAGCGGAAATATCGGGAATGTCACGTTTCCTGTCAGCTGCGCCATTGACCGCTCTCCAGCCTGAGCGGCAGCGGGCAGCGGGCAGCGGGCCTACACGTGCGGGAGGACCTCGGAGGCGAGCAGGTCCAGCTGGCCGAGGTCGGCCAGGTCGAGGATCTGCAGGTAGACGGTGGTGGCGCCGGCCTCAGCGAAGGCGCCGATCTTGTCGACGATCTCCGACGGGGAGCCCGCCAGCCCGTTCTCGCGCAGTTCGGGCAGTTCGCGGCCGATCGACGCGGCCCGCCGGGTCAGCTCGGCCTCGTCCTTGCCGCAGCAGACCACCTGGGCGGCGGAGAAGGCGATCGACGCCGGGTCGCGGCCGGCCTCGGTGCAGGCGTCCAGCACCCGGCCGAAGGATGCGGCCGCGTCCGCGGGCGACCGGAACGCCGCGTTGAACTCGTCGGCGTACTTCGCCGCCAGGGCGGGCGTGCGGCGCGGGCCGCCGCCGCCGATGATCACCGGCACCTTCGGGCGCTGAACTGGCTTGGGCAGCGCGGGCGAGTCGGTCAGCTGGTAGTACGTGCCGTCATAGGAGAACGTCTGGCCCTCGGGGGTGGACCACAGGCCGGTGATGATCGCCAACTGCTCCTCGAACCGGTCGAACCGCTCCTTCAGCGCCGGGAAGGCGATGCCGTAGGCCGTGTGCTCGCCCTCGTACCAGCCGGTGCCCAGGCCGAGCTCGACCCGTCCGCCGCTCATCTCGTCCACCTGCGCGACGGTGATCGCCAGCGGCCCGGGGAGCCGGAAGGTGGCCGCGCTGACCAGCGTGCCGAGCTTGATCCGCTTCGTCTCCACGGCCAGCGCGGCGAGCGTGGCCCACGCGTCGGTCGGGCCGGGCTGGCCGGACACGTTGCCCATCTTCAGGTAATGGTCGGAGCGGAAGAACGCGTCGAAGCCGAGGTCTTCCGTCGCCGTGGCGACACGGCGGAGCGTGGCGTAGCTGGCCCCCTGCTGAGGCTCTGTGAAGATCCGAAGTCGCATGCGTCCCATCGTGGCACATGCGCCAGGGTGGCTCAGAGCGCTCGGCCTGCGGAGGTCTCCGGCCTAGCCGGCCACGCCGTGGTCCGCATGCGGGCCGGCCAGCCAGCACAGCGGCGCGTCGAGGCGGTAGACCTCGGCCGGATCGACGGTCCGCCGCTTGGCCTCCCAGAAGACCCCGTGTCCCCTGGTGCGGCGGCCGATCCAGTGGCGGCCGGTCGACTGGTAGACCGTCTCGAGCCCGCCGACGGAGATCCGCGGGCGGACCTCCTCGATGATGCAGAGGAAGGCGTTGCCGTTCGCGATTTCCGGCTCGCTCAAGCGCATGGCACTGGCCGCATCGGAGGTGATACCGGAAGAAGCCGGTCCAGCCGAAAGGTCAGTTCCGAGCAGACTCCAAAGGTACATGCGGCAGAGCATACACCATCACGGGCATGGTCGACTACTGTCGAAAGGTTGCGATTGGCAACTTTGCCAATCGAGTACGGTACAAGGATGTCGATAGGTGACGAATCAGACCCAAGAGCGTATGTACGACTCGCATCCGAGCTGCGCAAGGCGATCGCGGACGGAAAGTACTCACCTGGCGAGCCCACGCCCTCGATCACCACGCTCAGCCAGCAGTCCGGGCACGCCCGGCAGACCTGCGCCAAGGCGCTCAACGTGCTGGTCGACGAGGGACTGCTGATCCGCTATCCCGGCCTCGGCTATTACGTGGTCGGCTCGCCGAGCAAGCCGGACAGCCCGGCCAGCGGCGCGGAACGGCCCGACGCGCCCTAAGGGCAGGATCGGGCCGCCGGCCACACTTCACCAGTACTCAGCGGGTGAGGGTGGCGACGCACTCCACGTGGTGCGTCATCGGGAAGGCGTCGAACGCGCGCACCCCGGCCAGGTGCCAGCCGCCCGCGATGAGCAGCCCGAGATCGCGGGCGAGGGTGGCGGGGTCGCAGGACACGTAGGCGAACCGCTCGGCGGCGCCGTCCCCGGTCAGGTAGTCCACGACCTCGCGGGCGAGGCCGGTCCGGGGCGGGTCGGCCACCACCAGCCGGGCCGGCGGCAGCGCGGCGTCGGCCACCGCGACCGCCACGTCGTTCCGGTGCACCTTCACCCAGCGGTAGCCCGACAGGTTGGCGCGGGCGTCCTTGACGGCGGCCGCGTCCGACTCGATCCCGGTGACAGCGCCCTCAGGGCCGACCACCGGGGCGAGCACCCCCGCGAACAGCCCCGCCCCGCAGTACAGGTCGAGCGCGGTGTCCCCGGGCTTCGGCTCAAGCGCGGCCAGCACGGCCTCGCACAGGGAGTCGGCCGCGCCCGGGTGGACCTGCCAGAACCCGCCCGCGCTGACCTGCCAGTGCCTGCCCGCGGCGAACTGCGCGAGGTACTGGCGCCCCTGCAGCGGGGTCACCTTGGCGCCGGCCCGGATCAGTACCGCGTCCGCTTCGACGGCGTCCACGGCTTCGGTCGGGAAAAGCTCAACCCGCTCTTCTGAACGGACGGTGGGGCCCCTCCCCCGGCCCGCGGGCGCCCCGGCGGTGCCCGGCGCCGCTCCGGGTGCCTGCCGGCCGCGCGGCGCCCGGCGGCCCGCCTTGGTCAAGATGACCGCCCGGTCGGGCTGGCCGGGATCGTCGGGCCCGGCGCTGCCGACGGCGGCCTCGACCGTGCCCGCGCCCTCCCAGACGTGGTCAAGGAGGCCGAGATCGCGGATCGCGGGGTGGGCGATGGGGCAGTCCCCGATGTCGATCACCTCGTGCGAGCGGTGCGCCCGCAGCCCGGCCACGCCGTCCGGCCGGACGGCGAACTGGACCCGGGTGCGCCAGCCGAGACCCGACTCGGCGGGCTCGTCGCCGGGCAGCGGCTCGACCGTGATCTCGTGGTCAAGGTCAAGCCCCGCCACCCGGCGCAGCTGCTGCGCGATGACGTCCGCCTTGAGCGCGCGCTGCGCGGGCAGTGTCGCGTGCTGCCAGTCGCAGCCGCCGCAGCCGCCCGGGTGCGCGCTCGGGCACGGCGGCTCGACCCGGTCCGGGGAAGCCTGCAAAATCTCGGTGGCATCGGCCCGGGCGAACCGGGACGTGACCTCGGTCACGGCCACCATAACCCGCTCACCAGGCAGCGCGTGCCGCACGAAAATCACCGGGAGACCGTCAGGCCTGGCAACGCACCACCCGCCCTGGGCGACGTCGTTGACCGTCACCTCGATGGTCTGGCCCACCTGGTACGCCAACTCAACCTCGGACACCGATTCTCCCTCCCCCCGGGGCTCGCATTCGCCCATGTGAGGGCATACCTTTACCGGGGCGCTTGGTTGGCCGAGGGTGCCCAGCCAGGCGATGACGCACCGTGAAAGGACGGGTCGTGCATATCGTGATCATGGGCTGCGGGCGGGTCGGCTCAACGCTCGCCCACATCCTAGAGGACCGCGGCAACACGGTTGCGGTCATCGACCAGGACCCCGAGGCCTTCCGCAGGCTCCGGCCGTCCTTCAAGGGTGACCGGATAACGGGAATGGGCTTCGACCGTGACGTGCTGGCGCGGGCGGGCATTGAGCGGGCCGACGGCTTCGCCGCGGTCAGCAGCGGCGACAACTCGAACATCATCGCGGCCCGGGTCGCCCGCGAGACGTTCGGCGTCGCCCAGGTCGCGGCGCGGATCTACGATCCGCGGCGGGCCGAGGTGTACGAGCGGCTCGGCATCCCCACGGTGGCGACCGTTCGCTGGACGGCCGACCAGATGCTGCGCAAGCTGGCGCCCGGCGGCGCCGAGCCGCTCTGGCGGGACGCGACCGGCAAGCTCGTGCTGACCCAGGTGAGCGTCTCCCCCAAGTGGATCGGCGAGCCGGTCAAGCTGGCCGAGGCGTCGGCCGGCGCCCGCGTCGCCTACATCGACCGGCTCGGCGAGGCGATCGTGCCGCAGCCGGGCACCGTGCTCCAAGAGGGCGACGTGGTGCACGTCATCGCCAAGGAGAGCGACCTTGACCGGGTCATGGCCGGGTTCGCCAAGCGTGACGGGAGTGAGCACTGATGCGGGTCGCTATCGCCGGCGCGGGCGCCGTGGGCCGGTCCATCGCCCGCGAGCTGCTTGAGAACGGCCACGAGGTGATGCTGATCGACCAGAAGCCGTCCTCGATCAAGGTGGACAGCGTGCCGCGGGCCGAGTGGCTGCTGGCCGACGCGTGCGAGATCAGCTCGCTGGACGACGCCGGGCTCGACCGGTGCAACGTGGTCGTCGCCGCGACCGGCGATGACAAGGTCAACCTGGTGGTCGCGCTGCTGGCCAAGACCGAGTACGGCGTGCCCCGGGTGGTGGCGCGGGTCAATCACCCGGGCAACGAGTGGCTCTACAACGAGTCGTGGGGCGTCGACGTCGCCGTCTCGACCCCCCGCCTGCTGTCGGCGCTGGTCGAGGAGGCCGTCAGCGTCGGCGACCTGGTCCGCCTGATGACCTTCGGGCACAGCGAGGCGAGCCTGGTCGAGCTGACCCTGGCGGCCGACGCGCCGCTGGCCGGGCAGCAGGTCGGCTCGATCGAGTGGCCGGCCGACGCCGCCCTGGTCGCCATCCTGCGCGAGGGCCGGGTCCTCGTCCCGCAGCCGGAAGACCCGCTGCAGGCGGGCGACGAGCTGTTCTTCGTCACCACCGAGGATGTCGAGAACGAGCTTGAGGACCTCTTCTCGGCCGAGTAACGGGGAGCTCCTGCCATCATGAACAGATGACCGTTCCGGCTGACTGGCAGGACTTCGCCGAGGTGATGGGGAGCGCCAGCGGCGCCCTCACCGGCCTGCTGTTCGTCGCGGTCTCGCTGAACGCGAGCCGCATCGAAGGTCACCAGGGTCTGCGCGCGAGCGCGGCGCAGACCCTGGTGCTGTTCCTCACGCCGCTGACCATGGCGGCCGCCCTGCTGGCGCCCGGTCAGCCCGACTGGGTGTTCGGCGCCGAGCTCATCGCCATCGGGCTGATCTCCAGCGCGGTGCTGCTGAATCTCGGGCGGCGCAAGCAGGTGCTGGACGACGACGAGCGGTCACTGGTCGAGATCTTCAACCGCCGCACGCCCAACGTGCTGGTCATGCTGCTGTTCGTGGCCAGCGGGACCGTCCTGGTGTGCGGCTCGGACGCCGGCCTGTACCTGCTGCTGCCCGCCTCGCTGATCGCCTTCGTCAGCGGCGTGGTGAACGCGTGGTTTTTCCTGCTGCCGCCACCGTCGGATCCCAAGGCGGCGCGCGGAACCAAGGAGACTAGCGAGTCTCGGTGAACTCCGGGCCGCGCTCGAACGGGTTGAGCGGGGTGGCGAAGCGGCTCTGCTCCTGCTCCTGCCCTTGCTCCCTGCCCTGCTCCTGCTCCTGCTGGGCCTTGGCCTGGGCCTCGAGCGCGGCGGCGGCCTCGGCCGGGAGCCGGAGCTCGAGCAGATCGCGGGGCGGCACCGGGTGCTCGCCGCGGACCACCACGGTCTCGCGGAAGACGGCCTCGAGCGGGGCCGCGGCGGCGGGGTCGCCGGCGGCGGCGCCGGCGAACAGGCCGCGCAGGAACCAGCGCGGGCCGTCCACGCCGACGAACCTGATGGGCCGCATCCCCGAGGCCGGCTGGTTCGGCTCGGCCGGGACCTGGGCCACGACCTCGGTGCCGAACGGCCCCGCACGCTCCTCGAACCGGCCGCCCGATCCCGCGATCTCGCTGACGATCTCGCCGCGGACCTCGTCCCAGATGCCGGCCCGCTTGGGGGCGGCGAAGGCCTGCAGCTGAAGCTCGCTGAGCTGGTAGCGCACCGTCACCCAGGCGCCGTGCTGCTCGGCGAAGACCAGCTGGATGTCGGTGCCCTCGAGCACCGGCACCTGCAGGCTGCCAAGATCAACGCGGGGCAGCTCCGGGTGCGGCTCGGCCACGTCCCACGGGCCGGTCACGCCGTCCGGGATCGCCCCCGCCGGCACCGCACTGCCCGCGGTCTCGCCCGCCTCAACCGCCAGATCCGCCTGCTGGCTCGCCAGGTCGCCGTCACCGGCGTTCCGTCGCCGACCGAACACTGCGCATCTCCTCCCGTTATGCCCCGGCGGCCGCGCCGGCCGGACTCATCCGTCCGTCCGGGTGGCCACCTGTCGAGCCGAAGCCATCTTCACCGCGGGCCGACCCGGGCAGGGCCGCCACCTCACGGAATCGCACATGCTCTACCCGCTGCACCACCAGCTGCGCGATGCGGTCGCCGCGGCGCAGCGAGACCGGCCGGGCCGAGTCGGTGTTGAGCAGGATCACCTTGATCTCGCCACGGTACCCCGAGTCGATGGTGCCGGGAGCATTGACCAGCGTGACACCGTGCTTCGCGGCCAGGCCCGACCGCGGGTGCACGAACGCGGCATAGCCGGCGGGCAGCGCGATCGCGATCCCGGTGCGGACGATCGCCCGCTCCCCCGGCGCGAGATCGACGTCCTCGGCGGCGGACAGGTCCGCGCCCGCGTCGCCGGGCAGCGCGTAGGCGGGCAGCGGCACGTCCGGGTCAAGCCGGATGAGCTGCACATCGACGTGACCATCGCCGACTGCCTCATCGTGGGTCATCGATCGTGCCCCTTCCTTCATGCAGAGCCTATCCCCCGCAGCCATCCGCGCTGGCGCGTCGGCTCGATATCATTGCCTTCATCGGGCCGCGCGCCAGCGCATCGGGGGTACGGGGGTCGTCCCCCGGAGATAACTGCCGCCACGAAGGCTGTTCGCGTTCGTCGTCGCGCAGGGCACGGACCCCGCTGGTGATGGCCGCGGTGATGGGAACCGCGACCACCGCGCCGGCGATGCCCGCCACCAATCCCGCCACCGCGAGCACCAGGATGACCGCGAGCGGGTGCAGCCGCACCATCTTCCCGACGACCTGCGGCTGCAGCAGGTGCCCGTCGAGCTGGTTCATCAAGACCAGGACGCCGAGCACGATCACCGCCGCGAACAGCCCCTTGGCCGCGAGCACGATGAGGATGGCCAGGGTGCCGGCGATCAGCACCCCGGCCAGCGGGATGAACGCGGCCAGGAACATGATCAGCGCGAGCGGCGCGACCAGCGGCGCGTTGATGACCGCGAGGGTGATCCCCATCACGGTGGCCTGGATCGCGGCCACCGCGATCGTGCCCCTGACGTAGTAGACGACGGACTGCCAGGCGGCGTGCCCGGCCAGGTCCGCCCGCCGCCTGCGCTCCGTCGGCAGGCCGCTGGTGCCCCAGGCCCAGATCCGGTCGCCGTCC
Organism: uncultured Actinomycetota bacterium; assembly: GCA_963714295.1. Taxonomy (GTDB): domain Bacteria; phylum Actinomycetota; class Actinomycetes; order Streptosporangiales; family Streptosporangiaceae; genus Trebonia. The sequence continues at coordinate 443,624 of CAVQOE010000031.1, read as the reverse complement.
TTGATCAGGAAGAACGAGATGAAGAAGCAGAGCACCGCGCCCGCCAGCAGTTCGACCAGGATCCTGCCGCCGGTCAGCACGGTGCCCTCGAGCACCGACTGGTGCTTGCTCAGGTAGTTCACCAGGTTGTCGGAGAGCTTGGCCACGTTGCCCGTCCTGATGTGGAACGGCCGCCCGGCCAGCCACGACTGGATCTGCGTGGTGGTGTGCTTCACCTGGCTGACCAGGGCCGGGTACTCCGCCTCGACCCGGGTGGTCACCAGCCACACCGCCCCGCCGATCACGATGAAGGCGAGCAGCAGCGTGCACCAGGTCGCGCCCAGCGGGCCGAAGCCGTGCCGCCGCAGCCGGGCCGCCAGCGGCTGGAGCAGCGCGGTGAGCAGCAGCGCGGCCGCGCAGGGAACGATGACGAGGTAGAGCAGCGAGGCGACCCGGCCGGCCACGTAGAGCAGCGCCGCGAGCAGCACCAGCCGCCAGGACCAGGCGGCGCCGACCCGCAGCCAGCCAGGCACGTCGGCACCAGGCGCGGGTGCGGCGGCGGTGGCGGCGCTCGGAGACGGCGCCGCGATCCGCCTCCGGCCGGCCCGGCGCCAAGGCGGAAATGCGGCTCGCGGCCCGCCTGGCTGCCCGCCCCATCATGAGTCCATCTAACCAACTACCGTGGAGAGTGCGCGCTAAGCCCGGCCGCGTCGAGCGGGGGCTTGTGAAAATCGTGACGCTGCGGAGGCTGGGAATGGGTTCGTACCGCGAGCGGCTGCTCGTGCCGGTGAGCTACTGGCTGCTCGCCGTCCCCTCGGTCGCGTTCCTGGGCGCCGAGGCATGGTTCGTGGCCGGCGGCATCGTCCCGCCGATCACGCTCGCGCTGCTCTCCCTCATCGCCGCGGCCTTCCTGCTGAACTGGGGCTCGGCGACGGTCGAGGTGACGGCCGGGGTGCTGCGCGCGGGCCGTGACACGCTCCCGCTGGGCGAGGCCAGCGAGGTCATCGCGCTCGATGAGAAGCAGACGGCGCTGCTGCGGGGGGCGCGGGCCGACCCGGCGGCCCACCAGTTCCTCCGGCCCTACGTCAAGCGGGCCGTCTACATCGGCCTGGCCGACCAGAGCCGCCGGCGTGCCCTACTGGCTGATTTCGACCAGGCACCCGGACCGGCTCACCGCCGCGATCGGGCGCGCCCCGGCCGCCGACGGCGGACCGGGCACTGACGACCGGCAGTCCGTGGGATGATTGCGCAATTACGCAAGGGGGCGAGGAGGGACACGGATGAGCAAGAACAATGAGGGCGCGCACGGCTCGACCACGCTGGTTACCACCTTGGCGACCACCGGCGGGCTGATGGTGCTGCGCAAGGTGCTCGCGGCCGGGTGGACCAAAGGTCACCGGCAGGAGGCCGCCGACGGACCTGACCGATCTGAGCGTGACGCTGCCGGAGGCGCTCGCTTGGGGCGTCGCCACCGGGTTGGTGCTTGAGACGGTGCGCTTCTTCATCGTGCGCGCCACAATGCGCAAGCCAGCGCCGGAACCGAGCACAGAAACTAGCTGAAGTCAGGGCGAGCTAGCCAGCTTAAAACGCGGCGAACCACGGGCTAAGCGCCCGGCGGCGGGCCGCGGAGCACTGCCGGTCCGGACCCGCGGGCGACTCGCCCGCGGGTACCGGCCGTCAGGCGGCGCACTCGCGGCAGATCAGCTGGCCGTTCCTGTCCTCGGCAAGCTGGCTCCGGTGGTGCACAAGGAAACAGGTGGTGCAGGTGAACTCGTCCGCCTGCCTCGGGATGACCCGGATCGAGAGTTCCTCGTTGGACAGGTCGGCGCCGGGGAGCTCAAGGGACTCCGCGACGTCGTCCGCGTCAAGGTCGATTGTCGAAGACGACTTGTCCATTCTGCGGGCCTGCAGCTCTTGCAGGCTGTCCTCGCTCAGGTCGTCATCGGTCTTGCGCGGGCTGTCGTAGTCAGTAGCCATTTCGGTGACCCATCCCCCTCCTAGGTGATGCGCGGTCGCTGCGCGGGTGTAACGCTCCGGAGGCCTCGGTTGTGCCCGATTCCGGCGGGGAATTCTGCCACGTTCGCGGCCGCTTCGCACGCAAGGCGCGAATCGGCGCTCCGGTGTTTCGCCGAGACCGTTTCCGGCCGCAGGTAAACCTCGCATACCCCGCATCTATTCCGCCTGGCCTTGCCAATTACCGCGGGAGTTTTCGCGCGGCCGCCTCCGGCCCCCGCGTCAGTCATCGCGCTCCGCGCCGAGCGCGGCCAGCGTGTCGCGGAGCGGGCCGAACAGCGCAGGTCCGGCCACCACCGTCATCGAGGTGGACGGCGGCCCGCCGCGGGTGTCGCCGACGACCGCCCCGGCCTCGGCCGCGATCAGCGCCCCGGCCGCGTAGTCCCAGTAGTTCAGCCCGCGCTCATAGTAGGCGTCCACCCGGTTGGCGGCGACGGCGCACAGGTCGACCGAGGCGGCGCCGTTACGCCTGATGTCACGGATCTGCGGCAGCAGCGCGGCCACCACCTCGCCCTGCACCGTCCGCCGCTCGGCCCGGTAACCGAACCCGGTCGCGACGAGCGCCTGGCCGAGCGGCACGCCGGGCCCGCAGCGCAGCCGAACCCGGCCGAATATCGATTCTTCCGCAGTGTCGGCTGCACTGGCGGAGGTGCCGCCGGGCGCTCCGGACGCCACCAGGGACCGCAGCGAATCGCCCTCGGCCCGCGCGGGCACACTGGAGGAGCGGGAGGACTCCAGCCACGCGCCCTCGCCGCGGACGGCGGTGAACAGCTCGCCGCGCATCGGCACGTAGACCACGCCGGCCACGATTCTTCTGCCAACATCCCCGCCCTCCCCCGTCCAACATCCCCGCCCCCCTCCCGTCCAACATCCCCGCTCTCGTTCCCGCCTTCCTCCCCGCCGACCTCGGCGGCGATGGAGACGGCCCAGTCGTGCAGCCCGTACAGGTAGTTGACGGTGCCGTCGAGCGGGTCCACGACCCAGCGGGCGGGCGCGCCGGCCGCGCCCTCGACCTGCCCGCCTTCCTCGCCCAGGATGGCGTCGTCCGGGCGGGCGGCCAGGATGCGCGCCCTGATCAGTTCCTCGGCCCGGCCGTCCATCTCGGTGACCACGTCGGTCGGGCTGGACTTGGTCGCGGCGACGGCGACCCGGCCCTCCCGCGAGGCGAGCAGATCACCGGCCTCGAGCGCCGCCGCGACCGCGATCGCGAGCAGGTCGCCCGGGCTGGCCGCGCTCATCGGGCTGGCCGCGCATCGGCGCCGGCGTCCGGCCGGGCGCTCTGGCCGGGCGGCGCCGTGCCTCCCGGCCGCTGCGGCGAGTACCGGCAGCAGTCCGCCGGGCACGCGTCCGCGCCGCCCGCGAAGGCACCGAGGCCGAAGGGGCCGAGGGCGAGTGCGGGGGCGCCGGCCGTTCGTTCCGCCACCAGCTCGCAGACCATCTGGGCGAACCGGGGGGTTGGCCCCGGTGCCTTCGCCCGGGCGAAGGCCAGGCCGAGCGAGGCCGCCGTCTCCGCCGCCTCCACGTCCAGGTCGTGCACGACCTCCACGTGGTCGCTGACGAACCCGACCGGTGCCAGCACGACCGCGCCCGCGTCACCGCCGGCCGCCAGCGAGCGCAGGTAGTCGTTCACATCCGGCGTCAGCCAGGGGACGCTCGGCGGGCCGCTGCGGCTCTGGTAGACCAGGTCGAAGGGGATGGAGCCCGGCACCGCCCGTTCAGCGATGAGCCGGGCGGCCTCGCCCAGCTCGGCGGCGTAGCGGCCGCCTGCGGCGCCAGGGGCGGCCGTTCCCGCGCTCTGGCTGCCGCTGGCGGCGGCCATCCCCAGCGGGACGCTGTGCGCGGTGCAAATCAGCCGCGCCCCGCCCCGCGCGGGGCCCTGCGCGCCGTCCGGCAGCGTCGCCAGGGCGTCGGCCACTGCGGCCGCGAACGGCTCGATGAACCCCGGGTGGTTGAAGTACGGCCGGATCTTGTCGATCCGCGGCGCGCGCGGGCCGACCGCCGCGATCGCCCGGTCGATGTCGTCGTAGTACTGCCGGCAGGCCGAGTAGGAACTGTAGGCCGAGGTGACGAACGCGATCGCGCGTTCCACCCCGGCGTCGGCCATCTCCCGGACGGTATCCTCAAGGAACGGGTGCCAGTTCCTGTTGCCCCAGTACATGGGCAGGTCAAGGCCCGCCGCCCGGATGTTGGCGAGCATCTCGCGGCACTGGGCGTTGATCGGGCTAGCGCCGCCTAGGGCGTAGTAGTGTTCGGCCACCTCGGCCAGCCGCTCCGCCGGGATCCCCCGGCCGCGGGTGACGTTCTCCAGGAACGGCAGCACGTCGTCGGGACCATCGGGGCCGCCGAAGGACAGCAGCAGGAACGCGTCGTAAGCCGGCATGGACTCCATCCAACCAGCAGTGCCGCGCAGGCCGGCACCGGGCCAGCGGGAACAGCCGCACCGGAAAACCTGTTGCGTTCGACTGGTATCTATGGATTTTGTGAGGTCTGGCACGCGATGACGAGTGTTGACGAGGCCAGCGGACCTCAGCCGGCCGCGGCGGCCGCCGCGCCGCCGGGCGCCCCCGGCCGTCCCCGCGGGTTCCTGGCACCGTACCGGGAGATCTTCGCGATCCCGCGGGCCTGGCGGTTCTCCGTGGCGGGCATCATCGGCCGGCTGCCGATGGCCATGTACGGGCTCGGGCTGGTGCTGCTCATCTCCGCCGGGACCGGCCGCTACGCGCTGGCCGGCACGGTGTCGGCGGCCGCCGCGCTCGGCAACGCCGCCTGCGCGCCGCAGTTCGGCCGGCTGACCGACCGGGTCGGCCAGCACCGGGTGCTGGTGCCGCTCTGCGTGATCTTCGCGCTCTCGGTCGCCGGGCTGGTCGCCGCCGTGCAGCTGCACGGCCCCGACTGGACGCTGTTCGCCGCCGGCGTGCTCGGCGGCGCGGCGATGCCGATGCTCGGGCCGATGGCCCGGGCCCGCTGGTCGGCCCTGCTGGCCGGGTCGTCCCGGCTGCACACCGCGTTCTCGGTCGAATCGATCGCCGACGAGCTCTGCTTCGTGATCGGGCCGGCCGCCGTCACCCTGCTCGCCACCCAGGTCGCCCCGGCGGCCGGCGTGATCTGCGCCGCGATCGCCTGCCTGGCGGGGACGCTCTGGTTCGCCTCGCAGCGCTCCACCGAGCCGCCGGTCGCGACGTTGGAAGAGCGGCCGAGCAGGGGTCACCGGGGGCTGGGGGGAATGGCGGGACGGGTCCCCCCAGGCGGGGAATCTCTCCCCCGGGGGAGATACAGCTTCTCCCTGGCCGCGCCCGGCCTGGCCGTGCTGGTGCCCGCTTACCTGTTCATCGGCTCGATGTTCGTGTCGATCGACCTGTCCACGGTGGACTTCGCCACCCGGTCCGGGCACAAGCCGCTGGCCGGGGTGGTGCTCGGCTGCTACGCGCTCGGCAGCGCGACCGGCGGGCTCTGGTACGGGTCGCGGAACTGGCGGACGCCGGCCTCGCGGCGGTTCGCCATCACCCTCTCGATGACCGTGACCGGGGTCTGCACGTTCTGGGCGATGCCGAACCTGCTGGTGCTGACGGCCGTCATCTACCTGTGCGGGCTGACCATCGCCCCCACCCTGATCGCCGGGTACAGCCTGCTCGAGTCGACGGCGCTGCCCGGGCGGGCCACCGAGGCGATGTCCTGGCTGGGCACCGGCATCTCGGTCGGCGTGGCGCTGGGGGCGACCGCGGTGGGGTTCATACTCGACGCGCTCGGGCCGCGCTGGGGATACGGGTTCGCGGCGGCCTGCGGGCTCACCGCGGTCGCGATCTACCTGGCCGGCCAGCGCCGGGTCGCCCGCGCGCCGGTGCGGGCTAGCTAATATTCCCGGCGTACTCGCCGGCCAGGGTCAGCACCTCGTTGACGTACCAGCTCGCGTGGTTGTAGTCGAAGATGGCGGCACGCAGGCCCTGTCCGCCGCTGGCGGCGCCGTCGGCGCAGAGCAGGCGGGCCGCCGCGGGCACCGCGTCGTAGGGGTTCATGATGTCCGGCGGGCCGGTCTGGCCGAACCCGTCAATGCCCCACAGCTGCCAGGTGGACGGCAGGAACTGCATCGGGCCGAGCGCGCCGGCGGTGGACGGCCCAATGTTCTGGCCGTCGGCCGACTCGATCTGGCCGATGGCGGCGAGCACCGTCCACGACAGCCCCGGGCAGTACCGGGCGGCCGAGTCCTTGAACAGCTGGATGTAGCTGTCGGGCGTCCCCGACGACGGCGTGGCATCGACCGGCAGGCTGGTGCTGACCGTGGCCGGGACCAGGCGGATCACCGTCGCCTTGCCGCCCAGGGCGCCTGACACCTGCGACACCAGCGTGAGCGGGCTGGTGGCGGGGGCGTTGACCAGCACCGCGATGTTGCGGGCGAGGCCGAGCTGGCGGCCGCGGGCGCGGTCGACGATCCCGTCCACGCCGGCGATCCCGAGCACAGCCTGCGCGCCGACGTAAAGCCGGGTGCTGCTGGCCGCCGCCACCGGGTACCAGATGCCACTGACCAGCCCCGCCGTCCGGCCGGCGGCGGGGGTGGTGACGAGGTCGCCCGCCGCGAAAGCGGACCAGGCGCGCGGGTCGCCCGCCGTGGCCGGCGGCGTCCACGGGCGCAGCGCCGACGCGTCGGCGGCGAGCACGGTGAGCTGCGCGCCGTTGACCGTGATCTTGGCGCCGTCGATGGCCAGCACAGACCGCACGCCGCGCAGCACGCGCAGCCGCCGCAGGTCAGCCGCGGTCACCCCGCCCGGCACCGAGGCGATGACGTCGGGCACGATCAGGCGGGGGGTGATGGCCCCGGTGAGGGTGGCGTGCGACTCGGCGCCGGGCGTTCCCAAGCTGGCGCTCGCGGCTCGCGCCGGGCCGGTTAGCGCCCCGGCCGACGGTGCCGGGCCGCCGGAAAGCGCGGCAACGGTGGCCGCCACCGCCGCGCAGACGGCGACCAGCCCGCCTCCCACGACGGCCGGCCGCGCGCGGCGGTTAACGGTCAGCCGCACCCGGCGGTGAATCGATGGCAGCCTCACAGTGAGTCAACTGTACAAAGCCGGGGGCCGAGGACCCAGCCCACACCCCGAAAGCAGGCCCCCCAAAATGGATTCCCGCACCCATCAAGCCCCATACGTACCTCTCCGTACCAGGTTGAGCAGGCCTTCCGAACCCGGAAGCGCCCGGAAGCGCCCTCCTTGACGTTCTCGCCGCGTTTCCCCTGTGCCCCGGACGCGCGCCTCCCGAACACGCTCAGCGTGTCTGTCTGGCCCGGGCGGGGGCCTCCCCGCACCCCCTCGCACAACTCCCGGCCCGCGTCTCGGTGACCCCCAGCATTCTCAGCGCGCCCCCAGGCCCCGGAATCGTACCGCTTCTTGCTGTTATCTGGTTACAGACGGGCGGCGGACGGCGCGGAGGACCGCATCTGCCGGGTAATCGCAGGAACTGTCTCAGCTACGACTACGCTTCGACTATGACGCAGGAGGCAGACCGGAGTCCCGCGCAGGCGGGCGCCGGGGCGGTCCGCGGGCCCGCCAAAAGCCGCGGCACGGGGCACGCCGCGCGCAAACCCCAGGGACGGCCGTCGCTCGGCGGCGGAACGCCCGCCCAGGACCGCGAGCTGCGGGCGCAGGGCCGGGAGACGGTGCGCAAGCTGCTCGAGGCAGGCATGATCGAGTTCGAGGAGCGGGGCTTCGGCGGCGTCCGGGTCGATGACGTGGTGAAGCGCGCCGGGATCTCGCACGGGACGTTCTACCTGTACTTCGCGAACAAAGAGGACCTGTTCAAGGCGCTGCTGCGGGACGCGCTGCACGACATGGAGATCGTGGCGGGCGACTTTCCCATCGTGACCAGCGACGTGACCGGGCTCACGGTGCTGCGTCAGTGGGTCCGCAAGTTCTTCACCGCCTACGCCTCGCACGCGACCGTCATCCGCATCCTCAGCTCGGCCGACCTGGTACCGGACGAGGTGTACGGCGAGGGGCTGCAGCTCTTCTTCGCCATCGCCGAGGCGATGACCACCGGGATGACGGCGGCGGCGCAGGCGGCGGGCAAGCACCAGGAGAGCCCCGAGCTCACCGCGGTCGCCTGCCTGATGATGCTGGAGCGGGTCAACTACCTGATAAGCACCGAGGTCCAGCTGCCGGTGCCGGAAATGGCGGACAAGATCGCCGACATCATGTTCGCCGCGTTCGGCCTCGCCATCGCTTAGCCCGCGGGCGACTCCGGCCCGGCCGACCGCGACGGCTGGTTGTTGAACTGGTTTTTTCGGTAAGAATGAAGAACGTGCGTTTTCTTCATGAGGTACCCGCGACCGATCTGACCTACAGCGACGTCTTCATGGTGCCCGCGCGGTCGGCGGTCGCGTCGCGGCTCGACGTCGACCTGGCCACCAGGGACGGCAGCGGAGCAACCATCCCCATCGTCGCGGCCAACATGACCGCGGTCTCCGGGCGGCGGATGGCCGAGACCATCGCGCGGCGCGGCGGCCTCGCGATCATCCCGCAGGACATCCCGGCCGACGTCGTGGCCGACGTCGTCGCCTGGGTGAAATCCCGCGACGCGGTCGTCGACACCGCGATCACCCTGTCCCCGGCCTCCACCGTCGGCGACGCGCTGGCGCTGCTGCCCAAGCGCGCGCACACGGCGGTGGTGGTGGTCGACGCCGCGGGCGCCCCCGTCGGCGTGGTCACCGAGGCGGACTGCGCCGGGTCCGACCGGTTCGCGCAGCTGTCCACGGTGATGTCGGCCGACCCGTTCACGCTGCCGTTCGGCACGCCGCCGGCCGAGGCGTTCGACCTGCTGCACTCCGGGCGGCACCGGCTCGCGCCGGTGGTGTCGGCCACCGGGGAGTGCATCGGGATCTTGACCAAGACCGGCGCGCTGCGCGCGACCCTGTACGCGCCCGCTATCGACGCGCGCGGGCGGCTGCGGGTCGGCGCCGCGGTCGGGGTCAACGGTGACGTTGCGGCCAAGGCCAAGCAGCTGCTCGACGCGGAGATCGACGTCCTCGTGGTGGACACCGCGCACGGGCACCAGGACAAGATGCTCAGCGCGCTGCAGGCGATCCGCGCGCTGTCGCCGTCGGTGCCGGTCGTGGCGGGCAACGTGGTGACCGCGGGCGGCGTCCGCGACCTGGTCGCGGCGGGCGCGGACATCGTCAAGGTCGGGGTCGGCCCCGGCGCCATGTGCACCACCCGGATGATGACCGGGGTGGGCCGACCGCAGTTCTCGGCGGTGCTCGAGTGCGCCGCCGAGGCCGCGTCGCTCGGCGCGCACGCGTGGGCCGACGGCGGGGTGCGGCACCCGCGCGACGTCGCGCTGGCGCTCGCGGCGGGCGCCTCCTCCGTCATGATCGGGTCGTGGCTGGCCGGCACCTACGAGTCGCCCGGAGACGCGTTCAGGGACCCGGACGGGCGGCTCTACAAGGAGAACTTCGGGATGGCCTCGGCGCGGGCGGTACGGCTGCGCTCGGCCGGGGACTCGCCCTACGAACGGGCCCGCAAGGAGCTGTTCGAGGAGGGGATCTCGGCCGGGCGGATGTACCTGGACCCGCTGCGGCCGGGCGTGGAGGACCTGCTGGACATGATCGTCGCCGGGGTGCGGTCCGCCTGCACCTACGCGGGCGCGGCCGACCTGCCGTCGTTCGCTGAACGGGCGGTGGTCGGCGTGCAGAGCGCCTCCGGCTACACCGAGGGGATGCCCGTCCCGACCAGCTGGTAACCGGGCGCCCGGGGTGCCTAGGGCGCGCGCTGGGCGGCGACCGCGGCGGCCGCCCAGCCCGCGATCCGGTCGGTGAGGGCGTCGTCGGTGTGCCGCTCGGCGTGGCCGAAGCCGGGCAGCAGCCAGAGCTCCTTCGGCTCCCTGGCGGCGTCGTAAAGCTGCTGGCCGTGCTCGGGCGGGAAGTAGACGTCCGCGTCGCCGTGGATGATCAGCAGCGGGGCGGGCGCGATCATGGCGGCCGCCTCGGCCGGCGGCAGCGGGCCGGGGCTGGGCCAGCCCTCGGGTGAGATCCTGGTGTGCAGGACGTGCTTGGTGAACGCCCGGCCCAGGCGCTTCTCGGCCGCGAAGTGGACCCGGCGCATCGGTTCGGTGTCCCGGTAGTACCAGCGGCCCGGCCCGCTGACCGAGATCACCGCGTCGACGCCCCGGCGCAGCGCCGCCTGGCGCAGCACCACGCTCGCGCCCATCGAGAACCCGGCGGTGACGACCTTGGCGTAGCCGAGCTCGCGGGCGTACCTGACGGCCACGTCGAGGTCGTAGATCTCCTTGTCGCCGAGCGTCGACATCCCGCCGGACCGGCCATGGCCGCGGAAGTCGAAGGTCACCACGCCGGCCGAGCGGCTGAAGCGCTGGGCGATCGTCCATACCACCGGGCGCTGCCAGGATTGGGTGAAGCCGTGCGCCACGACGATGGCCAGATCCCGCCGGCCGGCCGGCCAGCCCGGGTCCGGCAGTTCCTCCGGGTCACCGGCGTCGGTCGCGGGCAGGTGCACGGCGTCGATCGGGACGCCGTCGTCGGTGACCAGGGTGGCGGCCATGATGACGGGTTTCACAGTGCTCCATCGTAGGCAGGCCGCGCTTGGGGCAGCGCGACGGGCGACGCAACAGTACTTACACCGTAACCAATCGCCGCGCCCGGGCATGCCGAGGGCCGCGCCCCCGGGGAACCATGACGGTCCTCCGGGGGCGCGGCCCGCTCTCGCTACGGCCGCAACGTAGCGCGAGATCTTCGGTTACTCCTCGGCAGAGACCGAGCCAGCCGGCATGTGCTGCTCCGTCGTGGGCGAGGCCTCGGCCTCGGCGGTGACGCTGAGCCTGGTGGTGTAGATCTCCTCGGCCGGGTAGACCTCCTCGCCGTGGATGGCGACGTCGCCGATCTCGAGCTCTTCGTCGGTGAAGCGCAGCTTGATGCGGAGCACGTACTTGATGAACATCCAGAGGACGAACGTGACCGCCGAGTCCCAGATGATGATCGTGAGTGCCGCCAGGAACTGCACGAGCAACTGGTGCGGGTGCCCGTAGAACGCACCCGTGCCGCTAATCGAGCTGCTGCTGCCGACACCGATGTACTCGATCATCTTCGGATCCGCCAGCAGGCCGACGAGCAGACCGCCGAGGAGACCGGCGATGCCGTGCGTGTAGATGACGCCGAGGGCGTCGTCAACCTTGTTGAACGGCCAGACGTACTTCGGCAGGGTGTACCAGGCGCACCAGACCACCGCTGAGCAGACGATGCCAATGATGATCGCCCCGAGGCCGTTCACGTAGCCGGCCGCCGGGGTGATACCCACCAGGCCGCAGATCATGCCGTTGAGGGCGCCGAGGAAGGTCGGCTTCTTCTCCGAGGTGAAGAACATGTCCATGATGATCCACACCATCATGGCCACGGCCGTGCACAGGTTGGTGTTGACCACGGCCGCCGCCGCGTCCGAGCCGGCGAAGTACGGGTCACCACCGTTGAAGCCGTTCCAGCCGAGCCACAGGATGCCGGCGCCGAGCGCGACGAACATCAGGTTGTTCGGAATGGCCTTCTCGCGGTCCTTCTTCAGACGAGGGCCAATGATCGCCGCTGACACGAAGCCGGAGACGCCTGCCGCCAGGTGGATGACGTAACCACCGGAGAAGTCGAGCGCACCCTTGCCCGCCCAGTAGCCGCCGCCCCAGAGGAGGAATGCGTTAACCGCGTACGCGAACGTGATCCACAGCGGGACAAAGACCATCCAGGCCTTGAAGCTGACGCGGCCAAGCACCGCACCAATGAACAGGATGGGGGTGATCGCCGCGAACACGAACTGGAAGTACACGATCGACGCACCGGGGAGCCTGAACGCCGGCATGAGCCCGTTGAGCAGCGGGATGTTGGCCTGGCCCTCAAGGGCGTTGGCGCCGAGGACGGTCCGCGGGTCACCCACGAACGTGCTGATGAGCGGCGTGCCGAAACCCATCTTGTAGGCCCATAGCACCCACACGATAAGGGTAAGGCCGAAGGTGACGAACACCATGAGGACGGTGTTCATCGCCCACTTCTTCTGCACCAGGCCGCCGTAGAGCACGGCCAGGGCCGGGATGGACATAAGCCCGACCAGCGTTGCCGCTGTCATCTGCCAGGCGTTATCTCCGCTTCCCAGCCACGTAGAGTATGGAATCACTTTTTCTACTCCTCCAGGGGCTACCTGCTATGAAGGGCCTCTCGGGTTCCAGGGTTCGCCCCCCGGGCTTTCTAGTCCCGCCCCGGCCACTCCGCGTGCTTTCATGCAACGGTCAATATTTCCCATGCGCGGGTTTCGACAGGATTTCCCGTTCGTTACGCCAGCGGTAACGTGGCAGGTGGTACTGCCTAACATGTTTCATGAATGTGTCGTGACGTCTGGGTTTTCGGTGCGATGACGGGCTTAACAGCCGCTCTGACCGGGACGACATATTGCCGTAACTTTCGCCCGCGGCCGGCCGGGCCTGAGCCCGCCGCCGGACGCGCAGCGGGCGGGCCAGGCGGGCCGCGGGAACCACGCGTGAGCCGTCTGGGCCCGGTGTGACTATCGCCGCAGCGGGCGGGCCGAGCGGTCGTTGGCCGGTCCTGATACGGCGCCGGCCGGCGAAGAAGTAGACACCGCTCAGTGGTGACCGTGGGCCTAGTCGGGGGCGGGCAGGTCGACCAGGGCGGCCAGCGCGGCCCGGTGGGCACCGGGGGTGCCGAACGCCAGCGAGGCCGCCTTGGCCCGCTTGAGGTACAGGTGAGCCGGGTGCTCCCAGGTGAAACCGATGCCGCCATGCATCTGGACGCACTCCTGCGCGGCCAGCACCGCGGCCTCGCAGCAGGCCGACTTGGCCAGGGCCACCGCGACGGGGGCGTCCGGGTCGCCGTCGGCCAGGCAGGCGGCGGCGTACCTGGACGCGGCCCGGGCCAGGGTAATGGTGGTCCACAGGTCGGCCAGCCGGTGCTTGAGCGCCTGGAAGGAGCCGACCGGCCGGGCGAACTGACGACGCTCCCGCACGTAGGCCACGGTCAGGTCGAGGCAGCGCTGGGCCAGCCCCAGCTGCTCGGCGGCGAGCATGCCGGCCCCGGCCGCCAGACCCGCGTTGACCGCCGCCTCGGCGGCGGCGCCGACGGCGACCACCCTGGCCTCGGCGTCGTGCAGCGAGATGTCGCACAGCTGCCTGGTCATGTCGAGCGAGACCAGCGGGGTGCGCTGCAGGCCGGCCGCGGCCGCCTCCACCAGGTAGAGCCCGTTCGGCACGCCTTCGGCCGGGACCAGCAGCACGGTGGCCGGGAGCGCGTCGGCGACCGCCGCGATGGTGCCGCGCAGCTTGACCGTTCCCGAGCCGGACGGGCCCCGCCCGGCGACCCGGGCGGCGGACGGGAACGGCCCGGCGGGCATGGTGGTGGCCGTCACCGCGAGCACGGCGGTCAGCGAGCCGTCGGCCAGCTGGCGCAGCAGCCCGGCGGCGGGCGGGACGGGCGCGCTGCGCGCGGTCCCGGCCGCGTCGGCCGCCGCCTGCGCGCGGAGCGCGGCGGCGCGGGCGGCGGCGGCGGGGCCGGAGAGCCCCTCGCCGGACGCCCAGGGCGCGGCCGGCGCTGGCCGCGCGGCCGCCGCGCTGGCGGCGGCGCTGCGGGCCGCTGACAGCAGGGCCGCGGTGGCGACCGCGGCGCTGCCGAGGTACGGGATCGGGGCGACGGCCGCGCCGAACTGCTCGGCCGCCGTGGCGAGCTCACGGTAGGACGCCCCGGCGCCGCCCAGCGGCTCGGGGATCAGCAGGCCGGCCATGCCGATCTCGGCCGCGACCGCCCGCCAGAGCTTGGGGTCGTAGGGCTCGCCCTGCTCGGTGCGGGCCAGCACGTCGGCGGGCGCGGCCGACCGGGCGAGCAGATCGGCCAGGGCGGCCCCGAGGTCGCGCTCGTCTTCGGAGTAGAGCAGATCAGCGGCCATGGCCAGCACTGGTCCTTCCGGCTGCCGGTAGCGGGAGCGCGAACGTCATCGCGGTAGGTCCTTCCAGGGGACGCCGGTGTCGGAGCGGGGCTCCGGCGGAAGGCCGAGAACGCGCTCGGCGATGATGTTGCGCATGATCTCCGAGGTGCCGCCCTCGATCGAGTTGCCCTTGGACCGCAGGTAGCGGAAGCCGGGGCCGCGGGAGAAGTCGCCCCCGCCGGTCCCCGGGCGGCGCATGGCCCAGTCGTCGTAGGTCAGGCCGTCCGCCCCGGCCAGCTCGATCTCGAAGCCGGAGATTTCCTGATTGAGGCGGGCGTAGGTGAGCTTGGCGGCCGAGCCCTCCGGGCCGGGCGTGCCCACCGCGAGCTGCTGGCGGAGCCGCTCGCCCGCCAGCCGGGCGACCTCGGCCTCGGCCCAGAGCTTCAGCAGGCGCTGGTGCAGTTCGTGGGTGCGCAGTTCCGGATGGCCGCGCCAGGTCTGGGCGGCGTAGCCGATCGCGCTCTGCTCGCGCGGCACCGAGCGGGAACTGCCGATCGAGACCCGCTCGTTCATCAAGGTGGCGTTGGCCACCCGCCAGCCCGCGCCGACGTCGCCCAGGCGGTTGGCGTCGGGCACCCGGGCGTCGGTGAAGAAGACCTCGTTGAACTCCGCCTCGCCGGTCAGCTGGCGCAGCGGCCGGACCTCGACCCCGGGCCCGTGCATGTCGAGCACGAAGTAGGAGAGGCCCGCGTGCTTGGGCACGTCCGGGTCGGTGCGGGCCAGCAGCAGGCCCCACCGGGCCTCGTGGGCGAGCGAGGTCCACACCTTCTGGCCGTTGACGATCCACTCGTCGCCGTCGCGGACCGCGCGGGTGGCCAGGCCGGCCAGGTCACTGCCCGCGCCCGGCTCGCTGAAGAGCTGGCACCAGATCTCCTCGGCCAGCCAGAGTGGCTTGAGCCAGCGGTCGATCTGCTCGCCGGTGCCGAAGGCGGTGATCGTCGGGGCGGCCATGCCCAGGCCGATGACGTTGCGCCGCGGGTCGGGCTCGGGCGCGCCCGCGCTGGCGAACTCCGCGTCCGCCGCCGCCTGCAGCGCGCGCGGCAGGCCGAGGCCGCCGTGCCCTACCGGGTAGTGCACGGCGGCCAGGCCCGCGTCGAACCGGGCGCTGAGGAACTCGGCCGCGCGGCGTGGCCGCGGGATCGTGGGCCGCGCAGAACGCGCGGACCTTCGCCCGCACTTGCGCCGCTGTGTCGTTCAACACACTGTCGTTCGCTCTCGCACCGTCGCTCAACGCCCTGCCGCCTGTCCTCGCTCGGTCTACCGCTGTGGTCCGCTCCTGGTCAGGAGACCGGGCCGCCCGCCACGTACAGGACCTGGCCGGAGACGAAGCCGGCCGCGTCGCTGACAAAGAAGGAGACCGCATTGGCGATGTCCTCGGGCTGGCCGACCCGCGCCACCGGGATCCCCGCCGCCGCGCCCGCCTGGAAGTCCTCGAAGGACACGCCGAGCCGGGCGGCGGTCGCCGCGGTCATGTCGGTGACGATGAAGCCGGGCGCGATCGCGTTCGCGGTGACGCCGTACTTGCCCAGCTCGATCGCGAGGGTCTTGGTGAAACCCTGCATGCCGGCCTTGGCGGCCGAGTAGTTGACCTGGCCCCGGTTGCCGACGGCGGAGGTCGACGACAGGTTGACGATCCGGCCCCACTTGGCCGCGACCATGTACTTCTGGGTGGCGCGGGTCATCAGGAACGCGCCCCGCAGGTGGACGCCGAGGACGGTGTCCCAGTCGTTCTCCGACATCTTGAAGATCAGGTTGTCCCTGGTCACGCCCGCGTTGTTGACCAGCACGGTCGGTTCGCCGAGCTCGGCCGCCACCTTGTCCACCGCGGCCTGCACCTGCTCGGCGTTGCTGACGTCGGCACCGACCGCGATCGCCTTGCCGCCCGCCTTCTCGATCTCGGCGACGGTGCTCGCGCCGTCGGCCTCGTTGAGGTCGAGCACCGCGACGGCGAAGCCGTCAGCTGCGAGGCGCTTGGCGGTGCCGGCCCCGATACCCCGGGCGGCCCCGGTTACGATCGCGATTCGCTGTGGCATAACGTTGCGTTTCCTTTCGCTGCGCCCGACGCCGCTGTCGGCGAACGCCGGTGTTCCAGCGTCATTATTCCGGACGCGGGCCGCCGCGCCAGCCCCGGGCCGGGACGGAAGTTACTGACGGGTCGCAGCACCGGCCGTAACCGAGGCGTGAGCTGCGCCAGGTACGTTGTCTGTGTTCTGGTCCGCATTAGGTTAGGTAGCCCCGTGTCATCAATCGCCATGCTTGACGTTGTGCGCCGGTACCGCCGGTATCTGACGGTTTCCGCGGTCGCCGTCGGCCTGCTCGCCACCGTCACCGGGTGCGCGACCAAGGGCATCCCGTATAAGACGCCCGACGCGCCGGCCGCGTCCGCGACCTCCGCCGTGACCGCGCCGACGTCGGCGACGGCCCCGCTGCCAACGGCGTCGATGACGCCGCTGGCGGCCGCCTCCGGGCAGCTGACGGGCACCGACCTCGAGTCGGTGCTGCTGCCGGTTTCTTACTTCCCGGCCGGGTTCACCGCGTCCTCCACGGGCCCCATCAGCTCGGGCGGGTCGCTGACCTCGGGCGCGGCTACCTACCCGCTGGCCACGGTGTCCTGCGCCGCCTTCGTCCAGCACCTGGGCTCCACCGGGTTCGGCGAGACCGCGATGGCCGCCGACAGCGTCGTCGGCACGGACCAGGCCTTCGACCAGGTGATCTATCAGTTCTCCTCGGCCTCGGAGGCGACGGCGTTCGTGGCCGGGATCGAGCCGCTGGCGGCCAGGTGCAAGTCGTTCACCGCGCCCACCAACGGTGTCACCGCCACCCTCTCGCTCAAGGCGGCGCCGGGCGACACGCTGGCCGGCCTGCCCACCGTCGAACTTCTGGAGTCCGGGACGGTCAAGGGATCCGCGCTGACCCTCGACACCCTGTTCACCGCCAGCGGAGTGGACGTGTTCGCAGCGTCCGGCGTCGGGCTCGGGGCCGGCGCGCCGGCGGTGCCCGCCAAGGAGACGATCATCTACAACCTGATGCAGCGCCAGGCCGCCGCGGCGGTGCTGGGCTAGCCGCGGGCCCGGCTAGCCCGAGCGCAGCCGCGCGGCAAGCAGCTCGGCCAGGTGGGTGCCGTGAACGCCGGCCAGCTGGTCAAGCTGAGTGCGGCAGGAGAAACCGTCGGCCAGGACCGTGACCGCTCCTCCCGCCCTCCGCCCGCATCCGCCCTGGTCAGGGCATCGCGGACGGCCGGCAGCAGGGCGGTCTCGGCCACCGCGACCGACACGTCATAGTGGCCGCGCTCGACGCCGAAGTTGCCCGCCAGGCCGCAGCAGCCGCCGACCGCGTCCACCGTGGCCCCGGCGTCGGCCAGGATCGCGGCGTCCGCGTGCCAGCCGAGGACCGCGTGCTGATGGCAGTGCGGCTGGGCCACGCCGGTGACGTCGGACAGGTCGGGCGGGCTCCAGCCGTCGGTGCCGCGCAGCAGCTCGGCCAGGGTCTTCACCGCGCCGCCGAGCGCCTCCGCGCGCGGGTCGCCCGGCAGCAGCTCGGCCGCGTCGGCGCGCAGCGCCGCCGTGCAGGAGGGCTCAAGCCCGACGACCGGGATGCCCGCGTCCAGGGCCGGCCCGAGCTCGCGCAGCGTGCGCCGCAGCTGGCGCCGCGCGCCGTCCAGCTGGCCGGTCGAGATCCAGGTCAGACCGCAGCAGACGTTCCGCCCGGTGATCCGCACCTGGTACCCGGCCGCCTCGAGCACCTGCACCGCCGCCTGGCCGACCTGCGGCGCGAACGCGTTAGTGAACGTGTCCACCCACAGCAGCACCGGCGGGCGGCCGCCGGACGCCGCGCTGACCGGCGCGCCGGCCGCCCCGCGACCACCACCATCGAACCAGCGGCGGAAGCTCTCCGCGGCGAACTCGGGCAGGTCCCGCCGCTTGTCGATCCCGCCGAGCCGCTTGGCCAGGGCGGCCGCCGGCCGCGAGCGCAGCGCGAGGTTGGCCAGCCGCGCCGCCCCCGGCCAGCGGGTGGTCAGCGCGGCCCAGCGCGGCAGCCAGCCGAGCGAATAGTGCGCGGCCGGCCGGATCTTGCCCCGGTACCGCTGGTAGGTGGCCTCGGCCTTATAGGTGGCCATGTCCACCCCGGCCGGGCAGTCGGTGGAGCACCCCTTGCACGACAGGCAGAGGTCAAGCGCCTCGGCCACCTCGGGCGACTGCCATCCCGACGACACCAGTGAGCCGTTCGCCAGCTCCTGCAGCACCCGGGCGCGGCCCCTGGTGGAGTCCTTCTCGTCCCGGGTGGCCAGGTAGGACGGGCACATCACGCCGCCCGCGGCGGTGTTGTCGGCCCGGCACTTCCCCACCCCGACGCAGCGGTGCACGGCGCTGGAGAAGTCGCCGCCGTCGTCGGCGTAGGCGAAGCCAAGCCCGCGCTTGAGCGGCGCCGCCAGGGCTACCCGCAGGTCCGCGTCGAGCGGCGCCGGGTCGACGATCACGCCCGGGTTGAGCCGGCTGTCCGGGTCGAACAGCTGCTTGACCGCCCCGAACAGGCCGATCGCGGCGGGCGAGTACATCGCCGGGAGCAGTTCGCCGCGCGCCCGCCCGTCGCCGTGCTCGCCGGAGGCCGACCCGCCGTAGGAGGCGGCCAGCCGCGCGGCGTCCTGGGTGAACGCCCGGAGCACGCCGGGCCGGTCGCGCAGCGGGAAGTCGATCCGCGCGTGGATGCAGCCGTCACCGAAGTGCCCGTACATCAGCCCGTCGACGCCATGGCTGGCCATAAGCGCGGCCAGCTCGCGCAGGTAGGCGGGCAGGGCGGGGACCGGCACGGCCGAGTCCTCCCAGCCCGGCCAGGCCGCCGCGCCGGCCGGGGTCCGGCCGCTGAGGCCCGCGCCGTCCTCACGGATCCGCCAGAGCGCGGCGGCGGCCGGCCCGGTGATCACCACGCTGCCGGTGCCGCCGCCGTCGGCGGCGAGCTTGACCGCCGCCGCGCGGGCTTCGTCGAGCGAGTCGCCCGCGGTCTCGGCGAACAGCCAGCCGCCGCCGGGCGGCAGCGCGGGCACCGCGGCCGGGCCGCGCCGGAGGCGGACGACGTCGACCATCCGGGAGTCCAGCCCCTCGAGGGCGACCGGCAGGTGCGGCAGCAGCGCGGGCACCGCCTCGGCGGCGGCGGCCATGTCGGGGTAGCCGAGCACCGCCAATGCGGTGGCGCGCGGGGCGGCGACCAGGCGGACGGTCGCTTGCAGGGTGAGCGCGAGGGTGCCCTCGGTCCCGGCCAGGAACTTGGCCACGTTGCCGCCGTTCTCCGGCAGCAGGTGCTCGAGCGAGTAGCCGGAAACCTGCCGGGTGAACCGGCCGAACTCGGTCCTGATCGTGGCCAGGTTCCCGGCGACGAGGGTGCGCAGGCCCGCCAGCAGCGCGGCATCCGGCCCGGCGGACGCGGCGCGCGCCCAGTCCCGGTCCGGCCAGCAGGCGCGCGCCGGTCCCGGTGACCACGTCCAGCGCCACCACGTTGTCGGCGGTCCGCCCGTAGCGCAGCGCCCGCGAGCCGCAGGCGTTGTTCCCGATGGCGCCGCCGATGGTGGCGCGGGAGTGGGTGGAGGGGTCGGGCCCGAATTGCAGCGCGTACGGCGCGGCGGCGGCGGTGATGTCATCGAGAACCGTCCCGGGTTGCACCACCGCCGTCCGCGCCTCCGGATCGACCGCGATGACCCGGTTGAGGTGCCTGGACAGGTCGAGCACGAGGCCGGTGGAGAGCGCGTTGCCGGCGATCGAGGTGCCGCCGCCGCGGGTGACGATGGGCACGCCGCTCATCCGGCAGACGGCCAGGGCGGCCACGATCTCATCGGCGCTGCGCGGGAACGCCACCACCTCGGGCACGACCCGGTAGTTGGAGGCGTCGGAGGAGTACTCCGCCCGCCGCCTGGTCGCGGTCTCGATCTCGGCCAGGCCGGCCGCGCGCAGCGCGGCGGCCAGCTCCCCCTGATTGACAGTCTCCCCCGGCGCGGCCGGCGTCGTGCTCACCATTCCCGCAAGCGTAGTCGGCTAGCGGCGGCGGAAGACGTAGACGTGCCCGCGCTGGAAGATCTGGGTGTATCCGGCCGTCGGATAGAGCCAGGCGATGAAGGCGGGGACGTCGGCCGGCGCCGGGGTGTAGCCGCTGTTCTTGCCGTCGAACACGATGTACTGCGTGAGCGGGTTGCCCGCGTTGCCGATCCAGAACGTGTCGGTGCGGGCGGCCAGCGGGGCGAGCAGGTTCAGGGTGGTTTGCACGGTCACGCCGTCCGGCACCACCGCCATCGCGGCGTTGTCCGCGGCGACCTGCGGGCTGATGGTGTAGGTGGAGCTGCGCCAGAGGCCGCTGAGCGGGAACTGGAAGGCCAGCGCGACCGCGATCGCGGCCATCATCGGGGCGCCATGCCGGGCCAGCCCGCCGCGCAGACCGGACCGGCAGCCCGCCCCGCAACCCGGCCCGCCGGCCGGTAGCCGTCAACGGCGCGCCAGCGGGCCATCGCCTCGGCCGCGGCGATAAAGAGAATGGGCATGATGGTGGCGTTGTAGTGCCAGCCGGTGCCCCAGTAGGCGGGGTTGGTCGAGACGAAGCGGAGCAGCAGGCTGGGCAGCGCCAGCAGCGCGACCGGGGAGCCGAGCGCCGCGAACGCGGTCGGCAGCAGCAGCAGGACCACGGTCTGCAGTTTGGCGGGCCAGCCGGACGCGGTCTGGCCGATGAGCGAGCCGACGGAGAAGCCGTGGCCGCGGCCGACCACTCCCCCGTCCTTCCAGTAGTAGTACTCGTGCAGCGGGTTGAAGTGCGGGATGATCACCGTGATCGCGAACACGGACCAGAACAGGCCCCAGACGACCAGCAGCGCCCCCCAGCCGACGCTCCGCCGCTGCGGCCCGGGCGCGAGCCGCGACCCGGGCCGCGACGCCGAGGAGATGCCGTCGAAGACCAGTAGGCGCCGATCGCGGCGACGGTGAACCCCTGGTCCTCCTTGATGAAGACCAGCGGCAGGGCCCACAGCGCGGCCGCCCGCGCCCGGCCGCGGACCAGCGCCGACAGCGAGAACGCGAGCAGCGGCAGCACCAGCGCGATCTCGTGGAAGTCGAAGTCGATCATCTGCTGCAGGCCCCAGGAGAAGCCGTAGGCGAACCCGACCAGCCGCCCGTTCGCCCGGCCAAGCAGCAGCGACGCGGCCGACATGATGGGGAACACCGATACCGCGGTCAGCAGCGCCTGGAAGAACAGCAGGGTGGCGGGCGAGGGGTAGAGCCGGAAGAACGGCGCGAGCACCGCCAGGGCGACCTGGAAGTGGTCGCCCATCAGGTTGAACCCGGGCCCGCGCGCGTCCACCACCGGCGCCCGCAGCAACGACAGCTGCTTGACGTACTCGGTGTAAATGCCGAGGTCCCACGAACTCGGGGAGAGCGTCAGCAGCCGGAATAGCGAGATCGTGAAGTAGGCGCAGAAGACCAGGCCCGCGATCGCCCACGCGACCGGGTCGCGCCAGGGACTCCAGCTGACCGCGGGCGCGCCGCCAGGATCATCGACAACCGTATCGGCAACGGCTTGCCAACGGCGCTCCCCCAGCACCCAGCAGCTTACCGTGCGCAACCGGCGGGCAACGGGGTCAGACCAGGAGCAGCTTCGCGATCCGCCGGCCGGCCACCGCGAGCCCGATGAGCCCGACCGCCGCCAGGTAGGCCACCCGCCAGAGCAGGTCCCACGAGGGCACGCCGAGCACCAGATCGCGCAGGATCACCACCCCCTGGTACAGCGGCGTCCACTCCACCACCACGCCGATGACGGGCGGGTAAACCGAGAGCGGATAGAACGTCCCGGAGAACAGGAACAGCGGCACCGAGACCAGCATCACGTACTCGAAATCCTGCCAGGACTTCATGTAGGTCGTCAGCGCCACCCCGGCGGCGGCGGTCGCGAAGCTCACCAGCGCCGCGCCGGGCAGCGCCAGCAGCGCCCACGGGGAGGCGACCAGCCCGAGCGCGGCCATCACGATCAGGAACGGCACCGAGTAGAGCAGGCCGCGCAGCACCGCCCAGCCGATCTCACTGACGGCCACGTCCTGCGCGCCCAGCGGAGTCGCCAGCACCGAGTCGTAGAGCTTCTCGAACTTGAGACGGCCGTAGACGTTGAACGTCGAGTCGTTCAGCGCCCCGTTCAGCGCGGAGACGGCCAGCAACCCGGGCGCGACGAACTCCCGGTACGGCACCTGCTGCCCGTCATAGGTCACCGTGCCGATCAGCGCGCCGATGCCGACCCCGACCGAGAACAGGTAGAACAGCGGCTCGGCCGCCCCGGACGCCACCACCAGCCACATCCGCCGGTAGAAGCGCGCGTGCCGCTCGATCAGCCGCAGCCCCCGCGCCCCCGGCAGCGCGAAGAAGGCAGCGGAGAGGGAAGAAGCAGACGGGGAGGAACGGACCGTTGGCTCTACGGACATGGCCAGCTCACCCCTGCCCGGCGCGGCGGCTACACATAAAGCCTCCGGTAGAAGGTTCGGTTGCCCAGCCACAGGCCGACGGCGGTCATGGCGGCCAGGTAGCCGACGTGGACGGCGGCCGAGCCGGCCGTGACCGTGCCCAGGCTGAGCGAGCGGCACAGCGCCACGCCGTGCCACAGCGGGGTGACGTAGGCGATCGGCTGGAGCCAGCCGGGAAGCTGGCTGACCGGGAAGAACGTGCCGGAGAAGAGCATCATCGGCACCGCCCCGAAGCGGATCACGTAGTTCATCGGGGTCTGCACGCGCAACGTCACCGCCCAGGCCGCCACGGGCGCGGCGAACGCCGCGCCGAGCAGCATAGCGGCGGGCAGCAACAGCACCCCCCACCAGGACCTGATCAGCCCGAAGACGGCCATCATCACCACGAAGCAGGCGGAGTTCATCGTGATCCGCATGGTGATGAAGAGCAGGTGGCCCCGGTAGATGTCGGCCGGGCGGAGCATCGTCGCCCGGGCCGCGATGTAGATCTTGTTCCAGTGGATGCCGCCGAAGACCGGGAACATCGCGTTGGACAGCCCCGAGTTCATCGCCTGCACGGCGAGCACGGCGGGCGCGACATAGACCGGGTACGGCACCCCGCCCAGCGCCGCGGTGCCGTGGGCATCCACCAGCGAGCCGAGGCCGTAGCCCATCGCGCCCAGGTAGAAGAGCGGGCCGAAGACCGACGACCAGATCGAGGACCGCCAGGTCCGCCGGTACATGACCAGCCAGCAGCGGAAAGCACGGACCGACAGGTCCCACCGGCCGGGAAGCGGCGCCAGGGGGGCCCTGGAGCCCGCCCGCACGGTGGTAGCGGCCATCAGTCGATCAAGGTCCGGCCGGTGAGGCGGAGAAAGACGTCCTCCAGTGAGGACCGGCGGACCAGTTCGGTCAGCGGCGTCAGCCCGGTCGCGCGGACACGCTCGAGGAACGCGTCGCCATCGGTCTCATAGATCAGTATCCGGTCGGCGGTAACCTCCGACCGTTCGGGGATGAGATCTTTGATCTTCTCCGCCGCCGCCTCCTGCTCATCCGGCGCGAACCGCAGCTCCAGCACCTCGGGAGTGGAGTAGCGGGCGATGAGCTCGCGCGGTGTGCCCTCGGCGGCGATCTTGCCGTGGTCCATGACGACCAGGCGGTCGCACAGCTGCTCCGCCTCGTCCATGTAGTGGGTGGTCAGCACGAGGGTGACGCCGCGCTGCTTGAGCCGGAAGAGGCGGTCCCAGACGACGTGCCTGGCCTGCGGGTCGAGCCCGGTGGTGGGCTCGTCGAGGATGAGGATCTCGGGGTCGTTGATGAGCGAGCGGGCGATGGTGAGCCGGCGCTTCATGCCGCCCGACAGCGGCTCGACCATGTCGCCCGCCCGCTCGGTGAGCTGGACGAAGTCAAGCAGCTGATCGGTGCGCTCGGCGATCAGGCTGCGGGGCAGGCCGAAGTAGCGGCCGTAGACGAGCAGGTTCTCCCGGACGCTGAGCTCCACGTCCAGGGTGTCCTCCTGCGGGACGACGCCCAGGCGCGCCCGGATGACGGCCCCATCTCGCACTGGGTCACCGCCCAGAATGATAAGCTCACCCTGCGTAGGTGGGGAGACACAGCCCAGCATTCGCATCGTGGAGGACTTGCCGGCGCCATTGGGACCAAGGAAGCCAAAAGCCTCACCGGCGAGCAGGTCGAAATCGATTCCGTCTACCGCGGTGAAGCTGCCAAACCGCTTCGTCAGGCCTCGGGCGCGGACAAGTACTTCGGGCACTAGCGCGAGAATACCCGCCCCCTTAGCAGAATCCGAACCGTTTTCCGGCCGGCCTCAGGGGCACCTTGGGCGTCTATGTAACGTAAGAGCAGGGCTGACGGCGACGCGGCGGAGGGATGCGCGGCGCCAGGCAGGCGAGAGGAACTGAGCCAGTTGAGTCTGATCCGCGATACCTACTTCCGGTTTCAGGTGCTGGTCCATGAGGTCGCCAAGTTCGGCGTCGTGGGCCTGATTGGTTTCGTCGTACAGCTGAGCGTCCAGAACGCGCTGCACTCTGGCGCCGGGGTCGGCCCCATCATCGCGCTGACCATCGCCTACATCGCCGCCACCACGGTCACCTTCATCGGCAACCGGCACTGGGCCTTCAAGCACCGCAAGGGCAAGGGCCTGCGGCACGAGACGGTGACCTTCGTGCTGCTCAACGTCGTGGGCTACGGGATCCAGGTCGGCATCGTTGACATCGCCTACTACGGGCTCGGCTACACCAGCGGCCTGGCGTACAACATCGCGACGATCATCGGCATCGGGCTGGCGACGCTGTTCCGGCTATTCGCGTACCGCAAGTTCGTGTTCAGCGACCACCAGGGAAACGGCGACGGCGGCGAAGCGGCCGGGGAAGCTCGCCTCCGCGTCGGCGCGCTAGCGCTGCGCTCCGGCCGACGACAGCCGCGCTAGCAGCCCGCCTGGTCGCGCGGGACGATCCCCAGCGAGTCGGCCAGCGCCGCGTCCGCCTGCGACTGGGTGAGGTCGCCGACCGCGACCATCCGGGCGATGACGTGCTCAAGGCGCAGCCGGGCGCTGACCGGGTCAGCGATCGGGTCGTCGAGGGACGGCGCGTTGACCACGCCGGCCAGCATGGCGCCCTGGGAGACGGTCAGGTCGGCGGCCGGGTGGCCGAAGTAGCCGCAGCTCGCCTGCTCCAGGCCGTAGTAGCCGTGACCGTAGTAGGCGACCTCGGCGTACATGGCCAGGATCTGCTGCTTGGAGTAGGCGGCGTTGAGCTTGAACGCCAGCACGACCTGCTTGAGCTCGGCGGTGAAGCCGGCCTCGGCCGGCGTGTAGAGCATCTTGGCCAGCTGCTGCTCGAGGGTCGCGCCGCCCTGGTCGTTACCACCGGTGACGTCGGACCAGCCGACCCGGCCGACGGCGAGAACGTCCACCCCCGGCTCGGAGTAGAAGCGCTTGTCCTCGGTGGCGATCAGCGGCCGGGCGAAGTTGGCCGGCACCGGCGGGCCCGGGTAGGCGATGCCGTGCTGCTGCGCCTGGGCCTGGGCAAGCGAGGGCGCGTCGCTGGCGGAGGGGGTGGCGACCCAGAGGACGCCGACGCCAATCGCCGCGATCACGACGAGGACGGCGACCGTGATGCCCGCGCGCTTGAGGTAGCGGCGCGCGCGGCCGCGCGGGCGCGCGAGGCTTGCGCTCTCGCTCGCCCCGCGTGGTGTCAGGCTGCGGGAGTGGCCGGGTGTTGCCCATCGGACAGATGCTAGCCGGGGACGGGGACCGCTTCCTGCAGATGTGCGCCTTCGGCGATTCGCGTTCCGCGGATGCGTGCGCAGCCGTCTTCCACGACGGTGGTGAGTTCCGGCGACTGCCGATCTCGTTTCCCGGTGGTGCCCGCGGTGCGCTAAGGTTAGCTCCGCGAGCCGGTTTCCGGTGCGCATCGGGATGTGGCGCAGCTTGGTAGCGCACTTGACTGGGGGTCAAGGGGCCGCAGGTTCAAATCCTGTCATCCCGACAGCATCTTGTCGCCAGTCCTGCAGGTTCCTCGAATGCCCGCCAGGAAAGTCGGTACCCCGCGTTACGTTGGGGTCATGGGCAGGCCTTCTTCACAACTGCGGTCTTGGACTGACGACCAACTCGCGGAAGCCATCAAGACGTCCACCAACTGGGTTAGCGTGATGCGTGAGCTGGGCTTCGGCCAGCGTTCGTCATCGGCGGGCGCGATCCGGATCGTGCGCCGTCGCGCAAGCGAACTCGGCCTCGACGCATCGCACTTCCTGGGCAACCGCCGATGGTCGGACGCGCACCTTAGACAGGCTGTATCCGAGTCCGGCAGTTGGGACGAAGTACTGTCGAGGCTCGGGCTATCGACGAACAGCGGGGCACCGCCTCACGTTAAGGCCAACGCCATCCGCCTCGGCCTCGACACCAGCCATCTGAACCGGCTGAGCCACCTGCGACGCCAGCCATTCGAAGCGCCTGCGCAGATTTCTGGCCGCAAGGCGGACCTCAAGTATCTGCGTGTCGCCGCTCCGGCCGCAGCCGCCATGTGGTTCACGCTGCGAGGTTGCGCCGTCTCGTTCCCAGCTGAGCCCACGGTGTACGACCTGCTCGTCGATGCGGCGGACGGAATCAGCAGGGTGCAGGTCAAGACGACGACCTACTTCACCAAGTACGGATGGGCGGTCGGCGTGGGCCACCATCCCGATACTCATGCGAAAAAGCGCGGCCACCGCGTCGCCTACGATCCCGACGTCATCGACCTGTTCTTCATTATCGACGGGGACTTGACGATGTACCTGATCCCGAGCAGAGCCATCGCCGGGCGGCTGCAATCTGGTGCTGCGGACGTACAAGAAGTACATCGTCGGGAACGCGGCCGGGATGCTTGGGGCTAACGCGGATGCGGTGCGGGCGACAGACGGCGGTCCGGGCCGGACGGCGGATGGGCCGGCGGAGGCCGTGCGGGAGTCGGCCTGAGGCCGAAGTACGCTGGCGGCGTTCGCTCATCGTCGAGATCGTGGAGGTCGGGCCGGCATGGCTGATGTTGACGCTTGGCTGGGCGAGGTGGGGGCCGGGCTCGGGGTGACGGTGGACGAGGTGCTGCCGGAGTCGGTCCGCGACGGGATGCTCTCGCTTACCGGGGACATCGCGCACAACGTGGTGCGGCTGGCGGTGCCGCTCACCAGTTACCTGATGGGGGTCGCGGTGGGGCAGGGTGCGTCGCCGCAGGAGGCGCTGCGGATCGTCGCCGAACTTCTGCCGGAGGGCGAGAAGTGACCTAAGGTCACTGAAATCGCTCCCGTTCCATTGTTTTTCCTGGTCGTCAGGTGTGAGAGGTTACGCTCCGTGGAATGACGCCCCCGTAACTGATCCATATCAAGGGCGGAGATCAGTGCCCACGAAGACCACGGCCACCGCCACGGAAGATCACCGAGCCGGCGGGTGTTGGATGTGAGCATGGCTATTGACGGCGAGTACGTCCCCAGCCCCGCTGCATGGGTTCGGGATCAAGTGGACGAGTACGAGGGTTCCGGCGGCACGGCGGGCACGACGCTGCGCGAAACGGGGCTGCCCGTGGTGATCGTCACCAACGTGGGGGCCAAGACCGGCGCGGTGCGCAAGACCCCGCTGATGCGGGTGGAGCACGAGGGCAGCTACGCGGCCGTCGGCTCCAAGGGCGGCGCGCCCAAGAACCCGGTCTGGGTCTACAACCTGCGCGCGAACCCGGACGTTGTGCTGCAGGACGGCAAGGACCAGTGGGAGATGACCGCCCGCGAGGTGACCGGGGCCGAACGCGACGCATGGTGGGAGCGGTCGGTCGCGGCCTTCCCGCCGTACGCGGAGTACCAGAAGAAGACCGATCGTCTCATCCCGGTCTTCGTGCTCGAGCGGACCGGCTGACTCAGCGGGCCAGTTCGCGCTGGCGGGCGTGCTCGGCCCGCAGCCACTCCTGGCTGAGCCGGGGATCGCCGACGTCGGCGCCCGCCTCGGTCGCGTCCAGGTAGCCGAGGTCGGCGGCGACCCGGCGGCGGAGCTCGGCGTGATCGCCGACGTGACCGTGGCCGGGCACGACCAGCCGCACGCCGGGGGTGGCGGCGAGCAGTGCCAGGCCCCGCCGGTAGTCCCCGAAGGGGTCGGGCGATTCGGCGTCGAGCAGCGGGATCTCGATGTCCGAGCACATGTCGCCGGCGATGAGGACGCCGGCGTCGGGCAGGAACACGGCACCGTGGCCGGGGGCGTGCGCGTCGTGAGCGAGGACCACGGCGCGCGGCCCGGGCCAGTCGATCTCGCGGCCGAGCAGCGGCTCGAGGCGGGCGAAGAGCGTCAGGTCGTGACCCGGGGCCGACTCCCCCACCGCGCTGATGAGCCCGGGCAGCTCCCTGGCCGCGACCGCGACCGCGCGCGGCGTCGCGTAGCGGGGCACGTCGCCGAACGAGGCGGACCAGAGCAGATGATCCCAGTGCGGGTGAGTGGACCACCCCGCGACCGGGCGCAGGCCGCGTTCCGCCAGCCAGCCGGCCAGCCCGGCCAGGTCGGCGACGGTCACCGCCGGGTCGATGAGCAGGCACCCGCCGTCGGGGCCGGCCACCACCGTGGTCGTCGTGGTGTACTGATCGGCCGTCGCGACGAAGACGCCGGGGGTGATCTCATCCACGCTTGACTCCGGTAGCGCAGAGCACATCGCCGCGGCGGCTGATGCCCGGTGCCAGCAGATCGAGGCCGCCGAAGAAGGAAGCCAGGTCAGCCTCGGTGACACCGGCCGGCCAGACGGAGTCGGGCAGCCGCCCGGCGTCGCCCGCGCCGACGGTCACCGTCAGATAGCTGCCCGGCGCCAGCGCCTTGACCAGGACGCCGACGACGGCCCGGGCGGTACCCGGCTCGATCGCCTGCAGGACAAGCGCGAGCACGAGGCAGGCCGGCCGGGACAAGTCGATAAAGGTGAGGGCGGCCAGCAGGGCCTCCGGCTCGGTGAGATCACCGCCGGCGTAGCGGACGCCCGCCGGGACCAGGGCGGCGCCGTGGGTGACCACCACCGGGTCGCGGTCGATGTAGGCGACGCGGGCGGCGGGCAGCAGCGCCCGCGCGGTCTGGTGCACCGATGGCGCCGTCGGCAGGCCCGCGCCGATGTCCAGGTACTGGTCCACGCCCTGGCGGGCGATGTGGGCAACGGCGTCGGCTACCTGCAGCCGGGAGGAGAACAGGATCTCCTTCAGCCGCGGGTAGAGCGCGGTCAGGCGTTCCGCCAGCGCCTGGTCGGCGGCGAAGCTGGCTCCGCCGCCGACCAGATAGTCGTAGGCGCGGGCGACGCTCGGAGTACGGGTGTCGAGCACGCCGGCAGCTTACTGCCTAAACGGCGTGGCCCACCCCGGGCTGGACCGTGGTCACGTACAGGTAGGTGAAGAGCGGCTTGGTGGCCCGGCAGCCCTGCAGGCTGAAGAAGCTGAACGCGGCCGACTTGCGGTTGGGCGGGAAGACCCTGAGCAGGCTGGCGGTGGTCGGCTTGCAGTCCGACGCGGTGAAGTTCCCCACCTCGACCCAGGTCAGGATCGAGTGCGCGCTACCGCCGGACGGAATGGTCACCGTCTTGGCCTTGTACCGCGGGTCCCGCACGGCCGCGCGGCCGATCTGGCCGCCGCCCGCGGTGGTGGCGGAGACGCCCGGGTACCCGTACAGGGTGCAGGCGTGGCTGCCGGTGTTGGTGAAGTCGAGCGGAAGGTAGCTATGGCCGGCGGCGGCGCTCCCCTGGCTGAGGTCGACCCAGACCGAGAGGTTGGCGGTCGTGCAAGCCGGGGCGGTAGCGGGCGCGGCCGAGGCCGCGGTGGTCGCCCAGACGGCCCCGCCGACGCCGAGGGTTAGCGCGGTGGCGGCGACGGCGACGGTCCGGCGGATGCTCTTGAACATGTGTCCTCCTGGAGAGGTTGCTGGGGGCGCACCGGGGTGCGTGATTGTGGCTGGCTGAGCCGCCCGGCGTGCGTAACGCGAGCGCCGGGCGGCGGTTGTAGCGATTGCTAGATGTTCGTCCCCGGCTGGATGGCGGCGACGTGCAGGTAGACGTGGCCGCCCCCGACCGTGCAGACGGGGAGGGAGAAGAACCCGAAGTCGGCGGTGCGCTGGTTCGGCGCGTAGACCTTGATCAGGCTCGCGTTGGTGGGCTTGCAGCCAGAGGTCGATACCTCGGCGGCGCCGTAGGAGAACAGCGCGTGCGCGGTCGCACCCGCCCCGATGTTCACCCAGTGCGGGGTGTAGAGGCTCAGCCGGTGAGCCGCGTCGCCGAGCTGGTGGGTGTTGGCGTTGGTAGCGGAGACGCCCGGCCAGCCCCAGGTGCGGCAGGTGTGATTGCTGGTGTTGGTGAACTCCAGCGGGTAGTACCAGGTGCCGGCTGCACCCTGCATGGCGCCGAGGTTCACCCAGACCGCGAGGTCACCCGCGGTGCAGACCGGCAGGAGAGCGGCCTTGACGGCGGTCGTCGGCGCGGCCGACGCGGACGTGGACGCCCAGATGGCGGAACCGGTGCCCAGCGCCAAGGCGGCAGCCGCGGCCGCGGCGATGCGGCGGAATGGCTTCCTCAATGTCTCGCTCCTTCTCGGTAGGGCGGGCTCGCCGAAGGGATTCCCTCGGTCGATGCCCCTACGGAGTAAAGACGCAGCGATGACAGAAATGGTTGTGGCAACGTGCGGCCGACTGGAAGTAAACGCGTGCCTCGATAGCTGAGGCGCTAGCCGTCTTTACCTGAACTTAAGCTTCAGAAATAAGCGCTTAGGGTTGCCCGCCCCGGGCGGCCCACAGTCCAATGATGGTGGTCTAAAGGGGGTTGCCAACAGGAGGGGATCCGGGCCCGAGCTGGCTAAGGTGGACGGTATGGACAGCGATGACTGGGCCCGGCGGGGGTCTTCGTTTGGGGCGGCCGCGGCCGCGTATGCGGAGCACCGGCCGGACTACCCGGCCGCCGCGGTGCGCTGGTGTGTCGGGCCGGCCGGACGCGACGTGGCCGGGCTGCGGGTGCTCGACCTCGGTGCGGGCACCGGGAAGCTGACCGCGGTGCTGGTCAGTCTGGGCGCGGAGGTGACCGCGGTCGAGCCGGACGCGGCGATGCTGGCCGAGCTGCGGCGGCAGGTGCCGTCGGCGCGGGCGCTGGCCGGCCCGGCGGAGGCGATCCCGCTGGCCGACGGGTCGGTCGACGCGGTGCTGTGCGGGCAGTCGATGCACTGGTTCGACAGATCGCGCGCGGTGCCGGAGATCGCCCGGGTGCTGGTGCCTGGCGGGGCGCTCGGCGCGCTCTGGAATAGCGACGACGACCGGGTCGACTGGGTGGCCGGGCTGGCGGAGGTGGCCGAGGAAGCCGGGGCGCCGTTGCTGACCGCGCGGCGCGCGGAGGCGGGCAGCTTCGGCCCCGAGCAGTTCGGCCCTGACCTGTTCACCCCAACCGAGCGGGCCGAGTTCCCCAACGCGTACGCGCGCACGGCGGACTCGTTGCTGGCCTCGCTCGGCACCCATTCCGCGGTGCTGATCATGGAACCGGCCGAGCGCGATCGGCTGCTGGGCCAGGTCCGTGACTACCTCGCCTCCCGGCCAGAGACCTCGCAGGGGCAGTTCGAGCTCCCGATGGTCACCTCGGCCCTGCGATCGGTCCGCCGGTAGAAGGGCCGAGGGCGCGGGCGCGGGCAGGTAAGGTCGAAACCGTGGCTACCGAGACCGAACTTGAGGCACTTTCCTCCCGCGAACTGCACGACAAGGCCGTGCACCGGGCGCTGACCCACGCCGACGTGAAGTTCCTGTGGGAGCTGCTGCGGGCGATTCCGGCGGCGGAGTCGCTCGAGGGCTACCAGGGCGAGTCCCAGGAGGACGTGGTGAAGGCCTCCGCGCTGCTGGCCGACGTGCTCAGTTCGGGCGACGGCGCCGAGGCGGAAGCGCTCCGGCCGCTCTACATCGACTACCTGACCAAGCACCCGGAGCACTAGGGACCCGTGGGCAGCGGGGCGCAGACCACCGTCCGTTCCGCATCACTGCCTCGTGCATTTGAAAAACGCGAGCCGCCAGCAAACGGCGAGCGCGGCACGGACCCCAGGGCCGCACCGCGCTCCGCCGAAGACTGGGCGGCCGGCCTTAGGCCTGCAGCACGGCCTCGATCTCGAGGTTGATGGTGGCCTTCTCGGATACGGCCACCCCGCCGGGGACGCCGGGGATCGGGCCGTTGAAGTTGACGCCGAAGTCGGTCCGGTTGATCTCCGTGGTGGCGGAGAAGCCGACCCGCGTGCCGCCGTAGGCGTCCGGGCCGATGCCGTTGACCTCAAGCTTGAAGGTGACCGGCTTGGTCACGCCCTTGAGGGTGAGGTCGCCGTCGAGCAGGAAGTGGTCCCCGTCGGGACGTACGCCGGTGGAGGCGAAGGTCATGTGCGGGTGCTTCTCCACCTCGAAGAAGTCGGCGGAGCGGATGTGCGCATCCCGCTGCTCCTGGCCGGTGTTGATCGAAGCGAGGTCAACGGTGGCATTGACAGTCGAGGACAGCGGGTCCGCACCGGTGACGATGGTGCCCTCGAAGGTGTCAAAGCGGCCACGGACCTTGCTGACCATCATGTGCCTGACGGTGAACGAAACCTCGGAGTGAACCGGGTCAATCGCCCACGTGCCGGCGACGTAGCCGGGGATCTCCACAGCAGTCGAGCTCATTGAGCCTCCAGGAATGTGTGTGTGCAACTGCGACGCTGAAGCGCGTTACCAGGTAAGACTACCCCAAAAATTGTTGAAGGGTCATGCATTTCGGCAAGTTTGTTGAAGTGTCATGCATTTCGCCGGGCGGACGCCCTACGGGCCCCCGCCCGGCGGTCACGGTGCGGGTGACGGCGCGGCCGGCGCCGTCGCCACCCACGCTACGCCGGGTGGGTGGAGTGCCCCACTGTGGGGCGGCGGGTGCGGCGGGGCGAACACGAAACGGGCCCGGCGAACTGCCGGGCCCGTTCGGGGTGATTACCGCTATCTGCCGGTCAGGAGACCGACTCCGTGGCCGGCTCGAGCGAGCCGGGCGAGACCGGCGGCTGCAGCGCGAAGTGGCAGGCGGCCAGCCGGCTGGCGGTGCCGTACTGCTTCAGCTCCGGCTCCTTGGTCGCGCAGATCTCCTGCGCGATCGGGCACCGGGTGCGGAAGCGGCAGCCGGACGGCGGGTGGATCGCGCTCGGCAATTCACCGACGATGCCCTCGTGCACCTTGGCCCGCTCGGTCTCCGGGTCGGCGGTCGGCGCCGACTCGATGAGGCCCTTGGTGTACGGGTGGGCCGGGCGCAGGTACACCTCGTCGGCCGGCCCGATCTCGACCAGCTTGCCCAGGTACATCACGCCGATGTGGTTGGACAGGTACCGGACGACGGACAGGTCGTGCGAGATGAACATGTAGGTCAGGCCCAGCTCCTGCTGCAGGTCCCGCATCATGTTCAGCACCTGCGCCTGGACCGACACGTCGAGCGCGGAGACCGGCTCGTCGGCCACGATGAGCTGCGGGTTGAGCAGCAGCGCGCGGGCGAACCCGAGCCGCTGGCGCTGTCCGCCGGAGAACTCGTGCGGGTACCGCTCGGTCCACGACTCGGGCAGGCCGACCTTGGTCAGCATCTCCCTGACCTTGGCGAACTGCTCGCTGCGGGAACCCATGCCCTGCACGATCAGCGGCTCGCGCAGGATCGACCCGGCCCGCATGCGGGGGTCGAGCGAGGAGGAGGAGTCCTGGAACATGTACTGGATGTCCCGGCGCTCCCGCCGGTACTGCCGGCCGCTCGACCGGGCCAGGTCCTTGCCGCCGAAGCTGATCACGCCGGCGGTGGGCTTGTCCAGGCCGACGAGCATCCGGCCGATCGTGGTCTTGCCGCAGCCGGACTCGCCCACGATGCCGAGCGTCTCGCCCTTGCGGATGTCGAACGACACGCCGGCCACCGCGCTGACCGAGCCGACCCGGCGCTGCAGCGCGCCCTTGGTCACCGGGAAGTCCTTGACCAGGCCCTTGGCCGACAGCACGATGTCGCCCACGGCGGCCGTTTCCGGCACCACCGTCTCCTGCGGCTGCTCCGGCTCGGTGATCACGAGCTGGCCGGCGATCTCCTTCTCCTTGACCCCGACCGGGAAGAAGCAGCGGTAGACGTGCGCACTGGTCTCCCCCGCGAGCACCGGCGGCTCGGTCCGGCAGCGATCGGCGGCGTACTGGCAGCGCGGCGCGAAGCGGCAGCCCGCGGGCGGGTTGACCAGGTCCGGCGGCGCGCCGGGAATGGAGTACAGCCGCTCCCGCGTCTCCGCCGACTTCTCCGGCAGCGCGCGGAACAGCGCCTCGGTGTACGGGTGGCGCGGGTTGGCGTAGAGCGCCGTCGTGTCGGTCGTCTCCACCACCTTGCCCGCGTACATCACCGCGACCCGGTCCGCGCGCCCGGCGATCACGCCGAGGTCGTGGGTGACCATGATGACCGCCATGCCCAGCCGCTGCCGCAGGCCGTCGATGAGCTCGAGGATCTGCTTCTGGATGGTCACGTCCAGCGCGGTCGTCGGCTCGTCGGCGATGAGCAGCTTGGGGTCGCAGGCCAGCGCCATCGCGATCATCACGCGCTGGCGCATGCCGCCGGAGAACTGGTGCGGGTACTCATCCACCCGCTCCCGCGCCCGGGGCATGCCGACCAGGTCGAGCACCTCGATGGCACGCTCGCGGGCCTCCTTCTTGGAGACCTCCCGGTGCAGCAGCACGACCTCGGCGATCTGCCGGCCCACGGTGTGCGTCGGGTTGAGCGACGACAGCGGGTCCTGGAAGATCATGCCGATCTCCTCGCCCCGGATCTTGCGTATGTCGGGCAGGCTGAGGCCGGTGATCTCCCGGCCGGCCAGCTTGATCGACCCGCTGGCGATCCGGCCGCCATTGGGCAGCAGGTCCATGATCGACAGCGCGGTCATCGTCTTGCCGCAACCGGACTCGCCCACGATGCCGAGCGTCTCGCCCTCGTCGACGTAGAAGGACACCCCGTCGACGGCATGCACGACACTGTGCTTGAGCTGGATCTCGGTATGCAGGTCCTCGATCTGCAGAAGCGCCACTTTATCCCCTTACCGGCGCTGCAGCCGGGTCTCGAACGCGTCGCGGAGCGCGTCGCCGATGAAGTTGAACGAGATGCAGGTGAGGATGATCAGCACGCCTGGCGGGTAGATCAGCCACCAGTAGTTCCCGCCCTGGATATAGGTCAGGCCGCCCTGGAGCATCGATCCCCAGTCGGTCGCGGGCGGCGCCACCCCGAGGGTGAGGAAGCCGAGCACCGCCAGGGTGAGGATCGAGTCAGCCACCGCGAACGTGGCCTGCACGGTGATCGTGCCGATCGCGTTGGGCACGATGTGCCTGAGCACCGAGCGCAGCGGGCGGCCGCCGATCACCTTGACCGCCTGCACGTACTCCCGGTTGCGGAGCGCGAGGGTCTCACCGCGGACCAGGCGGGCGACGCCGAACCAGTAGAACGCCGCGATGATGAAGATGATCACGGTGGGCGTCGGATGGAAGATGACCGACAGGATCATGATCACCATCAGCGACGGCAGGGAGAGCCCGGCGTCCACGATCCGCATCATGAGCGAGTCGATGAAGCCGCCGGCGAAGCCGGAGATCGCGCCGTAGAGGGTGCCGACGAAGACCGAGACGAACGCCGCCGCGAGGCCAACCTCGAGCGAGGTCTGGCCGCCGACCATCAGCCGCCCGAGCTCGTCGTAGCCGAGCTCATTACAGCCGAGCAGGTGCTGCGCCGACGGCGGGCACAGGTAGAGGTCCAGGTCGGTGTCGACCTGGTTGGTGACGTAGAGGTGCGGGCCGACGAAGCAGAACAGGAAGATGAAGATGATGAAGCCGACCCCGAAGAGGGCCAGCTTGTTCTCGAAAAACACTTCCGTGGCCCGGCGGAGCGTGCCGCGGGGCTTGTCCGGAACCTCGAGCCCGAGTACGGCGTCGCTGGCCTCGATGGCCTGCACGCTTTCCATCGCCATCTCAGTACCTCACCCTCGGGTCGAGCACGGCATAGCCGATGTCGGCGAGCAGGTTCCCGAGGATCGTCGCCACCGTGGCGAGGATGGTGAACCCGAGCAGCACCTCATAGTCCACGTTAAGCGCCGCGCTGTAAAAAGCCAGGCCCATGCCGGGGTAGTTGAAGACGACCTCGATCAAGATGGCCCCGCCCACCAGGCTGGGGATGGACAGGCCGAGCAGCGTGACGATGGAGACGAGGGAGTTGCGGAACACGTGGCCCCAGACGACCCGGCGCTCGCTGGCGCCCTTGGCCCGGGCCGTCCGCACGTAGTCCTGCACCAGGTTGTCGAGGACCGACGAGCGCATGTAGCGGGACCAGAGCGCGTAGAGCAGGAAGGCGTAGGTGAAGACCGGGAGCACGAGTGCCTTCGGGTCGCCCAGGATCGCGCCGACGGTGGTCCCCTGCGGCGCGAACGGGGGGAAGATGTGCACGTCGACCGAGAACCAGTCCACCAGCACGATCCCGAGGAAGAAGGTCGGGGTGGAGTAGCCGAGGAAGGACACGGCCGTAAGCGCGTAGTCGGCGGTGCTGTTGCGGTGCACCGCCTGGTAAACCCCGAGCGGGATGCCGAACAGCAGCGAGACGACGGTGCCGATCAGAACCAGGATGATGGTCTTCGGCAGGCATTGGCGGATCAGGCTGGTGACCGACTGGTTCAGGTGGTTCGAGAACCCCAGGTTGCCGTGGATCAGCTGGTTGATGTACTTCAGGTACTGGATGTAGAGCGGCTGGTCGAAGCCGTAGAGCTTGTTGTAGTAGGCGATCTGGAACGGCGTCGCCCGGTCGCCCAGCATGGCCCGCACCGGGCCGCCGGGGAAGAGATGGATCAGGAACAGCGTGGCGATTGTCACCAGGAACAGCACGAAGATCGCCTGTCCGGTCCGCCTGATCAGGAAACCGACCACGGTTTCAGTGTCCTTTCTCGCGTCGGCCGCGGCCCCGCCCCCGGGTGGGGAGCGGGACCGCGGCCGAGGCTAACCCGTCTGGTTACTTGGTGAAGTACCAGTACTCGGGCGTGAAATCGCCAAGCGGGTTGAAGGTGACGTTGGCCAGCTTGCTCGTGACGGCCTGGACTGCGTAGGCGTTCGGCATCCAGATGTACGGCAGCTGCTGGTCGGTGTACGTCGCGTACTGGTCGAACACCGACAGGCTGCTGCTGGTGTGGGTCTCCTGGATCAGGTTGTCCTCGGTCGAGCTGGTGTAGCTGCCCGCGTTGGACCCGGCGCCGGTCGCGAAGAGCGGCTCACCAGTCGGCTCGTAACCCGGGCCGTTGAAGTTCCAGCCACCGAAGTTCAGCATGTCCCAGCTGCACTTCGGACCCGGCGTGCACGGCGTGGTCTCACCAATGATGGTGTTGAACGACTGCGGCACGTCGTTGATCTGGATACCGACCTGGCTGGTGTCCGACTTGTAGTTGGCCACCTCGTCCTGGAAGGCGGTGATGCCGGTGGCGTAGTCCATCGTGAAGGACAGCTTGGTGCCCGAGGCGATGTTGGCGCCGCATTCGGTCGAGGACGTGCCCGGCTTCTGGCAGGTCATCACGCCGCCCACCTTGGCCCAGCCATGGCTGGTCAGCAGCGAGGTGGCGCTGGCGACCGAGAAGGCGTACGGGCCCTGGCCGCTGTTCTCACCCTGGATCGTGGGGATCCACTGCGAGGTCGGCTCCTGCGGGACCGCGCCCGAGGTCGGGTAGCCATACCCGTTGTCGATGGCCTTGATCATGCCTTCCTGGTCCATCGACTCCTGCAGCGCCTGCCGGATGTAGAGCTGCTTGAAGATCGGCCCGGTCTTCGGGTTGTTGAAGTTGATCAGGTAGTACTGGATGCCGTAGGCGTAATAAGGCGCCAGGTTGTACGCGGCACCGAGCGGGTTGGTCGACGGCAGAACCTGGCTGCCGGAGACGTGCGCGAGGTCCTGCGGCGGGATGTACCCCACGTCGACCGAGCCGGTCTTAAGGCCGGTGTACTCGGTCGTGTCGTCGGTGTACGGGACCATCTTGACCTCGGTAAGCGAGGGCTTGGGGGAACCGGAGTAGTCCGTGTTCGGCACGAAGGTCACGTAGCCGTCGGTGTTGAAGCTGCTGAGCTTCCACGGGCCGTCCACGACGCCCCAGACCGGGCTGCTGGCGTAGCCGCCCGCCTGCTTGGCCAGACCCGACAGGTAGGTGTAGACCGCGGTGCACTTGGCCCACTTGTCCGACGCGGTGTCGGTGGCGCAGCCACCGCTGCCCCCCTTGGCCCCGGCCTTGGTCACGTCCCAGGCGGCCGGCATCGGGGTGAGCTCGGCGAGCTGGTTGTAGGTGAACCAGAGGTCAGAGACCGCGCTCTTGAGGTGCAGAACCACCGTGTCCGGGCCGCTGGCGGAGTAGGAGGCCAGGTTGTCCGGGATGAGACCAGGGACGTAACCGTAGAAGTTGGCCTTCTCCGCTTCCATCATGTTCAGCCAGAAGACCAGGTCGGTGGCGTCAACGGTCTCGCCGTTGTTCCACTTCCAGCCCTTCATGGTGATCGTCACGGTCTTGCCGCCGTCGGAGTACACCGGCTTGTCCGCGGTCGAGAGCGGGTAGTTGATCGCGACCGAGTTGCCGTTGTTGCCGAAGTAGTACAGCGGACGGTACATGAGCTCCTCGAAGCCGAGGGTGTTGTACTCGTTCGCGCTTGCCGCGGGGATGAACGGGAAGATGTAGTTGTACGTCACACCGGCCGGCAGCGCCACCGTCGCGGTGCCGCCAGCGACGGCCGCGGCGGTCGAAGACGGGGACGACGAGGCAGACGTGCTCGTGCTCGACGGGCTGCTGCTACTGCTGCTGCTGCAGGCGGCTATTCCTAGCGCGAGCAGGCCTGCCGCTCCGGCCACGGCGACCCGCGCTATCCGCGGCCGCCGTCTGTTCCGAAACATCAATTGCGCTCCTTGGCTGTGCTGATGGTGCACCTCCGGCTTGCCCTCGTAGGGCGTGCCCCCAGGCGCTGGGCTTGCCAGGAGCGTAGATTAGGCCGGTTAAGGACCTGAAGCCGGAGAGTCACGATTTGCTATCGATCTGCCGATGTTTAGGTATTTCGCCCGGCCGGAACGCTCACGGGGAGCGCACAGGACGGCACGCGTGGCCGCTCTGCCTGCGATGCGTGCAAAGTACCATGAAGCAGACACTGATGACTATTTGACTATTGTTAACTTTTCGGTACATGTCGCGTTCGGCCGCAGTTTTTCCCGAAAGTACCTGCTTTGGGAGCAGGTATGCGACAAACGGAACCTACCACGCCGACCCTTACGCACGGTAGCCAGCGTGGCAGTATCACCCAGACCGCCCGCGAGACCGGCAGCCCCGGGCAGCCCGGAACCCGGCCCCGGCGGGGCTGCGCTACTGCCGCAGCAGGCGCTCGGCGCGGTCCAGGGTGACAGCCAGATTGTTGGCGCCTACCAGGGCATAAGCCTCAGGGAAGGTGACCCAGCGCAGCGGGGCGTGGTCGTTCTCCGCGGCGATCGCGTCCGGGTCCGCGGTGGCGAAAACGTAACGCAGGTCGGCATGCTCGTGTGCGGGCTCGGCCGCCGACGGGCGGACGTAGCAGACGACCGCGTGCCGCACCGACCCGTCCGGCCAGGGCGCCAGGTCGGCCAGGCCGGACTCCTCGCGCGCCTCACGCAGCGCGATCGCCAGCGGGTCGCGCTCCCCCGGATCGCCGTGCCCGCCGACCTGGAGCCAGCAGCCCGCCTTGGCGTGCCAGCGAAGCAGCACCCGGCGGCTGGCCGGGTGCAGCACCAGCGCCGAGGCGGTGAAATGCAGCGGCAGCTCCGACCGCGACCAAGGGTCAGCCGCTGTTGCGGCGAGGAGCCGCATCCGCCCGACATCGGCGGACTCGGCCTCGCCGACCGCCTGGTACCCGGTGAGCAGACCGTTCAGCA
This sequence comes from uncultured Actinomycetota bacterium, assembly GCA_963714295.1. Lineage (GTDB taxonomy): Bacteria > Actinomycetota > Actinomycetes > Streptosporangiales > Streptosporangiaceae > Trebonia. The sequence goes on along the minus strand of CAVQOE010000031.1, from coordinate 403,788 downwards.
CGCGACCATGCTGCCACGGGGAAGGTGCGAGCGCGACCGGGTTTTCCGGCCGGCCGTCGGGTAGTTTGGCCGCGCTGAATCGATGTCGGCTATGTCACATCCGCCACCTGTGTCACTTTTATCACATTGGCAACTCACGCAACGTTAGTTCTTTAATTCGAACGCGCGGTAACGATGGCAAGTGGCGTCCGCAAGTAGTTTCCAAACCGGTCGCACCTGTGTTCTAATAGTGTCTATGCGAAAGACCCGTGCGACGATGAGCGGCCGGGGAGGCGCGGCGCACTTCCCCGCGACACGGCACCCGGCCGCGCCGCACGGACGGCAGCAGCGCGACGTCTCCGGCTAGACCGGACCCACCACCCAGCCCGTGAACCCAGCAAGGGGTGACCATGACGAACGAATTCGAATATATCAGCTATGATGATACCGATCAGCTCACCATGCTGGAAAACACGGTCATGCCCGGTGCCGCGTTCGGGGACGACAGCGCCGGGTCCGGCCCGGCGGGCACCGGGCCGCGGGTGGCCGGCGGGCGGACCGAGGCCCTCATCAACCGCGGCCGGCCGGCCGCCGGTCGCTCCTGGACGCGGTGGGCGCGCGGCCACCTGCGCGCGATCGCGATCGCCGCGGCGGCCCTCGGCGTGGCGGTTATCGCGCTGGTGATCGCGCTGCCTGGCAGCGGCCCGGGCTGGCCGGCCAGCGTGGCCCAGGTGCAGACGGAGGTCACGCGGGCCTGCCAGAACCCGAACGTGGCGGCCGAGCCCAGCCAGCTCAACTTCGCCTGCGCGAAGTCCAGCCAGCAGGTCCTCTGGGTCTTCGCCCTGCTGACCAGCGGCAACAACCCTGGCTTCGTCGATCAGTCCACCGGCCGCAAGGGCCTTGAGCCGATCGCGCCCACCCAGGGCGGCGACATCGCCTTCTCCCTCGACCTGCACCAGCCCTACAACGCGGCCAACCCGATCGACAGCCTCCAGGTCGCGGCGCGGGCCATCAACGACATCATCAGCGGCGCGACCCTGACCAAGTCCAGCGGCGCCCCGCTGGTCGAAAACGGGCTCGAGAGCACCGCGGCCAACTGCCAGCGCTACACCGGCTCCGCCCTGCTCGTCACCCGGTCGGGGTACCCGCCGCGGTGCGCCCAGCCGGTCAGCACCCCGGCCGGGCAGCAGGCGCTGGTGAGCGATGTCTTCCAGCAGTGGATGGGCGGCACCCCGTCGCAGCTGGCGGCGCAGGCCGGGGTGCTGTTCGAGAACGCCGACAACCCGGGCAACCCGCAGGTCCAGGCGATCCTCGCCAGCCTGTCCAGTTTCGGGGTCTAAACGCCGACAAATCAGGACTGCAACCGCCGAAGGGGGGAAGGGAAACCGTGCGTTCCGTCAGGAAGCCATGGTGGCAGCAGGCAACGGCGCTCGTTACCGTGACCACCGGCGGCATGATAACCGGATTCAACTTCGTCCCAGGGGCGGCCGAGACGATGACCTCGCCGACCAGCGTGCCACTGCACCTGCTGGCGCTCGAGCAGGCCGGGCAGCCCGGCACTGCCATGAACGCCAGGGCCGTCGGCGGCGACAGCGCGGACGCGGCGACCGGCAACGCGCTGCTGCGGTCGGCCATCGTCAACGTCGCGAAGTACTACCTGCAGCTCGCGGCGACTCGCAGTCCCGCGCAGCTAGAGACGCTGATCTGGGATAACACCAGCGTGAACGGCGCCGACCACGGCCCGTCGTGCGCCGCCTTCGCCAGCCTCACGCTGGAACTGGCCGCGCAGGCGGTCGGCCAGCAGAGCTGGGTGACCGGTGGCGGGAGCTACCCGTGGCCGCTGCCCGAGTGGGCCGATGTCCGGGTCGACCCGAACCCGGCCTCGCCCGGCGTCACCTCCATGCTGGCCGACGCGCAGGCGGCCGGCCGCTGGCACGCGCTCGGCGACGGCTACCAGCCGCAGCCGGGCGACTGGGTGCTGTTCGAGCACCACGTGGAGGTCGTGACGGGCTACTCCAACGGCGTACTCGACACCATCGGCGCGGACTCCGGGCCGAACCTCTCGGTCAACGCGCACTCGATCAGCGGTTCACTCGCGGCGGCCGGGGTGCAGGGGTTCGTCGACAACGGCAACCTCACCGCGGCGGCGGCCAGCCCGGCGGCGGCTCACACCAAGCCGGCCCCGCGGCTACCAAGGCCGCGCCGACGAAGGCAGCGCCCGCGAAAACAGCGCCGCACCCCGCGCGCGCCGGCCAGCAAGCGGGAGGCGGCACCGGGCACCGTGGCCAGGCGGCCGTCCCCGGCGTCGTCGCGCCGATGCTGACCCCGTCCGGCGCCTCCGCGGGAGCCGCCGCGTCGGGCGCGGGCGGCAAGACGGATTCGGTGGCCGCGACCATCCCCGGTGATGCGCCGGCGGCAGGCATCGTCACGGGCGCCAGTGTCATCCCTGGTGCGGGCCCGGCCCCGGCCGCGACGAAGCCACAGCCGTCCAAGGCGGCCGCCACGACACCGACCGCCACGACACCGACCGCGACGCCCTCTCCGGCGGCCACCCCGGCTTCGGCGCCGGCCGCATCGGCCACGCCGTCCGCCAGGCCCGCCGACAAGTCCGGGCAGTACCGGCAGTACTCCCCGGCGGCGCAGGCGACGCCGGGGACGCGGACCCAGCAGGCGTTCATCAGCCTGGTCGCGCCGGGGGCGGAGTCGGCCCAGCAGCGCTGGGGCGTCCCCGCGGCGGTGACCATCGCCCAGGCGATCGACGAGTCCGCCTGGGGGAACAGCCAGCTCGCGGCCGACTACCACAACCTCTTCGGCATCAAGGGGAGCGGGCCCGCGGGGAGCGTCGGACCTGCCGACCTCTGAGTTCTACAACGGCCAGTGGGTGCACATACTAGGCGCCGTTCCGCGGTCTATCACAACGTCGCCGAGTCCATCGCGGACCACGCCGAGCTGCTCGCCACCAGCGGTTACTACCAGCGGGCGATGGCCGACCGCGGGGTGCCCGACGCGTTCGCCAACGACCTGACCGGCGTCTACGCGACCGACCCGGATTACGGCTCGACCATCATCGCGATCATGAAGCTCTACAACCTGTACCGCTTCGACAGCCCGGCCACCGCGCCGCAGGCGGCCGCGGCCGCTCAGCCGAGCGCGAGCCCGGCGTCCAGCCGCCGACCGCCACGCCAACCCCGACCGCCACGTCAACCCCGACCGGCGCACCGACCGCGACCGCGCCTGCCGCCAGTCACCCGGCCGCCAGTGCCCACCCGGCATCGGGCCACCCGGAACCGGCCAGCCACGCGACAACCGCACCCCAGGCGCGGATCCCGGGCCTGGCGCACGCCCGCGCTCGCGCCGACGCCGGCGGAGACGACATCGGGCGCGGCGGCGCGGCCGGCCACGCCGGCCGCCGCCGGGGCGGCCATCCCCGGCCTGGGCACATCGAATGAGGCCGCGCCGACCGCGGCTCCGCGGAGCACAGCATCCGCGAGCCGGCCGCGGGGCGCGGCGAGCATCCCCGGTCTCGCCGGGCCGGCGCCGCGGCCAACTTCCAGCGGCAGCCGCGGCGGCCGGCCCGGCCCGGGCCACGGCGAAGACCGCGGCGCGCTACCAGCCGCAGCTCCCGACCGCCATGACCACCGCCTACTTCGCCACCGCGAAGGGGCCGCTGGCCCACGGCGAGCATCTCTACCGGGATGTGGCCGCGCAGCTGGGCATGAGCTGGAAGCTGCTGGCCGCCTGCGACTGGATGCAGTGCAAGGCGCACCCGCGCTACTCCCCCGTGCACGGGGAGAAGCTCGGCGCGCTGAACTCCGACGGGACCAGCTACCCGACCAAGTCGGCGGCGCTGGCCCAGTGCGGCAGTGACCTGATCGAACTGGCCGCCGCGGTATACGGGATCGACCTGACCGCGCGGCGCCCGCTGTCGGTGCGGGCCCTCGCCGACGCGTTCGCGGCCTTCCGCTGGGGCGCGCTGCTGCGCAGGCACCGGGTCTCGGCGATGGAGTTCCCCTACGCGGTGGCGGGGCTCACCGCGCAGCACCTGAAGATGCACTGGCCGGTCATCGACGACCCGGCCGCGCCGGACCGGCCGGGGGCGAAATTCCGCGAGCCGTTCGGCGCGGTTCCCGTCGTCCTCAGCCTTGACTACCCGGCTACCGTCTGAGACAGACAGAAAGCGCAGGTAATCCCCGTGTTCCGCTTCCTTCGCCGGTCCGGACGGCAGTACCAGCCCGGCGGCCAGCCCGCTCCCCCGGCGCGGCCGTAACCGTCCGGATGGCAGACGGCCAGCTCGCGTACGGCCAGCTCGTCGAGCAACAGGCGGCGAAGAGGGAACCGGCGGTCCGTTCCATCCGACGCTCGTGATGGCCGGACAGCCTGCCGCTGCCCGGCCGCCGCGGCCGCGGCGACGGTGGCTCCGTTTCGTCCCGCGCTGGGTGCGGTGGACCGTCCTGATCGTCATTGCGCTGGTCTTCTTCCGCCGCGTCGTCGCCTGGGCGCTGCTGGCGGTGCTGTCGGCCGGGCTGCACCTGTTCTCGGCCAACGTGCACCTGCCGCACGTCAGCTTCGGCTGGCCGTGGTCCTCGACCACGACGAACACGCTGGTCGGGCCGCTGGTGCTGCGAGAAGATCGAGGGAATCGACAAGCCCGCGCTCGGCACGGCGACCTTCGACTTCAGCTTCACCCGCAAGGTGACCAAGAACCTGGGCTTCCTGCCGTGCTGGTACTCCGCGACGTTCTCCGCGGTCGCCCGGGCGTCGGCCACGGTCGACCTGAACCCGGGCCGGCCTGGTGGAAGCCGTCGACCGGCCACTACCAGCTGCGGGTGCTCGGCAAGCCCGCGGGCAGCACCCCCGGGCAGCTCGCCATCACCATGGCGCTGCCGCTGCCGCAGCTGCCGCAGTCGGTGCATGACGTGTCGGTCGACAACACCCTGTCGCAGCCGACCCAGATCAACCACAGCTGGACCTACCCCGGTCTCGGCTGCGGCGAGCTTATCCAGCCGCAGTTCTCCCAGTCGGTGCTCTACGCGCAGGCCCAGACCGAGGCCTTCGACCAGGCGACGACGCTGCCGCGGGTCACCGGGCCGCTGATCGCCGCGGCGGAGAAGGAGGCCACCACCATCATCCGCGACAACTTCATCGTCCCCACTGTGGGCGCGCTGGACTACACCGTCACCTCGTTCACCATCCGCTGGGTGCCGGCCGCAGGATAGGCCGGCCGCGGCCCGCGATTAGCTGACCGGCCGGGGCGCAGCACCTACTATGACGGTTATGCCGGGGGTTGCCTCTCTCGAGGCGTTTCAGCGGGCCGTCAACGAGTTCGACATTGCCTCGTTCCGCGTCACTATCGATCCGGCCGCGCTCGCGGCGGCCCGCCAGTCGCTCGACCAGTCGGGGCTGCTGCTGCTGGGCGAGGTGCACGGGGTGCCGGCAGAACCCGCTCGTCGCCCGCGCGCTGATGGTGGCGCTGGACATGACCGGGCTCGCCCTCGAATGGCCGGCCGCGCTGGCCACGCCGGTCAGCGGCTTCTTCGCCGACGGCCGGGTCCCGGACCACCCGCAGCTGTGGGGCGGCGACGGCCGGATCACCGTCGGGCACTTCGCGCTGCTGCGCGAGCGGTTCCTGGCCGAGCACCTGCAGGCGCTGACGCTGTTCGACGGGGTGAACGAGATGGGCTGGTCGCGGCGCGAGGCGGCGATGGCCGAGCGGATCATCAACGCCCAGGTGCCCGGCTCGCGCACGCTGGTGATCGCGGGCAGCGCGCACACCGCGCTGACCCCGACGATGCTCGGCGTGCCGATCGGGGCGCGGCTGGCGGAATTGCGGCCCGGGGTGCGGGAGATCCGCATCAGGTACGGCAACGGCACCTACTACAACCTGTCACCGCAGCGGTTCAAGCTGCACTGGGCGCTGCACCGCCAGGCCCGGCTGCGCGCCGAGGGCAGCGCCCTGGTGCTCGACCTGCCGCGCCCGATCCAGGCCCGGGTGCCGCACCGGATGGCGGCCAACCAGCCGCCCATGCAGCCGCCCCGGCCGGGCTACACCATGGGGTTCCCTGTCCTGCCGGACGAACCCGGTTCCCTGTCAGCGGCACCCGGGCAGCCGTCCTACCCCGACTTCCCGGTGCCGTCGGGCTCGCAGGCGCCGTGGGATCCGGCTCCGTGGGATCCGCGCGGCCCGGCCCAGCCGCCGTGCCCCGCGGCGGCGGCCCGGCAACCCGTATGAGACGGGGCTGACCCCAAGGTAGCGTTGTCGGTATGACGGCTGAGATCTTCCCTGGCAGTGGGCTGTTCTCCCGTGGCGCGTCGGCCTTCGCCGCCAGCGTCCCCATCGATCCGGCCGACGACGGCTTCTTCGGCCCCGGCAGCGTCACCTGGCGGCTGCACGCCGACCTGTCCGCACCCGTCGCCGGGCTCAGATCGCTGCTGCTGCAGGCGCTGCACCCGCTGGCGATGGCCGGCGTCGACCAGCACAGCCAGTGGCGCGACGACCCGGCCGCCCGGTTCGCGTCCACCGCCGCCTACGTGCTGACGCTCACCTACGGGGACCGGGCGACCGCCCGCGCGGCCGCGGACCGGGTGCGGAAGATCCATGAGTGGGTCCGCGGTACCGACCCGGTGACCGGGCTGCCGCTACGCGGCGGGCGACCCCGATCTGCTCATCTGGGTGCACGCGGGCCAGGTCGAATCGGGGCTGACCGCCGCCCGCCTGTACGGCGGGTCGTTCAGCGACACCGAGGCCGACCGCTACGTGGCCGAGATGACCGCCGTCGGCCGAGCTGGTCGGGGTGCCGCCCGGGCGGGCGCCCGCGTCGGTGGCCGAGCTCGACGACTACTTCGAGGCGGTGCGGCCCGAGCTGGCCCTCAGCCCGGCCGCCGCCGACACCGCGGCCTACCTGACCGCAGATGCCGGCCATCGAGCCGGAGCTGACCGACCTGTGGGAGGTGCTCGCGGCCGCGTCGGTCGCGTCGCTGCCGGACTGGGCGAGACAGCTGTACGGCCGGACGGACGCGGCCGCGCCGGAGCGCACCGAGGTCCGGCAGGTGCTCGGCGTCCTCGACGCGCTCTACCTGGGCGAGCCCGGCGTGCTCGAGGCCCGGCAGCGGCTGACCCTGCGGATGCGCGCGGGCGGCCAGTGAGCGAACCGCGGCTGCGGGTCAGCCGGGGGCTGACCGCGATGCGGCTTGCCGCCCGGGGCGGCGCCCGGTACGCCGCCAACGCGCCCCGGCTCTTCGCCGCGGCCGGGGAGCAGCGCCAGCAGCTGCGCGACGACCTCGCGCTGCGCACCGCCCAGGACGTCGCCGACACCCTCGGCACGATGAAGGGCGTGCTGATGAAGCTCGGGCAGCTCGCCAGCTACGTCGACGGCGGGCTGGCGCCGCCCGCCCGCCGGGTGCTCGGCCGGCTGCAGGACAGCGTGCCGCCGATGTCGGCGGAACTCGCCGCGGGCGTCATCGCGGCCGAGCTGGGGGCGCCGCCGGAGGAGGTTTTCGGCCAGTGGGACCCGCTGCCGATCGCCGCCGCCTCGATCGGCCAGGTGCACCGCGCGATCACCGGGACGGCCGCGCGGTCGCGGTCAAGGTGCAGTACCCGGGCATCGCCGAGACGATCGCGGCCGACCTCGGCAACGTGGGTCTGCTCCGCTCCCTGCTGCGGATGGCCGCGCCCAGCCAGGACGTGACCGAGCTGATCGAGGAGCTGCGCGAGCGGATCGGCGAGGAGCTCGACTACCTGCGCGAAGCCGACAGCCAGCGGCGGTTCGCCGCCTACTTCGACGGCCACCCCACCATCACCGTGCCGCGGATCATCGACGAGCTCAGCACCGCCCGGGTGATCACCAGCGAGCTCGCCACCGGGGTGCGGTTCGCGCAGATGCTCGGCTGGTCCCAGGAGGAGAAGGACCTGGCGGCCGAGACGCTCTACCGGTTCACCTTCCGCTCGCTGTATGAGCTGCATTCCTTCAATGGCGACCCGCACCCAGGCAATTACCTGTTCGAGCCGGGCGGCCGGGTCACCTTCCTCGACTTCGGGCTGGTCAAGGACTTTACCGCCGAAGAGCTTGACCCGCTGGTGGCGATGATCCAAGCGCTGTGCATCGAGCATGACAGCGAGAAGTTCCGCCGGGCGATGGAGGACGCCGGCTTCCTCACGCCGGGCGCGCCGATCCCCACCGACCAGGTGGTGGAGCACATGTCGCTGTTCTACGAGACCGTCGCCTTCCCCGGCCGCAGGACGATGACCAGCGAGTACGCCTCGGCCGTGGCCCGGCGGTACGTCGACTTCTCCAGCCCGCTGGCGGCCTACGCCAATATCCCGCGCTCCTACGTGATCGTGCAGCGGATCAACCTGGGGCTCTTCGCCATCCTCGGGCAGATGGCGGCCACCGCCGACTGGCGGGCGATCTCGGAGGAGATCTGGCCGTTCACGCAGGCCCCGCCGTCGACCGCGCTGGGTGAGGCGGAGGCCGGCTGGCGCGCGCTGGCGCGCCCGCCGCGATCACCGGCGCGGTAGAGCGACAATAAAGCGTGAGACGCCATGAGTGATGATGAGCTGGTCCCCCGGGTGCTCGTCGTTGACGACGAGCCCAACATCCGTGAGCTTGTCCAGGTAGCGCTCAAGTTCCACGGCTGCGCGGTGACGACCGGCGCGACCGGCGGCGACGCGCTCCGGCTGGCCGAAAGTGACCAGCCGGACCTGATCGTGCTCGACGTGATGCTGCCCGATATCGACGGCTTCGAGGTCTGCCGCCGGCTGCGCGCGGGCGACAACGAAGTGCCGATCATCTTCCTCACCGCCAGGGACACCACGTCGGAGAGCATCACCGGGCTGACCCTCGGCGGCGACGACTACATCACCAAGCCGTTCTCGGTCGAGGCGCTGGCGGCCCGGGTCCGGGCGGTGCTGCGGCGGGCGCGCAGGCAGCCGGGCAAGGACGGCGGCGGCGAGCCGGGCGGCGACGCCACCTTGCGGGTGGGCGACCTGGAACTCGACGAGGACCACTGGACGGTACGCCGGGCGGGCACCCCGGTCGAATTGTCGCCGACCGAGTTCCGGCTGCTCGCCTACCTGATGCGCAACCAGGGGCTGATGCTCACCCGCAAACAGCTGCTGGAGAACGTCTGGGGCTGGGAGTACGCCGGGCAGTCCCAGGTGCTCGAGACCTACGTGAGCTACCTGCGGCACAAGCTCGACCCGCTGGGCCCGCCGCTGATCCACACTCAGCGCGGCGTGGGCTACAGCCTGCGCCTGCCGTGACGACGGCCGGCGACGCGCCCAGGCGCCGCCGGGCGCTGTCCCTGCGCGCCCGCCTGCTGGCCGGCCTGATCGCGCTGACCGCCGTCTTCCTGGTGGTGATGGGCCTGGTCAGCAGCGTGGCCCTGGGCAAACTGGAGCAGGACCAGTTCAACGCGGAGCTCAAGCTGGCCGCGCGGCAGCCGATCAGCGCGATCGCCAAGGCGCCGGACGGGTTCGCCGCCGCTTACCTCGCCCTGGGCACCGGCGCCTCCGGTGAGCTCACGCCGGGCACCCGGACCGCGGCCGAACTGCACGACTCGCTCAGCGCGCTGAGCGGGCAGTCGGCCGCGGACGCCGCCCGTTCGCTGCGCTCCCTGGGCGCGGCCCGCGACACGCCATTCAACCTCACGGTAAGCGGCAAGCCGACGCTGCGCGTGCTCTGGCGGCCGGTGATCTCCACCGGCCGGGGCGCCGACGCGCCCCTGCCGGCCGGGCTGAACGTCATCCTCATCGGCCGCCCCGTGGCCGCCATCTCCAGCCAGGTGAGCGGCCTGGTGCGCGCCGAGCTGATTACCGGCGCGGTGCTGCTGGCGCTGGTCGCGGCCTGCGGCAGCTGGCTGATCGGCCGCGGCCTGGCCCCGCTGGGCCGGATGGCCGAGACGGCCGACCTGGTCACCAGCAGCGGCAACCTGACCGCGCGGATGCCCGACTCCCATGACGACCACGAGACCGGCAGGCTGGCCGGGGCGATCAACACGATGCTGGACCGGATCCAGCAGGCGTTCGGCGCCCGCCTGGAGTCCGAGCAGAAGGTACGGCAGTTCGCGGCCGACGCCAGCCACGAGCTGCGGACGCCGCTGACCACCATCCGGGGCTACGCCGAGCTCTACCGGCAGGGCGCGCTCGGCCCCGGTGAGCTGCCGGGCGCGATGCGCCGCATCGAGCAGGAGGCCGAACGGATGAGCATGCTGGTCGCCGAGCTGCTCGAGCTGGCCCGGCTTGACCGCGAGTCGTCGCTCGACCTGACCGAGACCGACCTGGCCGCCCTGGCCAGGGACGCCGTCGCCGACGCGCTGGCGGTCGAGCCCGCCCGCCCGGTCAGCGCCGACGTCCCGCCGTCGCTGGTGGTCACCGCCGACGAGCCGCGCATCCGCCAGGTGCTGGCCAACCTGCTGGGCAACGTCCGTGCGCACACGCCGCCGGGGACCGCCGCCACCGTCCGGCTCTACCCGGCCGGCCAGGGCGCCGTGCTCGAGGTAGCCGACGACGGCCCGGGCATGTCCGATCAGGACGCGGCGCTCGCGTTCGACCGTTTCCACCGCGGCGTCCGCGGCGACGGCGGGGGCGAGGCGGGCGACGTCACCGGCAGCGGCCTGGGCCTGTCGATCGTCGCGGCGATCGCCGCCGCGCACGGCGGCTACGCGCGGCTGGCGTCCGCACCCGGGGCGGGTACCACCGTCCACCTGTGGATCCCGGTCAATTTTCCGGAACGGCCGGGGGTTGCTGTCGCCGGCCGGCGCGATTCTTAGCCAGCACCCGCCGGATTCCCAGGGTTCTCCCATCCAGCGCTACCAGCCGTCCCAGCCGGGACGGCGATGCTGGGGAGCATGACAAACAGCTACCAAGGCTACGGCCCAGACGAGATGCCGGCCGCGCCGCAGGCGGGTGGTCCCGGCGGCGGCGGTCATCGCCGCCGGTGGGCGGCCGTGCTCGCCATCACCGCGGTGGTGGTCGGCGGCGGGGCGTTCGCGGCGGCCGAGGCGGCCACCGGTTCCCCGGCCGCGCCCGCGGCGCTGACGGCCAGCCAGGCTGCGGCGACCACCCAGGCGGCCGCCGCCACCCCGGCGAAGCAGGATGCGCGGCGGCATGGCCGGCTGGCCCGGCTGCGCCGCGTCGGCGGGGAGTACGGCCAGGTCACCTTCGCGACCAAGACGGGCGTGCGCACGCTGGCGTTCGAGCGCGGCACGATCGAGTCGGTGGCGGGCAGCGACGTGGTGGTCCGCACCCAGAAAGGCATGACCGAGGCCTGGACGCTCACCAGCAAGTCGGTCGTCCGCGACAGCGGCAAGCGCAGCACCGACAGTGCGCTCAAGCCCGGCGAGCTGGTCTTCACCGCGGGGCCGGTGACCGGCGGGGCGCACGACATCCGGGTCATCGTGATCAGGAAGGCCGCGGCGAGCTCGGCGCAGCCCACGACGTAGCGAGCCAGGCGTCCAATTCGGCGCGGGCCGGGCCGGTGGCGGGCCCGGCCCGGGTGACCGCCAGCGCGGCCGCGGCGTTGGCCCGGCAGCAGGCGGCGGCCGCGGAGAGGCCGTCGGCCAGCGCCGCCAGGAACACCCCGGAGTGCGCGTCGCCCGCCCCGGTCGTGTCCACCGCGACTACGGCCGGCGCCGGAATGTGAGCAGGGGGGGGCCGGCGTCTGCTCGGCCCGCGGGCGCGGCGCCAGCAAGCACCCGGCCGGTCCGTCGCGGACGATGACGCTGGCGCGGGCGGTGCGGGCGAGCAGCCGCAGGGCCGCCTCCTCGGCCGCGGCACCCCCGCTGAGCAGCGCGGACTCGCGGGCGTTGGCGCTCAGCCAGTCGCACCGGGCCAGCACCGGATCGAGCACGGAAGCGGGGATCTGCGCGGCCAGCGGGCCCGGGTCCAGGAAAAGCAGCACGCCAGCCGGGAGTGCCGCCGCCCAGCCGCCGAGCACGGCCCCCGGACCGGGCGCGACCAGGCCGTAGCCGGACACGTAGACGGCATCGCCGGGGCCGGCCGGGACCGCGTCCCAGCTTCCCGGCTCGCTGATCGACTCGGCGCCCAGGTGGGTGACGAACGTCCGCTCGGCGTCGGACTCGACCAGCGCGACATCGAACCCGGTGTCGCGGGACTCCTCGGCCGGGCGGAGCAACCCGATGCCCTCGGCCGCCAGGGCGGCACGGACCAGCTCGCCCCAGGGGCCGGTGCCGTGACCGCCGGCGTACAGCACCGGCAGCCCCTGCCGGGCGGCGGCGGCCATGACGTTGAACCCGCCGCCCACCGCGACCTGCGACGACGTCGCCAGGATGTCACCGCCGCGCGGGGGCAGGCCGGGTACCCGCATGACCACATCGACCAGCGCCTCGCCCGCGAAGACGAGCCTGCGGGGCCGGGGCGCGGCCGGGGTCACCGTGCGCCGCGCAGCGCCAGGAGCTGCCCGGCCAGCTCGCCGATCCGCAGCCCGTTCCGGTCCACCGTCTCGGCCGCGCTGGCCGGGAAGGCGGCCAGGCCGTGGCAGGCGCCGCCGACCGCGCCGGCCATCGCGGCGATCGTGTCGCAGTCGCCGCCCAGCGACGCGGCCAGCAGGCAGGCCTGCCAGGGGTCGTCCGGCACCGCGCTGAGCACGGCGAACGCGGCCGGCACGGACTCCTGGGTGGCCAGGCTGGTGCCGACCAGGGTGTAGATGACCTCGGCCGCCCGCCGCGGTGCGGCCCCGGCCACCAGGCCCGCCGCCCAGCGGATGCGGGCGGCGACGTCCGCGCCCGCCGCCCAGTGCCCGCGCTGCGCGCCAAGCTCGGCCGCCTCGATGGCCGCTTCCCTCGCCGCCGCGATATCCGCGCCGTCGATGCCCGCGCTGACCGCGGCCGCCACCGCGGCGGCGCCGGCCAGCGCGACGGAGGTGTTGTGGGTGGCGATGCTCACCTGCTGCACCCGGTCGACCAGGCCCGGCAGGTTGCCCGCGGCGGCCACGATGCCGACCGGGGTGACGCGCATCGCCGCGCCGTTGGTGTCGCCGTGCTTGCCCGCTTGCGCCCGGGGGCGTGCCGTTGGCGATGGCGTCGAGCGCGCGCTTGGTCGAGGGGCCGAGCAGGTCGAGCGACCCGCGTTCGGCCATGGCGCGCTCCCAGCTGAGCAGGGCGGCCGCCACCGCGCCCGGCTCGGCCCGGCCGTTGCCCTCGACCAGCAGCCAGCCCAGCAGCACCGCCTGCTCGGTGTCGTCGGTGACCGCACCAGCGGCCATGCCCGCGGCGATGGGGTGATCAGCGGGCGCGGCCTCGAAACCGGTCAGCAACTCCCCCCAGTGCTCGACGATCTGCCGGCGGGACAGCAGCTGCGTCGGCATGCCGAGCGCGTCGCCGATCCCCAGGCCGTACAGCGCGCCCTTGGCGCGGTCCGCCCGCTCCACGTCCGTTCGGCCTCCCTGCCCTCGTGCCTGTATGTTCCCAGGCTAAAGCTCCATCAGCAGGGAGAGGCACCGGTGAGCAGCGAGACGCAGGACCGGCCACTTGGTTACGAGGCCAACGGGATCAACGTCATCAGCGAGGACGAGCGGAAGGGGACCCCGCGCGACCTGTTCTGGCCGTGGTTCGCGGCCAACATCTCGGTCCTCGGACTCGCCTACGGCGCCTATGTGCTGGGGTTCGGCATCTCCTTCTGGCAGGCCTGCGCGGCCGGGCTGATCGGCATCGTGGTTTCGTTCCTGCTGGTTGGCTTCATCGCGGTGGCCGGCAAGCGCGGGTCGGCGCCGACGCTGGTGCTGTCGCGGGCGGCGTTCGGCGTGCAGGGGAACTTGCTCCCGACGGCGGTCGCCTGGATCCTCAACGTCGGCTGGGAGGTCGTGCTGACGGTGCTGGCCACGCTGGCCACCGCGACCGTGTTCCACCGGCTCGGCTGGAGCGCCGGCGACGTCACCAAGGTCATCGCGTTCCTGGTCATCACCGTGCTGATCGTGGGCAGCGCCGCGCTCGGCTTTGACACGATCATGCGGCTGCAGACGATCATCACCGTCGTGACCGGCGTGCTCACGGTGGTGTACTTCATCCTGGTCATTCCCAAGATCCACTGGGCCACCGTCTCCTCCCTGCACTCCGGGTCGCCGCAGGCCTTCCTCGGCGCGACCGTGCTGGTCGCGACCGGCTTCGGCCTGGGCTGGGTGCAGAACGGCGCCGACTACTCGCGTTACCTGCCCCGCCGGTCCTCCGGGGCCGGGGTGGTCTGGTGGACGACGTTCGGCTCGTCCATCGCGCCGCTGTTCCTGCTGGGCTTCGGCGTGCTGCTGGCCGGGTCGTCCCCGTCGCTGTCGGCGGCCATCAACACCGACCCGATCGGGGCGCTGTCGACCATCCTGCCGACCTGGTACCTGGTCCCGTTCGTGCTGGTGGCGGTACTCGGGCTGGTCGGCGGGGCGGTGCTCGACATCTACTCATCGGGGCTGACCCTGCTCGCCGCGGGGCTGCCGGTGCCGCGCTGGTCGGCGGCGCTGATCGACGGCGTGCTGATGATCGTCGGGACGATCTACGTGGTGTTCTTCTCCTCCAACTTCATCGGGCCGTTCGAGGGGTTCCTGATCACGCTGGGCGTGGTGATCTCCGCCTGGTGCGGCGTGATGCTGGCCGACATCGCGCTGCGGCGGCGGCCGTACGCGGACGCGGAGCTGTTCACCTCCTCCGGCCGGTACGGCGCGGTGCGGTGGGCGCCGGTCCTGCTGATGGTGGCGGGCACCGTCATCGGGTGGGGGCTCGTGGTCAACACCTACGCGTCGTGGCTGTCCTGGCAGGGGTATCTGCTCGGCCCGTTGGGGCTCGGCGGGAAGATGGGCACCTGGGAGTACGCCAACCTGGGAGTGATCGTCGCGCTGGTGGTGACGTTCGTGGGCTGGTTCGTCCTCGGCCGCGGCGCCGTCCGGCGGCAGGAGGCGGCGGGCTCTTAATCCGCGGCGGATCTCGCTCAGGTACCTGGACAGCAAAAGACCCCGAACCTTGGCGGTTCGGGGTCACTGGTCATTCCTGGGTGCGGTGGCATCACCGGAAATCGCCGGAGGCAGGCCGTGCCGCGGGGATGGATCGCCCCGCGACTCCGCTGACCAGCGTTCCGATCGCCACGCCGATGGCCAGGTTGACCAGCGCGGTGGCGATCTTGCCGTCAAGCGCGGCGGTGGTGCTGAACGGGAAGGCGACTGCGATCGCGGTCACCAGGGCCACGATCCAGCCGAAGAACAGCTGCGGGCGCAGTGTGCCCAGCATCAGCAGACTCACCAGTCCGGTGGCGGCCAGTGTCGCACCCACGGCGACCAAGATCAGCACGGTCGTGTGCACGTCGCCGTAGGCACCGTCCTGCTGCGGGGCCAGTACCGGGGCCTTGAACAGCCAGCGGCTGACCAGGACGCCGACCAGGGCGAGCAGGCCCACGACGACCGCGCTGGCCGCCCCGCCGGCCCACAGCTTCTGCTGGTCGACTCCGACGCCGATCCGCCGCTCGGGCACGTTCCGGGGCGCGAACCGGAGGACCTCCTGCTGGGGCGCGTATCGGGTGTCCATCCGGGTGGTCTCCGGTCGGCTGGCAGGCTGGTCGTTAGGGGTGAAGGTAGGGGCGTTCATTTCTTGGTTCTCCGTTTCGCTGTCGCTTTTGCCTACACCTCTACTGTCGGTCTTACGCAGCGCGAAGTCCCTAGTGAAACTCCCTAGTCCGGCTGGGGGAGCCGGCCAGTACCGGAATCGGTCAGACGGCGGCCGGCTGGGCCCACTGCGCGACGAAGCGGCGCAGCTCCTGGCGTCCGTGCAGGCCGAGCTTGGCGTAGATGTTGCCCAGGTGGTATTCCACCGCCTTGCGGCTGATGAACAGTTCGGCCGCGGCCTCGGGATTGGACAGCCCCTTGCCCACCAGGTGGGCAACCTCGGTCTCGCGGCTGGTCAGGGCGAGCACCGACTGTTTTCTGGCCGGGGCGCCCGGCAGGTGGCAGGCCGCCAGTTCCTCCTCGGCCTGGGCGATGAACGGCGCGGCCCGCAGCCCGCGGTACAGTTCGCTGGCCCGTCGCAGCTGCTCGATGGCCTGCCGCCGCTGGCCGGTGCGCCGCAGCAGCCGGCCATGGGCGAGCAGCAGCCGGGCGGCGTACACCGGGCTCTGAGGGCCGGGCGCGTCCTGGCCGCGGGCGTAGCTCGCCAGCGCCTCTTCCGGCGCGTTGCGCTGCTCCGCTAGCCAGCCGTCGAGCCAGGCCAGGACCGGGACCAGGTAGCTGACCGGGCCGCTGTCGGCGCGCAGCTGGGCGATGACCGCGGCCGCCTGCTTCAGCTGGCCCGATCCGACCAGGCCCTCGGCCAGCAGCGGCCGCCACAGGACCGCGTAGATCCGGCTGCGGCTGTCCAGGGCGGCTCCGTCCTGCCACGGGCCCAGCGCGTCGGCCATGCCCAGGTAGTCACCGGCCGCCTGGCCGACCAGGGCCTGGGCCATCGCCGCGTACACCCGCTCCTGGCCGTAGTCCAGGCTGGCGGCGGCCTCCTCGGCCAACATGGCGTGCCGTTCGGCCTCCTCGGCGGCGCCGCGGCCGGCCGGCACGCAGGCGGATGACAGGTGCAGCAGCGGCAGCTCGAACTGGCGGGAGTGGATCGCCGCGGCGGAGAACCCCTGCTCGGCCGTGAGCAGCACGTCGTCCCAGGCCCCGCTCAGGTACTGGGCCATGGCCAGGCAGAAATAAGAGCGCAGGCCCAGGGTGAGGGTCGCCCCCTGGCGCGCCAGCCGCGAGCTTGCGGTCAGGTCGGCGACAGCCTGGTCCAGGTCACCGGCCAGCATCCGGAACGCGCCGCGAAAGGACAGGCCGTCGATATCGACGGGGCCGACCCGGGCCGGATCGGCGTCCAGGTGGGCGAGCTCGGCCAGGGCGGCGCGCGGTCCGGCCAGCTGGCCGACACCGATGGCGATCAGGGTACGGGTCTGGCTGGCGGCCGCCGGGTCCAGCGTTCCGCTGCTCAGCGCCTGGCGGCCGAAGGCGATCACCTGCTCACTTTCTCCCAGCAGCGTGTAGGTGCCCGACAGCCGGTTGGCGATCAGGGCCGCCAGCGGCGCACTGACCGGGCTGCCCCGGGCCTGGTCGAGCCCCTCGCGGAAGCGTCGTTCGGCCTCCCCCAGCTGGCCCGAGGTGAACGCCATCTGGCCCAGTACGCAGCTGCGCAGCGG
The DNA here is from genome assembly GCA_963714295.1 of uncultured Actinomycetota bacterium. GTDB lineage: Bacteria > Actinomycetota > Actinomycetes > Streptosporangiales > Streptosporangiaceae > Trebonia. Next base: position 386,660 of record CAVQOE010000031.1, on the reverse strand, counting down.
CGACGGCGACGCTGCCTGCGCGCTCTCGCGCAGGGCCAGCCCGCGCGATTCCTCGACCAGCATGAGGTGCATCGCGGCGGTCAGCATCCGCCGTTCCCGGCCGGCCATGGCCGGGGAGATGTCCGAGGCCCACAGCAGATGGGTGGCGGCCAGCGCCAGCCGTCCGCGGCCCGCCTCGAACCTGGCCTGCCCCTCCAGCTCGGTGGCGAGGCCCTCGTCCGGCTGGTCCAGCGCGGCCACCCGGTGCTCCCAGGAGGCCGCGTCGCTGACCACCGAGGCCGCGCGGCCGTGCAGCGCGCGGCGCCGGGTGACCGAGACGCCGGCGTAGATCGCGTCCCGGACCAGCAGGTGACGGATCGCCACCGGGCAGGCAGGCTCGTCCGGCCACCACTCCACCAGGCCGGCGGCCACCGCCGGCTCGATTGCCGCGCTCGGCGAGCCGATCTGCGCCGCCTGACCCAGCCGGGCCAGCGGCAGGCGCAGGTTCAGCACCGACAGCATCTCCAGGAGCACGCGGGTCTCCGGCGGCAGCCCGCGCAGATGTTCGCCGACCGCGGCGGCCAGCGACCGGGGCAGCGCCGGCCGCCCTGGCGCCGCGGGATCGAAGCCGCCCCCCTCGCTCAGCAGCGTGCGCAGGTACAGCGGGTGCCCGCCGGTGTCCTCATAGAGCCGCAGGACCACCGCGTCCGGGACCGGCTGGGCCCGGAGCGCGGACGCCAGGGCCGCCACCTCGTCCAGGCCGAGGCCCTGCAGGGTTATCGGCAGCCGGCTCTCCATACTCGACAGCAGCCGCTGGGCCGCGTCCGGCAGGCGGTCGCTGGGCCCCCGGTAGGTGACCAGGGCGAGCACCGGGTCCACGGTCAGCCGGCGCAGCATGAACGTCAGGGCTTCCAGGGACTTGCTGTCGGCCCACTGCAGGTCGTCGATCCGGATCGCCACCGGCCCCGCAGACCGCTGGTCCCCCACCATGTCCAGCAGCCGCGCGCCCACCGCGAAGGACGAGACCGCCGGGCCGGGCCCCGCCCACGGGCACGACCAGCTGGGAGTCACGCCCGGCGGCCCGCAGCAGCTGGTCCACCAGCCCGAAGTCCAGATCGGACTCCGCCTGGTCAGCCCGGGCCGCGGCAACACGCAGACTGCTCCCGGCCAGGCAGTGCCGGGCCAGCGCCGTTTTCCCGATCCCCGGGTCACCCTCGATGTCCACTAGCCACGGCTGCCCCGCCTCGACCCGGGCGATGACGTCGGCGACCTGGGCAAGCTCCGCCGCCCGGCCCAGGAAAACTTCGGACGGCTGCCGATCTTGCACCGGACCACCACCTCACTAAGGCCCGCGACGTGGGCAATTGGGTCAAGCTGAGCGTAACCCGGCGGCCGGACTTGGGGAATTCTTCTGCGGACGGCGCATGACTTGACTGGCCGCGGGATTCCCAGGGACTGACAACTGGGGAGTTTCCCCAGGGTTTTTGTTCTCGGCTCGATCGAAACTGGACTTACCAGCGAAGAACAAGCCCAAGGACACGGAGAACCCGCCATGAGCACCCAGTATTACGACCGCCCGGCCACGAGCCAGCCCGACACCAACTACCGCGCCCCCCGCCCGGGCAACCAGGGTCCGTCCTGGTACCGCATCTGGGCCATCGTCATCGGCGCGGTCATCGCCGCGGCCCTGATCGTCTTGGCCGCCACCGGCCTGACCCACAACCACGCAGCCACCAGCGGCAGCCCGGCTGCGTCGGCCTCTGCCCCGGCCCCGGCTTCGGCCAACCCGGCCCAGCCGACCACTCCGGCCGCCCCGGCCGTGGTCCCGTCCGCGTCGGTGAAGAAGTTGCAGCAGGAACTGGGCCAGCTGAACTATTACGAAGGCCCCGTGGACGGGATCATGGGCCCGCAGACCATCGCCGCCATCAAGGACCTGCAGCGCCAGGCCAGTCTCCCCCAGACCGGCACCATGAACGCCGCCACCCAGGCCGCCCTGGCCAACTACCTGGCCAATGGCAACAACCAGATGGCCAGCTGACAGCCTCTGCCCCCACTCAGCACGACGCGATGGCCGTTGGCCGGGACATCATCCCGGCCAACGGTCATTCGTGCCTGAGCCTCAGCTGGCGGTCCGGCGGGAGCGGTAGGCCGCCACGTTGACCCGGTTGGCGCAGGTCAGGCCGCAGAACCGGCGGGACCGGTTCTTGGACAGGTCGATCAGCACGTCGTCGCAGTCGTCGGCCGCGCAGATCCGCAGGCGGCCGAACTCGGCGGAGCGGATCACGTCGGCCACCGCCATCGCCGCGTCGACCGCGATCCGGTCCGCCAGCGGCACGTCGGGCGACGTCGCGTGGATGTGGTAATCCCAGCCGTCGTGCTTGACCAGCTGCGGCAGCGCGCTGGCGTCGCGCAGCAGGGTGTTCACCAGGTCAACCGCCTCGTCCGGGGTCATCTCCCAGAGCCGGGCGAGGCGGTCCCGCAGTCGCAGCACGGCCGCGAGCTCGGTCTGGTCGCGAGTACGGCTGCCGGTCCACTGCCAGTCGGAGACGAACCGGTCCAGGGCGGCGCCGTCCGGCAGCTCCTCGACGCCGCCACGGCCGGTGTTCACCAGGGCGGCGGTGGCGTTGAGGGACACCTCGGTGTCATGGGCAAAAGCCATTTGACTCCTTTCAGAGCCCCCCGCTAGTGTCATAGGCGTACTTCAGTTTTACCACTTACAGGGGAGCGTTCATGACCACGATGGGAGCAGTGGACAGCCCGGTCGCGGCATCTCCCGCGCTGGGGCTCTCACGCCGGTCAGCCGGGGTGCTCATCGGGCTGGTGTCGGCGATGTGCTTCGGCACGTCCGGCACGTTCGGGTCGGCGCTGATCGCGGCCGGCTGGTCGCCGGCCGGCGCGGTCCTCGGGCGGGTCGGGATCGCCGCGCTGGCGCTCACCCTCCCGGCGCTGCTCACGCTGCGCGGCCGCTGGTCGCTGCTGCGCAGGGGGGCCTGGCAGATGATCGCGTTCGGCCTGGTCGGCGTGGATGCGTGCCAGGTCTGCTACTTCAACGCGATCGCGCGGATGGACGTCGGCATCGCGATCCTGCTCGAGTACATGGGCATCGTGCTGATCGTCGGCTGGCTCTGGCTGCGCCACGGGCAGCGCCCCCGGCTGCTCACCGTCGGCGGAGTGATCGCGGCACTGGGCGGCCTGGCGCTGATGCTCGACCTGTCCGGCTCGGTTGCCGTCAGCGTCCCCGGTGTGCTGTGGGCGCTGGCCGCGGCGGTGGCGATGGCGGTCTACTTCTTCCAGTCGGCCGATAATTCCGGCGGACTGCCCCCGTTGGTGCTGACCTGGGGCGGAATGGTGATCGGGTCAGTGCTGCTAGTCGCGCTCGGGCTGACCGGCCTGGTCCCGCTGCGGTTCGCCACCCACGACGTGGCGCTGCTCGGCAGCCAGGTCAGCTGGGTAATCCCGCTGCTGGGCCTGTCCCTGGCGGCGGCGGCGATCGCCTACGTCACCGGAATCGCGGCGGCCCGCAGGCTGGGCCCGAAGTTCGGCTCGTTCGTGGCGATGGCCGAGGTGCTGTTCGCGGTCGCGTTCGCCTGGATCCTGCTGCACCAGGCCCCGGCCACCACCCAGTTCCTCGGCGGCGCGCTGATCCTGCTGGGCGTGATCGCCGTCCGCCTCGACGAGCCTGCCGAATAACGGGCCGAAGCTGACGCCGCCAGAGTTAATGCCGACGACCACGTTGAGCAGCGGGCCGTAGACGAGCGCGCCCGCCACCACGAAGACCGCGGTCCAGGCGAGGATGCCCGGCCAGGGCGCGTGCCTGACCAGCAGGCCGAGCAGGGCGACCCCGATGAGCAGGAACAGCGCGACAGCGGGATGGTAGTGCAGGCGGAGCCCGTACGCCCCGACCGCCTCGGCGATGAACGTGCCGCCAGGGAACGCGGCGCCGTAGGCCCGGGCGCGGCCGGTCCCCCGCCGCCAGCCCCAGCCGGCCAGGCCGGCCACCGGGCCGCCGACCAGCGCGCAGGCCAGCCAGAAGGCGGTGACGCTGTGGTCGACGGGCAACGAGATCGCGGTGGCGGTGGAGTAGAAGGTGCGGACCTCGACCAGGCAGGCGAGCAGGCCCGCCCCGACCGCCGGGCCGCGGCTCCGCGCCAGCGCGCCGGCCGCGAACCCGCCAAGCAGCCAGGGACTGGCCGAATTGACCAGGGGCGACCACGGCAGGCCCAGATGCGGCTGCACCACCGCGGTGCCGGCGCCGATCGCGGCGCCAATCAGGATGCCGGCTACCAGCGGGACGGCGTTGGCCGGCCGGATGCGCCGTACGGGTTCAGTGATACCCGCGAGTTTAGCGGCGTGACCCGCGATTGGCCGCACTGCCGCCGACTGTCGGCGGCGGCCCGTAGGATTGCCGCGTGTCCTCCCCCTTTGACCCGAGCGACGCCAGCGAGCCCACCGACACCGGCGTTCCCGTGACCGCGCCGGAAAGCCCCCGTGTGGCCGGCGTGCCGGACGGGCCGAAGCGGGCGGCGACCGTGCTGCACCGGGTCTTCGGCTTCGACTCCTTCCGCGGCCGGCAAGAGGAGATCATCAGCCACGTGGTCGGCGGCGGCGACGCGCTGGTGCTGATGCCGACCGGCGGCGGCAAGTCGCTCTGCTACCAGATCCCGGCGCTGGTCCGGCCGGGCACCGGGGTGGTCGTCTCACCGCTGATCGCGCTCATGCAGGACCAAGTGCAGGCGCTGCGCCAGCTCGGCATCCGCGCCGACTTCCTCAACTCGACCCAGGACCCGGGGACCAGGCACGTCGTCGAGCAGCAGTTCAAGGCGGGCGAGCTCGACCTGCTCTACCTGGCGCCGGAGCGGCTGCGGACCGAGGCCACCCTGCGGCTGCTTGACGCGGCCAAGGTCTCGGTCTTCGCCATCGACGAGGCGCACTGCGTGTCGCAGTGGGGCCACGACTTCCGCCCCGACTACCTGGAGCTGCAGGTGCTGCACGAGCGCTGGCCGGACGTGCCGCGCATCGCGCTCACCGCGACGGCCACCCAGGCGACCAGGGAAGAGATCGCGATCAGGCTCAAGCTGGCCGGCGCCAAGCTCTTCGTGTCGTCCTTCGACCGGCCGAACGTGCAATACCGGATCGTTCCGAAGAATGAACCGAAAAAGCAGCTGCTGCACTTCCTGCGCACCGAGCACCCGGGGGACGCGGGGATTGTGTACTGCCTCTCGCGGGATTCGACCGAGCGGATCGCGGCGTTCCTGACCGAAAACGGGATCCCGGCGCTGCCGTACCACGCGGGGCTCGACAGCGGGGTGCGGGCCGATCATCAGGCGCGCTTCCTGCGTGAGGACGGCCTGGTCATGGTGGCGACGATCGCGTTCGGGATGGGGATCGACAAGCCGGACGTCCGGTTCGTCGCGCACCTGGACATGCCGCGCTCGGTCGAGGGCTACTACCAGGAGACCGGCCGGGCCGGCCGGGACGGCCAGCCGGCCACCGCCTGGCTCGCCTACGGCCTGGCCGACGTGGTGCAGCAGCGGCGGATGATCGATTCCTCCGAGGGCAACGTCGCCCACCGGCGGCTGATGGCATCGCATCTGGACGCGATGCTCGCCCTCTGCGAGGCCACCGACTGCCGCCGGACGCAGCTGCTGGCCTACTTCTCCGAGCGCACCGCGGCCTGCGGCAACTGCGACACCTGCCTGTCTCCCCCGCAGACCTGGGACGGCACGGTTCCCGCGCAGAAGCTGCTGTCCACCATCATCCGGCTGGAGCGGGAGCGGGACCAGCGCTACGGGGCGGGCCAGGTCATCGATATCCTGCTCGGGAAGAAGACCGTCAAGGTGTCGGAGAACGCGCACCACGAGCTGAAGACGTTCGGCATCGGCGTCGAGCTGAACGAGTCGCAATGGCGCGGGGTGGTGCGGCAGCTGCTCGCGCAGGGTCTGCTGGCGGTGCAGGGCGAGTACCAGACGCTGGGCATCACCGAGGCGAGCGGCGAGGTGCTGCGCGGGCAGCGCGCCGTCACGCTGCGGGTGGACGCACCGTCGCCCAAGGCGGCGCGGCTGCGCGGGGTGCGCGTCGCCGCGGGCAGCCCAGCCGGGGCGGCCAAGCCGGCCGCGGCCGAACTGACTCCCGGGCAGGAGGCGGTCTTCGAGGAACTGCGCGCCTGGCGCGGTGCCACCGCCAAGGAGCAGGGCGTGCCCGCCTACGTGGTCTTCCACGACGCGACCCTGCGCGCGATCGCGGTGACCGCGCCCGCGACGCTGGCCGAGCTCGCCGCGATCAACGGCGTCGGCGAATCGAAGCTGGCTAAGTACGGCGAGGGGATCCTGGGCGTCCTGCACCCGTAGCCGAGAAATGCCGGCCGCGGGCCGAACCGCATCGCCGCCTGTTGCTACTTACTCTGCAAGCGATGCTTTCAGGGAGGCGACAGGTGAACGATCCTGACCGGGACGTCGGCGCGGCGATTTTCGCCGCCAGCCGCGACCCCGCCACCCACGATGGCTGGTTGCTGTGCCGGATCGGCCAGGGCGACGAGGACGCGATGGCGGCGTTCTACCGTGAGCACGGCCGGGTGGTCCTGGCGCAGGTCCTGCTGGTGACCGGTGAGCGGGTGCTGGCCGAGGAGATCGTGCAGGACACGATGCTCGCGGTCTGGCGCTCCGCGGCCGCCTTCCGCGGCGAGTCGTCCGCGCGTACCTGGGTGATCGCCATCGCCCGGCGGCAGACCAGGGACCGGCTCCGCGGCCAGCGGCTGCGGGTGGTGGACGACGCCTTCCTGGCGCAGCGGCCGGGTTCCGGCCCGGGGCCGGAGGTGACGGCCCTGGACCGGGCCGAGCTGGCCGAGGTGCGGGTCGCCATCCGCGACCTCGGGCCCGCCCACCGGGAGCTGCTCGGCCTCGTCTTCGGCTCCGGGCTCAGCCTCCCCGAGGTCGCCGCCGTGCTGCAGATCCCGGTCGGGACGGTGAAGAGCCGCCTGACGGCGGCGCGCGCCGCACTCAGCCGGATCCTTAACGAGAAGGGCCAGATCCGATGAACGCAGATCCTACCGGCACCCGCTCCCCGCATCTGGACCTGGGCGACCTGATCGCCGAGGCCAACGGCGTTTCGATCGGCGACGCGGCCCGCGAGCACCTGGCCGGCTGCCAGCAGTGCCTGCTCGAGGCAGACCGGTGGAACCTCGTCGCCGACGGGGTCCGCGGCCTGGCGGCCGCCGCGCCGGACGCGGCACTGGGCACCGTGCCCATCCTGCCCGCCCAGCCGGCCACGCAGCAGGGGGCCGGGCGGCGGGTGCTTGGGGTTCCCGTGCGGCGCACCCTGCTGGTGGCCGGCAGCGTGGCAGCGGCACTCGTCGTCCTCGTCGGGGTCGGGGTCGGAACCGGGTTCATGCAGGTGCACCGATCCAGTGGCTCAAGCGCCCAGCCGGTCCTCACCGCGGTCAGCGGGTGCCCCGTGCTCGAGCAGGCCAGCGGGACGCTCGAGCAGGTGAACGGCAGCAACCTGGTCGTCAAGACGTCCAGCGGTCAATCGCTGACCGTCACCACGACGGCCGCCACCAAAAAGAACGCGGGCGGAGCGCTGCTGGCCGACATCACGAACGGAGCGTCGGTTACCGCGTGGGCCTCAAGCTCCCATGGGGCGCTCGCGGCCTTCTTCGTCTTCATCGGCAGCACGGCGCAGGCGCACCTGCAGCCGCGGACGGGCTCGGTCGTCATCTCCGGGACGGTAGCGGACGCGAGCACCACCGGCTTCACCGTCGTCACGGCCGATGGCACCCGGGTTCCGGTGACCACCTCCGCCGAAACGGGCGTCAGCGTGCTCGACGCCAGCCTGAGCCAGCTGCCCGTCGGCGCCGCCATCCTCGCCGTCGGCTACGCCGGACCGGACGGGACGCTGTCGGCACAAGGAGTCGCGGCGATCGTGCAGCTCCCGCCGGGGGGCCCTCAGCTGCAGACCCAGATGCACATGAGCGTGAAGAACTGCTCGCGCGCCTCGGTCGACCACGCGATCCTGGCGCTCGCGGCGGCCGGCTGATCGCTCGGGCCCAGGATGGTTCGCCGGGCCGCAGTCAAGTGACTGATCCTGTGCGCGGCCCAGCACCGCACTCTGGTTGAAGTGCGCCGATGTCAGCGTCGGCTCAACCCGGAAGGAATCACCGCCGCCATCGGGCAGGCAGGTGCAGTGGCAGACTTGATACCCGCGAACTTGATACCCGCGAAACGCTGCCGTCTCAAGACTCCGGAGAGGCCATGACCGACCCGATTATCCCGAGCCGCATTCCGGCCGGCGCGACTGCTGAAGGCGACGGGATCATCACCGGGGACGGCCCGGTCCGCGTCGACGCGTTCATCGACTTCCTGTGCCCGTTCTGCCGGCGATTTGAGCTCTCGGCGGGGCCATCACTGGCCGGCCTGATCGCGGAAAAGCTGATAAGCCTCGCCTACCACCCGATGAACTTCCTCGATCAGGCGTCGACCACGAACTACTCCACCCGAGCCGCCGCCGCCTCGGGCTGCGCCGCTGACCAGGGGCGCTTCCCGGACTACGCGCACGCGCTCTTCCTTGACCAGCCGCCGGAGGGCGGACCCGGCCTGACCGACGCCCAGCTAGCCGGCATCGGCCGTAACATCGGGCTGCCCGATACGGCGTTCGCTTCCTGCCTGACCCAAGCGCCTTACCTGGACTGGCCGTCGTACGTGACGGCGCGCGCGACCGCTACCGGGGTTCAGTCGACGCCGACGGTCCTCGTCGCGGGCACGGCCGTCCAGCCAGACGCGCACGCGATCACGGCCGCGGTCAGGCAGGCGGCCGGCCACCGCTGACCGGACCGGCGATCAGGCGGCTGTGGCTGAGCGTGCGGGCGCCGGCGGCCAGCACCACCAGGCTCAGCAGCTCGGCGGTCAGGGCGCCCGGCGACGTCGTCAGGTGCTCGTCGTACAAGACGACGCCGAGCAGGGTGGCGGTCACCGGGTCGAGGATGGTGAAGCCGGGCTGCGACGCCGCCAGCGGCCCGGCGGCCATCGCGTGCGAAGCCAGCAGCAGCGCCGCCGCACCCGCCGCCATCAGCACGTAGACCGACCAGTTGCTGAAGATCGCCGCCGGGCCGCCGGTCACCCGCGAGCTGAGCTCCTTGATCACAGCGGCGACGAAGCCCCAGGCGATGCCGGTCGCGATGCCGAGCCAGGCGGCCCGGCGCGGCGCTGACGCCGCCGCACCGAAAACGCTTCCGGAGAGCGCGACGGCGATCGCGACGGCGGCCACGGTGGCGCCGGCCGCGAGCCACCACAGCCCGGCTGGCGCCGTCGGGCGGCCGCCCGACGGCGACGCCGCGCGCAGGAAGACGCCGACGCCGGCCGACATGGCGACCACCGCCAGCCAGTCGCGCCCGCTCGCGCTCATCCCTCGAGGACCGGGCAGCAGCGCCAGCCAGCCGAAGACGAACAGCAGCTCGACCGCGAGGATCGGCTGCACGAGGGCGAGCGGGCCAAAGCGCAGGGCGGCTACCTGGAACGCGAACCCGCCGACCATGCAGGCGAAGCCGAGCAGCCAGGCCGACTGCCGGGCCAGCCGGAAGACGAGCCAGGGGTCGAAGCCGCCCGACTTGGCGCCGGACCCGGTCAGATTGGTCGCGCCCAGCCGCTGGCAGACGGAGCCGGTAGCGGTACACAGGCACGCCGCCAGTGACAGCAAGATCGCCAGTTGCATCAGGGCCTGCCCGTGCGGGGAAGCGCGCCCGCAGCCCACGGAGCCAACGCGGCTAGGGCCTTTGCTGTCACAGAGCCAATCTAGGCCGCGCCAGCCGGTGACCAGGCCATCGGCGGCCGATCTTGCTGGCCGGCTCAGCCTTCCAGGCGCCCCTGGAGGTCATCGAGGCGGGCGTGCAGCAGGGCGATCTCGGCGGCGAGGAGCGCATACGGCGGCTCGCCCGCCGCCTGCAGCGGCACGGCCGCAATACCGGGCAGAGCCATACCGTCCTGATGGTCGTCGATACGGACCCGGCCGTCGAGCCGGGCGGCGAACTCGCGCAGGGTCATGACCGGCAGGCCGGCCGCGCACAGGTCGCAGACCGGGGCCAGGTGCCGCCAGCCGACCAGGCCGCTGCCGGCGTCGGCCAGGGCGGTGGCCGGGCGCCCGCAGGCGCACGCGGCCTGCTTGATCGCGCGCACCCGCTGCCTGCTGTAACGCAGGCCGCGCTCGTAGCGGATGTACCGGCCGGACGCGGCCACCTCGATCAGCAGCGCCGAGCGGTTCTCGGTCGCGCAGCCGAGCGAGAGCGCGTCGGTCAGCGCGTGCAGGCAGTAGAAACCGCAGCCGCACCAGCGGCGGGGCGGGGCGTGGTGACTGTTCCAGACACAGGATGCCTCGGCGATGACGCCGTACACCCGGCCCGCGCCCATCGTCAGCCCGGCGAAGCCAGTCCTGGTGCCGTCGGCCGACAGCGCCGCGTGGGCCAGCTTATAGCCGGTGAACGGATGGTCCGGGTGCTCATCGCGTCCCGGACCTGACGACCACGAGAGCAGCCGAACCACCGCTTGGCACCTCCGGGAGCAGCCGCTGGCTTCTTACTGTTATCAGGTCAGCCTGCGATGACCGCGGGCTGCGGTGGGGAGTCGGGGGTCAGCTGGGCGAGTACCGGCGCGTCGGACGCGAGCTCCGCGGACGCGATGGGCTCGGCCTCGGTGTCCTCGACGAAGCCTGTCGCCTGTTCCCTGCCAAGACGCATGGTGATACCTCCTTGCTACTGCTTTACCCCAGTCCTGTCCTACTCATCCCCCACCTTCCGCACCCGGTCCACCGGCGGCTTGGCCGCGGCAGGCCGGCGGTCAGCGGCTAGCTGCCGTCGGGGTAGCCGCCGCGGTGCAGGGTCATCGGGTAATGCGGCAGGACCGCCACGGGCGCGAGCCGGGCGCGCCAGTTGTCCGGGTAGGGCTCAAGGGCGGCGAAAAGCGGGGGCGGGTCGCCGGCCGCCAGGGGCTCAAGCGCCGCCCGGAGCGCGGCGACGCGCCGCGCGCCGAAGCGGTCACGCCAGCCGTCCTCGATGCCGGCCGCGCGGGCGTGGTACTCCTCGCGCTCGGCGGCGCCCGCGGCGGACAGCCGGATGACCCTGAAGCGGCCGCCCGCCGGGTCCGGTCCCTCGGCGCCCAGACGGCCCTTGCCGAGCAGGCCCGCCGCCATCGCCACCGCCTCCTTGGAGACGCCGGCCAGGGCGGGCACATCGCGGGTGCGCAGGCCGGCCTCGGTCAGCACGCGCAGGACGTTCGCGCTGACCGCCAGCGACGGCCCGCCTTCGCGCTCGTACGCGAGCGCGAAGGCGAGCAGCGGCCTGGACAGCAGCGCCCACAGCGGCAGGGCGGAGATATCCGCGGTAACGCGGGTGCCGGCCGCGGGCGGTTCCGGCTGGGCCGGCGTCCGGCTGTAGAGGCCGTGGCCGAGGATGGGCAGGCAATCGGGGAGGCCCGGCTCCAGCCCAGTGACGATCGCGGCGAGCGCGGCGCGGAGTTCCTCAACCGCGCCGGGGCCGTACCGGGAGCGCCAGCGGGATTCGATATCGCCGGTGACGGCCTGCCAGACCTCGCGCGCCAGGCGGCCGTGGGCGGTGGGCGCGACGATGGCGGCGGGCTTCGGGCGCTTGCCGCGGCCCGGGTCGGGGGTGTAGGTCACGTACCGCCAGCGGCGCATGCCGTCCAGATTGGTGTCGGTCCGCGCCCGGCGGCGCAGCTCGGCCAGCGTGATTCCCTGGTCGGGGAGGTGGCGCAGGCAGTTGGCCCACATCAGCAGCGAGGTCATCCACGGGGCGCCGGGCCGGGCGCCGTCCGACAGGCCGAGCGCGGTGGTGCGGTGCGGGAGCCGGTGCTCGGCCTCGTTGTCGGCCTCGATGGTGAAGGCGACGAGGGTCTGCGACAGCAGGGCGGACAGCGGGAGCGCCTGGCCTGCCCGGCCCGCTGGCGCCGGCCGCGTGGTCATCACGGCGCCGCGGCGGCGTCGGCGATCAGCAGGCCAAGGGCCCGCTGCTGTCCAGCGGCAGCGCGCAGGGCCCAGCCCGCCGCGGCCAGCAGATCGCGGGCCTCCTGGTAGCTGAACTCGGACCGGGCGGGCTCACCGTGGGCGGCCACCCACTCCCGGAACCGCGCGCGCGACTGCGAGGTGGAATTGGCGATGGAGACACTGATCGCCAGCGAGCCGCCGAGGCCGCGGCCGCGCGGAATTCGGTCAGGACGCGCCCCACGACGGGCGGATCCAGGTAAACGGCGACCCCCTCCAACAGGAACAGGGCCGGGTGCCCCGGGTCCAGGCCGGCCGCGATCAGCGGCTCCGCGATCGGGTCGGTGATGAAGTCGGCCGGGATGAAGCGGATGTGCCCGGTATCGACGGCCAGCCGGGCGAGGCGCTCACGCTTATCGGCCTGGGTGGCCGGATGGTCGACCTCGAACCAGCGGACGCCCGGCTTGGCGTAGCGCAGCGCGCGGCCGTCGTAGCCGGCGCCGCCGATCACGACCTGCCGCACGCCCGCGCCGATCGAGTCGACCACCTCCTGGTCGAAGAAGGCGGTGCGGCCCCGCAGGTACTCGTGCATGCGGCTCGTGGCCGGCAGCTCGCCGCCGGCCACGTCGGCGGTGAGCGCCTGGTCGGCCGCCGGGTCGCCGTAGTCCGCCGCGGCCCGCGCGTACTCAAGCCGGTGCGCGGCGACGCTGCGAGCGGTACGGGAAGCGGTGCCGTCTTTCATCACGGCAACAATAACGCGGCCTCGCGGCAGGCGCGGGGGTGGAGTTAGATGTTCGGATGGGCGAATCAAAGCTGACGCTGCGGCCGATGACGCGGGCCGAGTGGGACGAGTGGATGCCGAGGCAGCTGGCCGGGTACGCGGAGCACATCGCGGCCTCCGGCGCGATGTCCGAGGCGGACGCGTGGGAGAAGGCCAGGAACGACAGCGCGCGCAGCTTCCACGCCGGGTTCGAGACGCCCGGCCAGCTGGTCTACCGCCTGCTGGCGGGGGGTGAGTCGGTCGGCTGGCTCTGGCTGGCGGTGCCGGGTCCCGATCCCGACCGGCAGATGGCGTGGGTTTACAACATCGAGGTGGACCCGGCCCACCGGGGGCGCGGCTACGGGCGGGAGGCCATGCTGCTGGCGGAGGGCGAGGCGCGATCGCATGGCATGACGTCACTCGGGCTCAACGTGCACGGGCAGAACAAGGTGGCGCGGTCGCTGTACGACAGCCTGGGCTACGACGTCATGGCCCAGCAGATGAAGAAGCCCCTGTAATCCGGGCCGCGCGTCAGCCGGGCCACCGCGTGGCACCCGGTCGAGCGTAGTTTCGGCTGGTAGATTGCCCCTAGAACACGCGTTTGACAACACGAACAGTTTTGCGGCATAGTTGAGCCAAGCAGGTATTATTCAGAAATCATTTTCCCTGAAGGGGTCGGGATCATGGGTCAGAAGACTGTTCGTTTTAGCGATCTCAGCGGCCAGCTCATCATGCGGGAGGACGTGCTCGCGCGGATCGTGATCCACGAGCACCCGGACCTCGGCGACGGGCCGGTGGAAATCGAGGTCCTCGCGGACGAGGCCCTCGGACTGGAGAAGGAGACACTCCGGGTCGCGGTGCTCGACCTCTACCTGCCGGGCGAGGAACTGCCGCGGCGGGTGACGATGGACGCCGACGCGTTCTCGGCGCTGGTGACCGAGAAGTCGGTGGGCGAGATGCTGGTCGCCGCCCGCCCGCTCAAGCGGGCCGGACGACCGCGTCTGGCGAAGTCTGCAGCCTAGCGGCCAGATCGGCCTGACGGAGCTGGCGGCGGCACCGCGCGGCGACTGCCGCCAGCAGTACCAGCAGGGCGACGCCGGCCAGGATGTAGGCGTTGCCCGCCAGGTTCTGCAGCGCCGACCAGTGGTACTCCTTGAACCAGGGCTGGTCCCCGACCGCGATGAATACCTTGACCGGAGTGTAAGGACCGGCCCAGATGAGGCCCTTGGTGAAGTCGCCCGGGCCCGTTGTCGGGAGGCCCCACAAGCTGCCGGGCCAGGGCGCGAAGATCAGCAGCAGGGCGGCCACGAGTGACGCGCAGCCGACGCTGACAAGCCGCCTGCCCGCCTGCCAGGCCCGCACCGCGTAGTGCCCGGCCACCATCATCCCCGGCACCACCCAGACCCAGTGGTGATCCCAGCTGATCGGCGAGTCGAGCAGGCCGACGAGGGCGGCGGTCAGCAGGCCGAGCATCATATGCCCGGCCCGGTCCAGCACGGCCGCGGCCCACAGGCCGACCACCGTCATCACCAGGGCCAGGATCAGCCAGGGCACGGTCCCCGCGTGGATGGACCCGGCCAGCCGGGTGGTGAGCGCGCGCAGCGACTGGTTGCCGGTCCAGCCGACGAACCCGGTGCGGCCGTCCTGGATGAACAGGCCGTGCAGCCAGTACTGCCTTGAGTCGTGGTGGAGGAGGACAAAGCCGAGCGCGATCGTGGCCAGGAAGGTGCCGGCCACCACCGCGGCCGCCTTGAACTTCCTGGTCAAGATGAGGTACGGGATAAAAACGAGCGGGGTGAGCTTGATCGCGGCGGCCAGCCCGGTCGCGACACCCTTCCACGGGCGGTTGTCCGGCTGGCGCAGGTCCCAGATGATCGCCGCCATCAGCAGCAGGTTGATCTGCCCTAGGTACAGGGTGCGGTACACCGGCTCGGTGAGCAGCCCGGCCGCCACCCCGAGCAGCGCGCCGCCGAGGCGGACCCGGCGGTTGCGGTAACCGAGCGCGTCCATCGTGTACCAGGCGGCGATGAACAGGAAGACCAGGTTCGCCACCTGGGTGAGCCGGGGCAGCACCGACCACGGCACGAAGGAGACGACGGCGAAGAAGAGCGCGGCGAACGGCGTGTAGGTGAACTTCAGCGCCTGGTTATTGGCCGGCCAGTCGTACAGCGGGAACGCCAGCTTGCCGTCGTAGGGCGGGCGCACGTGCCGGACGATAAGGCCGCCGTTGCGGTAGACGCCGAGGTCCACCGGGTACAGGGTGGTCGATTCCGGATGCGAGAACGCGTAAATCAGCCATCCGCCGAGGACAACGACGCAAGCGGCGAGGCCGACCAGCAGAACGCGGGTCCCTACCGACTTATCACTGGCCGTACCAGCCCCCTGGCGTTCCAGAACCGAACTCACCTCGGAACCTTACCGGATCTTAAAACTCTTTGCGGCCGTCTTAAGTTACGAATGTTACGTCGCCCGAGCGGCATAGAGCGCGGGAAACGCGGTCAGCGTGGACAGAACGTCGGCCGCGCCGGCCGCGCGGAGCTCCGCGGCGGTGAACGATCCGGTGGCCACGCCGACCGGGTGCGCACCCGCCAGCACGGCGGCGGCCATGTCGGCCGGGGTATCGCCGACGTAGATCTCGGCGCCGATGGCGCTGAGCACCACTGCCTTCTGCGGGCCGTGCACGTCGCCGAAGACCGCGTCGGCCGCCAGCCCGAGGGCGTCCAGGCTCAGCCGGGCCGTCGCCTCAAGCTTGGCGGTGACCACGACGGCCCGCGCCCCCGCCGCGCGGACCGCGGCGAGCGACTCGCTGGCACCGGGCAGCGTCCGGGTCAGCGGCCCGGCCAGCCGCATGTAGTGCGAGCGGTAGATGCCCATGGCGGGCCCGATCTGCTCAGGCGGCAGCCAGTACGCGAGTTCATCTTCCAGCTTGATGCCGAGCCGGCTGTCCACCCCGGCCGGGTCGATCGCCACCCCGGTCTCGGCCGCCACTCCGGCGAACGAGCCGAGGATGGCCTCCCGCGAGTCGATCAGCGTCATGTCCAAGTCGAACCCGACGGGCGCCGGAGCCATGCTTCTCCCTCGACTACGGCTGGCCGACGGGCAGCGTGCGGGGGCGGGCGGCCAGCAACCCCGCGACCAGCAGGATAGCCGTGAGCACGAGCAGCACCGCGACCGGCGCGGTCCAGCTGCCGGTTTCCGAGCGCAGCAAGCCCACGCCGATCGGGCCCAGGGAGGCCAGCAGGTAGCCGGCCGACTGGGAGAATGCCGACAGCGAGGCCGCCGCGGCCGGGTGCGGCGCCCTGGCCGCGGTGAAGAAGATGGCCAGCGCGAGCGCCGCGTTCTGCCCCGCCCCGAGGATCAGCGCCCAGACCGCCGCGCCGCCGAGCGGGGCGTAGACCAGGCCCGCCAGGCCCGCCGCGACCGCCAGCGCGGTCGGGATCACCAGCGCGTGCTGAGCCCGCATCCGCTGCGCGGCCACCGGGACGATGAGCGAGACCGCCAGGTTGCCCACCCCCATCAGCGCGAGCAGGTAGCCGGCCCCGGCGGCGCTTTCCCCGCGGTCGCGCAGGATCGACGGCAGCCAGGACAGCGTCGCGTAGTAGATCAGGGACTGCAGGCCCATGAAGAACATCACCTGCCAGGCGAGCGCGTACCGGTACACGGCGATCGCGGCGGGGACCGGGGTCGCGGCGACGGCCGGGGCCACCCGCCGCAACTGCGGCAGCCAGATGAGCGCCGCCAGCGCCGCCGGGGCAGCCAGCCAGCCGAGGGTGATCAGGATCGAGCCGCCGGTGGCCTGCCAGAGCGGCACGCTGGCGACCGAGGCCACGATCGCGCCGGCCGACAGGGCGGTGATGTAGAGGCCGATCAGGAAGCCGGCCCGCTCGGGCCAGCGCCGCTTGATCAGGCTGGAGAGCAGCACGTTCATGACCGCGATGGCGGCGCCCGCGAGAATCGTGCCGGGAAAGAGGGCCACGCCCGGGGCGGCGGCGCGCACCAGCAGCCCAGCCGCCAGGGCGACAATCGCGGTGAACAGCATCCGCTCCTCGCCGAGCCGCCTGGCCAGCGCGGCGGCGAAGCCGGAGACGACACCGAAGCAGATGACCGGGGTGGCCGCGAGGAGGGCGACGGTCGCGGTCGAAATGTGCAGGGACGACTCAAGCTCGGGGAAGATCGGCGGCAGGCTGGCGATCGCGGTCCGCAGGTTGAAGCCGAGGGCGACCACGCCCACGACGAGCAGCGTCCGCTCCAGCCGCACCTGCGCGGTCGGGGCCGGCAACTGCTGAATCTGGGTCACGAGAATCTAACGGTACCGGACGGGGCGGCGTCCGGGCCGGGCCGGGCATATCCGGCTAAACTGCCCGCCTGGGCCTGCGCGTACAGGACCGCGACCGCACTGCCGAAGGACGCGGCATACGACACCGCCGAGGTGTAGCCGCCCTGCTGGTAGCCGCCGATCACGCCGATGACGGTGCCCTGTCCGGTCGCCGCGTTCACGTCGGCCAGGAATGGGCCGCCGCTGGTCCCCACCGGGTACCCGCCGCAGTCGAACTCCAGCTGGGTGGTGCTGTAGCCCTTCGCCAGGCCGGCGCACCAGACCGGCTGGGCGGCGTCGTCCGGGTAGCCGATGACCTGGACGAGCTCGCCCGACGGCAGGCCGGCGCCGAGGGTCTCCGCGCCGGTCACGTTCTCGATCGGCACGCCGTCCGGAGCGTCCGCCAGCTTGAGGAACGCGACGTCATGGTCCGCGTCCTGAGCCGAGTCCCAGGCGGTGTCGGTGTAGACCTCGGTAACCGGCCAGACGCCGTAGGGGGCCGTGCCCATCGCGTAGCCGGGCGCGAACACGATCGTCCCCGAGCGGTCGTAGACGCAGTGCGCCGCGGTGAGCGCCAGGTCCCCGGCCGCGCTGTTGACCACGCTGGCAGTGCAAAAGTGCGGGCCGAGCTTGCCGCCGGTCTCGGTGAACAGCGCCCCCACGGCCGCCACCCCGCCGAACGATCGCCCGTTGGCGGCCGGCTCCGCGGCCGACTGCGCGACCGGGACTCCGGTTTTCGCCGGCCGCGCGCCGTCGGCCCGGTTGGCGCTGCCGGCGCTGCCAGCCGAGAGCAGCAGCAGCGCCGCGATCCCGCCGACGGCGCACAGGGCAACGGAAACACGGGTGACCCGCCCGCCGCTGAGCCTACGGCCGTAACTCACGCCCCACCCGCGGTCGTCCGCACCCACGCACCTCCGCACCGATATCCAATCGTGACCATTAAGGTGCAGCCATGTTATCTGGCGTTTCTGTGGGTCTGCTTAGAACCCCCTAGTTCATCCTGGGTTTTATAGTGAGGCCCGTGCTCGACCTCGACCGGCGCATCGCCAAGCTGGCCGTCCCCGCCCTCGGGTCGATCGCCGCCGAGCCGCTCTACAACCTGGCTGACACCGCCATCGTCGGTCATCTGGGCCGGTCAGCGCTGGACGCGCTGGCGATCGCGGTGAGCGTGCTCTCGCTGGTGGCGTGGCTCGCCATCTTCCTCGCCACCGCGACGACCACCGAGGTGGCGCGGAACACCGCCACCGGCGCGGCCGACAGCGCCGCCCGTGCGGTCGGGGCCGCCTACTCGGTCGCGGCCGGCTGGGGCGCGGTGACGGCGGTGGTGCTGGTGTTCGTCGCCCCGTACGCGGCCTGGCTGCTCGGCGCCCGCGGCGAAATCGGTACCGCCGCCAGCCAGTACGTTCGGATCTCGGCGATCGGGCTGCCCTTCCTCTACCTCTCTTATGCCGGCAACGGGCACCTCACCGGGCAGCAGGACACCAGGACACCGCTGCGGATCGCGCTCGGCGCGAACGTGCTCAACGTCGCGCTGGAGGTGGTCCTGGTGTTCGGGCTGCACGCGGGGCTGGCCGGCTCGGCCTGGGGCACCGTCGCCGCGCAGCTGGCGGCGGCCGCGGCCTACGCTCGCGCGTCCCGGCGCTCGGCCCTGCCGCCGCGACGGCCGGCCAGCCCGGAACTGCGCGCGCTGCTGCGCGACGGCCACCGGCTGTCGGTCCGGACGATCGCGCTCGGGGTGGTGCCGCTCGCCGTCACCGCCGTCGCCGCCCGGCTCGGGCCGGTCCCGCTGGCCGGCCAGCAGGTCGCCTACCGGGTCTGGTACCTGCTATCGCTCTCCCTCGACGCGTTCGCCGTGCCCGCCCAGGTCTACGTCAGCGCCGCGCTCGGCACCGGCGACCGGGAGGCCGCCCGGCTGGCCGCCCACCGGACCCTCGTGCTCGGCCTGGCCGCGGGCATCGGGCTCGCGGTAATCACCTTCGCGCTCGCGTTCGCCGCGCCGCGGGCGTTCACCACCGACCCCGCGGTGCGCCACCAAGCGGTCATCGCCCTGGTCTGCGCCGCGCTGACGCAGCCGCTGGCCGCGCTGGCCTTCGTCTACGACGGCATCATCCTCGGCCTGGGCGACTACACCGCGATGCGCCGGGCGATGATCTTGGCCAGCTTCGCATTCGCGCCGCTCGCGCTGGCGGTCCTGCGCTTGCACTGGCTCGGCCTGCCCGGCATCTGGGCGGCGCTCGCCTGCTGGCTGGCCGCCCGCACCGCACTGCTCGCCAGGCGCTGGGCGCGCGCCATGAGCGACACTGCATAGCTCCCGCGGGATTCGCCTCTATCAGCGGTAGGCGCTCGCGCCGAGCTTGACCGCCAGGGCCAGGCCCGCGACGGCGACGACGGCCCGCAGCAGCCGGACCGGCAGGTGCCGGACCAGGTGCTGCCCGGTGTAGGCACCGACGCCGAAGCCGAGCGCCAGCGGTGGCACGAACGCCCAGTCGACCGGGGCGTAGCGGGCGAAAATGAGCGCCGCTACCAGGTTGGCCGCGCCGGACACCACATTCTTGATCGCGTTGACGCGGATGAGCGATTCGGTCAGGGTAGCGGCGAGCAGCGCCAGCATCAGCACGCCGCCCGCGGCGCCGAAGTAGCCCACGTAGACCGCCACGCAAATATCGCCGCCAGCCGCCAGCGCGACCGTTCGGCGCCAGGCGCGGGGCGAGGGCGCGCAGTCGCGGCGCGATGATGAGCACCACCGACGCGCTGCGATCAGCACCGGGACCACGTAGGCGAAGGCCGCGGGCGGCGCCAGCAGCAGGATCGCCGCGCCCAGCGCGCCGCCTGCCGCGCTGACGGCGCACAGCCGCAGCACCCGGTCACGCTGGCCCGCCAGTTCGGGGCGGGAACCGAGCACCGAGCCGGGGACCGAGAACACCTGCGCCATCGTGTTGGTCACGTTGGCGGCCAGCGGCGGCAGGCCGAGCGCGAGCAACGCCGGGTAGGAGACCACGCTGGCGACGCTGGCCACCGACGCGGCGATCCCGCCGCCCGCACCGGCCGCGATCAGCGCCAGGGCCAGATAAATGGTCATAGACAGCACTAAGGATCGCCGATTGCCGCGACCGCCGGATAACACCGCTTACTGTGACATTGCTCGCAATACTTTCTTTCCGGCGAATTCAAAGTCTCGCAGCATCAGGAACGGGCGGTGGTCTTCGCCGCATCCGCTCCCGTTGCTGCCTGCCCATGGTGAAATATGCGGGTGGACTCGACTGGAGGCGCTCGCGCGACGGCTACCGGCACGGCCGGCCCGCGGCCGGGTGCGACGGCCGGCGACGACGCGGCCGCCAGCCGCGGCCGGCGTTCGCTGCGGCGGCTGCTCATCGGCGGCGGGTGGACGGCCGGCGCACTCATCGCCTTCGCCGTCTATCTGCGCCTAGCCAGTACTCGTGCGGTGAACTCGGACGGTTCCTCGATTGCGCTGGCAGCCTGGGACATGCTCCACGGCAACCTGCTGCTGCACGGCTGGGCGCTGGCCGACGTCACCTTCTACACCACCGAGCTTCCGCAGTACATGCTGGTCGAACTGGTGCGAGGGTTCAATCAGAACGCGGTGCACGTCGCCGCGGCGATGACCTACACGCTGGTGGTGCTGTTCGCCGCACTGGTGGCCAAGGGGACGGCGACCGGGCGGGAAGCGGTGCTGCGGGTGGCGCTCGCCGTCGGGATCATGCTCGCCCCCCAGCTTGGCTCCGGCACCAACGTGCTCGTCTCCTCCCCCGACCACCTCGGCACGTCGGTGCCGTTGCTTCTCATCCTGCTCATCCTTGACCGCGTCCGACAGCCGCGCTGGTGGCTGCCGGTGGTCGTGTCGCTGCTGCTCGCGTGGGCGCAGCTCGCTGACTCGATCGCGGCGCTGGCGGGCGTGGTCCCGCTGATCGTGGTCTGCGCGTTCCGGGTGGCGCGGGGCGGGCGGGCGTTCGCATCGCGATCGGCAGGAGATCGCGCTGGCGGTCGGGGCCCTCGTCGCGGTCGGCGTCGCGCAGGTCGCCTATCACGTCATTCACGCGGTTGGCGGCTACACCGAGCGGCCGCTCGGCACCCAGCTGGCGCCGCTCGGTGAGATCTTCGGGCACAACCTGCCGATCGCGGCCCAGTGCCTGCTGCTGCTGCCAGGCGCGGACTTCCTCGGCCTGCCGGCGGGCGCCGCCACGTCCTTCGTCGTGCTGCACCTGGTCGGGGTCGCGGCGGCGGCGGCCGGGATCGCGGTCGCGGGCTGGCGGTTCGGCCGCCGGGACGCGGACCTAGTGAGCCAGCTGCTGCTGGCCGGGATTGTGATCAATTTCGTCTCATTCGTCGCGACCACCCACGTCTTCAATGTCGCCTCCGCCCGGGAGATCGCGCCCGCGCTGCCGTTCGCCGCCGCGCTGGCCGGCCGCGAGATCGGCCGGTGTCTAAGCGCCCCGCGCTATCGCCGGGCGGGGACCGCCGCGCTCGCCGTGGTCCTGGCCGGGTACCTCGCCGGGCTCGGCCTGGAGCTGACCGCGCCGATCGCGCCGCCGCAGGCCGCGCCGCTCACGTCATGGCTGGAGAGCCACCCGATCGGCACCGGCCTGTCCGGCTACTGGGAGGCCAACATCGTGACGCTGACGAGTGGCGGCCGGGTCGCGGTGCGCCCGGTGACGGTCGCCGACCACCGGGTCGTCTTCTACTCGTCGGAGATCAAGGGCGACTGGTACGACCCGGCCCGTTCGACCGCGGACTTCGTGGTGCTATTCCCCGGCGTTAGCGGCTACCCCGGGTTCACCGACCGGCAGGCTGTCCTGGCCACCTTCGGGAAACCCAGCCGCACCTACGACGTCGGCCAGTACACGATCCTCTGGTGGCCGAAGAACCTGCTGGCCGACGTGCACTAGCGGCAGCACCCGGGCGCCCGTTTGGGAGCTTAGCTTTACGGCGCGGGCGGGACCAGTTTGTCGATGGCGGCGAGCTGGTCATCCGTCGGCCGCCACTGGCCCGCGGCGGCGTTGGCCCTGACCTGCTCGGCGGAGGTCGCGCCGGCGATCACGCAGGAGCAGCCGGGCTGGGCGGCAAGGCCGCCGATGGCGATCTGCAGGATCGAGACGCCCTGCTCCTGGCCCCACTCGATCAGTGCCTCGACCGCGTCGAGCTTGGCCTCGGTGACGTAGCCGGCCCGCCGCGGCTCGGCCAGCCGGGTGCCGGCCGGGACGCCCTGGCCGCGGCGCACCTTGCCGGTAAGCAGGCCGTTGGCCAGCGGGAAGAAAGGCAGCAGGCCGAGGCCGAAGTGCCGCGCCGCGGGCACGCACCTCCGCCTCGGCGCCGCGCTCAAGCAGTGACCAGTGGTTCTGCGCGGAGATGAACGGCGTGCGGCCGCCCGCCAGGGCGGCGTGGGCGGCGTCGGCGATCTGCCAGCCGGCCAGGTTGGAGTGGCCGATGTAGCGGACCTTGCCCTCGGTCACCAGGTCGTCCAGCGCGGCCAGGGTCTCCTCAATCGGGGTCTGCGGGTCCGGGGTGTGCAGCTGGTACAGGTCGATGTAGTCGGTCCGCAGCCGGGTGAGAGACTTCTCCACCGCGACCTTGATGTAGCCGCGGCCGCCCTTGGCCCCCACCGCCGGGCCGTAGCCCATGTCGGCATTCTGATGGCCGAACTTGGTGGCGAGCACGATCTGGTCCCGGCGGCCCTGCAGCACCTCGCCCAGCGCGAGCTCGGACGCGCCCGCGCCGCCGTAGGTCTCCGCGGTGTCGAAGAGCGTGATGCCCTCGTCGATGGCGGCGTCGACGACCGCCCTGGTCTGCTGGACATCGAGACGGCCGCCGAAGTTGTTGCAGCCGAGGCCTACCTCCGACACGAGCAGGCCAGAGTGCCCCAAGGTTCCGTAGCGCATGGTTGTGCATCTTACGCCCCCGCGGCCGGCCAGCGCCTTATGGGGTAATGCGGCGATTAGGAAAAGTATCTCACGCAATTGCCTCCGGCCGCTGGTATCGTGAGCCTTACCGGTAGCTCAGGGCGGATGAATTCACGGATTATTCACGGCGCAATTCCGTCCGGGGGTAAATCCGGCGGCGGCGGACCGCCGGGCGGACCTCCCCCGAGCCCCAGCCGGGCCACGCCCGTTGTGCATGCACAATTCATAGGGTTTGTGCATGCACAACGCCTGTGACCGCTGCGGCGCGATCGCCGTCGAAACCTCGCCCGGACGGCGTGCGCTGGCCGACATTAAGCGCTAATGTAAGGGTCGGATAGCCGACCTGGAATCGCATATGCGATATCATTGGGTGACCGCACGAGGTCGGACCCGGCCGGCGCAATTGCGTGCGAGTTGAGGAGGTCGGTGGCGTGCCTGATTCTTCCGAGGGCCCAACCGTCCTGCGCATCCTGCTTGGCTCGCACCTGCGGCGGCTCCGGGAGTCCCGGGGCATCACCGCCCGCCAGGCGGCCGCCAAGATCCGCGCGTCGGAATCCAAGATCAGCCGCCTCGAGCTCGGCCGCAACGCCATCCGCGAGATCGACGTTCTCGACCTGCTGACGCTGTACGGGGTGGACGCGCGCGAGCGCGAGCAGCTGCTCACCCTGGCCGAGCAGTCCAACCGCCCTGGCTGGTGGCACCGGTACAACGACATCCTGCCCGACTGGTTCCAGGCTTACGTCGGCATGGAAGAGGCGGCGCGCTCGATCCGGGTGTACGAGGCCCAGTTCATCCACGGGCTGCTGCAGACCGAGGAGTACGCGTCCGCGGTCCTCGCGCTCGGCGACTTCCCCGTCGAGCAGACGGAGCGGCTGGTTGTGCTGCGCAAGGAGCGGCAGCGCCGGTTCCGCGACGGCCGCCTCAAGCTCTGGATCGTCCTGGACGAGGCGGCGCTCCGGCGCCCGGTGGCCGGCACCAAGGTTCAGCTTGACCAGCTCCGCTACCTGCGCGAGGCCTGCCACAGCCCGACGCTCACCTTGCAGGTCATCCCGTACGGGGTGGGCGGGCACGCGGCGCCGACCGGGTTCAGCATCCTCCGGTTCGCCGAGCGGGACCTGCCCGACATCGTCTACGTGGAGAACCTGACCAGCGCGCTCTACCTCGACAAGCAGTCCGACGTCGACCGTTACCTGCTGGCCATGGAGCGGCTGTCGATCGTGGCCTTCGAGCCGCAGGAGACGCCCGCCATCCTGGATGAGATCATCAGGCAGCTGGAGATCTCCGGCGACGAGTGATGCCGGCGGCAGGCCCCCGCGTGCTGCGGGAACCCGCCCCCGGCATTTCCTTGGCTACGCCAGCGGCAGGTCGAACTCGCCGTTCTTAGCGCCCACAAGGAACGCCTCCCACTCGTGGCGGGTGTAGACGTGCGGCGTCTTGGCGCGGTCCTTCGAATCGCGGACCGCGACACCGCCGCCGGGCAGGTGCGCCACCTCGACGCAGTTGCCGGCAGCGCTGGCGCTGCTCTTGAACCAGTGCAGACGCTCTACATTCCTCTCCATCCGTTTCCCTCCATTTTTGTTCCCCTATTTTTCTGTGCACCCCTGGCCGCCACCCCAGTAGCCAGGGCTTCAGCGAAGATCTTGTGCCGCCCGCGCGATCATGTCGGCGGAGGTGCCGGGGGCCAGCGCCGCCGCCCTGAGCCGGTCGAATGCCTCGGCCCGGAGCCGCACCTCCCGGTCCTTCTCCAGGTAGATGTAGCCGGCCACGGACTCAACGTAGGAGACCTCGGAGTCGGACCGGTTGGGGAACTCCAGGAGCGTGAACGGGCCGCCGTGCCCGGCGTGCGCGCCGCAGGCAAACGGCAGGATCTGCACCGTCAGGCCGGGCCGGTCCGCCATCGCCAGCAGGTGCTCAAGCTGGGCGCACATCACCGTGGTACCGCCGACCGGCCGCCGGATCACGGCCTCGTCGAGGATCGCCCAGAGCTCGAGCGGCGGATCGTCGTCCAGCCTCCGCTGCCGTTCAATCCGCAGGTCAACGAGGCGCTCGATCTGCTCGGCGGCGTGCCGGGGGAACATCTCGCGCAGCACCGCGCGCGCGTAGTCCGCTATCTGCAGCAGCCCGGGCACGACCGAGATCTCGTACCCGCGGATCGAGGCCGTCTCGGCCTCAAGCCCGACGAAGATGTCGAACCCGCTCGGCAGCACGTCGTCGTAGGCCGCCCACCAGCCCTTGCGGTGGCCCTCGCGGGCCATGTCGACGAGGACCTGGCGCTGCTCGGGGTCGCAGACGCCGTACATCTCCAGCATCTGGTTGAGGTAGGCCGACTTGGTAGGCGCCTTGCCGGTCTCGATGCGGGACAGCGTCGAGGGCGCCACGCCCAGGTGCGCGGCCACTTCCTCGAGCTTGAACCCGTTGGCGTCGCGCAGCCTGCGCAGCTCGGTGCCGAGTCGCCGCCTACGTACGGTAGGGCCGGTAGTCAACGCCGACCACCCCTTCCAGCGCGGACGCCATCACACTCTGCCGATGTCATTAAGGCGTCGCGTCCACGACCGCGCAGGACAGATCGCGCCAGCCGTTCCTGACATGCAGCACCCTACCGGTAAATGACCCGGAACGAAATCCCAGACGGGATTTCATCTGCAAAATTTGTCTCACGCACTTGCGCTGCGTGGGCTTGCAGCTGCATTATGGTGACTGCGGCGACCGACGGGGAGGCCACGGCCGACCGGTCACCGATGCAGGTCACCGATGATCATGAAAAATCATGAATCGGGCATATGGTGCTTGTCGGAAATATGGCTTGATTTTATTGTGAAATAGATCGAGCTATGCAGACGGTCGGACAGAAACTCTCTGGCAGTACCAAAATGCGCCACACGGGAGGCAAGCGCACGATGGATACCCCCCTGAAGAGCCGCTCCACCGCCAGGGCGGCCCCCCTAATGCCTGGCTGTGATCAACGGGCCGCGATCCTCGGCTCGGCCACGATCCCCGGCCGCCCCGAGGAGGTGTCCGGTGCCCGCGCCTTTGTCACGCGGACGCTTTCCGCCGTCGGCAAGACGCCAATGGTAGACGCCGACACAGCCACTTTACTCACGTCCGAGCTGGTCACGAACGCGATCCTGCATACTGCCTCCGGTGCGCCGGGCGGCACGGTCACCATCGTCGTGGTCGATGTGGCGGACGGCGTGCTGGTGGAGGTCATCGACGACGGCTCGCCCGGCACCCCGGTGGTCAAGGATGACCTGCTCACGACCAGTGGCCACGGGCTGTACCTGGTGCAGCAGCTCACCGCGCAGTGGGGGTACCTGCGGGATCCGGCCGGCACCACGGTCTGGTTCCACCTGCCGTCGGACCGGTCGCCGCACGGCAGCTAGCTGACCGCCCCCGCGGTAGCCGCGGTGACCGCCGCCAGCACGCCCGCGCAGATCGCCGCCACGTCGCCGTCGCCGGACACGTAGGGCGGCATCGTATAGATCAGGTCGCGGAACGGCCGGAGCCAGACCCCGGCCCCGATCGCCGCCCGGGTGGCCGCGGCGATGTCGACGTCCCGGTCGAGCTGGACGACGCCGATCGCGCCGAGTACCCGCACGTCGGCGACACCGGGCAGGCCGGACGCGGGCGCCAGCCCGGTGCGCAGTCCCGCCGCGATCCGCGCGACCTCGGGCTGCCAGCCGCGCGGGTAGGTCTGGTCGCCCAGCAGGACGTCGAGCGAGGCGCCGGCCACCGCGCAGGCGAGCGGGTTGCCCATGAAGGTCGGGCCGTGCGCGAGCACTGGCAGCTCTCCCCGTGCGATCCCCGACGCGACCTCGGCCGTGCACAGCGCGGCCGCCAGCGTCAGGTACCCGCCGGTCAGCGCCTTGCCGACGCACATCACGTCGGGCGCCACGCCGGCGTGCCCGGCCGCGAAGAACGTCCCGGTGCGGCCGAAACCGGTCGCGATCTCGTCGAAGACGAGCAGCACGCCGTGGGCGTCGCAGGCCTCGCGCAGCACCCGCAGGTAGCCGGGGTCGTGGAAGCGCATCCCGCCCGCGCCCTGGACCACCGGCTCCACGATCACCGCCGCCAGCTGGCCCGCGTTTGACTCGATGCAGCCGGCCCAGCTCATCGGCGTAGGCCTGGTCGAGGCCGGCGTCGAACCCGGCCGGCGGCAGCCCGGCGAAGACCTGCCGGGGCAGCACGCCGTCCCAGATCCGGTGCATGCCGCCCTCGGGATCGCAGACCGACATCGCCATGAACGTGTCCCCATGGTAACCGCCGCGCCAGGTCAGCAGCCTGGACTTGGCGGGCTGGCCCACCGACCGCCAGTACTGCAGGCACATCTTCACCGCGACCTCGACGCTGACCGAGCCGGAATCGCACAGGAAGACGTGCTCAAGCCCGTCCGGGGCGAGCGCAACGAGCCGGTCGGCCAGGGAGACCGCGGGCTCGTGCGTCAGGCCGCCGAACATCACGTGGCTCATCCGGGTGAGCTGGTCACGTGCCGCGGCGTCAAGCGCGGGGTGGGCGTACCCGTGGATGGCCGCCCACCAGGACGACATCCCGTCGACCAGCTCCCGCCCGTCCGCCAGCCGCAGCCGCACCCCGGCGGCGGACTCCACCACCAGCGGCGGCAGCGTGCCCGGCATCGGCCCGTACGGGTGCCATACGCGCCGCCGGTCTACCTCAAGCAGTCCCGCTATCACGGCCGGCGGGAGGCGCTCTTGCCGCCCGCCCCGCCGCCCTTGGCGCCAGCCCCGCCGCCCTTGCCGCGCTTTTCGCGCATGCGCATGCTGACCTTGATCGGGCTGCCCGCGAAGCCGAAGTCCTCGCGCAGGCGGCGCTCAATGAACCGGCGGTAGGTCTCCTCGAGGAATCCCGTCGTGAACAGCACGAAGTGCGGCGGCCTGATGCCCGCCTGGGTGGCGAACAGGACGCGTGGCTGCTTGCCGCCGCGCAGCGGCGGCGGCGTGGCCGCGATGAGGGCGTTCAGCCAGGTGTTGAGCTGCCCGGTGGAGATCCGCTGCTCCCAGCCCGCGAGCGCCTGCTCGATGGCCGGCACCAGCCGCTCGACGTGCCGGCCGGTCGTCGCCGAGATGTTCACCCGGGGGGCCCAGCGGACGTGGTAGAGCTGCCGTTCGATTTCCCGCTCCAGGTAGTAGCGGCGCTCCTCGTCGGCCAAGTCCCACTTGTTGTAGGCGATGACGAGCGCGCGGCCCGCCTCGACCACCATCGTCAGGATCCGCAGGTCCTGCTCGGTGAGCGGCTCGCTCCCGTCGATCAGCACGACCGCGACCTCGGCCCGGTCGAGCGCGCCCTGGGTGCGCAGCGTGGCGTAGTAGTCGGCGCCCTGGCTGTCCCTGAACCGCTTCCTGATGCCCGCCGTGTCGACGAACCGCCAGGTGGTGCCGCCGAGCTCGATCAGCTCGTCGACCGGGTCGCGGGTGGTACCCGCGACCGAGTCGACCACCGCCCGCTGCTCGCCCGCCAGCTTGTTGAGCAGGGAGGACTTGCCGACGTTGGGCTTGCCGATCAGCGCCACCCGGCGCGGGCCGGTCTCCCCCAGCCGCTCGCGGGGTGCCTCCGGCAGGGCTTCCAGGGCCAGGTCGAGCATGTCGCCGCTGCCCCGTCCGTGCATGGCCGAGACCATGACCGGCTCGCCCAGGCCGAGCGACCACAGCGAGAGCGCGTCCGCCTCGCTCCGGGCGTCGTCGACCTTGTTGGCCACCAGCACGACCGGCTTGCCCGCCCGGCGCAGCACGTTAGCGACGGCCTCGTCCTCATCGGTGGCGCCGACCCGCGCGTCCACCACGAAGAGCACGGCGTCGGCCAGGTCGACCGCGATCCTGGCCTGCTCGGCCACCTGGGCGGCCAGGCCCTCCGCGCGCGCCACCCAGCCGCCGGTGTCGACCAAGGTAAAAGTCCGGCCGCGCCAGTTGGCGTCGTAGGTGACCCGGTCCCTGGTCACCCCTGGCACATCCTGCACGACCGCCTGGCGGGCGCCGAGGATGCGGTTGACCAGGGTCGACTTGCCGACGTTGGGGCGGCCGACGACGGCCAGGACCGGCTGGCCGGCCGACCCGGTGCCCAGCGGGCCGGTGGCGTCGCCGAAGTCGGCGTCGTCAAAGCCGCTGTCGTCAAAGTCGGCGTCGGCCACGTCGCCGATGTCCACCCAGCCGGCCTCGTCGCCGGTGATGTCTGAAGATTCCACTTAGCTCGCCCCGCGTCTGTTTGGTGTCAACTACTGCTCTTGTCCCCCGCGCAGGCCAGCTCGCTGCATTCCCGGGCCAGCCGGGCGATCTCGTCGATCACTTCGGCCAGGCTCAGTTCGGTCGCGTCCAGCAGCACCGCGTCGGCCGCCATCGCGGACTGCGCGGCGTCCAGCCGGTCACGCCGGGCCTGCGCGGCCTCGGTCGCGTCGGCCGCGATGCCCTGCTCGGCCGCCCGCCGCCGCGCCCGCGCCTGCGGGTCGGCGGTCAGGAACACCTTAAGCGGTGCGCCCGGGGCGACGACGGTGCCGATGTCGCGGCCCTCCGCCACGATGCCCGGGTCCGCCGATGAGATGGCGGCGCGCTGCGCCGCGATCAGGTGATCGCGCACCGCCTGGACCCTGGCGACCGCACTGACCTGGGCGGAGACCGCCTCGGTACGGATTTCGCGGGAAATGTCCTGTCCGTTGACCCGGGTCCAGGGCTCGTCCGGGTCGGTGCACACCTCGATCACCGGCTCCGCCGCCCGGGCGGCGACCAGCTGGGAGTCGGAGGTGTCCGTCCCGACCGACATCAGCCACCAGGTCAGCGCCCGGTACATCGCGCCGGTGTCCAGGTAGCGCAGGCCGAGCGAGCGGGCCACGCCTCTGGCCGCGCTTGACTTGCCGGACCCCGACGGCCCGTCGATGGCCACCACGAACCCGCTCGACAATGAGATTCCCACGACCAAATGGTACCGGGCGCGCCTGTCCCGTCGGGCCCGGCGGTTTACGCCGGTTAACGGCGAGCAGGCGCTGATGCTCAGCCGCTCTTGCGGCGGAAGTTCCGGCGGCTGGCGGCTGGGCCGTGGGCCCCGCTCACCTTGCCGGATTCGTGGCCGCCCTTGCCCTGGCCCTCGTCGTGGTGCTGGCGCTTGCGGTCGAGCGCCTCGCGGAACTTGGCCTTAACATCGTCGATGGCCGGCTTCTCGCCGTCCTCGGCCGCCTCGTCAGCCACGGGCTTGGCGGCGGACTCCGTCTCGGCCGTCTCCGCCGGGACTGCGTTGGCGTCCTGCTTCGCGCTCTTGGTCATGAGGTCAAGCTTCGCACACTCCACCCGGCAGCGCGCCACCCATTAACCGCTAGCGGCGGACCGGCCAGCCGCCGGCCTCCATCGCGTCCAGCAGGGTCCCCGCCTGGTCGGGGCGGATGGAGAGCTCGGCCACGCCGACCGGCAGGCCAGGCGAGTGCTCAAGCCGGATGTCCTCGATGTTCACCCCGGCGGCGCCCGCCGCGTTGAACAGCCGGGCCAGTTCCCCCGGCCGGTCGGCGATGACCACCTGGACCACGGTAAAGTTCCGCGGGCGGCCGCCGTGCTTGCCGGGGATGCGGGCGACCCCGGCCCGCCCCTGGTCAAGGAGCCCGGCCACTCCCCCGGGGCCAGCCGTCGCGGCCTCGGTCGCGGCGGCCTGCGCGAGGCAGCGGGCGGCGGCGGCCAGGTCCTCGGCCACGGCGGCGACCACGTCGGCGACCGGGCCCGCGTTGGCCAGCAGGATCTGCGTCCACAGCGCGGTGTCGCCCGCCGCCACCCGGGTCACGTCGCGCAGCCCCTGCCCGGCCAGGCTGAGCGCCTCGGCCGGCACCGCCGACGGCGCCAGCCGGGCCGCCATCGCCACCGCCACCAGGTGCGGCGCGTGCGAGATCAGCGCCACCCACCGGTCGTGGGTGTCCGGGTCGGTGGTGACGGGAACGGCCCCGCAGGCGACCGCGAGCGCCGTCACCGCCGCCACCGCGCCGGGCGACGTCTCCGGCAGCGGGCATAGCGCCCAGGTCCGGCCGAGGAACAGGTCGGCCTGCGCGGCGGCGGGCCCCTGCCGCTCCCGTCCGGCCAGCGGATGGGAGGGGACGTAGGTCTCCAGGTCGCAGCCGAGCGCGCGCGCCTGGGCCACCGGCAGCCCCTTCACGCTGGCGACGTCGGTGTACACGTCGGCGACGGCGCAGTCCTGCGCGGACAGCAGCTCAGGGCCGACAAACGCGGGCGGCATGGCGAGCACGGCCACGTCGGCGATTCCCTTGGCGTCCCGCAGGTCCGGCACCACCAGGCCGGCCCCGAGGTCGGCCGCCAGCCGCGCGACGGCGGGGTCGGAGTCGCTGAGAAAGACGTCGGCGCCCTTGGCCCGCAGCGCGAGGGCAGCCGAGGTCCCGATCAGCCCGGTACCGATGATGAGCACCCGCGCGGGCATGGTCATAACTGGGCGATGTCCTGGCGCAGGGCGACGGCGCCGCGGAGGTAAACGTGCTGGATCTCGGCGCGGGTCAGGTCGGTGTCGACGTGCGCCATCAGCCGGACAACGCGGGGCATGGCCCGGCGGACCGGGATCTCGGTCGAGCACATCAGCGGCACCGCGTGGAAGCCGAGCTTGCGCGCCGCCAGCGCGGGGAACTCGGCGGTCAGGTCCGGGGTCACGGTGAACAGCACGCTGATCACGTCATCGGGGGTGAGCTCGTTGCGGCTCATCACCGCGGTCACCAGCTCCGCGGTGCCCTCCAGGATGTCGTCCCTTTCGTCGGCATCGATCTGGATCGCGCCGCGAATCGCCCTGACTGTCACGTCCTTTGCTCCTAACGATCTTGGTCCTCAAGGCTACTGCGCCGCGGAACCCTACAGGCCGACCGCGGCGTACAGCTCGCCGATCTCCTTGGTGGTGAGGTCCCTGGTGCTGCCGGGCGGCAGATTGCCCAGCTTGATCGGCCCGACCGTGATCCGGACGAGGCGGCTGACCGGATGGCCGACCTCGGCCAGCATCCGGCGGACGATGCGGTTGCGCCCCTCGTGCAGCGTGATCTCGACCAGCGCCCGCCTCTCGGCCTGCTCGATCACCCGGAACTTGTCGGCCACCGCCACCCCGTCCTCCAGCTCGACGCCGGCCGTCAGCCGTCTGCCCAGGTCGCGCGGGATCGGGCCGGGCACGTCGGCCAGGTAGGTCTTGGCCACCTCGTAGCTGGGGTGCGCCAGCCGGTGCGCGAGCTCGCCGTCGTTGGTGAGCAGCATCAGGCCCTCGGTGTCGTAATCCAGCCTGCCCACGTGGAAGAGCCGCTCGGCCCGGTCGCCGAGGAAGTCGGTGATGGTCTTGCGCCCGCGGTCGTCGGTCATCGCCGTCAGCACCTTGACCGGCTTGTTGAAGGCCAGGTAGGCGATGTCCTGCCGGGACGGGATGCGCTTGCCGTCGACCCGGATGATCTGGTTCTCCGGGTCCACCCGGGCGCCGAACCGGCGGACGGTCTGCCCGTCGACCTCGACCCGGCCCGCGCCGATCAGCTCCTCGCAGTGCCGCCGGCTGCCGACCCCCGCCGCGGCCAGCACCTTCTGCAGCCGGACACCGCCGGGCACGTCGGCCAGGTCGTCGCGCTCGCCCGCGCTGTCGGCGAAGTCATCACGGTCGTCGTCCTCAAAGCCCATGCTGCGCAGCGCCCTGAGCCGGGCCTGCGCCTCGGGCGACAGCTCGACCGGCTTGGGCTGATCCACCGGCTTACGCCCGCGTCCGTTCATTGTCCTCGATGTCCTCAATGTTCTCCGGCAGGAAGGGCGCCAGGTCGGGCAGCTCGTCCAGGGACGCCATGCCCAGCCGCTCCAGGAAGTAGCCGGTAGTGCGGTAAAGAATCGCGCCGCTCTCCGGATCGGTCCCGGAGTCCTCCACCAGCCCGCGCAGCACGAGCGTCCTGATCACGCTGTCGCAGTTGACGCCGCGCACCGCCGAGACCCGGGCCCGGCTGACCGGCTGCCGGTAGGCGATCACCGCCAGCGTCTCGAGCGCCGCCTGGGTGAGCCGGACCTCCTGCCCGTCCCGGACGAACCGCTCGACCAGCGGCGCGCAGTCCTCTCGAGTATAGAAGCGCCAGCCGCCCGCAATCTCCCGCAGATCGAACCCCCGGCCCTCGGCGGTGTATTCGGCGGCGAGCTCGCGCAGGGCGGCGTCGACCTCGTGCCGCGGGCGCTCGAGCACCTGGGCCAGCAGCACCTCGGGCACCGGCTCGTCCGCCACGAGCAGGATCGCCTCGAGGCTGGCGCGCAGCCCGGGGGAGTCGCTCTCGAAATCCTCGCCGGTGGTCTCGCTGGTGGTCATGTGTAGTCTTCTTCGCTTTCCATGTCGCTCGCGGTGGCGGGATCGCCGCCGCGCGCCCCCGGCGCCGCCAGCAGCACCTCGCGGTCACCGCCGGTCCAGCTGACGTAGAGGTCGCCCAGCGGCGCCACCTGCTCGAACGCCACCACATCCTCGCGGTAGAGCTCGAGCAGGGCCAGGAACGACGCGACGATCTCGTAGTTACCGGCCGCGCCCGCCGACAGCTGCCGGAAGGACGCGCGGCCGAGCGTGCGCAGCCGCCCGGCCATCAGCACCGCCTGCTCCCTGATGGAGACGTACGCCGCGTGGATGTGATCGGTCGACACCACCGGCGCCGCCTTGGGGGTGAGCGCGCGGGCGGCGAGGGCCGCGAACTCGGCCGGGCCGATCGCGAACAGCAGCTCGGGCAGCAGCCCGGCGAACCGCGCCTCCAGCGGCACCCGCCGCGGGAACCGCTTGCTTGCCGCCGCCATCCGGCCGGCGAACACCGCGGCCGCCTCCTTGTACGCCCGGTACTGCAGCAGCCGGGCGAAGAGCAGGTCCCGTGCCTCCAGCAGGGCCAGGTCCTCCTCGTCCTCCACCTCGCCCGAGGGCAGCAGCCGCGCGGCCTTGAGGTCGAGCAGGGTCGCGGCGACGAGGAGGAAATAGGAGACCTGGTCCAGGTCCCAGCCGCCGGAGCGCTGCTTGATGTAGGCGATGAACTCATCGGTGACCTGGGACAGCGACACCTCGGTGATGTCCAGCTTGTGCTTGGAGATCAGCCCGAGCAGCAGGTCGAACGGCCCCTCGAAGACGTCAAGGTGCACCTCGAAGGTACCCGTCCCGGCGTGCGGGTCATCCGGCTCGGCCTGCGTCATCATCTTCATCGTCATTCAATGCTAGCCCGGACGCGCCGTACGACCGGGCTGTTCTTGCCGTGCGTGCTTACCCGGCGGTCCCTACCCCGTCGGTGCGCCACCGCTCAAGAACCTCCTTGGCCAGTTCACGATAGGAATTAGCCCCCATCGACGAGGAGTCGAACTTGGTGATGGGCTCACCGGCCACGGAGGCGTCCGGGAACCGAATGGTGCGGTTGATCACCGAATGGAATACCTTGTCGCCGAAGCCGTTCACGATCGAGCCGAGCACTTCCCGGGTGTGCAAGGTGCGCGAATCGTACATTGTGCCCAGCAGGCCATCAATCGCCAGGTCGGGGTTGAGCCGCTCCTTCACCTTCTCGATGGTCTCCATCAGCAGGGCGACGCCGCGCATGGCGAAGTACTCGCACTCAAGCGGAATGAGCACGCTGTTGGCGCAGGCGAGGGCGTTGATCGTGAGCAGGCCGAGGGACGGCTGGCAGTCGATCATGATGAAGTCGTATTCTTTCGCCGCCGACTTCAGCGCGCGGCCGAGCACGAACTCGCGGCCGACCTCGGAGACGAGCTGGACCTCGGCGCCGGACAGGTCGATGTTAGACGGCAGCAGGTCCAGGTTCGGGATCTCGGTCGGGAAGATGACGTCCTTGGCTGTGACGCCCCGCTCCATGAGCAGGTTGTAGACCGTGGAGTCGATCTCGTGCGGCTGGATGCCGAGCCCGACCGAGAGCGCGCCCTGCGGGTCGAAGTCCACCAGCAGCATCTTCCGCCCCTGCTCGGCGAGGGCGGCGCCCAGGTTGATGGTGGTCGTGGTCTTCCCGACCCCACCCTTCTGGTTGCAGACCGCCACGATCCGGGCCGGGCCGTGCTCCGTCAGATGCTTTGGCTCGGGAAATGCGGGGAGCGGACGGCCAGTTGGGCCGATGTCTCCCGGCAGAAGCTCCATTACGCGCGATGCGGCCACCAGTAACATCCTCCCGGGGCTAGAGGTCGCGAACTGATTCCGGACTCTAGAACCCCCGCCGGACAGGGGCAAGCCACCGCGCCGTTAGCGCCGGAGATTTCCGGTAAAACACGGAAGTCAGCCCAATGCCCGCGGATGCGCGGCGGCGTACACCTCTCTGAGCTTGTCCACCGTCACCAGAGTGTAGACCTGCGTGGTCGTGACGGAGGCATGTCCGAGCAACTCCTGCACGACGCGGATATCCGCGCCCCCGTCGAGCAGGTGGGTGGCGAAGGAGTGCCGCAGGGTGTGCGGCGAGACATCGCTTTTGCCTGAACGTACCGCTGCTTCGCGTAGCACCCCCCACGCGCCCTGCCTGGTGAGCCGGCCTCCGCGGGCATTGAGGAACACCGCGGGCGACGCGCTTCCTGATACCGCCCTTGGGTCCGGCGGCCAGGGCGGGCCGCCCCCGGACCAGGTAGGCGTCGAGCGCCGCGACCGCGTAGCGGCCGACCGGGACGTAGCGCTGCTTGCCGCCCTTGCCGCTGAGCTTGACCGCCGGGTCCGCCGCCAGGTGATCGAGGTCGCCGGTGTCCAGCCCGGTGACCTCGGAGATCCGCGCGCCGGTGCCGTAGAGGAACTCAAGCAGCGCGCGGTCGCGGAGCGCGCGCGGATCAGGATCAGCGGTCGACCCGGCCGCTTCGAGCAGCCGCTCCACCTCGTCGATGGTGATCGCCTTGGGCAGCCGCCGGGGCGGGGCGGGCGGCGCGACCTCGCGCGCCGGGTCATCGGCGCTCAGGCCCTGGGCGCGCGCGAACGCGTGCAGCCCGCGGACCGCCACCACCGCGCGGCCGACCGAGGTGCTGGCCAGCGGCGGATGATCCTCGTCGCCGGTGCGCAGCGCCGCCCGGAACTCGGCCACGTCGACTGGCGTGACCGAGCTGAGGTCGGTCTTGCCCCGCGCCGCCAGGACCTGCGCGTAGCGCCGGAGGTCGCGCTGGTAGGACTGCACGGTGTTGGCCGCCAGTCCCCGCTCCACGACGAGGTACTGCAGGTACCCGCGCGCCCCGTCCGCGACGCTTACCACTCACCCCGGCGCCCATCCCGCCCTTGCCCCCGCCCATCCCGCCCCGCGCCTACGCCTCCTCGGGGGCGTCGGCCGGGCGGAGCGCGGCGAAGCCGTCCGCCCGGGCCGCGTGGGCGGCCAGCACGCCGGCGATGGTCTCGCCGTTGTGCAGTTTGCCCGCGAGCGCCAGAGCGACCGTCTCGGCCAGCGGAACCCACTGCGCGACGAGGAACTTCTCCTCGTCCTCGCGTTCATAGCCGCTGTCATCGGCCGGCTCGACGCCGCGGGCGAGGAAGATCCTGACCCGCTCGGTGGTGAACCCGGGCGAGGTGAAGGTGTCCAGCAGCACGTGCCACTCCCGTGCCCGGTAACCGGTCTCCTCCAGCAGCTCGCGCTGGGCCGTCGCCAGCAGCGGCTCCCCGTCGACGTCGCGCAGGCCCGCCGGGATCTCCCAGAGCTGGTAGCCCACCGGGTGGCGGTACTGCCGGATCATGAGCACCTGGCTGGCTTCGTCCAGGGCGAGGACAGCAACGGCGCCGGGATGTGAAACCACCGTACGTTCAGCATAATTATTGTCTGGCATTTGCACTTTGTCGGAGCGCACCGAGATCAGCCAGTGCTTGAGAATGGGCTCGGTGGCGGCGACGGGCCAGCTTTCCCTGATGTCTTCCACTGTGCTGACTCCTGCCGCTAGGCCGACGCTACCGCGCGGGCACCGGTTTCGGCGGCCCGGGAGCAGGCCAGGGCGGCGGCGATCAGGCCGCTGAAGAGCGGGTGCGGCTTGGTCGGGCGGGAGAGGAACTCCGGGTGCGCCTGGGTGGCGACGAAGAACGGGTGCTGGTCCCGGGGCAGCTCGATGAACTCGACCAGGCGGCCGTCGGGCGAAAGGCCGGAGAACTCGAGCCCGGCGTCTTCCAGCACCTCCCGGTAGGCGTTGTTGACCTCGTAGCGGTGCCGGTGCCGTTCGTCGACGCTGCCCGCGCCGCCGTACAGCTCGCTGACGATGGTGCCGGGGGTGAGGACGGCCGGGTAGAGGCCCAGCCGCATCGTGCCGCCCATGTCCCGCTCCCCCGCGACCACGTCCTCCTGGCCGGCCATGGTGGCGACCACCGGGTCGGGGGTGGCCGGGTCGAACTCGGCGCTGTTGGCGTCGGCCAGTCCGGCCAGGTCACGGGCGACCTCAATGACCATGCACTGCAGGCCCAGGCAGAGGCCGAGGATGGGGATGTTGTGCTCGCGGGCGTACTTGATCGCGCCGATCTTCCCCTCGATGCCGCGGACCCCGAAGCCGCCGGGGATCAAGATGCCGTCGACGCCCTCAAGCTGGCCCGCCGCGTCGTTCTCGTTCTCGCAGTCGTCGCTGGTCACCCAGCGGATGGTGACCTTGGCGTCGTTGCCGAAGCCGCCCGCCCGCAGCGCCTCGGCCGGGGAGAGGTAGGCGTCGGGCAGGTCGACGTACTTGCCGACGAGGGCGATGGTGATGGACCGGGCCGGGCGGTGCACCCGCCGCAGCAGGTCGTCCCACTCGGCCCAGTCGACGTCGTGGAACGGCAGTTGCAGGCGGCGCACCACGTAGGCGTCCAGTCCCTCGCCGTGCAGCACCTTGGGGATGTCGTAGATGGAGGGCGCGTCCGGGGTGGAGACCACCGCGTCCTCGTCCACGTCGCACATGAGGGAGATCTTGCGCTTGAGCCCGTCGCTGATCGGGCGGTCGGACCTGGCCACGATCGCGTCCGGCTGGATGCCGATCGAGCGCAGCGCGGCGACCGAGTGCTGGGTCGGCTTGGTCTTCAGCTCGCCGCTTGGGCCGATGTACGGCAGCAGCGAGACGTGCAGGAAGAAGCACCGGTCGCGGCCGATCTCGTGCCTGATCTGGCGGATGGCCTCGAGGAAGGGCAGGCTCTCGATGTCGCCGACGGTGCCGCCGACCTCGGTGATGACGACGTCCACCTCGGGGCTGGCCATGGCCAGGATGCGGGCCTTGATCTCGTTGGTGATGTGCGGGATGACCTGCACGGTGTCGCCCAGGTACTCGCCCCGCCGCTCCTTGGCGATCACCGTCGAGTAGACCTGGCCGGTGGTGACGTTCGCCGCGCCGTTGAGCCGGGTGTCGAGGAACCGCTCGTAGTGACCGACGTCCAGGTCGGTCTCGGTGCCGTCGTCGGTGACGAAGACCTCACCATGCTGGAACGGGTTCATGGTGCCGGGGTCGACGTTCAGGTAGGGGTCGAGCTTCTGCATTTTGACGCGCAGGCCGCGCATCTTCAGCAGTCTGCCCAGGCTGGACGCGGTCAGGCCCTTGCCGAGGCTAGAGGCGACGCCGCCGGTGACGAAGAGATGCTTGGTCTTTACTTGCCTTTGTGAGGCCAATTTGGACTGAGTCGCTGCAGCGGCCAAGATGTGCTCCCGTGGTTTGGGCGGTAAGCGGCATAAAGCCGCAGGTCCACGGGCCACCAGAATAACACGTCACAGGCACACAACCTGGCCACTTGGCGGCCAGGGGCGTCATAACTTGCTGTCAGGCACCGTTTGCCGCGGCCTGGGGCTGCTCAGGATGGCTGGTCGGGCGGTTCGGCGGGTCTCCCGGCGGGTGGCCGGCCGAGTTCTGGCCCGCCTCGCCGAAGCGGGCGAGCATGACCGCGCTCGCCACCGCGATGACGAAGCCGATGACCGCGACCGGGGCCAGGCCGGGCCTGGTGGTATCGCCCAGGAAGAGCACCCCGATGACGGCCGGCGGCAGCGTCTCGGCCAGCACCACCGCCGCCGTGGCAACGGTGACGCTGCCGCCCTCGAGGGCGGTGGTGTAGAAGAAGAACGAGATGATGCCGCCCGCCACCACCGCGTACGCCGCCGGGTCGCGGATCAGCGTCAGCGGCGCGAAGCCGGTGAGCACCCGGGCGGCGACGGCAAGCAAGCCGTAGCCGAGCCCGGCAATGGTGCCGAGCAGCAGCGTGCGGGCCGGTTCGCGCAGCCGCGCGGCGATCAGGCCGCAGACGCCGAGCGCCGCCGTGGCCACGATGAGGGCGATCTTGAAGACGGCGCCGGCCTGGTGGGCGCCCTCGGCGCCGGCCGAGGAGCCGAGCAGCCCGACCCCGGCGACGACGCCGGTCACGGCGGCCCACTCCCGCCAGGACAGGGATACCCCGATCACCACCGAGGAGAGGACGGCGATCACCGCCAGGTTGGCGGCCACCATCGCCTGGACGGCGAAGAGCGGCAGCCGCTGCAGCGCGACCAGCTGCGCGATAAAGCCGAGGGCGTCGATGGCGACGCTCGCCACGAAGCGCCACTGGTGCAGCATCCGCGG
Source organism: uncultured Actinomycetota bacterium (assembly GCA_963714295.1). GTDB lineage: Bacteria > Actinomycetota > Actinomycetes > Streptosporangiales > Streptosporangiaceae > Trebonia. The sequence goes on along the minus strand of CAVQOE010000031.1, from coordinate 347,252 downwards.
CAGCAGGCCGGGGTCCACCGCGGCGGCGGCGCCGCCGAGCGCGGCGTCGGCTGTCCGGTTGCTGGCCTCGCGGACAGCGACCGCCTGCATGACCGAGGCGACGCCGTAGCACAGCGCTGCGACGACGGCTGCGATCAGGCTGACCAGCATGCCCTTAGTTTACGCGCTGCTTAGAAGCGTCGATCAGCGACTCATCAGCTTATGTCCAGTTGCCGGTCAGCGCAGGGCGCTGACCGGGCGGGCCTCCCAGCTGGTCCAGAGCGGGCGGTAGCCCATCCGGTACCAGAACGGGGCCGACAGCGGGTTGACCTGGCTGTGGTGCAGCAGGGTGACGGCGACGCCGGCCTTGTCCAGCCTGGTGTGCAGCTGCCTGACCAGCGCGGCGCCGATGCCGGTGCCCCGTTCCGACTGGTCGACGAACATCGTCTGCAGGTAGGCGGCGTCGGGCACGCTGGTCATGCCGGCGATCCAGCCGGCCTCCTGGGGCGGCTGCGCGACGAGCAGGCCCACCGCGTGGCCGGCCCGCTCGGCGAGCCAGGTCCAGCTCTGCGGGCGGGCCAGGCTGGTGCGGATCTCGTCGCGGACCAGGCGGCCGGTGTTCGACCGCCAGACCGGCCCGCCGAAGTGCATGTCGTACCGGATGAGCCGGAGCTCCAGGTCGAGTACCTGCTCCTCGTCCTCCGGGCTGGCCGCGCGGATCGTCACGCCGTAGGCGCCGCGCGGCGGACCGCTCGGCGGGGTGCCCCCCGGCCGGGTCCGGGCGGCGATCACGGTCAGCGGCTGCAGGCCGTGCCTGAGCAGGGCGCGGACGCCGGTGATGTCCAGGCTCGGCCAGACCACGCTGGCCGACGTGTCGGGGCCCCGGGTCGCGCCGACCCCGGCCAGGTGGTCACGCCACTGGGCGAGCAGCAGGTCGGTCGATGCCACCACGTCCGGCCCGGCCAGCCGCGGGACCAGAGTGAACCGGTCAGCCGCGCCCCAGGTCTGGTTGAGCGACTGGGGCGGGATGTGCTGGTGGACGCAGACCCCAAGGCCGGCCAGGCGGCCGTTCTCCCCGGTGACCACGAGCGGCTCGCCGCAGCCGGCCGGCAACGGCGACGGATCGGGCAGCAACGGGTCGATGGCGTGCCAGCGGCGGGCAACCGCGCGGTTGATGTCACGCACTGCCTCGCGGACCACCCACGGCATCTACTACCTCCCGCAAGCGCGCCTCAGGGGTCGGCGAGCCGTCGCGGTGCACTCTACCGCCAGACAAATCACGCTTTATGCGGCGTTGCCCATTAGAGTCCGGACCCGCCCGCTCAGACCCCGGCCGCCTGCATGCCGCGCAGCTCGTGCTTGAGCTCCTTGATCTCGTCGCGCAGCCGAGCCGCGACCTCGAACTGCAGCTCCGCCGCGGCCCCGTGCATCTGCTCGGTGAGCTGCTCGATCAGCGACACCAGATCGCCGCGGGGCGCGGTGCCCGCACCGGCCTTGTTCCGTGAGGACAGGCCGGGGACCGGGGACTTGCCCCGGGACTGCTGGCGGCCCGCGCCACCGATCAGCTCCTGGGTGTCGGCGTCCTCGCGGTTGATCTGGTCGAGGATGTCGGCGATCCGCTTGCGCAGCGGCTGCGGGTCGACCCCCCGGGCGACGTTGTAGGCGACCTGCTTCTCACGCCGGCGGTTGGTCTCGTCGATCGCACGCTCCATCGACGGGGTGATCTTGTCGGCGTACATGTGAACCTCGCCCGACACGTTCCGCGCGGCCCGGCCGATCGTCTGGATCAGCGAGGTCGCCGAGCGCAGGAACCCCTCCTTGTCCGCGTCGAGGATCGCGACCAGCGACACCTCGGGCAGGTCGAGTCCCTCGCGCAGCAGGTTGATGCCGACGAGCACGTCGAACTCGCCCATCCGCAGCTCGCGCAGGAGCTCGATCCGGCGCAGCGTGTCCACCTCGCTGTGCAGGTACCGGGCGCGGACGCCGTTCTCGAGCAGGTAGTCGGTGAGGTCCTCGGACATCTTCTTGGTCAGGGTGGTGACCAGGACGCGCTCATTACGCCCGGTCCGCAGCCTGATCTCCTCAAGCAGATCGTCGATCTGGCCCTTGGTCGGCTTGATGATGACCTGCGGGTCGACCAGGCCGGTGGGCCTGATCACCTGCTCGACGACGTCGCCGCCGACCCGCTGCATCTCGTACGGGCCCGGGGTAGCCGACAGGTAGATTGTCTGCCCGATCCGCTCGCAGAACTCGTCCCAGGTCAGCGGCCGGTTGTCGCTGGCACTTGGCAGCCTGAAGCCGTGGTCCACCAGCATTCGCTTGCGGGACGCGTCGCCCTCGTACATCGCGCCGATCTGCGGCACCGTCTGGTGCGACTCGTCGATCACCAGGAGGAAGTCCTCGGGGAAGTAGTCGAGCAGCGTGTTCGGCGCGCTGCCCGCCGCCCGGCCGTCGATGTGCCTGGAGTAGTTCTCGATACCCGAGCAGCTGCCGACCTGGCGCATCATCTCGAGGTCGTAGGTGGTCCGCATCCGCAGCCGCTGCGCCTCCAGGAGCTTGCCCGACTGCTCAAGCTCGGCCAGGCGCTCCGCGAGCTCGGCCTCAATGCTGGCGATGGCGCGCGCCATCCGCTCCTCGCCCGCCACGTAGTGGGTCGCGGGGAAGACGTACAGCTCCCGGTCCTCGGTGATCACCTCGCCGGTCAGCGGGTGCAGGGTGGAGAGCCGCTCGACCTCGTCGCCGAACATCTCGATCCGGACGGCGAGCTCCTCGTACTGCGGGATGATCTCGATGGTGTCGCCACGGACCCGGAAGGTGCCCCGGGTGAAGGCCAGGTCGTTGCGGGAGTACTGCATCCCGACCAGGTGCCGGAGCAGGGCGTCTCTGTCCATCCTGTCGCCGATATGCAGCCGGAGCATCCGGTCGAGGTACTCCTGGGGCGTGCCGAGGCCATAGATGCAGGAGACCGACGCCACCACGATCGTGTCCCGCCGGGTGAGCAGCGAGTTGGTCGCCGAGTGCCGCAGCCGCTCCACCTCGTCGTTGATCGAGGAGTCCTTCTCAATGTAGGTGTCGGTCTGCGGGATGTACGCCTCGGGCTGGTAGTAGTCGTAGTAGGAGACGAAGTACTCGACCGCGTTGTCTGGCAGCATCTCGCGCAGCTCGTTGGCGAACTGGGCGGCCAGGGTCTTGTTCGGCAGCATGACGAGGACCGGGCGGTCAAGCCGCTCGGCGAGCCATGCCACGGTGGCCGTCTTGCCGGTCCCGGTCGCGCCGAGCAGGACCGTGTCCTGCTCCCCCGCCCTGATCCGCTTCTCGATCTCGGCGATCGCGGCAGGCTGGTCCCCCGCTGGCACCATGTCGGTGACGACCTTGAACGGTGCCACCTTCCGCTGCAGGTCGGTTACCGGACGCACGGGCGCCACCTCCTTATCTCCTTGTTCAACTCTACGGTGGGGGTCTGACATTCCGGGGGCTTGCGCCGTAGCCACCCCTCCCCCTCCGTTGCCGTCGCTCGGGTGAACCCAATAGCGGTGATATCCGTTTGCCAGGGTGAGAGGCATCGACTTTGGGTCGATGCAGTGCGGCCGAAACGGTGGCAGGTGGAGATCGAGCGGGGCGATGCCGACCCGCCTCGTCATGGCCCCGACCGACCCGAGCCTGCACGTCCGGGAGGGACGGGCGAGCGACGACATCGACGCCGACGGGGTGCTCGCCGACCCCGAGCGACTTGCTGTGGAGCACCAGAAGTACCGGGCGACCGTCGTCCGCGACTACGACGCTGGTCCAGTCAGTGGACCGAGGCGGTCCCCGAGCTGCGGGATGCTTGGGAGAAGATCAAGGAGAAATACGGGTACGAGGAACGGGTGGAGCCGACCCCGCAAGCCGACGGTGGCGCATGGCAGGGCAAGGGCGGCCGCAGACTGGACGCCACAGCAGAACGAGGACATCGAGCGGGGCTACGCACGGATCCGCGAGGTCGGGGAACGGACCATCATTCCGGCAGGAGTCGCCGACATCGACGACTACCCACCGGGAGGAAAATGATGGCCGAAGAGATCACCTACTAGGCGATCATCGACGACTTCAGCACTCTCAAGCACGAGGCCGGTGTGCTGCGCCGGATCAAGCATGACGGCTGCGAGCGCGACGAGACCGTTCGGTACCGATCTCACCTGGGCGCGGAGCGCACTTCTCTATGAGCACGAGCACGGCGACTTGGAGAACAAGTTCGTCCCGATCTCCGAAGAAGAGGCCGACCGGATCTTGGCTCGCATCCGTGAGATGGCTGACGGGTAGCGGCGCAGATAATGGTGCCTGCACCTCGGCGCGATTGGATTGGTCAGATCAGGCGGATTAGCACGCCGTTGGCGCGGAGCGCGTCGACGTGATCGGCGCACAGAGCATAGGGAGCACCGGCAAGGCGTCGAGGGCCCGCTCGATCGCGGCGAAGCTGATCCGTTCCTGTTCCAGGCGGACGGCGGGGCCGAATTCAGCGGCCACCAGGTCGCGGTAGAGGGCCAGTTCGGCGGGGTCGAGCTGGTCGAGGGCGGCGGTTGCGGGGGTCGGCTCGCGAACCCACTGCTCGTGGTGGGCGAGCGAGTGTGCCGCGGTCCATCAGGATGGACCGAGCCTGCGGGACGTGATGCCGGAGGCGGTTCAGGATCGCGAAGCCGTGGGTATCGATGTCGCCCCAGTAGATGACGTCGAGGGAGGTGCAGCCAGGCTCAGCGATTCGAGCGCGTGAATCGCGTACCCGCCGCCGAAGATGACCATGGCGTCGGCGGGGAGGGGGAACGCCAGGTAGGTGACCTCGTTCTCGACGATGTAGCCGCGGATGGTGCCTGGCGGCGGGGCCGTGAGCTCGTCGACGCGGACGGTCAGCTCGCTGAAGCCGCTCTCGCCGGCGCCGCTGCCGTTGGCGGAACACCGGAACCGGACGTAGGCCGGCTTGCGGCGGAACCGGAAGCGGGCCTCGAAGTCACGGAGCCTCCGAGATCGATCCGACCGGAGTCCAACTGCTGGTCGAGCAGATCGCTAAGCACGCCCTTGTGCCGCTCGATGAACTTCGTATCGACGCCAGGCACATCCACCTGGCGCAGGTACATCCCCGGTGTCTGGCGCTGGTCGATCCAGGCGACGGTAGCGAGGAGCTGGGCCCAGTCGTTAGCGAGGCCCAGGGCACGCACCGGATGGCTGGTCAGCCAGGCCACCAGGCGGGGGCAGGCGGCCTCGGTCTGCTCCTTTAGCCCAGCCAGGCGGCGGATCTCGCCAGCGGCGCCGAGCAGCGTCCACGCCTGTTCATAACCATCGACCAAAGCCCGGCCCGGGATCACGTTGGCGCCGATCTGACGGCCGCCGACCTTCTTGTACTCCACCCGCAGCGGGCCGCGGGCCGGCCTGCTCCCACTCCCCCGCCCACTCGCTGCACCTCGCCGAGGCGCTCACCGATCTCGGCCGGACCGGGGCCGCGTAGCGGGAAGTTCAGCGGCGGGCACTCCTGGCCGGTGCCGTAGGCGGCCAGCAGGATGCCCCATTTCTTGCGGACCGCCGCACGCACGTCGGCGGGGCGGGTCCAGGCCGAAGATGCCACCTCAGGTCACGGCGACGGGGACGGGACGCGACCGACGCGAGAGCGGCGCCGGCGAGCATGTGCGCCTCCCGCCGGGCCCGGTACTCCTCGATCGTAAGCGTCTGCAGCCGGGACGCGCTGCTCGTCGGGTTGTCGACGAACCCGACAGCGGACACATACGGCTCGATGACGTGGATCTTCTGCAGCGGCGTCACGATCAGCAACTGGAGGCCGAGCCGATCGAACAGCTCAAGCGCGAACCTAGTCGACTCGTCCGAGCCGCGGCCGAACGCCTCGTCGATGACCGCGAACTGGAAAGTCCGCGACTTTGCGGCGCCCCATTCAAGCTTGAACTGGTACGCCAGAGACGCGGCGAGGATCGTGTAGGCGAGCTTCTCTTTCTGCCCGCCCGACTTGCCCGGCCGAGTCCGCGTAGTGCTCGTACTCGGTGTCGTCCTCGCGGTAGCGCTCGGAGGCGGAGAACAGGAACCAGTTGCGGACGTCCGTGACGAACCGCGTCCATCGCCTGTCGGTCTCGGTCTGGCCCTCGCGGCCGCGGAACCGCTCGATGATCCGGCTCACCTGCAGGAACTTCTGCTCGGAGTACTGGTCGTCGCCGTCACCCGCTCCGGCCGACACGGCGCCGTCCGTGCAAGCGCGCAGGTCCGCGCGGAAGTCGCGGACCTCCTGATGCGGCGATCTGCTGCTGAATCGAGCTTGATATACCGGCCTGGGTTGTAATCCACGTCGACAAGCGAGTCGTTGATCGTGTCGATCCGCTCCCTGATCACACTCGGCCTGCTTGTTCAGCTGCGACTGGAAGCCGGCGATGTCCCTGATCGTGTTCTGGTTCAGATACGTCTTGAACTGCTGCTGGAAGCGGGGCAGGTCGTCGTCGGTAAGCCGCTTGTGCAGCTCCCGGTAGCCGGTGGCGGACTCGACAGCGTTGTCGAGCTCGGACGTCTCCACCGGGTACTGGCGGCGGAACTCGCCCATCGCGTTGACGATGCGGCTGCTCAGCCGGGCCTTCCGGTCGCCCCGCTTGCTCCGCGAGCGTCGATGATCAGCGCAGCGGTGGCGGTCTCGGCCTTGTCGCAGGCCGGCATCGGTGCCCGGCGGCTCATGGCCGGCCTTGGCGAGCAGGTCGCTGATGGCCTTGAACAGTGTCCTGGCCTGCTCGCAGCCGGGATCGGCGAGGACCTGCTGCGCCTCGGCCAGCCGGGCATTCGCGTCCGCGATCCGGTTTTCGACGGCGCCGAGCGCGACCGTCGGCCGCCGACTTGATGCGCTCGACGTCGGCTGATCGCGCTCCGTCACCGATCGTCAGCTCGGCATCCAGCCTTGCCAGCTCGGCGGACGCCGCCTTAAGTTTGGTGTGCTCATCCTTCAGATCCCGCGATCTTGTTGACCACTGACTGCCAGTCGATCTCGGCGAACTCGCGTGGTCTGGTCCAGGCTGCGCGAGCACCTGCCCCCGCTTGATCGCGGCGGCCAGCTCCCGCTTTTGCGACGCTTGCTCGGCCTCCGTGAGCGCGCTCAGCTTCCCCTGGAGCGCGGTGGCCTGCCGCAGCAGGGCATCGATCTTCCGCTCGTTAGCCCAGCCGAGCACGTACGTGCAGCGGTCGTCGATGCGGAACCGGTCGTCCTTCTCGTGCCGCCCGCCCGATCCCTTGATCTGCCCTGCCCGCGTGATCGCCCGCGGCGTCCGGCGGAACTCCTCCATGGTGGCGACGCACTCGTAATCGGCTCGGTGCGCCAGCTCGTCTTCCACCCAGGAGGCGAACGGCGTGTCCCTGATGTCCAGCTTGGCCGACAAGGGATCGCGGGTGGCCGAGCGGCCGGGAGGGCGCGGCGCCGGGCATCACGGGACGCCGGGGCCATCGCCGGCACCCGGTAGTACACCACCCGGCCGTTGAGGAAGTGATCGTTGATCCAGTCGGCGACGGGCGCGTAGTGCTCGTCCGGCACCAGGATCGACAGGGCGAAGCCATGCAGCAGCCGTTCGGCCGCGCCTTCCCAGTCCGACTCGTGCTCAAGCACCGTGATCAGCTCGCCGGCGAACGGAAGCGCCGATTCCGGCGAGCTTCAGCTCCTGGCAGAGCAGCCGGCGGATGTCGAGGTTACGCTTGGGGATGTTGCTCCTGCGCTCGCGCAGGCTCCGCAGCTCCGCGCTGACCTTCTCGGACTCCTCGCGCAGCGGGCGCTCGTCGCCGGCGATGTCTTTCAGTCGCTGCTGGCAGTCGTCGGCCGCCTCGGCTGGCGCGCCTCGTGCGCCGCCGTGATCTCACTGCGGCGAGCGGCGAACTGCGCCGCGGCCTGCAACCGGGTCCAGGCCCGCCTCGCCGAGCAGGGTCGCCGAACCGCTGCGCCCGCGCCATCCGGGCCGCTGCGGTCTTCTCTTCCGCGTCGATCTGCCGCTCGATCTCCGCGAGCCGGTTACCGCCGTGCCCGGCGCGCTCGACGCGGAGCTGGGTCTCCCGCTCCCGCAGGCCCTTCAGCTGTTCGTCGAGACCGTCGCGTTGGACAGTAAGCCCAGCTCGTTCCGAAGATAAGATTTGTCGAGCAACCCATCGAGAAGCTCGGCCTTGGCGTCCGCGAAGTAATATGTCAGCGCCTCGCGCTGCGCGTTGAACGACTTTGATCTCGTCATTTACCGTGTCGTACGACGTCGCAGTCTTTCAGTAGCGGGGTGAGCGCGGCGAGCTGCGCCTGGGCGCGCTGCACCGCCTCGTGCGCCTTGGTGAGATCCTCGAAATGGGCGATGATGCTCGCGGTAGCTTTCGCCGCGTCGAACGGCTCCAGCATGTGGTCGCGGACGAAATCAGTGAGGTTCCCCACCGATTTCATCGAGACCGTCTGGTGGAACAATTCCATCGCCTGTTCCGATTCGATCCCGAGACGGCGCCGGAAATCCTTCCCGTATTCGGGGAACCCGTCGTGCACCCGGATTCCGCGAGTCGGCTCGGAGGCGCTTACGCAGCAGCGTGATGTCGGTACCGAACTCGTCGAAATCCCCAGCCACCGACAGCGCCCGGTCCGCGGTGACGTAGAAACGATCCGGCTGGCCGGCGGCGTCAGCGTTGCGCATCCAGAACACCTGGGCAAGCGTGACAGTGGCGTCGTAGCCTTCGTTTCTGAATACGCCGAGTATCACGCTGAATTTGCGTGCCGTCACGCAAGCCGCACCGGCTTGGTGGTACCGGTAACCTCGTTTCGCTCCGACTTGTAAAAGCCGAGGACATACGAGCGGAGCGAACGTTCGCGGGTCTCCGCGCCCGCCGCCTTATTGTAGGAGATGCGGTTGGCCGGCAGCAGCAGCGTGGTGACCGCGTCCACGATCGTGGACTTGCCGGAGCCGATGTCGCCGGTGAGCAGCGCGGTCCGCGTGTTCGCGTGCAGCGTCCAGACATGGCTGATCGAACGTGCCCCAGTTATACAGCTCAAGCCGGGCTAGGCGGAATCCGCTGAGCGGCTGTCGTCATTCTTCGTCCCCGGTCATCCAGCGTGCAGCGTATTCGGCTAGCTTTTCGTCGAAATCGGCGAGCCATTGACCGTCCACGAAAGCCTTCAGGATTCGGCGGACTTCGTATACCTGCTCGGCGTTCTTCGGCTGGCGAAGGAAGCCGTACTCGACCGCCTTGTTGATGTGCGCGTCGATCTGATCGGTCAGCCGCGCCTCGTTGCTCGTCGGCGGCAGGAATACCCGGATCATTTCGGTGATCTGCTCGCGGCTGAGCATCAGCCGGGAGTCGCCGCCGTGCGCGTCGAATTCAGCGAGTTTCTTGCGCAGCAGCGCGAGTAGCAGGCTGACGTGGAAGGAAAGCGATGCGGCGCGGGATCAGGCGGGGCAGCGGGTTCGGCTCCTCCGGGTCGTCGGCAGGCCGCTGCCGGAGGAACGCGTAGCCCTCGGCCTCGTCGATGACGACCAGCAGACCGAGCACGGCGACGTAGTCGCGCACCTGGGACTGGAGCGCGAGCAGGTGCCGCCACGCCTTCTCGTGCGTGTCGCGGTAGACGACGCCCTTCATGAGCTGCGTGACGGCCTGTGACAGATCTGGCTCGGTCATCGCCGGTCATCGCGCCACGCTCCCGGTTCTCGTGAACGTGACCCGGGGCAGCGTGGCGGTCCTGGCCCGGCCGTCGGGCTCTGTCCAGCTGACCTGCTCAGTGCGCCGGTCGTCGTAGACGATCGCGAACGCCTCGTCCTTGAGCGACAGGTACGTGACGAGCTCGGCGAGGCCGTGCGTGAGCGGCGCCTGCGCGATGAGCTCGGCCAGCCCGACCTGCGGGGTGCGCCGCAGCGCCTGGCGGACGCCGCCGCGCAGCGGCCCGGGATCCACGTAGACCTGCTCGAACAGCTTCGCCGGGTCGGTCTCCTCGGCCTCGCCGGCCGGCTTACCCCGGTGCTGTCGATGCGGGGCTTGCGGACCGGCGCGTACAGCGGGCGTTCCATCGGCAGCCTGATGGCAGGCGTCGCGGTGTCGATTTCCATCGTTACCGGGATACTCCCTGATTCGCGGAGCTGGAGGGCGCGCGACTCGATGCCGCGCAGGATGTCGATCACCCGGCGGTTCTCGAACCAGACCTGGTCGTCGAGGAACCTTCTGAGCTGCTCGGAGAGCTGCCTTACGGTCGTCTGGGTGCGCTCGGCCGCGTCCAGCCAGTCGTAGTGGATGTGCCGCAGCCGCGGGTCGCTCTCAGCGATCTCGGTCAGCTCATGCACGCTGTCGAGCAGGCCGGAAAGCTCCTCCTGGCGCGCCTGCGGACAGCAGGAAGTCGTAGAACGCCTGGAACGACTTGCCCTGGTCGGAGCCAGCGATCGACTCGCGGCTGCCGAGCACGTCGTCGAGCAGTTCGCCCTTGCCGCCGTGCCAGCCCGCGATCTTCTCCCGCAGCTGCCGGTCCAGCTTCCTGAAGTTCTCCTCCACCTCGCGGAAGTCGGCCAGCAACTCCCGCGCGGTCGCCGAGAACTGCTGGTAGCGGTCGCGTACTCCGCTGGAGTCCAGCATGCTGACGTCGCCCGGCCTCGATGCGCGCGATCTCCTCGTCTAGCTGCTGCCTGCGCCGACTCAGCTCCTCGATCCGCGCCTGCGGATCGGCCTCGGTGCCGAAGACGATCTGCCGGAGCAGCTCGAAGATCGTGTTCAGCCGCGACTCGGTGCCGACGAACTCGCGCTCGCCAAGTCCGCGCACCCACTGCCAGCGCCTTCTCGACCGCCGGGGTGGCATCGAAGTGCGGCTCGTCGGTGCCCTCGGGGTAGTACTTGCGCAGCCAGCCGGACTGTGGGCTCGCCCAGTCGTCGAGGTAGGCCCTGGCCTGCTTCGGGAAGCTGCCCGGGGTCCGCTCGTTCAGCGCGAACAGTTCGTCATCCAGGCGGCTCGCCAGCTCGGCCGCGGGGATGGAACGGACGTTATCGTTAACGAACACCTGGTGCAGGAAACTGAGCACCAGCGGCGCGTTCTCGGCGCGCAGCAGCCGCCACGCCGGGCTGTTGGCACGCAGCCAGGCGATCTCGTCGAAGCCGCTGCCGCTCGTCATGGGACACATCGTAGGGCGGTGCAACGACATTCCACCGCGCTATTTCCGTCCTCGCCCGCATTGGATTCCAGGGTCGTCCCGCTGCTCGCGGCACGAGCGAGTAACACCTGCCCGATAGATCAGCCCGCGCCTGCGGTCGGCGGTGAGTGGCTGTGCTGGGCTTGGCCGTCTGGCCCGTAGACCGAGACGGTCCCGTCGGGGTTCAAGGCGATCCGCCAGCCCCACCGGTGAATGCAGACGTCATGATGAAACTGACACAGCGTGACGCAGGAGTCGACGCTGGTCTTGCCGCCGTGCTTCTTGTGCTTGATGTGGTGCACGTCGGACCAGGCGGCCGGACGGCCGCACCGGGGCCAGGCGCACTTGTAGCGGTCACGCCAGTGGACCGCCCGGCGGATCGAGGCCGGGATGCTCTCGGAGTAGCCGATGTCCAGCGGCAGTGACGGCGTGTCCCACGGATGCCCGAGCAGGCCGCGGCGCAAGATCGAGGCGACCCCGGCCGGGCCGGAGACCAGGTCGACGGCCAGCCGGGCCAGCGCGTACCGCAGCGCCTGCCACGCCTGCGGCGACATCTCCGCCGGACCTGGCCGGCCGACGGAGAAGGCAGAGGCGGCGGATGGAGAGGAAGCGGAGGAAGCGGCCGCGCTGAGGCGCTCCAGCTGTTCCCGGTGCGCCTCCCGTTCCGGGGTCTGGTGGCCGAAGGCGCCCAGCACCAGGCCGATCATCGTGTCCAGGACCGTCGCGTCCATCGACCCGGCGACGACCGGCACGATCATCGCGTCGCACGCCGCCGCCTCCGCGTCGTCCCCGGTCAGGTAGCCGCTCTCACCGAGCAGCGCCCGGATCCACACATCCTCCAGACCCGACGCCCCCGGCATCGCCCGCAGATCCCGCAGCGAGATGTTCGCCACCACCTGCGTATCGGCGCCGGCCCGGTCGGGCACGAGCTTCGCCCGCAGCAGCAGCTCGCACGCCAGCTGCAGCGCATCGTGGAAGCGCTGCGGCGTACTGCGGCCATCTTCCGGGCCCGCCTGCTTGCCCAGCGCCTCCAGGACCGCCGTCACCGCCGCGGCGCACTCCGGGGTCAGGTCACCGCGGATCACCCCGGCCCCGCCGAGCGTCGTCTCGATCTGCAGGAACCGGTCGGGGAAGCCATCATCGTCTTCGTCGGGATGATCGGCCTCCCACTGCGCCAGCGCGGCCGCGGTGATCATGGCCAGATCCTCCAGCGACGCACCAGCGGCGGCCGCGTCGGCCAGGATCTTCTCCGTTCCCTCGCGGAGTTCCTCTGGCAGCTTCTGCAGCCAGCCCACGATCTCCCGCGCCCAGGAATCGGAGATCTCCCCCGCCGCCATCCCCCGTGCCAGCAGCGGGTGCCTGCCCAGCATCCGCATCCGCCGCACCGCCGTCTTGGCGTCCCTCTTAGACAACTTGGCCATCGCGGCGAGCCAGGCCGCGGACGTGGCATATCCGTCGGCGTCGTGAGCGTCCTGCGCATCGAACCGCAGCAGGAACTCCGCGTGGGCGACGGCGAGCTTGGACTGAATCCAGGCGATCGACACCAGCGCCTCGCCCAGCGCAGCCGGCTCCAGATCAGCGGCGGCCGCAGAGTTCAGGTAGTCCGCGAACGCGCCCCCCGCCCGCAGCGCCTCCGCCACGCTCCCGAAACCCGAATCAACGGGCGCACCGTCTCCCGTGCACATCCCGAACCACCTCCTCCCGATTGCCGCCGGTACGTGCCCGCATGCCACGGCACCGCGCATCGCCGGCGATGCAATGGATCCGCCCCCGCAGAAAGACCTGCTGTCGGCCTGGCATTCAGGCCTGGCCCGTACTTCAAGGATACCGAACATCTATACGTATTTCAATATGTGCTACCCATGATCTTTTTCGATTAAGTTCTCTGATCATTTACTAACGGCAGTCACTGATTTGCTCTGGATGCATCACGATCCGCGTGAGACACTCGCCTTGCTGCTGCCACAGGGAGCCTTCACGGTTGGCACGCACCTGCGGATTGGGTAAGGGTGGGTAGAGCCAGCAGGCGTCAACGCCGCGCAAGCCACCAAACCCGCGCCCCGGGTCCACGCTGGTCATCGGCACGCAGTTGGGCGCGGACATCATCGCCATCAACACCGCTACCGGGGCCAGGAAGTGGGTCACCCGGGCCGACGCCCATCCGGCGGCGCAGATCACCGGCTCGGCGATCATCGACAAGAACGTGGTCTACGTGGGCGTTTCCTCGAGCGAGGAAGCCTCGGCGGAGAACCCGGACTACAAGTGCTGCCCCTTCCGCGGCAGCGTCGTCGCGCTCAGCGTGTCCACCGGCAAAGTGGTCTGGAAGACCTACACGGTGCCCGCTAATGGCGGGAAGCCCGGCGGGTACAGCGGCGGGGCGGTCTGGGGCTCCACTCCCGCCATTGACCCGGCGACCAACTCCGTCTACGTCGGGACCGGCAACAACATGTACGTACTGAACGCGGCCACCGGCGCTATCCTCTGGTCCTTCGCCGGCGGCGGCTCGGTCGCGGCCGGGCCTGCGCGTCGACGGTGCCAACTGGCCGGCGTCGGCGTGGCATTCGCGGGCATCGGTCACGCCTGGCTGCAGCCGCGCCGCCTCCGGTGGGAAGAAGTGCAACAGCGCCCCCATCAGCAGGCAGACGGGCTGCGTCAGGTCGACGGCGAAATTGTCCTTGCCGTCCAGCAGGTAGTCGTATACCCGGGCAATAGACGGCACAGTGGGATCAAAGTCGGCCACGGCTCACATCATGGCACAGGCCTGTCAGACTGCCAGAGTGGCCAAAGGAAGCGGCCAGGAGAGGATAGGTGGACGAGGGATGCTGCGGGTCGGGCTGACAGGCGGGATCGGGTCGGGGAAGAGCACGGTGTCGGAGCGGCTCGCTGCGCTCGGAGCCGTCGTCCTCGACGCCGATAAGGCCGCCCGCGTAGTGGTCGAGCCGGGAACCCCAGGGCTGGCGCAGATCGCCGCGACCTTCGGCCCGGGCGTCATCGCCCCCGGCGGCTCGCTCGACCGCCCCAAGCTAGCCGAGATCGTCTTTACCGACGAGGCCGCCCTGGCCAAGCTCAACGCGATTACCCACCCGCTCATCCACGAGTACATCCAAGCCGCCGAACAAGCCGCCATCCAAGCAGGCGGTAACGACCTGGTCCTCGTCCACGACGTAGCCCTGCTAGCGGAATGGGGCCGCGCGAAGGAATTCGACCTAGTCATCGTCGTCGACGTGGACCCGGAACTCCAGGTCGAGCGCCTCACTCAGCAGCGCGGCATGCCCGAGGACCAGGCCCGGGCCCGGATAGCCGCCCAGGCCACCCGCGACCAGCGCCTGGCCGTAGCCGACATCATCATCGACAACTCCGGCACCCGCCCCGACCTAGACCGCCGCATAACCGAAGTCTGGTCAGACCTCCAAGCCCGCGCGGGCCGCTAGAAAACGAAACTGCCCCGCTGCTACGAACTCGTAGCAGCGGGGCAGCGACGCAGTAGCGAAGCTAGACGTTCCTAGCTCTGACCACCGGACAGCTTCTCGCGGAGCGCGGCCAGCGCCTCGTCCGACGCCAGCGTGCCGGTCGGCGCGCCGGGCTCGGCGGCCGGGCGGCCAGCGCGCGGTGCGCGGGGCGCCGACTCGCTGGTGGTGACCGACTCGGCGGTGACACCCTCGGCCCCTTCGGCCTCTTCGGCCTTGGCGCGGGACTCCTCGATCTGCTTGCGGTGCGCCTCGAAGCGGGCGCGGGCCTCGGCGTACTGCCGCTCCCACTCCTCACGCTGCGAATCGAAGCCGGGCAGCCAGTCGCCCGTCTCGGAGTCGAAGCCTTCGGGGTACAGGTAGTTCCCGGCCTCGTCGTAGGTGGCCGGCATGCCGTACAGCGTCGGGTCGAACTCGTCGCTGGCGGCCTCGCCTGCCGTGCCCTCGTTGGCCTGCTTGAGCGACAGGGAGATCCGCCGCCGGTCCAGGTCGATGTCGATGATCTTGACGAAGATCTCCTCGCCCACCTGGACGACCTGCTCGGGGATCTCCACGTGGCGGTCGGCCAGCTCGGAGATGTGCACCAGGCCCTCGATGCCCTCCTCGACCCGGACGAACGCACCGAACGGCACCAGCTTGGTGACCCGGCCGGGGACGACCTGGCCGATCTGGTGGGTACGGGCGAACTGCTGCCACGGGTCTTCCTGGGTGGACTTCAGCGACAGCGAGACGCGCTCGCGGTCCATGTCCACGTCGAGGACCTCGACCGTGACCTCCTGGCCGACCTCGACAACCTCGCCCGGGTGGTCGATGTGCTTCCAGGACAGCTCGGACACGTGCACGAGGCCGTCCACGCCGCCAAGGTCGACGAACGCGCCGAAGTTGACGATCGAGGAGACGACGCCCTTGCGGATCTGGCCCTTGCGCAGCGTGTTGAGGAAGGTGTGGCGGACCTCGGACTGGGTCTGCTCAAGCCAGGCACGGCGGGACAGGACCACGTTGTTGCGGTTCTTGTCCAGCTCGATGATCTTGGCCTCGATCTCCTTGCCCACGTACGGCTGGAGGTCGCGGACTCGGCGCATCTCCACCAGCGACGCCGGCAGGAAGCCGCGCAGGCCGATGTCGAGGATGAGGCCGCCCTTGACGACCTCGATGACGGTGCCGGTGACGACGCCGTCCTCCTCCTTGATCCGCTCGATGGTGCCCCACGCGCGCTCGTACTGCGCCCGCTTCTTGGACAGGATCAGCCGCCCCTCCTTGTCCTCCTTCTGGAGAACCAGGGCCTCGATCTGCTCGCCGGTCTTAACGACGTCGTGCGGGTCGACATCGTGCTTGATCGACAGTTCGCGGGACGGGATGACTCCCTCGGTCTTGTAACCGATATCGAGCAAAACCTCGTCCCGGTCGACCTTGACGACGGTCCCCTCGACGATATCGCCGTCATTGAAGTACTTGATTGTGAGGTCGATCGCGGCGAGGAAATCCTCCTCGGACCCGATGTCGTTGATCGCTACCTGGGGCGTCGAGGTGGCTTGCGTGCTGCTCGTCATGAGTTGGTGGGCTCCGGATGCGGACAGGAATGAATGTTGCGCGCTACGTACCATGCAGTGAACGCGCGGGACTTGCCTGACCGGTTCGCGGCCACGGCACGCCCGGCGGCCTGCCTGAACGTGGTCAAACGGCTCTAGGAGCCACCTGGCCGCGACGGGCCGCACGAGGACACAGCGCAGCGTTCAGCTTATGAAGTTATTGCTGGCAGGTCAATTCAACCAGGCTACGACTCGGACTCAGTATCTGACGGAGGGGGTCTAGTGCGCCGCTTCGGCCCAGCTGCGGCCGGTGCCGGTGGACACCGCGAGCGGGACGCGGAGCGTCGTGGCGGCGCCCATCTCGGCTGTCACCAGGGCCGTCAGGTCGTCCAGCTCGCCCGTCGCGACCTCGAAGATGAGCTCGTCGTGGACCTGCAGCAGCATCCGCGAGGCCAGGCCGGACGCGGCCAGCGCCGCCCGCACCCGGAGCATCGCCACCTTGATCACGTCGGCCGCAGACCCCTGGATCGGGGCGTTCAGCGCCATCCGCTCGGCCATCTCGCGGCGCTGCCGGTTGTCGGCGGTGAGGTCGGGCAGGTAGCGGCGGCGGCCCATGATGGTGGAGGTGTAGCCGTCCAGGCGGGCCTGGGCGACGATGGACTGCAGGTAGTCGCGGACCCCGCCGAACTCGGTGAAGTAGTCCTCCATCAGGCCGCGCGCCTCCTCCACGGAGACCCGCAGCTGCCCGGACAGGCCGAACGCGGACAGGCCGTAGGCCAGGCCGTAGTTCATCGCCTTGATCTTCGCCCGCTGCTCCGGGTTGACGTCGAGGGGCTGCACGCCGAACACCCGGGAGGCGGTCGCGGCGTGGAAGTCGTGGCCCGATTCGAACGCGGCCAGCAGCGCCTCGTCACGCGACAGGTCGGCCATGATGCGCAGCTCGATCTGGCTGTAGTCGGCCGTCAGCAGCGTCTCGTAGCCCGGCCCGACGACGAAGCCCTCGCGGATGCGGCGGCCCAGCTCGGTGCGGATCGGGATGTTCTGCAGGTTGGGATCGGTCGAGGAAAGCCGCCCGGTCGCGGCGACCATCTGGTTGAACGTGGTGTGGATGCGCCCGTCATCGCCGGTCGCCAGGCTCAGGATGTCCACGAAGGACTTGAGCTTGGAGACGTCGCGGTGGTGCATGATGTGCTTAAGCAGCGGGTGCCCGGTGCTGGCCAGCAGGTTGGTCAGCGCGTCCGAGTCGGTGGTGTAGCCGGTCTTGATCTTCTTCGTCTTGGGCAGCCCGAGCTCGGTGAACAGCACCTCCTGCAGCTGCTTGGGCGAGCCGAGGTTGAACTCGTGGCCGACGACGGCGTAGGCCGCCTGCTCGGCCCCCTTCACCTCGCCTTGCAGCGTCGCCGACATCTCCGCGAAGTGGTCGGTGTCGGCCGCGATCCCGGTCCGCTCCATCTCGGCCAGCACGCCGACCAGCGGCAGCTCGATCTCGCGCAGCAGCCGGGTCGCGCCGCGCGCCTCCAGGTCGGCGTCGAGCGCGGCGGCCAGGTCGAGGGTGGCCCGCGCGCGCAGCACGAGCGCCAGCGCCGACTCCTGCTCCCCGGACCCGTCCAGGGTGAGCTGCACGTCGCCCACGGCGCCGTCGCGCAGTTCCTTGCCCAGGTAGCGCAGGGCCAGATCGGCCAGGTCGAAGGTGCGCTGCCCGGGCAGCGCGAGGTAGGCGGCCAGCGCCGTGTCGGAAGTCAGATCGTTCAGAACGAACCCGTGCGCTGCCAGTGCGTGCATGGGTCCCTTGGCATCGTGCAGCGCCTTCGGGTGGGAATCGGAGGCCAGCCACTGGCCTAGGGCGTGGTCGTCATCCGGGGTCAGCTCGGCCGGGTCGATGAACGCGCCAGCGCCATCGGGGGTGGCGAGCGCGATGGCGGTGACCCGCCCGGTGCCACGGCCCCAGGTGCCAGCTACAGCAACCCCCGACCGTTCCCCCGACTGATGCTTGTCCAGCCAGTCGGCGACCTGGCCGGGGGCCAGGACGGAGGCGTCGACCTCGAAGCCCTGCACCGGCTGATCGCCGGCGCCGCCCGCGGCGGCGTCGGACCCGGCCACCGCGGGCGCACCCGGCAGGCCGTCGGGGAAGGTCGTGTAGAGGCGGTCGCGCAGCACCCGGAACTGCAGGGTGTCGAAGAGCTGGTGGATCGTGTTACGGTCCCAGCGCGCGGGGGCCAGCTCGGACGGGACGGCGCCGACCGTCTCCGGCGGCAGGTCGCAGATCAGCTGGGTGAGCTGGCGGTTGCGCAGGACGTTGCCCAGGTTCTCGCGCAGCGCGTCGCCGGCCTTGCCCTTGACCTCGTCGACCCGGTTGACCAGGTTCTCCAGCGAGCCGAACTCCACGATCCACTTGGTCGCGGTCTTCTCCCCCACGCCCGGGATGGACGGCAGGTTGTCGCTCGGGTCACCGCGCAGCGCGGCGAAGTCCGGGTACTGGGCGGGGGTCAGCCCGTACTTCTCCACCAGGGAGGCGGGGTCGTAGCGCTTCATGTCGGATACACCACGGCTGTTGTAGAGCACCGTCACGTGGTCGTCGATGAGCTGGAAGGTGTCGCGGTCGCCGGTGACGACGAGAACGTCGCTGCCCTCGGCGCTGGCCTGCGTGGCGAGGGTGGCGATGATGTCGTCGGCCTCGTAGCCGGGGGCGGACAGGTGGCGGATGCCGAGCGCGTCGAGCACCTCGAAGATGAGGCTGATCTGGCTGCGGAACTCATCCGGGGCCTTGGTCCGGCCCGCCTTGTACTCGACGTACTGCTCGTGCCTGAACGTCGGCTCGCTGCGGTCGAACGCCACCGCGACCCGCGTCGGCTTCTCGTCGCGCAAGACGTTGATCAGCATCGCGGTGAAGCCGTAGACGGCATTCGTGGGCTGGCCGGTCGTGGTCGCGAAGTTCTCCACCGGGAGCGCGAAGAATGCCCGGTACGCCAGCGAATGCCCGTCGAGCAGCAGGAGCCTGTCAGTCACGCTCTCGATCCTATGACGGTGCGACGGTGCCCGGCGGCCCTTGCGGGAGTCGCACGTGGTTGGCGGGATGCGTTCCTGTTGCCGGGAATGTGCGTATTAAAACGTTTAAGTTGCGTCATGTTCGACGCCGCTGGGGCTGCGCGGGAAGGCCAGGGGCGCCAGCGTGGCCGCGGGAAGCGCGACACGCCGACGCTATGAGATTGTTATCAATTTCGGGCCGACCACGCTCCGCTGCTAAACGCGGTGCCGGCCTTGCCGCCGGGCAGTCCGGCGGCCAGAGAATTGCCCTGTTCGCAGCCGCTATGGACCGCCCGGGTCGGCACACCAGTGGCGAACAACGGCAAACCAGGACCGACCCGGGTAAACACACCGGAATCACCGGGCAACAGTTCGCGGTCCGGCGGGCTAACCCCGCTTTGCCGATGGGACT
Organism: uncultured Actinomycetota bacterium; assembly: GCA_963714295.1. Taxonomy (GTDB): domain Bacteria; phylum Actinomycetota; class Actinomycetes; order Streptosporangiales; family Streptosporangiaceae; genus Trebonia. Next base: position 327,712 of record CAVQOE010000031.1, on the reverse strand, counting down.
CCGGATCGCTAACGTAACGACAGCGGACCCGGGGGCCCCAGTAGAGAACGTGCCTGCCCGGGGAAGGTGGGCACGGTACCAACGGGTCCCCGGGTCCCTCGGGTCACTCAGGCTTGCTGTCGGCCGGCGCGGCCTCGGCGGCGGGCGCGGGGGCCGCGGCGGGCTTGGCCGACGCGCTGAGGGTGCCCTCGATCACGGCCTCGGCGACCTTGCGCATCGTCAGGCGGCGGTCCATCGAGGTCTTCTGGATCCAGCGGAACGCCTGCGGCTCGGTCAGGCCGTGCTCGGACTGCAGCAGGCCCTTGGCCCGGTCGAGCAGCTTGCGCACTTCAAGGCGGTCCTTGAGGGTGTTGACCTCCTCATCGAGCGCCTTGATCTCGGTGTACCGGCTGACCGCCATCTCGATCGCGGGCACCAGGTCCGCCTTGGTGAACGGCTTCACCAGGTACGCCATCGCGCCCGCGTCGCGCGCCCGCTCCACCAGTTCTCGCTGCGAGAAGGCGGTGAGGATCACCACCGGGGCGATCCGCTCGGCCGCGATCCGCTCGGCGGCCGAGATCCCGTCGAGCACCGGCATCTTCACGTCGAAGATGGCCAGGTCGGGCCGCAGTTCGGTCACCTTCTCGATGGCGGTCTCGCCGTCGGCCGCCTCGGCGACCACCGAATAACCTTCCTCTTCGAGCATCTCCTTGAGATCGAGGCGAATCAGCGCCTCATCTTCCGCAATAACGACACGCAACGCATTCTGGCTCACGTCCAAGAGCCTACCGGAGGGTACTCGCCGGCTTGGCTGACGCCTCGACGTTCCGCGCCAGGATCGCGCTGCTGACGCGGACCTGGGGTAGATTGTCGTCGAGCGCAGCCCCGGGTAACGGGGTCGGCAGCCGATGCCCCGGTACTCCAACGGCAGAGAGGGCGGCCTCAAACACCGCACAGTGTGGGTTCAAATCCCACTCGGGGCACTCGTATTCCGCGCATCTCTTTTGTCAGTGGCCAGCGTGATGCTGCGGACATGAGTACTGAGCTGCTCACGGCACTGGCCGTGCCCGTTTCCGCAGCATGATCTCGGTGGCGAAGCGGGACGCCGTGGCGCGGCTGGACGAGTTCGTCGGGCCGAAGTACTGACTCTGCTGGGTGCCTAGTCGACGCGGGTCGGGTAGTCGGCGGCCTGATCGACGCGGGTTGGCTGCTCGGACTGGTCGACCGGCGGGACCTGGTCAGCCGCGAACGGCGGGAACGGGACCAGCACCACCGTGATGTTGTCCAGGCCGCCGGAGTCGACGGCGAACTTGACCAGGTCGGCGGCGGCGTCGAGGGGGCGGGTCAGGGCCGTGGGCATCGCCATGTCGGCCAGCTCGGCGGCCTCCGGGCGGTAGTTCCACAGGCCGTCGGAGGCGATCAGCAGCACGCCGGACCCGGTCGGGGTGAACCGCTCGATGTGCGCCTGCGGGTCGGGCAGGTCGGCGCCGAGCCAGCGGGTGATGACGTGCGCCTGCGGTGACGCCATCGCCTCGTCCATCGACGCCAGGCCGGCCGCCACGATCTCCTCGGCCAGCGAGTCGTCCCGGGTGATCCGCTTCGACCCGGCGTTGATGTCCAGGGTGTCGTTGGGGCCGCCGTGCAGCAGCGCGTCGGCCGCCAGCCAGTAGGCGCGGCTGTCGCCGAGCCAGCAGATGGTGATCAGGTCGCGGGTGACCACAGCGGACACGTACGTCGCGGCTGGGGCCCCGTCGGGGCCCGCCAGCTCGGTCACCGCCCGCGCGGCCGCCTGGACGGCCTGCTGCGACGCCAGCGGCGGGGTCCTCGCCCCGCTGCACGCCCTCGGCGAGCAGTTTCATCCCGGTCCGCACCGCCGTCAGCGACGCCTCATCGGGGCGCGGCGCCGAGGAGACACCATCGGAGACGATCGCGACCGCCACCTGGCCGGCGTCGGTCGGCACGACCGCGATGTGGAACGCGTCCTCGTTCCGCGGGTGGCGCAGCCCGCGGTCGCTGACGCCGACCACCGGGCCCAGATCCTTCTCCACGTGGTCGGCGTTGATGACCAGCATCTGGCCGCATGACGAGCAGCGGCCATCGGAGCCGACGAAGACCGGCGCGCCGGAATCCGCCGAGCACGCCGGGCACTGCCTTGCGTTCGGCGAATCATCCCGTGACGTGCTCATATCCCCGCTCCTGTCCGCCGGCGGCGTATCCCGCTCGCCAGGACATTAGCCTATGTCCCCCCGTGTCCGGACGCCATTTTTGGCCTATTGCGAAAGGGTTTTTCGATCGGCCGACCGAAACCGGGCACGGATCACGGATAAGACAGGAAACGGGCATCGATCACGGATAAGGCAGGTTGATCGCGTCGCCGATGCGGTGCACGCGCAGCGCGTTGGTCTTGCCCGGGCTTCCGGGCGGGCTGCCCGCCACGATGACGATCTTGTCACCGATGGCGCACCGGTTCAGCTCGACCAGGGACGAGTCGACCGTGTGGACCATCTCGTCGGTGTGATACACCGTCGGGACCACGAAGGTCTCCACGCCCCAGGTGAGGGCGAGCTGGCTGCGGGTGGCCGGGTTGGTGGTGAAGGCCATCAGCGGGATCGGCGAGCGGTACCGGGCCAGGCGGCGCACGGTCTCACCGGTCAGCGTGAAGGCGACCAGCGCCTTGGCCCCGACGATGGCACCGACCTCGACCGCCGCGCGGGCGATGGCGCCGCCGGTGGTGGTCGGCATCCGGGACAGGTGGTGCTCGACGACCAGGGAGCTCTCCTCGGCCGCGACGATGATCCGGCTCATCGTGGCCACCGTCTCGATCGGGTAGGCGCCGACGCCGGTCTCGGCCGACAGCATCACCGCGTCCGCGCCGGCCGAGACCGCGCCGGCCACGTCGGAGACCTCGGCCCGGGTCGGGCGGGGCGCGCTGATCATCGACTCGAGCATCTGGGTGGCCACGATGACCGGGCGGGCCCGCTCCCGCGCCAGCTTGATCGCGAGCGTCTGCACGGTGGGCACCTGCTCAAGCGGGAGCTCGACGCCGAGGTCACCGCGGGCGACCATGATCCCGTCGAACGCGTCCACGATGTCCGGGAGGAACTCAACCGCCTCCGGCTTCTCGATCTTGGCGATCAGCGGGACCCCGGCCCGGCCGGCGTCGGTCATGATCTTGCGGGCCAGGCCGGCGTCGTCCGGTGAGCGGACGAAGGACATCGCGATGATGTCGACCCCGGTGGCCAGCGCCCAGCGCAGGTCGGCCTCGTCCTTCTCGGTCAGCGCGGGCGCGCTGACCTTGACGCCCGGCAGGTTGATGCCCTTGTGGTTGGAGATCTTCCCGCCGATCACCACCCGCAGGTACACCCGGTTGCCGCTCACGCCGGTGACGTCGAGCTGGACGTTGCCGTCGTCGATCATGACGCGGTCGCCGATCCGCACGTCATCGGGGAGGCCCTCGTACGTGGTGGACGCCTCGCGCACGTTACCGGGGATGTCCTCGGTGGTGATCTGGAACTCCTCGCCCGCGACGAGCCGGACCGGCCCGTCGGGGAACACCCCGAGGCGGATCTTCGGCCCCTGCAGGTCGGCCAGGATGCCGACCGAGCGGCCCGTCACCTCCGAGCCCGTCCTTACCCGGTTGTAAACAGTCAGGTGGTCGGCTTGCGTACCATGGCTCATATTTAGCCTGGCGACGTCCATGCCGGCGCCGATCAGCGCGGTGATCTGCTCCTGGCTCGAGGTCGCGGGCCCAAGGGTGCAGACAATTTTCGCACGACGGCTCATCGTGGATCCCCTTCCGGTGGTCTATACCACCTTAGCGCGATCCTGGGCCGCGGTGACCGGGGTCACAGAAGGTTCACGGTGCGGTCACGCAGACGACGCCGCGGCCCTGCGCCGCCCATGGGCCGCACCCGGAAATGACGCATATCGTCCCTAACAAGACCCAAATACCGCTAGGCCCTGGTGAGCGTGAGCGCGGTCCAGGCGCCCAGGTGGACCACATCGCCGTCGCGCAGCGGGATGGCCTGGCCCGGCGGGATCTCGTCTCCGTTGACCAGCGTGCCGTTGGCTGACCCGGGATCGACGACGGACCAGGTGCCGTCGGGGGCCGCGACGAGCACCACGTGCAGGCGCGATACCCCGGGGTCGGCCGGAGGGCCGGTCAGGTCGATCTCCGGGTGGATACCCCGAGACTCGCTGCGCCGCCCGACGCGGACCTCGGTCCCGGCCAGGCGGAACCGGCGCTCCGGGCAGTACGCGGGGAACCCGATCCCGGCCGCGTCCGGGCCGCCCGCGGCCCGGACGCTGTCGTAGTACGCGCGGTCGGCCGTCACCACGATGGCCCAAACGGCACTGTTGGCCGGCGCGGCCTGCGGCAGCACCGCGGTCGGCGGGATGGGCGGGCGGGCCTCGGCGGTGCCGGTGGCGCCCGGGCGGGCGGCGTCGAAGTCGAAGCCGCACGACTCGCAGAACTGGCCGACCCGCGGGACGGCGCAACGCGGGCAGACGTCCTCGGCGGGGGTGCCGCCGCCGGGTGCCTGACCGGGCAGTGCCCCGGCTGCCGGGGCGAACCCGGTGAGCACGGCGGCGCCGATCAGCGCGCCGCACACATCGCAGTAGTCGTCGCTGGCCGACTCGTGGCCGGACGGGCAGGTCGCCATCGCTATTCCTTCTTGACCCGGACCGTCTTGGTCGACCTGGTGTCGAGTGCCATCTCGTCCGCGGTGCTCACCTTCTTCTTCAGCCGGACCGTGCCTGCCGCCTCGTCCACCACGTCCACCACCTTGGACAGCAGCCCCGCGGTGTCCTCATTGCCGGCCGCGTGCGCCAGCGCGACCGCCCGGCCAAGCTGGGCGGTGGCGGTCTCCTCGTCACCGCGCTTGCTCGCTTCGAGCCCATCCTGGATCGCGGCGGCCAGTTCGGCCTGGCCGGTGTAGTGCGCGACCCCCGGGTTGATCCGCGTGGACAGCGCCTCGTCCTCGGTCCACGTCGCCCGGATCAGGCCCTGGCCGAGGATCTGCTGGCCCGACGGCGAGCTGGCCACCAGGCTGACCCGGGCGGCCAGCATCTCCTGGCCCACCCCGCCGACGTTCACCTGGACGCCCACGTGGTAATCGCGGCTCTCCCCCGGCGCCCAGGCACCGGTGGGATACTCACCCACTTGCGGGCCCCCGGCTAGCGGGCTTGTCTGCGAGCGGCGGCCGGTCAGGTCCTCGATGGCCGGGGCGACCTGCTTCACGAACTTCGCGACTGCCTGCTGCGGGGTCCAGACGCGCAGCATGACGTCGGGAAGCTGCTTGCTCATGGCGCCGCGCATCATCTCCTCGAAGTCGGCCGCGAGACCGGCCGGGTCGGGCACGATGTCGACCGTGCCGAGCAGCGCGGTGGAGATCTTGCGCAGTTCGTCGACCACCCAGTCGGTGCCAACCCCGCGGCAGTCGCAGCGGAACGAGCCCTCGCAAAGGCTTACCGCGGCGGCAAGCTCCTCGGGTGTCTCGTGCTGGTTCTTGCCGTCGGTGAGCAGGATCGCGTGCCGGAGCGTGGCCGGGTAGGACTGGAAGATCCGGTACGCGAGGCGCAGCCACTGGCCGATGGCCGTCCCGCCGTTGGACCGCAGCCCGCTAACGGCCCGCTTGGCCTCCGTGCGGGTGCGCGCGTCCGCGACCGCCATTGACCCGTCGGTCGGGTAGACGGGCCACGCCGTGTTCGTGCCCGCGACGATCGCGAATCGCGCGCCGTCCCTGATGACGTCCACCGCGGCCGACGTCGCCGCGCGCGCCGCCAGGATCTTCTCCGGCGGAAAGTCCATCGACCCGGAGCAGTCGACGATGATGATCTCCGCACTGCCGTCGGCGCTGCCGGTCACCGCCGGTGCGCCGCCGGCGTCCGCGTCCGCGTCCGCGGTCACCGTGACGACCGCGCTGACGTCGCGCCCGCCGACCGGCAGGTACGGGTTCTGGTCGATCTGCACCGTGAATCCGGGCAGGCTCGTCATCGCTCACTCCTTGGTGAAGTCTCTGGCCACGCGGGCGGGAACGGCATGAGTACGGTCGTGATGTTGTCGGCGCCGCCCGCGTCCACCGCGAACCTGACCAGCGCGGCGGCCGCGGCGAGCGGCTCGGTCAGCGCGGCGGGCAGCGCCATGGCAGCCAGTTCCGTCGCCGCTGGCTGGTAATTCCACAGCCCGTCAGAGCAGAGCAGGACCACACCATGATCGGGTGGCTCGAACCGTGCCACGTGCGGCTCGGGTTCTGGCAGGTCCGCGCCGAGCCACCTGGTGATGACGTGCGCCTGCGGCGAAGCCATCGCCTCAGCGACGGTGGCGCGGCCGGCCCCGACGAGCTCCTCGGCGAGCGAGTCGTCCGTGGTGAGGCAGCGTGACCCCGAGACGCCGGCCGCCAGCCAGTACACGCGGCTGTCACCGAGCCAGCACACCGTCACGCCGGCGCTGTCGGCCACTGCCGACGCATAGGTCGCGGCGGGTGCGCCCGCCGGTCCGGCCAGGTCGCCGACCGCCCTCCCGGCCACCCGCACCGCGGCGGCCGAGGCGGCCGCCGGATCGTCGCCCGCGCGCACGGCGGAAAGCAGTGACCCGGCCGCCGCCCGCACCGCGCAAAGCGACGCCTCGTCCGGGCGCGGCGCCGACGAGACGCCGTCGCACACCACCGCGAGCGCCACCGGCTCGCCCGACACGCGGGTGGCGGCGAGCGCCATCGCGTCCTCGTTGCGAGCGTGCCGCAGCCCGCGGTCGGTCACCCCGGCCGCCAGCCCCACGTTGAGTTCCTCATGGTCTCGGCCCGACGGCAGCTTGCGCCCGCAGAACTCGCAGTAGCCCTCCGGGCTGACCCCGGCCGGCCCGCGGCCGTCCGCCGCGCAGACCGGGCACTCGAGTGCGCCGCCGGCGGCGCCGGAGCTGACCGCCGCGGGCGCGAGCTCCGCGCCGCACACCTCGCAGAAGCCGTCGTCGGGGCCGGTCGGCTCGCCGCAGGACGGGCAGGGGCTGGTCACGTCAGGGTCCTCGGCCGCACGCTGTTCGCCATGTCCACGAGCTCAACCCGGCGAGACGGATCTTGGGTGAGGCCCGCGAGCGCCCGGTAACCGCGCTCGAGGCCGAAGCGCAGCGCGCGCTCGTTCGGCTCGCAGCCGAGAATGGCCCCGCCGCCGTCGCTCGGACCGCCGGCCCGCGCGCCCGCCGGCCGCCCGTCGGCAACCCACTCCAGGGCGGCGTGCAAGATCTCCACCGTGAGCTGCTGCCGTCGCAGGTCATCGAGGGACAGGCGGACAAGCCTGCCGTCGGCCTGGCGCACGTCGGCCGCGGACACCCCGGTCCGGCCGGCGATCAGCAGCCGGACCGCGGCGATCTGCGCGGCCGCGTGATAGCTGGAGGTATCAGGCACGGCGGCCACCGCGGCGATGGCCGCGGGCCTGTCACCGAGGGCGAGGCAGGCCCTGGCCGCACCGAACGCGGCGCTGACATAGGACCGGTCGATCGTCCATACGAGCTGGTAGTAGCGGCGCGCGGCGACCTCGTCGGCCAGCGCCTCGGCGGCGAAGGCAAGGGCGAGCTTCGGCGCGGGCTCGCCCGGCAGTTCGTCGTAGACGGCGGAGAACGCCGCCCTGGCCGCGTCCGGGCGGCCGCTGGCCAATTCGCGCAGCCCGTTGTGCCAGGCGATCCGCCAGTCGGCGGGGTCGGCCGCGGCCAGCTCGGCCAGATAAACCCCGGCACCATCCGGGTCGCCCGCCGTGATCAGCGCCCGGGCCAGCGCCAGTTTGGTTTCCGGCGACGTGGCCACCGCGGGCGGAACGCTGCCGCCGGCGACACTGCCGCCGGCGACGGCGGCGAGCAGCGCCGTCGCCTGCTGCTCTGGCGGCACGGTGCCGAGCGTGGCCAGGTAGCCCGCCGCCGGGTCGGTGCCGTCCGCGAGCGGAGCGGGCAGGCCGGCGATCGCCTCGGCGACCGGTGGCGGGCTGACCCGGACGCGTTCGCCGCTGATCGGGGTCAATTCGGCGCCGATCGCGCGCAATTCGGGGCTGAACAGGCGGGAGAACGCCGGGCGGGGCTGTCCGTCGGTGGCCGACAGCACCTCCCTGAGCACTCCCGTGGTCTGCACGGCCATTTCGGCCGCCGACTGGAAACGGCGGTCCGGGTCGGGGTTGGTGGCCCGGCGCAGCAGACGGGCGAACGACTCCTGCCCGGCGAGCAGCGGCACCGCATCGGGCAGCCGGTACTTGTACTCGCCCTGGTAGCCGGCGAACTCGAAGGTGAGCACGGCCAGCGTTCGGCCCACGGTGTAGAGGTCGGAGCTGGGCGACGGGCCGTCGGCCTCGATCTCGGGGGCCTGGTAGCCGACCGTCCCGTAGATGGGCTCGTCACCGTCGATCGGCCGGACACCGCCCATGTCGATGAGCTTGAGCTGCTCCTCGGTCTGGATCACGTTGTCGGGCTTGAAGTCGCAGTAGACAAGCCCGCGGTCGTGCAGGTAGCCGAGCGCGGGCAAGATCTCGATCGCGTAGGCGAGCGCGTGCGCGAGCGGCACCGCCCCGCCGCCCTGCCGGGCGTCGAGCCTGATCTCCTTCAGCGACTTGCCGCCCACGTACTCCATCACGATGTAACCGGCGCTCTCGCCGTCGTGCGCGCTCGCGTGCTCGACGAAGTTATAGATCCGCACGATGTTGGGGTGCTCGACCTGGGCGAGGAACTGACGCTCGGCAACCGCGGCGGCCATCGCGTCCGCGTCCCCGGTATTGAGCAGCCCCTTGAGCACGACCCAGCGGTCGCTCACGTTGCGGTCCCGCGCAAGGTAGACCCAGCCGAGCCCGCCGTGCGCGAGGCAGCCGAGAACCTCGTACTGACCAGCGACCAGCTCCCCGGGCGCGAGCTTGGGGCTGAAGGAGAACCGGGTACCGCACTGCCGGCAGAACCCTTCGGTCAGGCCGGGTCGGCCGTTCACCGACTGGCCGACCCGCTCGCCGCAGTTTCCGCAGAACCGCCGGCTCTCCGGCACCCGCGGGTCGGCCAGGGTCGCGGTGCTGGGGTCGCGCGCCGGGACGGGCGGCACCTCCACCAGCCCGGCCCCGAGCGCGCCGCGCGAGGACCGGCCGCTGCCGGCCCGCGAGCCGCGGGGGCCGCGCCCGCTGCCCGAACCGGTGGCCGTGCCCGAACCCGCGGACCAGGGCGCCGACCCCTGACTGCCGCTCGCACCGCCCGAGGCACTCGCCGCGCTAGAAGCATTCGCCGAGCTCGAAGCGGTCACGGGCGCCGGAGCGATGCCGCAGACCGTGCAGTACCCGTCCTCGATCGCTGCGCCGCACCCAGGCTGTGCGCACACGGCAGCCATCATCGACGGCCCCCTTCTCTCGTCGTGGCGTTGATTGCCCGCTGATAGCCCGCCACGGCCGCCGCGGCCGCCGGCAGCTCGCACGGCGCGGTCCACAGCAGGTCACGTGCCTGGTTGTAGCTCGTCACCAGGTCCGGGTCCTCAGCCACCCCAAGCCGGGCGGCCTTGGCCTTGTACGCGCCGAGCAGCCCGCGTAGTTCATCGCGGTTGGCGAGGCCCGTTGCCGCCGACCGTTCGCACTCCTGCGTCTGCTTGATGTCGGTTGCCAGCGCACCGTCGCAGCGGTCGAGCTCGGTCGCCAGCGCGGGCCAGCGGCCCGCCGCCGCGAGCGCCGCCAGGCTGTCCAGCGGCGGTTCGGCGACGCCGGGCGGCAGCGGCGGCAGCCCCGCGATCCGCTGCGCGGCGCGCTGCCAGGCCATGACCGCGTCCGCGCGGGCGGCCCGGGCCGCGGTGATGGCGGCGGCGAGCCCGTCGATGCGGTGCCGCGCCTGCGACCTGACCCGGTCAAGCTCGGCGATCCGGGCGGTGAGCGCCGCCACCTGCTCCCGGACCAGGTCCGCGGCCGAGGTGTCGACACGGCCGCCGCTATAGAGCCCAAGCGGATCGGCGTTGGCCGCTTCCCGCGTCGCCCGCAGGCTGGCCTGCGCGTCGCGCAGCGCCGCGGCGGCCTCCTCGCCGAGGCCCGCCGCCCGCGGCAGGCAGGCGCTCAGCTGCGCCTCGGCCGCGTCGAGCCGCTCGTTCACCTGCGCCCAGACCGTCTCGACGGCCGAGGTCACCTCCGCGACCTCGCTGAACGACCGGCGCATGGCGGCGACCGCACCCGTCAGCGTGACCGCGCGGACTCCCGTGTCGGACAGGTTCCTGCGCGCGAGCGGCACGGCGGCGCGGGCCAGCTGGACGCAGGCGCCGCTGAGCAGCGAGTCGAGTTCGGGGAGGTCCTTCTTGGCCAGGTGGTGCGGGCCGGTGCTGAGCTCAGCGACCCGGTCCACCACGGCAGAGTAGGCCAGGTAGGTCTCCCAGAGGCCCGCCAGGGTCGCCGACGCGGCGTCCCAGCGCTCGCGGGTCTGCCCGGTCAGGGTCGCTCCGTCGAGCAGCCGCCGGGTGAAGCCGCCATCGAGTTCGAGCAGGTTGGCCTGGATGGCGTCCCGCTCCGCGAGCGCTGCGGCGGCCGCCTGCCCGGCGGCCGATTCGGCCATCACCAATGCCCGCTCCAGTCACAGAACCCGGTGCTCCCTTATCCCCCATTCTGCCGCTATTTCGGGTGTGCCCGCTCCGTGATCATGATCCCTAACGGCGGAGGCGAGCGGGGAAACACAGCTCAGCTCGCGTACCCAACGGTCGGCGGTGCGGGAACCGGGGTGCCGACCCACCGGGCGTAGCTGGCCGCCCACGCGCCGTCGGTGCGCTCCTTGACCAGGACGGCGTTCACGAACCGGACGAAGTCCTGGTGCTGCTTCGAGATCGCCAGGCCGTATGGCTCTTGGGTCAGCTCCGGGCCAACCAGCTTGGTGAACGGGTCCTGCGCCGCGAGCCCGTCAAGGATCGAGTCGTCGGTGGAGATCGCCGCCACCTGGCCCTGCTGCATCAGGACCAGGCAGTCCGTCCAGTAGGGGACGGTGACCGGGATCGCGTGGTAGTGGGTGATGAGGGTCGCGGAGTCCGATCCCGAGGTCGCGCACACCTTCTGGCCGCTCAGGCCGGCCAGGCCATTCGCGGTGGAGTCCTTCAGGACGAGCACCCGCTGATGCGCCTCGAAGTAGACGCTGGAGAAGTCGACCTGCTGCAGCCGGGCACAGGTGATCGTCATGGTGTGCGCGACGATGTCCACGGTGCCGTTCAGGATGTCCGGTATCCGCTGGGCATCGGAGATGGCCTTGTACACGACATGGCCGGGGCTCCCGAAGATCGCCGCTGCCACGGCTTTGATCATGTCGATGTCGAAGCCCTCGATCTGCCCGTCGAGCGGGTTGAGGTAGCCGAAGTGGTAGGTACTCTGGTCGACCCCGGCGATGAGAAAGCCCCGGGCGCGGACCTTCGCCATGAATGAGCCGGCCGTCACCTGCGGCGGCCCAAGCGGTGCCAGGCTCGCGGCATCGGGATTACAGGTGGCGGCCGCGCCGCGCGCCCCCGCCCGGCTGACCGAGCGGGCGGCGACGGCATGTGCCGCGGCGGCGGAATGGACCGCGACGCGGGCGGTCGCCGTCGCGGCGGGGCGCGCACCCGGCAGGGCGGCGCATCCAAGGGAGATGGCCATGGTGATCACGGCCGCGAGGGCGACCGCGCTTCTTTTCACGAGCCTTGGCCCTGCGTTCATCGATACTCCACGAGTCTGCGGCTCAGTCCCCAGGCGCAACTGGCCGCCATGACAAGCGCCGCCACGGCGACACCGGGTGCAAGCGCGGTGAAGTCGCCCGCGCCTGCCTGTGCGCTTGTATCGAACGCTGCCTGATCGGCCGTCATCCCCGCGGAGAGGTCGGCAATCAGCTTCGCGAACGCGGCACCGGCGTCTCCTGGCCCGCTGCCACGCACCGATGCCACGGCCTCGGCGTGGCTCCCCTTGTCGTCAAGCGCGCGGACAGCCGCGTGAGCCGCGTACCAGGCTCGCGCGTCGCGGACCGCGGCGTCCGCCGCCGACGCCGCCGGGCTGCCCGCAGCCGCCGCCTGCGCGGCGGTGAGCAGCGTTCCAGGTCCCGGTCCCAGCGCCCGCTGCTCGCTGACGTAATCCTGCTGGTAGATGTCGTCGCCGCTGTTGTCGATCAGGGTGAGGCTCTCGTCGGCGTGCGCCTGCTGTGCCGCGATGCCGACCTTGGCGAGCGCCTCGACCGGCGCCGAGCCACGGGCCTGCGCCGCCAGCATGTCACCGCGGCCCGCCGTGTACGCGACGGCCAGCCACCCGAGCGAGACGATAAGGGCAACTCCAGCGACAACGAGACCAACGTTGAGCACTCGGTTGGTGCGTCCGCGCAGCCAGCGTGATGCCCGGAACAGAAGGTAGCCGATGACGAGGCCGACGGCTAGGGTCACGCTGATGAGCGGGAGTCCAGTCGCCTGGGCGCTTGTGGCGCCCAGGCTCGACGTTCTCCGCGGCGTCCATCCCGCTCGCGGCCGGCAGCAGCGTGCTGCGCATAAGCCCCGAGGCCTCCCGCAGGTAGGCGGCACCGAGCGGCAGGCCGAGCCGGTTGTCGGCACGGGCCGTTTCGACCTCCCCTGCATACACGGAAAGACCCTCGGCGAGCGTGTTGAGATCCTGCGCCGCGGCGCCTGAGGCGGCGCCACCGTTGGCGGTCGCCTTCTCGATCCCGCTCTCTGCCGCACCGATGTCGGCCAGGTACCGCTGCCGTACGGCGGGCGGCTCAAGCCCGCCGGTCAGGAACGCTGTCGCCGCGGCGTCGTTCGCGTCGGAAAGCCGCGAGTAGATCTGCTGTGCATCGAGGCTCAGCGGCTCGCGGGTGGTGACCACGCTTGAGGCCGCCGCCGCGTACCGGCTCGCGGTGAAGCCCGCGAGCGCGCCCCAGGCGAGGCTCAGCAGGACTCCGATGATCAGCAGCAGGCGCAGCCTGCCCGGGGTCGTGGACAGAGTCAGGCGGGACCGGCGGGGACCTGCGGAGACGGTCGGGGCCGCCAGTGCGCCGGCGCCTACCGCCGTGCTCGCCATCGATTGCTCCTAGGCCGGACCGGAACCGCTGCGTATGCAGGGCCTATTGTCTGCGTCGTCACCCTCCCGCGCGCAGAACGTCACCCGCTCGTTATGGAAAAATCAGACCAGCGGCCGCGCGGTCGGCGGGATGGCGACCGGCAGGCGGGGGCGGTCGAGGGCGCCCAGGTACTGGTCGACGCGGGCGGCGGCGCTGCGGCCCTCGGCGATCGCCCAGACGATCAGCGACTGGCCCCGGCCCATGTCACCGGCCACGAACACGCCGGGGACCGACGTCTGGTAGTCGGCGTCGCGGGCCACGTTGCCGCGCGGGTCGAACTCCACCCCCAGATCGGTGAGCAGCCCGGGCTTCTCGGCGCCGGTGAAGCCCATCGCCAGCAGCACCAGCTCGCAGGCGAACTCCCGGCGGGTCTCCTGGACCGGCGCGAACCGGCCGCTCTCGAACACCACCTCGGTTAGCGCGAGCGCGCTGACCCGTCCGTCAGCGTCGCCGAGGAACTCCTCGGTGGAGACGGCGTAGAGGCGCTCGCCGCCCTCCTCGTGGGCGGAGGCGATCCGGTAGATCGTCGGGTACGTGGGCCACGGCTGGCCGGTGGCCCGGGTCTTCGGCGGCCTGGGCATGATCTCGAGCTGGGTGACCGAGAGGGCGCCCTGGCGCAGCGTGGTGCCGAGGCAGTCCGCGCCGGTGTCGCCGCCGCCGATGATCACCACGTGCTTGCCCTCGGCCGTGATGGGCGAGCCGGGGCCCAGGCGGTTGGCCAGCGGCAGGTACTCCATCGCCTGGTGAATGCCGGCCAGCTCCCGGCCGGGCACCGGCAGCTCACGGGCGACCCGCGCGCCGCCGGCCAGCACGATCGCGGAGAACCCGTCGAGCTGGGCGGTCGAGGTGACCGGCACACCGCAGGAGAACAGCGTCCCCTCTTCCGTCATCTGGTCGATCCGCCGGTCCAGGTGGCGCTTTTCCATCTTGAACTCGGGGATGCCGTAGCGCAGCAGGCCGCCGGGCTGGTCGTCGGCCTCGAAGACCGTCACCTGGTGCCCGGCCCTGGATAGCTGCTGGGCGGCCGCCAGCCCGGCCGGCCCGGAGCCGACCACGGCGACGGTGTGCCCGGTCAGCGACGACGGCGGCAGCGGCGCCACCCCGCCGTCGGCCCAGGCGCGGTCGATGATCTCGACTTCGACCTGCTTGATGGTGACCGGCTCGGCGTTGATGCCGAGCACGCAGGCTGCCTCGCACGGTGCCGGGCACAGCCGCCCGGTGAACTCGGGGAAGTTGTTGGTCGCGTGCAGCCGCTCGGCCGCCTCGGTCCAGTCGGAGCGGTAGACGAGGTCGTTCCACTCGGGGATGAGGTTGCCCAGCGGGCACCCGTTGTGGCAGAACGGGATGCCGCAGTCCATGCAGCGCGCCGCCTGCCGCTCGGTCCGGTCGGCGGCGAACGGCTCGTACACCTCGCGCCAGTCGGTCAGCCGGACGTCGACCGGGCGCCGCCGCGGCGTCTCCCGCGCGGTCTTCAGGAAGCCCTTGGGGTCACCCATTACGAGATACTCCTATTAACCATGTGCGGCCGCCATGACGGCCTCGTTGACGTCCCGGCCCTCGCGCTCGGCGGCCGACGCCGCCGCCAGCACCCGCTTGTAGTCCTTGGGCATGACCTTGGCGAACCGGCCGCTGGCCTCCTCCCACGAGGCCAGCAGCCCGGCTGCCACGGCGGACCCGGTCTCCGCCTGGTGCCGGAGCACGACCTCGCGCAGGAACTCCACGTCGGCGCCGTCCAGCGGGTCGACGTCGACCATCTCCCGGTTGAGCCTGACCGGGTTGAGGTCGAGCACGTAGGCGATGCCACCGGACATGCCGGCCGCGAAGTTCCGCCCGGTCGGCCCGAGGACCACCACCCGGCCGCCGGTCATGTACTCGCAGCCGTGATCGCCGATTCCCTCGGCGACGGCGATGGCGCCGGAGTTGCGGACGCAGAACCGCTCCCCCACCTTGCCCCGCAGGAAGATCTCCCCCGCGGTCGCGCCGTAGCCGATCACGTTGCCCGCCACGACCTGGGTCTCCGCCTCGAAGGGCGAGTCGGCGGCGGGCGCCACGATCAGCCGCCCGCCGGACAGTCCCTTGCCCAGGTAGTCGTTGGCATCGCCGGTCAGCCGCAGGGTGATGCCGTGCGGCACGAACGCGCCGAACGACTGGCCGGCCGAACCGGTGAACGCCACCGAGATGGTGTCGGACGGCAGCCCCTCGCCGCCCCACCGCCTGGTCACCTCGTAGCCGAGCATGGTGCCGACGGTGCGGTTGACGTTGCGGATCGGCAGCTCCAGGCGGACCGGCCGGCCCTCCTCGAGCGCGCCCTCGGCCAGCTGGATGAGGGTGTTGTCGAGCGCCCGGTCCAGGCCGTGGTCCTGGCTGATGGTCTGGTGCAGCGGCCCGCTCACGACCGGCGGCGCGTGCAGCACCGGCGTCAGGTCGAGCCCGGCCGCCTTCCAGTGCGTGACGGCGCGGGCGGTGTCGAGCAGGTCGACCCGGCCGACCGCCTCTTCCAGCGAGCGCAGCCCGAGCAGCGCCAGGTACTCGCGGACCTCTTCGGCGATGAACTCGAAGAAGTTGACCACGAACTCCGGCTTGCCGGTGAACCGCTTGCGCAGCTCGGGGTTCTGGGTGGCGACCCCGACCGGGCAGGTGTCGAGGTGGCAGACGCGCATCATGATGCAGCCGGAGACGACCAGCGGCGCGGACGCGAAGCCGAACTCCTCCGCGCCGAGCAGGGCCGCGATGATGACGTCGCGGCCGGTCTTGAGCTGGCCGTCCACCTGCACGGTGATCCGGTCGCGGAGCCGGTTGCGGAGCAGCGTCTGCTGCGTCTCGGCCAGGCCGAGCTCCCAGGGCGCGCCGGTGTGCTTGAGCGAGGTCAGCGGGGCGGCGCCGGTGCCGCCGTCGTGCCCGGAGATCAGCACGACGTCCGCGTGCGCCTTGGAGACGCCCGCCGCGACCGTGCCCACGCCCACCTCGGCGACCAGCTTGACGTGCACCCGGGCGGCCGGGTTGGCGTTCTTCAGGTCGTGGATGAGCTGGGCCAGGTCCTCGATGGAGTAGATGTCGTGGTGCGGCGGCGGGGAGATCAGGCCGACGCCGGGGGTGGAGTACCGGGTCCGGGCGATCCACGGGTAGACCTTGTGCCCGGGCAGCTGGCCGCCCTCGCCCGGCTTGGCCCCCTGCGCCATCTTGATCTGCAGGTCGTCCGCGTTGACGAGGTACTCGCTGGTGACACCGAAACGGCCGCTGGCCACCTGCTTGACGGCCGAGCGGCGCAGGTCGCCGTTGGGGTCGGGGCTGAACCGGTCGGCGTCCTCGCCGCCCTCGCCGGTGTTGGACCGCCCGCCCAGCCGGTTCATCGCGATCGCGAGGGTCTGGTGCGCCTCGGCCGAGATCGACCCGTAGGACATCGCCCCGGTGGCGAACCGCGTCACGATCGACGAGACCGGCTCGACTTCGTCCATCGGGATTTGATTAACGGCCGGCTGCTCCGCCTCGGCTGACTCGATTCCCTTGATCCGGAGCAGGCCCCGGAGGGTGGCCAGCTTCGCCGCCTGGTCATCGACCAGGGCGGTGTACTCCTTGAAGATCTCGTAGCGGCGGCTGCGGGTCGCGTGCTGGAGCTTGAACACGGTCTGCGGGCTGAACAGGTGCGGCTCGCCCTCGCGCCGCCACTGGTACTCGCCGCCGGTCTCCAGCTCCCGGTGGGCCAGGCCGGGGCCGCCCCGGCCGACGGCGGCGCGGAGCGCCGCCTCCGTCGCCAGCACGCCGAACCCGACGCCGCCGAGCCGGGAGGACGTCCCGCTGAAGCAGGTGCCGATGACCTCGTCGCCGAGGCCGATCGACTCGAAGATCTGCGCCCCGGCGTAGGAGGCGATGGTGGACACGCCCATCTTGGACATGATCTTGAGCACGCCCTTGCCGAGGGCCTTGATCAGGTTGGCCTCGGCCTTGTCGGGGGTGACGGGGCCGAGCTGGCCGACCTCGGCCAGCTCGCGGACGGTCTCGATCGCCAGGTAGGGGCAGACCGCGGCGGCGCCGTACCCGGCCAGCAGCGCGATGTGGTGGCACTCGCGGGCATCGCCCGATTCGACGATGAGGCCGACCCGGGTCCTGGTCTTCTCGCGGATCAGGTGGTGGTGGACCGCCCCGGTGAGCAGCAGCGACGGAATCGGCACCAGACCGGTGCCGAGGCTGTCGCGGTCGGACAGCACGATCAGCCGCGCGCCCGACTCGATCGCGGCGCTGACCTCGGCGCAGATCTCGGCCAGCCGCTGCCGCAGGCCCTCGCCGCCGCCGGCCGGGTCGAACCGCCCGTCGACCACGTGGCCGGCGAAGCCGGGCAGGTCTCCCTCGTCGTTGATGTGCACCAGCTTGGCCAGGTCCTGCTCGCCGATCACGGGGAACGGCAGCACGATCTGCCGGCAGGAGGCCGGTCCCGGCTCGAGCAGGTTCTGCTCGGGGCCGGTGGTGGTCGACAGCGAGGTGACCAGCTCCTCGCGGATGGCGTCCAGCGGCGGGTTGGTGACCTGGGCGAACAGCTGGGTGAAGTAGTCGAACACCAGCCTCGGCTTGTCCGACAGCACGGCCACCGGGGTGTCGGTGCCCATCGACCCGATCGGCTCGGCCCCGGTCCTGGCCATCGGGGACAAGATGATGCGCAGTTCCTCTTCGGTGTAGCCGTAGGCGCGCTGCCGGGTCAGCAGGTCGAAGGAGTTGGGCACGTGCCGCTCACGCTCGGGCAGCTCATCGAGGTGGACCAGGCCGGCGTGCAGCCAGTCGCCGTACGGGTGGGCGGCGGCGAGGTCGGTCTTGACCTCCTCGTCTTCCAGCAGACGGCCCTCGACCGTGTCGACCAGGAAGATCCGGCCGGGCCGGAGCCGTCCCCGGCGCACCACCCGGGCGGGCTCGATGTCGAGCACGCCGACCTCGCTCGCCAGCACGACCAGGCCGTCGCTGGTCACCCAGTACCGGCCGGGGCGCAGGCCGTTGCGGTCGAGCACGGCGCCGATCACGGCGCCGTCGGTGAAGGCGATCAGCGCGGGGCCGTCCCAGGGCTCCATCAGCGTCGAGTGGAACTGGTAGAACGCGCGGCGCTTGGCGTCCATCTCGTCGTGGTTCTCCCACGGCTCCGGGATCATCATCAGCAGCGCGTGCGGCAGCGACCGGCCGCCCAGGTGGAGCAGCTCCAGGCACTCGTCGAAGGAGCCGGAGTCCGAGCCATCCGGGTTGATGATCGGGAAGAGCCGCTCGATCCCCTGGCCCGACTTCGACGCCGGGATCAGCGGGGAGTCGAGCATGGCCTCGCGGGCCCGCATCCAGTTCCGGTTGCCCTGGACGGTGTTGATCTCGCCGTTGTGCGCGACGTAGCGGTAGGGGTGCGACCGCGGCCAGGACGGGAACGTGTTGGTGGAGAAGCGCGAGTGGACCAGGGCGAGGTTGGAGGCGTACCGGTTGTCGGACAGGTCCGGGAAGAACGGCTCGACCTGCGGCGCGGACAGCATGCCCTTGTAGACGATGGTGCGCGAGGAGAGCGAGGCGAAGTAGACACTCTGGGCAAGGCCCCCGGCCGCGTGCTCGGCCCGCTTGCGCAGGCAGAAGGCCATCCGGTCGAGGGTCAGGCCGGTCTCGCCCGCGGCCCCCGCCACGAACAGCTGGGCCAGGTGGGGCAGCACCTCGCGGGCGCCCTCGCCGCAGGCGGTGTCCTTGACCGGCACGTCGCGCCAGCCGAGGACGGTGAGCCCCTCATCTTCGGCTAGTTCGGCGATCCGCGCGCAGGCCACGGCCCGTTCATCGTGGTCGCTGGGCAGGAAGGCCAGGCCGGCGGCGTAGCCGCCCGCTTCGGGCAGGCCGAAACCGGCGACCTCCCGGAAGAACGCGTGCGGCAGCTGGGTCAGGATGCCAGCACCGTCTCCGGTGTCCGGGTCCGCGCCGGCCGCGCCCCTGTGTTCCAGATTGCAGAGCACGCGCAGCGCGCTCGCCACCACGTCATGACCGCCCTTGGCAGTAAGGTCGGCGACAAAACCCACGCCACAGGCGTCATGTTCGAAACGGCTGTCGTATAGTCCGTCCGATGCGGCAGGCACTATCAATACTCCTGTCGTCTAATCACCACTGAAAGGCGCTTGCTGCTGTGGGGACGACGTTGGCCCTGCCGCTACACGTAAGTTACGTAGAGATTACATGAGTGGTGAATCGCTTTCCAGAGCCGGCTTGTGGGCAGCCTGGACGGATTTGATACGTGTGCGGCGGGTGCGCGCTAGGTAAGCGGCAGCTCCGACGAGCACGGCAGCGTCCCCGAGCTCCCCTGCACGCAGGCCGAAGATGATCGGTAGGTGACCGATACCCAGCCAAAACAGACCGAAACCGGCCGCCGCGTAGGCGGCCGCCCCGAGCGCGAATACCCTCCTGCCGGAGAGCCGGAGCCGTCGCGCGACGACCACGACGGCGATACCCGCCGTCACGTACCAGATCGCCTGGTACAGGAAAATCGGGGTAAACGTGGCGAAGTTCTCATAGCCCGGCGGGCGGTGCACGGGGGAAATCTCCACCGCCCACGGCAGCGACGAGGGGTGCCCGAAACCCTGCTGGGTGAACCAGGCGCCCAGCTGCGCGACGGCGGCGCCGAACGCCACCGCGGGGGCCGCGGCGGCCAGCACCGGGCCGAACTGACCCGGCGGCCCGGCGGGCCGCCAGGCCGCCGGCCAGGGACCGGGGGTAGGGCGGGCGCAGGCGGCGGCAGCCGAGCCAGGCGGCGAGCGTCCCCAGGGCCACCGCGCCGGGAAGCCCGACGATCTCCTCGATGCTGTGCACCGCCTGCCACGGCTGGACCCGGCTCTGGGCGGTGAGCGCGCCGATGGCGGCCGGGATCAGGCCGATCGGGATCGCCCAGGCGGCGATGTCGGTGATGACGCCGCGCGGGCCGCCCGCGTCGCGGTAGCCGCGGTCGGCGATGACGATGGCCACGATGATGCCCGCGACGATGGCCAGCTCCTGCGCCCGGAGCGGGACCGGCCCGAGATGCCAGCTACCGCGCGCCGGGCTCGGGAGGAACGCGAGGGTGCTCATCACGACGACCGCTAGCGCGCGCGAACGCCTTCGGCCAGGTCGGCGGTGAGGGCGCGGACGGCGGCGACGGCGTCGTCCGGGCTGGCCGCCTGGGCGATGCGGCGGACGAAGGCGGAGCCGACGATCACGCCGTCCGCGAATGACGCCACCTCGGCCGCCTGCTCGCGGGTGTTGACGCCGAGGCCGACCGCGACCGGCAGCTCCGTATGCTCGCGGATCCGCGCCACCGTGCCGCCGGCGACCGAGCTCACGGCCTGCTTGGTGCCGGTGATGCCCATCAGGCTGACGGCGTAGACGAAGCCGCGGCAGAGCTTGGTGATCTGCCCGATCCGGGCCGGCGTGGAGGACGGCGCGACCAGGAAGACCCGGTCCAGGTCGTGCTCGTCGGAGGCCGCGAGCCAGGGGCCCGCCTCCTCCGGCGTCAGGTCCGGGGTGATCAGGCCGGCCCCGCCGGCCGCCGCGAGGTCGCGGGCGAACGCGCCCGCGCCGTACCGGTCGACCGGGTTCCAGTAGGTCATGACGAGGGCGGCGGTGCCGGTGTCGGCGATCGCGGCCACCATGTCGAAGACGTCCGCGATCCGGGTGCCGCCCTTGAGCGCGCGGTAGACGGCGTCGGCGATCACCGGGCCGTCCATCAGCGGGTCGGAGTAGGGCAGCCCGACCTCGATGACGTCGGCGCCCGCCTCGCACATGGCCAGGGCCGCCTTGATCGCGGTGCCGCTGTCGGGAAACCCGGCCGGGAGGTAGCCGACCAGCGCGGCCCGGTCCTCGGCTTGCGCCTTCTCGAACGCGACGGAGACGGTAGATCATGGTGGCGCTCACACTCCGAAGTACGCGGACGCGGTGGCCACGTCCTTGTCGCCGCGGCCGGACAGGTTGACCAGGAGCAGGGCGTCCGGGCCGAGCTCGCGGCCGAGCGCCATCGCGCCGGCGATCGCGTGCGAGGACTCGATGGCCGGGATGATCCCCTCGGTCCGGCAGAGCGCCGCGAACCCCTCCATCGCCTCGGCGTCGGAGACGGAGCGGTACTCGGCGCGGCCGGTGTCCTTCAGCCAGGCGTGCTCGGGGCCGACGCCGGGGTAGTCGAGGCCGGCCGAGATCGAGTGCGTGTCGAGGGTCTGGCCCTCGTCGTCCTGCAGCAGGTAGGTGCGCATGCCGTGCAGCACGCCGGGCGAGCCCAGGGTGAGGGTCGCGGCGTCCGCTCCGGGCGGCCGTCGCCGTCCCCGCCGGCCTCGCAGCCGATCAGCCGGACGGCCTCGTCGGGGATGAAGGCGTGGAAGACGCCGATCGCGTTCGAGCCGCCGCCGACGCAGGCGACGACCGCGTCCGGCAGCCGGCCGGCCAGGTCCAGGACCTGCTGGCGGGCCTCCACGCCGATGATCCGCTGGAAGTCGCGGACCATCATCGGGAACGGGTGCGGGCCGCCGACCGAGCCGATGCAGTAGTGCGTGGTCTCGACCGTGGTCACCCAGTCGCGGAACGCCTCGTTCATGGCGTCCTTGAGCGTCCGGGTGCCGGCGGTGACCGGGATGACCTCGGCGCCGAGCATCCGCATCCGGGACACGTTGAGCGCCTGCCGCCGGGTGTCCTCCTCGCCCATGTAGACCGTGCACTCCAGGCCGAGCAGCGCGCACGCGGTCGCGGTGGCCACGCCGTGCTGGCCGGCGCCGGTCTCGGCGATCACCCGGGTCTTGCCCATCCGCTTGGTCAGCAGCACCTGGCCGAGCACGTTGTTGATCTTGTGCGAGCCGGTGTGCGCGAGGTCCTCGCGCTTGAGCAGCACCCGCGCGCCGCCCGCGAACTGCTGCGCTGAACCGCTTCGCCTCGGTGACCAGGGTCGGCCGCGCGGCGTAGTTCGTCAGCAGACCGGCCAGCTCGGCGGTGAACTCCGGGTCGGTCCGCGCGGCCTCGTACTCCTTGGCCAGCTGCTCGATGGCGGCCATCAGCGCCTCGGGCGCGAACCGGCCGCCGTAGACCCCGAAGTGCCCGGAGGTATCCGGAACTGGGGAGATATCGGGTTCTGCGGGCTGCACGGGTACGGTACTCACGCGGCTACCCTATCGCGCTCGCGGCGCCAGCCGGATCGCGGACGCGGCGTCAGCCGGGCAGGCCGCGCTCCCCGCGCAGCGCCGGGTGCGACCCGGCGGTCACCAGGTCGGCCACCGCCGCCCGGGGGTCCTTCTCGGTGACCAGCGACTCGCCCACCAGCACGGCGTCCGCCCCGGAGGCGGCGTAGGCGAGCAGGTCGTGCGGGCCGCGCACGCCCGACTCGGCGATCTTCACGACCCCCTCGGGGATCAGCGGGGCCAGCCGGGCGAAGACGGAGCGGTCCACCTCCAGGGTGGCCAGGTTGCGCGCGTTGACCCCGATGACGGTGGCGCCCGCGTCGACCGCCCGGTCGAGCTCGTCCTCGTCGTGCACCTCGACCAGCGGCAGCAGGCCGATGGAAAGCGCCCGCTCCACCAGCGAGACCAGCGCGCTCTGCTCGAGCGCGGCGACGATCAGCAGCGCCAGGTCGGCGCCGTGCGCCCGCGCCTCCCACAGCTGGTAGGCGCTGACGACGAAGTCCTTGCGCAGCACCGGGATCTGCACCGCCCGGCGGACCGCCGCCAGGTCGTCGAGCGAGCCGCCGAACCGGCGCTGCTCGGTCAGCACGCTGATCACCACGGCGCCGCCGGCCTCGTAGTCGGCGGCGAGCGCGGCCGGGTCGTCGATCGCGGCCATCGCGCCGCGCGACGGGCTGGCCCGCTTCACCTCGGCGATGACGCTGACGCCTTCCCCCTTGAGGGCGGCCAGGGCGTCGCAGGGCGACGGGGCACGTCGCGCCAGGTCCTTGAGCTGCTCAAGCGACACGCTTCGTTGCCGGTCGCCGAGATCGGCACGCACCCCTTCGAGGATCTCGTCGAGCACACTCACAGGCGGTTCCGCCGTCTCCTCAAATCGGAAATGTTGCGCCACCGATGCTAGCCGCCGGCCGGAACGGGCTTGTCCGGACCCCCCTTGAGTTTGCCTTAGCAATGCCTACGGCTTACCTTCGCGTTGCCGCGTCGGCCGGGTCGTCCGCGTCATCGCCGGGGGCACCGCCGACCGGGTCGTCGGTCGGGTCGTCGGTCGGGTCCTCGCCCCCGTTGAGCGACTCCCACATCGTCGCCGCGTCCGCTGCGCGCGCGGCGCCTGGCCGGTCGCCCGCGGGCTGCGAGCCGGGCGCGTCGTAACGGGTGGACATCACCGGCCAGTCCTGGCCGCGCAGCGCCGTGGCAACAGCCCGGCCGCGAAGATGAGCAGCGCGCCGATGATCACCGCCGCCTGCCACGGGGTGCCGGTCATGACCGCGTGCCCGGCGGAGCCGGTGATCGACGAGCGCGCTCGCCGCCGGAGGAGCCGCCGGTGGTGGACCCGGCCGCGCCGGACAGGGCGGCCGATTCCGGCGAGGCGACCTTGCCCGCCGCCACCGACACCACGGTCTGGGCGCTGACCGGGTCAGCACGGCCGCCCCGGCGCCCGCGCCGAACAGCGCGAGCAGCACCCCGACGCGCGCGGCGGACCACCCCGCGGGTCGCGATCACGGCGACCAGGCCGGCCAGGGCGGCGAGCCCGAGCGCCGCCCGCCAGCGGCACCAGGTCGGTGCCCGACACGTTGACCACCTCCGCCGTCAGCGGCTTCGGCGGGGTGAAGACGGCCTGCGCCCACTGCTGCGCGCACGGCGAGCAGCACGAGCACCGCGCCGACGGCGCCGGCCAGCAGCGCGTAGGCGTACTCGCGCTTGCTGCTCAGTCACGCCCGCCGCTTCCGGCCGCTGGCCCAGCACGGCGTCGAGCACGTCCGCGTCGAAGCAGGTGCGGTCGCCGGTGTGGCAGGCCGCCCCCACCTGGTCCACCTTGACCAGGATGGTGTCGCCGTCGCAGTCGAGCGCCACCGACTTGACCCACTGCTGGTGGCCGGAGGTGTCGCCCTTGACCCAGTACTCCTGGCGGCTGCGCGACCAGTACGTGCAGCGGCCGGTGGTCAGCGTGCGGTGCAGCGCCTCGTCGTCCATCCAGCCGACCATCAGCACCTCGCCGGTGTCGTACTGCTGCGCGACGGCGGGCACCAGGCCGTCGGCGTCGCGCTTGAGCCGCGAGGCGATCTTCGGGTCCAGGTTCGACGGGCGCACCGCGTCGTCATCGTTGCACCTTTCGTTCGGTGGTGCCTGCCGCGTAGCGGTTACTGTCGCTCTCACAGCCTACGATCTCACTGTGACCTACTCGCTGGATGAGCGGCTCGCGCTCGCGGCACTGCTCGAAGAGACCGGCCCGGACGCGCCCACGCTCTGCGCGGGCTGGCAGACCAGGGACCTCGCGGCGCACGTGGTGCTGAGGGAGCGCCGGCCCGACGCCGGGGCCGGGATGATCGGCGGTCCCGCTGGCGGGCTACACCGCCGCGGCTGCAGCGCCAGTACCTGGACAGGTACTCCTACCCGCGAGCTCATCGAGCTGCTTCGGTCCGGGCCGCCGCGGCTGTCGCCGTTCGCCATCCCCGGGTTCGGACGAGCGGCCAACACCGTCGAGTACTTCGTCCACCACGAGGACGTGCGGCGGGCGGCGCAGGGCTGGACGGAGCGGGAGCTGCCGCCGGGCTCTCCGGACGCGCTCTGGAAGCGGCTGAAGAGCTCCCGGCTGTTCCTGCGCTGCGCGCCGACCGGGGTCGTGTTCGCCCGCGCGGACGCGAGCGTGCCCGCGATCATCGCCAAGCAACGCGGCACCGTCGGTCACGGTCAGCCGGCACCCCGGCCGAACTGACCCTGTGGTCGATGGGCCGGGCGAGCGCGGCCAACGTGACGTTCGAGGGCCCGACGACGCGATCGCGCGCTCGGGCTGGCGTCGGTAACGCCGGGAGATCCGCTCGGGGGAATACCGCCTCGGGCGACAACGGCTATGCCGCTGTCTCCGGACCGCAGCTGCGGTCAGTACCGCTGACCGCGCCTGATCTCGCGCCGCCGGCCGCCGCCGACTACCTTGTACGCGACGTAGCCGCCGCCGGCGATGATCGCCACGATGCACGAGCGTGGTGAGCAGGGCGAACAGCGGCGTGCACGACGAAGTCAAGCGCGAAAAATACGATGATCCCGCCGACCACGACGGCGGCGATCTTGAGCAGGCTCATGACGGTGCCCCTTTCTCGTTGGGCAACATCGATAATAGTCACGTTGACGAGTAGAAGTGATGGCGGCCAGGGCAGTCTCAGGGAAGACTCAGGGGAAACCCGGAGAATTGGCCGCAGGCACCTAGCTGGGAAGGACACTAACGATGCAGGCACTGGGGATCGACATCGGCGGGACCGGGATCAAGGGCGCGCCGGTCGACCTGGACACCGGGAAGCTGCTCGCCGACCGGAAGAAGATCGCCACCCCGCAGCCCGGCCACGCCGGAGGCGGTCACGGAGGTGGTGAGGGAAGTCGCGGCGTCGTTCGGCTGGACGGGCGTTACCGGGGCGACCTTCCCTGGCGTGGTGATCAGCGGCACCATCCGCAGCGCCGCCAACGTCGATAAGTCGTGGATCGGCACCGACGCGGCGGCGCTGTTCGGCAAGGCGATCGGCACCGATGTCGGCGTGCTCAACGACGCCGACGCGGCCGGGGTCGCGGAGATGACGTTCGGCGCGGGCAAGGGCGAGCACGGGACCGTGCTGATGCTCACGTTCGGCACCGGGGTCGGGTCGGCGCTGTTCACCGGCGGCCTGCTGGTCCGCAACACCGAGTTCGGGCACCTGGAGATCCGCGGCAAGGACGCGGAGAAGCGCGCCTCCGAGCACGGCAAGATCGAGCACGGCTGGGGCTGGAAGGAGTGGACCGAGCGGGTGTCCGAGTACCTGCAGCACGTGGAGGCGCTGGTCTGCCCCGAGCTGATCATCGTCGGCGGCGGGATCAGCAAGGAATCCGAGAAGTGGGTGCCGCTGCTGACCGGCGTCCACGCCCGCATCGTGCCCGCCACCCTGCTCAACGACGCCGGCATCGTCGGCGCCGCGATGGCGGCGGGCGGTATGCGGGGTCGCGGCCGAGAGCTAGCCCCGGTGGAGCAGTAGCCGGTCAGCGGACCGGGTGGCCCGCGGCGCGGAGGGTCTGCTTGACCTCGCCGATGCGGAGGGTGCCGAAGTGGAAGACGCTCGCGGCCAGGACCGCGTCGGCGCCCGCGCCGATCGCCGGGCGGGAAGTGGGCCAGGGTCCCGGCGCCGCCGCTGGCGATGACGGGGACGGTGACGGCGGCGCGGACCAGGGCGATCAGCTCGGTGTCGAAGCCGGCCGTGGTGCCGTCGGCGTCCATCGAGTTGAGCAGGATCTCGCCCGCGCCCAGGTCGGTGGCGCGGCGCGCCCACTCCACCGCGTCGATGCCGGTGCCCGGCGGCCGCCGTGGGTGGTGACCTCGAAGCCGCTCGGCGTCGGCGGGCCGCCCGCCCTGACCCGGCGGGCGTCCACCGACAGGACGACGCACTGCGAGCCGAACTGGCGGGCGGCCTCGGCCAGCAGCTCCGGGCGGGCGACGGCGGCGGTGTTCAGCCCGACCTTGTCGGCGCCCGCCCGGAGCAGGGCGTCCACGTCGGCGGTGGACCGCACCCCGCCGCCCACGGTCAGCGGGATGAAGACCTGCTCGGCGGTCCGCCGGACCACGTCGTACATGGTCGCCCGGCCGCCGCTTGACGCGGTGATGTCGAGGAAGGTGAGCTCGTCGGCGCCCTCGGCGTCGTAACGGGCGGCGAGCTCGACCGGGTCGCCCGCGTCGCGCAGGTTCTCGAAGTTGACCCCCTTGACCACCCGCCCGCCGTCGACGTCCAGGCAGGGGATGACCCGCACCGCGACCGTCATATGGAGTCGTCCGGGCACGGATCGTCCAGCCGGATCGCGTCAGGGGGAATCTCGGACTCGTCCGGCTCGTCCTCGTCGGCGTCGAGGCCGCCCTCCCGGTGCGCCACCGCCTCCACCTCGACCAGCAGCCGCGGGTCGATCAGCGCGGCCACCTGCACCATGCTGGTGGCCGGCGGCGCCAGCTCGAACGCGAGCCGGTGCGCCTCGCCGACCTCCTCCCAGCGGGAGATGTCGGTGACGTACAGCCGGGTCTGCACCACGTCGGCCAGGCTGGCGCCGAACTGCTCGAGGGCCGCGCTCACGTTCAGCAGCGCCTGCTCGGTCTGCCGGGCGAGGTCGCCCTCGTAGACGATCTTGCCGTCGCGAGATCGAGGTGCACCCGCTGACGAAGATGAAGTCGCCCGCCGCGACCGCCCGGCTGTAGCCGACGGCCTGCTCGAACGGCACCGCCCGAGGTCACCCGCCGCCGCGCCGGGCTCATGCCGTCATCGCCGCCACCGCCGCGAGCGCCTCGGCCAGCGTGAACGCGCCGGCGTAGAGGGCCTTGCCGACGATCGCGCCCTCCACCCCGAGGCCGGTCAGCGCGGCCAGCGCGCGCAGGTCGTCCAGGGAGGAGACGCCGCCGCTGGCGACGACCGGGGCGTCGGTGCGGGCGCAGACGTCGCGGTACAGGTCCAGGTTGGGCCCGCGGAGCATGCCGTCCTTGAGGACGTCGGTGATCACGTACCGGGCGCAGCCCTCGGCGTCGAGGCGGGCGAGCGTCTCGTAGAGGTCGCCGCCCTCGCGGGTCCAGCCCCGGGCGGCCAGGGTCCGGCCGCGGACGTCGAGGCCGACCGCGATCTTCTCGCCGTAGGCGGCGATGATCTCGGCCACCCAGTCGGGTTTCTCCAGGGCGGCGGTGCCGATGTTGACCCGGGCGCAGCCGGTGGCCAGCGCCCGCTCGAGCGACTCGTCGTCGCGGATGCCGCCGGACAGCTCGACCTTGATGTCGAGCTTGCCGGTGACCTCGGCCAGCAGGTCGGCGTTGGAACCGCGGCCGAAGGCGGCGTCCAGGTCGACCAGGTGCAGCCACTCGCGCCCCGGCCGACTGCCAGGCGAGCGCGGCCTCGACCGGGTCGCCGTAGGACGTCTCGGACCCGGCGGCGCCCTGGACGAGGCGGACCGCCTGCCCCCCGGCCACGTCGACGGCGGGCAGCAATGTCAAGTGTCACAGCGTCTCCGTGTCAGATCAAGATTGGTCAGCGTCACAGGGTGCCCAGCCAGTTGCGGAGCACCGCGGCGCCCGCGTCGCCGGATTTCTCCGGGTGGAACTGGGTGGCGGCGACCACGCCGCTTTCGACGGCGGCGGCGAACGGCTCGCCGTGCTCGGTCACGGTGATCGTCGCGCCCGCGGCGAGCAGCGGCTGCGCGTCGCGCATCCGGAGGGCGTAGGAGTGCACGAAGTAGAAGCGGGTGCCCGCGCTCGATCCCGGCGAACAGCGCGGAGCCGTCGGGGGCGGTGATCGTGTTCCAGCCCATGTGCGGCAGCACCGGGGCGTCCAGCCGCTCGACGGTGCCGGGCCAGACGGCGCAGCCCGCGGCGGCGACGCCGTGCTCGACGCCGGCCGTGAACAGCACCTGCATGCCGACGCAGATGCCGAGGACCGGGCGGCCGAGCTCGATCCGGCGGGCGATGAGCTTGTCGCCGCCGACCGAGCGGAGGCCGGCCATGCAGGCGGCGAACGCGCCGACGCCGGGGACGACGAGGCCGTCGCAGTCGAGGGCGGCGTCCGGGTCGGCGGTCACGGTCACCTCGGCGCCGACCCGGGCCAGGGCCCGCTCGGCCGAGCGGAGGTTCCCTGAGCCGTAGTCGAGGACCACGATCGTACCGGCGATTTCGTTCATTCGCCTACAGCACGCCCTTCGTGGACGGGACCCCGGCGGACCTCGGGTCGAGGGCGGCGGCGGCCCGCAGCGCGCGGGCGACGGCCTTGAACTGGGCCTCGACGATGTGGTGGGGGTTGCGGCCGTAGAGCACGTGGACGTGCAGGCAGATGCCGGCCGAGTGCGCCAGCGACTCCCAGATGTGCCTGGTGAGCGTGGTGTCGTAGCTGCCGATCATCGGCGACATCCCGGCCGGCTCGGCGTGCACCACGTAGGGGCGGCCGGACAGGTCGACGGCGGCGCGGACCAGGGTCTCGTCGAGCGGGACGAGCGCGTCGCCGAACCGGGAGATGCCGGACTTGTCGCCGAGGGCCTCGCGCAGCGCCTGGCCGAGCGCGATCGAGGTGTCCTCGACCGTGTGGTGCGCGTCGATCTCGGTGTCGCCCTTGGCGCGGACGGTGAGGCCGAGGCAGCCGTGCTTGCCGAGCTGGTTGAGCATGTGGTCGAAGAACGGGACGCCGGTCTCGACCTCGACCGGGCCGGGGCCGTCGAGGTCGAGCTCGACCAGCAGCTGCGGTCTCCTTGGTCTCGCGGACCACCCGGCCCACCCGGCTGCCGGGGGCGAACCGCTTCCGGCATGCCTGCACCTTCCATTAGCCAAGCACCTCCGTCAGCGCGTCGCGGAACGCGCTCATCTCCTGCCGGGTCCCGACCGTCACCCGCAGCCATCCCGGCGGGCCGGTCTCCCTGATCAGCACCGCCCGGTCGAGCAGCGCCTGCCAGACCTTGTGCCGGTCTTCGAACGTGCCGAACAGGACGAAGTTGGCGTCGCTGTCGGCGGCCGTCAGGCCGCGGCCGCGCAGCCACGTCACCAGCGCGTCGCGCTCGGCCCGGAGCGCCTCGACGCTGGAGAGCAGCTCCTCGGTGTGCGCGAGCGCGGTCCGCGCGACCGCCTGGGTCACGGTGGACAGGTGGTACGGCAGCCGCACCCGCAGCAGCGCGTCGGGCACGGCCGGGTCGGCCGCCAGGTAGCCGAGGCGGGTGCCGGCCGCGGCGAACGCCTTGGACATCGTGCGGCAGACGACGAGGCGCTCCCGGCCCGGCAGCAGGGTCAGCGCGCTCGGCGTGCCGTCCCGCCGGAACTCGGCGTAGGCCTCGTCGACGACGAGCATGCCGCCGGTGGCGTCGTAGACGTCGGCGATGAGGTCGAGCGGGACCGAGGTGCCGGTCGGGTTGTTCGGGGAGGTGATGAAGATGACGTCGGGGCTGGTGGCGCGCCACCTGCTCGGCGGCCGTGCTCAGGCCGTAGTCGGCGTCGCGGCTGCCGGCGATCCACTCGGTGCAGGTGGCCAGCGAGATCAGCGGGTGCATGGAGTAGGACGGCTCGAACCCGAGCGCGGTCCGGCCGGGGCCGCCGAACGCCTGCAGCAGCTGCTGGATGACCTCGTTGGAGCCGTTCGCGGCCCAGGTGTTCTGCCTCGGTCAGCCCGTGGCCGAGGTAGGCGGCCAGGTCCTTGCGCAGCTCGATCGCGTCCCGGTCGGGGTAGCGGTTGAGGGTTCCCGCCACCGCGCGCACGGCGTCGGCGATCGCCCGTTGCAGGCTTCTCGCTGGGGCCGTAGGGGTTCTCGTTGGTGTTGAGCTGCACCGTGACGTCGAGCTGGGGGGCGCCGTAGGGGTGCAGGTCCTTGAGGTCGTCCCTGATCGGGAGGGCTTCCTGGCTGGCGTCGTGGTCACCGGGCTCAGGCTCGCCGGTCTTGGGCACGCGGACGCGGACGGCGGCGACGTGGGCGGCCAGGTCCTCGGCGCCGCCGAGGGCGTCGACCCGGGGCGCGACGTCGGCCAGCGAGTCGCGGTCGCACTCGATCACGTTGACGACCTTGAGGTAGGGGTAGACCGACAGGCCGCTGGTGTGCCTGGCGGTGCCGCCGGTGGGCAGCACGTGGTTGGAGCCGGCCAGGTAGTCGCCGAGGGAGACCGGGCTGTAGGGGCCGACGAAGATCGCGCCGGCGTTGCGGATCTGGCCGCGCCACCTTCTCCGCGCCCTCGGTCTGGATCTCCAGGTGCTCGGGCGCCCAGGCGTCGGAGACGGCGCGGGCGGCCTGGAGGTCGTCGACCAGGACGTAGCCGGCCTGGTCGCCCAGCGCGGTCATCGACTCGCTCGCGGTGCCTGGTGGCGGGGAGCTGGCGGGCCAGCTCGTCGTCGACCCGGGCGGGCAGGTCCGGGTCGGTGGTGATCAGCAGGCAGGCGGCGAGCTCGTCGTGCTCGGCCTGGCCGATCAGGTCGGCGGCGACGAAGGCCGGGTCGGCGGTGTGGTCGGCGATGATGCCGATCTCGGTCGGGCCGTTCTCGCCGTCGATGCCGACGACGCCCGCCAGGATGCGCTTGGCGGCGGCGACGTAGACGTTGCCCGGGCCGGTGATCACGTCGACCGGGGCGCACTCGTCGGTGCCGTAGGCGAACATCGCCAGGGCCTGCGCGCCGCCGACCGCGTGGACCTCGGTGATGCCGAGCAGCGCGCAGGCGGCGAGGACGGCGGGGTGCGGCAGGCCGCCGAACTCCTTCTGCGGCGGGGAGGCGACGGCGATCTGGCCGACGCCCGGCCGCCTGGGCCGGGACGACGTTCATGACCACCGACGACGGGTAGGCGACGAGGCCGCCGGGGACGTAGACGCCCGCCCGCTCGACCGGGATGAACCGGGTGGAGACGCTCAGGCCGGGCGCGGGCTCGGTGTCCCTGCGCTCGGGCAGCTGCGCCTGGTGGACGACCCGGGCGCGGCGGGCCGCCTCCTCGAGGGCGTCCCTGACCTGGGGGTCCAGCGTGGCCAGGGCGTTGTCGATGACCTCCTGCGGCACCCGGGTGCGCTCGAGGTCGACGCCGTCGAACCGGTGGGTGTACTCGCGGACCGCGACGCCGCCGCGGACGCGGATGTCCTCGGTCACCGGCTTGACCAGGTCACCGCGTGGTCGACGTCGAGGGCGGCGCGCGGCAGCACGCCGTCGAGGGCGGCGCGGGTCAGGCCGGCCGCGCCACGGCCGCGCAGGTCAATATAGGTAGTAACGGGACTGGCCCCGCTGTCCGAAGTCACCCGCCTAGTCTACGAACGCCGCACGTGACTATCGGGTCGCAGTGGGACGTGGCGCTCGGCGATCGCGCTGGACGGCAGCGCGCGCGCGGTCGCTCGCGTCGCGGCGTCGCCGGCGGCGTCGGGCCGTCGGCGTCGGTCGGGACGACTGAAGTGGCCGGCGCTGGCCGATGGCGGCCGGCGTGGGCGTGCGCGGGTGTCGCCCGGCCGCGGTGACGCGCGTGGCCACGGGGACGCACGGGCCGTGGCCGGGTGGCGGCGGCTGGCCGGGCCGACCGGGGACACGTGCGGGGCCGGCCCCGGTGACGGCGCGGTGAGCCGGCCGATCCCGGCGACCGCGCCGACCACGGCGGCGGCCAGGCAGAGGCCGCCGCCCGCGGCCGCCGCCCGGCGGCGCCAGCGCAGCCGCCGTCCCCTGGTGATGATCTCGGCCAGGTCGGCCGGCCCGGCGTATCCGGCCGCGGGTATCCGGGTTCCCGGGGCGCGCGGAGGGCGCGCCGCAGCGTTTGGTGTCCAGGTCGGTCATGGCCGCTCCCCTCCGATCGCCGCTGGCATCCGCGGTCGCAGGTCTCCCCCGGGTCGCGCCTGCGGCCGACACCCGGAGCTTGGCCAGGGCGCGCGAGCTGGTGGACTTCACGGTCCCGGCGGTGATGCCGAGGTCGCGGGCGACGGCCGCCTCGGGCAGGTCGAACAGGTAGCGCAGCACGATCACCGCGCGTTCCCGGGCGGTCAGGGTCGCCAGCGCGCCGGTCACCCACTGGCGGAGCGCGACCTCGTCGGCGATGTCGGGGCCGGCCGGATGCTCGGGGAGATCGCCGGTCGGGTACTCCTTCAGCTTCCGCCGCCAGCGGTCGGTCACGTAGTTGACCAGGGTCCGCCGGGCGTAGGCGAAGGCGTCGTCGCGACGGACCCGGGGCCGGGTTAGGGCTAGCTGGGCGCTGGGTGCCATTGCGGGAGCGGCGCTGCTGGCCGGCTGCGGATCGGCCGCCACGGCCGCGGTCGACGCCGGCCAGGCTGCGCACACGCACGCGCACGCATCACCCAAGGCATCACCCAAGGCATCAGCGAGCGCTCCCTTGGCGAGCCCGACCGAGTCCTGCCCGACGGCGGCACCGGAGCCGACCGCCAGCGCGAGCCCCGTCGGTACCGCCGGGACGGCGACACCGGTGCCGGTCCCCACCAGCGACAGCGTGTGCGCCGCGCCCTCGGCCAGCCCAAGCGTGCCGGGAGGGACGCCGACGCCCACCCCCACCTACCTTCCGACCGCGAGCGCTTCCCCGCTTCCCACCGGGAGGGCCTAGCCCGCGGAGCACGCCCGCGGCGCCGCTCGCTGTTATCCCGGCGGCGCCCGGCGTCGGCCGGGTCGGCGGGCTCGGCCGCGGGGCGGGTGCCCCATTCGGCGATCAGGATCACGATCGCGGTCAGCATCGGCCAGAAGGCCAGCGCGCTGCTGGCGCCGAGGGTGAGGGACGAGGGAAAGACGGTGCCGTTGGCGCTGGATGCCAGGTTGTGGTCGTAGGCGGACAGGCCGATCTGCTGGCCGAGCCAGAGCATGACGAACGCCCCCGCCACGCCGCCCAGGATGAGGCCGGCCGCCACCAGCGCCCGGTCGCCCCCGCGGCGCCCCGACACCCCGAAGCGGAATCCGATCAAGCCGGTGAGCAGCCCGGCGACCGCGGCGATGCCGACGAACCAGGCATCCGCCCCGATGAACGCGCGCGTCTCCGCGTTCATCAGCTCGGCTGTCCCCGCGCTGATCTCCTGAAGCATCGCCCGGGGGGCCACCTCACCCCAGATGAGGCCGCCGAGGAGGCCGAGCACCGCGCTGCCGACGAGCGCCGCCGCGAACCAGGCGACGGCCGAGCGCGCCGACGCGTCCTTTCCAGACGAGCTGAACTGCCCGGGCACGGTAGTCATCCGCGACTTCCCACCTCGCTTTCCCGCATGATCGTAGCCGCGTACATGAATGCCCGCGCACGCAGGACGCGCCAATGGTTTAGCGCCTTTAGTGCCGGGCAGTCGGTGGTCGCTAAGCCCCCAATGTAGGAGGTTACCGTGACCATCGTCCTTATCATCGTGCTGGTCCTGGTGGTGATTGTGGTCGGGGGGGCGCTCTACGTCCGCCAGACCTCACAGAAGCGCCAGTTCGGCCCCGCGTACGACCAGCTTGCCAGCGAGATCGGACCCCAAAAGGCAAAGGCCGAGTTCGCCAAGCGCCAGAAGCGCGTTGACGGATACGACCTGAAGCCGCTCTCCGCCGAGCAGCGCGCCGCGTACGAGGCCCGCTGGGAAGCCGCGCAGGAGCAGTTCATCGACAGCCCGCGCCAGGCTACCCAGACCGCGGCCGAACTGGTTACCGCGGTAGCGGCGCAGGTCGGTTACCCGGTCGACGACCAGGAGCAGCTGCTGGCCGACCTTTCGGTCCGCCACGGACGTTACCTCGAGGGATACCGGACCGCGCGCCGCACCACCGACCAGGCCGAGGAAGGCGCGACCGAGGACTTCCGGCAGGCCCTGCTGGACTACCGCGCCCTGTTCAACGACCTGATCGGCACCGACACCGACACCGACCGCGGGCAGACCCGGCTGACCCGGCGCGAGCGCGAAGAGCTGAACGCGAAGAGCTGAACCAGCCGCCCTAACCCGACAGCACGTAAAACCCGAGATCAGAACAACGCCACCCCCCGAAAAGAAAAGACCTGCGAAAGGAATCCTGGCCATGAGCCTCGAAACGGATGAGCTGAACCAGCCCAATGACGGGGACGACACCGGTGGCCGCCACCGGTTCGGCTTCCGGCACGCGGACACCGGCGTCGACGAGAACGGCGTCAGCCGGGACGTCGACGACCAGGACGCCGTCGACGACGACGAGGTAGACACCACCGGCGACGCCGTCAACACGGGCACCGTTTACGACAGCACCGCCTACGACAGCCCCGCCGACCCGGACGCCGTCGACGCGGTCGACGCGCAGCCCACCTTCACCCCCACCGACAGCGAGGCGGACACTACCGTGGCTGGAGAAGACGGGCAGGTCGTGCAGGGCGAGGTCGTGCAGGACGAGGTTGCGGAGGACGATGTGACGGTCCCGGATAGCGAGTACCAGGCGTCAACGCTGGACGACACCAGCACCGTCCCCGACAGCACGGTCGTGCACGACGCTGTCCCCGCGAATGACGCTGTCCCCGCGAGCACGGCGACTGCCCCCCCGGTCGCCGCCTTCGACGAGAACGCGCCGCTGCTGGGCGACTCCGTCACGCTCAAGGCGAGCTGGCAGCAGGCGGCGGCGGAATTCGTCGACGACCCGCGGGCGGCCGTCGCGGAAGCCGCTAACCTGGTCGAGCAGACGACGCAGACCCTCGTCGGCGCCCTGCAGCAGCGCCAGCAGCAGCTGCGCGGCCAGTGGGAGAACGGCTCGGCCAGCGGAGTCAACGGATCCGACGGCACGGCCGACACGGTCGACACCGAAGAGCTCCGGCACATGATGCAGAGCTACCGCTCCCTGTTCAACCAGCTCTGCACCCTGTAGCGGGCGCACAGCAGGTAACAGGCCGACAGCAGGCAATGGCGCCGCCAGGCGTCGCTACTCAGCCAGGCCGGCGGGACTCAACCCCCGTCGGCCTGGCTCGTTTCTTGTTATCAGGCGGCTTCCTCCGCCAGGCCGGCCTAGTCCCTGACCAATTCCCGTCCCTTTAGCCCGGCGTTCGCCCTGGGAACCCAAACGCCCTTAACTCGCGATGCAGGAAGGCCCCAGGAGCTGCTTCAGGTCCGCGTGCAGCGCCGGTGACGCGGTAACGCGGAGCTTGTCGTCCAGCCGGACCACGGTGGTCTTCTGGTTGCCGCGCAGCTTCAGGTGGACCTCGGTGGGGCCCGGGTGGGTGCGGAGCACGTCGCGGAGCTGCTCCACCACCGGCGGGACGCACTTGGTGACCGGCAGGTTGAGCACGATCGGGGCGGTGCCGTCGGTCCCGGTGGTGAGGTCGGGGATGGTCATGTCCATGGCGATGAGCTTGGGCACGTCGTCGCGCCGGTCGACCTTGCCCTTGATGATGACGATCGCGTCGTCGGCGATCGCGGTCGCGTAGAGCTGGTAGCTGTTGGGGAAGAACAGCACCTCGATCGCGCCGCCCAGGTCCTCCAGGGTCGCGGCGGCCCACGCGTCGCCCTTCTTGGTGACCTTGCGGGTGACGCCGGAGAGGATGCCGCCGATCTTGACGATCTGGTCGCCGTTACGGCCGGTCGGCAGGGGCAGCGCGATCGCCGGGCGCTCCTCCTCCTCGGCGCCGTCGTCGGCGACCGCCATCAGCTCGGCCACCGAGACGTCGGTGTCCCGGGCGATCATGTGCTCGATGCCGAGCAGCGGGTGGTCGGAGACGTACAGCCCGAGCATCTCGCGCTCGAAGTTGAGCCCGGCTCTTCTTGTCCCACTCGGCGTCGGGGATCGCCACCTCGAAGGCGGCCTCCGCCTGCTCGTCGCCGCCGAACAGGCTGTCCTGGCCGATCGCCTCGTTCCGCTTGAGGTCGATGACCGAGTCGACGGCCTGCTCGTGGATGAGCGCCAGGCCCTTGCGCGGGTGCCCGAACGAGTCGAACGCGCCCGCCTTGATCAGCGACTCGATGACCCGCTTGTTGCAGACGACGACGGGCACCTTGCGCAGGAAGTCGGCAAAACTGGTGAACTCGCCCTTGGACTTGCGGGTCGCGACGATCGCCTCGACCACGTTGACGCCGACGTTGCGGATGGCGGCCATACCGAACCTGACGTCCGCGCCGACCGCGGCAAAGGTGGCGACGCTGGCGTTGACGTCCGGCGGGAGGACCTTGACCCCCATCCGGCGGGACTCCGACAGGTAGAGGGCGGACTTGTCCTTGTCATCGCCGACGGAGGTGAGCACCGCCGCCATGTACTCGGCCGGGTAGTTCGCCTTCAGGTAGGCGGTCCAGTAGGAGACCAGCCCGTAGGCGGCGGAGTGCGCCTTGTTGAACGCGTAGCCGGCGAACGGGACGAGCACGTCCCACACCGCCTGGATCGCCTTGTCGGAGTAGCCCCGTTCCCGGCAGCCGTCGCGGAAGGGGACGAACTCCTTGTCGAGGATCTCCTTCTTCTTCTTGCCCATCGCCCGCCGCAGCAGGTCGGCCTGTCCCAGCGTGTACCCGGCCAGGATCTGCGCCGCGCGCTGCACCTGCTCCTGGTAGACGATCAGGCCGTAGGTGGGCAGCAGGATCTCCTTGAGCGGCTCTTCCAGCTCCGGGTGGATCGGGGTGATGTCCTGCTGGCCGTTCTTGCGCAGCGCGTAGTTGGTGTGGCTGTTGACGCCCATCGGGCCCGGCCGGTAGAGCGCGCCGAGGGCGGAGATGTCCTCGAAGTTGTCCGGCTTCATCGTGCGCAGCAGGGTGCGGTA
The DNA here is from genome assembly GCA_963714295.1 of uncultured Actinomycetota bacterium. Taxonomy (GTDB): domain Bacteria; phylum Actinomycetota; class Actinomycetes; order Streptosporangiales; family Streptosporangiaceae; genus Trebonia. The sequence goes on along the minus strand of CAVQOE010000031.1, from coordinate 290,452 downwards.
GCCGGAGGAGTCGAACTGGAACACGCCGAGCGTGTCACCCCGGGACAGCAGCTCGTAGGTGGGCTTGTCGGTCAGCGGCAGCTCGAGCAGGTTGATCTTGAGACCGCGGTTGTCCTCGATCGCTTTCACCGCGTCGGCCATGATGGTCAGGTTGCGCAGCCCGAGGAAGTCCATCTTCAGCAGGCCGAGGCCCTCGCAGGTCGGGTAGTCGAACTGCGTGATCACCGCGCCGTCGTTGGGCCTGACCCACACCGGGATGTGGTCGGTGAGCGGCTCGGCCGACATGATCACGCCGGCCGCGTGCACGCCGGGCTGGCGGATCAGCCCCTCGATGCCCCGGGCGGTGTCGATGATCTGCTTGACGTCGGCTTCGGTGTTGTACAGGTTGCGCAGGTCGCCGGCCTCGCCGTAGCGGGGGTAGCCCTCGTCGAAGATGCCGCCAAGGGGGATGTCCTTGCCCATGACCGCCGGGGGGAACGCCTTGGTGATGCGGTCGCCGACGGCGTAGGGGTAGCCGAGGACCCGGGTGGAGTCCTTGATGGCGGCTTTCGCCTTGATCGTCCCGTAGGTGATGATCTGGGCGACCTTGTCGGATCCCCATTTCTGGGTGACGTAGCGGATGACGTCGGCCCGCCCGCGCTCGTCGAAGTCGATGTCGATGTCCGGCATCGAGATCCGCTCGGGGTTGAGGAACCGCTCGAAGATCAGGCCATGGACGAGCGGGTCGAGGTCGGTGATGCCCATCGCGTAGGCGACGATGCTGCCGGCCGCGGAGCCGCGGCCGGGACCGACCGCCACGCCGTTGTTCTTCGCCCAGTTGATGAAGTCCGCGACCACCAGGAAGTAGGCGGGGAAGCCCATCTGGATGATGATGCCGAGCTCGTACTCGGCCTGCTTGCGCCGGGTGTCGTCGATGCCGTCCGGGTAGCGCTTGGTCCATGCCCTCCCAGACGCTCTGCGCGAACAGCGCGTCCTCGGACTCGAACTCCGCCGGGATCGGGTACCTGGGCATCAGGTTGACGAACTCGAACATGCCGGCCATGTCGACCCGGTCGGCGATGAGGAGCTGGCTGTTGCGGCAGCCCTGCTGCCAGATGTCGCTGTTGTTGACCGCGTACATCTCGGCCGGCGACTTGATGTAGTAGCCGGTGCCGTCGAACTTGAAGCGGTCCTCGTCGGCCAGGGTCTTGCCGGTCTGGATGCACAGCAGCAGGTCGTGCGACACGGAGTCGCTTTCCTTGCTGTAATGCGAGTCGTTGGTGACGACCGGCGGGATGTTCAGCTTCCTGGCGATCTCGATGAGGCCGTCGCGGACCCGGGTCTCGATGTCCAGGCCGTGATCCATCAGCTCGAGGAAGTAGTTTTCCTTGCCGAAGATGTCCTGGTACTCGGCGGCGGACTTGAGCGCCTCGTCCAGCTGGCCGAGCCGCAGCCGGGTCTGCAGCTCGCCCGACGGGCAGCCGGTGGAGGCCATCAGCCCGGCGGCGTGCTCGGCGATGATCTCCTTGTCCATCCGGGCCCACTTGGCCAGCAGGCCCTCGGAGTAGGACCGGGAGGTGAGCTTGAACAGGTTGTGCAGGCCCTCGTTGTTGCGCGCCCAGATCGTCTTGTGCAGGTAGGCGCCGGAGGCCGAGACGTCGTCCCGCTTCTGGTGCGGCTGGCCCCACAGGATGCGGTTCGGGTTGCGGCGGTTGTCGGGGGCGACGTACGCCTCGATGCCGATGACCGGGGTGATGCCGTTGTCCTTGGCCTGCCGGTGGAACTCGGCCGCGCCGTACATGTTGCCGTGGTCGGTCATCGCCACGTGCGTCATGCCCTGGGCCGCCACCTCCTTGAACAGCTCCTTGAGGCGGGCGGCGCCGTCGAGCATCGAGTACTCGGTATGCACGTGCAGGTGGGCGTAGGGGGTGTCAGCCATGTGCGATCATCGCCTCCTGCTTGCGCCTGCAGTTGTCCCGGCCGTCCTCCGCGGCGGGCACGCTCCGCCCCGCGCCAGCGGCGGGGGAGGGTGGCGCGGGCGGGGGTGAGTCAGCAGCGGGCGGCGGCTCAACCGGTGTGAAACCACCTTAGCGGGTTCCGGTGCGAGGGCGTCGCTGCCTCGCCGGCGACGTGCCGCACTAGCTTTCCGCGGCGAGCACGTCCAGGGCGTGCTGCAGGTCCGGGGCGTAGGTTGACTCGAAAATAACCTCGCGGCCGGTGCCCGGGTGCTCGAAGGCGAGGCGCACGGCGTGCAGCCACTGGCGGGTCAGGCCCAGGTGGGCGGCCAGCGTCGGGTCCGCGCCATAGAGCAGGTCGCCGCAGCAGGGATGGTGCAGGGCGGTCATGTGCACCCGGATCTGGTGGGTCCGCCCGGTCTCCAGGCCGACCGACACCAGGGACGCCGCGCGGAACGCCTCCAGCGTGTCGTAGTGGGTCACCGAGGGGCGGCCGTCGGCGACGACGGCGAACCGGCCGTCGCCCGAGGACGGGTGGCGTCCGATCGGCGCGTCGATCGTGCCGCGCAGCGGGTCCGGGTGGCCCTGGATCAGCGCGTGGTAGGTCTTCGTCACGGTGCGGTCGCGGAACGCCTGCTTGAGCGCGCTGTAGGCGGACTCGCTCTTGGCCACGACCATGAGGCCGGTGGTGTTGGCGTCGAGCCGGTGCACGATGCCCTGCCGCTCGGCCGCCCCGGAGGTGGCCACCCGGTGCCCGGTGGCGAGCAGCCCGCCGATCACCGTCGGCCCGGTCCAGCCGGGTGTCGGGTGCGCCGCGACGCCGCGTGGCTTGTCCACCACGATGATGTCGTCGTCCTCGTAGACGATGCCCATCCCGGCCACCGGCTCGGACGGCGCCGGGACCGCGGATCCCGGCGGGGGCGGCAGCGTCACCGACAGCTCCGTGCCCGCCAGCACCCGGTCGGACTTGATCCCCAGCTTGCCGTCGATGAGGACCTTGCCGTCGCCGATCAGCTCGGCCGCGCCCGTCCGCGATACCCCGAACATCCGGGCGATCGCGGCGTCGAGCCGTTCCCCGTCCAGCCCGTCGGGGACGTAGACCAGCCGCTCGGGCGAGCTCACTGCTCCGCCTCCGCACTGGGCGGGGTGGTGGCGGGGCCGCGGGGGGAAGAGGCGGGGCTGCCGGGGGAAGAGGTGGCGCCGCTGGGGGAAGAGGCGGCGGGGTCGCCGCGGGTGCCGTCCAGGTGCTGGCCGCGCATCGCGAGCACGACCGTGAGGATGCCGCCGCAGACGATCGCGGAGTCGGCCAGGTTGAAGATCGGGTAGTACCGCGTCACCGCGATCCAGTCGACCACGTCGCCCCGGAACAGCCCCGGCGCGCGGAAGATCCGGTCGGCCAGGTTCCCCATTGCCCCGCCGAGCAGCAGGCCAAGCGCGATCGCCCAGCCCAGGGAGTAGAGCTTGCGCGCCGTCCGGGCGATGTAGACGATCACGGCGAAGGCGATCACGGTGAACACCACCGTCTCGCCGGTGCCGACGCTGAACGCCGCCCCCGGGTTGCGCGTCAGCCAGAGCATCAGCACGTTGCCGAGCAGGTGCACCGGCTGGTCTTCCCGCAGATGCGCGACGACGAGGGCCTTGCTGATGGCGTCGGCGGCGAGCACGAAGACGGCGATGGCGACCAGTACGGCGATCCGCCGCCGCTTGCCCGCGCCCGGCGGGTTGCCGGCCGCAGCGGTTAGCGGCGTTCCTGGCGCTGCTTGCACGTCACGCACAGGGTCGCCCGCGGGAACGCCTGCAGCCGCGCCTTCCCTATCGGCTTGCCGCACGATTCGCACACTCCATAAGTTCCGGCTTCGATCCGGTCGAGCGCATGCTCGGACTGCTCGAGCAGCTCACGCGTATTGTTGCTGAGCGCGAGCTCATGCTCCCGCTCGAACAGCTTAGAGCTTGCGTCGGCCTCATCGTCCCCGGCCTCGGCCGACATGTCGCTTATGTGCGCGGAGATATGGGCCTGCGCCTCACCGAGCTCCGCTCGCAGCGCGGCCGCTTCTTTCTCCAGTTCGACCCGGAGCTCGGCGATTTCGGCGTCGGTCCACGGCGCCTCGCCGGGCCGCACCGGCAGATCAGCAGCGCTCCAGTGCGGCGCAGCGGTCATATTCGGTTCCTCGGATCGTGAGATTCGGACAGACAACGGAGGATACGGCCCGCTGGCCTCCCCCGCAAACCCGTTCGGCTCACGGCGGAAACACACGGTACTGTGGTGCCGGCTCAGCAGAACCGGCAAAGATCAAATTCTGCAGGCTCGGGGCGGGCAGAACGTGGGGGCGGGGAGAACGTGATGGAGCGCAAACCGGGCGGGGAAATGCCCGCGCTGCCCGCGCAGGCGGATCTGCCCGCGATCGAGCACGAGATGCTCGCCCGGTGGAATCGGCAGCGGACCTTTGAGACCTCGCTGCGGCAGACCGAGGGCGCGGACCGGTGGACCTTCTACGAGGGGCCGCCGACGGCCAACGGGATGCCGGGCGTGCACCACATTGAGGCCCGCGTCTTCAAGGACGTGTTTCCCCGGTTCAAGACCATGCAGGGGTACCACGTCCCCCGCAAGGGCGGCTGGGACTGCCACGGGCTGCCGGTCGAGGTCGCGGTGGAGAAGGAACTCGGGCTGTCCGGCAAGAAGGACATCGAGGCCTACGGCGTTGCCGAGTTCAACGAACGGTGCCGGGAATCCGTGCTCCGGCACGTCGACGCGTTCAGCGCGCTGACCACACGAATGGGCTACTGGATTGACCTTTCCACCGCCTACCGCACGATGGACGCGCAGTACGTGGAGTCCGTCTGGTGGGCGCTGAAGACGATCTACGACAAGGGCCTGCTGGTCCAGGACTTCCGGATCAGCCCCTACTGCCCGCGTTGCGGGACTCCGCTGTCTGACCATGAGATGGGCCAGCCCGACGTCTACCGGGACGTCGTCGACCCCTCGGTTATCGTCCGGTTCCCCATCTCTGGCGTCCCCACCGGCGCGAACCCGCACCTGGCCGGGGCGGACCTGCTGGTCTGGACGACGACCCCGTGGACGCTGGTGTCCAACACCGCGGTCGCCGTTCACCCCGAGGTCGATTACGTGATCGCCAGGAAGTCAGGGACCGGGGACAAGGTTGTCGTCGCCGAGGCGCTCTGGCTACGGGTCCTGGGCGAGGGCTGGCATGTGCTCGCCACGATGCCCGGCACCGATTTGCTTGGGGTGGAGTACCACCGGCCGTTCACCCTGATTGATATTCCGGACTCCCACCGCGTGGTGAGCGGCACCTTTGTGACCACGGCCGACGGCACCGGCCTGGTGCACCTGGCGCCGGCCTTCGGCGCCGATGACCTGGAGGTCATCCGGGCCAACAAGATGCCGGTGGTGAACCCGGTGCGCGCGGACGGCCGCTTCGCCGAGGGGCTGCCGCTGATCGGCGGGGCGTTCTTCAAGGACGCGGACCGCCCGCTGATGGCCGACCTGGCCGACCGCGGGCTGCTGTTCCGCTCGGAGCCGCACACGCACAGCTACCCGCACTGCTGGCGCTGCAACACCGTGCTGCTGTACTACGCGCTGCCGTCCTGGTACATACGCACCACCAAGATCAAGGACGCGCTGCTGGCGCAGAACGACACGACCAACTGGCAGCCGGCCACGATCAAGTACGGCCGTTACGGCGAGTGGCTGCGGAACAACGTGGACTGGGCGCTGTCGCGGACCCGGTACTGGGGGACCCCGCTGCCGATCTGGTCGTGCGAATCCGGCCACGTGACCTGCGTCGGGTCGCTGGCTGAGCTGGGCGGGCTGGCCGGGGCCGACCTGTCCGGGCTCGATCCGCACCGGCCGTACGTCGATGACGTCTCCTTCCCCTGCCCGCAGTGCGGGCTGCCCGCCAAGCGGGCACCGGAGGTGATCGACGCCTGGTTCGACTCCGGGTCGATGCCGTTCGCGCAGTGGGGGGCGCCGCTGCGCAACCTGGCCGAGTTCGAGCAGGCCTACCCGGCGCAGTTCATCTGCGAGGCGATCGACCAGACCAGGGGCTGGTTCTACTCGCTGATGGCGGTGGGCACGCTGGTGTTCGGGCGTTCATCGTACGAGAACGTGGTCTGCCTCGGGCTCGTCACCGACGAGCAGGGCCGGAAGATGTCCAAGCACGTGGGCAACGTCGTCGAGCCGATGGGGCTGATGAACGCGCACGGCGCGGACGCGGTCCGGTGGTTCTTCGCGGCGTCCGGGTCACCCTGGGGCCAGCGGCGGATCGGGCCGGGCGTGCTCGACGAGATCGTGCGCAAGGTGTTGCTGACGTACTGGAACACCGTCTCCTTCCTGGTGCTCTACGCGAACGCGGCCGGTTCCGGGGTTTCTGGTGCCGCGTGGACGCCGGAGGCGGCCGCGTCGGCGCCTGCCGCCGCGGACCGGCCGCTGGTCGACCGGTGGCTGCTGTCGGAGGTGCACGCGTGCGTGCGGGACGTCACCGCCGCGCTTGAGGCGTTCGACACGGCGGCCGCCGGGCGGCGGCTGGCCGGGCTGATCGACGACCTGTCCAACTGGTACGTGCGGCGGTCCCGGCGGCGGTTCTGGGACGGGCCGGGTTCCGCCGACGGCGCGTCGGCATTCGCGACGCTGCACTCGGCGCTGGTGGCGGTCACCACGATGATGGCGCCGATCACGCCGTTCCTGTCCGACTACCTGTGGGGCGTGCTGCGCGGTGACGGTGCGCCCGAGTCGGTTCACCTGGCGGCGTGGCCCGCCTCGGACGCCGATCTGATCGACCCGGCGCTGTCGGCGCAGATGGCCCTCGCCCGGCGGCTGGTCGAGCTCGGCCGGTCGGCGCGGTCGGCCGCCTCGGTGCGGACCAGGCAGCCGCTCTCGCGCGCGCTGGTCGGCGCGCCCGGATTCGCGGCGCTGCCGCCGGAACTGCGCGACCTGATCGCCGAGGAGCTGAACGTGCACGTGGTCGAGCCGCTGGACGCGGCCGGCGGCGAGCTTGTCAGCTACACGGTCAAGCCGGAGTTCCGCGCGCTGGGCAAGCGGTTCGGCGCTTCGACGCAGGCGGTCGCGGCCGCGATCAGGGCGGCCGACCCGACGGTGCTGGCCCACGCGGTGGCCGCCGCGTCGGCTCTGGTTCTGGTGCTGCGGTGACGGTGCAGGTGCCCTCGCTCGGCGCAGTGTCGCTGACCGCCGACGACCTGGTGGTGACGCAGACACCGCTCGAGGGGTGGGGCGTGGCGACCGCGGCGGGCGAGACGGTGGCGCTCGACCTGGCGGTGTCCGGCTCGCTGCGCGCCGAGGGCTGGGCGCGGGAGGTCGTGCGGCTGATCCAGGATGCGCGCAAGGGCTCCGGCCTGGACGTCAGCGACCGGATCGAGCTGCGCTGGGCAACGCCGGACGCCGACCTGGCGTCGGCGCTGACCGCACACGGCGAGCTGATCGCGGGCGAGGTGCTGGCGGTCACGTTCGGCCCCGGGCAGGGACCGGGCGACGCCGGGGGCACCTGGCATGAGCAGGCCGACGCGGACCTGGACCTGCGGTTCTGGCTGGCGGTAGCGAACCGCGACTAGCCCGGGAAGAGCCGGGAAGCTGTCGGCTGGTCAGTCCTCGGGCTGGCAGGCCGCGCACGGGGTGCAGTTGGCCGCCTTGGCCTCAGGGATCGACTTCTGCTTGACGTCGCCCTCGGCCATGAAGCGGATCAGGATGCAGTCCGGTTCGTGGTACCTGGGCACTCCAGGAACCACGGTGACCAGCCGGGTACCGCTCTCCTGCTTGGCGGGCGGCTCATCCGCTTCGGCCGATGACTCGGCTTCGGCAGGCGGCTCGGCTTCGGCGGTCTGGCTGGAGTCGAGGTCCTTCGCGGACGACAGGACCGGTGCCTCATCCGCCGCGTCGGTGCCCTCGAGCACGTCCGTGCCTTCGAGCACGGAGTTCTCGGCTGGGGACGCGCCGGTTTCCGCGGCGCCATCTTCCGCTGCATCCGTCGCTGCCGGGGGCTGCGAGGCTGCGGGCTCGGGCGCATCAGATGACTTCGACGCGGCCGGGGTTGGCTCGGCCAGTTCGCTGGCCTCCAGGACCGAATCCATGACGTCATCGGTCTTGAGGGCGTCGTCGATCTTGGGGACGTCATCGGAATCGGTGGCCGCGTTCGTTTCCTCGTCATCGAGCCACGAGTAGCGGGTCGGCCAGTCGTCGTCTTCGTCCGCCGCGGCGTCTACGCCGACCGAGGTGTCCGCGGCAGCGGCCGTGTCAACGGCAGCGGCCGTGTCAACGGCAGCGGCCGTGTCATCGGGCTTTGGCGCGGGCGCCTTGTCATCCGCCTGGACGGAGGGACGGTCGAACCAGCTCCGCGGGGCGGCCTTAGGCGAGCCGGATGGTGCTGCGCTGGTGGAGCCCCACCCGCCCACTACGGCGGCTGAGCGGTCCGGTTCCGGCCGTGACTCCGTTTCCCCGGGCGCCGGTTCGCTGGGTACCGGTTCGCTGAGCGCCCAGGGCGGACGGACCTGTGTGCCCGAAGAAACCCTGGTGCCCGAAGAAACCAGGGTGTCCGCGGAGAACGCCGCGGCCTTGAAGCCGTTCTCTTGCTGACCGTAGGCGGGTTGGTCCTGCTCCGCGGACGGCACTGGGCTGGCCGGTGATGTACTGACCGACGGCTGCGCTGAGACCAACTGGTCAACAGCCAGCAGTCCAGCGCTGGCGCCCGCATCAGCGGGCGCCAGCCCCGATCCATCCCCGAACAGTTCCTTGCGCTTGAGGACGACTCCGAGAGCGAGCACGATCAGTGCGAAGGCACTGACCGCGATCGCCACGTAGACCAGCGACAGCTTGCTGGTCGCGCCGCCGACGCAAAGCACCCCGATGGCAACGACAACCAGCCCGGCGCTGAACCGGATCACCTGAAAATCACCTCGTGTCCGGCGTACCGGTGAACTACGTCAGCGGATCAACGACCATCGGGACGGAAACCGCCCGCGTGCTCGGGAACCGCATACTGGGCCGCCGTAGGCGCCGAACCCGCCAGACCGTTGCGCGTCGCGGGCTGGCCGAGGCCTGCCGGAAGCTGCGGTTGGGTGGGTGGTGCCGCTGGAGGCATGGCCGGGAACGTGCCACTATCGGTCACGCCGGCCTCCAGATCCCGCAGTTGACCCTCAAGGTAGGCCTTGAGGCGGCTGCGGTACTCACGCTCGAATGCGCGCAGGTCATCGACCCGACGCTCAAGCTCCTCACGCGACTGCACGAGCGAGCCCATGGCCTGGCGATGCCGCTCTTGGGCATCACGCTCCAGGGACTCGGCGCGCGCCCTCGCGTCACCGGTGATCTGCTCCGCCTGGCGGCGGGCCTTGGTGAGCACCTCGTCGGCCTCTCGGCGAGCCCGCCCGAGGGTCTCGTCGGCTTCCCGACGAGCATCGGCGATCGCCTGGTCGGCGGTCTGCTGGGCAAGCGAGAGTACGCGGGCCGCCGTGTCCATGTTGTCTTCACTCGAGTAAACCGAGTTATGCATGGGCTCGGGACGCCGGTATTCCATGGGCGGCTCGGGTGGTGCCATCATGTCCGGCTTCTGGTCGGACAGTGGCGAAGAGAGCGCGGACATGGCCGGCTTCCCTCCACCACGCAGCACCTCGGCCAGCTTCGCCCGGAGCTCTTCGTTCTCCTGGATAAGCCGGTCAAGTTCGGCCTCGACCTCGTCGAGGAAGGCGTCAACTTCTTCCTCGTCGTAGCCGGGCCTGAGCCTGGTCGTACTGAACTGCTTGTTCCGCACATCCGCGGGAGTCAGCGGCATTTCGTCTCCTCGGCGCGCTTGGCAATGATCCCCAGCACCGTAGTTCCGTCAGCACCGTGTTCCTCAGCACCGTGTCTGCACAGCACGGTACATGGTTCAAAGTCTCGGTACAGCCACCTGCAGCAAAATCAGTACCACAATGAACAGCACCATGTAGCTGAGGTCCATCGCTACTGTACCTATGCGAAGGGGCGGGATGTAGCGACGTAGGAATTTCAGTGGGGGATCTGTGAGCGTGAAGATCGTCTCAGCGACCACCAGGATGACGCCGTGCGGGTACCAGGAGCGCGCGAAAGCCTGTATCCAGCTGATGATCATGCGCCCGATCAGCACCACCAGGTACAGCGACAGCACGTAGGTAAGGACGATCTTTAGGATGTCCATCACATCACCTTGTCCCGCCCGCGCACGGCGCTCAGCTCCGGCCTAGCTCTGCCTGGCCGGCACTAGCTCTGATTGAAGAACCCGCGCTCGGCGATCCTCGCCTTGTCCTCCGCGGTCACCTCGACGTTCGCCGGGGAGAGCAGGAAGACCTTGTTCGTCACCTTATCGATGGACCCGCGCAGGCCGAAGATCAGACCCGCCGCGAAGTCGACAAGACGGCGTGCGTCGCTGTCGACCATCTCGGTCAGGTTCATGATCACCGGGGTGCCTTCGCGAAAATGCTCACCGATGGTCCGCGCTTCATTGTAAGTGCGCGGATGAAGTGTCGTGATCCGGGCGAGCTCGACCTGCACCTGCTGCGGAGGAATGGGCTCAACCCGCTGATCGCTCACGTACGCACCATAGTCGGCGCGCGCGGCAACAGACGCGACGGGCTCGACGAGCTCAGCTGCCTCGTCGTACTCGTCGTACTCCTCGTACGAGTCGTAGCCGTCCTGAAACCGGCGATCGTCCTCCACGAGGCCAAGGTAGACCGCCATCTTGCGCATCGCGCTGGCCATCCTTCAGTCCTCCGTCGTACCACAACCACGCGTCACCGCGCACCCAACAGACCTCAAAATTGCCTTACGCGACGGACATTACAGGACCGGGAGCGATCTGTTGCCGAGCAACGCCGTACCAATTCTCAGGTGTGTCGCGCCGTTTTTGACGGCCGCCTCGAGGTCGCCGCTCATCCCGGCCGAGATCATCGTCGCGGCCGGGTTGATCTCGCGTACCGCGGCGGAGAGGGCGGGCAGCGAGGCGAACGCTGTTTCCGGCGCGGCGCCGAGCGGCGCGACCGCCATCAGGCCGGCCAGCACGAGCCCGGGCTCGGCCTCGATCGCCGCCCCGACCTGGGTGATCTCCCCAGCCGGGACGCCGCCTCTGGACGGGTCGCCGTCCAGGCTGACCTGGACCAGGCAGCGCAGCCCACGTGGCGCGGCGGCACCGTTCGAGCTGGCGGCACCGCGCGCGGCGGCGCCGAGGGCGCGGACGAGGCGGACCCGGTCGACCGAGTGCACGACGTTGGCGTACCGGACCACGCTGTGCGCCTTGTTGGTCTGCAACTGGCCGATGAAATGCCAGGTGATCGTGGCCAACGCGGTGTTGGCCAGTGCGCTGTCGGCCACTGCGACGGCCTTAGCCGCCGCCTCCTGGTCCCTGTTCTCCCCGAAGTCGGCCAGCCCGAGCCCGGCCAGCGTCACCACGTCCGCGGCCGGCCTGGTCTTGCTCACGGCGATCAGGGTGATCTCGCTGGCATCCCGCCCCGCGGCCGCGCAGGCAGCCGCCACGCGCGCCCGGACGGCGGCGAGGTTGCGTGCCAGCTCGGCCCGGCGGCCGGCCTCCTCGGCCCGCTCTCCGCCGGGTTCAGCTGGCGGCGTCACTTGAGGAAGTCGGGGACATCCAGGTCGTCGTCCTCTTCGAACACGACCGGGCGGCGGCGCCCGGCGTTCACGTCGAAGACCGTGTCCTGCTTGGCCGGCCGTCCCGAGTCCCGCCAGTTGGACGGGGCCGGGGCGGCCGGGGCCTCACTGTCGCGGTCCCACGAGCCGTACGCGGCCGCGGGCTTGCCGCCGTACTCCTCTTCGTCATCGGAGTCGGGCGAGACGAACGAGACCGGCGTCGGCACGTAACCGGACGAGGCGCCGTCGCCGCCCGACTGGGCGGGCACGGCGACGACCGGGTCGGCGGGCGCGGGGCGCACCGATGAGGTGACCGCGGGCGCGCTGACCGGGGCGGGATCGGGAGCCCGCGTTGGCGTAGGCGTTGGCGTTGGCGCCTTCGCCGGCGGAGCGCTGGTGCCGCTCCAGGCCGCCGCGGTGGAGGCGGCCGGCGACCCGCCGCCGCGGGAGTCGTGGCCGTGGCCACGGCTGTCCTGCCCGGCGCCGCCGGGCGAGGCGGAGCCGGAGCCGGAGGCGGAGGCCGGGCTGGCGGCCGACACCGAAACCGACGACGACCCGCTGCCGGTCGCGCTGGCCCCCCGGCTCACGTTGAGCGGCGCGGAGGCGGCCGGCCGTCCCGGATGGGTCTCGTCGAACCCGGCCGCGATCACCGTCACCCGCACCTCATCGCCGAGGGCGTCGTCGATGACCGCGCCGAAGATGATGTTGGCGTCCACCGCGGCCGAGTTGGCCACGAGCTGCGCCGCCTCGTTGATCTCGAACAACCCCAGATCGGAGCCGCCCTGGATGGACAGCAGGACGCCGTGCGCGCCGTCGATGGATGCCTCAAGGAGCGGCGATGAGATCGCCATCTCGGCGGCTGCCACCGCCCGGTCGTCGCCGCGCGAGGAGCCGATGCCCATCAGGGCCGAGCCGGCCCCGGACATGACCGACTTCACGTCCGCGAAGTCGAGGTTGATAAGGCCCGGGGTGGTGATCAGGTCGGTAATACCCTGAACACCGGAGAGCAGCACCTGGTCGGCCGCCTTGAACGCGTCAAGGACGGACACGGACCGGTCGGAGATGGAAAGCAGGCGATCGTTGGGAATAACGATCAGCGTGTCCACCTCGGCCCGGAGCCGCTCTATCCCGGTCTCCGCCTGGACGGCCCGGCGCTTTCCCTCGAACCCGAATGGCCGGGTCACCACGCCGATGGTCAGCGCGCCCAGTGAGCGGGCCACATTGGCCACGACGGGCGCGCCGCCGGTGCCGGTGCCGCCGCCCTCGCCCGCGGTGACGAAGACCATGTCGGCGCCCTTGAGCACCTCTTCGATCTCCTCGCGGTGATCCTCGGCCGCCTGTGCGCCGACGTCGGGGTTGGCCCCCGCGCCGAGCCCTCGGGTCAGTTCCCTGCCGACGTCGAGCTTGACGTCGGCGTCGCTCATCAGCAAGGCTTGCGCGTCGGTATTGATCGCGATGAACTCGACGCCCTTGAGCCCCTCTTCGATCATGCGATTGACGGCGTTAACGCCGCCCCCGCCGATTCCGACGACCTTGATGACCGCCAGATAGTTCTGCGGTGCTGCCACGAGGAGGGACCCTTTCCGCTCGCTTTTACCTACCAATCCCGACCCTAAGGTTTCACCTTCAGGTTGAGATTTAGAGTTTTATCTTCCTTACGATTGATACGGACAGTAGGGTGGGGAGAGGACATGGTCAACTAACCACGCGCCTTCATGGTGCGCGTGTCGCGGATCACCGTGCGACCGCGGTCCCCGGTGCGCTGACGTCCAGGTACTTATACCCGTCGCGGAACAGGATCTGGATCTCGCGGTCCTTGGCCGCGCCGTTGCCCGGATCTCCCCACACGACCGTCTTGCCGCCGTCCAGCGCGAGCGTCACCTGCTCGGCCGCGGCCGGCGGTCCTGCCCCGGCCAGCAGCTGCTCGACGGACACGGTGATGACCGTCCGGGCGAGCGCGGGCGTCAGTTCTTTCAGCACCGCGGCGGCCGCGGCGACTCCGGGGTCACCCTGCAGGGCGCTGCCCGACAGCGTCGTCTCGTATACCGGCAGGCCCTTGGGCTTGGTTGTCGGGTAGCGCACGATCACCCCGGCGGGATCGACCAGGTCGTAACCGCCGCCCTCCATCCGCACCGCCAGAACGGGAACCCGCTCAGTGACCGCGATCGTCAGGTGGTCCGGCCAGTCCTCGCTCACCGTGGCCGACGCCACCTGGCGGATGTTCTCGACCCGCCGTGTCACCGCCCCGGGGTTGACGCGCATCAGCGGCGTGCCCAGCGGGATATCGGCGGCCGCGAGCACCTGCGCCGACGAGACGAGATGGGTCCCGGTCACGGTGATGGAGCGCACGACGAACACCCGGTCGCCGAGCAGCGCCCAGGCGACCCCGGCGATGATGGCGACACCGGCCAGCGCGAAGAACGCCGCCCGCCAGGGCGGACGGCGCCGCCAGCGCGCGAACAGCCCCGGCCGCACGGGCGCGCCCGGCCCGGCCGCGGGCGCGCCTGGCGCGGGCGGCGGGGCGGCGTACTCGGCGTAGGCGTTGCCCGGGGTCGCGCCGGAGCCGGGCGCGCCGCCAGGCGGGGCGTCGGTCACGGCCGGGTCCCCCCGGACGCCGCGATCTCGTCGAGCACCAGCGGTCCCATCTTGGTGATGTCGCCCGCCCCCATGGTGAGCACCAGGTCACCCGGCCCGGCCAGTGACGCGACGACCTTGGGCACCTCGGCGAAGTCGGGGACATACCGGGCCGCGCCGCCGGGTACCGCGTCCGCGACCAGCCGGCCGGTCACCCCCGGCTCCGGATCCTCACGCGCCGCGTAGACATCGAGCACCACGGCCTCGTCCGCGAGGCCGAGCGCGGCGCCGAACTCGGCGGCGAAGATCCTGGTCCGGCTGAACAGGTGCGGCTGGAAGACGGCGATGACCCGCCCGCGGCCACCGGTGATCTCGCGGGCCGCGCGCAGGTCGGCCGTGAGCTCGGTCGGGTGGTGGGCGTAGGTGTCGAGCACCCGGACGCCGCCGGCCTCGCCCTTGGGCTCGAGCCGCCGCGCGGCGCCCCGGTAGGTCGCCAGGGCGGCCGCGACCTGCTCCGGCTCGATCCCGAGCTCGACGGCGGCGGCGAAGGCGGCGGCCGCGTTCAGCGCGTAGTGATGCCCGGGCACCCGCAGGTGCAGATCGATTTCCAGTTTCGGCTCGGCGCTGATGGCCAGGGACGCCGCCATGCCGTCGGTTGCCACCCCGGTGACCAGGTAGTCCGCGCCGGCCGACTCGCCGTAGCTGACCACCCGCAGGCCCCGCGCGCGGGCCTGCCCGGCGAGGTCGCGCGTCCCCGGGTCGTCGGCGCAGGTGACCAGGAGGCCAGCGGGCTTGATCCGGCCGAGGAAGGCGGTGAACGAAGCCCGGTAGGCCGCTTCCGTCCCGTAGTTGTCCAGGTGGTCGGACTCGACGTTGGTGACCACGGCGACGTCCGGTGAGTACATCAGGAACGAGCCGTCGCTCTCGTCCGCCTCGGCCACGAAGTAGTCGCCGGCGCCGTCGGCCGCGCCGATACCGGTGGCCGCGAGCACGCCGCCGATCGCGTAGGCGGGGTCCGCGCCGGTCTCCAGCAGCACCGTGGTGATCATCGACGTGGTGCTGGTCTTGCCATGGGTCCCGGTCACCGCGATGACCCGGCGGCCGAACATCAGCGAGGCGAGCGCCGCGGCCCGGTGCACCACCCGCAGGCCGCGGCTGTTCGCCTCGGCCAGTTCCGGGTTGTCCGGCCTGATCGCGCTGGACACGACCAGCGTGGCCGCGTCGCCGAGCTGGCCGGCCGCGTGGCCGACGTGGATGCGGGCCCCGAGCGCGGCGAGTTCGGTCAGCGCGGCCGAATCGGCGGTGGTGTCACTGCCGGAGACTTCGACCCCTCTGGCCAGCATGATGCGGGCGATGCCGGACATGCCCGCACCGCCGATGCCGGCGAAGTGCACCCGCCCGAGCTCCTCGAGCGGCACCGGTTCTGTGGGCGTCACCAGCGCCATCGCGCGCGTCCCTCCTCCGCCGACCTTGCCTCAAGCGTTGCCGACCCTCAGTCATTAACTTATTTATGAACGTGCCTGCCGGTGACGCCCCGGCCCCGGCGGGGCCGGGCTCGCCGGTGGCCGCGCCGTGGGAGGTGGAACCGTAGGGGGCTGAGCCGTAGCGGGCTGAGCCGTGGGTGGCTGGGCTGTGGGTGGCTGAGCCGTGGGTGGCTGCGGGGGCTGCGGCTGCGCGTACTGCGCTCTCCTGGAGGGGAAGGGGGCGCTCTCCTGCTGGTGGGGGGCGTCCGCGCCCTGCTGCCTGGTGGTGCGCGGGGTGAAGAGACTGCCCGGCTGCGCCTGCGGCGCTGCGGCGGCGGCTGTGCTGCCTGCGGCGCGCACGGGGCCGGCTGCTGGAGCGGCGGGGCCGGCTGACGGGCGGCGCAGGCCGGCCCGGCCGCGGGCCGGTTCGCCGCCTCGGCCGCGACGATGTCGATGACCGCCTTGGCCAGCCAGCGGTCCGCGTCCCTGCGGCCCATCGCCGCCGCGGCCTCCGACATCCCGGCCACCTGGTCGATGTTGGTCAGCACGGGCAGCAGCGAGGACTTGATCCACTCGGCCGACAGCTCCGCGTCATCGACGAGCAGGCCGCCGCCGCGCGCCGCGATCGGCAGCGCGTTGAGCCGCTGCTCGCCGTTGCCGTGCGGTAGCGGGACATAGGCGGCGGGCAGGCCCACGGCGGTGAGCTCGGCGCACGTCATCGCGCCGCCCCGGCAGAGCGCGAAGTCGGCCGCGGCGTAGGCGAGGTCCATCTGGTCCACGTACGGCACCGCCACGTACGGCACCGGGCCGGGCGGCCGCTTGATCTCGTTCAGGTGCTTGGGGCCGGTGATGTGCAGCACCTGCACGCCGGCGTTGGTGATCGCGCCGACCGCCCCCGCCAGCGCCTGGTTCAGCGACATGGCGCCCTGCGAGCCGCCGAAGACGAGCAGCACGGGCAGGTCGAGCCGGAGCCCGAAGTGCGCCCGCGCCTTGTCGCCCAGCGCGAACCGGTCGAGCTCGGCGATCTGCCGCCTGATCGGCAGCCCCAGGTAGACCGCGTTCCGCAGCTTGGTGTCGGGATGCCCGGTGAACACGTGCGTGGTGAGATGCGCGCCGAGCCGGTTGGCGATGCCGGGCAGCGGGTTCGCCTCGTGCACCACGATCGGCACCTTGTGCCGCTTGGCCGCCAGGTACGCGGGCGTGGCCACGTACCCGCCGAAGCCCACCAGCACGTCCGCGCCGAGCCGGTCCAGGATGGTGCCCACCCCGTGCACCGCGCCCGCCAGCCGGCCGGGCACGGTGAGCAGCTGCGGTGTCACCGACCGGGGCAGCGGCACCGCCGGGATGAGCTCCAGGTCATAGCCGCGCAGCGGAACGAGCCTGGTCTCCAGGCCGCGGGCGGTACCCAGGCACGTCACCTGGATGCTGCTGTCCGCCTGCCGCAGTGCGTCGGCAAGCGCGAGAGCAGGCTCAATATGACCGGCTGACCCGCCGCCAGCTAGCACGACCCGCATCGCACGCTCCTTGCTCGTCACCCAGCCAGACTTACGCCGCGGGCACTGGTCATCTAGGTCCCGCCCCGCATCCCCCGGCTAAGCCAGCTTAGGACGCGAGACCCCACGCCGGGGCCGCGTGCGGCCAATGCCTGGCTCGCACCCGGCTCCCGCCGCGCAAACGACATGAGCA
This sequence comes from uncultured Actinomycetota bacterium, assembly GCA_963714295.1. GTDB lineage: Bacteria > Actinomycetota > Actinomycetes > Streptosporangiales > Streptosporangiaceae > Trebonia. Next base: position 273,176 of record CAVQOE010000031.1, on the reverse strand, counting down.
TACCCAGCCCCACCATTGTCACCAGCACCGATGAAAGACCCTGGGACACCAGCGGCAGCGGCACGCCGGTAATCGGGAAAACCCCGATCACCGCGCCGATGTTCACCACCGCCTGCATGACGATCCAGGCGGTGATCGCGGCGGCGGCCAGCCGGCTGAACGTGTCGGGGGCCCGACGGGCCACCCGGAGGCCGGCGAACGCAAGCCCACCGTACAGCGCGGTGACGCAGAGCGTGCCGACAAGGCCAAGTTCCTCGCCGATGATCGCGAAGATGAAGTCGCTTGAGTCCTCGGGCAGCCAGCCCCACTGCGCCTTGCTCGCACCCAGGCCCACGCCGAACAGGCCGCCGGATCCGAGCGCGTATTTGCCCTGCGTGGGCTGCCAATTCTGCGTGGTCAGGCTGGTCGCGTTCGGGTGCAGGAAATCGCCCAGCCGGCTGGACCCGTAGCCCTTGGCCACGATCAGCAGCAGCAGCACCAGCCCCATCAAAATGACCAGCGCGGCGTAGACTCGCGTTGGCATCCCGGCGATCCAGAGCAGCGCGAGCAAGACGATGAGCAGGACGCAGGTGGTGCCAAGGTCATCGCCCGCCATCACCAGCAGGGCAAGCAGGCCGGCCCCGGGTATCAGCGGGACGAGCATGTGCCGCCAGTCGGCCAGCGTTCCCAGCTTCTCCTTGCGCGCGAGCAGATCCGCGCCCCAGACCGCGAGGGCCAGCTTGGCCAGTTCTGACGGCTGGAACGTGACCGGCCCGAGCGCGATCCAGCGGGCCACGTCGTTATGCCTCACCGCGATGCCGGGGATCAACGTCAGGCCGAGGCCGAGGATGGAGACCGCGAGCAGCGGATAGGCCAGCGCGCGGAACACCCGTGGCGACGAGCGCGCCAGCAGCCACATGATCGGCAGGCCGACGAGGATGCCGACCAGCTGCCATTCGAAGTCGTGGTATGGCGATTCGCCTTGGGAAAGATCGATCACCGACCCGGTCGACAGCACCATCATCAGGCCGAGGCAGAGCAGCAAGGTGGTGATGCCCACGATCAGGTAGTACGACGTGAGCGGCCGGTCGAGCAGGGCGCGGGTGGCCCGCACCCGGTCGCCGACCCCGGCGATGCTGCCGCCAAGCGGGCCGCGCCAGGGCAGGACCGCGCCATCACCCTGCTCGTCGTCCCCGCCCGGCCCGAAATCGTCCTGCACCGCGCCGCCACTCACCCGGACATACATGGCATCTAGTCTCCGCGCTCGGGCCGCCCGCAGCCGGAACATCCGCCGCGTGTCGCGCTGTGTTTTCGGCGGGGCGGTGAGGCGAAGTCACGGGATCGTTCGGGAGAATGGGGTCATGGAATTTGACCTTGAGTCGGGGCTTGTGCACGCCGGGACCGAGCGCGGGGCGGGAGCGCCGCTGGCGCCGCCGCTGCTGGCCACCAGCACGTATGTGTCGCAAGGGGAGCCGGACCCGGCGCGCGGGTACGGGCGGATGGGCAACCCGGGCTGGACGGCGGTCGAGGAGGCCCTGGCGGCGATCGAGGGGCCGGGGGCGGAGGCGGTGTCGTTCGCGTCCGGGCAGGCGGCGTCGATGGCGCTGATGCTGGCCCTGGCGGGCGGGCGGACCCGGATCGTGTTCCCGCATGACGGCTACTACAACACCCGGGCGCTGGCGGACAAGCTGCGGCCGCACGGGGCGCTGGCGGTGGCGGTCGACCAGCTCGACCTCGACGTGGTCGAGGTGGCGCTGCGCGGCGGGCCCGCCGTGCTCTGGGCCGAGACGCCGACCAACCCGCTGCTGCGGGTGGCCGACCTGGCGGCGCTGGGGGCGCTGGCGGCGGCGGCCGGCGCGCCGTTCGTGGTGGACAACACGGTGGCGACCGGGCTGCTGCAGCGGCCGCTCGAGTTCGGCGCGGTGGCCTCGGTGTACTCGCTGACCAAGTCGGTCTCCGGGCATTCGGACGTGCTCGGCGGCGCGGTGGTGACCCGGGAGCCGGAGCTGGCGCAGGCGCTGCGGGGATGGCGGACGGCGGGCGGTGCGATCCCCGGCCCGTTCGAGAGCTGGCTGGTGCTGCGGGGGATGAAGACGCTGCCGCTGCGGATCGCCCGGCAATCGGAGAACGCGCTGGCCATCGCGGAGTTCCTGGCCGCCCACCCGCGGGTGACCGCGGTGCACTATCCAGGGCTGGCCCCGTCGGCGGTGGCGCGGCTGCAGATGCCCGGCGGCTTCGGGCCGCTGCTCTCGTTCGAGGTGACCGGGACGGCGGCCCAGGCGGACGCGGTCGTCGCGGCCGCCGCGCTGGTGGTGCCGGCCACCAGCTTCGGCGGGGTCGAGTCGACCTGGGAGCGGCGGGCGCGGTGGGCCGCCGAGACGGCGCCGGAAACGCTGATCAGGCTGTCGGCGGGCATCGAGCCGGCCGCGGATCTGATCGCGGACATCGACGCCGCCCTCGCCAGCCGGGGCGACGGCTAATACGGGCGGTAAGCCGACGTAGAAAATGCCCAGGCCAAGGGCCACGAACATGCCGGCGATGAGCCAGAAGCGGACCACGATGGTGGTTTCCGCCCAGCCCGCCAGCTCGAAGTGATGGTGCAGCGGGGTCATCCGGAACACCCGGAACGGCTTTCCGGTCTTGAACTTGGTCACCTTGAACACGCTCACCTGGATGACCACCGACATCGTGATGATCACGAAAAGCCCGCCGAGCAGGATCAGCAGCAACTCGGTCTTGGTGATGATGGCCAGGCCGGCCAGCGCGCCGCCGAGGGCGAGCGAGCCGGTGTCGCCCATCCAGATCTTGGCCGGCGGCGCGTTCCACCACAGGAAGCCGAAGCAGGCCCCCATCACCGACGCGGCCACCACCGCCGCGTCGAGCGGGTCGCGCACCTGGTAGCAGGCGGACGCGAGGGCGGAGGTGCAGTCGTTGCGCAGCTGCCAGATCCCGATGATCACGTACGAGGCCAGCACCAGGATGGAGGCGCCGGACGCGAGCCCGTCGAGCCCGTCGGTCAGGTTCACCCCGTTGGACGTGCCGGTCACCATCAGCAGCACCCAGATCACGAACAGCACCGGGCCGATGGAGATGCCGAAGTCGGCGATGAAGGACAGGTGCTCCGACGCCGGGGTGAGATCGTAGCCGTCGGGGAAGTGCAGCACCAGGACGGCGAAGATGACGCCGACCGCCGCCTGGCCGAGCAGCTTGGCCCCGCTGCGCAGGCCGAGGCTGCGCCGCATGAACAGCTTGATGTAGTCGTCAACGAAGCCGACGGCGCCCAGGCCCGTCATCAGGAAGAGCACCAGGACGCCGGAGGCGGACATCGGGTCACCGGTGAACCAGTGCCCGGCCGCGTAGCCGATCAGCGACGCGATGATGATGACGATGCCGCCCATGGTGGGCGTGCCCGCCTTGGCCTGATGCTGCGGCCCGTCGTCCCTGACCTGCTGGCCGAGTTTGCGCTTGCGCAGCACGGTGATGGTCGGCCGGGTGCCCAGCAGTGCGACGATCATCGAGATCGCACCGGAGAGCAGGATGGTCTTCACTGGTCAACCTCCGCGAGCAGGCCGTCCGCCACTTCCCACAGGCCGGCCGACTTGGATGCCTTCACTAGTACTACGTCGCCCGGGCGCAAACGGTTTCGCAGTTCTTCGATCGCGGCCTTGGCGTCGGGCGCCGCGATCGCCTCGCCCCGCCAGCCGGCCTGCGCCCGCGCGCCGGTCAGCACCGGCGCGGCCAGCTCCCCCACCGCGATCAGGCCGGCCACCCCGGCCTTGGCCGCCAGCCGGCCGACCTCTTGGTGGCTTTCGTCGGCCAGGTCGCCGAGTTCCGCCATGTAGCCGAGCACCGCGAACCCGCGACGGCCGGTGCTGGTGAGGTGGCGCAGCGCCTCGATGGCGGCCTTGGTCGAGTCCGGGTTGGCGTTGTAGGCGTCGTTCACCACGAGCACGCCATCGGCCCGTCGCGTGAGTTCCATCCGCTTCTTGCTGCGCGCGGTGGCGCGCGACAGCGCGTCCGCGATCGACGCCACGTCCATGCCCAGCTCGGCCGCTATCGCGGCGGCGGCCAGGGCGTTGGCCACATGGTGGCCGCCGTGCAGCCGCAGCTGCACGTCCGCGCGGCCGCCTGGCATGATCAGCGCGAACGAGGCCCGGCCCAGGTCGTCCAGGCTGATGGCGGCGGCGCGGACGTCGGCCTGGCGGTCGGCGCTCCCGGCCGCGGACGTGCTGAACGTCATCACGGCGGCCTGCGTACGGGTCGTCATCGACAGCACGTTCGGGTCGTCGGCGTTGAGTATCGCCAGCCCGCCCACGGGCAGCGCCTCCACCAGCTCGCCCTTGGCCTTGGCGATCGCCTCGAGCGAGCCGAACTCACCCACGTGCGCCCGGCCGACGTTGAGCACCGCGCCGATCCGCGGCGGCGCGATGCCGCACAGCTGCGCGATGTGCCCGATGCCGCGGGCCGACATCTCCAGGACCAGGTACTTGGCCGACTCGTCGGCCCGCAGCACGGTGAGCGGCAGGCCAAGCTCGTTGTTGAAGTTGCCGACCGGGGCGATCGTCGCGCCCAGGCGCTCGACCACCTGGGCGGTCAGGTCCTTGGTCGAGGTCTTGCCCGACGACCCGGTGATCCCGACCACGGTCGCGCCCGGCAGCCGTCCGAGCACCGCCCGCGCCAGCAGGCCGAGCGCCTCGGTGACGTCCGGCACGACGATGACCGGCGTGCCGGGGATGTCGCTGACCGGCCGCGAGGCGAGCACCGCGGCCGCGCCGGCGCGGACCGCCGCGGCGGCGAAGTCGTGCCCGTCGACCTGCTCGCCGGGCAGCGCGGCGAACAGCGCGCCCGGCGCCGCCTGCCGCGAGTCGATCACCACGGGACCGGTGACAATGGCGCCGCCGGAGTCCGGCTGGCCGGCCGCGGACGTCAGCCTGCCGCCGGTGATGGCCGCGATCTCGGCGGCCGACAGGGCGATCATGACAGGGCCGTCCCCGGGCCGCCGCGCTCAGCGTGCCGGGCCAGGGCGGCCGCGGTTGCCTCGACGTCGTTGAACGGCAGCACCGCGCTGCCGATGTACTGCCCCGTCTCGTGCCCCTTGCCCGCCACCAGCACCACGTCCCCCTTCCCGGTCAGGGAAACGGCGAGGTCGATCGCCGCCGCCCGGTCCGGCTCGATAATCACCCGGGCCCGCTCCCCTTGCGGGACCCCGAGCACTCCCTGCAGCATCTCGGCCAGGATCGCCAGCGGGTCCTCCGTGCGCGGGTTGTCGCTGGTGAAGATCGCTATATCCGCCAGCTTGGCGGCGGCGGCGCCCATCAGCGGCCGCTTCCCCCGGTCCCTGTCCCCGCCGCAGCCAAGCACCACGATGAGTTCCCCGCTGGTCACCGGTCCAAGCGCGGTGAGCACCGCCTCCACCGCGCCGGGTTTGTGCGAGTAGTCGACGAATGCGTCGGGCGGCCCGCCGGGCACCCGCTGCAGGCGGCCGGGGACGCCGGGGCAGGAGGCCACGCCGAGGACCGCGTCGGCCAGGTCGACGCCCCCCTCGACCAAGGCCACGATCGCGCCGAGGGCGTTGGCGACGTTGAAGGCGCCGGGCAGCGTCACCGACGCGTCGGCCTCGACGCCGCCCGGGCCGAGCACCCGGAAGGTCGACCCGTCAGCGCCGCAGCGGACGTCGGCCGCCTGCCAGTCGGCCTGCGGGTAGGCGCCCGACGCCGGGTCCGCGCAGAAGGTGACGACCGGCACCGATGCCTCGGCCACCAGCCGCCTGCCGTACCGGTCGGCCACGTTCACCACGCCCACCGCCGAGTAGGCCGGGGTGAACAGCTTCGCCTTGGCCCGGAAGTAGTCCTCGAACCCGGCGTGGAAGTCCAGGTGGTCCTGGGACAGGTTGGTGAACAGGCCCACGTCGTAGCGGGTGCCGGCCACCCGGCCGAGGGCGAGGGAGTGGCTCGACACCTCCATCGCGGCCGCCGTCACGCCGCGCTCGGCCGCCACCGCCAGCAGCGCCTGCAGGTCCGGCGCCTCCGGCGTGGTCAGGGCGGAGGCCACCCGGTCGGCCCCGATCCGGATCTCCACCCCGCCGATCAGCGCGGTGGTGTGCCCGGCGGCCCGCAGGCCGGCCTCGATCAGGTAGCTGCTGGTGGTCTTCCCGCTGGTCCCGGTCACCCCGACCATCGTCATCCGGGTGGACGGGTCGCCGTAGATCCAGCAGGAGACGTCGCCCAGCCGGTCCCGCGGGTTGGACACCACGAAGACGGGCACCCCGGCGCGGGCCGCCCGGTCCCGGCCGTCGGGGTCGGTCAGGATGGCGACCGCGCCCGCCGCGGCCGCCTGCTCGGCGTAGGCCGCGCCGTGTGCGCGCGCGCCGGGCAGGGCGGCGTACAGGTCGCCGGGGCGCACGGCCCGGGAGTCGAGCGTTACCCCGGTCAGCCGGCCCGGCTCACTGCCGATGCTCGCCGCCCGGCCCACACCGAGGAGCTCGGCGAGCCCTGACAGCGGGCGCGGGACGGGACGGGCAGGTCGGATCACGCCCTGAGGGTATCCAAAATCAGGGCGCATTGAGCCGAACATCCGGTGGCTTGAGGCCGGGTTGGGGCTGGATCTGCAGGTCGGCGAGCGCGTTATTCATCACGTTGTAGAACACCGGGCCGGCCACCATGTCCCCGAAATAGTCCGCTTTGGACTTGTTCGGGTCCTGCACGTTGACCGCCACGACGACCTTCGGGCCATTGCCGGGAGCCATGCCGATGTAGCTGGCGCCGTAGATGCAGATCGGGTTGCTGGCCGGGCAGGACTCGCCCGCCGCGTTCGGCGACTCGTTGGCGGTGCCGGTCTTGGCGGCCACGGCGTAGCCGGGGATGATGCCCCACGGCTGGGCCGCCGTCTCGTCCACCGCCGGGACCTGCTGCAGAATCGAGATCAGCTCCTTGGCCGTCTTCGCGGTGATCACCCGGCGGGACTTCGACGCCGGGGCCGGGGTGTACCGGCCGGCCGAGTTGTAGGTGCCCGCGACCAGCCGCGGCGTCACCCGGACGCCGCCGTTGGCGATCGTCGCGTACACGCTGGCCATCTGCACCGCGTTCACCCCGATGCCCTGACCGTAGGAGAGGGTGTAGCGCTCATCGCGTTCCCACTCCGACGGCGGGTCAAGCAGGCCCGGGGTCTCGCCCGGCAGGCCGAGGCCCGTCGGCCCATCGAGGCCGAAGTTCCGCAGGTAGTCGTACTGCGTCTGCGGCGGGACGCTCTGCACAACCTGGGACATGCCGATGTTGGACGAGTTGGCGATGATGCCCGCGATCGTGTAATGCGCGCCGGCGTCGTCCTCCGCGTCGTGGATCCACTGCCCGCCCCGGAAGATCGCATACGGGATGTAGTAGGAGCTCATTGGCGTCTTCCCGCCGTGCTCGAACGCCGCCGACGCGGTGATCACCTTGGCGGTGGAGCCCGGCGTGAACGTGGCCTGCACCGGCAGGTCGGCGGCGTCTGCCTGGGTTGGCCTGGTCCCAGGTCGGCCACTGGGCCATGGCGAGGATGTCGCCCGTCTGCGGCTGGATAATGACGGCCGTGCACGACTTGGCCTGTGTCTTGTCGACCTCTTTCTGGCACGCCTTCATCGCGTTGTACTGGAGAACCGGGTTGATCGTCAGCCTGATGGACTCGCCGTTCTTGGCCGGCGTCTCCTCGGCGGTCCCGGGGATCTGCTCGCCGTCGGCGCCCTTTTCGAACTTCTCGCTGCCGTTGGTACCGTCCAGCAGGCTGTTGAACTCCTCCTCGACGCCCGCCTGGCCGGCAATCACGTCGGTGTTCGGGTTGGTGTTGGTGAATCCGACGACGTTGGCGGTCGCCTCGCCGTCGGGGTAGTCGCGCGCGTAGGACATGGTCTCGGTGAGGCCGCCGCCGAGGTTGAGCTTGGCCGCGATGTTGGCGATCTGGGTCTCGTTGGCGGACGAGATGCCGGTGCCGAGGACTTGGTAGCCCGGCGAGCTCGGATACTGCAGCTCGTTCAGCAGCTCCGCCTGGGTCAGCCCGAGCGGCGCGGCCAGCTGCTGCGCCGCCTGCAGTTTCTGGGCGGCGCTGATCAGCATGGGGTCGGCGGTGATCTGCCACAGCTCGACGCTCATCGCCAGGATCTGGCCGCCTGAGCCGTAGATCGTGCCGCGCATCGCCGGCAGCACGGTGGTGTGCTCTTTCTCTTCGTTGGCCTGGGTCCGGTAGTAAGCGGCGTCGATGCCCTGGATCTGCACCAGCCGCCCGGCGAACAGGGTCAGCATGACCGCGATCGCGAGCAGGGTGATGCCGACCCGGCGGCCCGGCTCGCCGCGGCGGGCCATCAGCCAGCGCGGGGGGCGCGGCGGCCGGCGCGGCGGCCGGGGACCGCGCGGTGCCCGGCCGTCCCGCGCCGCCCGGGGGTCAGGCGGGACGCGGCGGTCACGGGGGCCGCGGCGGTCCGGGGGGATGCGGGCGTCCGGGGGGATACGGCTGTTGGGGCCGGTGACCCGCGCGCCCGGGTCGCCCTGGTCGGGCCGCCGCGGGCGGGCGGCCGGGGTGGCGCCGCCCGATCGGCGCGGCGCCGGGGCCCCCGGCCGGGGCGCGGGCCCGGGCCGGCGGCCGCGGCCGCCGGCCGGGCCTGCGGGCCCGCTCGGGCCGGTGGGGCCCGCGGGGCCGCCCGGGCCGATGGGGCCTCGCCGTGTCATGGGGTGTATCCGGGGATGCTGCCCGCCCAGTTGGGATCGGCGTCGGTCGTGGTCTTGCCGGTCTTGAGGTCGACGAACCGGAGTTCGCCCACCCCGACCATGCCGAGCTTGGCCGCGCGGGTGGCGATCTGCTGCGGGTTCTGCGCCTGCGCGACCTCCTCCTGCAGCGACTGCAACTGCTTGGCCTGGGCGGTGGTGGAGTTCTGCAGGTTGTTGATCTGGAACGCGCCCGCGGCCAGCGTGGTGCTGATCACCAGCGCGGAGACGAGCGCGCCGCCGAGCAGCCCGCACAGCAGCAGCACGAACGGCGCCCGGTGGGTGCCGCGCGCGGTGGCCGGCCCGGCGGCCGGGCGCGGCGCGGGGCGCGCGCCCGGTGCCGGATGGACGCTGGGCTTGGGCGGGGCGCTCGGCTTAAGGGCGTTCGGCTTGGGCGGAGCGCTCGGCGCGGCCTGCGCGTTGCCCGGGAGGCCGCCGGCCTGGGCGGGCACCGCGGCGGGAAAGCGTCCCGGCCGTCGCTGTCCCGGCGCCGCCGGGCGCTGCCGGACGCCGGGCCGGGTGATGGTGGAGACGCTGCCACGTGCGTCGCGCGCCTCGTCTTCCTGCCGCTCGTTCCGTGCCACTGGCCGGCTCCTGTCGCTTGTGTTCTGCTCGCCGCTCATGCCACTCCCCCGGTGAAGGCAGCCGCTCGACCCCATGCCTGAGCACGGCTGCTTCTTGCTGTTATCTTGTTCATGCTGGATTCCTGATGCGCTCGATCGCGCGGAGGCGGGCCGAGGCCGACCTCGGGTTGATCTCAAGCTCTTGCTCCCCGGGGCGCTCGGCGCCCCGGGTCAGCAGCCGGAACGGGGCGCCGCCGGCCGCCGCGTCGGCCGCCCGCAGCGGCACCCCGGGCGGGGTGGCGTCGGCCGTCCGTGCGACCAGTTCCCGCTTGACCAGGCGGTCCTCGAGCGAGTGGTAGGCCAGGGCGACGAACCGCCCGCCCGGCGCGAGCAGGTCAAGCGCGGCCGGCACCGCCCGCCGCAGCGCGCCGAGCTCGTCGTTGACCTCGATGCGGAGCCCCTGGAAGGTCCGCTTGGCCGGGTTGCCGCCGGTGCGCCTGGCGGCCGCGGGAATCGCGTCCTTGACGATCGCGGCCAGCCGCAGGGTGCCGGTGATCGGCTCGCGGGCCCGTTCCCTGGCGATGGTCTCGGCGATCCGGCGGGCGAACCGCTCCTCGCCGTACTCGGCCAGCACCCGGGCGAGATCGGGCACCGGGTAGGTGTTGACGATCACCCCGGCGGTCAGCTCCGCGGTCTGGTCCATGCGCATGTCCAGGGGCGCGTCGTGGGCGTAGGAGAATCCCCGGCCGGCGTCGTCAAGCTGCGGGGACGACACGCCCAGGTCGAACAGCGCGCCCTGGATGCGGCGGTGCCCGGCCGCGGCGGCGATCTCGGTGATGCGGTCGTAGAACGCGTGGGCCACGGTTACCTGGCCCGGGTAGCGCGCGGCCAGGTCGCGGCCGGCCTCGATCGCGGCCTCGTCGGCGTCGATCCCGATCAGCAGCAGCCCGGGGCAGGCCTCGAGCAGGGCCCGCGCGTGCCCCGCGCGGCCGAGGGTGGCGTCCACCAGGACCGGCGGGCGGCCGCCGGGAGTGGGCCCGGTGAGCGCGGGCAGCAGCAGTTCAGTCACCCGGCCGGCCATCACCGGCACGTGCGCATAGGCGTGCTCGCTCACAGACCCCTCCGCTCCGCGCGTGCTGCTGAACTGCTTAGTCGGCGGGGCGCGGTCAGCCACTGCCCTGCCGCCGCCCGGACGAGTCTGGAGTCCGCGCCTTGGCTGGACCTGCCTGGCACCGGGGAAGTGGCGCCAGCCTGTGGTCCAGGCGCGGATACCAGACCCGCCGGACGGCTGGTGGCCGCCTGGTCAGATCGGGCGGCCGGTCACAGAATGCCTGGTAGCACCTCCTCCGCGGCCTCGGAGAACGAGTCCTCCTGGGCGGCCAGGTAGGTCTCCCAGGCCTGGGCGTCCCAGATCTCGAGCCGGGTGTTGGCACCGATCACCACGCAGTCGCGCTCCAGCCCCGCGTACGTGCGGAGCGCGGCGGGGACGGTGATCCGGCCCTGCTTGTCGGGTACCTCGTCGGACGCGCTGGCGAAGAAGACGCGGCTGTAGTCCCGCAGTCCCTTGGCCGTCACCGGCGCCGTGCGCAGCGCCTCCGCCATCCGGCCGAACTCATCGGTCGGGAAGACGTACAGGCAGCGCTCTTGCCCCTTCGTGATCACGACTCCCCCCGAGAGCTCGTCACGGTATTTGGCGGGCAAGAACATGCGCCCTTTCTCGTCCAGCCGGGGCGCGTGAGTACCGAGAAACATTCGGTCCTCACCTCCCACCCCGAGCGAGCCGAGCTTCGATGGCTATCTCACTCCACCACGCCCCACTGTACTCCACATTCCTCCACCGGCACCAGTCCAAACCTCCGTTTCTTCTCTCCACTGTCGATAAATCACCAGGTCAGCCGGGGTGGAGCGAAGTGGGGGCGAACCCGACCCGGGCCGGGTCGCGTTATCGCCGACACCCGCGCTCCACTCGCGCCCCGCCCAGAGCCGCGGGAAAATCGCTGAATAATCACTAACATCGAATAGATCTATGGCAATGCCAGCGCCGGGCGGCGTCGGAAACGCCAGGGATTTCGAGCGGCCGATCTGGTCGATATACGGTCGGTCCGGCGATTTTTCGCTCAAATCCTCGATAAGGGAGCGCCGGCACCCCGGCGACGTGGCACATTCGGGGCGGCACGACATAATGTCAGGAGACGACGCAGTCTCCGGCGCCGCGGCGGCGGGCCTTTTCTCAAGGAGGGCCGATTGGTACTCGACACGGGGCGGGGTCCGCAGTCATCCCTCGATGACCTGGTGGCGACCGCGCAGCGGATAGGCACGGCCATCGAGTCGGTCATCGACGGCAAGGCCGAAGCGGTCAGGCTGGCGCTGATCGTGCTGCTGGCCGAGGGGCACCTGCTCATCGAGGACGTGCCCGGCGTGGGCAAGACGATGCTGGCCAAGGCCCTCGCCCGGTCCATCGACTGCTCGGTGCGCCGGGTGCAGTTCACCCCCGACCTGCTGCCGAGCGACATCACCGGGGTCAACGCCTACAACCAGGAACTGCGCGAGTTCGAGTTCAAGCCCGGCCCGGTCTTCGCCAATATCGTGGTCGGCGACGAGATCAACCGGGCCTCGCCCAAGACCCAGTCGGCGCTGCTCGAGTGCATGGAAGAGCGGCAGGTGACCGTGGACGGCACCACCTACCTGCTGGAGGCGCCGTTCCTGGTCGTCGCCACCCAGAACCCGATCGAGATGGAAGGCACCTACCCGCTGCCCGAGGCGCAGCGCGACCGGTTCACCGCGCGTATCTCGATGGGCTACCCCACCGCTTCGGCGGAGCTGGAGATGCTCGACACGCACGGCTCCTCGTCGCCGCTTGACCAGCTCAAGCCGGTCGCCACCGCAGTCGAGGTGCGCGAGCTCATCGCCGCGGTGCGCGGGGTGCTGGTCACCGGGCAGGTGAAGGAGTACATCATCGCGCTGGCCGCGGCCACCAGGTCCGCGCCCGAGCTGCGGCTCGGCGCCTCGCCGCGGGCCGCCCTCCAGCTGCTGCGCGCGTCGCCGCGCACGGGCCGCGCTTGACGGCCGGGACTACGTCATCCCCGACGACATCCAGGCCCTCGCGGTCCCGGTTCTCGCGCACCGGCTGCTGCCGACCGCCGAGGCGCTGGTCGAGCGGCATCCGCCCGAGCAGGTGGTCGCCCGGCTGGTCGCGCAGACCCCGCTGCCGAAGCCCTGACGGGGGCTGGCCAGGCCATGCGCACGCTTTTGGGCGGGCTGACGGTACGCGGCAGGTCCTTCGTCACCGCCGGGGCGGCGGCCGTGATCTGCGGTCTGCTCATCCCCGAGCCCGACCTGCTGCGGATCGGGGCGGTCATGCTGGCGCTCCCGCTGCTGTCCGCCTTCGGCGCGGGCCGGGCCAGGTACCGGCTGTCCTGCGTCCGCCAGGTGAGCCCGGCCCGGCTGCCCGCCGGGCAGACCTCCGCGGTGACCGTCCGCCTGGTCAACGTCTCCCGGCTGCGTACCGGGCTGCTGCTGGCCGACGACACCGTGCCCTACGCGCTCGGGTCCCGGCCCCGGTTCGTGTTCGAGGGGATCGCCGGCGGCGGATCGCGCGAATACACCTACGAGCTCGGGGCGGAGACCCGGGGCAAGTACACCATCGGGCCGCTGCGGGTGCGGGTGGCCGACTCCTTCGGCCTGGTCTCGATCACCCGGGCGTTCACCTCCACCTCGACGCTGACCGTCACACCGGCCATCGTGCCGCTGTCGAAGCCGCCGCTGGCCGGCAGCTGGCTCGGCGACAGCGACAGCGGCAGGCGGTCCATCGCCGCCAGCGGCGACGACGACGCGGCCCCCCGTGCCTACCGCACCGGCGACAGCCTGCACCGCGTGCACTGGCGGTCCACCGCGCGCTACGGCGAGCTGATGGTCCGCCGCGAGGAGCAGTTCTGGCGGAACTCCGCGTCGCTCTTCCTCGACGGCAGGCGCACCGGGTACTCCGCCACCATGTTCGAGCTGGCGGTCACCGCGGCCGCGTCGATCGGGGTGCACCTGGCGGGCGAGGGATTCGACGCCCGGTTCGTCACCGAACTGGGCGAGGTGCCCCGGCAGGGGACGTTCCGCGACACGCTGCTCGACACGCTGGCCGTGCTCCAGCCTTCCCGCGCCGTCCGGCTCGACGCCGGGATCAAGGCCCTCGGCAGCGCCGACGGGCAGCTCATCGCCGTACTCGGTGAGCTGACGGCCGGGCAGGCGCAGGAGCTGGCCGCCGCCCGGCGCGGCAACGCGCCGGCCCTGGCGCTGATCTTGTCCGAGAACGAGCGGGCCGCCGCGCCCAGCGCCCGCGCGCTGACCGGGGCCGGGTGGCGGGTCGCGGTGGTGACCGACGCCGAACGGCTGCCCGCGGCCTGGCAGGAACTGCACCGGGGCGTGGTCCGCGGCCGTGCCGCGGCCGGCGCCCCTGCTGGCGGCAGCGCAGTGGCCGGGGACGCGTGATGGCGAGCCACCGGCGGACGCTGGCCGCCGCCCTCGCGACCGCGGCGGCGTCGCTGTCGCTTTACCCCATTTTCACCGGGGGTCTCTGGTTCATCGCCGGGCTCGGCTCGATCGCCGTGGTGGCGGCGGCCGGCACGGCGACCAGGGTGCGGCGGCTGCCCGAGCCCGTCTGCCTGCTCGGCGGCCTGGTCGCGCTGCTGCTCTACCTGAACCTGGCGTTCTCCAGCGCCAAGTCGCTGCTGCACCTGCTGCCGACGCCCGCCTCCGCCCGGCAGCTCTGGGACCTGGCCAGCCTGGGGTTCTCCGAGGCGTCCAGGTACGCTCCCCCGGTCCCCGAGCTACGCGGCATGGTGCTGCTGGCCGCCAGCGGCATCGGGATCGCGGCGCTGCTGACCGACTGGATCGCGGTCCGGCTGGGCAGCGCCGCGCTGGCCGGCCTGCCGCTGCTGCTGCTGTTCGTGGAGCCGTTCACGCTCAGCATCGGCCGCGGCTTCCTCGGCACCACCGTGGCCTTCTGCGCCGGCGTGGGCGGCTACCTGGCCCTGCTCAGCAGCGAGGGCAAGGACCGCATCAGGGAGTGGGAGCAGCAGGACCCGTCCGAGCACCACCGCGACGCCGCCCCCGACACCCGGGCGCTGGCGGCGGCCGGGCGGCGGGTCGGGTTCGCCTCGGTGGTGCTCGCCCTGTTCCTGCCGCTGGTGATCCCCGGGCTGCACGTGACCCGGCTGTTCGGCGGTCAGCAGGGGATCGGCGGCCGGCCCGGGGCCGGCCCCGGCGGCGGGGCCGGCGTCGGGTTCCCCGGCGACGACACGACGCTCTCCCAGCAGCTCAACTCCGAGCTCAACTCCAAGCCGGCCAACGTGCTCAGCTACACCACCACCCAAACAGCCCCGGACTACCTGCAGATCTATGTACTCGACGAGCTGACCGATTCCGGCTGGCGGCTGGTCCGCCAGCCGGAAACGGAGGTGCACGTCGACCCGGCGATGCCCGCGCCGCCCGGGCTTGCCAGCCGGGCCTACTGGGCCGACGTGAGCGAGACGATCACCATCGCCGGCGACGTCGGGGACGACGACCTGGGCGCGCTGCCGGTGCCCTACCCGGCGGTCTCGGTCCGGGCTCCCGCGGACCTGCAGGCCGACCGGGCCACGATGATGGTCTTCGACACCGACAGCGGGCCGGCCTGACGTACTCGGTCACCAGCCTCAGCGCCAGCGACTCGCTGACGCCCCAGGTGGTCAACGACGCTCCGCCGCCGCCCGCCGCCATCAGCAAGTCTTACCTGCAAGTGCCCGCGGCCTACGACCCGCTGCGCGCGCAGGCGGAGTCGGTCGCGGCCGGGGCCGGGGCCACGACTCCGTTCGAGAAGGCCGTGGCACTGCAGAACTGGCTGTCCGACGGGACATTCAAGTACACCCTGAAGGCCCCGACCGTGCTCAGCGCGAGCGGTCTGGCGACCTTCCTCGAGCGGACCAAAAGCGGGTACTGCCAGCAGTTCTCCTACGCCATGGCGGTGCTCGCGCGGCTGCTCGGCATCCCCTCGCGGGTCGCCTACGGCTTCACCTCGGGAACCCCCGACGGCACCGACAGCTGGCAGGTCACCACCCACGACGCGCACGCCTGGCCGGAACTGTACTTCCAGGGGCTCGGCTGGCTGCGCTTCGAGCCGACCCCCGCGGGCGCGAACGGGCAGGGCACCGCGTACGCGCCGACCTACGCCTACCTGCCGAACGGTTCATTCGGCGGCACCACGCACCCGGAACCGACCTCGGCGCCAACCGCGGGCGGCAACGGCAGCAAGACCGGCCACCCGTCCAACATCCGCAGCGCGCTCGGCGAGGGAAACCCCGGCCACAACACCGGCGACAACGCCGCGCCCGCGCGGGCGCCGGGAGTGAACCCATGGGAGGTCTTCGGCCTGGTGCTGGCGGGGCTGGCCGTCGTCGGGCTGGCGGCCCCGTGGACGGCGCGGCAGGTGATCAGGAGGCGGCGCTGGCGGCGGCGCGGTGGCGGCCGGGACGGGCGGGGCCGCGGCCAGCCCGTCGGGTTGGGCCGCCGGGACGTGGAGTGGGCGCATGCGGCCTGGGACGAGCTGCGCGATGACCTGCTGGACTACGGTGCCGGCGGTCTGCCGAGCGAGTCGCCGCGCGCGGTGGCGAGCCGGGCGGGCACCGAGCTGGCGCTGGCGCGAGCCAGCCCTGGCCGCGCTCGGCCGCATCGCCATGGCGGAGGAACGGGCCAGGTACTCCGCGCGGCCCGCCAGCGGCTCCGGCCTGCGGCAGGACAGCGTCACGGTGCGGCGGGCCATCGCCGTCGCCGCGCCCCGCCCGGTCAGGTGGCGCGGCAGGCTGCTGCCGGCCTCGGTGACCGGGCCCGCCCTGAACGCGACTGCGCAGGCGGCCGACATCTTCAGCCGCCTGACGCCGGACTGGCTTGGCCGGTTCCGGACCGGGGCTTCCTAGCGGCCGCCGCCCTCTTGCCGCCTGCGCCAGCGCTCATCAAGCCGCTCCATCATGGAGGGGCGGGGAGTCTGGCCACGGCTGCCCCGGCTGCTGTGCCGCGAACGCCGTGATCGGCGCTTGCCGACCGGAGCGCGAGCCGCCCCGCCGACGGTGACGGTGGCCATCTGCCGCCAGCTGCTCAGCGCCCAGACGCCGGACAGCAGCATGACGACGAACCCGCCGACCGCCAGGCCGAGCAGATGCGGCAGCACAATCCCGGCGGCTACCATCCCCGCGCCAAGAACCAGACCGATGAGCGCCGTTATCACCCGACGCCGGTAATGCACGTGCGGATCGCTGGAGCGAACTAGACGGACTAGCCTCCGATCCTCCCTGTAGAGCGCCTGCTCGATCTGCTCGAGCTGACGCTGCTCATGCTCAGAGAGCGGCACGACGCCTCCCATGGGAACCCGGGGGGTGGGGTGACTTTCACCTCACTTAGCTACCAGGTTCATTTCCCAGAATACGAGGCTCATCACGTGCCGTGGAAGAGGTGTCTGCCGGACCTTCGCCAGAAGGTCTCAGCAGGGTGGCCGGCCGGACCGCATCGGTGCCGAATCGCCGGGCGATCCGGTCCACCGCCTGCTCCGCCTCGCGCCAGCCAACCGGGCGGTCGTCGAACGCGAGCTGCCGCGCGGCGCCCTCGGCCGGCCGCAGGCCGGTCGCCCGGACGCCGACCAGCCGCAGTCGCGCCCGGGCATCCAGTCCGGACCCCTCATACAGCGCCCGCGCGGTCGCGTAGATCTCCCGGGCCACGTCCGTCGGCTCGGCCAGGGTCCGTGACCTGGTTATTGTCTTGAAGCTGGCCAGGCGGAGCTTGACCGTCACCGTCCGCGCGACGCACCCGGCCCCGCGCAGCGCCCGCGCCGTCCGGCCGGACAGCCGCAGCAGTTCCCGGCGGATCACCTCCGGGTCATCGACGTCGGTATCGAATGTTTCTTCGGCGCCAACGCTCTTCTCCTCCCGGCCCGGGGTCACCCGGCGCTCGTCCCTGCCCCAGGCCAGATTCCACAGCTGCTCGCCCGCCGCGCCGAGCTCCCGGCGCATGGTGGCCTGCGAAACGTGCGCGATATCACCCACCGTGCGCAGGCCCAGCCGGCCGAGCACCTGCTCGGCGTGGCCGCCCACCCCCCACAGGGCGGAGGCCGGCAGCGGGTGCAGGAAGCCCGAGCAGGCCGTCGGCCGGAACCACCAGCAGGCCGTCGGGCTTGCAGCGGGCCGACGCGATCTTGGCCACGAACTTGACCGGCGCGATCCCGACCGAGCAGCTGATGGACTGCTGCTCGCGCACCTGCGCCCGGATCAGCTCCGCGATCACCCGCGGCGGGCCCAGCCGACGGACCGCGCCGGCCACGTCGAGGAACGCCTCGTCGAGGGAGAGCGGCTCCACCTCGGGGGTGATCGCGCGGAAGATCGCCATCACCTCCCGCGAGACCTGCGCGTAGAGGTCGTGCCGGGGCGGGATGAAGATCGCCTGCGGGCACAGCCCCCGCGCCCGGCCGACCGGCATCGCCGAGCGGACGCCGAACGTCCGTGCCGGGTAGGTGGCCGACAGCACCACGCTGCGCGGCCCCAGGCCGGCCACCACTACCGGCCTGCCCTGCAGCTCCGGCCGGTCGCGCAGCTCCACGCTGGCGTAGAAGGCGTCCATGTCGACGTGCAGGATGCGGCAGCCAGTGTCGTCAGGCAGTTGGCTGTCAGGCAGGCGGGTCCTCCCCCCGGAAGGCGACGACGTGCAGCCGGGCGGCGATGTCGCGCAGCGCCGGGTAGCCGGCCGCGGCCGCCTCCAGGTCGCGCAGCGCGTCGGCGGCGTTGGGGTCGGCGCCGGCGCCGGGCAGCAGGCCGGCGAAGACCCGGATCCCCTGCGCCTCGCCCACCCGCAGGCCGGCCTGCTCGATGAGCGCGGTGAGCCCCGGGAGGGTGAACCGGCGGTGCTCGGTGATGCCGGAGACGGGGGCGGGGGCCAACGGCTCGGTGGAAGGCGAATGCGCCTCGAGCAGGCGGCGCGCCTCGTCGTAGCGGCCGGCCAGCGCGCGCTGCAGCACCGCCGCGACCACGTTGGCGGCGAGCACGCTGACGGTGCCGCCGGCCCGCAGCACCGCGGCGACGGCGGCCATCGCGGCGGCGGGCGAATCGACGTACTCAAGCACGTTGTGGCAGACCACGAGGTCCGCCGTGCCCGCACCGACCAGCCCGGCGAGGTCGCCCGCCTCGCCCTGGACGGCGGTCAGGGTGACGCCGAGCTCGGCCGCCCGCCAGCGCGCGGCGGCCAGCGCGTCCGGGCTGGGGTCCACCACGGTGACGTGGTGGCCGAGGGCGGCCAGCCGCACCGCGAACCCGCCGGTCCCCGCGCCGACGTCGACCACATCGAGTACCGCCCGGCCGGTCTGCGCCACGCGGGCCGCCAGGACGGCGTCGAGCGCGTCGGCCACCAGCGCCGGCGGCGCCCCCCGGCGGCGCTGGTCGTCAAACCCGGCAGCCCGCTCGGGTGCCTGCGTGTGCCCGAAATCCTTGCCTTTCACAAGACCACTGTAGTGCGCCGGGGGCGGGCCCGCCCCGCAGGGCATCAGGCGTTTCCTCACTTTAAGTATGCAATAAATCGCAAATTGTCACTGTCGCGTCGAACCAGCCTGGCATCGCTGTCGTATTAAGGAATGTGAAAGAAACTTCAGCCGAATCAGCGGACGGCCCAAATCGGATTTGCGACCCTGATCGAATGTCCAGCCGGGACCCAGCCTTGCCACGTATGCTCTTCCGCATGTCAGCCCCCGAACATATCGACCTCCCCCATCCACGCCGATTGCTGCGAACAACCGCGTGGTCCATGGCGGAGTCAGTGGGGCTGCCTTTCGGCACCTACGTGGCGGTCACCGACCTGGTCAGCCCGGACGCGGGGCTGCTGGCGGGCACCGCGGTGGTGTGGCTGCTGATCGCGGCGCGCTGGATCGTCACCGGTTCGGTCACCTCGCTGCTGATGATCTCGGCGGTGATTCTCACTATCCAGACCGCGGTCGCGGTCAGCACCGGCTACCTGTGGATGTTCCAGCTGCAGTTCCCGCTGGCCAACCTGGCGATGTGCCTGGTCTTCGCGCGGACCGCGCCGACCGCCAAGCCGCTGGTGGCGCAGCTGGCGGCCGAGGTGGTGGCGCTGAAGCAGACGGGCGACGGACCACCCGGGGCTGCACCGGTTCTTCCAGGGCGCGACCTGGTTCTGGGCCGGGCTTTTCCTGGTGCTGACGTTCGGCATGGCGATCATGATGGTCACCGAGCCGTTCAAGCTGTTCATGCTGCTCTCGACGGTCGTCACCGTCGGCCTGACCGTGGTCGGCGCGGGTGTCTGCGCCCTGTGGTTCTTCGCCGTCATCCGCCGCCTCGGCCTGCGGCTGCGCTTTACCGCGGCTTGAGCTCGGGCTGTCGTCCGCGGTCCGAGCTCGGGTCGTCGGCTCCGGTCGAGTTCCTCGTCATCGCTGAGCGGCTTGGGGTCCAGGTCAATCGTTGGCTTCTCCACCGCCAGGCGGGAGAGCACGCCGTTCACGAAGCTGGGGGACGCGTCGGTTGACAGGTCCTCGGCCAGCGCCACCGCCTCGCTGATCGCCACCCCGTCGGGCACGTCGTCGGCCCAGAGCAGCTCGTAGACACCCAGCCGGAGCACGTTCCTGTCCACCGCGGGCATCCGCTCGAGCGTCCAGTCCACCAGGTTCCACGAGATCAGCGCGTCGATCCGCTCGCTGTGGCCGGCCACGCCCCGGACCAGGTCCGCGGCGTAGGGGGGAACCGGCTGCTCACCGACCGACTGGCGCTCGGTGAGCAGCTCAAGCGTGGGCAGCCCGCGCTGCTCGGACTCGAACAGGATGTCAAGCGCGCGCTTACGTGCCTTGCTGCGAGCGGCCACCTACGCGCGGCCGAGATAGGCGCCGGTGCGGGTGTCGACCTTGATCTTGGCGCCGGTGGTGATGAACAGCGGGACCTGCACCTGCGCGCCGGTCTCGAGGGTGGCCGGCTTGGTGCCGCCGGTGGAGCGGTCGCCCTGCAGGCCGGGGTCGGTCTGCGCGATGACCAGCTCGACCGCGGCCGGCAGGTCGACGTACAGCGGGACGTTGTCGTTGAACGCGATCGTCACCATCTGCTCCTCGAGCAGGTAGTCGGCGGCGTCGCCGACCACCGCGGCCGGGATGCGCGGCTGGTCGTAGTCGCTCATGTCCATGAAGACGAAGTCGTCGCCCTCGCGGTAGAGGTACTGCATGTCCCGCTTGTCGACGTTGGCCACGTCCACCTTGATGCCGGCGTTGAACGTCTTGTCGACGACCTTGCCCGACATCACGTTCTTCAGCTTGGTGCGCACGAAGGCCGGCCCCTTGCCCGGCTTGACGTGCTGGAATTCAACGACATTCCAGAGCTGTCCCTCAAGGTTAAGCGTCATGCCGTTCTTCAGATCATTCGTGCTTGCCACGGATCGTCTCCCAAATAATCACAGCTGGTATTACAGGACCAGCAGTTCCCTGGTGGTCGAAGTCAGGATTCGGGCTCGGTCGCCCGCCGTCACGACCAGCACGTCCTCGATCCGGACGCCGCCCAGTCCGGGCAGGTAGACACCAGGCTCGACGGTGACAGGAACCCGATCGCTCAGCTTACCCGTTCTTCCGTACCCAAGCATCGGGGCCTCGTGGATCTCCAGCCCCACGCCGTGCCCGAGTCCGTGCTGGAAATGCTCGGAATGCCCGGCCGCCTCGATCACCTCGCGCGCCGCGGCGTCCACCGCGCCCGCCTCCACGCCGTCGGCCAGCGCCTCCATGCCGACCCGCTGCGCCTGCGCCACCAGGTCGTGGATCTCCCGCTGCCAGGCGGCCGGCTCGCCGATGGACACGGTCCGCGTCATGTCCGCGTGGTAGCCCTGGTAGAGCGCGCCGAAGTCCATCGTCACCAGGTCACCGGGCCGCAGCGGGCGGTCGGTGGGGACGTGGTGCGGGATCGCGCCGTTCGGCCCGCTGGCGACGATGGTGTCAA
The DNA here is from genome assembly GCA_963714295.1 of uncultured Actinomycetota bacterium. Taxonomy (GTDB): domain Bacteria; phylum Actinomycetota; class Actinomycetes; order Streptosporangiales; family Streptosporangiaceae; genus Trebonia. The sequence continues at coordinate 251,918 of CAVQOE010000031.1, read as the reverse complement.
ACGCCGGGCGCTCGGCCCCGAGGGCGATCATCTGCGCATCCAGGCGGAAGGCCACCGTCCGTTCAGTATCTCCTGCTTTTATCCCGGGCAGCACCTGCGCCAGCGCCGCGTCGCTGAGCTCGCACGCGACCCGCAATTTCTCCAGTTCGGTGGCGTCTTTGACCATCCGAAGAGCCTCGATCTGCATTCCGAACGCCTCCGTGGCTACGCCTTCCAGCCGTGCGGTGAGCTCCCGGTGGCGGTCGACGGTCATCTCGTGCGACTCGAACGCCAGCATCGTCACGCCGCGGCGGGCGGCCTCGGTGGCCAGCCTGCCCTCGATGAACCGCTCGATGACCAGGTCCAGGTCGCTGGCGTCGCGCTCGGCCGCCCCGGCGTAGCGCGAGTCGGTCGCCAGCAGCGCCCAGTCGCCGTCGGCGGGCAGCAGCAGGGCGGCGTTGGAGCTGGCCAGGCCGGTAAGGTAGCGGACGTTGGGGCCGGCCGTGATCAGCGCCGCGTCGGCCTCGGTTTCCCGGATGAGCTGCTGGGCGCGGCGGCGGCGGGCGGCGTGTATCTCCGGCATGCCCCGACTCTAACCCGGACGCGTTCTTGCTTGGATTTCGCAACCCTGGCGGCGGGTGCGGATAAGTAAAGGGCAGGAAACACTATCGAGGGAGATCCTGCCCATGCTGAGGCACACCAGCGGCAACGATCTTCCGCTGACCGACGCTGAGGCGACGGACGCGGAGCTGATCGGGCAATCGGTCGGCACGTTCGTTACGAAGGCGTGGGCGGTCGATCGGACGTCCGCCGGGACGGTCACGTTCACGTTTTCGACCAGCAAGATGTTCAGCGACCCGCAGGGGCTGCAGCGCGCGCTGCGAGCCGACGGAGTCGCCGCGTTCGTCCAGGTGCACCGCGAGGACTCTTACGTCAAGGGAGCGGACACGGTGTATTACGACGATTGCGCCTATCAGGGGCTGCAGGCCGAACCGCCGGATATCCAGCACTCTGTTCTCACCCCGAACGCCAGGGACCAATCAGGCCAAGAGTCGTGGACGGTCCACCCCGCCGCGATGCCTGGCGGGTCATCGATGCTGATCGCCATCTGGCCGTCCGACATCGGAGCCATCGGGCTCAGTCCGATGGTGCTGGCCACCAGCCAGCCCCCCGCGTGCGTGCCGGCGCCGCCGCCGAACTAGCCGGCCAGGGCGCGGACTTGCTCGATGTCGGCCACGCGCTGCGCGTGGGTGGCAGCCAGCGGGGTGACGTTCAGCGTGGTGACGCCGGACTCGCGGAAGGCCGCCAGGCGCTCGGCGATGTAGCTGTGCGGGCCGATCAGCGCGGTCTTCTCCACGAGTTCGGCGGGCACCAGGGCGGCGGCCTCGTCCTTACGGCCCTCCAGATAGTTGTCCTGGATCTGCTTCGCCTCGCGTTCGTAGCCGAAGCGGCAGGCGAGGTCGTAGTAGAAGTTGCGGCCGCGGGCGCCCATCCCGCCGATGTAGAGCGCGAAGCCCGGCCGGGCGAGCTCGCGCAGCCCGGCGACGTCGTCGCCGATGGCGAGCGGGGCGGCGGCGATCACGTCGAGCGGGCCGAGGCCGGGCGCGCGCTTGGCCTGGCCCGCCGCCAGCGGCTCGTCCCAGGCGATGCCCGCCTTCTCCGGCAGGTAGAAGATGGGCTGCCAGCCCTCGGCGATCTCGGCCGCGAGCTCCACGTTTTTCGGGCCGAGGGCGGCGATGACGATCGGGATGCGCTCCCGCACCGGGTGGTTGATCAGCTTGAGCGGCTTGCCCAGGCCGGTGCCGCCCGCCATCGGGAGGGTGTAGTGCTTGCCCTGGTAGTCGAGGCGGTCACGGCGCCAGACCATCCGGCAGATGTCGACCAGCTCCCTGGTCCGGCCGACCGGCGCGTCGTAAGGGACGCCGTGCCAGCCCTCGATCACCTGCGGGCCCGAGGTGCCGAGGCCGAGGGTGAACCGCCCGCCCGAGACGTAATCGAGGCCGGCCGCGGTCATCGCGGTCAGCGCCGGGGTCCTGGAGTAGATCGGGAGGATGCCGGAGGCGATCTCCAGCGTCGTCGTGCGGGCGGCGATGAAGCCGAGCTGGCTGACCGCGTCATAGCTGTACGCCTCGGGCACGAAGACGATCTCCAGGCCCGCCCGCTCGAAGTCGGACAGCTCGGTGACTGTCTCGCTGAACCCGCCCGCGTAGTTGAGCAGCATGCCGACGCGCATCTGATGACCTTTCTGCCTGGTGCCGGCCACCGCCGTGACCGGCTGCCAATTTAACCCGCGCGTAGCACGCTGGCTATCCCCGGGGTGCACTCCGGACATCCTGACTGGGTACCTTGGTTACCGTGGTCTAGACCAATACCGCTGAGACCCTCCGCGTAACACGGGAACGGCATGCTAGTGCACATGGTGAGTACCGCTGATCCGCTGTCCATCACACCTGCCGACCTACGGGTCCGGCGCCTGGGCGAGCCGACCGTCGTTTCGCCGATGGCCGCGCTCGTGCAGGGCCGGGTGAGCTCGCCGCACTACGTGCACGAGTCGGACCGGGTGCTGCTCGACGACACCCTCGGCACGGCCGAGGCGCGGCTGTGCGGCGTCTCCGAGCTGCCGTCGCTGGAGCCTGGCGGCCCCCGCGAGTACATCTACTTCGACCCGTCGGTTACCCGGGCCGCCATCGTGACCTGCGGCGGCCTGTGCCCCGGGCTGAACAACGTGATCCGCGGCCTGGTCCTCGAACTGGCCGACAACTACGGCGTCACCGACGTGGTCGGCTTCCGTGACGGCTTCCGCGGCATGGTCGGCGGCGCCGAGCCGGTCCGGCTGAGCCGGGAGGTGGTCGCGGGCATCCACAACCGGGGCGGCACCATCCTCGGCACGTCGCGCGGCGGCCAGGACCCGGCCCTGATGGCGGAGACCCTGGAGCGGCTCGGCGTCTCGCTGCTGTTCGTGATCGGCGGGGACGGCACCCTGCGGGGCGCGGCCAAGATCGCCGACGAGGCGGGCAGGCGCGGGCTGGCGCTGTCGGTCATCGGCGTGCCCAAGACGATCGACAACGACATCCCCTTCCTCGACCAGAGCTTCGGCTTCCAGACCGCGTTCGCCCGGGCCACCGAGTCGATCAAGTCCGCCCACACCGAGGCGAGCTCCACCCCGAACGGGGTCGGCCTGGTCAAGCTGATGGGCAGGCACTCGGGCTTCATCGCCTGCTACGCCGCGCTCGCCAGCCATGACGTGGACTTCGTGCTGATCCCCGAGGTGCCGTTCAGCTTCGACGGGCCCGGCGGGTTCATCGCCCGGCTGCGGGAGCGGGTACGGCGGCAGGGCCACGCCGTGGTGGTGGCGGCCGAGGGAGCGGGCCAGGAGCTGTTCGACTACGACGGGGCGGTCGACGCGTCCGGCAACGCGCGGCTGGCCGACGTCGGCGCCCTGCTGCGGCAGAAGATCGCGGACGGCTTCGCGTCGGGCGGGGACGAGCTGAGCCTGCGCTACGTCGACCCCGGGTACGCGATCCGCAGCGTGCCCGCCAACGGCTGGGACGCCGTCTACTGCCTGCGGCTGGCGCAGGCGGCGGTGCACGCGGCGATGAGCGGGCGCACCGCGATGGTGGTGGGACGCTGGCACGGGAGGTTCGTGCACATCCCGATCCCGGTCGCGACCGGCAGCCGCAACCAGGTCGACCCCAACGGCGACCTGTGGATGTCGGTGCTCGAGGCGACCGGCCAGCCGGCCCGCTTCAGCTGATGCCGGACGCGATCGCGTGCAGGGCCAGCAGGTAGGAGCCGAAGCCGAAGCCGGCGATGATCCCGGTCGCGGCGCCGGTCAGCACCGACTCGTGGCGGAAGCCCTCGCGGGCGGCGATGTTGGAGATGTGCACCTCGACCACGGGGGCGGTGCGCATCTTGACCGCGTCAAGCAGCGCGTAGGAGTAGTGGGTGAGCGCGCCGGCGTTGAGTACCACCGGGGTCTGGTCATCGCAGGCCTGGTGCACCCAGGTGACGAGCTCGCCCTCGTACTCGGTCTGCCTGACCTCGACGTCGAGGCCGAGCTGCTGGCCGGCCGCGACGCACAGGTCGGACAGGTCGGCGTGGCTGGCGCTGCCGTAGATGGCGGGCTCGCGCTTGCCCAGGCGGCCGAGGTTGGGTCCGTTGAGCACCAGCACCCGGCGCGGTCGCCGGGGCCTGCCCCGGCCCCGGGTCGCCGGCCAGGCCGGCCTCGGCGGTCATGCCGCCATCGCCTGGTAGGCCTGCGCCAGCAGGTCCTCCGGCGGGTTGTCGTAGATGATCGGCGAGCCCACGCCGTCCAGGATTACCATCCGCAGCCGCGCGCCGCGCGTCTTCTTGTCCAGCGACATCGTCGCGCGCAGTTCCGGCCAGGCCGCGCGCGGGTAGGCGACCGGCAGGCCGACCTGCGTGAGCACCCGCCTGTGGAGCGCGACGTCGGCCTCGCTCAGGTACCCCGCCAGCCGCCCCACCTCGGCCGCGAACACCATGCCGACCGCGACCGCGTCGCCGTGCCTGAAGGTGTAGCGCTCGAGCTTCTCGATCGCGTGGCCGAGGGTGTGCCCGTAGTTGAGCATCTCCCGCGGCCCGGACTCGCGCAGGTCGGCCGCGACCACCCGGGCCTTGATCGCGATCGCCCGCTCGACCAGCTCGCGGGTGTGCGGCCCGTGCGGCGCTCCGGCCCCCTCGGGGTCGGCGTTGACCAGGCGCAGGATCTCCTGGTCGGCGATGAAGCCCGCCTTGATGACCTCGGCCAGGCCGGCCACGTAGTCCGGCCGCGGCAGGGTCTCGAGGGTGGCCAGGTCGGCGAGCACCCCCGCGGGCGGGTGGAACGCCCCGACCAGGTTCTTGCCCTCGGGGATGTCGATCGCGGTCTTGCCGCCGACCGCCGCGTCCACCATGCCCAGCAGCGTCGTCGGCATCAGCACCACCGGCACGCCCCGCAGCCAGCTGGCCGCGGCGAACCCGGCCAGGTCGGTGGTGGCACCGCCGCCGATCCCGACCACGCAGTCGGACCTGGTCACCCGGGACGCGGCCAGCCAGGACCAGAGCCCGGCGAGGACGCTGACGTCCTTGGCCGCCTCGCCGCCCGGGACCTCCGTCACCACCACGGTGAATCCGGCGTCGGCCAGGGCGCGGCAGGCGGGCCGGGCGACCGCGCCGAGGCGCTCGTCGTGGATGACGGCGACCGTCTGGGCCCGCTTGCCCACCAGTCCGGGCAGCGCGCCAAGCACCCCGGTGCCGATGACGACGTCGTAGGGCTGCTCGCCGCCCACGCGGATGCGGGTCTCGGTCATCCGCGCAGCCGCTTGGCCAGATCGAAGGCCACTTCTTCCGGGGCCATGTCATCGGTCGCGACGGTGATCGACGCGAGCTCGGCGTAGACCGGGCGGCGCTCCTCCAGCATGGCGCGGAGCATGCCGCGCGGGTTGCCGGGGATGACCACCCGCGGCCGGTCCATGCCGGTGCGCTTGGCCACGGTGGCGAAGCCGGCCTCCAGGTAGACGATCACCTTGCCCGCCAGCATCCGGCGCACGTCCGGGTCGAGCACCGCGCCGCTGCCCAGCGCGAGCACGCCGCCGCCGGGGCCGAACGACTCAAGCCCGCGGGCGACCGCGCCCCGCTCGTACTCGCGGAAGACCTGCTCGCCGTCGTCGACGAAGACGTCGCCGACCGGCTTGTGCGCCGCCCTGGCGACGAGCGCGTCGGTGTCCGCGAACGGGAGCCCGAGCCGGCGGGCGAGCAGCGCGCCGATGCTCGACTTGCCCGCCGTCGGCGGCCCGACCAGCACCACCGCCACGGTCAGGTCGGGTGCGGGTTCGGGTTGGGGATCGGCGACGGTCAAGAGATCACCAGCGACTTCAGGTAGCCCTCGGCGTTCCTGCGCAGCTCTTCCACCGTGTCCCCCCCGAACTTCTCCGTCGCCGCCTCGGCCAGGACCAGCGCGACCATCGCCTCGGCGACCACCCCGGCGGCGGGCACCGCGGTGACGTCGCTGCGCTGGTTGATCGCCTTCGCGGTCTCGCCGGTGGCCACGTCGATCGTCTCCAGCGCGCGCGGCACGGTCGAGATCGGCTTCATCGCGGCCCGTACCCGGAGCACCTCGCCGGTGGACATGCCGCCCTCGATCCCGCCGGCCCGGTTGGTGCGCCTGCGGACCCCGTCGGGGCCCAGGTAGATCTCGTCGTGCGCACTCGACCCGCGCCGGGTGGCGGTAGTCAACCCGTCACCCACCTCCACGGCCTTGATCGCCTGGATCGAGAAGAGCGCGCCGCCCAGCCGCGCGTCGAGCTTCCTGTCCCACTGGGTGAAGCTGCCGAGGCCGGGCGGCAGCCCGTACACCACGACCTCGACCACGCCGCCGAGGGTGTCGCCGTCCCTGCGGGCCGCGTCCACCTCGGCCACCATCCGCGCGCTGGTCGCCGGGTCGGCGCAGCGCACCAGGTCCTCGTCGATGCGGGCCAGGTCGGCCGGCTCCGGCACCGGGGTGCCTTCCGGCACCGCGACCTCGCCCAGGGACACCACATGGGAGAGGATTTTCACGCCCAGGGCCTGGTCCAGCAGTCGCCGGGCGACCTCGCCGAGCGCGACCCGCGCGGCCGTCTCCCGGGCGCTGGCCCGCTCGAGGACCGGCCGGGCGTCGGCGTGCCCGAACTTCTGCATGCCCGCCAGGTCGGCGTGCCCGGGCCGCGGCCTGGTCAGCGGCGCGTTGCGCGCCTGGCTGGCCAGCTCCTGCTCGGTCACCGGGTCGGGGGACATGACCGTCTCCCACTTGGGCCACTCGGTGTTGCCGACCCGGATGGCGACCGGGCCGCCGAGGGTGGCGCCGTGCCGCACGCCGCCGGTGAGCTCCACCTCATCCTGCTCGAACTTCATCCGCGCGCCGCGCCCGTACCCGGCCCGCCGGCGCGCGAGCGCCCCGGCCACGTCGTCGCTGGTGACCCGCACCCCCGCGGGCACGCCGTCACAGATCGCCGCGAGCGCGCGCCCATGCGACTCACCCGCCGTCAGCCACCGAAACATGAGGTTTACCCTACCGTCCTGCCGGCTACGCCAACGACCTGCGGTGGGCTGCGCGATTAGACGGCGGTGCGGATCTGGACGCGGCGCAGGCGCGGGCGCAGCCGGGCCGCCAGCTGGTCGACGACCGCGCGGGCGCGGTCGTCGTCGGTGACCGTGAAGGCGATCGTCAGGTCCGCCTCGGGGCCGCCGGGCTCCAGGGTGAAATCGGCGATGACCTCGGCGATGGCGGCGCGGATGTCGGGGTCCTCGTGCGCGGGCGGAGGTGGTTCGCCGGCCGCGAGCTTCCGCAACCGCGCGCCCTCGACGACGAGCGGGACCGGGCCGGCGATGTCCACCACGACCGCGTCCGCCTCGGTGAGCGCGGCCGCCCACAGCCGCGCCGCCGCGACCGGGACCGGGCGGGCGTCCTGGCGCCAGCTCCTGAGCGTGCCCGCGCTGGTGAACGCGATGACGGCGGCGCGGCCGTCGTTGCCGATCAGGGTCGGCAGCGCCATCTCCGTCTCCTTCTCGCCGCCGTCGTCGTCGGCCTCGGTCATGATCGCGACGACGGGGATGAGCAGCCTGCTGGCGGCGACGGCGGTGAGCACCGCGTGCTCGGTGGCCTGTGCGGCCGCGTAGGCCGCGAGGACACCGGTGACGGCTGGGTCCGCTTCGCCAGCGTCACCGGCGGGTCTGGCCGGCCTCGGTCGCACAGACCCGACCCTACCGCCGGCTCCGCCCGGGGGGCGCGCCCGCCAGACACGGCCGGCCCGGCAAGCACCGGATGTAACGAAATCTATGAAAGCTGCACTTTGTCATGGGTACTGTCGATCTGCGCGGCAGAATCGGTTGAGCACACATGTCGGATATGAGAACCTCATGACCTGCGGCGACGCGCGGGCCTGCGATCAGACTCAAGTGTGCGGACCAGAGGTAGCGGCGCCAGCGGGAAGGAGCAGTCTTCGTGGGTTCTGCACGCGACTCGGCGCAGCCTGCGCGGATATTTCCCGGCACGCCGATGCGGAAGGTCATACCGCCGCGCATGGTCGGGCCGTACATGAGCGGCCAGCGCGGGGTGATCGCGGGGTACGTGCACCGGGTGCGCGACATCCTCTTCCGGAACCCGGCAGACGCCTTCTATGCGCTCGGCCTAGGCTACGAGGGATCCGACTTTAAGCCCGACATGGCCGAGTTGTACTTCCTGTGCTGGCAGGCCAGGGAGATCGACGGGTACGTGCCGGTCACCGCGCGGGGAGCCGCTGGACAGCCCGAGTTCTACCTCGAGCCGATCCAGATCCCCGTCGCAACGACATTGTGCAGGCTGGCGGATGCCGGCGATGAACCGGTCGCCCGGTACGACGGGCTGGCCTGGCGACGGCCTCGGGAGGGATGAGTCTTTTATGCGATACCGGCTGATGGCCTCCTACCTGGGCGCTTCCTATCAGGCGGCGGTGGGCCCGTCCGACCGCGATGTCACGTTGTTCGCCGCTCCGCCCCCGCCGGAGGAGCACGGCTTCTCCCCCGTTCCTGGCGGCGGCATCTGGCGCAAGCAGGTACGGCTCGACGACCTCGAAGGCCTGTGGGAATCTCGGCCGATCGGCTCCTACCACGGCGAGCCGTGCCTGGTGCTGGACGACCTGGGCGACCGGCTGCACATCGTCTACCTGGGCATGGACGAGCGGCGGGCCGGGCAACTGGGCTACTGGCAGGTCGACCGGGGCGTGTTCGAGGTGGTCGTGCAACGGCACGAGGTCTCCGACCTGGCCGAGGAACGCCATGAGTTCCCCATCGCGATGCTGCTGTCCGCGCTGCCGCGGGCGTCCGCGCCGCCGCGGGCGCTGAACGCCGGCGATGGCGGGGCCGGCAACGGTTCTGGCTCCGGGTCCCGGGCCGGCGCTGACGCGGGGAACGGCGGAAACATGGCCGGGCGGATGGCCCTGGCCAGCGGCGGGCAGAACCCGGGGGCCCAGCGTCCCGGCGGCCCAGGTGCCAGCAGCGCGATCGCGGCGTGGAACGGGCAGCCGGCCGTCGCCGGGGCTTACCAGCTGCCCGCGGCCGCGCAGCAGCCATCGCAGCCGGCCGCGCAGCAACCGCTGCCGGCGCCGGCGCCGGCGCAGCAGGCAATGGCCCAGTCCGCGCCGCAGGCCCAGCCCCAGTCCGCCCTGCCCCAGGCGCCTGGTGTGCCCTCGGGCGCACCCCAGGCATCACCGGTCTCACAGCAGTTTGCGAGCCGGCGCAACCGCGGCCGGCAGCAGGCATTCGCGGCGCAACCGGGCAACGCGCAACCGGGCGCGGCGCAACAGGTGATGGCACAGCCCGGCATGGCACAGCCCGGGATGGCGCAGCAGTTCCCGGGAGGCACCGCGCCCGCAGCGCAGCAGACGGCGGGCGCACCGCAGCCCGCGAACGCCCAGCCGCCGCGCCGTGGTCGCGTGGCATGGATCGCCAGTGCCTGACGGCAACGGCACGTGGTATTACCAGCCGAACGTCGACCCGCAGACCGTCGGCGGGACCGCACAGAACAGGATCTCGCAGAACGGGATCTCGCAGAACGTCCTCCCCCAGAGCGTCGCGCCGCAGAACGGGCTCACGGCCGGCGGGTACGCGCCGGCCGAGCAGGGCACGCCAGCGGCGGGGCAAGCCAGCGGGCTGACCGCCGCCCCGCAGTTCACACCGCCGGTCCAGCCGGCCCCGGCGCAGCGGGACCAGCAGGCCCCGCCGGCCAGCCGCCGCTCCAGCAAACCGCCCAGCCCGCCGCGCCTCAGGTGCCCCAGTTCACGCCTCCGCCCGCCGCGCCCGCCCCCCTGGCAGACGCCGGCGGGGCGGTGACGGCCGGGACGGCCGGGACAGCGGGAACCACCGGGCCGGTCAACCTCGGCATGCCGCTTTCCGGCCAGGCTCCGGTGGCGGCGGCGCCCGCACCGCAGGCCGTCGCACCGCAGGCCGTCGCACCGCCGGCGACCCGCACGACGACCGAGCCGCTCCCGGCAACGCCGACGCCCGCGGCTGCTCCGGTGCAGGCATCCACCGCGTCGGCGGCCCCGACGTCGGCGCCTCCGACGTCGGCGCGCCGCGGCGACCAGCCGTCGCGCCCGGCCCCGGCCGGGCCGCTGGGCCGGGCGGCCAGCGCGGTCAGGGGACGGCGGGCGGCGCGCAAGCCGCGCCTCGCCATGTCCGCGATCTTCGCCGATCTGGTCGACATGGCCGATGTCCCGCGCTCCTCGTACGCGGTCGACGAAGAGGTCACCGGGGCCATGTGCCTGTTCAAGACCGATGGCGGGTACGAGGTATTCAGCTGTGCCGAGGACGCCCGGCACGAGGTGCGCTTCTTCGAGGATGAGGAAGCCGCCTACTTCTACCTATTCGGCGTGCTTGCCGCCGAGGCGCTCCGCAACGGGCGGCTGGCCCCGCGCCGGGGCTGATCGCACCGCGGCCCGCGTTCGGCCAACGCCAATAAAATAAACTGCGGAAATTCGAATAACAGTTGCACGTAACGGTTGCGCAGCATGGCACATATGCCATTTATGTGAGCCATGCGATAAACGCGAACTGCGTTTCTGATGGCACGCTTGTCCATTTCTGTTACCCGCGTTGCGCTGCCGTTTTGCTTTTTCGCGGGGCGATGGCGAGGGTCGGTGCACGACAGTTTCTACGGAGGTGGGCCGACGGGGCTGCTTGGGGAGCGGGGGACCGTCAGCCCCGCCGGCTATTTAACTTTAGCCGCAGTTGTGCGGCAAACGCGATGGGTTCCCGCCATTCTGTTTGATCATGTTAATAATTCAATCTGTGCTATTCTCCGCCGTCGGCCTGCCGCGTTCCCGGCCGAAGCCGCGCCCCGCCCCCGGTCCGCGGCCGGTGACGCCAGCAAACTTGGGGCGCCGGCCCCACGCGCTAGGCGTGCGTTTTCCGTATGCTGATCGGCATGACGATCCCGCTTACCGGCACGCAATACGAGATCGAGGCTGGCGACTACCGGGCTACCGTAACCGAGCTCGGCGCCGGCCTGCGGGAACTCGAGCACGCTGGGACCCCGCTTGTCATCGGCTATGACGCCGATGACCTGCCGCTGCATAGCGCTGGCGAGCTGCTCACCCCCTGGCCGAACCGCGTCGACGGCGGCCGCTACTCCTTCGGCGGCTCGCGGTACCAGCTAGCCCTGTCCGAGCCCGGCCCTGGGCAACGCGATCCACGGCCTGACCCGCTGGGTTCCGTGGTCGCGGACCGCGCACGACGAGGACCAGGTGACGCTGACCAGCATCCCGCACGGCGGGCAGGGTTACCCGTTCGCCGTGCAGGTCGACGCGACCTACCGGCTCGACGCCGGCTCCGGCCTGCACGTCAGCATCACCGCCACCAACAAGGGCAGCCGCCCGGCCCCCTGGGGGTACGGCCATCACCCGTACCTGACCGTGGCGTCGCCGACGGTCGACGACTGCGAGCTGACGCTGCCCGCCGACTCGTGGCTGCCGGTCGACGAGCGCCTCATCCCGTCCGGCCCGCCGCGGGATGTGACCGGCGGCGAATACGACTTCCGGACCCCGCGCAAGATCGGCGACACCAAGCTCGACACCGCGTTCACCGGGCTGCGCCGCGAGGCGGACGGCCTCGCCTGGGTCCGGCTGGCGACCGGCGGCAGGCGCACGGGGCTGTGGATGGACTCCAGCTGCGGGTGGCTGCAGGTGTTCACCAGCGACGGCCTTGAGCCCGCGCACAGGCGCGCCGCGCTCGCGGTCGAGCCGATGACCTGCCCGCCCAACGCGTTCGTGAGCGGCGACCAGCTGATCGTCCTGCAGCCGCGGGAATCGGTCACCGTCCGCTGGGGGATCAGGAACTTTTCTTAGAACGGACGGTGGCTTCGCGCCGGACCCGCGCTAGGTCTTCCGGGGTGTCCACGTCGTCCGGGCTGCCCGTGTCACCGCACTCGATGAGCGTGATGAGCTCGGGGTGCGCCCGCAGGAAGGGGCGCGCCCCGGTGTCCCCGGCCGCCAGTCCAAGCACGGCCGGCCAGTGCCGCCGGGCGATGAGGACCGGGTTGCGCGGCTTCCCGTCGTAGGCGGCGACCGCCACGGTGGCACCGGAGCGGAAGGCCGCGATCAGCCTGCTGGCCGCCTCGGCGCCGATGAGCGGCTGGTCCGCGAGCGCGATCAGCGCCGCCTCGCTGTCACCGCTGCCCAGTGCGAGCAGCCCCGTCGCCAGTGAGGATCCCATCCCGCTCTCCCAGTCCGGGTTGTGCACGGCGATCACACCGGGGATCTCCACCGGTACCGCGCCCGTCACCACGATCACCGGGTCGGCGCCGCCGTCGCGCAGCAGCGCGACCCCGCGCTCGGCCAGCGTGGACCCGGCCAGCTCAACGGTTGCCTTCGGCCGCCCGAGGCGGGACCCGTTTCCCGCCGCGAGCAGTATTCCTGCGACTGACACCAGCGACCACCCCGTTCCCCGGCGCGGACGATATTCCGTGGCGCCGGCCGACAGACCCTCCTAGCCTAGGTGGATGCTCCCGACCACGCATCTGCTGGCGTTCACGCTCACCGCGTTTGTGCTCATCGCCATCCCCGGGCCGAGCGTGCTGTTCACGGTCAGCCGGGCCATCGCGCTCGGCCGGGTGGCCGGGGTGGCCACCGTGGCGGGTAACACCGCCGGGGCGTTCACGCAGGTGATGCTGGTCGCGTTCGGCCTCGGGCCGCTGGTCGAGCGGTCGGTCGCGCTGTTCACCGTGCTCAAGCTGGCCGGCGCCTGCTACCTGGTGTTCCTCGGCGTCCAGGCCATCAGGCACCGGCATTCGCTGGCGGCCGCGCTTGGCGCGCAGATCGAGCGGAAGACCGCCGCGCGGCTGGTGATCGACGGGTTCACCGTGGGCGTCACCAACCCGAAGGTGATCGTCTTCTTCGCCGCCATCCTGCCGCAATTCGTGGACCGCCAGGCGGGTCACGTGCCCCTGCAGATCATCGCGCTGGGCGCCATCTTCGCCGGGATCGCCCTGATCAGCGACGGTACCTGGGCGCTGGCGGCGGGCACCGCCCGCGCGTGGCTGGCCCGTTCACCGCGGCGGCTCGCCCTCCTCGGCGGCACCGGCGGGCTGGCCATGATCGCCATTGGCACCCGGCTGGCCTTCACCGGCCGCCAGGACTGATCCGGTCAGGCACCGACCGGCGTATCGCTGTGGATGCGGCCGTCGGTGGTCGTCAGCGCCTGGCCGGTGCCGCCCCAGCGGAGCTGTATGAGCTCGGCGGCGATCGAGACCGCCGTCTCCTCCGGGGTCCGGGCGCCCAGGTCAAGGCCGATCGGGGAGCGCAGCCGGGCCAGCTCGGCCTCGGTCATCCCGATGGCGCGCAGCCGCTCCAGGCGGTCGGTGTGCGTCAGCCGCGACCCCATCGCGCCGACGTAGCCGGCCGGGGTGCGCAGCGCCACCTCAAGCACCGGCACGTCGAACTTCGGGTCATGGGTGAGGACGCAGATCACCGTCCGCTCGTCGACCTCGGCGCTGGCCAGGAACCGGTGCGGCCAGTCGACCACGACCTCGTCCGCGTCGGGGAACCGGGCCTTGGTGGCGAAGACCGGCCGCGCGTCGCACACCGTCACGTGGTAGCCGAGGAACTTGCCGACCCGCGCCACCGCGGCGGCGAAGTCGATCGCGCCGAACACCAGCATCCGGGGCGGTGGCGCGAACGAGTTCACGAACACGGCCAGCTCGTCGCCCAGCCGCTCGCCATGCTCGCCGTAGCGGCGGGTGCCGGTCAGCCCGGCCGACAGCATGCCGCGCACATCATCGTCGGCCGCGGCGTCGAGCCGCTCTCCCGCGCCAAGCGACCCGGTAGACGGCCGGCCGGCGTCCCCCCAGATCACCCGGCGCGCGCCGACCTGCCCAGGCCCGGAGATGACCGTCGCCACCGCCACCGGCTCGCCCCGCCCGACCGCCGCGGCGATCTCGCCCAGCTCGGGGAAGGTCTGCTTGCTGACCGGCTCGGCGAAGATGTCGATGATGCCGCCGCAGGTCAGGCCGACCGCGAAGGCATCATCGTCGCTGAATCCATAACGCTGCAGGACCGGCTGGCCGGCCTCGGCGACCTCGTTCGCAAGCTCGTAGACGGCACCCTCGACGCAGCCGCCGGAGACCGAGCCGATCACCTCGCCGCCGGGCTCGACCGCCAGCGCGGCCCCGGGGTCACGCGGCGCGCTGCGGAACGTGCCGACCACGGTGGCAAGGCCGAACGTCTCGTCTCCGTCCCACCACTTGACGATCGTGTCCAGGATGTCGCGCACAGCCCCACCTCGAAGTCTCACCGGTAATGCCACGCTACGGCAGCGCCGCCAGACCCGGCTACGCTGGTTTAGCGATTGGTTAATTGAACCCGGAGCAAGCGCTCAATATGCCTACCCGAGGACCGAGGCGGCCGCCAGCCGCATCAGCCGCGGCAGCTCGGGGTCGGCCTGCCGCTGGCCGGCCGCGGCCAGATCTTCGGGATGCAGCCACCCGTGTTTGTCGATCGTCGCCCGTTCCAGTGCCTCCTGGCCCGCGAAGCTCACGGCGGCGTCCGCCAGCGCGATCGCGTAGAACGTCTGATCCTGCAGGAAATGAAAGCCTCCCCACCAGAATTCGATCGGGGCGGTCTCGATCGGCTCGCCCAGCAGCGCCGGGTCAACGGTGATGCCGACCTCCTCCCGCAGCTCCCGCGCGGCCGCCTGGCGCAGCGTCTCGCCATGCTCGGCGGCGCCGCCGATCGTGAACCAGAACGGGTCGCCCGGCCGCTCCGGGTCCCAGCCGTGCAGAAGCAGCACGCGCCCCTCCTGATCGACAGGAAGGACGCGCGCGGTGTTACGTCGGATGCTCACTCCACGATCTTAGAGATCGGGATCTCCAGGATGTCCCGGGCGCCGGCCGCCTTGAGCGCCGGGATCAGGGTGTTGACGCCGCGCTTGGGCACCACCGTCTCGAGCGCGTTCATGCTCGTGTTGGCCAGCGCGGTGACCGTCGGCGAGGACATCGCGGGCAGCATCGCGGTCACCGCCGCGAGCTTGCCGCTCGGCACGTTGAGCTTGAGCAGCACGTGGCCGCGGGCCTGGATGGCGCCGCGGAGCAGCAGCGCGATGTCCTCCATGGCGGCCCGCTTCTCCCCGTCGGCGTAGGCGGCGCCGCAGGCGACGAGCTCGGTGTAGCTGGTCAGGATCGTCTCCAGGATGCGCAGCCCGTTCTTGCGCAGCGACGACCCGGTCTCGGTGAGGTCGACGATCGCGTCCACGATGTCGGGCACCTTCGCCTCGGTCGCGCCGTAGGACGGCACGATCATCGCCTTGACCCCGTGCTCGGCGAGGTAGCGCTCGGTCAGCGACGGGAACTCGGTGGAGATCCGGATCCCGTCGGGCAGATCCGAGACCGACTGCCACGGCGCGCCGTCCGGCACGGCGAGCACGACCCGCACCGGGTTGGACGTGGCCTTGGAGTACTGCAGTTCGCCGAGCGAGGTGACGTCCGCCTGCGTCTCGGTGATCCAGTCGCGGCCGGTGATGCCGATGTCGAACAGGCCCCGCTCGAGGTAGGAGGGGATCTCCTGCGGGCGCAGGAAGCGCACCCGCTCGATCCGCGGGTCGTCGATCGAGGCGTGGTAGTCGCGGTCCGACGCCCGCCGCACGGTCAGGTCGGCGGCGTCGAAGAGATCGAGGGTGGCTTTTTCGAGTGAGCCCTTGGGCAGTACCAGTGACAGCATGGGTGAATCTCTCTTCCGGTGAAGAGCTTTCGCGGGCTAGGACTTCGCGGGCAGGACACGGAAAGCGCCGACGTCATGCGCGAGGCCCTTGGCCAGCGGCCGCCTGGCAATCGGCGCGCTCGGCGGCGCTGACCGCGGATCGGTCCTGGCTGGGGCTGCGGGGGTGCAGCCGCGGCTAACGCGGCGCCGCTAATGTCGCGCAGCGTCCTTCGGGAGGTCACCGCAGCGGATGGAGCGCAGCAGGAGCGCGGTGTCAAGCGCTGCCACTACTGCCTCCCATCCCTTGTCCTCGCTGCTGTCGGGCAGCCCGCAACGGTCGCGGGCCTCCTCGATGGTGTTACATGTTAGCACGCCGTTACCGACGGGCGTTCCGGAGTCGAGCGGCACCCGGGTCAACCCGGCGGTCACCGCGTCGCAGACGTACTCGAAGTGCGGAGTGCCGCCGCGGATGACCGCGCCGAGGCAGACCACCGCGTCGTAGTGCCTGGCCAGCTCCTGCGCTACGACCGGCAGCTCGATCGCGCCGGCCACCCGGACCACCAGCACGTCGCTCGACGCCGCAGGCCTTCGCCGCCGCGGTCGCCCGGTCGACCAGCGAGTCGGTGATCTCCGCGTGCCACCGCGTGCACGCGATGGCCAGCGCCAGGTCGGAGGCATCCACGTGTCGAGCCGCGGCGTGCCGTTCCGCTCATGTTTCTCCTGTCGGATACAGGGTGCACTTACCCGCTTTCTCTCCTGTCAGGAATCTGCCTGGGCGGAACACGTCGTCGGGATGTAGAGTCTGCGGCGGGCTCGGGGGGTCATCCCCGTAGCAGGGTTATCTGGTGGCCGAGGCGGTCGCGCTTGGTGGTGAGGTAGCGGAGGTTGTGCGGGGTGATCTGCGGCGGCAGCGGGATGCGGGTCACGCCGAAGCCGTGGGCGGCGAGCGCGTCGACCTTGGCGGGGTTGTTGGTCAGCAGCCGCACCGAGCGGACGCCGAGGTCGTCGAGGAGCTGCGCGGCCACCGAGTACTCGCGCGCGTCCACCGGCAGGCCGAGCTCGAGGTTGGCGTCCACGGTGTCAACGCCGCGTCCTGCAGCTCGTATGCCTGCAGCTTGGACGAGCAGGCCGATGCCCCGGCCCTCGTGGCCGCGCAGGTAGAGCACGACGCCGCGGCCGCGCTCGGCGATCGCTCGCCATGGCCGCCTGCAGCTGGGCGCCGCAGTCGCAGCGCTGCGAGCCGAACACGTCGCCGGTGAGGCATTCGGAGTGGACCCGGGTCAGCACGTCCTTGCCGTCGCCGCGCCATGTCGCCGAGGACCAGAGCCAGGTGCTCGGTGTCGTCGATGTCGCAGCGGTAGCCGTAGGCGTTCCAGCTGCCGTACTCGTTCGGGATCGACCGTCTGCGCGACGCGGGTGACCAGGCGCTCGGTGCGGCGGCGGTAGTCGATGAGCTGCTCGATGCAGATCAGCGCGAGGCCGTGCTCGTCGGCGAACTCGCGCAGCGCCGGGCAGGCGCATCATCGTGCCGTCATCGTTGACGATCTCGCAGACCACGCCGACCGGCGGCAGGCCGGCCAGCGCTGGCCAGGTCGACGGCGGCCTCGGTGTGCCCGGGGCCGGCCGAGCACGCCGCCCTCGGGGCGCGGAGCGGGAAGACGTGCCCTGGCCGGACGAAGTCGCCGTGCCAGTCGCCGGGCTGGCGGCCAGCTGCCTATCGTGCTGGCCCGGTCGGCGGCGGAGATGCCGGTGGTGACGCCGACGCCGCGTCGACGCGAGATCGTGAACGCGGTGCGCATGGCGCTCCGGGTTCTGCGCTGGTCATCAGCGGAAGCTGCAGCCGGTCCAGGTCCTCGCCGCGCATCGGGACGCAGATGAGGCCGCTGGAGTAGCGGATCATGAAGGCGAGCAGTTCCGGGGTGGCCTTCCTGGCGGCGAAAATGATGTCACCCTCGTTCTCCCTGTCGGCGTCGTCCACCACGATGACCGGGCGGCCGTCCGCGATGTCCTTCGATGCGCCCGGGTCAACTTCGTCAAGCGGGATCGCGAGAGCCCGGCGCCAAATCTCGGCGACGTTGCAGCTCATCTTCCAAGGTCTGCGTTCGGTGTCAGTCCGTCACCTGGCGCCTCCGGTCAGCTTCTCCACGTACTTCGCGATCACGTCGACCTCCAGGTTGACCTGGTCGCCCGGCTGTTTGAATGCCCAGCGTCGTCCGCTTGAGCGTCTCGGGGATAAGGCTGATCTCGAACCATCCGCCCCTACGGCAGACACCGTCAGGCTGATGCCGTCGACGGTGATCGAGCCTTTGTGCACGACGTATCTGGCCAGGCCTGGCGGCAGGCAGATGCGGACCACCTCCCACTCCTCGCGGGCCTCGCGGCCGTGATCGTGCGGTGTCATCGATGTGGCCCTGGACGAGGTGGCCGCCGAGGCGGTCTTCGAGGCGGACCGAGCGCTCCAGGTTGACCTTGGTGCCGGGGACGATGGCGACCAGGCTGGACCGCCGGAGAGTCTCCCCCATCACGTCGGCGGTGAAGCCGCGCTGGGGCGGGCCGGCACGGCGCGCGCCGGGGGCTCTCGTGCTCGCTGGGGGCCGTCCGGATGCGATGAGACCGGTGACGGTCAGGCAGACGCCGTTGACGGCGATCGAGTCGCCTGGGCGGGCATCCTCGGTCACCTTGGAGCTTCGAATGTAGATCCGGGCGAAGTCGCCCGCATGCTCTATCGCCTCGACCTCGCCGAGGTCCTCGACGATGCCGGTGAACACCCGCGTCCTCCTCCGGTCAGTGCTCCGGGGGACGCGAACTGGCCCAGGACTAGTACGCCCGCGCCCGATTACGCCTGACGGGCGATTCGCCACCACGGGCACGACCAGTCTCAGCCGAACCGCGCGCGTGCTGCCTCCCATCCGGACTTTAACCGTCGGTCCCGGAATTCCACCGGATCAGCCGACCGCGGATGCGGCCAGGTCGCGGACTGTAACCGCCGGTTCGGAGTTTCACCGACCCCGGAGCACGCTTGCTTTCGCACTAACGATTGTGCCATACCAAACATTCCAACCGTAATCCCGGCGACGTGCGGCGCTGGTCACACTGGCCGTCGGCCGGGCCGGCCCGCGGCCCCGGGCGTAGCGGCGGCGAAACGGTCGTCGTAAACTGCGTTCCGGGACTCAGCCTGGAATTGGCCCGGCCCGGCTGCTAGCCTCCGCCATCCCGCATGAGATTATCCGCCTTCAAACACGAAGTTTCTCACACAAAGTCGCCCAGAATCCTACTACCGTGAGCGCCGGGCACCGGTTATTCTTCTGCCCGCGCATTAACCGGAATAACACAGGGCATGTCCATCCATGACTCGAGCAGAGGGCCTACGCCGTCAGAACTCCGGCGCGCCCGCGCGATCCCGTATTGGGATTCTGGAGCGTAGCAAACGGGATTCGTCCCGTCGTAGTCTTAGATTATAGTTCAGCCAGGAAAGGCCGTCCTGGCTCCCAGCCGCCCCTCAGCGGCGCGAGGTTGATCGGCATGTCCGTCAAGAACTCACCACAGGCGCCGCCGGAAACACCCGATCAGCTGGCGGGGACGGGCGCTTTGACGCGTTTATCTCCTATCGTCGCATCCCCGCGGACACGGCCTTCGTCGATGAGCTTCAACCGTGACCTGGCCGCTCGGGGGATGCGGGTGTGGGTCGACCGGGAGGAGATCGAGGCCGGCCTCGGACTGGGCAGAGCGGATCGTGCGGGGAATCGACGCCTCGAAGGCATTCATTTTCGTGATCACACCAGAGTCGGTGCGATTCCGCGGAGTGCCTTCGAGAGCTCAACCGGGCCGTCGAGCTGCACAAGCTCATCGTTCCCGTCGTGCTGCGCGAGGTCAAAGACCGGCACGAGCTGCCGGAGGCGCTGACCCGGGCGAACTGGGTCGATGTTCACCGCCGGGAACGACCCGAGTCGCGCGGTCGGACCAGCTGACACGGCGCTCACAGAAGACCTCGAATGGCGCGACGAGCACAGCAGGTACACCATCCGCAGCGTCGAATGGACCCGGGCCGGGCACGACAAGAGCTTCTTGCTGCGGGGCAGCGATCTGCGGTCCGCCGAACAGTGGCTGGACCCGCGCCGCGCCCACCCGAAGACGCCGCCGACGGCGGACGCAGACGGCGTACATCGTGGCCAGCAGGAGGGCATCGCCGGACCCAGCGGACCTGGCGGGTCGCGCTCAGCGCCGGGCTCGCCGTCGCGATCGCGCTTGCCGTGGTGGCGGTCTTGCAGCGCAACCAGGCGCGGTACCAGGCCCAGGTGGCCAACAGCCGGGCGCAAGCCGAGCAGGCCATCGCGGGGCTGACCAGCGACCCGGCGGCGAGCGTGGCAGAGGCGCTCAAGGCCACGAAGACCAACGCGTCGACCCAGACCGAGGACGCGCTGCGGCTCGCGATCGCCGACGATCACCTGCGGATGACCATCCAGTCGGGCACCGGCGCCAATACCGCGGCGGCGTGGAACCCCGTCCTCGGGCAGATCGCGGTTTCCGCGAAGGGCGGCGATGTCGCGCTGTGGAACTCCGTCGACGGGGCGCGTGACGCAGCTGCTGCCCACCGGCGGTGACTCGCCGGTGATCCAGCTCACCTACGACGCCAGCGGATCGCGGCTGGCCGCCGTGACGCTGGCAAGCACGGTCGCGGTCTGGGACGTCTCCCCCAACGGCGCCGCGACGGCCGTACCGACAACCGGCCTTAGCGAGCCATCAAGGCTGAGTTTAACTCTGGAGTACTAAATACCGGCCCCGGCAGCGGACGCGATGCTGGCCGCCTGGGCCGGCCCGCACGGCGCGGAACTCGACGTGTTCGGCGGGCAGCTCAACAACGTGGTGATCTTTAACCCCGCCTCGGGTGTGGCAAGGGCGCTCTTCCGGCCGAGCGTCGGAGGCGACAGCATGGCCTACGTCGTCCCGAGCCCGGGCGGTTCGGGGCTACTCTCCGACGGGCAGATCATCGACTTCGGCTCCTGGCCGGGGACTGGCCGTCACTCGCCAGGTAACGCTGCCTTCCCGACCGCCAGTTCCGGCCCGTCTTGCTGGTTGCCTGATGGTTCGGCCGTGGTCATCGCCCCGGACTACGCCGAGGACTCCACGGAGCAGACCTACAGCGCCACAACCGGCAAAGAGACGGCGCCCGACATGGCGACCCCGGCTGGCCCGGTCAGTGCCGTGACTTGCAGCGCGAGCACGAGCGATCCGTGGGTCGCGGCCGGGGACGATCAGGGCAACGTTATCCTCCGGCTAGCGGGCGGCACTGTCGTGCCGCTCCCCGGGCACAGCGCGAGTATCACGTCGATCGCCTCCAGCCCCGACGGTCGGTATCTCGCCACGGCGAGTCTGGATGGCACGGCCCAGATCTGGAATGCGGCCACCGCAAAGCTGGTCACCACCCTGGGCGCGGCGGGCAGTGCCGAGCTGACCGGCGTGCAGTTCGCATCGGACAATCGGCGGGTGCTGACCGTGGACGACCAGGGCTTCGTCCGGGTCTGGGACGCCGGGATCGGGAAACCTGTGACCGACCTTGAACCACCGGCGCACGGCGCGGCGGTCCCCCTCGGGTTCACAAGCTCGGGCCAGCCAGGTCTCCGGCATCGGCGTGGACACGTCGACGGGAACGAACGCCGCGATTACCTCGGTCGCCGCGCTCTCCTGGGACACGCGGACCGGTCGGCTACGCGAAGCATTCCGCTGCCCGGCATCACGACGGTGGCCATGCCATGCTCGGCCGCCGAGGATCTGGGTATAGCGATCGCTACGAGGTCGCCGCCCGCGTGCCATGTGCCGCCGCCACCGCGGCTCGCACAACCATCTTGGTCACCACGACCAACACGTCCTCGGCGACGACCTGACAGGACCTGGCGGTGGCGGCGAGCCCGGATGGCAAATATGTCGCTTATGCTCGCGCGCACTCGGTCGCGGTGGTGGACTCCAGCGGGGAGCAGGTCGCCTCCCTGTCGGTAGCGGGCAGCCCGACCGGCCTCGCGTTCGGTCCCCGGCCTGATGACTTGCTGGTCATGACCACCGAGGCGATCTACCTGTGGCAGCCGCTGGCGGGCCGCCCGCCGCTTGAGGTCAAGCAGCCGAGCGCGCCGATCGACGCGGCCGTCAGCGCGTCGGGCAGCGTGCTTACGGCGGCGGACACCGACGGCACCGTGGGCGTGTGGAACGCGGTGACCGGCAAGGCGATCCGCACGTTCCGTCCCGTCGATAACCACTCGTCGTCCTATTTACACGCCGTTCCCGCTGCGGGTCGCGGTCAGCGCCGACGGCAGTGTGGTCGCCGTCCGGCAACGCCGACGGTACGGTCTTCTTCTGGGACACCGCGTCCGGCAAGCTGATCACGGTGCAGCGGGTATCGACCTACCCGATTGTCGAACTCAGCCCGGCGCCAAACGGGTCGGCGCTGGTCGCCGTGGACCTGCCGCAGGCCGGACACTACTCAACCCGCCGGCCGCCGGGGCGGTGCTTAACTTCACAACCGGCCAGGTAATCGCCAGCTATCAGTCCCACGAGCCATTCAGTCCCGGCGCGCCCATCAATCCTGGAGCCAGCCTGAGCCCGGACGGCACCTTCCTTTATGCGGGGTCCCTCGGCCTGGCGCCCTCGCCGCCGGGCGGCAGCCTGACGGTGTACCAGGTTTCCGACGGTCAGGCGATGACCGGACTGCCGGGCTTCCTGGCTTCAGGCAGCGCCGCGTACTCGGAGTTTCCGGCCCAGCCGTGGTCGCCTGACGGGACGATGATCCTCGCGGGAAACGGTGTCTACCGGTGTGACGCCTGCCAGGCCATGCCCGGCCTACAGGCCACGGCGGTGTCCCGCATCGCGTGGGCCGGACCCTGTCCGTGGGCGCCGACCATCCGCCGGCGACCAGCCCCTATGCGTAACGAACCCGCCCGCACCGGAAAATCAGGAGGTAGTCCAAATGGT
This sequence comes from uncultured Actinomycetota bacterium, assembly GCA_963714295.1. Classification (GTDB taxonomy): domain Bacteria; phylum Actinomycetota; class Actinomycetes; order Streptosporangiales; family Streptosporangiaceae; genus Trebonia. Next base: position 229,281 of record CAVQOE010000031.1, on the reverse strand, counting down.
CGACAGCGGAGAAACGGCCGAGGGGCGGGACAGAACTCGAAGGGTAGCCGCAGAGCTTGAGGACTACGGTGATAGTACGGTCGTCGCGGCTGATGATCTTCCCGTCGCGGGAGAAAGGCTTGATGGCTTTATCTCGTATGCGAGGAGACCGCCGGATAGAGAGTTCGTTGACTGGCTCAGCCGCGAGCTGGCGAATCGGGGCAAGCACATCTGGGTGGATCGTTCCAACATAGAGCCCGCCGCAGACTGGCGGGCCAGGATATCACGGGGTATTGAGCTGGCCAATGCCTTCATATTCGTGATCACCCCCAACTCCGCCACCTCGGCTGAATGTATGGCCGAACTGTCGGCTGCTGTCGCCAACCATAAACGAATCATCCCGGTCGTTCTCAGCCAGGTTCCGCCCGAGAGCCTTCCCGCCTCCCTGACCGCACCGAACTGGATCGACTTCCAGCCCGCGGCTGACCGTGCCGTCCAAGTCGATCGGGTCATAGAGGCGCTCGGGGCGGACCTGGAGTGGCGCGACGACAGCACCCGTCTGGCCGCTCGGGCGCGAGAGTGGGAGACCAGCGGCAGGAATCGCAGCTTCCTGCTCCGCGGGGCCGACCTCAAGGCGGCTGAAACCTGGTACGAGGGAAAGGGGTCGCACGAGGAACAGCCCACCGGCCAGCACTACGCCTATCTCGCCGCCAGCCGACGCGGCGCCAGCCGACGGCTTCGCGCCGGTCTCACTACGGCACTGTGCGCACTTGCCGTAGCTGTTGCCCTGTCGGTCGTCGCCGTCGTGCAGCGCGATAACGCTGTCACCCAGTCCCACATCGCGCAGTCCGAACAGCTGGCGGCGGTGGCTACCAACGCGTCGGTCACGAACGCGCCACTTGCCATGCTGCTCAGCGTGGCAGCGTACCAACGCGCGCCTACCACGGCGGCGCGCACCGCTCTGATCCAGGCAGGAAAGCAACCTCTTGACCTGTTTCTAACGGCCAGCACCAGCGCGGTGACCGCTGTCGCCTACTCCGCAAACGGGAAAGAGCTCGCCACTGGCGACGCGGATGGCCACATCACCGTGTGGGACACCGCGACGTGGCACCGCGCCGGCCTTCGCTTTTCCATCGGGAACAGCGAGATCACCGCCCTCGCCTTCAGCTCGAACGAGCAGTATCTCGTCGCGGGCAACAGCGCCGGGTACTACGGCTTGTGGGATATGCAGACGGGCAAGGCCCAATCCTCCAGCAGATATACCGGTAACTCGATCCAGTGCATCGCGTTCAGCGCCAACGACGGGTACTTCGCCGTTGGCTTCTCCGGCGGGACCGTTGACCTGTCTGACCTGGCTACCGGGCAGCAGGCGACCCTCACCGAGGGCTACCAGCGCGGCCAGAGCGTTAGCAGCATCGCGTTCAGCCCGGACGGACAGACCCTGGCCGTCGCCAACTTGGGTGGCGGTGTTCAACTGTGGGACACCGCGACCGGCAGTCGATCCGAAACCCTGATACCGGAGGGCGGGGCCGACGGAGTCACCAGCCTGGCGTTCAGCGCTGACGGCAACACCGTAGCGGTGGCGGGCGACAGCGACCTCGTCCGTCTGTGGAGCATCTCGGCCGACGACGTAACCGCCAGCCTGGCCGAGGACGGCCCCGTCGAGAGCATCGCCTACAGTCCCGACGGGACTACTCTCGCCGCCGGAACCGCCGACGGCACCATCGGCCTGTGGAACGTCAATAGCCGCACGCAGACGTCCACCTTCGGGGAAGGCTCGCCGGTTACGACCGTCGTGTACAGCCCCGACGGGAATACCCTCGCCGCCGCCGACACCAGTGGGCACGTTGGCCTGTGGAACACCACCGGGGGCAGCGATGCCAGCACCTTCAGCGCCGGAGACGGCAGCCCGGTCACGAATGTCGCTTTCGGTCCGGACGGGAAGACTCTTGCCGCCGGGGACCTAGCGGGCCGCGTAGAGCTGTGGAACACGTCGAGCCGCCGTCAGCTCGCCGGCCTGAGCGAGGTCATGGAGACATACGGCATCGCGTTCAGCCCTAGTGGCAGCACCCTCGCCGTCGGGTACCTATTGGGCGTCGATCTCTGGAATGTCGCCGTCCGGCAGCATCCAGCCCTGGAATCGTCAGGGCCGCCCACACTCGTCGAGGGCGGCGACGGCTCTGACAGCGTCGCATTTAACCCGGACGGAACGGTCCTCGCGGTCGGCGACTACCACGGCGGTGTCGGCTTGTGGGATGTTGCCAGCCACCACCGCCTCGCCGCCATGAACGAGGGAAGCACTGTCAACAGCGTCGCCTTCAGCCCCGACGGTAAGATCCTCGCGGCCGGCGACACTAGCGGGCACATCACCTTGTGGTCGGCGACCAGTCACAACCGTATCGCGACCCTGAACGAGGGCAGCACGGTAAACAGCGTCGCCTTCAGCCGGGACGGACAGATCCTCGCCGCGGGCGATCAGGGCGGTCACATCAGCCTCTGGCAGGTCAGCAGCCACCAGCGAACCGCCGCTCTGCCCGACGGAAGCGCCGTCGAGGCAGTCTCATTCAACCCGGATGGGCAGACGCTCGCGAGCGGCGACGCGCTCGGGGACGTCGACACATGGGATCTCGACAGCTACCAACGGCTCGCCACCCTCGCGGACACCGGAACGAAGGTCACCAGCCTCGCGTACAGTCGGGGCGGCCAAGAGGTTGCCGCTGGCGGCTACAACGGCACGGTAACCCTGCTGACGCAGCGAACCTTGAACTTTACTCAAGGGAGCCTCACACAACTCATCTGCAACGAAGTGCAAGGAAACGTTACGCCCACTCAATGGGCTGATGATGCTCCAGGCATCTCCTACGAGAAGGCCTGCCCGGCCTATCCGTGAGAGGGACGGGACTGCAGATTCTGGATGCCTGTTTACGCGGCTCTCGGGGAAACCGCGTTCCGGGCTTCAGGAGGCCGCGTGCTTTGAGGAGGCCGCGCGGTGCAGGCGGGTGATGCTGTAGCCCGCGTCGTGCAGGACTTCGGGGAGGGCGCGGATCGCTTCGCGGTCCTTGTCCTTGTCTTCGGGGCCCAGCAGGCGCCAGTCCTTGAGGTCGGGGTGCTGTTTGCGGGTGTCGTCGCGCGGGACACCATAGGTCCAGCCCGCCGCTAGACGATCGCGCATCCAGCGGTCGTGTTCCTGGCGGGCCAGGAGTTCTATCTCCTGGTCGGTAAAGGCGAAGCCCGTGCTGCCCGCGCCGTCGGGGACCACGGCGGCATCGATAGTCCGCAGTTTGCCGCCGATGGCCGCCGCCTGGGCGATGTTAGCCCGGCGGAGGTCTTCGGGTAGCCGATCCCAGGGAACCGTGGACGGGTTGGCCGTCTCGGTCTCGCCCCGGCCCCTGGCGTTGGCCACATAGCCGCGGTGGATCGCGCGGGCGAGTTGCTCGGCGAAGTCGCCGGTATCAGTCGGTGGCACGCTAGCCTCCTCGGTGACCACAGTGTGCTGTATCTTCCCGTCAGAGTGCTAGGTCTTCCCGCCCGATCGTCGGCTAATCCGCTGCCGTTGTCCAGAGCTAACCTGCGCTTGGGATTTGGACTGGCGGCCGGGACCAGGTGGGCGAGGCCCAGGCGGACAGCGAGCTGGAGCCTGGCGCCGGCGATCTTCGACAGGGTCGTGTTGGACACGCATGAATCGCACAGCTGCAGGCGTTGGACCATGCCGGTGTCGGTGACGGCGATCAGGTCGCCGTTGGGCAGCGTGAGCAGGTCCCGGATCATGCCGTCGGCGCTGTTGTCCACGAGGATGGGAGTGAGGTTTCCGGTCGGGTGCATGGTGATGGTGCCGTTGCTGTAACCGATGGCGAAGCTGCCGCCGTGCGGGCTGAAGGCGACCGCCGAGCCGTAGATGGACAGCTCCTGCGGCTCGAGAAGCTCGTTCCAGGTCCAGCTTTCCGGGCTCGCCGGATCGGCTCGCGGGGTCAGCAGCCCGATGCTGGTGCAGGTTCCCTCCCCCGAGCCCGAGCCTACCGGCAGGACCGCCTCACCGCCGGGGGCGACGCCGATCCGGGCCATGTCCATGTCACAGCTGTTCGCCTGCAGTTTCGTCACCTGCGTACCGCTGACCAGGTAGAGGAACCCCGTCTGATCACCAACATAGACCAGCCCCTGCCCGGGGACCGCCGTCGCGCCGTACACGCCCGCTTGCGACACCTGGATCGTCGCGGTCACGGTGGCAGCGGGCAGCGACAGCACCAGCAGCGCACCGCCGATGCAGGGCAGGTAGGCGGTGGTATCGCTGCCGAATGTCGGCCGTCCCATAACGCAGCCTGACGGCATGCGCACGGGACGCGACGGGGCGCCGCCGGAGAGCGGGATCACCCAGAGGTACTTATCGCCGCTGACCAGCGCGACCGAGTCGTCTGGCGCGGCACCGGCGCTGGTCAGGGTGTCGTCGACCGGCTTGCTGGCGAGCACCCGCCCGGTGGACACCGAGATCTCGGTTAGCGCGTGCGCGCCGACAATCCACACCAGGCCGGGGCTCGCGGCGGGCAGCGCGGAGTTGTAGTCCGCACTGGTCACGTCAAGCAGGGTGACCGCGTCGCCCATCGGCCAGCAGAAGACCCGACCATCGTCAAGCGCCCAGACGTGGCTGCCGTCGGCGCTCCAGGTGACGTCGAGCAGGGCGCCAGTGGCACCGCGCAGCGCGATCCTGATCTGGGCGCTCGCCACGTCAGCCACCTGCACCTGCTCGCCCACGGTGGCGGCGAGGAAACGGCCGTCCGGAGAGAAGGCGAGCGAGCCCGTGACGGCGCTGAAATGGATAGTGCGCCATAGCTGGCCGTTCTTGAACAACCGGACCAGGCCTGAGGCGGGGTCGCCGCGGGCGGTGAGACCGCCGGGACCGGCGGCGCTCGGGTCGGCGCGCGCGGTGACGGTGGCCGCCCACGGCCCGCTCAGCCGCGTCGCGGGCTGAGTGGCAGCTGGCGCGGCAGCGGCGTGCCGCCATTCCTGCCCGGCCGCGCCGACCACCGTGACCTGCGCACCGACCGGCTTGCTGGCGAACCGGCTGGCCGCGGGGACCGGGAAGGAGTCATCGGGCACCGGGTCGGCCAGCGCCGCCGTGATGACCTCGTCGTCAGGGTTGGACCCGCTGTCGTCGGCCGCCGCAAGTTGCAGACCCCGGTACGGGTCCCGGTCGATCTGCTGCAGACTGTCCTGCTCTTGCTGGAAGGAGGACGCGATCAAGCTGTTCGCGTCGGCCACGGCGGTCTTCCCCGACTGGAACACCACCGTGGTGATGCCCGATGCGGCGATCACCAGCAGCACCGCGGCCGACAGCAGAAGCAGCTGCCTCGATCGGGACCGGCTCGCGCGCAGGAAACTCTGCTCGGTCTCGGTCGCGGCGGGCGGCAGCGCAAGCCCGGTCACTAGCCGCCGCCGCTGCGTCCGGCCGACCAGCTGGCCACGCGGCCGCCCGGCCCGGTCCCAGTCCCGGGCGAGCACCCGCAGCTCGGTGCGCCGACCCCGGGCGAGCGGAATTTCCCCGAACGTCTGCGCGATCCGGTTCGCGCACTCGCCGGGATCATCGCCGACCGTGACGACGAACTGCGGTTTCGCCGCCTGCGTGGCCAGGCCGACCTCGGCGTTGCAGTGGTCAGAACGCCGGAATGCGGGCGAGTCGCAGCGCAGGAAGAGCGCTGCCTCGTCTATCGCGTCCTGCACCTCGGTCATCCACGGCACCGTCACCGGGATGTCAGTTTGGTCGATCCACACGGGCAGGCGCAGCCGCTCGAGGCGCGCGACTAGCTTCCTGACCCACTCGCGGTCCGCGCGGTTATAGGAGACGAAGATGTGCTGCACGGTCAGCTTCCTCCCAGCTGAGCGGGCTCGCCGGTGGAGTCTGCGCACTCGCGCAGCCCGAGCCGCGACCAGGTGCCGTCGCCGATGAAGGCCAGTTGCCTGGCGCTCATGCAGCCGGTGAACCTGGCCCGGAAGGCCGCCATCAGGCCAGGCGTTGGTGGCGCAGTCCTGGCAGTCCTGCAGCCGCCAGCTCTGCCCCGACCTCGTGGTCACCACCGACCCGTCGTCCCAGCCGACAGCGGTGACCGGTGAACTGTCCGGGGCGGTCCAGTCCACCACTGCCTGCGCATCGCCGGCCTCAAGGTCGATGACGGCGGCTTCGCCGAGCGTGTCGCCGACGAGGACGCTGCCGCCGCCGGGGGCGATGGCGACCGCCGCGATATTGGCGTTAAGCGGCTGGTAGCTGATATTCAGACCGCGGCCGCGGATCTCGAGCTGCGCTCCGGACGCGGTCACCGTCACCCCGCCTGGCGCTGCGGGTGGTGGCGGACGACTCACCGGGCGGACGGCTGGCGAGCGGTACGGACGGCAGCTGCCAGAAGGTGGTGCCGCCCTGTCCTTCGCAGCCGATCACGTCCGACGAGTAGTCGAGGGTGACGTCGAACAGCCGGGTGAGGTCGGTGCACACGGTGCCGATGAGCTCGGCCCGCGGCAGGTAGTACACCTGGCCGCGCTGGTCCTGGCTGTAGACGAGGAGCCGGTCGCCGACGCCCCAGACGACGCCGCTGAGGATGGCCGGCACCGGGATGCCGGTCGCGGTGGCGGGCTGGCCGACCCCGAACGTCCAGAACTGCCCGTCACCGCCAGAAATCACGGCCTGCCTCCCGTTGGGCGCGATGGCGCCGAACGGGGCGCGGTCTGATCGACGGCGCTGCCCGGAACGGAGGCGAGCACCGTCTTGTCGGGCAGCCGGATCAGATCGATGTTCCCTGCCTGGCCGAAGACGAGTGCCGTCGCCGGGCCGCGGGAGGTGCCCGCCGAGACGCTGATCAGGCCGGGGTAGGCGCCGAAATAGCTGACCGTGCCGGTGGCGGTGTTGAGCTCGGCCAGGCGGGGGCCCGGCATCCGCCCTGGCATCCGCACGACGGCGACGCCGTCGCGGCCGAGCTGCCCGTCGGCGAAATCGGTGCCTGCCGCGACCCGCCGGACGGCGTGGGTGGCCAGGTTGACCACGATCGCCCCAGCCGGGCCGAGTCCCACGGCGGTCTGGCCCTGGGGGTCGACCGAGAGGTAATAGGGCCCGGCGGGCGCGGGGGCGGTCCACAGCGCCTGCTGCGTGCGCACGTCGAGCACAATCAGGCCGGCGCCGACGGAGACAATCGCCTGCCTTCCGCCATCGAAGGGAACCGCCGAGGTGACCGCCGCCTGCCATTGGAGGGCGTCGAGCTCCCAGGGAATGTTCAGCGCCGCCACCAGGGTCACCTGGGCCAGGGCGCGCTCGGTCGGCGTGCCGTTGAGCAGCAGCGCGGCGGAGTTCGCGGCCGACCACTGGGGCAGATCCTGCAGGAGGTAGGAGTTGCCGGTGGTGACGATGGATTCCTTGTCGTCATAGTTGCCGTTGGCGATGGCGGGAACCGCCACCGCCACGGTGACGATCGCGATCGCGGCACCCACCGCCCCGTAGAACGCGCGGCTCCGGCGGCGCCGATGCCTGGGCCGTGACACCTTGACCGACCGCGCGACGAACTGCCGCATCGCGGGCGTGGGGGCAGCCAGCTTGTCGGCGCTGAGGTCGGCCAGCACCTGGGCCATCTGCCGAGCCCGCGGGTAGTCGGTGATCAGGAACGCGTCGATGCGCGGCCCGCACCCAGGCGTCGGCCTCATGCGACAGCCGCCGCGACAGGGCGCGGCGGTCGGGATCGGACAGCAGGCCCGCCAGCACAGAGCCGAACGCCACGCTCACGTTGCCCGGGTCCCAGATGATCCAGTTCGGCTCGCGCAGCCGTGGCGGGACCAGAGTGTCGTCCACCGTCCCGACCTTCACGGGGATGAGCCGGGCGGCAACTGCCGCCGCGCCGGCCAACCGGTCACGCCGGCCGGCGTCCGCCAGGCCGGCCGCGGACAGGAACACGACGAGGGCGTCCGCCGCCGCCGCAGTCGGCACCACGGAAACTCCGGAGCCGCGCAACAGGGACCAGAGCTGCCGAGCGCGTTCAACGTCGCTTGGATGGCAAAACAGCGCCACTGAGATTTGCGGCGCCTGCGGACGGTCTTGCCCCGGCTGCTGGGAGCGTTTCGTTGTTCGAGCTCCTGCCGCCTCCCGTCTGAGCTGCATAGGGCCACCCGCCTTTGCATGGGATCGCGTCGAAAGCACGGCCGGAGCTCCCGCTTGCCAAGGCAATGACGCTACCGCCGGAGTCATCGCCCTGCCGCAGAAATTAGCAATTCGCCCAAATTGCGGCTGAAATGCACAAATTTCAGGGCGGCCTTCGGTTTTTCACGAGGCCGGGCGGTTAGGCATTCTTGGGTAGGCGGAGGATCTGGAAGCCCGCGTCAAGCAGGATCTCGGGGATGACCTGAACAGCATTGCGGTCCTTGATCCGCTGGGATTCGGGCAGTTCGGGCCAGGGCTCAAGGGCGGGGTGGATCTTAAGTGCGTTGTCGCGCGGCGAGCCGCACCGCCAGCCCTGGGAGAAGCGCTCCCTCATCCAGCGGTCGTGTTCCGCAATCGCGAGCTCCTCGACTTCCTCGTCCGTGAACTGGAACTCGGGCGCGGTCGCGGACTGCGGTATCACCACGGCGCCGACGTCCTCCACCTTCTGGCCGAAGCTGAGCGCCTGGCCGACATTGGCGGCCTTCAGGTCATCGGACAGCTTCGCCCACGGCAGCAGCGACAACGGGTCAAGCGGGTTCCCGTCGGCATCCTTGCCATCGTTGCCGGCCGCCATCTTCAGGTAGTTCCGGTGGATCGCGCGGGCGATCTGCTCGATGAAGTCATCGCGGATGGTCGCGGGCACGCAGGCCGCCTCAATGACGCCGAACACCGTGATCCGGCCCACGACATCGTCAAGCAAGCCGGTGCCCTTGGCGAGGATGTCGGCGAACGGGGATGACTCGCGCATGCACACCACCACGTGGCCACGCTCGCTCGCCAGCGCATGCGCCCTAGCCAGGCCCTCGCGCAGCGCGCGGTCGTCATCATCGACGCAGACGAAGACCGTGTACTCGCCCGCGGCGGGGAGCACCGGGTCCGCGCCGACGGTCAGACAGCAGTTCTCGCCGATGGCGGGGAAGGCCGCCGTGACCTCATCGACCTCGTCCTGGGTGGCCTGCCTGATGACGACCTCAAGCCGCGGCACGCCGGGCTGACTGGACCGGCGGCGCGCGGCCTCGCGCAGCACCGCCCGGCCGAGCGGCCCGAAGCCGACGACTACGATCGTGGCCGCGCGGCCGTCGGCCTGGACCAGCGGGTGGGCGTCGAATAGCTCGCGCGCCGCGATCTCTTCGACGCCGAAGAAGTCCAGGCGGAGGCTGGGGTCGGTGTCCGCCCCGATACGACGGGCGCGCAGCGCGACGCCGAGTTCGGCGTCGCGGACCATGGCGTAGACGGCGAGCCGCTGCTTTCGGCGGCCGGCGACGACGATGCCGCGGGCGCGCAGCGCGATGGCCGCGTTGGCCGTGCCGGTCGCGGTGCAGGCGTAGATCTCCACGGCCTTGGCCACCCCAGCGGCGCGGAGCGTGGCCTCGTCGGCGGGATCGCCCTTGACGGTCAGGATCCCGTACTGGCGAGCCTGGGTGAGCGTGCCCTCGCTGGCACTGACGAGGACGACCTTCCTGATCCCGTTCCCGCTCCCGGTGCCGTCATCCTGCGCGGTGCCTGACCCGGGGGCCGCCTTGCCGCCGAAGTGGCGAGCGAGGGCGAGAGCTACCGGACCCTCGCCGGCCACGATCGCGTGGCCGCGCGCACGGGCGGCGAGGAAGCCGCGCAGTTGCTCACCGAGGACCAGTTCCAATGCGGCGAAAGCGGCCATGAAGGTGCCGAGCGGAGCGACGAAGCGGGCGATGCTCAGCACGACCGGAAAGTCACCTGCCACCTGCAGCGGGGCAGCGCTGAGGACTGGCAGCTGCAGGTCATAGAAGAGGATGTCGTCCCAGGTGTTGCCCCACTGGGCGGCGGGACCCCGGCCTGACAGGTACTGCCACAGTCCGATGTACCCGAGAATCAGCGCGGTCGCGATGATTAGGGCAGCGAGGATCTGGACGTTGCGGGCCGGGCGCAGCCCGGCGAGCGCGATGGCCAGCGGGCCGGGCCGACGGGCGGGCGGGCGTTGCGGTTCGGTGGTGAGCGCCTCGGCCACCATTGCCTCCACTGCTGACGACCCTCGAACCGTTTTTTCACGGCAACAGTAATATTCCAGGGCAATAGTAATAGCGCAAAGCGCTGGCGGGCGTGAAACCGCTATCTTGGAAAGGCGACGCCTTTCAGCCGGAAAGGCGGGTGACGGCGCGCATCTTGTTGGTGGCGTCGAGGGCGGCGACCTTGTACGCCTCGGAGAGAGTCGGGTAATTGAAGACGGCGTCCACCAGGTAATCGATGGTGCCGCCGCAGCCCATGACCGCCTGGCCGATGTGGATCAGCTCGGTCGCGCCGGTGCCGAAGACGTGCACGCCGAGCAGCTTGCGGTCCTCGGGTGAGACCAGCAGCTTGAGCACGCCGTAGGAGTCGCCGACGATCTGGCCGCGGGCGAGCTCGCGGTAGCGCGACACGCCTACCTCGAACGGCACGCAGGCGTCGGTGAGCTGGTCCTCGGTGCGGCCGACGAAGCTGATCTCGGGGATGGAGTAGATGCCGATCGGCTGCGGCGCGTCGTTGGCCGAGACCGGCTCGCCGAACGCGTGGTGCGCGGCCAGCCTGCCCTGCTCCATCGATGTGGCGGCGAGCGCGGGGAAGCCGATGACGTCGCCGACCGCGTAGATGTTCTCCATCTTGGTGCGGTAGTACTCGTCAACCGTGATCCGGCCGCGCTCGTCCGCGGTCAGCCCGGCGGCCGGCAGGTTAAGTCCATCGGTCATGCCCTGGCGCCCCGCCGAGTACAGCACGGTGTCGGCCGGGATCTTCTTGCCGCTGCGCAAGACGGTGATGGCGCCTTCGGGGTGGGCCTCCACCGAGGCGACCGTCTCGCCGAAGCGGAAGGTGACGGCGAGGTCCCTGAGATGGTATTTGAGCGCCTCGACGACCTCCTCATCGCAGAAGTCGAGCATGCGGTCGCGCTTCTCGACCACGGTGACCTTGGTACCGAGGGCGGCGAACATGGACGCGTACTCGATGCCGATCACGCCGGCCCCGACCACCACCATCGAGCGCGGCACCTTCTCCAGGTTGATGATGCCGTCGGAGTCGATGATCGTCACGTCGTCGAAGGCCACGCTGGACGGGCGGGCCGGGGTGGTGCCGGTGGCGATGACGATCTTGTCCGCGCTGATCTTGCGGGTCCGCCCGCCGCCGTCGTCGATCTCGACCGCGTGCGGGCCGACGAAGTAGGCATGGCCGGGCACAATCATGATCCGGTTGCGGGCGAGCTGGTTGCGGACGACATCGCTCTCCCGGTTCACCACGTGCGTGGTCCTGCGGGTGAGGTCGGCGACGGTTATCTCGTCCTTGACCCGGTACGACTGCCCGTAGATCTCCCGCTGATCGATACCGGTCAGGTAGAGGATGGCCTCGCGCAGCGTCTTGGAGGGAATCGTCCCCGTCTGGACGCAGACACCGCCGATCATGTCCGGGCGCTCAACGACGGCAACCCGCCGGTCTAGCTTTGCGGCCGCGATGGCCGCCTTCTGTCCGCCGGGGCCGGAGCCGATCACGAGCAGGTCATAGTCGTACACGTTTCAAGTGTGCCGTGCGACGGGAACAAACAGAACCTTCGTAACGTAGCGTTCACGCCGCCGCGAGAAAACTTCGGTTCCGAGGGAAACCGATCACCGCCCGCGCGCCGTCTAAGGGGTGTCCTGAGAAACGAGGCACTCACATGATGACTTCAATCGCATCGATCACACGGCTTGCCCGGCAGACTCGGGCCTTCTCCGTTCCCCTGATCGTCGCCGGTGCGCTGGCGGCCGGCTGCGGGACGGTTCACGCGTCCGCGTCCGACCCCGGCTCCGTCACCACGTCCACGGCCGCCAAGGCCCCGGCGGCGCCCTCGTCGCCGACGAGCGCCACCCCAGTGCCGACCGTCACCGGCGGCCCCATTATCGCGGCCGGTACCGGCTGCGCGGGCTGGCCGGCGGACGCGCCGCACGCCAAGCTGACGGCCATTTTCCAGCCGGTGGCGGTGGAGCGGTGCGTGACCGGCTTCCAGGTGATCTCGGGGAAGGGCGAGTGGGAGACCGCGACCCTGGAGAAGTCGACCGACAACCTGGCGCGCCTAGTCCAGGTGCTGCTCCAGCCGTCGGGGCGGGTCCAGCCAGGCGTCTTCTGCCCCGAGTTCGCCGTCATCCCCCCGCAGGTACTGCTGATCAGCTCGACCGGCAAGGAGCTGGTCCCGCTGCTGCCGAGGGGCGCCTGCGGCACCGCCGACGCCCAGGTGCTGACCACGCTGGCCTCGATGACCTGGCAGCCCATCTCGGTCCGGCTGATCGCTAAGGTCACCCCGGCGAAGACGCCGCGGACCTTCCCTGGTGCCTCTATCGGCCCAGGATCCCCCAAGGTATTGCGGACCGGCGCCCCGGTGGTGGCCAACTAGTGTTCCAGCGTGACCGGGCTGGCCTCGCTCGACACCACGCTGACGGTCAATCCGGGCGGGCAGACAGTGGCGGTCGTGCTCGGTCTGGGCTGAGCCGCACGGCTAGGCGGTGCGCCAGCCTGCCCGCGCGGTCGCGCGCTCGGCCTGCTCGCGCAGGTTCCGCGCCGCCAGCGCCGGGTCGGTCGCACCGTAGACCGCGGACCCGGCGACGAACACGTCCGCGCCTGCCTCGGCGCACCGCTCGATCGTCTCCTGGGCGACGCCGCCGTCGACCTGCAGCCAGATCTCGCCGAGCCCGCTGGCGGCGAGCATGGCGCGGGCGCGGCGGATCTTCGGCAGCACGATGTCGAGGAAGTGCTGGCCGCCGAAACCCGGATCGACCGTCATCAGCAGCAGCATGTCGAGTTCGGGGAGCAGATCGGCGAACGGCTCGACCGGGGTGGCCGGGTTGATGCCAAGCCCGGCCCTGGCGCCGGCCGCGCGGATCGCCCGCAGCGTCCGCACCGGGGCCCGCGCGGCCTCCGCGTGGATGGTCACGCTGCGCGCGCCCGCCGCCGCGTAGCCGGGCGCGTCCCGGTCCGGGGTGTCGATCATCAGGTGGCAGTCGATCGGCAGCGCGGTCGCCTTGAGCAGCGACTCCACGACGGGCAGGCCGATTGTCAGGTTGGGCACGAAGTGGCTGTCCATCACATCGACGTGCAGCCAGTCGGCAGCGGATTCGACGGCCGCGGCCTCATCGGCGAGACGCGCGAAGTCCGCGGAAAGGATACTGGGCGAGATCTGAACGGCCATAGCAGTAACAGAGTCTAGAGGTGGCGGGGGGGACGGGGGGGCTGGCCCCCCCGTGCGAGGAATCAGCGAGCGGTGTCGCACGGACCCGGAATGTCAGACCCGGCCGATAGCATTGGGCAATGAGTTCGAATAATTTTAGTCTCTGAGGTTGCTCATGCAAACTGACCTTCTTGACCGAGTGCGGAAACTGCTCGCCAAGGCCGAGGACGAGGGCTGCACGCCGGCCGAGGCCGAGGCGCTGACCGCTAAGGCCGCCGAGCTGATGGCCCGCTACGGCATCGACCGGGCGCTGCTCGGCGCGCTGCACCCGGAGACCGACCGGCCCGCCGACCGCAAGTTCGGCTTCGACCGTCCCTGGGCTGACGTGAAGGCGCACCTGCTGGCCGCCGTCGCCACCGCGCTGCGCTGCCAGTGCGTGCAGACGCAGACGCGCCGAGGGCACCCGGCTGCATGTCTTCGGCTACGCCTCCGACCTGGAACGGGCGGAGATCCTCTACACCTCCCTGCTGGTGCAGATGGCGCGGGCGCTGGCCCGGGAGCCGGTGCCCGCCGCCGGGAACAGCGCGAAGGCGTGGCGCCGGTCGTGGATGCTCGGCTACTGCTCGGCGGTGGTGGCGCGGATCCGGGCAGCCGAGGAGGCAGCGGTCGCCGCCGCCGCGCCCGCCGCCGACGATGCGGCGGCGCCCGCCGGGCAGTCGGCCGCGCTGGTGCTCGCCGACCGCTCGCTGACGGTCCGGCTGCAGGTCACGGCGGCCTACCCGCGGCTGAAGAAGAAGCGCGTCACCTACTCGGGCGGCGGCTACGGGCCGGCTACCGCGAGGGCCAGAAGGCCGACATCGGCGGCGCGAAGCTACGTTCGCGCCCGGCCGGGCTCCTCGGCCGCTAAATACGTCACGGCGCAGATCCGGGGGCAGGGGCGGATGACCGCTGCCCGGTGGTCGCGGTAGCGTGCGGGTTATGGAACATGCGAGGCTGGGGCAGAGCGGGCTGCAGGTGTCGCGGCTCTGCCTGGGGACGATGACTTTCGGGCTGCAGAGCGACGAGGCGACCGGGGTCGCCGTCATGGACCGGGCCGCCGAGGCCGGGATCGACTTCTTTGACACCTCGGACGCGTATCCGCTGGGCGGGGACCTGGCTACCCGGGGGCGGACCGAGGAGATCATCGGCCGCTGGCTGCCGGGCAAGCGGGAGCGGTTCATCATCGCGACCAAGTGCTTCGCGCCGACGGGCCCGGCGCCGTTCGACGGCGGCAACTCCCGCAAGCACATCCTGTCCGCGGTCGAGGCGTCGCTGCGCCGTCTCGGGACCGACTACATCGACCTGTACCAGCTGCACGGCTACGACCAGAACACGCCGATCGACGAGACGCTGTCGGCGCTGGACGACCTGGTGCACTCGGGCAAGGTCCGCTACATCGGCTGCTCGAACTTCCTGACCTACCAGCTGGTCCGGGCCATCGGGCGCTCGCAGACACTCCGGCTCGCCCGGTTCGACTCGGTGCAGCCGCGCTATAACCTGCTGTTCCGCCAGATCGAGCGGGAGATGCTGCCGTTCTGCGCCGAGGACGGCGTCGGCGTGATCTCCTACAACCCGATCGCGGGCGGGCTGCTGGCGGGCAAGCACGACCGGTCGGCGCCGCCGCCGGACGGCGGCCGGTTCACCCTCGGCAACGCCGGCCCGATGTACCAGGACCGGTACTGGCACGAGCGGATGTTCGACACCGTCGAGGAGATCGGCAAGCTCGCCGATGAGGCCGGGGTGAACATCGTGACCCTGTCGGTCGCCTGGGTGCTGGCCAACAAGGCGATCACCGCCCCCATCATCGGCGCCAGCAACCCCAGCCAGCTCGACGCGTCGCTGGCCGCCGCCACGTACGCCCTCGACCCCGAGCTCAAGGGCCGCCTGGACGACCTCACCTACGAGTACCGCCTGGGCGACGCCCCCCGCTAACGCCATCCGGGTAGTTACTTCTGCTCGTCAATGAGCGTGCTCATCACCATTGTCGTCACCGATTCGCCCGGCAGGAAGATCTTGAAGTTTCCCGCCTCGCTGGTGGCGCTGCCCTTCCTGACCGGCGGCCCGGCCACCGGTTTCGTCTGGTGCAACTGCCAGACGACGGCGGACTGCGGGTTGCTGCTGTCCACCCGGACGGTCACCCGCTCGCTCTTGGCGTTGGTGTTGACCAGGACGATCTCGTCGGGGTTGGCCGAGGCGAACACGTCCACCCCGGGCCGCACCGAGGTGGCGCGGGCGATCGTGGTGCCGAACCGCGGGAACAGGCCCTGCCCGGTGAACATGCCGATGGCCTCATACAGCGGCATCGGCGTGTCGGAGGTGTAGCCGGCCGGCGCCTTGCTGGTATCCCCGGGGTACACGGCGCCGTAGAGCAGGCTCAGCGTGCTGTTCTTACTGCCCCAGGCGAGGCCGTCCGCGCCCGCGGCGAGTATCCGGCCGAGCAGGTCGGCGTCGAGGGCGGACGCGAAGCCGGTGAACGCGTACTGGGCGAGGGTCGCCGGATCGGCGCTGAAGTTCCACTCCCCCACGTGGATGGCGATGTCGCGGCCCGGCACGGTCGCCTTGATCATGGTGTGCAAGGTGGCCAGGTCGCGCGACATGGCCGGCAGCTCGGCCAGCAGCTGAGCCGTGCTCTGGTGGCCGGGGGCCTGGTAGAAGTGGAAATCGACGAAGTCGGCCCGGGACCCGCAGTCCTGCAGGAACTGCTGCAGGAAGGACTGGTCGAAGCCGTAGGTGGCCGGGCCGCCGATCTCGATCTGCGCGTCGGCCTTCTTCATCGCGGGCTGCAGCTGGTTGAAGCGCGCGTCGTAGGTGGCGGCGCTCTCGCCGCCGGCGTTCGGCTCGTTACCGATCACCCAGTACCGGACCGGCCGGCTCGCGCCGCCCGTCCCGTTGAGGTGGGTGACGATCGCGGCGGCGGCGGCCGGGCTCAGCGTCTCGGGGATTTCCACGACCGGCGTCTCGCCGACCGACTCCATCATCGCCACCCACGCGAGCGGGTCGATCGCGGTGTCGCAGCCGCCGGCCGCGCAGGTGACCCGGCTTGCCGGGTCGGACGGCTCGGCCAGCGTCAGGGCCAGCCGCGAGTAACCGACGCCGAGCTTCTTCAGCAGCGCCTGGGCCTTCGGGTCGCTGCACATCCGACGGCGTGCCGTAGGTGGACTCGTCCACGCCGATCGCGGCGCTGTCATCGGTGGCCGTCTGCGCGCCGAAATCAACGGTGACGTCGGAGTGGCTGACCGGGGTGGCGGTCACCGTCTTCGAGCCGAGCGGGACGCTGCCCGTCGCCACCAGCGAGACGCCGATCGCGACCGTGCCGATGATCAAGGCAGCGCCGACCAGCCGGGAGCGCCGCCTTGGCGGCTTCGGCTCGACCGGATTGCTGGCCCGCAGCGCGCCCGAGCGGCGCGACGGCGACGTGGAATGCATCTATTTTTTCCCGGGAGAATCAGGCCAAAGAGCGGAAGGTGGACTCATTGTGTACCACGACGAAGCAGCGCGATGAATATCGCGTCGGTTCCGTGGCGGTGCGGCCACAATTGGGCGAACAGCGGGCTGGGCGACCGCAGGCCGGGAACGCCCGCTAGCACGGCGGGCGCGTCGAGGATCTCGACGTCCGGGTCGGCACCGGCCACGGCGGTCACGACGTCGCGGGTTTCCGCCGGGACCGGGGAGCAGGTCACGTACGCGACCACGCCGCCGGGGCGGACCGCCGCGAGCGCGGAGCGCAGCAGCGCGCGCTGCAGCCCGGCCAGGGCCGGGATGTCCGACTCGGCCTTGCGCCAGCGCGCCTCGGGACGGCGGCGGAGCGCGCCCAGCCCGGAGCAGGGGGCATCGACCAGCACCCGGTCGAACACGCCTTCCGGCCAGGGCGGCCTGGTGCCGTCGGCCACCACGACCGCGTCTTCCGGCCGGGAGCGGCCCGCCCGGGTCAGCGCCTCGGCCACCAGCTCGGCGCGGTGCGGGTGGAGCTCGGCGGCGATCAGGCTGGCGGCCGGGGTGACGGTGCCGGCCAGGCCGGACAGCAGCCGGGCCTTTCCGCCGGGGCCCGCGCACATATCCAGCCAGAGTTCAGGACGCGCGCCCTCCGCCGGGCCCGCCGCTGCCGGGGCCAGCGGGGCGCGGGAGAGGGCGATGGCCGCCAGCTGGCTGGCTTCGTCCTGCACGGCGACCTGGCCGGAGGCGATCTGGCCGGGGGCCATGAGCGCTGCCGGGTTGCCGGAATCCAGGGTGAAGGCGTACGGGGACCAGCGCCCGGGCTCGGCGCCCGGCGGCATGACCTGCTCGCGGGGCAGACCGCCGGGCAGCGCGGCCATGGTCACCCGCGGACGCTCGTTGCCCGCGGCCAGGGCGGCCTCGAGCTCGGTGTCGGCGTCGGCGCCGAGGGCCGACCGGTAGGCGTCGACGATCCAGCGGGGGTGGCTGTGGCGGATGGCGAGCTGGCCGTCGTGATCCTGCATCGATTCGGGGGCGACGATCTCCAGCCAGGCGTCGGTGTCACGGGTGGCCACCCGGCGCAGGACCGCGTTCACGTAGCCCGCGGGACCGTGGCCCGCGACCGACTTGATGAGGTCAACCGAGGTCGCGACCGCGGCGTGGGCGCCGATCCGGGTGCCGAGCAGCTGGTGGGCGCCGAGCCTGAGCACCAGCCGGACCGGCGCGTCGAGCTTGCCCAGCGGGCGGTCGCTGCACGCGGCCAGCACCGCGTCGTAGGTGCCCTGGCCGCGCAGCGTGCCGTAGGTGAGCTCGGTCGCGAGGGCGGCGTCGCGGCCGGTGATGTCACGGTCGGCCAGCAGCTTGGGCAGCAGCAAGTTGGCGTAGGCCTCGCGGCTCTCCACCGCCGCCAGGACGTCGTAGGCGGCGCGGCGCGGGTTCCCCGACCGGCGGGCGCCCTCGCGCCGGGCCGGGCCGGGGTCGCGCTGCCGGGGGCCGGGACGCCGGTAGACGCCCACCTCAGCCGAACCCGGGGCCGACGGCGGAGCCGGCCCGCAGGCCGCGAGCCCAGTCGGCGGCCGGCATGCGGCGCTTGCCCTGCGGCTGGACGTCGCCCAGGCGGACCGGGCTGGTGCCGGTGCCGGCGTAGACCGCGCCGCGCTCGACGCGGAGCTCGCCCGGCGCCGGGGGCGGGGCCGCAGCCGCGGCATCGCCGATGGCACTGGCGGCGGCCGGGGTGACCGGCCAGAGCTTGAGCCGCGTCGATTCGAAGTCGGTCCAGGCACCGGGGTCGGGAGTGCAGGCGCGGATCTGGCGGTCGATCAGATGCGCGGGGAGCTTCCAGTCGACCCGGGCGTCGGCCGGGGTGAGCTTGGGGGCGAGGCTGATCCCGTCGGCCGGCTGCGGGACGGCGCGGACGGTGCCGTCCTCGATCGCGTCCAGCGTGCCGACCAGCAGCCCCGCGCCGCTGACGGCCAGCCGTCCCAGCAGGTCGCCGCTGGTGTCGGTGGGACGGACCGGCTCGGTCAGCGTGCCGTAGACCGGGCCGGCGTCGAGCTCCTTCACCAGCTCGAAGGTGGTCGCGCCGGTGATGTCATCGCCGCGCAGCACCGCATGCTGCACCGGGGCCGCACCGCGCCAGGCGGGCAGCACCGAGAAGTGCAGGTTCACCCAGCCGTGCCGGGGGATGTCCAGCGCGGCCTGCGGGATCAGCGCCCCGTAGGCCACCACCGGGCAGCAATCGGGCGCCAGGTCGCGCAGCCGGGCGAGAAATTCCGGCTCGCTCGGGCGGCCGGGCTTCAGCGCCGCTATCCCCAGCTCCCCGGCGAGCACGGCGACCGGGGAGGCCACCATCCGCCGGCCGCGCCCGGCGGGCGCGTCCGGCCTGGTGATGACCGCCGCCACCGTGTGCCGGGAGGCGGCCAGCGCGCGCAGCGCCGGCAGCGCGACCTCCGGTGTCCCGGCGAAGACAAGCCGCACCTGGCCCGCCCCTCAGGAAATCCGCTGCGTGGAGTGCGGGGATAGCTTGACCTCGGGGATGGCCAGGCCGGACCACTCGGCCTCCCTGATCGCCTTCATCGCCAGCTTGCGCTGCTTGCGGTCGAGCCGGTCGATAAACAAGATGCCGTCCAGGTGGTCCGTCTCGTGCTGCACGCAGCGCGCGAGCAGCTCGGTGCCCTCGATCGTCACCGGGTCGCCGTGCATGTTGAAGCCGGCCGCGATGACGCGCGGCGCGCGCGGCGTCGGGAACTGCAGGCCCGGCAGCGACAGGCAGCCCTCATCGTCTTCCTCTTCCTCGCCCTCGAGCTTCAGCACCGGGTTGACCAGGTGGCCGGGCTCGTCATCGACGTGGTAGGTGAAGACGCGCAGGCCGACCCCGATCTGCGGCGCGGCCAGGCCGACGCCGGGCGCGTCAAGCATCGTCTCGGTGAGGTCGGCAACGAGGTTGCGCAGCTCCCGGTCGAAGTCAACCACCGGCTCGGCAGGGGTGCGAAGCACGGGGTCACCGAAGAGCTTGATGTCCCTGAGCAACTGAGAAATCCCTTCGCGACGGCGGCGTGACGCCTGTCCCCCGATGGCAAGCGCGTGTTCACCACCGATTCTATCGGGGCGCTAGATCAGCTCCGCCGGATCCAGCTGCACCCGCACGCCGCCGCCTTCCTTGCGGGCGCTGCGCCCGGCCTGGGCCGCCGCCAGCGCGCGGGCCAGCTCCGCCCCGCGCGCCCTGGACGTCCGGACCAGGGCACGGACCTGGTCGCCGGCGGTGTCCGGCCCCTGCTCCGGCCCGCCGGGCCCGGCGGGCTCGGCCGGGACCGGGCCGAGCACCTCGAACGCGGGGTCGGTGCCGGCCAGGATGGCGGCCACCGCGGCCACCGCACCGGTCACCGCGGCCATCCGGACGGCAGGGGGGAAGCCGAGCTCGGACCGCTCGGCCAGCTCCCGCTCCGCGAACGTCACCGGATCCCAGCGGATCAGCGCCTGGGTGGCCGCGAGGGACTGGTCGGCGTGGATGAGCACCGTGCCGTCCGGCCGGACCAGGGCGGCGGCGGCGAGCCAGCGGCGCAGGGCCTCCTCCCCCGCGCGCAGGCTCGGCCGGCCGAGCAGCGCCCAGCCGTCAAGCAGCAGGGCGGCGGCGTAGGCGGCCAGCGGTTCGGCGCCGGGCGTGGCGATGACCAGCGCGGGCTCGTCGGGGACGGCCGGCAGCACCAGGTCGCCGCCGGACGAGCGCACCGTGACCCCGGGGAACGCCCGGCCGAGTTCCTCGGCGGTGCGGGTGGCGCCGGTGACGACGGCGCGGATCCGGTCGTGCCCGCAGGCCGCGCAGCGCCAGCTGGCCGCCAGCGCGCCGCACCAGCGGCAGTCCGGCGTGGCGTGCTGGCCGGCCAGCCGCAGCGGCCCGTTGCAGGGCATGTCCCCGATGAGGGCGACGCACCTGGCCTGGGCCCGGCAGCGGCCGCAGGCGATGGCGGCGAGGTAGCCGCGCCTGGGTACCTGGACCAGAACCGGGCCGCCCGTTTCCAGCGCGGCGCGGGCGGTGCGGAGCGCGAGGCCGGGCAGCCGGGCCGTGGTGGCCGCCTCGTCCCGGCCGAGCTCCCGCTCGTCGGCGGCCGGACGCACCCGGGCGGCGGTGGCGCGGAGCATGGCCCGTTCCGGGGTCAGGTCCCGTGCCCAGCCGGCCTGCACGAGCTGCGCCAGCTCGGCGGTGCGGGCGAACCCGCCGATGAGCGCGGCGGCGCCGGCCCGGTGGGCGCGCAGCGCGAGCACCTCGCGGGCGTTGGGGTACGGGGCGCGCGGCTCGGCGTGCAGGTCGTCGCCGTCATCCCAGAGCACCACCAGGCCCAGGTTCCTGACCGGGGCGAACATGGCCGCGCGGGTGCCGGCGACGATCCGCGCCTGGCCGCGGCGCGCCCTGAGCCAGCGGCGGTACCGTTCGGCCGGGCCCAGATCGGCGGTCAGCGTGACGTAGTCATCGCGGCCGCCGCTCAGCGCCGCCAGCGCCTCGTCGACGCGGGCCAGGTCACGCGCGTCCGGCACGACGATGACGGCGCCGCGGCCCGCGCTGGCGGCGGTCACGGCGGCGCGGGCGATCTCCTCCGGCCAGGCCGGCCCGGGGAGCGCGGTCCAGGCGGCGCGGGCCGGGCGGCCGGCCGCGACCGCGTCGAGGAAGGCGGGGCCGGCCGGGTACCTGGCCCACGGGCCGGGCGCCGGCCGGGGCGGCGGGCCGCCCGCCGGTTCTGGTCCCGCGTCCGGGCTCGCGGCGGGCGGGGCGCCGGCCGCCTTGCCCGTCTCGGTGGCCGCGTGGCGCTGCGGGATCGCGAGGCGGAGCACGTCGGCCAGGGTGCCCGCGTAGCGGTCGGCGACGGCGCGCGCCAGCCCGGCGATCTCCGGGGTCAGCACCTGCTCGGCCGAGACGACCCGCTCCAGGTAGCTGAGCCTGCCCTGATGCTCGCTGCTGTCGACCCGGTCAAGGATGAAGCCATCGGTGAGCTGGCCGGCGAACCTGACCCGCACCCGGGCGCCGGGCCTGGCCGCGGCCGCGAGCCGTTCCGGAACTAGGTAGTCGAAGGGCCGGTCCAGATGCGCCAGCGGCATGTCAACGGCGATCCTGGCCACCGGACGATCGGCGGCGGGCCTGAGGGTTCGTGCATCCTTCGACCTTTTTGCCTTTTTTGTCCCGCTGGCGTTTCCGCCGCCTTCAGGGATATCCGGGGCTTTTGCGGGCTTTACTGGCGGCATGTCCGGCAACAGGTCGAGTGCGCCGTCGTTCCGAGTTTCCGCCACGCTCCCGTCCTACCAGATAACACATACGGCCGGGCACGGGGAGCCGCAATCACCCGTGCCCGGCCGCACGCGGACTCGCCCTGGCAACGTCGCAGAGGGACAGCCAAGATGAGCCAATCCGCGGGCCTTGCTGCCCAATCGGCCTTGATTAGCCGATCAGGTAGTTGAACTCGCCGGAGCGGAGCGCACCGACCATGGCCCGGACTGCCGTGGCCGGGTAGATCAGGGCGGTGCCGCGCGGGTCGCGCGAGTTGCGCATGGCGACGGTGGCCGAGTCCAGGCGAGCGAGCTCCACGCACGCACCCTGGGAGTTGCTGCGCTGGCTCTTGCGCCAAATCGCGCCCTCAAGCTCCGTTGCGCTGATCCCGTTATGAATGTCCTGCATCGTTTCTCGTCTCCTGACGGGTATAACCCCGCCCGTTGGCCGGCTCCTGCCGCTCACGGGACCAGGGCACGGGGGCCCGGCGCGAAGCGCTTACGACCCCGGCTTGTTCTCTGTTAATCCCCCCGGACTTACAGGACTGATCTTAGCGCATGCACGTGCATCCGCATCGCATTTTGCACTTTCATACGCATACGCATCTGCACGGCTTGCTCGACCTAGGTAGCGTCCGGCCCATACACTTCCGCGTCCGCTAATGCCGCAGAACACCGCCGCCCAAAGGAACGGGGCCACCGCTTCGGCACGCGTCTGCTACCCCGGGGAAACGCCAACATGCCCCAAGATCATTCTTGGTCAATAATCACTATCAATAACCATCCAACGCCGTTAAGTAGTCGACGTGCGGTACGCCACGCCCCCGCGCGGGCACTAGCCGGGGGCGGAGGCGGGCGCGGGGGCGGAAGGGCGGGATGCGGCCTAGAGGCCGACAGCGGCGCGGAGCAGGGCGGCGCGTTCGGTGCGCTCCCAGGTGAAGTCCGGCTCGGTCCGGCCGAAGTGGCCGTAGGCGGCGGTCTGGGAGTAGATCGGGCGGAGCAGGTCGAGATCGGCGATGATCGCCCGCGGCCGCAGGTCGAAGACCTCCGTCACC
The DNA here is from genome assembly GCA_963714295.1 of uncultured Actinomycetota bacterium. Lineage (GTDB taxonomy): Bacteria > Actinomycetota > Actinomycetes > Streptosporangiales > Streptosporangiaceae > Trebonia. Next base: position 206,216 of record CAVQOE010000031.1, on the reverse strand, counting down.
GCGTCCTGGATCCGCTCGACCGGTACCTTCTCGGTGCCGAAGCACTCGATGAACAGGCCGACCGGCTTGGCCTTGCCGATCGCGTACGCGACCTGGGCCTCGCACCGGTCGGCCAGCCCGGCGGCGACCACGTTCTTGGCCACCCAGCGCATCGCGTAGGCGGCGCTGCGGTCCACCTTGGACGGGTCCTTGCCGGAGAAGGCGCCGCCGCCGTGCCTGGCCATGCCGCCGTAGGTGTCGATGATGATCTTGCGGCCGGTCAGCCCGGCGTCGCCCATCGGGCCGCCGATCTCGAACCGGCCGGTCGGGTTGACCAGCAGCCGGAACCCGGTGGTGTCGATGTCGAAGCCCGCGAGCACCGGGTCGACGACGTAGTCCTTGATGTCGGGGGCGAGAAGTTCCTTGAGGTTGATGTCGGGGGCATGCTGGGTGGAGACGACCACCGTGTCCAGCCGCACCGGCTTGTCGCCCGCGTACTCGATCGTGACCTGGGTCTTGCCGTCCGGGCGCAGGTAGGGCACCGTGCCGGAGCGGCGCACGGCCGACAGCTGGCGCGCCAGCCGGTGGGCCATCATGATCGGCAGCGGCATCAGCTCGGGGGTCTCCCGGCTGGCGTAGCCGAACATCAGCCCCTGGTCACCCGCGCCCTGCCGGTCGTAGTCGTCGCTGCCCTCGCCCTCGCGGTACTCGAACGCGTCGGACACGCCCTGGGCGATGTCCGGCGACTGCGAGCCGATGGAGACCGAGACGCCGCAGGACGCGCCGTCGTAGCCCTTGGCCGAGGAGTCGTAGCCGATCTCCAGGATCTTCGACCGGATGAGGCCGGGGATGTCCACGTAGGTCTTGGTGGTCACCTCGCCCGCCACATGCACCTGACCGGTCGTGATAAGCGTCTCGACCGCGACATGGCTTTCCGGGTCGTCCTTCAGCATCGCGTCCAGGATGGCGTCGCTAATCTGGTCGGCCATCTTGTCTGGGTGGCCTTCGGTAACCGACTCCGAGGTAAATAGCCGACGGGCCACGTTCGATCTTCTCCATCCGTTAGGTCAATTGACCAGCCGAAGTCTAGTGCACCGGCCCGTCAGTTCGTCGGAAAGCGCGACAGTCAGCCGGGCCGGTCCGGCCGTGCCCGTCAGCCGAGCCCGGCGGCGACCAGACCCCAGACGAAATCCGCGAGGGCGTCCTTGGACCGGCGCGGTATCGGCGTGACGGTGCCGTCGGCGGCCAGCACGACCGCCTCGTTGTCGCCCGCGCCGAACCCGAGGCCGCCGCCGACCTGGTTCATGACCAGGAAGTCGCAGCCCTTCCTGGCCAGCTTGGCCCGGGCGACGTCCAGGTCCGGGTCCGTCTCGGCCGCGAAGCCGACGATCAGCTGGCCCGCCGGGCCGCTCGCGGCGCGGCGGGCGGACAGGTCGGCGAGGATGTCGGGGTTCTCGGTCAGCGTGATCGGCTCGGGCAGCCGGCCGTCCTTCTTGATCTTCTGCCCGGCGCGCGCGGCCGGGCGGAAGTCGGCCACCGCCGCGGTCATCACGATCGCGTCCGCGTGCGGCGCCGCCGCGAGCATCGCCGCGTGCATGTCCCGCGCCGACACGACCCGGACGACCTTCGCGCCGGCCGGGTCGGGCAGTTCCACGTTGGCGGCGACCAGGGTGACGCCGGCCCCGCGGGCGACCGCGGACCGGGCGAACGCGTACCCCTGGGTGCCGGTCGACCAGTTGCCGAGGAACCGGACCGGGTCGAGCTCCTCGCGGGTGCCGCCGGCCGAGATCAGCACGGTACGGCCGGCCAGGGGGGAGAGCGACGCGTCCGTTCCCGACGCCAGGATCTTTTCCGCCAGCGCGAACAGTTCCGCCGGTTCCGGCAGGCGCCCCTGGCCGCTGTCCTTGCCGGTGAGCCGGCCGACGGCGGGCTCGACCACGATCGCGCCCCGGCGGCGGAGGGTGGCGGCGTTCTCCTGGGTGGCCGGGTGCTCCCACATCTCGGTGTGCATGGCGGGGGCATAGACGACCGGGCAGCGCGCGGTGAGCAGGGTCGCGGTGAGCAGGTCGTTGGACATGCCCGCGGCGGCGCGGGCGAGAACGTCCGCGGTGGCCGGGGCGACCAGTACCAGATCCGCGTTCTGGCCGAGCTTGACGTGCGGGACCTCGGCCACGCCGGTCCACACGTCGGTCGTCACCGGTTCGCCCGACAGCGCCGACCAGGTCGGCTCGCCGACGAAGCGGAGCGCGTCGGGGGTCGGCACGACGCGGACGCTATGGCCCGACTCCTTGAGCAGGCGGAGCAGCTCGCAGGCCTTGTACGCGGCTATTCCGGCGCCTACGCCGAGGATGACGCGGGCCATGACGGGGGCTTAGCCCTCGATCTGCTCGACCTTCAGCATGCCTTCGCGGGTCTCGCGGAGCGCGATCGACAGCGGCTTCTCCTGCACCCGGGTCTCCACCAGCGGGCCGACGTACTCCAGCAGGCCCTCGCCGAGCTGCGAGTAGTAGGCGTTGATCTGACGAGCCCGCTTGGCCGCCAGGATCACCAGCCGGTACTTGCTGTCGACGACGCCAAGCAGCTCGTCGATGGGCGGGTTGATGATGCCGTCTGCGCCCTGGGTGACTGCCACGTGTCGCCTTCCTCACTGATTATCTGGCTGAACAATCAACGTTACCATCTGCCGGCAAACCTCATCGACAGATGTGTTCACCAGCGTCACGTCGAACTCGCCGGCCGCTGCGAGCTCCTCCTTCGCCACCGCCAGGCGGCGCCGCACCACCTCGGGCGGCTCGGTGCCCCGCCCGGTCAGCCGGCGGACCAGCTCCGACCAGGATGGCGGCTCGAGGAACACCAGCAGCGTGTCGTCCCGCTTGGTGGCCGCCCGGACCTGCCTGGCGCCCGCGAGGTCGATCTCGAGCAGGGTCGGCAGCCCCTGCTCGAGTCTCTCCCGCACTGGCGCGGCGGGCGTGCCGTATTTGTTTCCCGCGAACTCGGCCCACTCGAGAAGTTCTCCGGCGGACACCATGCGGTCAAACTCTTCGTGACTCACAAAGTAATATTCCCGCCCGTCCACTTCTCCCGGCCGAGGCCTTCGAGTGGTGACGGAAACGGAAATCCAGATCTCCGGCGAACGGCGCCGGAGTTCCGCGACGACTGTGCTCTTCCCGACCCCAGAAGGCCCGGAGAGCACAGTCAGTCGCGAATTCTTCGCCACTGCGGGATGGTCGGCGCCGGCCGGCGCCGCTTTCCCCGCGGCGCCGGTCCCGCGCGCCTTACCGCCGGGCGCGCCGACCATGTCCTCGCGCCCGGACCGGCCGCCCACCCGGCCGGCTCAGTACGGTCCCGCCTGCGTCAGAGATCCGCACCGAACTCCTGCTCAAGCGCGGCGCGCTGGTTGGCGCCGAGCCCGCGCACGCGGCGCGACTCGGCGATGCCGAGCCGCTCCATGATCTGCTTTGCACGGACCTTGCCGACGCCAGGCAGGGACTCCAGGAGGGCGGAGACCTTCATCTTGCCAATGACGTCGTCGGTTGAACCGTCCTTGATCACCTCGGACAGGGTCACCGCGCCGCGCTTGAGGCGATTTTTAACCTCGGCACGTTCCTTGCGCGCTATCGCGGCCTTCTGCAAGGCCTCTGCGCGCTGTTCGGGAGTGAGGGGAGGAAGAGCCACTCGGGGTCACCTCGGGTTTCGTCGTAAAAAAGGGTGGACGGGAGGGGAAACTAGCGAGTTAAACGCCTTTCGGCAACGCGAACCTCCGTTTATGTCATCACAAATCCAAATATATTACTCTGTACACTCGCATTACTACTCAACGTAGCGACGGGCAGGTCCCGTGCCCTGTCCGACTCTCGCCCGGTGAGATAGGCGGCGCACCGCGCGCCACTGCTCAACCGCTTCCCTGCCATCGGAAAAATATTCCCTTTGTCCGATTCCGGCTGCCCAACCGGGCCTGGCTTGCCGGCCCCCGAGGCCACTGCGCCATCCGGCGTCTTAACCATACACGCAGCGACGAAGCCGGGACGCACCGGCGCAAAGGCCAGCCCAGCGAGGTGCCGGCCCCGGCCCGTGCCGCCCTGGCAGGCGTGAGCCGATGCGACGAAATCACCTTTGAGTGACATATGTGATTTATGGGAAGTCATGTCGTGTCTCTTCATATGTGGCGATGTCCCGCGTTCACGTTGCCCTGGATGGACATTTTACCCACAGGAACGTCGTGATTACAGGTCCGCTCCAGTGAATCGCCGCAGGTAGGGTTTGTTACGCCGAACACATCTCCGGTCACAGGTCAACGCTTGATGCCAGTGTGACCGATGCCGACCCCCGCACTGCCGTTCCGGGTAAGTTGGCCGGTCCTGCCCGCCTAGGCGCCGTGGCCGTTCCGGCCGCCGCCCGCCGCGCGGCGCAGCGAGGTGCCGATCGCGGCGGCGGCCGCGCCCGGGTCGGCCGCCCGGGTGATCGGGCGGCCGATCACCAGCAGGTCCGCGCCGGCCTTGATAGCCTCCTCCGGGGTCGCGATGCGGGCCTGGTCGTTGCTGTCCGTCCCGGACGGGCGGATGCCCGGGGTGATGAGCACGATGTCCTGGCCGACCTCGGCCCGGACCGCGGTGACCTCTTGCGGGGAGCAGACCAGCCCGCGGGCGCCCGCCGCGACGGCCAGCGCCGCCATCCGGCGCACCGCGTCGCTGACCGTGCCCGGCACCCCCAGCGCGGCCAGGTCGCCCTCGCCGATGGAGGTCAGCAGGGTCACCCCGGCCACCATCGTGCCCGGCGCGGACTCCACCGCCGCCTTGATCATGTCGGTACCGCCCGCCGCGTGCACGGTGAGGATCTCCGGGTGCAGCCGGGATACGGCCCGGGCCGCGCCCGCGACGGTGTTCGGGATGTCATGCAGCTTCAGGTCGAGGAAGACATCGACCCCGCTCGCCCCGCGCACCGTGGCGACCACGTCCGGGCCGTAGCGCAGGTACAGCTCGAGGCCGATCTTGACGGTCGACACGTACGGCGTGACCAGCGCCGCCCAGTTCGCCGCGGTGTCCAGGTCGGGCGCGTCGAGCGCGACGGCGACCGGCGCTCTGCTCCCGGCTCCCGGCCTGGGCATACCGCTCTCCTGCCTGGTGGCGAGCCCTGGGCGGGGAGAGTCGGTTTGCCCGCCGGGGTAAGGTCCTGGCATGTAAAATCACATCCCGTAATTGATTGCTTACATCCAACTGCGGCGCTCGGTAGCGTACACGGCGGTCTTGTGGGCCCGCCCGACAACGTCCGAGACCCGGTCCACACCGCGCGCGGCCAGCTCCTCCTCGAGCTCGCGCTGGATGCGGGAGCAGGCCGACGGGTCGTGGAAGAGCACCGTGCCGACGGCCACCATGGACGCGCCCGCCAGCAGGAACTCAAGGGCGTCACGCCCGGTCCGCACGCCGCCGCAGCCGATGATGGGCACGTCCGGCAGCGCCTCGCGGACCATCCAGACGGCGCGGACCGCGATCGGGCGGACCGCCGGGCCCGACAGCCCGCCGGACAGCCCGGCCAGGGCCGGGCGGAAGGTCACCGGGTCGATGGCCATCCCCGGCAGCGTGTTGATCATGGACAGGCCGTCCGCGCCCGCCGCGACGCAGGCCCGCGCGACCGCGACGATATCGGTGACCTCGGGCGAGAGCTTGGCGAAGACCGGGATGTCGTAGCGCGCGGAGCCCCGGACCGAGGCCACCACGGCGCCCGCCGCCGCGGGGTCGAGCGCGAACGGCCGCCCGGCCGCCGCCGCGTCCGGGCAGCCCAGGTTGACCTCGAGCGCGGTGACCCCGGCCGAGTCCGACAGCCGCGAGGAGACCTCGCCGTACTCCCGGCTGGTGTGCCCGGCGACCGACACGAACGCGCGGGCGCCGCGCGACAGCAGCCACGGCAGGTCGCGCTGGAGGAAGCCGTCCAGGCCCGGCCCCTGCAGGCCGACGGAGGAGAGCAGGCCGCTCGGCGTCTCCGCCATCCGGGGGGCCGGGTTGCCCGCCCGCGGCTCGAGGGTCACCGACTTGGTGATCACCGCGCCGACCCGGGCCACGTCGGTGAAGTGGGAAAGCTCGCGCCCCGAGCCGGCGCAGCCGGAGGCGGTCAGAATCGGCGAGGGCAGGTCCAGGTGCCCCACCCGCGTCCGCAGGTCAGCCGGCATGGGAGCGGCCCTCCGTGATCGAGCCCTGCCCGGCGCCGCCGCCGTCCGCGGCGCCCTGGCCGGCCCCGGCCGGGGTTTCCAGCCGGGGGCGCCGAGCGCGTCGAACGGGATGGTGCCCACGTCGTCCCAGCGGACCAGGTCGCCGCGGAAGACCGGGCCCTCCACGCACGCGCGGACCATGCGGGTGACCCCGTCGTTGCCGACCGCGGGCAGCACGCATCCCATGCACAGACCGGTCCCGCAGGTCATCGCGGGCTCGGACACCAGCGCCTGGACGGGGATGCCGTACCGCCCCGCCAGCGCGCACACCGAGCGCAGCACCGGCACCGGGGCGGACGCGTAGATGACGTCGGTGCGCGCCTGCTGGACGGCGGTCGGCAGCATGTCCACCACCGACCCGCGCGAGCCGAGCGACCCGTCCGCCGTGACGATCACCGCCGACCGGCCGGTGCGCCGCGCGGTCAGCGCGCCGAACACCCGGTCCGCGCTCTCCGCGCCGAGCAGGAAGTCGGTGGCCGACTGGCGCTCGGCCAGCCGGGAGGCCAGCGCGAACAACGGCGGCGCGCCCGCGCCGACGCCGAGCAGCAGGCAGGAGGCCGGGTCACGGGGCATCGGGAACGGCCGGCCGAGCGGCCCCACCACGTCGAGCACGTCCCGGGCCCGGCAGTCGGCCAGCCACTGCGCGCCCGGCTCGCGCGGCAGGAACACGAACTCCACCGTGCCGCCGTGGTCGGGCCGCACGTCGTGCACCGAGAAGGTGCGCCGGCCGAGCATGCCCGACTGCGGGCCGCCCACCGCGATCGCGATGAACTGGCCGGGCCTGAACCGGGTGGCGATCGCCGGGGCGACCACGGTCATGGCGACGTACGCATCGACGCGGCGCACCGTGAGCACCGTCCCGCGTACTTGAACGGGCGCCACCCCGCCCTCCCGATCGTTGCCTGCCATGTCTATGAGCGCATCCCGGCGGCGTGCTCCTGCAGGGAGCGGACGCCGATCTCACCCCGGATGATGGCCTCGATCCCCTGCACCGCCGCCGCCAGGCCGGCCACGGTGGTCACGCACGGCACACCACGGCGGACGGCCGCGGTCCGGATGTCGTAACCGTCGAGCCGGACCGCCGCCGAGGCGGCGGACAGGCTGCCCCAGGGTGTGTTCACGATCAGGTCTACCTCACCGTCAAGGATGCGCGTGACCACGGTCGGCTCGCCGTCCGGGCCGGGGCCGTCGCTGTGCTTGCGCATGATCTTGGCACGAACGCCGTTTCTGCGCAGTACCTCCGCCGTCCCCGATGTCGCCCAGATCTCGAAGCCGAGGTCGGCGAGGCGCTTGACCGGGAAGACCATCGCCCGTTTGTCGCGGTTCGCGACCGACACGAACACCCGGCCCTTCACCGGCAGCGACCCGTACACGGCTTCCTGCGACTTGGCGTAGGCGGTGCCGAAGGACTCGTCGATCCCCATCACCTCGCCGGTCGAGCGCATCTCGGGGCCGAGCACGGTGTCCACCCCGGCCCCGCTGGCGTCCCTGAACCGGCCGAACGGCAGCACCGCCTCCTTCACCGCGACCGGCGAGTCGAGCGGCAGCGTGCCGCCATCCCCGGTCTGCGGCAGCACGCCCGATGCGCGCAGCGACGCGATCGACGAGCCCAGCATGACCAGTGCGGCCGCCTTGGCCAGCGGCACCGCGGTCGCCTTGGAGACGAACGGCACCGTCCGGGACGCCCGCGGGTTGGCCTCGAGCACGTAGAGCACCCCGGCGGCCAGCGCGTACTGGACGTTCAGCAGGCCGCGCACGCCGACGCCGCGCGCGATCCGCAGCGTCGCCTCGCGGATGGCGGCGATGTCCGCCCGGCCGAGGGTGATCGGGGGCAGCGCGCAGGCCGAGTCGCCGGAGTGGATGCCGGCCTCCTCGATGTGCTCCATGACCCCGCCCAGATACAGCTCTGAGCCGTCGTAGAGGCCGTCTACGTCGATTTCGATGGCGTCGTCGAGGAAACGGTCGATCAGCACCGGGTTGTCCGGCCTGGCGGCCGTGGCGCGGCCGACGTAGGCGCGCAGGGTGGCCTCGTCGTAGACGATCTCCATGCCGCGACCGCCGAGCACGTACGAGGGCCGCACCAGCACCGGGTAGCCGATCTCGGCCGCCGCGACGGCGGCCTCGTCGGCCGACAGCGCGATCTCGCCGCGCGGTGCGGTCAGCCCCGCCTGCGCGAGCACCTCGGCGAACGCGCCCCGGTCCTCGGCCGCGTGGATCGCGGCGGGCGAGGTGCCCACGATCGGCACCCCCGCCTCCTCCAGCGCGCGCGCAAGGCCAAGCGGCGTCTGCCCGCCGAGCTGCACGATCACGCCCGCGACGGGCCCGGCGGCCTGCTCCGCGTGCACCACCTCGAGGACGTCCTCCAGGGTGAGCGGCTCGAAATACAGCCGGGAGGAGGTGTCGTAGTCGGTGGAGACCGTCTCCGGGTTGCAGTTGACCATCACCGTCTCGTAACCCGCCGCCCGCAGCGCGAACGAGGCATGCACGCAGGCGTAGTCGAACTCGATGCCCTGGCCGATCCGGTTGGGGCCGCTGCCGAGGATGATCACCTTGGGCGTATCGCCGCCCGGCACCTCGTTGCCCTCGTCGTAGGTCGAGTAGAGGTAGGGGGTCAGCGCCGCGAACTCGGCCGCGCAGGTGTCGACCGCGTGGTAAACCGGCCGCACGCCCAGCCCGTGGCGCAGCCCGCGGACTTGGTCATCGCCGATACCGCGCAGCTGCGCGATGGCCGCGTCGGAGAACCCGTTGGCCTTGGCCAGCCGGAGCAGGCCCGCGTCGAGCGCGGGCGCGGCCGCGATCACCTGCGACACCTCGTGAATGCCGGCCAGCTGGTCGACGAACCACGGGTCGACGCCGGTGACCTCGGCCACCGCCGCCGGGGTGGCGCCGGCCCGCAGCGCCTGCAGCATGGTGTTGAGGCGGCCGTCGTGCGGGGTGCGGCAGGCGTCAAGCAGCAGCCCGGGGTCGGGCTCCGGTTCTCCCCCGGTGAAAGCCGGGCCGAAATTGAACGGACCGGTGTTGCTCTCCAGGCTCCGCTGGGCCTTCTGCAGTGCCTCGGCGAAGGAGCGGCCGATCGCCATCGCCTCGCCGACCGACTTCATGTGCGTGGTGAGCGTGGTGTCGGCGCCGGGGAACTTCTCGAACGCGAACCGGGGGATCTTGACCACCACGTAGTCGAGGGCGGGCTCGAACGACGCCGGGGTCTGGCCGGTGATGTCGTTGGGGATCTCGTCGAGGGTGTAGCCGATCGCGAGCTTGGTGGCGATCTTGGCGATCGGGAAGCCGGTCGCCTTCGAGGCCAGCGCGCTCGACCGCGATACCCGGGGGTTCATCTCGATGACGACCATCCGGCCGGTCACCGGGTCGACCGCGAACTGGATGTTGCAGCCGCCGGTGTCCACCCCGACCGCGCGGATGATGCGGATCGCGGTGTCGCGCATCCGCTGGTACTCGCGGTCGGTCAGCGTCATCACCGGGGCGACGGTGACGCTGTCGCCGGTGTGCACACCCATCGGGTCGACGTTCTCGATCGAGCAGACGATCACGACGTTGTCGTTGCGGTCGCGCATCAGCTCGAGCTCGAACTCCTTCCAGCCGATGATCGACTCCTCCAGCAGCACCTCGGTGGTGGGGCTCGCGTCGAGCCCGCTGCCCGCGATGCGCCGCAGGTCAGCCTCGTCGTAGGCGATGCCGGAGCCAAGGCCGCCGAGGGTGAAGGACGGGCGGACGACGACGGGAAACCCGAGGCCGACTGTGTTTCCCAGGGAGGCAGCTGCGACGCCTTCGCCGCCGTAGACGGCCTTCAGGCACTCGGTGATCGTGTGGCAGATGACCGAGCGCGGGACCTCGGCGCCGAGGCCGATCACGATGTCCTTGAACTTCTCGCGGTCCTCGCACGCCTCGATCGCGTCGATGTCGGCCCCGATGAGCTCGACGTTGTACTTCTTGAGGGTGCCGTTCTCGTGCAGCGAAACGGCGGCGTTGAGCGCGGTCTGGCCGCCCAGGGTGGCCAGCAGCGCGTCCGGGCGCTCCTTGGCGATCACCTTGGCCAGCACCTCGGGGGTGATCGGCTCGACGTAGGTGGCGTCGGCGAACTCCGGGTCGGTCATGATCGTGGCCGGGTTGGAGTTGACCAGGGAAACCCTGATGCCCTCGGCCTTGAGCACCCGGCAGGCCTGGGTGCCGGAGTAATCGAACTCGCAGCCCTGCCCGATCACGATCGGGCCGGACCCGATGACGAGGACGGACTTCAGGTCGTCACGGCGCGGCATGGGTCACTTTCCCCCGTTCATCAGGGCGGCGAACTGGTCGAAAAGGTCGACCGCGTCGTGCGGGCCAGGGGCGGCCTCGGGGTGGTACTGGACGGCGAAGGCGGGCCGGTCGAGCAGCCTGATGCCCTCGACCACCCCGTCGTTGAGGTTCACGTGGGTGACCGCGGCCGCGCCGTAAGGGGTATCGAAGGGTGCTGCCACTCCGGGGGGGACAGCCCCAGTTATTCCGGGGGGGACGACCCCCCAGGACCCCCCCGCGTATGGGGGGGCTACCCGCCCCCCCATGCCCCCCTGGGCCCTCCCTTCCGGGAGGGCGGGCTGCTCCCCGTCTCCGACGGGGAGCGCCGCCGCGAAGCCGTGGTTGTGGCTGGTGATGTAGACCTTGCCGGTGGACAGGTCCAGCACCGGCTGGTTCACCCCGCGGTGGCCGTAGCGCAGCTTGTAGGTGTCGAGGCCGACGGCCCGGGACAGGATCTGGCTGCCGAAGCAGATGCCGAACAGGGGCACGCCCGCGTCGAGGACGCCGCGCATCGCGCCGACCGCGTAGCCGGCCGCGGCCGGGTCCCCCGGTCCGTTGGAGAAGAACACGCCGTCCGGGTCGGTGGCCAGGATCTGCTGCGCGGTGACGGTGGCCGGCAGCACCCGCACCTCCATCCCCCTGGCCGCCATGTTCAGCGGGGTCGCGTTCTTGATGCCGAGGTCGACGGCGGCGACCCGGAACCTGGTCTTGGTCCCGGCGGGCGGCGCGACCGTGTACGGGTGCGGGGTGGTGACGATCCGCGCCAGGTCGGCGCCGGTCATGCCGGGGCTGGCGAGGACGCGGTCGAGCAGCCGGGCCGGGTCGTCCTCGACGGTGGAGACCGCCGCCCGCATCGCCCCGTGCTCGCGCAGCCGCATGGTCAGCGCGCGGGTGCCGGGAATGGCGATGCCGGTGATCCCCTGGGCCTTCAGCTCGGCGTCGAGCGACCGCCGGGCCCGCCAGCTGGAGGCGATCCGGGCGGGCTCGCGGACCACGTAGCCGCTGACCCAGATCCGGTGCGACTCCTGGTCCTCGTCGTTGATGCCGGTGTTGCCGATGTGCGGCGCGGTCATCGCGACGATCTGGCCGCAGTAGGAGGGGTCGGTCAGCGTCTCCTGGTAGCCGGTCATGCCGGTGTTGAAGACCATCTCGCCGAAGGTCTCGCCGTGCCCGCCGAACCCCTGGCCGCGCAGCGTCGTGCCGTCCTCCAGGACCAGCATCGCGTCCGGTCCGGTGTTGCTCATCTGGTCGCCTTTCCGTCAAGCACCGTGGCGCTGCCGCGCAGGAACGTGGCGAGCACGGCGCCGGGCAGCGCCATGCCCGCGAACGGGCTGTTGCGGCTCTTGGAGGCGTGCGTCCGCGGGTCGACCGGCAGCGCGGGCGCGGCCGCGTCGTACAGCGTCAGGTTGGCGGGCCCGCCGGAAGCGATGGGGACACCGTGCCCGGCGACCCGGCCGATCGCGGCCGGCCGGACCGACATCCGGTCAGCCACGCCCGCCCAGTCCAGCAGCCCGGTGTCCACCATCGCCAGCTGGACGACCCGCAGCGCCGTCTCCAGCCCGGTCATGCCGTTGGCGGCGGCCGCCCATTCGGCCTCCTTGGCCTCGACCGGGTGCGGCGCGTGGTCGGTCGCCACGCAGTCGATGGTGCCGTCGGCCAGCCCGGCGCGGAGCGCGTCCACGTCCTGCTGGGTCCGCAGCGGCGGGTTGACCTTGAACAGCGGGTCGTAGTCCACCGCGAGGCCGTCGGTCAGCAGCAGATGGTGCGGGGTCACCTCGGCGGTCACCCGCCAGCCCTTGGACTTGGCCCAGCGGATGATCTCGACCGAGCCGGCCGTGGACACGTGGCAGACGTGCAGCGCGGCGCCGACGTGCGCGGCGAGCAGGCAGTCGCGCGCGATGATCGCCTCCTCGGCGGCGGCCGGCCAGCTGGCCAGGCCGAGCCTGGACGCGACCTCGCCCTCGTTCAGCTGCGCGCCCTCGGTCAGCCGCGGCTCCTGGGCGTGCTGGGCGATCACGCCGTTGAACGCCTTGACGTACTCAAGCGCGCGGCGCATAAGGAGCGGGTCGGCCACGCAGAAGCCGTCGTCGGAGAAGACCCGGACCCGCGCGGCGGAGTCGGCCATCGCGCCGAGCTCGGCCAGCTGCTTGCCGTGCAGGCCGACGGTGACCGCGCCGACCGGGCGGACATCGACGTAGCCGGCCTGCTCGCCCAGCCGCCAGACCTGCTCGACCACGCCGGCGGTGTCCGCCACCGGCTCGGTGTTGGCCATCGCGTGCACCGCGGTGTAGCCGCCGAGCGCGGCCGCCCGGGTGCCGCTCTCCACCGTCTCCGCGTCTTCCCGGCCCGGCTCGCGCAGGTGGGTGTGCAGGTCGACCAGGCCGGGCAGGGCGACCAGGCCGCCCGCGTCGAGGACCGTCGCCCCCGGCACGGCCAGGCCGGCCTCGACGGCGGCGATGACGCCGTCCCGCAGATGTATGTCAGCCGTCTCGCCGCCGCCAACCGAGGCGCCCTTGATCAGCCATTCCTCGCTCACGCTGTCTCCTCCGCCGCGCCGCCGAGCATCAGGTACAGGACCGCCATGCGGACCGTTACGCCGTTCGTCACCTGCGCGACGATCGTGGACCTGGGCGAGTCCGCGACCTCGGCCGCGATCTCCACGCCCCGGTTCATCGGGCCCGGGTGCATGACGATCGCGTGCTCGGGCAGCAGCGCCATCCGGCCGGTGTCCAGGCCGTACCGGCGGCGGTACTCGCGGACGGTCGGGAAGAAGGCGGCCGACATCCGCTCCTGCTGCACCCGCAGCATCATCACCACGTCGGTCTTGCGCAGTTCGGCGTCCAGGTCGTAGCCGGCCTTGCAGGGCCAGGTTTCGACCGCGTAAGGCATCAGGGTGGGCGGGGCGACCACCGTCACCTCGGCCCCGAGGGTGTCGAGCAGCAGCACGTTGGACCGGGCCACCCGGGAGTGCAGCACGTCACCGACGATGGTCACCCGCACCCCGTCCAGGCCCTTGCCGCGCTGGTCGGGGCCGCCGAGCCGCTGCCGCATGGTGAACGCGTCGAGCAGCGCCTGGGTGGGATGCTCGTGCGTCCCGTCGCCCGCGTTGATCACCCGGCCGCTGACCCAGTCAGCCAGCCGCCGCGGTGCGCCGGAGGCGGGGTGCCTGACCACGATGGCGTCTGAGCCCATCGCCTCCAGGGTGAGGGCGGTGTCCTTGAGCGACTCGCCCTTGGCCACGCTCGACCCCTTGGCGGAGAAGTTGATCACGTCGGCCGACAGCCGCTTGGCGGCCGCCTCGAACGACGTCCGCGTCCGGGTGGAGTCCTCGTAGAAGAGGTTGACCACGGTCCGGCCGCGCAGCGTGGGGAGCTTCTTGATCGGCCGCCCGGCCACGCTGGCCAGCTCGGCCGCGGTATCCAGGATGAGCACCGCGTCCTCGCGGCTGAGGTCGGCGGCCGAGATGAGGTGGCGGTTCACTGGTCACGCTCGCCGAGTAGCACGGAGTCCTCGCCGTCGATCTCGGCCAGCAGCACCCGCACCGCCTCGCGGTGCGCGGTCGGCAGGTTCTTGCCCACGTAGTCGGCGCGGATCGGCAGCTCGCGGTGACCCCGGTCGACGAGCACCGCGAGCTGGACCGCCCTTGGCCGGCCGAGATCGGCCAGCGCGTCCAGGGCGGCGCGCACCGTCCGGCCGGAGAAGAGCACGTCGTCGACGAGGACGACGGTCTTGCCGTCCACGCCGTCCGGCGGCACCTCGGTCCGCTGCAGCGCCCGCGCCGGGCGCAGCCGCAGGTCGTCGCGGTGCATGGTGACGTCAAGTGAGCCCACGGGGGCGGGCGTGCCCTCGAACTCCCCGATCCGGGCGGCCAGGCGGCGGGCCAGGTAGACGCCGCGGGTGGGGATGCCGAGCAGGACGATCCCCTCGCCGCCGTTGGTGCGCTCCAGGATCTCGTGCGCGATACGGCTCAGCGCCCGGCGGATCTCCTCCGGCGCGAGGACCGCTTTCCAGTCCTGCTGGCTCTGGCTCGGATAGTCCGGATGGTCAAGCTTGCCGGGGCCATCGACACCCGGCTCGTGTACTGGTTCAGGCCGCATTGCGCACACCAGTCACGACCTCCTTCCCCGTCTCACGGGACGGTCCTTTAAAGGATGCCTACATAGATCACCGTACCAGGCGCATTGGCGCAGGTGGCGGGTCGTGGGCCGGGCGGCCGCGGCGCAGGCCGGGTGCGGGCGCCCGCGGCGGCCGCGGCGACACCACCGCTTCACGACCAATAGCGACGCGGCAAACACGGTTGGTCACTACTATGGAGTTGCCTTCGGACAGGAGCGACCCTCTGTACCCCCCGGGACATACCCAGCCGAAGGGCGCAGGCCCGGGATGTGGCGACATGGCGACGCGCCGGACGTCCCCCTGCGTAACTTCGCTCTCCGCCGGCCACGCCGGTCGGTTACCGCGATGCCATCGCGCACCGGCGGGCCGGCCCCGCCCGGTGATCACGAAGGTTGTGATTTACATCACATTTGACATAGGGGCTCATAACGTTCCGGGAGCACCGGCGGGCGCCGCTTTGCCCGCTCTGTGCATGGGAAAGCCGATTACAGCGGTGGTTGTTGCGTTCTGACCGAGGGTAGGTAGGGATAGGAAGGGCGATGTCGGTTACTAGACGAGTTCAACCAGTTTTTGCCATTCGGCTTGACCTTGTCGCTCTCGCCGCTTACCGTCACTGTGCGTAACCGTTACCGTAAGCGACGACTGGCCGGGAAACCGAGGAAAAATGCCATCTGAGTACGCCAAGACCCTGGGCGCACGTCTGCGCGCCATTCGCACCCAGCAGGGCCTCTCACTGCACGGTGTTGAAGAGAAGTCCCGTGGCCGGTGGAAGGCCGTCGTCGTGGGCTCCTACGAGCGCGGCGACCGTTCCGTCACCGTCCAGAAGCTCGCCGAATTGGCCGAATTCTACGGAGTCCCGGTCTCCGAGCTGCTACCAGGCGACGCGGCGCCGACCCCGATCGCCAGTGCGCCCAAGCTCGTGATCGACCTGGAGCGGATGAACCAGCTGCCCAAGGAGAAGGTCGGCCCGCTGGCCCGCTACGTCGCCACCATCCAGGCGCAGCGCGGCGACTACAACGGCCGGGTGCTGTCAGTGCGGCATGAGGATCTGCGTTCGCTGGCGGTCATCTACGACAAGTCGCCCGCCGACCTGACCGAGGAGCTCATCAGCTGGGGCGTGCTCGACGCCGACGCCCGGAGCAACTCCATCGAGTCCTTCTAGGGGCCGCCTGATCTGCCCGCCCAGCGGCGTACCCGGCTCGCGTCGGGCGGGTAGATCAGCTCGCGGAGGCCAGCGGCAGCATTGGCTCGCCCTCCACGCCGAGCGCCCGCTCGGCCACCGTCAGAAACGTACTCGCGTCCCGCAGCAGCTCATCGGCCTCCTGCGCGGACGCCGCCCGGGGCAGCCCGGCCTCGGCCGCGGCCCGCTTGGCCGCGCCGGCGGCGAAGAACGCCGCCCACTCGGCGAGAGCAGGCTCGACCTGCGGCAGCAGCTCCCAGACGGACCTCGGCCGCCGGCGGCGCGCGCCGCTGCCCGGCTCGCCCCGTGCCGCCACGATCGCGGCGGCGGCGCGCAGCGCCGCCAGGTGCGCGCAGATGTAGCGGGTTCCCGGATCGCGCTCGGCGTCCGCCTCGGCCAGGCCGAGCCGCGCGGTGCGCAGCAGGCTCAGCGCCGCCGGCGGCACCCGGCTCGGCAGTTCGGTGCTGTAAGGCTCAGAGTCGCCTGGCACGCGGTTGCGCGCACGCGCCCCGGCCGCCGTCATCGTCCTGATCATGGTCATCACTCCTTCAGGTGATGCTGTGTTCTCCTCGCTGGAGGTTCCCGCCGGCCGGGCGAAGCGCTTCCCCACGCCCCGCCCGGCCGGCACCGGCCGCCAGGGGTCGCGGCGGCCGGAGCCAGTCCCCGTTATTCGAACACAATGTCATTCGAACACAGGTTCGCGCAAAAGTCCAGTCCACTGACCATCCATTTGCTTACGAGTTCGAACCTACGCCGGGGGTCTGACATTCGGGCCGCCACGAGACACGCCGGAATGACGGCACCGGGCACGAAACCAGCTGCTGGCCCCCACCGGGCCGCTCGTCTAGCCACTAAGCTTTCGCAAATGGAGGTCAGCCACCGCGAGCTAGGGCCGCGGGAGTTCCGTGCGGTGACGGGAGATCTTGTCGCCGTGTACGCCGCCGCGATGAACCCGCCCGAGCGGCTGATCGGCGGGCGCGAGTCCATCATGGACCGGCACGCCGCCAGCCCGGGCTTCCGCTGCCTGGTCGCGCAGGCCGACGGGGTGGTGGCCGGGTTCTGCTACGGCTTCCACGGGGAGAGCGGGCAGTGGTGGCACGACATGGTGGCCAGCGCCCTCGCGTCCCGGTCCGGGATGGGTTACTCGACGCCGGCCGACGGTTCGGCCGAGACCAAGGCGTGGCTCGAGGACTCCTTCGAGATCGCCGAGTTGCACGTGCTCCCGGACTATCAGGGCAACGGCATCGGCCGCTCGCTGCTGCTCTCGGTCACGGCCGAGCGGGAGGAGCGGACCGCGGTGCTTTCCACCGCCGACGCGGAGACCCGCGCCCGGCGGCTCTACCGTGGGGTCGGTTTCACCGATCTGCTGACGGGGTTCCGCTTCTCCGGCAGCGAGCCGCCCTATGCGGTGATGGGCGCCCTGCTGCCGCTCGGGGTGGCCAGGCCAAGCAGCTCGTAGACCTCGGTGGTGGCGCGGGCGCCGTTGAGCGTGCAGAAATGCAGGCCAGGCACGCCCTCGTCGATCAGCCGGGCGGAGAGGGTGGCCGCGTACTCGACGCCGATGGCGCGGGCGGCGGCCTTGTCGCCTCGGTCGGCGGCGGCGCGGAGCTGCTCGACCAGGACCGGCGGGATCTTGCAGCCGCCCAGCTCGATCGTGCGCTCCAGGATGCGCGGGCTGGTGGCCGGCATGATCCCCGCGATGATCGGCACGTCGCAGCCCAGGGCGCTCACCCGGTCACGGAACCGCAGGTAGTCCTCGGCGTAGAAGAACATCTGGGTGATCGCGAAGTCCGCCCCCGCCCGGCATTTCTCGACGAAATGGCGGATGTCGGTGTCGGCGTCAGGCGAGCGCGGGTGCAGCTCGGGGAAGGCGGCAACGCCGACGCAGAAGTCGCCGGAGGCCTTCAGCAGCTCCACCAGCTGGACCGCGTGCTCGAACCCATCGGGGTGCGGAACCCAGGGCGCGTTGGGATCGCCCGGCGGGTCACCCCGCAGCGCCAGCACGTTGCGCACGCCCACGTCGGCGTAGCAGCCGATCAGGTGCCGCAACTCCTGAACGGAGTGGTTGACCGCGGTGAGGTGGCCCACCGGGTCGAGCGAGGTCTGCTCGGCGATCGCGCCGGTCACGGCGACGGTGCGCTCCCGGGTCGAGCCGCCCGCTCCGTAGGTCACCGAGACGAACGTCGGCTTGAGATGCTCAAGCTGGCGGATGGCGTGCCAGAGCCGCTGCTCGTCATGCTCGGTCTTAGGCGGGCTGAACTCGAACGAGAGGGACCGGCCAGCCTTGAGCACGTCGGTGATGCGCGGCGCCAGCGGGCGACGAAGTCGCAGTGGCGCACGCGACGGCTGCGGTTGGCGCGGTCTCGGCGGCATGTGGCCCAGCATAACTCAACAAGCCTATTTCTGTGATGCCACCACAACGAGGTTTTCCGAGTCACCCGATTCCGGGCATGTCTAAGGCGCGCTCGGCCCAGATCCGGGCAAAGCGCGCCTTAGGCCCGGGTTAGAACGCCAGCGCCTGAGCGCGGCGGTTGACCTCGGTGCCGCGGTGAGCGTGCAGGGCGTCGACGGGGGTTCCCGGGAGGGTGTCGTCCGCGGTGAAGAGCCAGCGCAGGGCCTCTTCATCGCCGAAGCCGCAGTCGAACAGGACCGTCAGCGTTCCGCTGAGGCCCTTCACGATCTGGTCGCCGTCGATGAAGGCGGACGGGACGGCGCGGTCGCCGCCCGGCCGCGTGACCGCCAGCAGCTTGCGGTCGCGGAGCAGCTGCTTCACGCGGCTAATGGGGAGGCCGAGCTGGGTCGCTACCTGAGGGAGTGACAGCCAATCGCCGACAAGCGAGTCGGCCGCGGGGTTTATCTGTGCCACGAGTCCAATGTCCCACATCAGGGCCGGTTCCAAACAACCGACATTCCATCACAATAGGGGATCTTTCCCCTGGTCAGCTGCAAAATTTATTGACCCAGCCACGCCGCCGTCCGGGCCAGCAGCCAGTCGGCCGTGCCGCGCAGCCCCTCCGGCCGCACGCTGAACAGCACCTGCCGTCCTGCGCGCCTCCTGGTTACCAGGGCGCATTCCTCAAGCACGGCCAGGTGCTGGGCGACCGCCTGCCGGGAGACCGGCAGCCGGGCGGCGAGCACCCCGGCGCTGGCGCCGGGCGTCTCCGCCAGCAGCTCAAGCAGCTCGCGGCGGCGCGGGTCGGCCAGCGCGGCGAAGACCCGACCCGGATCGCGCAGGCCCGCGGCCGGGGGGAACGGGGGGCGGGAGCCGTCCGGCAGAGTAAGGGGCGCCTCACCAGCAGGGGACAGCTCGTCACCGTCCCTGCTCGGCGCGGATCCGCAGCCCGGCCAGCTCGTACTGCCAGCCGCCGGTGTTGCCCTTCCACGCGTCCTCACGCAGCGCGTCCGGCAGGTCGAGCGAGCTGAACCCGCTCTCCACCACGGTCACGCCGATCTCATCGCCGACCGGCCGGAGGTAGAACTCGACCAGCGTCGCGTTGCCCGGCGCGGGCACCGCGCCGCCGAACGCGCTGGCCCAGCGGAACGACGCATAGCCCTGCGGCTCCACCCGGACGATGTCGACCGCGTAGGGCCGGGCGTCGCCGCTGTACTCAACCGACGCCCGTCCCGGGCCGCGGGCGGGCTCGGTCTTGCTGCCGGGCAGCCACCACCCGGGCCGGGTGACAAGTTGCCATACCTTGTCCTGTGTCGACCGGATGGTGATCCGATGTTCGATACGGTCTTCCATGACAACGCCTCCCTACGCCGACCTCAGCCACGGCCAACTGCCCGCGAAGTCTCGCATATCACTCTAATATCTGCAACTCAACACTTGCACATATGCCCGCGGCGGGCCCGGGCTCGTCCGGTGGGAGTTGCGCCCCGGGCGCGGGATCCGGGGCCGGAGGGACGCAGTCACGCGTACGTTACTCATGATGGTGGTGGGGCAGGGCGGCGGAGCTGCCTGCCCGGCCGAAGCGGACGCAGCCATGACAAAGTCATGAACAGGGCGAAGCCCGGCACTGGCGGGCCGTAAAATCGGCCGTAATGGAACCTGCGCCCGCGGACCTGCTCACGGGGCGGATGCTCGACCGGCGTTACCACGTCGTCTCCCGCATCGCGCACGGCGGCATGGCCACCGTCTACCTCGCCACCGATACCCGGCTCGACCGGGAGGTGGCGCTTAAGGTCATGCACGCCGACCTGGCGCGCGACGACGAGTTCGTGGACCGGTTCATCGGCGAGGCCAAGTCGGTGGCGCGGCTCTCCCACCAGAACATCGTCGCGGTCTACGACCAGGGCAGCGACGGGCAGTCCCTCTACCTGGCCATGGAGTACGTACCCGGGGCGACGCTGCGGGCGCTGCTGCGCGAGCGCCACTGGCTCCCCTGGCCGGACGCCCTCGCCCTGATGGACCCGATCCTGGCGGCGCTCGCCGCCGCCCACCAGGCGGGGATCGTGCACCGGGACGTCAAGCCGGAGAACGTGCTGATCGCCCCGGACGGGCGGGTCAAGGTAGTGGACTTCGGGCTGGCCCGGGCCTCGGCCGCCGTCGGGAACACGCGGGCCGGGGTGATCATCGGATCGGTCGCCTACATCGCGCCCGAGCAGGTCAGCGGGGCGCCCACCGACGCGCGCACCGACGTGTACTCGGCCGGCATCATGCTCTTCGAGATGCTCACCGGGCGGCAGCCCTACGGCGGCGAGACGCCGCTGGCGGTGGCCTACGCGCACGTCAACTCGGACGTGCCGCCGGTCGCCTCGCTGGTCGGCGGGATCCCGCCGGCGCTCGACCAGCTGGTGCGCGCGGCGACGAGCAGGGACCCGCAGTGGCGGCCGGCCAACGCGGACGTCTTCCTGCGGGCGGTTCGGTCGCTGCGCGGCGTTCCGGAGCCGTCTGAGCCGGTTAACGGCGCGTGGACGGCAGCGGGCGGCGCCGCGGCGACCGCGGCCGACCTGATGGCGCTGGGCGACGGCGGGCACGCCTACGGCGCCGCCTACGGCCGTCCTGGCTACGGCGCCGCGGAGTACTCGGCGACCGGGCGGTATGACGCCGGCGGGGCGCCGTTCAACGGGACGAGCATTATCGGCGGCGGCTACGGCGACTACAGCGGCTACGGGACCACGGCGGGCGCGGCCGGGCACGGCGACGACGACGACCGGGAGCCGTTCCTGCAGCGGTGGCTGTTCAGCAGGCGGCTGGCGTACCTGGCGGTCGCGGTGGCGGTGGTGGCCGGGCTCGGCGGCGGCAGCTGGTGGCTGACCTCCGGGCGCTACACGACGGTGCCCTCGGTGACCGGGCTGACGGCGGCGGCCGCGCGGCAGGAGCTGCAGCAGGCCGGCTTCAAGGTGGTCACCGGGAAAACCGAGATCGATGACAGCGTGCTGAAGAACGAGGTGATCAGCGTGTCCCCGTCCGGCCGGGCGCTGCCGGGCGCGACGGTCGCGCTGACCGTCTCGCTCGGGCCGCGGATGATCACCGTGCCCCCGGTGGCGGGGAAGACGCAGGCGGCAGCGGTGCAGGCACTGAGCGCGGCCGGGCTGAACGTCGGCTCCGCCACCAAGGGGGTCGGTGTCAGCGGGACCGTGGTGATGGGCGCGGTGCTGGGCACCCTGCCGGCCGCCGGCACGTCGTGGCCGCAGAACCGGCCGGTCACCCTGGTGGTGGTGGCCGGCCTGTCGCTGCCCACCCTGGTCGGGCAGGACATCAACGCGATACAGCAGTGGGCGGGGCAGAACCACATCAACCTGCAGCCGACCAACGTGCAGAGCGGCAAGCCGCAGGGCATCATCGTGGCCCAGGGGACCCCGGCGGGCACGCCGGTTCCGCCAGGATCGACGGTCTCCGTCTCGGTCTCCGAGGGACCGCCGGAGGTACAGATACCGGGCAACCTCGTCGGCCAGCCGTTCCAGCAGGTGCAGCAGGCGCTTGAGGCGCTCGGCTTCCAGGTCAACGGCCAGCAGCAATTCAACTTCGGGCAGCAGGTCACCAGCATCAACCCGTCGGGCGAAGCGCCGAAGGGCAGCACGATCACCGTCACCTACGGCGGATTCGGCGGACTGTTCCCCTGACCTGGCACAGGGGGCAGATAGGGGCGCACGCGACGGTGACCGGCGGGCTCGCGACCGGGGGGCTGGCCTACGCGGCCGAGGTCGGGGCCGAGGTCATCCAGGTATTCGTGTCCAACCCGCGCGGCTGGGCGGCCGGGCCGGGCGACGCCGGCCAGGACCGCGCGCTGCGCGGCTGCGGCCTTCCGGTTTTCATCCACGCGCCGTACCTGATCAACTTGGGGTCGGGCGACCCGGCGGTGGCATCGAAGTCGGCTGACGCCCTCGCGCACGCGCTGCGCCGGGGCGGCGAGATCGGCGCCCGCGGCGTGGTGGTGCACACCGGGTCGGCGGCGGGCTGGGCGGGCGGGGAACCGGGCGCGGCGGCGGTGCAGGCGCTCGGGCAGATCGCCGAGATCGTGCTCCCGCTGCTCGACAAGCTCGGCGACGACGATCCTGACCTGCTGTTCGAGCCGATGGCGGGGCAAGGGCAGATGCTCTGCGCGCGGGCCGGGGA
The DNA here is from genome assembly GCA_963714295.1 of uncultured Actinomycetota bacterium. Classification (GTDB taxonomy): domain Bacteria; phylum Actinomycetota; class Actinomycetes; order Streptosporangiales; family Streptosporangiaceae; genus Trebonia. Next base: position 183,887 of record CAVQOE010000031.1, on the reverse strand, counting down.
CCTGGCACCGTACCTGACCGCGGTCGAGCGGCACCCCAAGGCCGGTATCTGCCTCGACACCTGCCACATGTTCGCCGCCGGGCACGATCTGACCGCTCCCGGCGGGGTCGCGGCGATGCTCGATGAGCTGGTCGCGGCGGCCGGGCCCGGCCGGGTGGGGCTGGTGCACGCCAACGACTCGCTGCTCGGCTGCGGCTCCAGGCGGGACCGGCACGAGGCGCTCGGCGCGGGCCAGATCGGCACCGAGCCGTTCCGCGGGCTGCTCGCCCACCCGGAGCTGGCGGACGTGCCGTTCATCGTCGAGACACCGGGCGGCAAGGCGGGCCACGCGCGGGACATCGCTACTCTGAAGGGGCTGCGCGCGGCATAGACGCCGCCGGGCGGGGGTAAAGGGGCGGATCTTATGGTGATCGTGATGGCCGCGGACGCGAGCGCCGCCGACGTCGAGCATGTGGTGAGCGTGGTCCGCGAGGCGGGCGGCGAGGCGTTCGTCAGCCGGGGCGGGGCCGCGCCGATCATCGGGCTCTCCGGCGACATCGACCGGTTCGCCGCCACGCTGAACCTGACCGGGCTGCCCGGCGTCGCCAACGTGGTCCGCACCACCGCGCCGTACAAGCTGGTCAGCCGCGAGCACCGCCGGGAGCGCTCGGTCGTGCGGGTGGCGGGCGTGCCGATCGGGCCGGACACGCTCACCGTGATCGCCGGGCCGTGCGCGGTGGAGACGCCCGAGCAGACCCTGGCGGCCGCCAGGATGGCCCGCGCCGGCGGCGCCTCGCTGCTGCGCGGCGGGGCGTTCAAGCCGCGGTCCTCGCCCTACGCGTTCCAGGGCCTGGGCGAGGTGGGGCTGAAGATCCTGGCCGACGTGCGGGCGGAGACCGGGCTGCCGATCGTGACCGAGGTCATCGACGCGCGCGACGTCGAGCTGGTCTCGACCTACGCCGACATGCTGCAGGTGGGCACGCGCAACATGCAGAACTTCCCGTTGCTGCAGGCGGTCGGCGCGGCAGGCAAGCCGGTGATGCTCAAGCGCGGCATGTCGGCCACGATCGAGGAGTGGCTGATGGCCGCCGAGTACATCGCCCAGCGCGGCAACCTCGACATCGTGCTCTGCGAGCGCGGTATCCGCACCTTCGAGAAGGCGACCAGGAACACGCTGGACATCTCGGCTGTGCCGGTCGCGCAGCGGCTCTCGCACCTGCCGGTGATCGTGGACCCGTCACACTCCGGCGGCCGCCGCGACCTGGTGCTGCCGCTGTCGCGGGCGGCGATCGCGGTGGGCGCGGACGGCATCATCATCGACGTCCACCCGCACCCGGAGACCGCGCTCTGCGACGGCCCGCAGGCACTCATCGACTCCGACCTGCGCGAACTCGCCAGCATCGCGACTCACCTGTCGCCGCTGGTGGGGCGGACCCTGACGCCGGCCCCAGCCCCGGGTTCGCGCGGCTAAACGGGGCGGTACTCCTGGGCGGCGTCGGCCAGCTGCTCGGCGATCTCGGCGGCGTCCAGGCGGCCCTCGATCTTGCGCAGGTCGTCGATCTTGGCCCTGGTCTCCGCCCGGCGCGGGGTGAGCAGGGTGCAGCAGTCCTGGTCGGGGAGCTCGGAGATGGACAGCGTGCCGAGGCGGCGCGCCTCGGCCATGATCTCGGTCTTGTCCCAGCCCAGCAGCGGGCGCAGGATCGGCAGCTTGACCGCGTCGTCGAGGGCGGTGATGTTGGTCAGCGTCTGGCTCGATACCTGCCCCAGGGAGTCGCCCGTCACCAGCGCGCTGGCGTGCATCCGGGCCGCCATGACCTCGGCCGTCTTGAGCATCAGGCGGCGCTGCGCGACCACCTGCAGGCGGCCGGCGCCGGAGGTGGCCAGCGACTGCTGTGCCTTGCCGAACGGCACGACGTAGAGGTGCGACTGGCCCTGGAAGCGGTCGAGCCCGCGCACCAGGGCGTAGGCCTTATAGATGGATTCCGGGCCGGTCAGCGGCATGCCGGAAAAGTGCAGGAACACGCAGCGCAGGCCGCGGCGCATCATCCGGTACGCGGCGACCGGGGAGTCGATCCCGCCGGACATCAGCACGACCGCCCGTCCGCTCATCCCGACCGGCAGCCCGCCCTGGCCCGGTTCGCCGCCGGTGAATACGAACACCTCACGCGCGTCAACCTCGATGAAGATCTCCGTGTCCGGGTGCTTGAGGCTGACCTTGAGCCCGTGGGCCTGGTTCACCTCGCTGCCGATGAGCACGTTGAGCTGCTCGGAGGTGAGGGGGAAGCGCTTGTCGCGGCGGCGCGCGCGGACCGCGAAGGTGCCGCTGGCCGGGCTGGTCAGGGCGATCGCGGCCGCGATGGCCGCCTCCGGCGTCTTGTCCACCCGCAGCGCCCGGCAGACCCGGACGATCCCCGGCACGTCGGCCGCCCGCGCGGCCACCCGGTCCATCGCCGCCGCCTGCTCCGCCGCCGTCATGCTGACCGCCGGCTGGCCGTCGCGCTGCTCCAGCCGGAGCACCAGGACCCCCTCGCGCACCGTGAGTTCCACGGGCACGCCGGTGTGCCGCACCGCCGCGCGGACGTTGGTCTGCTGCATGCGCACGAACTGCTGGCGGTTTTTCCCCTTGAGGAAGATCTCCCCCAGCTTGAGCAGAACGCACGGCTCGCCGACGGCGGCAGGATCTGCCGTTTGGGCGGCCGTAACTGGATCGGTGACGGACATCCCTCCAGTCTGCCAGCTCCGGCGACCGTACGGTCGCCTCGGCAGCAATGGGACAGAGCGGTAGGTAGCGATCCGCGGCGACCGGGCACTTTTGGGGATAAAACGGTCCTTCTTGCTCAGTGACCGGGAGCGGCATACGGTGAGACGATATCTCCCTACCCGCCGATCCACCGAGGGAGAATTTCCCATGTTCGAGCGGTTCACCGAGCGCTCGCGGCGCGTCGTGGTGCTGGCGCAAGAAGAGTCCAGAATGCTGGACCACAACTACATCGGCACCGAGCACATCCTTCTCGGGCTGATCCACGAGGGAGACAGCATCGCGGCGCGGGCCATCGAATCGACGGGCCTCACCCTCGACGCGGCCCGGGCCGAGATCGAGTCGATGATCGGCCGCGGCGCCAGCACGCCGATGGGGCACATACCGTTCACGCCACGGGCGAAGAACGTCCTTGAACTCGCGCTCCGCGAGGCGCTCGCGCTGAAGAAGAGCTACATCGGGCCCGAGCACATTCTGCTCGGGCTGATCCGCGAGGGGGACGGCCTCGGCGCGCAGATCCTCGAGCGGCTCGGCGCTCCGGCTCCGGTCCTGCGGACTCAAGTGATCGAGCTCGCCGTGGCCGAGCCGACAGTGCCAGACGAGCCGCTGGGCGCGGAGTGGCTGCCCGCGGCGGCGCGCGAGGCAGGCGCAGGCCTGCGGCGGCAGGCGCGGGCCGTCAGCGCCGCCCAGGCCCAGATAATCAGCGCCGAGATGATCAGCGCCCAGGCCCTGGTGGTGAGCGAGTTCCGCGAGACGCTCGCGTCGCTTGACGGGACGCTTGAGTCCCTCGGCCGCCGCCTGACCGTTATCGAGCGGCAGCTCGGCATCACCCCGGCGGAGCCGGGGGAACTGGCGGATCCCGCGGGCGGGGCGGAGCCGGAGGAAGGGCCGCCCGAGGAAGACTCGCCGGGTGAATCCGCGCAGTAAGCGGGCATCGGGCAAAAGAAATTGCTGGTTGACGCGGTAGCCACGTAACGTGGTTAGCTCCCTGTCAACATTGGAATGGATGTGTCATGTCGTGGCGCGCGCTTGCCCGCCGTTATCCGGTGCTCGCCATCCGTGACTTCCGGATCCTGCTCGCCGACCGGCTGCTCGCGCCGTTCTCCAACGGCTTCTCGATGGTCGGGGTCTCGTTCGCGGTGCTCAACCTCACCGGGTCCACCGCCGACCTCTCCTACGTGCTGGCCGCACAGGTCGCGCCGATGCTGGTGTTCACCCTGGTCAGCGGGGTGTTCGCGGACCGGTTGCGGCCGCAGTGGGTGATCATCGCGGGCAACCTGGCCGTCATCGTGGGCGAGGGCACGTTCGGCCTGCTGATACTGACCGGCCATCCGGCGCTGTGGATGATGATCTGCCTGGAGGCGCTCAACGGGATTGGCGCCGCCATGTTCTACCCCGCCTCGCAGGCGCTGCTGCCGCAGATCGTGCCGGACGCGCTGCTGCAGGAGGGCAGCTCGATCAGCAGGCTGGCGATGAACACCGGGCAGATGACCGGCGCGGCGGCGGCCGGCCTGGTGGTCGCGGCGGTCGGCCCGGGCTGGGCGCTCACGCTCTGCGCGATCGGCATGACCGGCACCATCCCGCTGCTGCTCTCGCTCAAGGGCGGCCGGGACACGCCGCTCGTGGCCAGGGGCGCGGGGATGGTGACGGAGCTGCGCGAGGGGTGGACCGAGTTCCGCAGCCATACCTGGCTGTGGGCCACCGTGATCCAGTACTGCCTGGTCATGATGGCCTTTAACGGCGCCTTCCTGGTGCTCGGGCCGGTGGTGGCGCGGACGGACCTAGGAGGCCCCGCCGCCTGGGGCGCGATCACCGCCTCGGACGCGCTCGGCCTGGTGGCCGGCGGCCTGCTCTCGCTGCGGTACACGCCGCGCAGGCCGATGCTGTTCGTGGTCGCGTCGGGCGCGGCGATAGCGCTCACCCCGCTGGCGCTCGCGCTGGTGCTGCCGCTGCCGGTCATCTGCCTGACCGCGTTCGCCCTGGGGGCGCTGATCGAGTGGATGATGGTGCAGTGGACGGTGCAGATGGCCACCCGCATCCCGTCCGACAAGCTGGCCCGGGTCTCCTCCTATGACGCGCTCGGCTCGATGGCGGCGATGCCACTGGGCGCCCTGCTGGCCGGGCCGCTGGCGGCGGCGATCGGCGTCTCCGCGACGCAGTTCGCGGCGGCCGCGGTGATCGTGGTCGCCTCGGCACTGACGCTGATCCCGCGTGAGATCTGGACGATCCGCTTCGACGACGTGGTGCGCGACGGCCCGCTTGCGGACGGGAGCGCGAACGAGCTGGCCGAGCCGACCCCGGAACCGATCGGGCGAGCGGATTACCCCTTCTGACAAGGGGGTTCATGACGGCCGCTGGAATGTCGGACCCCCGGCGTAGCGTGTCTGGCATGAACCTTCCGAAGCGCCTTTCCGGTCGCAGGAACCGCACCGATTACCCTGGCCAGGCGGAGGATGCCGCCGAGCCTGATCCCGGCAGGTGGCCCACCTGAACTGGGTCGCCAGCACGGTTGGCGAGTACGGCTGGGCCGTCTCCGGCAGCCGGGCCGAGGGCCGCGTGCCCCCGTGGGCGTACAGCATCGGGATGTGGCTCACGTGCCAGGGGCCGGAGCTGATCCTGTGCGGCCTGCCGGTGGAGGGCGCCGCCTCCATCATCAACGCGGTCGGTGCGCGGGTAGCCGACGGCCTCGACGTCACCCCCGACACCGTGCTCGACGACGTCTGCCCGACCCCGATCGCCTTCCGCCCGGTCGAGCTGAGCTGGCGCAAGACCCGGTTGCTGACGATCTCGGACTCCTTTTACGGCATGGTCAGGGTGCCGTACCTGCAGGTCGTCTGGTCCGACTCCGATGGCCGCTTCCCCTGGGAACGCGGCTTCCAGCGCGGCCTCGAGCGCATGCAGCCGATGCTCTGGCTCCCCCGCGACGACAACCCGCCCTCCCCCTGGACCCGCCTGGACCAGCCCCGCTGAGGCTCTCCGTACGGCGCAGGAGCGTGCGAAGATGATCCCCATGAACAGCCCGGGATGGTTCGACGATCTTCCTGAGTCCATGACAGAGGCGGAGTACCGCGAGCTGTCGCAGGAGATCTCACGCACCATCGAGATCGTGCACGGACATGTCATCAAGTGCGAGTCGCCGGTTCCCAGGCACAATCGCATTGCCCGACGGCTGTCGTTCGCGCTTGAGGCGGCCCGGTCCCCCGCCGGTCCGTGCCTGACCGTCGAGACGGACGTCGACGTCGTGCTGTGGCGCGTTCCCCGATTCACCTTCCGCCGCCCGGACGTGACCGTTTACAAGTGCATCGACGATCCCACCAGGAAGCCGAGCGCCCAGGAGACGCTCCTCGTCGTCGAGGTGACGTCGCCCACCACCGCCCGGGAAGACCTGGTGGACAAGCGGGCCCAGTACGCGACGGCCGGCATCCCGCTTTACCTGGTCGTCGTGCTCGACGAGAAGTACGACATATGGGAGATCCGCGAGTTCCACCTCGACGCAGCGGCCGCCGCCTACCGCCTGCACGCCGTGCACCGCTCGGTCCTGGAACTTGAACAGCCCATCCGGCTAAGCCTCCCGATAGCAGAGCTGACCACCGCCTGACCCGAAGCGCCACCGTCCGTTGGGCTTGGCGAAGGACGATGGCGCCTCGATGAGGCCGGCTTTGCTCAGACGTTCTTGGCGTAGGAGCGGAAGGTGCTTACCGAGATGGCCACCGCCAGCAGGGCGAGGACCAGGAGGCCGCCGGAGCGGACCGCGATGGCGGACCAGTCGGGGGTGGCCGAGAGGGCGTCGCGGCCGATCTGGACCTCCCAGTTGAGCGGGTTGCAGGAGGCGACGGCCTGCATCCAGCCGGGCATGAAGGCGGGCGGGATGAAGGCCGAGGAGAGGAACATCAGCGGCAGCATGAAGAACGTGTAGACGCCGATGATCGCCTCGCGGGAGCGGAGCAGCATGCCGGTCATGTTGGACAGGCCGCCCCACAGGACGCCGACCAGGATCGACGCCACGACCAGGACCACGATGCCGACGGCGCCGCCCGGGTAGCGGGCGCCGCCGGCGTAGCCGAGGCCCACGATGATGAGGGTCTGCACGGTGGTGGCGACCGCCTGCTCGGCGACCGAGGCGTTCATGATCGCCAGGCGGCTGGCCGGGGTGACGAGGAAGCGGTTGAGGGTGCCCCGGTCGATCTCCTCGATCATCGACATGCCCGCCCACATGTTGCCGGACATCGCGTTCATCGCGACGATGCCGGGGACCAGGTAGGCGAGGTAGGAGCCCGTGGTAGTCGAAGCCGGGGATGTCGATGACCTTGTGGAACAGCTCGCCGAAGAGGAACAGCCAGATCGCCGGCTGGACCACGCTGAACGCGAGGACATAGGGCTGGCGGACCAGGGCGCTGGAGTTTGCGGCCGGTCAGGTACCAGGTGTCGGAGAGGACGGCCGGCGTCGGAGCACGGCGCGGTCAGTTCCCTGTCGATCGTCGTCGTCATCGCCCTGCCGCCTCCGCCAGCCGGTCGCGTCGCTGTAGTGCCGGCCCGCGTGGTGCAGGTACACCTCGTCGAGCGATGTGACGCCCAGGTCCTGCTTGAGCCGGTCCGGCTCGCCCTCGGCGACGACGCGGCCGCGGTCGACGATGGCCACGCGGCCGGCCAGCCGGTCGGCCTCGTCCAGGTAGTGGGTGGTGAGCAGGACGGTCACCTTGTCGGCGGCCGCCAGCCGGGTGATCTCCTGCCACATCGCCGCCCGCGCCTCGGGGTCGAGGCCGGTCGTCGGCTCGTCGAGGAAGAGCACCTTGGGCCGGTGCATCAGGCCGAGGGCGACGTCGAGGCGGCGCTGCATGCCGCCGGAATAGGTGCGGACGAACCGCCTCGCCGCCTCCGTCAGCGCGAAGCGCTCGAGCAGCTCGTCCGCCCGGAACTTGGCGGCCCGGGCCGGCTGGCCGTACAGGTGACCCTGGAGGACCAGGTTCTCCCGGCCGGTGGCCATCGGGTCGGCGCCCGAACGCTGGCCGACGACGCCGATCACGCGGCGCGCCCGCGCCGGGTCGGTCCGCACGTCGATGCCCTCAACGGTGGCGGTGCCCTCGTCGGCGACCGCCAGGGTGGTGAGGATCTTGACGGTGGTGCTCTTGCCGGCCCCGTTCGGGCCGACCAGGGCGAAGATCGTGCCGGGCTCGACGGTGAGGTTGAGACCGTCGAGCGCCCTGATGCGGGGGTTCTTCCCCGGCGCGGGATAGGTCTTGACCAGTCCCCGCGCCTCGATGGCGGGGACGGATGGTGTGATCTGGGTGGGCTGGGTGGATTGCATCTGTGATAACTCCTCGTTACCGAGACTGGTCGTGCGTGGTCCAGTCCCGCGAGAAGGCACCCGGCATACAATCGTGAGTGGGCCTCGTGATCGCCGGTTCTGCCTAACCGCAGGGCTAGTGGTTGAGGTTGCGACCCCGGTTCGTGGTGTTGCAGCACCGTGGACCGGGGTCGTGTCATGTCTGCTGGCCGTCTTCCGCGCCTGGCGGCGTCTCTTCCCACCCCCGTTTCGCCCTTTCTTCCAGCGCCTCGAACTCCGGCGCCACCTCTCCGGTCGCGCGCATGCGGCGCCACTCGCTCATGCCGCCGATGGTGCCCTCGACCAGCTCGGTGAGCAGGCCGCGGAGCCAGTGCGACTGCGCCAGCCGCATGGCGAGCTGGTATTCGGCCTCGATGAGCAGGACGCGGGGCAGCAGCTCGACCCACTGCTTCAGGTCGGCCTGCGCGGCCGCGTTGGCCTTATCGAGGGTGGCGAGACGGGTCCTGATCAGCTCGATCACCTCGTCCGGAGGCAGGATGAGCGCCTCCGACAGCGCCACCACGAAGCCATTGGACTCATCCTCCGGCACGCTCAGCAGCTCCGTCATCCAGTCCCTGAGCTCGGCCAGGCCAAGTTCGGTGATCTGGTAGGTGGTCCGCTCCGGCTGCCTGCCCTCGCGGACGGTGCCCGCCTCCTCGATGAACCCGTACTTGGCCAGGTTCGCCACCACGGTGTAGAGCGAGCCCCAGTTGATCGGGAAGTTCTTGTCCTTGCCCCGGAAGCGGAGCGTCTGGGCCATCTCGTACGGGTACATCGGCTGCTGCGCGAGCAGCGAAAGCAGGTACAGCCCGAGCAGGTTGCCCACCTTCCGCCGCTTAGCCATCCGAACCGCATCCCTTCTGCTCGCATCCAAGTACTCGTAAGCGAGTATACGCGGACGAGCGCTCACCGCAAGGGCAGACCGACAGCGGGGTGTTACGGGCGATGGACGCGAAGAAACGGCCCGTTCAATCCGGTCGAATGTGATCTTCGCGGACTGAACGGGCCGAGCGACGAACGGACGGGCGAACCGACGGGACGGGCGGGAAGTGCTTCTCAGCCGAAGAAGACCTCGGCCTCGGCGTAGCGCTCCGGCGGGACCAGCTTGAGCTCACGGGTGGCCTCGACGATCGGGACGAGCTCGATCTGGGTGCCGCGCAGCGCCACCATCGTGCCGAACGCCTCGTCGTAAACCGCCTGGACCGCGCGCAGGCCGAACCGGGTCGCGAGCACGCGGTCGAACGCGGTCGGCGTGCCGCCGCGCTGGACGTGCCCGAGGACCGTGCAGCGCGCTTCCTTGCCGGTCCGCTTCTCGATCTCGCGCGCCAGGAACGAGCCGACGCCGCCCAGCCGGACATGGCCGAACTCGTCGAGCTCGCCGGAGGTCAGCGAGGCCTCGTCGGAGATCGGGTGCGCCCCCTCGGCGACCACCACGATCGGCGCGTACCTGGTCTGGAACCGGTGCTCCACGTAGCCGCAGACCTTCTCGATGTCGAACGGCCGCTCGGGGATGAGGATCACGTTGGCCCCGCCTGCCAGGCCCGCGTGCAACGCGATCCAGCCCGCGTGACGGCCCATCACCTCGACGATCAGCGCCCGGTGGTGGCTCTCGGCCGTGGTGTGCAGGCGGTCGATCGCCTCCATGGCGATGTTCACCGCGGTGTCGAAGCCGAAGGTGTAGTCGGTGGCGCCGAGGTCGTTGTCGATCGTCTTGGGCACGCCGACGACGGGGATGCCCTCGGCGTTCAGCCGTCCGGCCACGCCGAGCGTGTCCTCGCCGCCGATGACGACCAGCGCGTCCACACCCAGGCCGCTCAGGTTGTCCTTGATCCGCGCCACGCCGCTGCGGCCCGGCCCGCTCTCCTTGAACGGGTTGGTCCGCGACGACCCGAGTATCGTGCCGCCGCGCGGCAGGATGCCACGGACGGCGGGCACGTCGAGCGGCACCGTGTCCGCCTCGAGCGGCCCTCGCCAGCCGTCGCGGAACCCCACGAACTCAAGCCCGTACTCCTGGATTCCCCTGCGCACCACGGCGCGGATGACGGCGTTCAGCCCAGGGCAGTCGCCACCACCGGTCAGCACTCCCACTCGCATAGGGCAAAGCCTAGCCGTCCTTAACGTTCTTGCAAGGAATCGCCGGACATCGTTGCCAGGTAACTCACCAGTAACTCTGATCCGGGTAGTTCACGTGCGCCCGAAGAGTCCTTGTTGGCCGCTTTGGCCGCTTTGTCCGCTTGCAGCTGCGCCTTCGCCTCCGCGGCGTAGATGGGGACGTACTCCTGGCCCGACAGCTTCGCGATCTCGGCGATGATCTCGTCGGTCACCGCGCGCAGCGCCGCCCGGTCGGTCTCCTTGCCGTAGTAACGGGAGAACTCCATCGGCGGGCCGAAGATCACCCCCGGCCTGATCTTCAGCTGCGGGTGGAGCGTGCCGGGCGGCAGGAACTCGAACGTGCCGATCATGGCGCACGGCACCACCAGCGCCCGCGACTCGAGCGCCAGGCGGGCCACGCCGGTCTTGCCTTTGTAAAGCCGCCCGTCGGGTGAGCGGGTGCCCTCCGGGTAGATGCCGAGGACGTTGCCCTCGGCCAGCACGCGCAGGCCGGACCGGAGCGCGCGGTCGCTGGCGTCGCCGCCGGCCCGGTCGATCGGGATCTGGCCGACCCCGCTGAAGAACGCCTTGGACAGCAGCCCCTTGACGCCCTTGCCGGTGAAGTACTCCGACTTGGCCAGGAACACCACCTTGCGCGGCAGCGGCAGCGGCCCGAAAAAATGGTCGGCGAACGACAGGTGGTTGCTCACCAGGATGACCGGCCCGCGCCGCGGCACATTCTTGCGCCCGCGCGACCAGGGCCGGAACGTCAGCTTCAGCGCGATGCCCAGCGTGTACTTCGCTACCCAATAGAACACAAACACATAGTCGCACGTCCCGCCGGTGATCACAGGGGTGACAGACGTGAGTGGCACAGGCCATGGCCAGTGGCGCGGGCCGCACGATCATGGCGATGGGGAACGGGCCGTTTCTTCGCCTGGGCCGCGTCGGGGCACCCTCCTGCTGCGGGGCGGCGGGCTTCCGTGGGACTATTCGGGGGTGTCGTCCCTTTCTCCTGACGCCGGGACCGCCCGGCCGGGTGCCGCCGGGCCGCCGGGCGCCGAGCCGTTCGCCGCCGACGGCGGTCCGGTTGGGGTCCTCGTCCTGCACGGCTTCACCGGCAGCCCGCAAACGATCCGCGACTGGGCCTCGCACCTGGCCGCGGCCGGGCTTACCGTCCGCGCGCCGCTGCTCGCCGGGCACGGCGGGACCTGGCAGGACCTGGCCAAGACGGGCTGGACCGACTGGTACGCCGACGCCGAGCGCGCCTTCGCCGAGCTCTCGTCGCGTTGCTCCCAGGTCTTCGTGGCCGGCATCTCGATGGGCGGCTGCCTGGCCCTGCGGCTCGCCGAGACGCAGGGCGCCCAGGTCAGCGGCGTCGTCGTGGTGAACCCCTCGCTGGCCGGCGACACCCCGCTGATCGCGCTGGCGCCGGCGCTCAAGTACGCGGTGAAGTCGGTGAAGTCCATCGGCGGCGACATCAAGAAAGACGGCGTGGCCGAGCGGGCGGCCAAGCGGACGCCGGTAGCGTCGGTGGCGACAATGCCCGCGATGTGGCGGGCCACGGCGCAGTCGCTGCCGTCGGTCACCCAGCCGCTGCTGGTGTTCCGTTCCACCGAAGATCATGTGGTCGGCCCGGCCAGCATGAAGGTGCTGATGACGGCGCTGCCGGGCGCGCAGGTGCGGCCGCTGAGCAACAGCTACCATGTCGCGACGCTTGACAACGACGCACCGGAGATCTTCGATGGCACCCTGGCATTCATCCGCGGTCATGTGCGTTCACAGACAGAGTGACGTCTCGCTGTCAGCGGAAATTCGAGGGCGCGAGGCGGCGGAGAAGCGGGTATAAAGGACTGCACTGTGGCTGACGGGGATGTGCCGGGCGGAACCGGCGCTGGCGGCAACGCGACAGGCGGAGGAGACGGTGACGAGGCCGTCTGGCTCGACCTAGTCGCCCGATTCGGCGCGCCCGCGCCCGACGAGGGGGAAACCCCCTGGCCGGACCGGGAAGACCTGGCGGGCCCGGTGGGGGTCACCCCGACCATGGGGCCGGCCCCGGACACGATGCCCGCCGACGCGCAGCCGGGCGAGCCGCCCACCAACCCGACCGGACTGCCCGGGCTGCCGGTCATGCCGCCGATAGCGGACGACCCGTGGCCCTACCCGGCCAGCCAGGCCAGCACGGCCGGCCCCGGGCCGCGGGACGCACCGCTGCCCGAGGACCCGGCCGACGAGCACTTCGTGCCGCCGGTGCCGCCGCCGCTGCCCAGGCTGGAGCCCGCTACCAAGCTCGCCTGGATCGCGCTATTCGGAGGTCCCCTCTACCTGCTGATCGCTACCGCCATCGGGGCCACCATCTCCGGGCTCGCCGCGTTCCTCGCGGTCGCCGCCTTCGTGGGCGGCTTCGTCGTGCTCGTACTGCGGATGGACAACGGTCGGCCACCCGACTCCGGGCCCGACGACGGTGCCGTCGTCTGAGCTCACCCACGTTATGGTGGGCGGCTTATCCGGCGCGGGCGGCGAACTCGGCGCTGATGCGCTCGGCGCCGGCGTGCCCGGCGCCGGCGTGCTCGGCGCGGGAGGCGGCGTGCTGGTGGCGCCTGCCCAGGTGCTGGTGGACCTGGTGGTCGTGGTGCTGCCGGTCGGCCGGGGCGGCGGGGTCCGCAGCGCCGCGTCGAAGAGGCTGAACGCGTCCCTGGTGAGCCCGGCCAGGGCGTCGGCGGCGCCCGCGAACTGCCCGCTCAGGCCGGCCGCGGGTACGCTCCCGTCCCGGGCGCGGCGGGCGGCCCGGCAGATCGGGCACCACTGGCACTCCGGCGGCTCGTCGGTCGGTACCTCGGTGGTCGCGGTATCCCAGACGTCGGCGCGCTTGCGCGCACTGCCGGTGGCGCTGCCGACGGTGGACCGCACCCGGTTCGTCACTTGACTGGTAACGCTGCGCGCACCCGCCCTCATCAGCCAACGCTGGAGATCACCGATCGGGTCGCTGCCCGGCTCTTCGCTCATACTCGCAGCGTAACTCGCGCCGGCACCTGCGCGCTCCAGTCAGTCGGCCGCACTTCAAACTTCTTGCTGTTATTCGATGTGGGCCGTCACAGGTCGATGACGTAGGGGACGCGGGTGGCCCGGAAGTGGCCGACGTTGACGCACTCGGTGCGTCCGACGCGGACCCGGCGCGCCAGCGGGTTGTGCACGTGGCCGAAGAACGCGTACCGGGGCTGGGTGCGGCGGATCAGGTCGAGCAGCGCGGTGGACCCGGTCTCCATCCGGCGGGCCACCGTGTCGTACAGCAGCTCCGGGATGGCGGGCGGGATATGCGTGCAGATCACGTCGACCGCGCCGACCGCGTCCAGCTTGGCCTCGAACTCCTGCGGCGGGATCTCATTGGGCGTGCGGTACGGAGAGATCAGCCCGGCTCCGGCGAACCCGAACGTCAGTTCCTCTTCGCCCGACCGCCCGCCCCCGCCAGCGCTTACCACCACGCGGCCGCCGTCAATCACCTGGTGGCCCGGCTTGCGGTAGTCGTCCCAGATGCGCGGCACGTCCACGTTGCCGTAGGTGAGGTAGGCGGGCTCGGCCAGCGCGCCGAACATCGCCGCGTACTGCTTCCTGATTACCTCTTCGGTCAGCGTGCGCAGGTCAGTGCCGCGCTCGGCGGTCAGCCTGGACGCGATCCGCCTGGTGAGCTGCCTGGCCTCGTCGAACCGCCGCTGGGTGCGCAGATCGATGTACTCCCGGGCATTCTCAGCGCCGTAAAGCTCTGCGAAAATGCCCTGCGTGTGGTCCGCGTAGTCGAGGAAGAGCAGCATGTCGCCGAGACAGATCAGCATGTCCGCGCCGTCGCCGGCTTGCGCCAGCGCATCCGCGGTGCCGTGCACATCGCTGACTAGGTGAACCCGCATGGGATAAACATAGACTCGGGTGGACGAGGAACGGAGTTGTCGTGCGCGAGTACAGCATGCCTGCCCTAGCGGAGATCCCCGCATCGGCCAATCTGGCCGACATCGTGACACGCCGCGCGGCCGAGCAGCCACGGGCTGTCATGCTGCGCCGCAAGGACGCGCGCCGGCGGCTGGCAGGACGTCACCGCCAGCCAGTTCGCCGCGGAGGTGCGGGCGGCGGCGAAGGGGCTGATCGCGGCCGGCGTCGCCCCCGGCGACCGGGTGGCGCTCATGTCGCACACCCGCTACGAGTGGACGCTGCTTGACTACGCGCTCTGGAGCGTCGGCGCGGTCGTGGTCCCGATCTACGAGACGTCCTCGGCCGAGCAGGCCGAATGGATCCTGTCCGACTCCGCCGCCCGCGCCGTCATCGTCGAGACCGACGGGTTCGAGCAGATGATCGCCGCCGCCCGCGACCGCCTGCCGGCCCTTGAGCACCTCTGGCGGCTGCGGGAGGACCTGGACAAGCTCATCGCCGGCGGCGGCGATGTCAGCGACGCCGACCGCGGCCGAGCGGGCCACGTCCGCCGCCGCCGCCGACCTGGCCACGGTCATCTACACCTCGGGCACCACCGGGCGGCCCAAGGGGTGCGAGCTCACCCACGAGAACCTGCTCAGTGTCATCCGCAACACGTTCATGGGGCCGCTGGCGGCCATCCACTCCGTCAGCGGAGCCTCCACGCTGCTGTTCCTGCCGCTCGCGCACGTCTTCGCCCGGGTCATCGAGATCGGCTGCCTGGAGTCGGGGATCGTGCTTGGCCACTGCGACGACATGGCGAACCTGCTGCCTGAGCTGGCGTCGTTCCAGCCTTCCTTCGTGCTCGCGGTGCCCCGGGTCTTCGAGAAGGTCTACAACGGCGCCGAGGCCAAGGCGGTGGCCGACGGCAGGGGCAAGATCTTCGCCCGCGCCGCGGCGACCGCCGTCGCCTACAGCGAGTCGCTCGGCTCCCCGCCGGCCCCGGGCTGCGGCTGCGGGCCGAGCACGCCGTCTTCGACCGGCTGGTCTACAACAAGCTCCGGGCCGCCCTCGGCGGCCGGGCCGCCCTGGCGATCTCCGGCGGCGCGGCGCTCGCCCCACGGCTCGGGCACTTCTTCCGCGGCGTCGGCGTCGCCGTCCTCGAGGGGTACGGGCTCACCGAGACGAGCGCGCCGGTGTCGGTGAACCGGCCGGACCGGCAGAAGATCGGCACCGTGGGCCTGCCGCTGCCCGGCGTCGCCGTGCGGATCGCCGACGAGACGGCGAGGTGCTGGTCCGCGGCAAGTCGATCTTCCCCGGCTACTGGCACAACGACGAGGCGACCAAGGACGCGTTCACCGCCGACGGCTGGTACGCCACCGGTGACCTGGGCGAGCTCGACGACGAGGGCTTCCTGTCCATCACCGGCCGGAAGAAGGAGATCATCGTCACCGCCGGCGGCAAGAACGTCGCCCCCGCGGTACTCGAGGACCGGATGCGGATGCACGCGCTGATCAGCCAGTGCATGGTGGTCGGCGACGGGCGGCCGTTCATCGGCGTGCTGGTCACGATCGACCCCGAGGCGTTCGGGCCGTGGAAGGCGCGGCACGGCAAGCCGGCCGACGCGACCGTGGCGGACCTGCGCGACGACCCGGACCTGCGGGCCGACATCCAGGAAGCGGTGGACGACGCCAACCAGGCCGTTTCCCGGGCCGAGGCGATCAAGAAGTTCCGCATCCTCGACGTCGACTTCACCCAGGAGGACGGCCACCTGTCGGCCAAGCTCGGCATCAAGCGCTCCGTCCTGGCCAAGGAGTTCGCCGGCGAGATCGACGCCCTCTACTCGTAGCCGAAGTGCCTACCTGACAGCGCGCCCTGGCGCGTTTCGGTCATTTCGCGGCAGGACAGTCACGCTGATGCGCTTGCGTATCGTCAATTCACACGGTGAGTGCGGCTGGGGCGCTGTGATCACGAAGAGTATTTTTTGGACGTAAAGAATTCGTGCCATACGCACGAAAAGTCTTCGCTATAAAAAAAGTTTTCGTGATCATGGCTGCGGGCTGGGGTCAGTGGGAAGCGTGGTGCGGGTGGTTAGGGGGATTCGATGAGGGTGCGCAGGCGGGTTGCGGTCTGGTCCCAGGACCAGTCGCGCTCCACCCAGGCGCGGCCCTTTTCGCCCATCGCCTTGGCGAACGCGGGATCGGACAGCAGGGCGGCCAGCCGGCCGGACAGGGCCGCCACGTCGCGCCCGCCGACCACGTAGCCGGTCTCGCCTTCCAGGATGGCGTCGGGGGCACCGCCGGAGTCGCCGCCCACGACCGGCAGGCCGGCCGCGGAGGCCTCCAGGTAGACGATGCCGAGGCCCTCGACGTCGAGGCCGCCGCGCCGGGTGCGGCAGGGCATGGAGAAGACGTCGCCCGCCGCGTAGTGCGCGGGCAGCTCGCCCTGCGCGACCGGGCCGGTGAAGTGGACCGAGGAGGTAAGCCCGGACCGCTGCGCCTGCTGCCGCAGGTCCGTCCCGTACGGGCCCGCGCCGACGATGAGCAGGGCCGCGTCGGGGACCCGCTTGATCACCTCGGGCCACGCGCGCAGCAGCGTGTCCTGGCCCTTGCGGCGGACCAGGCGGGAGACGCAGACCACCACCGGGCGGTCGGCCAGGCGGTACCGCTGCCCTGATCGCCGCGCGGGCGGCCGGGTCGGGCCGGAAGGCGGCCGCGTCCACGCCGGGATGGAGCTGGGTCAGCCGCGCCGCCGCGGCCGGGGTGAGCGCCCGCGCGAGCCGGACCCGGAAGTACTCCCCCAGGTAGGTGACGACGTCGGTCCGCTCGCCGATGCGGCGGAGCAGGTTCCTGGCCACCGGGAGCGCCGCCCAGCCGGCCTCGTGGCCGTGCGTGATCGCGATGGCCTTGCCGATGCCGGCCCGGCGCAGCGCCGGGGTGATCAGCCCGAGCGGGGCGGCGGCGCCGAAGATGACGACCTCGGCCCCGCGCGACCGCACCAGCTCGGCGGCGCGGCGGGTGACGTCCGGGCCGCCGATCATCAGCGACGTGGGGTGCCGCACCACCTCGAACGGCTGGCGGGCGTCGAACTCGGCCGCGCCGTCCCACTTCGGGGCGTAGACGGTCAGGTCCCCGGGGTCGAGGCGGAGGGCGAGCTCGTGCACGAACGACTGGATGCCGCCCTGCCGGGGCGGGAAGTCATTGGTGACGATCAGCGTGCGCCGCATGGTGCCAGCCAGTGTAGACAGCGGGGGCAGCGGCTCTTACGGGACGGCGGCGCCGTCGAGGTTGTCGGCGTACCACGAGGTGTCCATCGGGAGCTCGCGCACGACCTGCCCCGGTTGCGGCGCGTCGATGATCATGCCGCCGCCGACGTACATCGCCACGTGCCCGATGCCGTCGTAGTACAGCAGGTCACCCGGCTTGATGTCGGCCACCGGGATGTGCGGCAGCGCCGCCCACTGCTCGAAGGTGTCGCGCGGGATGCTCACCCCGGCCGACGCCCAGGCCGACATCGCCAGGCCCGAGCAGTCGAAGCCCTGGTCGCAGGGGCCGGTCGCGCCGTAGACGTAGGGGCAGCCGAGCTGGGCGAACTCGAAGGCCACGGCGGTGTCCGCCTGCGTGCCCGTCGGGCCGGTGTAGTGGCCGGTGGTGCTGGTGCCGTCGCCACCGCCGGTGGCGGTCGCGGTGTTCACCTGCTGCTGTTGCTGGGCGGTGAGCGAGCTGAGGATCGACTTCTGGTCGTCGAGCAGGGTCAGGATGTGGTTCTTGGTGTGCGACGTCTCCGCCGCCAGCTGGGCGATGCCCTGCTCCGTGCGCTGCTGCTCCTGCTGCACGTTGCTGAGCTCGGTCGCGTCGGTGAAGAAGATCGAGGTCTGCTCGCTGCGGCTGTCGGTCAGCTGGGTGACGATCGACGCCTCGGCCAGCACCTGCGCGGGGTCGGCGGTGGTGAGCAGGCCCGCCAGCGACGTCTGGGACGAGTCCTCGTACTCCGAGTTGGCGATCTGCACGATCTTCTCGCGGGCCGACCGGTAGGCGGCCTCCTCGCTCGCCTCCTGCTTGTCCACGATGCGGAGCCTGGCCTTGGCCGCGGTCAGCTGCTGGGCGGCGCTGTCGTACTGCTGATCGGCCTTGTTGAACTGGGTGGTGAGGCTGTTGATCTTGGCCTGCACCGAGGTGATGGACGGCTGCGGGAGCGCCCCCGCGTTCTGGGTGACCGCGACGGCGAGCCCGGCCGCGGCCAGGACGGCGGCGCCGATCAGGGCGGCGCGCCGACGCGCGCTGAACGTATGGGTAGCCAGTCTCGCGCGCAACGTGACCTTCATGCTCCCTCACCATGCCTTTTACCGTGTCAAATCCTGGTAAGGCTATTGAGTTCGATAGCGGCATTTGCCGGTCTTCCGGTAATTGTGATCATCGTGTGATTGACCCGCCGGCCGTTTCTGGTCGCGTTCGTGAACGGGAGTGATCGCGCGCCTGAACGGGAATGTCGGTGGTCCGCTCTACCGTGGTGATCATGACTGAGACCCGCGACCGTGCCGTCTGGGACGCCCGGCTCGCCGACCTCGACTTCACGGTGGTGGACGTGGAGACGACCGGGTGGGCGCCGGACGACGCGGGCATCACCGAAATCGGCGCGGTCCGGGTGCGCGGCGGCCGGGTCGTCGCGGAGTTCGGATCCCTGGTCAACCCGGGCAGGCCGGTGCCCGCCCCGATCACCGAGCTCACCGGGATCGACGACCAGATGCTGACCGGCGCCCCGACCGTCGCCGCCGTCTTGCCCGGGCTGCTGGCCTTCGCCCGCGGCAGCGTCCTGGTGGCCCATAACGCCCCGTTCGACCTGCGGTTCCTGACCGCCGCGTGCACCGGCACGGGAGTGGACTGGCCGGGCTTCGAGGTGCTGGACACGGTCCGGCTGGCACGGCACCTGATGGCCATCCCGCAGGAGGTGCCGGACCGGAAGCTGGCGACGCTGGCCACCTTCTTCGGCACGCCCGTCCGGCCATCGCACCGGGCGCTGGACGACGCGCGGGCGACCGCGGCCGTGCTCGGGCGGCTGCTGGCGCGGCTGGCCGACCGCGGTGAGGTCACCACCCTGGCCGAGCTCGACGCCTGGCTCGCCCAGCGCGACGCGGTGACGGCGGCCGCGGCGGCCCGCCGTCACCGGGTGCGGGGCCTGCTGGCGCGGCTGCTGCGGCCGTTCACGCGGGCGGTCGCGGGCGGCGCGCGGCCTCGCCTAACGCGCGGCCGGGCCCCGGCGATAGGGTTGGACCGCGACAGCCGGCGGCCACTGCGGCCAGCCGGCGTCGGCCGTACCGTGCCCGGCTATGCGCACCGGTCAGCCCAGCACATCGGGAGGCACCCAGTGGTCACCGCCATCGTCCTCATCAAGGCCGAGATCCACCGCATCCCCGAGGTCGCCGAGGTCATCGCCCAGATGCCCGCGGTCAGCGAGGTCTACTCGGTCACCGGGGACTTCGACCTGGTGGCGATCGTCCGGGTCCGCGCCCACGACGAGCTGGCCGACGTCATCCCGGGCGGTCTGAACAAGGTGCCGGGGGTCACCGCCACCCAGACGCACATCGCCTTCCGCACCTACTCCCGGCACGACCTCGACGCCGCCTTCGCCATCGGCCTGGCCGACGCCTGACGCCCGCCGGGCCCGCGCCTGACGCGGGGCGGACCCGCGCCAGGCGCCCCCGCGGGCCCGCCCGCCTAGAAGGTGCGGATGGCGATCTCGGCCGGCGCCGCCAGCAGGCCGCCGACCTCGTCGTCGAGGCGGCTGAGGGTGATCGACGCGCCCGCCATGTCGAGCGAGGTGCAGTACTCGCCGACGTAGTTCCGCCGGACGTTGATGCCGCGCCGGGCGAGCTGCTCGTGGGCGTACCCGTAGAGCAGGTAGAGCTCGCTGATCGGGGTGCCGCCGAGGCCGTTGATCATCAGCGCCACGTCGTCGCCGGAGCTGAACGGCAGGTCGGTCACCACCGCCTCGAGCAGCTCGTCGACGATCTCGTTGGCGCTGGCCAGCTTCTCGCGGCTGCGGCCGGGCTCGCCGTGAATGCCGACGCCCATCTCCATCTCGTCCTCGCCCAGGTCGAACAGCGGCGACCCCTTGGCGGGCGGGGTGCACGAGGTCAGCGCCATGCCCATCGTGCGGGTGACCGAATTGACCTTGTTCCCGATGCGGAGCAGCTCTTCCAGGTCCGCGCCCTGCTCGGAGGCGGCGCCGACCGCCTTGATCACGAAGAAGTTGCCGGCCACGCCGCGCCGGCCGACCGTGTAGGTCGAGTCCTTCACCGCCACGTCGTCATTGACGATCAGCGTGCCGACGGTGATCCCGTCGGCCTCGGCCATCTCGGTGCCCATCTCGAAGGCCATCCGGTCGCCGGTGTAGTTGTTGATGATGTGCAGCACGCCCCGGGGCGAGGCGAGCAGCTTGGTCGTCTCGTACACATAGTCCATCGGCGGCGCGGCGAAGACGTCGCCCGGGCAGGCGGCGTCGAGCATCCCCTTGCCCACCGCCATCACGTGCGCGGGCTCGTGGCCGGATCCGGATCCCTGGACGATCGAGACCTTGTCGTCGCGCGGGGCGTCGGCCCGCATGATGAGGTTGTACTCGGGGATGTACTTGAGCGTGTCCGGGTTGGCCAGCGCAATCCCCTTGAGCATTTCCGGAACGAACTGCCTGGGGTCGTTAACGAATTTCTTCACGACAGTGCCTCCATTGGTCACGGTTGTCGTCGGTCACGGTCTCGGGCTCGTCGGTTCGGGTCATCGGCTGGTCAGGCGGACGCCGGGCGTTTGGCCCACTCGTCGGCGAGCGCTTCGAACATGACGGCGACGGCGACGGCGCCGGCGTCCAGGGTGCCGATGCTGCGCTCGCCGGTGTAGGAGGCCCGGCCGCGCTTGGCGATCATCTGCCTGGTCGCCTCCGCCCGCTCGCGCGCGGTGGCGCCGCCGCCCGCAGCACCGCGGCGGCCGGCTGCCCCGCCTTGACCTGCTCCTCGATGACGTCGACGGCGGGCTCGAGCGAGTCAAGCAGCGTCTTGTCGCCCAGGTCGGACTTGCCGCGCGCCTTGATCCCGGCGATCGACGCCCGCAGCATCGCCACCACCTGGCCGCCGTCAAGCTCGGTCACGGCGCCGGCGGTGCTGCCCGCGCGCAGGAAGGCGGTGCCCCAGATCGGGCCCGAGGTCCCGCCGATGCGGCTGGTGATCATGATCGCGACCTTCTTCAGGAAGGTGCCGATATCGGTCCGGTCGAAGCCGTCCCAGCCGGATAGCACCAGCTCGAAGCCGCGCGCCATGGAGTAGCCGAAGTCGCCGTCGCCGACCACCGCGTCCAGGTCGCCGAAGTACTTCTCGTTGTCCACCGCGGTCGTGGCGATGGTCTTGCACCACCGCCTCGACGTCGGCCAAGTCCGCTTCTGACATGCTCGTTCCCTCCGTTCCCGGCGCTGCCCCGGTGCCGGGCAGCAGGCCGTCCAGGTCCGCCAGCGTGATCAGCCCGCCCGGCGCCGCCGCCTGGCTGTGGTTGGCCAGCAGCACCGCGCGCTCCCCGTCGGGGCCGGGATCGCCCAGCGACGAGACGACCATGGCGGCCTCGCTGAAGTCCTCCCCCGCGGTGAGCTCGTTGACGGTCACCAGGCAGGTCAGCCCCGCCCCGACGGCCGCCAGCAGCCCGTTGCGCGAGTCCTCGACGACGATCGCCCGCCGGCGGGCACCCCCAGCGTGCGCAGCGCGAGCAGGTAGATGTCCGGGGCCGGCTTCTTGCGCGGGACCACGTCGCCGGCGAACACGGCCACCCGGTCGCGGGCGGTTTCCTCGCCCACGGCGCGCGCGAGCGTCGCCCGGACCGAGGGCTCGGCCGACGTCGAGGCGACCGCCACCAGCCACCCGGCCGTCAGCGCCTCGCCCACCAGGCGGGCCACCCCCGGCCGGGGCGGGACCGCGCCCCGCGCGACCAGGCCGGTGTAGATCTCGGTCTTGCGGCGGTGCCAGGCGGCGACGGCGGCCTGCTGCCCGGCGGCGTCCGCGGGCAGCCCCGCCGCCGCGATGAACTCCGGGGTGAGCAGGCTGGCCAGCCGTTCCTTGCCGCCGCCGATGCGGACCTTCTCCCGGTACTCCCCGGCCGACCACCGGACGGGCAGCCCGAACTCCTCGAAGACCTGGTTGAACGCCACCAGGTGGCCGTGCAGCTCGGTGTCGGCCAGCACGCCGTCGCAGTCGAGGATGAGCGCCTGCTCGGGCCGCCGCGGCGTCACCATGCCCGGCCCACGCTGCCGAACCGGCGCATGTGGTCGGCCGCCATCGCCATCACGTCGGCGCGCACCGCGGCGAACAGCGACGGCGGATCCCAGCTGTTGCGGCTCTCGGCGCCGGTCAGGAAGGCGAGGTTGGACTTCATGTAGGTGATCTTCAGCGCGGTGGAGATGTTCACCTTGGCGCAGCCGCGGGCGATCAGGTCGGTGAACTGGGCGTCGGTCATCCCGGTGCCGCCGTGCAGGGCGATCGGGATGGGCTCGGCCGCCACGATGTCGGAGACCCGCTCCGCGTCCAGCCGCGGCTCGGACTTGTAGACCCCGTGCGCGTTTCCGATCGCGGGCGCGAACACGTCGATCCCGGTCTTGCGGATGAAGTCGAGTGCGACCGGCAGCGACTCCCGGGCCGCCTCCTCGTCGGAGCCGATGCCGTCCTCGACGCCGGTGATGGCCTCGATCTCGCCCTCGACGTTGGCGCCGGCCGACCGCGCCTCGGCCACGATATCGACCGTCAGCCGCAGGTTCTCCGCCACCGGCAGCCGCGAGCCGTCGAACAGGACCGAGTTCCAGCCCTTGCGCAGGCAGACGCTGATGAACTCGCGGTCCGGGCAGTGGTCGAGGTGCAGGGTCACCGGGACCTCGATCCCCGCCGTCATCTCGCGCCACATGGCGAACAGCAGGTCGACGCCGATGGAGCGCACCGTCTTGACCGACGTCTGGATGATGACGGGGGCGCGCTGCTCCACCGCCGCCGCCAGCACCGCCTCCATGGTCAGGTCGTTGACCACGTTGATCGCGGCGACGCCGTAGCGCTCGCTGAACGCCCGGTCGACGATCTCCTTCAGTGACACGACGGGCACGCGCTGACGCCTCCTCGCAATCAGGGTGACGATTTCGAACCTAGGCTGCCCCCCGGCCGCGCGAATCGGTGGAATCCCCCGCTTTCAGCTGAGGGCTTCCCCTACCTCCCGCGACGTCGCCTCCCTGGTCCCCCGCGCCCGGTTCGCCTGGGCGGCGAGCTCGGTGCGGTTCCTGGCCCCCGTCTTCCGCAGCACCGCGCCCGCGTGCTTCTCGACGGTCTTGATCGACAGCACCAGCCGCTCGGCGATGACCTTGTCCGGGAGCCCCAGCTCCATCAGGCCGCGTACCTGTCGTTCCCGCCTGGTGAGCTGTTCATGCCCGGCCTCGCGCAGCCCGCGGTGCAGCCGGTCGAGCACCGGGCCGGACAGGATCGCCTGGCCCCGGGCGGCCGCGACGACCGCCCGGGCCAGCTCGGGGCCGTCCGCCCCCGTGTCCACGCAGCCGAGCGCGCCGGCCCGGATCGCGGCGGCGACCAGCGTGTCGTCGCCGGCCTCGCACAGACCCACCACCGCCAGGCCGGGGAAGGCCGCCAGCAGCACGGTCGCCACCGCGGGCAGGCCCAGGTCAGCCAGCACGACATCCGGCTCAAGCTCCCGGCAGGCCGCCAGCGCGGCCTCGGTCGCGGCCGCCTCGCCCACCACCTCGAACCCCGGCTCGCCGGCCGACAGCAGCCGGGCCACCCCGGCCCGCAGCAGCGGCCGGGCCGCGGCGACGAGCACCCGCAGCCGCGGCCCGCGCCACGGCTCCCCCGGCGCGGCGGAGCTCGGCCGCCCGTTTGGCGGTCTCGGCCAGATCCGCCTCGGCCGCGTCGAGGTGCAGCCGGATCGACATCAGGCGCCGCCCGAGGCTTTCCTCGATCTCCCCCAGCAGCCGGTCGCGCTCGCTCGCGGTCGCCTCGGCGCGGGCGCGCTCCTCGGCCTCCTCGTGCATCCGCGCGGTCGCCAGCGCGATCGCGGCGTGCCGGGCGAACAGTTCGAGCAGTTCCGCGTCGTCGGGGCCGAATACCCGGCGATCGTCTCGGCTGAATACCACGCAGGCGCCGATGACCCGCCCGCGCCACTCCAGCGGCACGCCGATGACCCCGCGCAGCGTGGCGCGCTCGGCCGCGGCCACGTGCCCGCCCGGCACCTGGTCGTAGCGGTCGAACCAGACCGGCCCGCGCCGGGCCACCACCGCCCCCGTCATCCCCTCGCTGAGCGGGAAGACCTGGCCGGACTGGCAGGCGACGCCGATGTCGGCCTCCTTGCGGTAGGTCCCGGCGGCCTCGTCGACGCTGCAGATCGACCCGGCCGTGCAGCCGAGCAACTCGGTGCAGCGCAGCAGGATGCGCTGCAGCAGCGGGCGCAGCGAGAACTCGCCCGCCAGGTCCTCGGCGATGGCGATCAGCCCGGCCGCCCGGGCGGCGGCATCAGCCGGAACCGCGATAGCAGCGGCGGCGGCCGAGGCGACGGCCGCATCGGGCCGGAGGACGGCCAGGCGAGAGCCGCGCCTGTGCTCTGCGGTCCGGCGGTCGGCGGACACTGCCCCGCCCTCCGCCTCTGCGACAGCGCTGTCGCCGCGGGCCGCTCGCGCGGCGGCCTGCCTTGAGCATCGCCCCGCCCGCGTCCCCCCGTCAAGCGCGCCGATCAGGGACAGGGAGGAGCAGCCGCCCCGCACGGGGCCCAACGCCATGGGAAATGGGGGGCGGGCCCGCCAGCGCCACGAGGACCGCCGGGGCAGGGCTCCAGCTCCTACACCGGGTGGGAATGGAGGGCAGGCGCCCCATGGCGGGGGCCAGGGGGAATGGTGGGGCAGGCGCCGCCCATGCGCGGGCGGGTTTGGGCCGGGTCGTCCCCCCGGCATGATAGAGCTTTGCTACTCCTCGAGCGAGTCGTTGCCGTCGCCGCCGTCCGCGCCGATGGCGGCGTGCTCGCCGCCCTCGATCGCCTCGTGGCCGTTGCCCTCGCTCGCCGTGGCCGTTCCGCCGTAGCCGTGACCGTTGTGGCCGTTGGCTGGCTCGACGGTCTCGGTGAAGGCCCGGTTGGCGTACCGCCCTGGCCCAGCCGAGCGGGCCGCGGGCGGCCGGGGCGGGGACGCCGTTGGCGTCCGCCTCGGCCGGCGTCGGCAGCGCCTCGAAGACGTGCTTGGAGTCGACGACCGCGCGCTCCTCCTCGGTCAGCGGGCGCTCCTCCTCGACGAACTCGCCGTTCGGCAGCTGGTGGATGATGCCGATCTCCACCCCGTGGGTGAGCAGCTCGGCGTCCTTGCGCTGCAGGCCGAGGCATATCCGTTTGGTGACGTAATAACCGCCGATGGGCAATATGAACACCGCGAATCTGGAGATCCAGGTGATCGTGTACAGCGGCACGTCGAACCGGTCGGCGAGCACGTCGTTCGCGCCCTCGGCCCACAGCACGCCGTAGAAGCAGGACCGCCGCCACGCCGACGCCGGTGCGGACCGGGGCGTTGCGCGGCCGGTCGTTGATGTTGTGGAACGACTTGTCGCCGGTCGCCCACTGTTCGAAGAACGGCCACAGCCCGGCGCCGGTGAAGATGATGCCGAGCGGCACCAGCGCCGGGATGAGCACCGAGAGCGAGAGCGTGTGCCCGAGGAAGTTGATCTCCCAGGCGGGCATCATGCGCAGGGATCCCTCGAGGATGCCCATGTAGAAGTCGGGCTGCGACGCCGACGAGATCGCCAGCGGGGTGTACGGGCCGTACTGCCAGATCGGGTTGATCTGCGCGAACGTCGCCAGCAGGACCAGCGCGCCGAAGATGAAGAAGAACCAGGCCTGGCCCTTGAGCAGGAAGTAGGGGAAGAACGGCTGCCCGACCACGTTCTTCTCGGTGTTCCCCTTCAGCGGCATCTGCGTGTGCTTCTGGTGGAACATGATGAACAGGTGCGCGGTGATCAGCGCCAGGATCAGGCCCGGGATCAGGAACACGTGCAGGATGTACATCCGGGGGATGATCAGCCGAGCCCGGGAACGCGCCGCCGAACAGGAAGTACGACGCGTAGGTGCCGACGATCGGGATGCCCTGCAGCACGCCCTCGGTGATCCGCAGGCCCGCGCCGGAGAGCTGGTCGTCGGGGAGCGAGTAGCCGAACAGGCCCTCGAGCATGCCCAGCGTGAACAGCACGATGCCGATCAGCCAGTTGATCTCGCGCGGCTTGCGGTACGCGCCGGTGAAGAACACCCGGAGCATGTGCGCCATGATCGCGACCATGAACAGGTCGGCCGCCCAGTGGTGGATCTGCCGCATCAGCAGGCCGCCGCGGACGTCGAACGAGATGTTCAGCGTCGACTCGTACGCCTGCGACATCGTGATGCCGTCGAGCTTGGCGTACGAGCCGTGGTAGACCACGTCGGCCATCGAGGGCACGAAGAACAGCGCCAGGTAGGTCCCGGTCAGCAGCAGGATCACGAACGACCAGAGCGCGATCTCGCCCAGCATGAACGACCAGTGGTCGGGAAACACCTTGTGCATCAGGACCCGGACGCCCTTGGCGCCGTGGAACCTGTCGTCGAGCCAGCCGCCCACGCCGGAGACGGGGGCCGGGATCTTAACTGCGTCGTCGCTCATCCGCGCTCCCAGAAGCTCGGTCCGACCGGCTGGGTGAAGTCGCTCGCCGCCGCGATGTAGCCGTTGGAGTCAACCATCAGCGGCAATTGCGGCAGCGGGCGGGGTGCCGGGCCGAAGATCACGGTGGCCCCGGTCGACGCGTCGAACGTCGACTGGTGGCACGGGCAGAGAATGTGGTGGGTGGTCTGCTCGTACAGCGCGACCGGGCAGCCCACGTGGGTGCAGATCTTCGAGTAGGCGACGATCGTGTTGTCGATCGTCCAGTTCTGCGTCGAGACGGTGACCCCGCCGACGACGTTCGTCGGGACGTTCAGCTGGCCGGGCTCGAACTTGATCAGGATCACGCCCGCCTTGGCCAGCGCGTCCTGGTCGTCCTGGTAGCCCTCGGGGATCACCGTGATCATGGAGCCCGGCGACGGCTGATGTCGGCCGGCGTCAGCGGCCGCAGGCCGCCGAGCGTGACCACGCGCAGCCCCTTGCGCCAGACCGTGGTCCGCAGGCTCGTCTGCGGCAGCGGGCCGAGGTCGCGCAGCAGCACCAGCGGCGCCAGCGCCAGCGGCAGCGTCGCCAGCAGCATCGTCCGGCGGACGAGCGGCCGCTTGGTGATCTGGGAGATCGCGGCGCCCTCGGCGAACGTCCGCTGGAACGCGGCCCGGTCGGCCGGGCGCGGAGTTCAGGTCGTGCCGCTCTTCCTCGATCTCGATGTTCGGGGTCAGGTGCCTGACCCAGATCATCGAGCCGGTGCCGAGCGCGAGCAGCGCGACGGCGAGCGCCGAGCCGAGCGCCAGGTTCGACCGCAGCGCGGCGACGACCGGCGTCGGCGCCCTTCGGGATCGTGGACGCCCCGACCTCGAGGCCACGTAGGCGGCGATGAACCCGCAGCCCGCGAGGAACGCGAGGATGAACAGCGCCGCGACGACGCGCTCGGCGTTCTTGGCGTGCTCTGCCATCGACGGCTCGGCCGAGAACGCCGGCTCCTCCGGCTCCTACGGCCACGTCGACCGACTTCGGGGCGCGGGGGAAGGAGTCCCGATCACCCGGCGCGGACCGGAGATCTCCTCCGGAGACTCACTCATCAGAGCTGATCCTTCCGATCCAGCCTGGACCACTGGGTCCCGCCGCTTGGCGGTGAGCCACATGGCGACGAGCACCAGGAAGCCGAGGCCGCCGAGCCAGGCCAGCAGGCCCTCGGTGACCGTGCCGGTCCGGCCGAGGGAGAAGCCGCCGGGGTTGGCCTCGTTCCGCGTGTCGATGATGTAGGCGATGATGTCCTTCTTCTCGGCCGGCGTGACCGTCCCGTCGCCGAACACCGGCATGGCCTCCGGGCCGGTCAGCATCGCCTCGTAAATCTGGGTCGGCGTGGCCGCGTTGAGCGACGGCGCGTTCTTGCCGTAGGTCAGCGCGCCGCCCGCCCCGGCGAAGCCGTGGCACTGGGCGCAGTTCGTGCTGAACAGCACCTGGCCGAGCGCGGTGTTGGCGCCCGCCGTCGAGACCTGGTCTGGCGGCCGGGATCGCCGGGCCGCCGCCGAGGGAGGAGATGTAGCTGGCGATGTCGTAGATCTCCGCCGGGGTGAAGTCCGACGGCTTGCGCTCGTTCTCCGCGCCCAGTTCCTTGGCGGGCATGCGGCCCGTCGACATCTGGAAGTCCACCGCGGCCGCGCCGGCGCCGATCAGCGACGGCGCCACCGACGTGCCCTGGGCGTCGAGCCCGTGGCAGGTGGCGCAGCTTTCAATAAACAGCGAATGACCTTGCGAGGTCTGCGTTGTGTCCTGGGCAGGTGCCGCCGCCGACGCGCCGCCGCCGGTCAGCGCGGCATAACCCACGCCGACGGCGACAAGTCCGCCGGCGATGGCCGCATAGCCTGCGGCCGGGTGCCTGCGCCGGGAGATGATCGAACTCACTCGGTATCCCCTGGGTTACTGGATGAGGTAGATGGTCGTGAACAGCGCGATCCAGACAACGTCGACGAAGTGCCAGTAGTACGACACCACGATCGCGCTGACCTGCTGTTCATGAGTGAATTTCTTGGCGGCGTAGGTACGCCCGAGCAAGAACAGGAACGCGATGAGACCGCCGGCACACGTGCAGGCCGTGGAACCCGGTGGTCAGGTAGAACACCGACCCGTAGTTGCTCGACGAGATCGTCAGGTGGTCTCCGCGACCAGCTGCGACCACTCGTACGCCTGCCCGCACACGAAGTACAGGCCCATGAGGAAGGAGAGCACGTACCACTCGCGCAGCCCCCACTTCATGAAGTTCCAAATGCTTGCCGCACGCCTGATCTGGCCACGCTCAACCGCGAACACGCCCATCTGGCAGGTAACCGACGACAACACGAGCACGGTCGTGTTGGTCGAGCCAAGCGGGATGTTCAGATGAGCCATGGGCCACGGGAGGCCCTGGCCTTTGTCTACCGAACGGATCGTGAAGTACATCGCAAACAGCGCAGCAAAGAACATGAGCTCGCTGGACAACCAGATGATGGTGCCCACACTCACCAAGTTCGGTCTGCTGGCCGGACTGCGCGGTACCGGTGCCGTCTCGGTCACGGATGTCGTCGCCACGATCGCCATTATTACGACACCCCGTAGGGGATCCGCAGCCGACCCCCCGACTTTGGTCCAAGTTCCCTGGAAGATCCGACGCGGCGGCCGTCGGTTTCCGCGCGGGCCTGCCGCCGGGCGGCCGCGATCGCCCGCGCGCGCCGCGGCGGCCGCCGCGGACCAGTAGGATGCTGGTCCATGAAGGTCGTTGTTTACAGTCACGACGCCGACACGCGGGCAGAGATGAAGCTCGCGATCGGCGTTCGCCCCGCCCCTGACGCGCCGGAAGCGGAGATCGTCGAGGTGGCGACCGCGCCGGCGCTGTTCCGGCTGCTCGACGCGGGCGGCATCGGATGTCATGGTGCTCGACGGCGAGGCGCAGCCCGCCGGCGGCATGGGCGTCAGCCGCCAGGCCAAGGACGAGATCTACAATTGCCCGCCGGCGCTGCTGGTCATCGGCCGGGCCGACGACCGCTGGCTCGCGACCTGGTCCCGGGCGGAAGCGGTGATCGCGCACCCGATCGACCCGGTCGCGCTGGCCAAGGAGGTGGCCGCGCTCATGCGGTCGCGGGCCGCGCGTCGGCCGCCCATCGACCGAGCAGTAAAGAGCTCAAAAGCATAACGATATCGAACGGACCGTTTGCTCCGCCTGTCAGGTGCGGCCGCCCCCTCCTGAATAGGTGCCAACCGATGGACACTCCGAGCTGGCCGGCGCTGATCCGCGCGCTCATCGGGCGGCGGGCGCTGACCGCCGAGCAGACCGCCTGGGCCATGAACGAGATCATGGAGGGGGCGGCCTCGCCCGCCCAGATCGCCGGGTTCGGGGTGGCGCTGCGGGCCAAGGGCGAGACCGCGGCCGAGATGGCCGGGCTGGCGGCGTCGATGCTGGCGCACGCGACCCCGATCACGCATCCCCGGCCCGGTCACCGACCTGGTCGGGACCGGCGGCGACGGCCTGCACACGGTGAACGTGTCCACGATGGCGACCATCGTGGCGGCCTCGGCCGGGGTGCCGATGGTCAAGCACGGGAACCGGGCGGCGTCCTCGGCCTGCGGCGCGGCCGACGTGCTGGAGGCGCTCGGGGTGGTGATCGACCTGCCCGCGGCCGCCACCGAGGCGCTGTTCGCCGAGGTCGGCATCGCGTTCCTGTTCGCGGCCGCTGTACCACCCGGCGCTTCCGGCACACCGGCCCGGTGCGGCGCGACCTCGGGGTGCCGACGGCGTTCAACTACCTGGGGCCGCTGACCAACCCGGCCCGGCCGACGTCGCTGGCGGTCGGCATCGCCGACCCGGCGATGGGGCCGGTGCTGGCCGGGGTGTACGCCGAGCGCGGGGAGTCGGCCCTGGTGTTCCACGGCGACGGCGGCCTCGACGAGCTCAGCACGACCGGGCCGTCGACCGTCTGGGTCGCCTGCGACGGCGCGGTGACGGTGACCTCGTTCGACCCGGCCGCGCTGGGGCTGCCGCGGGCGTCCCTCGCGACCTGCGCGGCGGCGACCCGGCCGCAAACGCCGCGCGTGGTGCGGCGCGGTGCTGGCCGGCCAGGCCGGCCCGGTCCGCGACATCGTGCTGCTCAACGCGGCCGCCGCGATGACCGCCGCCCGGCTGGGCTGCTCCGGCGGCTCCGGCGGTCGGTGACTGCTCGACTCCGACTCGCTGGCCAAGGCGCTGGGCGACGGGCTGGCCCGGGCGGCCGCGGCGGTCGACTCGGGCGCCACCGCCGACCTGCTCGACCGGTGGACCCAGGCCAGCAACCGGCTGGCGACGCCCCGCCCGCGCGCCTAGCCTCGTCGCGTTGCGCCCTGCGGGCGCTTCTTGCTGTTATCCGATGGCGAGCGACGCGGCCGGGTGGGGGATATGGCGTTTCCAGTCGTGGGGATGACGGAACGCCGTTGCGTCGCTCGATGGGGTGCGGCGGGGGTGCGCTAGGCGGGCTCGCCCTGGATGGCGAAGGCCGACAGGCGGCGGGTGGCGAGGATCGAGGGCGCCGACGGTCACGATGGCGCCGAGGATCACCGAGGTGGCGAGCGTGAGGCCCGCGTTGAGGTTCGGGTCCGGGTGGATGGCGTTGGCGATGCCGAGGCAGTAGTGCGCGATCGACAGGATGCGGGCGCCGCCGACCAGGTTGCTGAGCAGGCCCTCCCAGATCAGCACGTAGAGCAGGCCGAACGCGATCGCGCGGGTGGTCAGCACCGAGGCCAGCACGAACACCGCGCTGTAGATCACCGACCCGGCCAGGGCGCCGACGAACAGGGCGACCGCGAGACTCGCCGCTGTTCGGGGCGAGCAGGCCGGCCACCAGCTCGGGCACGGCGGCGAAGAGCGCCGTCACCGCCGCGGCGACCGCGAACTTGGTCACCACGACGGACCCGCGGCGGACCGGCGTGGCCAGCAGGTGGATGGCGCTGCCGTCGTCGATCTCGGCGCCGAGCACGCCGGTGCCGACGATCAGCGCGGTGAGCGGCAGCAGCACCGAGAAGCCGAAGTCGCCGAGCACCCGGTCCGGCCACAGCACGTCCGCGCCCGGTGCCGTGGACGCGCGCAGCACCAGGGTGAGCGCGATGAGGATCACGGCCGGGATCGCGAACAGGAACGCGCGCCTGCGGCCCAGCGTCGCGCGGACGGTGAGCGCGGCGATCGTCGGGTTGAAGTAGGCCGACATGACGGTCAGCTCCCTTGGCTCGAGATCAGGTAGCCGAAGACGCTCTCCAGCGATTCATCGGTCGGCAGCAGTTCGCGCAGCGCGATCTTGTGGTCCCTGGTGAGCACCGCGATCTGCGCGCAGAAGGCGCCGAAGTCGCTGGTCCGCACCTGCAGGCCCTTGGCCGTGAGCTCGACCGCGGTGGTGTACGGGCGGCCGACGAGCAGCGCCGCGAGCCTGCGGTCGTCGGAGGACCGGACGTTGAAGACGTGCGGGCGGCTGGTCATCAGCCGCCTGATCGCCCGGAAGTCGCCCGGAGGCGGCGAGCCGCCCGGCCACCATCACCTGGATGGTGCCCGACAGCCGCTCCACCTCCTCGAGGATGTGCGAGCTGAACAAGATCGTGCGGCCCTCCGCGCCGAGCTTGGCCAGCAGCTCCATCATGTGGATCCGCTGCCGGGGGTCCATGCCGTTGAACGGCTCGTCGAGCAGCAGGATCTCCGGGTCGTGGACGAGGGCGGCGGCGACCTTGATCCGCTGCCGCATGCCCTTGGAGTAGGTGGCGATCTTGCGATCGGCCGCCTGCCCCATGTCGGTCATCTCGATCGCCTGCCGGGTGGCGGCGCCGGGGTTCGCCGAGCTTGTGCAGCTTCGCGGTGGAGCGGACGAACTCCTCGCCGGTGAGGAAGGCGTAGACCGAGTCGCGTTCGGGCACCAGGCCGAGACTGCGGTAGATCTCGGGATTGCGCCAGGTTGGCACCGGCTCGCCGAGCGCCGGGTGCACGGTCAGGGTCCCTCGCGACGGCGCCAGGAAGCCGGCGATCATGTGCAGGATGGTCGACTTGCCCGCCCCGTTCGGGCCGAGCAGGCCGGTGACGCCGGGGCCGATGTCCATCGTGATGTCGTTGACCGCGACCACGTTGCCGTACCAGCGGCTGACGTTCTTGATCTGGATGACGGTCATGACAGCCGCGCCTTCCGGTAGCGGGCGGCCAGGCCGGACAGGCACAGCGCCGTGATGATGACGAGGACGAGGGCGTAGACGGCGCCGAAGCCGCCGGGGTTGGGCACGCCGTCGGCCGGGTCGGTGCCGCCCAGCCACATCCGCACCCCGTCGAACAGGGTGAACGGGCTGAACAGGCCGGAGACCTTCTCCGCGAGGCTCGGCACGGAGACGACCGACCGGTGCACGACGACGCTGGCCGGCCCGGCCGCCCTTGACGACGGCGACCTGCGGCCCGACTGGTTCTGCGGGCCCTCCACCTGGAGCAGGATCTCGGCCAGGGTGAAGGTGAGCAGGAAGAAGATCGCCACCGCGCCGGTGGCGAAGGCCCGGCGGCCGGTCAGGCTGGCCAGGAACAGGCTGATCGCGGCCAGCACGACCGCCCACATCAGGCCGACCAGCAGGCCCGGGATCAGCGCCCTGGTCTGCGCCCAGACGGCGCTGCCGCCGTGCACGTTGGCGATCGAGCCGCCGTAGAGCAGCAGCAGCGGGACCTCCATCATCACCAGGCAGGCGCCGGTGAACGCGAGGTACTTGGCCAGCGGGTAGTCGATGGTCTTGATCGGACGGGCGAAGTACAGCGGGAGCACCCGGCTGCGCAGGTCCCGGGACACCAGCTCGGGCGCCTGGACGGCGACGAAGACGGTCATCACCAGGTCGCGCAGGGCCGGCGTGTAGGTGTCGTAGTCGACCAGCCGGGGGTTGCCCTTGGACATCGCGAACGCGTTGACCACCGCGGGCAGGCAGAGCGCGACCAGCGCGACCAGCGGGACGATCTTGGCCTTGGCGCCCCGGCCGAAGCCGAACGCGGCGCGGAAGCTGTGCCAGGCCAGCGCCCTGATGATCTGGGCGCGGCCCAGCCGCGGGCCGTCGTAGCGCCGGTAGCCGAGGTCGTGGATGACGCTGGTGCGCCGCGGCCGCCGGGCTGCCCGGCTGGCGGAGGTGTCAGCGGACATCTGCTGCCTCCTGGGTGGCGCCGCCGCCGGCCGGGCGGAGTCGCGGAACAGCTCCTCGACCTGGTGCCGGCGCTGCTCCATCCGGCTGAGCGGCAGGCCGAGGTCGGCGACGGTGTCGCGGACGGTGTCGTAGGTGCGCGTCGCCGCCGATCGGCACCAGCAGGCTGCGCTGGTAGGCGGTGGGCCGCAGGCCGCGGCGGATCAGCTCGTCGTGCAGCGCCGCCAGCCCCTCCTCCACCTCGATCAGCAGCGTCTGGCTGGCCCGGGTGAAGCTGTCGATGGTGTCGGCCCGCAGCAGCCGGCCGCCCTCGATCGCGACCAGGTGGTCGCAGATCCGCTCGATCTCGCCCAGCAGGTGCGAGGCGACCACGATCGAGATGCCGAACTCGACGCCGATCCGCTCGATCAGCTCGAGCATCGCGTTCCGGCCGGCCGGGTCGAGGCCGTTGGTCGGCTCGTCGAGCAGCAGCAGCCGCGGGTCGCCCGCCAGCGCCTGGGCGAGCTTCACCCGCTGCTTCATCCCGGTCGAGTAGGTGCCGATCTGGCGGTAGCGCTCCTCGTGCAGGCCGACGTGGCGCAGCGCCTCGGCCGCGCGTTCCCTGGCCGCGGTGGCGGGCAGGCCGCTCATCCGGCCCATGTGGGTGACGAACTCGGTCGCCGAGACGTCGGGCGGCAGGCAGTCGTGCTCCGGCATGTAGCCGACGACCTGGCGGATCTGCTCGCCGCCGGTGACGCTGTCGTGGCCGAGCACCGTCGCCGTGCCGGCGGTGGGCTCCACCAGCCGAGCAGGATCTTGATGAGCGTCGATTTTCCGGCGCCGTTGGCGCCGATCAGCCCGGTGACGCCGGGCGCGAAGTTGACGGTGAGGCCGCCGAGCGCGGTCACGCCGCCCGGGTACACCTTGGTCAGCGCGGTCGCCTCGATGACGGCCGGGGCCGCGGCGCCCGCGGCGGCGTCGGCGGTCGGCGCGGTGCCCGATCCGGTTGAGGGGGTCATGGGGCATAGGGTCCCAGACCCGCCGCCGGCGCGCGTCCCCCTGCATGGTGAGAATTGCCGCCGCTGCCCGGTCCGCGGCGCCCGCCGAGTAGGCACCGGGGGTTACGCCTGCGGGATGAGGCACGGCCGCCGTAATGCGGTTACCGTAGAACCGTGGCCTCCGAACGCGACATGTCTCACCGCGAGCCGCGGCTGCCTTCCTATCCGCCGGGAGGGCCGGCCGCGGTCGCGCCGCGCCGCGCGCGCGCAGCGGCCGCCGCATCGCGCCGCTGACCCAGCGGATGCGGACCGGCCACTGGATCGCCATCGACTGCGTGGTGGCCGCGTTCCGGCGCTGCGTCCTGATCTCGGTCCGCCGGGCGTCCATCCGACACGCTGATCCCCAGATGTGGCTGGCGATCGGGCTGCTGATGGCGGCGGGCGTCTTCATCCCGGTCGCGCTGCGCCGCCGCGCCCCGGTGCTGGCGTTCGGCGCCCTGCTCATCCTCGCCGTCCTGTTCGGGGACATGGCGCGCGGGTCATGTTCCCCGGCGCGGCGATCACGGCGGACTCGGTGGTCTTCCTGAGCGCCGCCTACGTGCTCTACACCGTCACCGTGACCAGCAGCAGGCGGACCGGCGGGGCCGCGCTCGCGCTGGCGCTGGCGCTGCTGGTGTTCATCGGCGGCACCGGGCGCGGCCGCAGCGAGGGGGCGCCCGCCGGCGCGTGTCCCGGTCGGGCTGGCCAGCGTCATCGCCTGGATGACGGGGTACTCGGTGCGGCAGCGCCGCCTGTACGTGGTGCGGTTGCAGCAGCAGGCCGCGAGCAGCGCGGTCGCCGACGAGCGGCTGCGGATCGCCCGGGAGCTGCACGACGTGGTGGCGCACAGCATGTCGGTGATCGCCGTGCAGGCGGGCTACGGCCAGTACGTCATCGACGACAGCCCGGACGGCGCGCGCGAGGCCCTCGGCGCCATCCAGGTCACCAGCAGGGAAGCCCTCGACGAGATGCGCCGGATGCTCGGCGTGCTGCGCCAGCAGGACGCCGCCCCGGGCTGATGACGCGCTGCCCGCTGCCGCCAGTGATGGTTCCGCGTGGCCAGGCGGCCACCCGGCTGGACGCCCCCGCCCGCGCCGCCGCGCGTGGCGGCCCGGCGCCGCTCGCGCCGGCCCCGGGCCTGGCCAACCTCGACCGGCTCATCAAGCGCACCTGCAGCGCGGGGGTGCGGGTGAGCCTCGAGGTCTACGGGAACGCCCGCCCGCTGCCCGCGGGCCTCGACCTGTCGGCCTACCGGATCGTCCAGGAGGCGCTCACCAACGTGGTCAAGCACGCCGGGAGCGGCGCCCGCTGCACGGTCCACCTCGGCTACGACGAGGGCGTGCTCGCCATCCGGGTGACCGATGACGGCGGCTCGTCCACCACGCTGCCCGGGTACGGCGGGCCGAGCGCGGCCGCCGCCAGGCGCAGGCCGCCGGCGCCGAGCCGGCCTGGTCGCGTGAACGCGCCCGCGGCGCGGTGGCGGGCGAGCCCGGCCGCAACGGCCACGGGACCGTCGGCGGCTGGCGGGTGCCCAGCGAGCCGCCGGCCAGCGCCGGGCACGGGATCATCGGCATGCGCGAGCGGGCGCACCTGTGCGGCGGCAAGTTCAGCGCCCGGCCGCTGGCCGAGGGCGGATTCCAGGTCACCGCCAGCCTGCCGCTCGCACCGGCCAGCCGTGTCCGCCCGGCAGCGCCGAGACGCGATGCGGCATGACGATCTCGGTCGCGGTCGCCGACGATCAGGCTCTCGTCCGGGTCGGATTCTGCGGGATCATCGCCGCCACCGAGGGGCTGACCGTGGTCGGCGAGGCCGCCAACGGCGCGGAGGCCGTCGCGGTCGCCCGCGCCGCCCATCCCGACGTCGTGCTGATGGACGTGCGGATGCCGGTGCTCGACGGCATCGAGGCGACCCGCCAGATCACCTCCGCGCCGGAGTCGGCGGGGGCCCGGGTGATCATCCTGACCACCTTCGACCTCGACGAGTACGTGTTCGGCGCGCTGCGCGCCGGGGCCAGCGGTTTCCTGCTCAAGGACACCCTCCCGGCCGACCTGATCACCGCGATCCGCGTCGTCGCGGCGGGCGAGGCCCTGCTCGCGCCCAGCATCACCCGCCGGCTGATCAGCGAATTCGCCCGGATTCCGCCGCTCGGGACGCCGGGCCCGGTCGCTTCCGGGCTGCCCACGGTGGCGCGGCACGCCGGGCCGGCCGCCAGCGGATCGCGGCTAGCGGGCGGCTTCGGCGGCGCCGGGGTGCCGGGCGCCCGCCGAGGCGGCGCCGCCGGGCCGCGGGGCCCAGGTCACCGCGCTGCTGACCGACCGCGAGTGCGAGGTGCTCAGCCTGGTCGCGGCCGGCCTGTCCAACGCCGAGATCGCCAACCGGCTGCGCATCTCCCCCGCCACCGCCAAGACCCACGTGGCCCACCTGCTCACCAAGCTGGACGCCCGCGACCGGGTCCAGCTGGTCATCATCGCCTTCCAGGCCGGCCT
Source organism: uncultured Actinomycetota bacterium (assembly GCA_963714295.1). GTDB lineage: Bacteria > Actinomycetota > Actinomycetes > Streptosporangiales > Streptosporangiaceae > Trebonia. The sequence goes on along the minus strand of CAVQOE010000031.1, from coordinate 146,510 downwards.
GACCGGCTGCTGAAACGCCGGCCACCGGACCACAGAAAAGGAACGGGCCGCGTGGAACCACGGTCCGTTCGAGATGAAGCTGATCTTGAATTTTCTGTGCCGAAAAGGCCGCCGCTTAGTGGGCGAAGCGGCCTCGGTAGTACTCGAAGACGAAGCCGATCGACGTCAGGAGCAGGGCGACGAAGCCGATCAGGACCATCCACCAGCCGAAGCGAAGCCGAGCGCGGTGAACGCGGCGGCCGCGCCGACGAAGAGCGGCCACCAGCTGTGCGGGCTGAAGAAGCCGATCTCGCCGGTGCCGTCGGAGACCTCCGCCTCGGTGTCGTCCTCCGGCCGCAGCGGCAGCCGACGGCCGGTGAACATGATGTAGAACCCGGTGAGCAGGCAGAGCCCGACCGCCAGCGCGAGCGCGGTGGTGCCGGTCGGGTCGTACGAGGTGTACCAGTAGACGATGTCGGCGCCGGGCAGGAAGACGCCGCAGCCGAGGAAGAGCCAGCCTTCGACTCTCATGTCGTGAGCCCGCCCCAACTTCTTGCCATGCTGATCGCGGGGATGTCCTGTTCGAGGCCCTTCGACGCCGCGCCCGACTTGATGTGCGGGTAGTGCAGGTCGAACGCGGGGCGCTCGGACCGGATCCTCGGGATCCGGTAGAAGTTGTGCCGCGGCGGCGGGCAGGAGGTGGCCCACTCGAGCGAGGAAGCGAAGCCCCACGGGTCTTCCTCGGTCACCTTCTTGCCGTACCGGGTGGTGACGTAGACGTTCCAGATGAACAGCAGCACCGAGAGCGCGATGATCCACGAGCCGACGGTGGAGATGATGTTCAGCGTGGTGACGTTGCCCGGCAGGAACGGGTAGTTCGCGGTGCGCCGGACCTGGCCCTCGACGCCCGCCCAGTGCTGGACCAGGAACGTCATGTTGAAGCCGATGAACAGCAGCCAGAAGTGGAGCTTGCCCATCTTGTTGCTGAGCATCTTGCCGGTCATCTTCGGCCACCAGAAGTAGAAGCCGGCGAACATCTCGAACAGCACGGTGCCCGCGAGCACGTAGTGGAAGTGCGCCACCACGAAGTAGGAGTCGGAGACCGCGAAGTCCAGCGGCGGCGAGGCCAGGATGATGCCGGTGATGCCGCCGAAGAGGAACACGACCAGGAAGCCGATCGTGAACAGCATCGGCGGCTCGAACGAGATCTGGCCCTTCCACATCGTGCCGGCCCAGTTGAAGAACTTCACGCCCGTCGGCACCGCGATCAGCAGCGTCATGAACGAGAAGAACGGCAGCAGCACCGCGCCGGTGGTGAACATGTGGTGCGCCCACACGGTCATCGCCAGGCCGGCGATCGCGATCGTCGCCGCGATCAGCGTCTTGTAGCCGAACAGCGGCTTGCGGCTGAACACCGGCAGGATCTCGGTGGCGATGCCGAAGAACGGCAACGCCAGAATATAGACCTCGGGATGGCCGAAGAACCAGAACAAGTTCTGCCAGAGGATCGCGCCTCCGCTGTTGGCGGTGAAGACCTGGGCGCCGAGGCGGCGGTCGACCTCGAGCACCAGCAGCGCGGCGGCCAGCACCGGGAAGGCGAGCAGCACCAGGATCGAGGTGAGCAGCGCGTTCCAGGTGAAGATCGGCATCCGGAACATCGTCATGCCGGGCGCGCGCATGCAGAAGATCGTGGTGACGAAGTTGACGCCGCCGAGGATCGTGCCGAAGCCGGACAGCGCCAGGCCCATGATCCACATGTCGGCGCCGACCCCGGGCGAGTTGGTCGCGCTGGTCAGCGGCGCGTAGGCGTACCAGCCGAACGCGGCCGAGCCGCCGGGGGCGAGGAAGCTCGCGAACAGGATCAGCCCGCCGAACGCGAACAGGTAGTAGCTGAGCAGGTTCAGCCGCGGGAACGCCACGTCGGGCGCGCCGATCTGCAGCGGCACCAGCTCGTTCGCGAACCCGACGAACAGCGGTGTCGCGAACAGCAGCAGCATGATCGTGCCGTGCATGGTGAACAGCTCGTTGTACACCTGGTCGGACAGGAACGTGCTGGTCGGGCTCATCAGCTGGATCCGGATCAGCAGCGCCATGATCCCTGCGAACAGGAAGAACACGAACGACGTGATCAGGTACATGTGCCCGATGATCTTGTGGTCCGTGGAGGAGAGCCAGCCCGCGAGGACCGAGCCCTTACGCTCGGTGCGTGCTGCCCTGGCTACCGCGCGGCGCGCGGCCGGCTCGTCGAGGGTCGTCACTGGGTGCTCCCTGAAACTGTGTTCTGGCTCGCCTGTTGCTGGGCGATCCACGTCTTGAACTGCGCAGGCGTCACGATCTTGACCGTGAACAGCATCCTGCTGTGGTAAAGACCGCACAGCTCGCTGCAGTGCCCGGTGTAAGTGCCCGTCTGTGTGGCCGTGATCGAGAAGTGGTTCGGGTGGCCGGGGATGACGTCCCGCTTGAACAGGAACTCCGGCACCCAGAACGAGTGGATCACGTCCGTCGAGGTCAGGTTGAACTCGATCGTCTCGTCCTCGGGGATCTCAAGCAGCGGCAGCGGTCCCTGGCCCCACATGTACCCGTCGGTCGTCACCCCGCTCTGTACCGGTTCACGTAGTTGAACTCCCAGGACCACTGGAAGCCGGTCACGTTGACCGTCACGGCCGGGTGGGCGGGGATGTTGTCGATCGTGTTCTCGTCCTTGGCGGTGTAGTAGAACAGCACCGCGATGAGCACGAACGGCACCACCGTGTACAGGATCTCGATCGGCATGTTGTACCGGACCTGCGGCGGGAGCTTGTCACCGCGCTTGCGGTGGAAGATCACCGACCACAAGATCATGCCCCAGACAACGGCGCCGACCAGCAGGCCGGCGATCCACGAACCCTGCCAGAGGCTGAGCGTGATCTTGCCCTGGTCGGTCATCGGGGTTCGGGAAGCCGATCCGGGTGAACGTGTCGTTCGGCGAGCACCCGGCGAGGCAAAGCAGCAGAACGGCAAGCGCGCCGACGCGCAGCGCGTTAGCCCGGCGGCGCGAGCGCTTGGGCCGTGCCGCGCGGGGCGCGGTCGCGCTCATCACGCGCCCCGCCCGGCGCGGCCTGCCGGTGAATCAGAGTCAAAGGAGGCGCCTTCCCAACAACGTCGCCCAGTGCCTTCTTAAGGTTGGTTCGGCACCGGTCCACGGTCTTCTACAGCGTGTCGTGGAAACAGTATCGCGCGCCTTAGGCCGGTTGCAGGGGACCCCCGGCGTTCGGGGTTCGAGTCGCATTTGTTCACTGTGCGCGGCCGGATCGCCCCTTTGCGTGTTCTTTGGCGTAGCGATTCGGCCGGCCGGGGCACCATGGACATTGTGAGCGTGATCGCATGAGCCCGACGTGGCTCGGACGCAAGGGCAAGGCGGACGCCCGTCGGGGCACTCCCGGCGCATCGTACCGGCACCGCCCGCGACTCGCTCATCTCGCCCGTGACCGAGGCCGCGCGGGCGGCGGCGGCCGGCGCCTGGGTCCCCGGCGCGGTGCCGCCGGGCGCGACGCCGCTGCTGAGCATCGACGCGCTCGGCCGCAAGTGCCCGATCCCGATCATCATGCTGGCCGAGCAGATCCGCGACGTGCCGGTCGGCGGGGTCATCGCGGTGCTGGCGGACGACCCCGCGGTGTACACCGACGTTCCGGCCTGGTGCGCGCTCAAGTCGCACGAGTGCGTGTTCCGCGCCGACCTGCCTTCCGGCTGGGCCTTCGGCATCCGCCGCGGCTACTGAGCCGGCGGTCTACGCGGCTGAGCGATGGGATCCGATGATCGTGGATCGTTGTGTACACGAGGATGTACACAACGATCCATTATCTTCATCGGACGGCGGGTTAGCCGCGGCCGTAGCGGTTGGTGATCCGGGGGTCGGATTCCCACCAGGGGCGCTCGTCATCGTCGGCATCGCCTGTCTCGGTAGACGCGGTGCCGTATTCCGACCAGCGCGTCGTCGGCCCCGGCCGGGGCGTGGCCGGCGTCGGCGCTGGCAGCGGTAGGTTGCTTGGCCCGGGCGGCCTGCTGGGCGGCCTCCCGCGCGGCGTCGCGGGCGTCCAGTTCGGCGTCGATGGCGGCCGCCTCAACCTTGTCCTCGCGCATCATCTGGATCAGCTGGACGGCGAGGAACGGCAGGCCGACGGCGTCGCCCAGGATCCAGATGATGCCGCCGCCGAGAACCTGGCTGGTGGCCAGGGACGGGCCGAACGGGTAGCCGACCGCGTGGTAGTGCGCCGCCGCGATCAGGTCTGGTGTCGGCGATGATCGCGATGCCGAAGAACGCGTCGCCGACCACCTCGGCCGCGGTGATCCACATCGCCACGCCGTAGGGGTACTGCTTGGGCACCGGGTCGACCCGCAGCAGCGTCCAGAAGAAGACGCAGCCGGGGACCATCAGGATCAGGTAGGTCAGCTCGCGGACGGTCCCGCTGTTGAAGACGGCCGTGTACCAGGAGGTGAAGTACATCGACATCGGCACCGCGATGAGCGCCACGGTGGTGATCGCGGGGAACGTCACGACCTTGGCCAGCCGGGCTGCGGATGGCCGCCGCGACCCGGTTGCCCACCGCGGGCTGCGCCTCGATCAGCAGCGTGATCGGCTTGCCCATCATCAGGAACAGCGGCGAGACCAGCACCAGCAGCACGGTCTGGGTGGCCCGGGCGTAGAACAGCGCGCTCTGGTAGACGCCGACCCAGGACATCGTGGCGATCACCCAGAAGCCCAGGCCGAGCCCGAAGAACGCGATCGTCCGGCCGATCCCCCACTGCCCGCCCTGGCGTCTTACCTTCCGCGCGGACAGGACGTACCAGACGCCGGTGACCAGGATCAGCACCAGCATCGGGACGTCAAGGCGCCATTCGGTGAACGCCGTGGCGAGGGTCAGCTTGGGGGGGCCACTGTAAGCGGTCGCGAGCGGGGCCATAATCCGAAACTACTCCCTGTCGTAGACGCCCCGGCGATGCAGGTCCGCCGGCCACGCCGGTCGCGGCCGGCCCAGTCGGTTCACGAATGCAGCTAGCCCGCCAGGTAAGTCGCTGTCCTGGCGGGCTAGCTGCACTGCTGCTGCTAACTACGCGGGCAGGTGCTCGGCTAGCTCGGCGGCGGCCTCGGCGCCGTAGGCGCGCTTGGCCCGGTCGGCGAGCAGGCCCGGGGTGAAGTCGTACTCCTGGGGACCGACCGTTTCCAGGGCGTGCACGGCCATCAGGTTGCCCAGCTGGACGGCGCGCTCGATGGACAGGCCCCAGGCCGTCGCGGCCAGGAAGCCGCAGCGGAACGCGTCGCCCGCGCCGGTGGGCTCGACGAACGTCGCGTCCTTGACCGGGCCGACCACGATCGGGTCCGCGCCCTGGCGCTCGACCCGGGCACCCTCGCTGCCGAGGGTGACGATCCGGGTCCCGACCCGGGACAGCACGTCCTCGCCGGTCCAGCCGGTCTTGGACTCGATCACCGCCGCCTCGTACTCATTGCAGAACAGGTAGGCGGCGCCCTCGATCAGCGGCCGCATCGCGTCGCCGTCGAGGAAGGCCACCTGCTGGGAGAAGTCGGCCGCGAAGGGGATCCCCGCGGCGCGGCAGTCGGCCGTGTGCAACTGCATCGCGGCCGGGTCACCCGCCCCGATCAGCACCAGTTCGATGCCGTTGGCGGCGGCGAGCGATGTGATGTCGATCTCACCGTCCTCGCTCATCGCGCCCGGGTAGAACGAGGCGATCTGGTTCCCCGACTCGTCGTTGGTCGCCGTGAACCGCGCCGTCTGCCTGGTGGCCGAGGTACGCACGCCGGAGGTGTCCACCCCATGGCCCTCGAGCCAGCCCCGGTACTCCGCGAAGTCCGGCCCGACGCAGCCGACAAGCAGCGGCTTGAGGCCGAGGCAGCCGAGACCGTAGGAGATGTTCCCCGCCACGCCGCCGCGCCTGATCTCCAGGTTGCCGACCAGGAAGGACACGGAAATCTTGTCCAGCTTGTCGGCCAGCAGCGTGTCGGTGAACTTGCCGGCGAAGGTCATCAGGTGATCAGTCGCGATCGACCCGGAGACGGCTATCCGCATCGTTGAGGGATCTCTATTCGGCTGTCAGGGGCGGGTGGGCGGATGAGGACTGTCTCGGCGATCAGTGGAACGAGTCGCCGCAAGCGCAGGACCCGGAGGCGTTCGGGTTGTCGATCGTGAAGCCCTGCTTCTCAATCGTGTCCACGAAGTCGATCGTCGCGCCCATCAGGTACGGGGCCGACATCTTGTCGGTCACCACGCCCACGCCGTCGAAGTCGGCGACGACGTCGCCGTCGAACGCGCGCTCGTCAAAGTAGAGCTGGTACTTCAGGCCCGAGCAGCCGCCCGGCTGCACTGCCACCCGCAGCCGCAGGTCATCCCGGCCCTCTTGGGAGATGAGCGCGCCGACCTTGAGCGCGGCGGCCTCGGTGAGGTTGACACCCTGCTTGGTTACTTCGTCCTGAACGGTCATCTGCGACTGGCTCCCGTCATTGTCGTATGTGCCGAGCCGCCGGCGCGGCCTCGTCGTTCGCATTCAACTCTACGCACCCCACGGGCATTCCTCCACGGGGAGGGTTTTCCGCCGACCGCGCGCGGGGCGGCCGGGCGGCAGGTCACAACCCGGGAGCGCCCCAGAGCGCCATCCACTTGGTGAGATCAGGCTCGATCTTCAGATCCTCGCTCAGCACGCCCTTGACCTGCAGCTCAAGGGCGTTGTCGCGGTCCTGGCCCGACCCGCTGCGCGGGGCGAACGGGTAGAACGTGCCCCGCTTGTACAGGTAGACGAGGGCCATCCGGCGATGGTTCTCGTCCGTGAACGCGACCAGGGTGCAGAGCAACTGCGGGCCGAAACCGTTGTCGACCAGCGCGCTGTTCACCGCGTGCAGGTCGGTCACCAGAGTGTCGACCTCGTCGCTGAGGTGGTTGCTGATCAGCCAGGTGTACCCGAAGCTGTCCTTGGTCACCTCGACCGGCAGCCCGCCGGCCCCGCCCGGCCTGCTGTTATCGAGGTCAAGAAGTTCGCGGACCTCCTTCTGGATGTCCGCGAACGTCTTGCCCTGCACCGCGCGGAAGCAGACCGAGCCCGAGCCGGTCGGGGTGAACCCGGTGGCCGCCTGGAGCTGGATCGCCGCCGACGGCAGCGCGAACAGGTCGTCGAGCTTCGGCTGGACCGGCTTGGTCCGGCCGAGCAGCACGTCGAGGAAACCCACTAGTGCAGGCCCTTGGCGCCGCTGCCCGGGCTGACCTCGTTCAGCTGCTGCTGGATCTTCTCCAGCTGCTCGATGCGCTTGTCAAGCGACGGGTGGGTGGAGAACAGGGCCGACAGGCTGCCCGGCCCGTTGCCGTCGCCGCGGCCGCTGCCGTCGTTGAGCCGCATCGCCGGGGCGAAGTAGAACGCGTTCAGCGGCTCGGCCGCCCGCAGGTCCTGGTTCGGGATCCTGTTCATCCCGCCGCTGACCTTCTGCAGCGCCGACGCCAGCGCGAGCGGCTGCCCGGTGAGCAGGGCGCCGCTGCGGTCGGCGGCCAGTTCGCGGTAGCGCGACAGGACCCTGATGAGCAGGAAGCTGATCGCGTAGACGACCACCGAGACCACCATGATGATCGCGATGACTGGCAGCGCGTTCTGGTTGTTGCTGCGCCGTCCGCCGCCGAAGAGCTCGGAGTAGAAGGCGAACCGCACCAGCAGCCCCGCCGTGATGGCGAGCAGGCTGGCCACCGTCATGACCTGAACGTCCTTGTGCGCGACGTGCGACAGCTCGTGCGCCAGCACGCCCTCAAGCTCGTCCTTGGTCAGGCCCAGCCGCGGGTTGAGCAGGCCCTCGGTGACGCAGAGGACCGAGTTCTTGCTGTTGCGGCCGGTCGCGAAGGCATTCGGCATGGACGTGGGGGCGATCGCCACCCGCGGCTTGTCCATGTCCGCCAGCGCGCACAGCCGGTCGACGATGCCGTGCAGCTCGGGCGCCTCCTGCGGCGATACCTCGCGCGCCCCGGCCGCCGCCAGCGCGATCTTGTCGCTGTAGAACAGCGAGATGAAGGCGGACCCGCCGCCGAAGACCAGCGCGACAACCACGATGAACGCGGCCGACTGGTGGGAAGCCACGCAGACGCCGATGATCGCAGCGACAAACGCGACGAAGACTAGTCCGAGGAGGAACATCGTCACCGTCATCCGCACGGTCAGACCCCGGTCAGGGGCATACCTCGTACGCGTCGCCATGACGCACCCTCCGAATCCTGCCAGGCCAGCGGCCGGCACGGTCCGTCCCGGTCTGCCTGGTTCTCAATTGGCAATCTATCTCAACAACGCTCAACGCCGGCTGAAGCCTTCCGCTCAGGAGGCTGAATCCGGACATTGCCGTTGCGCCCACGGCGAATTCCGCCACGGGGCACGGGTCGCGGGGCGCGGCGGACGGGCGCAGGGCACGGCGGACAGGTGGCGCAGGCAGCCGGCGGCGGCCGCTGTGACGACTGCGGCGGGCCGGCTAGGAGTGGCCGAGCGAATCGGTGTGCATTGTTCCGTCGGCGAGCAGCTTGCGCACCTCGGCCACGGTGGCGTCCGAGAACGGCAGGATGTAGTCGGCGGTCACGAACTCCTCGGCCGCCACCGGCGCGCCTTCCGCCCTGACGAGCGACACGGCGGCACCGAGGGCGAGCCTGAACGCGGGCTCGTCCTCGGCGTGCACGGCCGCGTCCAGGTCCTTGTCGAGCACGGTCAGCTTGGCCGCGGTGTCGTCGTCGACCCGGAACTGCCCCTCACCGAGAACTCGTACTATCACAGCCCGTCACCGGCCTGCGGTTGCTGCACGGCCGGCGCCCCGGCCGCCGACGCGGACTCGCCGCCGTTGCCGTTGCCGTTGGCCTCGAGCTGCTTGGGCGCGTTGTTGGAGATCTCGCGCTTCATCGCCTCAAGCTCGGAGTCCACGCCGCTGCTGGCGCCGAGCTTGTCCAGCTCGGCCTGGATGTAGTCGGCGCCGCCGCCCACATGGTCCTCGAGGGCGCCGGAGGCGAGCAGCTCGTCGATCGCGCCCGCCCTGGCCTGCATCTGCGCCGTCTTGTCCTCGGCGCGCTGGATGGCCAGGCCGACATCGCCCATGTCCTCGGAGATACCGGAGAAGGCCTCGTTGATGCGGGTCTGCGCCTCAGCGGCGGTGTACGTCGCCTTGATGGTCTCCTTCCGGGTACGGAAGGCCTGCACCTTGGCGTCGAGGCGCTGGGAGGCAAGGGTGAGCTTCTCCTCCTGCTCCTGCAGCGACGCATACTGGGTCTGCAGGTCGTCGTACTGCTGCTCCAGCTGCCCGCGGGCCTGCAGCGCCGCCCTGGCCAGATCCTCACGGCCCTGCTCGAGCGCCGTCTTGGCCTGGTTGGTGCGCTTGGTGATCTCCTTCTGCAGGGAGGTCATCTGCAGCTCCACCCGCTTGCGCGAGGTGGCGACGTCCGCGACACCGCGCCGTACCCGGGTCAGCATCTCGACCTGCTGCTTGTACGAGTAGTCCAGGGTCTCGCGTGGGTCTTCCATCCGGTCCAGCGCCTTGTCGGCCTTGGCCCGGAATATCAGCGAGACTCGCTTCATCACGCTCATAGACGCGGCCGTCCCCTTCATTTACCTGAGCGTCGCCACCGAGCGGCAGTGCACCGCCTGGCGACGGCTAAATTGCCGCCGGCTAACCGCAATCAACCCTACGCGCTGCTGCGACCTGTAGCCACTTATCCCCGGCTGTATCCCCCGCACGGCGCGGGTCAATACGGCGCGGCGAAACTAACGCGGGCAATCTGGTGTGCCAACCGCATGGCCGCAACCGTTAGGATGTGCGCGTGTTCCGACGCAGCAGCGCCGGGGCGACCGAAGGCGAGGCCCAGGATTCCCCGGGCACGCAAGCCCCGGAAGCTCCGGCCAAGAGCAAGGCGCCCGCGCAGACGGGCAAGGGCCGGCCGACGCCCAAGCGCAGCGAGGCCGAGGCCAACCGGTACAAGTCCATCACCGGGTCCACCACCAGCGGCCGCGGCCGCCCGGCGCCGGCCACTCCGGGGCGCAAGCTCACCCCGGAGGAGAAGGCCAAGGCGCGGGCGCAGGCGCGGACCGACCGCGAGCGGCAGACGCAGGCCATGCGGCGCGGCGAGGCGTGGGCGCTGTCCCCGCGTGACCGCGGCCCGGTCAAGCAGCTCGCCCGGGACTACGTGGACGCGCACCGGCGGCCGAGCGAGTTCTACATGTACGCGCTGATCCTGTTGGTTATCGGGCTGGTGGCGGGCAAGTCGCACAGCGCGATCAGCAGCGACATGCAGATCGTGCTGGTCATCATCATCATCGTCATCGTGATCGACGCGCTGCTGCTGCGCCGGTCGATCAGCAAACTGGCGGCCGAGCGGCTGCCCGGCGAATCGGCGCGCGGGATCACGTTCTACGCCGTGATGCGCGCGCTGCAGCTGCGCCGCTTCCGCACCCCGGCCCCGCGGCTCAAGCCCGGGGACAAGTTCTAACCCCGGGGTAGCAGGGGTCTGCTCGCGGTTTTGGCGAGCAGACCCCCGGGGGCTAGCAGCGTCAGCCCTCCGGGTGCAGCGACATCGGGCCGTACTCCTTGCGGGCGTCATCAAAGAGGGTGACCTGGTCCACGCCGCTGTCGACCAGCTCGTGCCAGTTCTCGCCCAGCCAGCTCTCCGCGTCCCCCTGGCTGGCGAAGATCGCCTCCTGCTGCCCAGCGCCGTTCACCACCGCGCCGTCGGTCTTCTCGTACCGCCACGTCCAGGGCATCGCGTTGTGCCTTCCGTCTCGCTGTTGCGTCAAGCGAGGTTAGCATCAGTCCCCGCGATAGCCCCGCCCCCGGAACGGCCGAACCGGCCGTTGGCAGACCGGCGGCTAGCCGCCTGACCCGACACCCCCCTCCTACCGTGGGTCGGCTCAGGCGGCTAGCCGCCGGTCTTCTGCGCGGGTCACGCGCAAAACAGCACTGCCCAGACCGCCTTACCGCGGCCCGCGACCGGGGACCAGCCCCAGACGTCACTGAGTGCGTCCACCATCTGCAGTCCGCGGCCGGCTTCCTCACCCGCGGCCGGCGCCTTGAGCACGGGTGCCTTGTCGCTCGGGTCGAGCACGGCGCAGATCACCTCGCCGTTGCGGCGCAGCAGGCGCAGCCCGAGTCCGTCGGCCGCCTGCCTGCGCTGTGACGGCACCCCCGCCCCGGCGGCGGCAGCGGCGGCCGCGGCGTGCGTGACGGCGTTCGCCACGAACTCGCCGACGATGGTCTCCGCGTCTTCGGAAAGGAACGCCAGGCCCCAGTCACGCAGCGTGGATCGGGTCAGGCGGCGCGCCGTCCGGCCGGACTGTGGTCCGCGGGACAGTGGGCAGCCGACCGCGGTAGGCGAGTCCCACCAGTCGGCGGGCATCCGCATCATGCGCGGTCGCCTCGCCGCTGGCTCCTGCCTGGTTACCACTCGTAGTGGCTGGCCGGCGGCAGGGTGTACTCGCGTGCGGGTAGGCAACTGGTTCAAACTCATGGCAACCCCGAGGAGCGTCCAGCGCCATCCGGGTGATTGACGCGCTACACATCCTGCCCCATAAGCGCATGCAGCTGCAAGGCCAAATGCACGTTCATTTTGCTCGTGCAGCTAACGCGGTGCCCGCGCACCCCGCATTTGGCTCGCCACCACAAGGATCACGATCGCGATCGAGAACCACAGCCCGTACTTTGAGATCTCCTGGGCCACGGTGACCGCGTGCTGGCCAAGCGCGTACCCCAGGCCCGCCAGCAACCCGGCCCACATCAGCGAGCCGATCGCGTCAAGCACGAGGAAGGTCAGCCAGTTCATCCCGGTCCAGCCGGCCACCGCGTAGACCAGCGCGTTCGGGATCGGCAGGAACGGCGAGAGCACCACCGCGGGCCAGGTCAGCCAGCGGCCCGAGCGCTGCACCCGGGTGACGAACCTGGCACTGCGCTTGCCCCGCCCGGAGAAGATCAGGATCACCCGCTCGCCCCACAGCCGCCCCGCCCACCAGTAGATGATGTCGAACTTCATCAGGCCGGGGATCGAGGCGAGCAGCACCACGACGATCGAGCCGTGCCCCACCTTGGCGAAGGCGGCGGCCGACACGATCGCCTCGGTCGACCCGTTCAGCAGCACACTCACGATGGGGTGGGTGCCGACCAGGGCGGCCCGGAACGGCAGCAGGGCCAGGTAGTAGAGCCCGCTGAGCGTGATCGCCCCCCAGCAGGCGATGTCCACCCGGCGCGGCTTGCCCACCCAGGGCAGCCTCGGATCGTGCCAGGGGTCCGTGGGTTGCTTTTCCGCTGGCTGCGTTCCTTCTGCCAGGGATTCGGTTTCCTGCGCAGCGGACTCGGCCGCATCTGGCGCCGGTCCCTCCGCCGCCACTGCCGGCTCCTCGCTCACGCGCTCACGTTACCCGGCAGCGCAAGCGAAACCCCGCCTCCGCGCAGAACAGCGATGATCAAAATGGCTGGTCTGAACGGGAGCGGGGTTCCGGTTAAACGGCCAGGTTGCTGCCGGCCGCCGGTTAGCGCTTCTCCATGGTGATGAAGTCACGCTCGCCCGGGCCGGTGTAGACCTGACGGGGGCGGGCAATCTTGGTCGCCGGGTCGTGCACCATCTCGCGGTAGTGCGCGATCCAGCCGGGCAGCCGGCCGATCGCGAAGAGCACGGTGAACATCGGGGTCGGGAAGCCCATCGCCCGGTAGATCAGGCCGGTGTAGAAGTCGACGTTCGGGTAGAGCTTGCGGCTGATGAAGTAGTCGTCCGACAGCGCCACTTCCTCGAGCTGGGTAGCCAGCTCGAGCAGGTGGTCGTTGGGCGCCAGCTTGGTCAGGAGCTGGTCCGCGGCGGCCTTGACGATCCGGGCGCGCGGGTCGTAGTTCTTGTAGACCCGGTGGCCGAAGCCCATCAGCTTGACGCCGGGCTCCTTGTTCTTCACCTTGGTGACGTAGGCGTTCACGTCGCCGCCGGCATCGCGGATGTCCTCGAGCATGTCGAGCACGGCCGCGTTCGCCCCGCCGTGCAGCGGGCCGAACAGGGCGTTGATGCCGGCCGAGATCGACGCGAACAGGTTGGCCTCGCTCGACCCGACCACCCGGACGGTGGAGGTGGAGCAGTTCTGCTCGTGATCGGCGTGCAGGACGAACAGCATGTCCAGCGCCTTGGCCACCGCCGGGTCGATGTCGTACGACTCGGCCGGCAGGCCGAAGGTGAGCCGGAGGAAGTTCTCCACATAATTCAGGGAGTTGTCCGGGTAGAGGAACGGCTGGCCGACCGACTTCTTGTGCGCGTAGGCCGCGAGCGTGGGCACCTTGGCCAGCAGCCGCACGGTGGACAGCTCGACGTTCGGCTCGTCGAACGGGTTCAGGCTGTCCTGGTAGAACGTGGACAGCGCGGAGACCGCGCTCGACAGCACCGGCATCGGGTGCGCGTTGCGCGGGAACCCGTCGAAGAACTGCTTCAGGTCCTCGTGCAGCAGGGTGTGCTTGGTGATCTGCTGGGTGAAGTTCTTCAGCTGCTCGTCGGTGGGCAGCTCGCCGTAGATGAGCAGGTAGCTGACCTCGAGGAAGCTCGACTTCTCGGCCAGCTGCTCAATCGGGTAGCCGCGGTATCGGAGGATGCCCGCGTCGCCGTCGATGTAGGTGATCTCCGAGGAACACGCGGCCGTGTTGACGAAACCGGGGTCCAGCGTGACCATGCCGGTCGTCGACAGCAGCTTGGTCACCTCGATGCCGGCCGATCCCTCGGTGGCGGTCTTGACGGGCAGGTCGAGTTCAGCGCCATCGCCGTAGTGCAGGGCTACATTGCCATTGCCGACCGATGCTTCGGGCATTCGCGGTCCCTTTCACGATCTGTTACGGGACGCGTACATGGTTGAGCGGCTGGGATCGCCGGCCGCGGCACCGCCCCGTTGGGGTCCAGAGGTCTATACCCAAACGCTAGTCTCCCGCATGCTTAGGTGAAACCAGGAGTACATAGGACAACGATCACACTGCCGCCCCGGCAGGTCAATTTTCCGGCATGGGGGCTCCCGTCCCCCCATTACCCCTGGCCACGTATCACCCGGCAACTCCTGGCGCTCCTTTTCCCGGCGTGGCCGGGCTTACGATGCGGGCATGGAGTTCGCGATCGGCGCCCTCGCCTGAGAATTAATGGATATGCCCTACTCGTGGTGGATATGCGGAACGGACTCTGCCTGGCGCGGCGCTAGCCGGGCGAGCAGCCGCCAGCCGAGCAGGAATAGGGCGAGGAAGGCGAGGGCGACGATGATGAAGGCGACCGCGGTGCCCTGGCCGGAGACGACGCGCAGGATCATGCCCAGCACCACCGTGCACAGCCAGACGACCAGGCCCGTCGGGCGGATCGCCAGCGGGCGGCGCCAGGCGCGGGATGCGAGCCAGCCGACGCCGAGGCCGGCCAGGAAGGGCCAGCAGGTCGACGCGATGCCGGCCAGGCTCTCGCCCTTGGTGTGGCTGGCCCGGCCGATGACCACGAAGACGAGCACGCAAACGACGTCGAGCACCACCGCTACCCGCGCCGAACGCATGGCCGTATCTTACGGGCTGCGTCTCACGCGGCTGTCGAAGTATGTGCCGTCCGCACGTCGCCTTTTTCGGTAATCGGACGATGATGGAGGCATGGGTACCTGGGTGTTGCGGCTGGCCAACGACGGTGATGGCCCGCGGCTCGCGGTCAAGGACTGCATCGACGTCGCCGGAGTGCCGACGACGGCGGGCTGCCCGGTCGTCTCCGAGATGGCCGAGCCGGCCGAGATCGACGCCGCCGTCGTCGCCTCCGCCCGCGAAGCGGGCGCGCGGATCGTCGGCAAGACCGGGCTGACCGAGCTGTGCTGGTCGGCCAACGGCGTGAACCACTGGTCGGGGACGCCGGTGAACCCGCGCGATCCCCGGCGGCTGCCGGGCGGGTCGTCGTCCGGGTCGGCGGTGGCGGTGGCGACCGGCGAGGCCGACGTCGCGTTCGGCACCGACACCGGGGGGTCGGTGCGTATCCCGGCCGCCTGCTGCGCCGTGACCGGCCTGAAGACGGCCTACGGCCGGATCTCGGTGAAGGGGGTGTACCCGCTCGCCCCGTCGCTTGACACCGTAGGCGCCCTGGGCGCGGACATGGCCGCCGTCGAGCTGGGGATGCGGCTGCTCGAGCCCGGGTTCAGCGCGCCGCCCGCGCCCGCGGCCCTGATCGCGGGGCGGCTCACGGTGACCGGGCTTAACGGCGGCATCGATCCCGCGGTCGACGCCGCCATCGACCGCGCCCTGGCGGCGGCGGGCGTCGCGGTCACCCGGCTGCCCGCGCTCGACGTCGGCCCGCTGCTTGAGGCGGCCGGGGTGATCATCGACTCCGAGGGGTTCCGGGTCAACGCCTACCTGATGCAGTACCTGAAGCAGCTCAGCCCGCATGTGCGGCGGAACCTGGAGCGGGGCGCCCGGCTCGGGCGCGGTGACCGCGCGGCGGCGGAACGCGTCCGCGCGGCCGTGCGGGAAACCCTGGAGTCGCTGCTGGCCGACTCCCCTGTGCTGGTGCTGCCGACGCTGGCCGG
Organism: uncultured Actinomycetota bacterium; assembly: GCA_963714295.1. Taxonomy (GTDB): domain Bacteria; phylum Actinomycetota; class Actinomycetes; order Streptosporangiales; family Streptosporangiaceae; genus Trebonia. Next base: position 130,991 of record CAVQOE010000031.1, on the reverse strand, counting down.
GACGCCGCCGCTGCTCGGCGAGCGGGGGTTCGCGCTGACCGCGCTTACCGTGCCCGCCAATCTGGCCGGGCTGCCCGCGCTCTGCCTGCCGGTGCCCGCGGAGGGTGATGTGATCGCGTCTCTGCAGCTCATCGGCGTTTCCGAGGAGCAGGTGGTGGCGTTCGGGCGGGTGATCGAGGCCGCCCTCAGGGGTGACTTAGGCGAGACCGCCGCCCGCGCCGGGCCCGCCGCTGCTACGCTTCCGAGACGCTCGCGATGCTTGTGGTGGCTGGCTTGCGGCGGGGCGGAACCGTCGCCTCGCGGGCGGCGTACGGCAGGTCGGGGTCAAGCCCGCCCGCTTCCTGACGGCGGACTGGACAGTGGGTTTGAACTTATGCGGTTTGAGTACGCGGCCCCCGAGACGCGCTCGCTTCTGGCGTTGCGCGACTCCTACGGGCTGTTCATCGGGGGCTCGTTCGCGGGCGGTGCATCGGTCTTCAAGACGATCTCGCCGGCCACCGAGGAAGTTCTGGCCGAGGTGACGCACGGGGCGACCGAGGACGTGGACCGGGCGGTGCTCGCTGCCCGGCAGGCTTACGAGCGGGTCTGGTCGGCGATGCCAGGGCGGGCGCGGGCGCGGTACCTGTACACGATCGCGCGGCTGATCTCCGAGCACGCGGCGGAACTGGCCTTCCTGGACACGCTGGACGGCGGCAGGCCGATCCGGCAGACCCGCGACGTGGACGCCCCGCTGGCGGCGGCGCATTTCTTCTACCACGCCGGCTGGGCCGACAAGCTGGGCTACGCCGGATTCGGGCCGTCGCCGCGGCCGCTCGGCGTGGTCGGCCAGGTCGTCTCCTGGAACTCGCCCCTGCTCATGCTCGCGTGGCAGATCGCGCCCGCCCTGGCCTGCGGTAACACCGTCATCCTGAAGCCATCGGAGGCCACACCGCTGACCGCGCTGGCGTTCGCCGAGATCTGCCGGCAGGCCGACCTGCCGCCCGGGGTGGTCAACGTGGTGACCGGCGACGGCAGCACCGGCCAGCTGGTGGCGGACCACCCGGGCCTGGACAAGGTGTCCTTCACCGGGTCGGCCGAGGTCGGCAAGGAGATCGCCCGGGCCTGCGCGCTATCGGGCAAGCCGCTGACGCTCAAGCTCGGCGGCACGGCGGTGAACATCGTCTGCGCGGACGCGGACATCGAGGCGGCGGCCGGCGCGATCGTGGCCGGCGTCTTCGTCGACCAGGGCCACGTGGGCTGTGCCGGGTCGCGCGTACTGGTCGAGGCGCCGGCCCACGACGGGTTGGTCGCGGCGATCAGGCGGCGGATGGGCGCGCTCCAGCTGGGCGACCCGCTTGACGTCAACACCGACGTCGGCGCGGTCGTCACCCGCACCCAGCTGGACAAGATCGCCGATCTGGCCGCCTCGGGCGAGGCGGAGGGGGCGCGCCGCTGGTCGCCGCCATGCCTGCTGCCCGACCATGGCTTCTGGTTCCCGCCGACGATGTTCACCGGCGTGTCGGACACGCACGGCATCGGCAGCGCCGAGCTGGCCGGGCCGATGCTGACCGTGTCGGCCTTCGCCACCCCGGCCGAGGCGGTCGAGCGGGCCGGCGGTACCCGGTACGGGCTGGCGGCCGGGGTCTGGACCGAGCGCGGGTCACTGGCGGCCTGGCTGGCGTCGCGGCTGACGGCCGGGGTGATCTGGACCAACGCGTTCAACCGGTTCGACCCGACGGCGCCGTTCGGCGGCTACCGCGAGGCCGGCCTCGGCCGCGAGGGCGGCAGGCACGGCCTCGAGGCGTACCTGGACATCCCCGGTGCCCTTGATGTCTGAGGCGCCTGATGTCTGAGGCGTCGGACGTCGCGCTGCGCACGACCTACCGGCTCCGCATCGGCGACTCCTTCCGCCGCTCGGAGAGCGGCCGCACGTTCGAGGTGCGCGGCGCGGACGGCGGGTTCCTGGCCCGCGCGGCGCTCGCCTCCGGCCGCGATGCCCGGGACGCCGTGGCGGCGGCGCGCACGGCGTTCCCCGCCTGGTCGGGCGCGGACGCCTATGACCGGGGGAAGCTGCTCTACCAGGCGGCCACGATCCTCGCCGACCACCGCGCGCGCTTCGCCGACCAGGTCCGGCGCGCCGTCGGCGTCCCCCCGGCGGCGGCCTACGCCGAGGTGGACGCGGCGGTGGACCGCTGGCTCTGGTACACCGGCTGGACGGACAAGATCGCGCAGGTGCGCGGGAGCGCGAACCCGGTGGCCGGGCATTACCTCAACCTCTCGGTGCCCGAGCAGGCCGGCGTCGTGGCCGTGCTCGCCCCGCAGGACAGCGCCCTGCTGGGGATGGTCAGCGTGCTCGCGCCCGCCATCGCCGGCGGCAACACCGCGGTGCTGGTGGCCAGCGAACGCTACCCGTTGCCCGCCCTCGGCCTGGCCGAGGTGCTCGCGGCCGCCGGTTTCCCGCCCGGGGTGGTGAACGTGCTCACCGGCGAGGTCGCCGAGGTGGCGCCCTGGCTGGCCGCGCACCAGGACGTGAACGCGATCGATCTGGCCGGGGCACCCGGCGCGCTGGCCGACGACCTGGCGGTGGCGGCGGCGGGCACACTCAAGCGCGTGGTCCGGCTGGCCGATTCCGACTGGGCCGACGAACCAGGCCTTGAGCGGATGTTCGCCACCCTGGAGACCAAGACGGTCTGGCACCCGCTCGCCCCCTGACGCCGCCGTCTCGCGGACAAGGGAAACCCGGCCGGCCGGCTGGAACCAACGGCCCGTTCACTGTCAGAGTCCCGGAACCGGGGCAGACGGGCGAAGCCGCAGGTAAACCCCAGCGACAGACGGGGCGTCTTGTATTCAGTGATCTGCCCCATCGCCGCGGTCGATCGGCGCCTTCCGGTAGATTCTCCGGCACGCGCCATCTATGGGATTAACGCGATCCAAGGGACTCAAGAAGACAAATGCAGACGGTTGAAAGCAGAGTCGATACAGCTCGCGTGGCCAGTGGACGAGTGGCGCGATTGGCGAAGCACCGGGTGAGCGCCATTTTGCTCGCCATTTTGCTGGTAGTTGTTGGATTGGCGACCGCATGGAACCTTGAGGGTTTCCCGGGCCGGGTCGATGACGACGAGGGCACCTACGTTGCCCAGGCCTGGGCGGTCATTTACACGCACACGCTCACGCACTACAGCTACTGGTACGACCACCCGCCGCTCGGCTGGATCCAGATCGCGGCGTTCGCCTGGGTCACCGACGGGTTCAACCGGGTCACGGACGCCGTCTACGTCGGCCGCGAGTTCATGTGGCTGCTGACCCTGGCCGGCTGCGTGCTGGTCTACGTGCTCTGCCGCCGGCTCGGCCTGCGCCAGGCGACGAGCGCGGTCGCGGTGCTGCTGTTCGGGCTCAGCCCGATCGCCCAGTACTTCCACCGGATGGTCTCGCTCGACAACATCGAGACCATCTGGGTGCTGGCCGCGCTGGTGGCGGCCACCTCAGCCAAGGCCGGCTGGGGCCCCGCCGTGCGCACCGGGATCTGCGCGGCCTTCGCGGTGCTCTCCAAGGAAACCGCGATCATCTTCCTGCCGGTGATTGTCTGGGTGCTGTGGCAGCACATGGTGACGCCCGCCACCGCTGTTGCCAGCACCGCCGACGCCGACGCCGGCCCCATCGCCGACGCGGGTCCGGCTGAGGCGCCGCCGGCGGAGGTCGCTGAGGCCGCCGAGGTCGCACCGGTTAACGGGACCGCGGACACCAGCCCGGACGTGCCGGTGTGGATGCCCGACTTCTCCGGCCAGTGGCAGGCGTGGGCGGCGGAGCGGAGGGCCCGCGGCGCCCGCCGGAAGGCCGGCCAGCCTAAGCCGGAGCGCGAGCCGCGGGCCCGCGGGCGAGCGGGGAGGACGCCGTCGCGGTCGGCCCGCTGCTGGGTGTTCGCGGTGGCGCTGTGCGTGATTGTGCTGCTCTACCCGCTGTACGCGCTGCAGCGCGGCCAGCTTTCGCTGTGGTGGTCGACGCTCAAGTGGCAGTTCTTCGGCCGGCCGGGCAGCGGCAGCCTGCTCAACACCGGCAGCAGCACGTACTCGATGGTCCACCAGTGGGTCGCCGCCGACCCGTGGCTGCTGATCGGCGGGTTCGCCGCGGCGCTGCTCGCCCTGTTCAGCAGGCGGCTGCGGCCGTTCGGCGTCGCCTTGCTGCTGCAGGTGCTCATCCTCATTCACGGCGGCTACCTGCCGTTCTACTACGTGACCGCGGTCATCCCGTTCGCCGCCGTGTGCATCGCCGGGATAGCCGACTCGCTGTGGGCCAAGGCGGACCTGTCCCGGGTGCCGCGCGGCGCGGCGGCGCGCCCCGGCGGGCGGGCCGGGCGCTACGCCCCCTACCTGGGCCGGGCCGTCGCCGTGGGCGCCGCGCTGGTGTTCGCCGGCTATGTCCTGCCGCAGTGGGTGAGCTATCTCAACACCAACTCCACCGTGGCCGGCAACGTCCCCTACCTGGAGGCGGCCGCCTGGGCGGAGCACAACGTCCCCCGGGGCGACGTCGTCGTGGTCGACGACTACCTGTGGGTGGACCTGAAGCGGCACGGGCTCGACCCGCTGTGGATGTGGAAGGTCAACTCGGCCACCGCACCCGACTGGGAGAGCATCAAATACATCATCATCCAGCCGCAGTCGCCCGCCACCCTCGCCAGCATCCCGTCCCTGCAGGGCGCCTACGCGCACTCGGTGCTGGTGCGCAACTTCGGCGGCGGCCTTACCGCCCGCCGGGTGATCGACGCCGGCTGAATCAGCAAGCCGGCGACGCCCTCGGGCACGGGGGCGGGGGCGGGGAAATGAGCCGGTTCCGTGCCCGGCATTGATCATTCGTGATTAATTGTCATCGATAGTTCGTTTCTGCGTAACGGTGCCGTGGCTAATTGCGAACACCGCACGGGCGATCTTGATGACATGAGGATCGCGATCATTACGGAGTCGTTCCCGCCTGACGTTAACGGCGTCGCGCACTGCGTAGTGCGGGTGGCGGAGAATCTCGTCCGTAAGGGCCATTACCCGCTCGTCATCGCCCCGGAATCCGCGCACGACACCGCGGACGCCGACCGCCGGCTGCCCTACCCGGTGGAACGGGTGCCGTCGGTGCCGGTCCCCGGCTACCCCACCTTCCGGCTCGGCCTGCCGACACCCAAGACCCGCCGCGCCATCGCCCGGCACGGTACCGAGGTCGTCCACCTGGCCAGCCCGGTCGCCCTCGGCGCGTGGGGCAGCCGGGTGGCGCGGGCGATGAACCTGCCGATGGTCGCGGTCTACCAGACCGACCTGCCGAACTACGCCCGCGCCTACCACCTCGGCCGGCCCACCGTCGCGTTCGCCTGGCGCTGGCTGCGCGACATCCACAACACGGCCGGCCGCACCCTCGCACCGTCCAGCGTGACCGCCGCCGACCTGCGCGGCCATGGCCTCGAGCGGGTCCGGCTGTGGGGCCGGGGCGTGGACACCGAGCGCTTCCACCCGGACAAGCGCGACGAGGGGCTGCGGGCCGAGATCGCGCCGCTCGGCGAGGTGATCGTCGGCTACGTCGGCCGGCTGGCCGCCGAGAAGCGCGTCGACCTGCTGGCCGCCCTGGCCGGGCTGCCGGGGGTCCGGCTCGCGGTGACCGGCGGCGGGCCGCTGGAGGAGGACCTGCGGGCCGCCCTGCCGACCGCGACGTTCCTCGGCATGCGCCACGGCGAGGATCTGGCCAGGATCTACGCCAGCCTGGACGTCTTCGTGCACACCGGGCCGTTCGAGACCTTCGGCCAGACGATCCAGGAGGCGGCGGCGAGCGGCCTGCCCGTCGTCGCGCCCGCGGCCGGCGGCCCGCTCGATCTGGTGGCCGAGGGCGTGACCGGGTACCTGGTCGCGCCGGGCGACCCGGCGGCGCTGGCGGCGGCGGTCGCCGCGCTCGCGGCCGATCCGGCGGCACGGGCGCGCTTCAGCGCGGCGGCGCGGCGGCGGGTGCTCGGCCGCACCTGGTCCGCGCTGACCGACGAGCTGACCGATCACTACGACGCCGTCATCAACGACGCCGCCCCGGCCGAGCCGGCCGCGCGGCTGGCGGCCTGAACAGGCGGGCGGCCGATGACTGCGATCGTGACCCTGGGCGACTCGATCACCGTGGGCATGGGCGACCCGGCCCCCGGTGGCGGCTGGCGGGGCTGGACCGGCTACCTGGCCGCGGGCCTGGCCAGCCCGGAGCTGCATAACCTGGCGGTGCGCGGCGCGCAGGCCAAGCAGGTCGAGCGGGACCAGCTGCCGGCCGCGCTCGGGCTGCGGCCCGACATCGCCAGCGTCTTCGTCGGCATCAACGACACCCTCCGGGCCGGCTTCGACCCGGTGCGGACCGGCCAGGCCACCGCGCGGACGGTGGCCGCGCTGACCGCGAGCGGCGCGACCGTGCTGACCATGCGGCTGCCCGACCCGGCCCAGATGTTCGGCCTGCCGACCGGGTTGGCCCGGCCGCTGACCCGGCGGATGCGCGCGGTCAACGCCGAGCTGGACAAGATCGCCGCGCATTACGGGACCGTGCACTGGGACGCCTCGAGCGACCCGGAGACCTACGACCGGCGGAACTGGTCGGTGGACCGGCTGCACCCCAACGAGCGCGGGCACCGGCTGATCGCCTGCCGGTTCTGGGACCGGCTCGCCGCCGCCGGGCACGAGGTCGCCGCCCGGCCCGCCGCGGAGCCGTCCGGCCCCGGCCCGACCCGCCGCGACGACCTGGTCTGGCTGGCCACCAAGGGCACCTCCTGGTGCGTGCGCCGGTCGGTCGATCTCATCCCCTACCTGCTGTTCACGGCCGCCCGGGAGGCCATGACGGAGCCGCGGCAGTGGGTCAGCGAGCTGCCGGCCACGCCGCCGGCCACGCCCCTTGGCACCGCGGGCCTGGCCGGCCGGGCGCGCAGCGGCGCGGGTGAGGCGGGCGCAGCGGGCTGACTCTGGCCGCGGGCGCACGTGCGTTGTCCGGTTTCTCCGGTTACGCTTCGATAGCTATGAATTCAGAGGCGGGACTGGGCGGCCTGGTTCCGCGGTTGCTGAGGGGCCGTGTCTTCCGGCGGTACTGGGGGGCATCGACGGTGTCGATGTTCGGCGACCAGATCTCGTCGGTCGCGCTGCCGCTCACCGCCGTGCTGGTGCTGCGGGCCGACGCCGCCGAGATGGGGTTCCTGACCGCGCTCACCTGGCTCCCCAGCCTGCTGTTCGCGCTGCACGCGGGGGCCTGGCTGGACCGCCGGGGGCAGCGCCGGAAGGCGATGATCCTGGCCGACCTGGGGCGGGCGGCGGCGCTGGCCACCATCCCGCTGTGCTACGCCCTGCACGTCCTGACGCTGCCGCAGATGTACACGGTGACGTTCGTGGCCGGCACCCTGTCGGTGCTGTTCACCGTGGCCGACGGGACGCTGTTCGTGTCGATCGTGCCGCCCGACTCCTACGTCGACGGGCAGTCGCTGATCTACGCCAGCCGCGCGTTCTCCTTCATGGGCGGGCCGTCCGTCGGCGGCCTGCTCGTCCAGGCGCTGTCCGCGCCGCTGGCGGTGGTGGCGGACGCGCTGTCCTTCCTCGGCTCGGCGGTGCAGCTGGCCGCGATCAAGCCGGCCGAGCCGCCCTCCACCGACGGCTCCGAGGGGGTCACCGCCGGGCTTCGGTTCATCGCGAACTCGCCCCTGATGCGGGCCTCGCTGACCGGGGTGGCCGTGATCAACTTCTTCAACCTGATGTTCAGCGCGCTGTTCATGCTCTACGCGGTGCGCACGCTGCACGTGCACCCGGGGGTGCTCGGCGTCGTCATCGGGGCCGGGGCCGTCGGCGGGATGATCGGCTCGCTGACCGCCAAGCGGCTCGGCACCCGGCTCGGCATCGGGCTGGTCTACGTGGCCGGCTGCTTCGTCTTCACCTTGCCGCTGGCGCTGGTACCGCTGGCCGGGGGGTTGCATGGCGTCCCGGTGCTGCTGATGCTGTTCGCGGCCGAGTTCACCAGCGGGTTCGGGGTGATGGTGCTCGACATCTCGATCGGCGCGATCTCGGCCGTGGTGATCCCGGCGGCGATGCGGTCCCGGGTCTCGGGCGCGTTCCAGGCGATCAACTACGGCACCCGGCCCGCCGGGGCGCTGCTCGGCGGGCTGCTGGGCACGGCGCTGGGGCTGGAGCCCGCGCTCTGGATCGCGGTGGCGGGCGGGGTGGCCGGCGCGATGCTGCTGCTCCCGTCGCCGCTGCCGGGCTTCCGGATGCCGGCCCCCGAGCTCACGGGTGAGCTCGAGGACGCCGGATCCGTCTAGGGCCGGGTCTGCCTTGGCCGGCTGCCTGGGGCCGGGGCTGCCTAGAGCAGCGTGCGGAGGAGGCGGACGGGCGGGTTCCCGTGCGCGAGCATGCTGTCGTGGGCGGTCCTGGCGTCGAGGCCGCCCTTCATCAGCTCGCCGGCCAGGTCGGAGACCTCGGTGTAGCCCACGTAGTAGGTCGACAGCTGGGCCGAGGTGAGCTGCGCCCGGCGCCATTTGCCCGCGGCCTCGCCGTCCTCCTGGAAGCCGCGCTCCATCATCAGCGTCATCGCCTCGGCCTCGGTCATGCCGTGCGCGTGCACCCGCGCGTCGAGGATCGCGTTGATCACCATCCGCAGCTGCATCTTCAGCTGCTGCATGCGCACCGCGGCCGGGTCGCGCTCCCCCGGGTAGCCGTGGTCGGCCATCAGTTCCTCGGCGTAGACCGCCCACCCCTCCACGAACGAGCCCGACCAGAGCGCGGCCCGCACCGGGGTCGCGCCGGTGAACCGCCGGGCGTGCTGCAGCTGCAGGTAGTGGCCGGGCATCGCCTCGTGCACCATCAGGTTGTGCACCATGTGCCGGTTGTACTCGCGGTAGAACGAGGCGACCCGGTCCGCGGGCCAGTCGCTGGGCGTCGGCGAGACCGCGATGAAGGTCGGCAGCGGCGCCGTCTCCAGCGGCCCCGGCGGGTCACAGTAGGCGACCGCGATGCCCCGGTTGATCTCCGGCATGTCGATCAGCTCGACCGGGTCGTCGTAGAGCGTGATCAGGTCGTGCTCGGCGACGAAGGCCGTCTGCGCGGCGAGCGCGCCGGCGCAGAACCGCAGGATCGTCGCCTCGTCGGGCGCGTCCGCCGCCAGCGCGGCGAGCACCTCCCTGGGCGTTCCGCCCAGGCCGGACGCGACCCGGGTGATCTCCTCGGTGACGCGCTCGAGGTCGGCCTCGGCCCGGGCCAGGATCGCGTCGGCGTCGGCCGCCGCGCTGAGGGTGAGGGAGAGCTTGCGCGCGAAGAGCTCCGCGCCCAGCCGCGGGTCGGCGAACCCAGTGCCCTCCGGGCCCTCCTCCCCCACCCCGCCACCCTGGGCCAGCCGGGCGGCGAGCCAGTCGCGGTGCGCCGCGAGTGCGTCAAGCGCGGCCGGCCGCGCCCGCTCCACCTCAGCCGACGGCGCGATCGCCAGCGCGCGGTCAACCTCCTCGGTCAGCAGCGCGATCGTGCCGCCGAACTGCGTGATCGCCGTCTCCAGGTGAACCTTGGGCAGCAGCCCGAGGCTGGCCCGCGCCGCCGCGAGCGCGTCGGGCACCGCGGCCAGCCTGGCCAGCGAGCGCAGCCGCTCGGGCAGCGGCGCGTAGTCCCGCGCGAGCAGCATGTAGAGCGCCTGGCCGGGGTTGGCCAGCAGCGGGTTCCAGGTGTGCTCGCGCAGCTCCTCGATCTCCAGCAGCCGGCGGGCCACGTCGTCGGCCATCATCGCCGCGTCCACCCGCAGCTCGGGCGGGAGCGCCATCAGGTCCAGCTGGGTGAGCCGGGCGGCGTAGCCGTCGAGGCCGCGGCGCTCGTCGGCCAGCGCCGCCTCCGACCGGTCCGGGAGCAGGCCGTCGAACCGGTGATCGCCAAGCTCGGTGGCGGTGTCCGGGTGGCGGCGCATCAGGTCATCGGTGTAGGTGCCGGCGAGCTGGCGCAGCTCGTCGCCCGCCGCTCCCACGGGTCCCGCAGTAGCAGGGACGGTCTCTGCGCTCAACACGCACTCCTGTCGGAGAAGGGATCATTGTCCGTATGCGAGCCGCCACGCATGCGTTCGGGATAACTGTACGGAGCGCACCGGCGAGGAGCGCAACCTATATGGCAAAGAGATCTTGACGAAAAACCTCAAAGACCGCAACTTATACGGCCGCGGGATGGCAGCCGCAGCCGAAGGGAAGCTGCGGTAGCCGGAGCGAAGCTGGCGGAAAGTTAAAGATCGCGGCCGCACTGAACGGACCCGGCTTGCTCCCGCCGCGTCGTTGCCCGCGCGGCCGAGCTGGCGTTTCAGGGGGCGCCTGCGGGTAGAGGACGGCGGGAGCCACGTCAGCCAAGGCTGAAGGTTCCTGAGGAAACGCTCAGGTAACCAGTAGGTTGGGAAGAGGATCTCTTCGGGGTGCGCCAAGGTTGGCGGGCGAATCTAGTACCTGTAACGAGCGATCAGCCACGAGCAGGATTTGGGGTGGCAGCACCAATGAGTGAGCCATTCGGGCAGTATCCACAGGGCCAGTACCCGCAGGGCGGGTACTCCTACGGCGCTGGCGGCGGCGGCGCGTACCCAGGCGGGTACCCGGTGCCGGAGCCGCCGAGACGGCGGCGGGGCAGGCACGCGCTTGGCCTGACGGCGACCGCCGTGGTCGCGGCGGCCCTCGGCGCGGGCGCGGCCGTCGGTCTGTCCAGCGGGGCGAGCACCGGCGCGGCCGCGGCGACCTCCAAAGAGGTGCTGTCGACGACGCAGATCGCCAGCAAGATCGACCCCGGCCTGGTCGACGTGACGTCGACGCTGGGCTACCAGGAAGCCACCGCCATGGGCACCGGCATCGTGCTGACGTCCAACGGTGAGATCCTGACCAACAACCACGTGATCAACGGCGCGACCTCGGTGTCGGTCACCGACATCGGCAACGGCAAGACCTATAAGGCAGTCGTGGTCGGCTATGACGAGAGCAAGGACGTCGCCGTCCTGCAGCTGACCGGCGCGTCCGGCCTGACCGTGGCCAACATCGGCAACTCGAGCAGCGTCTCGGTCGGGAACTCGGTGGTGGCGCTGGGCAACGCGGGCGGCGCCGGCGGCACGCCTTCGGTGGCGCCGGGTTCGGTGACCGCGCTCGACCAGTCGATCACCGCCTCCGACGAGGGCTCAGGGACCTCCGAGCAGCTTTCCGGCCTGATCGAGACCAACGCGGGCATCCAGCCCGGCGACTCGGGCGGCCCGATGGTCAACTCCTACGGCCAGATCGTCGGCATGGACACCGCGGCGTCCACCAACGAGCAGCTCGGCGGGTCCGGGTCCGGGTCTGGGTCCGGGTCTGGCGGGTTCGGCGGCTTCGGAGACGGCGGGTCTGGGTCCTCTGGGTCCTCTGGCTCCACCGGATCGTCCGGCAGTACGGCCACCACCCAGGGCTACGCGATCCCGATTGACACGGCGCTGTCCATCGCCAAGCAGATCGATGCCGGGCAGGAGTCGTCGACCATCCACACCGGCTCGACCGCGTTCATCGGCATTGAGATCGCCAGCACCAACGACGAGACCACCTCGGGGGTGGAGGTCGCGGGCGCCCAGGCGGGTACCCCGGCCGCCACGGCCGGGCTGGCCGATGGCGACGTGATCACCGCGATCAACGGCAGCACGGTGAGCACCGGCACCCAGATCTCCCAGGCGCTGGTCCAGCAGCACCCGGGCGACAAGATCACCCTCACCTGGACCACCGCCGAGGGCCAGTCGCAGACCGCGACGGTGACCCTGGGTGCCGGCCCCTCGGCCTAACCCCTGAGGCCGCGGGCCGTATCAAATGCGAGGCGAGGTGCATTCCGCACCTCGCCTCGCTGCATGCCGGGCGGGTCTGGGGCTCGGTCACCGTCCGCTAGCCGGATCCGGCTACGCGACAATGGAGGCATGACCGAGCCCCAGCGGGCCAACTCCGCACCCCCTGCCGCACCCGCGCCGGCCACCCACACCGTGTGGTTGACGAGCGGGAACACCCCGCTGCGCCAGTTCCTGCGGGCCGAGACCGGCTCCGCCGCCATCCTCGCGACCGCCACCCTGGCGGCGCTGCTGTGGTCGAATTTCGGCGCGGCCAGCTACGGGAGCCTGTGGTCAGCCGAGCTCTCCGTGCACGTGGCCGGCCACGGCATCCAGATGAGCCTGCGGGAGTTCGTCAACTCCGGCCTGATGGCGCTGTTCTTCCTGGTCGTCGGGCTGGAGGCGCGCCGCGAGTTCGACATGGGCGAGCTGCGGGTGCGCAGCCGGCTGGCGCTGCCGCTGATGGCCGGCCTGGGCGGCATGCTCGTGCCGATAGCGATCTACTTCGCCTTCAACGCCGGCCGCGGCACCGCGCACGGCTGGGGCGCGGCGATGTCAACCGACACCGCGTTCGCGCTCGGCGCGCTGGCCCTGGTGGGCGGCAGGCGGCTGCCCGACCGGGTGCGCACCTACCTGCTGACCTTCTCCGTCGTTGACGACCTACTCGGGCTGGCGGTCATCGCCATCTTCTACAGCAGCCACGTGCGCTGGGTGGCGCTGCTGATCGGCGTGGTGCTGCTGGCGATCTATAGCGTGCTCACCCGGCGCGGCATCAGGAACGGCCCGATGTACCTGCTCATCGGGGTCGGCGCCTGGGTGGCGTTCTGGGAGTCGGGGGTCGACCCGATCGTCGCGGGCCTGGTCATCGGCCTGATGACCTGCGCTTACCCGGCCGCGCGGGAGGACCTGCAGCAGGCCACCGACGCGTTCCGGCTGTTCCGCGAGCAGCCCACCGCGCGGCTGGCGGCCGAGGCCCGCGAGGTGGTCCGCGGCGCGATCTCGCCCAACGAGCGGCTGCAGGAGCGCTACCACACGTGGACCAGCTACGTCATCGTCCCGCTGTTCGCGCTGGCCAACGCGGACATCAAGATCAGCGCATCGTTCCTGGCGCACGCCTACACGTCGCCCGCCACGCTGGGCATCATGATCGGCTATATCGTCGGCAAGCCGATCGGCACCGCGGGCGGGGCCTGGCTGGTGAGCAAGGTGACCAAGGGCAGGCTCACTCCCCCGGTCGGCTGGGGCGCGGTCGTCGGCGTGGGCGCGGTCGCCGGGATCGGCTTCACGGTCTCGCTGCTGATCGCCTCGCTCGCGTTCAAGGGCCCCGAACTGGCCGAGGCCAAGCTCGGCATCCTTTCCGGCGCGATCTGCGCCACCGCGCTCACCTGGGTGATCTTCCACGGCCTGGACCGGCTCTCGCCGCGGACGCGGCTGCGGGCGCTGCTCGGCACCTCCTCGACCGTCACCGACCTGGCGGTGCCGGTCGACCCGGAGCGCGACCATATCCGCGGGCCGGTCAACGACGCCATCGTCACCCTGGTCGAGTACGGCGACTTCGAGTGCCCGTACTGCGGGCAGGCCGAGCCGGCCATCCGCGAGCTGTTCCGGGAGCAGTCCGCGCTGCGGTTCGTCTTCCGGCACCTGCCGCTGACCGAGGTGCACCCGCACGCGCAGCTGGCCGCGGAGGGCGCCGAGGCGGCGGGCCGGCAGGGCGCGTTCTGGGAGATGCACGACATGCTGATGGACCACCAGGGGGCGCTGACCGCGCGGGACCTCATCGGGTACGCGGCCGACCTGGGCCTGAACCCCGAGAAGTTCGCGGCCGACCTGCGCAAGCACGTGGGTGCCGCGCGGGTCGCGGAGGACGTCGACTCGGCCGACCTGGCGGCCGTCTCGGGGACGCCGACGTTCTTCATCAACGGGAACCGCTACTACGGCGCGTTCGACCTGGCGGCGCTGACCGAGGCGGTGCACGCGGCCAAGGGCCGCGCGGTGCTCGGCGCGCGCTGACAGGCGCGGGTACGCGGTGCTGCGATTGGTGCGGTGGGTGGTGCAAGGATAGATACGACTGAATTCGCTGGGCGGGAAGGCAGAGTGGTGGCCGGTAACAGCATCGCGATCACGGGCGGGTACGTCGTCCCCATCGAGGGCCCGCCCATCCCCGGCGGGACGGTCCTGGTGGCCGACGGCAAGATCGCCGCCGTGGGCGGTCCTGACCTCAAGCCGCCGCCCGGCGTCCCGTCGGTTGACGCGACCGGGAAGTGGGTGCTGCCCGGCTTCATCGACGCGCACACCCACCTCGGTGCCCGCGAGGAGGGCGAGGGCTGGGCCGGCCACGACACCAACGAGCTCACCGGCCCGGTGCAGGCGCACGTCCGGATCATCGACGCGATCAACCCGGCCGACGAGGGGTTCCGCGACGCGATCGCCGGCGGCGTGCTGGCGGCGGGCGTCACCCCCGGTTCGGGCAACCCGATCGGCGGCCAGACGGTGGCGATGCGCTGCTGGGGCCTGACCGTCGACGACATGGTGCTCCGCTTCCCCGCCGGGATGAAGTCAGCGCTGGGCGAGAACCCCAAGCGCGCGCTGGGCGAGCGCCGGGTCAACCCGTCAAGCCGCCTCGGCACCGCCGCCGCCATCAGGTCCGCGCTGACCGACGCGGCCGCTTACCTGGCGAAAACAGAAAACCGGCAGAACAATCCGGATGAACGGAACGCGGGTACCCCGGCCCGCGACCTGAAACTCGAGGCGCTGGCCCGCGTCCTGCGCCGCGAGATCCCCTGGCGCCAGCACTGCCACCGCGCCGATGACATCGCCACCGCGCTGCGGCTGGCGGACGAGTTCGGCTACGACCTGGTCCTCGACCACTGCACCGAGGGGTACCTGCTCGCGTCGAAGATCGCCGCGGCGGGGGTGCCGGCCGTGACCGGCCCGCTGATCACCGCCCGTTCCAAGGTCGAGCTGCGGAACCGGACGCTGGCCAACCCGGGGCTGCTGGCCGCGGCCGGCGTCACGGTCGCGATCGCCACCGATCATCCGGTGGTCCCGGTCCACCTGCTGATCGTGCAGGCCGCGCTGGCGGTGAAGGAGGGCATGGACCGGGACACCGCCCTGCGCGCGGTGACGATCACCCCGGCTCAGATCATGCGGGTGGCCGACCGGATCGGCTCGCTCGTTCCCGGTAAGGACGCGGACCTGGTCATCTGGTCCGGCGACCCGCTCGACATCATGTCCCGGGCCGAGGTCGCCTACAGCGCGGGCAGCGAGATCTACCGCTACGACTACGCCACCAGAACCGGCGTCTTCGCAACGCCCTGACCGCGCCATTGCCGGTTCCTTTGATCCGGGACCGGAATCGCGCTGCCGTCGAGCTGGGCTACGACGCGGCCATCCGGGCTGGGCTGGGCTCCGGTGCGGCCGGGCCGAAGGTCCGGCGGTAAGCCTGCGGGGTGGTGCCGCACAGGCGGGCGAAGTGGCGGCGCAGCATCAGCGGGCTCAGCCCGCACTCGGCCGCGATCTGCTCGATGCTGTCGCCCGAGCGCTCGAGTAGTTCCTGCGCCCGCGCCAGCCGGGCCCTGGTCAGCCACTGATGCGGAGTTGTGCCGGTAAGGGCGGCGAACTGGCGGGCGAAGGTCCGCGGTGACATCAGCGCGTGGGCGGCGAGATCGGCCACCGTGAGCGGCTCGCCCAGATGCTCCAGCGTCCACTCGTGCAGGGCCGCCAGGTTGGCCGAGTCGTCCGCCTCGTCGACGTGGGCCGGCACGAACTGCGCCTGGCCGCCGTCGCGGTGCGGGGGCACCACCATGCGCCGTGCGATCGCGTTGGCCACGGCGGCGCCGTGCTCCAGCCGCAGCAGGTGCAGGCAGGCATCGATCCCGGCCGCGGTGCCAGCGCTGGTGGCAGGAAAGTATCTGATGATGTCAATCCTGCCACTCGCGGGCGATCCCGGTTCCAGGACACGATGGGTGCATGGGAGCGCAGAACGTGGCCGCGAACGGCGCCGGCGACTCACCCGCCGCCGCCCGCCTGCAGCAGCCGGGCCGCCCTGCAGGGCGGGACCGTCCCGCGGGGCGGGGCGGGCGATGGCTTCGGCGAGCCAGGACGCTGCCGGGCGGGCTGGGCGCATGGGCCGCCTTGCTCGTGGTGTGGGTGGTCTGGGGCTCGACCTATATCGCTATCCGGGTGGGCGACGAGAGCCTGCCGCCGCTGGCCATGGCCAGCACGCGCTACCTCATCGCCGGCGCCCTGCTCTTCCCCTTTGCCCGGCGCAGCGGCGGACCGCAATTGCGGGCGTCCGACCGGCCCGGGGTCAGGCAGTGGCTCGGCATGGCGGCGGTCGGCACGCTGCTGCTGGCCTTCGGCAACGGCGCCGCCAGCTACGCGGAGAAGTCCCTGCCGGCCGGCCTGACCGCGCTGCTCATCGCGACCGTCCCGATCTGGATGGTGCTGGCGGACCGGGTCATCAACGGCCGGGCAATCCCGCGGGCCGGCTGGGCCGCGCTGATCCTGGGCGTGCTCGGAGTCGCCATCCTGGCCCGCCCGCCCGCACACGGCTCGGTCCTTCCCGTCCTCATCGTGCTGGCCGGCAGCCTGTGCTGGGGCACCGGATCGGTGCTGGCCGGACGGCTCCCCGCGCCCGCCCGGCCGCTGCTCGGGAGTGCGATGGAGATGCTGGCGGGCGGCGCGGTGCTGGCCGTCCTGGCCGCGGCCACGGGCGAACTGGGCCACCTCGATCCTGGACAGGTCAGCGCCAGGTCGGCGCTGGCCCTGCTCTACCTCATCGGCCCGGGATCGCTGCTGGCGATGACCTGCTACGTGATCGCGCTGCGGAGGCTGCCGACGGCCGCCGTCTCCACCTACGCCTACGTGAACCCGGTCATCGCCGTCTCGCTCGGCGCCCTGCTCCTGGGCGAGCGCCTGACCGTCACCACCGTGCTCGGCGGCGCCATCGTGCTCGCCTCGGTCGTGCTGCTGCTCATGCACCGATCTGGAGAGTAACGAGCAGCCCTAACGGGCGGCGGAAATGTCAGAGCCGACGGCTACCTTTGGCCCATGGACACCCGACAGGCAGCCCAGCGGTGGGCGGATACTTGGGAGCGCGGCTGGCGCGAACATGACGCGGACGCGATTACCGCGCTCTATGCCGAAGGCGCACGCTGGCAGCAGCATCCGTTCCGCGAGCCCGAGCCCGGCTACCTGGACCGCGTATTCGCGGAGGAGGAGTCGGCCCAATGTCAGTTCAGTACGCCGATCGTCGACGGCGATCAGGCGGCCGTGCACTGGACCGCCCAGACCAGGCTGACCGACGGCGGCACCGAGGATCTGGCAGGAGTGTCACTGCTGCGCTTCGGGCCCGACGGTCTTGTCGTCGAACACCGCGACTTCTGGAACCAGGGCTGAAGAACTTCGACCAGGACAAGATGAACAACGCGGCCAAGATCGAACCGACACCCGGGCCGAAGGGCTCGGAGGCGTTCCTGAAGTGAGCCGATACGCGATACTGGCCTCATGGTTGACGACACTGCACGGGACCGGGCCATCTACCACGCGCTGAAGGCTGCCGACGAGGTCGCCGCGGCACTCCAGACTCATCTCATCGAGGAGCACGGGGCTGATCCGGAGCGCGCCGCCCCGCAGAGCACCTCCAGCAACTCCCTCAAGCTGCTGCGGCAAGCTCGCGAGCACCTAGGCGAGGGACTCCGGGCCGTCGAGGCGGACCGCATCGCCGAGTCCGACGGGATCTCCCGGCGCAGCCAGTAGGGTCCCGCCAAGCGCCACGCACTACGGCTTACTGACGGCTTCCTTCAGCTCGCGGAATGCCTCGGCGATGCGGGGAGCGGGCCAGGAGGCGTTGAGGCCGCTGGGGTTCGGGAGGATCCACAGGCGGGCCGTTCCCAGGGGTACCGGCTGGGGGCCGATGACGGCCTTGGGGAGGGCGAACGCGGTGCGGTAGGCGGTGATGCCGGCGATCGCGATCACGGTCGGGCGGCGGGCGGCGATCAGGGCGAGCAGGCGGGCGCCGCCTTCTTGGAGCTCGGCCGGGGTGAGCTCCGCGGCCTGGGCGGTGGCGCGCGGCGCGATGTTGGTGATGCCGAGGCCGTAGCGGGTCAGCTCGGCCTGCTCGGACGGCTTGAGCTGGCGCGGGGTGAAACCGGACTGGTGCAGCGCCGGCCAGAACCGGTTGCCGGGCCGGGCGAAGTGCCAGCCGGTCGCGGCCGAGTACAGGCCCGGGTTGATCCCGCAGAACAGCACGCGGAACGGCTCGCCCGCGGCGGGCAGCACATCGGGAATGGTCGCGTCGCGCGCGGCCGCGAGATCAAGTTTCACGGGGCAATCTGGTCGCGCCAGGAGTGCCGGGGCTGGTAGCCGAGCAGCTGCTTGGCGCCGTCGATCGCCAGCAGCGTGCTGAACTCACCGATCTCCCGGGTGAGCGGGGCGTCGGGGAAGACCTCGGTGAGCAGTTCGCCGGAAGATCGGTTCATCACGGTGTCCGCCGCCGCGATGATGACGTTGTGGCTGCCCGTGACGTCTGCCTCCAGGCCGAGCCGGCAGGCGACGGCGACATCGCGCACATCGACGTAGCCCCAGAGGTTCCACTTGCGCAGGTGCGCGTCGGGCCAGTAGGACGAGAACCGCTCGTAGTCGTGGAGCTCCATGATGTTGGAGATGCGCAGCCCCACGAACGGGATGCCCGACCAGCGCGAGATCTGCTCCGCGAGCGTCTCGCTGGCGACCTTGGACAACGCGTAGGTCGTGTTCGGGACGGGGAAGTGGTCCTCGTCGACCGGGACGTAGCGGGGGGCCGCCCCGGTTCCGCCGGGTACCTGCTCGCGGCCGTGCCCGAACGGCAGGCCGAGCGTCGTCTCGCTTGACGCCCACACCACCCTGGCCAGGCCGAGCGACGCGGCGGCGTGGAACACGTTGAAGTTCATCGTGATGTTGTCGTTGAACGTGACCGCGGGCGTGGACAGGCCGGGCGCCGGGATGTTGGCCAGGTGCACGACGGCGTCGGTACCGCGCAGCACCTCGGTCGCCTGGCCGTAGTCGGTCAGGTCGGCACGCAGCACCCCCGCCGCCACGTCGTCGCTGCTGAGCCTGTTGTCGGTCGCCACGACCTGGTAGCCCTGCTGGCGCAATTCCCTGACCGCGGCGCGGCCCGCCTTGCCGGTCGCTCCCGTGACGCAGATCCGTCGTGCTGTCGTTGTCATAATCACGAGCCTAGTCCGGCGCTGGCGCCACGCCGGCCGGGCTTAGTAGGCTCACCGGCATGGCCTACGATCAGGAGCTCGCCGGGCGCATCCGGCGGCTTATCGGCGGCGATCCCCAGTTGACCGAGAAGAAGATGTTCGGCGGGCTTGCCTTCCTCATCGCCGGCAACATGGCGATCGCCGCCAGCAGCCAGGGTGGCGCCATGATCCGGGTCGATCCGCGGCAGTCCGATGCCCTGGTCGCGGCGACGGCCGCCACCGTGGTGGAGATGCGCGGCCGGCTGATGCCCGGGTGGCTGCGGGTCAGCGCGGATGATCTGGGCACTGACGACGACCTCGCCGCCTGGGTGGACCGGGGCACCGACTACGCGCGCTCGCTCCCGCCCAAGTAGCCACCCCGTTAGCGGGCTGTGCGGGCGGCGGGGACGCGCTCGGCTGGCAGCGGGGGGCCTGGTGGGGTGCCGTCGCCGAAGGGGCGGCCGGGCAGGGACTCGCGGCCGTGCGGGGTCAGCCAGCCGGACAGGTCCGGGCCGTCGGGGACGATGCCGGACGGGTTGAGGTTGGTGTGCACCAGGTAGTAGTGCTGCTTGGTCTGGACGAAGTCGATCGTGTCGCCGAATCCCGGGGTCTGGAACAGATCGCGGGCGTAGGCCCACAGCGCCGGCATCTCGGTCAGCTTGTTCCGGTTGCACTTGAAGTGACCCTGGTAGACCGCGTCGAAGCGGGCCAGGGTCGGCCAGAGCCGGACGTCGGCCTCGGTGATCGTGTCACCGACCAGGTAGCGGCGCGTCGCCAGCCGCTCCTGCAGCCAGTCGAGGCGGGCGAACAGCTTCGCGTAGGCCTCGTCGTAGGCCTGCTGCGAGGCCGCGAACCCGCAGGCGTAGACGCCGTTGTTGACGTCGGCGTAGACGAGCGCGCTGACCTCCTCGATCTCTTCCCGCAGCTTGTCCGGGTACAGGTCGGGGGCGCCCGCACGGTGGTAGGCGGCCCATTCGCCCTCCAGGTTGAGCGTGATCTGCCGGAAGTCGGCGGTGACCACCGCGCCGCTCGGGATGTCCACGATCGCCGGGACGGTGACGCCCCGGTCATAGCCGGGAACCGCCTTCTCGTAGGCCTCGCGGAGCCAGTGGACGCCGAGCACCGGGTCCTTCTCCCCCGGGTCGAGGTCGAACTGCCAGGACCGCCAGTCGTGCGTCGGGCCGCAGATGCCCAGGGACAGCGCCTGCTCCAGCCCGAGCAGGCGGCGGACGATCATCGTCCGGTTCGCCCACGGGCAGCCGCGCGCCACAACCAGCCGGTACCGGTCCGGCTGGACCGGCCACCCGTCCCGCCCGTCCACCGTGATCTGCCCGTCGAGGTACCTGGTGTCCCGCTTGAACGCGCCGTCCTTGCTCATAATCCGAACCTAAGCGGTCACCCGGTCCCGCGCGACCCCGGGTACGTATTCGGTACGGCGCGGAGATCCCTGATTACGGAAGCAGATCGTCCGGGATAGGTCGTAGCCTGCGGAAGAACAGGCAATCCGCCGAACGACTCAGGCTAAGGGGAAGAGCTATGGCACTCGCGGTAACCGAGATCGACGCCGAGCGCAGCGATCTGCTGGAGGTGCTGGGCAAGCAGCGGCACTTCCTGCGCTACACCACCCGCGGCCTGGCCGATGAGCAGGCGCGGGCGCGGACCACGGTCAGCGAGCTGACCCTGGGCGGCCTGATCAAGCACGTCACGGACACCGAACGGGGCTGGGCCGCCTTCATCACCGACGGCCCCTCAGCCCTGGGGAACGCGTCGGACATGACCGAGGAGGACTGGACCCGGCGCCGGGACGAGTTCCGGCTGCTCGACGGCGAGACCCTGGCGGGCGTGCTGGCCGCATACGAGACGGTCGCCGCGGCGACCGACGAGCTGGTCGCGGCGCTGCCCGACCTCGGCGCGACGCAGCCGCTGCCGAACGCGCCGTGGTTCCCGTCCGGGCAGCGGTGGTCGGCCCGGCGGGTGCTGCTGCACATCGTCGCGGAGACGGCGCAGCACTGCGGGCACGCCGACATCATCCGCGAGTCGATCGACGGCCAGAAGACGATGGGCTGACCGCTTAGGTGCCTTCGGGCTAGGGCCTTCGGGCCGGGTTCAGGCGGCGGCGATGGCCTCCGCCAGGCGGCGGACGATCTCGGCCAGGATCGGGCGGGGGGTCGCGAAGTTCAGCCGGACGTGGCCGCGGCCGGCCTGCCCGCAGTCCCCGCCGTCGGTGAGGATGACCTGCGCCCTGGCCAGGAAGAACTCGGCCGGGCTGACCGCCCCCTGGCCGGCGTCGGCGAACAGGGGGCGGCAGTCGAGCCAGGCGATGTAGGTGCCCTCGGGCGGCTGGTAGCGGACGTCCGGCAGCTGGTCGCGGAGCAGGCCGGCCAGCAGACGCCGGCTTCCGTCCAGGTACCCGACGACCTGGGCCAGCCAGGGGCCGCCGTCGCGGTAGGCGGCGGTGGTCGCCTGCACGCCGAGGGGGGACGCGCCGTGCTCGAACAGGTACCGGTCCACCGACCAGAGCGCCGCGTCCTTGTCGTTGGAGAGGATCAGCTGCGCGCATTTGAGGCCGGGCAGGTTCCAGCCCTTGGAGGCGGAGGTGGCGGTCACGGTATGCGCGGCCGTCAGCTCGCTGACCGACGCGTAGGGGATGTGGGTGCCGCCCGGGTAGACGAGCGGGGCGTGGACCTCGTCGGCGAAGACGCGCCCGTTGTTGGCCGCGACCACCTCGGCCACCGCGGCGAGCTCGGCCGCGTCGTAGACCCGGCCCACCGGGTTGCACGGGTTGACCAGGATGAGCAGGCCGCCGCCGCGCTTGAAGGCGGCGTCGATCCTGGCCAGGTCGAGGACGGCGCGGCCGTCGCCGCCGACGGCCATCGGGACCTCGATGATCTCCCGCCCCAGGCTCTTGGGCACCGACAGGAACGGCATGTAGCCGGGGGTCGGCAAGATGATGGCGCTGCCCGGCTCGGAGAAGAGGGTGATCGCGGCGCGCAGGCCGGTGATCACGTCGGGCAGCGGGCGGATCCAGGCCGGGTCCACGTCCCAGCCGTAGCGGCCGGCCTGCCACCGGGCGCAGGCGTCGGACAGCTCAGCCGCCGCGCGATCGCTCAGGTAGCCGAAGTCCGCGCGGTTGACCACGTCGAGCAGCGCCGCCTGGACCGGCGGGGCGGCCCCGAAGTCCATCTCCGCCACGAACGCGCCGATCACCCCCGGACCGCCCCTGGTCCACTTCAGGCTGCCGCGAGCGCGCAGCTCCTCGATGGTGATCTGGTCGGCGGTCGCGGCGAACGAGGGCATGACACCTGCTTCCGGGGCGGGACGGCGGCCGGGTTGTCCTGGTGGCAACGCTAACAGGCCCGCCCTGCCGCTACCGGCGGGCGGCGCGGGCGATGACCTCGTCCTCGGTCAGCGGGCTGGCCGGGTGGTGGCTGAGGCACATGGGGGCGCCGATCCGGCGGAATGCGCTGCCCTCGGTGGCCAGGTAGAACTGGCCGGTGGCGAGGCGGCCGATGTCCGGGACGTCACCGCCCTTCGCCCGCGCGAGCTCGCGCGCCGCGGCGATCTGGACGGGGCTGTTGAGCAGCCCGAACAGCTGCGTGGTGGCGTTGCCGGGGATTGAATTGTGCAGCCCCTTCGGCGACTGGGTGGCGAAGAGCAGGCCCAGGCCGTACTTCCGCGCCTGCGAGGCCAGCCGCCTGGTCGACTCGCTGCACGCGGTTGTGCCGACCGACGGCACCAGGTCCTGCGCCTCATCCATGACCAGCAGGCCGCCGAGGGCGCGGTCACCCGCCGGGTTCCGCTTGACCCAGGTGAACAGCGCCATCTGCAGCTGGTTGACGAAGCCGTGCCACTGTTCGTCGCTGGCCATCCCGACCCGGCTGATCACGGAAATCCGGGCGCGCTTGCCCGGCGGCGGGGTGAGCAGCATGCCGGGGTCGGCCGGTTCGCCCGACCCGCCGAACAGCGGGTCGGTTGTCCGGACGGCCCGCAGCCGGTCGGCCAGGTCGGCCGCGATCTGCGGCCCCCGGCGCTGTTCGCTGACGTGCTCGGGCAGGTTGGCGAGCAGGTCGATGAACGCCCCGAGGTCGTGCCCGGCGCCCAGGGCGAACCACCACATCGCCTCGGTCAGCACCGCCTTTTCCTGGGCGGCGCGAGCGCCGGCCCGGTGCGCGCCGACCCGCGGAACGAGCGCCTCGACCGCGGCGTCGACGGCGGCGTTGCGCTCATCGACGTCGTCGAGGACCGACCCGAAGTCGGGCAGCGGCTGGAAGGTGAGCGGCCGGCCGCCCTCGCGGCGCGGCGTCCAGATGACCACGTCGGTGTTGTCGAGGTAGTCCCGGGCCTGCGCGGCGTCCCCCGGCAGCCACGGGTCCGGGGCTGCGGGCCACTCATCGCCCAGCCGGGCCAGGTCATTGTTGGGATCGAGGACGATCGACGAGACCCCCTGGAGGGCGCACTCTTCGATCACCCGGCGCAGCAGGACCGTCTTGCCCGAACCGGAGCCGGCGAAGATCGCCAGGTGGCGGCGGAGGGACGCCAGGTCGAGCTGGGCGCCGGGGTGCCCGGCCATCGGGGAGACCGACCCGGATGGCGGTGGCGGCGAGCGCGAACTCGGCGGCCGGGCCGATGCCCGGCTCAGACTGCGCTGACGGCCCGGGCGGCTCCTGCTCCACCTCGGCCAGGGCACGGCTGAGCAGCCCGGTGGAGTGCGCCGGCTGACGCGCGAGCAGCCAGGCGTTCAGCTCCGCGTGGTGGCCCGCGAGGAGCTCGCCCAGCGCGGCGAAGGTCTTCAGGTCGGCCGGCCCGGTCGGCAAGACGACGCCGCCCTTGTCGGCGAACTCCGCCGCCGCCTTCTCGGTCTTCGGGCCGTTCGGCCACGGCGCGGACCTGAGCACGAACAGCCGGCGCTCGGCGTCGCCCACGCCGCCCGCGGCGAGGCCGGCCCCTCGATCGCCTTCCGCAGCCGCGTCTGCACCGCGTTCGGGTGGCTGGAGGCGATGGCGCGGAACGCCCAGCGCCGCTGCGCTCGCTCGGTGCGGACGTCGGCCAGCAGCCGCAGGCACGCGTGCAGCCGCGGGTTCCTGCCCGGCAGCGAGTCCTGCACGAACGTCTGGTTGTCGCCGTCGGCCTCCCTGGCCCAGGCCTCGAGGCCGGCCGCGAGCAGCGGCGGCATGGCCACGTCCTCGGTGTCGTGGCCGAGGGCGGCGCTGATATCGGCGTCTTCCCGCAGCCGCGCGAACAACTGGTCGAGGGCGGCCAGGCCGGGCGAGCCCGCCGCCGTGGGCGCGACCAGCGCCCCTCGCCGCGGGTCCCGGCGACGGGATCGGAGTCGGCCCAGTCAGGGTCGAGGCTGGCCAGCTGCACGATGGCCCGCTCCTGCAGGCAGCTGGCCACGTGCGCCTCGATGCGCTTGAGCAGCGCCCGCGCGGTGTACCTATTGGCGTCCTGGAACGCTATCGACAGGATCGGCCAGGTCGGGTAGGGCGGCTTGAAGCCGGCCCGGGCGTAATCGGCCGCGAACCGCTTCTCGATCATGAGGCGGCCGATGTCCGCACTGGGGATGTTCCGCATCTGGCGGGCCAGCCGGAACCGGTCGGCGACGGGGCCAACGCCGTAATCGCGGATGGCCTCCCAGCTCTCGGGCAGGCAGGAGACGACCGTCAGGGTGCGGTAGGCGACGTCGCGCAGCGACATCAGGCCGGTCGAGACGTCGGCCAGCGGCCGGGACTGCAACGGCGGGGTTTCGCCCGCGCCGATGCCGAGGAGTTCGTCGATCAGCGCATCGACCTGGTCGATCGCGATCACGATCGGGCCGGTCAGCGCCAGCAGCTGGGACACCTCGTTGACCAGCAGGCTCGGGATCTTCCTGGTGGCGTGGATCCCCCAGCGGCGGCGGTCCTCCAGATCGACCTCGTAGCCGGTCAGGTAGTAGTAGCCGACGTCCTGGTCCTCCTGCATGGGAGACGCCAGCAAGGCGAGCGCCCGCGCCGTGTCCTGGCAGGTAAGGCCGATCGTCTTATCGGTCCGGCGCAATGCCGCGATAAAGACCTTCAGGGCCTCCGGGGACGGCGGCAGCTCGCCGGTGATCTGGGCGCGGAAGTTACCCGTAAGCCCGACGCGGTCCGCCAGCCCGGTCAGCAGCGTCGCCAGCTGGTCGCGGCTGCCGTCGGGGAGCGGCAGGAGCTGCTCCACCACCGAGCCGAGCACCTGCTCCCAGAAGGCCTTGGTGAAGAGGTCACCGACGAGGAAGAAGTAGCCGCCCGCCCGCTGCACCTGCTCGCGGGTCCAGCCGAGCAGGTGGGTCTTGCCGACGCCGCGCTCCCCCTGGATGACGATCCCGAGCGGCCGCGAGGAGTCGGCGCTGGCCTCGCCGATGCCGGCCCGGATCAGGTCGGCGGTCTCCGGGTGCAGCCCGTCGACGTGATAGCTCAGGTCGGTCCACACGTCGTCAAGCGCGCGGGTCCAGTTGAAGGTGAGCGCGGCCAGCGCGGTCAGTTCTTCGTCAGTGGTGCTCATTCGCTGCTCGTTTCGCTACCCGGATGCAATTACTCAATCGAGATCAGGTGCTTATATTCGCCGCCGATGCGAAGCGCCGCTTCGCGGTCCGCGGGCGACAATGCCTGCTGATTTTCCTGGGGAATGAGATTGATCCGCTGGCTGGTGTACATCGCGACGAAGGCCGAGTCCACGTCGAGGCGCGGTATGTCCGCCAGCCGCTCGCGCAGCTCGCGCAGGCTGACGAACTGGCCGCTGGCGGGCGCGAGCTCCCGGTAGGCGGCGGCAACGCGGGCCGGTACGTCGACCGCGTGGCGGCCGCGTGGCCGGCGCGGGCGGCAGGCCGGCCTCGCGGCTTTTGGCCGGGGCAGCGGTGACGAATTCGGCCAGGCTCAGCCCGGCGGCGCTCAGATAGCGCGCGAAAACACCGAAGACAAGGTAATGCGCGCGTTCCAGGCTGCTTCCGCCCGCGGCCGGGCCCGGCGGACAGATCCTGCGCGCACCACCGCCAGCCGGCATCAGAGAGCTCATGCGCGTAGACGCGGCCCGCCCGGGCCGACTCGACCAGCTTGCGGTCGTTGAGCCGGCGGCGTTCCGCCCCGACCAGCCGGAAGCCGATCAGCGCTTCCAGCTCCGGATTGGAGACCAGGCGCGCCTCACCAAGCAGTGCGAAAAGCACTGCCCGTTCCCTGACCGATAGCTCATCACGCAACACGATCGAACAACTCTTTTCATCGACAAGGGGAGCGCTGAGGGCGGGAGGTTACTGAGAAATCCTATGGCTCCACGCCCGGTAACCGCCGGAAATCCGCGAATACCGCAAATTGTGACGGTACGGCCAAGGCGGCGCTCTTAGCCGCGCCCGGAGCCATCCCGGCGGGCGGCGCCGCGGCGTAGTCTTGGGCAATGGCGTTCAGCGGGTGGCCGGCGGCGGCACTGGAGTTCTACGAGGGCCTTGAGGCGGACAACTCGAAGGCGTACTGGACCAAGCACAAGGCGGTCTACCAAGAGCAGGTGCTCCGCCCGATGGAGGAGCTGCTCGATGAGCTGGCCCCCGGGTTCGGGGCGCCGAAGATCTTCCGCCCGTACCGGGATATCCGCTTCAGCAACGATAAGACGCCCTACAAGACGCACATCGGCGCGACCCTCGGCGGGACCTGCTACGTGCAGCTCTCCGCCGACGGGCTGTCCGCCGGCGCCGGGATGTGGCACCTGGGGCCCGACGACCTGGTCAAGTACCGCGCCGCGGTCGCGGGCCCGGACGGCGCCGAGCTCGCCGCCATCGTGGCGGGCCTGGAGAAGGCCGGCGTGGAGATCCACGGCCACGGCACCCTCAAGTCCGCGCCGCGCGGCTACACCGCCGACCACCCCCGGATCGCCCTGCTGCGGCACAAGGGCCTGACCACCTGGCAGCACTGGAACCCCGGGCGCTGGCTGTCCACGCCGTGCCGGCGCCGGGAAAGTCACCGAGTTCTTCGCCGCCAGTGCGGCGTTCTGCGACTGGCTCAGTTCGCATATCGACCGGTAGCGGGGGCCGCGCCGGGCCTGCCGGCACTGGGCGGCGTAGGTGGGCGCGGCGCTCTAGGTGGCAATACGGATAAACCCGCTCGGGTCGCATTACCGATGACAGCGTTATCAGGCAGTGGGAGAATCTGCCCCATGGCTGGCGGCGGGGTTGAGTTTCGCCCGCAAGAACCGAATGTCGCCTGGCCGTCCGCTACCTGGCCCGCGACCTGGGGATCAGGCAGTTCGCGCGCAAGCCGTTACCCCGCCGCGCGCGGCTGAGCGCTAGTCCGGCAGCGGGAGGCGCTTCTTGGCCTCCTGGTAGAGGTCGGCCGGGAGCGGCCCCTTCTCGGCCACGGCGATGTTGCCTTGCAGGTGGCCGATGCTCGAGGTGCCGACGATGGTGGTGGACAGGCTGGGCAGGCTGAGGGTGAAACGCAAGATGAACTCCATCTTGCCCATCCCCGCCTCGGCCAGCAGGTCCTCGATGCCGGAGGTCTGCCAGTTCTGCTGGCCGATGCCCGGGGCCTGGGTGAGGGGGCCATTGCGCCAGTTCTTTTCCTCCGAGGCCGCGCCGCGGGCGGCACCGCCGCGGATGAGTGTGCCCGCGCCCTGCTCGGCCGCCTCGGTGATCAGGTCCTCGTGGTCACGCTGAACCGCCGAGTAGGGGATCTGGAACGCGTCGAAGACGTTCATCGCGATGTGGTCGCGCAGGTCCGGCAGGATGCCGGACATGCCGATGAAGCGGACCTTGCCCTCGGCCTGCAGCTCGGTGAGGGTCTCGACCGTGTGGTTCGGCCGCGAGGGTGGCGGCCGATGGTGACATGTGCACCTGCACCAGGTCGAGGCGGTCGGTGCGGAGCCTGCGCAGGGACTGCTCGACGTTGGCGCGGACGTTCTCGCCGCGGTAGTCGTGCGGGTAGGGCGGCGGGGCGTCGGCCGGGGGGTTCATCGGGCAGCCGCACTTGGAGGCGAGGAAGAACTCCTCCCGGCGGTGGCCCACGTACGCGCCGATGAGCTCCTCGCTGCGGCCGTAGTCGGGTGAGGTGTCGATGAGGTTGATGCCGCCGTCGAGGACCGCGTTCAGCAGGCGGCCCGCATCGTAGTCCGTTATCTCCGGGCCGCGCGGCTGGCCTCTCAGCTCCATGGCACCGTAGCCGAGGATGGTTACGTCCGCGCCGGTGCGCCCGAGGGTTCGTGTCGTGATCGCCATGGCTTTACGCTATCCGCCGCCCGGTGGCTTAGTGGCCTTCCAGGGCGCTCGGGTCGGCCGGGACGTCGACCGAGTGCTCGCGCAGCGCGGCCAGCGGGACGATGTCCAGGGCACGCTCGTGCGTGGACGCCAGGACGACGGGCGACGCGCTGCCGTCCTGGTAGGCGCGGAGCCAGTTCGCGGCGGTGACGCACCACCGGTCGCCCGGCACCAGGCCGGGGAAGCGGTACTGCGGCATCGGGGTGGTCAGGTCGTTGCCGATGCGCTGCTGGTGAGCGAGGAACTCCGAGGTCACCACGGCGCAGACGGTGTGACTGCCCTGGTCCTCCGCGCCGGTGGTGCAGACGCCGTCCCGATAGAACCCGGTCAGCGGGTCACTTCCACAGGGCTCAAGCTCTCCGCCCAGCACGTTCCGGTCGCTCATCTGGCCAGTATCGGTACCGGCGCGGCCGGCCCGCAACCCCCGAAAGACGATCTTGACGATCGCTAAGCGCAGAGTTTCCCGGGACGCCTGCGCCTGGTCGCGCCAGAGAGCTGCCAGTTACGCAAGCTTGACAATTGTTAACGATATTGTTAACAATTGTGACGTGGGACCTAACGTGGACGCGACGGCGGAGACGGTCATCGAGGCGCTCGGCGATCCGGTGCGGCGGCAGGTGGTGGCCGCGCTCAGCGGCGGCCCGCGGCGGGCCGGCGAACTCGCGGCCGAGATCGGCATGTCGGCCCCGGCGATGAGCAGGCACCTGCGGGTCCTGCTCGCCGCCCAGGTCATCGAGGATGAGCGGCTCGAGGCGGACGCCCGCGCGCGGGTGTTCCGGCTCCGCCGGCAGTCGATCGCGGCCGCCCGCAGCTGGCTGGACCAGATCCTGGCGGGCCAGCCGGCTTGAGCGCATTGATGGCCGGCGGTCAGGCGAAGCAACGGACCGCTGCGGCGGCTGATCGGAAGATTTTCGTCCAGAGTCGCCCGGTATAGACAGACGTTGAACCGGAACATAGCCTTGACTGTATGGTCAGTCAGGATTTTTCACCCGCTCCCGTTGACGCAGCCGCGCTGGCCGCGGCGCTGCGCCCGTTCGGTGAGAGCCGGATGCTGCCGCCCGCGGCGTACACGTCGGCCGAGGTGTACGGGTGGGAGCGGCGGAACTTCTTCGGCGGCGGGTGGACCTGCGCGGGCCACGCGTCACAGCTGCCGCAGCCCGGCGCCCAGGTCGCGCTGGATACCGGGGCCGGCGGGGTGCTGCTGACCCGCGGCGAGGACGGGATCGTCCGCGCGTTCGCCAACACGTGCCGGCACCGCGGGCACGAACTGCTGCCCTGCGGCTCGGCCGCGAGCGGGAAGTCCATCGTCTGCCCGTACCACTCGTGGGCGTACTCGCTCTCCGGCGAGCTGCGCGGCGCGCCTGGTTACCGGGAGATCCCCGGCTTCGATGCCAGCGACTGGCCGCTCGCCTCGCTGCCGGCGGTGGAGTGGCACGGGCTGGTGTTCGTCGACGCGTCGGGCGGCCTGGCCGGGCCGTTGCCGCTGGCCCAGCTCGAGCCGATCGTGGCCCCGTACGAACCGGAGCGGCTGGTGGTCGCGGCGACGCACAGCTACGACGCGGCGGTCAACTGGAAAATCCTCACCGAGAACTACCACGAGTGCTATCACTGCTCGACGATCCACCCGGAGCTGTGCAGCGTGTCGCCGCCGCACAGCGGGGAGAACTACCCGGTCACCGGGTCCTGGATCGGCGGCTGGATGGATCTGCGCGACGGCGCGGCGACGATGTCGCTGGACGGGCACAGCGGCGGGGTCCCGCTGCGCGGGCTGTCGGAGACTGGGCGGCGGACCGTCGGCTACGTCGGGATCTTCCCGAACGTGCTGCTCAGCCTGCACCCGGACTACGTGATGACGCACGTCCTGGTGCCGGTGGCGGCGGACCGGACGCGGATCTCCTGCTCGTGGGCGTTCGCCCCCGAGGCGGTCGGGTCCGCTGGCTTCGACCCGTCGTACGCGGTGGACTTCTGGGACCTGACCAACCGGCAGGACTGGGCGGCCTGCGAAGCGGTCCAGCGCGGGCTTTCGTCGCCCTTCGCGTCGGCCGGGCCGATGGCGCCCGAGGAGGACGCCATCTACTCGTTCGTGACGACGGTGGCGCGCGGCTACCAGGGCACGCGGGTGACCGAGCGGCCGGCGGAGCACGGCCTCAGCGTCTAGGTCGGCAGGTGCGCCGGGAGCCCGACGCGTACGCCTATCCCTGCTTTGCCGTCGAAACAAGCTTTCTGCCGGCCGATCCGGTCTGTCTGGCTGCGAGCCTTCCGGCGTCCGGCCAGCGCACATCGGAGGCAAGCCTTAGTTTTTCCAGCACCCAGATCAGCCGTGCGCTGCTGTCGAGTTGACCTTTCAGTACTCCGTGCCTGGCGCAGGTGGGGTCGGAGTGATGCAGGTTGTACCAGGATTCGCCGAACGAGAAGATCGCCAGCCAGGCGACGTTGCGTGACTTGTCGCGCACCTCGAACGCCTCGTCGCCGAAGGTATGGCAGATCGAGTTGATGGACCACGTCGCGTGCTGCAGCAGGGCGATTCGGACCAGGCTGGCCCAGAAGAACGCTGTCAGCGCCCCTCTCCATGACATCGACCAGAGCCCGCCGGCCAGCGGCGGCAGCAGCAGCGAGGCCGCGGTCAGCAAAGGGAACGCTTGCGAGACCCGGCGGATCCCCCGGTCGGCCAGCAAGTCGGGGCAGAACCGCTGCCGTGACGTCTGGTTCCGGTCGAAGAACCAGCCCATGTGGGCGTAAGCCAGCCCCTTGGCCAGCGCTTTCCAATCGGCGCCGAACCGCCAGGGCGAGTGCGGGTCACCGTCGCGGTCGGAGTACTTGTGGTGCCTGCGGTGATTGGCCACCCAGTTCAGTACGGGCCCTTCCATCGCGAGGCTGCCGGCGACCGCCAGCGCGAGGTGCACCGGCCGGACGGCTTTGAACGAGCGATGCGTGAAGTAGCGGTGGAAGCCGACGGTGACACCGAGCCCGGAGATCACGTAGAAGACGCCGCCGATCACGATGTCGTGCCAGCCCAGACCCCAGCCCCAGGCCAGCGGGACGGCCGCCAGCAGCGCGAGGAACGGGACACCGACGAAGACCGCGACCAGGATCCGCGCACCGGCACCTTTAGGTTCAGGATCGAAATCGTCCGGCGGTACCTGGCTGGGGCGCGCTTTCACGCCTACGTGCCCGGAAGATGCCGAAGGGCTATCTGTCATAGCGGCCCTCTCCTACGGTACCGTAACTTACTCTTACGTAACCATAATCTACGGAACCGTAGGGAGGCTAGAGGGAACGAGTGGTTCCGGCCGGTGACCGTCAAGATCGGCCGCCTGGAGATTGCGTGGGCCGAACGGCGCTCAGGTTGAGCGGATGACAGCCACAGATTGCACAAGCCCGTCGCGTTCGAGTTGGCTGAGGATATCCTCGACGGACTCGGGCGGGTGCGTCCGGGAGTCCGCGATCTGCCGGACGGACGCCGCGACTGCCTGCACGTTGATCCCCATCTGGTCCATTACGAAGGCATCAGGCGATTTGGCTTCGATCTCCCACTGCGCCAGGTCGGACGCGGGAAAGTCCCTCAGGTTGCGGGTAACGATCACCTGGGCGCCCGCCTTGATCGCGGCTGCCAGTACATGGCGGTCATCTGGGTCAGGGAGTTTGAGCCCCTCGATCAGCGGCTCATATCCGACGACTAGGCAGTCCCTGACCGCCCTGTTCATCAGCTCGCGGAGCCGATCGAGCTTCGCGGCCGGGATGTCGGGCCGATTCCGCCGCAGCGCGCCGGCCATCTCATCGAGGATGGCGTCCGTCCACTTGGCCTGCACCGTGTCCGACTGCGCGATCCGGATCAGCAGATCCCGCAACGTGTTCGGGTAGAGCACGTTGGCGTCATAGACCACGGTGAAGGTCATCGGTCAGTACAGCCCAAGCTCCTGGCTGAGACCGGTCAGCTCGTCGGCCGCGCGCCGCCGGTCCAGGTCATCGCGGCTCTTGTACTCCCGCAGATCCCTGAACCTGACCCGGCGGTGAGTCCCCACTAGCCGGTACGGGATCTGGTCAGACTCCAGAAGCTTGATCAGGTACGGCCGCGACACGTTCAGGAACTCAGCCGCCTGCTGAGTGGTCAGCTCGGCGGAGTCCGGCACGACGGTCACGCCTTCGCCGCTCGCCAGGAACCCCAGGACCTTGGCCAGCAGAACCGCTGCCTCCCGCGGCACAACCAAGGCGTCATCACCCGCGAGTTCCCCCTGGATCGTGACCGGATCAGCGCCGGGATGCGTGGTCAGATACTCCCCGATCCGCCGCGCCGCGCGCTGCGCAAGCTCCTCGTCGTCGTCCTCCCGCCTGACCCCGCTGCCGACCTGACCGGGCATCTCCGCCACCTCCCCTTGACCTCGTTAACCTGAATATCCGTAACTGCATTATCCGCAACAAACGAAATATCCGCAAGTCTCTCCAGCGCGAGCCGTCCTCGGGTGATCGAGCGGTGGGTGGAGCGAAGCAATAGCGTCTAGGTCTCGAACCAGTCAGCTACGCCGACGGCAGGGTCATGGGGTCAGCGGGTGCGGGCGGCGATCAGCACGCCGAGGCCGTCGAGGATGCGGTCGAGGCCGAAGTCGAGGGCGTTGTCGCGGCTGCCGGGCGGACCGGATTCGGTGAACGCGGCGACCGTACGGGGGTAGCGGTCCGCCCGGGCGGCGAGCGCCTGGGAGATCTGCCGGCCGAGCGCGGACTCCATGCTGTCGTCGCCGGCCGCGGTCGCCTGCAAGGCCAGGCCGCGGACGTGGCCGGCCAGCAGGGCGATCGCGTCGAGGCCTTCCGCACCGGTCAGCCCGCTGCCGGCCAGCGCGGTCAGCGCGGACTCCATCCAGCCGACCTCGTTCGGGCCGACCGGCCGTATTCCCTGGGCGAGCTCGTGCGCCCAGGGATGCGCACGCATCCGCCCGAACATCGTCATGGCCCAGGCGCGCAACTGCCCCCGCCACGGTTCCTCGGCACCGGGCGCGGGCGCGGCCGGATCCGGCGGCGGCCGGGCCCGGCGCGGCGCCGAGCGCGGCGTCCAGCATCAGCGCCTCCAGCTCCGCCTTGCCCGGCACGTAGCGGTACAGCGCCATCTTCGCGCAGCCCAGCCGCTCGGCCAGTCGCTGCATCGACAGGCTCGCCAGGCCCTCGGCGTCGGCGTGCCCGATCGCCTCGGCGACGATCCGCTCCAGCGTGAGCGAGGGCTTAGGACCGCGCTTGGGCCGCTGCGCGCTGCCCCAGAGCAGGTCGAGGGTGGTCGGTGCCGACATGTCTCCATCATGGCCGATGCCGCACTCCGCGCCCACCGTGACGCACTCCCCCGCTCGCCTTGACGTAGAACTGCGTCCATCGTACGCTAAATAGCGTCCATCAGACGCAATTAATATCGAGGAGTCATCATGAGCGCCAAGACGGTGCTGATCTCCGGGGCGAGCGTGGCCGGCCCGGCCCTGGCCTACTGGCTGGATCGCTACGGCTTCCAGGTCACCGTGGTCGAGCGCGGCGCGGCGCTGCGTCCGGGCGGGCAGGCCATCGACTTCAAGGGCCGGACCCAGCTGACCGTGCTGGAGCGCATGGGCGTGCGGGAGGAGATCTTCCGCCGCCAGACCGGGCGGGCCGACCTGCAGTTGCTCGACGCGTCGGGGCGGCAGCTGGGCGTCCTGACCGGCGAGTTCCTCGGCGGCGAGGTGGAGATCCTGCGGGGCGATCTGGCCGCCGTCTTCTATGCGCGCACCGACGGCCGCTGCGAGTACCTGTTCGGTGACTCGATCACCGCGCTCACCGATGCCGCGGACGGCGTGCGGGCGGAGTTCGAGCACGCCCCGGCGCGCACCTTCGACCTCGTCGTCGGCTGCGATGGCGTGCACTCGGCGGTGCGGCGGCTGGCCTTCGGCCCCGAGCCGGACTATGTCCGGCACCTGGGCTACTACTACGCCGTGGCTGGCGCGCCCGCGTGGGGCATGCACGCGGGCGCGCCGCAGCGCAGCGTCGCGCACGCCTGGAACGCGCCCGGACGGCTGGCCGTCAGGGGCGGCTCGAAGGCCTCGCACCTGTACATATTCGCCGCGCCGCAACGCGGCTATGACCGCCGCGACGTCGCCGCGCAGCGCCGCCAGGTCGCGGAGCAGTTCGCCTCCGTCGGGGGCGAGGTGCCGGCCATGCTGGCCGAACTGCCCGGGCTGGACGACTTCTACCTGGACTCGATGAGCCAGGTCCGGATGAACGGGCAGTACACCACCGGCCGGATCGCGCTGGTGGGCGACTCCGCCTACGGCAACACCCTGGGCGGCGTCGGAACGGGACTCGCCGTTGTCGGCGCGTACGTGCTGGCCGGCGAGCTCGCGGTGGCCGGCGGCGAGCACACCGCCGCCTACGCCCGATACAACGAGATCATGCGGCGGTACGCCAAGATCGCCGGCCAATCCAACGCCGGCCGGTTCCTCGCGCCGCGGACGGCGCTCGGCATCCGCGGGCGCAACTGGTTCATCGGCTCGCGGGCATTCCACCTGATGATGAAGTACGCCGACAACGCGGCCAACGACATCGACTTGCGGGATTACCCGAGTCTGGTTACGGCGGGCTGAATCGAGGCGCGGACGCCCCGGGTGACGGCCAGCTAGCCTGGCACTATTCGGCGTCGCGGCGTCATCGAGTGTGGACAATGCGCCTGTCGCTGGTGCACAGTAGGGGCGACGCGTGACGGGGAGGGACACATGCCTAGGTTCATGGATTTCCACGAAGACCTGAAGCTGCCGCCGGAGGCCATCGACGCGATAGCCCAGGGAACGCGGGACGGCGCTACCGATGAGTTCGGTGTCCGGCAGGTGGAGCTGTACCACAATGCCGACGGCAAGGTCTATTGCCTGCTGGAAGGCCCCGACGAGGAGGCCATTCGCAAGCATCACGAGGCGCTCCACGTTCCGTGCGGCGACGTGCACCGCGTGGACAGCCTGCTCTGACCTGCGTCCGCCCGGCTGGGGCGGTGGCCGCGGGCTGATCCGAGGCGCGGCCGCTGGCTGAATGACGCCGCACGTGCAACGCCGGATTGCTCCGTGTCTCCGGCGTCGCCTATCAGTTCCGGCACTTGGAGCTGCCGGAATTCCTCGCGCAGCGCGAGCCGGATGCGGCCGGCTTAGCTAGGCGAGGGCGGCGGGGCCGCGTTTGGTTAGCTGGCCGGCGATGATCATGCGCTGGATCTCGCTGGTGCCCTCCCAGATGCGCTCGACGCGCAGTTCGCGGAAGAAGCGCTCGGCCACGTTCTCGCGCATGTAGCCGCGGCCGCCGAAGACCTGGACGGCGCGGTCGGCTACCCGGCCGGCCATCTCGGAGCAGAACAGCTTGATCATCGAGCACTGGGCGTGCGCCGTCTTCACGTCGGACGGGTCGCGGTCGATCCCCCGGGCGGTCTCGTACAGCATCGAGCGGGCGGCGAACAGCTCGGTGACACTGTCCGCGAGCATGCCCGCCACCAGGCCGTGCGACGCGATGGGGACTCCGCCGGCGACGCGCGTGCTGGCGAACGCGGTCATCTCGGCGACCAGGCGCTCGGCCGCGCCGGTGCAGCGGGCCGCGACCATCAGCCGCTCGAAGCGGAACCACTCGCGGGAGTAGAGCATGCCGCCGCCCTCGGTGCCGACCAGGTTGGCCGCGGGGACGCGGACGTCGGTGAACTCGACGATCGGATGATGGTGGCTGATCGTGTGCGAGTAGGCGGGCGTGCGGACCACGGTCACACCAGGGCTGGGCAGGTCGACCAGGAACAGCAGGTGCTCGGCGGGAGAGTCCGCGGGCTCTGGGTGCGGCCCGGTGCCGGGCGCGGTGTCTTGCCTGGGGCTGGAACCACGCGTGCGTTCGGGCCGGGGGAAGTTGATTTTCTTGGCCTGGAAGAAGCAGTAGTCGGCCGAGTTATAGCTGGTCACGTGCCACTTGACGCCGTTCAGGATCCATTCGCCGCCGTCGCGGTAGGCGGTCGCCTCGATGGCCTCCACGTCGGAGCCGGCCGATGCCTCGGTGATCGCGTAGCACTCCTCGCGCTCACCCCGGGCCGACGGCTTCAGGTAGCGCTCGATCTGGTCTTCGGTGGCAACCGGGGGGAACCAGGAGGGCGGGGTCGCGGCGACCCAGCCGAGGGCGTTGGTGACCCGGCCGACCTGCTCCTGGACCAGCACCTGCTGGAGGGTGCTGGCGCCCGCGCCGCCGAGCTCGCGCGGCAGGTTGGCGGCGAACAGGCCGAGCTCGATCGCGCGCTTCTTGTGCGCGGCGGCCACGTCGTCCGGGAGGCCGCCCTCGAGCTCCGCCTGGGCTTCGAACGGGATCAGCTCGTCGGCGAAGGCGCGGGCGCGCGCCTGGATGTCCTCGTCTGCTGCTGACAGGCCGTACATCGGGTCGCTTGCACCTCATTTGGATGGATCGACGGCATTGACTGAACATTCAGTCTATGTCTAGCATCGAAGCGTGCCGATGACTAGTGAGCTGCCGAAAACCGCTGACGCCGTTGTGGTGGGCGGCGGGACCGTGGGCGCGTGGTGCGCGTACTTCCTGCGCCAGGCGGGCCTGCCCAACGTCGTCCTGATCGAGAAGGGCGTGCTCGGGCAGGGCGCCTCGAGCCGCGCGGCGGGGGTGGTGCGCGTGCAGGGCGGGACACCGGAAGCGGTGCGCCTCGGCCTCTGGTCGCGCTCGTTCTACCTGGGGCAGCGGGCCGAGCTCGGCACCGACTCCGGGTTCGTCCAGCAGGGGTACCTGCTGCCCTGCTTCAAGGCCGCCGAGGCCGAGGCGGCGCACGCCCGGATCGCGATGCAGCGATCGCTGGGGCTGCCGGTGCGCTGGCTCTCCAGCGATGAGGTCGACGCGATCAACCCGACGATGGCCCCGGGGTGCACGCTGGGCGCGTCCTACTGCGACGAGGACGGGTACATCACCCCGCCGCGGAACGTCGCCGCGTACACGGCCGCGCTGCTGAGCTCGGGCGTGGTGGTGGCCGAGCAGACGCGGTTCGGCGGGCTCTGCCCTGGCACTTCCGGCACCGAGGTGCGGACGTCGCGCGGCCCGGTGTCGGCGGGCCTGGTCGTGCTGGCGGGCGGGCCGCAGCTGGCGGCGGTCGGCGCGCTGGCGGGGATCTCCATCCCGGCCGGCGGGGTACGGCACCACGTCGCGGTGACCGAGGAGCACCCGGCCTTCGCGTCGACGCCGATGGCGTTCGACGTGCCGTCGGGGCTTTACTGGCGGCCGGAGGAGGGCGGGCTGCTGTTCGGGATGAGCGATCCGGACGAGCCGCCGGGCGAGAACCGGGTGGTGGACTTCGATTACCTGTCCCTGATGCGCTCCCGGCTGGCCGCCCTGGTCCCGCTGACCGCCGGGCTCGGCGTGCGGCGGGCGTGGGCCGCGACGATCGACTTCACCCCCGATCACCTGCCGATCATCGGGGCCGCCCCCGGCCTCTGACCGGGTGGTCGTGGCCTCGGCGGGCGGGGCCGGGATGATGTGGGGCCGGCCGTCGCGCGCTGCGCGGCGGACGTCGCCCTCGGCGCGGCGTCGGCCGTGGTCGATGACATTTCCATGCTGGGGCTCGACCGGTTCGACGCCTCCGGCCGCAGTAGGCTTGCCGCCGATCCAATCGCACTCCCCTTCCCCGAGAAAGCGTCCTGATCATGAGCTCAGCTGCCGAGATTCCCTTCATCGACACCACGGTGCTCGCCGCCGCGGCCACCGCCGAGCTCGAGGACTGGGGGCTGCTGGAGGAGGCGACCTCGCCGGACAGGCCGATGCAGGTCCACGGGCTCACCATGTGGTCGGCCGCGCCCGATTCCGACGACTCCGGCGAAGAAGCGGGCGGGCCGGAGAGCGGGATCTGGCAGTGCACCGCCGGGCCTTCGTACTGGGTGCAGGAGGAGAACGAGTTCGTCTACATCCTGTCCGGGTCGCTGACCGTCACCCCGGACGGCGGAAGCCGGCCACCTTCGGGGCGGGCGACTGCGCCATGTTCCCGCGCGGCTGGCGGGGCACCTGGGACCTGCACGAGACGGTGCGCAAGGTCTACGTGGTCTTTTAAGCCTCAGTGCCGCTGGCGGTGCCGTCGCCGAAGTCGATCCGCATGACCGCGCGGCGCACGCTCGGGCGGGAGACCTCGGTGAAGCCGGCCTCGGCGAACACCTGGCGGGCGCCGACGTGCAGCTCACCCCAGGTGATCTCCTTGCCCGGCTGGGTCAGCATGGCGTAGCCCTCGAGTGCCCGCGCGCCGTTCGCCTTGGCGTAGTCGACGGCGGCGGCCGCGAGTGCGTAGGTGATGCCGCGTTTGCGGTAGCCCTTGCGCACCACGAAGCAGGTGACGGCCCAGACCGAGTCGTCTTCCTTATCCTCGCCCGGGCGGCCCTTCCACACGGTGGGCAGGCCGAGCAGCCGCGGGTACTCGGTGCGCGGCTCGACCGCCGCCCACCCGACGGGCGTCGCGTCCCGGCCCTTCGTGTCCCCGCCGGCTGCGCGCAGATAGGCAACCAGGCCCGTCGTCGAGCTCGCCTCGGGGTCGTCGCAGTTGGCCTGGTCGCGCAGGCGCGCACGGCGCTGCTCGTCGGTGGCCTGGCCCCAGAACCAGCCGCGGGTCTTGAACCGCTGGCAGTTGCAGCGGCCGCTGTCGCGCTGGCCGAAGACGGCCTTCAGGTCCTGCCAGGAGGCGTGGTTCGCGGGCACGATAGACAGGTCAGCCGGCTCGATCGCCGCGATCGCGTCAGGGCTCTGCGCAGCTCTACCGGCGGCTGCTCTCCCGGCGGCTGCTCTCCCGATGCCTGTCATCGCCGGCCAGAGTACCGTGTAAACCGGACGTTCTGCTTCCGGAAATCCCGTCTCCGGCAGCTTCGGTCCCGAGAGCCCGGGGAGGTCGCGGCCGATGGCGCACGAAGTGAGCCCGACGGCCCGCGCCCTGCTCGCGCTCGAGGCGATCCAGAACGTCCCCGGCATCACCGCCGCCCGCCTGGGTGAGCGCCTCGGGGTTACCGAGCGCGCCGCCCGCCGCTACGTCGCGATCCTGCGCGAGGCGCGAGTTGCCGATCGAGTCGGTCAGCGGGCCCTACGGCGGTTACCAGGTCGGGCACGGCCTGCGGCTGCCGCCGCTGACGTTCACCGCGGCCGAGGCGTCGGGTCTGGTCATGGCGGTGCTCGAGGGCCATAAGGGGGCGGCCGACCCGGCTGACCTGGTGGGCGGGGCGCTGGCCAAGATCGTCCGGGTGCTGCCCGCGCGGGTGGCGTCGCAGGTCGCCGTGCTCCGCGACGGCGCCTCGGGCGGGTCAGCGGACGGAGAGAGCCCCTCCCCCGCGGCGCTGGTCGGCCTGGAGGTGATGACCGTGCTGTTCGACGCCTGCGCGGCGGGCCGGCGGCTGCGGCTGACGTACCGGCGCGGTCACGGGGCGGGCGACAGCGCCGACCGGGCGATGGAGGTCGACCCGTGGGCGGTCGTGCTGCGGCATAGCCGCTGGTACCTGCTGTGCTGGTCGCACGGCGTGGACGCGCGGCGGGTGCTGCGCATCGACCGGATCGTGACCGCCTCGCAGGCGCCGGAGACGTTCACACCGCCCGCTGGCCTCGACGCCCTCACCGTCCTTGAGGAGCACCTCTCCCAGGGCTGGACGTATGACGTGGACGTGCTGATCGACGCGACGGTGACCGAGGTGTCCCGCTGGCTGCCGCGCAGCCTCGGCACCCTGTCGCCGTTCGGCGACGGCCGCCGCGCCCAGCTGCGCGCGTCCACCGCGAACCCCGGCTGGTACGCGGGGCGGCTGGCGGTGCTCCCGTACGCGTTCCACGTGAACGGCTCGGCCGAGCTGCGCCAGGCAGCCGCGGACCTCGGCCGGCGGCTGCTCGCGGCCGGTTCCGCCGACTCAGGCACTGCGCCGGACCTCGCGCCATAAAACCAAAACCGAGGTACTGAACGTACGCGGCTTACCGTCGGACCGCATGAGGGACCGCGCCTCGTGCATCACCAGACGAGTTGCGCAGTCACCGAACTTAGGCAGCGGCTGATGCGGTTAGCGGCGCTTAATGGCAGTCTATGGTCATCCTAAAGCTATATTATGGCGGCTGTGCCTGCTGTTAAGCCTGAGCGAGTAACTCCGCTCGCCGTTGAGCGGGGCCTGCGGATCCTCGGTGAGCATGTGTCGAACTGGCGGAAACTCAACCGGCTGACCGCTGCCCAAGTCGCCGAGCGAGCCAACATTTCGCGGGAGACACTGCGCGCCATTGAGCAGGGCAAGGGGACAGCGAGCACGGAGAACCTGCTCCGGGTGCTGCGGATCATCGGGATCATGGACAGCGTCGTGGCCGCCGCCGACCCGTACCAGACCGATGTCGGACGACTGCGGATGGATGAGATCCTGCCGAAGCGGGTGCGCGCTGATGGCCGGGCGAGATCCGGTCGAGGTCACCGTCGAGATCGACGGGGCAGAACTCACAGCGGGAACGCTATGGATCCATGAGCGCGGTGGGCAGAGCGCCACGTTCCGTTACGCGGACTCCTACCTGGCCAATCCGGCAAGCTACGACGTCGATCCCGCGCTGCCCAAGGCTGGTGGCGTGTTCCATACAGCGCCTGGCGCTGGCCCTTTTCGGCGCGTTCGCCGACAGCGCCCCTGACCGCTGGGGTGAGAACTTGATGCGGCGGGAAGAACGCGAGCGGGCCAAGGAGGCATCGGGCACGCCACGGACTCTCGGTAAGGCCGATTTCTTGCTCGGCGTCAGAGACGACACCCGGCAGGGCGCCATCCGGTTCCGGCAGCCGCAGACCAGTGCTTACTACTCCACGCACCATCACGCAGTTCCGCGGCTGATCGACGTGGCCAGGCTGATGCGTGCCGCTGACCGTCTGGGCCCAGACAGTGGTTTCGACCGTGACCTTGCAGACCTCATTGATGCGGGAAGTTCACTCGGAGGGGCGCGGCCAAAGGCCGCGATCATCAGTCTCTTCCGGCAGACTGACGATCGCCAAGTTCCCCCGGCCAGGCAGCGACGAGTGGGACGCCCCTTCGTGGGAAGAGACCCAGCTGCGCCTCGCCCGGCGGGCTGGCATTTCCGTCGCCGTCCTCGGAGCTCCTGCCTGTCGCGGGTCGCCATGTGCTGCTTGTCGACCGGTTCGACCGGTACGGCGGGCAACGCATCGGGTTCGCCAGCGCGCTCACTATGCTCGAGGCTGCCGACGGGGAACGGCGCAGCTATCTCGAGATCGCCGACGTTATCGAGCGCTACTCCCCCCGGCCGGAATCCGACCTGCGCGAGCTCTACCGGCGTGTCATCTTCTCCATCTTGACCGCCAACACCGATGATCACCTGCGCAACCACGCCTTTCTGCGGGTGCGGGACGGCTGGGTGCTATCTCCCGCATACGACCTGAATCCCAATCCAGACAGCCCCGCTCGGCTAAGCACCGCGATCGGCTTTGACGACGCCACCGCCAGCATCGACATGGCGCTGGAGGTAAGCGATCATTTTCGTCTCTCTGCCGCCACCGCGCGCGGCCTTGTCGGCGAGGTGGAGAACGCGACGTCCGGCTGGCGCGATGTAGCCAAGCAGCTTGGGCTGCCTGGCCCGGAGATCGAGCTCATGACCGCGGCCTACGAAACCGAGCAGCGGCATGTCGCCCGTGCCGCGGCGGCGGGTGTCAGTGACTAAAGCGGACCGGCTCACGCAGGAACCGCCACGGCGACGGCTAGCGCGTCGACCGCGAGCACGCCGTCAGGCGTGCAGATCAGCGGGTTGACGTCGAAGGCGTCGAGGTAGTCTCCCAGGTCGGCGACCAGGTGCGAGAAGGCGACGACGGCTGACGAGCCACGGCGTCGACGTCGCACGGCGGCTGGCCGCGGACGCCGGCCAGGATCCCGGCGATGCGCAGGCCGGAGATCAGGGCCGCGGCATCGGCCGCCGACAGCGGCGGGAGGGCGACGGCGCGCTCGGATAGGTACTCGGCCAGCACCCCGCCGGCGCCGAGGACGATGAGCGGACCGAGGGCCGGGTCGCGGGCCATGCCCAGGATGAGCTCGGTACCCGGCGCGGCCATCGCGCAGACGGTGACGCGAGGGCCGAGGCGCGCGGCGAGGTCCTGGTAGGCGGCGGCGAGCTCGGCCGGGTCGGCGACGTTGAGGCGGACGCCGCCGACGTCGGACTTATGCGCGATGCCGGGCTCGTCGGTCTTGACCGCCACGGGATAGCCGATCGCGGCGGCGGCGTCGATCGCCGCCGCCAGCGTCCGGGCCGAGCGCGCGGCGATGGCGGGGATGCCGTAGTCGCGCAGCAGGTCGAAGAGGCCCGCGCCGCTGAGCGGGCCGGCCGCGAGCGCGGCCGCCCAGCGCGCCCGGCGTTCGGCAGCGCGATCCGCGCTCATCGAGGCCCGCGGGTCCAGTGATCCCGGCACGGTCAACGTGCCTGGTGAGGGTGCGGACGTCAGCAGGTCTGCAAGCGCTGGGGGTGTTGCGTGGTCGGACGAGACGTGGGTGGTCCGCGCGGCATGGTCGAGCAGGTGGCCGAGGGCCAGCAGGCCGGTGCGGGTGGACTCGAGGACGGGCACGCCAGCGGCACGCAGCCGGGTCGCGGCGTCGGTGTCGATCGCGGCCGGGATGGAGGCGAGCACGACGACCGGCTTGTCGGTCTTGGCCGCGGCGGCGAGCACGGCGTCGCGGTAGGAGTCGTCGCCGTCGTATTCGGGGACGAGGTCGACGGCGAGCGCGACCGCGCCGACGTTGGCGTCGTCGGCCAGCGCGGCCAGCGTCTCGGTGAACAGCTCCTCGGAGTCGCGGCCGGTCCCCCAGACGTCGAGCGGGTTGCCCGGTTCGAGGCCGGGGTCGAGGACCGCCGCCAGCCGCTGCCTGGTCGCCTCGCTGAGCGGGGCGAACGGGACGCCGACGGAGGCGGCCACGTCCGCCACGTGCGCCCGCTCGAACCCGGAGTCGTGCACGGTCGCGAGCCCGCGCCCGCTGCGCCCAGCACCGCCGCGCCGCCCAAGCGGAGCCGCTCGCGTCACCCCGCGCGGCCCGCTCAGCCCCCCGAGCGCCGCGCGCGGCCGCGCGCAGAACAGCTCGAGCGTGTCCGCCAGCTCCGCCAGGTCGCCGACGCGGTGCACGCCGTAGGCCGACGCCAGCGCCTGCCAGGCGCCGTCGCCCGCCGCCAGCGCACCGGAGTGCGCCGCGACCAGCGACCGGCTGGCGGCCGAGGTGCCGGCGGTGAGCAGCACGACCGGGATGTCGCGGGCGGCGGCGTCGGCCAGCACCGCGCGCAGCAGCGCGCCGTCCCTGATCGCCTCGAGGACGAGCGCGAGCACCTTGCGTCTCGGGCAGGGTGAGCGCGTACCGGGCGTAGGCGGCGGCGGGGGTGACGAGCTCCTGCCCGGACGACACCGCCGACCGTGAACCCGAACGCGCGGCGGGTCCGCAGCAGCGCCGAGAACACCGACCCGGAGTGCGTGACCAGCGCGACCGGCCCGGCCGGGAGCGGGTCGGGCTCGGTGTAGCCGATCGCGCGCAGCCCGCGCGCGACGTTCACGAACCCCATGCACCCGGCGCCGCACACCGGCATCCCCGCGTCCCGCGCCAGCCGCGGCGATCCGGTTCCGCAGCAGCGGCCCGCCGCCGACAGCAACGGCGTCACCGGCGCCAGCCGCGCCACCAGGTCGACGGCGTCGACGGCGTTCCGGGTCGACGGCGGAGCCGAAGATCACCGCCGAGCGCACGCCGCCCTCCGCCGCGCCTTC
This sequence comes from uncultured Actinomycetota bacterium, assembly GCA_963714295.1. Lineage (GTDB taxonomy): Bacteria > Actinomycetota > Actinomycetes > Streptosporangiales > Streptosporangiaceae > Trebonia. The sequence goes on along the minus strand of CAVQOE010000031.1, from coordinate 86,995 downwards.
AGCTGCTGCTCGAGCGCGGCGTCGGGCACGGCGAGCAGCGCCAGGTCCACCGCCTCGGGCAGCGCCGTCGAGGCCGGGTAGCAGCGCACGCCGCCGATCTCGTCGTAGCGCGGGTTGACCAGGTACCGCCGGGGCGCGGCGGCCGACTTCGCGACCTCCTCGATCATCCGCGCGCCGAGGCTGCCCGGCCGCGGCGACGCGCCGACCAGCGCGACGCTCCGCGCCTCGAGCATGACCGCGAGCGGGTCGGTTGCGGCCTGGTTCATGCTGTTATCTCGGCTTGCGGTGATCGCAGCGAGATCGTGGATCGTTGTGTACATCCGGATGTACACAACGATCATGATCATGGCGAACCGGTCGGGACAGTGTCGCGCTGCTACGTTTCTTGCTGTTATCGGCGAGCCTGGAGGGCGTGCAGGGCTTCTTGCTGTTATCCCGCTTCGCAGCTCGTGATCGCGAAGACTTTGGTCATCGCGAAGACTTTTCGCTCGCATAGCGCGAATTTCTTTCGTCAGGATAAAAGTCTTCGCGATCATGCTCGCGCCGACTGCCGGAGCCAACAGCCGAGAGTCGGGCTGTTATCCGCGGACGATAGGCCGGGGTGGATTTTCTCAGCCACGGCGGCGGGCGCGGGCGGCCTTGCGGCGGTCGGCGATGGCGGCCTTGGCGGCCTGCATGCCGGGGATGCCGCAGACGCCGCCGCCGGCGTGGGTGGCGGAGCTGGCGTAGTAGAGGCCGGGGACCGGGGTGCGGTAGTCGGCGAAGCCGGGGGCCGGGCGCATGTGGAAGAGCTGCTCGAGGGAGAGCTCCCCGTGGAAGATGTTCCCGCCGATCAGGCCGTAGTCCTGCTCCATCTCGTAGGGGCCGACGACGTCGCGGTGCAAGATCGCGCCCTTGAAGTTGGGCGCGACCTCGTTGTAGGTGTCGATCACCCGGTCGGCGTACTTCTCGAGCTCCGTCCCGGTGCGGCTCGGACGCCCATTCGGACGGGACCCACTGGGTGAACAGCGACATGATGTGGGTGCCCTCGGGCGACAGGGTGCGGTCGAACGCGGTCGGGATGACCCCGTCGGAGAACGGGCGCAGCGGCCGGGCGGCCCTCGCGGGCGTCGATGAACGCGCGCTCGATGTACTCCATCGACGGCGCCATCTCGACCGAGCCGGTGTGGTGCTCCTGCAGGTTGGTGCCGGGGTTGGCGGTGAAGTCGGGCAGCTCGGCCAGCGCCAGGTTGATCTTGACGACGCCGGAGCGGGTCTTCCAGTGCTCGATGTCGTCGGCGAAGTCGGCGGCAGGTTCTCGCGGCCGACGTGGTCGAGGAACGCGGTCTTCGGGTGCAGCGAGGTGACGACGACCTTCGCCCGCAGCTCCTCGCCGCTGGCGAGGACGACGCCGGTGGCGCGGCCGGAGCCGGGGGCGACGGTGATCTTCGCGACCGGGGCGCCGGTCCTGATCGTGACCCCGTTGGCGCGGGCGGAGCTGGCGATCGCGTCGGCGACCGCGCCCATCCCGCCCTCGGGGAAGCCCCAGGAGCCGAGCCGCCCGTCGCCGACGTCGCCGATCGAGTGGTGCGCCATCACGTAGGCGGTGCCCGGCTCGTAGCGGGCCGGCCCAGGTGCCGATCACCCCGTTGACCGCGAGCGCGCCCTTGATCTGCGGGCGACTCGAACCAGTCGTCGAGCAGGTCGGCGATCGACATCGTCATCAGCCGGGTCACGTCGGCGATCGTGCGGACGTCGAGGCCCCGGTGCCGCCAGGCCAGCCGGAGGGTGGCGGCGAGGTCGCGCGGCTTGCGCGAGCCGATCGCGGGCGGGACGGTCAGCAGCAGCGGGCCGAGCACGTCGGCCAGGCCGCCGAGCCAGGCGTTCCACTTCGGGTAGGCGTCGGCGTCCCGCTTGGACCACTTGCGCGATCTCGTCGTAGGCGCGCTGCGAGTCCTCCTCGTACAAGGTGAGGCTCCCGCCCTCGGGGAACGCCTGGTAGTACGGCCCCATCGGGAAGATCTTGTAGCCGTGCCGCTCGAGCTGGAGGTCGTTCATGATCGTCGCCGGGAGGAGCGACATCACGTAGGAGAGCCGCGTCACCCGGAACTCGGGGGCGTCGGGCCAGGGCGCCTCGGTCGTGGCGGCGCCGCCGGTGGTCCCCCGCGCCTCCAGGACCAGGGTCTTCGCCCCGGTCTTGGCGAGGTAGGCGGCCGCGACCAGGCCGTTGTGCCCGCCGCCGACGACGATCGCGTCGTAGCTGTCCGCTGCCATGCTGGTTGCCTCCGAGAGCTCTGGGAGCCTGCGTCAAAAGTTTGACTGAACATTCAGTCTAGAAGGCGGATGCGATCTGGACAAGATTGACTGAACATTCAGTCTAGTTGACTGCTACGATTTGGACAGGGTCACCGGGCGACGGCGTCACGGGACAGCGAGCCGGGCGAGGGCACGATGGCACAGGGGTCGTGCAGCGGGTCGGGGGCGGGGCGAAGGCCGCCGACGGCAAGGCGGCCGAGCAGCGGCGCGAGCAGCTGCTGCGGGCCGCGCTCGACGTGATCGTGGCGCGCGGCTACGCCGACACGCGGATCGCCGACGTGGCCGAGCACGCGGGCACCAGCCCGGCCCTCGTCATCTACTACTTCAAGACCCGCGACCAGCTGCTGACCGAGGCGCTGCGCTACTCCGAGGACCACTGGTACGCGGCGGGCACCCAGCGGCTCGAGGCGATCGCGACCGCCGCCGGGCGGCTCACCGAGCTGATCGCGATGACCTGCCTGCCCGACACCGACCCGGGGACGACGGCCGGGAAGCCGACCGAGTGGCTGCTCTGGCTCGACCTGTGGGCGCTCTCCCCGCGCAACCCGGGGTGGCCGCGGTGCGGCGCAAGTTCGACGAGCGGTGGCGGCAGACGATCGAGACGACCGTGCTGTCCGGCCAGGAAGCCGGGGAGTTCAGCCGCCGACGGTCGACGCGCGCGAGTTCGCGGTCACGCTGTCGGCGCTGCTCGATGGGATGGCCGTACAAATCGCACTAGAAGATCCGGATGTGCCGCCCGCGCGGGCCTATGATCTCGCCATGCGCTACGCGTCCGGCCAGCTCGGTTTCACCTGGCAGCAGCTAAAGCAGGATAGCGTGGGCTCGCAGATACGGAGATGACGGCATGGCCGCAGCGCATCGAGCTCGTCGGGCTGACCAAGCGGTTCCAGCACGGCCACGCGGCCGCGGTCGACAACATCGACCTGTCGGTGGCCGGCGGCGAGTTCTTCTCGCTGCTCGGGCCGTCCGGCTGCGGCAAGACGACCACGCTGCGGCTGGTCGCCGGGTTCGAGGAGCCGACGGCGGGCCGCATCCTGCTCGACGGCGTCGACGTCTCCGGCGTGCCGCCGCACAAGCGCAACGTCAACACGGTGTTCCAGAGCTACGCGCTGTTCCCGTTCATGTCCGTCTTCGACAACGTGGCGTTCGGGCTGAAGTACGCCGGGTGCTCCAAGCCGAGCTGAAGACGCGGGTCGGCGAGGCGCTCGCGCTGGTCGACATGACCTCGTTCTCCTCCCGACGGCCGTCGCAGCTGTCCGGCGGCCAGCAGCAGCGGATCGCGCTCGCCCGGGCGCTGGTGCTCAACCCGGCCGCGCTGCTGCTCGACGAGCCGCTCGGCGCGCTCGACGCCAAGCTCCGCCGGTCGCTGAAGGTCGAGCTCAAGGCGCTGCAGGAGCGGGTCGGGATCACGTTCATCTACGTGACCCACGACCAGGAGGAGGCGCTGACGATGTCCGACCGGCTGGCGGTCATGCACGCCGGCCGGATCGCGCAGATCGGCACGCCCCGGGAGGTGTACGAGGAGCCGACCGACTCCTACGTGGCCGACTTCCTCGGCGCCGCGAACTTGATCGAAATCTCGGTTATCGAACGGACCGTTGGCTCGCCGCCACCCTCAAGCTGGGCGATTCGCGTGCTGACGACGTCGGCCGCGGTCCCGGCTGCGCCGGGCGACGAGGCGCAGGCGGTCATCCGGCCGGAGCGGGTCCGGGTCGAGGCGCACGGCTCGGCCGGCCCCAACCGGGTGCCCGCGATGGTCGAGCGGGTGGTCTACCTGGGCGCGGCCACCCAGGTCATGCTCCGGCTCGCGACCGGCGAGTCGCTGCAGGCGGTCATCGCGCAACGACGAGTCGGCGGCGACGTGGGCGCAGGGCACCCCGGTGCACTGCTGCCTGCCGGCCGACGCGATCCGGGTGCTGGCGCCGGCCGCCCGCGCCGGCTACCAGGCGGCGGAGTCGCTCGCGAGCTAGGCGGTCCGGCTCGCGTCGGCTCGGGTCGCTGCAGCCGGGCGTCGCCGGACCGCTCGCGGCCGGGGTCACCGGAGCCGCGTGGCCGACGTGATGGTCGAGGCCGGTGAGCACCGCGAGCGAGGAGAAGATGCCGGTGTCCCGGTTGCCGACGAGCTCCCAGGCGCGGGCGATTCCCGATCAGCAGCATCACGATCAGGACGTCGCCGAGCAACTCGGGGCCGAAGACGGCGGTGTTGTTCGAGGTCAGGCCGATCCCGCAGGCGAGCTCGGCGCCGAACGCCAGCAGCAGATCACGATCAGCCCGGCCTGCCGCAACGCCTGCTTGGCGGACACGTCGCGGGCTGGTCACAATCGACCGGACGCTGGCCGCGGTGAACAAGATGCCGACCGCGCCCACGGCGATGGCCGCCTTGCCGGCGCTGTTCCCTGGCACCAGGCCGAACAGCGAGACCGCGAGCGCGTTGGTGAACGCCACCAGCGCCGAGGCCGCGCGGACCTGCTGGATGACGGCCGGCTGGGCGGGCTTGCCCTCGCGCGGCCCGACCGAGATCGCGACGAACAGCAGCCCGGTCAGGCCGGCCGCGCAGGTGGCCACGGCGGTGAACAGTTCCCGGTAGGACTCAGTCAGCAGCACCGGGCCGACATTACCGGCGGACTCCTGCCCTCGCCGGCGATCGTCGCCGCGGGTCGGCCGAGGCTCTTCCGCCCCGCGGCGGAATGCCGGGCGGGCCCGCGGGTTGGCGCGGTCATGACGACTGTGGGACTCATCGGAAGCGGAATGATCGGAAGCACGCTGGCGAGGCTGGCGGTGGATGCCGGGTACGAGGTGGTGCTGAGCAACTCGCGCGGCCCGGAGACGCTGGCCGACTCTGGCGCCGAACTCGGCCCGCAGGCCCGGGCCGCGCACGGCGCCGAGGCCGCCGGGCGGGTGACCTCGTGGTGGTCACGGTCCCGGTGAAGGCCTGTACGAGCCTGTCCCGCCGCGCCGCTGGCGGGCAAGGTCGTGATGGACACGGGCAACTACTACCCCGAGCGCGACGGGCAGCTCCCCGAGCTCGACAGCGGATCGCTGACCAGCAGCGAACTGCTCGCGCAGCTGCTGCCGGGGGCCGAGGTGGTGAAGGTGTTCAACAACATCTTCTTCAAGCACCTGCTGAACCTGGCCCGCCCGGCCGGGGCGGCCGACCGCTCGTACCTGCCGATCGCGGGCGACAGCGCGGCCGCCAAGGCGGCGGTGACCGCGTTCCTCGACTCGATCGGGTACGGGGCGGTGGACGCGGGGACGCTGGCCGACGGCTGGCGCCAGCAGCCGGGAACGCCGGCCTACGGGCCGCCGTACGGGTCGTTCGACAACGAGAAGGGCACGCCGGCCAGCGCTGCGGTTATTCGCGCGGCGCTGGCCGCCGCGACCCGGTAGCGCGGCCAGGCAAGGGCCGGCCTTGTTCCGCCGCGCTCGCGTGGCCCAAGATGTCAGGCATGACTGGCGTTGAGCGGGCTGAGGTTGTTGAGCGGGCCGAGGTCATGGTGCGGATGACCTTCGGCCCGAACCGGGGAATCGGGTTCTCGCCGGACGGGGCCTTGCTTGCCGTCTGCTCGGCGCATCACGTTGAGATTATCGATGCCCGCAGCGGCCTGGTGCTGCGGCTGATCCGCGGACATGCGGGGCCGGTGGCGGATGTCGCCTTCTCGCCCGCCGGGGACGTCATCGTCACCGGGTCTTATGACGGCACCGCCAGGACGTGGCAGGCCGCTACCGGGAGGCCGCTGGTCACGTTCGCGGGGCACGGCGGCGCGGTCTACGCGGTCGCGTTCTCGCCCGACGGGACCCGGGTCGCCACCGCGTCGAGCGATGAGACCGCCCGCGTCTGGGACGCTGCCGACGGCGGCGCCGTGGTCACCCTGACCGGGCACTTCGGGGCCGTGCAGGACGTGGCGTTCTCGCCCGACGGAAAGCGCCTGGCGACCACGTCGACCCAGAGCGCGCTGGTCTGGGATGCCGTGACGGGCCGGAGGTTGGGGTCGTTCCGCGAGCACACCGATACGGTCACCTCGGTCGCGTTCTCCCCGGACGGGACGCTCGTCGTGTCGGGGTCCGTCGATGAGACGGCGCGGATCTGGGACGCGGCCACCGGCAGGGAGAAGGCGGTGCTCTCCGGGCACCGGCGGACCATTACGGATGCCATCTTTACTCCGGACGGGACGCTGGTCGTGACCGGATCAAGCGACCGGGACGCGCGGGTGTGGGATGCGGCCACCGGCGCACCGCGCGCCCGGTTCGAGGGCGACAGCGGGGTGAACGCGCTGGCGGTGTCACCGGACGGCGCGCTCGTGGCGGCGACTACCACGATCACGGCCCGGACCTGGGAGATCGCGGACAGGCATGCCCAACCTCACGGTCAAGGGCGGCTACGATTACCTCACCGCCGTCGCCTTTGACCGCTCCGGAGCGCTGCTTGGCATCGCGTCCACCGACACGACGGCGACCATCTGGGATGTCGCGACCGGCGTTCCGGTGACGACCCTGGCGGGGCACGGCAGCTCCGTCACGGCGGTCGCGTTCTCCCCCGCCGCCAGCCCAGGCCGGGCCGAGGCCGCGACCGGGTCGCTGGACGGAACCGCCCGGATCTGGGACGCGGTCACCGGGCGCCCCCGGGTCGTCCTGGCCGGGCACGAATCGCGGGTCAACGCGGTCGCGCTACGCGCCGTCCGGTGCCGTGATCGCCACCGGGTCCGCTGACTACACCGCCCGGACCTGGGACACCGCGACGGGCTCGGCCCGGGCGACACTGCGCGGGCACACCGGGGGCGTCACCGCGGTCGCGTTCGCGCCCGACGGGTCACTCCTCGCCACCGCCTCCGACGACAGAACGGCCCGGGTGTGGGACCCGCTGAACGGGACGCTGCTGCGCACGCTCACCGGGCACGATTCATGGGTGAAGGGCGTCGCGTTCTCCTCCCGCGGCGGCCTGATCGCCACCGCGGCCTGGGATCAGACGGCCCGCGTCTGGGACGCCGCCACCGGCGCGTGCCTGGCCACGCTGGCCGGGCATTCCGGGGCGGTGGAGGCGGTGGCGTTCTCGCCGTCCGGGGCGCTGCTGGCCACCGGCTCAGCGGACACCACCGCACGGGTGTGGGACGCCGCGACCGGCGCGCACCTGATCACGCTGGCCGGTCATGACTACACGGTGGGAGCGGTGGCGTTCTCCCCGTCCGGGGCGCTGCTCGCCACGGCCTCAGCCGACGCGACCGCCCGGCTCTGGGACGCCGCCAGCGGAGCGCACCTGGCCACGCTGGTCCCGCTGCCGCTGGCGGGTACATCACGCTGCTGCCCGACGCCCGCTACAAGCTCGAGGGCGACCCCGGCGACTGCCTGTGGTGGGCGGCCGGGCTGCGGCGGTACGGGCCGGCCGACGTCGAGCAGCCGCTTCCCTGAAGTCCGCCGCCTCCCGGCGGGCGCTCCGATCCTGGCCGGTTGAGCCGTTCAGCTCCAGGGCTTGACTGCGACGGCGCCATGCACGACCGCCCCGCGCTTGGTCGGGTAATCCACGGCATCCGCGCTCAGCTGCCGTATGACAGCGTCGATGATGTCGAAGGCCGCCGCGTAGCCGGGTTGCGGCGCGGGATCGCCGCAGTTGATGAGCCCCTGCCGCACGACGCCATCCGTTTCCAGGGCCAGCCAGCGCAGCGTGGTGTCCGGCGGGAAGGGCACGGCCGGCGCGAACGGCGGGAAGCCCGCCTGGTCGAGCGCGGCCAGCAGCTCGTCGAGGGCGGCCGGGTCGACGTGGCCGAACCACGCGCGCGGTCCCCCGCCCATGGAGAAGTGATGGTCGAGCCGGGCGCTGCCGTCGGGGTGGATCACCAGCTCGCTGCGGCCCCACGGATCGGCTGGGTTGTTCTCGTTGCCGACCCGGTAGCGGATCGTGGGCCAGGTCACGGGGGGATCATAGCCGGGCCCGGCCGCTGTCTGGGGGCCGGACGGCCGGGTCCATCGCTGGATCCCGGCCGCCGGCGAACTTCGATGGTCCCACTGCCGCTACAGCACGCTGCCGATGCCCGCGACCGTCTCCGGGTGCCACGTCGCGGTGCCGTTGACGGCCCAGTAGAACTTCAGCCGGTAACGCGGCCCCACCGCCGAGATGTTGACGCTGCCGTGGTTCACCGTCATCGACGGCGCCGAGTAGGTCGACCCTTCACCGGCGACTATCTCCTGGTGCCAGGTCGCGCGTGCCGTTGACCGCCCAGTAGAACTTCAGCCTGTTCTTGGGCCCGACCGCGGAGATGTTGACCGCGTTCCCGTTGACCGTCATCGACGGCGCCGAGTAGGTCGAGCCGATCGCCCGCGACCGTCTCCGGGTGCCACGTCGCGTGTGCCATTGACCGCCCAGTAGAACTTCAGCCGGTGCCCCGGCCCCACCGCGGCGATGTTGACGCTGCCGTGGTTCACGGTCATCGACGGCGCCGAGTAGGTCGAGCCGATCGCCCGCGACCACCTCCGGGTGCCAGGTCGCGCTGCCGTTGACCGCCCAGTAGAACTTCAGCCGGTTACGCGGCCCCACCGCGGAGATGTTGACCGCGTTCCCGTTCACGGTCATCGACGGCGCCGAGTACGTGGAGGCGATGCCCGCGATCGTCTCCGGGTGCCAGGTGGCGGTGCCGTTGACCGCCCAATAGAACTTCAGCCGGTTACGCGGCCCCACCGCCGCGATGTTGACGCTGCCGTGGTTCACCGTCATCGACGGCGCCGAGTAAGTCGAGCCGGCCCCCGCGACCGTCTCGGCATGCCACGTCGACGTCCCGTTGACCGCCCAGTAAAACTTCAGCCGGTGCCCCGGCCCCATCGCCGAGATGTTGACGGAGTTCCCGTTGACCGTCATCGACGGCGCCGAGAACGTTGTCCCCGGTCCGGCTATGGTCTCGGCGTGCCAGGTGGACGTGCCGTTGACCGCCCAGTAGAACTTCAGGCTGTTGTGCGGACCCTGGATCGCGATGTTGACGCTGTTGCCGTTCACCGTCATCGATGGCCCGGTGGCGGCCATGGCCGGAGCCAGCCCGGCCACCCCGACCACGGCCGCGGCGGCGGCGCCGAGCGAGATCGCTGCGATTCGGCCACCGCTGCCGGGAAGACGTTTGAGCTGCCGCGGGAGGCGTCGCACGGCCGCGAGGACGCGCGGGGATTGGGAGTTACGCATTGTCTCTCCTGCCGGTCAGGCGCTGGCGGTGATGACGCTGTCGGTGGTCTCGATGTCCTTGAAGAACCGCCGGTGCACCCGGAGCGTCTCCGAGCCTGCCGGGATCTGGTGCCACAGGCCGGTGGCCGGGCCCAGCCGGGTCGACCGCGGCAGCTCGGTGACCACGCCGCGGGCCTTCTTCATGCTCGCGTTGCCCGCGTCGAGCACCACGATCCTGGTCGGCGTGACCGCCAGGATGCGGTAATGGTTGAGGCCGAGGAACGCGAAGACGCCGGTGAGCGCGGCCAGCCACTGGCTGGCCGTCTGCGCTCCGATCACCGCCTGTACCGGTTCTCCTGGCTCGAGGTACGGAACGGCCGAATCGCGCATTGCATCGCGCAGCGACATGAGATCCCCCTTGGTCGTTGAAGACAGCGCTGCCGTGCGGGCAGGCGCGGCTTACTAATGAGCGGCCTTACCTAAAGGGCGGTCCATCCAGTGCCGTCCCGTTCCATCCCGCAGCGACAGGCCGCCCGAAATTCTCGACGGTTCAGGGTGCCGCGAATACATTCAGAACATGACAAGTGAGGGCGACCATCCGGCGGATTTCGTCGTATTCCGTGCGGATAAGTTTCAATCAGCCCTCTCGGCCGGAGATCGCGCGCTGCACACCGATGGCGACCTGCACACCAGCCGACGCAATTTCGAGCGGGCCTACCAGCTCGCGGCGCCGGCCAATGACGTGCAGGCGATGGCGCTGGCCGCCCTTGGCCTGGCCGGGCTGTGGGTAAGCGAACGACGGACGGTTTCCGGCGCGGCGCAACTGGAAGCCCGGCTTCAGCATGTCCTGTCGCTGCTCAAGGCGGATACTCCGCTCACGCTCCGGGTCCGTACCCGGCTGGCCGCGGAAGCCGATTACAGCCGCGGTGAGCATGACGCGATCATGGCTGTGCTGGGTGAGATACGGGCGGACGCCGACCCGGAGCCAATTCTGCTGGCCGAGGCCCTCAGCCTGGCCCATCACTGCCTGCTCGGCCCCGATAATGTCCGGCTGCGTCAAGGACTGGCGGCCGAGCTAATCAAGACGAGCTTTCGCACCGAGCGCCGTGGTGATTTGCTGATGGGCCTGCTGTGGCGCACGGTCGATTCCCTGGCCGATGGCGACCCGCGCGCCGAACGGCTGCTGGGCGAACTGCGAGACCAGCTCACCGAGCATGATCATCTGGCCATCGGGTTCGTGGTCAGCGCGATCGATGTGATGCTGGCCATTCGGGCCGGCCGTTTCGACGAGGCCGAGGCCCTGGTGGCCAGCTGCGCCAAGAGCGGTCTGGCGGCGGGCGATATCGACAATGAATGGTGGCCCGGCGCGCAGCTGGTAACGATCCGCTGGTATCAGGGACGCCTGGCCGAGCTGCTGCCCATGCTGCAGGCCGGGGCGCACTCCCCGGTCCTGTCCTCGGTCGACGATTCGTCGGTCGCCGCGCTGGCCGTCGCCGCGGCGCTGAGCGGGGACCGGCGCACGGCCGCCAGTTCGCTCGCCGCCCTCTGCGGCGGCGGCCTGGCCAATCTGGCCCGCTCGAGCAGCTGGCTGGTGACGATGAACGGAATCGTCGAGGCCGCGTCCCTGCTCGACGATGCGGACACCGCCGCCCAGGCCTATGAGCTGCTCCGCCCGTATGCTCAGCTGCCCATGGTCGGCAGCCTCGGTATGACCTGCTTCGGCTCGACTCAGCACGCCCTCGGGGTCGCCTCGCTGACATCGGGGCACCTGGACCGGGCCATCGATCATCTGCGCGCCGCCGTACAGCACAATCTTGCGCTGGCGCACTGGCCGGCGGTGCTGGCTTCCCGGCGGCGGCTCGCGCAGGCGTACGCCCGCCGCAAGCGGCCGGCCGACGCGGATGCGGCGCGGCGCGAGCTCGAGCTGGCCATGCGCGAGGCCGCTGAGCTGGGCCTCGGTGATAGCGCCGGCAGTCCGGAGTCCGCGCCGTCTGACACCTTCGCGGAATGCAGCCGGGCCGGCCGGAAATGGCGGCTTACCCTGGCCAATCACAGCGTGCTGGTCGATGACAGCGTCGGGATGACCCACCTCGCGGTGCTCATCGGCAACCCGCGCCAGGAAATCCGGGCCGTCGATCTGGTCGCCGGGCTTGCCTCGCTGAGCAGTGCCGTCAGCGACCTGGGACCGGCGCATCCCGTCTTGGACCGTGACGCGATCGGTGACTACAAGCGGCGGCTTCATCGCCTGGAGGGCGAGATTGACCAGCTGGAATCGGCCGAGCTCCGGCCGGGCCGCGAGTGCCCGCGAGGAACGTGACTGGCTGACGGCCCAGCTAGCCAGCGCCGCGGGATTCGGCCGGCCGCAGCCGGTCATTCCCCGACCAGCCGGAACGGGCCCGGGTGGCAGCGGGCAAGGCGATCCGCCGGGCACTGGCCCGCATCGCCGAGGCTGATCCGGTCATCGGCGGCCATTTGGGCCAGGCCGTCCGGACCGGGGTTCGCTGCTGCTACTGGCCCAGCTGACACCGCGCGGCGGCCGCCGGGCGGTGTCAGCCCTCGCCCGAGATCGCGGTGAGGGCGGCCAGGCCGTTGCCGCCCTCACCGCGCGACAGCAGGCGGTAGCCGGCGTAGCCGATGATCACGATGATCAGCGACATCGCCAGCATGATCGAGCCCAGCGCGTTGAGCGCGGGGCCGCCGTTGCCGCCGTGCTGGGTGGAGTAGATGATCACCGACATCGGGGTGTTGGCGGCGCTGGAGGAGAGCAGGTCGACGATGACGAAGTCGTCGATCACCCCGGAGAAGACGAGCACCGCGCTGGCGAAGATGGCCGGGGCCAGCAGCGGCAGCAGCACCCGCCGGGCCACCTGGAACTGGCTGGCGCCGAGGTCGGCGGCGGCCTCCTCGTACTGGGGGCCGAGGGTGACCAGGCGGGCCTGCACGATGATCGCGGGCCAGCTCACGTTCCAGGTGACCAGGCCGAGCACCTCGGCCATGGTGCCCAGGTGGACCGAGCTGAACAGGGTGGTGAAGACGAAGAACATCGACACGCCGAAGATCAGCTCGGGGATCACGTAGGAGAGGATCATCACGAAGTTGGACGTGGCCGGGATCGGGCCGCGCCAGCGGTTGATGCCGAGCGCGAACGCGACCCCCAGCGGGACCGCGATCACCGTGGTGAGCACCGAGAGCCGGACGGTCTGGATGACCGCGGCGTGCAGCTGCGGGTCGTGCAGCACCGAGTTGACCGGGTCGGTGAAGTACCAGCGCCAGGAGAACCCCTGCCAGACCGACTGGGAACGGCCGTTGTTGAACGAGAACAGCACCGCGATCGCGATCGGCGCCAGCGACCAGATCAGGTACAGCCAGGTGAACCCCTCGAGGAACCAGGGGTGGCGCCAGGGGTTGCGCCAGAACGGGCGGAAGCGCCGCTGCGGCGCGGCATCCGCCGCCGGGGCTGCGGCCGGGGCGGGGCGGGCGCGCGGCGGCGGGGGCGTTTGTCGCGGTCACTTGGCCACCTCCGGGGGCTCACTGTTTGGCCTCGCGGTTGGTCGCGATCACGTAGTAGACCATCGGGATCAGCAAGACGAGCAGCAGCATGAGGGAGAGCACCGCGCCCTGGCCCTCCAGGCCGGGGGTGCCGAGCTGGCCCTGGATCAGGTTGCCGATCATCGAGGTGGAGGCGGCGCCCGACAGCATCTGGTTGGTGTAGTAGTCGCCCAGCATCGGCAGCATCGTGATCAGCAGGCCGGTCAGGATCGCCTGCCGCGACAGCGGCAGCGTCACGTGGATGAAGGTCCGGATCCGGCCGAGCCCCAGGTCGCGGCCGGCCTTGAGCAGCGCCGGGTCGATCCGGTCCAGGCCCGCGTAGAGCACCAGGATCAGGTACGGGATGTAGCCGTAGACCAGGCCGAGCACGACCGTCGCCGAATGGCCGCCGAGCCAGTTGACCGGGGAGATGCCCACCCAGCCGAGCGCCTTGTTGACGTAGCCGCCGGTGGAGAGCAGGTCGATCCAGGCCAGCATCCGCATCATGTAGCTGATCCAGAACGGCGCGATGAGCAGCACCAGGAACAGCGCCTTGCGGCGGCCGGCGAACCGGGCCACGAAGTACGCCGCCGGGTAACCGATGAGCAGGCACAGCAGCGAGGCGATGGCGGTGTAGATGAGGGTGCGGATGATGATCGGCCCGGCGAACGATGAGCTGCCGACGATGTCGCGCCACACGTCGATGACGGCCGACGACGACCAGTCGAGCGGGTTCCAGACCGCGACCGGGGACTCGATCAGCTGGTTGAGCTTGCCCATCGCGATCGACAGGACCACGTAGACCGGCACGATGAACAGCACAAGCAGCCAGACGATCCCGGGCGCGGCCAGCGCGATCCAGAACGCGTTCTTCCTGTTCCAGCCGTTTCGCATCGCTACACTCCGTTGCTGACGACGAGCCAGGCCTGCTGCCAGAGGGCGTCCGCGTCGACCGGGAGCTGGAGCTCGAACAGGCCGCGCCGGAAGTAGGACGGCAGCACCGTCGTCGAGGACAGCGACGGCGGGATGATCTGCTCCTTCAGCATCAGCTCCGGGGTCACCGCGTTCAGCGGCTGCATGTAGCCGTTCCAGCTGATGTTCTCCAGCGCGTTGGGCAGGTCGAGCATGTAGTTCATGAAGGTATGCGCCAGCACCGGGTTGGTCGCCGACTTCAGCAGCACGATCGTGTCGTTGTTGACCGGCCCCCGGCCGTCGGGCGGGAACCAGTAGCCGACCACATCGGGGTTGACCCCCTTGGGCATGTAGTACGGGGCCGCGGCCATGTCACCCGACCAGGCGTTGGTGATCCAGGTCTGGCCACTGGGGATGTCGGAGTAGTCGTTGTTGTTGATCAGCAGGTTCACCAGGCCGCTCAGCTCCTGCAGTGACTCCCGGGCCAGCGCGATCTGCCGGTAGTCGGTGGTGTTGAGGTTGAAGATGCCGTTCTTCATCAGCCCCAGGCTGATCCCCTCGCGGTAGTCGTCGAGGATCGCCACCCGCCCCTTGTACTTGGGCTGCCAGGGCATCGTCCACGGGTTCTTCATCGCGTAGGGGTTCTCCGGCACCAGGTCCTTACGCCAGCAGATGCCGGTCGTGTAAATGGTGTAGGGGACCGTGTACAGCCACTTCTGGTCGTAGAACGGGTTCTGGAAGTCGGGCCAGGCCTGCTCGATGTTGGGGATGTAGGAGTGGTTGAGCGGCCGGATGAGCTGGCCCTCGACCAGCTGGCCGAGGATGTCCGGGGTGGCGCCGAGCAGCAGGTCGTAGGAGAGCCCGCTGCGCAGCTTGGACACCGCCTCGTCCATCGTGTCGAACGTGGTGATCTGCGCCTTGCACTTGTACTTCTTCTCGAAGGCGTTCACGCAGGCCTGATTGATATAGGCCACCCAGGTGAAGATCTGCAGGGTGGCGTCGCGCTCGCGTTCGAGCCCGGAGGCGATCGCGGTGTCGCCGTCGTAGACCGGCCACTGCACCGGGTTGTTCGGCCGCGGCAGCGGCAGCGTGCCCGAGCCGGTCAGGTCGGAGGCGCAGCCGGCCAGCGCGCCGCCGGCGCCGAGCGCGGCCAGCGCGGCGAGGCCGTTCCCGAGGAACTTCCGGCGTGGCATGCCGTGGCCCTGCCAGCCTTCACGCGGGTGTACCAACGGCCGTCTCCTTGTGCTTGACCAGAAGTTGACCCGAACCCCTGACTGAATGTTCGGTCAATTGAACTCCCCGGGCGCGACCGCCGCAAGATTTCGGTTGTAAACAATTCATTGCACTATGAACTGACCGCGGCGGCGAAGGACGCGAAGTTCGCCACCAGCCGGTCAATGTCCGGCTCATCGTGCTGGACGGAGATGAGCCACTGCTCGACCTTGCCCCACGGGGGGAGGAACACCCCGCCGTTGTGCTGGAACAGCCAGTGCGCGTGGCTCAGCGAGTCGTCGATCTCCAGGAAGCCGCGGTAGTCGCGGACCTCGGCCGGGCCGAAGACCACGCACCCCTTGGCGCCGGCGGTAACCACGCGTGCGTTCATCCCGAAGTCTTTGATCAGGGCGCCGATTCCCGCCGCCGCGCGCGATCGCAGGCCCTCGATCCGGCCGTAACCCTGCTCGGTGGCGACCTCGGTCAGCATGGCGCGGGCGGCCGCCATCGCCAGCGGGTTGCCGTTGAAGGTGCCGACCATCTCGTAGTCGCCCCGCGCCACATGCTCCATCAGCTCGGCGGTGCCGCCGATGGCGGCCACCGCCACTCCCCCGCCGAGCGATTTGGCCAGGCAGACGAGGTCGGGCGTCACCCCCGACAGCGCCGTCACCCCGCCCGGGCCGACGGTGAGCCCGGTCTTGACCTCGTCGAAGGTGAGCAGCGCACCGTGGGCGTGCAGCAGGTCGCGCAGGCCCGCCAGGTAGCCGGGCAGCGGCGCGATGATGCCCGCGTTCATCATGATCGGCTCGACGATCATGCCGGCCACCCGGCCGGGGTGCTCGTCGAGCAGGCGGGCGACGCTGGCCAGGTCGTTGAAGGTCGCGACCAGGGTGAGCTCCGTGATCGCGGCCGGGATACCGGTGGAGGACGGGACCGACGCCGGGCGCTCGCGCGGGCCGGCCTCGGCCGGGTCGGGCATTACCGAGACCTGCACCGAGTCGTGGTGGCCGTGGTAGCCGCCCTCGACCTTGATGATCAGGTCGCGTCCGGTGTAGGAGCGCATCAGGTGGACGGCGTCCATGGTGGCCTCGGTGCCGGAGTTGGCGAAGCGCCAGCGCGGCAGGCCCCACCGGCGGGCCAATTCGGTGGCCACCACGATCGCGTTCTCGGTCGGCTGGGCGAAGTGCGTGCCCCGGCCGACCTGGTCGCGGACCGCGGCGACGATCGCCGGGTGCGCGTGCCCGGCCAGCGCCGCGCCGTAGCCGCCGTGCAGGTCCACGTACTCGTTGCCGTCGGCGTCGTAGACCTTGGCCCCGGCCCCGTGGCTCAGCCAGACCGGCTGCGGCTCGGTGATCTGCCAGTTGGAGGTGACCCCGCCCGCCAGTACGTTCCTGGCGCGGGCGGCGAGCACGGCCGATTTCGGCTGCCGCCTGACGAAGATCGATTCCTGGTCGGCGATGATGTCGGCGAGTCTGCTGCTGGCCTTGGTGAGCACCGTGGCGCCTCTTCCGGATCTTGACTGACTATTCATTCAAATGCTGACTGAATGTTCAGTCTAAGCCTCTGCGCGGGGCGGCGGCAAGGACGGGCGGGACGGTAGCGTTGACGTGTGACCATCTATGACATCCCAGTGAAGACGCTGTCCGGCAAGGACTCCTCGCTCGGCGCGCTCGCGGGCAAGACGCTGCTCGTGGTTAACGTCGCCTCCAAGTGCGGTCTCACCCCGCAGTACACGGCGCTCGAGGCGCTGCATGCGCGGCTGGGCGACCGCGGCTTCTCGGTCGTCGGCTTCCCCTGCAACCAGTTCATGGGCCAGGAGCCGGGGACGGCCGGGGAGATCGAGGAGTTCTGCTCGATGACCTACGGCGTGACCTTCCCGATGTTCGAGAAGATCGAGGTCAACGGGGAGGGCAGGCACCCGATCTACGACCAGCTGACGTCGGTCCCCGACGCGTCCGGCGAGGCGGGCGACGTCCAGTGGAACTTCGAGAAGTTCCTGCTCGGTCCGGACGGCGCGGTCGTGGCGCGATTCCGGCCGCGCACGGTGCCCGACGACCCCGCGGTGCTCGCCGCCATCGAGGAGAACCTCCCGGCCTGAGCTCGCGCCGCCGCCGCGCGCAAGTCGGCTGCGCCACCGCCGGGTCGGTGGCGCAGCCGACAGGTTGAGTTAGGTTGCAGTGGCGGTTAGGGGAGCCTGGCCGTGCCGTTCGCGTTGATCACTTGCTGGGAGACGATCGGGTTCGCGTTCTCGTTGCACGCGCCCTTCTTGGTCTTGGGGCCGAACCCCATGGCGCTTAGCGCGAACGTGCCCGTCCCGCTGATGCCCTTGTACTTGCCGGTGCCGGCCGCGAGCCTGTAGGTGCCGCTAGCGGTGTAGCGGAAGAAGCAGGCCTTCACGTTGACCGTCTGCGACTGCCGTTTTGTGGTGTGTATCACCTTGAACGACCCGCCAGCGAACGTGAACAGGTCGGTGCTGGTGGCCGCGTTGCTGTTGTTCTCGTGGTCGACACCGTAAGCGGTGAAGAGGCCGTAGGCGATAACGCCCTGCCTGGTCGCCGTGGCCGATGTGGACACGGCCTGGAAGTGCTCCGCGCCGGTAACGGTTGCGGCCGCAGCCGGCGCGATCGGCGCCGCCCCCGCGGGGACGGCCAGAAGCACGCCCCCCGCGACGGCGGCGCCGGTCATGGCGAGTACGGCCGCGCGCTTGCGCGTCTTGCTGGTGAAGTGATTGATACCCGCTCTTTTAATTCCCGTTCCCATGTGACCCTCCCAGGCCCTGCCCCGAGGTTTCCTTGAGACCCGGGGGCAATAGAGGATGTCTCGGAAACCCCGCCCGGGGATGCGGTGTAGAGACCCCTCATCTATAAGCCGGCCGGAGGGCGCGGTCAAGATGCCTGCCGGGAAATTGTGACCGCCTCACGCTTCCCTCGAGATACATATACCTGAATATTCAACCGATCGCGTCCAGTCGTTAGCCAGGCAAAACACCCGGCTGCCAATCGATCTTGGTAGACTTGTCCGGATAAGTCACCACTTTGGCGATCAGCGTTTCGGATCATCATTCGGAGATATGGACTGGATGCGAACCGGGCTGTGCGCGATAGCGCGGAAACGTTTACGTCCGTTCTTTTCTCTGCGTCGGGAGAAATTGTTCGTGATCGATTATGTTGGTCAGCTATATCGCTCGATGTGACCTGGCGGTCACGAGAGTGCGGGGATTTTGGGTGCCGCCCCTCGGCGTTCCGGAGGGCCGCCGACTACGCGAAGGCCAGCCGGCACCCGGGCTGGTTGAGGTACTGCCGGGAAACCAAGGCCGGTTCGGCCCTCGAATGTCAGTACCCCCGCCTATGGTGGGAGCGTGGCAGAGACAGCGATGACCAGTAGTTTCGGAAGCGCCGACCTTGAGGTCTACCGGCGTGAGCTGACCGGGTACTGCTACCGGATGCTCGGCTCGGCCTTCGAGGCGGACGACGCCGTGCAGGAGACGATGCTGCGCGCGTGGAAGAGTGCCGACGGGTTCGAGGGCCGGTCCTCGTTGCGGTCGTGGCTCTACCGGATCGCGACCAACGTGTGCCTGGACGCGCTGCGCGGGGAGAAACGGCGGGCGCTGCCGATGGACCTGGGGCCGTCGTCGCCGCCGCTCGAGTCGCTGCTGCGGCCCTGGCCGTCCGAAGACATCTGGGTCACGCCGATCCCCGACGCGCTGGTGATGCCCGAGCACGGCGACCCGGCGGAGATCGCGGCGCTGCGCGACTCGGTCCGGCTGGCGTTCGTGACCGCGCTGCAGCACCTGCCGGCCAGGCAGCGGGCGGCGCTGATCCTCTGCGAGGTGCTGAAGCTGTCCGCCGCCGAGGCCGCCGCCGCCCTGGAGGTCACGGTGGCGGCGGTCAACAGCGCGCTGCAGCGGGCGCGGGCCACGCTCGCGCAGCTGCCCGATCACCAGCGGCCCGACTCGGTCGACCCGGAGAACGCCGCCCTGCTCGACCAGTACGTGGACGCGTTTCAGCGCTACGACATGCCGGCCCTGCTCACGATCATCCGCGAGGACGCGGTGATGACGATGCCCCCTTTCGAGCTGTGGCTCCGCGGCAACGCCGACATCACGGCCTGGATGGTCCAGCCGGCGCCGAGCGAGTGCGCGGGTTCGGTGCTCGTGCCGGTGCGGGCCAACGGCGTGCTCGCCTGGGGGCAGTACAAACCGGACCCGGAACGCGGTGGGCTCGCGCCGTTCGGGCTGCAGCTGCATGAGGCCAGCGCCGGGAAGTTCAGCCGGATGACGTTCTTCCTCGACGCCGAGCGGCTGTTCCCGCTGTTCGGACTGCCGGACCGGATCTTCAACGATCGCTAGCGCGGCCGGCGCAGAGGATGCGACCGTTCTCACACCGGCACCGTGCCGACTCGGCCCGCTCGCAGGCTTAGCGTGTCTTTGTGCCGCCCGATCTTCTGAAAGCCCTCGCCATCTTCGCGGCCGGCCTGGCGGCGGGCACGATCAACACGGTCGTCGGCTCGGGGACGCTGATCACCTTCCCGACCCTGCTCGCCTTCGGGTACCCGCCGGTGCTGGCCAACGTGTCCAACAACGTCGGGCTGGTGCCGGGGGTGGCCAGCGGCGTGTACGGGTACCGGTCCGAGCTCGGCAGTCAGCGGCGCCGGCTGATCCGGCTCGGTTCCGCTTCGCTATGCGGTGGCCTGGTCGGCGCGATCCTGCTGCTGACGCTCCCGCAGAGCGCGTTCGAGGCGATCGTGCCCACGCTGATCGGCGTGGCCGTGGTGATGGTCATCGTCCAGCCCTGGCTGGCGAAATGGGTGGCGGATCGGCAGCGGGCGCGGGCGGCCCCGGTCACGCCGGACGGTGCGACCGCGGACTCCCCCACGGCCACCGATGCTGCCGCCGCGCCTGTCACTGCCACAGCGTCTGCCATTGCCACTGCTTCCGTCACTGCCGCGGGCGACCCGGCGACCCAGGCGACCCAGGAGGCGATCGGCGGCCCCGTCCTGTGGGTGCTCGTCTTCCTGACCGGGATCTACGGCGGCTACTTCGGGGCGGCGCAGGGGGTGCTGCTGATCGGCATGCTCGGGATCGCCCTCAACGACTCCCTGCAGCGGATCAACGCGGCCAAGAACGTGCTCGCGGGCCTGGTGAACGGCGTGGCCGCGGTCGTGTTCATCCTCGCCACGCACGTCGACTGGGGGGTGGCCGGGCTGATCGCGGCGGGCTCGATCATCGGCGGCCAGGTCGGCGCGCGGATCGGCCGCCGGCTCCCGCCGTGGGGGCTGCGGGTGGTGATCGTCTGCGTGGGCACCGCGGCGCTGGTGAAGCTCCTGGCCTAAATCCCGCGCTACGGCTACCATCGCGTGGTGGCCGAACTCTCCGAGCATCAGCGCGAGGCACTGGCGTCTTATTACGAGCTGATCGAGTCGCATCCGGAGCTGTTCGGCGGGCGCGAGCGGCGGCCGATCGTGCTCGACCGTGCAGTGATCGAAGCCTACGCACGGGAGCATGACGCGGTCCTCGGGGTCGCCTTCGCCAATCAGTATCTCTGGCTGCTCAACGACCTGGTGCGCAGCCGCGATCGGGCCGGGAACGAGAAGCTGCACCCCTACCTGCGCACGATGGGGCAGCCACAGCCCGCGGGGTCGCCGCCCATGGGATCGGGCTCGGTCATCCTCGCGACCGTGCCGGCCGCCGCCCCGGACGGCAGCGAGCGCATCGTGCTGGTCGAGCAGGAGCGGCACCACACGGGAGCGCTGACCCTGGAAGTGCCGCGCGGGTTCGCCGCGCCGGGGGTGTCCCCCGGCGAGCAGGCACTGCGGGAACTGGCGGAGGAGACCGGCTATCGCGGCGAGGAGGCTCGCCTCCTCGGGCGTACGGGTGACAGCGCGGACAAACTGGTGTCCTTCTTCCACATTCCGGTGACCGGCCGGGCAGAGCAGGCAGCGGAAATCGAAGAGGCGATCACCGGAAGCATCCTGCTCAGCCGGGACGAGCTCTGGGCGCATATCGACTCCGGTGCGGTGCACGATCCGTTCACCGTGCAGGCCCTGGGACTGTACGAACGCCATCTGCGTACGAGCACCACCCCGGCTGGCTAGCATCCGATGGCCGCTGGCGGACCTGGCCTGCCGGGTCTGGTGATCGGCGAACTGCCTCTATCCGGGTCGGCCACTCGGCCACGAGCCGTGACGCAGTCCGGCTAGTCTGGACGCTTGTCGGCAGGAGCGGCCGCGGCGGGCAGTAGGTCAGCCGGCGCCTGCCGGTCCGCTCCCGAGCGAGCCCTTTGCACCCCGAGACCACGGAAAGGGAGGCACGCCCCTGTGTCATACCACCTCACGTACCTCCAAGCGGTCGTCACCGGACTCGTCCAGGGCGTAACCGAGCTCTTCCCGGTCTCCAGCCTGGGGCACAACGTTCTGATACCCGCGCTGATCGGCGGGAGCTGGGCCAAGACGCTGAATGTCTCCACGCCCGGCTCGCCGTACCTGGCCTTCATCGTCGGGTTGCACGTGGCGACGGCGATCGCGATGATCGCGTACTTCTGGCGGGACTGGCTGCGGATTGTCCGGGGATTCTTCTCCTCCATCGGCCAGCGCCGGATCGCGACACCTGACCAGCGGCTGGCCTGGATGATCATCCTGGGAACGATCCCGGTCGGCATCGTCGGGCTGGCGCTGCAAAAAGAGGTCACGAAGTTGATGGCCAAGCCGGAGCTGACGGCGGTGTTCCTTGCCATCAACGGCGTGATTCTGCTGGTCAGTGAGCGGATGCGGCGGGCTCGTGAGGCCCGTCAGGTGGGTGCCATGGACGTGGCCGCGGCGGGGCCACGGCCGGCCTTCGACGGGCCCGCGGGCGGGCCCGGCTACGGCCCGCCCGGCAGGCCGCCCGCAGGGGTACCAGCAGCAGCCGCGGCAGCAGCAGTGGCAGGGGCCGGACCCCCGGTACGGACGCGACCAGTACGGGCAGGGGCAGGATCAGTACGGGCAGGACCCGTGGAACGGGCAGCAGGGGCAGCAGCCGCGCCAGCCGCAGCAGCCGTCCGGCGGGCCGGGGTACGACCGGCGGCCCGGCTACGGGCAGGAGCAACGGGACGGCCAGCAGGCACCGGGCGCGCGCCAGCAGCAGCCAGGCGGGCGGCACGCGGATCCGGCCGGGCGCTCGCGTGCGGCCGCGGGCGACGCGGCGACGGACCCGGCGGTGGCGGCCGACCGGCGGCTGTCCGCGATCACCCTCGGCCGGGCGGTCAGCATCGGCGCCGCGCAGATCCTGGCGCTGCTGCCCGGCATCAGCCGCGACGGCATTGTCACGGTGGCCGGGATGGGGCGCGGCCTGCGCCGCGAGGACGCGGTGCGGTTCTCCTTCCTGCTCTCCGCACCGGTGATCCTGGCCGCGGGCGTGCTGAAGACGGGCGACCTGACCGGGCCGGCCAGCAAGGGGATGCACGGGCCGATCATTGCCGGCTCGCTGATCGCCGGGATCGGCGCCTACCTGTCCATCCGCTTCCTGACCAAGTACTTCAGCGAGGACAAGTCGCTGAACCCCTTCGGGTACTACTGCATCATCGCCGGGCTCGGCAGCCTCGCGTATTTGGTGCTCAGGTAACACCGGCACGCGCTGCGCCGACGGTGTAGCGCATTAACCGCCCTTGCTAGATTCCCGCCCGGGGGACGACGAGGCCGGATTCATAGGCGATGACGACGAGCTGAGCGCGGTCGCGGGCATTGAGCTTGGTCATGATGTGGCTTACGTGGGTTTTCGCGGTGAGCGGGCTCAGGAAAAGGCGCGTTGCGATCTCCTCGTTGGACAGGCCCTCGGCGACCAGCGACAGGACCTCGCGCTCACGTTCGGTAATCCGGGAAAGATCGTGACCCGGCCGCGGACGGCTTTCGCCATTACGCTGGGCCGCGCCATTGCGCGGGCTTGCGCCAGCACCGGCCGCTGCTGCGGCAGTGCGCCCGGAGGGCGGATTCAGCACGGTGGCCGGGCTGCGGCGGGCAAACGCCGCGATCAGGCGTCGGGTGACGCTCGGGGAGAGCAGTGCGTCGCCCCGGGCCACCACGCGGACAGCGCGGATCAGGTCCTCCGGCTCGGCGTCCTTGAGCAGGAAGCCGCTCGCGCCCGCACGCAGCGCCTGGTAGACGTAGTCGTCGGTCTCGAACGTGGTCAGGATGACGACTTTCACCGCGGCCAGGGCGCCGTCGGCGGCGATCCGGCGGGTGGCCTCGAGGCCATCGACCCCGGGCATCCGGATGTCCATCAAGATCACGTCGGGGCGCTCAGCGCGGGCCAGGTTCACCGCCTGCTCGCCGTTGACCGCTTCGCCGATCACCTCGACGTCGCCGGCCGCCTCGAGCAGTACCCGGAAGCCAGCGCGGATCAGCGCCTGGTCGTCGGCCAGGAGCACACGGATCACGGGCTGCCCTGCTGACGGCAGGCAGGCCCGGACCGGGTGGCCTCAGGCCGGGCGGGCGCGGACCGAGCGGGCGCGGGCTCGGCGTTCCCGGACTGCGCCGGTACGCACTGCCCTGGCACCGACTGGGCGGACTCGGGCGGGTCGGGCGGGTCGAGGGGAAAGCGGGCGGCGACCCGGAAGCCGTGGCCGGGCAGCGGGCCGGTCTCTATGCTGCCGCCCGCGGCGGCGGCGCGCTCGCGCATCCCCCGCAGGCCGTGCCCGGTACCGGTGCCGGCGGTAAGGAACTCGGCGAACGCGGCCTCGGCGGCCGGCGAGGGCAGGCCGCAGCCGGTGTCAGTGACCTCGATCGTCAGGGTCTGCCCGGCGTACTCCACCAGCACGGCCACGGTGGCGGGGCCCGCATGGCGGATCACGTTCGTCAGCGCCTCCTGGATGATGCGGAACGCGGAGAGATCGGTGACCGCCGACAGGTCGTCCGGCTGCCCGGTGACCGTCACGGTGACCGGCAGTCCCGCGGCCCGAACCCCCTCCGCCAGTGCGTCGAGCCGCGCCAGGCCGCGGCAGGCTCGGTGGGATCGGCGGATCCGTCGGCATCGCCGCTCGCGGCGCGCAGGACGTCCAGTATGGCGCGCAGCTCGCGCAGGCCGTCCTTACTGGCCGAGCGGATTGCCCGCAGGGATTCGGCCGCCTGGTCGGGGCGGTCGCGCAGCAGTGCCGTGGCCGCGCTCGCCTGCACGGTGATGGTGGCCATGGTGTGCGCCACCACGTCGTGCATCTCCCTGGCGATGCGCAGCCGCTCCTCGTCGATGCCACGCTGGGCCTCTTGCGCGGCCTGCCGGGCCAGTTGCGCGCGCTCGGAATCGACGTAGGCGCGCCGGCTGGCCAGCGCTATCCCGGCGAAGAGCGCGACCGCGACGGTCGCCGGGATGAGGAAGAAGCCGCCGCCGGCCGGGCCGAGTGGGTTATTGGCCGCGGTGGCGGCCATCAGCACGGCGGTGACCGCGACCGCCCATCCGGTTGCGCGCAGGACGGTCACCGACGGATCCGCGGCGAGGGTACCCACGGCGACGGCGGGCAGCAGCAGCGCCATGCCGTTCTCGTAGCCGGGGAGGGTGTAGGCGACGACCGCCGCCGTCGACGCGCACAGCACCAGCCGCGGATAGCGGCGCCGCCAGGCGAGCACGGCGCTGGCGGCGAAGACGAGCAGCAGCGCGGCGTCCGGCGTGCGCGGCAGGTGGTGCGGGCCGGTGAAGTAGGTGCCCGGCGTGGACGGGTGCGCCTCGCCATAGGCCGCGACCACGGCGATCACGGTGATCACCGCGGCGGTGGCCGCGTCGCGGACCGAGGGCAGCCAACCGCCGCCTGTCCGCCCGCGGTCCGGCTGAGCCCAGCCGCGGGCAGCCCAGCCGGGTTGCGCCCGGCTGGCCGCGGTCGGCTGCGAAGTGCTCACGTTACGCAGGGTAGGGCCGATTGGCCCGGCTCACCAGCGCCGGGCGGTGTACTCCCCTGGTGGTAGGCCGGGGCGGGGCGAGCCGCCGGTACCCACTGGGGAGGTGGCCGGACTCGCAACTTCCGCCTGACGCGTGATTACGGCGGACGGCGGGACGCTGGGCGGGTCGGCGGAAGCCCACCGGTAGAAGTGAACCAGAAGGAGCCCCCATGCAGGCGCTCACGCGTTTCGTTCTCCGCCACAAGGCGCTGGTGGCGGTTTCCTGGCTGCTGATCGCGGTGGCCGGCGCGGCGACGGTCGGCGGGACGGCCCACCGCATGACCAATGACTTCGCCATGCCCGGCCAGGCGTACAAGGTCAACAACCAGATCGCCGCCGAGTACGGGAATGGCGGCTCCCAGGCGCCCTATGTGCCCGTGCTAACGGTAGCGCCCGGCCAGCGGCTGGCCGAGCCCGCGATCGCGGCGGAGGCCGGGCGGGTATTCGGCTCGATCGCGGCCTCGGTGCCGGGCGCCCGGGTGGTCGACGCCGGCTCGACGGGCAGCCGGCGGTTCGTCACCAGGGACGGGCGGTCAACCTTCGCCTTGGTCTTCACGCCGCCCACCACCGGGTTCAGCGCCCCCGACCTGTCTCCCGCGATCGCAGCGGCGGTGGCCGCCACGCTGCCCCGCGGCTGGCGATTCGGCCTCACCGGCGAGAACCTGCTGGCCAACGGGGCGCCCGGGTCGAAGGGCACCGGAATCATCGCCGAGACGATCATCGGGTCAGTGGGGGCACTGGTAATCCTGGCACTGGTGTTCGGCTCCTTCCTGGCGCTGCTCCCGCTGGTCGTCGGCGGCGTTTCGGTGCTCGCGACGTTCCTGATCGTGGGCGGGCTGACCGAGATCACCGACATCAGCCAGATCGTCGAGTTCCTCATCGCGCTGGTCGGGCTGGGCGTGGCGATCGACTACTCGCTGCTGGTGGTGACCCGTTGGCGCGAGGAGCGGTCGGCGGGCCGCACCAACGCCGACGCGGTCGCCGTCGCTGCGGCGCGAGCCGGCCGCGCGGTCGTGTTCTCCGGTCTGACGGTCGCGATCGGGTTGGCGTCGATGGTGGTGCTGCCGGTGCCGATGCTGCGCAGTGTCGGGTACGGCGGGGTGCTGGTGCCGCTCGTCTCGGTCTTGGTGGCGGTGACGCTGCTGCCGGTGATCCTGGCGACGGTCGGGCCCGCGGTTGACCGGCCCCGGCTGCGGACCGAGCGCCGCCCGTCGCGGGTGTTCTCCTCGTGGGCGGCGGCCGTCTACCGTCACCGCTGGGTTTCCGCCGCGGCCGGGCTGGCGATCATGGCGGTGCTGATGGCGCCCGCGCTCTCGCTGCACCTGGGCCTGCCGGGAGCGTCAGCGGAGGCGACGTCCGGCCCGGCCCACGACGCGCTGGTGACGCTGACGTCGGACGGGGTGGCCGCCGGGGTGCTCACGCCGGCCGAGGTGCTGACTTCGGCCGGGTCCGCCGCCGCCGTGGCAACCCGCGCGTCGGAACTGCCGGGTGTGTACGCGGCCATCACGCCGGGCGGCGCGGCTTCTGTGCGCGACGGGCAGGCGATCGTGGACGTGCTGCCGCTCACCGAGTCGTCCGCCCCGGCCGGGCAGTCGCAGGTCGCGTCGATCGAGCGTGTGCTGGTGGGCAGCCCTGGTGTCATCGGCGTCGGTGGCGACGGCGCGTCGCTGATCGACTTTGAGCACGCCGTCTACGGTGAGTTCCCGCTGCTGCTGGCGCTGCTCGCGGCCACCACGTTCCTCCTGCTGACGAGGGCGTTCCGCTCGGTCCTGCTCGCGGCGAAGGCGGTCGTGTTCAACCTGATCTCGCTGGCGGCCGCCTATGGTGTCATCACCTGGGTGTTCCAGGACGGGCACGGGTCAATGGCGGTGTTCGGGGTGCCCGCCACCGGCGCCATCACGATGTGGGTGCCGTTGATGATGTTCGCGTTCCTGTTCGGGCTGTCGACGGACTACGAGGTGTTCATCATCAGCCGGATCAGGGAGGCCTACGACTGTTCCCTCGACGCCCGGTCGGCGGTGGTCACCGGCCTCGGCCGGACCGGGCGGCTGGTCACCGGCGCGGCGGCGATCTTGCTGCTCGGCTTTGTGTCGATGTCCACGTCGCCGCAGACCGACCTGAAGATCCTCGCGACCGGGCTGGGCGCGGGCATCCTGGTCGATGCCCTCGTGCTGCGCTGCCTGCTGGTTCCGGCGATGGTGGCTCTCTTCGGCCGCGCGAACTGGTGGCTGCCGGCCCCGGTCGCCCGTCTTCTGCTGATACGGCCCCCGGCCGCGGTCCCCGGAACGGGGGTCCCGGACCTGGTCGCCAGGTCCTAGCGGAAGAGCGAGGTCACCGGCGGGGCGTGGGTGTCATGCGGGACGGTAGTCGGCGTGGCGGTAGTGGCGGTCACCGGGTGCGGGTGGCGGGCCGTTACCGTCCGGAAGAGCTCGGCGGAAACACGGCACTGCTCGTGCAGGCGGTACTCGCTGATGCCCTCGGCGGCGAGCAGCTCAACGGCGCGGGGCAGCATGGAGGGCTGCTCGCCGGCGGTGACCAGGCCGGGCTCGCCGCGGCGCCAGCCCCGGGTGGTGAGGGTGGCCATGGCGTTGCGGTAGGAGACCTCGGTCAGCGCGCCTAGGCGGCGGGCCCGGTACAGCAGCGCCTGGATGCTGGTCCCCCAGCGCTCCTTGCAACGGGCCAGCGACTGCCAGGCGGCCGCGTTCATGGTCGTCGGCAGCTCGCCGGCGATCTCGGCGGCGGGCATCAGGAACTCGGCCGCGAAGCGGTTGGCCTGGTCCTCGACCGCCCGCCCACCAGGCTCGGCATCGCTGTGCATGACCAGGTGGCCGAGCTCGTGGGCGACGTCGAACCGCTGGCGGTAGTAGTCGTGCTTGACCGGGTTGAGCACCACGACCGGGCGGAGCCGGCTGTCGAAGGAGTACGCGTCGACGCTGGCGGCCTGGGGCGGGCTGAACACGACGAGGACACCGTGGTTTTCCAGCAGCCGGACCAGGTGCGGCGCCGGCCCGGCGGTCATCGCCCAGCGGTCGCGGACGTGCCGCGCGGCCTCTTCCGGCCCGCCGGCGCCGGCTTCGCCCATGTCCACGCCGCCGGCGTCCAGGCCGCCGCTGTCGATGGGGACCGGGAAGCTCGGCACGTCCGGGCCGGGGTACTCGACGTGCTTCTCCAGGCTGGTCGCGATGTCCACCGCGAGCTGGCCGTAGGCGAACGCCTGGTCGCGGGCGAGCTGGGTGGTGGAGCGGAGCGACCGGAAGTGCGGGGTGGCCGAGAGCGCGGCCACGTCGTCGGGGCGCATGGCGAAGAAGCCCGGGTCGACCCCCAGGCCGAGCGCGAGCCGGGCGACGGTGACCGCCGTCGGGCGTTTGGCGCGGGACTCCCAGGCGGCGACCGCGGTGGGGCTCATGTCGAGCAGCTGGGCCAGGTCGGACTTGCGCAGGCCGGCCAGCTGGCGGGCCAGGGTCAGGCGCGCGCCGTCAAAGAACGCCGCGACATCCGCGGTACGCGGACGGTCGGTAGGCGTCACGCCCGCCCGCCATCACGTCCGCGCCCATCGCGGCGGCCGCCATCGATGACGCGCAGGCGGACCCGGGCGTCGGGCACTGCGGCCGGGTTATCGGTCTCGGGCGCGCTGTCGGCCTCGGGCGCGCTGTCGGCCGCCGCGGGGACCTCGGTGCGGCGGACCGCGGGGAGCGGCACGTCGAGCAGGTTCGCCCGCCACTGCCAGGCCGGGCCGCCGCGCAGGTTGAGCCGGGGACGGCCGAAGGTCAGCTCGATCTGGCCGGTGTCGGCCTGCAGCGTGTGCGCGACGATGAACGTGGGCAGCCTGAGCTCCCGGTCGGCCACCAGCAGCAGCGGGTCGAGCCGTCCCGGCAGCGCCGTCGGCTGGCGCGCGCCGTCGGGCAGCAGTTCGCCGGGCAGCGCCCCGTTGGTGAGCAGCCCCTCGAACAGGGACGGCTGGCGGAGGTCGGGGCTTGGCTGCAGGGCGACCAGTTGCTTGGTGACCGACTTCTCCAGCCACGGCAGCGTGTCGAGCCGGCCGAACTCAGCGGAGGAGATCAGGAACCAGTGCCGCCGGTAGGCCCAGCCCGGCACTGCCGCGCAGGTCGGCCCGGCGGACCAGGCCGGGCGCCAGCCGGGGCATCGCGTCCAGGTCCTGCCGGGACAGCTCAGCGTAGAGAAGGTCAAGGTCCAGCCCGCCGTCCGCGGCCGGAACGGCGTACCGCGAGCAGGCGAAGACCCGGTCCAGACGGTCACGGAACAGGGTGAACCGGGTGTGGCCAAGCCACGCCGAGTCGTGCCCGTCGGCCTCGGAGTAGATCTCGAGCGACCGTCTGGTGGCGGACTCGTACGCCCAGCGGATGCCGGTGAGCACGCCGGCCGCGGTGAGCTCCGCGATGACTTCCTGCTGTTCACCCATGAGTCCACGATAACACCGGAGCCAGTAAATGATGCGGCAAAATGAACCGTACCGGCGTGTCGCGGTCCCTGGGCGGACCAGGCGAAGCACGGGACCGTTCAGGCGAACCTGGATTTCGGCGGCGGGCCGGGTCAGCCGGCCAGATCGGCGATCAGGGGATCGGCGACGGATTCCTCGTAGACGGCGCGGCCGGCTCCGGCCATCGCGTCGGCCAGGGCCGGGTCCCAGTGCGTCGGCTGGGGCAGGCCGCTGAGCTTTACGTGGTCGGCGTCCTCGCGGATCGCTTCCCGGTAGTCGGCGGCGGACATGCGCCACGGGACCGCGTGGTGGCGCCTGATGA
Source organism: uncultured Actinomycetota bacterium (assembly GCA_963714295.1). Lineage (GTDB taxonomy): Bacteria > Actinomycetota > Actinomycetes > Streptosporangiales > Streptosporangiaceae > Trebonia. The sequence continues at coordinate 57,253 of CAVQOE010000031.1, read as the reverse complement.
CCGAGTTGGCGATCGCGATGCCGGGCCAGTCGAAGTCACCGTGGTAGCGGAGGGCTCCGGAGGCATTCATGATGGCCGTGGCCAGGCGGTGGAACGCGGTCGATGGCTGTCCCTCGGTGCAGATGAGCGGGCGCGATCGCGGGCCTAGGTCGGCGGCGGCGCGGCGCAGCACGGCGGGGTTCTCGCAGACGCGCACGGTCGTCGCCGCCAGCGGGGCGACCGGCATGGCGATGAGCTGCTGGAGGGTGACGTAGAAGGGGACGCCGCGGGTTCCGGCGTCGGTCAGCCATTCGCCCAGGCCGTCGCCGCGGGCGGCCAGGTTGAGCACGAGGACGCGGCTGGCCAGGTCGTCGACGATGACGCCGCAGGAGTCCCATAGTTCCCGGCGCTGCTCAGTCGTGCTGGGCCTGACGCTGCCTACCCGGATCGCGAGTGCGCGGAGCACGAGAGTTGACAGCGTGGTTCCGTGGTTGAGCGCCTTGGTGTCCCCGGTCGTCGCCGCCGCGAGCTCGGCCAGCTGGACCGGCTCGGCCCGCCGTTCGATCGCCTCGAGAACCCGGGCGGCCTGGCCGGCCCGGCCCGCGTCGGCCGCGTTGACGAGCTTGGTCAGCGTCCCGTCGGCGGAGATCTCGGTCAGCCACGCCCGGAACCAGTCCCGGTCGTTGAGCAAGCTCACTTCGAGTGAACGGACCGTTGCTTCGCGGCCATCGGTAAGCCTTCGCCGGTCCGCGGGCCGGTCCCGCAGCGGCGGCCCGATGCGTTCGAGGAGATCCGCCAGGCCCCCGCCGGTGGTCTCGCGGACGGCGGTGTCCAGGTCGGCCAGGCGGACGGCGATCTGGATCGCGCCCTCGGGCCGGTACTGGCCGGTGAGCCCGATGATCGCCTTGCGCTCGGCGTCGTCCGGTTGCCTGACGGTGACGGTGGCGCTCAGGCTGCCCCCGCTGCGTTCGAGGGAGCGGCGGGCGGCGTCCAGCAGCCGCCGGTACTCCGGCCCGGTGTAGCGGCCATCGTCGGTCACGCGCCAATCCTAATCAAAGGCGAGGTCGTCATCCCCTTGGTCGTCGTCTGCCCGGTCGTCCACGTCTGGTCCGAGCGCCTGGGACGCCGGCGCGTACAGGGTCGCCGCGGTGCCCAGCGGCGCGTGCCGGGTGGGGCGGAAGCCCAGCAGTTGCGTGGTGAGCTCTTCGTTGTCCTTGAAGCCTGCTGTGGCGTCGATGAGCTGCTCGCCGTCCCAGAGGATAAGCAGAGCGGACGTCGTCCGGGTTACCTTGTCGTGGTAGAGGTCGTAGTGCGCGATCATCGGGACCGTGTCAGTGGTTACCCAGAGGTCGTGGCCGGTCATGAACAGGTCTAGGTCGAACTTGACCGCCAGACCGAAAAGGTCGGGCTTGTAGCGTTCGTCGATGCCGACGAAGGCCTCGTCCAAGGCGATGAGCCGCGGGCAGTGCGCTTTGGCGCTTGAGTACAGGGCGTTGGCGGCGGCGAAGAGCGGCAGGTGAATCGCGGCGGACTTCTCGCCGCCGGACATGACCGAGTGCTTGGCCCGGGTGAGCCGCTGCTCGCCCTCGCCCGGGGTGATCAGGATGAGCTCGAAGGCGTGCCAGGACCGGTAGTCGAGGACACTGCCCAGGGCCTCGCGGTAGGTGGCGCGGGGATGGCCTGCCCGGTACTCGCGGATCATGTCGCGCAGCACGCCCCTGAGCTCGGCCAGGCGTTCGGGGCCGGGCGAGTCGCGGTCAAGCAGCTGCGACGCCTTGCGCTGGGCGTCGGTGATCCGGTCGGACTGGGCCCAGCGGATGCCGACGGAGATCCCGCTCGACATCGGCTTGGAGCGCGTGTCGGAGTTCATGTTCCTGGTCAGGTCGCGGGCGGCGACGACCCTGGTGTGGATCTGCCCGGCCAGGGCGGCAAGCAGCTCGTCCTCGAGGACCTTGCGCTCCCGGTCTTCGAGCAGCACCCCCTGGTCTTTGGCCCGTTCGTCGATTCTGGTGGCGAAGATGGCCACCGGCTTGCGGCCCTCGTCGTCGATGACGTTCACGATGACCAGGCCGGCGCCGCCCGGCTCCCAGTCGACCCGGTAGTCCTCCTCGCACGCGGCCAGGGCGTCGGTGAAGTCCTTGAGCGCGACCGACATGCGGTCGGCGGTGTTCTTCAGCGCGCCTTCGGTCATCTGGCGGCCGCCTCTGGTCGCGGTGGCGAACGCGTCGAGGAGCTCGGTGACGGCCGGCGGGAGGACGCCGCGGACGACCGCGGTTGGGTCCGCCGCCTCGGCTGGGGCGGCTTCGTCGCGGGCGAGAAGGTCGGCCAGGTCCTCGCCCGCCCGCCCGGTGTCCGGCCAGGCCGCGGGGTCCGGCCAGGCTCGCGCGGTGCCGACGCCGAGCAGCGGGCGCAGGTCGGGCCGGGTGAACTCACCGAACGCGGCGGTCTGGTCGAAGAACTGGCCGATCGCGTCGGTCAGCGCCTGACGTTCGTTGAGCAGGTCACGGTCGGCCGCGGTGACCTGGTCATGCGCACGCCGGGCGCGCCCGTCGTGGCCCCGGTAGGCGTCCTGTGCCGCCTTGAGTTCGCGCTCGGTCTGGCGGATCTGCTCGAGAACGCGCTGAACGTCCGTCTGCAGCGCCTCCTCCAGCGAGCGGAACTCCTCGTCCAGGGCGGCCTGCGCGCGCTCGGCCTCATCGAGGGCGGTTTCCTGCTCCGCGTATTCGAGGCGCTGGCGTTCGACCGCCTCGCTGCGCTCGGCCAGGTCCTCTTCCGCGCGGACCAGGGCAGCCCGCTCCTTGTGCAGGTCGGATGCCGCGTTCTCGAACTCGGCGGCGGCCCGGGCGATGGCATCGACATCGCCGGATTCGGTGGGCATGCGGCGCTCGGCGGCGGCCTGCCTGAGCTGGCGGGTCCGGGCGTCGGTCTCCGCCACGGCGCTGTCGAGACTGGCCCGTGCGGCCTCCGCGTCCTCCCGTGACCGGGCGAGCAGCGCGGCCTGGGTGCTCGCGGCTTCGGCCGCCTTCGCGACCGGCCGGGTACCGGGGAGCTCGCGGCGGGCCCGGCGGAAGTCCTCTTGCTCGCTGGCGGCGTGGCCGGCCTGGTCCGTGAGTGTTCTTTCCTCGCCGGCGGCGGCCGCGATCAGGTCGTCCTGCTCTTGGAGCCGTGCGCGGCGGCGGTTGGCCCGGTTGGTCGCGCCGATGTACTCGGGGGTCTGCTTGGGCCGGGCGCCGACGTGGACGCCGTAGCTGAACTGGGCCTTGGTGGAGATCAGGGGCTGGTCAGCGGACGCGACGGAACGGGCGGCGCGCGGGGCCGGCGCGTAGCCGAAGACGTAGTCGACGCCGCGGGACGCGGCGCGGGCCGGAATGTCAGACCCGGTTGCCATGATGTCGTCAGTGAGGGTGATGGAGCGGAGCACGGCGACGATGACGTCGGCGGGGACGTGCTCCTGATCCTCGGCGATGAGTACATCGGCGAGGGTCTTGGCACCGCTTGCGGCAGTACCGGGGCTGGCACCGGGAGCGCTGCCGGAGGCGGTGGGGATGAGGTAGCCGTCGGCTTCGGCGGCTTCGAGCGCGGTCCTGGTCAGCGCCGGATCTGGGTGCACCCAGGCGGTGAGCAGGCCCGCGCCGTACAGGGCACCCTCAATAGCGGCGGCGGTCCCATCACCGATTTCGGGGGCGAACCGGACGAGCTGCCACAGCGGGGCGCCGGGGCGGGCGTCGCGGGTGGCCGGGCGCAGGTCACTGGCGGGAGGCGCGTCGTCCTGCTCCGCCGCGATGACGTCCCGCTCGGCCCGCAGGCCCGCCAGGCGCAGGCGGACCTGGCCGAGCGCGGCGTCGAGCGTGGTGCGCGCGGCGATCGCGGCGGCCTGGCGCGCGGCCGTGCGGTCGTCGTACACCTCGGCCAGGCCGGCCGCGCCGGCGTTGCCGATCAGCTCAAGCGCCTCGGCCAGGGCGCCGGCCAGGCCGTCTTGGCCGGCCAGGGCTGCCCACCGGGCGGACCAGGCGGCCAGGCCGGCGGCGGCGCTGTCGCGGGCTTGCGTCAGCCGGGCGGCGGCGGTGTCGGCTTCGCCCTGCTGCCGCTCGTGCGCGGAGACCTTGCGGGCCAGTTCCTGCTCGGCGTAGGCGCGTTTCGCGATGGCGTCGCGGATCGCGTCGAGCAGGCGGCGGATCTCGCCGATGTCGTCGCGGCGGGCGGCCACCCGGGCGCGGGCGGCCGCCAGGAGCTCGTCGCCGGCGTCGACCGGGCCGAAGCCGTCATCGGTGATGCCGGAGCGCTGGGCGGCGTCGGCCAGGGTGGCGGCGAGCAGGCCGGCTTCGGCGCGGCTGCCGGTGACGCGCTGGGCGAGCTTGCTGACCGCGGCGGCCTGGTCCGCGAGACGGCGGCGGTCCCGCTCCAGGCCGCCGCGCTGGCGGGCGACCTCGGCGGCGCGGCTGGCCAGCTCGCGGCGCTTGTCCTCGATCCGGCCCTGCGCCTTGTACTCCTCGGAGTTCTGCAGGCCGGCCAGGCGGCCCTGCAGCCGCTCCCCCTCGGACCTGCTGGCCTCCCGGTCGGCTTCGGCCGCCCGTTCGGCCGCGACGGCGCCGCGGCGGGAGGCGGCGGCGCCCGCCAGCCGCCCGGCGTGGTCGGCGGCGGCATCCGAGCGGGCCTGCACCCGGTCAAGCGCGAACTTCACATGGGAACGGAGGTAGGCCTCATAGTGCGTCCTGAACTCACCAACCGCCGCGTTGGCCGCGGTCAGGTCGTCGAAGAGCTTCTGCACGGCGGCGAGGTTCTCGAAGTCCCTGGCCGCCTGCTGCACCAGGTCGTCGTCGACCGGGGACAGCCCGGAGGTCAGCGTGTCCGAGACCTTGGCCGGGTCCAGGTCCTTGGCCAGCAGCGGGCGGCGCAGCGCGAGCAGCAGGTCGAGCAGCTGGGAGTAGCGCTCCCGGCCGAGGCCGAAGAGGCGGTTGTCGACCAGATCGCGGTACTCGGTCGCGGTCCGCCGCCAGGCCTCCGGCTCAAGGACCGCGCGGAGCTGGCGTTCGGTCAGCGGGCGGGAGTCCGCCGACAGCAGGCCGAAGTCCACCCCGACGCGCAGCCCGGTGACGAAGAACGACATCCGCACACCGTCGGAGTTCCGGTGCGCCCGCATGCCGATGACCAGCGTCACCGTCTCGGCGCCGGCCTCCTCGCGGGCGCGGGCGAACTCCATCCAGACGTAGCCGTACTCGGATTCCTGGCCGCGGAAGAGCAGGTTGGACTTCATCGTCCGGTTCTCGCCGGAGAACGGGTCGAGGCGGCGGGAGTCCGCGACCCCGTCGAGGACGAACGGGAACAGGACCTCGAGCGCCTTGGTCTTGCCCGAGCCATTGTGGCCGCGCAGGGCGATGCGGCCGTCGGCGAACGCCCACTCCTCGTCCACGTAGTCCCAGATGTTGATCACGCCGGCCCGGGACGGCCTGAAGCGGTCAGTCATCGCCCGTATCACCACCGAATAGGTCGAGCGCGAGCTGGCCCTCGCCGTGGCGGACCGGGAGCGCGGCCTTGATGTTCCGGTACCGGCCGGCGGCCGGCAGCACCAGGACGCCGCCGTCCACCCGGCGCAGCAGGCGCAGGTCACCGAGGAAGGCGGTCGCCGCGTTCAGCAGGCCGCGCTGGTCCTGCTGCCAGCTGACGGTGAACGAGGCGGGGCCGAGCTCGTCGTACAGGTCCCCGATCATGGCGCGCAGGGCGCTGTCGGCGATGAACGGCACCGGGTAATCGGCGGCGCGGCGGCGCGGCGGCGGCCCGTTCCTGCTGGCCCTGTTCGTCTTCCGGGACGGACCAGGCCAGCTCCGTGACCACCCCGGCCAGCGGCAGCGCGGCGTCGATCCTCTCCAACAGCTCGCGCTGGTCGGCGGCGTCGAGCGGCGCCGGGAGGAACAGGAGCTCCTCGTCGGGGTCCTCGATGACGTCGGCGATCTTGGCCAGCAGCAGGCCGGCCGCCCGGTTGACCGCGCCGCCCCGGCCGGGGAACGGGCGGTCGGTGAACCGGCCGGCCGCGTCGGCCAGCAGCACCCCCTCGGCCCGCCGCTCGACCGCGAGGCCGGTGAGCCGGGCCAGGTTCTCCGCCACGCCGTGCTGCCGCAGCGCCTCGGCCACCTCCGGCTCGACCTGGGCGTAGTAGACGACCGGGTGCTCGAGCAGGGCGCGGGCGGCGCGCTGGGCGGCCGCCTCGCGCTGCGCCCCGCGTTTGGCCGCGACGTAGCTCGCGTCGAGCAGGCCGGCCGCGCTGGTCAGGTGCTGGACCGGGCGGGCGGGGCGGAACAGCGCCGCGCAGATGTCGTGGTCGATGTCGTAGAGGGCGTCGCCCCGTTCGGTGTCGGCCGACCACGCGTCGACCGAGCCGTCGGAGAGGCGGAGCGCGCCGCGGTCGGCCAGCCAGTCGAGGACATCGACGACGGCGCCCTTGTGCGCGGAGACGAGCGGGTCGAAGCCGAGGCCGTCGATCGCGTTCGCGCTCGGGGTGAAGGCGCGGACCAGGTCGGCCAGGCTGACCTCGACCCGGGACCGCTGGAAGGAGGCGAGGATCAGGCAGAGGTAGGCGAGCCGCCGCCGGTCGAAGGGGCGGCCGGATTTAGCGGTGAAGATCGCGGTCTGCGTCAGGTCGAGGCCGTCCAGCCGCCGGATCAGCCGGACCGCGCGGGTTGTCGCGATCAGCGTGTAGCCGAGGTGATCGCGCAGGTCCTTGCTGAGCTGGTCGGCCCAGCGGAGCACCGACTCGAGCATGCCCGGGCGCGGCCGGGTCGCGGTGATCACGTCGTTGGTGAGCACCAGGCGGACCGCCTGCTGGTATGCGCCCAGGTCGCTGAGGCCGATGTTCGCGGCGGCTGGCTGCGGTGGCATGCCGGTTACCGCCGCCCCGTGCTGGCCGGCCCGAGGTGCATTTCGAAGCCGGGCAGATGCAAGGTCCCGTGCTGGGTGCGGACGGCGCTGCCCGCCTCGCTCGGCACCAGGCGCATGGTGAGGATGTCGTTGCCGCCGGCCGCGGTGGCGAGCCGGCCGGCGACGACCGTGCGGGCCTCGGTGGCCAGGGTGAGCAGCCGGAGCAGAACGCGGGTCTCGGCCTCGTCCAGCACCCGGTCATGCGCGCCCGCCGTGAGCAGCGACCGGGCGGCGGCGCGCTCGGCCGCCCGCTGCTCCGCCTGGCGCCGGGCCAGCGCCGCCTTGACCGCCGGGTTGTTCCTGGCCGGCTGGGGGACGCCGGGCGTCGGGGTCTTGCCCCGGCGGAACAGGGTGACCGAGATGTCGACTCCGGGCGCTTCCCACCAGGTGGCGCGGGAGGAGATCTGGTCGGCGTCGTCGTGCGCCCCGCCGACGTGGCGCGCGGTGCGGAGGTTGAACCCGGCGGTCATCAGCGCGTGCGCGGACGGCTCGTCGGGGCAGGCGAACACCCACTCAGCCAGGTGGCGGAGCTGCGACGAGCGGTTCACGCCGCCGCGCTGCGCCTCGGTGACCTGGCGGAGCAGCGCGATCACGGCGGAGACGGCGGCGCGGGTCGCGGTGCTCAGCCCCGCCGCCCTCGATTCCACCGATGCGTCGTCGGCGAACCAGGCCCGCAGCGCGGCCCAGCGCCTGCGCCAGTCGTCGTACTTGTCGTCGCCGGACAGGAACGGCCGGTCATCGGCGCGTGCCGCCAGAGCGAGCATCGCGCCGGCGCCGGCGCCGTCGATCACGGCGATCGCGGCGGCCAGCCGCGGCAGGTACCGGTCGAGCTCGGCCATGAAGTCGGTCATGTGGGTGAGCAGCGCGTTCTTGTACCGCAGGAACGTCTCGGGCGAGGTGTCGGTGGAACGCATGAGCTCGGCCAGGGTCAAGTGGAACTGCGCGGCACGGCGGGACATGTCGTCAAGCACGGTGTCCAGCCGCGACAGCCGGCGGTACACCTGATCCTGGTCGCCGGACCGCGGCCGCCGCCGCCAGCGCGCGCAGGTCGTCGAGGATGTCGGAGAAGACCAGGCGGGACAGGTTGACGTCACGGATGCGCGCCGCGAGCACGTCCTCGACGGCGGCGTACGCGCGGTAGCCGAGCTCGCTGAACTGGTAGACCGACTGGCGGTTACGGTAACGGGCGAGCGACCCGGCCCGCGAGGCGTCCTCGAGCCGGTGCAGGATCTGGTCATCCGCCAGCGCGTCGAGGCGCTCGCGGATGCGTACCAGGTCATGGTGGGCGGGGACGTCCTCGTGCGTCTGCGCCAGCTCGGCCAGGTCGACCGCGACGTCCTCCGAGTGCGCTTGCACCTGGTGCACGGCGCGGAGCCGGTCAAGCGCGCGCAGCACCCACAGGTAGGCCAGGTGATCGTCGCGCCGGGTGAAGTTGAACAGCCGGAACCGGTCGCTGACCGCGAGCGCATCGAGGTGCAGCGAGTCGCGTCCGGGGTCGCGCCCGTTCTCGTCCTGCTCGTCCATCTGGCCAGCACAATACCGGCACAGACGCCGCCATGCGCGATTGCGATGAGGTGCGTGCCGGTTGCGGAACGGCGACGGGACTTCCTGCCACTGGTGAGACTTCGCCGACGGGCGCGCGAGCAACTTCCCCACAGGACCCAGAATCCCCAAGGCGAACACCGGGAAATCGGTAACTCTCGCGTGACCGCGCACGGCCTGCCGCCCCTCGGGGCGGGGTGGCGGGAGGCGGCCGCGGCGATTGACTACTGCCCGGGGATCGCGTCGGCTATCTCGATACCCCGGCGGGCCAGCTGGCGCAGGGCCGCCTCCCGCGAAGCATCCGACCGGCAGGCCACCGCATCGCGCAGGACGGTGACCCCTAGCCCGCTGGCCAGCGCTGCCCTGGCCGTCGCGGTGACGCACGCCCGTGCGTACAGGCCGCAGAGCGTCACGTGCCCGACGCCCTCGCGCGCGAGCAGTTCCTGCAGCGCCGGGTTGCAGTACGCGCTGCCCTTCCACTTCGCCAGGTACACGGCACCAGGAGCATGAGCCCGGGTGTCCCACGCGGTCCCGGTGCTCCCGCCACCGCCGCGTGGCGGCGCAGTACGTTGCCGATCCGGTCGCTGCGGCGGAACTCATTGCCGATCTTGAGATCAGTCTCGTCGGCGGCCCGCTCGGCAGCGACTCGCGTGGCGGCCAGGACGGGCCCCACTTGGTTGCGGGCCACGGGCATCCGGCCGTCGCCGGCCAGGAAGTCCCGCTGAAAGTCGATCAGCAGCAGCGCGCGCCTGGTGCGCGGCGGGTTAGCGGCAGTCACGCGAGCGAGCCTATGCGATGCTCCTTCAGCGGGAACGTCACAGGAACCCGTCTGCCTAGGGAAGAATCCCGGCAGGACAGCACGACCGAGGCGGGCAACCGGTGAAAAACTGAGAGGGCCCCGCCCACACCCGGCACGGCTCGACGCGACCGGCCCGGCGTCCCGCGGCGGGAAAGCTCTCAGTAAACTCTTTTACGCACTTGGAGTGAGACCTCCGAGCGGGGTTCTGCCGGATCAGACCAGGCCGTGCCGGTAGGCGGCGACGACGGCCTGGTCCCGGTCGCGCAGGTCGAGTTTGGTGAGCAGGCGTGAGACGTGGGTTTTCACTGTCGCTTCGCTGACCACCAGCGTGTCGGCGATCTCCGCGTTGGCCATGCCTTGCGCGATCAGGCGCAGTACCTGGGTCTCCCGGTCGCTGAGGGCGTCGAATCGGGGCGGCGCTTCGGGGGTGGTCAGTGCCGGCAGCACTCGCCTGATGAGGTTGCGGGTAATAGCGGGGTCGAGCAGCGCCTCACCGCCGGCGATGAACGGATCGCGTGGATCAGCTGCTCAGGCGTGGCGTCTTTGAGCAGGAAGCCACTGGCCCCCGCGCGTAGTGCCTGGGCGACGTGGTCGTCGGTGCCGAAGGTGGTGAGCACGAGGATCTTGCAGCCGCGCAGTTGGCGGGTGGCGGTGATGCCGTCCATACCGGGCATCTGGATGTCCATCATTTTCAGGTCGGGGTTGAGCTCCGGGCTTGCGACACGGCGCTGGTCCCGGTGCCTGCTTCACCGACGACAGTGATGTCGGGCTGCGCGCCGAGGATCATGGCGAATCCCTGGCGCATGAGCGGCTGGTCGTCGGCGATGAGGACGCGGATCATGGTCTCTCCTGGAAGAGAAGCGTGGCGCGCAGGGCATACCCGCCGCCGGGTACGGGACCGGCGAAGACCTCGCCGCCGAACAGTGCGCTGCGGCGGCGTATCCCGTCCAGTCCGTGGCCGCCCGAGCTTAGCCCGGCGCCAGGAAACCCGGATGGCGGCCCATTGGTGACCCGCAGGTCAAGGCGACGCTCGTCGCCGCGGACCTGGACGCGGGTGGGCACCTGCCCGGCGTGTTTGACCACGTTGGTGAGGGCCTCCTGGACGATCCGGTAGGCGGTGATGCCCGCGGTGCGCGGCGGTGGTGCGCTCACGTCGAGGTCGAGCTGGAGCGGCAGCCCCGCCGCGCTCAGCCGGTCGCACAGCCCTTAATCCGGGCGCCGCGTCGTTGTCTCGCATGTCGACGAGCCGCCGCACCGCTCGATCGCTTCTGCCGTCGATCATCGTGGTGAGCACGCCAGGCGGGGGTGTCACCGCAGGTCCCGGCCTCACACACACACTGTTTCGTCCGGTGCGTAGCGCCGTTCCCCGAACCACAGGTGTGGCGAGTACCACCAGGTCCCAGCGTAGTCCCCCCCCCGACACCGCGGCGAGCGCCCTGCGGTGTTCCCGGCGTACAACCCGATCGTCGCCGCGATGAGCAGCACCGCCGCCAGCACCGCGAACCTGCCGGTGCCCGGTGCGCCTTCCAGCTCCCCAGCGCCGTAGCAGGCGACGCCGCGGAAGGTGACCCGCCAGGTGGAGACTGCCGCGAGGGTGTAGAGGGCGATGGCGGGCAGCAGCGGCCCGATGATCGGTACGGTCCGCGGCCGCCGCCGCGACCGCGCCGAAGACGACGACGACGGCGAGCACCGGGAGCGGGTACCGGCGGCGTACCGTCAGCGCCGCCACGCCGACCAGCTCAGCCGGCGTAGCCGTCGCCGCCCGGGCCAGGCTCCCGCCGCTGCGCACCGCGAAGACGCCTCCGGCCACCACGAGGACGGCGAACGCGCCGGTGACCGCGAGGTCCCCAGCGCTTCGCCACGAGAACCGCCTCATCGATCAGGCGTCCCGGCGTGCGGTCTGCCATGCTCCCGCCAGCAGGGCCAGGGCAGCCCAGAGGAGTAGCACGAGCGCGGCGGTCCACACCGATAGCGGCACCGTGTAGGCACCGCCGACCGACACCGGAACCAGCCTGTCCTCGGCCGCGACCGACAGCGACTCACGCAGCGAGCCGAGGCCGGCGGCGTGCTCCATCACCCGGCCCAGGGCCAGGGTCCAGCACAGCAGCAGCCCGTCGTGATGCTGCGGGAGGACAGCAGTGACGACAAGCCCACGGCCAGCACGGTCGTGACGCCGACGGTGACGGCGACCGCGAGCCCGCACTGAGCCAGCACAGCGGCCGACAGCGCCGGCCCGGCGCCCGCGAAACGACGGCGCCGGCCGCGGTGACGGCGAACGACAGTACGGCGAAGACGCCGGTCACGACGAGCGCGGCGGGCACCCGCACCGCGAACAGCGCAATCGGGGACCGGCCGGTGGACGCCAGGTCGCGGAAGACCCCTGCTGCGGTGTCGCCGCCGCCGGCGGCAGTGCCGATCATCACAGCGGCGACCCCCCCTAGATAGCTCATCAGCATCATCGCGTTGGCCAGGCCGTGCGCCCCGCCGGCCGGAGCGTGGTGCGCCGGGTCAGCGGCGTGCTGGATCGCGCCCAGCCCGTAGAACACGATCTGGCCGCCGACGAACAAAGCTACCGAATCGCCTCCACCCGGCGCGGCGCCTCGGGACCGCGCACCGCCGCGGCGACCCGCAGGTTCTCACGTCCGGTCAGGTACGGGTGGAAGCGTGGCTCCTCGACGATCGCGCCGACCATGGACAGCGCCCTGGACCGGGCAGCGGGCATGGGCATTCCCAGCAGGCGAATCGTGCCCGACGTGGCCGAGGGCAGCCCCAGCAACCATCAGGCACGAGACCGAACCGGCCTGTCATCCTCCGGCGTACCGCACCGCCATGTCCATCCAGAGGATGACAAGCGGCGGTCTTCGGAGTGCGCACGCCTGAGTTCCCGGCTGTTCAGACCAGTGAATGCCGATGAGCTATGCGTGAGCATCTTCCTCCGCCTCGCGACATTCCTGTCGGCATCGTCAGCTCGGCCGTCGGAGACTTGACATCTGCCGCCGAGTCAGGCGTGGATGCGTCGAGTCCGGCTCGCCGGAGTACCTGGCGAGCCGACTGTCCCGTCCCGCGCGGCACGCGGTTCAGGCCCGGCAGGTCAGCGGCCGGCCGCCGTTGTACGTGACCATGTCGGCGAGCGCCCTGGGGAAGTCGATCGGCCCTCCGCGCGCCGCGGGCATGGACAGGTCCGCGTAGGCGCGGTGCAGGTTCCCGACGATCGCTCGGCGTCGCTCCACGCCCGGTAGCGGCCCAGATCCGTGCCCTGGGCCAGCTCGAGCGGGGTCGAGCGCCGGCGGCGCGGCCCTCGTGGGCGAGGTCACGGACGAAGCGCAGGTAGGACAGTACCTCCTCGATCATCTCGGGGCCGCCGACCGGCCCGTGGCCGGGCACGATCGTTGCGGCCCCGAGCGGGCGCAGGAAGTTCTCGAGGACGTCGATGGCGCCGAGGACGGAACCCGGAGAGCAGGAACGGGGTGCCGCCGTTGAACAGCAGGTCCCCGGCGAACAGGACCGAGCGCTCCGGGATCCAGACCACGACGTCGTTGGTCGTGTGGGCCGGGCCGCCGGCGAACAGCAGCTCGCAGCGCAGGTCGTCGGCCCACAGGGTCAGCCGGTCGGCGAACGTGAGGAACGGCAGGGCCGGGTCGAGGTCACCGTAGTCGACCTCCGTCCAGATACCGGAGTTGTGCGGCAGCCCGAGCATCGCCATCTCGGGCCGGGCCTGCTCGTGGGCGACGATCGTCGCGCCGGCGAACAGCCCGTTGCCCGCCGTGTGGTCGGGGTGGTGGTGGGTGTTCACGAGGGTGCGTACCGGCGCCGGGGTGACGTTCGCGATGGCCGCCAGGAACGCGCGGGTACGCCGCTCGGTTGAGCAGGAATCGATGGCGGTGACGCCGCGCCGGGCGACCAGGAACCCGGTGTTGTTGATCATCCAGCTGCCGTCCGGCTGGACGTAGGCGAAGATCCCGTCACCGATCTCCTCCAGGCGGAAGCGCACCGGAGCGTCCGCGCCGTCGGCCCGGACGCTCATGCGGACGCCGCCTCAGCGACGGCCTGGCGGCAGGCGCGCGGGCCGAGGTCACCGGCTTGGCCGGGGGGCTTGTGGCAGAGGGGGCAGGTGCGGACGTCGGTCATCGGGGTGCTCCGGTGGTTGTCTGCGCGGGGATCGGGCCGAGCAGCACTGTACGTGAGGCGCCGGCGACCTGGGCCAGCCTCAGCCTGGGTGCGGCAGCCGGGCGGCGACCGCGGCGGCGGTTTCCCGCAGCCACAGGTGGCCTGCGTCGTGGGTGTGCACCGGGTGCCACCAGAGCGCCTCCTGAACCGGGACCGCCTCGAACGGGCACCCGAGCAGCCGGATGCCGCTGCCGGGGCCCAGCCCGAGGCGCGCGGCGAGCAGCGCCTGGATCATGGCGACCCGGCGGGTGCCCGCGACCATGGCCGGCAGTACCTGGGAGCTGTCCACCGAGACCTGGACGCGGGCCTCGATCCCGAGCAGCGACAGCTGCCTGGCCACCGGGGCGTCGTAAACCCGCTGGTAGGTGGCCCAGGGCAGGGCGGCGAGGTGGTCGAGGGTGATCGATGCGCCTACCTCCGGGTTGTCCTCGGAAACGGCGCACAGCCAGCGGTCGCGGAACAGCTCGACGGCGGGCAGGCCGCTGATGATGCCATGCGGCATGAACAGGCCGTCGACGGCGGTCAGCGGGGCGGCCGGATCGTCGATGAGCGCGGGGGGGATCCGGCGGAAGGTGATCCTGACCTCGGGGGCTTGCGCGCTGATCTCCCGGGCCAGCCGGTCCCCGACCACCGCTAGGGCGTCGTCGGATGTCGAGCAGCACGAACTCGCGGTGCTCGCGCGCCGGGTCGAAGCGCGGCTGGCTGCCGAAGACCAGCTCGAGCATCCCGCAGGCGCCTCGGTGCGGTCGAGCAGGACCACGCCCAGGGCGGTCAGCTCGTTCCCGCCGCCCTGACGGGCCAGCAGCTCGTCGCCGAAGCGGCGGCGCAGCCGGGCGGGGCCGCGCTCGTCGCGGGCTGGCTGAGGCCGATCCGCTCTCCCGCCCTGGTCACGTTGCGCTCGGTGAGCAGGGCGCGCAGCGCCACCACGAGGTTCATGTCGAGCCCGGCGAGATTCATACGCTGTTATCTAGCTCGCGAATGAGCTTCATCCGAAGTAATCAATTTCACAAATCCCCTGGGCTGATCCCACAATCGTCTCAATCGTTCCGTTGCCCGTCCTCATGACCCCGTAGTGCCGCATGCGAGGAGGCATGCCCCATCATGTCTGGACTAGATGCCTCGGACGCGGCCCGGCCATCGGCCCGCCTGCGCGAGCTCTCCCGCTACACCCTGGTCGGCCGCGGCGCTCGCCGCCTGCCTGGCGGAGGCGGCACTGGCCGTCCCGGCGTCGCTGATCGGCCTGTTCCAGCAGGACCTCGGCCCTTCCTCGTCGCAGCTGACCTGGATCAGCGACGCCTTCCTGGTCCCGGTCTGCCTCTTCGAGCTGACCTTCGGCGTGCTGGGAGACCTGTTCGGACGCAAGCGCCTGCTCATCGGCGGCGCGCTGCTGCTGGCCGTCGGCGAGGCCGTGATCTTCCTGTCGCCCGGCGCCGGGCATTGACCGTAACCCGCGTTATCTGATACTGACCGGGCAGGCGATCCCGGCATCGGACGGGCGTGCTCTTCCCGATCACCTGGCGATGATCGTCGCGGAGCACACCGCGCCCGCCCGGGCGCGCGGCATCGCGGTGTGGGTCACAGGGTTCACGTTCGGAGCGTTCATCGGGCCGGTGATCGGCGGCGTGGCCGCGGCCGTGCACTACGGCACGGACGTGTACGCCAGCTGGCGCTGGCGTCCTCGTCATCCTCGTGCTCGCCCTCGTAGCACGGGGATCTCCCTGCTGGCCGAGGACTCCTCGGCCCCGGAAGGCCGGTCGCTCGTCTGGCCCGGCCAGATCACGATCGCCGTCGCCGTGTTCACGCTGCTGTTCGCCGTTATCCAGGGCCCACCACCGGCGGGGGCCTGGCAGTCATCGGCTGCTTGGTCCTCGCCGCCGTCTTCCTCGCCGCGTTCGTCCTCGTCGAGCTCCGCTCTCCGGCGCCGCTGCTGCAGCTCTCCTTCTTCCGGAACCGCAACTTCGCGGCGGTCTCGGCCGTGACCTGATCGGCATGTTCACCTTCCTCGGCCGGTCTACGCGATAGGCATCCGGCTGGCCACGATCCAGGGCTTCTCGCCGCTGAAGACCTCCCTCGCCTCGGTCCTGCTCGTCGGCATGATGCTGGTCATGCTGCCCGTCGCCCCCCGCCTGCTGCTGCGCTTCAACACCAAGTGGGTACTCGGCGCCGGGCTCGTCATCATGGGGATCGGAGACGTGTGGCTGGCAGCGGGCGCGACCAGCGACCCGTCCTACGGCCAGATCTGGGCCCCCCTGCTGATCGTCGGGATCGGCATCGCGCTGGCCCTCGCGTCCTTCACCGCCGGCGCCGTCAACGCGATGCCGACCCACCTGGCCGGGATGGCCAGCGCGACCAACAACATGCTACGCGACCTCGGGGCCACCCTCGGGCAGGCCGTGTTCGGCACGGTCGCCCTCAGCCAGGCGGCCGGGCGGGTCTCCAGTGCCGTCTCCGCCAGCCCGTCCCTGCGCGGAGCCGTCGCGGCTTTCACCGCGTCCGCCGCCCACGCGCCGGCCGCCCAGCGCCCGGCGCTGGAAGGGGCCGTGCACGCGGTGCAGTCCGGGCCGCTGGGCGCCAACGCCGTCCCCGCAACGGTGACGCTGCCGGGCGGCCGCACCGTGCCGTTCAACCCGCTGCACGACGTGGCCTACGACGCCCTGACCCACGCCTACTCCACCGGCTGGGTCATCTGCGCGGTGGCCGCGTTCGTCGCGGCCGCGCTGGCGTTCACCCTGATGAGCGGGCGGACGGGGGGCATGGACTTCACCGACGAACCGCTCACCGACGAAGCGCTCACCGAGCGGGAACCAGCGGCCTGACGCCTCCGTTCGGGGGGCAGGTACATAGTGGTACGAGACCGTCAAGTAATCGCCGGAGACACGATGCCAGCTGTCAGCAATGTCCTAGTGGCCGGCCTGGCCGGCACGGCGACCGCCATCGGTCTCGCCGCGACCGGAGTCGCCGTCGACCTGATCGACATCAAGCCTGAGATCACCGCCGTCGGCTCCGGCATTACATGCAGGGCAACGGCCTGCGCGAGCTGCGCCGCCTCGGCGTCTGGGACGCGGTGCTCGCGGCGGGCTACCCGTTCGACAGCCTGGGGCTGCGTGCTCCCGACCCGGCCGGCACGCTGCTGGCCGAGATACCCGACGCGCGGACCGGCGGACCCGAACTGCCCGCCACCGTCGGCCTGCCCCGCCCCGCGCTCGCGCGGATCATGACCGACCGCGCGGCAGCGGCGGGCGCCAAGCTCCGGCTCGGCACCTGCGTTCAGCTCCCTGTCGCAGGACGGCGGCGGCGGGACGTGAGTTCGTTGACGCTTGGCCGGACGGTACGACCTGGTCGTCGGCGGCGGACGGCATCCGGTCCGCGACCCGGCGGATGATCGGCATCACCGACGAGCCCCGGCCCACCGGCATGGGCATCTTCCGCGCGTTCGGGCCCCGGCCCGCCAGCGTTACCAGGACCGACCTGTACTACGGCGGCCCGTCCTACATCGCCGGGTACTGTCCCACCAGCGAGAACACGCTCTACGCGTACATCGTGGAGGACGCGCGGGACCGCTCCGCGCTTACCCCGGCGGAGCGGCTGGCCGCCATGCGGGCGCTGGCCGGGCGTACCACGGCCCCTGGGACGAGATCCGCGCGACGCTGACCGACCCCGGAACGGTCAGCTACACCCTTTCGAGGCGCTAGTGGTGCCCGCGCCGTGGAACCGGGGCCGCGTCGTGCTGATCGGGGACGCCGCGCACGCCTGCCCGCCGACCCTGGCCCAGGGCGGCGCGCAGGCCCTCGAGGACGCGGCCGTGCTGACCGAACTGCTGCTTTCCCATGACTCGCCCGGCGACGCGCTATGGGCGGCGTTCGCCGCCCGGCGGTTCGAGCGAGCGAAGACCGTCGTCGAGGCGTCCTGCCAGCTCGGCCAGTGGCAGCTCGACCATGAGCAGGGCGACCTGCCCGGCCTGATGGCCGCTATCACCGCGCTGGTCAGCCAGCCCGCCTGAACGAAGAACCCGCGTAACCGCAAAGCCAGTATCTAAGGAGTAGCTCGCCGTGACAGACCGGCTCATCACCCACCTGCGCCACATCGACCTGGCGGTGCCCGACTACGGGAAGCAGCTGGACTTCTTCACCGGCGTCTGGGGCCTGACGGCCGCGCACAGCGACACCGGGCTGACCTTCCTCGCCGCGCAGGGGTCACCCGAGCAGTACGTCGTCCGGCTGCGGCAGGCGCAGGACAAGCGCATCGACCTTATCGCGTTCGGCGCGGCGAGCGCGGCCGACGTGGACGCCCTGGCCGCCCGGCTGGCTGGCGACGGGGTACAGCTCGTGAGCGAGCCGGGCAGCTCGCGACGCCGGGCGGCGGCTACGGGTTCCGTTTCTTCGACAACGAGGGCCGCACCGTCGAGATCAGCTCCGACGTCACGGTCCGCGCGCACCGCAAGATCTCCGAAGGCGAGTCGATCCCGGTCCGGCTCTCGCACGTCGTCGTCAACTCGGCCACCCCCGAGGCCACCGTGGCCTGGTACGAGCGGCACCTGGGCTTCGCCCTGTCCGATACCCTCATGCACCCGCATATGGGCTCGATGATGTACTTCCTGCGGATCAACCGCTGGCACCACAGCCTCGCCATCGCCCGCTGCCCGCACCCGTCGCTGCACCACGCCTCGTTCGAGATGCGCGGCATCGACGAGTACATGCGCGGCACCGGCAGGCTCCTGCAGGCGGGCGTGGAGAATTCTGGGGACCGGGCCGGCACCTGGCCGGCAACAACACCTTCAGCTACTTCCTCGACCCGCACGGGAACACCGTCGAGTACACCACCGAGCTCGAGGAGATCGACGAGGACACCTGGCACCCGCACCTGTACGACTTCACCCAGCCGGGGGTCGCCGACCAGTGGGGCACCGCGAACCAGATGAACGAGTTCGTCGCGGCCAGGTCGTTCAACGACCCCGACCGCGGCCTGTTCACCGCGCCGCCGGTCTGACTGGCGGAGCACCATGCGATTCGCTACCTACGCGGAACAACGGGCGGGCGCCCCCCGGGCCGGCGTGGTCAGCGACGCGGGCATTCACCCGCTGCGGAACGTCACCATGCTCGACCTGATCCGGTCGGGCCTGCCCGCCGCCCTGGCGGCGGGGCAGCGGCGCTCGGCGAGCCGGCCGTGCCCTTGGCGGCGGTCCGGCTGCTGCCGCCGCTGGCAGCGCCGACCATCCGGGACTTCGTCGCGTTCGAGGAGCACGTCGAGGGCGTGGCCGCAAGCGTCGTGCGGGTCCAGTGTCGCGGTAGTCCCGGAGTGGTACCAGGCGCCGACGTTCTACTTCACCAACCCGTACGCGCTGATCGGCGCGTACGACGACGTGCCGGTCCCGCCGGGCTCTGACTTGCTCGACTTCGAACTCGAGGTCGCCGTGGTGGTCGGCCGAGACGGGGCGTCGCTGACGCCGGAACAGGCGCGGGAGCATATCTTCGGCTACACGGTGCTTAACGACTGGTCCGCCCGCGACCTGCAGCGCCGCGAGATGAAGGTGCAGCTCGGCCCGGCCAAGGGCAAGGACTCGGCCACCACGCTCGGGCCCTGGCTGGTCACCGCGGGCGAGCTCGAGCCGTACCGGGACGCCGACGGGTTCCTCGCACTCGACCTGCGCGCTTCGGTGAACGGCGAGCTTATCGGCCAGGACCTGCTGTCCAACATGGGCTGGCCGTTCGAGGAGCTCATCGGCTACGCCTCGCGCGGCACCGAAGTCCGGGCGGGCGACGTGCTCGGCTCGGGCACCTGCGGCAACGGCGGCTGCCTGGCCGAGCTGTGGGGCCGCCGGGGGCGGATCGACCCGCCGCCGCTGCGCCCCGGGGACGTGGTGGAGCTGGCCGTCGAGGGGATCGGCACGGTGCGCAACCGCGTCGTGGAGGGGCTCACGCTGCCGCCGGTACGCGGAGCACGCGACCGTTCGGTACCCCGGATCACGGAGGCGCGGATAAGCCGCGGCGATTGGACCGGCGCGGCAGTGACCAGCTGTTTGAAAGGGAGCGGAAACGGTGTTCGAGTACTTTCCCGGCAACTACGTGTGGAACCTCGCGGTGGTCGCCGCGCTGAACAGCGGCGGGCTCATCGACGAGGTCGACCGGGCCTGCCGGCCGATCCGCGAGGCGGCGGCGCGCGGCGAGGACGCGGGCACCGGCGACTTCCTGGCGCGCCTGGACCGGCCTCACCGACCAGTTCGACGGGCCAGGCCGGCGCCGCGCTGCGGCCGGGCACGCGGACCGCCGGCGAGCTGTACTTCCGCGCGGCCAACTACCTGTGCCAGGCCGAGCGGATGCAGAGCGCGTCATCGCCGGCCGGCGCCGCCAGTGTACCGGCGGGTCCTCGGGCTCACGCAGCGGGCGATGGAGCACCGGGACCCGCTGGTATCGCCGGGTCGCGGTCCCGTACGAGGGCACCACGCTGCCCGGCTACTTCAGCCAGGCGCCGGTCGCGGTCGCCGCCCCGGCCCCGGTGATGATCTTGTGGAACGGGCTTGACTCCACCAAGGAGCACATGTACAGCTCCGTCGCACTGGGCCGAGCTGGCCGCCCGGGGCATCTCCTGCCTCATGGTCGACTGCCCCGGCTCGGCGAGGCCCTGCGGCTGCAAGGGCTCACCGCGCGGGTCGACACCGAGGCGTGGGCGGGGCCTTGCGTCGACTACCTGCTCACCCGCCCCGACGTGGACCCCGCCCGGATCGGGCTGGCCGGCTGGTCACTCGGCGGCTACTACGCACCGCGGGCCGCCGCGTTCGAGAAGCGGCTGGCGCTGGTGGTGGCCTGGGGCGCCAACCACAACTGGGGCGCGGTGCAGCGGCGGCGTCTCGAGCGCGAAGGCGAGCGGCCGGTGCCGCACTACTGGAAGCACGTGCTGTGGGTGTGGGGGCAGCCCGACCTGGACACCTTCATCAAGTTCGCCGACCAGATCCACCTGGACGGGGTGGTGTCGCAGATCAGCGTCCCGTTCCTCATCTGCCACGGCGCGAACGACCGGCAGATCCCCTTGGAGTACGCGCACCGCTCCTACGACCAGGCCGGCAGAGTCAACAGCCCGTGCCGCGAGCTGCGGATCTTCACCCCTCGAGGAGGGCGGGGGCCGAGCACATCGGCCTCGACCACCTGCCGACGTCAGCACTTACATCGCCGGACTGGGTCGAGTGACGTATTCTCGCTTTCAGCCCCAGCGGCCACAATTGACCCGGCGGGGCAGCCCTCTCCGGCGTGGCCCCGCTCCGCCGGCACATTGTGGGCCTCGCGGTCAAAAGCTGGTTCAAGTGGTGAGCGAGGTCGAGCGCTTGCGCGAGTGACGCCGCGGTCTCGGCGGCGCGGGCCGCCTCCAGTGCGGCCGTGAGGTCATCGGGCAGCTGCTGCTGGATGGGGTCGAGGATCTGCCGGGCGGCGTCGAGCGCGGCGGCGGTGTCGCCTGACCCCAGGCGGGCGGCCATTAGCGGGAACAGGTAGACCCAGCGGTGGCGGCCGCCGAAGGCGGTGGTGGCCGGGTCGAACTGCCCGATCTGGCTGGCCAGCCTGATCACCTCCGCTGGGTGCCCGTCCTGCCAGGCCAGCCAGGACTCGCACGCCACCACCCCGGTGACGTGGCAGTCGTCCTCTCGCGCGGCTGCCATCGCCCGCGGGATGAGGGTGCGGACCGACTCCGTGTCATGCTCGCGCACGGCCGTCAGGACGAGCATCATCAGGCTGATGCTGCGCAGGTGGGTCTCCCCGATGCGCTCGGCCATGACCAGTGCCGCTTCCGCCCGCTGCCGGGCCTCCGCCAGCTCGCCGCGCCCCCAGAGGGCCCAGCCGAGGAAGTGCGTGGCGTAGCCGATGTCCTTCTCGTCATCGGTGCGCTGCGCAAGCTCAAGGCTTCGCCGGAATCCGGCGATGGCGGCGTCGTCGACCCGGTAGCGGTGCCTGATGAGCCTTTCCATGGCAAGCTGCCGGTCGTAGACGTGCCGTCGGGCAAGCGTGCCCCGGGCCGCTAGCAGCGGCCCGGCCCGGTCCAGGGTCGCATGGAGCAAATCCGGCTCGGCGCGCATCGAGTGCATGGAGGCCCGTCCGTCAACCATGATCTCCAGCCACTGGTCCGCCGTGGCGTCGTCCCAGCTGCCGGGATCGCCGGGGAGCAGCGCCTCGGCGGCGTCGAAGGCGGCCGCGGCCGCCGCGAAGCCCAGGTTGGTCAGCTCAAGCCGCCCCAGCCGCGTGTACAGATGCGCCCGTTGCAGCTCGTCCACCGCGCCGGCCAGGCTGAGCCCCGCGCGGAAGGCCTCGCCCGCCTGCTCACGCCGGCCGATGCGCCACAGCACGCTGGCGAGCTTGGTGTGCACCCGGACGGCGTCGGCGTCCAGGGTCCCGGGTTGCCCCCGGGTCACCGCCAGGGCCGCGTTGAACGAGGAGACCGCCTCATAGTTGGCGAACGCGTCGGTCGCGTGATCGCCGGCCAGCTCGAGGAAACGCACGGCGCGTTCGGCGTCTTCGGCGATCGCGTAATGGCGGCCGAGGACGGCGGCGACCTCGGGCAGCCGGTCGCCTGAGGCGGCCTCCAGCGCCGCCGCGGCGCGTGCGTGCAGGGCGCGCCGCTCGGGCCGCAGCAGCCCCAGGTAGGTGGCGTCCTGAATCAGCGCGTGGCGGAACCGGAAGTCGCCCGCCGATCCCTCCGGCAGCCCGCACAGGACGAGGTCGGTGGCGCACAGCTCGTCCAGCACCGGCGCGAGCTGCGCGGGCTGGGTGCCGAGCATGACGGCGAGCAGCGGCGCGGTGAACTCCGGGCCGAGCACCGCGGCGGCGCGGATCGCCTCCTGGGCGGCGGGGCTGAGCCGGTCCACCCGGGACCGGACGAGGCGCTCGAGCACCTGCGGCAGCTGCGGTCCTGATGGCTCGCGCAGCCCCCAGGTGCCGCCCTCCCTGACCAGGGTCCGCGTCTCCAGCAGCGAGCTCAGGCGCTCCTCGAGGAACAGCGGATTGCCATCGGCGCCGCCGAGCACCGCGGCGAGAACCTCCGGGCCGGGACCGCCGCCCGCCCACGGCCCCGGGGACCTGGCCGATGAGCGACTCGGTGAGCGCCTCGGCCGCGTCGGTGGCCAGCGGGCGGAGCAGCACCCGGCAGGCGGCGGGGGAAGCGGCCAGCCGCTCGACTTCCTCCCGGCCGGACTTCGGCCGGGTGGTCGCGAGCACCAGCAGCGGGCCGGCCCGCGGCCAGCTGCGCGAGGTCGAGCGTGACGCGCAGCGAGGTGGGGTCGGCCCAGTGCAGGTCCTCCAGGACCAGGACGGTCGGGCCCGCGACCGCGAACCGGGTGACCACCGCGCGCAGCGCGTCGAAGGTGATCCGCTGCAGCTCCCCGGGCGGCATCCGGCCGCCGAGGGCCGGGGAGGCGATGCCCATCATCCGCGCCAGCGGCGCCAGCAGGTTCGCGTTCCCCAGCAGATGGGTCAGCGACCGCTCCAGGGCCGCCTGGACCCTGGCCGCGGGCTCGTCCGGCGCCACCCCGATCCAGCTGGCCACCAGCTGCCGGTAGAGGCCGTAGGGGGTGGACGACGCGTACGAGGCGCCGCGGCCTTCCAGCCACAGCGGCAGCCGGCCGCTGCCCGCGCCGACCCAGGCGATGAAGCGCTTGCGGCACTCCTGCACCAGGCGGGTCTTGCCGAGCCCGGCGTCCCCGGTCAGCAGCACCACCGAGCCCCGGCCCTCGACCGCGTCCCGCAGCGCGGCGTCGAGCACGCGCAGCTCCGCGTCGCGGCCGGCCAGCGCGGCGCGCCTGCCCACCCGCGGCCGCCGGTCCACCGCCCGCGCCCGGGGCAGCTCCAGGTAGCTGGCGACCAGCGGGCGCATAGTCGGTCCGAGCGCTACTTCCTCTGCCGGCCCCCCAGGTGAACAGGTGCCCGGTGACGGCACGGGTGGCCGGGCCGACCAGGACGGCTCCCGGCCGCGCGGCCGACTGCAGCGCGGCCGCCACGCTCACCACGTCGCCGAGCGCGCCGTACTCCACCTTGGCGCCGCCGCCGATGGGACCCACGACCGCCGGGCCGGTCTCCACGCCGATCCGCAGCGCGGTCCCGCCCTCGGTGGCGGCCGCGGCGGTGGCGGTCGCCGACAGGGCGCGGAACGCCGCCAGGACGGCCCGTTCCGGATCGTCCTCGTGTGCCTCGGGCGCGCCGAACATCGCCTGCAGACCGCGGCCTGATACCGAGGTCACGGTCCCGCCCAACCCCTCCACCTCGGCGATCACGGCCGCCAGGGAACCGCCGACAAGCTCGCGCAGCGTCTCCAGGCCGACCGCACTGGCCAGCCCGGCCGGGGCCGCCACCTCGGCGAACAGCACCGTGACGGGCCGGCGTTCCTCCCGCGGCAGCGGCGGCTGGGCGGGTGCGGGCGGAGCCGACCCGGACGTAGCCAGCAGGGACGTGGCCGGAAGGGCCGAAGCCGGCAGGGGCGACAGCCGGAAGGGGCACAGCCGGAAGAGCTGGCGGGCCGACCAGCCCGGGATCGCGGGCGGGCGCGTAGAGCCGCTCAAGCGAGGGCGGAATCCGCAGCCCGAGCGCGACAAGCGCCTGACGGCAGCGCTCGAAAACGCGGGCCGCCAGCTCCGGGCGGCCCTGGGCGAGGTAGGCGCGGATGAGCGCGCCGGCGGCCTCCTCGCAGGCGGGGTCGTGGTCCAGGCAGGATTCCCAGGCCGCCAGCACGTCGTCGCGGCCGGACCGGCCCGCGCCGCCGCCCGGTCCCTGGCCAGGCAGAGGCGCGCCTCCTGGCGCAGCGTCGCCAGCCGGTCGCGGACGCGGCCCGCCCAGTCGGCGTAGGGCTCATCGGGCAGCAGTTCCCCGTCTTGCGCCAGCGCGGCGCAGAGCTGGTCGTCCCGGAGCGGGCCGGGTGCCAGCGCGAGCGCGGCGCGGAGCGCAGCGGCGCAGACCTCGGCATCGACGATGACGTCGGGCGATGCCCAGATGTGGCCCAGGTCGGCCGTGAGCAGCGCGGTGCCGTCCGCGCCGAGCCCGGCGAGCGCGCTGCGCGCCATGGACAGTGCCTTCGACAGCGCGCGGGCGGCCGCGCGCGGCTCCAGGCGCGGGAAAAGCTCCTCGCAGGCGACATCCCGGCTGACCCGCCGGCCCGGGCTGACCAGGACAAGCTCGCACAGGCGGCGGGCGCTCGGCCGCGGCCACGCGTCGACGACACGGCCCTGCGCGCTGACGCTGAACGGGCCGAGCAGCTGGACCTGTACGGCCTGCCCCACTGACTCATCCTGCACGGTTACCACGGCCACTTACCCATTATCCCGGCGGTGTCCGACATTCCAGCATGGTTTTCGCAGCGCAGCCCGGCCGCCGCGGGCGGGAACACCGCGGGAACAGCACCCGCCTAGCGTTCGGGTCAGGAGGTAAGAACGATGTACACGTCATACATGCTTTACCAGGCCGAGCGGGTCAAGACCGTCAGGGAGCAGCGCGAGGAAGACGCGCAGGTGGGTCAGCTGGCCGCGGGGCTCGGGCGGCCGCGGCGGTCGCCACGGCACCGCAGCGCTCGCGGGCAGCGCAGGTTCCGGGCAGCGGCGGCGCCGGCTTGCCCCGCGCCCTGTGTGCCCGCTCCCCGTCCTGCATTTGACGACCACCGATCCAGGGTGTGACGACCCGGCGGCAGACTCGGGGTCGGCCGGGCGCACCAGAGCCGGCCAACTCGCCCGGGCCAGGTCCTCGGAGCTCAAGTCCTCGGAGCTCAAGTCCTCGGAGCTCAGGTTCCTAAAGGCCCAGGAGCTCCGTTGACCGTTCGCGCATCTCGACCTTGCGGATCTTGCCGGTGACGGTCATCGGGAACTCATCGGTCACGTGCACGTAGCGGGGGATCTTGTAGTGGGCGAGCTTGCCGTGGCAGAACTCGCGGACCGCCTCGGCGGTCAGCGGCTGGGCGCCGGGCCGGAGCCTGACCCAGGCCATCAGCTCCTCCCCGTACTTCTGGTCGGGAACGCCGATCACCTGGGCGTCGAGGATGTCGGGGTGGGTGTAGAGAAACTCCTCGACTTCGCGCGGGTAGATGTTCTCGCCGCCGCGGATCACCATGTCCTTGATCCGGCCGGTGATCGACAGGTAGCCGTCGTCGTCCATCACCGCCAGGTCGCCGGTGTGCATCCAGCGGGCCGGCGTCGATCGCCTCGGCCGTCTTGTCCGGCTGGCGCCAGTAGCCCAGCATGACGCTGTAGCCCCGGGTGCAGAACTCGCCGGGGGTGTTGCGCGGCACGGTCAGTCCGGTGGCCGGGTCGATGACCTTGACCTCGATGTGCGGGCCGGCCCGGCCCACCGTGGCCACCCGGCGCTCCACGGAGTCGTCGACCCGGGTCTGGGTGGAGACCGGTGAGGTCTCGGTCATGCCGTAGCAGATCGACACCTCGGACATTCCCATCCGGTCGATGACCTGCTTCATCACCTCGACCGGGCACGGCGAGCCCGCCATGATCCCGGTCCGCAGGCTGCTGAGGTCGAACCGCTCGAACTCCTCGGCGGCGAGCTCGGCGATGAACATCGTGGGAACCCCGTAGAGCGAGGTGCAGCGCTCCCGCTGCACGGCCTCCAGGGTCGCGACCGGGTCGAAGCTGGGCGCCGGGATGACCATCGCGGACCCGTGGCGTGGTGGCCGCCAGGTTGCCCATCACCATGCCGAAGCAGTGGTAGAAGGGGACGGGGATGCAGATCCTGTCGTCCGCCGGTGTAGTGGCAGAGCTCGCCGACGAAGAAGCCGTTGTTGAGGATGTTGTGGTGGGACAGGGTCGCGCCCTTCGGGAAGCCGGTGGTCCCCGAGGTGTACTGGATGTTGATCGGCTCGTCGGCCGAGAGCTCGATCGCGGCGAGCACCCCTGCGGTCGGCGTCCCGGCCCGTTTCCAGCAGCGCCAGCCAGTCTCCGGTGCCGAGCAGGACGACCTGCTCCAGGTCCGCGCAGCGCGGCCGGACCTCGTCGATCATCGCGGCGTAGTCGGAGGTCTTCAGCCGCTGCGCGGCGACCAGCAGCTTGCAGCCCGACTGGTTGAGCACGAACTCGAGCTCGCTGGTGCGGTAGGCCGGGTTGATGTTGACCAGGATCGCGCCGAGCTTGGCGGTGGCGTACTGGGTGAGGGTCCACTCGGCGCAGTTCGGCGCCCAGATCCCGACCCGGTCGCCCTTCTCGATGCCGGCCGCCAGCAGGCCGAGGGCGAGGGCATCGACCTCGGCGCGCAGCTCGCGGTAACTGAACCGGGCGCCGGTCGGCAGATCCACCAGGGCGAGCCGGTCGGGGTAGGCGGCCACCGTCCGGTCCAGGTTCTCCCCGATCGTGTCGCCCAGCAGCGGTGTGCCGCTGGTCGCCGAGGTGTAGCTCTTCTCCGCCACGCTGCTCATGCTGTCCCGTTCCCCTCGCCGCTGAGGCCGCGCTCGCGCGCGGCGCTCGCTCACAGACAAGGGTAAGCCTGCCGCTGCCGGGGGATCCACGCGTGCGTTCGAGATGATCATGAATCTGCCCTGCCCCCGCACCGCTCCGCAGGCCGGTGGCGGATGACGACCGGCCTGCGGAGCGGCGATCCCCCCCGCCCCGCCGGGGCTTGCCATTCTGCCTGCCCAGAGGGAGCGGCAGAACGCATAGGGCTATCTCCGGACAAGGCCGGACAGCGAAACCGGGCGGAACGGAACGCGGCAGGTCGCGAATTCATATCGCTTCCGGTAATCGAATACGGCGGGTCCCGCGTCATAGTGTCTGATAAGCGACGAGAAGATCGCTAACGCGTTGTTTTATACCGCCAAATACCCTCAACTGACGGGTAGCAAGCGGTTGTACGCCGTGCATGGTCAGGGGTGGGGATGTCATGGCAGCAGAGGACTTGGCATTGCCGTCGCTGGAACCAATCATGACCGCGGCGGAATTCACCCGCGAGTTGCAGGCGCTGCGCGCGCGGTCCGGCGCGACGATCCGCGAGATAGCGCGGGCGGCGAAGACGCCGGTGGCCACCACCGGAGACTGCTTCTCCGGCCGCCACCTGCCGCTCGACCGCGACCAGTTCGCGCGCATCCTCGCGGCCTGCGGTGAGACCGACCCGGCCCGGGTCGAGCAGTGGCAGGCGGCGCTGGCCCGCGCCCGGCGGCTGCCGGGCCGCCGGACCGGCACCCCCTACCGGGGCCTGGCCCGGTTCGAGGCCGAGGACGCGCAGCTGGTTCTTCGGCCGGGAAGACCTCACCGAGCTGCTGGCCTACCTGGCCGAGCGCCCTCGTCGAGCCTGCCGTTGCTGCTCATCGGCCCCTCCGGCGCGGGCAAGTCGTCGCTGCTGCGGGCGGGGCTGCTGCCGCGGCTGCGGCGCGGCCGAGGACGGCGGGCAGCGGCCGATCGTGGTCTGCGACCTGACCGTGACCGGCGTTGGCTGGCTGTCCGCGCAGGTCGCGAAGCTGGCCGCGGGCGACGCGCCGCTGGCGGGACGCGCGACGGTGATCGTGGACCAGTTCGAGGCCGTCTTCACGCTCTGCGCCGACGAGGGCGAGCGGCGGGCGCTGATCGACGGGCTGTGCGACCTGGCGCGGACCGGGCTGGTGGTGCTGGCGCTGCGGGCCGACTTCTACGAGCAGCTGATCCGCTATCCCGGGCTGCTGCGCGCGGCGCAGGAACGGCACGTGGTGCTCGGGCCGATGAGCGCCGAGCAGGTGCGGCGGGCGGTGGTGGAGCCGGCCCGGCTGGCGAAGACGGAGGTGGCCGCGGGCCTGGTCGAGGTGCTGCTGTCCGACCTGGCGCCCGGCACCGACGGCGGCGGCAGCGCACGAGCCGGGCGCGCTGCCGCTGCTGTCGCACGCGCTGCTCGCCGCCTGGGAGCACAGCCGCGGCGGCACCGCTGACGGTGGCCGACTACCTGGCCGGCGGCGGGATCAAGGACGCGCTCACCCAGTCGGCCGAGCGCGCCTACGAGAGCCTGGACGCCGGAGCAGCAACGGCTCGCCCGGCGGCTGCTGCTGCGGCTGGTGCACGTGGCCGACGACCTGCCGCCGAGCCGCGCCGCCGTGCCCCTGGGCGAGCTGCTCAGCGGATCAGCGCGGGCGACGGCAGGCCGGCGGCTCCGGCGAGGACGCCGAGCGGGTGCTGGCGGTCTTCATCGACGAGCGGATGATCACCGTGGACACCGGGACCGCGCGGCTGACGCATGACGCGCTGCTGACCGCCTGGCCGCGGCTGCGCGGCTGGATCGAGGAGAGCGCCGAGGAGCTGCGGATCGGCCGGCGGATCGCCGCGGGCGCGCAGGCCTGGGCCGAGACCGGCCGGGAGGAGGCGGCGCTGTGGCGCGGCAGCCAGCTCGCGGTCGCCCGGGAGTGGGCCGAGGACCCGGACAAGCGCGCGTCGCTGCTGCCGCTCGGGCGCGAGTTCGTCGCCGCGTCGGTCGCCGCGGGCAGCGCCCGCGAACGGCTTGAGCGGCGGCGCACCACCCGGCTGCGGTCGGTCGTCGCGGTGCTGACCGTGCTGGTCGTCGCGGTCGCCGGGCTGACCGCCTACGCCTTCAGCCAGCGCCAGGCGGCCACCGGGGCCGAGGCCACCGCGGTCGGGGCCGAGGCCGCCGCCATCGGCGAACGGGACCAGGCCGATTCGCGCGAGGCCGCGTTCGTGGCGGACCAGCTTCGCGGCACCGATCCGTCGGCGGCGGCGCAGCTGTCGGTCGCCGGGTACCGGATCGCGCAGACCCCGCAGGCGACGGCCAGCCTGCTCGACTCCAGCGGCACGTCGTTCGCGACGCGGATAACGGACTCGGCCGGGCCGGTGCAGTCGGCCGCGCTCAGCCCGGACCGCCGGCTGCTGGTCGCGGCGGGCGCGGACGGCACGCTGCGGCTGTGGAACGTCGCCGTTCCGGGCCACCCGGTGCCGGTCGCCACGCTGGCGCGCGCCGACAAGACGCTTCCGCTCTACACGGCGGCGTTCAGCCCGGACGGGCGGGTGATCGCGGCGGCCGGCGCGGGCAAGGCCGTGCGGCTGTGGGCGGTTTCCGGATCCGGTTCGGCGGTGCCGCTGGGGCGGCCGCTGACCGGGCCGACCTGGACCGTCTACTCGGTCGCGTTCAGCCGCGACGGCCAGCTGCTCGCCGCCGGGCAGCGCGGACGGGACGGTCCGGCTCTGGGACGTGGCCAACCCGGCGCACCCGGTGCCGGTCGGCCGGCCGCTGAAGGTTCCCGGCGCCGCCAGGGCGCGCGCGTACGTGCAGTCGGTCGCGTTCAGCGCGGACGGCCGGACGCTCGCCGCGGGCACTTCGGTCAAGACCGTCTGGCTGTGGAACGTGTCCCGCCCGGCCGCCCCCGCCGCGTTCCGCGGGATGCCGCTGCCGGGCCGGCCGCCATGGTCTCCGGCGTCGCGTTCAGCCCGGACGGGCGGACGCTGGCCGCCGCCAGCGAGGACGACAAGGTCTGGCTCTGGTCGGTGCGCCAGAGCCGGGACACCGCCAAGGCGGACGGCACGCTGGCGGGCGCCACCGACTGGGCCAACGCGGTCGCCTTCAGCCCGGACGGCCGGTCGCTGGCGGAAGGCACCTCGGACGCCAGCGTGCTGGTGTGGAACCTGGCGACCCGGGCGGTCACGGCGACGCTGGACGAGCCGCAGCCGGTCACCTCGGTCAGCTGGGATGGCCAGAACCGGATCGCCGCCTCCGACGCCGACGGCATGGTCGCCCTCTGGCCGCTCCCGGCGCCGGTCCTCGACACCGGCAACGCCCCCGAGAGCGTCGCCTACAGCCCGGGTGGCGCGACCCTCGCCGTGGGCGGCACCAGCGTGCAGCTGTGGGATACCGCCACCCATAAGCGTCTGGTCACGCACTCGCTGCCGGCGCAGGTGACCGTCAACGCGACCGCCTTCAGCCCGGCCGGGGCGGCGGTGGCGGTGGCGCTCTCCAACGGGACGGTGGCGCTGCTCAACGGGCGGACGCTAGCCCCGCTGGGCAAGCCGTTCACCGTGATCACCGGGCCGGGAACGGCCGAGTCGGTCGCGTTCAGCCCGGACGGGGCGCTGCTCGCCACCGGCGCCGACGACGGCAGCCTGCGGCTGTTCGACGTGGCCAACCCCGCGCACCCGCGGCAGGTCGCCCGGGTGAGCGACTCCGGTGACTCGGTCTACACGGTGGCGTTCGCCCCCGATGGGACCACCGTGGCCGCGGCCAGCGTCGATGACTTCGTCCGGCTCTGGCACGTCACCGGGGCGGGTAGCGGCGCGGGAGCGGGCAGCGCGGGCAGCGCTGGCCTGACTCGCGTGGGGCCAGCCCTGGGCGGGCTGGCGAGCTACGCCATCGGGCTCGCCTTCTCCCCCGACAGCGAGATCCTCGCCGTCGGCAGCGCCGACAAGACGGTGCGGCTGTGGAACGTGGCCCAGCCCGGCGCACCCCGTCCAGATCGGCGCGCCGCTGACCGGGCCGTCCGGTTACGTCTGGGCGGCGGCGTTCAGCCCCGACGGCAAGACACTGGCGGTCGGTGTCACCGACGGCACCGTCTGGCTGTGGAACGTGGCCGAGCCGGCCCGCCCGGCGCTCATCGCCACGCTGACCGGGCCGGCCGACGACGTGTACTCGGTGGCCTTCTCCCCCTCGGGCGCGCAGCTCGCCGCCACCAGCTTCGAGGGCACCGTCCACCTCTGGGACACCAGCCCGGCGGCGGCCCGCGCGGCCATCTGCGCGAACCTGGGCAGGCCGCTCACCGCGGCCGAGTGGTCGAGCTACGTCCCCGGCGTCCCCTACCGCGCTCCCTGCTCTCCCTAGGCCCGGCCTGGCCCGCTGGCGCAGGACGCCGGCCACCGCGGTGCCCCAGACCAGCACGGCGACGCCGTACAGGCCGAGGGGGGCCGCCGCGGCGGGGCCGAAGGCGGCGGCGGCGAGGCCGGCGGCGATGGCGAAGTCGCGCATCGAGGTGGTGAGCAGCAGCGCGGTGGCCGTGGGGCGGGCCGTGCGCAGGCCCAGGGCGCGGCCGGCCAGGGCGGAGCCGAGCAGGAAGAGGAGCAGGGCGGCGGCGACCGCGAGGTAGGCGGCGGACAGCCGGATCTCGGCCGCGATCAGCGCGACCAGGGCGGCGACGGCGACGAGGGCGGTTAGCGAGGCGGCCGTTTCCGCGCGGGGGGTCGCGAGGAGCGGGGATGAAGGCGCGGGCGGCCAGGCCGAGCGCGAGCGGCAGCGCGACGACCAGGGCCAGGTTGGCGACGATGCTGCCCGGTGACACCCCGGCGTGGCCGGCCTCCAGGGTCAGGATCGGCCCGGCCAGGGCCACCACCGCGACGGTGGAGCCGATCAGCACCCCGGCCGAGACGGCGGCCGCACCGCCGGCCATCGCGGTGGTCGCGACCGAGGCGATCTCGCACGGGGCGAGCCCCACGACCATCACCCCGTCGCGCAGCGACCCGGCGGCCACCAGCCGGGAGACCGCCCAGGAGAGCGCGGGCAGCACCGTGATGCCGACCGCGAGCGCGGCCAGCAGCGAGCGCCAGGCTTGCGCCAGGCGGCGCGAGCGCGGCCGGGTCGATCGTGACCGCGGTGGCGAAGACCAGGATCGCCAGCAGCACGTTGATTCCCTGGTGGCCGGCCAGCCAGGCCAGCGGCCGCTGCACGGACAGGCCGAGGATCGCCGCCACGAGCACAGCGATGAGCTCGGGGTAGCTGGCGACGATCGCTTTCGCACGGGACGGCATTGCTGGCACGGTGACGATCTTGCCAGCAGCCGCCCGCGGCCCGTTACGCCGGGGCACCTACCAGGTAAAGGCGCGTCGTGAAACGCGCTGCAAACGGGTGGTGAAAGTGGTTGCCGCGTTACTAAATTGACGCTGGTTACTACAGGGGATATGTGAGATTCTGTGCACTTGTTACGGAAAGACCCGGAAGAGGAGTCAGGTGCGCAGAATCGTCATCTCCGGGCTGGTCGCGCTGGCGGCCGTGCTCGGCGGCGTCGCCGTCCCGGCGACCGCCATGGCCCAGCCGACACCGGCGGTACGGTCGACGGGCGCACGTGCGGCCGGCGCGACCGGCAGGCCGCGGTCCGTTACGGCCGGCCGCCGGGGCCGAGGAAGTCGACGGGGTAGCGGCGAACCGCTGATCTCGTGCGTGCTGACGGCGGACTGCGTCGGCATCGAGGGCAGTTCGAGCCTCAGTGACGGCGGTGAGTCGCAGCCCGACCCGGGTCGCGCGGTGGAACGGGTCGTCCTGGAAGGGCGTCGGCGTGACGCTGCCCAAGGGGACCAGGTCCGACGACCTGGCCGGGGTCTCCTGCAAGGGCGCCAAGTCCTGCCTGGTGGTCGGCGATTACTACACCTCGACGAGCAAGCAGCGCGGCGAACCACGTCCTCGCCCTGGCCTACAACGGGACCTTGCTGAAGCCGACCTCCGCGGTGCCGCTGCCCAAGGGCACCACGGATGCGGCGCTCACCAGCGTGTCCTGCGCGACGACCAGGTACTGCGTCGCGGTCGGCGTGGCCGACGGTGACACGTCGGCCTTCGGCGAGACCGGCTCGCTCAACATCATCGAGACGTGGAACGGCGCGAAGTGGACGCTGGGGCACAGTGCCGCCGAGGCGGCCGGGCCGGCCGCAGGTGGAGCCGACCGTTGTCTCCTGCGCCACGTCCGCGTTCTGCGTCCTGGCCGGCGACGACCTACCATGTTCTCCTCCGAGGCCGTGACCGCGAAGCTCTACGTCGCTTCGTGGAACGGCAAGAAGGCTCACGGCGATGAAGCCGGCGCCGGTGAACGGCGGTGCGGGCTTCCTCGATACCAGCGGCGTTTCGTGCGCCACCGCCTCGAACTGCGCCGTGACCGGGGCCGTGCTGGGCGACATCACCAGCAAGCACGCCCGAGCTCCACCGCGTTCAGCGAGATCTGGAACGGCAAGACGTGGCAGCTGGCCAAGGTGACCTGGCCGAAGGGCACCGCGGACTCGTTCACCACGGACGTGTCCTGCTACGCCGCGCACTCCTGCGAGGCGGTCGGCGAGGCCTGGCGCCGAACGATTCGGCGACGTCGCCCTTTGCCGCGGTTGCCGTGTCGTTCGACGGCACGGCGGGCAGGCTGCAGGCCGTCCCGGCGCCGTCCAAGGGCTACTCCAACGCGTTCGCGGCCGTGAGCTGCCTGCCCGGGGAAGCTGCGTCGCCATCGGCCAGACCGGCAAGACGACCGACGACGTCGCCCGCCCTGATGACCGGGGTGTGGAGCGGCAAGGCCTGGAAGCTCGTCCCCGGCTTCTAGCGGGGCTGATCGGCGGAGAGCAGCGGGCGGGGTGCTAGGTGGTGACCAGGGCGGCGAAGAGGCGGGTCAGGTCGGTTTCCGGGTTGGTGGTGACGCCGGCGTGGACGGGCCCGGGCTGGACGATGGCCGATCTCTGGGCCGTGAGCCAGCGGAACCGCTCGCCGATGGAGAACTCGGCCAGCGGGCCGGAGACGCAGGCGCGCTCGAAGGCGGTGAGGGCGGCGCGGACGGCGGCCACGTCCGCGCCGGGGGCGAGGGCGAGCAGCCGCCGCTCGTCCAGCTCGATCTTGGTCTTCAGGTAGCGGAATGACTTGGAGTAGACGATCACGCCGGCGTTGATCGCCTCGCCCCGCTCGACCCGGGGCATCACGCGGATCAGCGCCCATTCGAAGACCTCGCTCATAGCCGGATCACCTCCGGCACCAGCGGGGCGCGCTTGACCAGCTGCTCGACGTAGGCGCCGGCGCCGCGTTCACCGAACCAGTCGGGCGGAACGTCGGCCGTCACCTCTTCGACCGCGGCCACCGTGATCAGCGGGGCCAGCTTCTCGTGGGCCTGCCCGATCCTGGTGGCGCGGTCGCGCAGGACATGCTGGCGGGCGTCGTAGGGCTTGGCCGGGTCGGCGCGGGACCAGTCGTGGTGGAAGTAGAGCGCCGCGCCGTGGTCGATCAGCCAGATGTCGCCGTGCCAGACCAGCAGGTTCGGATTGCGCCAGCTGCGGTCCACGTTCTGGATGAGCGCGTCGAACCAGAGCAGCTCGCTGGCGAAATCCTCGTCCGCGGTCCAGCCGAGCGGGTCGAACCCGGCCGAGCCGGGCAGGAAGTCCACCGCGAGATTGAGTCCCACGCTGGCCCGGAGCAGGTCCTGGATCTCCGGGTCGGGCTCGCTTGGCGGGATCTTCTGGTCGAGCTCGGCCAGCGCGAGCTCGGGCGTGCGCAGGCCGAGGCGCCGGGCCAGCTCGCCGCCGATGATCTCGGCGACCAGGGCGAGCGGCCCCTGGCCCGCGCCGCGGAACTTGAGCACGTAGGTACCCAGGTTGTCGGCCTCGACGATCGCGGGAAGGCTGCCGCCTTCGCGCAGCGGTGTGAGGTAGCTGGTCACCTGGACGCGTTCAAGCACGCGCGACAGCGTACCGCGCCCCGATAATAGGGACGTGGATGAGCCTGAGTACCCCACGCGGCTAGCGGGACGAGTGATCGCCATCGACCCGGCGGGGCGGGTGCTGCTCTTCTTCTACGACGACCCGCCGCCGAAGGGCAGGCACTGGACCACGCCGGGCGGCGGGCTCGAGGGGAACGAGGACTTCTACCAGGCCGCGTGCCGGGAGCTGGCCGAGGAGACCGGCTGGACCGACGTGCCGGTCGCTCCGGCCGAGGTCTATCAGCAGACCCTCGTGCAGTGGTACTCCCCCAGCCGGGGGGTGGTCCGGCAGACCGACCACTACTTCATCGGCCGGGTGCCCGGTGAGCTGCGCCCGCTCGGCGAGGTGGCCGCCATGCACGCCACCGACGGCATCGACGCGTCCCGCTGGTGGACCCTGGCCGAACTCGACGCGACCGGCGAGAGCATCTACCCCGACGGCCTCGCGGCCCTGGTCAGGTCGGCCCTCGCCGGGCAGCCTTAAGGGAGGGGCAGCCGCCTACGGCTTCTTGCCCGCGAGCTCGTAGACGAAGAGGCTGGCGTTAATAGTGCCGACGCCGGTGACCAGGCTGTAGCCCGGGCGGGCGTGGTAGCCGGTGATGGTGTACCGCTTGGCGCCCCCGTAGAAGGAGACGGTGTTGTCGCCCGAGGTAACGTTGACCAGGCCCGGGGCGTGCTCGGCGGCCAGCTTGTAGAGGGTGGGGTTGAGCAGGCCGAGCCAGCGGCCCGCCAGCTGGTCGGCTAGCGCCACGATGCCGGCGAACTCCGGGGTCGCCTCGCTGGTACCGCACCCCTCGGACCAGCCCGCCTTGCCCGGCTGGAAGCTGCTGTAGACGGCCACCGCGCCGTTGCAGGCCGCGCTCATGGCGATGTCGGGCACGCCCCGGCTACCGCCGATGACGGACTTGACGCCGTTCTGGTAGGACGGCCGGCCGAACAGCGCCGACCGGCCGCCGCCGGTCGCGTGCGGCATCGGGTCCGTCGTGCCGGACCAGAGCTTGTCCACCGCCTGGTCGTAGGTGTCGTTCCAGGCGACCCGGGTGTACGAGCCGCCGGACTGGACCAGCTCGGTGCCGCCGACCCCGGTGACCAGCGGGTCGCTCGCCTGCCAGTTGATCTCACGCTGGGTGTAGTAGCCGGGCCCGTGGGCGGCGAGGGTGGTCGCGCCCGCGTCGCCCGAGGCGGCGAGGATGGTCACGTGGTGGCTGTCGGCGTCGAGGATGCCAGCCCGCAGCGGCTGCAGCTGCGCCTCGCTGGAGAACCCGGCCTCGCTCCCGCTGAACGACTGGCTGATCACCGCGCCGAGCTTGTGGTTGACCACGTACTCCTCGGCCTGCATGACCTGGCGTTCGGTGCTGCCGCCGCCGGTGGACGGCGTCTCGACCAGCTCGATGGACGCGCCCGGGGCGAGCGCGTGCGCGTACTCCACGTCCAGCGAGGTTTCCCACGCCCAGCCGGTCATGTTGGTGTTGTGCGGGTTGAATTTCGCGACCTTGCCGATCGGCATGATGACCGCGAACCTGGGCGGCGCCCGATAGCCGAACTGCCGGTCGAACGTCGTCAGGTCGGACTTGATCGTGGGCGAGCCGTACGAGTCCTCGATGACGATGGTCTCGCCCTTGCCGGTGACCCCCCGGGCGTACAGCGCGGACAGCTGGTAGGCGGCCCTGACTTGGTTCGGGGTGTAGCAGGCGATGGACAGTCCATGCTCGCAGTCCCCCGTGGTCGGCGGCGCCACCCGGACGACGCCGGGCAGCCTGATGGCGTCCGGCCGGACCTCGGCCGCCCGCCCGGCCGAAACGGTCAGCCGCGCCGAGGCGGCCGTTCCCGATGCGACCTCGGACGGCTGGGCGGCTACCGCCGCGAGGGCGCCGGCCAGCACCGTGACACCCGCGGCTAGCGCGGCGAATCTGACCCTGGGCACGGATCGGACCATAGCCGGTCACATGCGCCCATTGAGAAGTAATTCACAGGTATCGAAGGTTGTCGTCACGGAACGCGAACGCCCGCCAGTTCGTAGACGAGATCGCTCGCGTTGACCGTGCCGACGCCGGTTACCAGGTCATAGCCCTTGCGGGCGGTGTAGCCGGTGACCTTGTAGGGCTTGGTCGCGGTGCCCTGGTAGAAGGAGACGGTGTTGTTGCCCGAGGTGACGTCGACCAGACCGGGTGCGCGCTCGGCGGCCAGCTTGTAGAGGGTGGGGTTGAGCAGACCCAGGGGGTGCCCGGCGACCTGGTCGGCGAGGGCGACGATGGCGGCGAACTCCGGCGTCGCCTCGCTGGTGCCGCAGGTCAGCGACCAGCCCGCGTCGCCCCGCACGAAGCTGCTGTAGATGTTCACCGCGCCGTTGCAGGCCGCGCTCATCGCGACGTCGGGCACGCCGCGGCTGGCGCCGGTGACCGACTTGACGGCGTTCTGGTAGGACGGGCGGCCGAAGAACTCGGACTTGCCGCCGCCGCCGGCCAGCGGGACGGGGTCGGCGGAGCCGCCCCAGTACAGCTCCGAGGCCCGGTTGTAGGTGTCGTTCCAGGCTGTCCAGCTGTACAAGCCGCGGGACTCCTTCAGCTGGGTGCCGCCGACCGCGGTCACCAGCGGGTCGCTGTCGGGCCAGGAGGTCACCTTGCGGGTGTAGTAGTCGCTGCCGTTCAGCTCGTAGTCCGTCGCGCCGGCGTTGCCCGAGGCGGCCAGCACGGTCACGCCGTGGCTGTCGGCGTCAAGGATGGCGGCGCGCAGCGGCTTGAGCTGCGCGTAGTTCTTGAAGGTCTCCTCGGTGGCGCTGAACGACTGGCTGATCACAGCGCCGAGCTTGTGGTTGACCACGTACTCCTCGGCCTTCACCATCTGCGGGAAACCGGTGACGCCCTCGGTCTCCGAGACCGGGGTCTCGGCCAGCAGGATGGACGCGCCCGGCGCGAGCGCGTGCGCGTACTCCACGTCGAGGGTGGTCTCCCCGGCCCAGCCGGTCATGCCGGAGTTGTTCGGGTTGAACGCCGGGATCCTGCCCGACGGGGTAATGATCTTGAAGCTGGGCGGCGCGGGATAGCGGTAATACCGGTCGAAGGCCGCCAGGTCGGACTTGATCGTGGGCGAGCCGAACGAGTCGACGATCACGATCGTCTCGCCCTTGCCGGTGATCCCGCGGGAGTACACGGCGGGCAGGTGGTAGGCGGTCCTGAGCTGGTTGGGCGAGTAGCAGGCGATCCCGGCGGCTTTCTCGCACCCGGCCGTGCCGAGCGGCGCCTGCCGGGCCGCGCCGGGGATGCGGATGGCGCCCGGGCTGATCGCGACGTGCGGCAGTATCGCCGCCGCCGCCGACGCGCCCGCCGCCGACGCGGACTGGGCGGGGACCGCCGGGGCGGATGGGGCCGCTGCTACCACAGCGGCGGCGGCAAGCGCGGTGACGCAGCCTGCTATAGCGGCGATCCTGGCCTTGGGCATGCAAGCACCATAGCCGCCCACATCTCGCTATAAAGCTGCAACCACGGGATACCACCCGTCCGCGCTACCCGGGCTGGCCTGGAAGTCGTAGCGGAACGCGTCCGGGGCCAAGGCGATCAAGGTCACCGAGGTGCTCCCCCAGACCTTGCCGTCCGCCAGGTCCCGGCGGGCGATGATCGCGGCCGGGTCGGTCAGCTCGCGGTCGTCGCCCCGGGCCAGGGTGAGCCAGTCGCCCCAGGCCCCGGCTAGCGGCAGCGCGGGATCGGCGGACGGACGGGACGCGGCGAATTTGGGCGCGAAGTGCAGCGCCTTCGGTTCGGCGGCGGGGTCATCGGGGTGCGTCGGGTCGGGCGGGTAGGCGTGTCCCGCATTGGTCAGCAGGTGCGTGCCCGGAGCCAGGTCGCGCGTGCTGGCGCTGACGCCGTCCCAGCTCAGCAGGGTGGCCGCGGCGGAGACGGCGCAGACCAGGTAGAAGGGGTCCCAGGCGCGCAGCGCGGCCGGATCGTCGGCGAGTTCCTTGAGCAGGCCGGCGCCGTCGGCCGCGGCGCGGAGCGGCAGCTCCCCCCGGCTGCGGCGGCGGGCCGGGTCCGCCTCGGCGCCCCGGCCGTTCAGCAGGCAGGCCACCCGGGGGATGTCCGGGCGGACCGCGAGCCAGGTGCCGCCCGCCTGCTTGTCGATGCCGCCGATGAGCGGCGAGCCCGGCCAGTGCCGCGCGGGCGGGCGCCAGGGACGGCCCACCAGCTCGTCGCGTACGCCGAGCAGCACCAGCGGCATCCGCTCCCCCGGCGCAAGGCTGAGAACAACTGTGCACACGCATCCATCATGACGGCTGCCCGCTGGACTCAGGAACCCGCGGTGGCCCACGGCCGGGCGCTGGTTCTCATCGGGCAGGATGGGGCCGCCGGCGCCGGGATCAATTCACCTGGGCTGCCAGGGCAAAATAGGAGCTATGACGCTGCCTGGGCTGGTTGAAACCGTGGGGGAAGGGAGTAAGCCGCGGCCGTTCCATACGCTGGTTTCGATTTTGGGTGCGGGCAACGTCACGGTGCTGAGCGGAGCCGGGCTGTCGACGGAGTCCGGCATCCCGGACTACCGCGGGCCGAGCGGTCAGGCGCGGCGGGCCGGGCAGCCGATGACCTACCAGGCGTTCACCGGGTCGGCGGCGGCGCGGCAGCGGTACTGGGCGCGGTCGCACCTGGGCTGGCGGCACATCACCGGGGCGGGGCCCAATTCCGGACACCGGGCGGTCGCGCTGCTCGAGCGGGCCGGGCTGGTCGACGCAGTCATCACCCAGAACGTGGACGGCCTGCACCAGGCGGCGGGGGCCGCGGCCGTCACCGAGCTGCACGGTTCGCTGCACCGGGTGGTCTGCCTGGGGTGCTGGCAGCGGTCGCCGCGGGAGGAACTCGACGCGCGGCTGCGGGCGGCCAACCCCGGCTGGGCGGGCGCCACCGAGGCGGCCGAGCCCGCGGTCAACCCGGACGGGGACGTGGCGCTCGAGGAGACCTCCGGGTTCACCGTGGTGGACTGCGTCTCGTGCGGCGGGGTGCTCAAGCCGGACGTGGTGTTCTTCGGGGAGAACGTGCCGAAGCCGCGCGCCGCCGCCTGCTTCGACCTCGTCTCCGCGTCCGCCGGGCTGGTGGTGCTCGGGTCCTCGCTGACGGTGCTGTCGGGCCTGCGGTACGTGCGGCACGCCGCGGCGCTTCAGATACCGGTGGTGATCGTGAATCAGGGGACGACGCGCGGGGATTCGCTGGCCACGGCGACGCTCGACGCGCCGCTCGGGCCGACGCTGACGGCGGCGGCACGCGAACTCGGGCTGGCGGCCGGCCGGTAGACGCCGCGTCCGCCCGCGAGATACTTCGCTTATGGATGAGCGGGAGCTTGCGGGACTGCTGTACCGGGCCGACTGGACGCGGCTGGCGCTGGCGGGGACGGTACGCGGGGGCGGCGCGCTGCCGGATACCACCTTCACCCAGCAATCGCGGGCATGGGGCACCGGGCCGCCGTTCTGGATGGGCGGGTCCGACGCCGAACCGCCGGGCGCGGAGCGATCGCTCATCCTCGCGCCGGGACGGCGCTACCGGATGACGAGCGCGAGCGGGTCGCACCTCATCGGCTGTGACGGGGAGCGGGCCTGGCAATGGTTCGCGGACCTGCCACCGGATACCGAGGTCAGCTTTGACCACCGGCCGGAGCCGCCGGTTCCCGAGGCTCTCGCCCCGGCCTGGCTGCTGCTCGGCTACCGGCTGACAGTCGGCGCGGAGACGACGGTGGCCGGGCGCCCGGCGATCACGGTCACCGGGACGGCGCGGCCCGGGCCGTTGCGGGGCCTGCTCGGGACCACGTTGCTGCCGTGGGGGCTCGTCCGCCGACCGAAACGAGTCACCGCGGTCATCGACGCCGAGCTCGGGATCGTGCTCCGCCGCGAACTGCTGCCGTCGCACCCCGACGCGGAGACGGACGTGACCGAGTTCCTGACGCTTGACGTGGGCGACCCGGCCGACCCCTCGGTCTTCACCGCGCCGGAGGGGAGCTTCTTCGGCGGCGGGCCTCGCGGCGAGCGGGCGTCGGAACGCCGCTTGGTGGACGAAGCCGGCCTGGCGGCGCTGAAGATGGTCGGCGGGCTGGCGGCGGGCGGGCTCGGCGCGGCCGTCAGGTACGCGCCCAAACGGCAGGCCGATCCGTTCGCCGCCGCGACGGCGGAGGAGCCGGATGACGCGATGCCGGATGACGAGCCGTTGCCCGGCTGGGTCGACGACCAGGCGGCGGGCGGGGCCGACGACGCGGACGGCCGGGCGCCGGTGAGCGATGAGGTGCTGGACCTGCTGTACCGGGGCGGCCTTGACCCGGTCCCGTTCACCGGGACGCTGCATGACTGGACCGACGGCGAGGTGGTGGCGGGCGCGCTGCTGCATGCGGTGCCGGAGTCTGCCCGGCGCGCTGGGTTCGGCGGGGTCGGGTTCCTGGTCGACGCCGTCCTGACCGATGAACGGGCCGTCGGGCAGAATGCGCACTCGGTGTACCGCGTGCGGGTCGGCGGGTGGGACCGGTACCGGGCCGATCGCGTGCACCGCGTGCCGTCGGCGGCGGGGCGCAGGCTTCGGCGGCCCAGGCGGGACGTCGACGTGCTGACGGTGGCCTGCGACGGCGAGCGGACCTTCAAGGTGTTCGCGGATGAGGTCCGGGTCGGGCTGGCCAGCGTGCTCGACGAGGGCTCGCACGGCGATCTGCGCCAGCTGGTTGACGGTTCGTGGCTGCTGACGTGCCGGCTGTCCGGCGGCGACGTCGTGCAGGTCGACGGGCGGACCGGGTACCGGGTCATCGCGACGGCCGGCACCGGGCCGGCCATGCGGGCACCGGTGACCTGGCTGCCCGCGTGGTGGCTGCCCGCCGTGGCGGTGGTCGACGCGTCGTCCGGCCTGCTGCTGCGGGTGACGCGGTACCGGGACGGGAAGGTCGCGACCCGGCTGGAGTTGCGGTCGGTGTCTGACGGCGGGCCAGACGACTTCGGGTTCACGCCACCGGAAGGGCTGCCGGTCGTCGATGAACCGGACCGGCGTTTCTCTCGCCGGCCGGGCGATGACGACAGCGACGACGACGAGACGGAGTTCTCCGGACCGGACGGGCAGCCCTGGGCCCCGCCGGAAGACCTGCGCGCCGCCGCCGACGCGGTGAAGAAACAGGTGGACGAGAAGATAGCGGCGGCCCGGGGATTCCTCGGATCGTTCCTCGGCGGTGGCGGCGGCGGCGGTAGCCGCTAGCGGGTGATGTCGGCCTCCGCGGCGGCGACCGCGGCCTGCAGCGCGCGCAGGAAGAGGCGGACGCGGTCGGGCGTGTAACGGACCGAGGGAGCGGAGACCGAGAGCGCGGCCACCGGCTCGCCCGCGGCGTCGCGGACGCAGACGCCGATGGCGCAGACGCCGGACTCGGACTCCTCCTTGTTCTCGGCGTAGCCCTGCTCGCGGATCACCCGCAGCTCGGCCACCAGCGCCCGCCGCCGGGCCGCGGTCAGCCCCTCGGGCGGGCGGCCGCCCATGTCGCGCAGCACGGCGCTGAGCTCCGCGTCCGCCAGCTCGGCGAGCAGCGCCTTGCCGCCCGAGGTCTGCCAGGCGGGCAGGATCGTGCCCTGCCGGTCGCCCACCCGCAGCAGCTGAGTGGACTCCACCGTGTGCAGGAAGCGGGTCTGCGGGCCGAGCCGGACGACCAGGTTGACCGTCTCGCAGACCTGGTCGCGGAGCTCCTCCATGTGCGGGCGGAACGCCAGCCGGAGCCGCTGCGCGGGCTCGCCCGGCAGCGGCCGGGCGGACAGCGCCGGGCCCGGCCGGTAGCAGCGGTCCTCGGTCCGCACCGCGAAGTCCCGGTAGACCAGCATGGCCAGCAGCCGGTGCGCGGTCGACCGGGCGACGCCAAGCTCGGCCGCCATGTCGGACACGCGGACCTGGCCCGAGTCGCGTACCAACTGCAGGATGCGCAGCGCGTTGTCGACCGACTCGATCGCGTACGGCGGCTTGTTCTTCACAGCAGAATAGTAAGACGGCCGCCTCAGTCG
Source organism: uncultured Actinomycetota bacterium (assembly GCA_963714295.1). Taxonomy (GTDB): domain Bacteria; phylum Actinomycetota; class Actinomycetes; order Streptosporangiales; family Streptosporangiaceae; genus Trebonia. The sequence goes on along the minus strand of CAVQOE010000031.1, from coordinate 14,525 downwards.
TCGAGGAACTCCTGGAGGATGGCGGCGGTCTCCAGCGGCACCTCTTCGGCCAGGTGGTGGCCGCAGGGCAGCGAGCGGCCGGTCACCGTGTCGGCGTACCCGCGCCAGATCTCGGCCACGTCGCCGTAGTGGCGGCCGACGAAGCCGTGCTCGCCCCACAGCGCCAGCATCGGGGCGGTGACGCGCTGGCCGCGGGCCGCGGCCGCGTCGTCGTCGGCCAGGTCGGGACCCACCGCGGCGCGGTAATCCTCGCACGAGGCGTGGATCGCGGCCGGCTGGCGGAAGCAGCGGACGTACTCGCTGACCGCCTGCGAGTCGAACGGCTGGCCGCCCTTGCGCCCGCTGCCGATCCGGCCGCGCACCCAGCCGTCGGGGTCGGCCCCGATCTGGTGCTCGGGCAGCGGCTCCGGCTGGGCGAGGAAGAACCAGTGCCAGTAGCCGAGGCCGAAGGCCAGATCGGCCGTGCGCAGGGCGTGCCGGGTGGGGACGATGTCGAGGACGGAGAGCTTCGTCACCGACTGGGGGAAATCCAGGGCCATCCGGTGGGCCACCCGGGCGCCGCGGTCGTGGCCGACGACCGCGAATTCCTCGAAGCCGAGATCGCGCATCACCAGCATCTGGTCCCGCGCCATGGTGCGCTTGGCGTAGCCCTCGTGCGCCGCGCCGCCCGCTGGCTTGCCGCTGTCGCCGTAACCGCGCAGATCGGTGAGCACGACCGTATGGTGCAGGGCGAGGATGGGCGCGATGTGGTGCCACATCACGTGGGTCTGCGGGTAGCCGTGCAGCAGCAGGACGGGCGAACCGCTGTCGTTGCCGCCGACCAGCGTGTTAATCCGTACCCCGCCGGGAGCGAGGGTGACCCGCTTGAACAGGTCGGGCAGCGGAACGGTCATGGCTGCCTCATCCCCGGATTGGAACTGGCATAATCTCCGCCAACCATGGCCGGCCGGACAACGTCTTAAGAAGACGTATAGACGGTCTGATTACGTGTCACGCTTAGCTGCGGCGCCTGGGCCGCGGGAAGAGGTTGGCGATGCTGGGTTGTGCGAGTTCTGTAGGTCGTCTGGCGGCCGTCGCGGCGGCTGGTTTGGTTGGGATCAGCGTGGCCGGGCTGCACCGCCGGTGCGTCGTCGTCTTCGGCTTCTCCCCCGGCGAGCCCGTCGACCGTGGCCTCGTCCGCGCCGGCGACAACCGTTGCGTCCCCGCCCGCCTCCTCACCGCCCCCGACATCAGCTCCGTCGTCCCCGGCCGCGTCCTCCCCGGCCGCGTCCTCCCCGGCGGCGTCGTCCGCGGCGGTGTCAGGGTCGCCGTCGTCGGCCACGACCACGGCCTGCCCGACCAAGTACCTGTCGGCCAAGGCGGGCCTCTCACAGGGCACCGCCGGGTCGATCTACCAGGTCATTGAGTTCACCAACATCTCCAACGCCCCGTGCACGCTGTTCGGCTACCCGGGCGTCTCCCTCGCCAGCGGCACCCCGGTCACCCAGGTCGGCGCGGCGGCTTCCCGGTCGACGGCCTCCGCCGCCAGGCTGGTGACGCTCGGCCCCGGCCAGACCGGCAACGCGCTGCTGCGGATCGTCGAGGCGGGCAACTACTCGCCCGGGACGTGCACGCCGACCACGACCACCTACCTGCAGATCTTCCCGCCGAACCAGACCACGCCCATCTACCTGAGCTACAAGTCGACCGGGTGCGCGTCGTCGAAGGTCAACCTGCTCTCGGTCAGCGTGGTGACGGCGGGTACCGGCGGCTGACGGCGCTCCCCCGGCTCATCTGGTGCTGCGGAAGGTCGCGGTTACCGGCTACAGTGCTGCTTGTACCGCACTGGTGGCGGGTCCTGTAGATCTCGGTTTCTCATGTTCTGCCGAGGAGGGCTGCCCATGTCGTCTATCGAGGTACGCCGGTTCCATCGCCGGGACCGGGACCAGCTCACCAGCTTGGTCAACGCGCACGCCGCGGCGGTCGTGCCGGGCATGAGCGTGTCGGTCGCCGCGGTGCTCGGACAGCTGGAGCGCGAGCCCGGCGAGTTCATCGCCGATCCGTGGGTCATCGAGCGGGTGACCCTGGTAGCTGAGCAGCGGGGCCGTATCGCCGCGGCGGCGCACCTGCTGCGTTACTCATCCGATCCCGGGGTGAGCCCGTCCTACCGCGGCACCGGCGACATCCGCTGGCTGCTGTTCTGGCCGCAAGCCCCGGCCGGCGGCAACCCGTACTGGACTGACGCCACAGCGGCGGCGGAGAAGCTGATCGCCGCCTGCGGCGGCCAGCTGGACGAGTGGGGCGTCACCAGCGCGGAGGCGGGCGGCGAGCTGCCGGTACCCGGCGTCTACGGCGTTCCCGAGCAGTGGCCGCATATCCGCGCCCTGTATGAGCGGGCCGGGTTCCGGCACACCGGACACACCGAGGTGGTCTTCCTGAGCAAGGTTGAGGACCTGCCGCGGCCGGCCGGGCCGCCGCTGGCCGGGCTGGCGATCCGGCGGTCGGTCGGCGTCAACGGCACCCGCCTGTCCGCCGTCCTCGGCGGGGACGGCGGGGACGTGGCCGGCTACGTCGAGCTGGAGATCCTCGACCAGGGTGACCGGCTGCCGCGCCATGGACGATGGGCCGACGTTGGCAACCTGCAGGTCGCTGACGCGCACCGGCGCCGGGGAGTCGCGACCTGGCTGCTGGGCCAGGCGGGCGACTGGCTGCGGCTGGCGCAGGTCGAGCGCCTGCTTGATTACGCCTGGCTGGAGGGCCAGGACGAGGCCGGCCAGAGTTGGGACGGCTACCGTGCGTTCCTCACCGCGTCCGGCTTTCTCGAACTCACCCGGACCGAGCGGGGATGGACCCGGTTAGGGGTTAGGACGCGGCGGCGGCGGTAAGGTCAAGGCCGGCCGCGGACGTGGTGGCTGGTGTCGCCGGTGAGGCTCGTGGTGACGATTCTGCTGGTGAATCGCCATTGCCCGTCCTCGCGCTGGAAGCGGTCCTGGTAGCGGCCGCTGGCGATTGCCTGCAGCGGGAAGCCGGGCAGCTCCTGGAAGACGGTGTAGTAGGAGCGGGAGACCGCGGTGTCTTCCTCATCACCGGCCTCGATGATGATATTGGTGGTGACGTGCCTGGTTCGGGGCGTGCCGTCGTCGTAGGTGCGCAGCGTGTCGCGAGCGAACTTTTCGACGGCGCCACGGCCCTGGATGACCGGGCCGCCGTTGAGGCTGAACTCGGCCTCGCCGAGCAGGTCGCCTAGCTTCGCGAACTCGCCGTCGTCGACGAGAAACGCATAGCGGGCGATGAGGTTCTCGATGTCGCGGCTCGAAGTGGCGTCGCGCGGGGCGGATCCGGGCACGGGGATTCCTTTCACGGTGGGTGGCCTATGCCTACGCTACGGCCGGTTCTCGCGACGATCCATGCAGTAGAGTCCGTGATATCTGCTTGATCGTCCAGGAGTGCGCATGGACCCGCTGTCTGACGTACTCGACCTGCTCGATCTGCGGGCGGCAGCTCCCGCCCGGCTGGAGGCAGGCGGCCACTGGGCCCTGAGCTTCGCCGCGCACCAGCACCTGAAGGTTGGTGCCGTTGTGGCCGGCCAGTGCTGGCTGACGCCGGAAGGCTGCCGAGCCGCTGCATTTGCGGGCGGGCGACTGCTACCTGCTCGCCAGCAGCCGTCCGTACACGGCCGCCTCAGACCGGGAAACCACGCCCGTCCCCAGCGGTTCGGTGCTGCCGAGTCCCTGGCCAACTCCCGCCTACTACCGAGTGACCGCGGATGACCCGGAGGCGACGATCCTGATCAGCGGGAGCCTGTCATTCGACGCCGCGGCGGCGGCGCTGCTGCTCGCGAGCCTGCCGCCCGCCGTCCGGATCGCCGCTGGCAGCGAGCAGGCCACCGTGGTGGCCCCGGTGCTCGCACTGCTCGCCCATGAGACCGCGACCGACGCTCCGGGCGCGGCGACCCTGCGCAGGCAACTGACGCAGATCCTGTTCGTCCAGGTGCTGCGCGCACTGCTCCAGCCGGGCGACCCGGCGGCCGGAGTCGCACCCGGTTGGCTGGGGGCTCTCGGTGACCGCCAGATCGGGGCGGCGCTGGCTCTCCTGCACCAGGACCCCGGACGGCGCTGGACGGTGGCGGAGCTGGCGGCCGCGGTCGGCATGTCACGCAGCAGCTTCGCGCAGCGGTTCCGGGCACTGGTCGGGCTGCCCCCGCTGGAGTACCTGATCCGCTGGCGGGTTCAGATCGCCGCCCGCACCCTGCGGTCGACCGACCGTACCGTCGCCGCCATCGGCGCCGACCTCGGCTATGCCTCAGAAAGCGCGTTCAGCAATACGTTCAAGCGCGTCCTCAGGCAGTCGCCCGCGCGCTACCGCAAGTCAGTGGGCGTGCCCGGGAACGCTGGCGCCTTAGGACGCGATGGTGGTGGAGACGGCGGCCGGGAAGGCGACGGGGACGGCGGTGAGGAGGGCGCGGGTCCAGTCGCGGTAGCCGTCCTGGCTGGGGTGGAAGTTGTCGCAGGAGAACTTGCCGGCCCAGGGCGCGATGAACTGCGTGCTCACCTCGGCGACCGGCAGGTTGCGTTCGGCGCCGACCTCGTGGATGACGCGGTTCATCCGGGTGATGTACGGGACGCTCATCCGGCCGACGATCCACCAGAACCCGGCCGGCAGCGGCAGGTCGAGCAGCACGGTCCCGTCCGGTACCGCCGCCAGCAGCGCCCGCAGGTCGGCGAAGAGCTTGGCCGGGGCGCTGAACAGGATGTCGTTGACGCCCGCGCCGCAGGTGACGAGGTCGGGCTGGTGCGCGGCGAGCAGGGGCACCTGCTCGGCCAGCACGTCGCGCATCAGCGTGCCGGAGACCGACAGGTTGATGACGCGCCAGTGCTGCCCGGTGGTCCGGCGGAGCTGGGCCAGGGTCTGGCCGACGTAGCCGCCGTGCGGGCCCGGCGCGCCGAGCCCCTGCGCGGTGGAGTCGCCCAGCACGACCCAGAGCGGACCGGGCTCCGCCTCGCTAGCACGGGCCCGGATGACCCGCTCGTTGTGGGCGGCCCAGTAGGCCGCGAACGTACGGCGGTCCTGGCGCATTTTCTCCACGCCGTCGGTCCAGCGGCCCAGCCTGCCCGCCCGCACCCCGGTGGCCTCGGCATACGAGCTGTGCGCGACGACCGACGCGGCGGTCGCGAAGATCTCAATCGGGGACTTCCTGCTGGCACCGCCGGTGCCCGACAGAGAGTTCAACGCGTGCACCCAGGCAGGACGGGACACTACCGCCGTCGACCGCATTCGCCCCCACATTCCCCGACTGCCCATTGCCGCAAGGTAAACGAGGATAAACGACGACTTCGACAAAGGTTAACGCAGAGGTGACGAGGTGGCACCTACGCGGTGGTGCGGAGGAGATTACATGGAACGGACCGTGGTTTTCGCGTGATCCGGCACGTAACTCGCCCACCCGTGGCCGCTCCGCGCCCGGTCCTGGACTGGAACCATCATCGTGTGTAGTTTGCGGTGCTATACGACGTTAACTACACACAATCATAGCCTTAGCATCGTATCCCTCAAGTATAGGTTCAGACATTAATGGTGAAAGGTCACACGCGCCTCTCCCGGGACAGGATCTCGGCCAGGCGGTGGCGCGGGAGGGCGGGCGAACGGTGGCCGTCGCGGCCGGTCATGTCCTTGTTGGCGATGAGCGCGTTGGCCACGGCCTCTTCGGTGGCCTGGACGACGGCATCGAAGAACGGGTTGATCTCGTCCCAGGGGATGAACTCGATTTGCCCGTAGGCGGCACGCCTGTTCGGGTCCTTCAGGCTCCTCGGGTCCTTCGCGGAGAAGGCGCCTTCGTTGGCGGTGGAGACGGCCAGGAAGATGTCCCCTGAGCTGTGGCTCCCGGTTGTGCCGGTGCGGGCCAGGCCGAGGGTGACCCGCCGGGCGAGGGCCTTGCACTGGTTGGGGAAGAACGGGGCGTCGGTGACCACGACGGCGATCACCGACCCGGCCCCGGGCGGGGCACTGCTGAAGTCTTGCATCGGGTTGTCATCGGCGAGCTCCTCCCCCAGGTAGATATTGCTGAGGGTCAGCTCGTTGCGGCGGCCGAAGTTGGCCTGCAGGAAAACGCCGACGGTGTAGGTGGTTCCGTTGTACTCGACCAGTCTGGATGCGGTGCCGTTGCCGCCTTTGTACTGGTAGCAGTTCATGCCGGTGCCGCCGCCGACGGATCCTTCGTCGGGCTGGGTTTTGGTTGCCGCCTCCAGCGCTTCGACGACCGTGTCCTCGTTGACGTGGTGGCCGTTGATGTCGTTGAGGTAGCCGTCCCAGGTCTCGGCCGCGACTGGGAGCAGCCAGACGTCGGTGAGGTCCGCGTGGTATCGGTTCATCCAGGCGATGATGCCGGCGTGGGCGATGCCGACCGCGTGCGTGTTGGTGATGGCGATCGGGCCCTGGCAGGTGCCGGACTCTTCGATCCAGGAGACGCCGGTCATCTCGCCGTTGCCGTTCAGCGAGTGGTAGCCGGCCGCCACCGGGTCGCCCGGGTTGCCCTTGCCGCGTGGGTGGATGGCGGTGACGCCGGTCCTGACGTTGTCACCCTCGATCAGGGTCCGGTAGCCGACCTCGACGCCGGGCACGTCGGTGATGGCGTTGTGCGGTCCTGGGGTGCCGCGGTACTTCAGGCCGGCCGCGCGGGCGCGGGGTTTGCCGGTCGGGGTGACCAGGTGCGGGTCGTTCTTGTTGGCCGCGGCCGGCGCCTGCGTTGGCTCAGTGCTCACGGGGATCAGCCTAACGGGCGGGGTTCGCGGCTGGCTTCGGGCGGGGTTAGCGGTGCTGTCCGGTGGCTGCGTTGCGGTCGTGTACGACACACGCCCTCGGAACCGGTATGCTAACTCCGTTCCACTACGCAGGGTGCTTCGGTACGAGGCAGCCGGTTGGTGGGCTGCGGGGCTATGGCGCAGCTGGTAGCGCGTCTGCATGGCATGCAGAAGGTCAGGGGTTCGAATCCCCTTAGCTCCACCGCATTTTTCGGGTCTCTGTTCTATCGGAAGCGCCAAACCAAGGACCATGCTCTCGGCTTGGCGCTCTTCTTTGTGTAGCCGAAGATGTCGTCCCCGACCGTTGCTCCGCCTCGGATCGCAGGGACGATGACATGGTGGTAGACGGTCTCGGTGACGTCGGTGGACTTGTGGCCCACGGTGTCGCTGATTTACTGGATCGGGACGCCGTTGCTGCTCATGATCGACACCGCGGCATGCCGGCATGGCGGCGACGCACTGGCCGCCACACCGCCCTGCGGAGCATGGCAGCGGCTCAGCTGCGAAAACGGCGCCAGAAGCAGTCGGCCGAGGAATGCTTTCAGGCCTAGTACCAGTACGTCACCCTCGCCGTACTCGCTCTAGCCTATCGGGCCGTCACCCGGCGCCGAGTACCAGGCTCAGCGATCAGGACCGGAAACCCGCTAATCCACGAGGACCTCTTAATCTATCTCGCGAAGAATTCAACGCGGCGACTTGCCTGAATCATCTTAGTTTAGTTTATAGTCTCTGTGAACTTTTTTCGCTTGCTATGCGTCTGACTGTAATGACGGGTAAGGCTGCCTGGTGTACTGGGGGAAACGAGTGGGGATACGGCAGGTCTCGGGAATTATTGTGCTGGTAGGTGCTTTCCTGCTGGCTAGCTATTCGGGCGCTGAGGCGAGCCCGGCAAGCAGTGGTTCGCTGGCCCGGCGCTGCGGCAAGAGCGCCAGTACCTGCCGACGTTTCCGCTACGAGCATCAACTGGGGTCATCCGTACTTTATCGATAACTTCAGCGGGACCAGCCTGAACAAGTCGTCTTGGAGCGTGTACAACAGTCCAACGGCCATACCGCCGCGGACGCCGGACTCGGTTCGGGTCAAAGGAGGGTACCTGCAGCTGATCGGACATAAGGACAAGCGCTACGGGGATGTGGGCGGCGGTATCTCCTATAACACCAATAGCCTCTACGGGCGCTGGGAGGTCCGGTTCCGCGGGGACGCGGGAGCCGGGTATGAGCCGATCGTCCTGCTGTGGCCAGAAGGAAAGTGGCCCGACGACGGTGAGATCGACCTAGCCGAGGTGTTCAACTCACAGCGCCACGGGTCGGGGGAATTCCTGCACATGGGGGCGGCCAACCGGGGCATCGGCCACCACATCTCCTCGGACGTCGACTTCACCAAGTGGCACACGATCGCGGTGGACTGGCTGCCGGACCACATCACTTTCTGGCTTGACGGCAAGGCGCAGTGGACCGTCAAGCGCGCAGCCGGCGATAACAACTACATCCCCAGTACGCCGTTTCACCTTGCCCTGCAGAATGACGCCGGGTGCGATGGGCACTGCAAGCCAAACAAGAACACCCCGGCGCGGGTCATCATGGACGTGGACTGGGTCAAGATCTACGCCATGCCCCCCTCCGGGCCTGTTACGGCGACGGCCTATAGCCCGGACGGCAGTTACCTGGCGACCGCGGACGCCAAGGGCCACGTGTACCTATGGTCACTGCCGGCGTTCAAGCTCGAGAGAACGGTCACCGACCCCGGCAGCAAGGGCGTGAACGCGCTGGCGTTCACCAGCCAGAGCCACTATGTCGCCGCGGCCGACGGTAACGGGCACACCTACATGTGGACCGTGGCGAACGGAACAGTGAACGCGAAGGTCGCCGACCCCGCCAGCAAGGGCGTCCGCGGCGTCGCCTACTCCCTGAACGGCAAGTCGATGTCCACCGCAGACGCCAACGGCCACATCTACATCTGGGCCGAACCCAAGTACACCCTCACCGCCATCCTGACCAACCCCGCCTCTTCTACCGGGCCTGTTACGGCGACGGCCTATAGCCCGGACGGCAGTTACCTGGCGACCGCGGACGCCAAGGGCCACGTGTACCTATGGTCACTGCCGGCGTTCAAGCTCGAGAGAACGGTCACCGACCCCGGCAGCAAGGGCGTGAACGCGCTGGCGTTCACCGGCCAGAGCCACTATGTCGCCGCGGCCGACGGTAACGGGCACACCTACATGTGGACCGTGGCGAACGGAACAGTGAACGCGAAGGTCGCCGACCCCGCCAGCAAGGGCGTCCGCGGTGTCGCCTACTCCCTGAACGGCAAGTCGATGTCCACCGCAGACGCCAACGGCCACATCTACATCTGGGCCGAACCCAAGTACACCCTCACCGCCATCCTGACCAACGCCGCCCCCAAGTAGGTCGGTGAATATGCCCAGACGCTTGCTGCGGCTCTTGAACCCAAAGCCGCTCTTCCAGGCCATCCGCCGCCACCAGAAAATGGCGAGGTGGGCTGGGCGGCTCCTTGCGGCCGCCGCCGTCGCCTACCTCATCGGCGTAGTGGTGTACACCAAGCACGTCGGCTGGAAGGCAGCGCTGGCTGGAGCAGGGTGCGCGATAGCGGCACTAATCATCGCCCGGGCCATGTACCGGCCGGCGAGAACCGGTTCCGAGGATGCGGGCGGCACCGATCCGGCGGCAGCTCTGATCGCCACCGCGGCGTTCTCCATCCTGTCACTGGTCTTGACGGCCTTGCAGGCCACCGCGACGTCCAGCCCGCCCCCGGTCAAACCCTCGCCGATCCTTACCACCCGGTGCGGTTACACGCCCGCCAGTCCCGCATCCCCCGTTATCCCATCCAACGAAGGACAGCAGGTGATAGTGGCACAGCTTTTCGCCGCTGTCGCTGGCAATGTATCGAACCCGGCCGAGGTACAGGAATACCTGAACCTGTACGGGTATCTCGACCCGCTGCACATTTCCCGTGGAGATTCACTGTTCGTCCTGGGCACCTGGGATGCAAGCACGCACTCGTTCTTCCCGCAGAAGGGAGCACATCCGGCAGGCTACGACGTAGTCACGTTCGTACGGGGCCAGCTCGTACCGGATGCCCACGGATGCTTTACCATTCCCATCAAGAAATGGGGAAACCCTGGCACCTTCGGTCAGGCGCAGGATTTCTCGGTCCTGCTCGCATCGCCCAAGCAATCGACCCAGCTGCTGTCCTTCATGCAAAACACTTTCAATACGGGCACCTCTAAACTAAAGGCAGCCGACGTGAACAAGTATGGGACGGAGGTAGTCAAGTTCACGGTATCCACAGATCCCTACTGCGTTCAGAATAGCCATGGCAGCTGGACGCTCGTGAAACGCTGACCGGCGGCTGCAGTACTAGGCGCTTTCTTCGTCGTCTTCATCCTTATCACCGAAGACGCTGTCCATTACGGTCGCGCCGCCGCGGATCGCGGGCATGATCACGTGCCGGTAGACGGTCTCGGTGACATGGGTCGACTTGTGGCCGACCGTGTCGCTGATGTCCTGGATCGGGACGCCGTTGCTGCTCATGATCGAGACGGCGGTGTGGCGGCCCTCGTGGGCGTGCCAGTGGCCGATGCCGGCCTTCCTCGTCATCTTGCTGAAGCGCCAGTTGAGTGCGTCGGCGCTGTACATCGAGCCGTCCTCGTGGCAGAAGACCAGGTTGGTTCCTGCCAGCTCTGCCCGCCTCCTCGCGCTCGCGGTCCTGCATCGGCTTGTGAGCCGTCGAGTGCGGTGATGGCGCGCTTGGGGAGCACGAGCGAGCGCTTCGACTGAGGCGTCTTGGTGTCGCCGGTCTTGCTCGCGCTGCGCCAGACGTGGACCACGCCCCCGTTGAGGTCGACGTAGTCCCAGGTGAGCTTGCGGAGCTCGCCTGGGCGCAGGCCGAGGGTGATCGAGAGGACGAAGAGGGCCGCCAGGCGCTGGTTGGCATCGCCGGTGCCGTCGAGGCCGAGCTGCGTCCGGCATGAGCGGCAGGTGGCGTCCTTGAGGTCGCGGCTGAGCTCGGTGATCGGCGCTTTCGGGTGCGGCTTGGTGCCGCACGCGAGCTGGCCGGTTTCGGTGGCCGCGTGGGTTGCGCCGTAGCGGCCGTTGCTCGCCTTGACGACCTTGACGTAGCCCGTGGGGGCCCCGTTGGCTGCCTTGAGGACCTTGCCCGCCTGCTCCTGGGTCATGGCTCGCGACGGCCGGCCGGCTTCCGGCTGGGAGGTCGATGAGCTCGATCACGTTGCGGCCGATCAGGTCGTGGGCCTGGGCGCGGCGGATGGAGCGGCGAAGGGTGCTCTTGATCATGACCAGGGTGCGCTTGCTCAGGAACGGGGCGATCTGCTGGAAGAACTTGTCGGCGTCGGTCGCGCTGAAGTCCTGAGCTTCTTCGCGCCGATCCGCGGATAGATCCACTTCCTGGCCTGGCCGGTGATGGTCTCCATCGTGTGCTCGTCTCGCTCGATCGAGGCGAGCCAGTCCTTGACGCACTCCTCGATGGTGTAGGTCGGCCGGGGTGCGGACGCCGGCCTTGAGCTCGTCGTGGAGCTTTTCGAGCTTGTCCTTGACCTCGGCCTTGGTCCGGCCGCGGACGGTTGGCCGGTTGCGCTTGCCGTCGCTCTTGAAGCCGAGCGAGACGCGCGCCGACGTAGCGCTTGTTGGTCTTGTCCCACCAGATACCGTCGTCACCGCGGTCACGGCGGCGCTTCTTCGAGCTTATCGGGATCCGGGGATGTTGCCATGATTCCTCCTCTTAGCGCGATGCGCCGATGTCGACAACGATAGCGCAAGAGAGCATTGGCAATCTCTTGCGCAATATGGATGTCGCGACGTTTCGGCCTGACGAGATCGCGGTGCCGCTGACCGCCAATGGCTTGGCAACGCGTTGCCTACGCGAGCGGTCGACTCACTGGGGCTGATCTTCGAGCGAGGCGATGAACTCGGCTAGGTGCTCTTCCGTGATCCGCCGCAGTTTCCCGATCTTGATGCTGCGGAGCTGGCCAGTCCTGAGCAGGTAGTAGACCTTGTCGCGGCCGATGTGCAGCATGTCAGCGACCTGCTCGACTGTGAACGCCTGCAAGTGTGTGAGTCACCTCCCTATTGCCATGAAGTGAGGTTAAGGCGGGAGCGACGGCTGACCCAATATCACGGTCATATATCGCGTGAGATATCGGGCAGAAATGCTGGCGAGCGTTCATGGGAACTCCGGAAGCGGCGAACGAGCGCCTCACGGCGCTGCCGGCTCTGCCGGTGGCTTCTGGTAGCCCGGCCAAGGTATAGGCATCCGTCCTTTTCAGGGAGTGACTCGCCGGAGATGTGAACGGCGCCTAGGGACGACGGAGACGGGAGCTGTGCTCATGTGGATTCCTCGCTCAGAGGCAGGTCATCGTGGCGGCCCTGCGGACGTGATCCGGCTGCACACCTCGGCCTCATCGACTGCAGGACCTGGCCGGCCCGCAGGCCAGACGCCGGTGCTCCCGCCGCATTCGTGCGCGGGAGCACCGGCATCGGATGCGTCAGTCGCCCGCCAGGCCGCGCAGCAGCAGGGCGGACTGCGCGGGGCTGAGCGCGAACGCCCGCAGTTGGTCGAACGCCGCGGCGTAGGCGTTGAGGTCGTCGCTGGCCCTCCAGGCACACCCCGCCGCCGATGCCGCCCAGGTGCACCAGTCCCAGCCCCAGCGCCCCGTCGAACTGCAGGAGCGCCAGCGACCCGTCGCCCGCCGCCGCGTGCGCGCCGGACTCGAACGGCAGTACCTGCACCGTGACCGCGCCGCTGTCGCCGGCGACGCGGGCCAGCATGGCGAGCTGCTGGTGCATTACCTCGGGGCCGCCGACCTGCTGGTGCAAGGCCGCCTGCCCGATGACCAGGTGCAGTTCCAGCCGCTGGCTTGTTCAAGATCGCCTGCTGGCGGGCCAGGACCGCTTCCGCCGCCCGGTCCCGCGCGGCATCGTCGCCCAGCGCGGGTCGGCCTTGGCCAGCGCCCGCGCGTAGGCGGGGGTCTGCAGCAGGCCGGGGTATCCGCTGCGCCTCGTATCCGCTGATCTTCGAGGCGGCCGTCTCGAGGATCAGGTAGTCCCGCCAGGCGCCGGGCAGGACGTCGGCGTAGTCCCGGTGCCAGCCGAACGCGCCGCGCGGGTCGGCCAGCTGCGTCAGCACCGCCTGCTGCTCTTCGCCGATGCCGTACTCGGCCAGCAGCTCGCGCAGCTCCTTGCGCGCGGATGCCGCGCTCGCCGGTCTCGATCCGGCTGACCTTCGACCGGTCGCATTCCAGCACCCGGGCCGCGTCCTTCAGCGTGTAGCCCAGGCTCTCGCGATAGCGGCGCAGGGCCCTGCCCACGAGCCGTCGCCGTACAGGGGGAGGTGCAGGAGCCATGATGGTCGCCCTTCGATCTGATGTTGTTCTGGTGGCGTCGGAGGGTTGCCGCCCTTCGACATTTAAATTTACTAGTATTTGCGGTGCGCATCAAGGTGCAACCACGCGGCCGTTCGGACTAAAGGATTTTGATGCTGCGAGCAGGGCGCTGGCCGCGCGGATGATCCGCTCGGCCGTGCGGCGGCTGACGCCCCACTCCGCCGCCAGGCCGCCGCGGAGGGCGGGCGCCAGCGCGCAGGTCGGCCAGCACGCGGGCGAGTCGCTCGTCGCCCGCGTACGGGTGCGGCTTGGCCGGGGCTCCCGGGCCGGCGGCCGCCGCCCTGCCCGGGCGGCCGTCAGCCGCGGCCCACACGGTGGACCGCTTCCACAGCGGGGCGGGGCGGCCCTGGCGGGCCGGGCCGTAGGCGTCGGGCTCGGGGAAGTAGCCGAGGCGGCGGTTGGCGTGGATCACGTCGCGGCCGGAGTAGCGCAGCATGCGGGCGGCCTCGGCCGCGTCGACCAGGTCGTCCGGGTCGCCGCCCCGGTCGACCTGGGTCAGCGACTCGCTCTTGCCCCGCTGGTAGGCCTGGTGCCAGGCCGTCCACTCGTCCTCGTACCAGTAGTCCGTCCGGCCGATCCGCCCGGCCTTCTCCGGATGCCCGGTCCTGGCCCGGTCCCGGTACCAGCCGCTGGCGGTGGAGGCCGGGACGCCGCGGGCGGCCATGTCGGCGCGGCTGATCACCGGGCGCCCGTTGATCGACGGAATCGGGCTACCTCCTCGCGCAGCCGTACGCGCAGGCGGCACGGCAAGCGGTCTCCGGCCTGGTCGCCCCCAGGCCGACCCGGGAATCCTAGCCCGGCAGCAGCACTGACCATGATGGCAAACCGTTGTCTTCTACAATTCCGGCAAGTCTCGCGGCGCTTGATGCCTCTCTGATGGGCGTTCTGGGGCGCGGCGGGGCCAGGCGGCCGACGGGACCTTTGCCGAGGCGCCGTCCGCAGTGCCGCCCTTCGGGGCGGGCCCGCCGGCCGCCGTCTCTGCCCTATGACGGGGCGACCTGAGGTCGACCTCGGGTCGAGGACGACCTCGCCCTCGTTTCTAGCCGGGCCGACTCGGCCGGGCCGAAGTACGACCTGGCGGAAATCCGCCCGGTCCTCTGGCTTGATATTTTAACTCGGCTATATCCATGGCTGACGTTGCCGTTCCTTGTCGCCCGACTGGACCAGTGCGCGACATCATGGGATATCGGTTGGAGGCTGTGATGGCAGACATGCTGATACGCGATGTGCCGATGACGTCGTCGCGGCGCTGGAGGCGCGTGCCCGGCGGGTTGGGTCTGTCGCGGAGTGAGTACGTCCGGCGCAGGCTCGCCCAGGACGCGGCCGTGAAC
>CAVQOE010000030.1:0-7070 GCA_963714295.1 uncultured Actinomycetota bacterium | reverse complement strand
ATGCCGCAGCTTTTAGCGGAGCCAAAAGTGCCCAAATCGTACATTCTCGTCATGGCTTCGGCGCGTTGGCCGGCTCGCCAAGATGGCAGGGGAGCTTGCGGATGGGCCAGGTCTTGAGCCGGACGCTGGCGCGCTCACCGGAGAGCGCAGCCGGGTATGGGTGTGGCTGGCCGCCTGCACCCATCTTGTAATCAGGAATCGGTTTGCTCATGGCATAACGAGGGGACGGAAGTGTGATGGTGGCCGGGAACGCGCATCCTCCCGTTGATGGTGGCACCGTTCTGATCACCGGTGCCTCGGCCGGGATCGGCCGTGAGCTTGCGATGCAGGTCGCGCCGCGGGTCAGGGTGCTTATCCTGCTCGCCCGCCGGGCCGGGCGGCTGGACGAGCTGCGCACCAGCCTGCTGGCCAGGCACCCGCAGCTGCAGGTGCTGACCCTGCCCGTCGATCTGTCCGACGAGGACGACGTGGACCGGGCCCTGGCCAAGACCGGCGAGCAGGCCGGGGCAGTGGACGTCCTGGTGAACAACGCTGGCGTCGGCGATCAGGTCCTGGCTGACCAGGCAGACTGGACCCGGGTCCGGACCCTCCTGCGCACGAACGTGCTGGCCGTCGCGCAACTGACCACGGCCTTGGTGCCCGCGATGGTGAAACGCGGGCGGGGGGGAGTACTGAATATGGGCTCGGGGGCCGGGCTGACGGTCATGCCCGCGGCGGCGGCGTATTCAGCCAGCAAGCATTTTATGGACGGCTTCAGCGAGGCGCTGCGCGCTGACCTGACCGGCACCGGCGTGGTGGTCACCCAGGTCTGCCCCGGCCCGGTGGACAGCGAGTTCGATCAGCTAGCCGGGTCGGCGGGCGGGATGACCGGCGGGCCGCCGCAGTTCCTGCGAATCAGCGCGGCGCAGTGTGCGCGGGAGGCACTGGCGGGCTTTGACCGAGGCGTGCCGCTGGTGTTCCCCGGCCGGGCCTACCGGATCGCGATGCGGGCGCTCCCGCTGGTGCCCCGCGAGCTGTCACGTCGCCAGGCAGCCCGATCCGCCACCCGAATCCGTACCACAGCCGATGCGCCGGACCGGCGAGAGGACAAGTGAAAGCATGAGAATCAGCCGCCTGATCCTCAGCGGCGCGGCGATCGGCACGATCATCGGCACCGGGCGGGCCGATCTCAACGCCACCCACGTGTTCAACCCGGCCTGGCCGCCGCACGCCCGGTTTCACAACGCCACCGGATGGGGAACGGTGGCCGGGTCCCAGCTCCTTGCCCTGTGGCTGCTGTGGCGGCCCGGCCAGCAGGCAAGCGACCACGATATGGCCGTGACCACCTCCGCGCTGCTATCCGCGGCCGCCTGGGTGCCGTTCTTCCCGCGCTGGCCATCTCCGGCGCCGACGTCGAAGACGAGCCGGGCCACCTCCCCCGCGTCGCGGGGGTGCCGCTCAACCTGGTGCCCGCCGCGCTGATCCCCGCCGGCTGCGTACTCGGCTACCTGTTGCATCGCCACGGGCGATAGCGCTGTCCGGGAGCCCTCATCCTCCGGTTTCGCGGACCTGGAGGAAGTGGATCGCCTTGGCCAGCGGCCGGCTCGCCAGGGGCAGCAGCGGAGCTTGCGGAGGATCCGCCAGGACTTGAGCTGGGCGTCGCGCGCTCGCCGGGCGAGCGGAGCCGCCGGCCCTCTTCGCGTCCCGGACCGCCTTGCGGAGCTTCGGCGCCCCGGTCGCGGGCAGCGCGACGTCCTCCTCCGCGTACCGCCAGGCCGTGGAAAACGCTCACGGTTCGTTCGGAAGATCAAAATATCTTTTTACCCGAACGGGCCGTGGTGCGAGCCCCGGGGCCCCCCGCGTGCCCCTCACCGGTCCCAGTCGATGACCGCCTTGCCCGCCGCGTCGGGGTGCCGCTGCAGCCAGCCGCGTGCGAACGGGCAAACGGCACCAGGGTCAGTCCCTCGCGCACCGCCCGGTCGACGGCCGCGGTCACCAGCCTGCCGCCGATGCCGTGGCCTTCCAGCTCGACCGGGACCTCGGTGTGGACCAGTACCAGCCGGTCCCCCCGGACATGGTAGACAAGCTCCGCGAGCCGCCCGCCCGTGCGAAGCTCGAACCGGGACGCGTCCGGGTTGTCGGTAACCTCGGCGGAATCACTCACCGGCTCAGACATCACTCACCTCCCCACCGACCCTACGGGACGACGGTGACTGGCCATTTCCCGGCCCGCATCAGGCGGGCAGGCGGAGCTCAGCCGATCGGTCTAGGCGGGTCCGCCGGCGTCAGGGCGGTCGAGGCCGCCGAGCGAGCTCAGCTCATCCGCCAGGACCCGCCGCTGGTCGGCCGGGGACCAGTGGTCCGGATCGAGCGCGCTGTGGGCGCCGAGCCCGTGTACGAGCGTGACCAGCCGCCGGGCCACGACTTCGGGCTCGGTGCCGGCTACCTGGCCATAGTGCTGTCGCAGCAGCGCCTCGATCCGGTCAAGCGCGCCCGGGTCTGGGAGCTGACGCCCGACGACTGGAACTGGGTGCTGGGCGTCGATTTCTGGAGCGTGGTGTACGGGGTTCGCGCATTCGTACCCCGGATGCTCGAACAAGGTGAGGGCGGGCACATCGTCAACACCTCGTCGATGGCGGGGCTGCTCCCGATGCCCAACCTAGGTGCCTACGCGGCGGCGAAGTCCGCCGTTCTCGCCCTGTCGCTCTCGCTGCAGACTGAGCTGGACCAGCTCGGCTCCGCCCTGGGCGTGTCCGTGCTCTGCCCCGGGTTCATTGCCACGGGCATCACGAACAGCGCGCGCAATCGTCCCGCGGGCCTAGCCGACGAGGCGCCGCCGCCCGACGTCCCGCGCACGACCGCCGGCGTGGCCGCGACGCTGACCGCAGCGGACGTGGCCGAGCAGGTAGTCGAGGCGATCACCTCGAATCGCTTCTGGATCCTCACGCATGACCAGTACCGGCCGGTGATCATGCAGCACGCGGCCGGCGTCGGCACGGCCGCCCGGCCAGCACCAGCACCGATCTGGTAAGCCGAGCCCGCCAGCGCGATGAAGGCGGCCGCGTAGAACACCGGCACCAGGCATGACATGACGGCTCGCGGAAGATCCCGCTCAGCAGCCGGAGCACTGGTCGGGGATGTTCACCGTGATCAGCGAGCTCCGCAGGACGACTCGGTCATGGTGCCGATTCTGAATTCCCGCGCAGGGTGGAGACGGTCCGGCGGAACCTGGCGTGGCGTTCGGCGTGCAGGGGGGCCCGATCGGGTCGGGTTCCGCCGCGAGGCGGGCGGTCGGCGCCGCGCTCCCCGGATGTCGTCAAAGCTGAGCAGAGCTGGCCGTGCGGGCGCCCAGCAGCGCAGCACCGCGGCCGGACGCCGCGGGCACGTCCACGGCGTACAACGGCAACCCCAGCACGTCCGCGAGCAACTGTCGCCCGCCGGCCGGAAGCGTGCCTCCGCCGGCCAGCCGGAGACCCGGCGGGCGCTGGTCCGGGGAGCAGGGCGTCCAGCGCGTCCCGGATCGCGAACGCGGTGCCCTCCAGCGCGGACCGCAGGAGCGATTCCCGGTCGGCAGACAGCGACAACCCCGTCCAGGATCCGCGCAGGGCCGGATCGAAGTACGGTGTCCGTTCTCCCGCCAGGTGCGGCACGAAGATCGGGTCGTGTGCCCGGCCGGATGATCGGCGCTGGCGTACAGCTCCGCCCAGGTGGCGTTCATGGTCTCGCGCACCCAGTTGAGGCTGAGCCCCGCGCTGAGGGTGGCGCCCATCTGGTACCAGCCGTCCGGGGTTGCCAGCCGGTAGAGGTTGATCCCAGCCTCCGCGCGGCTCACCGGCGCGGCCAGCGGCCGTATGACCTGAGCTCCGGTGCCGACGGTCAGCTGGATGTCGCCCGCACCGACCCCGCTGCCCAGGGCCGCCGCCGCCGTGTCGGCGGCCCCGGCCGCGGCAGGGATGTCCGCGGGCAGTCCCAGGTCGGGGCCCGCCTCGGCGGTCAAATACCCCGCGAGCGCCCCGGCCGAGGGCAGCTAGGGGGCCAGCAAGGTGGCGTCCAGGCCCAGTGCGCTGACCACCTCACGGTCCCAGCGGTCGCCCGTTACGTCGTAGAGAAGGGTGCCGGAAGCATCACTGGGCTTGGCGTGGACCTCACCGGTGAGGCGGCCGCAGCCAGTCTTTGGGCTGCAGCGCCCAGCGAGCTTCGGCGTACGTGCGCGGTTCGTGCTCGGCGATCCACATCAGCAGCGGTCCGGTCATGCCGGGGGCCAGCGGGTTCGCCAGCCTGGCCAGCGCGCGAGAGCCGAGGAGCCGGTAAGCGTGCAGGGAGCTGGTGGCGCGGCTGTCCGCCCAGAGCAGCGCAGGCCGCAGGGCCTCGCCTGCGGCGGACGCCATGACCAGACCGTGCATCTGTCCCGACAGTCCGATCACCGGCCGGCCGTGCCCCGGCCGCGTCGACGGCCTCGCGGGCACACGCGGTCACCGCGCTCCACCGGTGGGCCGGCTCGCTCTCGGCGGAACCGGCTGCCGCTGAGATCACGGCGTACCCGGCTGCCGCCTGACCCAGAACCTGGCCGCCGGTATCGACCACGACCGCCTTGGCCGAACTCGTCCGAGGTCCAGACCCAAGGTGCAGACCGCGTTCGATCTGGCCGGCACTCGATGACAGCCATGTGTTCCATCATCGCCACGCGCAGGCCGGGAAAGACCTGAACCCCGCGAAAACCCTTTGCGGGCGGGGCGGCTGATGCCGCACGCTTGCTGGCGTGTTCCGGTTCGCCGTCTTCGTCGCCTGCGCGCTTGACCGCGCGGCGATGACGGCTGCCTCGGCACTGCTGTCGTCGGCGGGCCTGCTGGCCCTCGACGGCGCGCGACGCTGACCCTTCCCCGTTCGCTTCGGTGACCTGGCGGGGGAGGGTGGCGCATCGCGCGGTGCTGTCAGCGCGCGGGTCAGCGAGTGCAGCAGGAGGAACCAGGAGCAACCAGTCATGACCAAGCAGGCCTACGTCCGCGACAAGCCGCACCTCAACATCGGCACGATGGGGCACGTCGACCACGGGAAGACCACTCTCACCGCCGCCATCACGAAGGTCCTGGCGGACCGGGGCATGAGCAGTTACGTGCCGTTCGGGCAGATCGACCGCGCGCCCGAGGAGGCCGCGCGGGGGATCACCATCAACATCGCGCACGTCGAGTACGAGACCGCGACCAGGCACTACGCGCACGTCGACATGCCCGGCCACGCGGACTACGTGAAGAACATGATCACCGGTGCGGCGCAGGTCGACGGCGCGGTCCTGGTGGTCTCGGCGCTCGACGGCGTGATGCCGCAGACCCGGGAGCACGTCGTGCTCGCCCGGCAGGTGGGGTGTCGCACGTCGTCGTCGCGCTCAACAAGGCCGACGCGGCCGAGGAGGAGATCGCGGAGCTCGTCGAGCTCGAGATCCGCGACCTGCTGTCCGCCTACGGGTACCCCGGCGACGAGGTGCCCGTCGTGCGGGTCTCCGGGCTGGCGGCGCTCGCCGGCGAGGAGCGCTGGGTCGCGTCGGTCCTGGACCTGCTCGACGCCATCGACGCCTACCTGCCGGTACCCGAGCGGTACGTCGACGCGCCGTTCCTGATGGCCGTGGAGAACTCCCTGACCATCACCGGCCGCGGCACGGTCGTCACCGGCGCGATCGAGCGAGGCCAGGTGCGGACCGGTGACCCGGTCGAGCTCATCGGGCTGGGCGCGGCGGTGAAGTCGGTCGTCACCAGCGTCGAGACGTTCGGCAAGACGATGGAGGTCGCTCAGGCCGGCGACAACGCGGCGCTGCTGCTGCGCGGCGTCGGTCGTCACCAGGTGCGGCGTGGCCAGGTGCTCGCCGCGCCGGGCAGCCTGCGCGCGCACCAGCGCTTCACGGCCACGCTGCATCTCCTGTCGGCGGCGGAAGGCGGCCGGCGCACGCCGGTGCGTTCGGGATACCGCCCGCAGTTCTACGTCCGCACCACGGACGTGTCCGGCGTGCTGGACTTCGCCGGCATGAGCGGCAGCGGCGGTCCCGCCGCCGTGGCCTCGGCCATGCCAGGGCAGACGGTGCAGGTCACCGTCGCGCTCGGCAAGCCGGTCGCGCTCGACGCCGGCCAGACCTTCGCGATCCGCGAGGGCGGCCGCACGGTCGGCGCGGGCACCGTCACCGCCCTGCTCGACTGAGCCAGCGGGTGCGGGACTCCCGGGTCCCGCACCCGCCGAACGTCCTCAGCACCCCTGTAGCCACACAAAGGGACCGGTGATACTTGGGGCCATGACCATTACCCTGATCACCGGCGCGAACAAGGGGCTGGGGCGCGAGACGGCACGCCGGTTGATCGAGATCGGACACACCGTACTCATCGGGGCGCGAGATGCCGAACGCGGGCAGCGGACCGCTGACGAACTCGGGGGCGTCTTCCTGAAGATCGACCCGACGAGCGACGCAAGCGTCGCGTGCTGCCGCTGACCAGGTTCACAACGAGTACGGGCGGCTCGACGTGCTCGTCAACAATGCGGGCACCGCTGAACCGCGCGTCGGCGCGGCTGACCTCACCGCGGACGAGGCGATGTTGGGTTTCGGCATTAATGTGTTCGGGCCTATCCGAGTCACGCACGCTTTCCTGCCGCTGCTGCGCGCCTCCGATAATCCCCGGATCGTGAACGTGTCGAGCGCGGTCGGCTCGTTCACGCGCCTCCTCACACCCGGCACGGTGGAGAACGCAGTAGCGCTCCCGGTCTACCCGGCCACAAAGGCGGCCCTGACCATGCTTACCGTCCAGTACGCGCGGGCGCTCGACGGCATCCTGGTCAATGCGGCCGACCCTGGCTTCACCGGAACGGACTTCAACAACAACCGCGGCACCCAGACGGTGACCGAAGGCACGGACGCGATCGTGCGCCTGGCCACGCTGCCCAAGGACGGTCCGACCGGCACCTTCCAGGATCGCAACGGGCCCGTCCCCTGGTGAAACCAGCCGCTGCCTGCGTACCGGCCGGGCCCAGGCGCGGCCGACGCCTCAGCGTGCTCCGCCTCCTACAGCTGGCGGTCTCGAAGGATCCCTGGCATACGCTCATGATCACGGGGC
>CAVQOE010000029.1:0-451181 GCA_963714295.1 uncultured Actinomycetota bacterium | reverse complement strand
TAGTGGCGGGCAGTGGCGCGCACACTTGCGCACGCGGCCGCCTGGCCCGCCGACGTCGCTCAGCTCAGCTCAGCGCGGCGATGGCAGCGTCTGCGGTAGACCGAACCGCGGGAAGAGGTTGCTGTCCGCGAACCACGTGATCGCCGAGATCTCCTCCCCGGCAAGCGTCAGCACGAACAACGAGAACGCGCGCGCGAGTTCGCTGTCTGGCGGCGACAGGTAGCAACCGAACGCGGGCTGTGCGTTGGCGCGCGTCGCCACCAACTGCATCGGCGCGCCGCGGCGCTCTTCGGCGCCGCGCAGGAATGCGCCGATCGCGCTGCGTCCTTGGTAGGCGTGGGGGAGCGGCGGCATCGTCAGCCATGCGTCTTCGGTCAGGAGCGCGACCATCCCGTCGGTGTCGCCGCGCTCGACGCTGTCGGCGAAGCGGCCAACGATGTCGCGCTCGAGCTTGGAGTTCGGGAGCGGCGCTCGCTCGCGCTCGGCGGCCGGGAGGCGCGACTCGAACGCCGCACGCGCACGGCGCAGCAGGCTGTTGACGGACGCCTCGCTTGACTCGAGCATCTCGGCGACCTCTCCGGCGCGGTAGCCGAGCACGTCTCGCAGCACGAGCACGGCGCGCTGCTGCGGCGGCAGATGCTGAAGCCCGACGATGAACGCGAGCGCGACCGCCTCCTTGGTCTCATAACGCGCCTCGGGTCCCGGGGCCTCGTCGGGAATTCCCTCCAAGAGGACGTCGGGATATGGCTCGAGCCAGAGGCGCTCGCCCCAGCGCGTCGGTTCGGGCATCTGTGTCATCCGCTGGTCCTCGGGACGGCGCCGGCTGGCCCGTAGTGCATCGAGCGAGCGATTGGTGGCGATCCGGTAGAGCCAGGCACGGACCGATGCACGCGCCTCGAACCGGTCGAGACCGCGCCAAGCGGACAGCAGCGTCTCCTGGAGCAGGTCCTCTGCGTCCTGAACGGAGCCGACGATCCGGTAGATGTGCACACGAAGCTCACGCTGATAGGGGTCGGTCAGCTCGCTGAACGCGTGCTCGTCGCCGGCGCGAGCGCGCGCGAGGGTCTGCTCGATCACGCTCGCATCCTCGCACCGGCTCTTCCTTTTTTCCGCATCACAGGTAGTGACGTCAGCGCCGCTCGAAACTCGTCGGTCAATTTTCGCCGCGACAGACGCCTCAACCGGCACAACAAACAAAACAGCCGAGAGAGGAAGACAGCAATGGGAACGATCGTGATCAGCACAAACGTGTCGCTGGACGGAGTAGTCCAGGATCCGGACGGCAAGGAGGGGTTCGCGCTCGGCGGCTGGTTCGGCGAGTTCGGCGGTGCGGACCTCGCAGAGTGGGGCAGGCTCTCGCTCGATGAGGCGCTGCGCGCCGACGCGCTGCTGTTGGGCCGGCGCAGCGACGAGTGGTTCGCGGCACGCTGGGCGGCCCGCAGCGGCGAGTGGGCGGACAGGCTGAACAGCCTGCCCAAGTACGTCCTCTCATCCACGCTCGCGGATGCTGACTGGAGCAACTCGACGGTGCTCAACGGCGACGTGGTGGACGAGGTGTCGAAGCTCAAGCGCGAGCCTCGACGGCGAGATCGTGGTCTACGCGAGCTACCAGCTGGGGCGCGCGTTGATCGAGCACGACCTCCTCGACGAGCTACGCCTGACGGTGTTCCCGGTCGTGCTCGGGGACGGCGAGCGCCTGTTTGGCGAGACCAGCGAACAGAAGCCCATGCGCCTCACCGCCAGCAGGACGATCGGCAACGGCCTCGCCTTCCTGACGTACGAGGTGATCCGCGGAGCGCGGGATGCGTCGAGGTCCGAGGACAGCAGGAGCCGGGTCGGAGCATGACCATCGCTCATCGCTTCACTCCCACCTCGGCCCCCTCGGTGTAGCGAATCGCCTCGCCTTCGACTGGGCTCACCAGGAACTGCTCACGCTCGCCGCGATCCCACGCCTCGCGTAGCCCTGGTGCGCCCAGATCGAAGTCGGGGCGCAGGTTGCGCATGACCTCGCGCAAGTCGCGGTGCAGCTCTTCGACCGTCGGGCGCCCCCAGTACCAGTAGCCGTTGTAGATCGCGGAGATCTCGAGTCCGGGGGCGAGCACGAACGTGTGCGGGACCATCGGGTCGTGGACGGGGTCGGTGTACTCGACGATGTCGAGATCCTTGCGCACCGTGCGCTCCGCGTCAGAGAGGAACGGGAACGGCGCGCCGACTCCATCGCGGAACTCGTTGATCTCGAGCTGGTTGTCCGTCGAGATCAGGGCCACGCGCGTGTAACCGACCCGGAAGTCGAGGTACGCGTCGACCAGATAGTGAAGGAAGCGGTGCTCCTTCGGGTCAAACCCGCCGCGTGAGAGGTGGAGGACCATCGGGTTCGAGCCCTGCAGCTCCGACAGACGGCGCGGGACCCTTATTTGCTTGGCTGGAGCGCAACCGCAACTCAGGGTCCAGCTCGTCGGAGGACCGACAGCGATCCTGGAGTACGGCGGTCTGCGTTGGCTGACCCGATCGACGTCGTGCTGCTCTCCCATCATCAG
This sequence comes from uncultured Actinomycetota bacterium, assembly GCA_963714295.1. Taxonomy (GTDB): domain Bacteria; phylum Actinomycetota; class Actinomycetes; order Streptosporangiales; family Streptosporangiaceae; genus Trebonia. The sequence continues at coordinate 448,644 of CAVQOE010000029.1, read as the reverse complement.
CACACCAACAACCTCGACCCGGCCGGTAGAGCGTTTCTTCCCTCCGCGAAGCGCGTTCTGTCCACCACCAAGGCGGCCGAAGACTCGACGGCAACGTCCTCGGCATGGAGCCCTGGTCGGAGATCGAGCTCGAGAGCCCTCGCGGCGGCACCGTGAAGGTGACCGCTGTGCACGCCCAGCACGGCCCGGACGGCAGCGACGAGATCCAGGGCCCAGTGCTCGGGTTCCTGCTATCGGCCCAGGCTGCGCAAGCGATCTACGTGTCGGGCGACAACGCCTCCCGAGAGGCCGTGCGCACGATCGTGAAGAAGACCGGAGAACTCGGAATTGCGATCCTCAACGCCGGCGCGGTCCAGCTACCGAAGTTCGACCACGCCTACCTGACCCTGTCCGCCGATCACGCCGCCGATGTAACCAAGATCCTCGGAGCCCGCACGGTGATCCCCCTGCATTTCGAGGGCTGGGCCCATTGCACCCAGGGAGCCGGCGAACTCAAGGCAGCGTTCTCAGGCAACGGGATCGCCGATCGGCTGCTCGTGCTCGAGCGCGGTCAACGCGCCGAGGTCTGAGCAGAATATCTCGTCGATGGACTTACGGGACCGAAGCCGAAACCCTGCGAATCGGGTTGAGGCTCTGCGAGCTGCCTTGAAGCAGCCATCGAATCACGCTCGTGGATAGCTCCCGACACGCGCGCAACGGCGTGCGAGGAGAGGCGTAGCCGGCGGCTCATGCCCGGCCGCGCTACCGTCGAGTCCGCCACTTGGGTGCCGCTTGCTCCGCGGAGCCTTCTCGGATGACGATAACTTCTCAGACCAGGTGACGCGACCCCCGCCAAGGCAATCTCGGCGCTGCTACGTAGCGAGTCCGTTTGGCTTCAGCGAGGCAGGTCGTCATTACTATCACGCCGTTTTGCTTCCCGCGCTTGCCGCTGTCGTTACACCTGTAGACCCCTGGTCTCTGACGTCGCCGGAGGAGATTAGCGAAGCCCGCGCGGCGGGGAAGCTCCACGAGATGGCCCTTGAGATCGGGCGGCGGAATATAGTCGCGATCCAGTCCTGCGCGCTGCTCGTTGCAGTGCTCGATGGCCAGGAGCCGGACTCGGGTACTGCCGCCGAGCTTGGCTACGCTGCCGCACTCGAAAAGACTTGCTTCGGGCTCCGCTCTGACTTCCGCCAAGCTGGGGAGGAGGGCGTGGCTGTCAACCTCCAGCTGGAGACATTCATCGTCGGGAGCGGCGGTAAAATCGTAGCCTCGCTAGAAGATCTCATCGCTGCATTGCGATAGCTTCACGAGAGGGCTCGGGCGCCTTGCGGGCCAGAAGAAGTCGCTCCATGCGTGATGCTGCATAGCGCACCGACCCCGGATGTGATCGAATCCCAGAGGTGGCGAGATCGCACCCGAGGTCCCAGCTCGTTCCGGCGTCTCGCCGCGTCGAGATCACCGCCAAGGACGTCGCGTGGTGCGCTCAGGTGGACAGAGCTCGACGCGAGCGCTGGGCCTCCGCGGGGCGCCTGAAGGCTGATCCGCCCTTCACCGAGCACGACGCGGTCGAAACCGCGATCGCTTTCGCCCCGGCCCGCCGCGGCGTGTCGCAAAAGGCAGCCGCCGTAGCCTGGGATCTGATCCGGGCCGACGTACAGCGCCTCCTCATAGCTGGCGAGCGCGACATTTGGATTGTGATCAGCGTCGAGGGTCCGCGGGCGTGGGCGGTGACAGGCCCTGGTGCAGCTGCACTCCAGGTAGACGGAAGCGGCCGTTGCTGGCTCGTCGCCACCGACAGCGCTGTGGGGGAGGCTCGGGCTCGCTACTCCGAGCTGTCGCTCGTGGGACGCTGGCCCTCCATCCTGTTGCGCGCCTGGCGGAGCGCGGGGACGTCCGAAGGACCCGCTAAACCGTGCTGCGTAATTAATGAGGTCCTTTTTTACCCGATCAATTGGAGCATCTGGTGGCTGATCTTTCGCAACGTATAGATAGTGCGGAGCAGGTTTCTGCGGTTCGGAGCGAGTTGCTGCGGGTGGCGAGGGATGACCCGGGTCGGTGGTGGAGCGCCCAAGAGCTGCGTGAAACAGTGCAGAACGGCTATCCGTCGACGCTGGTGAGCATCGCTCTCAATGACCTCATTGCAAGCGATGATCTGCGGTTGAACAACCGGCTCCACGTCCAGTACGCCGGCTAGGGTGATCGGCGCGGATGCGCGCTTCGATCACCCTCCTGTCAGATGGAGCACTCGCTCGCCTAGATGAGCGACTACCGGCGGTTCCGTTGGACGCGAGCGGAACTCCGGTGCCGGGCGATATCGAAGCTGATGGGGACTCTCGCGGGAGGTATCGGACTCCCGCTCAACGAGACCGGGATCGGATCCTCTACTGCTCGGCTCTGCAGCGCCTCGGCGGGGTTACCCAGGTCACAGGCTCGGAGTCGGGTCACACGTTCCATACACGTCTGACGCATTCGCTGAAGGTCGCGCAGGTGGCACGTCGCTTGGCCGAAAAGCTTCTGCGCGACACGGATGCGATTGGGCCACGCGCAGCCCGGGCACTCGGCGAGCTCGACCCCGACGCCGCCGAGGCCGCTGGCCTAGCGCATGATCTGGGGCATCCCCCGTTTGGTCATGTGGCGGAGCAGATCTTGCGGGACACCACGAGCGCGAGCTTCGAGGGCAACCCGCAGACGTTCAGAATCGTGACGAATCTCGCGGTCAGGACCATGGACAGTCCTGGGCTGATGCTCACGCGTAGGACTCTCAATGGGATTCTCAAGTACCCATGGCTACGCGAGATCGAGGGGAGCGACAAAAGGAAGAGCAAGTGGGGAGCGTACGAGCCGGATAAGGGCGCCTTTGCCTGGGTCCGCCGCGATAGTCAGCCGGACGAGCCTTCGCTTACCGCGCGCATCATGGATTGGGCCGACGACGTCACCTACGCCGTCCACGATCTCCAGGACTTCTACCAAGCAGGTCTGGTGCCACTCCATCTGCTCTGCGGGCGGGGCACAGCGAGCGGGCATCGCAGCAAAGAGCTCGAGCACTTCGCTGAGGGGCTACATGCAGCTGGCCGCACCGAGATCCACAAACGTATCGCGGCGCTCGAAGACGTACTCAAGTTCGCGGGCATCGATGAGGCATACGAAGGAAGAGACGATCAGCGCGCAGACCTACGCGGCATGGCCTCAAATCTCATCACGCAATATTTGGAAGCGTTTAAGCTAGAGGAGGGAAGCGCGCCGGGTCAGGCGGAGATCGTCATCGACGATGAGCTGGAAGCACAGGTCGATGTCCTCAAGGATCTCACGTGGGTATACGTCGTCATGCGCCCCTCACTTGCCGTCATGAGGAAGGGCGGAGAGAAGTTATTGGCAAGCTCTGTGCATGGTACGAGGGTGCGACCAAGGCCGATGGTGAGCGACGGCTGCTGCCGCCGGCCTACCAGAAAAGGCTTGACTCGGCCGTTACGCCCGAGGCTCGGTCGCGTCTTGTGAACGACCTAGTTTCAGGGCTGACCGAGGACACGGCGCTTGTGCTGTTCCGGCGTATGTCCGGCGTCGATCCTGGCTCGGTGATCGATGCCACGGCCCACCGCGCTAAGGCGCATCACGCTGACGACGACCTGCAGACAGCTCTGGCTCGGTCCGAGAAGGCGCGTCGATGCGACTGCGCTGCAGTCATGCGGACCAGATCGTCTGCTGGTCTCGCATGGGGGGCAGCCAGGAAGCGCAAACCTCAGCCAACGAGTCTGGCTGGGTTTGCACTTCGCTGAGCAATGGAGCTAGGGGGACTCGAACCCCCGACCTCCTGGGTGCGATCCAGGCGCTCTCCCAGCTGAGCTATAGCCCCGTACGCGCCCGAAGAGCGCGGCGCAGACGGCTGGGAAAGTGTAGTGGCATGAACGGAGAGCGGCGGGGCAGTATGGTTTCCGAGCGCGATGGGACTGCTCGACGAAGCCATACGCGAACACTTGGAGCTGAAGCGCCGCAGGGGCGGCGACCCGAGTGCGATTGCCCGCGAGGAGCAGGAGGCGCTGACGCCTGGGCTGGTCGACGAGCCGATCGACGGCGCTGTGCACGCTGCTGAGGAAATGCCTGCCGACATCGAGGCCCCAGCTCCCGATGCGGCGCTCACGATCTCGACGCCCGTCTCGCCCCAGGGCAGGCCGGAGGACCGCGTCGCCGACCTGGCCGCCGGTGGTCAGGAGACAGCCGAGCTCGACATGCAGGCGGCGATGGAGGAGGACCCTGATGCCGCCGACCCGGGGGCGCCGGAGCCCCCGCTCGATGGGCCGACCGTCGCCGCGCACGGTGGCGAGCCGCCCGCGGACGACCCGCTGGAGTGGGAGCTTCCGGGCGATCGCGACAGGGAGCCCCCGCCCGAGCCGTACCGGGCCAAGAGCGGCTGTCGTTCGAGTAGCTCCGAAGGGTCGCGCGAGCATCGTTTGAAGGGGAGAACGGCGCCGCGCGACGTATTTGAAGCTCCTGGGGCCATAGCTCAGCTGGGAGAGCGCCTGCTTTGCAAGCAGGAGGTCGCCGGTTCGATCCCGGCTGGCTCCACTTGAGAAATGCCTGCTAATTGGCATGTTTTGGGACTGGCGGCAGCGGCGGGCCACAGCAGAGATCAAGCAAAGATCAAGCAGGCGCTTTAGGATCAGCGGACGGAGCCGGCTTTCCGGGGACGCTGCCGTTGGATCGCTGGGGCTAGGCTCGGGCTTTTCCGCTGGGCTGCTGGCCGCCGTAGACGGCATCGACCATCTGGCCCCGCGATTCCCCGAGCGCGATCCCCAGGCCCAGCATTCGGGCATCGCTCATCACACGTACTTGTATTCCCTCGGGCGACCCAACCGCCCGGTAGACCCGGTACGAGGCCACCGTACCGTCACGCACGCAAAAGACTTTCTCGAAGCGTTTGATGATCAGTCGCGCGAGGTTGTCGAGATCCATGCCGTCGGTTGTTTCGCCTCGGACAGCGATGTCGAGCGCAACCCAGCTATGCAGCGGCGCGCGCGCCATGAGGAGGTGTCGGCGATGCCGCTCGATCCGCCGCTCAACCTCGCTCTCCCACGCGGAGCTAGTGCCCTTGCCCATCCCGCGTAGAGGAAGCATCAGTCGAGAGCCACTGACGCCGCGCAAAGCCGAGTGCAGGTTGTGCGCAGGAAAAAGCCGGAATGCCCTGCGCATGTCGTCGGAGAGCGGGCCGGGCCGGTCGATGTCGGCGAACGTCCCCGATGTCAGCCGCTCCTCCTCATGCAAGGCGATCAGGTTGTCGGTGGCCTGGGCGCCGGATCCATCGGACATGGCGCTGCGCTTTATTTTGAGCTTCAGGAGCTTCGTCTCGTCCCGGATGCCCCAATTGTTTCGGAATGGCGACTCGGCGTGGCCACGGAAGATCAAGCGGCGGAAGGTGCGGTCGTACAGTCGTGTGTATGCCTCTAGCGGCTTGATCTCGATGTACACTTGGCCCTTCCGGCCACTGCCCTTCGGGTTGGTAACCGTCCATCATTGGGTGGTCGAGACCACGGCGGTGCACTACGAGGTGCTCGATCTGGCGATCGTTGTCGTACGCGATCCCCTGAAGCGCGTCGATGTAGGCCTTGACGACGCCCGGCATCAGCGGCTGCTGCCCACCTTCTGGAACGTGGATCTCAAGCTGAATGGAAACCGGCGTCGGTTCGGCGAACATACGGCGTCCGAGTTCTGCCGACTGACGGCGCGCCTCATCCTTGAACACCTCCTCCCTGTATGCGAATTGCGCTCCCTGCTTCGAGCTCTTCGGCTTACGCAGCAGCTCCTGTGGCTCGACGAGCACGATGATCTCCGATGCGAGCAGGTCAAGCTCGTGTTCTATTGCCTGAGGGCTGTTCCAGGGGGTCGGTGGGAGAAGCTTGCGCACGTTCTCCATGATGCCAACCGGCAAGTCATGGGCTACGATGGCGGATAAGGGACATCCACGCGGTGTCCGAACCCTGACCACGAGGAAGGGAACATAAAATGGCCGTATGGCTTAAGACATTCCGTGAGGGCAACGCGCTCTCTCCCCGCAAATCACCTACCGATCTCCCCGAGATCGGCGGTCGGCTGATCTTTTTCGAGCCTCTGAGTTTCAATTCGGATGGTTCGCCGAAGATAACTCGTCATGGCGAGCCGATGGGCAAGCCAAGCTACGAGGTTGGCGATCTCATAGGGGGCTACTGGAACGGTTCATATGAGGTAAGCGAGGTGTGGGAGGTCATCGGCGAACCTGACGTATCCGAACTGGACGGCTGGGCTTGGGAGACGTCAGTTGAACTCCGAGCACTGCGCAAGCCGGGAGTACCGCTCGGCGACTTGGCGATTCGACCGAAGACTCTAGCCCGTCGAGTCCGGCTCCGACTTCGGCCGGATCAGGAGGCGCTGCTGGAAAGCACCTTTGAACTCTAAAGAGATCGCCAGGCCGACCTCCAGCGCATCTATTTGTGCGCGGTGGCCCTTGGCGTAGCGAGCGTATGGTGGCGCGCATGAGCGAGCATCGGGCGCAAAGCCTGATTGAACTCCGAGGTGATCTGTGCTGCACGTGCGTGGACAGCCCGCCAGAACACGAACTCCGCGACGTGAGGGAACGCAACGAACGCCACCGCGACGACAACCGCAACCAGGCGTGGGCGTATCAGCCGAGCGAGCGATAGCCATTCGAACGGATCCATCGTCCCAGCGTACGACCCGAGTAGGCGGAGCTGGCAACGCAACCAATCTCATATGCTCAATCACGGCCTTGTGACCGATCGCCAGCAAAAGCGCCAGAGGCTCCGTCCACACTTACCGGCATGGGAGCGCCGAGTGTTTGGGCCAGCCGTATGAGTGCTGTCGCCCACCCGCCGAGAACGTGATCGTCGAGCGGCGCAACCGTCGGTAGTACGCGCCACAGTTCGGCGAACAGCGTCACGGCCATCGACCCCGTTTCCGCGACGCGCAAATCATCGAGAGCGACGATGCTCGCTATGCCGCCGGTAGCGCCAGACGGAAAGAGACCGCCCATGAGCGCCGCTGGCGCGGCGTGCACCTGCTCGGACCACAACACAAATAGCTGCTCGTACTGAGCATGTCGGAGAGCGTTGCGCGAACCCCGTGTCAACGCCTTGACGTTCTTGCCACACCAGCTCCTTGCCCAGACGACGCGACCTTTCGCATCCACTTTTCGGAACTCGGGGAACCCATGCTCAAGAAGGCCGTCGAGCGTGGCAGCACGACCCTGATCGACAGGGCGACCGGTCGCCTGCTCATAGTCAAGCATCACGCGCTGGCTGCGCACCATCTGCAGCAACCCAAACTTCGCAAAGCGGAACACCGCCTCCTCACGATCAGGTTGCGCGGCGATGTGTTCTACGTTGACCAACAGCTCAAAAAGCTGGCGGACCGGACCAGCTGCCGACTCCCAATGTGCGTTCTCCAGTAGTAGCCGTGCCGACTTGACGGCGTTTACTCCACGCACCAGCACTTCCGCGTCGAATCTGACCAGCTCGCTCCCTTCCGCTGGCGTCTGTGCAATTGCTCTGTCGCCAGCCGACGTGACCGTCTTCATCGTCGTGAACAGATCCTTCAGACGTGTTCGTGGACCTGGTAGCCGCTGTGGCTCTCCGGGCCGCTGACGACCCTGCTTGATGCGGCGCTTGTCCTTCTTCGCGGCCATCGGAGCTAGCGTAGTGGCCAAGAACGAAGCCAGGCGACACCGCTCTTGGCCGTGTCCTGTTCGGCCCCAAAGCTTCCGCCGGTAGGTCTGCTCTGATCGCCAGCAAGCCCAAAAACCGATTTGGCCGGGCAGGTGTTGACGCACCCGCCCGGCCTGTAGCACCGAAGTCACCTACCCTTCGATGCCATGCCTCCACCGTAGAGCTGTCTGCGGATGATCCGGTGTGCTCGTTGACGCGCGTCTTCGGTGCTCGAAAGGAGGCCGAATGAGCGCAGCATCTGTCGAGCCCGTCACAACGCGGGCCGGCGTTCCCGAGTATCCCGTTCAGCACTCGCTCGACGCTCTGGGTGGGTGCTTGACCATGAGCCGGGCTGTCCTGCTCCTGTATGGCGAGGAGCACGTGAACCTGGCGCTAGCCGACGAGTTGGCACTCGATGGCTATGAGGTTCGCCGCGCCAGCGACCCTGCGAAGCTGCGCGCGGCGTGCGACGCCTACGAGGTCGACCTCGTGATCTTCGGGCGAGCCACGCGCAGGGGTACCGGGCTCGATGTTCTCCGCCAACTGCGAGCGGGAGCGTTCGCCCCCGAGGTCAAGCCAGGTCTACGCACGCTCTGGATGAGCCCAAACGGCGAGCTGGGCGACGTGCTGCGCGGGTTCGACGCCGGAGCAGACGACGTGCTCGCGCGCCCCCTTTGCCTACACCGAGCTTCGTTCGCGCCCGCGTGCAGGCGCTCGTGCGCCGAGACCCAGCGGGGAACATTCCTGGCGTGATTGAGTACCGCGAGCTTCGGATCGACACAGCAGCGCATGAGGTCTCGGTCGGAGTGATGCGTGTCGGCCTGCGCCGGCTGGAGTACGCGCTGCTCGTGCATCTTGCGCGGGAACCCGAGCGCGTCTACACCAAGGATGAGTTGCTGCGAGAAGTGTGGGGCTTCCGCTCCGCTGGCACGACGAGAACCCTGGACTCCCACGCCTGCCGGCTGCGACGCGCGCTTGCTCACGCGGGCGCCGAGGAATGGGTGCCCGCGACTCGTGGCGTCGGCTACCGTCTCGCCCCGAACTCCCAGGCTCGCTGCTGGCGGTATAGCCCGATGCCGGCGCGTTACATGACCGTGACGGCCTTGTGCCGGAGTCGTTCACCGCGCGCGCTGAGCCTCGAAAAGCACTGTAGATGTAGACAAGTCCTAACGAATATGGCCCCGGCGCGAGGCGGCAACCCCGCCCGGGACCGTGACACAGGAGGTTATGACTCCCATGCCCGATCAACGTAGCTCAGTCGAATCCGAAGCAAACGCCTGCCTCGACAAAGCCGTCCTCGAACTCATGCTCGACGGCGACAGGCAGCGGCCGTGGTCAGAAGCCGAGATCGCCCGCACGATCAGCACCCCCGGCAATGTCCCCGCCAGCCTCGCGCGCCTGCGCATAGCGGGCCTCGTCCACCGCTGGAATGACTTGGCGACCGCCTCGCATCCGGCCGTGCGTTTCCACGAGATCACGCAGTCGCCCAAGGACCCCGCCTCGGAGCGCGAGCGCCACTGGGACAAAGCTGTCCTCGAATCGCTGCTGGTACGCGACAGGGACGGCCAGGGCCCGCTCTCTGAGCAGGACCTCCGCTACGCTTTCAGTGCAAAGAAGAAGAAGCAGAAGCTCGCGATCACCGACGCGCTGAGTCGTCTGGATGGCGCCGGGCTCATCGAACGCCGTGGCGACCGGGCGATCGTCTCCGAGGTCGCCAAGAGCTTCGACCAAATAATGACGCTCTAGCGTCGCCCCGCGAAATCATGCACGTCACCGAGCTTGACCTGAGCCCGGCCGCCCTTGCCTGCCTGAAAGCGGCCGACATCTACCTGGTTGACCAGCTACTTGAACATGGGAGCGGCGACCTGATCCAGCACCCCAAGTTCAGCAAGGGACTGGAGCTGTACGAGATCATCTGCGAGCTACATCGCCACGGCCTCACGTTCTCCCGAAACGGACAGCACATCCAGACCGAGCGCGAGCGGGAAATCTTCCGACTCCGCGCAGTCACGGGCCTTACCCTCGATGAGATCGGCGAGCGATTCGACCTCAGCCGTGGGCGCATCTACCAGCTACTACGCCTGCATTTCCCCCTAGACGTAGTACCCGCCGCAGCGAAAGCACGCAGACCGCCTCCACCAAGTCTGCGCCAGCACACGCTCATCGAGCGTCGCCGGCTGTATTTGCTGGCGTGCGTGGCGATCAAGTGTCACTACCGCAAACCTTTGACGGTCGAGATGGTCGCTAAGGCGCTCGCAACCTCCCCTCGCCAGATACAGCGCGCCTTCGCTCAGTTCAGCGATAGCACCTTCCATGACGATCTAGTCGCCAGACGGATGAGCGCCGCTGCCGAGTTGCTCTCCCAGCCCGCGATCCCCGTGCGCGACGTGGCGCTACAGGTCGGCTACCGCCAACCTCCCCACTTCGCCCGCGCGTTCCGGGGCTGCTTCGGAGTCTCACCGACCGGCTTTCGCGCCGCTATCTAGATCGCGGCGCGGCTGCTCAGCCGGGCGAAGAGGTGCTGTGCTGGTTAAGTTCCTTGCCGATCTCCAGCCCGAGCCGCTTCGCAAGAGGCACCGCCGGGCGCCGCAGTAGCTCGTGCTCGCTGTGTGCTGCCTCAATGATGACTGCGCGCAGTTCCGGGTCATCCAGGAGGTCGTCGCCCTCCGGGTTGTCGTTCAAGGTAGCGAGTCCGCACTCCAACAACGGGCTCATTTCTTGCCAGGTCGCAAGCCACGGGTCGCCGAGTGGGCCGATCCACTCTACGCTTGGTGTGTTCTGGAGAAGCGGAGACTTCTGAACCTCCGCCCTCTCCGCGTCAATACGCTCCGCAGTCCACGGCTCGATCTGGCTTACATGCTTCACGAGCGAGGCGCGCACCATGTGCATGTAGAACCACGTGGGGTCCATCCGGTAGCGGATGCGGTCCTCCGGGCTGAGTTTCGCCTTTGCCTGCTCCGACATGTCCTGGAAGGGGAAGAACCCACCGACGCGAACCGTCATGGGGATGAGGACGCGCTGCAACCGCCAGAACGCGCGCTCCACCTCGTCGTCTGGAAACTCCAGCAGGGCGTTCCGAATCTCCTGTCGCGCGTAGTCGGTCGCGTAAGGCTCGCAGCCGGGCCCACCGCGTAGTTTCAGGCAGCCGCCGAGTACGACGATATGGAGCCACCAGAGAGCGCGCTGGAGATGGGCGCCCCCGGCACACTGAGCTTTGTAGACCGCTTCCACGGCCCTCCACGCCGACATGATCTGCGTCGGCCTTTGCACCTCTGGCTGATACAGCACTGCGTCCCTGAAATCTCGCCACTCGCGCACGGACCCGATCCACGGTTGGTTGTTCTGCTGGGCGACACCCCAGACGCCGCTGTTGCGCAAAACGCTCTCGTTCAGAGCCTCGTACTCGTCGGCGACCTTGCGGTGTAGCTCTCGCCGCTTTGCGTCAATGTTTGCCTGCACGTCCTTCACCAGCTCCCGCCATTCCTTTTCGGCGTCCGTGAGCACGCCGAACTCAAGAGACGCGGACATAGCGCGCCTGAGGTGTTGGAAGTGGCGCTGGCGAATGAACTGCGCAACCTGCTGTACGCCGAGGACCGCTCGCAGTTCGCCAAGCCGCCCCCCGATCTCGTTGACGCCGATCGTCAAGATCGGCTCGTCCCAGTGCTCATCCCACGGGTCAAAAACGCGGAAGCCGGCGGCGTCCACCGTGACCATGAGCGCGGCCCGCACCTCGGGGTGGATCGCGTAGTCGCGGACCTGCCCGAGCGTCTTCCGCGAAACCTTCTCGTCCGTGCCCTTGACCTCCATGATCCACAGCCCCTCCTCGTACACACGTGGCTGGTAGTCGAGACGCACCTGCCTCTTGCTGCCCTTCTGGATGTTCGGGTCCTTGAGCGTGTATGTCTGTTGCTCCAGGACCTTGTGCAGCGTGTGCTCGCCGTAGCCAAGCTCTTGCAGCACTGGCATGACGAGCTGGCTGCACACCGTCGGCTCCGACTTGCCGAGCCAATCGTCAACCTTGAGGAAGTCCGGTCCTGGGCCGTTCACGGTCATCGACGATCTTGGCGCATTCGCTCGGCCAGTTCCTCGCCGATCCTGCAAAACACCCGGTCTGCCAGCGGGCTCCGGAGTAGTGGATCGTTAGCGGCAGCGGCTACATGGGTTTTCAGGATTGCGATAAGTCGATCGTGCATATGGTTCAGCTGGTGCTGGCCTTTGTGTTCCCATAGCTCAGCTGGTACATCATCGCCGTGAACGATCGCGTTTCGCAATTCGCAGAGTCTTGTGATCCACCATTCGTCCGATGTCAGCTCCACGGTGCCCTTGGCCCAAAAGACATCATCGTGGCTTGCGGCAGAGGTATCGTCCTCGCGTACCAAGCGGCCGTAGGCACGGACGAGACGCCTGGTTTCGTCCCCGGCCCCAGTCAACACCTCCAATGCCGCCCGTGTCGCACCCACACGGACATCGAGAGTCACTGCCTCCGCGTTGCTCAGCGCGATCCGGCACCAGTCCAAGGCTCGATGCAGCCGCCGAGCTGATACGTCTTGCGTGTTTAGAGCGACATACGCTGCATCAGCAAGCTCGTAGTCGAAGATGCAGAACAAAGGCCGCGGAAGCCCGACCGGCGGGATGACCTTCGGCAGCGGCTCGTCGTCCGGCGCGTGGCTGATCGAAGTCACCTTCACCAGGACACCTGTCTGGACTGCGTATGAATCGCCTTGACCGATCGGATGTCCGTAAAGCAAGGCGTTCTCTGCCGTAGCGCCAGCCCAGCCAGCGTTTGGCTCCTGCTCGTCTTCCGGCACTGCCATGAGCGGATTATTCGCTACCGCCCCCACGAGGAGTGCATGTCCGAGCGTCCGCAGTGTCGAGAGCTAAATGAAGCGCCGACCTGAGCATCGCAAGGAAACGCTATTGCCCCGAGTGTGGACCCGCCACCCCTAGGCAAGCGGTACGCATCGATCAACCGCGACACCGGACGGCGGAACTCCACAGGTATCGTCTCGGCCTCGTTAAGCGCCTTGAACGGTACGAGCCGCCACGGACCTATACGAGCCTCATCGGAGAGCGGCAGATAGGGGGCTAGTAGCACGTCGGGCACGCGAGAATCATCGCCCTCTGAGGGGACGGCTGCGACCGGAGGTCTGCTGACGGCTGGGTTGCGCGCCTACAGCACTAGTCCGGCCTGCCGAATAGTCCTTGAAAGGGGACGTGATCGCGTATGCGCTGGAATAGCCGTCGCTCCGGTACGGGGCCGTCGTCGGCGACGGCTTCTCTGCCCCTGGATGAAATTGATTGTCGCGCTGAGGCACCAGCTCGCATTAACGGGGTGATGGCCTCTTCTGCTCAATCTGCCGCGATACCCCGGCCCGCCGGTTTGCCGCTGGTGCGGCGCGGCCATACGCGGTGGCTCGTGCGGGCGCCGGGCCGGCAGGGCGCGCTGTCTCCTGAGGAGGCGGCGCACGCGCTGAAGGCCAGGCGCGCGGAGCTGCGCAAGCGGCTCGACTGGCGGCGCGACGTGGCGGGGATGCCTGCCCATGTGCGCGATGAGATCGTGGACGAGGCGATCGGCTTGGTCGTGATGTCCAGCAAGCCGATCCGTAGCGAGGAGCACCTACAGGGCGCGTTCTGGGCCTCAATCGGCTATCTGCTGGTCGAGCATCGCTCCGGTCGCCATGATCTGCACGTCGGCTCCCGCCGCCGCGTGGACTTCGAGCCCGTCGCCGACGTGCTCAGCGACGACAGCGAGCCCTTCGACTTGGTTGCCGCGCGTGAGCGGATCGCCACGGCCGCCGACCTCATGGCGCAGCTCGACCCGTTCGAGCAGCGGGTAGTCGCGGTGATGGCGACCCACAACCTGGGCGTAAAGCGTGCCGCGAAGGCCTTGGGCGAGCCGATCAAGACCGTGCTCGCCGCGTCGCGTAGCGCGCAGCGCAAGCTCGATCAGGTCGCGGCAATCACGGCCGCCGGGCGTTTGTGCGACTACCGCGAGCAGGCGATCCACGCGCACGCTCACGGGACCGCAGAGGCCGAGCAAGAGAAGATCGCACGGGCGCACCTCGCCGCGTGCGCTGGCTGTCGATCCTCCTACACCACCCTTTTGCGGGAGATGAGCGGCCGTGAGTTCCAGCGCGCCGCGAGCGCGGCTTTCCTGCCGCCGCCGATGCTCGCCGTCCACCTACACGGCCGCTGGATCGAGCGACTGACCTCTCTGCTCTCCACGGGCCGCGCGCCGAACGGGACCGCGACGGCCGAGCGCGCGGCCGGGGTGCTCGGCGGCGGCGGGCTGGTCAAGGCAGCCGCCGCGACCTCCGCCATCGTGATCGCGGGTGCCGGCGTCGGCGCGAGAGTTGTCCACTCCCTTGAAGCGCCCCCGCCTGTCCACCACCATCACAAGGTCGCTGCGCACCCGGCCGCGAGCGCATCCGCATCGAGCATCGAGCCGACGACAGTTGCCGGCGGACTGACCTCCACCCGGACGCCGACCACTCCGCACGCCGCGACCCCGGCTCGTGCCAAGCACCATTCGACATCGCCGCCGAGTCACGACCTCGGATATCTCGCGCTCGGTGGAGGCACGGGCGGAGGCACCGCCCCACAAAAGCCTGTCGCCGTAACAGCGAATACCCACCCATCCGGGTATGTCGAAGAATCGCCGCCGCCGTCACATAGCGGCGGAGGCACCAGCCTCAACTACCTCGGCAAGTGACCACAAGCAAAGACCATTGGAAAGGACTCCAAACGATGATCCCCACCGCGATCCCCAGCCGAGCGCTCGCCGCTGTGATGCTCGCCGTCACGGCCCTCGCCGTTGTCGCGTCCTGCCCAGCGCGACTGCCCCTCTTCGGCGGCCTCACGCCCGCCGCCCAAGCGTCCACGCCCCCACCAGCGTCGCCACGGCCGGGTTACTTCGCGCAGACCGTCTGCTCGGAAGGCGAAGAAACCATCGTCCCCGAAGACTGGTTCTCCCATTCCGATGTGAACTACCCACAGATGTCCGGGCACCTCGACACCTGCAACGAACCCGGCGGCGCGATGACGCTCCGCGACGAAGGCGCCCTGGACTCCGAACCGGGGAGCGGCCCGAACTACGTGTACCAGGCGCCGCTGGGATCGTTGATTGCCGGAGGCGTCGCAAAGATCGCGATGACGAGCCCCGGAGGCGAAGCGTCCTTCGCGGTCGAACGACAGAAACGGGCCGGGAAGTCCTCGCAAGCTGCACCGAATCGTGCAGCGGCGTCCACAACGCGACAGTCACTATCCCCGACACCGAGTGGTGGCTTATGAACGCCAAAGCGGACTGCAAAGCGCCCTTGGGCCAAAGCAAATGCGCGACGGGCGGCGTCAACGCAGAACTGAGCATCAGCACCGCCACGATCCTGCTGCACAGCACGGCGACCCCCGAAGCGACCGGCTTGACCGGCAGCCTCACCGAAAGCCCGGTCAGCGGCACCGCAAACATCGCCTTCACTGCCCACGACAAAGAAGGGCCCGGCGTCTACCGGGTGACGGCTGCCATCGACGGCGGCAACGTATGGGCGGCCACGCCGAACACCGAATACGGCCGCTGTGTCGCCTACGGCACCTATGAAAATGCGCTGAACTTCCACTACGCGAACCCTTGCCCACAGGAAGCGCCGGTCAGGATCGAACTGCCAACCACGTCTTTCGCCGACGGCCCGCACTTGGTCGAAGTCGCGGTAGAAGACGCCGCCGGCAACAAGTCAGTCGTGTTCGACAAGACAATCCAGCTCCAAAACCACCCCGGCTCGACCTCCCAGAGCACGCCCCTGGTATCTGCGACCCCCTCGCCACCGGAAAGAGGACCGTGCAACGGGAGCCCGTGCGACGACGCAGCGAAGCTCAGCCTCACCGCGAACGAACCCAAGTCCGTCACGCGCGCTCTCGACCACTCCGCGATCACGCTCACGGGACGTCTCACCACACCAACCGGCGCCCCGATCAAGAACGCGCAAATCAAGCTCCTCCAACAGATCGTCGGCTCGCCAGCGACCACCTCCGCCGCCAGCACCACGACCAACTCCACGGGGGCATGGAAGATCAAGGTCCCCAACGGACCATCACGACTGCTGCAGATCGCCTACTACTCACACACCCTCGACACCATCCCGGCTGCCACCATCGACGTTCACGAGGGTGTGCAAGGTGCCGTGTCAATGCACGCGCCTCACCGAGCACGACTTGGCCGCGCAGTCACGTTCACCGGCCAGCTAGCCGGCGGATACGTCCCCACTGGAGGCGAGTCGGTACAAATGGAGATTTTCTACAGCGGACGCTGGCGCACAATCGAAGTGCTACCCACCACGAGCAAAGGCCGGTGGACATACAAGTACGTGTTCACGCTCGGCGCCGGCACCTCGTATCTATTCAGAGCAGCCACCGTGCCGAACGGCGGATACCCGTTCCTGAGCGCCCACAGTAAGCCAGTGCGTGTGACCGTTCAGCACTGACACTGCTTGCCAGCCGCGCTGGCGCGTGGCCCGGATTCAGACTTTACGCCCGCCGTCACCACGGTGGGCGTAGCGTTTTAACGCTATGGCTCGCGTATTCGTTGTCTCTCCGGCGGCGGTGCTCGCATTAACAATCATGGACCCGTTTTCTGAGAGCGAGTGGTTTGACGATGACCCTCCGCCCGATTCACCGCCGAGCGCATCACCGTCGAGCCTGGGGGAGCAGGCGAGTCCGCCGGCACCTTCGGCACCCGCGCCTGCGGTGACCATTGCAGAGTGGCTGGCGGCCCGATGGCTGGTGTGCTTGGTAGGGGTGCTGATCGTGCTCTTGCTCGCCGTGGTCGTCGTCGAGCTGAGCTATCCCCATCCACGACCACAAGCCCACGCTACACGAGCGCACCATCACAACGCAGGACCCAAGCGTCGGCCTCGGCGCAGGCACATTACATATGTGGTTCGGCCTAGTTCTGGAGCGCCGCCCACTGTCGTAAAGCGGCCCAGTCAGGCGGCCGGGCGTCCCAGTGGAGCACGGCCCGTCGGTTCCGAACGTCCCGTCCCGCCTGGACAGGTCGGTAATACGGAACAGTTCGCTTATCTAGGTCGTTAGGGGTCTTGAGATGAGTCCGGCTTGGTCTGAGTCTGTGGTCGCTCTCGTGACGGGTCGCCTTACCCTTCTCGCTGATCCTACCCGTGTGCAACTGCTGGTGCTGCTCGAACAGCACGAGAGCACCGTGCAGGATCTGTCTAGCAAGATGCCCTGCACTCCGCAGAACGTTTCACGCCACCTCAGCATCCTGCATCGGGCTGGTATCGTCGCGCGCAAGCGTGATGGGACCTCTGTGTACTACTCGCTAGCTGACTTCTCGACCTGTCGCCTTCTCGACCAGGTTCTCGCGAGCATCACCGGCCAGATTGACGAGCTGGCCGACGTTGTGAAGCTCGCCGCATAGACGCCACGCACAGCGTGGTCGTGAGCCCGGTGTGCATCGGAGGGATGCGTGCTGGGCTGTCGCAGGCTGCTTATGAAAGCGCTTGCTTTCATATTTGATGTAAGCAATTGCTTTCACATGATGTGCGCTTGTGGTTGTTTGGGCGTGCGCCGTCTACCGTCGCCCTATGACTGTTTTCCGTAGGACGACAACTAGTGAAAGTCAGCCCGAGAGTGTTAAGCGGCTGGCGCGTTTCGCGGGTCGTGTGTTGTTGTGGGGCTGTGTGCTGCTGCTGCTGGTTCGCGGCATCGCCTCCTACTTCGACACCACTTCCCGCGTGCCCACAACGACAAGCGGTGTGACGGTGACACAGCCCGTCAGCACCGGAACCTCGCAAGCGCAGAGGAAGTGATTTGCATGTCACACATACGGCGTATCGGCCTGTGCGGTTTGCTGGCGATCTACACAGTGGCTTTGCTCCCGGCCGTCGCTCTCGCGGCGGGTAACGATGTTGGTGCGAACGTCGGAGGCCTTCTCAAGCATTACGCGGGGGAGCTTTACGGCGGGATCGTCGGCGTCATCAGCTTGATGTTTCTCCTAAACCGGCGCTACACCGAGCTGGCGGTGTTCTTGTTCGCCGCGATCGTTGTCGCGTGGATGGTGTTCGCGCCGTCTGACATCGCCAAAGCCGCTGAAGGCATCGGCAAACAGGTCTTCGGGTGAGCCGCGAGGAGCTGATTGGCGATGAGTGATTCTCCACACACGATCCGCTCTTACCAGCGGATATTCAGGCCCGACCGGCGTATCTACCAGATCGACGGTCGGCGCCTGCCGGTCCCCGGCGGCGTGCCGCTTGAATGGCTTGGCTGGGCGTTCGCCGCACTCGTGGCGATCCTCGTGCTGAGCCAGCGCTCGATCCTGTTCGCGCTCGTGCTCGGCGCGATTGGCGGCCTGCTTGGTGCAAGCTCGCACGGCTGGCCCGGTGCGCTCATAGGTGCGCTCGCGGGGTTCGTGGCAACGCTGCTGGCGGGCGTGGTGTTGGGGTGGCTTGACTGGCCGCTGCGGCTGCTGATCGCGCCCGGCATGGTCGCCACTCTTGCAGGTCAGGCCTCCCCGGACGGGCGGCCCGCACACCGCTATCTGACGTCGCTGCTTTCGCTGCGGGCACGCGCCGCGCGCCGATCGCTTGATCGCGCTGTCTGCGTGGATGGCGAGGCGCAGGTGTGGGCGCCGCAAGTCTGGGTCGCCCCCGATGAGCACGCGCCCGTGCTTCACCACGGAAAGGTGCGAGGCCCGGCGCGGCTCGTGTTCGGCCGCCCAGTCGCCGTGATTGCCGGCCGTGGCCGGCTGATCGTCAGGCACTCCGAGGGACACCGACTGCGCAACGGCGAGCGGCTTGCCGAAGTGATCGAGCTGACTGACGGCCAGGTCGCGGAGGTCCGGCCATGACCTTCCCGCTTCGCTACGCGCACGGCAACGTGCTCCTCGGGCGTGGTGGCGAGCCCGCCGGCCTGTACCGGCTGGCGATGACCTCCTACCCGTATCTCCCTACCGGGGAGAAGTGGTCGCTACAGCGCCGCCTACAGCGACTCGCGCACACGATCGCCGCCGACTTTTCTGTGTGGCGTGTCCACCGCGCCTATCCGGCCGAGCGGTACGTCGCTCACACCGAACGGCTGCTCGATGACCGCCACCAGAGCGCCGATGCGTGGCGGGCGTTCCTCGCCGGGCACGAGCGGCGGCTACATGAACTCGGCTCGCACACCCCGGAGGTGTACCTCGCTGTCTCGCTCGCCGGCAACCGACCAACGGGTGTCGGGTCGGGGCTCGTCAGGAGCGTCGATCGTGTTCGCCGTCGTGTCGAGGAGCTGGCCGGGATCGGTACAGCTTCGCCGATCCCGGCCGGCGAACTAGCGGAACTTGCCACCCGCGAGCAGCGCGTGTATGAGCGAGTGAACGGTGTGATCGGGGCGCGGCGCGCGAGGACCGCCGAGCTTCAATGGCTGCTACGCCGCGCCGCGTGTCGCGGGGTAAGCGAGCCCGAGCTTGACCATCACTGGCAGCCCGACGCGATCATCGTGTCGGCTCCCGGTGGCGGCGCGGCGTTTCAGCCGCTCGGCCATGACCTTGAGCGGTGCGCGAACGCCGCGATCACTGAGCAGAAGCAGACGCTCGTGGTGGATGGCGAGCAGGGGCGTTGCTATCAGGCGATGCTCACACTCGGCGCGCTCGCCGACGCACCCGAGTTCCCCGGCGCGACCGCCGAGGCGCTGTTCGCCCCGTTGGAGGCGGTCGGCTTCCCCGTCGATGCGTGCCTTCACGCACAGTGGTTGGGGAACCGGCAGGCGCTCGCGCAGGTCCGCAAGCGGATCGCCGACGTGGAGCACGCCTATAACGAGCAGGTCGAGGGTGCCGCGCACGGCCCGAGTCTCATGGCCGGCGCCGACCGGGTTCTCGCACGCGAGTACGAGGCGCAGCTACAGGCAGGCGGGCACCCGCCGATGCTCTACGCGCAGATCTCACTCGCCGTCGGCGCCGCCAGCGAGGAGGAGCTAGAGCGCCGCGTCGCCGTGCTCAAAGAGCAGTACGGCGACATCACCCTGCACCGCCCCGCCGGGTTGCAGCACCAGCTTTGGCTCGCCCACCTACCGCGACCGGACGGGTGGGCGTGATGCGCGACTACACCCAACAGCTCACCGTCGAGCAGTTCGGAGCACTGATCCCGACCGGGAGCCGGATGGTCGGCTCCCAACGCGGCCCATATCTCGGATACACCCCGACCGGGGCACCCTTGCCCGTCCGGTTCGATCCGACGCAGGCACCGAGGGAAGACCGCGCCTCAGCGGTCCTACTGATCGGCACCTTGGGGTCCGGCAAGACGGTTGCGGCAGAGGCGATCGAGTACGCCGCCGAGCGTCGCGGGTCGCTCGTGGTGGACTTCGACCCGAAGCCCGACCACGCGCTTTCACCTGCTTCCCGAGCTACAGGACCGCGTGCAGGTCCTTGAGCTTTCGGGTGACCCTGCGCAGCAGGGCAAGCTCGACCCGCTCGCGATCGGCCTCGAGGACTTGCGAGAGGAACTTGCCTGCTCGTATCTGCTTGAGCTTTTGCCCGGCAACACGGCGTCATGGGAGAACGCCGTTTCGCTCGCGGTCAAGGACACGGTAAGTGAGGGATCACGCAGCCTCTCCCGCGTAGTCGATCTGCTTGCAAGCAAGCGAGCGCGCCACCGCCCGCGAGGCCGGCGAAGCGCTGGAAGTGATCCGCGACTTCGGCCTCGCACGGCTCGGGTTCGGCGGCGGTAAGAGCGCAGACATTCAAGTTGACCGGCCGGTCACGACGATCCGTATGCCCGGCCTGTCGCTCCCCGAACCCTCAGCGGCCCGCGACACCTACACACGCGCGGAGCGGGTGTCCGTCGCCACGCTCTCACTCGTCGCGGCGTATGCACTCCAGTTGATCTCACGCGACCGCTCGCGGCACAAGGTCGTCGGCCTGGACGAGATTTGGTTCCTGCTCGCCTCCCCGCAGGGACGGCAGATCATCAACCGGCTGGTCAGGTTGGGCCGCGCGTTCAACGCGACCTTGCTCTTGGGGACGCATCGGATTGGGGACCTCGGAGACCTCTCGGACCTGATCGGTGTCGTCTTCGTCTTCGGCCAGGACTCCGACGACGCCGCGAGCGCCGCTCTGCGGTTCATCGGACTTGAGCCGACCCGTGAGCTTGTCGGCCGGGTCCGCGAGTTCCGCGCCGGGCGCTGCCTCATGCGCGACCTGCACGGCCGCGTCGGCGAGGTGCAGATCGACCTCGTTTACCCACACCTGCTGCAAACGCTCGCGACCACCCCACAACAGCCGGAAGGAGCGAGGCATGAAGCCCGCCATTCTCCACGCCCTACGTCGTCTGACCTCAACGCGGCGGCGCCGGGTCGCGCTCCTCCTCACTCTGACGGCGGCGTTCGTGCTGCTCGCCGGCCCGTCCGCTGGAGCGAATGACGTCTACAGCAACATCGGCCCCGCGCCTCAGCTCCCATCGGGCGGATTGGTCGGCCGCTACCCGCTCGCTAACTATCAGCTCGACCAATACTTCCCCGGAGTCAGCGTCGGGGTGTTCAGCGGTGTGGACGTCTCCGGTGTGCCACCGCTGATCGCGTTCTTTATCGCGCAGATCATCTGGCTCATTACCTCGTTCTTGGCGAACGCGGTAATCATCCTTTTCGCGTTTGCGTTCAACCTAGATTTGGTTAACGGGAACGGCACCCCCGGATCCGGTGCGCTCACACCCGTTGCGAGCGCGATCCACAACCTCTACACCAACACATTCGGAGCGCCGTGGCTCGTCGCCGCGATCGTGCTCGCCGGGTGCTGGGCGATGTGGAAGGCACTCGTGCAGCGCCGCTACACCGAGACGGCCGGTGCGCTCGCCGTGTCGCTGCTGTATTGCGTGCTGGCGATCGGGATCGTCACACAGCCGCAGCGGACAATCGCCCCAGCGAGCAGATTGTCAAACCAGCTTTCAACGTCGCTGCTGTCACTTACTAGCCAAGGCAGTATCGGCAACGAACAGCAGGCCAAGACTGCCGCTAGTAACCAGCTCTTTTCGCTGCTCGTGCTGGACCCGTGGACCGTCCTTGAGTTCGGAGGGATCGAGCACTGCACCAGCGGATCGAAGTCGGTCGCTGTTCGCCCATTGAGCGGGAGCGCCGGGCAGGACGCTCAGCTTGCCTCCCAGCTTGAAGCCGGCAGCGAAGTCCGCGCGCAGGGCAAGGCGTGCATAAACAACCGCAACAAGTACGCCTCACACTTTCTCGCCTACCCCTTCCAGTCAAAGGCGCGTAACAGCGAGCACGAAGCGCTCGAAAAGGGCGACACCGGGGACCTCCCGTCGTCTGACCCCGGCAAGGGCAACGGTAGCTATACGCTCGGGAAGGCGGACGAGCCGGCCGCCGAAGCGATGGGCAAGGGCGGCCAATACCAGCGCCTGCTGCTCTCGATCGTGATTCTGCTCGGCGAGGTCGGCGCGTTCCTGCTCCTGGGCGCGCTCGCTCTCGGAGTGATCCTCGCTCAGCTCCTACTACTCCTGCTGCTCTCTTTCGCGCCGGTCGCGTTGCTGATCGGGATATTCCCCGGACGCGGACACGACTTTTTCCGCGCGTGGCTAGGCAAGCTCGCGGGCTACCTCGCGCGGAAGGTGATCTACAGCCTGATCCTGGCGGTAACGCTCGCGGTCAGTCAAGCCCTCGCGGACGCCACCTCAAACCTCGGATGGCTGCTCGCGTTCGTGCTCCAGGCCATGTTCCTGTGGATGGTGTTCATCCAGCGCGAGCGGCTGACCAGCGACTTGCTGACGGCGACCGCCGGCCCCCACGCAGGGCGCGACGGCAACAGCCGCCTACAGACCCTCTACTACGCCACGCGCCTCACACAAATGGCGCGGCGTCGCAAGCCACCAAAACCACCCATGAACCGCCCGTGAGCCGCCGCAGCCCAGCCCCACGTCGAGATTCACCTCAACGGTCTAGGCGCGGATCGCCTGATCCCGACTCAACACCCACCCGACACACCGGAGGAGCCCGCATGAGCTTCCGTATCGAACAGACAGACCCGCTCACTCTCCTGAGTGAGCTACCCGACCAGTGGGCGCAAACCTGTGTCACCAGCCCCAGGCGAGACGCCCCGATCCCCTACCTGCTCGCCGTGCTCGATGAGGTTCACCGGGTACTCCGCGCCGACGGGACGCTCTGGCTTCGCACTCACCAGGGGAGGCAACTCCCCACCACTCCTGACAGGCTGCGCTCAAGGACACCCCGTTGGGTTCAGCCGCGCACCGCGAGCACGATTCCAAGAGGGGTCCTACTGCTCACAAAGCAGCCCGACTTTCTCTTCACCCACCGGCCCCAGCGGGAGCCGGTTCACCTCAAAGCCCCCTGTGTGCCCGGTATCCCGTCGCGCAGCGGCCGGGGCGAGGCTGCCAGCGCTGCCCGAGGCCTCGCCGCGCATGGTGCGTCCCGTCGCCCGGCGCCGCCGGGATACCGCCACGAGAGGTGATCGAGTGGTGCGTCGTTGCGAGCACCGTCCCGTGCGCGTGCGGGGTATGCGGAGCGCCGTTCAAGCACACCGAGCGGTGTAAGCGCTGGCAGGCAACCTGCACCCACAAAGACGGGCGCGGGCGCTGCCTCGTGATCGACCCGTTCTGCTCTACCGGGGAGACCGGGATCGTCGCGGTTCGCCGTGGCCGCCAATACCTCGGGATCGACCCCAACCCTGCGCACGCCGACGCCGCCCGCAGGCGACTCGCCGCGCTACTGGAGCACCGGCGATGAGTACGGCCGCGTGGATGCGCCGGCAGCGCGACCGGCCGATCGCCGAGCACGAGCGCCGCACCGCGATGGCCGCTGTCGTCGTGATCCTCGGCGCGGTCACGGTGCTGCTGGCGCTCACCCAGCCAGCTAGTCAAGCCCGCTACCCGGCCCGGAGCACCCCGCTCAGCCCGCCACCGGCCGCCGCCGAGAACGACATGAGCGCGTCTGAACACGAAGCGAAGCAGACGGCGGAGCGTTTCCTCGCCGGCTACCTCGGCTACGTGTACGGGCACACCCCGGCCGGGCAGATCGAGGACGCCACCCCGGCGCTGATCCGTTCCCTTCAGGCGCACCCGCCGCGTGTCCCGCCGGCAGCGCAAGCGCGCCGCCCACGAGTCCTATCGCTGCACCTCGCCGCCGCCGCCGGCTCGGCCGGCGAGGTCACGGTGAGCGCGGTGGTCAACGACGGCGGGCTGATCGACTACTCGGTCGGGCTTGTCCTTGCATCCGAAGGCGGCCGGCTGCTCGTCACAGGACTGGACGGCCCGTGATGCGCAAGCCGTCCGGCAAGGTGATGTGGTGGCTCGCAGCCGGGGCAGGCAGCACAGGCCTCGCCCTGCTCGCGATCTTCGGCATCGCCGTCGCGGTGCTCGGCGCGAGCTTCACCGGCTGCCAGCCCGGCAGTGAACCGGCGCTCGCGTCCACCGGACCCACCCCTTCCGCTTACGCGCTTCAGAGCATCCCACCAGAACGGCTGCGCCTCTACCAACAGGCCGGCAGCAAGTTCGACATCGACTGGTCATTCCTCGCGTCGATCGGAGCGCAAGAGTGCAACAACGGGGAGTGCGCCGGCACCAACAGCAGCGGGTGCGCCGGGCCTATGCAGATCGCCTACGTCCGGGGAAGCGGTTGCAGCCCCGGCGCCGGCCCGACCTTGTGGGAACGCTACGCCGTCTCAGCGCACCCCGGCCACGCCCCCGACATCAACGATCCGGCGGACGCGATCTACACCGCCGCGCGCATCCTGCGCGAAGACATGCGCGCCCCCGCGACCGGCGGCAGCTACGCCGAATACCGCCAAGCCGCTTGCCACTACTACGGGGCGTGCTCCGACAGCACCGTGAGCTACGCGGACGAGGTGATGGCCCGCGCCGTGCAATACGGGTTCACCGGCACCGGCTCCCCTTCCCCGACCAACCCGCCGCTCTCGCAGCCAGTCTCGACCAGCGGATGCAGCGCGAGCGCGTTCGCTCCCGAAGCGGCAAGCAGCTCGCAGATCGTCCGGGTCGCTGAAAGCCAGATCGGCCAAGGCGAGCACCCCGAAGGGTCGCAATGCACGATCTACGGGCCGTGCGAGGAGTGGTGCTCGCTGTTCGCCGCATGGGTGTGGCAGCACGCCGGGGTGCCGCTCCCCGGCTCGACCGCCACCTACGGCTACTCGGGGTCGCTCTACACCTGGGCGCGAGAACACGGCGGCAGGGTCCTCCCGCCGAGCGCGAGACCCGCGCCGGGTGATGCCGTCTTCTACGGCGCCGGGCCGAGCGAAAGCGCGCACGTCGGGATCGTGCAGCGCGTCTACCCCGACGGGCAGATCACGACCATCGAGGGCAACTACGCAAACCACGTCGCCATCGTCGGCCCATTCCAGCCAGCCCGCGCGACCAGCGCGAGCGAGGCCGCCCCCATCTACGGGTACGCCCAGCCACCCGGCGTGCCGCGCCAAGGAAATGGACGGCACGAATGACCGCCATTCGCGAGGACCAACAGAGGTACCAACTGAGGGACCGACTGCGGTACCAACTGAGGGACCAACAGCGCGGTCGGCGGATTGCGGCTTTCCGGCTTGCTGGTGCGGGATTGCGCGGCTTCGCGTTTTTCGAGATCTCTATCTGTATGGGTAACTGCCTGTGACTCGCCGCCCCTCACAGGACGCTCGGCCGCTGGTGGCTGTTGTTGGCGTGCTGGTGGCGCTCGCGCTGTTGCGTGACCGTGTGCTGCCCGCATGGCTCGCCCTGCACGCTGGAGCACTCGTCGCGTATGCGGCCGTGCCGGTGACGCTGCTGTTGCTAGCGGCGCTCACGTGTCGTGTCGTCGTGACTCGTCGTGCGCTTTCCCGGCGTGTGCGGCTCGTCGTGCTCGCCCCCGACTCGTTCGCGCCGACGCTTGACGGTGTGCTTCGCTGCGCCGCTCAGCTTTCACGTGTCCGGCGGCTCGTCGGCGGCTGGCTTGACCCGCGCGCGAGCGCCGTGCGGGTGCTGCTCGACAACAGCGAGGGAGCGATGCGCTACTCGCTGGTGGTGCCCGAGCGCGCGCTGCCAGCGATCCGCTCGGCGCTCAGCAACTACGACCGGGTACAGGTCCGCCGCGCCGACCCCGAGCCCCCGCTGAGGGAGGACGAGTGTGTGATGCGCGCCGAGCTTCGCCTCGCGCAGGCAAGCAGCGAGCCGCTTGCGCACCTGTCGCTCGACCCCGACCCGCTTCAGAGCTTCGCCCGCGTGCTCGCCGGCCTTGACCCTTCGCGGGAGCGGGCGCAGGTCGCGGTCGATCTTCTGCCATGCACCGCCGGGGCACGGCGACGGCTCAGGCGCCGGCTACTCGACAAGCCCGCCGCGATAACCCGACCGTCCGCTACAACAGCGGCGGGGTGCTCGATGTGCTGGCTGGCGGTGGCCGGCAGGTTGGTCGTCAGCCGGCGGCTGATGTTGTGGAGCAGCGAGCGCAGCGCGAGCAGATCGCGGCGAAGGTGTTGCAGAACGAGCCGCTGTTTCACATGCAGGTCCTGGTGCGCTGCCAAGCCCCGGTGAAGGGCATGGTCGCCGAACGATTGCAAGGACTGCTCGGCTGCTTCGATGCCTGGGCCGCCGCCAACTCGTTCCGGGTCGTCGGCGTGCGGCTGCTCGGCCTCGCGTTCCTCGGCTCAGACCTTCCCGGCCGGCGTTCGTGGTTTGACCGGCGGATGGACACCGGCCTGTTCCGGCCCGCCCGTCAAGGTGTCGTGAGCGCCCGTGAGGTCGCGGGGTTCTTGAAGCCCCCGACGATCAACTGTGCCGCGCCGGACGTGCTGCGCCTGGGCGCCGCGGTCTACCCGCCACCACGCAACCTGCCGGAGTACACGGGGCAGCGCGACGTGCTTCCCCTCGGTCGCGTGACCGGAGAGCGGGGGCAGCGGATCGTCGGGCTGCGGCTCGCGGACACGTTCTTTACCTACACCGCCGGCCGCAGCCGATGGGGGAAGACCGAGCTTGCGATCACCCAGTTTCTAAGCCTTGTCCGCTCCGGGCACGGCGGCATGTTCCTCGACCCACACGAGGACGCAATCCGGCGAATCAAGAGCTGCCTCACCGAGCCCGAGCTAGCCAACCGGATCATCGAGCTTGACCTTGTCGGCACCCGCTCGCGGGAGGGACAACCCGGCTGGAACCTCCTCGCCGCACGCGGCCTCTCCGACGACGGCAGGGAGCGGCGGGTCGAGGCGATCGTGGACTCGTTCGCCTCCGCTCTCCAGTGGGGCGAGCGAAACAACCGCGCGCTCACCCTCACCACCCAGGCGACGGCTGCGCTGATCGAGCTATCGACCGCCCTTCCCGCCGACCTTCAACCCACGATCTTTCAGATACCCACGCTGCTCGGCAACCCCGAGTGGCTAGTGTCTCGCGCCTTAAGTTCGATGCTTAAGTGTGGTATGCTGTGGTATGCCGAGAACTGGACGGCCCAAGCAGGTGTTGGAGTTGACTGATGGCGAGCGTGACCAGTTGGTGCGGTGGGAGCGACGCAGGAAGTCCTCGCAGGCGTTGGCGTTGCGCTCACGGATCGTTTTGGGGTGCGCGGAGGGGTACTCGAATAAGGATGTGGCGGAGGTGTGTGGGGTGTCAACGCCGACGGTCGGGAAGTGGCGCCGACGGTTTTGTGAGCTGCGGCTGGACGGCCTCTCGGACGATCCGCGGCCGGGCCGGCCGGCGAGTATCACCGCCGAGCAGGTCGAGGATGTGGTCGTCGCGACCTTGGAGTCCACACCCGAGAACGCGACGCATTGGTCGCGCGCGAAGATGGCCGAGCGCTCGGGACTGTCGAAGTCGACGATCGGGCGGATCTGGCGGGCATTTGATCTCAAGCCCCACCGCGCCGACACCTTCAAGCTCTCCAACGACCCGCTGTTTGTGGAGAAGGTCTATGACATCTGCGGCTTGTACCTGAACCCGCCCGAGGCCGCGGTGGTGCTCTCGGTGGATGAGAAGAGCCAGGTGCAAGCCTTGGCGCGCTCCCAGCCGGCGTTCCCAATGATGCCCGGCATGCCTGAGAAGCGCACCCACGACTACCTGCGCCACGGCACGACCAGCCTGTTCGCCGCGTTCAACACCGCAGACGGGACCGTCATCAGCTCAACGCACCGCCGCCACCGCGCGATCGAGTTCAAGAAGTTCTTGGCCAAGATCGACAGCCAGGTTCCCGAGCATCTCGACGTGCACCTCGTCTGTGATAACTACGGCACCCACAAGAGCCCCGCCATCCAGCGCTGGCTTGACGCACACCCACGGTTTCACATGCACTACACCCCGACGTACTCCAGCTGGATCAACCAGGTCGAGCGGTGGTTCGCTTACCTCACAGACGATCTGCTGCGCCGCTCAGATCACCGCAGCGTCCAAGCATTGGAGAAGGACATCCGCAACTGGGTGACGGCATGGAACGAGAACCCCAAGCCGTTCATCTGGGTCAAGACCGCAGAGCAGATCCTGGACTCCATATCACGACTTCTACAACGAACTAACGGCGCGGTACACTAGAGGCCGTCCTGCCGTACCTCTCCGTTCCGCGCCGCCAGTTCTTCTCAGAGCGGTTCCCACGGATGGCCGAGGAGGCGATCACCCCTGTAACGAACCTGATCGACCGGCTGCGCTCCTCCACACAGCTCGCCGCACTGCTCGGCTCACAGCACACCACCTACGACATCGCCAAGGCGATGAACCAGGGACGGATCGTTCTCGCGTGCCCCGGCGCCGGAGGCGCCCGCGACCGGCTCCTCGCAAACCTCCTCGTCTTCGACCTGTTGCACGCCGCGAAGGGCCGCGCGCACATCCCGCCCGAGAAGCGCCGCGAGTTCTACGTGTTCCTCGACGAGGTGCAGACCTACGACGGCGCATCGTCGGGGAACCTCGCCGCACTTTTGGAGCAGACCGCGAAGTACGGGATCCGGGCGACCCTGCTGAATCAAAACCCGGAGCGTTTGACGAGCGCGACTCTGAACGCGCTGACGACCAACCGCTCGCACCTGATCGCGACCGCGCTGAACGCGCACGCCGCCGCGCTGATTGCCCGCGAGTGGGCCTCAGACCCGCCAGCAAACGCGATCACCGGCCTGCCGCGCCACACGTTCATCGCGCAAGCCACCCACCACGGCGAGCTGACCCGCCCCTTCCAGTTCCAGAACCTGGCCGTCACTGAGCTGTTCGCCGCCGCGCACCACCCCGAGCAAGTCCCACACATACAACCCGCGATCGACCAAGCATCCGGCAGGGCGAACGCCGCCGAGACGATCCGAGCACTCGACACACTCGACGACCGCATCCGCGCTCACCTCACAACCAAAACCGGCGGGACCAGCGGCGGTGAGCCGGCGCGGTCGGTGCTGCCCTCGCTTCCTGCTGCCGGGGGTGATGAGCGATGAGCCGGCGCGACACGGCGCCGGCCGTGGCGATCGAAGTGCTCCAGAGCCTGCATCAGCACCGGCTAATGACTGTCCGCCAAGTCCACGACCTGCACACACCCTGCACGCTACGACGCTGGACGCATCGCATCTTGACCGGGCTCGCCGATCGCGGGCTCGCCGAACAAGCCGCCGGTCCACGCCGGCAAGGTCTGTGGTTCATCACCGCGAGAGGAGCCGACACCCTCCAAGCGGCCGGTACGCTCGCCGAGACCCGGCGCCGGCTCACCACCCCCGCGCAGGCGGCAGGACTGCTGCGCGCTCACACCCTCGCGGTCAACGACACCGGGATCGCTTTCGTCAAAGCCGCACGTGAGCGGGCCGGGGACAACTGCGGGCCGTTGGCGTGGCGGCACGAGATCGCGCACCCCTTCACCGCCGCGCGCAGTCGCAGCGGCGCACACCTGCTGGTCGCCGACGCGCTTCTCTCCTACCTGCAAACCGCGCCGGATGAGTCGCTGATCCTTCACCAGCGATTCATCGAGCTCGACCGAGGGACGATCCCGCCCGAGCAGCTGGCCGCGAAGCTCGCGCGCTACGCGCAGCTACAGCACTACAAGCCCAAACCGGCGCCGCCGGACGCGCCCGACGGGCCGCTCTGGCGCGCCCACTACCGCACGTTTCCACTAGTGCTCGTGGTGCTCGCCGACCAGGCGCCGGCCGCCACACGCACGCGCATCCAACGGGTGATCGCGCTGCACCGCTCTGACCCCGCGCATACGCGCTACGGCACACCACCGGCGTCGTTTGTGACCCTCGCGGACCTCGCCGCGCGCGGCCCGTTCGCACCGATCTTCATCCCCGCCGAGCAACCCGACCACTACAAGGACTGGCTCGGCAACGCCCACCAACACCAACCGAAAGGCAAACCCGATGTGCCCGCATAGCACCACTCCCGCAACCCCAACCCCTGCGCGTCGCCGCACGCGAGACCAAGGCTGCCCCGCGACATCAACCCTGCCGCGACGCAGACAGCGGACGCGGAGCCACGCGCCGTATCGCACCGCTGATCTGCCGCTGGCGCTTTGGCCGTGCGCGCAGAAGACGAGCCAGTGGCAGCGCCACGGCCGCTACCTGCCCGAGTCGAACCGTCACCCCGGCAAGATGCTCCCAGCGCTCGCCCGCCGTGCGATCGAGAACTACAGCGACCCCGGCGACCTCGTCCTCGATCCGATGTGCGGGATCGGCACGACACTCGTGGAGTCGATCCACGCCGGCCGCCGAGCAGTCGGGACCGAGCTAGAGCCGAGATGGGCAACACTCGCGCGCGCAAACATCGAGCACGCTCAACACCAGGGCGCACGCTCGTCCGCGCAGGTCATCGAAGGCGACGCACGCCATCTCCCCCTACTCCTCGCCACCCACGCACCCACGGCATACCGCCGCGTCGATCTGATCCTCACCTCGCCGCCCTACGCCTGCGAGGTCGCGGACGTATCCAACGCAAACCTCGTCAGCGGCGTCGGGCCAATTCGCCGCGAGGACACCAGCAACTACAGCACTGACAAGACCAACCTCGGACACGCTCGCGGACGCACTTACCTCGCTGCGATGGCGGAGGTGTACGAAGCGTGCGCCGCCGTGCTGAAGCCCGGCGGGTTCCTCGTGCTCGTGACCAAGGACATGCGCTCCGGGGGCAAGCTGCACAACCTGAGCGGCGACACGATCACGCTCTGCGAGAACCTCGGCCTGAACTATTGGCAGCGCATCATCGGCCTGCTCGCCACGGTCCGCGACAGCGAGATCGTGATGCGTCCGTCGTTCTGGCAAACGCTGCACGCCCGCCGGATGCGCGCACGAGGCGAACGCGCCCACGTCGTCGCGCACGAGGACGTGCTCGTCTTCCGCAAGCCCAACACGCCCGCAGCATGAGCCCTCAACCCACGGAAGATCCCTTGAAAATGGCCCCGGCACGCCAGATTGGGCAGGCCAAGGAAGGCCGCCGGCCCTGCAATCAAGCCACCCGGCCGCGCCCTGCTGCCAGACCCTTGAGATCACGGCCCGGGTCT
Source organism: uncultured Actinomycetota bacterium (assembly GCA_963714295.1). Classification (GTDB taxonomy): domain Bacteria; phylum Actinomycetota; class Actinomycetes; order Streptosporangiales; family Streptosporangiaceae; genus Trebonia. The sequence continues at coordinate 417,556 of CAVQOE010000029.1, read as the reverse complement.
GGTCTGATCGAAGACGATGACGCACGACCGATCGAGATCCCCGGCGCCTTCCTCGATGCCCTGGCGCACGGGCTCGCTTCACGGCTTGCCGAGCAGATGGCCAACCAGCTCGCAGCCCTGCATGAGGGTTCGCCGTGGATGACCTTCGAGGAAGCCGTCGAGTACGCGAGAGTGCCCGCAGGCACGTTCCGCAAGCTGAGCGCCGACGGAACGTTCACCGCGCACGGCGGCAAGAGAAAGATCTACCACCGCCAAGAGCTGGATGCAGCGCTGCTCGGCCTCTCCGCATGCACCCGCCGCTGAGACAGGCGACCTGATGGCGCGTAGCGAGCGGATACGCATAGAGCGAGGCCTCTACCGAAGCGACAAGACATACATCGCTTGCGCAACATCGCCAGGCGCGCGCAAGGCGAAGTGGAAGACGCTAGGCGAGGTCGGCCTCATGGAGGCCCGCCGCGAGCGCGACGCCTGGGCCGTCGAAGTTCGCTCTGGTGGCGTCCCTGAAACGGGCGGCAAAGAGAAGGTCGAGGAGGTAGCGCTCGCATGGCTGCAATACATCGAAGGCCTTGTCGAGATCGGCGAGCTGCGACCGCGCACCCTTGAGGCATACAAAATCGGCGTGATGCTGCACCTCATCCCCGGCTACGGACATCGACGCATCCGGTCCATGACGACCGACGATCTTGTCGAGTGGCACCGCAAGCAGCGGAAGCTCAAAGCATCGACATGGACAATCCGCGCACGCTGGATGGCAGTAAGAGGCGTCTTCGGCTACGCAGCACGCCACAACATCATCCCCGCCAGTCCAGCCGACAAGCTGCTGCCCCGCGAGCGCCCAGGCGCCGGAGAACCCCGCCAGCGGTTCCTCTCCCGCGAGGAGATGGACAGGCTGCTTGAACACGCCGGGCCAGCACTCGCGATCATCGCAACCGCACTATTCACAGGCATGAGAGTGATGGAAGTCCTCGCCCTCCAATGGGGCGACATCGACTTCACCGAGGGAGTGATCCATGTGCGCTTCCAGCTCAGCCGCCAAGGCAAGCGAGTATCCGCTGAAGACGAAGGCGGCGAAACGCGACATCGTGATGATGGACACCCTTGGAAAGCTCCTGCGCCGACGCCGCCTCGCCGAAGAGTTCTCCACAGACGCCGATTTCGTGTTCCAGAGTTCCGTGCCGCGTCGGCCAATGACCTACCGGGGCGCCCTGCTCGACCTCTTCCACGACGCCCGCAAAAACGCGAACTTGGAAGACGTGACATTCCACTGCCTACGACACACCTTCGCCTCGATCCTGATCGCCCAGGGTCGCGATGTGCAATTCGTCTCCCGCCAACTCGGACACACAAAGACCTCAACGACCTGGGACACCTACGTCCACTTGTTTGAAGCTCACCGGCATGCCCACGACGCACGGGAGCAGCTAGAGGCAGAGTACGGCGAGATGCTGGGGGCGGCGGACGCCTGAATTAGGAGTCCGCTCGGCGCCCCAGTCGCCGCGCGTGGCAGTATGCGGGGAATGCGTACGCTTGCCCTAGACCCAGGCCCTATCCCAGTACCTCAGACCGTCCAGTTCACTTGCGAGGACCGGGTCTGCCGTGTCCTCATCCATCCCCAGCCCGTAGGCTCAAGACTCAACAATTACCCGCAGATCGGCTCCGCACCGGAGCTTGAGGTCACGCTGGGCGAGCAGTTTCAGATCGAGGGCGAGCCGGGTGTCTATCGGGTCGTGCGGCAGTCGGGGGAAGCTGACGCACTGATGCTCGAACCCATCTCGTAGCTGTCGGGTTCGCTGGCTTCCCCGGGCCGCTGATCTGCTCCCACCTGCCATCTGCCTCGGTAGACCTCTGTGAAACAGGGGGTAGCGTGCAGAAGCCGACGAACGGTCGCCTCACTGCATGGCACGTGCGTCCGGAGCGTCTCGGTCAGCTCTTGCGCGGAGATGTGGGCTGTCATCTCGCGAGCCAACGTGTAGAGCGCTGCTCGCCCGACCAGGCTCTCGGGGGTGTTCGCCGCTGCGAGCGTAGACCAGCTCGGCACGCGCGGCAGTGCCTTGTCGAAGACCTCTTGCTGCGCACTGCGCTGAAGCTCCATCTCCATCACGAACATGAAGATGTCGCTAAGCCCCGACCGCAACCCCTGGCGCTCCGGCTGCCTGATCCAGTCCCACAGTAGATATCCGACGCCGCCCACAAAAAGAAGGCCGAGCGGTCCGAGCGTGTCATATGCCTTCTGTGCTGCCTTGAACACGCCCATGCCGGTGAGGCCAGCAGCCATATGGGCGCCGTTAACCATTCGGGCCAGCTCGCCGGCATCACTTCCGGCTTTGAGATGATCCAACCACTTACTGCGGTCAATCAGGTCTGCGCCCGCGCCGTATACCGCCGCGACCGCAGGACCATCCTTAGAGACATAGAGGCCACGGATCGCAAGCGCGAGCTTCACGGATGGGATGTCGTCTGGGTCCTTGATCGCGAGTCTGGCAATACGCGCATGCTCATCAGGCGTCAGCCAAGCGCCAGGAATGGCGTCGTCCGGGACGACACGGAGCACTGGAAGGTATTCCGTGTACCAGCGACGCAGGAAGTCCGCGACCGGGACCGATCGGCGGGCGCTCACCGACCACGTCTCGACGTGCTCGACGATCTCGTTGGCAACGTGCTGAGCGCAGAACAAACGAATGAGTTGCTGGTTCGCAGCCGTGACGAGTGCCGTTCGCTGATTGCGTGCGCATGCGTAGTTGATGTCGAAACCGAGCCAGTGGGCGTCCAGGATCGCGCAGAGCGGCTGCGCCATGATCGCGTCGGGGAAAACGCCGTGCTCGGAGGGAAGGCGAAGGGGCGCCGACGCGTGGGTGCGATGTGTAACCGCCAGCATCTCGCGCACAGCGTCGGAGGGCTCGCGGCGAGCCGGCTGCTTTTGTGCTTCGGACATCCGCAACTCCACAGGACTAGGTTAGGCCGACAGGGCGTGATAAAGTGCTGCATAGTTGGGGATAGATTTCTATGGCATCCACCTCCGTACTACTGACCCGTCGCGAGGCCGCTGAGATCGGTCGCGTCCCGCTGAACGCGATCGACAAGGCGATCGAGCAGGGCGTCGTGAAGCCCAAGCGCAAGCAAGGCAAGCCACTGCTCCCCGCGCACGAAGTCGCGCTGCTCGTTCTGCTGCGCCAGATCGATGTCGCGCTCCCGACTAAGGCGAAGCAGCACCTGCGCAAGTGGCTGGCAGGAGCGCAGTCGCAGGCCGTTGGCTCTGAGCTGGCGCTGTCCGAGGCGCTGCGCGTGGCGATGACTGAGGATGTCGCGCAGACGATCGAGCGCGCCGAGTCCTACGCGCGTCTGCGCGACCGCTACGTGGAGCGCAATCCGGCCGTGATGGGAGGCGAGCCGGTCATCACGGGAACCCGCGTGCCCGTACGAACGATCGCGAGCCTGATCGAGATGGGCGAGACACACGAGGTACTGCGCGAGGACTACCCGCACGTCCCGGAGGAGGCCTACCCAGTTGCGGTGCTGTGGGCGCACGCCAACCCGCGTCGCGGCCGTCCCGCACGCCCCTGGGACACGGTTGCGAGCCGACCCGTGCCCAAGCTCCGCACCGCGCGAGGCGCGTGAAGTTCTGGATCGACGAGTGCCTGACGCCGGCGCTCGTCGGCCACGCGCACTCCCACGGGTACGAGGCGACATGCACGCGCGACCGAGGGCAGCTCGGCATGCGAGACGATGAGCTGCTGGCACTCGCGGTCAGTGAGGAGTTCGTGTTCGTCACGAACAACCACGCCGACTTCGTAGGACTGTGCACGAACGCCGAACTACACACAGGGCTCGTCGTCCTGCCACAGCGCCCACGCGATGCTCAGCTGCCGCTCTTTAGCGATGCCATCGCGCACATCGAGCACCACGCTGCACAGGCCACCGAGGCTCTAGCCGACTGGATGCTCAATCGCGTCGTGGAAGTCGATGACGAATCCGAAGCATGCAGAGACATGCCGCTTCCCAACCGCTGAGGCGCTCAGAGGCAACCGTTGGATCGATCTAAGAGCGGGAACCACCCGTCGGCAGACTGCGCGAGCTGTCCAGTTGCTCCGTGTTAAACCCTGCCGGCAGACCGAGGCGCTGCCTGACCCAGGCTTTCCCCAAGCCCAGAGCGACGTCGAACACTGCGGTTCGAGCCATGCCGCCAACGACTCCTGCAGCCCGTCGCACGTCGGTTGCCTCGTCAGCCGGCGCGTAGTCGGCTAGGTGCTCTACCAGCTCCGCCAGCGTGACCGGCGACACGATCGCCTCGAAGCGCGGCCACTCGCCAAGCACTTGGAGCCCCCGGCCAGTGACTCTCAAGCCGGTGAACGTGACCCCACTCGGGTGGTAGTAGGACACCTCGCCGTGCTCGACATAGCCGGCATCTACGAGCTGAAGGATAGTCTGATGGATGGTCCCGGGAGTCAGATCGAGCCCAAGGCCGTCGCTTTCGCCACCGCCCAGGAACAAAATCCCGGCCGCCGCTAGCTCTGAATCCTGGTTGTGCAAAGCTTTGAGTACGGGAAGGGCTCGATCTTGCCAGAGGGTGCTCATGCGATCCCTTCGCCGAGCGATTCCAGCTCCGAGTCCACGACACCCTTGCCGAGCCGCCCGATCGTGCCCACCGCACGACGCACCGCTGACTGCTCATCGTCATCCTCGACGCCGGCCGCAATCCTGGCGAGTAGCGCTTGCAGTCCCTCGAACGACGCCACGCCATCTAGATCGGGCCACTCCCCGAGCAGCCCCAGACCGTCTGCCGTGAGTCGCAGGTGGCTCCATATCGCGCACTCAGTGAGGTGCAGATCGCCTGTAATCAGACCGTAGTCACGGAGCCGTGTGAGCGCTTCGTGAACCTGGCGCGAGTCCAGCGATAGCTTCAGCTCGTCGGTGCAATCCTCCGGCTGGTACATCGGCAGCTCAAGCATCCTGCTTCGCCACTCGGGATCGTCGCTCCACTCGACCAGCCATCGCAGCACGGGTTCGTCGATGTCGCTCCAGATGGTCACAAGCGGATTCTCCTCCCCACCACCCCTTTAGCGGTCACAGGTCACTCCGGCGGCAACCCGGACCAGAAGATAAGAGCGCGATCTGGCGATCTCAGGGGAGCCGCTTCGGTCATGCTAAGCGTAGATGCCTGAAGACCCCTTCTCTGAGCACTTCAGCTTCGACATCCCACTCGGCCCTGAGGACGGGAACCGTGCCTTCTTTGGGCAGAACGTGCTTCAGGGTCTGATCGACGGGATTGACGACTTCGTGCGCGAGCGCCAGCCACGCTGGAAGCGGCGCACCTATCGCACTGGTGCGCCGGTCCTGCTCGGGTGCTCGCCTTGGGTCACTGATGATGCGCTTCTTACGGCGATCCAGAATCTTCCCGGCGCGTGCACTCTGGCTCACGCTGCAAGTCTGCTGCGGCGGCGCCGCGCCGAGCTGCCCCGAGCCGAACCCCTTCCCGTGCGGCGACTCATGCTGCGGACCTGGCCTCTTCTGCTACCAGGACGGGATCGAGCACCTCCAGTTGTGCGAGCCCATCGACGCGGGGCTCCTGTGACGCAGGGAGAAGATCAACTCCGACTTGCTCAAGAGAATCTCCGACCTCGAAGCGCTCGGGGTGCGCCTCGTGAACGATCTCGACTACACCACAAGGCTGCTCGCGCGGCTCTCGACCAGCGTCCGGATTTACCTCGAAGAACAGATCAAGAAAGCCGCCGCCAGAGACCTGCAGCAGGTCGTTGTAATCGAGTTCCTGCTTTCCGACGCTGCGTCCGAGCTCCAGTCGCTGCGGCCACTCGACCTCGACCGGTGCGACGGCAAGAAACAGCGGTCCTGGAAAGTCGCCCTTGGAGCCAATGGCGGATTGCTCGAGCGCTTCTTCGGTAGCGAGTTCGGCGAGACGTTCGGTAAGTCCGGTCGACGAGAATGGCTCGACGTCCAGGAAATCGACAGTGCCCGCCATGGTCGTCTTCAGGCCATCGATCGGGAAGCGGGTGACGGTGCGGATGCCGGAGCAGCCCGCGCTTAGCTTCGCCCAATTATCGGTCTTGCCGGCGCCCAGCGAAGTAACAACGCCCATGCCGGTGACGACGACGATCGGCCTTCCGAATTTGTCGCGTGGTGCTGTCATGTTTTCCCCACCAGTCAAATCGCCGTCGTCACTTAATCGCCTCGACGAGCGCCATCCCTTCGCCGCGCCAGTGACCTGCGCCTACCACTACAATCTGGGCCGGCGGCTTGGACATTTCAATCTCCAGCCCCGAGGAATTGTTCGGCGGAAACAAGCTGCCGCGCGAGATCGCAAGCGCAGCCAGGCCCAGTCCCAGCGGAAATTGGGTTTCCACGGTGTGGCCGAACATGGTGCCGGTCGCCCGCACCGCGAAATCCGGATGTTGCTTCAGGAACGATCGTTCCTCTGACGTCACCGGTTCGGCGCCGGTGGCGCCGGTGATGATAGCGCCGTTACTTTCGAGCTTGCCGAGCTGTGACCAAAGATTTTCCAGCGTTGTCTTGACGTCGCCCACTTGCTTGCGCCGGGACCGATCCGCGACGACGTTGGTCAGGCGCGCGAACGGCTTGGCTCCGCGAGCCAGCGCGTGCGCCTTGGACTCGATGACAATAAAGGCGCCTGCGGAGCCGAGCGCGAAGCCTGCGTTCTCCTGACGCGCCCACACCGGAGCGAATTTGTCCTTGAGGTTGAAATCGCCGAACTCGAAGAGAACCAGAAGGTCCTTGCGCTCGCCGTTGTGCGAGCCGCCGATCAGCACGATGTCGCTCTGGCCGGCGGCGATGCGCGCCAGCGCGATACGGGCCGCGTCGATGCTGGCGGCTTCCTCGCCCATGAAGGTGCGCGAGGTGCCGCAGACTCCGTGGACGATGGCAATGTTGCCGGCGAGCAGGTTGGAGAGCTGCGCCAGAAACAAGGTCGGCCGCAGATCGTTCATCAGCCGTTCGTTGAGGAAGCCGGGCGCCGAATTGCCCTTCGCCTGTGCACTCGAGAATCGCCGAATCGACCGCAAGGTCCCGCTCGCCGCCGCCGGCCGCGATCACCATGTCCATCCGGCCCAGAATTTCCTTGTTGCCTTTGACGCCGGCGGAATCCAGCGCGAGCCCGGCGGCATAGGTCCCGATGCGCTGCCAGGCTTCCATCTGGCGCTGGTCGCCCTTCTTGGGGATCTGGGTGTCGAGATTGACCTGCGCCCAGGGGTGGACGATGTAGGGCGCAAAACTCTTTTCATCGACATTGATGCGCCGTTGATTGAGCGCGTCCCAGTTCGCGTCGAGCCCCTCGCCGAGCGAGGTCGCAAGACCAATGCCGGTGATCCAGACTTCCGTCGGCGCTTGCGTCGATCCCTGGCTCAAAGCGTTCGTCTGGGTCATGGCAGCAGCGCCTGCTGGGGAAAGCCGATGCGCTTGGCCTCCTCATCCATGTGTCCGCGCAATTCCGGATTGGGGAAGGGGACGTGGCTGAAGGTGATTGTCGCGTTGCTTCTCAGCTTGCCGCCGACCTTGACCCGCGCCTCGGTCATGGCATAGCCCGACCCTTCGTGCAGCACGTTGGCCTCGATCGTCAGCACTTCCCCGGGCGACACAAAGCCGCGCATCTTGGCTTCCTTGACCGCGGCCAGAAACGGCATGCGCTCGAACTTCATCAGCGCCAGCAATAGCCAGCCCGAGGTCTGCGCCATCGATTCAATCAGCAACACCCCGGGCATGATCGGGTGGCCCGGGAAATGCCCCTCAAAGATCGTGCTCGTTTCCGGAACCCGCGCCTCGGCCACAATGGTCTTCTCTGCCGTGTTGAGGTCGAGAATGCGGTCGATCAGCTTGAAATATTCGAGATGCATGATGCGCGGTTACGTGCTCGCGCCCTTGGCGGCGACCAGTTCGTCGATGCGCGCGCTGAGGTTTTTCAGGACGAAATATTGCTCGGTGGTGGCATTGCCGTCATTGACTTCCTGCGTCCACTTTTCCAGCGGCAGCTTGATCCCGAACGCCTTGTCGATCGCGAACGCGATGTCGAGAAAATCGAGGCTGTCGATCCCCAAATCGTCGATGGCATGGCTTTCAGGCGTGATCGTGTCGCGCGGGATGTCGCAGGTTTCAGCGATGATCGTGGCGACCTGATCGAATGTGGAGGACATTACTAAGCCTTTGATATATTGAGGATAAATTCCAGAGTGGCACGGGAGGCGGGCGCGGCGCCCCGGAATGCCCCATTCCCGCGACCCGGAGCAGAGTGCCCGTATATCGGAGCGACGCCTTGAGTTCAATGGAGCCGGGCGAGAGGGCCAAGATCGGATATCGGCGCCAAACCGGCAAGAGTTTCCTGACAAAGACGTGCCTGACAACACCTGCCTGACAAGATCTGCCTGACAAGATCTGCCTGACAAGGCCCGCCCGCTGAAACGTTCAGAAATGCGGCGTCGCGATGCGCGCGCAATCGCGCCGCCCCATCAGCACGCAGTCCTGGGTCTTGCGCAGATCCGCAATGCTCATGGCGAGCCAAATTCCAACCGCGGTCAGCGCGATGGTAAAAGCCAGCGCCGCAAGGTTGGCCAGCATGCGGTGGCGGAAATCGTCCGGCTCGCTGCGGTCTCGCTCATAGCGCGACAAATCGTTCGCCGCGCCTCGCGTGCCCTCGTTGGCGCTGCGCTCGCCCGGGTTCCGCAGCCGGCCCGGGGCCTGGGTACGCGGCCGGAATTCGAGCACGCGGTGCTCGTCTTCCGATGCGATGGGCCGCTGGGGTTTCACGTGAGTCAGTTCCGGCACGTCCTGATCCTATTTAGCACGCGCAGAGCGTGTCTCACAGAAAATGTTGACATGGCACGGATGCGATAGACTATCCCTCCATAGTCTCATGGAACCTGCCGTAGTCGATCCTGATCCGGCCGTCTTCGGTGCGGTCGAGGATATCGGCGTAGCGCTGCCCAAACAGAATGGCGGGATATTCGTAATTCTTTCGGGCGTGGATTGTTTGCGCCGCAACAGCGTCGTATCCGGACACCACCACCACGAGCGAAACATCGGCTGCCGCGAAGTCGGCGGCGCTGAGCCCGTAAAGCGGGCTTTGCTCGTCGATGACATGATAAAGCGTCCAGCTCAATGCGAGCGCCGGGTGCTCGTTGCGCACCAGCGGCAACTCGTAGAACCTTCGGAACTCCCGGCCCTCCAAACTCATCTCGTTCCTGAGCAGCCATAATTTGGCGGCGGCGTTGGCGATGATGTTGTGACGTTCGTTGACGAAGCGCACCATCAGCGTCAGCTTGCCCTCATGGTTTGAGATGACCGCATTGTCGGCGAATAGCAGCCGGGCATTCGGCCGCGAGAAGCGCGCAAAGATCAACCCGGTCATCAACGACATCGAGAAGATGCCTGTGAACAGCTCGACCGCCGAGACGAAATGCCCGTAATGGGTCTGCGGATGCATGTCGCCGTAGCCGGCGGTCGAAAGCGTCTCGATGCTGAAATAGAGATAGTCGATATAGGCGCCGCCGGGCACGTTCGCGATCGGCTGATCTCCGATCCAGTAGAGGCCTGCGAAAATCGCGTTGAAGACGACGAACACCAGCACGGCTCCGCCGATGAAGGACGGCCAGGAGGCGGTCATGCAGCGATGGCTGATGTCGGCCCAAAACCCGAGATGCTGTCCTTCCGCGACGATGATTTCGCGGCCGCCAAGCCGGACCACCCGCGCCTTCGGTGTTCGTTCGCTCAAGCTCTTAACCATCTTCCAAATCTCTCAACCGGCAAGGGCATTTATTCGCCTCCGCCATCATGGCATAGTCGGTCTGATTTCAGAGGGCGTTTTTTGGCGTCAGACAAGGACCCCGGAGCGGGCAAAGGGACGCAGGCCCACTTCATCGCGTCGCACATGTCGATCCCGCGCATCTCGACAGGTGACATCTTCCGGTACAACGTGGCCAACAGCACCGAACTCGGCGCCAAGGCCAAGGAGTACATGGACCGCGGTGACCTCGTCCCGGACGAGGTCACCGTCGCGATGGTGCGGGACCGGCTGGCCGAGCCCGATGCGAAGTCCGGGTTCCTCCTCGATGGCTTCCCGCGGAACGTGCCTCAGGCCGATACGCTGAAAAAAATGCTGGCCGAGATGGACATCAGGCTGACGGTGGTGCTCGAGCTCGTTGTCGACTCCGACGAGGTGGTCCGGCGGCTGTCCGGCCGCCGCACCTGCCGGCGGTGCGAGCGGGTCTGGCATGTGCTCTACGACCCGCCCAGCCAGCCGGGTGTGTGCGGCGACTGCGGCGGTGAGCTCTTCCAGCGCGACGACGACAAGGAAGACGTGATCCGGCACCGGCTCGAGGTCTACGACGAGCAGACCGAGCCGCTGATCTCCTTCTACGCCGACGAGGGCATCCTGGTCGGCATCGACGCGACTGGACCGGTGGAAGAGGTCACCGCCCGCGCCCTCGACGCCCTGCAGCCGTACACCCGCTGACCGCCAGCCGGTGGGGGGCGGGGCGGGCCGGACGGACTGTACCTTTATAGCGGGAGGTGCGACATGCGGCTGCGGCGGGAACCGGCAATCCAGATCAAGGTGCCTGCGCAGATCGAGCGCATGTACGCGGCCGGCCAGGTGGTCGCCCGGACACTCGCGGTGCTGGCCGACGCGGTCCGGCCGGGCGTTACCACGGCTGATCTCGACGCCATCGCGGAGCGCGAGATCCGTAACTGCCGGCGCGGTGCCCTCGTTCCTTGGCTACCTGGCCTATCCGGCCTCCATCTGCGCATCGGTTAACGAGCAGGTGGTGCACGGGATACCGAGCGAGAGCCAGCGGCTGCGGGCGGGGGACATCGTCTCCATCGACTGCGGTGCGATCCTCGACGGATGGCACGGTGACGCGGCCATCTCGCTTGGGGTGGGGGAGATCGACCCGGCCGACCAGGCGCTGCTCGACGCCTGCGAGGCGTCGATGTGGGCGGGGATCGCGCAGGCGGTCCCCGGGCGGCACCTCAGCGATATCTCGCACGCGGTGGAGCGGTCGGTGCGCGCCTCCGGCGACTACGGCCTTATCCGCGAGTACACCGGCCACGGGATCGGGACCGAGATGCACATGGAGCCCGCGGTCAGGAACTACGGGCCGCCCGGGCAGGGGCCCCGGCTGCGGACCGGGATGGCGCTGGCCATCGAGCCTATGATCACCCGCGGCGGCCGGCAGGTGGCCGAGCTCGACGATGGCTGGACGGTCGTCTCGGTCGATGGCTCGCGCGCGGCCCACTTCGAGCACACCGTCGCGGTCATCCCCGGCGGGCCGTGGGTGCTGACCGCGCTTGACGGCGAAAAGTCTGCTTTGGCCGCGCGGGCCGGGGTAGGCCTTGAGCGCCGCGATCTCTCGTCGGCGGCGACCGCTGTCAGCGGGGAAGATGACGGCCTCGTCAAGCGGACTGCCCCCGGTGGAGATGGCGATGTCGGGTGACCCGAGGGTGCGCGCCTCGGACGCGGACCGGGAGCGAACCGCGACGCTGCTGCGCGAGCACCACGCGGTCGGCCGGCTGAACCGCCGAAGAGTTCAGTGACCGGGTGGACAAGGCGTTCGCCGCCAGGACGGTCGGTGACCTTGACGTCCTGCTGACCGACCTGCCCGCGATCGACCTGTACCAGCTGCCCGCGGCGGGTATCCGCCCCGCCCCGCCGGGCTCGGTGCGCCGCCGGGGCGGCCCCGGCCGTAACCGCCGCGGCGACGGCGCGATGCTCCCGCGCCAGATCGAGACCTGGCTCACCTGGACGGCGGCCAGTGCGCTGCTGCTGGCCGTCTGGCTCGGCGTCGGCATCGCGGCGGGCGGCGCGGCCTGGCTCCCCTGGTTCCTCCTCGTCGTCATCCCCTGGGGCCTGTCCATCGCCAGGCGCCCCCCAGACCACCCGTAGCCGGGTGCCACCGCCATCCCGCGCCCTGGTCCGACGCGGGCCCGCTTGCTGACGGTTGCGGGGTTTGCGGCGGGGCTGATACCGCTGAGGCGGACGGGTCCGGGGTGGGCGTCGGAGCGGAGCCTCCCGTGGGGGTGGGGCTCCCCGTCGCGCTCGGCGCTCGGGCTTGGGCTGCCGGTGAGGGTTGGGCTGCCGGCCGGGGCGGTCGTCGCGGTCAAAGTCGGCGTCGGCGTCGGGGTTGGGCTTCCGGTGCCGGTCGGGCTCGGGCTCGGGGAGGGCTGGATGGCCGTGGCGCCGGTCTTGGCGCGGCGCGGTATCCAGAGGCGGTTGCTGGCCACGTCGGCGTGCGAGGCGCCCTCGTGGACGTCGACCTGGAAGAGATGACCGGCCGCGGTGGTCACCGGCAGGATGAAGACCGCCCGCAGCTTCGGCCCGAGCGGTGCGGATGCGACCTTGGTCCAGGCGCCGCCGGTCAACTCGGTAAGGTTCACGATGCCGCCGGGTTTGCCCGCGGCCGCGACCACGATCAGGCGGTCATTGAGCCGGCCGGATACCAGCCGAAGCACGGGCTTGGCCCTCGGCTTGTTCGTTTTTGCCTTCGCCCTGGGCTTGGGCTTGGGGGCGGGGTGGTGCTGGGGCCCCGTGCCCGTGTTCTGCGGAGAAGCGCTCGGGCAGGGGCAGCCGCCATGGCCGGCGGCTGGCCCGGTGGCCGACGATGGCCGCCCGGGAGATGCCGACCGGACGTGATGTGAGTGCGCGGGCTGGCTGACCGGCACGCCTAGCGGCGAGAGCACGTTGTAGGCGATCTGCTGCACCTGAGGGGGGAGAGCCTGTGCGGCGGCGGCCGCGGTGAGACCGCCGAGCACGGCGATGACAGCGGCGACGGAGACGGCCAGCCGGGCAGGCAACGCGATCCGGCTTGACCGGCGGCGCCGCGGGGGCACCGTCGACGTAGACCTGGCCGACGCGGACCGGGCCAACCCAGACCTCGTCCACCCGGACCCGGTCGGCTCGGTCTGCGCCGGCTGCTGGCTGGCCATGCGGAACGCGGCCCGGGCGGCGTCGCGGCCGGCCAGCTCATGCGGATGGCCGCTCGCGGTCAGCGCCCCGATCAGGTGCTCGAGTCCAGGCTCGAAGGCGCTGTTCTCGCCACCACGGGCGGTGCTCACTGGTCTACCTTCTCGATCTCGTGGATCCGCGGATCTTCCGACAGGGTCCGCAGGCCGCGGTGCAGGGCGGTCCGGACCGCGCCGGGCGACTTGCGCAGGATGCGGGCGACGGCGTCGGTGTCGAGGCCGGCGATGACGCGCAGGGCCACAACCTCGGCCTGGTCCTTGGATAGCCCGGCCACCAGGGTGACGGCCCGTCGGGTGGACAGCCCGTACAGCACCTCGTCCTCCACTGGGTTCCCGGACGTCGGCTGCTGCGGGACGGCCTCGGCCACAAGCACCTTGTCGCGGAACCGGTTGCGGGACCGGGCGGCGTCGATGGCCCGGTGCCTGCCAATAGTGAACAGCCAGGCGCGGAACTCATCCGCCCCGCCCTTTTTGAACTTGGGCAGGTCTCTGACCGCCTGCAGCCAGGTCTCGCCGGCGACGTCGTCAACGTCGTCGCAGCCGAGTACCTGGAGGTAGCGCAGGAGCCTGGGCTGCAATTCATCCCAGAGCATCAGGAAACCGGCCTCATCGCCCGATCTTGCATGGGCGAGGGCCTCGTCGAACTCGTCCCCGGCGGTCTCCATCGCGCCAGCATGCTCCCACATCCGTGCAGTCAAATGCTGACATATGGCCGGGGTCGCGCCTGGTGTCGCAGCAACGCGCGCCGGGTCGGCGGGTCCGCCCATTTCGATGGCGGACCCGCCGGCCCGGACGCTACCCGTGAGGGCCGTTACGGTCAGCCCGCAACCGTGACGGTGCCGCTGTGGGTGGCGGCCAGCACCTTGGTGCCGAGGTAGAGCAGTTTGTAAGTGGTCTTCGAGGCGGGGTGGACCTTGAACGTCACCTTGCCGTACTTGCCGGTCAGGAACGCCCGCTCGCGGTGCGCGACGCCCTTGCTGCCGACCCAGGCGAGCCAGACCCACTGGTGGGTGAGGGCCTTGCCGCTCTTGCTGAGGGTGAGGGCGCCGCTGATCGTGGTGTCCGGCTTGGAGGTGGTGCCGGGGGTCGCGGCGATGGACAGCGTGGTCGGCGTCTTGACGAACGGCTTCACCTTCACCACGACCCAGCCGCTGTGGGTGGCCGCGTGCACGGTGCCGCCCTTGAAGACCAGCTTGTAGGCCGTCTCGACCTTGGGGTCAACGGCGAAGGCCACCTTCCCGTACTTGCCAGTCAGCTTCTCCTCAACCGCAACCCACTTCGGGTCTTTGGCGGTGTACCGGTCGAGAATGATGATCCGGCCCGGGAGCGTGGTCTTGCCGGAGGCCAGGGTGCCGCCAACGGTGTCCCACTGGCCCACGGTAATGGTGGTCTTGGCCGCCACAATCGACAGTGACGTCGGCTTCAATGCCGCCGTGGTGCTGGCGCTCGCGGTGCCCGCTACGGCCAGCAGCGCCGTCGCCGCGATGGCCGTGCCTGCCACCAGGCTGGTCAGGGATGTGCGCATCTTTCCTCCAAGTTCGCCCCGTGCCATCGATGCACGGGGATTACATGCCAACAGCGCACGGCCCGCTGAATTTGTTACTGGCCCAGGTGAAGCGGCTTCCAATGGCCGGTTCGCATGCCCGTGTCGCGTACTCTGGCAAGTGCGGGCGTACGCACTCGGCCGCGCGGTCCGCCGGGAGTCTCCAGCGGAATAGACCGCGGGGCGGTGGTGTTATGCTGCCGGTTCGCGTTCGCGGGAGGGGTGCAGTAGACTCTGCTGCGGCCCATCGGCCGACTTTCCGCATGGCCTCATGCCACGGGGGAGAACCGTCGTCCCAGCTCGACTTGTCTGCCTGAGCTGCTGCGAACAGCCACGATATCAACCAAGACTACGCAGGACGAAGCGCGGAGGATATGCCCAAGAAAGACGGCGCCATCGAGATCGAAGGCACGGTGGTCGAGACATTGCCCAATGCTTTCTTCCGCGTGGAGCTGGACAACGGGCACAAAGTACTCGCCCACATCAGCGGGAAGATGCGGATGCACTACATCCGCATTCTGCCCGATGACCGGGTGGTCGTTGAGCTCAGTCCGTATGACCTGAGTCGCGGTCGCATCGTTTACCGGTACAAGTAGGGGCATCCCGGCACCCCGGTGCCTGGAGCTAACCGGCCCGTCTTCATGGGCCATGAGGAGAAGTTTGCCGTGAAGGTCAAGCCGAGCGTAAAGAAGATCTGCAGCAAGTGCAGGATCATCCGCCGCCACGGCCGCGTCATGGTGATCTGCTCGGACCCCCGGCACAAGCAGCGCCAGGGCTGAGCAGTCCCGCCAGCCGCGCCTGATAGCGCTGTGCAGCGTAGCCGCACAGCTGAACCAAACGAAGTAGTACGCGCATCGCAAGCGGCCCGGTTAACACTGGGCCGCACCCCCGGTTGGAGGCCGGGGCCCGTCCTGGGCAGGGACGGGAGGCGATGCGGAGGACCTCCACGACAAGAAGGAGAACTGCCCCAGAATGGCACGTATCTCTGGCGTTGACCTGCCGCGCGAGAAGCGGCTTGAGATCGCCCTGACCTATGTCTATGGCATCGGCCGTACCCGGGCAACGGAAACCCTCGCCGCCACCGGCGTGAGCGGTGACACCCGGGTGCACGCCCTCAGCGAGGACGACCTGGCCAGGCTGCGCGAGTGGATCGACGCGAACTACCAGGTCGAGGGTGACCTCCGCCGTGAAGTCGCGGCCGACATCCGCCGCAAGATCGAGATTGGCTGCTACCAGGGCATCAGGCACCGCAAGGGGCTTCCGGTGCACGGTCAGCGGACGCAGACCAACGCGCGTACCCGCAAGGGCAAGAAGAAGACCGTCGCCGGTAAGAAGAAGACCGGAAAGAAGTAACCCGGTCCCCGGGTGATCACCTCAACCAGGAGCTTAAAGACAGATGCCGCCGCGCAAGAGCAGCCAGCAGGGCGCGCCCAAGAAGGTGCGCCGCAAGGAGCGGAAGAACATTGCCCACGGGCATGCTCACATCCGGTCCACGTTCAACAACACCATCGTCTCGATCACCGACCCGGTCGGGAACGTGATCGCGTGGGCCTCCTCCGGTCAGGTCGGGTTCAAGGGCTCGCGCAAGTCGACCCCGTACGCGGCCCAGCAGGCCGCGGAGGCCGCGGCCCGCCGCGCCATGGAGCACGGCATGCGCAAGGTCGACGTTTTCGTCAAGGGACCGGGCTCCGGCCGGGAGACCGCCATCCGGTCGCTGCAGGCGACCGGCCTCGAGGTCGGCTCCATTCAGGACGTCACCCCCGTTCCGCATAATGGCTGCCGCCCGCCCAAGCGTCGGCGCGTGTGAGGAGAGACTGATGGCACGATACACAGGGCCGGACTGCAAGCTGTGCCGCCGCGAGAAGGTAAAGCTTTTCCTGAAGGGCTCCAAGTGCGATGGGCCCAAGTGCGCCATCGAGATCCGGCCGTACCCGCCGGGCGAGCACGGCCGCATCCGGGCCAAGGAGAGCGAGTACCTGCTGCAGATCCGCGAGAAGCAGAAGGCCCGCCGGATCTACGGTGTGCTGGAGAAGCAGTTCGAGGGCTACTACGAAGAGGCGGCCCGCAAGTCCGGCCGTACCGGCGAGACCCTGCTGCAGATCCTCGAGAGCCGGCTGGACAACGTCGTGTTCCGCGCCGGGTTCGCCAAGAGCCGTGACATGGCCCGCCAGCTGGTCGGCCACGGTCACCTCATGGTGAACGGGCGCCGGGTCAACATCCCGTCCTACCGGGTCCGTGAGAACGACGTCATCGAGGTCGCGCGCAAGTCGCTCGAGCTGACGCCGATGGTCGTCGCCCGCGCGGAGGTGGGCGAGCGGACGGTTCCGGCCTGGCTCGAGGTCATGCCGGACCAGATGCGCGTCCTCGTGCACCAGCTGCCGGGCCGGGCGCAGATCGACACGCAGGTCCAAGAGCAGCTCATCGTCGAGTACTACTCGAAGTAACCTAGTAACAAACGGCGAGTGACAGCCACCCGCCGCCATTCACGGTGTCATATAGCGGGCACCTGAAAGGAAAGTCTCATGCTCATCGCACAGCGCCCCTCCCTCGGTGAGGAGCAGATCGGCGACTACCGGTCGAAGTTCACGATCGAGCCGCTCGAGCCTGGCTTCGGCTACACGATCGGGAACTCGATCCGGCGGACCCTGCTGTCCTCCATTCCGGGGGCGGCGGTCACGTCGATCCGCATCGAGGGCGTGCTGCACGAATTCACCACGGTGCCCGGGGTCAAGGAGGATGTCACCGACATCATCCTCAACCTCAAGCAGCTCGTCGTCTCCTCCGAGCACGACGAGCCAGTGGTGATGTACCTGCGCAAGCAGGGTCCGGGTGCGGTCACCGCGGCCGACATCGCGCCGCCCGCGGGCGTCGAGGTGCACAACCCGGAGCTGCACATCGCGACCCTCAACGGCAAGGGCAAGCTGGAGATGGAGCTGACGGTCGAGCGCGGCCGCGGTTACGTCTCCGCCACCCAGAACAAGCAGCCGGGTCAGGAGATCGGCCGGATTCCGATCGACTCGATCTACTCGCCCGTGCTGCGCGTCACCTACAAGGTGGAAGCCACCCGAGTCGAGCAGCGCACCGACTTCGACCGGCTCATCCTGGACGTCGAGACCAAGCCGTGCATGCGGCCCAGGGACGCGGTGGCCAGCGCCGGAAAGACGCTGACCGAACTGTTCGGCCTGGCGCGCGAGCTCAATGTCGATGCCGAGGGCATCGACATCGGCCCGTCGCCGACGGACGCCGCGCTCGCGGCGGACCTGGCACTGCCGATCGAGGACCTGAACCTCACCGTTCGGTCGTACAACTGCCTCAAGCGCGAGGGCATCCACACCGTGGGCGAACTGGTCGCGCGCAGCGAGCAGGACCTCCTCGACATAAGGAACTTCGGCGCGAAGTCCATCGAGGAAGTCAAGCAGAAGCTGATCGACATGGGCCTGGCGCTCAAGGACTCACCGCCCGGGTTCGACCCGAGCAGCGCCGTGGACAACTTCGGCGGCGAAGAAGAAGAGAGCTACGTCGAGACCGAGCAGTACTAAGCAGTACTGATTCGGCGTCGGCGCGACAGAAAGGGTTTCAATGCCCACGCCTACCAAGGGTGCCCGGATGGGCGGCAGCCCGGCTCACCAGAAGCACATGCTGGCGAACCTGGCCACCTCCCTCTTCGAGCACGGGAAGATCACCACGACCGAGGCTCGGGCGCGCAGGCTGCGCCCGTACGCGGAGAAGCTGATCACCTTCGCCAAGCGAGGTGATATGCACGCCCGTCGCCAGGTGCTGACCGTGATCACGAACAAGGGCATCGTGCACACCCTGTTCACCGAGATCGGCCCGGCCATGGCCGAGCGTCCCGGCGGCTACACCCGGATCACCAAGATCGGCCACCGCAAGGGCGACGCTGCCCCCATGGCGGTCATCGAGTTGGTCACGGAGGAGCTCGGCGCGAGCAAGTCGCGCCGCCGTACCCGCCGCCCGCCGGCCGCTTCGCCGGTGCCGGATTCGGTCGCCGAGGCCGCTGTTGAGGCGGAGGCCGCTGCCGATGCGGAGACCGCCGCTGATTTGGCGGGCGCTCACGGGGCGGAGGACCTTGACGAGTCGGCGGACGCCGCCGGGCAGAAGCTGGCCGTCGAGGAAGAGGCCGCGGCCGACGCGGAGACAGCGGCGGAGCTGGCCGGCGCTGACGGAGCGGAGGACCTCGATGAGGACCCCGCCGAGCCAGAGGCTTAGTCTCTCAGCCGCATAACGAACGAGAACGGGCAGCTCACCTAGTGAGCTGCCCGTTTCTTGTTACCTGGTTCCTGGTTCGGTGCTTACGGAACTCCGCTGGGGAGGTTGCTGCGATGACCGATAACCGTGCTGACCCCGTAGTGCGGGTCAGGATGGATCTGTCATACGACGGGACTGACTTCTCCGGATGGGCCGCACAGCCCGGCCAGCGGACGGTGGAGGGGGAGCTCTCCCGGGTCCTCGGGCACGTGTTCCGGCTGCCGGCGCCGGTGCGGCTGACCGTCGCCGGACGGACGGACTCCGGAGTGCACGCGCGCGGGCAGGCCGCGCACGCCGACCTGGCCGCCGAGGCGTGGACGGTCCACGGCGCCGCGGCGCTGCGCCGGCTGGCCCGGGCATTGCCGCCGGACATCCGGGTGCGCGCGATAGCCCCCGCCCCCGAAGGATTCGACGCGCGGTTCTCCGCGCTGTGGCGGCGGTATGCCTACCGGATCTGCGATGACCCAGCCCGGGCGGACCCGCTGCGGCGGCATGACACGCTCTGGAATCCGCGCCCGCTCGACCTGGCCGCCATGAACGAGGCTGCCTCGCTGCTGGTCGGCGAGCATGACTTCGCCGCCTTCTGCCGCCGCCGGGAGGGCGCCACCACCGTGCGCGCACTGCGCCGCCTCGACTGGCAGCGCGATACCGACGGCGTGGCGGTCGGCTGCGTGATCGCCGACGCGTTCTGCCACAACATGGTGCGCGCCCTAGTCGGCGCGCTGCTCCCGGTGGGGGAAGGCGGTCGCCCGCCGTCCTGGCCGGCCGCGGTGCTGACGGCGGCCGTCCGGGATCCCGCGGTGCAGGTCGTCCCCCCGCACGGCCTCTGCCTGGAAGAGGTCCGCTATCCGGAGCCGGGCCAGCTGGCCGCCCGCGCCTCCCTCACCCGGCGCGTCCGCACCGCGGCCGACTGAGTTGCCGCCCGGCTAGCTACGCGGTGGCGCCCGGGCTCGGCGCGGCGCCGGTGACCATCCGCTGGCTCAGGCTGATGTTCGCCGTGCCCGCTACCAGGTCGCTGCTGAACTGCTCAAGCTCGTTGTCTTCCGCCGTCGTGGACGGATTGGAACCATTGACGAACTCAGACCAGGTCAGGATCAGGTAGTGGCCCTTGAACTCCGCCTCGACGACGCCGGTGCCCTGGCCGAGCTTCTTCGCGATGCCCTTGCTCGCGGCCAGCGGGGCGATGAAGTCGTTCTCGTCGACCACCTTGCCCGCGTAATGCGCCTCGTTGGTGGTCTCCAGGTTGATCACGCCGATGGTCCCCATCATCTTGCCGTTACCCGACACATAGCTCGCGCGCAGCACCTGCGAGCAGTGGCCGTCCTTCAGCTGCGTGATGAGATTCGCCCCGATCACCGCGCCCGAGCAGGTCTTGTCCACCTTGGTGGTGACGAGGTTGAAGGAGCTGGTGACCTTGCCGCCGGTCTCATTGTTGACCACCGGCGGGAAGATCTCGCCAGTGGTCAGGGGCGTCGGGTCATCGACCCGGAGCTCGATGTGGCAGTACGTCCCGTACACCTTGACGCAGGCCTGCGCCGCCGGCTCGGTGCCCGCGGTCGGCAGCGGTCCCGCGGTGGGGGCGTTCTTCCCGTTCGAGTTCGGGTTGAGCACAAAGACGTACACCGCGGCGGCGGCGACCAGCACGACCGCAACGGCCAGCACGACCAGCCCCACTGGGCGCCTGCCACGGCGGCCGCCCGGGCCGGCTTGCCCGGCTTCGCAGGCTTGGCGGGCTTGGCGGCGCGATCCTTGGGACCGCCCTTCTTGGCCTTGGTGCGCCCGCTCTTACCTTTCTGGCCGGCGCCGGGCTCTGCCGTGCCCTCGCCGTACTGCTCTTGGTAGAGGTCGCCAGCGGCCGCGTAATCGCCGTAGCCGCCCCCGGGATCACCGCCGGGCGGCGCGTCATAGCCGGCGCCCGCGGCGCTGTAGTTGTCGTAGCCGCGCGCCCCGGCTTCCCGGTAGGGGGCACCTTCGCCGTATCCGCCGGCATAGGCGTCGTAGTCGCCGCGGTCGGCCACCGGGTAGCCGCCGCTCGGGTTGCGGCCGCCGGGTAGCCGCCGTGGGCGCGGCCACCGGGTAGCCGCCGCTCGGGTTGCGGCCGGCCGCGGGGTAGCCGCCGCCCGGGGTCGCGACCGTCGTCGGGTACTCACCCGTGGTGCCGCGGAGGGCAGTCGGGAAGTCGCCGCTCGGGGCGCGTCCCCCGCGGTCCGCGGCCGGGCCCGCCGCCGTAACCGGGGTACGGGCCGTAGTCGTCGTACCGTTCCTGCCCGCCGGTGCGGGGGAAGGCCTGCGGGCCGGAGACATCCGGCCGGGCGGGCGCGGGCAACTGGCCGGGGCCCTGCATTTGCCCGGGACCCTGCGGCTGCCCGGGCGCGGGCGGATACCCGCGAGCCGGATCGCGCAGCGCCTCACGCGGGCCGGTGCCGTACTCGTCGATGATCCGGCCGTTCAGCGCGTACGTGCCGGTGTCAGCGAAGCTGGCGCCGGAGGCCGCGGCGGGCTGCCCGCCGTACCAGTCGTTCCCGGCGTCCTGGCCCGGGTACGCGCCGGAACCGCCGCCGCCCCTGGGCGGGTACCCGCCCAGGGGGCCGGAACCGTCGTTCGCCGCCTGGTAATCCGCCTGGTAATGCTGCGGACCGCCGCCGGCCGGGCCGTAGCCCGGCTCAGGTGCTTGGCCGTAGTTCTGCTGGCCGTAGTTCTGCGGCCCGTGGCCGGGTTGCTGCTCATACCCGTCGGCCGGACCGCCCGGCTGGTAGCCGTAGTTGGCCGGGTCGGCGTATCCGGGCTGGCCGTGGCCGGCCGGGTCGTTGTAACCGGCGGGCTGGCTGTAACCGGCGGGGGCGTCGTAGCCGGCGGGCTGGCCGTAGCCGTCCGGGGCGCCGTAGGGCGGCTGCGGCCCGTACGCGTCGCCCTGGCCGTACTGTGCTTCCGGCCCGAGGCCCGGATCCTGCTGCGGGTAACCCCCGTAGCTGCCGCCGCTCTCATAGCCGTGCCCGACGCCGCCGGAGGCATAGTCGTCGTAGTCGTCGTGGCCGTAGCCCTGCTGCGTCCCGTCGATCCACGAACCCGCGTTGCCTTGTCCCGAGCTGGGCGACGGCTGCCTAGGCGGCTGCTGTCCCCAGTTCGCGGGCGTGCGGGAGGCGTCCTCACCCCGGTATCCCATGTCAATGAGGGTAGCGTCCGTATCAGCTCGGCAAGGGCCGTCTCCAGTATTGAGTAGCAGCGGGCCAGCCGCGGGCCGGGGCGGCCGCTGCCGAGCGCCACGATGGCGGCACCCGGAGCGCCGGCGGTGCGGTAAGCTAAGGCGATAAACGGCAGGGGAGTCTGCGCGCTTTGGCAGTACGCGCGGATTCGAGTATGCTGCATTGGCGTCATCCGCGACGAGCAGCATTTCCCGCTGCGATGACCCGACGCTGGATCTCCTGGTAGCAGGGTCTTGAGGATCACGAACCACATGCGAAGGCTAAACGACTGTGCGCACTTTCAGCCCAAAGGACAGTGACATCACGCGTCAGTGGCATGTCATCGACGCCACCGACGTCGTGCTCGGCCGCCTGGCCAGCCATGTGGCGGTGCTGCTGCGGGGCAAGCACAAGCCCATCTTTGCTCCGCACATCGACACCGGTGACTTCGTCATCGTGATCAACGCGGACAAGGTGGCACTCAGCGGCACCAAGCTGGAGGACAAGCGCGCCTACCGGCACTCCGGGTACCCGGGCGGCCTTCGCTCGATCAGCTACGCGGACATGATGGCCAAGCACCCGACGCGGGCCGTCGAGAAGGCGGTCAAGGGGATGATCCCCAAGAACACGCTTGGCCGTAAGACGCTCAGCAAGCTCAAGGTCTACGCGGGGCCGACGCACCCGCACCAGGCTCAGCAGCCGCAGCCGTACGAGATCCGGCAGATCTCTCAGTAGTAGTGCCGCAAGGAAGCGTGAGGAAGAACAAGTGGCCGAGAGCCCTGGCGTAGAGACGCCCGCAGACGACGCGGCATACCTGTCCGAGGAGCCTGCCGCAGAGCCTTTTGACGCCGAGGACGCCCCCTCGGAGTACACCACCGAGTCCCCCGAGTCCACCGCCGCGCCGCGCGCCGCGCGCCGTCCGGTTGTCACCGGGCACGCGAACGGGACGGGCCGCCGCAAGGAGGCCGTCGCCCGGGTGCGCATCGTGCCCGGCACGGGCCAGTGGACCATCAACGGCCGCAGCCTTGACTCGTACTTCCCGAACAAGGTTCACCAGCAGATCGTCGGCGAGCCGTTCGTGACGCTCGGCGCCGAGGGCAACTTCGATGTCATCGCACGCATCGTCGGCGGCGGCGTGTCCGGTCAGGCCGGCGCACTCCGGCTCGGCGTGGCCCGCGCGCTGATCCTGGTCGACCCGGAGAACCGCCCGCCGCTGAAGAAGGCCGGCTTCCTCACCCGGGACTCCCGCGTGACCGAGCGCAAGAAGTACGGCCTAAAGAAGGCCCGCAAGGCTCCCCAGTACTCCAAGCGCTAGTCGTCGGCTGGTACCCGGATCGGACCGCCATGGGTCGGCTCTTCGGTACTGACGGTGTGCGCGGGGTCGCTGGGGTTGACCTGACGGCGCAGCTCGCCATGGACCTGGCGGTCGCGGCGGTGCCTGTACTGGCACCCGCCGCGACCCGGTCCGGCGGCGCTGGCCGGCCAGTCGCCGTGATCGGCCGCGATTCGCGGGCTTCCGGCGATTTCCTCGAGGCCGCCGTCGTCGCCGGGCTTGCCAGTCTCGGCGTGGACGTGCACCGCCTAGGGGTCATCCCCACCCCCGGCGTCGCCTACCTGACAGGCGCCCTCAACGCCGACTTCGGCGTTGTCCTGTCGGCGAGCCATAACCCGGCTGCCGATAACGGCATCAAGTTCTTCGGCCGGGGCGGCGTCAAGCTGGCCGACGAGACCGAGGACGAGATCGAGGCCGGGCTGCACGCTGTGCGCAGCGGCCGGGCCCGTCCCGGTACCGCACCCGCGGTGGCCGAGTTCGGCCGGGTCACCGATGCGTACTCGGCTAACGAGACTTATCTCGACCACCTTCTGGCCACCCTCGCGTCGCAGGCGGCGATGTCCGGTCATCCGCCGCTGGCGGGGCTGCGGGTGGTCGTCGACTGCGCGCATGGCGCCGCCTACAGCATCGGGCCGCGCGCGCTGCGGCGGGCCGGCGCCGAGGTCATCGCGATCGGCGCCGCTCCCGACGGCGACAACATCAACGCCGGGGTCGGTTCCACCCACCTGGACACGCTCGCGGCGGCGGTCGCCGAGCACGGCGCCGACGCCGGCCTCGCGTTCGACGGCGACGCGGACCGCTGCCTGGCGGTGGACGGCGACGGCCAGCCGCTCGACGGAGACCAGATCCTGACCGTACTCGCCTCCAACCTCAAGCGCTCCGGCCAGCTGGCCGGTGACGCCGTGGTGGTCACGGTGATGTCCAATCTCGGCTTCCACGACGCGATGCAAGAGGCGGGCATCGGCGTGGTCGAGACCCCGGTCGGCGACAAGCACGTGTACGCGGCGATGCGCGATGGCGGCTACGTGCTCGGCGGCGAGCAGTCCGGGCACATCATTCAGCTTGACTACGCGACCACCGGGGACGGCGTGCTGACCGGCCTGCACCTGCTCGCGGCGGTGAACAGCGCGGGCATCGGCCTCTCGGCCGCCGCGAAGCTGATGACCAGGTACCCGCAGGTGCTCATCAACGTCCGGGGCGACAAGGAGCGGGCGATGGCCGACCCGGGCGTCGCGGCGGCGGTGGCCGAGGCGCAGGCGGGGCTGGGCGACGCGGGCCGGGTGCTGCTGCGGCCGAGCGGGACCGAGCCGGTGATCAGGGTGATGGTCGAGGCCAGGCAGACCGAGCAGGCCGAGTCGGTCGCCGGACGGCTGGCCGACGTGGTCCGCCTCGCGATGGCATGATCATCGGCGTCGGGATCGACGTCGTCGAGATCGCCCGCTTCGGGCAGGCGCTCAGCCGCACGCCGGGCCTGGCCGGCCGCCTGTTCACCGACGGAGAACGCAGTCTGCCGCCGCACTCGCTGGCAGCGCGCTTCGCGGCCAAGGAGGCCCTGGCCAAGGCGCTCGGCGCCCCGCGCGGCCTGCTCTGGACCGACGCCGAGGTCGTCATCCACGACGGTGGACGGCCGTCGCTGCGCGTCTACGGCACGGTCGCCGCGGCCGCGGCCGCGGCCGGCGTCACCCAGTGGCACCTGTCGCTGAGCCACGACGCCGGCATCGCGTCGGCCGTCGTCATCGCGGAGAGCGCCCGCCCGCCCGGCCTCGGCTGGGTCTAATAGGGTCTGCCCGCGGTCTATGCAAGCGGGCCCCGGGGAAAGCTCGAGCCCTAACCCCAGCCACCCACAAACCCCTGGGTGCCCGCGGTTTTTGGCGGGTACCCCCGGGGGGCATGGGGGGCGCCAGGGGGAATGGGGGGCGGGAGCCCCCCATGCGGGCAGTCTGCCCCCCATATCGGGGGTCACCGGGGGGTCGTCCCCCGGGTGGAAATACCGAGGATACAGACTAACTCCATGCGAGATGCTTACCAGGTTGCCAAGGTCCGCGCCGCCGAGGCCAAGCTAATGGCGCTCGTCCCCGAGGGAGCGCTCATGCACCGGGCGGCGGCGGGACTCGCCTCGGTCGCGGCGAGCCTGCTGCGCCAGGAGCCGGGCCACCTCTACGGCGCGCGGGTCGTGCTTCTCGTCGGCACCGGCGATAACGGCGGGGACGCGCTCTTCGCCGGGGAGCGGCTGGCCCGGCGGGGCGCGGCCGTCACCGCGATCCAGGCCGGGCCGCGCATGCACCCAGGCGGCGCCGCCGCGCTCAGGGCGGCCGGCGGCCGGTTCGTGACCGCGGCGCCGCCCCGCGGGCCCGATGACACCCGGCCCGACGCCGGGAGTGCCCATTACGACGCCGGCCGGGACGTGCGGCACGCCATCGGGCACGCGGACCTGATCGTCGACGGGCTGCTCGGCATCGGGGGCAAGGGCGGCCTGCGCGAGCCGTTCGCCACCCTGGCGGCGCTCGCGGCCAACTCGGCCGGCACCACCCTCGCGGTGGACCTGCCCAGCGGCATCGACGCGGACACCGGGGAAGTCGCGGGACCGGCCGTCCGGGCCGACGTCACCGTGACCTTCGGCACGCTCAAGCCGGGGCTGCTGACCGATCCGGGCAGCGGCCACGCCGGGGTTGTCGAGCTGGTCGACATCGGCCTGGCGCCGTACCTCGAACAGCCCCCCGACGCCAGCGCGCCGCAGGCGGCGGACATCGCCAACATCCTGCCGCGCCCCACGGCCGAGTCGGACAAGTACCGCCGCGGGGTGCTCGGCCTGCTGGCGGGCAGCGACAAGTACACCGGAGCGGCCCTGCTGGCGACGGGCGGCGCGGTCAACGGCGGCGCGGGCATGGTGCGCCTGGTGACCGCCGCGAACGCGGCGGCGGGCGTCCGGCTCGTCCACCCCGAGGTGATCATCACCGAGCTGCCCGGTGAAACAACGGCCCGTTCAAAAGAGAGCGGCTCTTCCCGGGCGGCGGGCACGTTCAAGTTCCCCGACGACGTCGGCCGGGTGCAGGCGTGGGTCGCGGGCCCGGGGATGGGCACCGACGGGGCGGCGCTTGACCGGCTCGCGGGGGTTCTCGCGACCAATCTCCCGGTCCTCATCGACGCGGACGGGCTCGGGCTGCTCGCCAGCCACCGGGAGCTGCTGCCGCGGGCCGCGCCGACGCTGCTCACCCCGCACGCGGGCGAGCTGAGCCGCCTGCTGCGGGCGGACCCGGCCGATGTCGCGGCCCGGCGGATCGAGCACGCGCGGCGCGCGGCGGCCGAGTTCGGCGCGTGCGTACTGCTCAAGGGATCGACCACGGTCGTCGCGCCGCCGCACAACCTCGACCCCGTGCTGATCAACACGACCGGGTCGTCGTGGCTGGCCACCGCGGGCAGCGGCGATGTACTGTCCGGGCTCGCGGGCGCGCTGCTGGCCCAGGGACTGGCCGCTCCGCAGGCCGCGGCGGCCGCCGCCTACCTGCACGGCCTCGCGGCCCGGATCGCCGCCGCCACCACCGACCGCGGCGGGTCAGCCGACTTCACCGGCGGCGAGGCCCCGATCGGGGCATCCGACGTGGTGGCGGCGCTGCACTCGGCCTTCCTGGCGGTCGCGGGTGGCGGAAACTGGGCGTGATCTGGCCGTAGCATTGTCTCCTATGGACAGCCATGCGGAGGCTAGCGTCGAGCTCGGCGCGATCACCAGGAACATCGCGGCGCTGCGGGCGCACGTGGCCCCGGCCGCGATGATGGCTGTGGTGAAGGCCAACGGGTACGGCCACGGCGCCGTCCCCGCCGCCCGGGCGGCGGTGCGCGGCGGGGCCGACTGGCTGGGCGTCGTGCATGTGGCCGAGGCGCTGGAGCTGCGCCGGGCGGGCCTGGCCGAGCCGATGCTGTGCCTGATGGCCGTCCCCGAGCAGGACCACGCCGAGGCCATCGCCGCCCAGGTGGACCTGTCGGCCGGATCGGCGGGCATGGTGCGCCGGCTGGCGCAGGCCGCCGCGGCGGCGGGCCGCCCGGCCCGGGTCCACCTGAAGGCCGACACCGGGCTGAGCCGGGGCGGCGCCACTCCCGCCGACTGGCCGTCGGTGCTCGCGGCCGCCCGCGAGGCCCAGGACGCGGGGCGGATCACGGTCGTCGGCCTCTGGTCGCATTTCGCCTCCGCCGACGAGCCGGGCAACCCCTCGATCGCGGCGCAGCTGGCCGCGTTCAAGGAGGCGCTCGCGGTGGCGGAGAGCGCGGGCATCACCCCCGAAGTCCGGCACATCGCCAACACCGCGGCCGCCCTCGACGTGGCCGACGCCCGCTACGACCTGGTGCGGGTGGGGGGCGGGAGCTACGGGCTGGCCACGCTGCCCGGCGGCGCGCCCGCCTGGCTGCGGCCGGCGATGACCCTCCGGGCGCGGCTGGCCCTGGTAAAACGGGTCCCTGCCGGGACGGGAGTGTCGTACGGGCACCGGTACACCACGGCGCGGGAGACCACCCTCGGGCTGGTGCCGCTCGGCTATGCCGACGGGATACCCCGGGCCGCGATCGGGCTGCCGCTGGTGTCCGCGCGGGGCCGGCGGTGGCCGATCGCCGGGACGGTCTGCATGGACCAGTTCGTCGTCGACTTCGGCGACGAGCCGGTGGCCGTGGGGGACGAGGTAGTTCTCTTCGGGCCGGGCGATGACGGCGAGCCGACCGCGCAGGAGTGGGGTGAGACGCTCGGCACGATCTCTTACGAGATCGTGACGGGCATCAGCGCCCGCGTCCCGAGGTCGCACCATGAGTGAGGGTCCCTCCATGAGTAACGAGAGCAAACTGAGCTCGAACGGCCGCGTGGCTCCGTCCCTCCGGTCAGCCGGTACGGCGCTGGTGCTCACCATCCCCGCGGCCGAACAGATGCGGGAGCTCGGGCGGCGGCTCGCGTCGGTGCTGACCGCGGGGGATCTGGTGATCCTGAGCGGCGGCCTCGGCGCGGGCAAGACCACGCTGACCCAGGGGATCGGGGACGGCCTGGGGGTGCGCGGGCCGATCACCTCGCCCACCTTCGTGATCGCCCGGGTGCACCCGCCGCGGGGCGCCGGGGGCAACGCCGCGGACCGCCGCGGGCCGGCGCTGGTGCATGCCGACGCCTACCGGCTTGGCAGCGTGCTTGAACTTGACGACCTGGACCTGGACACCGACACCGCGTCCTCGGTGACCGTCGTGGAGTGGGGCGAGGGGCTGGCCGAGGGCCTGTCGACCGACCGTCTTGAGATCACCATCACCCCCGTCACGGCTGGTCAGAACGGGACGCCGGCCGCGGGCAGGGCCTGCCTTACCGGGGACGCGGGCGATGCCGGGGGCCTGACCGCGGACGCGGGCTGGGGCGACGACGGCGAGGCCGCGGACCTGCCGCGCACGGTGCGGATCGCCGCCGTCGGTGAGCGCTGGGAAGGCGTCGAGTTGCCCCTCCTCGGCCTCGCTGATCGTCTATAGTTCGGCTTTGTACCGTTCCTCTTTTCCTGTTGCGCCTGGTCTCTAGGTCACAACCCCTCACCGGAGGCATGCCGTGACTCAGCATGGGTCATTCCCCGGTCGGCCCCGTGGCCGCCGCGCACGTCATCAGGCAGACGTGCCTGAGGCAGAGGGATACCCCGCGCCACCGGACGAGCGCGAGTTCCCCGACCTGTCCCCGGTCCGGCCCCGGGATGCCCGCGACTCCCGCGGGCAGGCCGACTGGCCCGGACAGCAGGCGCAGACCGCACCGTACGGCCAGCCCGGCCAGTACGGCCAGCCCGATCAGTACGGCCAGCCCGATCAGTATGGCCAGCAGGGCCGCGGCGGCAACGGCGGCTACGGTGACGGCTACCCGGACGCAGGCGCCGGCGGCTACCGGCAGCCGGGCCGCGGCCAGGCCAATCCGGGTTACGGCGCCGGCCAGCCCGGCGAGCAGTACGGCGGCTATCCGGGCGGCCCCGCCCCGGCCGGGCCGGGGCAGGCGCCCTGGCCGGACCAGGACTGGCCGGCCTGCCGGTCAGCCGATGGGCCAGCCCGGCCCGGCGCCATCCGCGCAGCCGCAGGCCCGGCACGCCCAGCCGCAGCAGGCACCGGTCCAGCAGGCGCTGCCCGAGCAGCCGCAGTGGACGCAGTCGCAGCAGTCGCAGCAGTCTAAGCAAGAGGAAGATGTGCCGTCCTGGGCCGAACCCGATTCGGTGGAGGCGTTCTCCGCCCGGTGGCACCGGCGCGGCCTCGACTCCCGCGGCGACCGGCGTTCGGGGCGGCGCAGCCGCCGCCGGATCCTGTTCGCGGGCGCCGGCGTGGCCGTGGTGGTGATCGCGGTGGCGGTGTACTTCCTGATCGGCAGCAGCAGCAAGCCCTCCAATCTGGGCCTGGGGTCGCTGGTGACCGGGTTCCTGCCGGGCGAGGTGCAGACGGTCCCTGACGCGTGCGACACGGTGCCGAACGCCACCCTGAGCCAGTTCCTGCCGGGCACGCCGAAGGTGGCGCAGCCGCCGCTGAACAGCGGCCAGAACAGCCAGTGCACCTGGACGCTGGACGACGCCCCCACCTACCGGGTGCTTGAGGTCCAGATCGAGGCCTACACGCCGAGCGCCCTGGTCGCCAACAGCAACGGCACCGGCCTGGTCCCGGAGGGCAACGGCAGTGCCACCTACGCGGCCGAGGCAGCGTTCAATTCCTACGACTACAGCCTGGCCAACCCGACCGCGAAGAGCGGGCAGCCGGCCGCCACGATCGCCGAGATATCCGGCATGCCAGGCGGCGACGACACGTCCGCCTTCTCGGCCACCCAGGTGTTCAACCGCGGCGGCGCGGTCACCGACGAGGCGACCGTTTACGTCCGCTACCGGAACGTCATCATCACCGCGGTGATGGAGGGCCTCGACCAGACCACCGGGGCCAAGAAGTACGGCCCGGTGTCGATGAGCGACCTCACCACTGGTGCGCAGACGGTCGCCAAGCAGGTGGCGGACCAGATCGTGCACTGACCGGCCGTCCGGGCGCCCCCGGCGGCGGGCCCGTTGCCCGGAACTGAGCGGAAAACCGGCTTTGACGGCTTAGATTGCGCTGAACCCGCGCCGCGTCGGCTACGCTCATTGGTCGTGCTGCTGCTCGGACTTGACACCGCTACACCCGCGGTGACGGTGGCGCTCCACGACGGCGGCCAGCCACTGGCCCAGCTTGTCACCGTGGACGCGCACCGCCACGCGGAGCTCCTCGCGCCGTCGATCGCCAAGGTGATCGCCGACGCGGGCGTATCGCAGCGGGACCTGACCGGGATCGCGGTCGGGGTCGGCCCCGGCCCGTACACCGGGCTGCGGGTCGGTGTGGTGACCGCCAAGGTGCTCGGTGCCGCGCTCGGCATCCCGGTCTACGGTGTGTGCACCCTCGACGTGATCGCCGCCGACGCCGAGGGCGGGCGGTCCTTCCTGGTGGCCACCGACGCCCGGCGGCGCGAGCTCTACTTCGCGCGCTACGACGAGACCGGGCGGGTGGCGGGACCGGACGTGAGCGCGCCCGCGCTCATCCCCGATCGCCAGCTGCCCGTCGCCGGGGAGGGGCCGATGCTCTACCCCGAGCTCTTCCCCTCCAGTGCCGGGCCCGCCTATCCGGCCGCGGCCACCCTGTGCCGGCTCGTCGCCGCGGCGGCGGCCCGCGGCGAAACGGCGGCGGCGGACGGCGCGGCCGCCGGCGCGGGCGGCCGGCGGACGCTGCTGCTGCCGCCGGAGCCGCTCTACCTGCGGCGGCCGGATGTGCGGGAGCCGGGCACGCCGAAGCGAGTGACGCCGTGACGGCCGGATCGCGCGGGCGCGACGCGGACGGCGCCGGGAGTGCGGGCGCCGTAGGGAGGGCCGGCCGGAGCGAAAAGCAGCCCCGGCTGCGCCCCCTGGTCACCGCCGACCTGGTGGACGTGCTCGCGCTGGAGCACGAGCTGTTCCCCGACGACCCGTGGACAGCGCAGATGTTCGCCGACGAGGTCGTCCTGCCCCCGGAGAGCAGGCTCTACCTGGTCGCGGAGGCGGACGCCGGCCATGGCGGGGTCGATGAGCGGAATGTTGTCAGCGGTCCCGGCCGCGGTGCCGGGCCGGTCATGGCGGGCTACGCCGGAATGCTGTTCGTCCCCGGCGGGGGCCAGGCCGACGTGCTGACGATCGCGGTCCGTGAGTCGCACTGGGGCCAGGGGATCGGCTCGGCGCTGCTCGACGCGCTGATCCAGGCGGCCAGGGACCATGATTGCGCCGAGGTATTCCTTGAGGTGCGGGCGGACAATTCCCGGGCACACGGGCTGTACACGCGGCGCGGCTTCGAGGAGATCGGCGTCCGCCGTGGCTATTACCAGCCATCCGGCGCGGACGCGATCGTGATGCGGAAGGACCTGCTGCGGTGAGCAAGCTAACCGACGGCCCGCTGGTGCTCGGCATCGAGACGTCCTGCGATGAGACCGGCGCGGGAATCGTGCGCGGCCGGGAGCTGCTGGCCGACGAGGTGGCATCGTCGATGGACCAGCACGCCCGGTTCGGCGGCGTGGTGCCCGAGGTGGCCAGCCGCGCCCACCTGGAGGCGATGGTCCCCGTCATCGAGGGCGCGTTCGCCAAGGCCGGGGTGCGGCCGGATGACATCGACGCGGTGGCGGTGACGGCCGGGCCGGGCCTGGCCGGCGCGCTGATGGTGGGCGTGGCGGCGGCCAAGGCCTACGCCTACGCCCTGGGCAAGCCGCTGTACGGGGTCAATCACCTGGCCGCGCACGTGGCCGTGGACCAGCTTGAGCACGGGCCGCTGCCCTCGCCCTGCCTGGCGCTGCTGGTCTCCGGCGGCCACTCGTCGCTGCTGCTGGTGCCCGACGTGACCGGCGAGGTGCGTCTCGCTCGGGGCGACGGTCGACGACGCCGCGGGCGAGGCCTACGACAAGGTGGCCCGGGTGCTCGGCATGCCCTTCCCCGGCGGCCCGCCGATCGACCGCGCGGCCGCCTCCGGCGACCCGGCGGCGATCAGGTTCCCGCGCGCCAAGCTGCACGACGGCAGCTATGACTTCTCGTTCGCCGGCCTGAAGACCGCGGTCGCCCGCTGGGTGGAGGCCCGCCGCGACGCCGGCCAGCCGGTGCCGGTGGCCGACGTCGCCGCCTCGTTCCAGGAAGCGGTGGCCGACGTGCTGACCCGCAAGGCGGTCGCCGCCTGCCGCGAGTACGGCGTCACCGACCTGGTGGTCGGCGGCGGGGTGGCGGCCAACTCCCGCCTCCGGGCGCTGGCCGCCGAGCGCTGCGAAGCGGCCGGCATCCGGCTCCGCGTCCCCCGCCCCGGCCTCTGCACCGACAACGGCGCGATGGTGGCCGCCCTCGGCGCGTCCGTGGTGGCGGCCGGCCGCCCCCCGTCCAGCCTCTCGCTGCCCGCCGACTCATCCCTCCCGGTCACCGAGGTCCTCGTCCCCTGACTAGGACTTCCTGCCGCGGGAGCGGCGGATGATTACCGCGACGGCGGCACCGGTGGCGCCGACGACGGCGACCGGGATGAGGCGCTTCAGGATCGGGACGACCACGAACTTGAACGCGTTCAGCGACTCTTCCTGCTTGACCACGGGCGCGGCGGGCTTAGCGGCCACCGGCGGCCGGCGCCGCGGCGGCGGAGCCGGCGGGGGCCTCAGAGTCGGCGGCGTAGGGCTCGACGGGATCCTCGCCGGTCGCGGGTACGGGTCGCCTCGTCGGCCGCCGTCGCGTCGGCCGCGGTTTCGTCGGTCGCGGTGTCGGCGGTGATCATGGCCTCGAGGTTGGCGGCGAACTGCTGGATGAGCTTGCCGCTCACCTCGGGGAGCAGGGAACGGCCGAACTGGGCCGGGCGGCCGGTCACGTTCAGCGAGGTGTGGATGGAGACCACCGTCTCGGCGCCGGTGTCGCCCGGCTTGAGCGTCGCGGTCACGTTGGCCGAGGCGGTGCCCGCGCCGCGGGTCTCCTTGCCGCTCGCCTCGAGCGCGAACGTGTGGCTTTCCTGGTCCTTCTCGGTGAACTTGGCGGTGCCCTTGTAGGTAAGCGAGAGCGGGCCGAGCTTGACCTTGACCTGGCCCTTGATCTCATCCCCGTCGACCGACAGCACGCTCGCGCCAGGCATGCAAGGGACGATCGTCTCAACGTCAAGCAGCACGTCCCAGGTCTGCTCGGGCGGCGCCGGGACAGTGAATGAGTTATCGAGCTCAATGGCCATGCGACACTACTTTCTCGCCGGGTTTCCTTATAGGAGTGGAAGTCTATGCTCACGCGTCTTCCCGGACCGTGCCGGGCAAGCGCACAAGGAGCTGGCCGTGCCCGGCCCAGGCATAACGGAGCTGCGTGCGTGTATCGCAGGGGTTCGACCGCGGGCCCCGGTCATAGGCGTATGACCGGGGCTGGGGCCGGGCCGGTGGCTAGCCGAAGCGGCCGTGGACGTAGTCGGCGGTGCGCGGGTCCTGGGGGTCCTCGAAGATGTGCTCGGTGGAGCCCGATTCGACGATGCCGCCGGTTGGTTCGGCGGCGGCGAGGAAGAAGGCGCAGTAGTGCGAGACGCGCTGGGCCTGCTGCATGTTGTGGGTGACGATGACGATCGTGACCTGGGAGGAGATCTCGGCGATGGTCTCCTCGACGCGGCGGGTTGAGGTCGGGTCGAGGGCCGAGCACGGCTCGTCCATCAGCAGCACGTCGGGGGAGACCGCGAGCGACCGGGCGATGCAGAGGCGCTGCTGCTGGCCGCCGGAGAGCGCGCCGCCGGGGGTGGAGAGCCGGTCGCGGACCTCGTCCCAGAGGCCGGCCCGGCGCAGGCAGGACTCGACCAGCGAGTCCTTGTCCTTCGCACCTTGATGCCGGACAGCCGCAGGCCGCTGATCACGTTGTCGTAGATGGACATCGTGGGGAACGGGTTGGGCTTCTGGAAGACCATCCCGATCCGGCTGCGGACCTGCTGCGGGCGCTGGCTCGGGTGGTAGATGTCCTGCCCGGCGAGCAGCACCTCACCGGAGAGCGCCGCGCCCGGGATCATCTCGTGCATCCGGTTGAGGATCCGCAGGAACGTCGACTTGCCGCACCCGGACGGGCCGATCAGCGCGGTCACGGTGCCCGGCGGCATGTCGAGCGAGACCCGCTCGAGCACCTTGTGCTTGCCGAACCAGGCCGAGACCCCCGCGCCTCGAGCCCGACAAGGGGCGACTCAAGCGGCTGGAGTGTGCTGGGTCTGCGATTTCAGTCATCGTGAGCGTCCTCAGTACAGGTTCGGCAGGAGGGCGGACAGGGCCTCGTACAGGTTCCAGATGATGGCCGCCGAGCACCGGGATCGTGACGATCCAGGCGGGCCAGCGCGCCCACCTGGCGGCCAGGTAGCTGCCGAGCAGCGCCGCCGCGGCCAGCGCGATCGCCCAGGCCATCGCCGGGATCAGCGCGTAGGAGTCGCGCCCGAGCGCCGCCTCGGCCGCGCTGACCGGCGGGAAGTAGCCGGACTCGGGGAACGGCGTGGGCTGGGCGGTGTCCGCCACGACCGCGTCGACGAACTTGGCCTCGACCTCGATGTAGTGCGCGGGCGCGAGCTTGGAGTCCGCCGTCACCAGCAGAAGCTGGTTGGGGAGCTCGCTGAACGGCACCGGCTTACTGCTGTCCGATACCGCTATCACCTGGTACCTGGCCTCGCCCTGGCTGGTGATCGTGTGATCACGGCGCCCTTCTTCAGCAGCGGGAGGTTGCCGAAGGGGGCGCCGAAGGTGGCGCGCCGGCCGAACACCACCGAGACCCCCGCCTGCCCGGGCAGCGGGGTGTCGCGCAGGTGGCCGGGGCCGAGCGGTCAGGTTCTCGGGCGAGGTGCCCTCCACGATCACCATGTTGGAGATGCCGATGGCGGGGATGGCGAGCACCGCCACCGGGTCGCCCGGTGCCGCGGCGAGCGACGCCGGGGAGGCCGGATGGCCCGGGGATCACCGGCCCGGTCGGCGCGACCGCCTGGCCAGCTCGCCCTGCAGCCGCGCGTACAGCGTGGTCTGGGCCCGCGCCTCCTGCACCCCGGACAGGAAGTACAGGTAGCCGACGAACCCGAGGATCACCAGCGCGAGCAGGGTCAGCGCGACGCCGACGGATCGCAGGGCGCTGTCGGACGACCGCGGCTTGCCGCGGCCGTCCTGGCGACCACGGCCCGACGCGTGGTCTTGGCCCGGCTGCCGGGGCCGCCGGCCGTCCGCGTGGTGGTCACCGGCTACCGGGCCCGTCTGCGGCGCAGGTACGCCGCCACCGAGGGCGGCGCGGCGACGGCCACGGCCACGCCGAGCGCGGTGATCACGGCGAGCAGGATGCCGTCGGCGCCGTTGCCAGGCACGGTTACCACCGACCGGTGATGTCCGTATTCAGCGCCGTCGTCCCGCTGCCGGTGCCGCCTGACCCGGTTCCCGGTCCCGTCCCGTCCCGGTGCCCGTGCCCGTCCCGGTGCCCGGTCCTGCCGCGGCGCCGTGTCGCCGCGCCGCCGTGGCGGTGGCGGTCGCGCCGGGCTTGGCCGCGGCCGTGCTCGACGTCGTCGGCGTCCGTGCTGCGGTCGTGCAGTCGAGCGGCGAGCCGACCTTCTGGCACTTGGTCGGGTACGGGGCGGTCGACAGCAGGATGTCCTTGCCGTTGATGAACGTCGGGTTGTTGCAGCTGCCGTAGTTGTCGATGTTCGGGCGCCCCGATGGTCCCTGGAATCTTGTTGACCTGCAGGAACGCGCCCGTGACGAGGTTGATCGGCAGCGGCGAGTAGCCGAGCGCCGCCGCCTGCTGCTGTCCCTGGCAGAGGTAGAAGTCGATATAGGTGGACAGCGATCGGCCGACGTTGTTGTTGAAGATCGGCGGCTCGCTGGCTGCCCGTCTTCGGCACGATCAGGTAGCTGTAGCTGGACAGCGGGTAGCTGCGCGGGTCCGTGTAGGTGTAGACGTTGTCCAGGTTCTGCTGCAGGAAGTTGGGGCTGCTCTGGTCCTCGTTGATCTGCGCCTGGGTGAGCGCGACGGCCACGTTGGACGCGGTCGGCAGGACGTAGTAGCCGGCCGGGTTCTCCATCGCGACCACCGGCCAGTGCGCGTTCAGCGCGTAGGCGTACTCGTCGTAGCCGATGGCGCCCTCGCCGTAGCTCGAGGTGACGTAGACCGAGACCGCGTTGGAGCCGCTCTCCAGCTTCGCGTTGCCGAACTGCGGATAGAACTCGGTCTGCGGGCAGGGCAGCTTGATCCCCGGGTGGGCCTTCTGGCAGAACGCGTTCCACTCGGCCGGGAACTCGTGCGCCATCCACCGGGTGAAGAAGTACGTCGCGCCCGAGCCGTCGGACCGGACGACCGGGATGATCGGCTCGTTCGGCAGCTGCGCGCCGTAGTCCTTGGTGATCTCCGGGTCGTCCCAGTTGGTGATCTGGCCGGTGAAGATCTTCATGAGCGTCTCGCCGGACAGCCGCAGGTTGGTGATCAGGTGCCCGCCCACCGTCACGTGGTACATGAACGCCGTGCCGCCGCCCACGTCGGGAACGTAGGAGTAGCCGTACTGCGGGATCTCGGCCGCCGGTGCCGGCCAGCTCGTCCGTCGCCGTTGCGGAACGGCGGGTCGGAGGCGGCGAAGTCGACCTGGCTGCCCTCCATGAAGTCGCCGCGCCCGGCGGCCGAGCCGTCCGGGTTGAAGTTGACCGTCAGGCCGTCCGGCTGCAAGATCCTGCGCCCACTGGTGAAGCGCGACCGACGCCCAGGACGAGCCGGAGCCGGACAGCGTCGCGTACGTGCCCGCCGACGCGGGGGACGGGTGGACAGCAGGGCGAGCAAGCGCCATGCGCCGCGATCGGCGAGCGCCGCGATCCGCAGCCGGGCCCTTGCGCAGCGGGCCCGCGAAACCTGATCATGACTTCCTCCGCCTTATGGCCCGAATGGTGGCCTCCGGTCGGCCGTTGTCGGCTGGGATCCGGTGGGCCTGCGCGGTCTGTTCTTCAGCCGGGCGCCCGCCTGCCGGATCCGGCGGCGCCGGCGCCGATCGCGCCGCGTGCCCCGGGGCTGCCGAGCACCAGCGCGGCCGGCCCGCTGACGAGGAGGACGACGCCGGCGATGAGCAGGGCGAGCACCACCCACGACATGCCGGTGGTGTCCGGGCTGCTGAACGACACGGCGATCGAGTGGGCGGTCGGCGCTGGCCGACGGCGACGACGCGGACGGCGATTGGGCGACGGCGACTGGCGACGGTGATTGCGGGCGCGGACGCGCGGACGCGGACGCCGACGGCTTCGGCTTCGGGTTGCCGACCTGGTCGAGTACCTCGGTGGCGGCCTTGAGCGTCTGCTGCGCGCAGCGCTCTGCGGCAGCGGCAGGTAGCCGGTCGGGCAGCTCGCCGGGGGCGGCGCCGGTCGTCTGGCCGCTGGTGGCCACGAAGTCGAGGAACTTGGCGATCGCCGCGGCCTTGGCCGCGGATATCCCGCCGGTCGGCACGATCGCGTAGATGACCATCGTCATCGGGTAGGCGGCCGGGTCCTTGTCGGTGTAGTTCGTCTGCCGGGTGATGCCGTCCGGGTCTGATGGTCATGTCCTTGACCGCGGCGGCCATCGCGGCGTCGGTCGGCTCGACGTACTTGCCCGCCGCGTTCTCCAGCGCGGCCGACGGGATCAGGAACCGCGCGCGTCGGCCTGGTCGATGAGCGACCACATGTCCCGGTCGCCGTCGATCTCGCGGCGGCAGCGCGTCGTAGTTGCCGGTCGTCGGGTCCTTGACGTCCTGGGTGCCCGGCTGCTGGTTGAGCGCCATGTCCGAGGCCAGCGTCGACAGCGGGTAGACCGGGCGCGTCCTGGGTGGAGACCGGGAGGTACGGGTCCATCGGCAGGAAGCCGGTGATCGGGTACTTCAGCCCCAGGTAGTAGGTGTTGACGTGCATCGCCCCACTGGTCGAACTGGCCGGCCAGGAAGCCCGACGCGGCCTGGTTGGCCGCGACCCAGCTGGTGGCCTCCCAGGTCATGTCGCTGTCGCCGGAGAGCACGATCGGGATCTCGTACCCGGACGGCTGGGAGGCGTTCTGCCAGACGGCTCGGGTTGAGCTTGCTGGAACTCCGGGTCCGCGTAGAGGTTCTGCGGGTTGTCGTCCACCGCGTTGTCGCAGCCGAACGCCGCGCTGCCGCCGTTCGGGCAGGCGTCGTTGGTGTAGGCGTACGAGGTGGTCAGCATCTTGGTGCAGCAGCCGGGCGTCGAGCTTGATCTTCGTGTACGGCTGGCCGGTGTTCTGGTTGTCCACCCAGTACCCGACCGACGTGGCCGACACCGCGACCGGCGCGTAGATGTACGGGTGCTTCGGTCGGCCCGGACATCGGCAGCGTCGTGAACGCCACGTCGTCGGTGCCCGCGGCGAAGTAGTTGCGCGCCTCGCTCTCGTTCAGCGACCCGTTGTACTGCATCTCGACCGAGTCGCTGCCGAAGCAGAGGCCGGTCTGCCACTGCTGCATCGCGTCGGCCAGCATCGGCGAGCCGCCGGCGCGTGAAGTCCGCGGCGCGCAGCGGGCAGCCGGTCGGCGTGGGCGCGAAGTACAGCGGGATCACGATCCGCTTCTGCCACGAGCAGAGCCCGTTCGCCGTGTAGGACGCGCTGGTGATGGGCGTGAACGCGTACTGGCCGAGGTCGGTGCCGCCGGTGTCCTCGGTGTGGTTGGCGCAGTCGGGCGTGGCGAAGTCGAGGCTGTCGCCGCCCTGGCTCGGCACCACCACCAGCGAGCAGGGGTGCGTCGCGCCGCAGTCCAGGTACTGGTTCTGGACCGAGGTGAACAGCAGGATGTCCGCCGTGCCGGTGCCGTCGGACTCGTGGTGCCGTAGGACGTGTTGCTCGGCCCGTACTGCGCCGAACGAGGCGGGCTCGCCGCCGTTGGTCGCGCCGTAGCACTCGTCGGGCTGGTCGGGGTCGAGTCCCGTGCACTCGGCGATCATCACCGGGTAGTCGGTGGCCGTGTTGTCGTAGGTCAGCTGGCTGGACGGGGTGAACCCGGTCCAGCTCACCTGGACCATCTGGTTGGTTAGGTCCTTGGTCTGGCTGACCGTCACCGTGGCTCCGGGCCTTGTAGTGCGCGTCGGTGCTGCCGGGGACGTACATGCGCTGCCCGGTCACCGTGGTCCCGCGGTGGTGGTGCACGGGCTTGGGCTTCTTCGGCTTGGGCTTCGGCTTGGGCTTTGGCGTCGGCGTCGGCGTCGGCGTTGCTGTTGCCGTTGGCGACGTGCTCGCGGAGGCGGTCGCGGACGGCGCTCGGCGACGCGGTCGCCGATGGCGTCGCGGTCGGCTAGGCCGTCGGCGACGGCGGTCGCGCTCGGCGTGACGGGGAGCTGGACGCGAGCCCGGCTCCCCGTCGGCGTCGGCGACGCTGGGCGACGGGTGAGCTGGTCGCGAGCGCCGCGCTCGGCGCCGCGGCGATCAGGGCCAGCCCGGCCGCGGTCGCCGCGATGGCCAGCAGCCTCCTCATCGCGTCGTCCTTCCCTGGGCCGCTGGCCTGCCGCGCGATCTTGCGGCGCTGCCGCCTGGTCAGCTCGCCGGGCGCGCCGCCGCCGAGCCGCCGGGCGATCGTGAACAGGACCAGAACCAAGCACGAATCAGCGCGAAGCCGCCGCCGAAGGCCCGATCGTGGTCGTTCGGCTCCGGGCTCTGGATCTCGTTGTAGATGTAGAGCGGGAGGCTGGTCTGCCAGCCGTTGAACGGGTTCGCGTTGATGCCGCGGGCGTACCCGGCGACGAGCAGCACCGGCGCGGTCTCGCCGATGCCGCGGGCCATCGCCAGCACCACGGCGGTGGCCAGGCCGGACCTGGCCGTCGGGAGCACCACCATGAGCACCGTGCGCCACTGGCTGCCGCCCAGCGCGTAGGACGCCTCGCGCAGCGTGCCGGGGACGATCCGCAGCACGGTCTCCGACGCCCGGGTCACGATCGGCAGCATCGTCACCGCCAGCGCCAGCGCGGCGGCGAAGCCGCTCTTCGGCAGGCCGACGGTCAGCACCAGGAACGCGAGGATGAACAGGCCGGCGATGATGTCGGGCAGCGCGGTCATCGCGTCCACCAGCGTGCGCACCGGCCGGGCCGCCGCGGCCGCCCACCTCGGCCAGGTAGAGCGCGGCGGCGATGCCGAGCGGCACCGACAGCAAGGTCGCGATCGTGATCTGCTCGAGCGTGCCGACGAGCGCGTGCGCGACGCCGCCGCTCGTCAGCGGGGACAGCGGCCCGGTGTCGACCATCGACTGGGTGAAGAAGGACAGCGTGCCTCACCACGGTCGAGCCGCGGACCAGGGTGTAGCCGACCTGGTCGATGACGAGGGCATGGCCAGCAGGCCGGCGGTGGTGAGCGCGACCGCGACGACCCGGTCCCGGACGGCCAGCCGGTCCCACTGGAGCGAGCGATGGCCGGTGAAGCAGAGCACGAACAGCAGGTACCAGCAGAGCCAGAAGCCGAGCACGCCGGTGAAGGGCAGCACCCGCTCGTAGAGCACCCAGTCAAGGGCGAGCGCGCCGCCGCGCGAGCCGGCCGAGCGTCAGCGTGTCTTCGGCGGTGACCTGCCTGACCGCAGCGGCGCGTCAGTGGCCGGTCGCTGGCGGCGGTCGTCGCAGCGGGCGGGTGGTCGGTTCCAGTGCGGCCATCGGGTCAGCCGGTGGCCATGTCCGGACCGGGATCTGCCGATCACGATCGCTCCGAGCGTGTTGACGATGAGGGTCATCCCGAACAGCACCAGACCGGCCGCCATCAGCGCGGACAGCCCCATCGAGCCGGCGTCGGGGAACGAGGAGTACTCGTTGGCGATCGTCGAGGCGATCGAGTTGCCGCCGGTTTCGAGCACGTGGTAGTTGAAGTGGAAGGTGGCGGAGACGATCAGCGTGACCGCGATGGTCTCGCCCAGCGCCCGGCCGATGCCCAGCATGCACGCGCCGATCACGCCGCCCCGGCCGAACGGCAGCACCACCGTGCGGATCATCCCCCAGCGGGTGGCGCCGAGCGCGTAGGCGCCCTCCCGCTCGCCCTGCGGCGCCTGCGAGAAGACCTGCCGGGACAGCGAGGTGATGATCGGGATCACCATCAGCGAGACCACGATGCCGGCGATGAACGTCGAGCTCGCGTACGTTCGACGGGACCGACGTGTCGAGCCGGAAGCCGAAGATCGGGATGAATCCGAGGTGGCGCCCGACCCAGCTGTCGAAGCCGATGATCCGCGGCTCGAGGAAGAACAGCCCCCACACGCCGAAGATGATCGACGGGATCGCGGCCATCAGGTCGATCACCGCGATCAGCGGCCGGCGCAGCCGCAGCGGCGAGTACTCGGAGATGTACAGCGCGATCGCGATGCCGGTCGGCACCGCGATGACCATCGCGATCAGCGCGATCAGGATGCCGAGCGGCAGGATCGCCGCGATGCCGAAGTGCTGCGGGCTGTAGACGATCCAGTTCTGGGTAGTCAGGAACCCGAAGTCCCATGAAGTGGAAGGCCTTGGCCGCCCGCACGATCAGGAAGGCGAGGATCAGCCCGGTGATGACGAAGACGGACCAGCCGGATACGCGCAGGATCGCGCGGAAGATCCTGTCACCCGGTGGACGGCCGGGAGACGATCGCGCGCGGCTTATCTTCGGGAATCGCCGGCGGCATCACCGGGTAGGGTCGTTAGCGGGCATGGTGATATCCCCCCGCTCCTTCCTTGTGGCGCCCGCGGTGTCCCAGCGGGCAGCGCCCGTCAATACTTCCTGATGGGCTGGACGCGCGCGTGCGCTGCAATGTACAGATTGCGAGCAAAAGGTAAACAACAGAGTGAACAAATCCCATTTAAAGCGATCTGCAAAGACTTAGTAACAATACGTATGACTGCGCCTGGCTGCATGCGGGCACAAGAGTGCACAAACGTCAAAAAATCTGTTGGTGAAGTAAAGAGGGCCCCCCGCCGTCTGGCGGGGGCCCTCTGTGCTACCTGACTACCGAGCCCGCGGGCTCAGCGGCCTGGCCTCGCTCGCTGATCTCAGGAGGTGCTGCCGCACAGCCCGGTCGGGACGAACCCGTAGTTCTTGATCAGGAGCCTGCGCGCTCGCGTTGGTGCAGAGGTAGCCCTTCTCCGACCTGGAGCCGAAGATGCGGTTGTCCTTCGGGCTGAGGTGGTCGGCTGGTGCCGGTCCAGTAGCGGACGACGTTGTAGACCGTGCGCCAGTAGGAGGCCGGGAACTTGGGGTTGATCGTCGGCACCTTGGTCGGCGCTCAGCGGGTTAACGCCGCCGATCTTCTCCGGGACGGTGTAGCCGGTCAGGTTGCAGCCGAACTGGTTCTGCGCCTTGGTCGGCGCCTTGCCGCAGGCCGCCGAGTGGTACTTCTGCGCCACGTAGGCGCCGATCGACTAGATGAAGATCGCGTTCGGGTTGTTGAAGCCCGCGTGGTGCCCTCGTTCTCCTCGGGCGCCTGGCTGACGCAGCGCCGAGGGTCGTGATGCCCATGAACTTCTCCCAGGTGGAGAGAGTTCCGAGCCGGCCTGCGGCAGGTAGACCTTGATCGCGCCGTTCTTGCCGCCGACCTGCGCCCAGTTGGTGGCCGTGCAGCTGAAGATGGCCTTGAGCTGCGCCGTGGTAAGCGACGCGGGGGCGTTGGTGCCGCCCTTGGCCGCCGACCGCGCCGCCCAGGTGATGGCGTCCTTGGCGAACGCCACGAAGACGATGCCGCCGGGCTTGTCCGCCGGGTAGGTCGGCTTGCGGCCGCCGGAGGAACGGGCGAAGTCGATGCACTGCGTACTCGCCGCCCTTGTACTTGATCACCTGGGTGCTGTCGAGCGCGGTGACGCCCGCGCCCGAGCCGTCCGGCCGGGGGATGACCGCGCAGCCCGTCTTGGGCTTGATCTTGTACTTGCCGGGGACGTTCACCCCCAGGGGCAGCGCGTCATAGCTGTAGAAGAACGGGTTGCTGACGTTGTGCTCTTGACCGTCTTGTTGTAGCCGACGGAGATCGCGTCCATCACGTACTCGGTCGTGTTGGACCCGACGCCCACGATGTCGTAAGGCCGCCGGGGTAACGCCCCTGGCGGGTCGTTCGGTGCGGCGGACGCCGTGGTGACCGTGCCCGCCACGAGTGCGGCGGCGGCGGCCACCGACGCGACGCCGGCCATCATCCTGGTTAGTTTTCGCATTCCCTTGCCTCCACTTTGCTGCCCGCCCGGAGGCCTGCGCGGTCCCGGTGCGCAGGGCTGGCGGACATGCCGATGACGACTCTGCCTGGGAAGACGCTGGGGGACAAGGGAACGCATAATGTAGGAAAAGTGATCTCTCACCGACCGAGCCGGTGTCCTGTCGGCGAATTTAAGGCCGAAGAAACAGATGCCGCCTAAATAGCGCAAGCGATATCGATGTATATCCGGCTAACGGAAGCTGGTGAGAGCCTATATAACTCAGCTTAAAAAGTGTTTTTCTGACCGTTAAAGTAGGTAATTTGATAGGCCGTCGCTTCGGTCGGGACCTGCTCGTCGTCGGCCGCGCCTGGTCGCAGTTAGTAGCAATATTTACGGAGGGTTACAGCGTGCGGAGTCCAGAGTGGAGCCGAAAGTGCATCGCCGCAGGCGTTGAGCTTCTGGTTCCGGGGGTTTAACATCGTCGAAATGACGGAATGGTTAACTTTCCCGAAGTTTGTGTGCTGAAATCGTTGTCACGGAGTCGGAAGAGAGGGTGATCCATGTCAACTGCTGAAGCGCCACCGGGGTTCACGGAGGAGCAGACCGAGAAGGGGCTTAAGCCAGGCGCCCTCGGGCTGGTCGCCGCGACCACCATGGGCGTCGCCTCGACCGCTCCGGCCTACAGCCTGGCGGTGACGCTCGGGCTCGTCGTCGGCTTCGTCGGGTTCCACGCGCCGATTGTCGCGATTCTCGCGTTCGTTCCCATCTTCCTCACCTCCATTGGGTACAGCGAGCTGAACAAGGCGGACCCCGACTGCGGCACCACGTTCACCTGGGGAACGCGGGCCTTCGGGCCGAAGACCGGATTCGCGGGCGGCTGGGCGATCGTCGCCGCCGATGTGCTCGTCATGGCCAGCCTGGCCCAGGTTGCCGGGCAGTACGTATTCCTCCTCTTCGGGTCGACGAGCATCGGCGACAACGCCACCAGCGGCTGGGTGCTCCTGGTCGGTCTGATCTGGCTCGCCGTGATGACCTACGTCTGCTACCGGGGCATCGAGGTGTCCGCCGCGCTGCAGCGGGTGCTGCTCGGCGTCGAACTGCTCATGCTGGTTGTGCTCGCGGTAACGGCGCTGGTGAAGGTCTATAGCGGGAATCACCCGCCGAGCTCGATCCACGTGTCGTGGGCCTGGTTCAACCCGGTCCATATTGGGGCTTCACCGCCTTCGTCAGCGGCATCATCCTGATGCTCTTCATCTACTGGGGCTGGGACACCGCGGTCTCGGTCAACGAGGAGACCAAGGACCCGAAGAAGACGCCGGGGCAGGCGGCCATCCTCTCGACGGTCATCCTGCTCGTCACCTACGTGCTGGTGATCGTCGGCGCGCAGGCGTTCGCGGGCGTCGGCAGCACCGGGATCGGCCTCGGCAACACCGCCAACTTCGACGTGCTCTCGTCCCTCGGCAGCGAGGTATTCGGCACGAGCGGCATCGGCCTGTTCCTCGCCCGGCTGCTGATCCTCATGGTGCTCAGCTCGGCGGCGGCGTCGACCCAGACGACGATCCTGCCGACGGCCCGCACCA
This sequence comes from uncultured Actinomycetota bacterium, assembly GCA_963714295.1. Lineage (GTDB taxonomy): Bacteria > Actinomycetota > Actinomycetes > Streptosporangiales > Streptosporangiaceae > Trebonia. The sequence continues at coordinate 372,585 of CAVQOE010000029.1, read as the reverse complement.
CCCTGTCGATGGCGACCTACCGGGCGATCCCCAAGGTCTTCGCCAAGATGCACCCGCGCTACCTCACGCCCACCGTGTCCACCATCACGATGGGCGTCCTGTCGGCCATCCTCTACCTCTGGTTCAACTTCACGTCGGCCGGCTCTGTCATCACCGACGCGGTGACCGCGATCGGCCTCTACATCGCCTTCTACTACGGGCTCACCGCCTTCGCCTGCACCTGGTACTACCGCAAGACGCTGACCCACAACGCGCGGGACCTGTGGATGCAGGGCATCCTGCCCACCCTCGGCGGCCTGATGATGTACGCGGCGGGCGGTTGGTCCCTGTGGGCCGACTGGGACGTGGCCAGCGAGAACAGCTACACGTCCTGGCTGATGCCGTTCTGGCCGCACTGGTACATCGGCGGCGTCTTCGTGATCGCGTTCCTCGCGGCGCTGGCCGGCCTCATCTCCGGCATCATCATGAGAATCGTGGCACCGCCTTTCTGGCGCAAGGAGACGCTGACCAGGGCCACCCCGACCCTTGTGCCCGAAGAGTAATCGCCTGGGCGACGCGCGAGGCCCCGCACGGAAATCCCGTGCGGGGCCTCGCGCGTTCGGTTAAGCCGCTTGAGCCGGGCCGTCAGCGTGACAGGCCGTCGAGCACGGACTTGAGCATGCCCGGGGTCCTGGCCGACGGCTCGGCCTGCAGGCAGACCTCCTCGATCACCTCGAGGTAGCTGTCGACCTCGGCCTGCTTGTCGAGGTAGAGGGCGCTGGTGAGCTGCTCGATGTAGACGACGTCGCGCAGGTCGGGCTCGGTGTACCGGAGGATCGTGAACGCGCCGCCCATCGCCCGGTGGGCGCCCGCGGCGAACGGCAGGATCTGCACCGTCACGGCCGGGTGGTCGCACATGTCGAGCAGGTGCCGCAGTTGCTCCCGCATGACCTCGGGGCCGCCGATCATCCGGTGCAGCGCGCCCTCGTCCATGACCGCCCAGATCTTCGGCGGAGTCTCCCGGCGCAGGATCTCCTGGCGGGAGACCCTGGCCTGGGCGCGGCGGATGATCTCGTCTTCGGCTACCGAGGTGCCCAGCCGGATGACGGCCCGGGCGTAGGCCTCGGTCTGCAGCAGGCCGGGCACGAACTGCAGCTCGTACTCCCGGATGAACGAGGCGGCGGCCTCAAGCCCGAAGTAGGGCTCGACCCAGTGCGGGAGGATGTCCGAGTAGGACTGCCACCAGCCGGGCAGGTTCGACCCGCGGGCCAGTTTGAGCAGCGCCTCGCGCTCGTCTCCCTCGTTCACCCCGTACAGGGTGAGCAGGTCGGCGATGTCCCGCTCCTTGAACCCGACCCGCCCGTGCTCCATCCGGCTGATCTTGGAGTGCGAGCCGCGGATGACAACCGCGGCCCGCTCCGTGGTGATTTTAGCGTCCTCACGCAGCCGGCGCAGATGCCCGCCGAGCACGAGGCGTTGCACTGTCTGGCCCGCCGACTGCGGGCTGAACAGTGACTGTGGGGCCTCCAGTTCGGAGTCCTCGGGCGAGAGCATCGCACTCCTCATTTGCTCCGTCAGGACATGGGCATGGGTCAGTAGTCTCCCACGCGATCATGCTCTGTCGGAAGAGCGATCGATGACAATTGAATAGACTCTTGCGGAGCCTAAGTTTCCCGCCGTTTCAGATTTTTGCCCAGTGCCCGTTAGCGGTACTGCTAGCCGTGCTTATGAGAGCACGTGATCGAACTCGCCGTCCTTGGCACCGGCCAGGAAGGCCTCGATCTCCGCGCGGGTGTAAACCAGTGCGGGGCCGGTCGGGAAACGTGAATTCCTGACGGCGATGGCACCCTCGGGAAGACGGGCGACCTCAACGCAGGCTCCGTTGGGGTTGCTGTGCTTGCTTTTCTGCCAGGTAACGCCGGGCAGTTCTTCGGCAGGGATGCCGTTATAGGTGTGGCTCATGTTCCTTCCAGTGACTGCGTCGAAGGTGTTGTTACTGGAGAACTGCGCCCGGCCGCCCGGGAAACGGTGTGACCGGATTGACACTCAGGAGTGAGTATGCCACGCTCGGAGGCCCGAGCGAACGTGCATTTAGGTTTGCATGTAGGTTTGCACGAGCAGAACGTGCATCCGTGCACGAGACAGATGCACGTTCATCCGGTCTTGCATCTGCACGTGGTGTCCGGCACTATAGAACTGAGGCATACCCCCGATACTGCGACAGGTACGGTACTGACCCGAAGACGATGCGGAAAGCGGTTGCGTTGGCTCACCTGAGGGTTGCTGCGTGGGAGCCGGATGATGATGACGACGAGGTTGCCGTCCCCATCCCGGCCCTTCCGGCTTCCTCCTCCGCAGCTGCTGCCGGTGCCCTCGGCCTGGTGGGAGACACCCGCCGTCACCAGTCGCCCGCTCAACCCGGTGCTGGAAGAGTCCAGGAACGCGCGTGAGTTCGTGCGCGAGATGCTCACCTGCTGGGGGCTGTCGTACCTCTCCGACGACGCCGAGCTCATCATCGCCGAACTGGTCGGGAACGCCGTCAGGCACGGACTCCGCGACCGTCCCGGCGGTCAGGCCGACCCACGTCAGGCAGGCCGGCGTGTGGCCCAGCGCGCTTCGGCTGTGCCTGCTGCGCCGGGTCGGCGAGGTGATGCTCGCGGTCACCGACCCGAGCGACGACATCCCGGCACCGAAAGCGCCCAGTGATAACGGCGAGAATGGCCGCGGCCTGCAGATCGTCGGGGCGCTCAGCTACGTCTGGGGCTGGTCCCCGATAGAAGGCCACGGCAAGGCCGTCTGGGCCGTGCTGCGCTGCTAACGTTAGCCAGGTATTCGCATTGTTAGTGAAGACAATTGAGGCCCGCCATGACGGCGGGCCTTTGTCATCCCCCGGGACGACGGCTGCCCGGGCTGAAACGCGGAGAAACTCCTACGTTCCGGATAATTCTATTGATAAATATTGATCTTGATCTTTATTTATCTCGAAACCGGCTCATCGGCCACGGTAAGCACATGCTCGATCAGAGTGATCAGCACTTCCTTAGCCGATTCCCTGGATCGCGCGTCACACATGATGATGGGCAGGCTTGGGTCGAGGTCAAGCGCGACCCGGACATCGGAGATCGTGTAACGGCGGGCACCGTCGAAGACGTTCAGCGCGACGATGAACGGGATTTCGCGGCGCTCGAAATAGTCGATGGCGGGGAAGCAGTCAGCCAGCCGCCGGGTGTCGGCGAGCACGACGGCGCCGAGCGCGCCGAGCGCGAGCTCGTCCCACATGAACCAGAACCGCTCCTGGCCGGGCGTGCCGAACAGGTAGAGCACCAGGTCGTCCCGGAGCGTGATCCGCCCGAAGTCCATCGCGACCGTGGTGGTCGTCTTCCGCTCCACGCCGGCCGTGCTGTCCACGTGGACGCTGCTCTCGGTCAGCGGCTCCTCGGTGCGCAGCGGCCTGATCTCGCTGACCGCGCCGACCAGCGTGGTCTTGCCCACGCCGAACCCGCCCGCGAGCAGGATCTTGATCGCTCGATGCCGACGTGGTGCCACGCCACCAGTCTCAAAGCCCCCGTAGGCCATGCAGAACCTCCCTAAGAGTGTCCCTGTCCACCTGTTGCGCCTTCACCGGGACCGGTGCCTGGATGATGACAAGACCGAGCTCTCGCAGGTCCCCTAGAAGGATGCGGACCACGCCGAGCGGCAGATCGACGTCGGAGGCGATGTCCACCACCGTCGATGGCCGCTGGGCAAGCTGCAGCACGGCGATGTGCTCCGGCCCGAGGCCGCCGGGGACCGCGATCCGGGCCGGGGTCGCGGTGACCGTCGCGACCAAGTCGAAGGCCTCGCCGGAGTGCCGCGTACGGCCCTGAGTCAGAGCATACGGCCGGACTACGGGACCGGCCGCAGCGTCTAGCCATCGTTCGTCGTTTGCCGGCATGGCGCCTGTCCCTAGCGGTCAGATAACGCGGACCTGGTCCGCATGTTGACTTGCAGGTGGTCGCCGGTGCGCTGGACGAGAATCGCCATCTCGTACGCCACCTGGCCGATGTCGGCCTCGGTCGTGGTCAGCACGGCCAGGCAGGTGCCCTGGCCGGCCGCCGACACGATGAAGAAGCCGGACGTCATCTCGATGATCGACTGGCGCGCGTCGCCGCCGAAGTGACGGCTGGCGCCCCGGGCGAGCGAGTTGAACCCGGCCGCGAGCGCCGCCAGGTGCTCGGTGTCGGCCTGGGCCAGTCCCTGGGAAGCCCCCAGGGCCAGGCCATCCTGGGAGAGGAACACCGCCTGGGTGAGATGCGGAACCCTGCGCACGAGGTCGTCGAGGAGCCAGTCAAGCTGGCTCGCCGGGTACCGCTGCTGGTCAATCTCCATCGATTGTGTTCCCCTCCGTGTCCCGTTGCGTCTGTGACCGGCCTTGCTGCCAGCCGCGCTGCATGGCGGACAGGGTGTTGCGCATGTCCGTCAGGGAAGCGGCCGTGGCCGAGGGGACAGCCAGCCGCGCCAGCGGAGTTCGCCGCCGCGGCCGCGCGGAGCTCCGGAACGATGCTGGCTTGGCGGACGCGGCGAGGCAGGCCATTGGCATCAACGCCGCCGCCGGAATCCCCGCTCTGGTAACCGCCGTCGGCCGCGCCGTTGTGCCCGGCGCTGATCCCGGGCCGTCGCCGAAGCTGGTCACCGGGTCGTTCCCGGGGTCGTGGCCGAAGCCGCCGTCGCCGCCGCGGGAGTTGCCCGCGTAGGGGTTGGCGTAGCCGGGTTCGGGCGCGGGGTTGCCGAAATCGGGGTACGGCTGCGGGTACCCGGCTTCCGGCGGGTACCCGTTGCCGTCCTGCTCGGGCCGGCGGATCGGGGTGAAGACGTCGAACGACGCGACGGGCGGCGGCGGGGTGGGCCGGCCGACCGGGACGCCGGTCACCACCGGGACATCGTCGAGCCGTGCCGCCGCCCCTCCGGCCGCTCGGCTCTGCCGGGCCGCTGCCGGGAGCGCTTCCCGGCGCGCCGGAGGGCGCCGGGGATGCGGATGCCGGTGGTCGGCGCGTCAGCCCGAAGGTGCTGCCGCTGAAGCGTGCCGCCGCGAGGGGGATGCGCCGAACCCGCCGGCGGGCGCGGCCGGAGCCGGCCGCGGAGCCCGGGCGGGCGCCCGCGCCAGCGGGCCAGCCGTTCGCCGGCTGCCAGTCGTTGCCCGCGGCGGGCGTCGCCGGCAGGGCCACCGCGCCGTTGGCCGGCGCTGAGTGCCGGTTGGGTGCCGATCGGTGCCTGCTCGGCCGTGGCGCCGGCCGCCGGGACCGGGCCCGCGGCCGGACCGGCCCAGGCAGCCCGGAGCGCCGGCGCCGGCGCCCGGCCCGCCGACAGCGCGGCCGGGACCTCGTCAACGATGAGATCGGCGCGGGATCAGCACGACGGCCGTGGTGCCGCCGTAGGGCGACGGCCGGAGCATGACGCTGATCCGGTGCCGCCGGGCCAGCTGGCCGACGACGAACAGGCCGAGCTGCTCGGTGTTGGCCGGGTTGAGGTCGGGCGGGTTCGCCAGCCGCTCGTTCAGCTCGGCGAGCCGCTGCGGGGTCATGCCGAGGCCGCGGTCCTCGATCTCGATCGCGAACCCGTTGGCGACGCTCTCGCCGCCCACCCGGACCTGCGTGAACGGCGGGGAGAGGGAGGTCGCGTTCTCGATCAGCTCGGCCAGCAGGTGGATCACGTCGGTGACGGCGGACCCGGCCAGCGCCGTCCGCGACTGGGTGGAGACGGTGACCCGGGCGTAGTCCTCGACCTCGGCCACCGCGCCGCGCATCACGTCGATGAGCTTGACCGGCGCCGACCAGGAGCGGCCGGGCGGCGCGCCGGAGAGGATGATCAGGCCTTCCGCGTGCCGCCGCATGCGGGTGGTGAGGTGGTCCATCTTGAACAGGTCTTCGAGCACGTCCGGGTCGGTCGCCCGGCGCTCCATGTCGTCGAGCACGCTGAGCTGGCGCTGGAGCAGCGACTGGTTGCGCCGGGCCAGGTTGCGGAACATGTCGTTGACGCCCTGGCGGATGCTGCGCCTCGTCGATGGCGGACCTGATGGCGGTCTGCCGTACGGCGTCGATCGCCTGGCCGACCTGGCCGATTTCGTCGCTGCCGACGCGGATCGGCGGGGCCTCGGCCGCCACGTCCACCGACTCGCCGCGGCGCAGCCGGGCGACCACGGCCGGGAGCTGCTCCTGGGCCAGGGTCAGCGCGGACCGGCGCAGCTCGGTCAGCCGCCGGTTGATGGACCGGCCGAGCAGGATCGTGACGAGCAGGGTGAGGATCAGGCCGAGCACGCGCCGACCGCGGCGACCGCCCACAGCCGGTGCTTGGCGTCGATCGCCGGGCTGGCGTTGGCCGCGAGCACGCGTGACCGCGGTGTCGTCGCCCGCCTTGCTCGCGCCGTGCAGCCAGGTCGAGGTGACCTTGTCCCAGGTCGCGGGGGTCACGCCCTGCCGCCTCCATCTCGCGCAGCGGAATAGCCGGACATGACGGCCTGCTGGATGTCGGTCAGGTTGCCCTGGACCGACGCCGGGGCGAGCGCGTTCAGGGTCGCGGTGTAGGTCTTGAGCTCGGCCGGCGGTGAACAGCTCCTGGTAGCAGCAGCGTGTCGTCCTGCTGCCGTCCCGCCGCCTGGCTGAAGGCCACCCGCTCGCCGGGCGTCAGCGATCCGCCCGCCAGCGCGCCGGCCAGCAGCGCGTCCTGCTCCGACATGTCCTCCTGGGTGTTGACCGCGGAGATCAGGCCAAGGCCCTGCTCGGCGCCGGCCGCGTCGGAGATGCTGCTCGCCTCGGCCTGCAGCACCGCCCCCTGGCCGGCGATGACGTTGGTGTAGTCCGCGAACGCGGTCAGCGGCGCCAGCTTCTTGGCCGCGACCCCGTCGCGCAGCTGGGTCAGGCTGTTGAGCTCGCGGTCATGCGCGGCGATGCCGGCCGTCTCCGCGGGGGTCGAGCTGTTCTTGGTGCCGACCGAGTTGAGGGCCGCGTTGACCGCGAGCTGCGCCGCTGCGCGGTGGTCGCGGCCGCGCTGTGGAAAGCGCCGAGGTTGGCGCGGACTCGGGTGCGACAGGTAGACGACCGCCGCGCGGCGCTCCGCCTGCAGCAGGTTGACGAAGTTGGTCAGCGGCTCGGCCGTCGCCTCGATCAGGGTCGGTGCCCGGTCCAGGTTCAGGTAGGTCGTGATGGACGTGTAGGCCACGTACCCGAACAGGCCGAGCATCGTGATCAGCGGAATGGCGACCAGGAAGTAGATTCTGAGCCGGATGGATCGGCCGCGCGATCCCATGGGCTGACCCCCTGCGGGTTACGGGTAAGGGCAAGCCCACAATACCGCGTAACAGCCATGATCGTGGCCAAAACGGTACATTTCATGGTGAAAAACCGCTGGTAACGGTGATATTCGGTGGCTGCGGGGTAGCTGGTAACCACTCGCTTTGTCGGTGCCACGCGCCTAGGCTGGACGGTCGTGACGCACTACTCCTCCTCGACGGCCTCAATCCGCAGCAGCGCGCCGCCGTCACGCACGCCGGCGGACCGCTGCTCATCGTCGCCGGGGCGGGCTCGGGCAAGACGCGGGTGCTCACCCACCGGATCGCCTACCTGCTGGCCGAGCGGGAGGTGTCGCCGGGCGAGATCCTCGCGATCACGTTCACCAACAAGGCGGCGGGCGAGATGGCCAGCCGGGTCGCGCAGCTGGTCGGCGACCGCCGCGCCCGGGCGATGTGGGTGATGACGTTCCACTCCGCCTGCGTCCGCATCCTGCGCCGGGAGGCGTCCAGGTTCGGCTACCCGTCGAGCTTCTCGATCTACGACTCGGCCGACTCGCAGCGGCTGATGGCGCTGGTCTGCCGTGAGCTTGAGCTCGACGCCCGCCAGTACCCGCCGAAGGCGATGGCGGCGCAGGTCTCGAACCTGAAGAACGAGCTCGAGGACTACGAGTCGTTCGCCTCCCGCGCGCGCGGCGCGCGGGAGAAGGCGCTGGCCGAGGCCTACGCGGAGTACCAGCGCCGCCTGGTCGCGGCGGGCGCGATGGACTTCGACGACCTGATCATGGTCACGGTCAACCTGTTCCAGGCCTTCCCCGAGGTCGCCGCCGCCTACCGGCGCCGGTTCAGGCATGTCCTGGTGGATGAGTACCAGGACACCAACCACGCGCAGTACGTCCTGGTCCGCGAGCTGGTATCCGGCGGCAGTTCCCTTTTCGGCGGTCGGAACGGACCGTGGCCCGGCCGATCCGGCAACCGATCCCGATCCGGGTGAGGGCCCTTCCGAGCTGTGCGTTGTCGGCGACGCGGACCAGTCCATCTACGCGTTCCGCGGCGCGACGATCAGGAACATCATCGAGTTCGAGCAGGACTACCCGGACGCGACGGTGATCCTGCTCGAGCAGAACTACCGCTCCACGCAGAACATCCTGGCCGCGGCGAACGCGGTGGTGTCGAGGAACTCGGGCCGCAAGCCCAAGAACCTCTGGTCCGACGCCGGCGACGGCCCGCCGATCGTCGGCTACGTCGCCAACAACGAGCACGACGAGGCGGCGTTCGTCGCCGAGGAGGTCGACCGGCTGAACGACGAGGGCCTGGCGGTCCCCGGCCAGGTCGCGGTCTTCTACCGGACCAACGCCCAGTCCCGTGTCTTCGAGGAAATCTTCATCCGGGTCGGGCTGCCGTACCGGGTGGTCGGCGGCGTCCGCTTCTACGAGCGGCGCGAGGTCCGCGACCTCCTCGCCTACCTGCGGCTGATCGCCAACCCGGCCGACGAGGTGTCGCTGCGCCGGGTGCTCAACGTGCCCAAGCGCGGTATCGGGGAGCGGGCGGAGGAGTACGTCGCCGGCTACGCGTCCCGGGAGCGGATCTCGTTCGCGCAGGCGCTGACGACGCCGGCCGAGGTGCCCGGCCTCGCGGCGCGGTCGGCGTCGGCGATCGCCGGGTTCAACGCGCTGATCGACGACCTGCGCGAGCAGGCCGCGGCGGGCGGCCCGGTCGCCGAGCTGGTCGAGGCGGTGCTCGACCGGACCGGGTACCAGGCGGCGCTGGAGAGCGTCGGAGGACCTGCAGGACGTGACCCGGGTGGAGAACCTGCAGGAAATGGTCTCGGTGGCCCGCGAGTTCGACGGCGCGACACCCGACGGCACGCTCGCGGACTTCCTGGAGCGGGTCGCGCTGGTCGCGGACGCGGACCAGATCCCGGACGGCGAGGAGCACGGCGGCATGGTGACGCTGATGACGCTGCACACGGCCAAGGGGCTCGAGTTCCCCGTGGTCTTCCTCACCGGCATGGAGGAGGAGGTCTTCCCGCACCAGCGGTCGCTGACCAACCCGCGGGAGCTGGAGGAGGAGCGGCGGCTCGCCTACGTCGGGATCACCCGCGCCGAGCAGCGGCTCTATCTGACCAGGGCCGTGTCGCGGAACTGGTACGGCCGCCCGGCGTTCCACTCGCCGTCCCGGTTCCTGTCGGAGATCCCCGCGTCGCTGATCGAGTGGAAGCGCGACGCCGCCGCGCGTGGCCGCCGCCTCGACGCCGGCGTCGGCGCGGCTGGCATCCCGGCCCGGTGTCAACGCGGTCGGCAACCGCGCGGTCCCGGCGCTGTCCGCGGGGGACCGGGTGAACCACGACAAGTTCGGCCTCGGCACCGTGGTCTCCGCCGACGGCTATGGCGACTCGGCCGAGGCGAAGATCGACTTCGGCGGCGACTACGGGGTGAAGCACCTGGTCCTGCGGTACGCGCCGCTGGAAAAGCTCTAGTAGCCCTGATCCCAGGAGTCTCCCGGGGGCCTGACCGGGCGCGGGGGCGCGGGCGGCCGCGGGGCGCGGTCACCCGGCGCGGCCGGCTTGGCCGGACGCGGCCGGACGGCGGGCTGGGGAGCGGCGGCGGGCGCGTTCCTGGCCGACGGCCGGGCGGCGGCGGACGGCCCCGGTCGCGGGTCACCCCACGGATCACGGTCTTCGCGCGGGTCGCGGGCCGGCCGGGGTGCGGCGGCGGGCCGGGGCGGGGGGCCAGCGGGCCGGGGCGGGGCGGCGGCCCGGGGCGGGGCGGCAGACCGGGGAGCGGCGCCGGTCCGGGCGCCGTCGGGACCCGGCCGCGGTGTGCCGCCCGGCCGCGGCGCGGGCTGGCCGGCCGCCCGCGGGTCATCGGCGCCGGCCCGGCGGACCCGGGCAGTTGGTTCGGCCCACGGGTCGATGTCCGTGCGCGGGCCCGGAGCGGTGCGCGGCCGGGGGCGCGGCGAGCCCGGGCGGTCGTCGGACATCGGGAAATGGCCGCTGACGACCATCAGGCCGAGGCCCCAGCGGATACCGCCGATCAGCAGGACCAGGATGGTGGCCAGGCACATCGGGAAGAAGATGTCGGCGATCCACTGCAGGAGGGTGACCCCGAGCCCCGTCGTGGTGGACGAGAGACTGCTGTCGTGGATCTTGCCGGTGATCACCGCGCTGATGAAGAAGGCAAACGGGGGCAGCGGGAAGAACAGGTAGACGGCGCCGCGCCGGACGCCCAGCGTCCCGATGACCGCGCCGAGGGTAATGAAGAAGCCAAGCAGCCCCCCCGGCTCGCTGCCCGCGGCCAGCGTGCCGATAATGCCGGCCACGGTCCCGGCCGCCACCGCGAGCAGGGCGTTCCTGGTGGACATGTGGCCCAGCCAGCTCAGCGCCGGACTTGATCGCGGCCCTTCGGGGGCGTCCGGCCCGGGGCGCCCGCCCGAGCCCGGTCGGTTCACGTCCGCGCGCGGACGCGGGGCGCGCCCGCGCGCGTCATAGCCACCGGTACCGCGCCCGTTGGCGCCGACGCCGCGGCGCCCGGCGGAGTCGTCCGGCCAGTCGCCGGCCGCCCCCCGGGATGCTCGCCGGGCGGTATCGCCTTGCGTGGGGCCCGGTCGGGGCTCCCACCCAGGTGGTGTGGTCATTGCTGGAGAGGGTAATGCATGACTTCCTAAGTTTCCCTCAAGCCCGGGCAACTTCCGGCGCGTCTGGCTTGCCGCACAGCGTTTCGCGCGGTACCTACGAGTGGCAGCGGGGTATACTGAGTAGTGACAATTTGATAGCTCAGCGTAGCATAATTGCCCTTCAGGGTTCGAACGGTGCCCTTACGCTCCGCTGAATCAGCCAGTTGACCAGGTAGTATTCACGTCGATACAAGGATAGCCCGGCGAATGTGACGGTTAGGGACAGGCTCTGACTTGTCTATGTGAACGCACAGACATCGCCTCGCCTGCGGATTGGCCGGGGTAGCCTCACCGAAACCGTGACAGATCAAGCAGGGGAACAAGATTGCGCGGCGCGATGATCACGGGCAAGGTCGGCTACGCGGCGAGCTGCCTGCTCGCCGCCGTGCTGCTGGTCGTATCGGGCTACGCCTACAAAGTCAACGGGCTGGTCACCGGGCTGTCCAGCTCCAACGCGATCTCCGGCGGCGCGCAGACCGGCGCGATGAACATCCTGGTGATGGGGCTTGAAAGCCGAACTAACTACCAGGGGCAGACGCTGTCATCGCAGCTGCTCACGGCGATGCACGCGGGCAGCGTCTACGGGGTCAACAACGAGGGCGTCGGCGGCCAGGACACGAACACGCTGATCCTTATCCATGTCTTCGCGGGCGGGCAGAAGGCGGTTGGCTTCTCCATCCCGCGCGACGACTGGGTCACGTTCCCGCAGGCCTACGACGGCCAGTCCCAGGGCAAGATCGACCAGGCGTACGGCCTGGCCTACGCGCAGTCGCTGAACCAGACCGTGTCCTCTTCGATGAACACCAAAGAGCGTTATTTCCTGGCCAACGAGGCCGGGCAGCGGGCCACGATCCACACCGTGGAGAAGGTGACGGGGCAGACTATCGATCACTTCGCCGAGGTCAACCTGGCCGGGTTCTTCTATCTGGCCCAGGACTTCGGCGGCATCGAGGTATGCGTCACCCCGACGACCGTAAACGGGGTGGCCGACGCGAACCTGTCCGACGCCAACTCCGGCTGGAATGCGGTGGGGGACGGCTACAACAAGAAGAAGGGCGGCTCGCAGTACCTGCACCTGGCGGCGGACCAGGCGCTGGCGTTCGTGCGGGACCGGGACAGCCTGCCCGACACCGACCTGAGCCGCACCCACCGCCAGCAGGCGGTCATCGACTACGTGATCTGGCAGCTCAAGAACGAGGGCGCCCTCACTGACCTCAGCCAGCTCACCGGCCTGCTCAGCACCGCCGGGCAGTACATCATCACCGACTCGGGGTGGAACCTGCTCGACTTCTCCACCCAGATGCACGCCCTGAGCGGACAGAACCTGAAGTTCTTCACGTCTGCCGATCTCGGGCTACGCGACCATCGACGGTCAGGACGCCAATGTGATCGACATCCCCGCGATCCAGGCGGAGATCAAGGAGAAGTTCACCGCGCCCGGGCCAGCCTCGAGCGGCAAGCCCGCGGAAAAGAAGAAGGCCGCGGCGATCCCGCCGGCCAAGACGGTCACGGTCGACGTCTACAACGGCGGGTCCACCGCCCGGCCTGGCCGGCTGGTCTCGCAGGCGCTGGCCGCGCAGGGCTATAAGGCCGGGGCCGTCGGCAACGCGCCGGCGCTCGCAGGCCGTCACGGCCGGGGCCCAGGTGTTCTACGGCGCGGGCGCGTCGGCTAACGCGGCCAAGATCGCCGGCGAGTTCGGCGCGACCGCCAGCCCGCTCGCGTCGCTGCGCGCCGGGCAGGTGGAAATTCTCCTCGGCACCTCTTCCACCGCCGTGCCGGCCGGCATCGCCCCGGCGACCTCGGATTCTCCCTCCGCGAGCCCCTCCGCCTCGGCCACGACGGGGGACAACGGACAGGCCGGCGGGGCCATAACCGTCGGCGCGAACGCCAAATACGGAATACCCTGCGTGTATTGACCTAAAGCGGATGTCCTGACCCCCCAGTAGGAGCAGCGTTGTTCTCGGCGCGACTCGGCCGGACTATCGCCGGCAAGGTTGTCTACGCGGTGAGCTGTCTGGCCGCTGCCGTGCTAGTCGTGGTCTCGGGCTACGCCCACAAGGCGGTCGCGGACCTGAACTCGATCGGTGGCGGGATCACCATCGGCGGCAGCTCCTCCGTCGGCGCGATGAACATCCTGGTGATGGGGCTGGAGAGCCGCACCAACTTCAAGGGCCAGTGCCTGTCCGACAGCCTGCTCACCGCGATGCACGCGGGCAACGTGGCATCCTGCGCTGACCAGACGGTCGGCTCCCAGGACACCGACACGCTGATCCTGGTGCACATCTTCGCCGGCGGGCAGAAGGCGGTCGGCTACTCGATCCCGCGCGATGACCTGGTCACCTACCCCAAGGCGTACTACGACGGCATCACCACGGGAAAGATCGACCAGGCCTATTACTTTGCCTACGTCGCCTCGCTCGATTCGACCTACGGGTCGTCCATGAGCGCCAAGGAGCGCTACCAGAAGGCCAATGACGCTGGCCAGGGAGCCGAGCTCGACACGGTGCAGGCGGTTACCGGCGTGCACATCAGCAACTACGTCGTGATGAACCTGGCCAGCTTCTACGCGCTGGCCCAGGACTTCGGCGGCATTGAGGTGTGCGTCACCCCGACGACCGTAAACGGCAGCCCCGACGCGAACCTGTCCGACCCGACTCCGGCTGGAATGCGGTGGGGGACGGCTACAACAAGAAGAAGGGCGGCTCGCAGTACCTGCACCTGGCGGCGGACCAGGCGCTGGCGTTCGTGCGGGACCGGGACAGCCTGCCCGACACCGACCTGAGCCGCACCCACCGCCAGCAGGCGGTCATCGACTACGTGATCTGGCAGCTCAAGCACGAGAACGCGTTCAGCGATATCGGGCAGCTCACCGCCCTGCTCAGCGACGCGAACCAGTACGTCCTGACCAACAACGGCTTCAACCTGCTCGACTTCGCCACCAACATGAGCGCGCTGACCGGCAAGAACCTGAAGTTCTACACGATGCCGATCTCCGGCTACTCCGACATAGAGCTCAACGGCTCGATGCAGGACGTCAACGACATTGACACCAGTTACATCCAGAAGGTCGTTAACGCCGCGTTCAACCCCCCTGCCCCGGTGGCGAAGTCCGGGAAGGCCGCCGCGAAGAAGAAGGCGGCGGTGGTCCCGCCGGCCTCGACGGTGACGGTCGACGTGTACAACGGCGGGTACACGCCCGGCCTGGCCTCCGCCGTTTCCCAGGCGCTCGTCTCCCGCGGCTACAAGCAGGGCGCCATCGGCGACGTGCCCGCCGGGCAGACCGTGACGTCAGCGACCCAGGTGTTCTACGGCGCCGGCGCGTCCGCCAACGCGGCCAAGATCGCGGCCGGGATCGGCACCACCGCCAGCGCGCTCGCGTCGCTGCGGGCCGGCCAGGTGGAGGTGCTGCTCGGCACGGCCTCGACCGTGGTGCCCCCTGGCCTGGCCTCGTCTTCATCTTCCGGCAGCGGCACCTCGACGTCCCAGCCCACGGCCGCGGCCGACAACGGCGACGCCGGCGGCGTGGTCACGCGTCGGCGCGAACGCCAAGTACGGAATCCCCTGCGTGTACTGATCTCCAGGACGCGTACTGATCTCTAGGAGAGACAAGCGATGTTCACGGCGGGGATCGCGCGCATAGTCGCGGGCAAGGCCGGATATACGGTGAGCTGTCTGCTCGCCGTCGTCGTGGTCGTCGTGTCCGGTTACGCCCACCTGACGGTCAACCAGATCAACGGGTTCGCCGACGGGGCCTCGATCGGCGGCGGGTCTTCCGTCGGCGAGATGAACATCCTGCTGATGGGCCTGGAGAGCCGGACCGACTTCAAGGGGCAGGAACTCGACCACCACCTGCAGCACGTGCTCAACATCGGCTTCCAGGGCAGCCAGGACACGGACACGCTGGTCCTGATCCACATCGTCGCCGGCGGGCAGCGGGCGGTGGGCTTCTCGATCCCGCGTGACTCGGTGGTCAAGTACCCGCAGACCCTCGACGTCCAGCTGTCCGGCGGCGGCAGCGTTGAGGTCGGCAGCGGAAAGGTCGACCAGGCCTACGCCTGGGCCTACGACGTATCCGAGCAGCAGACCGCGAACAGCACCATGAGCTCGGCCCAACGGGCGCTGCTGGCCAACCAGGCCGGTCAGCGGTTCGAGGTCAAGACGGTGGAAGCCCTCACCGGGGTGACGATCGACCACTTCATCGAGTCGAACCTGGTCGGGTTCTACTCGCTGGCGGCGGAGTTCGGCGGGATCAAGGTCTGCCTGAAGCCGGCCCCGGCCCAGGGCGGCTTCGCCGCCGGGGCGAACCTGACCGACTACGACCCGCTGACCGGCTCCGACAACTCCGGCTTTGACGCCTACAGCGACGGCTACAACAAGGCCAAGGGCGGCACGCAGTACCTGCGCCTGACGGCGGCCCAGTCGCTGGCCTTCGTCCGGTCGCGCGACACGCTGCCCGGGGTCGACATCGGACGGACGCACCGGCAGCAGGCGGCCATCGACTACGTGATCTATCAGCTGAAGAACGGCAACTACTTCGGCGACATCGGCAAGATCCACGCCATCCTCAGCAGCGCGACCAGCTACCTGATCACCGACCCGTCTCTTGACCTACTCGACTTCGCGACCAATATGAGCGCGCTGACCGGCAAGAACCTGACCCTCACGACATTGCCGGGGACACCGGAGAATGGCGTCCCCGAGCCCGGTTTCCCGGGCGGCGAGGATATCGTCAGCGTCAACGTGCCCGCGATCAAGCAGCGGGTGAACAACGCTTTCTACCCCAAGCCGGCCGCGAAGAAGACGCCGTCCCCCAGGGGGGCCAAGAAGGCCAAGCCCGCCCCGGCCGCGTCGACCGTCACCGTGGATGTCTACAACGGCAGCGGCGCGGCGGGGCTGGCCGGGGACGTGTCACAGACGCTCGGGGCACTTGGTTACAAGGCCGGGGCAGTCGCCGATGCGACGGCTCAGTCGCAGCCCGTCGCGGCGGGGACCCAGGTCTTCTACGGCGCCGGCACCGCGGCCAACGCGGCCATCATCGCCGCCAAGACCGGCGCCACCGCGCGGCCGCTCGCGTCGCTGCCCGCCGGGCAGGTGGAGGTGCTGCTTGGCTCATCCGTCACGGCGACGCCCGCGGGTCTGGCTTCTCCCAGTACGGCGGGCGCGAGTACCCGGCCGGCGCCGGCCGCGCCGCCGGCCGCGGCCGGCAACAGCGGGGACAGCTCGGCCGTGGCGCCGAACGCCCGCTACGGCATTCCCTGCGTGTACTGACTGCTGCCCGCCTGGTAAAGACAGAACGCCGCCCGGCAATCCGATTGCCGGGCGGCGTTGCTGTGCCAGCTGGCGTTAGTCGCTGGTGCGGACTCGCGCTACAGGCTGTTGATGATGCCGCGGACCAGGGCCGCGGTCTCGCTCGGGGTCTTGCCGACGCGTACGCCGGCCTTCTCCAGGGCTTCCTTCTTGGCCTGGGCGGTGCCGGCCGAACCGGAGATGATCGCGCCCGCGTGACCCATGGTCTTGCCCTCAGGGGCCATGAACCCGGCCACGTAGCCGACGACCGGCTTGGTCACGTTCTTCTCGATGAACGCCGCCGCCCGCTCCTCGGCGTCGCCGCCGATCTCGCCGATCATGACGATCGCCTTGGTGTCGGGATCGGCCTCGAATGCGGCCAGGGCGTCGATGTGGGTGGTGCCGATGATCGGGTCGCCGCCGATGCCGACCGCGGTGGTGAAGCCGATGTCGCGCAGCTCGTACATCATCTGGTAGGTCAGCGTGCCGGACTTCGACACCAGGCCGATCTTGCCCTCCGAGGTGATGTCGGCCGGGATGATCCCGGCGTTCGACTTGCCCGGGGACGCGATGCCGGGGCAGTTCGGCCCGACGATGCGGGTCTTGTTGCCCTTCTCGATGGCGTAGGCCCAGAACTCAGCGGTGTCGTGCACCGGGACGCCCTCGGTGATGACGATCGCCAGCGGGATCTCCGCGTCGATCGCCTCGAGCACCGCCGCCTTGGTGCCGGCCGCGGGGACGAAGATCACCGATACGTCGGCCCCGGTCGCCGCCATGGTCTCCTTGACTCCGGCGAACACCGGGATCTGCTGCCCGTTCAGCTCGAGGGTGGTGCCGGCCTTCTTCGGGTTGGTGCCGCCGACCACCTTCGCGCCCGCCGCGAGCATGCGGGCGCCGTGCTTGCGCCCCTCGCCGCCGGTGATGCCCTGGACGAGGATCTTGCTGTCAGCCGTGAGGAAGATAGCCATCGCTCATGCTCCCTTCGCGGCGAGTTCGGCGGCGCGCTTGGCCGCGCCGTCCATCGTGTCAACCTGCTCGACGGCCGGCAGTGCGGCGTCGACCAGGATCTGGCGGCCCTCGGCCGCCTTGTTGCCGTCCAGCCGGACGACGATTGGCTTGCTGACCGACTCGCCCCGCTCGGCCAGCAGGCCCAGGGCCGAGATGATGCCGTTGGCGACCGCGTCGCAGGCGGTGATGCCGCCGAAGACGTTGACCAACACCGACTTGACGGCCGGGTCGGACAGCACGATCTCCAGGCTGTTGGCCATCACCTCGGCCGACGCGCCGCCGCCGATGTCGAGGAAGTTGGCCGCCGTGACCCCGCCGAACGCCTCGCCGGCGTAGGCGACCACGTCGAGGGTGGACATGACCAGGCCCGCGCCGTTGCCGATGATGCCGATCTCGCCGTCCAGCTTGACGTAGTTGAGGTGCTTCTCCTTGGCCCGCACCTCAAGCGGGTCTGACGACTCGATGTCGGCGAACTTGGCCTGGTCCGGCTGGCGGAAGAAGGCGTTGTCGTCCAGCGTCACCTTGCCGTCGAGGGCGAGCACCTTGCCGTCGGGAGTGAGCACCATCGGGTTCACCTCGACCAGGGTCGCGTCCTCGTCGGTGAACATGGCCCACAGCCGCTCCGCGAGCACGGCGGCCTGCTCGGCGGCCTCATCCGGGATCCGGCCCGCCCTGATGATCTCAAGCGCCTTGGCGTGGTCCACCCCGGTCAGCGGTGAGACCGGGATGCGCGCGATCGCGTCCGGGTTGGTGTGCGCGATCTCCTCGATCTCCATGCCGCCATCGACGGTGCAGATGGACGTGAACGTCCGGTTCGCGCGGTCCAGGAGAAAAGAGAGGTAGTACTCCGACTTGATATCAGAGGCCTCGGCGATGAGGACCTTGTGCGCAATGTGGCCCTTGATGTCCATGCCGAGGATGGCCTCGGCCTTTTCGAAGGCTTCATCCGGGCTCTCGGCCAGCTTCACGCCGCCGGCCTTGCCGCGGCCGCCGGTCTTCACCTGCGCCTTCACCACAACTTGGGGGATGCCGTCGGCCGCGAAGGCGGCGGTGATCTCCCGCGCTTCCTCGGCAGTGTCGGCGACCTTGTCTTTCAGCACAGGAACGCCGTACTCGGCGAAGAGTTCCTTAGCCTGGTACTCGAACAGGTCCACTGGGGGTCCGATCTCGGTCGGTTGCTTGCGTCTTACGCCGCTTCGACGAGCGGCTTTCAGATGAAGCGTAGTCGTTGCGACGCGGCGAGTGCTGCTCAGGACGCCGATGTAAGCGTCCTCTCAAGCTGGCGCCCCGCGTGCCGTTACGGGACTAAGTGTTATCGATATGGTACTTAGTACCACCGATGGCGGCAAGGGTCGCCCGACCCAGGATCAGTCCTCTGGCATGGGGCTGTCCACTGGCATCGGGGGCTCCCGCCCCCAATCACCCCGGGCGCCCCCATCCCCCCTGCGGCGTGGCGGCGTGCCGTTTGCCCGTTCCGTTGCAAGGATGACGATGTGAGCGATCTGCGGGTCGGACGGGACGAGCCGGAGTCGGCGACGCTGCTAACGAACCGCCCCATGCTCATGGCGGGCGCCACCGCCGCGCTCGCGGCGGCCGGGGGCGGTCTGGCGGTGCTGGTCACGCTCACCCTGATCGGCTGGATCACCGCGCCGCACGTGGGCCTGGGCGGCGGACTGGCCGGCGTCCTCCGCTCGGCTGGGCTGCTCTGGCTGGTCGCCCACCATGTCGAGGTCACCGTGCGCGGCGTCGGCCGGATCGGCCTGCTACCGCTCGGCCTGGTGCTGCTGCCCGCCGCGCTGCTCGAGCGGGCCGGCCGCTGGATGGCGCACGAGGGCCACGTCAGCCGGCTGCGGGACGTCGGCCTGGCGGCGGCCTCGATCGCTTTCCCCTACGCGCTGTTCACCGGCGCGGTCGCGGTCGCGAGCAGGACCGCGCTGGCGGCGCCGTCGCTCTGGCAGGCGGTCATCGCCGGGTTCGGCATCGCGCTGCTGGCCAGCGGGTTCGGCGCGGCGCGGGGCCTGGCGTCGTGGCGCAAGCTCGCCCGGCGGGTGCCGCCGCGGCCGCGTTCGGTCATCGGCGGGATGGCGGCCGCGCTGTTGATGCTGGTCGTCTTCGGCGCGGTGCTCGCCGCCGCGTCGCTCGCGATCCACTTCAACTCGTATAAGAGCGCGGTGGACGCGCTCAACCCGGGCTTCGGCGGGTCCGCCCTGCTGCTGCTGGCGGGCCTGGTCTACCTGCCCAACTCCGTCGTCTGGGCGATCGCGTACATGCTCGGCCCGGGGTTCGCGTTCGGCGTCGGGACCGCGGTCTCGCCGTCCGGGTCGGCGCTCGGCGCGCTGCCCGCCTTCCCGATGCTGGCCGCGCTGCCTGATGGCGTCAGGGCCGCCTTCCCGCCTTGGCTCGGCTTCTTCGTCCTCCTGCTGCCCTACCTGGCCGGGGCGCTGGCCGGGCTCATGACGGTGCGGATCGCCCCCACGCCGCAACTTGAGGCGGCACCGCTCTGGGGGCTGCTCACCGGCGTGCTCACCGCGGTGGTCATCGGGTTCGCGGCGAAGTTCTCCGGCGGCCCGCTCGGCGCCGGCCGGCTGGTCGTGGTCGGCCCCACCGGCGCGGAGATCGGCCTGGTGGCCGTGCTCGAGATCGGCGTGACCGCCGCGCTGGTGGCCGGCGCGGCCAACTGGCTGATCCTGCGCACCCATATCCGCCGCCTGTCCGCCGCTGCCCCGCCCGCTGACCGGGTGGGCAGTCCGCTGGACCGGGTCAGCGGCCCGCTAGCCCGGCTGGTCGTCGATGAGACCGACAGCGCCGGCGGCCACCACATCTACGTGGATCCCTGGGCCGCCGACCACGACGCCTAGGGCCCGGCAGTCAGCGGCAGTCAGCGGTCAGCCGCCGCCGAGGTTGCGGATCTTGCTGGTGACCGCGTTGTTGAGCCCGTTCTGGCAGGCGGTCTGGGTGGAGGTCGTGTTAGCGACGTTCATGCAGTTGGCGTACTGGTGCAGCTGGGTCCAGAAGACGAGGAACCCGGCCAGCACGAAGCCGCAGATCACGGTCCCGGCCACGCCGAGCACGGCGCCCGCCAGCACGCCGCGCGGCCGCCGGGTGCCGGCCCGCCGGGCGGCCGACATGGTCGTGAACGCGAGGACGAGCCCGGCGATGGCGACGGCCAGCGCGACCGCGACGACGAAGACGCCGCGGTCGATATTGCCGATCGCCGTCATCGCCAGCAGGCTGAGCACGGACAGCGTCAGCGCCGCCCAGCCGCGCTGCTGGAGCGCGGGGGAGGCGGGCGGCAGCTGCGGCCGCGGCGGCGGTGCGAGGAACGGCGACCGGGGCGGCGTCGGCGGGGAGGGTGGAGGATCTGAGAGTCTGGCCATCGCAGATCCATTCTGCCGTACCCGTTAGGGTGTCTGCCATGAACGCCAGGCTTGTCGTGCTCGTCTCCGGGGCAGGGACGAACCTGCAGGCCCTCCTCGATGCCTGCGCCGATCCCGGCTACGGCGCGACGGTCGTCGCCGTCGGCGCCGACCGGGATTCCATCGTCGCACTCGACCGCGCGCAGACCGCGAATATCCCGACATTCACCCTCAAGGTCAAAGATTTCGCCACGCGCGATGACTGGGACCGGGCGCTGGCCGCCGCCTGCGGACAGCACCAGCCCGACCTGATCGTCTGCGCGGGCTTCATGAAGCTGGTCGGCCAGGCGTTCCTGGCCGAGTTCAACGGCCGCTGCCTGAACACGCACCCCGCCTTGCTACCGTCGTTCCCCGGCATGCACGGGGTAAGGGATGCCCTGGCGTACGGGGTCAAGGTGTCCGGCTGCACGGTGTTCCTGGTGGACGAGGGCGTGGACGCCGGCCCGGTGCTCGCCCAGGCGGCGGTCCCGGTGCACGACGATGACGACGGGCCGAGCCTGCACGAGCGGATCAAGGTGGCCGAACGCGCGCTGCTGGTGGACACGGTCGGCCGGATGGCCCGCGAGGGGTGGTCCGTCGATGGCGACAGGAAGGTAAGGATCGGCAAGTGACGACGATTGCGGTCAAGCGGGCGCTGCTGTCCGTCTACGACAAGACGGCGCTGGCCGAGCTGGCCGCCGCCCTGCACGGCGCCGGCGTGGAGCTGGTCTCCACCGGCTCCACGGCCAAGACGATTGAGCAGGCGGGCCTCCCGGTCACCAGGGTGGAGGACCTCACCGGCTTCCCCGAGTGCCTGGACGGCCGGGTCAAGACGCTGCACCCACGGGTGCACGCCGGCCTGCTGGCGGACACCGGCAACCCTGACCACAACCGGCAGCTGGCGGACCTCAGCATCGAGCCGTTCCAGCTCCTGGTGTCCAACCTCTACCCGTTCGAGCAGACGGTGGCATCCGGCGCGACGCCGCCGGAGATCATCGAGCAGATCGACATCGGCGGCCCGGCGATGGTCCGCGCCGCCGCTAAGAATCATGGCAGCGTCGCCGTTGTGACCAGCCCCGACCAGTACGCCGACGTGATCAAGGCGCTGGCCGCCGGCGGGTTCGCCGAGCCCGAGCGGCGGCGGCTGGCCGCCACCGCCTACGCGCACACCGCCGCCTACGACGCGGCCGTCGCCTCCTGGTTCGCCGCCAGCTACGCGCCCGACGAGGTCGCGGCGCAGACCGGCTGGCCGAACCTGATCGCCCAGGTGTGGACCCGCGCCGACGCCCTCCGCTACGGCGAGAACCCGCACCAGAAGGCGGCGATCTACCGGACCAGGTCACGTTCAGAATCGGGACCGGATGGAACGGACCGTGACTTCGCCCGGACGGCCGATGTCAGCGACCCCGGGATCGCCAGCGCCGAGGTGCTGCACGGCAAGGCGATGTCCTACAACAACTACGTGGACGCCGACTCCGCGCGCCGGGCCGCCTACGACTTCGCCCAGCCCTGCGTCGCGATCATCAAGCACTCCAACCCGTGCGGGATCGCGATCGGCGCGAACATCGCCGCCGCGCACGCCAAGGCGCTCGCCTGCGACCCGCTCTCCGCCTACGGCGGGGTGGTCGCGGCCAACAGCCCGGTCACCGACGCGATGGCGCAGCAGATCACCGAGGGGTTCGCCGAGGTGGTGATCGCGCCGGACTTCGACCCGGCGGCGGTGGAGATCCTGACCGCTAGGTGGAAGAACATCCGGCTGCTGCGCTGCGTCCCGCCGCCGTGGGGGGCAACGGAGGGACCGGGCGGAACCACGGTCCGTTCCATCCCGTCGTCTTTTGACCTGCGGCCAGTCAGCGGCGGGTTGCTCGCACAGACCTGGGATCTGATCGACGCGCCCGGGGACGCAGCTGGCAGCTGGCAGCTGAAGGCGGGAACGGCGGCCGACGCCGGGACGCTGGCCGATCTCGCGTTCGCCTGGCGGGCGTGCCGGGCCGTCAAGTCGAACGCGATCCTGCTGGCGGCGGGCGGCGCGTCGGTCGGCGTGGGCATGGGACAGGTGAACCGGGTCGACTCGGCGCGGCTGGCGGTGGCCAGAGCCGGGAACCGGGCGGCCGGCTCGGTGGCAGCGTCGGACGCGTTCTTCCCGTTTCCCGACGGTTTCGAGATACTCGCGGAGGCGGGCGTCCGCGCGGTGGTCGAGCCGGGCGGATCCATCCGGGATGACGGCGTGATCGCCGCCGCGCAGGCGGCCGGCGTGACGCTGTACTTCACCGGCGTCCGGCACTTCTACCACTAGGCCAGGGCGAGCGGGCTCTGGGCACGAGCGAGCGGGAAGGCACAGCCAGCGTGAGCGCATCGATCCTGGACGGCAAGGCGACCGCGGCCGCGGTCAAGGCGGACCTGAAGGAGCGGGTGGCGGTCCTCGCCGCCCGCGGCGTGATGCCGGGGCTTGGCACCATCCTGGTCGGCGACGACCCGGGATCGCAGGCCTACGTGGCCGGCAAGCACCGGGACTGCGCGCAGGTCGGGATCGCCTCGATCCGGCGCGACCTGCCCGCCTCGGCCACCCAGGGGGAGGTGGAGGAGGCGGTGCGGGAGCTGAATGCCGACCCCGCCTGCACCGGGTACATCGTCCAGCTGCCGCTGCCGCCCGGGCTCGATGACAAGCGGGTGCTCAACCTCATCGACCCGGCCAAGGACGCGGACGGGCTGCACCCGGTCAGTCTGGGCAAGCTGGTGCTGGGCGAGGAGGCGCCGCTGCCGTGCACGCCGCGCGGCATCGTGGCGCTGCTGCGGGCTTACGGCGTGCAGATCGCTGGGGCCGAGGTGACCGTGATCGGGCGCGGCATCACGGTCGGCCGGGCGCTCGGGCTGCTGCTGACCAGGCGCTCGGAGAACGCGACGGTGACGCTCTGCCACACCGGGACAAAGGACCTCGCGGCGCACACCCGTTCGGCCGACATCGTGGTCGTCGCGGCCGGGCGGGCCGGGCTGCTCACCGCGGACATGGTCAAGCCCGGGGCAGCGGTGCTCGACGTCGGGATTACCCGGACCGAGGCGGGACTGGTGGGCGACGTCGCGCCGGACGTGGCCGCGGTGGCGGGCTGGGTCGCGCCGATGCCCGGCGGGGTGGGGCCGATGACGCGCGCCATGCTGCTCGCTAATGTGGTGGAGGCGGCGGAGAAGGCTCTTCTTCCGTGACGGAGCAATGGAAGCGGATAGGCCGGGACAACGCTGCTACTGACCGGTAATATAGACTCAGTTCCGCCAGGAATATACTCAGTTCCATGAGTCTGAGCACGCAGGAAAGGCAGCGTCGTCTATGAACATCGTCGTCTGCGTTAAGCAGGTGCCTGACACCGAGGTCGAGCGCGGTCTGGTGCCGGGCGATAACACGGTGGACCGGGCCTCGGTTGACGGGGTTATCAATTACCTGGATGAGTTCGCGATCGAGGAGGGGCTGAAGATCGCCGAGGCGCAGGGCGGTGAGGTGACGATCCTCTCGGTGGGGCCGGCGAAGGCGGCGGAGTCGATCCGCAAGGCCCTGTCGATGGGCGCGGCCAAGGCGGTGCACGTGATCGACGACGGGCTGGCGGGGTCGGATGCGGTGGGGACGTCGCTGGCGATCGCGGAGGCGCTGAGGGTGGTGGGGTTCGACCTGGTGGTGTTCGGGTCGGAGTCGACGGATGCGCGGACCGGGGTGGTGCCGGCGATGGTGGCCGAGCGGCTGGGGGTGCCGCAGCTGACGCTGGCGGGCAAGGTCGACATCTCGGGGTCGGAGGTGACGGTGCGGCGGGTGACCGATGACGGGTACGCGGTGGTGACGGGGTCGCTGCCGGCGGTGGTGTCGGTGGTGGAGAAGATCAACGAGCCGCGCTACCCGACGTTCAAGGGGATCATGGCGGCGAAGAAGAAGCCGGTGCAGACGCTGGCGCTGGCCGACCTGGGCCTGGACGCGGGGCAGGTGGGGCTGGCGAACGCGGCGAGCTGGGTGGAGGACTTCGCGAAGCGGCCGCCGCGGGCGGCGGGCGTGGTCGTGAAGGACGACGGGGACGGCGGCGGCAAGGCGGCCGGGTTCCTGGCCGAGCGCAAGTTCATCTAGGGAGGGCTGGGTCACATGGCTGAGGTACTGGTCCTCGCGGAGCACACCGCGGACGGCGAGGTCAAGAAGGTCACCCTGGAGCTGCTGAGCGCCGCCCGGCGGCTGGGGGAGCCGTCGGTGGTGTGGACGGGCCCGGGCGCGGACGCGGCGCAGGCGCGGCTGGCGGAGTACGGGGCGGTCAAGGTCTACGTGGCCGACTCGCCGGATTTCGCGGGGTATGTGGTGGCGCCGGCCGCGGAGCTGCTCGCTTCGCTGGTGGCGGAGAAGTCGCCGGCGGCGGTGCTGGTCGCGGGCTCGACGGAGGGCAAGGAGATCGCGGGGCGGCTGGCGGTCAAGACCGGGTCGGGCGTGCTGACCGACGCGATCGGGGTGAGCGCCTCCGGCGGCGGGTCCCCGGTGGCGGAGCAGCCGAACTTCGGCGGCGCGATCACCGTGCACTCCAGGTGCGGACGGGCACGCCGATCATCGCGGTGCGGCCGAACTCGGTCGCGGCCGAGCCGTCGCCGGGCGCGGCCGCGGTCGAGCAGGTGGCGTTCACCGCTTCGGACGCGGCCAAGGCGGCGAGGGTCACCGAGCATGTGGTGGCGCAGGCGAGCGAGCGGCCGGAGCTGTCGGAGGCCTCGATCGTGGTCTCCGGCGGGCGCGGCACCGGGTCGGCGGACGGGTTCGGTGTCATCGAGCAGCTGGCCGACTCCCTCGGCGCGGCGGTGGGCGCGTCCCGGGCGGTGGTCGACGCGGGCTGGTACCCGCATCAGTTCCAGGTCGGGCAGACCGGCAAGACGGTCTCCCCGCAGCTGTACGTCGCGGTGGGGATCTCCGGCGCGATCCAGCACCGGGCCGGCATGCAGACCTCCAAGACGATCATGGCGATCAACAAGGACGCCGAGGCGCCGATCTTCGAGATCGCCGACTTCGGCATCGTCGGCGACCTGTTCACCGTCGTCCCCCAGCTCATCGAGGAGATCGGCAAACGCAAGGGGATCTGATTGGGCTAGGCAGCGTGGCGGCGGGGCTCGGTTAGGCTGGCATACACGATGAGTACTTGTCCGGTTTTCTACCTTGACCACGCCGCCACGACGCCGATGCTGCCCGAGTCCATCGCCGCGATGACCGAGGAACTGTCTCAGGTCGGCAACCCCTCCTCGCTGCACAACGCCGGGCGGCGCGCCCGGCGGGTGGTCGAGGAGTCGCGGGAGCAGATCGCCGAGGTCTTCGGCGCGCGCGCCAGCGAGGTCATCTTCACCAGCGGCGGCACCGAGGCGGACAATCTCGCGGTCAAGGGAATGTTCTGGGCGCGCCGGGCGGCTGACTCGCGGCGTACCCGGGTCCTGACCACGGCGGTCGAGCATCACGCGGTGCTCGACTCCGTCCGCTGGCTGGCGGAGGCCGAGGGCGCGTCGCCGGACTGGCTCCGGGTCGACAGCCTCGGGCTCGTCGGCGCCGACGTGCTGGAGGCGGCCCTGGCCGCCGACCCGTCCGACGTGGCCCTGGTCAGCGTGATGTGGGCCAACAACGAGGTCGGCGCGGTGCAGCCGATCAGCAAGCTCGCGGCGGTGGCGCACTCCTGCGGGGTGCCCTTCCACACCGACGCGGTGCAGGCGGCGGCGCAGCTCCCGGTGGACTTCGCCGCGTCGGGCGTGGACGCGATGACGGTGACCGCGCACAAGCTCGGCGGACCGGTCGGGGTCGGCGCGCTGATCCTCGGGCGCGCGGTCGCGCCGGTGCCGGTGCTGCACGGCGGCGGCCAGGAGCGTGACGTCCGCTCGGGCACCCTGGACACGCCCGCCATCAGGGCCTTCGCGGTCGCGGCGGTGGCGTCCGCGCGGCGCCGCGCGGCCGAGGCGGTGCGGGTGGCGGTCCTGCGCGACGACCTCATCCGGCAGGTGCTGGCGGCCGTGCCGGACGCGGTGCTCAACGGCCCGCCGCCCGGGCCCGACCGGCTGCCGGGCAACGCCCACCTGTCCTTCCCCGGCTGCGAGGGTGATGCGCTGCTGCTGCTGCTCGACGCCCGTGGCGTCGCCTGCTCCACCGGCTCGGCCTGCACCGCCGGGGTGGCCGAGCCGAGCCACGTGCTGCTCGCCATGGGCGCCGACGAGGCGCGCGCTCGCGGGTCGCTCCGTTTCTCGCTGGGCCACACCACGACCCAGGCCGACGTGGACGCGGTCGGCGTCGCGATCGGCGAGGCGGTCACCCGCGCCCGCCGCGCGGCCGGCGCCGCCGCCCGCTAACCGCTCGGCGGCCAGCGTCGCCGCCCGCTAACCGCTCGGCGATCGGCGTCGCCGCCCGCTTCTAAGCGCTCGTTTTCCGTCAGTCCCAGGAACCCTTCCTGCACGCTCCTTGCCTTCACTTTGCATAGCTCCCGGATACTTTTTCGACTTTGCATAGCTCCCGGACATTTTCAGGGCTGATAACGGGCTAATTCTGTCCGGGAGCTATGTAGAGTCGCGCCGACCGGGCAGGAGACCACTCCAGAGCGTCGCCCAGTCAGCCTGTCTGCACCGGGTAGCCTGGAATGGTTATGGGGCTCAAGGTTCTTGCCGCCATGTCGGGCGGCGTTGATTCCGCTACCGCGGCGGCACGCGCGGCCGACGCCGGTCACGAGGTGACCGGGGTCCATCTGGCGCTGTCGCAGAACCCGCAGTCGTACCGGACCGGGGCGCGCGGCTGCTGCACGCTCGAGGACGCGCGCGACGCGCGCCGGGCGGCCGACGTGATCGGCATCCCGTTCTACGTCTGGGACCTGGCCGACCGGTTCAAGCGGGACGTGGTGGACGACTTCGTCGCCGAGTACGCGGCCGGCCGGACGCCCAACCCGTGCCTGCGCTGCAACGAGAAGATCAAGTTCGAGGCGGTGCTCGACCGCGCTCTCGCGCTCGGCTTCGACGCCGTCTGCACCGGCCACTACGCTCAGATCGACGCCGCCAGCGGCGCGCTGCGGCGCGCGGCCGACAACGGCAAGGACCAGTCCTACGTGCTCGCGGTGCTCACCAGGGACCAGATCGCGCACGCGCTGTTCCCGCTCGGCGACACGCCCAAGGCGCAGGTCCGGGCAGAGGCGGCGGAGCGCGGGCTGCTGGTCGCCGACAAGCCCGACAGCCACGACGTCTGCTTCATCGCCGACGGCGACACCCGGGGCTTCCTGGCCCGGCAGCTAGGCGGCGCCGCGCCGGGGAAGATCGTGGACGCCGACGGGGCCGTGCTCGGCGCGCACGAGGGCGCCTTCGGGTTCACCGTCGGGCAGCGGAAGGGGCTGCACCTGGACCGCCCCGCCCCGGACGGCAACCCGCGCTACGTGCTGTCCATCGAGCCGGTCAGCAACACCGTCACCGTCGGCCCGGCCGACGCGCTGTCGGTCACCGAGATCACCGCGATCCGCCCGGTGTGGACCGGCTGCGCGCCGCCGGAGACGCCGGTCGAGTGCTCGGTGCAGCTGCGGGCGCACGGCGAGGTGTTCCCCTGCACTGCCCGGCTGTCGGCGGACGAGCTGCAGATCAGCCTGCACGGGCCTGCCCGGGCAGTCGCCGCAGGCCAGGCGGCCGTGCTCTACGACGGCGACACCGTGCTCGGCAGCGGCACCATCACCAGCACCGTCTCCGCCATGGTCTAAGAATTCACTGGCGCCTGCCGATGGCATCCTCTCAGTCACGCATGATGCTGAGCGTGTACCATCCTGCCCGGGTTACCACGGGTCCTGATCGAATTCGAGGTCGGGTAGGTTCCCGTACTCGTAGACGATGTGATTCCGGTCGCTCGGGTACACGGTCGAGGTGACCAGCATTGGCGTGCCGTCTTCGGCGAACGATGCGCGGAAGATTTCGAACACCGTGGCATCGTGCGGCAGTCCGAAGAGCGTTTGCTCCTTCGGTCCGGGAGGCCGGGCCGTGACCCAGTCGCGGTACCCGGCCCGCCTCAGCCCAAGGATCTCGGCCAGGTACTGTACGGTGCCATCTTCGATGTTCTCCGGCATCAACAGCTTGCTCGCGCCCTTCGCCACCCACTCGAATGGGTAGTAGGACGTCTGCAGTGACCAGACGGTGTCGTCGATGCGGCGCTCTTGCTGCCTGCTGACCACCTTGTCGGACTTGAGCACCTTCAGGCGCGCGATCGCGGGCGGGCAGGCCACGACCCGGATTTCCGCGTCCTCGCCGGCGACGGCCTTCCTGCCCTGTTTGCTGACCATGGCCGGATAGGTCGCACCCTCTTCGCCGCCGCCGCCTTGGCCGGTCGCCGGATCGATCGACAGCACCGTCACGAAGGGCTTCATCTTCCTGGTGACGAATGTCCCCTGGCCCGGCCGGGTCTCGACCAGTCCCTGCCCCATCAGGCGCTTGATCGCGTCTCTGATGGTGTTCCGCGACGCGTTGTACTGATCGCGGAGTTCAAGTTCCGTGGGAAGCTGCCTACCGGGCGTAAGGCTCGCGGGATTGTCGCTGTCAGGCGTCAGCGCACCGACTCGATCCGTTTGCGCAGATCCTCGGCTATCTGCTGATACCGCAGTGACTGCTGCTGCGCCATGGCACCCTCTTCCTGCTCGCCACCAACATATACCGATGGTTGGGATAGTTGGTATGGGTAGGTAGGCTGAGCTGGCTGGTTTCCGGGCGAACCCGCACACGGCCCCCGCTGCCGCTCATCTGGTGTCGGCTGCGGCAGCGGCACCATCACCAGCACCGTCTCCGCCGCGGCCGGAAACCTCACCAGTCCCCGTAGAGGTGCCGGTTCAGCTCCTTGGGCCGCTTGGTTTCCGGGCAGGACTCGGTGTAGTAATTCATCACGGCGACGATCCTCGTGTCGGACTCCGCCGTGAGCGATCGCGCGTAGTGCGGGTAGCTCCGCGCGTCGAAGAAGATCAGCTGTCCCGCGTGTGGCCGGATGACTGAGCAACTGCGCTCCACCGCGGTCACGCCCTCCGCAGCCGGATCGTGTGCGACGCAGCTCACCGCCGGCCGCGTGGTCGGTGCAGAAGAGCAGGCAGCTGAGCGGGTTGGAATCCACATGGCACTCGAAGCGCATCCGGGTGCCTCGCTGGACGTTGAGGACGACGCCGTAGCGTTCGTCGCGCGCCGCGCTGACGCGCTCGGTAGTCGCCTCGGCGGCAAGCTCAAGGAACTCATCCCGGTAGGCCTTGTAGAGCCAGGGCAGGTGGTCACGGACCTGGTCGGCGTGGACGCGGCCCCGCGGAGACGTGCCGGACCTCCTGGCTCTCGCGTGAGAGCACCGGAGTACGTGGGAATTCGCGGACGTCGGCGGTCATAGCCGCCGCCTGGACGTCCTGCTGCCAGTTTGCCGGAAGCCAGTCGCTCAGATCGAACGTGGTCCAGCGAAATCGTGGTGGCATGTGCCTCTCGACAGTGAGCTTCTACTGGTTGGCGGTGTGGCGAAATTGACCATCCATACGGTATTGCGCGGATCACCTTGGGTGGCGACGTGAGCGGCGACGCCCGGGGATCGGCTGTCTCACCCCATACGGGGGTCGTAGTGCTCGTAGCGGTATTGCGGGGAAGGACGCACGTGGAACTTGGCCATGTCATCTCCGTTGCATCAGTCGGTTAATACATTCCCAATATTCTCTCAGGCCACAGCACTGAATGTGCATCGTCCGCCCACCGCCTCCGGGTGCGGCCGGACTAGTAGTCGAGGCCGCTCCACTGCTGGTCGCGAGCCGACCTGGCTGACTTTCCGTAGCTGTAACGGAACTGGTTGCGATCCGCGGGGCAAACGGTGACGGTAACCCTGATGGCCGTCCCGTCCTCGGTGAAGGCCGTCCGGAAGATCACGAACATCGCGGCGTCGTGCGGCAAGCCGAAGAGGTGCTGCTCATTGTCGTCCGCCAGCCGTGCCGTGATCGAGTCCTCGTAACCGGCTTGCGTAAACGCCAGGGTCTGAGCGAGATAATTGATGGTCCCCTGTTCGATGTCCTCAGCCATCAGCAGGCGGGTCGCGCCCTGGGTGGCCCACTCAAACGGGTAGTAAGAGGATTGGAGGGACCAAAGCGTGTCCTCGATGTAACGTTCCTGGTTCCGGCTGATGACTTGGTCACCCGGGCTAATGCTTAGCCGCTCCGCGATGCCTGCCGGGCAGGGGAGCACGGCGACCTGCGGTGGAGTGACCTTCCGGTTCTGCTCTGCCACCGTCGTCGGGTAGGTGCGGCTTTCTTCGCCGCCGCCGGCGATCCCCGCCCGCGGATCGGGAGCCAGGTCCGTCACGAACGGCTCGATCTTTCTCGTGACGAAGGTGCCTTGGCCTTGTCTGGTCTCCAGTAGCCCCTGGCTGACCAGGCGCTTTATGGCCTCCCTGACGGTACTCGGTGAGGCCTTGTACCTGTCGCCCAGGTCGAAGTCGGAGGGCAGCTGGCTCCCGCGCAAAAGTTCGCCCGACTCGATCTGCTTGCGCAGATCCTCAACGACCTGCTGGTACTTCGGCCGTTGCTGCTGGGCCATTACCACTCCTCCTTGTTGTGATGATGCTACCGGACACATTGGGATGAGTGGTACCACACGGTTGACTAGTCTAACTCTGCCAGCTCAGGTTAGATGCTTCATTACTACAAGTTGCGTCCTATGTCTGGTTTGTGGCTGTCTGGATGTGGTACAACCATGATGTAGGTCAAGAGGTTGGTATCACTGGTGTAAGTCGGGTAAATGGATGCAGAGGTCTTAACCGACTAGGTTGTCTTTTTTACGGAACTCGGTATCTTGCGGAACCGATGACAGCCTGATCATCCGTTTTACCTGGTCAGATCATCTGCGACTCTGAGGATGGGCCTACGGGGAAGGCCGCGGGGGACCGCGACCAAGAGCGCTCTTGGAGGCCGCATGGCCAGTTTCTTCGTCTTCGCGTCCCTCATGGCCATCGTCGGCGTCGTGGCCGGTGCCTTCATCACGATCTCATTCGCCATCCGGCGAGACGACCGGGCAGTGGCGCGGGGCTTCGACACGCCCGACCGGGCCGCCCGCAGCGCCCGGGTCGTGACGGGCTACACCCGCAGGCTGTAGCCCAGTGGATCGGGGGCGCTGGCCATCGCGGGGGCGCCAGTGCCCCCGGGCGTGCCGTCCGGTCCCGCCAGCCAACTGCGGTGGGCCAAAGTCCATTGGGGAAGCCGCGGCGTGACTGCCATCGGCTGGATATGCAGGGAGGCCAGCATGAATGGCTTCGTATTGGTAGCTGGGCTGATCGGCGCGTTCTTCGTCATCGGGTTCGCCAGCGGCGCGCTTCTCGCGATCGTCGTGCCCGCTTCCCGTCGGCGTCGCGCCGCGGGGCGGCGACCTCCGCTCCCCACCCAACATACCAAAAGTTGGTATGACTGGTATGGGTGAGCGGATGGGGTTAACCTACATTCGAAGGCAAAAAACTCTGGCCCCGGCGTATAGCACCCGCCGGGGCCAGAGTTTGTTCTGCGCGGCTTAGCCCATGAGTCCTAGGCTCTGCGCGCTGGCGTTGCTATGCGCCGAACTTGGGGTCGTAGTGCTCGTACCGGTACTGGGCGGACGGGCGAGCGTGGAATTTCGCCATGGACACCTCCTGCTGTCGCACTGACGGCAAACGCGGCGGTCACGGTCCCCCCGCCCATTCCCCCATTAGGACTTGGTCGGGGTAGGGTCCGCCATCCCTATGCCGATTATGTCGATCGCGAGCAATCTTGTCATCCACGTATTTCGAAGTGTGATGACTGAGTTGATGGCAAACGACCAAGGGGGTGGGAGGGGCCAGAGATTTTCGCCCGCGCTTGAGCTGCGGGGAGGTGGGCCGGCTCAGCCTCCGGCGCTGGCAGCTGCGGTTGTTCCGGAGAGGGTCCCGCGAGAGCGCGCCAACCAGAAGCCGACCTTGGGTGCCAGCACCAGCACCACGATGGGAAGCAGCGCCGGTGTCGCGAGGATGAGCCCCGTCCACTGCGGGCCGATCCAACTGCCAAGCAGGCCGTCGACCAGGGACGCGATCGGCTTGCTGCCTGCCCAGGCGATCGCCCATACGGCCATGACGGCCGCGGTCTCCTCTGGTCTGGCCCGGTTTGCCAGCACGGAGCGCGTCACGGAATTCGCGACCAGGCAGCTTGCCCCAGCGCCAAGTGCGGCGGCGGCGGCAATCCAAATCGACGGGGCGAACACAAACAGCAGCATGCACAGAGCCAGCGAGGCCAGCGCTGTCGCCGCCAGCCGGAGTGCGGGCTGGTGCTTTGACCGGCGAAACGACCCGAGTACAGTGCCCGCGCCGAGTGCCGCGATGAACCAGCCGGACCATGCGGGCGATACGTGCAGTTGCTTGGCGAGGGCAGGGCCGAGTACCAGGATCGGGTCATCCGCGATGGTAACCGCGGCCACCATGAGCAGCAGGATCATGATGCGGCCGTCCCTGCGCGCGATCAGGAAGCCATCTCGGATGCGCGAGCGTCGCTCTGGTTCGGCGGTGGTGTGCAGGCGGACCCGCCAGAGGATCACGCTGAAGACGACGAATGAGAACGCGTTCGCCGCGAAGGCCCACGCGAAGTTGACTCCGGCCAGGCCGATAGCCATCGTCACCAGCGGCGCCACGGCCCGGCCGATGTTGTAGGAGACCGTGTCCATGGCGTAGGCGGGCTTGAGCTTGTCGGGCGGGACGAGCCGCTGCACGGTCACGTTGCGAGCGGGCAGTGCGAACGTAAAGGCGAGCCCGCCGATGATCGCTCCCGTGACCAGTGCCCACTTGTTCAGCTCACCGCCGAAGGCGAGACCGGCCATTGTGGCGGCAACACAGGCCGACGTGGCCTGGGTGCAGAGCAAGGTGAGGCGCCCGCCCAGCCGGTCGGTCAGGACGCCCGCCCAGGGGCCAAGCAGCAATGGGCTGGTGAACTGCGCGAACGTTACGAGGCCGACGGTGAGCACGGAGTGTGCCAACTGGTAGGCGAGCAGTACCTGGGCGGTGTTCTGCAGCCACGTCCCGAAGTCGGAGACCACGCTTCCGAAGAAGTACAAACGGAAGATGCCGTTGCCCCGCAACACGTGCCATGGAGTAAGGCGTGCCTGACCAACCTTCTTTATGCCAAACTTCTGGCCAACCCGCTCAATGCCAAAGTGAGCCGCTGCGTGCGCAGCCAACTCACGCATAGGCGGGGCCGATCGTGACAACACGAGACGTCCTTGTCGGTTTCAGGTAATGGGCCGCGACCGCCCGCAGGCGGTCAGCTGGCAGGTTTCACTAACGTTTGGAGGGTTAGCGAAGCGTGTGGCCCGCCTGGATCACAGGCGTCATTGCATGAGTCATCTTTTGGGACCCGGGTCGATGTCCGCCAACGTGGGCACGTTGGGCCCGACATTGACGATGAGCTGGTTCCGGTCGACGGGGAAAATGGTCACCGTCAGCCGCATCGGGTTGTTGTTCTGGTCAAAGGCGACGCGGGAGTCAACGAAGACGGCTGCGTTGTGGCCGATCCCGAAGAAGCCCTGCTCCTCTTCGGTCGCCAGCCGCCCGGTAATCCAGTCACGGTAACCGGTCTGCTTGACGCCAATCTCGTCGGCCAGGTACTGCACGGCGCCACCTTCGATGTCCTTCGCCATCAGCAGGTTAGTTGCGCCCTTAGTGATGAAGTCCATGAGATAGAACGTGGTCTGCTTGGACCACGGGATGCCGTCGATGTAGCGGTCCTGGGTGCGGCTGACGACCTGTGATCCCATCGGTACGTCCAGGAGGGGGGCGACATCGCTGGAGACGGTCACCACTTCGACCCTGGGGATCGAAGTCGTCGGCTCCCGGTGCTTTTTCTGAACTTCGGATCGGTAAGCCACGGTTTCACCCCCGCCGAACCCGGTTTTCGGGTCAGCGGTTAGAACCGTCACGAACGGATCGACCTTGCGCGCTACGAATGTTCCCTGCCCGGGCCTAGACTCGAGCAGGCCTTCGTCCGTGAGGCGCCGGATGGCTTCCCTGACGGTGTTACGAGATGCGTTGTACTTCGTGCCCAGGTCGTCCTCGGTTGGCAGCTTGTCGTTCGGCCTGAGCTGCCCGTCCTTGATCTGTGTGCGCAGATCTTCGGCAATATGCCGGTACAACGGCTGGTTCTGAGGCATCGTTCCTCCATCGGTACCAACAACCCTGACGGTTCCCGCCGCAGGGTTCACCGGAATATCCGGCCCTGTCTGGTTTATGCCCTCGTGTCCATGGTATAACCAAAAACAGACAGGTTGGTATGGGTCAGACGCTCTGGATCATCAGAAGCATCGGTCTGAGTCTAGCAGGTCGGTTATCTGGTTGTGCAGGACCTGCTGGACTATTCCTGATGATCGGATGGCCCAAGCATCAAAGACCATCCGGCTCGTCGGTTTATCGGGGATCTGCGGGTCGCCGCAGGAAAAGCTGGGAGGCCATCATGGCCAGTCATGTAGTGCTAGTGCTCGTGCCCGTCGCGATCGTCGTGGGCGCGTGCATCGGCGCCTTCCTCAAGCTCTCGTTCACTATTCGCGGGGATGACCGGTTGCGGGGGGCCCTGCGGTTCGACGCCGCGAAACGCGGCGCCCAGGCCGCCCGCACGCTGGTGGGCGTCAGCTCATCCCGCTGGGACTAGCGACCGGTCGATCGCTGCGCGGAGCCGGCCGCAAGCTCTCGAACTGGTTCCTGTCTCCTGCGTAAATGCCGACGGCCGCGTACAGCGGCCGTGGCCCGCCGTCGCCCGCTATGTGCGAGGTGCGGGTGAGCTCAATGACGTAGGGCACGTCGCTCTTGTCGGGGAAGCCAAAGAAGCTGACCTCATCGGAGTTCGGCTTGCGCGGCAGGAAGTGGAACATGGTGTCGGCTGGATCCAGGCCGAGCGCCTCGTGCAGGTAGGCACCCAGACCTTCTGGGATGTCTTCGGCCGTCAGGAGTCGGCGGGCACCCCTGTCGTGCCAGACCTTCGGGCACCAGGCCGTCTGCAGCTTCCATGGCAACTCGTCGAGGAACCATTCCTGACGGCGCACAATCATCTGCGTTCCGACGGGAACGCGGAGCCGGTCCGCTATCTCGGCCGCCGCCGCTTGCAGGCTGACGGTGGGCGGCGTAGCCCTCGGGACCCGACCCCGCGCCCGCGCTTGCTCGATTGCCACGCCATCCGCCCAGTCGATGGAGTTCACGAAGGGCACGATCCGGACCTGCGCAAACCAGCCTTGCCCGGGCCGGGTCTCGACGAGGCCCTCGTCCTTGAGCTTCCTGATCGCGTCGAGGACGGTGTTCCTGGATGCCTGGTACTGGTCCCTGAGCTCCAACTCGCTCGGCAGGGCCGCCCTGGCTTGATGTCGCGCGAAGCGATCTTCCCCCTCAGGTCCTCCGCGATCCGCGTGTACGCCGCGACAGTCATTGTCGCCTCCCTATGGTCTGCGCCGGGGTGCCGCTAGCTCCTGGCTTTGGCAGGCATGGCAGCCTCGTCTGTGATGTCTGAGCGGTAAGGCCACATGGGCCTTCTAGGACCATCTGGGTAGACCGTCCGGATCCTGTGGGCCATGCCATACCGATGACCCAGATCATACCCTGCAGGCTGTTATTTGGTGCCGGTCCGATGACAGGTTTGAGACCTATCGTCCCGGGGATCCCTCAATAAGAGGAAAGGTACCAACAGTCCGAATCGCCGGTCGCATCTGCTAGGTGACCCGGGTCGGAGACGGATTGGGCAAGGCATCTGGTACTGCCAGGCCAGGTGGAGTAGTACTGCGGACCGTTCGGAGGCCCACATGAACTTCATCGAGCAGCTCACAGCGATAGCGCTCCTGATCGACTTCCTCCTCGGGGTGACCTGCGGAATTGTCGGCAGCGCGGTCCACGGATCAAGACGCGAAGATCGCGGATACACCCTGCTGGGGGCGGCGCCGGATCCCGTTAGCGCAGGCGCACGGGTACTCCACGGCGTCTACACCAGCGCAGACGAGTACATGATGGGCCTCCTGCCCGGCGGTTTGGCAAGCGGAGGCAACCAAGGCATCGACAATTCCGCAGCGCAAGGGCAGGAGTCAGATCAATGAGCGGCTTTGAGCTAGTAGCGGTCGTCATAGGAATCTTCTTCGTCATCGGGATCGCCGTCGGTGTCCTCCTGGTCATCGGGCTGCCGCAGATTCGCCACTACCGTCGCATGCGCAAGTACATGAAGGACGGTCACTGGCACGAGCGGCAAGCCCGCGGCGATGAGAGCGGTCCGCCGCGCTGGCCCGGGCGTCGCGGCTGAATCGCTGGCGGCGGCGCAGCGGCTAAGCTCAGCAACGTGGCTGACAAGGGATTTCCGTGGGGACCGGGGACCGCGACCGGGATCGGGTCGATGCCCGGCGGCAACCCGCTGGAGACGGCCCAGCTGGTGTTCGATGAGCTGCCCGAGCTGCCGTTCCTGGCCGAGCTCCCGGGCCGCGGCCCGGGCGCCGACATGATCGGCCGGGCGGCGGCGCTGCTGGTCGACATCGCCGTCGAGGTGACCCCGGGCGGGTGGCGGATCGCCGACCACCCCGGCCGGGACATGCGCCGCGCCCGGTCGATGCTCTCCTCCGACCTGGATGCGATGGAAGAGACGCTCGACGGCTATCAGGGACCGCTGAAGATCGCGCTGGCCGGCCCGTGGACGCTCGCCGCGACGATCGAGCAGCCGCACTCGCTGAAGGTCGCGCTGGCCGACCCCGGGCTGGTTACCGACATCGCGTCGTCGCTCGCGGAGGGGGTCAAGGCGCACGTCGCGGAGGTCGCCAAGCGGGTGCCGGGAGCGACCCTGCTGGTGCAGCTGGACGAGCCGTCGCTGCCCGCGGTCGCCGATGGCGGCATCCCCACGCCGAGCGGGCTGTCCCGGGTCCGGGAGGTGGACGAGGAGGTGCTGCGGGCGAAGCTGCGCGAGGTGCTGGACGCGACACGCGCCTACACGATCGTCCACTGCTGCGCTCGCGGCTACCCGTTCGGGATAATCAACCGGGGCAGGAGCGGACGCGGTCTCGTTCGACCTCAGCCTGCTTGCGCACCGTGAGTACGACAAGCTGGCGGAGACCGTGGAGGGGGGCTCGGGACTGCTCATCGGCGCGCTGCCCACCACCGGCCTCGCCCGGGACTCCGCCCGCCCGACGGGGCGGGATTCCGGCGGCGGCCGCCGCGCGGCCAGCCAGCGTGACGAGGAAGCGGAACGGGCACGGCCGACTCCCCAGGGCACGGCCAATGCGATCCGGGAGGTATGGCAGCGGATCGGGCTTCCCCCGGCCAGCTGCGCTGAGCAGGTTGTCATCACCCCCGCCTGCGGGCTGGCCGG
The DNA here is from genome assembly GCA_963714295.1 of uncultured Actinomycetota bacterium. Lineage (GTDB taxonomy): Bacteria > Actinomycetota > Actinomycetes > Streptosporangiales > Streptosporangiaceae > Trebonia. The sequence goes on along the minus strand of CAVQOE010000029.1, from coordinate 334,665 downwards.
GGTGTCGCCGGACCAGGCGCGCGACGCCCTGCGCTGGTGCCGGGAGGCGGCGCGCATCTTGCCGGAGCTGATGGAGGAGCTGGCTTGACGGACGGAACGACCCGCGATGGGAATGACCTATGGAGCTGACTGAGGGCAGGCGGCGGCACGCCGAGCTGAGCGAGAAGCTGCTTGACGCTCAGTACCGGTATCACGTGCTCGACACCCCGACGATCTCTGACATCGAGTACGACACGGACCTGCGGGAGCTCAATCAGATCGAGGACGAGTTCCCCGAGCTGCGCACGCCCGACTCGCCCACGCAGCACGTCGGCGGCGCGATATCGACTCAGTTCACCCCCGTCGAGCACCTGGAGCGGCTGCTCAGCCTGGACAACGTGTTCTCGGCCGAGGAGTTCTCGGCCTGGTCCGACCGCGCCGCCAAGCTGGGCGGGACCGGGCCCTACCTGTGCGAGCTGAAGATTGACGGGCTCGCGATCGACCTGGTGTACGAGCGCGGCCGCCTCACCAGTGCCGCCACCCGCGGTGACGGGCGGACCGGCGAGGACGTCACGCTGAACGTGAAGACGATCAAGTCGGTCCCTGACCGGCTCGCGGGGGAAGACGTGCCCGAGCTGCTCGAGGTGCGCGGCGAGGTGTTCCTGTCGGCGGCGGCGTTCGACCGGCTGAACGAGACGCTGCAGGAGGCGGACAAGCCCGCCTTCGCCAATCCCCGTAACGCCGCCGCCGGGTCCCTGCGGCAGAAGGACCCCCGGGTCACCGCGTCCCGTGCGCTCGGGGCGATCGTGCACGGCATCGGCCGGGTGGTGGGCACCGCGGCCGGCGCCGGAGGATCCGGCGGCGCGGATGCCGGCGGCGCGGATGCCGACGGCGCGATCGTCGGGTCAGCCGCCGGGCCGAGCGAGGAGGGGCACCTCGAAGGGGCGCCGGATACACAGTCCGGCTGGTACGAGCGGTTGCGCGGCTGGGGTCTGCCGGTCAGCGACAAGTACAAGGTCGTCTCCGAGCTGGCCGAGGTCCAGCGCTACATCGACTACTACGCCGACTCCGGGCATCGGCACGAGACGCCGTATGACATCGACGGCGTGGTGGTGAAGATCGACCCGATCGAGGTACAGCGGGCGATGGGCGCGACGAGCCGGGCGCCGCGCTGGGCGATCGCCTATAAGTACCCGCCCGAGGAGGTCAACACCAAGCTGCTCGACATCCGGGTCAACGTCGGCCGCACCGGGCGGGTCACCCCGTACGCGGTGATGGAACCGGTCAAGGTCAGCGGCTCGACCGTGGACCGGGCCACCTTGCACAACGAGGATGAGGTCAAGCGCAAGGGCGTGCTGATCGGCGACACGGTGATCCTGCGCAAGGCAGGCGAGGTCATCCCCCAGGTGGTCGGCCCGGTGGCGGAGCTGCGCACCGGCGATGAACGGGAGTTCGAGTTTCCCCGCCAGTGCCCGGAGTGCGGCACGCCGCTCGGCCGCGATGAGGGCGAGGTCGACTGGCGCTGCCCGAACGCCGTGTCCTGTCCGGCGCAGCTGCGCGAGCGGCTGTTCCACCTGTCGTCGCGGGGCGCGCTCGACATAGAGGTGCTCGGCTATGAGGCAGTCGTCGCGCTGCTCGACGGCGGTCTGGTCCGGGACGAGGGCGATCTGTTCAATCTGACCGACGAGGCACTGGCCACCAGCCCGTTCTTCGTGAACAAGGCCGGTGGCCTCAAGCTCGTCGCGCACGCGCTGCTGGCCAACCTGGAAGAGGCGAAGACCCGGCCGCTCTGGCGGATTCTGGTCGCGCTGTCGATCCGGCATGTGGGGCCGACCGCGGCCCGGGCGCTGGCCGAGGCGTTCGGGTCGGTCGACGCCATCGCGACCGCTTCGCCCGACGCGCTCGCGATCGTGGACGGTGTCGGCCCGACGATCGCCGCTTCGGTGGTGGAGTGGTTCACCGTGGACTGGCACGGGGCGATCGTGGCCAAGTGGCGGGCGTCCGGGGTGCAGCTCGACACCCCCGGGTTCGACCCGTCGGCGGCGGCCTCGCGCGTGCTGGCCGGGGTGACCGTGGTGATCACCGGCACGCTGCCCGGGATCAGCCGGGACGAGGCGGCCGAGGCGGTCCGGGCGGCCGGCGGCAAGGTCTCGTCGTCGGTGTCGAAGAAGACCAACTTCGTGGTCGCCGGGGAGAACGCCGGCTCCAAGTACGACAAGGCCGTCGAGTTGGGCGTCCCGATCCTCGACGAAGCCGGCCTGCAGACCCTGCTAACCAACGGCCCTGACGCCGTGACGGCCGCACCCGCACCGGAATAAGGCCCGCTACCCCGGTCCGGGCGGGGCGCCGGGTGCCGGCCGCTCACGGAACCCCCGGAGCACCTCTTAGCTGAGTCGTTCCAGGATTAGCTCGCGGACGCGGCCGGCGTCGGCCTTGCCGCCGGTGGTCTTCATGACCACGCCGATCAGGGCGCCGGCCGCGTTGACCTTGCCGCCGCGGATCTTGGCGGCGACATCCGGGTTGCCCGCGATAGCCTCGTCGATGGCGGCCAGCAGGGCCGAGTCGTCGCTGACGATGGCGAGATCCTGCGCGTCGACCACCTCGTCGGGCGTGCCCTCGCCGTCGAGGACGCCGTCGATGACCCGGCGGGCGAGCTTGTCATTCAGCGCTCCCGAGGCCACCAGCTCGGCCACCCGCGCGACCTGGGCTGGCGTGATCGGCAGCTCGGACACCTCGATGCCCGCGTCGTTGGCCTTCCTGGCCAGCTCGCCCAGCCACCACTTGCGGGCATCGGCCGGGGAGGTGCCGACCGCGACGGTCGCCTCCACCGCGTCCAGAGCGCCGGCGTTCCGCAGCGCCTCGAACTCGAGCTCCGACAGCGACCACGACTCGATCAGCCGGGAGCGGCGGGTGGACGGGAGCTCGGGCAGCGTCGCGCCGATCGACTTCACCCAGTCGGCCGCCGGGGCAACCGGCACCAGGTCGGGCTCGGGGAAGTAGCGGTAGTCCTGGGCCTCCTCCTTGGACCGCCCGGAGGTGGTGACCCCGGAGTCCTCGTGGAAGTGCCGGGTCTCCTGGATGATGCGGCCGCCGGAGTCGAGCACGTGGGCCTGGCGCTCGATCTCCGAGCGCACCGCCCGCTCCACCGAGCGGAGCGAGTTCACGTTCTTGGTCTCGGTCCGCGTTCCCCAGACCCCGGAACCGGCGGCGGAGAGCGACGTGTTCACGTCGCAGCGCATCGAGCCCTCTTCCATCCGCACGTCGGAGACGCCGAGCGTGCGGAGCACGTCGCGCAGTTCGGTGACGTACGCCTTGGCGACCTCGGGTGCCAGGTAGGCCGTCCCCGGCACCGGCTTGGTGACGATCTCGACCAGCGGTATGCCTGCCCGGTTGTAGTCGACGAGCGAGTACTCGGCGCCCTGGATGCGCCCGGTTGCCCCGCCGACGTGCAGCGACTTGCCGGTGTCCTCCTCTAGGTGGACGCGCTCGATGCCCACCCGGATGGTCGCGCCGCCGACGAGCACGTCCAGGTAGCCCTCGGTGCAGAGCGGCTCGTCGTACTGGGAGATCTGGAAGTTCTTGGGCATGTCCGGGTAGAAGTAGTTCTTCCGCGCGAACCGGCACCAGGAGGCGATGGAGCAGTTCAGCGCGAGCCCGATCTTGATCGCGTACTCGATCGCCAGCCGGTTCACCACCGGCAGCGAGCCGGGCAGGCCGAGGCAGACCGGGCAGGTGTGGGTGTTCGGCTCGGCGCCGAAGGCGGTCAGGCAGCCGCAGAACATCTTGGTCGTGGTGCCGAGCTCCACATGCGTCTCGATGCCGAAGACCGGCTCGTACCTCTGCAGCGCCTCTTCGTAGGTGACGGTCACGACGACTTCAGTCCCTTCGCCTCGGTCAGCAGCGGATGTCCCCAGCGCGAGTTGAACGCCGCCTCGACGGCGGCGGCCACCCGGTACAGCCGGTCGTCGGCCAGCGGCGGTGCCATCACCTGGAGGCCGACCGGGAGGCCGTCCTCGTCGGCTAGGCCGCATGGCACGGAGATGGCGGCGTTGCCCGCCAGGTTCGTCGGAATCGTGCACAGGTCGGCCAGGTACATTGCCATCGGGTCGTCGGCCCGTTCGCCGATCCGGAAGGCGGTGGTCGGCGTCACCGGCGAGACCAGCACGTCCACCTGGCTGAAGGCGGCCTCGAAGTCCTGGATGATCAGCGTCCTGACCTGCTGGGCCTTGCCGTAGTAGGCGTCGTAGTAGCCGCTGGAGAGGGCGTAGGTGCCGAGCATGATGCGCCGCTTGACCTCCGCCCCGAATCCCTCCTCCCGCGTCAGCGCCATGATCTCCTCGGCGCTGCCGGACCCGGCCCGCAGCCCGTAGCGCATGCCGTCGAACCGGGCCAGGTTCGACGAGCACTCGCTCGGCGCGATCAGGTAGTAGGCGGGCAGCGCGTACTTGAAGTGCGGGCAGCTCAGCTCGGTCACCTTGGCCCCGAGCGATTCGAGCACCTCCACCGCCTCAGTGAACCGGCTCATCACGCCGGCCTGGTACCCCTCGCCGGACAGGTCGGTGACCACGCCAATCCGCAGGCCGGCCACGTCCCCGTGCCGGGCGGCGGCCACCACCGGCGGGACCGGCGCGTTGATCGAGGTGGAGTCCATCGGGTCGTGCCCCGACATCGCCTCGTGCAGCAGCGCCGCATCGAGCACCGTGCGGCCGAACGGGCCCGGGGTGTCCAGCGAAGACGCGAACGCGACAACCCCGTAGCGGGAGGAGCCGCCGTAGGTCGGCTTGGCGCCGACGATCCCGCAGACCGCGGCCGGCTGGCGGATCGAGCCGCCGGTATCGGTGCCGAGGGCAAGCGGTGCCTCATAGGCGGCGACGGCGGCGGCCGAGCCGCCCGAGGAGCCGCCCGGCACCCGGGTCAGGTCCCACGGGTTGTGCGAAGGGCCGTACCCGGAGTTCTCGGTGGAGGAGCCCATCGCGAACTCGTCCATGTTGGTCTTGCCGATGAGGACCGCGCCAGCCTCGCGCAGCCGCCGGGTGATGGTCGACTCGTACGGCGGGTGCCAGCCTTCGAGGATCTTCGACCCGCAGGTGGTCGGCGCCCCGACCGTGGTGAACAGGTCCTTCACCGCGACCGGGACCCCGGCCAGCGCGCCGAGCGGCTCGCCCGCCGCGCGCCGGTCGTCCACCTGGCGGGCCTGGGCGAGCGCGTCCTCGGCGGACACGTGCAGAAACGCCCGCACGTCGCCGTCCACCGCGGCGATCCGGGCCAAGTGCGCCTGGGTGACTTCGGCCGCGGACACACCGCCGTCGGTCACCGCGGCGGCCAGTTCAGCCGCGGTCATCGTGGTCAGATCGTCCATGACTTCCCCCTCACTCCTCGACCAGGATCCGCGGCACCTTGAACCGCTGCATCTCAACGGCGGGTGCCCCGCTCAGCGCCTGTTCCGGCGTCAGGCAGGGGACGGGCTCGTCGTCGCGGTACACGTTGACCAGGCCGGTCGCGTGCGTGGTCGGCGGGATGCCGTCCGCGGCGACCTCCTGCACCTGCGCGACCGCTGAGATGATCTGGTCGAGCTGCGGGGCAAGGTGGTCAAGCTCTGCGTCGCTGAGCGCGAGCCTGGACAGCCGGGCCAGGTGAGCGACCTCGTCGCGGGTAATGGGCATGCGTTCCATCCTAGGGCGCACGGAGCGTGAACTCGTAAGCGATTAAGCCGTCTCGTAGTCAAAAACGGCACACGGACGTAGCGTGTCGCTTAACGATCCCTGAGTGTTTCCTCCGTATGTTTGCACTGCCAGGCCTCGCACTGTTATGCCTTGCAGTGCCTTGCGCCGCAGTGCCTCGCCTTGCAGCGCTACCCGCTACCCCCTCGTTAAGTGCACCTCCGTGATGACAGGGAGACCATGAAAAGATCGAGTACCGTCATCGCCGCCGCCACCGCGCTGGCCGCGACGACGATCGCCGTAGCGGCCAGCGGGCCGCCCGCGCGCGCTGCGGCCGGCCGCCAGCCAGCACGGCCAGCGGCGCGGCCGCGCCGCTGGCCGGCAGCACCGTGCCGTTCGCGGCGGCGCATAACGCGCTCGGCGCGGTCCCGGCGGGCAGCCGGCTGACCATCGAGTTCTGGCTCAAGCCGCAGACGGCGGCGGCCGAGAGCTACGCCACCGCGGTCTCCACCCCCGGCAGCCCGCTGTTCGAGCACTACCTGTCCCCGGCGGCCTATACGGCGCGGTTCGGCGCGACGTCGCCGGAGGCGGGCTCGGTCGAGTCGTGGCTGAAGTCGGCGGGCTTCACCGGCGTCTCGGCCGACTCCGGCCGGGACTACGTGCAGGCCACCGCGCCGGTGTCAACGATCGACAGCGCGCTGAAGGTCCAGCTCGATTACTACCGGTCCGCCGCGAGAGCCAACGCGGGCCAGTACCGGCTGCGCGCCAACGACCGGGCCGTCTCGCTGCCGGCCGTCGGTGTCCGCCAGCGTGCTCGGGGTCACCGGCCTGGACAACGCCGCACCGGTGCGGACTTACAGCAGGCCGGCCGCGGCGCCGCCGCCGGCGGCGTCCGGGGCGGCGGGCAAGCCGATCGCGTTCCCCTGCTCGCAGTGGTACGCCCAGCACTACGCGCGAACCGACTGCCCAAGCAGTACGGCACCACCAGCTTCCCGACCATCGTCTGCGGCTACTCCGCCGACCAGCTCCGCGCGGCCTACGGGTACAACCGGCACAACGTCGGCAAGGGCGTGACCGTCGCGCTGATCGAGATCGGCCTGACCCCGGACATGTTCCTGACCCTGCAGGACTACGCCAAGGCCAACCGCATCGAGTCCCCGTCGCCGAGCCGGTACGCCGAGCTTTCGCTTGGCCAGGGATCGGCCTGCGGCGACCCGTTCGACATCGAGGAGCAGCTCGACGTCGAATCGTCGTACCTGGTCGCGCCGCTCGCGAGCCAGCTGGTCGTCGGCGGCGACTCCTGCAACAACGGCTTCTACGGGCTGCAGGCCCTGTTCAACGCCGACACGACCGTGCTCAACGGCGTCGGCGGGCACCCGCTGGCGCAGATCGCGTCCAACTCCTGGGAGGGCGGCGACGAGGCGCTGCCGCTGAACATGCTGAAGATCGAGCACGCGTACCTGCTGCGGGCCGCGGCCGAGGGCGTCAGCATGCTCTTCTCCGCGGGCGATGGCTCCGGGGTGGAGACCCCGTCGAGCGACCCGTACGCCACCGCGGTCGGCGGCACCACCCTCGGCATCGGCAGGACGGACCCGCGGCTCTTCGAGACCGGCTGGTCAACCGGCGTGTCACTCGATGTCAACAACAAGTGGGATATTCCAGGGTGAGGCGTACGCGGCCGGCGGCGGGCCCAGCCTGCTGTGGGCGCAGCCGGCCTACCAGCGCGGCGTGGTGCCGCGACTCCCTGGCCAAGGCGCCGGGCAACCGGGGCGGTCTTGTCCGCGCGGTGCCCGACATCAGCGCCGATCGCCGACCCGTCCACCGGCATGGCCGTCGGGGTCCTGAGCTTCAACAGCAAGGGAGCCGTGAGCGGGTACACCGAGCAGCCGGTCGGCGGCACCAGCCTCGCCTCCCCGATGGTCGCGGGCCTGCTGGCCGACGCCGAGCAGTACCAGAAGCCGTTCGGCTTCCTCAACCCGGCGCTCTACCGGCTGGCGGGCACCCGCGCCATCAATGACGCGCTGCCGATCACGGGCAAGTCGCCCTCCCGGTACCGCGGCGTCGCGTGCGACGTGGCCGACTGCGGGGAGCTGACGTACTTCCCGTTCGACGACCAGAGCTGGTCGATGGCGGGCTACACCGGCCAGGTCACCCTGAAGGGGTACGACACCATGACCGGGGTCGGCACCCCGAACGGCCAGAACTTCGTCTACTCGCTGCGCCGGATATTCGGGTAGCGGCACCAAGCCAATAGCCGCGCTGGCCCCGGGGACCCTAGTTGGGCACCGGGGCCAGCGCTGTTTTGGTCAGGAAAGACCAGATGAGCTGATTGGCGCCGGCGGTGCCGTCCTTGGGCACGGGGAAGTCGTGGCCGCCGACCTTGTATAGCGCCCACTCGAGCGTCTTTTTGTCTGCGCAGGCCCACGTGCTCAGGGTCATGGCGCCGTGCTTGACCACCGTCGGCTTACTCGAGCACTTCATGTCCTTCTGCAGCCGGGCGATCTGGACCGTGGCGGGCGGCGTCTCCAGGCCTTTCTCCCCGGGTTTATACGGGACGTACTTGTCGTTCATCGAGGCGAACACAAGGACGTTCTGCGGTTTGGTTACCACGCACCCCGGCAGGGGGTCGGCCTTCACCGACACCATGCCGTCGAACAGCGTGGGGTCGGTGCAGGCGAAGCGGTAGGCCAGGCGTCCGCCGTTGCTGTAGCCGACGACGTAGATGGGCCTGGTGTGGCCCGGATCGATCTTGGGGACCAGCGCCTTGAGGAACCCGACGTCGTTGATCTCCTCTTTGGCGGCGCCGTCACAGCAGCCGATGGCGTTCCATGACTCCTTGATCGCCACCGGGTAGACGAGCTCCGCCTTGTCCGCGTTGGCGTAGGGGACGAGCTGGTCCCGGGTGATCTCCTCGCTGGTGGTGGCGGCCGCCCCGGACAGCACGAGGATGATCGGCGCCGACTCCGGCAGCGAGGCGGTCGGCGCGATGACTTCGTATTGCCTGGTGAGGCTGCCGACCTTCATCGAGTAGGTCGTGGTCGACGACTGGCGTTCGACCGCGCTGATGATGTGCGCGCCGGCGAAGGTGGCGCCGCCGAGCGTCGCGACGAACGCCGTGATCAGCATGATGAAGCGGCCCATCATCTTGCCTCGCCCACGTAGCTTCACCCCGAACCCTTCTTTTTCGCTGTGTATTCGCGTCCCGTCAGCATCAGGCTGGCCGGCGTGCGCCGCGCCGCGGAGGCGATCATCCAGGCGACGGCGTAGATGATCGGCACGGCTACGAAGAGTAGCAGCACGACCTCAAGGCCGTCCGGTGCCCGGCGGACCGCGCCGACCAGACCGCCATTGGGGCCGAAGAAGCTGGCGCCGGTCACCAGGAGCAGCCCCTGGAGCACCAGCGGGTGGGCCAGGTAGATCCCGAACGAGCTGGCCGAGCCCGCGGCGCAGAACTTCCGGTGCGGCGCGCCCCGGTCGCTCCACAGCAGCCCGCCGCCGAGCAGCGCCCAGCCGAAGGCGAGCGCCTCCAGGATGACGATCGGCTGGAAGACCGCGCTCGCGTTGGCCGGAGTCGCTCCGAAGGCGTAGATTTCGGTCAGGTACGTCCCGAGGCCCGCGACCACGCCGACCCCGGCCACCAGCGCGATCCGCGGGAGGGTACCGAGATGCCGGCGGGTAAATGCGCAGATCTGCTCGAAATGCCACCCGGCGATGGCGCCCGCGACCACGTAGAGCACGTAGCTATCCACCCAGTAGCCCTGGCCGGCGCCGTTCAGCCACTCCGCCAGCGGCCCGTGGGCGGGCCGCCCCAGGTGGTAGTGGAGCGCGCAGGTCAGCCAGAGCTGGTAGGCCAAGGCGGCGGCGAGCAGCCACTGGTGGTAGCCCTCGGTCTTGCGCAGCAGCCAGCGGAAGACCGGGAACAGCAGGTAGATCTGCATGCTGACGAGCAGGAAGTACAGATGGTAGCGCGCGCCCGCGTTGAGCAGGTCATGCAGGAACGCGGACGGGAAGGGACCGCGGCCGGGACCGTCGGCCGCGTAGTAGATGGCCGACCAGGCCAGGTAGGCGGGCAGCACCAGCCAGTACCGCCGCTGCCAGAACCGCAGCCAGTTCAGGCGCTCGCGGCGCCCGTAGTTGTAGGTCAGCACCAGCGCGGTGAGCAGCAGGAAGAGCTCGCGGCTGGTGTGGAAGACGGTGGTGACCGCGCCGAGGGGCAGCGTGACCTGGCCACCACCCCAGGCCAGGGTGTGCACGCCGACCACGAACACCATGATGATCAGCCGGATCAGGTCGAACGCGACGATGTGCGGCCGGGACCGGCCGGCCGCGGCAGCCGGGGCCGCGTCGGCGACCTCCGCGGGCGGCTCGCTGAGGGTCGGCAGGGAGCCGGTGTTTGACAGGGTTGAACTCACGGCGCCGACGTCACCAAGTCCTTCAGCTGCCGCCGGGAGATCTTGCCGGTCGGCCCGAGCGGCATCTCCGCGACGAGGCAGAACTGGCTCGGCCGCTTGTGCCGCGGCAACCGCGCGGCGCAGGCCTCGGTCAGCGCCGCCTCGACGTCGGCCCCCGTCGCGACGGTGTCGGTCACCACGTAGGCGACCGGCCGCTCGCCCAGTACGTGGTCGGCGACCCCGACCACGGCGGCGGAACGGACGCCGGGCTGGGCGAGCAGGATCTCCTCGATCTCCCGGGGGTAGATCTTCTCCCCGCCCCGGTTGATGACGTCGTCCGAGCGGCCGGCCAGGAACAGGTAACCATCGGCGTCCAGGTAGCCGAGGTCGCTGGTGTCGAGCCAGCCGTCGGCGTCGATCACACCGGGCCGCCCGCCGCTGTCGTAGCTGGTGATCACGCCGGCCCCCCTGATCTGCACCCGGCCGATCTCCCCGGGCCGGGCGGCAGCGCCGCCGAGCTCGACCCGGACCTCGGCGCTGGCGGGCCGTCCGGCCGAGCCCGGCTTGCGCGGGCCGTCCACCGGGTTGGCGGTGATCATGCTGGCCGCCTCGGTCATGCCGTAGGTCTCCACCACCGGCACGCCGAGCGCGGACTCGAACCGCTCGAGCGCGGCCAGCGGCAGCGGCGCGGAGGCCGACCGCACGAAGCGCAGGGCGGTCGGCCGGGCGGCGGGCGGCTCGCTGGCCAGGATCGAGATGATCGCCGGCACCGCGTTGATCCAGGTGATCCCGCGCTCGCCGATCAGCTGCCAGAAGCCGCGCCTGCTGAACTTGCGGTCGAGCGCGAGGCGCGCGCCCGCGCGGAGGGTGGCGAGCAGGCCGACCACCTCGGCGTTGACGTGGAACAGGGGCAGCGAACAGTAGCCCCGGTCGGCGGCCGTCAGCCGGTGGCAGTCGGCCACGCTCGACGCCACATGCGCGAGCTGTTCTTCGCGCAACAGAATGCCCTTAGGAGTTCCGGTGGTACCGCTGGTGCAGAGGAAAATCCCGCCGCCGCACGCGGCCGGAACGGCGGAGACCTGGCCGCCGGGATCAACGGGGTCAATGACGTCAAAGTCAAATTCAGCGATCTCGAACGGTCCCGTGGCTCCGCCCGTCCGGCCACCGTGGTCGCCACCGGGCACAGCGTTAACCCGGGGGACAGTGTCCACCCGGTAGACAACGGCGGCGGGCCGGGCCACGCCGAGCACCCGCGCGACTTCGGTGTCGGGCGCCCCCGGGTCCAGCGGAACGGCGACCCGCCCGGCGGCGATGATCGCTACCAGCGCGGTCGCGTACTCGATTGGCTCGCCGAGCCGGACGACGATCCGTGCGCCGGGCGGCAGCCCGGCCGCGTCCAGCCGCCGTTCGACGTCGGTGACGGTGTCAAGCAGCCCGGCATAGCTCAGCGTGGCCGGCCCGCGCGCGTCCGAGAGGTACTCGTGCGGGCCCCGGCAGGCGGCCGCCTGCTCAATCCATTCGCGTATCAAGACAGCTATCCGTTCCTTCAGTACATCATTCGGGGGTCGTTGTAATGCTTGAACTCGAGCAGGTTCCCGGTCGGGTCGACCAGCACGAACGTGCGGTGTTCCTCCACCAGCCCCTCGAACCGCACCGACATGTCGTGGTAGAAGGGGATCTTCCTGGCGACCGCGCAGGCGTGCAGCGCCTCGAAGTCGGCCGTCGCGCGGAACGTCACCCCGAAGTGGTGCGGGTAGAGGCTGCCCGGCGTCGGCCGGCGGTGCGTCGGTCAGGTGGCAGACCACCTGGTCGCCGAAGAAGTCGAGGGTGATCCGGTCGGCGTACCGGCGGGCCAGCTTGCAGCCCAGCCTGGTCACGTAGAAGTCCTGCGCGCTGTCCAGGTCATGCGTGGGGATGGCCAGGTGGAAGACGTCGGAAGTAGTTCGCACTCGGGTCTACTTCGGTGCTCGAACGCGGTCAGCGTGTCCGAGCGGAGCCCGAGGCGAAGCGTCTCCAGCCCGATGACTCCCGAGGCGGGGACGTTGCCCAGGTTCACGTTCGGCCCGATCCGGGTGATCAGGTGGGCCTGCAGTGCCGTGTTGGGCGCCTCGATGAGCAGCTTGTCGACCGACGACGCCGCCGGACAGCATGTCCTCGAGCAGGCCGTACCTGAGCTCGCCGTCCGGCCGGCAGATGCCGGAGCTGCCGCTCTCCCTGGCCTCGAGCGTCACCAGCGCGGCGCCGGCGTCGAGGTCCTCGCGTGATGGCGGCGATCCACTCGCTCGGCGGCTGCATCTCCGAGCTTGTCGGAGTCCTTGAAGCCCACCTCGGACACGACCTCGAAGTCGCCCGCGAGTTTACGGATGTAACCGGCCTTCTCGGAGTTGGACATGTCGATCGTGCCGTTGGACGCCTCGACGTGGCCGCAGCGCGTACTCCTCGCAGAGCCGCCGGAAGTCCTCGAACCGGTTCTGCAGGACGAACTTCTCGAACAGCGTGCCGCCGAAGTAGTAGCCGATGCCGTGCCGGTCGAGCACGCCGATCTTCTCGCGCAGGCAGTTGGTGACCAGCGAGGTGCCCCAGCCGAACTTGACGTAGTCGATGTACTCCGCGCCCAGCTCGATCTGGTCGGCGAACAGGCCCGCCGGTACGCCGCCGTCGATCACCATCGTCAGGCCGGCCATACGGGGCTTGGCCGCACGCCTGGGCAGGGTCAGCGCGTTCTCGATCATCGGGTGCCTCCTTGTGGTTGTGCGGTGATTAGCGCAGCGGTGGCTGATGGTGCGGTTACTGGTTGTGCGGTGACCGGGACCGAGGGGGCGCGGAGCGCGCCAGCCGGGCGCGGAAATCGGGGATCCGCACGACCGTGGCGTTCTCGACCGGACCCCAGCTCATCTGGTCGGCCGGGATGCCGTTCAGGTATGCCGCGAGCACCCGCACTGTGCCACCGTGCGCGACGACCACCACATCCCCGGCAGCGGCCGCCACGGCTCACGTCGCCGCCATCACCGACGTAGCGGCGAGGTCGTCACAGAACGCGGCGGCGCGCTGGTACATGTCGCGCACCGATTCCCCGCCGGCCGGCCGCGCGTCCGGGTCGGCCACCCGGCCGCCGTCCAGGCCGGTCACCGCCGGGCTGAGGGCGGCCGACGGGACGCCCTCGAGCACGCCCAGTGACCGTTCCCGCAGCCGAGCGTCGGCGAAGACGGGCACTCCGACCACGGCGACGAAGGCCGCGGCGGTCTGCAGGGCGCGGCGCAGGTCGCTGGCGTAGATCGCGCGGACCGAATGGCCGCGAAACCGCCAGGCGGCGTCCGAGGCCTGGCGCAGGCCGCGCTCGGTCAGCTCGGCCTGGTCGTGCTGCCCCTGCGCCAGGCCCGCGACATTCCAGGTGGATTCGCCGTGCCGGACGAGCCAGAGGGCAGGGGCGGTGTCCTGGGCGGCGGTTGCCGTGCTGGGCAGGAGGCTGGGTTCCATGCCAGGCAGCCTGCTGACCGAATGTTAAAGAACGATGAAAATGTAAACGGATTCAGGTAACTCTTAAGAAACTCTAAAGATCTTCAGGTTGACTTGGTCATTATGGAGACCAGGGTGCTGGTCGTCGACGATGACCACGATGTTCGCGAGTCGCTCCGCCGTGCCCTCGGATACGCGGGCTACGAGGTGGCGACGGCCGCTAACGGGCTGGACGCGCTGCGCGCGGTGGCCCGCTCGCCGGTCGACCTGATCATCCTCGACGTGCTCATGCCCATGCTCGACGGCCTCGGCGCCTGCCAGGCGCTGCGCGACCGGGGGGACGACACGCCCGTCCTCGTGCTCACCGCGCGGGACACGGTCGATGACCGGGTGGCCGGCCTTGATGCGGGCGCCGACGACTACCTGGTCAAGCCGTTCGCGCTGCGTGAGCTGCTGGCCCGCGTCAACGCGCTGCTCCGGCGCACCCAGCCGCCCCGCAACGTGCTCGGCTACGCCGACCTGACGCTTGACCTGACGGCACGGTCGGCCCGCCGTGGCGGAACGCCGACCTCGGCCTCACCAAGATCGAGTTCTCCCTGCTCGAGCTGCTCGTCCGCAACTCCGAGCAGGTCCTCAGCTACGACGTCATCACCGACCGGGTGTGGGGCTACGGCGAGGCGCCCGCCTCCAACGCGCTGCAGGTCTTCGTCGCCTTCCTGCGCCGCAAGCTTGAGGCAGGAGGCCGCCAGCGCCTGGTGCACAACGTACGGGGTGTCGGCTACGTGCTGCGGGCGGCCCAATGAGGATCCGCCTCACCCTGAAGGCCCGGTTCATCCTCGTCGCGGGCGGCGCGGTGGCGGCGGTCGCGCTCGCCATCACCGCCTTCGCGTTCCTGGCCATCCGCACCGACCTGCAGAACCAGGTACGCCAGGAGGTCGCCGCCCGCGCGGACAGCGTCGCGCACCAGGCCGCGCAGTACCACGGGCGCATCCCCAATGGCTGGGTGCCGCCCGCACTCGGACGGGTTCGGGGTGCTCACCTACACCCAGGTGGTTACGGAAACCGGGGCCGTCTGGGCGCCGCCGGGCGACCTGGGGCTGCTCACCCCGAGCGCCGCCGCCCTCGAGGTGGCGGCGGGCAAGCAGGATTCGTTCTACTCCCAAACCCGGATCAACGCCACCAAGGCGATGGTGCTCACCGAGCAGCTCGCTCCCGGCCTGGCCCTCCAGGTGGCCGAGCCGCTGACCGCGACCGACCAGGAGGTAACGGCCGTCGGCGCGACGCTGGCGCTGCTCAGCGTGGTCGGCGTGCTCGCGGCCACCCTGCTCGGCTGGGCGGTGGCCAGGGCCGGCCTGGCGCCGGTGGCCCGGCTGGCCAGCGTGGCCGAGGAGGTCACGCTGACCGGCGACCCGGGCAGGCGGGTCGAGGTGCAGCGGCGAGACGAGCTCGGCCGGCTGGCCACATCGTTCAATTCCATGCTGAGCGCGCTGCAGCGGTCGCTTGACGCGCAGCGTCGGCTGGTCAGCGACGCCAGCCATGAACTGCGCACGCCGCTGGCCAGCTTGCGGCTCAACGCCGAGCTGCTCGCGGCGCACCCGGAGATGCCGGCCGCCGAGCGCGCGGAGGTGCTCGACCGGGTCACCGGCCAGGCGGCCGAGCTCAGCCGCCTGGTCGCCAGTGTGACCGACCTGGCCCGGGGAGAGCCGCTGCCGAGGGACCGGGCGCGGGTCCGGCTCGACGCGGTGACCGCCGAGGCCCTGGACGCGGCGCGGCGGGACTGGCCGCAGACGGAGTTCGACGCGGACCTGGACGGCTGCACCGTCGACGGCAACGCCGAGCGGCTCCGGGTGGCGGTCAGGAACCTGCTCGACAACGCGGCCAAGTTCGGCCCGCCCGGGGGGCCGGTGCAGGTCCGGCTGACCGAGGGCGAACTCACCGTGCGCGACCACGGCGACGGCATAGCCCCCGACGACCTGCCGTTCGTCTTCGACCGCTTCTACCGCGCCCTCTCATCGCGCGGGGCCCCCGGCGCCGGGCTCGGCCTCGCGGTCGTCCGCGAGATCGCGCACCGCCACGGCGGCGAGGTGGCGGCCGAGCCCGCCCGCGGCGGCGGCACCATCCTGCGGCTCACCCTCCCGGCCAGCGCGCAAGTCACCGACCGCCGAGGTGACGGGCCGGACGTTGACGCGGCCGGGCCGGGTGGCTTCGGGGAAGCCGACGAGCCGGGCGGTCAGCACGTTAACCGGCCGCAAGGACGCCAGCAGAATCTGGTTCGCTAGCCCGTCGCCGCGCGGTATCCCGTAAGGCGCCGAAATTACGGAAGGGCAGAACGGCGCCAGCCCCCGGCGGCCGGGTGCACCGGCGTCCGCAGCAGCCGCGCGCGGGAATTCCAGTTGGGGGTAACGGGCCGTTGCTCCGCCCGCCCGGCCGCACTGGACCGGGCGGCGGCGACGGCGGTGAGGGTGGCGACGAGCGCGGCGATCTCCTCCGCGTTCGCGTCGCCCCGGACTATGCGCAAATACGGTGCGTTCACGGCAACCCCGGTCCGTTCCGGCTGCTGGTGGTCTTGACCTTGACCTTGATCATCAGCCACGGGATTTCCCGACTCCAATACCGAATTCCCGGTGCACCCGCGCCCAGAACGCGTCGCGGAGCCACTCCCGGGCCTCCTGGTAGGGGCGGAGCGACTGGCCGAGCTCCTTCTCCGCCTCGACCAGCAGCTCCTTGTCAATGACGGGGGGCAGGATGGGGCCAGGCAGCAGGTCCCTGATGTTGTCCGCGCCCCGGGTGAGGATCCACTTGTGCGCGACATGCTCGCCGGCTTCCTCGACGTGCCGCCGGTCCGGGCCGAGCCGGGGCATCGGGCCGGTGCCGGAGATGTGGATCGGGCCGGTGGCGGAGATGTGCGGGTTCCGGCCGAGCTGCACCGGCGGGCGCGGGTGGCGCTCACCGAAGAGCTGGGCGGGCGACGGCACCGAGGCCTGGACATCGGGCCGCGGCTGCGCCTCGGCCGCCGGGTTCCGGGTGAAGTACGGGCGGACAAACGCGGAGTCGAGCACGTCCACCGTGTCCGACTCCCAGACGAGGCGCTCGGCCTGGTTGGTGCCATAGGGCGGTTCGATGCCCCACAGGTGGATGCGCGAGCCATAGGCCTGGGCCGCCTCGACCGCCGGCACCATGTCCTCGTCGCCCGCGATCAGCACCGCGTCGGTGATCGCGCGGTGCCGGGCGAGCGCTTCCATGTCGGCCCGGATGTTGGCGTCGACGCCCTTCTGCTGGCCGCGCGCGTTGAGATTGCCGAGGCGGAGTTTGACCCACGGCATCTGGGCGATGACGCGCTGGTCGATGGTGGGCACCCGGTCGCGGGCCGCGTCGTACCAGTAGACGCGGAGCAGCTCGCCGCGGAACAACTCGTCGGCGTGCTTAGTGATCGTCTGGATGAGGCCGACCGCGTCGACCCGGTAATCCCGGCGTGAGCTGGTGCCGAAGAGCAACTCGCCTGCGGCCGCGTAGATATAACCGACATCGACCATGACCGCATATCTGGCGAGGACGGGCATCGGGGCGGCGAATTCGCTCATCGTCCTATGACTCTAGGGCAGTTTGGAGCGTGCCCGTGCCACTTGGCCGGGGATTGCCGGCAGAAGCCTTCCAACCGATTACTAATGGTAATCATGGTCACTGTGCGCTTATAGCGGAATGTTGCCGTGCTTCTTCGGCGGCAGCGTTTCCCGCTTGGTGCGCAAACTGATCAGCGCCCGGGTGACGGCGGACCTGGTCTCGGCCGGGCGGATCACCGCGTCCAGGTAGCCGCGCTCGGCGGCGATATACGGGTTGGCCAGGGTGTCCTCGTACTCGGCGGTCTTCTGCTTGCGCAGCGCCTCCGGGTCCTCGGCGCCAGCCAGTTCCCGGCGGTAGAGGATGTTGACCGCGCCCTGGGCGCCCATCACCGCGATCTGCGCGGTCGGCCAGGCGAGGTTGATGTCACCGCCGAGGTGCTTGGAGCCCATGACGTCGTAGGCGCCGCCGTAGGCCTTCCTGGTGATCACGGTGATCTTGGGGACGGTGGCCTCGGCGTAGGCGTAGAGCAGCTTGGCGCCGCGGCGGATGATGCCGGCCCATTCCTGGGTCACGCCGGGCAGGAAGCCCGGGACGTCGACGAACGTGAGGATCGGGATGGAGAACGCGTCGCAGGTGCGGACGAAGCGGGCCGCCTTCTCCGAGGCGTCGATGTCGAGGCAGCCGGCGAAGTGCATCGGCTGGTTGGCCACCACGCCGACCGGCGCGCCCGCCACCCGGCCGAAGCCGACCACGATGTTCGGCGCGAAGGCCGCGTGGACCTCGCAGAACGTGTCCTCGTCGAGCACCGTCTCGATGACCCGGTGGATGTCGTAGGGCTGGTTGGGCGAGTCGGGGATGAGCGTGTCGAGTTCTTCGTCGGCGGCGGTGATGGTGAAGTCGGGCGTGGTCGCGATGACCGGCGGCTCGTCCAGGTTGTTGGACGGCAGGTAGGAGAGCAGCAGGCGGGCGAAATCGATGCAGTCCTGCTCGTCTTGCGCCTGGTAGTGGGCGACGCCGGACTTGGCGGCGTGAGTGTGCGCCCCGCCGAGATCCTCCATCGTCACGTCCTCGCCGGTCACCGTCTTGATCACGTCAGGCCCGGTGATGAACATGTGGCTGGTGCCCTCGACCATCAGCGTGAAGTCGGTGATCGCGGGGGAGTAGACCGCGCCGCCGGCCGCCGGGCCCATGATCAGGCTGATCTGCGGGATGACACCGGAGGCGCGGGTGTTGCGGAAGAAGATCTCCGCGAACAGGCCGAGCGCGACCACGCCCTCCTGGATACGGGCGCCGCCGCCGTCGTTGATGCCGACGACCGGGCAGCCGATCTTCATGGCGTGGTCCATGACTTTGACGATCTTCTCGCCGTAGACCTCGCCCAGGCTGCCGCCGAACACGGTGAAGTCGTGGCTGTAGACCGCGACCGGGCGGCCGTCGACCGTGCCGATGCCGGTAACCACGCCGTCGCCGTACGGGCGGTTGCGCTCAATGCCGAAGTCGTGCGCGCGGTGCCGGGCCAGCTCGTCGAACTCCGTGAACGAGCCCTCGTCGAGCAGCAGGTCGATCCGTTCGCGCGCGGTCAGCTTGCCCTTGGCGTGCTGCTTCTCGATTGCGGCGAGCGAGCCCGCGTGCACGGCCTCGTACCTTCTGCGCTCCAGGTCAGCGATCTTCCCTGCGGTGGTGTGCGGGTCAGGCAAGTCGCCAGGAATCGTCTCAGCTGCGCTCATGGGGGAAAGGTTAACCTGGCGGATGGTTGCGTTCACCACCCGGTGGTTACTCTCATTCTCGTGAACATGGCCAGTACTGACCGAAACAGGGATTCCGCCGAGCTGCCCGAGCTGATGCGCCGTGATGTCCGGCTCCTCGGCGATGTGCTCGGCGAGGTGATCAGCGAGTCGGGCGGACCCGACCTGCTCGCTGACGTAGAGCGGCTGCGGCACGCGGTGATCGACGCCCGCCAGGTGCCCGACCGCTCATCGCCGTCCGCGATGGCAGCCGGCGACGCGATCGCGTCCCTGGTCGGATCGTGGTCGCGGGACCGGGCCGAGCAGGTGGCCCGCGCCTTTACCGTCTACTTTCACCTGGTCAACCTGGCCGAGGAGCAACAGCGGGTGCGGACGCTGCGGCGGCACGACTCCGGTGACGCGCCGCCGCGCGAGTCGCTGGCCGACGCGGCCGAGCGGATCACCGCCGAGCAGGGACGCGCCCAGCTGGAGAAGCTGCTGGCCGGCCTGGTGGTCCACCCCGTGTTCACCGCGCACCCGACCGAGGCGCGGCGGCGCGCGGTGGTCGCCTCGCTGCGCCGGATCGGCGGGCTGCTCACCTCGGTCGACGACTACCGGTTGGGAACAACAGCGTCGGCCGGGGTTACCGAGCTGCAGCGGCGGCTGCGCGAGGAGATCGACCTGCTCTGGCGGACCGCGCCGCTGCGGGTCGCCGGGATGTCGCCGCTCGACGAGGTCCGCACGGTGATGACCGCGTTCGACGAGACGCTGTTCCGGCTCACGCCCGCCGTGTACCGGGCCCTCGACCAGGTGCTGCTCGGGTCCGACAGCGGGGCGGCGGCATCGCCGGTGCCCCCGTTCCTGCGCTTCGGGTCCTGGGTGGGCGGCGACCGGGACGGCAACCCGACGGTGACCGCCGCGATCACCCGTGAGGCGGTGGTCATCCAGTCCGAGCACGCGCTGCGCGCGCTCGAGGCGGCGTGCACCCGGATCGGCCGGGCGCTGACGGTGTCCGATGAGTCCGCCCCGCCCCCCGCCGAGCTGCGGCGGGCGCTGGCGGCCGTGTCGGCCGCGCAGCCGGAGCTGATGACCGAGATCACCGCGCGCTCGCCCGGCGAGCCCTACCGGACCTACCTGCTCTACGCGGCCGAGCGGCTGGCGGCGACCCGGACCAGGAACGCCGACCTCGCATACGGTTCACCGGACGAGTTCGTGGCCGACCTGCGGCTGGTGCAGGCCGCGCTGGCGGCCGCCGGGGCGCTGCGGCAGTCCTACGGGGAACTGCAGCACCTGATCTGGCAGGCCGAGACCTTCGGGTTCCACCTGGCCTCGCTTGAGGTCCGGCAGCACTCGCAGGTTCACGCCCGGGCCCTGGCCGAGCTGCGCGGCGGCGGCGACCTGTCCCCGATGACACGCGAGGTGCTCGAGACTGTCCGGGTGATCGCCTGGATCCAGCACCGGTTCGGCTTCGAGGCCTGCCACCGCTACGTCATCTCGTTCACCACCTCGGCTGAGGACGTGGCCGCGGTATACGAGCTGGCCGGGTACGCGTTCCCCGACGGCGGCGGGCCGGTACTCGAGGTGGTGCCGCTGTTCGAGTCGGGCGACGACCTGGCGGCGGCGCCATCGGTGCTGTCGGGGATGCTGGAGCTCGAGCCGGTGCGCTCGCGGCTGGCGGCCAATGGCCGGCAGCTCGAGGCGATGCTGGGCTACTCCGACTCGGCCAAGGAGCTCGGGCCCGCCTCGGCGACGCTGCGGCTTTTCGAGGCGCAGGCACAGCTCGCGTCCTGGGCGGCCGCACACGACGTCAGCCTGACGCTCTTCCACGGCCGCGGCGGCGCGATCGGCCGGGGCGGCGGGCCGGCCGGCCGCGCGGTCCTCGCCCAGGCGCCCGGCTCGGTGTCCGGGCGGCTGAAGGTGACCGAGCAGGGCGAGGTCATCTTCGCCCGGTACGGCCGGGACGCGATCGGCCTCCGGCACATGGAGCAGGTGACCTCGGCCGTACTGCTCGCCTCCTCGCCGTCCCTGGGCGAACGGAACGCGGTCGCGGCGGCCGGGTTCTCCGCGCTGGCGGCGTCGATCGACGTCGCCTCGAAGTCCGCGTTCCGCGAACTGGTGGAGGCCGACGGGTTCGCCGAGTGGTTCGCGACGGTCAGCCCGCTGGAGGAGATCGGCGGCCTGCGGATCGGCTCGCGCCCCTCCCGGCGCGGTCACGGCGGCGGCCCGCTCGGGCTCGAGGACCTGCGCGCGATCCCCTGGGTGTTCGCCTGGGCACAGACCCGGCTGAACCTCCCGGGCTGGTACGGCCTGGGCAGCGGCCTGGCCGCCGCGGCCTGGAGCGGCCTCCCGGCGGGCGGCGGGGCGGGCATAAGGGCGGGAGATGGGGCGGACATCGGGGCGGGAGATAAGGACAGCGACATCCCGTTCGAGGGGATCGCCGAGCTGCGCCGGGCGTACAAGGAGTGGCCGCTGCTGGCCACCCTGCTCGACAACGCCGAGATGTCGCTGGCCAAGACCGACCGCGCGATCGCCGCCAGGTACCTGGACCTCGGCGGGCGTCCGGACCTGGCCGCCCGGGTGCTGGCGGAGTACGACCTGACCCGCCGCCTGGTCCTGGCGGTCACCGGGCATGACCTTCCGGTCGCCGACCGCCCGGTGCTTGCCCGCGCCATCGTGCTGCGCGACCCCTACGTCGACGCGCTCTCGTACCTGCAGCTCAGCGCGCTGGCGGCGCTTCGCGGGGAGGACATCGACCCGGCCGAGCGCGTTTCACTGGAGCGCCTGCTGCTGCTCACCGTCAGCGGCGTGGCCGCGGGCTTGCAGAACACCGGCTGACCGGCCGCCCGGCCGGGCGGGTCAGCGCGCGGCGGCCGGGGTAAGCGCGGCCGGTTCCGGGTGATGGACGGACCAGCAGGGGAAGCGGGCGGCCAATTGGTCGCCCGCGGCCAGCCGGGCGATCGCCCGGCTGCTCTGCTCGTCGTCGGGCGTGTAGACCACCAGGCGCGCGCCCGGGAGGGCGTTGACCGCGAAGCTGGCCGTGGTGGTGGTGATGAGACCGACGCCCGGGTGGCGAAACTTCTTGGTGTAGGCGGTCGGCCTGGACACATCGTGCGCCGCCCAGGCCGCGGCGAACGTCGGGCTGAGCGCCTCCAGGCGGCGGATGAAGTGGGTCCAGGCGGGGTCTCCGACGTGCCGGCCGTAGGCGGCCCGCAGCTGCGCGACCAGGACATCGCAGTGCTGGTCGGGGTCTTCCACCGGGGCGCAGCAGGCCGGCGCGGAGAGGTTGGCCAGCAGCGTGTTGCGCTCGCTGGGCGGCGCCGCGGTGACCCCGGGGAAGATCGACCCGTACACCTCGTTCCAGGCGAGCAGGTCGAATCGCTCGGTCAGCACCACCGCCGGGAGCGGGATCGCGTCGACGACCTGCTGAACCGCGGGCGGCAGCGGGCAGTCGGTGCAGTCGGCTGGCCCGGCCGCGCCGGGGACGTCGGCCAGCCGGAACAGGTGGCCGCGCTCGGTGGTGTCGAGCCGCAGCGTCGTCGCGATCGCGTCCAGCACCTGAACGCTCGCGTTGATCTTGCGCCCCTGCTCAAGCCAGGTGTACCAGGTGACGCCGACCCCGGCGAGCTGGGCAAGCTCCTCGCGCCGCAGGCCGGCCGTGCGGCGGCGGGTGCCCGGGGGCAGGCCGACGTCCTCGGGCTGGATGCGCTCGCGGCGGGTGCGCAGGAACGCCGCCAGCTCGGTACGGCGCGCGCTGGCCAGACGGGCACCGCCGTGCACAGCACCGCCGTTCACAGGACTGCCGTTCATGGTCGCCATGGTCACGCTCCTCATCTTGCCCTGCGGGCGACGGCCGTGCCAGGTGGTGTTAGTACCAGGATAACCAGGCTCTTGGTACCAGCATAAGACTGGCGGCAAGCTTAGCGGCATGACAGAAACCACTGCGCGTCTCCAGGCCGCCGCCACCAGCGGGCGCCGGGCCGGCCGCGCCACGTCGCCGGGCGTGGTGCTCGCGGTCGTGCTCACCGGTCAGCTCATGGCCATCATCGATGTCAACATCGTCAACGTCGCGGTGCCCGTGATCCATGCGAGCCTGCACACGTCGGGCGCGGGGCTGCAGCTCATCGTGGCCGGCTACACCATCGCCTACGCGGTCCTGCTGATCACCGGGGCCCGGCTCGGCGACATCTTCGGTCACCGGCGGATGTTCCTGGCCGGCATTGGCCTGTTCACGCTCGCCTCGCTTGGCTGCGGGCTCGCGCCGTCGGCCGGGGCGCTCATCGCCCTGCGCTTTCTCCAGGGGGCCGGGGCCGCGGTGATGATCCCCCAGGTGCTGAGCCTGATCCAGCGCACCTACACCGCGCCAGGGCCGCGGGCGCGGGCGATGACCCTGTACGCGACCGTCATCTCCGGCGGAGCCGTGCTCGGGCAGGTGCTCGGCGGGCTGCTGGTCGGCGCGAACCTGTTCGGCAGCTCCTGGCGGCCGGTCTTCCTGGTCAACGTGCCGGTCGGGCTGCTGGTGCTGGCCTGCTGGCGGCTGCTGCCCGCGCAGGGTCAGCGCGACCGTCAGCGCTCGCTCGACCTGCCCGGTCTCGCGGTGCTTACCCCGGCGGTGCTCGCGTTGGTGCTGCCGCTGGTGCTTGGGCAGCCACTCGGCTGGCCGGCCTGGGGCTGGGTGCTGCTGGCCGCTTCCTTCCTTGGGTTCGGGCTGCTCGCCCTGGTGGAACAGCGGGTCGGCCGCCGGGGCGGGCAGCCCATCCTGCCGCGTTCGCTGCTCGGGCTGCCCGGGATGGCGACCGGGCTCGGCGGACTGTTCGCCTCGATGGCGATATTCGGCGGCTGGCTCTTCTCGCTGGCGCTTGCGCTGCAGGACGGGCTGGGAGAGTCGCCGCTGCGAGCCGGGCTGACCTTCGTCCCCTGCGGGGTCGCGTTCGCGGTGGTGAGCCTCAACTGGCGGCGGCTGCCCGCCCGCTATCACGACGGGCTGGCCATGACCGGGTTCGCGGCGACCGCCGTCGGCCTGCTCTGGTCGGGGCTGCTGCTCCGCTCGGGCGACGCGCCCGGTCCCTGGCTCTACGTCGCGCTGGCAGTGGCCGGCGGCGGGATGGCCGGGGCGTTCGGGGTGCTGATGACGCGAGTGCTCTCCCGCGTGCCGGTCGTGCTCGCGGCCGACGCCAGCGGCGTAGTGGTGACCGTGAACCAGCTGGGCATCGTGGTCGGGATCGCGACCTTCGGCACCCTGTACCTGAACCTGGCCGGCCGCTGCCCGCCGTGGCGGCTTCGGCCGCCCGTGCCGTGGGCGGGGCGGGCGGGCCCGGCGCGTTCGCGCTCTCCTCGGGGCACGCTTACCTCGAGGTGACGGGCGGGCTGGCCGCGGTGGCGGCGGCGGGCATCGTGCTGGCACTGCTCCACGTCCGGGCCGGGCAGGCTCAGGCCGGGCAGAGCCAAGGAGCGCAGAGCCCTGCCGCGCACGGCCAGGCAGCGCAGGGCCAGCCAGTGCAGGGTCAGGGCGGGCGGCAGTAGGCTGCCGACCATGGCGAGGACGCATCGGCTTGAGCTAGACGACCAGACGCTGCGCGAGTGGGACGCGGTCGTGGTGGCGGCGGGACCGGACGGGATCGTTCTCGACCGGTCCGCCTTCTACCCCGGCGGCGGCGGGCAGCCACCGGACCACGGCGTGCTGATCTGGGGCGGCGTGCAGACCCGGATCGTGGGCGCGCGCAAGGACGACGGCGAGCTGCTGCTGGTGCCGGCCGAGGGCGACCCGCTGCCGCTCGTCGGCGGGCCGGTCCGCGGGGCGGTGGAGGATGACCGGCGCACCGCGCTGATGCGTACCCACTCTGGGCTGCACGTGCTCTGCGGGGTGGTCTTCCGCGACTTCGGCGCCCTGGTCACCGGCGGGAACATGGAGGAGCTGTCGGCCCGGATGGACTTCAATCTGGAGGCCGTGCCACCGGGGTTCAAGGAATCGGTCGAGGAAGCGTGCAACGCCGAGCTGCGGACCGACCGGAAGATCGTGGTCCGCTCGCTGCCGCGGGCCGAGGCGTTCGGGATCCCCGACATCATCCGCACCGCGGTCAACCTGGTGCCCGATGACGTTAAGGATGTGCGGATCGTCGACATCGTGGGCCTCGACCAGCAGGCCGATGGCGGGACGCACGTGGCTTCCACCGCGGCCGTGGGGCGGATGTCGGTGGTCAAGGTGGAGAACAAGGGCAAGGGGTTCCGCCGCCTCCGGATCGCCATCGGCGACTGACCGAGACCGGTGGGAGGAATTGACGCGAGCCTGATGGGAACGGGACCGGACCCGGCGGCGCGGCCGGCGCTGCGGGCCGATGTCGTGCGGGATGCCGTGGTGCGCGCGTCCGGTGGCGCGGTCGGCCCTGGTGGGCTGTGGACATCGGTTGAGGCGGTCGCGAGCACCGGCTCCAGCAACGCGGACCTGCTGGCCCGGGGCGGGCTGGAGGGGCAGGTGCTGGTAGCGGAGGCGCAGACCGCCGGACGCGGCCGGGTGGGACGGACCTGGGTGAGCGTGCCGGGTGACTCGCTCACGTTCTCGGTTCTGCTGAGGCCGGCGTCGGTTCCGCCGGCCGCGCGCGGCTGGCTGCCGCTGCTGACCGGGGTGGCGGTGGCGGCGGCGGTCCGCTCGGTGGCCGGTGTCGCGGCGGTGCTCAAGTGGCCGAACGACGTCCTGGTGGGCGACAGGAAGCTGGCCGGAATCCTGGCCGAGCAGTCGCCGGCCAGCGACGCCGTGGTGATCGGGATCGGGCTGAACGTCGCCACCCCGCAGGCGGCGCTCCCGGTATCACCGAATGGCCTGCCCGCGACGTCACTGCTGGTCGAGGGGGCGCAGACCGCCCGTGAGCCGCTGCTGGCCGAGATCCTGCGCGGCCTGGAGCGCTTGTACCTGGCCTTCCGCGCGGACCCCGACCCGGAGCGCTCCGGCCTGCTGGCGGAGTACACCGCCGCCTGCGCGACCCTGGGCCGGACGGTCCGCGTCGAACTGCCCGCCGGACGGATGCTGGCGGGCCGGGCGGAGGGCATCGACCGGGGCGGACGGCTGCTCGTACGCCCGGCCGGCGCGGCCTGCGCGACTCCGGTCTCGGCGGGCGACGTAGTCCACCTGCGGTAGATCGCGCTGCCGCCCCGCCTGTGTCAATGGTGCAAGTGTTTTACCGTGGCTTTACGATTTAGCTATGACCCGAGTGCTGCTGGCCGAGGACGACACCTCCATCTCCGAGCCGCTTTCCCGCGCGCTGCGGCGTGAGGGGTATCAGGTGGAGATCACCGAGGACGGCCCGACGACGCTGGGACGTGCGCTGTCGGAGGGCATTGACCTCATCCTGCTCGACATCGGGCTGCCGGAACTCGACGGCCTTGAGGTGTGCCGCCGCGTCCGCGCGGAGGGGCACGCGGTGCCGGTGCTGATCCTCACCGCCCGGGCGGACGAGGTGGACACCGTAGTCGGCCTGGACGCGGGCGCCGACGACTACGTGACCAAGCCGTTCCGGCTGGCGGAGCTGCTTGCCCGGGTCCGCGCCCTGCTGCGCCGGGGGACGGCCGAGGTGCCGGGGACGGTGCGCGGCGTCCGGGTGGACGCGGAGGCGCGGCGCGCCTGGCACGGCGACACCGAGCTCGATCTCACCACCAAGGAGTTCGACCTGCTCTGGATCCTGCTCCGGGACGCGGGCAAGGTGGTCACCCGCGAGCAGATCATGCGCGAGGTCTGGGACGCCAAGTGGTGGACGTCCACCAAGACGCTGGACATGCACATCTCCTGGCTGCGCCGCAAGCTCGGCGACGACGCCCACCACCCCCGCTACATCACCACCGTCCGCGGCGTCGGCTTCCGGTTCGAGCGCGGTGACTAGTATCTCCCCCGGGGGACAGACTTCTCGCATGGTGGGCTCCCGCCCCCCATCCCCCCTGGCCCCCGGTGACCCCCCGAACGGGGGGCGGATTTCCCGCATGGTGGGCTTCCGCCCCCCATTCCCCCCGGCCCCCCGTACCCCCCGGGGATCCGCCCGCATACCCCGCGGGCAGACCCCATTGGTCGCACGCGATCGTCCAGTCGGCTGCGGTCCCAGAGGGAGCGTCACCGAAGGGGGATACAGCCCCCGGGGGACATACCTATGAGGGGGCGGCTGTGGCTGTCCGCGGCGGCCGTGGCGGTTGCCGCCGCGCTGGTCGCGGCGGTTCCGCTGCTGGTGGTGGCGGCCAAGCGCGACCACTATCTGCTGGCCCTCGGCCTGCCGCTGCTGGCCGGGGCGATTGTGCTGGCGGTGGTGTTCTCCGGGGCGGTGGCGCGTTGGGCGGCCCGCCCGGTGGAGGAGCTGGCCGAGGCGGCCGGGCGACTCGGCACCGGTGACCCCCGCCCGGTCGGCCGCCGGTACGGGGTCACCGAGCTCGATCAGGTGGCCGAGGGACTAGACAGTGCCTCCCGCCGGGTCACCGCGCTGCTGACGGCCGACCGCGAACTGGCCATCGACGCCTCGCATCAGCTCCGCACGCCGCTGACCGCGCTGTCCATGCGGCTGGAGGAGATGATCGCCTCGGCCGATGACCCGGATGTGGTCCGCGAGGAGGGCACCGCGGCGCTGGCCCAGGCCGAGCGGCTGGTGGATGTGGTCAGCCAGCTGCTCTCCCCGGCCCGCCGGGTGGGCGCCGGGTCGGCCGGCCGGATCAGCGTCGACAAGATCGTGCTGCAGCAGATCACCGAGTGGGAACCCGCCTTCCGGCGGGCCGGCCGGAAGATGGTGCTGATCGGGGAGTCCCGGCTGCAGGCCTACGTCACGCCGGGCGGGCTCGCCCAGGTCATCGCGACCCTGCTGGACAACGCGCTGATGCACGGCAAGGGGACGGTGACGATCCGCCGGTCGCAGTCGGCCAGCTCGGTCGTGATCGAGGTCGAGGACGAAGGCAACGGGGTGCCGGCCGAGCTGGTGTCGAGGATCTTCGAGCGGTCCGTCAGCGGGCGGCCGGAGGGAACCGGGCTCGGCCTCGCGCTCGCCCGCACGATGGCCACCGCCGATGGCGGCCGGATCGTGCTCGCCCGGCGGAAGCCGCCGGTTTTCGCGGTGTTCCTGCCGCGCAACCCGCCGGGCAGCCAGGCCAAGTCCAGCAGAAGCGGGCCCGCCTGACTCCCGGAGTGCGTGACTAGTTCCTGCGGTGACGCCCCTGGCCGCGTGCGCCTGAGGCGGCCGGGTCGGCGGTCACGGTGAGGCCCGGCCCGGTGGTGGCCGAAGCGGGGGAGAAGGGCGAAGCCACGGGATCGTTCGAGATAACTGAGTTCTCCGCCCAGGGCTGGGTGCGCTCCGGGTCCTGTTCCCACGAACCCTGCTCAGACGGGCCGCCCCAGGAGGGCTGCTCCGCAGTCGGCTGCCGGGAGGGGGCGGCGTCCGGCTCCCGGGACGCAGCGGAAGCCGTGGCCGCGACCTCGGCGGCAAGGTAGGCCGGGTCGCCTTCCCAGGGGGGGTAGTCAGGGATGGCCGCAAGCTCGTCGGGTGCCGACGCCGCGAGCACTGACTGCTCGGCGGGGGCGGTGAACACCCACTGGCGGTAGGCGAAGTACCGGAAAATCGTGGCCAGGCCGGTGCCGATGACCGACGCCGCGTTGTACTCAAGCTGGCTGTGCAGGCCAAAGCCATAGGTCGTCAGTGCGATCACCGCCTCGGCGATGCCGAGGCCAATCACGTTGAGCACAATGAAAAGCCCGGCCTCGCGCCCGAGCGCCTGGTTCTCACGGTGCTTGAACGTCCAGAACCGGGAGCCAAGGTAGGTGAAGACGGTCGCGATGATGGTCGAGATCGCCTTGGACTCAAGCGGGCCGACATGATACTTACCGTGCAGCACCGCGGCGCCGCCTAGGTCGATCACGGCCCCGATGCCACCGACAACACAGAACTTAAGCATCTCGGGTATCAGATGGCGGTAACGGGTATACAGTCCGGCGGCTGGGAGGGCCACGCGCCTTGCCCCTTTCCTAGAGGTACGCACCCAACGTAGTAGACCCGCTTTGCTGCGACGTTAACGGTTGACTGAATCGTTGCTCTGTCTTCAGGAGATCCGGCTGCCCCGGCGGAGGCCTTCCGGAGGGGCTTTCCCCCGGAAGACCTCCCTACGGGGTTACTTCGCGACGCGAGCCGACCGGTCCGCGACCAGCCGCCAGGTGAGGTAGATCACGACGGTCAGCAGGGTCCCGACCTCGAAGGTCAGGTCGCCCGCGGCGCCCCAGCGCTTGGGGATCACGCCGATGTACTCGCTCTGGTTGGCGAAGAGCCAGATCGACAGCCCGGCCCCGACCGCCATCGCCACCGGGCCGGCCCAGTTGGTGTACTTCTTGTCGAAGAGCAACTGCTCGTTCTCCCGCGTGGACTTGCGCCGGCGCAGGAACGCGTCGCAGAACACGACCGCCAGCCACGGCCCGATCCAGTAGGCGATGATCAGCAGGAAGTTGTTGTACTTGGTGCCCGCGTCGCTCAGCCCGGACCAGGCGAGGAAGAACCCGATGGTGCCGAACCCGAGTGCCACGATCGCGCGGCGGATATGCAGCGGCAGCCTGATGCCGATCGCGGTGAAGGAGATCGCGCCGGAGTAGATGTTGAGTGCGTTGGCCGCGATCGCGCCGATGGTGATCGCGAGCAGGGTGAGGTTGGCCAGCCAGCTGGGGAACACGCTGACGAAGGCGGCCGTCGGGTTGGCGTCCGCGCCGGCGGCCACGCTGGAGATCGTGCCGGCCGCGGCGCCGACCGTCTCGAGCAGGACGCAGGACAGGAACAGGCCGAGCCCGGCCCAGAGGGCGATGGCCCGCTTGCTGGTGTCGGGCTTGAGGTAGCGCGTGTAGTCCGACGCGTACGGGTTCCAGCCCACCGCGTAGCCGAACGTCGCGCCCAGCTCGATCAGGAAGGCGCCGGGGATCGTCGAGTGCTTGGCCCCCGGGTGCCCCTTGGAGAGCATCCAGACCGACGCGATCAGGAAGATGATCACCAGCACCGGGAAGGCGTACCGCTCAAACGCGTGGATCAGGTTGTAGCCGAGGAACGCGACCACGATCTGGATCACGACGATGATCAGCAGGCAGAGCACCTCGGGCATGTGGGTGAGCGAGTTAAGCGCGAGCGTGCCGCTCACGCTGTTCACCGCGAACCAGCCGATCCCCGCGACCACGGCGTTGATCCCCGCGGGCAGGGCGTTCCCCCAGTACCCGAAGCCGAGGCGGCTCAGCACCATCTGCGGGACGCCGTATTGCGGCCCTTGGGTGGACAGCAGGCCCTGGGTAATGGAGCCGAGCCCGGTGCCGATCACGATGGCCAGCACGGCGGACCAGAAGCTCATGCCGAGCCCCCAGACGCCCAGCAGGCCGACGAAGATCGTCGCGAACTCCATGTTCGGCGAGCTCCAGGTCCAGAAAAGCCCGAGCGGGCGGCCGTGCCGCTCGCTGAGCGGGATGAATTCCGCTCCGCCGGGCTCGACGGCGATGACTCTCTCGCCGTACGTGCCCTCTCTTACCTCAACGTCGTCTAGCGCAGTCATCTGTACTCCCTAGGCTGGCGTGGCCAGTGTGAGCTGGTGTTTGCTGGCTCGGCTCTTTGATCAGCAGGAGCCGGGGGGCCGGGTGACGCGTGTCGCGACGCTGCGCCTCGTGTCGTCACGTTAGTTGTACCCAATATTGGGTGGTTCCGCGTAGGCTACACGGCGTGTATCCACCGTTGCCACCTGCGGGTTCTGATGGGGACGTGCGGCTCTCTGAGCCAGCCGGGCCGATCGTGCGGAAGTCCCTGACCGGAATGCCGGTCGTCGGCATGATCGGCGGCGGGCAACTCGCCCGGATGACGTCAGCGGCGGCGGTGGGCCTGGGCGCGACGTTCCGGGTTCTCGCTGAATCGCCGACGGAGAGCGCGGCGCTCGTCACCCGCAATGTGGCACTCGGGTCACATCTCTCCTTGCCTGATATATCCGCATTTGCGACGGAATGTGACGTGATCACATTCGACCATGAGCACGTGCCAGGCGGTATTCTCGCCGACCTGGAATCGGCCGGGTTCCTGGTCCGGCCCGGTTCGGCCGCGCTCAGGTACACCCAGGACAAGCTGGCGATGCGGGACCGGCTAAGCGCGCTCGGGGTGCCCTGCCCGCGGTACGCGCCGGTCTCCTCCGCGGCCGACGTCGCCGAGTTCGCGGGCGGTTCCTGGCCGGTCGTCCTCAAGGCGGTCAGCGGCGGCTACGACGGCCGGGGCGTCTGGGTGTGCGAATCCGCGGCCGAGGCGGCGGACGTCGTCGCGCACGGGGTCGCCTTGCTGGCCGAGGAGTTCGTGCCGTTCCGCCGGGAGCTGGCCGCGCTCGTCGCCCGGTCGCCGTCCGGGCAGGGGGCGGCGTACCCGGTGGTGCAGACTGTGCAGCTGGACGGCATCTGCCGGGAAGTGATCGCCCCGGCCCCGGGCCTTGACCCGGACACGGCGGTGGAGGCCGAGGCGCTGGCGCTGCGGATCGCCGCCGAGCTCGGCGTGACCGGGTTGCTCGCGGTGGAGCTGTTCGAAGCGCGGGATGGCAGGCTGCTGGTCAACGAGCTGGCGATGCGGCCGCATAACAGCGGGCACTGGACGATCGAGGGGGCGCGCACCTCCCAGTTCGAGCAGCACCTGCGCGCGGTGCTCGACCTGCCGCTCGGTTCCTGCGCCCCGGCCGCGCCGTCGGGCCAGTTCACCGTAATGGCGAACCTGCTCGGCGGCACCGACCCGGACGTGTTCGACCGGTACCTGCACGTGATGGCGGCCGACCCGGCGGTCAAGGTGCACTTCTACGGCAAGGATGTCCGGCCCGGGCGGAAAATCGGGCATGTCACGATCGTTGGCGCCCCGGGTGACGACGTCGAGGAGCTCCGCGACCGCGCCCGCCGCGCCGCCAGTTACCTGCGCTGGGGCACCGAGGACGGAGACTGACGCCGAGTGGGCCTGGATGGGCGTTTTGCCTTCGTTCGGCCGCTGGCTAAAAAGCGTGATCGTGCTTGCCCGGTGATCTTCGGCAACTAATCTGTCACAAGATGATTAACGCTGTGCGGGTCGGTGAGTGGAGGGTTCGTGACCGTCGGTGAATCGCTGACCGAGGCGCGCTACCAGGCGGGCCTGACGGTCGATGAGCTCAGTGAGCGCACCCGGATCCGGGACACGGTCATCCGCAGCATCGAGCGGGATGACTACGAGGCGTGCGGCGGGGATCTGTACGTGCGCGGCTATGTGCGCGCCATCGCCGGCGCGGTCGGCATCGACGCCCAGCCGCTGATCCAGGAGTTCGACCAGGAGCGCGTGCACGGCGCCAACGGGCCCTACGGCGCCGGCGAGGCCGGCGGTGTCAGCGGCGCGAGGCCGTACGCGCCGCTGGCCGCGGCCCCCGCCGCCTCGTCGGCGCCCGCGGTCCAGCCGGCCCCTGATCCCGACGCCACCTCGATGGACCTGCCGGCCGTGCCGGCGTCCGCGGCGGACGGCCAGGACCCCGACGCGACCCGCTTCGACCTGCCCGCGGTGCAAGACGATCCCTCGGCGACCAGGTTCGATCTGCCGCCGGTGCGCGCGGACCACACCGAGAACATGATGGCCGCCGGCTACGACCTGCAGCCCGAGGCCGGCCGCGCGGCCGCGTCGGCGGCGCCCCCGAGCGGCTGGGAGAGCCCGGTTGCCCGTGCCGCGGCGCCGGCCGCGAGTGCCCGTAACCGGCGCGACCGCCGTCTGCTGGCCGGCGCCGTGGCCGTGGTCCTGCTGGCGGTCGTCGCGGTCGTCGGCGTTCACCTGGCCTCCGGCAGCACGGCAGCTAAGAACGCGGCCAACTCGTCGTCGGCCAAGGTCGCCGGCTCGTCCGCCAGCAAGTCCGCCGCGGCGCACAAGGCCGCCGTAGCGGCCGCGGCCAAACGCGCCGCAGCCGCCAAGGCCGCCGCGAAGGCGGCCAAGACCACCGCGCCACCGCGGCCGCCCGCCGTCGCGCCGGTCACGAAGCTGCCGGTCGCGGCGGCCTATGCATTCGGCCCGGCCGGCCTGAGTGACGGCGACAACCCATCCGGCGCCTACTACGCGATCGCCCGCCACCCGCCGCTGCCGTGGTCCACCAACTGGTACGCCACTGCGCAGTTCGGGATGCTCAAGCACGGGACCGGCCTGCTGCTGAGCCTCGGCCGCCATGAAACGATCACCAGCGTCTTCATCCAGCTCTCCCAGTACCAGGGCGTGAACCTGCAGCTGAAGACCGGCGACGGCATGGCCCCGCAGGACTTCAAGGTCGCGGCGACGGCCGACAACACCGGCGGCGCCGTCCGGCTGACCTTCCGGCACCCGGCATCCGCCCGCTACCTGCTGATCTGGTTCACCCAGCTCCCCCCGAACGGCTCCGGCCATTATCAGGAGAGCGTCTACCACGTCCTGGTGAACGGCCGGCGTTAGCCGTTACACGCGGCCGGAGCCGTTACGCTAAGGGCCGTGCAGAGTGATTCGCCGCTGGTCGGCGTGGTGATGGGCTCGGACTCGGACTGGCCCGTGATGCAGGCGGCGGCCGAGGCGCTGGACGAATTCCAGGTGCCCTACGAGGCGGATGTGGTGTCGGCGCACC
This sequence comes from uncultured Actinomycetota bacterium, assembly GCA_963714295.1. Taxonomy (GTDB): domain Bacteria; phylum Actinomycetota; class Actinomycetes; order Streptosporangiales; family Streptosporangiaceae; genus Trebonia. The sequence goes on along the minus strand of CAVQOE010000029.1, from coordinate 301,305 downwards.
GGATGCCGCGCGAGATGATCGCCTACGGCGAGCAGGCCGCCGAGCGCGGCATCCGGGTGATCATCGCCGGCGCGGGCGGGGCCGCGCACCTGCCGGGAATGCTCGCGTCGGTGACCCCGCTGCCAGTGATCGGCGTTCCGGTGCCGCTCAAGTACCTGGACGGCCTCGACTCGCTGCTGTCGATTGTGCAGATGCCGGCCGGCATCCCGGTGGCAACGGTGGCCGTCGGCGGCGCGCGCAACGCCGGTCTGCTCGCGGTGCGCATCCTCGCCGCGACCGACGGTGCGCTGCGCGCCCGGATGGTCGAGTTTCAGGCCCGCCTGACCGCGCAGGCGCAGGCCAAGGGTGCCGCCCTGCGGGACAGGCTCTGACCTTCCGCTGCCCATTTGGCACCGAACTGACGCAGGTCGGGTTACTTATCGTCACGCTGAGTCGTCCTTCGATATCATTTTGGGCACGGTGCTGGTCTGAGGGTGTTTCACGCGTGCATTGAAGGGCATCCTTAGTTCCAACGCAGGCGGCTGGGACGGGACTGGCTGCGAGTGCTCGGTGGGGTCCGGGCGCGCTGCGTGACGGGGTCAAGGGGGTAGTGCAAATGGCTTTTTCTGTGTCTAAGAGCCGTCCATTCCGTTCACTAGGTCTTTACAAGTCCAGCGGCAAGCACGCTGCTCCGAAGGGTGCGGTGCCCGCGCCGCGGCAGTCCCCCGAGGGTGCCGGGCATCACCCGGCGCACGCGGCGACGATGCCCCGGCTGACCGGCCCGCACGCCGAGCCCGCCGGACCGCAGGCTGAGACCGCCGGACCGGACACCGAGACCGCCGGCCCCTCGGCGGCAGCCGAGCAGCAGGCCGCCTGACGCGGCGTAACCACTTGCAGGCAGAAAGGCGCCCGCCCGGCATGCGTGTCATGCCGGGCGGGCGTCTGCCTGCCGGGGCGTTAGCATCGTGGAATGAGCAGCTTCGAACTCTCCGAAGAGCACCAGGCGCTGCGCGAAGCGGTCCGCGCGCTCGCGGATGACAAGATCGCGCCCCGGGCGGCGGAGGTAGACAGGACCGCGGAGTTCCCCTGGGATGTGTACGAGTCCCTGGTCAAGGCGGACTTCCACGCGGTCCACATCCCGGAGTCCTACGGCGGCGCCGGCGGTGACGCCCTGGCGGCGGCGCTCGTCATCGAGGAGGTCGCGCGGGCGTGCGCTACCTCCTCGTTGATACCGGCAGTGAACAAGCTGGGCACTATGCCGCTCATACTCGGTGCTTCGGAGGAGGTCAAGCAGCGTTACCTGCCGCCGGTGGCACGGGGCGAGGCGATGTTCTCCTACGGGCTGTCGGAGCCAGAGGCGGGCTCGGACGCGGGCGCGATGCGGACCCGGGCGGTGCGGACGGACGGCGGGTACGTGCTCAACGGGGTGAAGCGGTGGATCACCAACGCGGGCGTGTCGAAGTACTACACGGTGATGGCGGTGACCGACCCGGATAAGGGCACGAACGGGATCTCCGCGTTCGTGGTCGAGGACGGGGACCCCGGCTTCACCTTCGGGGCACCCGAGCACAAGCTGGGCATCAAGGGATCGCCCACCCGCGAGCTTTACTTCGACAACACCGAGATCCCGGCGATGAGGCTGATCGGCGACGAGGGCCAGGGCTTCAAGATCGCGCTGCGCACCCTGGACCACACCCGTGTCACCATCGCCGCGCAGGCCCTCGGCATCGCGCAGGGTGCGCTCGACTACGCGGTCGGCTACGTGAAGGAACGCAAGCAGTTCGGCCGCGCGATCGCCGACTTCCAGGGACTTCAGTTCATGGTCGCCGACATGGCCATGAAGCTGGAGGCCGCCCGGCAGCTCACCTACGCCGCCGCGGCCCGCTCCGAGCGCGCCATGCAAGGGGAGAAGGTAGCCGACCTGACGTTCTTCTCCTCGGCCTGCAAGTGCCTGGCCTCGGACGTCGCGATGTCGGTGACGACCGACGCGGTCCAGCTCCTGGGCGGCTACGGCTACGTGAACGACTACCCGGTCGAGCGGATGATGCGCGACGCCAAGATCACCCAGATCTACGAGGGCACCAACCAGGTTCAGCGGATGGTCATGGCGCGGCAGGTGCTCAAGGGCTGGTAGCGGGCCGTTTAACTGGGGTTCTGGACAGTGCACATCTCGCGCGAAGACAGCTGGCTGGCTCGCATGCCCTCAGCCCGGGGGTGCACCGCGACATCAGGCTTGGCTGATGTCGGCAATGAAGTCGTCGCCGTCGGTCTGTTCAAGTAGCCGTAGCTCTTCGGCGGGGAGACGCTCCGCGGGCGCGAGCCGGCTGGACCGGGCGGGCAGGAACCAGGCAAGCGCTGCGGCGACGACACAGATCGCGGCCGACACCCACAGCACCAGGGTGTATCCGCCCAACGTTGGCTGATCGTTACCGGTGGCGCGAGCGGCCAGAATGGACGCGGTGAGCGCGCTGCCCATAGAGAAGCCGACGTAGCGGACGACCTGATAGAAACCCATGGCACTGCCGGTCTCACGCGCGGGGACGGCCCGCACGATCAAGCCCGGGATCGCGGCAAAGGTTATGCCCAACCCCACCCCCAAGATGCCCATCATGACGAAGGCTTCCCACAGGGCATCGTGGAATACGGCGAAGAAACCGCTCGCCAACGCCACCACCAGGCAGCCCACGGTCAGTACGGCCCGGACTCCCAGGTGCTTTACCAGCATTGGCAGCGTGCGGGAACCAGCCAGCATCAAGACCGAAAACGGGATGAGGACCAAGCCGGCCACGACAGCCGACACGGCGAAGCCGAACCCGGACGACAGGGGGGACTGGACGAATTCCGTCACTCCCGAGAGCGCCATGTACATCGCAGTACCGAGCACTATGGCACACACGTCACCCGCGAGCACCGCCGGATGGCGCAACAAGCGCACCTCGACCAACGGCGATGGGGTCCGCAGCTCGTACACAGCCCAGACCACGAAAAGGACCACCCCGGCGATCAACAATCCGACGATCGCCGGCGAACCCCAGCCCCAGTCCGCTCCTTGTGCCACCCCCACCAAGGTGCTGACCAGCGCCACCGCGAGCACCACAGCACCAACCCAGTCGAGCCGGCCCGACGCGCTGCGGCCTGCGCTGGATGGCACGACTGCGGCAACGCAGACCAGCGCGAGACCACACACGATCGCGCCGAACCAGAAAGCGCCCGCCAGACCCCACGTCTGAGCGATCAATCCGCTGATCGGGTAGCCCACCCCGACCCCGGCCGCCGCCGACACCGACAACAGCGCGATCATCGGCGGCACCTTGGCTTCAGGCAGCTCGTCGCGAGCGGTCGCCATGGCCAACGGCACCAGCCCGAGCCCGACGCCTTGCAGCGCGCGGCCGACGACCAGCATCTCCAACCCGCCGGCCAGTGCCGCGACTACTCCCCCCGCGGTGACCACGACCAGGCCGCCGATCATCGTCTGCAGCCGTCGCGGGCCGTCGCCCAGGCGGCCCAGGACCGGCGAACTCACCGCACCGGAGAGCAATGCGACCGTCAGCGACCATTGCGCAGTGCTCAGCGGCTCATGGAAATCGCGCGCGACAGTGGGGATGAGCGGCGCCCCCAACGAGCTGATGATGCTCGCGACCATCGTGGCAAGCACCAGCACGGGCCCGAGCAGCACGCTGCGGCGGTGCGCGCTCATCGCGGCACCCCGTCGGTCCGCACCGTGCCAATCAGCCGTTCGAGGATCTCCCCGGCACCGACCAGCACCGCCAAGTCACCGTCGGGGAGGTCGACCAGCGCGTCGCGTAGCACCGCGTGGATGTGATCGCGGACCTGCTTGAGGCAAGTCTCTCCCTCGGCACAGATCGACACCAGGACGACCCGCCCGTCCTGGGCGCCGCGATGGCGTGAGACCAGACCCCGGCCCTCGAGCCTGTCGACGAGCTTGCTCACTGACGGCTGCGCCAATGCCTCAGTATCGGCCAAGTCGCTGATCGAGCGAGGTCCATCGGTCAGCGTGGTCAGCAAGCCGACCTCGGTCCTGCTCAGCTCCCGGGAGCCGGACCTCATCAGCAAGCGGGTCAGGCGGGATGTCTGTGCCAGCAGGCTCGTCGCCACTGCGTCAAGAGCCTCGGTCCGCGCCGTCACGCGCCTCACGTATTGCATAGCCAAATTATATAGCTACGGAATACATCTGTGTCCGGGTGCCCCCTGTGGCCGCTGTAAGCACGGTCCGCCGCCCCCGCCTGCCGACGCGACCGAAGGCAGGCGCAGTGATCGCGTCTCGGGTCAGCGGTTGATGGTGGTCATGTCGGCGTAGCGGTCGCCGACAGGAGGCTCGACCGCGCCCAGCCGGTCGAGTTGGTCGGCGCTCAGCTCCACGTCGTCGGCGCCAACGTTTTCTTCGACCCGTTCGACGCGGCGGGTTCCCGGGATGGGCACAATGTCGTCGCCCTGTGCCAGCAGCCAGCGCAGCGCGACCTGAGCCGGGGTAGCGCCGGCCTCGGCGGCAATTTGCTCGACGGTCTCAACGATCCGCCAGTTCGCCTGGAAATTGTCCCCGGCAAAGCGCGGGCTGCTCCGCCGGAAGTCGGCGGCATCCAGGTCGCCGGCCGAGCGCAGCCGACCGGTGAGGAACCCGCGGCCGAGCGGGGAGTACGCCACGAAGCCGATGCCAAGCTCCCGCACCAAGGGCAGGATTTCGGTCTCAGGATCCCTCGTCCACAGCGAATACTCGGTCTGCAACGCCGTCACCGCCCGCACCGCGTGCGCACGCCTGATAGTCGCGGGCCCCGCCTCGGAGAGCCCGTAGTGCAGGATCTTGCCCTCGTCGATCAGCTCGCCGAGCACCCCGGCTGTCTCCTCTATCGGGGTGCCCGGATCGACGCGGTGCTGGTAGTACAGGTCGATACGGTCTGTTCCGAGTCGCGCAAGCGAGCCCTCGACGGCCAGGCGGATGTTCTCCGGCGTGCTGTCAAGGCGGCGGAACTTCTCGATTTCGGCCGGGTCAATGTGCTGTGTGTCCGCGCCGCCCCGGTGGCTGATCTGGCCGAACTTCGTCGCGAGGACCACCTCGTCGCGGCGGCCGGCCAGCGCCCGTCCGACGAGTTCCTCGTTCAGGTACGGGCCGTAGATCTCGGCCGTGTCGATCAGGGTCACGCCCAGGTCGATCGCCCGGTGGATCGCGCGGATTGACTGCTCGTCGTCCTCCCTCGCGCCCGTGTAATAGGCCGACATCCCCATCGCGCCGAAACCGATACGCGCAACCTCCACGTCACCGAGTTCCACCAGCTTCATCGCTCATCCTTCCGACAGGACTCCATTCTTCAGCAGCGTGGTTGCCGACAGGCGCCCGGGATGCTCCCGCCGCCCGCTTCCGGCCCGTGGCCGCCGAAACCTGGCCAGTTAAGTGGCCAGGCCCGGTTCTGCTTGGGTGGGGCTGAGCAGCAGCTGGCCGGTCGGTGTCCTGTGGTAAAGGACGTGCGCGCCGGACCGGTGACGTTCAGCCAGCCCTGCGTCGGAGAGTATGCGCAGGTGGTCCCCGATGGTGCCCAGCGCGAGCCCGGTGACGGCCGCTAGCTGCGTGGTGGTGATGGGCTGGCCGATCAGGAGCAGGATCTCGGCCCTGGTCGGCCCGAGCAGCCGCCGTAGCGGTTCTGGTGCCATGGGTGCGGCGGGGCTGGCGAGCATTCCGGCGGCGGGGTAGATGACCGCGAACCTGGCTGGGTACTCCCAGGCGACTCGCCCGGTCGGCAGGCTGCTGGGGATGAAGAGGAGCTCGGCGTGGCGCAGGTCGAGGGGCGGATGGTCCTGGATGGTGATCTGCAGCTGCCCGTCGCCGAGCCAGCGGATATCTTGCGCGATCCCGCCGACGGCGGCGGCCCAGCCGCGCTGGCTGAGCACGGTGGTGCGGCTGATGATGTCGGCCTCGTACTTACGTTTCCGGCGCGGCCAGTCCGCCCGGACGGTGTGCTCCCAGGTCCACTGGACCAGGTCGGCGAAGGCGCCGGCCGGGTCGCTGACGTCGAGCGCGTCCGGGAGCCGTCCCCGGGCGCCCTGGGCCAGGTTGAACTTGGCCCCCTGGGTCAGGTCGAACTTGGCGACCTGAGCCGGGACGGTCCGCACCCGGGCAAGTTCCTGCTCGAACGTGACGTCGCCGGGGCCCGGGGGCAGGCTGAGGTCAACCGGGAGCCACCGGCCGGACTGCATGGCCTGGGTCAGCGCCATGCTGAACGGGTCAGTCTTGATCCGGTCCCGGAACGCCGGGCCGTGCCGGGCCAGCCAGTCCCGATCCCACGGCTGGGGGTTCCGGGACGCCAGCACGCCCAGCGCGTTGACGGTTTCGGCCAGCGGTGAGGTGACGAACCGGCTCGCTGCCAGCACGTCGGCACTGACCAGCCATACCCCCATGTTTCGCCTCCCGCCGAAACTCTAGGCGCCTGCACGGCCGCCGGGCAAGCTGACCTGCTGTGACAGATACAGGCCACCCCCGGCCGTCTCCGGCAGTTCCCGGCCTGCCGTCTGCTGTGACCCGCGCCGCCGCCAGGCGCCATTTCGGCGGCCCGCTCCGGCACCGTGACGTTCCGGCTGATGTGGACGGGCTCTGCCACCTCCGCGCTGGGCGACGCGGTGGTGCAGATCGCGCTGATTTTCGCGATCTTGCACGTCGGGGGAACGGCGTCCGGCATCGGTATCGTCCTCGCGACTGTGACCGTCGCCCGGGTCGCGTTCCTGCTGGCCGGCGGGGTGTGGGCCGACCGGCTGCGACGGCAGTACGTGATGCTGACCGCCGACGCGGTGCGCGGGGTGGTCCAGGCGGTGCTGGCGGCCCTGCTACTGAGCGGGCACGCGCACCTCTGGGAATTCGCCGCCGGAGGGGCACTGTACGGGGCGGCGACGTCCTTCTTCGATCCCGCCTCGACCGCCCTGGTGCCCGAGACCGTGCCGGCCGAGGAGCTGCAGCAGGCCAATAGCCTGCTCGGGCTGCCGCAGGGTTTCTTCAGCGTGGCCGGGCCCGCCGTCGGCGGGGTGGTGATCGCGGTCATCGGGCCGGGCTGGCTGTTCGCCGCCGACGCGGCATCGTTCCTGGTCAGCCTGGCCTGCCTGGCGCTGCTGCGGGTGCCGCCCCGGCCGGTCCCGGCGGCCCGGTCGTTCGTGGCCGATCTGGCCGAGGGCTGGCACGAGCTCGCCGTCCGGCCCTGGTACTGGATTAACCTGCTTGCCCATGCCTGCGCCAACTTCGCGGTCCCGGCCCTGTTCGTGCTCGGCCCGGTCATCGCGGCGCGCTCGCTCGGCGGTGCCGCCGCCTGGGGTGCCCTGTCCGCGTCATGGGGTCTCGGGGCGGTCGCCGGCGGCGTCGTCGGCCTGCGGGTCAAGCCGCGGCGGCCGCTCGTCGCCGCCGACCTGCTCATGGCCGGCATCGGCCTGCCCTTGCTCGCGCTGGCGTTCTCGCGCTCGGTGGCGCTGATCGCGGCGGCGGAGGCAGTGTTCGGCTTCACGATGATCGTGGGGAACAGCGTCTGGTTCACCGCCATGCAGGTCCTGATCCCGGACAACGTGCGCGCCCGGGTCGGCGCCTACGACTGGTTCGTCTCGCTGGTCATGGTGCCGGTCGGCTTCGTGGTCATGGGACCGCTGTCGTCGTCGATCGGCTTCACCCCGACGCTGGTCGCCGCGGCGGCCCTCGGATCGATTCCGTGCCTCCTCGTCGCGCTCGTGCCGCGCGTCAGGGGCGTGCACCGGACTCCGGCCGGAGAGATCGTCGTCGACGCGTAAGTGTTCTGTCCGCCCATGGTGCAGCGCGCCCCGCCTGGGCCCTGGTGCCTATCATGGCGGAGCCGGGCCGGTGGAGTCGCGCACGACCAGTTCTGTGGCCAGCTCGACGTGCAGCGCGTCGAGCCGCTGGCGCTCCATCAGCCGGATGAGAAGACCGACAGCGAGGCGGCCCATTTCCTGCAGTGGCTGACGCACGGTTGTGAGCAGGGGACGGGTGGCCTGAGCTAGGTCGATGTCGTCGAAGCCGGTGATGGAGAGTTCCTCCGGTACGCGCAGTCCACGCTGGGCCGCCGCGGCCAGGGCACCGACGGCCACCTTGTCGTTGAACCCGATGAGCGCGGTCGGGCGCAGGGGCAGGTCAAGCAGCTCGCCGGCGGCATGGTAGCCGAACTGCGCGGTCGGCTCGCCGCTGCGGATCAGCCCGGGATCCGGCAGCACACCGACGTTCGCCAGGGCTGACGCGTGCCCGGCCAGGCGCGCATCGCTCGCGAGCCAATTGTGCGGTCCTGCGATCACGCCGACGCGCCGGTGTCCCAGATCGACCAGGTGCCTGGTGAGGCTGCGGGCGCCGGCGAAGTGCGCCGCTGAGACGGCTGCGATGTCGCGCGGCATCGGGGCGCGGGGATCCACCACGACGAACGGGAACCCGCGTGCCCGCAGATCCACGAGCTGCTCGCTGGGCTCCGGCGGCAAGACGATAATGGCGCCGCTGATCCCGGGCCAGGAAGCGAGCCCGGGCAGGATCACCGCCTGCTGCGCGGCTTCTCCCGCGTTGAGCAGCAGGGGCCTGCCGTGCAGCTCCAGCGTCTCGGCTATGGACGAGACGATGAGGCCGAAGTAGTCGGTCAGGAGATAGGGGCAGCGCAGATAGACGGGGCCCTGCGTCACGCGAGCCGGGACCGTCCGCGGGCTGGGCGGCTGCGCGCTGAGCCGCTCGGCGGCCCGCTGGACTAGCTCGCGCGTGTGCGGGGCCACGTGGGCCTGGTTGTTGAGGGCCCGGGAGACGGTGGCGATGGATACACCCGTCTCCGCGGCGAGGTCCCGGACAGTAACACGCTGGCTGCGCGGCCTGCTCATTCTGTTACACACACTTGTTCCATGATGTGCAGCATAGCTTCCCCGCCGGACGGCCGCCATGCCCCTTATTTGCTTATTGACAGCCCTATTCCGGGCTGCTTACATCGTCGTAACGAAAGTGTTTCAAATCGTTACATATTGTTTCATGGTTGGGATGATCTGGAAAGTCGGTGACCGCCCCGGCCAGCTCAGGCGCGGCCGGGCGCGCGTCGCGCCCGGCAGGTTCTGAAGGAGGACCATGTCCCGCATCAAGACAATGACGGCATCGCTGGGCGCAGCGGCACTCATCACCGCAGGGCTCGCCGTGCTGAGTCCCGGCGCGGCGCACGCCGCATCCGGGCCGGCGGTTTCCGTCACGGAGACCACGACCAACCAGAGCCAGCTGCTCGCCCCCCAGGCCGGGGCGTCGTTCGCCCCCGGGTCCAGCTCGCAGAGCCAGGTCATCACCGTCAGCCCCTCGACCACCTACCAGACCATGACCGGCTTCGGCGCCTCGTTCACCGACTCCTCGGCCTGGCTGGTCTACAACTCCCCGCTGCGCAACCAGATCATGACCAAGCTGTTCGACCCGAACCAGGGGATCGGCCTGGACTTCCTGCGGCAGCCGATCGGGGCGTCGGACTTCTCCCAGTCGCTGTTCAGCTACGACGACATGCCCGCCGGCGCAGACCGACCCGACGCTGGCCAACTTCTCCATCGCGCACGACCAGGCCTACATCATCCCGGTGCTCAAGCAGGCGCTGAGCATCAACCCGGCTGTCACGATCATGGCCACGCCGTGGAGCCCGCCCGGCTGGATGAAGACCAGCGGCTCGATGATCGGCGGCACCCTCAACAGCGCCGACTACCAGGTCTTCGCCAACTACCTGGTCAAGTTCATCCAGGCCTACGACGCGGCCGGGGTGCCCATCTCGCTGATCACGCCGCAGAACGAGCCGGAGTACTCGCCGTCGAACTACCCGGGCTCGACGTTCACCTCCACCCAGGAGGCGAACTTCATCGCGGACAACCTCGGGCCGGCGATCAAGGCGGCCGGGCTGAACACCGGGATCCTGGGCTACGACCACAACTGGAACGACCCGAGCTTCCCGGAGACCGTGCTCGGCGACTCCTCGGCCGCGCAGTACGTGACCGGCACCGCCTGGCACTGCTACGCCGGGGACCCGAGCGCCCAGTCCACGGTTGAGGCTGAGTACCCGTCGTACGGGACCTACGAGACCGAATGCTCCGGCTCGCAGTCCTCCCCGGTGTCGGACACCTTCGCCGACACGCTCGACTGGGAGCTGGAGAACCTGGTCGTCGACGGGATCCGCAACTACAGCAAGTCGGTCGTCACCTGGAACATGGCGCTGAACCCGAGCGGCGGGCCGAGCATGAACTGCACCACCTGCACCGCGCTCGTCACCGTCGACAACTCCGCCGACACCGCGACGTACAACGCCGAGTACTACAGCCTCGGCCAGGTCAGCAAGTTCGTGAAGCCCGGCGCGGTGCGCATCGGCTCCAACACCTTCGGCTCGGGCAACATCGAGGACGTCGCCTTCCAGAACCCAAACGGCTCCGACGCGCTGGTGGTGCTGAACTCGAACACCTCGAGCGCGAACACCTTCGGGGTGGACGAGAACGGCCAGTACTTCAACTACACCCTGCCCGCCGGGGCCGTCGCCACGTTCACCTGGACCCCCGGCTCCACCAGCACCGGAGACTCGCTCAGCGCGCCGACCAACCTGACCTCGTCCAACACCACCAGCAGCGGCACCACGCTGAGCTGGGGCGCCTCGACCGGCGGGTCGGGAACCATCACCTACGACATCGACCGCAACGGCACCCAGGTCGGCACCACCACCGGGACCAGCTACACCGACACCGGCCTGAGCCCCTCCACCACCTACAGCTACACCGTCACCGCCACGGACACGGCGGGGGACACCTCCCCGGCTTCGAGCGCCGTCTCGGTCACCACCCTGGCATCCGGCGGAGGCGGCGGCATCAGCTCGGGCACCTGGTACCAGGTCGTCAACACCAACAGCGGCGACTGCGTGGACGACACCGGCGGCAGCACCTCCAACGGCACCGCCGTGCAGCAGTGGGCGTGCGGCAGCGGCAACACTAACCAGGAGTGGCAGTTCCAGCCCACCAGCGGCGGCTACTACCAGGTCGCCACGCGCAACAACCCCAGCGAGGTATGGGACGTCACCGGCGGGACGTCCGCCACCGGCAACGGCACCCTCATCCAGCTGTGGAGCGCTACCGGCGGCACCAACCAGCAGTGGCTGCCCACGCTGCAATCAAACGGCACTTACACCTTCACCGCCCGCAACAGCGGCAACTGAATGCCTGGACGTCACCAACCGCTCGACATCCAACGGCACGCAACTCCAGCAATGGGCCTGCACCGCCGGCGACACCGCCCAGACATTCCAGCTCGTCCCCGAGTCCTGAGCCATCGGCTGAGCGCCGCGCGAGATCCTCTTCGCGCGGCGCTCAGCCATCACCATCCACCAGGTTGACGACATCGAATCGGAGGCTCAATTTCCATGCGGAAAATAACCGGATCCTTCAGGCCGCCAAGGCTGCGGAGGCTGTGGACGGCGCGGTCGGCAGGCCTGCTCGCGGCCGGCGCCTTCTTCGTCGCCGCGGCCGGCGCGGGAGGGCTGAACGCAACTGCCGCAGCCGCCGCCCCGGCGCCGGGCATGGCCCCGGCCCACGTCTGGATCACCACCGCGGACGGGGCCGACAAGCTGAGCGATCTCGGCACGGTGGACTTCTCCACGGCTCCGAGCACCGCCCCGACGGTGGTGGTCGACCCCACCTTGACCTATCAGACGATGCAGGGATTCGGCGGTGCCATCACCGATGCCTCGGCGTCGGTCCTCTACACGCTGCCCGCCGGCCAACGCGCCCAGGTGATGGCGTCCCTCTTCAGCCCCACGACCGGCGATGGCCTGGACTACCTGCGCCAGCCGATCGGCGGCTCGGACATGGTCGCCACGGCGCCGTACACCTACGACGACCTGCCCGCCGGGCAGACCGACTACAGCATGCAGCACTTCAGCATCGCCCACGATCAGGCGCAGATCCTGCCGCTGCTGCGCGAGGCCAAGGCTCTCAATCCGCGGCTGCAGGTCATCGCCTCGCCGTGGAGTCCGCCTGCGTGGATGAAGACCTCCGACAGCCTCATCGGCGGGCAGCTCATCGCCACCCCCCAGATCTACCAGGCCTACGCCCTGCTACCTGCTGAAGTTCATTGAGGCGTACCGGGCCAACGGAGTGAACGTCAACGCGATCACCGTGCAGAACGAGCCGCAGGACCGCACCACCGACACTTATCCGGGCACCGACATGCCCTCCTGGCAGGAAGCCGCGGTCATCGAGGATCTCGGCCCGATGCTGCGGGCCGCGCACCTGCCAACCGAGATCTTCGCCTATGACCACAACTGGTCGGAGCACCCCAACGACATTGCCTCCACCCCGCCAGACGAGGTCGGCGACATCAATGCGTACCCGCAGAACGTCCTGGCCACCCCGGCGGCCAAATGGATCTCAGGTGTCGCGTTCCACTGCTACTACGGCGACCCCAGCGCGATGACGACGTTCCACAACGAGTACCCGAAACTGCAGATCTTCATGGACGAGTGCTCGGGCAGCCAGTCCGCCGATCCGGCGGACACCTTCTCCGACACGCTCAAGTGGCATGCCAGGAACCTGGAGATCGGCTCCACCCGCAACTGGTCGAGCACCGTGATCAACTGGGACCTGGCCCTCGATCCCGATGGCGGCCCGCACGTCGGGGGATGCGGCACCTGCACCGGCATCGTCACCATCGGCCCGGGAGACACGGTCACTCCCAACGCCGAGTACTACGCGCTCGGGCAACTGTCCCGGTTCGTCCAGCCGGGCGCCGTACGCATCGCCAGCACCTCGTTCGGCACCACCGGATGGAACGGCGAGGTCATGGACGTCGCGTTCCGGAACCCGGATGGCTCGACGGTGCTGGTGGCGCACAATGAGAATGACGACGCGCAGGCATTCGCCGTCCAGGAAGGCCAGCAGCGGTTTACCTACACCCTGCCCGGCGACTCGCTGGCCACCTTCGTCTGGCAAGGCAATCTCGCCGGGCAGCATCCTCTGCAGCAGGTCGCCCCCGCAGGCTGGACCGCTACCGCCAGCCCCAGTGGCCCGACCAACTCTTGCTGCACTGGTGACGTCGCGGCCAACGCCGTGGACGGCGACGCCAGCACCCGGTACTCAACCGGTGAAGGCCAGGCCCCCGGCCAGTACCTGCAGGTCGACTTCGGCAAAGCCATCCCCGCCCGTCAAATCGTCTTCGACACCGGCGCGTCCACCGGCGACTACCCGCGCGGCTATACCGTGCAAACCAGCACCAACGGAACGGACTGGAATACCGTCGTGTCCAATGGAGCAAGGAACCGGCCAGTTCACCACCATCGACTTGCCAGGAAGCCCTATCCAATACGTTCGCATGACCCTCACCACCGCGGACCCCAACGACTGGTGGAGCGTCGCCGACGTCCGCGCCTACGTTATGGGCTGGGGATCTGGCAGCTGACAATCACCCAGACGCGCCTGCGAGCGGATCCGCCAGCTCGCAGGCGCGTCTGCACTCCGTTCGAGGCTGCGGCCAAGCTCTTCCCCGACGCGACCAACACGATCTTCCGTGCGTACCGGTATACGCCGGACGAGGTGCCGTGGTCACGGGGTTAGCGGCGAGGCGAGCCGGGACCGTTACTGGAAGCCTGCGCACCGCCGGAGACGCCCGGCGCATCGCCGAGCACCTTGTCCGCAGGCTCTGATCGCCGGCCTCGAAGCCCTCAGGCCCGAGGTTGAGACGGTTGATCCCGGAGCGGCGCTGCTGCTCGACCTGGGACGCCGGGAACTTCTCGACGGGCGGCTACGCTGATCGTCATGACGGGCATTCAGCCGGAGCTGTGGATCGATCGCGCTGCCGCTGCCGTCGCGTTCTACCAGACAGCGTTCGGGGCGAGGGTCCTGCATCAGGTGGGCGAAGGCGATGAGATCGTTGCGCAGCTGGCGATCGGGGATGCGGCTTTCTGGGTTTCCTCGGGCGGGGCAACCGGGCCGCGCTACAGCCCGGAGGCGATCGGCGGCGCCACGGGCAGGACCCTGCTGCTGGTCGACGCGCCTGACGCGATGTTCGCCCAGGCGGTCCAGGCTGGTGCCACCCCGGCATCCGAGATGGCCGACGAGCACGGCTGGCGGATAGGCCGGATCTTCGACCCGTTCGGCCATGAGTGGGAAATCGGCAAGCCGCTAGGCCTGTGGCCGCCAGCCTGACGCCCACAGAAAATGCGAAACTGTCGCCCGGTCCACGATCACCCAGATCTACGAGGGCACCAACTACGTGCAGCGCATGGTCGTGGCGCGGCATTTCCCAAAGAAAAGTGCGGTCTGGGAATGCGCATTCCCCGGCTGGATCCGGCGGACGGTGACGCTATCCGGGCCTGCTTCGACACGCGGGAGGCGGGGCGGGCCGACGACCCGTTCAAGCCACCGGAGTCGCTCCGGGTTTTCCGGACCGACTTGTTCAGCGTCTGGGACGGCTCCCCGGCCGAAGCCTGGTACGCGCCAGATCCGGAGAGTTCCGCGGCCCTCACCGCGGTATCGGTAGACCCGGACATACCCGAATGGGGCCGGCAGTGGGCCACGACCGTGACGCGACCGCACCGCGGCCACCGGCTCGGGCTACTGGTCAAGACGGAGATGGTTTCGTGGCTGGCGGCGGCGGAGCCGCGGCTGGAGCGGATCGCGACCTGGAACGCAGTGTCCAACCAGTACATGATCGGGATCAATGAGGCGCTCGGGTACGAGATAGCGGGGCGCCCGTACCGGTCGGTCGAGCTCCCGGTGGAGCCGCCCTTCCCCGGGCCGTCCGCGGCGGGCCGGTCCTGAGGCGGGACCGAGCGGCATCGCGATCATGACGGTCCAGCTGGCGGGGCGATGGCCCGTGCAGTAGGCCCGAGCGGGCCTACTGGGGGGCCATCGGCGGGCAGTCGGCCGGGTCGGTGACGACGCGGATGGGGGAACCCGCGAGGTAGGCCGTGACGTCCTCCGCCATGCGCTGCCAGGCGGAGCGGAAGCCCTGCTCGGTGACGTAGCCGATGTGCGGGGTGACGACGACGTTGTCGAGTGACCGGAACGGGTGATCGGCCGGGAGCGGCTCGCGGTCGAAGACGTCAAGGCCCGCCCCGGCCAGCCGGCCGGAGCGGAGCGCCTCGATGAGGGCTTCCTCGTCGACGATCGGGCCGCGGGAGATGTTCACCAAGATGGCGCCCGGCTTCATCTTCGCCAGGTCGTCGGCGCGCAGCGTGTTACGGGAGCGCTCGGACAGGACGAGGAAGACCCCGAGGATGTCCGCGGCCGACAGCAGTTCGTCCTTCGCCACCCACGTCACGCCGAGCTCGGCGCAGCGCTCCTCGGTGAGATTCGGGCTCCACGCGATGACGTCCATGCCGAGCGCCCTGGCGACCGGGACCATCGCGCTGCCGAGGCGGCCGGCGCCGAGGAGGCCGAGCGTCTGGCCCGCCAGCGGGACCGGGAACCCGGTCTGCCAGCCGCCCGCCCGGATTACCCGGTCCTCGACGCCGATCCGTTTGGCGACGGCGAAGATCAGCGCCCACGCCATCTCCGACGGCGCGGGCAGCCCCCGCGTTGCCGGATAGCCGGAGTGGCTGGCGGCGGCCTGACCGGTCTCGGCGGTTCCGCAGAGCAGGATCCCGCGCTCGATCCTGGCCTCGTGGTCGACGACGTTGCTTGTCCGGCCGTTGCAGACGAGCAGCTTCAGCTTGGGGAGATCCTCGAGCACCTTGCGCGGGAAACGCGCCCGCTGCTGGGTGATGACGATGATCTCGTAGTCGGTGAGCTCGTCGGCCAGCCGCTCCGGCGGTATCGCCTCGCGGTAGACGGTGATCTCGGCGTCGCCCGGCAGCGCCGACCAGTCGCCGTACTCCAGGGCCACACCGATGTAATCGTCGAGGATCGCGATCTTCGTCACGCCAGTCAGACTACTTCTGCCGACCTCCGCACCCACCGCGCTCGTTGCTGATCATGTCTAGCGAAATAATCGACAAAGTCATTCCGTTGGGCAAAGCGGACGAGTAACAGCGTCGCCGCTCGGAACGGAGTTCACCGTGGCCCCAGCAACGCATACCCCGGCAGGCGCCTTGCACCTGGCTGTCGCGCTCGATGGTGCCGGCTGGCACCCGGCGGCGTGGCGCGAGCCGGACGCCCAGCCTGACCGCCTCTTCACCGCCGGCCTACTGGGTGGACCTGGCGCAGCAGGCCGAGCGCGGCCTGCTCGACTTCGTCACCATCGAGGACAGCCTCGACCTGCAGTCCGATGACCATTTCCGGCCGTGACGAGCGCACCGACCGCGTCCGCGGCCGGCTGGACGCCGTGCTGATCGCGGCCAGGGCCGCCCCGAGGACACGCCACATCGGGTTCGTCCCGACGGCGGTCACCACCCACACCGAGCCGTTCCACACGTCCAAGGCGATCGCCACCCTCGACTACGTCAGCACCGGCCGCGCGGGCGTCCGCGTGCAGATCGGCGGGCGCACCGACACGGCGGCGCACTTCGGCCGCCGCGAGATCCCGCCGCTGAGCGTCGAGCGGCGCGACGATCCCGACGTGCAGGCCCTGATCGCGGAGCACTTCGACGAGGCGGCTGACTACGTCGAGGTACTGCGGCGGCTCTGGGACAGCTGGGAGGACGACGCGGAAATCCGCGACGTGGCCACCGGGCGGTTCATCGACCGCGACAAGCTGCACTACATCGACTTCGAAGGCCGCTGGTTCTCGGTCCGGGGCCCGTCGATCACGCCCCGGCCGCCGCAGGGCCAGCCGGTCGTGGCCGCCCTCGGCCACGCCACGGTGCCCTACCGGCTGATCGCCCGGTCGGCCGACGTCGGCTTCGTCACCCCGCGCGACCGGGCCAGCGCGGCCGGGATCGTCGCCGAGATCCGCGCCGAGCAGGCGCTGGCGGGCCGGGCGGACGAGACCGTGCACGTGTTCGGCGACCTCGTCGTGTTCCTCGACGACAGCGCCGCCGCCGCCCAGGGCCGCCGGGAGCGCCTGGACGAGCTGGCAGGGGGCACGTACTCCAGCGATGCGCAGATCTTCGCCGGCACGGCGGCCGAGCTGGCTGACCTGCTCCTGGACTGGCGGGAAGCGGGGCTGGCCGGGTTCCGGCTGCGGCCGGCCGCGCTGCCGCATGACCTGGCCCAGATCACCGGCGCCCTCGTTCCCGAACTGCAGCGCCGCGGCGCGTTCCGCACGGCCTACCCGGCCGGCGGCGGTTCCGGCACGCTGCGGGGGCTGCTCGGCCTGCCCCGCCCGGCCAACCGGTACGCCGCCGCCTGACCTGATGAAGCTGCCTGATCACGAAGCTGAGGACACCAGCCATGACAAAGCAGATCCACCTGGCCGCGCACTTCCCCGGCGTGAACAACACGACCGTGTGGAGCGACCCGGCCGCGGGCAGCCACATCGAGTTCGACTCGTTCGCCCGCTTCGCCCAGACCGCGGAGCGGGGCAAGTTCGACTTCATGTTCCTCGCCGAGGGCCTGCGCCTTCGCGAGCAGAACGGGCTGATCTACGACCTGGACGTGGTCGGCCGCCCGGACACCTTCACCATCCTCGCCGCGCTGGCCGCGGTCACCGACTACCTCGGCCTCACCGGCACCATCAACTCGACGTTCAACGAGCCCTACGAGGTGGCCCGCCAGTTCGCCAGCCTCGACCACCTCTCCGGCGGCCGGGCCGCCTGGAACGTCGTGACCAGCTGGGACGCGTTCACCGGGGAGAACTTCCGGCGCGGCGGCTACCTGGCGCAGGCCGACCGGTACGAGCGGGCGCGCACCTTCCTGCGGACCGCGACGGAGCTGTGGGACTCCTGGCAGGGCGACGAGATCATCGCGGACAAGCGCGACGGCGAGTTCCTGACGACGCCGACTCCCGGCGCGTTCCAGCACCAGGACGCGTTCTTCGACATCGAGGGGCAGTTCAACGTTCCCCGCAGCCCGCAGGGACGGCCGGTCATCTTCCAGGCCGGCGACTCCGACGAGGGCCGTGACTTCGCCGCGTCGTCGGCCGACGCGATCTTCACCGGGCACGCCACGCTGGAGGCCGGCCAGGCGTTCTACGCCGACGTGAAGGGCCGCCTGCGGAAGTACGGCCGCACCCCGGACCAGCTGCTGATACTGCCCGCGGCGACGTTCGTGCTCGGCGACACCGACGCCGAGGCGGCCGATTTCGCCCGCGAGGTACGCCGGGCGCAGGTCTCGCCGCAGACCGCGCTGCGCTTCATCGAGCAGCTGTGGAACACCGAGCTGCCCGACTTCGATGTTGACGGCCCGCTGCCGGACTTCGACCCGGTGGTCAGCGACGACCTCATCTCCAAGGGCCGCGCGAGCGTGCGGCAGTTCGCCAAGAACCCGGTCGAGCGGGCCAACGAGTGGCGCGCCCGGGCCGCCGACGGCAAGCTCTCGGCCCGCGAGGTGGTCATCGAGGTCACCGGCCGCCAGTCGTTCGTCGGCTCGCCGGAGACCGTCGCCGTCGCGATCAACGAGCGGGTGCAGGCCGACGCCGCCGACGGCTACATCCTGGTCCCGCACATCACCCCCGACGGCCTGGCGCCCTTCGTCGACAAGGTCGTGCCGCTGCTGCAGGAGCGCGGCGTCTTCCGGGCCGACTACACCGGCACCACGCTGCGCGATCACCTCGGCCTCGCCCCGCTCGGGCGGCCGGACGAGGCGGGACGCCGCGACGAGCGCGCCGCGAGGGCCGCCTCATGAGGTTCATCACCATCACGCTGATCGTGCACGCCCCCGACCCCTTCACCGGCGCCCAGAAGTCCACCCGCGACCGGTTCCGGGAGGCGCTCGACAGCGCCCTGCTGGCCGAGGAACTCGGCTTCGACGGGTTCGGGGTAGGGGAGCGGCACGAGCGGCCGTTCATCTCCTCGTCGCCGACCGTGGTGCTCAGCCATATCGCCGCCCTGACCAAGCGGATCCGGCTGTTCACGGCGGTGACGACGCTGTCGTTGCTCGACCCGGTGCGCGCGTTCGAGGACTATGCCACCCTCGACCAGCTGTCCGGCGGGCGGCTCGAGCTCATCATCGGCAAGGGCAACGGCGCCGCCCAGCGGGACCTGTTCAACGTCACCCCCGACGACCAGTGGGACCGCAACGCCGAGTCCTACGAGGTTTTCCGGCGGCTGTGGCAGGACAACAAGATCACCTATGACACGAAGTTCCGCCCGCCGCTGCACGAGGCCGAGGTGTGGCCGCGGCCCCTGCAGCGCCCGGTCCGCATCTGGCACGGGAGCGCCACCAGCCAGGCGTCGGTCGACCTCGCGGCCCGCTACGGCGACCCGCTGTTCTCCGCCAACGTGACCAACCCGATCGGCCCGTACGCCGAGCTGATCCGCTACTACCGCGAGCGCTGGGCCCACTACGGGCACGACCCGGCCGCCATCGCCGTCGGCGCCGGCACCGCCGGGTACTACTCCGCCCGCAACTCCCAGGACGCCATCGAGGCGTACCGTCCGGTCTTCGCCGGGCACCTGGCGTTCCAGCCAAGCGCCTCGGCCTCCAGCCGGTCTTCCCCACCCTGGAGGACTTCATCGAGCGGTCCTCGGCGCTGATCGGCAGCCCGGCTCAGGTCATCGAGAAGGTCCACCGCTACCACGAGCAGTTCGGCCACAGCGTGCTGCACCTGCACGCCGACGCCGGCGGCCTCACCGACGCGCAGCACCGGGCCAGCCTGGAGCTGTTCCAGTCCGACATCGCCCCGGTGCTGCGCCGCGAGATCCCCGACCCGCCCTGGGGCTGGGGCGGCGGGCCGCTCGGCGACGACACCGGGCCCGCCTCAGCAGCGTCCGCGCCGGCGCCCGTGGAGGCGGCCAGCGGCCTCCCGGGCGTCTCCCCGGTCGCCACCACCGGTTGACTTCAAGCTCGGAGGGTATTCGCATGACCAACACCCCATTGGCCGTCCTGGACCTTGTCCCGATCTCCTCGGGATCGACCGCCGGCCAGGCGCTGCTCAACAGCATCGACCTCGCCAAGGAGGCCGAGCGTCTCGGCTACACCCGCTACTGGTTCGCCGAGCACCACCTCAACCCGGGCGTGGCCGGCACCTCGCCCGCCGTCGTGCTCGCGCTCACCGCGGGCGCCACGTCCACGATCCGCCTGGGCTCGGGCGCGGTGCAGATGGGGCACCGCACCGCGCTGTCCACCGTGGAGGAGTTCGGCCTGCTCGACGCGGCCTACCCGGGCCGCTTCGACCTCGGCCTCGGCCGGTCCGGCGGACGCCCGCGCGAGCCCAAGGAGCCCGCGCTGGCCGGCGGGGGCTCGGCGGCCACCGTGGTCAACGGGCGCACCCCGAACGGGCTGCTGATCCCGCCGCGGTTCTCCTTCAAGCGGCTGCTGGACTCGCCCCGGTTCGCGCTGCAGAAGACCCTGCTGCAACTGCCGCACGCGGAATCGCAGAACTACACCGAGCAGGTCAGCGACGTGCTGGCGCTGATCGCCGGCACCTACCGCTCCGCGGAGGGGGAGGAGGCGCACGTGGTACCCGGCGAGGGCGCCGCGCTGCAGATCTGGATTCTCGGCAGCAGCGGCGGCGAGAGCGCCGAGGTGGCGGGCGAGCGCGGCCTGCGCTTCGCCGCCAACTACCACGTGAGCCCGGCGACGGTCCTGGAAGCGGTGGACGGCTACCGGGCCGCGTTCAAGCCCTCGGCCGAGCTCGAGCGCCCCTACGTCAGCGTGTCGGCCGACGTGGTCGTCGCCGACACCGAGGCCGCGGCCCGCGAGCTGGCCACCGGCTACGGGCTCTGGGTGCGCAGCATCCGCACGGCCGAGGGCGCCATCCAGTTCCCGACCCCCGAGCAGGCCCGCCGCCACCAGTGGAGCGACGCCGACCGCGAGCTGGTCGCCGACCGGACCGACACCCAGTTCGTCGGCACTCCCGGCCAGGTCGCCGACCAGCTCGAGCAGCTGCGCGACGCCACCGAGGCCGACGAGCTGATCGTCACCACGATCACCCACGACCACGCCGACCGCGTCCGCTCCTACCGGCTGCTGGCCGAGGAATGGGCCAGGAGATAACCGGGCACCGGCCGCCCCGGCATTGGTCACCGGGGCGGCGGTTGCGCTCAGCGCGGGGCACTGGCGAGGACGGCCGCCAGCTTGGCCAAGACGATGTCCCAGCCGGTGCCGACCTGGGCGGCGGCCTGGGGCAGCGCTTCGGCGAGGTCGTCGAGCCGCTCGTGCACCAAGGTGAGCACGGTGCCGCCCCCCGGTGCCGCGCACAGTGTCACGGTTAGCCGCGAGTCGTAGATCGGCCCGTGCTCCCGGTCAGGGCCGGTAAAGCCCCAGCGCCAGGCGATGCGCTCCGGTGGCGTCAGTTCGAGGATCTCGGCCTCGAAACCACCAGCCGGCACGCCGGCGTCGGCCTGCCAGACCCGGTAGTGGCCGCCGACGCGCTCGTCCACCTCCACCCGCGTGACCTCATAACCAGGCGCCATCCAGCGGCAGATCAGCTCAGGCGACAGCCAGGCGCGGTAGACCTGCGATGGTGGCGCGGACAGCGTGCGCTCGATGCGCACGACGGGCTGGTTAGTGACTGGGTTCATCGGTGTCATCCTCCGTGGGATCGGAATCGAGAAGTGCTTGCAGGGCATCGAGCCGCTCGTCCCAGAAGGGCTCGTAGAAACGGAGCCAGGCGGACGCGGAGGCCAGCGGGGCCGGGTCGAGGCGGCACACGTGCTGCCGCCCGGTCACCCGGCGGCGCACCAGGCCCGCGCGTTCCAGAACTTGCACATGCTTAGAGGCGGCGGCCAGCGACATCGCCAGCGGTGCGGCCAACTGCCCCACCGTCAGCTCACCGGCGGCCAGCCGGCCGAGCATGGCCCGTCGCGGCTGGCTGGCCAGCGCATGGAACACCGCGTCCATCCGCGACGGGCCCGTCTCCAGTTGAAGCTCAACCATGTGGTTGACAATACGTGTCCCGCCCCAGATCGTCAACCGATCGGTTGTGTTTTTGCCGCGAGTCCGGCCTGGCCGGCTTGCGGTATCGCCGGGCGTGGCCCGACGGCGCCCGGCGCAGCGGAGCCGGCCGCGTGACCTCACCCAGGT
This sequence comes from uncultured Actinomycetota bacterium, assembly GCA_963714295.1. Lineage (GTDB taxonomy): Bacteria > Actinomycetota > Actinomycetes > Streptosporangiales > Streptosporangiaceae > Trebonia. The sequence goes on along the minus strand of CAVQOE010000029.1, from coordinate 279,300 downwards.
GGCTGCGCCCGAAGGCCGATCCGGTACCTGGCGCCGGGGCGGTGCCGGTCGTCGTCGCCCACATATTCGACGACGTGGCCAGACCCGCGCTCTCTTCCGTTCGCCGGCTCCCGTTTTATAGTCACCGCTGTCAATGCGCTGGTGCCTTAATGTCAGGCTAAGGCGGAAAGGTGACTTCCGCGCGGGTCGTGTCGGCCGGGCCGTTAGGAGCGGACTTCCGCAGGTCGGGGCCGATTCCCGGGTTGCTGCCGGGCCCGGTTCACCTTAGTAATCGCTGCGTGGCTAATGTCGTCAGTAAAAGCACTTAGCGCACCATTCTCCGCAGCAGTGAGGAAACTTATCGATTGTCAATAATTTCGTTATCGGGTTCCCGATTGAACCGGACCAGCGTGAATATTAATTAGATCCGGTGGGTCATTGTCTCCCGGCCGGCCGACGGCTGCCGACTGGACCGCTGTACACCGTGCGTGGCCCATCCGTGACGCAGTTTTTGACGAGTGGGCAGCTCCCGGTAGCAGTGTTGGGGGGCGGATTTTACGTAATAGAAGTTTTTTTGTCCAATTTTTGGCGAATGAACGGATATGCGTTTACGATCCCCTGATGTCAGGCGCTCCGAAGGCTGCCTGCATACGTGCAGCACCCGTGCACTGTGCAGGCAGCCTTCCTGGTGAGCGCGACCTTCACGGGAAGGAGCCCTTTGGGCTCGCACGCAAGTTCAGCAAGTACCTCTGTTCTTCGGCGCCGGCTGCCCATGGCCGCCGCGCCCGCCGCACTGGCCGGCCTGGCCGCGGCATTCGCCCTCGGTAACGCACCCGCGGCAGTCGCCGCGACGGTAAACGCGTCAGGGCACCACTCGGCGGCTATCACCGCCACCGCCCAGGCGCCCCAGGCGGGCGTCTCGGCCGAGCTGCTCGTGTCGATCACCGGCCAGCCCGCCACCGGGCCCTCCGTCCGGCTGGACGCGGACCAGATCGCCGCGCTGCAGCCGAAGGGGAAGCACCACCGCGCGCCGCAGGCGAAGTACGTCATCAAGTCCGGTGACACGCTCGCGTCGATCGCCCAGCACCTCTACCGCAGTTCTAACTACTGGACGGTGCTGTACTGGGCCAACCATCGCGAGATCAAGTACGCGAACGAGATCCAGGTGGGACAGGTGCTGACCGTCCCGGCCAAGCCCGCCAAGATCCCCGGCGCCCCCAGGACGCTCGCGCCCGTCGTGGCGCCGGCGCCGGAGCCGGCCGCCAGCACGACCAGCTCGGGGGAGAGCTACTCGCCCGCCAGCACGGCCGAGCCGCAGGCCGCGCCCGTCCAGGCGCAGAGCACCTACAGCGGGAGCAGCTCGTTCCAGTCCTGCGTCATCTCGCGTGAGTCGGGCGGCAACTCCCAGGTCATGAACGGCAGCGGCCACTACGGGCTCTACCAGTTCAGCTCCTCGACCTGGGCCGCGTACGGCGGCAACCCGGGCGAGTTCGGCGACGCCAGCGTGGCCGAGCAGAACCAGGTGTTCGACAACGCCATGGCGGCCGGCGGCTCCTCCAACTGGTCGGCCTACGACGGTTGCTGAGCTGAGAATCCGCAGGTCTTAGCCGCATGAGACGGCCGATGGGCCGTCCGGCAACGGAGCCGGGCGGCCCGTTCCTGTGTCCCGTTTACCCCGGGGCCGGCGGAGGCGGCTAGATTCGGTGACCGGCGGCGACGCCGCACCGGCTCGCGGCTGGCGCCAGCGGCGCCGGAACGCTTAATTTGCCGCATACTTGTAGCCGTGGCAGACGACTGGGGGGAAGACGCGACGCGTCGGGCGAAGGCCGCCCTCATCAGCACCTCGGTGCCGAGCGCGGCGCGCGTCGTTGACTACCTGAACGGCGGCCAGAACAACTTCGAGGCCGACCGCAAGGCCGCGCGGACGCTGGCCGCGTCGGCGCCGGTGACCGTCGCCATCGCGCCCGCCGTTCGCGCCTTCCAGCAGCGGGTGCTGCGCTTCCTGGTCACCGAGGCGGGAATCAGGCAGTTCCTCGACATCGGCGCGGGCCTTCCGCTGGTGGGCAGCACCCACGAGGTCACGCAGTCCCTGGTGCCCGAGTGCCGCATCACCTACGTGGACAACGACCCGATGGTGCTGTCGCACGCCCGCGCGCTGATGAAGTCCGCGCCCGGTGGCGCCGTCGGCTACGTCGACGCGGAAGTCAGCGAGACGGACGCGATCATGGCGGGAGCGCGCTCGACCCTGGACTTCAGCCAGCCGGTCGCGATCATGCTGCTGTTCACGCTCGCCTACCTGCAGGACGCGGGGGAGGCGGCCGCGGTGGTGTCCTCGCTGGCGGCGGCGGTGCCGTCCGGCAGCTATTTCGCCATCTACCACCTGGCCAGCGACCTGGACGTCTCGATGGAGGAAGCGGCCAGGCAGTGGAACAAGATGATGCCCTCGCAGGCCATCACGCTCCGCTCCGGCCCGGAGGTCGCCGCCCTGCTGGCCGGCCTGGACCCGGTCCCGCCGGGCCTGGCGCCGATCAACGAATGGCGTCCCGCCCCTGATGACCCGCGCTTCGAGTACAGCCTCCCGGTCCACGGCATAGTGGCGCGCAAACCTTAGCGAACCGTCACGGCTGCGTAGCGAGCGGCACGGTGGAGTCGGTCGCGGCGCCGTCGCCTGCGCGCTGCCCGGGCACCGGGCCGGGCCGGGCAGGTGGGGAGCGGGTCAGGCGCGGGGCAGGACGAACTTCTCCATCGCGTTGGCGAAGCCCTCGTCGTCGTTGGCGGTGGTGACCCGGCGGGCGGCGTGCTGAACTTCGAGGCTCGCGTTGCCCATCGCGATGGAGAGCCCTGAGCGGGCGAACATCAGCACGTCGTTGGGCATGTCGCCGATGGTGGCGATGGATTCCTCGGGGATCGAGTACCGCTGCGACAGGTACCGCGCGACGCCGCCCTTGTTGGCGTCCGGGTGGGTGACGTCCAGGTAGTACGGCTGGGAGCGGGCGGCGGCCAGGTGGTCGCCGAACTTGTCGTGGGCGGCGGTTGAGGCGCGCGCGACGGCGTCGTTATCATCGCTGACGCCGACCAGCTTGGCGACGTTGCTGGTGAGCCCGTCGATGCTGCTCATCACCTTCGGGTCGAAGCGCACGGTGGCCGATTCCTTGGCCACGTGGGCGCCCTTCGGGTCGGGCACGTACCAGTCGGCGCCCTGGTAGACCCAGGTGTCCAGGCTGAACGAGGCGAAGAGCTCGGACACCGGTTTCACCAGGTCCTCGGGCAGCACGCGCTGCTCGATGACCGACATGTCGCGGTTCACGATCAGTCCGCCGTTGAAGGCCGCGATGGGAGTGCTGAGGTTGAGCGGCTCGATCAGCATGGACATGCCGCGCGGCGGCCGCCCGCTGGTGATCGCGAACGCGATCCCGGCCTCGCCCAGCTTGCGCACGGCCTGCACCGCCCGGTCGGTGAGGACCTTGTCCGGTGTCACCAGCGTGCCGTCGACGTCGGCCAGGACCAGTCGGATGCTGCTGTCGCTGCTCTTCAAGAGGTCTCCCCGGGTCCCGCGGCTGGTTGTGCCCCCCGTACTGGATCAGCGTAGCGGCCCCGGTTCACGGCTGCCCCCGCGGCCGGGCCTGCCTCGCTCCCGGCTGTGGGGAGGGGCCGGCGAAGGGCCAGGAAAAGCTGATATGGAACGGTCCGTTTCTTCGCCCTGACCACCCATTGCCCCGGCGGGTGGCCGGACGGAAGGGCTAATTGCCACATAAACAAATACAAACATATAGCTCTAATTAACAATTATAAATGTCAAGTATGAACGTTGGAAACCGTGGGAGTGTCCGTGTCCGGCGCACGTCTCAAGATCAATAATTTTGCGCGAACGTAACCCAATGCTTGCGGCGGGCTAGCACAATGTGGCTGTCCGAGGGTTGAGATTCGCTGGGCCTGAGTGAGTCTGCAGTACGTCCGTGATGGCGGTTGCGGCCGGTCAACTGGGGGGAACATTTAATGCTTCGTGCCGTCATTCGGTCACGGCTGCGGCGGATTCGGGCAAGGTTCAGGGCTGACCCCAGGCTGGCGGTGATGCTCGGGGCGGCGGCCGTACTGGCCGTGCTGGTGGGGCTCTGCCTGCTGATCGCGCCCCCCGCGGTGCCCACCTTTCTGCTCGCGGCCACGGCGTTCAACCTGGTGATCGGGGCGACCGAGGCCCGCTGGCGGCTCTACGGCTGGCGCGAGCCCGGTGCCGACGCGCAGATCGCGTGGCCGGACCCGGTGCGGCCGGGCGACGAGAAGCTCTCCTTCGACCTGATCGTGCCGCTGCGCGATGAGGCCATGGTGATCGGCGAGACGCTGCGCGGCCTGCTCCGCCAGACGCACTCGCGGGTGAACATCGTGGTCACGCTCTGCGATGACGACGAGCCGACGATCGACGCGGTACGCGTGGTCGTCCGCGAGAACCTCCCCACCAGCCGGATCACGATCGTCACCGGCCACTACCCCAAGCCCACCAAGGCGCAGCAGCTCAACCGGGCGCTCGAGGTCTGCATGGGCGACGTGATCGGGGTGATCGACGCCGAGGACGACGTCGCCGAGGACCTGCTGTTGCACACCGAGGCCCTGCTGACGCGGGACGGCGCCGACGTAGTGCAGGGCGGGGTGCAGCTGATGAACCTGGGCATCGGCCTGGACAAGTGGTTCCAGGTGCACAACGTGCTCGAGTACTTCTTTTATTACACCAGCCGGATGGCGTTCCATGCCTCCACCGGGTTCGTGCCGCTGGGCGGGAACACCGTCTTCATCCGGCGCGAAATGCTCGAACGGGCGGGCGGCTGGCCGATGTCCATCACCGAGGACTGCGCGCTCGGTGTGCGGCTGACGGCCGAGTTCGGCGCGAAGGTGGCGACCGCGTACAGCGCCAGCCTGACCACCCGCGAGGAGGCGCCGCCGTCCATCTTCAACAAGGAGGCCGGCTCGCTGTTCTGGCAGCGGGACCGGTGGATCCGGGGCTTCATCGAGGAGTTCATCGCGGGCCGCTGGCTGCGCATGCCCACCGTGAAGCAGCGGGTGCTGGCCGGCTACATCCTGGCCACCCCGGTCCTGCAGGCGCTCTCGTTCTTTCTGCTGCCCACCGCGATCATCATCGGCCTGGTGGTGAACACGCCGATCGCGCTCGCGCTGCTGCTGTTCACCCCGTTCATCCCGATGGGCCTGACCACGGCCACGCAGCTGATCGGGCTGCATGACTTCTGCCGCCGCTACGACAAGCGCGCCAGCGGGTGGCACTACGCGTCGCTGGCCTTCCTCGCGCCGCTCTACCAGGTGGTGCTCTGCGGCGCCGCCGCGGTCGCCATCTACCGGTACGCGATCGGCGACAACACCTGGTATAAGACGGGCCGCGCGGGCGAGCACCGCGGCGCCCCTAGCCCCACCCCGACCAGCCCGTCCCCGACCCCGCCCATTCCCACCCCCCCAGCGGCACCGGCCGACATCGAAGCTGTCGAGGATGTCGAGGATGTCGCCGCGTGAGTGCCCCCACCCAGACGCGGTCGGCCCCTTACCAGGGGCCAGAGCCGCCGGACGGCCGCCTCCGCGGCCTGCTGCCCCGGATCCGGGCGTGCGGCCAGGGCGTCCGGCTGTTCCTCGCGGGCCCGCTCAGGGCGTGGGCCCGCGACCACCGGGCGACCCTGCTGGCGCTCGGCATCCCCCTCGCCGCAGTGATGGTTGCCACCGCGTGGAACCTGCAGGGCTGGCCCGGCCGGGTGGACGAGGATGAGGGCACCTACGTGGCCGAGGCGTGGGCGATCGTCTACCAGCACCACCTGGCCCCCTACACCTACTGGTACGACCACCCGCCGCTGGGCTGGGCGCTGTTCGCGGCCTACAGCTGGCTGACCGACGGATTCGCCCGCTACGCGACCTCGGTCGAGGTCGGGCGCGAGTTCATGCTGCTGGTCACGGGGGCGAGCAGCGTCCTGGTCTACCTGCTCTGCCGCCGGCTGGGGTTCCGCCCGGCAACGGCCGGGCTCACGGTGGCGCTGTTCGGGCTTTCCCCGCTGGCCGTCTACTACCACCGCCTGGTCTCGCTGGACAACATCGGGACGCTCTGGCTGCTGGCCGCCATGGTGGCCGCCACCTCACGGCGGCGCAGCCTGGGCGCGGCGTTCTGGGCCGGGCTCTTCTCAGCGGCGGCGGTGCTGAGCAAGGAGACCATCGCGATCTTGCTGCCGGTGGTGTTCTGGCTGATCTGGCAGCAGGTGCAGTCGCACACGCGCAAATGGCATCTGGCGGTCTACACGGTCACGGTCGCGCTGATCACCTCCTTCTACCCGTTGTTCGCCGTGCTTCGGGGCGAGCTGTTCCCCGGGGCGGGCCACGTCTCCCTGCTCTGGGCGGTCTGGTGGCAGCTCCTCGGCCGGGCCGGCAGCGGGTTCCTGCTCACCAACGGGACCCAGGCCAACGGCCTGCTGATGCTCTGGCTGGGCACTGACCGCTGGCTGCTGCTGTCCGGCCTGGTGCTGGCGCCCCCCGCTTTGTTCGTCAGGCGGCTGCGCCCGCTGGCGTTCGGCCTCCTGCTGCCGGGGGTCATGGCGCTGACCGGCGGGTACCTGCCGTACTTCTACGTGACGGCGATGCTCCCGTTCGCCGCGCTGGTGATCGGCGGGGTCGCCGACACCCTCTGGAACCCGGTCGGCTGGCCCGCACTGGAGTGGGGCCGCCGCTTCCTGGTGGTCACCGCCGGGGTCGGCGCGGTGCTCCTGGTCGTGCCGCAGTGGGGAAGCGCGCTGATCCGGCAGGCCGGGGAGAACGGCACGCCCGGCGCGACGGCGGCGACCGCCTGGGTCGAACGGCACGTGCCCAGGAAGGACGTCGTAGTCGTGGACGACTATCTGTGGCCCGACCTGAAGCGGGCGGGCATGAACCCGCTCTGGGAGCAGAAGATGGCCTCCAACTCCGAGAGCCAGGGCGAGCTGCGCGACGGCTGGCGGTCGGTCGGCTACGTGGTCGTGACCGGCCAGATCATGAGCACGGTGGCCACCTTGCCGATCCTCCAGCAGGCAATCAGCCACTCGGTGCCCGTCGCCCGCTTCGGCGACGGCGTTACCGTCAGGCGCGTCATCGCCGGGCCGGCCGCGACGGTGCCCCCGGGCCGCGCCCGCGGTGCCGGGTAGGCGAAACTATGACGATGCTGCGCACCGTGGAGATCGACAGCCCCGACGACCCGCGGCTGGCGGACTACACCAGGCTGACCGACGCCGGGCTGCGAACGCATCTGGAGGTCGAGCAGGGCCTGTTCATCGCGGAGGGCACTAAGGTCATCACCCGCGCCGTCGCCGCGGGGTACCCCGTCCGGTCGATGCTGCTCGCCCGCAGCCGGCTGGCCGATCTGCCCGCGCTTGGCGAGAGCGGCGACAGCGCCCGCTCCTCCGATAACGGCGCACCGGTGTTCGTGGTCCCGGACGAGGTGGCCGAGCGCCTGACCGGCTACCGGGTGCACCGCGGGGCGCTGGCGTCGCTTGCCCGCAGGCCGCTGCCCGAGGTCGCCGGGCTGATCGCCGGCCGGCGCCGGGTCGTCGTACTCGAGGATCTGGTGGACCACGCCAACGTCGGCGCGATCTTCCGCTGCGCCGCCGCGCTCGGGGTGGACGCGGTGGTCCTGTCGCCCCGGTGCGCGGACCCGCTCTACCGGCGGTCGGTCAAGGTATCGATGGGTGCGGTGTTCGCGATCCCGTACGCCCGGATGACCGGCTGGTACGACGGCCTGGCCGACCTCAAGGCGGCCGGCTTCCGCGTCCTGGCGCTCACCCCGGACGAGAGCGCCAGGCCGATCGGCGCCGCGCTGGGCGGCGCGGCCAACCGGGTCGCGCTGGTGTTCGGGACCGAGGGGGACGGGCTGACCGGGCGGTGGCTGCGCGAGGCGGACGAGACAGTGCGCATCCCGATGAACCGGGCCGCCCGCGCCGCGGGGGTGGACTCGCTCAACGTGGTGGCGGCCGCGGCGATCGCCTGCCACCTGCTGACATCCGGTTGACCAGTCACGGGAAGCAACGGTACGTTCCATAGGCCCAACTGCGTGAACGGAGGATGGGTGGGGGAGCAGGAGCTTTTCACGCTGGGTGTGGCCATCGCCGTCGTGGTGATCGTGGGGCGGGTCGTCGCGACCCGGCTTGAAGTGCCCGAGGCGGTCGTGTTCGTCATCCTCGGGGTGCTGGCCAGCCTGATCCCGCAGGTGCCGAACATCGACCTGTCACCCGACCTCGTGCTGGTGCTCTTCCTGCCGCCGCTGATCTACAACGCGGCCTTCCTCACCGCGCCCAGGGAGACCCGGGAGAACGCGGTACCGATCACCGCGCTCGCCGTCGGCACGACCGCGGTCACCATCGTGGGCGTGGCCTGGGTGATCCACCTGGTCCTGCCGGGCCTCGGCTGGGCCCCCGCGTTCGCGTTCGCGGCCGCCATAGCGCCCACCGATGCCGTGGCGGCCAGCGCGGTGATGTCCAGGCTGGGGGCGCCGACGCGGGTCGTCACCATCCTCGAGGGCGAGAGCCTGATCAACGACGGGGTGGCGCTGACCGCGTTCGGGCTGGCGGTCGAGGCGATGGCGCAGCCGTTCACGGTCGGGCACGCGCTGCTGCGGCTGGCCGAGGTGGTCCTCGGCGGGATCGCGTACGGCCTGGTCGTCGCGTTCGTGATCGGCCGCGTCCGTAAGTACGTCCGTGATCCCGCCATCCAGATCCTGATCTCGCTGATCACGCCGTTCCTGGCCTACATCCCGGCCGAGCAGCTCAACGTGTCCGGCGTGCTCGCCACCGTGGTGGCCGGCGTGTACCTCGGGACGAGGACCGAGGGCATGCTCCAGCCGGCCTCGCGGGCCACCGGCCGGATGTTCTGGCGGACGCTGATCTTCCTGCTTGAATCGGCGCTGTTCGTGCTGCTCGGCCTGGAGCTGCGGGCGGTCGTGAGCGAGCTGTCCAGCGTGGTCTCGGTGGCCCGGCTGGCCGGAGCGGCGGCGGCGGTGGTGGCGGCGATCATCGGGATCCGGCTGGTCTGGGAACTGGCGGTGTCGCCGCTGATCAGGTTCCTGCCCGGCAAGCACTCCCTGTTCGTGGTCAACCCGTGGCGGTACCGGCTGGTCATCGGCTGGGGCGGCATGCGCGGGGCGATCTCGCTGGCCATCGCGCTGACCCTGCCGACCATGGTGAACGGGCAGCCGTTCGCGCAGCGGTCGGTGCTGATCCTGCTGGCCGCGGTCGTGGTGGTGGTCACGCTGCTCGGCGAGGGCCTGACCCTCGCCCCGCTGGTCCGGCGCCTCGGGCTGGCGCAGAGCGAGCAGCAGCTGCGGCGGGAGGCGATCGCGCGGCAGCGGGTGACCGAGGCCGGGCTCGCCCGCCTGGACGAGCTGGCCGAGGCGGGTGAGGTGGACGAGGACACCGCCCACCTCTACCGGCAGCTGTTCGAGCTGCGGCTTGACCGGGTCCGCAGCGTGCTCGGCGACGGCGACGGCGACGGCACCGCCGACACCACCTTCTTGCGGCAGGAACTGGTGCGCGCGCAGCGGGACAAGCTGGCCGAGCTGTACGACAACCGCAAGATCAGCGACGACATCCGGCGGACGATCTCGCGCACGCTCGACCTGCAGGAGCCGCGCGCGCTTGGGGGCGAAGCGGGCTTCGGTGCCGGCACTTAGCGGGGGACGAGGTCGGTCAGCGCCGCGTCCGGGTGGGGCGGCGTGTGCACCAGCGCGGCGACGCCCGCCGCGACCAGGCAGGCCGCGGCGCCGGTGAGGAGCGCGGCCCTGGTCCCGCCGGCCGAGGTGATCGCGCCGGTGATGATGGAGCCGATCGGCGTGGTCCCGATGTAGACGAACACCCACAGGGCCATGATCCGGCCCCGGTAGTTCGGCGCCGAGTGCAGCTGGAGCGTGGTCGACGCCATCGTCACGAACGAGAACGCGGCCAGCCCGGTCAGCAGCAGCGCGGCGCAGGCGACGGGGACGTTCGGCGCGAACGCGGTTCCGGTCAGGGCGACGCCGAAGGCCAGCGCGGTGAAGACCAGGTAGATCCGCCGCGGGTGGCGGACTAGGCCGACGGCGAGCGAACCGAGCACCGAGCCGACGGACAGCACGGTGGTGAGCAGGCCGTAGGTGCCGCCGGTGCCGTGGAAGGTCTTCTCCGCGAGCACCGGCAGGATCACCGAGAAGTTGAACGCGAGCAGGCCGACCAGCGCCATCATCGTCAGCGGGAGCCAGAGCTGCTGCCGGCCGCGGGCGTACTTCAGGCCGTCGAGGACCCCGCCGCTGGCCTTGCGCTTCTTCGCGTTCGCATGCAGCGGGCGGATCGCGATCAGCGCGGCGATGACGGCAATGTAGGACAGCGCGTTGATCCCGAAGCACGGGGTGGTGCCGACGGTGGCGATCAGCACGCCGGCGATGGCCGGGCCGACGACCCGGGCGCTGTTGACCACGACGCCGTTGAGGCTGATCGCACTGGACAGGTCGTCCGGCGTGACCAGGGCGCTGATGAACGCCTGGCGGGCGGGGGAGTCGGCGATCGACACCACGCCGCTGGCGAGGCTGATCGCGATGATGACGGGGACGTTGGCCTTCCCGGCGAGGGCGAGCGCCCAGAGCAGTCCGGCCAGCAGGCCGAACGCCAGCTGGGTGCCGATCAGCAGCCGTCGCAGGTCCACCCGGTCGGCGATCGTGCCGCCCCACGGCCCGAACAGCAGCGACGGCACGCCGCCGGCCGCCAGCACCAGCCCGAGCGAGGCCGCGTTGCCGGTGAGCTTGAGCACCAGCCAGCCCATCGCGGTCTGCTGCAGGAACGTGCCGCTGGCGGAGGCGACCTGGCCGGTGAAATACAGGCGGAAGGGCCGGGAGTGCAGGGCACGGAACGATCCTGCCCGGCGTTGCCGGGCTGGCTGCTGGCCGACCCGGAACGCGTTCTGGTCGCCCGCCTGGCTGGCGGGCTGCTGATCCTCGTGCTTGCCCGCCTGGCTGGCGTCCGGTTCGGCCGCCGGTTCTCCGGCCCTCGCTATCACGAGCGCCGCATTGGCCTCGGGAACGACCGTGAGTGCGTCGCGATCCATTTGCCCGATGATCGCACGCCGCGCTCCGGTCGTCATCGGTCAGGTGACTGCCGTCATTGGGGCGGCACGCGATCACATACCGCGGCCTTCGCGGCGAAAGCGGTTCCTGCCATGCTTTGAGCCGGCGGCGCGCGACGGGACTGGTGATGAGCGAATTCGAGATGGTGGCGGCGGCGGGTCTTGACGCCTACCCGGCCGCTGCCGCCGCGATGACCGAGGCCGGCGGCGGCTGGCTCGGCAAGGACCTGGCGGGCCAGGCGGCGCGGCTGGCGGTCGCCGCCTGGGTGACGGCGGTCAACGGGGACGAGTCGACGCTTCGGTCGATCGCGGACGCTGACGCCGCGCACTGGCTGCTGAACCCGGTCAGGAAGAAGTGGGTGATCGCCCCCGGGCCGCTGGTGACGGAGATAGTGATCTGGGCCGTCAACGCCGCCGCCGACCCGCCTGAGCTTGAGGTGCAATGGAGATTCACCGGGCGGCAGCGGATCGAGCCCCCGCTGGAGCCCGGGGCCGCCGCGCCGCGGGGCTTTACCGACGACGAGCAGATCCTCGTCGGCATGCTGACCCTGCAGCTCATCAGGTCGCGAGCGTGGCCGTGGCGGCTCTCCCGCGGTCACGTGTCGACGCTCGACGAGTACTACGGCTACACCTTCGTCAGCCGGTTCGAGACCGCCGAGGAGTACCGCCGGCGGAGCGGGACTCCTGCGGGCGCCGGGATGCTGGTGCCGACGGACACGTACCTGCTGCACGCGGGCTTCTGGGATCACTCCATGCGGTGGGGCTCTTCGGCGGAGTTGGAGGTGTCCAGCGACCCCGCGCCGACCAGGGAGGAGGCGGAGAAGCTGATCCAGCCGGCCATGTGGGCGCAGACTCGCCGGGAGCTCGGCGAGGGCGAGTGGCAGCCATCGCTCAGTTCGATCGACATGACCCGGCTGCTGGGGCCGCCGCCTGCGGGCGACGCCGGTTAGTCTGCGGCGCTGAGCGAGCTGCCGGGATCGGGGTCGACGGTCCGGTCGCCGCCCCGAACAGCTCGATGAGCTGCGCCGCCTCGGCCTGGCGGCCATCCTCGCGCAGGTCGCGCAGGTCGCGGGCGGCCTCCTCGGGGGTGCCGTTACCGAACCGCCAGCCGGCCGCCGTGCAGCCTTGCCTGACGGCGTCCGCTGAGAAGCCGTAGATGGTGATGTCCTGGCCGCTGCCCACCACGGTGAGCCGGGGACCCACCGAGACCCCGTGGTCGCGCAGCGCCGGAATCAGCCGCAGGTCCGTGCCCTGCTCGCGGGTGAGCGTGATGGAGGGGCCACCGCCGCGGCCGTGCCGGAGGCTGATGGCGTCCGGCGTGATCTCGAGCCGGTCCCGCCCTCGGTTGATCCACCGCCAGAGCCAGACGATGAGCGCGATGAGCAGGCCGAAGAAGACCACCGCGGTGATCTTGCCGGACACGGTCGGCTGCGCGACGAGGCTGCCTGCCAGTCCGAGCACCATGACCACAACGCCGATTACGGCCTGGATCGACCGTCGATGCCGCTGGCTGACGGTAACGGTGCGCGGCTCGGGCAGTTGCTCCATGGCAGCAATGTAATGGCGCGCTATTTACTTTTCCTTCGTTCTTCAGAGGAATTTCTGAAGTTGATGCAGGTGGGTCTGCTGGGACCAGAGGGGACGGTGAGACGGACCGAATGAGGCGGAGAACCGGTCCGTTCGGGCGAATCTTGATGTTGACCTTGGTTGCGCGGTCAGGCCACCGCGACCATGTCGGCGTCGCGGTTGACCAGGGCCGAGTAGTAGCCGCCGTGGGCCAGCAGCTCGTCGTGGCTGCCGCGCTCGACGATCTGCCCGTGGTCGAGGACCAGGATCTCGTCGGCGTCGCGGATGGTCGACAGCCGGTGCGCGATCGTGATCGTGGTGCGGCCGGCGCTCACGGTGTCGATGGCCTCCTGGACCGCCTGCTCGGTCTGCGTGTCGAGGGCGCTGGTGGCCTCGTCCAGCACCAGGATCGGCGGGTTGCGGAGCACCGCGCGGGCGATCGCCAGGCGCTGCTTCTCGCCGCCGGAGAACCGGTAGCCGCGCTCGCCGACCACGGTGTCGTAGCCGTCGGGCAGCGCCGCCAGGTGCTCGTGGATCTGCGCGGCCCTGGCCGCCGCGACCAGCTCCTCGTCGGTGGCGTCGGGCTTGGCGAACCGCAGGTTGTCGGCGACCGAGGAGTGGAAGAGATAGGTCTCCTGCGAGACGACGCCGATCGCGTCGGCCAGGTCGTCGAAGGACATGTCGCGCACGTCAACCCCGTCGATCCGCACGCGGCCGGCGGTCACGTCGTACAGCCGGGGGATGAGGTAGCTGAGGGTGGTCTTGCCCGAGCCGGTCTCGCCGACGATGGCCAGGCTGTGGCCGGCCGGCACGGTGACGTTGATGTCCTGCAGGGTCGGCTGCGGCGATCCGTCGTAGCTGAAGCCAACGTGGTCCAGGCGCACCTCGCCGCGCACGCTGCTCATCGGGGTCGGGTGCTCCGGCTCCTCGATGTCGATCGGGAGGTCCAGGTACTCGAAGATGCGGCCGAACAGCTCGAGCGAGCTCTGAATGTCGACGCCGGTGCTCATCAGCTGCACGGCCGGGCGGAAGAGGCTCTGCTGCAAGGTGGTGAAGGCGACCAGGGTGCCGATCGAGATGGCCATCTGGCCGCCGCTGCCGGTCAGGCCGGTCACCCAGTAGATGACCGCGGGCATCGCCGACATGACGATCTGGATCGTCGACTGGCGCCAGCGGCCGGCCATGCTCGAGGCGATCTCCAGGTCGGAGAGCTGCTGCGACTCGGTCGCGAAGGAGTCGGTGAGCGAGCGCGAGCGGCCCATCGTGTGGCCGAGCATGATGCCGCTAACCGAGAGCGACTCCTGCACGATCGTGGTGAGCGCGGAGAGCTTGCGCTGCCGGTCGCGGGTGATGCGGCGGCGCTCGGTGCCGACTCGGCGGCTGATCCAGACGAAGAAGGGCAGCATGACCAGCGACGCGATGGTGAGCCGCCAGTCGAGCACGGCCATCGCGACGACCGCGGCGATGACGGTGGTCGCGTTGGAGACCAGCGAGGTGGCGGTCGTGGTGACGGTGGCCTGCATGCCGCCGATGTCGTTGGCGATGCGGGACTGCACCTCGCCGGTGCGCGTCTTGGTGAAGAAGCCAAGCGACATGCGCTGCAGGTGCGAGTAGACGGCGGTGCGCAGGTCGTGCATGACCCGCTGGCCGACCCTGGTGGACACGTAGGTCTGCGAGACGCTGAACGAGCTGTTGGCGATCGCCACCACGATCATGGCGAGGGCGAGCACGGTCAGCAGGCCGGTCCGTCCCTGGGGGAGGGCCGTGTCGATGATCGCGCGGATCAGGAACGGGTTGACCAGCGAGACGAGCGATGAAGCGCAGACGAGGAAGCCGACGAAGAGCAGGTTCCACCGGTAGGGGCGGAAGAGGCGGATGATGCGGCGCAGCGACACGCGGGGGTTCTTCTCGGCGTTCGCGGGGTTCTTGTTCCGGGTGCTGTTCTTGGGGTTCTTGGGGTTCTTGGCGGTACTCAATAAGCTCTCCCGGTTGTAGGGTTCGTTTGTCATAGTAGCTCAAACAGAGTCTAGCTCACAATAATTCCCAACTCAGTATGAGCCTGACTCCTGGTAATCTGGCGTCATGGAGTATGAAGACCCGGTCCAGCTAGCGGACCTGCTCCAGCGGCAGACCAAGCGGCTCCGCCGCGCCCAGGCCCACCGGCTGGCCCCGCTCGGCCTCACGCCGGCCCAGGAACGCGCCCTGCGCATCATCACCCGCAGCGAGGAACCGCTGCGGATGACCGAACTCGCCGACCACCTCGGCATCGTGCCCCGCTCGGTCACCACCGTGATCGACGCGCTCGAGCAGGCGGGCCTGGTCCGCCGCGAGATCGACTCGCACAACCGCCGCGCCATCCGGCTGCATCTCACCGACCGGGGCCTTGCCGTCCGCGACGACATGCGCGAGGCCCGGCGGGGCGCGGCCGAGGATCTCTTCGCCCCGCTGGCGGCGGCCGACCGCACGTCCCTGGGGCAGTTGCTGAGCCTGCTGGACGCCGAGCCCCAGGAGTAGCCCGCGGCGCCGTCGGGCCGGAATCCTGCTGCCTGCAAGCGAATGGCCCGCCCATGCCGTTTCGCACCGCGCCGCGCCCGAAATATCCGTATATAAGTACCAAAATCGGATAAGTCCATGGTGTTCCGTCGCTATGCCCGATTTCTCTTAATTCAGGGATCACACGCCTGTGAGCTGGGAAGATATCACGATAATCACATAATCCACTGACGGATCAAATGATCTCAGAAGTAACGATAATTTACTTGAGTGCCGCGCGGAAGCTCAGTTATGTGCAATGGCGTCGGATGCTGTCCGACCCGCCCGTGCGCTTATTTTTTGCCCCACCATATTGCCATTCTTAGTTTTTCCCTTACGATCGAAATCGTGAGTCGGCAGAGGATGAAGTTTCTTCGGTGCCTCCAGCTGCGAAAGAAGTTTCGCCAACGCTCACCTGAACCGCGTCTCCGCGGCGCCTCGTTCTCGCTTCCGTCGGTCGCTGAGTCGGCCGGCTGCCGTTCCCGACCAGCTCGCCACATTCCGCTGTTGCCTGGCCTTTTCGCGCCGTGACAGCCCACCGGAAGGAGCAGTTGATGCCGCCAGAAACCATCGCCGCCCCGTTGCGAACGACGCCCGCCTTCGTGTGGGGCTATAACAACCGCGCCGGTCTGGGCCTGGGGCATACGGCCCAGGTGCCCCGGCCGGTGCCGGCGATGCTGCCGGCGGGCACGGTCGACGTGCAGGGCGGGATCAACTTCACCGTGGCGCTGACCGCGGCCGGGCGGCTGTACGCCTGGGGCGGCAACCAGTACGGCCAGCTGGGCGACGGGACGACCGCGCTGCGCTGGGAGCCCACGGCGGTGCAGCTGCCGCCCCGGGCCACCGTCACCGCGATCTCGGTCGGCCGCGACCACGTGCTGGCCCGGACGGCCGACGGGAACGTCCTGGCCTGGGGGCGCAACCACCGGGGGCAGCTGGGCTACAGCTCGACCGAAGACCGGCACGAGCCGGGTGTCGTCCGCTACGGCGGCGTGGTGTCGGTCGCGGCCGGGAACGGCATCTCCGCGGCTGTCACCAAGCGCGGCGAGCTCCTGACCTGGGGCCGCAACAGTTTCGGGCAGCTCGGGCTGGCCACCAAGAAGGGGCCGGTGACCGGGCTGAGCCAGGTCCGCCCGGCCCGGGCGGACCTGCCCGCGGGCGTGCGGGCGGTCAGCGCCGCCGCCGGGCAGTACCACCTGGCCGTGATCACCGACGATGGCCGCCTTGTCCTGTTCGGCCGGGACGCCCAGGGCAAGCGGCCGGCGGGCTCGTGCCGCTTAAGTCCGCGTGGGGCCGGCCGGTCCAGGTGTGGGCCGGCGACGACTTCACCCTGATCCTGACCAGCCGCCGCACGCTCCTCGCGCTCGGTGCCAACGCTTCGGGCCAGCTGGGGACCGGGGACCGGGCGAACCGTCTGCAGCCGGCCGTCGTCACCCTGCCCGCAGCGAGCGGCCATGTCACCGGCGTCTGGGCCGGAGCCCGCGGCGCGGTCGCCGTGACCAGCGCCCACGAGGTCTACACCTGGGGCGACCTGCCCACGACGGCGGCAGGGCACGTCCACGCGGTCAGCGCCACGGAGACCCGGCCCGTCCCGCAGCCGGTCGCGGCCGTGGCCGGAGCCGGCATTACCGCCGTGTCCGGCGGATCCCACCACGTTATCCTCACCGCCGCGCTCAGCCCCGTGGCCGACCTGCTCGACGTCACGAATGGAGACCAGGCATGACTCAGCCGCTGCCCTACTCCCTGCAGGCCAGCAGTGAGCTGTCCCGCGACTTCTACCTGACCGATAACGTCCCGATCCAGACCGGCGACCAGATCCTGCCGTTCATCAACCCGAAGAACGGCAACCTGATCGAAGCCCTGGTCTACTCCGGCGGCGGCCTGCACTACCTGCGGCGCGACTCGACCCAGGCCACCGGCTGGACCTACGGCCCCTTCGACACGCAAGGCCTGTTCAACTCGGTCAGCAACGTCGCGCTCGCCGCTAACGGCTCGGACGTTTACGTCCTCATCATTGGCGACCCAAGCGAAGCCAACTACGAGGGCGACCCCGCGTGGATTACTCAGCTCACCGGGCCGACGACGTGGGACGCGGGAGTGACCATCAGCGACGAGGCACTAGGGGTCGACCCCACCCAGCTGGGCCTGGTCAAGGGCGGCATCTCCCGCGAGGGGATCTGTTACTTCTACACCACGTTCACCGGCGGCCCCAACATCACTATCCTCGGCGGCTGGATCGTCACCGGGGCCTGGGACGATAACGACGCCCTGGCCTACCAGCAGTTCGTCCAGCTCGAACCGTCCACCGCGACGATCGACGACTTCGTCGTCCTCTACGACACCGGTACCTCTGACCCGAACAACCCCACCGGCTTCGCCATCGTCTTGACCAGTGACGGCAACCTCAACGTCTACGCCCAGGACGGGCAGGTCATGGGCGGCACTCCCATGACCGACAGTGGCGCGGACAATGTCACCGAGCTGATGTGGGCCTACGCCCCGCCGACGAGCAACACCGGCATCCCCGGCTACGCGTACCAGACCAGCGCCGGGACGGTCTTCGCGGACGAGAACGGCAACGTCAACACGGTGTCGGATCAGGCCCTCGCGGTGAGCAACGCCGTCACCGTGTGGCAGCAGCAGGACGGCCTTTACACGGTCAACCTGCTCGACAAAGACGGGACGCTGCAGATGATCCAGGAGCTCTCCGGCGGCGGAACCGGTTCCTGGGCGCCGCCGTTGCCCCTCGTCCCCGACCTGGCAGCGCTGTACGGCGTCCCGACCGACCCGAGCGAGGCGACCCTGTTCGCGGTGGGCCTCGACCAGAACCTCCGGGTGCTGTCGCTCGGCCCATCCGGCTGGGTCCAGACCCTGGTCAACCAGGTGGGGGAGGAGCATAACGACTTCGCCGCCTACCGGGTCCAGGCCATCGTCACCGATGCCAACGGGACCCCTGTCGCGGGTGCGCAGGTCGCCATCGCGACCCAGGACCTGCCGGTCGGCTGCTGGACGCCGGCGGGCGCGTTCTACGTCACCCCGGACACCCCGGCCGTGGTCACCGCGGACGTCAAGGGCGAGATCACCTTCAGCGTCCCGGCCGAGGAGCTGGACTGCGCCGTCCTGGTCATGCAGGCCTATGACTTCGACGGGCACCCGACGGGCAGCGCGTTCACCGTCACCGCGGATACCGACGTGCGCGGTTTCCTCGGCGGCACCGGCACCCTGACCGACCAGGACACCCTGACGTCCACCAGCCTGCTCGGCGCGACTAGCACCGGCAGCACCACCGCGCTGTTCACCGGCCTGACCAGCCTGCCGCCGGGCCAGCCGCAGCAGGATGCCGCCACGGCCTCGGTGCAGGCCCTCGGGCAGCTGGTCAAGGCGGGCAATGACGCGCAGAACGGGACGGTGACCGCCACCGCGTTCACCCTGAACCTGTCGTCTACCGGGCCGACCTACTCTCCGACGGCCAGCTCGGCCCGGCTGGAGGGTGCGGAACTCGGCTTGTCCTGGGGGTCGTTCGACCACCTGTTCGATTCGATCGGGCACGCGCTGCGGCACGGTGCGATGGAGCTGAAGAACGCCGTCATCAAGCTGGCCGAGGACGGCAAGAGCTGGCTGGTCGACCTGGTGGTCCAGATCGGTGACGACATCTGGAGCGCCGCCGACCTGGCCATCACCGACATGAAGCACGCGTTCCACGTCATCGGCGGCTTCTTCAATGCCCTCGGCGCTGACATCAAGTCCGCCGTCGAGTGGCTGTGGCACGACATCGTCGCCTTCCTGAAGGACGTCAAGACGACCGCTGACCAGCTGCAGACCTGGATCACTGACCTCGGTGGCGAGGTGACGACCGCCCTCAACACGATCAAGATCGACACCGACGCCTGGTTCACCCGCAAGGAGCAGGACGCCACCGACGCGATCACCTACATGAAGAACACGGCCGAGGGGACGCTCGGCGGGCCGCCGCTTCCGCCCCCGACGAACGACACCGGCAGCAGCGGCTCGCAGAGCAAGCTGCTCAAGGATCTGGGCGAGATAGCCAAGGTGATGAACGACGCGCCAGGCAAGTGGCTGCTGGACAAGCTCCTGTCCTACCTGCCCGTCACCGACACCGGACCGGTGATCGACCAGAGCACCTACGAGCCCTTGCTGCAGCAACTGGGCAAGGACTGGGTCGACGGGATGACCTTCTCCCAGAACCTGTTCACCTTCGTTGAAGACACCATGTCACTCGGGTTCAGCAGCGGCGGGGCCGCGAACAAGAGCGGGCTGACCAACACCCAGCTCACCACCTGGTTCACCGATCTCAATGACACCGTCGTGGACGGGCTGACGCTGCTGGACGATATCGCCGACACGGCGCTCGACATCGCGATCACCGGGGTCGCCCTGGCCGAGGACTACTTCACCTACTCCTACAACATCGTCGGGGACATGGGCCTGATCGGGTTCATCCTCGAGGAGGCCGGGGTCGACTTCGGGTTCAGCCTGGCCGAGATCGTCTCCTGGGTGGTCGCCTTCCCCGCTGCGCTCATCGGGAAGTGCCTCGGCTACAGCTCCCTCTTCCCGCCCGCCCAACCACCCACCATGCTGGGCCGGCTGCGCGCAGGCCGGGTCGGCCCCGGCTGGTCCCCCGCGACGCTGCTGCGGAAGGTCCCCGTCCCCCGTGCTGTCCTCCCGTGGGCCGGGCCGACCACTGCCCGGCCGGCTGTCCGGCGGGCGACCCTCGGCAAGGATCCCGACGGCTGGCAGGTAGGACTGGGGATCGTCGGCGCCGCGGCCCAGGGTGTCTGGGGATTCGCCGACCTGGTCGGCGACCTTCAGCAGCTCGTCGACCCGGAGACGGGCAAGCGCGGGACGCCCTCGGGGGTCATCGACTACTTCGACATCCTCTGCCCGCTGGTCGAGACGATCGCGCTGTGGCCGAGCGAGCCGAACTCGGACGGCTCGGCGTCCTATCCCTTCCACGGCGGGCTCGCCACCAGCACGACCGACTTCGAAATACTGCCGTTCGTCATCTGGACGGCCGTCATCCCCTCCATCTTCGGGGCCGTGGCCAAGGCCGGCTGGACCGATGACCTGAGCAACGCGGGGTTCCCCAGCGGCGTCCAGGACATCGCCAAGGACTACATGGCCCCCTTCGTCCAGATGATCGCCGGCACCGCCAACACGGTCCTGGGCTCCGTCTACAGCGCGAGGAACGACGCCGGGGCGGTGGCCATCACCGGCACCGTGCTCGGCAACCTGTCCTTTGTCGGCGCCCCCCTCGCCACCAAGATCATGAACGAAACCACCGATGACGTATCGACCATGGTCAAGGTGGTCATCGATGCCGTCGGGAACGTTGGCGCCGCCGTGTGCATCGCCGAGGCAACAAGCCTGCCCACCCCCTGAGAACGCCGTCTTTGGCCTGTCGTCTCCGGAACAGCAGTCGGCCGCGGGTCCGTCCGGAATGGACGGACCCGCGGCCGACTCTGCACCCTAGCGCCGCGACGATCGGGCGTGCGTTACGACTTGACGCGAGTCTCCTCGACGTCGTCGGCGTCATCGGTGTTCTCCACGCTGGCCGGCTGGCGACGCCACCAGCTCGACCTCGTCGGCTGCGCGTCGTCCTCGACGCCTGACCGGCTGCGCCGGGATCACCGTCGGCTCGGTCACCAGGCGGGGAACCGCGGTGATGCGGCCGGCCACCGCGGCCGACACCAGCACCAGGGCGAGGCCGAGGCCGGTGAAGAAGCCGATCTGCTCCATGATCCGCATGAAGGTGGTGGCGCTGGCCGGGACGCCGGCCGGCGAGGAGTTGCTCGACCACAGTGGGGCGAACACGTTGCCCAGGGCGAACCAGGCGCCGCTAAGAATGCCAAGGAGGGCACCGAACAGCGCCATGTGCCTGCTGTTGGCGTAGATAAGCAGGACGCCACCGACGAACGCGGCGGCCCCCGGGAGGACCTCGAGCAAGAGCCGCCCGTGGCCGTACGCCCACGCCGTGTCCGGCGTGTACGCGTAATGGAAATACGGGCCCACGAACGGGACCAGCGCACCCCAGATTCCGAGCAGGGCGATCAATGTCCCGCCGAGGATCCCGTGACTGCGCCTAATCCGCATGATTCCCGCCATAGTTATCACTTCCCGATCGAAGTAGTGCGTTCGGGTGTTTCTGACAGTGGCCACTGCTACCCGCGGGCGGGTGAGGTATTCCTCGGCAATTACGTTGATCGCCGGGCGGTTGCCCGGCGGCGGTTGCGGCGCGGCCAGCCGGCGGTGGTTGCGGCGTGGCAGCTCGGCGGGCTCAGCGCCTGGCCACCAGCAGAGGCTGGGTGACGGTGCCGCAGCGGCCGGCGGCGTCCGCCAGCGTGCCCTCGGTCAGCCCGATGCCGTCAATACCTGGGTCCGATTTCGCGGTAAGGCGCACCCATTCCCCGACCGGGTAGCGGTGCAAGTGCATGCTCACCCCGGGCGGGATGAAGAGCCACTCGCTGAAGCTCAGCGGGGCGCTGAGGCCGTTGGCGGAGTCGGCCACCACCGCGAACCGCGCGAGGCCGGTCAGCGGCCGCCCGGCGATCAGCGGGATCCGCATCCGGGTCCACACGTCGCCCGCCCCGGCGGAGCGGCCGAAACCGCCGGAGACCATCCGCCACTCCATGGCCCGCCCGTAGCCCCAGTCGCTGTCGCCGCCGAAGTACCGCTGCGGCTGGGGGCCGGGCAGATCGTCGGGAACCGGCGGGCTTCCCGCGTCCCCGTCTGCCTCCCCGTCGGTGTCGGCGGGCGGCACGGCCGCGGCCAGATGCCATACCCGTGCCACGGCCACCGATCGATCGCCCGCCCAGAGCGTCGCCTCGCTCAGCTGGGTCCGTTTCCCGGGCCGGAGCAGGCTGGTCTCGACGCGCACCTCGGCCCGCGGGACCGGGCCGAGGAAGTCCATGCTGATCCGGGCCACCCGCATCGCCGGGCGTCCGAACGCGTCGTCCAGGCAGGCGGCGAGCAGGGCGGTGGGCGGCCCGCCGTGCTGGGCAGCTTGATCCCACGGGCTCATCGTCGCTTCGGTCGGCTCAAAGCGGCCGTCGCCGAGGGGCAGGTAGTAGGCGGGCGGAAGTTCCGGACCTGTAGGCGGCATAAAGTAACCGTAGCGGTCGCCGGTTTTGCCGCGGTCTCCGGTTTTACCGTGCGGCGATCCCGGCATCGGGGAACGTCGGCTGCCCGGTCAGGCTTCCAGATACCGGAGCACGGCAAGGACCCGGCGGTGATCGGCATCCGACGGCGCCAGGCCAAGCTTGCTGAAGATGTTCGAGACGTGCTTTTCCACCGCCCGCTCGGAGACCACCAAGATGGCCGCGATGGCGCTGTTGGAGCGGCCTTCGGCCATCAGCGCGAGCACGTCGCGCTCCCGGTGGGTGAGATCGCCGAGCGCGTCGCCGCGCCGGCTGGCGGCGAGCAGCTGGGAGATCACCTCGGGGTCAAGCGCGGTGCCGCCCGCGGCCACCCGGCTGAGCGCCTCGATGAACTCCCCGACATCGGCCACCCGGTCCTTGAGCAGGTACCCGACGCCGGCCGCGGGCCGGTGCGGGGTGCCGGGGCTGACGCCGGGCGTCGCGCCGAGCAGGTCGGCCGCGTAGCGGGTCTCGATGTACTGCGAGAACACCAGCACCCCGGTCGCCGGGTAGTGGCGACGGATCTCGATTGCCGCCTGCAGCCCCTCGTCGGTGTAGCCGGGCGGCATCCGCACGTCCACCACGGTGACGTCCGGGTAGTACTCGGCAACGGCGGCAAGCAGCGCCTCGCCGTTCCCGACGGCGGCGACCACGTCGTGCCCTCGGTCGGCCAGGATCTCCGCCAGCCCGGCCCGGACCACGGCGGAGTCCTCGGCGATGACCACTCGCATCGGCGTGCCCCTTACTCGCTTCGTGCTTACCGTTTCGTCAGGCGTGTGACGGCAGCTCGACGGTGACCACTGACGGGCCACCGCGCGGGCTGCTGATCTCCATGCTGCCGTCCACGGTCCGCAGCCGCTCGGTGAGCCCGGCGAGCCCGCCGCCAGCCTCGGCCCGCGCGCCGCCGCTGCCGTCGTCGATGACGCGCAGCCGGAGCAGCCCGGGCACGTGTATGGCCTCCACGGTGGCGTGCCGTGCGCCGCTGTGCTTGGCCACGTTGGCCAGCAGTTCGGCGGCGCAGAAGTAGGCGATGGTCTCGATCGCGGCCGATGGGCGCTCGGGCAGGTCGACGATCACTTCGACGGGAAGCCCGCTGCGCGCGGCCAGGGTCGCCAGCGCGGTGCCGAGGCCGTGGTCGAGGACTGGCGGGTGGATTCCCCGGGCCAGGTCGCGCAGCTCGACGATGGCCTCCTTGGCGCTGCGGTGCGCAGCCTCGACCAGCTCAAGCGCGCGGGCCAGGTCGATCTCAGCCGTCCTGGCCGGTGCTCCTGCGGTACTCCCGCCACCCGTGGGCGCGTCTTCCGTGCTTCCCCCGGTTACGCCGCCGAGCTTCTCCCGGGCCAGCCCGAGCTTCATCGCGACCGCGACCATCTGCGCCTGCGCGCCGTCGTGCAGGTCCCGCTCGATCCGGCGCAGCCGGGCAGCCGAGTCGTCCACGGCGCTGGCCCGGGTCTTTTCCAGGTCGCGCACCCGCTGCGTCAACGGCGGGCCGAGCAGGCGGGCGGCCAGCCTCCGGTCCAGATCGTTGCTCCCCCTGACCATCCGCGGAGCGAAGACCAGGGCCGCGAGCCCGGCCGGGATCAGCACGAAGGACCAGGCAAAGGGGTGTATGGCCTGGGCGACGAGCACCGGGTTGGGTGTCCACCACGCCAGCCAGCCGGGGACCTGGACCGCCTCGCCATGGGCGGCGAGCTGGTGGATGAGCTCCCACCAGAGCGGAAACGTCGTGTACCCGACGCCCCACGCCACGACGTAGATCACGCCGATGCCCCCGGCCAACGCGATAGGGAGCTTGAGCAGCAGGTAGGCGCACGCGCGCCAGCTGACCTGGTCGGTCAGGCTCGACCGGAGCCAGCCCAGGACGCCCGGCTGCGGACGCACTGGGGGTGGCGGCGGCTGCTCGATCCGCGGCCACGGTGGCCGGCCCGCGAGGTGGCGGCAGAATGTGCCCAGCCGCCGGAAGGCGCGCAAGGCGGTGGCCAGCAATGGCAGCCCGGCGAAACTGATGGAGACGGCCAGGCCGAGGGTGACGGCGACGGCGGTGAACGCGAAGAGGGGAACGGCGACCAGCAGGCTGAGGCCCGCGTAAAGGCACTCCCGCCAGTTGCGCCGGGTGAACGGCTCCCGCAGTGCCCGCCGCAGACCGCGCTTGAACGATCCCGGGGGCCTGGGTGCCCTGGGCGCCGCGGGGGCCCCGGGTGCCATCACGCCGGGCCGGAAGTCCTGACCTGGCCGCTGGGTTGTTGTTGAGACCATGCTTCGATACTCGCGGCCCGCCTGCGCCAAGTCCACCGTGCCGCCACCCGGGCCAGCGGTACGGCTAGCACGCTCCCGCGCGGGGCTGGGGCGCGGTCTTAGCGCTTGGCGAGGTCGAGGCTAAGCCAGGCGGCGAGGCTGGCGATCTCCGCGCCGACCGCATCGGCCATGTCCGGGGTGAACGGGACGTCCTGGTGGATGGCGTTGACCGTGAAAATGCCGGCCTTGCGGTCAGCGGTCGCGTCGAGCTTGCCGACCAGCCGGTCGCCGTACAGGATCGGCAGGGCGTAGTACCCCCAGCGCCGGTTGGCGGCCGGTTTGTACATCTCAAGCAGGTACTCGAACCCGAAGAGGTCCACCGCGCGGACCCGGTTGTGCGCGAGCCGGTCGAACGGGGACAGCAGCGCCGCCCGGGGCTCGACCGGCCCTGACAGCCCTTCGAGATGGGCCGGGTCGACCCGCCACTCGCCGCGGACGTCCTCGACCACGGCAGTCTCGCCCGCGTCGCCGACCACCGCGGGCTCGATCAAGACCTCCGGCCCGGTCCGCCGGGCGATACCGAGGGCATGCAGCCGCCTGCGATCGCGTTCCCGCTGGGCCTCGGCGGCCGGGATGACCGGGTGGTCGGGGTAGACCCGCTCGGCCAGGTCCCAGAGCCGCTCGCGGCCCTTCCGCCCGGCGACGGCGACCTCGCCGCGCGCCACCATGAAGTCGAGCAGCCGTCCGACGTTCTTGTTGCCGGTCCAGCCGGTCGACTCCCAGGGCTTTTCGCAGCTGTCGGGGATCGCCCGGGACGGGAGCGGCCCTTCCCCGCGGAGCCGGTCAAGGATGTCACGACGGCACCGGTCGTTGGCCGCTACCCAGTCCCGGAGCTGGACCTGCCAGTCTTTGAGGTCGCCGGCCCCTGGCCAGGCGGCCATCTCGGCGCGGTAGAGCGCGAGGTCTTCGGCGGGCCGCAGATAGGCCCGGAGCTCGATCAGCTGCCGGTCGGCCAGCGCGGCCTGCAAGTGCTTGGGCTCGTACCTGGAGCCGAGGCGCGTCCAGGCGACCAGGTCGGCGCTGGGCGCGATGGCACTGACCGGGTCGAGCTGGAGCATCGTGAGCCTGCGGACAACCGTCAGCAGATCGGCAGGGCGTTCCCCGGTAAGAATCTGCGCCCGGACCGCGATCCGCCGCGCGTCCTGCCGACTGAGGTGATGCACCTGGGCCATAGCGGGAGCCTACGACAAGCCGCGCTTGGCCAGATCGAGGCCGAGCCAGGCGGCGAGGCTGGCGATCTCGGCGTCGATCGCGTCGGCCATGTCCGGGGTGAAGGGGACGTCCTGGTGAATGGCGTTGACGGTGAGCAGCCCGGCCTTGCGGTCGGCGGCCGCGTCGAGCTTGCCGACCAGCCGGTCGCCGTACAGGATCGGCAGCGCGTAATACCCCCAGCGGCGCTTCGCGGCCGGCTTGTACATCTCAAGCAGGTACTCAAACCGGAAGAGGTCCACCGCGCGGACCCGGTCATACACCACCCAGTCGAACGGGGACAGCAGCGCCGCCCTAGGCTCGGACGGACCGGGCGGCCCGGACGTCTCGCCGAGGTAGTCCGGGTCGACCCGCCACTCGCCACGGATGCCCTCGACCACGGCCGGCTCGCCGACCGGGCGTCCGACACCGAACTGGGCCGGCCCCGTCAGCCGGGCGATGCCGAGGGCGCCCAGCCGCCGGCGCTCCAGCTCCCACTCTGCCTCGTCAACACCGATGACCGGGTCGTCGGGATAGACCCGCTCGGCCAGGTCCCACAGCCGGTCGCGGCCCTTCCGCCCGGCAACCGCGACCTCGCCGCGCGCCACCATGAAGTCGAGCAGCCTGATGACGTTCTTGTTGTTGGTCCAGCCGGTCGACTGCCACGGCAGGGCACAGGTGTCGGGAAGCGCCCGCGACGGGAGCGGGCCTTCCGCCTGGAGCCGGTCGAGGATGTCGCGGCGGCAGCGGTCGTTGGCCTGGACCCAGTCCCGCTGGAGGATGCCCGCGCTGACGAGCCTGCGGTTCCCCGCCCAGGCGGCCATGGCCGCGCGGAACAGGGCGATGTCCTCGGCCGGGCGCAGGAACGCGCGCAGCTCGATCAGGCGCCGGCCGGCGAGCGCGTCCTGCAGGTGCTCGGGCCGGTAAGACGACCCGAGCTTGGACCAGGCGACCAGGTCGGCGCTTGGCGCGATGGCGCTGACCGGGTCGAGCTGGAGTGTCGTGAGCCGTCTGACCAGGGTGAGCAGGTCGGCGGGGCGTTCCCCGGTCAGGAACTGTGCCCGGACCGCGATCCGGCGTGCGTCTTGCAGGCTGAGGCGATGCGTCTGCGCCATACCTGAAGCCTACGTAAGCGCACCGTCGTGAGGCATGCGGATAACGCTCGCCGTGGACTCGGAACCGCTATGCCGCATCGGGCGCGCGTGCCCCCAGGACCGGCTGACCGCCGCGCCCACCGCGGAACCCGCGATCCCACGGCCAGTGCCCGCGGTCGTCGGCGTAGACAAGCTGGATCGCCGTGAAGTCTGGACCGGAGACCTCGGCGGCGACGCCTAGGTGCACCGACGGCTCGGCGACCGTCACGATCTCGATCAGCGGCCCGCCAGTCAGCGGGATCCGCTCTCCCGGCGCCGGCGGGTCCGCGTGCATCACGTGGGCCGCGACGTCGTTGAGCAGGTCCGACGCAGGCCGCTGCGGCAGCCCGGTCACGACCAGCTCGGGCTTTCCGTGACCGGTCAGACCAACCGTGTATGAGTAAGGCGGCCGGTACCGGTCTCCCCGCACGCCGATCACGATCCAGCAATGCTGTTCGAGCAGGCCGCGCAGGTACTCAAGGTAATCCTGCCCGGTGGATCCGGGGTGATCGCATACCCAGCACATATCAGTACCTCCCATATGTATGAGCGACTTTCAAGGCCACTCTAACTAGAGGTACCGACATTCTGTTCGATGAAAGCTTGTTGAACAGCTTGCACTTGTGGCGCTTTACCATGAGCGGGGACGGTGAGAGGCGGGAGGTGCCGTGACGCGTAACAGTAATTCCGGGACGAGGCTCCCCCGAGGGATACTTGATCAGATGGTCCAGGTCATAGTGCTCAACGGCGGATCCAGTTCCGGGAAGACCGCAATCGCGAGGTGTCTGCAGGCCATCTTGCCCGAGCCGTGGATCAGGCTCAGCGTGGATGACCTTGTCGATGCGCTGCCGCCGTCCCTGCTCGACTCGGATTCGGGCATCTCTTTCGGGTCGCACGGTGAGGTCGCAGTAAGTGGCGGCTTCCGCGAGATCGAGGCCGCCTGGATGGCCGGGCTGGCGGCCATGGCCATGGCTGGCGCCCGGATCATCTTCGACGACGTGTTTCTGAGCGGTGCCATGTCGCAGGAGTGCACCCGCGCGGGTCTGGCGGGTCTCGAAGTCCTGTGGGTTGGGGTGCACTGCGATCCGGTGATCGCCGCCGAGCGGGAGATGGCCCGGGGTGACCGGGCTAGGGGGATGGCCGCGTCACAGGCCGCGGTGGTCCATGAGCACGTGGCTTACGACGTCGAGGTCGATACCAGTCACACCCAGTCCCTGGACTGCGCCCGCCTCATCGCGGCGCGCGTGTCTTTAACAGCTCCGGGCATGGCCAACAGCGGAGGAAGCCTGATCATCACACCGGGTAGTGCATCGGACCCTGGGTGTAGGTCCGGCCGTTTGGCGTTTGCCATTCGTGCCAGCCGGGTTTCGGCTGGGTAACCGTCCAGCCGGGTGATTGCTTGACCCGGTGGCATTTTCGGCTTCTGGCCCCGGCGTTGCAGGCGCACGTTCTTCCGCCCTTGTCGTAGGGCACGGCATGCTCGAAGTCGCTGTCCCTGGCGTGCCGGGAGCAGGTCGGGAAGGTGCACAGGTGATCGCGGACCTGGACTAGGTGCCGGAGCTTGTCGTTGGGCTGGTAGGCGTGCGACTCATGACGGTGGTCGCACTGATACGTCGGCACAGGCTCCAAGCGCACGGTGAGTTCCCGGCCACCGGGCAGGGTCAGTATCCAGGTGCCGCACCAATCCGGGTCACCCGGCGGGGCCTGCGCGGCGCGGGTACCGGGAGTGCCGCGCGGGGCGAACGCCCAGCCGGTCTGCGACCGTTCGGCCAGCTCGCCCAGCTGGCCGGTGGTGATGGTGAGGTTGATCCGGGCAGGGAGCGCGGCCAGCGGCGGTGCGGGTCCCCTGGTTAGTGGATTGGCCCGGCTGGCGGGTTTGGCGCAGCCATGGCCGAGGGCGATGCCGTCGTGGTTGGTGATGGTGACGCAGACGGTGGTGTGGGGGCTGGCGGCGGCGGTGGCGGCCAGGGTCCGGCATAGGCCCGGGTCGAAGGCAGCCAAGGCCGTGTCCTTCGCCGGGCCGGTCGGCCAGGCCCAGCAGGGTGGCCAGCGGGAAGGTCAGGTCCTGCAGCACCGGGCGGGGGCCCGCGGGCCTGCCCTGGGCAGCGTGCCCGCCGAGTGCCGCTGTAGGGTTCCCGCCGTCGCCGGGGCTGCCTTCGCCCGGGCTGTCATTGCCATCCGGGGTGCCGCTGTTGCCGGGGCTGTCACCGTTGACAGGACCGCTGCCGCCACCGGCGGGACCGCCGCCGTCCCGATCATTGCGATTGCCGCTGCTGAGGCTGTGACCGCCGCCAGGATGATTGCCGTCTGGGCTGTTGCCCGGGCCGTCACCGGGATCATCATCATCTGGGGGATCGTCGTCGGGGTCGGGCAGGCAGCTGCCGTCGCATTCGCGGCAGGGGCAGTCGGTGCCGCCCGGGCGGGGCCCGGCGTCCGCGCCTGGCCCCGGGGCCGGGATCTTTCTCGTCGGCGGGGGTCTGTTCGGTGAGCAGGCCGTGGGCGATGCGGTCGTCGGCGGTGATGCCGTTCAGTAGGTCGAGGTAGGCGGCGGCGCGCAGCTGGTCCATCCGGTCTTTGGCGAATACCGGTGCTGCCTTGTACTGGGCGGCGCGGGCGTTGACGTTCGCGAACGCGGCCAGGGTCTGGTCGGTCGGCAGGTCGCGGCCGGTGAGGGCGGCGGTGCCGGCCCGCTCGCGGAACATCTGGACGCGGGAGCGGTGCTTTTCGGCTGCCTTGCGCTGCCGTTCGCCGGTGCGCGGGTCGACCGTCAGCGCGATCGCGGTCGCGGCCCGCTCAACCTGGGTGTAGGTCTTGGCCGGCGGCTCGGTTAGCTCGGCGGTCAGCAGCTGCTCGGCCCGCCCGGCGTCCTCATCGGACAGATCCTGAAACACCTCGGCGACCAGCCGCGCCTTCGGCGCGTCCAGCACCCCGGCCTCCAGCAGGGCGCCGATCTCCGGCAGGCGGGCGCCGAGCTCCCACGCGGCCCGCATCGTCTTGTCCGCCGACGGGACCGACGCCGCCAAAGCGAGGGCAACCTCATGGGCAAGGCCATCATCCCACACGTCGGGCAGGCCCTGGTGACGGGAAACGCCCGGGAGGGCGTCGTCGCGGATCAGCGCCCGGATCACCGCGAGTTTCCCCGCCGCCGCCCACGACTCCAGCGCCGCCAGCCGCCCCAGCATCCCGATCAGCTGCTCCCCGGACGCGCCCTTGCACCGCCACTGCGGGCCGGCCGCCGACGCGACGGCGGCAGCGAGCTCGGGGCCGGGCGGGCGGGTGTCCCAGGCCCCGCCGTCCGCGAACCCGGCCAGCAACTCCTCGCGTGCCGCCTTGCCCTGGAAAACAGGAGAAGCGGAGGGCTGCGGGGAAGAAGCCGAGTCGGAGGAAGCGGTCGGCTCTGGGTCTGGATCGGCTGGTCCGTTGGCTGGGTCTGGCTGATGTCCCACTGGGCTTCCCCCTTCCCGTTCGATCTACTGGCGGCCTCCGATATCTATACTCGAATATTACTCCGTTTTAAAGCCATCCGCTGCGCCTGAAGGCTTACCTGGGGGATACATTTATCTAACCTGCAATACCGGCAAATCCGATATGTCGGGCACAAAAAGGTCGAGCCGGCGCCGTCGCTCAACCCGCAAGCCAGTGCCGTCGCTCAACCCGAAAGCTAGAGATGCTGGCTGGATGTCCGCCAGTGGCCCCTGCCGCGCTCCAGTTGACCGTTCGCGCGGAGCCACGCGTCCGTTCGGGCAAATGATCTTGCCCTTGACTCTGCCTGCCGGCCCCGGCTACAGGTGGGAAAACAGCGCGGCGAGGATCTCGCCGACACGGGCGGCTGAGCCCTGGGTGGCGGCGAGGACATCCCGGTGGTCGAGTGGCTCGGGGGACAGGCCTGCCGCCGGGTTGCTGGCGATGGAGACGCCGAGCACCTCGGCGCGGAGGTGGCGGGCGGCGATCGCCTCCAGGGCGGTGGACATGCCGACGAGGTCCGCACCCGCGGCGGCCAGCATCCTGATTTCAGCGGGCGTCTCGTAGTGCGGCCCGGGCACGGCGGCGTAGACGCCCTCGGCCAGCGTCGGATCGAATTGCCTGGCCAGGTCGCGCAGGCGGCGGGAGTACGTCTCGCTGAGGTCGGTAAACCGGGATGGCACGTGCTCGGGCAGCGGGCCGGCCAGCGGCGAGCGGCCGGTGAGGTTGATGTGATCGCTGATCAGCACCGGCTGCCCGACCGCGTAGCCCGGGTTAATGGCGCCCGCCGCGTTGGTGAGCACTACGGTCTGGCAGCCCGCCGCGATGGCCGTCCGCACGCCGTGCACCACGGCGTGCGGGTGGTGCCCTTCGTAGAGATGAATCCGCCCGAGGTACAGCAGGACCCGAAGGTGGCCCTTTCTTATGTATCGAACGGACGGTGTGTGCCCCTTTACCGTCGGTTGCTCAAAACCACCCAGGTCCGCAGTGGAAATCTCGGCTTCCGGCGCGCCGATCGCGTCCGCGGCGGCCAGCCAGCCGCTGCCGAGCACCACGGCGACGTCGAAGCCGTCCGCGCCGGTGAGCCTCTTCAGCGCGGCAGCGCTGGCCGCCGCTTGGGCGAAGGGGTACGCCGCCTGGGGGGCGGTCGGCGGTAGCACTGCGTCACTCATGATGCTGATCCTCTCGCAGTTCGGTGACCGTGTCATGGGCCCGTCACGATCCGTGTTATAGGCCTGTGATTCGTGTCACAGAATGGTAAGTAATCGCCGCCGCCTTTCTTAGCGAAGTCGCAGGCGGCTGATGTTACTTTCTGGCATCGTGGTTCGGCAGCGGTAGATGGGTGCGAAATATGCACGACATGGACCGGAAGGGACTGCGTTGTCACGACACCGGACGGCGATGCTTGAGCCGACAGCACCGGCATCGCCGGGCGACTCGGAGACCTCTGCCGTTCCCGCCAGCCCGGTCGGGTCGCGGAGCGCGCGCAAGAAAAAGCGGGGTCTGTTCCACCGGTCCGGGGTCGTCGCGCCGGCCATGGTCGTGGCCGCGCTGCTGGTTGTCATCGTGCTCATCGCCGCGAGACTGGTGAACACCAGCGGCCAGGGTGCGGCGGGCCTTTTCTCGTCCATCGACTCGCTCGGGCACAGCACTCAGGTCGCTGCCCTTGAGCAGGAGCGCCAGACGATCGTGGCGATGGACGCGGCGGCCGAGACGCTAACCGTGGCCTCCAAGCCCGCGATGGCCAACCCGACGCAGATCGCGGCGGCGGCGCAGGCGGCCAGCGCGACCAGTAGCACCACCGGCATCCAGACCGGGACGGGTATCCAGACAACGGCGCCCCCGGCCGACCCGACGTCGGCCGAGGAGACCGGCCGGGAAGAACTCGCTGACTTCGGGTTCTCCGAGTCGACGCAGTGGCCCTGCCTGTATGACATCTGGCAGCGAGAGAGCGGCTGGAACGTCTACGCCGAGAACCCGTCCTCGGGCGCCTACGGCATCCCGCAGTCACTGCCGGGCGACAAGATGGCGTCGGCCGGCGCCGACTGGGAGACCAACCCGACCACCCAGATCATCTGGGGCCTCGGGTACATCAAGTCGATCTACGGCACGCCCTGCGCCGCTTGGCAGAACGAAGTGGACTACGGGTACTACTAAATTTACCGGTTCCCTGCGTTCTTACTCAATTCACATTCTTTCTCATTGAGTTATCCGGCGGTCGTGCCGTGGGTGAACTAGGGCGGCCTATTCTTGGCTGCGCGTTGCATTTGCCGGCGTTTCTTTGGGTGGGCGTACGCGCGTCCCGGGCTGTGGTGGGCGATGAAGTACGGTCACTGTGAGTAGTCATTCGCTGCCCTAGCAGCCCCGACGCCATGTCCTCGTGTCGAGTCCGCGTGCCGACGCTCGCCGCGCCTGCCTCGCGTGTGCATTGCAGTGTCAGGGGTGAAAGAAGATCGCGATTGCCGCGACCTATCCAAGGTTCACTTTTGTCACGCCGTCTATCGATGTCTTCGTTCATGTCCGCTAAGAGCGCCAAGATGATTGGCGCCGCCGTGGGCGGCTGGCCGTAACGGGAGCGATCTCCGCTACCGCTCTCCCCTCGGGCACCGCGGCCGTGTCGGCCAGCCAGGCCGACACGGCGGACGCCGCGCGGCGCCTGGGCGCATGAAGAGGCCGACTACTGGTACTAATTCCGGGTCAAGACGCATGAAATGGCTGAGCCCTGGTACTTAAGGTGCTGGGCCAGTCAGCCCCTGAGACCGCCCGGTTCGCGATGCCCCCCCGTCGTGGACCGGGCTCCC
This sequence comes from uncultured Actinomycetota bacterium, assembly GCA_963714295.1. GTDB lineage: Bacteria > Actinomycetota > Actinomycetes > Streptosporangiales > Streptosporangiaceae > Trebonia. The sequence goes on along the minus strand of CAVQOE010000029.1, from coordinate 246,099 downwards.
TCATGTCCGGCGGAGGTTCAGCGCGAGGGCGGGATGGTCTGGAAGGTGTGCAGGATCTTGTCGAAGAGGGGAAGGTCCTCGCTGTTGAAGTCCTTGGACAAGCCCCTGAGGTAGACGGCGTAGGACTGCGAGCCGCCCCCGGCCGGCAGGACGAACAGGATGTCGTCCGTGGTCGCGCCCTGGCCGTTCCGGGACCAGGTGAACTTCCAGAAGGCGCCCTTGGTGCCTCTGACCGTCACTGGCTCGAGATTAAGGCGCCGATAGTCAGGGAACCCGCTGCCCTTCGCTTCCGCCCCCTGCTCGATGCGCTCGGCCTCGCGGACCATGTCGTTCGGGTACTTGTGCGGCGTCAGGTCGACTTCAAGCAGCAGGTCGTTGGGGCCACGGAAATAGGTGCCGAGGCCCTTGCTCTGCTTGGTCCAGCCGGGCGGCGTACTGATCGTGAAGCCGCCGTTCGTCTTGGCCGCGGACGGCTGCAGGGTGTCGGTCTGCCAGCCTGCCGGGACGACGGAAGACGGGTGATTGAGGGCGTTCACGGACATGGGGGGCGTTTTTGCTGGCGCCGCGGGATCGGTGGGCGTTCCCGCCGTGGCCTTGGCGTCGTGATGGCCGAGCACGATCGCCGTGCCGGCCCCGATCGCCACCGCGACCAGCACGGCGCAGACCACCAGAACGATCTGCCACCTCGGTCGCGGGCGGCGCTGCGCCCGGCCGCCGCCCGAGCCCGGCGTGTACTGAACTGACTGGTCGCGATAGGGCGCGGTAGCCGACGGCTGCTGCGCGGCTGGGCCCGCGTACGAGGTTCCGCCGTACAGGTTCGCGCCATATTGCGCGGAGCCAGGCTGCGGTGCCTCGTACTGGGCTGGGCCGTACTGGGCCGCGCCGGACTTGGCGGCGCCGGACTTGGCGGCGCCGGACTCGGCCGCTCCGTACTGGGCTGCGCCGGACTTAGGTTGGGCCGGCCCGTATCCGGATGGCGGCGCAGCGGGCCCCCCCGTTCGGGTGGCCGGTCGCGCCGCCGAGAACGTGGGCGTGGCGCTCCGCTCCCCGGGCCTGGCGGCGGTGAAGGACGGGGACGGCTGCGGCTTGGGCGTTACCGTGCGCGCCACCGGGGCGGTGCGCTCGGCTGAGGGGGGTCCGGCAACTTCGTGGTCGGTCGCGGTGTCCACCGCGCCGGATTGGCTGGCCCCCGCTTCCGCGGGTTCTCCGGCATCCTCAGGTCCGCTGTCCGCCTCGGAGCCGGCCGGGTTGACGGCTTCGGCGTCCGCGGCCTGGGCGTCGGTGTCGGCATCGGCGAGTTCAGTGGTCGCCGCCGGGACATTGGCATCCGCGACGTCATCCGGCTTCTTCAGTTCCTCGATTGCCGATACCGCCTCGACGGCGGACACTACCTCAGCCGCCGATTCCGCTACGGCAGCATCCTCCGCTACGCCGGTTTGGCCGGCGTCCTCGGCGGCTGGTGCTTCGGCGTCATCGGCTGCCACTTCAGCGTCTGCCCGCGCATCCGGAGTTGGCGTCGGTACCGCTTGCTCAATGACTCCCGCTTCGCCATCGGCCGCCAAGGCCGGCTCCGGTCCCGATGCCCCTAGCCCGGGCTCCTCGTCTTCCGCTGACGACGCGTGGTCTTCGTCGGCCGGGGTGTCTGTCCCGGCTGGCACCGGTGCCGCCGTAGCGGCCGACGACGGTTCTGCCGGTGCCTCAGAGAGCGGTGCCTCAGAGATCGGTGCCTCAGAGATCGGAGCCTCAGACGACGGGGCCTCGGCTTCGGCGGCTGGTGCGGCCGGCGGGCGAGCGACAGCCGGTGCTGAAGCTACCTGCGCGGTCGGCGCGACACCGGCTGCCGATGCACCTGCCGGTGAGCCCGGCCGCGGCCTGCTCGGCCGAGGATTCGGGTGCCGGGGATTCAGAAACCGCCGCGTTGGCCGCGGGCGCGTCGGCCGGAGGCGCCGAAGCCGCGGGCAGGGCGGCAACGGCAGGCGGCGCTACCAGCGCGGAGATCACAGTGGGCGGATGGGCGCCCGCGGTAGGCGACGGTTCGCTGGCCGCGAGCACCGACAGCATGTGGGCGAACATCCGCGCCGCGGTCGGCGCGGACGGCCTCGCGGCCGGGTCGCGGCGCAGCAGCGCCGCGATGACCTGGGCGAGCCGCCCGGCGTGGGCCGCGATCGGTGCGTCCTCGTTGATGATCGCCGACATCGTGGTGATCGCGCCGCCGCGCTGCTCGTACGGCCCGCGCCCCTCGACCGCCGCGTACAGCGTGGCGCCGAGTGACCACAGGTCGGACGCGTGCGTAGCGTCCCCGCCGCGGATCCGCTCCGGCGCGGTGAACCCGGGGGAGCCCATCACCATCCCGGTCTGGGTCAACCGCGGGTCGCCCTCGAACTGCGCGATGCCAAAGTCGGTGAGCACCGCCCGCTCGTCCCAGCCGGTGCCGGTCCGGTCGGTGGCGATCAGCACGTTGCTCGGCTTAACGTCCCGGTGCAGCACCCCGGCCAGATGCGCGGCGGCGAGGGCGGACAGCAGTTGCTGGCCGATCCGGGCGACCCGCAACGGGGGCAGCCGTCCCTCTACCGTCAGCACCTGGTCGAGGGACCGCGAAGGGACCAGTTCCATGACGATCCAGGGCCTGCCGTCTTCCTCGGCCACGTCGTAGACCGCGACAAGGCCGCGGTGGGACAACCGTGCGGCGGTCCGCGCCTCGCGCAGCGTTCGCTGGTAGGCGTTCCGCCGCTCCTCCTCGCCGAGCAGGGAGGAGATGAGAACCTCCTTGACCGCGACATCGCGGTCAAGGATTTGGTCGCGGGCACGCCAGACAACGCCCATGGCACCGCGGCCAATGGGGTGCTGGAGGTTGTAACGCCCGGCGATGACCCGCCCTGTCATAGGGGGCATAGACCGGACCATACCAGCGATTAGGGGTGGCTGCCGATGGACAGCGGTGGTCCCGATGCCTCGGCGAAGAAATCGTTTCCCTTGTCATCGACGATGATGAAAGCAGGGAAATCCCTGACCTCGATCTTCCATACCGCTTCCATCCCAAGTTCGGGGTATTCCAGCACGTCAACGCGGGTGATGCAGTCCTGGGCGAGCCGCGCGGCCGCGCCGCCGATCGAGCCGAGGTAGAACCCGCCGTGGGACTTGCAGGCGGAGGTCACCGCCGCCGACCGGTTTCCCTTCGCCAGCATGACGAGGGAGCCGCCTGCCGCCTGGAACCGTTCCACGTAGGAGTCCATCCGGCCGGCCGTCGTGGGGCCGAATGAGCCGGACGCGTACCCCTCCGGGGTCTTCGCCGGGCCGGCGTAGTAGACCGGGTGGTCGCGCAGGTACGACGGTATCGGCTCGCCCGCGTCGAGCCGCTCGGCGATCTTCGCGTGCGCGATGTCGCGCGCGACGACCACCGGCCCGGTTAGCGAGAGCCGGGTCTTGACCGGGTACTTCGCAAGTTCCGCGCGAATTTCCGCCATCGGCCGGTTGAGGTCAATCGCCACGACCTCCGTCTGGTCGGCGGCGACCGAGGCCGGGTCCGGCAGGTACTGGGCCGGATCGGTCTCGAGCTGCTCGAGGAAGACGCCCTCGGCGGTGATCTTGCCCAGCGCCTGCCGGTCGGCCGAGCAGGACACCGCGATCGCCACCGGGCAGGACGCCCCGTGCCGGGGCAGCCTGATGACCCGCACGTCGTGGCAGAAGTACTTGCCGCCGAATTGTGCGCCGATCCCGATCTTGCGGGTGATGTCGAGCACAGTGGCCTCGAGCTCAACGTCGCGGAATCCGTGCGCGAGCATCGACCCCTCGGCCGGCAGCGTGTCCAGGTATCGGGCGGAGCGCGTACTTGGCCGTCTTAAGCGCGAATTCCGCGCTGGTCCCGCCGACCACGATCGCCAGATGGTAGGGCGGGCAGGCCGACGTCCCGATGGACCGGATCTTCTCCTCGAGGAACGAGGCCATCCGCGTCGGGTTCAGCACCGCCTTGGTCTCCTGGTACAGGTACGACTTGTTGGCCGATCCGCCCCCCTTGGCCATGAAGAGGAACTTGTAGGCGTCCCCGTCGGTCGCGTAAAGCTCGATCTGCGCGGGCAGGTTGGAGCCGGTGTTCTTCTCGTCCCACATGGTCAGCGGCGCCATCTGCGAGTAGCGCAGGTTCAGCTGGGTGTACGCGTCGTAGACGCCGCGGGCCAGGTGCTCCTCGTCCCTGCCGTCGGTGAGGACCTGCTGGCCGCGCTTGCCCATGATGATCGCGGTGCCGGTGTCCTGGCACATCGGCAGCACCCCGCCGGCCGCGATGTTCGCGTTCTGCAGCAGGTCGCGCGCGACGTAGCGGTCGTTCGGCGAGGCTTGCGGATCATCGAGGATGGACCGCAGCTGCCGCAGGTGAGAGGGCCGGAGCAGGTGGGCGATGTCCCGGAAGGCGGTCTGGCTCAGCAGCGTGAGTGCCCCAGGATCAACGTTGAGAAAATTTCGCCCGAACGAGCGCGCGGTTTCAACGCCACCGTCAGAGATCTTCCGGTAGGTGGTGTCGTCATGCCCGAGCGGCAGCAGATCGGTGTAGGAGAACTCAGCCATGAACCAAGCTTAGGACCGCCAACCGGGGTCGGCTGGCGTGACTTTGGTCGCGCCGCGGCCGTCTGCGGGAACTCGTCGGCGTGTCCCGAACTTCCCGACTTGTTTGGGTATCCGCAACCTTGTAAGGTAACGATGTGCGGCGGCGCTGCGACCACGCGGTGCCCCCGTCCGCGAATGGAATTGCTCGCCCCGCAGTGCCCCCGTCTGCGGCGGCTGAGCGGCCGCGCCGCCGCACTAGACTTCCTCTGTTTGATGAGCGTTGCTCATCTTCCCGGGTTTCGTTATCCCCCGGGGGACGGACTTCCTGCATGGGGGGCTCCCGCCCCCCATCCCCCCTGGCCCCCGTACCCCCCGATGCGGCTTCGCCGCAAATCGGTGCGTGGCGGTTTCTTATCCGCTTGGGTGTCCCTCCTATACCTGGCATACTCCGGTGCGGGCTGTCGCCCGTAGACCGTGGCGTGGTGGCCGGGCGGCACAATCTGCGGGTTTGGGCGGGGGAGACGGGGAAAGCCTGCGAAGCGTGACTACAGCTTTCGTGCTTGGCGGTGGGGGGTTGCTTGGGGCGCATGAGGTTGGCATGCTGCGGGCGCTCGGCGAGGCCGGGGTTCGGGCCGACCTGGTGGTGGGCACGTCCATCGGGGCGGTCAACGGCGCGTTCGTGGCGGCCGATCCGGACGGGGCGGCGGCCCGGCTGAACGACCTGTGGCAGGGGGAGTCCCTGCAGCTGGTGTTCAGCGAGAATGTGCTGGGGCGGGCCGTGCGGCTGGTGCAATCCGGCACCCACCTGCATGCCATCGAACCGCTGCGGAAGATGCTGGCGCAGACGCTCCCGGTTGATGACTTCGCCGGCCTGAAGGTGCCCTTCCACTGCGTTGCCGCCAGCATCGAGGACGCGACGGCGCACTGGTTCAGCTCAGGCCCGCTGGTGCCGGCCGTCATGGCATCGTGCGCGGTGCCGGGGCTGCTGCCCCCGGTGGAGATCGACGGGCGCCACTATTTCGATGGCGGGCTTGTCCACTCCATCCCGGTGGGCCGGGCGATCGCGCTCGGCGCCACCACCATCTATGTGCTGCACGTGGGGCGGATAGAGAGCCAGCTCCCGGTTCCGACGCGGCCGTGGGAGGTCGGCCTGGTCGCATTCGAGATCGCGCGCAGGCACCGGTTCCATGAGGAGATGGCGGCGATCCCGCCGGGCGTCCGGGTTCATGTACTGCCCTCCGGCGGTGACCAGCCCCAGCCTGGAGTGCGCCAGTTCCGTTACCGAAGCCAAAATAAGGTAAGCAAGAGCATCGACCGCTCTTACGCGGCGTCAGCGGGCTACCTGGCTCAGGAGGCCGCTCGCCGCTGACCGATCACTAGGAGCCGCCGTGCTTCCCCCGAGGCTGATCCGCCGCCTTGCGCTGGTGCCGCTGGTGGTCGTGATCGCTGCTTGCCTGGTTCTCCTGACGCCGGCGGTTGCCCTGCTCAGCGCGGCCTCCGGACTGATCAGGCGGCTGACCGGGCGCGGGCACCGGTCGCGGCTGCTGCGGGTGGTGCTGCTGGCCCTCACCTGGTCGGCCGGCGAGACCGCCGCGCTCACCATGCTGCTCGGCCTGTGGATCATCAGCGGGTTCGGCGGCCGCCTTGACACCGAACCCTACCGGACCCGCCACTACGCGGTCATGGAGTGGTTCCTCAACTTGATCTACCGCCAGGCGTGCCGTGCCTGCGGGCTCCGGGTCGAGGTGGCGGCGCCGCCGGACGGGGCCCTGGCCGATGACCGCCCGCTCATCGTACTCAGCCGGCACGCCGGTCCCGGCGACTCCCTGCTGCTCGTCCACCACCTGCTCACGGTCTGCGGGCGGCGTCCCCGGGTCGTTATGAAGGCGACCCTCCAACTCGACCCGAGCCTGGACATCGTGGCCAACCGGGTGCCCAACGCGTTCCTGCACCACCGCCGCAGTGACGGCCCTCGGCTCGGCGACCGGCAGCAGGCCGAGCAGATCAGGCGGCTGGCCGGCAGCCTCGGTAACCGCGACGCCCTCCTCCTCTTCCCCGAAGGCGGGAACTGGACCCCGCTGCGCTGGCGCCGCGGCATCGAGCGCCTGCGCCGACGGGGCCACGCGGATCTGGCCAAGCGGGCCGCGGCGATGCCCAACCTCCTGCCGCCCCGCACCGGCGGGGCCTTCGCCGCGATCGGCGCATGCCCCGCCGCCGACGTGATCTTCGTGGCCCACACCGGCCTGGACAAGCTGGTCAGCGTGCGCGACGTCTGGCACAGCCTGCTCACCGACGTAACGGTGACCGCCCGATGGTGGCGGGTCCCGGCGGCCGACGTGCCCCGCGCAGCCGACCACGAGACCCAGACGGCGTGGCTCTACGACTGGTGGGAGCGCCTCGACGGGTGGATCACGGAGGAATCAAGCGGCGCGCCGGCCGCCGGGCGATCAGCCGAGCTCTTCGGCCTCGACGGTCATTGACTCAAGCAGCGGCCCGCCGAACGTGGTGGCCACCGCTACGTCGGTGGCGTCACGGCCGCGGCCGATTACGACCCGGCCCTTGCGGCGGGTGTTGTTGCGCGGGTCAAAGGTCCACCAGCGGTCGCCGAGCCATACTTCCATCCAGGCCGCGAAGTCCATCGGCGCCGGGTCCGGGGGGACGTCCATGTCCGGCAGGTAGCCGAACGTATAGCGGGCCGGGATGTTCAGCGCCCGGCAGAAAGAGATCGCCAGGTGCGTGAAGTCCCGGCATACCCCGTAGCGCGAGTTGTTGACGTCCACCGCCGTCGAGGTGGCGGTCGAACTGCCGTACTGGAACGTCAGATGCCCGTTGACGTGGTCGCAGATCGCCTGGACCCGCTTATAGCCGGGCTCAAGGCCGCCGAACCGCTGCCACGCCTCGCCCGCGAGCAGGTCCGGCAGGCAGTACCGGCTCGGCAGCGTGTAGATCAGCGTGTGATCGGGCAGCTGGCTGGCCGGCACCTCGGGCGCCTCCGGGTCGGAGTCCTCGGTGGCATCGGGGACATCGGCCACCGCCGAGAAGCCGAACTGCGACCGGCCGGCGGGCAGCATGGTGCGCGCGCAGTCGTTGCCGTAGATGTCCGAGTACTCGTGGACCTCAGCCAGGGGATCGGTCAGCCACTGGTTGCCTGCTGTGCTGGTCGCGCGCGAGATGGCCGGGCGCACCATGAAAACGGCCGGGGTGGGGATCTCCGCCACGTAGGTGAACATGCATCCGATGCTGAGCCGTCGTCGTGCTGTCATTTGCATAATCGTCCTCGCACCGTGTTTCCCCGAGATTACCTGGGAAAATTTCCAGATCGGGTCTGCAGGCGCGTGACTTCCCCGGTTCAGCGGCGCTAATCATGCGCTGAGGCCGCCGCGCTGAGGCCGCCGCGCTGCGGGCGGGGACCGGCGTCAGCGGGCCCCGGCGGTCAAAGCTCCTCCATCTGCTCGGCCAGCCTGCTGAGGGCGGGCACGGCGGCGCTGATCGCCTGCCGGTCGGCGGGGGAGAGCCGGTCGAGCGCGCGGCTGGCCAGCTCGGCGCGGATGTCCCGCCACTGGCCGACCCGGGCGGCGCCCGCATCAGTAACGGTGAGCTGGACCGAACGTCCGTCGGCCTCGGCCCGGCCGCGGTTGAGCAGGCCATCGGCCGCGAGCTGGCTGACCATGGTGCTGACGCTGTTGGGCGCCAGCCGCAGTTCCTGCGCTGCCTCCGCGACGCCGATGCCCGGCCGCCGCGCGGCCAGCCTGAGCAGCTCGGACCGGGCCGGGGGGAGCGCCTCGGCCGAGGCGCGCACCGCGCGCCGCGCGACCCGGCGTACCGCGCCCACCGCCGCCAGCAGTTCGGCCGCTTCGGCCTTGACCGCTTCCGCCTTCGCCAGCACGCCCGCCTCGGCCGTCCTTACATCGTTCACAGAGCTAACTGTAGGGACTGACTGGCGGCACGCCAAGAGTCTCGCGCGTTGAGTCCATCAGCAGGAATGTTTCAAAAAGGCCGGGGTAGCGAGGGCCGAGGTTGCCCCCGAAACACTGGGGTAACAAGGCTCGAAAGGGTGTGCGATGAGCAAGGGGAACGCTGGGCGGGCAGTTCTGGGGGGTCTCTCATGACAACCAAGTCCGCCATCGACACAACGGACAGCCCGAGCATCCGGAGCCTGATCCCGGCCAGGATCGACCGGCTGCCCTGGTCGAGGTTCCACACCAGGCTGGTCACCGCGCTCGGCGTCGCCTGGATCCTGGACGGCCTCGAGATCACCATCGCCAGCAACGTCGGGCCCGACCTGACGCTGCACAACACGCTGAACCTGACCGCGGGCCAGGTTGGCGACATCGCCTGGTGGTATCTGATCGGCGAGGTGATCGGCGCGCTGTTCTTCGGGCAGCTCTCCGACAAGCTCGGCCGCCGGAACCTCTTCATGATCACCCTCGGCGTGTACCTGGTCGGCAGCGGGCTCACCGCGGCGACGCCGGCCGGCGGCCAATGGGTCTACTTCCTCTTCGCCACCCGGATCCTGGCGGGCATGGGGATCGGCGGCGAGTACGCCGCGATCAACTCCGCGATCGACGAGATGATCCCGGCAAGGTTCCGGGGCCGGATCGACCTCGCGGTCAACGGCACCTACTGGGCGGGCGCGCTCATCGGCACGGTCGTCACGCTCTGGCTGCTGAACCACGTCACCGCCCTCTGGGGCTGGCGGATCGCCTACCTGGTCGGTCCGGTGCTGGCGCTCTGCATCATCTACGTGCGGCGCAACCTGCCGGAGTCGCCGCGTTGGCAGATCATGCACGGCAGGCAGGCGGAGGCCGAGGATTCGATCAAGGAGATCGAAGACCACGTGGCCGCGACCAAGGGCGAGCTCCCGCCGGTGGACGATAGCCAGGAACTCGAGATCAGGCCCACCGCCCGGATCGGCTACCTCGCCCTGCTCAGGGCCTTGTTCAGGCAGTACCCGGGACGCTCGGTGCTGGTCTTCGCGCTGATGAGCACCCAGTCCTTCCTCTACAACGCGATCTTCTTCACCTACGGCCTGGTCCTGGAGTACTTCTTCCACGTCAACGCCAAGGACACCGGGTACTACTTCCTGGCGTTCGCGGCGGGCAACCTACTGGGCCCGCTGACGCTCGGCCGGCTGTTCGACACGATCGGCCGGAGGAAGATGATCGCGGGCACCTACATCCTGTCCGGGGTCCTCCTCGCGATCAGCGCCGTGCTGTTCAAGAACGGTTCGCTGAACGCGACCACGCAGACGATCTGCTGGACGGTCACCTTCTTCTTCGCCTCCGCTGGCGCGAGCGCCGGCTACCTGACCGCGAGCGAGGTGTTTCCGCTCGAGGTCCGGGCGAAGGCGATCGCGGTGTTCTTCGCCATCGCGCAGTGCTTCGGTGCCTTCGGCTCGGCCTGGTACGGTCACCTGATCGGCACCGGCCAGGACAGGAACACGCTGTTCGTCGGCTACATAGTCGGCGCCGTCGCGATGGTGCTCGGCGGCCTCACCGCGGTCTTCTTGGGTGTCAACGCGGAGGGCAAGTCGCTGGAGGACGTGGCCACGCCGCTGTCGGTCATCGGCCGTAACGGCTCCGACGGCTAGACCGGCCGGTAGGCCAACGGCCTGATCCGTATCCGCCTGCGCATTTGGGGGTTCGCCGAAGCGGCCCCCGATGCGCAGGCGGGTCTCTCGGAGCAGGTGGCCGGTTCCGGGAGGGATAGCCAGGTGGGCGTCGTTGCCCGCCTGGCTAGTTCGCGGGCGGCCATGGCCGAGCCCGGGATAATGATGCTCGACCTCTAGACCTTGGGGAGTACGCGCATCGACGAGGCCGATCTATAGTCGCGCGCTAGGTGGAACCGGTAGCAGGCTAACAGCGCCTCGGCCTAGCCCGTCAGTACCAGGCGCCCACTGTCACCGGACTGAGCGTCCCTCGTCATCGGACCGAGACAAGGGGAGGGGACAAGGGAGAGGGCAGCGAACTCCCGTGCCCGGAGGCGCGGGAAGAAAGCAAGGTATCTTCAGGTCATGCCCCCGCGCCGAGCGCCGCGCGATCTTCGCGCTTCAGACGCCGACCGTGATCGCACCGTCGCCCTGCTCGGCGAGGCGCTCGCCGACGGCCGCATCTCCCATGACGAGTACTCCCAACGCATGCCGACCGCGCTGTCCGCCCGCACCCTGGGCGAGCTCGCGGTGCTGACCACGGATTTGGCCGCGCCCGAGCACCAGCCGGTGCAGCTGGATGGCGGCCAGCAGGTCGCGGCGCTGTTCACTACCACGTCGCGCAGCGGCCGCTGGGTGGTGCCGCAGACCATCACCTGCGTCGCCGCGTTCGGCGAGGTGGTGCTCGACTTTCGCGAGGCACTGCTGCAGGACCGGCATGTCGTGCTCACCGTCTACGCGGTCTGCGGCCGGGTGCGGCTGGTCGTGCCGGCCGGCGTTGAGGTCGTCATGAACGGGACCGAGCTACTCGGCCGCCAGCGCGGCGGCACGTCCAAGCGGGTGCCGACGTCCTCGGACACCCCGGTGATCGAGGTCCGCGGTTATCTGGCCGCGACCGATGTCGTCGCCCGCACCCCGCCCCGCCCGCGCCGCTGGCTGCCGGGCCGCCGCCGCTCGCTGTCCTGACCCGTCCCGGGCTCAGTCGTACTTGACGGCTGAGTAGGCGCTCAGCTTCCACAGGGCGTGCTCACTGTGGATCGAGCGGATCGTGCCGGACCTGGACCGCATCACCAGTGAGTGGGTGGTCATGCCGCCCGGCTTGTAGCGGATGCCGGACATCAGCTCGCCGTCGGTGATGCCGGTGGCGGCGAAGAACACGTCGTCCGAGGAGACCAGGTCCTCGGTGGTGAGCACCTGGTTCAGGTCGTGCCCGGCGTCGAGCGCCTTGCGCCTTTCCGCGTCGTCCTTAGGGGCAAGCTTGCCCAGGATCACGCCGCCGAGGCACTTCAGCGCGCAGGCCGCGATGATCCCCTCCGGGGTGCCGCCGATGCCGAGCATCAGGTCGATGCCGGTGTCATCGCGGGCCGCCATGATCGCGCCGGCCACGTCCCCGTCGGTAATCAGGTGGATCCTCGCGCCCGCCGCGCGGACCGCGGCGATCAGGCCCTCGTGCCTGGGCCGGTCGAGGATGACCACCGTGACGTCGTGCGGCGAGATGCCCTTGGCCTTGGCGACCGCGGCGATGTTGGCGGCCGGCGGCGCGTCGATGTCCACCACCTGGGCCGCCTCCGGGCCGGTGGCCAGCTTGGCCATGTAGAAGACGGCGGACGGGTCGTACATCGAGCCGCGCTCGGCGACCGCGAGCACCGACACCGCGTTCGGCATCCCGTTCGCGCAGAGCCTGGTGCCGTCGATCGGGTCCACCGCGACGTCGACCGCGGCGCCGGTGCCGTCGCCCACCTCTTCGCCGTTGAACAGCATCGGGGCGTTGTCCTTCTCGCCCTCGCCGATCACCACCACGCCGCGCATCGACACCGAGTTGATCAGCGTCCGCATCGCGTTCACGGCGGCGCCGTCGGCGCCGTTCTTGTCGCCGCGGCCGACCCAGCGAGCCGATGCCATCGCCGCGGCTTCCGTCACCCGGGCGAGTTCCAGCGCCAGGTTCCGGTTGGGCGCGTGCTTGCCGGGCTCAGGCGCCCCTGGAATACCGGTCACGTTCTCATCGGTCATGGTGAACCCCTACCCGTTCCGTTACGTCCGCTTTACCCTTCAGGGCGCATATTTACCAGGTCGGCGGGGGCGGCGTTGTCAGCCGCGCCGTTCCCACGCCTGCTGCAACGCGTTGGCGAGCGTCTCCATTGGCTGCGCACCGGAGACCCCGAGCGCCATGTCGAATACGAAGAACGGGACGCCGGTGATGCCGAGCTGGCGCGCCTGCAGCTCGTCCTGGCGCACCTCCTCGGCGTAGGCGTCGCCATCGATGACATCCCCGGCCAGGGTGGCGTCCAGACCTGCCCCGGCGGCGATCCCGGTGATCACGTCACGGTCGAAGACCTGCTGCGCCTGCGCGAAGTAGGCCTGGTCGACCGCGCGGATCAGTTCGCCCTGCACGCCCTTGGCCAGCCCCAGCTGCAGCACGCGGTGGATGCCGAAGGTGTTGCCGATTGGCCGCACCGGATCGAAGCCGAGCCCCTCGGCCGCCGCCAGGCCCGCGATGCGCGACTCGGCCGCCCGCGCGTCCGCTTCCGACATGCCGTACTTGCTGCTCAGCATGGCGAGGGTGGTCTCGTGCCGATCCTTCGGGTAGCTGGGGTCGAGTTCGAACGAGCGGTAGACGACCTCGACCTCATCGCGGTGCGCAAAGGCATTCAGGGCGTTGGCGAATCGCGCCTTGCCCACATAGCACCATGGGCAGATGACGTCGCTCCAGATGTCCACGCGCATACCTACAGCCTAGGATGCGCGACGGGCACGGGGTATCCCGTGCGGGTGTGACTTAGGCCGTGCGGCGGGACGGCTTAAAAGGGCGCCTCGGCGTTTGGCGCGTCGGGTGCCTCGCGCGCCGCCATCGCGGCGGTCAGCCGGGCGCGCGCGCCGTCCAGCCACTCGGCGCAGATCGCGGCCAGCTTCTCGCCCCGCTCCCACAGGTCGAGCGACTGCTCGAGGGTGAGCCCGCCCGTCTCGAGCCGCTTCACCACGCTGGCGAGCTCGTCTCTGGCCTGCTCGTAGGAGAGGGCTTCACGGTCCGTCACGTTAAAAAGCCTACTCGTGATCCGCGCTGGCGGTCAGCTGATCTTCGGCGAACCGGATGGTCAGCCGCTCACCGGGGGAGACCTCGGCGGCCGCGCGGACCACGGTCCCGTCGGCGTGCTGGGTGATGGAGTAGCCGCGGCGGAGCGTCGCGGCGGGGGAGAGCGCGAGCAGCCGCGCCCGGGTGTGCGCGACGTCGTCGCCCGCCCGGGCCAGGCCCGCGTCGAGCGACTGGCGCGCCCGGCGGACGAGCGCGTCGACCTGCTCGGCCTGCCGCTCGATCTCACGGACCGGGTCGGCCAGGGCGGGGCGGGATCGGGTCGCGTCGAGCCAGGCCTGCTCGCGGTCAAGCCAGCCGCGCATGCAGCGCCGCGCCCGGTCCCGCAGCTGGGTGACGAGCGCGAGCTGCTCGGCGACGTCGGGCACGATCCGCTTGGCCGCGTCGGTCGGCGTGGAGGCGCGCAGGTCGGCCACGTAGTCGAGCAGCGGGCTGTCCTGCTCGTGCCCGATGGCGGACACTACCGGGGTGCGGCAGGCCGCCACCGCCCGCAGCAGCGCCTCATCGGAGAACGCGAGCAGGTCCTCGAGCGAGCCCCCGCCCCTGGTGATCACGATCACATCGACCTGCGGGTCCGCGTCCAGCTTGCGCAGCGCCTCGATCACCTCGCCCGCCGCATAGGGGCCCTGCACCGCGGATTGCTCGACCCGGAACCGGACGGCCGGCCACCGGCGTTCCGCATTCTGCACCACGTCGCGCTCGGCCGCCGAATCCCGCCCGCAGACCAACCCGATGACGCCGGGCAGGAAAGGCAGCGACCGCTTCCGTTCGGCGGAGAAAAGACCTTCGGCCGCCAACTGCGCGCGCAATTTCTCCAGCCGCGCCAGCAACTCGCCTATCCCCACCGCGCGGATTTCCAGGGCGGTGAGCGCGAATGAGCCGCGGGTGGCGTTGAAATCGGGCCGGACGAACATCACCACGCGCGCGCCTTCGACCGGGGCGACCGCCTCGAATATCTGGCGTGTGCAGATCACCTGGGCCGATACCGAGGCGATCGGGTCCCTGAGGGTGAGGAAGACCGTGTTTCCGCGCTTCTTGAACTCGGCAATCTGCCCCTCGACCCAGATCCGGCCAAGCTTGCCGATCCAGCCGCCGACAGCCTGCAGCACGGTCCGGACCGGAACCGGTGCCTCGGCGGACGTCTCAAGGGCCATAACGTCTATCCCACCACGGTTCCGGCATGATCGTGGGTCAAGGGCGGCGTTATTTCGCCCCGTGCCTGACCCACGATCGCGACGGGCTACACCTCGGCCAGCTTGACGATGCGGCGCTCGAACATGGAGACCACGTCGGCGCGGTCCGCATGGCTCTTCTCGTAGGAGATGAGGACCGTGAGCTGGCTGGCCGAGAGGTTGCGGAGCCGGGCGCGCAGCGACGCGATCGACAACTCGTCGTAGTTCGGCAGCGGCAGCGCGGCGGCCTCTTCCGATTCGGGCGCGGCGCTCGTCTCGGCGGCCGCGGCAACGGGCGCGGCCTCTTCCGGGGCGGCGCTGGTCTCCGCGATTACCGTCGTCTCCGGGGCTGCGGAGGTCTCCGGCACAGCCGCGTCCTCCGGGGCCGCGGAGGTCTCCGGCGCTGCGGAGGTCTCAGGTCGCGGCTGCCTCGGGCGCGGCGTCGGTTTCGGCGGCCGGCTTGGCGCGGATCTTGTCAGTGACGGATAGCAGTGAGCCGATTCCGGCGAACATTGCCCGCAGCGCCGACGCCGGGGCCTCCTTCACGCGCTCGTTTACCTGCGGGACGCGCATATCACACTCTCCTAAAAAGGGACGGTTCGGCACCAGTCTGCCGCAGTCAAGGCCCAGTCCGCCTTGTCTTGATTAAGCCGGTACCTTCGGAATTTACTTTCGCCGCGGTGAATGCGAACGAATCAGGTCGGTGATGATCTGCGCCGCCTGGAGATACTGCTGATACTAGGTCCAGGCGGCTGACTGACAGGCTGGCGGTCTCGCCTACCATGGAGGACATGTCTCAGACGCACCGACGGATCCTGCTGGCCAAGCCGCGTGGCTACTGTGCAGGGGTCGACCGGGCCGTGCAAGCCGTGGAAGTCGCTCTCGGCCGGTTCGGCGCACCGGTATACGTGCGCAAGCAGATCGTGCACAACAAACATGTGGTGAGCGAGCTGGAGAAGCTCGGGGCCATCTTCGTCGAGGAGACCGACGAGGTGCCCGAGGGCAGCGTCATCGTGTTCTCCGCGCACGGGATCGCGCCGCAGGTCCGCGAGGAGGCCGCGCAGCGGCGTCTGACCGCCATCGACGCGACCTGCCCGCTGGTCACCAAGGTGCACAACGAGGCGAAGCGCTTCGCCGCCACCGATCACGACATCCTGCTCATCGGTCACGAGGGCCACGAGGAGGTCGTCGGCACCACCGGGGAGGCGCCCGCGCGCATCCACCTGGTCGACGGCCCCGGCGGCGCGGGCGGGGTCGAGGTGCGCGATCCGGCCAAGGTGGTCTGGCTGTCCCAGACGACGCTGTCGGTCGATGAGACCGTGCAGACGGTCACCGCCCTGCGCGAACGATTCCCGCAGCTGATCGACCCGCCGAGCGACGATATCTGCTACGCGACACAGAACCGGCAGACCGCGGTCAAGGCGATCGCCCCGCTGTCCGACGTGGTCATCGTCGTGGGCTCGCCCAACTCGTCCAACTCGGTCCGCCTGGTCGAGGTGGCCAAGGACGCCGGCGCGCGCGCCGCCTACCTGGTCGACGACGCCGGCGAGATCGATGAAACCTGGTTCGAGGGCGCCACCACGGTCGGCGTGACCAGCGGCGCCTCGGTGCCCGAGGAACTGGTCACCGGGGTGCTCGGCAAGCTGGCCGCGCTCGGGTTCGCCGATGTGGAGGAGATCGAGGCGGTGCAGGAGCGGATGTCGTTCCAGCTCCCCCGCGAGCTGCGGAAGTAGCGGGCCAGACCGGGGTAACCACGGTCCGTTCAATATCCGGTGTTCGTGATTTTTGCTCTTAAAACGAGATCAATCACGTCATCGGCTCCGAGGTGACCAGTTCCGGCGCCGACAGCGGACGCGCCGTATCCACCACCGGGGCCGGCGTGGCAAGCTCCGCGTCCACCAGCCCCAGCGACGCCAGCCGCCGGGCGCTGACCAGGACGCGGGTTTCCATCGTGCCGACCGCCAGGTTGTAGGCGCCGACCGCGGTCGTCAGCGACTTGCCGACCTTGTCCAGATGCAGGCCAAGGCCGGAGAGGCGGGCGTACAGCTCCCGGCCGAGCTCGAACACCTCCCGTGCGTTCTCCGAGAGGGCCTGCTGCTGCCACGCGTACTGAACGGTGCGGAGCATCGAGACCAACGTGGTTGGCGTGGCCAGGTGCACCCGGCGCGCGAGCGCGTACTCAAGCAGCCCCTGGTCGTGCTCGAGGGCCGGGGCGAGGAACGCCTCACCGGGCACGAACATGATCACGAACTCGGGCGTCTCCGGCAGCGACGACCAGTACGCCTTCGAACCGAGCTGGTCGACGTGCGTCCGCAGGTGCCTGGCGTGCGCGGCGATGCGCGCCGCCCGCTCCGAGGCGTCCCCGGCCGAGGCCGCCTCCAGGTAAGCGGCGAGCGAGACCTTGGAGTCGACGACCACGTTCTTGCCGCCCGCCAGCCGCACGACCATGTCCGGCCGCTGCCCGCCGTCGGTGATCACCTGCTCGTCGAAGTCCACGTGCGCCGCCATGCCGGCCAGCTCGACCACCCGGCGGAGCTGGAGCTCGCCCCAGCGGCCGCGGGCCTCCGGCAGGCGCAGCGCGGTGACCAGCGCCTGGGTCTGCTCGCGGAGCTGGTCGGCGCCGTGCCGGGTGAACTCCACCTGCTGGGCGAGCTCGGCGTGCGACCGGGCCCGCGCTATGTCGGAGTCGCGAAGCTGCTGCTCGACCCGGGCGAGGGTTTCCCGCATCGGCCCGACCAGCGTCTCGACATCGAAGCGCTGGGCCAGCTGGCCTTCGGCCAGCGCGGTCTTCTCCGCCGCCGTCCGCTCGAGCCACGCGGCCTTCTCCTGCGCCGAGCGGGCGCGCTCCTCCGCCGTCGCCGCGGCGGTGCCGAGGCGGGTCCGCGCCAGTAGGTATCCGAGCACCGCGCCGACGACAAGGCCGGCCAGCAAGGCGAAGAGGATCATGTTTTCTAGTATCGGCGGGCCGACCCGGGCCCCCGTGAGTGACACGCGCGGGAACGGGACACAATGGTTAGTGTGCAGCCGGCCATCGAGGTGCGCGCGATCGGCCAGCAGGCTAGGTCGTCCAAGGAAGTTACTCTTCGTGACGTGTCGTTGACTCTAGGTAATGGCGAGCTGATGGCAATCATCGGCGGCAGCGGATCGGGCAAGACGACGCTGCTCGACGCCATTTCGGGATTGCGCCCGCCGTCATCGGGAACCGTGGTCCGCTCGACCGCCGGCCCGGTCCGCGCCGGTCGGTGCGTCGGATACATCCCCAATGCGGACACGATTCACCCCGCTCTCCCGCTTGACCGCGCGCTCCGCTACTCGGCCGCGCTGCGCGGCGCCGGCGCCTCCGACGGCGCGGTGGCCGATGCCCTGCGAGCGGTGGACCTGGCGGCCCGGGCGGCCACCCCCGCCGGGAAGCTGGACGCCGGCCAGCGCAAGCGCGCCGCCATCGCGGCCGAGCTGCTGGCCGAGCCGGCCGAGCTCTTTCTCGAGGAACCGACGATCGGCCTCGACCCCGCCCAGGGGGCCGAGGTCATGCGCCGCCTGCGCCGCCTGTGCGACAACGGGATCACGGTGGTGCTCACCACCCAGAACCCGCTCGACGCGGCCCGCTGCGACAAGGTGGCCGTTCTCGCCACCGGCGGCCACCTGGCGTTCTTCGGCACGCCGGACGCCGCCTGCGACTACTTCGCGGCCGACAGCCTGGACGAGATATACGAGCGGCTGGCCGGCCTCGGCGACCCGGCGGCGGCATGGTCACGCCGGTTTCCCCAGTTCTCCCGAACGGTCCCGGGTTTCTCGGTTTCCCCTACCGTTGCGCCGCTACCGGGGCCGGCCCGCCTGGTGCCCGACACGGCGGGCCCGCACTCGGCCGGGCGCGCGTCCACTGGCCTGTTCGCGATCGACGTAGACGATGGCCCGGCCGAAACCGGCTATTCGGGTCCCGGGGTCGCGGCCGGTCCACTCGACGCCGGACTGGCCGCGTATGACCTGGAGGCGGGCCAGGCGGGCGCTCCCCCGGTGGGCCGGACGGCCGCGCGGGCGATCCGCCCGTTCCGCCAATGGTCCGTGCTGACCAGGCGAAACGTCGACGTGCTGGTCCGGTCACGGCCCACCCTGGCCGCGCTGGCGGGCGCGCCGGCCGCGGTGGCAGTCGCCTTTGCCGTGCTGCTGGGCTTGGGGGCGCTCGACCCGGCGCGGCCGGGCGGCGCGTTCTGGGCGGTGTTCGGCGGGTTCTTCATCGGCCTGGCCTACGGCGCGCCGCAGATCCGCCCCGAGGTTGGCGCGCTGCGCGCGGAGCGCTTCTGCGGCCTGAGCTCCGGCGCGTACGTGCTGGCTAAGGCGGCCGTGCTGATTCCGCTGCTGGCCGTCGCGGACGCGATCGTGCTGTTGGTGCCGGGCCTGGCGGGCCGGCTGCATGGCGGCTACGGGCCGGTGTTCGCGACCCTGCTGCTGTCATCGGTGGTCGCGCTCGCCCTCGGGCTGCTCATCTCCGCCGCCGCCCCGGTGCCGTCCGGCGGGCTGACCGCCCTGGCGGTCGCCGTGCCCCTGGTCCTGCTGGCCGCGGCGCTGCTCGCCCTGCTCGGCCATCCGGCATGGGGCGACTGGCTGGCGCTCGCGCTGCTGGCGGTCGCGCTGCTGGCCGCGACGGCCGCCCTCATCGCCCGCAGGACGCCCGTCGGCACGGCCTGAGGCTTGCCCAGCTCCAGCCGACCTGTCACTTACGCCAACGACATCCTCTAGTGGCACACGCCAAATCCCCCAGGGCGCGGCCTCACGATCGAAGCCGCGTACGCAATCGAGAAAGCGGGTCGCAATCGCCGGGCGCACCCGGCCGGCCCGGCGGCTCTCGCGCCGGCCAGCTCCCGCGCCCGGCGCCACCAGGCACTGGCGTCCGCAGCCAGCTCCCTATCAGTTCTGACCACTTCTCTTCATCTTCCTATCGGTTCCGACCACTTCAGCGCCCGAATTGTCGGGATTTTATGGTTAAAACTGATAGGAAGGCGAACCGGGGTGGTCAGAACCGATAGGAAGACGCGCGCGGCTGTGAACGGCGGGAACGATGATCCGCCGGGCCGCCCCGGACGCCATTGACCGGGCAGTCCGCGTCGAGGGCGCAGCCGCCCCAAGCCGCGGACGGCGCGCACCCTCATCCGCCGCCTTCGCCCTCGACACGGCCCCCCAGGCCGGCTACGCCAACCAGCCGCCGGGAACATGTCAGCTACGCCAACAACATCGGCCATTGGTGTCATTGGCGTAGCCGACAGGCTCTATCGGGTAGACGGCCGGTCCCGTCAGCAGCTGTTGCGGGGGACAGCCCGGCTGGGTCCGGGCGGCGGTCGCGGTAGGTGCGCTTGGCGAAGTCCAGGAACGCGTCCACGTCGTCGATCGTCGACGCGACGCCGAGCGAGACCCGGACGGCGCCACGTGGGGTTCTCCGAGTGCGGGTTCCCGTACACGCCGGATCGCAGGCGCGCCGCGTGCGCGACAATCTGCGACCGGGCGGGCAGTCCCGCCCCGGTGTAGTCCAGGTAGACGTGCCCGCCCTCGTCCAGGTACGAGTACTCGGTCGCCCGCAGCTCGTCTAGCCGGGCCGTCGCCTCGTACCCCGGATACGCCGCGTTGAAGTCACTCATAGCGTCCCCCGATGTAGCTACGAGTACATGAGTCGTAACTCTTCGAAACACCAACAAGAACTGCGCGGAAACTTCCCTGGTTCTGCCGGACCTCACCCGGCCTTCGGAGCGGTGGCCAGAATGGATCTGCCCCCGGTGCGGCCGCCCGGCTCAACAACGCAACGGGACTTCCGCGTTCTGAGGGTCACGGCCGGCGGCACTAGACTCGCCGTTCGTGAGCCTGTCTATCGGAATCGTCGGTCTGCCCAACGTGGGCAAGTCCACCCTGTTCAACGCGCTGACCAAGGCCGAGGCGCTGGCCGCGAACTACCCGTTCGCCACCATCGAGCCGAACGTGGGCATCGTCGGCGTGCCCGATCCGCGGCTCGCCGCGCTGGCCTCGCTCTACAACTCGGCGCGGGTGGTGCCCGCCGCGGTCCGTTTCACCGACATCGCCGGCCTGGTTAAGGGAGCCTCCGAGGGACAGGGGATGGGCAACCAGTTCCTTGGCCACATCCGCGAGACCGATGCGATCTGCCAGGTCGTGCGGGTCTTCGCCGACCCGGACGTGACCCGGGTCGAGGGGTCGGATGAGCCCGAGGGCGACATCGAGACGATCGTCACAGAGCTCATACTGGCCGACCTGCAGACGCTGGAGAAGGCGACACCCCGGCTAACCAAGGAGACAAAGTTCTCCAAGGACCCGGAGAAGCTTGAGACCGCCGCGGCGGCCGAGGCGGCGGTGTCCGTACTCGACTCGGGGACGACGCTGTTCGCGGGGGCGGCCAAGGCCGGAATCTCGCTGAAGGCGCTGCGGGAGTTGCACCTGCTGACGGCCAAGCCATTCATCTACGTCTTCAACATGGACGTATCTGACTTGTCGGATGAAGATTTGAAAAAGCGCTTGTCGGCGCTGGTGGCGCCGGCCGAGGCGGTCTTCCTCGACGCCAAGACCGAGGCCGACCTGACCGAGCTGCCCGACGACGAGGCCGCCGAGCTGCTGGCCGAGGCCGGCCTCGGCGAGCCTGGCCTGGCCCAGCTCGCACGGGCCGGGTTCCGTGCTCTCGGCCTGCAGACGTTCCTGACCGCGGGCCCGAAGGAGACCCGCGCCTGGGAGATCCCGATCGGCGCGACCGCCCCCGAAGCGGCGGGCGTCATCCACACCGACTTCCAGCGCGGCTTCATCAAGGCCGAGATCGTCTCCTTCGACGACCTGATGGCGGCAGGCTCAGTAGCCGCCGCCCGCGCCGTGGGCAAGGCCCGCATCGAAGGCAAGGACTACGTCATGCGCGACGGCGACGTGGTCGAGTTCAGGTTCAACGTGTAGCCATCGGGTTGGCCGCCGAGAAGCTGGACAGCGTCGAGGAGATAGCCGCCTCTCCGACCACCTAAAGATCTAGTTAGCGGCCAGCATTTCGACCGTCACCGCGAACAGACGATCGGCTAGCGCTGGGTCGATCGCGTAGGCGGCGACGCCGGAGGCGCCTGGCGCGGGGTTGGGCTGGATGGGCGACTCGTTCGCATCCTCGAAGTAGCGTCCGGTCACACCTTCGACGATCGGCGAAGCGGCGAGGAAGACGCTGGTGGCCGCGCCCTGCTCTATCGTCTTCCAGCCGGGGGGAACGCTGAGCGTATGGCCCTGCGCGTCCTTAGCGCCGACGAACGCGAGTTGGCTGTCGTCGAGGTGGCGCTGCAGGTTCGTCATGATGGCTCCCGGGTGAAGGGCGTTGACTGTTATGCCCTCGTCCTTCCAGCGGTTCGCCAACGCAACCGTGAAGAGAATCATCGCCGTCTTTGACTGGGCGTAGGCAGTCCAGCCTTCGTATCCGCGACTTTCGAAGTTGATGTCGTCGAAGTCAACCGGCGACATCAGGTGGGCGGACGACGCGACCTGAACGACGCGGGCTGAGGCCGCGGCCGCGAGCGCACCGTGGAGTCCGAGGGCGAGTTCGGCCGCGCCGAGATGGTGGGTGGCGAACTGGCGCTCCCATCCTTGTGCGGTGCGCTCGATTTCAGGGATGGCCATGACGCCGGCGTTATTGATGAGGATGTCGAGGTGACCGCTCCATCCAGCGATGAGACTCTGGATGCTCCCTCGGTCGGTAAGGTCCAGTCGGACTACGTCCAGCGGAATGTTCCCAGCCTCGGCGCTGATCACGTCGGCTACTTCCCGGCCTGTTTTCGGGTCGCGCACCGCCAGCGTGACGTCCGCGCCGGCACCGGCCAGGACGCGTGCGGTCTCACGGCCAATCCCTGACGCTCCACCGGTGATGAGGGCACGCTTGCCGCTCAGGTTCACGTCGCCGATGACATCGCTAGCGGTGCTCTCGGCGTTGAACGGGGTCGAGATGCTGCTGCTCAAGGTAGTCATGTCCCTCCTTCGTTAAAACCAACTAGATAGTTGGAACTCTGGGCACAGCTTACCTTGGATTGCAACCAGGTAGTTGGTTTACGATGGGGAGATGGCTTACGACTCAGCGGCGACCCGAGCAAGGCTGCTCGAGGCCGCACGCGACGAGTTCGTGCGCGAGGGATTCGCGGGCGCTCGCGTGGATCGGATCGCGGCGAGCGCGTCGGCCAACAAGCAGGCGATCTACGCCTACTTCGGCTCAAAGGAGGCGCTGTTCGACGCCGTTCTCACCCGGCGTCTCACGGTCTTGGCCGATGCGGTGCCCATGGATGCGGCCGACCTCGCGGGGTACGCCGGCGCGCTGTTCGACGAGCTGACAACCGACCTCGCGCTGCAACGCTTGACCCAATGGAAAATGCTTGAGCGCCCCGGGGCGTCACCGGTTGAACTCGAGGCGCACCTGGGCAAGGCTCAGGCGATCGCAGAGGCGCACGGCTCATCCGCAGAAACCGCGATGGACGCCATGATGCTGACGGTCGCCGCGGTGCAGGCGTGGAACACCACACCGCCGGAAATTCGTAACCCTGATGGCGGCGAAGAGAGCGCCAGACGCACTCGGCACAGGGCGGCACTGGTCGCCGGCGTAGGCGCTATGGCCGACGCGCTGCTTGGTCCACCGAAGGCGTGACCTCGCGAACCATGAGCTGACCTGGGTCGGCGTACTAATCTTGGCCCTATGCCGATGCAGAAGCGGGCCGATATCGCCGACTACTACGCGCACCTGTCCGATGTCCAGCTGCCGCATCTGGAAAAACTGCGCGAGCTTAGCCGGGCCGCGGCGCCCGGTCTGGTCGAGACGCTGCATTGGAACAACCCCGTCTACCTCAAGGACGACGTGCGGTTGTGGATGTTGCAGGCGTTCAAGCAGCACTGCTCGCTGCGGTTCCCGACCGGCTGGTTCGGCGGCCACCGCGCCGAGGTCGAGGCGGCCGGGTTCGGGTCGGGCGAGGGTTTCATCAAGCTGCCCTACGACCGTCCGTTGCCCGCCGACCTGATAAAGCGGCTTCTGGAGCACCGCCTAGCCGAACTTGAGGCCTTCGGAAGCGAGTGGTGAATGGTGCGGCGTGGGCCGCCGGGAGTTCTGGTGCGGTCAGGCGTTCTTGATATGAGACGTCCAAGAGTAACGCGATTGATAAGACCCGGGGCCGGCCTGTTTCCGTTTTCACGGAAAGATCTTTGGGTATGGCTAAAATCCCGGGACGGCAGCGCCGCCGCACCGATGCCCGATTTATCGTTATAAGTCTACCAAGATCAAGAACGTCGATATAGGAGCCGAGATCGTGGGCAAAGGCGCTTGGGCTCTTTAGCCCGCACAGAGGTCTTAACTCCGGCACTCTCAGAAAGAACTCTCCCAGGTAGAAGGAGCTGTGCCAGGAAGAAGGAACCCACCGCGTTCCCCGCTCGGCCGGGCAGCCGGCGAACCGGTTCGGTGCCCCCGGCGGATGCTCAACGGAGCTGGCCCTCGGGCAGGCCAAGCCGCACGGCCGGCTGGCCCGGCCCAGGCGGATCCGGAACCTCCGCCTAGGCGGGCGGACCATTCCGGCCGGCCGAACCTGAAAATCTTCCGGGACAGGGGCGAGAGGCGCGCAACTCGGGGTAGTGAGGCCTGGGTGAGGTAAATGGTTACGGAAAGTAATTGTCGCTTTTCCGGCTCAGTGGCCGGGTGCAGGTCGGTTACCGGCCACGATGAAGATTTTTCCCGGATGTGTTGAACCGTCGTGTTGGTCGTTGCGTATCACTATGTAACGAGTTACCTTCGGCTCGGGGCTCCGTGTCGGTGGTGGAACCGGAACTGTGTCGCATGTGACTGGAGGCAACTCCAGTATCGGATCGGTGCGGTTTGTCGGCTCCAATGCCGCACGTGTGGTCGATTTATGCCGCACAATGGAGCGTGGGACGGCATTAGCGCGCTCGTACCTGGCTGGCAGGTAGGAGCGGGTAGAGGAGTGATGGTGCAAAGGCGAAGCCTTGCTGGCCTCGATAGCGGTGCGGAGTCGCCCGTGTACGGTGCAGAACCATCGGCCTCGGCCGGGCTCGGGGCGCGCACTGGAGGCGACGTTCCCCCAAGGTTCGCGACACGCCGCGGTGCCGCAACCGTGGACCTGATGCCTCCCAGGCAAGGTGTGACTGGCCGCGCCGCGACTCGCCACAAGCTACGACATGTCGGTCATCGACCAGCAAAGCGGAAGATGGTATGTAAAGGACATCCGTGCATCTACGCAGCCGATGGGAACCCAATGACTTGGTTCACGTCATCGTTGGCCGTCCCGCGCGGCCTGCGCGGCCGACAGAGCATGTGGATCGACGCCCGCCCTGGGCGTCCCCGCATGCGCACTGATGTCCACGGAAGGGAAGGGTAATGTCCGTATCGATCATCGCCGCTGCGGCCCCGCAGGCGGCGATCAGCACCCAAGGCCTTGTCACCTACCTACAGAGCCTCTTCGGCCCGCTGTTCCTCGGCATCGTAGGCATCGTGGCACTGTTCTTCCTCTTCACTCGAGAGATCACTCGGTTCGTGCAATTCATTGTGCTGGCTGTCGCGATCGCCGTGATTTTCTACACGCCGAGCATCGTGCAGACACTGGCCACGGGGATAGCGAACGCACTCGGGGTTCACTGAGCTTATATCTCGCTGAGGAGCACAGTCCTGTGGACCTGCCCACGTATACGAATATCTGGCGCATCGAGAAGCGGCTATACAAGCTTTATGATTTCCGGCTGCCTATGCCGCTGCCGATCAACTGGCTCGCCGTATTCACCGCGATCACGGTACCGTATATCGTTCTGCTGATCGCTGTAGGACTGCCTTTCAATCACACGCTGCTCTGGCTGTACGTGCTGCCCCCGGGGTTGCTCACCTGGCTGACCACCCGGCCGGTCATCGAGGGCAAGCGACTGCCGGAACTGGTCGAGTCGCAGGCGCGCTACCTGACCGAGCCGCGGACCTGGGTCAGGCTCGTGCCACTCAGCGAGAAGGACCAGATGGTTCTAACCGCCCGCGTCTGGCGTGGTCGCCAGGCACCGCGGCGGTCCGGCGTTGTGGCACCAAGCGCCGCGACGGCGTCGATGGCGGCGACGGTGAAGGCCGGCCTGGCCAGGGATGCCGTGACCAGGGACGGCAGGGAGATGGTCGGCGTCCCGGTGGCCGCTCTGACCGCCGCCGCGGCTACGGTCGCGGTCCGGGAACGCGATCATGGGCAGCCGGCTGGCCGCCCGGGCCGCCCGGCCAAGAACACCCCCGGAGCGGCACCCGGCAGGTCGAGGCGCTCGAAGATCCTGGCCCTCGGGTCCGGCGGCCGTGGCCGGCCAGCTCCCGCGCTGCCAGCTCCCGTGCCCCCAACGGCCCGCACCGGTCCGTTTACCCGGCCCACCCCGTCGGCTGCCCCATCGCCCGTCCGTTCGCAGCCGCCCTTGGTGGTGCCCGGGATGGTCGAGGGCACGCCGGTGCGGGCGCGCGGCGGCGCACCTGCCGCGGCGCATCTTGAGGTGTCGCATGACCGGCCGGGCCAGCGGCCGTCGCCCGCCAAGCCGCCGGCCCCGTCAGCCCCGGGCGCACCGGTCGCGAACTTCGGGACCACTACCTGGCCAGCGCCGCCCCGGCCGCTCCGCCCCGTCCGTTCGGCGCCGGAAGAGCGTCCGGCACCCGACCAGCGTCCGGCACCCGACCAGCGTTGGGCGCCAGCGGAGACCCCGCCGCCCGCCCGCGATGCCCATCCTGAGATCCCCGGCCTGCCCGAGCCCGAGGCCGAGCGCGAGGCCGTCGCTGAGGTGGTCGTGGTGGACGCGGTTGCCGCCGTCGAGGCCGAGCCTCGCCCGGCCGTGGTCGAGGCTCGGCCTGCGCTTGTGGAGGAAGACCCCGAGCCGGCTCCCGTCCCTGAGCCTGCCCCTGCCAGCGAACCGGCCGCGCCCGCCGCGGTCGCGGAGGTGGCCGAGACCGCCCCGGTCGTTCGGGACGCAGAACCCGGTCCGGTCGTGCGCGAGCGTGAGCCCGCCTCCGTTCCTGAGCCGGGCCCCGTCAGCGAACGCGGCCGCTGAGCCCGCCCCGGCCGTCCACGAGGCTGAGCCCGCCGCGGTCGTGGAAGCGGCTGAGCCTGCCCAGGTCGTGCAGGCGGCCGAGGCGCCCCGCCTCGCCGTTCCTGAGCGCCGGCCCAGTCGGACGAGGCGGCCGTCCCCGCTCCGGTCACGCAGGAGCCTGCGCCCGTCCCGGTCGAGCAAGCGGTCGAGCCTGCTCGGGCCAGGGACGAGCCCGCGGCGCTCCGGGAAATCTTCCACCAGGATGCGCCAGCCTTGGCCGGGCCCGTGCCGCCGCCTGTTGCCCATGCGCCGGTCGCCCCGGTGCCCGCTGACCGGGCCAGGTTCGAGCACTCCCACGAGCCCGTCCCGGCCGCTGCCCTCACGCCCGCTCCAAACCCGGCCCCTACCTTTACGCCGGCGCCCGCTCCGATCCCCGCCCCTGCCTTTGCGCCGGCGCCCGTTTTTGCCCCTCTTCCCGCTCCCGTGCCTGCTCCGGCCGCCGCTCCTGTCGCCGCCCCGGCGCCGGTGGCGGTCAACGAGGCCCAGAACCGCGCGGTGCCGTCGGTCGAGCGTGCGCTCAGCGGCCCCTCGCGCGAGCAGAACCCGTCCTGGCACGGCAAGGTCAAGATCGTCACGGGGATGGGCGCCTCGCATGGCCCCGGCGCCCGGGACCAGGAGGCGCTGGACCGGAACCGGGCCAGGCTGCCCGTGGCCGGACCCAAGCGGATCCTCGTCCTCGGCTGCACCGGCGGCGCGGGCCAGACGGTCACCGCCCTGATGGCCGGCGCCATGCTGGCGAGCCTGCGCGAACAGCCGGTAGCCGCGGTGGACCTGCACGACGGGACGCTGGCCCGCTACCGCGCCCCCGCCGCCTGGCTCGATGAGATCCTGGCCGGCCGCCCGCCGCAGCCGGTGATGCAGAACCGCCCGGACGGCCTCAACCCGACCCCGAAGCCGAGCCCGGCCAGGCTCGACGTCATAGCGTCCCATCAGCAGCTGCGCGAAGGCGATGAGATCAAGCTGGTCGTTGCAGCTCAACCGGCACTACCCGCTGACGATGCTCGACCCGGGGCCGCCCGGCCTGACCAAGCTGCTCAAGGTCACCGACGAGCTGGTGGTGGTGGTGCCGGCCAACGCGGAGGCGGCGGGCGCGCTCGCGGACACCCGCGACTGGCTCGACAACAACGGCTATGCCGATCTGGCTATGCGGTCGGTGACGGTGATCAACGGCGTCTCCCGGCGTTCGCTGCCGGACGTGGAGCATGCCGAATCGATCGCCCGCGGCCGCTCGCGCGCGATCGTCCGGATTCCGTGGGACGACATGCTGCCGGTGGCGGTCACCGGCCCGTCCACTCTGCGCCCGCAGACGCGCGTCGCCTACACGGCCCTGGCCGGGGTTCTCGTCGCGGGACTCGCCGCCGCGCCGGTCAGGACAAAGCAATGAGATATGGAACGGGCCGTGGTTTCTGTGCGGGCCCAATGAATCGGGAGGCGTGGTGAGCGGAAAGTCCAAGGGGCGCAACCGCGCGGCGATCCGATACTTCGACGACCGGGTGCTGCTGACCGACACCCACGCGTGGGCGTTCTACCGGGTGCCGTCGGTCTCGTATGAGTTCACCACGCCCGAAGAGCGCGAGGCGCTGGCGACCAACATCACCGTGGCGCTGGCCGCGATCAGGATGCCGGACGCCGAGGTGCACCTGCGGATCGCGCACCGGCCGTACCCGGTGGTGGAGTGGGCGACCGGCCTGGACAACACCGCCGACGGCGGCCCCGGCTGGCGGGAGTATCTGGACACGATCTACCAGCACGTGTGGGCGAAGGACTTCTGGTCGAAAGAGATCTACCTCGGGGTCCGGCTCGGCCAGCGGTCCGTCCGGGCGCAGTTGAGCGGCGGCCTGTTCGGGAGTTTCAGCAACCCGTTCAAGGCGGCGGAACGCTCCCGCGGTCCCGAAGAGGACGCGCTGCCCGCGGGCGAGGTCGGCAAGTGGACCGAGACGGCCGAGCGGCTCGGCCGCGCGCTCACCGCGTCCGCGCTGGCCGCCCGGCATGCCAGTCTCGCGCGAGGTGGCCTGGCTTTTCCGGCACACCCTGATGGGCTCGCTGGGCGACGCGCCGCCGTCGGCGACCCGCCGCCGCCGCTGGGGCGCGGGGGAGATCGAGCAGCTCTACGAGGGCACGGTGCACAACGGGCGCACGATGCTCCGGCTTGAGCAGGTCGAGGGCGAGTCGTGGGCCGCGTTCCTGTCGTTCGCCCGCTTCCCCGACGTGATGGCGTTCCCCGAGGGGGAACCGTGGCTGCACTACGCGGACTCGCTGCCGTTCCCGGTCGAGGTCTCCTCCCGGATGCACCTGATCCCGCCGGCCAAGGCGTCCAAGGACGTATCCCGGCGGCTCGCGCACGCCCGGGACATGGACGCGCACATCCGCGAGGCGGGGGCCGAGGCGCCCATCGCGCTGGCCGAGCAGATCGCGGCCGCCCGGATGCTCGAGCACGGCATCACCAAGGACCGGCTGCCCTTCGTCTACGGCTGGCACCGGCTGATCGTGACCGCGCCGACCAGGGAGCTGTGCGTCCGCCGGGTGGAGGCGGTCACCGAGCACTACCGGGACATCGGCATCGACCTGGTCAACTCCACCGGCGACCAGTTCTCGCTGCTGAGCGAGTCACTGCCGGGCGAGAAGGTCCGGCTGTCGTCGTACGTGCAGCGGCAGCCGCTCTACACGATCGCGGGCGGGATGCCGACCGCGACGGTGGAGCTCGGCGACCGGATCGCCGACGGGGTGGGCTGGATCGGCCCGTACATCGGCGAGACCCTGGGCCGGGCGCGCTCGGTCGTGCACTTTGACCCGATGCTGGCGGCGGCGCGGAACCGGCCGACCGCGGTGGCGATCACCGGTGAGCCGGGCGGCGGCAAGACCACCCTCGCGATGCTGCTGATCTACCAGCTCGCGCTGCGCGGCGCGACGATCGCGGTGATCGACCCCAAGGGCGACCTCGAGCCGCTGGCCGAGTTCCTGTCCAAGGCCGGGCGGCGGGCCCGGGTGCTGCCGCTGTCGTCGGCCGCGGCCGGGCTGCTCGACCCGTTCTCGTTCGGCGATGACCTGGCCGAGAAGCGCACGATGGCGACGGAGACGCTCCGCCTGCTGCTGCCGAGGATGAGCGAGGAGCGCGAGTCGGCCATGATCCAGGCGGTCGGCGCGGTCGCCCTCGGGCCGCGGCCGTCGCTCGGCAAGGTCGTCCGGCACCTCGAGGAGTCCGACGACCCGGCCTGGAAGAACCTGGGCGCGGTGATGCGCTCGGTCTCGGAGATGCGCCTCGCCCGGCTCTGCTTCTCGCCGTCGGGCGGGCAGCAGATCGACGCCGAGGGGTGGACGACCGTCTTCACCCTCGGCGGCCTTACCCTGCCGGACACCACCACCGGCCGGGAGGATTACTCCTACGAGCAGCGGCTGTCGGTGGCGCTGCTCTACCTGGTCTCGCAGTTCGCCCGCCGGCTGATGAACACGGTGGACCGGACCGCGCCCAAGGCGATCTTCCTCGACGAGGCGTGGGCGATCACCTCCACGCCGGAGGGGGCCAAGCTGGTCCCCGAGGTCTCCCGGATGGGGCGGTCGAGGAACACCGCGCTCGTCCTCATCTCGCAGAACGCGGGCGACTTGCTGCAGGAACAGGTGACCAACTGCATTTCCAGTGTTTTCGCGTTCCGGTCATCGGAACGTTCCGAGGTGACGAACGTGCTTTCGCTCCTCGGGGTTGAGCCGTCCGAGGAGCACAAGGCCATCCTTCGTGCCCTGGGCAACGGTGAATGTGTTTTCCGTGATCTCGACGACCGCGCGGGCCGCATCGGCGTCGATCTCGTATCCGAAGAACTACGGGACTGGATCGACACAAACCCGACACGAGCCCGCCGGCAACCACAGCCGGCGGCGACAACCTCCCCGTAAGCACCGCCGAATACAGGAGCCTCACGAGATGGCTGCATCCCACCCTGCTCGAGCTGGCCGGCCACGGATGGTCCGTGGGCCTGCTCGTGCCCTGCTGCTGGCCGCAGCGCTTTTCACCGTCGTGCTCAGCGGCCTCTTCCTGGGCCGGCCGGCCTCGGCCGCCACCAGCGCCCCGGCCGCCCGGGCGGCCGCCGCCGCGCCCGCCGCCCGCGCGGCCCAGGCTGCCCCGGCGGCGGCGGCTGAGCCTGCCGCCCGGCTGTCCGAGGGCAGCAGGAACTCGCTGGTCGCGCTGGACGGCGGGGTCTGCAGCGTGCCGGTCCTGGGCGATCTCGGCGGCCTGGTCGACCTGTGCAGCGCCGGTTCCGGCCTGGGCGGCGAGCTGAACAACATCTGCTCGCCGGGGACCCCCGTGCCCGAGGTGGCCACGTCGGGCATCAACTCGCTGATCACCACCCCCGGCAGCCAGACGGTCGGCATGACGCTCTACGACAACTACGGCACGGCCGGCCAGTTCTGGGCGGCGACCGGGCTGCAATGCTCGGACATGACCTCGCTGATCGGCAACAACGTGGCCGGCATGGTCTTCGATATGGCCAAATCGCTCGACCGGGTCACGATCACCGTGTACCAGTCGGCGGCCGGAACCAACATCCTCAGCTGGCTCAGCAGCTCGGTTGACACGCTGATCAAGGCGCTGGGCAAGGCGATCTACTTCCCGTTCCTCGCGCCGGTCGTGATCATCGGCGCGATCTGGCTCGCCTGGCAGGGCCTGATCCGCAAGCGCGCGACCCGGACGATCGAGGGCACGATCTGGATGGTGATCGCCTGCGCGGCCGCTATCTGGCTGATCGGGCAGCCGCAGGACTTCACCGGCGTCGGCACCACCGTGTCCAACGGCGTCACCTCGGTGCTCAACACGGCGTTCGACAAGCTGCCCGCCACCAACGACAGCAACTGCCTGCCGGTCCAGGCGGGCGACCCGCAGTCCGTCTCGGCCAACTACGCGTTCACCTCGGGCAGCGGCCTGGTGGACCAGAACGCCAACGAGCTCTGGTCGGTCCTGGTCTGCAAGCCCTGGCTGGAGGGCGAGTTCGGCACCACCCAGTTCGCCCAGCCGGGCACGGCCGCGGCCAAGACCAACCTGATAAACGAGTACGGCCGCAACCTGCTCTGGTCGCAGGCGTTCGCGACCAATGAGCAGCCAACGGCCACGCTGACCAAGGCGAAGCAGGACGTCTACAACGGAATTGCGAACAACCTGCAGGCCCAGAACCCGGCGGTGTACTCGCTGTTCCAGGGCAATCAGTGGACGACCCGGCTCGAGATCGCCTTCTTCGCGCTGTTCGCCGCGGTCGTGGCCGGCCTGCTGGTGCTGCTGATCGCGCTGACCTTGATCATCTTGAAGCTCGGCTTCCTGCTGCTGCTCGTCGCCGGTCCGTTCTTCCTCATCATCGGGGTGCATCCAGGGTTCGGCCGGGTGGTCGCCATCCGCTGGTTCGAGATGCTGGTGGGCGTGCTGCTGAAACAGGTCGCGATCGCGCTCGTCCTGTCGATCCTGCTCTACTGCTACTCGCTGATCATGGGAACCCCCGATCAGGAGCTTCCCTGGGGGCTCAAGATCATGATGATCTCGCTGGTCACGGTGGCGGTGTTCATCTACAGGAAGCCGTTCCAGCACCTGTTCTCCTCGGTCGGCTACGGCATGCTCGGCGCCAACGAGCGGGCCGAGGTCTCCTGGCGCGAGTCCGCCTTCGCCTTCCGCCGGGTGTCCTCCACCGCCGCGGGCGCAGCCGTGCCCGGCGCGGCAGGCGCGGCCGCGAGCGCGTCCCGCGCGTCCCGTTGGGCGCGGCGCAGCGCGGCCGACGGCGTTGGCGGGGCCGCCGACGGGACCGCGAGCGGTACCGCCGACGGCGGCGGTGTCCGCGCGACGTCTACGGACGGGAAGTCCGGGATGCCCACGGCCGACAGCCACGGCGCCTCCAGGCAATGGCCGGCGGCCGGCACCGGCACCGGCCGTACGGCCCCGCCACTGCCGCTGTCGACGAACGGCGCCCCGCCGTCGTCCAACGGCGGGCCGGCGGGCTGGGCCAGGAACGCCGGCGCCAACACGGGGGGAGCGCGCGGTCCCGCGCAGCCGCCGGACCGCCGGACCGGGCCGATGCCGGCCGCACCGGCGTCGGCCAGGCCGGCGCCGCCGCCGCCGGTCCGCCGGAACGGGTCGGCGCCCACCGCAACGGCGACGCAGCCCCCGCCACCGGCCGCACCGGCGCCGCCCGCGACGCCGTTCTGGTCGCGCTCCCGTCGCCGGTCCCAGTAGCGGGAGCTGGCCATGGACCTCACGCCCGGCCAGCGGCGGCTGCTGTTCGTCGTCGTCGTCATCGTGCTCGTCGGCCTTGGCGCCTTCGTGATCGAGGGGCGCAGTCACGGGAACACCGCCGCCGCCCCACCGCCAAAGCCAACGCCAAGCGCGAGCGCGAGCGCGACCCCGGCTGCCTCCAGCGCAGCGGCGACCGCCACGCCGCCCGCGACGGAACC
Source organism: uncultured Actinomycetota bacterium (assembly GCA_963714295.1). Classification (GTDB taxonomy): domain Bacteria; phylum Actinomycetota; class Actinomycetes; order Streptosporangiales; family Streptosporangiaceae; genus Trebonia. The sequence goes on along the minus strand of CAVQOE010000029.1, from coordinate 213,137 downwards.
GTCCGCCACGCCGCCGGCCAGCACGGCCGGCGGGGCCAACATCTACCAGTGGCTGCCCTTCACCCAGCCGGACCTCACCGCCGCGGCGAAGACCACGCTGGCGTTCGCCAAGGACTACGTCACCTGGAACTCCAAAGAGTCCAAGACCGCCTACGGGGCCAAGATGGCCGGCCTGGTCACCGCGCAGGAGGACACGGCGCTCGCGAACGACTTCAGCACGGCCGCGCGGGGAGCGGGCAACGCGGTTTCATCCGGCAGCGGCACGATCAACTCGATCAGCTCGTTCGGCTCGAACCCGGCGTCGATCACATTCTCGGTCACCATCGCGCAGCAGGTGGTCCCGGCGCAGGGGACGAGCGCGAGCTCCCAGCCAGTACGACATCACGGTGGTCTCGACCGCGGCTGGCTGGCAGGTCAACAACATCCAGCTGTCCAACGTGGGTAACCAGTGAACCGACGCGCGGCCGGGCCCACCGTCATCGGGATCGCCCTCGTCCTGCTGCTCTGCATCCTCGTGGTGCCGATGCTGGTGGTGAGCGGCACCGCCCTGCTGTTCGCCGGCGGTGACGGATCGACCTGCGGCTCCACCAGCCGCCAACGCCGTGCAGCCGGCCGCGAGCACGGTGGCCGCGAACTCGATCCCGGCCAACTACCTGCACTGGTTTCAGCGGGTAGGGCTCCAGTACAACGTGCCCTGGACGGTGCTGGCCGGCATCGGGAAGGTGGAGAGCGACGACGGCCGGACCACCCTGCCCGGCGTGAATTCCGGGGCCAACGCGTTCGGCGCGGCCGGGCCGATGCAGATGGGCATCGAGGGGGCGTCGGGCAACTCGTGGGCCACGTTCGCCACCGTCGAGGACGGCAACCCCCCCGCTAGCGTCTACGATCCGGCGGACGCGATCGCGGGCGCGGCCAAGTACCTGATCGCACACGGGGTAGCGCAGAACGCCGCGGCCGCGATCTTCGCCTACAACCACGCGGACTGGTACGTCCAGGAGGTGCTCTCCTGGGCCTCGACCTACGCCAGCGGCGGGTACACCGTCTCCGAGGTCACCCCGAAGGGCGCCGGCACGGCCGACGCGGCCGTGGTCGGCAACACCACCTGCACCGAGGACAGCCTGCTGGCCTCGGTCGTCGCGCCCAACGAGACCGTGCAGACGGCGATCAACTTCGCCGAGGGCCAGTTGGGCAAGCCGTACCTGTTCGGCGGCACCGGGCCGGCCGCGTTCGACTGCTCGGGCCTGGTCATGATGGCCTACCGCGCGGCCAACGTCGACATCCCGCGCACCTCCCAGCAGCAGTGGGCGGACCTGCCGCACGTGCCCGCCGCGCAGGTGCAGCCAGGCGACCTGGTGTTCTTCGCCGGGGCGGACGGCACCGTCAAGTCGCCCGGGCACGTCGGCCTGGTGATCGGCAAGAACACGATGATCGAGGCGTACGCGACCGGCTTCGAGATCCGCGTCTCCCAGTTCGGCACGCCGCGGTCGGCGCCCGGCGACACCAAGGTCGTCGGCTTCGCCCAGCCTTGGAGTAACAAGAGCACCAATACGTAAGTCTCGCGATATATGGCACCATTACCCGAGATTCACCATATATAGCACCATTTAGGTAATTTCGACCGCGATCGAAGCGCGCGATGCTAGCCTGCTTATCGGTAACTCTCTGCATGAAAGGTGCTACTGTGTGGAGTTCTAAGCGGGTTTGGCTGACCGGGGCGGGCGCGCTCACGGCGACCGTCATTTCGGCGGCGTGCCTGGCCGGTCCGGCCTCAGGCAGCGTGCAGCCGCCGACCGGTGCGTCGGCCGCCGCCCTCGGCACCGCCCTGGCGGCAGGCTCAGCCCAGCTGGCGCAGGTGTCGGCGGCCACGTTCCCGGCGCTGCCGGGCCCGGTGGTCGCGCTGGGCGACTCCTACACGTCGGGCGCCCTGTTCCCGGCCGACTCGACCGCCAGGCCGCCCGGCTGCCTCCGCTCCAACAAGGCCTACCCGGTGCTCGTCGCCACCGCGCTGGGCGCGCCCCTGACCGACGTATCCTGCTCCAGTGCCGGGGTGGCGGACATGACGGCCGCGCAGAAAACGGGCCTGGGCACCAACCCGCCGCAGCTCAACGCGCTCGCCCCGGACGACTCCCTGGTCCTGCTGACGCTCGGCGGCGACGACCTGGGTTTCACCAGCGTGCTCGAAAAGTGCATGGAGCTGTCCTTCAGCGACCCATGGGGCAGTCCCTGCGCGGCGTACTACACCAAGGGCGGGACCGACCAGCTGGCCGCCGCGGTGCGGACCGAGGCGCCGCGGATGGCCGCCGTCCTCGCGGCCATCGCCGCGCGCGCGCCGCGGGCACGGATCGTTGTGGTCGGCTACCCGGACCTGTTCCCGCTCAGCGGCGGCTGCTGGCCGGCGGTGCCGATCACCAGCGGCGACATCGGCTACCTGCGCGGGATCGAGCTCCAGCTCAACGCCATGCTCGCGGTCGACGCGAAGGCAGCCAACGCCAGCTACGTCAATACTTACACCCCGACCATTGGCCACGACTTCTGCCAGCCCGAGCGGGTCAGGGACGTCGAGGGCCTGCTGCCGGGCTCATGGGCTCTCCCGTTCCACCCCAACAGCAGGGGCCAGGCGGCCCTGGCGGCCGCCGTCCTGGCCGCCGTGGCCGCCCCGTAACGACCCGCCGTCCTGGCCGGGGTGGCGCTGACCGCCTGGTCGGCGGCGAACAGGTCCGCGAGCACCATCACGCTGGTCAGATAGGACCCCACTACCAAAGGCCACCAGCAACACACTATGCGTATAACGCCACAGACCCCGAATTTCATTCGTGAACGTATTCGCGGGCGGGGGAGGGTCAGCCGCGTGCGTTCGCGATGATTGGTCTTGACTGCCTGCCTCGCTCAGCCAGCCGTGCTGGCCAGCTCACCCAGCTTCTTCTGGACCTGGGCGGCGGAGGGGTTGCACAGAGTGGAGCCGTCGGGGAACAGGACGGTCGGGACGGTCTGGTTGCCGCCGTTGACGCTCATCACGAACTCGGCCGCCGCCGGGTCGCGCTCGATGTCGACCTCGGTGATCTCGATGCCGGCCTTGCCCAGCTGCCGCTTCAGGTTCTTGCAGAAACCGCACCAGGTCGTGGTGTACATCGTGAGCGGCACGGGGATCTCCTTGTGGATTGGGGCTAACCGCCAGCTGCAACGCTTTCTTCCGCTCTGTAACAACTTTCGCCCGCTCCGCGTTCCCGCGCCGGCCCCGTGTCCGGCCTCACATGCGGCAGGATGGGACGGATGGACCCCGATGACCTCCTCGCCGCGCTCGACCCGGAGCAGCGCCAGGTGGCGCTGGCCAGCCGGGGGCCGGTCTGCGTACTGGCGGGGGCGGGAACGGGCAAGACACGGGCGATCACGCATCGTATCGCCTACGCGGTCGCGACCGGGATCGCCAATCCCGCGCACGTGCTCGCGCTCACCTTCACCGTCCGCGCGGCGGGGGAGCTGCGCGGACGGCTGCGCGCGCTCGGCGCCGACGCCGGGAAGGTGCGCGCGGCCACGTTCCACTCGGCGGCGCTGCGGCAGCTGACCTACTTCTGGCCGAAGGTGATCGGCGGCCGGCCGCCCAAGTTGGTGGAGTCGAAGCTGCCGCTGCTGCGCGAGGCCGCCCGTGACCTGGGGCTCTCGGTCGCGGGAGGCGCGCTCGCCGACGCGGTGACCGAGATCGAGTGGGCGAAGGTCTGCCAGACGCACCCCGACTCGTACGTGTTCGCGGCGGCCGCGGCCGGCCGGGCGCCCGCGGCCGGGCTCGAGGATGTCGGGCGGCTGTACCAGGCCTACGAGGCGCTGCGCCGGGACCGGCAGCTGATCGACTTCGAGGCGGTGCTCGAGCTGACCGCGGCGATCCTGCTGACCGAGCCCGTCGTCGCCCGCGAGGTGCACAGCGCAGTTCCGCTTCTTCACCGTGGACGAGTTCCAGGACGTCAACCCGCTGCAGAAGCTGCTGCTTGACGCCTGGCTGGGCGGCCGCGAGGAGCTGTGCGTGGTCGGCGACCCGCAGCAGACCATCTACTCGTTCACCGGCGCCACCTCGGAGTACCTGCGCGGATTCGCCGCCGACTTCCCCAGTGCGACGGTCGTCCGGCTGGTGCGCGACTACCGGTCGACCCCGCAGGTGGTCGCGGCGGCGAACCGGCTGACGGCCGGCGGCACCGGCACCGGCGGCCTCGCGGCGGCGCAGTCGTCCGGGGCGCTGGTCGCGCAGCGGCCGGCCGGGCCCGATCCGGTGCTGACGCGTTACCCGGACGAGGAGGCGGAGGCGGCCGGGGTCGCGGCCGAGGCGGCGGCGCTGATCAAGCGATCGGTGCCGGCCCACGAGATCGCCATCCTGCTGCGGATCAACGCGCATATGGAGCGGTTTGAGCGGGCGCTGGCGGACGGCGGAGTGCCGTACGTGGTGCGCGGCGCCGAGCGCTTCTACGACCGGCCCGAGGTCCGCCAGGCGCTGGTGCTCATCCGCGGGGCGGCCCGCGCCGAGGGGGCCGGCACCGACGCGACCGGGCTGCCGGGGGAGCTGCCCGCCGCCGTCCGCCATGTGCTCGCTTCGGCCGGGCTCACCGCGGCGCCGCCGGCCGCGCGGGGCGCGGTCAGGGAGCGCTGGGAATCCCTCGCGGCGATCGCCGGGCTGGCCGAGGACCTGGCCGCGTCCCGGCCGGGCGCGACGCTGGCCGAGTTCGCGGCCGAGCTCATCGAGCGGGAGGACACCAAGCACGTCCCGGTCGCCGCCGCCGTGACGCTGGCCACGATGCACGCGGCGAAGGGGCTGGAATGGGACGCGGTGCTGATTCCCGGGCTCGTTGAGGGCATAATGCCCATCGTGCACGCGCGAACGGCCGAGGCCATCGAGGAAGAGCGGCGACTGCTCTACGTCGCGGTGACCAGGGCGCGGGTCCGTCTGACGCTGTCCTGGGCGCCCGCCCGCACACCGGGCGCGGAGACCGCGCGGCAGCGGTCGCGCTTCCTGGCTGAGGTGTTCCCGTCCGCGGCGGCCCACCGGGGGCGCACATGAGCGACTCGCTCGGCAAGCTCCTCGACCTGCTCGACCTGGAACAGATCGAGGTCAACATCTTCCGCGGCCAGTCTCCCGACGAGACGGTGCAGCGGGTGTACGGCGGGCAGGTCGCCGGGCAGGCGCTGGTCGCCGCCGGGCGTACCGTGCCGCCGGACCGCCCGGTGCATTCGCTGCACGCCTACTTCATCCGCCCGGGCGACCCGGCGGTGCCGCTCATCTACAGTGTGGACCGGGTGCGGGACGGGCGCTCGTTCACCACCCGCCGGGTGACCGCGATCCAGCACGGCAAGCCGATCTTCGCCCTCTCGGCCTCGTTCCAGCGGACCGAGCCCGGCCTCGAGCTACGCGCTGCCGATGCCGGCCGCGCCGCCGCCCGAGCAACTGCGGCCCAACTCCGAGCGGTTCGCCGAAGCGCTCGGGGTCACCCTCCCCGCGCACGTGCTGGAGAGCCCGATCGACGCGCGCTCGGTCGGCCCGATGTCGGTCGAGGTGGCCGTCGACCCGTCGCTGCGGCCATCGGCGGCCAACCTCGTGTGGCTGCGGGTGAAGGGTGAGCTGCCGGACGACCCGCTGCTGCACGTCTGCCTGATGACCTACGCCTCCGATCTCACGCTGCTCGACACGGTGCTCCTCGATCTCGGCCTGAGCTGGCACAACGGGACCGCCATCGGGGCGAGCCTGGATCACGCGATGTGGTTCCACCGCCCGTTCCGGGCCGACCAGTGGCTGCTCTACGCGCAGGAGACGACCTCCGCCTCCGGCGCCCGCGGCCTGGCCCGGGGCGAGGTTTTCACCGAGGGCGGCGACCTGGTGGTCTCCGTCGTCCAGGAAGGCCTTATCCGCACCCCGGGCAAGCCCCGCGGCTGACGCCGCGAGGATTGGTCTGCGCCCCGGGAAGCACATTGGTCTCCGACCAGAAATCGCAGGTCAAAAATGTGTTGCCCTGCCGTGAAGCCTCTCGTAGGCTATGCCTCATGTCCGTGGGCGAGAGCAACGAACCCCTGTGGAAGGAGGTGCCCCGGTGCTGAACAACACGACTGACGTGACGGTTGCCCCGAGCGGCGCCGCGTTCCCGGGTGCCTGCTCGCCGTGGGCCAATCTGTCCGCCGTGGGGATGAGCCATGTCCGCCACGCCGAATCCTGTTCCGGCCGCCAAGGGCTGCCGACGCGCGTCTCGCCGCGTTCCGGCAGATCCCGGCCATGACGGCGAAGCAGCTTGCCGCTCCGGCGACCGGCCTGCCGACCGCTATCTCGAACCGTAAGCACACCGTCTACAAGACCCGCGTTAACGCCGGCGGCGATGGCGCATCGGGTCCGCATCCGGAAAGGGAACCGGCCTAAGAAAGGCCGGTCAAGATCCCCTAAGGCCGCGGACCCGCATACAGGGTCCGCGGCCACATTTGTTTCGCAGGCCCGGTCCCGTCAGACCAGCACAACTGGACCAGCAAGCGAGAGGGGATGGCACCGATGCAGCGGCCCGATGCCTCCGTGAGCGCAACAAGCGCGGCGGGGTTCGAGTCAATATCGTCGGCGTACGACACGGTCGCCGTGGCCGAACCGTACATCGACGAGCGCGCCGGACAGGGCACCACCGCGACCGGCGATCGCGATGCTCTTCGGCCAGGCCGATGTACCGACCGGCCTTGACCTGCCCTGTGCGGACGACCCGGAACTGTTCTTCGCCGAGGCGCCCGCCGACGTGGAGACGGCGAAGGCCCTCTGCCAGGGCTGCCGGGCCCGCGAGGCCTGCCTCGAGGGCGCCCTTGAGCGGCGTGAGCCGTGGGGCGTCTGGGGCGGGGAGCTACTCCTGCGCGGAACGATCGTCCCGCGCAAGCGGCCCCGCGGCCGTCCGCGCAAGGAATCCGCCGACCAGATAACCGGTGCGGCCAAGACCGATGAACAGGCCGCCTAGCCGTCGTCATAACTGACGAACACATGTTCCGGACAACCGATGCCACCAGCGCTCAACAACACAGCGAACGCACACAATGCGAAGAGGTCTTCACCATGCACATGTACATCGAACAATGTCTCGCGAGGGACCGACACGAGGAGCGCCTTAGGCAGGCGCAACAGGAAACGACCGCGCACCGGGTCGTCGTGCTGCACCGGATGGAGCGGCGGCGGGAGCGCGCTGAGCGCGAACTGCTGCACGCCTGGCAGGCCGTCGACCAGTTCAGGTCGAGGATGCAGGCGCCCGCTAGCGGTCTTCAGCCGGTCAACCGAACCCGGGACGCGCGAGGGCCATCCCGGTCCACTCTCGGCCGGGCCCCTCGGCGTACCCGGGGACCCAGCGGACCACCTCGGCCCGGAAGGGGCCCTCGCACTCGAGCTGGCAGAGCACGCCGATCCCGGCGGTCGAGACCCGGTGGATGAGCACGTAGGACGGCGGCAGGTTGAACTTGCGGGCGACGGCGTTCAGGTCGGTCATCCGGCTGGCCTCGTCGCGCATCCACTCCCGGCTGAACTTGAACGTCTCGACGCGCGGACGGCTCGGCCAGCGGCGCCAGGAACGCGCGCAGCGCGTCCAGGTCGACCGCGATGCCCGGCCGGAGGAAGTTGTCCGCCCGCAGCTCGCGCTCGACCTCGGTGATGTCCGGGTCCGGGTCGTGCATGATACGCAGCAGCCGCCCGAAGATCGGCGGCAGCCCGTCCGGCAGCCGGTCCACCGCGCCGAAGTCGAGCACGCCGAGCCGCCCGTCGGCCAGCAGCCGGAAGTTGCCGGGATGCGGGTCGGCGTGCAGCAGCCCGGCCCGGGCCGGGCCGGAGAACAGGAACCTGGTCAGCAGGATGCCGGCCCGGTCGCGCTCGGTCTTCGACCCGTCGCTGATGATCTTCGACAGCGGGGTGCCGTCCATCCACTCGGTCACCAGCACGTGGTCGGTCTCCGTGACCACCGACGGCACGTAGATGTCCGGGTCCCCGGCGTAGGCCTCGGCGAACGCCCGCTGGGCGGCGGCCTCAAGGTGGTAGTCGAGCTCCTCGGCGACCCGGTCGCGCAGCTCGTCGAGCAGCGGCTTGACGTCCAGGCCGGGCATCAGCAGGCCGAACAGCCGGCCGACCCGGGCGAGCTGCGTGAAGTCGTTGATCAGGGCCTTGCCCGCGCCCGGGTACTGGATCTTGACCGCGACCGCCCTGCCGTCCTTCCAGACCGCCCGGTGCACCTGGCCGATCGAGGCGGCGGCGGCGGGCATGTCGTCGAACGAGGCGAACTCGCCCGCCAGTCTTCGCCCAGGTCGGCGGCGAGCACCCGGTGCACGGTGCTGGCGGGCAGCGGCGGCGCGGACTCCTGCAGCTTGGTCAGCGTCGCCCGGTACGGCCCGGCGATCTCGGGCGGCAGCGCCGCCTCGAAGATCGACAGCGCCTGGCCGAACTTCATCGCCCCGCCCTTGAGCTCGCCGAGGACGCGGAACACCTGGTCGGCGGTGCGCTGCTGGATCTCCTGGGCGACGATCTCGGCGGACCGGCCGCCGATCCGCTTGCCGAACCCGAGCGCGGTCCGCCCGGCGAAGCCGAGCGGCAGCCCGGCCAGCTTGGCGGTCCGCTGCACGCTGCTACGGGGACATCGCCGTTCTGGGGACGTCGCCCGCTCCTGTCCGCCATCGATTGCTCCGCCCACTGGATAGCAACCGTCACTATCCAGCGACCGCTGCGAGTCACTAGCGTAGCGACAGTGGCGACTGGAATGTCGGTGGCGAATGTCACGCTTTGTGCATGAGACCAGCACTTAAGGCGGGCCTGCGGCCGCTCTGGCGGGATCGCGACACGCTGCAGATCGGGGTCGACCCCCGGCGGGCCCGCGCGCTGACCGGGCTAGGCAAGGCCGCGGCGATCGTGTCGCTGCTCGACGGGTCACGCGACACCGACGAGGTGGTGCGGACCGCCGCGACGTACGGCATCGGCCAGCCGGCCGTGGACCGGGTGCTCAGCCTGCTGGCCTCGGCCGGGGTGCTCGACGACTTCCCGGCCAGCCTGCGCGCCACCCTGCCCGGGTACCTGCTCGAGCGGATCACGCCCGAGCTGGCCTGCGCGGCGCTGGCCTACGGGCACGGCGACGGCGGGGCGGCGGTGCTCGCCCGCCGCCGGGCGGCGTTCGCGCGGGTCTACGGCGCGGGCCGGGTGGGCGCCTGCGTCGCGACGTTCCTCGCGGCGTCCGGTGTCGCCTGGGTGAGCTGCCTGGACACCGGCCTGACGGCGCCGGCCGACACCACGCCGGGCGGGCTCGTGCTGGCCGACGTCGGCGACCTGCCGGTCGGTGGGGGTCGCCCGCGCGGTGCACCAGGTGGCGCGGGAGGTGCGCACGGCCGACGACGGCAGCCGGCTGCCCGATCTGGCGGTGCTCACCGGCCGGCCCGACCCGGTGCTGACCGCCGAGCTGATGCGCAACCGCGTACCGCACCTGCTGGTGCAGGCGGACGAGGCGATCGGGGTGGTCGGGCCGCTGGTGCGGCCCGGGCGGACGGCCTGCGCCCGCTGCGTGGACCTGAGCAAGGCGGCCAGGGACCCGGCCTGGCCGGTCATCCTGGCGCAGGCAGGCGGGGCCGGCGGCCCGCTCACGGCGCCGCAGGCGTGCGACACCGCGCTCGCGGCGGCGACCGCCGCCCTCGCGGCCGCGCAGGCGCTCACGTTCATCGACCGGGCCTGCGAGCCTGCCGCCGCCAACGGCACGCTCGAGGTGGTGCTGCCGGACTGGCAGTGGCAGCGGCGCGGCTGGCCGGCCCACCCCGCCTGCACCTGCGGCGCGGCATCGGCCGCGGGCGTGCCGGTCTTACTCCGCCCCGGAGCCGTCCTGGCCCGGCCGGGCCGTCCTCGTCCTCGGCCGCGCCGCCGGCGCCGTCCTCGAAATCGGAGATGTCCAGTTCGTTGGCGCCGCGCAGGAACGCGTCCGGGTTGGCCAGGTCGTCGGCGGTCGGGAGCAGGTCCGGGTGAGCCCAGAGCGCGTCCCTGGCCGCCGTCCCCGCTGGACTCGGTCACGTCCGACCACAGCGCCGCCGCCTCGCGCAGCATCCGGGGCCGGAGCTCCAGGCCGACCAGGGCGGCGAAGGTCCGCTCGGACGGGCCGCCGGAGGCCCGGCGGCGGCGGATGGCCTCGGCCAGCGCCGCACTGTGCACCAGCCGGGAGTCCGCGGCGGCGGAGACCACGGTCGCCACCCACCCCTCGACCAGGGCGAGCGCCGTCTCAAGCCGCGCGAGTGCGGCCTTCTGCTGCGGGGAGTCCTCCGGGCGGAAGAGCGTCTCGCCGCTCAGCGCACCGCGCAGCGCCTCCTCCGGGTTGGACATGTCCATGTCCGGCAGGGCGTCGCGCAGCTTGCTCATGTCGATCGTGATGCCGGCCGCGTACGCCTCCACCGCGCCGAGCAGGTGCTGGCGCAGCCAGGGCACGTGGCCGAACAGCCGGTGGTGGGCCGCCTCGCGCAGCGCGAGGAACAGCCGGACCTCGCCTGGGTCAACCGACAGGCCGTCGCCGAACGCGGTCACCCCGGACGGCAGCAGCGCCGCGGTCCCCTCCGGGGCCAGCGGCAGGCCGATGTCGGTGGAGGTGGCCATCTCGCTCGCCAGTTCGCCGATCGCGGCGCCGACCTGACCGCCGAGCATCGCCCCGCCGAGTTGCCGCAGCATGGGCGCGAACGCGTTCATGCCGCCCATCCCGGCCAGCATCGCCCGCATCTCCGGTGGCACTTCCTCGTCGAGCCGGGTGGGATCGAAGGCCGCCATCGACCCCATCGCCTCGATTGCGCGGGTGGCGATCGGCTCGCACAGGGTGGACCAGACCGGGAAGGTCGCTTCGAGCCACTCCGACTGCGACCACGCCTCGATCTTTCTGATACCCGAGGGGAACGCGGTGACGTCGTCCAGCCACAGGTCGGCCAGACGGACGGCCTCGGTCACCGCGGCGCGCTCGTTGTCGAGCACGCTCGGATCACCGCGGCCGGCGATGGCATGCCTGGCCAGGTTTTTCGCCAGGTCCCAGTTGACCGGGCCGCCGGTGTAGGAGAGCAGGTCAGCGAACTGGCGCAGCGCGTCGGCGAACTGGTTCGGGTCGCCGGCCCCGCCGGGGCCATCGGCGCCGCCGGGCAGCCCGAAACCGAACGGGCCGGACGGTCCCTGACCGCCGCGGGTTCGGTTCGTCGTCGCCGGGCCGGCTGGGTGGGCCAAACCCGAAGGGTGGACGGTCAGCCATGATGGGCCCCCTCAGTGGATAGGGGTCGGGCAGGATAGAAGGGTCATACATCGACACGCTATTCGGGAGCAGCCGATTTTGAGAAACGGCAGACGGCAGGTTCGCCATGAGCGCAGCGTTCGCCGTGAGCGTAGCACCGCGCAGGCACCGCCGGTGGTGGCGGTCACCGGTGCGGCGCGCGGGGTCGGCCAGGCGCTCGCGGCGCGGCTCGCGGGCTCGCCGCTGGTCGGCCGGGTGGTCGCGATCGACGATCACCGAGGGGACGTGGCCGGGGTGACCTGGCGGGTTGCCGACGTCCGGGACCCCGCGCTGGCCGGGCGGCTGTCCGGGGTGGACGTGGTGGTGCACGCGGACATGTCCACCTCGGTCGACCAGGACCCGCGGGAGCGCCGCGCGCGCAACGTGCGCGGCGCCCAGACGGTGCTGACCGCCGCGGCGGCTGAGCGGATCGGCCGGGTCGTGCTGGTAACGAGCGCGATGGTGTACGGGGCGCGACCGGACAACCCGGTGCCGCTGCCGGAGGACGCGCCGCTGCTGGCCGACGCGGACGGCAGCATGGCCGGCGACCTGCTTGAGGTCGAGGAGCTGGCCCGGCGCTCGCGGCGGGCCAACCCGGGCACGTCGGTGACCGTGGTGCGGCCCGCCGCGCTGGTCGGAGACGCGGTTGACACGCTGCTGACCAGGCATTTCGAGGCGCCGCGGCTGCTCGCAGTGCGGGGCTGCGAGCCGCGCTGGCAGTTCTGCCATGTCGATGACCTGGTCTCCGCGCTCGAGCTGGCGGCGGCGGGTCTGGTCGCCGGCGACTTCGCGGTGGGCTGCGACGGGTCGCTCTCGCGCGGCGAGGTGGAGGCGCTCAGCGGGATGAAGTCGATTGAGCTGCCCGCGCGGCTGACCTTCGGCACCGCCCAGCGGCTGCACCGGCTCGGCGCGACGCCCGCGCCCGCCGCGGAGCTGCGCTACGTGGTCTACCCGTGGGTGGTGGACTGCGCGGCGCTGCGGGCGGCCGGCTGGCAGCCGTCGGTCAGCAACGCCGAGGCCCTGTCGGTGCTGCTCGCCGCCCGGGGCGGCCACCACGCGGTGGTGGGCCGCCGCCTCGCCCGCAAGGACGCCGCCCTGACGGCGGCCGGCGCGGCCGGCACCGCCGCCGCCGTGATCGGGACGGCCGCGATTGTCCGGCACGCCCGCAAAAGAAATAAAACCTGAGCAGATTTTCCGAACGCACGCGTGGGTCCCGCCGGTCCGGGCGCCGCGGTCCGTCCGCGCAGGGCACGGTACCTTGGACAGGTGAACCAGATCAGGCTGATCGGCGTCCGGGACACGGCGCTGTCCGTGGACGAGGTCCGGGCCGCGATCGCGGACCCGACGGCGGGCGGCGAGGTGCTGTTCGTCGGCACGGTGCGCGACAACGACGCCAGCCGGGGCGTGACCGGGCTCTCCTACTCGGCCCACCCGTCGGCCGAGGCCGAGCTGGGCCGGGTGGCCGAGTCCATCGCGGCCAAGTACCCCGACGCGATCGCGGTGGCGGCGGTGCACCGGGTCGGTGACCTGGAGGTGGGTGACTTGGCGGTGGTAGTCGGGGTTGCCTGCGCGCACCGGGCGGAGGCGTTTCACGCCTGCCACGCACTGATCGACGAGCTCAAGGCGTCGGTGCCGGTCTGGAAGCACCAGCGGTTCACCGACGGTACCGATGAATGGGTCGGCAGCGCGTAGTCTTCCCAACATGTCCCGACGTTCCCTGACGCTGGCCATCGCCGGCCTCGCGACGGTGGTCGCGATCGCGGTGGCGGTGTTTCTCCCTGTGCCGTATGTGATCCTCGGGCCCGGGCCGACGCTGAACACGCTGGGCGAGCTCCAGGGGCAGCCGCTTATCTCGATCACCGGGCACCCGACGTATGCCACCAGCGGGCACCTCAACCTGGTGACGGTCAGCTACCAGGGCGGCCCCGGCACGAACATGAACATCTTCCAGGCGCTGCGCTCCTGGCTGGCCCCGTCGGAGGCGGTGGTCCCCGAGAGCGAACTGTTCCCGGCGGGGCAGTCCGCGCAGCAGACGCAGGCGCAGGACACCGAGGAGATGACCGGCTCGCAGCAGCTGGCCACCGCCGCCGCGCTGTCCACGCTCCACATCGCCTACAAGACGCAGGTCGTCGTGGTGTCGACGGTGCCCGGCTACCCGGCGAGCAAGGAGCTGCGGGCCGGGGACGTCATCGAGGCGGTGGACGGCAAGCCGGTGACCGGGCAGGCCGAGCTGAGCGCGATGATCTCGGCCCATCCGGCGGGCACGGTGCTCACCCTCACGGTGCTGCGCGACGGGAAGACGCTGACCGTCCCGGTGGCGACCAAGGAGTCGGGCGGGACGCCCGTCATCGGGGTCGAGGTGCAGGTGGAGTACACGTTCCCGTTCGACGTGAAGTTCACCGTGGGCAACATCGGCGGGCCGAGCGCGGGCATGATGTTCGCCCTCGGGATCGTCGACAAGCTCACCCCGGACAACCTCACCGGCGGGAAGTTCATCGCCGGCACCGGCGAGATCACCGCCGCCGGCCAGGTCGAGCCGATCGGGGGCATCCAGCAGAAGATGGTGGGCGCCCGCTCGGCCGGCGCGACGATCTTCCTTACCCCGGCGGGGAACTGCTCGGACACGGCGGGCGCGGTCCCCGCCGGGCTGCGGCTGGTGAAGGTGTCCACGCTGTCGCAGGCCATCTCCGACCTCGATGCGATCAAGGCAGGCAAGTCGGTTCCGTCATGCTGACGGTTATCACTGTTACCTGGTCATGCTCGTCTGGCGAACAGGCGCCGGCGTAGGCTTGACGCGGCATGTCAGTCGAAGGGAGCTCGTGAATCGTGGCACTTCGAGTACTCGTCGATGCGACCGGGGTGCCGGCCGACCGCGGCGCGCTCGGCCGCTACGTTGACGGGTTGATCGGCGCGCTCGGCTCGACCGGGATCGAGCTCGCTGTCGCCTGCCAGCTTGCCGACGAGGAACGGTACCGTCGGCATGCGCCGGAGGCCGCGATCGTGGCCGGGCCGGTCGGGCTCGGGCACCGAACTGAGCGGGTTGCCTGGGAGCAGAGCGGGCTGCCCGTCGTGGCGCAGCGGGTGGGCGCGGACGTTCTCCATATGCCGTACTACTCGATGCCGCTGCGGCCCGGCCTGCCAACCGTGGTCACCATCCATGACGTCACGTTCTTCACCGACCCCGAGCGGTACTCGCCGACCAGCGCCAGGTCGCTGAAGTCGGCCACGATGACGGCCGCCCGGCAGGCGACGCGGCTGATCGTGCCGTCCAACGCGACCCGCGACGAACTGGTCCGGATGCTCGACATAGACCCGGCCAGGATTGACGTCGCCTATCACGGGGTGGACCATAACCTGTTCCACCGGCCCAGCCCCGAGCAGGTCACGCACGTCACCGCGCGGCTCGGGCTGCGCGGCAAGCCGTACATCGCGTTCCTCGGCTCGCTGACCCCGCGCAAGAACGCGCCCGCCGTGGTCCGCGGCTGGTCCCGGGCGGTGGCCGATATGGAGAACCCGCCCGCGCTGGTGCTCGGCGGCGGCGGGGGCTGGAGCCAGGAGCTGGACGAGGCGGTCGCCGCCGTTCCGGCCAACCTGCGCCTGGTCAGGCCGGGCTACCTGCCCTTCGCCGACCTGCCCGGCTTCCTCGGCGGCGCGCTCGTGGTGGCGGCGCCGTCCCGGGGTGAGGGGTTCGGGCTGGCGGTGCTTGAGGCGATGGCGTGCGGCGCCCCGGTGCTGACCACCAACCGGACGTCACTGCCCGAGGTGGGCGGGGGAGCGGTGGCCTACACCGAGCCGGACGGGGATGCGATCGCCACCGCGCTGCGGGCGCTGCTCGACGACCCGCAGCGGCGGACCGCGCTAGGCGAGGCCGGCTACATCCGGGCCAAGGAATTCACCTGGGCGGCGTCGGCGGCCGCGCACGCGGCGAGCTACAAGCGGGCCGCGGAGTCGGTATCACCCGGTGCCGCCGGATAGGGGCTGCATTGCTCTTCCCCGGTAGCGAGCCCGTTACAAGCGATAACGCTCTGGCGGCAAATTCCGGCGTGTCCGGGCGATGCCCCCGGGCGCCCTGAGTAAGCTGCGTGAGTCGCCGGCCCAGGCCGACGGCTACCCGCTGTCCATGGAACCGACCGCTTAAGGCAGAAACCAATGCCTCGTGAACCGCTAGAAGCGATCATGCTTGTTGGGGGCAAGGGCACCCGGTTGCGCCCCCTCACCCTGTCCGCGCCCAAGCCGCTGCTGCCCACGGCCGGCCTGCCGTTCCTCGCGCATCAGCTGGCCAGGGCGGCCGAGTGCGGGATCACCCACGTCGTGCTCGCGACCTCCTACCGGGCCGAGATGTTCACCGAGGCCTTCGGTGACGGTGCGCAGTTCGGCCTGTCGATCGACTACGAGTACGAGTCGGAGCCGCTGGGCACCGGCGGCGGGATCAGGAACGCCGCTGTGCGCCTGCACGGCGGACCGGAGGACCCGATCGTCGTGCTGAACGGGGACATCCTCACCGGCCACGACCTGCCCGCGCAGGTGGACCTGCACCGCAAGACGGAAGCGGCGGTGACGCTGCACCTGGTGCCGGTCGAGGACCCGAGCCGGTACGGCTGCGTGCCGACCGATGGGTCGGCGCGGGTGACCGCGTTCCTCGAGAAGATGCCCAACCCGGTGACCAACCAGATCAACGCGGGGTGCTACGTGTTCCGCCGGTCGGTCATCGACTCGATCCCGGCCGGCCGGGTGGTGTCGGTGGAACGGGAGACCTTCCCCGGCCTGATCGAGGCCGACGCGGTCGTGATGGGTTACGCCGAGGACGCCTACTGGCTGGACGTAGGGACGCCGGAGGCGTTCGTGCAGGGCTCGTGCGACATCGTGCTCGGCGTGCTGCCGTCGACCGTGCTTCCCGGGCCGCCCGGCCAGTCCCTGGTGCTGGGCGACGCCCGCGTGGCGGCCGGCGCGCGGCTGGCGGGCGGCACCACGATCGGTCACCGGGCGGTCGTTGAGGCGGGCGCGGTGGTCGAGGGCAGCGTCGTCTTCGAGGGTGCCACCATCGGGGCCGGGCGCCGTGGTCCGCAACAGCATCGTCGGCTACGGCGCGACGGTCGCCGGGACCGCCACGATCGACGGCGCCACTGTGCGGGCGGCTACGGCCGACGGTGTGGTGATCGGTGATGGTGCTTACGTGGGGCCTGGGAATGAGTTGCTGCGGGGGCTGCGGTTGTGGCCGGGCATGCGGCTCGAGCCGACTTCGGTGCGGTTCTCGACCGACGCGTAGTCTGGGCTGCCGCGGGGGCGGTGGGGCGCTTTCCGCGCTGTCGTCCCGCCAGAGAAGAACCGATCGGTGGGTCGAACGCGCGGTGGCGCACCACTAGCGCCCCGCTCCCACGTCCACACCCCAAAACCACCTCACACCTGCCGCGTCCACAACCACCGGGAACCCGCCCCCACCAGGAACCCCTCACACACCCCACGTCCCCGCCCAGGAACTCACCTCCCTCCCTCCCTCGACACCCGAGCGTCATTGGGTGTTGTTAGCGGTGGATATCACCGCAAACGACACACGATCATGGTGAATGTCCGTTTCGGGTCCTCGCTTCGCGTCGGGTGGGGCAGGGGCTGGCGGGACACGGTCGAATTACCCTGGTCTGGCCTGACGGAGGCCTAGCATGGGCTTGTGTGGTGGGCGCATGGGTGAAGCTAGGTTGGAGCGTGACTGGCGGCCGCCCTTTGCCGTTGATGTCCGGCTGACGCTTGGCGTGCAGGGGCGGGGCAAGGGGGATCCCACCTATCAGCTTGATGAGGCTGGCGCGATCTGGCGGACGTCGCTTACGCCGGATGGGCCGGGCACCATTCGGGTGCTGCCGTCCGCGGTGTCTGCCCGGGTGCGGGCGCAGGCTTGGGGGGCGGGGGCGGAGTGGCTGCTTGATGCGCTTCCCGGGGCTCTCGGGCTTTATGACGACAGTTCGGGATTCGATCCGTTGGCCCATCCGGTGATCCGGGAGTCGGCCCGCAGTAATCCGGGGCTCCGGCTGGGGCGGTCCGGGCGGCTGATGGAGGCGCTGGTGCCGGCCATCCTCGAGCAGAAGGTTGTGATTCTGGAGGCCCACCGGGCCTGGCGGATCTTGCTGTCCAAGTACGGGACCGTGCCGCCAGGGCCGGCGCCGGCGGGCATGCGTGTCTTTCCTGAGCCGGGGGTCTGGCGGCGCATCCCGTCCTGGGAGTGGCACCGGGCCGGGGTGGAGGGCGTCCGCGCCGAGACCATCATCAGGGCCGCGAGCGTCGCCGGCAGCCTGGAGCGGTTGCTGGCGCTGTCCCATGAGGAAGCCGACCGCAAGCTCAGGACGATCCCGGGCATCGGCGTGTGGACGTCGGCCGAGGCGCGGCAGCGGGCGGCCGGTGACCCGGACGCGGTCTCGGTCGGCGACTACCACCTGAAGAACGTCGTCGGCTGGGCCCTGGCGGGCAAGGACCGGTCAAGCGACGAGGAGATGCTGGAGCTCCTCGAGCCGTTCAAGGGGCACCGCCACCGCGCGACCCGGCTGATCGGGCTGAGCCGCGGCACCCGCCCCGCCCGGGCGGCCGGCTCCGGCACCGGCCCCCGCTACGGCGCGGGCGGGCCGCCCCGCCGCGGCCCGCGCATGTCCGTCCGGGATTACCGGAAATTCTGAGCGGGCCGTGGCGGTTGTTGCCGTCGCTATGGGCTGAAAGCCCGGAACGAGCTGCCGTAAGGTGCAAGATATGAGTGCTTCGAGCATCGGCCAGGGTGAAAACGACGATGTCAGCGAGGCGGCAATGCGCCGGGCCCTGGCCCGGGCCGCCGGCGGCGAGCCGCTTAGCCAGCCCGAAGCGGCCATCCTGCTCCAGGCGCGCGGCGATGACCTTACCGCCCTGCTGGGCTATGCGGCCCGCACCCGCGACGCGGGGCTCGAGGCGGCCGGTCGGCCGGGCGTCATCACCTACTCGAAGAAGGTCTTCATCCCGCTGACCCGGCTGTGCCGGGACCGCTGCGGGTACTGCACGTTCGCGACCGTTCCCGGCCGCCTCGACAGCCTCTACCTCAGCCCGGACGAAGTGCTCGAGATCGCCCGCCAGGGCGCCGCCCTCGGCTGCAAGGAAGCCCTGTTCACCCTGGGGGACCGCCCTGAGGCCCGCTGGAAGCAGGCCAGGGAGTGGCTGGACGCCCACGGCTACGAGGACACGCTCTCCTACGTCCGGGCGATGGCGCTCCGGGTGCTGGAAGAGACCGGCCTGCTGCCGCACCTCAACCCGGGCGTCATGAACGCGCAGGACTTCCAGCGGCTGAAGCCGGTCGCCCCGTCCATGGGCATGATGCTCGAGACGACGGCCGAGCGGCTGTTCACCGAGAAGGGCGCACCGCACTTCGGCTCGCCCGACAAGGACCCGAAGGTCCGCCTGCAGGTCCTGGAGGACGCCGGGCGCAGCAAGGTGCCGTTCACCACCGGCATCCTCATCGGCCTGGGCGAGACCCGGGCGGAGCGCGTCGACGCGATCTTCGCCCTGCAGAGGGTGTCCCGCCAGTACAACGGCATCCAGGAAGTCATCGTGCAGAACTTCCGGGCCAAGCCGGACACGAAGATGCGCGACACCCCCGACGCCGAGCTGGCCGATCTCGCCGCCACCATCGCGGTCACCCGCCTGGTGCTCGGGCCGGACGCCCGTATTCAGGCCCCGCCGAACCTTGTCGGCGACCAGTACCAGCTCATCCTCGACGCCGGGATCGACGACTGGGGCGGCGTCTCCCCGCTCACCCCCGATCACGTGAACCCCGAGCGCCCGTGGCCGCAGATCGACGAGCTCGCCCAGGTCACCAAGAACGGGGGTTTCACGCTGCGCGAGCGCCTGACGATCTACCCGCCCTACCAGCGGGAGCCGTGGCTCGACCCGCGGGTCGCGGCGCACGTCGCCGCCCTGGCCGACCCGGCGACCGGCCTGGCGGACGAGTCCGCGATCCCGCGGGGCCGTCCCCGGCCGGAACCCGCCGCCGGGATCCTGGCCGCCGGTACCCGGTCCCTCTCCCGCTTATGCTGAGGCAATGAGTCGTGCCGTGACCGACATGGGTCTGCCGTCGCCCGCCCGGGTCGGTGAATGGCTGCGCGCGGCGGCCGCGGATCCGTCCGCCCTGCCCGACGAAGGCTATGAAACGCTGCTCGGCGCGGATGGCCCGCAGCTTGACGAACTAGGCGAACTGGCCGACGCGCTGCGCGAGCGGGCGGTGGGCAACGCGCTCACCTACGTGGTGAACCGCAATCTCGACACCGCAGCGGTGGCCGGCCCGACCCGGGATCGCGGGAGCGGCTGGCCGCGCTGGTGGCCGAGGCGGGTGAACTCGGTGCCACTGAGATCTGCATGCAGGGTCCGCTGCCGCCCGGCTCCGATGACGATTACCTGGATCTCATCGCCGCCGTCAAAGCGCCCGCGGCCGGGATCCACCTGCACGCTTTCCGTGTACCGGAACTACTCGACGGCGCGGCCCGGCGCGGCCTGCCGTTGCAGGAATTCCTCCTGGCCGCCAGAGGAGCCGGGCTCGGCTCGGTTCCCGGCACCGCCGCGCGCATCCTCGACGACGGAGTACGGGCCCGCCTGGCGGGCGGGCCGGACCTGCCGGTGTCGCGCTGGGCCGAGGTGATCGAGGGCGCCCACCGGGCCGGGCTGACCTCGACGTCGACCATGGTCTTCGGGCATATCGAGACCCCGGCGCAGCAGGTCGCACACGTGCGGCTGCTAGCCGGGATCCAGGACCGTACCGGTGGGTTCACCGAGTTCATCGCCATGCCGTTCGTGCCGGCCGCCGCGGCCGCCACCGCCCCCGGCCTGGTCGCGGCGAACCTGCCCGGTCCCTCCTGGCGGCAGGTGCGGGCGGTGCACGCGGTGGCCCGGCTGATGCTGCATGAGCGCATCGGCAACATCCAGGCGGCCTGGCCCAAGTTTGGTCTTGACGCGTCGGTTGACCTGCTGCGCGGCGGCGCCAACGACCTCGGCGGCCTGCTCCTCGACGGCCGTCTGGCGCCGGACGCGGGGGCGGAGGCGGGCCTCGTCCTGACTCTCGACGACGTCGGCCGGGTCGCGCGTGAGCTCGGCCGGCCGCTCTGGCAGCGCACCACCAGCTACGGCAAGGTCATTGCCGGTGTCTGACGGCCGCGGGGTGTCGGCGGTGGACGTCCTGATCGTCGGCGCGGGCTTCGCCGGGATCGGCATGGGCATCCAGCTCGCCCGCCGCGGCCGGGAATCCTTCGTCATCATCGAGCAGGCCGAAGATGTCGGCGGGACGTGGCGGGACAACCGTTATCCCGGTGTGTCCTGTGACATCCCCTCACATCTGTACTCGTTCTCCTTCCGGCCGAACCCTGGTTGGTCGCGGGTCTTCGCCGAGGGGCGCGAGATCCATGCCTACCTGCGCGCGTGCGTCCGCGAAGAGGGACTCGAGGAGCACCTGCGGCTGAACTGCGCGCTGTCGGAGGCGGAATGGAGCGACGACGACGCACGGTGGTCCGTCCGCACCACGCGGGGCGACTTCTCGGCCGCCAACCTGGTGATCGCCACCGGCCGGCTGTCCGAGCCGAAGATCCCCATGATCAAGAACCTGGACGGGTTCGGGGGACGCTGGTGGCATTCGGCCCGCTGGAACGCGAAGGTGTCCCTGGTCGGCAAGCGGGTCGGCCTGGTCGGCACCGGTGCCTCGGCCATCCAGATTCTGCCCCGGCTGGCGGCCGAGGCGAGCGAGGTCGCGGTCTTCCAGCGTTCGGCCCCGTACATCCTGCCGCGCGGCGACCGGGAGTACAGCCGGGAAGAGATGGAGCGCTTCGCGGCCGATCCGGGAAGCGTCACCGCGCTGCGAGACGAGTTGTTCGCCGAGGCTGAACGAGGCCTCGGGGCGCGGCAGCGGCGGCATCCGGACATTGACCTGCTCCGCCAGCGGGCGCTTGACCACCTGACCGGCTCGGCCCAGGATGCGGGCCTGCGCAGGCTGCTGACTCCCGAGTACGAGATCGGCTGCAAGCGGATTCTGTTCTCCGACGACTACTACGCGGCCTTGCAACTCGGTCATGTGCGGCTCGAGCCGACCCCGCTGGACCGGATCGCCGATGGCAGCGGTACCACTGGCGCCCCCGGCAGCCGCACGGCGATCGCGGCCGGCGGGAACAGTTACGAGCTGGACGTCCTGGTGCTCGCGACGGGGTTCAATTCCACCCGCCCGTCCATCGCCGGCCACATCCGGGGGCGCCGCTCGCGGCTGCTGGGCGACGAGTGGAGCAACGGCATGGCCGCGCACGCCTCCACCACCGTGCACGGGTTCCCGAACATGTACGTGCTGGACGGGCCGAACGCGGCGCTCGGCCACAATTCGGCGATCTACATGATCGAGACGCAAGTCAGCTATGTGCTCAGCGCCCTCGATCATCTCGCGACCAGCGGCGCCGACGCGCTCGACGTCACCGCAGAAGCCGTGCACTCCTATATGCGCGACATCGACAAGATGGCGCAGGACACGGTCTGGGTGCAGGGCGGGTGCACAAGCTGGTACCGCGACGAGCGGACCGGCCGGGTCACGCTGCTGTGGCCGGACTCGGCGACGTCTTTCCGTGACCGCCTGGCCACCTTCGCCGGAGTCTCCTACGAGCACCTGCACCAACGTCCTCGCTAGCGGGCCCCCTCTCCCGTCAAGCCCCCTCGCCCCCGCCCGCTGAGCCCCCGCGGGCCTCGCGTGCCAGTGTGGCGAAATCGGAAAGCAAAGTATGCGCGTTCGCGGCCGGAAACCTTATAGTGACGCCAGCCGCCGCGAAGTGGCGTGTGGCATATGCGCGACTTCTGCAACGATTCTTCTCGCTGAGGCAGAAACGGGAAGGATTGCCAATGAACACAAAAGGTCGCTGCGCGCTCGGAGTTCTGTTGATCATCGCGGCCGCGGCCACGGTCGCCGTCGGTTACGCGAAAGCGCCGACCGAGAGCACGTGCCAGCTCAGCAACAGCCTTAACCAGGGTTTGGGCTTGGGGGCGACGTGCTCAACTACACCGCCGATGGGCTACTTCGTGGCCGGCGCTTTGCTGGTGGCCGCGGGCCTGCTCGTCATCGTTCCCTGGTGGCGGCGGCTGGTTGCGGACTGACAGTAATTCCGGTGCTCATGCATCAGCCCTAACGAGGCATTACCAAAGTCCGTCCGCCGAAAAGGCGGCTGAGCAACCCTCATTGCCGGAAATGCCGCGCTTTGCGGAGACGGGCCGCCGTGATCTGGGTGTTAGCGGGTCAGGGTGAAGGCGGCCGGGTCCCGCGGCGGCCGGTCGGGCGGGGCGGCGTCCGGGTGGCCGACGGCCACCGCGCCCATGGGGCGCCATCCGGGCGGCAGGTCGAGGGCGCGGGCGGCGGTGTCCTGACAGAACAGGGTGGAGGAGATCCAGGCCGAGCCGAGGTTCTCGACCGCCAGGGCGACCAGGAAGTTCTGCACGGCCGCGCCCGCGGAGACGGTGAACATGTCCCGTTCGGCCTGGGACCGGCGGCTGTCGGGGTACGCGTGCGCGGCCGACAGCTCCAGGCAGGGGACGACGATCAGGGGAGCGTCGCGCAGTGGCAGGCCGCGCCGGGTGCGGCGGGCGATCTGCTCCTCGGTGAACCCGTCGCCCCGCAGGTCCGCGACCCACGCGTCGCGCATCGCGTCAAGCAGCGCCGTCCGCGCGGCCGCGGACGACACGATCACGAACCGCCAGGGCTCGCTGTGATGGGGTGCGGGCGCGGTCAGCGCGGCGCCGATCGCGCGGGAGACGGCGTCGGGATCGACCGGCTGCGTGGTGAACGAGCGGACCGTGCGCCTGGCGGGCAGCACGTCGGCCGCGCCCAGCCGGAACATGTCCTCGCTGGCCACCCGGACCAGCGCCCGGGCCCCCGGGCCGTCGTCGTCGGTGACCATGTCGGACAGGCCCCGCACCACCGCGACCGGTATCTGCCGGGACTTGCTCTTGACCAGATCCCCGGCCGCCGCGATCTCGTCCGCCACCGCCGCCATGGTGACCTCGAGGGTGTTGCCGAACGTGTCCTGCTCACCCCGGTGGTCCCGCACCGGCAGCACCCCGGCCGCGCCGACCGCGGTATCGGTCTGCCCGGCCCGCCACGGCCGGCCCATGGTGTCGGTGACGACAATCCCGACGGTCACTCCGAGCCGGTCCCGCAGCGCCTTGCGCAGCCGCCGGGCGGAGTCGTCGGAGTCCTCGGGAAGCAGCACCACGGTGCCCGGGGCGGTGTTGGACTCGTCGACTCCGGCCGCGGCCATCACGAACCCGTGCCGGGTCTGCGAGATGGTCGTGGCTCCGCGTCTGGCCACCACGCGTACGGTTTCCGCCGCGATCGCGTCCTCGCGGGACATGGTGGCGATGCGGCCCTCGGCCTTGCTGACCACCTTGGAGGTCACCACCAGGATGTCGCCGTCGAGCAGTCCGGGCCCGCCGGGGGCGCCCGCGGCCTCGGCGATCAGCAAGGCCAGGTCGTCACCGGGTGAAATTTCTGGAATGCCGGAAACGCCGGAGATGTGAAAATGCGGGTAAGGGCCCGCCAGCGGGTCCGGGGCGGGCGTCATCGGGCTAGCTCCTGGGCCAGTTCGATGGCGGCGTGCGCGATCGCCGCGGTCGAGGGCACGTCCCGCATGTACAGGGGGAGCGCGCGCACCGCGATGCCGGCCAGCGCCGGGTCGTCGGCCGCCGCCTTGTCCTGCTCGTCGACCAGCCATCCGTTGAGCAGCCCGGCGCCGTAGTGCGCCGCCACGGCGGCGGCGGTCGTCTCGACGCCGATCGTGGTCAGGCAGACGTCGGCCATGCCGCGGACAGGCGCGCCGCCGATGATCCCGGAGACGGCGACCACGGTCTTGGCCGCGACGGCGTCCCTGATGCCGGGTACGGCCAGGATCGGGCCGATGGAGACCACCGGGTTGGACGGCGGGAACAGCACGAAGTCGGCCTCGGCGATGGCCTCGAGCACCCCCGGTGCCGGTGCGGCCTCGGCCGCGCCGACCGGGATGATCGCCGACGCCGGGACCGCCGCGTGCAGCCGCACCCACCACTCCTGGAAGTGGATCAGCCCGGCCTCGGCCTGGCCGCCGTCGCTGCTGAGCCTGACGTGGGTTTCGATCTTGTCATCGGACATTGGGATCAGCTCCACGCCCGGTTGCCACCGTTCGCAGAGCCTCCGGGTTACCGCCGAGAGCGGCAGGCCGGACGCGAGCAGCTGAGTGCGCAGGATGTGGGTTCCGAAGTCGCGGTCGCCGAGGGTGAACCAGGACGGCTCCGCGCCGTAGGCGGCGAGCTCCGCGCCGACGCTGAACGTCTCGTCCGCGCGGCCCCAGCCCTGGTCGGTGTTGATGCCCCCGCCGAGGGTGTACATCACCGTGTCCAGGTCGGGGCAGACGCGCAGGCCGAACAGGGTGATGTCGTCGGCGGTGTTGCCGACGACGGTGATCTGGGCGTCGGGGGCGGCCGCGACCAGGCCGCGCAGGAAGCGAGAGGCGCCGACGCCGCCGGCGAGCACGGTAATCCGCATGAGGTAATTATCCCCCGCGGAGGCTGGTTCCCCGCACGGCGGGGCTCCGGGCTTCCGGTATGGGCCCCCATCCCCCTGGCCCCCGTTCCCCCGGCACCCGGGACCTCCCGGAGAACTTGGTTCCGGAGAGTGACTCAACGCTTGCGGATCGAAGTTTTTGAAGAACTTACCTCGCAACTTAGACAACCAGGGGGCCAATACCACCTTCTTCGCTTGACGTGAAGCAAGACACGCGGGTGTAATTTCATTGGTGTGATTCTCACCGGTCTCGGGAAGGACGGTGAGCGTCAAGGGGGCTCCATGAGGGGAGGATGCGCTTTGACTGAGGTCATCGTCCCGCTAACGCAGGTTGTTGTCCGTCCGGAGGACGTAGATGACGTGGGTTGGCAGGACCGGGCGCTTTGCGCACAGACGGATCCGGAGGCGTTCTTCCCAGAGAAGGGCGGTTCCACCCGGGAGGCCAAGCGGGTCTGCCGGGGGTGCGATGTCCGGGCCGAGTGCCTGGAGTACGCGCTGGAGAACGACGAGAGGTTCGGTATCTGGGGTGGTCTGTCCGAACGGGAACGCCGGCGGATCAAACGCCAGGTGATTTAGGGGGCGGTGCACGGCGGTCGGACCGGACATCTGGCCGTAATCCTGCCGTCGTCGTGCACTCGCTGTATTGTTCACAGGGTTCCCGCGGGGAGGGCTGACCGCTTCGGCGTGCCTCCACGCGGGGCGGCCCTGACCACCGACCTCCGCTGGACCACGTGTCAACTTCCGCATCACAGACCAGGCACACCGTTACCGCGCTGATCGTCGCGCACGACGGCGCCCGCTTGCTGCCCGGCCTTGTCCAAGCGCTCCAGGCGCAGACCTATCGGGTCGAGCAGGCGGTTGGGGTGGACACGGGAAGCCGCGACCGCAGCGGCGCTGTGCTCGCCGAGTTGATCGGGCGGGACGCGGTCTTCGGCATGGACCGGTCGACCGGCTACGGCGAGGCGGTCGCGGTAGCGCTCAGGCACGCCGCCCGCCGCGGCTCCGGCCAGACCGACCCGAACCTGGCCCGGGTCGAGTGGATCTGGCTGCTGCACGATGACTGCGAGCCGGCCCCGCAGGCGCTCGAGCGTCTGCTGCGGGCGGCGAGCAAGGACCGCTCGGTCGTGGTGCTCGGGCCCAAGGTGCTCGATGGCCAGGACCGGCGGACGCTGCGCGAGGTGGGTGTCTCCATCGACCGGGCGGGCCGCCGGGTCACCGGCATCGAGCCGGGTGAGATCGACCAAGGTCAGCACGACCACAATAAGGCCGTGCTCGCCGTCGGCTCGGCGGGCATGCTCATCCGGCGCGATGTGTGGGATCAGCTCGGCGGGTTCGACGCCCGGCTCCGGCTGTTCCGCGACGACCTTGACTTCTGCTGGCGGGTCCAGGCGGCCGGCTACCGGGTGCAGGTCGTCACCGACGCGGTGCTCTACCACCGGGAGCTGGCCGCCCGGCGGCGCCGTCCGGCCGAGGGCGCCAGCGCGCGCGTGCTCGACCGGCGCAACGCGGTCTACGTCCTTGCCGTCAACCTCCCTTTGCTCACCATGGCGTGGGTCGTCGGCGGGTGCGTTATCGGATCGCTCATCAGGGCCGCCTACTTCGCGCTGACCAAGCAGCTGGACATGGCGCGCGCGCACGCTACCGCGGTGAGCTGGCTGTTCTTCCATCCGGTGCGGTTCTGGCAGGGCCGTCGCAGCCGGGCTGCCGGGCGCGCGGAAGCGTATGGCGCGGTCCGTGGCCTCATCCCGCCGGCCCGTACTTTCTCCAAGGTGGCGGAGCGGGTCGCGGGGCTGATCTCGAACGGGCCGCCGCAGGCGTCAGGCGGGCGGCACCAGGCCGCCGATGAGTCAGAAGAGGACGCCCAGTTCGTCGATACCCAGTCCGTGGTGCGCAAGATCATCGGCAACCCCGGTGTCCAGCTCTTCACCGCGCTCCTGCTGGTCGCGCTGATCGCCGAACGGCGGCTGCTCGGCACCAGCCCGCTTGGCGGCGGCGCGCTGGTGCCCGCCTGGGGCGGTTCTTCCGCACTGTGGGGGGAGTACCTAGCGGGCTTCCACACCGCCGGCCTTGGGTCGGCCGCCTCTGCCCCGCCCTACCTGGCGGTGGTGGCCGCGCTGGGAACGATCTTCGGCGGCCAGGTCTGGCTGGCGGTGGACGTGCTGCTGCTCGGCTGCGTGCCGCTGGCCGGCCTGACCGCCTACCTGGCCACCAGGCGGCTGGTCAAGGCGACCGCGGCGCGGGTGCTGCTGGCGGCGTCGTACGCGCTGCTTCCGGTCGCCACCGGTGCCGTCGCGGCCGGCCGTCTGGGCACGGCGGTGGCCTTCGTGCTGCTCCCGCTAATCGGCATCAGCGCCGGGCGGATGCTCACCGCCGGACCCAAGAAGGCGCGCCGGGCCGCCTGGGCGGTCGGCCTGCTCGTCGCCCTGGCGGCCGCGTTCGCCCCGCTTACCTGGATCCTCGCCGTCGTGCTGGCGATCGCGGTGCTCGCCGCCAGGCGCTGGGTGGCCTCCGCCGACCCGGTAAACGCCGCTATCGTCGCGCTCGTCCCTTTCTTCCTGCTCTTCCCCTGGTCGCTGCACCTGCTGACCGACCCGGCCGCGTTCATCACCGAGGCGGGCGTGCAGACGGCGGGCCTGACCACGACCGGGCTCGAGCCTTCCGCGCTGCTCGCGCTCAGCCCCGGCGGGCCGGGCGTGCCGCCGCTGTGGGTCACCATCGGGTTCGGGCTCGCCCTGGTCGCCGCGGTCCTGCCGACCCGCCGCACCTGGCTGACGGCCGTCGGCTGGGGCGCGGCCATCGTCGGCCTCCTCGCCGCGGTCATTGTGAGCAGGCTGCACGTCCCGACGGAGGGCGGTGGCCAGTCAGCCGCCGGCTGGCCCGGGGTGGCGCTCGCGCTGGCCGCGCTCGGGTTGCTGCTGGCGGCCGCGCCCGCCGCCGAG
Organism: uncultured Actinomycetota bacterium; assembly: GCA_963714295.1. GTDB lineage: Bacteria > Actinomycetota > Actinomycetes > Streptosporangiales > Streptosporangiaceae > Trebonia. Next base: position 185,406 of record CAVQOE010000029.1, on the reverse strand, counting down.
TGGCTTGCGCGGATTGTTCGCAACGATCGCGTGGTTGCACCCGGCCCGGACAGCGATCCCCTTCCGGGGCAGACGGCCGCCGGGTCAGGCTATGGCGGTCTGCGCCGCATCATCGCGGGTGTCGCGCTGGTCGCCGCCGGGACCGCGCCCCTGCTGGTCGCCGGGTACTGGGTCAAGGAAGGCGTGCGAGGGCCGGTAGGCAGCGTCACCGCCCCGCTGCTGCCCGCCTTCGTCGCCGCGTCGTCCAGCTCAAGCGAGCAGTACCGGACGCTGATCCTGCGCCCCAACGGCAACGTGCTCGACTACGACGTCGTCCGGCAGGGCGACCCGACTCTGGGCGAGCCCGAGCTGACCCCCGCCGCCGCTGCCACGCAGGCGCTGAGCCGCCAGGTGGCGGCGCTTGGCGCCCCCGACGGGGCGGACGCGGGCGATCCCGGTCTGGTGCTGGGCTCGTTCGGCATCAGGTGGGTACTGCTGCCTGGCCCGGTTGACCCCCTCCTCGCCCGGCGGCTCGACGCCGCGGTGGGCCTGGTCCTGCTGAGCACCTCGCCCAGCTACGACCTGTGGCAGGTGGCCGGCCCGGTCGGGCGGGTGCGGGTGATCGCCCCCGACGGCACGGTGACAGTGCTCGCCTCCGATCCGGTCGGCATGAGCGGTGCCAGCGCCCCGGCCTCGGGCGGCACCTTGATGCTGGCCGAGCCGTACGGCGGGTGGACCGCCGCGCTCAACGGGCGGGCGCTGAAGCCGGTCGCGACCCCGGTCGACGGCTGGGCCCAGGCGTTCGTGCTCCCGTCCGGCGGCGGCCAGCTCTCGATCACCAGGAACAACCTGGCACGGGAGGCAGCGCTGCTGGCCGAGTTGCTCGTGCTGCTCGCGGTCTGCGTGCTGGCGCTGCCAGGCAAACGCGCCGACCCAGCGGAAGAGGCCAACGCACTGGCCACCCTGCGCGAGGCAAGGGGCGCGAAACGGAGTGCGCGCGGCCAGCTACGGCCGGCCCGGCCGCGTCCGGTGTCGCGCGTCCGGTGTTGCGGCGTCCGGTGTTGCGGCGTCCGTGTTGCCGCGTCCGGTGTTGCCACCGACGGCGCCGCCGCCGGTACCGAAGTCGCGGCTGGCGTCACGGGCCGCCGGGCGGCGCGGGCGCGGCGGCCCGGCATCTCGGTCGCCGGCCTTGGCCCGGCCCGGCTCACCATTCCCGGCCGGCGCGGCCGCAGGCAGGACGACGGCGGCGACTACGATTTCGGCGCCGATCAGCTGCCGGAGACCGTTCCGGTGGCGGAGTGGGCGGCCGGCCAGACCGCGGGCGGCGCCGGCGTCGCGGGCCTCGCCGCCCAGGGCCCCCCCGATGACGACGGCGACCAGCAGGCTCCCGGCGATCAAGGCGAAAGCGACCACGGCGACGACGACGCCCGCGTCGGCCACGATCGTGCGGAGCGCGCGCCCTGGGACATAGCGGGCGACTGGGGCAGTAGCGGGGGACGCGCGGATCCAGACCCATGGGGCGACAATCCATGGGCTGGCCGCGAAATGCAGAACGCCGCCGAGCAGCCGGCCTCGCTGGCCCGGCCGCATGATCCGTGGGACAGCGGCCCGCTGGCGGTCTCCCCGGGAGATGCCGGGACGGCCGCGCCTAGGTGGACCGGCCCGCAGCCGCCCGTGTCGGGAACGGGTCCGCAGCGGCCGGCGCCTTGGCCGACGGGTTCGCAGCCGCGCGTGTCGGGGACGGGTCCGCAGCGGTCGGCGCCTTGGCCGACGGGTCCGCAGCCGCGCGTGTCGGGGACGGGTCCGCAGCGGTCGGCGCCTTGGCCGACGGGTTCGCAGCCGCGCGTGTCGGGGACGGGTCCGCAGCGGTCGGCGCCTTGGCCGACGGGTTCGCAGGCGCCGCTGCCGGCGACTGGCTCCGAACCCGTCGCGAGGCCGTGGGACGCCGGTAACCCGTCCGGGCCCCCGGCCTGGAATCGTGAGACCGGGGAATGGGAAGTGTCCGCGCAGTCTGCCGAACCCGCGCAGACCGCCGAGCCCGGCTTACCCGGCTGAGCCTGTCGCGGCTGAGCCGGTCCACCCGGCTGAGCCCGATTACCCCGCTGAGCGCGCTTATCCCGTTGCGGCCGACTACCCGGCCCAGCGGGAGACCGGGTCGGGGGCCTGGCCTGCGCCCGGCGCGCCGCAGACGCCGAGTACGGCTAAGCCGGAACGCCACTCGCACCGGGCGAGCAAGCACGGTAAACCGAGCCGCTGGCGCGGGTCCGGCGACCGCTCCGGCTCCGGCTCCGGCGGTGAGTCCTGATGCGCCGTCTCGTTCTGCTCGGCGCCGTGGTGCTCGCGCTCGCCGTGGTGGCCGTACTCGCCTGGTCCACCAAGCCGGCGCCAAGTCAGCCCGCCGCCGCCGCGAGCCAAGCCGCCGCGGTGACCGCAGTCACCCGGTCCTGCCCGCCCGCCGCGCCGGGCGCCGCGAGGACGACGCGTGTTTCCATGATCGCCGTGCCGTCGCAGGCGGCCGCGGCCAAGGGCGCGGCGGCCGCCCCGGCCGGCTCGGCCACGCTGAGCGCGGTCCCGGCCGCGCCCGCGCCCGCCGCCAGCACGCCGGCCAAGGGGAAGCCGGCGACAAGCGGCACGCCGGCGGCCAAGACCACGTCGGTGACCCAGGGCGCCGCGGCCGCGCCGGTGACCGTCTCCGAGCCGGGCACGGCGACCACGGTTACCGCGCCTTCCACGGGCGACGCGGGCGGCACGGCGCTGGCGGCGACCGGCCGGATGGCCGAGGGGTTCGAGGCGGAGCAGGCGACCTCGGCCGGCATGGGCCTGGTGAGCTGCTCGCACCCGAGTTCCGACATGTGGTTCGCGGGTGCCGGAGCGCGGGACGTCCAGCTATACCTGATGAACACCGGGGCGCTGGCAGCCAGTGTCAACGTGAACATCCTGACCGACACCGGCCAGCAGAACGGGCTCGCGGACGCCATCACGGTCGCCCCCGATCAGGTCATCAAGGAGAACATCTCCCCCTACGTGCGCAATGCCCAGGCGGTCACCCTGGAGGTGCAGACAAGCTCGGGTCAGATCGCCGCCTCGGTCTGGGAGAGCGATGGGACGGGCAGCGGCGCCTGGGTGCCGCAGTCGGCCGAGCCGTCGACCACCCTGGTGATCCCCGGCCTGACGGTGGCGAGCAGCGCGGCCCGGCTGTTCGTGACCGTTCCCGGACAGGCCGATGCTCGGGTGAAGGTGGTTGCCTACACCCCGGCCGGCGCGTTCCAGCAGTTCTCGAACGTCCCCGTCCAGGCCTCAGCGGGCGCGACCACTCCGGTGACGCTCAGCTCGCTGGGGGCTTCGGCCGCTGGGCTTGAGCTGACCTCGAATGTTCCGATCGTGGCGGGCGTGCTGGTGGCCGGCAACGGGATCGGGTCGTTCACTACGGCGGTCGCCCCGGTGACCGAGCAGGGGGTGGTGGCGGGCAACCCGGCCAGCGCCGGCCTCACGGTCGGCCTGCTGCTCACCGCGCCCGGTGCCGTGGGCACGGCCAGCGTCAGCGTCATCGGCTCGGACGGTACCGTCACGTCCCCGGCCAGCCTGCAGAACGTGACCGTGGCCGCCGGGCGGACGCTCGCCGTCACGGTGCCGCGCCCGCCCGGTCGGCAGCCGTTCGCGATCGTGCTCACGCCGCACGCCGATTCCGGCCCGCTGTACGCCGCGCGGGTGGTGACCACCGGCTCCGGCGGACTGGCGGCCCCGCTGGTGTCGCTGCTTCCGGTGCCGAGCGCGCTCACCGAGATCACGCTGCCCGAGGTCCGCAATTCCTACACGGCGGTCCTGCCCTGACGCGTTAGCGTCGCGCCCTGACGGCTTGGCGGCCTAGTCGAGGCCGCCGCGGTAGCCGGGGTCCACCGTCTCCGGCTCGACGCCGAGGTAGTCGGCGAACTCCTCGACCACAACGTCGAAGACGAGGTCGCTGAGCTCTCCCTCGTTCTCGGACCGGGCGAGCAGCGGCCGCCGGTAAACGACGAACCTGGTCGGCGTGGCCGGGCGGGCAGGGTCTGCGGGGTCCGGCGATCCTGGCACCGTCCTGGCCAAGGGGAGCGGGACGCTGTCGTCGGTGAGCTCGTCGGCTTCCGGCACTTCCTGGACGGCGAACTCAACGCCCGCCAGCTCGGCCTCCCAGCGCCCCTCAAGGCGCGCTACGGCGTCGAGCACCATATCGTCGAACTGCTGCGACCTGGTGCGGTAGAGCGGAACCCCTGGCGGCACCAGGCGGCCCCGCAGGCCCCGTCCGTGCCGGTCGCGCCGCCGGATCTTGGGGGATTCGGCGGGCTGGATCGCGCCGTTGCTCACCGCTGCGCACTGTTTCTTCTTCCCGCCCTCCCACCCTTTTCCCGCCCTTCCGTCGGCGACCAGGTGCCCCGCCGCACTGCCGCGGCGGCCCGGTGAAAGGCAAGGATATCGGGCGGGCGCGGCGGCGCGAAGACCACAGGGCCGCCCCGGGCCCGGGGGCCGCCCGGCGGGGCCGCGGGGCGGACAAAACGACACGATCGCGAACCGTGCCCGGGGTGGTGGCGAAACCCGCTCCGGATAGGTACCGTCAGCCGTTGTGAGCGACAACGAAAACCTGCCGGCGACCCGGGGGGCGGTGCCGGCCGGGAGGTCTGACGACCGCGCGCGCGCTCACACCGATGACGGGGATCACGATGGACAACAGCCACCGTCGCCCGGGCGCGGCCCTATCGCGATGGCGGTTTCTGTCACCGGGGCTCCGGCCAGGAGACAGCCGGGCCGCAGACGACAGGAGGTGAGCTGGTGAATACCCGTTGCTGCTCGCGTACCGCGTGCAAGAAGCCTCCCGTTTACACGCTCACGTACGTGTACAGGGACTCGACCGCGGTGCTCGGGCCGCTTGCGGTCGCAGTCGATCCGCACTCCTGGGATCTGTGCGAGATGCACGCCGGGCGGCTGGTAGTGCCGCGCGGCTGGGATGTGGTGCGGCTGCCGCCCGACCCGGCCCAGGAACGGGCCGACGACCTCGAGGCGCTGGCGAACATCGTCCGTGAAGTCGGCCGGCCCGACCGCGGCGGTGGCCCGCGCCCGGCGGCCGCCCAGCCCAGGGCGGCTGTCCAGCCCCGCGCGGCGGCACCCGCGCGCCGCCGTCTCCGAGCCTGTCGGCCAGGGCGTCGAGGTCGGCCGCCGCGGGCACCTGCGGGTGGTGCGCTCCGCGCCGTCACCGCAGCCGGAAGGTTAGGCGGGCAGGAGCCAGATCCGCTGCCCGCAACGAATCCCCCGCACCCATCCGCGACCGATAGGTTGGTCGTGGGAAGAGTCAGCAAGACGGGATCAGTCAGAAGGCGGGGACGCAAGTGAGCGACCTTGACAAGATCTTCAAGGCCTATGACGTCAGGGGTGTCGTCCCTGACGAGCTCGACGAGACGGTGGCCGAAGCGGTCGGCGCGGCGTTTGTCCGCCTGACCGGGGCGAAAACGATCGTCACGCTGCACGACATGCGCCCCAGCAGCGGGCCGATGGCCGACGCGATCGGCCGCGGCGCCACCTCCCAGGGCGCGGACGTCATCCACGGCGGGCTCGGCTCCACCGACATGGTGTATTACGCGGCCGGATCGCTCGACATCCCGGGCGCGATGGTCACCGCGAGCCACAACCCGGCCCGCTACAACGGGATCAAGCTGTGCAAGGCCGGCGCTAAGCCGGTCGGCGTCGAGACCGGCCTCCTCGAGATCAAGGAGATGGTCGCCAACGGGGTCCCGGCCTATGACGGGAAGCCGGGCACGACCACCGAGACGGACGTGCTCCCCGGCTACGCCGAGTACCTCAAGAAGCTTGTCGACATCTCCGGCATCCGCCCGCTCAAGGTCGCCGTCGACGCTGGCAACGGCATGGCCGGGCACACAGTGCCCACGGTGTTCGCCGGGCTGCCGATCACCGTCATCCCGCTCTACTTCGAGCTCGACGGCACGTTCCCCAACCACGAGGCGAACCCGATCGACCCGGAGAACCTGCGCGACCTGCAGCAAGCGGTCAAGGAGAACCAGGCCGACATCGGCCTCGCCTTCGACGGCGACGCGGACCGCTGCTTCATCGTCGACGAGCGCGGCGAGATCGTCTCCCCGTCAGTGCTGGCCGCGCTGATCGCCACCCGTGAGCTGGCCCGCGAGCCGGGGGCCGCGGTCATCCACAACCTGATTACCTCCCGCGCGGTGCCCGAGCTGGTCGCCGAGCACGGCGGCACGACGGTCAGGACCCGGGTCGGGCACTCGTTCATCAAGGCGAAGATGTCCGAGAACAACGCCATCTTCGGCGGCGAGCACTCGGGCCACTTCTACTTCAGGGACTTCTGGTTCGCCGACTCCGGCATGCTGGCCGCGCTGCACGCGCTGGCCGCGCTCGGCCACGACGACCGTCCGCTCTCGGCCATCCTCAGCGAATTCTCCCGCTACGCCGACAGCGGCGAGATCAACAGCGAGGTCGCCGACCAGGCCGCCGCGACCGCCAAGATCAAGAGCGTTTACGCCGAACGGCCCGGGGTCACCTTCGATGAGCTGGATGGTCTCACCGTCTCCGGGGACACCTGGTGGTTCAACGTCCGTCCGTCCAACACCGAGCCGCTGCTCCGGCTGAACGTGGAAGCGGCCACGAAGCCGAGATGGCCGCCATCCGCGACGAGGTACTTGGCCTGATACGCGAAGACACGGCCCGTTAACTCAGAAGGATTGAAGAACTTATGGAACTTGAAGACTGGGTGATGGAGTTCATCGTCTGCCCGAAGTGCCAGCCGACCTGCGCGCCGACGACGGCGCGAGCGAGCTGGTGTGCACCGGCTGCGGGCTCGCTTACCCGGTCCGTAACAGCATCCCGGTGCTGCTGGTGGACGAGGCCCGCCAGACGCCGGTGCCGCAGGCAGAGGGCAGCGCGGGGTGAATACGCCGGAGGGCGGGGTAGCGCTGGCCGCGCTCCGCCTCGATGACGCCGAGCTCGTCGAGGCGGGCGACCCGGGCGGGATGCTCAGGCAGGTCGCCTCGTCGGCGGCGCAGGTCCGCACCGCGCTGCGCGCCTGCGCGGAGGCCGACCTCTCCGAGCTCCGCCCGGACGTACGGCCACGGGCGATCGTGGTGGCCGGGTCCGGCGGCGCGGGCGGTTCCGTGTTCGCCTGCGACGCGCTCGCCGCGATCTGCGGAACCGGCTCGCCGGTCCAGGTGACCGGCACCTTCGGGTACCAGCTGCCCGGCTGGATCGGCGCGGCCGACCTGGTGATCGCGGTGTCCCGCTCCGGGCACACCGCCGAGGCGATCGCGCTGGCCGGCGAGGCCGCGCGGCGCGGCTGCCACCTGGTCGGGGTGGGCGCGCCCGGCTCGCCGTTGCAGGAGCTCGCCGCCCGTGCCCGGGGGACGTTCATCCCGGTGACCACGGTCGGCCCGGCCCGCGCGATGGCGTGGGCGCTGACCGTGCCGCTGCTGGTGGCCGCGGCCAGGCTCGGCGTGGCGCGGATCTCCGATGAGGACTACGAGGCCGCGGCGGCGATCATGGAGGACGTGTCCCACCAGTGCCGGCCGTCGAGCGAATCGTTCGTCAACCCGGCCAAGTCGCTGGCGCTCGACCTGGTCGGCCGCCTCCCGGTGATCTGGGGCGGGTCGGCCCTCGCGGCGGCGGCGGCGGGCAGGTTCGCCTCCCAGCTGGCCGCCAACGCCAAGTACCCGGCGGTGCTCGGCCTGCTGCCGGCGGCCGGGCACGACCAGGTGGCCGCGTTCGACGGGCCCTACGCGCCGTCGCCCGAGCCCGCCTTCCCCGCCGCCGAGGACTTCGGCGGCTCGGGGGGCTTCGCGAGGGCGGGTTCAGCGACGCGGAATTCGGCGCGTTCTCCGACGCGGGCGACGACGAGCTCGGCCTGGACGGCCCGCCCATGGACGAGGCGCAGCTGCGGCTCGTGCTGCTCGCGGATCAGACGGGCGAGCACCCGGCCGTGGAACGGACCAGGACCGCCGCGGCGGCGCTCGCGCAGGCCCGGGGCATCGACGTGTCCGAGATCGCGATGGAGAGCGGCGGGCCGCTGCGGCGGCTGGCCGGCATGGTGCAGCTGATCGACTACGCCTCGGTATACCTCGGTATCGCCAGCGGGATCGACCCGCTGGCCATCGCGGCGATCAAGGATCTGCGAGACCTGACCGGGCGCGAGTGAAGGCAGTCATCGCCGCGCTCGCGGCCAACCTGGGCATCGCGATCGCCAAGTTCGCCGCGTTTTTCCTGACCGGTTCGGCGTCGATGCTGGCCGAAGCCATCCACTCGGTGGCCGACACCGGGAACGAGGTGCTGCTGCTGATTGGCGGCGGCCGGTCGCAACGGGCGCGGACGGCCGAGCACCCGTTCGGGTTCGGCCGGGAACGGTACTTCTACGCGTTCGTGGTGGCGGTGATGCTGTTCACCGTCGGGGCGGCGTTCTCGCTCTACGACGGCATCCACAAGATCATCAGCCCCGGCCAGCTCGACAACCCGGTGATCGCCTACGCCGTGCTGGGCTTGTCGGCCGTCCTGGAGGGCTTCTCGCTGCGCACCGGGATCCGCGAGTCGAACGAGGTGCGGGGCGGGCGCAACTGGGGGCAGTTCGTCCACCTGACCAAGATCCCCGAGCTGCCGGTCGTGCTGCTCGAGGACAGCGCGGCTCTGCTCGGGCTGCTCTTCGCCTTCCTCGGCATCCTGCTGTCCCAGCTGACCGGGCACGAGCAGTGGGACGGGGTCGGGTCGGTCGGCATCGGCCTGCTGCTCGGCTGCGCCGCCTTCATCGTCGGATACGAGACGAAGAGCCTGCTCATCGGCGAATCGGCCTCGGAGGAGGTGACGGCGCGGATCGTCGCCGCGGTGGAGAGCGGTCCCGAGCAGTACCGCCTCATCCACCTGCGGACGTCGCACATCGGGCCGGAGTCGCTGCTGGTAGCGGGCAAGATCGGGGTGGCCGCCGAGCTGACCGCGGCGGACCTGGCGGCGGGCATCGACGCGACCGAGACAGCGGATCCGGGCGGCGGTGCCGATCGCGGAGACGATCTACCTGGAGCCGGACATTTACCGTCCGGGCCAGGAAGACCTGACCGACCCGTCGATCGCCGTGGTGCAGCGCACCAGCCGCCGCCCGCGGCTGCCCCGCCGCAAGCCCACGGCTTAACCCTCGACGGATCGGCCGTCAGCCTGAGTAGCCGCTGGAGCGGTCAGCGCAGCGAGACGGCGCGCGTCAGCCGGGCCGAGGGCGCGCAGGGCGCGCTCCTTCTCGAAGTCGAGCGCGCGGCCCGCGCCCGGGCCCGCCGGGACATGGCCGGTGCGGCGGCCCAGGTCAGCGACGGCGGCGCGGGCGGCCGGGTCGGTCAGCACGCGCAGCCCGAACGCCAGCGCGGCCGGGGTGATGTCGTACTGCTGCTCGATCCGCAGCGCCGTGGTGATCGCGGCCACGTCCTCGTCGGTGAACTGCCGGTGCGCCTGGCCGCGCCCGGTGGGCCGGTCCCGCAGCGGCGGCAGCAGCCCCAGTTCCTCCCGGTAGCGGAGCATCCGGGGGGACATGCCGAGCCGCGCGGCGGCTTCCGTGATCCGCATGATGCATCAACCTAACATTTTTTTGTCAAAAACCAAGCTGGGCGTGCGACGAGCCCCCGGATCCCGTAGCGTCGATCGTGCCGGACTCGCCCGCGCACACCACACCCGTCACTGAGCATCTGCGTCAATGGAGGAGTCACGCGCATGAGCGCCGAACCGTACAAGGTCGCCGACCTTCACCTGGCCGATTTTGGCCGCAAGGAGATCCAGCTCGCCGAGCACGAGATGCCCGGCCTGATGGCCACCCGCGCGGAGTACGCCGAATCCCAGCCGCTGCGCGGCGCGCGGATCACCGGCTCGCTGCACATGACCATCCAGACCGCCGTCCTGATCGAGACCCTGGTCGCGCTGGGCGCGGAGGTCCGCTGGGCCAGCTGCAACATCTTCTCCACCCAGGACCACGCCGCCGCCGCGATCGCGGTCGGCCCCGACGGCACCCCGGACGACCCCAAGGGCATCCCGGTCTTCGCCTGGAAGGGCGAGACCCTCGAGGAGTACTGGTGGTGCACGGTCCAGGCGCTGACCTGGCCGGACGGCGAGGCGCCGAACATGATCCTCGACGACGGCGGCGACGCCACCCTCTTCGTGCACAAGGGCGCGGAGTACGAGGCGGCCGGCGCGGTCCCCAGCCCGTCCGAGAGCGACAGCGAGGAGTGGCTGGTCATCCTCGACAAGCTCCGCGACTCGCTGGCCGACGCGCCCGGCAAGTGGACCAAGGCGGTCGAGACGATCAAGGGCGTCACCGAGGAGACCACCACCGGCGTGCACCGGCTCTACGAGATGGCACAAGGCCGGCGCGCTCAAGTTCCCGGCGATCAACGTCAACGACTCGGTCACCAAGTCCAAGTTCGACAACAAGTACGGCTGCCGGCACTCCCTGATCGACGGCATCAACCGCGGCACCGACGTCCTCATCGGCGGCAAGGTCGCGCTGGTCCTCGGCTACGGCGACGTGGGCAAGGGCTGCGCGGAGTCGCTGCGCGGCCAGGGCGCCCGGGTGATCGTCACCGAGATCGACCCGATCTGCGCGCTGCAGGCGGCGATGGACGGCTACCAGGTCGCCACGCTCGACGACGTCGTCGGCCAGGTCGACATCTTCGTCACCACCACCGGCAACAAGGACATCATCAAGGCCGCCGACATGGCGAAGATGAAGCACCAGGCCATCGTCGGCAACATCGGCCACTTCGACAACGAGATCGACATGGCCGGCCTGGCGGCGATCCCCGGGATCAAGCGGATCAACGTCAAGCCGCAGGTCGACGAGTGGGTCTTCCCCGACGGCCACACGATCATCGTGCTGTCCGAGGGCCGCCTGCTCAACCTGGGCAACGCGACCGGCCACCCGTCCTTCGTGATGTCGAACTCCTTCACCAACCAGGTGATGGCGCAGATCGAGATCTTCACCAAGCCCGAGGCGTACCCGGTCGGCGTCTACACGCTGCCCAAGCACCTGGACGAGAAGGTCGCCCGGCTGCACCTGGACGCGCTCGGCGTCAAGCTGACCGTGCTGACCAAGGAGCAGGCCGACTACATCGGCGTCCCGGTCGAGGGCCCGTACAAGCCCGACCACTACCGCTACTGAGTTTCTCGCTCAGTCAGTGAACAGATGAACACCGACGCGTCGCGCCGGTACCGGACCGTCCCCGGGCTCGCCGAGCTCGGGGACGGCCGTATCAGTTACTCGCAGCGGTCCATGCCGCTGCTGTCCGCGCTGGCCGCGCGGTTCCGGGCGGAGCGCCCGTTCGACGGCCTGACCATTGCCGCCTGCCTGCACGTGACGGCGGAGACGGCGGTGCTGGTCCGCGCGCTGCGGTCCGGCGGCGCGTCGGTCCGGCTGGCGGCATCCAACCCGCTGTCCACCCAGGACGACATCGCCGCCGCGCTCACCGCGCGGGACGGGGTCGAGGTCTTCGCCAAGGCCGGGGTGGACCGGGACGCCTACTACGAGCACATCGGGCTCGCGCTCGGGGCCGACGGCTGCGGCCGGGCCCGACCTGGTCATCGACGACGGCGGCGACCTCGTGTCCACGCTGCACACGCGGGCGCGGCCGGCGACGCTCGACCGGGTCCGCGGCGGCTGCGAGGGAACGACCACCGGCGTGCTCCGGCTGCGCCGGATGGCGGCCGACGGCACGCTCGCGTTCCCGGTGATCGCGGCCAGCGACACGCCCGTCACCCGGCTAGTGGACAACGGGCACGGCACCGCCCAGTCGGTCATCGACGGGCTGCTCCGCGCCAGCGGGGTCCTGCTGGCGGGCAAGACCATGGTGGTCGCCGGGTTCGGCGCCTGCGGGGTCGGCATCGCCGAGTCCGCCCGCGCGCTCGGGGCGCGGGTGCTGATCACCGAGGTTGACCCGGTGCGGGCGCTCGACGCGGTGCTGCGCGGCTTCCTGGTGCTGCCGCTGGCCGACGCCGCCCCGCTGGGCGAGGTGTTCATCACCGCGACCGGCTCGGCCGACGTGATCACCGGCGAGCACCTGGCCGTGATGCGGGACGGCGCCATCCTCGCCAACGCCGGCCACTTCGACGTGGAGATCGACGTGCGGGCGCTGACCGCCCTGGCGGTCCGGGTGCATCCCGACGTCCGCCCGCACGCCGACGCCTACGAGCTGGCGGACGGCCGCCGCCTGCTGCTGCTGGCCGAGGGGCGCGTGGTCAACCTGGTCGCCGCCGACGGCCACCCGCCCGAGGTGATGGACCTGGCGTTCGGCATCGAGGCACTGACGCTGGCCTGGCTGGCCGGACAGGCAGAGCGGCTGCCCGCCCGCGTTCATGCGGTGCCGCCGGACATCGACGCCGAGGCGGCCCGCATGGTCCTGGCGGCCCTGGGCACCAAGACCGATTCGCTCACCCCCGCCCAGCGCGCCTACCTGGCGAGCTGGCGGCTCGGCTCCTAACGGCCTCCGGCCTGCGGCGTCCGCCGTTCGGCGCGGGAGGCGGCCGGCGAGGGCGGCCAGCCAGGGGAAATCCTGGGCATCGGTCTCCGCTGGCGTCAGGGCCAGCCAGCCGAGAAGCGCCAGCGGGTAGGCGTAGTAGCCGAACCGGGTGGATGGGTCCAGGGTGAACAGGACCGCGTAGACGACCGCGAGGCGGAACGTGGCGTCACGGACGTCCCGCGGTGGCCGCAGCAGCAGCCAGGCGGCGAAAGCCACCAGAGCGATCAGCATCAGCGCCACCGCGGCGGTGTGGCCAGCCGGGCCCAGTTCGGCGATCAAGTGGCCCGGTAGCGGGCTCTGCGCTGGGGTCTTGTACTTGGTGGTGCCCAGCGGGTAGTCGATCAGGTTCTGCTTGACCGCGTTGACCGCGGCCGCGCTCGCCAGCGCGGCCGGCGCCGCGGCAGCGGCGAGGACGACGGTCAGCCCGATCGCCGAGCCGGTGAACCGGGCGGCCGCCCGCGGTGAGTCCCGAACCCACGCCATCACCGCCAGCACCGGGATCACCGCCCAGGCGGTGGTCTTCATGGCGCACGCCAGCGCGAGCACCAGGCCGGCCCGCACCAGCCTGCCCCGGTAGGCCAGGGCGAGCGTCAGGCAGGTCAGCGCGATGACGGGCGGGTCGGTGACGCCGACCGAGAGCGGGAACGCGATGACCGGCGAGACGACGGCGACCGTGGTGAGCCAGGCCAGGCGGCGCTGGCACTGACGGCAGTCGCGGACCCGGTGCGGTGAGACGACCGTGAAGGCGACGGCGAGCGCCGCGACGGTGACCAGCGTCGTCCAGATCCGTGGGTCGCCGAGCACGCCGGTCAGCCCGGCCGCGCGGGGCAGCCCGAAGATCTGCATGAACGGGAGGTACGGGTTGTAGGACGTCCAGCTGGTGAGCAGGCTCTGCGGCAGGTAGGGGGTGCCGTGCTTGAGCAAGTAGTTCGCCGACTGGCTGATGACGACGACTTCCCCGGTGGGGGCCGCGTCGGTGATCAGCCAGAGCAGCGGCGCGATCAGCGCCCCGCCGACCGCCGCGGCCAGCGGTATCACCCAGTTCCTGGTGACGAGCAGCAGGACCGTCGTCACCGCGTAGCCGCCACAGGCCCAGGCCGCCCAGGTGCCGTCGGCGTGGCCGGTGAGGACCGTCACGCCCGCGTAGACCGTGAAGGCGGCGAACCACCAGGTCATCGCGCGCCGTCCGGGCAGCGCTATATGCCCCGCCGGGAACGCCCCGGCGGCCTGCGCGTGATCGCCGCTGTGCGCAGGGTGCGTCGTCTGCAGCGGCTGCCCCGTTGCAGTTGCGCCGTTAGCCCCCGGTACGGACTCGCTATCCACGGTTACTCAGGTTACGTTCACCCAGGGATCAGCCGCGTCGGCCTGGCGGGGTAGGTACCGCGGCTGACGGCACCCTCCGGGCCGGGAGCGGCGGCCGGGTCCGGGGCCACGGCCATCAGGGCAGCTTCCAGTCGACGGCTGCGGCGCCCTGGGATTCGAGCAGCTGATTGGCCCGGCTGAACGGGCGCGTGCCGAAGAATCCGCTATTGGCGGACATGGGGCTGGGGTGCGCGGACTCGATGCGCGGCGTGCCGCCGAGCACCGGCGCGAGATTCCTGGCATCGCGTCCCCACAAGATGGCGACCAGTGGCCTATCGCGTGCGGCGAGGGCGCGGATGGCCTGCTCGGTCACCTCCTCCCAGCCTTTGCCGCGGTGGCTGCCCGGCTTGCCCGGCTCGACCGTCAGCACCCGGTTGAGCAGCAGCACACCGCGTTCCGCCCAGGGGGTCAGGTCGCCCGTCGCCGGCGCCGGGTATCCCAGGTCCTGTGCGTACTCGCGGAAGATGTTCACCAGCGAGCCGGGCAGGCGGCTGACCCCCGGGTCGACGGAGAAGCTGAGGCCGACCGGGTGGCCCGGGGTCGGGTACGGATCCTGGCCGACGATCAGCACCCGCACGTCGTCGAACGGCTGGGTGAAGGCGCGGAGCACCTTCTCCCCGGCGGGCAGGTACCGCTTGCCCTCGGCGATCTGCTCGCGCAGGAACGCGCCCATGCGGGTGATTTGATCGGCAACTGGTTCAAGGGCGTCGGCCCAACCGGCCTCGACGACCTTGCTCAACGGCTCAGGCACGAAAATGACTGTATCGCGCGAAAGGCGCCCAGCAACGGAACTGCCGGGCGCCCCCCGTAACTTACGGCCAACTTCCCCGTCGGCGGTTTCCGCGGCCTGGCTGCCCCTGGTCGCGCCGCATCACCCGCGGCCAGGCGGCAACCGGTAGTCTTATCATCGTCAGCCAAGGCTGATTCCGGTGAGCCCGGCCGGCGTGTTGTGCACGCTTGCGACCTCCGCCGATGTGATTTCTTGATTGTTTACAACAATCGATATTCCGTAATTCTTGCCTATCTACTGTGAATAGTCGCGTAGGTTTGATTTGCTTATTTAAGCGTCAATGTTCGTACCTGTCGAGGTAAGCCTGCCTGGCGGCCCAGTGGCCTCGGCGCGGGCCGCTGCCGGGTCTCGTCATCACCGGGAGGGGCGTGACCCCCGGGGCCGCGTACGGGCAAACGGGCTCCCCGGTGGTGCGGAGCTGGTAAAAAGGGGTTAACCTGCGCATGGTGGCGGGTCAAGCGGCGGGCAGCACCGTCAGCCGCCGTGAGCGCTCGCTTGGAGCAATACACATGGAACGATGGGGCCCATGAAGGGACGCGTGCTAGTCGTCGATGACGACGCAGCGCTGGCGGAGATGCTCGGCATCGTTCTCCGCGGTGAGGGGTTCGAGCCGACGTTCGTCGCCGACGGGGACAAGGCACTTGAGGCCTTCCGCGACACCCGGCCGGATCTGGTGCTGCTCGACCTGATGCTGCCCGGTACCGACGGCATCGACGTATGCCGTCAGATCAGGGGCGAGTCGGGCGTGCCGATCGTCATGCTGACCGCCAAGACCGACACGGTGGACGTCGTCGTCGGGCTTGAGTCGGGTGCGGACGACTACATTCTCAAGCCGTTCAAGTCCCGGGAGCTCGTCGCCAGGATCAAGGCGAGGCTGCGCCGTACGGACGACCCCGCGCCGGAGATGCTGCAGATCGGCGATGTGTCCATCGACGTGGCGGGCCACTCGGTGAAGCGCAGCGGCGAGACGCTGAGCCTCACGCCGCTCGAGTTCGATCTGCTCGTCGCGCTCGCGCGCAAGCCGCGGCAGGTCTTCACCCGCGAGGTGCTGCTCGAGCAGGTCTGGGGCTACCGCCATGCGGCCGATACCCGGCTGGTGAACGTGCACGTGCAGCGCCTCCGGGCCAAGATCGAGAAGGACCCCGAGCACCCCGAGATCGTGGTCACCGTCCGCGGCGTGGGATACAAGGCGGGACCTGGCTGATCGGCGTATGGAGCGGTCTGCGGTTAACTCCGACGCGGTCGGCGCGCCGCCCGCGCCTCCCGTCGCGCCCGTGCCGCCTCCGCCGCCCGCATCCGGGCCCGCTCGGGCCACGCTCGCGCTCACCCCAGATTCGCAGCGAGAGCGGGATGTGCGCGCGGCGTGGGAAATGGCGCTGCGCCGGAAGAAGTGGGTGCGCTGGATCGTCAGCTGGCTACCGCACCGGCTGACGATCGGAGCCCGCTCGCTGCTGCGCCTCCAGCACTTCGTCGTGGCCAAGGTCAGGTACCGCTGGCACCGGTCGCTGCAGCTGCGGGTGGTGGGGACCACGCTGGTGATCTCCGCCGCGGTGATCGCGGTCCTCGGCTTCTTCCTCACCGAGCAGATCGCCGAGGGCCTGGTGCTCAACGCGGAGAGCTCGGCCAGGACCCAGATGCTGGCCGGGCTCGAACACCGCGCGGGCCCAGGCCGGCCTGACCGTCGAGCCGGCCAACGGGCCAGCCGCCTGGCAGTTCATGAGCCATCTGGGCAACGTCCTGCAGCCGAGTGGCAGCGGCTCGACCAGGTACTACGTGGCGGTCGGGCTGAACGCCAAGCTGGCCAGCGGGGCCGGGTACCCGCAGTGGGCGACTACGTCGGGCGCCGCGCCCTCGGTGCCGCCGACGCTGCTCAACGAAGTACAGGCCGAACAGGCGGCTGAGCTCGGCGGCAAGGCGGAGAACCTGCTCTACTACGCCCCGACAACGCTCACGCTCGGCAGCGGGCAGGGCAAGGCGGCCATCGTGGTGGGCGCGCCGCTTGGCGACTGGTATCAGCTCTACTATTTCTTCCCGCTCGACAACGAGCAGCAGACGCTGCAACTGGTCCAGACGACCCTGATCGGCGCCGGAATCGCGCTTATCGTGCTCCTCGCGGCGATCGCCTCGCTGGTCACCCGCTGGGTGGTGCTGCCGGTCAGGCACGCGGCCAGGGCAGCGCAGCGGGTCGCGGCGGGTCGGCTCGAGGAGCGGATGACGGTCGGCGGGAAGGACGATCTCGGGTCGCTCGCCTCGTCCTTCAACGACATGGCCGCCAGCCTGCAGGAGAAGCTGCAGGAGCTTGAGGAGCTGTCCAAGGCACAGCGGCAGTTCGTCTCCGACGTCTCGCATGAGCTGAGAACGCCGATGACCACGATCAGGATGGCCGCGGAGATCCTCTTCGAGGGCAGGGAGGACTTCGATCCCGCCTTGGCCCGCTCGGCCGAGCTGCTGCAGAGCCAGATCGAGCGGTTCGAGACCCTCCTCACCGATCTGCTCGAAATGACCAGGCACGACGCGAACGTGGCCACGCTGGACGCCGAGCTGGCCGATATCTCCGACATCGTGCGCCGCAGCGCCGACGATGCGCAGCAGCTGGCCGAGCGCCGCGGCTGCCGGATCGAGTTCCGGCTGCCCGCCCAGGCCTGCATGGCCGAGGTCGACCGCCGGCGGGTGGAGCGGATCCTGCGCAACCTGCTGGTCAACGCGGTCGAGCACGGTGAGGGACGGGACGTCGTGGTCACCGTGGCGGCCGACCGGGACACGGTCGCGATCGCGGTGCGCGACCACGGCGTGGGGCTGGCACCGGGCGAGGAGCAACTGGTCTTCGAGCGGTTCTGGCGGGCTGACCCCTCCCGCGCCCGCACGGTCGGCGGGACCGGGCTCGGTCTGGCCATCTCCCTGGAGGACGCGCGGCTGCACGGTGGCTGGCTGCAGGCCTGGGGGGAGAAGGGGCGCGGCTCGGTGTTCCGGCTGACCGTGCCGAGGGAGGCAGGACAGCCGCTCGCGGGGTCGCCGCTGCCGCTCGGCCCCGATGAGGCGGAGATCGTCACCACTGCCGTCACCGTTCTGGAAACCGACCTCAGCGGCGGCGCACGTGGCTAGCCGGGCCCGCGCGCTGCTCGCCCCGCTGGCCGCGCTGGCCGCCGCGCTCGCGGTGGCCGGCTGCGTGTCGGTGCCGAGCGCGGGCCCGGTGCTTTCCTATCCGATAGCCCAGCAGACCAGCGGCCAGAACGGCCAGAACGTTCAGATCATCGCGGCGGGCCCGGCCAATAACTGGAAGCCGAACGAGATCGTGACCGGGTTCCTGACCGCCGCCGCCGCCATCGGTGACCAGCAGCAGGTGGCCAGGGAGTACCTGACGCCCCAGGCGAGCAAGAGCTGGAACCCCTCGTGGAGCGCGATCGTCTACTCGACCGGGCCTTTTGTCCGGAGCCCGGAGTACACGATCCAGAGGCCGGCCCCCCGGCGAAGCGGCAAGAGTGCGGCCAAGAGCGGCGGCAAGCAGCCGCTGGAACGGGCAACGGTCTACGTCGACGGCAGGATCTCCGCGAACCTTTCCGGGCACGGAACCTACGCGGCCGCCTCGTCGTCCGCCGCGCCCGGCCAGCAGAGACAGGCCTTCGAGCTGGAGAAGCCAGCCGGCGGCCAGTGGCGGATCTCCAGTGCGCCGTCGGATCTGCTGCTCACCCAGAATCAGTTCGCGGACGACTACGAGCTGAGAAACCTCTACTTCTTCGATCCCAGCAACGCCCACTTGGTGCCTGACCCGGTCTACGTGCCATTGCAGGCCTCGACCACCAGCCTGATGTATCGGCTGGTGAATGACCTGATCCACCAGCCCGCGGACTGGCTGGCCGGAGGCACCCAGACCGCCTTTCCGGACGGCACGAAAATCATCGGCGGTATCACCCTGTCGGGCGGCACCGCCGCGGTGAACCTCGGTGGCGCGATCGCCACCGCCCCGAACCCGAAGACCGTGCTGCCGCAGGTGTCCGCGCAGTTGCTGTGGACGCTGGTCGGCTCGGGTCAGGGCAGCTCGCAGGTGGGGTCGGTCGAGCTGAGCGTAAACGGCAAGCCGTGGTCCCCGCCGAGCAGCCCGAAAAACCCGAACAATCCGGTGCAGACCCAGGCCAGCTACCAGCCGGCGACCGGCGCTGGCCAGGTCTTCTACTACCAGGGCAGCGCGGGCGGTCGGGCGCCCGCCACGGCGGCGCGATCGGCCACGGCGGCGCGGGCGGCCAGGGCAGCAGCACGGGTTACGTATGCGGCGTTGGCTACCTGTGCAGCCGCGACGGGATAACCGGCAAGCAGACGCAGGTGGCCAAGATCGGCACCGGTTACTCGCAGATCGCCGTCTCCCCGGATGGCAAGTACCTGGCCGCGCTGCGCAATGAATCGCTGTACATGGGGTCCGTCAACGGCCGGCTGGTGAAACGGGAAGGCGCCGGCGACACGTCGATCAGCTGGGACCGGACCGACAACCTGTGGACGACCACTGGCGGTCAGGTCCTCACGTTCCGCGCCGATGTCAGCCCCGGCAGCACGCAACCGAAACCGATCACCGCCGACGTGCCGCCCCCCGATGGCGGCCTGATCAACGGGGTCCGCATTGCGCCGGACGGCGTGCGGGTGGCGCTCATCATCAACTCCGACGAGCTGGCCTTCGGCGCGATCGTCTGGCAGCAGGGGGCGCACCCGGGCCTGGCCGGGGCCGTCGGGATCGATCTCTCGCCGTTCAGCGTCAGCGCTGGCGGGTTCACCGCGGTGACCTGGTACGGGCCCAACGACGTGATCACGCTCGGCGGCCCGGGGTCAACGCTGACGGAGTACCCGGTGAACGGCGGCACGTCGACCTCGCAGCCGCTCGGCCAGAACATCGCCTCCATCACCGCCAGTTCGGGCCAGCCGCTCATCGCCGGGATCGCCAAGGGCGGGATGATCGAAGCCCCGACCCTGACCGGCGCCTGGGTCCCGGTAACGGGCAAGGGTCTCTCTCCCACCTACCCCGGCTGAAACTCTGCCACCTACCCCGGTGGTAACGCCGAAGAACCTGCCAGGTGAAACGTTATGCGATATGACCTATGTGACGTTTTACAATTAATGTCCCTCCTGACATTTGGGCTCGGGAGGACTACCGTTCACCTATGGCACTCGCCCGGGTCCGTGGTTGCGCCGGGCAGGCCCTCGGTGCGGTAGCCGCACCCGCAGGGCCCATCAGGCAAGCCGACGCCAGCCGCAGGCAAAACGGCCCACGTAAGACGACTTCTCGTCGATCGATCACGGTGCGGCTTAGAAGTAAGTCCTGCCCCGCCGGGAGATACAGAGTCCCCCGACCCGGGAGAAGGGCAGTAGTGGCCATGGAAGGCCGCGAACCTCTCAGCAGGCGGATGTGGGGTCGAAGACCAGGTCGGCCGGGCGAGTGTCTACTCCCGTTTTTCTAAAGCCGTAGGAGGATCGAGATGGAAATCACCTTCAAGGGCAGGCGTACCAGTGTCCCCGAGCGTTTCCGTAGGCACGCGAGCGCGAAACTGGCCAAGCTCGAGAAGCTCGATCACAATGCGATTCGGGTCGACGTGGAGGTATCGACCGAGCGGAACCCGAGGCAGGCCGACCGGAGCGAACGGGTCGAGCTCACGGTCAGATCGCGAGGGCCCGCGATCAGGGCCGAGGCGGCCGCCGACGACCGGTACGCGGCCCTCGATCTCGCCTTCATCAAGCTCGAAGGGCGGCTGCGCAAGGCGTCCGAGCGGCGCAAGGTCCGCCACGGTGACCTGACCGTGCGGTCCACCGACGCGCTGACAGCGGTGGCCGCCGCGCCCGCCGGAGCGAGCGCGGTCTCGGCGGGCGCGGCCACTCTGGCCGACGCCGCCATCCCGGCCATCCCCGGGCCGGATGCCGGGGCCATGCTCAACGGCACTCCGGTCAGGCGAAGGGCGGGCGGGCGGCCGAACGGCAGGGCCAACGGCCATCGCCGGGGGGAGACGGTGGTCCCCCTGCCGTCGCTGCCGGAGGACGACAACGAAGGCGGCTTCAGCGACCGCGACTTCGACGGCTACCGCGACGGGGCGGAGGTCCAGGAGGCCGTCTCCGGCCTGCTGCCGATCCAGATGGAGGGCGACGGGCCGCTGGTGGTGCGGGAGAAGTTCCATGCCTCGCACTCGATGACGATCGACCAGGCGCTGTTCGAGATGGAGCTGGTCGGCCACGCCTTCTTCGCCTACCACGACAGCGACTGCGGCGCGTTCAGCGTGGTCTACCGCCGCTGCGGCTACGACTATGGCGTCATCCGCCTCGTCGATGAGTAGCCCAATAGATTGATAGATGTCGACGACACGCGCGTACCGCCCTGGTACTACCAGGGCGGTACGCGTAGGTTTAGTTACATGTCCTATCCTGTGCGTGAACTGCGAACGCAGCGGAAGGAGTGGCCGTGACCGATGGGTCCCTTACGGCCAGTAAGACGGCGACAGCAAAACCCCGGGGCAGCGTGAGCCTCCCAACCCCCCCGACCGTGCCTGGCCGCGAAGGCGGCGGGTCGGCTGGCCCCGGACCCTGAGGCGGTGGCCAGCACCGACCCGATCCGGGTACTGATCGCGGACGACCACGCCCTTTTCCGCCGCGGCCTGGAGATGGTCCTCGGCGAGGATGCCGGCATCGAGCTTGTCGGCCAGGCCTCCGACGGCGCCGAGGCGGTGCAGTTGGCAGGCGAGGCACTGCCCGACGTGGTGCTGATGGACATCCGGATGCCGAAAATCACCGGCATCGAGGCCGCCCGTCAGATGAAAGAGGTCGCCCCGTCGGCCAAGATCGTGATCCTGACGATCAGCGACGAGGAGGAGGACCTCTTCGAGGCGATCAGATCGGGAGCGAGCGGCTACCTGCTCAAGGACATCCCGCTGGACGAGCTGGCCGACTCGGTCCGCGCCGTGCACGGCGGCCAGTCGCTCATCAACCCGTCGATGGCGGGCAAGCTGCTCAGCGAGTTCGCGACCCTCGCCCGCAGGGACGCCGAGGACGAGCCGGCCAAGCACGCGCCCGCGCCGAAGCTCACCGACCGCGAGATGGAGGTGCTCCGCCTGGTGGCCCGCGGTATGAACAACCGTGACATCGCCAAGGAGCTGTTCATCTCCGAGAACACCGTGAAGAACCACGTGCGGAACATCCTGGAGAAGCTCCAGATCCACTCCCGGATGGAGGCCGTGATGATCGCGGTGCGGGAGAAGCTGATCGAGATTAGCTAACCGCCGAGCGCTTGCAACGCTGTTGCAAGCGGTTGGGCGAGTGCAGCAGGCGCGGTCCGTTCAATACTGACGCTCGAGCAGCCGGCCCACTGGGCGGCCTCGGCCAGAGCTCGCGCCATGGGGGCGACGGCTGCCGGTTTTTCGATTAGCAGGTTCCTGGCGACCAGGGTATTGCCGGAGCGCGCGGGGTCCACCCAGCCGACGATCTGCCCGCCGGCCAGCAACGGCATCGTGAAGTAGCCGCGCTCGCGCTTCTCCTTGGGAACGTACGGCTCGAACAGGTGCCGGTAGCCGAACATCCGCAGCGTCCGCTTCCGGTCCCAGACCAGCGAGTCGAACGGGGACAGCAGCGTCGTGCGGTGCGTGCCGCGGCCGCCGGCCGCCAGCCAGCCCAGCGCGGCCGGGTCGGCCCAGGCGCGGACCGGCTTTTTCGCACCGGGGACGGTGACCGGGGTCAGGCCGGCTTCCCGGCCGCGGCATCGAGGGCCTCGCCGCCGCGGATGTGCAGGCCGTGCCCGTTGAGCCGCTGGTACTCGACCAGGTCGGCGTGGGTGGCCACGCCGAGCGCGCGGGCGGTCACGCCGACCAGGTGGGCCAGGCATTCCGCATCGGTCGGCTCGGTCTCGAGCAGTTCCTTCGGAATGGCCCGTTCGGGCAGGTCGTAGACGCGGCGCCAGCCGGTTCGGCGGACGCAGACCGCCCGGCCGGTGTCGAGCAGCCACTCGGCGGCGATCTTCACCTCCGACCAGTCCCACCACGGGCCGCCCGCCTTCGCCCCGCCGAGCTGGGTCGCCGTCAGCGGCCCCTCGTCGCGCAGCCGGGCCAGAACCTCGGTGCAGGCCTGCTCGCTCACCTGGTGCCAGCGCTGGCCCTGCGCGGCGAAGGCGCGGCGCCGCCAGGCGTAGTACGGCCAGTCCTCGATCGGCAGGATGCAGGCCGCGTGCGCCCAGTACTCGAACGTCTGCGGCCTGCGCGCGGGCCAGTACGCCGACTCGATCGCGTCCCGCCCGACCGGCCCGAGGCGGGCGTATGCGACAAGCTCGTGCGACCGGGCGAGCACGGAGATCGTGTCGAGCTGAACCGCCCTGACCCGCCGCAGCATCGCGGGCACGCCGCCGCGCTTCGCCGCCGCCCCGAGAAACCCCTGCGCGTGAAGGGTTAGCCGCCGGTGCTCATCGCCGCTCAGCTCAAGGCCGCCCCCGGCTGAGCTCTTTTCTTCGTACTGAACGGACCCGGCAGTCTCTCCCACGCTCATGAGAGTAGCCGCGGGGTCCGACATTCCATGGGCGGCTGGCCCGGGGCTGGAACGGCTTAGTACCAGTCTTCGTTCATCGTTTTAGCGAACAGGAGGATGAGGCAGCCGATGATCGCGACGCCCGCGCCGATCCAGAAGATCGTCCAGTGGGGCGCCGGAACGAACCCGATGCCGCCGACGACGAATCCGATGATGACGATCGATGTGCCGATCCAGGAGATGGGCCTGCCGGTGTTGTGCTCCTCGTCGTGGGGGGCGCCGGGGAACGCTGTGACCGCGGTGGCCAGGTTCTCTTCGACGTCTGATGCCTGCTCGGCCACGACTCCTCCTCCAACGACGGGCTTCTCCGTCGGCCCTGCCCAGATGCTGAGTGTCACGAAAATACCCCAACAGGGTTGGCGACTCGGAAGCCGGCCCCCATTTCGCCTACCATGGCAGGCGGGGCGTGTTTAGTTTTAGCCGAAGCCGATCCGCAAGTCCGCAAGGAGCACGACGACCAGTGCCTTCGATCCTAGACAACATCCTTCGCGCGGGCGAAGGAAGATCCTGCGCCAACTCAAGCGGATCAGTGACCAGATCAACTCCATCGAGGACGACTTCGTCGCGATGAGCGACGCTGAGTTGCGCGGGATGACCGACGAGTTCCGTCAGCGGCTCGCCGACGGCGAGACCCTCGACGACGTCCTCCCCGAGGCGTTCGCAACGGTCCGCGAGGCGGCGCGGCGGACGCTGGGGCAGCGCGCCTTCGACGTGCAGTTGATGGGCGGTGCGGCGCTGCACCTGGGCAACATCGCCGAGATGCGCACCGGTGAGGGCAAGACGCTCACCGGCGTGTTCCCCGCCTACCTGAACGCGCTGTCGGGCAACGGCGTGCACGTCGTCACGACCAACGACTACCTGGCCAAGCGTGACTCCGAGTGGATGGGCCGGGTGCACCGCTTCCTCGGTCTTGAGGTCGGGGCGATCCTGGCCGAGATGACCCCGCAGGAGCGGCAGCAGTCGTACGCGGCGGACGTCACCTACGGCACCAACAACGAGTTCGGCTTCGACTACCTGCGCGACAACATGGCCTGGTCGATCGACGAGTGCGTGCAGCGCGGCCACAACTTCGCGATCGTCGACGAAGTTGACTCGATCCTGGTCGACGAGGCACGGACCCCGTTGATCATCTCGGGCCCGGCCGAGCAGAACTCCCGCTGGTACCTCGAGTTCGCCAAGATCGCGCCCCGGCTGCGCCGGGGCGAGGACGGCGAGGGCGACTACGAGGTCGACGAGAAGAAGCGGACCGTCGGCATCCTCGAGTCCGGCGTCGAGAAGGTCGAGGACTGGCTCGGCATCGACAACCTCTATGACCCGGTCAACACGCCGCTGGTGTCCTTCCTCAACAACTCGCTGAAGGCCAAGGAGCTGTTCAAGAAGGACAAGGACTACGTCGTCATCAACGGCGAGGTCCTGATCGTGGACGAGTTCACCGGTCGCATGCTGCACGGACGCCGGTACAACGAGGGCATGCACCAGGCCATCGAGGCCAAGGAAGGCGTGCAGATCCAGAACGAGAACCAGACGTTCGCCACGATCACCCTGCAGAACTACTTCCGGCTGTACGACAAGCTCGGGGGCATGACCGGCACGGCGATGACCGAGGCCAACGAGTTCATGCAGATCTACAAGCTCGGTGTCGTCCAGATCCCGACCAACCGGCCGATGGTCCGCGCCGACGAGACCGATGTGATCTACCAGTCGCAGCAGGCCAAGTTCGATGCGGTCGTCGGTGACATCGTGGACCGGCACGAGGCCGGGCAGCCGGTCTTGGTGGGCACCGTGAGCGTGGAGAAGTCCGAGATCCTCTCGGTCATGCTCAAGCGGCGCGGCGTGCCGCATCATGTGCTGAACGCCAAGTACCACGAGCAGGAAGCGATGATCATCGCCGCGTCCGGGCGGCTCGGCGCGGTAACCGTGGCGACCAACATGGCCGGCCGAGGCACCGACATCATGCTCGGCGGCAACCCCGAGTTCATCGCGGACACCGAGCTGCACCAGCGCGGCCTGTCGCCGGTGGACACGCCCGAGGACTACGAGGCGGCCTGGCCGGAGTCGGTCGCCAAGGCGAAGGCGGCCGTCGCGGCCGAGCATGAGCAGGTCGTCGAGGCCGGCGGCCTCTACGTGCTCGGCACCGAGCGGCACGAGTCGCGGCGCATCGACAACCAGCTCCGCGGCCGGTCCGGACGTCAGGGTGACCCGGGCAAGTCCCGGTTCTACCTGTCGCTCGAGGACGACCTGATGCGGATGTTCAACTCCGAGCGGGTCGGGGCCATCATGGACCGGCTGAACATCCCGGCCGACGTCCCGGTGGAGAACTCGGTGGTCTCCCGGGCGATCAGGTCGGCGCAGAGCCAGGTGGAGTCGCAGAACTTCGAGATCCGCAAGGACGTCCTGAAGTACGACGACGTGCTCAACCGGCAGCGCACCGTCATCTACGCCGAGCGGCACCAGGTGCTTGAGGGTGCCGACCTGCACGAGCAGGTCCGCTCGATGATCGACGAGGTGATCGCCTCCTACGTGACCGCCGCCACCGCCGACGGGTACCCGGAAGAGTGGGACCTGGAGAAGCTGTGGCGCGCGTTCAAGCAGCTGTTCCCGGTCACGCTGACCACCGAAGAGGTGATCGGGGAGGCCGGCGGCGAGAAGGGGAACCTGACCGCCGATCTGCTCATCGAGATGGTCCAGGAGAACGCCCAGGCGGCCTATGACCGGCGCGAGGCGGAGTACACGCCGGATCTGATGCGCCAGATCGAGCGGCTCGTGGTGCTGTCGGTGCTTGACCAGAAGTGGCGCGAGCACCTGTACGAGATGGACTACCTCCGCGAGGGCATCGGCCTGCGGGCGATGGCGCAGCGTGACCCGCTGGTTGAGTACCAGCGGGAGGGGTTCGACATGTTCAACGCGATGATGGACGGGATCAAGGAAGAGTCGGTCGGCAACCTGTTCAACCGGCAGTTCGAGATCCAGGAGAACCCGATCGTCGAGGAGGTCGGCGCCGGGGCGCAGCTCGCCTTCGGCGGCGCCCTGCCCGGCGTCACCGCCGGCGCCGCGCCCGCCGCCCCCGCCGCTCAGGCCCCGGCTGCTCAGGCGCCCGCGGCGCCAGCCAGAAGGCCGGCCCCGCCTGCCCCGCCGAGCATTCCTGAGCCCGCGGCGCCGCCCGCGGCCTTCGGCAAGCGGCCGGCCGGGGACCAGGGCAACGGCAAGGCGGCGCAGCAGCCGGGCGGTCGCGCCCGCGGCCGGCACGCGGCGAATGACGGCCGGGGCCACGCCACGGCGGCGGGCCGGGGCCAGGCGGCCACCCGCAGCGGAGCGCATGCGGCGGCCCCGGCCGCCGCGGCCGAGACGGCGACCGGGCAGTCGGCGGCCGGGCCGCAGGCCGTGGCGCCGACAGGACTTGAGCCGCGCCGCCCGCAACAGCTCCAGTACTCGGCCCCGTCCGAGGGCGGTGGCGTGGAGACGCACGGCGACGCCTCGCTCGACCCTTACGCCAGCGTCGGCCGCAACGACCTGTGCCCGTGCGGCTCTGGCCGCAAGTACAAGCGCTGCCACGGCGGGGCCGGACGGTCCTGACGGCGCACGGTTAAAGCCCGGCCGGGCGGTGGCGGATTCCAGCGCCGCCCGGCCGGGTTTGCCGTTATGCCGCCTCGATGTCGGTGCAGAGCCAGCGCGCCGCCGGCCCTGACGGGGATTCGGCGGTCCGGGGGCTGAGTTTCTCCCGCCATTCGGGCCGCCGCGTCGGCTCGGTCCGCGTTAGCCGCACCGCCAGCGCCCTTGTCCGTGGGCCGACCGCCACGATGAGGGTCATCTCAATCACGCCGGGACTCGGCTGGGCTGTCATCACCCGCTGTACCCGGGCCCCCTGGCCGCCGCTGAAAAGCGGCAGCAGCCGGTGCAGGTGGAGGCGGCCGCGCTCGGACAGCCACGGCAGGAGCTGCCGTACCGGCCGGACGCCGGTCAGCGCCTCGGCCAGCAGCACGGCGAACTGCCGTGGCCAGGCGTGGCCATCGGCCTGCTCGGCGGGCCGGTCACCGCACTGCGCGGCGGGTCCGCCAGCGCTCCGCGCGGCGAGGGCGGTCCCGGTCGGGCGCGGGCAGCCGGGAGGGGTCTGCGTCGGGTAGTCGGGCGGCGGCCACACGTCGGGCACCGTTAGCAGCCGCATCGCGGACAGGTCTTCGGGCGCCGGGGCTTGCTGCATGGGCATGGGATCGTCCAGGGGAGAGCGCGGGGAGTAAGCAACTGCTTGCGCATCCACTTTTACCCGGCCCCACCGACATTCCCGCCGGCCGACATAAATGAACCCGGCCATCAGCGACTGGCTGGTGGCCGGGTTCACGTGAGGCGGGGTCAGCCGCCGCTGACCGAAGAGTTGAACTGGGACGTGACGTAGCTGGACATGTTGGGCTGCGACGGGATCAGGCCCGCCTTGAAGAACTGGGTGACCAGTCCCTGCTCCGCGGTGCTGATGGTGGCGTTAACCGCCACCGGGGTGGTTCCGTCGACCTTCGCCGCCTCGTCCGTGATGCTGGCGGGCAGGCCGGTCGCCGCGGCCCAGGAGGCGCCCCAGGAGTTCGGGTGCGCTTCCGCCCAGACGTAGGCCTTGTCCAGCGTCGCGAGGTAGACCTGGATGGCGGCTGCCTTTTCCGGGTTGGCCACCGCCGACTTGGAAGCGACCTCGTAGTCGTACGGGCTGCCGTACTGCGGGCCCAGGGCCAGCACCTTGGCGCCATCCTGGGCGACGGCCTGCTGGACGTAGGGCGGCCAGATGTCCCAGGCGTCGACCGAGCCGGAGGTGAAGGCGGCCAGCGCCTCGGCCGGCTGCAGGTTCACCAGGGTGACGTCCTTGGGGGTCAGCCCGGCCGCCGTGAGCACGGTCAGCATCTGGTAGTTGCCCGAGCTGCCGGAACCGTAGGCGATCTTCTTGCCCTTGAGCTGCTGAATGGACGTGATCGAGGAGCCCTTGGGCACCAGAACCGCGTCCTGGTCGCCGGTCGGCACCTTGCGGGCGCCGACGATCACGACCCCTTCGCCGCCGGCCGCGGCGAAGACCGGCGGGGCGTCGCCCACGCCGCCGACGTCGACCGAGCCCGAGGCCATCGCCTCGAGCATGGGCGGACCGGAGGTGAAGTCGGACCAGGTCACGTGGAACGGGAGCGTGCTGAGCAGGCCGGCCGCCTTGAGGATCGCCTCCGCGCCGGTGCCCTTCTGGTCGCCGACGTTCAGCGTGACCGAGGACAGGCTGGCCGAACTCGATGGCGATGCGCTGGCGGATGCGGCGGCGGAGGTGGATGACGCGGCCGACGAGGAGCTTGAGCTGCTCGACGAGGAGCACGCGGCCACGCCAAGGCCGGTGACGGCGATTACCGAGAAGGCCAGGAGCTTCCGTCTATGGTTCAATTTAATTCCTTCTATTTCGATGGTTATTAACGGAAATAGTCAGTGAAAACTGGCCGGAAGCCGTTCTCCCGGCCAGTCTTAGATCAGCTCGTCGGTCTCGCCCATGGGCACGCCAAGCTCGCGCAGCAGTCGCAGTCGCAGCCCGGTCATCGTCGGGTGGTTCCGGTCGCGCGGGCGCGGCACGTCGATGGTGGCGGAGTCGGCGATCCGCCCGGCACCGAGCACAAGCACCCGGTCGGCCAGCGCCAGCGCCTCGTCTACGTCATGGGTGACCAGCAGTACCGCGGGCCGGTGGCGCTCCCACAACTGGAGCACCAGCCGGTGCATGGAAATCGTGGTCAGCGCGTCGAGCGCGCTGAACGGTTCGTCGAGCAAGAGCAGTGACGGCGACCTGACCAGCGCGCGGGCCAGCGATACCCGCTGCGCCTCGCCGCCGGACAGGGTCAGCGGCCAGGCCGAGATCCGCTCGGTGAGTCCGACCTCCTCGAGCGCCTCGGTGGCCACCCGGGCCGGCTCGGGAGTGCGCAGCCCGAGCGCGACGTTGTCGAGCACCCGCTTCCAGGGCACCAGGCGCGGCTCCTGGAAGGCGACCGCGACCGGCTCGGCCACGGTCATCGACCCCGACACGTCCCGGTCGAGCCCGGCCAGCGCCCGCAGCAGCGTGGACTTGCCCGACCCGCTCCGCCCGATCATCGCCACGAACTCGCCGGCCTTGATGTCCAGGCTGAGTTGGTCGAGTACGGTCCGGCCCCCGAACCGCTTAGTGAGGTCCCGCACGGAGGCGGCGACCTGATCCGTCGCGATGGACGTTTCCGGGGATGTCATCCCAGCGGCCCGCCTCACTGGGCGAACTCGCGTCGCCATGACAGCGCCCTCCGCTCCGCCATCCGGACGAGCCCATCGGCGAGCAGCCCGAGGATCGCGTAAAGGATCAGGCAGACCACGATGATGTTGTTCGCCAGGAACTCCTCGGCCGTGTCGATGATGAAGCCGAGCCCGGATGTGGCGTTGATCTGCTCCGCGACGACCAGGGCGAGCAGCGAGCCGACCACGCTCAGCCGGAGCCCGGTGAACGCAGACGGGAGCGAGCCGGGCAGCACGATGTGCCGCACCAGCTCCCAGCGGGAGAGCCCGAGTACCTGGCCGAGCTCTCCGAGCTTGGGGTCCACGCTGCGGATGCCGGCGAACGTATTGACGTACATCGGGAACAGCGCCCCGAGCGTGACGATGATGATCTTGGGCATGTCGCCGATGCCGAACCAGACGATGAACAGCGGCAGCAGGCCGAGCAACGGGACCGCCCGGGCCGCGTTGAGCAGCGGGTCAAAGGCGAGCTCGCCAGTCCAGATAAGACCGCTCACGACCGCGAGCAGCACCGCGATGGCGACGCCGACGGCAAGCCCGATGGCCCACCGTTCGGCTGAGGCGAGCAGTGCCCCCTGCAGCGTCCCGTAAGTTGGCGAGCTGGTCACGGTCATGTTGTAGGCGGTGTGCACGACGGTGGCGGGCGACGCAAGACGGCTCGCCGGGAGCACGCCAGTCGAGCTGAGCACCTGCCACAGGGCCACCACCGCCAGCGGACTGATCAGCCTGAGCCAGCCGCGGCCGCGCAGGAGTCGTCTGGCCGGTCCGCCAACGAGATCCGCCCGCCCGGCAGCGTCTCGCGTGTCTGAACGCGAGAGAACTTGTACGGACACCGCCACCTCTTCCGTCGTAAATCGAGTCAACCCATGATGTTCCCTGAACTGGATAAAGTCAATAGAAATACTAGGAATTTAACCCGCGCGAGACTCTTGTTGCACCCGGCGGAACGAGACGCTCGTTGCCACCGGGCGGCCGCCCCGGGGGCCCGCATCGGGACTGCCAGCCCCATCTCGCGCTGACGGCAGCGAGAATGCGGAGGGCGGCACCCACCGGGGGCTTTGGTACTAGGCTCTCCCGCGTGGCGCAGGATATAGCGCAAAGCGTTGCCAGCGAGCCCTCCGGGGCGCAGGGCAAGCCCTACCCGTTCCCGAAGACGCCCGGTGTAACGGCGAACATGAAGGCGATCCGCCGCACCGACACTAAGCCGGAACTCGCGCTGCGCGCCGCGCTGCACGCCATGGGCTACCGCTACCGCAAGGACCACCGGCTTGACCTGCCGCTGCGCCGGGTCCGGCCGGACATCGCCTTCACCCGGCGCAAGGTCGCGGTGTTCGTCGACGGCTGCTTCTGGCACGCCTGCCCGGATCATGGATCCAAGCCGAAGAGCAACGAGTGGTACTGGTCGCCCAAGCTCGCCAGGAACGTCGAGCGCGACCGCGCCGCCGACGATGCCCTGGTCCAGGCGGGCTGGACCGTGATCCGGCTGTGGGAGCACGTTCCGGTCGCGGACGCCGTCGCCCTGGTGGTGGCCGCCGTGGGTGAGCCGAAGTCGCGCCGATGATGCGTCATGCGGATTTTATGTCTGCACGTTGCGTCAGACAGCAGGCGGCACCCCGTCAATGGGCGTACCAAATGACCCGGGACCCTTAATTCAGGTTCAAGAGCGGTGTCCCTAGGAAACTCCCTGGTTTGGGTTCCCATGAGCTAGCCCGACCGTGCTGAATCCCGGCATGCAGCACGACACGCGCTTGCCCGCTGGCCTCATACGACCGCGAAACGCCCGAAGATGGCATTATGACCAACAGCAAAGGGCGAATCGGCGCTAAGCGAAAGATGAGACATGCCAGGAAATTTCGGTGCCGCGCCGGGAGGGCGCGGCCCGAACATGGCGCGGCGGCGCCTGCTGGTCGTCGCGGCTGGCGCCGTGACCGTCGCGATCGGCACGGCGGTCGGGCGGGGCGGCCAGCCGGTGAGGGCAGCACTAGACGGCACAGCGCACCCCGCGGCGCGGGAAAAGCCTGCTGCGTCGAGCCCGTCCGCGACGCACAAGCCCGCGGCGCGGGGGCAGGCCGGCCAGGCTGACGCTTTCCGCGGGCAGCCGATGTACTACGTGGATGACGGTCCTAAGGTCATCGCCCTGACCATCGATGACGGGCCGAGTCCGGTCTACACACCGGAGGTGCTGCGCGTCCTGGAGAAGTACGGCGTCCGGGCAGCTTTCTCGATGATCGGGAAGAACGTGAGCTACTACCCGGCGGTCGCAAGAGACGTGGCCGACGCCGGTCACACGATCATTAACCACACCTGGGATCACTCCAACTTGACTCAGCTGAGTAAGTCCCGGCAGCGCGCGGAGATCTCGCGGACGACGGACGAGATCCATGCCGCGGTCGGCGTACAGCCGCAGATGTTCCGCGCCCCGTACGGCGCTTGGTCGCGAGCGACGCTCGAGTACTGCGCGAGCGAGCGACTTACCCCGGTGGACTGGTCCGTCGACCCGGCCGACTGGTCACGGCCCGGGGTTACCAAGATCGTCAGCACCATCATGCGGACCACGCAGACCGGTTCGATCATCCTGGAACACGACGGCGGCGGCGACAGGTCACAGACGGTCGCCGCGCTGAAGATCGTGATTCCCCGACTGCTCGACGAGGGTTACCGCTTCGCGATCCCGTAACGCTCCCAGTGCTCGGCAACCTGTCCTTCAGACTGGCCGTATTCGGTACTCTGTGGCTCAACGGCACGACCGAACACATTCCCGTGATTCCTGACTTTGGACCGGCTGAGGCGGCGTCGGTAGACCGGTTACCTGCGCTAATGGATAGGTTGGAAGCTATGCGGGTTTACCTGCCCTGCACGTTGCCGTGGCTGGCCGGCATCTTCGCCAGCGCGGAGATCGGGCCGGCCCCGCTGCGGGCCTTCGCGGTCACCCCGGCGCTGCGTGAGGCCTACGCCAGCGGTGACGACGAGGAGCTCGAGTACGTGGCGATGCTCACGGCCGCGCGGCAGTCGCTCCGGCTGCTCGACGCCGACCCGGATGCGCCGCGCCGCCGCGTGGTGCTCGCCGTCGACGTGCCCGACGCCGAGGTGAGCTATCAGGCCTACGACGGCGAGCCCGCCGCGGTGCGGGTGGCCAAGGCCATCCCGGTCGCGGCGCTGGCGGCCGGCCACATCGACGACCTCGGCGCGGCGACGGACGTGGCCGCCGCGGCCAACGCGATCGCCGCCGCCGACTCGGGTGATGACGACGCATCGTTCGACGTCGATTCCGCTGAGGCCCATGAGCTAGCCTGGTACGCCACTCAGGAACTTCCTGACTTGTATTAGTGGTCGCTTCTGCGGGAAAGGTGCCGGCATGGACGCCGTGACTCAGGTTCCCTCGCCTTACAACGAGCCGATTAGGCAGTACCAGCCGGGCAGCGCTGACCGCGGCGCGCTCGCGGCCAAGATCAAGGATCTGGCCAGTGAGCGGGCGGATCTGACGATGACCGTCGGCGGCCGCCCGGTGATGGGCTCCGGCGAGCGGGTACCGGTGGTCCAGCCGCATAATCACCAGCACGTTCTCGGCTGGTTCGGCAACGCGACCGACTCCGACGTGGCCTCGGCGATCGCGGCGGCCGGAGCGGCGGCCAAGGGCTGGCGGTCGCTTTCGTTCGAGGACCGCGCGGCCGTCTTCCTGCGCGCCGCCGACCTGCTGGCCGGGCCGTGGCGCGCGACCCTCAACGCCGCGACGATCCTCGGCCAGTCCAAGTCGGTCATCCAGGCCGAGATCGACGCGGCCTGCGAGCTGATCGACTTCTGGCGGTACAACGTCGCCTTCGCCCGGCAGCTGCTAGCCGAGCAGCCGGCCTCCGCGCCGGGCACGTGGAACCGGATGGAGTACCGCCCCCTCGAGGGCTTCGTGCTGGCGATCACCCCGTTCAACTTCACCGCGATCGCGGGAAACCTGCCGACCGCCCCGGCGCTGCTGGGCAACGTGGTCGTCTGGAAGCCGTCGCCCACCCAGCAGCTGGCCGCGCACTACACGATGCGGCTGCTCGAGGCCGCCGGGCTGCCGCCCGGCGTCATCAACATGGTGACCGGGGACGGCCAGGCGGTCTCGCGGGTGGCGCTCAACCACCCTGACCTGGCCGGCATCCACTTCACCGGCTCGACCGGGACCTTCCAGCACCTGTGGCGCACGGTGGGGGAAAATATCGGGAAGTACCGCGACTATCCGCGTCTTGTCGGCGAGACCGGCGGCAAGGACTTCGTGATCGTCCATCCCTCGGCCGACCCCGCCTCGATCGTCACCACGCTGGCCAGGGGCGCCTTCGAGTACCAGGGCCAGAAGTGCTCGGCCGCATCCCGCGCCTACATCCCGGCCTCCCTGTGGGACAGCGTCAGCGATGACCTCATCGCCACCACCCAGTCGCTGGCCTACGGTGACGTGTCCGAGGATCTGTCGCTCTTCGGCGGCGCGGTGATCGACTCCCGTGCGGTGGCCAAGCACCGGGCGGCGTTCGAGCAGGCAAGGACGCGTCCCTCGGTCCGCTTCCTGACCGGCGGCGAGATCAACGACGAGCAGGGCTACTTCGTCAGCCCGACCGTCCTGCACTGCGACGACCCCGGCGACGAGGTGTTCACCACCGAGTACTTCGGCCCGATCCTCTCCGTCCACGTCTACCGGGACGCCGATTACCTCCAGATGCTCGGCCAGGCGGCGGACGTGTCGCCGTACGCGCTGACCGGCTCGATCCTGGCCACCGATCGCACCGCGATCGCCCAGGCGGCTGACCGGCTGCGCTACAGCGCGGGCAACTTCTACATCAACGACAAGCCGACCGGCGCGGTGGTCGGCCAGCAGCCGTTCGGCGGTGCCCGCGCCAGCGGCACCGACGACAAGGCCGGCTCGGTCTTCAACTTGATCCGCTGGGTCTCCACCCGCTCAATCAAGGAGACCTTCGTCCCGCCTACCGACTACCGTTACCCCCATATGGGCTGAATTTCCCGGCGGCCGACGGTCGCCGCAGGCAGCGGGTACGGAGGCGTGCGATTCACCGGCTTGTGCTGTGGAATATCGACCTGACCCTGCTCGATGTCACCAAGGTCACCCGGGTTGCCTACGCGGAGGCGTTCGCCGCCATCACCGGCCGGCCGCTGGTCCAGCTGCCGCAGATGGTCGGCTACACCGAGCCGGAGATCTTCTTCGACGCGCTCGGCCGCAACGGCGTGAGCCTGCGCGCCGACGGCGACTCCGAGCGGCTGGTCGCCCCGTTCGGCGCGGAGTTCGCGACCCGGCTGGCCGCCCGCAAGAACCTGCTGACCGAGCAGGGCGCGCTGATGCCGGGCGCGGCCGAGGCGGTCAAGGCGGTCGCCGGCCTGACCAACGTTGTCCAGTCGGTGCTCACCGGATCGAGTCGGCCGAACGCGATGCTCAAGCTGCGCGCCTTCGGCCTTGACCGGTACCTCGACCTGGCGATCGGCGGCTTCGCCGGCTCCGAGGTCTACCCGAAGGGGGCGCTGCTGCGGGCCGCCCGGCTGCGGGCCGAGGAGAAGTACCGGGCCAGCTTCGCCGAGCAGGCGACCATCTACGTCGCCGACTCGCCCCGCGACGTCGAGGCCGCCAAAATCGGCGGCGCCACCTCGATCGCGGTCGCCAGCGGCCGCGCTTCCACCGCCGAACTGCGCGACGCCGGCGCTGATGCGGTCCTCCGCGACCTCACCGATTCGCAGGCCCTCATATCCCTCATCGCGACATCGATGTCTGACTAGTCGTTAACCCGGAAATGGCGTTCCCGTCCGATTCGGGTTCTAGGCTGTCAGTAGGAGGGCATAGCAGCATGCTCGAGGAAGTCCTCAATGCGTGCTCGCCGTGACAGATGGTGATCACCAAAAACTCACGCTAGCGCCCGCCGCGCCAAGACGCGGCGGGCTGCCGCATGCCCAAGTGCACCTACTCAAGGCCAGACCGCAGCCTCAAGGCCAGGCACAACGACGTGCCAGCGGCGGCCATCACGAAGGAGTGGACGAGTAATGCCGGAACGCGCGGACGAGGCGACGATGCTCTCGGACGACATCAGGGACGACACCAGGACGGCGCTGCTGGCGAAGGCGGCCGCGCTCTGGGCGGATGACGGGCCGGGTGGTGAGGGTGGCCGGGCGGGTTTGGGGACTATCGGTACGGCCGATGACCGGTTCGCCTTCCTGACCGCGTACTACCGGCTGGTGGCGCTTGAGGACCTGATCGCCGCCGGCCCGGAGCGGCTGGCGGAGACGGCCGCCCGCGAGGCCGCGCTGGGCGCGAGCCGCCCGCAGGGCCGTCCGGTCGTCAGTGTCCGCCCGGCCCAGTCGGACACCGGGGTCAGCGGCTCGCTCACCGCGGCCGGCACCGTCGTCGACATCGTCACTGATGACATGCCGTACCTGGTCGACTCAGTGACGATGGAACTCAACCGGCACGCCGCCGACATCCGGCTGATCGTGCACCCGATGCTCGTCGTGCGCCGGGACGTGGCCGGCACGGCGCACGCGATCGCCCCCGCGACCGACGGCCCGTCCGGGACCGCGCCCGTCGGGGCCGGCCTGCCGGCCGCGGCCGGACCGCCCGCGAGCAGCGCGGTGCTGGCCGGCGACGGGGCGGTCCGCGAGTCGTGGATCCACGTCGAGCTCGGCCAGGTAGCGGACGAGCAGCGCCTCGCCGCCGACCTGCGCCGCGTCCTCGATGACCTGCGGGTCGCGATGGAAGACCAGCGGCGGATGCGCGGCGCCGCCCGTGAGCTGGTCGAGGCGCTGGCCGATGGCGGCCCGGAGGAGGCGGAGGCGAGCGAGCTGCTCGCCTGGCTCGCCGCCGGGCATTTCACCTTCCTCGGCTGCCGCCGGTATGACCTGGTCAGGTCGGGCGACGCGACAGCGCCCAGCGAGGCAGAGCTCAAGCCGGTTCCCGGCACCGGGCTTGGCATCCTCCGCCACGACGGCGCCGACTCCTTCGCCGTCACCCCGCCCAAGAACCGGGCGGACCAGAGCCGGGCGCGGCTCCTGGTGCTGGCCAAGTCGTCCACGCCGTCCACCGTCTACCGGCCGAGCTACCTGGATTACGTGGCGGTCCGCACGTTCGATGACGCGACCGGGGCGGTAACCGGTGAGTACCGGTTCCTCGGCCTGTACACGCAGGCCGCCTACACCGAGTCGATCACCCGGATCCCGGTGCTCCGGCGCAAGCTCGACGCGGTCCTCGCCGCCGCCGGGCTGCCCGAGGACAGCCACGACGGGAAGGCGCTCATCGAGATCCTCGAGGGGTACCCGCGCGAAGAGCTCTTCGAGATCAGCGCGAAGCAGCTCACCCCGATCGCGCTGGCGGTGCTCGGGCTCGGCGAGCGCAAGCAGGTCCGCCTCTTCCTGCGCCGCGACGCCTATGGCCGCTACGTGTCCTGCCTGGTCTACCTGCCCAGGGACCGCTACACCACGCAGGTGCGGCTGCGCGCCCAGGAGATCCTGCGCGCCGCCTTCGACGGCGACTCGGTGCACTACAGCGCGATGGTCGGCAACTCGGCGCTGGCCCGGCTGCACGTGGTGGTGCACGGCGCCCCCGGCCGCCCGCTGGCCATGGTCGACCAGGCCGAGCTGCAGGCGCAGATCGCGACCGCGGTCCGCTCCTGGGACGAAGACCTCGCCGCCGAGGCCGAGCGCCAGCTCGGCCCCGAGCGGGCCGCCGCCGTGCTGCGCGCCTGCCACGATGGCGGCATCCCGGAGACCTACAAGGCCGACACCACGCCCGCCGGTGCGGTGGAAGACCTGGCGGTGGTGCTGCGGCTGCAGGAGGGCGACGGCACGTTCGACATCCGCCTGTCGACTAGCCCGGACGGTCCGTGGCGAGTGCGGCTGTACCGTCTCACCCCGATCACGTTGTCCGATGTGCTGCCACAGCTGCAGCACATGGGGCTCGAGGTGCTTGAGGAGCATCCGTACGAGTTCGCGGGAACCAACCGTGCGTTCTGGATCTATGACTTTGGTCTTCGCCGGACCCGAGGCGGCCCGCTTTCCGCGGCGGAGTCCATCGCGGCGTGCACCGGGTTCGAGTCGGCCCTCGGCGCCCTCTGGCGCGGGGAGACCGAGGATGACGAGTTCAACGGCCTGGTGCTGGACGCCGGGCTGACCTGGCGCCAGGTCGTGCTGCTGCGCGCGTACGCGCGGTACCTGCGGCAGGCGGGAACCCGGTTCAGCCAGAGCTACCTGCAGCGGGTGCTCCGCTCCAACCCGGCGATCACCCGGCTGCTGGTGCGGCTCTTCGAGTCCCGCTTCGACCCAGTCTGGCAGGACGGGGCGCAAGAGCGGTGCTCGGCGATCGGCGAGGAGCTGCGCGGCTCGCTCGACGACGTGGTGAGCCTGGACCACGACCGGATTCTCCGCTCCTACCTCGCGCTGATCGAGGCGACCCTGCGCACCAACTACTTCCAGCTCATGGGGGACGGCGAGCGCGCGCCGTACCTGGTGTTCAAGCTCGCGCCTGACGGCGTGCCGGGCGTGCCCGCGCCGCGGCCCAAGTTCGAGATCTTCGTGTACTCGCCGCGGCTTGAGGCGGTCCACCTGCGGTTCGGCGCGGTCGCCCGCGGCGGCCTTCGCTGGTCCGAACGGCCTGAGGACTTCCGCACCGAGGTGCTCGGCCTGGTCAAGGCGCAGGAGGTGAAGAACTCGGTCATCGTGCCTTCCGGCGCGAAGGGCGGGTTCGTCTGCAAGCGGCTGCCCGACCCGGCCGACCGCGAGGCCTACCAGGCCGAGGTTCTCGCCTGCTACCGGACGTTCATCAGCGCCATGCTCGACGTCACCGACAACATCGTCGGCGACCTGGTGGTGCCGCCGGTCGGCGTGGTCCGGCTCGACGGCGACGACCCGTACCTGGTGGTGGCCGCGGACAAGGGAACCGCGACGTTCTCCGACGTGGCCAATGACATCGCCGGCCGGTACGGCTACTGGCTCGGTGACGCGTTCGCCTCCGGCGGCTCGGAGGGCTACGACCACAAGAAGATGGGCATCACCGCCCGCGGCGCCTGGGAGTCGGTCCGCTGGCACTTCGCATCGCTGCGGCTCAACCCGGACACCGACGACTTCACCGTGGTCGGCGTGGGCGACATGTCCGGCGACGTGTTCGGCAACGGGATGCTGCTGTCGCGGCACATCAAGCTGGTGGCCGCGTTCGATCACCGGCATGTGTTCATCGACCCGTCGCCGGACCCGGAAGTCAGCTTCGCCGAGCGACAGCGCCTCTTTGACCTGCCCCGGTCGTCCTGGGCCGACTACGACTCCGGGCTGATCTCCCCGGGCGGCGGCGTGTGGCCGCGGACGGCGAAGTCGGTGCCGGTCTCCGCGCAGGCCCGCGCGGCGCTCGGCCTGGACGAGTCCGTCGCCGCCCTCTCGCCCGACGAGCTGATCTCGGCGATCCTGCGCGCGCCGGTCGACCTGTTCTGGAGCGGCGGCATCGGGACCTACGTGAAGGCGTCGAGCCAAACGGACGCCGACGCGGGGGACCGGTCCAACGACGCGGTGCGCATCTCCGCCAGCGAGCTGCGGGCGCGGGTTGTCTCTGAGGGCGGCAACCTCGGGCTGACCCAGGCCGCGCGGATCGAGTACGCGCTCGGCGGCGGCCTGGTGAACACCGACTTCATCGACAACTCAGCCGGGGTGGACACCTCCGACCATGAGGTCAACATCAAGATCCTGCTGGCCGGCGCGATCGCCAGCGGCGAGATCAGGCCGCAGGAGCGCGGTGGGCTGCTGCACGCGCTGACCGATGAGGTCGCCGCGCACGTGCTCCGGCACAACGACGGCCAGAACATGGCGCTGGCGGTCAGCCGCCACCAGGCGCCCCGGCTGCTGCATGTGCACGCCCGCTACCTGCGCCAGCTCGCCCGGCAGAAGCGGGTATCGCTGGAGCGCGACGGGCTGCCCGGGGACAAGGAGATCGCCGCGCGCAGGTCGGCCGGGGCCGGGCTGACGACGCCCGAGCTGGCCCTGCTGCTCGCGCACACCAAAATCACCGCCGGGCAGCAGGTGCTCGCATCAGACCTGCCCGACGACCCCGCCCTGCGGGCCGAGCTCGCCGAGTACTTCCCCGCGCCGCTGCGGGAGCGGTTCGCTGACCAGCTCGGCGTCCACCGGCTGCGCCGGGAGATCATCACCACCTCGGTGATCAACGAGATGGTGGACACCGGCGGCTCCACGTTCGTGTTCCGGCTGGGCGAGGAGACCGGGCTGCCGGTGCCCGACATCACCCGGGCGTGGCTGGTGGCCCGCGAGGTGTTCGGCATGCGCGCGTTCTGGCAGCAGGTCGAGAAGCTGGACGGCGTGGTGGACGTGGACGCCCGGATCGCCATCGTCTTGGAGGCCCGCAAGCTCATGGAACGGGCGACCAGGTGGCTGCTGGTGAACCGGCGGCCGCCGTTCGGCATAGCCGAGACGGCGGACTTCTTCGCCGGGGGAGTCGCCCAGGTCCGTTCCGCCATCCCCAAGCTGCTCTCCGGGCGGGACCTGGTCGGCTACGAGGAGCGGCGCACCTCCTTCACCGGTCGCGGTGTGCCCGCCGATCTCGCCGCCGAGGTCGCGGCGATGGTGCCGTCGTACTCGGCCTTCGACATCGTGACGGGCGCGACGGCCAGCGGGCGCGGGGTCGCGGAGACCGCGGCGGTCTACTTCGCCCTCGCCGACCGGCTGCAGCTCGGGCGCCTGCGCGACCTGATCGTCGCGCTGCCCAGGGAGGACCGCTGGGCGGCCATGTCCAGGTCGGCCCTGCGCGATGACCTGTACGCCGCGCACGCGGCACTGACCAGGGACGTGCTGGCCGGCGGCGAACCGGCCGGGACCGACGCGGGCCAGCTGGTGGAGGCCTGGGAGGAGCGGAACTCGGGCGCCGTCTCGCGGGCAGCGGCAACGCTGGCCGAGATCTGGGAGAGCGACCGTTTCACCTTCACCACCCTCTCGGTGGCGGTGCGCGTCATCAGGACCCTGGTCGCCTAGGGCCGAGGTCAGAAGCTGAAAGGGTCAGGAGGCGGCGGCGTAGTTGAGGCCGCCGCCGATGGCTATTACCTGGACCTTGGACGGTGCGGCGGGCGGGTCGATGGCGGCGAAGGAGAAGAGTTCCTGCGCCTCAAGCATCGTCCTGGGAGTTGGCTGGCCTGGCGTTAGCAGCGGGGCGACGTCCGGGGGGACCTCGATCGGCGGGCCGGATTCGATCGGGTCGCCCTTGTTGATGTAGCTCGGGGTCGCGACCGTGCTGTTCAGGTACATGGCATAGAGGACAAGAGCGCCGCCATCGGTGGTGCGCAGCGCGAACGCGGGGTACGTGGTGCCCTGCATGGCCCACTGGTAGCTGTCGCCACTTGGTACCCGCAGGCCGGTGCCGGAGCGGTCTCGGGCGGCCTGGTACATGGTGGTGGTCAGCGGGCCGGCTGTTACCGCCTTGGCGGCGGCGCTAGCGGGGCCGTCATCGACCACGGCCGCCTGCAGCGGTCCGGTGGCGTAGGGCTGGGCCAGCAGGTCGGTCGTGGTCAGCGGTACCTGCGGGACGTAGCCGTCCGCGTCCGCCGCCAGCCGTGGGAGCGTCATGCCCGCGGGGAACTGCGAGACACTGGCCAACAGCCACCGCCCGGTCGCGGTGGTCTGCTCGAAGAGCATCAGCGCGGGGCCGTCCACGGGCAGTTGCGCCCCGCCGATCGAGGTGACCGTGCCCGCGCCGGGCTTGACGCCCTTGACCGATCGGTTGACGTCCGCGACGAAGAAGCGCGGATAGCCGGCCGGCTCGGGCAGGTAGAACGTCGGTGTGCCGTACGTGTACGGGATCGGCGTCACCCGCAGGGTGCTGCTGTAAGCGCTGGAGTCGCCGGACCCGCCGCCGGACGTGCTGTACGCGCCAAAGATCTTGAGCTCCGCGGACAGGACCGACTGCTGCGCGCCGGTGACCACCGACAGCGCCAGCGTGGCGTCGTTGGTCCTGATCGCCTTGGCGGTGGTGGCGACGTAGGTGTCAAAGGCCTGGCTGGCCTGCGCGGTGGTGATCGCGCCGGTGTCGCGCGCGGGCGTGGCCGCGGTGTTGCCGCTGGTGCCGGCGGTCGCTGAGGCGCAGCCGACGGCGGCCAGCGCCGCCGCTAGGACGAGCGCCGGGCCGGCCAGCAGCCAGGCGCCGGCGCAGGGGAGATGCCACAGATGGGGAGGATACCGCGTGCAAAGCGGCCGTCAGAGCGTACTGGATACGCTGACAGGCCCTTATTCGCGTAGGCTTTCCTGCATGGCAGCTACCGATCCCGCCGATGAGATACCGGAACTGTCGTCCAAGCTGGACAGCATTGAGTCAGTAGTCGATCCTGAGGCGATGCACATCGAGGCCGCGGACCTGCGCGAGCAGTCCGCCGACCCGGCACTCTGGGAAGACCAGACGCGCGCGCAGCAGGTCACCAGGCGCCTTTCCTACCTGGAAGGCGAGCTGGCCCGGATGGAAAGCCTGCGGCAGCGCCTTGATGACACCCGGGTGCTGTTCGAGCTTGCCGACGACGAGCATGACCAGGCCGCCAGGGACGAGGCGACGGCCGAGCTGGTCGCGGTGCGCAAGGACATCGACGCACTTGAGGTCCGCACTCTGCTGAACGGCGAGTACGACGTCCGCGAGGCGCTGATCTCAATCAACTCGCAGGCGGGCGGCGCCGACGCGGAGGACTTCGCCGGGAACCTGCAGCGCATGTACCTGCGCTGGGCGGAACGGCACAAGTACCCGACCGAGGTCTACGACGTCTCCTACGGTGAGGCGGGCATCAAGTCCACCACGTTCGCGGTGCGGGCGCCGTACGCGTACGGAACCCTTCGCGGCGAGCAGGGCACGCACCGGATGGTCCGCATCTCCAAGTACGACAACCAGGGACGCCGTCAGACCTCGTTCGCCGGGGTCGACGTGCTGCCGGTGGTAGAGCAGACCGACCATGTGGACATCCCCGACGACGAGCTCCGGATCGACGTGTTCCGGTCCTCCGGGCCGGGCGGACAGGGTGTCAACACCACCGACTCGGCGGTGCGGATCACCCACCTGCCGACCGGGATCGTGGTCTCCTGCCAGAACGAGCGGTCGCAGATCCAGAACAGGGCCTCGGCGATGGCCGTCCTCATGTCCAAGCTCCTTGAGCGGCGGCGCGAGGAGGAGGCGCAGGAGATGGCGGCGCTGCGGGGCGACGGCGGCCGCGCCTGGGGATCGCAGATCCGCAACTACGTGCTCTACCCATACCAAATGGTGAAGGACCAGCGGACGGCCTACGAGACCACGCAGGCGGAGGCCGTGCTCGACGGAGAGATCGACGAGTTCATTGACGCTGAGATCCGCTGGCTGCGCAAGAACGAGAGGGGCGACTAACCGCGCTACCCCGCGCTTACGGGACCACGTGAGTGGCGATGAGCAGGCCGAGAATCAGCAGCAGCGCGGCGGCGACGAGAAGCTGCGGGGTGAGGGTCGGGCCATGGTGGTGAACGTGGGCGCGGGCGGCGCGGCAGACCGAGCAGCGGCCCTCGACCACCGGTCCTGCGCA
The DNA here is from genome assembly GCA_963714295.1 of uncultured Actinomycetota bacterium. Classification (GTDB taxonomy): domain Bacteria; phylum Actinomycetota; class Actinomycetes; order Streptosporangiales; family Streptosporangiaceae; genus Trebonia. The sequence goes on along the minus strand of CAVQOE010000029.1, from coordinate 142,414 downwards.
GTTGGCGCAGATCAAGTGCTCGCAGCTCATTCAAATCCCTTTCGGTAGCGGTGCCCCGGCGCACTTGGCGTGATCTGGAGCCTTAGCTGCCAGTTTCCCCCTAGACTGTTCCCTGGCCAACCCAGGTTACCCGCAAGTTGCCCGGCTCGGCCGGAATTACCCGTGTGGCGGCCGACCTGCGCCGACGCACTGATGGCCGGGCATACCTCAGCCCTTCATCGAGAGATCGTGTGATGGCCCCGTGATCGAGTTCCAGAACGTCACCAAGGTCTACCCGAGCCAAAATCGGGCCGCCCTAGAGAACGTCGACCTGACGGTTAACAAGGGGGAGTTCGTCTTCCTCGTGGGACCGTCCGGCTCTGGCAAGTCCTCGTTCCTCCGCCTGATCCTGCGCGAGGAGCGCCCCAACGACGGCAGGATCCTCGTCGCGGGCAACGACCTCGCGCGCCTCACCAACTGGAAGGTCCCGGCGCTGCGGCGCAAGATCGGCTGCGTGTTCCAGGACTTCCGGCTGCTGCCGAACAAGACCGTCGAGCAGAACGTGGCCTTCGCGCTCGAGGTGATCGGCAAGCCACGGCGGTTCACCCGCCGCGTTGTCCCCGAGGTGCTTGACCTGGTCGGCCTGGAGGGCAAGCACGACCGGATGCCCGACCAGCTTTCCGGTGGTGAGCAGCAGCGGGTCGCGATGGCCCGCGCGTTCGTCAACCGGCCCATGATCCTGCTGGCCGACGAGCCCACCGGGAACATCGACCCGGCTACCTCGATCGGCATCATGAAGGTCCTCGACCGGATCAACCGGACAGGGACGACGGTCGTCATGGCTACCCACGACGCCGCCATCGTCGACTCGATGCGCAAGCGCGTGATCGAGCTTGAGTACGGCAAGGTGGTCCGCGACCAGAACCGCGGCGTCTACGGCCAGGCCTACTAGCCGGCCAGCTATTACCGCCTGCTTACCGGGTGCCTCGATCGACGGCACATGACTTACCAAGGATGAGATAAGGCCAGTATGCGTTCTAACTTCGTGTTCCAGGAGATCTGGGTCGGGCTGCGCCGGAACCTCACCATGACCGTGGCGCTCATCGTCGTGGTGGCGATCAGCCTCTCCCTGCTCGGCACGGGCCTGCTCTTCGTCAAGCAGGTCGATCGCACGCGCACGTACTGGCAGAGCCAGGTGGAGATCTCCGTCTACCTCTGCTACAAGGGGGACATCAACCCCACCTGCCATGGCGCGGTCACGACGGACCAGCAGCAGACGCTCCTGCAGCGGCTGCGGGCCATGCCGCAGGTCGAGAACGTCACCTACGTGTCGCAGCAAGAGGCCTACACGCTGTTCAAGTCGGCGATGTCCAACGAGCAGTCACTCGTCTCCACCGTCACGGCGAGTGAACTGCCGCCCTCGCTCGAGGTCAAGCTGCGCAACCCGTCGGCCGACTACCAAATCGTGTCGAGCGCGGTCCAGGGGGCGTCGGGCGTCGATTCGGTGATCGACGAGATGACCATCCTCAACAAGTTCTACCGGCTGCTCGACGGCCTGCGGAATGCGGTCATCGTGGTGGCACTGATCCTGGTCGTCGCCGCGGTGCTGCTGGTGGCCAACACGATCAGGCTCTCCGCGTTCAACCGGCGCAGAGAGACGGGCATCATGCGGCTCGTCGGCGCCTCCAACTTCTACATTCAGCTGCCGTTCCTGCTTGAGGGCGTGATCGCCGGCCTGTTCGGCTGGGTGATCGCGGCAGCGCTGCTGATCGGCGTCAAATCGCTGCTGCTCAACAACCTGCAGCAGTACTTCAGTTACAACGTGGGGCTGTCCGCGGGTGACCTGGTCGAGGTCATCGTGATGGCGATGATCGTCGGCGTGGCACTCTGCGGGATCACGGCATTTGTGACCCTTCGCCGCTACCTGCGGGTCTAGCCCTACGGTGCCCGGCTGAGGCTGGCGCACCGCCCCATGCGGCACCCATGCGCTGCGCGGCCCCTGCGCGGCCGCCGTACGCTAGCCGGAGGAAGGCCGACAGGAGACACGTGTCACGCGAGCAGGGAAACAAGATCATCGCCTCGAACCGGCGGGCCCGGCACGACTATGCCATCGAGGAAACGCTGGAAGCCGGGGTCGCGCTCACCGGCACCGAGGTCAAATCACTGCGCGCCGGCCGCGCGTCCCTGGCGGATGGGTTCGCGCAGGTCGTTGACGGGGAAGTCTGGCTACATAACGTTCATATCCCTGAGTACACGCAGGGAACGTGGACGAACCATTTGCCCAGGCGGACCAGGAAGCTGCTGCTGCACCGGGGGGAGATCGAGCGGCTGGTCCGTAAGACGTCGGAGCAGGGGCTGACGCTGGTCCCGCTGTCGCTCTACTTCAAGGACGGCAAAGTCAAGGTGGAGCTAGCACTTGCCCGCGGTAAACGGACATATGATAAAAGACAGGACCTGGCCAAGAAAGATGCGGCCAGGGAGGTTGAGCGTGCCATTCGGCGACGACGGTGACTCCGGAGGGGGACGGTGACTGCGCGCTCTCGTGAGCGGGGTAGCCACGCCGGGCGACCCCGGGGATACAGCCTGCCGTTCCCGATCCACGGGCCCGGCGCGCAGACCCCGGTGAGGCCAGCCGGCGATGACGGGGCTGCTGCTCCCGTCGCACCGGAAGTTCAGCGTGCGCCGGAAGCGCCAGCCGATCCCGGCGTGCTCGGCATGTCGGCTGGGCAGGCTGCACCGGCTGGGCCTGCCACTCAGGCGTCCCCGGGTGCGGCTTCCCGCTCCAGCGGCAGCAGGCACCGCAAGCGGCCGGAGCGGAAGTCCCGGCTCTCCCGCAAGCAGAAGATGGCCGCGGTACTCGCGCTGGTCGTCGCCGCGCTCGCGGTCGGCTTCTCGACCGGCTACGGCAGCGAGCAATCGGCCGAGCCGGCCGTGCAGGCATTCCTGCTCGACTGGCAGCAGGGAAGGTACGCGCAGGCGGCCGCGCTCACCAACGGCAACGCCGGCCGGGTCGGCAGCGAGCTTGCCGCTGCCTACACCGATGTCGACGCGACGAACGCGTTCTTCGCCATGAAGTCCGTCACGCAGCACGGGTCCACGGCGGTGGCCGAGTTCCAGGCGACGGTGGACCTGGCGCAGCCCGGCGAGCAGTGGACCTACACCGGGCAGTTCCAGCTCACCTCGGTCAGCGGCCAGTGGGTGATCGACTGGACGCCCCAGGTCATCAACCCCGGTCTCGCGGCGGGGGACCGGCTTGCGGTGCTGGCCTTCTTCCCGCAGCGTGCCCCGGTCACCGACATGTTCGGCCAGCCGCTGATGGCTGAGTCCGGGGACTATCACATCGGCGTGTACCCGGCCCGGCTGGCCAACGAGGCGGCGACCGCCGAGAAGTTCAGCCGGGTCACCGGGCTCGACGAGCAGCAGGTGCTCGGCGAGATCCAGGCCGCGCCACCGGACTCCTTCCTCTCGCTGCTCACCGCTGCGCCGGACGCGTTCACCGCGCAGTGGCCGAAGCTGGCCCAGGTGCCGGGGCTGGGCTATGTGCGGCGAACGGAGCGGCTGTTCTCCTCGCTTGCGCAGCAGACGGTCGGCGTCGTCGGCACCGAGACCTCCGCTGTGCTGCGCGATGAGGGGGCGGCCTACCAGCCGGGCATGACCGTGGGGCAAACCGGCCTCGAGCAGACCTACCAGGATGACCTGGTCGGCACGCCGACCACCTCGGTCGTCGTGGTGAACTCGGCTGGTACCACGGTCAGCACCCTGTGGAGCTCGCCCGGCCACGCGGGCACGCCGGTGCAGACGACGCTGAACACCAAGGACCAGGAAGCCGCCGTCGCGGCCCTGGCCGGCCAGTCTGGTCCCGGCGAGATCGTCGCCGTCGACGCCCGCAACGGTGGCATCCGGGCGCTCGCGTCGCGCCAGTGGGGTGCCACCAAGCTCCCGTCCGCGCTGAACGGCAAGGTGGCGCCGGGAATGTCCTTCAGCATCGTGTCGGCCGCGGCACTGCTGACCAACGGCGTCCCGAAGAACGAGCCGCTGCCCTGCCAGCCGACCACCACGGTCGGCGGCGTGACGTTCAGCTACCAGGCCACCGCGTCGACCAAATCCACGTTCGCGTCCGATTTCGCGGCCGGCTGCGGCACGGCGTTCGCGACCCTGTCCCGGACGCTGCGCGCGAGCCAGCTCACCTCGATGGAGCGCGCCTTCGGCATCGGCTCGTCGTGGGACCTGAGGGAGCCATCGTTCTCGGGTTCGGCCACGGCCGCCGCTGGCCCGGCGGATCTGGCCGCGCAGACGATCGGCCAGAGCGGGGTGCTGATGAGCCCGCTCGGGATGGCGATGGTGGCGGCCGAGGTGGACGCCGGTGTCGGCCGGTCGCCGCAGCTCATCGTCGGTAACACGCCGCCCACCTGGTCGGTTCCGCTGTCGAATTCGGAGCTGACCGAGCTCAGGCAGCTGATGCGGCTGGCCGTTAAGTCCGGGGCGGCGCATAAGGCCGAGTTGCCGGGGGCGCAGGTCTACGGCCAGGCGGGCACGGTCAAGACCGGCGCGCACTCCTACCTCAGCTGGTTCGTGGGCTACCGCGGCTACCTGGCGGTGGCGGCCATCGAGACCGGCACCACCGCCGACCAGGCGGCGGCGTCGCTGGCCGGCGCCTTCCTGAAGGCGGTCGGCTAGCGGCCAGCGCGCGCGTGTGGCACGCAGCGCGTAGGTGTGGCACACTGGATCTCGTGACGACCGGCCTGATTATTATCGGCGGCGCGTCGGCAGCTAGGTAACGACCTAGTCGCGGCCAGCGGACGAGAACCGCTGTCCACGGTGCCGATGCGCAGACCTCTCGCGTTCCGCGAGGGGTCTTTTTGTTTGCGCGGCAGCCGCGCGTCAGCCACAAGCGATACGGAAGAAACGGACAGCGACAATGCTCGACGACCAGTTTCACGTCTACGACACCACCCTGCGCGACGGCGCGCAGCAGGAGGGCCTGAACCTCACGGTTGCCGACAAGCTGGTGATCGCCCGGCACCTGGACCGTCTCGGCGTCGGGTTCATCGAGGGCGGGTGGCCGGGTGCCATCCCGAAGGACACCGAGTTCTTCCGCCGCGCGCAGACCGAGCTCGACCTGGGCAACGCCACGCTCGCCGCGTTCGGCTCAACCCGCAAGGCGGGCGTCAATGCCGCCGACGACCCGCAGGTCGCGGCGCTCCGCGAGTCGCGCGCCCCCGTCGTGACCCTGGTAGCCAAAAGCCACGACCGTCACGTCGAGCTGGCCCTGCGCACCACCCTCGACGAGAACCTCGCGATGATCGCCGACACCGTGCGCCACCTGAGGCAGGAAGGCCAGCGCGTCTTCCTCGACGCCGAGCACTTCTTCGACGGCTACCGGGCCAACCCGGCTTACGCGGTCGAATGCGTCCGCGCCGCCGCCGAGGCGGGCGCCGACGTGATCGCCCTCTGCGACACCAACGGCGGCATGATGCCGACCGAGCTCGGTGACATCGTCCGCGAGGTGGCCCTGGCCAGCGGCGCGCGGCTGGGCATCCACTGCCACGATGACACCGGCTGCGGTGTCGCCAACACCCTGGTCGCGGTGGAAGCCGGGGTCAGCCACGTACAGGGCACCGCCAACGGCTACGGTGAGCGGTCCGGCAACGCGAACCTGTTCAGCGTGGTGGCAGGCCTCCAGCTCAAGAAGGGCAGCATCGTCCTCCAGGGCGACGGCATCCGCGAGATGACGCGCATCGCCCACGCGATCAGCGAGGTCACCAACGTCACGCCCGACACGCACCAGCCCTACGTCGGGCTCTCCGCCTTCGCGCACAAGGCCGGGCTGCACGCCTCCGCCATCCGCGTCGACCCGATGCTCTACCAGCACATCGACCCTGGGCTGGTCGGCAACGACATGCGGATGCTGGTCTCCGACATGGCCGGCCGGGCCTCGGTCGAGCTGAAGGGGAGGGAGCTCGGCTTCGATCTGTCCGGGAGCAAGGAGGTCATCGGCCGGGTCACCGACAAGGTCAAGGAGCTTGAGGCGCGGGGCTACTCCTTCGAGGCGGCGGACGCGTCGTTCGAGCTGCTGCTGCGCGACGAGCTGGCCGGCGAGCGGCGGCGGCACTTCACCGTCGAGTCCTGGCGGGTGATCGTCGAGCAGCGCGAAGATGGCGCCGTCACCAGCGAGGCGACGGTCCGGCTGGTCGCCAAGGGAGAGCGGGTGGTCGCCGTAGGCGAAGGCAACGGCCCGGTGAACGCGCTGGACCGGGCGCTGCGATCCGCGCTCGAGCACACCTTCCCCGAGCTCGCCACCCTGGAGCTGACCGACTTCAAGGTGCGCATCCTGGAGGGCACGTCCGGCACCGGGGCGATCACCCGGGTGCTGATCGAGTCAAGCGACGGCGCGGGCGACTCCTGGTCCACCGTTGGCGTGGACGAGAACGTCATCTCCGCCTCCTGGCACGCCCTGGAGGAGGCTGTCAGCTACGGCCTGCTCCGGGCCGGCCGCATCCCGGACTGACCCGGTCAGCGCCCCGGACAGCGAGAAACGCAGAGTGGCGCGGAGCATGCGGCCGTTAAGCACCAATGATTTGCGACCCCGATCGCGGACCCGGCACTCGCGGGCATACCTTAGGCACATGGACGACAAGGAGATCATGACGCGGATCAGCGGGCTGATCGAGACCGAGCACGAACTCCGCAATCAGCTTGCCGATGGCACGCTCAGCTCGGAACAGGAGCGGGAGCGTCTTCGTTCTGCCGAAGAGGCGCTTGACCAATGCTGGGACCTACTGCGCCAGCGGCGGGCGAGGCGGGAGTACGGGGAGAACCCGGACGGTGCCGCCGCGCGGCCGACGCCCGAGGTGGAGGGCTACCAGCAGTAACACGAAGGAGCAGCGTGCGTATCGCGAGGTTCGGCAAGGGCGATGGCGTCGCCTATGGCGTCGTTGAAGGGGAGTCCGGGCAGCCGCAGACGATCGCCGAACTGTACGGGCATCCGTTCGGCATCGATCCGGCCGGTGTTCGGTTCACCGGCAACCGCTACCCCCTGGCAGAGGTGCGGCTGCTTGCCCCGGTGCTGCCGTCGAAGGTGGTGGCGGTGGGCAAGAACTACGCCGGTCATGTCCGGGAGATGGGCGACGGGGAGTTGCCGGCCGAGCCGGTGCTGTTCCTCAAGCCATCGACCTCGGTGACCGGGCACGGTGACCGGATCGCCTACCCGGTCAAGCTGACCGACTGGGTGGAATACGAGGGCGAGCTGGCGGTCATCATCGGCCGGCTCTGCCGCGAGGTGCCGAAGCAGCGGGCGGCCGACGTGATCTTCGGCTACACCTGCGCCAACGACGTGACCGCGCGGGACCTGCAGGCGCGGGACGGGCAGTGGACGCGGGCCAAGGCGTTCGACACCTTCTGCCCGCTCGGCCCGTGGATGGAGACCGGCGCCGACCCGGCTGACCTGGGTATCACCACCACGGTCAACGGCGACGTGCGGCAGCACGCGCGGACCAGCGAGCTGCTGTGGGACGTGCCGTCGCTGGTCGAGTACGTGTCGTCGGTGATGACCCTGCTCCCCGGGGACGTGCTGCTGACCGGAACCCCCGAGGGCGTCGGTCCGCTGACGGCCGGGGACGAGGTCAGCGTGACGATCGAATCGATCGGCACGCTCACCAACCGGGTCACCATCCGCGACTAGGCGCCGCCGCGGCTACCCGGGGAAGTGCTCCCGCAGGTGCCGGAGCTGCCGCTCGGCGTGCGCCTGTGGCCGGCTGTGCCCGCTGTAGGGGTAGACGGCGATCTCCTTGGCGGCGACGTTGATCTCGTTGTACGCCGCGAATACGGTGGACGGCGGGCAGATGTCGTCCATCAGCCCCACGCTGACCAGGGTCGCGGCGGTGATCCGGCGGGCGAGCAGGGCGCAGTCGACGTAACGGAGCGTGTCGAGCGCCTGCGGGATGAGATCGACGTTCTCCGCCAGGAACTCGGGGATCTCGGTGTACGGCGCGTGCGGGGCGAGCGTGATCGCCCGCTGGATATCGCACAGGAACGGCACGTCGGCGTGGCACACGCGCACCGCGTCCGCGCGCAGCGCCGCGGCGGCGAGCGCGAGGGCGCCACCCTGGCTGCCGCCGGTGACCGCGATTCGCGCTTCGGGGCTGCCCGCCAGCTCGCGCGCGGTGTCGACCGCGAGCGCGGCGTCGACGAACATCCGGGTGTAGTAGTAGTCCTCGGGTGTCGTGATGCCGCGGGTAAGGACCAGGGAGTTCTCCGGGCCGGTGCCCGCGCCGTCGGCAGTGGCGCCGGCCGCCCAGCGGCCGCCCTGGCCGCGGCTGTCCATGACGAGGACCGCGTACCCGAGTGCGGGGAGGAGCATGTGCTCCGCCGGGACGCCCCGCCCGCCGCCGTAGCCGATGAACTTGACCACCGTGTCCGCGGCTGCCTTGCCCGGTGGCGTTATCCACCAGGCGCGGACACGGTCTCCGGCACCGCCGGAGAACTCAATGTCAAATACCCCGAACGGCGCGTACAGGCCTGGTTGGTGCGCCGTGACCGTGACCGGGACGGCCCGCCCGCGCGCTTGGCTCAGCCGCTCCGCCCACCACTCATCGAGCCCCTCCGGCTCCTGGGTGCTGGTGCGGTACTCGCGCAGCCGCTCGAGTGGCAGGTCGTACCAGGGCATAGCTGACTCCCGCTCCTCATGATCGCGAAGACTTCTCTCGAACGGTCGCGGGCTGAAAGTCCCTGCCGACTGTTCTCCTTCGAGCGTAGCGAGCGCGTCGAGGGGAGCCCGTGCGGGCTTGCGGGCCGGCCCGCGCAGCCGCCGACAGCGTGGCCCGGCGGATAGCGTTCGCTCTAGGGTCCGGGATTCGATACACTACATCGGCGCGGTACGGAAGCTCCAGATCCGCGTTGCCATTGGGGTATGGGGTAATTGGCAGCCCAGCAGATTCTGGTTCTGTTAGTCTAGGTTCGAGTCCTGGTACCCCAGCGTTTGATGGCCTTCCGGCCATACGGTCCCGTGCTTACTCAGCACCGGGGCCGTTTTGCTGCCCGCGTACTCTCCGTCTCGCCTCGCCGACCTCTTAGGGCCTTAGTTGCACGGCTATCTGTCCCGAACGCCCCTTTTGTCCGGCTTCTGGGCGTGCAACTAAGGCCCCAAGCCCTGATCGGTATGCGCTACTTGGCGAGTCGGGCTTAGCCCGTGAGCTAGCGGGGATGCTTCTGCCGTGGTGCATGGGATCTCTGCGGAACACGGGGCCGGCGGCGGGCGGGAAGTGCTCGTCCAGGCGGCCCTCAATGGCGGGACTACCCGGGCGGAGCATCCGGCGGTGCCGCTGACGCCCGCCGAGCTGGCGGCGGAGGCCCGTGCCGCCGCTGGCAGCGGCGCGCGGGCGCTCCATCTGCATCCTCGCGACGCCTCCGGGGCGCAGACGCTTGACCCCGACCATGTGCTCGCTGCGGTGGCCGCGACCCGGGACGCGACCGGGCTGCCGGTCGGGGTGACCACCGGCATCTGGACCGTCGACGGAGACGTCGCGCGCCGCCTGGACTTGGTCGCGCACTGGACCGGCCCCGGCCGCCCGGACTACGCCTCGATCAACATGAACGAGCCGGGCACGGAAGCTCTGGCCGATCTCCTTACCAGCCTGGGCATCGAGATCGAGGTGGGCGTGTGGACGGCGCCGGATGCGCGCCTGCTCGGCGCGGCCGGGTTCCGGGCGCGGCTACTCCGGGTCCTGATGGAGCCGGCCGACCACGACGCCGCGGCCGCCGTCGCGACCGCGGCCGAGGCCGCGTCGGAGCTCGCCCGGCTCGGCGTCACCGCCCGCCAAGTGCACCACGGTTACGCGCTGGCCACCTGGGACGTGATGCGCGCGGCGGTGGCGATGGGATGCGACATCCGGGTCGGGCTCGAGGACACGACCGTCCTGCCGTCCGGCGCCGTGGCGGCCGGCAACGGTGACCTGGTCGCCGCGGCGGTACGCCTCGTTCGCGAATCCTGAAATTTCCGGTACGAACGCCCCCCGCGGCGGCTCGTGTTGGATGCACTCATCCGGAGGCGGTATCGTTTAGTCCGCCGGGGATGCGGAACCCCCGGCATCTCGTAGGGCCCCGTCGTCTAGAGGCCTAGGACGTCGCCCTCTCAAGGCGGTAACGCCGGTTCGAATCCGGTCGGGGCTACGAGTCTGGGGCCCCCGCGTGCAGAAAGCGCACGCGGGGGCCTCTTCGCTTTTTCCCGGGGGGACGACCCCCCGTACCCCCCGATGCGGCTTCGCCGCAAACCCATGCTGGCGGGTTTTTCTCGCTGTTCGGTTTCTGACCCCGACTCGGGCTTCGCGCAAACCCACTCTGGTTGGTTTCTCTCGTTGGTGCCGCTATTGCGTTTCTAGGATCGTGATGGATTCGGGTGGGAGGGTGACGCCGGAGGTTAGGGAGGCGGCTGGGGTCGTTGCCTTGACTATGGCGGAGTTCGAGGCGTTCTGGGTGCCTGCGCTGTAGACGGAGGAACGCAGGGTGCCGGTCAGGCCCGTGGGCGCCGCGAACGTCACCGTGCGGGAGGCGCCCGTGCCCAGGTTGATGAGCGCCACCGCGTGCGCCCCGCCAGGCAGCGAGGATTGGAAGGCCAGCACGTCGCCGGGTGAAGAGGTGGGCAGCGGGCCGAGCAGCGCGCCCGGCTTGGCCAGGGCCGAGGCGAGCAGGTAGCCGTAGTAGGCCGTCTCCGGCACCGGCGACGCGGCCGAGGTGAAGAACCCGAAGTCCTGTTTGGTGCACGAGTTGGTGCTGTTGCCGTAGTTGTTCAGGTCCCACCAGTCCACGGTCTGCGCGCCCGCGGCCAGCCAGGACAGCGCATCTCCGGCCGCGAATACCGCGCCCACAGGAGTGCACGCGGTGGTGGTGGTGGCGCTTGAGACCGAGGTCTCGCCGATCACCAGGTCCGCGCCCGGATCATGGGCCGCGAGCTCGGATTTGGTGGTCGAAGCGAGCGCGGGAATCGCGCGCAAGGCGGCCAGCACCTGTGCGTCCGTCGGGTTGCTGCCCCCGGTCGCGCCCGAGAAAGAGAAGGGGTAGTAGTGCGCGTCGACGAAGTCCACGTCACTGCCGTCGGTCCCGAGCACCGTGTTGTTCCACTCGGAACTGGCCGATGAGGACCCGTCCCCCGCCGAGCCGGCCGCGGTCGGGGTGCTGAGCAGCCACGGCACCCCCAGCCGGGCCGCCGGGTCCGCCGCCTTCATGGCCCGCAGGAACGGCAGCGCGTTGGCCGCGTAGGAGGTGGCGAGCGTTTTGGTGCCCGCGGCCTGTCCCTGGGTTGCCGTCGGGCAGGCCTGGTCCTGCCCGGCCGCGCTGCCGGTCGCGGGCCGGTAGCCCTGGACGTGGGCCGGCGGCCCGGCCAGCGGGTTGTTCACCTCATAACAGCCGTAGGACTCGTTGCCGACCTCCCAGAGCGCCACCTGCTCGCCCGCCGTCTTGTTGGCGGCGGTTACCCAGGCCGCCGCCAGCGCCGGCGTTCCCGAGCCGTAGTTCACCGTCACAAAGCTCTCCGCGCCGATCGCCCGGGCGTGCGCGGAGAGCTGGCTGAAGCTGAGCTGGCTGGCCGAGGCGCAGCCGGCGGTGAAGGGCGCGGTCGGATCGCCGGGCAGGCAGTTGCCGATGTTGGTGTTGGTCTGCCAGTCGTAGAAGTCGGCGTACGAACCGCCGCCGTAGCGGATCTGCTTGATCCCGGCCGCCGAGAGCAGCGGCTGGATGACGCCGCTGCCGGATCCCGCGTACACGCCGTCCCACGGCGCGACGTTCACGCCCAGCGGCGCGGCCGCCAGCCGGACCGCGGCCGGACCGCTCCCGCCGGGCAGCAGCTCGAGGATGATCACCGCCACGGCCGCCGCCGCGACGACCGCCGCCCCTGCCGCCAATACGCGCCTGCGCCCCAAGGCCACCGTTCGCTCCCCGTCCGGTCGATCTGCGTGCTTAAGAGCTTAAATACGAAAAACCATCATCTCGAACGGACCGTGGCGCTGCCGTCTCCCTAGCGTAGACATAAGAAATGCCAGGCGTCATCGCCTGGCATTTCGGTCGGGGATAATGTCGTGGCCTCAGCGGCCGGGCGTAGTTAGCTGGCCTTCTTCCAGGTGACCGAGAATCCGGTCCCCGCGCCGTTCAGTGCGCTGGGCAGCGCCTTGGTGGCGCCGGAGCTGTCGATCATGGTGATCTCGTCGTCGGTGAAGGAGGAGATGGTGCCGGCGCTGGACCCCTCGGTCACGGCCGCGTTAGAGGCGGTCCACGTGCCGAAGTTGGAGAGCGGCTCGACCCCGCTTGATCCGGTCGGCGCCTCCGCTATCCACTCGGCGCTGCTGTCCACGCAGCTTGAGGCGGAGCAGGTCTCCGTCTTGGTGAAGCTGTCGGCGGTGTGGGTGGAGTCAGTGACGGTGAGCTTGTAGCTGGTGCCGCTCCTGACGACCGAGGCGGTGATGGCGTCACCGGCCGCGGCGGTCTCGCCGACGATCTGGACGTCGTTGGTCGGGTACATCTCCCACCAGGTGTACTGGTAGGCGGTCCGGTCATAGCACTCGATCATGGTGCCGTCCTGCTCGACGGAGTCAGAGCTGTACCCGTCGATGCCGACCCAGAACGCCGCGAGTGACTCCGAGCGCGAACTGCAACTCGCCCCCGGCTCGGTCCAGCTGGCGCTGACGTCGCTGAAGGAGCTGCCGGTGTCCGCGTACCCGGACCAGTTGGTGGACGTGACGTCGCTCAGGCCCTTGAAGCCCGGGGACTTGATGCCCACGCGGTGGTCGGTCGGGTGGTACCCGACCGTCAGCTTCCTGATCTCCGCCACCGCGTTCGCCTTTGCCTCCGCCGCGGCGGAATGCGTGCTGGCGGTGCGGGCGGTGACGGTGCCAGCGCTTGCGGCGACTGCGGTGCCTGCGAGCAGGCCAATGGCTGGGACGATGGCAGCGAAGGAGTAGAGGAGGAACCTACGGGGTCGGTTTGCCATGGGGGACCTCTCTGACTAAGTGGCCGGTGTGGTGGCCGCTGTTGTCCCAGATGTTAACTATCAGGGGATTCGCATTCAATACATTGACATTTGGTTATTTCTATGATCATTTTGTTCGCTCATATCGAATGAAAAACTCAGAAAAGAACAGGGCCATCCCATTCTGCGATCGGGGGCGGGAGGCCTCTGTTACCGGTTATTGCCATTGATATAAAGAGAGTCTTACGCCGTCTCAGTGGCCGTTACCGGGCAGGACGCCGAGTGCGGTCAGCCCGTCCAGGAACACTCCGACACCGACGGCGACGAGCAGGATGCCGAGCAGCCGGGAGAGCACCTCGAGCACGCTGTCGTGCATCCGGCGCAGTACCGGCGCGAACACCCAGGTGAAGAGCATGTCCACCAATGCCACCAGCGCGAACGCACCCGCTACGATCCACCGGCCGCCCCAGCTGTGGGCCGAGATCGACTCCTCCAGGTCAGCGGCGATCGCGATCGGGCTGACGACGAACGGCAGCAGCATCGCGCGGAACCCGCCGGCCATTGGGTGCGCCGGGGCGGCGTTCTCCCCGCCGGAGTCCGCGGCGTGGTCCGCCTCGGCCGCCATCTCGTGCTCGGGCCCGGTATCGAAGTGGATGCCGAGCACCAGGGCCATCGCGTAGATGATGAAAAGCAGCCCGGCGGCCAGGTCAAGCTCGGCCGCGCCGATATGGAAGAACGTGGCCAGCCAGGGTGCGAAGAGCGCGCAGAGCGCGCCGACACCCGCGGCCGCGGCCGCGGTGGCGGCGGCCACCCGGCGCACGGCGCGGTCGTCAAGCGTGCGGGCCAGCCGCCCGAAGGACAGCAGCACCTTCTGCGGCCCGAACAGCGCGAGGAACGTCACGAACAAGTCGGCCAGGTTGAGGCTCTGCATGAGCCGATGATCTCCCCTGTCCCGGGGTGCCGCCCGCGCAACACGCCAGATCGCATATGCCGGAAGAGTCGCTACCGGTCACTGCGGCGACCAGCCACCCGGGCCGTGTATGATCGATCGCGTGTCTCAGTGGTATTGGCGCTTTACGCTGGCTCCGGGTGGAGCCGAGCGTGGTTGTCGCGCGCGCTTATCACTACCCGGAGCCAGCCAGGGATGAGGCACCGAAGCCTCGTCCCAGTCAATGGGCGTAGCTGGCTCGCGGAAGACCCCGGGCGAGGCGCGCCCGGGAGGAGAACCCCCAAATGTCACGCACCACGGATACCCGGATTGTCGGCTACGAGCCGTTGCTCTCGCCTGCCGCGCTTTTCCTCGAGCTGCCGCTAGGCGACGCGCAGTCGCAGACGGTTGAGTCGACGAGGGCCGAGGTCCGCGCGCTGCTCGACGGCGCCGACGACCGGTTGCTGGTGGTCACCGGCCCGTGCTCGGTCCACGACCCCAGGGCGGCGCTCGAGTACGCTGCCAGGCTCGCCGACCTGCGCGCCCGGTACGCCGACGAACTGCTGATCGTGATGCGCGTCTACTTCGAGAAGCCGCGCACGGTGACCGGTTGGAAGGGCCTGATCAACGACCCCGGCATGGACGGCTCCCACGATGTGCACCGTGGCCTGCGCACCGCGCGCCACCTGCTCCTTGACATCCTGTCCGCGGGCCTGCCGGTCGGCTGCGAATGGCTTGACCCGATCACCCCGCAGTACATTGCCGACACCGTGACCTGGGGTGCGATCGGGGCGCGGACGACGGAGAGCCAGGTGCACCGCCAGCTCGCCTCCGGCCTGTCCATGCCGGTCGGCTTCAAGAACGGCACCGACGGCGACGTCCAGGTGGCGGTTGACGCCTGCCGCGCCTCGGCCGCGAGCCACACGTTCTTCGGCGTTACCGAGGCGGGCGCGGCGGCGGTGGTGACGACCACCGGCAACACCGACACGCATGTGATCCTGCGCGGCGGCCGCAGCGGCCCGAACTACTCCTCCTCGCACGTGTCGAAGGCGCTGGACCTGATCACGGCGGCCGGCCTGCCGCGCCGCATCATGGTGGACGCCAGCCACGGCAACAGCGGCAAGGACTACCGGCGCCAGACCGCGGTGGGCGAGTCGCTGGCCGAGCAGATCTCCGGCGGCGAGGCCGGCATCGTCGGAGTGATGCTTGAGTCCTTCCTCGTCGCGGGACGCCAGAACCCCGGTGACCCGGCAACCCTGACCTACGGCCAGTCCGTCACCGACGCGTGCATGGACATCGAGATGACCGAGGCCACCCTGGAAACTCTCGCCGCGTCGGTTTCCGCCCGCCGCCAGGCCCGGTGACCTTCGAGTACCTGAGAGACGAAGCGCCAGCCGGAGCCTCAGACGCGGCGAGCCTTGGCCGACTCGAGCAGGTAGCGCCCGGCAGCCTCGTAGTTCTCCTCGGAGAGGGCGACGTGCTGCCGGGCGGCGAGCACGTTGCGCAGGTGACGCTGCAGCGGATTGGACAGGGCCAGGGCGCGGCCGCCGCCGAACTTGAACAGCTCGCTGACCACGTCGGCGCAGGTCTCGACGGCGTAGACGGAGGCCGTGGTGACGGCCAGTTGCTGCTCATCGGCGGGGGCGCCATCGGCCACCGCGCTCGCGAAGGCATCCGCCATGGCCTCGCGGTGCACCGCCCTGGCCGCCCTGACCCGGACCTCGGCGCGGCCGAGCTCATGATGGAAGACCGCGCGCTCGCTGACCGTTGGCCCGCCGGGGAAGCGGGCGGTGTGCGTGGCCAGCTCGGTGATGTCGTCGATGGCGCGGCGGGCCAGGCCGATGGCCAGCGGCGGTACCTCGTTGGAGACGAAGGCCGGCATGCCCAGCCGGAACAGGTCGCCGCCGCGGACGGCGGGGCTGCCCAGTTCGTAGGTCAGCTCGGCGGGCACGAAGATGCCGTCCACCGAGAAGTCCAGGCTGCCGGTGCCTTGCAGCCCGGCGACGTGCCAGTTGTCGATGACCTCAGCTTCGGCCTTGGGGATGGCGAAGACGACCAGTCGGCCGGGCCCGGCCGACGCCGCCTCGTCGTCCGCCGCGCCTGCGGCCCCGGCCGCCGGAGCGGGTCCGCCGCCGGACTTGAACGCGCCGATCAGCCAGTCGGCGTGCACGATCCCGCTGGAAAAGCCCCAGCGGCCGTGCACCAGGTACCCGCCCGCCACCGGGGTGCCGGTGCCGCGCGGGGCAAGCTGGCCCGCGATCACCGGTAGCCGGCTGGCGCGCGGCCCGGCCTGCGCCGCCGCCGCGCCATCGCCGAAGATCCGCCGCGCTCCCGCCTCCGGCAGCCAGCCGCCGGCCAGCCCGTTGCAGCCCGCGCCGATCATGGCCGCCCACGCCGTCGACGTGTCGATATACGAGAGCTCCTCGATCACGTCGCTGAACTCGACCGGCGCCAGCGGCGTGCCGCCCAGCTCCGCCGGCGTCTTGAGCCAGAACAGCCCGAGTTCGCGCAGCGTCGCCACCGCGTCGTGGGGGAGGGTGCGCAGTTCCTCGGCGCGGTCTCCGTCGGACTCGAATTGCTCGCGGTGACTGCGGATGCCTGCCAGCAGTTCGTCGCGGAGCAAGCTCATGCGGTGATCCTCTCCGCGGCGACGCCCGGCGGGCGCAGCGCCGGCAGTACGTCGGATGCGAACAGCATACGAGAAGCCGCCGGGCGGCGGCATCGGCCAGGTATGGCCGAACGCCGGCGGCGAACGTAGGCTGGGCCAATGGACGCTGCCGAGGCTCAGGAGGGACCAGCCGGAGCTGATCAGGAACCCGTCGGGGCCAGCCGGGAACGCGCCCGGGTCGACGCCACGGTTTTCCGCGACACGCTCGCGCGGGTGCCGACGCCGGTGACGGTGGTCACCTCGCACGTCGACCGGAAGCCGCACGGCACGACGGTGAGCGCCTTCTCCTCGCTCTCCCTCGAGCCGCCGATGATCCTGGTCTCCCTCGACCTGCGGTCCGACCTGCTGAAGATCATCCAGGAGACGGGCCGGTTCGGCGTGAACGTCCTCGCCGTCGGCCAGCAGTCGCTGGCGACCGCATTCGCGCGCAAGGGGGCCGACAAGTTCGCCGGCGTCGCCTGGTACATGGACCACGGCGCGCCGCGGCTGGCGGGCAAGGGCCAGTGGCTGGTCTGCGGCACCGAGCAGCTCGTCACGGCGGGCGACCACGTGATCATCATCGGCCTGGTTGAGCACGCCGACACCCACTCGTTCGAGCCCCTGCTGTACCGCCAGCGCTCCTTCGGCACCGTCACCCACATGCGCTCCTGAAGTCCCCCGGACCGAGCGTCGGCGTTGCCCCGGGCCGCCGGGGCCGGGGAATACCTGCGGGCCGCCGCGGTTTACAATACATGCAAACGCATACATCGGTTCGCTCCGGTGGCGGATGCGAGCGCCTAGGCAACACCAGTGCGAAGTGCCAGGGAGGCATGCCATGCAGTTCGGACTCTTCTCGGTCAGTGACATCACCCGCGACCCGACCACGGGGTACACGCCGAGCGAGGCGGAGCGCATCGACGCGGTCGTCAAGATCGCGCAGAAGACCGAGGAAGTCGGCATGGACGTGTTCGCGATCGGCGAGCACCACAACCCGCCCTTCTTCAGCAGCTCGCCGACGACCCTGCTCGCCTACATCGCGGGCACGACCGAGCGCCTCATCGTCACCACCGCGACCACGCTGATCACGACCAACGACCCGGTGCGCATCGCCGAGGAGTACTCGATGCTCCAGCACGTGTCCAAGGGCCGGATGGACCTGATGATCGGCCGCGGCAACACCGCCCCGGTCTACCCGTGGTTCGGCCAGGACATCCGCGAGGGGCTGCCGCTGGCGCTGGAGAACTACAACCTGCTGCACCGGCTGTGGCGTGAGGACGTGGTGGACTGGAAGGGCAAGTACCGGGGGCCGCTGCAGGGGTTCACCGCCACCCCGCGCCCGCTTGACGACGTCCCGCCGTTCGTCTGGCACGGCTCGATCCGCTCGCCCGAGATCGCCGAGCAGGCCGCCTTCTACGGCAACGGCTTCTTCGCCAACAACATCTTCTGGCCGAAGGAGCACTACCAGCGGCTGATCAAGTTCTACCGGCAGCGGTACGCGCACTACGGCCACGGCACCGAGAAGCAGGCCATCGTCGGTCTCGGCGGGCAGGCGTTCATCGCCAAGACCTCCCAGGAAGCCAAGAAGGAGTTCCGCCCGTACTTCAACGCGGCCCCCGTCTACGGCAACGGCCCCACGCTGGAGGACTTCGCCGAGATGACCCCGCTGTCGGTGGGGTCGCCGCAGGAGGTCATCGACAAGACGCTGACCTTCCGCGATTACTTCGGCGACTATCAGCGCCAGCTCTTCCTGATGGACCACGCGGGCCTGCCGCTGGGTAAGGTGCTCGACCAGATCGAACTGCTCGGCGCCGAGGTCGTCCCGGTGCTGCGCAAGGAACTCGCGGCCCGCAGGGACCCGGAGGTCCCCGACGCGCCGACGCACGCCAGCCTGGTCAAGGCCAAGTACGGCGACAACCCGCCGCGCCAGCCGCGCCCCAACGCGAACCGCGGCGACAATATGACCGGCGGCTCCCCGTACCAGGACACGGCCGAGGAGTTCAGGGCCGAGTACCCCGCCGCGTTCTGATCGCCGCAGGAGGCTGCCCCGAAATGGCCGACCACAGGCATCCCGCCAACGACGCATGGGAGGCGCTCATGGCCGCCCACGCGTCCCTCATGCGGCGCTTTAACGCGGAAGACGTGTGGGAAGACCTCTCCATGAAGGAGTACGACGTCCTCTACACGCTGTCCAAGTGCCCCGAGCCGATCCGGCTGACCGAGCTGAACCGGCACGTGCTGCTCAGCCAGCCGGCGCTGTCGCGGATGGTGGACCGGCTGGCCGACCAGGGGCTGGTGGACCGGGACATCGACGCGGGCGACCGGCGGGGCGTGCGCCTGTCGCTGACCGAGGATGGCCGGGCGGTGCAGCGCCGAGTCGGTCGCCGGCACGGCCGGTCGGTCGCCCGGGAGATGCTCAATGAGCTGACCCCGGCCGAGCTCCGCCTGCTGGAGGAGCTATGCCGGAAGTTGGCGCAGTCAAGGGATTCTGAGGTTAAGGACAGAATAATGAGTGAGACCTTCGAACTGGTGGTGGTCAGCGGCGGCACCTCCGACCCCTCATCGACCAAGCTGCTGGCCGACCGGGTCGCGCAGCGGGTCGCGGAGATCGCCGAGCGCCGCGGCGCGGCCGTGCGCACCCGCGTGATCGGGCTGCGCGAGCTCGCGACCGACGTCACCACCGCGCTGACCAGCCAGCTGATCACGCCCAGGCTGCAGCAGGCGATCGATGCCCTGGGCGCCGCCGACGCGATCATCGCCGCCGCCCCGGTCTACAAGGCAGGCCCGAGCGGGCTGTTCACCTCGTTCTTCCACGTGCTCGACAACGACCTGCTGATCGGCAAGCCGGTGGTGCTCGCCGCGACGGCCGGCACCGCGCGGCACGCGCTGGTGGTGGACGACCAGATGCGGTCGCTCTTCGCCTACCTGCGTACCCTGCCGGTGCCCACGTCGCTGTTCGCCGCCCCCGAGGACTGGGCCGACGGCGCGCTGAACAAGCGGATCGACCGGGCCGCGTTCGAGCTGGTGCTGCTGATGGAGTCCGGCTTCGCCCGCAAGGTGCGCGACGAGGCGTGGCAGAGCTATCAGCACGAACTGGGCTCGGCCGGGGGGACCGAGCTCGGGATCAGCATCGACAGCGACCTGATGCGGCTGGCGACCGGCGGCAGCGCCTCGTCGAGGAAATAAGTACCCTTGCGGACGTGAGCTCGCTGCCCGCCCTCGGCCGCCACCGCGGCCGCGCTGTTCGCGGGGACCAACGTCGATGACCTGGTCGTCCTCGCGTTGCTCAACGCCGCGTGGCGGACTGCGGGGCGCCCGCGCCGGTGGGAAATCTGGGTCGGGCAGTACCTCGGGTTCGCCGCGCTCGTGGGCCTGTCGCTCGCGGCCGGGCGCGGCCTGTCGCTGCTCCCGGACCGCTGGCTCTGGCTGCTCGCGCTGATCCCGCTCACCCTCGGCGCCGTCACGCTGCTACGCGTGATCGCCGCGGTGCGACGGGGTGAGCAGCCGGCGCCGCCGTCGGCGGGCGGGCTGCTCGGCGTGGCCGCGCTCACCATCGCCGACGGGGCCGACAATCTGGCCGCCTATACCCCGGTCTTCGCCACCGCAGGGGCCAGCCAGATCGGCGTCATGCTCGTCGTCTTCGCCGTGGGCGTGGCGGTCTGGTGCCTGGCCGGCTCGCTGCTCGTCCGCCAGGAGCGCATCACCGGGGCCCTGGCCCGGCACGGCCACTGGATTCTCCCGGTGGCGTTTATCCTCATCGGCCTGTACACCCTGCAGCGCACCGCGCACCTGGGCTGACCGGGCGCGCGTTGCCGGACGGGCTAGCCGAGCTGGTAGCCGCCGGCTTCGTCGAGGGCGGCGCCGACCTCGGCCTCGGCCAGCTCGGCGGCGCTAGTCACGGTCACGGTGGAGACGCCGCCCGGCACGAGCTCGACCCGCACGGCGCAGACGCCGCCGAGCGCGCTGACCTCGCTGGTCACCGCGTTGGCGCAGTGCTCGCAGGTCATGCCGGTGACCTTGTAGGCGGTCGTTGTCATGAGGTGCCCTTCGCTATCGGTTCGCTATCGAGGTCCGCTATCAGAGGATATTCAGGGCCCATCCCCGGTGGGCCAGGACCGGGCAACCCGGACCCTCCCGGCCCGCGGCAGCGCTGTCGATCTGCCGCCTTGCATTGGGCGCTGTTTCGGGCAGGAGGCTTTTCCCGCCACACCCGTCATACCCCAGGTGGGTTTATCGAATACCCCCACCCGGCTTAACTGATACCTCTCGGGGTTTATCGATGCCCTGGAAACAAGGTCGTAACAAGCCCTCTAGCTGCATGTCCCTGATATTGAAGAATTTCTTGCCGACTTTGCGATTAATATTGCCGGGTCGGTGACGTCTCCCTATCGTGGGTTGCGGCATTCCCGGCCGCGTGGAATATCCGAGGAGTCCCGATGAGTCAGGTAGCCGTTACCGCCGGCCACCGCGCCGCGTTGCGCAGCCGGCTCGGCAGCGAGGCGCGGCCCGCGACGGTAAGGCCCGATACGAGACGGGCGCTGCAACTCGGCCTCGCGGCCAGCTGGCTGCTCGACGGCGTGCTCCAGTACCAGCCGTTCATGTACACCAAGGCGTTCGCCCAGTCGCTGGCGCAGACCGCGGCGGGCAACCCGGTGGTCATCGCCCGCCCGATGACCTGGAACGCCCACCTCGTTGCGCAGCACCTCGTCCTGCTGAACACGATTTTTGCCACGATCCAGCTCCTGCTCGGCCTCGGCATCGCGTTCCGCCCGACCGTCCGGATCGCCCTGGCGGCGTCGATCGCCTGGTCGGTCGGCGTCTGGTGGTTCGGCGAAGGGCTCGGCGGGGTGCTGAACGGCGGCGCCAGCCCGCTCAATGGCGCACCCGGCGCAGTGATCATCTACGCGTTGCTCGCCGTGCTGCTGTGGCCAGCCGACCGCGCGGAGCCGACGCCCTTCATCGCGGCCAGGGCGGTGGGCGCGCCCGTGGCCAAGGCTGCGTGGCTGGTGTTCTGGCTGAGCCAGGCCTACTTCGCCCTGATCCCGGTGAACCGGGCGCCGCAGGCGGTGAGCGCGATGATCGCGAGCATGGAAAGCGGCGAGCCGGGCTGGCTGGCCGCGATCGAGCGAGGCGGGGCCGCGCTGGTCGCCAATGAAGGGCTGGCCGCGTCGGCCGTCCTCGCCTTGGCCCTGGTGCTCATCGCCCTCGGTGTCTACCTGCCGCGGCCGTTGGCCAAGGCCACCCTGGTCCTGGCCATCACGCTGGCGCTCGTGATCTGGGTCGTGGCGCAGGCCCTGGGCGGGATCCTCGCCTCCGGTGCGACCGACCCCAACTCCGGGCCGCTGCTCGTGCTGCTCGCGCTGGCCTACTGGCCGGCCGCCGCGGCGGGCGGTAAGCACCGCGGCCGGCCGCACCGGGCCGCGGCCGACCTGCCCGGGGCAGCCGCAGCGGAGCTGGCCCGATGACGCCGGCCTGGATTTTCGACCTGGTCGCCGCCCTCATCCTGGTGGTGGCGGCGGTGAGCGCGGTGCGGCTGGTGGCGGCCCGGCCGTGGCGCCCCGGATCGGTCATCATCGACACCGACATAGCGCACCTGCTGATGGCCATCGCCATGGCCGGCGTGCTGGCACCAAGCCTCGCCACGCTGCCCGACACCGCGTGGGAGGTCATCTTCGGTCTGATGATCGCCTGGTACGCCTTCCGGGTGCTGCTCGACGCCCGGGCGAACGGGGTCCGCGCCCTGGCCGGCGGGTACTGCGCGCCGCACCTGGTGCACAGCGCGGCCATGCTCTACATGTTCCTGGCCATGACGTCTTCGGCCGGCCCGATGGCCGGCCCGGCGCCGGAAATGCTGATGCTGAGCGACCCGACGCTCGGGTTCGTCTTCGCGCTGATTCTGATCACCTACAGCATCTGGGACCTCGATCAGCTCTCCAGCCGGCGCTACGGCCTGGCGAATGCCCGCGTCCCGCTGGCCCGGGTCCGGGCGGGCGTCCCGGTGATGGCCGGCGCCGAGTCCGCGGCCTCGTCGTTTTCCGGACCACGGCACGCAGGTGCCGATCTGGACGCCGGCCCGGGATCCGACATCATCGGCAGCCGGGCGGATGGTGGCCAGATCGCCGCCTGCGGCGACGGTACCACCGGCGCGGGCGCCGCCGCGGGCGGTGCCATCGGGGAGTTCCTGCTCTCGCCCGCGGTGACGGTCGGCTGCCGGATAACGATGAGCGTTGCCATGGCCGTCATGCTGCTGATCGCCATCTGATGCTCTAGTGTTCTGAACGTACCGCTGCTTCGCCTGACCGGCACATGTGGGACGCTAGTTAGGGACCAGCGTCGAAGGGGATGGGCGTGCCAGCGCAGTCAACTCAAGCACCAGAACCGCAGCCGGTGCTAAGCCCGCTGACCGCCGCGGCGGTGTTCCTGGTGCTGACAATTGACCCGGGCGGCGAGGACGTTGTCCGCGACCTGCTGGGCGACGTGGCCGCCCTGCAGCGCTCGGTTGGCTTCCGCGTTCCCGGCGGTGCGCTCCAGGTGGTCGCCGGGATCGGCTCGGACGCCTGGGACCGGCTGTTCGCAGGCCCGCGCCCGAGCGAGCTGCATCCCTTCGCTGAGCTTGCCACCGGCCGGCACCGGGCCCCGGCCACCGCGGGCGACCTGCTCTTCCACATCAGGTCGAACCGGATGGACATGTCCTTCGAGTACGCCACCCAGGTGATGAACCGGCTCGGCGGCGCGGTCACTGTGGTGGACGAGGTGCAAGGGTTCCGCTACTTCGACGAGCGGGACCTGATGGGCTTTGTCGACGGCACCGAGTCGCCGCAGGGGGCCGCCGCCGTCCCGGCCGCGATCGTCGACGCCGGCACCGACCCAGAGTTCGCCGGCGGCAGCTACGTGATCGTGCAGAAGTACCTGCACGACATGGCGTCGTGGAACACGCTCAGCGTCGAGGAGCAGGAGCGCGTGATCGGCCGGACGAAGCTGGACGACATCGAGCTGCCGGACGACGTCAAGCCGGCCAACTCGCACGTGGCGCTGAACACGGTGACCGGGCCGGACGGCGACGAGCTCTCGATCGTCCGGGCGAACATGCCGTTCGGCAACCCGGGCCAGGGCGAGTTCGGCACGTACTACATCGCCTACGCCGCCACGCCGTCGGTCACCGAGCTGATGCTGGTGAACATGTTCATCGGCCGGCCCCCGGGCAACACCGACCGGATACTCGACTTCTCCACCGCGGTCACCGGCAACCTGTTCTTCGCCCCCGCCGCGGATTTCCTGGAGAACCTGCCCGGCCCGCCGGCCGCCGCGACTGCGGCCGGCACCGGTGCGGCCGCGGCCGCCGGGCCGGCCGGGAGTACTTCGTCGGGGGATGGCTCGCTCGGCATCGGGTCGCTCAAGGGTGTAGGTCTTGTCTCAAGCGATAGCAAGGATTAACGGAGGGTTGCGATGAATAACCTGCACCGCGAGCTGGCCCCGATCTCCGCCGCCGCCTGGGCGAACCTGGAGGAGGAAGCCCGGCGGACCTTCGCGCGGCACGCCGCGGCGCGCAAGTCGGTGGACGTGACCGGCCCGGACGGGCTGACGCTGGCCGGCCTTGGTACCGGTCACGTTGAGTCGATCGATTCGCCCGGTGACGGCATCCAGGCGACGCTGCGGGCCTGGCGGCCGGTGGTCGAGCTCAGGTCGGCGTTCACCTTGAACCGGTCGGAGATCGACTCGGTTGAGCGCGGCGCGCAGGACCCGGACTGGCAGCCGGTCAAGGACGCCGCCATGAAGATCGCCTTTGCCGAGGACCGCGCGGTCTTCGACGGGTATCCGGCGGCCAGGATTACCGGCGTCGGCCCTTCCTCGAGCAATCCCGGCCTGACCCTGCCCGCCGAGGTCAAGGACTACCCGGACGTGATCAGCAAGGCGCTGAGCCAGCTCCGGCTGGCGGGCGTGGCGGGCCCGTACTCGCTGCTGCTCTCGGCGGACGCGTGGACGGCGGTCAGCGAGACCTCAGACCACGGCTACCCGATCCGTGAGCACCTGGCCCGGCTGCTCGACGGCGACATCATCTGGGCGCCCGCGCTCGAGGGCGCGCTGCTGCTCTCCAGCCGCGGCGGCGACTACGAGCTCCGTCTCGGCCAGGACCTGTCCATCGGCTACCTGTCCCACGACGCGGAGCACGTCGAGCTCTACTTCGTCGAGTCCTTCACCTTCGCCGCCTACACCACCGAGGCCAGCGTCGTCATCAGCGCCTAGTGGCCCCACGGCAGGCCGGTTCGGGCAGCTTCTTCACCGAGTGGTTCACCTTTGCCGTCTACACACAGTAGCCAGCGCCACCATCACGGCCCCTGCACAGGAGTGGTGACGGGGACGCTGGCCTGCGTCAGGCGGGCCCCTGCCAGCTGCTCGCGGGCGTGAACTGGCTGATTAGGGGCGGCGGTTCGATGGCGAGCTTGGCAAGAATGTCGAGCTGGGTGGCGGTGATCTTGGTGCGCAGGCGGAAGGTGCCAGCCGACCCCGTGAAGGTACCGATGGCGATGCGGTCGAGCTCCTGGCGCAGCTTCGGCCAGCTGTCGTGGCAGGCGTTCTCTGCGACGCGGGCAAGCAGCAGGGCGAGCCAGCACAGCAGGACGTGGGCGCGGATGCCTTCCTCCGTCCGGTGGTAGGCGGGTGACAGGTCGATGGCCTGCCTCGTGTCCAGCCAGTTGCGCTGCACCTTGAGCATCCGCCGGTAGCCAAGCGCGATGTCCCCGGCGGTCATCGCCGGGTCGGAGGCACGCAGCAGGTACTTGCCGTCCAGCTTCTCATCGGCCCTGACGGCCTTCGCGTCGATACGGAGCAGGCCGCCGGCGGTGACCCGCAGATACGGGTGCCGCCCGTGCCTGGCGATGATGAACCCGCGCAGCTTCTCCGCCCGCATGGCTCTGCTGAGCGTGTCGGTGCCTTCGATGAGTTCTTCGAGCTGGGCGAGCAACTGCCCCCGGACCGCCGCGTCGTGCTCGGCACCCTCGGGGTCATGACAGATGATGAACCGCTCGTTGGCGCTGATCCGCACCTCCTTCACACGCAGATTCGCGGCGACTTCGTGGTAGCGACCCTGTCGGGACAGCGCAGCCGCAGCCACGGCCGACCGCAGTTTCTCTCCGATGATGTACTGGTCCCTCCCGTCCGCGCGCAGGCCGCGGCGGCTATCCGCCGATGTGAAGCCACGGTCGGCAACCCATACGATCCGCGCTGAGGGCCAACCCCGCATGTCTTCACGCACCTGGCTGATCAGCGTCGAGTCGGCGGTGTTCTGCGGCCAGCACCAGGCCCTGACCGGAATTCCCTGCCGGGTGACCGCCATCCCCACGATCTGCGGCCAGTCAGTCTCGGGGCAGGCCGCGGTGGTGTCGAAGAACAGGAGGTCCAGCTCCTCGTCCGGCAGGTTGGTGATGCTGTCGGAGACAGCCTTCTCCAGCGCGTCCTTGATCTCCGTCAGCCAGCCCAAAGCCTGGTAACAGGCATCATCGGTGGTCACAGGCAGGCCGCTGATGATGACGTCCTCAGTGACCCATCGCGCGGCTTCCTGATTCGATGAAGAGGCAAGCGCCCGGTACGCGACCAGCGCGAAAAGTACTCGCTCGGCCGAATCATCCAAGTGGCGCCCAACGAGGAGCCGGCGTATCACGGCGCCTATCCCCAGTCGGTTCCATAGCGCGTCAAGCGCCCAGGTCGCACCCAATGGCCGGGATTCGGTAAACTCCAAGCCGAAGTAGCACATGGCATAATCCCAGTTGTTGAAATTAACCGATGAGCCCGTGATCTCGCGCAGGCTCCCGCGGTCGCAACCGTTGGATCCTGAGATGCAGCCTGTCCCCGTCGAGCGCGTTGCGCGCGTCGACCTCCGATACCACCGGATCCGTGTCAACTGCTTGCGGGAGTGAACTGGCTGATCCGGGGCGGCGGTTCGATGGCGAGCTTGGCGAGGATGTCGAGCTGGGCGCCGGTAATCTCGGTACGCAGCCGGAAGGTGCCTGCCGGGCCGGTGAAGGTGCCGACGGCGATGCGGTCGAGTTCCTGGCGCAGCTTTGGCCAGCTGTCGTGGCAGGCGTTCTCGGTGACGCGGGCCAGCAGGAGCGCGAGCCAGCACAGCATGAGGTGGGCGCGGACGGCTCCCTCCGTGTGCTGGTGGCCGGGACGAGGGTCAATCACTTGCTGCATGCTCCGCCAGCTGCGCTCAACATCGAGCAGCTGCCGGTAGCGAAGCGCGATGTCCTCGGCGGTCATCGCTGTATCGGAGGCGCGCAGCAGATACTTACCGTCGAACTTCTCCTCGGCCCTGACCGCGCTCATGTCAATGCGGAACTGCCCGCTGGCCGTGACCTGCAGGTACCGGTGCCGACCGTGTCTGGTGGCAGTGAACCCGCGCAGTTTTTCTGCCCGCATGTCCGAGCTGAGCGTGTCGGTGTCACTGATGAGTTCTTCGAGGTGGGCGAGCATGCGCGCGCGGACCGCGGCGTCGCGCTCGGCCGCCTCGGGGTCATGGCAGAGCACGTATCGCTCGCCGGAGCCGACCCGAATCTCCATGACCTGCAGGTTGGCGACTTCCTGGTAGTGGTCCGGCCGCGACTGCGCCGCGACCACGGCGGCCTCGGCGGAACCAGACCGCAGCTTCGCCCCGACGATGTACTGGTCCCTCCCGTCCGCGCGCAGGCCGCGGCGGAGGTCCGCGGCGGTGAAACCGCGGTTGGCGACCCATACGATCCGTGTCGGCGCCGAGGCCCCCATGTCCTGCCATACCTGGCGGATCAGCGCCGAGTCGGCGGTATTGCCCGACCAGCTCCAGGACCGGACGGGGATACCCTGCCGGGTAACCGCCACCCCCACTACCTGCGCCTGATCGGTCTCGGAGTAGGTCGCGGCGTCGAAGACCAGGAGGTCCACCTCCTGGTTCGGCATGTAGGTGACACGCTCGAAGACCTCGCTCTCCACGGCGTCCTTGATCTCAGGCAGCCAGTCCATCGCCTGGTGACAGGCGTCATCGCTGGTGGCGGGAAGGCCGCTGATGATGACGTCCTCACTGACCCAGCGGGCCGCCAGCTTGGGTGAAGGGGTCAGGGCCCGGTTCGCGACCAGCGCGAACAGCACCCGCTCCGCTGAATCGTCCAGGTGGCGGTCCGCGAGCACCCGGCGCATCGTCTCGCCGATGCCCAGTCGGTTCCACAGCACGTCAAGGGCCCACGTCGCACCCAGCGAACGGGACTCGGTGAACTCCAGATCGAAGTCGCGCATAGCGTACCTCCAATTGTCGAAATTATCTGGTGAACCTCCTATGGGAAAATTACCCCGCTATGAACCAGAAATTGTCGTTAAGGCAATCTTGCTGGATGATTGCTATCGCTGGCGATGATGAACCGGATTCATGCACCAATGGCTGTGCCCAGCCGTAGCATGGCGTCGTGGATATCCGTGACCTGGACTATTTCCTTGCCTGCTGCAAGGCGGGCAGCTTCACCGCCGCCGCCCGTGAGGTGCACATCGTCCAGTCGGCGATGTCGTGCGCCATCGCCCGCCTGGAGAAGGAACTGGGGGCAACCTTGTTCGACAGGAATATGACCCCGCTCACCCTGACCGAGCACGGCGTTGCCCTCCAGGGTCCTGCCCAGCGGATCCTGGACGCCGTCCAGGCAGCCAGGGATGAGGTCGCCGCCGTTTCTGGCCAGGTCCGCGGCACCGTCACCCTCGGCAGCACGATGCACACCGGCCGCCTTGACCTCGCCTGCGTCCTCACGGACATCCGCGAACGTCACCCCTATGTGGTCGTCAAGGTGCGCCAGTTCAAGGACGGGTCCGAGGGACTGGTGCAGGCGGTCAGGGAGGGGGTCGCGGATATCGCCCTGACCGCGAACCCTCGCGGTGCCAATTCGCCGCGTGGAATCGCGGTGCATCCGCTGTTCAGCGAACCGATGGTGTTCGTCTGCCGCCCTGACCACCAGCTGAGCCAGCGGTCCTCGGTTGCCGTCTCGGATATACCGCCGGAGGAGATGATTCTGCGTCCGCCGCCCGGCTGGGGGTCGCGGGCCGTCATCGATGCCGTCTTCGGCGCCACGCAGTCCGCGTTTGAGATCGGCGACTACTCAGATGGTGGCCAGGCTCGTCCGGGCGGGGTTCGCGACGACCCTGGTGCCGGAGTCGGCCATCAGCGGCGAAATGCTCAATGGCCTGTGCACCATCCGCGTCGATGATGACCGGCTGCGCTGGTCCCTGTCCGCGGCCGTGAGCACCGACCGTCGGATGACCGCCGCTACGACCGTCCTGCTCCGTGCGCTCACCCAACAGTCCCGTGTTTCCGCAGCGGAAGTTCCCGCGGTCGCAACCGTCTAAGCACATAATCCTGACGTGCTCACCACCAGCCGCGTTCGAGGCGCCTTGGCCGTGCCACCCGTTTTGTCGAGCGTGTCGAGCGTGGCCATGTCCTTCTCCTGCAGGGTGAAGCCGAAGATCTGCGCGTTCTCTTCGATCCGGTCGCGGTGCGTGGACTCGGGGATAAAGGGGACGCCGCGCTGCCGCCAGTGCACCCCGCGCCCCGTGGCCCCGCCGCCCCTTACGTGACGCCCGCGGTGCGTCCCTGTGACGCCCCCGGCGGGCCGCCGCGCCGGCCACCAGCCGCGCGCCGTCGCTCAGCCCCTTGGCGATGTACCCCTCGACGCGGTCCCGCTGCCGCTCCGCGACCAGCGGCCCGATCAGCGTCGCGGGGTCGAGCGCGTCGCCGACGGGCAGCGACGACGCGAAGGCGGCGAAGATCTCCACGACCTCGGCGTAGCGGGACCTGGGGGTTGTCATGCGAAGACCTCTCTGGGCAGGCCCTTCCCACGACGCCGAGCACGTCGAGCTTTACTTCGTCGAGTCCTTCACCTTCGCCGCCTACACCACCGAGACCAGCGTCGTCATCAGCGCCTAGGTTCTTTTGACGGTTCGCTGCTGCGCTCCCCGGGCTTTCAGGGGGTGACGATCGCGAAGTCGGGGTTGGGGTCGTCGGTCAGCGATAGCAGCCGCTGGACGACGCTGAGGTCACCGGACATGTCGATGCCGTCGGGTTGGCCGGTGGCCAACAGCAGCAGCAGCTGGGGCTTGGTCAGGGTCACCGTCAGGTCCGCTGCCCGGGTTTGCGCCGTGGGGTAGTGGATGAGGGCGCCGTTGCTGAGCTCCATCCGGTAGCTCTCCCCGCGTCGGTGAAGTGCCAGCTGATCGACAGGCTGTCCTTCCACGCCACCGCGCCGTTGATGCGGATCGCGATCGAGTCGAACAGCTGGATGATCGTCAGCGCCGGGGCCAGCCCGGCACTGCTCACCTCGGTGTGCTCGATCTTGTCCGTCCGCAGCTCGCGCGCGCCCGTCAGGTAACTGTTGCGCCAGGTCGCGTTCTCTGACCCGTACCCCAGCTGCTCCAAGACCGTGGCGAGCAGTTCCCGCGCGGCCGGGTCGGCTGGTTCGGCGAAGACGGCGTGGCTGGCCAGCTCGGCGGCGAACCGCAGGTCGCCCTGCGCGAAGAATTCCCTGGCCTTGGCCACGGTCGCGGCCACGCCGCCGAAGGCCTGCACGTAACGTGTCCCGGCGGCCTGCGGGGGATGCAGCCACAGGTGGGCCGGGTTGGCGTCCTACCAGCCGAGGTAGCGCTGGTAGATGGCCTTGACGTTGTGGTTGACCGAGCCGTAGTAGCCGCGGGCGTGCCAGGCCTGGTCCAGGCCCGGCGGCAGCTCCATCATCTCGGCGATCTCACTGTGGACGTAGCCCTGGTTGATCAGCCGTAGCGTCTGGTCGTGCAGGTAGGCGTACAGGTCCCGCTGCTGGGTCAGGTAGGTGATGATCTCGCTGGCGCCCCAGGTCGGCCAGTGATGCGAGGCGAACGCCACGTCAGACTGGGCGGCGAACAGCTCGATCGCCTCGGCCAGATACCGGGACCAGATCCGCGCGTCGCGGACCTGCGCGCCGCGCAGGGTCAGCAGGTTGTGCAGGTTATGCGTGGCGTTCTCGGACATGCACAGCGCCCGCTTGTCCGGGAAGTAGAAGTTCATCTCCGCCGGGCACTCGGTGCCCGGGGTCATCTGGAACACGATCCGGACCCCGTCCAGGACTTCCTCCTGCCCGGTGCGGGTGATGTCCAGGGTCGGCGCGATCAGGCCGGCCGTGCCGGTCGAGCCGCCCGCGCCCAGCCCGATACCCAGGGTGCCGGCCGGGCCCTTGGGCACGCCGACGGCGGCATAGTAGTAACTGCGCCGGAGCATGGCCACCCCGGCGTACACGTTCTCTGATACCGCGTGCTCCAGAAAATGCTCCGGCGCGACGATCGGAACCGTGGTATCCGCGTCGACGACGCCCAGCACCCCGCCGAAGTGGTCCAGGTGGGCGTGCGTGTAGATGACCGCCGTGACGGCACGGTCGCCGCGGTGGCGGCGGTACAAGGCGATCGCCGCGGCAGCCACCTCGGCCGAGATCAGCGGGTCGATGACGATGACCCCGTGGTCGCTTTCGACCAGCGTCATGTTGGACATGTCGAACCCGCGGACCTGGTAGATGCCGTCGGTCACCTCGTACAGGCCGTGCTTGGCGGTGAGCTGGGCCTGCCGCCACAGGCTCGGGTTCGCCGTGTCCGGGCAGTCCGCGTCCAGGAACCCCCAGGAGTCCATGTCCCAGACCACCCGGCCGTCCGCCGCCTTGATGACCATCGGCTCCAGTGCGCCGACGAACCCCCGGTCGGCGTTGACGAAGTCAGTGCGGTCACTCAGATCGGCTGAGATCCGCCCGGCGCTCGCTGACGATTCAGACATCTGGCTCCCATCATGGTCAGCAATCACACGCAGCAGCCACCGGCCGCCAGCGGAGTCAATCATCAACGGTCTGCCCCGCCCGCACCTCACCCCAGGCGGATGATCCGTCGGTGCCGGCCCGGCGCCCTGGGCGCGTCGTGGACATGGCCCGGCGGGAATCGTAGTCTCAGTGTGATTTCAGCTGGTCGCAGTGACGCAGGCGAGGACATGTTCGGCGGGCGGCTACGCTCGTGGTCATGAGCGCTCAGCCATCGATGGGCGGCCAGCCATCGGTGCCGGCGGCAGCGGCGTCGCTTCCCGAGACGTCGCTGCCGGAGATGCCGCTGCCGGAGTGGCTGGTACTCGCGATCCTCAGTCAGCAGCCCGCGCACGGCTTCGCGGTCGCGCAGCTGACCTCGCCGGGCGCGGACCTCGGCCGGGTCTGGCAGCTGCCGAAGGCGGTCGTCTACCGGGCCATTGGCCGCCTGCACGACGCTGACCTCATCGCCCCCGAGGTCACCGAGCATGGTCTTGGCCCGCGGCGCACCGTCTACGCCGCCACCCCGCGCGGGCACCAGGCGGCGGGGCGGTGGCTGGGCACCCCGGTCGAGCACGTCCGCGAGATCCGCTCCCAGCTCCTGCTCAAGCTCGCCCTGCTCGACCGGGCCGGCCAGGACCCGTCCGGTCTGCTCCGCGCGCAGCGCGCCGTCCTCGAGCCCATCGCCGCGGCGATCGAGGCGAGCCAGGCGCGGAGCACCGGATTCGACGCGACCCTGCTGGCCTGGCGGCGTGCGACCGCGGTCGCGGCGCTCGACTTCCTCGACCGGATCGCGCCCGCCGATCCCCGGTTAGCGCTCGGCCCAGCCAGGGCGCCATGTCCCGGTGCGCGCTTGGTCGCGCCTAGCGCCGCTGCGCGAGGGCGAAGAACCGGTGCGGGGCGTCATCGTAGGCGGTTAGCCGCCAGCCGGCGGCCGCGGTGCCGCGGCGCAGCGGCCCTTCCGCGAGGAGCTCGTCGGGGGACAGGGTACGGCCACGCCGGGCCGCGAGCGCGGCGCGCCCGGAGGGGTGGAAGAGCACCAGCAGACCGCCCGGGCGGGTCACCCGGGCGAGCTCGCGCAACCCCGCACCGCTGTCGGGCAGGTGATTGACCAGGCCGGCGGCGAAGATCGCATCGGCCGACCCATCGGCGAAGGGCAGCGAGCGGGCGTCGGCCAGGATCAGCGCGGCCTTGGCGCTGATGCTCTTCGGCGCGGCGGCGGCGAGCATCTCGGGGGTCAGGTCAACGGCGATGACCGCTCCTTCGTCCCCGACCGCCTCGCGCAGCGGGGACAAGGCCCGCCCGGTCCCGCAGCCGACGTCGATCGCCACGCCGCCGCGCCGGATGCCCGCCTCGGCGACCGCCGCGCGGTAGGCGGGCAGATCGTCGCCGAACTTGGTGTCCCAGGTCGCGGCCCGGCAGCCGAAGAAGGCACGGGTCTCGGCGATGTACCGCGATGGCATGCGATCATCATGGCGATGCGGAAGGTAACCGTGCAAGCGGCACTTGCCGGGGCACCTGCCAGCAGCGACCATCACCAGCACAGGGGGACCCAGACATGAAGCTGAGCGCTCGTAACCAGATCCCGGCCCGCGTTACCGGTATCAATGCGGGAGAGGCGATCGCCAACGTCGCGCTCGACGCGTACGGCGGGCGCTTGATGGCCTCGATCACCGTCGAGGCGGTCCGCGAACTCGGGCTGGTCGAGGGCAGCGAGGTGACCGTCATCATCAAGGCCTCGGACGTCATCATCGCCGTCGCCGACTGAGCCAGGCGGCCGGGCCCCGTGCTGGCTTGGTTATCTTCCTGAGACATTCCTTGCATTACGGCTGCCGTCGTTGTCGAATTGTGACTACCCACCGACCGGGCGCCGGTCACTGACTGGTGCCCGCGCGCGGCAGTAGGCCGTCGCCCGGGACGGTTATGGCCGGCCGCGTGCCGCCTGGCGGCGTCCCCGCCCGGTTCGGTATCGTCACCCGGGCTGGCGGCCGGCCAGGGCCAGGAGTACCGTCCCAACACGCGTGACATTGCCGACTGAGCGTGGAGGACCACCGTGACCGGTGCTGACCTGGCTGACTTGACCGGGATCTATCGCGATCTGCATGCGCATCCCGAGCTTTCGTTCGCCGAGCACCGGACCGCGGGCATTGTCGCGGCGCGGCTGCGTGACCTCGGCTACCAGACGACGACCGGTGTGGGCCGCACCGGTGTCGTTGGCCTGCTGGCCAACGGCGACGGCCCGACGGTGCTGCTGCGGGCCGACATGGACGCCCTGCCGGTGCTCGAGCGGACCGGGCTTGACTACGCCTCCACCGAGCACGGCACCGGTGCGGACGGCAAAGACGTGCCGGTCATGCACGCCTGCGGCCACGACGCGCACGTTAGCTGCCTGCTCGGCGCCGCCGCCGCGCTGGCGGCCGATACGGGCAGCTGGAGCGGCAGGCTGGTGCTCGTCTTCCAGCCCGCCGAGGAGATCGGCGAGGGCGCGCAGGCCATGATCGACGACGGCCTGTTCGACCGGTTCGGGCTCCCCGACGTGGTGCTCGGCCAGCACGTCGCGCCGCTGCCGGCCGGCTGCTCGGGGTCAGGTCGGGCCCCGCCTTCGCCGCCGCGGACTCGCTCCGCGTTGTGCTGCACGGCCGGGGCGGGCACGGGTCGCGCCCGGAGACCACGGTGGACCCGGTACTGATGGCCGCCGCGACGGTACAGCGGCTGCAGGGGATCGTCTCGCGCGAGGTGTCGCCCGCCGACCCCGCCGTCGTCACGGTCGGCGCGCTGCGCGCGGGCACAGTCGCGAATGTCATACCCGACGAGGCCGAGCTGCTCGTCTCGGTCCGCAGCTTCGACCCGGCCGTGCGCGGCAGGCTGCTCAAGGCGATCGACCGCATCGTGATGGCCGAGGCCGCCGCGTCCGGTGCGCCGGCTGCCCCCGAGATCACCTCACTGGGCACCTTCCCGGTTGTGGTGAACGACGCGGCGGCGTGCGCCAAGGTCAGCGAGGCGTTCGCCGCGGGTATCGGGCCCGGCCTGGTGCTCGACCCGGGTCCGGTGACCGGGAGCGAAGACGTCGGCCTGCTCGCCACCGCATCCGGGGCGCCGTGCGCCTACTGGCTGCTCGGCTCGGCCGACCCGGCCGCTTTCGCCGGGATCGCGTCGCTGGACGACGCCAAGGCGATCGTCGCCACCCTGCCGTCCAACCACTCGCCGCTGTTCGCGCCGGTGATCGAGCCGACGCTGCGCACCGGCGTCGCCGCGCTGACCAGCGCCGCCCGTGCCTGGCTGGCACCGTCCGCCTGAACCAGCACGCTTCTGCGCCGACCGGTCGTCACATGGTTGTGAGGGTGCCGGAGGCGGTCTGACGCCCGTAGCGGTCACGGACGGCCGTCGTGGTCGCGCCCTCGGCCGGGACCGCGCTGACGATCATTCCCTGGTGGTCGAACAGCGGCGAGGCGAGGCGGTAATCGAAGAACCGCTCCCCGCGGTCAGCGGCGCCGGCGTCCCCGGTGCGGCCCGCGGCCCTCGCGGCCTCGGCCATGGCCAGCGCCTGCAGCGGGCCGTGGGTCAGCAGCCCCGGGTATCCCTCGACCTCGCGCGCGAAGTCTCGGTCATAGTGGATCCGGTGCGCGTTGTAGGTGAGCGCCGAGAAGCGGAAGAGCAGGGTGGGCGACACCGGGATCTCCCACTCGCCGTCAGCCGCCGGGACGGCCGGCGCGTCGCCGGTATCCGGGCCGCCGGCCGCGCCCGCGGGAGACGTCGGCTGCCGGTAGACGACGTCCTGCTCCTCATCGACGACTACCTGGTCGCGCTGCACGATCTGGTGGCCGACCACGACGAACGTCAGCGGCCCGCTCCGGCCGGTTTTGCTGGTCATCGAGAGCACCCGCGTCAGCTTGGTGGCCGGCTCGCCGCAGCGCAGCACGCCGGAACCGCGCACCCGGCCGCCGGCCCACATCCGGCGCAGCCCCGGGGCGGGCGGCACCGGCAGCACCCCCCGGACCGGGTGCCCGTCCGGGCCGAGGTCGGCCTGGGCCGGCCGGTCGAGCAGGTACAGCCAATGCCAGAGCAGCGGCAGCCCGGCCCCGCCGTCCAGGTCGGGCAGCGGAACCCCGAGCAGGCCGCCCAATGCGTATGCGGGCCCGGGCGCGAGGGTCTCCGTCCGTTCGATGACGTCGGTCATGCCTGCCAGTATGCGCCCGCGATGGCCGGCGCCCTCGTCCGAGGCCCCGCTACAGTGGGCGGGTGAGTTCCGGTCTGGCGCTGCGCTCGTTTCCCTTTCCCGCCGATGGCGTGACCGCCCTGGTCACCACCAGGCAGGGCGGGGTCTCGGGCGCCCCCTATGACAGCCTCAACCTGGGGGACCACGTGGGGGACGACCACGCGGCAGTGCTGGAAAACCGGCGCCGGCTGGCCGCGGCCCTCGGCCTGGACCGGCTGACCGTCGCTGACCAGCAGCATGGCGACCGGGTCGCGCTGGTTGACGCGACCAACGCCGGACGCGGCCACGACGGCGTCGCGGAATCGGTTCGCGCGTTCCCCGCGACCGACGCCATGATCACCAACCGGCCGGCGGCAGCGCTGACCATCCTGGTGGCCGACTGCGCCCCGGTGGTGCTGTTCGACCCGGTGAACCGGGCGATCGGGGTTGCGCACTGCGGGCGTGCCGGGACGGTGCGCGGCACGCTGCCGAAGACGGTCGCGGCGATGGCCGCATCGTTCGGGTCGGCGCCCGGGGATCTGCTGGCGGGCATCGGCCCGGCGATCGGCGCCGGCAGCTACGAGATCGGCGACGCGCAGGCGGCGGAGGTCACGGCCGCGTTCGGCGACGCGGGCCTGCTCAAGCCGACCAGGCCGGGCCATTGCACGCTCGACGTGATCGGCGGCCTGCGCATCCAGCTCCGCCAGGCGGGCGTCAAGGACGCCAACGTCCACGACATGGCCATCGACACCGCAGCCGCGACGGACGAGTTCTTCTCCGACCGCGCCGCCCGTCCCTGCGGCCGCTTCATGGCCGTCGCGATGCTCGCGCCCTAGCCGGGCCGCCCCTCATCCCTGCGGCAGCAGATCCGCCAGCGCGGCCAGCGCGGTTGCCCAGTCGCGGCTGGCCGGGTCGATCAGCGAGAAGTGGTCGCCGAACGTCTCCACCAGGCTGGCGTTGCCGCCCGCCGCCGCCGCGGCGGCCACGTACCGCTCGCTGTAGGAGTAGGGCACCCGCTGATCACGGCGCGAGTGCAGGCATACGACGTTGGCCGGGGCCGGCCGCAGCGCCATCGGATCGGCCAGCCGGTACGCCTCGGGCAGTTCG
Organism: uncultured Actinomycetota bacterium; assembly: GCA_963714295.1. Classification (GTDB taxonomy): domain Bacteria; phylum Actinomycetota; class Actinomycetes; order Streptosporangiales; family Streptosporangiaceae; genus Trebonia. The sequence goes on along the minus strand of CAVQOE010000029.1, from coordinate 105,793 downwards.
CCGGGCCCGCCGCCCATCAGACGGACGGCGGCGTCCACGTCGAGCCGGTCACGGGCGCAGTCGGCCAGCGCGAGCACGCCCCCCTGCGAGACGACCCCGGTCACGGCGACCCGCGCCCGCGCGCCAGGCGCGCCGTCAGGCAGCCCGCCCCGGCCGGCCGCCCACACCCCAAGGTGCCCGCCCGCGCTGTGACCGACGACGGCCACCCGGGACGTGTCCACCGGCAGCGTTGCCAGCAGGTCGATCCCGGCCGCGACGTCCTCGAAGGTGGCCGGCCAGCCGCCACCGCCGCCGGTGCGCCGGTACTCCAGGTTCCAGGCCGCGTACCCCCGCGCCGCAAGGTCCGCCGCCAGCGGCCGCCCGAGCGCCAGGTCGTACGCGGCCCGCCAGAACCCGCCGTGCAAGACAACCACGGTGCCGAGCCGACCGCCGTCCGGCCGCCAGAGCTCCCCGAACTGCGCCGGGTCCGATCCGTAGCGGTGGATAACTGGCTCGATCACGAGTGCGCGACCCTTCCGGTCCCTGCACGTTTCGGTGCGTGCCTGTACACGGTACTGGGCTGCCTATGGGCCGTCGATTACTGCTGCGTGGCAGCGAAGGTCAGTTCGCGGTGCGGCCCGGCAGGCTGGCGTCGCCTGCCGGTTGCGCGGTAACCTAAAGTTGTCTAGATCATTGGACAACTTCTACGGGAGGCGTCGGCGGTGAATCCGGCTGCGCGTGAACTGTTCCTGGTGGGAGCGGGCACGCTGGCTGGCCTGGTTGGGACGGCGGGCGGGATCACCTCGCTTGTCTCGTATCCGGCGCTGCTGTTCGCGGGGGTGGCGCCGCTGCAGGCGAACGTGGCGAACATCGTCGCGCTGGTCGCGTGCTGGCCGGGCTCGGCGGCCGCCTCGCGGCCGGAACTGGCCGGGCGGGGCGCCTGGGTGCGCCGCTGGGCCATCGTCGCCGCGCTCGGCGGGACCGTCGGCTCGGTGCTGCTGCTGGTGACCCCGGCGGGGGTATTCGGCCGGGTGGTGCCGTTCCTGGTGGCGATCGGCTCGTTCGCCCTGCTGCTGCAGCCTCGGATCGCCGCCTGGCAGGCGCGGCGGCCGGCTCCCGGCCGGGGGAGCGCGCTGCTGCTGCCAGCCGGGCTGTTTGTGCTGTCGGTCTACAACGGTTACTTCGGGGCCGGCTCCGGGGTGCTGCTACTGGCACTGCTGCTGCTCACCACGGAACCGTCCCTGGTCACCGCCAACGCGCTCAAGAACATGGTGGTCGGCGCGGCGACGGTTGCCTCGGCGGTCCTGTTCGCCTTGTTCGCCCACGTTGACTGGACCGCGGTGGCACCGCTGGCGGCGGGGTTGTTCGCCGGTTCCCTGCTCGGCCCGCGGGCGGCCCGCCGGCTGCCGCCCGGGCTGCTGCGCTGGCTGGTTGCCCTCAGCGGCCTGGCCCTGGCCGTCCGCCTGCTGTTCTCCTGACCGGCATCTGCGTGACCGCTTGGTTCATACGGTCATAGTGACGGCTGGGACCTGGGAAAAGGCTTGGATATGCCGCGCCGCGCGCGGATTGTGAGGCTCCTTGTCCCCTATTAGACGAGGCATACGTCACACTGGCGCCTTCCGCCCCCGTAACTCTCAGTATGCTTTGAATACCTTTCGGCATCACGAGCCGGAGATGAGACGTACGGGGGTACGTGAGTGGTACGCAAGATCGTGGCCGAAGTATTCGGCACCGCGGTGCTGGTGTTCTTCGGCGTCGGCGTGGCGACGATGATGTTCGGATTCCATTTCGACGGTGGCAGCACCGCGGCCGGTGTGGTGGCGACCGCGTTCGCGTTCGGGCTGGTGCTGCTGGCGCTGGTCTACACAGTGGGCCCGATCTCGGGCTGCCATCTCAACCCGGCGGTGACCCTCGGCGCAGCGCTCTCCGGCCGGATCAAGCCGGTCGAAGCGGGCATTTACTGGGTCAGCCAGTTCGTCGGCGGGATCATCGGGGCCCTGCTGCTGTGGGCGGTGGTCGGCCAGTCCCCGTTCTACAGCAGGTCACGCACCGGCCTCGGCACCAACGGGTGGGGGTCGGCTTCGCTGGTGCACATCAGTCTGGGCGGCGCCTTCCTGACCGAGGTCATCCTCACCGCCATTTTCGTCTACGTCATCCTGACGGTGACCGGCAAGACGGGCAACCCGGTGATCGCGGGTCTGGTCATCGGCCTGACGCTGACCTTTATCCACCTCGTCGGCATCGCGCTGGACGGCACGTCGGTCAACCCGGCCCGCAGCCTCGGCCCGGCGCTGATCGTCGGCGGCACCGCGCTGAGCCAGGTCTGGCTCTTCATCGTCGCGCCGCTCGTTGGCGCGGTGGTTGCCGCGCTGCTCAACCGGGTGATCAACGGGGACCGGCCGCGCGCCGACCTGCCAAGGCAACTCGCCCCCGAGGCGACCGGCGTATCCGGCACCGCTACTGACTCCCAGCAGCAAGTCAGCTAGCACGAGACGGAGCATTACCGGCCTCGCCCCGGCCATCCGGCTGCCGGTCCGCTGACCCGACCGGCGAAGATGGGCGGTGTGGAGTTCGACTACGTCGTCGTGGGCGCGGGGGCGGCGGGATGCGTGCTGGCCGGGCGGCTCGCGGCCGCCCGGCCCCGGCTGAGCGTGCTGCTCATCGAGTACGGCGGCCGTGCCGTCAACCCGCTGCTGCGCATCCCGAAGGGGTTCTACTACACGCTCCGCGGCGACCGGTACCTCTACCGGTACGAGACGCACCCGGTCACACCGGGCGGCGGCAACGAGGTCTGGCTGCGCGGCCGGGTGCTCGGCGGGTCGGCGGCGGTGAACGGGATGATGTGGATGCGCGGCGCGCAGGCCGACTGGGACGGCCTCGCGGCACTCGGCAATCACGGCTGGTCGTGGGCGGACGTGCTGCCCGCGTACAAGGCGATGGAGAATCACAACCTCGGCCCGAGCGCGACCCGGGGGGCCAGCGGCCCGCTCGGCGTCTCGGTCACCGAGACGCGCGACGAGGTGACCGGCGCCATCCTTGAGTCGGCGGTCAAGCATGGCTGGGAGCACGTGGCCGACGCCAACGCGTCCGACGCCGAGCGGATCGCCTTCACCCCGTCCACGATCAGGAACGGCCGCCGCACAACCTCCTATGATGCCTTCGTCCGGCCCGCGCTCGCGGGCCGTCAGCGCGCGGGCCAGCGCAACCTCACCGTCGCCACCCGCACCCGGGCCGGCCGTCTCCTCTTCGACGGCCGGCGCGTCACCGGTGTGAGCGTCAGGGACAGCGGCGGGAACCTGCGCGACATCAAGGCCCGCAGGGAGGTGATCGTCTGCGCCGGCGCCGTGGAGACGCCGCTGCTGCTTGAGCGCTCCGGCATCGGCCGGCCGGACGTGCTCAGCGCCGCCGGGATCGAGCCGCGCATCGAGTCGCCGAACGTCGGCGAGCGCGTTATCGAACAGCGCGGCATCGCGCTGCAGGTCACGCTGGACCAGAGCCGGGTCGCCGCCAGCAAGCTCAGCAGCCGCCACGGCCAGGCGGCAGAGGTCCTCGCGTACCTGCGGTCCGGGCAGGGGCTGCTCGCCACCGCCGGCTATGACCTGGTCTGCCAGTTCAAGTCGGCCCCCGGGCAGCCGCGCCCGGACGTCCAGGGCCTGTTCGCCCCGATGGCGCTGGACACCTCGAGCAGCGAGATGAAGCTAGCCCGCCATCCCGGCATCCTCTTCATGGCCTACCCGCTCCGCCCGCAGACCCGGAGCACGGTCCACGCATCAGGCCGCGACCCCGACGACCCGCCCGTCATCGACCCGCGCTTCCTTGAGACCGAAGCCGACCGCGGCGCCGTCGCCCCGGTGCTGGCGCTGGCGCGCGAGATACTCGCCACCTCCCCGGTCGCGGGCCTGGTGGCGGCGGAGGAGTTCCCCGGCCCGGCGGTGACCACCCCGGAACAGGCGGTCCAGTACTCCCTCACCACCGGTACCGGCATCTACCATGCCGTCGGCGCGGCCGCGATGGGCGTCAACGACGAGGACGCAACCGACCCGCGGCTGCGGGTCAGGGGAGTCGACGGACTGCGCATCGCCGACGCCTCGGTCCTTCCGTTCCAGCTGTCGGGCAACACCGCGGCCCCGGCCATGCTGGTCGGCTATCGCGCCGCCGATCTCATCCTCGGCGAGCTCTGACGAACTACAGGTCCGCTGTGCTCGTCTGAGGTCGAGGTGACAGCTGAAGTCTTCCGAGACGCCACGATACGTTCGGGGAAAATCAAATTCCTTTATTCAGAACGAGCCGTGGCTGATTCTAGATACCAAGCAGCACGCAAGTGCGCGGGTGACGGGATATGGGTCTGGAATAACCTCTGTGGCAAAGAACCTATGCCCTCTGACCTGGTCAGATGGGATATCAGTCAGCTGACGGATGTCTGTCAATGCAACTTGCACGCATATTTCTTTTGCAAGAGGCACTACACGGCCCGCTAAGGAAAGCCCATGACCCCGATGGCGCCGACTCGCCCGATCCGCCCGCCCAATCCAAGCCCCCCCGCCACCGCGACCGGCTCGACCACGGTCAACGGTGCCAGCGCGGGCACCCATGTCCGCCGGGTTGTCCGGCTGGCGACCCGCCTGTCCGCCGTGGCGGTCGCCCGCGACGAAGTGGCGGCGGCGATCAGCGCCTGGTGCGTCCGCGTCGATCCGGACGTGGCCATCCTGCTGACCAGCGAGCTGGTGACCAACGCGGTCACGCACGCCAGCGCGAGCCCGAGCGGGAAGGCAGCGGAGCGGGGGATGACGGGGGAGGCCGTGCTCCTCGTGATCGCCGCCGACGATGCCGGGCTGCGGGTGGATGTCCATGACGGGTCGGCCGACCTCCCGGTCGTTTCTGGCTACGTGGCGGAAGCGGATGCGGAGACGGGCAGGGGACTGCTGCTCGTGACGTCGCTGTCGGCCGAGTGGGGGTTCTACCGTACCGCCGGCGGAAAGGCCGTGTACTTCACTCTCGAAGTTCCGTCCGATGTTGCTGAGACCGTGGTCAATGGCGTGGACGGGCGTGACTCAAGATCGGTCAGCTGACCGATGTCTCGCACTGCAAGTTTCAGCACTATTTGTAACGCAACCTCCCGATGCGCAACCTTCGCAGGCGGAACCGGAAGGCCCCGACCGAGGAACAGGATCCGATGACCATGATGGCCCAGGCCCCAACGGCACGTCCGGCGTTCGCGCTCCGGGCAGCCGAGCCAGAGTCGGCTGAGCTGCGGCACCGCCGGGTCCGGCTCTCCACCGGTTCGGCCGCCGCGGCCCTCGCTTCCGGTCATGTCCGGGCGGCGATCGCCGAGTGGCGGGTCCCGGTCGACCTGAGCGTGGCGGGCATTCTCGCCAGCGACCTGATCATCAACGCGGTGACGAACGGCGCCGGCGAGACCCTCATGCTCGCCATCCGCTGTTCCGCCACCCAGTTCCGCGTCGAGATCCATGACGCGTCCGTGCGCGGCGACTCCTGGGAGACCGCCGCCGCGGACGCGGACGCAGAACGTGGCCTGCTGCTGGCCGCCGCCCTGGCGGCCGAATCGGGCCACTACCGCACCCCCGCTGGCCGAGCCGTGTTCTACGTGCTCACGCTCGCTTCCCGCGCCGCAACGGGAATCGGGCAACGCCCGCAGGGGACCGCGAGCGAGGGCGGTGAACCGTGAGCCCCCGGAGGTTCACCGCCCCCGCCGTCGGTGGCGGCGGCTGCCGCCAGGCCGACCTGCGCGGCCGGGGCTTTCACGGCCGCGGCCTGCGCGGTGCGGCCTGGGGCGGCGCCGACTCGCGTGGTGTCCGGGACCGGGTGGTCCGCTGCCGCCTCGCCTTCTGGTCGGGGCTGACGAAGAGCCCCGGCCGGGGACAGCACGGCGCTGACTCGTCCGGAGCGGACGCATGAGGATGCTCGGGTTCCGCCGCCAATGGCGGAACTTCGTTAAGCGTGGGGACGGTATCCCGTGCGCCGCACACGGGATACCGTCCCCGCAACCCCGCCCCCCTGGGCCCCCGTAAAACGGGGCCGCTGAACGTGGGTGCGCTGCATCATCCGCCGTCCAGACCTCGCGCTGCGGGCCAGCCCCGCAGCCAGCGGCCCGGGGTCCGCCCCCCGGGCCGCAACGGACGACGTGGGTACAGCGCCCCCACTTGACGCGTCCGCGCTCCATGGGCCGCTGCGCGGGCGCTATCCAAGGGCGGCGCGCCGGACCCTCACCCGGCGCGCCGCCCACAGCCATGTCCGGCCGGCCCGCTGGGCGCCGCGGCGCCCAGCGGGCCGGCTTGCTACTGAGCGGCGCGGGTGCGCAGTGCCGATTCACGGGCGACCTCGGCCCTGGTGGCGACGTCGAGCTTCTTCAGGATGTGCGAGACGTGGGCGGAGACGGTGCGGCGCGAGAGCACCAGCCGGGCGGCGATCTCCGGGTTGGACAGCCCCTCCTCGACCAGCGCCGCCACCCTCAGCTCCATGTCGGTCAGCGACTCCCAGCCGCTCTGCGCCCGCCGGTGCTTGCTGTGCGGCCCGCGCCTGATCCCGTAGCCGCGGAACTCGGCCTGCACCCGGTTCAGGTCGGCCTCGGCCCCGAGGAACTCGTACACCTCGACCGCCTGCTCGAACACCAGCCTCGCGCCGGCCCGGTCCTCGACCTCGACCAGGCACTCGGCCGCCGCTTCCAGCGCCCTGGCCCGGGGCAGCGGCCGCCCCGCGTCCGCGTGCCGCTGCGCGGCTTCGAGCAGCACGGCGTGGTCCCGGTCGACCAGGCCGCGGCAGTAGAGCGCGTTGGCCTGCTGGTGCGGGATCTGCGATCCAATGGCGATAGCGGTTACCTGGCCGGTAAGCGTCTGCGCGGTTGTCTTGTCCCCGATCCTGGCCGCGAGCCGCACCGCGTCCGCGAGCAGCTCTTCTGTTTCCCCGATGTCATCGGGGTCGCCGTCAAGCGCGGCGGTGAGCACGGCAAGGGCGTCGGCGCTCGCGCCGGCCTGCTCGCGGTCGAGCGACCGGGCGAGCAGCAGCGGGGGCATGAGACGGTGCCCGAACCGCTCCGCGTGCGATTCGGCGGCGGCCAGCTGGCGGCGCGCGACCTCGGGCTGGTTGCGGTGGAAGCTGATCACGGCGAGGGTGCCGAACTCCCCGCACGCAGCCCCGGGCTCCTTAAGGTCCATCGGCACGGTCTCGATCTCCGCGAGCGCATCGTCCCAGCGCCCGGTCTCGAAGAACAGCTGGCCGAGGACGCCGTGCGCCTGCGCCAGCCGGAACGTGGTGCCGATCTGGTCCCCGAGCTGCCTGGCCCGCTCCGCCGTGGCCAGTGCCTCGTCGTACCGGCTGAGGTTGCAGAGCGTGACCGCCTTGTTGACCAGCAGCAGCAGCCCCAGGTCGGCCAGCGTGGGGTCGGTCTCGGCCACGGTCAGACCCCGGTCGTAGAGCGGTAGCGCCCCGGCCAGCTCGCCCCGGATCGTGGCCGCCACCGCGACCACATGCAGCGCCCATCCGGTCGCCCAGCCGTCGCCCGATCCCGCGGCCGAGGCGAGCGCGGCGCTGGCCTCCCGGCCGGCCGCGTCCACGTCGCCGAAATACAGGTGGGTGCGCGCGCCGAGCACCAGCAGCCGGGCGCGGTGGGCAGCGGAGAGCTCGGGCGCCGCGAGCGCCCGTTCGATCGCGGCGAACGACTCCTCGAGCGACCCCGCCAGCATCCGGCACTGGGCCAGCGTCCAGTGCAGGTCCACCACCAGGTCGGGGTCGACGGCGTGGCCGAGCGCGCGTTCGGCCACCCGCACGGCCGCCGTCCGGTCGCCGGTCCGGTAGAGGGCGTCCGCCAGCCGGCCCGCCAGCCACCCGTGCCTGCCGGAGCCGGCCGGGATGGCGGCCACCGTCTGGGCGAGCAGCTCCGCCGCCACCCCGGGTGCCTGGCTGACCAGGGAGTCGGCCGAGGTGGCGAGCCAGTCCAGCATCCACCCCTCGCCGTCGGCCGGACCGCGCAGCAGCTGCCGGGCAACTCGCTCTGGCGCCGCCCCGGCGGCGGCGAGGGCGTGCCCGGCGTCGCGGTGCCAGGCGGCGCGCACCGAGGCGGGCATCTCGGCGTAGAGCGCCTCCCTGATGAGCGGGTGGCGGAAGGCCAGGCCGTCGCCGGAATCGGTCAGCACGCCGGTCGCCCGGGCCTCGTCGAGCGCCGGGACAAGGTCGCTGACGCTGCGGCTGAGGACGGCGGTGAGGTCGGTGATCGCGAACTCCACGCCGAGCAGGGCGGCGGCGCGGAGCACCTCCCGGGTGGGCGCGGAGACGAACCCCAGCCGGTCCGCGATCGCGCCGGGCAGAGAGTCGGGTGCGTTGTCCGCCGCGAGCTGCGCGGCGCCGGCGGCGGTGACCGCGATACCGCCGGAGCGGGCCAGCGCGGCGAACAGCTCGGTGAGGTAGAGCGGATTGCCCGCCGCGCCGTCGGCCAGCTCCAGCAGCCGAGCGTCCGGCCTGCCGCCGGCCAGCGTGCCGACCAGCCCGGCCACGGCCGGGCCGGAGAGCGAGCCGAGCTGGACGCGGTGGGCGCCGTCCACCGCGCGGCGCAGCGCGAGGAGGTCTTCGCGCTGCGGTACCGGGCGGGTCACCCCGATGAGCAGCAGCGGCACCTGCCGCGCGGTTCTCGCGAGCCTGACCCAGAGCCGCAGGCTGGCCGGGTCGGCCCAGTGCAGGTCGTCGATCACCAGCGCCACCGGGCGGGCGTCGGTTTCGTCGATGATCAGGGCGATCAGCTGCTCGGCCAGCAGCGCGGGCACGTCGGCGCCGCGGTCGGTGGCGACCTCGCCGCGCAGCAGCCCGGCGATCGTGGTCCGCCTGGCGTTCACCGACGCCGCCCGTACCTGGAGCGCGTCGAGAAACGGGTGCAACGGCAGCTCCTGGCCAAGCTCGTCGCCCGCTCCCCAGAAGACCTGGCAGCCCCACTGGGACCCGTGGTGCGCCCCGGCGCTGGGCCCGCGGGCGGTGGACGCGAGCGCGGCGCGGATGAGGGCGGTCTTGCCAATACCCGGCTCACCCTCGATGAGCACGGCGTTGCCGCTGCCCCGGGCGAGATCTCTCAAAAGCCCGTCCAGCAGCGCCATCTCGTCAGCACGTCCGGCCAGCGCGCCGACCGGGATTACCGGAGGCATAACCCAGAGCGTACTGGCCGCACAATCGCACTAGCTGCTCATTCGCGGAACAAACAGAACTTTCGGCACTTTAAGCCGATGAATAAGGATATTCCGTAACTCAGTCATCAGATTGCCTCAGAAGCTCCGCCGCGCGGATTTAGCATGCCGGTAAAACTCGAGGTCGGCGTGGGTAACGGAACCTCACGGGAAACACCGTAAATGATGTGACTCACGTGACTGGGCGAGGCTGTGAATTCCGGGTACTGAAATCCCCGGACCCGTCGGGATACGGAATTCGGCGGACTACTGGACGGCGTGGACGCGCAGTGCCGATTCGCGGGCGATGTCGGTTCTGGAGGCGACGTCGAGCTTCTTCAGGATGTGCGAGACGTGGGTGGCGACGGTGCGGCGCGAGAGCATCAGCCGGGCGGCGATCTCGGGGTTGGACAGTCCCTCTTCGACGAACGCCGCCACCTTGAGCTCGGCGTCGGTCAGTGAGTCCCAGCCGCTCTGCGCCCGGCGGTGCTTGCTGTGCGGTCCGCGCCTGATCCCGTAGCCGCGGAACTCGGCCTGCACCCGGTTCAGGTCGGCCTCGGCCCCGAGGAACTCGTACACCTCGACCGCCTGCTCGAACGCGAGCCGGGCGCCGGTCCGGTCCTCGCTCTCGACCAGGCACTGGGCGGCGCCCTCAAGCGCCTTGGCGCGGGGGAGCGGCCGGCTCGCGTCGGCGTATCGGTGCGCGGCCTCAAGCAGGGTTGGGGCGTCCCGGGCGACCATGCCGCGGCAGTAGAGGGCGGTCGCCTGCCGATGCGGTATCCGCGACCCTGCGGCCAGTGCGCTGGCCTGCCCGGTCAGGGTCTCCGCAATCGCTCTGTCCTCGGTAGTGAGCGCCAGCCTTACCGCGTCCCCGAGCAGGTCCTCGGTCTCGCCGAGGTCGTCGGGGTTGCCGTCGAAGGCGGCGGTGAGCACCGCGAGCGCGCCGGAGACGTCGCCGTCTTGCTCGCGGTCGAGCGACCTGGTGAGGATCAGCGGCGGGATCGACCGCGGCCCCAGCCGCCGTGCGTGCTGTTCGATGGCCGCCAGTTGGATACGCGCCGTCGCTGGCTCGTTCCGGTGGAAGCTGATCAGGGCGCTGATGCCAAGGTCGCCGCACGCCGCGCCCGGCTCCTTCAGGTCCGTCGGCACGGCGGAGAGTTCGTAAAGCGCGTCATCCCACCGTCCGACCTCGAAGTACAGCTGGCCGAGCATGTTGTGCGCCTGAGCGAGCCGAATCGCGGTGCCAACCTGATCCGCGAGCTGCCGGGCTCCCTCCGCCGTGGTAAGCGCCTCACCGTACCGGTTGAGGTTGCAGAGTGTTGCGGCCTTGTTGATCTGCAGTAGCAGCCCAAGGTCGGTTAGCCCAGGGTCGGTCTCGGTCACGGCGAGACCCTGCTCGTACAGCGGCAGCGCGTCGGCCAAGTCGCCGCGCATCAAGGCGCCAAGCGCGAGTACGTGCAGTGCCCAGCCCTGTGCCCAGGCGTCGTCGACCTCCCGAGCCGAGGCGAGTGCGCCCTCGGCTTCCCGGTCGGCTGCCTCCAGGTCGCCCAGGAACTGATAGGTGCGCGCGGCGAGCACGAGCAGCCGGGCGCGGTGTTTGTCCGAGAGCCCGGTCGTGGCTAGCGCCTGCTCGATCGTCGCGAGAGACTCCTCGACCGAGCCTGCGAGTATGCGGCACTGGGCGAGCGTCCAGTGCAGGTCGACGATGAGGTCGGGATCAGTGGCGTAGCCAAGCGTCCGCTCCACCACCTGCACGGCGGCCGCGTGGTCGCCGGTGCGGTAGAGCGCATCGGCGAGCCGGCCGGCCAGCCGCCCATGCCTTGCGGAACCGGCAGGGATACTGCCGACCGCCTGGGCAAGCAGTTCGGCCGCCACCGCGGGTGCCTGGCCGACCAGGAAGTCGGCCGAGCTGGTCAGCCAGTCCATCATCCAGTCGTCCACGGGACCGGGGGACCAGGCCGAGTCAGGGCTGCACCGGCGGACGCTCGATCTCGATTGTCCTGCCCGTGCCAGCTGCGCGGGCCGCACCCGTTGCGACAGCTGACCGCTCAATCTCGCTAGACGGGCCGTGGAATGCTTGTGCGGCGTAGTGAGGGTCTAGCGTCACGTGCGTATCGGCTACGGCACCGGGAAGTCGCAGGGCCTCCAAAGCCTCGCCGTCCGCACCTTCGCGGGCATCGCTTAGTCCGCTCCCCGAAGGGCGGCCCGCCGAGCGCACGGAGCAGCTGCCGGGCGACCCGGTCCGGAGCCGCGCCGGCCGAGGCTAGAGCGTGCCCGGCGTCCCGGTGCCAGGCGGCGCGCACCGAGGCGGGCATCTCCGCGTAGAGCGCTTCCCTGATCAGCGGGTGGCGGAAGGCGAGACCGCTGCCGGAATCGGTCAGCACCCCGGTCGCGCGGGCCTCGTCAAGCGCCGGAACTAGGGCGGCGACGGTCCTGCCCAGCACGGCGGTCAGGTCGGTGATCGCGAACTCGACGCCGAGCAGCGCGGCGGCGCGGAGAACTTCCCTGGTTGAAGCGGAGACGAACCCGAGCCGGTCCGCGATCGCGCCCGGCAGTGAGTCGGGCACGGTTCCCTGCGCCAGCTGTGCGGCACCGGTAGACGTGACTGCGATGCCGCCCGACCGGGCCAGGGCGGCCAGCATCTCGGTGAGGTAGAGCGGATTGCCCGCGGCCCCGGCCGCCAGCAGCAGCAGCCCGGTGTCCGGCCTGCCGCCGGCCAGCGTCCCGACAAGCTCGGCCACGGCCGGTTGGGAGAGCGAGCCGAGCTGGACCCGGTGGGTGTCGTCGACCACGCGGCGCAGCGCGAGGAGATCGTCCCGCTGCGGTACTGGACGGGTCACGCCGATGAGCAGCAGCGGAACCTGGTGCGCGGTCCTTGCGAGGCGTCCCCAGAGCTTGATGCTGGCCGGGTCCGCCCAGTGCAGGTCGTCGATCACCAGCACCACGGGCCTGGTGGCGGTCTCGTCGATAGTCAGTGCGATAAGCTGCTCGGCTAGCAGGGCGGGCACGTCAGCACCCCGGTCGGTGGCGACCTCGCCGCGCAGCAGCCCGGCAATCGTGCTGCGCCTGGCATTCACCGACGCGACCCGCACCTCGAGCGCGTCAAGGAACGGCAGGAGCGGCAACTCCTGGCCAAGTTCGTCCCCGGCCCCCCAGAAGACCTGACGCCCCCCCGACGGCCCGAGGCGCGCCATTTGCGGCGCGTGGAACCCAAGAGCGGCGGCCGAGAGCGCGGCGCGGACGAGGGCAGTCTTGCCGATGCCCGGCTCGCCCTCGATGAGCACTGCGCTACCGCTGCCCTGGGCGAGCTCTCTTAATAGCCCATCGAGCAGCGCAAGCTCGTCGACGCGACCGGCCAGCACGCCGGGCGAGGTTACCGGATGCATGGGATGAAGCGTACTAGCTGCTCATCTCGCGAACAAGCGGAACGTTTTAGGACATTAATTCGGTGCACCGTGAGCTGCGCAAGCGGCACTATCACGCGATTGCTTTGTAATATGCAATGAAAGTTGCAGTGAATTTTTTTGGATTCTTATTCCGATAATTTACATGCATCGATATAGGCAATTTTTGTGCAACCACCTAAGCAAAGAGTAACGCTTCTTTCGCTCTCTGTATTTGATTGATCTATATGTCGTCGCATGCCTACTCTAGTGCATGAAATCAGCCTCAGACTGGTGAAAGAAAAACACGGACGAAGTTGTCTGTGGGGCCGTCGGATCCAGGTCGTAGGGCAAGTGGCCTCGGCAAACGCATGGAGGAATCATGCGCATTCGGCGTAACGTAATCGCTCCCCTCATCCTCACGATCGGTGCCATCGGGTCGCTCGTGGCAGTCCCCGCAGTGACCGCCCTGACCGCTGTTACCCCTGCCACCGCTACTGTGGTGGCGGGCACTATGTCGCCTGATGCCTATCGGCCACATGGCCTGAGATGCTGTACCCGGGTCAGCTGCCCGCCGTCGATCCTCCACTCGACTGCGGGCTGCTGGCTTTCGTCAAGGAACAGCGGAAAATTCGCGGGGAAAGAGCCGAGAATTTTCTTAGCGGGTATTCGTCTTTCTTGGCGGAGATTCGTCCGGAACCTTCAGCTGGAGCACCTCGCGGTCGTTTCCGTCACCTCTGGACCGCAGCCAAGCGATGCACGTGAATCGCTATATTGATCAGCTCTTGTCAATAGGAGCCGATTAAACCAGTCGGTCTGATCGAGGACCAGCGATCACTCCGGTACCGAAGAGTTGGCTCAGTCACATGCGTGTGCGGTGCCATCGATGATTCAACCGGGTACTTGTGTCCAGCCAGCTGCCGGGACGGGCTGGAATGGGCTGGGACCTGGCAAAGATAGCACAAAGTAATATTTCGACTACCCCTTGCGATCATACTGTGCGTGAGCATATGCTACCTTCTGTAATCAGCCCAATACTGGCGATGAGCGACGCGGCCAAGGCCTGCCGTGTCGTGCGGGCCGCCAGAGCGAGTGGCGGGCTGCTGGCCTCGTTTTACGCATGGAGGAATCATGCGCATTCGCCGTACCATCATCGCCCCCGTCATTCTCACCCTCGGCGCCATCGGATCGCTTGCGGCTGTTCCCGCAGTGGCCGCCCTGACCTCGGCCGCCCCCGCTGCCGCGGTGGCGTCGATCAGTCCCCACGCGTACACCTACCACGGGTGACACCCCACCTTCACTATCGCGGGTGACATCGCGCACTCGCTATCGCGAGTGAAATGGGTTGCCCGCGAGCACGGGCGAAGTGGCTCGCCCGGTTGGTGGCCCGCCGTCGATTCCCCAATCGGCGGCGGGTCGCCATTACCGTCCTGCACCATCAGTCACTTCGTTTCCTGCCATCGCTTGCGCGACATCCCGCAAGCACTTGCGCAGTGACGATTTGATCACCTGGGGCATATATAGGTCGATCCACTGGTTTCGACAATTCTTTCCGTGAAATATTCAGAACAGACACCACACGTCTGTCCACAGCCGGGAGGAGGCGTACCCGTTGGTCGAAGAGGGCAGTCCCACGGTCCGCCGTCTCCGGCTCGCGGCCGAGTTGCGGTCGCTGCGCGAGATGAAGGGGGTCAGCGGGGAGACGGTAGCCCGCAACCTCCGCTGGTCGCCGTCGAAGATCAGCCGGTACGAGCGGGCCAAGACCGGGCTCAAGCCCCGGGAGGTCGAGCGCCTGCTCGACTATTACGGCGTTAAGGGCGCGCACCGCGAGCTGCTGATGGCGCTCGCCGTGGATGCCTCGCAGAAGGGCTGGTGGGAGGAGTACGCGGACTCCATCCCGGAGGACTACCAGCAGTTCATCGGCCTTGAGCACGAGGCCACAGCGGTCGCCATCTGGCACGTGGACGTGGTCGCGGGATTGCTGCAGACCGAGGGCTACGCCCGGCACATCATCGACAGCTACGACCGGGTCGAACCGATCGCGCCGTCCCAGGTGACCAGGCTGGTCCGCGTCCGGCTCCGCCGCCAGAAGGTGCTTGGCCGGCTCGGGCTCAAGATCTCGGTGGTGCTGGATGAGTCGGTGCTACTGCGCCGGATCGGTACCGACCGGGTGATGCATGAGCAGCTGCAGCACTTGGCCCGCGAGTCCGAGCGGCCCAACATGACCCTGCAGATCCTCCCGCTCGACGCGCAGCACACGGTGATCGGCGAGTCGTTCGTGCTGTTCGGCTTCGAGGCCGACGGCGACGCCGTGCTGCAGGACGTGGTCTCTACCGAGCAGATGCGCAGTGGCTTCATCCTCGAGGGCGAGCGTGAGACCCACCTGCACCGGGTGGCGTTCCGCACCCTCACCGAGGGCGCCCTCTCCCCGGCCGACTCCAGGAAACTGATCCTGGAGACCGCCGAGTCCCGCTGGGCCCCTGCCGCCCAGGCCTCAGCCTCGTAACCCCCCGCCCCGGCACCTTAGCCCGCCGGATCCGGTGTGAGCTGCCATTTCCGGTGACTGGCAAACGGGCATTTTGCGTTCCTGGCCGTATGACCTAGGCCCCAGGTTAAGCCGGCGGCACGGCCGCGCGGCGGCGTCAGCGCGCGCATTCGTTTGCTAAGTGTCTATGTGATTTTCAAATACTTATGTGAATTTTTTGCCAATTACGGGCAGTATGAGACTGTATGAGACTTACTAGTCAGTAGTGCCGGTTGGGTAAAAACAGCTACATGGGGACTCGTGGTGCTGTTAGCCTGCAGGCTATGCGGCTCCCTTGGCTTTATTGCCGGTAGCCGTGTGTGAGGGAAGCACACCAATCAGTGAGAGGGGTAGCGTGGCTATGTCTACGCTCGAGAGCCAGCCCAAATGGGTGAAGAGCTCGCTGAGTTTCGCCAACGGCAACTGCGTTGAGGTGGCGGATCTATCCGGCGGCGAGATCGGTGTTCGCAACAGTCGGGACGCGGAGGGGTCGGTTCTCCGCTTCACGCCCGACGAGTGGCATGCGTTCATCGGCGGCGTACATAACGGCGAGTTCGACCGCTTCGGCGGCTAGCTAGCCCGGCAAGCAGTAACGCGAAGGCGGGTTCTAGGCCCATGGAACCCGCCTTTGGCGTCTCCTCGGTTGCTCAGAGCCGCCCGGACCGCGCCCGGCAGGGGTAGCGCGAAGAGGCCCGCGCCTTCGTAGACGTACTTCGAAATACGGCAGCTGACCGATGTCTTGCACTGAAATTTGCAGCAGCATTCTTACAGCAACAAGCAACCGGCAACGGGTGGGCGCTAGCAAGCAGAACCAGGCAGGACAAGACCAGAGCAGAAGCCCGCTGTCCGGTCACCAACCTAGCGCCAACAGGTCAGCCAGGTTGGGCGCTTAACTCCCCTGCGGGCAACGGATGTGACGCTCCCCGCGATAACACAGCCCGCAGTTCCGCCCCATGCCGCAAAGGGCAACGGACGCGGCCCGCAGGGGGCAGGCAGGGACGGTGAGCCGTGAGCCCCCGGAGGCTCACCGTCCCCGCCGCGGCGGCCGCGAAAAACGCGGTGGCCACGGAGAGAAGAAGGAGCGACGGGACAACGTGGGAACCCCAACAGTGGGAAGCCTGCCCAGGCGGGCAACGAAGAGTGACACCTGGGTCAAGAGCTCGCTGAGCTTCGCCAACGGCAACTGCGTGGAGGTGGCGGATCTAATCGGCGGCCAGATCGGCGTTCGTAACAGCCGGGACTCTGCCGGACCCGTTCTGCGGTTCACGCCGGACGAGTGGCACGCCTTTCTCGGCGGAGTGCGGAACGGCGAGTTCGACCGCTTCGGCGTGAACTAGCCGCAGCGGGCAGGCCGCGCCGGACCGGGAGCTCAGGCCTGGTCCGGCGCGTCCGCCTGCTGCTTGGCCAGCTGGTCCCGCACGTCATCCATGTCCAGGTCCCGCACGGCCTGGATCAGCTTCTCCAGCGACGCGGCGGGCAGCGCGCCCGCCTGGGAGAAGACGAGCACCCCGTCCCTGAACGCCATCAGCGTGGGGATCGAGGTGATCCTGGCGGCACCGGCCAGCCCCTGCTGGTCCTCGGTGTCGATCTTGCCGAAGGTGATGTCGGAGTGGCTCTCGCTCGCTGCCTCGAAGACCGGGCCGAAACTACGGCATGGGCCGCACCAGGACGCCCACCAGTCGACGAGGGTGATGCCCTCCTTGGTGACGACTTCCTCGAACGTCTCCTCGGTCAATGCGACGGTGCTCATCTCGCTCCTTTCAGCGATCCGCAGGTCTACTAGGCGTATAACGCCCACGGGCACAGCTCATTCCCCGTCCCGACCGCGGCCCGACCGTGGCCCGGGTGGTGCGCGCGGACTTGCCGTCCGGGCGAAGTCACGCGTGCGTTCGCGACGATGATCTTGATTGTGCTGACCGGACCGTGGTTATTTCCGCAGCGCCTCGGCGACCGCGATCGCGATGGCGGCCACCAGGTTGGAGTAAGGCGCCCGGGCAGAGCTGGCGAGACCGGCCGTGCCGGCCGGGTCCACGGTGACGACCAGGCGTCCGTCGGCTAGCGCCCGGGTAAGCCGGGCGGCCGCGTCGGCGTCGTGGCGGCGCTCACCGCGCGCCGTGAGGACCTCACGCAGCGAGTCACGCAGCCGGAGCAGGGCGCCGTGCTCGGAGCCGGTCAGGGTGGCGTCGGCGGGCAGCAGCCCGGCCCCGCGGAGCCAGTCGGCCGCGTCATCGCGGCTGGCGAGAAGGTCCGCGCCGGAGCGCGCGGTGTCGGCGAGAGACTGGATCAGGCTCGGTGCAGGCGTGGTCACGCATCGATCGTAACGACCCATTGCGGACGGCGCCGCCGCGAGTGACAGAGTGCGCAGCTGCGAGTGATCATGGTGCCCCGGCGGTGAAGCTCGCCATAACCGGCATGTGACGCATCACCGGGACGGTCTCGCAGGTGACGAGGCCCTGTTCCGCGGTGAGGTCATCGATGAGACTGAACGCGGCCTGGATGCGCCCGGGGGTGTCGATCACGATGGTGACCGCGGGGACGTGCCTGCCCAGCTGGAGCAGCCGGTCGCCGTGCGGTGGGTGGTCGCCGTGGAAACCCCACATGCCACGCTGCGTGGTCGCGCCGCCGATCCCGGCCGCGCGCAGGCGGCGGACGATCGCGCGGTGGATCGGCTGGCCGTCGTGCAGCGCGGCCTCCGAGGTGTAGACCATCAGCTTGTGCGCCGGCGGCGGGCCGGCCCGGCCGTGCGGGCGGCGCCGATTCCCCCGCCGCTGGCGGCCTGCAGAGCAGTTCGCCGTCCCGCTTGCAGATGCGGACGCGCTCGAGGGTCAGCAGCGGCTGGCGGAGCAGGCCGCCGAGCTCGGGCAGCACCCGGGCGATCAGCGTCCCCGAGCCCACCGCGATGACCATCATCGGGGTCCCCGCGTTGCGGCTGAAGAAGGCGGCCCGCTCGCGCTCGCCGTGCGCCGTCCCGTCCACGCCGAGCAGCGCGGTCGCGCCGGCGATGCCGCGCCGGTGCAGCAGGTCGCAGACGGCCACGAAGGCGGGCACCCGGTACACGCGCTCCTGGCGGCCGACGTAGACCGTCAGCTTGGTCTCTTCGTCCGCCGCCCCGCCGCCCGCCGCGACGGACTCGAGTCGCCGGTCAGCAGCCGCGCCCGCTCCAGGGTGACAAGGCCGCTGCGCAGCAGGGCGGCGGTCGGCTCGAGCAGGCCTTCGATGCGGGATCGGGTGTCCACCGCGACCGCTGTCAACGGCAGGTCATGCGACAGCGACTCGGACCGGTCGGTGCGCAGCCGCTGCCCGGCGCCGAACCCCTCGGCCCCGCGCAGCAGGATGCTGGTCGCGACCCCCCGCTGCCCGTACAGGTCGAGCAGCGCGTCGGCGGCGAAGCCGTTGCTGGCGGTCCGCTGGCGCTCACCGAAGTAGCTGGTGAGCTTGAGGCAGTCCTCGTTCACAGGTGCATCCCGATCAGCCGTCCGAGCGCGGCGGCGGCGATGCCGAGGGCCAGGCTGACCACGATGTTGAGCACCGCCTTGCGGTACTGCCGCTCCTCGGTGAGCCGCTGCGTCTCCAGCATCCAGGTGGAGAAGGTGGTATACGAGCCGATGGCCGCGGTGCCGAGCAGCAGCGACTCCGAAGGGGTGAGCGCGAGCCCGCTGAGCAGCCCCAGGATCACCGCGCCGGACACGTTGATCACCATCGTGCCGTAGGGGAAGTCCCGCCCGACGGCGGCCGAGACGAGGCCGTCGGCGTAGAAGCGCGCACCGACCCGGCGCCGCCGATCAGCACCACCCCGGTCCACACCAGCAGGTTCATCAGACTCGCACCCGCACCCTTCTGACCATGGCGGTCGCCAGCTGCATGGCCGCGTACCCGGCCGCGATGGACGCCGCCGCGTACCCGGCGGCGAGCCCCCACGCGTGCGCGTCCAGCATCTTCACGATCTCCAGCTGCATCGTGGAGAAGGTGGAGAGCCCGCCGCACAGGCCGGTGCCGAGCAGCGGGCGCCGGTAGCGACGACAGCGGCAGCCGTTCCTGCAGCCGGGTCACGAAGTAGCCGAGCAGGAACGCCGCCACGATGTTGACCGCGAACGTGGGCCACGGCCAGGAGGTGGCGGAGTGCGGGAAGGCCTCGGCCAGCGCGGCCCGCGCCAGGGTGCCGAGCGCGCCCCCGGCGAAGATGGCCGCGACCTCGCGCCGGTCAGCCCTCGGCCACGCGAGCCGCGGTGCGGGGCGCCCCGGCGGGGAAAGATCGCCGCCATCGGGAACGGTCAGGTCGGCAGCTGGCTCACGCACGCGGGAGTACTCCTCAGGCACTCGAGATCGGAGCTAGAAGCCATTAGCCGCGCACCGCAGCGGTTCGGAAGGCCTGCGCCCCCACACCAGGGCATCATCTGGTTACCCCAAATCATAACGGCACCCATCTGCCGCTCACGCTCGCCTTGCCGGGCGGCGCGGCTGGGGCGAAGCGGGACCGCTAGGCGAGCAAATTCCTTTCGTCTGAACGGACCGTGGCTCTACGTCACAGGCAAGCTGTTTCCTAGCGTGCGGTGGGCGAGTGCGCGCCGAGGTTCTTCCCCGCGTCGTTCCCGGCGACCGAGTAAATCAGCTGGGTGTTGCGCGTCTTGAGGAACTCATCCAGCGTCTGGCCGCGCATCGCGGCGTAGATGTCCAGGTTGGACACGCCGGTGACGGCGGCCAGCTTCTCCAGCATGAAAAAGATGACGCCGTAGCGGATCAAGCCCTGCCAGTCGCGGCTCCTGATGAGGTCCTTCTCCTGCTCGGTCAGGTCGGCCGCCTTGAACGAGACCTCGGGGTCGTCGAGGAACCGGGCGCGGTGATCGGGGTCGATCATGTCGTGCAGGAACTTGTTGATCCGGTACGCCTTGACGCTCGCGGCGATGTCGAAGGGGTAGGTGCCGGTCAGCTTGTCGGCCCCCCTGAGCTGGAGCGCCATCCGCTCGCGGTGGCGTTCGCGCACGGACTCGGGGGTGGCGCCGCCCTTGTCGCCCAGCACCAGGGTGGCGATGCCGGTCATCGACGGCAGGTAGTAGGAGCTGTGACACCGTCTCGACGTTGTCCGAGAGCGCGCCGCGCATCATCAGCCACATGATGACCTCGGCGCCCTCGAAGCCGCCGAGCTCGGCGTACTCCGCGTGGGTCATCTCGGTCAGCGAGGCCGGGTCGTTGGTGAACCGCTCGAGGAACTCGGCGTCCCACTCGGGGTTGTTGAAGCCCGCCCGCTCGCCGTGCACCTGGTGCGAGAGCCCGCCGGTGGCGACGATCGCGACCTTGATGTCCTCGGGATAGGCCTCGATCGCGCGGCGCAGCGCCTGGCCCATCTTGTAGCAGCGCGCGGCGGTCGGGATGGGGAACTGCAGCACGCCGACCTGCAGCGGCACGATCGTCGTCGGCCAGCGGCCGTCCTCGCGGGCGAGCAGCACCGACATCGGCGAGAAGAAGCCGTGGTCGAGCGGCTTGTCCTGGAAGTACGACAGGTCGAACTCGTCGGTCACCAGGCTCTGCGCGATGTGCGCGGCCAGCTTGGGGTTGCCCGGCACCGCGGGCAGGTCGCGCGCGCCGCCGCCCTCGTCGGCGACCGGGAACTCCTCGCCGATGCCCAGCGTGAACGCCGAGTAGTGATCGAAGAAGAACGATGTCACGTGATCGTTGAAGATGTAGACGATCGCGTCGGGCTGCTGCTCGGAGAACCAGTTGGAGACCGGCTCGAATGCCTGGAAGATCGGCGCCCAGTCGGGGTCGGCCTGCTTGTCCTGGTCGTAGGCGAAGCCAATGGTCGGCGTGTGCGATGTCGCCACGCCGCCGATGATCCGGGCCATATCTGCCTCCACATGATGCCCCGTGGTCTGTCGGCGCTTAACACGGCTTGTAGTCGCCCCCCTCCGTCCAGCGACAAAAGGGTTCTCTCTGGCGAACGCGGCCGTTTGCGTCATATGTGACTCTATAGTTTCTCCTAGGTGAAGTAAATTGACTTGTTGATCACTAATACTTAACCTGAGGTTATGGAAGCCGGCGATTCCCGGACGCGACCAGGCGATCGCGCATGCGTTGGCAACATCGGCCGCGCTGTCACGAATCCGGCTCAGGCACCTCAGCTGTTTCGTGGTCGTCGCCCAGGAGCGGACGCTCGCCCGCGCGGCCGAGCGGCTCCATCTCAGCCAGCCCGCGGTCTCCAAGACGCTGACCGAGCTGGAACGGCTGGCCGGCCACCAGCTGCTCGAGCGCGGCCGCGGGGGCACCCAGCTGACGCAAGCGGGCGAGCGGTTCCTGCGGTACGCGGTCGACGTGACGCGGGCGCTCGACTCCGCCGCCGCCGCGCTCACCGCCGACGAGGAGCCGCGCTATCCCACCGTCGCCGTTTCCGCGCTGCCCACCGCGGCCGGCGGCCTGCTGGCCCGGGCGATCATCGCGCTGCGCGAGCGCCGGCCGCACGCCGGGGTGCGCGTGCGCACGGGCCACAACCCGGAGCTGATCGCGGCGCTGCGGGCGGGCGAGGTCGACTTCGCCCTCGGCCGGATCGCCGAGCCCGCGATGATGACGGGCGTCTCGTTCGAGCTGCTCTACGCGGAGTCGCTCGCGGTGGTGACGCGGCCGCAGCACCGGCTCGCGCTGTCCGGCCGATCGCGTGGGGCGGGGCCCGATGAAGACCGTCTCGCCGCTCACTTTGCTCGCGTACCCGCTGGTCATCCCGGGCATGGGCACCGCGCCCAGGCATGACGTCGAGGGGTTCTTCGAGGCGCACGGCATCGCGCTGCCGCCGGGCCGCACGGAGACGCAGTCGGTCTCCCTCGCCCGCGAGCTGACCCTGCTCTCCGACGCGGTGTGGATCACCCCGCAGCACGCGGTGCAGGCCGACCTCGACTCGGGCCAGCTCCGCCGGCTCAACGTCGGTGTCCCGGGCAACGCCGAACCCCTCGGCATCCTCTCCCGCAGCGGCGTAGCGCCGGGCGAGCTGGCCCAGCAGCTCATGGAGACGCTACGGGAACTCGCGTGATCCTTTAGCGAGGTTGGTCCGGGTCGGGCTCGCTGCGGGCGAGAAGATCCGGCCGTTTATCGCCGGTGCAGTCAAAATTGCCGTTCTGATCATGGAAAACAGAAGAATCTACTCGTACGATGCCCCTATGACAGTGCTCAGCCCGGCTTACCTGACCACCCAGCTCGACCCGGGCACGGTGCGCGAGCGGGTAGCCGCGCACCTGCTCGCGGACGGCTTTGAGTTCGTGCTCGACCTGGACCGCTCGCACGGGTCGACGCTGGTCGACGCGAGGGACGGCAGCGAGTACCTCGACATGTTCACGTTCTTCGCCTCGTCCGCGCTCGGCATGAATCACGGCGCCCTGGCCCGCGATGATGAGTTCCTGCGCGAGATCGCAGGAGTCGCGGTCAACAAGCCGAGCAACTCAGACGTCTACACGGTGCCGATGGCGCGCTTCGTCGAGACCTTCGCCCGGGTGCTCGGCGACCGGGCCCTGCCGCACCTGTTCTTCATCGACGGCGGCGCCCTGGCGGTGGAGAACGCGCTCAAGATCGCCTTCGACTGGAAGTCCCGCCTGAACGAGAGCCGCGGCATCGACCCCGCCCTTGGCACCAGGGTCCTTCACCTGGAGCGGGCGTTCCACGGGCGCAGCGGGTACACGATGAGCCTGACCAATACGGAACCGGTCAAGGTCGCGCGGTTCCCGAAGTTCGACTGGCCGCGCATCCCGAGCCCGGCGGTCAACCTGTACGGGGACGCGGCCGCCGTGGCCGCGGCCGAAGCCGAAGCGATCGCGGCCGCCCGCCGCGCCTTCGAGGAGAACCCGCACGACATCGCCTGCTTCATCGCCGAGCCGATCCAGGGCGAAGGCGGCGACAACCACTTCCGCCCGTCCTTCCTGCAGGCGATGCAGGCTCTGTGCCGCGAATTCGACGCGCTGTTCGTCCTTGACGAGGTGCAGACGGGCGTCGGCCTGACCGGCACCGCGTGGGTCTACCAGCAGCTCGGCCTTGCGCCCGACGTGGTCGCCTTCGGCAAGAAGACACAGGTCTGCGGCGTGATGGCCGGCTGCTGGGTGGACGACGTCAGGGACAACGTCTTCACCGTCTCATCACGCATCAACTCGACCTGGGGCGGCAACCTCACCGACATGGTCCGGGCCAGGCGCATCCTCGAGGTGATCGAGGACGAGCGGCTCATTGAGCGCGCCGCCGTGCTGGGGGAGCGCCTGCTCGGCGGGCTGCGCGACCTCGCCGCGCGGCACACCGCGCTCATCTCCCATCCCCGCGGCCGCGGCCTCATGTGCGCGGTCACCCTCCCGGACGCGCGCCTGCGCGACGAGGTCATCACGCGCCTGCGGGCGGAGGAACGCGTGATCATGCTCGGCTGCGGCGAGGCGAGCCTGCGGTTCCGCCCGGCGCTCACCGTTCGGGCGGAAGAACTCGACCGCGCGCTCGCCGCCCTCGACCGGATCCTGGCGACGACGACGATAAGTTCATAAGGACAACCAGACGAGTTCGGAGACCGGTCATGCTCAACCACGACACGCTGCGGGCAGAAACCGCCGCGCTGCTGTCCAGGCTCGGCGTCGAGCTGCCGCCGCCCGCCGGCCCGGCGGGCGGGACCGGCCCGGCGGGTGCGGGGCGCCCGGCGTCAGGTGCGGAGCTGATCGCCCGCTCGCCCATCACCGGCGGCGAGCTGGGCCGGGTCGCGGCCCACGCGCCGGACGAGGTCGCGGCGATCGTGGCGCGGGCCGGGGAAGCGTTCAGGGCCTGGCGGCTTGTCCCCGGGCCGGTCCGCGGCCAGCTGGTGCGCGAGTTCGGCAACCTGCTGCGCGAGCACAAGGAGGACCTCGGCGCGCTCGTGTCGGTCGAGGCGGGCAAGATCCGCTCGGAGGGCCAGGGCGAGGTCCAGGAGATGATCGACGTCTGCGACCTGGCGGTGGGCCAGTCACGGCAGCTGTTCGGCCTCACCATCGCCTCGGAGCGCCCCGGCCACCGCATGATGGAGCAGTGGCACCCGCTCGGCGTGGTCGGCGTCATCAGCGCCTTCAACTTCCCGGTCGCCGTATGGTCGTGGAACACCGCGCTCGCGCTGGTCTGCGGCGACACCGTGGTCTGGAAGCCGTCGGAGAAGACCATCCTCACCGCGCTGGCCTGCCAGGCGCTGCTGGCCGAGGCGGCCAGGCGGGTTGGCGCGCCCGAGGCGGTCAGCGCCGTCGTGCTCGGCGGCCCGGAGGTGGGGCAGGCCCTGGCCGCCGACCCGCGGGTGGCGCTGGTGTCCGCCACCGGCTCGACCCGGATGGGCCGCGCGGTCGCGCCCGCGGTCGCCGGGCGCTTCGGCCGTCTGCTGCTTGAGCTTGGCGGCAACAACGCCGCGATCGTCGCGCCGAGCGCCGACCTTGACCTGACGGTGCGCGGCATCGTCTTCGCCGCGGCGGGCACCGCCGGGCAGCGCTGCACCTCCCTGCGCCGGGTGATCGCGCACTCCTCGATCGCCGACGAGCTGACCGACAGGCTCGCCGCGGCGTACCGCAGCCTGCCGATCGGCCCGCCGCTGGCCGACGGCACGCTGGTCGGCCCGCTGATCGACGCGGCGGCCTACCGGGGGTACGCCGACGGCCTGGCCCAGGCCCAGGCCGAGGGGGGCAAGCTCGTCGCCGGCGGCCGCCGGGTACTCGCGGACGAGGCGCCCGGGGCCTATTACGTGGAACCCGCGATCGTGCGCATGCCCGGGCAGAGCGACGTGGTGCGGCGCGAGACCTTCGCGCCGATCCTGTACGTGCTTACTTACGGCGGCCCCGCCGGCGACGACCTGGACGAGGCGATCGCGCTGCACAACGACGTGCCGCAGGGGCTGTCGTCGTCGATCTTCACCCTCGACCTGCGCGAGGCCGAGCGCTTCCTGGCGCCCGATGGCTCGGACTGCGGCATCGCCAACGTCAACATCGGTCCCTCGGGGGCGGAGATAGGCGGCGCGTTCGGCGGCGAGAAGGAGACCGGGGGCGGCCGCGAGTCCGGCTCGGACTCCTGGCGGTCGTACATGCGCCGCGCCACCAACACGGTCAACTACTCCACCGAACTCCCGCTGGCCCAGGGCGTCACGTTCGCCTGAGCCGGAACACCGCGGTTAATCGTGGCCCCAGGATCGCTCGGGGATGATGCGAAGGGCGACGCCGTAGTTGTCGTCGTACCACTCCGGCGTCTCCCCGATCTGCTCGATGAGGGTCCCGTACTTGTCCAGCAGGCCGGGGAACGCCGATGGGGACGGGGCGTCCGCCAGAACCTCCGCCGGCCCGGAGATCACCAGGATGTCGCCGCCCCCAACGGAGTTGAAGTGCACCGTCACCTGCGGATTGCGCTCAATATAGCGCAGCCGGGCGGCCCCGTTCTGGCTGTAGACGATGATCGCCGTGCCGTCCCAGACGAACCAGACCGGTCGCGGCGCCGGCTTCCCGTCAGGAGTTACGGTCGTCAGCCACGCGATCTCGTCGCCCGCCAGCCGCCGCTTGACTTGGTCAGTCAGCTCGAATGCCATAACCCAGCTTTACCACCGATGCCCGGCGGACGAACACGCGGCTGCGGCATTGGGCCCTGGCCGCCTCAGACGGCGCGGCGCCAGGCGTCGGCTAGCGCCAGGTAGCTGCCGATGCGGCGCCCCCGGTCCAGGCTGGGGGTGACGACCACGATCTCGTCCGCTTCGGCCTGCGCCTTCATCTCAAGCAGGCGCTCGGCGACGACCTTGGGCTCGCCGGTGACCATCCGGCCGTCGTCGTGGCGGCCGGCCCGGAACTCGGCCGACCGCGCGAACTCGTGCACCGCTTCCGGGCGCAGCGGCTCCCGCTCGCCGCGGCGGAGGTTCTGCATGGTCAGCGTCCAGGCCGCCTCGAACTCGAGGATGGCCTCGTCGTCGTGGCTGGCGAAGGCCAGCACCGACATGGCCGAGTACGGCTCCGCGCCTTCGCTGCGCGGGGTGAAGGCGCGGCGGTACTCGCGCAGCGCCCGGAACGC
This sequence comes from uncultured Actinomycetota bacterium, assembly GCA_963714295.1. Lineage (GTDB taxonomy): Bacteria > Actinomycetota > Actinomycetes > Streptosporangiales > Streptosporangiaceae > Trebonia. Next base: position 79,736 of record CAVQOE010000029.1, on the reverse strand, counting down.
GAGGTCGGGGCTCATGTGATGGGCGAATACGGCGCTCATGCCGTTAACGGCCGCGAATTGCGCCCCGTAGCCGCTCGATCCGAGGATGAACAGCTCCGGCCGCTCGGCCACCACCGGCGCCGCCACCAGGGGGGCGTAAGGGTGGCCCTCGGGGAACCCGTCACCGAGGAACGCCAGCAGCTCGGCGACCTGCCCGGGGAACTCCGCCGCGGCGTCGGTGCGCAGCCCGCGGCGCAGTACGTGCGCGGTCAGCGGGTCGGTCCCCGGCGCGCGGCCGAGGGCCAGGTCGATACGGCCCGGGTACATGGCGAGCAGGGTCCGGAACGTCTCGGCGACCTTGAGCGCCGCGTGGTTGGGCAGCATGATGCCGGCCGCGCCGACCCGGATCCTCGAGGTGTGCGCACCGACGTACGCCGTCAGCAACTCGGGGGCGCTGCAGGCGAGGCTGTTCATGTTGTGATGCTCGGACACCCAGTAACGCCGGTACCCGGCTCCCTCGATGGCTCGGGCGATGTCGACGGCGCCGCTTAGCGAGTCGGAGGCTTGCTCGCCGTACTCGATCCCGACGAAATCCAGCACTGCCAGGTCGAGTGATCGGAGATTCTCATCCACGTTCAGGACAATGCCGGGCCGCCCGGTGGCATTCCCGGTGCGTCAGGGCGCGCTGCCGGGCCGGGGTTACCACGCTGGCCGGGGTGCGGCAGGCCGAGGGGGCCGGCCAGTTTGCCGGTGTCGTTGAGATGGCGCAGGGCCTGGGCGTAGGACTCGAGCAGGGTGGTCTGGCAGTAGGGCACGTCGTGCGCCGCGCAGAACGCGGCGATCAGCGGCTGGGACCGGCGCAGGCTGGGACGGGGCATCGAGGGGAACAGGTGGTGCTCGATCTGGTAGTTGAGGCCGCCCAGGGCGAAGTCGGTGAGCCAGCCGGGGTTGACGTTGCGCGAGGTGAGCACCTGGCGCCGCAGGAAGTCCGTCTTGTCGTCGGCGGGCAGGACCGGCATCCCCTTGTGGTTCGGCGCGAACGAGCACCCCAGGTAGAAGCCGAACAGGCCCTGCTGTACGACGATGAAGGCCACCGCCTTGGCGGGCGGCAGGACGAGGAAGACCGCGGTGAAGTAGCCGGCGACATGGAGGAAGAGCAGCGCGGTCTCCCAGGCGCGGTGGCGGCAGGCCCGCCGGGTCATCTCCAGGATGCTCGAGGAGTGCAGGCCGATCCCCTCGAGCAGCAGCATCGGGATCAGCAGGTAGGCCTGGTAACGGAAGACCAGCCGCTGGATGCCGCGGCTCGCCCGCGCCCGGCCGCCGGAGAACGCGAGGATGCTGAGCATGATGTCGGGGTCGGCGCCCTCGGTGTTCGGATGGGAGTGGTGGCGGTTGTGCTTGTGCGTCCACCACCCATAGCTGAGCCCGATGGCCAGATTGCCGCAGAGCACGCCGAGAACGTAGTTAGCGCGCTTTGAACCGAAAACCTGCTGGTGCCCGGCGTCGTGGCCCAGAAAGCCGAGCTGGCCGAAGATCACCGCGAGGAACACCGCGGTACCCAGCTGCCACCACGAGTCGCCGATGACGGCGAACGCGGCCCAGCCGGCCACCAGCGCCAGCGCGGTGAGCGCGATCTTCCAGAAGTAGTACCGGAGCCGGCGATCGAGCAGCCCCGCCTCTCGCACATCCCTGGAGAGCGCCGCGTACTCGCTGCCGCGCGGCTCGGCTGGTACGGGAGCCTGGCCGGCTCCGGAGGGCAGAACGCGGGGGAGTGGCGCCATCGGGGCTCCCAGGGGTCGTCAAGCACGGTCGGCCTGATCGCAGTAGGTCCCGACGATGGCTGACTCAAACCTACCCCGTCCCGCAAGACAGACTCGCCCGCAGCAAGGTTGCTTGCTGCGGGCGAGTCGGTTAAGACTGGGTGCTGCTAGAGCGGGCGAACCTGCTCCGCCTGCGGGCCCTTGGCGCCCCGCACCGGGGTGTACTCAACCCGCTGGTTGTCAGAGAGGCTGCGGTACCCGTCGGCCTCAATCGCGGAGTGGTGAACGAAGACGTCCGGCGTACCATCGTCGGGGGCGATGAAACCAAAGCCCTTGTCCGCGTTGAACCACTTCACTGTTCCCTGAGCCACTGTGCTCCTCCATGCTGAGACGATCATCGGGGTTTCACGGACGTGAATCCCCGGGCTGCTGTGACCGCTTGCCGTTGGAAGGCTTGGGTCTTAGGGACCCACGGCGCCCGCGGTCAGAATTTCGCAGGCGCTGTGACACGAGCACGAACTTCGACTACAACCTGCTTCATTTAACACCATGCGCAGGCTTGTCACGCCCGTTAAGCATCAGCGGGGGCGCGTGTCAACTACTAAAAGCGGCATACCGCCCATAAAATTGGCTGCAAATTTGACGGCCAGGCGAGTCCTGCCGCGGCCGGGGTGTTGGCCGGGCCTGACCAGCCCGGCATACGGTAAGATGGCGTTGCGCATAGCGCGGTATAGGTGACGCCATGAGGGCGCACCGGTCGCTCGTCGCTCGGTGAGCGAATTGGTTTCCACGGATGTGGCGCCTTCGACACGCGGCCACCCCCGATTCCTGGAGACCATCTCTTGTCAGCTCTGTCCACTGAGGACATCACCGTTAGCAACCCCACCTTCGCCAGCCTGGGCGTCCCCGCGCAGCTGGTAGCCGTGCTGGCCAAGCAAGGCATCACGGAGCCGTTCCCGATTCAGGCCGCCACCCTGCCCGACGCGATGGACGGCCGTGACATTCTCGGCCGCGCCCAGACCGGCTCGGGCAAGACCCTCGGCTTCTCCCTCCCGCTGGTCGCCCGGCTGGCCGACGGCCACACGATGGCCTGCCGCCCGCGCGGCCTGATCCTCGTCCCCACCCGTGAGCTCGCGGCCCAGGTCCACGCCGTGCTTACCCCGCTGGCCCAGGCCGCGGGCCTCAAGGTCGCCACCATCTTCGGCGGCACCTCGCAGAACCCGCAGGTCGCGGCGCTGCGCAACCGGGCCGACATCGTCGTCGCCTGCCCCGGCCGGCTGGCCGACCTGATCGAGCAGGGCCACTGCCACCTCGGCGACGTGGACATCACCGTGCTCGACGAGGCCGACCACATGGCCGACCTCGGCTTCCTCCCGGTCGTGCGGCGGCTGCTCGACATGACCCCGGCCGACGGCCAGCGGATGCTGTTCTCCGCGACCCTCGACGGCGCGGTGGACGTCATCGCCCGCCGCTTCCTGCACCGCCCGGCCAAGCACTCGGTCGACGCCGACTCCAAGCCGCCGGAGATCACCCACATCCTGCTGACCGTCACCCCGGCCGACCGGGTGGGCGTTATCGCCACCCTGGCCAGCGGCGAGGGCCGGGTGCTGATCTTCACCCGGACCAAGCACGGGGCGCGCAAGCTCGTCAAGCAGCTCGGCCTGGCGGGCACGCTGGCCACCGAACTGCACGGCAACCTGACCCAGGGCGCGCGCACCAGGAACCTGGCGGCGTTCGCCGACGGAGAGGTCCGCGCCATGGTCGCGACCGACATCGCCGCCCGCGGCATCCATGTGGACGGTATCGACCTGGTGGTGCACGCTGATCCGCCGACCGAGCACAAGGCCTACACTCACCGGTCCGGCCGGACCGCCCGGGCCGGCACCGAGGGCATCGTGGTGACCGTGCAGACCGCGGCGCAGGTGGCCGAGGTCCGCACGCTCATGCGCAAGGCGGGCGTCAGCCCGCAGACGTCCCTGGCGGGCCCCGGCTCGGCCGTGCTGCGCGAGATCGCCGGCCCCCCGGCCAAGCGCGTGCTCCGGTCCGCGGCCCCCGCCCGCAGCGCGTCGGCGTCGGGTCCGGCGTCCGCGCCGGGCGGCGGTCAGGCCCCCAGCCGTGGTGCCGCCGCCGCGTCGGCCTCCTTCCGCGGTCGCCGCGGTCGCCGCTAACACCGCAGCTCGCACACGCCCGGCCGCCGGGTTCCTGAACACGCAGTTCAGGAACCGGCGGCCGGTTTTGTTTACCCGGGGGCGAGAGGTTCAGCCGACCGACAGGTGTGGGTACCTTCGCGTTCCGCACGATCCTGGTGCCGATCAAGTCCATACTCGGCCGCAACCTCGACCGCCCCGTTTGCCGCAACAGACTCGTTGGACCCAGATGACTCAGACGTAACATCCCCGCTGCCTCTAAGCCGACCGCTTCCTATCAGTTCTGACCATTATTTTCGTCTTCCTATCAGTTCTGACCACATTTGCGCCCGTTTTGACCCTATTTGTCCAACCAAAAGTGATAGGAAGACGGAGCTGGCGATCACGAAGACGGAGCTGACGGTCAAAGCGAGTTCGGGATCGCGAACGGATGTGGCTGGTGCGCCGGGTGGGGGGGCTGAGCTCAGCGTAGACGAGGCGGCGATCATGGTGAACGTGAAAGAGCAGCCAACTGCCGGCACTGTTGCGACGGTCCCTTGATCCTGCGCCGCAATAAGGAGCACGTTTCCGGCAAGCACGCGAATGCGCTGCTGGGGCGGTGCGTTTAGGGTCGATTGAGAGCCGATGCCTTGATGGGAGACCGATCATGAGCCAGCAGCAGCGCGATGCCCTTGACCAGATGTCGCGGAATGCGCCGCTTGACGTCGCGGGCGACGTGCGGGAGCAGCGCGTGGTCTTCGAGAAGATGATCGCGTCGATACCGCTGCCGCCCGATGTCGTGGCGACGCCGGCCATGCTCGGCGGCGTCGCCGTGGTCAACATTGACGTCACGGGGGTGGAATCGGGCGACGTCCTCTTCTACCTGCACGGCGGCGCCTACTGTATCGGCTCGGCCACCGCATCGGTGGGGCTCGCCTCCGACGTGGTGCGGCGGGCGGGCGCCCGCGCGATCTCGGTCGACTACCGGCTCGCCCCAGAGAATCCTTACCCGGCCGCGGTGGATGACGCGGTGGCCGCGTACCGGGCGCTGCTTGAGACCGTGGCTGCCGCCCGGGTGGCGATCGTCGGCGAGTCGGCGGGCGGCGGCCTGACGGCGGCGACCCTGGTGGCGCTGAAGGCGGCGGGGCTACCGCAGCCCTCGTGCGCCGTCATGTTCTCCCCATGGGCCGACCTGACCCTGTCCGGGATGAGCATGACGGGCAAGGCGGACCTCGACCCGGCGCTCACCCCGGCCGGCCTGCGGTTGCGGGCGGCCGACTACACCGCGGGCCGTCCTGCGGCCGACCCGCTGGTGAGCCCGGTCTTCGCCGACCTGACGGGCCTGCCGCCGCTGCTGATCCAGGCCGGATCGCACGAGATCCTGCTGGACGACGCGACCAGGCTCGCGGCTCGCGCAGCGGCCGCTGACGTTCGGGTGAGCCTGGAGGTGACGCCGGAGGTGCCGCATGTGTTCCAGGCGTTTGCGGCGCTGCTTGACGAGGGCGCCGCCGCGCTGGACAGCGCGGGAGCGTTCATCCGGGCGCACTTCGCGAAGTAGGCACACCCTTCACGGGTCCCGAGTGTCACGGCTGCCACAAGGGTCAAGAGGCGGCCGCGTCAACGCCATTTGCCGAGGATGGCAGTGCGTCCCGCGCGTTAGCGGGGCGGGCCGAGGATGATGTTGCCGTACTTGGCCGCACCTTCGGCCATCTGCTCGGGCGACGGCTGAAAGGTCTCGCCCGGGGGCAGCGGGGGGAGCGACTTGTCCCGGCCGGTAGCGCGGAACATGCCCTCGATCCCGCCCGGCGTGTTGATCATCAGCAGGTCGGCCTTCTTCGAGGTGATCCGGTAGCCGTGCGGCGTGCCCTTGGGCAGGAAGACCACCCCGCCTTCGGCGAGCTCGTACTCCTGGTCGTCGTACCAGACCAATGCGGTGCCCTTGATCAGCATGAACACCTCGTCTTCGCGGGTGTGCTGGTGATAGGGCGGGGCCTCGCCCTCGGCGACGTCGAATCGCCCCATCATCAGCTGTCCGTCGGTCGCGGCGCTGTCCAGCAAGATCGCGAGGGTCCCACCCGCCAGCCAGTCGAGCTGCTGCTGCTGGTTGGCCTGGGCAAGGTAGAGCATGCTCATAATTAGTTTCCTCCCCTACTGACGCTAGAGGCACTCGCGCACGGGGCGCATTCGCCTGCTTGCGGGAAACGTTCTCCTTATTGCGCTTTCCTTGCGATTAGGTTCTCCTTGTTGGCTCCGATTCCGCCTTGTTGTGCTACCAGTGCCGCGGGCTCCGTCGCATCAGCCAGGCCGAGGCTGTGCCGGAACGTCCGCGGGGCCATGCCGGTCTCGCGGCGGAAGGCGGTGGAAAATTGGCTGGCGCTGCTGAACCCGCACAGCTGCGCGATCTCGGTGACGGACAGGTCGCCGTCGGCCAGGCGACGTCGGGCCACGTCGATCCGCATCCGGGTGAGGAACCGGTGCGGCGGCACTCCGGTGGCCACGCGGAAGACGCGCCCGAAATGATAGGGACTCAGCCCGGCGCTCGCCGCAATGTCGGCCAGCGTCACCGGCAGGTGAAGGCTGTCCCGCATGAACTCGACCGCCATCTGGACACGCGCATCCTCCCGCCCGATCCCAACCGGACTCGCCGCCCCGCTCCCATACTGGCTGAGCAGGTGCGCGAGCAGGAAGGCGGCCGAGCTTTCGGCGTAAAGCTCGTCGACCTCGGCCGACATGGCGCGGATAACCCCGGTCAGGACGCTGCGTACAACCGGGTCCTCGGTCAGCACCGTCCCCGGCAGGGTGACCGGCGTGGGCCGGCGCCGGCTCAGCACGTCCGCGGTGCGCGCCAGGTCGTCCTCCGGCAAGACCATCAGGATCATCTCGCGGGTGCCGTCTCCCGCGCCCGTCCAGTCGTAGCTCAGCGTCGCCCCGGCCGGGACGAGCCAGGCCTTGCCCGGTGAGAGCTGGGCGGCCCGACCCACCGCGCCATCGCGCCGCCGCACGGCCACGCTGCCCCGGGTGACCAGCATGATCCGGGGATGCGGAAGGGCACTCATCCGCACGTGCCCCGCCGGATCGCAGCGCTGCGAGACCCGGACAAAGACCGACTTCCAGCCTGCGTCCCGGACGCTGCATCTGCGGGTGACGCAGCGTGCGTCCCGGTCGAACTGCCGCGCCAGCTCGGCCGGGACGAAGCGCGTCGGCGCCGGTGTCGGATGCGGCGTCAGTAGCGTCTCTGGCTCCAGTGTCGTCTCTGAGCTCAGTATTGCCTTCGAGACCAGCGCTGCCTCCGACGCCACTTGATCGTTCGTCACGCTGGACTCCCCTCGGCAATCCCTCGGCACTCCCATAACCACCACACCACACTTCCCGGACTTCCCCGGCCCGAGCGAGGACACCCTCAGTCAATCATCGCCAGGTGAACCTCGGGATCAGGGGTGTGGGTGGGCAGCAGGTGTCTGGCGTTGGCTCAAGGCGTCAGGACTTTGGCCGCGGGAGCAGGTACACCGTATTCCGTTGGGGGCAGCTGATGCGTGCAGGCGGTGCCAGGTCCCGGCCGGGGGCGGATCGCTAGCCGCTCACTCGACGGCCGTGATGCTGGCCAGCCGCCACTGGCCCCAGGGCGCCGGTCGTTCGGCATGGCAATGCGCGCATTCGATGGCAAGCTCCGACCGGTAGGTCGCGCCGCAGGCGGGACAGGCGCGGCTGCCGCGCAACTGCTCATCGAAGTGCGGATCGCCGACCCGGACTTCGGCCAGCCGGGCGGGCAGCCCTGGATCCGCGGCAGCGGACGGCGCCGCGCCGCGCCGTTGCTGCTCCCGCTGCCGCCTGCCGCGCAGCACCACCATGAGCACGAGCGTGCCGATGAGCACCGCGAAGAGCAGGATCCAGCCCGCGATGACGATGACCACGATCACCCGCAGTGCCGTCACCGCAACGCCAGCGCTCGCTGCGACGCTGGCGCTCACCATGGCTCACGCTGCCAGGAGACGAGGACCCAATCGAGCTGGCCGGCGGTAACAACTCCCAGGCAGTACCGGCACGCCCCGCCCGGATCGAGGTCGAGCTGCGCGCCGCAGGACGGGCAGCGGCTGGCCGGCAGGCCGCCACCAGGCGGCGTGATCGCGGTGACGGAACGGGCGAAGGCCAGGTCTTCCGACCAGTTCGCGCCGTCAGGCCCGCCGCGCAGCGTGAGGCCGGTTGGCTCGTGCCGCTCCAAGCGCCAGCCCCGGCAGCTGACACGAACCCGCACCTGTTCGGTCAGCGGGCTCCGGCTCACCCCGACGACGGTGGCGCCGACGGCCTGCCAGGCGCCCGCGCAGGACACCCCGTCACGGGCTCGCAGTTCGAGTAGTGCCTGGTGGGCGTCGTACAGGCCGTTGGCCATGAAGGTCCGCGTGCAGGTCGCGTCGCCGTTGACCAGGCTTTGGCGCAGCAGCGCGCTCGCCGCGACGGCCCAGTCGGTGAGGGCGGCGGCACGGAAACCCGGGTCGCCGGCCGCGATGGCCGCGGTCCCGGTACTGATCACCGCGGTGCCGGGAACCGGCGGCAACGTGCCGTGCGCCCATCGGGCCTGGTCGCCCGATGCGACGTCAACCGATGCGCCATAACGGAACCCGGTGCGCCCGAGCTGCGCGAGCCGGACCACCAGCATCGGCAGTATGAACAGCGGGGACAGCACCAGCATGAGGAGGAAGAACAGCCCCCTGAGCGCCGTGAGCGGATGCAGGCACCCCTGACGCTTGACCGTGCGGCCGGTGCCATCAGGGCGCACGGCCAAATCGCGGGCGGCCCAGCGGAGCATCGCGGTGAAGGCAAGGAAAAGCCGTTCTGGAAGCGGGAACTTCTCATCGTCGGCGGGCATGCGCGGCCTCCGCGCGAGGCATATTCGGGGATTCTGGACGTTTTAATTTGGGCATTTTTACAGTAACGCGGGGGCAGGTGGCAACTTCGTCTACTCCTGGCGCCGAATGCCCGCTGGCAACGCCCGCGATAATGAGAAAGTTACCGGCTTGACGTCGCGGGCGCAGAATCCGGCAACGTTCTCTTCTCCCCGCACGGCGGCGCCTTGCCACCATCGTGGGCCGAAATGGGGGGCGTTATACGACCCGATCGGCCCACGATCACCACTTGCACTTTCCTCCCCGAGGGCCGGCGCTTGGTCCGGGGGCGTCAGGACTTTGGCTGCAGGAGCAGGTACACCGTCTCGCCGCCGATGGTGGCCGACTTGAAGTGCGACTTGACCCACGAGGTGATCTGGCTGGACGTGCCCTGGCCGCCGGGACCGCCGCCCATGCCGCCGCCCGCGATGTAGTAGGTGATGTCGCCTGCGTCGGCCCACTGCTCGAACTCGGCCAGGGTCGGCGCCGGGTCGGTGCCGGTGAACCCGCCCATGGCCATGACGGCCTTGCCGCCGCTGGCAAGTTCCAGGCTGGCCGCGCTGTTCGACCCCTCCACGGCCGCCGCCCAGCGAGTGGTGGTCTTCTCCAGGGCCTTGGTCAGCGCAGCCGACGAGCTCGCGCCGCCGGGGGCGCCGCCGAACCCGGCCCCGCCTCCAGTCCTGGTTCCGGGGGACGTTCCGGTTCCGCTCGGGAACCCGGTTTCCCCGGAGGTGCCGGTTCCGCCCGGAGCTCCGGTCTCTCCGGACGTCCGGGAAGGCGGCGTCCCTCCGGCCCCGCCCGCGCCGGCACTGCCCGCGCCGGCCTGCCCGCCGGGCGCCTCCCCGGTGGAGCCCATGCCGCCGCGGGTCCCGCCATCGCCGGGAATCGTCCCGGCCCCGCCCGGGGCGCCGCCACCAAAGCCACCGGTCCCCGACCCGGCCCCGAACCCGGCGTTCCCGCTCCCCGACACCGCGGTCGGAATCGAACCGGAATGCGGCGTCGCCGCCGTCGCCACCGCCCAGGCGGCGGACGGCACCGCCACGGCAATCGCCGTCAGCAGCCCGGCGGCCAGCAGCAGCCGCCGCCCGGCCCTGGTCCATAGCGCCACCACCGCCAGCAGCACCACGGCCGCGACCCCCGCCGCCAGCGTGAGGTACCTGACCGATGGGTGGAACTCCGGGTCTGTGCGCAGCAGTTCCACCCCCCACCCGCACGTGACCAGCACGGTCAGCGCCAGCACCCCATAGGCCGTGCGGGCGGCGACAACCCGCTGCCGCCACACCAGCACCGACCCGATCCCCACCAGCGCCCCGATCGCCGGCGCGAGCGCCACCGTGTAGTACGGGTGGATCGTGCCCTGCATGTAGGCGAACGTCACACCGGTGGACAGCAGCCAGCCGCCGAAGATGATGAGCGAGGCCCGGGCCGAGTCCGTCCGCGGTCCCCGCCAGGTAGCCCAGACCCCGCCCGCCAGCAGCACCACCGCCGCGGGCAGCAGCCAGGAGATCTCGAGCCCGAATTCCCCGCTGAAGAGCCGTTGCAGCCCGGCCGCGCCGCCGAAACTGCTGCCCGCCGCGCCTCCACCGCCGCCCCCGTTGCCGTCCCCGCCGAACAGCCGCCCGAGCCCGTTGTAGCCGAAGGCGAGCTCAAGCGGGTTGTTGTCGGTCGACCCGCCGATATACGGCCGGTCCGCGGCGGGCGTGAGCAGCACCGCCGCGATCCACCAGCCCGCGGCGGCCGCGATCGCGAGGGCCGCCGCGAGCAGCTGCAGGACGCGGCGCCAGAACGGCACCGGCGCCGCGACCAGGTAGGCCAGCGCGAACGCGGGCACGTTGAGCACGGCCTCGCCGCTCTTGGTCAGGAAACCGAACCCGAACGCGACGCCCGCGCCCACCAGCCACCAGGTCCGCCCGTGCTCAATCGCCCGGACGACGCAGTACGCCGCTATGACGACGAGCAGCACCATGAAGGCGTCGGGGTTGTCGAAGCGGAAGATCAGAACCGCGGCCGGGGTCAGCGCCATCGTCGCCCCCGCGATCAGCCCGGCCGCCGCCCCGGCGCTGCCGCCCGCGGACCGGCGCACGGCCCGGCGGACGGCGGCGCACAGCAGCCCCGCCGCCGCGACCCCTTCAAGCGCCTGCGGCACAAGCAGCGACCAGCTGTTGAAGCCGAAGATCCGTCCGGATAGCACCATGACCCATAGCGAGGCCGGCGGCTTGTCCACCGTGATGAAGTTAGCGGAGTCAAGGGAGCCGAAGAACCAGGCCTTCCAGTTCTCCGTCCCCGCTTGCACCGCCGCCGCATAGAACGTGTTGGCGTACCCAGAGGCACTCAAATCCCACAGGTACAGCACCGCCACCGCCGCCAGCAGGACGAGGAACGAGGGCAAGTACCAACGGGGGGTGCTCTCGTCCAGCTCCCGCACCACAGAGGTCTGCCGCCGGGTGAGCCTGGTCGCGGTTCCCTGGTGCTGGCCGGCTGGCGCCTGCCACGGCTGCTCTTGGGCCGGGGGCTGGAAGTAGGTCATGCTGCCTGAGGTTGCCAGCCCCGCCTGGATCGCGGATCTCGCGCGTCTCTGCGTGGCCTATGAAGCAGCCCACATGTCTCTGCATAGCTTATGGACGGCTGCCGCCCTGGTCACTGAGCAGGTCGGGCGATGCTGGTACTGTCCGGTTAAGGTAGCGCAACCGATAGAGAGCAGGCTGATATGGGCCTTTTTCAGCGGGCGCACGACATAGTCGCGGCCAAGGCCGACAAGGCGCTCGATAACGCCGAGAAGCCAGACGAGATGCTCGATTATTCGTACAACCAGATGCTTGAGCAGATCACCAGGGTCCGCCGGGGCCTGGTCGACATCGCGGCCTCCCGCAAGCAGATCGAGCTGCAGGAAACCCAGCTCCAGCACTCGGTAGATCACCTCCAGGACCAGGCCAAGGCCGCCCTCGCGCAGGGCAGGGAAGACCTGGCGCGCGAGGCGCTGTCCCGCAAATCGGCCGCCCAGGGCCAGATCGACGGCCTGGAGGAGCAGCGCCAGCAGCTGGCCGAGGAGCAGGAGAAGCTGGAGCACGCGCTCGCCCAGCTGCAGCAGAAGGTGAACAACTTCCGCAGCCAGAAGGAAGTGCTCAAGGCGCAGTACACCGCCGCGAGCGCCATGAGCTCGGTGAACGAGAGCGCGGCGGGCATCTCGACCAGCGTCAGCGACTCGGGCGCCGCGCTCGAGCGGGCCCAGGACAAGATCGCCAACATGCAGGCCCGGGCGGGCGCGCTGGACGAGCTCATGGAGTCCGGCGTCCTCGAAGACGTCGGCGGCGGAGGCGATGACATCCAGAAGGAGCTCGACGAGGTCAGCTCATCGAGCGACGTGGACAGGGAACTCGCAGCCCTCAAGGCGCAGCTGGGCCCGGGAAGCACGCCGCCGCCGGCTCTCCCGGCCGGCTAACCGCCCCGGAACGGCCACTACCCCACGAAAGCCAAACCCAGTATCCCGAACGCACGCGTGGCGTCGCGTTCCCCGTTCCCGGTCTCGGGTTGGAAGGTGCAAACGGGGCTTGAGTGCCGCCGCCAGCCGTCACTATACATAGCTCCCGGACTTTGCATAGCGGCCGGACAAAATGAAACGTTTCATGGGCGCCTAGCGTGTCCGGGAGCTATGCAAAGTCGGAAAACATCGGCCAGCTATGCAGGGGTGCGGGCGGCGCAAGGTGCGGGCGGCGCTGCGCCCGGTGGGTGACGTTACCAACGGGGCTGCCTGCGCTCGTAGCCCGGGACGATGCGCTGCATGTAGCCGGTGTCGTCGCGGTTGCGCAGGCCGCAGGCCAGGTACTGCTCATGCAGCCGGCCAAGGGCGTCCCGGTCGAGTTCCACACCGAGCCCGGGCCGGTCAGGCACGCGGAGCGCGCCGTTGCGGAAGGTGAAGGGCTCGCCGGCCACGATGTCCTCGGTCTTCCACGGCCAGTGCGTGTCGCAGGCATAGCCGAGGTTGGGGACGGCCGCGGCCAACTGGACCATCGCCGCCAGGCTGATGCCCAGATGCGAATTGGAGTGCATGGACAGGCCGATGCCGAACGTGTCGCAGATACCCGCGAGCAGCTTCGACCGGTGCAGGCCGCCCCAGTAATGGTGATCAGACAGGATCACCTGCACCGCGTTTTCCCTGACGGCGGCGGGCAGGTCAGCGAACGCCACGACGCACATGTTGGTGGCCAGCGGCATCGGGGCGTTCTGTCTTCCCGCATGGGGGGCTCCCGCCACCCATTGCCCCCGGGCCACCCGGGCCATGCCGTCGATGCCCGGCGTCGGGTCCTCCAGGTACTCCAGCACCCCGGCCAGTTCGCGGGCCACGCCAAGCGACGTCTCCGGGGTCCACGCGGCATTCGGGTCGAGCCGGAGCGGGTGACCGGGGAACGCCTCGCGCAGCGCCCGGACCGCCTCGATCTCCTGGGCCGGCGGGAAGACGCCGCCCTTGAGTTTGAGCGCGGTGAACCCGTAGCCGTCGACCATTCGCTTGGCCTGGGCAACGATGCCATCGGGGTCGAGCGCCTCGCCCCAGTCGTCCCCGTCGGCGTCCGGGTGCCCGGCCCACTTGTAGAAAAGGTAGGCGGAGAACGGGACCTCCTCCCGCACCGCGCCGCCGAGTAGGTCGGCGACCGGAAGCCCGGCCGCCTTGCCCTGAATGTCAAGGCAGGCGACCTCGAAGGGGGAGAACACCCGGTCGGTGGCCGAGGTCTGGCCGACCAGGCCGGAGGCGATCGTTGTCTCCTGCACCGCGATGGTCTGCACCCGGCGGTAGATCTCCCCGGTGTGATACACGTCGGCGCCCTCGATGGCGGCGGCCGCCGCCCGCAGCGCGGCCAGGTGCTTCGCGTCGGCGTAGGTCTCGCCGAGACCGGTAAGGCCCGCGTCGGTCCCGATCTCGATGATGGCCCGCAGCGCGAACGGCTCGTGCACGCCGACCGAGTTCAGCAGCGGCGGGTCGGCGAACGCGACAGGGGTGACTGCCACGCTGGTGATACGGATGCTCCCCTTTGTCATGTCCCCATGCTAGATTCCGCGGCGATTTCTGTTATCCGGCGCCTCCCGGACCGGTCTCCAGACCATGGGCCATCGAAGACTCCTGTCCGCCGTGACCGCCGTGACCGCCGTGGCGCTTCTCGCCGGCTGCCGGACCGAGGTCGAGCTCACGGCGGCGTCCGGCGCCGCCCCCGCGGCGCTGACGGCAGCCGTCCCGGCGCAAGCCGCCGCCGTCCCTCCCGCACCGGCCGGCTGGACGGCCGTGTTCGGCGACGGGTTCGCCGGCCGGGCCGGGGCCGCGCCATCGGCGGCCAACTGGTTCTACGACATCGGCACCGGCTACGGGACGGGCGAGATCGAGCACACCACGAACTCGACCAAGAATGTCTACCTGGACGGCCACGGGCATCTCCTCCTGAAGGCGGTGCGCAGCGGCGGCACCTGGACGTCGGCACGGATCGAGAGCACCCGCGACGACTTCCGGGCGCCGGCCGGCGGCGAGCTTGAGATGACCGCGTCAATCAAACAGCCGAGCCCGGCCCACGGCCTCGGCTACTGGCCCGCGTTCTGGGCGCTCGGCTCGCCGATGCGCACCGGCGGCGGCTGGCCGCAGTCCGGCGAGCTGGACATGATGGAGGACGTCAACGGGCTGAACAAGGCCTCACAGACGCTGCACGACGCGGCCGGCGGCGCCGGGCACGCGCTGATCGCCTGCCGGGGCTCGAAGTGCGAGTCCGGCTACCACACCTACTCGGTGGTCATTAACCGGACCAGCACCCGGGCCGAGTACCTGCAGTTCCTGATGGACGGGCGGGTGACCAAAACGATCACCGAGGCCCAGGTCGGGGCAACGGCCTGGCGTCAGGCGATCGACCACGGCTTCTTCATCATTTTCGACCTGGCGATGGGCGGGAACTACCCGGACCCGCTGTGCGGCTGCACCGCCCCGACCGCCGCTACGTCGTCCGGCGGGTCGATGAGCGTGCAGTACGTGGCCGTCTACGAGAAGGGCGGCAACTCCACACCCACCGCGCGGGCCGTCTCGGCCGGCCACGTCACCGGGATCGACAAGACGTGCCTGGCCAACCAGAACGCGCTTAACACCGAGGGCAACCCGATCAACGCGCGTGCCTGCGGTGACAGCCCGGGCCAGCGGTGGTCGGCCTATTCCGACCGCACGCTGCGCACCGAGGGCGGCTGCCTGGACGTTGCGGGCGGCGGGACGGCAAGCGGCACCAATGTCGACTGGTACGCTTGCAACGGCACCGCCGCCCAGGTCTGGACGCACGAATCCAACGGCGAGCTCGTCAATCCAAAATCCGGGCGGTGCCTCACCGACCCGGACGGCGTCACCACCGCCCGGCTCGACATCGCGACCTGCACCGATGCCGCCCCCCAGCGCTGGAGCAAGCCCGGCGCAGCCAGCACCAGCGCGACCAGCCCGGCTAGTACCGGTACGGGCGCCCCGCCCGCGTCCTTCTGGGGCAGCACCAGCACCATTCCCAAGGCGAAGCAGGTGCTTGAGGTCAAGATCATTAACCAGACCAACGGGCACTTCCCCAACAGCCAGGTCTACTGGAGCTTCGACGGCACCGAGAAGTCGATCGCCCAGCAGCCGTACATCGACCTGCCCGCCAACTCGGCCGGCCGGATGTACTTCTACCTGGGCTCGAAGAACAGCAAGTACTACGACTTCATCGAGTTCACGGTCGGCCCGGGCTCGATCAACGCCGACACCACCCGAGTCGACCGGTTCGGCCTCAAGCTGGCCCTGCTGGTGCACAGCCACGGCGGCTCCACCCAGGAGGTCGGCGAGGACTACGCCACCTTCAAGGAGAGCCGGGCGGCGACCTTCGCCCGCTTCAAGGCCTTCGTCCCGGCGCAGTTCAAGGAACTGGCGACCATCGACGCGCCGTACGGCATCCCCGCACCGGGCAACGACCCCTCGTTCGAACCCGGCGGCAAGTACGCGAGCTACTTCACCGCGTACGCGACGTCACACGGCGCCGCGGGCGACACCACCGCCGACGTCTTCGGCTGCGGCGGAACGCTGTCGGCTAACCCGCCGCTGTGCGCAGGGCTCAACCGCCACGTCGCTCAGCTCCCGGCGTCCGGGCAGTCGAATCCGGCCAGCTTCTATAAGGCAGGCCCAGCCAACTACTACGCGGAGTTCTGGCACGACAACGCCATCAACGGCAAGCAGTACGGCTTCCCGTATGACGACGACGCCAGCCAGTCCTCCGACATCTCGGTCGCCAGCCCGCAGTACATGATCGTCGCCGTCGGCTGGTAGCCGCCTGCGAGCCAAGGGGTGGTCCCGGGCGCCCGGGACCCCCGTGCGGCGAGCAGGAAAGCACAGCCGGCCCGAGGCGGCCAGCAGGCGATTGGCGGGCAGTCCGCAAGCTGCCGGCCAATCCACCGCCGCGGGCGGGTCGTTGGGCATGCCGCTTCATGCCGACGGCCCGCCTGCGGCATGCTGGTCTCATGGAGGCACCAGGGAAGCCTTGGCCCACGCCGCCGAGGCGAAGACCCTGGCCGCGGGAGCGTTAGCGCTTCCGCGCGACGCCGCAGCAGAGATCGACTCTGGCCAGCTGCTCCGCGGGGACGTCGGCGTCGGGCCGCCACTGGTTGACCGGGACCACGCCCGGCTCGATCAGCTCGAGGCCGTCAAAGAGCGTGGTCAATTCCGCCCGGGTACGTCGCAAGATGGAAATACCACGGTTGCTGAGCACCGTTATCGCCGCACTCGACGCCTCGGGCGTGAGACCGTCGCTGATCGCTACCGACAGGGCCACGAAGCTCCCTGCTGCCAGCGGGGCAACGTAGCGGCCAAGCAGTTCGCGTGCCTCATCCGCGTCCGGGATTATGTGCAGGGTGGACAGGATGAAGAGCCCGACGGGGCGGCTGAGGTCCAACGTGGCCATCAGGTCCGGCGCGGTCAGGACCGACTTCGTGTCGCGCATGTCCGCGTGGATGTAGGCCACCCGGCCCAGCGGTGCGCTCGTCAGCCGGGCGTGGGCGTGGGCCAAGACGATCGGGTCGTTATCGACGTACACGACCCGCGCCGCCGGGTTTGCCCGCTGGGCGACCTCATGCAGGTTCGGTGAGGTGGGGATGCCGGTACCGACGTCAAGGAACTGGCTGATACCTTCCTCGGCGGCCAGGTAGCGGGTGAGCCGCTGCATGAACAGCCGGTTCTGCCGCACCGTCTCCGGCAGGGAGGGCACGATCTTGAGCAGTTGCTCGGCGGCTTCCCGGTCGGGCGGGTAGTTGTCTTTGCCGCCGAGCAGGTAATCGTAGACCCGCGCCATGTGTGCATTGCTTGTGTCGATCTCCGGCGGCTCGTAGTCAAGCCCCCGGGTCGCCCAGCCCACGTCTTCCGGCATCTCGCTGTGTCTCCTGATCGGTGGCCCGAACCGGTACGCCGGGGGTGCCGGGCCTTGCGGCCCCCGGGGAGTCGTCGCGTCGTGCGTACTGCGCGTGGCGGTGAACGGCCGCCGCGGCGAGGTCAGGATGCCCGCAGGTCTGCCTTATGCGGGGTCCAGCCCGCGGCGAAGACATCGAGTTCGGTCTCGGTGAAAACCAGGGCGGGGCCTGCTGGCTCGGTCGACTGGCGCAGTGCGAACTGCCCGCCGGGCAGCGCCTTTATCTCCACGCAGGAACCGCCGTTGTGCCCGCTCCACGGCTTATGCCAGCCCTCGGTGCCCAGGTCCCTGCTCGCGTTGGGGATGTGGTTCATTAATTAATCTCCTTGCGGATAGCACCGAGGAACCCCTCGGTGCGATGCGGTGGCGGTGCCAGCGCGCTCATCCGGTCCAGCGATTCCTGGAACGCCGCCACGTCGGGGTACTGGTCGAGGTAGAACGAGCTCACCCCGGTCTCGACGTACACGATGTCCTGGAGTTCAGGGAACGGGAACCGGAAGATGTGGAAGGGCCCGTACATGCCCTCGTGGATATAGAGCGCGAACGGGATCACCTGGAGCGTGACGTTCGGCAGGGCCACTATCTCGGTCAGCCGGTCGATCTGGTCCCGCATCACCGCGGGCGGGGCGACGGGGCGGCGCAGCACGGTCTCGTCCATGACGACCCACAGTTCAAGGCCGCCTGGCTGGAGCAGCCTGTGCTGGCGTTCCATACGCAGCCGGACCCGTCGCTCGATCTCGCCGGCGTCCCGCAGCCCGGCGCGGAGCACAGTGCGCGCGTAGTCTTCCGTCTGCATCAGGCCGGGGATGTAATGCGGTTCGTAGGCGCGGATGAGGCTTGCTTCCTCCTCAAGGCTCACGAACGCGCGGAACCAGTCGGGAAGCACATCGCGGTAGCGGTACCACCAGCCAGGCTGGTTGGCCTCGGCGGACAGGCTGAGGAAGATCCTGGCTTCCTCGTCGCTGACCCCGTACTCCTCAAGCAGGATCTTGATATAGGGCGGCTTCCACTTGACCTGCCCCTGCTCGATGCGGCGAATGGCCAGCACACTGACATCCAAGACCGCCGCGGCGTCTTCGAGCGACTTGCCCGCCGCGACCCGCAGGTCCCTGAGCCGTTTGCCCAGGACAAGCAGCCGAACGGTCGCGGCGCTTGCCGAGTGTGCCTGAGTCACGTGCCGTACCTCCAGCCTCGTGGTCAGCGTATGGTGCACGTTTAGCCCGAAACCGTTAAAATGCGTTAATGCACCGTGAAAATATCATGAGGAGCGGTTGCGTCACGATTTTCTCGTGAATGATAGTGACCGTGATCGTGCATCAGGGCTCCGCCCAGGCACTGAACGGTGGCAAGCCGCGCGTGCCGCCGGCAGACACCGATGAGCTGCGCCAGGTTTTCGACCTTCCCGGCTGCAGGGCATCGGCCGCCGAGGCGCGCCGCCGCGCGCTCGACTGGCTGACGCGGCACCTCATCGGGCCGGAGACCGCCGAGGCGGGGGTGCTCATCATCAGCGAGCTCGTCACCAACGCGGTCGTGCACAGTGCGAGCAGCGTTATCAGCTGCACCCTGCGGCTTGGCGGCGGCCTGCTCTACATCGAGGTAACCGACCAGGGCGCCGGCGAGCGGGAGCTCGCCGTCCGCGAGGCTGCGGCCGACGATGTCTCAGGTCGCGGGCTGCTGCTGGTCAGCGCGCTCTCCAAGGCGTGGGGCTTCAGCTCCGCCGTTCCTTGCGGGCTTACCGTCTGGGCTGCGGTGCCCGCAGTGGAATAACGCTGACGGTTCAGCAATCCACGAGACCAGGCTGCTGGTTGAGGAGCTGTGCCCGGGCCGAGGTGAACTCGTCGCGGGCCACGGCGGCACCGGGATGGAACACGGCCGCACGGTGGCAGTTCTGGAACGCCAGCAGGACGCCGTAGCGGCGCTCAATCGCGGCCCGCATCGCGTCGCTGGCCATCAGGCGCAGCAGCTGGCCGCGGGCCTGCTCGTCCGGGGGCGGGACCCGATTATCGGTGAACTCGGCGCCGCCCGCTTCCAGGTCTGCGATCAGCCGGGTGATCACTTCCCAGGCGTACGGCAACGAGGCGCGGACGCAGTCGAGGAACGCCGCGTCGTCCACCCCGCCGCGTTGGGCCTTCTCCAGTAGGTCTGCCGGTACCACTAGCGACATCCTGGCGTCCTCTCTCTATCTATGCGCGAATACCTCATTCATCTCATCCCCGCGCGAAAATGCAACCACCCTGATCGCGGGCAAGGCCGCAGCTCCGGGGCGTTCCGGTGCGCCACTCGACCCCCGCCACGGCGCCGATCCGTGTGGTGCCAGAATGGCAACGTGAACGAGGAGCAGTTCGAGAAGGTCAAGTCGGGGCACGGCTTCTTCGCGGCGCTGGACCAGAGCGGCGGCAGCACGCCCGGCGCGCTGGCGGAGTACGGCATCCCCCAGGACCGGTATCACTCCGACACCGAGATGTTCGACCTAGTCCACGCCATGCGCACCCGCGTGATCACCAGCCCGGCCTTCGACGGCACCCGGATACTCGCGGCGATCCTGTTCGAGCAGACGATGGACCGCGACATTGACGGCGTCCCGTCGGCCCAGTACCTGTGGGAGCGGAAGAACGTCGTCCCGTTCCTGAAAGTGGACCTGGGACTGGCCGACGAGGCGGACGACGTTCAGCTCATGAAGCCCATCGACACCCTCGACGACCTGATAGAGCGCGCGCAGCGGCACCGGATCTTCGGTACCAAGATGCGGTCGGTCATCAAGGACGCCAACGAGGCGGGCATCTCCGCGATCGTCGAGCAGCAGTTCGAGTACGCCGACCGGATCCGCGCGGCAGGCCTCGTCCCTATCATGGAACCCGAGGTCAGCATCTCCAGCCCGCACAAGGAGCAGGCCGAGACGCTGCTGCGGGACGCCATCGCCAAGCGGCTCGAGGCGGTGCCCGCGGATGCGGTGGTCATGTTCAAGATCACCATCCCGACCGACCCCGGCCTGTACGGGGGCGTGGCGTCGGATCCGCGCGTCCTGCGGGTGCTTGCCCTGTCGGGCGGCTACAGCCGCGACGAGGCCTGCGCGCTGCTCTCACGGGACCACACCCTGACCGCCAGCTTCTCGCGCGCGCTGCTTGCCGGGCTCACCGACGGGCAGACGGACGAGCAGTTCAACGCGGAGCTTGAAGCGTCGATCGCGCAGATCTACCAGGCGTCCGTCGGCTAGCAGTTCAGTCAGCGCCCGCAGCGATCATCGTGACCCCGTCGGCTGCGACCTCACGGCCCTCCGGGTCGATGTAGCCGACGTGCACCGGGCGGTCGGTGCCCGCGACCCGGCGCAGCATGCTCGGGCCCGCGGCCCGCGGCAGGTGCTGATCGCCCCACTGCTGCAGCGCTGCCAGCACGACCTGCAATTCGCGTCCGGCCGGGGTCAGCCGGTAGCCGAACCTGGACCGCGACCCGGGCTCCTGGTAGGGCACCCGCTCCATCACTCCGTAGTCGACGAGCGTCGCCAGCCGGTCCGTCAGGACGTCGGGGGCAACGCCGAGCCGGTCGCGGAACTGCGCGAACCGCGTCTCGCCGAAGAACGCTTCCCGCAAGATCAGGAACGTCCACCGCTCGCCGAGCACGCCGAGGGTGCGCTCGATCGAGCAACTGCAATCCGGGACCTTCGCCATGCCTCCAGCATACCTCTAAGTTGTGTTTTCATACTCAGGCATGCTAGGTTGTAAAAACCTACTCAGGAGGTTTAATCATGGAGATCACCGGAAAGACAGCGCTTGTGACCGGGGCCAACCGCGGCCTCGGACGCCACCTTGCCCGCGAGCTGCGTGACCGCGGTGCCACCGTCTACGCGGCCGCCCGCAACCCCGCGTCGGTGGACCTGCCCGGGGTCATCCCGATCGCCCTCGACGTGACCGACCCAAGCTCGGTGGCGGCCGCCGCGGCGAGCACCGGGGACGTGGCGATCCTGATCAACAACGCCGGCTCCTCCACCGGAACCTCGTTGCTCACCGGGGACCTGGCGAACACCCGGCTGGAGCTGGACACCCACTTCTTCGGCACGCTTGAGGTCATCCGGGCCTTCGCCCCGCAGCTCGCCGCGCAGCAGCGCAGCGCGGTGCTCAACATCCTGTCCGCACTGTCCTGGGTGAGCTTCCCCGGCAGTGGCGCCTACTGCGCCGCCAAGTCGGCCGAGTGGTCGCTGACCAACGCGCTGCGCCAGGAACTCGCTCCCCAGGGCACCCGGGTCAGCGCCCTGCACGTGGGTTACATGGACACCGACATGACCCGCAACATCACCGCGCCCAAGTCCAACCCGGCCGACATCGGCGTGATCGCGATCGACGGCATCGCGGCCGGCGACGCCGAGATCATCGCGGACGAGGTCAGCAGGCAGGTCCTGGCCGGGCTCTCGGCCGGGGTGGCCGGCCTCTACCCTCAGCTCGCCTGACTGGGTGCCCGGGAGCCCTGGGCAGGCCGGGCCACGCCCAGACGGCCGCGGAAGCCGCTGGCCGCCTCCGCCACGCCGTCGTGGCGGGGGGACTGGACCTGACTGTGGTCGTAAGTTCAAAAGGAACTTTACGCTGGCCACGGGCCCATGTCCGGACGAAGTGCCGTGCTGGGTCAGGCTGTGGGTTCCGGGTTAGGTCTGGGGATGTTCTGGGTGCCGTCAATGAAGGCGCGGGCCAGTTCGGACAGCCGCAGATTCCTGGTGCGGGCGTACTCGCGCAGCACAGCGAACGCCTGGTCCATGTCAAGGCCGAGCCGCTCGGCCAGCTTGCCCTTGGCCTGCTCGATGACGACCCGGCTGTTCAGCGCGGCCTGCAGCTGCTCATTGAGGGTGTCGCGGCGGCGCATGTTGCGCTCGTGCAGCAGGCCGATGGTGGCCACGTCGGCCAGCGCCTGGCCGACCCGCACGTTCTCCGGGTCGAACTCGCCCGGGGCGGCCCGGAAGAGGTTGAGCGCGCCGATGACCTGCTCCCGCAACCGCATCGGCAGTGCCTGCACGGCGGCGAAGCCGGCCTGGGCGGCCGCGTCGGCGAACCGGGGCCAGCGCCGGTCGGTACCCAGGTCGGTGGCCGTGACGGCCCGGCCGGTCCGGAAGCAGTCCAGGCAGGGGCCCTCGCCCAGCTCCACCTGAAGCACCTCAAGCACCCGGGCGCCCTCGCTCGAGGCGGCCACCACCCGCAGCTCACCGCGGTGGTCGGCCAGCAGCAGCCCGGCGGCGGAGACGTCAAGCAACTGGGCGCTGCGATCGGTCAGCACCTGCAGGAAGTCGATGACGTCGAAATCGGCGACCATGGTATCGGTCAGCTCGACGAAGGTCTCCGACAGCAGTTGCCCGTCCATCCGCTTACTCACCATCCATAAACAGCCCGGAGCCAGGGAGCAGCCGCAGGCGGCGGGCGACGATGTCGCGGGCGACGTCGGCCAGCCGCCGATCGTTAGCGTAAGCATAGGCCCGCAGTCGGGTGAACGCTTCGGTGATGCCGACGCTGAGTTGCTCGGTGAGCATGCCGGTTGCCTGGTCGATCTCGGCCCGGTGCCGGGTCAGGTCCGCCTGCTGCCCGCGCAGCTCATGATGCCCGTCGAGCACATCGACCGCACCGGCCTGGGCGTCGAGCAGCAGCAAGGTCGCGGTATCGGCGAACAGCAGCGCGTCCCCCAGCTGGGCGTCGCTCAGCCCGCCGGGCCGGTCCCGGTACAGGCCAAGCACCCCGGCCTGGATCGCGCCGATCGCCAGCGGGAACGCGAACACCGCCGCCGCGCCCGCCTGGCACGCCGCATAGGCAAAGGCGGGCCAGCGGCGGCCGGACTCCAGCTCGGCCAGGTCCGACGCCAGCGCGGGGCCGCCAGAGGCGGCAACGTCAAGCGAGGGCCCCTCGCCCAGGGTCAGCTGCAGCTCGGCGAGATGCTCGCTGACCCCGTCGGTCACGTACATCAGATGGCCCGCCTCCGAAACCGACCACGCGCTCAGCCACGCGCCGCTGACGTCAAGTGCCGCCACCGCCGCCGCGCAGACATCCCCGGCCGCCACCCGGCCGCCCCGGCCGGCTGCCTGCTCGGCCACCAGCGCCCAGATTCCGGCCAGACGGTTATCCTTCACCGAACACGAGACCGCCCTTCCGCCTAAGCAGCAAGGCGGACGCTTCGGCCCAGCGGCTCGCTCAGTAACAACTGCCTGAACTCTACGCCCCGAAAAGGCCAGCGCGGCGGCCCGTCCAGTGGGCAGGGGCGGCCAACCACGGACCGTTCCAAGGAAGAGATTTTAAAGTCTTTTCTTCTGAACGTACGGTGGTTCTCACCCGTCTGCCACCGGGTAGGTCCCCTACCGGCGCGAACGTGATCTTGCGGTGATTTGGCCGCCAATGAGATCGTAGGCGGCGCGGACATAGTGGTCTTGAGGAGCGGTGATGGATTTCAACCTCGCGGTGATGCTGCGGGAGTCTGCCCGGCGGGCGCCGGGCAAGACGGCGGTGATCCTGGGCGACAGCAAGCTCAGCTATGCGCAGCTCGACGAGCTGTCCGACCGGGTCGCGGCCAGCCTCGCGGCGGCCGGCCTCGCGCCGGGCGACCGGGTCGGTCTGCAGCTGCCGAACATCCCGCAGTTCGTCATCGCCTACTTCGGCATACTCAAGGCCGGCGGCGTCGTGGTGCCGATGAACGTGCTGCTCAAGGCGCCGGAGATCGCGTTCCAGCTGGAGGACTCCGGCGCACGGGCACTGATCACCTACGGCGGCTTCCCCGACGAGTCGGCCAAGGCGGCCGAGTCGGCCGGGGTGACCTCGCTCTACATCGTCGGCGAGACCGCGGGCGAGGCGGGCGGCGCCGCGCCGTTCGAGGCCCTGCTGGCGGGCGACGCACCCGGCCCGCAGCTGGCCGCGCGGAGCCCCGGCCGACCCGGCGGTGATCATCTACACCTCCGGCACCACGGGCACCCCGAAGGGCGCCGTGCTGTCGCACATCGGGCTGTACATGAACGCCGACATCCCTGGCCGGCTGTTCGAGTTCAGCGACGACGACATCGTGCTGGTGGCGCTGCCGCTGTTCCACGTGTTCGCGCTGTCGTCGGTCATGAACACCTGCGTCCTGCTGGGCGGGACGATGACGCTCGTCCCCCGGTTCGACCCCGCGGCCGTCCTCGAGATCATGCAGCGGGATCGGGTGACCGTTTTCATGGGCGTCCCGACCATGTTCATCGCCCTGCTGCAGGCGGTCGACTCGGCTGAGTACGACCTGGCGTCGCTGCGCGTCGCGGTATCCGGCGGCGCGCCGATCCCGGCCGAGGTCATCGACTCCTTCGAGAGCCGCTTCGGCGTCCCGATCCTCGAGGGCTACGGGCTGTCGGAGTCGTCGTCGACCGCGACGTTCAACATCAGCGTCACCGAGCGCAAGGTCTACAGCGTGGGCAAGCCGATCTGGGGGACCAGCCGTCCAGATCTGGGACGACGACTCCCGGCCGCTGCCGCCCGGTGCCGACGCACGTGGGCGAGATCGTGCTCCGCGGCATGAACATCATGATCGGCTACCACAACAACCCCGAGGCGACGGCGAAGGCGTTCGCCGGCGGCTGGTTCCACACCGGCGACCTCGGCTACATCGACGAGGACGGCTTCCTGTTCATCGTCGACCGGATCAAGGACCTGATCATCCGGGGCGGCTACAACGTCTACCCGCGCGAGATCGAGGAGGTCCTGTACGCGCACCCTGCCGTGGCCGAGGCCGCGGTCATCGGCGTGCCCGATCGCGAAGATGGGCGAAGAGGTGCGCGCGATCGTGGCGGTCAAGCCCGGGCAGTCGGTCACCGAGGCCGAGCTGATCGAGTTCGTGAAGGAGCGGGCGGCCGCGTACAAGTACCCGCGGACGATCGAGTTCCGGGACAGCCTGCCCAAGAACGCCACCGGCAAGATCCTCAAGAAGGAGCTGCGGCCGAGCTAGCCGGGCTCGATGATGATCTTGGCGTGCTTGCCCGGGGCGGCCAGCGCGTCGAAGGCGGCCCCGACGCCGGCCAGCCCGACCGTCCCGGTCGCGATCGGCGCCGCGTTCACCTTGCCCTCGGCCAGCATGTGCAGCGTGTCGCGGAACTCAAGCGGCGTGTAGCCCACGACGAAGCGCAGGTCGATCTCCTTGTTGATCGCGATCACCGGCCGGAAGGTGTCGGGTTCGGCGCAGACGCCCGGCCACCACCACCCGCGAGTACAGCGGCGCGCTGGCGATGATGCCGTCGAGGATGCCGGGTACGCCGACGCACTCGAAGATCACCGGGTGCTTCGGCTTGCCGCCGAGCGTCTCGCCCGCCCGCCAGACCTGGTGCCATGGCACCGGCATCGGCCGCAGCTTCTCCATCGTGGCGATCGCCAGCCCGACGGCGGCCGGGAGCGTCGTCAGGTAGCCGTGCTCGCCCGCTGCCCCGTAGGGCGACCCGTCGCCCGGGTCCACCACGACGTCCGCCCCGCAGGCGGTCGCGAGTTCCCGCCGGCCGGGGGAGAAGTCGCTCGCCACGACCGTGCCGACGCCCTGCGCCTTGAGCATGCAGATGACCGCGAGGCCGACCGGGCCGCAGCCGATCACGATCGCCACGTCGCCCTTCTTCACCTCGGCCCGGCGGACCGCGTGCCAGCCGACCGCCAGCGGCTCGGTGAGCACGGCCAGCTTGGGCGAGAGGCCGTTGGGGAGCGCGAACATCAGCGACTCCTCGACCACCACCTGCTCGGCGTACCCGCCCGGTGCGGCGGCCGAGAGTCCGATCGCGTGCAGTTCGTCGCCGCCGCCGGGTGAGCGGCACCGCCACCACCGGCGTCCCGGCCGCGATCTTCTTCCTGGTGGCCGGGCCGTAGCCGGCCACCTCGCCGACGAACTCGTGCCCGAGTACCACCTGCTGGGCGGAGCGCATAAAGCCGTCATAGCCGATCTCGGCCAGCACGTCGGCCTCCGCGTCGGCGTGGTAGCGGGCGTGCAGGTCAGACCCGCAGATGCCGCAGCCAACGACGTCGATAACGACCTGGCCCGCCGCGGGCCGCGGGTCTGTCCCGCTCGACCAGTTCCAGCTTGGAGTTGCTGGCAGGTGACCGCCTTCATCGCGCGACCCCGCTCAGGCCGGGCAGCAAGCTGGCGTCGAACGGCGGCAGCGGCTTTATCAGCGGCGCGAGCAGTTCGCCGGCCTGCTCGGCGGTCAGCACGTCGGCCGGATCGAGCTTGATCAGAGCATGCTCGGCATCGTCGAATTCCCAGAGGTCCTCGCCGATCAGGCGGCACTGGTCGTCGTACGGCCAGACCATGACCATCTGGAAACGCTCCAGGTACATCGCGCCCGGGTCCGCGCTCGAGGCCGGACGCGGCGAGCTCGGCCCCCAGCCGCTGCTGGTAGCCGATGC
The DNA here is from genome assembly GCA_963714295.1 of uncultured Actinomycetota bacterium. Lineage (GTDB taxonomy): Bacteria > Actinomycetota > Actinomycetes > Streptosporangiales > Streptosporangiaceae > Trebonia. The sequence continues at coordinate 53,191 of CAVQOE010000029.1, read as the reverse complement.
CCCGGCCCACGATCAGATGGTCGCCGACCGCCACGGTCTCGTCCTCGCACGTAGAAGACGCACTGGTCGGTCTGCGTCCAGTGCTGGTAGACCGCCTCCACCTGCGGGCGGCCCTCGCAGGGTGAACCGCGGCTGCCCGATCAGGCTGAACCGGTAGACAGGGTGCTCGACCGTCATCTCGGGGGCGAAGATCTCCTGGTAGCGCCCGGCCGACTCCAGGTACCGGTGCCGGAGATAGGACTGCAGCAGGTAGCGGTGGCGCGGGTTCTCGGTGGCCGCCAGGACCCGCTCAACCGCCACGTTCTGGTCCCTGATGTCGAGCTGCTTGGTGCCGTACTGCGGCATGGTCAGTCGTCCTCTCGTCCTGCGGGCCGGCGCTGAGCCGGCGCATGAAAATACCGGACACAGTCCCCGCGCGGGGGGGCTGCGCGGGGACTGTGTCCGGCTGCTTTAAACTGGCTGTGCGCGCTGGCTGCGCGGTCAGCCGTTGAGCTTGGCCAGCTCCGCCTGGACCAGGGCCTCGTGCTCTTCCTCGTCGCGCTTGGCGTCCCTGGTGCGCCAGCGGCCGCGCAGCAGCGGGATCGAGAGCAGGAAGACGATGATTCCGCCGAAGCAGATCCAGTACCAGGTCTTCCACTGGCCCGCGGTCTGGGCGGCGGCCGTCTGCACCGCGGCGCCGTGGGCGGTGAGGTAGGCGAGGGCCGACGGCGGCACCTTGGACAGGGCCGTCAGCTGCGCGCCGTACGGGGCCATGGCCGTCAGCTCGGCCGAGTACGGCGCGATCGTCTTCAGCTGGGCCGCGTACGGCGCGATGGTCTTCAGGTCGGCCGCGTACGGCGCGACCGTCTGCAGCTGCGGGGCGACCGCGATGACGCCGTTGATCGCGGCCTGGTTGGCGGCGATCGTGCCGAGCACGGCGAGCCCCTTGGCCCCGCCGCCGGCCGCGGCCACGGCCTGCGCCTGCAGGGCCGGGTTGGTCGGGTCGGCCTTCAGCTTGGTGAACAGGGCCGGGTTGGCCTCGATCACGGCCAGCTCGGGCGCGAACTTCTGCGCGTTCGCCAGCTGCACGCTGTACGTGGTGGCGGTGGCGATCACGGCCGGCGGGATCTTGGCCGCGGTGGCGGTCACCGTCGGCGGGATGGCCGCCGCGGTGGCGATCACCGACGGCGGGACCTTCTGCGCGTCGGCCACCACGGCCGGGTGGGCCTGCGCGAAGGCGAGCTGGGAGGCGTACTGGGCCGCGTAGGCCTGAACCGTGGGCCCGTAGGTGACCAGCGGGGTCACCGAGCTGACGACGGCCGGGATGATCAGGAAGGAGACGAAGACCACCACCCGCTGGATCCAGCCCCAGATCGCCAGGCCGGTCGCGGTGAGCGCCGGGTTCCTGGCCTCCACCGTCTCGGTGTAGCTCGCCATCCACGGGGCGAAGGCGATGCCGAGCCCGAGCGACAGCAGCGCGAGCATGAGCGCGATCGTGTAGTAGCCGGGGTGATGCCCGGCCTGCTCCAGGTAGACCACCACCATGACCGCGGCGATGACGCCGCCGAGCACCATGAACGGCTTACGCACCCGGAACCGGTCGGAGATGATCCCGACCAGCAGCACCGCGATGACGTTGAAGCCCCAGTTCCAGTTGCCGAGGCCGTTGCCGTCCTTGACCGAGAAGCCGAACACCGTGGTCAGGTAGATGAGCGAGAACCCGACGGCGGTGTAGTAGATGAGCAGCATGACCGACACCGCGAACGCGGAGACGACGATGTCGAGCTTGAGCAGCTGGCGGAACGGGTGGCGCAGCGCCGCCTCGATGTCCAGCCCCTTGGCCCGCGCCTCGACCAGGGCGCGGTCACGGATGGACACCATCAGCTGGTCGCGCAGCCGGGGGGAGAGCTCCCGCAGCCCGACCAGGGCGATCACCCAGACGATGAGGCCGGCGATGCCGCAGATGACGTACTGGTGGGTCCAGATCCGGTCGTCGGTGACGACGGCGGGGACGGTGGCGCTGCCGACGACCGCGACGATCAGGCTGCCCGCGACCGGGCCGACGGTCCAGAACCCCATCGCCGTGGCCCGCCCCATCTGCGGGGAGAAGTCACGGATCAGGGCCGGGGTGGCGACCAGGCAGACGCCCTCGACCAGGCCCACGGCGAAGCCCTCGATGCCGAAGGCCCACTTGTTGGTCGCGTTCGGCAGGACGAAGGCGGTCATGATGCCGGTGATCAGCAGCCCGCCGACCACCAGGTTGGCCCGGCCCAGCCGGTCGGTCAGCCCGGCCAGCAGCGCGCCGAACGCGCCGATCAGGTTTCCGAACGCCAGCAGGAACACGAAGAAGTTAAAGGACATGTGCAGGTTGGACAGAATCAGCGTGGACACCGAGCCGGCGACGTACAGCTCGTAGTAGAGCATGATCGTGGCCAGCACCGTGAGCCCCAGGTAGAACATGCGGGGCCCGGTATCGGGATACGACCCGAGCTGTCGTTGCCACAGCCACGAGGCACGGCCGCCGCCTGGGCGGCTGACACCGGTATCTTCCGTGGTCACACTCATTCTGACCTCGCCATCATCATTGTCGGCCGCCCCTGCCTACCGGGGCGTAAGGTCAAGATAGTCGCACGGTACGTGCGAATTCAATGGTGTGATCCAGGCCGGTCACGCTGCGAAGATTGCAATTAGGCGAAGGCCGCCGCGGCGGCGGCGGGGAGCCGCGGCCTTGACGGCTAGGCCAGCCCGGGCTCGGCGGTGAACCCGGCCTCGGCCAGCAGCGAGGTGAAAGTGTGCCGGAAGAGCTCCTCGGCCTGCTCGAGGCCGAGGCCGAGCTCGGTCCGCAGCGACTCCCAGAACGACCAGATGCTGACCGCGTGCAGGCCGTCGAGCAGCCACTGGCGCCGCTTGCCCGGAAGTTCGGCCAGCTCCGGCGTGAAGACCGTCTCCAGCTCCGCCTTGGCCTTCGCCAGCGTCGTCGCCCGACTGCGCGCGAGCTCGGCCGAGAACGGCTCGTGAATGCGGGCCGCCCGCCAGCTCGGGCTCATCTGCTCCAGGATCCGCGCCCGCTGGCTGGTGAAGCCCGCGACCCGCGCGTCCAGCGGCAGGCCAGGATCGATCCGCTTCGTCAGCGATTTCAGGATCTCGTAGTCGCGCCGGTTCGCCTCGACCAGCAGCGTCTCCATGTCGGCGAACTGCTGCCAGACGGTGCGCACCGACACCCCGGCCCGCTCGGCGACGCGCGGGGCGGTCGGCCGGAGGTCACCCTCGGCGTGCAGCGCGCGCATGGCGTCGACGATCGCGCGGCGCGAGCGGCAGCGACCGCGCGGCCCGGCCATCCGCGGGCTGGCGGTCGCCGCCCGGCTGGCCGAGGGCTCCCGGCCGCTTGACGGCATTCTTCACACTCGGCATAACACCCAGCTCCATATCCGAGCCCGACCCCGGCAGCTCTTGGCGCTCGTTTTCATCCTAAGCCAGCGGCGCAAGCAGCCAGCAGTGAAGGGTGAGCAAGCGCGCAGAACGCCCGGCGGACGACCGGGGCGGCCGGCGGCCGTCTTGCGGACGAACTGGCCGGTCTGTACGGTGACGTGGTGAACGGGCTCCCTGGCGTCGACTTTGCCGCACTGACGCAATGGCTTGACGACGAGCGTCCCGGCCTGCGGCACGGGCCAATCGACGGCGAGCTGATCGCGGGGGGCAAGTCCAACCTCACGTACCGGATCACCGACGGCGAGTCGGTGTGGGCGCTGCGCCTGCCGCTGCTCGCGCACGTGCTGCCGAGCGCGCACGATATGGCCCGCGAGTTCCGGGTGATCAGCGCGCTGGGCGGCACCGACGGTGCCGGTCCCGGCCGCCTATGCGCTCTGCGCCGACCCCGAGGTGCTCGGCGCCCCGTTCTACCTGATGTCCTTCGTCGACGGGGTCGTGTTCGACCAGCCCGGCAGACTGGCGGCGCTCGACCCCCGAGCTGGCCCGGCGGGCGTGCGAGCAGCTGGTGGACACCCTGCTCGAACTGCACTCCATCGATCCGGCGGGCGTCGGCCTGGCCGACTTCGGCCGCCCCGACGGGTACCTCGCCCGCCAGGTCAAGCGGTGGCACGCCCAGTGGCAGGCGTCGGAGACGGCGCCGCGCCCCGAACTCGGCCAGCTGGTGGAGCGGCTCACCGCCACCATGCCCGCGCAGGGCGCGCCGGCCATCGTGCACGGCGACTACCGGCTGACCAACGTCATCTACCGGCGCGGACGTCAGCGGCATCGCCGCCGTCGTCGACTGGGAGATGGCCACCCTCGGCGACCCGCTGGCCGACGTCGGGCTGCTCGCCGTCTACCACCGCCTCGCCGCCGTGAGCGACGGCGTCATGCCCGCCATGAGCCCGGACAACGGCTTCCTCAGCGCCGAGCAGATGGCCGCCAGGTACGCCGCCGGCGCGGGCCGCGACCTGTCGCAGCTGAACTGGTACATCGCGTTCGGCTACTACAAGCTCGCGGTCATCTCCGAGGGCATCCACTATCGCTACCTGCAGGGCAAGACCGTAGGGGAGGGGTTCGCGCACATGGGCGAGCGAGTTCCGCAACTGCTCGACGCGGCCCTCGGCCTGCTGGCTGGCCGCTGACCCTCCACATCCCGACCAGGCCGAGGAGCAGGCATGGACTTCAACCACAGCGAGCGCTCGATAGAGCTCCAGGACCAGGTGCGGGCGTTCCTGGCCGAGCACGTGTACCCGGCCGAGCCCGCCTACCATCAGCAGGCCGCCGCCAACACCGCCGCGGGCGACCCCTTCCGCACCCCCGAGGTGCTCGCCGGGCTGAAGGAGATCGCCCGCAAGCAGGGCCTGTGGAACCTGTTCCTGCCCGACGAGCGGTTCGGGGCCGGGCTGAGCGTGCTCGACTACGCGCCCATCGCCGAGCTGTCCGGGCGCTCGATGGGCCTCGCGCCCGAGGCCATGAACTGCGCCGCGCCCGACACCGGGAACATGGAGCTGATCGCCATGTTCGGCACCGACTACCAGCATGAGCGGTGGCTGCGGCCGCTGCTTGAGGCGGAGATCCGCTCCTGCTTCTCGATGACCGAGCCGGACGTCGCGTCGTCGGACGCCACCAACATCGCGACCAGGATCACCCGCGACGGCGACGAGTACATCGTCAGCGGGCGCAAGTGGTGGTCGAGCGGGGCGATGCGGCCCGAGTGCACGTTCGCGATCGTGATGGGCGTCAGCGACCCCGACGCCGAGCGGCACGCGCGGCACTCGATGATCATCGTCCCGCTTGACGCGCCGGGCGTCACCCTCGAGCGCTCGACCTCGGTCTTCGGCTACGACGACGGGCCGCACGGCGGCCACGCGCTGATCCACTACGACGACGTGCGCGTCCCGGCCGAGAACCTGCTCGGCCCGCAGGGCGGCGGCTTCATGATGGCCCAGGCCCGGCTCGGGCCCGGCCGCATCCACCACTGCATGCGCAGCCTGGGCGCGGCCGAGCGGGCGCTTGAGCTGATGTGCGCGCGGGCGTCGTCGCGCTCCACCTTCGGCTCGCCGATCGCCCGGCACGGCGTCGTGCAGGAGTGGATCGCCGAGTCCCGGCTGGCGATCGAGCAGGCCCGCCTGCTCGTGCTCAAGGCCGCCTGGCTGATCGACAACGTCGGCGCGAAGGGCGCCCGCACCGAGATCGCCGCGATCAAGGTGGCGGCGCCGAGGGCCGCGAGCTACGTCCTCGACCGGGCCATCCAGGTGCACGGCGGGGCCGGCGTCTCGGCCGACACCCCGCTGGCCGAGTCCTGGGCGCACCTGCGCACCCTGCACCTGGCCGACGGCCCCGACGAGGTGCACCTGCGCTCCATCGCCCGCGAGGAGCTCCGTCGTTACCGCTGACCGGGCGGTCCGGGGTCTCCATCGCCGCCACCGCGCTCTCTGGCCCGGGGCGGTGACTCGCCCGCGCGCCGGGCGTAGCGTTGCCGTCATGACGACGACGAATGCCGGCAGCGGCTCCGGCGGCGATCAGGTACCGGTAGTTTTCGTCCTCTTCGGCGCGACCGGGGACCTGGCCAAGCTATTGGTACTGCCCGCGTTCTACCAGCTCTTCACGGAGGGCCTGCTGCCGCGACCAGTGGCGGCTGGTGGGTAATGGGCGCGGCGACGTGGCGCACGAGGATTTCCGCACCCATGTGCACGACGTGGTCATCGCATCCGGCACCAAGCCCCGACCCGGGGCAGTGGGATGCCTTCTCGCAGCGGCTGTTCTTCGCCGGCGGCGGGTTCAACAGCGACGACCCCGGCAGCCTGCTCGACGTGGTCGGAAAGGCCCGCGGGTCGCTGGGCGGCGATCCGCAATTCGTCCACTACATGGCGGTCCCGCCGGTGGCCTTTGCCGAGCTGACGAAGGCCCTGGGCCAGCACGGGCTGGCCGAAGGCGCCCGCGTCGTCTACGAGAAGCCGTTCGGCACGTCGAAGGAGTCCTTCCAGGAACTGGACCAGGTCGTGCACTCGGTCCTTGACGAGCAGCAGGTTTACCGGATCGACCATTTCCTGGGGAAAGAGGCCACCCAGGATCTGCACCTGCTGCGTTTCGCCAACGAATCGACGGCGTCGTTCTGGAACGGCGAGCACGTCGAGTCGGTGCAGATCGACGTGCCGGAAACGCTCGACATCACCGACCGGGCGCAGTTCTACGATGCGACCGGCGCGGTGCTCGACATGCTGGTCACCCACCTGTTCCAGGTAGCCGCCGAGGTCGCCATGGAGCCCCCGCCAGCCTCGGCCCGCTTGACCTGCAGGCCGCGCGGGAAGAGGTCATCAGCCACTTCCGGCCGCTGGACCCGGCCGAGGTGGTGCTTGGCCAGTTCGACGGCTACCGGGCGAAGGCCGGCATCGACCCCCAGTCCACCCGCGATACCTTCGTCGCGGCCCGGCTGTGGATCGACACTCCCCGCTGGCAGGGCGTGCCGTTCTACCTGCGCACCGGCAAGCGGCTGGCGCAATCGGCCCAGCGGGTCAGCCTGATCCTGCGCGACCCTCCAGGGCCGTTGAGCGGCCAGCTGCCGAGCAGCGCCAACGTGCTCTGCTTCTCCCTCGCGGGCGACGGCGAGATCGACTTGTCCCTGGTGGCCAAGAAGCCCGGGCCGGGGCTGGATCTCGATGTGGCGCACGCGAATATCCCGCTGGCCACCTTGCCCGACGCCAATCCGCTGCCGCCGTATGTCCGGCTGATCCACGACGTGCTCGTCGGCGACCGCTCGCTGTTCACCCGGCCCGACGGGCTCGCCGCGGTCTGGGAAGTCGCCGATCCGCTGCTGTCCAACCGCCCGCCGGTCAAGCCTTACGCGCCCGGATTCGTGGGGGCCAGCCGAGGCGGCAGAACTGATCGCGCCCGGGCACTGGCTGCTCGGCCAGTAGGCGGGTGGCTGCCCGGCCGGCGTTCCCGGGCCGGCCGGGCGTCTTGCCCGCGCCGCGCTAGCTGCGGATGAAGGCCAGCAGGTCGGCGTTGATGGTCGCCGCTTCGGTGGTGGGCATGCCGTGCGGGAAGCCGTGGTAGGTCTTGAGCGTCCCGTTCTTGACCAGCTTGGCCGATAGCGGGCCGGAGTCGGCGTAGGGCACGATCTGGTCGTCGTCGCCGTGCATGACCAGGACCGGCACCGTGATGCCCTGCAGGTCCTCGGTGAAGTCGGTCTGGGAGAACGCGACGATGCCGTCGTAATGCGCCTTCGCGCCGCCCATCATGCCCTGCCGCCACCAGTTCTGGATATTTCCCTGCGATACCTTCGCCCCCGGGCGGTTGTAGCCATAAAAGGGGCCCGTAGGCAGGTCCAGGTAGAATTGCGCGCGTTTCGTGGCGACTTGCTCCTGGAACCCGTCAAATACCTCTTTGGGCAGTCCGCCGGGATTGTTGGGGGTCTGCACCATCAGGGGCGGGACCGAGCTTATGAGCACGGCCTTGGCCGCCCTGCTCTCGCCGTGCCGGGCCAGATAGCGCGTAACCTCGCCGCCGCCGGTCGAATGGCCGATGTGAATGGCGTTCTGGAGATCGAGATGGTCCACCACCGCCTTCAGGTCGTCGGCATAGTGGTCCATGTCGTGGCCGTCGCTTGTCTGGGTCGACCGGCCGTGTCCGCGCCGGTCATGGGCGACGACGCGGTAGCCCTGGCCCAGGAAGAACATCATCTGCGCGTCCCAGTCGTCGGCCGACAGCGGCCAGCCATGGCTGAATACGAGCGGCTGGCCGCTGCCCCAGTCCTTATAGAAGATTTCCGTGCCGTCTGCGGTTGTGATCGTGCCCATGCTGTGTTCCTTTCCCCGAGGAATTGCGAGTTTCCGGCGGCGCGCCGTTTCGGGCAAATGCCTCGATTCGTCACTCGCCGCGGCTCGGGCGCACCGCTGCCCAACCACACGATCATCTTTGCCAGCGTAAGTCAAGGTGCCGGACAAGTGTTTGAATGGGCGGTGCTACAACCTCATAAGCCTGCTATTTTCCGCCAGGCCGGCGCCGGTGCGGCTAGGTGCCGAGGACCTGGAATTCCCACAGCGAATACCCCCACTGTGTCGCCCGGCGAGTGCCGTACATGCGGACAAAGCGGCCGGAGCCGGTCACCGCAAGTGTCTGCACGCCGCCGGTGCCCGTCCCCGTGGCGTAGACGTCCGTCCACGTGGTGCCGTTGGCGGAGACCTGGATCAGGAAGGCAGTGGCGTAGGCGCGTTCCCAGGAGAGCACGACCTTGGTCACGGTGTGCGTGGCGCCGAGGTCGACCTCCAGCCACTGCGGGTCGCTAAAGGCGCTCGACCAGCGAGTGCCGGGGTTGCCGTCCACGGCGTTAGCCGCCGCCCAGGGGGACGAGGGCTGCACCGACGAGGCGGTGACCGGGTGCCCCTGGGACAGCAGGACCACCGGCGGGGGCGGCGGGGGCGCCGTGCTGCGGACAGTGCCGGTGACCGGATGCCGCGCCACGTTAGCGCCGCGGCCGGCCGGTTTACTGGACAGCTGGCTTGTCAGCGCGATCACGATGACCGCCACGGCGACGATGGCGGCGGCCAGGCCGGCCACGGCCAGCGGAGAGCGCGGTTTGCGCGGCCGGCCTCCGCCGCCGCTGCTTGCCCTCCGGCTGCCAGCAGCGCGAGGTCCGGCAGCACGGCTGTGGTCGAGCCGGCCGGCCGTGTGCGGGGCCCGGGCGCGCCAGCGGTCGGGCCCCAGGCAGGCCAGGGTTGACTCGCGGGCTGACCGGGGCCGGTCCGTGTCGCCACGGCCGCCAGGCAGAATTCGAGCACCCAGCCAGGCGCCGGCCGGGCCTCCGGCTGCTTGGCCAGACAGGCCTCGATCAGGGTCTGCAGCCGAACCGGGCAGCCCGTCAGATCCGGCGGCTCCTGCACCACGCGGTGCGCGACCTCGGTTATCTGCCCCCGGCCAAAGGGAAGCCTGCCGGTCGCCGCGAAGGCGGCAAGCGAGCCGAGCGCGAACACGTCGGTCGCCGCGGTTACCGGCCGGTCCAGGATCTGCTCCGGTGACAGGAAGTCGGGCGAGCCCATGACGGTGTCGCTGCGGGTCAGCGGCATTTCCGCCAGCGCCCGGGCGATCCCGAAATCGATCACCCGCGGTCCGTCGGCGGCGAGCAGCACGTTGGACGGCTTGAGATCGCGGTGGATGACGCCGGCGCGCGTGGATCGCCTGCAGCGCCTCGGCGACCCCGGCGATAAGGGAGAAGACCATCGCCAGCGGCATCGGGCCGTTGCTGTCGATCGCATCCTCGAGCGAGGGACCGGGCACGTACGCGGTCACCAGCCAGGGTGGCGTCGCGGCCGGGTCCGCGTCGATCAACTCCGCCGTGTACAGCCCGCGTACCCGCTGGGCGGCCTCGATCTCCTGCCGGAAGCGGATACGGAAATCCTGGTCGTGGCTGAGTTCTGACCGCACCACCTTCAGCGCGACCGGCCGTCCGGCCGGGGTGGACGCCAAGTAGACCCGTCCCATCCCCCCGGAGCCGAGCCGGGCCTGCAGCCGGTAGCTCCCAACCGTGGCGGGATCATCGCTAGTGAGCGGCTGCATTCCTCATCTTTCTGACGGCCAGGGGTAATGAGGATGGTCCTGGCACCGACAAATGCCACAGATCGATCGCAGCTAGCTGCGGATCGCTGTTGGCTGTCGCGATCACGGCGTTCATGCCGCGACAGATCAGAGCATAATGCCCGGCAGCATGGGCTGCCGGGCATTACGCGGGAGCTGTCGGTAGGCGATTGATCGACCGCGAGCGGGGCCAGGTCCTGGCTAGCCCTTGGTGAAGGAGGTCAGCACCTGCTTGCTGCTGATGCTGGTCTTGCCGCCGTCGACGTTGATCAACTCGCTCTGGACCGGGCCCACGCCGTTGGCCAGCCACGTCTTGTCGTCGATGGTGAAGGCGTAGCCCTCGACGTCCGCGCTCTCGGCCACGTTCACCAGGGTGGTGGTGTAGGTGCCGGCCGGGACCGTCACCGACTGGTTGCCCTCACCGGTCGAGGTGATGTGCTCGGTGATCTTCTCCGTCTTGCCCGCGACCGCGATTTCCATGACCAGCGTGCTGTGGATGGGCACACCGCTGGACACCTGAGCGGCGGTCGGCCAGTAGACGCCGCCGGAGAGAAGCTTGATCGATGCGCCGGTGCCGGCCATGCCCGAGGTGAACTGGCCCGTCGGCAGGGAGATCTGCCCGTCTGGCTCGACGATGTAGTCATAGGACACGTGCGTGGCCGCGCCGTTGTCCTTGAAAGCGATCGCCATTGTCACCTGCTGGCCCGCCGCGAGCTGCGTCGCGGACGTGATCTTGTTCTGCGACGAGGTGCCGTTGTCGCTGCTGTAGTCCCAGGTGTCGCCGACCGTGGTCGGGAAGGGCAGCGACCCCGAGGACACCACCGCGGCGGCGGGGGTGGCAGAGCTGCTGGCGGCGGCCGAGTTCGTGGAGCCGGTGCCCGAGGTTGCGGTGGCCGCGGCCGATCCCGATCCGCTGGCGGCGCCGCATCCGGTGAGGGCTAGCCCAGCAGCGGCGGCGGCGACCGCCAGAGCGCCGGCCGGCCGGCGTACGTCCTGTGCGTGGAGCTTCATGGTGCTGGGTACCTTGACCTTGGACTTGGCGGAGTTTTTGGCGGGGTAGACAGCGCGGCCGAGGCGGCCCCGGCTGACCCCTTCGCCGCCGGGATACGACACGTGCTCGCGGCGCAGCACCTTTCTATCCGGGTCAAGTGCCCGGGCGCATCATGGCAACCATGTAATTCAGCGCGCCGCGAAAGAGCACATAGAGCTCATTGGGGGACCGCGGCCGCCGCGGCACCGTGCCCGCGCCAGGTGGCGGCCGGCAGCGCTATAACACGGCGCGTTCCGGTGCCGGTCAGGCGCCGGACGCCGGCCGAACGCGCGGTTGCCCGGCGAGCCCGTTCTCCATGGCGAAGCGGGCCGCTTCGACCCGGCCGCCGAGACCGAGGTTGCGGTAGACGGTGGCCAGGTGGCGTTCGACGGTGGCCGGGCTCAGGTAGAGCTCGGCCGCGATCTGCTTGTTGCTCAGGCCGGCCGCCAGCAGTGCCAGCACCTCGGCCTGGCGGCTAGTCAGGTTCTCCGGCCTGGGCGGCGCAGACGGGAGGAAGGGCTGGGGCTGGCCGGGGACGGGGGCGCCAGGCCCGGGTGATCTCGGCTAGGGAAGCCGCGGCCGCCGCGAGCAGCTGCGGGTTGCCGATCTCGGCCGCCAGCGCCTGCGCGGCACGCAGTTGGGCGATGGCGGCGTGGTGATCGCCGGCCTGGGCATGCACCCGGCCGAGCCCGATCATCGCCTCGATCACGTCGTGCGGGTGCCCGCCCGCCTGCGAGGCCGCGATCGCCGCCTCGAACCTCTCGGTGGCCAGCGCCCAGTCCTGCCGGTGCGCGGCCAGCGCGCCCTGGTTGCAGGCGATGGTGCCGATCAGCTGCGGGTTGCCGGCCGCCAGGCCGGCGCCCTCGGTCAGCACCGTCTCGGCGGCCTCCCACTGGCCGGTTCTGATCAGCACGTCCGCCAGGTTGGCGAGGCCGACGGCGATCGACCGCTGCTCGCCGAAGTCGCGCTTGATCGCCAGGGACTGCTCGAACAGCCGCTGCGCGCGATCGGTGTTGCCGTCGTCCAGCTCCAGCAGGGCCAGGTTGTTGATGGCCACCGACATGCCGCGCCGGTCGCCCAGTTCCGCCCGCAGTTCCATGGCCCGCTCGAAGCCCTGCCTGGCGCCGTGGTGGTTACCGAGATAACGGTTAGCCGAGCCGATGACGGTGGCGGCCAGTGTCATCCGTGTCTTCAGGCCGAGCGGATCGAAGATCGCCGTGGCCAGCTCAGCCTGCCGGACCGCCTCGGCGTAGTCGCCGTTCTCCGCCGCCAGCACGGCGGCGGCGCAGTAGGCGCGCCCGGTGACCTCGTCCGTGCGGTCGCCGACGGTGGTGAGGAACTTGCCGAGCCAGTCGCGGCCGACCGCGAGCCGGCCGCTGAACAGCCACCAGCGCCACAGCGCCGAGCTCACGTGCAGGCCAAGGTCGATATCGCCGTTCTCGCCCGCCCAGTGCATGGTCAGGTCCAGGTCGGCGACCGAGGCCTCAAGGCGGGCGGCCCACTCGGCCGCGTCCGGCCCGGCCAGTGCCAGCTCGCTCTCGGCGGCCACGCTGGCGAAGTGCAGCGCATGCCGCCGCCGGGCGGCCGGGCCGTCCTTGCTCTTCTCCAGCTGCAGCGCGGTGAAGGTGGCGATGGTCTCCAGCAGGCTGAATACGTTCTGCTCGCCGCCGCGGGTGACCATCAGCCAGGACGAGTCGACCAGGGCCCGGGTAAGGGCGATGGCGGTGGGCGCGTCCACGTCCAGAATGGCCTGCACTTCGGCAATCCGGAAAGGCCCCGCGAGCACGCTGAGCATCGCCAGCCGCCGCTGCTGCTCGGCGGTGAGCAGGTCGTAGCTCACCTGCAGCACGTCGGCCAGGCGGCGGCCGCCGGGCTGACCCGGCTGCCCGCGCTGCGCGGGCTCGGAGTCGAGCAGGACGGCCCGCTGCTGCAAGATCTCCCGGACCGACAGGGTGCCGACCCAGCCGGCGATCAGCTCGATCGCCAGTGGCAGGCCGTCGAGACGGCGGCACAGCTCGGCGATCGCGCCCGGCGCGACGTCGGACGCGCGGAAGTCGGGCAGCCGTTCGCTCGCCCTGGCGATGAACAGCCGGACCGCGTCGGAAGCGGCGACGTCCACCGCTTCCGCCACCGGGGCCGGGCAGCCGAGCGGCGGGACGGTCCAGCACACTTCGCCCGGCACGCCCAGCACCACCCGGCTGGTGACCACGACCCGCAGGTCCGGTGCCGCGTCCAGCAGCTCGCCGGTCAGTCCGGCGACCTGATCGGCCAGCCGCTCCGCGCCATCGAGCAGCAGCAGCTTCCGCTTTCCGGCCGACAGTGCCGCCTGCAGTGACTGGATCAGCGGCATCGACTGCTGGTCATGCACCTGGAGCCGGGAAGCCAGGGCCGAGGCGAGCGTGCGCGGATGCCGGACCTGCTCAAGCGGGACGAACACCACTTCGGCGTCGGCCGCGGGGCGGCGGCCGAGGACCTGGGCGGCCAGCCTGCTCTTGCCCACGCCGCCTGGGCCGATCAGGGTGACCAGCCGCGACTCGCGCAGCAGCTGCGCCAGCTCGGCGAGCTCGCGCTCGCGGCCGACGAAACTCGATCTCGCCACCGGCAGCGCGGTGCTGTCACCGGGGCCGCCGGCCCCTTCGGCTTCGTCGGCGGCAACGCCGGCCTCAAGCTCGGCCAGTGCCGCCAGCGACTTGGCGGAGATCTGGGTGCGGCCGGACTCCCAGCGGTTGACGGTGGCGAAGGAGACGCCGAGGCGCCGGGCGAGCTGCTCTTGGCTCAGCCCGAGACGGCGGCGCAGGTGGCGCAGCCGCTCGCCAACCGAATCCTCGCCAGCCCCAGGCACGCTCAAAGACTACGGTCTTTCCGCCGCTTCGGTAGGTGGTAGTTGTGCGGTACTGGTTAAAGGTCGCCCCGGCGCTCCAGGTACCTGAGGGCAACCCAGCCGATCGGCACCGGAAGCCAGAAGGTCAGCAGCCGGTAGAGCAGCACCGCGCTGACCGCGGCCGCGCCGGGCATCCCGGCCGCGGTGAGGCCCGCGGACAGTGCCGCCTCGACCGCGCCGAGGCCGCCGGGGGTGGGGACCAGCGAGCCGATCGCGCTTCCGGTTAGGTAGACCACCGCGACGCCGGCGATGGGCACGGAGCCGCCGAGGGCCTGGACGCACACGCTGAGGCAGCCGATGTAAGCGGCGCTCAGCAGCAGCGCGCCGCCGATCCCCTGGGCGAGCTTGCGGGGGTGCTGCGCCATCTGCAGCAGCTGCGGCAGCACCTGGTTAATGGTCGGCGCCACCCGCGCCCGGATCAGCCGGCGTCCGGCCGGCAGGGCGGCTACCACGGCCACCACCACGACCAGCCCGGCGAGCACGAAGTACGCCGCGACCGGCACCTCGATCGGGCTTTTGCTCTCGTTGGTGCCGGTCAGCGCGATGAAGATGACCAGCAGGGAGATGTGCAAGACGAAGGCCACCACCTGCGACACGCCGACGCTGGCGGCGGCGTTGGCCGCCGACACCTTCATGCGCTGCAGGTAACGGATGTTGAGCGCGGCCCCGCCGACGGCGGCGGGCGTCACCAGCGTGACGAACGAGCTGGCCAGCTGGACGAGGACCGTCAGCCCGAAGCTCAGCCGCTGGGTGACGAACCCGGTGAGCGACAGCGCCGCGCCCGCGTAGGTCAGCGCGGAAAACCCCAGCGCCGCGATGGTCCAGCGCCAGTCGGCATCGCGCACCACCGTGGTCAGGCTTTCCCGCGCGAGCTCGCCCGCCAGCAGGTACGCCGCCACGACGGTGGCGACCATCGTGACCAGGGTACGCAGCCGGATGCGCTCCAGCTGGACGGGCACGACCTCGCCACCCGGGATATGGGCAAGCAGCCGCTTGCGCAGCGCGGACAGCACGTCCCGGCGGCGGCGCAGCGCGTGCCGGGTGGAGCGGGACAGCGCGACGGTCTGCAGCAGCGGCACCACCGAGACGATCTCGTCGCTGGGGATCTTCTCCAGCGCCAGGTCGGCGGATCTGTCCGGCCCGACGACCAGCGCGAGCTCGGCCATCAGCTGCGCCCGGTCGAGGCGGATCTGCAGGTCGGTCGCGGCCACGTCGCCCGAGGGCGGGGGGAGCAGCATGACGCGGTCGCCGCCGGTCAGCAGGATGTTGTCGGCGGTGAGCGCACGGTGGGTGACCCGGTGCGCGTGCAGCCGCAGCACGGCGTCCCAGACGTGGCCCAGCTGGACGTCGGTCGGCTCGCTGTCGTGGTCGGCCAGCGTCGTCCCGTCGTGGTGCTCGTAGGCGAGCACGACCGCCTCCTGGCCTGCCCGGACTAGCGCGCACAGCCGGGGCATGGGCACCCCGGCGTCCTCGGCCGCGTAGGAGAGCAGGGCCAGCCGTTCCACCGCGCGATCCTGCGAAAGCGGCGCTCCCCGCGATACCTGCCCCTGCAGCCGGACCAGCCGGTACAGCCGGTACAGCAGGCCCGCCGCCTGCTGGTCCCAGTCGTAGACGGAGACGTCGAGCCGGCCGCCGCTGAGCGCGACCGCGGCGTAGCGGCGGGATTCGGCGCCGGAATGGATGACCCGCCGCATTTCCGACACCGGGCAGTCCGCGGTGTTCAGTGCCGCGGCGATGTCCTCGGCGCTCGGGCGGGTCGGTATCGAGCCCGCGGCATAGCGGACGCCGAGGCCGATGGCACCGCCGATGAGCACCGAGATGAGCAGCGAAAGCACGGTGGTGGTGGAGGCGGACAGGTTCACCAGCGCGTACACGACGATCAGCAGCCACATCGCGGTCCGCCAGCGCGCTCGCCGCCCGCCCAGGCCGAGCACGGCGGCATAGGCGACAAGGGCGGCCAGGTACCCGTCGATAGCCGGGACATGGAGCGACATGGTGATCGCGTTGTAGAGCCGCGCGGCGCCCGGCTGCCGCAGCAGGTAATTGGCGGCCGTGACGACCGCGGCGGCCAGGATGCCGGTCGCCACCGCCTCGGCCAGTGCCCGCGGCTGGCGGCGGACGAGCTGGCGGATGGCCAGCGCGACCGACAGCAGCAGCAGCAAGAACAGCGCCAGCGGCCGCAGCAGGTCCAGCACCGCGTTCGGCACCGACTCGCTGACCTCGACGATGTTGGTTTCCAGGCCGCGGGCAGTGGCGCTCGCGACGATGCCCAGGCCGGCCACCAAGACGATGAGGATGATGCAGGCAATGCAGCGCAGCAGATCGGCCGGCCTGCGGATCCGGTGCTCCCGGTGGTCCTCGACCAGCACCGGAGGCGGCCGCAGGGATGCCGATGTCTGCACCGGGCCGGTCCCGTCCGGCGGCGGGCTAGGCCGTGGTCGCGTCACGGAAAGATTGTTGCACCTGGTAGTAACGGCTCCGCCCAGGTGGCGGCTTCGGCGGGGCCGTCACCGAGCGGGCCGCCAGCCGTGGTGACGCCCGCTCGGCCACGTCAGTGTGATGACGGCCTAGAAGATCTTGTTGATGATGTCGTCGCCGAGTGCGTTGGTGTCGCCCGCCGCGGCGGCCGTCTGCAGCTTGCCCGCCAGCGTCTGGATCAGCGACGCGGTCTGCTGTCCCTGCTGCTGCAGCTGGGCATAGTTCTGGTCAACGGTCTGGGGGTCCACTGTGTCCTCCGGTAGCGAATCATGACGGCTGGGTAGCGACATCTGGATAGTAGTCGGCCCTCATGGGGCGGCCGATGCCCGGCGGCGGAAGGGTCGGGTAGCGTGCGGTGCATGCGGATTGGCCTGTTCGTCACCTGCCTGACCGACACGATGTTCCCGGAGACCGGCAAGGCCGTGGTGACGCTGCTAGAGCGGCTCGGGCACCAGGTCGAGTTCCCGATGGGCCAGTCATGCTGCGGGCAGATGCACTTCAACACCGGCTACCGGCGGGACGCGGTGCCGATGGTCCGGGGGTTCACCGCCGCCTTTGACGGCTACGAGGCCATCGTCACCCCGTCGGCGTCCTGCGGCGCGATGGTGCGCGAGTACCACCCGGTGCTCGCCGCCGAGTCCGGCGACCCCGCCCTGGGGCGCGCCGTGGCCGAGGTCGCGCCCCGCGTGCAGGACCTGTCCACCTTCCTGACCGGGACGCTGAACCTGACCGACGTGGGCGCCTATTTCCCCCACCGGGTGACTTATCACCCCACCTGCCACTCGCTCCGGATGATGCACGTCGGCGACGCGCCGCTCCGCCTGCTGCGCGAGGTGCGCGGCATCGATCTGGTGGACCTGCCCGACGCGGAGACCTGCTGCGGCTTCGGCGGCACCTTCTCGGTGAAGAACCCGGACGTGTCGGCGGCCATGTGCGCGGACAAGGTGGCCGCGATCAAACAGACGGGGGCCGAGGTGGTCTGCGCGGGCGACAACTCCTGCCTGATGCACATCGGCGGTGCGCTCAGCCGGCAGCGCGCCGGCGTCAGGACGCTGAGCCTGGCGGAGATCCTCGCCTCCACCGGAGACCCGGTATGACCGCCGGGACGGGCCTGACCGGCCGTGTCACCCAGCCCGGCGCGGCCGGCGTGACCAGCGCGACGGGCAGCATGCCGACCTACCTCGGCATGCCCGCCTTCCCGCGGGCGGCGAAGGCGGCCGTCGCCGACAGCCAGCTCCGCCGCAACCTCACCCACGCCACGACCGCGATCAGGACCAAGCGCGCGAAGGCCGTGGCCGAGCTGGACGACTGGGAGGAACTGCGGCAGGCCGCTAAGGCGATCAAGGACCACACCCTGGCCAACCTCGACACTTACCTGCTGCGGCTCGAGGAGAACGTCACCAAGGCCGGCGGCCACGTGCACTGGGCCCGCGACGCCGCTGAGGCCAACGCGATCGTGGCCAGCCTGGTCAAGCAGGCGGACGCCGACAGCGTGGTCAAAGTCAAGTCGATGGCCACCCAGGAGACGGGGCTGAACGAGGCCCTCGCGGCCCAGGGCATCCGCGCGACCGAGACCGACCTGGCCGAGCTGATCGTGCAGCTCGGCCAGGACCGCCCCAGCCACATCCTCGTCCCGGCGATCCACAAGAACCGGGCCGAGATCGGCGATCTGTTCCGCCGCACCATGCCCGGCGCCCCCGCAGACCTTCCCGACGACCCGCAGCGGCTGGCCGCCGCCGCCCGCACCCACCTGCGCAACGAGTTCCTGGGCGCCAAGGTGGGCGTCTCCGGCGCGAACTTCGCCATCGCCAGCACGGGCTCGCTCGTCGTCGTCGAATCCGAGGGCAACGGGCGGATGTGCCTGACCCTCCCCGAGACGCTGATCTCCGTGGTCGGGGTGGAGAAGCTGCTGCCGTCCTGGCAGGACCTGGAGGTCTTCCTGGCGCTGCTGCCGCGCAGCTCGACCGCCGAGCGGATGAACCCGTACACCACCATCTGGACCGGCGTCGCCCCCGGCGACGGGCCGAAGAACTTCCATCTGGTCCTGCTGGACAACGGCCGCACCGCCACCCTGGCCGACCAGACCGGGCGGCAGGCGCTGCGCTGCATCCGCTGCTCGGCCTGCCTGAACGTCTGCCCGGTCTACGAGCGGGCCGGCGGCCACGCCTACGGCTCGCCCTACCCGGGCCCGATCGGCGCGATCCTCTCCCCGCAGCTGCGCGGCATAACCAGCGCCATCGACGCCTCGCTGCCGTTCGCCTCCTCGCTCTGCGGCGCCTGCTACGACGTCTGCCCGGTGGCGATCAACATCCCCGAGGTGCTGGTGGAGCTCCGGGCCCGCGTCGCGGAAAATTCGAATCACCGGATGGAACGGGCCGTGTTCCACCTGTCCGCTTACGTGCTGAGCTCTCCCCGCCGCCTGGCCGCCGCCCAGCGCGCCGCGTCGGCCGGCCGCCATCTCATCGGCCGGTCCGGGCGCATCCGCCGCCTGCCCCCGCCGCTGTCAGCCTGGACCGACACCCGCGACGCGCCCGCCCCGCCGCCCGAGTCCTTCCGCGCCTGGTGGTCCCGCACCAGAGGAGCGGCCCAGTGAACGCCCTCCACCCCCACCGCCATCCCCGTCGGCTGTCCCTCCAGCCCCATCCCCGTCGGCTGTCCCCTCACCCCTTCGGTCGCCACCACTCCCTCCGTCCGGTCCCGATTCGCCCAAATCGGTTTATCTTTCTGATTGTGTGTAGTTCCGGTCGTATAGCGCCCATTAGTACACACGATGATCGGTTTGCCGTCGTCGAGGCGTCCTCGTGAGCGCCGCCCGCGAGGAGATCCTCGGCCGCATCCGCGCGGCCACCGGTATCGGCAAGGCGACCGACGCGGCCGCCGGCCGCGCCAGCACCGGCCGCGCCGCGACCCCGGCCCAGGTCGACGCCGCCTACGCCACGCTGCCGCGTACCTACCGGCGCTCGCATCACGACCCAGCCAGCACCGACATCGTCGCCCTATTCGCCGAGCGCGCCGCCGACTACCGTGCGGTCGTTGAGCGCGTCCAGGAAACAGATCTCGCAGCAGCGGTCGCCCGCGCGCTGATTGATGTCCCGACGTTGCTGGTCCCCGACGGGCTGCCCCCGCAGTGGCTAGCCGACCTGCTCGCCGACGGCCTGGCTAATGTCGCGGATGGCGAGCCAGCGCAGGGCGCAGACGGCGGACCCGGACAGAGTGTGGGCGGCGGGTCCGGCCAGATCGTGGACGGTGAAGCCGGGCAGGCCGCGGACGGCGAACCGGCCGGGCTGCCCGCCGGCGGCGGCCGAATCGTGCGCGACGATCCGCCGCTGTCCGCGCGGGAACTGGACGCGGTCGCGGGCGTGGTCACCGGCTGCGCGGTCGCCATCGCCGAGACCGGGACGATCATCCTCGACCACGGCCCCGGCCAGGGCCGCCGGGCGCTTACCCTGGTGCCGGACTTTCACCTGGTGGTGGTCCGGGCTGACCAAGTGGCCGCGGACCTGCCCGACGCGCTCGCCCGGCTGGACCCGGCCCGCCCGCACACCCTCATCTCCGGCCCCTCGGCCACCAGCGACATCGAGCTCATCCGGGTCGAGGGCGTGCACGGTCCGAGAAACCTGCACATCCTCATCGCAGGCTGACGCAAGCGAGCCCGTTAGCCGCACGACGCGGGACCGACCTGAGACTACGGGGCAGGAATTGAAACGTTCTAGGAGCGGCTGATGAGTGCTGGCAGCGAGGCTGGTGCAGGCCCGCGCCCTGGGCGCGGCGCCGGGGTCGCTTGACGGGATGCGGGCGCTGCTGCGCGGCAGCCAGGATCTGCGGCACTTCTTCCCCGCTGGCGACGGCCTTGCCTGGTCCGCCAGCACACGGCGGCTGGGCCTGGAAGAAGGCAGCTGATGGGTTTCACGCGGGCACTGCCCTGGTCCCGGCTGGCGCCGCGGAACCTCTCCCGGTGTTCGGGACCTGGCGCCGCGGACCTCCTCCCCGGCGTTCGGGAACGGTGACAGCAGCATCACGGAGAGCACGGTCGCATGTCTAGTTTGACACGTTCTAATCCTAGACCGGAGACTGTTGCAAACCGACACGAGAAGCTGGTGAACGTGCCTGTCAGTATCAGGGAGGTCGCGGCGCACGCCGGGGTCTCCGTCGCCACGGTCTCCAACGTGATCAACCGGCCCGAGATCGTCGCGCAGCAGACCCGCGACCGGGTGCAGGCCGCGATCGCGGAGCTCGGCTTCGTCAGGAACGAGTCGGCCCGCCAGCTCCGGGCCGGGCGCAGCCGGACGATCGGCCTGGTGGTGCTCGACGTCGCCAACCCCTTCTTCACCGACGTGGCGCGGGGCGTCGAGGATGAGGCGAACAAGGCCGGGCTGGCCGTCATCCTCTGCAACAGCGACGACCAGGCGCGCAAGGAGAACCGCTACCTGGACGTACTCGAGGAGCACCGGGTGCACGGCGTGCTGATCACTCCCGTCGCCGGCGCGAGCACCCGGCTGGCGAGCCTGCAGCGGCGCGGCACCCCGGTGGTCCTGGTCGACAGCCGGGCCTCCTCCCGCGGCCAGTGCTCGGTGGGGGTCGACGACGTGATGGGGGGCGACCTGGCGATGTCGCACCTGCTCGCGGCCGGGCATGAACGCATCGCCTACATCGCCGGGCCGACCAGCATCCGGCAGGTGGCGGACCGGCGCGAGGGGGCGCTGCGCGCGCTGCGCGAGGCCGGCCTGAAGGCCGGCGACCTCATGGTCATACAGGCCGAATCGATGCACGTCTTCGCCGGCCAGCAAGTCGGGGCGAAGATCGCCGCGATGCCGGCCAGGTCCCGGCCGACCGCGGTGTTCTGCGCCAACGACCTGATGGCGCTGGGCGTGCTGCAGGAGATGACCAGCAACCACATCGCGGTGCCGGACGACATCTCGATCATCGGCTACGACGACATCGACTTCGCGGCGGCCGCGGCGGTGCCGCTGACCTCGGTCCGCCAGCCTCGCCAGGAACTCGGCCGGACGGCCGCCCGCCTGCTGCTCGACGAGGCGGCCGGCGACGAGACGCACCGCCACCGCCAGGTGATCTTCGAGCCCGAGCTGGTCATCCGCCAGTCGACGCTGCGGCCGCGCTGAATAGCCCTGTGCCGCGCGCTAGGACCAGGTGATGTCGGGGAAGGCCTGGGCGGCTGCGGCGGTGCGGCTGGTGACACCCAGCCGGGCGTAGATGTTCTCCAGGTGCTTGCGCACTGTGGCGGGCGAGATTGCCAACTGGCGGGCAATGGCGTTGTTGTCGTAGCCGACAGCGCTCAGCTGGAGCAGATGGAGCTGACGTCGGGTGAGCAGCTGTGCGGCTGCCCGCCGGCCTTGCGCCCGCAGCGCTTCGGCGATATGTGGTTGAAGCAGTACCGCGGCGTCCCGTTCGCTGTCGGAGAATTTCCATCCGGGTGGCCGGAAGAAGACCAGCCGGCGGGCGATGCCCGGCGGCGCCGGGAGCGGCATGATCAGTTCCTGGTCGAGACCGGCCGGGCTCATGCACTCGGCGTACATCCCGGTCGAGTGCCACTGGCGGTCGCTGTAGAAGTCGCTGGTACGCATTACCTCGCCCCGCAGCTTTGTCTCACGCTCGGTGTAAGAGCAGGTCAGCGAGCCTGGGAAATGGTCCCAGAACGAGCCGAACGGTTCTACGGGCACGCCGTTATCGAACAGGTCAACCGCCGCGCATTGCTTACGGCCCAAGTCTAGATCGTTCAGGCTCACCAGCCCGGCCGGGAGAATCCCCAGCAGCCTCTCGGCAACACCGGCCGCACGCAACACGTACCCGCCGCCGTGCTGCGCCTCCCGCAAGGCGTTCACGGCCTGGAATAGCGAACCTGCTCTCTCCATCAAGCCCCCAGCTGCCGGCCCTTGGGAAAAGGATACGCCAAACGTCGTATGGCACTCCCCTTGCGCTCTGGCGGACGATCGCTCTGACGGCGACTGAAGAGGAAGACCATGCAACCAACTATCTCCGAGTACCTTATGAAGGCCCGCCAGGTCGACGCGGCCCGGGCCGGTGAGCGGGACCTCAGGCTGCTGGAAGCTCGGCGAGTCCGGGCTTTTCGGCGCTCTCGTGAAGAACTCCCCGGAAAATTCATCGCCCCGTTCCGGGCACTGCGCGATAGCACAGATCGCCTGCTGGGTAATCTTCGGTCCTGGCACAGGCGCCTGCCAGCGGTACGACGACATGGATTTATGGTGAGAGCCAGCCGCGTCCGTTCCGGATAATTATTCTTGAACGCCGAGCCTTATGCTCGCGCGTGCGGACAGCCGCACCGCGCGCCGGCGGATACTGCCATCAACGCCTATTAGGAGGCGGACATGCAGGCAAAGGTGGGGTACGTGGTTATCGACGCCGCCGATCCGGCCGCACTGGCCAGGTTCTGGTGCGGCCTGCTCGCCGTGACCATAGACACTGAGATCGGCGACGGGGGAATTCCTCATCCTGTCGCCGACACAGGAGGGCCTCACGGTCGGGTTCCATTGGAACGTAACAATATTTTAATCGTTTGAAATTTCTAACCCTGATCCAGGTCGCCGGGTGCGTGTCCGCTACCCGTGGTGGACCGGGAGGGTGCCCGGGTCGAAGTCGTACAGCCAGCCGGTCGCGTTCTCGTAGAAGCGGTTGAACACGTGCGGCATGATCACTTCCCGCATCCGGGCGGCGATCGGGCCCGCGGTCTTGGCGTCCCGGTTGCTGGTCTCCATCTTGGCCAGCTTGCCCGCCCGCGGCTGCCGCTCGGCGTCGAAGGCGGCCAGCGCCTCGCCGACCGCGTCCGGCTCGCTCCCCCCGGCCGCCCGCACTGCCCCAGACGCCGCGAGGTGCCGGGCGAGAACTACCGCGTCCTCCATGGCGATGGAGGCGCCCTGGCCGGCGCCGACCGGGTGCGCGGCGTCGCCGATCAGCACGATCCGGCCGCCGTGGCAACGGGTAACCGGCTTCAGCACATGCCCCAGGTTGGCCGTGCGCACCGCGGTGGCGGCCCGCAGCACAGCCGCTGCCTGCGCCTCGGTGGCGAACAGGGCGGTGAGTTCGGGCACGCCGATGGCGGCCGGGTCGGCCGGCGGCTCGGGCGCGGAGACCTGTGCGGTCCACCACACGCTTCCGTCGGGCACGGGCAGGAAGATGAACACCCCGCGCCGGGCGAAGATCCAGTTGAAGCCGTCCCGGGGGGCAGGCCGGCGTGCTGCCGGAGGTGCCGGAGACCGAGTAGAGCCCGGCGTAGGTCGGCTCGGGCGCCGCCGGGTCCAGCGCCCGCCGGGTCGCGGACCAGATGCCGTCGGCCCCGACGATCAGGTCGGCAGCGGCGATCCGCCGGTCGGATCGGCCCGTCCAGCCGCTGGCCGGCGACGATCCGGGCACCCGCTTCCCGCGCGGCGGTGCGCAGCGCGGTCACCAGGTCGGCGCGCATGATCGTGACGCTGTGCAGCTCGTCCTCCGGCCTGCGGCCGCGGGCCACGTCACCGAGCACTTTGCCGCTGCCCGACCACATGCGCTGCCGTGCGACCGGGAACCCGGCCGCCCGCACCGAGGGCAGACAGCCCAGGGCGTCCAGTGCGCGCAGCCCGTTGACGGCCAGGCTGACATACGACCCGACCGGTCCAGCCGGATCCTCGTGGGCCTCATAGACGGTGACGTCGGCGCCGATCCGCGCCAGCGCGATCGCGCTGGCCGATCCGGCCACCCCGCCGCCGATCACCACTGCCCGCATGCCGATCCCCGATTCCCGCGATAATGAATAAAAGTTCACTGAATTTAAATTCAGTGAACAGATCATCAGTATTATGAGATGCCGTCGGGTTGTCAAGGCGGTGACCGTTCACGCGGCTGCGGCCGCCGTGGCGGGCGACCGGTGCGGCGGAAGGGGTGTTATGGGCGTGCGGAAGGCCAAGGCGGCCGAGACCGAGGAGGCGCTGAAGGCGGCGGCGCTGCGCCAGTTCGCCGAGCGCGGCTACCTGAACACCAAGATCACCGACATCACCGCCGCCGCGGACCGTGCCACCGGGTCGTTCTACCAGCACTTCGCGAGCAAGGAGGAGCTGCTGCAGGCGCTGCTGACGGACATGCACGCGCAGGCGGCCCAGGCGTTCGACGACGGTGGCCATCCACCCCACGACCTCAGCGACCCCGTTCAGCTCCGCGAGCACCTGGCGGCGGCATGGGGCGTGATGCGCGATAACCGGCCGGTGATGACGGCGCTGTTCGAGTCGGCGATGGCCGCCGGGCCCGCCTCGGGCGTGCTCTGGCGGCAGCTCGCCGACGACACCATCGTGCTGCGCGAGCATCTGGAGTACCTCCAGGCGCGAGGGGATGCCCTGCCGGGCGACCCGACCCTGGTCGCCGCGGCCATCGGCGGCCTGCTGTCGATGCTCGCCTACGCGCTGCTCCCGGCCGACCCCGAGGACCCCGCCGTCCCCGCCGGGCCGGGCTACTCGGACACGCAGATCCTGGGCACCCTCACCAACCTGCTAACGCACGGCCTGGCCGCCCCCGCCCGCCGCCCGCCACCAGCCCCGGTGTAGTCCGGGCGCTTGGCCTGTTGTGAGGCGACGATCGCGGTGGCTCCTTGACGGGAGCGGGCACCTTTACCTGGACGCGGGCGGTGCGGGAGAGTGGGACCAGTTGACTACCGTTTCCAGAAGGAGCAGACGTGGCGCTAACCGCAACTCTTGAACTGCGGCTCAAGGCCGACGCAGCTCGACAGCGCGTTTGCGGTGATTCACGCGACGCTCACCGCTACCCGGGCGTTCCCCGGCTGCCTGGGTGTTTCGGTCCTGGTCGACAGCGCCGACCCGGCGCACGTGCTCGTCCTCGAGACCTGGGAATCGCCCGCGGCCGACAACGCCTACCGCCAGTGGCGGGCCACCCCGGAAGGCGCCTCGAACCTCGGCTCGGTGCTAGCCGCCGCGCCCAGCCTGACCCTGTTCTCGCTGGCCGAGGGCGTGTGAATCCTCGGGGTTGAGGCGCACTCCAGCACCAGCGTCAACGCCTGGGTGGCGGCCCTGTTCCTGATGGCGATCGCCGAGGCCGTTGAAGGCGAGCTGGGTACTGCCCCGCAGGTGGGCCCCATCGTAGGCGCCGTCACCGGCCCAGGCGAGGAAGGTGCAGCACGCTGATGCAACCTCGCGGCGGCTCCCGTTCATCCCGGGACAGCAGGGGGGGTGCACCGCTGGGCGGCGACCGGACCTTGGCCGGCGCTGTCGCCGGCCGACTGTGCCTGCGTAAAATGGACTCGAGAGTCCAAGAAATGAGGCGCGCATGAGCGCGAAGCTGACGCCGAAGGGCACCGCCACTCGCGCCCGGATCATCGAGGGTGCGTCCGCCGAGATCCGTGAGAACGGGGTGACGGCGACCCTGGATGACATCCGGGCCAGGACCGGCACGAGCAAGAGCCAGCTCTTCCATTACTTCCCCGACGGCCGTGAGCAACTGCTGCTGGCGGTGGCCCGCTATGAGGCGGACCGGGTGCTGGCTGACCAGCAGCCGCAGCTCAGTCACCTGACGTCGTGGGACTCCTGGACGGCGTGGCGCGACGCGGTGGTCGCCCGCTACCGCGAGCAGGGTCAGCAGTGCCCGCTCAGTGCCCTCGTCACCCAACTGGGGCGCGCCACCCCCGGCGCCCAGGCGGTGGTCACCGAACTGATGGGCCAGTGGCAGGCCGAGATCGCCGCGGGCGTCCGGTACATGCAGGCGGCGGGCGAGATCTCCGCGGACCTCGACCCGGCGCGCACGGCGGCAGCGATAGTCGCAGGCACGCAGGGCGGCGTGGTCATGATGATGTCGACCGGGGACACCACCCCCCTCGAGGCCGCGCTCGACCTGGCCATCGGCTACCTCCGGGCATCGGCTGCCACGGCCGCGATGGATCCGTCGGGGTCTTCCAGGCTCAGGGTGGGCTGACTCGCCGGGCCCCCGCGTCATCGCCCCGGTTTCGCCCATCTCGTTTTGGCAGTTGACGAACCGTATACCCTATGGGGGTATATGGTGGTGGCGACCGGGGGACTGACGGGGAGGTCGAGAAACATGCATGCGGTGGTCCACGCGCTGTCCATCACGGGAGTCGATGACCTGGGCGATCACCTGGGCGCTGATCCTCGGGTTCGCGCTGTCGGCGGTGGTCCAGGCGGTGGTGCGCCGGTCCACGGTCGTCCGGCTGCTAGGCGACGCGCGGCCGCGGACGCTGGTGGTCGCCGCCGGGCTGGGCGCCGCGTCTTCGTCGTGCTCGTACGCGGCGGTTGCTCTCGCCCGCTCGCTGTTCCGCAAGGGCGCCGACTTCACCGCCGCGATGGCGTTCGAGATCGCCTCGACCAACCTGGTGATCGAGCTCGGGGTGATCCTCGCGCTGCTGATGGGCTGGCAGTTCACCGCTGGCCGAGTTCATCGGCGGCCCGCTGATGATCGTCATCCTGGCGCGTGCTGTTCCGCATCTTCCTCCGTGACCGGCTGCTGCGGTCGGCCCGCGCGCAGGCCGACCGCGGCCTCGCGGGCTCGATGGAGGGGCATGCCGCGATGGACATGTCCATCCAGCGGCAGGGGTCGTTCGCGCGCAGGCTGTTCTCGGGCGAGGGCTTCACCTCGGTCAGCCACGTGTTCGTCATGGAGTGGGCCGCGATCATCCGCGATCTGGTGATCGGCCTGCTGGTGGCGGGCGCGATCGCCGCCTGGGTGCCGGACAGCTTCTGGCAGGCGTTCTTCTTCACCGGCCACCCGCTGGCCGCGAAGCTGTGGGGCCCGCTGATCGGCCCGGTGGTCGCGGTCATCTCGTTCGTCTGCTCGGTCGGGAACGTGCCGCTGGCGGTGGTGCTGTGGAAGGACGGGATCAGCTTCGGCGGCGTGATCGCGTTCATCTTCGCGGACCTGATCATCGCCCCGATCCTGAATATCTACCGCAAGTACTACGGGGCGAGGATGGCGGCGTTCCTGCTCGGCACCTTCTTCGTGGCGATGGCGGGCGCCGGGTACGTGATCGAGCTGGTCTTCGGCGGCCTCGGCCTGGTGCCAAGCCGGGCGACGCGAAAATCCCGGACCAGGGCGTGTCCTGGAACTACACCACCTGGCTGAACATCGTCTTCCTGCTCCTGGCCGCCGCCCTGATCGTGCGCTTCGTTCGCAGCGGCGGCCCGGCGATGCTGAAGATGATGGGCGGCCAGCCCGAGCCGGCCAGCGCCGACCCAGGCGGACAGCCGGCCCAGGCGCCGGACGGGCTGATCCCGTGATCGTGGGCCGCTGGGGGCACCCCGCGACCCGGATGGCCCACGATGACCGCGTGGCGGACTTATTTCAGGCGGAAGCTGGCGACCCGGCCGCCCTGCACGGCGACGGTGCCCGCCGGGGTCGCGGCGTCGCGCCAGACGGTGTAGTCGCCGGCGGTCAGCGCGGGGAAGACGGCGGCGTAGACGGCGCCGCTGACGGCCTCGCGGCGGCGGATGATGTTGTGCGTGCGGGCCTGCCCGCGGCCGGCCGGGGAGATCTCGATCTCCGCCTGGTCGCGGTCCACGGCCGCGTGGATGATCAGCGCGCCGGTGTCCGCGCCGATATCCAGGATCAGGTTTTCGGTGTTCTCCGGGGCTTGCTCAGGGACGTGCGCGTGCGGGGCGCCCTGGGCATGATCGTGGGCGTGCTCGTGGTTGGCGCCATCGTGGGCATGGTCGTGGGGCGCGTGCTCGTGGGGGATCGTCTCGTGCATCGGGTTTCCTCCTGCGCAGGGTCGCCCGCGCCCCCCATGGCGGCGCGGGCGACGTCCTTGCGAACTTGACCTGGCGAACTAGCTAGACGGAGTGGTGAACCCCTGATGGGGCACGCCGAGGTAGGGGAAGTTGTTCAGGTAGGGGGCGGTCAGATCGGACGGGGTCAGTCCGTCGGTCACCACGGCCGCCGCCGCGTCGGGCTTGTAGGACTTGTCGACCAGGGCGTAGGTGGCCCCGGCGAGAGCGCGCAGTTCGATGGCGACCACGTCGTCGAAGACCCGGCGCCCGTTCGGGAAGCCGGCCAGGTCGCCGCCGAGGATCCCGTAGATGCTCTGCTTGGAAGCGGGCTTGACCGCCGTGTTCAGCCGGAGCATGTCGGCCTGGGTGGCGCCGGTGTAGTTCTGGAAGCCGGGGATGATCCCCTTCGGGATGCCGGTCAGCAGAATCGCCTCGATGTCGGCGCGGGCCGACCCCTTCTTGTTCAGTGCCGCCAGGTTCGGGAAAACCCCCGGGTACAGGACGGGCAGCAGGTCGGACAGGCCCGGGTGGGCGAAGTAGGACGCGAACTGCTTGTCGTGGCCCGGCGGCTGGGTGTTCCAGTAGTCCTTCTTGCCCATCGGGATGAGCACCTCGTTGACCAGCGGGTTGCCCAGCCGTGAGACCTGGGTGTACGGGCCGCTGTTGACGTACAGGGCGTGGTCGACGTCGTAGATGCGGGAGCGCTGGCGGCTCGCGGTGGTCCAGACGCCGATCGTCGCCTTCGGGTCGTCAACGCCGGTGGGCTTGTGGCCGTTGGCGGTGAGGTCGGTGATCGGCACCTGGATGGCGATCGAGTGGACGTTAAGGTTCGCCGTCGCGTTCACACCGGGGCCGTTGGTCGGGAACTTCGTCAGCCCGAAGTGGTTGTGGTCGCTGGCGAACGGGCGCAGGTTGCCGAGGTCGAAGATCGAGCCGAGGTCGACGTAGAAGCCCTCGGCGCGCTGCCCGGCGTAGACCTTGAGGCCGCCGGAGATGGTGTGCACGGCCTCCGCCGCGAGTTGCGGGTAGTCCGGGGTGGACAGCGGGCCGATGTTGCACGGCGGGCATGGCAGGTTCTTGGCCAGCGTCGTCTGGCTGTGTCCGTGCCGCCACATGAAGACGTCGTAGGACTGGCGCCGGTTCCAGTAGGGGCTCTTCAGCGACGTGATCGGGCCGGTGTTGTAGAGGAACGTGTCCTCGTCGGCCACGGTGGTGTTGAACTTGAACGAGTAGGTCATGTCGGCGACGCCGTCGCCGTTGTTGTCGATGTGGATCAGGTACAGCACGTCGTCGCCGAACTCGTAGAAGTTCGGGCCGCCGGCCGGCCCCTGCAGCGGGACGTAGTTGGCGATGAGGGTGACGGTGTCGGGCTTGTCCGGGCTGACGAACGCGTAAACGTCCGTGCTGTCTGCTACCGGATCCTTGGAAATTCCCGGTGCTTCGCGATGGGAAGACATGAAGAAGAGACCTCACTCGGTTTTCGAGGTGTTTTGAAGCCGGCTCGGGGGCCGGTGGGAAGAGCGGCGGCTAGCGGAAAAGAAAATGCCCGCTATTTCGCTGGCTCAGTTAGCGGCCCGGGCGATGCGGGCGGCGAGCTGGTGGTCGGTGAAGCGCACGTGGTTTTCGCCGGTGTACAGGTCGACGACCCCGGTGCGAGCGTCATGTACGTGCACGACCAGCGGCTCCTTGTGCGCCGCGCTGCGGGTATCGCCGGCCGCCGGACTGGCGGTCGCCGCACTCGCGGGTCCGGCGGCAACGCCGCCGAGCACTCCCGCCGCCAGCCCGGCGGCGCCGATCCCGGCCGCGCCACGCAGCATTCCCCGCCGGGTAGTACCTGGGCTCGGTGACTCCCGCCTGGCTTCTGCTGATTCCTGATCAGGCATACTGCCCCACCTTCAGATACGGATGAGCAAAACTTGCACCAGCGCCATCGCGCTGATCGCAAGCCATTCGAAGCGCCGGCCGCCGCGGATTGCCGCGCGGGGGAAATATTCCGCATCATCTGAAAAGGGACCTGGGCCAGGCCTAGCCGCGCTTGGCGGCGATCGCCTCCACGCCGGCGATGAACAGGCTGACGCCCAGCTGGTAGTGGAACTCCGGGTCATCGCTTGAGGTCATCGCGACGGCGCACTCCACCAGCTGCGGGTAGGTGTCGGGGGGCAGCATCGCGAACGTGATCTGCTTCTTCCGCTGGCCTTGCACGCGCTCCGCAAGCGACAGCCATTCGGAACCCGGCTCGCTCATGACGAGCATGATCCCGTTCCACAGGGCGTAGCGCGCGATCCCGGCGGCGTGCTCGGGATCGAAGCCGGCGCTCCGCAGGATCTCGAGCGTCAGCTCGGTCGGGCGCAGCGACGCCTCGGTCTGCTTGTCGAACTCCAGCAGCAGCTTCGGTGCCGCCGGATGCGCGCGCAGCACGGCCAGGAGCGACTCGAACAGCGTCCGGAGCTGGTCCGGCCACGGCGCGCTCCGGTCGACCTCCAGGTCGATCTCCGTCCATACCCGCTCGACCAGCCCGGTGAGCAGCTCTTCCTTGCTCCGGAAGTGCCAGTAGAGCGCCATCGGCGTCACGCCAAGCTCGGTGGCGAGCTTGCGGATGGTAAGGGCCTCAAGGCCGACCGAATCGGCCAGCCTGAGCGCCTGGTCGACCACGGCGCTCTTGGTCAGCCGGGTGCGGTCGGCGTCGGCCCGGCCGGGCTCCGGCTTGGCGCTTGCGGTCCCGCTGGAAGAGGTCACTTGACAACTATACGTCGTACAGGTCATGATCGGCAATGACGGCATGTACGTCGTATAGGAACGCTATACAGGTACGGCGTACATGCCAAGCAACGGGAAGACCTGACGGGAAGGACCGGATGTCATGCCAGCTGTAGGAACCGTGCGAGCAACGACGCCAAGGACCAGATGGGTGGCGCTGGCAGCGGTCAGCCTGGCCAACTTCATGGCGTATCTCGACAACAACGTGACCAACGTCGCGATCCCCACCATCCAGCGCGACCTGCACCTGTCGGCCGCCGGGCTGGAGTGGATCGTCAGCAGCTACCTGCTGGTGCTGGCTGGCCTGCTGCTCGTCGGCGGCCGGCTCGCCGACGTCTTCGGCCGCAGGCGGGTATTCCTGATCGGGCTGACCGTGTTCACGCTGTCATCGCTGGCGGCCGGCCTGGCCGACAGCGGCGGCGCGCTGATCGCCGCCCGCTCGGTCCAGGGGCTCGGGGCCGCGATGATGATGCCGGCCACGCTCGCGATCATCCTGGCGACCTTCAGCGACGCGAAGGAACGAACCGCCGCGATTGGCATCTGGGGCGGGGTCGGGGCGCTGGCGCTGGCGCTGGGCCCGGTCATCGGCGGCCTCATCAGCCAGCACATCCACTGGGGCTGGATCTTCCTCATCAACGTGCCGGTCGGCGTGATCACGCTGGCCCTCGCCGTCGGGTCGATCGCCGAGTCCCGGGCCGACCGGGGACTCGCGGGCGGCTCACTGGCGCGCCGGCTGGACCTCCCTGGCCTGGTCACCTCCGCGCTCGCGCTCTTCTCGCTGACCTGGGCGCTGATCGAGGGGCAGGACCTGGGCTGGACCTCGGAGCGGATCGTGGCCGCGTTCACGGTCGCCGCCGCCGCGCTGACGGTCTTCGTATTTATCGAGACGCGCACCCAGTACCCCATGGTGGCGCTGTCGATCTTCCGTTCCCGTACGTTCAGCGGCGGGATAGTCACGATGATGATCTGGGGCTTCGGCATCCTCGGGATCTACTTCTTCACCTCGCTGTACCTGCAGCGGGTGCTTGACTTCTCGCCGACCAAGGCCGGCCTGGCCTTCGTGCCGATGGCGCTGTGCATAGCGGTGTTCTCCGTTATCTCACCGCGAGTCGTCGCGGTGCTCAGCGCGCACCGGACGGTCGCGCTCGGGATGCTGGGCATGGTGGTAGGCCTCGTGCTGTTCGCCCGCATCGGCGCCGCCGCCACGTACGGGTCGCTGATGCCGGGGTTCATCCTGTTCGGGGCCGGGGCCGGGCTGATGAACGTGCCGCTGACGAACTCCATCATGGAATCCGCGCCGGACGCGCAGGCGGGGATAGCGTCGGCCCTGATCAACGCGTCCCGGGAGGTGGCCGGACTGCTCGGGGTCACGGTGATAGGCGCCGTGCTGTGGAACCGGGATGCGTCGGCGCTGCGCGGCGGAGCGTCCGCCTCGGCGGCGTTCGTCGGCGGGTACCACGTCGGCCTGTGGGTCACGATCGCGCTGCTGGCCGCGGGCGTCGTGCTCAGCTACGTGACGCTCCGCCCCAAGGCGCAGTCTGCCGAGCTCACGGCGATCGCCGAGCCCATCGCGGTTGCCGAGGCGGACGCGACCGGCGATGCGGTGCCGGCCGACTACCCCGCCGTGTTTTAACCCCAGCCCGCTTAACCCCAGCCCGTGTGACCAGCCCCGCTACTGGGGGCCGGTCACACGGGTTCCAGCTGTGCCGGGTTCCGCTTCGGGGGGAGCCAGGTCCGTTGCCGGCCGGGGGCGGTTACGGGTAGAGCAGCCGTCCGGCGAGATAGGTGATCAGCATCGCCAGGGCGCCGATGCTAGCCGTGCGGACCATCGGGACCACCGCGGGGACGTGCGAGATCCGCGCCGCGACCCAGCCCGTCAGCAGCAGCGCCGCCAGCACGATCACGAAGGTCACCGGCGCTCTGGACGGCCCGGGGATGAGCACAATGGCCAGCCAGGGCAGCACCGCCCCGGCGGCGAAGGCGGCGCTCACCGCGAGCGCGTCAGGCAGCGGGGCGGCGAGAGAGTCGGACCTGATGCCGTACTCCGCCTCGGCATGCGCCTCAAGCGCGTCGTGGGCGGTCAGCTCGACGGCGACCTGCCTGGCCAGCCCGGCCGAGAGGCCGCGGGACACGTAAAGCTCGGTGAGCTCATCGAGCTCCGCGTCCGGCGCGGTCTCCAGCAGCACTCGCTCGGCGGCCAGCTGGGCCGCGAGGTGGTCATGCTCGGCCCGCAGTTTGGAGTACTCGACGGCGCCCATGGCCAGCGTCCCGGCCACCAGCCCGGCGAACCCGGCGAAAAGCAGCACGCCCGAGCTGACGTCGGCGCCGGCGAACCCCTCGCAGATCCCGGCTGACGTCAGGATTCCGTCGGTGGCTTCCGGGATATGCGGGCGCATCAACCCGAAGACTGTCTTGGCCGCCTCCAGCGCCACTCGCCTCCCGTAGCCGCCCGCGACCGCGACGTGTTCACCGCCCGTTAATGGCATCTCGATCCGGTCGTCGGTTCTTGTTTACCCGGATCGCGCCGGATGAGACCCGACATGTGCCGGATGAGAACCAACATGTGGCGGCTGAGACCCGACATAAGGCGTGGCGGCTGGGACGCCGCCGGTCAGGGTTGCGCGTCGTCCGCGCTGAGCTCCGCCTCGAGCATGTCCATCGCCTTGAGGAAGGCGGTCTGCTCGCTGGGCGCGAGCTTGTCCAGGACCCGGGCCAGCGGGCTGGCGGCGCCGTCCAGCCACTGCCCGACGACGTCCGCCTGGGCCGGGTGGATCTGCACGAGCGTGCGGCGGCGGTCGGCCGGGTCGGGCTGCCGGTCGACGAACCCGGCCCGGTCGAGGTCGGCCAGCACGCCGCTGACGGTGGGCAGGGTCAGGCCGAGCCGGGAGGCGAGCTCGCCTACGGTGACGGGGCCGCCGCGGAGCTGCTGCAGCGCGGCGACATGGCGCGGGCCGAGCGGGGCGCCGGAGCTGGGCGCGATCTGGTCCTGCCAGCGCCGCATGCCCCGCGAAACCCGCGGGAACAGCTGCAGCAGCCGCAGGCACAGCGCCGAGTGCTCCCTGCTGCCTGCTTCGTCGCTCACGCTGTTCTCCTTGACCGGACTTGGGCTCACTATATATTGTTCTGCTATCAAAACTATTTTTACCCTCTAACAAAATAAGCCTCAGGAGCACGACATGGCATCAGAGATACAGGCACTGCTCGCCGACGGGAAGCTAGCGGGGGCCTGGACCCTGGACGGAGCCAAGTCCTCGGTCGGCCTGAGCAGCAAGAGCGTGTGGAACCTGGTCAAGGTCAAGGGCCGCTTCAGCCAGGTAACCGGGGCGGCCGTCATCTCGGCCGGCGGCGAGGCGGCCGGCACGATCACGGTGGCGGCGGCGTCCGTCGACACCGGCAACTCCAGGCGCGATAACCACCTGCGGTCGGCTGATTTCTTCGACGCCGCGAAGTACCCCGACATCAGCGTCACCATCAGCTCGGCCACCCTGTCGGCCGGGGGCGAGGACGCCGCCTTCTCCGGCACGCTGACCGTCCTCGGCCAGACCAGGCCGGTCACCATCGGCGGCAAGGTCACCGCCGCGGGCGGGGACGAGATTGCCCTGGACGCCGAGCTGCCGGTCAACCGGGGCGACTACGGCATGTCCTTCAACCAGCTGAACATGATGTCCCTGGACAACATCATCACCATCCACGCGGTCTTCACCCGGGCCTAGGTTCTCCCGCGGGTGCGGGTCGCGGGGCCGTGCGGGCAGCGC
Source organism: uncultured Actinomycetota bacterium (assembly GCA_963714295.1). Taxonomy (GTDB): domain Bacteria; phylum Actinomycetota; class Actinomycetes; order Streptosporangiales; family Streptosporangiaceae; genus Trebonia. Next base: position 18,538 of record CAVQOE010000029.1, on the reverse strand, counting down.
AACTCCTCGTTCAGCAGAAGCATTTCAAGGATTTTGAACGGGCCGTTGCTCCGCCTCGGCCCGCCGCTTTTCCCTGGTCTCGGCGGCGACGAGGGCGAGCGCGCGCTCCGCGTGGTCGGTGATGATGACGGCGACCCGGGGGTCGGCGGCGAAGGCACGGATGTCGGGGTCCGCGTTCACCGTCCACAGCAGGCACGGCAGCCCCGCCGCGGCGGCCCGCCGGACGGTGCCGAACCGGGCCAGCTTGTAGTGCGGCGCGAGGTAATCGGCGCGGACCTTCCGGGCCAGGTCGACCGGGTACAGCTCGCGCAGGCGGGTGGGCAGCCCGGCCCAGCGCGCGCTGCCGCCGATCAGCAACCCCGTCTTGACCTCGGGGAACGCGGATTTCGCGCGGTCGACGGCGGCGGGCAGGAAGGACGTCACGACGAACTCACCGGGGTCAAGGACGGCCCTGAGCTCGGCCATCACCGCGGGCACGTAGCCGTTCTCCTTGAGTTCGACGTCCAGCTTGATGCGACCGGCGCAGGCGCGCAGCACCTCGGCCAGCAGCGGCGGCCGGACGCCGGTGGCGGACTCGATCTCGTCGCGGGTCAGGCTGCGCACCCCGACGCCGTTGACGCGGGCGTCGTGGAAGGCGATCAGTTCGCCGTCGCGGGTCATCCGGACGTCGAACTCGATCATGTGGGCGCCGATCGCGATCGCGTTGGTGAACGCCTCGATCGTGTTCTCTGCCGCCCCGGTGGCAACTCCCCGGTGCGCGGCCACCATGGCTGTACCCACGCCCGACCCGCCCTCCCTCACACCCGACCGCTCTCTCAGCACCGTATTATGCCGTGCCGTCTCACCTGTATCGACCGGCCGCATCTGACCAGATGGGTAACATTTGCTAGGTCTGGAGGGGCATCAGGTGGCTGGCGAAGCCGGCGACGAAGCCCTCGAACGATTCCGGGGTCGCCGCCGGGCGGATGACGAACTTGCTCAGCCCGGCGTCCACGAACGAAGAGATCAGGTCCCGCGCACCCGCCCAGCCGTCCGCGATGAGCGCGGCCGGGTCGGCGTCCGGCCGGCGCCGCCTGATCGAGGCGGCCAGCGCGTCCGGGATGCCGCCGAACGCGACCGGCAGGCTGATCCCGAAGTGGTCCTGCTCCACCTGCCTTTCCGCTTGGCCGGCGGCGGCGTTGATGACGCCGACGGCCGCGCCCGCTTCGGCCGGGGTGAGCAGCGAGCCGAGCCACCCGTCAGCCAGCCGCCCGATCCGGCGCAGCCCGGCCTCGGCCGACCCGCCCAGCCAGATATCCAGTGGCTTGGCCGGCAGCGGCCCGACCGACGCGTTCTCCACCGTGAAGAAGGTTCCGTGGAACGACACCACGTCGGTCGTCAGCATCAGCCGCAGCAGGGCCAGCGCCTCATCGAAGACCGCCCCGCGCTGCCCCGGCGGCACCGGGAACAGCGCGCGCTCGGCCGGGAGGGCCGGCTGCAGGCCGAAGACCGGCAGCACCCGGCGCGGTGCCAGCCCGGCCAGCGAGGCCAGCTGCTTGGCCACCAGCACCGGGTGCCGCCCGGGCAGCACCGAGATCCCGCTGCCGACCTTGAGCCGCTCGGTCTTCGCCAGCGCGAACGCCATCCCGGTGAACGGCTCGACCGACGGCCCGTAGACGGTCTCCGGCAGCCACAGCGAGTCGACGCCGGCCGCCTCGAGCAGGCCGACGCATCCCTCGAACTCGCCGGGCGCGCCCGCCGCCCCGAGTGATATTCCGATTCTTACGCTCATGCCCACCACGCTACGTCGAAGTCAGACGGCCACTGGGGTACGGGCCTGCACGGCGGGCAGCCGGCGGGCCCGGGTCGCCAGCGAAGTGGTCCTGACCAGCACCATCGTGAGGGCCATGAAGATCAGGCCGTCGGTGATGGCCGACCCGGTGACCTGGTGGGCGAGGCACCACTGGTCGAGCTGGTGCGGGAACCAGTGCGCGGTGCCCCAGGAGAACGCCGTGCGCGCGCCCACGACCACGATCCACACCAGCGCGTAGGGCAGGCCCGCCGCGCTGACCGGCTTGCCGGTCCGCGGGCTGCGGTAGACCCTGATCAGCGCGCTGGCGACCAGGCCGCAGAACAGCCCGGCGGCGAGGCCGGCCAATTCGACCAGCAGCCCGCTGCCGTGGGTGACCGGCCGGTCGATGAAGATCGGGATGACCAGGGCGATCGTGATCAGCGGGCGCAGGATCCGGAACTTGCCGATCTTGCGCTGCGGGCCGAGGTCGCCCTCCAGGACCGCGATCAGTACGGCGCCGTTGATGATCAGTGCTTCGGTCAGGGGAGACATGGCGTCCTCCGGTTCGTTTCGCTCGGTGGCTGTTGCGGTGATGTCATCCACCATCGCGTGACCACCCCGGTTCGGGCGTCGGAGCGCGGGTTGGTCCCCGGTACCAGGCGCCTCGCCGGTGGTAGGAGGGCGCGGCGCCGGGCGTCAACCCGGAACTGGTCCCGTGGGCCGACGCGCTGGTACCGCCGGTATCCGTAGCGTCGGGATCAGTCGTTCAACTTCAGCGCCGGTCCCGCCGGCCGCGTGAACAGGGAGCATGTGTCATGTCCTGGCTCGAAATCCTCGCCATCATCGGAGCCGTCGGCTTCATCATCTACCAGCAGGTGGCCGGCCAGGCGGTCGCGGGCAGGCGCCTCATCGCGGCGCCGGCCGTCCTCACCGTCGTCGGGTTCGTCGACCTGAGCCACGCCAAGCACCTGAACACGGCCGACATCGTGTGGCTGGCCGTCGGCGCCGCCGGGTCGGTGCTGATCGGGCTGGCCTTCGGCGCGATAACCCGGCTGGAGTCGCGCAACGGCTCGCTCTGGGCGCAGCTGCCGCTGCGCGGCCTGTGGCTGTGGGTGGCGCTGATCGGCTGGCGGGTCCTGATCATGGTGATCGCGGCCAAGTCGGGCGCGCACGTCGCCGCCTCCGCCACCCCGCTGCTGTTCACCCTCGGCCTGAACCGGCTGGCCCAGGCGGCCGTCATCGCGGCCCGGGCCATGGCGGCGGGCATCCCGTTCGCGCCCGAGCAGGACGGCCGGACGTTCCTGGCCGGCGGGTCGCGTGGCCATGGTCGTGACCGCTCGGCGCGATACTGATCCCATGACGATCAGGCTGTACTGGCTGATCCGGTTCACGGGGTTCGCGGTAATCGGGATAGTGGCCCTGCTCAACCCGCCGGACCACCCGCCGGATCAGCAGCTCGACCGGGTCATCCAGATCGCCTGCTTCTCGGTGGTCGGGCTGGCCCTGGTGGCGTGGCTGCTCCTCGATGAGTTCCCCGGCTACCGCCGCCGGGGCCTGCCCATCGTGCTCGGCGTGATCGCCGCCGCCAGCGGCCTGGCCGCGGTGACCGCGGGCGGCGGCCAGAGCCTGGTCGCCTTCGCCGCGGTGGCTGCCGTGGCGGCCGGCGCCGACCTCGACCCGCCGTCGGACATCCTCGCCGCCACCGCGGTCGCGGCGGCGGGCATTCTCCCGATCTGGATCGTCGGCCCGCTGGTCGGCTGCACCTTCGGCACGCTGGCCGGCTATCCGCTGCTGATCGCGGCCTGCGTCTCACTGGGCCGCAACCGGCGCTCCTACCGGGTGCAGGCGCAGCAGTCCGCCGCCCTGCTCGAACAGTACGAGCGGCTGCGGGCCGAGCAGCGCCGGGCCGACGTGCTGGACGAGCGGACCCGCATCGCGCGCGAGATCCACGATGTGCTCGCGCACTCCCTGGGCGCCCTTGGCATCCAGATCCAGGCGGCCAAGGCGATGCTGACCGACCACCAGGACATCGACCGGGCGGTCGATGCGCTGTCTACCGCGCAGCGGATGGCCGCCGACGGCCTGACCGAGACCCGCCGTGCGGTGCACGCCCTGCGGGTGGACACCCTGCCGCTGGCAGCCGAACTGGACGGCCTGGTGAGCACCCACCAGCAGCGGTATCAGGTACCGGTCACCTTCGAGACTTCCGGCGCGGCCAGGCCGCTGCCGCCCGACGCCACCCTCGCGCTGCTCCGCACCGCGCAGGAAGCGCTGGTCAACGCGGCTAAGCACGCCTCCGGAGAGGACATCGGTGTCCGCCTCGACTACGGGGAGCACGACGTCCGGCTGACCATCGTCAATCATCTCAACGGCAACCACCGCCGCGGCCCACGGGCCGGGCAGCGCCGGCGGTTACGGGCTGACCGGCATGGGGGAACGCCTGCGGCTGCTGAACGGCACGCTGACGGCCGGCCCGCGCGACGGGGAGTGGGCGGTGACCGCCGCCCTTCCGCTAGCGTCTCCGAGCATGGCCGCCGAATCGGTTCCCGGATCCACCCCCGCGTCTCCCGCGCCGCCCGAGGCGACCGGCTGATGAGCGCCGATCAGCCGTTGCGCGTCGTCATCGCCGACGATCAGGCCAGCGTCCGCGAGGGCCTGGTCCTGCTGCTCGGCGGTCTCCCCGGCATCGACGTGGTCGGCGCCGCCGCGGACGGCGAGCAGGCGCTGGAACTGGTGGCCGAGCAGCAGCCGGACGCGATCCTGCTCGACCTGCACATGCCGGTGCTTGACGGCATCGGCGCCACCCGCCGCCTGACCGCCGAGCATCCCGGCGTCGCCATCGTCGTGCTCACCACCTACGCGGATGACAACACCGTCATCGAGGCGCTGCAGGCCGGCGCGCGCAGCTACCTCACCAAGGACGCCGACCGCACCGACATCGGCCGCGCCCTGCAGGCCGCGGCCGAGGGCCTGACCGTCTTCGACCCGCGAGTGCGGGCCACGCTGCTGGCCGCCGCCGCGGGTTCCGCCGCCGCGGCGCCGGCGGCTCCGGCCCCCTCGCTGGCGGAGTCGGGCGCGGCCGCGCGGACGCCGGAGCCACCGGACGGCCTGACCCACCGCGAGGTGGAGATCCTCGGCCTGATCGCCCAGGGCCTGACCAACCCGGAGATCGCCGGACGGCTTTTCCTGAGCAACCACACGGTCAAGACGCACATCAACCGGATCTTCGCCAAGACCGGCTCCCGCGACCGGGTGGCCGCCATCGCCTACGCCCAGCGCCACAACCTCAGCTGACCCGGTCTTCCAGGATGGCCGCGGCTAGGGCACCACTACGACGGGCACCGGCGCGTGACGGACCAGGGCCACGGCGGCCGACCCGACCACCCGGTGCAGCGCCTGTGACGAGCTCCCCACCACGATCGTCACGATGGCGTCCGGGTTAGCGTCGCTGATGTTCTTCGCGGCAGCGATCAGCGCCTCGCCGATCAGGCCCGGGCGCCGCTCGAAGGTCCAGCGCTCCTCGTGGTCGCGCAGCTGCTCGCCGGCCGAGGTGCGCAGGTCCTGCTCGATCTCGTCGAAGTCATTTTGCATCTCGCCCACCGCGTCGGCCGACATCATGTCGAGGGCGGGCATGTGCGCCACGTACACGACGTCGATGCGGCCGGAGCGGCCGTGCAGCAACCGGACGGCGGCGTCAAGCGCGCGGCTGGAAGGAGGGGAGCCGTCATAGCCGACGACGAGGTACAGGTCCGGGGGAGTCGTGTCAGTGTTCATCAGGGCCAACCCTAGTACCGTCAACGGTCACAGTTCCTGGGGGATCAGGCAACACTGATGCCGAGTTGCCGGCGTGGGGCGCGCACCGACCTGGCCGGGTGACGTCGTCAGGAGAGCACGCGCCGCCGGAAGTTGCGCAGCCCGATCGACAGGAAGAGGACGGCGAAGCCGGCCACCACCGGGTAGATCACGTAGAGCTGCATGTGCGGCGCGTTGGTGAAGGCCGCCCGCATCCCCTCGTTCACGTAGATCAGCGGGTTGATCAGCACGATCGTCTGCAGCCAGTGCCAGCCGCCCACGGTCACCGGGGAGAGCTTCGTCCACGAGTAGTAGGTGCCGCCGAGGAATGTGATCGGCAAGATGATGAAGCCGAACATCAGGCCGATGTTCCTCGGCTCGAAGCTGGTGCCCAGGAGCAGGCCCAGGCCCGCCATCGCGATACAGGCCAGCGGCACCATCGTGAGGATGATCCACCAGTGCAGGGTGATGTTGGCGGTCACCCCCGCGGCGTGCACGACCGAGGCGATCGGCAGCACGATGATCGCCGAGATGATGCCCTGCGCCGCCCCCGACAGCACCTTGGCCATGGCGACCAGCCAGATCGGGCAGGGCGCCTGCACCCGGTCCTCGATCTCCCTGGTGAAGCCGAACTCCTGGGCCATGGCCAGCGCGATGGACTGCACGCCCTGGAACATGATGGAGATCCCCACCACCCCAGGCACCAGGATGGTCGCGAAGTCCGACTCCGCGGCGGTACCGTGGCCGGCGCCGACGCCCTGGCCGATCTTCGGGAAGACGTAGAGGAAGACGAAGCAGAGCAGGAACGGCTGGATGATGGTCCGCAGCACGAACTCCCGCAGGTGCTTGCGCAGCACCACCAGGTCGCGCAGCAGCAGTGCGCCGAGCGCGGTCCAGCTCGCGGCGGCCACCGAGCGGGTGGGGCCGCCGCCGATCCGGGCTAGCGGTTGCTCTGCCTGCGGCTGCGTTGTGGCCGAGGTCGTCATTCTTCCCGGAGCTCCCTTCCGGTCAAGTTGATGAAGACGGTCTCCAGGCTGGGCTCGGCGACGGACACGTCGAGCAGGTCGAAGCCGCCGTGCTCGGCGGCGAGCACGATGCGCGGGACCAGCCGCTCGCTGCCCTGCACGTGCAGTTCGAGCCGGCCGTCGTTCGAGCGGGTCCGGGTAACGCCGGCCACCTCCCTGGCCAGAAGCTCGCCGAGCTGGTCGAGGTCGCCGGTCGTCCGCACGGTGACGATGGTGTCGGCCTCGATCGACCGCTTGAGGTTGGCCGGGGTGTCCAGGGCGAGGACGCGGCCGTGGTCCATGATGGCGACCCGGTCGCAGAGCTGGTCGGCCTCTTCCATGTAGTGCGTGGTGAGCAGGATGGTCTGGCCGTCGTTGTGCAGCTCGTGCAGCAGATCCCACAGCGCCAGCCGGCTCTGCGGGTCGAGCCCCGCCGTCGGCTCGTCGAGGAAGAGCACCGACGGCCGGTGGAAGATCGCCCGCGCCACCATCAGCCGCTGCGCCATGCCGCCGGACAGCGCGTAAACCGACGCCTTGGCCCACTTGGTCAGCTGGAACCGGGCGAGCAACTCGTCGGCGATCTTCCTGGACTCCTTCGCCCCGATGCCGAACAGGCGCCCGTGGAAGTACAGGTTCTCCCAGACCGTGAGCTGCCGGTCCAGCGTGTTCTGCTGCGAGACGATGCCGCTCAGCTGCTTGGCCAGGGCCGGCTGCGCGCCGACGTCGACCCCGCCGAGAAACGCCTTCCCCGACGTCGGGACGACCCGGGTGGTCAGCATCCCGGCCGTGGTCGTCTTGCCCGCGCCGTTAGGCCCGAGCAGCCCGAAGATCTCTCCCGCTTGCACGTCGAGGTTGAGCTGGTCAACCGCGGTGAAGTCGGTACCGGGATAGACCTTGGTCAAGTCCTCGGTATGAATAACCGTTGCGGTTGAGCGCTCTTATAGTGCTCATGCCGTAGCCGCCCGGTGGGCGGCGGTCCCGGTCTGACCCGCGTCCGCGGTGCCGGGTTCCTGCTTCAGCGCAGCGCGCCCGGCCATAAGGCCGGGTCTTACCGCCGCTCCGCAGGCATTTACCCTGTCCGCCCCACTGGCGGCCAGCAACGAGCAAATTCCGGGCCGCGTTCACGTCCCGGCCCAGCACCAGCCCGCACCCCCCGCACTGGTAGACCCGCTCGGCCAGGGTCAGCTTGGCTTTCACCGACCCGCAACCCGAGCACCGCTTACTCGACGGGAACCAGCGGTCCGCTGTCACCAGCCGCCCGCCCTCCCGTGCTGTCTTATACCCCAGCATCCGCCGCACCGCCCCGAACCCCTGATCAAAGACCGCCCGCGCCAGCCGCCGATTAGCGACCATCCCCGCGACGTTCAGGTCCTCCACCACCACCGTCTCATACCGGGCCGCCAGCGCCGTGGTCGCCTTGTGCAGCGCGTCCGCGCGGAGGCTGGCGATCCGGGCGTGGAGGCGGGCCAGCCGCGCGGCGCTCCTGCGCCGCCCCGCTGACCCGGGCTGCTGGCGGGAGTGCGCGCGGGACGCCCGGCGCAGCTTCCGCAGGCTTGCCCGCAGCGGCTTCGGGCCGGCGACGGTGATCAGCCGCCCGCGGTCATCGACCCCGGTCAGCAGCGTCTTGACCCCCAGGTCGACCCCGGCCGCCGACCCCGGCCGTGGCGTGCCGCCCCAGCTCCGCGCGCTCGACTTCGACAGTGAAGGAGACGAACCAGCGCTGCGCGGTCCGCGACACCGGGCCGCCCCCGCATGCGACCGCAGCGCCCGCTCCTGCGCCGGGGTGGGGTCAAGCGCGAACCGGTACGCCTGCACCACCTTCACCGTCCGCCTCACTCCCCACGCCGCCCCGACATTACGGGAACATAGTATCGAGCCGGTACGACATTCGGAGGATTCGGACGAACAGGAGACCGCCACCTCGCTTCATGCGGCCAGTGCCCAGCTGTAAAGCGTCGTAATCCCGGTGTTCGCGGTTTCACGGACACAACCGTCCTAAGGCTGACAAATATGTCCCGGCGGGCCGAGTCGTTTGATGTGCTGACTTGCACGTACCCTCGTATAACGACGCCCCGCTAATGCGTCGGCGTTGCACGATCAGCCCCGACCGGATGGCGGAGATGGACAGGCCAGACTACGCGATCAGCCGGAACATCGAGGTCGTTCCGGTCGTCGTCGTGTCGCAGACCTTTCCCACCCGGCCATCCTCAATTCCCGATATCCGTGACTTCGTCCACCACTGCCTGGCCCAGTCGCCGCTGTCGGCGGAGGATAACCGCGAGGTAGGCGATACCGTGTCGCAGGCGCTGCTCGACACGGTCGGTTCGACCGGCGCGATGAACGTCTCGTTCCGCATTTTCCCCGATCACGTCGAGGTGGACGTGCTCCGCTCCGGACCCACGCTGTGGACGCCGACAGGCCTGGGCTCACTGACGTCCTTCCTGCGAGCCGACGAGCCAGTCGCCGTAACCGGCGGGGATGCCGCCCTCCCGGCTGAAGAGGACACGGAGTCGTTCGCCGACTGGATGGGCAGCGTGCTCCGCCGGGAGGGCATGACCATGGAGGCGGCCGCACGGCAGCTGGGCGTCTCGGTGAAGACGGTCAGCCGCTGGGTGGGCGGCGCTACCGAGCCGCGACTGCGGGACCTGCGGCGTATCCGCGAGCTTTTCGGCGACATCCCCTTCCCGTGACCTACGGTGGGGCGATGGCTGATGTCAGCGGTAACTACACGCTCGCGCCGGGCACCGGGCGCCTTGTCGTCAAGACGAGCCGGGCCGGGCTGGCCGCGAAGGTCGGCCACGACCTGGAGCTCGAGATCACCCGGTGGTCGGCTGACATCACCGTCCCCGGCGCCGACGATGGCGGCCTGGCGGCGGCCACGATCAGCGCCGAGCTTGATCTCGGCTCACTGACCGTCCGGGCGGGGAGCGGCGGCGCCCGTCCGCTGACCGACTCGGACCGCCGGGACATCGAGTCGACCATGCGCAAGATCCTGCCCGCGTGGCGGAGCGGCCGCCTTCCGTTCTACCCGGGTCGTCCCCTCGGCCGTCGGCGGCGCGATCGAGGGAACGCTCACGCTTAACGGCAGGTCCCAGCCCGTCCGGCTGCAGGTGGCCAATCCGGCGCCTGGCCGCTATCGGGGGACCGCCCCCATTGTCCAGTCGGCCTTCGGGATCAAGCCGTACTCGGGCTTCTTCGGCGCGCTCAAGCTGCGGGACGAGGTAGCCGCCGAATTCGAGGTGGACCTGGCGTAACCGGACCGGCCCGCTATCAGCTCGCCGCTTCACATTAGAATCGGGGTTGGCGGCCTAATCAGAAAGGCCGGAACCGGAAAATTGTCGATGAAAGCGCCTGCCTCACCGTATGAAATCAGTCACTTGAGGTCACGCCGCCAGCCCGGTACAAACGGGAAGCGAGCGCAGCCCGGCGCGAGCTCGCCGATCGGCACTTATCTGTATGGGAGTTCACCCGTTCCGCCGTAATCGGCCCCCGCCGGGCACCGCCCCGCCCTAAGCACCGCGCCGGGCGGCCCTGTAGCGGGCGCGCCCGTCCGGTCGCTTACCAAAGGTCGTTGCCGGTCAGCACGGAGACCAGGGAACGCAGCGGGACGATCGAGCACAGCGCCCAGGCGATCTTCGCGCCGACCCCGATATCCGTGCGGATCGCCAGGTTGATCCACGAGGACCACCGCGATCGGGTGGAGGAACAAGCAGGACCTCGAAATCTTCTTCAACATCCCCTGACTCTACCCATAGGCCGTTAGGCCACCCATCGGCGGCCAGGCAATACAGTGGCCACGTGCCGAGCACGGCCCCTGAGCCCGAACGGCCGGACTCGTTCTGCATCGCTGGACCGACCAAGCCGTCGTTGCCGTTGCCATCGCCGCCTTCGCCTCGGGGTTCGCGCAGTTCGGCGTCGTCGCCGCGCTCGGCAGCGTGGCCCAGGGGTTCGGCCAGGTGACGCACGGCGGCGCGACGTTCGCCGATCAGGCCGGCGTTTCCGGTACCGACCTGGGCGTGGGGCTGGCCATCATCCGCCTGGCGGCGGTGGGCGGCCTGCTGGTACCGGCCTGGCCGACCGCTTCGGCCGCCGCAGGATGCTGCTGATCACCGTGGGCGCGGGGCTGACGCTGACCGCGCTGGCCGCGGCCAGCCCGACCTACTGGTGGTTCGTGGCCATCTTCGCCGCCGGGCGGCCGCTGCTAGCGCCACCAACGGCCTGGCCCAGGTCGACGCGACCGAGCAGACCGCCTCATCCGACCGGACGAAGGCGGTGGCGCTGGTCGCCGCCGGTTACGGCCTCGGCGCCGGGGCCATCGCCATCGCGCACAGCCTGGCGGCGGGCGTGCTCGGCTTCCGCGGGGTATTCGTGCTGGCCCTGGTCCCGCTGGCGCTGCTGCCGCTGCTCCGGCGCTGGCTCACCGAGCCGGACCGGTACGCCGTGTCCGCCGCCCGCTCCGACCAGCGGACCCCGGTCTTCGGCGCCATCGCCCGGCCGTTCCGGGCCCGGCTGGCGGTGATCGTGGTGCTGGCCTTCGCCGTCAACGTGATCACCGGGCCGGCCAACAGCTTCATCTTCCTGTTCGCGCAGAACTTCCTGCACCAGGCCGGCGACGTGACCGCCGCCATGGTCGCGCTGGCCGGCGTCGCCGGGTTCGCCGGGCTGGTGGCCGGGCGGTGGCTGGCCGACCGGGTGGGCTGCGGCTGACGGGCACGATCGCGATGGTGGCGATGGCCGGTTTCGCCGTGCTGGCCTACAGCGGCGCTGCCCCGGCACTGGTCGCCGGCTACACCCTCGAGGTCCTCGCCGCCTCGGTCTTCGGCCGGCAATGGGCGCCCTGACCAGCGAGCTGTTTCCCACCTCGGTGCGGGCGTCGGTGTTCGGCTGGTCGCTGGCGGCCGGGGTGCTCGGCGCCGTGATCGGCCTGATCGTCTTCGGCGTGGTGGCCCGCTCCGGTCACCCGTTCACGACCGCCGGGCTGCTCACCTTCCTGCCGATGGTGCCGGCGGTCGGGCTGTTCTGGCTGCTGCCGGAGACGCGGGGACGTGAGCCGGAGGATCTCTGGCCCGAGGCCTAAGACGCGGGTACGGTGCCCGTAGCCAAGGCTCGCCGATGGGTCGGGAGACGGACATGATCGTTAAGGATGAGCTGCAGCTCACCGAGGCAGTACTGGCCGAGACCGAGCGGGCCGACGACCCGCGAGTGCGGGAGATCGTGCCGGCCCTGGTGCGCCATCTGCATGATTTCGCCCGCGAGGTCCGGCTGACCGAAGCGGAATTCGACGCCAGCATCAACCTGGTGGCCCGGCTCGGGCAGCTACCACGCCCAGCCACAATGAGGTCCGGCTGATGGCCGGCACCTGGGCCTGTCGACCCTGGTGTGCCTGATGAACAACGGCACCGAGGAGCAGCCGACCTCGGCCAACCTGCTCGGCCCGTTCTGGCGGCAGGGCGCCCCGGTGATGGCCAACGGCGACTCGATCGTCCGCTCGCCCACCGAGGGCCCGCCGCTGTTCTTCACCGGCACGGTCCTCGGCACCGACGGCCCGCCGGTCGCCGGAGCCGAGGTGGACGTCTGGCACGCCTCGCCCGTCGGCCTCTACGAGAACCAAGACCCCGAGCAGGCCGAATGGAACCTGCGGGGCAGGTTCCAGCACCGACCAGGACGGCGTGTTCTCCTTCCGCAGCGTCCGGCCGTCGGGTTACCCGATCCCGATGACGGCCCGGTCGGAGACCTGCTCACCGCGCTCAACCGGCACCCCTTCCGGCCGGCGCACGTGCACGCGATGGTCTACAAGCCCGGCTACAAGACGATCGCGTTGAGGATCTACAGCCACGACGACCCGATGCTCGACACCGACGCCCAGTTCGGCGTCGCCGGCCCGCTCATCTCCGGCTACGTACGGCATGAGGACTGAGCAGGCGCCGACCCGGACGTGACCGGGCCCTGGTACAGCCTCGACTACACCTTCATCGTCGAGCCGGGCGACGCCTGGCTGCCCACCCCGCCGGTCTCGGCCAAGGCCGAGGGCAACGGGCCGTCCGCGTGGAACCACGCGTGCGTTCGGAAGAATCAACATCTTTATCCTGAACGTACGCGTGCTTCGCGTCACCCGGTCGCGTTTCGCCTCCGGGCGGCGGGAGAGTGAGCCGCCGCGCGATGCGGCCGTGACCGGTTACGCGAGCGATCCGGGGCTTTGCCGTCCAGACGCCTGGCCGGTTGGTCAGGGTGATTTTGACGGTGGCGAAGGCGAGGTTGTTGAGCAGGCTTGGGTCGGGGTTGGCCGTGCCGCTGGTGGCCGCGATCAGTGCGATCCCGGTTCGGGCGGCGGTCACGCTGATGGTGAGGGTGTCGGACTGCCCGGCCTGCAGCGAGCCGAGGGACCAGCAGAGCAGGCCGCCGAGGCGCCAGCAGTTCGCGGAGCACCGCTGACCTTGAGGGTGGGGACCACGGCCCCGGCGGTGGCCTTGGTGGCCTGCGCCAGCCCGTCGTCGGTGATGGTCATGGCAGGTGCCGGAGCCGCCGCGGAGCGGTCAGGGCAGGACGGGCGGGAGCGGGGCCGCCGGTCCGCCTTGTCGCTCCTCGTCGCCGGTGACGGCCGGCGGTCGCGGTCCCGGGCGGAGTCTCGCGGCGGCGACGGTGCCGCGGTACCAATCGGTGCCGGCGGTGTGCCGGTGACGGTGCCGGTGGCCGGGTTGATGGCTAGCCAGGAGGGTGCGCCGGCGCTTGAGGTGCAGAACGACGGGCCGGGGGTGCCGGTGGCTGGGTGGACTGGTCGGCGCAGGCGTCGGGTCGCGGCGGGGCGGGCGGCGGGGAGGCGGCGGCGAGATGCCGGCGGCCGGGCGGCGGCCTGCACCGCGATGGTGCGGGGCGACCGTCGGGGCCTTGCGGAGGGCGTTGCCGGCTGGTTCGCGTCGACGCCGCGAGGACCCGGCGCCGGTGTAGGTGACGGCCGGCGCCGGCCACGGTGCAGACCCGCAAGCCCGACGACGAGTTCACCGAGACGCTGACCGGGTTGCCGGAGCCGCCGCCGGCCGGCGGTCGAGCGTCGCCGCGCCGCCGCGCGGTGCCGGAGACGGGTGCGGTGAAGGTGATCGCCTGGGCCGGCCCGGGTGACGGTGTAAGCGCCGCCGGTGTAGGTCAGCGTGTACCCGCTTGGTGCGCCAGCCCTGAGAACTGGCGGAGTCGATCGTGCAGCGCCGCGCCGAGGCCCGCGCTGATCGCGGTGCCGCCGCTGACCGCGGTGCACGACGGGTCTCCCGAGACGGCCACACCCGACGGCGCGAGGCTGTCGCTCGACACCGGGGCCGACGACCCTAGGCCTGCGAGCCGCTGACCGTCGCCGTGACCGTGACCCCCGCCGAAGTAGCCGATGATCACCTCGCCGTCGGTCACGTCGTCGGGGTGAGGCGACGCCGTCGCTGACCGACGCGTCAGCGGCAGAGCCGGCGAGCTGGCCCCCCCGCCGCCGCCGCCTGCCCCGGCGAAGTAGCCCCCTTGGTTGGAAAACGCAGCGCCGCCGCCGCCCCCGCCGTAGTAGCCGCTGCCGCCCTCCTCCTCCAGCCATTGCCGCCGTTTCCGCCGACGCCAAGCGCGCCCGCTGTGGCGCTGCCAGTGGGGATGTCGACGCAGCCGCTGCCCGATGTGACCACCCCGGCTGGTCCGGCCGCGCCGCCCGCCGAGGTCGTGCCCGCCCCGCCGCCACCGCCGCCGGATACGCTTTGCCGACAGGAGCTAAGGGTGCACGCGCCCCGTCCCGCCGGGAGAAAGTCGGCGTTCCCCCCGGCGCCACCCCCGTCGTTGTGAAGCGTGCCTGAGTTGCCCGAGGCCGCCGCCGCCTCCGCCGCCGGCCACCAGCAGCCGGTCCGCCAGCGAGTAGCTCCCGTCGCGGATGTCGGATGCCCCGCCGCCGCTTAGGCCGTTGTTTCCGCCGCCCCCGCTGCTGCCGAACGGGATATCCTCGTCGTCTTGTCCCTGCCCAACGTTCACTCAGCGAGCTGCCCGGCGTCACCGGCAGGGCGCCGATCACCTCCGCGCCCATTCCCGAGGCGGCGTTAAAAACTTTGCCCGCCCTCGGCGCCATAGAGGGCGGACTGGGCGGGCGGTGACCCCGCCGGGCATGGTCCAGGACTCGGCGCCGCCGGTGTCGTAAAAGGTGCACGTCACCACGGCGGCGCCGGTGACAGCCACCCGAGGCCGCGCTGGCCGCGCCGGCGGGTACCACCACCCCGAGAAGAGCCAGCCCGCCGCCGCCGAGCCGCCGACCAGATAACGGGCACGGCAGAATAGACGCAGCCAAGACTGGCGCGACAGTGGACTCCTTTCCATAACCCCAGCACTCGACCCATGCGCATGCTTATGCAAGTGGTCCCCGCGGGTAACTTACGCTCCTGCCGAGAGAAGAGCCAATCGCTTCTCCCAGGTCAATCTTGCGCAACCGAAAAGAAGGTTTCATCAGCGGACATTCGATTGAACTTGTATGGATTTCGATTTTCGCAGACCTGCTGATCATCGGGCGGAATGGGGTGGTATGGGAAGCGTGCGCGTGTTTCGCGTAGCTCGGCCTCGACTACATGGCGCGGCTACAGGCCAAAAAAGCCGGTTTAACCACCCGGCCCGGGTCAGCTCTGCGGCCGGTGACGGCGATAGTGACGCCGACGCCGATCATCGCCAGGCCGCCGGCGCCGCCGACCAGCTCGTACCGGCGCGGCGACCCGGCGAACCAGGCGCGGACCCCGCTGGCGGCCAGGCCCCAGGTGCTGTCGGAGACCAGCCCGATGGCGACGGAGATCAGGGCGAGCAGCAGCATCTGCGCGGGGACGTTCCCGGCCCCGCGGTTGACGAACTGCGGGAGGATCGCGCCGAACAGATGTAGGTCTTCGGATTGGTCACCCCGACGACCAGCCCGTCCCGCAGCGCGCGCCAGCCGTCGCTCGAGCCCGCCGCCGCCGACATCGCCGTGGCCAGCGACCGCCGGTGCCTGATCGCCTGCACGCCCAGGATCACCAGGTACAGCGCCCCGATCAGCTTGACCGCGATGAATACCTGCGCCGAACGCTGCAGCACGTGCCCAGGCCGACCGCGACGCAGGCGGCCACCACGTAGTTGCCCGCCGCGTGCCCGGCCGCGGTCGCGAACGCGGTCCGCCGGCCGTGCGACAGCGCCCGCCCCACGACGAACAGCACGCCAGGACCGGGCACCACGATGAGCACGAACGACGCCAGCGTGAAGCCGATCAGCTGTCCGGACGAGATCATCGCGCCTCCGTGTCGCTTGACGTGTTCCCTTGGCGGTGATATCCACGGCTGGGGGCACACGATATCGTTGATAGACACGAAGAACCGGCCTGGCGATGGAGGAGGAGACGACCGATGACGGGACTCCCCGGAGCCGATGACGGCTACCATGGGCTGCCGCCGGGTTTCGACACCAGCGTCGCCCACCCGGCCGCGTGTACGACTACTGGCTGGGCGGGAAGGACAACTTCGACGCCGACCGGAAGGCCGCCGAGGCGGTCATCGCTGCCTGGCCGACGATCATCAGGGACATCCGCTACAACCGCGCGTTCCTCGGCCGGGCCGTCCGCTTCCTGGCCGCCGAGGCGGCTCCGCCAGTTCCTCGACATCGGCACCGGCATCCGCCGCGAACAACACGCACGAGGTCGCCCAGTCTGTCCGCGCCCGAGTCAGGTCGTCTACGCCGCCCACGCCCGATCCGTCCGCGCACGCCCGCGCGCTGCTGGCCAGCACGCCGGAGGTGGCGGCGCCCACCTGGACGCCGACCTGAAGGACATGGGCAAGATCCTGCAGGAGGTGGTGGGGCGCGCTCGACTTCGGGCAGCCGGTCGCCGTCCTGTTCCTCGGGGTGCTGCACCTTGTTGCCGATTCCGAGGACCCCGCCGGGCGTCGATCGCGACCGCCATGGCCGCCGTGCCCGCCCGGCAGCTACCTGGTGCTCACCCAGCCCGCGCCCACATCGACACCGAGATCGCGGCCGAAGGCGCCCGCCGGTACAACCAGCAGGCGACAACCCCCGGAGACCCGCGCATACGCAGGAGACCCTGCGTTCTCTTCTACGGGCCCGGCCGCTGGTCGACCCCGGAATCGTGCGGGACTGAGAAACGGGTGGCGGCTGGATCCTGGCGCCACCGCCTGGCGAGCCGCTTCCGGATGGTGCGGCGTCGCCTGCAAGAGATGAAGTCCGCCGCCGCCGAGCTGGTGGGCGCATCGGCCACGACGATCGCTGCGGCTAAGGCACGATCGAGGATCGCGGCGAGCCGTCGACGGGTCGCGGGCGGAGAAAACGGTAGCTCGTCGCACCGTGGTACCGGACGAGCCTGCGGAGCCGGACGCGGTGACTTTGGGCGACTCGTCGCGGAACCTGATCGCGCAACGCGCCGCCGAGTTGCTGCTGGTGGACCCCAGGCCTGCCGCCGCAACCTCCCGAGCGTGGGGCAAGCGACATCGCGACCAACGTAAGCCCAAAGAGCCATTGTCGCTCGACTCGGCAGTACTGTCACGACATGCCCATTGCTTCCCGAGGGCTTACCGGCACTTTCCTTTCATGACTGATAGGTTATAATGAAACGTGAACAGTGGGGAGGTAAGCCTCCACCAGGACGTCGAAGCGTGGTACCTGTCGATCTGCGAGAACGACCCGGAGCCCGCTGACCTCATCGAGCAGGCCATCGATCAACTTGTCGCTGAAGGGCCCTCGCTTGGGCGCCCGCTCGTGGATCGATCAAGGGCAGCGCGTCCCAATATGAAAGAGCTGCGCCCTGCATCGAGCGGGGCAACCGAGATCCGGATCCTCTTCGTGTTTGACCCTGAAACGCGAGGCGATCTTCCTCGTCGCGGGGGATAAGTCGGGCAACTGGGAAGGCTGGGCACCGGCCCAGGCCAACACCGCCGGCGGACTGGCCATGCCGAGCACCTGGTTTTTGGAGGCAGGCAGGCGATGAACGATAGTTACTCTAAGTGGAGCGATGTGCGGTCCAAGGGCCGGGCCGCCGATCCGCGCACCGCGGCCGAGCAGGCCACCGGCAGGGCCCTGGCCGGGAAGGAGCGCCACGAGGCCCACATCCGAGGCCATCAGCTCGCCGAGATGCGTCAGGCGGCGGAGACCACCCGCGAGGCGGAAGAGCCAGCCGGCCTCGCGTGTGTCCAGGCCCGCGTATCAAAGATCGAGACGGCGAGTAACTCGGGCATCGACGTCGTGCGCGCCTACATCCACGCACTGGGCGGGCACATCGATGTCATCGCCAGCATCGGCGACCAGACCTGGCGGCTAGCTTGACGCAGCCAACATGCCTGTCCCGGCACAAGCGAGACAGCCACAGTAGGTGTCGCTGGCCATGAGTATGTTGTCCCCGTGCACACTACTGAGTGTGTGGGCAGCGGGTGCGGCGCTAGGTCGCCGTTAGCGGTCCTCTGCCACTGGGTGCCGGTGATGCGCTCAAAAAGCTCGACGTAGCGGGCCTGCGTGGCTTTGACGATATCGGGCGGCACCTCGGGCCCGGGCGCTGTGCGGTCCCAGCTGGTGATGGTGGAGGACCAGTCGCGGACGAACTGCTTGTCCAGGTAGCGCTGCGGGCCGCCGGGCTGCCACTCCTCGGCCGCCCAGAACCGCGATGAGTCCGAGGTCAGGAGCTCATCGGCCAGGACGATGCGACCCATCGGGCGCCTGGCCGAACTCGAGCTTGGTGTCGGCGATGATGACGCCCGCGCTCAGCGGCCAGGTCGGCGCCGCGGCGGTACACCTCCAGCGTGATGCGGCGCAGCTCGTCCGCGGTGCCGTCCGCCGATCTGGCCGCGACCTCGAGCGAAGGTGAGGAACTCGTCATGTCCCACCGTGGCCTTGGTGGTCGGGGTGAAGATCGGCTCCGGCAGCCGCGAGCCCTCGGACAGGCCCGGCGGGAGCGGGATGCCGGAGACCGTGCCGTGCTGTTCGGTAGGAGTCCAGGCCCAGGCCG
>CAVQOE010000028.1:0-100765 GCA_963714295.1 uncultured Actinomycetota bacterium | reverse complement strand
GCCTTACCCGGTGCGCGGGCCCGGGGCTAGGTTTTAGTATGCCTTCGATCGACGACATCGCGGCGGAGTACGTCGAGCGGGCCGCCGCCCTGGACCCGTGCTACGCCGCTTACACCGGGATCGGGAGGCACGACCACGAGCTGGCGGATCTCGGTGCTGACGGGTTCGCCGACCGGGCCGGGCTGGATCGCTCAACCCCGCGGCCCTTGACGCGGCCGAGGCCCCGGAGCCGCGCGAGCAGGTCGCGCGGGCCGCGATGCGGGAGCGGCTGGCACTGGCTGGGGAGTGCTCGACGCCGGCGACACCACCAGCGAACTCAACACCATCACCAGCTGGGTGCAGCGGGTGCGCGAGGTCTTCGACCTGATGCCCACCGACGGCGAGGAGGCCGCCGCCAACATCGCCCAGCGGATGGCCGCGGTGCCGCGGGCTTACGCCAGTTGTCCGCGACCTTGCTCGACGCGGCCAGGGATGGCCGCTGCTCGGCCAGGCGGCAGGTCGAGGAGGCCGCCGGGCAGTGCGCGGCCTGGGCCAAGCCCGGGGATTCCTTCTATTCAGGACTGGCCGGGCGGCTGACCGGGGTCCCGGACTCGCTGCGGGGGGAGCTGGCCGTGGCCGCGGGCGCGGCCACGGCCGCCACGGCCGAGCTTGGCGCCTTCCTCGACCGCGAGCTGATGCCGCTGGCCCCGGAGAAGGATGCCTGCGGGCCTGAGGTCTACGCCCGGGCCTCGCGGTATTGGCTCGGCGCGGCCGTGGATCTGCGGGAGGCCTACGCCTGGAGCTGGGAGGAACTCGCCCGGCTGCGGGCCGAGATGGCGCGGGTCAGTGACCTGGTCCGGCCCGGGGCCACCGTGCAGGAGGCCGTGGCGATCCTGGACGAAGACCCGGCCCGGCGCGTGCGAGGGCGCGAGAACTTCCGTGCCTGGATGCAGGAACTGGCCGAGCGCACCATTGCGGAGCTGGACGGGACGCACTTCGACATCCCGCAGCCCGCGCACCGGATCGAGGCCGTGATCGCACCGACCAACGACGGGGGGATCTACTACACCGCGCCCTCCGATGACTGGTCCCGGCCCGGGCGGATGTGCTGGTCGGTGCCGGACGGCGTTGAGACTTTCTCCACCTGGAAGGAGATCACGGTCGTCTACCACGAGGGCGTTCCCGGCCATCACCTGCAGATATCGCACGCCCTGGCGGACCGGGAGAGCCTGAACCGCTGGCAGCGCATGTCCTGGGTATCCGGCCACGGCGAGGGCTGGGCGCTTTACGCGGAGCGGCTCATGGGAGAGCTCGGATACCTGGACGACCCGGGAGCATATCTCGGGATGCTCGACAGCCAGCAACTGCTCACCGCCCAAGTGGCCCTGGACATCGGGGTGCACCTGGAACTGGAGGTGCCAAGGGGCGCCGGCTGGCGCGCGGGCGAGCGCTGGAATGCCGAGATCGCCTGGGAGCTGCTGCGCGCCCACTCCAGCTGGGATGAACGGCAACTGCGCTCCGAGCTGCGTCGCTGCCTCGGCTTGCCCGGTCAGGCCCCTTCCTACAAGCTGGGCGAGCGGATCTGGCTACAGGCCAGGGAGGATGCCATGGCACGGGCCGCAGGCGCCTTCAGCCTCAAGGACTTTCACGCCAGGGCACTCAGCCTGGGCGCTATGGGTCTTGACCCGTTGCGCGAGGCGCTTGCCCGCGTCTAAGTCACACCGAGGAGGAACCGCATGGCCGATCTTGACTGCTGGAGCACGTTGCGGGCCACTGCCGCGCCGAAGACCGGAAGGCCCGGCTCAGCCGCGGTCGTGCAGGGTCACTTGGTAGCCGTCGGGGTCCGCGAACGCGAAGTGCGGCCGAACGGCCCGTCAACGGGCGCTGAGACGATCGTCGCGCCGGCGGCGGCGAGGGCGTCGTGGATGTCCTGCGCGTCGGGGGCGTGCAGCCACAGCGCCATTCCCTGGCCCGGCTGCGCGATCGCGTCCAGGTCGACGCCCGCGACGACGTCGCGGACGGCGAACGCGATCGGCTTGGTGTCGAACACGACAGCGTGCGGCGGTCCCGCGTTGGAGCGCTTCAGGCCCAGGTACCGCTGCAGAAAGCCGGACGGATGTCTTCCAGGTCGCAGCACCTGCAGTGAAATGAAGTCGGGTCCGGTAACGGCCACAAGATTCCTGCCTCCTCATATGCATGTCAGTCTTCTGACACACCCAATGTATGTCAGAATACTGACACATGAGTCAAGGCGAGCCCGGAATCGAGCTGGACACATCGCTCGGGTACATGCTGAAGGCGGCCGCGCGAGCACCCTGCACGCTGCCCTGGAGGCCGTGCTGAGGCCGCTGGGCATGACGATCACCCACTACTCCTGCCTGGAGCTGCTGGCCCAGCGGCCGGGCCTGTCCAACTCCGAACTGTGCGGCGCCTTCGTCACCCGGCAGTCGATGAACGTGCTCCTGCAGGCCCTCGAACACCAGGGGGACTGTAGTCCGCCCGGCACAGGCACCCGTCGGCCGGGCCCTGCCGACGGAGCTGACCGCCGGGCGCCGCCAGCTTAAGGTGGCCAGCGCCGCGGTCCGCCGCGTCGAACAAGACATGCTGGCCAATCTGGATGCCAGCGAACAAGATCAGATGCGGCGCCTGCTCACCGCCTGCATCGCCGCACTAACGGAACCGCCCGCATCGGCGATGTGACTCCTCCGGACATCTTGCGGTACAGCGACACCCCGTCCATGCAGAAGACGTCAATCTAGCAACAAGCCGCCCGTCGGCGGCTCTGCGGATGTGAGCCTCGTTCAAGTCGCACCTGCCCCCTCTTCTGCCGGTGTGCGTGCGGGGGCTTGATGAGTCGCAACGGCGATGAGTTTCGCTGTGGTGTCCAGTCTGTCTTCCCATACACCCGATCTCTCGACTCTCGAGGAGAGCGTCATGACCGCTATGTCCAGGAGGCAAGCGTGAGGCTTCTTCTCACGTCCGGGGGCGTCACGAACCCGAGCATCCGCGATGCGCTGGTCGACCTGCTGGGCAAGCCGATCGCCGACTCCAGCGCCCTCTGCATTCCTACCGCGGAGTGGGGCCACCCCATGTGCACGCCAGCCTCGGCCTGGCGCTTCATCGCCGGCCAGTCGCCGTCACCCATGTGCGACCTGGGCTGGAAGTCGGTGGGCGTCCTCGAGCTCACCGCACTGCCCAGCATCGGCGAGGAGCGCTGGGTCCCCTGGGTCCGGGAGGCTGACGTCCTGCTGGTGGACGGCGGCGATGCGGCGTACCTGTGCCACTGGATGCGGCAGTCCGGGCTGGCGGACCTCCTGCCGTCGCTGCAGGAGACGTCTGGGTGGGGGTGAGCGCCGGAAGCATGGTGATGACCCCCCGGATCGGTGACGACTTCGTCAACTGGAGGCCGCCCACCGGGGGCGACAGCACCCTGGGGGTCGTCGACTTCTCGATCTTCCCGCACCTGGGTCACGAGCTCATGCCCGGGAACACCATGGCCGAGGCGGAGAGATGGGCGGCCGAGATCGCGGGTCCGGCGTACGCAATCGACGACCAGACGGCCATCAAGGTGAGCGACGGCACCGTCGAGGTCATCTCCGAGGGGCACTGGAAGCTGTTCCCCTCATAGCCGCGGCCAACAGCGATCGGCGCGGCGAAGCGCCCGCTGTCCGGTGACACGCATCTCAGCCCGGTGGGGCGGCCTGAGCTGGGCGGGCCTTCTTGGATGGCAGAAGGCAGGTCTGTGGATTGTCATCGAGGTTGGCCCAACAGGGTTTCGGAGAGTGGTTTGCCATTGATTCTGGCCCATCGGGCGGGTGTCTGCCTGAGCTGCGGGCTAGCTGGTCGTACTGCCCGTCGAGGACGGATCGGGGCAAATGACGCTGGCTTTGATGCCCCGGGCGAACAGGGGACGGGCCCAGGGTGCGTCGGGCGTAGCGTGGCGGTGTGGTCCATGCAGGTGCTGAGTTCTGGGATGGGTTCTTCCGACAGCGGCTGGAGTCTGGCGATGACCTGGACTGGGCCTGCGTGTGGACCAGCCCGTTCCTGGTCCCGATGCGGCAGGCGGGCGTGCGGACCGTGCTGGAAGGGGATGCGGGACCGGCAACGACACGGCCCGGCTGGCAGGCGAGGGCTATGAGGTCACGGCGGTCGACGTGTCCGGGGAGGCTATCGGGCAGGCGCGGGCCAGGTTCGGGGCGGTGGCCAGGTTCGTGGTGGCTGACATGACCCGGCAGCTTCCCTTTCCAGACGCGGGCTTCGACGCGGTCATGTCCAACGTCGCCCTGCACATGTTTCCCGACGGTGTGACCCGTGCGGTGTTCGCGGAGGTCGGCGGGCTTGTCGCTGGGGAGGGCTGTTCGTGTTCCACGTCAACTCGCTGGAGGACCGCTCGCTGCGCGCCCGCAAGCTGGCCGCCCGCGAGCTAGAGCCGGATTACGTGGCCGAGGAGTCGGGCCAGACGGTGCGCTTCTTCTCCGAGCCTTACCTGCGCGAGCTCCTGGCAGGATGGCAGCAGGCGCAGCTGGTTCCGGTCCCGGTCCGGCACCGCAAAACGGGTGAGCCGTTCAAGCATGTCTGGCGCGGCATTGCCCGCCGCTGAGCCGGGGCGGAGACCGTTGGCCGGCTCTTCGGCGGGCTGGACAGCGCGTCATGAGATGCGGACCCGCAGGTCAGCCTGCTTGTGGAGTGATCAAGGCTCAGACGTGGCCAAAGTCGGGTCGGCTGGTTCCCTGGCGGCCTGCTAGGACGGCCAGCCCCGCGGCGTCGACGGGGCCGGAGCCGCCGCGGGGCGTGGCGAGGTATCGGCGCAGGAGCTGAAGCGCAGGTGGTTCGCGGCGGCCAGCCGCCGCAGGTAGGAGTTGGGCAGTCTCGCCCTGGCGGGGGCGGGGCCGGACCGGGAAGCGGGGTGCCGGGAACGCCGTCGCTCTGGGTCACGGCTTTCCCCGGGCGGGCATGGCAGCCTGGGAGGCGATGTCGACGGGGATGGCGTCCATGGACTTGCGGGTGATGTTCTGGTGCCGTCGATGACGGCCTGAATCGCGGCGAAGCGGATCAGCCAGAGGGACGCCTGCCGATCATCCCGCTGGTCCGCTGGTGCAGGTAGCCGGCCAGTTCCGGGAGGGTCCCGGCTGGGTGGCGGTGCAGCCGGAGATGGCCCCTCACGGCGGAGGCCAGGGTGGCCCACTGGCTGCCGCGGGAAGGGGCCGGTCTGGATCATGGAGTAGTGCCCGGCGATCTGCTCGCCCTGGGGCCGGACAGCAGGCCGACCCGCTCGACGTTGATCCCGGCGAGTACGAAGGTGGCGGGGATGCGCTCGGAGAAGTACTTCAGCGTGTCGGACGCCCCTGCCCCGGGCCGGTCCCGCTTGCTAAGAACAGGTTTCTCGTTCCTGGGGCCCCTCGCTCGCGCGGCGGAGCAGTCCCGCGACCGCGTCGGCGATTTCCTCCTCGCCGGCCCCTGCCGGGCCGAGAGCAAGACCGCGGTGGGTGTGGTCCCAGAGACTCAGCTCACCGACGGCATGGGCGCCCGGTTCAGGTGCTTCCAGAACGCGGTGATCCAGCCGCCGGGGCCGCGGACGTGGATGTGGGAGACGTCATAGGGATCATGGCGGATTTCCCAGAGGTTCCGGCGCTCCCTGACGCCGGACGGCGCCCGCCGCAGCTGGTCCAGGCCGCCGTCCTCGCGGTCGTAGGTGCGCCAGTTCAGCCTGATGCTGTAGGCGTTGACCGCCCGCCACTGGCGCAGGAGTTCGACGTAGTCATCCGGTTGAGCGCGATCGG
The DNA here is from genome assembly GCA_963714295.1 of uncultured Actinomycetota bacterium. Taxonomy (GTDB): domain Bacteria; phylum Actinomycetota; class Actinomycetes; order Streptosporangiales; family Streptosporangiaceae; genus Trebonia. Next base: position 95,006 of record CAVQOE010000028.1, on the reverse strand, counting down.
GACATACCCGGCTGCCTCGACCAGGGCGCCCGCCGCGACAGTAACCACCCACACCAGACCCTGCCCTGTCGTCACGAGACCCGCAACGGGCCAACCGTAGTGACAAAACCAGGGAACGGGCCGTCTTCATTGACAAAGAGCGAACTTAACTGTCACAGGACACCTGCTCATGCCGCGGTGAGGGCATCGCGTCGTTGATTTGGTTTCGTGAGTTCTGACCGCGGTGCGGGGTGCGGCCTCGCGCGTGCCCCACACACCGGGTCCAAGCCGGTCAGCCGGGTTGGCGTTCCAGGGCGTCGAGGTCGCGTTCGGCGTAGAGGCGGTGCTGCCATTCCTCGTCGAGGACGGCCCGCAGGCAGCGGCGGACCGGGAAGCTGTCCGGCTCGGGGTAGCCGGGCTCGGTGACCGGCTGGGTCATGCCCGGGAGCTGCTCGTCGGTGAGGCCGGCGAGCACGGCGCGGACGGTCGCCATCCGGTCGGCGCGCAGGGCCAGCACCTGGCCCAGGGACGGCCGGGCATCCCGGTCGCGCGGGATGCCGGGCTCGTCGGGCAGTTCGTCGCCCGGCAGGTCCAGCGGATCCCAGGGCGAGGGCTGCCCCAGGATGGCGCGATTCACCAGGAAATCGGTGGCGAAGACCAGGTGGCGCAGCGTCTCGATGAACGACCACTCGCCGTTGACCCGCCGGTGCAGGAGCTCGGGGTCCATCCGGCGGGCCCGGGCCACGCTCTGCTGCCACAGCCGCTCCAGCACGTCCCAGGCCTCGCGGTACCCGGCGGCGTCGCCCGGGCGCATCTTGGCCCGGTCCGGGTAGCGGCGGTCGAGTTCGGCCTCCACCAGGGGCACGACGTCGACCCCGTTGATCCGCACGTTGTCGATCTGGCCGCTGATGTCCACGTCCTTCAGGGCCGACCCGCTGATCGTGACCTGGGTCAGGTCGGCCACCCCGGAAGCGCGCACCGGTGAGGTCGACGCTGTGGAAGTCGGCACCGGTCAAGTCGACGTCCTCGATCCGGGCGCCGGACAGGTTCTTGCGGGTGAAGTCGGTCACCTGGGCAGCTTGCCACGAAAGCGCCGCGCCCGGCCAGGCGAGGAGGTCCCGGAAATGGGGTCAATTCGGCGCGTAGCCACCAAATCTCCTCCGTAGGGTAGTGACGTCTGAACCGGAATACGGGCGCACCTAACGGACCCACGCCAGTGGGACCGCGTTCGCCATCACGTCGTAGCCGAGGTCATTGGGATGGAGGTTGTCCCCGCTGCTGTATTCCGGGTTGTAATAGTGCGGGTCAGCTGGCTCGCTGGTGGCCGCGGCGAAGTTGATCACCCCGTTGGCGGCGTGGCTGGTCATGATCCATTGGTTCACCTCGCTGCGCAGCGGCTCGCGGTATATCGCCGGGGTAAGCGTGCCCAGGTAGATCCTGATGCCGCGGGCGTGCGCCATAGCGATCAGCCGGAGGTAGCCCGCCTCGATCCGGGCGGCGGTCATAGGCCTGCTGACCGGGCTGGTGCAGGCGGTGACGGGATCCATGGCGAAGCCGATGTCGTTGATTCCCTCAAGCACGATGACGGCGCGGACCCCGGGCTCGGACAGCGCGTCCCGCTGGAAGCGCACCAGGCCGCTCTGCCCGTAACAGCGGGAGCCGGTGAGCACGCGGTTGCCGCCGATCCCCTCATCGACGACGCCCGGCGCGCGGTCGCCGAGGGTCGCCTCGAGGCGGCGCGCGAGGAAGTTGGGCCAGCGATCATCCGACCCGGGCTCGGAGCCGACGCCATCGGTGATGGAGTCACCGAACGCCACGATCGTCCCGTCCGCCGTCGCGGACCTGACATCGACCTCGGTGGCGAAGTACCAGGACGTTTCTTGGCGGTTGAAAGAAGTTCCCTCAGCGTCGGCCAGCTGGTCGCCGGACGCGATGAAGGTCGTCTGCCCGGCGTCCCAGTGATTAGTCGCGGGCCCGGTGGAACCCGGCAGGTAAATGCTGATCGCCAGCTCGGACAGGGGCGCCACCCTGCCGCTGAGGGGATCGCTGGTCACGCTGGCCCCGGCGGGGACGGTAACGGCGGGCCTTCCCCCGAACGTCAGCGGCCTGCTGCTTGCCGGGACTAGCTCGCCGCCGTCAAGAACGACCCCGACGCTGGCCCCGCCTATCGTCAGCGGCCGGGTGCCGAACAGGTTGCTCAGGTGGACGCGGAGGGCCTCGCCGCCAGCGCTGGCGTAGACGACCTCGCGGATCGTCTGATCGCTGAACCCCTGCTCCGCCTGTTCGCTGTCCGAGGCCGCCATCGGGCTGGCCGCCCAGGTGGCGACCCAGGACGCGCGGGCGGCCTGGATGCGGGCGCGCGGGGTCGCGCTAGCGCTGGGAGCACTGCTGTAGTTGGTACTGCCGTGGTGCTGGCGGCCTGCCGAGACCGCTTGGGAGGGGATCAAGGACGCGGCAAGCAGGCCGACCGCGACGCCGGCGGCCAGGCAGGCGAGGTAGCCCAGTATTCGGGAACCAGCGAACCGGAAGCGAGAGGGCAACGCGAGTATCCGCCTGTCGGTGGACGGGAGACTACCCCGAAAGCTTACCCTCCGCAGTCCCTTGCCGACAGGACAGTGATCCCATGACAGCCCGCCACTCGCATGCCGGCGGGAGTGCCGGATCATCACTACCCGTCGGGCGGTGGCCGGCCAGCCAGCCGGGGATGTGTTTAGCGGCGGCTGTCGTGAGCAAGTGACCACGATGGAATCACCATCGTGAGGGCCGCTGGCAGGCAGGCAGCAGGTAGCGGTGCCGCCCAGTTGTCGCCTGCTCTGCCAGCAGGGCGCACTGTGCCCTGGTGGGGCGTACTGTTCGCTGCTGCCGCCCTGGTGTTCCTGGTCGGCGGATGTACGGTCGCCACCGCACTGCAGCCCTCATCCTTCAACTGGCTCGCCAGTACCGTCAGCACCCTCACCGAACGGGAAGCCGCTGACCCCTGGGTGATGACGGCGGCGTTCGCGGTAACCGGAGCCTGCGTGATCGCCACGGCGCTGGCGCTCCGGCCGGCCGCGATGCCCGGGCGGCTGATCCTGGCCGCGGCCGGCGCCGCCAGCATTCTGGTCGCCGCGAACCCCGAGCACGTCGGAGGCTCACCTGTGCACGGACTATGGGCCGGCGTCACCTTCACCGCCCTGACCGCCTGGCCGACCGGAGCATGGCGACGGGGACCTTCGGTGCCCTGGGGCCTGCGGCCAGCAGTATCCGCCGCCGCCGTCGGGACGCTCCTCGCCCTGCTCGCCTGGTACCTCACGGAGCTGACCACCAGAGGCGCAATGACCGGCCTGGCCGAGCGGATCATGGGCACGGCGGAAGTCGGCTGGCCGCTGGCAGTGGTGTTGTCCTGCCGGCTGCAGCCCTCGCCGTCGCTGCCCATGTGCAGCATTCGTGCTGACTCGGAACCTTGAGTTGTCTCGGCTAGTGCGCGCCGAAGATCTCGGCCAGTCGTTCCCGCAGGCCCGCCGCCATTCCGGCGACCGTCAGAGCATCGAAGAAGTCTCCGCCGGAGTCGGCAAGCCACTTCCACCTGACGGGGGCCATGCGCAGGCGCAGGAACACCCGGGTACGCGCCGGCAGGTCAGCCGGCAGCGGTTGGAGAGTAATCGACCAGGTGAGTGAGACTTTCCCGCGTTGCGAGGTGTAGACGATCGACTGCGGCGCCTGAATCTGGGCGACGTGAAAGGTTGCGTGCTTGCCGCCGTAGTCGGGGATGATGTCGCCGACCTTGAGCTGCTGCCACTCGGGGTGAATCTCCCTGGCGGCGCGCATGCCAGCAGGAAGAAACCGCTCGATAGAACGGGGAAGGTACCAGCCGGCCCGTCGTTTGCCGAGTTGAGCCAACCACGGCCAGACGGCCTCCGGCGGCGCGCTGAGCGTGAACGCGCGATCCATGACCACATCGGCCGGGCTGACGAGGCCGTCGCCGGGGCGCGGAAGGGTGCGCTCATGTTCGGTGACACCGATGCTGGCAAACATGTTGAGTCTCCCCGGGTGACCAGTACGAGTTGGACCGTCAGCCGGACGAGGGCAAACGCCGGAAATAACGAACGCTCCGTCAGGCCTGCGCGCCCGCGCTTCGGCCGAGAGCCCGGCCCAATCGTCCCAGGTCTTGAGCCGCTTGGCGTAGGTGTCCCATAGACGAGGACCGTGCCGCCGTCGTCCAGCGTCAGGCGGTAGGCGCCCTTCTTCGAACCGCCAGCGAGCCGCTCTACCGCAAGCAGAGACCGGCCCCCGCCGAAAACCGCACGGGCGACCGGGCGCAGACTCGCGGCATCCGCGAATCTCCGTCCGTCGGCCATGGCCGCCTCTTTCTGGCTAAGTACCGTGGAGTGGCCAGCCTGGCACGGCCGGCGCCCCCTCACAAGCGAGCTCACCTCGACGGTGCCGGGTGGACCTCAGCCGACAGAAACGGGAAGTTCCAAAATGCCGAAGTCAAAGGACGCGAACCCGGCATCCGCCAATGCAGTGGTGGAGATCCGCGAACTCATCGAGAACTGGGTTATCCGGCGCGATGCGGCGCTCTGGGAGGAATTCGCCCAGTTGTGGCACTCAGATGGGTACATGAGCGCCACCTGGTTCCAGGGGAGCGCCCGGGACTTCATCGACGTGTCGCGGAAGGGATTCGAACGAGGCGTCCGGATCCTGCACTTCCTCGGCGGGTCGTCGATCGAGGTCATCGGCGACCGTGCCGTCGCGCAGACGAAGATGACGATCACGCAGCGGTCGCAGGTGCACAGCGTCGAAGTTGACGTTGTGTGCACCGGGCGCTTCTACGACTTCCTGGCCGTCGAGCATGGCGACTGGAAGCTGGTCCGCCGTCAGCCGATCTACGAACGCGACCGGATGGATCCGGTCGACCCGTCGGCGGCTCTCGAACTGGACAAAGGCCGCCTGCTGGCCTGGCCCGAGGGCTATCGCTACCTCGCCTACCTGCAGGCTGAGGCGGGTTTCGCGGTCAAGGACGGCTTGCCCGGGCTGACCGGGCCCGCGGTCGAGCAGTTGTATGGGGAAGGCAGCGCCTGGCTATCGGGTTCCGCGCGTCCGGGGGTGCCGGCCTGACCGTCAGGCGCTCGTCGGGGTGATGTCGGTTAGCTCTTGACTGTCTTCCCACCGGCCTCGACGGGGCTCCATCCGGCCGCTTCCGGCCGGGCGCCAGCCTAACTACTGTGTTGTTGTGAGTTCTGGTCGCACCTACGTGGTCGGAACCTTGGTCATTGTTCGTGAGTTCTGGCCGCTGTGCGGGGTGCGGCCCCGCGCGTACCCCACACACCGGGTCCAAGCCGGTCAGCCGGGTTGGCGTTCCAGGGCGTCGAGGTCGCGTTCGGCGTAGAGGCGGTGCTGCCATTCCTCGTCGAGGACGGCACTCAGGCAGCGGCGGACCGGGAAGCTGTCCGGCTCGGGGTAGCCGGGCTCGGTGACCGGCTGGGTCATGCCCGGGAGCTGCTCGTCGGTGAGGCTGGCGAGCACGGCGCGGACGGTCGCCATCCGGTCGGCGCGCAGGACCAGCACCTGGCCCAGGGACGGCCGGGCATCCCGGTCGCGCGGGATGCCCGGCTCGTCGGGCAGTTCGTCGCCCGGCAGGTCCAGCGGATCCCAGGGCGAGGGCTGCCCCAGGATGGCGCGATTCACCAGGAAATCGGTGGCGAAGACCAGGTGGCGCAGCGTCTCGATGAACGACCACTCGCCGTTGACCCGCCGGTGCAGGAGCTCGGGGTCCATCCGGCGGGCCCGGGCCACGGTCTGCTGCCACAGCCGCTCCAGCACGTCCCAGGCCTCGCGGTACCCGGCGGCGTCGCCCGGGCGCATCTTGGCCCGGTCCGGGTAACGGCGGTCGAGTTCGGCCTCCACCAAGGGCACGACGTCGACCCCGTTGATCCGCACGTTGTCGATCTGGCCGCTGATGTCCACGTCCTTCAGAGCCGACCCGCTGATCGTGACCCGGGTCAGGTCGGCCACGCGGAAGCGCGCACCGGTGAGGTCGACACTGTGGAAATCGGCACCGGTCAAGTTGACGTCCTCGAACCGGGCGCCGGACAGATTCTTGCGGGTGAAGTCGGTCACCTGGGCAGCTTGCCACGAAAGCGCCGCGCCCGGCCAGGCGAGGAGTTCCGGAACGGGGTCAATTCGGGGCGTGCGGTCAGAACTCACGACCAGCAACTTCACCCAGACGGGACCGCGGTAGCCCCTCGTGTCTGGCGGCCCAGGATCCGTAGACGTAGGCTTTGCGTGGAGACGGGCCGGCTCCGTTGCTAGTGCGGGCAATGACAGAATGTCATAGATGCATCTCTCTCGGTGAGAGAGGGCCAGCCGAACCCATAAGGGAGCAATATGCCGAAGCCAACCATCGTTCTCGTCCATGGTGCATGGGCAGACGGATCGAGCTGGAACGCCGTATCGACCGAGCTCCAGGGGCAAGGCTTCACTGTCCTCACACCGTCCAACCTCCTGCACGGGGTGGCCAGCGATGCCGCGTACGTCGGGTCGTTTCTGGCGCAGCGCACGACCGGCCCGGTCGTCCTGGTCGGCCACTCCTACGGGGGCGTGGTGATCACGAACGCCGGAACAGCCGGTGGCGACGTCCGGGCGCTTGTGTACGTTGATGCGTTCATCCCCGACGTGGGCGAGACCGTCTTCCAGATCCTGGGCGGCTCGGGTTCCGCGGTGGACGTTCCCGACCCGACGGCCGTTTTCGATATCGCCGGCTACCCCGGCGCCCCGGAGGGCGACGCCGAGGCGTTCCTTAAGCCGGCGACCGTCCACGCCTCCTTCGCGCAAGACCTTCCCGAGGCGGACCGCTGGCTCATCGCCGCGAGCCAGCGTCCGATCACCCTCAGCGCGAACACCGCGCCAACGGAAACCGCGGCCTGGAAGACCATCCCAAGCTGGGCCGTGATCGGAACCGACGACCGCGTCATTCCCCCTGCCACGCAACGCAGCATGGCGAAGCGGGCGGGCTCGACGACCACGGAAACCGCTGGGTCGCACGTGTCAATGGTGTCCCATCCGAAGGCTTCCGTCGACGCTATCCTCGCTGCCGTCGCCGCCATCGGCGGCTAGCAATCCCTTTGGGGTTCCACCGGCGGCGCGGCCCGGCCGCCGACTGTTCATGCGGTGGGCGGGAGATAGCACCGTGCGTTCAGCCTGTCTTGCACTTTTTGGACTTGCTAGTCCAATTTTAGCCTCGTAGCGTGAGCGGCATGACACAGCGACTGAAGGGCAAGACCGCCCTCATTACCGGGTCTACCAGCAACATCGGCCGTGCCGCGGCTGTTGCGTTCGCGGCCGAGGGTGCTCACGTGATCGTCTCCGGGCGTGACGACGCGCGCGGTGCGGCTGTGCTGGCGGAAATCCGCGCGGGCGACGGCCTCGCCGACTACGTCCACGCTGACCTGGACGGCAGCGCCGGAACCAGTCGCGGACTGGCGGATGCCGCGACTGAGCTGCTGGGCGGGCGTATCGACATCCTGGTGAACAACGCGGGCATCTTCCCGCCCGCCGATACGCTCACCGCCGATCCGGAGATGTTCGACCGGGTCTACGCGGTGAACGTGAAGGCACCGTTCTTCCTCACCCAGGCCGTCGCCCCGGCCATGATCGCCAACGGCGGCGGCGTGATCATCAACCTCGGTTCCTGGGTGGCCCGGCTCAGCGTCCCCGTTGGCGCTCTCTATGCCTCAACCAAGGGAGCGATGGAGACTCTGACCCGCGCGTGGGCCGCCGAATTCGGGCCGCGGGGCATCCGCGTCAACGCGGTCTCCCCCGGTGTCATCCGGGATCCCGCGGTCTTCGTCGACACCGACCACCCGGCCGCGAAGATGATGTCCGGCACCCCGGCCGGCCGGACCGGCAACCCGGACGAAGTCGCCGCGGCCATGGTCTACCTCGCCTCTGACGACGCCTCCTTCGTCCACGGCGCTGTCCTTGATGTTGACGGCGGACGCACGGAAGTAGCCGTCATCGCCGGCTGACTCCCTGAGGAGATGACCCGCTCGATGCGTCTCCGCATCGACGACTACCTGGAGCACGGACAACTGCCGCTGATCAGCTAGCACGCCACCTGGGCGTCGGCACTCTCATCACTGTCATGGGATTGATGTTAGTAACCAATGTCTATACCAGGGCTGTGTTGACTACAGTACTGTCATAGTATGTAGCTTAGTACTGGTAACAGTAACCTTGGAACACACTATGACAACACCGGTTCGGTCTCTCTCAAAGCAGCTCGCTCCAGTTGTAGCGGAACTGGAGCTTCGCCAGCCAAAGCTCGTCAGCCTCGCAGAACTGGCAATCCTGGCCGAGGAGGCTGGGCTGCGAACGCCCGCCAAAGTGATTGCCGCCAGGCTGCGCGCAACGGGCTGGCTACTTTCAACGGGTCAGCGCGGCGTCTACGAGTTCGCCCCAGGGTCACATGCCGGCCCGTACGGTCACGGCGACCCGTTCATCGACCTGCGTGCCGCCCTCTCGGTTGAGCACCAGCTCGTTGTCGCGTTGCAGAGTGCGCTGTGGCTGCACGGGCTCGCGGAGCGGGCGCCTGATCGGCACGAGCTAGCTGTGCCGACCGGCACTGCCGTACCCGCATCCGCGAAGCGGCGGATGCGGGTCGTTCACTTCTCCACTCGCCTGCCGGCAATCTACATCGACCAACTTCCCGTCCACCGGCCTGCCACAATCCTGATCCACCTAGCGACCAAGCCCGCCGACGTGCGTGGTTGGACCATGTTCGCCGAGGCATTGCCCGAATTGGCAGCCCGCAGCAGCGTCAGCGACCTCGAGCAGGAACTCGACCAGCGGCCCAGCACGGTGCGCCCGAGGCTCGCGTATCTCCTGCGGGGGGTCGCCCCAGAGGTCGCAGATTACCTCCAGCCGACCACACCGCCGTCGGTAACGTGGTTCGGTAATACGCGGACCAGTCGCCGTTACGACAAGCGCTTCAACGTGGCCGACAGCCTCCTTCCCTTCGATCCGCGGGCAGTGGCCGATATCGCATGATCCAGATCACGACGGGCTGGTTGGCTCGCCACACTCCACAAGGGCCTGGCGGCCGGCAGGCAGGACCACCGTGGGCGTGCACAGGTGAAGTACGAAACGCCTTTGGGCGGCGTTGGCAACCTCACGACCAAGCTGGACATCGGCCCGGCACCGTGGCTGCCTCCTGGCGAGCGGAGCTGGGTGCGGTTGCCGATCCATGCAGCCTACGAGTTGCCGGTCAGTATTCCAGTGATGGCCCTGGCGGAGAACATGGCTGAAAAAGTTGCCCGGCTAACCAGGCGTACGCCAGCCCGCGACGTCTACGATCTCGCTTGGATCGCTCCCACCAGCCCACATTCGGGATTCGACCGCGCTACCGTCCGACGACTGGCGGTACTGAAGAACTGGGTGGACCAGTACGGACTGTCTTTCCCACCTGCGACATGGAAGCCAGTCGCCGGCGCCGTTCCGTACCTCGCGGACCGGTGGCGGACGATCCGGCGCGCGGCAGACTTTGATGAGGAAAGCATTGGCCTGCTCACTGTCCCAGCGCCCAGCCCCGACGAACTCGGCAAGAAGCTACACACCCACTTCGGGTTCCTGGCAGATCTCGACGATGCCGAGCGGAGCATCATCGCTGGTGGTGCTGGCAGTCGAAAGCTCGTGCTGGAGGCGATCAGCGATCTTCCCGGTTCCCCTTTCGCCGGCCGCTCGCTCTACTGAATAAGGGACCCTGCTGAGCGTCAGCCGGAAGCGTTCGGGTTCGGTTAGCGCGGCCCTGCCCCCGCTCGGCCGGGCCGCCCTAACTCGGGATGACACGGGGCTGCAGCAAAGCGAGGCGCCGATGGCCGATGTCGTCAGCTATACGGCCAGCAACTGGCAGTTCTTCCTCGACGACACGCTGCGGGCCATGTACCCGTAACGCGCATGGTGCGGCTCGGACGATCCTGGGCCCCGGTTTCCCCGTTTCCGCGGGTCATGGGACTGGGCCGGTAGAACCACCGTCCGTTCCAACTGAAGATTTGATCTCCTGCTGCCCGCTGGGGTGAGGCCTCACCCCGGCGGCGGACGGAATTCGGTGGCGGCGGTGCGACCAGTCCGGGGCATCCGGCGTGTCTGCCTTGGTGACGCATTCACCTGCCGCCTGGGCGGCGGAACGGAGAATCTGCAGCGATGAGTGACGTGGGTACAACAGTCGTGGTCGGGGCCAGCCGCGGGTTGGGACGCGGGATCGCGCGGGCCTTCGGGGAAGCCGGGGCGCCGGTGGTAGCGGTGGCGCGGTCGGGGGCGGCGCTGGCGGAGCTGGCCGCCGGCTGCGCGAACATCCAGATCGAGGTGGCCGACGCGGCCCAGGGATCGGCGGCGGGCTTCCTGCTCGACCAGTATGAACCGCGGACGCTGATCGTCGTGGCCGGGGCCAGTCCGCTGCCGCGGCCGTTGCAGCGGCATACCTGGGAGACGTTCTCGGTCAACTGGGAGGCCGATGTGAAGATCGCGTTCCACTGGCTGCGGGAGGCGCTGCTCAAGCCGCTGCGGCCGGGCAGCCGGGTGATGGTGATCAGCAGCGGGGCGGCGGTGGCGGGGTCACCGCTGAGCGGCGGCTACGCGGGCGCGAAGGCCACGCAGCGGTTCATCACCGGCTACGCGCGGGACGAGGCGGAGCGGGCTGGGCTTGGCATCGGCTTTACCGCGGTGCTGCCGAGGATCACGCCGCTGACCGAGCTTGGGCGCCCGGCCGTCCGGGCGTACGCGGCGCGGGCGGGGCAGACCGAGGACGAGTACGTGCGGGCCATGGGCGAGCCGCTCAGCCCGGAGACGGCCGGCATCGCGCTGCTCGAGCTCGCGCGGGCGGACGCCGCCGCGCTCGCGCCCGGTTACCTGCTCACCGGCGCCGGGCTGCAGCAGCTGCCGTGATCTTTGCCTTCGGCGGGCTGGCGACGGAAGGCCAGCAGCGGATCGGCCAGCGCGAAGCCCCTGCCGCTATTCACTGGTGATGCCAATCATTGGCATCACCAGTTGATCCGGCTAGTATGGGCCCGTGAACAGCTCAGAGAACCTGCTTCCGGCGGCGCTGCGGAACCGGACGAGCTTTGTCCTGATCAGACTGGCGGCGCTGGTGCGCCAGCAGTGCGCCGGGCAGCTGGCCGCGGCGGGCCTCAGCCAGCATCAGCACGCGATCTTGTGCTGCCTGGACGAGTACGGCCAGGCGTGTCAGAAGGACATCGCCGGCCGGCTGAGCATTGACGGTGGCGACATCGTGGCCTTCGTCGACGGGCTGCAGCAGGCCGGGTTCATCACCAGGGAACGTGACGGGCGTGACCGCCGGCGCCAGATCCTGGGCATCACCGCCGCTGGGCGCCGGCAGGTGCGCAGAGTCGAGAAGCTGCTGGACGCGGCCGAGCCCGGCGCGCTGGCCGCGCTCACCGCGGAGCAGCGCACCCTGCTCCACGCGTTCGCGTCCGAGGTGCTCGCGGCGGACACGCCGCGGTCGTGGGTCCCTGGCCCGGAGCCGGCGGACGTGGCCTCGTGACCGGCACCTGGAGTACCGCCTACCTGGCCGCGCTTGGCGGCCCGGACGATTCGCTGCCGTTCTTCCCGCCGCCCCGGCGGTTCGCGGGGCAGACCGTGCGCCAGCGGATCCGGCTGCGGCGCGGGGGCAGCGCGGCCCGGCTGGTGCTCAGCAACGAGTTCGGGCGCGCTCCGCTGGCCATCGAAGCGATCGCGGTGAGCGACGCCGGCATCTCCAGCGCTGCCCGTCCTGCGCCACGGCGTGCCGCGGTGGGAGATCCCGGGCGGCGCGACCGCCACCAGCGACCCGTTCCCGCTTACCACCCTCGGGCTCACCGGCAGGGGCGGGGAATTGGTAGTCAGCTGCTTCATCTCCGCCAGCATCGACTCGGCCGACGGCCTGCACTCCGCGCAGCAGACCGGCGAGATCGCCCCCGGCAACCAACTAGGCCAGCGGCGACTCGCGGACGCCGAGGAATTCGCCAACCTGTACTGGATTTCCCGGGTGCTGACCGACCAGCCGGCCGCACGCCCGGTTATCGTCGCGCTGGGCGACTCGATCACCAGGGGCGACGGCACCACAACGGACGCCGACCAGCGCTATCCCGACCACCTGCAGGCCCGGTTGCTCGCGGCCGGGACGGACGGCGCCGTCGTGCTGAATGCCGGCATCGGCGGGAACCGGCTGCTCACGCCGCGCGTGGGGCCGTCGATGACCGACCGGTTCGACCGCGACGTGCTCGGCGTCACTGACGCCACTCACGTGCTGATCCTGGCCGGGACCAACGACATCGCCCTGCCGGCGATGCTCGGGGAGAAGCGCCCCACCGCGGGCGACATCGTCGACGGGCTGCGCGCACTGGCCCGCCGCGCGACCCGGCACGGCGTGCAGCCGGTGCTTGGCACTATCACGCCCTTCGGGGGCGCCTTCCTGGAAGCGTTCCTGGCCGAGGGAAATGAGGACATCCGGCAGGCCGTAAACGACGCCATCACCGCGCAAGACGACTGGCCGGTGGCCGACTTCGCGGCCGCCCTGGCCGACCCCGGCGATCCCACTCGACTGGCCGCCACCTTCGACTGCGGCGACGGCATTCATCCTGGAGACGCCGGGGCCCACGCCCTGGCGGACGCGATTGAACTCGGGATTTTCAGGTAACTCAATCGACGGCTGGGACGCCCCGCCGCCGGTTATTCGGTTGCGGCCGCTGCGACACTGGATGCATGACTGAGTCGTGGATGCTGGATGAGCTGGCGTATGCGGGGCCCGAACATCTGGATGCGGGCTTCATCGCCGGCTTTGACCGCAAGCAGGGGCATCCCGACCCCGACGAGGACATCGCCGCGTTCGAGGCGCACGGCCTGGGCCGCGCGTCGGTCGTGGCGGATCTCGGGACGGGGACAGGGCAGTTCGCCGTGCCGGCCGCGAGCCGGTTCGGGCGGGTGATCGCGGTGGACGTGTCGCCCGCCATGCTGACCGCTGTCCGGGCCAAGGCAGAGCGTGCGGGCCTGGCCAACCTGACGGCCGAGCGAGCCGGATTCCTCGCCTTCTCCCCCGCCTCGCCGGTGGACGGCGTCTTCACCCGGCACGCGCTGCACCAGCTCCCGGACTTCTGGAAGGCGATCGCGCTGCAGCGGATCGCGGACATGCTCCGGCCGGGCGGGGTGCTCCGGCTGCGGGACCTGGTGTACGACTTCACGCCCGCCGAGGCGGCCGGGATATTCGCAAGCTGGCTGGCCGGCGCGGCGACGGACCCGGCCGCGGGGTACACGGCCGCCGACTACGCCGAGCACATCCGCACCGAGTACAGCACCTTCCGCTGGCTGCTCGAGCCGATGCTGGCGGCGGCCGGGTTCGAGATCACCGACGTCAGCTACGAGCGGCGGCTCTACGGCGCTTACACCTGCGTCAAGGCCGCGTAACGACAGTCGCGGGCCACGGTCTTCATACGAGGCACCTTTAGCAGGCGCGGACGGCGAAAACGAGTTGCCTGCTCCGGCCCCGGCACAGCACTGTGGTGGGCGTGACCGACTCCGCAGGCCTGCTGGCGGCCTATGACAGCCAGCTCCGCACCGACGCCGAGACCCCGGGGGCGGTCTCGGTGGCCCGGCTGGGCCCGCTGCGCCTGGTGACCTTCGCCGGCGGGCGCGGGTTCATCACCTACCAGGACCTGGCCGGCGCGCAGGCCGACGCGATCGGGACGATGGTCGGCGAGGCACTGGCCCACTTCCAGGCCGACCCGGAGATCACCAAGGTGGAGTGGAAGACCCGGGGTCATGACCGCGCCCCGGGACTGCACGAGGCACTGCTGGCCCACGGATTCACGCCCGACGAGCCGGAGTCGATCATGGTCGGCGACGCGCGGTTGCTCGCGGTGGACGTCGCGCTGCCCGATGGGGTGACCCTGCGGCAGGTCACCGAGGAGCCGGATATCCGGGCCATGCTCGCGATGCAGGATGAGGTCTTCGGCGATTCGCACGGCGACGAAATGCTGGCACCCCTGCTGCGGCGGCTGGCCCGCGGTGACGAGATGGAGCTCTGGGTGGCCGAGGCGGACGGAAAGATCGTCAGCGCCGGGCGGATCGAGGCGGTGCCCGGGACCGATTTCGCCGGGATCTGGGGCGGCGCGACCCGTCCGGAGTGGCGCGGCCGCGGGATCTACCGGGCACTGACGGCCGAGCGGGCCCGGTCGGCGCTGCGCATGGGCAAGAAGTACATCAACAGCGACTCGACCGAATTCTCCCGCCCGATCCTCGAACGGTCCGGCCTTGTCCGGGTCTCCACCACGACGCCTTACCAGTGGCGGCGCTGACCGCGGCGCTTACGGTGACCTTGACCTGTGCTTAGCGGGCGGCGTGCCCGGGGCACCCGCAGGGACGGGGAGCGCGGGCGTAGAAGCCGGCCAGCATGAATGACAGGGCCATCTCGAAGATCGCCTCGTCGTCGACTTTGGCCAGCTGCTCGCGGACCTGCCAGATGGCCGGGTACGCGGCCCGGTCGGCGGTCAGGTAGGCGGTCGTCCAGGCATCCCGGTCGTTCTTCTGCAGCTGCTCGTCCATGGCCAGGAACGACGCTTCTCCGCCCGCCCAGTACAGGCCGAAGTCGCCGATCGCACGGTACACCACAGCGGCTGCGGGCCAGTGTCCCCCGCCCCGGCTGGAAACCAACGCGGCGGGCGGCGGTGACTGCAGGCGGCGCCGAACGCGGCGTCTTAGGTCGCGCAGTTGAGCGCGGCGGCGCGGCGCAGCAGGTGCGCCCGCTCGCTGTCGTTAGCGGTGAGCGCGGCCGCCCGCTCGAACTCGGCGCGGGCCTGCGCCGGGCGGCCGAGCCGGCCGAGCAGGTCGGCCCGGACCGCGGGCAGCAGGTGGTAACCGTGCATGGCCGGGTCGTCGGCCAGCGCGTCGACGATGGCCAGGGCGGCGGCCGGGCCATCGGACATCGAGACGGCGACGGCGCGGTTGAGCTCGATGACCGGCGACGGGGTGAGCCTGCCGAGGGCCTCGTACAGCGCCGCGATGCGGGGCCAGTCGGTGTCGGCGGCGGCGAAGGCCCGGGCGTGGCAGGCGGCCAGCTCCGCCTGCAGAACGTACGGCCCGGCCCGGCGCCCGCTGCGCGAACGCTCGGCCTGGGCCAGCGCGGCCAGGCCGTGGGTGATCAGCAGCCGGTTCCAGCGGCCGCGGTCCTGCTCGAGCAGCGTGACCGGCTCGCCGCCCGGCCCGGTGCGCGCCGGGATGCGCGACGCCTGGATCTCCATCAGCGCGACCAGCGCGTGCGCCTCCGGTTCCCGCGGGGCCAGCGCCGACAGCATCCGGCCCAGGCGCATGGCCTCATCGCAGAGCTCCGCCCGGTACCAGGACTGCCCCGACGTCGCCGCGTAGCCCTCGTTGAAGATGAGGTAGACCACCTCGAGGACCGAGGCGAACCGCGGGTTGAGCTCCGCCCCGACCGGCACCTCGAACGGCACCTTGGCGGCGGTGAGGGACTTCTTCGCCCGGGTGATCCGGGCCGCCATCGTCGGCACCGGGACCAGGAACGCCCGCGCGACCTGCTCGGTCGACAGGCCGCCGACCAGCTTGAGCGTCAGCGCGACGCGCCCGTCGCGCGGCAGCACCGGGTGGCAGGCGGTGAAGATCAGCCGGAGCACGTCGTCGGTGACGTGAGTGTCGAATTCGATCTCGTCCATCGGGTCCTCGCATGCCGCCGGCCGAGCTTCACGGCCGAGCTCTTCGACCTTCCGTTCCAGGGTCACCGCGCGTCGCACGCCGTCGACGTAACGGCGGCGCGCGACCGCGGTCAGCCACGCTCCCGGGTTGTCGGGCACGCCGTCAGACGGCCATTGCTCAAGCGCGGCGACCAGCGCGTCCTGCGCCAGGTCCTCGGCCAGCCCGACATCCCCGGTCACCCGGGCCAGCGCGGCGATCAGCCGCGGCGACTCAATCCGCCAGGCCGCCTCAACGGTCGGCTGCACCGACAACGGCGGCGCCTACCCCTCGGTGCCGGCCGCGGACTGGGCGCGCAGCCGCGCCTCGTTGTCCAGGACCTCCTGCGGCAGCTGGCCCTCGAAGTCGGGCGCCTCCATAATCCGGCGCAGGTCCACCGTCTGGTCGCGGAACGGGGCGCGCCGCAGCCACTCGACCGCCTCCTCCATCGAGGAGACCTGCCAGATCCAGAACCCGCCGATGATCTCCTTCGCCTCGGCAAACGGACCGTCGGTGACCCGCGCTCCCCCGTCGGCCGCGAAGGAGACTCGCTTGCCGCCCGACGACGGCTCGAGCCCCTCGCCGGCCAGCATGACCCCGGCCCTGACCAGCTCCTCGTTGTACTTCCCCATCGCCTCGAACTCGGCGGCGTGGTCCGCGTAGTTGCCCTGCTCGCTGTTCTCCGTAGCGTGGACGAACACCATGACGCGCATCTGTATCTCCTCTCCCCGGCCGGTCGTTCCGGCTCACTGTCACGTCGAGTGGCAGTGCGCGGATTCGACACGCGCCCGAAATTCTTCAATAAAAAATCTGTCTCATCCCGAACGGTCGCGTGGCTTCGCCGGTCAAGCTCCCGTGCATCCAGCCACTGGGCGGCACGTCGGGGCGAGGCCCGGGCGAGCCAGGCATCCTGCACCACCTCGGCCAGCTCAGCGTAACTGAGGTCGGGCAGGTCCTTCCCCCGGATGAGGACCGACAGGTGCCCGTCGAAGTGCGCGGTGGTGAAGAAAGGCGACTCTTCGTCGTCGATGAGCGCCCGCTTGTCTGCCTCGTCGCCGACCCAGAAGACGATCACGTCGTCGTACCGCTCTCCGGTCACCGGATCGGCTGCGTCCGGACGCGGGTTGCGGAAGAACACGAACGACTTCCCGCCGACCTGGTAGACGGGCGGTTTCCCGGACGGCCCGGCCCACCGCGTGACGTGCGGCATCGCCATCGCGAGCTCATGCACGTCCGCGACGCTCGCCGGCCGACTATCCGGGGCGACCATAGGCCCAGCATAGGCCGGGCCGCGCGCCCGGCCGGTCTGCCTTGGCGGCAATCCGCCGCCCCGGGCCATAATCGGCCATGATCACGAAAGCTTTTTTTATGACGAAGACTTTTCGCGCGTATGGCACGAATTTCTTACCTCAGGATAAAAATCTTCGTGATCATGGCGGGGAGAGGTCCGGATGGTCAGACGTGCTCCATGATGATCACGCCTGAGGTGTCCGGGTCGAGGGCGTCGAAGATGTGCGGGACGTCGCCTGGGTAGCGGAGGTAATCGCCCGGGCCGAGCTCCACCGCCTCGCCCTCCGGGCCCGCCAGCACGCGGCCGCTGCCAAGGACCAGGTGCTCCGTGGTGCCCGGCATGTGCGGCGGCGCCAGATGGGGCGCACCCGGCTGGCCGATGACGCGGTAGATGTCGCGGCGCGCACCCGGTGGGCAGGAGGCCAGCATCGCCGCGTCGTAGGCGGCGCGCTCGGCGTGCAGGACGGTTCCCTCTCCGGCGCGGATCACCTGGACGCCCTGACGCGGCGGGTCGACCAGCCGGCTCAGTGGGCTGCCGAGCGCCTGGGCGAGCGCCCAGAGGGTCTCCAGCGACGGGTTGCCAACGCCGTTCTCCAGCTGGGACAGGGTCGACTTGGCGATGCCGGCCCGCTTGGCCAGATCGGTCAGGCTGAGCCCGGCCCGCGCCCGCTCACGGCGCAGCGACATCGAGATCAGCGCGACAACGTCCGCCGCGGTGGCCGCCTCTGACACTCGTTCGCTCCAGACTTCAGATTGTTCGGTTTGACGAACGGGGCTATCGAGTTCATTATATCGAACGTGGGTACTTTGTGGCGAACACGCGGATCGGCGCCGCGCGAGTCAACGTTGTTGCGCGATGTCGCGCTCGTCTGCCTGGCGGACGGGCTCGTCGGCGTGTCGTTCGGGGCGACCACGGTGGCCGGCCATCTGCACTGGTGGGTCCCGGTCGCGATGTCACTGCTCGTCTTCGCGGGCGGTTCGCAGTTCGCCGCGGTCGGCGTGGTGCTGGCCGGCGGCAGCCCCTTCGCCGCCGTCGCGGCGGGCGCCGTGCTCAACACCAGGCTGCTCCCCTACGGCTTCGCCGTCGCCGACGTCGTGGGCCCGGCCGAGCGCGCGGACCTCGCGGGCGTCGGCCCGGTCCGCGCTCGCCCGGCCCGTTGGCTGATCCGCCTGCTTGGCGCGCAGGTGATCACCGACGAGTCCACCGCGTTCGCGTTGCGGCAGAGCGATCAGGCACGCCGCCGGGCGGCGTTCTGGACCTGCGGCCTGGCCCTGTTCGCGGTCTGGAACGTGGCCGTGCTGCTGGGCGTGCTGGCCGGATCGGTGGTGCGCAACACCAACGCGTTCGGCCTGGACGCGACGTTCCCCGCGGTGGTTATCGCGCTGGCGCTGCCCGCGCTGGCCGGCCTGCGCACCCGGTACTCGGCCGGCACCGGCGCGGTGATCGCGGTCGCGCTCACGCCGGTGCTGCCGGCCGGCCTGCCAGTGCTCGCGGCCCTGGCCGGACTGGCTACCGGCTGGCGCCCGCGCCGCCGGACGATGACCCATCCGGCGGGCACCCCTGCGGTCGCGCGGCCGACCAGCGCCGAGACGACGGCGCAGCCCACGAAAGCCGGGGCGGCGGCGGATCCGGTGGGCGCCAGGTCGGCGGCGGATCCGGCTAGTGATCAGGGAGAACGCTGATGCCGCTGCTCGCGATCGTCGTCCTGGCCGCGATTACCTACGCGTTCCGGCTGGTGGGCCCGCTCTGCCAGGGCCGGCTGACGCTGCCGCCCGCGGCCACGGTGGTCTTCGCCGACGCCGCCGCGGTGCTGCTGATCGCCCTGGCGGTGACGTCCGCCCTGTTCAACGGGCATGACTTCGCCGGCTGGGCCCGCCCCACCGGGGTACTCGTCGCCGGGGTCCTGGCCGCCCGCCGCGCCCCGTTCCCGGTCGTCGTCATCGCGGCGGCCGGCATCACCGCCCTGCTCCGGCTGGCCGGCGTCGCCTGATCGCCGGGCCGGCCGCTGTTACGCGCGGGCGGGGCGTGACCAGGCGAAGCAACGGACCGTTCACTACGCCAGTGACTTTGACCTTGGTCCTTGGCGGTCGTCGGTCCTTAGCGGTCGTCGCCGATGACCGGCTCGGGGAGGGTGCCCGCGTTGTACTCAAGCAGGCGCCAGCGGCCGTCGAGGACCGACAGCACCGACCAGGAGCAGTTGGCCAGCGGGCCGAGGACGCTGACGCCCTCGGCGGGCAGGCCGAGCAGCCGCTCCATGCCCAGCCGGAGCGCCGCGCCGTGGCTGACCACGACGGCGACCTGGCCGGGGGCCACGGCGGCGGAAACCCGGGTGATCGCCGCGCTCACCCGGTCGGCGACCGCGCTGGTCGGCTCGCCGTTGGGCGGGTCCCAGGTGGCGCGCTCGCGCGGGTAGCGCTCGTTGATCTCGGTGTCGGTCAGGCCTTCCCAGACGCCGCCGGACCGCTCGCGCAGGCCCTTGTCCGAGGCGACCGGCAGGCCGGTGAGCCGGCTCAGCGGGGCGGCGGTCTGCTGCGCGCGGGTCAGGTCGGAGGCGAAGATGGCGCTCGGCATCAAGGTGGCCAGGCGGCGGGCGGTGTACTCCGCCTGGGCCTCGCCCGTCTCGTCGAGGGGAATGTCGGTCTGGCCCTGGAAGCGGTGCTCGACGTTCCAGGTCGTCTGCCCGTGCCGCCAGAGCACGAGCCGCTTGGCCGCGCTCAGCTCTGGGTCCCCTTAGCCGCGAGCGCCGCCTCGGGCAGCGCGATCCGGGGGCAGTCGGCCCAGATCCGCTCGAGCGCGTAGAAGACGCGCTCCTCCTTGTTCTGCACGTGGACCACGATGTCGGCGTAGTCAAGCAGCACCCAGCGCCTCTCGTTCTCGCCCTCCCTCCGCTTGAGGGTGGCGCCGGCCAGCTTGAGCTTGTTCTCTACCTCATCGACGATCGAGCTGACCTGCCGGTCGTTGGCACCGGTGCAGAGCAGGAACACGTCGGTGATCGCGAGCTGCTCGCTCACGTCATAGGCGACGATGTCGCTGGCCAGCTTCTCCGCCGCGGCGAGCGCGGCGATCTCGGTGAGCTCGATGGCCCTGGGGGTGGCAGTCACGTGGTGCGTCGGCCTCCTCGGTCGAGGGTTGTTTTTCTAGGATCTCATGGCCTGTCGTAAAGATGGCCCGTCGTAAAGTCCGCGCTTGCCGATGTACTGGACCACGCCGTCAGGAACCAGGTACCAGACCGGCTCCCCCGCGGCGACCCGGTGGCGGCACTCGCTGCTTGAGATCGCCAGCGCCGGGATCTCCACCAGGGAGACCTTGCCTTCCGGCAGTCCCTGGCCAGTGAGCCGGTGACCTGGCCGGGTACAGCCGATGAAGTGCGCAAGCGAGAAGAGCGCTTGGACGTCGTGCCAGGTCAAAATGTTCGCCAGCGCGTCCGCGCCCGTTATGAAGTATAGGTCCGTGTCGGGACCGTTCGCGTCCTTCAGATCGCGCAGCGTATCGATCGTGTAGGTCGGGCCCGGTCGGTCGATATCCACCCGGCTGACGGAGAACCGGGGGTTGGAGGCGGTGGCGATCACCGTCATCAGGTAGCGGTCCTCGGCCGCGGAGACCTTCCGGTCGTCCTTCTGGTACGGCTCGCCGGTGGGCACGAAGACGACCTCGTCCAGGCCGAAATGGTGCGCCACCTCGCTGCCGGCGACCAGGTGGCCATGGTGGATGGGGTCAAACGTGCCGCCCATCACGCCAATGCGTTTGCGCCCGTTAGTCATCCGCCACCTCCTTAGTTCAACGGTATCGCGATGCTATAGGGTTGCCGACCCCGAAAATGTTCCGCTGATCCCCGCGGGTTACGCCTAGGGGCCGATGCGTTGACTCGGAAGGGGAGCTACCATTCGAGATATGACTTCAGTTCCCGATCGGGCCCGTGTCCGGCTCACCGGCATCTCGTCCCGTGCCTACGAGCACCCGGCCGACCGCTCGGCCCTCGTCGCGCTGCGCAAGCTAAGCGGCTTCGACGTACTGCTGGCCAAGCTCTTCGGCCTCTTCAACGAACGCGCCCTGCGGCTGTCGTTCCTGGCGGGCGCGGTCAAGGTCTCCGAGCGCCAGTTCCCGCACATTCACGCGCTGGTGCGCGATGGTGCCTACATCCTGGACCTGCCCGACGTACCCGACTGCTTCGTCATCCAGTCGCCGATCGTCAACGCCATGGCGATCGGCCGGGACCGGCCGTTCGTGGTGCTCACCACCGGCCTGGTCAACCTGCATGACGAGGAGGAGCTCCGCTTCGTCGTGGGCCACGAACTCGGGCACATCCTGTCCGGGCACGCCGTCTACCGGACGATGCTGCTGTTCCTCATCCAGCTCGCCGCGCGCATCGCCTGGATGCCGCTCGGCTACCTGGGGCTGCGCGGCATCATCTGGGGCCTCGAAGAGTGGTTCCGCAAGTCTGAGCTCTCCTGCGACCGGGCGGGCCTGCTGGCCGGCCAGGACGTCGACGCGGCCAGGCGGTCGCTGATGAAGCTGGCCGGCGGCCCGTACCTGTCCGAGCTCAACCCGGACGCGTTCCGCGAGCAGGCGCACGAGTACGACGCGGTCCCCGACCTGCGCGACTCGGTCCTCAAGCTGCTCCAGCTGCAGGGCAACACCCACCCGTTCGCCGTCGTCCGGTTCGCCGAGCTCGACCGGTGGGCGACCAACGGCGAGTACGAGTCGATCCTGTCCGGCGACTACCCGCGCCGCGACACCGACAGGGACGCGTCGTTCACCGACGAGATGCGGGGCGCGGCCACCTCCTACCGCGACACGTGGAACCGGTCCGAGGACCCGCTGGCCGGGCTGCTCCGCGGCTTCGCCGACACCGGCACGCGGGCGGCCTCCGGGCTGTTCGACCGGCTCAACAACCAGAACCGTGGCGGTACCGGGCGGCAACGGCGGTAACGGGGGCAACGGGAAGGCAACGGCGACAACTGACGCCGGGTTCGTTTCTGCGGTTTCCGCGGGGCGCAGGGGATTCATCCCCTGCGCCCCGCGGCGCGTTTACTGGCGGTGCTGCCTGCGAGGCGGCGACGGTCAACTTAGGGCGAAAGTTGTACGCCTGCACAACCTAAATACACCCTTTTGTCCGCCTCCTGATCGTGCAAGTTACGCCCTAAGCCACCCCAAGGGGGCCGGGGGCAAGCCCCACCTACAGGATGACCAGGTCGTCGCGGTGGACTACTTCGCGTTCGTATTCGGGGCCTAGCTTGGTGGAGAGCCAGCGGGTGGAGCGGCCCATGAGCGAGGGGATCTCCTGGGCGTCGTAGTTGACGATGCCGCGCGCGACCACGGTGCCGGTCTCGGTGGTCAGGTCGACCGGGTCGCCCGCATCGAAGGTGCCGTCCACCCCGGTGATGCCGGCCGGGAGCAGCGAGGCACGGCGGACGATGACCGCTTCGACGGCGCCGTCGTCGAGCTTGAGCGCGCCCCGGGCGACGGCCGCGTGCGCCAGCCACAACTGGCGGGTGCTCGGGCGGTGGCCGGTGGGGGCGAAGTAGGTGCCGGTGCGCTCGCCCGCCAGGGCGGCGGCGGCCTGCGCGGCCGAGGTCACGACCGTCGCGATGCCGGCCGCCGTCGCGATCAGAGCGGAGTCGACCTTGGTCGACATGCCGCCGGTGCCGACGCCGGACTGGCCCGTCTTGCCCGCTCTGACCTGCAGCAGGTCGTCGGGTCCGGCCACCACCTCGATGCGGCGGGCGTTTCCCTTGCGCGGGTCGCCGTCGTAGAGGCCGTCCACGTCGGACAGCAGGATCAGCGCGCTGGCCCGGGTGACGTGGGCGACCAGCGCGGCCAGCCGGTCGTTGTCGCCGAAGCGGATCTCGTCGGTGGCCACCGTGTCGTTCTCGTTGATGACCGGGACGACCTTGAGGTCGAGCAGGCGGTCGAGGGTGCGCTGCGCGTTCCGGTAATGGCCGCGGCGCATCAGGTCGTCGGCGGTCAGCAGGACCTGGCCGGTGTCCAGTCCGTGGGCGGCGAACGCGGCGGTGTACCGGGCCATCAGCAGCCCCTGGCCGACCGAGGCCGCCGCCTGCTGGGTAGCCAGGTCGCGCGGGCGTTTCTTCAGGCCGAGCGGGCCGAGGCCGGTCGCGATCGCCCCCGAGGAGACGAGCAGTACCTGGTGTCCGCCGCGCACCCGGCCGGCGATGGCGCGGACGAGCGCGACGATGCGGGCGTCGTCGATCGCCCCGTCGCGTGTCGTCAGGGACGAGGATCCGACCTTGACGACGGTCCTGGGCGACGCGGCGACATCGGGGCGGGCCGGCCGCTCCCCCGCGATGCCGTCCAATCCGGCGTTACCCAACCCAGTGTCGTCCAAGCCAGTGCCACTTCAGCCCAGCGCCGTCAGGCGCGACGTCTGTTCGGTTGGCCCGTCCCGGCCGACGGGCTTGGCCATCATCGCAGGCGGCGGTCGGTGCCCCGGGGGCCGGCCACGTGGGTGCCGCCGCCCGCGGAGAGGTCGGGGTCCCAGTCGAAGACGACCGCGTCGTCGGGGTCGCCGATCAGCACGGTGTCGCTGGAGTTCGCGCCCGCCTTGGCCAGGGCTTCCTCGACGCCCAGGCGGGCGAGCCGGTCGGCCAGGTAGCCGATCGCCTCTTCGTTGGTGAAGTCGGTCTGCATGACCCAGCGGGACGGCTTCTCCCCCTTGACCAGGTACGAGCCGTCCTTCCTGCGGACTATCTCGAAGCCCGGGTCCTTGGTCGCCTTCGGGCGGATGATGACGCGCTCGGGGACGGGATCCGCCCGCGCCGCGCGGGCCGCCACCACGATCTCGGCCATCGCATAGCGGAATTCGCGCAGTCCCTCGGTGGTCGCGGCCGAGACCTCGTAGACCGCGAGCCCGCGCGCCGCAAGCTCGCCCTTGACCATGTCGGCCAGTTCGCGGGCCTCGGGGACGTCCACCTTGTTGAGCGCGACGATCCGCGGCCGGTCCATCATGGAGGTCCCGGTCAGGCCGAGCCCGACGACCTGCTCGTAGCGGGCCAGTTCGGCCTCGATCGTGTCGAGGTCGCTGATCGGGTCGCGGCCGGGCTCGTCGGTCGCGCAGTCGAGCACGTGCACCAGCGCCGAGCAGCGCTCAACGTGCTTGAGGAAGTCATGGCCGAGGCCCTTGCCCTCGCTCGCACCGGGGATCAGGCCGGGCACGTCGGCGACGACGTACTGGACCTCGCCCGCCTCGACCACGCCGAGGTTCGGGATCAGGGTGGTGAAGGGGTAGTTGGCGATCTTCGGCCGGGCCGCCGACATCGCGGCGATCAGGCTGGACTTGCCCGCGTTGGGGAAGCCGATGAGGCCGATATCGGCCACCGTCTTGAGCTCCAGGGTGAGGTCGCTGGCGTCCCCCGGCTCCCCCTTGAGCGCGAAGCCCGGGGCCTTGCGCGCGGACGATGCGAGCGCCGCGTTGCCGAGCCCGCCCCGGCCGCCCGCCGCGGCGACGTATCGGGTGCCGGTCCCCACCAGGTCCGCCAGCACCTCGCCGTCACCGGAGATAACCACGGTGCCGTTCGGGACCTTGATTATCAGATCCTCGCCATTGGCACCGCTGCGGTTCGATCCTTCACCCTGATGCCCGTTCCCGGCCTTCCTGACCGGACGGCGGTGAAAGTCGAGCAGCGTCGAGCTGGACGCGTCGACCTCAAGGATCACGCTGCCGCCGCGACCCCCGTTGCCGCCGTCGGGGCCGCCCAGCGGCTTGAACTTCTCCCGGTGGACCGATGCGCAGCCGTTCCCGCCATGGCCGGCCTGCACCTGCAGAACAGCGTGGTCAGCGAACTCAGCCATGATTGATCCCCTTTTACATGCTAATGGCGGGCCGGGAAACCGGCCCGCCACGCACGTCTCGCTTTGCTTCGGCCGATCAGGCCACGTTCTCTACGTTCAGCTTGTCCACATACGGTTCGATTCCCACGGCGCGGCGTCCGCGGTACCTGGCGAACTTGACCTTCCCGGTCACCAGGGCGTACAGCGTGTCGTCGTCGCCGCGGCCGACACCCTCACCCGGGTGGAAGTGGGTGCCACGCTGCCGGACGATGATCTCGCCCGCGTTCACGAACTGGCCGCCGAAGCGCTTCACGCCAAGCCGCTGCGAGTTGGAGTCGCGACCGTTGCGGCTGGACGACGCGCCCTTCTTGTGTGCCATCTCTGCTGTCCTCTTGTCCTAGCGCTCGGTTACGCCTCGGCCTCGGCCTCGGCTGAGGTCGCCTTCGCCTTGCTGCGGCTGGCCTTCTTTTCCGGCTTCTCGATGCCGGTGATCCGGACCTGGGTGTACTTCTGGCGGTGACCCTGACGGCGCTTGTAGCCCGTCTTGTTCCGGTAGTGGACCATGTTGATCTTCGGGCCCTTGGCCGGGCCGACGATCTCGGCCGTCACCGTGTAGCCGCTAAGCTCCGCCGCGTCGCTGATGACATCGCCGTCGTCCACCACGAGAAGCGCGGGGAGCGTGATGCTCGACCCGGCCTCCTCGTCTGCAAGCTTATCGACGGTGAGCACGTCATCGAGGGCGACCTTCTCTTGCCTGCCACCGCAGCGCACAATCGCGTACACCCGAGAACTGCCTCTCCCTGTATGCGTGCCCCGCTGCCGCCGGACGCGGACCAGCCATTGTGGCTGGACTGCGGACCTGTGGCGGGCTCGCCATGAACCTGACATGCCATCTTACGCGCATGAAACGACCACAGATGCTGATCATCCGCCAGCCACCGGGTCGTTGCCCAAAGCATATCAGCTCCGACGGGCGGGCGGGACCGGAGCGGCGCAGCCGCGCGATCAGGGCGGCAGAGTCCGCAGAAACCCGCAATGTCCCGCAGAGACCGCCCGTATCGAATTTCCGCAGGGGCCACCTGTCCTGCGTAACTTTTAGCGCGCCTTTTCGTCCCTTTGCGCAAGCGCTGCGTGCCCAGTGTGGCCGCTGCGAGCGGTCCCAGACCCATGCCTGGTGTCGCAAATCGGTAAGTGAATTGACCTTCAGGGGAAAGCGTCCAGCTTGGGGCATATGTACTGTGGCCCATGTCACGCCGTCCCCGACTCAGACGCACACAACCAAACGGCGGAGTCGCCAGGCGGGACCTGCGCTCCGGACTTCACCGATTGGAGTTCAGCATGCAAACCACCAACGACCCCCGGCCGGCTCTGCCGGCCGACCGACGAGCTAGCCCCAGAGCAGCCGCCACGGATCGCGCTCGCGAATCGGGCCATCGCGGGACATGCTAACCGTTCGTGGACTGCAGGTTTCACTCGGCGTGGCTGCTGCTCGGGCTGTGGCAGCTGGCGGCGTCCCTGAAGTGGCCGGATCCGGTGCTCGCGAAGTCGCCGGTTCAGTCGTGGGACTACCTGGTCGGCGCGGCCCGTTCCGGCGAACTGTGGAGCAACACGTGGGCGACGATGTCGGCGGTCCTGATCGCGTGGGTGCTGGCTGGCCTGGCCGGGGTGGTGGCCGGGCTCGCGCTCGGGTTGATGCCGCGCACTGAGCGCGTGCTGAACCCCTACCTGGACGCGGCGAACGCCATGCCCCGCATCGCCCTCGCGCCCCTGCTCATCGTGGCACTGGCATCGGCACCACGGCGAAGGTGGCGCTGGCATCGACCCTGGTCTTCTTCATCGTGCTGTCCGGCGCGCGGGCTGGCGTCAGGTCCGCCGACGCCGAGTGGCTCCGGCTGTCGGCGGTGCTCGGCGCCAGGAAGCGCCAGCTGTTCTTCAAGGTGATGCTCCCGGTGGCGACGCCCGCGATCTTCGCGGCGCTCCGGCTCGGGATTATCTACTCGCTGCTCGGCGTGGTGGGCTCCGAGCTGATCTCCGCCCGCGACGGGCTTGGGCAGTTGATCGCCTACGACTCCTCGGTCTTCCAGATGGAGGGGGTGTACGGGATTCTCGTGCTCCTCGCGGTCATCGCCGTGATCCTCAACCAGCTGATGTCCCTTCTCGAGCGCAGGCTGCTCCGGTGGCAGCCCCCGGCAGACCGATGATCGAGGCCCCCATGGCGACGAATGAGTCCGGAGATTCCGCGATGACACTGACCTCTGCTGACCTGCGGCCTCGGCCGCAGCGCCCGCAACCCGCGCCGGGCGCCGGCGCGCCATCTCCCTCAACGGCGTCACGGTGGCTTATTCCAGCCCGGGTCACGACGCCCGTACCGTGCTGTCGGGGATCGACCTGACAATCCCGTCAGGGCAGTTCACCGCGCTTGTCGGCCGCAGCGGCTGCGGGAAGACCACGCTGCTCAACCTGATCGCGGGTCTGGTCGATCCCTCGGCCGGCTCGGTCTCCGTCCGGGGAACCGGGCCCAGGGACGCCCGCGGGCACCTCGGCTTCATGCTGGCCAGGGACGCGCTGCTGCCATGGCGCACCGCGCGGCGCAACGTCGAATACGGCCTGGAACTGCGCGGAATCGCCAGGGCCAGGCGGCGCGAGATCGCCCTGCACTGGCTGGAGGCGGTACAGCTGCTGCACGCTCAGCACCACTGGCCGTGGCAGCTCTCGCAGGGCATGCGCCAGCGTGTCGCGCTGGCGCGCACCTGGGCGCTTGATCCCGCCGTGCTCCTCATGGACGAGCCATTCGCCGCCCTGGACGTGAACACCCGCGTGTCGGTGCAGGCGAAGTTCCTCGAGCTCTGGCAGGCCGAAGAGCACCGGACCGTGGTCTTCGTGACGCACGACCTGGGCGAAGCGATCGCCCTGGCGGACCGGGTGGTGCTGCTTGGCGGCGGCCGGGTGCTTGATGACGTGAGCGTCGAGATCGAGCGGCCCAGGGACCTGGCCACGATTACCAGCGACCGCCACTACCAGCAGCTCTACGACCGGCTGCGCGAGCAGCTGCACTGACCTGCGGAGCCACCCCGCAGAACCGATCCGTAACCGCCCTCCCCCTCGACCACTTTCCACGTCAATGCCGATCAATTCGACCAGTTACCCAGTCAATGTCGACCAGTAGAAGGACCACGAATGAAGCTAATGACACGGCCTGTTGCGCGATCCTCTGTGTCATGGCATTGGGCGCCACGCTGGCCGCGTGCTCCTCAGGCTCTAGTTCCTCGAGTAGCGCACCCCGGCCGCCAGTGCCTCGGGCACTCCCGCCGCCTCGAGCCGCCTGACCACGGTGAGCGTGGGAAACTTCCCGACCAGCGCGCTGACGCTGCCGTTCGCGATCGCCCAGGATCAGGGATACTTCCGCGACGCGGCCTCAACGTGCAGACCGTCTCGGCCACGTCCGGTCCCACCCTGGCGTCCGAGCTGATCGGCGGCACCACCCAGATCGCCGTGGAGGTCCCGTCGAACGCCTTTCCCGCCATGCAGCAGGGTGAGCCCCTGGTCGCCCTGCCGCCCTACGGCCAGCTGGACCTCGCGGTCGTCACGCCCGACGGCAGCGGCGTGACCAGCCTCAAGTCGCTGGCAGGGAAGAAGATCGGCGTTACCGCGCTTGGCGCCTTCACCGAGAAGTTCGCGCAGTACGTCCTGCAGGCTCCAGGGCATCAACCCGAAGAGCGTCACGTTCGTCGCCGTCGGGGCGCTGCCGACCCAGGTGGCGGCGCTGCAGAACCACGTGGTCGACGCGACCGTGCTGTCCTCGGACGCCATCGCCGCGGCCACCGCGCGCGGCATCAAGCTGGACACCCTGGCGAGCTCGCTCGGCGGGACCGCGGGGCAGCTCGGCGCGATAGGGCTGCAGTCCTTCTGGGCCACCACCACGAGCTACCAGGCCAGCCACCCCGCGGTCGTGAAGGGCTTCTGCACCGCGATGACGCGGGCGACGGCCTTCCTGGCCGACAACGCGAACCGCAGCGCCGGCCTGCCGTCCATCGAGAAGCTGCTCAGCGTCCCGGCCTCGGTCGCCGGGTCGGTCTGGGACACGGTGCACGCCGCCTGGGCGCCGCAGATCGCCCCGATCAAGTGGGACGCCAACGTCAAGCTGATCCTCGGCAGCCCGACGAGCCCTCCGTTCGGCAAGTACGTCACCAGCAGCTGCTGACCCTTGCACCGGCGAGGTCCGCGGTCCCGGCTTCACCCCGGGACCGCGGACCTTTCCGCGCGCCATTCGCGTCGCGCTGCAGCCGTACTGCTGGCGGAACCACCGGGAGAACCCGCTCGGTGCGGCGAAGCCGAGCAGCGCGGAGATCTCTGACAGCGAGTAGCGGCCGTTTGGCAGGTACTGCTCGGCCAGTTCCACCCGGACCGCGTCAAGGATCGTGCTGAACGTTTCGCCGTGCGCGGCCAGGTGGCGGTGCAGGGTCCGGCGGTCGAACTGGAGCTCATGGGCGATCTGCGTCAGCGAGCACAGCCCCGCTGGCAGGAACAGCTTGATCAGCTCCCGGACCCGCTCCAGTGTGGTCATGTCCTTGGGGGCGGCCAGCGACCGGAGGAACTGCTGCGCGTAGGTCCGCAGGTTCGGGTCCGCCATGCGGTTGGCCGCGGCGAGATCGCTGCTGTAGAGCACCAGGCCGGTAAACGGATGGCCGAACTGCGGGGTGACGCCGAAGAACCGCTCGTGCACGGTGTGCTCCGCGGGGGCGCTGTGCGAGAAACAGGCCGAGACGGGATGCCAGTCTGGGCCGAGGAACTCCCGGAGAATGCCGTAGACCACGCCGACCGCGAGCTCCACCGCCTGCCTGCACGGCATCTCCTCGCCGAAGTCGAAGCCGACGGTCATCACGGCAAGCTCGTTGCGCTCGGTCATCCGCAGCCGCATCGCCTCGTTGTAGGTGTGCTCGTAGCGGATCAGCAGCTTAAGAGCGCTCCGGACGTCCGGCTCCTCCCGCAGCACCAGGCTCAGCGGGCCGAGGTTGGACAGTTGCCGTAGCTCCGCCAGCCGCACGCCGAAGTCGTCGTACCCGGACTCTGCCGCGGAATCCTCGAGTAGCTGGACCACGGCCGCCGCCGGTATCCGGGTGTCCTGAAAGGCCAGCAGCGACGGGTCAAGTCCGTTGACGCGCATGAGACGCACCGGGTCCATGCCGAGGCTCTTACTGAGCTCGATGTACCCGTTGAGGGACGCATAGCGGGCGGTGGGCTTCAATTCGGGCTCCTCCACGAGGGTGACGTCCCAAAAAGATAAGCGAAATGTCACGAGACGTAAAGCACTCAGGCGGATCTCAGCCTTAGCGTGCTGTGTGTCACATACTGAAGGAGACGAACGACTGTGGCCAAAGCGATCCGCTATAACACGTTCGGGCCGCCCGACGTGCTGCGCATGGGAGACCGTTGACGTCGGCTCGCCGGGACCAGGCGAAGTCCGCGTGCGCCACGAGGCCGTCGGCCTCAACTTCGCGGATACCTACTTCCGCAGCGGTCTTTATCCGGCCGAGCTTCCCGCGGGCATGGGCGTGGAGGCGGCGGGGGTCATCGAGGCGGTGGGGCCCGATGTGCGGGGATTCGCCGAAGGCGACCGCGTCACCTACACCGGAAGCCCGCTCGGCGCCTACAGCACCGAGCGCGTCATGCCCGCGAGTCGCTGATCAAGCTCCCCGAGGGCATCGCCTTCGAAACGGCGGCGGCCATGACGATGCGCGGGCTCACCGCCGCGTACCTGCTTAACCGGATCTATCCAGTCAAGCGGGGAGACACCGTCCTGCTGCACGCCGCGGCGGGCGGAGTCGGGCTGATCTTCCTGCAGTGGGCGCGGCTGCTCGGCGTCAACGTCATCGGCACCGTGTCAAGCGACGAGAAGGCCGAGGTCGCGCTTGCCCACGGCTGCGCCGAAACCATCGTCTACACCCGCGAGGACGTTCCGAAGCGGGTCCGGGAGCTAACCGACGGCGCGGGCGTCCCCGTGGTCTACGACAGCGTGGGCGAGAAGACGCACCGCTGGTCCCTCGATTCGCTCAGCCGCCGCGGGCTGCTGGTCTGCTTCGGCACCTCGTCCGGCCGGATCCCGCCGATCGACGCCATGGACCTGGTCACCAAGGGATCGCTTTTCGTCACCCGCCCGGCGCTCGCCGACTACATCGCCGACCCCGCCGAGCGCGCGGCGCTCGCCGGCGAGCTCTTCGACCACGTGGAATCCGGGCGGATCAAGATCGAGATCAACCAGCGGTACGCGCTCGAGGACGCCGTGCAGGCCCACCGGGACCTGGAGAGCGGGCGTTCCGTCGGGTCATCCGTGTTCTGTCTTTGACTCAACGAGCAAGGAGGAGGGTCCGCATGAAATCGACCGTTGCCGAAGTCCAGACTTCCATGAAGGCCAGCAAGCTAACCGCTTCGATCGGAGCGGAGGTTTCGTGGTGTTGACCTGGGTGAGGTTGCCCGCAGCGAGGAACTTTTCGCCGAGCTCAAGTCGCTCCTGCTCACGCACAAGGTGCTGTTCTTCCGCGATCAGGACATCACCCGCGCCGAGCACGTGCAGCTCGCTAGCCGTTTCGGCCCGCTTGAGGATCACCCCGTCGCGCCGAGCGATCCTGACCATCCCGGTCTCGTCCGCATCTACAAGGACCTCGACAGCCGGCCGGAGCACTACGAGAATGCCTACCACTGCGACGGGACCTGGAAGGAGATCCCGCCGATGGGCGCCGTGCTGCGGTGCGTCGAGGCGCCCCCGGTGGGCGGGGACACCATCTGGGTCAACATGGCCGCAGCCTACGCGGGGCTACCGGAGTCACATCAAGGCCCAGATCGTCCCGCTATTCGCACGGCACAGCATCGAGGCGACGTTCGGTGCGGTCATGCCGGCCGAGCAGCGGCACCTGCTGAAGGAGCAGGTTCCCCGACGCGGAGCACCCCGTCGTGCGGACTCATCCGGAGACCGGCGAGAAGGTCCTGTTCGTCAACGGGTTCGCCACCCACTTCACCAACTTCCACACGCCCGCGAACGTCCGGCACGGGATCGACTTCTCTCCTGGCGCGAGCAACCTGCTCAACTACCTGATCAGCCAGGCGTCGATCCCCGACTACCAGGTGCGCTGGCGCTGGACGAACAACAGCTTCGCACTCTGGGACAACCGCTGCACGCAGCACTACGCCGTCCAGGATTACTATCCCGCGGTTCGCAAGATGGAGCGCGCCGCGATCATCGGCGACAAGCCCTTCTAGACCACGCAGTCGATCCGCAACCACCCACCTATCCGAACGGAGACCCCATGCACTTCCTCGACGACTCCCTCTTCCCTGAGAACCAGGAGAAGCTGGTCATCACCGCGGCGCCGTATGCCCCCGAGTGGGAGCCCGGCGACTTCCCCGAGGACATCCCCGTCACCATGGACGAGCACGTCCAGATCGCGGTCGACTGCTACAACGCGGGCGCGACCGTGCTGCACATCCACGTCCGCGAGCTGGACGGCAAGGGCTCGAAGCGGCTGTCGAAGTTCAACGAGCTGCTCGGCCGGCTGCGCGAGGCGGTGCCGGAGATGATCCTCCAGGTGGGCGGCTCGATCTCGTTCGCCCCCGAGGGCGAGGGGGCGGACGCGAAGTGGCTCAGCGACGACACCCGCCACATGCTCGCCGAGCTCGACCCCAAGCCGGACCAGGTGACGATCGCGATCAACACCAGCCAGATGAACATCGTGGAGCTCATGTTTCCCGATGACATCGCCGGCACGTCGTTCGAGCGTCCCGCGGTGTGGGACGCGCTACCGGGACATGGTCGTCCCGGCGACGCCGAGCTGGGTCGACGAGCACCTCAAGCGCCTGCAGGCGAACGGGATCCAGCCGCACTTCCAGCTCGCGACGATCGCGCAGCTCGAGACCGTCGAGCGGCTGATCCGCCGCGGCGCCTACACCGGGCCGCTCAACCTGACCTGGGTGGCCATCGGCGGCGGGTTCGACGGGCCGAACCCGTACAACATGATGGAGTTCATCCGCCGGGTTCCCGACGGCGCGTCGCTCACCCTCGAGTCGATCATGCGCAACGTGCTGCCCATCAACACCATGGCGCTCGCCATGGGCCTGCACACCCGGTGCGGCAACGAGGACAACCTGTGGGCCAAGAAGGGCGAGAAGGTCACGACGGCTCGCTCCGTCGAGCAGCTCGTCCGCATCGCCGGCGAACTCGGCCGCGCCGTCGCGACCGGCAAGGAAGCGCGCGAGATCTACAAGCTGGACGAGCACTACAGCACCGCCGAGGAGACGATCGCCAAGATCGGCTTCCCGCCCGGCCGCAAGCCCGGCCAGCTTGGCTTCACCTTCCACGCCTGATACCCCTGGCGGGAAACGCGCCTTTCAGCGTGCGGGTACGGCTTGAGGCGGGCCGTACCCGCACTTGACGGTGTCCCTGCTGGGGCTTCAGGGGTGATGAGAGAACATTGAGGTCAGGGCAGAGTCACGCGCCCGACCCGGCGCGGATTCGCGGGGCTCGATGAGCTGCCGGACCTGCGCGGGGTGCGCCGGGAGTTCTGGCGGGCGCACAGCTGCAGGCTCGGTCGCAGGTAGCGAGCGAGGATGCCGGGGCGATCCAGTATGAGCTGCTCTCGCCGGAACGTGACCCCGTCCGGCGCTCTCGTGCCGAACCGCGGGCTGCTCGCGCTTCCCCCGCCGGTCGTCGGCGGCTTGTCGTCAGCCCTCGGGATGCTCCTCGACGGCCGCCTGCTCCGGCCCCTGCTCGGGCTCGGTAGCGACGCGGGCCTTCGGGGGTGGCGGCCGGCGCCGTGTCCTCGACGCGGCCACCGGGTTCGCGGGCTCCGTGACCGAAACCAGCTGCACGCCGGCGCCTGGCTCCGGCTCAGGGATGACGAACTTCGTGAGGGTGGCCTCCGGCTCGGGAGCCGCTCCGGCTCGGGAGCCGCTCTCCGGCTCGGCCACGACGATTCGGGAGTCGCTTCCGGCTCGGCTGCGGGGACCTCGGGCTCGGCCACGGTCTCCGTGACCGCCGCCGGGACCGGGAGGTCAGGCGCCAGTTCCGGCTCCGCGGCGGGCTCCGGGTCGGAGACGACCGTTACGCGGGCCACGGCGGACCCGGCGCGGGTGCGGGTGCGGCGGACGGGCGGTGCCGCGTCCTCGGGGGCAGCCAGATCGCCGGCCGCGACCGGGGTGAAGCCCGCGGGCTCGGCCGGGGCCTCGGGCGTGGTGGTCACCGCGGAGGCCGTCGTGACCTGCACCGGGGCGCTGTCCTGAACGACCGCGGCGGCGAAGGCGGTGCCGCCGTTGGTCGGCCGCCGGGTGCGCCTGCCGCCATTGCGGGCGCTGGGAGCGACGTCGCTCACGGCCTTGCTATCCAGTGCGGCGCTGTCCATTGCGGTGCTGTCGAGCGGAGCGCTCTCCAGGGGCGGCTCGGCCAGCGCGGTGTCGGCCAGGGCGATGTCGTCGGCCAGGGCGGCGTTGGCCAGGGCCACGTCATCGAAGGCGGTGTCGGCGACGACGGTTCCCGCCGGGCTGCGCCAGTCGACGCTCGGAGCGGCCGCCTGACCTGCGGTTACCCGACCGTCCGTTGCCTGACCGGGAGTCCGAGCCGTTCCCCCGGCCCCGGCCGTTGCCGTTCGCGCTGCCGTTACCGTTGCCCGAGCCGTTGCTGTCGCCGTCGTGGACCGGCGGAGCCGGGACGGGGCGGCGGTTGGTGCCCGCCGAGGAGCGGTGGGCAGTCTCGGGCGCCGCCTCGAGCGTGAGGATGACGCCACGGCCGCCGCAGCACTCGCACTGCTGCGAGAACGCCTCGAGCAGCCCGGCACCCACCCGCTTGCGGGTCATCTGCACCAGACCGAGCGAGGTCACCTCGGCCACCTGGTGCTTGGTCCGGTCCCTGGCCAGGCACTCGGTCAGCCGCCTGAGCACGAGGTCGCGGTTGGACTCGAGCACCATGTCGATGAAGTCGATGACAACGATGCCGCCGACGTCCCGCAGTCGCAGCTGGCGGACGATCTCCTCCGCCGCCTCCAGGTTGTTCCTGGTGACCGTCTCCTCGAGGTTTCCGCCCTGCCCGGTGAACTTGCCGGTGTTGACGTCGATGACCGTCATGGCCTCGGTGCGGTCGATGACCAGCGAGCCGCCGCTCGGCAGCCACACCTTACGCTCGAGCGCCTTGGCCAGCTGCTCGTCGATCCGGTAGCGGGCGAACACGTCGTCGCCGGGGTCGTCGTCGTGGTCCCAGCGGCTGATCCGGTCGGCCAGGTGCGGCGCGACGAACCGGACGTACTCGTCGATGATCTCCCAGCCCTCGTCGCCGGAGACGATCAGCTTGGCGAAGTCCTCGTTGAAGACGTCGCGGATCACCCGGACGGTCAGGTCCGGCTCGCCGTGCAGCAGGGCCGGCGCGGTCGCCGTCTTGGACTTCTTCTCGACGGTCTCCCACTGGGCGGCCAGCCGGGTGATGTCGAGGTCGAGCTCGGTCTCGGCGGCGCCCTCGGCGGCCGTGCGCACGATCACGCCGGCGTGCTCGGGCGTCACCTTCTTGAGGATGGTCTTGAGCCGGGTTCGCTCGTTCTCCGGGAGCTTGCGGCTGATGCCGGTCATCGACGCGCCCGGCACGTAGACCAGGTAGCGGCCGGGCAGGCTGACCTGGCTGGTGAGCCGGGCCCCCTTGTGACCGACCGGGTCCTTGGTGACCTGCACGATCACGGCCTGGCCGGCCTTCAGGGCCGACTCGATCCGCTTCGGCTGGCCCTCAAGGCCGCTGGCGTCGAAGTTGACCTCGCCGGCGTAGAGCACCGCGTTGCGGCCCTTGCCGATGTCGACGAACGCCGCCTCCATCGACGGCAGCACGTTCTGGACCTTGCCCAGGTAGACGTTGCCCACGTAGGACTGGTGCGTCGTCCGGTTGACGTAGTGCTCGACCAGCACGCCGTCCTCAAGTACGGCGATCTGGGTCCGGTCGCCGCGCTGCCTGACGATCATGGTCCGCTCGACGGACTCCCGGCGGGCGAGGAACTCGGACTCGGTGACGACCGGTGGCCGGCGGCGGCCGGACTCGCGCCCCTCGCGCCTGCGCTGCTTCTTCGCCTCAAGGCGGGTCGACCCCTTGATGGCGCGCACGTCGTCTTGCGGGTTGTGCGGCTCGCGCACATGCACCACGGTGTCCGGCGGGTCGTCGGGCGAGAGCACGTCGGTCTCGGACGTGCCGCGGCGGCGCTTGCGGCGGCGACGGCGGCCGGTGGCACCGCCGTCGGCGTAACCATCGTCGCCCTCGCCATCGCCATCGGCGTCCGCGTCGGAGTCATCCGCGCTGCCAGAGCGGTCAGCGTCGTCATCGGCCGCGGCGGAATCGCCCGAGCGCCCGGACCGGCTGGTGCGGCTGGTGCGGCTGTTACGGCGCCGGCGGCTGCGGCGGCTGCCGGCGCCCTCGTCCGTCTCGTCGCCGCCCGCCTCGGCGCCAACCTCGGCCTCGTCGCCGCCACTGGGATAGGGGTCGGAGACGGCCTCGGCCGCCTCGGCCACCGCGCTCGCGACATCCGGGCTGTCGGGGCTGTCAACGCTGAAAAGGTCGTCGTCGGGCGCGGTGTCGCGGGTCCGTCCCCGGCCGCGGCCGCCGCGGGTCCTGCGGGCAGGCCGGCCGCTGTCAGCGTCCGCGGCGGGCTCGTCCTCGGCCGCTTCCACGGGCGCCGCGGCGGTCTTGGCGGCAGCGCTCCGGGTACGGGTGCGGGTGGCCCGCGCGGGCCTGCTGCTGCCCTCGGCGTCAGGCTCAACCCGGTCACTGTCAACGGGCGCCGACGCGGACGCCGGAGCGGCCGCGGGCGGCTGGAAGAGCACCTGCGGCGGCTGGAAGACCGCCGCCGGGACGGCTGGGGCTGCTACCGGCGCGTTGCTCGACGCCGGTGCTGTGGCTGCAGGGGGTACCGCTGCGGGGCCGGAGGGATCGTTAGTGTCTGTCTCGCGGTTGCTGGGCTCGCTGTCGAGCATTCGGGCAATCTCCAGTCAGGCCCCCGGGCGCGCTCGCACGCAAGGTGTCGGCGCGCCGCACGGAGGCTCCTAGTGTTCGTTCGCCTGGCCCGCTGCGCCCGGAACCGCGCGGGAAGCGGTCACGCGCGAGGCTGCGGTCGCAGGGTCCAGGCATGGGCATGTACTTCAGCTCCGGTGCGGTGGCGGTCATAGGTCGACCACCGTCCCGGATTCGCCGAGCGATCCCTGCGCCAACCGCGTCACAAGCTGCGGTTCGGCCGGGATCGCATCGGAAACGTCGCGTAGCGCATTGAGCACGTCGTCCGGCCGCACGGCCGGGGAGGTATGCCGGACGACCATCCGCAGCACCGTCGCTTCGCCCACTTCTCCGTGGACGTCGAGGGTGACTACGGCGGACCTAGCGTCCATGCGCCGCAAGCCCTTGGAGGTCAGCCGCTCCACCGGCGCCTCTGTCAGGGCGAGAAATTTCTGCACAATCGTCATTGCGCTGTCCGGCGTCACGCCGGGGAGGGTTACCTGCCACTCGGACGCGGTGAGGCGACTGGCTGGCAGTCCCCCAGCTTCCTCAGTGACAACGATCACGTCTATCCCATCAGGCAGCGCCGCGTTTAGCCGCTCCCGCGCGCTGTCCGCCTCGATCCGGCTGGTCAGCGCGAGGCTCAGGTACTCGGCCTCGCTCGCGACCCCGGTCGGGACACCGCCCGCGTAGGAGATCTTCGGGTGTGGCGTGAACCCGGCTGAGTAAGCGATGGGCAACCCTGCCCGCCGCACGCCCCGCTCAAAGGCCCGTGCCACATCCAGATGACTGGCAAAACGCATCTTTCCCCGCTTAGCATACCGGACGAGAAGATGCACACTCGTGACCGGCGCGGAGGCAGTGTTTGCTCCCGGGGCCCGGGGGGATGGGGGGCGGGAACCCCCCATGCCAGGTGACTGTCCCCCCGGCGACCCCCCGATCGGGGGAACCAGTCCCCCCGACCCCCCCTTGGGGGGGACAAGCCCCCCGGAGGGTGGGTGCTCGATCACGCTTATCTCCCGTTTGTCGCTAGCACGGGCAGCAGGCGCCTTCCGTCCAGTCGCTCTCCTGTTGGACCCGTCTGGATCTCTGTACCCATTGCTGAGCACACTCCACACTCGTAACACGGGGTCCATCGGCAGTCTTCTACCTCGCCTGCGCCGGCTGGCGCAACCGAGGACTGCCAGTCCTCCCAGAGCCAGTCTCGGTCCAGGCCGGAGTCCAGGTGGTCCCACGGCAGTACCTCACCGTAACCGCGTTCGCGCGTAGTGTACCAAGCCAGGTCGACCCCATCCGTCGTCAGCCCTGTCTGACACGCCGCCACCCAGCGCTCGAATGAGAAGTACTCGCCCCATCCGTCGAACCGCGCGCCGTCCCGCCAGGCTGCGAGGATCACCTGGCCGACCCGCCGGTCGCCCCGGGAGAGCAGCCCCTCGATGACGGACGGCGTGCCGTCGTGGTACCGGTAGCCGATCGACTTGCCGTACTGCCGGTCGCCGCGCAGCGCCGCACCCGAGCTTGCGCAGCCGGTCATCCACCACCTCGGCCGGGCACTGCGCGGCCCACTGGAACGGCGTGTGCGGCTTCGGCACGAACCCGCCGATCGAGACCGTGCAGCGGATGTCCCGCCGCCCGCTCGCTGTGCGGCCCGCCGCGATCACCTTCTTGGCCAGGTCGGCGATGGCCAGCACGTCCTCGTCGGTCTCGGTCGGCAGGCCGCACATGAAGTACAGCTTCACCTGCCGCCAGCCCGATGAGTAGGCGGTGGTCACGGTGCGGATCAGATCCTCCTCGGTGACCATCTTGTTGATCACCTGGCGCATCCGCTCGGAGCCGCCCTCGGGCGCGAAGGTGAGACCGGACCGCTTACCGTTCCTGGACAGCTCGTCCGCGAGGGTCACGTTGAACGCGTCGACGCGAGTCGACGGGAGCGAGAGGCCGACGTTCGCCCCCTCGTAGCAGTCGGCCAGGTCGATCGCGATCTCGTTGATCTCACTGTGGTCCGCGCTGGACAGCGAGAGCAGCCCGACCTCGGAGAAGCCGGTGGACTGGAGCCCGGCGGCGACCATCTTCCCGACGGTGGTGATCGACCGCTCGCGGACCGGGCGGGTGATCATCCCCGCCTGGCAGAACCGGCAGCCCCGGGTGCAGCCGCGGAAGATCTCCACGCTGAACCGCTCGTGTACCGAATCCGCCACCGGCACCACCGGCGCCTTGGGGTAAGGCCAGGCGTCCAGGTCGAGCAGGGTGTGCTTGCGGACGGAGGCGGGCACGCCGGGCCGGTTCGGCGTCACCGCGCCGATGCGGCCATCGGGCAGGTAGGTCACGTCGTAGAACCGCGGGACATAGATCGATCCGGTGGCCGCCAGGGAGAGCAGCAGGCCGTCCCGGCCGCCGGGGCTCCCCGCCTTCTTCCATTCGCGGATCAGGTGCGTAATTCCCAGCACCGCCTCCTCGCCGTCGCCGAGCACGACCGCGTCGAGGAAATCTGCCAGTGGCTCCGGATTGAACGCCGCATGGCCCCCGGCTATGACGAGGGGTGAAACATCGGTCCGTTCAGAAGAAAGAAGTGGAATTTTCGCGAGGTCGAGAGCGGTCAGCAGATTCGTGTAACCGAGCTCGGTGGAGAAGGACACGCCGAGGACGTCGAAGGCACCGACCGGGCGGTGCGCGTCCACCGTGAACTGCGGAATGCCGCGCTCGCGCATCAGCGCCTCGAGGTCGGGCCAGACGCTGTAGGTGCGCTCGGCCAGGACGCCTTCCTGCTCGTTCAGTACCTCGTAGAGGATCGCGACGCCCTGGTTGGGCACGCCAACCTCGTAGGCGTCGGGGTAGAGCAGCGCCCACCGGACATCGGTCTCATCCCACTCCTTAACGGTGGAATTAACCTCGCCTCCGACATACTGCACCGGTTTGCGGACGTGCGTCAGCAGCGGTTCGAGCTGTGGGAAGACCGATTCGACAGGCATGTGTCCGAGAATAACCGACGATCTGGAACGGACCGTGGTGACAACGTTCCGCTTGCGTGATTCGCCGGCCGCGTTTTGACGGTTCCGGCCCGCTGGGCGTAGCCGCTCCGGCCTCACCAGTGGCGATGGGTTTGCGCGTCGGAGGCGCGGGCGATCGTGGCGCGGGCGCGGCGGACCGAGATCCGCCCGGTCGCCGGGAGCACGTCGGAGATGAAGCCGTAGGTGGCGGCCAGCTCGGCCGCATGCGCGGATCCGTCGCCGGCCTTCGCCTGGGTGCGGGCGAGCCAGTCGATGATGTCACCCCAGCCGGGCGCGGCGAGGGAGCCGCCGACCTGCTGAACCGACAGCGCCGCGCACAGGTTGGCGAACGCGAGCCGCTGCCGCAGCGGCCAGCCGCGCAGCGTGCCAAGCACGAACCCGGCGCCGAACACGTCACCGGCCCCCGTCGGGTCATGCGCGTTGACCGGCAGCGACGGCACCCACTCCTGCTCACCGGTGGTGCCGTCGACGGCCAGGGCGCCCTGGCCGCCGCAGGTCACGACGGCGACGGGCACCCGCTCGGCCAGGGCGCGGAGGGCGTCGTGCGGGTCGTTGGTGTGGGTGTAGGCCATTGCCTCGTCGCTGTTGGGCAAAAAGCAGTAGAAGTCACTCAGCTGCTCGAGCAGGCTCGGCGACCACTTCTCCTCCTCGTCCCAGCCGGTGTCGCCGAACAGCAGCATCCCGGCACCCTTGGCCTTGGCGTGCCACTCCTGCGGCTGGGCGTCCAGGTGCGCGAAGCCGATCGCCGCGTCGGGCACTTGCGCGGGCAGTTCACTGGCCGGCACCGGCGCGGGGTGCATGTGGGTGAGCATCGCCCGGTCCCGCTCGACGACCATGGAGACCGTGACCGGCGAGTGCCAGTCGGAGAACCTCTTCGAGTAGGTGAGATCGACGCCTTCCTGCTCCGTCAGCGTCGACCAGCAGAAGTCCCCGTACACGTCGTCGCCGAACGCCGCGGCGAGCGATGTTCGCAAGCCCAGGCGGCTGGCCGCGATGGCCAGGTTGGCGATGCCGCCCGGGCACGATCCCATGCCCGATGCCTGCACCTCGGTGCCCCGCAGGGGCAGTGAGGGCAGTCCGGTGAAGACCACGTCGAAGAAGACCGTGCCGTTCACGAACAGGTCGAACGTATGGTCGCTCATCACCGCTCCCCGGGGTTTGCGCTCGGCTGGACGGCACCGTGCCGGCCGGTAATGTCCGGTGCATGCGTGTCACTATTCTCGGCGGCGGCGGCTTCCGCGTGCCACTTGTCGTCCGGCAGCTCGCGGCCAGCGGCCTGCCGGTCTCCCGGCTGGCGCTGTACGACACCGACCCGGGGCGCCTCGAGGTGATGGCCGGCGTGCTCGGCGGCGACCCCGTTCTCGCGCGCGAGAACGGGGTCGGCCCGCTGCCGGTGGCTGCCGTCACCGGGCTCGATGAGGCGCTGCGCGGGGCTGACGTGATCTTCTGCGCGCTGCGGCCCGGCGGGCTTGACGGCCGGGTGCGCGACGAGCGGGCCGCGCTCGCGCTGGGGG
The DNA here is from genome assembly GCA_963714295.1 of uncultured Actinomycetota bacterium. Classification (GTDB taxonomy): domain Bacteria; phylum Actinomycetota; class Actinomycetes; order Streptosporangiales; family Streptosporangiaceae; genus Trebonia. The sequence goes on along the minus strand of CAVQOE010000028.1, from coordinate 53,717 downwards.
TACTCGGCCAGGAGACGGTCGGCGCCGGTGGCCTGGCCAGCGCTGCCCGCACAGTTCCGGTGGCCGACGCGATCGCCCGCCGGATCGCCGCACTGGCACCGGATGCGTGGGTCATCTCGATGACCAACCCGGCCGGCATCGTCACCGAGGTGATGGCGGCGGTGCTCGGGCCGCGGGTGATCGGCGTCTGCGACTCTCCCGTCGGCCTGATCCGGCGGGCCTGCGCCGCGGCCGGCGTCGACCCAGGACCGACCCTCGGCGCCGTGACCGGCCGGGTAGACGCCGACTACCTCGGCATCAACCACCTGGGCTGGCTGCGGGCGCTGCGGGCAGACGGCGCCGACCTGCTGCCTGACCTGCTGCGCGACTCCGGACGGCTGCGGCTGACCGAGGAGGGGCGGCTGTTCGGAGCTGACCTGCTGCGGTCGCTCGGCGCGATCCCGAACGAGTACCTGTACTGGTACTACGCCGGCGCCGAGGCGCTGCGGGATGTGCTGGCGGCCGGCCGGACCCGCGGCGAGCACGTCCGGGCGCGGCAGCAGGCGTTCTACCGCGCGGCCGCCGCCGTCCTGCCCGGGGACGGCCGGCCCGGCCGCCGCGGCGCGGCTGTGGCAGGCGGCGAACGACGAGCGCAATCGCAGCTACTTCGCCGAGCTCAGGACGGGCGAGAACGCTGGCGCGCGGGACGAGGCCGACGTGGCCGCGGGCGGGTACGAGTCTGTGGCGATCGCACTGGCGGCCGCGCTCCGCGGCCGGTCGCCCGCCCGGCTGATCCTCAACGTGCGCAACTGCGGCACGGTCCCGGCGCTCCCGCCGGACATGGTGATCGAGGTGCCGTGCCGGGTGGATGCGGGCGGCCCGGTCCCGCTTCCCGTTTCGGCGCCGTCGGCTCATCAGCTCGGCCTCATGTCCGTGGTGCGGGCCAGCGAGCGGGACATCGCCGACGCCGCTCTTATTGCCTCGCGTTCGCCGGCGGACCAAGGTGCGGCAGCGGACGCACACGAGCGCGCCGGCGCCCTGGCGCTGCGCGCGTTCGCGTCGCATCCCCTGGTCGGCTCGCTGGACGCCGCCCGGGCGCTCGCCGCCGCCGCGCTGGACACGGCCTCGTTCCCCACAGCTTCCCATCCTATCGAGTTATCCTATCGATATAGTCGGATTTAGCCCGGCGGGGATCCGCGCTGGCCCTGTGTCGGCCAACCACGCCGGCTGCCAGCGGTGCGGTGGGCCTTCAGTCGGGCGCGTGGCGATCTGCCCTGACCAGCGTAGGCCGACGCCACGGGGCTTCACTTGTGACGCGGGTTGTCAGGCGGCCGCGAAGGCGGGGGCTACCTTCTCCGTGAAGAGGGTGAGACCGGAGCGATCGTAGGCCACGTCGGGCAGGTTGATGATGGCGTAGGTCATGCCCAGCTGGCCGATCTGGGCGAGCTTCTCGGCGATCTGCTCGGGCGTGCCGACCAGCGGGCCGCCGGCGAGATCGCGGACCTGGCTGTCAGCCTTCTCCGCCGGAATGTACTTTCCGAGATGCTCGCGGATCCAGGCGAGGCGGTCCTGCACGTCCTTTTCCGTCTCGCCGATGATCACGTTGTAGTTGGCCGACCGGACGATCGCGCCGTAATCGGTGCCGACTTCCCGGCAGTGCGCTTCCAGGATTTCCGACTTGTGCTTGAAGGCGTCCGGGCTGCCGGCGAAGTTGGTGTACTGCGCGTACTGGGCGGCGATGCGGAGGGTCTTCTTCTCGCCGCCGCCGGCGATCCACAGCGGGATGCCGCCGTCCTGCAGCGGCAGCGGCTGGCAGATGGCGCCGTCGACCTGATAGTGCTTGCCGTCGAGGGTCGCGGTGCCGGTCGTCCACAGCTGGCGCATGATCTGGACGCCCTCGTCCAGCATGGCCAGCCGTTCGCCCGCGCCGGGGAAGCCGTAGCCGTAGGCGCGCCACTCATGCTCGTACCAGCCGGCCCCGATGCCCATCTGGGCCCGGCCGCCGGAGATCACGTCGACCGTCGCCGCGACCTTGGCCAGGTAGGCCGGGTTGCGGTAGGCCATACAGGTGCACATCTGTCCGAGCCCCACCCGGCTGGTGGTCGCCGCGAACGCCGCCATCAGCGTCCACGCCTCGTGCGTGGCCTCTTGTGTGGGCGCCGGCACGGTGTGGAAGTGGTCGTATACCCAGATCGAGTCAAAGGGCCCGTCCTCGGCCGCCCTGGCCACGCCGAGCATGGTCGCCCACTGCTCCGCCGGGTCGATCCCGGCCAGGTCAAGCCGCCATCCCTGTGGCACAAATAGTCCAAATTTCATATTTCCACCCTAGAGGGTCGGGATTCCGCGGCAATCGGGAGCCTCCGTATCGGGTGTCGTTATTTCGCTTTCTTGTTCCATATCTTGATGTTCGACAGCCATGCTGTCACCGGGTACTTCAGCGGCCCCTGGCAGTACGGGCACTGCGTGACCGGACCGTCCTGATTCTGAAACATCACGTGCTCAGGCGCGCTCACGGGCAGCTTCAGGCTGGCCACCTCGACGCCGTTGTAAGTCACTCTGACCACGCCGTCCGATCGCCACATGACGATCTGCACCCAGCCGGTTGCCCCGTCGCAGCCCGACCCCCGATCTCGTCGGCCGCGCTCAGCCCGTAGTGGGCCTTGAAGCAAGACTGGCCGTGCGTGCCCTCCAGGATGTCTATCTCGCCGTTCTGCGGCCAGCTTGTGCCCGTTGGCCCACAGCGCCGGCTAGTTGGCCACCTGGTCCTTGCCGCCAGGCGGAACGTACATGAGCGCGGTGACGAAGCTACTTGGCCCGATGACCGCGCCGGTGTCCGCCACCTCACTCCACTGCTCGGGTCCGGTCAGCTCGACGCCCAGGCCGTAGCTATGCGACAGAACGACCGGTGCGTTGCCGTTCGGCTGCGCACGCCAGGCCCCGAGGCTCGCGGCCTTGGTGAAGTTCTCCGAGTAGGTCACCACGTAGCCAGGCGGGGGTGCGGGAACAGCCATCATTCAGGGACCTCCCAGTTCATCGCACAGAGGCATAAATAGGATCAATTGCCACATAGGTCACGGAAGTGTACCTCGAAGCTACGTATCAGGCGTTAGCGGAACGCTGGTATTTGAATCTATATTCGAACAATAAGCTGAACGATAATTGTTAGCGATCAGGTGTGAGGACGGGCTAAATCAGCGCCGGCCCCGGCGGCTCTCGCGCTGGCCAACTCCCGCGCCCGGCGCCACCAGGCACTAGCGTCCGCAGCCAGCTTCCTATCAGTTCTGACCACTTTTTTTCATCTTCCTATCGGTTCCGACCACTTCAGCGGGCTCTGGCTCAAATCTCGTGTCGGGATGATTCGGTGTCGCAGGCGTTATGTGCGGTGTGCGGCGTGTCGCGCGGGACGGGGGCGGGCTCCTGGTAGGGCGTCTGGTGTCTAGACATCCGTCCGAGCCAGGAGCCCGCCGTGTCATTGTCGCAGTGCTGTTCGTGTGTGTCGTGCGTTCCGGGGCGGGTCGCGGGGCCGCCGCTGCCGCACCTGGCCGGGACGGTCGCCGAGGGCGGCGGGAGTATGCCGGCCTGGCGGCGCTGCGGGTGCGGCCTGCCGCGGCGCAGGCGGCGTGCCCGGGCTGCGGGACGATGTCGGGGCGGGTGCACGGCGGTTACCAGCGGCGGCTGCGCGACGTGCCGGCAGGCTACCGGGACGTGGTGATCGTGCTGGCGGCGCGCCGGTTCCGGTGCCTGGAGGCCGGCTACCCGAAGGTCACCTTCACTGAGCAGGTCGACGGGCTGGCCTGCCGGTACTCGCGGCGGACGCCTCCGCTGGCCGCGCTGCTGGGCGCGGTCGCCGCCGAGCTGTGCGGGCGGGCCGGGGCGCGGCTGGCTACCACGCTGGGCATCGCCGCGCCTAGCCGGGCGACGATGACCCGGCTGGTCATGGCGCTGCCGGTACCGGTACCGGGCCGGGCGCCGCGGGTCCTGGGCGTCGACGACTTCGCGCTGCGCAAGGGGCACGTCTACGGCACCGTGCTGATCGACGTGGAAGCCGGCCGGGCCGTGGACCTGCTCCCGGACCGCAAGGCCGCCACGTTCCGGGACTGGCTGCAGCCCATCCCGGGGCGGAGGTGATCTGCCGGACCGGGCGCGCGCCTACGCCGACGGCGCCCGGGCCGGGGTCTCCGCCGCGGTCCAGGTCGCCGACCGCTGGCACCTGTGGAGCAACCTGGGCCAAAAGGCCCGCGAGGCCGCCGCCGCGCATACCCGCACCTGCCTGGCTCCCGCCCGGCCGCGGGAACCCGGCCCGCAGGAACCCGGCCCGGCCCCGGCCTGGCCGGGGCCCGGCCGGGAGGCGAAGGCCCGCCGCCGCCACGCCGAGATCCGCCAGCTCCTCGATGCCGGCCACACCCCCGCCGCCGCTGCCCGCATTCTGGGACTGTCCCGCACCACCGTCCGCAAGTACGCCGCCGCCCCCGCACCCGCGGACCTGCCCCCCGCCCCCGCCCGCCTCGTCATCCCCGCCAGGACCCTCGCCGCCCCCCAAGCCCCGCACCATCGCCCGCTTGCTCATGACCCGCCCCGCGAACCTCACCGCCGCCGAGACCGCCGCCCTGGCCGACCTCACCGCCGCCTGCCCCCACTTCGACCGCCTCCGCGACTACACCGCCGCCTTCGCCGACATCATGACCAGCCGCGACGGCACCGCCCGCCTCGACGCCTGGCTCGCCGCCGCCGAAGCCAGCAGCCTCCCCCAGCTGCAGTCCTACGCCGCCGGCATCCGCCGCGACCACACCGCCGTCCTCGCCGGCCTTACCCTCCCCCACAGCAGCGGCAAAGTCGAAGGCACCGTCAACAAAATCAAGATGCTCAAACGCCAGACCTACGGCCGTGCCGGCTTCCCCCTCCTGCGCCACTGCGTCCTGCTCGCAACCAAACCCTGACCACCACGAGATATGAGCCAGAGCCCTTTGGGAGGCGCCGCTCGAGTCCAGGCTGATGCCGGGAGCGCGGTACCCGGGTCAGTGCGCGATGGCCCGTCTCCGCCCTGGCGTGCGCTGCGGGTAACTGCGGGGTGCGGAGCCCGGGGTAGAAGCCGAAGCGGTCCCCGTTCCACCCGGGGGGCGCGGGCGAGGAAGACGGCGGGAGGCGGGTAGCTCCCGGCCCCGGGCGGCATCCGGCCGTCCGGGGTGATGGGCGAACGTGAGTGAACCCCTGATGACGTCTCGTGAAGGTGACCCCCGCAGGTGGGATGCTCCAGCGGGGCCGTAGGGACTGGCCGCGAAGAGCGGCGTGCCGGCGGAGTAATCGCCGTCCGGGAGCGCACCACTGTCCCCATTAAGCGCCCTGCCCTCGCGTCTTGCTCATGTGCAACACAAACCCCGTTGGGTCCGGCGCTGACCTGCCGGTAGGCCGACCGTGAGGAAGGCTGAATTCCCCAGCGGCGCAGGATGACCCAAGAAGCGAATGCCGGTGGCCGAAAGGCAGCAGGAAACCGGGGACCGCATGCCTGGCACCTCCGCCGGGGCCTCCGGATAACTGGCCGGATACGGGCAGGTGCCCGGTCCGAAAGGGAGCTGACGTGGGTCAGGTGAGCCTGTGACGATCAAGTGAACGGAGACGCTGGAACTGATGGGCACGTTGGACGCCATTGTGGTGAACGGACCTGAGGGCGATGTCTCTGGGCTGGACGCTGTGGACTGGCGCTCAGGCCGAGGACGACGTACGGCGGCTGCGGCAGCGGATGTTCACGGCGAGTAAGGCCGGGGACCTGAAGAAGGTCCGCAGCTTGCAGAGGCTGATGCTCCGCTCCCGTGCGAACGCGCTGGTCAGCGTGCGGCGGGTGACGGAGGTCAATGCTGGCCGCAAGACGGCCGGGGTTGACGGGCGGGTCGTGCTCGCGAGCCGGGAGAAGGCCGACCTGGCCGCCTGGCTCCAGCACGGCGCGGCCGCGTGGAAACCCCGCCCCGTCAGGCGGGTATACATCCCGAAGGCAAACGGAAAACGGCGCGGGCTCGGGATTCCCGTGATCGCCGACAAGGCGCTTCAGGCCCTGGCGGTCAGCGCGCTGGAGCCCGAGTGGGAGGCCCGGTTCGTTTCCAGATCGTATGGGTTCCGGCCGGGCCGCAGCTGCCAAGACGCGATGCAGGCCGTCCTTCGTGACTGCACGGGGCAAGACCTGCAAGCGCCCGTGGGCGCTGGACGCCGACTTGGCTGCGGCGTTCGACCGCATCGATCACGACCACCTTCTCAGCCAGCTCGGCTCGTTCCAAGCCCAGGGGACTGGTCAGAGCGTGGCTGAAGGCGGGCGTGATCGACGGCGGGCAGCTGGCCCCGACCGAGCGGGGCAGCCCGCAGGGCGGGGTCATCAGCCCCGTGATCTATGAACGTGGCCCTTACACGGGATGGAGCAAGCCGCCGGAGTCCGGTACATCACTCACCGGCAAGAACGCCGGAACGGCGAGGCCGAGCTCGCCCGTGCTTATCAGGTACGCCGACGACGTGCTCGCCTTCTGCCACTCTCAGGCAGCAGGCCGAGCAGGTCAAGGCGCGCTGGCCGCGTGGCTGGCCCCCCCGGGGCTGGCCTTCAACGAGGACAAGACTCGCATCGTCCACCTCGATGACGGGGTGGACTTCCTCGGGTTCAACGTCCGCCGATACCGCGGCAAGCTGCTGATCAAGCCGAGCAAGGCGGCGGTGAAGCGGATACGGAACGGCTCAGCGCCGAGATGACGCGCCCTGCGCGGCAGCAACGCGCAGATGGTCCTCATCCGGCTCAACCCCATTATCCGGGGCTGGTCGGCCTACTACCGGCACTGCGTTGTCCGCCCGGGTGTTCAACGAGCTGGATCACCATGCGTGGAAACTCACCTACAAGTGGGCGACGTGGACCCATCCGCACAAGGGGAAGCGCTGGACCGTCTCACGGTACTTCGGCGCGTTCAACCCTCGCCCGGCGCGACCGGTGGGTGTTCGGCGACCGCGACAGCGGCGCCTACCTGATCAAGTTCGCCTGGACGAAGATCACCCGGCACACGCTGGTCAAGGGCTGGGCCGTCACCCGATGACCCGGCCCTGACCTAGCTACTGGACAGCCCGGCGGCGGCGCGGGAGACCCCCGCTCGCACCGTTCCGTGGCTGCGGATGCTCCAGCGGTCAGGGCGGGCGCTGCCCGCTCTGCGGCTCGCTCGCTGCTCCTCGCCTACCGGTAGAGCCACAGCATCCCGACGAATGGGTAGCAGTGGGTCAAGAGCCGTCCCTCAAAGCGATCAACCAGCCAGGCGATCGCCCCCGATCACCGAACCAGGAGACAACGCTCAGGCCCGCATAGCACTCCGCTTCATCCATGCCTCTGCCGACGCCGCCCCCCAGACGGCGACCGTCAGCACGCCAGCACTCTTCAAGGCCCCGGCCCGAAAGCCTTCGAGAGGCTTGCCCGAGCCCGGTGCGTCGAAAGGGCGCACGCCGGGTTCCTCGGGGGCGGCGGCGCGGCAACGCGCCGCCGCTACCCGACTGGCGTGCTCTGGTTCTACGTGCTGGAGGCGGCCGCGCTGCGGGTGCAGCTGGTGAACTCCTCGGCTCGCCCGGCAGCTCTCTGGCCGGCCGAAGACCGACCGGCTGGACGCGCAGTGGATCGCGCGGCTGACCGAGATGGGCCTGCTGCACCCCAGCTTCGTGCCCCCGGCCTAGATCCGGGCGCTGCGGGACTTCACCCGGGCCCGGGTGCACCTGGTCCGCGACCGGACCCGGCAGTGGCAGCGGCTGGAGAAGCTCCTGGAGGGCGCCCTGGTCAAGCTGTCGTCGGTGGTGTCGAAGCTGGCCGGGAACATGACCGCCCGCGCGGTCATCGAGGCCCTCATCGATCGGGGAGCGCGACCCGCGCCGCCTCGCGGACCTTGCCCTGACCCGGCTGCGGGGCCACCGCGCCGACCTGGAACAGTCGCTGGCGGGCATGGCGTTCGGGGAGCATCACGCCCGGCTGGCGCGGATGCTCCTGAACCGGATCGACGCCCTGGACCGGGACGTCGCCGCCCTCGACGACGAGATCGCCGCCTGCCTGGACACCATCCCCGCCGCCTGGGGCACCGACGCCTACCGGCGAGACCGGCCCCGGACCCGGGCCCGGGCGCCGCCGTCCTGCCCGCCGCGGCCCGGCTCGCGGAGATCCCCGGCGTCACCACCAGCCTCGCGATGGCCATCATCGCCGAAACCGCGCTGGACATGTCCCGGTTCCCGACCGCGGGCCACCTGGTCGTCCTCGGCCACCCTGGCTCCCGCCGCCCGCCAGTCCGGGGCCCGGTCCCGCAAGCCCGCCAAAGGGCTAGGGCGACAGCTACCTGCGCGGCTACTGCACCCAGGCCGCCAACGGCGCCGCGGGGACTGACACGTTCCTCGGCGAACGGCTCCGCCGCCTGTCGCGGCGGTCTCGGCGGGGCTAGAGCACGCTGCGCCGTCGGCCAGTCGATCCTCATCATCATCTGGCACCTCCTCAACGACCCCGCAGCCCGCTACACCGACCTGGGCGCCGGCTGGCACCAACGCAAGACCGACCGCGATAAGAAGATCCAAGGCCACCTCCGCCAGCTCCAGGCCCTCGGCCTCGAAGTAACCGTCACCCAGGCAGCCGCCTAAACCCAAACCACCCTGACCAGGCCCGCGACCCAACCCGCCACGGGCCCTTAAACCACGCCCGCAATCGGCTGGGAAAACTGATAGGAAGGCGAACCGGGGTGGTCAGAACCGATAGGAAGACGCGCACGGCTGTGAACGGCGGGAACGATGATCCGCCGGGCCGCCCCGGACGCCGTTGACCGCGCAGTCCGCGTCGAGGGCGCAGCCGGCCCAAGCCGCGGACAGCGCGCACCCTCATCCGCCGCCTTCGCCGTCGACACGGGCCCCGCAGGCTACGCCAACCAGCCGCCGGGAACACGTCGGATACGCCAACAACATCGGCTACTGGTGTCGTTGGCGTAGCTGACAGGTTCAACGCCGGCCACGGGCGCGGCGCGGGGCCAGGTAAACGCGCGGGGCCAGGTGAACGCGCGGGGCTAGGTGAACAGAGCGTGGTGGCGGCGGACGGACTGGACCAGGCCGATGGCGATCATATCGGCGAAGATGGCCGAGCCGCCGTAGGAGATGAAGGGGAGCGGGAGTCCGGTGATGGGCATGATGCCGATCGTCATGCCGATGTTGACGAAGGACTGGAAGATGAACCAGATCGCGACGCCGGACGCGATCAGCATGCCGAACATGTCGTCGGCTAGCTGGGCGGCGCGGATGGCGCGGGCCGCGATGACGGCGAGCAGCACGACGATGACCGCGCAGCCGATGAAGCCGAGCTCCTCCCCCGCGACGGTGAAGATGAAGTCCGTCTGCACCGACGGGACGAAGCTGCCGCCGGTGAACGTGCCGTGGAACAGCCCCTGGCCGTAGAGGCCGCCGGAGCCGACGGCGATCTTTGCCTGCAGGCCGTTGTAGCCCGTTCCGGCCAGGTTCTGCGCGGGGTGCAGGAACGAGGTCAGCCGGGTCAGCTGGTAGCCCTTCAGCAGGTGCAGCTTGGCGATGGCGTAGATGCCGGCCGCCGCCGCCGCGAGCAGGCCGAGCACCCAGTACAGCCGGATGCCGGAGACCACGACGATGCCGGCCAGCGTGAAGACCAGCACCAGCATGACGCCCAGGGCCGGCTCGCGCTCGACCAGGATGATCAGCGGGGCGGCGGCCAGCGCGGCCAGCCCCGCGTCCCGCAGCCGCGGCAGGCCGGCCGGGTCGTTGCGCCGGGACAGCAGCCAGGCGGTGGACAGGATCAGGCCGAGCTTGGCGAACTCCGACGGCTCGACCTGGAAACCGCCCGGAATCGAGATCCAGGCCTTGGCCCCGTTGACCGACTGGCCGACCGCGAGCACAGCCAGCAGGAGCAGCAGCGACAGGCCGTAGATGGCCGGCGTCCAGCGGCGGATGCGGCGGTAGTCGGTGCACGCGGTAACGATCATCAAGACGAACCCGAGCACCGCCCAGAGGATCGCCTTCTTCAGGTAGGTGTGCGGGTCGAGCCCGGCCTGCCGCAGCTGCGGCTCGGTCGCTGCCCAGACCAGCACCGTGCCGAGCACCGTGAGCGCGGCGGTGACGGCGTACAGCAGCCAGTCCCAGGACCTGGCCACCCCGCCCTTGGCGAATGCCCGCCCGAGCAGGGACCGGCGCCGGGGCGCGAACGTGCCGGCCCGGGGCCCGGCCCAGCCGCGCGACGGGAGCCCGACGCTCATCGTTGCACCTTCGCTTTCCCGGTGCCCGGGATCGCTGGCAGTTTCCCGCCGGGCAGCGCGGCCTTGTGGCCCTCCAGGCCGTAGATGCCGTCGTAGATCTCCCGGACCGCGGGCGCGGCCGCGTCGGCGCCGAAACCGGAGTTGGGCAGCATCACGACGACCACGAACTGGGGATGGTCGCAGGGGGCGAAGGAGGCGAACACCGAGGTCGCGTTCTTGCCCAAGACCGCGGCGGTACCGGTCTTGCCCGCCACGCAGACCTGGCCGAGCGGGAACCCGCCGAACGCCCCGGCCGCGGTGCCCTGGGTGACCACGCCCGCCAGGGCCGAGCGCATGTAGGCGAGCGTCTCCGACGCGACCGGCAGCTTCCTGATCACCGGCGGGTTGATCTTCTGGACCAGCTTGCCCGACGCGGAGACCAGGGCCTCGCCGATCCTGGGGCTATAGAGCATGCCGCCGTTGGCGAGCGCGGTGTAGGCGTTCGTGAGCTGCAGCGGGGTCGAGGTCACGTAGCCCTGGCCGATCGCGGCGATGGCGGCCTGGCCGGGTTCCCAGACCCAGCCGCTCTGGCAGTCGTCGTACTCGATCTGCTGCACGTAGGAGCCGTTCGCCTTCCCGTTCTTGCACCAGTTCTGGCCCTTGTGCGCGTTATCCTCGTACATTCCGTAGAGCCACTGGCGGGTCGGGATGGTGCCGGGGGACTCTTCCGGCAGGTCGACGCCGGTGTAGTTGCCGAACCCCCAGTCCAGCTCCATCTGCTGCATCTTCTGGGTCGGCGGGTTTGGGTTGAGCTGGTAGTTGGCCTTGTTGTCGTCGGTCTGCCACATCTGGAAGCCGATGTTGTAGTAAACCGAGTCGCAGGACTGGATCAGCGCCTCGCGGAACGTCATGTCGCCGAGGTTCGGCTTGCCGTCGTTGAAGAAGCTATGGCCGTCGATGTTGACCGACGCCGGGCAGTTGTACTCACCGTAGAGCGAGTACCCGTCGGACGACCGCGGCGGCGGTCGAGGTGACCTTGAACGTGGATCCCGGCGGGTACTCGCCCTGGGCGGCCCAGTTCATCACCGGATCGCCCGAGGTGGTGCCGAACAGGTAGCTGAACTCGCTCTGCGAGACCCCGTTGGCCCAGACCGACGGGTTGTAGTCCGGGTAGCTGGCCATCGCCACGATCCGGCCGCTGGTCGACTCGACCACCGCCGCGCCCTGGTTCACGCTGTTGCCCGACGCCCGGGACCGGGAGATGGCGCTGTTGAGGGCCTGCTGCGCGACCGCCTGCACCTTGGCGTTGATCGAGGTCACGAGCGTGTCGCCGGTCTGCGCGGGCTTGCCCCCGACGGTGCCGAGCACATCGCCTGCCGCGTTGACCGAGACGACCTGGCTGCCCTGTTTTCCGGTCAGCTCCTGGTTGTACTGCGCCTCAAGGCCGGCCTGGCCGACCAGGTCATCGCCGGCGAAGCCGGTCTCCGGTAGGTGGTCGGCCGCCATCTCCGACTGGGTGATCGGCTGCAGGTAGCCGAGCACCTGGGCCGGGTTCGCGCCGTGCGGCATCGGGTACTCCACCACCGGCTGGAGCGACGCGGTGACGCCGACGAATACCGTCGGCTCCTCCATGATCTGGAGCGCGACCGAGTCGCTGACGTGCTCCGCGACCGGGATCGGCTGGTACGGCGACCCGGTCCAGCACGGCTGCGGCACGCCGCGGGTGCAGAGCCTGACCTTCTCGCTGAGCTCGGAGTCCGACAGGTGCAGCAGCGGCGCGAGCCGGGCGAGGACGGCCGCGCCGTCGTCGCTGGTGTCCTGGGAGAGGTCCATCATGTTCACCGCGACGACCATCTCGGTCTCGTTGCGCACAAACGGCGACCCGGTGTCGTCGGTGATCATGCCCCGCACCGCGGGCACCACGATGTCCCTGGTCTGGTTGACCTCGGCCAGCGTCTTGTACTGCGCGGTGTCGAGCACCTGCAGGTACCAGAGCCGGCCGCCGAGCACGACCAGCAGCGCCGCCGCGATCACATAGAGGCCGAATAGCCGGCGGCGGGACCTGGGGATCACCGGCGCTCTCCCGTCGGGAGCAGATCACGGACCGTGGACATCAGCGAGCCCGACAGCGACCGGCTCCGCCATCGGGACTTGGTACGGGAACGGCGGACCCAGCCGGTCGTCGGGCCGTTTGAGTACCAGTTCGCGCGGGGCCGCCGGGCCGGGCGGAGCCAGCCCTTGCCCGGCGTGGCCCGCCGGGCGGTGGCCGGCTGGCGCCGGCCGCCGTCGAGCCAGCCCTTGCCGGGGCCCTTGCGGCGGCGGCGCCTGACCGGGGCGCTGTCGCCGGAGAAGTTGAGCTTCGGGCTGCTCCCGGGACGGGCGGCGCTGCCGGAGAGCGGGCTCGGGCCGAGCGCGCTGCCCCCTCTTCTGAGGGTGTCGCTTGAGCGCGTGAATTTCAGCCTGGTGGCGCGGCCGCCAGGCGCGCTGCCCCTGGTCCTCAGGGCGCTGCCTGAATGCGCGAAGTTCAGCTTGGTGGCGCGGCCGCCTGCCAGGGGCACCTGGGCGCCGTTAGTGATGCCGCGGTCCGTTCGGGGAAAAGATTTTGACCTGCCCTCGGCCAGGTGCAGCTTCGGCTCACGGCGCGCCGGGCGGGAGTCGGAGTACTTGGCGCCGGTCCCGGCCAGCCGCATGTTCGGCGCGGCGCCGGCCGACGCCAGCCGGAACACCGACGCCAGCCGCTGCGGGCCGAAGAACACCGGGGCAGGCGCGCGCTCGGCCACCGGGCGGGTGAGCCGGGCCGCCGTCGTCACCAGCCAGTACACGACCGGGGTGAGCAGCAGGTCCCAGAGGACCGCGCCGGGCAGCACGTGCCTGATCACCGGCCCGGTCACGTTCGGGTCGGAGAGCAGCATCCCGAGCCCGGCCTTGCCCGCCTCGCCCGCCGCCACGGCGACCGCCATCACTGCCAGGGCGACCGACGGATCACGCTCGGACCCGCCGGAGGCGGCCGTGATCGCGGCCATGACCCGGGCCGCCAGGTACCCCACCAGGCAGAAGATCAGCGCGTACTCCCCCGCGTAGTGCGAGACGGGCGGGGCGATGTCCAGCGCGAGGCCGCCCGCGAAACCGGTGAGCGTGGCGGTCATCGCGCTGCTGTTCACCGCGACCGCGGCCACCAGCAGGAGCACCAGGTCGGGCTCGGCGCCGCCGGGCAGCGGCAGCCGGTTCACGACCGTGAGCTGGACGGTGACGGCGAGGAACAGGGCAACCGGGAGGGCAACCGCGACGAGCACCTTGCGCAGCGCGCCCGGCTCGCGGTCGAACGGCTTGATCACCACCCGGTCATTCACTTGCTGATCACGATCCCGAGAACGCCGAGGCCGGTGAAGTCCACGAACGGCTTGACCATGGCGGTCGGGGTGAGCGAGCCCGGCTGGGTGGTCACCGTGGTGACCTTGCCGATCGGGATGCCCGGAACGTACGGGCGGCCGCCGACCGATCCGAACGTCACCAGTTCCTCGCCCGGTTTGAGGGTGGCGTTCGCGCTGAACAGGGTGAGCTTGAGCGGGGCGGTGGCGCCGAACGAGTCGGCGGTGCCGGTGAGCGCGCCGATCTGGCCCGAGCCGCTCATCCGGATGCCCACGGTGGCGCCCGTGTCCTTGGCCAGCTGGACGGTCGCGGTGCTCGGGCCGGTGGCGATGACCGTGCCGACCAGACCGTCACCGTTGAGCACGGTCTCGTTGGTGGTGATGCCATCGCTGCTGCCGGCGCTGATCGTCACCCTGTCCGAGTAGGCGCCGCCCGCGGCGATCACCGAGGCGGCGACGATCTTGTAGCCGTGGAAGCCGGCCAGGTGCAGCACGCTGCCCAGCTGGGCGGCGTCGGCGCTGCTGACCTGGGCCTGCGCCAGCTGCGCGCGCAGTGCCGCGTTCTGCTGCTGCAGGGCGCTGACCTCGGCGCTGTCGCCGCCGCCGCGGAACCAGCCGGTGACGTCGTCCGACAGCCGCTCGACGGGGCCGAAGAGCCTGCCGCCGAACGAGTGCGCGCTGGAGGTGCCGCCGTCCCTGAAGTCGATGGTGATCAGCGCGATCGCCACGACAAGCAGCGCGATGAGAACTGGGCGTGTTCGTCTCGCTTCAAGCACTTGCGCAACTCCCGTCCCGCGCGCTCCGGCTGCCCCGCCGCTGCCTGGCTACCTTCTGTCGGGTACGAGCACCTGGCGTAGTGTGTCGAAGTCCTCGACGCACTTTCCGGTACCGAGCACGACCGAGTCGAGCGGGCTGTCGGCGATGTGCACCGGCATCCCCGTCTCCTCGCGGATGCGCTGGTCAAGGCCGCGCAGCAGGGCGCCGCCGCCAGTGAGGGCGATACCTCGGTCCATCACGTCGCCAGCCAGCTCGGGCGGGCACTTGTCGAGCGTAGTCTTGACTGCGTCGATGATCAGGTTGATCGGCTCATCGATCGCGTGGCGTATCTCCGCCGCGCTGATCAGGATCGTCTTGGGCAGGCCGCTGACCAGGTCCCGGCCGCGGATCTCGGCGTGCGGCTCGTCGGCCGCGGGGAACGCGGAGCCGAGCGCCAGCTTGATCTCCTCGGCCGTCCGCTCGCCCAGCATCAGGCTGTGCTCCTTCTTGCCGAAGGTGATGATCGCCTGGTCGAGCTCGTCCCCGCCGATCCTGATCGACTGGGAAGTCACGATGCCGCCGAGGGAGATCACCGCGACCTCGGTGGTGCCGCCGCCGATGTCGACCACCATGTTGCCGGTCGGCTCGTTGACCGGCAGCCCGGCCCCGATCGCGGCGGCCATCGGCTCTTCGATGATGTAGACCCGGCGGGCGCCCGCCTGGTGGCCGGCCTCCTTGACCGCGGACTGCTCAACGCCGGTGATGCCGCTCGGCACCGCGACGACGATCCTCGGCTTGGCCATCCGGGTCCTCCGGTGGACCTTCTGGATGAAATACCTGAGCATCCGCTCGGTCACGTCGAAATCGGCGATCACGCCGTCTTTAAGCGGTCGCACCGCGACGATATTGCCCGGCGTGCGGCCGATCATCCGTTTAGCGTCCACCCCGACCGCGACCACCTGGCCGGTGGTCGTGTTGAGCGCGACCACGCTCGGCTCGTTGAGCACGATCCCCCGGCCGCGCACGTAGACCAGGGTGTTGGCGGTGCCGAGGTCGACCGCCATGTCACGGCCGAGAAATGTCAGCGCATTGCCCATCGGGAGCGGGAACCCTTCCGATCAGAGGCCTTCTGAACTGGTCATGAGCCTATCGGATAAGCGGAGCGCACCCCCACGAGGAAACGCGGGGGCAATTCTCCATAAATTCTTCAGTATTTCCTACTAGGCCGACCGCTTGGTGACGATTTGCCGGACGTTTCCCGAACAGCCGGTGAGCCCTGCCCTGTCCCGGTCACGCTCGTCGGCGCGGTCGGCCTAGTACTGTACTTATCTAAACCGTGCGCTGGTTAAACGAGCTCGGGGAAGAAGATCTTGATTTCCCGCTCGGCGCTCTCCGGGGAGTCCGACCCGTGCACGATGTTCTGCGCGACCTGCAGCGCGTAGTCGCCCCGGATCGTGCCGGGCAGCGCCTTGACCGGGTCGGTCGCGCCGGCCAGGGCGCGGAACGACTCGATCGCCCGGTCTCCCTCCGCCACCAGCGCGACCAGCGGGCTGGAGGTGATGAAATCGACCAGCTCGCCGAAGAAGGGCCTTTCCGCGTGCTCGGCGTAGTGCGCCCGCGCGGTCTCGACCTCGATTGTTCGCATCTCTAGTGCGATTATCTTCAGGCCCTTGCGCTCAATTCGGGAAATGACATCACCGATGATGTTGCGGCGAACGCCGTCCGGTTTGACCAGGATAAGGGTGCGCTGCGACATTACCACTCCTTGCGTTTGCTCAACGGGATCACGCATGAGCTTACCGGGACTGGCGGTTGCCCTGGTTGTCGGCTGCGGTGACCGCCGGACCGCCGGACGGCGCGGTCGGGCCGGGCTCTTCCTCCCACTTCCTGGCCAGCCAGATGCCGGTGAACCAGAGCGCGGTGAAGATCACCCCCAGGACGTACATCACCGAGACCAGGACGCCGGACGCGATGACGGCCAGCTGCAGCACCGAGCCCGCGTACAGCGCCCACGGCCGCCTCCCGACGTACCCGGAGAGCACGATGGCGACGATCGCGATGGCGCCGCAGACCGCCGCCGCGGTGCCGGCGCTCGCGTGCCCGAGCACCTTGGCGGGCACGATCGCCAGCAGTGCGATGACCGCCTCCATGGCCAGGACGGTGCCGCACAAGCGCCTCATGAGAGCTCCCCCAGGGTGAATGAGTGCCTGGCCGGGGTGCCGGGCTCCGGCGCGCGCGGGTTGGCGCTGCGGCCAACCGCGCTGGCCGGGGCGAGCAGCAGCTGCGCGTCGCCCGCGGTGACCACCGAGCCGGTGACGAGCACGGCCGACGAGCCGGGCAGCCCGTCGGCCGACGCGTCGGCGTCGGCGTCGTCGGCCAGCGAGAACGCCAGGTCGAGGGCGTCGTCCAGCCGCTCCGCGACCTGCACCCGCTCCTCGCCGAAGATGTCCCTGGCCAGCTCGGCCAGCTCCTCGGCGGGCATCGAGCGGGGCGAGGAGTTCGTGGTCACCACGATCTCGGACAGCGCCGGCTCGAGCTCGTCGAGCAGGCCCGCCACGTCCTTGTCCTCGGCCACCGCGACGACGCCGATCACCCGGTCGAAGTCGAACGACTCGGTCAGCGCCTGCACCGTCACCGCCATGCCGGCCGGGTTGTGCGCGGCGTCGGCGATCACCGTCGGCGAGCGCCGCAGGATGTCGAGCCGGCCGGGCGAGCTCACCTTGAGGAACCCGGCGCGGACCAGCTCCGGGTCCAGGCCGGCCTGCGAGAGCCCGGGGCCGAGGGTCAGCACCGATCCGTCATCGCCGACCGGCGCCGTGACCGAGACGCCGGCGAACGCCTCGACCGCGGCCAGCGCGCAGGCCGCGTTGGACGCCTGGTGCGCGCCGAACAGCGGCAGGAAGATGTCCGCGTACGACGCCGCGCAGGCCCTGCAGCACGATCTGCTGGCCGCCGAGGGCGAGCTCGCGGGCGAGCACGCCGAACTCGAACCCCTCCCGCGCCACGGTGGCGCCGACCAGCGCGGCGCGCTGCAGCAGGATCTCGGCCGCGGCGACATCCTGCTGCGCGAGCACCGCGATCGCGCCCGGCTTGATGATGCCGGCCTTCTCGGTGGCGATCTCCTCGATCGTGTCGCCCAGCCACTGCATGTGGTCCAGCGCGATCGGCGTGATCACCGCCACCGCGCCGTCGGCGACGTTGGTCGCGTCCCACCGGCCGCCCAGGCCGACCTCGATCACCGCGACGTCCACCGGCGCGTCCGCGAACGCGGCGAACATCATGCCGGTGAGGATCTCGAAGAAGGACAGCGGAGCCGGCTGCTGGGAGTCGACCAGCTCCACATACGGCGAGATCTCCTCGTAAAGCTCGATGAAGCGCTCGGCCGACAGCGGCTCACCGTCGACGCAGATCCGCTCGCGCATCGACACCAGGTGCGGGGAGGTGAACCGGCCGGTGCGCAGGCCCCGCTCGCGCAGCAGCGTGTCGATCATCCGCGTGGTCGACGTCTTGCCGTTGGTGCCGGTGACGTGCACCACCGGGAACGTGCGCTGGGGATCCCCGAGCACGCTGACGAGCGCCCCGATCCGGTCGAGGGTCGGCGAGATCTGGTGCTCCGCGCGGCGTGACCCGATTTCGCGCTCCACCTCGCGCAGACGTGCGTCAATGTCCACGGTGTAACCCTACCCGCGCCCCGCTGAGGCCGCGCTCGGTGACCAGTCGCGGGGCGCTGTAAGCAGAGCGGCCACCATCAGCGGAGCGACTCCAGGCGGGCCGCCAGGCGCGCTATGCCCGCTTCGGCGTCGGCCAGGCGCAGGCGCGACTTGGCCACCACGTCGGCCGGGGCCTTGCCGGTGAAGGCGGGGTTGCCGAGCTTGGCGGCCATCTGCGCGGCCTCCTTGCGCGCCGCCGCGAGGTCCTTCTCCATCCGCGCGCGCTCGGCCGCCACGTCCACCGTGCCGGCCAGGTCGAGCTCCACGGTGACGTCCTCGGCCACCAGCGCGGCGGAGACCGCGAACCCGTCGGCGGCGTCGGTCAGCCGCAGCAGCGACCTGATCGGCGCCTCGTGCGCGGCCAGCGGCGTCGTCTCGATGCCGGCCAGCCGGGCGGGCACCCGCTGGCCGGGCCGGAGCCCCTGGTCCGAACGGAACCGCCGGACCTCGGTCACCAGCCGCATCAGCGACTCGACCTCGGCCTCGGCCGCCGGGTCGCTGAAGGAGAAGGCCGGCCAGGCCGCCATCATCACCGAGTCTGCGCCGGTCAGCGCCGACCAGAGCTCGTCGGTGACGAACGGCATCACCGGGTGGAGCAGCCGGAGCATCTGGTCGAGCACGAACCCGAGCACCCGCCTGGTCCGCTCCGCCGCCGCGGTGTCACCCGCGGCCAGCGGCGTCTTGGCCAGCTCCAGGTACCAGTCGCAGAACTCGTCCCAGGCGAAGTGGTAGAGCGCCTCGCACGCCTTGCCGAACTCGAACCGGTCGAGCAGGCTGTCCACCTCGGCGATCACGCTCGACAGGCGGGAGAGAATCCAGCGGTCGGGCACGCTGAGCTCAACCCCGAAATCCGGCAATTCGGCAGTGTCTGAAATGACGATCGGGAAAGAGGAGGTGGTGGCGCGCGGGAAGGAGGTGGTAGTTGAGGGCAAAGAGGTGGTGGTTGAGGGAAGCTGCGGACTGCCGGGAGTACCGCTTTCTTGAGTATGGAACGGACCGTTGGTTCCAGTGGCGGCGACGGTCGCGCCGTTCATCAGGGCAAACCGGGTGGCGTTCCAGAGCTTGTTGCAGAAGTTGCGCGAGCCTGCTGCCCACTCCTCGCTGACGGCGGTGTCGCTGCCCGGGTTGGAGCCGCGCGCCAGGGTAAAGCGGACGGCGTCGGCGCCGAACCGGTCGATCCACTCCAGCGGGTCGACGGTGTTACCGCGCGACTTGGACATCTTCTTGCCGTGCTGGTCGCGCACCAGGCCATGCAGCACCACGTTGCGGAACGGGACGGCGTCGGCCGGCGCCTTGCCGCGGTTGGCGTACAGGCCGAACATCATCATCCGGACGACCCAGAAGAACAGGATGTCGTAGCCGGTGACGAGCACGCTGGTCGGGTAGAAGGCGCGCAGGTCCGGGGTGTCGTCCGGCCAGCCGAGGGTGGAGAACGGCCACAGCGCCGAGGAGAACCAGGTGTCGAGGACGTCGGGGTCCTGGGTCCACCCGTCGGGCGGGGTCTCGTTGGGGCCGACGCAGCGCACTTCCCCGTCGGGTGAGTAGAAGACCGGGATCCGGTGCCCCCACCAGAGCTGGCGGGAGATGCACCAGTCGTGCATGTCGTCCACCCAGCCGAAGTACCTGGCGTTCATTTCGCCCGGGGACAGCTGGACCCGGCCGTCGCGAACGGCGTCCCCCGCCGCCTTGGCCAGCGGGGCGACGCGGACGAACCACTGCAGCGACTGGCGCGGCTCGACCGTGGTGCCGCAGCGGCTGCAGTGCCCGACGGCGTGCAGGTAGGGGCGGATCTCCTTGACGATCCTGCCCTCCTCCCGGAGCGCGGCGACGACCGCCGGGCGGGCCTCGAACCGGTCAAGGCCCTGGAACGGGCCGGGCGCGGTGATCACGCCGCGCTCGTCCAAGATCGACAGGCCCGGCAGGTCATGGCGGCGGCCGATCTCGAAGTCGTTCGGGTCGTGGGCCGGGGTCACCTTGACCGCGCCGGTGCCGAAGGCCGGGTCGACGTGCGCGTCGGCCACGATCGGGATGGACCGGCCGGTCAGCGGGAGCTCGACGGTGGTGCCGACCAGGTGGGCGTACCGGTCGTCATCGGGGTGCACCGCCACGGCGGTGTCGCCCAGCATCGTCTCGGCGCGGGTGGTGGCCACGACGATCGCGTTCGCACCGTCGCCGTAGCGGATCGAGACGAGCTCGCCCTCGTCGTCGCTGTGATCGACCTCGATGTCGGACAGCGCGGTCAGGCAGCGCGGGCACCAGTTGATGATCCGCTCGGCCCGGTAGATCAGCTCGTCGTCGAAGAGCCGCTTGAAGATCGTCTGGACGGCCCGGGACAGCCCCTCGTCCATGGTGAACCGTTCGCGGGACCAGTCCACGCTGTCGCCCAGCCGGCGCATCTGGCCGAGGATCCGGCCGCCGTAGGTGGCCTTCCATTCCCAGACCCGCTCAACGAACGCCTCCCGGCCGAGGTCGTGCCGGGACAGGCCCTCCTTGGCCAGTTCGCGCTCGACGACGTTCTGGGTCGCGATGCCGGCGTGGTCCATGCCCGGCAGCCAGAGTGTGCGGTAGCCCTGCATCCGGCGGCGGCGGACCATGGTGTCGCTCAGTGTGTGATCGAGCGCGTGGCCGATGTGCAGCGAGCCCGTTACGTTCGGCGGCGGGAGCACAACGGCGAAGCTCGGCGCGTCGGGGTTCTCCTGGGCCTCGGGCGTGAAGTAGCCCGCCTTTTCCCAGAATTCGTAACGACGGGCCTCCACCTCGGCTGGCGCGTACTGCGAGGGGAGCTCAGAGCCCTCCGTAATTGAGGGCTGTCCGTCTGGCTCGTGGTCTGTCACAGAGCGAGTCTACGAAGTCCGCGGAGCCGGTGCCCACTTTGTTATCAGGACTTGCGCTTTTCTACGCTGGCGCGGAGCTTCACCGTGTCATCCGCCCCCTTGTACTGGGCGACGGTCAGCACCTCGGGTGCCGACCCGGCGAAGAACTCGGTGACGCCCAGGGTTGACGTGGTGACCCAGACACAGACCCCGCCGCTGGCGGCGGTCGCCGTCGCGGGGACATTGGCGCAGGCCATCTTGCCGCCGTGCGGCCCGGCGGGATAGGTCCCCTCGTCCGAGCCGAACGAGCCCAGGTTGGCCATGACGGTCTTCGGGTTGAAGGTGCCCCGGTAGCCGACGAACTCGATCGTCTGATCGGCCGGCAGCGTGTATGACGCCGAGACCGGCTTGCCCGTCACCGTTCCGCCGCTTTTGCCCACCGCCGACTGCTTGATGGCCGTCGCGGTCGTGGTGGTGGCGGCCAGCAGCTTGGGGTCCGTGCCGACCGGGTAGCCGCCCGCGACGGACGGGGTGGACAGCACCCAGCCGTTGGCGGCCGCGGCACCGGATACGTGGGGACTCGCGGCCGCCGACGCCTTCGGCGTGGCCGTGGCCGACGGCGCGGCGGCGGGCGAGGACGGGGCGACGGTGGGCGTGGTACTGCCCGCCGCGTTCGAGCCGCCCGACTTATGGGTGAGCAGGTACGCGGTTGCCCCGACCACGACCAGGACCACGGCGCTGACCGCGGCGATCCGGCTGGCGCGGCCGCGGGGCGACTTCCGGCCGCCGGTCCCGCCGCTCCCGCCGGACGGGCCGGATCCGTCCGGGCCGCCCCGTGCGCCCGGCGGCTGATAGGCAGCCGGGTCACGGTCGTCCCACGGATCGGCCCGGCGGACGGGAGCCCTGGGGTCCCCGGGGCGGACGGGGGCCCTGGGGTCCTGCGGGACCTGACCGGGGCGCGGGGCGTAGCCGGGGCCGGGGCCGGCCGCGGTGGGGGCGAAGAAGTCCTGCAGGGCCGGGTCCATCCGGGCGGCCATCACCCAGTCGGCATGAGCCGAGTCGGACGGCGCCTGCTCACCCTGGGTCTGCTGGGTACCGGAATCCGGCTGGGCGGAATCGGGCTGGGCGTAATCCTGCTGGGCGGCGGAGTACGCGCTCCCCGGCTGCCGGCGGGGGAACTCCTGGCCGCCGGCGTCCTGGGAGCCGAAGCCCGGAGAGCCGAAGCCCGGAGAGCCGAATCCGAGAGCCGAACTCCTGACGTGCCGAAGCCGCCCTGACTGCCGAAGCCCTGATTGCCGAAGCCGGGGCGGTCGAAGTCCTGACCGGTCTGGTCCTGGCGGTTCTGGCCTTGGCCCCCGTAGCTCGTCCTGGCGGCTCAGCTCGTACTGGCGGACGTACTCCTGGCGCTTGGCGTTCTGCGGTGGGAGCTCGTCCCGGGCGGGAGCCTGCTCCCACGCCGGGGCCTGCGCGCCTGCCCCGTTCCCGCCGCGCCCGGCGCCGTCCCTGACGGGCAGGGCCCAGGACGGCTCGTCGGCATCGCGGCGGAGAGACGCGCCGGGCTTGCGCTGCTCGAACTCCCCCGAGAAGAACTCGGGCGGCGGCCCCGCAGGCGCGTTGCCCGCGCCGGGGGCGCCCGAAGCCGGAACCGCCGGAATCGGCGGAGCCGGCAGATCGGCGGCGCAGACGCGCTCCAGCCGGAACCGGCGGGTGCCGCCCAGGGGGCGTCGTCACCGGCCGGGGTGTCCGGCGCTGAGAAAGCCTGCTTGCCATCGTCGGGCTCATCCTGCTGGTCCCAGGTGGGCCTTGACGGTGTATCCCAGCCGCTCATCTGCGCTCATTCTCCGGGTTGCGGTCCTCGCGATCTAACCCATTGAGGTTATCCGCGCGGAGCACGCAGCCGGGGCAATACAGACAAAATGTCCCCCTCGATGGCATTCGGTGACAGCGCCATCGAGGGGATTCGAGCGAAGGCTAAGCCGACTTGTCGCGCGGGATGCGACGGGAGACGTCGCGCGGGACGATGGTGGGGTTGACGTTCTCCAGGACCGCCTCGCGGGTGATGACGACCCGCTCCACGTCCTTGCGGCTCGGCACCTCGTACATCACCGACAGCAGCACTTCCTCCATGATCGCGCGCAGCCCGCGGGCACCGGTGCCGCGGAGGTTGGCCTGGTCGGCGACCGCCTCAAGCGCGTCCGTGGTGAACTCCAGGTCAACGCCGTCCAGCTCGAACAGGCGCTTGTACTGCTTGACCAGGGCGTTGCGGGGCTCGGTGAGGATCTGGATGAGCGCCTCGCGGTCCAGGTTGTGCACGCTGGTGATGACCGGGAGTCGGCCGACGAACTCGGGGATCATGCCGAACTTGAGCAGGTCCTCGGGCATTACCTCGCCGAACGCGTCATCGGAGATCTGCTTGGAGCGGACCCGCAGCACGCCGCTGAAGCCGATGCCGTTGGAGCCGGAGCGCTGCTCGACGATCTTCTCCAGGCCGGCGAACGCGCCACCGCAGATGAACAGCACGTTGGTGGTGTCGATCTGGATGAACTCCTGGTGCGGGTGCTTGCGGCCGCCCTGCGGCGGGACGCTGGCGGTGGTGCCTTCGAGGATCTTCAGCAGGGCCTGCTGCACCCCCTCGCCGCTCACGTCCCTGGTGATCGACGGGTTCTCCGACTTCCGGGCGATCTTGTCGATCTCGTCGATGTAGATGATCCCGGTCTCGGCCTTCTTGACGTCGTAGTCGGCCGCCTGGATCAGCTTGAGCAGGATGTTCTCGACGTCCTCGCCGACATAGCCGGCCTCGGTCAGGGCGGTCGCGTCGGCGATCGCGAACGGCACGTTGAGCAGCCGCGCGAGCGTCTGCGCGAGCAGGGTCTTGCCAGAGCCAGTCGGGCCGAGCAGCAGGATGTTGGACTTGGCCAGCTCCACGCCGTCGCTGCCGGGGCGCTCGGTGCCCGTCTGCACCCGCTTGTAGTGGTTGTACACCGCGACCGAGAGCGCCTTCTTGGCCTTGTCCTGGCCGATCACATACGAGTCGAGGAACTCGTAGATCTCGCGCGGCTTCGGCAGCTTGTCCCAGGTGGGCTCGGTGGTCTCGGAGAGCTCTTCCTCGATAATCTCGTTACAGAGGTCGATGCACTCGTCGCAGATGTACACACCTGGCCCGGCGATGAGCTTCTTTACCTGCTTCTGGCTCTTTCCGCAGAAAGAGCATTTCAACAGGTCCGCGCCGTCACCGATGCGTGCCACCCAGTTTCTCCTTTACATGGGGCTTTACCTTGGACCGCCATGCCCGGCCCGGGCGCTTGCCCGGGCCTGGCACGGCGAGCCTGTCCCGCCATGCCGTCAACCGCTTGCTATCTGACGGTACCGCCTTGTGGAGTCCGATGGATCAATCAAACCCCCTCAGCGGCACGGGAGGGAAGAGGCGAACCCTTCCCCTCGCTAGGAAACTACCGCCGGAACCCTCTCCGAGCCCCGCTTGAGCGCCGTCAGCACCTCATCGATGATGCCGTACTCCCTCGCGTCGGCAGCCGACAGGAACTTGTCGCGCTCGATGTCCCGGCGGACGAGCTCCTCGTCCCTACCAGTATGCCGGGCAAGGATGGTTTCCATCGCGGTGCGCATCCGGAGAATCTCGTTGGCCTGGATCTCCATGTCCGACGACTGGCCGTAGCCGCCTTCGGTGGCCGGCTGGTGGATCAGGATCCGCGAGTTCGGCAGTGCGATGCGCTTGCCCTTTGTGCCGGCCGCGAGAATGATCGCCGCCGCGCTGGCCGCCTGGCCGATGCAGCAGGTGGTGATCTCCGGCTGGATGAACTGCATCGTGTCATAGATGGCCATCATCGAGGTCATCGACCCGCCGGGCGAGTTGATGTACATCGTGATCTCGCGGTCCGGGTCGATGGCCTCGAGCGTGAGCAGCTGGGCCATGACGTCGTTGGCGGAGGCGTCGTCGATCTGCACGCCGAGGAAGATGATCCGCTCCTCGAAGAGCTTGTTGTACGGGTTCATCTCCTTAACGCCGTACGAGGTGCGCTCGACGAAGGAGGGCAGCACGTACCTGGACTGCGGGAGCCTGCTTAGCTCAGTCACGTTGTTCTCGCTCCTAACGCGATTCAGGGTCGTTCTGTCTCAGGAGACCGGGCCGGCCGACGGGACCTCGGCGGCGCTGCGGACCACGTGGTCGATGAAGCCGTACTCCTTGGCCTCCTCGGCGGTGTACCAGCGGTCGCGGTCGGCGTCCTTCTCGATCTGCTCGATCGACTGGCCGGTGTGGAACGCGGTCCGCTGGAACAGCGTCTTCTTGACGTACAGCATCTGCTCGGCCTGAATCTTGATGTCGGTCGCGGTGCCGCCGATGCCGCCGGACGGCTGGTGCATCAAGACGGTCGCGTGCGGCAGCGCGTAGCGCTTGCCCTTGGTCCCCGCGGTCAGCAGGAACTGCCCCATGGAGGCGGCCATGCCCATCGCGTAGGTGGCCACGTCGTTGGTCACGTACTGCATCACGTCGTAGATCGCCAGGCCGGCGTAGACCGAGCCGCCCGGTGAGTTGATGTAGAGCGCGATGTCGGCCTTGGGGTCCTCGGCGGAGAGCAGCAGTATCTCGGCGCAAATGCGGTTGGCGATGTCATCGTCCACCTGCTGGCCGAGGAAGATAATGCGGTTCCGCAGCAACCGCTGGAAGAGCAGTTCTCCTGGAATCACGGGTGCGTCAGGGCTAGCCGTCCTGAGAACTGGCTGTGTCACGTGCTCACCTGCTCCGATCACTTCGGGTGTCGTTGGATGCGACATTAACGCCACCGCGGAGTCACCGGGTCCGGTGTACCCCGCTGTTCGCTTTGGGCGCATCACGTTGCGGCTTTGCTACAAAAAAGCGCGGCCCAGGGCCGGAGCCCTGGGCCGCCTAGTCAGTGCAGGTCAGGACTATTCTTCGTCGTCTTCGTCGTCTTCGTCCTCTCGTCTTCCGCTTCCTCGACGATGGCCTCGGCTT
This sequence comes from uncultured Actinomycetota bacterium, assembly GCA_963714295.1. GTDB lineage: Bacteria > Actinomycetota > Actinomycetes > Streptosporangiales > Streptosporangiaceae > Trebonia. The sequence goes on along the minus strand of CAVQOE010000028.1, from coordinate 27,869 downwards.
CGTCGACGACCTCGGCCTCGGCCTCGGCTTCGGCGACAGCTTCCAGAATGACCTCGGCCTCATCTTCGGCCTCGAGAGCGGCGGCGACGTCGATCGCGAGATCCTCGACCGCGATGTCGGCCCCGGCCTCAGTGCCTGCCTCGGCCGCGGCCTGGGCGGCGAGCATCGCGTCGACGTCGGCGTTGAGGCCCTCGATCTCCGACTTCACGTCGATCGTCTCGCCCTTGTCGTCGGTCACGGTGACGCGCTCGGCGGTGAGCGTGGCCGCCTTGCCCCGGAGCACCTCGGTGATCGCCACGCCGATCTGGTTGCTCTCGGTTAGCTGGCGGGCGAAGTACTCGGGGCTGATGCCCATCCGCTGCGCCTGGTCGGCGACGAAGTAGGAGAGCTCGGCCTGGTTCACCGAGAGGTTCTCCGAGCGGGCCACCTCATCGAGGACGAAGCTGACCCGGACGGAGCGCTCCGACTGCTGGACGAGGTCGGCGTCGAACTCCTCCTCGGTCTTCTCCAGCGTCTTGAGGTAGTCCTCCTTGGACATGTTCATCTGGGTGAGCTGGTTGTCGATGTTCTCGCGGGCGTGGGTCAGCTCGTGCTCGACGAACTTCTCCGGCAGCGGGATCTCGATGCTGTCGACGACCGCGTCGATCGCCTTGTCCCGTGCCTGGGTGGCCTGCTGGAGCTTCTTCATCCGCTCAAGCTGCTTGCTGGTGTCCTCGCGCAGCTCGTCAAGGGTGTCGAACTCGCTGGCGAGCTGCGCGAACTCGTCGTCGAGCTCGGGCAGCTCGCGGACCTTGACCGACTGCACGGTCACGCTCACGTCGGCATCCTGGCCGGCCGCCTCGCCGCCCGCGAGCTCGGTGCTGAAGGTGGCCGACTCGCCCGCGGACAGGCCGGTGAGCGCCTCGTCGAGCCCGTCGAGCATCGTGCCACTGCCGACCTGGTACGACAGGCCGGTCGCCTGCGCGTCCTCGACCAATTCGCCGTCCCGCGACGCGGACAGGTCCATGGTCACGTAGTCGCCGTCCTCGGCCGCGCGGGCCGCGGTCTTCAGGCTGGCGAACCGCTCGCGCAGGTTGGTCAGGTACTCGTCGATGTCGTCCGGGGTGACCTCGGCGCTGTCCACGGTGACGGCCAGGGTCGAGAAGTCGGGCAGCTCGAACTTGGGCCTGACCTCGACCTCGGCCGTGAACGACAGCTCCTTGCCGTCCTCCAGCTGGGTGATCTCGACCTCAGGCTGGCCGAGGACGAACACCTCGGCCTCCTGCACGGCCTTGCTGTAGAACTCGGGCAGGGCGTCGTTGACCGCCTCGGTCAGCACCGCGCCCCGGCCGATCCGCATGTCGATGACGCGCGGCGGCACCTTGCCTGGGCGGAACCCGGGGATGCGCGCCTGCTGCGCGACCTCTTTGTAAGCCTTGTCGAGGCTCGGCTTGAGCTCCTCGAAGGAAACTTCAACGCTCAGCCGGACACGGGTCGGGCTCAACTCTTCGACAGCGGTCTTCACGGCGGCGTGACTCCAGAGACGTGGATGGTGGCTGCGCATCTTGACAGGGCGCAGCAAAAGTGTACGGCGAATAAGTCTATGGCTTTGCGGGCGCGGGGGGGCCGCGCTTTTTTGCGGCGCTCCCCGTGGGGGGGATATGGGGGGCGAAGCCCTCCCATGCGCGGGGGGTGCAGGGGGGTCGTCCCCCCGCAGGCAAACCTAGCGCCTCACCATGATCACCGATCGCCGATCGCCGTCGTCGGGGATCAGGAGGTGCGCGAGCCAGCTGATGACGGAGACGATGAGCGCGCCGAACACGGCGGCCTTGAAGTCCAGCACGTGGAACGGCAGGTGCAGCTTGTCATAGGCGATCCAGCTGGTCAGCAGGAGCAGCGCGCCATTGACCACCAGCGCGAAAAGGCCCAGCGTGAGGATGTAGAACGCGCAGCCGATGACCTTGATGATCGGCTTGATCAGCACGTTGATAAGGCCGAAGATGGCCGCGACGACCAGCAGCGTTTCCACCTTGGCCGCAGTGGTTGTGACCGGTGAGCACGATCCCCGGGACCAGCCAGGCGGCCACCGCCAGCGCCACCGCGATCACGATGAACCGGATGAGAATTTTCATGGGCTCTTTTTACAGCACAGCCTGCCCCCGAAACCGCCACAAGTTGCTATCAATTGTGACGGCTTGCCGGGGCAGCTGCGGCTGCAGCTTTCTGCCGTTTGCCCCGGTAAGTCCCTAGTAGGCGGGGATCTTCCAGGGCAGGCCGGCGATCCGCAGAATCCGGCTGCCGCTCACGCCGGCCAGCATCGGCTGCGGCTTGCCGCCGATGGTGAGATCGGTGCCACCGCAGCCGGAGAGGATAGCGCTGGCGACGGCGAGGGCCGGGCCGCCGGGGCGGGCGCGGAACGTCAGCACGAGGTTGCCGCCGACCTCAGGCGGGCAGTGGAAGGCGCCCGGCTGGGTCAGCGGCAGGCTGTTGATCAGCGCTCTCAGCTCGCCGACCTTGGCCGGGTCGGTGATCGTCACCGTCTTCGGCTGCTGGCCGGCCTGATTCAGGCTGAGGTCCATGGAGACCGTCACCGCCTTGGCCGCGGCCGGGACCTTCTCGCTGGCCGGGGCGGTGGGCTGCCAGGTGACCTGCGCGTCGACCCGGACCGCGGTCTTGGCCCCGTCTTGCACCACCTCCACCACCAGCTCGCGTGAGTCGAGCACCCCGGCGACGTCGGGCAGCGAGAACATGTCGGACCAGGCCGACGCGCTGCCGCCCGCGTTGGAGACGCTGCCGGTGCCCTGGAAGGCGTACCGGTGCGGCACGTGCTTGGCCTCCCAGGCGAGCAACTGCAGCGGTTTGCCCGGCGCGAGCCACCAGTCGGCCTTGTCCACCAGGTCGGGCGTGCCGGGGATCGAGATCGCGGTCTTGAGCGCGCCCTCGTCGGCGGCCGGGGCGGCGGCGAGTTCCCGCGCCCCGGCCGGCACCGCGAACGAGGCGAGGATGCTGTCCGCGTCCGCCACCGCACGCTGCTCCGGGCCCGCACCGGGCCCGGCGGCCGGCCCGGTGCCCGCGCTCACCGTGCGGCTGGCCGACCCGGCCGGCTGGCCGCCCGGCTGCGCGACCGCGCAGCCGGCCAGCGCGATAACGGCCATCGCGCCGAGGGCGGCGCCGGCCCGGGCGCGGCGGCGGCCGGCAACGGTGACGCGGGTTTCGCGGACGCTGGGGGTGAGCGCGCCCGGCCCGCGGCTGGAACCGCTCCTGACACTGGGGAGGAGTCTCATGCATTTTTGACGCCTGACGGGCACGTCCGGTTCCGCTGACCGCGGCGAATTAGCCCGGTCCGCGGGTAGCGGGGCGGGTAGAGAGGAGCGGGCTAGAGGGGCGGGTGGGTCTGGGGGAGACAGCCACCGTCCGTTCCGGATGACCGGTCTTTGAACGGAGTCTCTAGCCTTGGATGTTGTGCGGAGTGTTCGTGAAGGGGGGCTGGCGGTCCCCGAGTGGATCGGCGGCGTGGTGCCGGAGTGGCTCGCGGAGGTCGTGCGGCCGAAGAAGGCCCCGGTGCCGTGGGGCACGATGGCGCGCGCGGTGTTCGCGGTGTGGGTGCCGATGGCGGTGGCGTTCGCCACCGGGCGGCGCGAGCTGGCGCTGCTGCCGGCCCTGGGCGGGCTGCTCTCCGTCACGATCGACAATGGCGGGCCGTACTGGGACCGGGTGAAGCGGATCGGCGGGTCGGCGCTCTTCGGCGGCGCGCCCGGGCTGTTCATCGGCACGCTGATCCACGGCCGCGGCTGGGTCGCGGTCGTCGTGGTCGTGGCTCGTGGCCGGGGTATCGGCGCTGCTGGCGCGGCTCGGCGGGGTTGGCTCGGTCACCGGCCTGCAGCTGTTCGTCTACACCACGCTCGGGCTGGGGCCGCTGGGCGAGCTGCGGCCGTACTGGCACACCGCGCTGCAGTGGGGAGTCGGGGTCGTGTGGGCCCTGCTGCTGATCACCCCCGGCTTCCTGCTCTCGCCGCGCAGCGCGGAACGCAAGGCGGTCGCCGCCGTTTACCACGCCATCGCGGCCGACCTGCGGGCGATCGGCACCCCCGGTTCGGCCGCCACCCGCCAGGCGCTCGCCACCGCGCTGAACGAGGCGTACGACGCGATGCTCACCGGCCGGGCCTCGGCCGGCGGGCGGTCGCGGCGTGACATGCACCTGATGGCCGTGCTCAACACCAGCCATCTGCTCACCGAGGCGGCCTCGGCGCTGCGCGCGACCGGCGAGCAGGTGCCGCCGTGGGTCACCGACACGGTCGACCGGCTGGCGGACGCGGTGCTCGGCGGGCACGGGCCGGGCGCCGGGGTGCTCGGTACCGGCCGGTCCAGGCGGCGCCGCGGGCGGCGGCGCGGCGGCCGGCGGCCCGGTACGGAGGCGCTGCCGATGGTCCCGCCCGAGTGGTCACCGTCGCCGGGGGCGCTGGCGCTGCGCGACGGCATGGTGTCGCTGGAGCGGGTGATCTCCGGGAACTGGGCGCCGCCGGCCGCTCCCCCGGCCCGGGCCAGCTCGGCCGGCCTGCTCGCGCGGCTGCGCCGCCGGCTGCGCAGGCAACTGCTGCACCTGGGCGAACTGCTCGTCGGCGGGCGGATCGCCTGGGAGTACACGCTCCGGCTGATGCTCTGCACCGGGGTCGCCGCGGTGCTGAGCGAGGTGCTGCCGCTGCAGCGCTCCTACTGGCTGGTGCTCACCGTCGGGATCATCCTCAAGCCCGACTTCGGCTCGGTCTTCGCGCGGGCGTTGCAGCGCGCCATCGGGACGGTGGCCGGGGCGGTGCTCGGTGCGGCGATCCTCGCGATCGTGCCGTTCGGCCCGTGGCTGCTGATCCCGTTCGGCGTGCTGGCGGCGCTGCTGCCGTACGCCAAGGCGCGCAACTTCGGGCTGGTGGCGACGTTCCTCACGCCGCTGGTGGTGCTGCTCATCGACCTGCTCGACGCAGACCGGCTGGCGGCTGGCCGAGACCCGGCTGATCGACACCGTGCTGGCCAGCGCGGTGGTGCTGGTGGTGGGGTACGCGCCGTGGCCGTTGGCCTGGCAGCTGCACCTGCCCGGGCAGTTCGCCGAGGCGGTGCGGGCGGTCTGCGCCTACATGGACGAGGCGCTGGTGCCGCCGCCGGACGGCCCGGTACCGGCCGGCGCGCCCGCTCAGGTGCCGGCGGGCACTCCGACGCAGGCTAACGGCGGCCCGCCCGCGCGGCCGTCGCTGCTGCGGCGGCGGGCGTTCCGGGCGCTGTCCAACCTGCGCACGGAATTCCAGCGGACCATGTCCGAGCCGACCGCGGTGAGCCGCCGGGCGTCGGCCTGGTGGCCCGCCGTGGTGGGCCTGGAAGAGGTGATGGACGCGGTGACGGCGACCGCGGTGGCGCTCGGCCGGGGGGCCACGCCGCCCTCGGCCGCCTCGGTCCACCAGCTCACCGGCGCGCTGCGCGCGGTCGCGGCCGCGATCGAGTCGGACACGCGGCCGCGGCCGCCCGGCCCGCTGCCCGCCGATCCGCGGCTCGAGCGGGTGACCGCCGCCGTCAGTTCGGTGCTGTCGATGCTGACGCCCGGCGGCGGTGACGCCACCCGGGGCGAGCACGCGGTGCTCACGCCCGCTTGAGCGGACTGGCGCAGATTCTCCGCCAGCCGCCGTTTTCTCCGCCGTTTTCTCCGCCAAGCACCCTTGGCGGCCCTCGCTAGCGCCGTTTGTTACCGGTAACATTTCGGTTTGGAAAGACCCGCCGCCATACAAGTGAGGGCTACCATGACGCCGCTAGTGAAACGTGGACGCGCCCATCGTCAACCTCCCCGGTCATCGTGATCACTTCTGCGAACCCCGCGGCTCGCCGCCTAGCCCATCACGACCCGGTGTAGTGCCAGCACCACCAGGCCAGCGGAGGTATGCCATGCTCGATGTGTGCAGCAGGAAGCAGTGAGCCGCGAGAGCGGGAGCGAGATTCGCCCTCGCCCGGCGAGCATCCGTGATGTCGCGAAGCTGGCCGGCGTCTCGCATCAGACGGTATCGCGGGTACTCAACGGCCACCCGAGCATCCGCGACGTGACCAAGTCGCGGGTGCTGGCGGCGATGGACGAGTTGCAGTTCCGCCCCAGCCGGGCGGCCCGGATGCTGTCAACGCAGCGGTCGGAGACGATCGGCGTGCTGGCCGCCGCGGTCGGCTCGCATTACGGCCCGGCCAGCAGCGTGAGCGCGGTCGAGGACGCGGCGCGGGCCCGCGGCTACTACGCGACCGTCGCCCATCTGGCCTCGGTCGCGCCCGGCGCCATCACCGCGGCGATCGAGGAGCTGCTCAGCCAGAACGTCGAGGGCATCGTCATCGTCGCGCCGCGCACGACGGTGCTCTCCCGGCTCGCCGCGCTGTCGATGAACGTGCCGATCGTGGCCGCCCAGGGCGAGCAGAGCGACGCCGGCGGCATCCCGGTCGTCTCGGTCAACCAGGAGACCGGCGTCCGCCTGGTGCTCGACTACCTGATCGGCCGCGGGCACGAGCGCATCCTGCACGTGGCGGGCCCGCCGGACTGGAACGACGCACAATCCCGGCTCCGCGCCTACCAGGCGGAGCTGCGGGCGGCGGGGCTGCCGCCGGCGCCGCCGTTGTTCGGCGACTGGACCGCCAACTCCGGCTATGAGCTCGGCCGCGCGCTAGTCAGCGACACCGGGCCGGGCGACCTGCCGTTCACCGCGGTTTTCTCCTCCAACGACCAGATGGCCCTCGGCCTCATTCACGCCTTCCGCGAGGCCGGCCTCGACGTGCCGCGCGACGTCTCCATCGTGGGCTTCGACGACATCCCCGAGTCCGCGCACTTCTGGCCGCCGCTGACGACCGTGCGCCAGGACTTCAGCCAGGTCGGCGAGCAGTGCGTGTCCATGCTGGTAGATGCCATCGGCCGGTCGCAGGACCTGGCGTACCGGCCGTCCTCGCCGGGCGTCCGGATGCCGGTGGTGGAACCGCAGCTGATCATCAGGAACTCGGTCGCGCCCGCCTGATTGGCCGGCCTGCCTGCCCGGCCCGCAGTCCCCGGGCTGACCCGCTTGCCCAATTCTCCGCCTTAAGCGACGGTTGACGTGGATAAGTATTCCTGCGATAACATGACGGCCGGGTGATGTGACCGGTCACATCACCGGGATCGAGGAGCGCATGGGCGGCGAGCAGTACGTCATTGGCGTGGACTTCGGGACGCTATCGGGGCGGGCGCTGGTGGTGCGGGTCCGTGACGGCGCCGAGGTCGGCACGGCCGTCACCGAGTACCCGCACGGGGTCATCGAGCGCGAGCTGCCAGGCAGCCTCGGCCGCGGCGGCCAGTCAGGCAGGCGGCTGCCGCCGGACTGGGCGCTGCAGGTGCCCGGCGACTACGTGGCGGTGCTGCGCCAGGCCGTGCCCGAGGCGGTGCGGGCGTCCGGCATCGACCCGGGCGACGTCATCGGGATCGGCACCGACTTCACCGCCTGCACGGTCCTGCCGGTCTTCGCCGACGGGACGCCGCTGTGCGAGGTCCCGGAGTACTCCGGCCGGCCGCACGCCTACGTGAAGCTGTGGAAGCACCACGCCGCGCAGCCGCAGGCGGACCGGATCAACGCCCTCGCGGCCGAGCGCGCCGAAAGCTGGCTGCCCCGCTACGGCGGGCTGATCTCCTCGGAGTGGGAGTTCGCCAAGGCGCTGCAGCTGCTCGAGGAGGACCCCGAGCTCTACCGGCGGATGGAGCACTGGGTCGAGGCGGCGGACTGGATCATCTGGCAGCTGACCGGGAGCTACGTCCGCAACGCCTGCTCCGCCGGATATAAAGGCATTTACCAGGACGGGCATTACCCCAGCGGCGAGTTCCTGGCCGCGCTGAACCCGGCCTTCGCCGATTTCGCCGAGGGCAAGCTGGCGCACCGGATCGGCCAGCTCGGCGAGCCCGCCGGGACCCTGTCAGCGCAGGCGGCAGCCTGGACCGGGCTGCCCGAGGGTATCGCGGTGGCCGTCGGCAACGTGGACGCGCACGTGACCGCGCCCGCCGCCCGCGCGGTCGAGCCCGGGCACATGCTGGCGATCATGGGCACCTCGACCTGCCACGTGATGAACGCCGAGGTGCTGACCGAGGTGCCGGGCATGTGCGGGGTGGTCGACGGCGGCATCGTGGCCGGCCGGTACGGCTACGAGGCGGGCCAGTCCGGGGTCGGTGACATCTTCGCCTGGTTCGCCGAGAACTTCGTCCCGGAGAGCTACCTCCAGGAGGCGGTGCAGGCAGGCCGGTCGGTGCAGGAGCACCTGACCGCGCTGGCGCAGAGCCAGCCGGTCGGCGCGCACGGGCTGATCGCGCTCGACTGGGAATCGGGGAACCGCTCGGTGCTGGTCGACCACGACCTCTCGGGCCTGATCGTCGGCCTGACCCTCGCCACCCGGCCGGAGGACGTCTACCGCGCGCTGATCGAGGCGACCGCCTTCGGCACCAGGAAGATCGTGGAGACCTTCGGCGCCAGCGGCGTCCCGGTCACCGAGTTCGTCGCGGCGGGCGGGCTGCTGAAGAACGGGTTCCTCATGCAGACCTACGCCAACGTCCTGCGGATGCCCGTCGCGACCTGCGCCAGCGCCCAGGCGCCGGCCCTCGGCTCGGCCATCCACGCCGCGGTCGCGGCCGGCGCCTACCCCGATGTGACCACCGCGGGCAACGTGATGGGCGGCCGCGGCGCGCGCGCCTACCTGCCGGACAAGGCGGCGGCCGACACCTACGACCGGCTGTACGCCGAGTACGCGCAGCTGCACGACTACTTCGGCCGGGGCGTCAACCAGGTCATGCACCGGCTGCACGCGATACGACGGGAGGCCCTCTCATGACCGAGCCGCGCACCGGCCAGACGGCTGGGCAGGCGGCCGGGGCAGCGAGCCTGACCGACGTCATCGACCGGGTCCGGGCGGAGGTGGCCCGGCTGCACGCCGAGCTGATCCGCTACGGGCTGGTGGTGTGGACCGCGGGCAACGTGTCCGGCCGGGTCCCGGGGGCCGGCCTGTTCGTGATCAAGCCAAGCGGCGTCGACTACGACGAGCTGACCCCGGCCAGCATGATCCTCTGCGACCTGGACGGCGCCGTGGTCAAGGGCAGCCCGGGGTCCGGGCTCAGCCCGTCGAGCGACACCGCCGCCCACGCCTACGTGTACCGGAACATGCCGGAGGTGGGCGGGGTGGTGCACACCCACTCGACCTACGCCACCGCCTGGGCCGCCCGCGGCGAGCCGATCCCCTGCGTGCTCACCGGGATGGCGGACGAGTTCGGCGGCGAGATCCCGGTCGGGCCGTTCGCGGTCATCGGCGACGACTCCATCGGCCGCGGCATCGTCGGCACGCTGTCGGGCCACCGGTCGCGGGCGGTCCTGATGCGCGGCCACGGCGTTTTCACCATCGGGCAGAACGCGCGCGACGCGGTCAAGGCCGCCGTGATGACCGAGGACGTCGCCCGCACCATTCACATCGCGCGGCAGGGCGGCGAGCTCGGCTCCATCGCCCCCGAGGCGATCGACGCGCTCTTCGCCCGCTACCAGAACGTCTACGGACAGCCTTCCAAAGGAGCAACGCACTGATGTCCGCACCGAACGCGCTCGACGGCCTTGAGATCTGGTTCCTCACCGGCAGCCAGCACCTCTACGGCCCGGAGACGCTCCGCCAGGTCGCCGGGCAGTCCGCGCAGATCGCGGGCGCGCTGGACGCCGCGCCGTCCGTCCCGGTCAAGATCACCTGGAAGCCGGTGCTGACCCAGCCGGACGAGATCCGGCGGACCATGCTGGCGGCCAACAGCGATGACCGGGTCATCGGCGTCATCGCCTGGATGCACACCTTCAGCCCGGCGAAGATGTGGATCGGCGGGCTCAGCGCGCTCGACAAGCCCCTGCTGCACCTGCACACCCAGGCCAACGTCGGGCTGCCGTGGGACAGCATCGACTTCGACTTCATGAACCTGAACCAGGCCGCGCACGGCGACCGCGAGTTCGGCTACATCCAGAGCAGGCTGGCGGTGCGGCGCAAGACCGTCGTCGGGCACGTGTCCGACCCGCGTGTGAGCGGCCAGGTGGCCACCTGGGCGCGGGCCGCCGCCGGGTGGACGGCGACCCGCAGCCTCAAGCTGGCCCGGTTCGGCGACAACATGCGCTTCGTCGCGGTCACCGAGGGCGACAAGACCGAGGCGGAGGCCGTCTTCGGCGTCCAGGTCAACACCTGGGGCGTGAACGAACTGGCCAAGGCCATCGCCGAGGTGAGCGAGGACGACGTCGACGAGCTGGTGACCGAGTACCAGGACACCTATGACGTCGCGACCGAGCTGCAGGCGGGCAAGGAGCGCCACCAGTCGCTGCGGGACAGCGCCGCCATCGAGCTCGGGCTGCGGACCTTCCTCGACGGCGGCGGCTTCGGCGCGTTCACGACCAACTTCGAGGACCTCGGCGCGCTCAGGCAGCTGCCCGGCCTGGCCGTGCAGCGGCTGATGGAGGACGGCTACGGGTTCGGCGCGGAGGGCGACTGGAAGACGGCCGTGCTCGTCCGCGCGGCCAAGGTGATGGGGGCCGGCCTGCCCGGCGGCGCGTCCCTGATGGAGGACTACACCTACGACCTGACGCCGGGGCAGGAATGCATACTCGGCGCGCACATGCTCGAGGTCTGCCCCAGCCTGACCTCGGCCCGGCCGCGGCTGGAGATCCACCCGCTGTCGATCGGCGGCCGGGAGGACCCGGTGCGGCTCGTCTTCTCGGCCGACCCCGGGCCCGGCGTCGTCGTCGCGCTGAGCGACGTGCGGGACCGCTTCCGGCTGGTGGCCAACGTCGTCGAGGTGATCCGGCCGACCCACCCGCTGCCGAAACTGCCGGTCGGGCGGGCCGTCTGGCGGCCCGCGCCGGACTTCGAGACGTCCGCCACCTGCTGGCTCACGGCCGGGGCGGCGCACCATACCGTCATGTCCACCGCGGTCGGCATCGAGGCCTTCGAGGACTACGCGCGGATGGCCGGGACGGAGCTGCTGATCATCGACGCGACGACGACGGTGCGGTCCTTCGAGAACGAGCTGCGGTGGAACGCCGCCTACTACCGGCTGGCCCGCGGCATCTGAAATGGGCCTTGTAACGGGAAACCACGGTTCGTTCAATATTCAAAAGATTTTTCCCTCGAACGGACGCGCGCCTTCGCCTCTGCCGCCAGTTTCCGCGGCTGTCATCCCGGCGATTCCGCCGGCCGGCCGAATCATCACGGCCGCCGGTGTTTACCGCTCGTGTATCTCCAGGGAAAGCCCGCGTCGCTTGAATGTAACAATCAGGGCGCACGCACTTGACGCACTCGACAGGGCCGTCTTACTCTCAATGTGACCGTTCACATGTGACCGTTCACATCACACAAGCCATGGTAGTTGCCTAAGGGTCACAGCAATGTGACCGCTCACAGCGCCAATTCGTGATCTCGGCATGTCTTTGTATTTCAGACAGCAACAAGGAGGTTGTCCGTGCACAGAAAGTTCGCGACAGCGATCGGTGTAGGCGCGGGCGCACTGCTCGCTCTCACTGCCTGCTCAAGCTCATCGAGCAGCAGCTCGGCGCCGGCGCCGGCCACCACCAGCGCCGCGGCGTCGGCCCCGGCCTCGGCCGCGTCGTCGCCGTCGGCGTCGGCGGCGGCGGCGACCGGAGGGGCCTCGTCCATTGTCGGCTCTTCCTCGTTCAACGACGCGGCCCTGAAGGAGCTGACCGCGAAGATCCAGGCGGCGATCGGCAGCAAGAGCCTGTCCGACGTCAAGATCGCCTTCGTCACCAACGGCAACTCGGCCTACTGGAACGAGGCCAAGGCGGGCTGGGACGACGCCATGAAGTGGCTCAGCGGCAAGGGCGCGTCTGGCTCGTTCCAGGAGCCCACCGCGTCGGAGGCGAGCGTCCAGGTGTCGCTGCTCGAGACGCTGAGCACGCAGGGCTACACCGGCTGGGGCGTGTCGGCGGTTACGGCGGAGTCCCTCACCACCCCGATCTCGGAGGCCGTCTCCAAGGGCATCAGCGTCGTCGCGTACGACTCGCCGCTGCCCGGCACCGAGGCCCAGCTCTACATCGGCACCCCCAACACGACCGCCGGCTGCGACGCGGGCAAGGCCATGACCCAGGCCATCGGCTCCGGTGACGTGGTCGCCATCAGCGGCTCGTGGACCGCGGCCAACACCCAGCAGCGGGTGGCCGGCTTCGAGTCCTGCGCGGGCCCCGGGGTCAAGGTCATCCAGAAGATCAACGACAACCAGGACGTCGCCACCGCGGTGTCCGACCTGCAGGCCTCCCTGCAGGCCAACTCCGCCATCAAGGGCATTTACGCCGTGTACTCCTACGACGGCGGCGCGGCGGGCCAGGCCGTGCAGTCGGCCAACGCGGTCGGCAAGGTCACCATCGTCTCCGACGACGGTGAGGCGAACACCATCAACGACGTGAAGAGCGGGGTCATCGCCGCCTCGATCCTGCAGCGGCCCTACTACCAGGGCTACATGACCGCCTACGTCCTCGCGGCGGACAAGGCCCTCGGTGAGGGCGCCACCCTGACGCTGGTCAAGCCGTACTTCACCCCGGGCATGGGCAACACCCTGAGCACCGGCGTGGGCATCATGACCAAGGCGAACGTCGACGACTTCACCACCTTCTGGAGCAGCATCGGGATCTCGGCGCAGTGACCGATTCACCAATGGAGCATGGGGTGCAGGGCGACGCCGGCGGCGTTTCCCTGCACCACGTGTCTAAGACCTACGGACTCGCGACGGTGCTCCAGGTCGAGGACCTGCTCTTCCCGTTCGGGAAGGTCGTCGGCGTGGTCGGCGAGAACGGCGCCGGGAAGTCGACCCTGCTCGGCATCCTGGCGGGCACGGTGGCCCCCAATCCCGGTAGCGAGGTGTCCATCAGCGGGCAGCGGCTGGAGACCGGCTCGCCGATGGCGAGCCAGGCCGCCGGGGTGGCGATGGTCTCCCAGGAGTTCCCGCTGGTGGGCCAGCTGAACGTGGTCGAGAACCTGACGCTGGGAAACCGGCCGAAGGACGCGGGCCGTTTCTTCTACGACAAGAAGGCGACCGTCGCCGCCGCCCGGCGGATGCTCAGCGCGGTCGGGCTCGACATCGATCCCCGGACCCCGGTGTCCAGCCTGTCCATCCCGTCCCGGCAGATGCTCGAGGTGGCGAAGGCGCTCGGCCGGGAACCGCGGCTGCTGATCCTGGACGAGCCCACCTCCGCGCTCGGCCCGAACGAGGCCGACGCGGTGATCGCGATCGCCCGGGAGCACGCGGCCCGTGGCGGCGCGGTGATCTTCGTCGGCCACCGGCTCGAGGAGGTCCGGGAGGCCGCCGACCAGGTGGTCGTGCTCCGCAACGGCCACCTGGTGGCCGAGATGGACGTATCCGAGGCGACCGACGAGCGGCTGATCAGGGAGATGGTCGGGGTCGAGCACCTCGCGTCGGTGACCGCCGACCGCACCGGGCCGGTGCTTCCGGTGCCGGTGTTCACCGCCGAGGGGCTGACCGCGCCCGGCCTGGGGCCGATCAGCCTCAGCGTCAACCAGGGCGAGGTGCTCGGCGTGGCCGGCCTGATGGGGCCGGCCGGAGCCGCCTGCTGCACACGATCTTCGGCGCGATCGGCCGCACCGACGGGGAGATGACGCTCGCGGGCTCGCGCTACGCGCCCCGCTCCGCCGGTGACGCGGTCGCGGCCGGCGTTGCCCTGGTCCCCGAGGACCGCAAACAGCAGTCGATCATCGCCATCGCCCCGGTGCGCTGGAACGTCACCCTCGCCACCCTGCGGCGGATCACCCGGCGGGGGTTCTTCTCGCCCCGCGGGGAGAAGGCCAGGGCGACCGAATTCGTCAAGGTCACCGGGGCGCGGATGACGTCCATCGAGCAGCCGATCGGATCGCTGTCGGGCGGGAACCAGCAACGGGTCATCTTCGGCAAATGGTTCGCGGCGCAACCGAAACTGCTCTTGCTCGACGAGCCCACCCGAGGCGTCGACGTCGGCGCCAAGGCCGAGATATACGAGCTCATCGACGAGGCCAGGAGCCGGGGCATGGCGGTGATCGTGGCGTCCTCGGAGCTCGAGGAGCTGTTCCACCTGTCCGATCAGATCGTGGTGCTCAGAAGGGGCCGAATAGGCCGGGTTCTGGCCAGAGACGAATTCTCGAAAGAGCGCGTGCTGCTCACCGCAGCCGGAGTGAAGGAAAGCCCGTGAAAACGGAACAAGCGGAGACGTCAAGCAACGACCGTAACGACGCGCCTGCCGGTTTTGGGGTGGGCGTCACCGATACGCGGGGCTGGGCGCGAAGAATTACCGATATCCCCGAATTCGGGGTGGTCGCCGCCTGCGTGCTGGTGTTCATCATCGTGACCGCGCTGCACCATGACTTCGCCGACATCTCCAACCTGCAGGTCATCGGGCTCGACCTGGCCGACTACGGCATCCTCACGGTCGGGGTCAGCATGGTCATCATGACCAGCGGCATCGACCTGTCGGTGGGGTCGATGGTGGCGTTCACCTCGATGTGCTCGGCCTACGTCAACGTCTACTGGCACTGGCCGGTTGCCCTCGCCATCGCGGCCGCGATCGGGATCGGCATTGTCGTCGGCTACCTGCAGGGCTGGTTCATCACCCGGCTTGACGTCCCGCCGTTCGCGATCAGCCTGGTCACCCTGACCATGGCCGCGGGCGGCGCGCTGGCGCTGACCCAGGGCCAGCCGATCAGCGGCGTCTCGACGTTCTACAACAAGCTGACGCTCTACGACGTCTGGAAGATACCGATCCCGGTGGTCATCTTCCTCGTGGTGGCGTTCCTGGCCTGGGTGCTGATGGAGCGGACCTACATCGGCCGCCAGATCTACGCCGTCGGCGGTAACCGGGAGGCGGCCCGGCTGGCGGGCATCCCGATCAGCCGCCGTCTCATGCTGACCTACATCGTCAGCGGCGCCTGCGCCGGCCTGGTCGGCGTCCTGGTCATCGGCCGGATCGGCGTCGGCGACCCGAGCGTCGGCAGCGGCTGGGAACTGGACGCGATCGCCGCCTCCGTCATCGGCGGCGTCAGCCTCTACGGCGGCGAGGGGCGCATCATCGGCGCCTGCGCCGGCGCGCTGCTGCTGATGCTCATCAACAACGCGCTCATCGTGCTCAACGTCTCGCCGTTCTACCAGCAGATCGCGCTCGGCCTGGTGCTCGGCATCGCCATCGTCGCCGACCGCATCCGGGCGCGCAGCCGCGGCCGGGCCCGGCGGGGACTGCCGGTCTTCGGAGCGCAGGGCCCGGCGCCCGCGACCCTGGGTGAGACCGCCGGGAACGAATCGGGCCAGACACCCGAGCCATAGCCGCCGGGCCCGCCACCGAACAGGAGCGGGCGTCGATGCCGACCCTGGCGGCGGCATCGACGCCCGCTCTTCGCTTGCGCCTTGTTGCGCGTTTCCGGCGATCGCTCGCGGCCGGGCCCGGTTAGCGATTTCACGTCTGCGGTGGTCGCGAGGGACTTGAGTCTTACCGTTTGAGAACGGTCACAGTTCTTTCGCCTGAAACCTTGACGTAACTTCCTGGCGGGTTCATATTGATGTCAGTCAAGCCCGATTTCGCGGCGCGAGGATACCCACCGGGAGGATTATCGGTCAATCACAGTTCGGTAAAAATGTTACCGGTCACATTTATCAGTTCTCAGGCTCGGCGCGAACTGATGTTCTTGGCGACCCCGAATTATCGATTCGTGTTCCAAGAGCGGCCGCTCGGACAAAGCGGCATGTCGAAAAACATTTAGGCAATCCAATGGAAGGATACGCCATTGAGCGTCTGGGCAGGATTCCGACAGGTTAAGAGAAGGCTCATGGTGGCGGCCGCGGCCGTCGCGCTCGCGGTCGGGCGCCATGGCCGCCGCCGGCGTCACGCGTGGGCGCCACGCCGGCCGCCGCGGCGACGCAGGAGCCGTGCGACATCTACGCCGCGGCCGGCACGCCCTGCGTGGCCGCGCACAGCACCACCCGGGCGCTGTACGCCGCCTACGACGGGGCGCTGTACCAGGTGCGCCGCGCCTCCGACAGCACCACCACCAACATCTACCCGCTGAGCGCCGGCGGGGCCGCCAACGCCGCCACCCAGAACTCCTTCTGCTCCGGCACCACCTGCGTCATCACCGAGATCTACGACCAGTCCGGCAACGGCAACAACCTCACCGACGCCCCGGCCGGCGGCGCGGCCGGGCGGCCCCGACGGCCTCGCCAACGCCACCGCCGCCCCCACCACGGTCGAGGGCGAGCCGGTCTACGGCGTGTACATCGCCGCGGGCGACGGCTACCGCGACGACAGCACCAAGAACATCGCCACCGGCAACAACTCCGAGGGCGAGTACGACGTCCTCGACGGCACCCACTACGACGGCGGCTGCTGCTTCGACTACGGCAACGCCGAGACCAACAACGACGACGACGGCGACGGCACCATGGAGGCCATCTACTTCGGCAACATCAAGGTCTGGGGCTACGGCACCGGCAACGGCCCCTGGATCATGGCCGACATGGAGAACGGCCTGTACTCCGGCGCCAACGCCGGCTACAACGCCAACGACCCCACCACCAGCTACCGGTACACCACCGCCATGATCGAAGGCGGCGCCAACCAGTGGGCCATCCTCGGCGGCAACGCCCAGTCCGGCACCCTCGCCACCGACTACAGCGGAGTTCGCCCCTCCGGCTACAACCCGATGAAGAAGCAGGGCGCGATCATCCTCGGCATCGGCGGCGACAACAGCGACGGCTCGTCCGGCACCTTCTACGAGGGCGTCATGACCACCGGCTACCCGACCGCCGCGACCGAGGCCGCCGTCCAGGCCAACATCGTCGCAGCCGGCTACGGCGGGTCCAGCAGCAGCGGGGCGACCGGGACGATCGTGGCCGGCGACGACAGCTCCGACTGCGTCGACAACAACAACGCCAGCGGCACCGACGGCAACAAGGTGCAGATGTGGGCCTGCGACGGCAACACCGCCGCGCAGAACTGGACCGTCAACAGCAACGGGACGCTCACCATCGACGGCGGCTGCATGGACATCACCGGCGCCAAGTACACCAACGGGACGCTGATCGAGTGGTGGCCGTGCAACGGCGGCGCCAACCAGCAATGGGAGGCCGAGAGCGGCGAGCTGGTCAACCCGACCTCCGGCATGTGCCTCGACGACCCCGCCTTCAACACCGCCGAGGGGACGCAGCTCATCCTCTACTCGTGCAACGGCGGCACCAACCAGAAGTGGACCCTGCCTTAGCGGCTGACAGGGCGTCCAGTCGATTTAGTTAATGGACCAAATGCGCGTTTGGGCTCGCTCTCACCGGCCCGAACGCGCATTCGGCAATTTGCGCGCGGGGCCGGGCGGGCCTGGGCGGGATGCGCGCGGCAGGCGCGGCGGGCGGCAAAGGCAGGGCCCGCGAGAAAGGCGGGAACGGAGCTGGGCGGTGCCTGTGAGGAGGACGGGATAGGCGGGGGGGCGCGCGGGCTATGGGCGGGCGGGCGCGGGGTCCCTGGGCGTGATCACGAAGGATTTTTGCAGTTATAAGAGAATTATCCTTCGCCTGACAAAAGGCTTCGTGATCATGGGGCGGGGTTGGCCGGGCGAGCGTTTCCGTCGTTATCTCACGTCACGCGAGCACGTCGGGCATCAGGAGCGCGGTGGGCGATTGCGGTCGGTTAGGCGGGGTCGGCCGGGAGGCCGAAGGAGGCGAAGGTCGCCGCCGCGGTGGAGTCGTCGAGCAGGAACGCGGTGACCGCGGCGATCTTGTCGCCGTCGAGGGTCAGGACGTCGATGACGGCGGGCTGGTAGCGGCCGGAGGCGGGGTGGAACAGGTAGCAGCCGACTGCCAGCTGTCCGTTCGCGTAGGTGGTGCGGTGCTGCCAGCGCTCGACCAGGGGGCCGCTGGCCAGCCACACGCGGAGCGACTCCTGGCCCTGGTACCAGGTCGGGGTCGGCGGCATGCACCAGGTGGCGTCGTCGGTCAGCATCCCCAGCAGCGCATCGACGTCGCCCGTCTCCAGCGCGGTCGCGTACCGGTGGGCGAGGTCGGCGACCGCCCGGTCGCCCAGCGCGCGCAGCGCCTCCTGCTGGCTGCGCGCGGGCAGCGCGGCGGTGGCGGTCGCCCGGGCCCGCTGGAGGGCGCTGGTGACCGACGCGACCGAGGTCTCGAGCTGGAGGGCCGCCTCCGCCGCGGTGAAGCCGAGCACGTCGCGGAGGATGAGCACCGCGCGCTGCAGCGGCGGCAGTTCCTGGAGCAGGATCATGAACGCGATCTCGACGCTCTCCCGCTGCTCGTACCGGGACTCGGGCGACGTCGGGCTGACCGTGAGCCACTGATCCGAGCACGGCTCGAGCCAGATCGGGTCGTTGACGACCTCCTGCATCGGCCCGCCGATCTCGGCGGCCGGCCCGAAGTCGGCCGGAAGCTCCCGGCGGGAGCGGTGCCTGGTGATGTCGAGGGTGGTATTGGTGGCGATGAATAGAGCCACGAGCGGATGCTGCTGCGGCCCTCGAACTTGTCCAGCCCGCGCCAGGCCCGCAGCAGCGCGTTCTGCACGGCGTCCTCGGCGTCCTGGACCGAGCCGAGCATCCGGTAGCAGTAGGAGCGCAGCTCGCCCTGGTACGTCCCGGCCAGTTCCGCGAACGCGTGCTCGTCGCCCGACCGGGCGTTTTCGAGCAGGGCCGCCTCGTCGAAGCCACTCATCACCATGCCGCTAGGACTGCCCCGGCGCGCGCGAAATCATCGGCCCCGGCCGGGCGAACTGACCTAATCGAACTCGGCCGCGGCCCAGTCGAAGGAGTCGCCGATTCGCTGCAGCTCGCTCCTGGTCTGCTCGTCGCACAGGGCGCCGCGCTGCCCGGCCGCGTACGCCTCCCGCCCGGTCACGCCCAGCTCCCGGGCGGCCGCGTAGTCGGCCGACAGGTCGGTGTCGAACATCGCCGGGTCGTCGGTGGACACCGAGCAGGCCACGCCGGCCGCCGCCAGCACGGGCAGCGGGTGATCGGCGAGCGAGGACACCGAGCCGGTGCGCAGGTTGGAGATCGGGCACACGTCAAGCACCACGCCCCGCGCGGCCAGCTCCCGCACCAGGCCAGAGTCGTCGGCCGCCCGGACACCGTGCCGGATCCGGTCGGCCCGCAACGTGTCGAGCGCGCCGCGAACCGACGACGGGCCCGCCGCCTCGCCCGCGTGCGGCACCGAGCCGAGCCCGCCGTCCCGGGCGATCTCGAACGCCCGGGCGTACGGCTCCGGCGGGTACTGCGCCTCCGGGCCGCCCAGGCCGATCCCGACCACGCCGCGGTCGCGGTAGGCGACCGCGTGCCGTCGGTCAGCTCGGCGATCTCCATTGAGCACCCGCGGGGTATGTCGGGGGTCAGCCGGACCTGAACGCCGTGCTGCTCGGCCGCCTGCCGGGCGCCGTCGCAGTAGCCCGTGAACACCTCATCCCAGCCGCAGCCGCGCCCGACCGGCTCGGCCGGGGTGAAGATCCCCTCGAGGTAGACCGCGCCGTGGCCGGCCGCCTCGGCCGCGTAGTCGGTCACCACCTGGCGGAAGTCCCGCTCGGTGCGCAGCGCCCGGGTGGTGAGCCGCCACACCTCGATGAAGTGCGTGAAGTCGCGGAACTGATAGAGCCCGGCCAGCCCCTCGACCGTGTCCGCTGGCAGCGGCGACGTCGTTGCGCCGGGCGATCTGCAGGAGGGTCCGGGCCCGGACCGAGCCTTCCAGGTGCACGTGCAGCTCGATCTTCGGGAACATCAGGAAACGGGTCGCGTCCCCGGAAATCGCAGCTTTGATGTTGACGTCGCTCACAAGCGCCTCCTCGATCGGAGGCGCCCTTATCAGCTGACGACAGGACGAGCGTGGCGGGAAAGACCCGTCGCAGCGCCACTCGCCCGGCGCGACCCAGTATGCCACCGCGCTCCTGTCGGGTCGACGAGATAACGGGCGGCCGCGGCGGGCGACCCGGCCGACGATCTGCGTCAGCGTCGGCGCGGGCGGGTAGGAACCAGGGTGCTGGCCCCCCTTTCGCTGCCGTGGCCGTCCCGGGCGGACACGGCCCTGCCGCGCGGGGGGATCATGGCCGCGGTGCCCGGGCGCCTGCCGCTGATCGAGCCCATGCTCGCCACCCCGACCCGAACGGTACCCGCGGACGAGGGCGAGTGGGCGGCCGAGGCCAAGTGGGACGGGGCCAGGATCCTCGGCTACATCAGCGGCGGAGCGGTCGTGCTGCGGGGGCGGAGCGGACGGGACGTGACCGGCAGCTACCCGGAGGTCGCCGCGGCGCTTGCGCTGGCGGCCGGGCGGCGCACGATGATCCTGGACGGGGAGGTCACCGTGTTCGACGGCGACCGCCCGAGCTTCGCGATGCTGCAACGGCGGATGCACGTCGCCCGGCCCGGGCCGGCCTGTCGCGGCCGTCCCGGTCACCTACGTCGCCTTCGATCTGCTCTGGCAGGCCCGCCGTTCGCTGCTGCGCAGTCCGTTCGCCCAGCGCCGCGCCCTGCTCGACGGCCTCGCCCTGGCCGCCGAGCACGTCAGCGTGCCGCCCGCGTTCCCCGGCCAGGCCCGCGCCCTGGCCGACGCCAGCCGCGACCTCGGCCTGGAGGGGGTCGTACTCAAGCGGCTGTCCTCCCCCTACCAGCCCGGCCAGCGCAGCGGCGACTGGCTGAAGATCCGCCACCTGGCCGCGGCCGACGTCCTGATCGGCGGCTGGCTCCCCCGCGCCGGAACCCGCTCGCACCTGGCGGGGTCGGTCCTGGCCGGGGTGCCGGGCCCCGGCGGGCTTGAATACCTCGGCTCGGTTGGCTCCGGGTTCGCCGAGGCCGAGCTGCGCGACCTCACCGCCCGGCTGCTGGCCCTCGAGCAGCCCGACTCGCCGTTCGCCGCTCCCCTGCCGGGCGACGTCGCCCGCCGGGCCCGCTGGACCCGGCCGGTCCTGGCGGCCGAGGTCACCTACGCCGAGATCACCCCGGCCGGCCGGATGCGCCACCCGGTCTGGCGCGGCCTGCGCCCGGCCTGAATCGACCATCGGGGGGCTGGCCGCTATCCACCATCGGTGACGGTCATCCTGTGCAGGGGGGAGCGGCTCGACAGCCGGGAAGAGTGCACGGTTAGATCACCGGGCGGTCGGGTGCCAGAGCGATTCCACTGGTCGCTTCCCTCGCGCAGCTAGCCTGTCCGGGCCGCTCCAGTGGGAGCTTGGCGACTGTGTTCTAATAGTTCGGTGAATGACGGCAACCTAACGAACGATCTTCCGGTCTGGTGGCCATACCCGTCCTCGTGCGGGCACGGGCATGCATGGGGCCCGGGCAAGATCATGGTCGCGTTCAGGCGCTGCACCTGCGTCGGTGACGAACCCGGGAAGGGCCACACCGTGGTTTACTGCCGGGTCGCCGGATGCGAGTACCGCTGGTGCACACCTGCGCACGATGCCCTGCTTCGGGGTTGTCAATTAACGTCATTTCAATGCCGGAGGATCAGCGTCCACCTGGCGGTGGGTTCTGCGATCTGGCTCATCTGAAGCACCAGCGACGGAAGCGACGAAAGGCTCCTCATGAACGACGCAGAGCACGGCGACCGGGAAAGTGGTCGTGCACCGGACGATGTCGCTGGACGGCTTCATCGCCGGACCCGGCGACAGCATGGACTGGATCTTTGAGTACCCGACCCCGGACCAGGCAGCGGAGGTCATGGCGGCCACTGGCGCCATCATCGCAGGCAGGCGGACCTACGAGGTCGGACAGCGCGACACCGGGAAGCCAACCGGCGAGGCCTACGACGGCGCATGGCAGGGAGCGCAGTTCGTGCTCACCCACGAGCCCCCGAAGACACCCCGCGATCCAGCTGTCACATTTCTGACCGGTGACATCGGGGACGCGATCGCCACGGCCAGGAAGGTCGCCGGCGGAAAGAACGTCGAGATATTCGGCGCCGACCTCACTGGCCAGTGCCTGGAGCGCGGGCTCATCGACGAGATCGCCGTCCACATCGTGCCCGTGCTGCTCGGGACCGGCACGCCTTTCTCGTTGTCCGTCCGCCCGGCCCGGGTCGACCTGGAACCCTTCAGCAGCACCCACTCGGGCCCAGTGACCACGATGCGCTTCCGCGTGCGCAAGTAAATGCCCCCGGGTGATGCTGTTGATGTTCACCCTCCCGGCGCTGGCGGTTCGCCGGTCAGGCCTCGTCGTCCTCGAACCCGATGAGCCTGTGCAGGCCGTACCGGTCGATGACCTGGCCATCGGATGCGCCCCAGGGCCGTACCTGGAGGTCGTCCACCACCCGGCCGCCCTCCGAGAGCCCGGCGAACCACTCCTTCAGGGTCGCGGCGTCGACGGTGCCGAGCAGGGACAGCATCAGCCCCTCGCACCGCAGCGGTGCCTGGTCACCCGCCGCGTCGGCGGCAAACAGCAGCACCGGGCTGTCCTTGAGATAGCCGTGCGCGATGGCCTCGGCCGGCCCGTCGGGTTCGATTGAAGTCCCCGAACGTGTGCAGCTCGACCGAGCCCGCCGAAAACGCGAGCGTAAAAGGTGAGCGCGTCGTGGGCGGCGCCGGGAAAGTGGAGATAGGGCCCCGGGAGCGCGGAAGCTGTCACGCTGCATTCCTGTTCGTCGCGGGTACAGTCCAGTGAACATACGACTGCGGGAACCCGCGATTCTCATCGCCGTCGGGCGACGTCATTCAAAAATCGGGCTGGCCGGATTCGAACCGGCGACCTCCGCGACCCAAACGCGGCGCGCTAGCCAAGCTGCGCTACAGCCCGTGCCTACGCAGTCTAGCGTGCCGGGATGGCGGGTCGGGTCACGCTCGACCGGACTCGGCCCAGGACGCTGCCGCCCGCCGCGCACATGGGCTTTGCGAGGCGGGCGACAGCGACAGCGGCAGTACGCGACGGGCCACAGCGACAAACGGCCGGGCTAGCCGGCTTTGCTGCTGCGCTGACTGGATTGGCCGCCTGGCTGGGCTCGCTCGCCTTGCTCGGGCCCGCCGGCCTTGCTCGGGTCCGGCGGCCTGGGTGGGCTCGCCGGCCTGGCTGGGGACGGCGATGTCGAGGGTGTCGAGCCGGGCCGCCTCGGCGGTGTCGTCGTCGGGCTCGGTCTGCGACTTGCGCTCCGCCGCGACGCGGCCTATGTAGGCGTCGACCTCGCGCTTCTTCTCGGCCGTCGTCCCAGCCGAGGACGTCGGCCATCAGGTCGGCGACCTTCGGGGCGGCGGCCACGCCGCGGTCCCAGGACTCGATCGAGATCCGGGTCCGCCGCGCGAGCACGTCGTCCACGTGGCGGGCGTCCTCGTGGGTGACGGCGTAGCGGGCCTCGACCGCGAGGTAGTCGTCGGCGCCGGGCAGCGGCTCGGCCAGCGACGGGTCCGCGCGGATCATGTCGAGCAGCTCGTGGATCAGCGAGCCGTACCGGTTGAGCAGGTGCTCGACCCGGGCCACGTGAATGCCGGCCCCGTCCGCGAGCGACTGGCGCTGGTTCCACAGCGCGTGGTAGCCCTCGGCTCCGACCAGCGGCAGGTCGGCCGTGACCGAGTCCGGCACCTTGGCGTCCATCGTCCGCGCCGCCTCGTCCACCGCGTCCTTCGCCATCACCCGGTAGGTGGTGTACTTGCCGCCCGCGACCACCACCAGGCCGGGCACCGGGTGCCCGACCACGTGCTCGCGGGAGAGCTTGGAGGTGGACTCCGACTCGCCCGACAGCAGCGGCCGCAGGCCCGCGTAGACGCCCTCGACGTCCTCGCGGGTCAGCGGCGAGTTGAGCACCGAATTGACGTGCTCGAGCAGGTAGTCGATGTCGCGCGAACTAGCGGCCGGGTGCTCCTTCGACAGCGACCAGTCGGTGTCGGTGGTGCCGATGATCCAGTGCCTGCCCCACGGGATGACGAACAGCACGCTCTTCTCTGTCCGCAGGATGATGCCCGTGTTGGACTGCAGCCGGTCGCGGGGCACCACCAGGTGGATCCCCTTGGACGCGCGCACGTGGAACTGGCCGCGGGTGTCGGCCAGCGCCTGGGTGTCGTCGGTCCACACCCCGGTCGCGTTGATGACCTGGTTGGCCTTCACCTCGAAGGACTTGCCGGTCACGAGGTCGGTGACCTTAGCGCCGGTGACGCGCTCGCCCTGGCGCAGGAAGTCGGTCACCCGGACCCGGCTGGCGGCGAGCGCGCCGAACGTGGCGGCCGTGCGCACCACCGTCATCGTGTGCCTGGCGTCGTCCACCTGCGCGTCCATGTACTGGATGGCGCCGGTGAGCGAGTCGGGCCGCAGGCACGGGGCCTCGCGCAGCGCGCCCTTGCGGGTCAGGTGGCGGTGGTGCTTGAGCCCCTTGGCGGTGCCGGAGGCATAGGCCATGCCGTCGTAGATCAGCACGCCGGCGCCGACGTAGGGCCGCTCCCAGAACCGGTGCTGCAGCGGGTACAGGAACTCCACCGGCCGCACCAGGTGCGGCGCGATGACGTTCAGCAGCAGCCCACGTTCGTGCAGCGCCTCGCTGACCAGCCCGAAGTCGAGCATCTCGAGATAACGCAGCCCGCCGTGCATCAGCTTGCTCGACCTGCTCGACGTGCCGCTGGCCCAGTCGCGGGCCTCGACGATGCCCGTCGAGAGGCCGCGCGTCACCGCGTCGAGCGCGCTGCCCGCCCCGACGACGCCACCTCCCACGACCAGGACATCCAGCTCGCGTTGGGCCATCTTGGCGATCGCGTCCGCGCGCGCCGCCGGGGACAGTGCAGCTACCACGACACCTCCGGTTGACTAGCTGACATCTACCCAGTCAAGCGTCCGCTGGACCGCCTTCTTCCACCCTGCGTAGCCGTCCGCGCGCTGCTGGTCGGTCCACGTCGGCGACCAGCGCTTGGACTCGTTCCAGTTCGCCCGCAGTTCCTCCGTGGTCGACCAGAACCCGGTCGCGAGGCCGGCCGCGTAGGCGGCGCCGAGCGCGGTCGTCTCCGCCACCACCGGGCGGCTGACCGGGACGCCGAGGACGTCGGCCTGCAGCTGCATGGCCAGGTCGTTGGCGGTGACCCCGCCGTCGACCTTCAGCACCTCCAGGTGCACGCCGGAGTCCTGTTCCATCGCCTCGGCGACGTCGCGGCTCTGGTAGCAGATCGCCTCCAGGGTGGCGCGGGCCAGGTGAGCGTTGGTGTTGAAGCGGGACAGGCCGACGATCGCGCCCCGGGCGTCGCTGCGCCAGTACGGCGCGAACAGGCCGGAGAACGCCGGCACGAAGTAGACCCCGCCGTTGTCGTTGACCTGGCGGGCCAGGGTCTCGACCTCGGACGCGCCGGAGATGATGCCGAGCTGGTCGCGCAGCCACTGCACGGCCGAGCCGGTCACCGCGATCGAGCCCTCGAGCGCGAAGATCGGCTTATTCGTGCCGAACTGGTAGCAGACGGTCGTGAGCAGCCCGTTCTTGCTCCGGACGAGCTCCTCGCCGGTGTTCAGGAGCATGAAGTTGCCGGTGCCGTAGGTGTTCTTGGCCTCGCCGGGCGAGAAGCAGACCTGGCCCACCGTGGCCGCCTGCTGGTCGCCGAGGTCGCCGGTCAGCGGCACCCCGCGGACCGCCGCCAGGCCGGTGATCTCCCCGTAGCCGCCGGGCGCGGAGGACGGCATGATCTTCGGCAGCATCGATCTCGGGATGTTGAAGAAGCCGAGCAGCTCGTCGTCCCAGTCCAGCGTCTCCAGGTCCATCAGCATGGTCCGGCTGGCGTTGGTCGGGTCGGTCACGTGCTGGCCGCCGTTGACGCCGCCGGTCAGGTTCCAGATGACCCACGAGTCGGTGTTGCCGAAGGCGGCGTCGCCCGCCTCGGCCGCGGCCCGGACCCCGTCGACGTTCTCCAGGATCCACTGGATCTTCCCGCCGGAGAAGTAGGTCGCCGGCGGGAGGCCCGCCTTGCGGCGGATGACCTTGCCGCGGTCGTCGCGGTCGAGCGCGCTGGCGATCCGGTCGGTCCTGGTGTCCTGCCACACGATCGCGTTGTAGAGGGGACGCCCGGTCCTGCGGTTCCAGACGACGGTCGTCTCGCGCTGGTTGGTGATGCCGAGCGCGGCCAGGTCCTTCCCGGTCAGGTTGGCCGCGGTCAGCGCGGTCTGGATGACCGCGACGGTCCGCTCCCAGATCTCTACCGGGTTGTGCTCGACCCAGCCGGCCTGCGGCAGGATCTGCTCGTGCTCGAGCTGGTACTTGCCCACCTCGTTACCGGAGTGGTCGAAGATCATGAACCGAGTGCTTGTGGTGCCCTGGTC
Organism: uncultured Actinomycetota bacterium; assembly: GCA_963714295.1. Classification (GTDB taxonomy): domain Bacteria; phylum Actinomycetota; class Actinomycetes; order Streptosporangiales; family Streptosporangiaceae; genus Trebonia. Next base: position 1,625 of record CAVQOE010000028.1, on the reverse strand, counting down.
GACGGCACCCACGAAATCTGGCATAACTGTCCTCCTCGCTTATGCGCCGGCCCGCGGATCTCTGGGTGTCTGCATGGTCGGATCGTTCACGCTCGTCTCCGACGACCGCGGGATCCGGGCTTCCGGAACATCGGCCGTGGTCGAGACCGGCTCGGTTTCCGGGATCGGCCCCTCGACTGCCTCGGCCATCTTGAGCCGGGCGTGCAGGATGTCGCCGATGAAGAAGTCGTAGATCAGCACGCCGATTACGCCCCCGATGAGGGGCCCGACTATCGGTATCCAGAAGTAGCCGGTGAAGTTCGGGCCTGTTGGCGAGTGATACGTGCCGGGCAAGGCCACTCCCCCAGCCCGCGAAGAATGACAGCAGCCGGGGCCCGAAGTCACGCGCCGGGTTGATGGCGTAGCCCGCGTTCGGGCCGTAGGACATGCCGATCGCGGCGACGACGAAGCCGATGATCAGCGGGGCCAGGTTGTTCCCGACGGCCGTGTTCCTCGCGTCGATGACCGCGACGACGAGCATGACCAGGAACGCGGTGCCGACCACCTGGTCGAGCAGCGGCCCGCCGTATCCGCCGTGGAAGTACCCGGCCGGGAAGGTGGCGAAGATCGAGTACGTCGCGAGGGCCTGCCCGCCGCTCTTCGGCGTATGCGCCGCGAGGTTGAACGCGTTGATCGCGGCGTTGTACACGGCGAAGACCAGGGCGGCGCCGACGAACGCGCCGAGCACCTGGGCGCCCCAGTAGGGCAGGACCTTGGCCCAGGCGAACTTTCGTCTGGCGGCGAAGGCCAGGGTCACCGCCGGGTTGAGATGGGCGCCGCTCACGCCGCCCGCCACCCAGATGGCGAAGGCAACGGCCATCGCCCATCCCCAGGTGATCAGCAGCCAGTCGCCCGCCGCGTTGAAGATCGTCGTGGGACTCGCGGTCCGGCCCGAGCCGGGCAGGCCGGCCACGGCCACCGCCACGACCCCGTCGCCGAACGAGATCAGAACGAACACTCCAATGAATTCCGCCATGAGTTCGCCCCACAGCCCGGTGATCCGTCCGACCGTGCGGCCCTCACCTCGCAGCGGAGTGATGTCATCAGCCATGATGTCCTCCTGCCCCCGCCACGCACCGTTACGGGCGGAACCTGCTGTCTCGGCCAAAGTACGTCTCGACGCGATCATCGGCAATGGGCCAAGTGAGTAAAGTTTTGGCAAAATCGGAACGAAACAGACAGACTCTTGACGCGGTGAACGGCATAGTTCTATGTTTTTCGCAAAACGTCGTTCTGTAATACCGAACGTCATTCTGATGACTGCGCGACCTGTGGGGCGTCAATGAAGAAGCTCATCAACAGTCCGGACACCGTGGTGACCGACGCGCTCGCGGGGATCGCCGCCGCGCACTCGTCACTCGCCGTGGACATCGAGAACAAGGTCATTCTGCGGGCCGAGGGCCCGAAGGCCGGGAAGGTCGGCCTGGTATCGGGCGGCGGGTCGGGGCACGAACCGCTGCACGGCGGGTTCGTCGGCTACGGCATGCTCGACGCGGCCTGCGCGGGCGAGGTCTTCACCTCACCGGTGCCCGACCAGATGCTGTTCGCCACCAAGGCGGTCAACGGCGGCGGCGGCGTGCTGCACA
>CAVQOE010000027.1:0-51898 GCA_963714295.1 uncultured Actinomycetota bacterium | reverse complement strand
CGGCACGGATGTGCTTCAGCCCAGCTGGACGGCCTTGACGATCAGCAGCAGGACGGAGATCACGAGGTAGCCGCGTAGCAGCAGCAGGGCGGTCTTCCTTCCCGAGGACCACTCGGCCGGCTTGAGCAGCGCGAGCGGCGGCATGCGCCAGTTCATGCGTTCCTCGGCGGACATGGTGGCGCGCGGGTGCGGCGGGGGCGCCGGGCGCCGGTTCCTGGTGAGCCAGAACCAGGAACCGGCCACGCCGGCCACGGCCACCAGCCCGATGGCTATCCAGATCGCGGTCTTCAGGGCGGGCAGGTTGATAACAGCGTGTCGACGACCAGCGTGCCGGACAGTACGAGCAGCACGCCGATGATGAAGGCCGCCAGCATGTTCAGCCAGCGCGGGTTCATCCACGGGCCCAGCACCTCGCGGTCGTTGCACAGCAGCACCAGGAACACGCCCGCGCTGGGCAGCAGGATCCCGGCCAGCGCCTGTACCGCCTCGGTGAGCAGCCCCAGCGGAGCACCTGGGATGAGCACGATGCCCGCCGAGACCACGATCATCGCGGCGTAGATGGTGTAGAACGGCTTGGCCTCACGGAACTTGCGGTGCAGCGAGTGCTTGATGCCGAACACGTCACCGAACGCGTAGCTGGTGGACAGGGTGACCGCTGACGCGCCGATGATGGACGCGTCGAGCAGCACGATCGAGAACAGCGCGCCGTACCACCTGCCGTGCATGGCGAGCGCGTTGGCTACCCCGAGCGCGTCGGTGAATTTTCCGACCAGGTTCGTGCCTCGTACCGCGAAGACGCCCACCGCAAGGATCATGGCCCCCGAGATCACCACGACGAACGCGCCCAGCGTGGTGTCGGCGCGTTCGTACGGGATGAACCGCGGCGTGATCCGCTTGTCGATGACGTTGGACTGCTGGAAGAACAGCTGCCAAGGAGCGACGGTGGTGCCCACGATCGCGATGATGAGCAGCACCGCGGTCGAGCTCGCCCCGCCCTGGATGCCGGGCACCACCAGGTGGTAGCCGATCGAACCCCAGTGCGGGTCGGAGAGGAAAAAGAGCGGGACCAGGATCACGCTCACCGCGATGAACGCGAACATCGCCCGCTCCCAGCGGGCGAAGCTGCCGCTCATGGTGATCGCGATCAGTACGATCGCGGCGATGGGCACCGAGATGTACGGGCTGACGTGGAAGTACTGCAGCGCGAGCGAGACACCGATGAACTCGGTGACGATGGTCAGGAAGTTCAGGATGAACAGGTCGCCGACGCTGAACCAGCCCCAGAACCGGCCGAACCGCTCGTTGATCAGCCGGGCGTGCCCGACGCCGGTGACCGCGCCGAGCCGGACCACCATCTCCTGGTTGACGATCAGCACCGGGATCAGCAGCACCAGCGTCCACAGCAGGCTGTAGCCGTAGTTCTGCCCGGCCTGCGCGTAGGTGGATACCCCGCCCGCGTCGTTGTCGCCGACCATCACGATGATCCCGGGCCCGACGATGGCCAGGAACGTGATCAGCTTGCGCTTGACGCCGCCCAGCTCTTGGTCGCCGAGCTTGACATGGCCGAGCGCGCCCTCGATGTCGCCCAGGTGGGCCTCGTCCAGCACCGCGGTGCCGGGGCGGCGGGAGTCCGAGCTGTGCCTGGCCGGGCCGGGCCTGGTGAGCCCGGCGTGCCTGAGCCGCTTGGGAGCCCCGGGGGCGTGCGGAAGACCCCGGGGCGTCCGGACGTTCGGTCGCGTGGCGCTGCGGCGGATGGCACGCGCTCACCGGGCCGGGCGCGCTCCCGGGCGGGTTCGGAGGTCCCCGATGCGCCTGCCCGCGGCCTCGTCACTGGGCGTCACCCTGCTGGGGGTCCGCCGCTGGCGTGGTCACGGCTGGTCGTCCCCGTAGTGGGCATCCGGCGGCGCCGCCGTCTCGCGGCGCCGCCAGTCATCGGGCAGCGTGACCTCGAGCACGTCGTCGACGGTGATCACGCCGAGCAGGCGGCGCTCATCGTCGACGACGGGGATCGTGATGAGGTTGTAGTCCGTCATCAGCACCGCCACGTCCATGATGTCCGTGTCCGGGCCCACCCGGACCGGATCGGTGTCAGACACGTCGATCACGGTGGCGTCGGGATCGGACTGGACCAAGGTAACCAGCCTTGCCACGCCGCGCAGGCCGCCTTTGTCGCTGACGGCGTGCACGCTGGTCAGCGCCTCGGGCTGAAGAGCCGACGGCCTCGCCGACCCGGGCCAGCGCGTCGCGGACGCTGGTCTTGCGGGGCAAGGCGACGAAGTCCATCGACATCAGCCCGCCCGCGCTCGTGGGGTTGAAGCCCATCAAGGTCAGCACCTTGGTCCGCTGGCCGGCGGGCAGCAGGTCGAGCACCCGTTGCCTGCGCCGCTGCGGCAGTTCGGTGATCGCGTCGGCGGCATCATCCGCGCGCATGCGGGCCAGCACGGCGGCGATCTCCTCGTCGGTGCGCGCGCCGAGCAGGCGGGTGGCCAGGTCCTCGTCAAGTTCTTCGAAGACGTCGGCCTCAAGCTCAGGATCCGCGTGAACCTGACCGAGGATCTCGGTCTCCTCCTCCTTGGAGGCGTCCTCCAGCAGGTCGGCGATCTGGGCGGGCTTCAGCCTGCGGATACGGGCGAACGGCCCGCGCTGCAGCGCGCTGCTCTCGTGCCCGATGAGCCACTCGAAGTCGTGCCAGTCGCGGAAGACGGCGGGTCGTCCTGTTTGTCCGGGCCGAGCAGCCCGAACAGCCGACGCGGACGGCGCCGGGTGTCCACGCCGGAAAGGACCCACTCGTCGCCATCCTTGGCCAGCTCCAGGTCGGCCGCCCGGACCAGGCGGGCATTTTCCACGTCGATGATACGGTGTCCGAGTACATCAGCACCGCAGCAGCACTTCCCCTTCCCGGCGCTCGAAGTGCCGCAGGCTCAGCCGCGCGCTGGACAGCCGGATCGGGTCGCCGTCGAAGCTGGTCACCTGATCGATGGGCACGAAGACCTCGCGCCCGCCGACGGCGGCGACCAGACCGGTGACCAGCGGATAGTCGGAGCCGCGGAGCCGGACGATCACATCTTCCACGCGGCCCATTGTCTCGCCGCTGCTATCCGCCACCGGCCGTTTGAGCAGCTGCGACAATCGCAACCTGATATTGTTGTCCGCTGGGGCGCTTGGCCCGGTGGCCGGTGTTGTCGTCATAGGAAGCCTCTTCTTGCCCGGACGGTAACGTCCCCCCCGGTCGGCATCGAACCACCATGTCGTCCCCCGCAACCATGGCACATACGGGTGAACTGAAGGTGTACGGGGTAACCCTTCCCCGGTGGGCGACGATGTCCCGGAGCACCTCGGGCCCGGCGGCCGGTTTACGCGGACGCTGGGCCGATCGCCTGTCCTGGCTGGACCCGCGTCCGGCTCTGCCAAGACCTGTACTGGAGCAACGAGGGGCTGTTCGCCCTGATGCAAGGTTTTCCGGCGCCTGACCGCCCGCGGGGGCATCGGGCCAACCTGCCGGTCATCGACGTGGAGGTCTAGCTTTGGCTGACAACTGGTACGCAGGCAACGCCAACGACGACGCGGGTCAGCACCGTGGGTGGCTGCTCGGCCACTTCATCGACGCTGGCCAAGCCGGGCCGCGTTCCACCGAAGCGCTTGAGGTCAAGTGGGGTATTCACCCAGCCGGTGAGGCTCGCCCGGAGTGGACGGCTGACGATCAGCGGACCACCATGCTGCTGCTGGTGTCGGGACGGTTCCGCCTTGACCTGACAATCGGAGCAACCACGCTGGAACGGCAGGGCGATTACGTGGTCTGGGTCCTGGCATCGACCACTCATGGCAGGCAGAGCAAGATTCGGTTGTGATAACAGTTCGCTGGCCCTCGTACCAAAGCAAATGACGCCAGCCGGAGCCACAAAAAGGGGAGCCTGGATCGCAAGTTCTCGCCCATGTTGCGGGAAGATGCCCCGCTTCGGCAGGTGATCCGGGAGCCACGCAGGCATGAACAGGGCCACCCGGCCGGTATCACGATCCCCGGGCCATTCGATACCCCGAAAGGAGGGAGGCGACCTGCGTCGGGACGCGGGTACGGTGGTTGCTCTTCGGAAACCGGTTAACGCCCAAACGAACACGCCCGAGGGGCTACTAACCATGAGGACTCCTAAGACATTAATTCACCGGCCCAGCTGGCTGCCCCATGGCGACTGCTGGCCCTTTGATCATTCCTTTCCTGCGCGGCACCAGAATGTCGGCACCGCGCCGCTTACGGCTCGTCGATGACCTTGACCGTCCAGGAGCACTCCGAGTTGACTGCCAGGTAGTGCGTCCCCGCATCGCCGTAGCCCCACGTCGATCCGCTCTTGCCCGGCCGACAAGCTCGTTCACACGAGACGCCGCCGAAGTCGCTGCCGCCGTCCTCGCTTGACGATGAAGTTGCCCGTGCCGCCGAACGCCGCGCAGCTGAAGAACGTAGTCCAGTTTCCATGTGCTCGCTCACCGTGAACGCAGGGCGTGTTCTCGATGCCGGACCCGCTGAAGGTCGCGACGGTCCGCGCGGCTGCGGGTGCTGCGGCCGGAGAGCTGCTCGCTGCGGCCGGGGAGCTCGCTGCGGCCGGGCTGGTCTGCGGTGCCTGCGCGGCGGTGGATGCAGCAGGCCCGCTGCCGCGTGATGCGATGACGGCCACAATGACGATCGCCGGAGCGCGGCGAAGGCGGCGAAGGCGGCCAGGATCTTGTCCCGTCGCGGCCAGGACTTCCGGGAGCGGCGTCCTGCTCGCTGCGCGGGCAGCGAGGGAATGTTGCCGGCCTGCGGATCGGGCTTCCTGTGCGACGTCCACTGCCCGCCGTCCACCACCGGAGCATCTGGGGGTGTTCGGGGTCGGTATACCATCCGGCCTGCGGAAGGTTCGGATTGAACGGCGGCTGAAAAGTCATGATGGCCCTCCCCTTGCACGGCTCCTGTGCCGTGCTCCCGCTATCAGGACGCGAGAATTGGGGCGAAGGTGTACAGAGGGTGCGAAGTCGACGTTCGTCCTGTAACCGCGCTGTCGCCAGCACCAAGGCTCCGGCGACGATAAGAGTTCTCGCTCAGCGGCACGGTCCCGATCGCCCCGCAGTCCTCGAAGGGAAAGGGATGCGCATGAGCCTGGATTCCGGCTTGGGGGATAGGCCTCGTGGAGTGGCTTCGGTTCTCGCTCATAAAAATTAAACTACCGCGCTGACCAGTTATGAAGCCGGAACGCCCGGCGCGTTTCGTTCGCCTTCTGACACGCAGTGGTCACAAAGCTGCGTCAGGTTCGCACCTTCTGCACACCCTTGCCAGCTTTCGCGCGTCCCTTTTCTGGGAGCACGGCACAGGAGCCGTGCGTGGGGAGGGCCATCATGCCCAGTCAGCCACCGTTCGATCCGTTCCAGCAGCAGGACCGCCCGTCATTCACGCCGCACCAGGGCCAGCAGCCCCGCTGGCCATCGCCGGGGTTCGCCGACCAGGGCCGGATACCCGCAGTGCAGGACCAGCGGGCCTACCCGCCGCAGCCCCAAGTCGGCCACCGCGCTCAGCGCCATCCACCGGCAAGCAGTACGGGCTCGGCGCGAGCCGAGAGCTTCTGGTACGTCTTGGGCTGCATCAGCTTCGGCGCGGCGTACTTCGCGAAGCTGCCGACCAAGAAGGCAGCTCGTCGCCCAGGCGGCGGGTGACCTGGACCGCCTGTTCAGCAAGCTGCCGGGCGGTGGCGACGTCAATGAAGTAAGCCACGTTCGCGGCGGTGAACAGTGCTTCGGCGAACAGCGCGGTGTCCCGCCGGCCTCGGGCCGCCGGAGTACCGGCACGAGCAGCCCGAGGCCTCCGGCCCCCGGGCCGGGCCCACCAGTACCGCCACAGTGCGACCCCGAGGCGCAGCACCAGCGCGGTCCCGTCCGGGTCGGCCCGCCGCGTGCTCGGCGGCGCGCCGCAGGTTGCCCTGGTCGGCGTCCAGCCGGGCCAGCCAGCTGCCCTGCTCCGGCCCGGTCAGATGAGCAGCCGCCGCCTCGGCCACCGCCAGGAAATGCGCGCAGTGCGCCGCGGCGACCGCGGCGGCCTCGCCGTCGCCGGTCTCGGCGAGCCGCTCGGCGGCGAACAGCCGGATGGTCTCCAGCAGCCGGTACCGCAGGCCTGCCCCGGCGGGCTCGGCCACCACCAGGCTCTTGTCCACCAGCGAGCCGAGCAGCCCGGCGACATCGAGCACCTCCAAGTCACCGGACCCGCACACCGCCTCGGCCGCGTCCAGGTCGAAGCCGCCGGCGAACACCGACAGGCGGCCCAGCAGCACCTGCTCGGCCCCGGTCAGCAGCGAATAGGACCAGTCGACCGTCGCCCGCAGCGTCTGCTGGCGTCCCAGCGCGGTGCGGCTGCCCCCGGTCAGCAGCCGGAACCGCTGGTCCAGCCGGTCATGCAGCTCGGCCAGCGACATCGACCGCAGCCGGGCCGCGGCCAGCTCGATCGCCAGCGGCATCCCGTCCAGCCGCCGGCACACCGACACCACCACCGGGCCGGCCTGCTCATCCACGGCCAGGGCGACGCCGTTGGCCCGGGCCCGGTCCGCGAACAGCGCCACCGCATCAGAGGACCCGGGCGCCGGGCACCGGCCTCGCCGGGTCCGGGCAGCGACAGCGACGGCACCCGGTAGATGGTCTCCCCGCCGATGCCCAGCGGCTCCCGGCTGGTGGCCAGCAGATGCACCCTCGGGCACCGCCGCAAGATCGCCTCGGCGGTCTTGGCGCAGCCGCCGATCAGGTGCTCGCAGTTATCCAGCACGATCAGCACATCCTGCGGGGCCAGGGCATCCAGCAGCGCCTCCAGCACCGGCCGGCCCGTTGACGGCCAGCCGCAGCGCCCGCGAGATCGCCGCCGGCACCGCGTCCTGGTCGGTGACCGCGGCCAGCTCCGCCAGCCAGACCCCGTCCCCGGACCCATCCAGCAGCTCGGCGGCCACCTGCAGCCCCAGCCGGGTCTTGCCGCACCCGCCGGCCCCGGCCAGGGTGACCAGGCGCGCCGATTCCACCAGCGCCCGGACCTCGGCCACCTCCCGGTCCCGGCCGATGAACGCCGACAGCTGGGCGGGCAGATTGTTCGGCAGCGCCGGGTTGCCCAGCGACCGCAGCGGCGGGAACTCCGCTTGCAGGCCCGCCGCGCGCAGCTGGAAGATCCGTTCCGGGCGGCCCAGGTCCTTCAGCCGGTGGGTGCCCAGATCGGCCAGCGCCGCGCCCGGCGGCAGCCCGTCCCGCACCAGCACCGCCGCCGCCTCCGACACCAGCACCTGCCCCCCGTAGCGCGACCGCGGCCACCCGGGCGGCCCGGTGCACCTCCAGGCCCACCAGGCCCGGTGGCCGTCCGCGCCGCCTCCCCGCAATGGATGCCCATCCGCACCCGCACCTGCTCCCCGCCCGGCCAGGCATGGTCCGCATGGCCTGCTGCATCGCCAGCACCGCCGCCACGCACCCCCGTGGCGAGGAGAACACCGCGAAGAACGCATCCCCCTGCGTGTCCACCTCGCGGCCGTCGTGCGCGGCCAGCGCCGACCGGATCAGCGCGTGATGCCCGGCCAGCACCTGCGCGTACACCGTCTTCCCCCAGCCGCCCGAGCAGCGCCGTCGAGCCCTCAATGTCGGTGAACAAGAACGTGAGGGTCTCCACCCCTACAGCGTAGAAGGCCAGCCAGGCAGCGGCACTGCCAGCAGGCACGCCATCACGCCAGACCCGCCCACCCGGATGGCCCCGGCTGCTGACCGGCTCGCTGATCACCCGCATGGGCGTGCCCCGATCGCTGACGCTTCCCGACGCCAGAACGAGGAGTTCGGGGCGGGCCTGCTGCCAAGCGCCCGAGGTCGGATCGCCACGCCGAATCGGCAGCGTCGAAGCGTCCGTTGAAGGATCGAACATCGGACACGCCGGAGCACCGCCCTGGCTGTGAATGTCCGAACTCGCCTGCACGGATGACGTGGGCATTATGCGTCTGAGTGCAGGCGACTTCGGGTTTCCGGCGTGTCCCGAAGTCGCCTGCGCTACGGTCGTTTTTGTTCCGTACTCGTGTGCACGACGGCGCGGGGCTCCGGGATGGCCGATGACCCGGTGGTGGCAGAGCGCGGCGTCCTGACCGCGCCTGCGGAGGCGTGGGACCTGGCTGTTCGCCAGGCCGAGGTGATCAGGGAGCTCGCCGCGCAGCGCGTGGTGGGCCTGGAGGCTGCCGACGCTGCGGCGGCCGAGCTGGGCGTGTCCCGCCGTCAGGTGTACGTGCTGGTCAGGCGGTGGCGGGCGGGCGAAGGCCTCGTCTCGGACCTGCTGCCCGGCACTTCCAGCGGCGGCCGCGGCGGCGGCCGGCTGCCGGATGAGGTGGAGGCCGTGGTGCGGGAGGTCCTGCGGACCCGGTACCTGACGCGGCAGCGGCGGCCGGTGGCCTCGGTCTGCCGGGAGATCACGCGGGAGTGCAAGGCCCGCGGCCTGCGGGTGCCGTCGCGGGGGACGGTGCTGCGCCGCATCGCCCATGCTCGACCCGGTGAGGACGACGTCGGCGCGAGAGGGAGCGGGACGCGGCCCGGGCGCTGAAGTCCGCAGGCGGGGTCCCGCCGGAGGTCACCGGGCTGCTGGAGCAGGTCCAGGCCGACCACACCCCGGTCGACGTGATCGTGGTCGACGAACGGCACCGGCTGCCGGTCGGGCGCCCGTACCTCACGGTCGCGATCGACGTGGCGAGCCGCTGCGTGGTCGGGATGGTGGTGACGCTGGAGGCGCCGTCGGCGACCTCGGTCGGGCTGTGCCTGGCGCACGCGGCGGCCGACAAGCGGCCGTGGCTGGAGCGGCTGGGGGCGGACGCGGTGTGGCCGATGAGCGGCAAGCCGCTCGAGCTGTACCTCGACAACGCCGCGGAGTTCAAGAGCGAGGCCCTGCGCCGCGGCTGCGAGCAGCACGGGATCCGGCTGCGCTACCGGCCGCCCGGCCAGCCGCACTTCGGCGGGATCGTCGAGCGGGTGATCGGCACGATGATGCAGATGGTCCACGAGCTGCCGGGCACGACGTTCTCCAGCACCGCCGAGCGCGGCAGCTACGACAGCGGAGCGCGCGCCGTCCTGACGCTCGGCGAGCTGCAGCGCTGGCTCGCCCTGGCTGTGGCCTGCTATCACGGCGAGGTCCACGAGTCGCTCGGCCGCACCCCGGCCGCCGTCTGGGCCGAGAAGGCCGCCGAGGCCGGGATGCCGGCGACGGTAGCCAGCGAGACCGCGTTCCTGGTCGACTTCCTGCCGGTGATCCGCCGGACGCTGTCGCGCTCGGGGTTCGTGATCGACCACGTGCAGTACTACTGCGACGCGCTCAAGCCGTGGATCGCGCGCCGCGAGCAGCTGGGCCGGTTCGTGCTGCGCCGCGATCCCCGCGACATCAGCCGCATCTGGGCGCTCGACCCTGACGGAGACGCCTACCTCGAGGTGCCGTACCGGACCCTGTCCCGGCCGCCGATCAGCGCGTGGGAGCAGCAGGCCGCCGTCGCGCGGCTGCGCGAGCTCGGCCGCGCCGACGTCGACGAGACCGCGCTGTTCGCGATGGTCGAGCAGATGCGCCAGATCACCGACGCCGCCGCGGCCACGACCCGCAGGGCCCGCCGCGACCGGGAACGGCGCGCCGCGGCGCCGCGCGGGCGAGCCGGCGCGGCCGGCGGCGCTCCCGCCTGAGCAGGACGGCTGACGCGGAAGCCAGGCCGTTCGAGGTGATCGAGCAGTGGTGACGGACGGCGGCCTGGACCTGTCGCACCTGCACCCGGCCGCGCGGGAGATCGCGCGGCTGCCGGCCGCCGAGCGGCTGCGGTACGCGCGGGCGGACCGGTGGATCGGCTACACCCGGGCCGCCGAGGCGCTGGGCCAGCTGGAGGCGCTTTTCACCTGGCCGTCCAGGCAGCGGATGCCGAACCTGCTGCTGACCGGGCCGACCAACAACGGCAAGTCCATGATCATCGAGAAGTTCCGCCGCAATCACCCGCCCGTCTCCGCACCCGGACCGGGAGGAGATCCCGGTGCTGGTGGTCCAGATGCCCTCCGACCCGTCCGTGGGCCGGTTCTACACCGCGCTGCTGGCCGCGACCGGCGCCCCGCTGCGGGCCGGGCACCCCGGGTCGCCGACCTGGAGCAGGTCGCGCTCCGCGTGCTGCGGATGGCCGGCGTCCGGGTCCTGGTCATCGACGAACTTCACAACCTTCTCAGCGGCCGGGGCGACCGGCGCCGGGAGTTCCTGAACCTGCTGCGGTTCCTGGGCAACGAGCTGCGCATCCCGCTGGTCGGCGTCGGAACCCGCGAGGCCTACCTCGCGATCCGCTCCGACGACCAGCTGGAGAACAGGTTCGCCCCGTTCATCCTGCCCCGCTGGGAGCCCGGCACCGAGGCGTGCTCGCTGCTGGCCAGCTTCGCCGCGTCCTTCCCGCTGCGCCGCCCTTCCCGATCGCGACCCCGGAGATGGCCGCCTACCTGCTGACCCGCAGCGAAGGCACCATCGGCGAGCTGGCCGCCCTGCTCACCGAGCGGCCGTCGCCGCGATCGAGTCCGGCGAGGAGGCGATCAACCAGCGCACCCTGCTCATGGCGGCCTACGCCGGGCCGACCGAGCGGCGCCGGCTGTTCGAGCGCGAGCTGGTGTGACCCCCGCACCGGCGCCCGGCGGTGGCCGCTGCACCCGCGCCCCGGCCGGGTGAGGCGCTTACCTCCTGGGTCGCCCGCCTGGCCGCCCTGTACGGCATGACGCCCGGCTACCTGCTGCGCCATAGCCTCGGCGAGGCCTCGGCGCTGCTGGATGACCCCCGGGCGGACGACCTGGACTTCGACCCGCCCGCCGAGATCCTCCAGGCGCTCGCCGAGCGCACCGGCATCGACCTTGGCGTGGTGCGGCTGACGACGATCGCCGGGTGGGTGCCCTGGCTCGCCGACACCCTCGACCCCGCCGACGGCCAGGAGGCCTTCGACACCTACGTCCGGCAGCACTCGGTGCTCCTGGCCCCCGGGGAGGCGGGCCGGAGCACGGTCCCGCACTGGCTGCCCTGGATCCCAGCGCACGGCCAGCAGTGGCGTACCGACCTGCTGGCCTGCCCGGCGTGCGCGGCCGACCCGGCCCGGGGCACCAGCCTGCTGGCCATGCTGCCCATCATGACCACCTGCGGCGAGCACGGCTGCCGGCTGCAGTCCGAGGCTGGCCGTCCGGCTGGCCGCCCTCGAACGGGACCCGGTGCCGGCCCCGCCGGTGCCCGGGCCTGTCGTCGCCATGGACCGGCTCACCTTCGAGGGCCTGACCACCGGCACGGTCACGCTGCCCGGGCGGCCGGTCCACGTCGGCGTGTGGTTCCGGCTCCTGCGGACCCTGCTGGACGAGGTCAGCATGGCCGCCAGCCGGGTCAGCGCCCGGTCCGCAGCAACCCTCGCGAGAGTCTGGGAGGCCACGGGCCGGCCGCCTCGCGGGGGCCTGACCGTCTGGCGGCCCTACGAGCGGCTTGACTTTCCGCTCCAGCAGGCGATGCTCGAGGCCGCGGCCACCGCGCTCCACCTTGCTGCTGCCGGCGAGATCACCGTCCGGGGAACGCTCGGCCGCTGCCTGGCCCCCGAGCCGCACCGCGACGTCTACGAGGGAGACCGCCGGGCATGGGAGCAGAAGCAAGCCAAGGCCGAGCTTGAGGCGATGATCGACCGCGCCCGGGACCACGCTGGTACCGCCAGACGGCTCCTGGAGATGTTCACCGTCGGCAGCCGTACCATCGCCACCTTCTACTGCGAGCGCCAGTACCTTATCGGCCTAGGCATCCCGGACGGGCTACTGCCGGATCACCGCGCGCTCGGCCGGACGGACCTCCGCCTCTGACGGCCCAGGACTCCTATGACTACGGCGAGCCTCAAAGGAATAGCTGCTGACCGCGTTGGCCTGGAACCCGAGCCGCGGCACCCGTGCGTGCTAGCCGACGGCGGCCGCCGCGGCGGTCGTCTCGTCGTGCTCGCGGAGCATGCGCATCACGGTCGCCGGCGACGGGTGCTGGCCTTTCTTCTTGCCGGTGGCGATGACCAGACGGGCGGCGATGTCGCGCAGGCTCATCTCCTGGCCGCGCAGGTGGAGCGCGGCGGCGAGCATCGCGTCGTCGGTGACGGCCGCGCCGCCGATCGACTTGCCCCGGGCGCGGGCTGACTCGTGGCCCTCCAGGGTGCGGTCGCGGATGTACTCGCGCTCCATCCCCGACAGCGCGGCGAGCACGGTGAACACGACGCCGGACGGGTCGTGCGAGCCCTGCAGCTCGCCGGTGAGGAACTCCAGGCCGATGCCGGCGGCGCGCAGCTGCTCGGCGAGCGCCGCGAGCTCGATGCCGCGGCCGAGCCGCTTGTGCTCGTGCACCACGATCGTGACTGCGGCCCCGGACGCGCGGATCTCCCGGGCGAGGGCGACGGCCTTGTCGAGCTCGGGCCGGGTGACCGCGCGGGTGGAGATCTTCTCGGCGAAGATCCGGGTGACGCCCGAGGCCTTGCAGCGAGTCCGTCTGGGTGTCGAGCGACTGGCGGACGGTGGAGGCGCGGGCGTACCCGATCCGCACGTGCCCCGCCGGCGCCGTGCCGGCCGCCGCGGGGCGGGGCAGCTCGGTCCAGGCCGAGCCCGGCCTGCGGACCGGCGGGACCGGGACGGCGAGGGCCTTGGCGAGACGGGGCACCAGCCGGAACCGGGCGGTGTGGTACTGGGCGGCCACCCTGCCCCGGCCCGTCCGGCACGGCGACCCGGCCGGGGCCGCGCAGGACGACATCGGGCAGTCGCTCGCCTCAACGAGGAGGAAATCGTCGTCGCTCACCCGCAGATCGTTTCATGGGCGTGTTGCACTCGTCCGAGCCGTTTGCAACGACCCATGAAACGTCGTTGCCCTGCTGGCGCCCGCCGGGCAGGCCTGTTTCACAGGTGACCGCCTGTGAAACACCGCCAGCGTTCGCTGGTGATTGGGTCCTACCTTGCGGTCTATGCCGGTGGAATTCCTGACGGATGATGAGGCGGCGGCGTACGGCCGGTACGCGGGAGCGCCGTCGCAGGCGGACTTGGAGCGGGTGTTCTTCCTTGACGACGATGACCGGGCGCTGGGCGGCCGGCATCGCGGGGAGCACATGCCGGTGGCGCTGGGGCCGGCGACCCCGCGAGGTGCTACTGGCTGGGCGGCAACAGGGCGTGCGTCAGGCAGTCGGTCAGCCACTCCTCAGCCTGGCACCATGACCAGCCTCGGCGCATCACGAGGGCCCGGAAGGTGTCCGGACTCACCAGCGCATAGGTGATGTCGCACGCCGCGGCCAGGGTGAGCCCGGGACGCAGCATCCCCTGCTCCGCGAGCGGGGCGAACAAGTTCGCCGGCCCCATCCGCCGGCCTTCCTCGATCTGGTCCAGGAAGAGGGCCACGTCGGGCTCGGCGGGTGCCGTGGCGCGCAACATGTCGATCAGTCCGACGACGCGAGGCGTCACCTCGCGGATGTGGCGGACATAGAGGCGCAACTTGCCAGCCGGGTCTTGCTCCGCTTCGATGCGGCGGCTCCACGCGCGCTGCGACGGATGCACTGCCGGATCGTCCTCACCCGCGACCAGGCGCGCCCCGACGGCGCCCAGCAAGGAGGCCTTCGTCCCGTACGCCTGATACACGGTCTGGGCGTGCACGCCCGCGGCGTCGGCCACAGCCTGGACGCTGGTGCTGGCGTAGCCGCGCTCGCCGAAAAGGCCGGCCGCGGCCTGCTCGATGCGGCGCCTGGTGTCCTCACCGCGCCGGCCCCGCCCGGCTGCCGGCCGGGTAGACCTTGACATTTCTCTATAGTAACACTATATAGTACTGCTATAGCTAGCCAGCCCTAAGGAGCAGGTCATGCGCGTTCTGTGCAGCACGACACCGATGGAGGGAGTGTTCGCGCCCTTCGTACCGTTGGGCAAGGCACTCCTCGCGGCCGGTCACGAGGTGCTGGTGGTGACCGGTCCAGACCTGCTGCCACGGGTGGCCAGGGAGGGCTTCGCCACCCGCGCTGCCGGGCCGACGGCGATGGAGGGCGCGATGGCGGCGATGGGAGACCCGGCCGTCGCCGCAGCGCCCGAGGGGGAACCGTGGCACTTCGGCGGAGCCATGTTCGGTGCAGTTATCGCGCCGGCGAAGCTGCCTGCGCTGCGGGAAGCGGCTGAGCAGTTCCGACCCGACCTGGTCCTGCATCCCCCGGTGGACCTGGCTGGCCCGTTGCTCGCGACCCAGCTCGGACTCGCCTCGGTGACCTACGGCTTCGGCCGTCCGATGGACAGCAACAGCGTGCAGGCGTTCGCGACCCGGGTGGCCCCGCTGTGGGAACAGAACGGGCTTGACCCGGATCCCTGCGCCGGGCTGTACCGGTGCCGCTACCTCGATCCCAGCCCGCCGGTACTGCACGGCGAGCCGACAGCGGCCGACCCGGTACGCCGACCGCTGCGTCCCGAGCTGCCAGGGGATGCCTCGGCCACGCTGCCGGGCTGGGTTAGCCAGGTCGAGCGCCCTCTGGTGTACCTGTCCTTGGGGACAGTTCCGTTCTTCAACCAGCCGGACAAATTCCGGCTGCTCCTCGCCGATCTCGCCGACGAAGACCTCGAGATCGCGGTGACCATAAGCGAGCTGAACGACCCAGCGGCACTGGGCAAGCAGCCAGCGAACGTCCACATCGAGCGTTGGCTGCCCCTCGCCCCGCTTCTCCCCAAGTGCAGCGCGGTGGTCTGCCACGCCGGCTCCGGGACCACCTTGGCAGCGCTGGTCTGCGGCCTGCCCCTGGTGCTGGCACCGCAAGGGGCGGATCAGTTCACCAACGCCGCCGCTTGCGAAGCGGCCGGGGTGGCCACGGTGCTGCGGCCGCACCAGCTGAGCTCGGCGGCGGTCCGCGACGCCGTCCGCGCCGTGCTCGCCGACGGCAGCGCGCCAGCCGCGGCCGCCCGCCGGGCCGCTGACCAGATCGCCGCCATGCCAGATGCGGAGAAAGTCGCGAAGGACCTCCAGGAGCTGGCTTCCTGGCCCAGGACCGTCCTGGGATCGGCACCCGCTGCTGGCGCACTCCACGATCGCTGAAACGGCACCGGATAAGCCACGGACTCGCTCCAAGATCCCGGCGCCATAACGCTCGGACGCTCGCCCAGATCCTGGCTCAGGCCCTGTCCGGAGCGCTTCAGCGTGAAGGACGGCCGGCACTGCTGGTGCTGAACGCGGGTTGGGCGTCGGCGGGTTGCAGATATGCGACTTGGATGCCGGACACGCTGAGGTGGCTGGCTTGCAACGCTTCGAGCAGGATCCAGTTGGCCGAGCTGCCCTTTGCGACGGCGACCTTCGTGCCTTTGAGCTCAGCGACAGTGGTGATCGTCGAGCCGGGCCGCACCAGGATGCCCCTGGTAGGCTTCGGGGGTCTCCGACGCGAGGACGACTTTGATGCCGGCCCCGCCGGCGGCGGCGATCAGGCACGCGCGTCCTGCCGGGCGAACCCCGGAAACGCGAGTTACTGCAGAGCCAAGATTAACTCAGCCGCTTACCGTGACTGGCTGTCCCGTTGTTCGTCGAGGTCCGACATGGTCTTAACGAACCCCGGATGACAGTCGCAGAGTTGGGACACAGGGCGTGAGGGGCGTCTGGTCAGGGCCCGCATCGGTGCTGGAGCCGTGTCTAGCAGGTCCGCGGAAGCGATCCTAGCGGCTTGAGTAGTGCTTTGGCCCCAAAGCGTTACGGGACCCGACGTCGAGAGAAAGCGCTCAGCGGGGTTAACGCGGTACTAACCTGCCCGCACGGTCCTGGTTGTTCTGGTGCCACCTGCAATCGTGACCGACCACCCACGATGACTTCCGGCCAGATCGGCGTTTGTGCAGATGACTTCGGACATCGATGCACACGACTTCGAACATCGACACGCGAGACACGCGGCCTGCGGAAACGTCGTCTCGTAACACCAGTCCGCTCAATAGTCCGGTGACCGGGGGCTAAACGATACGCTGCCGGAATGGCCGAACTCATCGGCGATCGCGTGCGAGAGGTGCGAGACGTGTCAGGGTTCTGGCCAGGTCGAGGTGCCCCGGGGAAGGACCCGACGGAACCGGGCCCTACTGCGCACGCGCGAAGGCGCGTCAACGACGGTGGATATACCTGCGGGCGGCCAGGGTCGAGATCATTTCACGGAGACTGAGGGAAGATCACGACGACTCGCCGGCAGCGGGGAAGCCACCCAAGTCCTGGTCCAGGCCCGATCGGGGTTAGCAGGCAGTCACCGGTGAGCTCACGAACTCGGCGACTGTTGCTCACGCGGTGCGCGGCGGCGAGTTACCCCTGTTCCGTGGACTGAGGCGTTGTCTTGTTACCGTCCGGGCGGGACATGGCCGCCCGGCGAGTCGCGGGGCCCGGGTTCGCGGGTTCCCTGGTGGTGCAGCGCCTGGAGGGTCCGCAGGGCCCTGGTGGCCAGCTGGAGGTTGAACCGGGCGTCGGCGTCGCTGAGGTCGTGCCCGGAGATCTCGCGGATCCGCTGCAGCCGGTACTTCAGGGTGCTGCGGTGAACGACCAGGGCTTTCGAGGTGGCCTCCAGGCTGGCTCCGCACTCCAGGTACGCGCTGAGGGTCTGGACCAGGACGCCGTTCTTGCGGGCGTCGTAGTCGAGCAGGCCGGCCAGCCACTCGCGGACGAATCCCTCGACTTCGACCGGGTCCGTCAGATCGGAGAACACCCGGTAGACGCCCAGCTGGTCGAACACGATGACCTGGTCGCTGCGTCCGGGCTCGTCCTGCATCTTCAGGGCGAATCGGGCCTGGCGCCAGGAACGCGGGAAGTCCCGGGGCCGGGCGCACTGGCCGCCTACCCCGATCCGGCAGCCGCCGCCCAGCTCGGTGTGCACCGCGTCGTGGAGGCGGTCCCAGTCCGCGGCATCCTCGGCGAGCAGCACAACCGCCCCACCGCGGGCGGTCATCAGCGTGCCGACCCCTGCGGCCCGCGCCGCGCGCCGCACCGCGTGCAGGAACACGTCCTGGTCAGAGGGGTGGGCCTGGCCGCTGATGACGACCACCCGGTGCGGTCGCTGTAGGTCATAGCCCAGGGCCCGGGCCCGCGCCAGCGCGCTGGCGTCGTCGGCGCCGGCCAGCAGCTCCTCCACCAGGTCCTGGCGCACGCGCAGCTCGGTTTCGGCGATGCTGTGCAGCCGGGCCAGCTCCATCGCCAGCACCGTTGCCCCGTGCTCGAGCGCGACCTGCTCCTGGGTGCCTGCCGTCCGGCCCGGGTCGGCCAGGGCGAGCACGCCGATCACGTCGGCGGCCGGGTGAGCCAGCGTGACCAGCCGGTCGCCCTCGCGGAGGGGCCGGCCCTCCCGGCTGAGGCGTCGCACCAGCTCCTCACGGCGAGCGGGCGGATCCTTCGGATAGGGATCGGGACGCTCCGGTCCCGCCCACGCGCGCAGATTTCCCCAGCGGTCTTCCACCGCGACCGGGTAGCCGGTGAGCTCGTGCAGCGCGCGGGCGATGCCGTCCTCGCCCTCCGCCGCGGCCGCGACGCGGGTGAGGCGATCGTGGATCGCGGTGGAGGACCGCAGCGCCCGGATGGTCTCGGCCAGGGTGGCATTGGCTGCCGTCAGCTCGGCGGTGGCGAGCCGCTGGCTTTCGTGCAGGCGGGCGTTGGCCAGCGCGACACCGGCCTGATGGGCGAGCACCTGCAGCAGGAACCGCTCGCCGGCCGGCGCGTGCGACGCCGCGCTGACGACCAGGAAGCCCAGCTGGTCATCGAGCGCTCCGAGCTGGAACGCCCAGCCCCACCCGCGGCCATCGATGGCCACCGGGCCACCCAGCTCGCCCGCCTTTGTCAGTTGCCGCGCCAGGCCGGCCGGCAGGGGCCGGGTGGCTGTGCCCGCCGCGGCCAGCCACTGGCCGCCGGCCAGGGCGGCGCCTTCGGGCCGGAAATGCCCGAATGAGGGTACCGAGCTCAGGGCCAGGTGCAAGATCTGGCGCTCGTCCCGGCTGTCGATCATGAGGATCGCCAGGAGCTGCAGGCCCTGCAGGCTGGACTGGCGATCGCGCACCGCCCCGGGCCCCGGCGCGCCAGAGTGCCGGGCGGCGAGGAACTCGGCGGGTGCCAGGTAGTACGGGTTGTCCCAGACGATCCCGCGGACCAGCAGCCGGGGATGGGTCTTGAGCATGTCGATGACAACCTCGCCGCTGGAGGCCTCCAGGTCATACAGGCAGAGAATCACCTGCGGATAGCGGGGCATGAAAAGGTTCAGTTCGGCCTCGTACCTGGCCAGACCCTCAGCGCCCGGCATCTGCGGCGCCGACCAGGGCATCTCGCCGACGGCCCGGGCGGCGGGGAAGCCGCGCCTGATCGCCGCACCGATCGCCTGGTCCCAGAACGCCATGTTCGCGGCGGTGGAGAATTCCCCTCCGGCCAGGTAGACGTCCTGCGACCGGTAGATCTCCAGCGGCAGGTCACCGGTCTCGCGGTCGCCGGCGAGGTCCTCGCCGAGTGCGGCACGCAGGGTCTCTGGGTCGGTGTTGTCGATGGCGCAGATGCACTTGTGCCCCGCTTTCAGCCCGGCGCGCAGGTAGGCCGTGAGGATGTGGTCGCGGGCCGCAGCGCCGCGGTGAAACGCGCACAGATGCTCCCCGGCATGAAGGTCGAGGCCTGGCAGGCCGAACGGGATGGTCACAGAACCTCCCTGCGGCGGTGGCCCTAAGCCTACCGCCGCAGCGCCCGGGTGGCCTGTCCAGTCTGGCCCAGATCCCGGTGCTGGTTCAGCCGTCATGGACGTATCGCGGGCCGCTCATCACGCCGCACTCTTGATCAAGCCGGAGCGCGTCAGCACCCGGACCGCTTCGGTCCGTGAAAGCTTCACGAAGGGATTACTGCCATGGCCTTTAGCCAGACGGTGGCGATCGAGATGGCGAGCGCTTCAGATGACGCTGGGCCGGCCGCGCGCGGGCTGAGCGGCGCACTGCCGGCCAGGCCACGCGCTACGGCTGATCCTGCGATGGGCTCGCCTGACCCGGCACCGGGACACGTCGTGTGCCGGGAAGGGGAGCAACTGCCGGGTCCGGCGGCCAGGGTAGCGGAGGCCAGGCTGGCGCTGCTGCGGGCAGAGTATGCGCGGCTGGTCACCGCGGCGCGTGCTTCGGTAACGGCCGCCCGGGCCGGGGCAGCTGACCCCCTGGTGTACGTGGAGGCGGAGCTGGCCCGCCACTGCGGCCTGCCGCCGCAGGATTCGACGGTGCCCGCAGTCCTGGCCGACGTCGGCGCCGCCATGGCGCTGGCCGCGCGGGCGGCTCGTCGTCGTCAGGCAAATCACTGCGCGTGGTCTGGGAGTTCCCCTAGCAAGATTGGCAGCAGATCTTGATGGCCGACGACGAGGTGACGCAGCGAGCCGGGCCCGCCCCTTTGCTCGAGGTGCATGACGTCAGCAAGCACTTCGGAGGGGTCAGGGCCCTCGTCAGCGCGTCGCTGAAACTGGCGGCGGGGACCACGGTCGCCCTGGCCGGCGAGAACGGCGCCGGGAAGTCGACGCTGATCAAGGTCCTCTCCGGGGCCATCCGTCCCGACGCGGGCCAGGTCCTGCTCGACGGCAAGGAAGGAAAGCTCCGCAATCCCTCGGAGGCGGCCGCCAGCGGGATCGCGACCGTCTACCAGGAACTCAGCCTGCTGCCCTACCTGTCCGTTGCGGAAAACTTGTTCCTCGGGCAGTACCCCAGGCGCATGGGCGCCATCCGCTGGCGGCGCGTGCTGAGCGATGCGGACCGGCTGCTGGCTGAGCTGGGCTTGCAGGTCCAGCCGCAGGCGCTGGTGGGGACCCTGAGCCTTCCCGAGCGTTACCTCATCGAGATTGCCAAGGCGGTCAGGCATCGTCCGCGCGTCATGATCCTGGACGAGCCGACAGCGGCGCTGGACCCAAACGACGCGGAGCAGATCTTCCTGCTCATGGACCGTCTTCGCGCCGGGGGAACCGGGATCATCTTCGTCTCCCACCGCCTGGACGAACTACGCCGGTGCGCCCAGTCCTACATGGTGCTCAAGGACGGCATCACCACGGGCGAAGGAGCGATGGCTGATATTCCCGACCGGGGCCTGGTGGCCCTGATGCTGGGTCAGTCTGGCGCACCCGGTCAGCCCGGTCCCGGCTTGGGCGGGGATGGTGGTCCGGGCCCGGCGGGGATCGACCGGATCCTGCGGGCGGGTACGGAGCATGAGCCAGCGGGTGATGTGATCCTGCAGGCCAGGAACCTGTCCACGCTGCACGTCCGTGACGTGTCCTTCAGCGTCCGGGCCGGGGAGATCGTCGGTATAGCGGGGCTCCGGGGTTCCGGTCAATCCCAGCTGTGCCGTGCGCTGGTCGGCGCGGACAGGGCCACGGCGGGCACCATGGAGCTGCGCGGGAGGCGATTCGCCCCCCGGTCTCCGCACCAGGCGTGGCGGAGCGGGGTGGGCCTGCTGCCCATAGAACGCAAGTCAGAAGGCTTGTTCCTGAACCTGTCGGTGGCCGACAACATCTCCTTCGGCCCGATGATCAACCGGGAACTCAGCTGGGTGACGCGCCAGCGCCAGCACGCACTGGCCAGACAGTACCGGGACAGCCTCGACATCCGGCTGCCCGGCGGGCAGATGGACGTTACCGTCGGCGCGCTGTCGGGCGGCAACCAGCAGAAGGTGGTGCTAGCGCGGCTCCTGGCCGGGCACCCAGCCGTACTGATCTTGGATGAGCCGACGCGCGGGGTAGACGTTGGCGCTAAAGCGCAGATCCACGCGCTGATCAGGGACCTCGCCGCAGCCGGGGTCGGCGTGGTAGTCAGCTCCAGCGAACTCGACGAGCTGATGTCGCTGGGCACCAAGCTGCTGGTCATGCACCGGGGAGCCGTCACGGCCGAGATGGACAAGGCTGACTTCGACGAGCACGCGATCATCGGCCTCGCATCCGGATCAGACATGCGCTTTACCGCTGGTGGGTCAGGCAAAGAAAGGGAGGATCGACATGTCTGACATCAATTCCGGGCCGAATCTGGCGGCCCCGCCGACACTGCCGCCGGGCGGCAGTGTCGTTACGGAAATCCCTGCCCAGGGTGACCTGGTGGTGACGCAGCCGACCGGCCCGGCCTGGCGGCAAGGGGCCCTGCGGTACGGGCCGACCATCGCCGTGGCGGTAATTCTTCTCGTTATCACCGCGCTGACCGTTCCTGACTTCCTGACCGTCACGAACTTCCTCAACGTGCTCCAGCAGATGGCCATCATCGGGGTGGTAGCTCTTGGGATGACGTTCGTAATATTGACCGCTGGCATCGACCTCTCGGTCGGCGCGGTCCTGGAACTCACTTCGGTCCTGTGTGCCCTCATGCTGGCGCATCATGTCCCAGCCATCGCCGCCATCCTGCTGGCTGTGGTCACGGGTGGCGTAGTGGGCATCGTCAACGGGCTCGGATACACGGTTCTCAAGATCCAGCCGTTCGTGATGACGCTGGCGACACTCGCCATCACCGAAGGGCTGGCGCTCTCGTTCGCCAATGGCAGCGAGGTGTCTTACACATCTAAATCAGGGCTGATCCACTTCCTCGGAACCGGCGGCATCGGGCGCCTGTCCGGAGAGTTCGTCGTGTTCTTCGGTCTCGCGATCCTCGGGTGGCTGACTCTCAGGTTCCTGCCGTTCGGCCGGTACGTCTACGCGGTGGGCGGGAGCCCGGAGACCGCACGCCTGGCGGGGATCAGGGTGAAGCTGATCCTGACCGCGGTCTACATCATCTGCGGCTGCGGGGCAGCTATCGCCGGCGTCATGGTCACCGCCAGCCTCGGGGTAGGCGAGCCCACGGCAGGCAGCCTGACAAACCTCGACGCGATCGCCGCAGTGGTCATCGGCGGGACAAGCCTGATAGGCGGCCGCGGCAGCATCTGGGGCAGCGTGGTCGGAGCGTTCATCCTGGCTCTCATCGCCGACGTCCTGACGCTTCTCGGGGTTTCGCCTTATCAGACAGAAGTCATCCGGGGCTGCGTGATTGTCATCGCCGTCCTGATCGGCTCCGTGCCCGTACTCAGGAGCGGCTGGGCAAGCAGGCTCAAGAACAACAACGCCCGGGCGCAATGAGCCGCCAGACCGGCCAACTCATTATCCGAACAAGCGATGCCCGAGAAAGGCAGGGTGGTATGAGATGAACAGGCGATGGCTGATCGCCGCGAGCGCCGCCGCGGTAATGGTAGCCGCGGCCGGCTGCAGCAGCGGAGCAGCATCCCCAAGCAGCACCTCCAGGGCAGGTGACGCAACCGCGGCGTCCGTCAACCTCGGGGTCTATTGCAACTCGACGTGCCGCCAGCAGCTCGCGCTGCATACCTCGCCGTCATCGGTCAGCTGCAAGGTCGCGTTCCTTGACGACGCAACCTCGTTTCCCTACGGGGCCACGCAGTACGAGGACGCACAGAAATACGCCACGGAATACTTCCCCGGCATGAGCCTCAAGGTACTGAATGGGAACAACGACCCGGTCGTCCAGAGCCAGCAGCTCAACACGGTGGTGGCCCAGGGCTACAAGATCGTCATCCTGGACCCGGTGGTCGACGATGCGCTGGTGCCGGCCGCGAAGGCGGCCGAGGCGGCAGGCGTGAAGATCATCGACATCGACCGGACCGTCAACACGCCCGTGGCGACGATCATCAAGGCTCCCGATGTTCCTCTCGGCGCGCGCGAGGCGCAGTACGTCGTCAACCAGCTACATGGTCAGGGCACCGTCGCAATCCTCAGCGGCACGCCGGGTGCCTCACCCACCATTGACCGCACCGAGGGCATCATGTCAGTCCTCAAGAAGTACCCCGGCATTCACATCCTGTCCAACGTCAACGGCAACTACGACACGGACACGGCGTACAGCGCGGTGACCAACCTGCTCACCCGGTACTCGAAGGGTCAGCTGGACTGGATCATCTCCGAAGCCGACAACATGTCGCTCGGCGCCATCAAGGCCATCCAGGCGGCCGGCCGCACCGACGTGAAGCTGGCCAGCATCGACGGCCAGAACGAGGGTCTGCAGGCGGTCCAGAACGGGCAGATGGCGGCAGATGTCGTCTATCCGGTCGTGCAGCCAGCCGCCGAGATCGCCGCCGCGAAGGCCTGCGCGGGGGAGAGCGTCCCGGCCAACGTGACGCTGCTGTACCCGCTCGTCACCAAGGCCAACGTCAGCACGTACCTGGGCACGAACTTCGGCTGACCCGGGCCGTCCAGAAAAGGAGAGCATCGATGAAGCTGTCATTCAACACATGGGCATACTCAAGTTTCCCGTCATGGCTGCCGGCATACCCGCTGGAGGAGACGATCAGGCGGCTGGCCCGGATCGGGTACGACGGCGTCGAGATCGGCGCCTGGAGTCCCCACGCCTTCCCCGAAACGACGTCGGCGGCGAGGCGCCGGGAGATACGCAGGGTGCTCGACGGTGAGGGTATCGCGCTATCCAGCATGCTGCCCGCCCCGTCGGGCAACAACGTGAGCTCGCCTGTCCCCGAAGAGCGGCGATACGCGACCGACCAGTACAAGAAGATCGCCGACCTCTGCGCCGAGTGGGGCGGGCACACCCTGCTGTACATCCCGGGATGGGTCGTTTTCGGGACGACCCGCCGCCAGGCCTGGGAATGGAGCGCCGAGGCCCTGCGCGAGATCGGGTCGCATTGCCAGCCACTCGATATCACCGTCGTCATCGAGCCCACCTCATACGACAGCAACCTGGTGGACACAGCGGATCACGCGGCCGAGCTGATGGAGGACGTGAACCTGCCGAACGTCAAGCTGATGTTCGACACGTTCCACGTGCTATACCGCCGGGAGGTCATGAGCGACTACGCCTACCGGATGGGCAGCGACCTCAAGCACATTCACCTCTCCGAAGAACGGCGCATGCCGCCAGGCGACGGACGCGGAGACTTTCCCGCGCTGATCCAGGCGCTGCGGGATATCGAGTACGACGGCTACCTGACCATGGAAATAGGTTTCGACCGCCGGGACGTGGAGCCAGACTGGTTCGCGCGCCGCGCACTCGAGTACCTGACGCCATTGGCGAAGTGACGACAGTAACAGCCAGGGGCACGGGACACCGGGCCGGAAAATCGAGGAGGGCAGGAAAGTGGGACTGCTGGAGGGCAAGGTCGTATTCATCACAGGTGCCGCGCGAGGCCAGGGACGAAGCCATGCGCTGAGGTGCGCGGCGGAGGGCGCTGACGTGGCACTCATCGATCTCGGCGCGGCAGGAAAGGTCGAGACGCCGCCGTACGTGACGGCCACCTCGGAACAGCTCGCCAGCACCAAAGCCGAGGTCGAGGCCCAGGGACGCCGCGCGGTCAGCTTCGAGGTGGACGTCCGCGACTATGCGGCACTGGCCGAGGCGGCGGAGGCCACTGCGCGAGAACTCGGGGGCATCGACTGCGTCGTGGCCAACGCAGGGATCTCAGACGCATTCTACCCGGTCTGGGACCTCCCGGTAGAGAACTGGCACACCATGATCGATATCAACCTGACGGGCGTGTTTTACACGTGCAGGGCCACGGTCCCCTATGTGCGGGCCCGCGGGGAAGGCGGATCGCTGGTACTGGTCAGCTCGGTGGCCGCGCTGAAATCCTACGGCTGGCTCAGCCACTACAGCGCGGCCAAGTGGGGGGTGCGGGGCCTGGCGATCGCGTTGGCGAAAGAACTCGCGCCGGAATACATCAGGTGCAACAGCCTTCATCCGGGCGCGATCTACACCGATATGACAGACGCGATGGTGTACCTGTCGGATAACGTCACGAAGGAGCAACTGCTGGCCCAGTTCCGGGACCAGCAGCTCCTCGCGCGGAACATCGAGACGCGCGACTCGACAGCGGCCGTCGTCTGGCTGCTGTCAGAAGAGTCGCGGTTCGTAACCGGCCAGGAATTCGTCGTGGACGGCGGGGAGAGCAAGAAGTAGCAAAGGCCTTTTCCCCCGAGACATCACGCTCTCCTTCCTGCGGACCAAATCCGAAATTAATTTCGATACTCAGCCAGGCGGTGCCATATGAACTCCGTATCCAAGCCAAATGTAGGAATAGTCGGGCTTGAATTCGGCGCAGAATTCATTCCCATCTACCAGAGCCATCCCGCCGCGAACATGTACGCTATCTGCCAGCGAACTCGTTCCAAGCTCGATGAGGTCGGCGACCGTTTCAATGTGGAGCGGCGCTATGACAACTATGACGACCTGGTGAACGACCCGGACGTCGACATCATCCATATCAATACCCCGCTCCACCTGCATGCGGACCACGTGGTGCAGGCCCTGGAAGCGGGAAAGCACGTCGGATGCACCATCCCGATGGCCACCAGCGTCGAAGACTGCAAGCGCATCGTGGATGCGCAAAGGTCAAGCGGGCTGGTGTACATGATGATGGAGACCACGGTTTACAGCCGGGAATTCCTGTATATCGCGGACCTGTACAGGAACGGCGAACTGGGAAAGCTCCAGTTCCTGCGGTCGTCACACCAGCAAGACATGACCGGGTGGCCTTCGTACTGGGAGGGCATGCCGCCGCTGCATAACGCGACGCACGCGATATCGCCTGTCCTGGCGCTCGGCGGTAACGAGGCGGCATGGGTGCAGTGCCTGTCATCAGGCACGATCTTCGCGCGGATGCACGAGAGTTACGGGGCTCCTTACGCCGTCGCGAGCACGCACATCAGGTTCAAGGACAGCGACCTGGGAGGCGAGGTCACCCGTCACCTCTGGGCTGTGGCCCGGCAGTACAGGGAGAGCTTCGATGTGTACGGTGCGGTGCGGTCATTCGAGTGGGCCAGAACGGAAGACGAGGACCATGTCATGCATGTCGGGGAATCGCCGCGCCCGGTCACCGTGCCCGACTTCGCCCACCTGCTGCCTCCGGAGATACAGCGGTTCACGCGGGCGGGGGTGTACACCGCGGGGGGAGACACTACCCACCGGTCATTCGTGCAGGGCGGCGGGCACGGCGGGTCACACCCGCACCTCGCGCATCGTCTGATCATGGCGGTCCTCGGCAATGCCGAGCCTTACCCGAACGCCGTGCAGGCGGCGAACATCACGTGTGCAGGGATCCTGTCCCACGAGTCGGCAATGAACGACGGAACGAAGATACCGCTGCCGGACTGGACCTTCATGCCCGGCAACAAGCCCGC
Source organism: uncultured Actinomycetota bacterium (assembly GCA_963714295.1). GTDB lineage: Bacteria > Actinomycetota > Actinomycetes > Streptosporangiales > Streptosporangiaceae > Trebonia. The sequence continues at coordinate 25,772 of CAVQOE010000027.1, read as the reverse complement.
CGTCCTCGCGCTGGATGAGGGTGCGGAACCCTCGTGGCGTGACGTACCCGCCGCCTACAGCCATGATCGCGACGACACGAATATAGGAGTTCCCTCCCGCTGAGGAGGCATCACGACCGACAACCCCGCTGCCGGCCTGCGTGACGAGCCCGGCCGGCAGCCAGTCTCGTAAGGCAGAGGATGTCGATGGCAAGCACCCGCGGGTGGTTCGAGACGGTCGAAGAGGCGCGCCGGAGGGCGAGGCGCCGCCTGCCGAGGCCGGTGTACATGGCGCTGGTGGCCGGGGCGGAAAAGGGCGTCACGCTCCAGGACAACGTGGCGGCGTTCAGCGAGCTGCGGTTCACGCCCCCGCACGTCGCGAACCTGCCCGCCGCCAGGGACCTGGCCACGTCGGTGCTGGGCCAGGACATCGCGCTGCCCGTGATCGCGTCGCCGACCGGCGTGCAGGCGGTGCACCCCGACGGCGAGGCCGGGCTGGCCCGCGGAACCGTCGAGGCGGGCACGGCCATGGGCCTGAGCTCGTTCGGCAGCATGCCGGTGGAAGCCGTGGCGCAGGTCAATCCCAAGCTGTTCTTCCAGGTGTACTGGTCGGGCAGCCGGGACCAGATCGCCCAGCGGATCGAACGAGCCCGCCGGGCCTGCGCCCAGGGCCTGATCGTCACCCTGGACTGGTCGTTCTCCAACGGCCGTGACTGGGGCAGCCCGGTGATACCGGAGAAGATCGACCTGCGCACCCTCGTGCGCCTGGCGCCGGAGGGCATCGTGAAGCTCCCCTACCTGCGCGAGTGGCTCCGGCACGGCGGCCTGCCCGACCTCACGGTGCCGAACATGGCCGCCCCGGGCGAGCCCGCGCCCAGCTTCTTCGGCGTGTACGGCGAGTGGATGCAGACCCCGCCGCCCAGCTGGGACGACATCGCGTGGCTGCGCGAGCAATGGGGCGGGCCGTTCATGGTCAAGGGCGTCATGCGCGCCGACGACGCCCGCCGGGCGGTCGACATCGGGGCCACCGCCATCTCGGTGTCCAACCACGGCGGCAACAACCTGGACGGCACTCCCGCCTCGATCCGGGCGCTGCCCGGGGTCGCCGACGCCGTCGGCGGGCAGGTCGAGATCCTGCTCGACGGCGGGATCCGGCGCGGCAGCGACGTGGTCAAGGCGCTGGCGCTCGGCGCGCGCGCGGTGATGATCGGCCGCGCCTACCTGTGGGGGCTGGCGGCCAGCGGCTCCGCAGGGGTGAAGAACGTCTTCGACGTGCTCCGCGGCGGCATCGACTCCACGCTGCTCGCGCTCGGCCAGTCCTCGGTTCACGACCTGTCCCCCGATGACATCATCGTACCCGCCGACTTCAGTCGGGGGCTGTCCAGATAGGCCCGCCCAGGGGGGTGAGGGGTAGCGCTGGCCATCTGAAGATGATCAATGATGCGCACCCCTCGTAGCAACTTTGACCTGCGATAAAACGCCGTGGTGGTCGCACGTCCGGGTCTGCCGAGTCGTTAAACGTATAGAGGGCATGGCAAACAACATCGCCGGACCCGGCGACCACGACAGCTACTATTACGACGATGGCTACGACGATGGCGAGCAGCCGGACCACGAAGAGTGGGTGAGCCTCGGCTTCGGTGTCTGGCTGATCCTTCACACCTTCCCGGACGGCGATGCGGTCACCATGTGGGCGATCGACCAGCCGGGCAGCGGCCGCCGCATCGGAGGCCTGTAGGCGGCCATACGACAGCAGCACCCGGCCAGGCCCCCGAAGGCCGGGTGCTGCTGATCGGCATACGAGGCGCTCAGCTTGCCGCAGGCGCGCTCTCGTCTGCGAGGTGGCGATAGAACCGAGGCGCGGCTGACGCCGAGCGCCTTGGCGATCTCGGTCGGGCTCTCGCCGCGAGCTCGGCGCGCCTTGGCGGCGGCGAGCTTGTCAGCGTCCATGACGGTCGGCCGCCCGCCGACGTTGCCCTGCGCTTTCGCTGCGGCGAGCCCGGCCATCGTGCGCTCGCGGTTGATGTCGCGCTCGAGCTCGGCGAACGCGGCCATCATCGTGAAGAAGAACTTGCCCTCGCCGGTCGGTGAGTAGGTGCCGGACAGCTTGCCGGTCAGGATCCGGACGCCGACGCCGCCCTCGTGGAGGTCATCGCAGATGGTCAGCACGTTCTTGACCGACCGGCCGAGCCGGTCGAGCTTCCAGACGACGAGCGTGTCACCGGCCCGGAGGTAGTCGAGCGCGGCCACCAGGCCGAGGCGCTCTGCGGTGGCCTTTCGCCCGCTGATCTTCTCGGTGAAGACGCGCCCGCACTTGGCCTCGCCAGTGCGTCCTGCTGCAGCTGGGCGTCCTGGGCGTCCGTGGAGACGCGAGCGAGGCCGATGAGGTTACGCTCACCGGCCGGGAGGTCGGCCACGGTGAAGGCGGGAGCGGTGACTACGGTGTGTGCCACGACCTCAGTGTCTCTCAAAACCGTCTCACAACCACAAGCGAATCGCCGAAGTTTTTAGACGGGTTTTGAGACGCGAAACGCCAGTGAGACGGACCGCTCGCCGCTCGTCTCATAAACGAAGGTTTTTGAACGCCTAGCCAGACGGCCTGGTCGAGCTGGCCGGGCCCGAGCCGGGGTGCTCGCCGACTTGAACCGCGGGCCTCGTCCTTTTAGGGACGCGCTGACATGAAAACTGGGTCCCGCTGGGCGCGCGGCAGCGGATCCTGGCCGGTGCGGCGGCAGGTCATCAAGTCACCCGCCGAGATCGCCGCCTCGTTGAATGCGGAGCAGGCCAGATGGAACGCGGTCTCTCACGGGATCGCCGACATCGAGCCGGGCCTGCGCCTGCACTTCATGACCGCAGGGCAAGGGCCGCGCACCATGGTCCTCCTGCACGGCTTCCCGCAGACCTGGCGCGAATGGCGCCTGGTCATCCCCGCGCTCACTAATCGCGGCTTCCGGGTCGTCGCGCCTGACTACCGGGGTGCCGGGCAATCGTGGCGCCCGCCCGCCGGGTATGACAAGCAGACCATGGCCGAAGACATCCACAAGCTGCTGACCACGCACCTGGGCCTCGACGATCCCGTGGTCATGGTCGGCCACGACATCGGGCTGATGGTCGCCTACGCATACGCGCAAGCCCACCCCGGGCGCGTCTCGCACCTGGTGGTGGCGGACGCGCCGTTGCCGGGAACGGCGGTCTTCGACCGGCTGCGCGCCGACCCCCGGTACTGGCACTTCGCGTTCCACGGCGCACTTGATGTGCTTGAGATGCTGGTCGCGGGGCGAGAGCGCCAGTACCTGCAAGTTTTCTTCAACAGCCGAACCGCCAACGCCACGGCGATCAGCGACGCCGACCTCGACGCCTACGCATCCGCGTACTCGGCTCCAGGCGCGATGCGAGCCGGCTTCGAGGTGTACCGGGGCCTTCGGCCAGGACGCTGACGACAACCAGGCGACGTTGAAGCACAACGGCAGACTCGGCATGCCTGTCCTCGCGGTGGGCGGCGCGATGAGTTCCACGGGGCCGTTCGTCGAGGAGATGATGAACGAAGTAGCCGAGAACGTGACCGGGGTCCGCATACTCGGGGCCTCTCACTTCATCCCCGAGGAGAACCCGGAAGCGTTCGTCAGCGCGGTGCTGGATTTCACCGGCTCCTCAGCCAGCAACTGAGTACCGGCGATAAACCCCGAGCCGCCGGTGACGAAGGCCCGACCCATCAGTTTCCTCCGGCTGACTCGAAGAGAAGCGAACTTGAACATCAGGCCCGCAGCCGAGGAGGAACGGCGGATCTCGCACGCTGGCCGGGTCAGCGATCATAACGCAGCGTGAAGGTCACTGCGGATCGTGACGGACCTGATCGCTGAATACTTGCTCATTCACGGGGGCGGTGCCGACTATGCTCGCGCGCTCAGATAGTTCCTTCCTGCAGGTAGTCCTATCGCGGTCACCGTCGCGATAGCACCGGTGAGCATCGGAGGCTGGCCGCCGGTCTGTACGTGCGCCTGCCGCGTCATGAGGCCGCCTGCGCTGAGCCATGTTGGCCACGATCAGCCAGCAGGCCAGATCACGACCATGACGCGCCCACGGAACCTGTGACAGCCCGACCGGCAGCGGAAACCTGCCCGCCCGCCGAGCCGACTGCCCGGGTCGCCGGGATCGGCACTGCAGACGCTGAAGGCCCTGGAGGACTTCGGGCTCATCGACCTGGACGTCGACGCGCAGGGCCCCGCCGCGTTCTCGGTCGCCCGGCTGCACCCGCTGGTCCGCGTACACCGTAGGTCGCCAACATGCGCTCAAGGCCGGGGCGATCGATGCGTGCTCGGCTGATCGGCCGGGTCGGCGAGGAATGCCTTGATCACCGCGGCGAGCTCAGGCGCCGCGAACGCGCCCCCATGGCCTCCGGGCACGCGGGCGAAGCGCCCGGCGGGCAGCAGCGCGGCCAGTTCGTCGGCGTCCGAGCGCTCGTCCCGGTCGCCGATCACGACGAGCGTCGGGGTCGTGATCCGGCGCAGGTCGTCCTCGGGCGTGGGGACGAGCGAGCCCATCACGCACAGCAGCGCCCGGGGGTCGGCGCCGAGTTCCGCGGCCCAGTGCGCTATCTGGGCTTCGGCCGAGCCGGGAGGCAGCGCGATCCCGTCGGCGAGCGCGGTGAGCGCGCGGCGGCTCGCGCCGCCGCCCTGGGGCCGGCGATCTTGGCGAGCCCCTGCCCGGCCACGACGGCGCGGCCGGGCCCGGCGCCTCGCGCGAGCAGGCGCACCACGATCCGGCCGCCGAGCGAGTAACCGCCGAGGTCGTACTCGCCGGCGCCGAGCCCGAGGTGCCTGATGAGGGCTAGCGCGTCGTCGGCGAGCACGTCGGGCGGGTAGGCGGGCCGATCGTGCGGTCTCGGGCTCTGCCCGTGACCGCGGAAGTCGGGCAGGACAAGGCGGAATCCCGTCTCGGCGAGCGTGTCGCCAGGGCCCTGGTCAAGCCAGTCCGATCCTGTGCCCATGAAACCGTGCAGCAGGATCAGCGGCAGGCCCGACCCGGTCTCGCGGTATGCGAGCTGCACGCCGTCATGGCCGGGGAACCGGCGAATGTCCATCTGTGCCCGATCCTAGACGAGGTGGCCTCCGCGCTCTCCGAGCGCGGCGCCCATGCCGGGTGAAAGGAATCGGAACCTCTCCGCTGCCACTCCCCGTCGGCGTGGTGGGTCACCGTGGTGGGCCGGCGGGTACCTTCGGCGCTATGGAGAATTCAGTTGCACTGGTCACCGGCGCCAACAAGGGCATCGGCAAGGAGATTGCGCGCCAGCTCGCTGCAGTCGGCCTCGCCGTGTACGTCGGCTCCCGCGACGCCGCGCGCGGAGAACGCGCAGTGGAGGAGATCGGCGGCGGTGCCCGGCTGCTCGTCCTCGACGTCACCGACGCCGCGAGCATCGCCGCCGCCGCGCACCAGGTCCACTCCCTGGACATCCTGGTCAACAACGCGGGCATCTCCGGTGACGGCAGAGCAGCAGACCGAGACGATATTGGCACTTTCCGCCGCATCTATGAGACGAACGTCTTCGGCGTCGTCGCGGTGACCAATGCCTTCCTGTCGGCGCTGCGGCGGTCCGCGCATCCGCGGATCGTGAACATCTCCAGCGGCACCGGATCGCTGGCCTGGGCGACCGGGCCGCAGTTCCCGCACCGCGGCACCTTCGCGGCATACCGGTCGTCCAAGGCAGCGCTGAACGCGCTGACCGTCTATTACGCCACGCTCTAGCCGATGAGGGCATCAAAATCAACGCGCTGGCACCGGGCCTGCGCCGCACCGACCTCAACACCGCCGCCGCCGCCAGCGATGGGGACCCGGCCGAGGCCGCGGCCGGCGCGGTCCGGCTGGCGCTGCTGCCAGACGACGGGCCGTCCGGAGAGTTCTTCTCCTGGGACGGGACGCCGGTTCCCTGGTAGAGGCGGCACCTAACCATCTTTCGGGCGCGCCATCCCAATGCGGCGTCAACGTGACCAAGCAGTACCTATCGGCGGATCTCGCGGGCGTATCCCGGCACCGCCGTCACCTTATGTGACGTGAGCTGGGGTACCGCTATATTCCGGCACAGGCCCGGGTGTGCTCTGTCGGTACCCGGTCATGCGAGTATCGAGGTGGTGCGGCACGAGCCGGGCGAGACGCTCCATGTGGCACGGCACGCCAGCTGGGTGTTCGGCATCGGTCAGAGATGGCCGGAGGTCACGGCGTTTGCGTGCCGGGCCGCGCGGGTTAGCCGCCGAGCAGGGTGAGTGCCTTGGCGATGTCGGGGTCGTGCCCGGTGGAGAGGTCTTGCGCGGTGAGCGGGATGTAGTAGTCGGGCGCGACGCCGATGCCGTTGATGAGCTCGTGGTTGGCGCTGAGCTCGTGCTTGGCCGGAAGGATGACCAGGCTGGCGTCGTCGAGCAGGTAAGGGGCGGCGGGGGCGGCCACGAGGCCCGCGGTCCTGGTGCCGACCAGGGTGCCCAGCCGCAGGTCCTTCACCGCGCCGCTGAACGCGTCGCAGGCCGAGGCGCAGTTGCGGTCGGTCAGCACGACCAGCGGCAGGTGCAGCAGCGGGACGTCTGTGTCCGGTGTAGGTGGCGGGGCAGTTGCCGTGCACGTCGCAGTCGTAGGTGTAGGCCTTGCCGTGGGTGAAGGCGCCGAGCAGCTGGGAGACCTCGGCGGGACTGCCGCCGCCGTTGCCGCGCAGGTCCAGGATGAGCCCGCGCAGCTTGGCGCTCGGGGCCAGGTCGCTGTTATCGCCTGCAGCACCTGGTCGGCCGCGCCGGGGAAGAACCCGGGCAGCTGCACGTAGGCGATGTCCCCGTCCAGCAGCTTGGCGGATACCGGAGGCGGCGGGGTCTGGTAGAGCGCGGGTGCCAGGGTCACCGTCCAGGTGCGGCCGGTGGCGGGCCGGTGCAGCCGCACCGTCACCCGGCCGGGCTGCGGGTAGGGACCGGACAGCAGGTTCATCACCCCTTGGGAGATGTGCCGTCGGTGAACGGCGGCGCGCCGTCGACCGAGACGATGATGTCCCCGGGCCGCAGCCCGCTGCTGGCGGCGGGGGATCCCGGCGCCACCGCGGTGATGAACAGCGGCGGCAGCGCCTCTTGCGGCGCGATATCGGCCAGCGGGGGCGACGGTGAGGTCATGATCCCCAGGTCGCCGGGCACATCTCCGGGCGGCGGCGCCGGGTAGGACCACTCGGCGTGGTTGTTGTCCAGGCTGGCGACCATGCCGGTCATGGTGGCGGCGGCCAGCTCCTGCCGCTGCGCCGGGCTGGCCGGCAGCTGGCTGGTCACCTTCTGGTACACGGCGGCGAACGCGGCCCAGTCCCGGTCGCGGTCGCCGGTCAGCGCGGGCATCGTGGCGTCCGGCTGGTCCATGCCGAGCTGGTCCAGCTCCTGGGTGAACCCGGCGAACGCGCCGGCCAGCAGCACCCGGTCATCTAGCACCGGCCCGGCGTAGTAGTGGGCGAAGACGCAGTAGTAGGCCTGCCCGATGGTGGTCACCGTGGTTGGGTGCAGCGGCGGCGCGAGCTGCGGCGGGTTCGCCGAGCACGGCGGCGGCTGCTGCCCGCTGACTTGCCGGGCGAGCACGGGACTGCCCGCCACGCCGCTGCAGGCCGCGAGCACCAGGGCCGCCGATACCGGCAGCACCGGGATGAGCCGTCTCCAGGTACGCCGCGTGCGCCAGCTGTGCACCGGCGACTGGGTTCCTGCGGCCGCGGACGCACCGCGGCGCGATGACAAGCTCATGGCGACCCTCTCCTGAACCGCGACCACGCTGTTACCGGGCGCCTAGGTGATGTGCTCGGGCTCCTCATGCCCTCAGGCGAGGATCCAGGCTTCCGCCGGGAGGGGGCACCCGTATCTGGCGTGCCGCGGCGCCGGTGGCAGGTGCCAAAATCCCCGGCCCGCGCACCAGCGGCCACGATTGCCAAATTTCCCTTGGCTTCTTATGGCTTTCATTGGCGGAGGCGTGATGTAACCATCTGATACGTACCTAGGCGAACCTTCTGGCCTGCACTGAGCCAGGAGCATCAGCGGAAAACCACGACACCATCCGGGCTGGGGACGTCCGCAGAACGCGTATTCATCCCGGCGCTGCCCGGGCCGGACGAAATACCGGCGCAACGCGTGCGTCAGCGAAACGGTTGGTCACAGGGCCGGGCCCGGGCGGCTGGCCGCGGCCAGGGCCAGTTCCGGAGGCTAGCCCGCAAACTTCCGCTCGTCGGCATGTAAGGCGGCCGATGACCCAGCGAGCTGGAGTAAGCGTGCAAACCGGTGGAGGGGCAGAACGTTCGTTATGCGCGACCATGAGAGTCACGGAAACCGGCATCGAAAGTGTGCATATCGGTGTCTCGCGGGACGGTCGCTACCAGTGACTGTCACCATACGTAACCGCTCTTCTGGCAGCGAGCGGTCCCCGCCAACTCCGTGCGCGCTTCGGTTCGGTATTAGGCGTGCAGATCAGCCAGTTCGGGCCAAGCGCCGAAGGCCATCTGGCGGCCAAGGTCGCTGCCTGTACCAGGCTGCTGTGTCCGCCGTGGGATCCCGTGGCGGCGCGGCCAGTGCTGGTTCAGGTCGCGGGTCAGCCCGATGAGGCCGGCTTTGCTGGCCGCGTAGGCCCCTTGGGGGAGAACGATTTCACCAGGCCGATCACGCTGGCGATGTTGACGGGCTCATGAGTTCCCGTGCTGTTGCTTGGCCATATCGCGCAGGACGTTCTTCTGGATCTTTCCCGTGGAAGTCTTCGGCAGGTCACAGAACTCAAAGCGCTTGGGCACCTTGTACCTGGCCAGGCGCTCCCGCGCGAAGTCGGCCAGCGCGGCCGCGTCGACGTCTCCGGAGTTCCTGAGCATCACGAAGGCGACGGGCACCTCCCCCCAGCGCTCGTCCGGCATCCCGACGACGGCGCTTTCCACCACCGAAGGATGACTGTCCAGCACACTTTCCACCTCAACGGAGGCGATGTTCTCCCCGCCGGAGATGATGATGTCCTTGCTCCGGTCGCGGATCTCAACGTAACCGTCCGGGTGCTGCACCGCCAGGTCGCCGGTCAGCAAGCAGCCGCTTCGGGTGACCTCCCGCGTCGCCTCGTCGTCACGGTAGTACCCGAGCATGACGTTGTTGCCGCTGACCGCGATCTCGCCGATCGTCTCGCCGTCGGGCGGCACGTCCCGGCCCTGCTCGTCCAGGACGCGGAGCGGGCGGGCGATGATGTTCGGCGCTCCCTGGCGCGCGCGCAGCGTGGCCTGCTCGGCCGGGCTCGAGGCTGTCCCACTCCGGCTGCCATTCGTTGATCGCGAGCGGGCCGTAGGTCTCGGTGAGGCCGTAGAGATGGGTCACCGCGAAGCGCATCTCGTCCAGGCGAGCCAGCAGCGTCGCCGACGGCGGCGCGCCGCCCGTGTCCACGTGAACCTTTCGATCCAGGACCCCGGCCGCGGCGTCTTCGGCGATCATGGTCAGCACGGTCGGCGCGGCGCTGAAATGAGTGATCCCCTCGGTACGCAGCAGGCGCCAGATCTCGGCCGTATCCACCGCCCGCAGGCACACGTGGGTGCCGCCCGCCGCGGTGACGGCCCAGGTGAAGCACCAGCCGTTGCAGTGGAACATCGGCAGCGTCCACAGGTACCTGGCCCCCGGGCCGAGGCGGGCGTGGTACGCCATCGCCGTGGCCTGCAGGTACGCCCCCCGATGGTGGTACATCACGCCCTTCGGCCGCCCGGTCGTCCCGCTGGTGTAGTTGATCGCCAGGAGCTGGCGTTCGTCGATCTCCCCGGGGCTCACCCCGGCGGGATCGGCGTCGTCGATCCACCCCTCGTAGGAGTCACCGGATCCGCCGGCGATGAAGCACGGCAGATTCAGCTGTCCGGCCAGGTCGCGAGCGCGATCGGCGAACTCGTGGGTCGCCACCAGCAGCGACGCGCCGCGAGTGATCGATGATCTCGGCCATCTCCGTGGCCGAGAGCCGGACGTTGACCGTGACCAGCGCGGCCCCCAGCGCCGGGACCGCATGGTGCAGTTCCAGCATCACGTGGCTGTTGGCGCACAGGGCCGCGACCCGGTCCTCGCGACCCACGCCCTGGCCGCCAGGGCGGCCATGAGCCGACGGCAGCGATCGGACATGTCCTGATAGGTGAATCTGCGCTCCCCGTCGATGATCGCGATCCGGTCGGCGAAGACCGCGGCCGAGCGGTCGAGGAAGGAGGCGGGCGTCAGCGGGGCGAAGGTGAACTCTGCCATCTAGTGGCCGCTTTCCAGCGCCAGGCTGATTATGCCGGATCACTGCCTACTGAAACGCCGGGCCACACTCAGGCGTTAACATCCAGGTCCGTTTATGCGGAGCGTGTCGCTTTCGACGCGCGGCGAGATTGCCTGCGGCGGACTTCAGATGCTGGCGGGAACCGGCGGCACCCAGGGGTTTCCGGCGAGCGCGTTGCTGCCTCGTTCTCCTAAGGTGCGCCGGGCCGGGTCAGGCCCGCACACTCCGTCAGTAAGCAGACGATAGGACAGGCACAAGCCCGCGGGATACCGCAGAATTACGGTATTTCCGCCGCCGATTCCGGCAGGCAACGGGCCGAGTCCGGGCTGAGGCCCCCACCGGGGGCCGCACGAGCGTTCAAGACGGTTCCCGTGGCCGCGGGTAGTGTCTGGCGGGTGACTGGAATCGAGCCAGGACGAGCAGGGATGCTGACCGAATTCGCTGGCCTGTCCACGCCGCTGGTAGCCGACGCCTGCATCCGCCGGAAAGTGCCGCTGCGCGTCGCGCCGCCCGGCATCGGCGCAGTCATCCCCGGGCGGCAGATCGCCGGTCGTGCGCTGCCGGCCCGCCACTACGGGAGCGTCGATGTGTTCTTGGAGGCGTTCAGCAGCGCCGGATACGGCGACGTGCTGGTCGTCGACAACGGCGGGCGGGCAGATGAGGCCTGCGTCGGCAACCTGGTCGTGCTGGAGGCACAGGCGGCAGGCCTGGGCGGGGTAGTGGTATGGGGGCTGCACCGCGACACGCCGGAACTGATCCAGATCGGCCTGCCGGTGTTCAGCTACGGCCGCTGTCCGGCCGGGCCGGTCCGCCTCGATGAGCAGGAGCCATCCGCGGTGGCCAGCGCACGGTTCGGGTCATGCCTGGTCACCGGCACCGACATCGTGCTCGGCGACGACAACGGCGTCGTGTTCATCGCGTCCGATCAGGCGGGAGAAGTCCTGGCCACAGCCCGCCAGATCGCCCAGGTCGAACGGGACCAGGCTCTCAAGATCCAGGCGGGTCAGACCCTGCGCCAGCAGACGACCTTCGGGGAATACCTGACGCGGCGCGCAGCCGAACCGTCATACACCTTCCGGCGGCATTTGCGGCAGATCGGCGGGGCCATCGAGGAGTAGGCAAGCCGGGACCAGCAGCGGCAAAAGTAAGAGTACGCGCCCTGCCGATTCGGTTCGTCTGAATCCGTATCGGTTTGGGTGGGTGGGATGCGCAGATCGACCGCGATCGCGGCTGGCCATGGGATAGCTGTCACCCCCGGATGTGTTCCAGGGCTTTGCGGACCGATCCGGGGCGCTCGAGCCAGGGGAAGTGCCCGCAGTCCTCGATCTGGTACTGGGCGCCGGGGATGAGGCCGGCCGAGGCCACGCCGTGGCTGGCGGGGATCGGGCTGGCCGCGCCCAGGACGAACAGGGCCGGCACCGTCAGCTCCGGCAGGGACTGCTCCAGGGTGTGCTGGTCGAAGTGCTCTTGGATCGAGGCGAAGGTCCCGGCGTAGCACTCCGCTGACAGGCTCAGCGGTGGCATCGGGGGAGCCGCCTGGGGTGAGGAGAAGTACCCCGGCCAGACGATGGCCTGGCTCCCCCGGGCGTCCTCGGCGGTGCCCTGGCCGGCTGTGGCCCGCTCGTCGAGTTCCCGCGCCCGGGCCGCCAGTTCCGGCCGGATCCGCGCGGTCAGGTTCTGCTGCATGTCGCTCAGGCCGCCATCGGGGACCGCTCCCAGCGGGTCGGCGATCACCAGGCCGAGCACCCGGTCGGGGTGCCGGACGGCCAGGTGCATGGCCAGGTGACCGCCCCAGGAATGACCGATCACGTACGCGTGCCCGGCCCCGGCCGCATCCAGGACGGCGATCGCGTCCGTCACGTGCTGGCCGATGGCGAACGGCCCCGACGTCGTGGACGGCGCCAGGCCGCGCTGCTGGTACCGGATCACCCCGAAGGCATCCTCGAGCTCGGCGGCCAGCGGCGCGGTGTAATCCGACAGGCCGGGCCCGCCGTGCAAGACCAGCACCGGCGGTCCGTCCCCGGCCAGCCACCCGGTGATGCTGCCCCCGGGTACCGGCACCCGGAACTCGCCAGCCATGGGTCAGCCCCGCAGCACGGTCTCGGTCTGGGCGGTGTCCTCGGTACCCCGGTAGCAGGCGACCTTGCCGTCACGGAACTTGAAGTAGTGGTGCAGGTTCATCGCCGCGGTCCTGCCGGTGCTGCGCGACCGGCCCCGGAGCCGCACCACGGTGAGCACGTCGGTGTCGTTGGCGGCCAACGAGACCGGGGTGAATTCCTCGACCTCCATTGCCGAGCCGAAGTCGGAGAAGAACACCGCCACCGCGTCCCTGCCGTGGCGCCCGCCGTACCACGGCGCGGCCGACGAGGCGGCCTCCGCGGCCCAGTCCCCATCGTCGGTGAGCGCGTCCAGGATCGCGGCTACGTCGCCGCGGCCGAACGCACCGTAGACCTCGGTAATCGTCTTGATGTTGGCGTCAGCGCTCATGGTCGTCCCGTCAGTACTCGTCCGGCGAGGAGATAACCTCGGCGATGGTGATCTCCGGCGGCTGCGGCGCGGCGCCGGACTGGGCGATGAGGTTCTGCAGGTCCGGGTTGGCGTAGAACTTCTGGAAGTGCTCGGCGCTCTCCCATTCGTCCACGACGAGGACGAAGCCGTCGCCGACCGCGAAGCGGTGGTGGAGGCCGCCGCCCGACGCCTTGGCTGCTTCGGCCATCTTCGCGAACAGGTGGCCGTGATCGGTCAGAGCCTGGCGGAATCTGGCCACGTCACCCTGGAACTTCAGGGTAATGACGACGCTCATGATGTGGGTCCCTCGCTTGAGTCGCATCCCGTGCGGGGCGGCTGACAGTACGGGTACGTCGCCGCCATGAGCGACGGATCACCCGGCGGCGGCCCGGGTTCACGCGGGCGTCGTCGGCCCGCAGGACCTCATCGAAAGACAGTCTCGGGTGCCGAAGGCGCTGAAGATGCTCTCGTAGAATCCCCGGACCTGGGTCTTATCCATGGGTCCCGGGGAGCAGCCGTGCAGGCGGATGCCCACCAGGCGGACGTCCACCTCGGTCGGCCAGGCCCCGCCCGTTAGGCGGGAGGAGGGGGAACGCGTACGGCCAGGCTGTCAACCAGCCGCCAGTCACCGCCGTCCCTGCGCAGAAGATTGACCACGTGCAGAGCCATCAGGACATCTCCGTTTGCCGCGTAGATCGTCTGCTCGGCGTCGGCGAACGCGTGATCGGGCTCGACTGGCCGCAGCTGGCTCAAGCTGATCGAGGTCGTCGTTCCTTTCAGCATCCCGCCGAAATACTCGCTGTACATGGCCGTCAGCGCCTCGCGCCCGTCAGCTCGTTCACCGAACGGGTTGATGAGCGAACCATCCTCGGTGAAAAAGGCAGCGAACGCAACTGCGTCGTTGGCTCTCCATGCGGCGGCGAGCTTGTCATGGAAGGCAACGATGCTGCTGTCGGGTGAGCCCATAAGAGTCTTTCTTCCTCGGGAAATGGATCTGACATGATCCGTCACCGGCTTATCCGGCGGATCGCACCACGGGCACGTGCTGGGGTTCGGCCAGTTGCGGCCGCACACAGCCGACGGCATCCGCCACCATCAGGTCGCCGCCGTCCCGAAACAGGAGTGGTGCAGGCGGTGGGGATCTGGTTCCGCGCCGCCTTTTCCAGACGCCGATGGATCTCGGTGAACTGCGCGAGTGTCATGTTCTTCGGGGTGGATACGCGGCGATGGCCATGGCTGGTCTCCCATCGACGGCGGGCGCGTTCGCCTGTGTTACGTCACCGGTACTGGTCTTGGATCACTGATCGGACGAGGAACTATCCACGGCAAGCGCGGCGGCGCCAAGGTACCGGCGAGCCGATCATTACGCCCTTGTCCACGGTCATTTCGGCGCCGTCCTGTCCCAGATCCCGAAGGCGTTCGGGAGTTTTGTCACCGTCGGCTCCAGGTCCGGGCAGTGCCGTGCCAGGACTGAGCGCATCGTGTTGTCCGCGATCCACGTCATGCCCTCGGGCGTGTAGACCTCATCTGTGAAGGAGTCGGTGAAGAAGCGGTCGCTGTTGAGCCGCCGGGAGGCCATCAGGATGAAAATGCGGAACGCCGTGTCGCTGAAGGCGAAGCCTTCCGGGAAGTCCTCGGCCATGAGGCCGGGGATGAGGTCGAGATCGCCGATCCTGCCACCGTACACATCATGCAGTTCCTTCGCCCACACCGGATTGCTCGTCACCTCCTCGAAGGTCTGCGGTACGGACATGTGCAGCAGGCGGCGAAACTCGCAGTACCGCGGTACCCCGAGCTCACGGCACCGCAGGATGTCCAGCGCCGCCATGTCCATGTAGGCGCCGTTGTCGGGCCGCCTGAACGTCTGCAGGCCTTTCGGGAAGTTGTGCAGGGTGACCAGGCCCGGGTTCATCGTGCCGAAGGTGTAGATGATGTCGGTCAGCTGCTGGTCCCGCAGGATCGGGACGGCCTGCGGGCCGGTCAGCTCGGTGAAGGACCGTGGCCCGAGTGTCGGAGTGTCATCGCGGGCCGACCGGAAGTCGAAGTCGTCCGGCACCAGCGGGTGCATGCGGTACACGGCGACGAACTCTTCGGTGAGTGAGTACGGCACGCCGTAGTCCTCGGTGTCGGTGCCGGGAATGCCGCGCAGCGCCTCGTTCTTGGAGATCGCCGCGACGAAATTGCGCAGTTTCGGCCCGCCAGGCCCCACCAGTTCGCGTACAGCCCTTCCACGGCCGTGGGGTGGGCGGTGACCGCGGGCGTCCATTCGACGGTGTGGATCTTGGCGATCAGCGCGCAGGTAATCAGCCGGGCCTTGTGGAACAGCATCTCATCGTCGAACTCTGGGTGGGCCGCAGCGAGCATGCCGGCGATACTGTTGTGTTCCAGCGAGAACAGCGTCTGCATCATGCCCAGCCCGAGCCAGAAACCAGGCACGAGGGTCGGGTCGTCCTGGGGGTCGGGCGGGATCGGCGGCAATCCGTCGACGACCCGCAGTCGCCCGCTCGTGCCTTCGCGGAGAAACCGCTGCTGCTGGAGGTCATTGCCGTAGATCGAGGATCCGTCCCACCAGTGCGTGTTCACGTTGAGATGTGTCGGGGGCAGCGTCGAGTCCGTAGGTGAGGTCGGGTCGGGCGCTCACGCGCATGACGACCACGGGAGGCGCGGGCCAGTCATCGCCGTTTACATCGGGCAGGACCCACGGGTTCTTCGTGGGACTCGTGCCATGCTTGATCCAGTCGTGGAGCATGAACTGCAGCCACGCCGCGATGAGGGCATTACCAGCAGCTGGCCGGGTTGAACGTGTCGCGGGTCATCAGCTTGCGGCTGATCTCGCGCGGGTTCGGCAGCATCATCCGGTCCTGGTCGGGCCAGGTGTCGTCCAGCGGCACGTTGCGCCCGAAGCGTGTGTTCGCCATCCCCATCTCAGGATGCTCCAGGTCGTTCCAGCTGCCGTCCGCGGTGCGGGCGGTCAGGTACGACTCGTCGTACGGCGGCGGCTGGACAGGGTTAACCGATGGGAGGCGGGAGGTATCGAACAGGTTCTTCTGCCGGAGGGTGTCACGAATGCCGATGAGCTCGGCCAGGCCGAGCTCCTTCGGCAGCTTGTACCACAGGTGCTTGACCGCCACCTTGTCCGTGATCTGGTCGTACAAACGCCTGACCAGGCCGGGCCGGTCGGGCACATCTGACGTGCTGACACCCTCGGGTGTTTCAGCGGGCGTATTCATGGCTGCCTCTTCCCCTCCTCACATTCCGGCGGTCTTTGCCGCCGCGGTGCCGGTGCTATCTGGCACGGCGGCCAAACACGCTCTCGGCATCCGGCAGGTACCGGATTCCATGCTGTGGTCAAGGTGCTCACGGTCGAGTCCGTGCCACCCACGTACCTGGCGTCAAACGACTGCCACGCACCCGGCAGAAGGAAGCCGGGCCCATGCCACCGCCCGGGACCAGAGCACCCAAAACTTGTTGTCCCATCTAGCTGCGCGGCTGTCAACGGCCAGAAGCCAACCCTCGCCCGGCCTGGCCGAATTGACAGCAAACTCACCGGCCGAAGCCTGGCGGCTCATCTAACTGGTCCGCCCGCGAATATCACCTCGCTCGCCTCAGGCCCGCGCACAGATCAGACCCGCACCTCGCACCTGGACTGCATGAAGGGTCTGACGACACCTCTTCTGCGCGCTTGCTCCACGTTTCATAGAGACGGAGGAGCCAGATTGGCCAGCTGATACAGGTTGCCGCCGGGTCCGTGTGCGGAAGCCGGGCAATTCGACGCGCTTAGACCGCATTTTCTTGCTTAAGTGGCCGATGCAGCGCAGCGGCAGTCCTGCCCGCGAATAATCCGACGCCCTCGTTCCCGACCGGCTTCGGATCTTCCGCCGAAATGAAGCCGATAATCACATTTGCCCCGTTATAAACGATTTTCTCAGCAAGGCAGGAGTGCCGACAACGCTCATAACGATGCCGATTCCGTACGCGTGAGGCCAGGGCTGGCCGGGCGCGTGTCGGCGCGCATAACATCCGTTTCTGGGCATCGCTGATGCGCCGTCTGGCTTAGTTGGTGCGAGCGGGCCGGGTTCCTGAACCTGCCAATCTCAGGGCGGCGGCAGGGTGCGGCCGCCGCGGCGCCTGGGCGTGACCGCGGGCCCGCCGGCGGACGGGGCCACGGCCTGCCGGGACTGCAGAGCCGAATTACGTGATCGCTACCCCCTCAGAGCTGGGGAATTACATGAGCGCCAACAATGTCCGGCGGAGAGGCAAGCGCCGCAACGACGTCCCAGTAGGCGACGTTGCTGGCGGGCCTGCCCAGCAGAAAGCACCCTCCGCCTTGTCGGTAAGCATGCTCCCAAAAGGCGCAAACATGCCCAAAATCCATGGAAACCGCAAACCAGTGAGGCAGATTAATCTGAGCGGTTCGCACTGTCTGGTTGTGACGCGGCGACCCAAATCAACCAACTGCGGCCCGGCACCAGTGACAAAGCTAGTGACGGCCGAGAGCGATCAAGCGATTATTTAACGGCACGCCACCGCAGGTTCACGCTCCGCGCCTGGACGCCGACGACTACGTGACCCACGTGCTCCTGGGTGAGTGGCATGGGCTTCGCCATGTGGAAGTGGCTGTCCCGTTCGCCGACCGGGACACGGTACAGGATGACGGATTCCATTTCAGCCCGACAAAGCAGCAGATAGAGGCCCCGCCACCACTTGGCACTGATTATCCCCGCGGTTAGAACACGAGTCAGCGGCAGTTCGTCAGCCACATGCCGAACGGCATCTTCGTCGGCGTGAAGCCGTTCATGCGGACAGCGGTCCGTGTCAGGTGCGCGCTGTCGGCGAAGCCGGCTGCGTGCGCGGCGCGGGTCACGGACGCGCCGTCGGCGAGCAGGCTCAACGCGGTCAGGTACCGGTGCCAGAGCAGATACCGGCGGATCGGGACGCCAACCTGGTCGCGGAACAGGTGCTGGAGCCGGCTCTCTGACAGGTGCGCGATACGCGTGAGGTCCTCGATCGACGGCGGCGGTGACGGCGTGGCGCGCAGGTGGTCCAGGACGGCCGCGATGCGGTCGTCGTATTCAGGTTCGGGCGTCACGTCGATCGCGAGCCAGCCGAGCGCATCGCGCCATCGCTTGTACGCCTCCGGGCAGCCGGTCGTCTTGTCGAACGCGGGGCCTAGCACGTCCGCGAGATGATCGCACAGCGGCTCATCGAGCAGGGCATACGGCCGGCCTTCCAGGACGCGGTCGCGGAGCTGCTCGGCTAGCCGGCTCTCGCCTTCAATCCAGCCGATCGCGGTCAGCTGCCCGTCACAGTCGAACGCGTGTGCGGTATCTGTCTCGATGAGTACGCCGCGGGCCCTGCGCCAGTCACCGTCCAGCCAGACGCGCGGGCTCCCGTCGATCCCGACGGACAGCTGCAGCGCGCCGTGCGCGTGCGGGTCGGCGACCAGGAAGTCCGAGAACACGAGGAACTCGGTTGGCCACAGGAAGCCGCGCATCGTTCCCGGCAACCCTCGGCGCTTGCCCGCTCGGCGGCGCTCAGCCCCAGAACCTTTCGTGGCCATGCCCCACCCAGACCCTTCGCGGCCATCAGCCCGATCCTACTCCCGCGCCGATCCAGCAGGTTCGTTCAACGGCTGAGCAGATTCGTTCAAGGGCTCCGCTGTCCTCGCGGTCGACCCTTGCTTATAGGGAACCACGACCGGCCCCGAGCTGCAGGAATCGGCAACGGTCAACGGTCACAAGTCCAAGCAGACAGGAGAAGACCATGTTCGTATACCTTCACCGCCAGGGACTCATCCGTCCATGCCAGCGTCCAAGGCGGGCACCCGCCTGCGACGGGTCGCCGCGGCCCTGGCCGCGGTCGCTGCTGGCCTGCTGGCCTCGGCCGCCGCCATCCCGGCCGCCTTCGCCAGGGACACCCCGGACCCGCTCCCGGGCGGGCAATACCGGCCCCTCTACCCCGCGCCGACCCCGGCGAGCACCGTCCACGCGGTCAACGCTACCGGCGGCCTGGCCAGCTGGCAGATCGACCTGATCGCCCTCGGCGTCGCCCTGATCGCAACCGCCGTAACCATCGTGCTGGTCCGGGCACGGGCCGCCCGCCGGGGCGCCCCCGCGCCCGCCGCCTGACCCGCCCGCCCGGCTCGTGCACCACACCAACCCTGAGCCCAGCCACGCGCCCAGCGCGGGCCTGGCCGTCCAGGCGGCGGCCAGGCCCGCGGGCACACACCTGCCCCGCCGTCCAGGTACCAGGCACAACCACACGGCAGATCACCCGGGCGGCCACGTGGCCTGGTCGGTTGCGCGAGCCCGGTGTAGGTTCTGTCGAGTGGGTGGGACTGCCTTTTTCTCCGTTCTTGGCCGACTCGCTGAAGCCGATCCGGGCCGGCCGGCGCTGACGTGCGGAGAGGTGACGTTGACCCGGGCCGAGTTCGCGGAGCGGGTTGAGCGCCTGGCTGCGCTGTTCGCGGACCGCGGGGTGGCGGAGGGCTCGACGGTCACCATCGGGCTGCCCAACTCGACCGGGCTGGTGGAGAGCATGTTCGCGGCGTGGGCCCTCGGCGCCGTGCCGCAGCCGATCTCCGACCGGCTGCCACCGTCCGAACGGTCGGCCCTCGTGGACCTGGCCGACCCGTCGCTGGTGGTAGGGGTGCCGCAGTCCGAGGCGGGAGCACGGCCGGCCCTGGAATCGGTGCCCGGGCAGCTTTCCGCTGGCTCGTTCACGCCCGGCGTGTCACCGGTCTGGAAGCTTCTCACGAGCGGCGGGAGCAGCGGCCGACCGAAGCTGATCGCGACCACCGCACCGGCCCTGTTCGAGAACGTGAGCGGGCTCGGCGGCCTGACGCGCATGCGTCCCGGCGGGTGCGTCCTGGTGACCGGGCCGATCTCCCACAACGCGCCGTTCGTGGTGACCACGGCCGGGATGCTGCTCGGTAACCACATCGTGGTCATGCCCAGGTTCGGCCCGGCCGAGACGCTGGGCCTGGTCGAGAAGCACCGGGTGAACTGGCTGTTCCTGGTGCCGACCATGATGCTTCGCATCTGGCGCCTGCCCGAAGCGGTCCGTCTGGCGGCCGATGTGTCCTCCCTGGAGGTGGCCTTCCACATGGCCGCGCCATGCCCGCCGTGGCTCAAGCAGGCGTGGATCGACTGGCTCGGTCCGGAGAAGGTGCTCGAGCTGTACGGCGGCACCGAGCTGCAGGCCATGACGGTGATCACCGGCACCGAATGGCTCGCCCACCGAGGGTCGGTCGGCCGGCCGGTCATCGGCGAGATGCAGATACGCGACCTCGACGGCCGCCCCGTTCCTGCCGGTGAAGAGGGGGAGATCTGGATGCGCCGAGGCGCGGGCGTCCCGTCCCCGTACCGGTACATCGGCGCCACCGCCCGCCGCGCCGCGGACGGCTGGGAGTCACTGGGCGACATCGGCCGGATCGACGCCGACGGGTACGTGTACATCACCGACCGGTTCGCGGACATGATCCTGGTCGGCGGAGCCAACGTGTACCCGGCCGAGATCGAGGCTGCGCTGGACGAGCACCCGGCCGTACGGTCCTGCTGCGTGATCGGCCTGCCCGATGAAGACCTGGGCAACACTCCCTACGCCATCGTCGAGCTGTCCGAACCGGTCCCCGACCAGGACCTGATGGCGCATCTGCGTCAGCGGCTGGCCCCGTATAAACTGCCCCGCATGATCGAACGATCCACCACCCCGCTGCGCGATGACGCCGGCAAAGTCCGCCGCTCAGCGCTTCGGGCTGACCGGATCGCCCGGCTCGCGGCCACCCAGCGAACCGTCTAGCCGCCACGCCAGAGCAACCTGCCGCGGCCCTGCTGTCATGATCACACCCGCCGCACGTCCGGTTCTGGCGGCCTCGGCTCAGGGCCAGCGCTTGGTAATGATGGTCGTGACCGGCAGCCCGAACCGGCGCTCGGCTCTATGGGGCAGGTCGGCCCGCAGCCAGCGCGAGACGGGCCGGGGCAGCGTGGCCACGATGATCTCGTCGAACTGGTGATCGGCGAACACCTTCTCCATAGCCTCCACAGGCTGGGCACTGCCCAGGTCACCCTCGACCGGGACACCCAGCGCACCCAGGTCAGCCAGCATCTGGCCGAGCCGCTGCCGGGCCTGCGTACTCGCCTCCTGATCGGTGCCGGGGCCCCGGTAGTCCGTCATCCACCACGTCATGCTGGGCTGCAGGACACCCGCCGCGGCGGCCACGTCTGGATAGCCCGCCGCCCCGGTGTCAGGGACGAGCAGGTAGAACGAGCTCGGTCCCGCCTCGATCCGCTTGCGGAGCTCGTCCCGCAGCTCGGCACGCTGCAGGGTCTGGTTCGCGACGACAAGATACGTGCGCATGACGACCACCCGCTTGGTCTTGGCCGGGGCCAGACGTCCGGTGCAGCTTACGGTATCCCGCCGCGGGACTGCGGTCTATGGGCCCAACGGCCGCTCCCGCCCAGTTCCCGGCCGCGGCGCTTGGCCTCAGACTGCCGCCCGACGACTACGGTGCCTAACGGCCAGTGCTGCCGCTTAAGGCAAGGTCGTGATCTTGCCCTACCTACCTGGCTGTCTGCCCAGACAGCTCATTTCCTGCGGACGCGGTTTCGGCGTTGATCAAGGCAGCGATCGCCGGGTAGCGGCGCAGCTTATCTAGGCAGCGGCTGCGGCTTGGCCCGATGCTGCCGACCGGGATGCCCAGCTTGGCGCTGATCTGAGCGTAGGGCACGGGCGGGTCTTCGACGAGCATGGCGATCAGCTGCTGGCCCGCCGGTGGCAGATGAGTGAATGCCTCGCGCAGCGCCGCATGGCGCTCGGCCGCGAGCAGTTCATGCTCGACCGCTTCGGCCTGCCCGTCCGGCATGGTCCCGACGTCGAGCGCGCAGACAACCGGGTTCGGTCCGCGTGCCGCGCCCACCACGCGCCTTGCCGCTCTCCCGCCGGGTCGTGGTAGCGAGCCACCCGGGCAGCGCGGCCGGATCGCGGATCTTGTCCAGCTGGTCCACCAGGCTCATCCAGACGCTCTGGCCGACATCGTTGGCGTCGGAACGGTCGAGCCGGTACCTGCGGCAGATCGACCACATCGAGCGGGACGTACCGCTCGACGAGGGTATCCCAGGCCTGCTTGTCGCCGTTTCTGGCGCGTGTCACTAGGTCAGTGACCGACGGGTCATCACTCATCGAGGTTGCGTCCTCTCGGGTAGGTGGCCTGGCGAATCCTCAATCTGGGCTTCACCGTCCTGGCCTGGCAGCGGGACGGCGGGAAAAGTGCTCAGCCATGGCAGGGGCCGGGTTCGCGGGCCAGTGCTACCGCCGCGGCGGCGAACGCCACCGCGGTCAGGCCCCAGGCGCAGCCGTCGAGCACGTGGACCGGCACGATGACTGCGAACACGAAGTGCAGGATCTGCGAGACGGCGAGCAGCAGCGCCGCCCAGGCGGGCACGGCGTGTCCGCGCCACAGCGCGATGCCGAGCAGGACGAGGCTGAGGATGTGGCCGAAGCACGAAGATGTTCGGCGCCGAGCCCGACGGGCGGGATGTTCCCGATGCTGGTCAGCAGGGCGCCCGTGGCGCCGGGGTGCGTGCCGATGCGGGCCGCGGCGAGCGCGACGTTGTCCGAACCGGCGACGCTCGACCAGAACAGGCATGCGAACGCGGCATACGCCAGCACGAGCCCGGTCGTCCCCAGCCTGGGGGCGTGGCGTCTGGCGAGCATCCCGAGCGCGATCACGCCGGGGACCAGGGTGAGCAGGGCGACGAAGGTCAGCCAGATGACGCAGTCTCGGTGCCCTGGTGCGCGGCGACTTTCGCGGCCATCACGGTGTTGGAGTCGGTGGTGTAGTAGGGCAGGATGCCGCGCACGACCGCGATGGCCAGCGGGCCGATCGGCATCAAGATGGCAAGTGCCCTGCGTGCGAGACCAGGGCGCGGGATTGATCGGGTGCGCGGCGGCTTGCGCGGCTGTGGTGGTGGCCATGGTGGGTCTCCCCTCGGGTCGAGAACGCTGATGCCGCCGATCCTCAGGCCGCCGCCCACCCGCCAGCTAGGGCGCACCGTCCCTGACCGGCCGGGAGATCTGCCCGGGTCTCCTAGGTGCGCGCACCTAGGACAACAGGAGCCGGCCAGGTCATGATGGGGACATGACTGAAGAGCCTGGCCCCAGCGGCCGGGTGACCAGGGCGCTGGCCGCTCGGCCTGTTCGGGCTGGCGGTGGCCGAACTGCGACCGCGATCGGGTGCGGTCTGGCGGGCGGGATCTCCTTGGCCGCCGCGGTCGACAGCTTCACGGTGACCAACGGCGTCATCGGCCTGGCCTTGTCGGCTTGCGGAGTGCTGCTGGCCTGGCACCGGCCGCGGAACCCGATCGGCTGGCTGTTCCTGGCCGGCGGCGTCGCTTACGCGACCTCGACGGCCGCGGTTCAGTCTCCTCGGGCTTGGCGGCTCTGCGGGCTGGAGCACCCTGGTCGCTGCGGCTGCTGGCCTCGCTGTTCATGCTCGCCTGGCCGTGGGCGATCGGGCTGTGCCTGCCGCTGGCCCTGCTGCTGTTCCCGGACGGCCGCCCGGCAGGCAGCCGCTGGCGCTGGCTGATCTGGGCCATCGTGGCGGAAGGGGTGCTGTTCGAGCTGAACTCCGCGGCTCCCGGCAGGCAGACGTTCGGCCGTCGCTCGGTGATCCCCTATCTGGCGATCCCGTTCTACGACCGGCTCGGGGCGCTGTGGGCGGCCAGCAATATCGCCTGGGCCGCGCTTTTCATGCTGGTCCTGGCGTCGCTGGTGGTCCGGTACCGCCGCGGCGGGGACGTGGAGCGCAGGCAGCTGCTGTGGCTGCTGCTTGCCGTGCTGGTGGTGCTGGCGTACGCGGGCGTGTCGTGGGGAATCTTCGGCAGGGGGCCGGTCCTGGGGCTGCTGGTGATCCCGCTGATCCCGGCGGCGGTGACCGTCGCGATCTTGCGGTACCAGCTGCTGGATATCCGGCTGGTCGTGTCCCGCGCGCTGGTGTACGGCCTGCTCACCGCGGCCGCCGCGGGGGCCTATGTGGGCCTGGTCGCGCTGCTGGACGTGCTGGTGCGCAGCCGGGTCAGCCTGGACAGCGCCGTGGTGGCCAGCGTCATCGTCGCGGTCGGGTTCAACCCGGCGCGGGTCCGGCTGCAGCGGCTGATCGACCGCGGGTTGTACGGGGATCGCCGCGACCCGGTCCGGGCCGTGTCCCTGGTTGGCGAACGGCTCGCCGGGACCGGCGCCGCCGGGCTGGCGGGCGTGCTGGAGGCGCTGTGCGATTCGCTGCGGCTGCCGTTCGCGGCGGTGCGGTTCGGGCCCGCCGAGGCTGCTGCGCACGGGACCGCTCCCGAGCTGCTGCACAGCATCAGCCTCCGCTATGACGGCGCCCGCATCGGCGAGCTGATCGTCGGGCTCAGGTCCGGGCAGCGCCGGCTCAGCCCGCCGGACATCGCGGTGCTGGAGCTGCTGGCCGGCCCGCTGGCCGTCGCGCTGCACGCCACCGCGCTGTCGGCCGCGCTGCAGGAGTCGCGGGTCAGCATCGTGGCCGCGCGCGAGGAGGAGCGCCGCAGGCTTCGCCGCGACCTGCACGACGGGCTCGGCCCCGCGCTGACCGGGATCGCGTTCAAGGCCGACGCGGCCCGCAACGCGCTGCCGGCCGAACCCGCCCAGGCCAGCGAACTGCTGGGCGCGCTGCGCGCGGACACCACCGCGGCGATCGCAGACATCCGGCGGCTGGTCTACGGCCTGCGGCCGCCGGCCCTCGATGATCTGGGCCTGATCGGATCGCTGCGTCAGCAGTCTGACCGGCTCGCCCAGCGGCCCGACGGCGGCAGCGTCGCCGTCTGCCTGAACACGCCAGAGCCCCTGCCGCCGCTGCCCGCAGCGGTGGAGGTCGCCGCCTACCGCATCATCACCGAGGCGATGACCAATGCGGCCCGGCATTCCGGCGCGACCAGGATCGACGTCTGGCTCGCGGTGGCAGACGGCGACGGCCTGCGCATCGAGGTCCGCGACGACGGCCGCGTGCCGGGGCCTGGCTGGCAGCCAGGCTTCGGGCTCACCTCAATGCACGAGCGTGCCGCCGAACTCGGCGGCACGTGCCAGGCCGGCCCGGACCCCGGCAGGCGGCGGCCGGGTGATCGCCGCCCTGCCGCTGGGCGAAAACAGGGCAGAGCTGAGCACGCTATGACCAGCAGCATCCGCGTCGTCATCGCCGACGATCACCCGGTGGTACGGGACGGGCCTGTCGGCGCTGCTCGCATCGGTGCCGTCGGTCACCGTCGCGGGGATCGCGGCCACCGGCCGGGAAGCCGTGCACGCAGCCGTCACGCTGCGACCCGACGTGCTGGTCATGGACATCCAGATGCCCGAGCTCAGCGGCGTCGCCGCCACGCGCGAGATCGCCCGCGCCGCCCCCGACATCGCGGTGCTGATGCTCACCATGTTCGACGATGACGATTCGGTATTCGCGGCCATGCGAGCCGGCGCCCGCGGATACCTGCTCAAGGGCGCCCAGCAGGACGAGATCATCCGCGCCATCCAGGCGGTCGCCGCGGGCGAGGCCATCTTCGGGCCCGGCATCGCACGCCGGGTGCTGGGCCTGGTCTCCGCACCACCAGCCCCCGGCGTCCCGTTCCAGGGTCTGACCAGCAGGGAACGCGAGGTGCTCAACCACATAGCCGCCGGCGCGCGCAACGCCGAGATCGCCCGGCAGATGTCGATCGCCCCCAAAACCGTCGCCAACCACATCTCCGCGATCTTCAACAAGCTCCAGGTAGCCGACAGGAACCAGGCCATCATCCGCGCTAGGGACGCCGGACTCGGCCGCAGCAACCCAGCCACCTGAATCCCGGCCGATCCACACCGGCCTCCGCCCATGACGCGGCCCCGTCCGGACACAACCGCAACCGCCAGATCGGCAAACCTTCGGCGGTCTCGGCGCTGCCAGCTCCGCAAATCCTCACAAACGGCCTTCACTAGCGTCTGCCGTCCGAAGATTGCTCAGTTATGCGGGGCCTGTCTCGCCGCGGTGGCGG
>CAVQOE010000026.1:0-14501 GCA_963714295.1 uncultured Actinomycetota bacterium | reverse complement strand
CGGATTCGACATGGGCCTTGAGTTTCGGCCAACTCGGAAATCCGTAAGAGCTGGGCCACCTGAAACAACGATTCGGCGACAGATTTCGCCTCTCCGGCCTTGAGCAGGTCTTTGGCCTGATTCTTGAGATGCGAATATTGGGACGCTCGGGGAGCGATTGCGGATGGGTCGACATAGCGACCTCCTTTCGTGAAATCGCCCGTTGTCCGCAGGCCGGGCTGAAAGAAGGTTCGCAAAAATTATGTCGAACAGGTGGGCTTCTGCCCTTTCCGCGGACCGGCTGCGCCCTTTACGCTAAAGGCAGTGTAGCAACTCCCCTTGCCGCCTTCTGAGCCGGCCATGAAACGAACGTCGAGGTACTGAGTTGCCGAGCCGCGACGGTTACGGAGCGCCGAGCGCCGAGATCACGGACCCCGCCGGTCGCGGCGCCGAGCCGTTCAAAATGGAGCGTTTCGCCTGGCCCGCGATATCATTCAATTTGCCGGATAAAAATACCATTCGCGGCGTCATTATCGCGGCCATCACCCCGCGCCGGCAGACGAGACATCCATCGATTTAGTGGCCACTCTGGAGCTTGTCAACTTCCTCTGCCGAACCCGCGCGAACGCCATTGCCCTGCTCGGATCGACCGGCGAATTCGTCCATTTTGCGCTAGACGACCGCCGCCACATGACCGACTTCGCCGTGAAGCGCAGCCGCGTCCCCCTGCTGGTGAACGTCTCGCATTCCACCCTTGACGGCGGGCGCGGGCGCCCGGCCACCTCACCGTCAATGTAGCTGAGCACCTCACGTCCGGACCCGTCGATGCCGAGGAACCGCGGTGCCTCCTCGAAGCCAACCGATTCGAGGTGTGTCAGCAGCGCGTGCACCAGCGGTGAGTGCGACCCGACCGGCCGCCGCACCGTGTCACCCACCCGGACCACGCCCTCGGTGACGTCACCTCCGGCGAACGGTATCTCGGCCTGGTCCGCCTTGTCCACCCAGCTCTCGCCCACCGCGCAATCGTAGGCGCGTTGGGCGCGGGCGGCGATGGTACCCGCGGCGTAGGATGCCAGCGAGAGTCGAGCGTAGAGTCTCAGGTGTCTGGCCCCGCTGGCGGGAGGAGAGATGCCGGATCGCACGTGGATCGGGTGGCCAGTCTTCCGGCAGCTGACCGGCGGCGACAAGCTGGCCCGGGGAGCGGCGGCCAGGAGCCGGCGCACGGAGCGGATCGAGCCGCGGATCCGGAACGCCGACCGGGTGGTCAAGTCGGTCTGCCCCTACTGCGCGGTCGGCTGCGCGCAGAACGTCTACGTCAAAGACGAGAAGGTCATCCAGATCGAGGGCGACCCGGACTCGCCGGTGAGCCGGGGCAGGCTCTGCCCCAAGGGGTCAGCGACCTTGCAGCTCACCACCGGGAGCGCGCGGCAGTACAAGGTGAAGTACCGGCGTCCGTTCGGAACAGACTGGGAAGACCTCGACCTCGACCAGGCCATGGACATGATCGCCGACCGGGTGATCGAGTCCCGCCGGCGGGGCTGGCAGCAGGAGGTCGACGGCAAGCAGACGCGGCGTACGCTCGGCTTCGCCGGCCTGGGCGGCGCGACGCTGGACAACGAAGAGAACTACCTGATCAAGAAGCTGTTCACCGCGCTCGGCGCCATCCAGATCGAGAACCAGGCCCGCATTTGACACTCCGCCACCGTCCCCGGTCTGGGGACTTCGTTCGGCCGCGGCGGCGCCACCACTTTCCAGCAGGACCTGGCCAACGCCGACTGCATCCTCATTGAGGGCTCGAACATGGCCGAGGCGCACCCGGTCGGGTTCCAGTGGGTGATGGAGGCCAAGAAGCGCGGCGCGAAGGTCATCCACGTCGACCCGCGGTTCACCCGCACCAGCGCGCACGCCGACCTGCACGTGCCGATCAGGGCCGGGGCCGACATCGCGTTCGTCGGCGGTCTCATCAACTACGTCCTGACCAGCGAGAAGTACTTCCGTGACTACGTGCTCGCCTACACCAACGCGGCCACGATCCTGACCGAGGACTTCGCCGACACCGAGGACCTGGACGGGGTGTTCTCCGGCCTGGACCGCGAGCACCGGCTGTATGACCAGGAGACCTGGCGGTACCAGGGCGGCGACGGGTACGCCCGGCGGCCGGCGAGCGCAGCCCCGAGGAGACGAGCGCCGGCCGAGCCCGAGCAGCTGCGGCAGGTCCGGGAGGCGGCCCGCGGCGAGGCGCACGGATCGGGCGGTGCCGCCGCGCACCCCGCTGCCGACACCGACGCGACGCTGCAGCACCCGCGGTGCGTGTTCCAGGTGCTCAAGCGCCACTTCGCCCGCTACACGCCGGAGGTGGTCGCCGAGGTCGCCGGGGTGCCGGAAGCCACCTTCAAGAAGGTCTGCGAGCTGGTAACGGAGAACTCCGGGCGCGACCGCACCACCGCGTTCGTCTACAGCGTGGGCTGGACCCACCACACGACCGGCGCCCAGTGCATCCGCACCGCGGCGATCCTGCAGGCGCTGCTCGGCAACGTAGGCCGGCCGGGCGGCGGCGTCATGGCGCTGCGCGGGCACGCCTCCATCCAGGGCTCCACCGACATCCCGACCCTGTTCGACCTGCTGCCCGGGTACCTGCCGATGCCGCACGCGTACGGCAACGAGGATCTGAGCACCTACATCGCCGCCGAGACAGTGCGAAAAGGGGTTCTGGGCGAACACCAGCGACTACATGGTGAGCCTGCTCAAGGCCTGGTGGGGCGACGCCGCCACCAAGGACAACGACTTCTGCTACGGGTACCTGCCCCGGCTCACCGGCAGCCACAGCACCTTCGACACCGTCCTGGCCCAGCTGGACGGCGTGTGCACCGGGTACCTGCTGCTGGGCCAGAACCCGGCGGTGGGCTCCGCCAACGCCCGCATGCAGCGACTCGGCATGGCGAACCTGGACTGGCTGGTGGTCCGCGACTTCTCGCTGATCGAGAGCGCCACCTGGTGGCAGAACGGGCCCGAGATCGAGACCGGGGAGATGCGCACGCGAAGACATCAAGACGGAGGTGTTCTTCCTGCCCGCGGCCGCGCACACGGAAAAGGACGGCAGTTTCACCAACACCCAGCGGATGCTGCAATGGCACCACACCGCGGTGGAACCGGCCGGCGACGCCCGCAGCGAGCTGTGGTTCACCTACCACCTGGGACGGCGGATCCGGCAGAAGCTGGCCGCCGCATCCGCCGGGCAGACGGCCGAGACGGACCGGCCGATCCTGGACCTCACCTGGGACTACCCGGTCAAGGGGCCGCTGGAGGAGCCCGACGCGGAGGCCGTGCTCGCCGAGATCAACGGGCGGGACTCCGACGGCAAACCGCTATCGTCCTACACCCAGCTCAAGGACGACGGCTCCACGTCCTGCGGCTGCTGGATCTACTGCGGGGTGTACGCCGGCGCGGTGAACCAGGCCGCCCGCCGCGTGCCAGGCGAGCAGCAGAACTGGGTCGCCAACGAGTGGGGCTGGGCCTGGCCGGCGAACCGGCGGGTGCTGTACAACCGCGCCTCGGCGGACCCGGACGGCAGGCCGTGGAGCGAGCGCAAGGCCCTCGTCTGGTGGGACGCCGAAAACAACCGCTGGACCGGGCACGACGTGCCCGACTTCGTCGCCGACCGGCCGCCGGACTACACCCCGCCCGACGGCGCGACCGGCGTGGCCGCGATCACCGGCACGGACGCGTTCATCATGCAGGCCGACGGCAAGGCGTGGCTGTTCGCCCCGGCCGGCATGGTCGACGGGCCGCTGCCCGCGCACTACGAGCCGCAGGAGTCCCCGTTCGCCAACCTGCTCTACGGCCAGCAGCACAACCCGGTCCGGCAGATCATCTCGCGCCGGCAGAACCGGTACCAGCCGAGCGGGGACGAGCCGGGCTCAGAGCGTGTTCCCGTACGTCGCCACCACCCACCGGGTGACCGAGCATCAGACGGCGGGCGGCATGTCACGGACCCTGCCCTACCTGGCGGAACTGCAGCCGGCGTTCTTCTGCGAGGTGTCACCGGAACTGGCCGCCGAGCGCGGCCTCGAGCACCACGGCTGGGCCACGATCGTCACCGCGCGCAGCGCGATCGAGGCCCGCGTCATGGTCACCGAACGGATCCGGCCGCTGCGCATCCGGGGCCGCATGGTGCACCAGGTCGGGCTGCCCTGGCACTGGGGCCAGAACGGGCTGACCACCGGCGACGCCGCCAACGAGCTGACCCACCTGTCCCTCGACCCGAACGTGCACATCCAGGAGGACAAGGCGTTCGCCTGTGACATCCGTCCCGGCCGCCGGCCGCGCGGACCCGCGCTGCGCGAGCTGGTCCGCGAGTACCAGCAGCGGGCGGGCATCACTCCCCAGACAGGAACGCAGCTATGAGCGTGAGCACACACAGCGGCGCCCCCTTCGCCAGCGGCCCGGCCGACGCCGAAGGAGGGCTGGATCCCGCGGCCCGTTCGGGGTACGCCGACCACCCGCCGCGGATGGGGTTCTTCACCGACACGTCGGTGTGCATCGGGTGCAAGGCGTGCGAGGTCGCGTGCAAGGAGTGGAACGCGGTCCCCGAGGACGGGATCGAGCTGACCGGCATGTCCTACGACAACACCGGGAGCCTGGGCGCCTCCACCTGGCGGCACGTCGCGTTCATCGAGCAGATCACCCGCCCGGGCGAGTCTCGGTGGCTGATGTCCAGCGACGTGTGCAAGCACTGCACCGAGGCCGGCTGCCTGGACGTCTGCCCCACCGGCGCGCTGATGCGGACCGAGTTCGGCACCGTGGTGGTCCAGGACGACGTGTGCAACGGCTGCGGCTACTGCGTTTCGGCCTGCCCGTTCGGCGTCATCGGACGGCGTGAGACCGACGGCGGCGCGCACAAGTGCACGCTGTGCTACGACCGGATCGGCGACGGCCTGACCCCGGCCTGCGCCAAGGCCTGCCCGACCGAGTCGATCCAGTTCGGCCCGCTGGACGAACTGCGCGAGCGGGCCCAGCCCCGGCTGGAAGACCTCCACGAGGCCGGCGTGGCCGAGGCCCGGCTGTACGGCGAGGACCCGGCCGACGGCATCGGCGGCGCCGGCGCGTTCTTCCTGCTGCTGGACGAGCCCGAGGTCTACGGCCTGCCGCCCGACCCGGTGGTGACCACCCGCGACCTGCCCCGGATGTGGCGGCACGTGGCCACCGCGGCCGCGGCCCTGGCCGCCGCCGCCCTCCTGTCCGGCCTGGGGCGGCGGTCATGACCCCGGGGGTACGCGGCGACGGGCGCTCTGGGGAGCAGGAGGCCGAGGGAGCCGGGGGGCAAGGGCTTCCGCCCAGGAGCGGGGGGAGACGCGGGGGTCGTCGCTCCGGGGGAACAGAGCTGATGGTGCCGCCGGCGGAGTTCCGTTCCTACTACGGCCGGCCGGTGATCAAGGAGCCGGTGTGGGAGACGCTGGACGTCGCCGGCTACCTGTTCCTCGGCGGGCTGGCCGGCGCCTCCTCCGCGCTCGCCGCGAGCGCGGAGCTGTCCGGCCGCCCCGAGCTGGCCCGCGCGGCCAAGACCGTGGCCGCGGGGGCGATCGGCCTGTCCGTAGTGGCTCTGGTGCACGACCTGGGCCGGCCGAAGCGGTTCGTGAACATGCTGCGGGTGTTCAAGCCCACGTCCCCGATGAGCGTCGGCACCTGGCTGCTCACCGGCTACGGACCGGCCGCGGGCGTGGCAGCGGCGTCCGCAGTGACCGGCTGGCTGCCCAGAACGGGCCGGGCCGCAACGGCCGTGGCGGCGGTCACTCGGCCCGGGCGTGGCCGCCTACACGGGCGCTCTGCTGTCCGACACCGCCGTGCCCGCCTGGCATGAGGCACACCGGGAATTGCCGTACCTGTTCGTCAGCTCAGCCGCCACGCGCGGCCGGCGGCCTCGGCCTGGCCCTGGTGCGATCGGAGCAGGCCGGGCCCGCCCGCAACCTGGCCGTGGTCGGCGCCGGGCGCCGAACTGGTCGCCAAGAGCCTGCTGATCCGGCGCCTGGGTCCCGCCGCCGAGCCGTACCAGTCCGGCCGGGCCGGCCACCTGATGGAGGCGGCCGAGATCCTGACCGCCGGCGGGCTTGCCGCGGCGGCGCTCGGCGGCCGGAACCGGGTCGCGGCCGCGCTCGCCGGTACGGCCCTGGTGGCCTCCTCCGCGCTCACCCGGTTCGGCATCTTCCTCGCGGGCCGGACATCCGCCCGCGACCCCAGGTACACGGTCGTCCCGCAGCGGGACCGCATCCGGCGGCAGGGCCAGGCTGATTCCCCCGCGGCCACGGTCCTAACCGCTCCTGGGCTTAACCTGCCTGCCGGAGTCGTTCACCGGGCCCGCCGATCAGGCGGTGACGCTTACGATGAGGACGTGGTGATCTCCGCGGGCGTGGTGCTGGCGGGCGGGCGGTCCTCGCGGATGGGCACGCCCAAGGCGGCGCTGGAATGGCACGGCTCCACGTTGCTGCGCCGGACGGCCGGGATCCTCGCGCGCGTGACGAACGGCCCCGTCGTTGTCGTCCGCGCCCCCGGCCAGGACCTCCCGGACCTGCCCAAGGGCACGCTCATCACCGATGACCCCCGCGAGGGCAAAGGCCCGGTGCAGGGCATCGCCGCCGGGCTCGCCGCGTTGCGCGGGCGCGCCGATGTCGCGTTCATCAGCTCCACCGACATGCCGTTCCTGCACCCGGCCTTCGCCCGGCGCGTGCTGCGGGTGCTCGAGAACAGCGAAACCACGGATGTCGCCCTGCCGCTCGCGCGAGGGTTCAGGCAGCCGCTGGCCGCCGCCTACCGGGTCTCGCTCGCGGAAACCGCCGAGCGCCTGGTGGCGGAAGACCAGCTGCGCCCCGCCTTCCTCTTCGGC
The DNA here is from genome assembly GCA_963714295.1 of uncultured Actinomycetota bacterium. GTDB lineage: Bacteria > Actinomycetota > Actinomycetes > Streptosporangiales > Streptosporangiaceae > Trebonia. The sequence continues at coordinate 7,645 of CAVQOE010000026.1, read as the reverse complement.
CAGTGCACGGTGGAAACGCTCGACGACGCCGCGCTGAAGCAGGACCCGTTGCTCGCCGCGCTCGACCCGGACCTGGACTCCGTGGTGAACGTCAACACGCCCGCCGACTACCAGGCGGCCCGGGCCCGGCCCGCGCCGGAAGTGACCGTCCAGCTCTTCGGGACCCTCGCCAAAGGCGGCGGCCAGAGCGGCCCGCACACCGTCCGGGCCGCCACCGTGGGCGCCGCCGCCAGCGCGCTCGGCCTGGTGCTCGACCGGCATGTCACGGCGGCGCTGAACGGTGACCAGATCACCCGGGACAGCGAGACACCGCTCGCGGCAGGTGACACCGTCTTCTTCCTGTCCGCGGACGCGGGAGGCTGACGTGCCTGCTGGCGGCTACTTCGGACAGGCGCTGGTCGTGGACGCCGCCACCGGGACGAGTGCGGCCCTGCCGCTGCCCGATGAGATCCTGCGCGCCTACATCGGCGGCTCGGGCCTCGGCGCCTGGCTGCTGCATGCAGCTGGGGACGCCGGGCGCGCACGCCCTGGACGCCACAGCGCCGCTGGCATTCGTGTTCTCCCCGCTCGTCGGCACGCCGCTGACCACGAGCGCGAAGTTCGCCGTGGTGGCGAAGTCGCCGCTGACCGGGATGCTGACCGATGCGCTGGCCTCCAGCCAGTTCGCGATCGCCGGGAAACTCACCGGGCACGACGCGATCGTGATCCGCGGCCGCGCGCCGCAACTGTCTGCCCTGCTCGTCGATGGTGACGGGACCCGGCTCCTCGACGCGCGGCACCTCGCCGCCATGACCGCCGCCGAGACGGACGCGAAGCTGCGCGACGACCTCGGCCGCGGCTGGCGCGTGGCCGCGATCGGCCCGGCCGGCGAGCGCGGCGTCCGTTACGCGACGATCTCGCACGACGGCCGGCACGCGGGCCGCGGTGGACTCGGCACGGTCATGGGCGCAAAGAACCTGAAGGCGATCGCGGTCCGCTCGGCGACGAAGGTGGCGACGGCCGATCCGGCCTCGGTCCTGCGAGCCGCGCGGGACCTGCGGGAACGGTCGTTCGGCCCCGCGACGGCGAAGTACCGCGAGCTCGGCACGCTCGCCAACCTGCTCGCGTTCAACGCGATCGCCACGCTGCCCACCCGCAACTTCCAGGCCGCCACGTTCGAGGGAGCCGGCCGCCTGGCCGAACAGCCGCTGGATGAGACCGTCGAGGGGATGCGCCGGGTCGCGCGCAGCAGCTGCGCGTCCTGCACGATCGGCTGCGAGCACATCTACCGGGTAGGACGGGGCAAGAAGGCGCGCGTCGAGTACGAGAACGTGTTCGCGCTCGGCCCGATGTGCGGGGTCAGCGACCCGGACGCGGTGCTCGCCGCGAGTGCCCGCTGCGACGAGCTTGGCATCGACACGATCTCGGCGGGCGGCACGATCGCGTGGGCGATGGAGTGCGCGCAGCGCGGCCTGATCGACGCGCCCTGGCTCCGCTTCGGTGACCCTGCCGCGCTGCTGCGCGTCCTCGACGAGATCGGCACCCGCGGTACGCCGCTCGGCGCCCTGCTCGGAGAAGGATCACGGCAAGCATCGCGAACGGTCGGGGCTGACTCCGCTTCCTTCGCCCCGCACGTCAAGGGCCTGGAGATGCCGGGCTACGAGCCTCGCACGCTGCACGCGATGGCACTGGGGCTGGCGGTAAACGCGCGGGGCGCGGACCACAACCGGTCGGGCGCCTACGAGGCGGACCTGTCGGGCGACCTGGACCGGCTGGACGGCGGCGACGCGCACGTGGCGGCGGCGATCGAGACCGAGGACCGGGCCGCGATCATGGACTCGCTGATCTTGTGCAAGTTCCTGCGCGGGGTGTTCACCGACCCGTTCGGCGAATGGGCGGCCCTGCTGGCGTCGGTCACCGGCTGGGATGTCACCGACGGCGAGCTGCGCGTGACGGCCCGCCGGATCGTGCTGGCCAAACGGGTCTACAACATCCGCGAGGGCTGGCAGCCGTCCGACGACTGGCTGCCCGACCGCCTGCTGAACGAGCCGCTCACCCTGCCCTCCGGCCGGGTAGCCACCCTCACCGCGGACCGGCTGCGGGCGATGATCGACGCCTACTACAACAAACGCGGGCTTGATCTGGCCGGGCGCCCGCTTCCCGGGATCGCCGACGAAGGCCTCGCCGTGGGCCATGGCTGACGCGGCCGGGCGGGAGTTCTTCACCACCCGGACGGTCGCCGATGCCCTGGCCGGCTTTCGTCCCCGCGCGGCGCACCAGCACCGAGACCGTGCCGCTGGGCGCGGCGTTGCGCCGGGTGCCGGCCGGGCCGGTCACGGCGCCGCATCCGCTGCCCGGGTTCGCCCGTTCCACCGTTGACGGCTACGCCGTCCGCGCCGCCGACACCTACGGCGTGTCCGAGGGCCTCCCCGGCTACCTCACCGTCACCGGCGCCGTCCGCATGGGCGCCGAGCCGGATACGGCGGTCACGCCCGGCACGGCTGTCACCATGCCGACCGGCGGCGTCATCCCGCCGGGCGCGGACGCGGTCGTGATGGTCGAGTACACCGCCGAGGCCATGCCCGGCACGATCGAGGTGGTCCGCCCGGTCGCGCCGGGCGAGGGCATAGTGCGGGCCGACGAGGACGCCAGGCCCGGCGACGAGATCGTGCCCGGCGGCCGGCCGCTCCGCCCCCAGGACCTCGGCATGCTCGCCGCGGCCGGCGTGACGTCCGTGACCGTGCGCGGCAAGGCCGGTGGTGACGATCTTCTCCACCGGCGACGAGGTGGTCCCGCCCGAGGCGGCGGAGCTGAAGCCGGGCCAGGTGCGTGACGCGACGGCGTCCGCGCTGGCCGCGCTGGTCGCAGACGCGGGCGGCGAGCCGGCCTTCGGCGGGATCGTGCCCGATGACCCGGGCGCGCTGGAGAAAGCGCTGCGCGGCGCGCTGCCGGCCAGCGACGTGCTCGTGATCTCCGCCGGATCGTCGGTCGGCGCCAGGGACGAGACCGCGAACGCCGTCGCCCGCCTCGGCCCGCCGGGCATCTGGTGCCACGGCCTGGCCATCAAGCCCGGCAAGCCGACGTTGCTGGCCGAGTGCGACGGCGTGCCGGTGATCGGGCTGCCGGGCAACCCGCGCTCGGCGCTCGTGGTGTTCCGGCTGATCGGCATGCCGGTCGTCCGCCTCGTCGGCGGCTGCACGGCGCCGCCGCCGCAGCCATCGGCGCGGGCCAGGCTGTCCCGGATCTCGCCTCCGCGACCGGGCGGCTCGATGTCGTGCAGGTAAAACTTGACCACGGGGCGGCCGTGCCGGTGTTCGGCTCCTCGGCGCTCTTGTCGGTGCTGACGGCGGCCGACGGCTACATCGTGATCCCCGAGGAGGCGACCGGTCTTGACGCGGGCAGCGAAGTGAACGTGATCCTGTATGGCTGACAAGCCGGCGAACAGCCCGTTCATCCATGACATCCCCGCCGCGCAGGCCCTGGACGCCTGGCGCGCCGCCCGGCGAGGCCGCCGGCTGCCCGGCAGCGGCTGCCCGCCGTCACCGTACCCGTCGCCGAGGCCGCCGGGCTTGTCACCGCCGCGCCAGTGTGGGCCGTCCGCTCCTCTCCGCCCTTCGACGCCGCCGGGATGGACGGCATCGCGGTCCGTTCCGCGGACACGCTCGGCGCGAGCGAGACCACCCCGCTGTGGCTCGGCCCCGCCGCCTACGACGTCGTGGACACCGGCGACCCGATGCCCGACGGCCGCGACGCGGTGGTCATGCGCGAGCACGTCCACTACGACGACGCCGACCGCGCCGAACTGCGCGCCGCCGTCCCCCCGTACCAGCACGTCCGGTCGATCGGCGAGGACGTGAGCGCCGGCGAGCTGCTGCTTCCGGTAGGACACCGGCTCCGTTCCGTCGACTTGGCGGCAGCCGCGGCCGCGGGGGCAACGGACCTGTGCGTTCGGAAGAAGGCTCTTGTTCTTATCCTCCCGACCGGGGATGAGGTGCGGCCGATCGGGACGGAGACCGGGCCGGGGGAAATCCTCGACACGAACTCGCTCATGCTCGCCGCGCAGGCGCGGGAGGCCGGGTGCGAGGCGCGGTGCCTGCCGATCGAGCCGGACGACCCGGAGCGGATCGCCGCTGTGGTGCGGGAGGCCGCCGCGGAATGCGACCTGCTGATCGTGATCGCCGGGTCGAGCGCGGGGCGGGACGATTACACGGCGCGGGTGGTCGCGTCCACCGGGACGCTGGCCGTGCACGGGGTCGCGGTGCGGCCGGGGCACCCGGTCGTGCTGGGCGTCGTGGGGAAGACGCCGGTACTCGGCGCGCCCGGCTACCCCGTGTCGGCGGCGCTGACGTTCGACATCTTCGCGGCGCCGCTGCTTGCGGAGCTGTCCGGCGCGCCGCCGCGGCAGCGGCCGCGTGCTTCGGCGCGGCTGGCGCGCAAGCTCGCCTCGCCGCTCGGCATGGACGACTGGGTCCGGGTGCGGCTCGGATCGGTGGGCGGGTCCCTGGTGGCGACGCCGCTGCCGCGCGGCGCCGGGGTGCTGACGTCACTGGTCCGCGCCGACGGGCTGCTCGTCGTGCCGGCCGGCGCGGAAGGGTACCACGCCGGGTCGTCCGTGCCGGTCGAACTGCTGCGCGGGCTTGACGAGATCGCGCGCACCATCGTCGCGATCGGGTCGCACGACATGGTGCTCGACCTGGCCTCGTCGTTCCTGCGCGCCGACGACCCGATGGTGACGCTCGCGTCGTCCAACGTCGGGTCGCTCGGCGGGCTCGTCGCGCTGCGCGACGGCCTGTGCCACATCGCCGGATCACACCTGCTCGACCCCGCTTCCGGGGAGTACACGCTGCCGTACGTGGACCGGGTTTTCGGGGCCGCGGCGGGCGACGTGGCGGTGGTGCGGCTGGTGGAGCGGTCGCAGGGGCTGATGGTCGCAGCCGGGAATCCCCTGGGCATCTCCGGGCTGCCTGATCTCTGCCGTCCCGGCGTCCGGTACGTTAACCGGCAGCGCGGCGCGGGGACGCGGGTGCTGCTCGACGTCATGCTCGGGCGGCAGGGCCTCGCGGCCTCCTCGATCGAGGGATACGCGCGGGAGGAGCCGACGCACCTGGCGGTCGCGGCGGCGATCGCGTCCGGGCGGGCCGACGCCGGCCTGGGGATCATGGCGGCCGCGCAGGCGTTCGGGCTCGGCTTCGTGCCGCTCGCCACCGAGCCGTACGACCTGGCCGTCGCGCCCGGAGCCCTGGAGTCGCCGCAGCTCGCGCCGCTGTGGACGCTGCTGCGGTCGGATCACTTCAAGGCCTCGGTGGAAGAACTCGGCGGCTACTCCGCCAAGGAAATGGGCCTCCGGGTGCGCTGACGCCAATCGGCAGGCGCTATCCCTTGTGCGGGATGATCAGGTACTTCTCGCCGGTCGACTGCCCGCGTAGGCGGACACGGCTTCCAACTGGAGCGCCTCGGCCAAGGACACCTCTTTGGTGTACATGCTGGCAAAGGTGGTCGTGAGCCCGGCCACCACCCGCTGTTGCAGACGGCGCATGGCTTCGGCCCCGATCTTTTGCAAGAAGGGCGTGAGCAGCCACCCTCCCATGCCCCACGCCATACCGAAGTTGCGGTTGAACTCGGTCGGCCCACGGTCGAGGCCACCGTAGATGTATACCTGCTTGTAAGTGGTCGAGCCGTACCGGCTGTACTCCGCGGCGGTGGACGTCGCGGCCACTTCCATGCACCTCAGGATCTGGCCGGCCAGCTTTCCCCCGCCGATGGCATCGAACGCCAGCGTGGCCGACGTGGCCACGAGCGCTTCCGTGAGGTCCGCCATAAACGTCGGAGCCGTCGAATTGGCCACATACTTAGCGCCCTCGGATCCGAGGATCTCGGCCTGTTCGGGTTTGCGCACGATGTTGACCAGCGGCACCTGGTCTTCGAGGCAGAGGCGGTTGAGCATCCGGCCCAGGTTGGAGGCCGCCGCGGTGTGCACCAACCCGGTGTGGCCTTCCCGCCGCATCGTCTCCACCATGCCCAGGGCGGTCAACGGGTTGACAAAAGAAGAGGCGCCGTCGGCGGGAGCGGTTCCGTCGGGAAGCTCGAGGCACTGCGACGCGTCGAGGCACCGGTACTCCGAGTACATCGCCCCGCCAGCGACGGACACGGTTTTGCCGAGCAGGGCCCGGGCCGCGTCGGATGCGCCGCCGTCGACCACCACGCCGGCGCCCTCGTTGCCTACCGGCATCGAAAGGTCCAGTCGCCCGGTCAACGCGGCCATCCCGGCGGCCGGGATCGTCGCGGTGAGGACGGGGCTGTCGCTCGAGCCAGAGGCCCTCGCCGTGCTCATGTCCGCCCCCGCCAGGAGCATTCCGAGGTCCGACGGGTTGATGGGGGCAGCTTCGACGCGGACGACGACCTGGTTGGGGCCCGGCTCGGGGATGGCGACCTCTCGAGCGACAGCTCGAGGGTTCCGTCAGATTTCACCAAGGAACGCAGTTGCCGACCGGTTTCCGGCAAGCCTGTGGTCATAATGAGTGTCTCAATCCGTTCTGGAATTAATGGGTGAGCGGAATTAATGGGTGAGCGGAGAATTCAGGGTTATGCTACGGCAGGGTGGCTGGCGTCGTCAGTGCCGGGCGGAGCCGGGATCCACGTGTGTGACCAGGCGATGACCGCGTTCCAGCACCGGCCCGGCGTCGCGGCCCATCTCGGTGAGACGGTATTCCACGTGCACGGGGGAGGCAGGCATGTACTTCGCGCCCGCACCAGCCCGGCCTCTTCCAGCTCGCGAAGCCTGCGGGTCAGCATCACGTCGCTGATGCCGGGGATCGCGGCCTTGATGTCTGCGAAGCGGCGGGATCCGGTGAACATCGCCCGCAGCACTCGCCCCCGACCAGCGGGCGCCGAGCAGCTCGATCGCCGCGTGAAACCGCGCGCAGACCGGATGTACGTCGCCCATGCCTCGCCCAACACGCATGGACAGGTATCAATTCCTTAGCACCTAAGGAATATTAAGCTTTCGGGGCCGGTTAGGCGGTGGCATTGCCACCACCGTCTTCACGGCAGGCAGAACAGGGGTTCCAGTGTCCATGCCCAGTCCTCACCGTCATCGTCGGCTCGATCCGTCCTGGCCGGGCCGGGCAGCCCATCGCCGAGTGGTTCATCGACCGTGCCCGGGCCCATGGCGGATTCGCCGTCGAGGTCGCGGACCTCGCCGAGATCCACCTCCCGCCGACGGAAGAGCCGAACCACCCGAGGCTGCGCCGGTATACCCTCAGGCACACGCAGGACTGGAGCGCCCGGATCGACCGCGCCGACGCGATTGTGTTCATCACCCCGGAGTACAACTACGGCTACCCGGCGACGATCAAGAATGCGATCGACTACCTGCACCAGGAGTGGAAGGACAAGGCCGTCGGGTTCGTCTCCTACGGCGGCATCGCGGCGGGGGACCCGGGCGGTCCAGCAGCTCAAGCAGGTCGTCACCACGCTGAGGATGGTCCCGGTCTTCGAAAGCGTGAACATCCCGTTCCTCCACACCCAGTTCATCCGCGACGGCCAGTTCCACCGCCACGATGTGCTTGAGCAGGCCGTGCCCCGCCATGCTCGATGAACTGCTGCGGCTGGACAGCGCGCCGCGCCCGCTGCGTGCCTTGCCACGAGCAGCGCCGTCTGAAACTCC
>CAVQOE010000025.1:0-144993 GCA_963714295.1 uncultured Actinomycetota bacterium | reverse complement strand
ACCCCGGAGGAGGTGCTCACGGTCGCCGCGGCGGTCGCGAGCGAGCCGCTGAGCGGGGCCAACCCGCCCAGCTCGACCTCCACCGACGGCCCGGGCACGGCGACGGCGCTCGGCTAGGGTTCACATCGACGAAGCGGGGCCGGGAACATGTTCCCGGCCCCGCTTCGCGTTCCCGCCTTTCCCGTGCCCGCGCCATTCAGCGTCTCCGCCTTTGCCGTGCCTCCGCCTTCAGTGTTTCCCCGCGCGTGCGGGGCCCGCGGTCGCGGATAATGCTCGTTATGTCCTCGCCTTACCTGGAACCGGTGCTCGGCTGGTACGCGGCCTCGGCGCGGGATCTGCCGTGGCGGGCGCCCGGCGTCTCCCCGTGGGCGGTGCTGGTCAGCGAGATCATGCTGCAGCAGACGCCGGTCAGCCGGGTGCTGCCCGCCTACCAGGCGTGGCTCGAGCGGTGGCCCACGCCTGCGGCGCTGGCCGCCGATGCGCCGGGCGAGGCGGTGCGGCAGTGGGGCCGGCTCGGCTATCCCCGGCGCGCCCTGCGCCTGCACCAGACCGCCACCATCGTGACTCGCCAGCATGGCGGGGAGATCCCCTCGACCCGCGACGAGCTGCTCGCGCTGCCCGGGATCGGCGCCTACACCGCCGCCGCGGTGGCCGTGTTCGCCTTCGGGCGCAGGCACGCCGTCCTCGACACGAACGTCCGCCGGGTGCTGACCCGGCTGGGACCCGGCCGCGAGTTCCCCGGGGCGCAGCCATCGACGGCGGAGTACCGGTTCGCCGAGTCGCTGCTGCCGCCGGACGCGGCGGTCGCCGCCCGCTGGTCAGTGGCCGTGATGGAGCTTGGCGCGCTCACCTGCACGGCCGCGTCGCCGAGATGCGATGACTGCCCGGTCGCGGCGCAGTGCGCCTGGCTCGCGGCCAGGCCGGCGGCCGAGGCCAGGCCGGCCGCCAGCGCTACGAAGGCACCGACCGCCAGTGCCGCGGGCGCCTGCTGGCCGTGCTGCGCGATTCATCCGATCCGGTGACGCTGGCCCGCTTCGACGCGGTCTGGCCCGATGACGTCCAGCGCGCCCGCGCGCTGGACGGCCTGGTGGCCGACGGCCTGATCGACCCGCTGCCCGACGGCCGTTTCGCGCTGCCCGTCTGACCCCTGCCATCTGACCCCTGCCCGGTTCACCCTCGGCGTGCCGCAGGTGCTCACGATCACCTGGAACCGGCAGGCGGCCAAGCCGTCCGGGTGCGCGGGATCGCTGCCGGCCGGGACCTCGGGCACGTTCGACGCGGTCGCCATGGCGGACGGCCAGTCCAGCCCGGTCCGCTCGTTCAAGCTGGCCCACTAGCCGCGGAAGGCGGCCTTCAGGGCTTCGCGCACGTCGCCCACCTCGATGACTTCCATCGCCGAGTCGGCCGGGTAGCCGTTCCCGGCCAGCCGGCCGGGACGATCGCCTGGCGGAACCCCATCCGCTCGGCCTCGGCCACCCGGCGCGGCACGCCAACGACGTTGCGCACCTCGCCTGCCAGGCCGACCTCGCCCACCACGATCAGGCCCGGCGGGATGGACAGGCTGGCCACCGAGCTGGCCAGGGCGAGCGCGACCGCCAGGTCGACCGACGGCTCGGTGAGCCGGACGCCGCCCACCGTGGCGGCGTAGACGTCCGACTTGCCCACCTTGACGTCGGCCCGGCGCTGCAGCACGGCGAGCACCATGCCCACCCGGGAGGCGTCGAGCCCGGAGGTGACCCGGCGCGGCACCTCGAGCGCCGAGACCCCAACCAGCGCCTGCACCTCGGCCAGCAGCGGGCGCCGCCCCTCCAGGGTGACGGTCACGCAGGTGCCCGGCACCGGCTCGCTGTGCCGGGAGAGGAACAGGCCGCTCGGGTCGGCCAGCCCGATCAGGCCGTACTCGCCGAGGTCGAAGCAGCCCACCTCGTCCGTCGGGCCGTACCGGTTCTTGACCGCGCGGACCATCCGCAGCCGCGAGTGCCGGTCGCCCTCGAAATGCAGCACCACGTCGACCAGGTGCTCCAGGGTGCGCGGGCCGGCCACCGAGCCGTCCTTGGTCACGTGGCCGACCAGGATGGTCGACATGCCGCGCTGCTTGGCCACCGCGATGAGCGCCGAAGCGACCTCGCGGACCTGGGTAACGCCGCCGGGCACGCCCTCGACGTCGGCCGCCGCGATCGTCTGCACCGAGTCGATGATCAGCAGTCTCGGCGCCACCGTCTCGACGTGGGTGACGACCGCGTCCAGGTCAGTCTCGGCCGCCAGGTACAGGTTCTCGTGGATGGCGCCGAGCCGGTCGGCGCGCAGCCGGACCTGCGCGGCCGACTCCTCCCCGGTGATGTAGAGCACCGGGCCGGCCGCCGCGACGAGCGCCCCCGCCTCGAGCAGCAGGGTGGACTTGCCGACCCCGGGCTCGCCCGCCAGCAGCAGCACCGCGCCCGGGACCAGGCCGCCGCCGAGCACCCGGTCAAGCTCGTCCAGCCCCGTCGGCCGGGCCGCCGCGTGCGCCGCGTCGACCTGCCCGATCGGCATCGCGGCGGTGGATACCGGACCGCCGCCGAGCCGCCCGGCGCCGCCCGCCCCGCCGCCGTAGGCGGCCGCCCGGATGCCGGCCCGCACCAGCCGCGGCACGGCCGCCTCGGCGACGGTGCCCCAGGCCTGGCACTCGCCGCACCGGCCGACCCACTTGGGCGCCTGCCAGCCGCACTCGCTGCACCGGAACGCCGCCGTAGTCTTCGCCATGACCGCACCATATCGGCGAGGTCCGACATTCGGCCGTGTCCCCGCCCAGCGACGCGGCCCCGGCGCGGCGCATAAGCTAGGCGGGTGAACGAGCAGGACGTGAGGAGGACGGCGATGACGGTACTGCCCGCGATACCGGTCGTGCTGTCCACCTCGTCCGTCTACCCGGAGAAGACGCCAGACGCTTTCGACGCCGCCGCCAAGCTCGGATACGACGGGCTCGAGGTGATGGTCTACACCGACCCGGTCAGCCAGTCGGGCGACGCCCTGGCGCGGCTGGTGGACTACCACCAGCTGCCGGTGCTGGCGGTGCACGCGCCCGGCCTGCTGCTGACCCAGTTGGTCTGGGGACGGGAGCCGTGGGCGAAGCTGATCCGGGCCAAGGACCTGGCCGAGCGGCTCGGCGCGAAGGTCGTCGTGGTGCACCCTCCGTTCCGCTGGCAGCGGGAGTACACCCGGGGGTTCGAGGAGGGGATCGCGAAGATGTCGGAAGAGACCGATGTGATCTTCGCGGTGGAGAACATGTTCCCGATCCGGTCGGGCGCGAGCGAGATCTCCGGCTACGCGCCGCACTGGGACCCGGTCAAGCTCGACGTGCCGAATGTCACGCTTGACCTGTCGCACACCGCCGCCTCCGCCTCGGACGCGATCGTGATGGCGAACGACATCGGCGGCCGCCTGGCGCACATCCACCTGGCCGACGGCACCGGCGTGTCGAGCGGCCCCGTCCCCGACGAGCACCTGGTCCCCGGGCGCGGCAAGCAGCCCTGCGCCGAACTGCTCCGCGGCATCGCCGCCACCGGCTACCAGGGCATGGTGGTCGCCGAGGTCAACACCCGGCACGCGGGCAGCAGCGAAGCCCGCCGGGCAGACCTGACCGAGACCCTGGCATTCGCCAGAACCCACCTGTCGCAGGTCCCGGTCCGGTAAGCCCCCAGGTGGAGAAACTGCTTGCTGGGAATTTGCAACTGCAAGCAGTCCGACCTAGCATGGTCACTATGGCGAACATGAACAGCATCGGGGAGTACATCAGGCAGCAGCGTGAGCAGGCGAAGATCTCGATCCGCCAGCTCGCCGAGCAGGCCGGCGTCTCCAACCCGTACCTGAGCCAGGTGGAGCGCGGGCTGCGCAAGCCGTCAGCGGACATCCTGCAGCAGATCGCCAAGGGACTGCGCATCTCCGCTGAGGCGCTCTACGTGCAGGCAGGCATTCTCGAAGACCGCCCGGGCGACTCCGGCGTCAGGTCGGCCCTGCTCACCGACCCGCAGCTCACCGAGCGGCAGAAGCAGGTGCTGATCGAGATCTACGAGTCCTTCCGCAAGGAGTCGCAGAAGCCGCCGACCGCCGAGGTGGTGGCGATTATGCGCGATCACCCAGTGCCAAGTGAGCCCGCGAGCCCGGTGACTCTGGTCGAGCCCGGCCGAGCCGGTCGAGCCCGTGGAGCCCGTGGAGCCGATTGCGCAGTCCGAGCCATTCGGGCAGCCTGAGGGCGGCGCGAGTGAGCCTGTCTAAACGACCGTCGCACAAGGTAGCGTAGGACCGTGCTCTCAATCCTGGGCAACGGCGCCTACGCCCCGCTCACCTACTTCTTCGTGGCGCTCTCGATCGCGGCGTTCGTGGTCGAGACCTGGGCGTTCATCGACGCCATGATCAGGCCCGCCCAGGCCTTCGTCGCGTCGGGCAAGCAGACCAAGCCGATCTGGCTGATCATTCTGGGCGTCGCCTTCGTGCTCGGGCTCTACACCGCCGCCTACGGCGGCGTTACCTCGATCCTGGCGGTCGTCGCCTTCGTTGCCGCCGCGGTCTACCTGGCCGATGTCCGGCCGAAGGTCCGCGAGTTCAAGCGCGGCCGCTCGACCAGCAACGGCCCGTACGGTCCCTGGTAGGCATCCCGTACGGTCCTGGCAGGGGATCAGGGCGCGAGGAACAGCACTAGCGGGGTCGCGACCACCAGGGCGGCCGCCAGCACGACGCCCGCCTGGGCGGCGCGCGACAGCGGCGGCGGCGGGGTAAGCAGCCGGAGCACCCGGGCGGTGAGCTCGCCCTCGCCCTCGGCCACGGCGAGCGCCCCGGCCGGGGCGCCGTCGGATCCCGCCGTGCCGAAGCGGACCAGCGCGGTGGCCAGCTCCTTGGGCAGCAGGCCGCGGACTCGCAGCGCGCGGTCGTCGGCCATCATCTCGACCAGCAGCGCGACCGTCCGCTGGGCCTGGGCCACCCCGTCGGACATCGGGAACGCGCGCCGCAGGGACGTGAACGGGATCAGCACCAGATCGTGCCGGGCGCGCAGGTGCGCCCGCTCGTGGGCGAGGACCGCGGTCAGCTCGGCCGGGCCGAGCAGGTTGAGCGTGCCGACGCTGACGACGATCTGTGAGCGGATGCCGGGCAGGCAGTAGGCGGCCGCGGCCGGGTAGTCGATCACCAGTGCGCCGGGGACCTTGGGATCGCCGTGCGCGAGCAGGGCGAGCAGCTCACGCTGCCGGCGCCGGGCCCCCACCGCCTCGGCGAACGCCACCAGGAGGACCCAGCAGAGCCCGGTCAGCAGGGCGACGCCGGCGCCGAGGAAGACCAGCCGGGCGGTGGTGAGCAGCGGCGACTGGTGTGGCGCGAGCAGCTGCCCGGAGGCGACCCGCCCGGCCAGCGCGGTAAGGCCGCCGACGACCCCGGTCTGCCTGCCCGGGCCGCTGACGCCGATCGCCAGGAGCGCCCCGACGGCTGCCAGCCCGCTGGCCAGGCCGAGTGCCTGCCACAGCAAAATCGCGGCCGCCGGGGACCTGCGCGGCCAGGACGCGCGCAACATCGCGCGTGCGCTCCGCACGCTTCCCACGGCGACCGCGGCTAGCAGAACCGCGTCGGCCAAAGCCCCCATAATCCGATACCTATGTCTCCTTGTCGCACCGCGTCCTCGTTGCCTTCGATGCCGGTCAGCGCGTCGCGGAGGACCTCCGCCTCGGCACCGGACACGCTCTGCGCGAACCGCGCGAGCGCGGCGACCCGGTCACCGGTCTGTTCGAGCGCTGTCAGCATCAGCTCGGCCACGTAGGCCTCCCTGGTCGCGGCCGGCCGGTACCGCCAGGCACGGCCGTCTCGCTCCCTGCGCGCGAAACCCTTCTTCGCGAGCCGGTCAAGCACTGTCATCACGGTTGTGTGAGCCAGTTCCCTCTGGTCGAGCCCGTTGCTGACTTGTCTGACCGTCAGCGCTGAATCCGTCTGCCAGAGGACTTCCATAATGGCACGTTCGAGCTCGCCCAGCCTGTTCACAGCATAACTGTACCGTTGTCGCCGTTTCCGAAACCAGGCCGGCTGTGTCTTGCGCCAGCGGCGACTTCTCGATCTGCACGCAGCCGATGGCGATCGCGGCCAGTGCGACTAGCTCGGGGACCAGCCACCAGCCGGTCCGCAGCGTCTCGTTGAAAAGAGTGACGCCGAAGGCGATGCTGATCAGCGCGTCGCCGACGGTCAGCATCGGCTGCGAGGCGACCAGAGACCCGGCCTGCAGCGCATTCTGCAATAGAAACAGCGATCCCACGCCGGCCACCGCGACCGCGTAGATGTGCCAGCTGGTGAAGAACACCCGCGCGCCGGTGTTCAGGTCGGCCATCGCGTTCTTCATCAGCGCCGCGGTCAGCGCGTAGCCGCAGGCGGCGGCGAGCCCGAGCAGGGCCGCCCGGGGCTCCCCGATGGTGCCCATCGCCAGGAGGATCACCACCGTCTCGAAGCCGGCGACGGCGATCAGCGCGATCACCCAGCTCCCGTTGGACGCGGTGGACGTGGCACCGCTCGGCTGGGCGATCGCGAGCCCGAGGCCGAGGGCTGCCGTGACAGTCCCGATGGCGATCCAGGGCAGCTGGCGGAGCGCGTCGCGGTTGTGGCTGGCGAGTGCCGCGAGCACCAGCGTGAGCGGCAGCTCGATGATGAAGATCGGCTGGACCAGGGCGATCGGGCCGGTGGCGAGCGCCGCCGCCTGGGCGACCGCGGCCACGATGACCATGCCGATGCCGGCCAGCCACACCCGGCGCCGGACGAGGTCGGCGATGAGCGACAGGTGCATGGACCGCTCGGTCGGCACCTGGGCCGCCGCCCGGCGCTGCAGGACCGCCGCGCAGGCGTTGCTGGCGGCGGTCAGCAACGCGAAAAAAACGCAGACCATATTGTGCACTGCGAGCAAATGCAGGTGCACTTGGATACCGGCCTCGTCTAGGCCGACGCTCAGACCTCTCACGCCGGGCTCGTATTCTCGTTCTCCTGGCTGCCGGGACTGGCCGCCGGGTCACCGCCGGGGTCCGGGCGGAGAGCCGCGAACGGGCGCAGGTTAGCCAGGCTCTCCCCCCGCTTCTCCCGCCATGCCCATTCCCGCCTGATAGCGGAGGCGAAACCAAGAATCAGCGCCTCATTGAACGCCTCATCGGAATAGGTGAGCACGCAGCCGAGCAGCCGGTCGATCTCCGCCTCGTTGATGGCCGCAAGCGGCAGTCGTCCCGTCAGGTAGACGTCGCCGGCCTGGTCGAGGGCGAAGTGCACGCCGTACATGCGGGCGCTGCGTTCGAGCAGGAAGCGGTAGAAGGCCGCGTGGTTCTCGTCCGGCTGCCGGCAGAAGAAGGCCTCGATCTGCAGGCTGTGATCCCCGGCGACCAGCCAGGTCATGGTGGCGAGCTTGTGCTCTCCCTCGAGGCGGACCAGGAACGCGCCCGGCGCCGGGCGCTCGTAGGCCAGCCCGAGGTCGTCGAGCAGGGCGCCGAGGACCCCGGCCGCGGCTGAGTCGTTGTCTGTCATGGCGGCTACGCCCTCACCCGGGCCGCGCGGGAGATAACCGCCTCGTCCATGGCTCCGGTATACACCTTGGCCAGCTGGTCCACGGTCGCGGACCAGCCGAAGACGGACGCATGTCTTCTAGCGCCCTCCGACAGCGCCCGCAGCCGTCCGGGCGCCTCGATGAGGCGCTGGATGACCCGCGCCCAGTCGGCCGGGTTGTGGCCGTCCACCAGGGCGCCGGAGTAGCCGTCGCTGACGACCGTGCGCAGGCCGCCCACCCGGGCGGCCACGACCGGGGTGCCGCAGGCCTGCGCCTCCAGCGCCACCAGCCCGAACGACTCCGAGTGGGACGGGGTAAGCACGACCGTCGCCGCCCGGTACCACTGCGCCAGCTCGGTCTGCGGGCACGGCGGCTCGAAGCGCACGATGTCGCTGATCCCTAGCTGCGCGGCCAGTTCGCGCATCCCGTCGGGGTCCGCCCGCTGCTGCCGCCCGCTGGGGCCGCCGACGAGGACGACGCGCAGCGTCCGGCGCAGTCCCGGATTGGCCTCGATGAGCTTGCCCGCCGCCTTGAGCGCGACATCCGGGCCCTTGAGCGGCTGGACCCGGCCGACGAAGAGCAGCACGACCGCGTCGCCGGCGATGCCGAACCGGGCTCGGGCCTCGCGCTTGGACCGCTCGTCGCCCGGCTGGAAGACGGTCAGGTCCGCGCCGGGGTTGACCGTCTGCACCTTGGCCGGGTCGGCGCCGTAGAGCTCGATCAGCTGGCGCGCCTCCTGGTCGGTGTTGGCGATCAGCCGGTCGGCCGCGGCGATCACGTCGAGCTCGCCGGTGATCCGCTCCTGCGGCTCGGGAGTCTCGCCGGCCGCCAGGGCCGCGTTCTTGACCTTGCCCAGGGTGTGCATGGACTGCACGAGCGGCACTCCCCAGCGCTCCTTGGCCGCCGCGCCGACCTTGCCTGACAACCAGTAGTGCGCGTGCACCAGGTCGTATTTGCCGGGCTCGGCGGCCGCCTCGGCGCGCAGCACCTCATGGGTGAACTGGCAGACTTCGGCGGGCAGATCGGTCTTGTCCATCTCCTCGAACGGGCCGGCTACGACGCTGCGGACAAGCACCCCGGGGACAAGCTCGGCCAGCGGCGGCGTATCCCGGCAGACCGCCCGGGTGAAGATCTCCACCTCGGTGCCCCGGGCCGCGAGCCGCTTGGCCACCTCGACGACGTAGACGTTGAGGCCCCCAGCGTCGCCGGTACCCGGCTGGTCGAGCGGGGACGTATGGACGCTGAGCGTGGCGATCCGTCGTGGACCGCGAAAGGGCAGCGTTGACACAGCTGTAACCAACCGCACGGATGCTGATTTGCTTCCCTGCTTCCGGCCCGCTTCCGGTATTCCACCGCGCCGGCGATGATGTGAGGCAGCGGGCAGGCCGCCAGATCGGGTGAGGACAGATATGGCGATGAGCCGGGCCGGGGTCGTAGTGAACCCGACGAAGCCAGCAGACTACGAGGGCTTCCGCAAGGCTGTCCGCCGGGCCATGGACGAACATGGCTGGGACGAGCCGCTCTGGCAGGACACGACGGTGGAAGATCCCGGCCGGGGCCAGGCCGAGGCGGCGGTGTCGGCCGGGGTCGACGTGGTGCTCGCCTGCGGCGGGGACGGGACGGTCACCTCCTGCGCTAAGGGAATCGCCGGCACCGGGGTGCCGCTGGCGGTCATCCCGATGGGGACCGGCAACCTGCTCGCCCGCAACATCGGCCTGCCTACTGACCTGGACGAGGCGCTCGCGGTCGCGCTCAGCGGCGCGCAGCAGCCGATCGACGCGGGCCGGGTGAACGGGACGCTGTTCCTCGTGATGGCGGGACTGGGGCTGGATGCCCGCATGCTGAGCGGCACCAGCGATCAGCTCAAGAAGCGGGTCGGGTGGCTGGCCTACGCGCTGTCGGCGGTTCGCCACCTGGGCGACCGGCGGATGAAGGTAACGATCAGCGCCGACGGCGGCCGGCCCCGCAGGATGCGGGCCGCCGCGGTGATCGCCGGCAACGTGGGCCAGCTGCAAGGCGGACTGCCGCTGCTGCCGGATGCGCGGCCCGACGACGGCTTGCTGGACGCCGTCGTGCTGAGCGCCGGCGGCCCGGCCGGGTGGCTGGAGGTAGCGGCGGGCATCTTGCTGCGGCGCCCGGCGGATGGCCGCATCTACCGCGTTCGGTTCGCCGAGCTGCAGGTGACGCTGGACCATGAGCAGCCGTGGGAGCTGGATGGCGAGGTCATGGGATCGGCCCGACGGCTGACAGTGGTGGCCCAGCCGGGTGCCGTGCTGCTGCGGATGCCGCCGCAACCGGCCTGATGCTCTGGTGCGGGCCCACTCGCCGGGCGGTGCTATCCGGAAGCGCGGACGGGCAATGCCGCTATGTTCACGCCTAGTGGCGCCCGCTAATCTGTTGACCATGGGAACCCTCGTACTTGTACGCCACGGCGAGAGTGAATGGAACTCCAAAGGCCTCTTCACTGGCTGGGTAGATGTCGGGCTCGCGCCGAAGGGCGTGCAGGAGGCGTCGGCCGCCGGGCGCATGCTGGTCGATGCCGGGCTGCGGCCCGATGTCCTGCATACCTCGGTGCTCACGCGCGCCATCTCGACCGCCAACACCGCGCTTGAGGCGGCGGGCCTCAGCTGGCTGCCGGTCCGCCGCACCTGGCGGCTGAACGAGCGCCATTACGGCGCCCTGCAGGGCAAGGACAAGGCGCAGACGCGGGCGGAATTCGGCGACGAGCAGTTCATGACCTGGCGCCGCTCCTACGACGTCCCGCCGCCGCCGATCGCCGACGACGACCCGCTCTCGCAGGTCGGCGACCCCCGCTACGCGACGCTGCCGCCCGAGCTCATGCCCCGCACCGAGTGCCTGCGGGACGTTGTGCTGCGGCTCCTGCCGTACTGGTACGACGCGATCGTGCCGGATCTCGCGGCCGGCCGGACGGTGCTGGTGGTGGCGCACGGCAACTCGCTGCGCGCGCTGGTCAAGCACCTGGACGGTGTCAGCGACGCGGCCATCGCCGAGCTGAACATCCCGACCGGCATCCCGCTGCTCTACGAACTCGACGCGGCGTTCAAGCCCACGTCGCCCGGCGGACGCTATCTGGACCCGGAGGCGGCGGCGACAGCGGCGGAGGCCGTCAAGAACCAGGGCCGGTAGGCCCGCAGGCGGCCGGCCGGTGAATGATGCAGTCCCGGGAAGCGTCGGTGGGTAATCCGCGAAGTGAACTTCCGGAGAAGAGTGAACTTTCCCGCAACCTATGGATTGTGGCCGCCCCGGCAGGTCCGCATACCATCAGATATGTGAGTATTGACTGGTCACGCCCGTGTGCGTCGCCGGGGCGGCAAGCGCCCGCGCTAGCCGGGAGCCCGGCATGGCGATAAGGACGCGAACCGGCAACGGCGAGCGGCGGCAGCGCAACGCGCGGCTCCGGGCCGCCCAGCAGCCCGCCAAGCTGCCGCCGGGCGTGGCCTCGGTGCTTTCCGTTCTCTCCTCATCCGCGGTCGTTGTGGACAGCGAGGACCGGGTGCTGCGCGCGAGCGCGGCGGCCCGGGCATTCGGGATCGTCAAGGGCGACCGGCTCATGGTCAGCGAGCTGGCCGCGCTCGCCCGGCAGGTCCGGCGGGACGGCGAGATCCGCGAGGCCGAGTTCGAGGTGCCGGTGACCCGCTTGGGCGGCCGTACCACCACCTTCGCGGTTCGGGTGGCCCCGCTGTCGGGGACCGTGGGCGGCGGGGGACTGGTGCTCGTGCTGGCCGAGGACCGGACCGAGAGCCAGCGGGTCGAGGAGGTCAGGCGGGACTTCGTGGCCAATGTCAGCCACGAGCTCAAAACCCCGGTGGGCGCGCTGGCGCTGCTGGCCGAGACGATCGAGGACGCGGCCGACGACGAGGAGGCGGTCCGCCGGTTCGCCGGCCGGATGCGGCAGGAGGCGGCCCGGCTGACGTTCCTGGTCCAGGACCTCATCACCCTCTCCAGGATCCAGGCGGCCGAGCCGATTCCCGACCCGCGCGCGGTAACGCTGGACGCGGTCGTCGCCGAGGCGCTCGACCGCTGCCGGATGAAGGCGAACGCGCGTGGCATCACCCTGGCCTCCATTGGCGTGCGCGGGCTGAGCGTGCTCGGCGAGGAGGATCTGCTCGTCACCGCTGTGCGCAACCTGCTTGAGAACGCGGTGGTCTACAGCCCGGAGCGCACCCGGGTGGTCGTGTGCGTCAAGAAGCCGGGTGACGGCGGCGTAGAGATCAGCGTGACCGACCAGGGGATCGGCATCCCCGAGCGTGACCTTGAACGGATCTTCGAGCGCTTCTACCGCGTCGACCCGGCCCGCTCGCGGGCCACCGGCGGCACCGGGCTCGGGCTCGCCATCGTGAAGCACGTGACGGCCGCCCACGGCGGCCGGGTCATGGTGCGGAGCGTGGAGGGCGCCGGATCCACCTTCACCCTGTGGCTACCACTGCGGAGCGAAAATGACGGCAACGGCCCCGACCGGGCGCACGCCTAACCCCTTTCCCTGGATTTCGGCTACCGCATCAGGAGGACTTCAGTGACACGCGTGCTCGTGGTGGAAGACGAGGAGTCGTTCAGCGATGCGATCTCGTACATGCTGCGCAAGGAGGGGTTCGAGGTTGCGGTCTGCGCTACCGGCCCGGACGCGCTCGACACCTTCGACCGCACCGGCGCCGACCTGGTGCTGCTTGACCTGATGCTGCCCGGTCTGCCCGGCAGCGAGGTGTGCCGGTCGCTGCGCGAGCGGTCCAGCGTGCCGGTCATCATGCTGACCGCCAAGGACAGCGAGATCGACAAGGTGGTCGGCCTCGAACTCGGCGCCGACGACTACGTGACCAAGCCGTTCTCCTCCCGGGAGCTGGTGGCCCGGATGCGGGCCGTGCTCCGCCGGCGCGGCGACGTCGAGGAGGTGGCCGACGCCTCGCTCGAGGCGGGACCGGTGCGGATGGACGTGGAACGGCACGTGGTCAGCGTCCGCGGCGACCACGTCCAGCTCCCGCTGAAGGAGTTCGAGCTGCTCCAGGTGCTGCTGCGCAACGCCGACCGGGTGCTCACCCGGATGCAGCTGATCGACCGGGTGTGGGGCGCCGACTACGTGGGTGACACAAAGACGCTCGACGTGCACATCAAGCGGCTGCGCGCCAAGATCGAGAGCGACCCGGCCAAGCCACGGCACATCGTCACCGTGCGCGGGCTCGGCTACAAGTTCGAGTCGGTCGCCTGACCGTCCGCCGGTTGCCGTCCCGGCGGGCCCGCCGGGACGAGCACGGGATTAAGACGCCGACGGCGACGCGGACGCGGACGGGCCTGGCGTTGAGGTAGCGGTGCCCGGCGCCGGCGAAGTCGCGGTACTGCTGGGCGACGGGCTGGCTCCCGGCGGGGAGAAGGTGGCCCAGGAGTACGACTGCGGCTCCACCGGGACCTGGAGGTCCACTGCGCCCGCGTGCTCGAAGTCCAGGATTACCGAGATGTACCCGCCGGCGGTGAGCGGCTGGGACAGGTTCTTGAGCACTACCGACGGCGTGGGGCCGGTCAGGTTGACGGCCGAGTAGGCCGGCAGGGGACCGTGCCGCCGTCGACGGACACGGTGTCAGCCGTCCCGGCCGCCGTGGCGCCCAGCAGCGTGTCGCTGGTGGAGTTGTCGTTGTAAAGCGACACGAAAAGACCGGCCGACGAGCCGCGGCACCGTCGAGCCGGACGGGCCGCCAAGCACGAAGACGTTGCTGATCCTGATCCCGTTGACCATGGTCTGCGAGCCGGCCGCCGCGGGGTGGAACTCAAGCGTCGGGGCGCTGTTCCCGGCTTCGCACCCGGCGATGGCAGGCATCAGTACAGCCAGGGCACCTGCGCCAAGGAGCAGACGGCCAGCGGCGGTCTTCCCGAAGCTTGCTCGGATCACGGCGGAATGCCTCCTCGATCAATGGTGACGAGAGGTACGAACACCCTCGTTGGAGCTGTAGTGGCCTGGCAGTCCACTACAGGCCGTAGAAATCGTATCGGTCCCCGCATCGCCCGATACGCCGGGGTGTGCTGCTGCGGCCTGCCGCCCCGCTGGCTTCCCCGCACGGGGGATGAGACCGCGCTCAGCCTGCCGGGGCGCTGACCTTGGGGGTAACTGAGACGCTCGCTCTGGCCTGAGCGCTGGCCGCGGGGCTGGCCGACTTCAGTCCGCTCAGCTCCGCTCCCAGCTGGAAGTTGCTGCCGAGCTTCCTGAGGACGTCGACTTTGGCGTCGCTGTAGACGAGCAGGACGGTAAAGCCGGCCGGGTGGTACGCGTCGGCGAGCACCCCGTCGGCGTCGTCCGCCGCGATCGCGCGATTATCACCGTACTGGGCGGTCACGGCGGTCAGCTGCTGCGGACCGACCGTGCCGGTGCCGATGAAGTAGAGGGTCGCGTCCGCCGCTACCGCCTGACCCGCGAGCCGGTTCAGCTCCGCAGCGCAATTGCAGCCCGCGGGCACCAGGGCGGCGACGGAGCTCGCGAGCGCTTGCACCGGCTCCGGCCGCCCGTCGATCTGCATGTCCCCGGCGGGCAGGGTAGCCAGGCCGGTCGGGCTGAGCGGATGGCGCCGCCGTCGGCGACCTGGTGATGGTGGGAGTCGAGGCCGGGGTCATCGTCACCACGGACAGCAGCGCACCGCCGACCAGGGCGAGCGCCAGGCAGAGCGCGATCAGGGGCACGATCGCGGTCGGCCCGCCCAGCCCCGCCTGGTTGAACGGGCGCAGCAGCCGCATGGCGCGCTGCCGCCTCCGCTGGGCGCGCATCTCCCGGTGATAGGCGAGCACGTCGCGCTCGAGCTCCCGGGCATCGTCCGGGATCACGATGTTCACCGGGGGCAGGCTGCCATCATCCCGCTCCGGCTCGCTGGCGAAGCTCAACTGGCACCTCATCCCGCTGTGGCCGCGGCCACGGACCTTTCTCTTCAAGTATGGGCCAGTTACGGCCCTGGTGCGGACTCGCGCGGCGATTTCCGTAGGAGATGCGGATCCTCGGGTAGACTTAGTACTTACCGTCAGCGGCGACGTACCAGACCATGACCTTGCCGGCGCGCTCAAACGGTGCTCAGTGGAGTGCGCGCCGGGCACTCGAGTACCCGCGCCGACCGTCGTAGATGCCCGTTGGGGTATTGGCGTGTGCTCGAAATGGTCGATTGACCTGCATATTCGCCAACAGGGGCATTTTATCGGGGGTCCAGGCCGTGGTAAGATAGCCTTCAGCGGAAGGGGTACTTGCCAGATGTCTTTTAAGGTCGGCGATACCGTCGTTTACCCTCACCATGGGGCTGCTCGCATCGAAGCCGTCGAAACTCGCACGATCAAGGGCGAGGATAGGACCTATCTAGTCCTGAAGGTCGACAAGGGCGACCTGACTGTGCGAGTCCCCGCGGACAACGCGGAACTCGTCGGTGTGCGGGACGTGGTAGGCGCCGAAGGGCTTGAGCGCGTGTTCGAGGTGCTGCGCGCACCACACACCGAGGAGCCCACCAACTGGTCACGCCGCTACAAGGCCAACTTGGAGAAGCTCGCCTCCGGTGACGTGAACAAGGTTGCCGAGGTTGTCAGGGACCTATGGCGCCGGGACAAGGAGCGCGGGCTCTCAGCCGGCGAGAAGCGAATGCTGGCCAAGGCGCGGCAGATCCTGGTGAGCGAGCTCGCTCTGGCCGAGAAGACCAACGAAGACAAGGCCGAAGCCCTGCTAGACGAAGTGCTCACGAGCTAGTCTCCTAGTCTTCTAGTCTCCCCGAGGCATCCCGAGGCAGGTAGTCTGCCCCGGTGGACAAGTTGCCGAGGGTAGGGCTCGGGATGGATGTGCATCCGTTTGAGAACGGGCGCACATTGCATCTGGCTGGGCTTGAGTGGCCCGGGGAAACCGGGCTAGCCGGGCATTCCGATGGTGACGCTGCCGCCCACGCGGCCTGCGACGCACTGCTCTCCGCCGCCGGACTCGGTGATCTTGGCGCGAATTTCGGCACGTCCCGCCCCGAGTGGGCGGGCGCGCCGGGCGTCGCGCTGCTCAGCGAGACCGCGCGCCTGGTGAGCGAGGCCGGGTTCGCCATCGGGAACGTCGCTGTCTACGTCATCGGGAACCGGCCCAAGATCGGGTCGCGCCGTGCCGAGGCGGTTGCCGTGCTCAGCGCGGCGCTGTCCGGCGCGTCCGTTTCCCTGTCGGCGACCACCACCGACGGTCTCGGCCTCACCGGCCGGGGCGAGGGCGTGGCCGCCATGGCCACCGCCCTTGTCTTTCCCGTCTTACGGGTAAGCGCTAGTCCCGATCGTCGAAGTCGGTCGGCGGGATCGGGCTGACGCGCGTCCGGTTGAGACGCGGGACCGACGCAAACGGGGCCGTGGCGAAGGGCGGGGCGTCGATGTCGTCAATAGCCTGCGGTTCGTCCGGGTAGCCGGACGTATCGATGTCGGGGTCCGAGGTCAGCACGGGGTAGACCTGGCCGGCCAGGTCCGGGTCCACCTCGGACTCCCAGTCCTCCGCCGCGGCCGCGCTACTGGCGTACCTGATGGACGGCGGCGCTGACTGCGGTGCCTGCTCCGGCTCCATTGCCTGCTCCGGCTCCGCCACCGGAGCGGGCTCTGCCACCGGTTCGGCGGTGCCGGTCGCGTCGGCGGTGCCGGTCGCGTCGGCCGTGGGCGCTTCCGGGATAACGGCCTCGTCCGGCTCGGCTGGCGGGTTTGGCTCGCCCGTTGCCGTCGTGCCGTCGGGTGCTGCCAGGTCGTCGGGTGCCGCCAGGTCGTCGGATGGCGCTAGATCGCCGGGTGCGTCCGCAGCCCGGGTGGCTTCCAAATCGCCGGGTGCCTCAAGTTCGCCGGGTCCCTCAAGGTCGTCGGCAGCCTTGAGATCGCCGGATGCCGGGACGTCAGGCGCCATCGCGGCGTCTGGCGTAGCCGGGACGGCCGGGCCGGCTGGCTCGGCCGCGGCGGCCGCGGTCTCCTCGCTGACGGGCGCCTCGGCGGAGCCGGGCAGGTCTTGAACGGCTTGGCCGCCTTGACCGGCGTCCTCCGCGAAGGCGGGCATTTCCCGTGTGTCCGCAATGGCGGCGGGCGTTTCGGGCTCCTGGGCCGCGACCGCGGCTGGCTCGTCCTGGTCTTGGTCCGCGACCGTGGCCGGCTCTTCCGCGACCGCGACCGCGGCGGCTCGTCCGCGGCCGGTTCGTCCGCGACTGTGGCCGTGTCCGTGCCCGCGGCAGCCACACCGGCAGCCGCACCAGCAGCGGCAGCGGGCGCGGCGGGCAGCGCGATGGGCGGCGCGGGCGGGCGGGGCACCGCGCCCGACGCCACGACCGGGACCGCATCGACTGGGACCGCAGCGAACGGGACCACGTCAATCGGGGCGGGAACCGCCGGGGCGGCAGCCTGCTCCTTGGCGGCGCGGCGGGCAGCCCGTCCGCGCGGGGCCGTGCCGGCCGGCTCCGGCCGGGACTGGCGCAGCATCGTGAGCAGCAGGCTGAAGGCGAGCAGGACCGCCAGCACCGGGGCCGCGGCCACCACTGCCTCGGTCGTCCGGTGCCGCAGCGCGTAGTCCGCGGCATACAGCACGTCGGCCGTCCCGATCGCGACGAGGACGACGATAACGACCAGCCAGGCCCAGCCCCGGGCCCACCAGCGCCCGTCGCGGAGCATGATGGCGGCCACGCAGGCGATCACCAGCACGGCGTCGAACAGCCCGGGGTAGATCCGGGCGAGCTGGACGGACACGCCCCCCTGAAGGGCGATCGCGTGCACCCCGGCGTACGACAGGACGAAGGTGGCGGCGGCCACGGCGAGGACCACCAGCGTGACGGCGGCGTTCACCAGGCGGCGCGGCCAGTCACGGCGCGGCGCGGACGACGGTGGGGCCGGCTCTGACGCCGAAGACGGAAAGTTCATGGGGGGCATTTCCAACTGACTAATTAAGCTGGTGTCGGGGGGGAAACGTGTGTTCCAGTTACGCGCTGCCCACGGTATCGGCGTTGATCCGGGATTGGAACGATTTCGCGGCTTAGCGAGCTGTGTCGCTACTTGGGCGATGCGCAACCGGATACCGTACGCTCTCTAGCGTGACGCTCCGCCTGCATGACACCGCGGCCAGGATGATACGCGAGTTCCAGCCGGTCACGCCGGGGCAGGCATCCGTCTACCTGTGCGGCGCGACCGTCCAGGGGACCCCGCACCTCGGCCACCTCCGGTCGGCGGTCTGCTTCGACATCCTGGTGCGCTGGCTTGAGGCTTCCGGCTACCAGGTGACGTACTGCCGGAACGTCACCGACATCGACGACAAGATCCTGCGCGCCGCCGCGGCCGAGAACACCCCCTGGTGGGCGCTGGCCGAGCGGAATGCGCGCGCCTTCACCGAGGCCTATGACGCGCTCGGCTGCCGGCCGCCGGACGTGCAGCCGAGGGCCACCGGCCATATCCCCGAGATGATCGCGCTGATCGAGCGGCTGATCGAGAGCGGGCACGCCTACCAGGCCGGCGGCGACGTCTACTTCGACGTGCGCACCGACCCCGGGTACGGCGAACTGTCCGGGCAGCGGCTGGCCGAGATGCGGCCGGCCGAGGAGAGCGACGCCGGGGCCGCGGTAAAGCGGGACCCGCATGACTTCGTCCTGTGGAAGGGCGCGAAGCCGGGCGAGCCCTCCTGGCGGACCCCCTGGGGCCCGGGCAGGCCCGGATGGCATCTGGAGTGCTCGGCGATGTCGACCTATTACCTGGGGGACACCTTCGACATCCACGGCGGCGGCATCGACCTGGTCTTCCCGCACCACGAGAACGAGCGGGCCCAGTCGAATTCCGCCGGCGACCCTTTCGCCCGCTACTGGATGCACCACGGCCTGGTCGTGCTGTCCGGCCAGAAGATGAGCAAGTCGGAAGGGCGCGCTACCGCCGCGGCCGAGGCGCTGGCCCAGGTGCGGCCGCAGGAACTGCGCTACTACCTCGGCCAGGCGCACTACCGTTCACCGCTCGACTACTCGCAGGACGCGCTGGAAGAGGCGGTCGCGGCGTACCAGCGGATCGAGCGGTTCGTATCGCGCGCGGAGCACGCGGTTGTCTCCAGAGATGGCCACGCACCGCATCTGCTGGACGTCCCCGGTGCCGCGCCGACGTCAACTCTGCCGCTCTCCTTCGTCACCGCGATGGACGACGACCTTGGCGTCCCCGCCGCGCTGGCCGCCGTGCACGCGACAGTGCACGATGGCAACTACGCTCTTAACGCGGGGAACTTCGAGAGCATTCGCTCTAGCCTGGCGCAGACAAGGGCCATGCTGACGGTCCTCGGCCTCGACCCGCTCGCCCCCGCCTGGCGGACGAGCGATCCGGACGGGCGGCTGCACTCGGTGGTCGACGCGCTGGTGGCGCTGGTGCTGCGGGAGCGGGAAACGGCGCGGGCACGGGGCGATTATGCTTCGGCGGACTCCATCAGGGACACTTTGGAGGACACCGGGGTGGCGGTCGACGACACTACCGAGGGCCCGCGATGGGAACTTAAGCGATGAACTGGCGGAGCAGGCGATGAGCGGGCAGAAAAAGGGCGGCAGCGACGGCCGGTCGGCGGGCGGCGGCGGGTACACCAAGCGCGGCAAGCCGCGTCCCGGGCACCGGCGGGTTCCGCCGCGACAAGCTTGAGGGCAAGGGGCCGACGCCGCCCGCTTCCATGCGCCCGGGGCATCCCGCGCAGCGGGCCGCCGCGGCGGCGGCCAGGGCCGACCGGGACGGCAGGCCAACGGGACGGGGCAATGAGCGGTCCGGGGCAAGCCGCGACCGTTCAGACTATTCAAGAGAGAACCCGGGGGTACGCGGCAGCGGCGAGGGACCGGAAATGGTCGCCGGCCGCAACTCGGTCGTGGAGTCACTGCGGGCCGGGATCCCGGCGATGGCCCTGTACGTCACCGGGCGCGCGCACGAGGACGAGCGGGTGTCGGAGTCCGTCCAGCTCGCGGCGGAGGCGGGCATCGCCGTACTGGAATCCACGGTGGCCGAGCTCGACCGGCTGACCGGCAGTGCGATCCACCAGGGAGTCGCGCTGCGGGTGCGGCCGTACCAGTACGCGCACCCGGAAGATCTAGCTTATGAACGATCCGGGGCGTCTCTTCCCCTCATCGTTGCCCTCGACGGCGTGACCGACCCGCGCAACCTGGGGGCCGTGATCCGGTCCGCCGCCGCCTTCGGGGCGACCGGCGTCGTAGTGCCCGCACGGCGCAGCGCCGGGGTAAACGCGGGCGCGTGGAAGGCGTCGGCCGGGGCGCTGGCGCGGCTGCCGGTGGCGCAGGCGGTGAACCTGACCCGCGCGCTCGAGGGGTACAAGTCACTCGGCTACTTCGTAGCCGGGCTGGACGCCGAGGGCAAGGACGACATCCGGAACATGTCCATCGCGGACGGCCCGATGGTACTGGTCGTGGGGTCGGAAGGGCGCGGGCTGTCGCGGGTGGTCGCGGGGGCATGCGATTTGCTCGTCCGGATCCCGATGGCCTCGGGCAACGAATCGCTCAACGCGGGAATCGCCGCGTCGATCGCGCTGTATGAGATCGCCGGGGTGCGCGCGCGGAAGGCCTGACGGGTCTGCGGCGGATCAGCGGAGCATCAGCTTCATGCGCGGTGCGCTGCCTGCCGCGGTCTCGGTGACGCCGCAGTCGGTGAAGCCGGCGGCCCGGGAGAGGGGGGCGGGGGGGGGGGGGGGGGGGGGCGAGGGGGGGGAGGAGGGGGAGGGGAGGTCGGCAGCCCGGGCACACTTCAGTATGGACCGTGCTGCTCGCCGTCGTCCGCGCCCGCACCGGCGGTGAGCCTTTCCGGTGCCCGCATTCGCCAGGCGTCGGTGACGAGCTCGGCCAGCCGCTGTTCGTCGACCGCCGGCAGGCGGACCAGGACCAGCGGCCAGTGGTTGTACTCCGCAGCGGTGAAGAAGATCTCGGGTTCGCCCCGCAGCAGCGCCTGCTTCTCGGCTTCGTCGCCGACGTACAGCACCGCGACGTCGGTGCGGATGAGGCGGGGCTTGCCCTCCCTGCGCTCGGGATAGGACCAGATGAACCCGCTCCCGGCTACCCGGAAGTCAAAGCCGTCGCTGTCGATCTCCTCCACGTGCGGCAAGGCAAGCGCCAAGCGGCGCACGTCGTCGGCGGTGGCCATCGTGGTTCCTTCGTCTCGCGTCATCGGGATACACACAGGCTAGACGCGGGCACCGACATTCCACCCTGGCCCGGTAAAACCTGTTGCGGCCAAGCGCGGCCGCGAGGGACGCTGCTGCGGTGGATCTCGGCAGCGCCGCGCTGGAGTGGCAGACGCACGGGTTCGTGATTCTCCCGGGTTCGTCCCGGCCGCGGAGCTCAGGCCCGCGCTAGACGAGCTGCCGGCCATGTACCCCACCGCCGAGGGCTTCCATGACGGTACCGACGGGCGCCGGGACCGGTTCACGGTGGATGAGTGGGCGGGGATCGAGAGCTTCCCGTTCCCGAGCTCCGAGCTGAGCCTCCTGGCCGTCAGCGACCGCGTCGTTGACCTCGCGGAGACCCTGCTGGCAGACCGGGACCTGCGGATCTCCTCGGCCGAGGCGTGGGCCAAGTACACCGGCGCCGCCGCCTACGACCAGTCGCTGCACCGGGATTACCTCAGCCAGACGCTGATGGTTCCCGCGGACGACCCACGGTTCCGGCAGCTGGAAATGTTCGTTTACCTGGTCGACGTCCCGGCCGAGCTCGGGCCGCCGAGCATGCTGTCCCGGACCCGGACGGCCGGGCTGCCCGCGAAGCCGAACTGGTACCCACGCGAAGACGGCGCCGACGCCGACGGAGGCTGGGTCGAGACCGCCGGAAGCCCGGGCCTCTATGACGCCGAGGTCCGCGCCGCCGGCCCGGCGGGCACGGTCGTCGCCTGGGCGCCGGAAACCTTCCACCGTGGCACCGCCCTGACCGTGCCCCGCGGCGCCCGCTACACGATCCACCTCGTCTACCGGCCGGCCCGGGTCGAGTGGGGGCAGCGGATGCCCTGGGCCGGCCGCAGCCACGAGCCCGGCTGGTACAAGTTCGCGCAGCGGGCGACACCACGGCAGCTCGCGCTCTTCGGCTTCCCGCCGCCCGGTCACCCGTACTGGACCGAGGCCACCCTGGCCGGCACGGCGCAGCGGTATCCCGGGCTGGATATGACCCCGTGGCGGCAGGCGCTGCTCGGCGAAGCGTGACCCCGCTCGCCGACCACGACCCCCTCCTACTTCACCTCCTCACCCTCGCCACCGAAACCGTGCTCGCCCACCCCGAAGCCGTTCCAGCCGATCTGATCGCGATGCTCGATACCTACGCCGCAGACCTTGCCGATGCGCGCAACGGTGAGGGCCCCAAAGCGGAGTAAGCAAAGGTTGCGGCACTTCGATTCGGGTTGCCTTCTGGATCCGCGTTCCGGCGGCGCGACCGTGCGAGTAAGGTGTTCTCGCTAGATAACGGTCGACTAGTGTCGATGATCAGATAGAGGCCCACTTTCATGGTCAAGGACGTCTACCTCCTGACGATGCACGAACCCTACGACGAGCCGGGCGCTCCTGCCCCGGTCAACGGCGTCATCGTGCATGCCCTCACCCTGCTCCACCCGGATCTGCCGCAGCCCGACGCCGCGCGGATCTACCGGTGCCTGACGGAGTTCCCCGGCCGGACCCCGGGTTGTCTGATCCCGCTGTCCACGCTCAACTACGAGCTCGACAACGGCCGCTTGTGGCCGGAGATCACCGACGACTGGAGGGCCGTGATGCGCGCTCTGGTAGCGCTCACCAGGACGCCAGACCGTTGTGAGTCGATGCCGCTCGCCTTCCCCAAGATCGAGGCCGCCCTACTCGCCACCGGCCCCTTCGCCCCAGTCCCGCCCGGCCTCGGAATCCCCGAGCGAGACGAACTGCTGGCCATGCTCAGCGAGGACCTGCCCACGCCGGGCCGCCACCCGCTGTGGCCGGGCGACAACCTGGTCTCGCCGCCCGAGGAACCCGCGACCATGCCCTACCAGCCCCACGGCACCTAGGAATTGGGCGTGGCCGGGCTGTTCGCGACGCAGCAGCGCTGATCGCGGTGGCATGCTGTCTGTGGGCGGGAGGCATTCGGGAGCCAGGCGCAGCGAGGAGGTCGTGATGGCGCAGTACCGGGTGGTGGAGATCTGCGCCGGCGCGGGCGGTCAGTCGCTGGGACTCGAGCTGGCGGGCTTCGAGCATGACCTCTCGGTCGAGTTGGACGCGAACGCCGCCGCCACTCTCCGGCACAACCGTCCGCACTGGAAGGTCGCGGTCGGAGATGTCGCCAGTCCTGATGTCTGGAGTCCGGCGGATTACGCAGGCGTTGATCTGCTGGCCGGCGGGGTGCCGTGCCCGCCATTCACGATTGCGGGCAAGCAACTCGGTGCCAGCGACGAGCGTGACCTGTTCGCGTGGGCGATCGAGCTATGCGGCACCGTCCGGCCGCGGGCGCTGCTGCTGGAGAATGTCCGCGGCCTGTCGCTGCCCCGGTTCGCCGCCTACCGGCAGCGCGTGCTTGACCGGCTCGCTGAGCTTGGCTACGCGGCCGACTGGCGGCTGCTGCAGGCGTCGGACTACGGAGTCCCGCAGTTGCGGCCCCGGTTTGTGCTGGTGGCGATGCGGCCCGAGGACTTCGCCTACTTCTCATGGCCCGAGCCTCGGCCAGACGAGACCACGACGGTAGGCGAGACGCTGCTCGATCTCATGGCCGCGAACGGCTGGCGCGGTGCGACCGCATGGGCCGAGAAGGCGCAGGGCATCGCCCCGACCATCGTCGGCGGCTCGAAGAAGCACGGCGGGGCCGACCTCGGGCCCACGCGCGCGAAGCGGGCCTGGCGCGAACTCGGTGTGGACGCGCTCGGCGTCGCCGATGCCGCGCCGTCAGAGGATGACCCGGTGGCGCTGCTGCCCAAGCTCACCTGCGACATGGTCGCCCGCATTCAGGGCTGGGACGGCCCTGAGTACCGGTGGGAGTTCACCGGTCGCAAGACCTCGAACTACCGGCAAATCGGCAATGCCTTCCCGCCGCCGGTCGCCCGCGCGATCGGCGACCAGATCCGCCGCGCACTGGACCACGAAGGCACGTCACGCGACCTGGTCGAGCAGTCGAGCAGCACGCACGACCCCATCTACGCGGTGCTCCGCGACGGCGGCGGCTTCCTGACCATGGACCAGATCATGCGGCGCCTGCCCGCGCCCATGGACACCCCGGCGTTCGAGCGCCACCTGGCCCACCTGAAGCGTGACTTTCAGATCGAGGTGGAGGCGCGCAAGACCGGCGACGCCTACAAGCTCGGTAGCTTCAAGGCGTTCATCGGCCAGGACGATCACCTGCGCCATGAGGCATTCCTCAAGCCGACCAAGATCAGCTGACGCGTTGACCTCCAGGCTGGCGGCAACCTGTTAGCCGAGACACGGCGGAACCGGTACCCTGGCAGGGGTTCCGCGTCCGAGGTGATGCGGACGAGCCTGCCGGTGTAGCTCAGTTGGCAGAGCACCCGCCTTGTAAGCGGACGGTCAGCGGTTCGAATCCGCTCACCGGCTCCACTGTGACCAGGGAAAACGTACATAGCGTCAGTCCTGCCGACGCGGTTTGCTAACGGACTTGCGGTCTCGGTCCTCCCGCGGAGCATGCGCTGGTCTCCCTACTGGCCTTGAACGGGCTCCGGGTGTCGGAGGCAACCGGCGCGGACATCGAGCACCTTGGCCTCGAGCGCAGTCACCGGACCTTGGTGATCACCCGCAAGGGTGGCAAGGTCGTGACCATCCCGCTTGCCCCGCGCACTGCCCGCGCTATCGACTTGGGATCGGCGAGCGCGCCAGCGGGCCGCTGCTCCTTTCCACCGACGGCAAGCGGCTCGACCGGCACGGCGCCGCCCGCGTCGTGCGCCGGGTCACCCGCCGCGCCGGGATCAGCAAGCAGGTCAGCCCGCACACCCTGCGGCACGCCTTCATCACCGCAGCCCTCGACGCCGGAGTCCCCTTGCGGGACGTGCAGGAAGCCGCCTCGCACGCCGACCCACGTACCACTATGCGTTATGACCGGGCCCGCACCAGCCTCGACCGGCACGCATACATCGTCGCTACCTACATTGCCGGAGCAGCCCGATAAGCCCGGAAGCCGGTCTGGCCGCCGACAGTGGCCAGGCAGGCCACGATCTGAACCTCAGCCCGCATGGTTGCCAAGCGTGACCTCAGGAAGCGAGCGGAAACTGCCGATAGGCGCGGATTTCAGGCGTTTCGTCATTGAGTCGAAGTCAGCGCGGAATTGGTCGATCTGAGCGCGGTCGGCCCCCGGGGAGCCTTGGAGAGCGCGTTGACCTGGGGACCCGAAGGAGGGGGTCAGTGGCTCCCGGGCGAGCCGAACCGGAACCCGTTCACCGCTGCCGAACGCGGCGTAGGGCCGGGCACGGGCCAGGCGATCGGATGCCTTGCCCCGTTGCGGCGCGGCTGGGGTTACCGCGGCGCTGCACTTTCAAGCGGGACGGGGGCAAGGACCGGTCCCCGCCCGCGGCGGCCTCTAGCAATGTCAACGTTGATGTTTAATAATCGGAGAGCGGGCGTCGGCCGGGACGCGGTACCGACGAAAGGGGACCACATGGCTGACCTCCAGCTCCGGCAGCTTGGCTCGACCGGCGCGGACGTCTCGGAGCTGGCGCTGGGCGCGCTCACCTTCGGCCGGGAGGCCGACGAAGCCGACAGCGCGAAGATCCTGGGCGCCTACCTCGACGCCGGCGGTAACTTCATCGACACCGCCGACGCCTACGGGCGCTCGGAAGAAGTGCTCGCCCCGCTGATCAAGGGCATCCGGGATGACGTCCTTATCGGCTCCAAGGTCGGGCTGCCGTCCCCTCACGGGCCCCTGCGGCGCGCGAACTCGGAGGGCACCTCCCGGCTGCGGGTGCTCCGCCAGGCCGAGCGCACGCTGCGGCGGCTGGGCACTGAGTGGATCGACGTTTACTACGTGCACGCATGGGACCCGGTCACGCCGCTGGATGAGACGCTGTCCGCGCTCGACTCCCTGGTCAGGTCCGGGAAGGTCCGCTACCTCGGCGTCAGCAACTTCTTCGGGTGGCAGATCGCCAAGGCGATGGGCCGTGCGACGTTCCACGGCTACGAGACGGTCTCGCTGGTCACCGCCGAGTACTCGCTCGTCGAGCGGGGCGCCGAGCGGGAGATCATGTCGCTCTGCCGCCATGAGAAGCTGGCGCTCATGCCGTGGGGCCCGCTCGCCGGCGGCATGCTCACCGGGAAGTACACCGACGAGGCCAGCTTCGAGGGCACCCGCGCCGGGTCGGGGACCAACAGCACGGCCACCGTGCGCGGCCGCCTGTCGAGCCCGGCGCAACCAGGCGACCCTCCAGTCCGTCCGCGAAATCTCCGCCCGCATCGGGAAGACGCCGGGGCAGGTGGCGCTGAACTGGGTGCTGCACGCGCCGGGCGTCACGGCCCCCGTGATCGGAGTCCGCGCCCCGGAGCAACTCGCCGGGAACCTCGGCGCAGTCGGCTGGGAGCTGGATCCGGCCGACCGCCAGGCCCTGAATGAGGCCAGCGCGATCGACCCCGGCTACCCGGCCAAGTGGGAGTCCCGCTTCGGCATCCGCGCAGGCTCCCGCCCCGACCGAGAGGCAGAGATCAACGCAGGCCCTGACCCCGGGTCCGCCGTGACAGGGCGCCGCAGACCGTCCTAAAGGCATGTTCGGGTGGCGGCGCCAGGGATGAGCACGGGCACGGCGACGGGCATCAGACTCGCCCGGGGCGCGACCGGGTGCTCATCGTTGGCCGTGCGGGGGCGCCGGCCCTGTCCGACCCCGAGCCGCAAAAGATGGGGCCCGCGAGGTTACCCCTATCCCTGGCGCCGCTCGCGCGCACTCGACGCGCCGGAACCGCCGTTATGGCGTAATTCGATAACGGGCGCCTCTTCCCGTTGACTGTTGCAGGACGGGTTGTTCGGCGCGTCGGGCAGGGTCGGCGGCCCCTCTCGCGACGCTGCGATGCTGGGTCAGGGCGCTAGAGGTATCTCGGCGGTAGCTTGCTGCGCCTGGCCCGCGAAGGTGAGCGTCAGGAGGCGGGCTCCGGGGGCCAGGCGGGGTCGCAGCTCGAGCTTGACCTCCTGGTATCCCGGGCGGCTGCAGCTGCCGCCGAAATTGCTCAGGTACAAGCCGCCGAGGTCGTCTTCGGCGAAGACCGTCATGGGTTCCCCCCGGGGCGGGCCGTCGGTGTTGTCGGTCAGCCAGCCTGGCGTGGCCTGGAGGTGCAGTTCCCACGAGCCGGGTTGTGACGCGAGGGTGTTGAGGCGTACTGCCGTGCCTTCCGCCGACGGCAGTGCAGTGTCGAGGTCGAGGTGCAGCCGCTGCCCGTCGGCGCGGTCCGCGGCGTCGAGCACGCTGTGCCAGCCGCTGGGCAGGCCGCGGGGTGGGCGCTGCCTGACTAGTGCCGTGCACAGGCGGGTGAGCTGACCCGGCAGCGGGCTCGCGCCGTCCGTCAGCCCGTCTTCCCGGAGCCTGGACGCTCGGGCGAGCAGGTCCCGGCAACGCCGCTTCAGTTCCGGGCCTTGTCGCAGGTCGTGGTGGAGGTAGTCCCGGAGAATCCTCCGGGCGGTGTCCCGCAGCTCTCGCTCGGCGGGGCTGCCCGCTACCGGGCTCAGCCCGGCTACCCGGACGGGCGCCAGGGCGGACCGCAGCAGGCGGGTTACCGAATCACCCCGTCCCCGCACGTCAAGCCAGCGGCGGCCCTCTCCTGGGACCGGGTCAAGCGCGAGACCTGCCTCGAACCAGAGCCGCTGCTTCGACTCTGAGTACCCTCCGATCCCCGACCCGAAGCGCACGGGGGACGTCGAGCCCTGATCGTCGGTGACGGTGACGTCGCGCAGCTCAGGAACCCAGCGCCGCGACGCGCGCGCGCTCGCGACGGCCTCTGCCACCGCGAGCGTGGCCTCCAGGGACGCGCCGTCCGGGCCTGCCACCAGGACGCCGAGGGTTAGCTCGCCTTCCGCTACCTCGATGGTCCCGCCACCCCCGAACGACCACCGGCCCAGGGCGATGACTTGTGCCTCCGGCCGGCCGGCGTCCGCGCGCGGGTGCCGGTCAGCGAACTGTCGGCGGCTTTCTACTTCTGACCGCAGTGCGGGCCAGCTGGGGAGGCCGTGCTCACGGGCGATGGCGAGCTGGGCGGCTGCGAGGGTGGGACGTCCCGGTACCGCGCGAAGCCGCGCTAGCGCTTCCGGCGCGCCGGCGACGGCGGCGCGAAGCAGCTCACGAGCCCTGCGGCGAAGCTGGTCGATGTCGGCACGCTCAGGAAGGCCAGGCACGGCGTCTCCTCGGAGCCCAGGTCCGCGTTCAGGCTCGTCAAGAAGACCAAGACAGTGGAAGCGCGCATGAACCGAGAGGCGGACTCTAGTCCTTCCCGCGAACCCGGAGGCACCCTCTCTAGCCTTGCCCGTAATCGTACGCGGACAGCGGAGACCAAGGCAACCCCAGCACCAGGTCCCGACGAGGCCAAGGGCAGGACTAGGCAGCTGGTCCCACGAAACCCCGCCCTTTGCCTCAGCGACAGGCCACTCATAAATGGATGTCGCACTCGCCGCAGGCCCTATTTTCGACGCCGACCGGACCGCGCCGAATCGGCAGGGCTGCGCTTTGGCGGCCCTGAGCGTTAGCCGGGTCCGGGCACGGTAATGAACGCAGGAACATGACGCGGCCGGACGGCGGCGAAGTCCCGCAGGTTCACGGTGTCGATGGTGACGATCCCGAGTCGCTCGCCGATGGCCACGACTGAGGCGTTGGTCCCGCCGAGGCGGAGGTCGGCGTACTGGCGGACGAGGGCCGACATCCGCCGCAGGTCGGAGTCGACGAGCTCCACCAGCTGGAAGGTGTAGTCGGGTGCGGTGCCGACGCTGTCGAGGAAGCGGCCCCGCTTCCGGGGGATCCAGGCGGCCTGCCGGCGGGCCGGGTTGCCGCCCCGGCCACGCTCACCGTCCCGCTGGAACTGGCCGGCGCCGTCGAGGCCCTGCGCGCCCTGCGCACCGGGCCAGGGGGACGGCAGCGGTCCTGTGCGCGGCCGACGACGTCGCCCTGGCCGTGCTCGGAGCGATGCACCGGCTGGGCTGGGAGTGCCGAAGGACCTCGCTGTGATGGGTACGGAGGACGTCCCGGCCGCCCAGCTGGCCGTCCCGGCCCTGACCACGGTGCGGATCGACACGTCGTGGGTCGCCCGGCGGATGGGCGAAGTCATCGTCGCGGCGCTGCGCGGCGAGGCCACTCCCCCTCCCGGGGCGTGGCTCCAACGACCCTGGTCGAGCGTGACTCGGCCTGAGGCGGCGGGCGTGGGACGGCGCCCTTGACACCGCCGAGCCGGCCTGCGAGCGTGCGGGTACTGACACGGGTAAGTAGCGGAGGATGCCGTGCCCAACGACGCGCTCGCCGGACTGCACATCCTGGTCCTCGGTGGCAGCACCGGGGACCGGTTTCGGGACCTCCCAGTACCTCGCCCGTTCGGGGGCCCGGCTGACGGTGGAAGCACGGTGGATCACCGGCCAGAACATCTCGATCGACGGCGGCTCTCGCTGCGCGGCCACGGCGGCGGCGCGGCGGTCGTGATGTCGACCCGGACCGAGAACTGAGCGGCCCCCGATGAAGCGGATCCTGGTGACCGGCGCGACCGGCATGATCGGGGCACTGGTGTGCGAGCGGCTCGTGGCCCAGGGCGACGCGGTCCGGACCATCGCCCGGACGCCGGACGGTCCGGACGCGGTCGCCCTGCGGGCCCTCGGCGTCGAGGTCCTGGGCGGTGACCTGGTCGACCTGGACTGCGTGGTCCGGGCGACCGACGGCGTGGCCGGCGTCATCCACACGGCCGCCCTGCGAGGGCTGCCCGGGGCGACGATCGCCAAGAGCCTGGACCCCAACGTCATCGGGTCGATCAACGTCCTGGCCGCGGCGACTCTCGCGGGGGGCCCGCCGGTCGTCCAGCTACTGACCAGCACGTTCTTCAACATGTGGGACGCCCCGCAGAGCGAGGTCATGCCGCTCGATCTCGAGTTCCGCAACCGCGACCCGTACTCGGTGACCAAGCGGCTGGCCTACCTCGAGGGCCTGGCCAGGGTCCAGGCCGGCGAGGACATCCGGTTCATGCTGCCCGGCGCCGCGTACGGCCCGTCGCCGTGCGAGCACAGCGCGATGCTGCACCCGAACTTCAACACCCGTATTGCCGCGGCCGTCCGGGGCGAGACCGAGCAGATGATGCCGATGCTGGTGCCCTTCGTGCTGGCCGACGACTGCGCCTACGTGTGCGTGGCCGCCCTCGAGAAGGGCGTGCGGGGCGAGCGTTACCTGGCGATGGGCCGCTCGCAGGACGTCGGCACGATCGCCGCAATCTGCAACCGGGCCTGCGAGATCGCCGGCGTCCAGCACCGCGTCGAGGAGGTGTCGCCGGACCGCCTTGACGACCCGGCCGTCGTGGAGAAGTACGGCGTCACGATGACGACGCTGGCCAAGCGGGTCTACCCGGACCCGTACTTCGACACAAGCGCCACAGAGCGCAGCATCGGCTACACGCCGACGCCGCTCGACGAGGGCCTCGCCACCACCATCGGCTGGATGCGCGCGCACCAGTACCTCTGACCCGCTCCTCTGATGGCGCGCCGCGCCGAAGGCGGTACCGATGAAGATCGATTCCCTGTCCGGCCAGCACGTCGCGATCCTCGGCGGTAGCAGCGGCATCGACCTGGGCGCGGCGGAGTTCCTGCTGGAGTCCGGGCGCCGTCGTCACCATCACCGGGCGTCGTCCGGCCCTGCTCGACGACGCACGCGAGCAGTTGGCCTCACGCACTGGAGCGGGAGCGGACCGGCTGCGCGTCGTCGCGTCCGACGCCCGTGACGCCGACGAGGTCGACGCCGCCCTGACCGCGGCCGCCGACGACGAGGGACAGCTCGCCGCCATCTTCGTGCCAGCCGGCGGCACCGAGGACTACCCAACGTGTCGACGCCGGGAACGAGGAAGCCCCGGTAGATGAGGCAGTCGACCAAAACGACCTTCATGACCAGGGGCTTCCTGTGCTTTTCTACTGTGCCGCTCTGCCTTTGTCTTCCAAGACCCTCAACTATGTCGCCGGGATCGTCCGCCGCCACCGGGCCTCGATCGGTTCGCTGTGGCGGAAGCTGAACCCCGGCCAGCAGGCCCAGATGGTCCTGGTCTACACGTAAGGGCGAGACGTTCGCCGAGGTGGCGGCCGGGTTCGGGGTCGGTGTGGCCACGGCCTGGCGGTACGTGAACGAGACCGTGGAGCTGCTCGCGGCCCGCGCGTGCCGTCCTGCGACGCCGGGAGTAAGCTGCGCTGCACCGCTGGCCGCAGCGAGGGCAAACCGGCCGGGGGCGGGCGGGTTGCCGTCTGTCTTAAGAGAGGACTCGTGGACGTTCGCTTCGACGGAGAGTGCGTCATCGTGACCGGTGCGGGCAATGGCCTGGGGCGGGCCTATGCGCACCTGTTTGCCCGGCGCGGCGCTTCGGTGGTCGTCAACGACGCCGGGGTAAGCCTGGATGGCAGCGGCCACGATGAGGCCGTGGCCGACCAGGTGGTGGCCGAGATCCGGGCCGCGGGCGGGATGGCGGTCGCGAGCTACGACAACGTGGCGGCACCCGACGGCGGCCGCGACATCGTCGGGGCGGCGCTGGAGCGGTTCGGGCGCGTCGACGCGGTGGTGAACAACGCCGGGACGAGGCGGCCCAATCCCATCGACCGGATGACGCACGATGACTTCGCCGCCGTTGTCGATACGCACCTGCTCGGCAGCTTCCACGTCAGTCAGGCGGCGTTCGAGCCGATGCGGCGAGCCGGGTACGGACGCCTTATTTTCGTCGGGTCGTCGATCGGCACGTTCGGCAACGCGGGCCTGGCCAACTATGCGGCCGCTAAGGCCGGGATCGTCGGGCTGGCCAACGTGTTCGCCATCGAAGGCGCGCAGTTCGGGGTGACCGCGAACACGATCTTGCCGCTGGCGGTGACGGCCCGCTCGACCGCCGCCCACGCGGCCCAGACGCTAGGGGCGCAACTCGCCGCCAGTTCCGCCGCGGAGCGGCAGTACGACCCGGACGGCCAGCCGCTGACCTGGCCCGATGAAGTCGCGCCGGTGGTGGTCGCACTGGCCAGCCGGTCGTGCCCGTTCACCCGCCGCGTCTTCACCTACGGGTACGGGCGGCTGGCCGAGGTGTTCGTGGGCGTGACCCGCGGCTGGTACCCGCAGGCACCCGAGGCGGTGACGCCCGAGGACGTCCTCGGTCATATCGCCGAAGTCGAAGACCGCGACGGGTACGTGGTCCCGCTTTCCTTCACCGAGGAGAAGAACTGGATTCGCGCGCTGACCCCGGACGCGTGACGGGCGAGCGGACAGCCCGAGCCGCACGGGCGGCATCCGGGTGGTCAGCTGAAGCAACCGCCTCCGATGAGAACAGAATGAGAACATCTGTCCCGTCCTGCCAGATCCCGGCCGGTCCCGCTCCATCCCGAGGGATCCCAGCTGACCAGGGCTGATGGATGGTGAAGGCTGCCTGCCTGCATCGATGGCGGCCGGGCCGGTTTCCTCATAATCCGCCGGTCAGCATCGATCCGCCGAGCGCCGGAACGGATAATGCCGCTGGACTTCGGTCGGCTGCGGGAGCAGAAAGTTCAGGGCGAGGATTGGCTGCTCAACGCCGGGCTCCGTGGCATGGAAAACCTTCTCGGCGCCTGTCGTTGGAGGTCAGAAGGGCGCTCCATTTTCCCCACAGCTTCCCCACAAGTCCGGCTGCCAGGCGTCGGCCCCCACAGAAAACCCACGGACAAAGCGGCACTTTCCGGCACAACGCGACACGACCTATGAGGTAACATTGCCGATACCAGCAGTAATCTACGCAGGTAGAGTGGCTGACTACCCGGACCGACGGGAATCGCCAAGGGCGTCACAAGGCTCCTGGTAAGCGGACGGTCAGCGGTTCGAATCCGCTCACCGGCTCCAAGGGTCTCTGACGTGCGGAAACGCGGCCTGGCGGTACCGGGTGCGCCGTCCGCTCGGTGCGCACAGCGCTTATCGAGGAATCCCTGGTCCGTGGGCCGCACTGGTCATCGATGATGTGGTCCGGGGGCGAGCTGGTTCCGGACTGCGGCACGCGAGACCGCCGGTGACGCTTGGTCCAGCCAGTCCAGCGGTGTGCGGCCGTTACTGTCACGGGCGGCTGGGTCTGCTCCGTGGTCGATCAGGACCTCGATGGTCTTCAGGAACCCTGCCTTGGCGGCGTAGTGCAGGGCTGTCGCGTTGAGCGCGAGGACGCCGCTGCTACCTAGCGGGTCGCCGGTACGGCGGTCGTTCGCGTTGGCGCCGTGGTGAAGTAGAGCGCGGACGAACTCCGGATCGTCCTTGCGGCCCTGGTTTCCGGTGCAGCTGGCACCGATCCACGAGCCGGAGGAGTCGATCGCCGCACCATGCCTGGCCAGCAGCGGAGCGAGCTGGGGATGAAGGACCCAGCGTCCGGCGCCGATGCGTGTCGCATCCGCCCCGTGCGCCAGCAGCAGCTCGGCCATCGCCAGGCTGCCCTGTGCGGCGGCACTGCGCAACGCCCGCACACCGCCTGGAAGCGGATGTGCGACGTGGCCCAGGATGAGCCGCAGAGCTGGGACCTGCCCGCCCGCGACCGCGTGTTCGACGGGTGTCATGTCCAGAACGTCGGCCGCCGGATCGGCCGCCTGCGCAAGGCCGGGGTCGGCCGCGAGTATCTGCGCGAGAGAGACGAGGTCGCCGAGGAATGCCGAGGTGAACACGTCCTCGTTGGCACCTGCGGCCAGGAGCAGCGACTCGGCCGCGGAACGACGCTTCATCCGGGCCGCGCACAGCGGCGTCACGAATATCACCCGCTCGAACGCCAACCCGGTGACGCTCACCGGAAGCCAGAAGGGATGGTCTGCTCCGACGCCGCGGTCCAGCAGCATCCCTACGATCTCGGCGCGGCCGGCCAGGGCGGCCGCCTGCATAATCGCAGCGGCGTACGTCGGGCCCAGCAGATCCGGTGCCTGCGCTAGCGCCGAGCCGAGCCCGGCGGCATCACCGCGGCGGGCCAGATCTTTCGCCCGACCCACGCTACGGGCGCCGATCCCGCACCAAGCCACCTGCTGCGGACTGCTCTCCGGTTCGCTTCCCCGAGCGTCCTTTCTGCCAGGCCTGTTTCCCCGGCCGGAGGGCAGTCCCGGGGCCACCTGCCCGCTGACGAGAACCAGGGCCAGGGAGCGGACCTGGGCGAAGATCGCCCTGCGGTCGTTCTCCGCCGTGACCGCGGCTTCGAGCGCCCGGCGGAAGTGCCCCAGCCACCGGCCGGCAAGCGCCGGGGTGATCGGGAGACCGTCGTGGCGGTGCCTCAGACCTGCCTGGGCCTGCTCGCTGTAGCGACGGGGACCGCCCAGCCACTCGGCGAAGAAAAGCTTCTGCATCGCCCGGCCGTCAGCCAGGTCGCGCGGGAACAAGGGACGCAGCTGCTCGTCGTCCCCGATCCCCTCGTACAAGAGGTCAACCAGCTTGTCGATCGTCGGCTCACCGCCGATCCGCTCAAACAGATCAGT
Organism: uncultured Actinomycetota bacterium; assembly: GCA_963714295.1. GTDB lineage: Bacteria > Actinomycetota > Actinomycetes > Streptosporangiales > Streptosporangiaceae > Trebonia. The sequence continues at coordinate 110,910 of CAVQOE010000025.1, read as the reverse complement.
ACCGCGGAAAGGCCGGAAACCCGGCGGATGGTACAGCAGGCTGCGGTGCTCAAGACCCACAAGATGCGCGGCGCTCGTCTCCGGCACATGCGATTCCGCGGCGGCACCAGTGCCGGTCGCCAGCTGCCTGCGTAGGGCGGTGGTGTACTTTTCCCCTCCGCGAGATGCGGCGCGTGCCTTCTTCCCGGCGGTGGTCTGCTTCTTCGGCATGGCTGCGTCCACCTCCGGTGAGACCCTGCGCATCCCGCTGGCGAAGGGCATGCCTGCCAGGCAACGGGTAACCGTGGCCCCAGGAGACCTTGACCGGCAATGCCATCGCAGACGCAGGCACGGATGGCGGCGGCGGACGGATCATGCCGTGGCAGACAGGATAACAGCCACCGTCAGCGCGGTTCGAATCCGCTCACCGGCTCCCTGTTGACCAGCCGAAACGCCCCTGGAGGATCACCCCGTACGGGGAGTTTTGACAGCAACGTTGTCATAGATGGCCGGCTGCTTGTGCCCGGGCGGGCTTAGCGTGCAAATCAGGCTGGCCCGAGACGGAGCCGTTCGTCCGGGGCCAGATGGACGTCAATGGGCCCGGCCTCTGAGGGGTGACGCTGCTCCTCTGGGAGCCCATGTCGGATTTGCGGAACTCAGTGGACGGAAAACGGGAATCTGAAGGTTGGAAAACGGGAAAAAATTGGCTGGAATCCGGCCGAGCCAGTCCTGATTGACGAGTATCAGCATGTCCCCGAGCTGCTCGACGCCATTAAGGCACAGCTCAACCGGGACCTGCGCCCGGGGCGTTACGTCCTGGCCGGATCGACAAGGTACGCCGCCATCCCGTCGGCGGCTCAGGCGCTGACTGGTCGGGTCGACATCATTCCCGTGCTCCCACTGACCCAGGGCGAGATTGGCGATGTCCGTGAGACGTTCGTGACCGAGCTTCTTGACGGCGACGGGATAGAAGGGAGGCTGCCGGGCGCGGCGGCTGCAACACGAGACGAATACGCTCGGAGGGCGACGTCAGGTGGAATGCCGGTCGCTCTTCGCCGGCCGCCGGGCCGGTCGCGTTCCCGCTGGTTCGCCAACTACGTCGACTTGGTTGTGGACAAAGACGTCATGGACATCTCGCGAGTCCGGCAGCGCGAAATGCTTACCCGGTTGCTCGGCCAACTCGCCGCCCGATCGGGGCAGGTACTCAACATAACTTCGGTCGCCGGTGCGATCGGCCTGGAGCGGTCGACAGCAGAAAACTACGTCAAGCTCCTTGAGTCTGTTTTCCTTGTCTATCGGCTCCCATCGTGGGGCACTACTCTCGGCTCTCGGGTCGTTAAGCATTCCAAGGTGCACATGGTCGATTCCGGCGTGATGGCCTGGCTGCTCAGCCTCACCCCGGAGAAGATCGCCCAGGCAGATCCCTCAACCCTCACCGAGTACGGCCATCTTCTCGAGACATTCGCGGTCGGTGAAATTCTCAAACAGGTCAGCTGGTCAGACGCCCCGGTATCGGCCGGCTACTTTCGCACGGAGTCCGGTGACGAGGTAGACCTTGTCCTCGAACGCGATGACGGCCAGGTGATTGCCTTCGAGATCAAGGCAGGCACCCGTGTCAGTGGTGAGGACCTGCGCGGCCTTCGCCTCTTGAAAGACCGGCTCGGCCCGCGCCTGCAGGAAGCCGTCGTCCTCTACAGCGGCCAGTACGCCTACCGCTACGAGGACTGGGCATGGATTCTGCCGCTCAGCCAGATCTGGACCTGAGCTGAGCGGTTGCAGGACGAGGAAGATGAGGAGGGCTGTCCCGTCCGCGAGACAGATCCGAGTAGTCCAGGCACTATCCGGCGGGCTACAGCTCTGTAACCGCGCGAGGCGGGGTCATCGGCCCCTGGGGAGCCAAACGGGGAGCCAGCGACGGCAGGAATCAGGCGACGCAGGGCAACAACCGCCGACGATCGCCGCAGTTCAGCGGCATACCAGGCCACAATCGGCCATGCCCGGCGACTAGTAGGGTGCGCCTTGTAAGCGGACGGTCAGCGGTTCAAATCCGCTCACCGGCTCCAGGTCAGAGGGCCTATCGGGTTATCTGCGCTGCTCGCCGGGAGCCAAACGGCTGTCTCGCTCGGCTTCGGGGCCGGACTGGAAGCGGAGCAGGCGCACCAAGGCCTCCCGGTACACGGAGCGCGTACGCTCCGACCGTCCCGGCAGGGTCGCTACCGCAACGCTGTATATCAGTCATCGCCGGGGTCAGCCGATGATCGGTCTGCCCGATCGCGACCCGGACCAGCCCCGCTCGATTCGCCCGGTCGGCTCGGCAGCGGCGGAGGGTTATCAGCCGTCGGCCGCGGAACCGGGCGGGGGATCGGCCGCCTGGCCGAGTGCGCGCAGGTCGGCTGCCAGGTTGCTCGCGGACTTCAGGGTGTCGGGGTGATCGTGGCCGAGGACTTGGCGGCGGCGGTCCAGGGTGTCTTGGTCCAGGTCGCGGGCGGCGCGTGCGTCGCCCAGCATGCGCAGGTCCATGGCTAGGTTGTGGGCGGAGTTCAGGGTGTCGGGGTGATCGTCGCCGAGGACGCCGCGCCGATGGTTCAGCGTGTCCTGGTCCAGCTCGCGAGCGTCCTCCGGCTGGCCGAGCGCGCGCAGGTCGGCCGCCAGGTTGTTCGCGGAACGCAACGTGCTGAGGTGGTCGCGCCCCTCCGAGCGGAGATAGCGGTCCAGGGTGTCTTGGTCCAGGTCGCGGGCGGCGCGTGCGTCGCCCAGCATGCGCAGGTCCATAGCCAGGTTGTGGGCGGAGTTCAGGCTGTCGGGGTGATCGTCGCCGAGGACGTTGCGACGGCGCTCGAGCGTGTCCTGGTTGAGGTCGCGGGACTCGGCGTAGCGGCCGAGCTCCCACAGCGCCCAGGCAAGATAGTGCGCGGCCATCAGCGCGTGCCGATGATCGGCTCCGAGCCGGTCGCGCCACTGCCGCCGCAGATCGATCATGAGATCACGCGCAGCCCGCGCATCGCCGCGCTCGATCAGGTACCAGCACACGCGGCGAACGAGCTCGCGCAGGGCGGGGCTGTCGGTGGCGCCGAGATCGGCCGCGAGGACGTGCGGCATCAGCTGCGCCCACCGCGCCCACGTGCCGGGATCGGGCGGGTCGCCGGGATCGCTGGCCGCCAGGATCGCCTCGGTGCAGGCGCGCGCGGCGGCGGCGTGGGCGGGGGCAAGCCGGTCGCGGAGGATGGCCTGGGTGAGCCGGTGCATCTGCAGCCCGCGGTGATCGACCCGGGCGAGCGACTGTCGCGACATCTGGGCCAGGGTTCGTCGCCAGGCCAGCGGGTCGGCGGCCGCCGCCGCCAGCTCGTCCGGCAGCACGCCGGCGGCGCCGGTGAATAGGTACTCGGGGATCGGCTCGGGCGCCAGGAATGCGCACAGGCTGGCCAGCTCGGCCGCGGCCGGGTCCTCGTCGGCCAGCCGGTCGGCCAGCAGCGCGGTGGCAGCCGCCAGCGAGCACGGGTAAGAGCCGGGGACCCCGTGATCAAGCAGCTGCCCGGCTCGGGTCTGCAGCAGACCCAGGTACTGACTGGCCGGTGTACCGGTGTCGGCGATGAACCCGGAGGCTTGCGCGATGGCCAGCGGCAGGTCGCCGAGCTCGGCCGCCAGCCGGTCGGCGTCGGTCGTGGTAAGCCAGGGCGCTCGGCGCCGCAGCATCTCGATCGACTCGGCCCGGGTGAGCAAGTCAACCTCAACCGGCGTGGCGACCTCGTCCCAGCCGCGCTCGCGGGAGGTGATCAGCACGTGCCCGCCGCCGCCCGGCAGCCACGGGGATACATCGGCCGGCTTCTGCGCGTTGTCGAAGATCAGCAGCCATCGGTCACGCTGCCGCAGTTCGGTCAGCACCGCCGCCCGCACCGCCTCGGTCCCGGCTCCGGCCGGAACGCAGCCGAGCATCAGCCCGAGGCTGACCACCTGGTCCCCGATCAGTCCTTCGTGCTCGGCGTCGATCCACCAGGTCAGGTCGTAGCTGTCGGCGAACCGGTGCGCGTACTCGGCCGCCAGCTGGGTCTTGCCCACCCCGCCCATCCCGTACAGCGCCTGTACGACCGCCGCGTGCCCGGTCCGCAGACGCTCCTTCACCGCCGCCAGCAGATCGGCGCGGCCGGTAAAGGCCGGATTGCGGGCGGGGGTGTTCCACGCCCGGGGCATCGTCGCGGCAGATCGTCGCCCCGAACCCGCTACGGCGGTCAGCACATCAGCGGCCGGGGTGTGCCCGCGGGCGGCCGCCACGAACGCCGCCGCCGCCGAGTCGGTCAGGCCCAGCGCACGGGTCAGCAGCAGGGCGGTGTCCTTCCGGGCGGTGGGGTGGATACCGCGCTCGAGGTCGCTGACCGCCCGCAGGGAAAGGCCCGCCGCCTCCGCCAATTCCTCCTGCGTCAGTTTCGCCTCCCCTCGGAGCCGCCGCAGCAGCCCGCTAAAGGAAAGGAAATCCCGCTCTTGCTCCGCCAAGGCCCACGCCCTCCGCAAGCCGACAGATCGCGCCTCGCCCCCCACGCTGAGCAGAGCGTCCTGCCGTAACAATACGTCGGACGCGCGTGATCGTGTGGGCGTTCATGTGGGCGGATAGGTATGGCGTGCGATCCGGCTGGTCGAGAGCCTGGGACCACTAGTCAGCCAAGCGAAGGGGAGCATTCCATGGGCCACCATCCAGCGTCAGCGCGCCTGCGTCCGGCCAGGCCAACGATGCGTCGCATCACGATCGCGGCGGCCGCGGCCGCAATCGCCGTCTCAGCCGGATCGATGACAGCGGCTAAGGCCGATTCGCAGCCATCCATGACGGCGACGACTCCGACATTCTTCGGGGCCAAGCTGACCACCCAGAGCCAGCCCTCCAACGCCGAGAACGGCCAGTCGTGCGATGAAAACGGCGGGATCCCCGACGGTGCCACCTGCACGTGGGTGGCCATCAGCGCATTCGAGAACGGCAGCAACTTCACGGCCCCGAAGACGGGGACCGTCAAGCACGTGAAGCTGGTGTCGTGTGTGGCCGGGAAATTCCGGCTCCAGCTGGCCAGGGCCGTCCCGCATGCCCGCGTGGCCAAGATCGTGGCAAATGGTCCCGAGATCACCTACAAGGGCCAGAGTACGTGTGGGGGCGCCGACGGCGACCACTTCGTCGTCCAGAGCTTCCGGGTCAACTTGCATGTTGCCAAGGGTGAGTTCATCGCCATCAAGGCACAATCCGCCGGAACGTTGTCGTGCTCGGGTGGCGACGGCTTCCTGCTGTACGCCCCGCCGTTGCCCGTGGGTGGTCCCCTCAAGAAGTCACACTCGGGAGCCAGTTGCGACCTCTTGGTCCAGCTCAGCTACAAGTAGGCGACAGCAGCCGTTCCTCTGTTCTCAGTGGTAGGTCACCACTGCCGACCGAGCAACGAAGTGAGTAACCAGCACCAGTCGCCAGGGGCAGACATCGGCATACACTGACGGACGGGAACTCAGGCCCTAGGTCAGCAGCGTGATGGGCTCTCCGCGCCGGACCGGGCCGCCAGAGATGACCTCGGCGTAGACGCCGATCTGCGCGTTGTTATGCTGGGCGGCGGTGCGCAGGATTCCGGAGTCCTTCGGCAGGTCGCCCTGCGGAAGCGTGGTCATGACACAGCGGCCGGTCGCCATGGTCACGCGAAGGCGGACATGATCGCCGATGGCGATCTCGTGGCCCACCCAGTCGTTCTCCACGAAGCCGCTCGTGTCCGGCCCGGAGGCGACGATGATGTTCGGCCGGAACCTGCGGGGCTCGAACCTGCCCTCCGGGTAGAGGGACCGCAGCCGGTCGAGGGTCGCGGTGGTTACCAGGTGGACGACGGCCGCGTCGAAGAATGTTCCCAGCAGGCAGATCGAACGACGCCACCTCGTCGTCGTCGATCACGTACTCCTCGGCGGTCGCGGTCGGCAGCGCGGCGGACAGGGTGACCTCTCGGCCGAGCGCTTCGGACAGTAGCTTCGGCAGTTCGCCCTCGTCGGTTGTGGCAGAGGTGCCGTCTGGCATCGTGACCCGCACGGCGGGCAGCGCTGAGCCTGCCTGCGGCGGCTTGGTGTACGCGGCTCGGAAGTAGAAGAATCCCGGCCACTTGCGGGGGTTCTTCGCACCCGCGACCTTTCCGGTCTCGGGGTCGATGACGGCGAACTGCCTGTCACCTAGCAGCCCGACTCCCGTGATGTCGGCTGCGTTGAGTTCCTCCCCCTGCATCGATTTCACGGGGTAACGCCAGAGCGTGGCGACAGAATATTCAACATCCGCAGTCGTCATGCATCCAGGAAACGCCGACATGATTACGACCGCAAGCACCGGCCGTCAAACAGCGTAAATACATCATTAACTGACGACTCTGTCGGCAGCAGGGTAAGCCCGACCCCATCTTCATGCATCGCCGCGACCGCGAGCCCGGCGGCGGGTGCCACAACATTTGTCCCCAGAAGTGGGGACAATAGTTGTCATGGCTGATTCGACGCTGGCCCGGCTCGGTTCCGTAGCGGAGCGGCGGTGGGGCCTGGTTACTACTGCCCAGGCCGAGAGCGCCGGCGTCTCCCGCAAGCAGCTTGCGCGGATGGCCTCGGCTGGCACGATCGAACGCGTGGCGCAAGGGGTTTACCGGATGGCCGGGGCCCCGCAGCAGGATCACGAGGCGATCTACGCGGCCTGGCTCGCCCTGGGCGGCGCGCACCGCGCCCCGTACGGACTGCTACGGGGGCTCGACCGACATGTGGTCGGTGTCGCAGGCGTCGCCGGTCCGCGACATGATCATCAACGGCAACCTCAACTTCCAGGCCTACTGCTCGCAGACGGGCTACCAGTCCAATGACTACGGCAGCGGCAGCTATGTCGCCGACAGCGAGATCAACGGGCAGCTCGACTGGTCGGGCAACCAGCAGGGCATCGCCCGCAACAGCGACTTCGACAGCGCCGCCGGGTATGTCTGGAACTACGTCTATTCCGGTGACGGGTGCCCGCCGGGCTACACGCCGCCGGCGGGCACCGCGTGCTCGCCCAGCCAGGACGCGCTGGTGCCGCAGCACGGCAGCGCGGCGCTCATCGCGCTGCCCAACGTGGGGGTGAAGATCTCCGGGCTCATCGTCGACGCGGGCCCGGTGAACTCCCCGGTGCTGGTCTCGGTGGGCGTCCCCGGCCTGACGGCCGGCACCGCCGCCGACCCGGACACGATCCAGGACGTGTACTTCCGCATCGGCGGCGCGGAGACCACTGCGGTATCGGCCACGGTCAGCCTGCTCGACAACGCGTCGCACTCGATCATCGACGACGTATGGGCGTGGCGGGCCGACCACGGCGCCAACACCTCCATCACCGGCCCGCAAGGCCAGGTGGGAGCGGGCTGGACCTACAACAAGGCCGACACCGGCGTGGTCGTCAACGGCGACGACGTCACCGCGTACGGCCTTGCGGTCGAGCATTACCAGAAGAGCGAGGTCATCTGGAACGGCCAGGGCGGCACGAACATCTTCTTCCAGAACGAGCTGCCCTACGACCCCCCCAGCCAGGCGGCCTGGGACAAGTCGGCGGCCCAGGCCGGCTACCCGGCGTTCGAGGTCAGCCCGAACGTCACGTCCTTCACCGGGTACGGGATGGCCAGCTACGTCGTGTTCATCTACACCAACGCCACCCTGCAGGACTCCATGGCCTACCAGGCGCCCGACAAGCCGGGCGTTAAGTTCACCGATGCCGGGGACCTGTTCATCTCCAGCACCTGCTCGGTGAACGGCACCTGCCCGACGCCGGGCCAGTCCGGAGGCCTGCAGTCAGTCATCGACGGTGCCGGCGGCCCGGCCACCGACGCCAACCCCACGACGATGGTGGACGTCGACTCGTACGCGAATGGAGTGTCCGTTCTTCCCTGACCTGACGGCCCGCGCCAGCACTCCCGCGCCGGGAGTGCTGGCGTGCCTTCGGTCGTGGCGGTCGCGGTCGTCACCGTGGCTGCCGCTGCAGTGGTGACCCGCGCGGGAGACCGCTAGCCGAAGGTGCCGGCCTGTGCCTGGACATGTCCGTGCTCCTTGCCTTGCAGGTCCGATCGGCGCATGACCAACGAGGCCAAGGAACGTGGCATCGTGTCGGGCTAGGCATCGTTGAGGGGCTACGGCTACCCTTGTGAGGCGTTCCCCCCTAGCTCGGTGAGCGGCACGCACGATGCGGTTGTACGCCCATGGGCCGCGCGACTGCTTGCAAGTCGCAGTCATTGAGGAGGTTCGCGGTGCCGGACACCACCTGCCACATGTCGATCTCGCTGGACGGCTTCGTCGCCGGGCCGGATCAGAGCCGGGAGGACCCCCTGGGCAAGCGGGGAGCGGGAGCTGCACGGCTGGCATATCGGCGACCCGCGGGCCAACGACGCTGACAAGATCGCGAACGAGTGGCTCATGCGCCCCCGGGGTGCGTATGTGATGGGGCGGAACATGTTCGGCCCGATCCGCGGGGACTGGGACGATGACTGGTCGGGCTGGTGGGGCCCTGAACCGCCGTATCACGCGCCGGTGTTCGTGCTGACCCACTACCGCCATGATCCGATCCCGATGGACGGCGGGACGACCTTCTACTTCGTCACCGAGGGCTTCGACGCGGCCTACTCCGCAGCGTGTGAGGCCGCCGGGGACAACGGGGTGGACATCGCCGGTGGGGCCTCGACCGTCCGACAGGCGCTGGCCGCCGGCGTGATCGACGAGCTCACCCTCGACATCGCGCCCGTCCTGCTCGGTTCGGGCGAGCGCATCTTCGACGGGGTTGAGTCCTTCGGCTTCGAGCCTGCCGAAGTGCTTCACTCGCCGCTGACCACCCACATCCGCTACCGCCGCGTCAGCTGACTTCGCGGCCCGCCGCCGGATCGTTCACGGTGCCACTGCTGGCTGGTTGCCTGTAGCGTCGTGAACCGCGATGCGGATGTGGACGATCTGTGCGGGCAGGCGGCTTCCGGCCTGATACCCGGCGGGAGAAGGGCGGCGTATGGCCATCATTCATAAGACCACGTTGGTCCCGGGGAAGCTGGACCTGCTGGCGAGCTGGCTGCCGGCTCAGCCCTGGTACGCCTGGCCCGGGACGGGAGCCGGCGCTGGCCAAGGTCGGCGGATTCCGGCTCGATGACCCGCAAGGGGAAGTCGGAATCGAGTTCATGGTGGTGACGGACGGCACGGGGGACGGTGCTGTCACCTACCAGGTGCCGCTGACCTACCGCAGTGACGGACGAGTCCCTGCAGGTGACAGGGCCGGTCGTCGCGGCCAGCGGCCAGGCGGGCACCGACTTGTGGATCGAGACCGCCGCCGCGAATGGCACCGGGAAACGCCTGCTGACCGTGCGGGTTCACCGGGTCCTACGGCCGGGCGGCAGCGCTGCCCTGGGCGGTGAGGCAGGACGCCCGTGTCTTTCCGCAGTCTGGCAGCTGCCTGACGGTACCCAGGCCCGCGGTGTTTTCGCTACGGCGCAGTAGGCGCCGGGCCCTCGATATGAGCCATGCGGAGCAGGTCGTTCGGGTGCGCGCCTCATGACCGCTTAGCCAGGTCGCCCCCTACCAGTCGGGCCAGGGTTTCTGTTGCGGGCGCGTCCGGGTCGTCAGTGACGGCCGTGACGCCGGAAGAGGTGAGCACGGCGCGCGCCACCCCCGCGCGGGCGGCGGCGCCCAGGACACGGCGGGTGCCCTCGCGGGCGGTCGTGATGAGGTCAACGCCCGGGTTGAAGGGCATGGGCGACGCGGTGTGCAGCACGTAGTCGGCACCCGCGGCCGCCTCATCCCAGCCCTCGTCGGCCAGCAGGTCGGCAGCCGCGAACTCGACGGACCTGGCCGCTTCCTCGCCTGTCTGCTCGCTGACGGCGCCGCGCACCTGCTCCGCCTGCCCGAGGCTGCGCACGGTGGTGCGCACCCGGTAGCCGCGCTGGAGCAGCCCGGCCGTGACCCAGCAGGCCAGGTAGCCCGTCCCGCCCGTGACGAGTACCGTCGCGCCGGCGTGAGAACTAGTCATTTAGGCCCCTAGACTCATTGAGTTTCTCATTGATATTTGGAATGTATCATGGACCGCATGACCACCGGGCATAACGTGAGAGCGTCGGCCGCCCCACGCGCCGACGTCGAGCGGAAAGCCGAGATCGTCCGTGTCCTCATGGAGGCGGGGAACGCCGTGGAGGCGATCGTCGCCCAGGTGCTGGCCGAGTTCGAGGTGCCGGCCTTCGTCGCCGGCGTCCTGTGGGCGCTTACCCCGGGAACTGAGCCGCCGACGATGCGGAATGTGGCCGCCCGCCTTCGTTGCGACCCTTCTACGGTCAGTCTCGCCGCTGACAAACTTCAGGCCACGGGACTCGTGGCCCGGCAGCCCTATCCCGGCGACGGCCGCAAGCGCACCCTGGCCCTCACGCAGCGCGGGCACGAGCTGTGGGAGGCGCTAAGCACGCGACTCCACTCCTCCGGCCTGTTCGCCGACCTCGACGCGGAGGAACAGCGCACCCTGCTCGCGCTGCTCATGAAAGTGCGACTGCCGCACCGCCCGTAGCCGGTCCTGCGCGAGCAGGGCGGCCGGATCGGCGTTACTTTAGATCGGGTGGCTGCGCGAGCGCGACGCCCGTACGGACGCGATCGGCGGCTGACGATCACTTAGTTAGACGACGGCCGGGGTGAGTAGTTGATCTACCGTGTGGTCGGTGAGTCGAGCGAGTGGGTCTGGTCGGAGGAGTCCGGCGCCCTGGAGATCTCGCTGGGCCCAGGCCGGCTGATGGGTGCGTGGAACGCCGGAGTCGCGGATGAGGCATGGGGCGACCTGCCGATGCCTATGCTGTCCAACCCCCGAGTGCGTTTCTGGTTCACCGAGCGCGGATGGCGAGCCTATGGCCTGCGCGTGGCGGCCGGGGCTCGAGCCAGTGGTCGCGCCTTCCGCGTCATCAGGCGCAAGAATCCGTCCAAGTCAACGGTGGTGTACCGAGACGACTGGCAAGTCGCGTTGCTACCTGACCGCGATTAGGCCGAGGCTGAGGAAGAGGCTGAGGCCGAAGATGTCGGTTGGGGATGCTGAGCTCGCCGGCCTTGTCGTGGCGGCCGGTTCCGGCGCGGGAGAAGACTTGGCCTGCGCGGTTGATCTCGGCGTGGTGGGAGAGGGTGACGCAGTGGGTACCGGTACGGGTAAGGCCGGGGTCGGTGCCGTCGCCGGGGACGGTGCCGTCGCTGGGGTGAGGACAACGATTGCGGCCGGTGATGGCCTGACGAGCAGGTAGGTTGCCGCGATGATGAGGAAGACCGCGGTCAAGATCCAGGTCGAGGTCCGCATGCGCCGCATCAGGCGGCTTCGGCCGGCTCGGCCGTCCCCAGGCCGGCCGGGAGGTTGATGCCCTCGCGCCGCAACCCGGCCGTGAGCCGGGCCCGCAGGATACGCCCGACCTCGAACTGCTTGCCCGGCAAGGTTCTGGCGACCAGGCGGATCTGGAATTGGTCGAGGTCGATTCCCTGTACGCCCATGACGGCCGGGGGATCAAGCAGCAGCCGCCGTACGCCCGGTTCCTTGTAGGCCGCATCCCCAATCAGCCGCAGCAGGTCGCTCACCTGGTTGACGTCCACGGCCGCGGGCACCGGCACGTCCACCACGGCGCGCGCCCAGTCGCGCGAGAGATTGGTAACCTGCGAAATCTGGCCATTGGGGGTGATGACCACCTCGCAGCTGGCGGTCCGTACCGTGGTCACCCGCAGCGTGACGTCTTCGACGGTCCCGATCGCCGGGCTGGGCAGGCCGGGCACCGAAAGGCTGATGAGGTCGCCGAAGCCGTATTGGCGCTCAGTGATGATGAAGAAGCCGGCCAGGATGTCGCCGACGATGCGCTGCGCCCCGAGCCCCAGCGCGACGGCCACCACGGCAGCCGGGGCGGCCAGGCTCCCCACCGGGATGCGCAGGCGCGTCGCGATGAGTACCGCGGCTGCGCAGTAGATGACCGCCAAGGTGGTCCAGGTGATCACCTGGACCACCGCGTGCCGGTGCTTTGAAGCCTCCCGAGCGGACCACCGTATCCGTCTCCTGTGCGCTGGCATCGATCCGGTCGGTGATCCGCGAGCCTGCCCAGGTCGCCAGACGCGTCAGCAGGATCGTCCCCGTCACGAACAGCGCGATCTCCAGGCCACTGCCTCCAGCCTCAGCGCACACCAGGCGGCGGCGGGATTCCCGCCGGCGCACCCGCCGATGGGCAGCTTCCTCGGCGTCCCAGTCCGCATCGGGGATGAGGTCTTCGGCAACCTTTACCTCACCGAGCGCGCCGCGGGTGGGGAGTTCACCGCCGACGATGAGGAGCTGGCGATCGCGCTCGCCGCCACCGCCGGTGCGGCGATCGCGAACGCGCGGCGGTTCGCGGAATCCGAGCAGCGCCGCCGCTGGCTCGACGCGTCCACCCAGCTGACACCGCTGCTGCTGGCTGAAAATCAGGGACGTCCGCACGCGCTGATCGCCGGGCACGCAGCAGCCGCCGCGGAAGCGGACTTCGCCGTCCTGGCCGTGCCGCATGACCCGGGCCAGGTGATCGTGGCCGGCACCGCCGGAGCGCTCGCCGCGGGCCTGATGAGACGGACAGCGCCGCTGGCCGGGTCGCTGGCCGGGCAGGTGATCGGCAGCGGCAAGCCGAGCCTGATCGCCGGCGACCGCCTCCAGGCGGCGGCCGCGGCGCTCGGCGCCGGGATAGGCCCGCTGATCGCCGTCCCGCTGGCGGCGGGCGAGCGGGTTCTCGGCGCGCTGCTGCTGGGGCGGCTGGCCGCACGCCCGGGATTCACCGAGACCGACCTGGGCATGGCCGCCTCGTTCGTCAGCCATGTCGCCGTGGCTATGGAGCTCGCACAGGCTCGCGCCGACCAGGTCCTGCTGGCCCGGGCGGAAGACCACGACCGCATCGCGGGCGACCTGCACGACCAGGTCATCGGCGAGCTGTTCGCCCTCGGCATGGAACTTCAGGGCCAGGCCGCCCGCAGCGATCCGGCCACTGCCGCGCGGGTCAACGGCTACGCCGACACCCTGGACGAGGTCATCAAGAACATCCGCGCCAGCATCTACGGGCTCCGGCAACCCGCCGGCCTGCAAGCCCGGGTCATGGAGATCATCGACGAGTACGCCCCGCAGCTCGGGTTCACCGCCGACGTCCGCTTCACCCTCCCGCCCGGCCCAGGCCCGGACGAGACCGTAGCCCACGACATCCTTGCCGTCACCCGCGAGGCCCTATCCAACTGCGCCCGCCACGCCCTCGCCACCACCGTCACTATCGCGCTGACCCGGCAGGATGGGCTGATTACGCTCGACATCGCCGACAACGGCCGCGGCCTCGGCGCACCCGCCAGATCCAGCGCCTGGCCAGCTTGCGGCCGCCGCGCCGAAAACAACGGCGGGACCCTTCAGATCACCGCCCCCGCCAGCAGGCACCCGGCTGACCTGGACCGCCTGTCCCGCTGCTTAACCCCAGGTAAAAGAGACCTCGCCTGAGGTTGCTCATCGTCGGTGCAGGGTGTTACTGGAACCGAACATGGCGCCCGCGTTGCGGCCGCGGGACACCAGGTCTCGGTGTCGATCAGGTGCGCCGGAGAGCTTTTGGGTCGGTGAGTAACCACCGTCCGTTCAGGAAAAGATCTCAGATCTTCTTCTGAACGGAAGATGATTTCACCCGTCCGCCCGCGCTACTCGGTCCACGGGGACGCCGTTGGCGCCGAGCACCGGGATGTAGGCCCGCGCGCTCGCAGGCCGCCCGATCAGTGTCCGCGGGCACGGCGAGTATGCCGCGCAGTTCGCTGACCGAGGCGTAGCCCTTGCGGGCCATCCACTCCGACAGGCCGTAAAGCAGGACGGCGGCGTGGCCGGGTCCGTGGGCAGCCAGCTGTAGGCAGCTCTAGAGCCACGCCCGGTCGAGCGCGAAGCTCCGCGGCCCGGGAACCGGGCTGGAATGGAGGGTTCCGGCCGTCGTCCGGGCATAGGGCCCGAGACAGGAAGCCCCTAGAGGCCAAAGCCGAGAGAGCGTCCGGCCTCCCGGAGCTGGTCGCGCACCGACGGGTGGGCGACATGGTCGATGACCTGCTCCGCCTGCCCTTGCTCGTCATGGCCCCAGATCGCGGCGGTTCCCTGTTCGCTGACGATGAAGCTGTGCTGGAAGGATGTCACCGGCCCGTCAATCCGGGGCACCACCGTGGACACGTCCGCCTTGGGGTGCCAGGACGGGAGCGCGATGATCGCCTGCCCGCCTGGTGAGTGCAGTGCGCCGACCACGAAGTCCGGCTGCCCGCCGAACCCGGAATGAACCCTCCCGTTGACCCTGGTCGCGTTGGCCTGAGCGAACAGGTCTACCTGCAGCGCACCGTTGACGGAGGTCATTCGCGGTCGCCGGGCGATCTGCGCCGGGTCGTTGACCGTCTCGGTCCGCAGCATCCGCACGTCCGGGTTGTGGTCCATCCAGGTGTAAAGGTCGGTGCTGCCGAACGCGAACGACCCGGTAACCGGCTGGCCCGGGTCAAGCGCGCCCGCCTTGGCGAGGCCGAGCACGCCGTCGCTGAACATCTCCGACCAGATGGCCAGCCCGTGCCTGCGGTGCAGCCCAACCTTGCTCAGCAGCGCGGGCACCAGCGACAGCCGGCAGGGGAAGTAGCGCAGCCGACTCTGCCCGCGCATGCCCGGCCCCACGAACGGCGACTCAAACATCACGCCCTCCCGGTTGGGCATTCCTGCCTGCGCGTTCAGCGCGAATAGCCGGTACCGCGCTAGCGTGCCGTCCAGCACGGCCAAGGCCCGCCATGGGGTAGCGAAGTTGCCGCCGACGACGACCCTCGGGGTGCCGGCCAGCCCGCCGAGCACGATCGCCAGCTGCCGTTCAGTAATGACGCGCATAAGAGCCTCCGCTAAATTGCTGGGCGCCGACGCGCCGTCCGTTCACGATGACCGGCGAGATGCGGATGAAATGGCCGCGCTGCCCTGGGATCCATGACGTCAGCACGACCCGCTCCAGGCAGCGGGTCTCCTCGCCGTCGGTTACCGCCCGCGCCTGCCCCACAATGGCCACGCTCCAGCCGGCCTGCCCGGCGAGGTCCACGCTGTCAGTCTCGAACGCAACGACGGCCTCGCGCGTGGCGGCGGCGAGCTCGCCCTCGGCGCTCGTCTTGATGACGATGTCGCCGTCGACAAGCGCGAAACTGACAAGTTCGACCGCGGGGAGCGCCTGCCGGGTATAGACGATCCGGCCGACGGGCACCGAGCCCTTGGTCTCAGTGCCGCGGCAAGCGTGGACCGCTTCGCCTGGGCCACCCCCACCCGGTGCGTGACGTCGAAGGGGACACGGCCGCCGCGTCGGGCACGCGGCTGACGACGCGGGCGATCCGGTCCGCGGTGTGGTCATGCAGTAGCCGCCCGGCCAGTGGCGGGTAGCAGCGGCGCGGCAGCACGACTGTGACGTGCGTGCCGGGTGCGGCGGCGAGCGAGGTCGCCAGCCGGGCCGCAGCGTGCGCCAGGCGGCGGTCCGGGCAGTCAGCTAGCTCGAGCGGGATCCCCGTTCCCGCGTCCACCCATTGGCGGCAGAGCTGCAGTAGTGTCGGGGGGCGGTAGGTGGGGGCACGGGTGTGAGGGAAAGCCGTAACTTGACACGAAAGCAGCACGACCAGCGCTGTGTAGATCCCGCCTGCCAGGTTGATCACCAGCTTCCGCCGCCAGCCCCGCTCCCGGGTCCGGCGGTGGTACCTGGCCATGCCGAACCCGGCCATCGCGAACCCGGTGAATACGCCGATCGCGTAGAACGGGATGAGGGCGTCTACCGTGGCCCCCGCCACCAGCATCAGCGCCACCGACAGCACGGCCCCTGTACAACAAGACAGAGACAAGCAGCACGCCGAACAGGACCAGCAGCGTCAGCGGGAGCACCAGAGCGAAGGCGGCCAGGCCGAAGAACGGCAGCAGGGCGTAGAGGATCTCCTCGGTGCCGTAGGCCGCCGAGGAGAGCCCGTCGCAGGACAGCACGCCCAGCGCGAGCGGCCGGGACAGCCGCTGGCCGGCCAGCTGACCGGTGACCAGCGGCGGCCCGAGGACCCGGCACTTGAGCGAGTACCAAAAGCTCTCCGGCGGCTCCGGTATCAGGCGGTGCGCGGGGTCGGCGCGGAGATTTCCCCCGGCCGGCCCTCGCGCCGCAGTTGCCACCATCGTGCCCTCCTGACATCGCACTGACAGCAAGCAAACCGTGAGATTCCGATCGGCATCAGGGCCCTTGGTCCGGGACCATCGGCACTGGATAAGGCGAGCTTCGCCCCTGCCCGGGCGCTTCGGGGTCCGGTAAGGCTAGGAGCAGGAGCGGGAGATCCCGTTACGCGCCAGTCACTGGAAGGATGTGGTCCTCGTGCGAGCGCTCGTGGTCTACGAGTCGATGTACGGAAACACTCATGCCGTCGCCACTGACGTCGCCGCTGGGCTGAGCGCCGCGCATGAGGTGACCTTGGTGCCGGTGACCCGTGCGAGCCGGGTGCTTGCCGCCGGGGCCGACCTGATTGTGGCTGGCGCCCCGACGCACCGGCACGGGATGCCGACCATCGCCTCCCGGAGGATGGCGGCGGAAACGGCCCGCGAGCCGGACAGCGGGCTGATCATGGACCCTGACGCCGACGGACCGGGCCTGCGTGCCTGGCTTGAGGCGCTTGACGCCGAAGGCGTGCTCGCCGCGGCCTTCGACACCAGGCTCAGCGCGTTGCCCGCGCTGACCGGCCGCGCCAGCCGGCCAATTGCGCGGCTGCTGACCCGTCGCGGCTGCCGCGTGCTGCTCACGCCGGAGAGCTTCCTCGTCGACGGACGGAACACACTAATCGACGGCGAGGCCGTGCGGGCTTGCTCATGGGGAGCGCGAGTCGGCGAGGCGGCGCACGCGGCCTTCGCCTTGAGCAAGCGGTGATTTTGAGCGCCGCCCCCGCGGGGGCGGCGCCACCGCGACATGTACCTCCGAGCTCACGCCACCGATCGGGCGATCAGCTTGTCTGCGGTGTCCTGCAGCCGTCCCGCGAGTACCTGGAACATCCGCCGGGTGAGTTCGTAGCCGAGGTCGGGGTCGGCGGCGCAGTGGTCCCGGACGGCTTGCGCGCTGAACTCGAATGCTGTGACCTGGGTGGCGCATACCGCGCCGAACGCCCACTGGTAGGGGGGCAGGAGCCAGGACCAGCCGAGCAGGCCCCCGATGCCGACGGTCCCGATGATGGCCGGGTGCTCGCCCGGGACGGGCACGTCCAGGGCGGCGTAGCCGGACTCGATCAGCCAGAAGGCGCCCGCGGGGCCGCCGGCGGCGAAAATCCGGTGCCCGGCCGGGAACATGACCTGCGACGCGGTCGTGGCCAGCGTGTCCAGCTGGCCGGCCCGCAGGCCGGCCAGGATCCGCTGGCGGGCCAGCACCGGTCCGGTTATCTCCATCATGGGGTCACCTCCTGCGGTCAGGATGCGGCGGCGGGGGCGGGGCGGCTAGGGCCAAAGGGCCCGCCGGGTGGTGACGTCCGGCCGTGACGGCGCCTGCCGGTGCGGCGCGACACTGCTGTCTGACAGTTCAGCCCGGCGGGCCGTGGCAAAGCGACCCGCATCTTATGGAGGCCTACGATGCGCCGCTTCTCAACCCGTACCCTGCTCGCCGCCGCGAGCGCCGCCCTGGCAGCGGTGCTGCTGATCGCCGGGGGCCTGGCGCTGTGGGGGTCGGCCTACGTGCACAACACCGTGCGCGGCCAGCTGGCCGCGCAGCAGATCTTCTTCCCCCCGGCCGCTGCGTTCGCGCACGCCAAGGCCGGCACCGAGATCACCCCGTCGATGGTCCCGTCCGTCAGCCAGTACGCGGGCCAGCAGATGCTCACCGGCCAGCAGGCCGAGGCCTACGCCGACCACTTCATCGCCGTGCACATCCAGGAGATGGGCGCGGGCAAGACCTACTCCCAGCTGTCGGCCGCCTCGATCGCCGCGCCGGCCAACACGAAGCTCGCGGCCACGGTGAGCACCGTGTTCAAGGGGGAGACGCTGCGCAGCATGCTGCTGAGCGCCTACGGCTGGTGGAAGGTCTCCCAGATCGTCTACATCGTCTCGCTGGTCCTGTTCGGCCTGGGGACCGTGGCCGGCCTGGGTGCCGCCGCCCTGCTCGCCTTCGGCCGCCGCCCCCAGGGCGCCGGCACCGTGGCGCAGCCGGCTGGACACGAGAGCATCACCCCGGCCACCACCGCCTAAGCAGCACATGACCGACAACAACCCACACCAGACACGAGAATCTACAGAACGCGGATGACCTCCGGCCGGCGCTGGCTCAAGGCGCCGACCGGGGGTCATCCGGTTAACAGACGCCGAAGAAGAGACCAGCAAGGGAGCCAGCCGATGTTCCAGGCGCGGAAGGCACTGACCGATGCTTAAGCAGATCGAGGGTTCCCGCGCGGTCGCCGAGGCCGTGGCCCTGTGCCGCCCGCAGGTGATCTGCGCCTACCCGATCACCCCGCAGGCCCACATCGTCGAGGACACGATCATCTCCACGGTTATCGCCGGTCTTGGCGGCCGCCCGGTCACCAGGAAATCGCTGCGGGCGCTGCTGCTGCGCGCCGAGCGCGGCGAGCTGCCCGCGTTCAGCTACCTCGACCTGCGGGCCGGCCTGGCCTGGGCGGAGCTGGCGCGGATACGCGCCACCCGAAGGTCCGGCTCGACGGCGGAGAACATGCTCCGCGACCTCGGCGTCGCCGGGTCAGGCCCGACGAGATAGGAGAGCGCCCGGGGACGACCTGCCGCGGGGTGATCGCGATGGTGCCAGCGGAAAACCGGGGGAGCGCCGCACACGCGAATGCCCCGGGCACGGAGGGCCGTGCCCGGGGCATTCGCGTGCTCGCCGTCAGGCGGGGGCGACACGGCGGCCCGTGATGCGGGACGGGACGATCCGGACGAACAGCTCCCGGTCGCCCGGGGCCCAGGGCTCGATGCCCGCGCCGCGGGCCACGTCCAGCTCGGCTCCCCGAACATGATGAGCCGGTCCCTGGACGAGCACGCTCCAGCCCCGCCCGGCTGCCATGTCGATGTCATCGATCTCGAACGCCACCTTGTAGTCGGCGTCCGCGATCCCGGTCCGCAGGTCCTCATCCAGCGGCCCGTGCTCGGCGGTGCGGAACACGATCGCCCCGCCCTGCAGCTTGTAGTTCACCGGCAGCACGGCCGGCCCGAACCGGCCGACGTAAGCGATCCGGCCGATCCCTCCTGGCCCTATGAGGCGCAGGCACTCGTTCTCGTCAAGCTCTTCCATTACCCGGTCAGCCATCGCTGGTGCTCCTTCCCGGCACGGTGCTTCCTGGCCTGGTCGGCCCACTCTCGACCCTAGCCACGCACGGCCCGCGGCGGACCCCGACCTTCGGGCCGCATCCCGGGACCTTCGGCCCCTGTCGCCAGATTGGGCGCGGAGCGAGGCTTGAACCGACAGCCAGACAGCAATCGGAGGCAGCGATGCAGGCGCTCGTTTATCACGGTCCCGGCCGGAAGGCGTGGGAAGAGGTTCCCGACCCAGAGATCATCGATGAGGATGACGTCATCGTCCGGGTCGACGCGACCACCATCTGCGGCACGGACCTGCACATCCTGGCGGGCGACGTCCCGGAGGTTCAGGCCGGCCGGATCCTCGGCCATGAGGCCGTGGGCACCGTCGACGAGGTCGGCGCCGGCGTGCACCGGCTCTCGCCCGGCGACCGCGTCCTGGTCTCCTGCATCAGCGCCTGCGGCACCTGCCAGTACTGCCGCGAAGGACGCTACGGTCAGTGCCTGGACCAGGGCGGCTGGGTTCTCGGCCACCGCATCGACGGCACCCAGGCCGAGTACGTGCGCGTCCCGTACGCGGACACCTCTACTTACCGGATCCCCGACGGCGTGCCCGACGAGGCGATGCTCATGCTGGCCGACATCCTGCCCACCGGCTACGAGGTCGGCGTGCTGGCCGGCGGCGTCCGGCCGGGCGACGTGGTCGCCGTGGTGGGCGCCGGCCCGGTCGGCCTGGCCGCGATCGCTTCCGCGCGGCTGTTCAGCCCCAGCCACATCGTCGCCGTCGATCTGTCCGACGCCCGCCTGGAAGCCGCGCGTCACTTCGGCGCCGACGTCACCGTCAACGACTCGCGCGAAGACCCGATGACCGTGATTAAGGATCTGACCGGGCGGCTCGGCGCGGACGTGTCGATCGAGGCGGTCGGCACCCCGGCCACCTTCGAGATGGCCGTGCGGCTGGCCCGGCCGGGTGGCCGGATCGCGAACATCGGCGTGCACGGCGGCGCGGCCGTGCTGCACCTGGAAGAGCAGTGGGCCAGGGACATCACCATCACCACCGGGCTGGTGGACGCCTCCTCCACCCCGACCCTGATGCGGCTGGTCGCCTCCGGGCAGCTCGACGCCGCCCAGTTCGTCACCCACCACTTCGATCTGAACGACTTCGAGAAGGCCTACGACGTGTTCGGCAATCCCGAGGCCAGCGGCGCGCTCAAGGTAGTGCTCACCCGCAGCGAAGGCGGCGAGGGCTGATGAACGCAGCGCAACAGCGCCTGCCGGAGCCCCTTACCTAGCGGCTGCCGCTTCACAAATCACAGCCGTTAAATGTTCAGCCATCACTGGGAGAAGAAATGAAGGCAGCAGCCGTACGACAGTTCGGGCAACCGCTGGTGAGCGAGGACCGGCCCATTCCCTCGCCCTCCCGGGGGTAGGTCACGTCCGGATGGAAGCATCCGGCCTATGCCATACCGACATACACGCCGCCAACGGGGACTGGCCGGTCAAGCCGTCCCCGCCGTTCGTACCGGGTCACGAGGGTGTCGGCCTGGTGCACGCGATCGGCGCCGGGGTCAGCGGCCTGGCCGTCGGGCAGCGGGTGGCCGTGCCGTGGCTGGGTTACGCCTGCGGCAGCTGCAAGCACTGCCTGACCGGCTGGGAGACACTGTGCCTGCAGCAGCTCGACACCGGCTACTCCGTGGACGGCTGCTTCGCCGAGTACTTCCTGGCCGAGGCGGCATTCGCCGCCAAGGTGCCGGACGGGATCGACCCCTTCGACGCGGCCCCGCTGAGCTGCGCCGGCGTGACCACCTACAAGGCGGTCAAGGTGGGCAACGTCCGGCCAGGAGACCTGGTCGCGATCTCCGGCGTCGGCGGCCTCGGCCACCTCGCCGTGCAGTACGCGAACGAGACCAGGCCCCTGGCCGCGGTCAACGATTCCATCGCCGAAGTCCTGCGCGGCAAGGCCAAGGCACGCATTGTCATGATGCCATGAGGCCCGCCCTGTACAGCGACGATGGCCACTGCAACTATTCGAGCGGCCTATTGGGCGGCTCGGCCGCCGCGCCAGCAGTATGAGGTTGTCCGAGGTAACTCTGCCGCGAAGAAAGAGGCCAGCCAGTGACAACCCCGTCTACTAGCACTGTCGTCCTCATCCACGGTCTGTGGATGACCCCGCTCGCCTGGGAGCACTGGGTGGAGCGCTACGAGGCGCGCGGCTTCACCGTGCTGACCCCGGGCTACCCCGGCATCGGCCAGGGCGAGGCCGGGCTGAAGGCGCTGCGGGAGAACCCGGACGCGGTGGCCGGAGTCGGCGTCCGCGAGATCATGGACCACCTGACCGACTACATCAGCAAGCTCGACACCGCCCCGGTCATCATGGGGCACTCCTTCGGCGGCACCTTCGCCCAGCTCCTGGTGGGCAACGGGCTCGGCTCGGCCGGGGTGTCGATCGACGGCGCCGCGGTCAAGGGCATCAACGCCATGCCGCTGTCGGAGGTCCGCTCGGTGCTGCCCGCCCTGGATAACCCGGCCAACATCAACAAGGCCTCGGTGCTGACCCCCAAGCAGTTCCACTACGCGTTCACCAACGCCCAGGACGAGGAGGTGTCCAAGGCCGCCTACGACCGCTACTCGGCCCCCACCCCGGCCAAGGTGCTGTTCCAGGGCGGCTTCGCCGCGGTCACCCCGCACGCGGCGACCACGTTCAACTTCGCCGACGACGACCGGGCCCCGCTGCTGTTCATCTCCGGCGGCAGCGACCACATCCTGCCGCCGGTCGTCCAGCGGCACAACTACGAGAAGAACGCCAAGCACTCCACCGCGATCGCCGCGCACAAGCTGTTCCCCGGCCGGGACCACTACACCTGCGGCGAACCCGGCTGGGAGGCCGTCGCCGACTTCGCCCTCGACTGGGCCCTCGCCCCGGTCCCCGGCGAGCTCGGCTGACCCCCGGACCCGTGAATGTCCCCCCGCCGGTTCTCGGGGGCCCGGCGGGGCGCTTGAGCGCTGCTTTAGTTCACACGCGGGAGGGCTGGGAGAAGGCGGTGAGCTGCGTGCGATTGGATACGCCGAGCTTGGTGAAGGACCGGTACAAATGCGCCCCGACCGTTCGCGGCGACACAAAGAGGCGGGCGGCGATTTCAGGATTAGTGAGACCTTCGGCCGCGAGCAGGACGACTTGCCGTTCCGAGGGGGACAGGCTCGACAGCGCATCCGCCGGTGAGGAGCCAGAGCGCAACCCGGCCGCCCGCTGCTCGTGGGTCGCCGCTTCCAGCCAGGGCGTCGCCGCCAGCAGCCGGAAAATGTGGGCGGCCGCGGTCAGGTGCGGGCGGGCGTCCTTGTGGCGCCGCTCCCGGCGCAGCCACTGGCCGTAGCTAAGGCGCACGCGGGCGCGCTCGAACGGCACGTGGTCGCCTTCGGGCACGCGGAGCGCCTCCAGGAAGTGCTCCTCGGCGGCGGTACCGTCGGCTAGCAGGGCCCGGCAGAGTGCGCGGACTTGGAGCAGCCGGGGGGACAGCTCGTCCTGCGCGCTGGCTAGGGCTCCTTCAACGAGTCGGCTGGCCTCGGCCAGCCGGCCCGTACGTCGGCCGGCCTCGGCCAGATCGATCAGTCCGAACAGAGCCTCGCGATTGTGCGCCGCCCGTCCGTCGTCCGCGGTCAGCTGGCGCAGCCAGTCGAATGCTTCGTCATTCCGGTCTTGCACCAGCGCGGCCATGCCCATCGCGTGATTGGCCCGCGCGGTCATCGATGACCGCGCGGTCAGGCCGGAGATTCCCAGCACCGACATCGCCTCTTCGGTGGCCGCCGCGCTATGCCCGCGGCAGGCGGCGATGTAGGCGGCGGCGGTTGTGACGGAGGCGTGCACGACCGGTTCATGGTAGATAGCCGTCAGGGCGCGGGCACGTGCGCCGTATTCGAGCGCGTCGTCCCATTGGCCGGTCTCGAGCAGGGACCAGGTGATCACCATCAGGGCTGCTCCCCGGCCCAGCAGCTCCGGATTGTCCGCTGCCTGATCGCGAAGCATGACCGCTCGCCGCGGATCGTCGGCCAGCAGCGCCGCGGCCGCCAGGGAGATGTACTGCCCGGGGCTCACCTGGCCGGTCAGCTCGCCGATGGCAGTCAGCTTGGCGGACCGGTCAGCCAGCGGCCGCAACGCGGTCCCGCACCACAGCGCTATCGATTGAACCTCGGCCCCGGACCCGGCAGCAGCCCGCCAGGCGGGCAGGCCGCCGTTCAGCGTGCGCAGCACGGCCAGGACCCGCCCGTGCAGCGCATCCTCGCCGGAGTAGTAGGCGGCGCTTGCCGCCAGGCTGACGGTAGCCCACGCCATGAACTCGTCCCCGGCGAGTTCTAGCGCAAGGTCGTTCATGAGGGCGACAGTCTTGCCGTGCTGGAGGGTCATGCTGAGGGCCCAGCCAAGCAGTCCGCGGACACGGCCGCGAACCGCTGGCTCGGTGGTCAACTCGAGGACCCGGGTGGCGAGAGAGGTCGCCCGGTCAACCTGGCCAGTCCAGCTAGCGGCAGTGGCGGCCATGGCCAGCAGCTTGGCTGCCGCCTGCGGATGGGTGCTGAGCTCGGCCGCGCGTTGCCAGGCCGCGGCTGCCGTCTCGAACCGGCTCTGCGCGCTGGCCTCTTCGGCAATCGACTCCAGGCGTTTCGCCAGTGCTTCGTCGGGCCCGGTGGCGGCCGCGGCCAGCTGCCAGGCCTGCCGTTCGGGCTGGTGCGGCAGTGCCGCGGCCAGCGCGCGGTGTGCGGCGGAGCGGGCCGCCGGGGAGGCGGCCTGGTAGACCGCGCTGCGGATCAGCGGATGCGCGAAAGTCGCGGAGCCGCCGGATACGGTGATAAGTCCGGCGGCTTGCGCGGGCTGCCAGGCGGCGGCGGGCACGCCCAGCGATCCGCTGAGGTAGCTCAGGTTCAGTTCGGTGTTGTCGTCGGCCGCCGCTAGTAGCAGGGCATGCTGGGTTTGCTCGGACAGCGTCAGCGCCGATGCGGTAAACGACTGCCGGAGCCTCTCGGTCAGGGCCAGGGTCCGGCCGCGCCAGCCGATGGCCGCGGCCGGGTCCGCGCCGACGGCCCGGGCCAGTTCGACCAGCCCGAGCGGATTTCCCGCGGCCTGACCCAGGATCGCGGCGCGCGCGTCCCCGGCCGGGGGGAGCGGCTGGAGGTCGAGCAGCTGATTCGCTTCCAGTGCGGTCAGCGGTGAAAGGTGCATAATCCGGCTATCCGGGCCGAGGTCTGCTGCGACTGCCTCCCTGGAGCCGAAGACCATCGCGATGGGGTCGTCGGCCAGTCTTCGTGCGATGAACCCGAGGATGTCCAGTGTGGCCTGGTCGATCCATTGCGCGTCGTCTACCACCAGCAGCATCGGCGCAAGGTCGGACTGCTGCGATAGCAAGGCCAGGCATGCGATGTACAGCTGTAGCAGGTCCGCGGGCGCGCTGCCATGGGACAGGCCCAAGGCGGTATTGAAGGCCTCGCGCTGGGCCGGGGGGAGGTCGTCGACCGCGCTGAGCAGCGGCCGCAGTAGCTGATGCAGCCCCGCCAGGCTGAGCCTGGCTTCCGCGGTGCTGCCGCTCGCCCGCAGCACCCGCCAGCCGGCTTCCGCCGCGGCGTCGGCTAGGCCCGCCAGCAACGTGGTCTTTCCGAGGCCGGCCTCACCGCGGACCGTCACGACCCGGATCCGCGGGCCGGACAGAATCAGCTGCCGCAATTCCCGCTGTTCAGCCCCGCGGATACTGCCTACTTGGTCGCTCATGCCTCTCCAGTATCGCATGTCGGCCGAGACGGCCGAGGAGCGCGAACCAGAATATAAGTCGATTGTCCGATGCCTGGAGAGCGGTCGGGAGCAGACGCTGGCCTTGTCAGCGGGCACCAGAGACGGCCCGCGACCGGGCGGCTGGCCCGCTGGGCAACAAGACACAGCCCGCAGGTCAAGGCCGGGCGGCTGTCTCTCACTACGGAATGCGAGTGACTCGTCATGAGCCAAGGCGCTGGGCCTGACCGGCTGCCTCCAACTGCGGCCGACGCGCATCAAGGAGTCGAGCTGCGGCATCTGCGGTACCTGGTGGCGGTCGCCGATGCTGGCACGTTCACGCAGGCGGCGGAGCGGATGTTCGTCACGCAGCCGACGCTGAGCCAGGGTATCCGCCGGCTCGAGGAGATGGTGGGCGCCCCGTTGCTGGACCGCCGACGTGGCGGCGTGCGGGTGACCGACGCGGGCCGTGTGCTGCTGGAGGAGTCGCGGACGGCGCTGTACCTGATCGAGCACGGGATACGCCGCAGCCGGCAGGCGGCGGGGGTGGACCGGCTGCGGCTGCGGTTCGCCTTGTCCCCGCTGCTGCCGGAGGGGTTCGCGGCGGAGACCGCCGCCCGGCTGCAGCTGGTGGCCGCGGCGGCCGGCGTTGACATCACCTGGCAGGAGGTGCCGCTGGATGCCGGATTCTCGCTGATCCGCCGGCGGCAGGCCGACGCGGCCCTGGGCTGGGTGATGTCCGGCCCGGCGGTGCTGTCCGGCCCGCTGGACGTCATGACGCTGGGCGAGTTCGAGCCCGAGGTATGGATCCCGGCCCGGGCCGGGATCGGGAAGCGGGGCGTCATCGGCTTGGCCGAGCTGGCGGCCATGGACGTGGTCCATGGCCCGCGCCGGTCCAGCCCGGTCACTTATGACGCCTGGCTGGAGGTACTGCGGTCCGTCCGTCCGCGTTTTGAGTTCACCGATCCTCCGCTGGGCCACTCGCTGGCGCTGGCGCTGGCCTGCGCGGCCACCGCGGACCGGCTGACCGCGGTGCTCACCGGCCCGCTGCGCCCGGTCGGCGAACCGGCGGCGGCGAAGGTGCGGCCGCTGGCGGCCGGCCTCAGCGACATGGTCCGGGTGCGCCTCGACCGGGGCCTGCCGACCGCCGTGGCGGCCGTGGCCTGGAGCGGCGACCTGCCCCGCCACCTGCAACAGGTCCTGTTCGATACGGCCGACGCGGCCGCGCTCCCGGCCGCCTCCTAACTCAGGCGGAGCCTCACCGTGGGCCGCGCCTACCCGGTGGTGAGGTGATCATCGAGTCGCTGGGTAAACATGGTGACCCCGCCGGTGGCGACGCTGGCGGCATCCGCGCCGGCCTTGGCCATCTGGGGTGACCCGAGCGCGGTGCGGTAGTCCTCTTCGGTGGCGAAGTCGAGGGTCGCGACGAAGTAATAGGCGGGATCGGCCCGGCCGAGCGCGGCGCAGTGCCCCGCGGTGAAAGCGGCGAGCCCGGGTATCTCGCGCGCGAGCGCCGTGTGTACCTGCGCGTAGTGGCTGTCAAAGGCGCCCGGGTCGGTGGGCTGGCCGTAGCAGACGGTGACTCGGTACATGAGGTGTGTCTCCTGTCGTGGCTGGTCGGCGAGGAAGTTCGCGACGCGCTAAGCGGGGGCGTTCGTCGATGATGCGGCGCATCTTGCCCAGCGAGCGCTCGATGGTGCCCGGGTCCTGGACGACGGTGCCGGCGGTGACCCCGATGGTGTTCTTAATCAGAGTGGACAGCTGAGCGCCGGCTGCTTCGGCGGCCTCCGGGGAGGCATCGGTGCGGCGTTCGACGTGCACTGTCATGGCGTCCATCCGGCCGGGGCGGGTCAGGTGCAGCTGGAAGTGCGGTGACAGGGCGGGGATCTGCAGGATGAGCTCCTCGATGTGGGTGGGGAACAGGTTGACGCCGCGCAAGATGATCATGTCGTCTGAACGGCCGGTGATCTTCTCCATGCGGCGCATGGTGCGGGCGGTACCAGGGAGCAGCCGGGTCAGGTCGCGGGTGCGGTAGCGGATGACGGGCATGGCCTGCTTGGTGAGCGAGGTGAAGACCAGTTCGCCTGGTTCCCCGTCGGGTACGACCTGGCCGGTGACCGTGTCGATGACCTCGGGGTAGAAGTGGTCCTCCCAGATGTGCAGGCCGTCCTTGGTCTCGACGCACTCCTGGGCGACGCCCGGGCCCATGACCTCGGACAGGCCGTAGATGTCGGTGGCGTCCAGGCCGGCCCGGGCCTCCATCTCGGTGCGCATCTCGTTGGTCCACGGCTCGGCGCCGAAAATGCCGAACTTGAGCGAGCAGCGGGCGGGGTCGAGCCCCTGGCGCCCCATCTCGTCGATGATGGCGAGCATGTAGGACGGGGTGACCATGATGATGTCGGGCTGGAAATCGCGGATCAGCGTGACCTGCCGTTCGGTCATCCCGCCGGAGACCGGGATCACCGTGCAGCCGAGTTTCTCGGCGCCGTAGTGGGCGCCAAGACCGCCGGTGAACAGGCCGTAGCCGTAGGCGTTGTGCAGGATGTGCCCGGGGCGGCCGCCGGCCGCGCGGATGGAGCGGGCCATGACGGTGGCCCAGGTGTCAATGTCGTCGCGGGTGTAGCCGACGACGGTGGGCCGCCCGGTGGTGCCCGACGAGGCGTGCACGCGCACCACCTGCTCGCGCGGGACGGCGAACATGCCGAACGGGTAGTTGTCACGCAGCGAGGTCTTGCTGGTGAAGGGGAACTTGGCCAGGTCGGACAGGTCCTTGCAGTCGTCGGGGTGGATCGCCGCGGTGTCGAACATGCGCCGGTAGTAGGGCACGTTCTCGTAGGCGTGCCGCAGCGACCACCGCAGCCGTTCCAGCTGCAGGGCCCGCAGCTCATCGACGGACGCGGTCTCGATCGGTTCCAGTTCACCAGGCGGGCTGACAGTGTCGGTCATGGCTGTTTCCTCAGGCGTCGTAGTCGACGGTGATCTCGTCGGAGCTGGGCAGGGCCTGGCAGGTCAGCACGTAGCCCGCCTGGACCTCGTGGTTCTCGAGTGCGTAGTTGCGGCGCATGACCGCCGCACCGTGGGTGACCCTGGCCCGGCAGGTGCCGCAGACACCGCCCTTGCAGGCGAACGGCAGATCGGGGCGCACCTGCTGGGCCCCGTCGAGGACGCTGCTGCCCGCGGGCAGGGTAAAGGTGGACGACCGGCCGTCCAGGACCACGGTGACGGTGGCGCCGTCGAGGGCCGGGCCGTCCTCGTGGGTCTGCTGCGCGGGCGGGTCGTCGCCGACCCAGAACAGCTCCCGGTGGACGCGGCCGGCGTCGACGCCGAGGCTGGCGAGCACGTCCATCGCGTCAGTGACCATGCCGAGCGGGCCGCACAGCCACCAGTGGCCAACGCCCGCGACGTCGACGGTGACGGGCAGCAGGCGCGCGAGGCGGTCGCGGTCAAGGCGCCCGCTGTGCAACTCGACCTCCTGCGGCTCGCGCGACAGCACATGGATGATCCGCATCCGGACGGGATAGGCGTCCTTCAGGTCGGCGACCTCGTCGGCGAACATGACCGTGCCGCTGCGCCGGTTGCCGTACACCAGGGTGACCGTCGAGGCGCTGTTCGCGGCGAGCACGGAGGCCGCGATCGACATCATCGGGGTGATCCCGGAGCCCGCCGCGATCAGCACGTGGTCGGCCGCGGCGGTGAGGTCGGGGGTGAACGTGCCCCCCGGGACCTGCGCCTCGACGATGTCCCCGGGCTTGACCTGGTGCACCAGCCAGCCGGAGACGGCGCCGTCGGCGACCTCGCGGACGCCGATCCGCGGGGCGCCGCCGGCCGGGGAGCAGATGGAGTAGGAGCGCCGCTGGTCGCCGCGGCGGACGGTCAGCGACTGCCCCGGGGCGAAGGCGAAGGCCCCGGACAGCTCGCCGGGTACCGCGAAGGTGATCGCGGCGGAGTCGTCGGTCAGCGGCTCGACGTGCTTGACCACGAGGGGGTGGAATTCGGTTCTGGAGTTTTCCATCACAGGGCCTTGACCATCTCGAACGGCTCGCCGCAGGCCTCGCAGCGGTGCAGCGACTTGCACGCGGTGGCGCTGAACCGCGCCGTCTGCCGGGTGCGGGGCGACCCGCAGCGCGGGCAGCCGGGCGATTCCGGGGGACCGAAACTGAGCGTCAGCGGGACCGGCCCACTGTGCCGCGGCGCCGGGGACGGCGGGGCGATGCCCGCCGCCGCTAGCTTCCGGCGGCCGTCGGCGGTGATCCAGTCGCTGGTCCAGGGCGGAGCCAGCTGCGTCCGGACGGTGACGCGGGCGAAGCCGGCCCGCAGCAGGCGCTGCTGCACGTCCGCGCTGATCTCGCGCATGGCCGGGCAGCCGCTATAGGTGGGGGTGATCGTCACGGTGACGCCGTCGGCGGTCGCGTCCACCGCGCGCAGAATGCCGAGATCGGCGACGGTGAGCATGGGCAGCTCGGGATCCGGGGTGCCCGCGGCGACATCCCAGGCCGCCGGGCCGCTGGGTACCGCCCCGGTCACCATGTCGCATCCGGGTAAGCGCGGGCGACGGACTGGAGCTCCGCCAGGAGGTAACCCATCGCCTCGGTGTGCACGCCGTCCCGGCCGGTGTGCCCGCTGACCGCGCCCAGCGGCGCGCGGTTCGGGCGCTCGAGTCCGGCTACGGCCAGGACCGTGTCGAGCACCGCCGTCCACCGTCGCGGGCTCGACGCTGGCCAGGGCGTTCTCCTCCGGCCGGTACAGCTCGCCCGTCAGCGGCCAGAGCGCGTCGAGGGCCGCCTGCATCTTGGCGTGGGACAGTTCGGTGCCGTCGCCGAGGCGCACCACCCACTGGGCCGCGTAGTCGCGGTGGTAGGTGAGCTCGTTGGCGCCCTTGGCGGCGATCGCCGCGAGAACCGGGTCCGGAGCGGCGGCAAGCCGCCCGAACAGCGCAAGCCGCCAGGTGGAGAAGATCAGTAGCCGTCCGGCCAGCTCGGCGAAGTCCCGGTCCTGGTGCTCGGCCAGGCGGACGTTGCGGAACTCCTTCTCCGCCCGGAAGAACGCGAGCTGGTCCTCGGTCTGGCCGAGGATCGCGCCGGCCCGGGCCAGCAGCATGCGCGCCTGGCCGAGCAGGTCCAGTGCGATGTTCGCGATCGCCGTCTCTTCCTCGAGCTCAGGCATCCGGGTCATCCACTGCTGCAGGCGGTGGCTGTAGATCAGCGCGTCATCGCCGAGGGCCAGGCAGTACCGGGCCAGCGGTCGGCATCAAGGCCGGCCGGGACGGACGTGTCGATGCCCTCGAGCGGGTCGGTGAACCCGGTACCGAAGGCCCACCGGTGCCCGTCGTCGTGGTCGTCGCCCAGCAGGTCGTACGGGCTGTCGTGCGCCGTGCTGCCCACGCCCGCGGGCGGATCAGGAGTGCTCATGTCTGGGACTCCCTCACATGTGGGGGACGTCGTCGGGGATGTCGTAGAACGTGGGGTGCCGGTACACCTTGTCGCCGGACGGGGCGAAGAACGGGTCCTTCTCGTCCGGGCTGGAGGCGGTGATGTCGGCGGCGGCGACCACCCAGATGCTGACGCCCTCGTTGCGCCGGGTGTACAGGTCGCGGGCGTGGTGCAGGGCCATCTGCGGGTCGGCGGCGTGCAGGCTGCCCACATGGACGTGGTTGAGGCCGCGCTTGCCGCGCAGGAACACCTCGTACAGCGGCCAGCCAGAGTCAGCCATGATCGGCCGCCGGGGCAAGCCGCGTGCGTTCGGGCGCACTGTCTTGGTGTCTTTGGTGCTTGGCCGCATGGGCCAGGGCCGCTTCGCGGACCCAGGCGCCCTCGTCGTGGGCCGCCTTGCGGTGGGCGACGCGCTGTGCGTTGCAGGGGCCGTTGCCGGACACCACCGCCTTGAACTCGGCCCAGTCGACCGGGCCGAAATCGTAGTGACCGCGCGCCTCGTTCCACCGCAGCTCCGGGTCGGGCAGCGTGACGCCGAGTTTCCCGGCCTGCGGAACCGCCATGTCGACGAACCGCTGGCGCAGTTCGTCGTTGGTGTGCCGCTTGATGCCCCAGGCCATCGACTGCTCACTGTTGGGTGAGGCGTCGTCGGGCGGGCCGAACATCATCAGCGACGGCCACCAGGTACGGTTCACGGCGTCCTGCACCATGTCCTGCTGCGCCGGGGTGCCGCGCATCATCGTCATGAGCAGCTCGTAGCCCTGCCGCTGGTGGAACGACTCTTCCTTGCAGATCCGGATCATCGCCCGCGCGTAGGGCCCGTAGGAGGACCGGCACAGCGGCACCTGGTTGCAGATCGCGGCCCCGTCGACCAGCCAGCCGATGACCCCGACGTCGGCGTAGCTGAGCGCGGGGTAGTTGAAGATGGAGGAGTACTTCTGGCGGGTGGTGATGAGCTTCTCGGTCAGGTCGGCGCGGTCGGCGCCGAGCGTCTCGGCCGCACCGTAGAGGTACATGCCGTGCCCGGCCTCGTCCTGCACCTTGGCCAGCAGGATCGCCTTGCGGCGCAGGCTGGGCGCCCGGGTGATCCAGTTGCCCTCCGGCTGCATGCCGATGATCTCCGAGTGGGCGTGCTGCGCGATCTGCCGGATCATCGTGGCCCGGTACTTCTCCGGCATCCAGTCCCGCGGCTCGATCCGGCTCGACCGGGAGATCGTCTCGTCAAAGTGCCTCTGCAGGTCCGGCTCGGTGGTGATGATCATCCGTTCCACTCCTTGGCGGCCATGTTCAGTACGGCGTGCTCTTTACATACCGAACATTCAGTAATTTACTCTGCTGTATGACAAATGACCAGGGAGCAGCGGAGGAAGTCGTCACGGTCGCGGTCAAGGACGCCATCGGGGTCGTCACGCTGCGGGTTCCGGCCCTCTCGCGGGCAGCCAAGGAGCAGCTCCTCACGGGACTGCGGCGGCTGTCCGACGACGACGCGGTCCGCGCGGTAGTCCTGACCGGGACCGGCAGGGTCTTCTGTGCCGGGCAGGATCTCGGCGAGCATGCCGCTGCGCTCGACGCGGACCCGGCGCGGGCCTTCGAGACGCTGCCCGAGCACTACAACCCCGTCGTGCTGGCGCTGACCGCCATGGCTAAGCCCGTCATCGCCGCCGTCAACGGCACCTGTGCCGGTGCGGGCATCTCGCTGGCGCTCGGCTGCGACATCCGGGTCTGCTCGGCCGCGGCCAAGTTCGCGACCGCGTTCACCGGCATCGGCCTGACCTTCGACTCCGGTCTTTCCGCCACCCTGACCAGGGCTGTCGGCACAGCGCGGGCGAGCGAGCTCATCCTGCTGGCGGAGCCCTTCACCGCGCAGCAGGCCCTGGACTGGGGACTGGTCGGCCGCCTCACCGAGCCGGGCCTGGTGCTGGCGGAATCGATGGATCTGGCGGCGAGGCTCGCCGCCGGACCGACCCTGGCCTACGCCGAAGCGAAGCGGGCCATTCAGGCCGCCGCGCTGCCCGCGCTGCCTGACGTGCTGGAAGCCGAGCACGCGGCGCAGTCCCGCCTTGGGCAGACCGCCGATCATAAGGGCGCGGTCGCGGCCTTCCTGGCCAAGCAACGCCCTGTGTTCCACGGCCGGTGACACTGCAACGGCGGCGCGGCCGTCCCGGCAATGACCTGGAGTCCGTGCTCGGGGCAGCGGTCGAGGTGTTCAACGAGCGCGGATACGACGGCGCGAGCATGGAGGACCTGTCCAAGCGTCTGGGCGTCGCCAAGTCCGCCATTTACCATCACGTGTCGGGCAAGGAAGAGCTCCTGCGAATGGCACTCGACCGGGCGCTTGACGGCTGGTCGCAGGCCGCCGAGCACGCCCGGGCGCTTGACGCCCCGGCCGTCGCGCGGCTGGAGGCACTCGTCCGCGGCACGGTGGCCGTGCTCGAGGAACAGCTCCCGTACGTCACTCTGCTGCTGCGCGTGCGCGGCAACACCGAGGTCGAGCGGGCGGCACTGGCGCGTCGCAGGTCCTTCGACCAGCTTGTCGCCAGCCTGGTGGCGGAAGCTGAGCGGGACGGCGACATCCGGGCGGACGTCGACCCCAAGGTCGCGGCGCGGCTGCTGTTCGGGATGATCAACTCGATCGTCGAGTGGTACCGGCCCGGCCAGCGGGGCGCCGCGTCTTCCGCTTTGGCCGACACCGTGTGCGCCGTCGCCTTCGACGGCCTGCTCGTGCGCCGGGATCAGGTGGCCGCCGGGTCGCCGGCGTAGGCGGTCAGCGACCGGGAGCCGCTCGACAGCACCGCGGCGATGAGCGCGCGGACCGCCGGCCGCTGGTCGGTGCGCGGGTTGGTCAGCAGCATCAGGTCGATCGTGCCGAGCTCGGGCAGCCGGTGCCCGGGGCCCAGGGGCGCGAGCTGGGCGGGCACCAGGCTGGCGGCCATGGCCGAGATGCCGATGCCCGCCGCTACCGCACCGATCAGGCCGTTGACACCGCGGCAGACGCAGGCGGTGCGGTACGGCAGGCGGGCGCGGTCCAGCGCGCTGCGTATCTCGGTGCGGGTCATGCTGGGCGTGGGGTAGACGACCAGCGGCAGCGGCTTGCCCAGGTCAAGCTTGGTCGTTGGCGTGCCGACCCACACCAGGCGGTCCCGTTTGACCAGCTGGCCGCGCTGCTCACCGGTGGGGCGCTTGCCGATGAAGACGTCGAGCCGGTCGCTTTCGAGCCGCTGGTGCAGCAGTCCGCTCTGGTCCACCCGGAGGTCGAAATCGACCAGCGGGTAATCCCGGCGGAAGTCACGCAGGATCTGCGGCAGCCGGGTCAGCGCGAGGTCGTCGGCGATGCCGATCCGCAGCCGTCCGCTCGGCCGGTCGCCGCTGAAGTAGGCGGCTGCCTGCTCGGACGCGGCGGCGATGTTGCGGGCGAAGCCGACCATGGCCTCGCCGTCGGCGGTCAGCGACACCGAGTGGGTGTCGCGCAGCACCAGGGTCCGGCCGACCTGCTTCTCCAGGCGGCGGATGTGCTGGCTGACGGTCGGCTGCTGGAGGCCGAGCCGGGCCGCCGCCCGGGTGAAACTGCCGGTCTGCTCGACGGCGAGGAAGGTGGCGAGCAGCTGCGGGTCATAGCCGGTCATAACACTTCCAAATAACTGTTAGGCAAATCATTGTACTTCCATATAAGTCGCGTGTGCTGAAGGATTTGTCTGAACGTACAAAACAGGCAAACAGGAAGGCTCCTCCGTGACCGCCGCCGAGATGAATCGGCCACCGGGAGGCGCCTTCGCGGCCCTCTCTTCGCGCAGCTACCGGATCTACCTCATGGGCCAGAGCCTGGCCAACACCGGAACCTGGATGCAGAGCATCGCCCAGGACTGGCTGATATTCGACCTGACGCACAGCTCGACCGCCGTCGGCATCACGATGGCGCTGCAGTTCCTGCCGATGCTGCTGTTCGGCCTGCACGCCGGGGCGCTGGCGGACCGGATACCGAAGCGGCGCATCCTGCTCACCACCCAGACGCTGAATGCGGCCGCTACCGCGACGCTGGCGGTCCTCACGATCGCCGGCGTGACGAAAGCGGCCGACGTATACGCCTTCGCGCTGGTCAGCGGGATGATCTTCGCATTCGACGTGCCCGCCAGGCAGTCATTCGTGACCGAGGTGGTGCCCGCGGACCGGCTGCGCGCCGCGATCTCGCTGACCGCCGCCACCTTCCAGGCAACCCGGCTGATCGGGCCGGCCATCGCCAGCCTGCTCATCGTCAGCGTCGGCACCGGCTGGGTGTTCGCGGTCAACGCCGCCTGCTACATCGGCCCGACCATCGGCCTGCTCATGCTGCGCCCGTCCGACCTGCGGCCCGCCCCGGCCGCCGACCGGGCTCACGGCACGGTCGCGGAGGCGGTCCGGTACGTGCGCGGCCGTCCCGAGGTGCTGTGGACGATCTTCCTGGTGGGAATGCTCGGCACGTTCGGCCTGAACTTCCCGGTCGTGCTCACCGCGATGGCCAAGTCCACCTTCGGCGGCGACGCCAGCACCTACGGGCTGTTCAATATCGTGCTCGGGCTCGGGTCGGCGGCCGGCGCGGTGCTGGCCGGGGCCGCCACCCGGACCCGGACCCGGACCATCGTGGCCGCGGCGGCCGTGTTCGGCATCCTCCAGGCGGCGGCGGCGCTCGCGCCGGGCATCGCCGTCTTCCTGGTGCTGCTGGCGGCGATGGGCTTCGTCAACCTGGTGTGCCAGGCGATGGCCAACTCCTCGGTCCAGCTCGCCGTCGACCCGGCGCTGCGCGGCCGCGTCATGGGCCTGTACATGCTGGTCTTTATCGGCGGCACGCCCATCGGCGCCCCCATCGTCGGCGCGGTGACCAGCCACTATGGCGCCCGGGCAGGGAT
Source organism: uncultured Actinomycetota bacterium (assembly GCA_963714295.1). Taxonomy (GTDB): domain Bacteria; phylum Actinomycetota; class Actinomycetes; order Streptosporangiales; family Streptosporangiaceae; genus Trebonia. The sequence continues at coordinate 75,615 of CAVQOE010000025.1, read as the reverse complement.
GCTGCTGTGCGGCCTGGTGCCAGTCCTGGCCGCCGCGGTGACAGCCGCGGCACTGTCCGCGCACAGCCGCCGCGCCGGGACCGGCGCAGCGGGCCTCGCGGGAACCGGCCCCATCCCGCTCCCGGCGGCACGGGCATAGCACCGGCGCCCCGCCGCAACTTATTTGCCGAAGCCGCACGAGCAGGGTGCCGGACCTGCCACGGGCTGTAGACTCGCAGTCGCAGCTTCTGTGTAGATGCTTCATGACGCGCTCGCGGATTTACTGCCGGGCTTCCGCGCGGTGCGGGGCTTTGACTGCAGGCAAGGAGAAAACGCGCGTGGCGCAGGGAACAGTTAAGTGGTTCAACGCGGACAAGGGCTTCGGCTTCATCAGCACCGATGACGGGGGCCAGGACGTTTTCGTCCACTTCTCCGCGATCGAGTCGAACGGCTACCGCAGCCTGGACGAAAACCAGCGGGTCGAGTTCGACATCACGCAGGGCCAGAAGGGCTTGCAGGCCGAGCACGTCCGCGCGATCTGACTCTGATCTTCAGGTAGTGCCGCCGTTGGCCCGGGCAATCTTCATTCGCCCGGGCCAACGGCGATTTCTGGCTGGCTCACGCCGACCCGGTCAGCGACGCGGTAAACAGCGCCGCGACGATGTCCTGCGCCTGTTCCGGGCTGGCGCCGACGTCGGTCCGCAGTGACTCCCAGAACGGCCAGAAGCCGACTCCTATCAGGGCGCTGGTCAGCTGAATCCGCCGCTGGCCGACGAGACGGCGGAGTTCCGGGGCGAATACCGCTTCGATCTCGGCCTTGCCGAGCGCGTTCATCCGCTGCTTGCTGCGGCGCAGTTCGGCGGAAAAGGGCTCGTGCAGCCGCGCCGCTCTCCAGCCCGGTGCCATCCGCTCGTAGATATGGGTGTTCCGGCTCGCGAACCGGGTGATCCGTTCGTCCAGCGCCAGGCCGGCCTCGATCGGCCACAGCATCGTCATCAGGATCTCGAGATCCCGCCGGGAGGCCTCCACCAGGAGCGCCTCCATGTCCGCGAACTGCTGCCAGACGGTGCGCTGCGACACCCCGGCCCGTTCGGCGATGCGCGCGGCCCGGGGCCGCAGATCGCCCTCGCCGTGCAGCGTCCGCATCGCCTCGATGATCGCCCGCCGGGTCCGGTGTGACCTGGCGGCGCGTCCGTCCGCGGGTTCGCCCCCGGCTAGCAGCCCCAGGATCTCGGCCCGCAGTTCCCTGGCCTCGTCGGTCCCGAGGACCGAGACGATGCGGTCGAGCGACTCGGAAGAGAACGGCGCGTCCGCGGCGGCCTGCGCGGAGACTGTCACGGGCAGGACTCCGGGCGGAAAGGCGATGTATCCACGAAGATTAATGTAGCGCACGCTGTGCGAATACTTCGCCGTCGTTCCCCTCCCGCGCACCGCACGCGGCTCACGGCCCTGCTTGACCCCGCTGGGCGTCGGGCTGTCGCCCTCTTACGGGCCGCCATGCCCCGCACTGTGCTCCTGGGCGGCACCCGCCGCATGCTTGCCCGCGACCTTCGGGCGCGTCCACCAGCTCAGCGCGGGAGCTTGGGGCGGTGGCGCGGAATCGGCGGAGGCGTCCGCGCCGCCGCCGTCGAGCGCCGCCCTGGAGGCCGGCCGTTGCGGCTGGCCCTCGCCGCCTCCCGTTCCGCGCATCTCAGCGCCGCCCTCGGTCACCACCAGCTGTCCGGGGATGACCACCACGGCAATGACCCCGCCGTACGCGGCCTGCCTGAGCGTGACCGTGATGCCGTGCCTGGCAGCGAGCCTCCCCGCGATGAACAGGCCGAGCCGGTCGCTTCTGGAAAGATCGAAGTCCGGCGGGCTGGCCAGGTCCCGGTTGATCCCTTCCAGCAGCCCCGCGGGTATGCCGAGCCCCAGGTCCTGCACCTCGACGGCGAATCCACGGCCGACTAGATGACCCAGGATGGTGACCCGCGACTCGGGCGGCGAGAAGGCGGTCGCGTTCTCGATCAGCTCGGCGAGCAGGTGAATGACGTCCGCGACGGCGCGGCCGACGAGCGCGGTCTTGCCGCCGATCTCGACGCTGACCCTGGTGTAATCCTCAACCTCGGCGACAGCGGCCCTGACCACGTCGAAGAACGGGACCGGCTCACGCCAGCTGCGGCCCGCCGACTCGCCCGACAAGATGATGAGGCCCTCGGCGTGCCGCCGCATCCGCGTGGTGAGATGGTCGACGCGGAAGAGGTCAGCGAGCTGGTCAGGCTCCTCCGCACGTCGCTCCATGCCGTCAAGCAGGGCAAGCTGCCGCTGGAGCAGCAGCTGGCTGCGCCTGGCCAGGTTGCGGAAAACCTCGTTGACGCCGCGCCGCAGGTTCGCCTCATCGACCGCTGCCGCCACGGCCGCCCGGTGCACGACGGTGAACGCCTGCCGGACCTGATCGAGCTCGTCAACGCTCGACTCGGCAGGCGGGGCCTCCGCATCGACGTCGACCCGCTCGCCGCGGCGCAGCCGTGCCATCAGGGCGGGCAATTGCTCATGCGCAAGCGTCAGCGCGGACTCGCGCAGGTCGGCGAGCCTGCGCAACAGGCGCCGGCCCATGACGGCGGAGAAGACCACAGAAGCGATGACCGCGAGCAGGCCGAGGATCGCGGCCACGACCAGCGTCACCAGCGCACTGCGCGCCGACGCGGTCACCTGCGACTGAATCCAGTTCGGCCCCTGCGTCAGCATGACCTCGAGGTTGACCGCGTAGGCCTTGACGGTGGCCTGCCACGTGGCCAGCGGCACCGGGGGCTTGGCGCCGGCGGGCGCCTGGGTTACCTGGTCCTCGAGGTGCGCCAGGGCGAGCGACAGCCTGGCCGGCACGTACCGCTGGTAGAGGCCGCTCGCCTCGGCGTCAAGCTGCGGCACCGCCTCCTGCACGAGGTACCGGCGCACGCTGACAAGCTGGCCGAACGACATCTGGGCAGCGGCCGGCAGCCGCCCGGCGAGGACAGCGGCGGTGTAGACGTCATTCTCCTGCAGGACCAGCATCTCGGATTCGTACAGGTTGACCTCCTCGCGCGACGTCGCGGCGAGCGACTGGCTCACGTAGGTCTCCTGCAGCGACTGCGCGATCACCTGGATGCCGTCCGACACGATCGCGCTGTACTGGGTGATCACCGAGGAGGAGCTGACACCCCGGTCGGCCACCTTGCTCCGCAGCGCGGGCAGCGTCCTGGCTTCGGCCAGGAAGCTGGCCGCCGCCGCCTTCTCCAGCGGGGAGGCATTGGCGGTGACGGGCCCGGACCCGCTGATGTCCTCCAGGACCCGCAGCGCCTGGTCGGTCGCGGCCGCCTGAGCCCGGTACTCGGCCATCAGACTGCGCGACCCGGTACCCAGGTAGCCGACGGCGAGGCTGCGCTCGGCGTTCAGCGCGACCAGCAGCTTGGACGTCGGCGTGATCGTCGCGCCGGCGACCTTCCCCGCGTTGGAAAGCCCGACGGCGGTGCCAAGCTGTCCCGCGACCGCGAAAGTGTAGACGCCGATCAGCGCGAGCAGCGGGATGAGAACGAGCAGAAACACGCGAACGCGGATGGAGGTACGTCTCAGCCGCATGGTCGCATCCATTCCTGGGACGAGAACCCCGTCTAGGGTTCCCCGGGGCATCCGTAAAATATTGCACTTAGAGTGCAGTAAGTGAGAGCGCGCGTCAAGCGGAACCGGCGGAGTGCTAGCCATCACCATGGGGGGCCAGGGGTTACCCCGGGGCCCCGAACTCGCGCTGGCCTGGCCGTTGTCAGTTCTGGGTCGTCGGGCGGATGGTGATGTCGCCGATCTCGACGTCGTCGGGCTGCTCGATCGCGAATGCGATGGCACGCGCCACGGCGTCGGGGCTTATGCCGAGGGCTGCCATTCTGCGCTGCACCTGTTCGCGGATTTCCGGGGTCCTCGATGAAGTCGGCGAGTTCGGTGCGCACGTAGCCGGGCGAGATCGAGGTCGTGCGCAGGACGCCGTCGGTGGACTCCTGGCGCAGCGCCTCCAGCAGCGTGCGGACCGCGTTCTTGGTGCCGGCGTAGACCGCCTGGGTCGGGACGATCTTCAGGCCCGAGGTCGACACGGTGGTCACGAAATGCCCGTGCCCCTGGTGGCGGAACACCGGCAGCGCGGCGGCGATCCCGTGCAGCACGCCGCGCAGGTTGACGTCGATCATCGTGTCCCAGCTTTCGACGTCGAGCTCGGTCATCAGGCCGGTCCTGGCGATCCCGGCGTTACTCACCAGGACGTCAAGGCGCCCGAACCGGCTCGACGGCCGGGCGACCAGCTGCTCGAGGTCCGCGCGCCGGGTGACATCCACGGGCAGCATCGCCGCCCGGCCGCCGGAGGCGTGGATCTCGTTCGGCCAGCGCCTCGAGCCGGTCGGTGCGGCGGGCGCCGAGGACCACCGCCGCCCCTCGGGCGGCGAGCTCCAGCGCGGTCGCCTCCCCGATGCCGCTGCTCGCCCCGGTGATGGCGACGACCTTGCCGCCGACTCCGCCCATGGAGGTGCCTCCTGCTCTAAACTGACAGTTGTCCGGTTACATGCGCCACCTTACCGGACAACTGTCCGCTCGCTCCGTTCGCCGAAAGGGGGCAGCGTCGTGCCCGCTCGTGCCCACCGCTCGGACGCGGTCGCCAACCGTGAGCGTATCGTCGCCGCCGCCCGCACCGCGCTGAGCGAATCCAACGGCGCGGTCGAGGACCTGAAGCTGCACCTGGTGGCCAAGGCCGCGAGGTCGGGCCAGGGCACGCTCTACCGGCATTTCCCGACCCGCGAGCACCTGCTGGCCGAGGTCTACCGGCAGGAGATAGGCCAGCTGGCCGCCGCGGTGCCGGCTTTGCTCGCCGAGCACCCGCCGCTTGCGGCGCTGACCCGCTGGCTGCGGCCGGCTGGTCGAGTACGCGCGGGTCAAGCGCGGGGTCATGGCGGCGATCGAGGCGTCGGCCTGGCAGGACCTGTACGCGGCCAACCGCAGCCGTCTCGATGAGGCCCTTACGCAACTGCTGGACCGGGGCAAGGCCGCAGGCGAGGTGCGCGCAGAGATCGACGCTACCGACGTGATCCTGCTGCTCGGTGCGTTGTCGCGGATACCCGCGGCGGAATGGGACACCCGGGCGCGCACGCTCGTCTCGGTCATCGTCGACGGCCTGCGCCGCCGCTGAGCGCCGCTACAGGCCCGACCCCGGCGACCGGCGGCAGCTACTTCTGCGCGCTGCCCGGCGCGCGGACCGCGCGACTATCTCGGCTCCGGCCTGGCCTGAGTCCGCTGGTCGTGCTGGACGGGGTCCGGGGCTGACGGCGAGAATACTGTTCAGGTCCCAGGGGGGTGGATGCTGTGGTTGCGGCTACCGGTGGCGGCCGGGGGTTCGGATCGGCCCTGACCACTTTTGTCGGCCGAGGCGAAGAGGTGGCCCAGGTTGCCGCGCTGCTGAACGAGTACCGGCTGGTGACGGTGACCGGACCGGGCGGCATGGGCAAGACGCGGCTGGCCGGCGAGGTGGCCAGGCTGGCGGCGACCCGATTCGCCGACGGAGCGTGCCTGGTAGAGCTGGCCCCGGTTTCTGATCCAGGGCAGGTAGCGGCGTTGGTCGCGGCCCGGCTGGGGGTACCGTCCGCCCCCGGCCTGGCGATGACCGAGGCGCTGGCGGCGGCGCTCGGCCGCCAGCAGCTGTTGCTGGTCCTGGACAACTGCGAGCACCTGCTTGACTCCGCCGCCGAGCTTTGCGCGGCGGTGCTGCCCATCGCCGACGACGTCCGGATTCTGGCCACCAGCCGCGAACCCATCGGGCTGGCCGGGGAGGCGCGGTTCCGGCTGCAGCCGTTGCCGGTGTCAGCGTCCGGTCTCCCGGGGGCTCCGGCGGCGGTGCGGCTGTTCGCGGACCGGGCCCGGCAGGCTGATCCACGGTTCGTCCTGGACTCCGAATCGGAACCGGCTGTCGCCCGGCTGGTGGCGCGGCTGGACGGGCTGCCCTTGGCCATCGAGCTGGCGGCAGCCCGCGTCGAAGCGCTCGGGCTGCACCGGCTTGAGGGCAGCCTTGACCTGCTGACCAGTACCGACCGCACGGCGCCGGTCCGGCACCGGTCGCTGGCCGCCACCGTGGAGTGGAGCTATCGGCTGCTTGACGACGAAGCACAGCGGGTCTTCCGTCGGCTGGCGGTCTTTCCCGGTCCGTTTACCCTAGAGGCGGCCGTGGCCGTGGCCGGCCCCGGCACCGAGCCTGCCGTCTTCCACCTGGTTGACTGCTCGCTTCTCAGCCCGCCCCGGCCCGGGCTGGACGGACGCGCCCGGTACCTGATGGCGGAGACCGTCCGGGTCTTCGGTGCGGCCCGGCTGCACGAGAGTGCCGACCGGGCCGGGACCGATGCGGCGCTGGCCGGCTACGCACTTCGCGTAGCCGAGCAGGCCGCGGCCGGCCGGCGCACCCCCGAGGAGCCCGCCATGGTGCGCTGGCTCGACGCCGAGGACGCCACGATTCAGCAGGCGGTGACCTGGGCGCTGGCCCACGACCTGGACACGGCGCTGCGGCTGGGCGTGGCCGTGGCCGAGTGGTGGCTGCTGCGCGGCCGCGACGAGGCGGGCCGCGAGGTGCTGCTCGCCGCGGTCGGCCACGTCTCGCCCGGCAGTCCGCAGTGGTGCCTGGCGCAGTTCTGGCTGGGCGACATCGGGCCGCCGGTCCGACGCGATCGTGCACGAGACCGCCGCCTGTGAGGCGCTGTCCGCCCAGCCCCCGACACCGCTGCTGGCCGAGCTGCTGGCCGGCCGCTCCCGGACCTACATGTACTTCGGCCAGATACCCGAGGCGGTCAGCGACGCCCGGCGGGCCCTGGAGGTTGCCCGCCAGGCCGGCTACCCGGCGGGCGAGATCCTCGCCCTGGCACAGCTCAGCCGCACCGCCCACTACGCCGAGGACGCCGCCGCCGCGCTGGACTGGGCCCGGCAGGCGCAGCGAATCCTTGCCCGCGGCGAACACGGCTGGACCCTGCGGTTCACGGGGCCCTTCATCGTCGAAGTCCTGCTCGAGTCCGGCGACCTGACCACCGCCCGCCGCAGCGTGATCGACGGCCTGTCCTGGTCGCGCGAAACCGGCAACCTATCGGCCCAGGGTTCCTTCATGTTCTACTCGGCCGAGCTCGACCTGCGCGCCGGGGACCTCGACGGCTCTGGGCGCCAGCTGCGCGAGGCTATCGAAATCAGCCTGCGGGCCTGCCCGCTCGGCCGGCTGTCAACGCGCCTGGACCTGCTCGGGCACCTGTGCGCGGCGCGCGGCCAGTGGGCCGAGGCAGTGACCGTCTGGGCCGCGCTCCAGGTGCGGATGGACGCCGAGGGCGCACTCGACCTGCCGCTGCCCAGGCAGCGCCGCCAGGAACCGCTGGGGCAGGCAATCCGCGCGCTGGGACCGGAACGCACCCGGTCCGCACAGCAGCGCGGGGCGGCGATGAGCCTGCCGGCCGTCATCGAGTTCGCCCTGCTGCTCACCGACGTGCCCGCGCCCGTGCCCGAGCGGCCTGCCCAGCCCGAGCCGACGGGCCTGACCCGGCTCAGCGCCCGTGAACAGGAATTGGTCGGCCTGGTGGCCAAGGGCCGTACCGACGCGCAGATCGCCACCCAGCTGTTCATCAGCGTCAGCACCGTCCGCTCGCACCTGGACCGGGTCAGGGACAAGACCAGCTGCCGCCGCCGCGCCGACCTGACCCGGCTGGCCCTGCAATCAGGTCTGGTGTAGGTAGTTTTCCCGCACCCGGCCGGCTCAAAGGGGTAATACGACCCCTGCCCGGCCCACGGCGGCCCGGGCAATCTGGCTTTCAGCGGCGGGACGGACCCGCCAGGATCAACGGGAGAAAGCCATGTTCCGTCACCACACCTCCGCAGGGACCCGCCATTGCGCCGGGCGGCGCGGCCGCCCGGGCAGAAAAGCCGTTCTCGGTGGCGCGATTCCCGCGGCCGTACTCGCGCTCGGTGTCACCGCCGCGGTTCCGGCAATGGCGGCAACGGGCGTGGCCCGGCCGTCGGCTGTCGCGTCAGCGGGCACCGTGGCGGCGGCGAACAAGCCGTTCCAGATCAAGGCGGGTCAGCCTTTCGCCGTAACCGACACCGTCCATGGCGTCAGGAAAGGGGACCGGCTCGCGCTAGAGGCCCACTACTCGTACTCCAAGAGCAGGAAGCCGAGCTGGCACGTCCTCGGCAGCTGGCCAATGAAGGCGGGCCAGCGCAGTTTCCGCGGCATAACGCGCGCTAGCGCTCCCGGCCTGTGGACCCTGCGCGTGCAGTTCGTCCGCAAGGGGAAGCTGCTGGCGAACTCGCAGAGCAACACCTTCCAGCTCAGGGTGCTGTCCTTCAAGCTCCCCAAGCTGTCCAAGCCGCACGCGAAGAGCGTTCCGCCGGGCGTCGCCCACGCCGCCCCGGGGATCACGGCGAATAGCTGGACGGACGTCGAGTGCGCGAACCCGCTGACGGTCGCGCACGGGGTCATCGTGCCAAGTCCCGTCACCACCGGACTGGCCGGCCAGGAGGAAGTCGCCCAGGTCATTTGGGCGCGCAACGCATACCGCGGCGGGTATTTCGGCAACTGGTACGTCGCCGCGGTGAACGCGCAGTACATCACGCCGCCGCAGCCGGATCAGTTCCAGATCGTCGAGGACGCCAAGGCGGAGACCCTCGTCTCCAACCAGCTGACGGAAACGACGCTCGACTACTCGGCCGACACTGCCGATGAGTTCCACCAGTTCGCCTGGGACCTGGAGTACCAGCAGGCCGACGGCTCGTGGGCGTGGCTCAACCCAACCGCCTGGTACACCCCGGAATCGTACGTTCAGTGGGACACCGCGCAGACCGGCACGTTCCAATCGACCGCCTGCGAGACCTACTACACCGCCGGCCACAGCTAGCAGTCCGCCGCCACGGCCTTGCCAGCCACCGTCACGGCCCTCCCCGACCTTCGTCACGAGGTCACGGGGAGGGCCGGCCGGGTCACTGGCCCGGGCAGTGGCCGCGCTGGTTGATCTCCACCGGCCGGCCGTTGGGGTCTTCCGCGACGGCGCGGCAGCCCCAGGGCATGGCCTCGTGCCTGACCAGGACGGGCGCGCCGTGGCCGGCCAGGGCGGCCAGGGTGTCATCGAGCGAGGTGACGTAGAACCCGGGGAAGCTGCTGCCCTGGTCCCGCCACCGCGGTGCGCGGCCCGCGGGGCCGCTCGCGCGGTAGAGCGCGAAGTGCACCCCGCCGATGTCCCCGGCCAGGTGCTGAGCCCCCTCGCCGTGGTCTTCATCGCCTAGTTCAAGGCCGACCGCGCGGTAGAACGCGGCGGCTTGCTCCAGATGGCCGCTGAACAGGACAAGGGATGCGATCTCAGCCATGACGTCTTCCTACTACGACCCGGATTCGGCGACGGCCTTGATCTTCTCCAGGGTGACCCGCATCCCGTTCTGGTTGGTGCGGCCGCGCGCGGACCCGGCGATCATCCAGTACAGGCGGGTGAGCGGCTTGTCGGGCAGCTCGAACGACTCGGTGACGTCGGCGCCGCCCGCGCTGGGCTCCAACTGGTAGCGCCACGTGTTCACGATCGTGCCGCGCGGGCCGCCGACGGAGAAGGCGAACTCACGGCCCGGATCGCAGGCCGTCACCGTGCAGACGGTCCAGTACACCGGCCCCCGGCCGTTGCGGCGGACGTGACCGCGGAACCGCGCGCCCGTCTCGGGCCCGTTAGCCCCGCCGAGCCATTCCGCCTCGAACGTCTCGGGGCTGAACTCCCCGACCCGGGTGATGTCACTCACCAGATCCCAGACGCGGTCAGGTGACGCCGCCATGTGAACCGTGACCGAACCGCGCATCACCCGAGCGTAGCGGCTTGCCGGGCGGGCGGCCAGCAGCCGCGGCCTGGTTCAGGGCAGCGAGACGGGGCGGCCGGGCCGGCTCATCGTGCCGGGCGGGCAGTACCAGGTCATGATCTCGGTCGCCAGCCGCGGCCTGGACCGCCGGGTCTTCTTCCGCGAGCTGCTGCGACCGCTCCAGCGAGCCGGTCCGGTAGAACGTCAGCCCGCGCAGCGACTCGTCGGGCTGGTCGGTGACCGGGCCGTTGGTGGCGACGTGGCCTGCGCCTCCCGCAGCGCCGTGTGGTAGGCGAGGTGCTCGGCCTGGATGCGGTCCAGTTCCTCGTCGGGGTAGTCCGGAGCGCTTTCCGGCCTGCGCAGCAGCACCAGCTCGAACGCCTCAAGGTCCATGCGCCATTGTTGCACCCGGCCGCGCGGACAGGCCACCGGCGGCATTGCGATACCAGCCCCGGCCGCCGCCAGGCATCCATTCGCGATACGGTTAAGCTGCGATGACTGAACCGGCGATGGCAGTGCGGCGCGCGAAGAAGCCCCCGCGCAATACGGATGACCCGACCTCGGACGCGGCCCGGCGGGACAGCATGAGCAGGCCCGTGGTGGCGGTGGCCAACCGGCTCCCGGTCCAGCACGGGGACGACGGCTGGGAGCTGTCGCCCGGCGGGCTGGTCACGGCGCTGCGGCCGGTGATGGCGACGCACAGCGGCGCCTGGGTCGGCTGGGACGGCGGCACCCGGGGCATGCCGCAGGCGCTGCCCCACTCCAGCATCCAGCTGATGCCCATCGGGCTGTCGGCCGCGCAGGTCCGCGGCTACTACCACGGCTTCGCCAACGCGACCCTCTGGCCGCTACTGCACAACTCGATCGAGAAGCCCCGGCTTGAGCGAGCCTGGTGGTTCGCCTACCGGGATGTCAACGAGATCTTCGCCGAGCGGGTCGTGGCCGCCCTGGACACGCAGCCGGACGCGCTCGCCTGGGTGCACGACTACCACCTGATGCTGGTGCCGCAGCTGATCCGCGCCCGCCTGCCCGACCAGCCGGTCGGGTTCTTCCTGCACGTGCCATGGCCGTCGCCGGACATCTTCGCCCGGCTGCCCTGGCGCGAGCAGATCCTCACCGGCCTGCTCGGCGCGGACGTGGTCTCCTTCCACACCGACGAGTACCGCGGCAACTTCCTGCGCTCCTGCGCCCGGCTGCTGTCCGGCACCGGGATCGAGGTGCGGGGCACGTCGGTGGTCATGCCGGACGGCCGGGTGGTGACCGCGTCCACCGCGCCCATCTCGATCGACGCCGCCGAGTTCGCCGCGCACGCCACCGACAAGGACACGGACGCCGAGATCGAGGCCCTGGGCGAGCAGTTCAGCGGCCGGGCAGTGCTGCTGGGGGTCGACCGGCTCGACTACACCAAGGGCATCGTCGAGCGCCTGCTGGCGATGGAACAGCTGCTCGAGCGGAGTCCCGAGCAGCGCACCGGCCTGGTGTTCCTGCAGGTCGCCGTGCCCAGCCGGGACGACGTGCGCGAGTACCGCCAGCTGCGCAGCGCGGTGGAGCAGCACATCGGCCGGATCAACGGCAAGTTCACCGAGCCGGGCGGTGACGTGCCGGTGCACTACCTCTACCGCAGCCTGTCACAGCAGCAGCTCGCCGCCTACTATGCGATCGCGGACGCGCTGCTGGTCACGCCGCTGATCGACGGCATGAACCTGGTCTGCAAGGAGTACGTCACGGTGCAGCAGGCCCGCCGCGGCAACGGGGTCCTGGTGCTATCCGAGTTCACCGGCGCCGCCGTCGAGATGCCGCAGGCCGTGCTGTGCAACCCGTTCGACGTGGAGGGTCTGTCCTTCCGGATCGAGCAGGCACTGCGGCTGAGTGACACCGACCGCCGCGCGGCCCTGGCCGCGATGGCCGAGCGGGTCCGCGTCTATGACGTCCACCGGTGGGTGTCGGACCAGCTCACGGAGATCGCCGTGCGCGGCCGGGCACACGGTCGCGCCCGGGGCTGACCCGGCCCTAGCGCAGGTGCAGGATCGCGGCGGAGCCGTAGACGGCCGCGGTCGCCGCGCCGGCCAGCAGGACCAGAGCAGCTGCGTCGCCTGAGCGGCTGACGCGGTGCCGCCCGGGCGGGCAGCCAGTGAAGCGGGCCAGGGGAACCCACGGTTCGTTCCATCCCTTGAGTCTTTCGATCCGGTCCGGCCGGAAGATCACGGACTGCGAGCCATCGCCGTTAATTAACGTTGGTAACGGCTTGGGCACCCCCTCAGGTGGGAAGTTCCGTTCTTGGCGGGAGATCAAGCCTTGAACGGTGGGTGACACATGCTCCAGCGGGCCGGGCGGTCACTCGGGCACTGGCTGCGGTACTGGCCGCGCCGCAAGATCATCGCCTGGGGGGCCGGCAGCCTAGCGGTGCTGCTCGTCGGGGTCACGGCGACCGGCTACGAGATTCTGCATCACTTCAACGCGAACATCCAGCAGGACAACATCGCCGCCCTGCTCGGCGCCCAGCCGGTGGACACCCATCCCCAGGCCGAGAACATCGTGGTCATCGGGTCGGACTCGCGGGACGGGCTCAGCGCGGCCTACGGCAGCGGGCTGGTCACCGACCAGTCGGACACGCTGATGATCATCCACATCCCGGCCGACCGGAAGTGGGCCGAGGTGATGTCGGTCCCGCGCGACTCCTACGTGAACATCCCGGCCTGCGAGAAGGGCAACGGGCAGCTGTCCCCGCCGACCCAGTTCAAGATCAACGAGGCGTTCGCGCTCGGCAACCTGGACGGCAACCACACCAGGCTCGGCGTGGCCTGCACGGTCAAGACGGTCGAGCAGGACACCGGGATCTACATCAACCACTTCATCGTGGTCAACTTCACCGGCTTCGAGAACATGGTGGCCGCGCTCGGCGGCGTTTACGAATGTAACCCGACCGCGATCGACGACCCCAAGTCCGGCCTGCACCTCTCGGCCGGCAACCACCTGCTGAGCCCGGCCGAGGCGCTCGGCTACGTGCGGGCCAGGTACAGCCTGGGCGACGGCAGCGACCTGGAGCGGATCGGCCGCCAGCAGGCCTTCATGTCCTCCCTGATCGGCCGGGTGCGCAGCGAGCTGTACAACCCGCTGGCCATCTACCGGTTCTTCGACGCGTTCACCAAGTCGCTGACCATCGACTCCCAGCTGGGCGGCATCACCGGCCTCTACAACCTGGGGCAGTCCCTGCGCTCCATCCCGTCGAGCAAGATCGCCTTCTTCACTCTGCCGAACTTCCCGCGCTCCGAGATCGTGCCATCCGACATCGCGAACGTGGTGTGGACGCAGCCGGAGGACAGCAAGATCTTCGCTACCTTCCGCGATGACGTGCCCGCCAGCAGCTCGCTGTTCGGCCCGACGAAGACGGCGGCGAAGAAGACGGGCGCGCACGGGACCGATGGCCAGGCCGCGACGCTGATCGACGGCCCCGCCGCGAGCCCGTCCGCGAGCCCGTCGGCCAGCCCGCTCCCGATCCAGGCGCGCACGGCCAACCAGTCCATTTGCGCCGGCTGAACTTCTCCCCGCGGGCGCCGGGCAGCACCGCAGGGGTCCCCCGGCGCGCGCAGGCGGACGGGGACAAACCGCCGTCACCGCCCGATACCGTTGGCCAGATGAGGAGCCGGGTGCGACGTGCGTGGCGGGCGGTGGCCGGCGTGGCGCTGGGCGCCGCGCTGGCCGTGCCGCTGCTTGCCGCGCCCGCCGCGTCGGCTGCTCCCGCGGGCCCGCCGGTCTCCTCCGCCGCGCCCGCGGCCAGGCACGTGGTGATCGTGGGCATCTCCGGCCTGCGCTGGAATCAGGTGACGCCGTCCGCCACCCCCGAGCTGTGGCGGCTGGCCAGCGGCGGTTCGGTCGGCTCGCTGGTCGACTACGCGCAGCAGCCGCTCGCCTGCCCGGCCGACGGCTGGCTGACGCTGAACGCCGCCGCCCGCGCCCAGGGCCCGCGCCCGTGCGACCCGCTGCCCGCCGTGGTGCCGGACGGCACCGGCGCTGACGTCCCGGCGATGGCGCCGGTCATCGCGGCCAACCGGGGTTTGCGCGAGTCCCCCGACTGGGGCCTGCTCGGCTCGCTGGCCCGCTGCGCGACCGCGGTCGGCCCGGGCGCGGCCCTCGCGCTGGCGTCGCCCGCGGGCGCGGTCGCCTTCTACCGGCCGTCGGTGGCGGAGCTGCCGGCCGGGGTGCTGGCCCGCTGCCCGCTGACCGTCATCGACTTGGGCCAGACCGGAGATAGGGAACGGACCGCACTCTCCGCGCTCGACCGCCAGCTAGCCCGGATCGTGGCGGAACTCCCGCCGGGCACTCTGCTGCTGGTCACTTCCCCCGGCGCGGCGGTGGCGCCCGGATCGGCGGGCGGGCCCGCCGGGCCGCCGCACCTGATGACGGTACTGGTCAGCGGCCCGGGCTACGCCGACGGCCTGCTCACCGCCAGCTCGACCCGGCGGCCGGGGATCGTGACGCTGACCGACCTGACGCCGACGGTGGCCGGCTGGCTCGGCCACCCCGTGCCCGCCGGAACGGTCGGCGCGCGCATCGGCGCGACCTCGCGCGGTGACCTGCCCGCGACGATCTCGGCGCTGCTCGACCGGGACACCGCCGAGCAGGTCTGGCTGGCCACCCACGGCTGGTTCTTCGCCGGCTACGCCGCGGCCGGCGCGCTGGCGTTCGGCCTGCCGGCCCTGGTCTTCTGGGGCGCCGCGGCGGAACGCCGCCGGGCCCGCGCCCGCTGCTGGCGCGTGGCCGGCCTGCTCGCCGCCGCGGTCCCGCTCGGCTCGTACCTGGCGAACCTGGTGCCCTGGTGGCAGCGGGCGCACCCGGCCTGGTGGCTGTACGGGATGGCGGTCGCCTGGACGCTGCTGCTGGCGCTGGCGGCGCTGGCGCTGGCCGGCCCGTGGCGGCGTGGCGCGCTGACTTCCGGCATGGGGGGCTGTCCACTGAACCCGTTCGGCGCGATCTGCGGCGCGACCGTGGCGGTACTCGGAGTGGATGTGATGACCGGGTCACGGCTGCAGCTGGAGTCCCCGTTCGGCCTTTCGCTGCTGGTCTCCGGCCGGTATTACGGCATCGGCAACGACGTGCTCGGCGTCTACTGCGTCAGCGTCCTGGTGGCGGCGGCGTGGCTGGGGCGCGTGCTGCCGCGGCCAGCGCGGCTGCCGTCGCTGCCGCTGCTGGCGGCGGGCGGGACCGGGCTGTTCGCGGTGATCGCCTTGGGCTGGCCCGGGTTCGGGGCCAAGGCGGGCGGCACGATCGCGCTGGTGCCCTGCCTGCTGCTGCTGATCGCGACGCTCGCCGGGGTCCGGGTGGGCTGGCGCTGGGCGGTGCCGGTCGGCGGTAAGCGGGGTCGCCCTGTTCGCCGCGTTCGCGGTGGTCAGCTACTTTGTCCCGGCGGTGGGGGTATCGGACATCGGCACGTTCGCGGGGAACCTGCTGCACGGCCAGGGCGGGGGAGTGCTCGAGCGCAAGGCCAGCGCGAATGTGGGAACGCTCACCGTGAGCGCGGTCAGATGGCTGATCCCGGTCGCGGCGGTGGCGGCGGGTGTCGCGCTCTGGCGGCCTTCGTCGCTGCGGCTGCGGACGCTGCCGCGGGCGTTCGCGGCCGAGCCGCTGCTGCGCAGCGTCGCCTGGCTGTGCTGGCTGGTGCTCATCCTCGGCTGGCTGGCCGATGATTCCGGGGTCATCGTGCCTGCTGCGGCGCTTCCGTTCGCGCTGCCGCTGGTGGTCTCCACGGCTGCCGCAGTTTCCGCTGCGGCGGTTGGGGGACGCTATCTTGGTAGCGCCTTCACCGCGCCCGCCGCTGCCAGGTCGGGGGCGGCAGAAGAGCTGCCCCCGAAGTATGATCAGCCACAGCCCCCCAGGTAGACAGAGGACGCCGGAATGCAATACCAGCTTTCGCGTGTCGTCGCGGGCCCGGTCCTGCACGCGTTCGGCCGCCCCCGCGCGACCGGGCTTGAGAACATTCCCGCGAGCGGCCCCGCGCTGCTCGCCTCGAACCACCTGTCTATCGTCGATTCGGTCTACCTGCCGCTGATGCTCTCGCGGCCGGTGGTCTTCCCGGCCAAGGCCGAGTACTTCACCGCCAAGGGCCCGCTCGGCCGGGCCTGGGCGGCCTACCTCCGCTCCACCAACCAGCTGCAGATGAACCGGGACGACACCAAGTCGGCGACGGCCACCCTGGAGGCGGCGGCCGACATCCTGCGCGCGGGCAACCTGTTCGGCTTCTACCCGGAGGGCACCCGGTCACCGGACGGCCGCCTGTACCGGGGCAGGTCGGGGCTGGGCTGGCTGGTACTCAACTCCGGTGCCCCGGTGATCCCGGTAGCGATGATCGGCACCAGGAAGATGCTGCCGCCGGGCAGCCCGGTGCCCCGCCCGGCCAAGATCGAGATCAAGATCGGCAAGCCGATGGAGTTCGGCCACCTGGCGGGCGACCCCCCGGCCCGGGCCCGCCGGATCATCGGCGACGAGGTGATGCACGCCATCGCCGAGCTCTCCGGCCAGGAGTACGTCCACGAGTACGCCTCCGACGTCAAGGACCGCCTGGCCAAGCCGCCCTCCGGCTCCGGCGCCTAGGACCGCCGGCCAGCCGCGTCGGCAAGCTGTCAGGACGCAGCAGCCGGGCGGCTGGCGTCCGTACTCAACCTCACGCGTCGACCCGGCCTGCCCGGGTTTTGCTTAGTGATCTACCTCGGGTGGTGCGGGCAGCTCAGGTGGTGCGGACAGTTCCCCGTCAGTGGTGGTGGTGCGGGGGCCGGTGGTGTTTTGCGGGTCGCTCGTGATGTTGATGGGGCCGGTGGTGGCGGCCGGGTTCCAGACGTACATCGGGCCGCTGCTGGAGAGCGGCCAGGGCGGCGGCGCCTTGGGGACCGGGGCGGACGCGAACACCGAGGGCGACTGTTCCCACGGCGCCAACGGCGCGCCGGGCGCCCGGCCCGCACTGGGGCGGGATGACGGGGTGGCGCTGTCCCAGACGCTCCCGGCACCGATGGCGGCGCGCGGCGGAGTCCGCGGCCAGCCGGCCTGCCGGCGGCAGCCGGCTGGCCGGCGGGGCCCGGCGGCTGGGCGCGGGAGTGACGGCCGGGGCCGCGGGCCCGGCCGTCCCTGGCGGCGTCGGCGGCCTTCGCTGAGCGGACCCGGCGGCGCACCCCGGTCACGGCAAGAACGCAGATCAGACCGGCGATGAGCACACAGACGGCGATCAGCAGGTAGAGCAGGACCGAACGGGCGGTACCGCCGGTACTGCCCGGTTTGGCGGCCACGCTGGTGGCGGCCGGGCGGACCGGGGGCGGCGGGGCGACCGCGGGAGCAGCCGTCGTCGCCGTCGTCGGCGCCGGCCGGGGGTGAACGGCGGCGATGGCGGCCGCCCGGGCGAGCGCGTGCCCGGCGTTAAGTGCGCCGTGGCCCCAGCCCGCCGTCCTGGCGCTGCTGGCGGCCGTCCCGGAACTCGCGCGGGCGTCCCCCGGCGCGGTCGCGCCGTCCTCGATCGCCTGGGTGACCTCGGCCGCCGTGAGCCACGGGTAGCGGCTCCGGATGAGCGCGGCGACGCCGGCCGTGAGTGCGGCCGACATGTCGGTCGAGGCCAGGGTCTGGTACCCGCCGCCGGGCGCGGCGACGGTGAGGCCGGCGACGGGTCCGCTGCCGCGGCGCCGGTGCCGGGAACGGCCGCCGGGCCGCCTGCACCGGCGGCGGCCGCCGGGCCGCTCGCGCCGGGGGCGGTCAGCGCCACATAGGAACCGGTGTTGGTGAACGATGCCAGCTCCCCGCCACTGGCGGTCGCGCCAACCGCGATGACGCCCGGGTAGGCGGCCGGGTAGTTGACGGCGTTGCCGCGCTCGCCGTTGTCGCCTGCCGGGGCCAGCAGCACGACGTCATGGGCGATCGCGTAGGCGACCGCCGCCCGCTCGGCCCGGCTGCCGCCGGCCGCGGGGTTCCCGTTCCCGGCGGCGATCATCGCGGCTGGGTCGAGCGGCAGCGAAATGACGCTGGCGCCGTGGCCGACCGCGTACCTGATCCCCGCGGCGATGGCCGCGGGCAGCCGCCCGGCGACGGCCGCGTCCGGTCCAGCGGGTCGTTGTACTCCAGGGTGACCTGCACCGACAGGATCCGCGCGCCGGGCGCGACCCCGGTGATCCCCGTCGCCCCCGCGGCCCCGTGTCCGTGCCCGGCGATGAGGCTGGCGACCGCCGTTCCCTCGTCGGCCCAGAATGCCTGGCCGGGCCCGCGCCCGGTCTTGGCGAAATCCGGCCCGGTCGTCACGGTGCCGGCCAGGTCGGGGTGGCCGCCGTCGACGCCGGTGGACAGGACCGCGACGGTCACGCCCCGGCCGGCGGCCGGCGCGGCGCGCCAGGCGGCGGGGACGTCAAGCGCGGGCAGCCACCATTGCGCCGCGTTAGGCGTGCGAGCGCTGGCCGCGCGGTTGGCGGGCGCCAGTTCCCGGGCGCTCGCGGGAAGGGCTGAGCCGGCTGCCGCGGCGGCGGCGGCCGCGAGCGTCGCTGCGGCCGCCAACCCGGTAAGCAGCGGGCGGGAGACGTGGTGCACGTCTTCCCTCCAGGTCAGACCCGCCGAATCAGGGTGAATGGGGCGGTCAAATGGGGTGGTATTGGGGAAATCAGTTCCTTATAGTGTCATGCGATTACCCCGCGACGGAACGCAGGTCCGGCTAACTATTGAGTGACGGTGAGAGCCGCCGTGCCCCAAGCGCGCTTAACTGCAGCGCTGGTACCGCCGGCACCAGGCCACCGCCGGGCCTGCCGTCGCCTAGCGCGACCGGGCCGGTTATGCCGATAATGCGTATGTGATTCGAAGGGAGCGGTGAATGCCTGCCTTGTCCGAGCGCGACAAGCGCGTACTCGCATTCGAGCGGCGCACCTGGCGCACCGCCGGCGCCAAGGAGCAGGCCATCTCCGAAGCTCTCGACATCACCGCGACTAGGTACTACCAGCTGCTCAACGAGCTGATCGACAGCCCCGAGGCGCTCATGTTCGATCCCACGCTGGTCAAGCGGCTGCGCGCGCAGCGTGCCCGCCGTCAGCGGATCAGGTCGGCCAAGCCCGGTTCCTGACCGGCAGCGCCGGAAAGCAAGTCGGCCCGGCCGCTGCTCGCGCGGTGGCCGGGCCGATCACACCTTGCAGTAACCCGGTCGAGACCAGACTTCGCGTGGCGTTACCTGAGGTCAGGAGACGACGATGACCTTCTCGGCCTGCTGTCCCCGGTCGCTCTGCGTGATCTCGAACTCGACCCGCTGGCCCTCTTCGAGGGTGCGGTACCCATCCGACTGGATCGCGGAGAAGTGGACGAAAACGTCCTTACCACCGTCGACGGCGATGAAGCCGTAGCCCTTGTCCGGGTTGAACCACTTGACGGTGCCCTGAGCCATTCCCAACAACTCCCTAACTGCTGCTCGGGCTTCGAGGCCCCGCCCTTTCAACCGCGGAACCCGTTCGACCGCCGCCCACCGGGCCATTCGCACGCGCGCGCGCTGCGAGCGCGCGCGCCCGCACCAGCCTTAACGGAGGCGATCGCAAACCACCGTACCGTGTGCGCGGTGTTAATGACGCCACATGGTTGAGTTAGGAGAAGGGGTCGGCTTCGAACCCGGCGGCCTGGAATGCCTCGATCGTCGGCTTGATCTTGGCGGGTACGGCGACGGTCGGCGCGATCGCGTCCAGCGTCTTGAGCCCGTCGCCGGAGTTGATGATGACCGTCTCCGCATCCGGGTCGAGCTGGCCGGAGGCGAGCAGCTTGCGCAGCACGCCGACGGTGACGCCGCCCGCGGTCTCGCCGAACACGCCCTGGGAGCGGGCGAGCAGCCGCATCGAGTCCACTACCTCGTCGTCGGACACGTCGGCGACCGCGCCGCCCGTCCGGCGGACGACGTCGAGGACGTACGGGCCGTCGGCCGGGTTGCCGATCGCGAGCGACTTGGCGATCGTGTCCGGCTTCACCGGGCGGACGACATCCCACCCCTGCGCGAACGCCTCCGACACCGGCGAGCAGCCGGTCGCCTGCGCGCCGAAGACCTTCCAGGGACTCGGCTCGACCAGGCCGAGCTCGGTCAGCTCGGTGAAGCCCTTGTCGATCTTGACCAGCTGCGCGCCGGACGCGACCGGCACCACGATCTGGTCCGGGAGCCGCCAGCCGAGCTGCTCGGCGATCTCGTAGCCGAGCGTCTTCGACCCCTCGGCGTAGTACGGGCGGACGTTCACGTTGACGAAGGCCCAGTCCTCGTGCTCGCCCGCCAGTTCGGAGGCCAGCCGGTTCACGTCGTCGTAGGTGCCGTCGACGGTGACGAAGGTGCCGCCGTACACCGCGGTGGTGAGGATCTTCTGCAGTTCGAGGTTGGCCGGGACCATGACCACCGAGCGGATGCCGGCCCGGGCGGCCGCGGCGGCCACCGCGTTGGCCAGGTTGCCGGTCGACGGGCAGGCGAGCACCTTGAAGCCCATCTCGGTGGCGGCGGCGAGCGCGACCGCGACCACGCGGTCCTTGAACGAGTGGGTGGGGTTGCCGCTGTCGTCCTTGATCCACAGCCGCCGCATGCCGAGCTCGGCCGCCAGGCCGTCGGCGCGGATCAGCCTGGTGTAGCCGGGCTGGGTGGTCGGCCGGTCGGCGATGTCGGCCGGGACCGGCAGCAGCGGCGCGTAGCGCCAGATGTTGTTCGGGCCCGCCTCGATGTCGGCCCTGGTCAGCCGGGGGAAGTCGTAACAGACCTCAAGCGGGCCGAAACACATCTCGCACGCGTAGAACGGGCCGAGCGGGGTGGTGTTGCCGCACTCGCGGCAGCTGAGGCCGGTGGCGTTGCCGAGCCGGGGGACGCCGGGCGCGTCAGTCTGAGCAGTCATGGGGGCGAGGCCTCTCTCCCATCTTTCCCAACGGTCACCTTGACCGCAGGCCGGACTTGGCACCAGTCGCGCGCCGCCTCGCCTTACTGAGGCGCGTTTAACCGCGATGGTTGCCGGGGCTTCACAGGGCCGATCCCTCCACCCCTCTGGATGAGGTATTCAGTTGTGGTCTTCGCACCGGGCCGGAGCAACCGGCGGATAACTAGCGCTTAGTAACACTGTAACCGATGAGGGCCGGACCCCAGCAACCCGGTATCGATCGATTCCTCTACGCTTAATCCATATGACGAACGACCCGAGTCGGCTTCTGCTTGTCGCCTCGAACCGGGGGCCAGTCTCGTACCAGCGCGCCGCCGACGGGTCGCTGACCGCCACCCGCGGCGGTGGCGGAATGGTCTCCGGGCTGACCTCGGGGCTGGCCGCGGCGGCCGCCGACGGCGGGGTGCTGTGGCTCTGCACGGCCCTGTCGGACGCCGACCGGGAGGCCGCCCGGCTGGGCGCGCGGGCGGACGCGCACGGCGAGCCCGCGGTCCGGATGCTGGAGATCCCGCCCGGGGTGTTCGACGCCGCCTACAACGGCATCGCCAACTCGGTCCTCTGGTTCGTGCACCATCTGCTCTTCGACCCGCCCAACCAGCCGCGGTTCGGCGTGGAGTTCCGCCGCGACTGGGCCGCCTACCGCGCCTACAACGAGGCGTTCGCCGCCGCGCTGGCGGAGGAGTCGGTGGCGGACACGCGGGTCCTCATTCAGGACTACCACCTGGCGCTGGCACCCCGGCTGCTGCGGGACCGGCGGCCCGACGCCCGGATCGCGCACTTCCAGCACACGCCGTGGGCGCCGCCGGAGTACTACCGGATGCTGCCCGACGAGGTGGCGGCCGCGATCCTCGACGGCATGCTCGGCGCGGACCACGCCGGGTTCCTGGCGCCGCGCTGGGCCTCGGCCTTCCTCGACTGCTGCGAGGCCGTGCTGGGCGCGCGGGTGCTGCGCGGCGCGGGCGGCGGCGGCCGGGTCAGCCACCGCGGCCGGGTCACCGACGTCGCGGTGCACCCGCTCGGCGTCGACACGGCGGCGCTGCGCGCGCGGGCGGCGGAGGCCGACGTGCGCGCCGCCGCCAGCACCCTCACCGGGCTGGCCGAGGGCCGGCAGCTGATCGTGCGGGTCGACCGGACCGAGCTGTCGAAGAACATCGTGCGCGGCCTCTACGCCTACCGGGAGCTGCTCGGGGCGCGGCCGGAATGGCTCGGCCGGGTGACCCACCTGGCCTTCGCCTACCCGTCCCGCTCGGCGCTGGCCGAGTACCGCGCCTACACCGAGCGGGTGCACGAGCTCGCGGCGCAGATCAACGCGGAGTTCGGCAGGCCCGGCTGGCAGCCGCTGATCCTCGAGGTCAAAGACGATTACCCGCGGTCGCTGGCGGCCAGCAGGCTGGCCGACGTGCTGCTGGTCAACCCGATCAGGGACGGCATGAACCTGGTGTCCGAGGAGGGCCCGATCCTCAGCGAGCGCGGCTGCGCCCTGGTGCTGTCCAGGGAGGCGGGCGCGGCCGCCCTCATCGGCGGCGACGCGCTGCTGGTCAACCCCTACGACGTGACCGCGACGGCGGACGCGCTGCATACCGGGCTGGCCATGCCGGCCTTCGAGCGCCGCCGGCGCTCGGCCGCGATCGCCGCCGCCGCGCAGGCGCACGCCCCGCAGCGCTGGCTGGCCGATCAGCTCGACGTGCTCTGATTTTGAAGTTGGCGAATGCCCAGCCCGTGGCTTCGACGTTTGCACTCTCTACCCGAGAGTGCTAAACATGGCGTTAGCACTCTCCCCATGAGAGTGACAGCAAAACGGCGGGATCGGGCGATGAGGTTCTTGCTCGTTGGCAGGAAAGGACTGCCACCCAGCATGCCGTCCGTCGCGGGCGTCGGCCGGTCCTAACGTAGCCACGGAGGACTGGACTAATGGCAGCGAAGATGATCGCGTTTGACGAGGACGCCAGGCGCGGCCTCGAGCGCGGCATGAACCAGCTTGCCGACGCCGTGAAGGTAACCCTCGGCCCTAAGGGCCGGAATGTGGTTCTCGAGAAGAAGTGGGGCGCCCCCACGATCACCAACGATGGTGTATCCATCGCCAAGGAGATCGAGCTCGAGGACCCGTGGGAGAAGATCGGTGCCGAGCTGGTCAAGGAAGTAGCGAAGAAGACCGACGACGTTGCCGGTGACGGCACGACGACGGCGACCGTGCTTGCCCAGGCGCTGGTGCGCGAGGGCTTGCGCAACGTCGCCGCCGGCGCCAACCCGATGTCGCTCAAGCGCGGCATCGAGGCGGCTGTCGAGGCCGTGAGCGAGGAGCTTTCCAAGCTCGCCAGGGATGTGGACACCAAGGAGCAGATCGCCTCCACCGCGTCCATCTCGGCCGGCGACACGACCATCGGCGAGATGATCGCCGAGGCCATGGACAAGGTCGGCAAGGAAGGCGTCATCACCGTCGAGGAGAGCAACACCTTCGGCCTCGAGCTTGAGCTCACCGAGGGCATGCGCTTCGACAAGGGTTACATCGCGCCCTACTTCGTCACCGACACCGAGCGCCTCGAGGCCGTCCTTGAGGACCCGTACATCCTCATCGTCAACTCCAAGGTCTCGGCCAACAAGGACCTGCTCCCGCTGCTCGACAAGATCGTGCAGTCGGGCAAGCCGCTGGCCATCATCGCCGAGGACGTCGAGGGCGAGGCCCTGGCCACCCTGGTCGTCAACAAGATGCGCGGGCTGTTCCGGTCCGTCGCGGTGAAGGCCCCTGGCTTCGGCGACCGCCGCAAGGCCATGCTCGGTGACATCGCCATCCTCACCGGTGGCCAGGTCATCAGCGAGGAGATCGGCCTCAAGCTGGACAACGTCGACCTCAGCGTGCTCGGCCGGGCCCGCAAGGTCGTGGTCACCAAGGACGAGACGACGATCGTCGACGGCGCTGGCGACGCGGAGCAGATTTCTGGCCGTGTCAACCAGATCCGCACCGAGATCGACAACACCGACTCGGACTACGACCGCGAGAAGCTGCAGGAGCGGCTGGCCAAGCTGGCCGGCGGCGTGGCCGTCATCAAGGCCGGCGCGGCGACCGAGGTCGAGCTGAAGGAGCGCAAGCACCGCATCGAGGACGCGGTGCGCAACGCCAAGGCCGCGGTCGAGGAGGGTGTCGTGCCCGGCGGCGGCGTCGCGCTGCTGCAGGCCGCTCGCACCGCCTTCGACAAGCTGGACCTGGCGGGCGACGAGGCGACCGGCGCGAACATCGTGCGCGTGGCCGTCGAGGCGCCGCTGAAGCAGATCGCGGTCAACGCCGGCCTTGAGGGCGGCGTTGTGGTCGAGAAGGTGAAGACCCTCCCGGCCGGCGAGGGCCTGAACGCGGCCGACGGCACGTACGTCGACATGTTCAAGGCCGGGATCATCGACCCGGCCAAGGTCACCCGCTCGGCGCTGCAGAATGCGGCGTCGATCGCGGCGCTGTTCCTCACCACCGAGGCGGTCATCGCGGAGAAGCCGGAGAAGAACCCGGCCCCCGCGGCCCCCGGTGGCGGCGGGGACATGGACTTCTAAGTCCGCCTGCTACACCGCATCAAGCGAACGGCCCGGGGCAACCCGGGCCGTTTCGCGTTCCGCACCCCGGCGCCGCGGGCCGCCAATCACCTTGGGGCCAAGCTGTACGCTCCGCTGGCCGATATATGCCCATTTGTCACTATATGGGCTGTACAACTTATGCCCTAAGAGGTCATGGGCGAGCGGGCGGCCCCAGTCGTCCTGGGGCCGTTTCCCGGGGATCGGTCGCGATGGACTTACGGCCTCGCACGCGATCCCGTCCCAGCACCATCCGAACGTGTGGGGCCGTGACTGGCTACCCTGGCTGCCGCCGAGCGCGGCAGCCAGGGTCCGTGTCCTTGCGCCCCGGCCCGCGCGGCCGGGTTCCGCGGTACGCGCCCCGCGTGCGCTGAGGGCACAATAACGGTGATGCCATTACCCCTGCTGTACCTATAGCCTTAGAAGCGCCCAGCACATCCCATCGGCGATCGTGGTCGCCGGGGTGTCAGTTTCTAATGACGTGAGGTCTTGCTCGTGCCTACCGGCAAGGTCAAGTGGTATGACGCCGAAAAGGGGTTCGGCTTCCTCTCCCGCGATGACGGGGGAGAGGTCTTCGTGCATTCCTCCGCGCTGCCCGCCGGGACGGAGACCCTGGCGAAGGGGCAGCGGGTCGAGTTTGGCATAGCGGAAGGCCGCAAGGGCGCGCAGGCGCTCCAGGTGCGGCTGCTTGAGACGCCGCCGGTCGTCGCGGCCGCGGCCAAGCACCCGCACAAGAAGCCGGACGAGATGATCCCCATCATCGAGGATCTGATGAAGCTGCTCGACGACATCTCCGACGTCTACCGGCGCGGTAAGCACCCGGAGCCGAAGGAGGCCAGGCAGATCTCGGAACTGCTCACGGCCGTCGCCAAGGACATCGCCCCCTAGCCAGGGGCAGCAGGGGGGCGGGAGCCCCCCATGCTAGGAGCCTGCCCCCGGGGCTAGCCAGCCCCCGTCTGCGCGGGCGGCGGGAAGGCCAGCCCGGGGACCACCCGGGCCCGCTGCCTGCGCCGCAGCACCAGCAGAACGAGGGCGACGGTCAGGCCGCCGGCGGCGATCGCCAGGCCGGCCTGCCCGTTGTCCAGGATCGAGACGACGACCCCGGCCAGGCCGCCGGCCACGTTGGCGACCTGGTTGAGGGTCTCGGAGACGGAGAACGTCGAGGACCTGATCTCGTCGCCGATCTCGCGGCCGACGATCGAATCCTGGGCCAGCTTGGCCAGGCTGGCGCAGAAGATGGCGGTGAACTCGACCACGACGGCCGCCCAGAGGCCGAACCACCAGGCGCACAGCGCGGTCACCACCGGCGCGATGGCCAGCACGGTGAACATGATCAGCTGCGGTGCCCGGCTGCGGAAAAAGGAGCCGAGCATCATCGAGGCCAGGCTGCCGGCCGACAGGCCGAGCGCCAGCGCGCCCAGGGCGAAGTTGTGGCTCACCGGGTGGTGGAACACCGTGCCCAGGTCCACGCTGCGCAGCAGGAAGGCGAGCAGGAACAGGACATAGCCCGAGAAGGCGCGCAGCACCGCGTTGACGGCCATCGCCTCCCCGACGACGGGTCCGACCTCGGGGAGCGTGCGCCAGTGCCTGCGTCGCCCCTTGCCCCCCTGGGCGCCGCCTGGCAGGTCGCCCGGCTCGAGTGGCAGCGTGGGGCGGGGCATGTCCGGTCGGGGCATGTCGGGGCGGGTGGCCTGCTGGCCGGCTGGCCCGGGCTGGCCCGCAGGCTCGCCCGCGGGCTGCCCGCCGCCGTCCGGGGCCGGCATCGGGGCCGGGTTCTGCGCGGGCACGTCGATCTGCTCGGGCAGCCGCAGCGCGAGGACCATCGCCGCCAGGTAGATCAGGGTGCCGACGCGCAGTGTCCAGGCCGCGTCGGTTGCGTACTGGATGCCGGCCGCCAGCCCGGCCGCGACGGTGGAGGCGATGATCGAGATGAGCCCGGCCCGCGCGTTGGCGGTCACCAGGCTCAGCCCTTCGGGCAGCAGCCGCGGCGTGACCGACGCCTTCACCACCCCGCCCGCCTTCTGCAGCACCAGGATGCCGAACGCGGCGGGCAGCAGCGTCACCGGGTCGCCGACGTTGGCCGACATCGCGTAGCAGAGCAGCCCCCTGGTCAGCATCGTGCCCGCCAGCACGAACCGGCGGCCCTGCTGTATCCGGTCGAGGGCCGGCCCGATGACCGGGGCGAGCAAGGCGAACGGGGCCATCGTGATGATCAGGAAGAGCACTACCTTGCCCCGGGCCTGGTCCACCGAGGTGCTGAAGAAGATCGTGCCCGCCAGTGCCACGGTGACGAACGCGTCGGCGGCGCCGCTGGTGGCGGTCATCTCAATGAGAGTGCCGAGGCCGGTGCGGTCGGCGCCCTGGGCGCCGGTGAGGCGATGCACCCGGGCCGTGGTGCGACGGCCGCCCGACCTGAAAGCGCGGCCCGTCGACTTGGCCGCACCACCAGCCCGGTTAAGCGCATCGGACATCCGCATGTACCCAGTATTCTTGGTCCGCGCCACTGCGACGAGTCCTATGGGAGATGCCCTAGCGGGCCGGCCCTCGCGGTGCGCCGCCCCTGGAGCGAGAATTGGCTGTCGTGAGCACTATCAGAAGCCGTGCCAAGGAGCCTGACCAGATCTGCGCGGATGCCGTCGACCTGGCCAGGCAGTCGCTTGCCGACACCGGGGTGAGCCCCGACGCGATCGGCGGGCATCTTGGCGTCGAGGCCACCGCCGACCGGGTCGTCACGCACCTTTTCGGCTGCGCCGATCCCGGCTACTCGGGCTGGCGCTGGGCGGTCACGGTGACGCGGGCGCCGCGGTCCAAGGCCGTGACGGTGGACGAGAGCGTCCTGCTGCCAGGCCCGGACGCGCTGCTGGCGCCGCCGTGGGTCCCCTGGCAGGACCGGCTGCTGCCGGGCGACGTCGGCATCGGGGACCTGCTGCCCGCCAGCGCCGATGACGAGCGCCTGGTCTCGCTGGCCGTGCTCGACGGCGATGACGCGGTGACCGACTGGTTCCTTGACCGGCCCGACTCGCAGGACGCCGAGGCGGGCCCGCGGACGGCCGAGGAGATTGCCGGTGCCCGGCCGGTCCCGGGTGCTGTCCGGCTTCGGCCGCGAGGACACGGCCGACCGCTGGTACGAAAGCGATCACGGGCCGCGCACACCGCTCTCGCACGCCGCCCCGGCGAACTGCGTGAGCTGCGGGTTCTTCGTGCCGCTGAGCGGCAGCCTGGGCCGTGTCTTCGGCGCCTGCGGCAACGCCTACGCCCCGGACGACGGACGGGTGGTGTCGGCCGACCACGGCTGCGGAGCGCATTCGGAGGCGGTCCTCACCGGGCCCGCGGCGCAGGCGACCGCCCCGGTCATCGACGAGTTCGGCTACGACTTGGTGGACCTGCCGGGCGTCTCGGTCGAGGAGACCGTGTTCGAGCCGCTCTCCCGGGAGACGTACCCGGAGTCCGGCCCGGCCGGCGGGACTCCGACCTCGGAGACGGCGACCTCGGAGACGGCGGGACCGGGGTCTGAGGCCTCGGAGACGGACGGATCGGAGACCGCGGAGAGCTGACCACGGCGGGCCGCCAGGCGGGCCCGGTGGCGCTTGAGGAAGGGCACGTACCACATCCCGAACAGGCCCATCGCGAGACCGAAGGCGCATGTCCACACCCACCAGCGGTCCTCGGCGGGCAGCGAGTGGCGGAAGGTGAGCACGACCGCGAACGCGATCGCCCAGCAGGCCGTGAGGACGGCGGTAACCTGGCGGTCGTCCGCCTCCTTGGGCGGCGGCGCCGGGCGTCGTTCTCCGGGTCCGCCCGGCCGACTCTCGCTCACACCGCAAGGTTAACCGGCGTGGGCAGGCATCACGTCCGTGTAGGCAGCCATCACCTCCCGCGCCAGCACCGCACGGCCCTCCGCCGGCACCGGGAGAAGCCGCCGCCGGGCTGGCAGCCGGCAGTGGGCACTTTTACAACAGCCGCGGCACCCTTATGCGGGGCGGTGGCGCATGGTGTACTTGGTGGATGCCTGAGGCGGGTACTCAAATGGATGCGAGTCTGGCCACCGCGATGCGGATTTCGGTCACCCGGCTCGCCCGGCGGCTCCGCGTGGAGCGCCTGGGACTTGGCGGGACCGAGGCCGCCCTGTCCGACATCCAGCTGGCCGCGCTCGCGGCCCTGGAACGGCACGACGCGATGACCCCGGGTGAGCTCGCCGAGCACGAGAAGGTGCAGCCGCCGTCGATGACCCGTGTCATCGCGGTACTGGAGGAACGCGGCCTGGTCCGGCGGGCGGCGCACCCCACCGACCGCCGGCAGGTCATCCTCACCGTCACCCAGCAGGGCCGGGACCTGGTGCAACTGGTCCGCCGCCGCCGCGAGGCGTGGCTGGCGCAGCGGCTGCAGGAACTCACGCCGGCCGAGCGCGACACGTTGCTGGCCGCGGCCCCGATCCTGGAGAAGCTCAGCCAGTCATGACGTGACCGCGGGCAGCCGCCAGGTGCCCAGCGCCTCGTAGCGCGGCCCCCCGTCGAGGGTGCTGCGGATCAGGTAGATCTCCTCCACGGTCCAGTCCGGTCCGCGGTAGCGGCCGAGGGTGGCGACGAGCTCGCGCACGTCGGCCGGGGCGCGGCAGCGGGCGAGGGTCAGGTGCGGGGTGAACACGCGGTAGGCGTCGGGCGGCGTGGCGCCGGCCCCGCGGGCGGCGGCGGACACCGTCTCCGCCAGGCCGGCGAGCGCGCGGCGGTCGCCCGACATGCCGCTCCAGAGCACGTTGGCCCGCACCGGATTGGCGAACGAGCCGGCACCCGCCACGCTCAGCGTGAACGGGCGGTGCCGCCTGGCGGCGCGCTCAAGCCCGGGCGCCAGCCGGGCCAGGGTCTCCTGGCTGACCTCGCCGAGGAACGCGAGCGTCACGTGCCACAGGTCGCGGCTGGTCCAGCGCAGGTCATCGCGGGCCAGCCGGAAGGGGGCGCACACCGCGTCCAGGTCGTCGAGGACGGCGGCGGGCGGCGCGAGCCCGACGAACAGCCTCATAATCCACCCCCGCCGCGTACGCTGATCGCGTGAACAGGGTTCCCCGATGGCTGCTGCCGACCGTGCTCGCACTGCTCGTGCTGGTCGTGGTGATCGGCGCCGTCGTGCGCTAAGGCCAACCGCTCGGCCACATAGTCGATGCACTCGGTGAGCGCGGCGACATCCTCCGGGTCCACCGCGGGGAACATCCCGATCCGCAGCTGATTGCGGCCGAGTTTGCGGTAGGAGTCGGTGTCCACGATCCCGTTCTCCCGCAGCACGTTGGCGATCGCGTCGGCGGAGACCGCGTCGGCGAGGTCGATCGTGCCTACTACTGGCGAGCGCATCGCCGGGTCGGCTACGAACGGCGTCGCGAACTCGGACCGCTCCGCCCAGGAGTAGAGAATGTCGGCGGAACGGCCGGTTTGCTTCGCCGACCAGGCCAGGCCGCCCTGTTCTAGCAGCCAGTCGATCTGGGTGGCCAGCAGCACCAGCGTGGAGATCGCGGGCGTGTTGTAGGTCTGGTCCTTGACCGAGTTCTCCACCGCGACCCGCAGCGACAGGAAGTCGGGGATGTAACGGCCGCTGGCGGCGATCTCGTCGATCCGGTCAAGCGCGGCGGGGGAGAGCAGCGCGAGCCAGAGCCCGCCGTCAGCGCCGAACACCTTCTGCGGGGCGAAGTAGTAGGCGTCGAACTCGCCCGGGTCGACCGGCAGCGCGCCGGCCGCGCTGGTCGCGTCGACCAGCACCAGCGACCCGGGGTCGGCGCCGGCCGGCCGGCTGACCGGCATGCAGACCCCGGTCGACGTCTCGTTGTGGGTGAGCGCGTAGGCGTCCACCCCCGCCTCCGCCCGCGCCAGCGGGTGGCTGCCGGGCTCGGCGGAGATGACCGACGGGTCCGCCAGCCACGGGGCGCGGGTGGTCACCGCCGCGAACTTGGCCGAGAACTCACCAAACGACAGATGCTGCGACCGGTCGCGGATCAGCCCGAATGCGGCCGCGTCCCAGAACGCGGTGGTGCCCCCGTTGCCCAGTGCGACCACGGTCCCGTTCGGAAGCGAGAAAAGCTCAGCCAGGCCGGTGCGGATCCGCCGCACGATCTCCCGCACCGGTGCCTGCCGGTGCGAGGTGCCGAGCTCGGCCGCCGCCGCGAGCGCGGCGACCTGCTCCGGGCGGACCTTGGTCGGGCCGCTGCCGAACCTGCCGTCGGCCGGCTTGAGCTGGCCGGGGATAGCGATACTGATCACGCTACGATGCTAGTCGCTTCGCGCGGCGCCGGCCCGACGTAGCGGGCCGAGGGGCGGATAAGCCGGCCGGTCAGCTTCTCCTCCATGATGTGCGCCGCCCAGCCGGCCGTCCTGGCGCAGGTGAACATCGAGGGCGTGATGTTCGCCGGGATCTGCGCGAAGTCGAGCACGATCGCCGCCCAGAACTCCACGTTGGTCTCGAGCACCCGGTCCGGGCGCCGGGCCCGCAGCTCGGCCAGGGCCGCGTTCTCCAGCGCCAGCGCGACCTCGTAGCGGGGGGCGCCCAGCTCCTTGGCGGTGCGCCGGAGCACCCGCGCGCGGGGGTCCTCGGCCCGGTAGACCCGGTGGCCGAACCCCATCAGCCGGTCATGCCGGTCCAGCGCGGACTTGACGTAACCCACCGCGTCGCCGCTCCGCTCCACCTCGTCGATCATGTGCAGCACCCGGGCGGGCGCGCCGCCATGCAGCGGGCCGGAGAGGGCGCCGACCGCCCCCGACATCGCGGCCGCGACGTCGGCGCCGGTGGAGGCGATCACCCGGGCGGTGAAGGTGGAGGCGTTCATGCCGTGCTCGGCGGCGCTCACCCAGTAGGCGTCGAGCGCCTTCACGTGCAGCGGGTCGGGTTCGCCGCGCCAGCGGATGAGGAAGGCCTCGGCCGCGCTGTCCGCCTCGTCCACCAGGTGCTGCGGCACGGCCGGCCGTCGGCGCCGCGCGCGGACTGCGCGATGAACGACAGCATCGTCGCGCAGACCCGGCCGACATCCTCGCGGGCCTGCTCGGGGCTGCTGTCGAACAGCGGGCGCAGCCCCCAGGCGGTGGCCAGCGTGGCGGTACCGCTCTGCACGTCGACCCGCACGTCGCCGGTGCGCAGCGGGAGCTCGTCGGGGCCGGCCGGGGGCAGCCCGGGGGTGAGGGCGTTGTCGACCAGCAGCCCCCAGACGTGGCCGAAGGACACGTGGCCGACGAGGTCCTCGATGTCCACGCCGCGGTAGCGGAGCGAGCCGCCTTCCTTATCGGGCTCGGCGATCTCGGTCTCGAAGGCGACCACGCCTTCCAGGCCCGGCTTGAAGTCTGACATCAGGCTCTCCTCTTTCTTTTTCCCACGCCGCCCGCCCCCTTTCCCACGCCGCCCGCCCCGGTGGGGGGTCTGGCGGGCCAGGTCAGGCGCGTTGCTTGGGACGTCCTTAGCCGCCGTTTCGATTGAAACGCCGCAGATCACGGTCGTGGTAGTCCGCCAGCATGGAAAGATTTTCATTTATGGACAGGGCGTTGACATTGGACATGCTTGACAGTTCGCCGATGACGCAGTTCGCTCGGTGGTTCGAAGACGCCGTCGCGGCCGGCTTTCCCGAGCCGAACGCGATGGTGCTGACCACCGTCGGGGACCGGCCGCACGCGCGGACCGTGCTGCTGAAGGCTCACGACGGCGCGGGCTTCACCTTCTACACCAACCGGACCTCGCGCAAGGGGCGGGACCTGGCGGGTGACCCGCGCTGCTGCGCGCTGTTCCCGTGGTACGGGCTCGGCCGCCAGGTGATCGTGGAGGGCAGCGTGACACCGTTGTCGCAGGCGGAGAGCGAGCCGTACTACCACTCGCGGGCCTGGCTGTCGCAGATCGGCGCCTGGGCGTCGTGGCAGTCGCGGGTGCTGGAGTCCCGGGCCGAGCTCGACGACCGGGTGGCCGAGCTGTCGGCGCGCTGGCCGGAGGGCACCGAGGTGCCGATGCCGGATTTCTGGGGCGGTTACCTGATCGTGCCGGACGCGGTCGAGTTCTGGCAGTCGCGGCCGAACCGGCTGCATGACCGGCTCAAGTACCGGCGTTCCGGTGATGGCTGGTCGGTGGACCGGCTGTCGCCCTAGCCCCAGCGGTCAGCCGGGGCGCAGGCCGGTGGCTGTGTCCGCGTGAGCGCGTAGCATCACAGTCAGGAGGAAAGTTTCAGTGACTGCCCATGGGCTTATCGACACCACGGAGATGTACCTCCGGACGGTGTTCGAACTTGAGGAGGAGGGGATCGTCCCGCTGCGCGCGCGGATCGCGGAGCGCCTCTCCCAGTCCGGGCCGACGGTTAGCCAGACGGTCGCCCGGATGGAGCGGGACGGCCTGCTGCATGTCGCCGGCGACCGGCAGCTCGCGCTCACCGACGCGGGCCGGACGCTGGCCACGCGGGTCATGCGCAAGCACCGGCTGGCCGAGTGCCTGCTGGTTTCCGTGATCCAGATGCCGTGGGAAGAGGTGCACGTCGAGGCGTGCCGCTGGGAGCATGTGATCTCCGAGAGCGTCGAGCGGCGGCTGTACGAGCTGCTCGGCCACCCGGAGCGCTGCCCGCACGGCAACCCGATCCCCGGCCTGGCGGAACTCGCGGCGGCGGTCCCGCCGGCCCGCAGCGAGCCCCTGCTGGCCGCGCTGGCGGACCCGGCCGCAACGGCGGAATCGCTCACCGCGGGCCTGGCCATTCCTGATGAGACGATGACCGATGCTATGCGTGATGCTGACGGGGCCGTGCGGGTCACTGTTACGCGAATCACAGAGCAACTCCAAAGCGATATGGTCCTGATGCTTAAACTGAAGCGAGCCGGGATACAACCCGGACGCGAGGTTTTGCTCGGGGCGGTTGAAGGCGGTGTCCGGGTCCGCTGCCAGGACGGAGCGGACCTAGTAGCGTCGGCCGACCTAACCGACGAGATCGCCTCACACGTGTTCGTGTCCAGGGAGTGACCAGGAGACCTGTGCTTTGACCGGAGCGTGGCGATGACGCGCTGGAACGAGGGTTCCCCCGCGAAGTATCTGCCGGCCGATCTCGTTTTGAGCCAGGCGGAGATCGGCGTCATCGTCGCGGATACCGATGGAAACATACAGTTCGCGAACGAACACGCTGCCCGATTGCTGCGGCTGACGGGGGAGGCGGCGGCGCTGGCCGGCCTGCCGCTCGTCGCCGCCGGGCTCATCCACGACCAGAACAAGGCCGACGAGCTCTCCCGCCAGGTGCTGAGCGGGCAGTCGTGGGAAGACACGCTGGCCGCCCGCCGGGGCGATGGCACCCTGGTGTTCGTACGGGAGTTCGCGGTACCGCTGCGCGGCCCCTCGGGCACCATCGACGGCATGGTGGTGCTGGTCAGCGAGGCCGGGCGCCGGGACGCGCAGCGCGAGCCGGACCGGATCCGGCTGCTCGAGCGGATCGGCGCGCGGCTGGCGGGATCGCTTGAGTTCGACGCGACCCTCCGTCAGGTGGCGCAGATCCTCGTCCCGCGCTTCGCCGACCACTGCTTCATTGACCTGTTCGTCGGCGACAAGCTGATCAGGCGGGCGGTGGCGCACGCGGGCGGCTGGGAACCGCCGCCGGGCACCTGGGCGCAGGTCGGCGAGGCCATACAGTACCCGCCGGGGCACTTCATGGAGCAGGCCATGTCGCGCCTTGAGACCATCGTCGTGCCCGATCTGCAGGCCGACTTCTACCCGGCGCCGAGCGAGGAGTCGATGTCCGCCGCCGACCAGGCGGGCCTCACCTCGGTGCTGGCGTCGCCGCTGTACGCGCGCGGTGAGCTGCTCGGGGGGATCTCGCTCGCGCTGTCGCGGATCACCGACCGCCCCGACCCGCACTACGACCTGTCCGACGGCGACCTGATCGGGGCGATCGCGGGCCGGGTGGCGGTGGCGATCGACAACGCCATGCTGTTCGAGAGCGAGCGGCGCACCGCGCTGGCCTTCCAGCAGTCCCTGCTGCCGCAGTCGGTGCCGGCGCTCGACGGACTCGAGGTCGCGTTCCGCTACGTTCCGGCCAAGCCGCTGGCCATGGTCGGGCAGGGGATCCAGACCCAGGTGGGCGGCGACTGGTACGACATCATCCCGCTCGCGGCCGGCCGGGTGGGTCTGGTGATCGGCGACGTGGAGGGTCGCGGAGCGCGCGCGGCGGCCACCATGGGCCAGCTCCGGGCCGTCTTGCGCGCCTACGCGCAGGACGAGAAGTCACCGGCGGACATCATGCGCAAGCTGGACGAGTGGGTCCGCTCCACCGCCCCGCCGGGCGCGGGCGGCGACCCGCCCACGGTCAGCTGCATTTACCTGATCTACGACGCCTGGTCACGCGAGCTGACGTTCGCCAACGCCGGCCACGCGGCCCCCCTGATGGCCCTGAACGGGACGGTCAGCATGCTGGAGGTCCAGCACAAGGGGGTGCTGCTCGGCGTGCGCGGCCGGGGCATCCGCGGGCTTCCCACCTACCGGGACGAGTCGATCACCCTCCCCGCGGGCGCGGCTGTGGTGCTCTACACCGACGGGCTCACCGACCGGCGGATGCGCTACGACGGGGACGGGCACTACACCGAGGCCGAGGCGCTGGACATGCTGCGCGACGCGATGCTGGCCGCGCCCGCCCGCGCGGGCGCGATCGCCTCGGCGGCGGAGACCGCGGTGCCGGGCGACATCGACGACGACATGGCGATCCTGGTCTTCCGCTCCTCGCCCGAGGACCTCGCCTCGGTTGAGCGCTCGTTCCCGGCCGAGCCGATCATGGTCTCGGACGCCCGCCGCCTCGCCCAGGCCACCTTCGCCGCCTGGGACATGCACCCGGACCAGGCCGACCTGGCCCTGCTGCTGGTCTCCGAGGTGGTCACCAACGCCGTACTGCACGCCTCGGTGACACCGAGCCCGTCGGGGCGCCGGTTCGAACTGGAGATAGACCCGCTGGCGGCGGCCGGCCCGGGCGGTCTTGAGGCGGTCGGCCTGGCAGGCGATATCCCGGTCGGGGCGCTCACCCCGGCGGGCGGCCTCCCGGCGGCGCACCTGCCCCACCTGCCCAGCCCCCCGGGCTACCGGCCCCGCGAGTTCACCCTCCGGCTGCGGCGCGGCGCTGATTCGGTCTGGGTCGAGGCATTCGACCCGGACCTGCGGCTGCCGCGGCTGCGCACCGCCCGCGCGACCGACGAGGGCGGCCGCGGACTGTACCTGGTCGAGCAGCTCGCCACCCGCTGGGGCTCCCGCCCGACCCCGGAGGGCAAGGCGGTCTGGTTCGAGATCCCGCTAGACGTCAAAGACGGCTAAGCGGGGGCAGCCGGCTGGCATCAGTGGCCGACGGTCGTGTGCGGAGAGTGCGAGGCGCCGTAGGCGATCGCCAGAAATACGACGACGATGATGATGATCCAGAGCCACGTCTTGCCGTTGGTCGGCAGCTTCATCTTCTTGCGGCCGACGGTGACCAGCCAGGCGACGCCAATGCCGATGAGCACCAGCAGAACGATGCCGCTGTCACCATTCACGTGTTCGCCTCCCGCGCATCTGGCGGGCGCTCCCAACCCGCGAACCTTCGTTTCCCTTTGAGCCTACGACAACGCTGGCGATTAGTCGCGCCTCGCCGCCTTTTCCCTGCTCGCTCCCTGCTCGTTCGCTGCTCGTTCTGCCCGCTCCTTGGCGGGCGGCGGCTAGGGCGCGATCCCGCCGGGCGCGGCCCGGCCGGGGCTGCCCCCTTCCCGGATCGGGGCCTGCCAGCCGAGGGCCACCGGGTCGAAGACCCGCTCCACGTAGATCTGGTGCCAGAGCGAGAACACCACCAGCGCCCAGACCTGCCGCCATGGCGCCTCCGGGTCGCCTGCCCGGAACCGGCGCAGCACGTCGAGGACGGCCCGCTTGTCCAGCCATTCCTCAGTCCGCGCCTCGCGCACCACCTGGTCGGCGTAGCCGGAGAGCTCGCCGCGGAACCAGTGCCCGATCGGCACCGGGAAGCCGAGCTTGCGGCGCTCGGCCGCCTCCCGGGGCAGCAGCGAGGCCACCGCCTCCCGCAGCGCGAACTTGGTCGTGGTGGCCGCCGTCTTCTCCGCCCGTGCCAGCCGGCTGGCCACCGCCATGACCTCCCGGTCGAGGAACGGCGAGCGCAGCTCGAGACCGTGTGCCATCGACGTGCGGTCCGCCTTGACCAGGATGTCGCCCGGCAGCCAGGTATTGATGTCGATGAGCTGCATGGTGGCCACGTCGTCGAGCTCGCTCTCGGCCGCCTGGTCGAAGATCGGCTCGGTCACGTCGTACGCGGTGCCGCCGCCGTACCGGGTCAGCGCGTCCACGTCCTCGGCCGGGAAGATGTTGGCGTTGCCGATGTACCGGCTCCGCAGCGGCGTCGCGATCCGCTCGAGTAGCCCCTTGCCCTTCTGCCCGGCGCGTATCCGGTCGGCCATCGCCTGCGCCGAGGAGCGCCCCCAGCCAGGCAGTTTGGTCGCGGCCCGGACCACCCCCGGCTGGTAGTAGACGCCGTACCCGCCGAACAGCTCGTCCGCGCCCTCGCCGGATAGCACAACCTTCACCTGCCGCCGGGCCTCGCGGGCGACGAACCAGAGCGGGACCGCGGCCGCGTCGGCCATCGGGTCGTCCAGCTGCCAGATGATCTGCGGCAGCCGCGCGGCGAATTCATCCGGCCGGATCACGTAGGTGTTGGCGCGCAGGCCGAGCGCCTCAGCGGTCTCCTGCGCCTCCTCGATCTCGCTGTAACCGGCGCGGGCGAAGCCGGCCGTGAACGTTGCCATGCCCGGCCTCGACTGGGCGGCGATCGCGCAGATGGCGGCCGAGTCGACACCGCCGGAGAGGAACGCGCCCAGCGGCACGTCACTGCGCAGGTGCGCCAGGACCGAGTCGCGCAGCGCGGCCAGAATGCGCTCGGGGGTGTCCGGCGCGGGCGACTTGGCCGGGCGGAGCACCGGCCGCCAGTACCGGGACGACTCGACCGCGCCGCCGGGCTGGGCGGTGAGGTAATGCCCGGGCGGCAGGCAGCGGACCGGCGGCGTCATCGTCGCCGGAGCGGGCACGTACTGAAACGACAGGTAGCGGCGGAGCGCGTCCGGGTCGATTACCGAGACCTCGCCCGGGCCTACCAGCGCCTTGCGCTCGGAGGCGAACCGCAGCTGGCTGCCGCCCTCGGCCTGCGTGTAATACAGCGGCTTGAGGCCGAACGGGTCCCTGGCGCAGAACAGCTCACCGGACCGGGTGTCCCAGATGGCGAAGGCGAACATACCGCGCAGCCTGCGCAGCGCGTCCCTGCCTTCGGCCGCGTACATCTCGAGCAGCACCTCGGAGTCGGACCCGCCGCGGAGCGCCACGCCGCGATCGCGCAGCCGCTCGGCCAGCTCGGCGGTGTTGTAGATCTCCCCGTTGTAGACCATCCAGTACCGCCCGTCGGCGGACCGCATGGGCTGGTGCCCGGCCGCCGACGGGTCGATGACCGCCAGCCGCCGGGCACCGAGGGCAATCGCGGCGTCCGAGAACACGCCCTCGTCATCGGGCCCCCGGTGCGCCATCCGCCTGATGGCGCGCACGGTCCAGTCCGCGTCTGGCTTGGCCCCCCCTGCCAGCGCGAGGCATCCCGCAATCCCCGACATACCGCCCCTAGGCCGCCTCTGAGCGAGGCAACGTCACTCCATTATTTCGGCTGGAAGCGGATGCCGCCGTCGAACCGGACGACCTCCGCGTTCATATAGTCGTTCTCGATCAGTGACCGCACCAGCTGCCCGAACTCGTCCGGCCGCCCCAGCCGCTTCGGGAACACCACCGGCTCCGCCAGCTTGGCCAGGAATGCATCGGCGTCCCGCCCGCCGCCCGCGATGGACTTGTAGATCGGCGTGTGGATGACGCCGGGGCAGATCGTGTTCACCCGGACGCCGATGACCGACAGGTCACGCGCGGCGGGCACCGTCATGCCGATGATCCCGCCCTTCGAGGCGGAGTAGGCGATCTGCCCGGTCTGCCCCTCGATACCCGCGACCGAGGAGGTGTTGATGATCACTCCGCGCTGGCCGTCGGCGTCGGCCGGCTCGGTCTTGGCCATCGCGGCGGCGGCAATCCTGAGCACGTTGAACGTCCCCGTCAGGTTGACCGTGATGACCCGGGTGAAGCCGGCCAGCTCGTGCGGCGAGCCGTCCCGGTTCACCGTCCGGCCCGCGAACCCGATCCCGGCGCAACTGACGGCCGTCCGCAGCGGATGGCCGGACGCCTCCGCGGCGGCCACCATGTCGCGCACCGAGTCCTCGTCGGCCACGTTCGTCTTCACGAAGTGGCCGCCGATGTCGGCCGCGACCTGCTTGCCCAGATCCTCGTTGAGGTCGGCGACGATAACGTGCGCGCCGGCACCGGCCAGCGTCCTCGCGGCGGCCTCGCCCAGCCCGCTCGCACCACCAGTGACGATCGCAGAGGTTCCATTTAGTTCCATGGCCGGAGCATAGCCCGCCTCGCCGGCCGAGGCACGGGCCAGTTTGGCGATAATGGCTGCGCTGGCCGTTTACGCTTGGCCACAGCAGAGGTCCGCGATCGTCGGAAGGCCCGGGAGAGACATCACGTGAGCCAGGTGCCGCCGGGCCGCGACGGTGCCCACGAGCTGGCAGCCGGGCTGGTGCTGACCGACCGGACGCTGGCCGAGCCGGTCATCGCGGTGGACGCGATGGGCGGCGACTACGCGCCGGACGAGATCGTGGCCGGCGCGCTCGCCGCGCAGCGCGAGCACGGCCTGTCTATGCTGCTCACCGGCCCGCCCGCGCGGCTGCGGCCGGTCATCGCCCGGCTCGGCGGCGGCTCCGAGCTGCGGGTGGTGCCCGCCGAGGATGTCCTCGGGATGGAGGAGGGCGCCCTGGCCGGGTTCCGGCGCCCCCGGTCGAGCCTCGCCGTCGCCTGCCAGCTGGTCCGGCGCGGCCAGGCCAGCGCGGTCGTCTCGGCCGGTTCCACCGGCGCGATCGTGGCGAGCGCCCGGCACCGGCTGCTGCCGCTGCCGGGCGTGCCGCGGCCGGGGCTGGCGGTGGTGCTGCCGACGCATCCCACCCCGACCGTGCTCATCGACGTGGGCGCGACGGCCGACCCCAAGCCGGAGATGCTCGTGCAGTTCGGCCAGCTTGGGGTGGCCTACGCGCAGATCGCGCTGGGCACCGCGGACCCCCGGGTCGGGCTGCTCACCATCGGGGCGGAGCCGGGCAAGGGGAACGCGCTGACCCGCCGGGCCCACGAGCTGCTCGCGGCCGAGCCGGCCGGGCGGGCTGCCGCTGCATTTCGCGGGCAACGTGGAGGGCGGCGACCTGATGGCGGGCGCGGTCGACGTGATCGTCACCGACGGCTTCACCGGCAACGTCGCGCTCAAGACGCTCGAGGGGTCGCTGCGGTTCGCGGCCGGCGAGCTCCGCGCCGCGCTCACCGGGACCCGCGCCGCCCGGCTCGGCAGCCTGCTGCAGCGGCGGGGGCTGCGCGAGCTCAGCGCCCGGCTGGACGCCGAGACCTACGGCGGGGCGGCCCTGCTGGGGCTCGGCGGCACCGTCGTGATCGCGCACGGCGCTTCGACCGCCCGCGCGGTCACCGCCGCCTGCGCGCTGGCCGCGAACCTGTCCCGCGGCGACATCACCGAGAGGATCAGGGAGCGGGTCGGCCCCGCCGCCGAGCGCCGCGCCGCCCACTTCCTCCGCCGTGACCGCGAGCGGGCGCAGGGCCCGCAACAGAAAACCTGATCTGAATACAGATCAGGAAACACTAAACTTGGCCCATGGCAGATCCTCAGCAGGTTCTCGGCGCGCGGGTGCGCGATGCCCTGGTGGCCGCGTACGGCGCGGACTACGCGGACGCGGACCCGCTGATCCGGCCGTCCTCGTTCGCCGACGCCCAGTCGAACGTGGCGCTGCCGCTGGCCAAGCGGCTCGGCCGGCCACCGCGCGACATCGCCGCCGAGATCGTCGGCCACCTGGACATCGACGATGTCTGCGAGCCGCCGTCAGTCAGCGGACCGGGCTTCATCAACCTGACACTGCGCCCGCAGTGGATCGCGGGCGCCGTCACCGGCCTGCTCGCCGACCCCCGGCTTGGCGCCCCGGCCGTGGCCGAGCCGCAGACGGTCGTGGTCGACTACTCCTCGCCCAACATCGCCAAGGCGATGCACGTCGGCCACCTGCGCACCACGATCGTGGGCGACGCGATCGTCCGGGTGCTCGAGTTCGCCGGCCACCACGTGATCAGGGACAACCACGTGGGCGACTGGGGCACGCCGTTCGGCATGCTGCTCGAGCAGCTAGTCGACGTCGGCGACGACTCCGCCGAGGCCGGGCTGCTGCGCACCGACCCGAACGCCTTCTACCAGTCGGCGCGGGTCAAATTCGACGCCGACCCCGGCTTCGCTGACCGGGCCAGGGAACGGGTGGTCAAGCTCCAGTCGGGCAACGACCCCGCCACCCAGCGGCTGTGGGACGAGCTGATGGAGCTGTCCAAGGACTATCTGCGCGACACCTACGCGGTGCTGCGGATTACGCTGGCCGACGACGACATCAGGGGCGAGTCGTTCTACAACGACATGCTCGCGGGGGTGGCCGATGATCTGGTCGCCAAGGGGCTCGCCTGGGTCAGCGACGGCGCGCTGTGCGCGTTCCCGCCCGGCTTCGAGAACCGGGACGGCACCCCGCTGCCGCTCATCATCCGCAAGAGCGACGGCGGCTACAACTACGCCACCACCGACCTGGCCACCATCAGGTACCGGGTCGACAAGCTCAACGCCGACCGCGCGCTGTACGTGGTCGGCACCGATCAGGCGCTGCACTTCAAGATGGTCTTCGCCGTCGCCCGGCAGGCCGGCTGGCTGCCGGGCAGCGTCGACTTCGAGCACGCCCAGATCGGCATGGTGCAGGGCAAGGACGGCCGTCGGCTGCGCACCCGAGCGGGCGATAACGTCACGCTGAGCGAGCTGATCTCCGAGGGCCCCATCCGGGCGCGCGCGCTGCTTGACGAGGTCGAGCGGGACGACCAGGGCCTCGACCTCGACGCGATCGCCGCCGACGTTGGCATCGGCGCGGTCAAGTACGCCGACCTGTCGACCGCGCGGGAGAGCGCCTACATCTTCGACTGGGACCGGATGATCTCCTTCAAGGGGAACACCGGCCCTTACCTGCAGTACGCGACCACCAGGATCAGGTCCATTTTCCGCCGGGCCGGGATCGACGAGTCCGCCGCGAGCGGCCCGATTGCGGTTCAGGCGCCCGCCGAGCGGGAGCTGGCCAGGAAGCTGCTCGAGTTCGGCTCGGTCATTAACCAGGTCGCCGAGTCGGCCGAGCCGCACCGGCTCTGCGGCTACCTGTTCGAGGTGGCCAGCCTGTTCACCTCGTTCTACGAGCAGTGCCCGGTGCTCAAAGCCGGTGACGAGGAGACAAGGAACTCCCGGCTGGCGCTCTGCGCGGCCGCCCTTCGCGTCCTGTCCCTCGGCCTCGGCCTCCTCGGCGTTCCCATCCCCGACCGCATGTAGGGTCTCGGGCGGGAAATTACACGCCGGGGGCCTGCGTCGCCGGGGGCGGCAGCACGCCGCTGGCCTGGAGCTGCTCGCGGATCTTGCGGCGGCCGCGGTGCAGCCGGGACATCACCGTGCCGACCGGGGTGCCCATGATCTCCGCGATCTCCCGGTACGGGTAGCCCTCGATGTCGGCCAGGTAGACCGTGGTGCGGAACTCGTTGGGCAGCCCGCGCAGCGCGCGCAGCAGGTCGGAGTCGGTGGTGTGGGCGAGCGCCTCTGCCTCCGCCGACGGGACCGGCGGCGCCAGGCGGTCGGCCGACATCTGCCATTCCTGCAGGTCGCCGCCGAGTGCCTGCTGCGGCTCGCGCTTGCGCTTGCGGTAGACGTTGATGAACGTGGTGGTGAGGATCCGGTTGAGCCAGGCGCGCAAATTCGTGCCGGGGCGAAACTGATGGAAGGCCGCGTACGCCTTGACCGACGTCTCCTGGACCAGGTCCTCGGCGTCGGTGGGGTTCCGGGTCATCCGCAGCGCCGCCGGGTACAGCTGGCTGAGCTGGGGCACGACGTCGCGCTCGAAGCGGGCGCGGCTGTCGTCGTTGTCTTCCGTGGTGCTCATACCTGGCTCCGGGGGTTGGTCGGTCCCTTCACTCATTAAGACGTACGAAAGGGGTCCGATGGTCCAATCTGTGACCTAAATCACCTCAAGATATGTCGCGATATCGGGGGCAAGCTTAGCGCACCCTGAAAGAAACCTTAGAAGCCAGGCGGCCGGCCGCGGCTGCCCTCGGTCGCTGCCTGCCGCGTGGACGGGCAGGGGCCGCGTCCTGCGGGCCGCGGTGCCGTGTAGCGGCCCTGCCCCGTTTCCCGCGACTTAAAATTCCGGCTAATCAAATCCAGCCGCTGTACCACATATGCGACAGCCAGTCCGAGTACGGGATAACTTCGAACGAGAGTATCGGATAGAAGTACCAGAACAGTGCCAGAGCAGCAAGGATGTACAGGCCGGCCAGTCCCGACCCGATCGCCCGGCGGCGCAGGCTCGCGGTCACCGGCCCGATGATCAGGCCGAGGCAGAGCACGATGCAGATGATGATGAACGGCTCGAACTCGAGCGCGTAGTAGTAGAACTTGGTCCGCCCGGGCCACGGCAGCCAGGTCGCCCAGCCGGCCAGGAAGCAGAGCACGGCGGCGCCGGCCCGCCAGTCCCGGCGGGTGAGCCACCAGCCGAGGCAGAACAGCAGCGCGGGGATCGACACCCACCAGATGACCGGGTTGCCGATCGCGAGGACCTCGGCCACGTACGGGCCGGTCGTGTTCTTGGGGGCAACGTGCGTGCCGGCCGCGTTGGTGTAGCTCTGCCACCAGAACGCCACCGGGCGGGCAATCACCAGCCAGTCCCACGGCTGGGACTCGTAGGGGTGCCGTGCGCTCAGCTGCGACATGAACTGGTACATCTCCTTGTGGTACTCCAGCAGCGAGTACAGCGGGGAGACGATCGGGATGTTGACCCCGTTGAGCTGGGCGTAGTTCCGGTCGTAGCCGGTGGAGGTGATAAACCAGCCCGACCAGGTGGCGAGGTAGGTGACCAGCGGTATGACGCCGAGGGTGATCAGCAGCCACTTGCCGTCCCGCTCCAGCGCACCGCGGACGTAGGACCGCAGCCCCACCGTCCGGCGTGCGCCCATATCCCAGGCGACGCAGAGGCCGGCGAAGGCGAGGATGTACCAGATCGCGTCCTGCTTGGTGGCGCCGGCCAGGCCGATGAGGATCCCGGCGGCGACCCGCCATTTCCTGATGCCGAGCCGTGGGCCGGCCTTGTCGGTCGGTTCGAGCACCATGGCCTCGGCCAGCCGGGCGCGGGAGACGTCGCGGTCGAC
Source organism: uncultured Actinomycetota bacterium (assembly GCA_963714295.1). GTDB lineage: Bacteria > Actinomycetota > Actinomycetes > Streptosporangiales > Streptosporangiaceae > Trebonia. The sequence continues at coordinate 32,008 of CAVQOE010000025.1, read as the reverse complement.
GACCAGGCAGCCGAAGGAGGCCAGGACGAAGAACATCAGGAAGATGTCGAGGATGCCGGTCCGGCTGAGGACGAACTCGAGGCCGTCGAGTGAGAGCAGCAGCCCGCCGACGCAGCCGAGCAGGGTCGAGCGGGTGAGCCGCCGGGTGACCCGGCACATGACCAGGATCGCCAGCGTGCCGATGAACGCCGAGGCGGTCCGCCAGCCGAAGGAGGTGAGCCCGTAGAGCCATTCGCCGACGGCGATGAGCAGCTTGCCGACCGGCGGCTGGACCACGTACTCGCCGCAGGCGGTGCCGGTGCAGTGGAAGACGAAGTGGGTCTGCCCGGCGGGAATCCGCGTATTCGCGTTGGGGAAGTACGTGGCCCAGTTGAACTCCACCCCGTGCTGCAGGATGGACCAGGCGTCCTTCACGTAGTACGTCTCGTCGAAGATGATCGCGTTCGGCACCGATAGCCGGTTGAACCGCAGGAAGGCGGCGAACGCGGTGATGACCAGCGGCCAGATCCAGCCCCAGAGCCGGTCGTCGGGCATCGGGGTGATCAGCCGGGCGCGGAGCGCCGCGATCCGCTCGGCGGCGTTCGCGGCCGGTCGGTCACCAGGGCGGGCCGTCGCCACGTCGGCGGCTGTACCCGGGCCAGCCGAGGCGCTCACGATCTCAGCGCCGCCGGGGCCGCCGTCTTCTGGGTCCATGGCCGGGCTGACCGGCCGCTCTTGCGGTCATCGCAGGCAATGCTATGTGGATGCGGGGCCGCCAGGGGAGCACAAATGGCAGCGAACGTGATAACGACCGCGCTACGACAAGTCCGGCTGCCGGACGGGGCACTATATCCAGCCGACGCCGGGGCCGCCGCTGTACCACATGTGGGAAAGCCAGTCCGAGTACGGGATGACCTGGGCCGACAGAATCGGGTAAAAGTACCAGAACAGCACGAGTACGGCGAGGACGTAGATGCCGGCCACTACCGCTCCGGTCACCCGGCGGGTTACCCGGGCTGTGGCCGGTCCGATGATCAGGCCGAGGCAGAGCACGATGCAGATGATGATGAACGGCTCGAACTCGAGCGCGTAGTAGTAGAACTTGGTCCGCGAGGTGAACGGCAGCCAGGTCGCCCAGCCGGCCAGGAAGCAGAGCACGGCGGCGCCGGCCCGCCAGTCCCGGCGGGTGAGCCACCAGCCGAGGCAGAACAGCAGCGCGGGGATCGACACCCACCAGATCGCGGGGTTGCCGATCGCCAGCACCTCCCGCACCCAGTGCCCGGTCGTCCCCGACTTGGCTACCTGCGTGCCGGCCGCGTTGGTGTAGCTCTGCCAGAAGAACGCCACCGGGCGGGTGATCACCAGCCAGTCCCACGGCTGGGACTGGTAGGACTGGCGCTGGCTCAGCCCCAGCCCGAACTGGAGCATCTCCTTGTGGTACTCGAACAGCGAGTACAGCGGGGAGACGATCGGGATGTTGACCCCGTTGAGCTGGGCGTAGTTCCGGTCGTAGCCGGTGGAGGTGATAAACCAGCCCGACCAGGTGGCGAGGTAGGTGACCAGCGGTATGACGCCGAGGGTGATCAGCAGCCACTTGCCGTCCCGCTCCAGCGCACCGCGGACGTAGGACCGCAGCCCCACCGTCCGGCGTGCGCCCATATCCCAGGCGACGCAGAGGCCGGCGTACGCGAGGATGTACCAGAAGCCGTACTGCTTGGTGGCACAGGCGAGGCCGATGAGGATCCCGGCGGCGACCCGCCATTTCCTGATGCCGAGCCGTGGGCCGGCCTTGTCGGTCGGTTCGAGCACCATGGCCTCGGCCAGCCGGGCGCGGGAGACGTCGCGGTCGACGACCAGGCAGCCGAAGGAGGCCAGGACGAAGAACATCAGGAAGATGTCGAGGATGCCGGTCCGGCTGAGGACGAACTCGAGGCCGTCGAGTGAGAGCAGCAGCCCGCCGACGCAGCCGAGCAGGGTCGAGCGGGTGAGCCGCCGGGTGACCCGGCACATGACCAGGATCGCCAGCGTGCCGATGAACGCCGAGGCGGTCCGCCAGCCGAAGGAGGTGAGCCCGTAGAGCCATTCGCCGACCGCGATGAGCAGCTTGCCGACCGGCGGCTGGACCACGTACTCGCCGCAGGAGGTCCCCGAGCACGCTTGGAAGATGTTGGTGCGCCCGGCGATGATCTGGTTGTTCAGCCACTGGGCGTTGCTCGCCGGACTGGGCAGCGTGATCCACTCCACCCCGTGCTGCAGGATGGACCAGGCGTCCTTCACGTAGTACGTCTCGTCGAAGATGACCGCGTCTGGCACCGATAGCCTGTTGAACCGGAGGAAGGCGGCGAACGCGGTGATGACCAGCGGCCAGATCCAGCCCCAGAGCCGGTCGTCGGGCATCGGGGTGATCAGCCGGGCGCGGAGCGCCGCGATCCGCTCGGCGGCGTTCGCCGCCTGGTCAGCGGCGTGCCGGGCGGTAGCCGCGGCGGCGGCGTGGCCTAGGCGAATACCGTCGCTGACGGTATCAGCCGCGCCGGGGCCGCCGTCTTCTGGGTCCATGGCCGACTGACCGGCCGCTCTTGCGGTCATCGCAGGCAATGCTATGTGGATGGAGGCCCGAGTGGGGAGTGCAAATGGCAGCGAACGTGATAACAGCCGCGATACGGCAGGCCAGGGCGGCAGCGGCGTTCTGACGCTGGCCGGCGTTCCCATCGGCCGGGTCGAGGACGCGCCGTCGCGGCTCACCGCCGAACTGGCGAGCGCGGACGTGATCGCGGCCGAGGACACCCGCCGGGTCCGCCAGCTCGCGGCCGCGCTCAACGTCACGATCACCGGGCGGGTCGTCTCCTACTACGACGTGATCGAGTCCCGCCGTGCCGAGCAGCTGGTGGCGGAGCTCGCGGCGGGCAAGAACGTCCTGGTGGTGACCGACGCCGGAATGCCGGGCATCAGCGATCCCGGCTACCGCGTGGTGGCGGCGGCCGTCGCCGCCGGGATACGGGTCACCGCCGTGCCGGGGCCGTCGGCGGTTACCACCGCGCTTGCCCTCTCCGGTCTGCCCACCGACCGGTTCTGCTTCGAGGGGTTCCCGCCGCGCAAGCCCGGCGAGCGGCACAAGCGGTTCGCCGAACTCGCCTCCGACCCGCGCACCCAGGTGTTCTTCGAATCGCCGCGCCGGGCCGCGGCGACCCTGGCGGAGCTGCGCGCCGCCTGCGGGGACGACCGGGCCGCGGTCGTCTGCCGGGAGCTGACCAAGACCCACGAGGAGATCGTGCGCGGCTCGCTGGCCGAGCTGGCCGGCTGGGCGGCGGACAGGGAGCAGGAGTCAGGGGGAATCCGGGGCGAGATCACGCTGGTCGTGGCCGGCGTTGGCCAGGCCGCCGCTAAGGCCGCTGCCAGGGACGCGGCGCGGGAGGAGCGGCGCGCCGCCCGGTTCGCCGCCCGCGCCGTCCTGCGGGAGCCCGGGGGGGCCGGGGGGGCCAGGGGGGATGGGGTGGCAGCGGGCGGGCAGCCCCCCATGTCCTGGGGGAGGGCGGCTGACGCCCCGGCATCGGCCGCGGCGTCCGGCTGCTCGCCCCGTGCCCGCTGCCCGAAGACCATCGCCGCGGCCAGGCAGGCGAACGGCACCGCGGTGGTCACGTACCGGTAATCGAACTCGGCCGTCGCGGCCGGCGCGACGATCAGCGCCACCGAGCAGAGCCACGGCAGCAGCGCGTCCCGGCCCGCCCTCGCCTCCGGGCGCGTCCTCCGCCCCGGCGCAAGCGGCGCAAACCGCCACCTGAGCACTATCCCGAACAGCCCGGCCAGCAGGATCAGCCCGTAGACGGTGCCGGGCAGCCAGACATAGCGCTGATAGACCCGGATCAGCGCGGCAAACGGGTTCACCACGACCGTGTCAGGGTTGCCACGCACGTAGTAGGCCTCGGGCGAGGAGTAGCCGCGGTACGGCAGAGCCCGGTATGGGCAGCGAGTGATACCCGAACAGGTACTCGCTGTAGGTCTGGCCGTTGGGGAAGACCTCCCGCTTCCAGTCGAACGAGCGGACCGAGTCATCCCAGACCGTGCGCGCGTAGTCGAGCGGCTGCGCCTCGATCGCCCTGATCGCGAACTCCTCCGCGAGCTTGTTGACCGTCGGTGAGAACTTGGGCGCGGGGAACCGGTCCAGCGGGCTCACGTCGGTCCAGATGTAGGCCTGCGCGATCGGCCGCTGCGCGGGCGGCACCGATGTGCACAGGGCGAGCAGGTCGGTCGGCAGCGTCATGCGGGAGCAGTCGGCGAACGTCATCACCCGGGAGTACAGGAAGACCCCGGTGGACTCGGTCATCGTGAACTCCCCGTGCGCCGAGGAGTACCAGGCCTCGTAGCCGATGATCGGCACCGCGAACGCGATCCCGCAGACCACCAGCCCCGCGATCAGCGCGCGCCAGCCCCGCCACCCGGCCGTGACCGCGGCGGGCAGGAAGCGGATCAGCAGGTACAGGCCGAACACCGGGATCAGCGCCAGCCCGGTGGAGCGGACGGTGGTGGCCAGCCCGAGCAGCAACCCGGCCGCCAGGCAGGCGCGCCACGACGGCCGGGGCGACCACAGCAGCATGGTCACGGCGGCGAAGGCCAGGAACAGGAAGAGCGTGTCCGTCATGATCAGGTGCTCAAGCTGGATCTCGAAGCCGTCGTAGAGCACCGGCAGCGTGAACAGCACCGCGACCCAGGACGGCGCGCCGAACCGCCGCCGGGCGAGCGCGTAGATCATCACCGCGACCAGCAGCCCCATCAGGTGCTGCGAGGCGGTGACCAGGAAATAGCTGTGGAACGGTGAAAGCAGCCACAGGTACACCGGGTAGCCTGAGGGCCGTGACGTGTTGGGAGTGAGCGTCACCGCCGCGGACACGTAGCTGAACGAGTCGTTGAACCAGGACTGCCATCGGTAGCCCAGTTCGGCGTCCACCCGGAGCAGCACGGCGGGTATCAGGGCCAGCGCGAAGAGCTTATTGCCGGCCAGGCTTCGCCGGATGACCGCTGGTGCTGCCCGCAAACCCGTATCCTCCACGGTGTAAAAGGTAAACGGTGAACGGAGTCCACGTGGAGCTGACCGTCGTGATGCCCTGCCTCAATGAGGCGGAGACCGTGGCCACCTGCGTGACCAAGGCCGTGAAATTCCTCGCCGAGAGCGGGGTGAGCGGTGAGGTGGTGCTGGCGGACAACGGTTCCACCGACGGCAGCCAGCAGCTCGCCGCGGACGCGGGCGCGCGGGTGGTCCCGGTCAGCGAGAAGGGCTACGGCAACGCCCTGATGGGCGGCATCCTGGCCGCGCGCGGCGAGTACGTGATCATGGGCGACGCCGACGACACCTACGACTTCAGCAACCTGATGCCGTACGTGACCGAGCTGCGGGGCGGCGCCGACCTGGTGATGGGCAACCGGTTCAAGGGCGGCATCGCGCCGGGCGCGATGCCGCCGCTGCACCGCTACCTCGGCACCCCGGTGCTCTCTTTCATCGGGCGGCTGTTCTTCCACTCCAGCATCGGCGATTTCAATTGCGGCCTGCGCGGCTTCCGGCGCGACAGCGCGATCAAGCTCGGCCTGCAGGCGACCGGCATGGAGTTCGCCAGCGAGATGATCGTGAAGGCGGCTCTCGCGCACCAGAAGATCTCCGAGGTCCCGACCACCCTGGGCAAGGGCGGCCGCAGCCGCGCGCCGCACCTGAACACCTGGCGCGACGGCTGGCGGCACCTGCGGTTCCTGCTGCTGTTCAGCCCCACCTGGCTGTTCCTGCTGCCCGGCCTGGTGCTGCTCGTTCTCGGCCTCGGGTTCGGCGCGGCCGTCGCGCTCGGCCCGCTCAAGGTCGGTGGCGTCTCGTTCGACGTGGACACCCTGGTCGCCTGCGGCGCGGCGGTCGATATCGGCTTCCAGGCGATCCTGTTCTGGCTCTTCACCCAGGTGTACGCGGGCGCTGAGGGGTTCCTGCCGGAGGAGCCGAAGGTGCAGCGGCTGCTGGGCAAGCTCCCGCTCGAGCGCGGCCTGCTGGTCGGCGCGGCCGTCGGCCTGGCCGGCCTCATCGGCCTGATCTTCTCGCTGCTCTACTGGGACGGGTACTCGTTCGGCCACCTCAACTACGAGCACGAGCTTCGGCTGATGGTGCCGTCGGTGACCGCGCTCGTGCTGAGCTGCCAGCTCATCCTGGGCACGTTCTTCCTGTCGATCCTGGGGATCAAGCAGACCCGCCACACGCCGGTCGGCGCGACGGCGGAGCTTAATGTCAGCGACGACCACGCCACAGCCCGTAGGCTTTAAACATGTCATCCGCACATACTGCTACCTCCCGGGGGGACGGGCCCCCCGGAGCCCCCCGCCACATACTCACCGCGCCGGCCTGGCCGTACGCCAACGGCCCGCGGCACATCGGGCACGTCTCCGGCTTCGCGCTGCCCAGTGACATGTTCAGCCGCTACCAGCGGATGGCGGGCAACAAGGTCCTGATGGTGTCGGGCACGGACGAGCATGGCACCCCGATCCAGGTCCAGGCGGACAAGGAAGGCCTGAGCACCAGGGAGATCGCCGACCGCTACAACGGGGTCATCGGGCAGGACCTGGCCAATCTCGACATGAGCTATGACCTGTTCACCAGGACCACGACGCTCAACCACTATGCGGTCGTGCAGGAGATGTTCACCACCCTGCTGCGCAACGGGTACATCTTCCCCAAGGTCACGCTGGGCGCGATCTCGCCGTCCACCGGCCGCACCCTGCCCGACCGGTACATCGAGGGCACCTGCCCGATCTGCGGCTACCCGGCCGCCCGCGGCGACCAGTGCGACAACTGCGGCAACCAGCTCGACCCGACCGACCTGATCAACCCGAGGTCGCGGATCAACGGGGAGACGCCGCTCTTCGTCGAGCAGGAGCACTATTTCCTCGACCTGCCCGCGTTCGCGGAGGCGCTGGGGTCCTGGCTGCAGTCCAAGTCCGGCCAGTGGCGGCCGAACGTGCTCAAGTTCTCGCTCAACCTCCTCGACGACCTGCAGCCGCGGGCGATCACCCGCGACCTGGACTGGGGGGTTCCGGTCCCGCTGGACGGCTGGCGAGACCGGAACGACAAGCGGATCTACGTCTGGTTCGACGCGGTGATCGGCTACCTGTCGGCCTCCGTCGAGTGGGCCCGCCGCTCGGGCGACCCGGATGCCTGGCGCGCGTGGTGGAACGACGGGAACGCCGAGGCCTACTACTTCATGGGCAAGGACAACATCGTCTTCCACTCGGAGATCTGGCCGGCGATGCTGCTCGGCTACGACGGCAATGGGGCGAAGGGGGGAACCCCGGGACCGTTGAATAAACTCGATCTGCCCACCGAGGTGGTGAGCAGCGAGTTCCTGACGATGGAGGGCCGTAAGTTCTCGTCCTCGCGTCAGGTGGTCATCTACGTGCGCGACTTCCTCGCCCGCTATGACGTGGACGCGCTGCGCTACTACGTGGCGGTGGCCGGGCCGGAGACCCACGACACCGACTTCACCTGGAGCGAGTTCGTCCGCCGCAATAACGACGAACTGGTCGCTACCTGGGGGAACCTGGTCAACCGGGCGGTCTCGTTCGCGGCCCGCTACGTCGGGGAGATTCCCGCGGCGGGCACCCTGACCGACGCCGACCACGCGCTGCTCGCGGCCACCAGCGCCGCCTTCACCGAGGTCGGCACGCACCTCGCGCACTCGCGCTTCAAGGCCGGGGTGAACGAGGCCATGCGCGCCGTGTCCGAGGCCAACAAGTACTTCTCCGAGCAGGCCCCGTGGAAGCTGCGCGAGTCCGACCCGGAGCGGATGCAGACCATCCTGCACGTCACCCTGCAGGCCGTGGCCGACGCCAAGACGCTGCTCACCCCGTTCCTGCCGCGCTCGTCGCAGGCGGTCAACGAGATGCTGGGCGGGGTACCCGACTGGTCCGGCATGCCGCGGATCGAGACAGTGGACGAGGAGGGCGGGCCGTCCTACCCGGTGATCACCGGGACCTACGACTCGTCTTTCCGCTGGGAGTCGCGGCCGGTCGCGGCGGGCACCAAGCTGGCCGTCCCGACCCCGCTGTTCACCAAGCTCGACCAGTCGGTGGTGGATGCGGAAATAGCCCGGCTCGAAGGCGATGAATAGCCCGAACGGTCCCGTGGCTTCGCCTGTGCCGTCAACTGGCTCCGGTGACGCGCGCCTGCCCGCGCCGGGGGGATTCGACAGCCACACCCACATGGACATCATGGACCAGCCGGTCGACGGCGTGCTGGCGGCGGCGCGGGCGGCCGGCATCGGCCGGGTGGTCAACGTCGGGTGCGACCTGCCCTCGTCACGCTGGTCGGTGTCCTGCGCCGACGAGTACGCGGACGTGTACGCGGCGGTGGCGATCCACCCGAACGAGACGTCGGCCCTAGACGACCGGCGCGACGAGGTGCTGGCCGAGATCTCGGCGCTGGCGCAGCTGCCCCGGGTGGTGGCGATCGGGGAGACCGGGCTCGACTACTACCGGGACTGGGCGTCGCCGCCGGTGCAGCGGGAGTGGTTCCGCGCGCACATCGAGATCGCCCGGCGGACCGGGAAGACGCTGATGATCCACGACCGCGAGGCGCACGCGGACGTGCTGGCGATCTTGGACGAGACGGGGCCGTGGCCGCCCTACAGCGTGATATTCCACTGTTTTTCCGGAGATGCGGCGATGGCGGCGCGGTGCGCCGAGGCCGGGTACGTGATGAGCTTCGCCGGGAACGTGACCTTCAAGAACGCGGATGCCCTGCGGGAGGCGGCGCTGGCCGCGCCGCCGGAGCTGATGCTGGCCGAGACCGACGCCCCGTACCTGACGCCGGTACCGCACCGGGGCAAGCCGAACGCCCCGGCGATGACCGCGTACACGATCCGCTTCCTGGCGGACCTGAAGAAGCTGGCCGTCACTGACTTCTGTGACCGCCTCCAGGCCACCGGCGCCCGTGTCTTCGCCTGGTAGCGGTTCGGGCGTGCGGCTGCTCGGGGCCGGGGACGTGCGGGGGATCGCGGGGCGGCTGGAGGTGCGGCCGACCAAGAAGCTGGGGCAGAACTTCGTCGTCGAGCAGGGCAGCGTGCGGCAAATCGCCGCACTGGCGGGGGTGCGCCCGGGCGACCTGGTGCTTGAGGTCGGTCCCGGCCTCGGATCGCTGACCCTGGCGCTGCTCGAGGCGGCGGCCGGCGCGGGCGGCGCGCGGCTGGTGGCGGTGGAGATCGACCCGGTGCTGGCGGCCGAGCTCCCGAAAACGATCGCAGACCGGGCACCAGGATTCGCCGGGCTGGTCGACGTGGTGACGGCCGACGCGCTCACGGTGGGCGAGGCCGAGGTGGGCAGGCCGACGGTGCTCGCGGCCAACCTGCCCTACAACGTGGCGGTACCGGTGGTGCTCAACCTGCTGGCGGCGCTGCCCTCGCTGCAACGCGGCATCGTGATGGTGCAGGCCGAGGTGGCGGACCGGATGTGCGCCGGGCCCGGCGGCCGGGTGTACGGCGCGCCGTCGGCCAAGCTCGCCTGGTACGCCTCGGCCCGGCTGGCGGGGACGGTGCCGCGCAGCGTCTTCTGGCCGGTGCCGAACGTGGACTCCAAACTGGTCGGGTTCACCCGGCATGATCCGCCGCCGACGTCCGCTAGCCGTGCAGAGGTGTTCGCGGTGATCGACGCGGCCTTCGGGCAGCGCCGCAAGACGCTGCGGGCCGCCCTCGGAGGGTGGGCGGGATCGCCCGCGCAGGCCGAAGTGCTGCTGCGCGCGGCCGGCGTCGACCCCGGTGCCCGCGGCGAGTCGCTGCCCATCGGCGACTTCGCGCGCATCGCGCAGGCCCGCCATGACCGCTAGGGGCCGGTAGGCTTCGGTGACTGTGACTAGTGTGACCGTGCGGGTGCCTGCGAAGATCAACCTCCAGCTCGCCGTGGGGCCGTTGCGGCCCGATGGCTACCACGGTCTGGTGACGGTCTTCCATGCCGTCTCGCTGTTCGACGAGGTGACCGTCGTGGCGGCCGGGGCGGACAGCGTGACCGTGGCCGGCGAGGGCGCCGAGCAGGTGCCCGCGGACGGCGACAACCTGGCGCTGCGCGCCGTGCGGGCGCTCCGCACGGCGATCATGGCCCGGGACGGCGCAGCCCCCGACGCGGGCCCTGACGTGCTGGCTGGGGTAGCCGTCGCCATCCGCAAGCGGATACCGGTGGCCGGCGGCCTGGCGGGCGGCAGCGCCGACGCGGCCGCCGCCCTCGTCGCCTGCAACGCGCTCTGGCAATCCGAGCTGTCGCAGCAGGACCTGTGCGAGGTCGCCGGCCGGGTCGGCAGCGACGTCGCCTTCGCCGTGCTCGGCGGCACCGCCGTCGGGCAGGGCCGGGGCGAGCAGCTCACCCAGGCGCTCGTCGCGCCGGTGAGCTACCACTGGGTGCTGGCGTTCGCGGACGGCCCGCTGTCCACCCCGGCCGTGTACGGCGCGCTTGACCGGCTCCGCGGCGACGCGGCCGTCAGCGAGCCGGAGCTCAGCGCCGAGCTGATGACGGCGCTGCGGGCCGGGGACGCCGGCCGGGTCGGCGCCGCGCTCAGTAACGACCTGCAGGCCCCGGCGCTGGCGATGTTCCCCGCGCTGCGCAAGACGCTGGCGGCGGGCCGGGAGTTCGGCGCGCTCGGCGCGCTGGTCTCCGGCTCGGGGCCGACCTGCTTCTTCCTGGCCGGCGATGAGCGTCAGGCGACCGATCTCGCGGTCGCGCTGGCGAGTGCGGGCGTCTGCCGGTCGGTGGCGAAGGCGACCGGCGGGGTCCCCGGTGCGTCGGTCGTCGCTCGCTTACCGCTTGACCGTCTTTGCCTGCCTGTCGCTGGCGGCCGGGCTGGCGCCGGTCTAGCCGAGCAGCTCGGTGAGCTCGAACCAGCGTTCCTCGAGGGACTCGACGTCGGCTTCGAGTGCGCTGATCTCCTTCATGCGCTTGCTGAGGCCCTGGTAGTCGGCGTGGTCATGGGTGGCCAGCGCGTTCTTGGCCTCGTTGATCTGGTCGGTGAGCTTCGCCATCCGGCGCTCGACCGAGGCGATCTCCTTCTGCGCGTCCCGCAGCGCGGCGCCGCTGAGCGCGGCGCCCGCCTGGCCGGCCGGGCGGGCGGCCGCCCGGCCGGCGGCGGGCGTCTGGCTGATCCCGGCGGCCGATTCGGCCGCCCGCAGCCGGAGGTACTCGTCGACGCCGCCGGGCAGATGGCGCAGGTGGCCGCGGAGGATCGCGTACTGCTGGTCGGTGACCCGCTCGATGAAGTAACGGTCGTGCGAGACCACGATCAGCGTCCCCGGCCAGGAGTCGAGCAGGTCCTCGATCACCGCGAGCATGTCGGTGTCCAGGTCGTTGGTCGGCTCGTCGAGGATGAGGACGTTGGGCTGGTCGAGCAGGATCAGCAGGAGCTGCAGGCGGCGCTGCTGGCCGCCGGACAGGTCCTTCACCGGGGTGGACAGCTGGGCCGTGGTGAAGCCGAGGCGCTCAAGCAGCTGGGAAGGCGTCAGATCCTGGGCCTTTGACCCGCCACCGATGGTGTAGCTGGTGCGCAAGCCGCCGAGGATGGACTGGACGGGCTCGTCGAGGTGCTCCTCAAGCTCGCCCAGCCGCTGCGCCAGGGTGGCGATCCTGACCGTCTTCCCCCGTTTGACCCTGCCGGAGTTCGGCTGCACCGCCCCCGCGATCAGGCCGAGCAGGGTGGACTTGCCCGCCCCGTTGACGCCGAGGATGCCGGTACGCTCGCCGGGGGCGATCCGCCACTCTACGTCGCTGAGCACCTGGTTGCCGTCGTAGGCGACCGAGACGTCGAGCAGGTCGACGACGTCCTTGCCCAGCCGGGCGACGGCCAGGGACTCCAGCGACACCCGGTCGCGGATCTCCGGCACGTCGGTGATGAGCGCGTTGGCCGCGTCGATGCGGAACTTGGGCTTGGAGGTGCGGGCCGGCGCGCCGCGGCGCAGCCAGGCGAGTTCCTTGCGCGCGAGGTTCTGCCGCTTCGCCTCGGAGGAGGCGGCCATCCGGTCACGCTCCACCCGCTGCAGGATGTACGCGGCGTAGCCGCCCTCGAACGGCTCGACCACCCGGTCGTGGACCTCCCAGGTGATGGTGCACACCTCGTCGAGGAACCAGCGGTCGTGGGTGACGACGAGCAGGCCGCCCGCGTTGGCCGGCCAGCGCCGCTTGAGGTGCCCGGCCAGCCAGGTGATCGCCTCGACGTCCAGGTGGTTGGTCGGCTCGTCGAGTAGCAGCACCTCCCACTCGCCGGCCAGCAGCGCGGCGAGCTCGACGCGGCGGCGCTGGCCGCCGCTGAGCGTGCCCACCTGCGCGTCCCAGGGGACATCGGCCAGCAGGCCGCGGATCACGTCCCTGGTGCGGGCATCGCCCGCCCACACGTGCTCGGGGGTGTCGCCGACGACCGCCTGCTCGACCGTGAGCGCGGAGTCGAGGGCGTCGGCCTGGCCGAGCACGCCGACCCGCACGCCGCCGCGGACGGCGACCCGGCCGGAGTCGGGCCGCAGCCGCCCGGCCAGCATCGCCAGCAGGCTGGACTTGCCGTCCCCGTTGCGGCCGACGATCCCGACCCGGTCGCCTTCGTTCAGCCCCAGGGTCACGGAGTCGAAGACGACCTTCGTCGGGAACTCAAGATGTAGGGCCTCGGCCCCAAGAAGATGCGCCATATCACCTTCAAGGCTAGGCCATTTCCCAGCCCAGCCCACCCTCCCCCTAGCCCAGCCCAGCCCACCCTCCGCCCAGCCCAGCCCACCCTCGGCTCGGCCCGGTCGGCCAGTTAGTGGTCGGCGGCGTCGAAGGGGGCGAGCAGGGTGCGCAGCAGATCGGCGAGAACCGGGCGCTGGCTGGCCGGCAGGCCGGCCAGCAGGGCCTGCTCGCGGTCGAGCAGGTCGGTGAGGGCCGCGTCGACCACTTCCCGGCCGCGCGCGGAGAGCGTGACCAGCACGCCCCGTCGGTCGCGCGGGTCCGGTTCGCGAAAGACCAGCCCGGACTCCGCCAGCCGGTCGATCCGGTTGGTCATGGTGCCGGAGGTGACCAAGGTCGCGCGCAGCAGCGCACCCGGCGTGAGCTGGAACGGCGGCCCGGCCCGGCGCAGCGCGGAGAGCACGTCGAACTCCCAGGACTCAAGGCCATGCGCCGTGAACGCGCTGCGCCGGGCGATGTCCAGGTGCCTGGCCAGCCGGGAGACCCGGCTCAGCACGTGCAGTGGCTCGACATCAAGGTCCGGCCGCTGCTGGCGCCAGGCCGCGGTCAGGTCATCCACCTCATCGCGCAGCGGGGCGGCCGTTCCGGCGGCGGAGGCTGCCGGGTCGGTCTGTTCCTCGTCCGTGAGTCGGCCCATGCCCTCAGCATATCTCTTGACGTCGAGATGCTTGATCAAGTATCAATGTCTTGACATCAAGATTCTTGATATCGTTTGATCGGCCCATGGCTGGATCATGGTCAAGACGCGGAGAAGGGATAGCTGACATGTGGGATGCCGGGCAGTACCTAAGGTACGGCGGCGAGCGGTCGCGGCCGTTCTTCGACCTGATCGCCCAGGTCGGCGCGACCGACCCCGGGTACGTGGCTGATCTGGGCTGCGGGCCGGGCCATCTCACGGCGGCGCTCGCGCAGCGCTGGCCGGGCGCGGCGGTGGTCGGGGTGGACAGCTCCCCGGAGATGATCGCGGCCGCGACTGAAGCCGCTAGAGGCGCCGCGGCCGCCGCCCCGGGCGCGGCGAGCCTCACGTTCCAGCTGGGCGACGCCTGGGACTGGCGGCCGGACCGCCCGGTGGACGTGCTCGTCTGCAACGCCGTCCTGCAGTGGGTGCCGGGCCACCAGGAACTACTGCTGAGGTGGGCTGACCTGCTCGCGCCGGACGGCTGGCTCGCCTTCCAGCTGCCGGGCAACTTCGATCAGCCCAGCCACGCGATCGTCGCCGAACTGGCCCGGTCTGCCCGCTGGCGGGCGCTGCTGGCGGGCGCGAAACTGAACCGGCAGGCGGGCGACCCGGCCGACTACGTGGAGCTTCTCGCCCGGCCGGGCTACCGGGTGGACGCCTGGGAGACCAGCTACCTGCACCTTCTGCCGGGCCCCGACGCGGTGCTCGAGTGGACCAGGGGCACCACTCTCCGGCCGGTCCTGGCGGCGCTGGACGAGGGGCAGGCCGCAGAGTTCGTCGCGGAGTACGCGGAGCGGCTGCGACAGGTCTACAAGCCGCGCTCGTACGGCACGATCTTCCCCTTCCGCCGGGTGTTCACGGTGGTAAACCGCCTGGTGGCGCAGGCGTATCTGACTATTCCGGTTGAGTTGATAGAGAATTGATGCCATGATCATCTCGTGGACCACACGATCATCACTGAGCAGAAGAACCTCACCCCTGGTGAGCTTGCCGCCGAGGTGCGCCGGCTGACCGCGAGCCCGGCCGAATGGGTGGCCAGGGTGCGGCTTGATCCGGAGGGCCGCTGGTATGAGCGGATGCACATGGCCAATGATCTTGAAGTCTGGCTGATCAGCTGGCTGCCCGGGCAGTCCACCGGTTTCCACGACCATGGCGGGTCGGCCGGCGCGTTCGGCGTTGTGTGGGGCCAGCTTGACGAGTACGTGCCGACCCGCCGCGGCGGCACGACCTCGGTAAGCCCGGTGCCCGCGGGCAGCGTGCATGCCTTCGGCCCGCGTTACGTGCACGACGTGCGGAACTCCTCGGCGGGCTCGGTTGCGGTAAGTGTGCACGCCTACTCGCCCCCGCTATCTAGTATGACCAGGTATAACTTGCTGGCCGGCGGCCTCGCCGCGGCCGGGACCGAGGGAGCCGGTGACTGGTGAGCGGTAGACCTGATGGGGCGAGTTCCATCGATGAGATCCTGGCGTCCGCGCGCGGGCGGATCGACCGGTTGACCCCCAGCGAGGCATTCGCCGAATTCTGCGCCGGTGCGACCATGATCGACATCCGGCCCGCTTCGCAGCGGGCCGAGCAGGGTGAGATCCCCGGTTCGGTGGTGATCGAGCGGAACCATCTGGAGTGGCGGCTTGACCCCGCGAGCGACGCCCGGCTGCCGTGGGCGGACAACTACGAGCTGCGGCCGATTGTCATCTGCAACGAGGGATACACCTCCAGCCTGGCCGCCGCCGCGCTGCTGGACCTGGGCCTGCGCCGTGCGGCCGACGTGATCGGCGGCTACCGGGACTGGCAGGCGGCCGGCCTGCCCACCGCCCGGCCGGAGGCGTGCGCCGCCGTCCTCGCCCCGGGGGCCGGGCCCGCGTACGCGGTGACCGAGTCCTGCCGCGAAATCAGCCGCTCCGGCTCTTAGCCTGCCGGCTCCGCTCAGCCCGGCCAGCCCGCCGCGGCTGGCCGCTGCGCGCCGCGGTGACCTAGCGAACGGCGGGCGAGGCCGCGAGCGCGGCGAGGTGGCCGTCCAGCACCGCCAGCGCCCACGTGCCCGAGGTCTGCCGCGGAGTGGTGACGAGCTGCAGGCGCAGTCCGTCCAGTAGCAGACGCAGGCGCGCCGCCTCGTCCTCGGCGTCAAGGTGGGCCGGCAGCTCACCGGCCCGCACCGCATAGGTGATCCGGGCGGCGAGTGGCTCCTGGAGCCGTTGCGCGGCGCCCTCGGCCGCGTCGGCCAGTTCCGGTACCACCGCCGCCTGCGCCAGGAAGGCCAGCTGGACCAGGCCCATCTCCCGCCGGTCGTCGTCCAGCGGGAGCAGTTCGATGGCGGTGAGCCGCAGGTCGTTCAGCGTCATCCCGCCGGCCGTGCGCTCCCGGATCCGCTCATCGACGCGTTCCCCCACCCGCCACAGGGCCGACGCGACCAGCTGGTCCTTGTTCGGGAAGTAGTGCCGGATGGAGCCGATCGACCAGCCCGATTCCTCGGCGACGTGGGCCAGGGTGGTCCCGTCAAGGCCGTTACGCGCGATCACGCGGCAGGCCGCGTCGGCGAGCTCGCGGCGGCGAGCGGCATGGTCTACCTCTTTGGGCACGCCCTCAATTTAGCATTGCGGTATTAGCATCATCGTATTAGCATGAACATGCTAAGTAAATCGCGGCGCACGGGCCGAGAGTCACCCGCCCGTGCCGCCTGCTGGCAAACCAGCCAACCGTGCCCTCGATAGGAGTCACCATGCCTCGTGACCGCACCGCGCCGATCCAGCCGATCTGGGTGAGCTGGCTGACCGAGCCGACCCGCCCGGTCCAGGAGAACGCCGCCGTCCGTCCCAGATCCGGTCTCAGCGTGCCCCGCGGGCTGATCGCCGGAACGCTAGTCGCCGTCGCCCTGGTATGGGGGCCGTACCTGATCATCCCTCGCTCCAGCCTGCTGTCCGCGCTGGTGCAGAGCGGCATCTACCTGGGCCTGCTGGTACTCACCATCGGCAGCCGCCGGGCCAAGGTTCTGCTGGTCCGGACGGTGCAGCGGTACACCATCAACCCGCTGATGCGGCTGCTGCTCGCGATCGGCGTCAACCCGTTCGGGCTGGCGATCCTGGAAACCCGGGGGCATGCCTCCGGCAAAATCCGCCGGGTCCCGGTCGGCAACGGCCGCAAGGGCGATTCGTTCTGGATCATCGCCGAGCACGGCACCCGGGCCGGCTACGTGCGCAACATCCAGCACGACCCCAACGTCCGGGTGCGGCTGCGCATCGGACTGCGCTACCGCTGGGTGACCGGCATCGCCACCGTGCGCCCCGACGACGACCCGCTCGCCCGCCAGCGGCAGATCATCGCCTGGCACCCGCTGCGCGCACTGAACGCGGTCAACGTGCGCGTGCTCGGCGCCGACCTGCTCACCGTGCACGTCCAGCTCAACCGCGCCCAGGCCGGGGCCTCCGGCGGCCCCGTCCGGGCCGCGGCCGCCCAGCCCGAGGCGTCCGACATGACACCTGCGCAGCAGTAAGCCGCCGGGCGAGAAGACCGGAACGCCTTCCCTAAGGCAGGTCGTCCGCGGGGCGGGTCGCCTGGACGTAACGCAGCAGAGGCAGCCGGCCGCAGGATTCGACCTGATAGCCGGCCGCGGCGGCCAGTTCTTCCAGCGGGCCGACGGTGGCGGAGGCGCGCCTCATCCGGCGCCCGCCGGGGTGCAGCGGGAGCAGCGGTCGTGACGGGTCGAAGTCGGCGATCAGCAGGCGCCCGCCGGGCCTGGTCACCCGGTACATCTCGCCGACTGCCACCGCCCGCTTCCGCGCGGGGATATGGTGCAGGGCGAGCGTGCAGGTGACAACGTCGAAGGAAGAATCCGGCAGGTCCAGGTCCTGTGCGACGCCCACCGTGAACGTCATGGCGGGAAGCGCGCTCCGCTGCGCGTAAGCGATCGCCGCCGACGAGGGGTCCACGCCGGTGACGTGGCCGGCCGGGCCCGCGATGGCGGCCAGCTTCCTGGCCAGGTAGCCGCTGCTCGATCCCACGTCCAGGACCGAATCCCCTGCACGCGTGCCGCTGAGGGCGACTATCCGCCGGTACACCCGGCTACGGCGCCCGCCGAACGCGATCTGGCTCACCAGCTCGTTCAGCCGGAAACGGTCCAGCGTGGTGCCCGTGCCGCGGCTGCCTCCGTGCAGGTGCCTGAGCGTGTCATGCATGGGTACCCTCCTTGTCTAGGTAACTTAGTTGAGACTAAACTTAGTCATGACTAAGTTAAATTGACAAGGGGTGGCCGCGCCAGACATGAACCGCCAGCGCAGAACTCGGCTGCCCGCAGCCGAGCGCCGGGAAACGATCCTGCACGCCGCGACCGAGGTGTTCGCCCAGGCCGGGTACCGTGCCGCGAAGGTCTCTGATGTGGCGGACAGGATCGGCGTCACCGAGCCGGTTATCTTCCACAACTTTGGTTCCAAGGCCGCCCTGTTCGCCGCGGTCCTGGAGCGCGCCGCCGCCGAGATCCGGGCATCACTGGATGACCTGGCCGGCGGCTCCGACGCCGCGTCCGGGCTGCTGGCTCACATACTCACCCAGCCCGTGCACGATGGACCGGGCCGGGGGCGGCACCCGCACCCCTCGCACACGGGAGCCGCGTACGGGGTGCTGTTCGCGGACGCGGCGGCGCTGACCGCGGAGCCCGACCTGGCCGGCCCGGCCCGGGACGCGATCCGGGCGGTCGCCGCGCACCTCGCGGACCTGATCCGGCACGCTCAGGATGCGGGAGACATCGGCCCCGACGCCGATCCGCAGGCCGCCGCCTGGCTGCTGCTGTCGCTGCTGTCCGCCCGTCAGCTCCGCGCGGCGGCCATGCCCGCCAGCCTCGAACCCGCCATCGGCATCCTTGCTCTCCGGGCGCTCGCGCTCCCGGCAGGCCCTGACCCCGCACCGCCGCCGGGCTGCGCCGGGCATCCTGAATCTTAACTCTCAGTAATCAAAACACTGCATTTGCGGCCCGGGGCGCAGGCACCTGGGTTCTTACTATGCGTTCTTGGCGTCGAGCTGGGAGAGGCCGTTCCAGGCCAGGTCGATCAGGTGGGCGGCGACCTGCTCGACCCGGGGCTTCCTGGCGTCCAGCCACCACTGGCCGGTGAAGGCGACCATGCCGACCATCATCTGGGAGTACATGGGGGCCAGCTTGGGGTCCCGGCCGCGGGACTTGAGGAAGTCGGCCATGATGTACTCCACCTGGCCCGCTATGTCGGCCAGCAGCGTGCCGTAGGTGCCGCCGTCGGCCCCCGGGCTTGAATCCCTGACCAGGATCCGGAAGCCGTCGGCGTTCTCCTCGATGTAGCGCAGCAGCGAGACCGCCGCCGTCTCGAACTTGGCCTTGGTGTGGGTGCCCTTGAACAGCATGGCGGTCGTCGTCGTGAGCCGCTCGACCTCACGGTCCACGACGACGGCGTAGAGGCCTTCCTTGCCGCCGAAGTGCTCGTAGACCACCGGCTTGGAGACGCCCGCCTGGGCGGCGATCTCCTCGATCGAGGTGCCCTCGAATCCCCGCTCCGCGAACAGCCGCCGGCCGATGTCAAGCAGCTGCTGCCGGCGTTCCTGGCCGGTCATCCGCTTCCTGGCGGCCTTGGGGGATTGTTCGGTCACCGAATCATCATGGCTGCTATGCCGCCGCCCTGTCAGCTTGGTCCGCCGCGTTAGCAGCCCTTTCGTTACGCTTCGTCATCCCGCTGAGGCTGCGCGTCGCACCGTTCGCGCGCTTGGCCTTCAGCCGGGTCTCGTCCGGCCAGCGCACGTCGTAGGCCCAGCCCAGCTTCTCGAACCACTGGATCACCCGGGCGGACTGGTCGATCTGTCCCTTGAGCGCGCCGTGGCGGGCGCAGGTCGGGTCGGCGTGGTGCAGGTTGTGCCAGGACTCGCCGAAGGAGGCGATGGCCAGCCAGGAGACGTTGACCGAGCGGTCGCGGGACTGCCAGTCGGTGTTGCCCCAGGTGTGGCAGATCGAGTTGGTCGACCAGGTCACGTGGTGCAGCAGCGTGACGCGGACCAGGCTGGCCCAGAAGAACGCCTCGATGGCACCGTGCCAGGAGAAGACCCCGGTGGAAGTCCAGAAGCCACCGATCACGGCCGGAGCCACGAGCGTGAACGCGACGATGCCGGGGAACCAGTTGTCTACCAGGCGGATCTTCTTGTCGGCGAGCAGATCGGGGGCGAACTTCTCCTGCGAGGTCTGGTTGGGGTCGAACAGCCACATGACGTGCGCCCACAGCAGCCCCTTGGCGAGGGCCTTCGCGTCATCGCCGTACTTCCAGGGCGAGTGCGGGTCGCCCTCCTTGTCGCTGTACTTGTGGTGCCGCCGGTGGTCGGCGACCCAGGTGACGACCGGGCCCTCCAGCGCGAGGCTGCCCGCGATCGCCATCGCGACCCGAAGGCCGGTCTTGGCCTTGAACGAGCTGTGGGTGAAGTACCGGTGGTAGCCGACGGTGATGCCAAGCCCGGACACCCAGTAGAAGACCGCCGCGATCACCACGTCGTGCCAGTTCAGGCCCCAGCCCCAGGCGAACGGGATCGCGGCCACCAGCGCCAGCATCGGCACGAAGACGAAGATGCCGGTCAAGAGTTGCTGCGCCCGGGTCGTTGGCTTCTCGTCAATCTCCGGGGCGGCCTTGCGCAGGATCGGCGCGGCGCTCGGATCGAGCGAGAGCGCGGTGTCGTCGCCCAATGTGAGAGTGTCAGTGGTTTCGCGTGGGTCCGAAGTCCTTGCCATGTTCTCCCCTGGGGTAGAGCGCCCGCAGGCAGCTGCCTTATACGCTTACGTAACCGTAGCCTACGACACCGTAGGTTGCGCAAGGGTCCAAGACGAATTCTTACAAACCCCAGGTAAACGGCCCGTCCACGTGGGATGGCTGGCAGCCGGGCGCCCCGTGCACGTCGGGACGGCGGGTGGAAGCGAAGCCCGCTGCTGATGATCAACTACCGCCTGAGGCGTTAGTTAAACGCGAAGAACGCGCAGCGCGGAAGCCAGGGGATAGCCGGGGTGGTTCCGCCACCTGGACTCGAACCAGGACAAAACAGTTCCAAGGACTGTTGGGCTGCCAATTACCCTATGGCGGACTATCGTCGCGTTCCGTTGCGGTGATGACAGTCACCCGGACCACGGCGACTACCAGGATACCGGTCAGGCCGACCCGGCGCTAGAGCCGGCGCCCTCACGTGGCCCCAGGCTCATGTCGGTTCCCGGGGTTTCGCCGTCACCGGGGGCAGCGGGCGCCTCCTTCGCGCAGCCGTTCGGCGACGTAGGCCTTCGATATCCCGGGCAATCGGCACCACCTCGTCCCCTGTGGATAACCTGTGTGCAACTTGTTGCCAGGATGTGGACAGGGCTGCCTCCTCAGGGGATAGCGCGGTGGACAACCTGGTCGGCGCTGTGGACAACCGGTTGCGACGCATGCCGGCCACGGAATCGGGTACTCTTGTGTCGTCTTACGTGGCGGAGTAGCTCAGCCAGGCAGAGCAAGCGGCTCATAATCGCTGTGTCACCGGTTCAAGTCCGGTCTCCGCTACCGAGGGGATCAATGTGGTCAGCGCCTTTGGCGCTTCCCGCACCCCGCAGTATCTACCCGGGGGGGCGACCCCCGGACCCCCCGATGCGGGCTGTCGCCCGCGACGGGGTTTACCCGGGGCGGGAACGTTGTTTCCGTCCGGTATGTTTGACTGACGACTTCCTCGTGTAGACCAGTTTTCTCTTGCAGAAAGGCATTCCCTGTGGCTGCCACCGATGTCCGGCCGAAGATCACGCTGGCTTGCCAGGAGTGCAAGCACCGCAACTACATCACCAAGAAGAACCGGCGCAACGACCCGGACCGTCTTGAGCTGAAGAAGTTCTGCCCGAACTGCCGCTGCCACACGGCGCACCGCGAGACCCGCTAGTCCGGGCGCGGTTCCCCAGCGTGGCGCTGAACCCCGACTACGTCGGCCGGGTCTTCGGCCCAGGCAGCCCGTACGAGGTCAGCCGGGTCAAGATCGCCGACTTCGCCGATGCCATCGGCGAGCCGAGCGAGCTCTGCCGTGACCGGGAAGCCGCCATCAAGGCCGGTTACCCGGACGTGATCGCGCCGCCCACGTTCGTGATCGCCCTGAGCATGGCCTCCGCCGGCAAGGTGAACGAGGATCCGGGGCTCGGGCTCGACTACTCGATGGTCGTGCACGGGAATCAGAGCTTTGAGCATGCCCGCCCGTTGCACGCGGGGGATGTCGTGGTGGCGACGACCACCGTTGAGTCGATCAAGCCAATTGGCTCGATGTCGATGATGACGACGTCCACCGACGTCTCCACCGTCGACGGTGAGCACGTCTGCACGGCCAAGTGCACCCTGGTCGAACGCGGGGCGAGCTGATGACCGTGAGCTACGCGGACGTCGAGCCGGGCACCGCGCTTGAGCCGCGAACCTACCGCGTCACCCGGCTTGACCTGGTCAAGTACTGCGGTGCCTCCGGCGACTTCAACGTCATCCACTGGAACGAGCGGGTCGCCCGCTCGGTCGGGCTGCCGAACGTCATCGCGCACGGCATGTACACGATGGCGCAGGCCGGGAAGTTCGTCACCGAATGGGCCGGCGACCCGGGCGCGGTCACCGATTTCGGTGTCCGCTTCTCCGCCATGGTCCCGGTGCCCGACGACGATCAGGGCGCGGCCATCGAGGTCAGCGGCAAGGTTCTGGCGAAGCTGGCGGACAACAAGGTGACCGTCGACATCGTGGCCAAGGCCGACGGGGCGAAGGTGCTGACCCGCGCCCGCGCCACCGTCCGCCTGCCGTGACCCCGGCGCTCGCCGACTACACCACGCTCGGCCTCGGTGGCCCGGCGAGGTCACTGGTTACCGCGGACGCCGAGCAGGACCTGATCGAGGCCGTCCGCTCAGCCGACGCCGGGCCGGCCCGCTGCTGCTCATCGGCGGCGGATCTAACCTGGTCATCTCCGACGAGGGCTTCCCCGGCACCGTCATCCACGTGAACACCCGGGGCATTGGCTACGCCGAGGCCGGCGACGGCGCGGTCGACGTGACCGTGGCGGCGGGCGAGGACTGGGACGCCGTCGTGGCGGCCGCCGCCGCTGAGGGACTGGCGGGCCTTGAGTCCCTGTCCGGCATCCCCGGCCGCGCGGGCGCGACCCCGATCCAGAACGTGGGCGCCTACGGCCGTGAGGTGGCCGAGGTCATCACCCGGGTCCGGGTGTACGACCGCCAGGAAGATCAAATTCTGGTTCTTGGGAACGAGGAGTGCTTCTTCGCCTACCGCACGAGTCTCTTCAAGTCGGCCATGCCGCGCTACGTGGTGCTTGATGTGACGTTCCGGCTCACCCGGCAGGCGCTGTCGCTGCCGGTGAAGTACGCCGAGCTGGCGGCCGAACTCGGCGTGCCGCTGGGCGAGGGGGCGGGGATAGGCGAGGTCCGCTCAGCCGTACTCAAGATCCGCGCCCGCAAGGGCATGGTCCTCAACCCCGGCGACCCGGACACCCGCAGCGCCGGCTCGTTCTTCACCAACCCGGTGATCCCGATCGAAGCGCTGGCCGGGGTCGAGTCCGCCGCCGCCGCCCGCGGGGCCGGCAACGTGCCCTGGTACGGCGCGGGGGAGGGGCTCGCCAAGTTGCCGGCCGCCTGGCTCATCGAGCACGCCGGCTTCGCCAAGGGCTACGGCGCCCCCGCCCCGGCGCGCGTCTCGTCCAAGCACACCCTCGCCCTGGTCAACGCGGGCGACGCGACCACGGCCGACCTGCTGGCCTTGGCCCGCGAGATCATCTCCGGGGTGCACGCCGCCTACGGTGTCACCCTGACCCCGGAACCAATCCTGGTCGGCGTCACCCTCTAGCGCCCAGCACCGCAGACGCCGGCTTACCGCCCTATCGGGGTCACCACGCGGTCCATCTTCCTATCAATTCTGGTTGGACAAATACCGCGAATCGGCCGCGAAAGTGGTCAGAAGTGATAGGAAGACGAAAAAAGTGGTTAGAAGTGATAGGAAGCTGGCCCTAGGGGGTTCCGGCAGGCGCCAGCCAGGCGTCGATGGCTGTTAGCAGACGGGCGCGGATGTCGGGTGGGGCAGCGGAGGACTGAACGGATTGGCGGGCCAGTTCGGCCAGCTCCGGCGGGGTGAAGGCGTGCACGTCGCGGGCGATCTCGTACTGCTTGACCAGGCGGCGGCCGAAGAGCACGGGGTCGTCGGCGCCCAGCGCGATGGGAACCCCCGCCTCGAACAGGGTGCGGATCGGGACTGATTCAGCATCGGGCGCGACACCGAGGGCCACGTTGGACGAGGGGCAGACCTCGCAGGCGATGCCATCGGCGGCCAGCCGCTCAAGCAGCCGCGGGTCTTCCGCCGAGCGCACGCCGTGCCCAAGACGGTCCGCGTGCAGCAGGTCAATCGCTGCCACCACACTCGGCGGCCCCACCAGTTCGCCGGCGTGCGGTGCCAGCAGCAGCCCTGCCCGCTCGGCGATGCGGAAGGCCGGGGCGAACTCCGCGGCCGGCCCGCGCCGCTCGTCGTTGGAGAGCCCGAACCCGACCACGCCGCGCCCGGCGAACAGCGCGGCCAGCCTGGCGGTCATCCGTGCGTCCAGGGGGTGCCGGGTCCGGTTGGCGGCGATGATGATCCCGATCCCGATGTCGGCCGACCGTTCCGCCTTCTCGGCCGCGTCGATCAGCAACTCGGTGAACGCGGTGATCCCGCCGTACATGCTCGCGAATCCGGACGGATCCGCCTGCAGTTCAAGCCACCCCGATCCCTCGGACCGCTCATCCTCGGCGATTTCCCTGATCAGCCGGTACAGATCGTCCGGAGTACGAAGCACTGACCGCGCCACGTCATACAGGCGCTGGAACCGGAACCACCCGCGCTCATCGGCCGTCGACAACTGCGGTGGCCACTCTTCGGTGAGGGCAGGCGGCAGGGCTATTCCGTGGGTCTTCGCAAGCTCGACCATTGTCGAGTGACGCATAGCACCGGTGAGATGCAGATGCAGATGCGCCTTGGGGAGAGCCACCAGATCGTGGGGCATTCTCTATTATCCCCGATGCGCGCCAATGCGCGCTGGCAGTTGCAGGTGATACGCCTGCTTTAGATGAGAAAGCGGGGGCGGATGAGGTGTGCGGGAAGCACCCCACCGCCCCCGCGTCCCGACGTACGGGGCTACTTCAGCCTCCGACAGCAGCTTCCCGATGCGGCTGACGCCCTCTTCCAGGTCGGCGTCGCTCATGGCATACGAGAGCCGGAAGTATCCGTTGGTGCCGAACGCCTCGCCCGGGACCACGGCGACCTCCGCCTCCTCAAGGATGAGGGCGGCCAGCTCGGCGGAGGTCTGCGGTCGCTTGCCGCGCAGTTCCTTGCCGAGGACGTCCTTCACGCTCGGGTAGGCGTAGAAGGCGCCGAGCGGCTCGGGGCAGTCCACGCCGGGGATGTCGTTGAGCATCCGCACGATCGTCTTGCGCCGCCGGTCGAAGGCCTCGCGCATGGCCGCCACGGCCGACAGGTCGCCGGAGACCGCGGCCAGCGCCGCGATCTGCGACACGTTGGCCACGTTGGAGGTCGCGTGCGACTGGTAGTTGGACGCGGCCTTGATCACGTCCTTGGGGCCGATCATCCAGCCCACCCGCCAGCCGGTCATCGCGTACGTCTTGGCCACGCCGTTCAGCACCACGCAGTGGTCGGCGATCTGCGGCGCCTGGACCGGGATGGAGGAGAACTTCGCGTCGCCATAGACAAGGTGCTCGTAGATCTCGTCGGTGACCACCCAAATGCCCTTGGCGGCGGCCCACTCGCCGATCGCCTTCACCAGCTCGGGCGGGTAGACCGCGCCCGTCGGGTTGGACGGGGAGACGAACACCAGCAGCTTCGTGCGCTCAGTGCAGGCCGCGTCGAGCTGCTCGACGGAGGCCAGGTAACCGGTCGACTCGTCGGTCGGCACCACCACGGACTTGCCGCCCGCCAGCGCGATCGCCTCCGGATAGGTGGTCCAGTAAGGGGCGGGCAGCAGCGCCTCGTCACCGGGGTCGAGCAGGGTGGCGAACGTCTGGTACACGGCCTGCTTGCCGCCGTTGGTGACGAGCACCTGGTCGGCGGTCACCTGGTATCCGGAGTCGCGGGCGGTCTTGACCGCGATCGCGGCGCGAAGCTCGGGCAGGCCGGCCGCGGGGGTGTACTTGTGCATCTTGGGATCGGCGGCAGCCCGCTGAGCAGCCTCGACAATGTAGTCGGGCGTGGGGAAGTCGGGCTCGCCGGCGCCGAACCCGATGACCGGCCGGCCGGCCGCCTTCAGCGCCTTGGCTTTCGCATCTACGGCCAGGGTCGCGGATTCGGAGATGGCGGAAACCCGGGCCGATATTCTCGTGGTTGGCATGCCTCCATGGTGTCACCACCTGCACGCTGATCACCAATCGGTTTCGCTAGTTACGCGGTCTGGTTTCGGTTCGACGTGGAGGGTGCGTTCGGCATACACTCTGGTGGTTGCAACCGTAGGGCAGTAGCTCAATTGGTAGAGTCCCGGTCTCCAAAACCGGCGGTTGGGGGTTCGAGTCCCTCCTGCCCTGCAAGTGCGGATCGGCTGGACCCGCCGGGTCCTGCTGGCCGCGCGTGGTTATCCGTTTTAGCTCTGTATTAGGTGAGGACATGGCGACCCAGACACGAGACCGAAGCGGGTCAGGGCCTGTCTCAAAGCGGGACCGGACCTCGCCTGCGTTGTTCACCCGGCAGGTGGCGGCGGAGCTCCGGAAGGTGATTTGGCCGACTCGTCACGAGCTCGGGACCTACACCGCGGTCGCGCTCTCGTTCATCATCGTCATGATCATCATCGTGACGACCCTGGACTACGGGTTCACCAAGCTGATGTTCTGGGTCTTCGGCTGACGCCTGACCCGGGAATACCCGTAAGTCGCGCCACGCCTACCTAGCGTGGCACGATGATCACGGGGGCTGCACAGAACTTCTCGCCGAGCGTCCTGGCTCGTCCGATACACTTGCCTTTTATCGGACAGGTCCACCGGGGGACGGGGCCAGGGGGGATGGGGGGTCGAACCCCCTATGCCGGGAGTCTGACCCCCGGCAGGTAACAGCCCCAAGCGAGTAGACCGAGAGAGTGAGTGACCGTGTCCGAGTCCCAACTGCACAGCGATGTTGACGCGGCGACCGGCGCAGTGGATGGGGAGGCAGCCGACGTGATCGACGAGACTTCCGGGTTCGCTGACGAGCCTGCTGACGACGAGACCGCGACTGACGAGGCCTTCGCCGACGAGGCTGTCGCCGACGAGGCTGTCATTGACGGGGCCGCCACCGAAGAGTCTGGCGCTGAGCCGACCGACGCCGAGGCGCCTACTGAGGATGACGCCCTGGCGGAGTTCATGCGCGAGATGCGGATGCAGCCGGGCGACTGGTACGTGATCCACTCCTACGCCGGCTACGAGAACCGGGTGAAGACGAACCTGGAAAGCCGCATCGTGTCGCTCAACATGGAGGATTACATCTTCCAGATCGAGGTGCCCACTCATCTGGTGACCGAGATCAAGGGCGGCAAGAAGCAGGTCGTCAACGAGAAGGTCCTGCCGGGATACATCCTGGTCCGGATGGACCTGACCGACGAGTCGTGGGCCGTGGTCAGGAACACCCCGGGGGTCACCGGCTTCGTCGGGCTGTCAAGCAAGCCGTCGCCGCTGCCGCTCGGCGAGGTGGCATCGCTGCTCGCCCCGCCCCCGGCTGAGGGATCCCCGGCGGCACAGGCGGCCGCGGCCAAGAAGACGTCCCCGGAATATGAGGTCGGCGAGTCGGTTACCGTTATGGATGGACCGTTCGCGACGCTCCCGGCGACCGTGAACGAGGTCAACTCGGTCACCCAGAAGCTCAAGGTGCTCGTGTCGATCTTCGGCCGCGAGACGCCTGTCGAGCTTTCGTTCGACCAAGTCTCAAAGCTTTAGGGCTTGACCCCGGAGCCCTAGTCCGAGCTGACGGGCCTGATAAGATCGCGGTTTTTGCGATCAGGGCCGGCAGCCCGGACATCGGGGGGTACGGGGGGTCGTCCCCCCGGAGGACAACTGAGAGGAATTCCACCGCAATGCCGCCAAGAAAGAAGCTCAAGGCCGTCGTCAAGGTGCAGTTGCCCGCAGGCGCGGCCACCCCGGCCCCGCCCGTCGGTACCGCCCTCGGCCCGCACGGCGTTAACATCATGGACTTCGTGAAGCAGTACAACGCTGCCACCGAGGCCCAGCGAGGCAACATCATCCCGGTCGAGATCACGATCTTCGAAGACCGGTCCTTCACGTTCATCACCAAGACGCCGCCCGCGCCCGAGATGATCAAGAAGGCCGCCGGCGTCGACAAGGGCAGCAAGGAGCCGCACAAGACCAAGGTCGGCTCGCTGACCGCGGCCCAGGTCCGGCAGATCGCCGAGACCAAGATGCCCGACCTGAACGCCACCACCATCGAGGCCGCGGAGAAGATCATCGCCGGCACCGCACGCTCGATGGGCATCAAGGTCGAAGGCTGACTTTCCGTCAGCCCAGCTAGTTTCTAATCGCATAAGTGGCAGGACCCTCGCGCTGGGTCCCGACGACCACGAACTCCACTCCAGGGAGACTCATCATGAAGCGCAGCAAGGCGTACCAGAACGCCGATACCAAGATCGACCACGAGCGAGCTGTACAGCCCGGTCGACGCCGTGGACCTCGCCAAGGCGACCCAGGTGACCAAGTTCGACCCGACCGTCGAGGTGAACCTCCGGCTCGGCGTCGACCCGCGTAAGCAGGACCAGATGGTCCGCGGCACCGTCAACCTGCCGAACGGCACCGGCAAGACGGCCCGCGTGCTCGTCTTCGCCACCGGCGACCGCGCCGAGGCCGCCAAGGCGGCCGGGGCCGACTACGTGGGCTCCGACGACCTGATCGAGCGGATCCAGGGCGGCTTCCTCGACTTCGACGCCGTGGTCGCGACCCCGGACCTGATGGGCAAGGTCGGCCGCCTCGGCCGCGTGCTCGGCCCGCGCGGCCTGATGCCGAACCCCAAGACCGGCACCGTCACGCCGGACGTGGCGAAGGCGGTCGACGAGATCAAGGGCGGCAAGATCGAGTTCCGCGTCGACCGGCACGGGAACCTCCACTTCATCATCGGCAAGGCCTCCTTCGACAAGAAGGCGCTGCTGGAGAACTACGCGGCCGCGATCGACGAGGTGGTCAGGCTCAAGCCGGCCGCCGCCAAGGGCCGCTACCTGCGGAAGATCACCTTCACCACGACGATGGGCCCGGGTATCCCGGTTGACCCGTCCAAGACCCGCGGCTTCTTCGACGAAGAGGGCGCGCCGGTCTCCTAGGCCGGCTAGCTCACGCAATCGGCGGCGCTTCCCACCGGGGGCGCCGCCGTTCGCGTTCCGCTTGCAGGTGGCTGAAGGTTGTCTCTCTCAGGGAGACAGATGACGTACACTGGAGCTACCGAAGACCGCTGGATGCTGGCTCGTGAGAGTCGGCCGAAGGTCCGTATGGACATCCCGCGCAGGTGACCGTGAGCTCTGACCGCTGACAGCGCAGGCCCTTCGCTTGGCCCGCTGATCGCAGTCCCCGCCCCGAGCGCCTTGCGCCGGGGCGTTCGTCGTCTTCGGGACCCTATGTATTTAGGGACATTGTGCAGGGACGACATACGGGAAGGAGGCGCATGGCAAACGCCGAGAAGACGGCCGTGATCGAGGATCTGGCCGGCAAGTTCCGGGATTCGAGCGGCGCGGTGCTCACCGAGTACCGCGGACTGACCGTCGCCCAGCTGCGCGAACTGCGTGGCAACCTCAGGGGCAACGCGACGTTCACCGTCACCAAGAACACGCTGGCCAAGGTCGCGGCGGGTCAAGCTGGCCTGGGCGACCAGGTCGACTCGATGCTGTCCGGGCCATCCGCGATCGCGTTCGTTGACGGGGATGTCGCGCAGGCCGCCAAGGGCCTGCTCGCCTTCGCCAAGGCGAACCCGCTGCTCGTGATCAAGGGCGGCGTGCTCGACGGCAAGGCACTGACCGCGGCGGAGGTTGGCAAGCTGGCCGACCTTGAGCCGCGCGAGGTGCTGCTGGCCAAGCTGGCCGGCGCCATGAAGGCGTCGATGGCAGGCGCGGCGGCGACGTTCAACGCGCTGCCGACGCAGATGGCGCTGCTCGCCGACGCGCTGCGGGCCAAGGTCGAGGCCAGCACACCCCAGGCGGACGAAGCGCCCGCTACCACGGACACCGCGGCCCCGGCCGAAGTGACCGAAGCGCCCGAAGTGGCCGAAGCGGCCGACACACAGACCCAGGACTAAGGAAAGAAGGGAAACGATCATGGCGAAGCTCAGCAGCGCTGATCTGCTCGACGCGTTCAAGGAGATGACCCTCCTTGAGCTGTCCGAGTTCGTGAAGTCTTTCGAGGAGACCTTCGACGTCAAGGCGGCGGCCCCGGTCGCGGTCGCGGCGGCTGGCGGACCCGCTGCCCCGGCGGCGGAAGAGGCCGAGGAGCAGGACGAGTTCGACGTCATCCTCGAGGCCGCTGGTGACAAGAAGATCCAGGTCATCAAGGAGGTGCGCACGCTCACCAGCCTGGGCCTCAAGGAGGCCAAGGACCTGGTCGACGGCGCGCCGAAGACCGTCCTTGAGAAGGTCAACAAGGAGGCCGCGGAGAAGGCGCAAGGCTGCCCTCGAGGGCGCCGGCGCCACCGTCACGGTCAAGTAGTTTCGCACAGCCCAGCTTCGACTGCGCCTGCGAACGCCGCCCGGGCACGCCCGGGCGGCGTTTCTGCTACCAGCGGGAATACGAGGCATACCCGGCGGCGTTGCACTCTACACATCGTCACGCGTGTGGTATCCATCACGCGACTATACCAGTTCAAACCGGCCAGTTTCTGCTTGACGTTTGCTCCCCGACAGGGGATGCTGCGAAGCAAGGTGATCCACATACAGGCGTACCGTTGACAAGCAGTGCAGTCTCTGGCTACACTGACTATTTGCGCTGCACTCTAACGTCTCCGGTACCTTTTCCGCCTCTGTGGGGTATTTGCCGGGGGGCGTTTGTCGTGCGTGCGATGATAGTTCCGCGACAAGTTCGGAAGGACCCCTGTTGGCAGCATCGCGCAGCGCCTCCGCCACGAATCTAGGTCCACACCGCGTATCATTCGCGCGGATCAACGAGCCCCTGAAGGTTCCCGATCTGCTGGCTTTGCAGACCGACTCGTTCGACTGGCTGCTCGGTAACGATAAGTGGAAGGCGCGTATCCAGGCCGCCAAAGACGCGGGACGCACTGATATCGCCGAGCAGTCCGGCCTCGAGGAGATCTTCGAGGAGATCAGCCCGATCGAGGACTTCTCCGGCACGATGTCCCTGTCGTTCCGCGACCACCGGTTCGAGCCGCCCAAGTACTCCGACGAGGAGTGCAAGGACAAGGACATGACGTACTCCGCCCCGATGTTCGTGACGGCGGAGTTCATCAACAACACCACCGGTGAGATCAAGAGCCAGACCGTGTTCATGGGCGACTTCCCGCTCATGTCCCGCAAGGGCACGTTCATCATCAACGGCACTGAGCGTGTGGTGGTCAGCCAGCTCGTGCGCTCGCCCGGCGTGTACTTCGACCGTCAGGTCGACAAGACGAGCGACAAGGACATCTACGCCTGCAAGGTGATCCCTGGCAGGGGTGCGTGGCTCGAGTTCGAGATCGACAAGCGTGACGCCGTCGGCGTCCGCATCGACCGCAAGCGCAAGCAGTCCGTCACGGTACTGCTCAAGGCCCTCGGCTGGGATGACGCGCGGATCCTCGAGCGCTTCGGCGACTACGAGTCCATGCGCACCACGCTGGAGAAGGACCACACCGCCGGCCAGGACGACGCGCTGCTCGACATCTACCGCAAGCTGCGGCCGGGCGAGCCGCCGACGCGCGAGTCGGCTCAGGCCCTGCTGGACAACCTGTACTTCAACCCGAAGCGCTACGACCTCGCCAAGGTCGGCCGGTACAAGGTCAACCGCAAGCTCGGCCTTGACTCGCCGATCCGCCAGGGCACACTGACCGAGGATGACATCGTCTCGACGATCGAGTACCTGGTCAAGCTGCACGCCGGCGAGGACGAGATGACGCACGGCGACCGGTCCATCGTGATCGAGACCGACGACATCGACCACTTCGGCAACCGGCGGCTGCGGACCGTTGGCGAGCTGATCCAGAACCAGGTCAGGCTCGGCCTGGCCCGGATGGAGCGCGTGGTCCGCGAGCGGATGACGACCCAGGACGTCGAGGCGATCACGCCGCAGACCCTGATCAACATCCGCCCGGTGGTGGCGTCGATCAAGGAGTTCTTCGGCACCAGCCAGCTCTCGCAGTTCATGGACCAGACCAACCCGCTGGCCGGGCTCACCCACAAGCGCCGCCTGTCCGCGCTTGGCCCGGGTGGCCTCTCCCGCGAGCGGGCCGGGTTCGAGGTCCGTGACGTGCACCCGAGCCACTACGGCCGGATGTGCCCGATCGAGACGCCGGAAGGCCCGAACATCGGCCTGATCGGGTCGCTCGCGAGCTTCGGGCGGGTTAACCCGTTCGGGTTCGTGGAGACCCCGTACCGCAGGGTGGTTGACGGCGTGGTCACCGACCAGGTCGACTACCTGACCGCGGACGAGGAAGACCGGCATGTTATCGCCCAGGCGAACACGCCAGTAGG
>CAVQOE010000024.1:0-26998 GCA_963714295.1 uncultured Actinomycetota bacterium | reverse complement strand
CAGATCAGCAGGCACGCAACCGCCACCGCAGCGCGGAGGCTGCAGCAAGGTGCAGGAATTCGTAGTCGTCATCCCGCCACCCAGGGCCGCCAAGGAAGCCCGTATGGGCCAGTGCGGGGAGGGGTCGTTGGGGATACGGTGGGGAGCATGCGAGCGGCGCGGCTTTACGGGCCCGCGGACCTGCGGGTCGGCGAGGAGCCGGCGCCCGAAGCAGCAGCTCGTCAGAGCCTCGTGCGGGTTACTGCGGTTGGCATCTGTGGCTCTGACCTGCACTGGTACTCCGAAGGCGCCATCGGCGACGCCAAGATCGCCCGGCCCCTGGTACCGGGGCACGAGGGTGCGGGCGAGATCGCGGACGGCCCCCGGCGCGGGGAACGGGTCGCGATCGATCCGGCGGTACCCTGCGAGCGGTGCCGGGCCTGCCGTGACGGCTACCGGAACCTCTGCTACAACATCGCCTTCTCCGGGCACGGCGAGACCGACGGGATGATGCGCGAGTTCATGCCGTGGCCGTCGCACCTGCTGCATCCGCTGCCCGATTCGCTGTCCGACGCGGGCGGCGCGATGCTCGAACCGCTTGGCGTGGCGCTGTGGGCGCTGGATCTGGGGCATGTGCCATTCGGCGGTTCGGTCGCCGTGGCCGGGGGCGGGCCGATCGGGCTGCTGCTGATCCAGTTGCTGCGGGCCGCCGGCGTGTCGCGGATCGTCACGGTAGAGCCGCTGGCGCACCGGCGCGAGGCGGCGGCTACGTGGGGTGCGGACGAGGTGGTCACGCCGAGGGATGACATCTCAGGTTACGGGGCGGACGTCGCATTCGAGCTGGCCGGGAACAACGACGCGGTGCGGATCGCGTTCGAGTCCGTGCGACCGGGCGGCCGTGTTGTCCTCGGCGGGATCCCGGACTCGGACACGACCACGTTCCAGGCGTCGCTCGCGCGGCGCAAAGGCCTGACGATCGCGATGGTGCGGCGCATGAACGAGGTCTACCCGCGCGCGATCGACTTGGCGGCGCGCGGTGTAGTCGCGCTGGACCCGCTCGTATCGTCGTGTACTCCGCTCACAGACGCTGCGCAAGCGTTCGCCGCCGCCGAGAGGCGCGCCGGGCTGAAGGCGATCATCGCCCCTTAGCTCTTCCGCCTCGGGGTGTCTCTCAAAAATCTCTCATGCCAGGGCTTATTCCAAAGCCAAGATAGCCGCCGATCTGGACGGGACCAGGTAGGGTTGGCCGCCCGGCGAGGTCCCGTTTTGCGGGCCTTTTCCGGGCAGCCTCCCTCCAAACCCGGCGTGCCCTTTTCAGTGCACCGGGCTTTCCAGCGATTATGCCGCGTGCGCGACGGGATTTGCATGGATCCATTCATGACAGTTTGCGCAGACGATGAGTGTTCGTCGGCGCATTCTTGCCATGAGGTCTGCCCATGCAGGCTGGCCTGATCCTGGTTCCCCGAGCGTTTTGAGGCCGGTGATTTGGTGGACTGCCACCGTTGCGCCGGTTTCGCACAGCTCGCATTTCCGTCTAAGGAGCCGTTTTTCCAGTTCCCTGCGCGGGTATGGTACCGGGACAGACGCGGGGTCATGAATGACCGCCCGCCGATTCTGCCGCAGGTTGATTCCGCCGAATCGTGCTACCAAGTCTTTCCTGCCTTCTCTGTGCCTTCTGGCCTCAAAGCAGGTTCGTAGTCCGTCACTGGTCTCAATTTTGGCCTTATAGCGGGCCGCTATCTTGGTGGTGGTGCTGCGGTGCTTGGCGGCGAGGGTTCTCAGCATTGACGTCTCGGCGTTCCACCTCAGGGTCCTGAGCCGCCAGACGTCTTGGGCAAGGAGATAGTAGTTGACGACGCCCGCGTATTCAGCTCCGTAGGTCCTTACGATATTGTAGTCGTCCAGGTTCTGGAGTTCGGGCCGGTGCCACGGTTTTCCGTGCTGCCGGTAGCGGGCGCACTGGGCCTTTACAACATCCGGTGGCACCCTCAGAGAGATTATCCCGTTGGCCGACCTGCGGCCGTTA
This sequence comes from uncultured Actinomycetota bacterium, assembly GCA_963714295.1. GTDB lineage: Bacteria > Actinomycetota > Actinomycetes > Streptosporangiales > Streptosporangiaceae > Trebonia. The sequence goes on along the minus strand of CAVQOE010000024.1, from coordinate 24,993 downwards.
GTGCGCTTAGCGTTGTCATGCTGGATACGGATGTGATAACCGAGGAATTTTGCCCGCTGGCTGCGAGCGTGGGTGATCAGGGTTTTGGGCTGGCTGAGTTCCAGTCCGAGGGTTTCCCGGAGGAATCCTGACAGCCGTTCCTTGATTTCCTCGGCTTCGGCCTTCGGCCCGGAGAAGCCCAGCAGATGGTCGTCGGCGTACCTGAGGTAGCGCAGGCGACGGTAGCCGGGGTCCATGGGGTCGCCGCTGGGGAGTTTACGCAAATCCGCTTGCAGGACCCGGGACATTTCCGGGTTCCTGCGCGAGCCTGCACGTTTCAGCAGGTTCGCTACCCTTTTGTACTCGGGATTTGGTTTTCGCTTGGCTCCCTGCGTGTACTGCGGAATCAGTTCCTGCTCGACGAACTCGTCGAGCTTATGCAGGTAGATGTTGCTGAGGATTGGGGATACCACGCCCCCAACGCAACAGCGAACTTTCGCGCATGTCACCCTCCGTGTCGGTGGTGTCGTGGTGGCCGCCGCCGCTGGCTGGTTCCCGGACGGGGATGCGGTGGCGGATGGTGAGTTTCTCGGGTCCGATGAGGATGTCCTGGACGACGGCGCGCAGGACGCGCTGGCGGTCCTCGATGGTGGCGGTGGCGGAGCTGCCGCGGAGCCGGGCGAGGAAGCCCTCGAGGTCGCCGGCGAGCTTGAGGTAGGCGTCGCGGTCGGCGGCCTGGGCGTCGAGGGCGGCGATCTGGTCCTTCAGGCCGGTCTCGCGGGCGCGGAGGGCGGGCATGCGGGCGCGGAGCTCGTCGATGGTCAGGAGCTGCTCGGAGAACGCGGTGATCATCGCGGCGATCGACGTGCCGGTCTTGGCGAGGGCCTGCTCGAGCTGGCCGCGCTTGCGGGTGACCGGGTCCGATGTGCGGGCCCTTTCCAGCCTCTTGCCGATCTCGGCGCGGATGAGGGCGGGGTCGGCGAGCAGGGCGGTGACGTGGTCCCAGACGACCTGGTCGGCGTAGTCGGCGCGGACGGGCTTGTTGCCGCAGACGCGGCCGCCCTGGTAGCGGTAGTCGTCGGAGCCGAGGCACCGGTAGTAGTAGATCTTGTTCCCGGCGGTCGTGGTCGTGGTGGTGCGGTAGTAGCCGTAGCCGCAGGACGCGCAGGCGGCGATGCCCTGCAGCAGCGACGGGACCTTCGTGTTCCGCGAGGCGAACCGCTTGTTGTCGGCCAGCCGCTGCTGCACCCGGTCGAAGGTCTCCTCGTCCACCAGGGCGGGGACGGGGATGCCGGTCCATTCCTCCCGGGGCCGGTCCTGCGTCCTGACCTGCCGCGGGACGGTGCGGCCGGCGAGGCGGGCGGTGCGGTTCAGCCCGGCCGGCTCGTGGACGGCCTGGGTCTTGCCGAAGACCGCGGTGCCGGCGTAGGCGGGGTTGCGGAGCATGCCCCAGATCACCGACCGGTCCCACCGCTCCTTGCCGGTGCGGGTGGCGACGCCCTCCGCGGTGAGCCAGCGGCGCAGGTCGGCGATGGCGGCGCCGTCGTCGGCGTAGCGGCGGAACATCTCCGCGACCAGGACGGCCTCGTGCGGGACGACCTCGTAGCGGGCCCCGGACTCGGGGGTCTTGCGGACGTAGCGGTAGCCGAACGGGGCGCCGGACAGCACGTTCACGCTGCCGGACTTCGCCCGCCAGGCCTTGCCGCGCCGGTAGCGCTCCATCAGCTGGGCCTTCTCGTACTCGGCGAACATGCCCTGGAACTGGACCAGCAGCTGGTCCTCGGGGCTGTCGCCGCGCGGCCCCTTCACGAACTCGACCCGCACCCCGCAGCGGGCGAGCTCCTCGATCAGCAGCGCCTGGTAGGCGAACTTGCGGGCCAGCCGGTCCGGGGAGTAGACCAGCACGACGTCGAGGCAGCCCTGGGCGGCCAGGTCCCGCAGCGCCTCCAGGCCCGGGCGGACCAGCGTCGCGCCGGAGTGCCCCTCGTCGGCGAAGACCCACTCCTCCGGCACGTCAAGCCGGCTGGTCGCGGCGTGGTCGCGCAGCGCGGACAGCTGGGAGCCGATCGTCTGGTCCTTCGCCTGCCGGGCGCTGGAGACCCGCGCGTAGATCGCCGCTGCCGTCACCGCTTCCTCCTTCCGCCGCCGGGGCGGCGGTCCTGGCCCGCCGCTGCGGCACCAATATGCCGTAGGCCACTGACATTTCGGCGGCCGCATGACGGCTGAAGACGTGCTCCGTCTCCACCGCGCAGCTCCCTCACCTGGCGGACCGTTCCCGTGAGCGCGGCCGAGGAACTCCTCCAGGGCCTGCGCGGCGACCGACGAGACCGTGCGCCCGGACGCCCGGGCGTGCTCCCGGACCGCGGCGGCCAGCCGGACGGGAAGCCGGACGGTGAACACCGCGGCCTCGTCCGGGACCGGGACCCGGCCCGACTCCGCGGCCTGGGCGACGTAACGGCGGGCCTGCCGCTGCGAGCAGCCCAGCCGCCCGGCCAGCACGCGGGCCGCCTCGGCCGCCGGAGCCCCGGCTTCCAGCAGGCCGGCGGCCGCGTTGACATGCGCCGCGTGCTCCGCGGCACCCGCGCGGCGATCCCCAGGCATGACATGAAAATACTACAGATAATGTCCAATGGCAGGCAGAAGCCGCAGCCTGCCCCATCATCCCGCTCACCGGCCTGCCCCGCTTCCCGCGCCCGCGCGATCCACGACGCGATCGTCAGCGCCGTCGAGGTGTCCAGCCCGGCCAGCCAGCCCGCGACCCGCCGGTCCCACGCCCCAGCTCGACGCCCTCCAGCACGCCCGCCAGGAACGCGGACCGCTCCTCCCCGGGCACGAACCCGCCCGGAGCCGACTCCAGCGGCCCCGCCGGCACCCGCGGCGCTCACCGGCCCCGCTCCAGCCGCCGGTAACCCAGCGTAGCCTCGAAGCAGAATTGCCTTTTGCGTTGGGGGCGTGACCACACCGCCTTGCGGAGCGCCGCTGAGCGTCGTCCGGTATTCCCAGTCTTCCAGGTACCCGGCTCTGAGCATGTTCCGCATGAGCCGCAGGAACCGCTTATCGTGGATTTTCTCCGCCAGTATCCTGAGCAGGATCTCGTGGTCCAAGACTGCCGAAGCAGTCGGAGATATCACCCTCGATAAACCAGGTCGTCCCGGTCCAGGTCTCGCGGATCTCCCGCAGTGCCGTGTGGCACCCGCGGCCTTTCCGGAACCCGTGGGACCGGTCGGAGAATCCGCGGCTCGTAGTACGCCTCCAAGCAGCAGGCGCACCACTTCGCCGACCAGTTTATCCGACCAGGACGGCATGCCGAGAGGGCGGAGTTTCCCGTTCTTCTTCGGGATGTAGACGCGGCGGGCAGGGGAGAACCGGTAGCGCTCGTGGCGCATCTGCCCCATGATCTGGTCGATCTTGCCCTCGGACATGCCGTCAGCGGTTTCCTTGCTAGCCCCCGGCGTCATCGCTCCCTGGTTGGAGTAGATCTTCCCGTAGGCCAGCAGGTACAGATCCGTGTTGAACATCTGCCTGTACAGCTGCGTGCAGCGGCAGTCCCTTCCTGCCGCGCTCGCGGAGAACGCTCAGTACCACTTCGGCTTTCTGCATTGCGCATACCTCCTGGTCCTCGGTCGTTCATCGCCTGTGCCCCTTCGCCCTGTGGTCCGGCTATTCCCGGTCTCCAGATTGAGCGGACGTTACCCCGCCGACTACTACGGGCACTCCGTCGCCATAGGACTCGCGTCCCTTAGGCGATCCCATGTTCGCTACTGCCGTACGTATCTAGCGCGACTTAGGCGTCCCTTCCGTCTCCTTCAATGCCCTGACCGGGCATCGCTCCTGCGCCCCGGAGGATTGCAGCGGACCACACGCTATCCGCCGCAGGGGCCGGCACCGGTCCAGGCATCTTTCCGGCGGGTGACTTACTTGCACCTTCTGGAGACTAGGCTTCAGGCAATCCGGCTTTCGCCATATCGCGCGGGCCTTCCCGGCGCGCCGCCCCTGATACCTGGGCCCGGCCGCCGGTTTCCTGGCATGCTATTTTCCCTTTCACCCTTTCGGCTCCGGTTAGCCATCAGACCCAGAGACATCTCCTCTGATCTCTGCCCGCTATGCGGGCTATACAACAATGCGCCTCGTGGCGCACCGTGCTCGTAGTCCCTGGTCCGGCCGGGGTCCGGCTGGGCTGCCGCCGGGAGCGCGTCAGGCCTAGGATGCAGCCTCGTGGGATTCGGTTTCGAGCACGTTGATGACGAGGCCGCGCTGCGGCTGAGGGACCTGGCGGATCGGGTGCTGGCCATCCTTACCGCTGCGGGGATTCCCGCGTCCGCCTCCGGGAACCCCCACCAGGATGGCGGTGCCGTCATCTCGGTGGACACCGGCGCCGACGAGGCTGGCGGAGTCTACGTTGCCTGGCAGTTCCCCCGCGTACTGCATGATGAGCTGCTCAGCTACCTGCAGGCCGGACTGCAGTCTCATCCGGCGGTGGAGTATTCCTTCGAGGTCTGGCGGGCGATGCGAGAGGCGATCATGGCCATTCTCAATGCTGCGGGCTTGGCCGCGGCCCGCTCTGAGGACCGCAATGACGTGGCTCCCCTCCAGGTACTGGTTTCCGGGTAACCCGCAGTTGGGCCTCCCGAACAGGTCGAGCGTGCACAGAACTGAATCATCTGCGGCCAGTCCGGTGGATATCGATGCTGGATATCACCCCCGCCGATTCGGCGATCAGGCGTGACTATGACGAAGCCGCTGGCGGGTTGCCTCGTGCGTGAGTTTGGTGAGCGGTACGGCGGGCAGCGCGATCCAGCCTTCGCGGCTGGCCTGGGGCTGTAGTTCGGGATCTGGTCGCAGAGTCAGGCCCAGGGCTGCTGCGCGGGCGGTGAGCGCTGCGATGACGGCATCGAGCGCATCATGCGAGGTGCGGCAGAGGCGGTCGTGCGAGCCGAGCTCCAGCCAGGGGGCGGCGGCCTGCAGTGCGGTCACCAGCTCCGGAAGCGCGCCGGGGTTGCGCGGCTGCTTGTATCCGCGGCAGGGGAGTCCCCACTGCTTCAGCGAGGCGGCCGGGTATACCTCGGCCACCGTGCCTGACCCGTCGGGGGGGGGGGGGGGGGTGTTTTCGTATGAGTGTCGCGGTTGACGGGACGCCCCGCGTTCCCCAGTTTCGCGAGCAGTCCCGCGCAGCGCATCGCGGCGTGCCCGATTCTGTCTGCGGCGACGCTGAGCGGGATGAGCCCCGTTGCCGCCCTCACCGTCTCGTCGGTGCGCCGCCAGGCCAGCTGCCGGGCTACTGCTGACCGGTCAGGGCGCCCGGAACGGGCACATCGCCGGCCTGGTGCGCAGCCAGGAAAGCGGCGAACGCGTCCGGCCAGCCGAAGGGGGCGTCGATGCCTGCCTTGTCGGCGGCAGCCAGCGCAGCCAGCACGGCTTCGTCGTCGGCGCCGATCCGTAGGTCCTCGACGACCGCCTTGCCGTCGTCCCATCCGAGCACCGCCACAGCCGTCCGGGCCGGTTCGGTGGCCAGGTCCACCCCAACCACGCGCATCAGCACAGGCTATGCCCTTCACCTGAGGACCTCAGGAGAAGTTCACCGAGGCCTCGGGAGAAGCACGCTGTGCCACGCCCATCCGCGCGAGATCCGCCGTTATGGTCGGCTTCACTCTTACCGTCCCGGCATTGGCCTGCGCGCGATAATGGATGTTCCGGGAGCATCCGGCTGCCCGGTGTCGGGTTGTTCCACCGGCGGAGGGGGGGCTCGCGGGGAAGGCTGGCGTCCCTATCTACCGTCCCCGCGGGAACAGTTGCCAGATTCGGAGCAGGCGCCGCTGGATTTCAGGCGGGGTGTCGAATTCCCATGGCCGGTCGGCGGGAGCCGGGGAGGAAGCGTCCGGAAGGCTGCGTTCAGCAAGCCGGGGAAGAGGCTGTCCTGCCGAGCGGTGAGGCGGGCATCAGCGAGCGGCGCGACGTAGGCAAGCTCTTCCCACTGCAGCCACTCCGCATCGGACCAATCGTGTGACCGCCGGCCAGCCAGCACGCGGACCGCGGGGACGTCGGCGAGGTTGTCAGGGGCGCGGGCGGCGTGGTCGTACCATCTGCGCCCTGCCCGATCAGCCACGGCTGGAAGTACCAGAACCCGTCATCGCTGCACAGCCCGTCCATGACCTGGTACGCGGCGCCCCACATGGCGTAGGTGTCGATCGGCCGGCGCGCCGCGTTCAGGTGATGGTGAAAATCAGCGGCACTCGCTTTTGATGCCGTGCCGAGCCGCGCTCCAGCCATGTTGTTCGCTCCCGCGGGCTCTGGGTCTCCCGGGCGGAGCGCTCCAGGAGGAACCAGAACTCTTCGACGTCCATACCGGCAACTGTAAGCAAGCGCCGACGGATAGCGGCGGCACGCAGGCGATCACGGTCGCGCGCAGATCGCCGAGTCGCAGCGCCAGCGCAGCCGCCGCTCAGCGCGCCAGGTGTCCTGACATATGTTGACCGCCGCGGCCGCTGGGAACTGGTTGATCTGCGCCAGCGCTGATGTCGTGGGTACCGTGGCCAGGACTCGGCGGATGCAGCCTTGGTTTATCCGAGCTGGGTTCGGGGATGCTGATGTGCCTGTGGAGTACTTCGAGGAAGCCAGGTCGCTGTGGCTGCGGTACGTTCCGGCGCGTGGCCAGGCTGACACGGTTCAAGGGGAGCTGGTCAGGGCAGTCGAGAAGCTGCGGGACGAGGCGAAGCGCAACGGCAACGTGAATTGGCGCGGTGATCACGTGATCCTCGCCATGTACATCAAGGACCAGCTGATCGGGTCGGGCATCTTCACCGGCGCTGCCGCGAGTGAGATCGAGCAAGACGTCGACCGGCTCCTTGACGCCGAGCATCCGGAGACCTCCGATGAGACTTACGACCGCCTGTCCGACAGGATCGTGGAATGGTCACGGACTCATCCTGATCCAGTGCCTCGCGTGCATGACCCTGGGCTGCGCATCTGAGAGCGCCACCGCCTGCTCGATGGCCAAGCCCGCACGTCGAAACTCCCTGTCAGCTCTCACGCTCCGTTGCCGTCGGGTGCGGATAGGGCGCGAGAACCGCCGCTATGCGCGTCTCCGGCACACTCAGCCTTCGTCAGTTCGCGCATACAGAACAGGCCGTTCTGTAGCGAGAGCATCGCGGCTGCCAGGTGACGGCTTACAGACGGCCTGGTTCCTCACAGGCCCGGCTGGCTCAATTAGTGCGCACTAGGGTCCGCAGGATCCCTGGACGTTCCCGGAATGGGAAGCGATGGCGAACGACCGGCTCCGCGCGACTGTGGCGGACAGCGGCTGCGACTAGGGGTCTTGAAGCATCTCTGCGTTGGGCGCGGAGGACGGCGCGCGTGAAGGGTCGAGCGCGAGGACGTGCTGACCGTTGATGGTCTTGCCGCGAGGGGATCGTCATCCGAAACGTCGCGGGCAACCTCGGGCAGCCGACCAGTTGCTCAGGGGATGGACGCGCGCTCGTTGCGCAGCGCGGCGAACGTCGCGTAAAGCTTCCAGAACTGCGACGGAGGGATCGTTTCCCCCTGGACGGCGGCCTCCAGATACGTTAGGTGCGTCGTCCAGCCAGGACCGTACGAGGCGGCAAGATCCGGTCCGGTATGCGTGAGCTTCGCGGCAGCGCCTTCATCGGACTCCCGCAGTTCGACAGCGACCCGAGACCGAGGCTCGTCGGGGAACTCCCATGTCATGGTCAGCCGATGCGGCGCCTCCGCCTCGGTCACCTCGCTGCGAGACAGTTGTCCCTGGCCATGGTCGATAACCAGTCTTCCCCCGGTCCTGATGTCTATCTCGACGACGGGCCCAGCCACCGCGGCAGTAGTGCCGGATCGGTCAGTCCCCTCCAGACAGCTGCGATGGGCGCCTGGAACGACCACGACACCGTGACGGCGCCGTCGTTGAGCGCCAGTGCGGAGAGCGACATGGATCTCAGTATGCCGGTGCCCACGGTGGACCCGAAAGGCGTCGGCCTGAGCGACTTCCTGACCGGCGGCTGCATCCGCCGCCTGGCCATCACGGGTGTCATGTCAGAGATGTGCGCGTACGTTGCGGGCATCGTTCGCTGCTGGGGCCTGCGCGGCCTAACCCTCTCAGGTCACGGCCGTTTCTCCCGGACCTGGAACTATCTCCGCCAACACCCTTAGGGTCCGCAATCCTTGCGAGCTGGAGTTAGCTTTTGTGCCGGAATGATTGTTATGGGCCCGCCGCGATACAGAGAATCGATCCGCTCGACAAGTACCGAATCGGCGATATGGTCGCCTCCTTCGCGAGCACAGTGGCCGGACTACGGTCACCGTCAGTCGGGTTGTTCTTGCGGCCTGCCCGGAGGCCCGGTACCCGGGGGCTTCTATTCCTCGATGGCTCCGCCGGTGCGGCGCAGGTGCTGCCGGAAGGTGTAGGACGGATCCTCGGACCGGTGGGCCAGGTAGTCATCGAAGGCGGTCTGCTGGCGCAGTGTCTGGCCTTCCCGGATCCTGCGGGCCTGGTCCCGCTCGACTTCAGCGATCTGGCGCGTGGCGGCCAGCACCGGGCCGGCCTGCCCAGCCGGCACGAACACGACGCCGTCGTCATCGGCGAAGACAATGTCCGCGCTGCCGGCCAGGTGCGCCCCGAACCGGGCGGTGGCCAGCGCCCCGGGCTCCCGCTGGTCCGGCCGCCCCGGCCCGGCCGGGCAGCTGCCGTAGCTGAAGACCGGAAGGCCGATCGCGGCGAGCTCCGGCGTGTCGCGGTGCAGGCCCCACACCGCCAGGCCCGCCACCCCGGCCGCCCGGGCCTCCAGCACCGCCAGGTCGCCGACGCAGGCCTCATCGGTGCGCCCGCCGTTGTCGATGACCAGCACGTCGCCGGCCTCGGCCCGGCCGAGGGCCTCCAGGAACACGTCCACGCTGCCGTAGTGCCGGGCCGGCAGGACCCGCCCGGCGACCCGCTGGCCGGCCACCACCGCCCGGATCCCCGCAGGGGCGGCCCGCAGCGGGACACCGCAGCGCACGCAGGCATCGGCCACCAGCGGCGTGGACAGACCCGCGAACGCCTCCAGCACGGCCAGCCTCCCCAGCCCTGGTGCCCGTCACCACGAGCTGCACGCGGGCAGGTCCCACGATCCTACTGCCGCGCCGACGGCGGCCACCCCGCGCCAGCCGACGGGAAGAAGCCACATCATGTGACTGCCCGTCCAGGAAACCACGGCGAACTATCCGCCGCTCTTGCTGCCCAAGGTCAGTGATCGGCGCTGTCGTCGGATTTGACTAGACGGAACCGCTCGGTGACGACGAGCGTCGTCTCGTCGATCACCGGGGTGGCGCCGAGGAACTCGGCTATGCCCTCGCTCTGGAAGAAGTCCTCGTGTGCCCTGCGCCATTGGGCGGCGTCCGCGTAGCCGCGGCCTTCGGCCCGTGCGTATTCATCGTCCACCGCGCTGATCGGGACTACGCGTACCTCGGTGAGCTCGATCACGGCCGCGGGCTGTCCCGCTGAATCGAGCACCGAGAAACGCTGGCCCGGTTCCGGGACGGGCTCGGCGGCATGCTCGAGGATCTGAAGCAGCCCCGTCAGTGCGGTCTTGGTGCCAGCCAGTATGGCCGCGACCCCGCTGTCTCGTCTGGCCCGGGAAAGGCAAGCTCGAGCGCGGGCAATCCACCGGAGTCCATAGGCCAAACCTACTCCTCACCGCCTTCGTCAGCGCGATGCCGCGGGCCGCCCCGGACAGCTCGATGATGGCGACCTTCGGGTGGCTGCGGTCGCCGGTCGTTACGGCGACGGCCGCTCGATGGTCCAGCCGTCGCCTTCTCGGCGGTAGCGGATCCGGTCGTGCAGGCCGTCGGGCGAAGTCCCTGACCTGCGTTTCCAGGACGATCCGACTGGCGACTACGCGGCTTTGCCGCGAGGCGGCCGCGCTGCGACGGACCGCGGGGGCGCGCGCGTTCCAGTACTCGTCCGCTTCGCCCTGGCTGACCGGCTCCACCCGGCCGGCCACCCGCACCTGGCGGTGCACCGGGACGAGCCAGTGCAGCACGGCGGCCGCCTGCGGGTTGGCCGTCAGCTCAGCGCCCTTATCGCTCTCGGAGTCGGTGAAAAAGACCAGCCCTCGCCGCATGCCGCGCAGCACCACCAGGTGTGCCGACGGAACACCGTCGCTGGTCGCGCTCGCGATGGTCATTGGCATCCGGCAGTGCGCGAGATTTTTGCTAGGTACGGCTGCGCACTGCTTGTCTGACTCAGGCTGGATCTGTGACCGCGCCCGGCGGCTGCCAGGTCTCGGCCGACCGCCTGGCGAGGATCGCGGAAAGCTGCGCGTCGAGGAAGCCCTGTTCGACCGGGTTCGCGGTCAGCGAGCGGGCGACGGCGTAGGCCGCCGCCGCCTCCTCGTCGCGGCCGAGGCGCCGCAGCAGGTCGGCCCGCGCCGCGTGGAACAGGTAGTACCCGTCCAGGCCAGCGGAGCCAGTTCGTCCACCGCCGCCAGGCCCGCTGCGGCCCCGTGGACCTCGGCCAGCGCGACCGCGCGGTTGAGCGCGACGACCGGCGTCGGCGTGAGCGCGTAGAGCTGGTCGTAGAGCGCCAGGATGGCGGTCCAGTCGGTGCTGTCAACGGCCGGGGCGAGGGAGTGGACGGCGTTGATCGCGGCCTGGAGCTGGTACGGGCCCGGCTGGCGGCGCTCGACGCACGCGCGCACGATGGCCTGGCCTTCGGCGATCAGCCCAACGTCCCAGCGCCGCCGGTCCTGGTCGCCCAGCCGGACCAAACGACCGTCCGCCGCTGACGCGGGCGGGAAAGCGCGCGTGCAGCAGCAACAGCAGCGCTAGCAGACCGGCAACCTCCGGCTCGTCCGGCATCAGCCCGGCCAGCACCCGGGCGAGCCGGATTCCTCAGCGCACAGGTCAAGCCGGAGCAGAGAGCCGGACGTCGCCGCGTAGCCCTCGTTGAAGATCAGGTACACGACCGCGAGCACCGGCCTAAGGCGTTCGGGAAGCTCTGCTGACGCGGGCACCCGGTACGGGATGCGGGCGTCCCTGATCTTGCGCTTGGCCCGGACGATCCGCTGGGCCATGGTCGCCTCGGGCACCAGAAACGCCCGCGCGATCTCCGGCGTCTCAAGCCCGCCGAGCAGCCGCAGGGTGAGCGCGACCTGGGCGGCCTGGTTCAGCGCGGGATGGCAGCAGGTGAAGATCAGCCGCAGCCGGTCGTCGGGCACGGTCCCCTCCTGAAGCGGAGCCTCGCCGGCCGCGTCGGCGCCGTACAGGTGATACGCCTGCGCGTGCCGCTCGTCCCTGAGCGACTCGCGGCGCAGCCGGTCGATGGCCCGGTTGCGGGCGGTGGTCACGATCCACGCACCGGGATTGGGCGGCAGGCCGTCCGTCGGCCACCGGGCGGCCGCCACCGTGAACGCCTCCTGGACCGCCTCCTCGGCGGCGTCGATATCACCAAGGAAGCGGATCAGGGTGGCGACGCAGCGGCCGTACTCGCGGCGGAAGACAGCTTCGGCGTCACCGGGAGGGCGCGTCAGCCCAGCCTGATCGCGTCGTCGAGGTCCCCGCCGAATAGCGGCCGGACCTCGATCGGCCGCTGCTCCGCCGCTGAGGCGAGCTTGGCCCACTCCAAAGCCGCGTCCAGGTCGTCGGCGTTGATGATCCAGAACCCGGCCAGGTGCTCCTTGGTCTCGGTGTACGGCCCGTCGGTGAGCAGGAAATCGCCGCCGGACTGGCGCACCACCGTCGCCGACTCCGGTCCGCCCTGCAGGCCGCCCTTGAACACGAACGCGCCGGCGCCCTCAAGCTTGTCGCCCAGCTCGCCGACCCCGGCCCACACCTGCTGGCTTCGCTCCGGGGGAACGGGCACGTCGTAGTCGCGGTAGAGCGTGAGCAGGTACTGCGCCATCAGGAATCACTCCCGTTTGTCATCCGGGGCCGGTCCGTGCCCGGCCCTCACTCCCACTACGAAGTGATCACCGCCGAATCGACACTTCACCCGCCACGATGCCAGTAAGTTGGTCAGCCGCGGAACCCCGCCGTCGATCGACCAGCACTCCGGTGGGGTCGAACGCGGGCAAATGCTGCCCTCTCCCGTCGCATTAAGTACGTTCCATAACGTTCCATCAATATCATGAACAGTATGCCGTCTTGTTAGCGGTTAGCCACCGGCGCACGCCGTGGCATTGCTTCGCGTGCGAGATATCGTGACCAGCTCGGGAAATCGCCGGGCAGCTCTTGGCTGAACACGGCCTGAATAAGGCCTGGACACCGACTGTGTGCGAATCTGATCGCACAATATAAGAATTCTGATTGATTTAGTTGCCGTGTGATTCATTAGGTGGGTCTGGGCCGGGCGGTCGCGCGGATGCCTTCCGGGCCCGGGGCCCAGCGGCTGCTTATAAAAGTAAGTTTTTTGCCAATGCGGTAATCTTCCGCCCACCCTGGGGTGTCATATCTAACAGGAACGCCTAGGGTTGGGCAGAGCCTGCCGGGAGCGGGCTCATCCGGGGACTTTGTATTGACTAATCTCAATTGGTCTATATCACTTGTGGTCGCGTTGCGGCCGCTGGGGTTCGTTAGAGTGGGGGAGCATCGGGTGAGTCTACGTAGCCGTAAGGTGAGAGGCTGGCTGGCATGCCTGCTGGCATTGGTGGCCGCTATCGGAATGGCGGTGGCAGTCGGGGATAGCGCTCACGCTGCTTCGACGCCAACGCTTGACTTGAACGTTCTGCTGATCGGCAACGGGTCGACTGACCCGACGACGGCGGCCTGGCAGACGCGCGCTGAGCGCTCAAGGCGTGCCATACACCCTGGTGACGGCGGTGGGGACCGCGCCGGTCCGAGACGGTGACGCTGCCGGCGCTGTCCAGCGGGACGACCGGGAACTTCAACGGCGTCGTGATCGCCGACTCGACCCGGCCGACTTCGCCGCCGGGCAGCTCACCGCCCTGGACACCTACGAGGCCACGTTCGGCGTCCGCCAGGTCGACGGCTACACCTTCCCGACCTCGGTGCTGGGCCTGACCGACGTGTTGCCGGGGCGCTCGACGGCACCACCGGGACGCTGACCGCCGCCGGGCTGGCCGCGTTCCCCGACCTGGCCGGCCCGGTCCCGTTCGACACCGGCACCTACGGCTACGCCGCCACGGTGAACGCCGGCGCCCCGTTCACGCCCTTCATCGACGAACTCGCGCCGGCGACGTGCTGGCCGGGGTCTACCAGCACCCGAGCACCGACCCGCAGGCCGGGGTCGCCGAGCTCGAGCTGAACTTCGACTACAACGCCAGCCAGCTCCAGTGGCTGCTGCTGGCGCCGGGGCTGATCAACTGGGTGACCCAGACACCCACCTCGGCCTCGACCGCAACTACGTCGAGATGGACATCGACGACACCTTCACGCCGGACAACGCGTGGAGCATCGCGGTCCACGACAACGACTACTCCGACGCCGACTCGCAGCGCATGGACCCGGCTGACGTGGTCACCGCCGCGGACTGGTCCAACCCGACCCAGGAGAGCACCCCGGCCGCCCGGCCCTCCGGCGAGCCGTCGACCACCGTTCCGGCTGGACCAGCTGTTCAACTACGGCGGCACCGTCGAGTACCAGAACGGCGAGCTCGACCTGCCCGGCGAGCCCGCGGCCTGCACGACCGGCGTCGCCGCTGACGGCGGCACCTGCGGCCCCGACCCGCTGCTGGCGCAGTTCCAGGCGACCGACCCCGCCACCGGCAAGCCCTACGCGGATGACTTCGGCTGGCTCAGCCACACCTACGACACCCCCTACCTCGACGTCGGCTGCGCGACGCAGGACTACATCGAGGCCGAGCTGAACGAGAACACCACCGACGCTGACGGCGGCACCGGGAACGACGCCGGGCACCGGCGGTCTGGGCATTGCCCGTCGACCATCCCCGCCGCTCCATCGACGTCTCCAACCCGCTACGGCACCTACAACCCCCAGGTGTTCGTGCCGGGCAACCACTCGGGCTTCGCCGACCTGGCACCGGGCACCCCGGCGACGGTCGACCCGCCCGACCTCGACGAGTCGACCGCCAGCACGACCGGCGGGACGCTGGCCGCCGGGCACCTACGAGTACGCGGTGACCGACCAGTTCAACGGGTCGGACTCGACCAGCACCGACCAGTCCCAGGCCTATGTGACCGACGGCCAGCAGGGCGACCTCGCGCCCGTCACGGTGACGGGCTCGACCGGGTCGGTCTCGCTGGTGTGGCAGGCCATCTGCCACGCGGCGAACTACATCATCTACCGCGCGCCGGTCGACCGGCGGCACCGGGGAACTGGACCGAGATCGGCACCTACGCCACGCCGGACTCGGCCACCCTGCCCGACAACAGCTCCGGTGACTCGACCCCGGCCTCGCCGGCCACGGTCTGCCAGGGCCCGACCGCCGACCCGACCTCCTGCGGCGGCGAGCAGGAGCTCACCTTCACCGACACCGGGTCGACACCTCACGCCGCCGGCCGGGGTGACCTACGTGGACACGCCCATGCCGGCCGGCTGGACGCCCCCGGTCGTGGAGAACGCCAACGAGCTGCCCTGGGAGCAGAACCCGTACTTCATCGCCGCCCTCGAGGCGGTCGGGATCACCACCGTCGGGGCCGACGCCTCCAAGGCCTACCCCAACCCGCCGACGACCAGTTCGGCATCGGGGCCACCTACACCGGGCCGACCTACGCCGCCGGCCAGCCCTTCGTCGACGGCACCGCCCAGGTGGCGCCCCGGCACCCGATCAACATCTTCTACAACGCCGCCACCAACGCCCAGGAGCTCGACGAGTACAACACCCTCTACCGCCGGTCGCGCCGGACTCGCCAGTGCCACGACACCTCGACCGACCACCTGCTCGACCACGCCTGTTCACCTTCCCCGAGGTCATCAACCAGGTCGTCTCCGGCATGTTGCAGAACATGCTCTCCAACAACCCCGAGGTCGAGCTACGTCCACCAGACCAACATCATGGGCACGCCGCCGTACTCGAGCATCCTGCCCCCGGCCGACTACGTCCCGGCCGCCACCGCCCAGCCCGGCACCGACGGTGACGGGACGCTCTACGAGGTGCTCAACCCGCTGATCGCCGAGTACGACAGCTACTTCAACGCCAACACCCCCTACGAGCAGCTGACCCTGGGCGGCATCGGCGACGCGCTCGCCGACCAGACCGCCTGGGCCGGACGCCTGGCGCAGGCCAGCGCCGAGCGTGACCGCCAGCGAGACCAACGGCGTGGTCACCATCACCAACACCGGCACCGGCGCGGTCAACGTGCCGGTGACCGTGCCGCCCGGCACCACCGTCAGCGGCGTCGGCCTTCGCTCCAGTCCTACGGCGGCGACCTGTCGAACTGGATGAGCGTCGCCGGCGGCGCCTCGCAGACGCTGACCGAGAACGTGGCGCCGACCATCACCAGCGCCGCGTCGGCGACCTCGATCGTGGGCGCCGCGTTCAGCTTCACGGTCACCACCACCGGCGCGCCCGGCCCCGGCCCTCACCGAGACCGGGGCGCTGCCGGCCGGGCATCACCTTCACCGACAACGGCAACGGCACGGCCACCATCGCCGGCACCGCCGCCAGCCGGCACCGGGGGCAGCTACCCGATCACGATCACGGCGACGAACGCGACCGGGCACGGCGACGCAGTCGCTTCACGCTGACCAACGCCGAGGCACCGACGATCACCAGCGCGTCGACGGCGACGTTCACCACCGGGGTGGCGGGCACCTACACGGTGACCACCACCGGCTTCCCGGCCGCGACCATCACCGAGGCCGGGACGCTGCCGCCGGGCTGGCCTTCACTCGCCAACGGCAACGGCACCGCCACCATCGCGGGCACGGCCGCCAGCCGGGACCGCGGGCAGCTACCCGGTCACCATCTCGGCGACCAACGCCTCCGGCAGCACGGCCACGCTGGCGCTGACGATCACGGTGACCACGGCGGGCGCGCCCACGATCACCAGCCCCGCGTCGGCTGACTTCACCGTGAACCGGCGGGCGCGGTGGCGATCACCACGACCGGCTCGCCGACGCCGAAGATCACCGAGGCCGGGCACGCTGCCGGCCGGGCTGACGTTCACCGACAACGGCAACGGCACCGCCCTGCTCTCGGGCACTGCCGACGGCGACCGGGACCACCACCGTCACCATCACGGCCAGCAACGGGATCAGCCCGAACGCGACCCAGACCTTCACGATCCTGGTCGGCCAGGCGCCCGGCGTTCACCAGCGCAGACACCGCGACGGGGGCAGTCGGGTCGGCGTTCAGCTTCACGGTGACGACCGGCGGCTACCCGGCGCCGAGCTTCGGCTGGTCCGACACTGCCGCCGGGCCTGACGTTCACCGACAACGGGAACGGCACGGCGACCCTGGCGGGCACGCCGACCACGGCGGGGTCCTACGCGATGCCGCTGTCGGCCGCCAACGCGTACGGCACGGCCCAGCAGACGCTGACCGTGACCGTGCAGCAGGCGCCGGCCATCACCAGCGGCAACGCGGCCACGCTGACGATAGGCACCGCGGGGACGTTCACGGTGACCGGCACCGGCAGCCCAACTGCGGCGCTTCACCGAGGCGGGAGCTCTGCCCAGCGGGGTGACGCTTCACCGACAACGGCGACGGCACGGCGACCCTGGCCGGCACGCCGGCCGCGGGGACCACCGGCAGCTACCCGATCACGATCACGGCGGCGAACGGGGTCGGCTCCAACGCGACCCAGGCGTTCACGCTGACCGTGCAGGCGACCCGCAGGCGCCGGCCATCACCAGCGGCAACGCCGACCACGTTCACGGCCGGCACCGCCGGGACGTTCTCGGTGACGAGCACCGGCAGCCCGGCCGCGACGCTCACCGAGAGCGGGGCGCTGCCCAGCGGGGTGACGTTCACCGAGCAACGGCAACGGCACGGCGACCCTGGCCGGCACCCCGGCCGGCGGGCGCCAGCGGCAGCTACCCGATCACGATCACGGCGGCGAACGGGGTCGGCTCCAACGCGACCCAGGCGTTCACGCTGACCGTGAACCCGGCCGCGGCGGCGCCCCTCATTACCAGCGCCAACGCGACCACGTTCGCCGCCGGGCAGCGCGGGGACGTTCACCGTGACGAGCACCGGCACGCCGACGGCGGCGCTGTCGGCGACCAGCACCCCGGCCCTGCCGTCCGGGGTGACCTTCACTGACAAGGGCAACGGGACCGCGACGCTGGCGGGCACCCCGCCGGCCGGCAGCCAGGGCGTCTACTCGCTGACGGTCACGGCCAAGAGCTCGGCCGGGACCGCGACCCAGACGCTTCGCCCTGACCGTCAACAGCGGCCTGGCGATCACCAGCGCGGCGTCGGCCTCGGCGACGTCGGGCAAGGCGTTCAGCTTCACGGTCACCACGACCGGGACCCCGGCCCCGACCCTGACCGACGCGGGGACGCTGCCGTCGGGCGTCACGTTCACGGCCGGGACCAACGGCACGGCGACGATCGCGGGCACCCCGGCCGCGGCCGCCAGCGGGCCGTACCCGATCACGATCACCGCCAAGAACGCGGCCGGGACGGCGAGCCAGGCGTTCACCCTGACCGTCGCGAACCCGCCCGCGATCACCAGCGCGGCGGCCGTGGCCGAGACGGCCGCGACGGCCTTCAGCTACACCGTCACCGCGACCGGCTACCCCGCGCCGACGTTCACCAGCGGGACCCTGCCGTCGGGGGTGACGTTCGCCAATAACGGCAACGGGACCGCCACCCTGGCGGGCAACCTCGCGGCCGGGACCTACACCGTCCCGGTCACCGCCACCAACGCCGGCGGCACCGCCAGCCAGACGATCACCGTGACCGTCAAGGCAGCCGGGACCAAGGAGCCGCTGCCCACCTTCACCAGCGCGGCGGCGGCTGACGGCGACCACCGGCACGAACTTCACGTTCACGGTCACGACCACCGGCTACCCGACGACGCAGTACACCACGAACGTGACCGAAAGCGGGAAACTCCCGTCCGGGGTCAGCGCCAGCAACAACGGCAACGGGAGCAACACGCTGACCGGGCACGCCGACGGCGGCCAGCGCCGGCATCTACCCGATCACGTTCACCGCGACGAACCCGAGCGGGACGGTCACCCAGTCGTTCACGCTCACCGTCACCGGCCCGCCGGCGATCACGACGGCGGCGTCGGCGACGGCGACGGTCGGGTCGGCGTTCAACTTCACCGTGAAGGCGACGGGCGCCCCGGCGCCGGCGTTGACCGAGGCGGGCGCCCTTCCGCAGGGGCTGAGCTGGGTCGACAACGGCAACGGGACGGCCAGCCTGGCCGGCACGGCCGGGGTCGGCCAGGGCGGCGTGTACTCGCTGACCATCTCGGCCGCCAACTCGTTCTCGACGGTCACCCAGAAGTTCACGTTCACCGTGGACCAGGCCCCGTCGATAATCAGCGCGGCCACCGCGACGGCGACCCACGGGACGGCATTCACCTTCACGTTCACCGGCGCCGGTCTACCCGACCGCCACGCTCACCCATACCGGGAGCGTGGCGGGCCTGACCTTCTCGAATAAGGGCACCGGGACGGCGACCCTTTCCGGGACCCCGAAGACGGCCGGCACCTACACGCTGACGATTACCGCTAAGAACTCTGTCGGCACCGCCACGCAGACGTTCACGCTCACCGTCAGCTAAACCGAAAGACCCTTCTCGGGAACGGCCCCGGCATCCCGCCGGGGCCGCCCCGAGAAAGGTAAAACATGCTCAGTCGCGTTAAGGGACCCGCCGGGGGGAGGGGGGAAAGAACGGGTCGAGCGCGTTGAACGTGTCCCAGATCGCTATCGGGCGTTCGTATCCGGGATAAAGGATGTTGGGAACCCCGCCGTCGATGGTCCAGCACTCCGGCGCGTCGAATGCGAGCCCGTTGTCGAGAATGCCCCAGACCTGGTTCGCGACCGCGGATGCCATCGCAATTCCGTCGGCTACCAAGGTCTGGCTGCGGAATCGCCGGCCGGCGTTGATGTAGGTGGCCCCGGCGAAGCAGTTCGCGCCGACCCAGATCATGTGCTCCTGGGTGGGGGTCTCGGGCGACCCGAACAGGTAGCCGATCAGCGGGTACGTCGTCACCCCGGCAGGCAGTCCGAGGTTGTTCGCGCCGATGAGGTTGCCGTCCGCGTCGCGATTCGACATGAAGATGTCGTAGCTGCCCTCGAGCTGGGCCCGGTAGTGGGACAGGTTCACCAGGTCAGGCAGTCCGAACTGCTCGGCGACGTGCTGCGCGTAGAACGTGTCGAGCAGCACCGCCGATCCCGAGGCGTACTCGGTGTACTTGTACCAGTTGTTCTGCGGGTCCCAGAAGGTGCTCTCGAACGTGGCCTTGGCCTCGCTGAGCTGGTCCTGCCACTGGCTGATGACGCTGCGGCTCTCGCCTACCCGCGACCCGGAGTCGATCAGCACCTCCAGCGCGAGCAGGTACAGCATGGAGTCGTAGGCGTCTGCCCCCAGAACCGGGATGACGTCGTAGGTATTCGTCAGCGGGAGGAACGAATTACCGGGCGGCTGAGCCCCCACCGGCAGCACCTGCCCGGCCGGGATCATCCCCTGCACCCAGGTCAGCCCCTTCTTCATCGCCGGGTAGACCTGCTTGAGGAACGCCGGATCATGGTTGAGGGAGGCGTAGGCGTACATCCGGTAGATCCGCTTGGACGGGATATCGAGGTAGTTCGACGTTCCCGGGGCCGGCGCCGACCCCGGTTGCCAGGCGACGTACGGGTCCCCGTTCGCGGCCGGATCGGTCGCGTCCCCGCTCGGATCGAGCATGATCGCCTCGGCCATGGTCAGCAGCCGGTCCCGCTCGATCGACGGGAAGAACCGGTTGTAGGCGAGGTACCCGTACGCGTCGACGTCCCCGCCCATGGACAGGTTCCCGCCGTTGATCGAGTCCGGGGCGACGTACACGGTCGTCCCGGGGGTAGCCGTTCCCAGCCGGTGGCCCAGCGTCGGGGACTCGGTCGATGACACGAATCCGGCCGCCCACAGCGACGTCTTGAACGTGACCTGCCCGAGCTGGTTCAGCGCCGCCGTTCGGAGGATGGCCGGCACCTTCTGGTCGCCCGCCAGCGGCGCCCACCAGGACCGCACTGCCGCCAGCGTCTGGTCGGCCGAGGCAAGCGCGTCGGTCACGATCTGCCGGCTCTGGTGGAACGGGTAGCTCCCGGGAATGTAGGCGTTGTAGCCGCCCGGTGCGGCGTCGGCCGGGCCGGTCATCCGCGCGCCGTAGAACTCGGTATAGCGGCGCATCCACACGGTCCCGTTGTTGTTCATCGTGACCTGGGGGAAGTCCCACGTCAGCGCGAACGACAGGACCGTCGTCTGGCCCGGCCGCAAGGTCGCCGAGACGGCGATCGCCCCGGCCGAATCGGAGTCGTCGAGCGAAGCGCCGCCGAGCACCCCGGTCGCGGAGAACGCGTCGTAGATGTCGGATCCGTCGCCGCCGCCGTTCCACGACGGCACGCAGCTGACGGTCTGGCCCGCGGCGGGCCTCGCCGCGATCGTCCACTCCGAGCCGTACGCATCGGGCGTGTTCGACGGGTCATCGCTCGACAGGGTGACGGCGGTGACCCCCGTCCTCCGGTCGCTGCCGGCCGAGTTGGAAAGCCCGGTGCGGACCGTCGGGGCCGCCCCGTCGACCGACTGCGCGGCGTTCGGCCAGGTGAACATCACCGACACGGTCGCGGTCGAGCCAGTGTGGTTGGCGACCCGCAGGTCGAAGTACGCCAGCGGCAGCGACGTGCGCCGGTCCTCGCCCGCCACGATGGGGGAGTAGAACCGCATCGAGACATCGGTCTTGAACGCGTTGTAGGAGATCCAGCCGAACGGGTACATCGCGGCGTAGGTCCCCTGGCCCTGACCGAGCAGGTTCCAGGCCGGCAGCGGATCGCCCCAGGACCGGGTCGCGACCGGGCCGGCCGATCCCACGTTCTGCGGTCCCTTCGTCGCCAGCGTCGTGACCGTGGCCGGCTTGCCCGCCAGCTGCTCGCGAACGTGGAACGCCGCCTGCGGAAGGATCCGGGTCTGGTATTCGCCGTCGCTGTACTGGCTGCCGCCGAAGTTCCACGGCCCGAACGTGCCCGAGTCGTTGAGCATGAACGACCCGGCCCCGACGCCGCCGAGCGCGATCCCCATCCCGGGCAGGCTGGGAATGGTCCGGCCCGGCGTCGTGCCGTCGCAGCCGTTGCCGGCACCGGGGTAGCAGAGGCCGCCGGCGATATCCCCCAGTGACTGCACGACCGCGGCCTGCGGGTAGCTGAAGAAGTCCCGTCCGACCGCCTGCGCCGCCGCACCGCCCGGGAGCTTCCTGAACGCGGCCGGCCCGGCGAGCGCCGTCAGCGCGGTGCCGCCTGCCGACGTCATGAACGTGCGCCGGCTGAACTCGATCGTCATGGCCTTCTCCAACCTCGAGCCAACTCCGCCCAGTCGTTGATGGCGATTCTCCCTCGCTGAGCCGAGACGTCACTGGTACCGCGGTACCAGTCACCACGGCGATCGCCTCCCACAGGCCCAACCCGTCATCTCGAACGGTCCGTGCGCGGCTCTGTCAGCTCAATCGAAAACCACCTGCTGCCAACGCAGCCTTGACGTCGGCGAACGTCTGTTATTACATTAATCTACCTGTTAGACCACGAGGTAGGTTCTGCCGAATGACCAGCGTGCTGATCGCCGACGACCAGCAGTTGCAGCGCCTTGCTTTTCGGGCGCTGCTGGAGGGCGAACCCGGCCTCACCGTGTCCGGCGAGGCCGGGCACGGCGCCGAGGCGGTTCGGATGGCGGCCGACCTGCGGCCCGACGTCGTGGTGATGGACGTGCAGCTGCCCGGGCTTGACGGCATCGAGGCCACCCGGCAGATCGCCGCCGCCGGCGGCCGCACCCGGGTGCTGATCGTCACGGTCCTCGACTTCGACGAGTACGCCTACGCGGCCCTGGAGGCCGGCGCCTCCGGTTTCCTGGTCAAGAACGCCCTGCCGGGCGAGTTCGTCGCCGCGATCCACGCGGTGGCGGCCGGGGAGGCGGCCGTCTCGCCCCGGCTGACCAGACGGATGCTGGACGCGCACGCGTTCGACTTCCTCGCCCCGCCCGCACCGCCGCGGGCCGACGGGCGGCTCGCGGCCCTGAGCGAGCGCGAGCTCGAGGTGCTGGCAGCGATCGGCCGCGGCTGGACCAACCTGGAGATCGCCGACCGCTTCGCGCTGACCGAGTCAACGGTCAAGAAGCACGTGGGCAGCGTGCTCGCCAAGACCGGGGCGCGGGACCGGGTGCAGGCCGTGATCATCGCCTACGACGCGGGCCTGGTCGCGCCGAGCAGGCAACGGGTCGCGGCCTGCCGCGGACTACGCCAGCTGGCGGGCGCTAGCGGCGGGAAACTAGCAACCCGCGGCTAGCGACGGGTGAAGGTCACGTGGGTGACGCCGCTCGGCGAACTCACGGACTCGACGCCGAAGCGATCCTCCACGCCCTCCAGGCCGTCCCACAGCGACTCGCCGCGGCCGAGCACGATCGGCACGATCGCGATGTGCAGGTGGTCGATCAGGTCGGCCGCCAGGAACTGCCGAACGGTGGCCGGGCCGCCGCCGATCCGGACGTCGAGACCGCCCGCCGCTTCCTTCGCCGCAGCCAAGGCGACCTCCGGGCTGGCGTCGATGAAGTGGAAGGTGGTGCCGCCCTTCATCTCGATCGAGGGCCGGACGTGATGGGTGAGCACGAACACGGGGGTGTGGAACGGCGGCTCGTCGCCCCACCAGCCCTGCCACTCCTCATCGGTCCACGGCCCGCGCTGCGGGCCGAACTTGTGCCTGCCCATGATCTCGGCCCCGATCCCCGGCCCCCAGTTGCCGGCGAAGGCGTCATCGACGCCCGCGCTCCCCCCGTCCTGGCCCTGCATCGCGTGAAATGTGCGGGTGCCCATGAACCATCGCATCAGCCGTCCGCCGGCGTGCCCGAACGGCGCCTCCAGGCTCTGGCCGGCGCCGGCGCTGAAGCCATCGAGCGAGACGGACATGTTGTGAACGCGAACAAGTGCCATGACTGGGTAGACCTTTCTGGCCGAAGCTGAGTTCATCGTGGTCAGGGTGTAGTCGTAGCCAGGATCGCCTTCTTGACACCCGAACACCGACGTCGGCCCGGCGCGGCAGCCGACGCTCGTCGTCCGCGCTGAGCCTAGCGGCCGCCGCCCAGGGCCGGGATGATCTGGGGCAGGTCAACCGTGGTGCGGATGCCCGGCGCGGCGGCGCACACGTAGGGGACCGCGTTGACGGCGCGGTTGGCGGTGTAGCCGGGGGTCATCTCGGCCATCTGCTCGACCGGGCAGGCGAAGCGGACGTCGATGTCCAGCGGGGCGTCACCCTCGACGAGGATGTGCCAGCCGTTCCCTCGCACGGTCCAGGCCGGCTCGAGGTTCGCGGTGCAGTACCAGGTCGCGGTGAAGGTCATCAGGACCCGGCCTGCCCTGGTGCTGGCGATGATCATCCGCAGGCCCGCTACCGTCCCCGCGTCCAGCGTGCCTGCGGCGATGGTGAGCTTCTGCGGCGTGACCGCCACCTTCCCGGTCGAGGTGACGGCGTCGATCGGCAGGCCGACCGCCTCGGCCACCAGTCGCATGGACGGTCCGAACGAGCTGGCGCCGTAGGCGAACCTCTCCGGCGAGAACTCGTCCGCCGGGTGACCGAAACCCATGAGGTCGAAGAGCATCTCCGGTGAGTCGCGGGTGGACACGTCGGCGTACTCGTTGATCGTGAGGGCGTCGAGGCGCCGCTGGATCGACGTCAGCACCAGCGGAAGCGCCTCGGAGATGAACCCGGGGCTCGAGCCGGTGCCGTGAATGGAGGCCCCGCCTTCGGCGCACGCCTGCTCGACCCGTTCCCTGTCGGCCGGGCTCATGCTGCCCGGGTGCAGGAACTCACCGCGGGTGGTGACGATGTTGGTGCCGGCCGCGAGGATGGCGCAGACCTGGTCAAGATCACAGTCGGCGGGCATGTAGAGCACGCAGTCGGCGCCGAGCGCGAGGATCTCGCCGACGTCGCCGGTGGCGGTCACCCCGGTCGCAGGCAGGCCGCACAGTTCGCCGGCGTCCCGGCCGGCCTTGGCGGTTGAGGTGACGTACACGCTGGCCAGGGTGAGCCCGGGGTGCTGGATGATGTGGCGCAGCGAGCGGCTGCCGATGTTGCCCGTCGCCCACTGCGCGACACGAAGTCCGGTCATGATCGTCCACCTCGGGAAGCGGCGGGCCGACGCTTCGGCCCGATCTTGCACGACAGGTCGCCTACGGCCGCCCCAGGCTCGCAGACCGTGATCGGCCGCGCAATGACGGCGTTCTGGTCAACGGAACGGCATCGAGGCCACCCGCCTGAGCGCGCTGCGCGCGCCAGCCGTTGAAAGAATCATCAAACTAAGTGCTCTAATAGATGGATATTGCCTATCGGCGGCAGGAGCGACCTTGCAATCACCGGGCCCGGACCAGGAACCAGGCGCGCAAGCGCCGAGTCTGGTCGAGAAGTTGTGGGACATCGAGCAGATCAAGCAGTTGAAAGCTCGGTATTTCCGGCTGATGGACACCAAGGACTGGGTGGCCTGGGCAGACCTCTTCACCGACGACTGCCTGCACTACCTGCCTCGGGAGGTAGACCGTCCGCCGCAGACGAACGCCCAGTACCTGGAGTACGTGCCGGACTACCTGGCCGACGCGTTCACCACCCACCACGGCCACATGCCCGAGATCACGATCCTCAGCCCGACCGAGGCGGAAGGGATCTGGGCGATGTTCGACTACGTGCTCAAGCCGGGCCAGCCCACGGGCATCAAGGGGTACGGCCACTACCACGAGACGTACCGCAAATGCGAGGACGGCCAATGGCGGATCAGTTCGAAGCGCAACACCCGCCTGAGACTTGACGAGATACCGAACACGCTGTGAACAGGCCAGCGAGAAACCCAATCGGGAGGCGGCCGAGTTGAAGATCGGGTTCATCGGGCTCGGGGCCATCGCGCGCCGGGCAGCCGCCAGCGGATGAGCGC
>CAVQOE010000023.1:0-14222 GCA_963714295.1 uncultured Actinomycetota bacterium | reverse complement strand
ACCCTGAGAAATTCAAATCCATCATCTCGAACGGACCCTGGCTCCGCCCCACCCGCCCAGCCGTCTCTGGCACGGTGGCAACCAAAAAGGCCACCAATGATCATCCCGGCCGCCCGGCAGCAAACGGGCGGCCGGGATCACGTCGTAGCAAGCGCGAGCCTTCGCCGACCGGATGGGACATAATTCTCCCTATGGAGCAGGACCGGCTGGCCGCGCGCGGGCTGGACGTCACGGTGCCGAACGTGGCCCGGATCTATGATTTCATTCTCGGCGGGAAGGACAACTTCGACGCCGATCGCGCCGCCGCCGCGCAGCTCCTGGCGGTGATCCGGCGGTCCGGGCCGGCCAGGATGAACCGGGCCTTCCTCGGCCGGGTCGTCCATTTCCTCGCCGCCGAGCGGGGGATCAGGCAGTTCCTCGACATCGGCTCGGGCCTGCCGACCGTCGCCAACGTGCACGAGATCGCCCAGGCGGCCGACCCGGACGCGCGGGTCGTCTATGTCGACAGCGACCCGGTCGTCGACCTGCTGCCCAGGCCATCCTCGAGGACCGGGCCAAGGGCGTGGCCGCCGTCCGGGGCGATCTCCGACCCGGCCGGCATTGTTGCCGGTCCGCGGTGCGGAGCTGATCGTCTTCAGTCAGCCGGTCGCGGTCCTGCGCTTCGCCGTCCTGCACTTCGTCCCGGACGCCGACGATCCCCGTGCGCTGCTGGCCAGGTTCAGTGACGTGATGGCGCCCGGCAGCGCCCTGGCGCTGTCGCACATCACCGACGAGAACATCGACCAGGAAGCCGCCCGGGCGGGGCGGGCGGTCTACCAGAGCGCGTCGGCCCCGATCAGGCCGCGCTCCCGGGCGCAGATCGAGGGACTCTTCGACGGCCTTGAGCTGCTGCTGCCGGCGTTACCGGCATCAGCCACTGGCCCGAGCCCGACCCCAGCGGCCCCGCGCTGCACTTCTACGGCGGGGTCGCCGTCAAGCCTGCCGGTTACCGGCGACGTCCCACGGGTCGGATTTTTCGCGCCCTTTAATCTAGCAACGTTAGATAACTATGCTAGACTATGAGTCATGTCACCTAGACCCGCTCCCGACCTCGACCTGAGACGCGATCAGGTCATCCGCGCCGCCCGCGACCTGGCCGAGTCCGACGGCTGGGCCGCCGTCACCATCCGCCGGCTGGCCGGGGAGCTCGGCGTGACCCAGCCGGTGGTCTACTCCGCCTTCGACGGCCGCCAGGCGATCATCGACGCGGTCGCGCTCAGCGGCTTCGGTGACCTCGCCGCGGCGCTCGAGGCGGTCGACGCCTCGCCGATGGCGCGGATGCGCGCCTACCTCGACTTCGCCGCCGCCCACCCCGCGACCTATGAGGCGATGTTCTCGCTGCCCTCGGGACTGGCCTTCGGGACCGACGACACCCCGGAACCGCTCCAGCGTGCGTTCCGGGGCATCCGCGACGCGTTCCCGGCTGGTGACGAAACCCAGGCGGAGGTCGCCTGGGCGGCCATGCACGGCCTGGCCACCCTCCAGGCCAGCGGGCGCCTGCGCCCGAGCCACACGCAGGCCCGACTCGATCTCGCCCACCGCATGCTCACCGAACAGGAGACCCGCTGATGCGCACCCTCATCGAAATCGTCGCCGGCCTGGCGATCCTCGCCAACGCCGTCATCTACGGCACCGACGTCTTCGGCGCGATCGTCCAGCGTCCCGCCATCGCCGCGGTCGATGACCGCACCCTCACCGAGTCGCTCGGCCACATCCACCGCGTGGCCGACCGCCGGTTGAAGGCGATCACCATCGGCGGCCTGGTCGCCGCCGTCGCGACGGCCGCCGCCGCCGCCGCCAGCGGACACTGGGTCGCCGCCGCGGGCGGGGCGCTCGCCGCGCTCGCCGTGATCATCTTCACCGTGGTCTACACCCGGGTCGCCAAGCCGGTGAACACCGCGCTGACCGCCGCGGCCCTCGCCCACCGGGTGCCGGACAACGCGCGCGAGCTCCAGGCTCGCTGGGACTCGGTCATCAACGGACGCGTCGCGCTGCAGACCGTCGCGCTCGTCGCCCTGTGCGTCGCGCTCGCCGCGGCCTGAGCGCTCCGGACCCGTGAGCCAAACCCACCTCGCACCGATCAACGACAACGACAACGACAAGGAGCACCGATGACCACGCAAGAAGTCTTTGACCGCCACCTGCGCCGTCAACTCGAGGGCGACCTGGACGCGATCCTCAGCGACTACGCCCCGGACGCGGTTGCCGCCACCCCGGAAGGCATCGGCTCCGGACACGACTACATCCGCAAGGTCTACGAGCAGGTTCTTCCGCTCATCGGCTCAATCGAGCTGACGCCCTCGGTCCACCGGCAAGGCGAGGTCATCTACCTCACCTTCCGCGGCCACCGCGACGGGAAAGACGTGCTGCTGGGGACCGACACCTTCGTGATCCGCGACGGCCTCATCCAGACGCACACCTTCTACGCCCACCCAGCGAGCCCGACCCCCGACGAGCGGTCGTAAGCGTCCGCGGCCCGCGACCCGCGGTCAGCATTCGGTCGGAGGTCGCCTGGAGGTCACCGTCGCCCGTCCGCCTGGCGGAGCATCGCGTCCTGTTCGGGGTCGGACTGGAGCTCCCGAACCTCCTGCGCGCAGCGGCAGGCGGCCGCGACCTTAGCCGCCCACTGCAGCGCCTCCTCGCGCGTGGGCACCTCGATGATCGAGAACCCGCCGATGGCCTCCGGGTACGTCCCGTCGGTGACCGTCCCGTCGGTGGCCACGACGCTCGCCCGCTGCTGTTGCATTCCGCCGCCGAAAACCCACACGCCGGCGTTCACGGCCTCCTGGACCACCTCGTGCGCGGCCTTGCCCACGGCTGGCCCGTCCTCGTCGGGGATGTGATCCATCGCGCCGGCATCGAACGAAATCAGGTACCGCGCCATCAAACGACTCCCTTGTCCCGGCGGCCTGCTCCGGCCGCATGCACAGTCATATCCGAACGACCCTCACCGGGTCAGACGCTCGGCAGAAGAAAAATCATCGCCGCTGCTGCGCTCCGGCGGCATCCGTCCTCGCCGGCCGACGAGGGGCGGGAAAGCGTTCCTGTGCACATCCCGTGCTGCACCTGTGTGGTTCCGAAGCGCGCTCGCGGCCGACAGTGGAGCGAAGGCCGCCAAATCAGCGCAGTGATTACCCGGAAGGGATCATCGGGATGGTCGTAATCGCTTTCATGCTTCTTATCGGCGGCTCCGTTCTCATGTCCTGCGTCGCCTTCCTGATCGGCCGCTGCGGTCGGAGGCTGCCGCTGGACGGCATATTGCCGCAGGTCGTGCACGGTGCGCGGTTCGGCCCTGATCCTGACGCGCCTTGCGCCCCGCCCGGCCGGCCGGAGGCAAGGTGGCCGCGTGCCTCCTGACCCGGCCGCGGCGCCGATCGCCTGCGGGCTGCAGGCCTTTGCCCGCAGGGGTTTTGCTTGCGGAGGACTTACTTACCATCTCCTTATAGGGGGCATGCCTGCAGTCGCAGGGGGCGCATGGACCTGGTGCGGGGGGATAGGCATGGCCGACCCGGCCGAGAGGTCATTCGGCTTCCTGCTGCGCCAGTTGCGGACCGAAGCGGGCCTGACTCAAGAAGGCCTGGCTGAGGCTGCCCGGATCAGTTACCGGTCAGTCAGCGACCTGGAGCGCGGCGTCAACCGCACCGCCCGGCGGGAAACGGCCCGGCTGCTGGCCGACGCACTCGGCCTGTCAGACGCCCAGCGGGCGGCGTTCGAGGCCGCTGCCCGCGGCCAGCCCTCCGCTTTCCTGGCCTCGGCGCCCGATGCCCCGCTGACCGGGCAACCCGGAGCGGTGGCGGCCGCGACTCGGACGCTACCCAGAGACACCACGTCCTTCACTGGCCGCGAGCGCGAACTGGCGGCTGTCCTGGACGCGGTAGCAGGCCCCGCCGTTTCCGGCGGGATCGTGGGCATCTGCGCGATCGGCGGGATGGCCGGCATCGGCAAGACCGCCCTGGCGGTGCACGCCGCGCACCGGCTCGCGGGCCGGTTCCCCGACGGCCAGATCTTCCTGCCGCTGCACGGCTACACGCCCGGCCAGCGGCCCGTCGATCCGGCCGAGGCGCTGGCCAGCCTGCTGGAGACAGCAGGAATAGCGACGCGGCAGATCCCGGCCGGGACCGAAGCCAGGGCCAGGTTGTGGCGGGACCGGCTCGCGGGCAAGCGAGTGCTGCTGGTTCTGGACGACGCGTCCGGGCACGACCAGGTGCGGCCGCTGCTGCCCGGCACCGCCGGGAGCCTCGTGCTCATCACCAGCCGCAGGCATTTGACCGCGCTGGAGGACGCGCAGGTGATCAGCCTGGACATCCTCCCGGCGGCCGACGCGTCGGCGCTGCTCCTGCGGCTCGCCGCCCGCCCCGGGCTGGGGCCCGGCGACCCGGCCGTCACGGAGATCACGCGCTTGTGCGGGCACCTGCCGCTGGCGGTTGGCATGCTGGCGAGCCAGCTGCGCCATCACCCCACGTGGACCCCGGCCGGGCTGGCGGCCGACCTGGCCTCGGCGCGGGACCGGCTGCAGCTGATGCGATCGGAGAACCTTTCCGTGGCAGCGGCGTTCGACTTGTCCTATCAGGATCTCGACCCCGCCGATCAGCAGGCCTTCCGCCGGCTCGGCCTGCATCCCGGCACTGAGATCGACGCCTACGCTGCGGCCGCCCTCATCGGCGCCGACATCGAGTCGACGCGCCTTCACCTGTCAGTTCTCTATGACCACTACCTGATCGCTGAGCCCTCCCGCGGCCGGACCGGACGCACGACCTGATAGCCGGCTTCTCCCGGGCGCTTTCAGCGATCGACCCGCCCCAGGAGCGGCAGGCTGCCGTGGCCCGGCTGCTGGACTACTACCTGAACACCGCCTGGACGGCCAGCAGGCACCTGGCCAGGCGGACCGCAGTTCTGCCAGACACCGCGACGGCAGCCCAGCCGCCGGCCGCGCCGGATCTCTCGCTGCCGGCGGAAGCCAACGCGTGGATGAAGGCGGAGCGCGCCAACCTCTTCGCCGCCGCGACTTACGCCATTGGGCGTGGCATGACCCCCGTGGCTACCGCGCTTCCCGCGGCGATGCACGGGTACCTGCGCCACCATGAGCATGGCGACCAGGCCCTCGCCCTGTACCGCCGCGCCGTCGACCTGGCGCGCGGCGGCGGCGACTGGCTGGCGGAGGCGAACGCCCTGACCGATATAGGCGACATCCAGTACCTGAAGGGAGACTTCCAGGACGCCAAGAGCACGCTGTGGCAGGCCATCGAGCTGCACGCAGACCGCGCCAGCCCCCTCGGCGAGGCGCACGCGCTGAGCATCCTCGGAACCGTCCTGAGCAGGACCGGCGACAATATAGGAGCGGCCGCACGACTTGAAACCGCGCTGAATACCTACCGGGATATCGGTGACCGCTTCGGTGAAGCCTGCGCGCTCGGCTACCTGGGCGAGGTCCAGCTTATGACCGGGCAGTTCGCTGCCGCGACCGACGGCCTGACACAGGCGCTGGAATTGCTGCGCGGCCTCGGAATCTGTCAACCTGTCTGAGGCGCCGCTGGGTGTTTTTTATTGAGTGATGGGTTCCTTCTCCTGGGGCGGGTTGATCCAGGACGTGCCTGGCAGGTCTGGCGGGGTTGGTGGCCTGCTGACGAAGCGCTCGGGGTGGGCGCGGTAGGCGGCGGTGAGGATCTGGGCGCGCCCGGCCTGGACGGCTTCGGCCTGGCCGTGGTGGACGTCGGCGGCGGTGTGCAGCCCGAGCCCGCCGTGGCGGTGCTCGTTGTTGTACCAGCGGAAGAATTCCCGGCAGTGCGCCCGGGCGGCCTCGACCGAGGCGAACCGGGCCGGGAACGCCGGGCCGGTACTTCAGCGTCTTGAACTGCGCCTCGGAGTACGGGTTGTCGTTGGAGACGTGCGGGCGGGAGTGGGACTGGGTGACGCCCAGGTCGGCCAGCAGCAGCGCGACCGGCTTGGACGTCATCGAGCTGCCGCGGTCGGCGTGCAGGCTGAGCTGGCCGCGGCTGATGCCCTGCTTGGCGCAGGTCTCCGCGATGAGCTTCTCCGCCAGGACGGCGGACTCGCGGGTCGCGACCATCCAGCCGACGGCGTAGCGGCTGTAGATGTCGAGGATGACGTAGAGGTGGTAGTAGACCCATTTCGCGGGGCCGTGCAGCTTGGTGATGTCCCAGGAGTAGACCTGGTTCGGGCCGGCGGCGACGAGCTCGGGCTTGACCGCCGCGGGGTGGGTCGCCTGGCGCCGCCGCTCGCGGCTCTCGCCGGCCTCGCGCAGCACCCGGTAGTAGGTGGAGACCGAGCCGAGGTAGGCGCCCTCGTCCAGCAGGATCGCCCAGACCTCATCGGGGGCCAGGTCAGCGAACCGGCTGCTGTGCAGCGCCGCCAGGATCGCCTCCCGCTCGCCGGCCGCCAGCGCCCTGGGCTGCGCCCGGTCGCGGTGCGGCACGGGCGCCGGGCGCGGCGGCGCCGGGCTGGCCCGGTGCCGCCGGTACCAGTTCGCCTGCGGCACCCCGGCCGCCCGGCACGCCGCCCTGGTGCCGATCTGCGGCGCGAGCAGGGCGATCGCCTCGTCGGTCAGGACTTCGACCCGGGCTCGGTGTCCGCGCCCTCGGAGATCGTCTCCAAGAGCGCCTGCAGTTTTGACTGCACATCGGCCACGAAGCGGGCCTTGGCCAGCTCCTGCTCCAGCTTGGCTTTCTCTTTCCGCAGCCGGGCGATCTGCGCGTCCCGCGGATCAGCGGCCGGCCGGCCGGGCGGCCGCCTCAGCCCGGCCAGCGCCCCGGCGTCGCGGGCCCGCCGCCACTCGGTGATCAGGCTGGAGTACAGGCCCTCCCGGCGCAGGATCGCGCCCTTCTCGCCGTCGGGCGCCGCCTCGTAGGCGGCCAGGACCTCCTGCTTGTACTGCGCGGTGAACGTCCGCCGGCGGGCCCTCTCGGGCACCTCCGGATCGGGGCGCCTTGGTCACCGGTCACCGGTCCAGCATCGCCGGCCGCCAGGGCACGGTCGAGCACGGTCATGGTCATATCGGAAAGTTGTCTCCATCCCCGCCCTCGGGGAGTGTCAGTGGTTACTGAGGGGCGGGTGCCTTACGACAGGTTGGCAGAGAGGGCCTTCGCCTTCCGCTGTGGGAGGCGGGGTGCCTGAATTTTCTGGGCCGCGCGCAGCATGCCACCGGGGACTACCAGGAGGCGGCTGCCAACCACGCCGCCTCCCTGGAGATTCAGCAGGAAATCGGGAACCCGGCTGGTGTGGCGAGCGCCAACCGCGACCTAGGGCTGTCACATCAGGCACGCGGCGACTACCGGGCCGCTGCCGAGAGCTTCGGCCTCGCACTGGCGATGGACCGCCAGCTGGGCCGGCGGCGCGGAGAGGCGGATGACCGCTGTTCACTCGGCACCCTGCACTGTCTCGCCGGAGACTTCGAGCGCGCGGAATCCGAGCTGTCACGGGCTCTCGGACTGTCCAGTGAGCTGGGTGACCGAATAGGCGAAGCGGAGGTCCGCAACAGCATGGGGGAGTTGGGACTGGCGACGGGCGATCCCGGTAGCGGTCTGGCCCACCATGCGGAGGCGCTCCAACTGGCCCGGGCGACCGGCTTGCTGCCCGAGGAAGCACGGGCCCTTGAGGGCGCCGGCTGGTGCCTCCGCCAGCAGGGCAGGCTGGCCGACGGCGGCGCGTCCCTGCGTGCGGCGCTCGCTATCTACCAGCGCATCGGCTCCCCGGCGGCCGGCCGGCTACGGGCGGCCCTGCAGGAAACCGAAACGGCTCCCGTGGGCGCAACAGCCACCGGGTCGGCTGCGGGCATCGCGGTCGCAGGGAGGCCGCGAGCCACCCCTGGATTGCCCGACCCAGCCCCGTCGACCTAAACCGCCGCAGGTCAGCGGCGTCCAGCTGGCCACCGAGCGATGATCTGTCAGACCGTCGGCTCCACCTACGTTGGACCGAACCCAACACCTGCCACCATCTGCGAGAACGGTCCGCTAGCTGGGAATTCCCGTCGTGCGTCACCTTGTCGTGCTGTAGACCCCGGTGTTGAAGGGTCCCCACGGACATACAGCGGACGGGTTTCGTGGCGGTAGGACGGTCGGTGTAACCGCTCGGTTTTCCACGGACGGGCAACGGACGGGGCGCGCTGGGAGCGTGTTCTGGCTCGACGTGCGCCGTTGAGTCGGGCGTGGATGCCGGTGCGTCCGCCGGGTCGGCCGCGCGATCGCGCGGGACGAAGGCGGCCGGGCAGGTGGGTGTGGTAGCGGTGGCATGCCTCTCCAGGCCGGTAGTGTCGCGTACGTGACTGACCCGCACAAGTGGCTGATCCACGGCGAGCGGCTGGTGGACGACACCCCTCACATCCGCGTGAGCCCGCCACGCCGTCGGCACCGAGGCGACCGGGCCGAGCAGCTCCCGCTGGTCGCCCATCACCCGGAAATCGCTGATCACCCGCGCGCCGTCCGCGATCGCGCACGCCAGGTCCGACAGCACCCGGCCCCGGTCGTGGCCGCCCAGCGGCGACGGCAGCGCGGCCGACAGGCCGTCCGTCAGGCCCGTCCGGTCCGCCAGCTGCCGCAGCGGCACGAGCCCCGCGTGCGACACGACCCCGGTGCCGCCGCCGGTGACTTCAAGACCGCGCGACCATCCTGTAGCGTGCATGCAGAAAGTGCTCCTCGAACTGGAGTGATAAGAGCCTAGACAACCCTTATCGTCCCAGGTCAGGAGCACTTTTCCATTCAGGCGCGCCGCTCAGCTCAGAACCCCGTGAAAAGCCAGGGCTAAACCCTTCCGCGCTCGACGCAGCAGTCGGCGTCTCGCCGGGTCACCGCAAGTCGATCTTCTGTACGCCATGCACGACAGTTTTGTCGCGGACAGTCTGACTGGGTCTGATTTCTGCAGGTCAGGGGGTTACGGCAGTCTGAGGTCGTCGCGCTGAGTCTGGCGGTGGATGAGGCCGTACTCACTAGCTGAGTCACTATTTTTCGGGTTTCCGCGCGCGGAGCAAGTCATTGCAATACAGAGGTTGAAAGCCCGGGGTCTATGGTGGCGCGTGGAGGGTAAGCCGGGTCTGGCCGAGAAGGGCGTTGATGAGGTCGGGCGGGCTCTGGATCTGCCGGAGTCGGCTGCGGACGATGGCCTCTGGTATCGGCGATCATGCAATTCGCATGAGCTGACAGTGCGGGTTCGATTCCCGTGACCCGCTCTTGTCTCCTCGAACCCCGGGTGGCGCGGTTCAACCCTCTGCTGCGGCGTTGAGGCCGTAGAGGGCGGACGCCGCTAGGGCGGCTTGGCCGGTGCAGCCTCCAAACTGAGCGTCGGCGGGTGCCAGCCACAGGGTAGCCGCCTCGTTGGGCGGTGCCGCAGTCGCCGCGGAGACGCGGGCGTAGAAGCAGTCCCCGTCGGCATTTCGGAATGCCGCTGCGGCGAGTTCATTTCCGGTATCGACACTCAGGGCGACCGGGGATGATCTGGTCAGGAACTCTCGCACGCCTTCACTGGTGGGGGGGTACGCGGTCGCGGAGTGACGGGCTTCCGCGGATTGCGTGGAGAACAGGGCGGCGAGCCACGCCTCGACGCTGCCTGGCCT
The DNA here is from genome assembly GCA_963714295.1 of uncultured Actinomycetota bacterium. Lineage (GTDB taxonomy): Bacteria > Actinomycetota > Actinomycetes > Streptosporangiales > Streptosporangiaceae > Trebonia. The sequence goes on along the minus strand of CAVQOE010000023.1, from coordinate 4,621 downwards.
CCCGTCCGGGCGGGCGCCGGGGCACGAGATGTCCGACGTCGTAACCGGGGACGAGCCGGAATCGCCAAACGCGAACTGGTAACACCGGACATCGCCCGAGCCGGAGCTGAGGTACGACGGCGCTCCGCCATCTTGCCCCGGCGGCTCCAGGCCGAGCAGGACATCGGAGACGTGAGTGGCACCATCGGAGGCATTACCCGGCCCGAACGACAGGACGAACCCACCGTCGCGTTGCACCAGGGCCGTGAAGTCCGCCTCGGTGTGCCAGCTGCCGTCCTTCGCCCCGCCGGAGAACACCTCGGGCGTCAGTTGAATGTGCAGGTCCGTCGCGAGCTTTGCGGCCTGAGCGTCTACCGGACTGGCGCTGGCCCCGGACCTGATGTGGCCGTACCCGAGCGTGCCGCCCACCCCGACGGCGAGCGACGCCACGGCGGTCGCAGCCATCAGCCCGCGGCGCCGGTCAGTTCGCCCCGCCCGACGCGGCTGCCGGGACGCGTTCCTGCCGTTCGAAACGCGCATCGCCATTGCTTCTCTTTCCTCCAGATCAAGTGATTTTGTTTGACATGGAGGAATTATGCACTAAATGAATGACGGGAGAGGTCAGTTCCGTGGGGGAGCCAGCCTCTCCTGACGCGAGTCGGCAGCGCATGCGTGGAGCGGTGCAACCGAGGAGCGTGGAGTCTGCACAGGTCACGCGCCCACGCAGTCTTCACCGACTCGCCCTTCGAGATGATCCAGGCAGAAGGCCAGCACCGCGACCACGCCATCGCCGGGCAGGTAATCGCCGACCTGAACGCCGGCCCCCTCGAGCACCTGCCATCCGGCGTTTTGCCCGCAAATGCCGCCTGGCTCGTCATCGCCGCCATGGCGCATAACCTGCTGCGCGCCGCCGGGACCCTCGCCGGCCGCCGCTACGCGAAAGCCCGCACCGCCACCATCCGCCGCGACCTCATCATCATCGGCGCGCGAACCGCCCGCCACGGCCGCGGGAACCTCACCCTCCACCTGCCCGCGGGCCACCACCGCGAACACGCCTGGCTGAACCTGTGGACAGAAACCACCGGGCCGCCCGCCCGCGCGGCCTGACCAGCCCCGACCCGGTCCGCCCCCCCCACGCCGCAAGGCACACCGCCCCCAGACCGCCGCCCAGGAACCCCGGACACGCCGCAGAAACGTCAGCGGCAGGGCAAACACGCCCGAAAAACAGCTCATGGAGACGAGAGCCGATAACCGCCGCACTCGGCATTCAACCGGTGGATCCAGGCTTAGGCGTCCCGTCCGTCTCCTTGAATGCCCCGACAGGGCATCGCTCCCGCGCCCAGGAGGATTACGGCGAGCGACCCGCCTATCTCGCCGCAGGGGCCGGCGCCGGTTACAGGCATCTTTCCGGCGGGCGTTTACTTGCGCCTTCTGGAGACTGGGATTCAGGCAATCTGGCTTTCGCCGTATCACGCGGATCTCCCGGTGCGCTGCCCCTGATACCTGGGCGCGGCCACCGGTTTCCTGGCATGCTATTTTCCCTTGCATCCTTTCGGATTCCGGTAAGCCATCAGATCCAGAGATATCTCCTCTCATCTCTGCCCGCTGCGCGGGCGATACAACAGTGCGCCTCATGGCGCACACGGCCTGTAAAACCGTTCCCTCGGCTGGCGGCAGAGGTCGCGGGCTGACGAGGGGAATGAAGATGTCGTCCACGATTTGCCGCAGAACGTGATCGGGGACGAGGGTGAGCGTCATCATCATCTCGTTGCGGAACAGGTCGAAGGGCAGGTTGATGATCCGCGGGGTCAGCCGGGCCGGGTCGATCTCCCCGCGCTCGACAGCGCGGTTGACGACCTGTTCGAGGACGGAGCCGCGTGGGGTCAGGAACGCCTCCCGCAGCTCGGCCGGGGTGGGGCCGGTCTGGTTGTAGTAGCTGCCGAGCATGCTGCTGACCAGGGCGACCATCGGGTTGCGGGTTGTGTTGGCGCTGCTGAGCAGGGCCAGGAGGTCGCCCCGGAGGGTGCCGGTGTCGGGGACGGCGGGCGGATCGGCCGCACCGCGGTGGCGGGCGGTGGCCCGCAGCAGGTCTTCGCGGGTCTTCCAGCGCCGGTAGAGCACGGGCTTGCTGGTCTGGGCGCGGGCGGCGACGGCGTCGAAGGTGAAGTGCTCGTAGCCCTCGGCGACCAGCTGCTCCCAGGCGGCGTCGAGGATCGCCCGCTCGAGCTCGGCGCCGTGGCGGCGGACGGCCGCGCTGCCTGACTGCTCGCCGCCGTTGTCCGGGATCTTGTCCACCGCCGTATTCTCGCCCAGCCGGGGACCGTGGCTGAAACCGGCCGCGGCCCGAACCGCCTGCGGCAGCGGCAGGGGCAGGGGCAGCGGCAGCGGCGGTGGCTGCCCGTCAGTCACGGCGCGCGGACCGGGCGCCGGGCAGGGCGAGGGCGGGGATGAGCGCCAGCACCGTAATCCCGGTCGCCCACCAGAACGCGCCCTGGAAGGCGCCGACCGCGCCGCGCGCGAGCAGCGACTGCAGGGCGACGGCGACGATCGCGACGCCGAAGGAGGCGCCGACCTGCTGGCTGATGCGGGTGTTCATGGTGGCGTGGGGGATGCCCGCCGCCGGCACGTCCTGGTAGGCGACCGACAGCGGCGGGATGAGCACGGCGCCGATCCCGAAGCCGCGGATGAGCAGCGCCAGACCGAGCAGCCACAGGCTGGCGTGCAGGCCGGCCAGCGCGAACGGCACCGTCGCGGCCGCTGCCACCAGGAAGCTGACGATCGTGACGAGCCGGGCGCCGAGCCGGTCGACGAGCTTGGCGACCGCGAACCGGGCGGCCAGCGAGCCGACGCCCTGGGGGATCAGCAGCAGCCCGGCGTCGAGCACACTCTCGCCGTGCAGTTGCTGGTAGTAGAGCGGCAGCAGGAACATGCCGGCGTACAAGGCCGCGCCCGCGGTGAACAAGACCGCCGACGCGCTCCCGAGCGATCGCAGCCGCAGCAGCCGCACATCCACCACCGGACGCGGGTTACCCGGCCGCACCGCCCAGGCGATGAAGGCACCGAGCAGCGCGACCCCGGCCAGCAACGGGACTCCCACGCCGACGTGACCGATTCCGCCGTCCTCGGAGAGGTTGGACAGGCCGAGCAGGATCCCGGCCAGGGCCTGCCCGAGCAGGCCGAGCCCGATCAGGTCCAGGCGCGCCCGTCCGGCGCCGGGGGAGGGGCGGTCGGCGGGCAGCAGCCGCCACGCGAGCACCAGCCCGACCGCGATCACCGGCACGTTGACCAGGAACAGCCAGCGCCAGCTGAGCCAGTTGAGTACGAGCCCGCCGATCACCGGGCCGAGGATCGGCCCGAGCGCCAGCGGCAGGCTGACCGCTGCGATCAGGCTGCTGCTGGCGCGCCCGCCCGCGGCCCTGACCGCCAGCGTCTGCATCAGCGGGAAGATCAGGCCGGCGGCGAAGCCCTGCACGACCCGGAAGCCGATCAGGCTGGCGTCATTCCAGGCCACCGCGCACAGGGCCGATCCGACGACGAAGAGCACCAGCGCCGCCATCCACAACCGCTTGCCGCCCCACCGGCTCTCCGCCCACCCGGTGACCGGGATCGCGACCGCCATCGCCAGCAGGTAGCCGGTCGTGACCCACTGGATCGCCCCGTCGGTGGAGTGCAGGCTCACCACCAGCGTGTGCAGCGCGATGGTGACCATCGTCGAGTCCAGGATCGCCGCGATCCCGCCGACGACCAGCGCCAGCAAGGCGTTCCGCACCACCGGGGTCAGCTTCGCCGCGTCGGCAGCCCGTTCAACCGTCGTCTCCGCCACCTCGAGCTCCCTTTCTCACTTAGATACTAGACAGTATCTTAAATCGGACCAAGCTGGCCAGTCAAGACACTAGGTAGTTTCTTACAGAGAAATAGGCGCTCATCCGCCGAAAGCACTCGCCTGGATCCCCCATCCGTTGGCGCTTCAGACCGGGGGCCTTCCAGGAGCCCAAGTGTGCCGACGGCAGGTCGCCCACGCCGTCGACAGACCCCGCACCTACGCCGTCGACAGACCCGCGCACCTACGCCGTTGACACCAACAGCCGGCTCGCCGGAGTCGGCGGTCGCCGGTCGGCGTAGCTGGCTGGTCTCGTCCCATGCCCACCGTTCGTCGCTTGCGTCCCGTAGAGGCCGTCTGATCCAGCGGGGCCGCGCGTGATCGCGAAGGATTTCATCCTGGCGAAGGATAATTGTCGTATAACGGCAAAAATCCTTCGCGATAATAAAATTCTTCGCGATCATGGTGCCTTTCCGGACGCCTTCGCGAAACGCAGGCGGCCGATGTTGCCAAAGCGGCGCGGTTTGCCGGCTTGTTGGCAGGGTGCTGCGGTAGGGGGCTCCGATTAGCGGGATCGCAGAGGAGACCCCCGGTCGGGGCAGCCAGGGGCAGGCTCACGGTGATCGGGATCCTGAGTCCTTCGGGGATTTCGTCGCTCACCCGTAAGCGGACAGGGCCCCCAATCGGGTCGCTGGCGTAGCCGACAGGCCCCGATGCGAACGACCAGATCGTCGACGGCCGCCTCAATGCCCGGCCCCGGCGCACCGCCCGGGCACGGGCTCTGCAATGCTCCATCCATGCCTTCCAAGACGACTCCGACAT
>CAVQOE010000022.1:0-421020 GCA_963714295.1 uncultured Actinomycetota bacterium | reverse complement strand
CGATCTGCGGCGAACGGGAAGTCGCTGGTGGCCACGGCTGGGCCGAGCCGACCGAACGGGCCGACATTGACCGCCTTTGGGCCCTTCATGCAGGCCTCGGCGGCATCGGCGGTAGCGGCCTAAAGGGCCTCAAACCTGTTCGGGAGCGGGTGGGTCGTCGCTCCCCCTGAGCTCGTCGGCGAAGTCGAGGACCAGCTCGGCCACTTTCTCCGGCTGGTCGCGCTGAAGCGAGTGGCCCCCGCCGTCGACCACCACGAACCGTTCGGGCGGCACCACATCGGCCAGTCGCTCCCTTTCCGGCCCGATGAGCGCCGAGCTCCCCCCCAAGAGGAACGAAATGTCGCCCTCTGGTGCGGCAATGACCAGCACAGGCACGGCCGTGGCGGCCACCAGGGCGGCGATGTCCCACTGCAGGCCAGAGCGGAGCACCCGGGCAATAGCAGCTGTGTCGGCTGCCCCCCGGGCGGCCACGGTGCGGTCGACCTGGTCCTCGTCCCAATGGGGGCGCTCTTGTTGCATGCGTTGGCGCAGCCCTGCTGGGTCGGCCCGGGCCGCCTCGCCCTCGGCTTCAACCCCACTGGCGTAAAGCTCCACGTCGATGCCTTCCATCGAGGGTGGTTCGACCAGGACCACGCCGGCGGCAAGGTCGGGGTACTCCGCCCCGATGGCCGCCGCCACCACGGCACCCAAGCTATGGCCCACCAGCACGCTGAGGCGGTCCGGCAGTACTGGGACGGTGCCGTGGGCTATATCGGCCACGCCGTCCCAGGCGTCCCCCACCGCCGGGCCGTGGCCGTGGCCGGGGAGGTCGACCGCCGTCACGTCCCAACCGGCGTAAGCGAGCAAAGGCCCGACTGCCCACCACGTGGTGGCGTCAGACAGGATGCCGTGCAGCAAACCGATGTGGCCCCGGGCGGGGCCGGTGGCCGGCCAGTGAAGCGTGCCGGACCGGGGCCGTTCAGGCTCGGAGGTGCTTGCGGCCATGCCAAAACCTACCAATGCAAATAGCGCCCGCCCCGGTGCGGCCCCCCGGCCGGGCCAATAAGCTCCCACACGACGAGGGGAGGCGTCGCCCTGGACGCTCGTTGGTACTTGGACGTCAACCGTTGGCGCGGTCCACCTCCTGGGCGCACTGGTTCATGGCCGCCTATTTCCAACGCGTCCCCGGCCCGGTCGGCATCGCCTTGATCGTCCTGGCCGCGCTGGTCTTGCTGGCGTGGTTGAGCGCCCGCCGCTCCCCGGACGACCTGCCCGCAGTGGTGTGGGCTGCGCTGGGCGCTGCTGCCGCCTACTTCCTGGCCGTCCTCCTGGCCAAGGGCCTGGGCCAGTCCCGGCCGTACCACACCCTCAAGCACGTCGAGGTGCTGGTGAGGCCGCTGACCCAGTACGGCTTCCCCGACAGTCGGGTGGCCGCCGGCGGTGCAGTGGTATGCGGCCTGGCCCTGGCCCGTCGCTGGGGCCTGTTGGTGTTGGCCGTGGCGGCCGGCCTGCTCCTGGCCCTGGCCGGTGTCTACGTCGGCGTGGACTACCCCTCTGACGTGGTGGGGGGTGCCGTGTTCGGCGCGGCCGTGGACCTACTGCTGTGGCCACTTGCCGCCCGGGCTCTCTCGCCCCTGCTCAGCCGGGTGGTCCTGGGGCCTTTTGGCCGCCTGGCCCAGGTGCGGGGAGGGCCGAGGGACAAGAGGCCGTCGGCGGGCAGGCCGATGCGGGCGCCCAAAATGCCTACGGCAGAGGCCATGGAAGCGCTGCGGGCCGCCACCGAAGCAGCCCGCGCCCAGTCCGAGGCGGCCCGAACGGGGGTGGCCGCGCCGGGAGGCGCTGAGGACGGCACACAACAGACCCGGGACGTGGGTGGCCGCGCGTAGGTCACGCCCAGGTACCGTCGCCAGCGCGCCGGCGGCCGGTCCCCTGCTTGCCTGGGGACAGGGAAAGGCGGGCCGGCCCGGTTAGCATGAGGGTCGAACACGGCGAGTAACCGTGCGAACCTACCCCGGTTACCACCCGCATGCTCAACGAGCAGTGTCCATCCAGGAAATCCCAGAAGTTAACGAAAACACCGCTACTGGTCACCCCCGTGCTGAAGCGATGAGCCGCCCGGCGGAGGGGGAGCGGACGGCTCAGCCGGTGATGGCCCGCCTCTCCATCTCGTTCAGGCCGCCCCAGATCCCGTGTGGCTCACGGATGCGGAGGGCATAGTTGAGGCATTCCTTACGCACCGGGCAGCTGGCGCACACTGCTTTAGCCTGGCGTTCCCTGGCCGCTCGGGCGTCTTTGCGCTCGAAGTGGGTGGGCGCGAAAAACACAGCCGCCGAATGGCCTCGGCATGATGCTTGGCTTTGCCAGTCCTCTGGTGCGGGAAGTGCTGTCATTCCTGTTGCCTCTACCCCGAAGGTACTCCTGACCAGCGAGATTGACAATAGGGAATCTTTCCCAGAGGCCCTGGCTTGGGCCCGCTGAGCTTCCTGGGGCGCTCCCGGGTGCTGGTCGTAACGGGAAAGGGCGGCGTAGGGAAAACCACTGTGAGTGCCGTGGTCGCCAATCTTGCCGCCCGGGAGGGGCTGCGGGCCGCCCTCGTCCAGATCGCCCCCGCTTCGGTGCGGCGGACCCAGGAGGACGGACCTGGACGAGCGGGGGCCGGGCACCTGCCTCTGCTCTTCGGGACCGGCGACGACATTGGTTACGAGCCCGTCTTCTTGCGTTCGATGTTCGCCGGTGGGGAAGTCACGGGCCGCGCCTTGGCGCCCGACACGGCTCTGGTCGAGTACCTCAACCAGCACGGCATGCGCCGGCTCTCCCGGCGTCTCGTCGCCAGCGGCGCCCTGGACGTGGTGGCGACGGCCGTCCCGGGTATGCCGGACATGCTCGTACTGGGCAAGGTCAAGCAAATGGAAAGAGCTTCCTCAGCCGGCCAGCCTGGCTCCCCCGACCTGGTCGTGCTGGATGCCCCGGCCGCCGGCCACGCCGTCCGCTTCCTGCAGGGCCCTCGGTCCATCCTGGACGCCGCCGACGGCGGGCCCGATCCACGGCCAGGCCCAGGAGGTGGTCGAGATGCTTTCTGACCCCCAACGGTGCCAGGTCCTCCTGGTCACCACGGCTGAGGAGACCCCGGTCAGCGAGACCGTGGAAACGGCCCGCCTGCTCCAGGAGCGGGCCGGCACCCTGATCGGCGCCGTGATCGTTAACGGGCGCCTCCCCGTGTTGCCTCTGCCCCAGGACATCGATGCTGGCGAGCTGGGCGCCATGGCCTCGGCCGCCGGCGTCGAGTTGGCCGAGGACCAACTCGCTGACTTGGCCGCAGCCGGGACGCTGCGCAGCCAACGCCAGTCCTCCCAGGCGGCCCAGGTGGCCCGCTTGGCTGATGAGCTGCGTGTGCCGCAACTAGAACTGCCATTTTGCTTCAGCACCGAACTGGGCCCGGTCCAACTCGATGCCCTCAGCGATGCCCTGGCGGCATCGCTAGAGGCCCTCCCCCTCGATGCCCAATGAGCGGTACGGCCGACGTCGAGCCGGCTGAGGCCGATGTAATCGTCTGCGTGGGGCCGGGGGGGTGGGCAAGACGACGACCGCGGCCGCGCTGGCCATGCGCGGGGCGGAAAAGGGCCTGCGGGCATGCGTGGTAACGGTTGACCCGGCCCGTCGGCTGGCTGACGCTTTGGGCGTTGCCGACGTGGGCAACGAGCCTCACCTGGTCAGCCCCCCGTCGGGGGTGCGGAGGTGGGCCGGTGAGCTGTGGGCGGTCATGCTCGACGCCCAGACCACCTTCAATGAACTGGTCGACCGCTACGCGGCCGACGCCGACCAGGCCAAAGCCATCTTCGCCAACCCGGTCTACCGCAACATGTCAGGCGGCCTGTCGGGGACCCAGGAGTACATGGCGGTGGAGAAGCTTTACGAGCTGCAGGAGACGGGCCAGTTCGACCTCATCGTGGTGGACACCCCGCCGTCACAGCACGCCCTTGACTTCCTGGAGGCGCCCAGCCATTTGGCCCGCCTCCTCGACAACCGGGTGTTCCGCCTGCTCATGGCCCCCACCCGAGTGGGGCTGCGGGCCGTGGAGCTGGGCGCCCAGCTCATGCTGCGCACCATCGCCAAGGTGGCCGGCGGCCAGGTGGTGGCGGACACGGTGCAGTTTTTCACCGAGTTCGAGGGGATGGAGCAGGGCTTTCGGGAGCGGGCAGAACGAGCCCAAGCGCTCCTGCATCAGCCCGCGCACCTCGTTCGCCCTCGTCTGCTCGCCCCGGCGCGACACGGTCGACGACGCCCTCTACCTGGTGACGCAGCTGTCGGGGGCGGGGGCAAAGGTCGAGCTCTGTGGTAGTCAACCGCTGCTACCCGCCGTTCACGCCTTTCGGACCGCAGGAGCGTTCCCGGCTGGTGGGCACCCCCTCGAGCCGCTGGTGCAGAACCTGGACGAACTGGCCTTGGTGGCATCCAAAGAAGAGGACCAGATCGCCCGGTTGGCGGGCGCTTTGCCCACGGCGGACATTAGACGGGTCCCATTCCTGGCCCGGGAGGTGAGCGACGTGGGTGCTCTCCAGGAGGTGGCCGGCTACCTGGCGGAAGAGCCGGTTATTGGCCCGGCGCTCCCGGGTCGGGGCTGCCAAGCTCGGGGCGCCCAGGTCGGCAGGGCCGGGGCCTGGGGTCGGCCGGCACCGAGGGCGGCGCTCCCGGCGTGGCCGCCCCTAGTCGCTCTTCTGCTTCTCGAAGGCGGCTTTGGCCTCTTCGACCGTTTCGGTCATTGTCACGATGCGGTCGAAGCCCGTTGTACGCAGGGTCCGGATGAGGCTGGGCCGGTTGCAGGCCACGACAACGTCGCCGCCCAGCTCCCGGGCGCGGCGGATACCACCGATTAGTGCTCCCAAGCCGGCAGAGTCCACGAAGGGGACGCCACTCATGTCGATGATCAGGTGAGGCCGCGACGCCATCTCGGCCAGAGCCTGCCTGAACTGGCTGACGGTGAAGGCGTCGAGCTCCCCGACGGGACGGCAGATGGTGTAGCCCTCGGCCGTCTGTTCCTGCTCGATGTTGAGCAACGCCACCTCCCAGGTGAAACGGTCCCGGGCGTCCAAAGGGCCGTGCTGTCGTGTCCGCTTGGTCCGGTTTGTCGCCAAGATGCTACCCGCTATGGCGCCGGGCTAGCCTTTCGCGGGTGACCGACCTGCTCATCGTGACCGACTCGTCGGTCGTCTTCGACGAGGTGCGGTCTGCGGTCGAGGAGCCGGGAGTGGCCCTGCGCTGGGCCCGCAACGGCCGGGCCGTGCTGCCCGCCCTCCAGGAGCGGCCAGCGGACCTGGTCGTGGCGGACATGCAAACGGGCTCCATGGGAGCGCTGGCGGTAGCGATGGACCTCACCTTGGAAGCCGGCGCCGGCCGGCTCGACCCCACCCCAGTGCTGGTCTTGTTGGACCGGCGTCCCGACGTGTTCCTGGCCCGGCGGACCGGTGTGGCCGGCTGGCTGCTCAAGCCCCTCGACCCGCTACGGACCCGGGCGGCAGTACAGGCCATCCTGGCCGGCCAGCGCTACGAGGACCCCAGTTTTATGCCTGTCCCGGCGGACGTGCTCCCTACTTAGGGACGGTGCTTCAGCAGGCGCTGCTTCAGCAGGACGGCGCTTCAGCGCTGGACCCCCCCGCGCACACGGTCGCCGCGGAGGGCACATTTCGCTCGGCTTCCGGGCATAATGTGACCTCCGCGACCACCGGCCTGGGCCGGGCCTCCGGCGCACTTGGGCTTCGGTAGCATTGCGGGCACGGGAAGTAGCGCAGCTTGGTTAGCGCGCAGCGTTCGGGACGCTGAGGCCGGGGGTTCAAATCCCCCCTTCCCGACCAGTTCAGAGGGGGTGCGCCCTAAGCCGGCCGGGTTTCATGGCACATCGTGCCACGGGCCCCTGGCGAGGTCACGGCGAGAGGGGCCGAAGGCGGCGAGTGGGTAAGGGGCTTGGCGTGGCCAGCCCTTGGGGGTAGCGCTCATGGAAGTCCTCGACAGCGGTTACGGCCAGGGCTTGGGAGTGCCGGTTCATGGTCACCGTGAACCCTGTCGAAGAACCCGATCTGGCCCAAGACGATACTCCAGGGTGGGGAGGCCCCAAGTGGTGAAGAACCCGACCTGTGCCTCCCACTCGTAGCAGCGCGCTCGGTCGAACCCACCAGCGTCGATCTCGATATCGGGTGGGGAAAGAAGCACGCGCACATCGGCAAAGCGGACGGGTCGGGTGTCGCCGCCTATGCGGGACTTGATCGACCGGTTGGCGTCCGGGGTAATGCCGATGTCCTGGGCGATCCACGGCGCCACGAGTATGTGGTCAGCGCCTGAGTCGACAAGGGCGACCACGTTGTGGCTGCCGAGACGCTCGCCTTCCAACCTCACAATTACTAGAGGACGGAGGAGAGGTTTGACGAGGAATTCCGAGCCTTCTACCCGGCGCTCTTCGGTGTACGGGTAGACCCATGGGAACGGTGGGCCCCGCCAAGTGGCACTAACCCAGGCCTACTAGCTCGGGCTCTTCTTCTCCGGGGATCCTGACGATGGTGGTGTCCGTGATGTCTCGGTCGTGGAGGGCGAGAGTGAGCTCGTACGGCGTGCGCCGGGCCTCGACGACCTTCCCGTCCTTCAGGGCGACCCATAGACCGGGGTACTCCGCCTGAGCATCTGCGAATTGTCGAGCGTGCCATCGTCCCCTCCTTCGTCTGGGCCGAGGCAGCTCTTGACCTGTGCAGGATCCTCTGCTTCCAGTTTCCCACAGCTGCCAACCCTAGGTATTTGATATCAAGATAGGCTATTCGGATCGTGTCCCCAGGTGGTGGAACCCATGCCCAGGCCCAGGTCTGATGAGCCCCGCGACCAGCAGGTGCTCGTTCGGCTGACGAGAGCCGAGCGGCGTGTGCTGTACGCGGCAGCCGTCCTGGACCAGGCGACGGTCAACAAGTTGGCGCGCGATGCGGTCGCTGACCGCGGTCCGGCATTTCCAGGACGATCCGCTGGTTCGGCGTCAGCTGGAGCTTCTGGACGAGCGCTGGGCCAGGCGAGGTGGGACCGTCGTGCCGATCAGCGAGAGCGCACGCAGAAACACGGCGACGTAGCTCACAAACTTGCGTAGCCAAGTTAGGGAGCCTTGGCGAGGTCCGTGGCTACTCGAGGGTAGGCCTGGCATAAGCCTCTCGGCCACAGCTGCGGCTGCCCGCCGGTCACCTTCGGTTGTGGCCTAGGCATAGACGGCCAGGGTTAGGCGCGGGTCGGCGTGACCGAGCCGGGACTGAGCTGTCTTTAGGTCCACGCCTTCGGCTACTAGCGCGGTCGCATTGACCCGCCGTAGGTCATGAAAGGTCAGGCCAGCTAACCCTGCCAGCCGGCATGCCGGCAGCCATATCCGCTGACGCCAGTGCGAGTAGTCGAGGACACCGCCGTCGGGTGACACGAAGACGAGGGCCTCGCTGTCAGCCGCGCTGAGCCCCCGGCCGGCGAGATGCCGGGCGAGCACGTCCACCCGTGCGGACGGCAGCGAGAGGGTGCGCCGTCCGGCGTTCGACTTCGGTGGCCCGAAGACAATGCGCCCACGGGCAACCCGGGTCGCTTGTTCTGCGACGGCTAAGCGCCGGTTGAGGAAATCGATGCGCCCCGCTCGCAAGCCCGCGCACTCGCCCCAGCGCACCCCGAGTAGGCAGCCCAGCCAAACCATTGGCCCATAGGTGGCTCCAACGGCTCCCGCCAAGGCGGCAATCTCGTCGGGCGCGGGTAGTTGGCGCTCCAGGACGGCAGGTGCCGGCAGCTTGAGCCCTCTGCACGGTGACCGTACAAAACGGTCGACATCGACAGCCCCCCGCAGGAGCGCCCACAGCACGTACTGGCGGCCAACGGTGCGGGGTGCGGCCCGCTTGGTCCATTCGTTGACCAACCGCTGGATGTGCTTCGGAGCAATGGCGGCCAGTTGGCGGTCACCCAATGCCGGCAGCACGTGGAGCCGGAGGATGGAAGCGTTCACGGCCGCGCCGATCACCTCGTTCGATCCTGCTGCCCCTGTACTTCCAGATCGTCCGCGGTAAGGATGTGATCTTCGCCGGGCTCTTGCTCGGGCCTTCCGAGCATGGGGCGCTCGTCTCCAACCGGCTCGCCGCGCCGCTCACCTACCGCTATGGCGCCGGGCTCACCGCGCTGGTCGGCGCTTACGCCGCGGCAGCGGTCCTATTCGGTAGTGATCTTGTCGAGCCTCTCCAGGCTTGCCGTCATGGACTCACGTTCCGAATTGGTCCCGTTGATCCACGTCCCGCCATCGCTCAGCATGGCTTGGCGGTCCTCGTCTGGCAGCCGGCCGAGGTCGAGTACCTCGGTTACCACGGTGGCGCTGTCGCCGTCAGGAGTGAGGATGTAGCCCCAGCGGTAGCCCGCAGGAATGCCGACCTTGGCTGGGTCATCGCCCTCAGCCCGTGAAGGGTCGCCGGGAGCCGGCTCCCAAAATAGGCGCCGATCAGGCTCGAACTCCACCACATAATTGATCATGAGGTAGTCGTCCCCGAGGCGATGCATCTTCATGGTGAAAGTGTCACCCACCTTAGAGATGGGACGGTCGAGGACGGCACCTCGGACCATGCCGGACCCGTCGAAATCTATGTGACGTTGCGGGTTAGCCAGGATCTTGAAGATGAGGCCCGCCGGTGCTTCGATTTTGCGCGACACTTCGACCGGCTTGTTTTCTGCCATGGTCCAGTCCTCTCTTTTCTCTGCCTCTACACTGTGCATCGGCTCTACCGAGCGCTCGTCAGTGGTCCCACAGTTGGACGTTGCGGGTCCGGCGAATTCATCCATCGGCCAGATATTCTCCCTCGTAGCGCAAGCCTTATGGGCTGGGCAGGGGAGGGCGGGAGCCTCAACTTTACTTGCACGGCTCATCCGAGAGCTGCCGGTGTTCGCAGAGGGAGACGAGAACTCGCCCCTCTCCAGGCGCCGGCGGGGTGTCCGAGCGCAGGGCCGAACGAACAGTGTTGCGGACCACGCCGGTCAGGCGGGCCACCTCTTTGATGGACAGTCCTACGGCCTTGTGCAGCCTGCGGATCTCAGCCCAGTCCTCCACGTCTAACAACTCCTTCCTCCTTGCTCGGCTAGGAGACCAGGCGACTTTCCGGCACTGTCGATGGTGGACCTGGGAGGAGGGGGGTCAGTTTTGGAGTGGTGATTTTCACGGTCAGTTTTCACCGGTGGCGACAGACAGCCACAGCAGTCAAAGGCCGACTATGACCCCCGGGGCACGTGTAGGCGTAGCGGGGCAGGTGTAGGCTCATGACGAGGTCGTGGGCCTAAGGCACCTCTATAGGTCCTGACCGCTAAGGAGCCGAATATGCCCTTTGCCGTCGACCACCTCCCCCATCGCCCCGCCCCCGCGCGGCAAACGCGCAAGGGAGGTCCGGGACGCGTAGCTTGTGCCACGGCGGTTGCCGGGACAATGGTCTACCCCGGTTCGCTGACATCGTCGGCAGCGGCGATGACAATGTCACAACCTAGCAGCGGCGCCCGACCATCGCCGGGCACAATCTTCGTCGCGAACGGAGGCGGCGACGCCTTTGCCGCAAGCGGGACAGGGCCAGGTTCGGTCACGATGTACCGGCCTGGCGCGCACGGCAACGCGAGGCCGGAAACGGTGCTAACAGTCGGGGTCCACTCCCCTTCGGGCGTCGCCTTCGACTCGTCGGGGGACCTGTGGGTGGCCAACGAGGCTCCCGGGACAGTGGTCGAGTTTGGCAGATCCTCGCTCACAGGTCCTTCGCCGGTGCCCTCCGTGACTATCAAGGTCCTCCACAACCCGTTCGAGCTCGCCTTTGACCCCGCAGGGGACCTCTGGGTGGACTTCCGGCAAGCCAACATGGTGGTCGAGCTGGCCAAGGCCGGGTTGGCCAGGTCTGGTTCTCCGGTGCCAAAAGTCTCGCTCCGGGTGAACATTAACGACTGTGGGGTGGCGTTCGACTCTGCAGGCAACCTGTGGGAGGGCAGTGACGATGACTGGCTGTCCGAGTGGACCAGTGCCGAGCTAGCTAGGTCCGGGTCACAGCGCCCTCAGGTGACGGTCAGCTCGGGAACTCTGGCGGCACCATGCCGGCCAACGTTTGACGGCTTGGGGGACATGTGGGTAGGCAGCTATGACGGGAGCAACGCCGTCGAGTTCTATAAGGGGCAGCTGGCCAAGTCAGGTCGTCAGGCTCCGCGAGTCGTCAATGACTCGACAAGCCTGTCCAGGCCAGGCGAGCCAGCCGTTAGCGCCGCGGGGGACTCTGGGTGCCGAACGCCGAAGCCAACACGGTCGTCGAGTTTGCCAAGCGCCAATTGGTGAAATCTGGCCTCCCATCACCTGTGGTCACCATTGCCGGTCCGGCCACCGGGCTGAACTGGCCATGGGCCATCGCGATCGAGCCATAGCCTCCGCCGTGCGGACGCGCCGGGCGTACTCAAGGGCACGAGGTGGCTCGATCGTCGACGTCGTCGAGCCCGAGATAGTCAAGCTCCTAGAACAGTCCCCCCGCATGCCCGCCAGTGTCGTGGCCGAGCGCATCGGCTGGGACCGGGGCATCACGGTGGTGCGCGAGACGGTGGCCGAGTTGCGGCCCGCCTATACCTGTGGACCCATGCCATCGCACTGACTGCCGCCCCGGTGAGCTCGCCCAGTGGGATATTTGGTCCCCGGCTGTGGACATCCCCGTGGGCCACGACCAGTACCGAAGGCGGGCCGTCTCAGCCGCGATAGTGGCCCGGTTGGCATCAATGAGCCTCTCAGTCGGACTAGGTTGCCCGGGGCGCAAGCGGAGCCCGACAAGCACTAGGGCGACGACCGCGGCCGCCGTCCCCGTCATGGCCAGAAGGTGGTCTTTATGCTCTCGTGGCTGCGTAGTAGCGCAGGACCAGGACGTCCCGGTACCGCCCGGGAAGAGCCTGCAGGGCGACCCGCGTTTCGTCTTCGTCAGCCAGGGCCACCAAGGCGGTCATACGGGCTTGGCGACCTCAGCGGTCCCGTGGGGCCCCCGCCAGCCCTTTAAGCAGGCACTCTGACCGGCCACGGGGACTCGGCACGCTGGTGGCGGGGCTTCACGCCCCAGCATAAGCTTGCTGTAGACCTGACAGGAAGGAGCGCCTTATGACTGTGAAACTCGGGGTACTGGCCCTGCTTGAGGCCAAACTAGACAAAGGAGCCGAGCTGGCGGCGTTCCTCGAGGGCGGCCGTTCCATCGCCGCCGCCGAGGAAGGTACCGTGACCTGGTACGCCTTCAAGATCAGCGATACCAGCTACGGCATTTTCGACACCTTTGAGTCCGAGGATGCCCGTCAGGCCCACATTAATGGCGAGATCCCGCGTGCACTAGCACAGGTTGGTGCGGACTTGCTGGCCGGCGAACCCGACATCCGCACTGTCGAGGTCATCGCGGTCAAATAGCCTGTTCCCCCCGAGGGCAACGGGACCACGTCTGAAAAGTAGCGCAAGAGCTGCACGTGCCCTGACACTCACAAGGGTCGCCCACCTGGTGCTTGCTGCAGTCTCCCGGGGTAACGAGCGGCAATTCGGGCACAGCGTAGCCGCGCCTTGGTACAGCAACGGAGCGACCGGTCCGGTGTTGGAGACAATGCTCAGCACGTCGTTGCCGACCTGGACCGCACCCAGCCAGCCCCCGTTGCTACCCTTCAACACGGCCAGACCTCCCCGTTCCCCCAGCCCGGGGACCAAGCCGAGGTGGTCCTCGGAGACCAGGTCCGTGAACGCAGAGTCGGCATCGTCGACCGACTTATACACCCCCAAAGTTACGGCCGCCGCGGGCCCATTGTAGGTATTGGGTACCTCGTAGGTGCAGACGGTGACATAACCGGCCGGGGACGGGGGGTTGGTGACCTCACGCACTGTTGTCCCTTTGAAGTCATTGGTGCTGAACAAAGAGCCGCATGAGGTCTCGCCGAGTAGTGGAGGTAGAGCATGGTGCTCGATACGCACGTACCGGAAGAAATGTGGCTGCACCAACGAGGCGATCTGGGCCAGGACACGATCGGACAGAGAACTCAGCATGGGAGCAAAGACGACGCGCACGGCACCTGGGACCGTACCGAGGACGATTCCCTTGACCAGAGCCTGTAATTCAGCGGTGTTCAGGCTTACAGTTGCGCTGACCAGGATGTAGTCGTTTGTGATCAGCTCGCCCCGCGTCATTTGGTCCATTGTCTCGGTGTTGGTGGTATAGGCCAACGTGACCTGGTGGCCGGCCGCCAATGATGACGTGGTGTCGTGGTCGTTTTGGGAGGCAAGGTCGCACAAGTTGCCCGCAGGGCACCAGCTGGCGACGGGCGTACCGTGTTGCTGGGCTATCGTCCACGTGACTTTGCCACCAACGATTGAGTTGAGTGACGGCAAATTGAAATTGAGGTCAGCGGCGCATTGGCTGATCGCCGGTGGCCACCCGGGTCCGCCTGAACTGCCGACCGTCAGCGTTACCTTGCCCGCCTGTCCTGGCGCGGGCTCTACACCGAAGGAATTGTAGGCAGGGTCGGCCACTGAGGAGGTGCGCAGGTTGCGCAGGGCAGAAACGGCCCATCCCACCAGGCCAATGGTGGCCAGGCTCTGGCGTACCACGGCGATAACGCGGTCAGTGAGGAGCGAGGCAACGCTGGCGATTGACTGTTTGGCGAAGGTGACGGCACCGTTCCAGAGGCCACCCAGAAAATTGAGCAGAGCATTCGACGATGGACCGACCGTCAACGCCGAGAACACCGAAGCGAAGCCCGAGGACACCCAATTGGACAATGTGGCGCAAAGTGACGAGCTGCTGGTGGGCGCCATCTTTGTGCCCAGCGCCAGGTCTGTCCGCTCTTTAGCGCCCCGCAGAGCGGCCCGAGCGGCGTCGGCGCTGAAAAGGGTCAGGACAAGGTCGGGGAACACGATCGTGCCCGGCTGGCCCCAGTCTTGGTCGCCCAACAGCCGGCCTGCCAGGACCTCGCCTGGGGTAGCGTGCTTTGTGGCGTAGGCCGCCAGCAGGTAGTCAAAGCCGGGGTATACCCCGCCCACGCGAGACGAGGGCATGGGGACAACCGCCGAAATCTCCAGGCCGGTGGTCCCTGAATGGTCAGCTGTCTCGGCCGCGAAGTTTACGGCCTGGGACCACAACACACGGATGGGCACCTTAGGGGCGCTTACAGCCCGAATTGGGGAGCCGGCCGACGCTGAGGCATAAACACCGACCCCCTCGGCGGCGAGCGCCTCCACAACCTGATCGGGGCTGAGAACGACCCCATTGACAGCGGGAAGGGGAGCACTGGTGGCTATGGCAGGGGGAGCGCTGGTGGGGTGGGCGTCGTGCGCGCTAGCGCCGGATGGGGCAGGGATGAGAGTGCGCACAGGCTAAGGACCATGACCCCCAGCGTTAGGGTGCGCGCTTTGGCTCGTGCCCTCGCCATCAGGTCTCTTGCCCAGTCAGCATGACGGCCACTCTAGTCACGCCCGGCGCGGTGCTCCAAGGATGGACGAGAGCCTAGATCAGGAGAATCTAAGAGCAGTCTGCCAAGGTTTGCCACTCCGGGTGCGCTCAGATAATCGCGGTTGTCGGCACATCTGCTTCGAAGGCGTCAGTTATTTGCCAACGTTCTCACCATAGGCCCGTGTTGGGGAACGGCTACTCGGAGGTGCCTCCCCCAGGGCGCCGTGGTGCAAACAGCAAGCCACCTTGAGGCGTAAATGCCGCTCCTTCAACTACCACCGGACTTACTTGGCCCGTCGTCGGGTTGAGCGTCGCCAGGTAGTTGGCCGGGAACATAGGAGGTGCCGGGCAGGTGCCAGGCGCACTATTGGAGCCGCACGGTGTGGCGACGACCATTGGCCAGCCTGGTACAAAAGGCCCTCTGACGCTGTCGACCGAGTCATTGGTAGAGTCCGTCGCATACAAGGCCCCACTCGACCTCGTGGGCCAGGCCGTGTCGTCCACTGATTGAGAAAGGGTGAGCACAGACAAGCGCTGGTGGCGTCCACCAGCGTCAGCGACATAGATTTGCTCAAGGTCACCCTGGCTCGTAAGCATAAAATCCCCACCGAAGCGAGCACCAAAAGGGACAATTTCATTGGAGTCCGGGTCGGTCAGCCCCAACGTCACCGGGCTGCCGTAGTCGGCGCCGGCGTTTGCTGTTGTCGCAGTGCTCTCGTCATAAAACAGAGGTGTGACGGTGGCGACCATCGTGGTCGGGTTGAGTTGGACCGAATAAACGGCCGGGTAGTTTGGCTGAGGGGCGCTAGCACCTGTGGTGCCGGGTGCCGAGGCGCTGATGAGGAGTTGGCCGCCATAAATGGAAATTGCATCGGTGCCGCCCATGTGGGCCAAAGGTTCGTCGTAAGCGTAGTGCACCACCTGGTCAGCACTCGCCACCGTCCCGGGGTCGATCGTGTACAAGCTGGAATTGGCGTCCTCGTTGACGGTTACGATCACCACCCCAGTCTGTGGGTCAGCGGTGACACCGTCGGCTTTGCCTAGGACGTCCCATTGGTGCACTGGGTCGCCGTTCATCTTAAGCTCGACAATCGTGCTATCGGTGTTGCCGTCCGAGCTGGGCTCGCCCTGAGGCCCGACGCCGTTTTGAAACCCGACAAAGAGGTGGTCCCCTAACTGCGTGATGTCGTCGGGGTGGGTTAGTGCCTCGCTATCGGGTGTTGTGGTACCCGCCGGCGTGAACCAGTGGGTCAGAGTCGTCCCCGAGAATATCTGGTGCACCGTGTACACCGGCCCCGCACTCTCGGGTGCACTCGGCAATACTGGGGCGCTGGCCGCCGCGCTTGCCATCAAGCACACGCCGGCCAAGGCGGCTACCGGCGCTACCGGCCATGTCCTGCTACTGCGACCTTTTATCGAGCCCATGTTCCCTCTCCAGTGCCTGTCCGGTTCTAGGTCCGTCCGATTTATGACGGTTTAGTACCCTCAGTTGACCCGCAGGTGTCTGCTAAGTGACGGCCATTTGAACAAACGGGCAACTCTGGGCACCCTAAACCCCGAGCGGGTGCTTGGCGAAAACCTAGGACGGTTCGCCTCGGCAAAGTGAGCGCAGGTTGGCCAAGCCCGACTGCTTTAGCATCTCGATGACGGCGTGGACCGGCCTTTGAGGTCCCGTCACCTGGTTTAGCGCCTCGGCGCCAACGCTGTCGGGAGCTGGGACATCGGTTGTCAACAGGACGAGGGGAGTGTTGGCCACCTCCCGCAGTACTGCCGCCTTCCCGAGGGCTTTCCACAGGGTGTCCGCCCGCTTCAGGCCCCCCCGGTGGCTAGTGAAGCTCCCACTGACGTCAAAGAGCCAGAGCCGGCCCTGGTTGTCGCGCGCCGTAAAGCTCACCGCAACTCCGCCCGGCTGGCGTTGGTCCTTCCGGATGTCTGTGAACCCAGCTGCTTCGATGGCGGCTCCGGCGATCTCCTTGGCCGTACGTCCCTGGCGAACGGCCCGAGACTGAAAGTCCTCATCTGCTCCAGCCGGCACCGGGACACCCGGCCGGGTAACAGTTGGCGGGCTGATGGACGCTTCGCGTGCCAGTCTTTGCCTTTCTCCTTCCACTCGTGCATCAGCGAGTTGAATGTAGGAGGCGTCGAGGTCGTAACCGACGAAGTGCCTACCCGCCCGTATCGCGGCCACGGCGGTCGTCCCAGACCCGGCGAAGGGGTCGAGTACGAGATCGCCACGGTAGGTGTACAACTCGATCAACCGGGCTGGGAGCTCGATCGGGAAGGGAGCCGGGTGGCCGACGCGGGTGGCGCTTTCGGCTGGTACTTCCCAAACGTCGAGCGTATTTTCCATGAAGTCCTCACGGGTCATCGACGACTCCGAGGGCAGCCCCCGGCGAGCCCGGGCCTCGGCGGGGACGGCACGGTCGAAGCGGCCTTTGCTGGCAACGATCACCCGCTCGGTCAGGTCCCTCAGCACCGGGTTGCCCGGCTGCTGGAAGCTGCCCCAAGCACATGAACCGGACGAGCCCTTTTGCTTCACCCAGATGATCTCTCCCCGAAGCAGCAAACGAAGGTCGTCCTGTAAGACCCCCACCACGTCCGCCGACAGCGAACGGTATGGCCGCCGGCCTAAGTTCGCGACGTTCACGGCGATCCGCCCGCCCGGCTCCAGCTTCTGAACACACTGCGCGAAGACGGCGCGCAACAATTCGAGATATTCGAAATAAGTTGCGGGGACGCCATATTGCCCAAGGGACTCCTCGTACTCCTTCCCGGCGAAGTAGGGCGGTGAAGTCACGACAAGGGCTACGGACGAATCCGGGACTTCGTCCATCTTGCGAGCGTCGCCCACGATCAGCTTGTCCAGGGCGCGGTGAGCCGCCACGCCCGACTCTGACGACAGAACGGGCGGTGTGAACCGGCTATAGAAGCCGCTGGCGTCGTGGTTCTCCCGCTTCGACACGCCGAAAGTCGAAGTGGAAGTCGACCGCCGCGTCATTTACGGGCGATCCTATGTGGCGCCTGGCGGTGTGGGGGCGATGCCGCCGTGCCCCGGGCGCCCTCCCGTACCGGTAGAGCTGAAGCTGGTGGACCAGGCTCTAGGCTCAAACTTTCTGTCTCTTGACAAGAGTCGGAAAGTTCAGTAATCTCTGAACGTAATGGACGACAAGCTGTGGGAGTTCATAGATGCCGCCGGCAACTGGACGGCCAAGTCCTTCGGCATGCCGAAGATGGCTGGGCGCGTGCTGGGTTGGCTGATGGTCTGCGACCCCGCCGAGCAGACGGCGGCCCAGTTGGCCGAAGAGCTGGATGCCAGCAAGGGAGCCGTCAGCGGGGCCACCGGCTGGCTGGTGCGGACCAAGCTCATCGAGCGCTTGCATGTCCGGGGCGAGCGGGCCGACCGCTTCAGGATCCGTCCCGAGGCGTGGGCCGAGCAGATCAGGGACCAGGCGACGCTCCTGGAAACCCGCGCCTTGCTGGCCCAGGGCCTGGATGCCATCTCCGGCACATCGGCGTCACGCCGGCCCGGCTAGAAGAGCTGGACACGCTGTACGCCTGGTGGCTGTCCCGTATGCCTGTGCTATGGGAAGAGTGGCAGCAGTTCAAGGCGACCACTGAGAGCGACGCCGGCCGTGCCCGGTAACCCTGCCCTGGCCGTGTGGGCCGAGGGCTTGAAAATGGCTTTCGGAGACGTCGTAGCACTCGACGGGCTCGACCTGGAGGTCTCCCCGGGCACCGTGTTTGGACTACTGGGCCCGAACGGTGCGGGCAAGACAACCCTGGTGCGCATCCTGGCCACGCTGCAACGACCGAGCTCCGGACGGGCCTTCGTCCTCGGCTACGACGTAGTTACCGAACCTCTGTCCGTACGGCGTCGCATCGGCCTGGCCGGCCAGTTCGCCGCCATCGACGAGGAGCTCACGGGGCGGGAAAACCTTGAGATGATCGGCAGGCTTTACCGCCTGAGTCGGGCCGAAGCGCGCCGCCGCGCCGGAGAGGTCCTAGAGCGCTTCGACCTTACCGAGGCGGCGGCCCGGCGAGTGGGGTCCTACTCGGGCGGGATGCGCCGCCGGTTAGACCTGGGCGCCAGCTTGGTCGGCCGCCCTCCAGTCCTGCTGCTGGACGAGCCCTCCACCGGCCTGGACCCATCTTCCCGCCAGGAGTTGTGGGCCATCGTCGACGAGCTTCGGTCTGAGGGCACTACCGTCCTGCTCACCACGCAGTACCTGGAGGAGGCCGACCGGCTGGCCCAACTTATCGCCGTTGTCGACCACGGCCGTGTCGTCGCTCAGGGCACCGCAGCTGAGCTCAAGGCCGCCATCGGTACCGAGGTCCTCCTGGTCCGAGTGGCCGAGCCCGAAAGAGCCGTCGAGGCCGGAGCCATCCTCGCCGACCTCGATGCCGGCGAGAGGCCCCAAGTCGATGCGTCGGCGGGGGAAGTCCGGCTCGCCGTGACCCGGCCTAACGCTGCGGTGCTGGCCTTGCGCCGGCTGGACGAGGCCGGTGTCCCCGTAGCGGTCATAGAACTGCACCAACCCAGCCTTGACGATGTGTTCCTCACCCTCACGGCGCGCCCTGCCCACGACGATGCCGGTGAACCCGTCACTGCCCACAGCACCCGGGCTACTTTGGGAGCCCGATGACCGTCCCCGCTACCGCCACCCTCGCCGTCGGACGTGAGCGTCAGCGGCTCACCATAGGCGAAACACTGCGAGACAGCCGGGTTATGGGCGCGCGCCAACTACGAAAAACATTGCGGCGGCCGACCTACATCGTCTTTGCTTTTGTGCAGCCGGTGATGTTCGTGCTGCTGTTCCGCTACGTTTTCGGCGGCGCCATCAACACCGGCCACATCAAGTACGTGGACTTCTTGATGCCTGGCATTGTCGTGCAGACGGCCATTTTTGGTGCCCTGGTCACCGGGATCGGGTTGACCGAAGACATGAAGGCGGGAGTCGTCGACCGCTTCCGTTCCCTTCCTATAGCCCGTTCGGCGGTATTGCTCGGGCGTACCGCAGCCGATATGGCCATGAACATATTGACCCTTACCGTGATGGTCCTGGTCGGCCTAGCCGTCGGCTTCCGGCCCAACCGGCCGCTGTACGACCTGGCCGCCGCCTTCTTGCTGGTGCTTGGTTTCTCCTATGTGTTCTCGTGGATAAGTGCGTTTGTCGGCCTGAAAGTGCGCAACCCGGAAACAGCCCAATCGGCCGGCTTCATCTGGGTGTTCCCCCTGACATTCGCTTCCTCCGCCTTTGTACCCACAGCATCCATGCCTGGTCCCATCCGGGCCTTTGCCCGGGTCAACCCGGTAACCCTCGCCGTCAATGCCGTACGTGCTCTCAGCATCGGCCACGGCGCCGCTACCGCTCCCGCCCTCGAGACCCTGGCTTGGCTGGTCGGGCTATTACTGGTCTTCGTCCCCCTAGCAGTGAGGACTTTCCGACGTTCTGGTTGAGCCTGGGGCAGCTCGCCGACGGGCCCCGACTCTGAAGCAATGGCGGCGCCGGCCATGCTTGAGCGGGTAGTCTTCCGACCTCGGCAACGTAACGTGGAACTGGAAGGAGAGCTGATGCCAGCCACCAAGAAGCCCAGCCGCAGCGCCGCCTCCGAGGTGTTCACCGCCGACGAGAAGGCCGCCATGAAGGACCTGGTCAGGGAGCGGAAGGCGAGCAAAAACCAGGCGGAGGCTGAAGCCGACTGCCTGGCCAAGATCGCTGAGATGCAGCCCTCCGACCGCAAGATGGCAGAGCGGGTCCACAAGCTGGTCACATCGACGGCACCGGAGCTTGCCGCCAAGACCTGGTATGGGATGCCCGCCTACGCCAGAGACGGCAACATCATCTGCTTCTTTCAATCCGCCGGAAAGTTCAAGGCGCGCTATGCCACTCTTGGGTTCACGGACAAGGC
Organism: uncultured Actinomycetota bacterium; assembly: GCA_963714295.1. Lineage (GTDB taxonomy): Bacteria > Actinomycetota > Actinomycetes > Streptosporangiales > Streptosporangiaceae > Trebonia. Next base: position 401,677 of record CAVQOE010000022.1, on the reverse strand, counting down.
CAATCTCGACGACGGCGAGATGTGGCCCACGTACTACGCGATCAGGACGTTGACGCCGGGTGACGAGGCGAAGATCGCCAAGCTGGTGAAGCGCGCCGTCAGCTAGTGCACTAGAAGGTCTTCGAGGAGCTAGCCGACCGGTGCGTATGAGAAAGAGCGGGCGCGGGGGGTTACCCCATTGTCTTGGACCCGTCGAGGGACTCGCGGATGATGTCGGCATGCCCAGCGTGCTGGGCCGTTTCAGCGATGATGTGGAGCAGGACCTGGCGGGCTGACCACCTCGCACCGGGCTCGAACCAGGGGGCTTCGGGAAGCGGGTGCGAATCGTCGAGAGAAGGTAGCGTCCGGACCAGCTCGTCGGTGCGGGCGGCTACGTCGTTGTACTGGGCGACCAGTTGACTGAGCGTCTCGTCCGGGAGCATGCGGAACCCGGCGGCGTGAGCCTCGATGGCCGCTTCATCCGCACCGCTGACGGCCTTGGGGCCGGTGCGGATGAACTGCGCCCAGCCCTCCTCGACCAGGGTCACGTGTTTGACCAAGCCGCCGAGGCACAGTTCGCTGACGGTGGTACGCCGCGCTGCCTCGTCATCGCTCAACCCGCGCAGGGTGTAGAGAAGGAAGCCCCGGTGCTTGGCCAGGGAGTACAGCAGATCCGCTCGTTCGGTCGCATCGGTGCCGAGCTCGGGCCGATCGGTGTAGGTGAGTGCGGGCAGCGTCATTGGGGTCGCTCCTTGTTTGGTTGCCTGGGTACATCCTGCGCTCCTTAAGCGGTCATCTCTTGGCCACTTTTCCTGTAAAGATGGGCTCGTCCGCGCCGACCGCCTGGTATCGCTGCTCTTGCTGCTCCAACGGCGCCAGCGGGTCACTGCCGCCGAGGCCGCGGCCGAGCTGGAGGTCTCGGAGCGTACGGCCCGGCGGGACCTGGAAGCACTCTCTTATGCCGGGATACCGGTGTACTCGGAGAGGGGCCGCCACGGGGGCTGGCGGCTGCTGGGTGGGGCACGCACGGATCTCTCCGGCCTCAGTGCAGACGAGGCCCGGGCGTTGTTCCTGGTCGCAGGGCCGGCGGCGGCGGCCACACCGGAGTTGAAGACGGCCCTACGCAAGCTTGTCCGCGCCCTGCCGGAGCCGTTCCGTGACCGCGCCGAGGCCAGCGCGGCCTCTGTGGTGGTCGACCCCGGCGCTTGGGGGCAGGTCAGGCGCGTGCACCGACCAGTCCACCTCGACGCGCTGCAAGCAGCCACGGCCGACGGTAGGCAGGTCCGGCTGGGTTACACGGACCGGGGCGGCAAGCCCACCCTCAGGGTCGTGCACCCTCTCGGGGTCGCCCTGAAAGGGACGGTCTGGTACCTGGTAGCCGGCACGGACGACGGACTTCGGACCTTCAGGGCGAGCCGGGTCAGTTCGGTCGAGCAAACCGGTGACGCCGTAGTACGCCCGCAGGGTTTCGATTTGCCCGGTACTTGGCGCAGCATTGTGGAGATAGTGGACAAGCTCCGTTCGCCGGCGGCTGTGTCCGTCTTGGCCGACCCGGGGATAATCGACGCCCTGTACTGGGTTTTTGAGGGACAGGTCGAGGTTGCTGAGGCCGCTGGCGGCGGCCGCCTCCCGGTCACCGTCCGCGGCCACCGGGTCGAGAGCCTGGCCGCTCAGCTTGCCCCCTTCGGGCGCCGGTTGGAGATCTTGGCCCCCTCCGAAGCACGGGCACACATCGCTCAGCTCGCCCATGACTTGGTCCAGCTGTATGGCTCAGACGTCAGTGATGACCGCTGAGAGGTGCCCAGTCCAAAAGGCCGTGACTGTTACCGGTCGGCTAGGTGCAAGTGGCGCACAGGCCGAGGACGTCGAGGCGGTGGCTGTGCTGGCGGAAGCCCTCGGGCACGACCACTTCGGTGATGGCGTCGGTTATCTTGCGTTCCAGGTTGGCGGCCAGGGTGAAGTCGATGACCTTGCCGCAGGCCACGCAGAGCAGATGGTGGTGGTGCTCAGTGAGGTCTTCGGCCAGCTCGAAGCGGGCGAACTCGTCGTGGGCCACCAGGCGGCGGACAAGACCGGCGGACTCCAGGTCGACCAGGTTGCGGTACGCGGAGCTCCGCGGCAGGTCGGGCAGGCTTTTGAGAGATCTCGGTGATGCTCACCGGGTTACCGGCCGTAGCGAGGAGGCCGATGATGGCGCGCCGTCCCGGCGTATACCGCTGGTCCGCCCGTCGTAGCCGCGCTTCGACCAGGTCATGGAGCTCGGCCAGCATCTCGCCGCCCTGTGCCGAAGTCAACCCTTGGCCGTCCCTTCATAGTTGCTCGTAGTCGCCATTAAACATGGCAGGCCCCGCCTTCACGCTGCTGCCGGGCCGGCCGCCAATCAAAATGGTATTGCATTGAGACTCAGTCCTAGTCTAGGATGACTCCATGCTCACTACTCCCCGGTCGCCTGCCCGCCAGCCCAAACGAGGCACCTGCCGGCCACTTGTGGTGGCCATTGTCACTTCAGTTGCCGCCTCCTCGCTGGCGGTGGCCGTCCCCGCATCGGCCTCCTCCGCGCCCCACCCGCTCAATGACCGTTTTGCCGGCTCCTCGGGTCGCGCCATCGTCGCCGTCGGCGCTGAGAACGAGTACGCCGATGTCATTTCCCAGATCGGAGGCCGCTACGTGCGGGCCTCATCTGTCCTCAATAACCCCAACACCGACCCCCACACCTTCGAGTCCAGCCCGAGCGTGGCCGAGTTGGTGAGCGCCGCTCAGCTCATAGTGCAAAACGGCGTGGGCTACGACACGTTCATGAACAAGATCGAAGCAGCATCACCCAGCTCCAAACGCCAAGTGATAACCGTGCAAACGCTCCTGGGCCTGCCCAACAGCACGCCCAACCCGCACCTGTGGTACAACCCCAAGACAATGCCGGTGGTGGCCAAGGCGGTCGCCGCTGCCCTAGCCGACCTGGAGCCTTCCCACAGGGCCTACTTTTCGGCCAACGCCAAAGCCTTTGACCAGAGCCTGAACCCGTGGTCCAGCGCCATTGCTGCTTTCAAGAAGCGCTATTCGGGCGTGCCAGTGGCGACAACCGAACCCGTAGCGGACTACATGTTGCAGGCAATGGGGGCCGACAACCTGACCCCCTACAGTATGCAAGCCGACATTATGAACGGGGTGGACCCGTCGCCCCAGGACATCTCGCTTGAGGACAGCCTCTTTACCAAACATAAAGTCAAAGCGTTCGTGTACAACCAACAGGTCGTCGACTCCTTGACGACCACGTTCCGCCAGTCAGCGCAGAAGGCAGGGATCCCAGTGGTGGGCGTTTACGAGACAATGCCGACTCCGGGCTATGACTACCAGACGTGGATGGTCGCCGAAGTGAGCGCCCTCCAGAAGGCCGTCGCTGACAAAATCTCGACTGAGAAACTGTGACAACGGGCCAACAGAGTGGTGAAGCAGGGCGCGAGGTTGTCCGTCTGGAGGGCATCGGTGTGACCCTGGGGGGACGGCCAGTCCTCGACAACGTATCCTTCTCCTTGTACGCAGGGGAGTTCATTGGGCTGATCGGGGCCAACGGCGCGGGTAAGACGACGCTGCTACGTGTGGTGCTGGGCCTCCAGCGGCCCAATGCAGGAAGGCTGTTCGTCGACGGCCGAGAGGGGGCCGGGCACACGCGGTCCATCGGCTATGTGCCCCAAAAGGCTTTGCTTGACCCCGATTTCCCTCTCCGGGCTCGTGACCTCGTGGCCCTGGGTATCGACGGGCACCGTTTCGGGGTGCCACTGCGGTCGGCCAAGCGCACAGCCTTGGTAGACGAGGTGCTGCAAACGGTGGACGCTAGCCACTTTGCCGATGCCCGGGTGGGGGAGCTCTCCGGCGGCGAGCAACAACGGGTGCTGATCGCCCACGCCCTGATCAGCCGGCCGCGCCTATTGATCCTGGACGAGCCGTTGGCCAACCTCGACCTGCACAGCGGGCAGGAAATTGTCACCGTGCTTGACCGCGTGGCCAAGCGGCACCAGGTCACGGTGTTGCTCTCCGCCCACGAAATGAACCCGCTGCTGCCCGTGATGGACCGGCTCGTGTACCTGGCCGGAGGGCGGGCCGCCAGTGGTACGACAGAGGAAGTGGTGCGGCCCGAGGTCCTCAGCGCTCTTTATGGCCACCACGTCGATGTGCTGCGGGTCCATGACCGCATCCTGGTGGTAGCCGGCCCCGGCAGCGGCGATGAGGAACTGGCCGCCAGCCACCCGCTGGTCCTTGACGGGGCCAGCCACGCCCGGACCTTGTAGGGATGCATTGGGTAATTGAATCGGGCTTTTTCTCCAGTGGCCCCGTCCAGGTGGCCCTGGGCGTAGGCGCGCTGACGGCTGTTGTCTCCGCCCTCGTGGGGGTCTTCACCGTTATCCGGGGCCAGTCCTTTGGCGGTCATCAGGGTGTATGTCGTTGAGGTCTGTCAAAGTTGTGCCTGGCATCATCTCGCCACGTCGTACGTGCTGGGCACCGGAGAGCCGCCCGTGAGGCGCCGGGGCCGGGTGCGTCCGAACTAACCGGGACCGCTGACAGCAGCATGTAACGTGTGGGATCGGCGGGACCAGGCTGCCCCGCTCCCTTAGCCACGGGCGTGCCAGCCGGCCCTGACGATATCCCAGCCAGGTACGGGCCAAAGGGCTCGCTCACAGCCACTGCGAGGACGTGTGAGTAGCAACGACGACAAGTACCCGGAGCCGGAGGGGTGGGGGGACGACGGCTTCTGGCGTGACCCGTCTATTGACTCGGACTACGAGACCGGACTTACCAGTCCCGTCCGCCCGGCCCCGGACGGGCCTCGCGAGGACCCCGGGTACAGCTACTGGTCGGATGGCGGAGGCTGGGAGAACTCGCCGGGCACCGGTGCCGGTACCGGCGGTACCGGGCCGCGGCCGGGCGACGCCACGTCACTCGACGCGACCCGCGGCGCCTATCCGCCCGGCGGCCAGCCCGCGGGCGGGCGGCCGGGCGGCAACTGGCGCGCCGGCGATGAGACCGGTTACTACGGTGCGGCGGCGGGCGCGGGTGCGGCGTACGGCGCGTACGGCGCGGGCGGTGGCCCGACCGCTGGTTACCCCGGCGGGCCGGCTGGCCCCGGGGGACCTGGCGGTCCCGGCGGACCGGGTGGCCCCGGGCGCGGTCCCGGCGGTCCCGGCGGGCGGCCCGGCGGCCCTGGCGGCCCGGCGGCCCGCGGGGCAAGCGCAAGGGTGACTGGTGGCGGCGCTGGACCTGGAAGAAGGCACTCGCCGTCGTCGGCAGCGCGTTCGTGCTGTTCATCCTGTGCCTGCTCGGCGGCTACTACTACATGTACAGCAGCGCGACGATCCCGGCGGCGCTCTCTGATGTCCTCGCGCAGTCCTCGACCGTCTACTACAGCAACGGCACCACCGTCCTCGGCACGATCAGCAACCAGGACCGGCAGAACCTGACCATCAACCAGATCCCCAAGACGATGCAGGACGCGGTGATCGCGGCGGAGGACCGCAACTTCTGGCACGAGGGCGGCATCTCGCCCACCGGCATCGTCCGCGCGGCCTATGACGACCTGATGAGCAGCGGCGGCAACCTTTCCGGCGGCTCGACCATCACCCAGGAGTTCGTGCGCAACTACTACTCCACCGTCGGCACCGAGCAGACGGTCAGCCGGAAGATCAAGGAGATCTTCATCGCGCAGAAGCTGTCGTCGGAGAAGTCCAAGGACTGGATCCTGCAGAACTACCTGAACGTGATCTACCTCGGCGACGGCTCCTACGGCGTCGAAGCCGCCTCGGAGACCTACTTCGGCAAGCCGGTCTCCCAGCTGACCGTCGCCCAGGACGCGGTCATCGCGGCGATCATCCAGCAGCCCTCCACCTACTATCAGCCGCAATACCGGCCCTCACTCACCGCCCGCTGGCACTACGTGCTCGACGGCATGGTGTCGATCGGCGACCTCAGCCAGGAGCAGGCGGACTCCATGGCGTTCCCCAAGCTGCTGACCGACTCGCCTTCCTACAAGCCACCGGGACTGTCGCAGGGCTGCCATACCACCTCCACCGAGCCCTGGGCCGCTTACCTCATGGAGCAGGTCTGCGTCGAGCTGCAGAACCCCAAGCCGACCGGCGACGACCCGACCAACGCGGCGGCCGGCGACGGCCTCACGATCGGGGAGCTTGAAGACGGCGGGCTCAAGATCGTCACCACGATCAGCGAGCCGATGGAATTCGAGATGTACCGCGCGGTGAATGAGAATATGGCGCTGCTCAGCGCCGGGGGGAGCGAGTACCCCAAGCTCCCGCCCTGGGCGATGATCGGCGCCGAGCTACAGGACCCGAGTAACGGGCAGATCCTCGCCGAGTACCCCGGACGGGGCGAGGACATGTCGCACGAAGCAGTGCATTGCCGACGACTGCGACGACAACACCACGCTTCTACGCGAGCAGGTCGGGTCATCGTTCAAGCCGTACGACCTCTCGACGGCGGTGCAGGAGGGCATGGACGTCCAGAACAGCATCCTGAACTCAAGCACTTATCTCTGCATCGCGCCTGACGGCTCGCCAACCTACTCCGAGGCTATTTCGGCCGGGGTGTATTTCCTGCCGGGCGAGGGCAACGGCTGCAGCAACCCAGGTGCCATTAAGGAAGAGAACGACGACGGCGAACCCATCGGCAAGCCGGTCGGCCCGAAGGGGGACAACCTGTCGGAATCGGACGTGCAGAACGCGCTGGCGCTGTCCTCGAACACGGCCTTCGACGACCTGACCCATCGGGCCACCACCACCGCTGTTGTTAACATGGCGCAGGCCTACGGCGTCGACATCGTCGCCTCAGGGCTGAAAGGTGACATCGGCGAGGTCCCGCAGGTCGCCCTCGGCGCGAGTTCGCTGTCGGTCAACGAGCAGGCGCAGATGCTCGCGACCATCGACGACGACGGCACCTACCACGCCGGGCACGTCATCAAGTACTGGCAGCTGCCGGCCGGCCCGAAGCAGACCCCCGACGTCGTGTCGCGCGTCGTGCTCACCCCGGCACTGGATTCGCAGGTGCAGTACGCGATGGATCAGACCACCGTCTACGGGACCGGTACCAACGCGGCGGTGGGCCTGGGCAGCCGGCCGATCATCGGCAAGACCGGGACGACCTCCGGTGAGAAATCCGCCTTCTTCCTCGGCGCCATCCCGCAGTACGCCCTGGCCGTCGGCATGTTCGCCCAAAGCCAGAGTCCTGAATCACACGAGAGCATGGCGGACCTGGGCGGTTCCGGCGTCGGCGGTTACTGGCCGGCCAAGATCTGGAACACCTTCGCCCAGGCCGAGTTCGGCAACCTGCCGGTGCAAAGCTTCCAGAACCCGGAGTTCACCGGCTCGCTGTGGAACATGATCGGCAAACTCCCCAAGGCGAAGCCGAAGAAGAAGACCACCCCCAAGTGCCACCCCGGCAAGGTGCATGGCAGGCCGGGCCCGGTCATGGGCGCAGGCTGCGCGACCACGTCGCCGACGGCGACGCCCAGCGCGACCCCGACCGGAGTCCCGACCGGCCTCCCGACGGGGATTCCGACCGGCCTCCCGACGGCGACCCCGACCGGCCTTCCGACGGGGACCCCGACCGGCACCGCGACGGGGACGCCGCCGCCTTCACCCGGCGCGCCGACCCCGACGACGACTCAAGCCACCCTGGCGGCCCCCCGCCGCCCGGCGGCAACTCCGCCACGACCGACGGAGAGCGGCGTCAAGAGCGGGTTGGCGGTCGGCGGCGTGCTGGTCACGGTGCTGCCCGGCTCCCTGCTGTGGACAACCGCCTCGCGGCGGCGGCGGCGCAAGCGCCGGGCCGGGGCAGGCTCCGCGCCCGGGACCGGGACGCAGCGGTAGCCTGCGGTAGGCATCCGGAGCGGGGGCGAGGACACGTGCGGTACAGGTATCCGGCGTACGTCGGCGCTGGCATTGGGGCGACCGCGCTGGCGGCGCTGCTCGGCTACTGGCAGAAGACGCCGTGCAGCTCGGGCGGCGCGTGGAACTCCTTCACCGGCCAGTTCCGCGACGCCTGCTACACCGACATCTACCCGCTCTATTACAACGAGCAGCTGGCGGCGGGGAAGGTTCCCTACTACGGGCACCCGGTCGAGTACCCGGTCCTGCTCGGCGCGATGATGCAGGCCGGGGCGTGGCTGGTGCGCTCGGTCAGCGACCCCTACAGCCGCGGCAAGGACTTCTACTACGTCACCGTCGTGCTGCTCGCGCTCTGCCTGCTGGCCGGCGTGCTCGCGACCGCCGCCACCGCCGACCGGGAGGGCGACGGCGCGGGCTGGAAGGCGGCGCTGCTCGTCCCGCTGTCGCCGGCCCTCATCCTGGCCGCGTTCGTCAACTGGGACCTGTTCGCGATGGCGCTGGCCGCGGGCGGCCTCGCCGCCTGGGCGGCCAAGCGGCACTACCTGGCCGGGGTGCTGCTCGGGCTGGCGGTGGCGACCAAGTTCTACCCGTTGCTGTTCTTCGCCGCGCTGCTGCTGCTCTGCCTGCGGGCGGGGAAGATGCGCGAGTTCGCCCAGGCCTTCGTCGCCGGGCTCATCGCCTGGCTGGTGGTCAACCTGCCGGTCGCGATCCCGGCGACGGCCGGCTGGGCCCGCTTCTACGCGTTCAGCCGGGACAGAGGGGCCGACTGGGGATCGGTCTGGTACCTGTTCGAGCACTACAACGTCCCGGTGCTCGGCGACAGCGCGCCGGGCACGCTGAACCTGCTCTCATCGGGCTCCTTCGCCATCGCCTGCGTGGCCATCGCGGTGCTGGCGCTGACCGCGCCCCGGCGGCCCCGGCTGCCGCAGCTCTGCTTCCTGCTGCTGGCCGCGTTCCTGATCCTGAACAAGGTCTGGTCGCCGCAGTACGTGATCTGGCTGGTCCCGCTGGCGGTGCTGGCCAGGCCCCGGTTCTGGTCGTACGTGCTCTGGCAGCTGGCCGAGGTGGCCTACTTCTTCGGCATCTGGGGCTACTTCGTGAACCTGTACCAGCCGCCGGCCGGGATAACCGCCAACTGGTACTTCGTGATACTCGCCGGCCGGCTGCTGTCGGTGGGCCTGCTCGCCGGGACCATGGTGGCCGACATCCTGCATCCCGAACGGGACCGTGTCCGGGCGTCCGGGCTCAATGACGACCCGGCCGGTGGCGTCCTCGACGGTGCGCCCGACCGTCTGGTCATCGTCTGGGGCCGCGGCCGGGGCAACAACAGCACCCCCGAACCCGCGGAAGCCGCGGCGAACTAACCGGGCAGAAATGAGAAATCCGCTGCCGCTAGCGGGATTGACCTGCCCTGCGCCCGCAGACGTCACTAAGTCTGGTCGCGGAGCCAGGCGATGTCGGCGGCCAGGCCGGCCTCGGGGGTCTCGCAGACCACCGGGGCGCCGGCCGCGCGGACCACGGCCACCAGGGCCTGCGGGTCGATGGTGCCGGAGTCGAAGTTCGCGTGCCGGTCGGCGCCGGAGCCGAACTCGTCGCGCGAGTTGTTGCAGTGCACCAGGTCGATCCGGCCGGTGATCGCCTTCACCCGGTCGACCGCGTCGGCCAGGTCGATGCCGGCCGAGTTGGCGTGGCAGGTGTCGAGGCAGAAGCCGACCTCGCCGCCACCGCCGTCGGCCGCCGCGGTCACCGCGTCCCAGAGCCGGGCGATCGCGTCGAGCGAGCGGGCCATCGCGCCGTTGCCGCCGGCGGTGTTCTCGATCAGCAGCGGCAGCGGGCGCTCGATCTGCTGCAGCGCCTTGACCCAGTTGGCGAAGCCCTGGGCCGGGTCGATGTCGCCGGTGACGTGACCGCCGTGCACGATCAGGCCCTTGGCCCCGATCGAGGCCGCCGCCTTGAGCTGCTGGCCGAGCAGCTTCCTGCTCGGGATGCGGATGCGGTTGTTGGTGGACGCCACGTTGATCACGTACGGCGCGTGGATATAGATGTCCACGTCGGCGGCGGCGTAGGCGTCCGCCAGCGCGGCCGGGTCGCCGCCGGGGATCACCGGCCCCTTCCACCCCTGCGGGTCGCCGAGGAAGAACTGGGCCGTCCGTGCGCCGCACGCGACCGCGTCTTCGAGCGGGTTGTCCGAGTGAAAGTGGCCGCCGATACGCATCATGCGTTAAAGCGTAGTCCGCGTCCCGCGGTAGTTACCCGGAGAAACCGCCATGCGCCAGCCCGAGGGCGAAGCCGACGAAGCCGGCCACCATGCCGCAGACGAGAAGGATCCGTTCCTCACGGGTGGCCGACACCATCTGCGCGAACAGGCCGACCACCAAGCACACCACGCCGATGGCCGCGGCCGCGATGGCAAATCCCTTGCCGGTGCCCGCGTCGTACCTGAGCATCATGCCCAGCACGAACGACACCAGCCCGGCAACTAGGGTGAAGACACTGGCCAGGTTGAGCACGGGGTGCGGTCGGCCGTCTGAGTTAAGGTTGATGAGCCGAGAATGCTCCTTGGCTGCTGGTTTCGGTGCTGCCAGCCATGACTGCCTCCCAGGGGGACTTCATCGTCTGGTTTTTACCGGAAGTGTTCCCACGTTGGCGGCTGGTTGAACTCCGAATTCGTCCCGGGCGGGTCTCGGCCCCTTGGTACAGTTAATGGCTGCGGGTGGGACAGAGTTCTGTCACCCGCGACCTCCTGTCACGGAAAGACCGTGGCCGCGTCAGTCCAGAGGAGGTAGGGCGCGCATGCGTCACTACGAAATCATGATCATCCTCGACCCGAACCTCGAGGAGCGGACGGTCCAGCCGTCGCTCGAGGGGTTCCTCAAGGTCGTAACCGATGACGGCGGCAAGGTCGGCAAGCTCGACATCTGGGGGAAGCGTCGCCTCTCCTACCCGATCGACAAGAAGCCGGAAGGCATCTACGCGGTCGTCGATCTGAACGCCGAGCCGAACACCGTCCAGGAGCTCGACCGCCAGCTCAACCTCAACGAGGGCGTGCTGCGGACCAAGGTTCTGCGGCCCGAGCACCGCTGATAGACCCCCATTAGTTCTGCTATCGACCTGGAGCGCCACGATGGCTGCAGGAGACACCCCAATCACGGTCGTCGGCAACCTCGTCGCCGATCCGGAACTCCGATTCACGGCGTCCGGCCAGCCGGTTGCCACCTTCCGGATCGCCTCAACGCCGCGGTTCATGGACAAGGCCACCAACGAGTGGAAGGACGGCGACAGCCTCTTCCTGTCCTGCAACGTCTGGCGGCAGGCGGCGGAGAACGTCGCCGAGTCGCTGCAGCGCGGCATGCGGGTCATCGTGACCGGTCGGCTCAAGCAGCGCCAGTACGAGACCAAGGAAGGCGAGAAGCGCACCGTTTACGAGGTCGAGGTCGACGATGTCGGCCCGTCCCTGCGGAACGCTTCCGCCAAGGTTGCCCGGGCCAACCGCACCGGCGGTGCCGGCGGCGGCGGGGATACGGCGCCCCGGCCGGCGGTCAGGGCGGCGGCGGTCAGGGCGGCGGATACGGCGGCCAGCCGTCCGGCGGCCAGTCCTCCTCCGGCGGGAAGCCGGAACGAGGACCCGTGGGCGTCCGACGCCGGCTACTCCGACGAACCGCCGTTCTAACAATCAAGTAATAATCAAGTACGAACCATCCCCGCAGCACGCGGGGCTCTCAAGGGGAGCACCACGATGGCGAAGCCACCAATTCGCAAGCCCAAGAAGAAGGTCTGTGCCTTCTGCCACGACAAGATCAGCTACGTGGACTACAAGGACACCGGCCTGCTCCGCAAGTACATCTCCGACCGCGGCAAGATCCGTGCGCGCCGGGTTACCGGGAACTGCACCCGGCACCAGCGCGACGTCGCCACCGCGATCAAGAACGCGCGCGAGATGGCGCTGCTCCCGTACACCAGCACGGCCCGCTAGGGACAGGGGAGGACTGACCAATGGCTCGCATGAAGCTCATCCTGACCCAGGAGGTCGACGGCCTCGGCGCCCCCGGCGACGTGGTCGACGTGGCGGCCGGCTACGGCCGGAACTACCTGATGCCGCGCGGGTTCGGGATCAACTGGACCCGGGGCGGGGAGAAGCAGGTCGACCTGATCAAGCGGGCCCGCGCGGCCCGGGAGATCCGCACCATGGAAGACGCCCAGCAGGTGGCCGGCCGCTGCAGAAGCTGACCGTCCGGGTCAAGCGGCGGGCCGGCTCCAACGGCCGCCTCTTCGGCTCGGTCGGCGCGTCCGACATCGCGACCGCGCTGAAGGACGCCGGCGGCCCGGAGATCGACAAGCGCACCATCGTGGTGCCGGACCCGATCAAGTCCGCGGGCGCCTATCGCGTCCAGGTCCGGCTGCACCCCGAGGTGACCGCTTCGGTCAACGTCGAGGTCTCCGGCGAGTAATCCACAGCCTCTGGCTGTGTTATCCACAGGGCTTTCCACAGGGGATCGTTCTCCACAGGAAAGCCGCTGAGTCCACAGGTGCCCGCCGGGTGGCGCGTCCTAATCAGGGAACGCGCCACCCGGCGGTTCTGCATACCCCTGCGTGCGCCGGGCCAGTTCCGGGTCGAGGTCACTCACCATCTGCCAGAGAACGGCCACCCGCGCCGCCAGCTCAGGTCCGCTCGCATCGCCGTGCGCATCACTCGCTAGCTGGTCAATCGCGGTAGTGATGCGATCGACTGCATCCCCCACATTCGAACACACAGGCGGATGATAGCCCACGCGGGCCGGGTCCGCATGGGGTTTGACCAGGCTGCCGCCCCGTTTTCGGCTGCCCGCGATGTGGTCGCGTGCGGCTGCGGGCGGAAATCAACGGTCCGTTCCATATCTGGGGAAAAACGTCGACTAACGGGCTACCCGCACCCTTTTTCCACAGGCAACCCGTTGCTGCCTGTGGAGTTCTCTGTGGAAAACGTGCGGTCAAAACGTGACCGACTTTTTCTCCTGCACACCCCGTGGATACTGAACTCGCAGGTCAGGTGAGGCGCCTTGCGTTAGGTTGGTTGTTTGTCCACACCGTAATCCACTGACTGCGCACAAGCTTGCTACAGGTTCTCAACACGTTATCCACAGGGCCATGTTGGCGGCGGCGGTGAGACCGGCCAGAATGTGGAAGCCCCGTTGTCAGACCCTCCTGATAGGAAGGTGTCGGCGAGGGTGGGCCGTTACGCGGGGGGAGGGTGCGCCGAATGAGCCTTACCGAAATGACGCAGCGCGGCGAGGAGTTCGAGCGGATGCCGCCGCATGACGTCGCGGCGGAGCAGTGCGTACTCGGCGGCATGCTGCTGTCCAAGGACGCTATCTCTGACGTCATCGAGGTCATCCGGCCGTCCGACCACTACCGGCCCGCCCACCAGCTGGTCCACGAGGCGATCCTCGACCTGTACGCGCGGGGCGAGCCGGCCGACGCGATCACCGTCTCCAACGAGCTCACCCGGCGCGGCGAGCTGACCCGCATCGGCGGCGCGCCCTATCTGCACACGCTCATCGCCTCGGTGCCGACCGCGGCCAACGCCGGCTACTACGCGCGGATCGTCCGCGAGCGGGCCATCCTCCGCCGGCTGGTGGAAGCGGGCACCCGCATCGTGCAGTTCGGCTACGCGGGTGACTCCGACGCCGACGATCTGGTCGACCGCGCGCAGGCCGAGGTCTACGCGGTCACCGACCGGCGCATCGCCGAGGACTACCACCCGCTGTCGGAGATCATGCCGGCCGCCCTCGAGGAGATCGAGGCGATCGGCGCCCACGGCGGCGGCATCAGCGGCGTCCCCACCGGCTTCGCCGACCTGGACTCCCTCACCAACGGCCTGCACCCCGGCCAGATGATCGTCGTCGCCGCCCGCCCCGCCGTCGGCAAGAGCGCCCTTGCGCTCGACTTTGCCCGCTCCGCGACGATCCGGCACGGGCTGCCGACCGTGGTGTTCTCGCTGGAGATGGGGCGCAACGAGATCACCATGCGGTTGCTCTCGGCCGAGGCGCGGGTGCCCATGCACATCATGCGCACCGGCCAGATGAGCGACGACGACTGGGGACGGCTCGCCAAGCGGATGAGCGAGGTCGCGGACGCGCCGCTGTTCATCGACGACTCGCCCAACATGTCGCTGATGGAGATCCGGGCTAAGTGCCGGCGGCTCAAGCAGCGGCATGACCTCAAGCTGGTGATCATCGACTACCTGCAGCTGATGTCCTCGCCCAAGAAGACGGAGAGCCGCCAGCAGGAAGTTTCCGAGATGTCCCGGTCGCTGAAGCTCCTGGCGAAGGAGCTTCAGGTCCCGGTGGTGGCGCTCTCGCAGCTCAACCGTGGTCCTGAGCAGCGTCAGGACAAGAAGCCGATGCTTTCCGACCTGCGTGAGTCGGGCTGCCTGACCGGTGACACGACCGTGCTGCGGGCAGACACCGGCACCCCGGTCACCTTCGACGAGCTGATGCGGAACGGCTGGGAGGACGTCCTGGTCTGGTCGCTGGATGACCGTCACCAGCTCGTACCCGCGCCAGTTACGAACGTCTTCGAATCCGGCACCAAGGAGGTGTTCCGGCTCCGGCTGGCCTCCGGCCGTGAGGTTAAGGCAACGCCAACCACCCCTTCCTCACCTTCTCCGGCTGGATTCCCCTCGGTGAGCTGGTGGCTGGTGACCGCCTGGCGATCCCGCGCCGAACCCCTGCTCCGATGGCGGCCGGCCTCGGCTGGTCCGAGCATCGGCTCGGGCTACTCGCGCACCTCCTCGGCGACGGCTGCGTCATCAAGAAGCAGCCCGTGCACTACACCTCGAACGACCCGGAGAATCTGGAGTTCGTCGAGGCCGCGGCGGCCGCGGAATTCGGCATCTCGCCGCGCCGGGTCCAACAGCAGACCTGGTGGCACGTCTACCTGCCCGCCCCTGCTCATTGCACCCACGGGCGCGGGAACCCGATTCACGACTGGTTCCGCGAGCTGGGCATCGAATACCGGGGCGCACATGACAAGCGCCTGCCGAGCGCCCTCTTCGCCGCGAGCGACGAAGAGATCTGCGTCTTCCTGAAGCACCTGTGGGCGACTGACGGGTGCGTCTGGCTGCCCCGCACAAACTCCGCGCCGAAGGTGTACTACGCGTCTTCAAGCCGGGAGCTTGCCGACGGAGTGGCGCATCTGCTGTCCCGGCTGGGGATAGTCGCGCGCATCCGGCAGGTGGAGAAGGCCGGGTACGCCCCCGGCTATCACGTGATCGTTGCCGACGGGCCGAGTCTGCGCACCTTCTGCGCGCGGGTCGGCGTGCATGGCAGGCGCGGGGAGACGGCCAGGGAACTGGGCATCCTGCTCGCTGGCCGCACCGCGAACACCAACGTCGACACGGTGCCGCTTGGTGTGTGGGAGCTGGTCAAGTCCGAGCGCGTGCGGGCGGGTCTCACCGAGCGCCAGTTCCAGGCCGCCATCGGCACGAACTACTGCGGTACGACGCTTTACAAGAGCTGCCCGTCACGCGAAAGGCTCATGCGGTGCGCGGATGCGCTCGACTCTGACGCGCTGCGGGAAATCGCGTCCAACGACATTTTCTGGGACAAGGTCGTTTCCATCGAGCCGCTCGGGCCGCAGCCCGTCTATGACGCGACGGTCAAGGAAACGCACAATTTCATAGCAAATGGGATAAACCTACATAATTCGATCGAGCAAGATGCGGACGTCGTGATCCTGCTGCACCGCGAAGATGCGTACGAGAGGGAGTCGCCGCGGGCGGGCGAGGCGGACCTGATCATCGCCAAGCACAGGAACGGCCCGACGGCGACGGTGACCGTGGCGTTCCAGGGTCACTACAGCCGCTTCGTGGACATGGCGCCCAGCTAGGTCACCCGGCGTCGGCTTCGCCGGTCGCGTGCGCCGACCGGGGATCGCATGACCAGGCCCCGGGTCAGTTGGCGAAGCGGGCCGCGAGTTCGGTTATCCGGTTGGGCCTGTGCTCTTGGCGCATCCGGCCGGCGCGTTCTAGCAGGCTCATGCCGTGTAGTGCGCTCCAAAGCAGTTCGGTTGCCGTTCCGTCGTCGTTGCCGAGTGCGGCGCCCAGCGCGTTGAAGCCGGAGCGCAGTTCGGTCTCCGAGTCGTCTTGAGCGAAGCGCGCATCGATCGGAAGCTGGAACATCGCCTCGTAGAGCGACGGATGCGTCGCGGCGAAGTCCAGGTACACGTCCGCCACCGCTGCGACCGCCTGCTGACCTGTCTTGCGCCCCATGGCCGCCCGGGTCGCCGACGCCAGTTCCGCGAAGCCGGCCAGCGCCACCGTGCGCATGATCTCGGTCTTCCCGCCCGGGAAGTGACCGTAGAGCACGGGCTGCGTGTATCCGATCGCGTCGGCCAGACGCCGTGACGTGACGGCCGTCCACCCATCGGCCTCCGCCATGGCCCGGGCTGCGTCCAGGATCTGCTGCCTGCGCTCGGCCACGCGCTGCGCGCGGGCACCTGCCTCCGCCATGATTCCTCCCCTTGCACTTCGGCTCGCGACAACTTATGTTAGCACTGCTAGAAAATCTAGCAGTGCTAGAAAGGATGGATTGTCATGCTCACCACGCTCGCTGTCGTCACCGGAACCGTCGTCGGCCTCATGGTTGGCGTCGAGTTCGCCGTCGCGGTCTTCGTCGGCCCGATCCTGCGGCGGCTGCCCGTCGGGTCCTGGATTGAGGCCAGCGCCGATGGCGCCCGGGTGCTCGGCCGCGTAATGCCGTTCTGGTACATCGGGTCCCTGCTCCTCACGGCCTGGCTGGCCGCCGCTACATGGGGCGGGCCGGCCGGCGACGCGGCCGTCGCGGCTGCGGCCCTGCTCGTCGTGAGCGTCGTCATGTCGGTCACCCTGCTCGTCCCGATCGCCAACCGCTCCGCTACGTGGACAGCCGACCACCACCCCGCCGACTGGCGCGAGCAGCAACAACGCTGGGACCGGCTGCACTATGCGCGGGTAGCGATCATCGTCGCGGGGTTCGTGCTGACGCTCGTCGCCGGGATAGTCGCCTGAGTGCGGACCGCGCAAGGAAATGCTGCACGGCTGTGTCGTATGGGTGGCGCATACGACATTCAACGTGAGACGAGCCGGTGGCCGCTGCGAACGGTGCATGCCAGCATGGGCCGTATGCCTAGCGACAGCAATCCCCCCGGGCAGATGTCCGCCAGGTTCGTCTCGCTGTCTGCTGACTCTGCGGATCCGCCGGGGCTCAACGACTATGACAGCTTCGCCGAGGGGTACACGGCGTCCAACGAGACCGGCTTCGTTAATGCCTACTACGAGCGCCCCGCGATGCTGGCGCTGGCGGGGGATGTGGCTGGCCGTCGGATTCTCGACGCTGGCTGCGGCTCCGGCGCTCTGTTCGCGGCGCTGCGCGACCGGGGCGCCGTCGTGACCGGCATCGACAAAAGCGCCGGGATGCTGGAGCAGGCCCGGCGGCGGCTCGGTGACGACGCGGACCTGCAGGTGGCCGAGCTGGGCAGCCCGCTTTCCTTCCCCGACGACACGTTCGACGACGTCACCGCTTCCCTGGTACTGCACTACCTGCAGGACTGGGGCCGGCCCTGGCCGAGTTGCGGCGCGTGCTCAAGCCCGGCGGGCGGCTCATCGCCAGTGTTAACCATCCGTTCAGAGAGAACATGTGGCACCGCGAGGCCCGCCTCGAGCCCGATTATTTCGCGACCTACAACTACACCGTTGAGTGGACCGCGGGCGGCCAGAGCGCGGTGCTGCGTTTCTGGACCCGGCCGCTGCATGCGATGACCGACGCCTTCACCGCCGCCGGCTTCCGGATAACGGTCATCAGCGAGCCAGCCGTCGCGCCGGATACCCCCAGCGAGCTGCTCCCCGCCGACATCGGGGACGGGCGGCGCTTCCTGTGCTTCCTGTTTTTCGTCCTGCACGCCAGCTAAGCGCCAACTGGCTGGAGGCCGCCATGCCGGTGCACAAGGGAAGACGCGGGCCGACCTTGTTCGTCGGCCCGCGTCGCACGATGTCGAGATTCGGTTCTTGGGTCACCAGCCCGGCGCGGTAAGCCGGAGCACCGGGTGAGGCATCCCTACAGCTTCGAGGCTGCGATCTTGGCGACTGCGACGGCCCTATCCTGCGCATTGGTTGCGTTGAGCAGGACGCTGACGAGCGTCGTTCCCTTGATGAAGAGCAGGGCGCAGAATTTATCGGTTCCCGACTTGAACGCGCTGTCACCGATGCCGGGCAGGTTCGGCAAGCCCTTGGCCTGCGCCCCTGCAAGCGACTGATCGTAGAGCGCTTTGCTGTCCGCCCTCATGCTGACGAGGAGTGCACCATCGGCGTAGATGCACTCAGAAAGGGCTGCGGTGCCACCCGCCGTGCCGCGGCCGGCCGCACTGCCTAGAGCCGCGCTCGCATCCTGTTCGGTGATCAGCCCGCACGCGGTCATGCCGCTGCCGCCGGCATTGACAGCGGCGGCTGTGGCAGCGGGGGTTGCCACAGAAGAAGTTGCAAGCAGCGGGGTTGCCGCAGCAGAAGCAGCAGGGGTTGCCACAGAAGAAGTGGCAGCAGGGTTTGGGCCAGCGGGCGCGGTGGATGGTTTTGCCGTAGCCGCAGCTGGCCAGAAGCACGCAGCCTGCGACGGCGAGCAGGGCTCTGCTCGTGCCAGTTCCGATCATGATGATCTCCTTTGCGGCCGCAGATCACGGCCGTGAGCCGAACGCGAATCGCGTCGGAGTTGATGCGGTTGGGTAGTCAGCCGTGCCGCTAGTTGGGCGGTCCTGGCGGGAAGATCGGAGTGAACACGACGGTCGTCCCGCTGGTCTGGACACGGCACGGGCCGGGCGGGTGGATGGAGACGATCGCCAGGTCCGGCGGGGCGAACGAGTTCGCCGCCCCTGGCGGCGCAAGGAACGTGTCAATGTTCACCACTCCGCCCGCGGTTGTGATGCTCGTGCGCGCGTACCCGGGCAGCGTCGGCGGACCAGGCGGGAAGGCGAATGGGATCCCGATGACCAGGGTCCTCGTGGCGGTCGGGGGTGAGCTGCACGGTGACGACGTTCGCGGCGCTGACTGCGATGGTGACCGGGCCGAGAGGGGTCTGCACCGCGTCCGTGATCACGCATGTGTCCGCGCCGGGGGCGCAGACGCTGGCGGCGCTGGCCGGCGACGCGGCGAGGGCGGTCATTGCGCTGACGGTCAGCCCGGCGACCAGCAGGAGCGACGCGACGCTGCGGCCAGGTCGCTTGCGTGCCGGGCTGGCGGGCCGATTGGCCAGTAGGTGCGGGGGATGCGACACAGAGGATCTCCAATTCAGGGTTCGTCAGGTGGGGAAGTGACCGGGTAGAGCTGGACCGCTGCCGCGATTCGGTCGAGCGCGAAGCTGGCCTCCTCGTTCAGGGCACGGACAGCCTCAGCCGTCGCCGCGCGGAACAGGCAGAAGCAGGTGTCCTCGGCGGGCAGGTAGGCGGAGTGCAGGTACTGCACCTTCGAGGCCGAGCCGGACTCGGCGGACCGCGCGCAGAGCTGAGCCGCGCGAGCGACCGACGATGCCAGGTTCCCGGCTGCCGCAGCCGGCAGGTAGCGCTCCACGAGGAATACCGAGCTGGGGCCGTCCGGGTCGCGGGGGCGCTGTGTGGTCATGCCCGGAACGCTACGAGCGCGGGGCGCTGGCCCGCGTCAGGGGAACTACGCAACTTTGATCCGCGGGGATCACGCCGGTGGCCGCGCGGCGAGTTCGGTGCGCGACCGGATCCCGAGCTTGCGGTAGATCCGGCCCAGATGGCTCTCAACGGTCCGGACACTCGTGAACGTCGCTGCGGCGACCTCTCGGTTGGTCTGACCCGCTGCCACCAGGTCGGCGATCCGCTGCTCGACGGGGGTGAGCTCGTATTCCAGCCGCCGCCGGCCGCCGATGCTGTCTAGTTCCGTGCGCGCCTGCCGTTCCTGAATTGGCGTCCCGAGCTTCAGGAACATGCCGCAGGCGGTCTCCAGCTCCCGGCGGGCGTGAGTCCGGTGACCTGCCCGCCGGAGCATGCGGCCAAGCAGCAGGCGCGTCCGGGCCTCCTCGAAAGGCATAGGCAGTCGCTGATGGTCGACGAGAGCGCTCTCGAGCAGCTCGACAGCCGCGGCTAGTTCGCCGTTGGCGGCCTTCAGAAGGCCGTGGCAGCGCGCGGCCATAACCGTCGACCACGGGTGGTGGTTGGCCTCGGTGGCGGCGTCGAGCTGCTGGGTCAGCCTCTCCGCCTCCGCAACGCGTCCCAGCGCGACTAGTGCCTCGACCGCATCCGGGTGCAACCGGAGGATGGCCGGCTCGTTGATACCGATCTCCTCGGATGAGATCCGCAATGCACGGAGAAGGTGGTCGGCGGCCGCTGGAAGGTCGCCGGCCATCAGCTCCGCGGTGCCGAGGCTTCGCAGGTCCAGCGCCACCGCCGACATGAAGCCGGCGGACTCGTCCGCAGCGAGATCACGCTCGCCAAGCGCCCGCGCTTCCCCGGTGTGCCCGCGATAGGCCAGGGCCAGTACGTGCACTGAGGCCGGCATGGGAGCGCGGATCCCCATCCGCTCGGCGTGATCCCGGCCCTCCGTGGCCAGCGCGATGGCGAGGTCGTACTCACCTGCCCAGCACTCGAGGGCGGCGAGGTGCCCCAGCGTGATGGGTAGCGCGCTGTCATCCCCTTCGTCGACGGCGCAGGTTCGCATGATCTGCAGCCAGGCGCGTGACTCCTCGAAGCGGTCGACAACCTTGAGGTACATGCCAAGGGCGAGGCCGGCCCGGTCGCTGACCGGGACGGGCTCCGCCTGCGCCTGCAGGGCCACGGCGCGCTCCAGAGTCGAGACGGCCAGCCCTTGCCCCAGCCGAAATCGGTGCATGGCTACGTTCGTCAGCGCGTTCGCGAGCAGGCCGTCGGGCGGAGCTGGCATGGTCTCGAGCAGTTCCACCGCCGCTTCAGCGTGGAACAGGTCGACAGCGGCCCCGGAGGGGCTCGTCTCCGCGAAGGTAGCGTGGCTGCGGGCTAGCAGCAGCCTGTCCTCGCCCGCCTCGGCGAGTGCCTGCTCGCACCAGCGCGCGACGGTCGCATCTCCGCTCTCCCAGGACGCGATCGATGCGGCCAGCAGTAGAGCGTCTACCCGCGCAGGCCCCGGCGGGGTCGCGTCGACCGCCTCTGCGAGCAGTTCTCGCGCCGCTGCCGGGTCACCGAGAAGGAAGAGGTACCGTGCCGCGTCAACGGTCCGGCGCAGCCGGTCCGGGTCGTTCGTCGCTGTCCGGCTGAGCGCCAGTCGGGCAAGCTCGGCGGCGGCGTCGATGCTGCCACGTCGGCGGGCGCGCCGGGCCGCGGAGTCGAGAGCAGCCGCGACGGCGGATGACGGCCCGACCGAGCCCAGCGCGGCGTGCCGGGCGCGCTCCTCCAGATCGGTCACTGTTCTCGCCAACCGCTCGTGCAGCGCCCGGCGAGCCGCCAGACTCAGGTCCGCGTACGGGATCGACGCGATCAGCGGATGTGTGAAACGGACCCGCTCACCGTCGACCTCCAGGACGCCTGCCGCCACGGCTTCCTCCAGGCATCGCGCTGCCGCAGCAGCGTCCCCCACCGCAGCGGCCACGGCAGTCACCGTGGGTTGCGCGAGTGCGGCCGTCAGCAGCAACGCCTCGCGTGTCTGCGGTGCGAGCCCGCGGAGCCGCTCCAGTGACCAGGACCCTGAAGTCAGCCGGCACCGGGAGAGGATCGGACGCCGAGAACTCGGCGCCTCGGCGCTGCAGTGCCCGGGCCATCTCCAGGCACATCATCGGGTTCCCGCCGGTGGCCCGGTGCAGCCGGGTGAGTATCGGCCGGGCGAGCGGCTCGCGCAGCCGGATCTGGATGATCCGCTGCATCATGCCGACGCTCGCCGGACCCACCACGAGCCGCTCGCCCGGCAGGCCTAGGTCCGATGTGGCATCACTGGCGGCGCCCGTGCGGCAGGACGTGATGAGCCGCACCGGCTCGTGGTCCAGCCGCCGGAGCGCAAAGGAGAGAACGCTGCGGGAGCTGATATCCAGCCACTGGACGTCGTCGACGGCAAGCAGGAGCGGCCCGGACCGGGCGAGAGCCCGAAGCACTCCAAGCACCGCGACTCCGACGACCCTGCTGCCTGGCTCGCGGTCGCCGTCACCGGAGATCAGCAGGGCAGCGGATAGCGCTCGTTGCTGGACGGCGGGCAGAGCCGCCAGCTCCGATGGGTCCAGCCCATCGAAGAGATCACCGAGACCTGCGAAGGACAAGGCCGCATCCGACTGGCTGCATCGGCAGGTCCGGACCGAGACTCCCGCCGCCTGAGCGTCCAGCAGAGCCTGCGCCCAAATCGCGGTCTTGCCGATGCCGGCCTCACCCGCAATGGTCAGCGACGCCGGACCGTCGGCGTGGCCGCCTACGAAACGCCGAACGACCGCTAGTTCCGCCTCGCGACCAGCGATCGACCCATGGACGGGATTCACGCCAGTCGCCTCCGCGTGTTGGCGACACGGACCCGCAGTCCAGTGCCTCAGGCGAGACGCTATCGCAACGCCCCGCTTTGGGCACCTCGCACCGCTGGCCGAGCGCCGCCGCGGCCAGCGCGGACCCATGATAAGCGGCGGTAAACTGTTGAGCAGTAGCCCCGGTGATGGCCTTGGTGCGCCGCTAAGCACCGTACCCATGAGATCGGAACTAGTCCATCGCGAATGGTGAGCGGGGCGCGGGTCACTGTAGCCCGCTTCGATCTGGTCGGCCGCTGCGGGAAACTTGCTGGCGCTGACTGGCCTGGGAGTAGTTGGATTGGCCTGTGCGCATCGTGGCGGAGACTGAGCGGATGCTGCTGCGGCGTTTTACCGAGGCGGATGCCGGGCCGCTGGCCGCCTTGTACGGCGACCCGCGTGTCATGCGGTTCATTACTCCGCAGCCACCCTCGCTCGCAGCGGTGGAGTCGACAATCCTGCCCGCTTACCTGCGTGAGTACCGAGAGCTGGCCGATGGGCTTGGCTCCTTCGCGGCCATCGAGAAGGCAACAGGGCAGATGGCCGGGAGGTTTTCCCTTAAGCTGGCCAACAGCTACGGCCTGGCCGGTGGCACAGAGCTTGGCTACCGCCTGTATCCGGCGTTCTGGGGACGCGGGCTTGCCACCGAGGGAGCATGTGCCCTGATCGGGTCAGCATTCGGGCGCCTGCACCTCGACCATGTCGTCGCGACCACGATGGCTGACAACGCCGGCTCGTGGCGGGTGCTGGAGAAGTGCGGGATGCGCCGGGTCAGGACGTTCCACTACCCGGACGCTGACCTGATGCCCGGCGCCGAGCACGGTGATTTCGTCTACGAGCTGGCCCGTAGCGACTGGTCCAGGCGGGAGAAGCACAAAACAACTAGGGCGCGGGAAGAGCTGACCTGATCCACTCTACGATGCTGCTCAGGCTGGTGACTCTGGTCCGCGTCGTACTTTGCTGCCATCTTCACTGAGATCGACGCTTGAGAGCGTAATGAGTTCCTCGTGATCGAGAACGAGGACCATGAGATCACTGTCTGGGTCCAGCACACAGACAACATCGTCCATTGCGGGGAACCAGAGATCGTCGACGTTAGCCGTGAACGTTTCGAAGCTCATCTGAGCGCCAAGCCGATCGGCGATCCAGGCAACGTGAAGCTCAGCATTGCTTTCCGATCGGAAGCTCTGAGAGCCAATCCCTAATTTCCGGGCCGGTTAGGTCGACCGCGTCGATCTTCGCCACAGGGTTCCGGCGGATCTCAGCAAGCACGGAAAAGGATCCGCCTAGAAATCTTTCAACGGCAGCGAATTCGCCGGAACTCGCCTCCAGCGCAAGAGTAGCCAACACGGCGGTCAATTTAGGCGGCATATGCCCCTCCCTCGTGGCCAGGTCCCCGACCCTAGGCGCTTGGCTAGTTCCCTTCAAGGATGTTCCCGTCGCTATCTTGCCACGGAGCCCAGCCGATGTAGCGCGATCCTGGGGTAGACGGATCCTCCGGAAACCAGTCATGACCGTGAACGCCGCCGGACCCCTTCTTGCCGCCTGTCCAATCCCACCAGTTCACGTGCCCATCTTGGCTGTCAATCCGCCAACCACGCAGCCGGTCCGGTGTCTGCTCGCCGATGAGAGTTCCTGTGCCCTCTCCGGTCTCAAGATTGCAGTCGTACATTTTGACGGAGTCTGGGCCAAGGTCCCCGCCCGAGTGTTCGCGTGCCGCAGCTATAGCCCGGTCGTATAGAGACCAGCTAGCGTCAGATCGTCCAGTCTTCGGATTGCTGTAATTGCGCGGATCGTCTGGAAGGTCGCCGCCGGGGGTCCGAGGAATCTCGACGTTGCCAAAATCGGCCGCCTCGGCCAGTCGGCCCTGCACCCTCAGTCGGTCATCCGGCTGTACCGGGTCGGCTTTCGGGCCTTCGGCCTCGATGTGGCGTGTCCCCAGGATGACAGGTTCGCGTTCGAGTTTTTCTGCGTGGGCATGTCCGTGGTCGATGACTACTGCCGGTAAACAGCATCGACCTTGGCATAGTGAGCCTCGAACCGTTCCGTCAGCAGGGCTGTGTCCGAACTGGCGGAGGGCGAGTGAGAGGGGCCGTCACCACTGACCGCCGCGCCGCCGTCCTTGCCAGCGGCGTCCGGGCCGTCGGGAGCCGACCGGCCGTTCCGCGCCACATGGGCGTCTTCGGGCTCCTCGGCCGAGTCTGACCGATCGATCCGCACGCGTCACCCACCTAGTGGCGTCAACCAGTGTCGAACGTCCCCTCCTTGGGAAACGGCTAGATGCTCGCTGCGGTTCGCCACGGTCCAGCAACCGTTCCTAGCGGAAGACGAGCACTTCGCGACGTGCAGACGGCGCAGTTCGAAGTCCAGGGCTAACCTGACGAAGCAATTCCCACGCCCGACCGGATCAGTGCTGCCTTGGGCAACTGTA
This sequence comes from uncultured Actinomycetota bacterium, assembly GCA_963714295.1. Taxonomy (GTDB): domain Bacteria; phylum Actinomycetota; class Actinomycetes; order Streptosporangiales; family Streptosporangiaceae; genus Trebonia. The sequence continues at coordinate 376,901 of CAVQOE010000022.1, read as the reverse complement.
CCCAGTCGGATGAGAACCTCATTGGACGGTGCGGTGAACTCGCCGCCGCGGCATACGCTGAGGCGCCGAGGAACTCGGCTTGGACGGGGCTCAGGAGGTAGAGGCTTTCGGTTGCGGCCGTATGAGTTGATCGGCCCGGGAAGCTTCATAAGTTGCTAATTACTGATTTCCCGCAATAATCGCTTTCATGGCCGAAGAAATTCCTCTCGTGGATGCATCAATGCTGCTCGCGTTCCGGGCGGAGAACGTACGCTCGTTCCGCGGCCCGGTCGAGCTTTCCCTGCTCGCCACCCCGCTTGCGGAGGAGGGCGTCCCGCGCCTGGTGCCGTGGCGGGAAGACGGGCGCCCCATCCGGGTGTTGCCAGCTGCCGGAGTCTTCGGCGCAAACGCCTCGGGCAAGAGCAACCTGCTACGGGCCATGCATGACATGAGGATGCACGTGGTGCATTCCTTCCGCAGCTATGCCCCAGGGCGGGGCGTGCCGAGGCATGCATTCCGACTCGACCCTGAGCACGAGGGTGTCCCATCCCGGTTCGAGGTGGATCTCGTGCTGCACGGCATCCGGCACGAGTACGGCTTCGTGGTCGATGATGACCGGGTACTGGAGGAATGGGCCTATCGCTATCCGCGTGGCAAGGCGGCGCTGCTGTTTCGCCGGGCAGGTGACGAGGTCACGCTAGGAGAGCGCAACCGCGCGAAGGGTCGTGCTGTCACCGAGATCCTGCGGCATGACTCATTGCTGCTCTCGGCCGCTGCCGCCGCTAACCATCCTGACCTGCTGCCACTCTGGGAGTGGTTCACGGGAAACCTGTTGCTGACCGAGGCCGCCAACCGCCCGTACCGGTGGGCGTACACGGCCGGGCTGCTCCGGGAGGAAGAGTATCGACAGCAGGTGCTCGCCCTCCTGCAGGCGGCCGACCTTGGCATCACCGACGCACGAGTCCGTGAACTGGATCCGCAGATGGCCGAGCGGATCCGCAAGGCCCAGCGAATCCTCCAGGGGAGCGAGGAAGAAGCCGAGGGCAAGGACCAGGAGCTAGCTGAGGTTGAGCCGCTCGTCATGCTTAGCCACCGCGGGGCCGCGGGGGACGTCGAGTTCGATCCGGGTGAGGAATCCCTCGGCACGATGGTCTGGCTTGGGCTGTCTGGCCCCATCCTTGACGCGATAGCGCACGGCGATGTCCTGCTTGTAGATGAAATCGAGGCAAGCCTGCACCCTGCGCTCGTCACCCAGCTCGTGAAACTGTTCCAGAGCCCCGAGTCCAACCCCAAGGGCGCGCAGATTATCTTCAACTCACACGAGGCATCGTTGCTCGGAGACTCACGGGGTGATCGCGTCGTCGGCCGTGATCAGGTGTGGTTCACGGAGAAGGACCATGACGGCGCAACCAGGCTGTTCCCGCTGGCCGACTTGAGCCCGCGCACAGACGAAGCAGTCGAGCGCCGGTACCGGGCCGGCCGGTATGGCGCGACGCCGATTCTCGCGACGGAAGAGTTCGCTCAGGCCGCGTTGCATGCGGCGGGCGAGCAGAGGTGAGTCCGAGGCGCGGCGATGGCCCGAGCCGCCCGGGCAAGTCGAGCGCGGCGCAGCGGCAATCGATCCTGGTTTTCACTGAGGGGAAGAAGACCGAGCCTGTCTATCTGACGCACTGGCACCGGATGCACCGGGAGCGCGTGATCGTCGCCGTCGGTGAGTTTCACGGGGCGCCGCTGCAACTCGTCGAGATGGCTGCCGCTCAGCGCTCTGCTGATCTCCGTGCCGCCAAGCGCGGGAAGGGGGATGCCTACGACCAGTACTGGTGCGTGTTCGACATCGACGAGCATCAGCATCGCGGTTACCAATCCATGCATCGAACTCTGGTTCCTGCTTCACTTCCAGGATCAGACCGCCGACTTGCACCGGTACAAGGCTCAGGAGATCTCGTCTGACCTGCTCGGCTGCGCGAAGGTGCCCACTGCCGCTGCCCTCATCGAGCTCGTCGGCCGCTACGAGGATGCCCGGCGGCGCGCGCAGGCACTTGATCGCAAGCATGAGCTTGACGGTTCACCGCCACGATCGAACCCAAGCAGCAGTCTGTGGTGCCTGGTCGACCAGATCCGAGGGCCTGGGCACCCAGGAGGGTAACGGTGAGCCAGCCATCCCATGGGCTTGGCTGATGAATCGGCGCTAGCCCTGTCCCTGGTCGTGGTGCGCCGCGGCGCCGAGGACGAGTTCCGCGTAGTCCCTGGTCTGCTTCCTGATGCGGTCTTCGGGCCAGCCTTCGTTCAGCAGAAGGTGCTCGATGAGGTCGATGCGGGTGACCGAGAGCAGGGCGTGCGCGATCCAGGAGCATTGGCCTGGCCCGACCAGGTCGCGGAGCAGATCGCTGAAGAAGGCGTGTGCCGTCGTGTATTGCGGCGTCTGGAACAGCGTGCCGCTACCGGGGGAGCGGTCGGGCCGTTCCAGGGCGGCGGTCAGCTGCCGGTTCTGGAGCTTGAAGGCGACGAAGGCGTCGAGGACGGCGGGGATCCGTTCGCGCGGCGCCGCCGCCGGGCCGAGCGGGGCCGGCCCGGAGGCGATCGCCTCGGTCAGGTCGGCGATGCGGGCATCGAATACGGCGCGGATGAGGCCGGCCCGGTCGCCGAAGCGGCGGAACAGGGTTCCCTTGCCGACGCCGGCTTCCGCCGCGATGTCGTCCATGGTGATGGTGCCCGGGTCGGCTGCGCTGGCGAAGATCCGGCTGGCGGCCTCGAGCACCGCCCGCCGGTTCCTGGCGGCATCGGATCGTTCGGTGACGGTCATGGATGATGGCCTCAGCGCGGCGTGATCACGACGATCACCGGCGTGGTGCGCCGGCGGCCCACATGCAGCGCGGACTGGACGGACCAGAGCGCCTTGGCGATCATCAGAGCGAACCGGTACTTGCGGTTGATCAGCCGCAGGTCGGCGCCGGCCTCTGCGCCGCCAAGCACCCGGGCGACCCCGCTCACTTCCTGTCCCCGGAGCTGGCCGGTCGCCGTGCACGCCGCGACCCCTACCGCTGGGTTGCGGTGGATGCGCTTGACCTTGCCCGAGCCCTCGCCCGTGCGGACCAAAAGCCGGTCGCCGTCCTGCACGAACCAGACCGGCGTGGCCACGGCCGTTCCGTCCCGCCTGTACGTGGTGAGGCTGATGTACTTACCGGAGAACGTCCACGAAGCGGTCGGCGCGCCGTCCACGTGGGTTTCGCCTGCTGTCATTTCTAGTTCCTACGGTCTCGTTCGCGGTTATCCGCTGCGAATGCGGTCACCCGACCTCCAATAAGCGGACTAGAAGTCCCCTTACTGTACGGACTACCGGTCCGTTTTGCAACCGCTCTTGATCGGCGCCGCCCGTACGCGGCCCCGCGATCACCCGCTGACCGGCGCCCCATCGGCTCGCTGGCCCGCCTTCGCGCGGTGCCCGGGCCCGCTGACGGCGTGCATGTCCCGCCGGGTGACTGGCTCGCCGCACACCGAGCAGGCGCCGACGACTTGCGCCACGTGGCCGCAGTCGTTGTGCACCAGCTCCAGTGGCGCGCCCTCGGGAGCCGCCCAGTGGTCTCCCCACTGCCGCATGGCGGTGAGGACCGGCCACAGGTCCTTGCCCTTCTCGGTCAGCCGGTAGTCGTAACGGACCGGGTGCTCGCAGTAGGGCACCCGGCCGACCACGCCGCTCTCGACTAGGTGCTCGAGCCGCTGGTTGAGGATGTTGCGCGAGATGCCCAGTCGCTGGTGGAAGTCCTCGAAACGGGTGATCCCGAGGAACAGGTCACGCACGATCAGCATCGACCACCACTCCCCGACAACCTCGAGGCACTGGGCGACCGAGCAGTTCATCTCACGGAAGCTCGTCCGTTGCATGCCCCCATCATAGTCCGTTGCTTTATAGAACTCACTACCTTAGAGTGAGGTTTATCGCCGAGTACGGGGGTCTGACCGCATGCACACTGCACCCGAGCAAGACAGAGCCGCCGAGCCGCCCGGCCCGCGTCATCGCGGCCTCATCGTGTTCGTCATCACCGCACTGGGCGCGTTCATGGCGTCGCTCGACCTGTCGATCGTCAACATCGCCTTCCCTGACATCAAGACGTCGTACCCCCAGGCCAGCCAGGCTTCGCTGGCCTGGATCATCACCGCCTACTCGATTGTGTTCGGCGCCCTGCTGGTGACCGGGGGCCGCAGCGGCGACCGTCAGGGCCGCAAGCGCACCTTTCTCATCGGGACCGCCGTGTTCATCGCCGGCTCCTTCCTCTGCGGGATCGCACCCGACGTGCCGGCCCTGGTCGCCAGCCGCGTCCTGCAGGCCGTCGGGGCCGCCTTCCTGGTGCCCTCGTCCGTCGCGCTCCTCATCGGGGCCTACCCGCCGGCCCGCCGGACCCAGATGATCAGCCTCTGGGGAGGCATCGGCGCCCTGGCCGTGGCCACCGGGCCCTCGCTCGGCGCCGCCCTGGTCTCCGCCGGCGGATGGCGCTGGGTGTTCTTCGTCAACGTCCCCGTCGGGATCGCGATCCTGATCGTCGGCCGCCGCGTCCTGGTCGAGTCCGAGCGCAACCGGAGCGGGGCGCGGCCCGACTACCTGGGCGTCGTCCTGATCTCCCTGGCGGTGGCGGCGCTGGTCGCCGCGGTTTCCGAGGGCGGCGGGTGGGGCTGGGGCGACCCGCGGATCATCGCCGCGTTCGTTGCCGCCGTCCTCCTGGCCGCCGCCTTCGTCTACCGGTCGCAGCACCACCCCCAGCCGGTCATCGACCTCGCGCTTTTCTCCGACCGGTCCTTCGCCGCGGCCAACGCGGCCACCCTGCTCTACGCGGCCGGCTTCTTCGCCATCCTGCTCGGCAACATCCTGTTCCTGACCGAGGTGTGGCACTACTCGATCATGGAGGCCGGGCTCGCGGTCACGCCCGGGCCGCTGGTCGTGGCCGTGGTGGCCGGGCCCGCGGGCAAGCTGGCCACGCGCATCGGTTTCCGGCCGGTGATCATGGCCGGGGCCACGTGCCTGGCCATCGGCCTGGCCTGGTACGTGCTGCGCGTTGGCGTCACCCCGTCCTACCTGGCCGAATGGCTCCCGGGGACGCTGATCGTCGGGCTCGGGATCGGGCTGAGCTTCCCGGTCCTGTCCGCCGCCGCCGTCTCCTCACTCAACCCCGGGCGCTTCGCTATCGGCAGCGCCGTCAACCAGACCAGCCGCCAGGTCGGCGGCTCCCTCGGCATCGCCATCCTCGTCCTTCTCACCGGCAAGGCAGCCGGCCTGGACCAGGCCCTCGTCCAGTTCCACCACGTCTGGGCCTTCGGCGCGATCACCTCGCTCAGCGCCGGCCTGATCGCCGCCCTCATCCCGCGCCCGTCGGCCAAAGCCATAGCCACCGTCAAGGCCCTCGAACCGGAACTGGTCGACGCCGACGCCGGGCTGCCGCTGGCGTCCCCCGGGCTGGAGAGCTGAGCTCCGGTGCGGGCGAGGCAGTGGCGGCGCCTCGAGCGCCGCGCCGTGGCCGCGTACGAGCGGGACCTGTTGGCCGCCGTCGACGAACTCTGCGCCTGGCATCCGGCCGTCACCGGCATCGAAGTGGACGCGGTGGCCTGGGGCACGGCGAAGATCGGACTGGGCGACCGGCGGCTGGTGCTGGGTCCGCTCGCGCCGGCCGGGGTTTCGCTGCTCTCCCGTGCCCGGCGCGACGGCGGGGTCCTCGGGCTCGACGCGGTCGGCCGCTACGGCCCCTGCTGGTGGCTCCGGCTGTCCACCGCGGCCCAGCCGGTCACCGTGCTCGGCCGCACCCTGTGGCTGTCGTCAGCTGGCGGCGGCACCCCGGTCGCGCCCGTGCCTGATCCGCCTGCGGTTGGCATTCTCACGCGCCTGTGACCCTGACCGCCAGCCACGAATAAGCATCTGGGGCGCCGGGTCGCTGAGTCCCGGAGAAGATAGCAGCGACGCGCTGATGGCCTCTTTCGGAACTGTGCCGTAGGGTCTCCGCCAAGCAGCGCACGGATGGTCACGCGGCGCGGCGTTGGACCAGCCAGACCGTCGCGGCGATGAGCAGCACCGACAGTGCGAGTAGCCAGCCGCCTTCGATCCACTGGAAGGGCCAGAAGCGGCTGGCCGGCTGGTAGCTGGTCCACATCGTGTAGCCGTGCTGGACCAGGCACGGCCCCCATTGCAAACCCCCACCCTTCCCTGTCCCTGATGGAGGGGGCGCGCAGAACTGGTTGAGGACGCTGGCGGGGGGATAGCTGCCGAAGGCGAACCTGCCGTCCTTGGCCCACCACTGGCTGATGACCCACGCGTTGTCGGGCACGCTGTTGCCGTTGGAGGTGAGCAGCGGCGTCAGGTAGTGCTGGCGCAGGAACCCGGCGGTGACGAAGGCGAGCCCGGTGTAGACGACCAGGGTCGCGATGATCGCGGGGACGACACGGCGGATCAGCATCCCGGCCAGGGCGCCGATCGCGAAGGCGGCCAGCGTCCACGCGGGGAACCCGGCCCCGCGCAGGTCGAACAGGGCGGGGGTGAGCGGGGTCGTCCTGGGCAGGCCGAGGGTCTGGTTGCCCACGAACGGCCCGTAGTACCAGGTCAGCAGCGCGCCGAACGCCCCCGCGGCGGCGGTCACCGCAACCGCGAGCAGCACCAGCTTGGCGAGCGCCCAGCGCCGCCGGCCGAAGCCCTGGGTCCAGGTGTAGCGGAAGGTGCCGCTCTCCAGCTCCCTGGCCAGCACCGGCGCCCCGACGAACGCCCCGATCAGCACGGGCAGCACCTGCAGGATGAAGCCATTCGACAGGAAGTTGTCCATGCCAGCCAGCGTGGCGTCCAAGCCCTGGCAGACAGCCGAGCTCGCCGGGTGGCAGGCGACCGCGGCGGCGTAGGCGTGGTGCAGTGGCAGACCGGCGATCCACAGGTACAGCGCGAGCGCGCCCAGCAGCACGGCCACGCCGGCCAGCGCGACCCGGTGCTGGCGCCAGGTGACCCCGGCCATCCGCCGCCACGGTATCGGCCGCAGGCTGGCTTCGCCGGAGTCCGGGCGGGCGGGCATGGTCAGCGCGGTCATCGCGTCACCTCCGGTGTGGTCCCGCGCTCGCCAGGTGCGCGCAGATAGGCCAGGGCGAGCTCTTCCAGGCTCGCCTGGGTGTGGGCGGCGAGCAGGTCATCGACTTCGCCGGCAAGCTGTACCCGGCCCCGTGTCATCAGTACGAGATAGCTGGCCACCCGCTCCAGCTCGGTCAGCACGTGCGAGGACAGCAGCACCGACACCCCGTCGGCGGACGCCGCGGCCAGCACCGTGGCCATGAAGTCGTGCCGGGCAACCGGGTCGAGCGCCGCCACCGGCTCGTCAAGCACCAGCAGCCGCGGCAGGCGGGCCAGCGCCAGGGTCAGCGCCAGCTGCGCCTGCTGGCCGCCGGACAGCTTCCCGGCTTTCCTCTTCGGCGGGATGCCGAGCTCGTCGAGCCGGGCCATGGCGTAGGGCTGGTCGAAGCGCCGGTTCAGGCTGCGGGTCACATAGATCATGTCCGCGACCGACAGGTTCTTGTATAGCGGCGTGTCCTGGGCCACGAACGCGATCCCGTCCAGTGCGGCCGGCGACCCGGCCCGTTGGCCGCCCAGCACGGTGACTTCGCCCGCCGACGGCGCCGCCAGGCCGACCGCCAGGTTCAGCAGCGTGGTCTTGCCGGCCCCGTTCGGCCCGACCAGCGCCGTCACGCGCCCGGCGGGGATCGCCAGCGTGCACTCGCGCAGCGCCCAGGTACCGCCGTAGCGCCTACCCAGGCCGCTGGCCTCCACGACGTTCATCGATCTCCTCCCCGCTCCAGTCCGATGTGTCCGCCGCCTACTGTCCCCGGATCGCGGCCGGGTTGTCTGCGCTCGCGGGAGCGAACCGGTTCATCCGCAAGAGTGAATCCGGGTCGCCGCAGGGATGATGCGTAGGGTCTGGCCTGGCGATACCGTCGATGGCATGCAGGTAGTGCGGCGCTTGGCGGGCGGTGACCCGGGCATGATCGTGGATGCCGGGCTGGCGATCGCCGCGGCCGGGCTGACCGCGCTCGGCGCGTGGGGGCCGCCCCATCTGAGCGGCACCCCGATTACCGGGCCCTGGTGGCTGCGGGCGCTGCTGCCCCTGATCATGGGCGCCCCGCTCTTGCTGCGCCGCCGCGCTCCGCTGCTGATGTGGGCGGCGATCTTGGCCGGCCTGGCGCTGGCCCTCACCCAGAACCGGCCGCTGAACCCGGACTTCGGCCCGTACCCCCCAACACCCGAACCCTTCACGTTCGTGCTGCTGGCAGCCGCCTACTCCCTGGGCGCGCACGCCAGTCCGCGTCGCGCGGCCGCGGGCCTGGTCGTCGCCGTCCCGGTGGTGGCCGAGCTCAACCGTCACGGCGGACTAGGGCTGCTCTTCGGAACGCAGGACGGCCCGGCCGACGTGCCCTTGGCGTTGCTCCAGATTGTGGCATTCCTGCTGGCGGGCGTGCTGGTCCGCGCCCGCAGGGAGGCCGTGGCGATGGCGGCGCGGAGCGCGGCGCTGGAGCGCCAGGCCGAGCAGGCCGCCGCGGCCGAGCGGGCCCGAATCGCGCGCGAGATGCACGACATCGTCGCTCATCACCTCAGCGTGATCGTGCTGCAGGCGGCTGGCGCCCGGGCGTCGGGGAGGCCAGCCGAGGGGACCCTGGAGAAGATCGAGAACAGCGCACGGCAGGCGCTGTCCGAGACGCGCCGCCTGCTGGGCGTTCTGCGCGACCCAGATGAGGAGACCGGGCTGGCCCCGCAGCCGGGCATCGGCGACCTGGACGCGCTCGCGGTCAGCGTCGGGGCGGCAGGCCTGCCGGTGAACCTGGTCATCGACGGCGACCTGGCCGGGCTGCCCGCGACCGTGGACGTGTCGGTGTACCGGATCGTTCAGGAGGCGCTGACCAACGTCCTCAAGCACGCCGGCCCGGCCCGCGCCGACGTGACGATCGGCTGCGCGCAGGACGCTGTCACGATCGAGGTCACCGATAACGGAGCCGCGGAATCGGGCCACCAGCCCCCGGCCGACGGGCACGGGCTGGCCGGGATGCGCGAGCGGGCGGCCGTATTCGGCGGTGAACTGGCGGCCGGGCCGCGACCCGACGGCGGGTACGCTGTGCGCGCTCGGCTGCCCCTAAGCGACGGCCTGCCATCGGGCGTGCTGTCGTGATCAGCGTCCTGATCGCCGATGACCAGGACCTCGTCCGCGAGGGCCTGCGGATGCTGCTGGAAGCCGAACCCGACCTGGCCGTCGCGGGTGAGGCCGGCGACGGCAGACAGGCACTGACGCAGGCACGGCTGCTTGACCCCGACGTGATCTTGATGGACGTCCGCATGCCGGGCATGAATGGCATCGAGGCCACCACCCGGCTCGTCCAGGCCGGGTGCAGGGCGCGGATCCTGATGCTGACCACCTTCAATCTGGACGAGTACATCTACCACGCCCTTAAGGCAGGTGCGAGCGGCTTCCTGCTCAAGGACGCCAGCCGCGAGCAGCTGACCGGCGCCGTGCGCACGGTCGCCGCCGGCGAGACCCTCCTCGCCCCGGCCGTCACCCGGCGGCTAATCGAGGACTTCTGCCGCGGCCCCGCCCCCGGCACCTCAGTTGCCGGTGCTGCCGGGGGCCTTAGCGAACGCGAACTCGGCGTCGTGCGGCTCGTGGCCCAGGGCCTGTCGAACGCCGAGATCGCCGCCAGGCTCTACCTCAGCGAGGCCACGGTCAAGAGCCACATCGCCCGCATCCTGGCCAAGCTCGGCCTGCGTGACCGGGTGCAGGTCGCCGTCTACTCCTACGAACACGGCATCGTCCGCCCAGGCCACGGCACTCAGCCACCCGGCCGGGAAACAAGAACCTTGTCGTAGATCCCTCCATCCGACGGCGGGATGAGGCGCTTACCGTAGCCCATCAATGCCGCTCGCGCGACGCCCACGGCGCGACGGTGAGGCCGGAACCCGTGAGGTGAAACCCGCGTCCGTTCGGGCTGATGCTTTGGAGCCTTTCGAACGGCGGCGGCGCCGGTCATCACGAGGAGCCGGGCTTGAGCGTGCTGCCGGGACGGAGCTTGCCGTCGTCGTCGAGGTCGTCCAGGACCGGGGGCAGGCCCTGGTCGAGCATCTTCGTGCGGACGCGGCCGAGCAGCGCCGACATGAACAGCCCGCCGACGCCGGTGAAGCCGGTGTGCTCGTACGTGAAGCGGGTGCCGCCCGCGTGCGGTTCGAGCCGGTAGGCGACCTGGGTCACGTCGCCGCCGCCGTTGCCGTCGGCCCAGGAGTAGCGCAGCAGCCACGGCTCGTCTGCCTCGAGGACAACGCAGTCAACGATGCCGTTCCAGCCTGGCTTGGGCTTGGCGACGTAGCGGAACTTCGTGCCCACGACGGGGACCAGGCCTTCTGGTCGGCCGCCGGCGCCGGTGGAGGTCCACAGCGGGATGAGCGCAGGGTCGGTCAGCGCCCGCCAGACCTTCCCGGGGGGCTGGGGATAGTCGCGCACGATGCGGATCTCGGACACGGGAACTCCTTAGCAGCCAGGGGCGGCGTCCACAGGCGGATTCAGCCGCTAGAAATTTATAGTAGCAGAAAAAATACTGTGGCTAAATTATGAGTATGCTGAGGGCATGGAATCGCGCACGGTGGAATGGCCGGTGCCGCCGCCCCTGCCGGGGAGCGGGGCGGCGGAGACCGGGGGCTCCGCGAGCGCAAGAAGCGCCTGATGCGGCAGCAGCTGTCGGACACGGCGACGCGGATGTTCCTCGAGCGCGGCTTCGATGCCGTCCGGGTGACTGAGATCGCCGCGGCGTGCGGGGTGTCGGAGAAGACGGTCTTCAACTACTTCCCGGCCAAGGAAGCGCTGATCCTCGACCGGCTGGAAGCGACGATGGCCTCGCTGCGGACCGGCCTGGCCGACCCCGGTGTGCCGCCGGTGCGGGCGGTGCTGGCGATCCTGGACGGCGAACTGGGGGCCATGACGTCCTGGCTGGCCCTCCAGGACGATCCGGCCCAGGCGGCGGCCGGGATCCGGCGCTTCGGCGCCCTGATCTGGGAGACACCCGCATTGCGGGCCTACCAGAGTGACCTGACGGACCAGGCCACCGCCATGGTCGCGGGGATCCTGGCCGGGCGCGCCGGGCTGCGCCCGGACGACCCGGAGCCGCAGGTCGCGGCCACCGCCCTGCTCGGCCTGTGGCGCGTCCAGTACCGCGCCCTGCCGAGGTACCTCGACGGAACCCGCACGCCCGCCCAGCTGCACCGGGCGGTGACCGCCGATGTGCAGCGCGCCGCCCGGCTCATCAGCGGCGGACTTGACTCGTTCCCCGCCCTCGCGCCCCACGGTAATAAGGCGGCGCCGACTGCCGGGTAGTTCAAAATCTGATTTCCGGAACGGCCGGTGGTGCCCCTGCACCGGCCACGTGCACGATGCCTGTCTCAGAGCCGCCAGAGATCGAGCAGCGGCCCTGGATCGGAAAGGTCGGGGAGCACGATGTCCGCCTCCAGCCCGGTCAGTTCCTCGATGTTCCTGCGGCCGGTGGCCACCAGCGCGCACCGTACGCCGATGGCACGGGCGCAGGCCAGGTCGCGCGGCGTGTCGCCGACTATCCACACCCCGCCAAGGTCGGGCTGCCAGCCGGCCTCCACCAGCCGGTCCAGTGCCACCTGGGCCACGGCGGCGCGAGTGGGCGCGCTGTCGCCGTAGCCGCCGAATTCGGGCTCGATGGGGGGGATAAGGTCAGCGGCTTCGAGCTTGTGCCGCGCGATGCTGGCCAGGTTGCCGGTTACCACCGTCTGCCTTACCCCCGCTTCCGCCAGCTTGGCGACCAGCGCGTCGATGCCGGGATAGGTGCCGGTCTGGGCGCGAAGCTCGCCGGCGCTCGTCGACTAGGCGCCGAAGTACTTCCAGTACTTCGGTAATGAGAGTCGTCGGCCGCCCCACCGCCGTGAGGAGCATGTCCGCGATCTCGGTGTCGAGGCGGCCGCCGTAGTCGCGCCGCTCTGGCGTCGGCCGGTCACCGGTCACCTCGGCCACCGCGTCGAGGAATGCCCGCGCCGCCACTCCGCCCGAATGCAGCAGCGTGCCGTCGATATCCCACAACACCGCGGTCACGTGCGTCGCTGGCGCCACTACGTCACTCCTCATGTCCGTCCCGCGGGGCATCCTATCGGCCAGTCTTACGGCCGTAGCCTGGAGAGGCTGGCATGCTGCTCACCCCAGACCCGCAGCTCGCGCAGAACGGGGCCCAGTTCGCGGCCGGCCGGGGTGAGCACGTACTCGTCGCGGGGCGGGCGGGCGCTGTAGCGGCGGCGCTCGACCAGGCCGGCCTGCTCAAGTTCGCGCAGCCGGGTGGCCAGGCTGGCGCGGGGTGCGCCGGTGGCGGCCTGGATGTCGTTGAAGCGAGTCACCCCGAAGCCCAGCTCGCGGATGGTCAGCAGAGCCCACCGGTCGCCGATGAGCTCCAGCGCGTCGGCGATCGGGCAGATCCGCCGACCGTTAGGTTCAAACTCTGAACTCACTGTGCTAGCGTACCGCTCAGACTGGTAAGTTCAATTCTTGAACCGACAGGAGAGCGTCATGGCATCGGTACTGATCACCGGGGCATCAAAGGGGATCGGACACGCGACGGCAGCGGAGTTCGCCCGTCGCGGTCACCGGGTGGTGGCCACCGCGCGCGACCCGCGGACCCTCGGCCGCCTCGACGTCGACCAGCGGCTGCCGCTCGACGTGACCGATCCGGCCAGCGTCGCCGCCGCGGTCCAGGCCGCGGGCGAGATCGACATCCTCGTTTCCAATGCCGGGGTGATCTTCTACGCCGCGGTCGAGGCCACCCCGCCGGACAAGTTCGCGCAGCTGCTCGACCTGAACACAATCGGGGCCCTCCGGGTCGCCCAGACGGTGCTGCCGGGCATGCGCGCCCGCGGTCACGGCCGCCTGCTCTTCATGTCCAGCGTCGCCGGGCGGATCGTGCTGCCCCCGGGTGCCGCCTATGCCGCGAGCAAATGGGCACTCGAAGCACTGGTCGAGTCGCTCGCCCTCGAGGTGGCCCCGTTCGGGCTCGAGGCCGCGCTGCTTGAGCCGGGTGCGGTCAGCTCGGGCGCACTGGATGACGTCACCGCCTACACGCTCCCGGACGACCCCTACCGCGGGCTTGGCCGGTCCGGCGGGACGCGCGGTCAGATGATCACACCGCAGGAGCTCGCCGTCGGCGTCGTGGACGCCGCCGAATCGGCGGACCTGCCGTTGCGGATTCCCCTCGGAGCGGCCGCCCACGCGGTTCTCGCGGCGCGGCGTGCGGCGCCCGACACCGTTCCCTTCGTGCCGGGCAGGCAGGCCCAGGCGGCGGAAGCCACCGCGTGAGCGATACCGCCTCCGCCCTTCTCGAGAGGTAGCACCGCCGCCACATCCCGCGAGACGCGACACATGCCGCGAGACTTGATGGCATGCGAAGTTTTCTCCCGTCGCTCATCTCACGTTCCGGCCGCCGCAGACGTCTGCCAGGTACAAGCGGAACGTGAGGAGATGATCATGGCGACGATGAGCGAGGCGCCGGTAGCGGCCGGGGTAGCGGCGCACACGACGATCCAGTCCAGCCTGGGTGACCTGACCATCGTGACCAGGGATGGGGCCGTTACCGGGCTCTACTTCCCGCAGCACTGGCACCGGCCAGCCCGGGGCGGCTTCGGCCCGTACCGCGAGGCCGGCTTCGATGAGATCGGGCGGCAGCTGGGCGAGTACCTGTCCGGTGCGCGCCTCGGCTTTGACGTGCCAGTGGCGGCAGTCGGCCGCCCGCATCAGCGGCGCGTCTGGAACCTGATCACCCGGGTCCCCTACGGTGAGACCGTCAGTTACGGCGAGCTCGCCCGGGAACTCGGCGGTGGGATCACCCCGCGGGAGGTGGGAGCCGCGGTTGGCCTCAACCCGGTGTGCATCCTCATCCCCTGCCACCGGGTGGTGGGAGCCAGCGGCTCGCTGACCGGGTACGCGGGCGGCCTGCGGCGCAAGCGGGCGCTGCTCGACCTGGAGCAGCGAGTGGCCGGCCGGCCGGCCGCGGCTCTTCTGACCGGGCGTCCCGCCGTGTCGTGCCGTGTCCGTGTCCGTGTCCCGAGCTGAAGACCGAGGGCTATACATGAGCGTGCAGCCGTTCGAGAAGGTCGTGGAGCAGCACGGCGGTACCGTGCTGCGCGTCTGCCGGGTGCTGCTCGGCCGCCACGACGCCGAGGACGCCTGGTCGGAGACGTTCCTGGCCGCGATGCGGGCCTACCCGGAGCTGCCGGAAACCGCGAACATCGAAGCGTGGCTGGTGACGATCGCGCACCGGAAGGCCATCGACGTACTCCGGGCCCGCAAGCGGCAGCCCACCCCGGTCGAGGAGGTGCCCGAGGCGGCGACGGCGCTCGGCCTGCCCGAGGCGGCCGACGGCGACCTGTGGCAGGCGGTCCGGGCCCTGCCGGACAAACAACGGCAGGCGGTGGCGTACCACTACGTCGCCGGCCTGCCCTACGCCGAGATCGCCGAGATCATCGGCGGCACGGCCGACGCCGGCGCGCCGGGCCGCGGCCGATGGCGTCAGGAACCTGCGCAAGACCTACCCAGGCGCAATCAAAGAAGGAGCGCCCTCATGAACGTATCGCCAGACTTTGCTTCCTCCCCTTCCGATGCCGGCACGCTGGAGAAGCTGCGGCTCAGGCTCGGGCAGGCGGCCGACGCCGAGGGCCTGCTCGACGTCGCCTACACCACCGTCGACTCCCCGGTGGGCACCGCTGCTGCTCGCGGCGACGCCGAAGGGGCTGGTGCGGGTGGCCTATCGACATCGAGGACCACGACCGCGTGCTCGAGACCCTGTCGGAGCGGATCAGCCCGCGCGTGCTGCGGGCCCCGAAGCGGCTGGACGCGGTGGCACGGGAACTCGATGAGTACTTCGACCGGCGGCGCCAGGTCTTCGACCTCCCGCTTGACCTGTCCCTGTCCCGGGGATTCCGGCAGCTGGTGCAGCGGCACCTGCCCGAGATCGGGTACGGCCAGACCCGTACCTACGGCCAGGTCGCGGCGCTCGTCGGCAACCCGAAGGCGGTCCGCGCCGTCGGCACCGCCTGCGCCACCAACCCGTTGCCGCTGGTGGTGCCCTGTCACCGGGTGCTGCGGGCCGACGGGACGCCCGGCGGCTACGCCGGCGGCCCCGCGGCCAAGGTGACCCTCCTGCGCCTGGAGGCGGCCCGATGAACAGCAACGATGTGAGCACCAGCGCGCCGGGCGGCAGCGGGCTGCTCCGCGCGGACCCGTGGAAGCAGCGGGTGGACTCCGGCGACTGGCAGGCGATCACCGCCGAGCTTGACTCCTACGGCGGAGCGCAGCTGCCACAGCTGCTCACCGCCGGTGAGGCGGAACAGATCCGGGGGCTCTACGACCAGGCAGAGCACTTCCGGAGCACGGTCAACATGGGCAGGCACCGCTTCGGCGAAGGCGAGTACCGCTACTTCGCCACCCCGTATCCCGAGCCGATCGAGCGGCTCAAGCAGGCACTGTACCCACGGCTGCTGCCGATCGCCCGCGAGTGGCAGGCCAGGCTCGGCCGCCCCGCCCCGTGGCCGGACACACTCGACGAGTGGCTGCGCATGTGCCATGACGCGGGCCAGACCAGGCCGACCGCGATCCTGCTCCGCTATGGGCCGGGGGACTGGAACGCCCTGCACCGCGACCTGTATGGCGACCTCGTCTTCCCGCTGCAGGTCGTCATCAACTTGAACGAGCCGGGGACCGACCACACCGGCGGGGAATTCCTCCTGATGGAACAGCGCCCGCGGGCGCAGTCCCGCGGCACCGCCACCCTGCTCCCGCACTGCCACGGCTACCTGTTCACCACCCGGGACCGGCCCGTCCGTTCGGCCAGAGGCTGGTCAGCGGCCCCGGTCAGGCATGGCGTCTCCGTCGTCCGGTCAGGCCAGCGGCACACGCTCGGGCTCGTCTTCCACGACGCGCCGTGAGCTACACCCTGCTCGGTGCCGACGGCAGACCCTGCCTGTCGGAGGTGAAGGGGCAGTGGGGCGGCCACCGGGCCACGAAGATCTACGGCCGCCTCGACTGCCCGTCCGCCCTCCGCGCGATCGCACGGGGCGGATACGTGCGGCAACGCGTCTTCTTCGTGGACGAGGCGACCGCCATCGCCGCGGGCTACCGTCCCTGTGCCCGGTGCCGCACGGACCGGTACCGGATCTGGAAGCTCGCGGCTGGAGAGGGGGACAGCCCCCTTAGCTAGCGGGAACGCTGAGCCAGCGATCGAGCTCGTCGAGGACGTTCTCCATCATCGGGTAGAGCTCGTCAGCGATCTGTGCCCCGTCCTGACCTTCGCGGGCGCGGCGGCCGGCCTCGCTGATGATGATCTGGAACACCCCGGCCAGCGCGATCCCCTGCAGCCGGGCGACCTCGGGCGGGACGTCGGTGGTGTCGCTGACGGCACTGGCGATGGCGACGGCCTGGCGATCGGCCAGCTCAAGCGCCAGCCGGTGGACGGTCGGGCTGATGGCCGCCAGGTAGCCGAGCTCGCCCCGCCAGACCTCCGGCGCGATGCCGCGGATCCCGGCGACCGACGCCAGGACGTAGCCGCGGATGGCGGCCGCCGGGGTGACGCCGGACGGCCGGGAGCGGATCAGCTCGCACAGCCGGTCCTGGATCTGCTGGCCGCGATCGGTGACCAACTGCTCCTTGGTCGGAAAGTAGTTGTACACCGTCTGCTCGGCGACCTCCGCCGCGCGCGCCACGTCACTGACGGCGACATGCTCATAGCCCCGCTCGGCGAACAGTCGCGCCGCGGTGTCGGCGATGTGCCGGCGAGCGCGCTCCTTCTTGAGCTCACGCAGTCCAGTGCTTGGCATCATCGACAGTTTAGGCGGATCCAGTGAAGTTGGACCGCGCTCTATAGCTGGAGTCGAGACCAGATTTGGCCGCGGCCATCTGTGCCAGGGCCGCCCGCGGGGAATACGTCTCGGTCAAAATTGTTAGAGTAGACACTAAAAGAAGGGTCCACTCTAACATCGCCTCGGCGAGAGGGAGACATCACGATGATCCTCATCACCACCGCGGGCAAGGTCGGCACAGAAGCGGCACGCCTGCTCGCGCAGCGGGGAGAGCCGGTGCGGGTCCTAGTCCGCGACCCGTCCAAGGCGGCCGTACTGGCCCGGGCGGGAGTAGAGGTCGCCGAGGGCGACCTGGAAATCCCGGCGAGCATCGACGCGGCGATGACAGGCGTCTCGGCCGTGGTGCTCGTCAGCCCGGCGATCCCCGTCCAGGAGCTGAACGTGGTCGGCAGCGCCGTGCGCGCCGGCGTGGGGCACGTCGTGAAGATCACCAGCAAGAACTCGCCCGACTCGCCCATCGCCCGGCGGCGCGATCAGGCCGAGATAGAGAGCGGCCTGATCGCCTCCGGGCTCGGCTACACGCTCTTGAAGAACAACGCCTACATGCAGAACTTCTTCATGTCGGCCCCCTCCATCGCCAAGACCAGCAGCTTCGGCTCCGCAGCGGGCGATGGCCGGATCGGGATGATCGACACCCGGGACGTCGCCGCCGTCGCCGCACAGATCGCCGCCTCGCCCGCGGCGCACGCGGGCCAGACCTACTGGCCGACCGGGCCCGAGGCGATCACCTTCGCGGACGCGGCCGAGGTGCTTTCGAAAGTAATCGGCCGGCCGATCACCTTCGAGCCGCTCACGGTCGAAGAGCAGACGCGCGCCATGACCGACGTCGGCCTGCCCGAAAGCCTCGCCGCGATGAACGCGCAGGCAGTGGCCCTGTTCGCCGAGGGCGAGGCGGATTACGTCACCGACGCCGTGCCCGTGATCCTCGGCCGGCCCGCGCGTTCCTTCGAGCAGTTCGCGACCGACTACGCGGCCGCCTTCTCGTGACGCCAGCCACCGGCCAAACCCAGACCCCCGGACCGAACGCACGCGTGGCTCCGTCTGCCAGCTGCAGGGCTTCCACGCAGCGCGGAGCACTATCCATCACCAACACGAGGAGCACTAATGCCTGACACAACCCAGGACAACAGCCGGACCGCGCACCTGCTCGTGCTCATGAACAAGGGCGACGATGCGTTCAACACCCGCGACTTCACCGCCGTGGACGAGGTCCACCACCCCGACATGGTCGCGTACATCACCGGCCTGGCCGAGCCGGTCTACGGAAAGGAAGCGCACAGCGCGGCGATGCAGCAGCTGCTGAGCGTGTTCCCCGACATGCACGTCCATCTCCCTTACCCGATCAAGTTCGGCAGCGGCGACTGGATCACCGTCGTCACCCACGCCACCGGTACCTTCACCGGCGAGATGACCCAGCCCGACGGCACCGTAATCCTCCCGACCGGGAAGGCGTTCGACGTCGAGTTCGGCCAGACCGCCAAGTGGAACGGCGACCAGCTCATCGCCATCTCCGCCTTTTGGGACTCGGCCGCACAGGCACGGCAGCTCGGCCTCCCCTAAGCCGTTAGTCCCCCGCTTGCGGCGGCACGGGCCGCCAGCAGGGGGATCGGCGAGGGCCTGATTACTTTTAGTGGGGACGCGGCTGATCACACTTCATCGTCGAGCAAGGAGAAGACCGCCAGGTCGTGCAGCCCGTCGTCTTCCAGCCCGGCGCGGCGGAGCGTCCCTTCCCGGCGGAGGCCCGCTTTCTCCGCCACCCGCACCGATGCCACGTTGTCCGTGGCCGCCGTCAGCCAGGCCCGCTGGATGCCGCCTTCTGTGAGCGCCCACCGGGCGACCGCGCCGAGCGCCTCGGTGGCGTAACCCTGGCCGCGTTCGTCGCCGCGGACGCCGTAGCCGATCTCCGCCGAGCGCACCTCCCAGTCGGCGTGGAACAGGCTGATGGACCCGACGATCTTGCTGGCCTCGCGGTCCAGCATCATCAGGTGAACACCCACCCCCTCCCGCTGCGGCCAGTGCACGCCGCCGGCGAGCCACCCATCCACGTCACCCGGATCTGAGGGCGCACCCGGCGGCAGTGCCTCGGGCTCCGCGCCGGCCGCAAGATGCGCACACACAAGCCCGGCATCATCAGGACCGAAGGGGCGCAGGTCCAGCCGCGCCGAACGGATGGCAGGAGACGGGAAAGGGCTGCTCATGGAAGCCCACCGTACCGCCGCCCAATCTGTCCAGTTCGCGCCCACCCGAAAGGCAGTAAGCAGGCGTGACACGGTCAGGCGTGCTCGGGCGCGTCGATTGGCTCGTCGCCGTACAGGTCTCGCCAGAGGTGGCGCAAAAACGCCTCGGGACTGCCGTCCTCGTACTCCACGTGCTTCCACAGTTCGTCGGCCGGGACCGATCCGGGTCGTTTGATGGCCTCGCGGAGCTCCGCCTTGAAGGTTCGCATCTCTTCGTCGTTTTCGCGTTTCGCGAGCCCCTGCAGCGATTCAAGGTCGTCCGCTTCGGGATGCAGGTATGTCGTCGAGACGCGGATGAGTGTTGCGAATGGGCCGTCGGGATGCCGTTTCCAGTAGAACCCTTCCATGGATGTCTCCTATCAGTAACAGGTCTCTCGGCTCGCTGGAAAATCATCGTCTCGCGGCTGCGGAAACATGGTCACGATTTCGTACCCATCCTGTGCCTTGTTGTGGTCCAGAATGAAAATGATCGTTCCGCCCTCGAACGTGGGTACTGGCCGCGCAATAGGCTTCTGAACATCTGGCTGGCGCTCTTCTGCCAACGCTGTTCGCCACGCGTGTCGATTTTTATTCGCGGCATCCATACTTCCCGCAACACCGGCTCCAGCTGCCATCCGGTACAGAGCTTATGACCATCCTTGCCGAGCAGGTCAGCGATCGGCACCCGTACGGGGTCTGGCCGTTTCTTCTGGTCGAGTGGCGTGCTGAGAGCAGCACGGACTTCGGGGTGTTCCGCTCCGCGGGCAAACGCGGTCGCGAAGGCATCAGGGTCGGTGATGCGCGTTGCGAGAGGACCGCACTTATGCCGCTTGTCGTTGGGCTTCAGACCATCAATGCCACGGAGCCGCTTCCCGACGCAGAGTTGGGCTGGATCCTCAAGGTAGAGAACCCGGCGCATATTGGCTTCCTCCATGACCCAGCCCTCGTGGCGGATGTGCCCGTGACCGGCCCCTTGGTCGAGCGCTGCGATGATCCGCCGCGCCTCGGGCGATGCTCGTTCCGCCGCCTGCAGCCAGGGTCGTCGAGCGCGTTGCTGTTCGATGTAACGGGCGGCCTCTTCTGGGCTGCTCTCGGGTAGCCTGGCTCGCTCCATCTTGAACCGCGCCAGTTCAGCGCGCGGTGGGTCGAATAGCCGGTGCTGATCCCATCCGGACTCACGGCTCTGCCGGTGATCGGCGTGAGCTTCGCCCCTAGTACGCGTTTCGGCGAGCGCATCTAGCCCGGTAACCGTGGCTGGCTTGCCAACGGCTGTTACCTCGGTCGGCGTGTCCTGGTCGGGACCATCTGACCAGCGGTCGAACGCACCCATGCTTAGAGTATCCACCGATAGTATCCGTATTGTCACAGATAGTACGTGAATAGTACCGCGTGCCCAGTCCCGAGCACAGGCACAGCCGCGAAGCGGCGACTGGCGCGGACCCGTCGGATGCCATCCCTGGCAAGGATCAGGATCGGAGAAGCCTGCGGCGGGTGGGTGCCCCTACTGTGGCAACACAGCAGACCACCGTCGCCGCAAGGGAGCCAGCAAACGTATGAAGACCATGACGTGTAAGCAGATGGGCGGGCCCTGTGACCTCGCGTTCCACGGCAGCACGGCCGACGAGGTCATCAAGGCGGAAGACAAGCATCTGAAGGAAGTTGTTGCCAACGGCGATCAAGCGCACGAAGCCGCCTTGAAGGCGATGAAGGGCAGATGGAAGCACCCCATATCGGGAATGGGCTGGTACAAGAAGGTGAAGAGCGACTTCGCCGCCCTCCCCGAGGACTGATCCAGTCATTAGCCCGTACCGGAGCAGCCGCTTTCTATCAATTCTGGTCCTCGTGATCAACCTTCCTATCAGTTTTGACCATTCCGACGCGCCTTCCTATCAGTTTTGACTAGACAAAACGTGACAAACCGGCCGCGAGAGTGGTCGAAAGTGATAGGAAGGCAAAAATAAGTGGTCAAAAGTGATAGGAAGATCGCCGTTTCCGTGAGTGCGGACGACTTCAGTGGCTGGCGCGCGACGGTCGCTCCGCGTCCGCCGGTGGGCGTGAAGGCTGCGGCTACCGGGTGGGGCATGTAGTCGCGGCGGCCTACGCCCTCCGGATTGGCAGGAAAGTGGGTGTGGGGTCCTTGGTGAGGAAGTCGAGGATGATCCGGTTGCAGAGGTCGGGTTTCTCGATGATCAGTGCGTGCGAGGTGCCCGGGACGACCGCCAGCTCGGAATCGTCGATGCTGCGGTACAGCAGAAGGGTGTGCTCGGCGGAGACCATATCGTCGTCGCCGGCCATGACCAGCGTCCGTGCGGCCACCGCGGCGAGATCGGCCACCTGCAGGGTCGGCTCGGTGGTTGCCATCCGGAAGATCTTGGCCGCTACAACGGGGAAATGGTCGCGCCCGTCGGGGGAAAGCTGCCCGTAGACGTCAGCCAGATAGTCGTTCGCGGCCAGTTCGTTCAGGTCCAGTTCGGCGACCAGCCCGTCGTGGTGGAAGTTGCCGGAGATGAGCACCAGCCGATCCACCAGGTCCGGGCGGGCCAGCGCGACGAGGAGCGCGACGTTGGCACCGTCGCTGTGCCCGACCAGGTGCGACCGGCCGATCTTGAGCTGCTCGAGGAATACCACCGTGTCCGCCGCCATGCGCGCATAGCTGATCGGTCCGGGCACGTCGGGTGTGTGTCCGTGGCCCCGGCGCTCGGGGGTGAACACGTGGAAGTGCTCCGCGAGGGCCGGAATTGTTCCCCCGAACTCCGAGGCGTCACAGAAACCGCCGTGCAGCAGCACGAGCGGATCACCAGTGCCATGCTCGGCGTACCAAGTCTTCACCCCGCCGGCATCTACGTAACTCATGGTGCGAGCTTAAATCGTCGTGTCCGGGTCACTCACCGGCGGCCCGATCGCCGACGTCGCGGGCGCCGCGGCGGGTGACGCGGCGCAGGTACTCCTCGCGGTTGAGCGGGTTGTCGTCGGTCCTTGGCCGGGTCGGGGCCTGGCCGCGGACCGGCTCGTAGTGGTCGAAGGCTGATTCCATCACGCCTTCGCCCCGGGTGAGGTGCGGGATCTGCTGGCGCAGTTCATGCACCCGGGCCACCGGGATATCTCCTTCCACCGTGCACCAGGAGTCCTTGGTCGCCGATACCGCCGCGACTGCCTGCAGCCGGGCGAGCAGTGGCAGCAGGGTGCTGAGCGTGTCACCCGGGGTCTCCAGGCGAAAGTGGTGGACCGGTTCGCAGACCACCGTGCCAGCCCGCTTCAGTGCCGCCATCATCACCAGCGGGGTGAGCTTGCGGAAGTCCTGCGGGCCGCTGAGCGGTCCCCGGGTCGACGGCGGCCCGTCGGGAACGCTGTAGCCGGACCGGATCAGCGACACCGTGCAGTCGGTGACCTGCCAGCCGTAAAGGCCCTGCCGCAGCGTTTCCGAGAGGTACTCCCGCATGGCGGCGGCGAAGCTCTCCATGTTCTTGTAGATGTACAGCGGCACGGACTGGTGTCCGACCTCGAACCGGAACGCGGTGCCGGCGCCCGCCGGGGCGGGGTCGACGCGGATCCCCAGCGTGGCCAGGAACGGGTTCCCCGGTGCGTGCAGGATCTCCTCGGCCGCCCCGGCCCGGACGGGCCGTTCGACGCAGATCGGTGTCGTTTCCCGGAAGCCGATCTCGATCCCGTACTCGCTGGCCAGGGTGGCCTCGATCACCTGTTTCTGGACCTCCCCGTACAGGGAGACGTAGATTTCCTGCCGGATGTCGTCCTGCCGGACGTTGATGAGCGGGTCCTGCTCGGCCAGCTCGGTGATGGCGCTGTGCAGCCGCGGCTTGTCGCGCGGGTCGCGGGCGACCATGGCGGTCTCCAGTGTCGGCGGCGGGAAGTAATGCTGGTCCGCGTCGCCGCTGGCCGTGCCGATCGCGTCGCCGATCTGGATCCCGGCCAGGCCCGACAGCCGGGCGATCTGGCCGGCGGTCACCTCATCGCGGCGTACCGCCGTGCCGTCGGCGAAGACGCTGATCGCCGTCACCTTGCCATCGCGACCGCGGCTGAACCGCACCCGGTCCCGGGTCGCGATCGTGCCGGAGAACAGGCGGGCATAGGCGATCCGGTCGCCGGCGGGCCCGCGTTCGATCTTGAAAACCCGGCCGGAGACCGGGCCGGCCGCGTCCTGCCCGGCGGCGGGGAGCAGACCGGTGAGCTCGTGCAGCAGGATCTCGACGCCCGCACCGGTGATGGCCGAACCGAAGTACACCGGGTGCACCAGTGCGTCCTTGACCTGCCGGGCCAGCCTCTCCCGGAGCCAGCCGGGCGGCATCGGCTGCTTGTCGTCGAGGTAGGCGCGCAGGACGCCGTCGTCGCGTTCGGCCAGCAGTTCGGCCAGCCGCGACCGGGCCGCCGGGTCAGCCGGGTTGGCCGCGATGACCGAGGCGTCGCGCGTGCCCAGTCCGCGCACCGAGCCCATCGCGATGATCGCCGGCGTCAGCCGGTCGGCGATATCGCCCAGCACGCGCTCGCAGCCGGCGCCGCGGCGGTCGATCTTGTTGACGAAGAACAGCGTCGGGACGCGCAGGCGCTGCAGTGCCCGCCACAGGATGCGCGTCTGCGGCTGGACGCCCTCCACCGCCGAGATCACCAGCACCGCGCCGTCCAGCACGCTCAGCGCGCGCTCCACCTCGGCCACGAAATCCGGGTGCCCGGGCGTGTCAATCAAGTTGACGGCGGAGCCGCCGACCGTGAACGAGACGACGGCCGACTTGATCGTGATCCCGCGCTGGCGCTCCAGCGCCAGCGAGTCGGTCTGCGTCGTGCCCGCATCGACGCTGCCGGGCTCGCCGATGACCCCGGCGCTGTAGAGCAGCCGCTCCGTCAGCGACGTCTTGCCTGCGTCAACATGTGCGAGGATCCCGAGATTCAGTATTCCGCGAAGCACACGCCACACCCTCCGAATAGGCCCACAGAGACTTTTCGATGGACATGGGTGCTCCGCGCATTACTGACTCCCTCGGATTCGGCGGCCGTCGGCGGCGGCCGACGGCTACGCCACGCATTGTCGTACGTGACCAGCCGTGACGCTAATGGTTTTCCGGCTGTCGCCCGCCCTCCCCGGCCGGGCGGGGCCGCAGTGGCAACTGTTTAGATGGGGTAAACGACCGAACGGAGCCCCGATGGAACTGACGAAGCATGCCCACGCGTGTGTCACCTTCGATAAGGGCGACGGCTATCTGCTGGTGGACCCGGGCACCTTCAGCCCGAACGCGGCTGAGCTGGTGGCCGGCGCGAACACGATCCTGATCACCCATGAGCACTTCGACCACTTCGACGAGAAGGTCCTCACGGCGGCGCTCGAGGCCCGGCCGGAACTGAGGATCTACGGCCCTTCCGCCGTGGTCGGCCGCTGGAAGGACAAGGCCGGCCAGGTCACGTCGGTCGGCGACGGCGACCGGTTCGAGGCCGGCGGCTTCGAGATCACCGTCTTCGGCGACCTGCACGCCCGCATCCACCGTGACATACCGCAGGTGGAGAATGTCGGCTTCCTCGTCGACGGGCGCGTCTACCACCCGGGGGACTCCTACTACGTCCCCCCGGTCCTGGTGACGACGCTGCTGGTGCCGACCAGCGGTCCGTGGACCAGTTTCGGCCAGGCAGTGGACTTCGTGCGGGGGGTCGGCCCCGCGCACGCGGTGCAGATCCACGAGATCATGCTCAGCGAGATCGGCCAGCAGGCCGCGGCCATGTTCCTCAGCCCGAAGATGCTGACCAACGTCGCGCTGTCGATCGTCCCTGTCGGCGACACGATCACCGTCTGACCGAAGTGCCCGCCGGCCCCGGCCGCGGCGGCTGCCCGCCCCACCGGGGCTGGCACGCTCCTATGCTGGCACGTGACCCCGGAAGAACTCGCCAACCTCGCGTACCTGCGACGGGCCCGCGATCTGATGGACCGCGAGTACGCGCGGCCGCTCGACGTGGCCGCGCTGGCCCGGGCTGCGCTGATGTCGCCCGGGCACTTCTCGCGGAAGTTCCGCGCGACCTACGGGGAGACGCCCTACTCCTACCTGATGACGCGGCGGATCGAGCGGGCGAAGGCACTGCTGCGCCGGGGTGACCTGTCGGTCACCGACGTCTGCATGGCGGTCGGGTGCACGTCGCTCGGCTCCTTCAGCGCACGCTTCACCGAGCTAGTAGGCGAGACCCCGACCGCCTACCGGGGTCGTGACCACAGCGCGCTGGCGAACGTGCCGGGCTGCGTGGCCAAGGACCTCACCCGCCCTAGCCGCAGGCCAAGCAGGATCGGAGAAGAGCGGGCGGTCCCCGTTCCTTAGGATGGCGGGTATGGACATCACCTTTTCCCGTTGCTTCGTCCAAGTTCAAGACCCCGATCTCGCACTGGCCTTCTACCGCGACGCACTCGGACTTGAACTGCGCAGCGACGTCGCCCGCGAAGGCTTCCGCTGGATCACCGTCGGCGCCGCCTCCCAGCCGGGAGTCGAGATCGTCCTCACGAACTACCTGCACGGCAGCCCGGCCGACGGCGACGCGATCGCCGCCCTGGTGGCCAAGGGCGCCATGAACGGCGTCCACTTCCACTCCGACGACCTCGACGCCACCTTTGAGCAGCTGCGCGCCTGGGGCGCCGAGATCGTGGATGAGCCGACCAAGCAGCCGTGGGGCGCGGTGGACGGTGCCGTGCGTGACCCGTCCGGCAATCTGATCCGCATCGACCAGCCGCCCGCCACCTGGTCATAATTCCGCGGGCGGAGTCCGTGAGAGCCACCGTCCGTTCAGGAAATGGGCTTGGGTTCTAGTGGTTGTCGCGCGTAAGACCCTGAACTTCAGGGAGATGCGATGGGCTTTAGATCTTTTGAACGAACCGTGGCTTCGTCGCCTACGCTTCATTTCCCTGCGGAAGCCGCGCAAGCGTGGCGCCGGGGCGGGCCAGCGCGGGATAGTCGGGGACAACGGCGTCGGGCCAGCGCAGCCGGAGCTGCTCGCGCATTCCCTCGGCGGCCAAGCGCAGGCGCGGCAGCGCGCCTGTTCGTGACGCGGCCCTGATAAAGCTGTGCAGCCAGGTCAGCAAGCGCGGCCGCATCGTTGTCGTGCCCCAGTCACCGTCCTTGTCAAGGGTCCGGCCGATCCCGGCCCCGCGGGCCACGACCGACACGGCCAGGGCAGCCGCCAACGCGATTTCCCAGTCGGCGCCGAGGTCGATTCCCGCGTTCAGTACCTGGTCGCGGTAGGCGAGCAGGGCAGGGCCGGCGACCTCAAACGGGAGGCTGGCGAAACACCAGCAGCTGGGGAACGGCGCCAGCAGATAGGCGACGTCCAGCGCCATGGGTCCCCAGCCGGAGGTCTCGAAGTCGATGAGCCGGCAGCGGCCGTCGGTGATGTGCGTGTTGTCGGGGCACAGGTCGCTGTGCACGAGGCCGAGGTGCCCGGAATTGCCCATGAGAGCCGGGAGTGAATCGATTTCGTCTGCCACGCCGGCGGTCGGCAGCCCTAGTTGCGCCGACACCGCCAGAAAAGGTGCCTTGCCTCTGGTTAGGTGCGCGATCCAGTCCGGATCCATCTCCGATTCGGCGGTACCAGCGTGGCGCGCGCGGATCTCGGCGTACTCACGGGACCGGCTGAGACTCCAGGAGTGCATCGTGCCCATCGCCCGGGCGTAGCTGATCAGGTCCGCTTGGGCGCGGTCGCGGTCGCGCGCCAGCAGCGAGTCGGCGAGCGACGAACCGGGGCCGAGATCCTCCATGATCAAAATTCCGGCCGAGGGATCGGCGCCGAACAGCCGCGGCGCGATCGCGGTATCCATGCTGTTGAGGAACTCCAGGGCGGCCAGTTCGGCATCGAAGCCGCGTGACCGATCGCCGAAGCTCCCCTCCCGGCCCCGCTTCAGCACAACGGTGCGATCATCGTCGGCGACGTGCAGCCGGACGATGTGGTGGCGGTCCCAGATCTTCTCCGCGGCGCGCAGCGTCACGCTCGCGCCCCAAGTAGGCGGCGAGAATCGATTCCGCGGCCTGGGTCTCCACCGCAGACAGTACGGGTGACTGAGCACGAGAGTCGGTCACAGCAGGAACCGTATTACCGCTGAATTCCCGACGAGCCCCCGACGAGCCAGGGTGACAGCGGTCCAGTCACCCTGGCTCCTCCGGGTTGGCTAGGGGGACCAGCATGCGCAGGACGTGCAGGATTTCGAGCAGTCCGCTGACGAGCAGGAAGACGAAGCCGATGATCACCGCGGCGCACCCGATCGTGAGGATGATCCGCCAGAAGGCAGCCACGATCACCGCGGCGATGATGAGGAGGATGAGGGTAGGATTCTGCCCTTGTGGGGCGAAGGCGAGTGCCAGCATGTTCGCTCCCCGTGGCGAACGAGCACGATGCGGGCTGCTGACGTTTTAGCGCACAGTTGCTAGCATCAATGCATCACGATCATTGAGACCTCTTGGATTTGATCCGTGATCCGCCGGGCCGATGTCGCTACACGTCGGTCCGGCTTCATTTCTGCCCTGACTAGGGCTAACGCTCCTTTTTGCGGGGGTCCTCGCGCGCTCGGCAGCGGGCCTGCGTCGTGAGCCTGACGCGGCAAGTGGTGTGTCCGCCGCCCGCTTAGGTTTGTACGTGAGGCGCTCACGGCCTGCCCTCCGGTTCGCTGTCGCTGTCTGTTACATCATCGTCTCATGACGTATTGGCAATTGCCATAGTTATGTACCAAATGTTCATACCCGAGGTATGTACCTTCACAGGCCCCGGCCGGGATGGTGGTGCGGCGATGGTTACAGCGAAGGTCGCAGGGCACAATCTGGTGATCCGTGCAATCCCGACGGCGGGCGTATGGTAGAACCTGGCACATACCAATGGCATGGGCCACACCGTTTCGTTCCGAAATTGGCTAAGGGGCCACCGGGGCGGATGAGTCAGCCGTGCGTGGTTGAGTTCAACGAGGAGCGAAGCACAGTGGCAGATTCGAGCCCGACCATACGTCAGCGGGAACTCGGCCTCCGGCTCAGGAAGCTGCGGAACGCCCTCGGGCTGACGGTTGAGGACGTTGCCAACAAGCTGCTGTGCTCGACGGCGAAGATAAGCCGGATGGAGACCGGGGCGCGCAGGCCTTCGCTGCGGGACGTCCGCGATTTGTGCGGCCTCTACAACGTGGACCAGTCGGTCGCCGCGGAACTCATGACGCTCACCAGGGATGCTCGCGAGCAAGGCTGGTGGACGCAGTACGAGGACCTCAACCTTTACCCCTACATAGGGCTGGAGCAGGACGCCTCGTCCATCACCGCCTATTCCGTGCTGTACTTCCACGGGCTTGTCCAGACGGAGGAATACGCACGCGCGATCATCAAGGCCATCGCCCCTAAGGTAGAGCCCGCGATCCTCCAGCAGCGCGTCGATGCGCGGCTGCACCGCCAGAAACTGCTGGAAAAGGCCAATCCACCTGTCTACCGTGTGCTGCTAGACGAGGCGGCGCTGCTCCGGCCGGTCGGCGGTCCCGGGCTCATGGCCGCCCAGATCACGAAGGTCCTTGAACTCTCCGATGCCGGGAAGGTCCGGGTGCAGCTGATCCCCTTCGCGGCCGGCGCCTATTCCGTCGCAGACCTCGGCTTCACCCTGCTGGAGTTCAACGCGCCGGTACTGCCGGCCGTTGTCTTCGTCGAGGGCCTGGTGGGCAGCCCGTACTACGAGCGGCCGGCCGACGTCGCCCGTTACCGCGAGTCGATCGAGAACATCCGCGACTCCGCGCTGAGCCCGCGCGATTCGGAGCAGCGCCTGCTGCAGATGCAAAAGACCTACGCCGCCGGCCAATCCGTGTCGGCGTAGTACGGGATACCTCTTCTAGGAAGGATGTGGATGTCAACCAGTCCGGCGGTCTCAGGTGGTTTTGACTGGCGCGTCTCTCAACTGTGCGAGAGCGGCGCCTGTGTGGGGGTCGCCCGCGAGGGCGAGTTCGTGCTGGTCGGCAACACGAGCAGTCCTGAGGCGCCCGTATCGCGGTTCACCAGTCAGGAGTGGAGCGCGTTTGTGGCCGGCGTAAAGCTCGGCGATTTCGACGATCTGACCTGACAACTGTCACAAAAGAGCTTTTGGATACGGGCTGGCGCGGTCGCGCCAGCCCGTATTTTCACCTCGGATAACCCAGTAGACCGCCGTCTGCTCAGAAGTAACTTAGCCTCTCTCAGGAATTGACAACGATCGAAATATCGTGTTTACCTCGGAGGCGGGTACCGAGCGAGCATCCCAGTTGGGGGCGTAGTGGGGCAGGAGCCAGCAGCGGACCAGCCGGCATGGCAAAGACGGTGTGATAGTGGTGCATGTGTGGAGGTAGCCGTCCAGGGCGAGGCAGTCATGGTACGCAGTTCCGCGGTTCCCGAGGCCACCATTACGTTCACCCGCACCGAGTGGCACGAGTTCCTCGCTGGGGCTAAGCAAGGCCTATTCGACGGCTTGTGACGCAGGTCCGTGATCAGACGCCTGAGCGCTGGTTGAAGTCGGCAGGACGGTGACTGCTGACCAAGCGTCCTATTCGATACTGATAACAAGCCCGAGGCGCTGGATCCGCTGCTCGTGGCCGCGTTTGGCGTCGCCAAGGTCTATGGGGAGCAGGCCGAAGTAGCGGGACAGGCTGTGCCCAACTTGCTCCATATCATCGTTAGGCACCGATGATTGGTGGACAGCAATGGCCGGGGCGTTGGCCTGGTCGTTGACAGCCTTACGGGCGCGTCGAAGGATGGGATGGTCCTGCCGAGGCAGCGAGCGGCGGCCCAGTGGAGTATCGATACACAGAAAATGCGGCGGACGATTCCCGCGGCGAGGACTTCGGCCGGGACGGGCCGACGCGGTTGTGCTACGCCGCCGTGGCCGGCTATGCCTTCTGGCTGTACGCGTTCGGACCCGCGCTGGCGCTGCTGCGGGCCGAACTGCACTTCTCCTATGCCCTGCTCGGGACCTACTCGGCGCTGTGGGCGGCCGGCGCCGCACTGGCGGGAATGACCTTCGCCGCGCTCGCGCGCCGGCTGCCCCGCGCCGCGCTGATCTGGTACCCGGCAGGAGTCGCCACCGCTGGCGCCGGGCTGTTCGCCGTCTCCCGCAGCATCGCCCTCACCATGCTCGGCGCCGCGCTGCTCGGCTACGCCGGTACTGTCCTGCTCACCTGCACCCAGGCAATCCTGTCCGACCGGCACGGCGAACGCCGTGACCGCGCCCTGACTGAAGCCAACGTCGGCGCGGCCGCCTGCGCGGTGCTAGCGCCGCTTCTGCTCGGCCTGCTCCAGGACACCCCCGCAGGCTGGCGGGCGGCAATGGGCCTGCCCGCCGTCCTGTTCGCCGGACTCTACCTGCGCTATCGCCATCAGCCGCTGCCCGCGTCCACGGTCCGGCTGACCGGTAGACATGCCCGGCTTTCGCTGTCCTGCTGGCTGCTGGCAACCCTGGTTGCGGCCGGCATCGCGGTCGAGTTCTGCGTGGTCTACTTCGGCGCCGAACTGCTCACCACGGACGGACTGCGCACCAGCCAGGCCGCCACTGCCATGAGCGGCTTCTACCTCGGCATCTTGTGCGGCCGGGTCGGCGCAGCCCGGCTTACCCGCCGCGCCGGACGGGCCGTTCCGCTGATCTACGCCTCCCTGGCCGTCACCATCTCCGGGTTCCTGCTCTTCTGGCTCGCCGCCCCGCCCGTGCTCGCGATCGCCGGACTATTCGTCTGCGGCCTTGGCGTCGCCAACCTCTACCCGCTCTCGGTCGCCCTGGTCCTGGCCGCCGCGCCCGGAAACGGCGACACCGCCAACGCCCGCATCCAACTGCTGGGCGGCGTGTTCGTTATCGTCTCGCCCTACCTGCTCGGCAGCCTCGCCGATCACCTGGGACTGCACGCCGCGTTCACCGTGGAGCCCGTACTCATCGGGGCGTGCGCGCTCCTGCTCGTTGCCGCACTCCGGGTCGGACAGCCTGCGCCCGCCGCCACCCTCGCAGCAAACTACCCGCGCTAATACACAGACGTGATCACTCGTAGCAACCTCTGGTGCACAAGACATTGCCCCTAGCGGACTCGATGAGTTCTCACACCGCTGCCGCGCGTGCGCTGGGCCGCCGAAGCTGCGCCCGGCGTACCGCGTTCGCGGTACGCCAAAGTGACCGCGCTGGGCTACGTTTGGCGGCCCCGTTGCCTGAGTAGTTGGGACACCGATCTGCTGCTTCAGCGTCTATGCTCTGCGCGTGCTCGGACGCCACAAGAATCTGGTGCTCTGGCCTGGGTCTCAATGCACGTGGGCGGGCGGCTCGCACTGGCGCGGGCGGCCTTCGCGTTCTCCCCACTGCTATCCAGCAACTCAGCACGCGTTCCCTGCTGGCCCTGCCGGCTACGACGCCGCCACGGTGACCACCGGACCATCGTGTGGGATACCCACAGTGGTTCCGCGCTATCCCCGGCGGCGTCCTCGCGATCCAGCCGATCTCGCCAGCGTGGCCACGGTCGAGGGCGTGAAGAGCCTGATCAGCCCGTTCACCATCCGCGCGCGACGGTCGCTTCTAACGCGCGCACCGGGTACCCTCGATTGTCTTCAGCTCCACAGCCATGAGGCCGCGGCGCAGAAACTCGCCCAGGCAGCGGCCACCAGCCAGCTGAACGTCCAGGTGGGGGGCACCGCCTTCACCAAGATCTCGCCCGGGGATCAGCATTCTCGGTATCCGCGAAGCCCTCGTCAGCCTGAGCTGGAGTCCGCTCGGTACAGACGGCTGCTGCCGATCATCACCGGCGTAGCCGGCGTCGGCGTCTCCAGCCTCGCCGTCATCCTGCTCTCCATGCATAACGCTGCCCACCGTCGCCCCCGAGCTGCGCGCCCTATCGCTCGGCCTCAGCATCACTACGCGCTTTTCATCGTCACCGGCACCGCAAGGAGCTGCGGCAAGGCGGCAGCGTGCCGCCGCGTTCACCACGGCGATACAGCTCCGGCTGGCCGTGCTCTTCGCGGGTGGCACCGTCATCGTGGCACTGCTCGGCCTGGTCATCCTCAACGTCGGCTTCCTCACCGGGCTCGGCGTAGCCGCCGCGGTGACCGTGTTCCTGCCGTCATCGCCGCGGTACCCTGCTCCCGGCGCTGCTGGCCACGATGGACTGCGTGTGCTGCGCAGCTCCGAGCGCGCAGCGAGCGGGCCGCCGGCACTGTCCGGCGCCGGCCAGCGCGAGATGAGGTTAGTGCTTCGGGCCCGACCTTGCCTACGTGGTTGCGGTGGTTCGGACGCCGAGGCATACCCGCCAGGCTGAGACAGCGCGTTCGGCATGCACAGCTGGTGGATGCGTCGTCGTAGACGAGCCCTACCGGGTTGAGGTGGCCTGCGGTGACGCAGGATCGACGACCAGCCAGTGCCGTCAGGCTTGAGGGCCTGCGATCTTGATGTGGGTCTGTCAGGTCGTGATTGCGACCCTCGACCAGGTCCGGGAAGCGTCCCCACACGGATCAGCAGCCGTCGTAATCCGGACCCGGTCGCGGCCGATCAGATAGGTGAGCACGAACCAGGCCGTGGCCGCGCGCCCGCCGATTTCAGTAGTCATCAGCTCCCCGTTGTCCTCCAGACGGCCGGCCGAACCTCCAACGCAGCTCCGCCGCGGAGCGGAACGACCCGTCTTCGTTGTACACGCCGTCGATGTCCCGGTTGGTGTCCGACGGCACGTGCCCGGCGCGGCCGCCGGTTCGATGCCGCCCGATGGCCAGAAGCGCTCGCCCCGGTACTCAGCCGCTGAGCGCACATCGACCAGGCGGTTCCCGGCTGACCGATGGCCTTGCGTACCGCCGCCCGGTCCGCCCGGATACGAGAGTCCTCGCCGCCAGGCGGAAGCCGCCGGCCGGCGGTTCGCCCGCGGCGGTGCTCCACGCGTAGCCGCCGGCCCGCCAGGTGTCGCGTGAGCAGTCCAGGATGCGCACGTCGGGATGCCCGTAGAGCTTCATCAGCCACAAGCCCAGGGCTGGCGCGTACCCGTAGAACACCACCGTTGAGTCCGGGCCGATACCCAGCGCGCACCAGCCGTTCCAGGGCGGCTGTTCCCGCCAGGCGGTAATCGGCGTCCTTCAGGTCGGCGTAGATGTTCCACAGCACCGCGCCGTCAATGTGCCACTCGTCGTAGGCTGCCGGGCTGACGTCGACCTCGACCACTCGCACGTGCGGGTCGGACAGGTGAGCTTGCAGCCATTCGGGATCCACCAGCACTCCGGTCGCTGGTGCCCGGGCGCGGCCTGAATGCAGCCGTCGTCGCTGATCCCGTCTTCATGTGAACCTCCCTGCGTTCGGCTCCTTGGGCACAGGTGTACGACGGCGCCATTGCCGCAACGTTGCCGCGGGTTGGCGAAACCTTGGCGTCCGGCGCCCGTGACGCTGCGCCATGCCGACCGCGCCAGCAGAGTCCAGCCTGTGCCGGGCGGATGACGCCGGTTGCGCGTGATCGCCCGGCAGCCCAGCGTCAGCCGATCGAGCACGGTCCGGCGGTACCCGTCACCATTCAGGTTGCGGCGAGGAGGCGTTCGTAGAGCTCGCGGGTGGCCGGGCTGGGTGAGACACCGAGCTGGTCGCGCAGGCACTCGCTCAGCTGGCCGTAAACGCCGAGGGCTTCAGCCAGGTTGCCCTGCGGCGGCGAGGGCGTGCATGAGGTAGCGGTAGCCGCTTTCCCGCAGCGGAGCCAGCGCGGGTAGCTGCCGGCCGGCCCGGACCGCGGCGGCGAGTTCGGTCCCGCCGAGGCCCAGCCCGGCGGCCGCGTAGCACTCCAGGGCGCGCAGCCGCAGTTCCGTAAGCTGATCGCGGATCTCATCGATCCAGGGCGCGTCCTCGCCGGGAAGGAAGTCCCGCTCGGCCACGAACAGCGCGGTGAGCGCCGGCCCCCACGCCCGCGCCCAGCCCTGCTGGGCGACCGAGGATTCGGCCCGGTGGATGGCCTCGGCGGCGGCTTCCAGGTCGACCCAGGCCTCGGGCAGGCACAGCCGGATCGTGGAGCGCCCGTCGACGGCATCAGCGCCGAAGACCCGGCGCAGCTTGGACAGCAGCGGGTTGAGCCGGGCATCGACCGCAGCCGGATCGGGTTCACGCCACAGCGCCTCGGCCAGCTCGTCCCGGGGATGTGGCGGTGACGGTTGACCACCAGGTAGGTGAACAGCAGTCGGCCCTGGCGGCCGGGCAAGCGAGCATCCAGCCGCTCGCCGTCGCGCTCGACGGCCAGCGCCCCGCAGATCTGGATCCGCACCGGGTGCGAGGACGCCAAGGTCACGCCAACATCCTGGCATTACGCTGGGGCAGGCAGCCAGAGTAGGAGGTGCGAGGATGAAGCTGATCCGATGCGAATGCGGGTTCGTAGCCCGCGGCGATAGCGATGACCAGGTGGTCGGGATGATCCGGGGGCACATGGCCACCGACCATCCGGCCCTGCTGGAAACGGTCAGCCGGGACGATCTGGTCAGCTGGATCCAGGCGGAATAACCCTGGATCGAGATCAAGTCGGCCATGACTTCGTAGCGGGCCAAGCGGCAGCTCCGGGTGGGCCGCCGCCGACGTCCGTCTTAACCCGATTGCGATCAGAAAATCAGACGCTCTATCACCGCTGTAGGGCCGGGCGCAGTCTCTAGCACGCGCCGTAAGGTTCGAAGTGCAGTATGCTGCAGTGTCTGCGCTCGTAGCTCAACGGATAGAGCATCTGACTACGGATCAGAAGGTTGGGGGTTCGAGTCCCTCCGAGCGCGCAGGTCAGAGGGGGTTACCGGCCGGTAACCCCCCTCTTTCGCGTCTATACCGCAACCGCGTACCGCAACCGGCCGCCCGGCCTGCTACTCGGCCGCATTATTCGAACAAAGTCGGTAGATTCGCAAGCTGGCAGTGCCGGTTCGGTTCGTTCGACCTTCGCCCGGGCCGCTGTACCGCAACCGGATACCGCAACGAGTACGGCCTATGCGGTACGACAGCGAGCGTTCACGGACACGCTTACCTGCACCTCCGAGCGCGCCACGTACGAGCAGGTCAGGGCCATCATCTCCAGTGTGAGAGGTGGCCCTTCCGCTTGCTGCGGTCAGCCTGAGCCGGTACTCCCGTCCTTCTCGCCGGCCAGGTCTCGGGCCGAAAGGTCTTCCAGCGTCACGCCGTCGATGAGGCTGATGGTGGCAAGCGAGAGAACGACCCATCGATGCGGCGACACCGCGCTTCCGGGGCGTCGCCCGCCCGTCAACTTAAAAGTTTCTTTAAAGTCGAATTTCCTCCGTTAGGCTTCCGGCCATGTCTACGGGAGACAGCGGGCCAGCGGGGACGACAGAGGCGAGCGAACCCGATCAACGGCCACGGCGGACCTGGCGCGATCGACTGGGCTGGCGGTGGGCGGCGGTGGCGGCGGGGGTTCTCCTGCTGTTCTACTGCGCGCTGCGCGAGGCGCACTGGGTGGGAACAACGTCCGACGGCGCCGCGATAATGCTGGAGAGCTGGGCGATGCTGCACGGCAACCTGCTGCTGCACGGCTGGCAGGTAGCCGACGTGTCCTTCTACACGACCGAGCTGCCCGAGTACATGCTGGTTGAGCTGGTCCGCGGGCTCAACCCGGACGTGGTGCAGCTCTGCGCCGCGCTCACCTACACGCTGCTCGTGGTGCTGGCCGCCGCGGTGGCCTACGGGGCGAGGCCGGCCGATAAGCGGGCAGCCCTGGTCCGGGCGGGGATCACCGTCGCCGTCATGATCGGCCCGACCCTGGCCGCGGCCACCGTGCTGCTCAACGACCCGGACCACGCCGGCACCGGCGTCCCGGTCCTGCTCGCCCTGCTGGTCGTCGACCGCGCTCGGCGCCGCTGGTGGGTCCCGGTGCTCGTGGCGGCGGTGCTCGGCTGGGCGCTGGTCGGCGACTCGCTGGTGCTGCTGATCGGGGTGGCGCCGCTGGTGATCGTGTGCGGGGCGCGATCGTTCGGCCTGCTCGCGCTGCGGCGGCAGTCGCTCGCGGCCGCATGGTACGACCTCTCGCTGGCGGCCGCCGGGGTGGCCGCCGCTGTCGGCGGGACCGCGCTGAGCGCCCTGATCAAGGCGAACGGCGGCTTCGTGCTGAGCCCGTCGGCGACGAAATCCACCGTGCTCTCCACTGCGCTCCCCGCGAACGTTTCCGCGACGGTGAACGACTTCCTCGGCCTGTTCAGCGCCGACTTGTTCGGCGTCCGGCTGAACGACTGGCTGGCGGTGACCGCCGTCCACACGGTCTTCGCCTGCCTGGTGGCGGGTGGCCTGTTCGTCGCGCTGCGCGCGTTCGGCCGGGGCTTCCTGCAGGGCGACCTGATCGCGCAGCTGCTCGCGGTCGCGATCGTGATCAACCTCCTTGGCTATCTGCTGCTCTACCCGGGGACCGCTTCGACCGTACGGGAGATCGCCCCGGTCTTCGGGCTTGGTGGCGCGCTGGCCGGCCGCGTGCTGGCCGAGCCGCTGCTCCGGCGGCGCCTCGAACCGCTGCTCGTCCTCGCCGTCGCCGTCGCCGTCGCCGTGGCAGTGCCGCCGCTGGTGATCGCCAAGCCGACGGCGCCCGCCGCAGCCGGTCTGGCGCGGTTCCTGGCCGATCATGACCTGACACGCGGGCTGGCAGGCTACTGGAACGCCGACAGCACGACGCTGGACAGCCGGGGCGGGGTCGTCGTCGTGGCGGTCAGGTACCACCAAGGGTACGGGCTGTCGGCGCTCCGGTGGGAGGTTGAAACCCGGCTGTTCGACAGCAGCGCCAACGACGCCAACTTCCTCGTCGCCACCCAGCCGGACGGGCCTTCGGCGGTGACCCAGGCCGAGGCGGTCGCTATCTTCGGCCAGCCGTACCGGCGGTACTTCTACCAGGGCAACACGATCATGGTGTGGCACAAGAATCTTCTCAGCCAGCTGCCAGCCCCCCCGGCGAGCGGTTAGACCGGCCCGCCCGGACAATCGGGCTTGTGACGACTTTCTCTGGCACCTATCAGGTTGGAAGGGCAGAGTCGCGGGCGTAGCAAACCGAATCGCAACGATCAGGGCCGTCCGCGCCGCGGCAGCCCGTAGGCGACGGTAAGGCTGCACGCCGCGCTGAGGTGGCAAGCGAGCGGACAACCCATCCCATCTCCTGGCCCTCGACGATCGCGAAGGCCAACGCCGCGGGCCACGTCGCGACGTAGACGCCGGTCAGCGGGTACGCGCATCGGGAAGGTCCCGGTCACCCGTGATTCAGCTCCTTCGCGCCTACCCGGGTCAACCGTTTCTATCGGCCAGGGCCAACGACGCCGCCGACCGTGGAACGCTCGGAAGATGCCCAGGTACGTCGCGTTGCTGCGCGGAATTAACGTCGGCCGCAGGAACAGGGTGGCGATGGCCGATCTGCGGCGGCCTCTTGCGCGTGACGTGCAGCAGCGGTCGGCGGGTGGGTCCACCGCCGGCACGGGTGGTCGGCCTAGAGGCGGGCCAAGCCGACCTTCTTGGTTCTCGCCCGGCAAGCGGACCCATAGCTAGTGCTCAGTGCGGGGCCTCGGCCTGCTACTGGCGCGGGCGCGGGTCAGGCAGGAACGTGCCCGGTGGGTTTCCTGGCGACGCCGACGTAGCCAGCGAGCGAGCTGCGGCCGGCGGCCTGCCCTGGTGCCAGCCACTCCGCGCTCGGAACGACACCCGGTCCGATCAGGTCAAGGCCATCGAAGAAGCGGGTGACCTCCTGCTGGCTGCGGGGCCGCATGCGGGCCGCACCCGAGGCATTGTAGCGGCGAGCCAACTCGGCCACCTGCTCCGCCTGACGGTCGCTGGGGGCGTGGCAGATCACCAGGTAGCTGCCCGCGGGCATCGCGTCCATCAGCCGCCTGATGACCGTGTACGGGTCGTCCGCGTCCGGGATGAAATGCAGGACGGAGAATAGTAGGACGGCGACTGGCTGGCTGAAATCCAGTGTCCGCGCGGCGCCGGTCAGGATGGCATCGGGGTCGCGCAGGTCTGACTGGATGTAATCGGTCTTGCCTTCCGCGGTGCTGGTGAGCAGCGCCCGGGCGTGGGCGAGCACCACTGGGTCGTTATCCACGTAGACGATCCGGGATTCAGCCGCGGTCCGCTGCGCGATTTCGTGGGTGTTGTCCGCCGTGGGCAGGCCGGTTCCGATGTCGAGGAACTGCCTGATGCCGTGGTCGCCGGCGAGCGTCGCCACGATGTCGGCCAAGAGTGCGCGCACGGAGGCGGCGACCAACGGCAAGGACGGCATCGCAGCCATCATCTTCTCCGCCGCCTCCCGGTCGGCTGCGAAGTGATCTTTGCCACCTACCCAGTAGTTCCACATCCGTGCCGGACTCGGGATGGTCGGATCGAAGCTGCTGAGCCGTTCGGCCGGGCTGTCAACCTCGTCGATCGCGACGTCGGCTTCCGGCGGGTTAACAGTCACGCCGGCCCCTCTACTAGTTCATCTGACGATTTTCCGGCCATTCTAGGGCCTGCCATGCTCCCCGGGTGGGGGCGTCCAGGCAGATCTAGGCGCAAAACGTGCGCACCGTCCCCGCCTCTAGCGACTGCTGGCCTACCACCAGGACTGGGCGATTAATCCGCTTGAGCGGCTTATCCGGGCCATGCCATCATCGCGTCATGACGGTCAGCGTGCGTGCCCTGAAGGAAAGCGACGTCGACCCGGTGGTGGAGTTCTCGGTTCGCGCCTGGAAGCCGGTGTTTGAGTCGATGGGTCGCGTGATGGGCGCGGAGATCTTCAAGCGCGTGTATCCCGACTGGTCAGCCGGTCAGGCGCTGGCAGTCGAGTCGGTCTGCCGGGCTGAGGGCAACCTCGTCTGGGTGGCCGTGGAGGATGGTCGGCCTGTCGGTTTCGTCGCGGTCGTCCTTCATGATCAGGACGGCCTGCGGTCTGGTGAGATCGATATGGTGGCGGTCGACCCTGACTGCCAGAGCCGGGGCATCGGCCTGACGCTGGTATCTCTGGCAGTCGAGGAGATCAGCAAGCTCGGCATCCCGCTCGCTGAGATCGGGACAGGCGGCGATCCCGGTCACGCGGCGGCACGGCGCGTCTACGAGAAAGCCGGATTCACGGCGCTGCCGCTAGTCCGGTACTACAAAGCGCTGCCCGGTCATACCGGCTAAGTCGCTAGCGCCTTTACACGGAGATTGAAAACCGGCTTTCGCTACACCACAGGTACTGTCTGACGGTGCGATACGACCCTACGATCTACGACGGCGCGGCTGTCCACTACCGCTACGGTAGGCCCGCCTATTCGCTGGGACTCGAGGCTCTTCTTGCTGAGGAACTTGGCCTGGATGGCAGTGGAAGGCTCCTGGACGTTGGGTGCGGCCCCGGCATCCTCACCGTGCGCCTCGCCCATCTGTTCAAGGAAGCTGTCGGCCTAGACCCCGATCCGGAGATGATTGCCGAGGGTCGCCGGGCCGCGCAGGAGCGGGGCATCGCGAACATAACCTGGGTCCAAGCCCTGGCCGAGGACCTCCCCGGCGCGGCGCGGGGTACATATCGAGTGGTCACCTTCGGCCAGTCTTTCTGGTGGACGGACGAGGTTCGTGTGGCCGAGGCGGTGTTTGACATGCTGGAGCCGGGCGGCGCATTGGTCCTGATCATGCACAAGGCCGATGGGCGGGCCGTTCCGCCGAGCCCTGGGCCGCCGCCGATACCGCACGCAGAGATCGAGACGTTGGTGGAAAAGTATCTCGGATCAACCAGGCGAGCGGGCCAGGGCGCCGCACGGGTCCGAACCCACAGTGCCGACGAAGACGCCATTGCCCGCACCCGCTTTGGCGTGCCGCGGGTGATTTTCGCCGCCGGCATCCCTGACCTGGTGCGGGATACCGAAAGCGTACTGTCCGGCTATTTCTCCATGTCCTGGTCGGCGCCGCACCTATTCGGTGACCGTGTCGGAGCATTCGCCACCGAGGTGCGGGGGCTGCTGCGGGCGCGATCTCCCGAGGGCGTTTTCTGGGACTGGCCCGGCGATACCAAAGTGATCCTTGCCCGGAAATGACCGAAAGCGGCGAGCGCTTGGCGGCCCCAGGTCAGCCCGGATAAGAACCTGGATCGTACGCGCCTGTGCCTTTTCGGCCTGCCCGTCAAGCCAGCCAGATTCTCTCGCGCCGCTTTCGTGTCCGGGTGGTCGGCGCCCAGCATCCGCTCGCAGTCGGCCAGGGTCCGCTCAACCAGCGGGATCGCCTCGGCCGTTCGTCCCGCGGCCCGGTAGGCCATCGCGAGGTTGTCCCGCGTTGTCAGGGTGTCCGGGTGGCGGGCGCCCAGCACCCGCTCGTAGTCGGCGAGGGTCCGTTCAAGCAGTGGGATCGCCTCGGCCGTCCGCCCGGCGGCCCGGTAGGCCATCGCGAGGTTGTTCCGCGACCTCAGGGTTCTCGGGTGGTAAGTGCCCCGCACCCGCTCGCAGTCAGCCAGCGCCCCCCTATACAGCGGGATCGCCTCGGCCATCCGCGCCTTGAGGGTGTTCGGGTGGTCGGTGCCCGGGCCCCACTCAAACATCGGAAAGATAGTAATCAACGAACCTCCAATGCTATATCCAGCGAAGCGAAGCCGTCGGGGGAGCAAGGGAGCGCATCCTCGCCCCGTACGTATGAGATCTACAGAAGATCGTACTCCTCCGGATTAAAAGTGCCCGAATGCAGGGCAACTCATGGTGATTGACAGTCGACCGCCCTACAGACTGCGCCGCAGCCATCCCACAAGGCAGAGCAGCGAGAACACCGCCGATAATTACCCCGGCCTCGCCGCTTCCGGCGTGGCCCGTCACCATGGCAACGCAACCGCCAACGAAGCACAGGAGCGCCAAGAACACAGCGTGCAGCGTGTGAATTAGCTCAGACCGGCGCGCTGCCTCTTGCAGGCTGCTGCGGCGCCGCGGGTATCTGGGTGACACCCGCCGCGCCGCGGGCCTATCGGAGAACTGGGCAGCTCAATTCGAGGCTTCCGCGGCCTTGACGCCCGCGGAGGTACACACGCCGCCGGGCTGGCCGTGCGTGAGAGTGCACATCGCCGCCGTCAGCCGGTTGGCGGCGCCGTCGATGTCCTTGGCGACGCTGCTTGACGGATTTTGCATCGCGGTGGCTATCTGCGCCCAGGTGAGGCCGGAGATGTCTTCCGGTGAGTACTGAGTCTGCGGGAGCAGGTACCGGTTCGCGATATCCAGGAACGGTATCGAGCCGCCCGCGTAGCGGGCGAACAGCGCCGCCTCTTGTGCGGTTGGCTGCTGCAGGTAGACGTGCCCGAACGGGGTGCTCGCGTCGTCCGCCTCGCCGTACCACTCCACCGGGGTGAAGGTCAGGTACTTGCTGGTGTAGCCGGACTTGTAGAACGTCAGCGTGGGGAGGTCCCCGTCGCTCGGCGAGGAATGGATGAAGCTCACACCGGACAAGGTTCCGAACCGGCTGAGCGCGGTCGCCAGCGCCCACCGTTCAGCGGCGCAGAACGGGCAGAACTCGCCGCCTAGGTAAAGGACCTCGGGCTTGCCGTTGGCGGTGAGTTCCGGCACGCCGCTGAGCGCCCTCAACCCGGTCGAGGTGCCCGTGCCCACCGCGTTGAGGGTGCTGGCGGGCACGCTGGCCACTTCCGCGGCGACGCGCGCGTTGGTCTGGGCGGCCTGCGGTTCGGCGGGCGACTGGTTGAGCTTCACCACGACGAACGCCACCACGAGCAAAACCACGACCGCCACGCTTCCGCCCGCGAGCAGCAGCCGGCGGCGGACCTGCGCCCGTTGCTGCGCCGCGGCCCGGCTGGCCGCCAGCTTCTGCCGCACGCCGTCCGGTTGGCCACGGTCCCGCCTGCTAGCCGTCGCCCTCGATGCTCTGCCCATGAGTCTCCTTCGATAACTACTATCTACGTACGTAGATAGTACGTACGTAGATAGTAGTAATCAATCGTGAGCCCGCCTATGCTTGCTTCGTGGCCGTGACGGGCCAGGCCATGAGAGGCCAGGGGCCCATGTCGGGGGCGTAACGGAGGCGGAGTGCGCGGGTTCGGTGATCTTGAAGCGGTGATCATGGACCGCGTGTGGGAGCACGCGGAACCGGTGACGGTGCGCGAGTTGCATGACGAGATGTCGGCGGGGCGGGTCATCGCCTACACCACCGTGATGAGCACCATGGACAACCTGCACCGCAAGGGCTGGCTGAACCGGGTCAAGGAAGGCAAGGCCTACCGCTACAGCCCCAGCGCCAGCCGCGCGGAGTACAGCGCCCGGCTCATGCGCGAGGCGCTGGCCGACGGCGGCGACACCGAGATGGTGCTGAGCCACTTCCTCTCCCAGATCGACGGCGAAGAGTCCGAGGCGCTCCGCTCGGTGCTGAGCAAGCTTCGCGGCGGGCGTTCCGCATGACCCCCGCGCTGGTCATGCTGTGTTATACCGCCGCCCTGGCCTGGCTCGGGCCCGCCCCGCTGGCGCGCCTGACGGCGCGCGGGGTCAACGCGCGGCTCGGGCTCGCCGTCTGGCTGGTCGCCGTGTCGAGCGCCCTCGCCTCCGCCGTCGTCGCGGTGTCGTTCCTGGTCATGGCCGCTGTCGCGGGCTGGCCGACGTTCGCCGGCACCATCTGCCGGTCGGTTTACGGCGGAACCTGCCCGCCCCAGGTGTACCGCAGCGCGGCCTTCGAGCTATCGCTGGCCGCCGCATCCGGCGTGGCGGTGCTGATCCTGGTCACCCTGACCTGGCAGTACAGCCGCACCGTGCACCGTTCCCGGCGGCGCGCGGCCGAGCACGCGCAGGCTGCCCGGATCACCGGGCGCCGGTTCCCCGCGGCCGGGATTCCGCCGCTGTCCACCGCGGTAGTGCTCGAGGCCGACCAGCCCGCGGTGTACTGCGTGCCCGGCCGCCCCGCCACCATCGTGCTCACTACCGGGGCCCTGGCGGTTCTAGGGCCGGCGCAACTCCTCGCGGTTCTGGCTCATGAGCACGCTCACCTGGCCGGACGGCACCATCTGATGATCACCCTGGGCAAGGCGATGCGAACGGGGCTGCCCGCCGTCCCGCTCTTCACCCAGGGCGCCGAGGAGGTTGCCCGGCTGGCCGAGATGCGGGCCGATGACGTCGCCGCCCGCCGCAGCGGGCGTGACACGCTGCTGCAGGCGCTGGTGGCGATGGGCACCGGCAAACCGCTGCCCACGCCGGCGGCAGCGCTGGCCGCGACAGGCGGTGTCGTGAGCGCCCGCGTGCACCGGCTGCTGGATCCCCCCGGCCGGACCCGCCGAACATGCCATGGCCTTGCGGCGTCGGCCGTGCTCCTCGCGCTCGCCACCGTCCCCGTCGTGCTTCCCGTCCTGTCCTGACGGCGGCCGTCCGGTCCTGACTGCGTTCGGTCCGTTCAGCGACCGGCCCCTCCCGAAGGCCCCGCCTGAGCGCGTTCTGTCCCGGCAGGACAACTCTGTGCATTCCCGCACCCCCGCGGGTGCGGCCCGGCTTTCTGCTTGCCGCGAGCGCAATCCTGAGCGGCCCCCAAATCGAAGGCCTTACTACCCGGGTCACGCCGCGGCTGTCTACGATTGACGGATACCTCACGAAACGTCACGCGCGCCCGAAGTGACATTCCCGGCCTTCTGAAGGAGCTAGCCGCATGGCAGACAACGTCCGTCCGCCCTTCCGCGCCGACCAGGTCGGCAGCCTGCTGCGCCCCAAGGCGGTGCACCAGGCCCGGGAGCAGTTCGCCCAGGGCGCGATCACGGCCGAGCAGCTCACGCAGGTGGAGGACGCCGCCATCGCGGACGTCATCCGGAAGCAGGGCGAGGTCGGGCTCAAGACCGCCACCGACGGGGAGTTCCGCCGCCAGTCGTGGCACATGGACTTCATCTACCAGCTCGGCGGGATCACCAAGGTCGACGACGACACGATCCGGGTGTCGTTCCGCAGCAAGGACAAAAACTTCGAGTACACGCCGCCGTCGGCGCACGTCACGGCGCGCGTCTCGCTGCCCGAGACGATCTTCGCCAGCCCGTTCACGT
Organism: uncultured Actinomycetota bacterium; assembly: GCA_963714295.1. Taxonomy (GTDB): domain Bacteria; phylum Actinomycetota; class Actinomycetes; order Streptosporangiales; family Streptosporangiaceae; genus Trebonia. The sequence goes on along the minus strand of CAVQOE010000022.1, from coordinate 332,896 downwards.
TCCTGCGGGACCACGTGGGGCCCGGCCAGACCGCCAAGATCACCATCCCGTCGCCCAGCATGGTGCACTACCGGGGCGGCCGGTCGGCGATCGACGCGTCGGTCTACCCCGATCTCGGGCAGTTCTGGGACGACCTCGCGGCCGCCTACGCCCAGCAGATTCAGGGCCTTTACGACCTCGGCTGCCGGTACCTGCAGCTGGATGACACCAGCCTGGCCTACGTGAACGACCCGGCGCAGCGCGAGCACGTCAAGGAGATCGGCGGCGACCCGCTGCACCAGCACGAGACCTACATCAAGGTGATCAACAAGGCGCTGGCCAACCGCCCCGCCGACCTGACCGTCACCACCCACATGTGCCGCGGCAACAACCAGTCCATGTGGGCGGCCGAGGGCGGCTACGACTTCGTCGCGGACTCGCTGTTCAACAACCTCAACGTGGACGGTTTCTTCTGCGAGTGGGACGACGAGCGCTCCGGCGGGTTCGAGCCGCTGCGCTACCTGCCCAAGGGCAAGCGCGTCGTGCTCGGCGTGGTCACCAGCAAGCGCGGTGAGCTCGAGTCCAAGGACTTCATCAAGCGCCGCATGGACGAGGCCGCCAAGTACACCGACCTCGGCCAGCTCTGCCTGTCGACCCAGTGCGGTTTCTCCTCCACCGAGGAGGGCAACGACCTCACCGAGCAGCAGCAGTGGGACAAGCTCGCCCTGATCGTCAACACCGCCGCCGAGATCTGGGGCGACTAAGGCAAGCACAACCCCAAAAATGCACTGAGATATTGAACGGTCCCGTGGTTCCAGTTACAGGAACCACGGGACCGTTCCACCTGCCCTGCCTTTGACTTTTGGTTTCCCAGCCAGCCCTACCAAGGAAGCTAGGGCCGATGGGGAGATTCCCTCGCGACCTTCCGGAGGAGTGTCGCGAGGAATCTTCCCCACGGCCCAAGCGCCACTGCTGTGGTTTTGACTTTGACTTACTCCGACTCTTTCCAGGCGGAGACGTCGTCGCGGTAGGTGTAGGGGTTGTTGAGGGTCTCGTGCTCCGGGATCTCCGGGTGCATGCCCTTCGCCCACTCCTCCGGCCCGTGCTCGGTCTTGAGGTAGTCGATGGTGGACTCGATCGACGCCTTGGCCTTGGCCAGGTCGACGCCGACGAGCTTGTGGTCGTACTTGACGACCTTGCCGTTCACCAGCACGGTGTGCACGTCGCCGCGGCCCGCCTGGTAGACGACGTGGCCGTAGGGGTGCAGCACGGGGAAGCTGACCGGCGAGTTGTCGTTCTTGATCAGCACCAGGTCGGCCTTCTTGCCGGCCTCGACGCTGCCGATGGCCGAGTCCAGGCCGAGCGCCTTGGCGCCGCCGCGGGTGCCGTAGTCCACCACGTCCTCGGCCCGCAGGATGTGGTTGGTGAGGCCGGTGCCCTTGTTGTGCGCCTCGAAGTGCTCCATCGCGCGGTCGGCGTTGAGCGTGGCGCGCATCGCGGCGAAGATGTCGCCGCTCCACCAGACGCTGGTGTCATTGGACAGCGAGACCGGGATGCCGTACCGGCGCAGCTTCCAGGTCGGCGAGTAGCCCTGGCCCGCGTTGCACTCGGACTCGGTCGAGATCGAGGTGTAGCCGCCGGTGGCGGCGATCTTGTGGTAGCTGTCGGGGGACAGCGTCGCCGCGTGCACGTAGATGGTGCCCGGGGTCATGTAGCCGCCGTCGTACATCTGGTTGATGCCGGCGTCACCGGTGACGTTGTAGACGCCCGCGTGCGTGGTGACCTCGACGCCGAGATCGCGCGCGACGTCGAAGGCGGCCTTCTCCGGGAAGCCCTCGATGCCGGGCAGGTCGAAGGCGATCTGGAAGCCGAGCATGTCGCCCTTGCCGTCGAACCGGCGGCGGTAGAAGTCGCGGAACTCACGGGTGGTGGCCCACTCCCAGGCGCCCTGGAAGATGTTGCCGTAGGCGAGGACGAACCGGCCCGGCACCTCCTCCAGCGCGTCGACGGCCGCCTCGGCGTGGTCGGTCGTGCGCAGCCCGTGCGACCAGTCGACGCTGGTGGTGACGCCCGCGTCGATCGCCTCGATGGCCGAGAGCAGGTTGCCCGCGTACACGTCCTGCGGGCGGAAGATCTTGCCCCAGGCGAGGTAGTAGTAGACGAAGTACTGGGTCAGGGTCCAGTCCGCGCCGTAGCCGCGCATCGCCGTCTGCCACATGTGCCGGTGGGTGTCGATCATGCCCGGCATCACGATGCCGCCGGCCGCGTCGATCTCCGCGGTGCCGTCGGGCACCGCCAGGCCCGGTCCCACCGCGGCGATCCGCTCGCCGCTGACCAGCACGTCGGCGTTGGTCAGGACCGTGTGCGAGTCGTCCATCGTCAGCACGGTCGCGTTCCGGAACACGACCGGCTGGCCAGGCTGCGGTCCCGCTGCTGTCATGAGGATCTCCTCCATTGTTACGAGAGTGCGAGTCTGTTACGAGAGTGCGAGCCCGGACGCTAGTGGATGCCTGGTCCAGACGGGCGTCCGGTGGCGGTCACCTGAAACCTATACTCGTAATCGCCGTACGGACACCTGTCCGTTGTGCGGACACCCTGTCCGTTGTACGTACAACTGGCAGTTGGGTCACACGGAAAGGTACTCATGACTGATCCTGATCGGCCCGGTCCGCTCGCCGGGCTGCTCGTCGCCGACTTCTCCCGCGTCCTCGCCGGGCCATACTGCACGATGCTGCTGGCCGACCTCGGCGCGAACGTGATCAAGGTGGAGTCCCCGGGCGGCGATGACACCCGCGCCTGGATGCCCCCGGTGACCGAGGACGGCGTCTCGTCGTATTTCCTCGCCATCAACCGGAACAAGCGGTCGGTCGCCCTCGACCTGAAGGACGACGGGGACCGCGAGCTCGCGGGAGAGCTCGCGCGCCGGGCTGACGTGTTCGTGCAGAACTTCAAGCCGGGCGGCCTGACCAGGTACGGCCTGGACTATGCCTCGGTCAGCGCGGTCAACCCGTCCGTCATCTACGCCTCGATCAGCGGGTTCGGCAGCGGCGGCGGCCAGAACCTGCCCGGCTACGACCTGATGGTGCAGGCGATGTCCGGGCTGATGTCGCTGACCGGCGACCCGGACGGCCCGCCGTACCGGGCCGGCATCTCCGCGTTCGACGTGATGGCCGGCCTGCACGCCACCATCGGGATCCTCGCCGCGCTCAACCACCGCCAGCGCACCGGCGAGGGACAGCACCTGGACGCGTCGCTGATGGCGTCGGCGATGTCCGGCATGGTCAACCAGACCAGCGCCTACGCGGCGGCCGGGGTGGTGCCGTTCCGGATGGGCAACTCGCACCCGAGCCTGTTCCCCTACGAGCCGCTGCCCACCGGGGACGGCCAGCTGATCGTCACCGCGGGCAACGACACCCAGTTCCGCAAGCTGTGCGAGGTGATCGGCGCGCCCGAGCTCTCCGCTGACCCGCGGTTCTCGACCAACCCGGGGCGGACCGCCAACCGGGACGTGCTCAAGCCGCTACTGGCGGAGAAGCTCGCGTCCAAGTCGGCGGCTGAGTGGTTCGACCAGCTGATCGGGGTCGGCGTCCCCTGCGGGCCGATCAACACGGTGGACAAGGGCATCGAGTTCGCGGAGAAGATCGGCCTCGAGCCGGTCGTCACCGCCGGGACGGGCGACCGGACCCGGCCGACGATACGGCACCCGGTCACCTTCTCCAAGACTCCCGCCAGCTACCCGCTGGCGCCGCCGGAACTCGACGAGCACGGCGCGGAGATCCGCGCCTGGCTGGCCGGCCAACCAGATGGGGAAGGATAAGCATGGAGTACAAGACCTCGCTGGGCACGTCGGACGCCGACACGATCAACCTGCTCGGGCAGAACCTGGCCGATGACCTGATGGGCAAGGTGGGGTTCGGCGAGCTGACGCTGTGGATGGTGACCCAGCGCCGGCCGACCCAGTCAGAGGTGCGCGTCTTCGAGTCCGTCCTGGTCGCGCTGGCCGACCACGGCTTCACGCCGACCGCGATCGCCGCCCGGATCACCTACCTGTCCGCCCCCGACTCGGTGCAGGGCGCGCTCGCGGCCGGCCTGCTCGGCGGCGGGTCGAGGTTCCTCGGGGTCACCGAGGACTGCGGCCAGTTCCTGGACGGGGTGCTGGCCGAGGCGGGCGAGATCCCGGCCGACGACGCCGGGTTCGACGCGCTCGCCCTCGCCGCGGTTACCCGGGCGAAGGCCGAGCGGAAGTTCGTCCCCGGCCTCGGCCACCCGGTGCACAAGGTTCTCGACCCGCGCACCCCCAGGCTGATCGAGATCGCCGAAGAGGAGGGACTGCACGGGCCGCACCTGCGGCTGTTCGAGGCCATCGGCCGGGTCCACCCGCAGGTCCTCGGGCGCACGCTGCCGCTCAACGGGGCCGGCGTCTGCGGCGCCGTCCTGGCCGACCTTGGCCTGCCGCTCGCCCTGCTGCGCGGGTTCGCGCTGCTCGCCCGGGCGGCCGGGCTCCTCGGCCAGCTGGCCGAGGAGCAGCGGATGCCGATCGCGAACGACATCTACATGTCCGTCGACCGCAACGCGGTCTACGTCCCCCCCAGCCCAGAGCAACAGCCCCAGTAAAGCAACCCCACAACCCCGTACCCCGACACGGCAAGGGAGCCGCCATGGCTACCGTCGCAGCGGTCATCGCCTCGACCCACCACCCCTTTTACTACCGGGCGTCCACGTCGACCGGCGAGGAACGCCCGCCGTTCGCGGACGAGTGGGTCGCCAAGATCACCGCGTTCCGCGAGACGCTCACCCGGGCCAACGCCGATGTCCTGGTCCTGGTCGGCAGCGATCACTTCCACCAGCTCTGGCTGGACAACATGCCGCAGTTCCTGGTGGGCAAGGCGCCGTTCTACGACGCCAACTGGTACAACGAGGAACGCGAGTTCGGCCTGCCGAAGATGTTCTTCACCGGCCAGGAGGACCTGTCCGCGCACATCCTGCGGGACGGTCTGGACGCCGGGTTCGACCTCGCGTTCAGCAACGAACTGCGGATCGACCACAGCGTCACCTGCCCGATGATCACGCTGCGGCCGCAGGCCGACCTGCCGATCGTGCCGATCTACACCAACATCTTCGCGCCGCCGCTGCCCCAGCCGAAGCGGTACGTGCAGCTCGGCCAGATGATCCGCGGCGTCGTCGAGTCCTGGCCGACCGACCAGCGGGTCGCCATCATCGGCACCGGCCACCTGTCGCTCGAACTCGGCGGCCCGCGGCAGTTCGGCCCGCACGGGCCCGACCCGGAGTTCGACCGCAAGGCGGTCGAGTGGATCGCCTCCGGCGACATCGAGAAGGCGCTGGGCGAGGTGTCGCTCGACTCGCTGTGGGAGCCGGGCAACGCCACCCACGGCTTCCTCGACTTCATGCTGATGATGGGCGTCGCCGGGGCAGGCCAGCAGGCCGACTACGTCGACACCCTCGACCTCTTCCACACGATGGAGGCCTACTTCACCTGGTACCCGGAGGGCGGCAAGTGAGAGTGAGCCCTGGTCTTCAGGCGAGCGGGGAGCACAGTACCTGGTACTCGAAGGGGGCGGGCAGTTGAGTAAGTACCTGATGAACAAGTTCCTTTACACCGTCGACCGGGACCCTGAGCTGGTCGAGCGGTACCGCGAGGACCCCCGGGGCACCGTCGAGTGGTGGGAGGCCGAGCGGGCCAACGTGATCCTCAACGTGCCCACGGCCGAGAAGTCCAGCTGGCTGAAGCTCTCCGACGACGAGCGCGAGGCCCTGGCCACGCACGACTACCCGGCGCTGTTCGGCCTGGGCGCGCACCCGTTCCTGACGCTGACGCTGTGCATCGCCATGTTCGAGCGCGACTACACCGAGCCCCTCGCCTTCCAGCTCGAGTACGCCCAGCGCCTCTCCCACTACACGATGCCCTACCCCGACATCGCCACCTGACGGACCCGGGTGAGCCGAGGCACTCCATGATCACGTAAGAAATTCGCGCGCATAGCGTCAATTTCTTACGTGAAAATAAAAGGCTTCGCGATCATGCTGGCAGGTGGGCGGCATAATGTGATCCGACGTCGCACGAGCGCGCCCATGCATCACGGGCATCCCTCAACGAAGCGGCCGGAAACCGCGGCGATAGTGTGCCCCCATGACGACAGAGGGCGATCGGGTCGCCGGGTTTGGCAGGCTTGAAGACGGGTTGAAGCAGTCGAGCCCCTGGTACACGTGGGGCCCGTACGTTAGCGAGCGGCAGTGGGGGACGGTCCGCGAGGACTACAGCCAGGACGGCGACGCGTGGAACTACCTGCCGCATGACGAGGCCAGGTCCCGCGCCTACCGGTGGGGCGAGGACGGGCTGGCCGGGTTCAGCGACGTCGAGCAGCGGCTCTGCCTCGGGCTGGCGCTGTGGAACGGGCGCGATCCCTTCCTCAAGGAGCGGCTGTTCGGGCTGACCGGCCCGCAGGGCAACCACGGCGAGGACGTCAAGGAGCACTGGTGGTACCTGGACGCGCTGCCGAGCCACGCCTGGAACCGGTGGCGTTACCACTACCCGCAGGGCGCGTTTCCCTACGAGCAGCTCCGCACGGAGAACGCGCGCCGTGACCGGCGCGCCCCGGAGTACGAGGTCCTCGATACCGGCATCTTCGACCAGGACCGGTACTGGATCACCGAGGTCACTACGCGAAGTCGGACGACGCGCGGGAGCTGCTGGTCCAGATCACCGCCACCAACGCGGGCCCCGACGCCGACACGCTGCACGTGCTGCCGACCGCCTGGTTCCGCAACACCTGGTCCTGGGACGAGAGCGAGCCCAAGCCGATCATGAAGCTGGCCGCCGACGGCGCCACCATCGAGATCGACCACCCCTTCCTCGGGCCGCTCGAGCTGATCGCGGACACCGCCGACATCACCTCCGGCAACCCCGCGGCCGCGGCCAGCACGCAGCCGCAGCCGCAGCCAGCGCCGCGACAGCCGCGCCGCCACCGGACGGCGGCGGCCAGACCAGCGTCGCGCCGACGCCGCTGTTCTGCGAGAACGAGACCAACAACCGCCGGCTCTTCAACTGCGCGGGATCCACGCCCTACCCGAAGGACGGCATCAATGACCACGTGGTCAGCGGTGCCGCGATCGGTGAATCCGCAGAACGAGGGGACCAAGTGCGCCTTCTGGTACCAGCTGACCGTCCAGCCCGGCGCGACGGCCACCCTCCGGCTTAGGCTGCGGCCCAAGCCGGAAACAGCAACAAACGGTACGTTCGATAAGAAAGAATTTGATCTTCTGATTCGCAGGCGCCGGGCCGAGGCGGACGAGTTCTACCTGGCGCTGACCCCGCCGCAGGCCGGCCCGGACGAGGCGATGGTGATGCGGCAGGCCTTCGCCGGGATGCTCTGGTCGAAGCAGTTCTACAACTACGACGTGGCCACCTGGCTGGATGGCGATCCGGCGCAGCCGCCCCCGCCGCGCGAGCGCGAGCTGAACCGGAACGGCCGCTGGCGGAACTTCAACGCCTTCGACATCCTGTCGATGCCGGACAAGTGGGAGTACCCCTGGTTCGCCGCCTGGGACCTGGCTTCCACTGCGTGTCCCTGGCCCACGTGGATCCCGGGTTCGCCAAGTACCAGCTGGTGCTGCTCTGCCGGGAGTGGTTCCAGCATCCCAACGGGGCGCTGCCGGCCTACGAGTGGGACTTCTCGGATGTGAACCCGCCGGTCCAGGCGTGGGCCGCGCTCGAGGTGTTCGCGCTGGACGGGGGGAAGGACTTCGACTTCCTCGCCCGGATCTTCGACAAGCTGCTGGTCAACTTCACCTGGTGGGTGAACAGGGAAGACGTCTGGGGCAACAACCTGTTCGAGGGCGGCTTCCTCGGCCTGGACAACATCGGCCCGATCGACCGGTCGCACCTGCCGCCGGGGACGGTCCTCGAGCAGTCGGACGCGACCGGCTGGATGGCCTTCTACGCGCTGTCCATGGCCACCATCGCGCTCATCCTCTGGCGCAACGGCCGCCAGCACGGCGCCGACCTGGTGCTCAAGTTCCTCGAGCACTACGCCGGCATCAGCACCGCGCTCGAGACCCAGGGGATGTGGGACGAGACCGACGGGATGTTCTACGACCGCCTGTGCCTGGCGAGCGGGATGGTCATCCCGGTCAAGGCCAGGTCCATGGTCGGCATGATCCCGCTGCTCGCGGTCGGGGTCGTCGACCACCAGATGGTCCTCACCGCCCTCCGGTTCAGGAAGGCGTTCGCCGACTTCCTGCACCGGCAGGGCCTGACCGACGCGGAAAGCGCACGCGAGAGCGGGATGCTGCGTGGCGGCGACGGCGATCCGGAGAAGCTGCTGCTCAGCGTGGTCGGGATCGGCCGGCTCACGCCGGTGTTCCGGTCGCTGTTCGACGAGTCGAAGTTCCTGTCCCCGTACGGGCTGCGGTCGATCAGCGCGGAACTCAAGGACCAGCCGTACGTGCTGCACCTGGAGGGCACGACCGCGACGATCGACTATGAGCCGGCCGAGTCCACCACCAGCATGTTCGGCGGCAACTCCAACTGGCGCGGGCCGATCTGGTTCCCGCTGAATTACCTGCTGTGCAACTCGCTGCACACCTACCACGCGTTCTTCGGTGACGACTTCACCGTGGAGTACCCGACCGGGTCCGGCCAGCAGAAGAACCTGAGCGAGGTCGCGGCCGACCTGCGGGGGCGGCTCGTCTCGATCTTCCTGCGGGGCGAGGACGGGCGGCGGCCCTGCAACGGCTGGGTGGACAAGCTGCAGAACGACCCGAACTGGCGCGACAACATCTACTTCAACGAGTACTACCACGGTGACAACGCCGCGGGCCTGGGCGCGAGCCATCAGACCGGCTGGACCGGGCTGATCGCGGACGTCATCCGCCGCCGTCACGGCGCGGTGCCGGAGTCCATCGACTTTATCGGCGGACTGGTCTACCCGGCCGCGGAGAACGCGGAGAAGCAGTGACCGAGGGCACGCTGGGCGCCCCGCCGCTCACCATCAAGGCGGCCCCCGGCGACGGCGCCCGGCTCGGGGCGACGCCAGAAGACGGCGGCGTGAACTTCGCGGTCGCCTCGACCGTGGCGGAGGAGGTCACGGTCTGCCTGTTCGACCCCGAGACCGGCGAAGAGTCCCAGGCCAAGCTCGAGCACTACGACGCCGGGGTCTGGCACGGCTTCGTGCCCGGCATCGGGCCCGGGCAGGCCTACGGGTTCCGGGTCAACGGCCCCTTCGACCCGGCCCGCGGCGTGCGCTGCAATCCGCGCAAGCTGCTCATCGACCCCTACGCCCGCGCCCTGTCGGGCACGGTCAGCTACGGCGACGCGCTGCTCGGGCACGACCCCGGCGACCCGGCCAAGCCGTCCGCGCTCGACTCGGCCCCGCACGTCCCCCGGTCGCTGGTGGCCGACGTCGCCGAGCAGGCCTACGACTGGGAGGGCGACAGCCAGCCGCGCCACCCCTACGCCGACACCGTCGTCTACGAGGTGCACGTGAAGGGGTTCACCGCGCGCCATCCGGACGTGCCGGAAGAACTGCGCGGCAGCTACGCCGGCCTCGGGCACGAGGCCGCGACCGGCTACCTGCGCGACCTCGGCGTCACCGCGGTCGAACTGCTGCCGGTGCACGAGTTCGTGCCCGAGGGCCCGCTGCTCGGCCGCGGCCTGACCAACTACTGGGGCTACAACTCGATCGGTTACTTCGCGCCGCAGGCGGGCTACTCGGCGGCGGCCCGCAGCAGTCCCGGCGGCCAGGTGGCCGAGTTCAGGGACATGGTCAAGGCGCTGCACCGGGCGGGCATCGAGGTGATACTCGACGTCGTCTACAACCACACCGCCGAGGGCAACGAGAACGGGCCCACGCTGAGCTTCCGCGGCCTGGACAACGGCATGTACTACCGGCTCGCCCCGGACGACGCGAGCAAGTACTACGACACCACCGGCACCGGGAACTCGCTGAACGCGGGCAACCCGCAGACGCTCCGGCTGATCATGGACTCGCTGCGCTACTGGCTGACCGAGATGCACGTGGACGGCTTCCGGTTTGACCTGGCCGCCACCCTCGCCCGCGATGAGGACGGTGACTTCGACCGGATGTCGTCCTTCTTCCAGCTGATCGCCCAGGACCCGGTGGTGTCGGCGGCCAAGCTGATCGCCGAGCCGTGGGACGTCGGCCAGGACGACAGCTACGACCTGGGCCGTTTCCCCGCCCAGTGGCGGGAATGGAACGGGCGCTACCGGGACAGCATGCGGGACTTCTGGCGCAGCCGCGACGTCGGCGTGGCCGAGTTCGCCACCAGGTTCAGCGGTTCGTCCGACCTGTACGGGGCGGCCCGCCGCCGGCCCACCGCCTCGGTCAACCTGATCACCGTGCACGACGGCTTCACCCTGCGCGACCTGGTCTGCTACGACGGCAAGCACAACGAGGCCAACGGCGAGGACAACCGCGACGGCACCGACGACAACCGGTCGTGGAACTGCGGCGTCGAGGGTCCCACCGACGACGCCGACGTCAACGCGCTGCGCGCCCGCCAGGCGCGGGCCATGCTGAGCACGCTGCTGCTCTCGTTCGGCCTGCCGCTGCTGCTCGGCGGCGACGAGATCGGCCGCACCCAGGGCGGCAACAACAACGCGTACTGCCAGGACAACGAGGTCTCCTGGTTCGACTGGCAGGCCGCGGACGGCGGCCTCCGGGGCTACGTGCAGCGGCTGCTGGCGCTGCGCCGCGCGCACCCGGCCTTCCGCCGCCAGCGCTTCCTGACCGGCGCCGACGCGGCCGACCTGGGCTGGTACAACTCCGCGGGGGCGGCGGTGACGGACGAGCAGTGGGCCGACCCGACGATGCACGCCCTCGGGATCTACCTGGACGGCACCGGCTCGCCCGACCAGGACGCGGAAGGGACGCCGCTGCTCGACGACGACTTCCTCATCCTGGTCAACGCCTGGTGGGAGCCGGTCACGTTCACCATCCCGCCGGTTCGCGAGTCGGCCCAGACCTGGTTCATCGAGCTGGACAGCTATGACCCGGCCGTCTCGCCCGCCCGCGAGTTCCCCCGGCACACCGGCGACCAGGTGGTGGCCCGGCCGCGGTCCCTGTCGGTCCTGCGCGCCCCCAGGCCCGATAAAGACGAAACCGACTGATTCGAACGGTCCCGTGTTCCACCTTGAACCGCCGGGGGCCACCACAGCTCATGCGTCAAGTTCGGGAACCGGCACTGAGTCCGTCCCGACAAGGGTGACTACACGTGTGGCCCGCCCCCGGCAGCAGTTCTATTTTACGAGATCGGGCTGCCGTCCGCGAAGAGTGACCGCGGCGAGCAGACCGGCCAGGATGACGAGGCCGGCCGAGAGATAGAGCGCGTCGTGCAGCCCCTGGCCGAACGACGCGTAGGCCGCACCGATCACCTGGTTCACGATCGAGCCGTAGCTGGTGTACTTGGTGGGCACCTGTCCGGTCTCGATGAACGAGATGATCGTCGACTTGAACCCGAGGATCAGGCTCTTCTCGCCCGCCGGGACGTTCAGCGCCAGCAGGTGGCTGGTGAGAGAGGCATTGAGCTGGGAGAACACCAGCGCGCCGAGGATCGCGACGCCGGTGACGGCGCCGATCTCCCGGCTGGTGTTGGTGGCGGAAGCGGCCATCCCGGAGCGCTCGGGGACCACGGCGTTGAGCACGGTCGAGGTGACCGGCACCACCGTGATGCCGATGCCGATGCCGGCCAGCGCCAGCGCCAGGCCGAGCAGCAGGTAGTTCGGGTGCGGGGTGATCAGCGGGTTGGCCAGCAGCAGCCCGGCGGCGAAGGCGGCGCAGCCGCCGACGATGAGCCAGCGCGGGCCGACCTGGCTGGTGAGGTAGCCCGCCAGCAGCGACGAGATGATCATGAGCACGGTCATCGGGGCGAAGACCAGCGCGATCCGGTAGCCGGAGGCCATCACCACCTCGTTCAAGTACAGCGCGGTGAAGAAGAAGATCGCGAAGGTCGCGAAGTAGGTGCAGTACGCGACGACGTTCGGCACGGCGAACCAGGCGGAGCGGAACAGCCGCACGTCGAGCAGCGGGTTGGGGGTTCGCCGTTCCCAGAGCACGAACGCGACCGCGAGCACGAAGGCGGCGCAGAGCAGCCCCAGCACCAGCGGCTGGGTGAAGCTGGAGGTCTCCGCGTCGATGATGGCGAACACCAGGGTGGCCAGCGCGCCCGAGCCGAGCAGGGTGCCGACGGTGTCGACCCGCAGCTGCCGGTGGTCGGAGCTCTCCGGCACGACGACCGCGGCGACCAGCAGCGCGATCAGGCCGAAGAACAGGTTGAACCAGAAGATCCCGCGCCAGCTCCACGCGCCGATGAGCGCGCCGCCGATCACCGGGCCCATCGCCAGGGCCAGCCCGGAGACCGCGGCCCAGACCCCGATCGCCCGGCCGCGGGCGCGGTCGTCGGTGTAGATGTGCCGCAGCACCGACAGCGTGCCCGGCTCGCTGGCGGCCGCGCCGAGGCCCATGATGGCACGGCCGGCGATCAGCGTCTGCGCGTTCGGGGCGAGCGCGCAGACCACGGACCCGGCGCAGAAGACCCCGGCCCCGGTCAGCATGACCTTCTTGCGGCCGAGTTCGTCGCCGATCATGCCGCAGGCCAGCATGAGCGAGGCGAAGGTCAGCGAGTAGGCGCCGATCACCCATTGCAGGTCGGCCACGGAGGCCTTCAGGTCGGTCTGGATGTTGCCCAGGCCGACGGCCACGATCGTGTTATCAAGGAAGGTCAGGAACAGCAGCGTGCAGAGCGCGGCGAGCGCGAGCCGGGTCGACCGGTCGCGCCCGCCGCTTGCTGCTCTGGCCGCCAGGGGGTGCCGCAATGACATGGGTGACGCCTCCCTTGGTGCCGCTGATTCACGTGAAACCTCTTGTCAGCGCACCTTGTTTCCGTACAGGCGGACGGCAAGCGGGGCGAATACCACCAGCAGCCCCACCGACCAGCACAGCACAGCCAGCTCAGGGTGCTGCGCGGGCCAGACATCCACGAATCGCCGCCGGGTTCGGATTGCCGAAGAGCTGACGGCAGGAGGCGGCGAGCGAGGACATCGGGTTCCACTCCGCGACCGGCTGGAGCCATCCTGGCATGGTCTGGGTCGGCACGAAAGCACTTGATATGAACGTCAGCGGCAGGAAGAGGATGAACCCGGTCTGCTGTGCGGCCTCCGGGCTGCGCAGCACCATCCCGAGGGTGACGCCGACCCAGGTGAAGGCGTAGCCGAACAGCAGCGCGAGCGCGAACGCCTCGATCGCCTGGCCGGCCGTGCCGTTGATGCGCCAGCCGATCGCCAGCCCGACCAGGGCCACCACGCTGGCCCCGATCACCTGGGTGAGCAGGTCCGCGATCGTCCGCGCGGTCAGCACGGCGGCGCGGGACATCGGCAGCGACCGGAAGCGGTCGATCAGGCCGGTCTCCATGTCGCTGACGATCGCGACCGCGGTGCCCGGCGCAGTCTGCGCGAGCGTCATGCCGAGCATCCCGCCGATCAGGTAGGCGTGATAGTTGTCGCCGCCGCCGATGCCGCCGATCGCCCCGCCGAAGACATAGGCGAACATCAGCACGAACAAGACCGGCTGGATGGTCACGTTCGACAGCGTCTCCGGCTCGCGCCTGATCCGGGCGAGCGACCGCCTGGTCAGCACCCAGACGTCGGTGACGAACAGGGTGAGCGGGTTGCGCCCAACCGTCGTTTCCGGGGGTGTGACTCCTGGGGCCAGGGCGATCGCGGTCATCGGACTGCCTCCTTCTCTGTCTGCCGGTCCTGCGCCGTCTCTTCTTCCTCGTCTTCCAGGTCTTCCTTCTCCTCCGCCGCGTGGCCGGTGAGGGTCAGGAACACGTCGTCGAGCGAGGCGCTGCGCACCGAGATCTCGCTGACCTTGACCCCGGCCGCGTCGAGGGCCCGCACCACGTCGGTGGCCAGCCCGTCGGCGGCGATAACCGGGGCCTCGATGAAACGGGTCGGGCCGCTGGCGATGACCGGCGTGGTCGCGAACGGCGCCAGCGCCTTCGCCGCGGTGACCGCGTCGGACTCGTCGGCCAGCGTGATCAGCAGCCGCTGCCCGCCGACGGACGCCTTGAGGTCGGCCGGGGTGCCCTCGGCGATCACCTTGCCGCCGTCGATGACGGCGACCCGGCTGGCGAGCACGTCCGCCTCGTCGAGGTACTGGGTGGTGAGCAGCAGCGTGGTGCCATCCGCGACCAGCTGGCGGACGATGTCCCACATCAGCGCGCGGGCGCTGGGGTCGAGGCCGGTGGTCGGCTCGTCCAGGAAGAGCACCGCCGGGTGGCCGATCAGGGAGGCCGCCAGGTCGAGGCGGCGGCGCATCCCGCCCGAGTAGGTCTTGACCCCACGGCTGGCCGCGGCGGTCAGGTCGAACTGCTCGAGCAGGTCGTCTGCCCGGCTCTTGGCCGCCTTCGCGGTCAGCCGGCTGAGCTGGCCGATCATGATCAAGTTGGCCCGGCCGGTGAGCAACTCGTCAAGCGCGGCGTACTGGCCGGTGAGCCCGATCGTCCGCCGGACGGTGGCGGCCTCGGTGGTCACGTCGCGGCCGAGGACGCGGGCGCTGCCGCCATCCGGCCGCAGCAGCGTGGCCAGCACGCGGACGGCGGTGGTCTTGCCCGCGCCGTTGGGGCCGAGCAGGCCGTAGACGGTGCCGGTGGGCACAGCCAGGTTGAACCCGTCCAAGGCCTTCGTCTTGCCGTAGTGCTTGGTCAGACCGTCCGCCTCGATGGCGGGTGTATCACTCATGGCGTCTCCTGGCATCTCCGCGGGGTGCGCTCGTCATATTCTCGTACGGCGTACTATTCCAGTACGCCGTACGATAGCAGTACGGTGTACGAGAGGGCAAACGGTTAAGCAGGGCAGGTCGGATCGCGGTGGCCCGGGTGGCGCCGATCACGGCGGGCGAGGAGCTTCAGTGGGCGAGGACGAGGAAGACTACGGGACCTTCCCGCCGACGATGCGCCTGTTCTACGGCGGCGCGGCGTTCGGCCCACGCGGCTGGCATGAGCGGTTCCACGAGCGGCAGGACGCCGAGCGGGCCAGCAAGCAGAAGGAGCAATGGCAGGCCAAGGGGCGGCAGCCGCCGGGCTATCCGGGGCGCCGGACGGGCGGGCTGAGCCGGTCCGACATCGTCGATATCGCCATCGCCATCGCCGACGCGGAGGGGACCGAGGCCGTCAGCATGCGGCGGATCGCGCGCGACCTCCGGGTCGGCGCGATGTCGCTCTACTGGCACGTCGAGTCGAAGGAAGAACTGCACCGACTGATGCTCGACACGGTGCACGCGGAGATCGAGGCGCCGCCGCCGTCCGGTGACTGGCGCACGGACCTGGCCGCCTACGCCAGCAACACCAGGTCCGCGCTGCTCCGCCACCCGTGGGCCATCGAGTCGGTCAACACCGGACCGCCGTCGGGCCCCAACGACACGGGCAACGCCGAGCGGCTGCTCGGGACGCTCGACGGGCTCGGCCTCGACGCCAAGACCAAGATGTGGATCCTGACCACGCTCGGCACCTACGTGATGGGGGCCGCGCTGCGCGACGTTCAGGAGCAACGCTGGCACCGTACCGTCGACGAGGCCACGGCGACGATGACCGAGGAGGAGCTGGCGGAGTGGCACAACGATTTCGAGACGCAGATCCGCGGCTCGGGGCGCTACCCGCAGATCACCAAGATCCTCGACGCTAACTTCGACCCGGACGCACCCGAGACGAGCGGTGAGCGGTTCTGGTTCGGCCTCGGCTGCGTGCTCGACGGGATCGCCGCCGCGATCGAGCGGTTCGCCGGCCGCCGCTAGACGCGGTTCCGGCCGTCGCCGTCCGGCCGCCCCGGTCATCTCAACCATCTCAGCCATCTCGGCCTCAGATTGGCGGGACTACCCGGGCTCGCTCGCGGTTATGTGCGAACCGGTCGGGCTGTATGCCGGATATGACCGTGAATGCGACGAGGCGGCCGCGTCGCCGGCGGGATAACCGAGCGGCGCGGTACCGGGGAAGGACGGTGGTACCAGCCGGTCGGAGAGGTTCGCGTTCGCCGCCAGCGCCTGGTAGGCGAACCAGCCGATGACCGCGAAGCCGCACAGCACATAGGAGTCGCCGAGAATCTGCTGCCACGGCGCCCAGGTCAGTTCCCTGTCGCCGCCCTGGGGCAGCCAGCACTGCGGTCCCACCGCGAAAAGGACCAAGCCGCCGAGCGCGAGCCGCCGGGCGCTGACGGCCAGGCACAGCAGCGCCGGCACTGCCCAGACCCAGTGATGCGACCATGAGATCGGCGAGACGAGCAAGATGGCGAAGGCATTGAGGACCAGCGCCAGCTGCACATCGCCTACCGCGAGGAGTCGGCGCATGCCCACGCATGCCGCCGCGATGACCAAGACCGATAGGCCCAGCCAAAGGCAGCTGAACGGCGCCGTCCCCGGATCGAGGCCGGCCCGGGTCAGGACCCCGAAGACGCTCTGGTTGCTGGCGTTCTGCGGATCGCCGATCCGGCCGACATTGAACAACGTGCTCGTCCAGTAGCGCGCCGAGTCCGCGGGAGCCAGCAGGAACCCAAGCCCGGTGGCCACGGCGAAAGAACCGCCCATCGCCGCGGCGGCCCGGTAGTCGCGCCGCAGCAGGAAATACACGATGAACAGAGCCGGTGTCAGCTTCATCGCGGCGGCCAGACCGGCCAGCAGTCCCCGCGGCCAGCGGGGCGAGTCCGTGAGGCAGTCCACGATGACCAGCCCCATCAGAAGCACGTCGACTTGGCCGTAGGCGAGATTTCCGCGCACCGGTTCCAGCAGCAGGGCCGCCGGCAGTACCCAGCTCAGCCGCCATCCGAGGCGGCGGCAGAACGGCCGCAGGGCCAGCGCGAGCACGGCGACGATCGCGAGATCCAGCAGAATGCCACAGGCCCGCATCGGGATCAGCGACAGGGGAGACAACACGATCGCGGCCAGCGGCGGGTAGGTGAACGGCATCCGCACGCCCTGGGCAGTTGGCGGCAGCAGGCCGTAGAGGTTGCCGCCCCGCAGCCATACCTGGGCGCCGATGCGATAGACGTCTAGATCCAGGTGGTAGGCCACACAGGCGTAGGCGAGAGTCCCGGTGATGGCAGCGGCGAGCAGGATGCGGGACTTCATGCCTGGAATCTCTACCGAGCGCCCTCGACCGTCACCGTATCTACCTTCCTTCTCCCGTCCTTATTAATCGTGACGCGGCCTGCGAGATGCGCGGGCGGGCATCCGGGAGCCCGGCCGACGGCGATCGCGGAACGCCAGTCCACCGCCGATGAGCGAGTCCGGTACAGCACGGATTCCGTGCTGCCCTGACCCTTCTCGCTGATTTCTGTGCGTATTGGTCCGGCGGATCCCCTTGACGAGCCAGAAACATGATGTTATTCACGACTTAATCTAAGACTTGAATTAGGAGGCGAAGGAATGAGATCAGCTCACGTCCCGTGGCCCGCCGGATCCCGGCGGCCCGGCCCGCGCCGGGTCCGCATGGGCCGGATGGGCCGTTTCGCCCGGCTGGGCCGGGCGGGCCTGGCGGTCGCCGTCGTGCTCGGCCTGACGCTGGCCAGCGCCGCGCAGCACGCCGCCTCGGCCGCCACCGGAGCCCCCTACGGTGGCACCGCGGCGGCGGTGCCCGGCACCGTGTACGCGGCCAACTACGACACCGGCGGCCAGGGCGCCGCCTACAACGTCACCGCCGCCAACGGCTCCGCCAACAGCTACCGCTCCGACGGAATTGACCTCGAGGCCACCGCCGACACCCAGAACAACACCGGCGCGGGCGCCGACGACATGGGCTGGACGACGGCCGGGCAGTGGTTCAACTACACCGTCAACGTCGCCACCGCCGGCACCTACACCGTCGCGTTCCGGGTCGCCTCGCCCTACGGGATCGCGGACGCGCTGCACATCGACAACGCCTCCGGCACCAACCTGACCGGCTCGGTCACCATCCCCAACACCGGCGGCTACGAGACCTGGACCACCGTCGACGCCAGCGTCACCCTGCCGGCCGGGCAGCAGACGCTCAAAGTCGACCAGGACAGCAACGGGTGGAACTTCCACTACATGGCCTTCACCCTCACCTCCGGCGGTGGCGGCACCCCGCCCGGCGGCGGCGGCACGGGTGGGCAGCCGTTCGGCGGGACCCCCGCCCCCGTGCCGGGCACCGTCCAGGCCGCCAACTACGACACCGGCGGACAGGGCGTCGCCTACAACGTCACCGCGGCCAACGGCAGCGCCAACAGCTACCGCTCCGACGGGGTGGACCTGGAGACGACCGCCGATACGGCGGACACCAGCCCGCCCGGCGGCGCTTACGACATCGGCTGGACGAACCCCGGGCAGTGGTTCAACTACACCGTCACGGTGGCCACGGCCGGGACATACACGGTCAGCTTCCGGGTCGCCTCCCCGTACGGGATCACCGACGCGCTGCACATCACCAACTCCTCCAACACCAACCTGACCGGCTCGGTCGCCGTCCCCAACACGGGCGGGTACGAGACCTGGACGACGGTGACCGCTACCGTCACCCTCCCGGCGGGCGAGCAGACGCTGAAGGTCAACCAGGACTCCAACGGGTTCAACTTCCACTACCTGGCCTTCGCGACGGGATCGGGCGGCGGCACACCGCCGCCACCCCCGCCACCCGGCGGCAGCGGCGCCTACTGCGGCACGACCGACCTCGCGATGGATCAGCCGACCACGGCCTCCTCGGTCCAGGCCAGCAGCGACTACCTGCCCTACTACGCGACCGACGGCGACCCCGGCACCCGCTGGTCAAGCGCGTCCAGCGACCCGCAATGGCTTGAGGTCGACCTGGGGAGCCCGACGGCGATCTGCAGCGTGGGCCTCCTCTGGGAGGCCGCGTACGCGACCGCGTTCTCGGTCCAGGTCTCCACCGACAACTCGACCTGGACCACGGTTTACTCCACAACCACCGGAACCGGCGGCCAGGAGACGTTGCCGATCAGCACGACCGCCCGTTACATCCGCGTGTACGCCACGGCCCGCGCCACCACGTTCGGCGACTCGATCTTCGAGTTCGACGTCTACGGCCCGACCAACACCGCGCCGCTGGCCGGCGGGAACGGCAACGGCGGCAACGGAACCTGCCCCTGGGTCGGCTCCACCGCGCCGGTCGCCACCCGGGTGCAGGAAGTGCTCAACACCGCCGACCAGGCGGAAGAGGCCAGCCTGCTCTCCGGGGACGGCACCTCGTCCTACATCGGCCAGGTCAACGCCATCCCCGATCTGTGCATCCCGTCCATCAACATGGAGGACGGCCCATCCGGAGTCGGTGACGGGAACGGCGGCGTAACCGCCTTCCCCGACGGCGAGAACGCGGCCGCGACCTTCGACCCGACGCTGATCCAGCAGGAGGGCACGGCGATGGGCGCCGAGTTCGCCGGCAAGGGCGCGACCGTGTCGCTCGGCCCGACAACCAACCTGGTGCGCGACCCGCGCTGGGGCCGGACCTACGAGACCTACGGCGAGGACCCCTACCTGGCCGGGCAGATCACCTCGGCCGAGGTCGAGGGCATGCAGAGCCAGGACGTGATGGCCATGGTCAAGCACGTCGCCGCCTACGACCAGGAGCAGTACCCCAACGGCACCAACAATGAGACGGTCGGCCAGCAGGCACTGGAGGAGCTATACCTGGCGCCCTTCCAGACCACCATCCAGCAGTCCGCCCCGGCCGCCATGATGTGCTCCTACGCCGTGGTCAACAACGCCGCCTCCTGCGAGAGCGCCGAACTCCTGCAGGACGGCCTCTACGAGCAGGCGAACTACGGCGGCTTCGTCACCTCCGACTGGGGCGGCGCCGGCTCCGCGGTCGGCGATGCCAACGCCGGCATGGCCATCGCGATGCCGTTCTCCGACGCGAGCGACATCACCGCCGCCCTCACGGCCGGCACGCTGAGCCAGACGACGGTCAACACGCTGGTGTCGGAGATCCTGACCCAGATGTTCGCCTTCGGCGAGTTCGACAACCCGCCGACCGGCTCCCTCTCCGCCACCGTCACCTCCGCGGCGCACCAGCAGACCGCGCTGGAACTCGGCGAGGAGGGCACGGTCCTGCTGAAGAACAACGGCCTGCTGCCGCTCAACCCGAACGGCACCGAGTCGATCGCGGTGATCGGGACCGACGGCGGCGCCGCGGTTGAGCTCGCGGGCGGCGGCAGCGGCGGGGTCGACAGTTCCAACACGGTGTGGCCGCTGACTGGGATCCAAGACGCGGTCGGGCCGAACGTCAAGGTCACCTACACCGCCGGCGACGACAACGGCACGACCGACATCCCGCTGGCGGTCACCGCGGCCAAGGCGGCCACCGACGCGATCATCTACGTCAACCTCCCGGAGGGCGAGGAGAGCGACCTGACATCGCTCGACCTGTCAGCTGCGGACGAGACGATGATCGCGGACGTGGCCGCGGCCAACCCGAATACGATCGTGGTCATCAACAGCGGCGGCCCGGTCGTCATGCCGTGGCTCAGCGACGTGGCCGGGGTGTTCGAGAACTGGTACGGCGGAGGTGAGACCGGCGCTGCCACGGCCGCGCTGATCTTCGGCACCGCTGATCCGTCGGGCAAGCTGCCGGTCACCTTCCCGTCCAGCCTCAGCCAGGTCCCCGCGCAGACCACTGCGCAGTGGCCGGGCACCGCCACCGGCGTGGTCTACAGCGAGGGAGTGGATATCGGCTACCGCTGGTACCAGTCCCAGAACATCACCCCGCTGTTCCCCTTCGGCTATGGCCTGTCGTACACCAAGTTCGCGTTCTCCAACCTGTCCGTGGGCGCGTTCAACGCCAACGGCCAGGCCACGGTGACCGCGAAGCTCACCAACACCGGGTCGGTCGCGGGCGCTGACGTGGCGCAGATGTACGTCGGCGACCCGGCCGCCAGCGATGACCCGCCGGAGCAGCTCAAGGGCTTCCAGCGGGTCAGCCTCGCCCCCGGGGCGAGCGCGACCGTCACCTTCCCGCTCACCATCCACGACCTGGCCTCCTGGTCCTCGACCGCCAACGCCTGGGAGGCCCAGGCCGGCAGCTACTCGATCAAGGTCGGCGACTCCTCCGCGAGCCTGCCGCTGAGCGGGTCAACCAGCCTCGCCCAGACCCTGACCGGTCAGGTCGCGGCGGGCACCGCGGGCGCGGGCACCTCCGCCGCCAACACGGCGGTCAGCGCGAACGTCACCCCGAACTCGGGCGTGCCGGGCGCGGAGACCGTCGGCGTCGTCAACCCGCAGGGCTACAGCAGCCCGAAGGGCACCGCGGTGTCGTTCCCGATGCAGGCGGTCGACTCCAACACCTCGCAGACCCTCACCTTCACCGCCACCGGGCTGCCGCCCGGCACCTCGATCGCCTCGAACGGGACGATCTCCGGGGCCGGAACCACGCTCGGGACCTACACGGTGACGGTGACCGCGACCGACACGAAGGGAGTCTCGGGCACGGCCACGTTCGTGTGGACCGTCGCCCAGTAACCCCCGCGCCCGCTAGCAGGGGCCGCAACCAAGCACGGAAAGGAACCCGCGCCGCGCGGGCCCGGCATCGCCGCCGGGCCCGCGCGGCGCGCCCTTCGGGGCTCGTGCACAATGCACAGCACGTCATAGTTCCTGGGGCCGCCTCGCCGAGCGAGGCGGCCCCGGCCTCTTTATACGTCCAGACCGCTTCCCGGCAGGGGAAGCGGGATCTCGGCCGAGTCGGTGATCCTCAGCTTGCGCCGGGCCCGCTGGTAGAAGGTGGTCTGGCCGAGCCTGACCACGCGGGCGCCGTCCAGCCGGGCCCGCAGGTCAATGCACTGCCCGGCGTCGGCGTAGCAGGTGACCTGCCCGTCAACCTCGATGGCCAGCCGCCCGCTGGACGGCAGCAACTCCAGCGTCACCATGTCGGTGACCGACAGCACCACCCCGCGGTTGTAGGCCGAGTGCGGCGCGGCCGGGGTGATCAGCAGCGCCTCGACCGACGGGCTGATGATCGGGCCGCCCGCCGAGAAGCTGTAGGCGGTGGACCCGGAGGGGGTGGCCGCGATCACCGCGTCGGCCGCGTAGCTGACGAACGGCTGCCCGCCGACGAGGACCGCCACGACGGCGCCGCCCTGGCCGGGGACGCGGACCACGGCCACGTCGTTGAAGGCGGTGACGACGTCCGGGCCGATCGTCGCGTCGATGGCCAGCCGCGGCTCGATGGTGAAGTCCTGGCGGTCGATGGCGGACAGCGCGGCGGGCAGCTCGGGCACATCGACCTCGGCCAGAAACCCGAGTTTGCCGAGGTTGACGCCGAGGACCGGAGCCCGCTGCCCGTCTGCGAGCCGCATCGCCCGCAGCATCGTGCCGTCCCCGCCCAGGCTCACCAGCAGGTCGCTGCGGCGCCCAAGCTCGTCGGCCGAGACCGCGGTCGCCGCGCAGTTCAGCCGCCTGATCTCATCCCCGATGCCCAGGACCTGCGTCCCGTTCCCGGCGGCCCACCCCAGCACGGCCCGCACCGCCTCGGCTGAATCACGCTGCGGATGCAGGACAAGCCCGATAGTGTGCACCGCGAAAGCCTACCCATCGCGTGGGCAGCTGATCATCCGCGCCGTGACTTGCGGGCTCCGGCGGCCGGGGTGGCTTACGCGCCGGGCACCAGGCGGTAGATCGCGCCCGCGGTGTCGTCGCTCACGTACAGCGCGCCGTCCGGCCCGGGCACCGCGTCCGCCGGGCGCCCCCAGTAGCTTTGGTTGGAGTTCTCGAAGCCGCCGATCATGGTGACCGCGGGCGTCAGCGTGCCCTTCTTGGCGTCCCAGGGGAGCCACATCACCGCGGGGGCGCGGGGCGGCTGCCGGTCCCATGAGCCGTGCACGGCGAGCACCGCGCCGCCCGACCACGGCGCCGGGAACTTGCTGCCCTTCAGGAACGTCAGGCCCAGCGGCGCGCTGTGCGCGGGAAGCCCGACCGCGACCCGGGCCAGGGACGAGCAGTGCAGCTTGGTTCCGCCCGGGTTGGTCAGCGCGTTGGCGACCAGCGGGATGTCGGCCAGCGAGCCGGACGGGGTGCTGTTGTCCTCGTCGGGGTCGCAGAGGGGCCAGCCCAGGTCCCGGCCCGCCGTGACCGGTGCCACCTCGTCGGGCGGGTGATTGTTGACGTAGGACTGAATGACCTTGCCGAGGGCGTCCGGGTACCCCCCGTAGGCCTTATGCGCCGGGTAGGGGATGTTGTCCCGCTCGTTCACCGCCGTCCAGACCGTGCCGTTGGGCGCCACCGCGAGGCCCTCGCCGTTGCGGACACCGCGCTCGACCACCTGCAGGCCGGTCCCGTTGGGACGCACGGACATGATCACCGCGCGCTGCGGTTGCATCGTCCGGTCGTCGGGGTTGGCGTTGGACGAGCTGCCCACGTTGAAGTAGACCGTTCCGCTCGCGGTGACCGCCACGTCCTTGGGACGGTGCACGTCGTCCCCGCTGGGGTCGCTGTCGGGCAGGTTCTTCGCGATCACCGTACGGGCGCCGCTGATTCCGTGGGCTCCCCACGGGTACCGGTCGATCTGGTCCGACTCCGCGACGTACAGCACCCAGCCGCCGTCGAGCCGGGCGAACGCCATACCCTGCGGGTTGGTCAGCCCGGACAGCAGGGTGGTCACGGTCGCGGTACCGGCCGCGTCCGGCCGCAGCTCCATGATGGCGCCGTTGTTCGGGGTGCTGACGAGGAGATCCTGCTCCGGAGTCCACGCCTCCATCCGCGCGTCGGGCACGCGCGCCCATACCCGGGCGGTCCAGCCGGACGGCACCTGCAGCTGGTGCGGCGTGGACAGCGCCCCGCCGCCTTCGCCTGACGGTACGACGAGGGTCGTGGTCGAATCCGCCCAGGGCGGCCGGGCGGCCCCCGCCGGGGACGACGACGCCGTTGGCGAGGACGCCGGTGACGCCGTGCCCTGCCCATGGCCCGCGGGCCCCGTGCACGCGGCCACCGCGGCGACACCCGCCGCGATCAAGGCCAGCGGGAAACGGCGGGAATGCCCCGTCATGTCTTACCACCCGTTCGCTAGTCCCAGCCTGGGCAAGCGCACGCGGCAGCGATCACCGCGCGCCGGTACCCGTTTATCGTAGGGCGTGCGGCCGGCTCGCGGGCCGTGTCACGCAGTTAGGTGCCAATGGCTTGACCAGCGAATATGCTGCCAACCGGTAGATTCCGGTCGCGTCCGCGAGGCTAAGTCCTACTTCCAGCGGAAGTGCACGAACAGGCGCCCGAAGTTCTTCGAGTCTTTTTCCACCCGGTGGTAGAGCGGCTTAATGTCCTTGCGTTCGAGGAACCTGAGGACGTGCTTCTTCAGCTGGCCTGACCCTTTGCCGGGGATGATCTCAAGGAGCGGCGCCTTCTTCGCCACGGCCTCGTCGAACTTCTGCTTCAGCGCCTTCTCGATCTCAGGCCCTGAGTTGTAGATATCGTGCAGGTCCAACGTGAGCTTCACGGGACCAGGCTACGCCCTGACGGCCCCGATCGGCATCGGCCGCGGCCTTAGCGGCTTAGCGCACGCCGGGAAGGGGGGCGGCGCTCTGGCCGGTGTCGCCGTCGGGCCAGAGGGTGGCGATGACCTGCGCGACGTTATGCTGGGCGTCACCCTCTTCCAGCACCGTCCGCACCTGGTGCTCGTCCGGTGTCGGCAGCTCGAGGGATGCGAGCTGGCTCTCGATCAGCTTCTCGGGAAAGAAATGATTCGTCCGGATGTGCAGCCGCCGGTCGAGCTCCTCCCTGCTCACGATGAGGAGGATCAGCATGGCCGCGGGCCGCCCTTCGAGCAGCTCGTCCCGGTAGGCGCGTTTGAGCGCCGAGCAGGTGATCACCCCGGACTGCCCGTCAGCGATGCTGCTGTCGATCCAGTGCCGGACCGCGTGCAGCCACGGCCGCCGGTCCTCGTCGCTGAGCGGGATGCCCGCCGCCATCTTGGCGATGTTGGCTTCCGAATGGAATGTGTCGGCGTCGGCGAACTGCCAGCCGAGCTGTCCGGCGAGCATTGCGCCAATGGTCGTCTTGCCGCTCCCGGCCACGCCGGCCACGATCAGGATCACGGCCGGATT
The DNA here is from genome assembly GCA_963714295.1 of uncultured Actinomycetota bacterium. Taxonomy (GTDB): domain Bacteria; phylum Actinomycetota; class Actinomycetes; order Streptosporangiales; family Streptosporangiaceae; genus Trebonia. Next base: position 307,836 of record CAVQOE010000022.1, on the reverse strand, counting down.
CTATGCTGCCGAACCGGCACCGTAAACGATGCGGAGGCAGCCGGAGCCGTTTTCAGCAGCTGAAGACCGGCCAGCCGCTCAGTGGATGAAGGCGCCGACCGCGACGGCGGCGAAGACCACCGTCAGGTACACCACTGACAGGTGGAACAGGCGCATCGTGACCAGGCCGTCGGCGCCATTGGCACCGTCGGCGTCCGGGGCGCCGACGGCGTCCATCCCGCGGGACAGGTGGAAGAGCCGGTGCACCTCGTAAAGGAAGGCCGCGCCGGCCACGATCGCGACCCCGCCGTACACCGGGCCGGCCCAGGGCCAGACCGCCAGCGAGACGGCCACCATCAGCCAGCTGTACACGACGGACTCGGCGAGGACCCGGCGCACCGAGGCGACCACGGGGAGCATCGGGATGCCCGCGCTGCGGTAGTCGTCGCGGTACTTGATGGCCAGCGCCCAGAAGTGCGGTGGCTGCCAGAAGAACACCACGCCGAACAGCAGCCAGGCCGGCGCGGGCACCGTCCCGGTGGCGGCGGCCCAGGCGATCAGCACCGGCGCCGCCCCGCAGGCCCCGCCCCAGAGCGTCGACTGCGACGTGTGCCGCTTCAGCAGCATGGTGTAGATCACGACGTAGTAGAAGATCGCCGCCAGCGTCAGGCCGGCCGCGAGCAGGTTGGTGGTGGCGGCGAACAGCGCCACCGAGACCACCCCGAGCACGAGGCCGAAGATGAGCGCCGATCGCGGCGCGACGGTGTGCTTGACCAGCGGGCGGGAGGACGTCCGCCGCATGATCTCGTCGATGTCCCGGTCGATGTAGCAGTTCAGCGCGTTCGCGCTGCCGGCCGCGAGCGCGCCGCCGACAACCACGACCACGGTGACCAGCAGTGACGGGAGCCCGCGGTAGGCGAGGAAGAGCGTGGGGACCGCGGTGATCAGCAGCAGCTCGACGATCCGCGGCTTGCACAGCGACACGTACGCGCCAACGGTCGCGCGCAGCGTGGCCTGCTGTCCGGGCACGTCGGCGGCAGTGCGAACTGGCTGATGGACGTTAACCGCGCTCACCTGGGATAAGACCACCTTCCGCGGCCCGCTGAGCCGGGCGCCGCGTCGAGACTACACCGCGTCTGCGGGTCAAGCGCCACGACGAGACTACACGGCGTCGTAGTGTGCCGGCACGGCAGGTCGCGGGCCGCACGTTCGGAAGGCCGATTGCTGGGAAGAGGTGTCTGCGCGGCAACAATCTCACGGGGGTCATGTGGCGGCGGGTCAAGTGCCGGGATCTACGTATCGGCTGCAGCTCACGCCGGACTTCGGGTTCGCCGAGGCGGCCGAGGCGGGCGAGTACCTGGCGAATCTCGGTGTGACGCATATCTATCTTTCGCCGGTGCTCGAGGCGGTCCCCGGGTCGATGCACGGATACGACGTGACCGACCACTCGCGCATCCGCGGCGAGCTTGGCGGCGAGGAGGGTTTCCGCGCGATGGCCAAGCGGCTGCGCGGCCTCGGCCTGGGCATTGTCCTCGATATCGTGCCGAATCACATGGCGGTGCCCGCCAGCCTGACGCTCAACCGGCAGCTCTGGTCGGTCCTGCGGGACGGCTGCACGTCGCCCTACGCGACCTGGTTCGACATCGACTGGGACGCGCAGGACGGCCGGATGCTGCTGCCGATTCTCGGTGACCGGCTCGAGTCCTGCCTGGGCGACCTGCGGGTTGAGCCCGGTGGCGGCCCGGACGGCGAGCCGGCCCTGCGCTACTTCGACCACGTGCTGCCGCTTGCGCCGGGGACGGAGCGGCTGCCAATGCGCGAGCTGCTGGATGCCCAGTATTACCGGCTGAGCTGGTGGCGGGACGCCTCGGCGGAGCTGAACTGGCGGCGGTTCTTCAACATCACGACGCTGATCGGGATCCGGGTCGAGGACCCGGCGGTGTTCGACGCCACCCACGAGGTCATCGTCCGGCTGCTGGCCGAGGGCCTCGTGGACGGCCTCCGGATCGATCACCCGGACGGGCTGGCCGACCCTCGCGGCTACCTGACCAGGCTCGCGTCCGCGACCAACGACGCCTGGGTGGTGGTGGAGAAGATCGTCGAGGCGGGCGAGACGCTGCCCGCCGACTGGGCCTGCGCGGGCACGACCGGGTACGACGCGCTGCGGATCGTCGACGGGCTCTTCCTCGACCCGGCCGCGGCGGGCCCGCTCACCGCCGAGTACGTGCGGTTCAGCCGCCGGGCGGGTGATGACTCGGTGGCCGTTCGGTTCGGCGGCGTGGCCGAAACGGCCAAGCGGGAGGTGGCCGGCCAGATGCTCTCGGCCGAGGTGAACCGGCTGGCCCGGCTGGTCGCCAACGTCTGCCCGGGCGCTAGCGAGGACGAAGCCCGGGCCGTGCTCGTCGAGGTGCTCGCGGCGTTCCCCGTCTACCGCGCGTACGTGCACCCGGGCGAGCCCCCGTCGCCGGCGGCGGAGACGGCTATCGCCGGCGCGGTCGAGGAGGCCCGCCGGCGGCTGCCCCGGCGGTTGCGCGGGCTCGCCAGCGATCTCGGCGCCGCCGCGCTCGGCACGCAGCGGCCGGTCAGTGGCGCGGCCGGGCGGGCGGGCGAGCTTGTCGTGCGGTTCCAGCAGACCACCGGGCCGGTGCTGGCCAAGGGAGTCGAGGACACCGCCTTTTACCGGTGGTCGCGGCTGCTCACGCTGAACGAGGTCGGCGGCGATCCCGACCGGTTCGGCGTGCTGCCCGAGGATTTCCACGCGGAGGCGGGACGGCTGGCGGCCAGCTGGCCGTACACCATGACCACCCTGTCCACCCACGACACCAAGCGCCAGGAGGACGTCCGGGCCAGGCTCGCCGTCCTCGCCGAGCTGCCCGGGCGCTGGGGCGCTCAGGTGACCGAGTGGCACGAGCGGTCAATGGGGCTGCGGTTGCCGGGCGGCTCCGCGGCCGCCGTCGACCCGGACACTGAGTACCTGATCTGGCAGACCCTCGTCGGCGCCTGGCCGATCAGCGCTGAGCGGGTGGCCGATTACCTGACGAAGGCGATCCGTGAGGCGAACCGGCGAACCTCGTGGGCCGACCAGAACCCCGAGTACGAGGCGGCGGTACACAACCTGGCCGCCAGCGCGATCGACGACCCGGAACTGTCGCGGTCGATCGGGGAGTTCGTCGCCGGGATCGCCGCCGACGCGCTGGCCAACTCGCTAGGGGCCAAGCTCGTGCAGCTCACCATGCCGGGAGTGCCCGACGTCTACCAGGGCTGCGACCTGTCCGGTCTGTCCCTGGTTGACCCCGACAACCGGCGCGAGGTTGATTTCGCCCGCCGCCGCGCGCTCATCGACGACCTGGACGCGGACCGCCTCCGCCTGACCGACCCGGCCGAGGCCGGCGGCATCAGCCTGGACGCGGCCAAGCTGCTCGTCACCGCCCGCACGCTGCGGCTGCGCCGCGCCCGCGCGGAGTGGTTCACCGCCGGCCACACCCAGCTGACGGCCACCGGCCCCGCGGCCGGCCATGTACTTGCCTTCGCCCGAGGCGATAGCGTCGTCGGGGGGCCGGCCGTCACCGTGGCGACCAGGCTCCCGGTCGGCCTGCGCGACCGGGGTGGCTGGTCGGACACCGTCCTCCCGCTGGCCGGCCACGGGCGGGCATGGGTGGACGTGCTCACCGGCGCGGTATTCCGCGGGGAGCACGTACCCCTCGGCGATCTGATGCGGGCGCTGCCCGTGGCACTGCTTGTTCCGGAGGGTGAGTGACTGTCTTCAGCGTGTGGGCGCCGGCGGCAGGCCGGGCGGACGTGGAGGTGGCCGGGCAGCCGCACCCGATGTCACCCGGTGACCGGCCCGGATGGTGGACCGCGGACGTGGCGGATGCGCCAGCCGGTACCGACTACGCCTTCCGCCTCGATGGGGGCGAGCCGCTCGCCGACCCCCGCTCACCCCGGCAGCCAGCCGGGCCGGCCGGGCCGAGCCGGACCTACGACCACTCGGCATTCGGCTGGACGGACGGGCACTGGCGCGGCGCGCCGGTCTCCGGCGCGGTGATCTACGAGCTGCACGCCGGCACGTTCACCCCGGAGGGGACGCTCGACGCCGCGATCGGGCACCTGGACCACCTTATTAATGTCGGCGTGACGGTGGTCGAGCTGATGCCGGTGGCCGCGTTCCCCGGGGATCACGGCTGGGGGTACGACGGGATCGGACTGTGGGCGGTGCACGAGCCGTATGGCGGGCCGGACGCGCTGAAGCGGTTCGTGGACGCCTGCCACGAACGCGGGCTGGCCGTCTACCTCGATGTCGTCTACAACCATGTCGGGCCGGGCAACCGGCTCGCCTCGTTCGGGCCGTACTTCACCGACGCCCACCTGACGCCGTGGGGCCCGGCGGTCAACCTGGACCAGCCCGGCTCCGATGAGGTGCGCGCGTTCATCGTGGAGAACGCGCTGGCCTGGCTGCGGGACTATCACCTGGACGGGCTCCGCCTCGACGCTGTGCACGCGCTGGTGGACAACCGCGCGCTGAACATCCTCGAGGAGCTGGCGGCCGCCGTGGATGACCTCGGCGCCGCGACCGGCCGGTCACTCACCCTGGTGGCCGAGTCCGATCTCAACAACCCCCGGCTGATCACGGCCGGGCAGGCGGGCGGCTACGGCCTCGACGCGCAGTGGGACGACGACTTCCACCACACGGTGCACGCCCTGGTCACCGGCGAGCGGCAAGGCTACTACGCCGACTTCGGCGCGATCTCCGGGGTCGCCAAGGTGCTGGCCAAGGCCTATTTCCACAACGGCAGCTGGTCGGCGTTCCGGGGCCGTACCCACGGCCGCCCGGTGGACACCCTCACCATGCCGGGCTACCGGTTCGTCGTGTTCATCCAGGATCACGACCAGGTCGGCAACCGTGCGGTCGGTGACCGCCTTCCCGCCACGCTGGCCGACCACCCGAACCGGGACGGGCTGCTCCGCATCGCGTCCGGTCTCCTGCTCACCGCGCCCTTCACGCCGATGCTGTTCATGGGCGAGGAATGGGGCGCCGACACCCCGTGGCAGTTCTTCACCGACCACACCGACCCCGGGCTGGCCGAGGCGGTCAGCGAAGGCCGCCGGTCCGAGTTCGGCGGGCACGGCTGGGGCGGCGCCGACGTCCCCGACCCGCAGGACAAGGAGACGTTCCTCCGCTCCAAGCTCGACTGGGACCAGCCCGGCAGCGAGCCCTACCGCTCGCTACTTCGGCTGGTACCGCGCGCTGGTGGACCTGCGCCGGTCCCGCCCCGAGCTCACCAACCCGCGGCTGGACCAGATCCACGTCGACTATGACGAGGACGCCCGCTGGCTGCTCATCCACCGCGGCCAGCTCCGCATCGCGGCCAACCTGGGCCCAGCCGACACGACCATCCCCCTCGTCAGCCCCGGGGCCAAGCCCGTCGTGCTCATCACCTCGGCCCCCGGCATCTCCGTCGCGCCCGAGGCCGTCACCCTTCCCCCCGCCACCTTCGCAATCCTCGACCTGGCCCTGGAGCCGTCGCTGGAGCGCTAGGGACCCGGGATGAGAACGCCGGTGCCGAGTAGTACTCGCCCGGCCATCCGCGTACCTCGTCGGTAAAGGCGGACCTTAGGTCATCGTGCGCACGCTCAAGGTCATCCGCGAACCCCGCGTCCGCTAAGGCGCCGGCGGGGCGAAGGTAACTTCTGCGGTGCTGACGGTGCCTGCGGTGCGGCCGGGGGCGCCGTGGTAGTTCCAGTAGAGGTTGGTGTGTGTGATGACCTGCTCGGGAGGCGGTGCCCCCCACTCGGTCTTGTCGCTGGTGGTGTGCGCGTCGCCGACCAGCGTCACGTCGTAGCCGCGGGTGAACGCGCCGTGCAGGGTCGAGCGGATGCACGCGTCGCTCTCGGCGCCGGTGACGATGAGCCGGCCCACCTCGCGCTCGGCCAGCAGAGACTCCAGATCGGTCGCCTCGAACGAGTCGCCCCAGCGCTTGTGCACGAGCGGCTCTGAGTCCAGGGGAGCCAGCTCGGGCACGAGCTCCCACTCCTTGCTGCCCTGGGGCATCTCTTCGTCGTCGCTGTGCTGCACCCAGACCACCGGCACGCCCTGCGCGCGCGCCTCGGCGACCAGGGTGTTGATGTTCGCGACGACGCCATCGCGATTAGGGGTGTCGGCGGTCACCACGGCGTTCTGCACGTCGATGACGAGCAGCGCGGTGTTCGGCCGGTCGGGCAGTGTCGTCATGGGGAGCCTCCTCATCGCGGAACTATCCGGTGTCGTCCCTCACAGTAGGCCGCCGCACCGACATTCCAGCCGCCCCGGCTGCGCCCGCGGTTTCCCGCTCCGGCCGGATAACCGGCGGTGCTCTGCGTTCAGCCGGGTCATCGCCGGGGGTACCCGGCCGCAGGGCCACGGCTGGCGAAAAGGACGGGAACGGACAAAACGGAAGTGCCAGGCGGAGCACGCGTGCGTTCGGAATGATGATGGGCGTGCGTTTCTATGCGGATTTGCACATACATTCCAAGTTCTCCCGCGCTTGCAGCCGCGACTGCGATCTGGAGCACCTGGCCTGGTGGGCCGGGCGCAAGGGGATCGGCGTCGTCGGGACGGGCGACTTCACCCACCCGGCGTGGCGGGAGGAGCTCGGCGCCAAGCTGGTGCCGGACGCGCCCGGGCTGTTCCGGCTGCGGCCGGAACTCGAGCGCGCGGTGCACGAAACGCTGCCGCCCGCCTGCCGGGCACCGGTCAGGTTCCTGCTGTCGTCCGAGATCTCCACGATCTACAAGCGCGACGAGCGGACGCGCAAGGTCCACCATCTGCTCTACGCGCCGTCACTCGACGCGGTCGACGAGATCACCCGGCGCCTGCTGCGGGTGGGGAACCTGGCCTCGGACGGCCGCCCGATCCTCGGGCTCGACTCGCGCGACCTGCTCGAGATCACGCTCTCTGGCGGCGACGGGTGCTACCTCGTGCCCGCACACGCGTGGACGCCGTGGTTCGCGGTCCTCGGCTCGCAGTCCGGGTTCGACCGGGTGGCGGATTGCTATGCGGACCTGGCCTCGCACATCTTTGCGATCGAGACCGGCCTTTCGTCCGATCCCGGAGATGAACTGGCGGGTATCGAGCCTGGACGGGTACCGGCTGGTGTCCAACTCCGACGCGCATTCGCCGCCGATGCTCGGCCGCGAGGCGACCGCGTTCACCTGTGAAGCCGACTACTTCAGCATTGAGCGGGCGCTGCGGACCGGGGACGGCTTCGACGGCACGGTCGAGTTCTTCCCCGAGGAGGGCAAGTACCACCTCGACGGCCACCGCGCGTGCGACGTGCGGACGACGCCGGCGCAGACCCAGGCGGCCGGCGGGAAGTGCCCGGTCTGCGGGAAGACGCCGACGATCGGCGTGCAGCACCGGGTCGACCTGCTGGCCGACCGGCCGGAGGGCTACCGCCTGCCCGGGGCGGCCGGGTTCGCCTCGTTCGTGCCGCTGCCGGAGATTCTCGGCGAGATCGCCGGGGTCGGCGCCAAGTCCAAGTCCGTCACCGCCCAGGCCACCGCGCTGGTGGAGCGGTTCGGGCCGGAGCTTTCCATCCTGGGCGACGTGCCGCTCGACGACCTGGCGGCGGGCGCGCCCTCGATCGTGGCCGAGGCGATCGGCCGGCTTCGCCGCGGCGACGTGCGCCGCGATGCCGGCTACGACGGGGTGTACGGGACGATCCGGCTGTTCGACCCAGAGGAGCTGGCGGGCGCGGCCCTGTTCGACCTGCCGCGCACGCCCCGCAAGCAGCGCGCCGCCGTCTCGGGCCGCGGTTCCGCGAAGACGCCGGACGCGGCCGAGGATGGCGCGGCCGTAACCGCCGGGCCGGCCGCGCTCTTGCCCGGCGGCCTGGACCCCGAGCAGCACGCGATCGTCACCCACGACGGCGGCCCGCTGCTGGTGGTGGCCGGCCCGGCGCCGGCAAGACCCGGGTGCTCACCCAGGCGATCGCGCACCGGATCGGCAACGGCCTGCCACCCGAGCGGTGCCTGGCGGTCACGTTCACCCGCCGCGCCCGCGACGAGCTCAGGGAGCGCCTCGCCGCCCTCCTCGGCGCGGAAACGGCCGCCCGGGTCACCGTCGCTACCTTCCACAGCCTGGGCCTGCTTATCCTGCGCGAGCTGGGCCAGGAAGAGCAGGTGGATCTCGACGCCCCGGACGGCTTTGACGCGCTGCTGACGCTGCCGCTGGCGCTGCTTGACGGCGATCCGGCGCTGGCGCAGGCGTACCGGTCCCGGTGGACGGACGTGTTCGTCGACGAGTACCAGGATGTGGACGAGCAGCAGTACCGGTTGCTGCGGCTGCTGACGTCGCCTGATTCCCGGGTCTGCGCGATCGGCGACCCGGACCAGGCGATCTACGGGTTCCGCGGCGGGGACGTCGGCTACTTCCTGCGGTTCCAGTCCGACTTCGGCTCCGCGGCGACAGTGCAGCTCTCCCGGAGCTACCGGTCCGCGCCGACGATCGTGCGGGCGGCCATGCAACTGATCCGGCCGGGCACGCTGGTCCCCGGCCGCGAGCTCGTGCCCGCCCGCACTGACATACCGGACGGGCCGGTCGTGGTGCACTCGGTCAGCGACGAGCGCGAGGAGGCCGAGGTCGTGGCGGCGGAGATCGAGCGGCTGCTCGGCGGCGCGTCGTTCCACGCCCTGGACAGCCGGGCGGTCGACGGCCGGGACCGGGCCGAGCACCAGCTCTCCTTCGGTGACTTCGCCGTCCTCTACCGGACGTCCGCGCAGGCCGTCGCCGTCGCCGACGCCCTGGCCCGGCGCGGGTTCCCGAATCAGCGGAGGTCGCACACCCGGCTGGCCGAGACGCCGGGCGTCCCGCAGATCCTGGCGGCGCTCGGCGGCGCCGGCACGCTGGACGCCGGCGCGGGCGGGCCGGGTGACCCGGGTGACTTGGGATCGGGTGACGCGGACGCGGTGCCGGTGCCGGTCCCGGTCGTTGAGCTGCTCGCGGAGGCGGTCCGCGTGGCTGTGTCGTCGGTGCCCGCCGCACTGTCGGTAACAGCCGGGCCCGCTGCGGCGGCCGAGACCAAGTCCCCTGCTGGACCGAAGCCGTCCGCCGGGCCGGCCGTGCGCACCACCGATTCGCCGGGGGACGCCGAACTCAAGCGGGCCGAGGCGATCGCGGCGATCCGCTCCGCCGCCGACGTGCTCGGTCCGCTCGCCGACCGGTGCGGCGCGGACCTGAACCGGTTCCTGGATGAGGTCGCGCTTGGGGCCGAGGTCGATACCTGGGATCCCCGGGCCGACCGGATCACGCTGCTCACGCTGCACGCGGCCAAGGGGCTCGAGTTCCCCGTCGTTTTCATCGTCGGCTGTGATGACGGACTGCTCCCGCTCCGGCCTTGGCGCGGCGCCGAGATCGACTACGCCGAGGAACGCCGTCTGCTCTTCGTCGGCATGACTCGCGCGACGACCCGGCTGACATTGCTGACAGCGGCGAAGCGGATGCTGCGGGGCGAGGTAACGGAGTGCTCTCCGTCGCCGTTCCTGTCCTCGATAGACCCGGCCGTGCTCGACCGGCGCGGCGGCGCATCCGGCCAGCGCATCCGCCGCCGCGACCGCGCCCAGCAGACCGCGCTGTTCTGAGAAACCGCCGCCCGCGAACGCACGAACGCGCAGCCGACCGGGCCCGTCGGCAGTCTCACCGGTGTCGGATCTAGTGCGGAAAACCGGTGCTGCAGAAGCGGGTGATGGAGAAGGCAGGGAACGGGGCCGGGCCTGCCGGGACTGTCCGGCCGGCCTTCCCGGTCACTCCCGGCGCCCGTGCGCGGCCACCCCCAGATGCCCGGCGAGTTCCTCGTAGCGGTCCTGGGCCAGCACGAGACGGGCGGCGAGCAGGATCACCTCGGGGTCGGCGCCAGGCGGGCGCAGGACGCAGACCGTGCCGTCGGGTCCGCTGCAGGTCACGACGAGCCGGTCATAGTCGGCCAGCAGGATCCGCGGTTCCGGCGGCGCCGCGCAGGCGGCCGGTCCGCCTGCGGCCGGCCGGGCGGGCGGCCGGTCGGCCGGGCGGGCGGGCGGCCGCCGTCGGCGGGTGATGGCCAGGACCGGCTCGGTGAGGAACGCGGTCCCGATGAGGACGCCGGCGGCTAGCAGCACGATCTCCAGCCACCGCGGCAGGCCGCCGGTAGCCGGCACCGGTGCCTTCGCCGGTGCTGACGGCCGGGCTGATGCTGGTGCCGTTAGCGGCGCCGCGGCCGATGCCCGCGGTTGCGGTGATGCCGGCGGCTGAGCTGATGCCGGCGTGCGGGCCGGCGCTGGTGCGGTTGCGGGGGGCGGAGACGGGCGGCTGCCCGGGTGCGGCGCAGCCGACGCCGGCGTCGGCCGGGCCGCGGGCGGGATGGTGAGCACGGTTCCGGCGCGGATCACGTCCGGGTCGGGGCCGATGCTCTGCCGGTTGGCCGCGTACAGGGCGGTCCAGCCGCCGCGGGTGCCGAGCGCGGCGGCGATGCCCGTCAGGGTGTCGCCGGCCACGACGGTGTAGCGGGCCGGCGCCGCCTGGCCGGGCAGGGCCAAGGCGGTTCCGGCGCGGATGACGTCCGGGTCGGGGCCGATGGCCTGCCGGTTGGCCGCGTACAGGGCGGTCCAGCCGCCGCGGGTGCCGAGCGCGGCGGCGATCCCGGACAAGGTGTCGCCGGGCTGCACGACATAAGTGCCGGCATCAGCCGGTGAGTCGGTGGCTGGCTGTGAATCGGTAGCTGTCCGCGTTCCTCGCCGCGGGGCGGGGCGCGCGGCGGACGCCGCGGCGCCGCTCCGGCTGGCCGGGTTGCTGGTCATGGTGACCCGAGTGAGCGTGGCCTGGCTGGGGTTACTGGTAATGCTGCTGCTGGTGGTGCTACTCGCGATGCGGATGTTCGCCTGATCGGAGCGGAGGAATCCCTTGGATCCGACCGCCACGAGGATGAGCAGTATGCCCCAGGCGAGCACGACGCACGCGGATCTGGTCCGCACGCGCATGGTGCTGTCACTTTCCTTCCTGAGAATTCAGCGCTGAACGCCCTGGCCCGGCGCCGAGCGCGCGAAGCCAGCGGGAAGGAAAGCGAATTAAGCGGGTGATACCTCAGGCAGCAGGGAGCGCCATACCGCCGCGGCGGCCGGCCGGCGGGCCAGCCGCAACATGATCAGGGTCAGCAGTGCCATCAGCGCGGCGGACACGGCTGCCTGTGTCCCGCCGCCGCTGCTGCCGTTACCAGCGCCGGCCGAGCCGCCCGCGCCGCCGGTACCGCCTGTGCCGCCGCCCGGCGGGCCTGCCTGGCGGGGCAGCCCGGGCGAGGCCGGCGTTCCGCCCGCGCCCGCCGACCGCGCCAGCGACAGCGCGCCAGCGCCTGCCGCCGATGCCGCGGTGGAGGCTGTCGGGGAGCTTGCGGCGTGAGACGCCCGGGGCCCGCTCTGCGTGGCCGCGCGCGGCGCGCTGACTGTGCGCTTTCCGCTTCCCCGGGGCGGAGCCGGGGTCGTGCTGACCGGGACCACCGTATGGGTCACCGGCACCGGGGCGGTCCCGACCGGGGGCACCACCGTGGTCACCGGCACCAGCTTCTTGACGGTGATGACAACCGGCGCCACCACGCCGGTGACGGGAGCCAGCGTGTTGACGACCGGGGTCAGCACCGGGGCTACCGTCGCGGTGACGGGGGCCAGGGTCTTGGTCAGCGTGCTGACGACCGGGGCGGCTGCGCCGGTGACGGGGGCGAGGGTCTTGGTCACCGTGGTCACGACCGGGGCCACCACGCCGGTCACCGGGGCGAGGGTCTTGGCGACCGTGGTGGCGATTGGGGCTACCGTCGCGGTGACGGGGGCCAGGGTCTTGGTCAGCGTGCTGACGACCGGGGCCACCACGCCGGTGACGGGAGTGAGGGTCTTGGTCACCGTGGTCACGACTGGGGCCGCTGCGCCGGTCACCGGGGCGACGGTCTTGCTGACTGTGGCAACGACTGGGGCCGCTGCGCCGGTCACGGGGGCGAGGGTCTTGGCGACCGTCGCGGCGACCGGGGCTACCGCGCCGGTCAGCGGGGCGACCGTCTTGCTCACCGTGGTGGCGATCGGTGCCGCAGCGCCGGTCACGGGGGCGAGGGTCTTGGTCACCGTGGTCACGACTGGGGCTACCGCGCCGGTCACCGGGGCGACGGTCTTGCTCACCGTGGTGGCGACTGGGGCCGCCGCGCCGGCGACGGGCGCCAGCGTCGCCTTAGCCGCCTTGTCGACGGCCGGGGCGACGGTGGTGGCTACCGGTGCCAGTGTCTTCGTCACCGTGGTGGCGACCGGGGCGGCCGCGCCGGCGACGGGGGCCAGGGTCTTGGCCGCCGTCGAAACAACCGGGGTCACGGTGGTGGTCACGGGGGCCAAGGTCTTGGCGACCGGGGCGACGACGGGAGCGACCGCCTGGACGGCACCCGACGCGACGGGAGCCGCCGCGGCGACGGGAGAGACCGGGGCCGGCGTGCTGCTGGGAGCCGGGGCGGCTGGGGTGCCCGATTGCGTTCCCGTTGCCGCGGGCTGGCTGGGCGCAGCGGGCTGGCTGGGGGCGCTGGCCGCCGGGGCGGCGGGCGCGCCGGTCGCGGTCGCGGGGAGTGCGGGGGCTGCGGTCGCGGGGAGCGGGGCGGGGCTGGCCGACGGCGCCGGGCTGACGGTGCCCGAACCAGTGCCTGTCGCGCCGGTGGAGCTAGCGGCCGCCGAAGCAACCGGCGACGCGGCCGAACTGACTGCTGAGCTAACCGGCGACGCGGCCGAGCTGACCGTCGAGGTGACCGGCGAAGCGGCCGAATCGACCGTCGAGGTGACCGCCGCCGAGCCCGTGGAAGTCTGCGTTGATGACAGGGGAGACAGCGCCGCGGTCGCGGCGTGCGCAGGCCGCGAGAACACCAGCAAGATCGCCAGGATCCCGGCAGCCGCCAGCGCAGCCTGCATCGCTCCGAGAGCGATGCGACGCACTATCGGCTGCGGCATGAGCAGCTCCACTCGAGGGGGAAACCGGGCCGCTCACCTACCCCCGGTGACGGAAGCAAACCTCGCTAACCCGGACTTTCTGTTCGGCCACCACCGTACAGCGCTATCGCTAAGCCGACAAGGCCGGGCGTCCCTTCCAAGGGGCCCAATCCGACAGAGATCGTCGGCCCATCCGGGGACGCCGGCCGTGGCAATTCCAGCCTTCCGCTGGTCCCAGCCGGGTTGGCCGGCTCTCAGCGGCGCATATCAGGAAATGGCTTGAGCCCCGCTGACGCAGCGGGGCTCAAGCCAGCCAAGCTCAAGCCAGCCGGGCTGTGTCTACTTCTCCTGGGTGAGGTTGTAGACGGTAACGCCGCCGACGGTCTCGGACTTGAAGTGGGCCGCTACCCAGGTGGCGATCTTCGACGAGCCCGTGCCGCCGCCGAAGCTCTCGCTGCCCTGGCCGACGTAGTAGTGGATCTCGCCCTTGGCCACCAGGGCCTCGAACTCGGCCAGAGTGGGGGCCGGGTCGGTACCGTTGAAGCCGCCGATCGCGAGGACCGCGTCGCCGCCGGTAGCGAGCTCTATCGGTGCCGCCTCCTGGGTGCCCTCGGTGGCGGCGATCCACTTGTACTTGGACGCGTCCTGTTCAAGCAGCTTGACCAGCGCGCTGCTGACCTGAGTACTGCCGGACAGGCCGCCCATCGCTACCCCGCCCGTGCCGCCGGGGAACCCGCCGGTTCCGTGCCCGCGCAGACCGGTCCGGGAGCCCGCGGCGCCGCCGGCGGAGCTGCTGCCGCCGGGGAACCCGCCGATCCCGCCGGACGTGCTGCCGCCAGTTCCGGTCGGCGCGCCACCGGTGCCGGCACCCGTACCAGTACCGGTGCCGCCGGGGGCGAAGCCGGTTCCGCTATGGGTTCCGGTTCCCCCGGTGCCGCCTGTCCGGGCGCCGAAGCCGCCGCCCCGGCCGCCGCCGGCGCCGCCAGGTGCTCCGCCACCACCGCCGCCGAACGATCCCGCCACCGTCGGGCCCGCACTCGGGATCGCGCCGGTGTGGGTGCTGTTGGCCGTGTCGAGCGAGTAGGCGAGCGGCCCGCCGAGCCCAGCCACCAGCGCGAACGCGAGCGGTGCGTAAACCAGAGCCGGTGCCCGTCGTGCCCGCCTGACCCCTTCAGGTACGGTCCCGCCAGGGACGGCCCCGCGGTTCCGGTCCGTCCAGCGGAGCAGCTCGGGCACCGCGAAGACCGAGACCGCGCCGAGCACCCCGGCCAGCAGCACGGTCCAGCGCAGCCAGGGCAGCCACCCGGGAGTCCGGTCGAGCAGTTCGTAGGCCCAGATCCCGGTGACGAGCACACCCGCCGCGGCGACCGAACGGCCGACCACCGACATGCCGGACTGGAAGAGGGCGATGGCCCCGACGCCGACCAGCGCGCCGATCGCCGGCGCCAGCGCGACCATGTAGTAGGGGTGGATGATGCCCTGCATGTAGCTGAAGACCAGCCCCGTCACCAGCAGCCAGCCGCCCCAGAGCAGGGCGAACGCGCGGACGCGGGAGGTGCGCGGCTGCCGCCTGGAGATCCAGATGAGTGCGCCGAGCGAGATCAGCGCGGCCGGGATCAGCCAGCTCACCTGCCCCCCGAACTCCGACTGGAACAGCCGGAAGATGCCGGTCGCCCCGCCGAAGCCGCCGCCGCCGATCGACCCGGTCTCCGACCCGTCGAGCCGTCCGAAGCCGTTGTAGCCGAGCGCCAGCTCGAGGATGTTGTTGTTGGTGGACCCGCCGAAGTACGGGCGGTCGGCGGCGGGCGTCAGCTGGGCGATGACGATCCACCAGCCAGCCCCGACGATCACGCCGCCGGCCGCGGCCAGCAACTGCCAGACCCGGCGACCGAACCGGGCCGGCCCCGCCCACAGGTAGGCGATACCGAATCCGGGCAGCACCAGGAAGGCTTGCGCCATCTTGGACAGGAAGGCGAAGCCGAGCAGCAGCCCGGCGAAGACCAGCCACCGGGTCCGGTCGCGCTCGATCGCCCGCTGCACCGCGTACCCGGCCGCGGTCATCAGCAGCACCAGCAGCGCGTCCGGGTTGTTGAAGCGGAAGATGAGGGTGGCGGCCGGGGTGAGCGCGAGCACGGCCCCGGCGATGAGCCCGGCGGCCTGCCCGAACCAGCGCCGCACGGCCGAGTACAGCAGCAGCACCGACGCCACGCCCTCGACCGCTTGCGGCGCGAGCAGCGTCCACGAGTTGAACCCGAAGGCCCGGGCGGCGATCTCATCCACCCATAGCGAGGCCGGCGTCTTGTCCACCGTGATGAAGTTGGAGGAGTCGAAGGAGCCGAAGAAGAACGCCTTCCACGACTTCGTCCCGGCCTGCACCGCGGCGGCGTAGAAATCGTTGGCGTAGCCGTTCCTGCTGAGGTTCCACAGATAGAGCAGCGCGGTGGCGGCGAGCAGGCCGAAGAGGGCGGGCCGGGCCCACCGCGGGTCGGCCGCCGGCCCGCGGACCAGGCGGCGCAGCCGTCCGGGGGGCGGCGAAGATCGGTGGGCGGGTTCGGCCGTGACGGTGGCGGCGCTCATCGCGCATCTCCCAGGGATTGAAGAGTCGTGGTGGGTGCGGTTGATGGTCCGGCCGGGATCGCGGCCGGCGGCGCGAACACCCACCCCCGGTAGAGGACAAAGCGCAGTGCGGTCGCGACCAGGTTCGCCGCGACCAGCACCGCGACCTCGGCCCCGCGTCCGGGCGAAGCCGACGCCGCGTCCAGGCACATCAGCGCGCCCGACGTGAGCATCAGGCAGACACCGAACGCGATCAGCCCGCGGAAGTGGTGCACCGCTGCCCCCGCCCGGCCGCTGAGCCCGAAGGTCAGCCGCCGGTTGGCCGCCGTGTTGCCGACCGCGGTCAGCAGCAGGCTGAGCGCGTTGGCGGCTTGCGCCCCCATGAAGCCGCGCAGTGCGAGGTAGACCACGATGTAGGCGAGCGTGGAGAGCAAGCCGACGGCGGCGAACCGGGGCAGCTGCCAGGCCAGCCCGTGCCGCGGCCCGATGCCGGTCTCGCGCAGCTGGGGCACCGTGAGCGTGCCCCGGGCCAGGCCCAGCCCGACTCGCTTAATCCCGCGCAGGTCGCCCATCGCGGTGTCGACGATGTTGACCCGCGAGTCGGCGTCGTCGATCCAGTCCACCGGCACCTCGTGGATGCGCAGCCCGGCCTGTTCGGCCAGCACCAGCAGCTCGGTGTCGAAGAACCAGCCCTTGTCCTCCACCAGCGGCAGCAGCTGCCTGGCCTGGTCGGCGCGGATGGCCTTGAACCCGCACTGCGCGTCGGAGAAGTCGGCCCCGAGCGTGGTCCGCAGCAGCAGGTTGTAGCTGCGCGAGATGATCTCGCGCTTGGGGCCGCGCACCACCCGCGACCCGCGGGCCAGCCGCGATCCGATGGCGACATCGCTGTGCCCGGACAGCAGCGGCGCGACCAGCGGGAGCAGCGCGTTCAGGTCCGTGGACAGGTCCACGTCCATGTACGCGAGCACCTCGGCGTCCGACGATGACCAGATCTCGTGCAGCGCCCGGCCGCGGCCGGGCAGGTCGAGGTGGATGGCGCGTACCTCGGGGTATCGCGCCTCGAGGGCGCACGCGACCGGCCAGGTCCCGTCGGTGCTGCCGTTGTCCGCGATGGTGACGCGGGCGGTGAAGGGGAAGGCGCAGCGCAGGTGCTCAACGAGGCGCCCGACGCTCGGTGCGAGGTCGTGCTCCTCATTCTTGACCGGTACGACAATATCTACCTGAGGTGTCTCACTCATAGCCCCGAGTGTGCGTATCGGGACTGGTCATCCCCTGCCCCGCACATCTAGGCCAGCTCTGAGTAACCGCCGAACTTCTGAAAATCCTGTGCGGCCGATGCGGGCGCCGACGGGAGCGAGCGCGGCGGGCCGCGGGTCGGCAGCCAGCTCCCGCCGCGGCGGGGCCAGGCATGGTGCCGCTCTGGCTACCTGGCGGCGCTGCCGCGCTTGCCCTCCGCGCCGCGCGCGCGCGCCGGGGTGAGCTGGGCCGAGGCGGTGCGCGTCTCGGCCAGGGCGGCCGTCATCATGTCCGCCGCCTGACCGGCGGCGGCGAGCGCCTCGATCACCTCGGTCACCGTGTCGCCGGTGTCGAGGCCCTCCTCGTGCTCGAGCTGGCCGTCCTCCTGCTGGATGACCAGGAACCGGGCTAGCTGCTCGCACAGCTGCGGGAGGCTGAGACCGATCAGCTCCAGGCTGCCCACGATGGCACGGACGTCGTCCGCGGTTGTCAGCTCGCCCCCGCCGTGCGTCAGCTCGTTCAGCACCGAGATCGCGTGCGCCGCCTGGCTGGCGACCTCGCACGGGGTCATGGTGCTCGCCAGCTCAGTCACCGGCGACCCTCGGCGTCACCCGCGCGCAGCGGCACAACCTGCTCTGACATCCGTCTCCTAGGGGGATTCGTGATGGGGTCCTGGGGCCTACTGCAGGGTGTTCCCACAGGACCGCTCTTCTATACGATACGTCGTCAGCGCCAACGACACGGTGATACTGCCGTGACCTGCGCTCCGGGGCCGCCGACCAGGCGGCTGCGGTATGGGCGCTATAGAGCGCTCAACCGCAACGGACTGGTTTACATCCTTTACATGGGTCACACTCGAACTAGCGCGGGCGGTCGCGGCGGAGCGCTGGCAGGCGATCGGCCTGCCGGCGATGCTGCCCACGCTTGTCTCACAGACGGCACCGGTGCCGCCGCCACCCCCGGCGGTGCCGGTGCCCCCTCCCCGCGTCATCCGCTCGAACTGCTCGGCCCCGCCATCACCCAAGGATGAAGATATCGATGACCATCAGAATCCCCGCGTTGTCCTGGGGTTGCGGAGGTCGGAATGGCACTGGGTGATTCAGGCGGCTTTTGCCCGGTGATCGCGGTCCGCATCCAACGGCGAAGCACGCATTCGGGCCGGCGTGAGTAGGCAGAAAGCGCACATGGCGCACTGGCGACGCGGGCGGGGACTAACTGCCAGGCGGAACCTGCCCGAATCCCCGGCGATAGGGTCTAACCTGGGTGCTCATGTCGGATAGCATCCCCCAAAGCCCGGATAACACCCCGCAAAGCAATGACGGACCGGCTCTTCCGGTCGTTCCCGTATTCTCGGTTTTCGAGGGCATGACCACTCGGGCGGCCGTCCCGCCGCCGGGAACCGCCTTCTCGCTCGGCTGGCTGATGGCAGAGCTATTCGACCCGAGGCGGCGGGTCAGCGAGACGGCGCGCCAACCTCCTTTCGACTCCGGCGTTCAGCTTCCGCAGGTCCCTGACCTGGGGTCGGACCCCAAACTGACCTTCCTCGCGGCCGACCTGTCCGAGCTGGCCAAGTGGTACCAGGCGCTGGCCACGCCGACCGCTGCGGTCACTAAAGAGACGGACAAACTGAAGGCCGCGGTGGACTCGGAGGCCGCGTCCGTGAGGGACGCGGCGGCGGCGGAGGACGCCGCGCAAGGCGCCATTGCCAGTGCCGCGTCCGGGCTAACGAGCGCAGCGGCCGGGCAGGAGCCGGGCGCTGCGACTGCGGATACGGGTGCCGCGGGGTTCTCCGCGGATGCTTTTCTCACCGCGGTACTGGAGCTGAACCAGGCGATCCTTGACGAGTTCGCGGACACTCCGGAGCGGCTCAGCGCCTACCAGCTTGGCCTCGCGCTCAGCGACCTGACCTGGCTGCCGTACATACCCGAACCCGGCCAGCCGGAGTCGGCCGCGGGCAAGCCGAGCGCGCTTACCGGCCTCTTCTCGCGCTCCCAGCTGGCCGCCACCAAGACGCTGCTCAGCGGGGCCGGATCGCAGCTGCCCACCTCGGCCGCCGCGATCGTCAGCCAGTCACTCGACAACTGGGCCGACTGGCTCGACGTGAACGCGTCCAACATCACCGCGGGAGACAGTGATGCCTGGTCGGCGCAGGCCGGCGTGGTGCTGAGCGCGCTGCGCACGCAGGGCTCGGTCTGGTACTCGGTGCTCATCGCCGACCCGGACGTGTCGGTATCGCCGTCGATGGGCGCCTGGGTGCAGGCGGGTTCCTCGATCGCGCGGGCGACGGCGAAGATCACCTCGGTCATCCTGGTGCGGTTCTGGCCGCTGGTGCTGATCGCGCTGGCGGCGCTGGGCGGCCTGCTCGCCCTGGTGATCATCAACCTCAGCGGGGCCAGCCAGGTCTGGGCGTCCCTGGTGACCGTGCTGGCCGTGGCCGGGGCCAGCGGTGTGGGCTTGGGGAACGGAGTGTCGGGGGCGTTCAGCGGGGTCGGCTACGAGATCTGGGCGGCCGCGAAGCTCGACGCCACGGCCTGGAACGTCACCTGGCTGCCGGCGATGGCGTCGACCGCGTCCCAGCGGGCCCGGCTGAGCAGGGTGGGCGTGGCCGCACCGCACGTCAGGAAGAACCTCGACCGGCGGTAGCCGCGGCGGGCACGGCGGGGGCGGCCGGCGTTAGCATCGGATTCATGCCGGACAGCGAGGACACCAACGCCGCCGTGTGGAAGTCGGACATCGGCGTCAGCTTCTGGAAGTCGACGCAGGATGAGCGCGAGCAGCGCCGGGCCGGGCATCGCCTGCTGATGGCCGAGCTGCTGCCGTTCGCGGTGGACGAGCCGTTCACGTTCGCGGACCTGGGGGCGGGCACCGGCGCCGCCTCCCGGGTCATCCTCGACCACTTCACCGCGGCGCAGGCGATCCTGGCCGACTTCTCCGCGCAGATGATGGCGCAGGGCGAGGCCGAGCTCAAGCCGTACGAGGGCCGGTACCGCTACGTCGAGTTCGACCTGACCGCGGCCGGCCCCTGGCCGGGCGGCCTGCCCGACCCGGTGGACGCCGTGATCAGCTCGCTGTCGGTGCACCATCTGAACGACGCGCGCAAGCAATCGCTGTTCGGCGAGATCCTCGCCCAGCTCGCCCCCGGGGGCTGGTACCTGAACTACGACCCGGTCGCGCCGCCGGACGCGGTGGTCGAAGAGGCGTGGCTGCGGGCGGCGGACCGTAACGACCCGGCGGACGCGGCCAAGCGCGAGCACCGCAGCCCGGAGGAGCAGTTCCGCTACGAGAACCACATCAGGTACATGATCCCGCTCGACCCCCAGCTCGGCTTCCTGCGCGCGGCCGGGTTCGAGGGCGTGGACGTCTTCTGGAAGAACCTGTCCTACGTGATCTACGGCGGCCGCCGACCGCTGGCCTAAGGTGGCCGACTCGGGCGGTCCGGCCGGGGATGGGCAGTCGGGGGTGGGGATGAGCGGGTTCGGCCAGGAGTTTGACGCCGTCGTCGTCGGGTCGGGGCCCAACGGGCTGATCGGGGCGGTCACGCTCGCCGCCGCCGGGCGGAAGGTGCTGCTGGTCGAGGGGGCGGACGAGTTCGGCGGCGGGCTGCGGGGCGGCCCGCTCACCGGGGTGGACGGGTTCAGCCACGACCTGTGCGCCACCGTGCTGCCGCTGGCCCGCGCGTCGGCGGCCTTCCGCGACCTCGACCTGCCCGTGGAGTGGGCGTTCCCGCCGGTGCAGGCGGCGCACCCGCTTGACGGGCAGGACGCCGTCCTCATCCACTCCGACATCGGCCGGACCGCGGACGGGCTCGGCTCCCGCCGGGACGCGCTCGCCTGGCGGCAGACCGTCGGCGCGGCCGCGGGCGGCGGGTTCGGGCTGATCGACTCGCTGCTCTCCCCGCTGTCGGTGCCGCGCGCGCCACTGCGGCTGGCCCGGTACGGGGCGCTGGGCCTGCTCCCGGCGACGGTGGCCGCCCGGGGGCTGTTCGGCGGGGAGCGGGCCCGGGCCGCGCTGGCCGGGATGGCGGCGCACTCGATGGTCGATCTGCGCAGGCCGATCACCGCCGGGTACGGGCTGCTGCTGGCGGCGCTCGCGCATCAGGTGGGCTGGCCGGTGGTCCGCGGCGGGTCGCCGCGGCTGGCCGAGGCGCTGGTCGCCCGGCTGGCCGAGCTGGGCGGCGTGGCCGAGGCCGGGCACCGGGTCCGCGACCTGGCTGACGTGCCGAACGCCCCGGTGATCCTGCTCGACCTCACCCCCCGGCAGGTGGCCGGCATCTGCGGAGACCGGCTGCCGCCCGGGTACGCCCGGCGGCTGCGCCGGTACCGCTACGGTCCCGGCGTGTTCAAGCTCGACTGGGCGCTAGACGGCCCGGTGCCCTGGCGTGACCCGGCGGTGGCGGGCGCGGCGACCGTGCACCTGGGCGGGACGCTGGACGAGATCGCGGCCGGGGAGGCGGCGGTGGCGGCCGGCCGCCACCCGAGCCGGCCGTACGTGCTCGCGGTCCAGCCGTGCGCCGCCGACCCGTCCCGCGCGCCCGCCGGAAAGCACGTGCTCTGGGCCTACTGCCACGTGCCGAACGGCTCCGCGGTGGACATGACCGCGGCGATCGAGGACCAGGTCGAGCGGTTCGCGCCCGGCTTCCGCGACCTGATCATCGCCCGGGCCGCGCACGACACCGCCGCCATGGAGCGGCACAACCCGAATCTGGTCGGCGGCGACATCGCCGGCGGCTACTCCGGGCTGGCGCAGTTCGTCGGCCGCCCGGTGCTCAGCCGGCTCCCCTGGCGGACGCCGCTGCCGGGCGTTTACCTGTGCTCGGCCAGCACCCCGCCCGGGGGCGGCGTGCACGGGATGGGCGGCTACCGCGCCGCCCGGCTGGCAATGGCGGCGCGGGCCGATGTAGTTGCCGAATGATGGCTGATTCCCGGTGCGGACAGTGATCGGGTCGAAGGCTGGGCGAATAACCTGATCAGGGCTTCCTCTCTGCATTTTCGGTCA
The DNA here is from genome assembly GCA_963714295.1 of uncultured Actinomycetota bacterium. GTDB lineage: Bacteria > Actinomycetota > Actinomycetes > Streptosporangiales > Streptosporangiaceae > Trebonia. The sequence continues at coordinate 286,119 of CAVQOE010000022.1, read as the reverse complement.
TTTTTCTGGCTGTTTTTGTGCGGGATCCGTCATGAGGAAAATGAATGCCGACCGTAAGCTCAGGGCGCGTTCAGCTGCTGGTTATCCCGGCGGTATCAGGGGGGAAACCTGACCGAAATGACCCGGGTAGGGATCGCTGGCATTGCCGGTGACTACGAGCCTGAGCGTGGACCGGGCGTCACCTGCCTTATCCGGTAAACCGGGAGTGCGGCTCAGTTCACTCTGCGGGCAGGACGCCTTTTGCCTATCCGCATCCGGAGCCTTCCTAGCGGCATTGACGGGCTTCGAATTTCGAGTTTGTTGTTTCGCGGGTCAGGTGTAGCCAAGTGGCGGAGTGGTCGTTAAGATCGTCCCGATCTATGCCGCTGCGAACGTAGCGCATGCAGCAAACGTCAGAGGAGAATGATGACGGAGCCGTACGCAACCGCCCTGCCTGGGACGGCGCCGGCGCCCCACGCCCAGCTTGAGCCGGACGCCATCGGCGTCGTCCAGGACACCGTCATCGGCATGGCCAGTTCCGCGCCGGCGGCGGTGGTCGCGATCACGCTGGCGGCCCTCGCCCTGACCGCCAACTACGGCGGCGGGGTGACCATGCTGGTCAGCGCGGTCCCGATGCTGATCATCGCGAACGCCTACCGGCGGCTGAACATGTGGAACGCGAACTCCGGCGCGTCGTTCGAATGGGTCGGCCGGGCGATCAACCCCTACCTGGGCTTCCTGACCGGATGGCTGATGATCGTCGGCTTCGTCGTCGGCACGCTCAGCGGCGTCGTGATCCTCGGGCCTTCCGTGCTCGCCATCTTCAACTCGTCCGCCACGAGTACCTGGCCCAACGTCCTCATCACCACCGCGGTCGGGCTGATCATGACGGTGATCGCGGTCGTCGGCATCCGGATCACCGCCCGGGTTCAGGTCGCGATGGCGGCGGTCGAGTACGCGATCCTCGTCGGGATGTCGATCTGGGGCCTGTTCTACGTTCTGGGCCATCACCCCGGCTCCTTCCCGATCACCAGCGGCTGGTTCAGCCTCAGCGGAATCGGCGGCCAGGGCAGCATCGTCGGCGGCTTCCTGATCTGTGTGTTCGCCTACAGCGGCTGGGACGGCACCATCTACGTCAACGAAGAGGTCAAGCACCGGCGCACCAACCCGGGCCGGGCCGCGATCATCGCGGTCGCCATGCTCGCCATTATCTACACGCTGGCCCAGGTGGGGCTGCAGGGCGTCATTTCGCCGAAAAACCTGCAGGCGAGCGGGGCGCCACTCATCTCCGTGGCGGAGGCGCTCGGCGGCAGCAGCTGGGGCAAGGTCATGGCGCTGTGCATCGCGCTGTCGGTTATCGCCACCACCGGCGCCGGCATTGTGGTCGGCTCGCGGATCGTCTACGGGATGGCAAGCTACCGGGCGCTGCCCGAGTTCCTGTCCAACGTGAACCGCCGGTTCGCCACCCCCGCGGCGGCCAGCATCGCCTTCGGCGTGGCGGTCGTCGCCCTCGGCTGGGTCTACCTGCTGGCCACGTCGGTGCAGAACGCCTTTAACAACGTGGTCGACATCACCGGCCTGGTGTTCGCCCTCTTCTACGTCCTCACCGCGCTCGCGGCCATCGTCTACTACCGCCGCCGCGTCTTCTCCGGTGTCTGGGACGCGCTGATCCTCGGCCTCCTGCCCATCGCATCGGCCGGCTTCCTCGTCTGGATGGTGGTGAAGTACCTGTCGACGGCGCCCACGGCGCAGGTCTGGTCAATGATCGGCATTATCATCGCCGGCCTGGTCCTGATGCTCGTGTCGCGGTTCGTGCTCAAGTCGCCGTTCTTCCAGGTCCAGCGGGAGAGCGACCCCGGCCCGGCGCATGCGGCCACGGCGCGCTGACGCCCGGGCGAAATGCACGACGCCCGGGCGCTGGCTCGCCCGGGCGGGGATGACGCCGCGGCGAACTAAGGCCCGGCTACTGGCCCGATATTCGACAGGCTGCTGTGCGCGGCGTTTCGCAGCGCATCGCCGGCCGGCAGGACCGCGTCACAGCGTTCGACGGTGTCGGCCAGCAGCTTCACGGCGTCGCCGCGGCGGCCGACGGCGTAATAGGCGTGCGAGAGGTTAAGGCAGGCCGTCAGGGTGTCGGGGTGGTCCGCGCCGAGAGCCTGCGTGTACTCAGTTCGGGTCTGCTCACCCAGGCGCACCGCGGCGGCCATCCGGCCCGCCGCGTGGTACGCGGCGCCGAGGGCGCCGCGCGCGGCGGCCGTATGCAGGTCGCCGCGGGCCAGGGTGCGCTCCATATCGGCCACCGCCCGCTCGTACTGCGAGATCGCCGCCTTGGCCTGGCCGGCCGCCAGGTACGCCTCGGCCAGCCGCAGCCTGGTGGCCGTCGTGTCCGCGTGCCGGGTGCCCTGGACGTGCTCACGCTGGGCCAGGGCATGGCGGTAGAGCGCGATCGCGTCGGCGAAAAGCCCCGCCCCCCGGTAGGCGGCGGCGAGGTCTTCGCGCACGGTCAGCGTCGCGAGGCTGTCGGCGCCCTGCGACCGCTCGTAGTCGCCGACCGCCTCGGTCAGCACCGTGACGGCCTCGCCGAACCGGCCCGCGCTGACCAGTGCCAGGCCGAGGTTGTGGCCGGCCGTGACGGTGTCGGCGTGAGCAGGCCCGGAACTGCGCGCGTACTCCGCCCGCAGCCACTCCCGCATCGAAACGGCCTCTGGCGCCCGCCCGGCCGCCAGGTAGGCGCGGGCGAGCCGCTCACCGATGGCGAGGCTGTCCGGGTGATCGCCGCCCAGCACCCGCTCGCCGGTCGTGGCGAGCTCCTGCCAGTACGCGGCCGCAGGGCCGGTTAGCCGCGCGGCGTCGAGGCTGCGCCCGGCCCGCAGCAGCAGCGGGTGGCAGCCGCCTTCCCACAGCAGGCCGCCCGCCGCCCGGCGCAGGCTCTCAGTGCACGAGCGCAGGCTGCGGGCCAGCCACTCCGGCTGGTCGTCAGCGGGCCACGCCTCGAGCAGCGCGTCCGCGGCCGCCAGGGCCGCGCCCTTGAGCATCGTCTCGGGCATGGCCGCCCGCACCGCCGCCTGCACCTGCCAGCTCATCCATAGCGCCGGGGGCACCGACGGCGCGGCCGACGGCGATCCCGGCGGGGCCTGGGCGGCGGTTAGCAGGCCCGCATGCTCCAGCGCGGCCACCCCGTCGGCGACCGCCTGAACCCGGCCGCCCGCCCTGGCGTACTCGCGCGCGGCCGCGGTCACCAGGACCGCGCCGGGGATGGCGTTGCCGTCAAGCAGCGCCGCGAGCACCAGCACGGGCTGAGCTGCGCCGGACGACAGCAGGTCGGCGTGGTCCACCGACAGCGACCAGGTGATCGCCTCGGCCGCGGGCACCCGGCCGGCCGACTTGGCCGTCTGGTCGCGCCTGCGCACGAAATGCTCGCGGTAGTCGTGGCAGGTCAGTTCCGAGTTGGCGATCATCGCGCTGGACTGGGCCAGGGCCAGCGGCTCGCCGTCCAGCTCCGCGACCAGGTCGATGGCGCCCTGGCGCTGATCCAGATCCGCGGTCAGGCGCCCGATCAGGTAGGCCAGCCCTTCCCGGCGGCTGAACCCGCCGATCGGGACCACCTGCGCGCCGCGCCGGGACACGGTCGCCGGGTCGGCCGTCGTGACCAGGACGCGGCCGGCGGCCCCGGTCGGCCATAGGGCATCGTCCAGCGCGGCCGAGGCCGTGAGGTCATCCAGCACCAGCAGCCACGGCCGGCCGGTGTCGCGGAGCCATCCGACGAACCGGGCGGCCGCCGAGTCGGCATCGCCCGACACCTGGCCGCCGAGCGCGGCCGCCGCCTCGGCGTAAGAGGAGAGAACCGATGCCCGGCTGCTGGCGGTCACCCAGATCACCAGGTCCACCTCATCGCGCTGCCGCAGGAACTGCGCGAAGGACAGCGCGAGCTGGGTCTTGCCGGACGAGCCGCGCCAGCCACGGCCGACCTCGCGGCCGGCCTCACCGTCGGCGGCGGGCCGGGCCGAGACCAGCGCGACCGCCGTCCCCGGGACGAGCCTGGTCTCAAGCGCTCCGCCGGTCTCCGGCCGGACGATAAAACCGTCGGCGAGCGGGGGGGCCGAACCGGTCAGGAGGCCGGCCAGGCCCGGCTGCGCCTGCTGGGTTTCCACTGCCGCTACCTCCTACACTCTGCGCGTCATGGCGTGGGCGCGCCCGATGGAGATGGCCTCCACCAGGCTGATCAGCACTTCCTTGACCGAAGCGACGTCGCGGGCGTCGCACAGCACGACGGGGACGCCGGGGTCGAGGTCGAGGGCCATCCGCACCTCCTCCGGGTCGTAGCTGGGGGCGTCGTCGAAGCAGTTGATCGCGATGACGAACGGCAGCCGCTGCTTCTCGAAGTAGTCGACAGACGGGAAGCAGTCGTCGAGCCGCCGTACGTCCGCGAGTATCACCGCGCCGAGCGCGCCGAAGGAAAGCTCGTCCCACATGAACGAGAAGCGCTCCTGCCCGGGCATGCCGAACAGGTACAGCACGATCCGGGGGCTGAGGGTGATCCGGCCGAAGTCGAGCGCGACGGTCGTCGTGGTCTTGCTGGCCACACCGGACAGGTCATCGAGACCGATGCTCGCGGTGGTGAGGGTCTCCTCGGTCCGCAGCGGCCGGACTTCGCTGATCGTGCCGACGAGCGTCGTCTTTCCTGACCCGAACCCGCCCGCGACGAGGATCTTGTGCGCGGTAAAGGCAGGGCGGGGGCCAGCAGGGCCGGGGGCCGGAGACTTGTCAGAGGGCGCGGAGGCCATTCAGTATCTCCTGGAGCACATCGTTTCCGGTTCGCTGCTCGGGCGGTCGTTGCCGTACTACGGTGATCGCCCCCGACTGGGTCAGGTCAGCCAGCAGGACGCGCACCACACCTAGCGGCAAGGCGGTGTCGGCAGCGAGGTCGGCGACGGTGATCTGCCGGCCGCACAGGCCGAGGAGCCTGCGGTGCTCGGGGTTCAGCCGGGTGGGTTCATCGGCCGCCGGGGACCGCCCGGTGGCGACGACGACGGCGATGAGGTCCAGCACTTCGCCATCGGCGGGCGCGGTCCGGCCGCCGGTGACGGCGTACGGGCGCACCACCGGGCCGGAGGACCGGCGCCGCCATTTGTCGTCCGGTGGCATCTGAGTCACTCCACCGGTATCTCGGCGGCCGAGATCCGCGGCAGCGCCGACAGGTGCGGCCTGGCCCGCTTGGCCAGCATGGCCATCTCGTAGGCGACGGTGCCCGCGTCGGCGTGCGCCGGGCACATCGCCGCCAGGCAGCTGCCCTCGCCCGCCGCGATGAGGAAGAAGATCCCTTGTTCAAGCTCGATGATCGTCTGCCGTACGCGGCCGGCCTTGAAGCGGTCCCCGGTGCCGGCGGCCAGGCTCTGCACCGCTGCCGCCACGGCCGACAGGTGCTCGGCATCCTCGCGCGACAGGTCCTTCGAGGCGGCGATGGGCAGCCCATCGCGGGACAGGATCACCGCCCGGCGGAAGTCCGCCACCCGGTCGGCCAGGTCGTCGAGCAGCCAGGCGAGATCCCGTGCCGGAGTCCCGCCGCCATCAGCCATCACAGCCATAACCCTTCCTCGTCATCTGGTCCGTTATCCGGTTGGCGACTCCGTTGCCAGCTGTTCTGCAGGGACGCGGCGAGGCTGCGAGCGTCTTCCGGACCCGGCGCGTCCACCGGCGCGCGCCGAGGCGCGGGGCCTTCCTGGCGGGCCGCCGACCCGGAGTCGCCTGGGGAACCGCTATCGGAACGCACCCGCCGGGGCAGACCGCGAATCGTGCTCACGTTGCGCGGCTGCGCCCCGGCCTGGGCCGGCGTATCGACCGTTCCGGCCGCGCCTGCCCCGCCGGGGGCGGTGCTGCCCGCGATCGCCCCCGCCATCGACAGCACTTCCGGCGCCTGCAGGTTGAGCTGACCGGATTCGTGCCGCGGGCGCCGCCGCTCAGTGCCGTAGTTCCCCGCCGTCGAGGCCACGATGTCATCGGGCAGCATGACGACTGCCTTGGTCCCCCGGTAGGGCGACTGGCCGAGCGAGACGTGCACGCGGTGCCTAGCGGCGAGCCGGCCGGCCACGAACAGGCCGAGCCGGTCGGCATCGGCCCGGTCGAAGTCGGGCGGGTTGGCCAGCTGGGAGTTGAGCTCAGCCAGCTGATCCGGCGGGATGCCCAGGCCGCGATCTTCAACTTCGATGGCGAAGCCGTTGGCGACCCGCTCGGCGCGGACCTCGACCCGCGTGCTCGACGGCGAGAACAGGGTGGCGTTCTCTATCAGTTCGGCCAGCAGGTGGATCAGGTCGGTGACCGCCGACGCCGCCACCGCGTCAGCTTCCGCCGCGTCCGAGATGACGGTGACCCGCGTGTAGTCCTCGACCTCGGCCGCGGCCGCGCGCATGACGTCGACCACCTGCACGGGCTGGCTCCAGACGCGCGCGGGCGCCGCGCCGGACAGGATCGTCAGGCTCTCCGCGTGGCGGCGCATCCGGGTGGTGAGGTGGTCAAGCGTGAACAGTTCGGCCAGCGCCGTGGGGCTTTCCGCCTGCTGCTCCAGCGCGTCGATGATGCGCAGCTGGCGGTGCAGCAGCGACTGGTTCCTCCTGCCCAGGCTGACCAGGATCTGCCGGAAGCCGCTGCGCAGGCCCGCCTCGGCGGCGGCCGCCGAGACGGCCGCGCGGTACATGCTGGCGACCGCCTCGGCCGCGGCGTCGATCTCGCTGACGCTGGCCGCCGGCCACTGCGCGTTCGCCGCCGCTGCCGCGACGGCTCTGCCGTCTGCTTCATCGCGGAGCGCCTCGACCACTCGCGGCAGCCCTTCATCGGCCAGGCTTCGCGCGATCGCGACCAGGTTCTCCGCGTCGCCCCTGACCCGGCCGGCGAACCTGCCCATGAGGATGACGGCGACGAAGACGACGACCAGCCCCGCCCCGGTCACCACCGCCGCCTCGGCCAGCACCCGATGGCCGTGAGCGGCCGGCGCAAGCCAGCGCAGCCGGTGGTCGAGCGCGCCGCTGAGCACGCCCGCGGTGAGCAGGGCCCAGAGCACCAGCAGGCAGCTGACCGGCGCGAATAGCCCAGTTCCGAAAAGGAAACCGACGGAATGGCTTGCCTTACGCAGGGGAGCCTGACCTGGAGAGCTGGAGAGGCCCATATATTCACTCCTGCGAATCTCGCCGCGCGTGGGACTAGCTGGAACTAGATGTCTCAATTGGGTTGACTCGACGTCAGTGTGTCCGAGAGTACAGAAGTGCTGTGGTGCCATGTAGACCTATAGCTAAATGTCGTAAATGGTCGTGGAAATCACACCTCCCCCGGCGGCCTGGCCGACGCGAGGTAACCGCAGCGCCCAGGCCGGCGTGGCCTGCCAAGTGGTCCAGAGCGGCCGGTACCCCTGACGGTGCCAGAACGGCGCCGAGAGCGGGTTGAGCTGCTCGTGGTGGAGCAGCGCCAGGTCCACGCCGGCCGCGCCGATCGCGGCGTGGAACTCGTCGGCCAGCGCCCGGCCGACGCCATCGCCGCGCTCGCCCGGCCCGACGAACATCAGCGCCAGGTACGCGGCGGGCGCGGACTTGGCCATGGGCGTGATCCAGCCCGCCGCCTCCGGCCGCTGCGCGGCCAGCAGGCCGACCGGCTCACCGTCGCGCTCGGCCAGCCAGGTCCACGGGTCGGCCCCGGCCAGCAGGGAGCCGGCCTCCCGGCGCAGCGCGTCGAGTGTGTCCGGGCGCTCGTTGACGGTACCGAAGAGGGAGTCGAAGCGGATGATCTCGAGGCCGAGGCGAGCGACCGTCCCGGCGTCGGCCGGCCCCGCCCGCCGGATGCTGAGCCGGGGACCGAGGCGGAGCACGCGGCCGTTCGCGGTGGCCGGGGTTGACGTTGAACTTCCGGACCGCGCCGGGGAGCTGCGCACCGCGAGCACCTCCAGCGGGGCAAGGCCGTGCCGCAGCAGCGCGGCGATGCCGTCCACGTCGCGGCTTGGCCAGTCGACCACGGCCGCGGTGTCCTGGCCGCCCGCGTCCGGCAGGCCGGCCAGGTGATCGCGCCAGAGCGCCAGCAGCAGGTCGAGCCCCTCGGCCAGGCCGGCCCCGCCGGGCCGGTCCCGATGACCGCGGCGGTGAGCTGGTAGCGGCGGGCGGCCCCCCACGACAGCTCAAGCGACCCGGGCTGGCCTGCCCAGTGCGCGCAGGTCCCCACGGCGACCGGCTCGCCGTCCCGGCTGACCACGAGCGGCGTCCCGCAGTGGCCCGCGCCCGCGGCGCCCGCCGCGGGCGCGTCCGGTGGCAGCAGCGGGTCAAGCGCCCGCCAGCGTCGGGCCGCCCGCGTTCCGACGCTGTCCAGATTCCCGGTCATAGGGCTTGAGAGTACAGAAATGCGCCGTTCTCGGGGCAGGCCCGCGAGCACGGCACGGAAGGCTGGCGGCTGGCCTGCAAGGCCTGGCGGTCTGACCGGCCTAGCCCGCCTGACCTGCGCGAATACTGAAGCTTTCCGCGGTGCCCGATAGCGGTACCGGGGCCGGCGGCGATTGGTGGCAGAACTAAAATTGTTCTCCTAGCGTCAATCCATTGGCTAGCCGGGACCGTATTACAGGTATCCGGAGCGTTCCGGCGATCACGCGTCGCCAGGCCGGGATGAGGCAGGGGGAGGCAGATAATGCCAAGCAAAGTAGAGATATCCGACAATACGGCCACCGCGGGGGCGCGGGGCAGATCGTGGTGGGCGGAGCTGCTGCTGCGGGGGCCCGGGGGGTCGGTCCCGAGGCAGGTGGCGCTCACGCTGCTGATCGCCGCCGGCGCGGGCCTGGCCGTGTACTCCGGTTACATCCACCTGTACCTGTGGGGCAGGCAGCCGTACCCCTACCGGGCGATCCCGACGATCGGGCCGCTGTTCCTCATCCAGGGCATCGCCGCCATCGTGATCGGCGTGCTCGTCATCGTCACCCGGCGGTTCTTCGCCGTCCTGATCGGCGCCGGCATGATGGTCGTCTCGGTGGCCGCCCTGGTCATCGACGTCGAGGTCGGCATGTTCGGCTTCCAGGACAGCTGGCAGGCGCCCTACGCGACCGGCACGCTCCGCTACGAGATCGTCGGCGCGGTGCTGCTGCTGATCGCGGCGGGGTTGCTCGCCTGGCCGTCGGTGGCGGGCCGGTCCTGGCGCCGCCGGTAGCCCGCGCCGAACTGGCCGCCGCTTACCGGCCAGCGCTCGCCGCCCGGTCCCTCGACCACCCAGTCACCGGGCCAGGCCGTCGCCTTGCCCTCCTTCGTCCTGATCACCACGGCCTCCCCGGCCGGCCAGGCCCGGAAGGAGCCGACCCGCCGCCACTGCCCGTCGCCGAGCTGGGCGTGGCTTGACCGGAACTCGGAGTCGGTGACCGTCCGCGTGTGGCCGGCGCTGTCGGTGACGCGCCAGTCGCCGGCGTCCCCGCGCAACTGCTCGCCCGAGGGCAGCGTCCAGCGCAGCGGGGACGCCAGCTGCTCGGCGCTGACCACGCCGACGCGCTCGAAGCTGCCCGCCGTGGGCGGGCCGCCGGCGGGCACCACCGGCAGGAACCCGACGTCCTCGAGCTGCGCCAGCTGCCGGCCGGTGTCCGCCACCCGGCGCGCGTGCTCGCCGTCGGGGAGATCCGCCCATGGCACCGCGAGCTCGCTTGCGCCCGGCGGCCGCCCGGCCGCCAGCCGCCGCGGCACCAGCGGTCGTGCTCGGCCATCGCGACCCGCTCCAGCTCCTGCTGGCTCAGCTCGATGAAGCTGCCGGGCGGGACCAGCCGCACCGGCGCCCACTGACGGCCGAGCGCCGCGACCTGGGAAAGCACCGAGCGGAGCTGCAGCACGTTGTCCTGGCGGATGAACTCGTCGAGCTCGGCCCACGGCAGCCGGTTGGCGCTCCTGGGATCGCCGTCCTGCACCGGATGGCGCAGCCGGTGGCACTCATGCCAGTGCCGGGCGACCCGGGTCCAGGTGTCCTCGGGCACCTCGCCGTCGACCAGCAGGCTCCGCTCGAAGGGCATCAGGCGGCCGAAGATGGGCTGGCTGATCCCGTCGCCCGGGGGCGCGAGAACGAAGACCGGTGTCTCAGGGTGCAGCCGGGCCACCCGTCCCCCTTCGTGCAGGCCGCTCTCGTGCTGCCCGTCGACAATAGATGTCGAGCAGCCAGCCGAAGACCCCGGTGGCCGTCGCCCCGCCCCGGCAGGGCACCAGCGACGTCGTCACCAGGGCGCCGCCGATGAAGATCATCCCCGCCACGGTGATCAGCCCGATCGGCAGCCGCAGGAACCGGCGCGGCCAGGCGTAGCAGGCCAGGCTCGCTCCCCACAGGGCCGCCGTGACCAGCAGCGTGCCGTCCTGGTCGGGCCGCAGCAGCGTCCACCACCAGACGTGGTAGAGGCCGGGCCAGCGGGCCGGCCAGGCGGTGATCCAGGCGGCCCAGCAGAGCAGGGCGGTGGCGGCGGCGGCGAGCGCGGCCGGGGGCAGCCACAGCCAATGGAGCCAGCCGCCGTCGGCGGTGCTGACCGTCCGCTTCAAGATCATCCCTAGCGCCGTGCCGCGATGTGTTCCGGACTCCATCATCAGCACGGCGGTCAATCTTGGCAACGAGGCAGGAACCACGACATTTCGCCTATTCGGCGTCCCGCGGTAATTCCGGGTTAAGGCGAAGCACGGAACCGTTCCGAAGAAAAGCCTTGAAAGCATTTTTTGGAACGGGGCCGTGATTTCACCTCTTACGCCACAGAAGAGGCCCAGATCCCGGCCGGGCCGAGCCGGGTGGCCGGGTCGTACCTGAGCGGGGCATACCCGGTGTAGTTCTCGGCCAGCATGGTGGCGGCCGCGCGCGAGGACACCAGGTTGCGCAGCTGCGCGAGCTGGAGGGCGGACTCGAACTCGTCCTGCCCCGGGACCACGTGCAGCATCGTGGTCATCCAGCAGGCCAGGTGGGTCGCCCGCCACACCCGCTCGAGGCAGTGCTCGGAGTACGCGTCGGCCAGCTCGGACTGGCCGTCGCGGACCAGCCGGACCAGCGCGGTGGCGAGCGCGGCCACGTCGGCGACGGCCAGGTTGAGCCCCTTGGCGCCGGTCGGCGGCACGATGTGCGCCGCGTCCCCGGCCAGGAACAGCCGCCGGTAGCGCATCGGCGCGGCGACGAAGGACCGCATCGGGGTGATGCTCTTCTCCAGGATCGGCCCGGTGGTCAGCTCCCAGCCGGGCACCGCCATCCGGTGCCGCAGCTCCGCCCAGATCCGGTCATCGGGCCACCGGGCGATGTCCTCGCCGGTGGGCACCTGCAGGTAGAGCCGGCCGATCTCCGGCGTGCGCATGCTGTGCAGCGCGAAGCCGTTCTCGTGGCGGCAGTAGATGACCTCGTCGGTCGACGGCGCTGCCTGCGCCAGGATGCCGAGCCAGCCGTAGGGGTAGCTGCGCTCGGTCGCGGTCAGCAGGGCAGGCCGCGGAATCGACTGGCGGGTGATGCCGTGGAAGCCGTCGCAGCCCGCGATCGCGTCGCAGGCGACCTCGTGGCGCTGCCCCGCCTGGTCGGTGTACTTCAGTACCGGGCGGTCGGAGTCAAGCTGGCTGACCTCGGTCTCGGTGACGTTGAACTCCAGGGCGGCGCCGTCGGCGGTACGGGCGGCGATCAGGTCCTTGACGATCTCGGTCTGCGCGTAGATGGTGACCCAGCGCCCGCCGGTCAGCTCGCGGAAGTTCACGTGGTGCCGCTCGCCGCCGAACTGCAGGTAGATGCCGTCGTGCTCGAGCCCCTCGGCGTCAAGCCGCCGCCCGAGCCCGACCTCGCGCAGCAGTTCCACCGTGGTCGACTCGAGCATCCCGGCGCGCTGCCGGGCCTCGCAGTAGGAACGGCTCCGGGTCTCGACCAGGACGGAGTCGATCCCGGCGAGGGCCAGCAGGTGGGAAAGGAGCAGGCCAGCCGGTCCTGCGCCGACGATGCCGACTTGAGTGCGCTGCCTGATGGTCATGGGGGCACCATCCAATGTTTACGTTTTGTGTTCGGCCCTAAACCAAAGGTAACGACACTTAGAGTCGTGGACAAGTACCGAAATGTAATCGAATGCGCTTATCCGCACTCCGTCGCGACGCAAGGTGCCGCAGTGGCGGTTGTTGCAAGTCGTAATACCGAGCGTATAAGAGCAACTACTAGGTAATTATGCCCACATGAAAGCGACGTCTGAGATCCCGAGCCCAGCGGGGCCGGACCCCTCAGCCGGCTTCGAGCTCTGGCGCCACGACCTCATCCACTGAGGTTTCCCGGCCTCAGTGGATGAGGTACCCGGCTTCGTCTACTCAGCTTCTTCATCCACTGGCCTGCGCTAGTGCAGCAGGTCCAGGGTGTTGGTCGCGTCGTCGACGAAGTAGACGCCGTTGCGGTCCGGCGCCACGGCCAGGCCGAACAGCGCTCCGGCGCCTGCCGGTGAACCGGACCGGTCGAGCGTCTTGACCGCGACCTGCCTGCCGTTCGGAGTGACCTCCACCAGGTTGCCGTTCATAGAGTTGGCGGTGAGGATGTCGCCGCCCGGGGCGATGGCCACGCCGAGCGGGCCCTGGACGGCGCCGTTCTTCGTCACCGTCTTGCCGGTTCCGGCGCTGCCGTGACGGAGCAGCGCGTTGGGGATCGCGGCGATCCTGTTCTTGAGGGTGTCCGCCACATACAGCGTTCCGTTCCGGCCCAGGCCGACCCCGGTCGGCCCGATGACGAGGGCCGAGGAATTAGTCTCCTGCGCGAACCCGGAGCCGATCGTGGTCGCCGCGAGCAGCCTCGGCAACCCATGGGTCGGCGTGGTTACGATCAGCCGCAGCACGGTGCCCCGGTGGACCTGCTTGCCGCCCGCCGCGACGGTGCCGTTGAGCACGTTGGTGACGAACAGGGCGGAGATCCCGCGCCTGCTGACCGCCGTCATGTCCCACGGCCCGTTGATGCCGTGACCGTGGAACGTCTCCACCACGCGGCCTTCGCTGTTGAGGACGAGCAGGCACCCGGCCTTGGCGGTGGCCGGGTTCCCGGCGATGGTGGGCAGGCTGCCGACGATCACCCAGTCGTTGCCGAGGATGGCCAGGGCCGTGGTGAGGCCGACCCCGCCGGGACACGCGCCGGGCAGCCGTGCGGCGTTGATCTGGGCGAACAGTCTCACGGTGTGGTTCGGGGCGACCTCGACGATCGTCGTCCCGGTCCCTTGCGTGTTCGCCTTGTCGTTGAAGTTGCTCACCAGGACGTCGCCCTTGTGGAGCCTGTCCTTGCTGCGCGTCACCACGGCGACGCCGTACGGGTTGAGGTCACCGTTCTTCGGCACCGTCGAGCCGACCGTCGTGATGGTCTTCAAGCCGCCGATGAAGGAGGGAGAGGTGCTAGCCCCCGCGGGCGCAGCCCCCGCCGCGGGCGCGAATGCCACCCCGACCGCGAGAGCAACGCCCACCGCCGCTGCCAGCATGACCCGATTGTTGACGCGCATGGCACCTACTCCCTCCCGGCCTTCCCGGAGCATCCGGGCCGCCGCTGCTAGGAGTACGGATCCCGGCGCCGATTGGATTGATTTTCTCGGTGGCCGAAGCGTTTTCGGCTGGTGAATGTGGCTTACTCGAAGGCGGAGGTGTCGCCCGCGCCGCGGCGCACGATCTCCGGCTCGTCCTGGGAGAAGTCGATCACCGTGGTCGGCTCGGTGCCGCAGTCGCCCGAGTCGATGACCGCGTCCACCGCGTTCTCCAGTTCCTCGGCGATCTCCCAGCCCTGGGTCATCGGCTCCTCGTGGCCGGGCAGCAGCAATGTGCTGGAGACGAGGGGCTCGCCCAGTTCGGCCAGCAGCGCCTGGGCCGCGACGTGGCGGGGGATCCGCACCCCCACCGTCTTCTTCCCCGGGTGCTGGAGCCGCTTCGGCACCTCCTTGGTCGCGGGCAGGATGAAGGTGTAGCTGCCGGGCGTCGCCGCCTTGATGGCCCGGAAGACCGAGTTGGGGATCTGCACGAACTGCCCCAGCTGCGCGAAATCCTGGCACATCAGCGTCAGATGATGCCGGTCGTCAAGCTTGCGGATCGACCTGATCCGCGCGAAGCCCTCGGTGTTGCCGAGCTGGCAGCCGAGCGCGTAGCAGGAGTCCGTCGGGTAGGCGATCACCCCGCCGCCGCGGACGATGTCGGCTATCTGGACGACCGAGCGACGCTGCGGGTTGTCCGGGTGGATATCGAAGTACCTGGCCATGCGTTGAGCGTAGTCGCGGGGCGGCGATCACCGCCGGGCGGTCAGGTGATCTCCGATGCGTAGACGACCGTATTGCTCAGGTAGGACTTGGTGCTGTAATCGAAGGTCCCGCCGCAGGTGATGAGGCGGAGCTCCGGGGTGGGGGTCGCACCGTACACGGCGGTGGTGGGAAAGGCGTTCTTCAGGTACTGCTGCACCTGCGTGACCTTGAAGACCGCGAGCGTCCCGTCCGCGCGGCGCACGTACAGCCGGTCGCCCCGCTGCAGGCCGGAGAGCCGGTAGAACACGCCCGGCCCCTGGTAGGAATCGATGTGCCCGGCGATGACGGCCGACCCGACGGAGCCCGGGCGCGGGCTGCCGGTGTACCAGCCGGCGACGGACGTGGTGGGCGGCACCTGGAGGGTGCCCTTGCTGGTCAGGCCGAGGTGGACCAGCGAGGTGCTCACCCCGATGGCCGGGATGACCAGCGACACGGGCTCGGCCACCTTGGCCGCCCCCGGCGGCGGGGCGGCCTCGATCGGCCCGGTCGGCGCGGGCAGCACCTGCAGGGCGGCCGACTGCGGCACCTGCGGGTGACGGGTCAGCACCAGGCCGGCCGCACCGCCGCCCACGACGACGACGCCGACCGCGAGCAGCAGCGCGGCAGTCCGCCTGCCGGGTCGTATCGGCAGGCGGCGGGCGTGCTTGCCAGCATGCATTCCTGTTATTTGGCGACGGGAAGACGGCGCAGGCGCCAGCCCGCCGGCCACCGCGAGCAGCAGCCCGGCGCCGATCACCGCCAGCCACGGCAGCGGGGAGGCCGGGGCGCGCGGTGCCATCCCGCCGAACCCGGTCGCGGGGCCACCGGACGGGTCCACGCTGCTGCCGGCCGCGTCAAGCAGGTTGTCGACCTGGAGGCCATTGGTCCCGTCGAGAACCACCAGCGTGTGCACGGTGCCGGCGGCAAGGGGGACGCTGACGTGCGCGACCCCACCGCTGCCGCTGACGGTCAGGGTCGCGGTGCCGGGGGACACCGTCTGGTACGAGGTCACCGACCCGAACTTCAGCTCGCCGTTCAGCGTGGTACTGCCCCAGTTGACCGCGACCACGTTCTGCTTGAGCGAGGCCTGGATGATTCGCACCCGCGCCTGCCCGGCCGGCGTGGTCAGCTCGTCGTTGAGAACCTGCAGCCGCAGCCCGGATTCCGGACCGAGGCCGGCCACCGTGTAGGCGTGCCCGGCGGCGACGTCCACGCTGGCCGACAGCACCGGCGCGCTGGTGGCCGACGCGCCCGCGCCGCGCATCGCCACGGTGTAATCGCCGGTGGGCACCTGCTCGTAGGGGGACGCGTCCCCGTAGGCGACGTGGTGCAGCACGATCTGGGCGGACGTGTCGCCAAAGGAGTAAAGGTAGACGTCTACCGCCGGCGTGTTCGGCGAGAAATGGGCCAGCCTGATCCAGCCGGTGCTGGTCGACGCGGTAGCCGCGGAGGCCGAGACGGCGGGAATGGCGAGTAGCAGCAGCGGCAACGCCGCCAGCAAAATAATCCGGCGGACGAATCTGGTGAATCTCATGGATCCCCTCCCCTACCTATCGCTCAAGACGAGCGCTGGTTTCTAACCTCAGGTCCCGCTCAGCACTCCGAGCGGGCTAGGCGCGGCGTACTCGACGCTCAGCGCGGAATGGCCGGTCAGCACGGCCCGCATCGGCAGGTACGGCACCTGCTGTGCCTGCAGGAACGACATCATTGAGCGCAGCCGCGCGGCCGCATGGGCCCCGGCCTTGGCCGGCGCGACCTGCACGCTGCGCAGCGGGATGGCGGCGCTCGCGCCGGGCGACGGATCGCCGAAGGCGAGGATCCGCAGCGGCTGCTGCGCGGCCAGCGCGGCCAGCATGGCCAGCAGCCGCGGGTCGACCCGGCCGGCCCGCAGCATCGCCTTGGCCGCCGCGGGCATGGTGATGTGCCGGTTGCCGATCAGCTCGCGGCCGGCCGTGATCCGCGCGCCGCGGTCCGCGGCCAGCGCGGAGTCGTAGGCCGCGGTGCCGTCGGCGGCGACGGCACGGATGTCGATCCGGGCGGCGCCGGAACCGAAGCTGGCGATCACCACCGGCGCGTACACGCTCGCCAGCCGGGCGCCGAACTGGCTGCGCAGGGCGGGCGTCGCGACCACCAGGTCGGACCCGAGCGGGTCGCCGGCCGATGTCCCGAGCGCCAGCAGCCTGCCCGCGGGTAGCCCGCTGGCCTGCAGCGCGGCGCACATGGCGGGGTCGCAGGCCACGATCGCGGCCGGGCTGACCTGCGCGGCGATCCACCGCGCGGCCGCGGTCCTGGTCGCCGTCGCCGCCTGCAGCGAAGCCGGGATCCGCGGAGCCGAGTTTGCCTTGCCGGGCTGGCTGGCCGAGGACGTCGTGGTGGTGGTGGAGGTCCCGATGGCCACCGCCGCGATCGCGGCCGAGACGGCGAGCACGGCACAGGCGATCAGCGCGAGCAGCCGCCAGCCGGTCACCTTCAGGCCGGCGACGGGGTGCCGCTGCCGCCACAAGCGGACCGTGGTCGCGATGACCGTCGGCCAGGAAGGCTCGGGCCGCTGTGTCTGCGCCCGGGCCGGCTCTGGGCGCTGTGCTTCCGGCCGGGCCGGCTTGGGCCGCCGTATCCCGGCACGCGCCGACTCGGGCCGCCGCACCCCTGCGTGCGGCCACGTACTGTGGTCTGCCATTTTTCGCCCCCCACCCCTGCCATCAGGCAAGATGCGGCTACGGTGCCATCAGAGCACAACTAACCCGCACATTTCATGCGAAACACTGATTTGGACGGCCTTAGGCCGTCTATCGGCGGAGCGTATAGGTGGAATCACCTAGTCCCGGCCGGCCGGGAGCGACAGTGGCAGCCCGAACCGCGGTAGCACGCCGCTCTCGAAGCGGGTCATGGCGCAGACCCGGTCGCCGGCCAGGGTGATGACGATGAGGCCGACGCCGGGGCGGGTGCCGTCCGGGGTGGCCGGGGCGCGCAGGTAGGAACCGAACGCGGGCTGGCCGTTGGCCCGGGTAGGCACGAGATCGAACCTCCGGGTCGAGCCGAAGAGGGCGCTGGCGCAGAAGCCGGCCACCATGTCCCGGCCGTGGTACTCGAGCGGGATCGGCGGCATCGCCAGGAAGGCGTCGTCCGTCAGCATGGCCACCAGCGCGCCGACATCGGACGAGGAGTAGGCGCTGACGAACTTCGCCACGATCGCGTCCTCGGCCGGTGAGCCGGGAGCGGGCGGTGGCTCGCCGTCGACCGCGAGCCGCTTGCGCCGCAGGCCGGCCCGGGCCCGCTTGAGGGCGCTGTTGACCGATTCGGTGCTGGAGTCCAGCAGGTCGGCCACCTCGCTGGCGTGGAAGCCGAGGACATCGCGCAGGATCAGCACGGCGAGCTGGCGCGGCGGCAGGGTCTGGAGGGCGGACACGAAGGCCAGTGAGATTGATTCGGCCTGCTCGTAGCGGGCCTCCGGGCCGGGCGGGGCGCCGGCCGCGTCCGCCAGGAGTGCGTCGGGGAACGGCTCGAGCCATACGACCTCGCCGAGCCGGGTCGGCTCGGGCGGCTGGACGCCGGGGACGTTCCACTCCAGGGCGGGCCGGCGGCTGGCCGAGCGGAGCGTGCTCAGGCACCGGTTGGTGGCGATCCGGTAGAGCCAGGTCCGGATCGAGGCGCGCCCCTCGAACCCGCCGAGGCCTTGCCAGGCGGAGAGCAGCGTGTCCTGCAGGGCGTCCTCGGCATCGGCGACGGACCCGAGCATCCGGTAGCAGTGCACCTGCAGCTCACGCAGGTGCGGCTGGGTCATCTCCCGGAACGCGCCGCCGTCCCCGGCCCGCGCCCTTGTGATCAGGTCGGCTGTCACCACGCTCACCACCTTGCTTCCCGCTCCCCGCCATGCCTTCGCACCGTGCCGCTCGCCGCGCCTTGTTGTACCGCCATCGTGTACGGACGCCGGCCAGGGCGCGAACTGGGCGGCCGCCGGGCGGCCAGTTTCCCGATTTCGCGGCGTCTGCATCGCTGGCAGACGACATCACCAACGAAGGGAACCGCAATGGGAAAGATCGTCGTGAGCACCAACGTCACGCTGGACGGAGTCGTTCAGGACCCCGACGGCAAGGAGGGCTTCAGCCGCGGCGGCTGGTTCGGGCAGTTCGGGGGGAGCGACCTCGAAGAGTGGGGCACGGTCTCGCTCGAGGAGGCGCGCGGCGCGGAGGCCCTGCTGCTTGGCCGTCGCAGCGACGAGTGGTTCGCCGCCCGGTGGGCGGCCCGCAGCGGCGAGTGGGCGGACCGGCTGAACGGCCTGCCCAAGTACGTCGTGTCCGCGGACGGTGCCGAGCCCACCTGGGCCAACGCGACCGTGCTGGCGGGCGACGTGGCAAGCGAGGTCCGGCAGCTGAAGCAGAAGGTGGCCGGGGACATCGTCGTTTACGCCAGCTATCAGCTGGTGCGCACGCTGCTTGAGCATGACCTGGTCGACGAGGTCCGGCTGACCGTCTTCCCGGTCGTGCTCGGGTGCGGGCGAACGCCTCTTCGGCGAGACCGCCGGCACAGCGGCCCATGCGCCTGCGCGATGCCCGGACCATCGGCGGCGGCCTGGTCCTGCTCAGCTACGAGATCGTCCGGGACGCCTGATTGGGGGACCCTGACAGCCAGCCGGCGCCGTCGGCCCGGTTACGGGGCGGTGAAGACACCGGCCCGGGGGATGGCGCCGGCCTTCAGCACGGTGCGGGTCATGGCCTTGCCGATCCGGACGACTTCCTCGGTCCGCTGCTCGCCCAGGTACTCCCAGGGGGCCGCCGCCATCCGGTCGGTGGCGTCCTCAACCTGGGCGCGCAGCGCCTGGCCCGCTTCCGTCAGGGCGCCTTCGTCGTCGAACAGCCCGCGGGCGGCAAGGCCGCTGACGGTGGCGTCCCACTCCTCCTGGGTCCAGCCGCGGCTGGAGCGGGCGAACGCGTCGAGGAATCCATCCCCGGTGGCGCAGTGGGTAACCAGCGCCTCGATGCCGCTGAGGCCCGATTCGGTTAGTGCGGCGATGTGACCGTCGCCCCGGTGCTCGCGCAGCAGCGTCAGCGCATGCCACATGACCAGGTGCGGCGCCTCGGGCCAGTCCAGGTCGGCGTGCCCGGCGTATAGCGGGCGGCCTTCGGGCGTGCAGGCGCTGGAGGCATCGCGCACCAGCGCGGCCAGCGTGATCATGTCATCGGAGGCGATGACATCCGGGCCGAGCAGGCGGGTCAGCGCGGCGTCGACGGCGGCGAAGCGGGCGCCGATCACGACCGCCGGGCTGGCCAGCTCCCAGGCCTCGGGAATGACCCGGGCGATCAGCCGCGGGCTGAAGTTGTAGAAGGTCGCGGTGACCACGCCGCTGCCAACGGCGCCCATCGCGGCCGCCCGGCTGGCGAAGTAGCCCATCCGCCCTGGCTTGAGTCCGACGGCGGTGAGCTGCTGCTCGGCCTCGGGGGCGAAGTAGATCAGCGAGTGGAGGACATTGGTCGCGTTATGCGCACTCCGGGCAAGAGAGAAGGCCATGCCAGCACCATAACGGCAGCCGCCCGTCAGCGTCAGAACCCATCAGCGTCAGAACAGAGTTGCCGGTCCGGCCGGGATCGGCTCCGGGAGCGGCTCGACCTCGGGCACGCGTGCGCGCACATCGTCGTGGAATCGGCGGGCCAGTTCGAGCGCGTCGACGTTGTCGGGCGTGTGGATGAACACGGTCGGCGAACGCCCCTCCCGCAGCCAGCCGGCCACCGCGTCGAGCCAGGGCTGCCAGCCCGCGATCGTGCGGGCGGTGTCGTCCCGGCCGATGTAGCGGACGACGGGATGCGCGGTGAGGGCCCGTGACCGGCGGGGCAGGCGCGGCTTCTTCCGCCACGCCTCCCGCTCGCCGTCGCTCGTCGGCGGGCTCGCGAACAGGACGGTGGTGTCGAAGGCAATCCACTCCGCATCCACTTCGCCGAGTGCCTTCTCCAGCTCGTGCTCCGATCGCGGATCCTCGAAGAACGCGCGGTGCCGCACCTCGACGCCGTACCGGTACTCGCGCGGCAGACGGCGCAGGAAACCGGCCAGGGCGCCGAGGCCGGCCGGGCTGAAGGACGGCGGCAGCTGGACCCACAGGGTGTGGGCGCGTTCGCCGAGGGGCTCGATCGCCGACAGGAAGGCGCGCAGCGGCTCATCGACGTCGATGAGGCGCCGCTCATGGGTGATCGGCTTCGGCAGCTTGAGTACGAACCGGAAGTCAGCGTCGGTCTGCCCGGCCCACGACCGCACCGTGTCGCGGGCCGGGGTCGCGTAGAAGGTGGTGTTGCCCTCTACCGCGTTGCACCAGGACGCGTAGGCGCTGAGCCGTTCACGCGGCGGCAACGAGGGCGGCAGCCAGCGGCCTTGCCAGGGTGCGTACGTCCACATCGCGCAGCCGACGTGGAGCGGCCCTATGTTTGTGCTGCTCAAAACACGAAAACCGTATAGGCGAAGGTGGGTCTTGTCAACGAAACGTCGTTGCCAAGCACTCGAATGGATCGATGTTGCGGTTATCGTTGCACGTCAGCGGAGTGCAGTGGCGCTACGAAACGCTTGCTAGCCGCTACGACTGGCGATCAATTTACTTTCCCTCCTTAAAGCGATTTCCCGTAACACAACGGGAGCACCCCAGCATCAAACGCATCACGCCTGTACACCAGCAGCGCGCGCAGCACGTCACCCATCCGAAGGCATCGGTGCCTTTCAAATGTTTTGGGGGGAAGACGAATTGACGTACCCGAAGGATTACGGCCAGCCACCTCAGTCTCAGGATCCACAGCAGGGCTATGGCCGACATTCGCGGCAAGGCGAGCCATGGCACCCGCACCAGGACGACCCTTTCGCGTACATGCAGCGCACAGCGCCCCAGCAGCAGCGGCCAATCGGCCAGCAGCCAAACCGTCAGCAGCAGCCGTATGGGCAGCCGTGGCCGCCCCAGGATCAGCAAAACGCGCCTCAGCCTCCGCCGTGGCAGCAGGAGCCAGTCATGCCGCCGCAGATGCCGAAGGGGCAGAAGCGCAAGCCCTGGCCTGCCCGGCACAAGGTGCTTTCCGGGCTCATCGCGTTCGGCGCGCTCGTCGTCATCATCGCCGTCGCGTCCTCGTCGAACAAGCCGCCAACGACGGCCTCGGACACCGGCGCGGCGGGCAGCTCCACGTCACCGTCAGCGGCAGTGTCATCCGCCGCAGCCAGCTCTGCTCCGAGTAGGCCCGCTGCTCCCGCTGGCCCGTCGATGACGGGCGTGCAGCAGCAGGCCGTTGATGGCGCCAAGAGCTACCTCAGCGAAGGGCAGGGATTCAGCGAGCAGGGACTGCTGAGCCAGCTCACTTCTAGCGCCGGCAACGGTTTCTCGAAGTCGGACGCCGAGTTCGCCATCAACTACCTCAACCCGAATTGGGACGCGCAGGCGGTGGATGCCGCCAATGGCTACCTCAGCGAAGGGCAGGGATTCAGCCAGCAGGGACTGCTCCAGCAGCTTACGGCCGATGCGGGCGACGGGTTCACCGAGTCCCAGGCGGAATACGCCATTAATTCCCTGCACCCCGACTGGGACGCGCAGGCCGTTGATGCCGCTAAGGGCTACCTCGGCGACGGGGAGGGATTCAGCCGCTCCAGCCTGATCCAGCAGCTTACGTCGAGCTACGGCGATGGGTTCACCGAGTCCCAGGCGGAATACGCCGTCAACAAGGTGATGCCGTAACCCCGCCCGTCCGACTGCGAACAAGCCCCGGCCCGGAGGTTTGGGTAGTGCCGCCTCCGGGTCGTAGCTCATCGGTTGCGGGCGTCGTCGTCCCTCTCAGGTACGGGCCACAGGGGCGTCTGGGACGGACTGGACGAGTGCGCGCACCTAGGGTCGGCAAGATAGCCTCTGCGGGTATGCAAGGGGTTGACGTTTTCCGTGCAAGGAGAGACCTGTGGGTGAGCAAGGTCGTGCAATCTCCTGAGAGGTAGGCCGTCGTGTCGCTACGTTTCATTGGCGTGGACCCGGACTCGCCCAACAACGGGTCACCGACAGTCTGGCTTGACGATGCTGACGGCAGCATCGTCATCCAGGGCTGGAAGATCACAGATGAACGTACGATGTCCGAGATCACGGCGGCTAAGTCGGTCCCGGATCATGAGACGGTGGTCCGCGTCCCGGCGCGGATGGCGTCGTTCCTGATGGAGGCATGTGGTGGCGGAACCACTGGCGTACGGCCTGCTCCGCTCGGCTGAGCGCAGCGCATGGCACCTGGAGCTGCGCGACGGGTACGTGCTCGATGACCCAGACTGGCTCGACTGGCAGGCCGGGCGGCGGTTCGACCCCGCCGAGCGGTGGGCTGGCTGGTCTGACCTCATCCGCGCGACGACGGGCCGTGGGGTGGACGTCCGCCGCCTCCGGGTCGTGTCGGAACCCGTCACCGACTACATCCGGTTCGAGTATGACGTGACCGCCGGCCACAACGTCGCGCCGGCGAAGACGTCCGGTGGCTTCCCCGGCAGGCTGCGTCCGGGCTGCTCTTGCCGGCTGAGGACCTCTGGGTTTTCGACGGCCAGGTTGTCTTGTGGAACCACTTCGCGGGTGACAGCTCCTGGGTGGGTGAGGAACGATCCGACGACCCCGTGCTCGCCAGGCTCTGCGCGTCGTCGTTTGACGCAGCGTGGGAACGCGGAGTCCCGCACGAGGACTACCAGCCCGCCTGACGACCGCCGCCAACCGAGCCGCTACCGTGCCGCTACCTCCGTCATCGTCCAGTGCCTGGCAGGCCAGGCAAGCCCTCGGCGCGCGCTTCGGCGAGATACGCAAGGACGCCGGCCTGACCGGGCGTGCGCTGGCTGAGCTGTGCGGCTGGCACGAGGCCAAGGTGTCCCGGATCGAGCACGCGCGGACAGCGCCGTCCGCCGACGACATCCGCGTATGGTGCCTGCACTGCGGAGCGCCGAGCGAGACTGACAACCTGCTCGCGTCTCTGCGCTCCGTCGAGGACATGTTCGTTGAGTGGCGGCGCATGGAGCGCACCGGGCTCAAGCGCGCCCAGGAAGCCGTCCTGCCGCTGTGGGAGCGCACCAGGATCTTCCGCGCCTACTCCGGCTGGCTGATCCCCGGTGTCGTCCAGACCCCGGCGTACACGAGAGCGATTCTGCGCGCCATCGCCATCCGGCGCGGCCTGCCCGACGACACCGACGAAGCGGCGGACGTCCGGGCTGACCGCCTGCGCCTGCTGCGCGAGGGCGATCACCGGTTCTTCGTCGTGATCGAGGAATCGCTCCTGCGCACGGTGATCGGAGGCGCTGACGTGATGGCCGGGCAGCTCGGCCACCTGATCACCGTCGCCTCCCTGCCCTCGGTGTCGCTCGGCATCATCCCGATGGGCCTGGAGCGCGACGTCATATGGCCGGTCGAGGACTTCTGGATCTTCGACGAGAGGCAGGTGAACGTCGAGCTGGTCTCCGGCTGGCTCACGCTCACGCAGCCGCGCGAGATCGCCATGTACGCCAAGGCGTTCAGCGACCTGTCCGACCTCGCAGTCCGTGGAGCCAAGGCTCGCGCCTTGATCACCAAGGCGATCGACGCCTTGAGCTAGCTGGCGTGCAAACCCATGCAAGTTCCTTTCCATGCTGGGCCGCCGCCGGGCAGCCTTGTACCCACCCCTTAAGGCTGTCGCGACGAGGAGTGAAAGTGGATGTGGGGCCGCACCCAGACCGAAGTGGATTCGCAGGGTTCTACACGCCCGGCCCTTGCTGGCCGTTGCCAAGCACCTGGTTCAGACGACAACCGACGAACGCGGCGCTTGAACGGGAGGTGCAGGCACGCCTCGCGCGATGGATCGAGCGCAGGGACGCGGCCAAGGCGGGTGCGCCCACGTTGACTCGAAGCCAGCTCGGTGACCTGATCGTCCGGACTCGGGCGGCCATGGATAACGCGGCCGGGCCGATGGATCGCGCGCTGCTACAGCTTCAACTGGACGACATGAACCACGAGTACACCCAGCGGACCTGGCTCGAAGAGGAGCAGACCAACTGGCCCGCAGAAACGAAGGAGGAGCCCGTCGGGATGTAGCTGGCATCGGCCAAGGCGTGCCGCTCAACAACGGCGAGTTCGTCGTTAACGGACGTGGCGGTTGCGGGCGCAAGGCTGAGCCCGGGCCCTCCGCTTGGCTAGAGCGCCTCGGGCGTAGCATGAGTGCCAGCTCATGGCCAGCGGGCCGCGCTCTGATGTGCAGTGGGGGCTTAGTGGACATTACCCAGCTGATCCTTGACGATCATCATGAGCAGCGTCGGCTGTTCGCGATCATCGAGCAGATCAACCGGTCTGACGTCAGGGCGCTGTCGGATGTCTGGGGACGGCTGGCGGTTTTCCTCGAGCTGCACGCGGCGGCCGAGGAGGAGCTCTTCTACCCCGCGCTGCTGCGCGTGGGCATCTCGGCCAAGCGGACGGCGGGCGTGGAGGACGAGACCCTCGACGCGATCGGTGATCACAACGACATCCGGGACGCGGTCGCGGAGGTCGCGAAGCACGCCGTCGGCACTGACGATTGGTACCAGGCGGTCGCCGGGGCGAACCTGGCCAACAGCGACCACATGGGCGAAGAGGAACGCGAGGGCCTGACCGACTTCCGCCGCCTGGCCGGGCTGCAGCAGCGCCATGACCTGGCCGTCGCCTTCGCCGCCTACGAGGCGCGGAACTTCGCGGGCGTCAAGCCGGTGGACAAGGACCCCGCCGCCTACGTCAAGCAAGCGGAGCAGGACACGGCCCCGGCCGGCGACGCGTCGCTGGGCATCGGCGGTCTTAAGCGCAGCTGACCGGTGGGGTCGCGTTGCCGGGGGTGTCGTCACCGTCCGTGGCATGCTTGGGCCATGCGACTCCCGCAGGAGAGGCCGGCGAAGAGGTTCACCGCCCTCGCGGCTGCGTGGCTGATCGCGGCGCTGACGGCAGCGTGTTCCGCGACGCCGGCCGCCACCGGGCCACCGCCGCCGTCCGCGGTCGCAGCCAGCCCTACCCATTCCGCCCCTGCGGCTGACCTGTTCACCGTCACCGGCAACAACCCGGTGCAGGTCAACGGCAGCCAGGACACGAACGCGGCTACTCCGGACACCACCTGCGATAGCTCGCAATTCCAGTCCGACAAGGCGCTGGGTCACGAGATAGCCGACGGGTTCATCCTGAAGGACTTCCCCACCGCGGCGAGCCTGCTTACGCATTTCCTGACAGGGACGGGCACGGAGGTCGGCTTTCCGGTTGGCTCGGCGATTTCCAAGCAGACGGCGGTCAGCAGCGGGTTCCAGGCCGTCAACGCCGAAGTGCAGTCGGAGATCGCGGTCCAGCTGAAGGCCAAGATCACGCGGGTGCGGCTGTCGGCCGCGCAGCTGCCGACGGTGTATTTCGGATCAACGTCCAGCGATCTGTACTGGTCATTCCGCGGCACTCAGGGCCTGACCGTGACCGGGACCGGGACCCGCAAGAACGGGAAATACGCCGGCACTCTCACTTACGTCATACGGGATAGCTACGGATTCCCGGTGGAAGACACCCTCGGTGGCTTCGGGCCGCCGATGCGGTACCTGCAGACGGTGTGCGGTGCCCCGCAGCATCCGGGCGGCGCCCATTGGTTCCCCGACACCATCACGGTGCGCGTGCCGTTCACCGCGTGACTTCCTCCGGCCGGTCAGGCCATGATCCGCGGCTCTCCTGCGGTCGCTTCCAGGAAGGCCTTTGTCACTTCGCCGTCCTTAGCGGGCAACCCAAGGGAGAGCCGGCTGAATTCGACCGCCAGGCGGTGCCAGAGGGGGGCTCGCCAGAGCATGGTGTGCTCGCCGTTGCGGACTTCAATCGCGGCCACGTCCGTGACCGCGCGGGCACGCTCGGCGTACGCCCAGGTCTCGGCGGGAGAGGTGACACGGTCGGCGGTTCCGTGCGCGAGGAGGACCCGGCGGCCCGTCAGCTGGTCGACCGGCTCCCCGGGCGGCAGCCAGGGCGCCAGCCCGGCGACCGCGGTCACCGCCGGGTGCCCGGCCACCCGGAACGACGCGCGCGCTCCCATCGAGTGGCCGATTAGCACGACGGGGATCTCGCCGTAGCGCGTGCCGATCTCGTCGAGGAGCGCGCTGAGGTCAGAGACGGGCGAGGCCAGGTCCCCGTTCCAGCCTTTCAGCTTGAAACGCGGCTGGCACACCGCCACCCCGTATCCGCGCACGGCTCGTCGGATGGCACTGGCCAGCGCCACCATCCGCAGCACGGGCAAGTCACGCGGGTTGGTCGGCTCGGTGCTGACGGACTTGCCGCCGTGCGCAACGACGACGGCCCCGCGGATACCGGCCTCCGCCCACGCATCGCCGCTGTGCCAAGCCGTCTCACCGCTCATCGGCCACCCCCTCAGGCTCCCCGCGCAGCCTACGCCGTGTGCCACCTATCCGGGGATGGCGTGTCCGTGGCGCGGCGGCCTGCGGTCGCCGCGCCAGTTGGGATTTTTCAGGGATGGATCCTGTCCGCGCTCAGGAGGTAACGCTGTCCGCGCGGTGCGGGAGCTTCCAGCCTGGGCGGGGGTAGTGGCAGGTGTAGCCGTTGGGGTAGTGCTCCAGGTAGTCCTGGTGCTCGGGCTCGGCCTGCCAGAACGGGCCGGCGGGGGTGACCTCGGTGACGACCTTGCCCGGCCACAGGCCGGAGGCGTCGACGTCGGCGATGGTGTCCTCGGCGACGCGCTTCTGCTCGTCGTTGAGGTAGAAGATGGCCGACCGGTAGCTGCTGCCGATGTCGTTGCCCTGCCGGTTCTTGGTCGACGGGTCGTGGATCTGGAAGAAGAACTCCAGCAGGTCCCGGTAGGAGGTCTTGGCCGGGTCGTAGTTGATCTCGATCGCCTCGGCGTGGCCGTGGTGGTTGCGGTAGGTGGCGTTGGCCACGTCGCCGCCGGTGTAGCCGACCCGGGTCGAGACGACGCCGGGGAGCTTGCGGATCAGGTCCTGCATGCCCCAGAAACAGCCGCCGGCCAGGATTGCCTTCTCGGTCGTCATGATGTGCTCCCAGTGTCTTGTGCCAGTTCGAAAAGCTTGCTGTACTCGCCGTAGCCCTCGCGGTCCAGGTCATCGACAGCGATGAAGCGGAGGGCGGCGGAGTTGATGCAGTAACGCAGGCCGCCCGCCTCCCGGGGCCCGTCGCGGAACACGTGGCCCAGGTGGCTGTCGCCATGGGCGGAGCGGACCTCGGTCCCGAACAGCCCGAAGCCGATGCCCCGGTGCTCGGTCACGTTGCCCGGCTCGATCGGGAC
Source organism: uncultured Actinomycetota bacterium (assembly GCA_963714295.1). Taxonomy (GTDB): domain Bacteria; phylum Actinomycetota; class Actinomycetes; order Streptosporangiales; family Streptosporangiaceae; genus Trebonia. The sequence goes on along the minus strand of CAVQOE010000022.1, from coordinate 258,687 downwards.
GGTGAAGCTCGGCCACCCGGTGCCGCTGTCGAACTTGGTGACCGAGGCGAACAGCGGCTCGCCGGACACGACGTCGACGTAGATGCCGGGCTCGTGGTTGTCCCAGTACTCGTTCCTGAACGGCGGTTCGGTCGCGCTCTTCTGAGTGACCTTGTACTGCTCGGGCGTGAGCCTCGAGACTGCCTCAGGATCCTTGCGGTAGTTGTCCGACACGTCAGCTCCTTCGCTGCTGGCGCCCCCCACTGGATGCGAGTGTGCGCTGTACACAGTTCAACCACGCGGAGCCCGCTGCTATTTCGCACGGTGTATCCCGGACAGACCGGCCCCAAACGTTCCTGCCTCAACCACTGCGTGGTTTCCGGGAGTGATTACGGTGTGAACCTTCCGTGCCACCGGCGCGTCACTAGGGAGACCGCCAGCGCGCCGCCGCGGCCGCCGCAGGGGCGCACAAAGCTCTCTTCTGTAACATTCAGCGTTCCTGCCGCGCTGATCGAATAGACGCATTTAGGCTGCTGTATCAATTCTTGAGATTACGTATGGGGTGTGGGGATAACTGTGACGACTCGAAGAGTTTTCTGGCGGGGGCGCAAGCCGGTGCTGTGCGTGAGCGCCGGCGCCGTGCTTGCGGTCCTGGCGGGAGCGGCGCTGCCAGGCGCGGTGGGAGCGGCCACCTCCGCGTCGACCCTTAAGGCAGCGAGCGGCACCGCGCCGGTAACGCTGGGCGCGACGCCGCTCGGCCTGGACGTCGGACCGTGGGACACGCTCTACTCCAATTCTTCGAAGCTGAGCATGATGCAGTCGTACCTCAAGGCGGCCGGGATCAGCCAGCTGCACTACGGCGGCGGGGGGACAGCCGACCAGTACGACTGGGCAGAACAACACCGCCGTCAACGATCCGAACACACCATGCGGACCCGCACCGACGCCAGCGGCCTTCATCAACCCTAAGTGCGCGAAGACAGCAGCCGCTTTGATTTCACCCACTTCTCCACCGACGCGCGGGCGGTCGGTGCCCAGAGTTACGTGACGGTCGACTACGGCACGGGCACGCCCGCCATGGCCGCCGACTGGGTGACGCAGGCGGACACGACGGCGGGCCAGGGCGTGGCCCAGTGGAGTATCGGCAACGAGAGCTACGGGTGCTGGGAGTACGACCACTGGCTGACCCTGGCGCCGTTGGACGATACGGGCTACCAGGCGAACGACAACGCCACCTGCCCGTGGGTCATGGACGGTCAGGCCGACGGCGTGGCGGAAATGGCGGACTCCTACGCCGCGAACGCGCTGCCGTACATGGAGGACATGACGGAGGCGGCCGCGGCGGCGGGCGACACCATCAAGATCGGGGTCCCCTGGGCGTTCGACGGCACGGTGGGCGGCGCGGGTGTCCCCAACAACACCACCTGGGATAGCACCCTCCTCACCGATCTCGACACGGCTACCACGCACGTCAGCTTCGTGGAGGCGCACTGGTACCCGTACGGCTTCGGCGGCGACCCGACGGGCACCCAGGGGAAACCGACGGTTCAGCAAGTGATCCAGTCGGTGGAGACGATTCCCACCCACTACGCCGGCATCCAGAGCATTCTGGCCGAGAACGACTCAGACGCGACGGTCACCATCGGCGAGACCGGGGTCAGCTACCTGCCCACCAGCGTTCCGTGCCTCCCCGCGGGCGCGCTGTTCTCGGCCGGCGACGCGCTCGAGTGGCTGTCGTCGGGCGTGCAGACCGTCGACTGGTGGCCGATGGAAACCGGCGACAACACGGGCTCCGCGTGCAACACCCCCGATGAGGCCATGTTCACCGGCAACGGCACGCCGGACACCATGTACACCGGTTACCTGCTCGCCTCGCAGCTGGCCAGGCCGAACGCGCAGCTCTCCCGGCTGACGGTCACCAACCTGTCCGACCGGGGCAACACGAACAACGCGATCGGGTTCCAGTCGGTACTGCCCACGGGCCAGGTCGTGGTGGCCCTCCTCAACACCAACACCACTTCCGCGCAGAAGGTCTCGGTCAGCACGTCGCTGACCGGGAACCTGTCGACCGAGAGCTACATCGCCGGCGACCAGATCAAGCCGACCGCCACCTCAGCGGCCCCCACGAAGATCGTGGACGGGACCACCACCGCGGGCGCGATCGCCGGCAGCATCACCCTCCCGCCCCAGTCGATCGTGGTCTACAAGAGCCACCTGCCGAGCAAGGTCAGCGTGGGCGCGGCCACCGGCGTCAGGGCCGGGACCAGGGTGACCGTCCACGGCACGCTCACCCTGAACGGCACGGCCGCGCCGGCCGGCACCACGGTGAAGGTCTACCGCCGGGCCTCCGGCAGCAGCCTCAACTCGGCCACGCTGACCACCACGACCAAGGCCGGCGGCGCCTTCAGCGTCACCGACCTGCCGCCCGGCTACGGCAGCTACAACTATGTCGCCAGCTACCCGGGCACTGGCGTCTACGCGACCTCCTCGGCTGCGGCCGCGGCACGCGTCATCGCGATCAAGCCGGCGCTGCGGCTGGCGTTCTCCGCCGGGTCGGTCCGATCGGGAGCGAAGGTCAGGGTGACGGCGACCCTGGGTGCCTGGCACACCAACCGGACGCTGGTCATCTACGCGCAGCCCAAGGGGAGTGCCAGGAAGATGATCGGGCGGGGCACCATCAACTCCCGGGGCCAGCTCGCCGTCACCTACACCATCAGGTCGAACACCACCTTCACGGTGACCTTCGGCGGCGACAGGTGGTACGGGGCGGCGTCGGTTACCGGGACGGTCAAGGGCTGAGCCGGCGGCCCGGTCAGCCGGGCCCGCACCGGGGATCGCGCCTGCGCCCGCCCGGCCGCTGTGAGAAGCGGCCGGGCGGGCGGCGCGAAGCCACGCGTGCGTTCGGGATGACTGTGATTTTCAAGGGCTGGTCAGAGCAGGTCAAACCAGTGCCCGAACTCGCGCGGGCTAGTGCAACGCACCGTCCGGCAGTGAGCTGACCTGCTGGTCCGGTCGAACAGATAGTCCCGGCGGTGCGCGAAGCCGGCCGCCGCCGACCACACCGGATGCCGCGGCCGGAGCCACTCGCGCCATGTCTCGCGGTTGCCGCCGAACAGTTCGGCCCCCGTCGCCGTCCGCACCGCCGAACGCCAGACGAGGCGCGGCATGACCACATGCGCCGGGTAGTCGAGCCAGAGGATGGTGTCGGCCGACGCCCACATGAGGTCACGGACCGGGCGGTAGCCCCAGGAGTCAAAGACCCAGGCCGGCCCGGCGGTGATCCGCTTGACCTCGTCGACCAGGCCGGGTGCTTGCGACCAGTGCGGCCCGAGGGCGAGGACGTCCATCTCGTGGAAGGGCAGGCCGAGTTTCCCGGCTACGCGACGGGCAGCGGTCGTCTTGCCGGCCCCGGACATGCCGACGACGAGCACACGGCGCATGCGGCCAGTATCCACCACAAAGGCGGCGATCGATCAGGTGCGGGGGAGTCCCGGCTGCGATAATCGCGACTGTCCGTGAGTAAACCGCTACTTCTTGATCGTCAAGTCGCGGTAGCCTGCCGTTTCAGACTCACGGGCCGGGGACCGCGGCGGTCCGCCGTCGCATGGTCGGCGGCCCCCGGCTCGAGCGGCGGCCCGTGGCTGATGGACTTCGGCGGGGAGTTCGGCTACATCGACGGGGTCAACGACTTCGGCTACTCGTCGCTGCCCGACTACATCTTCTCGGCCTACTTCGGCAACAACGCCGCGTCGCTCTACAACGCGATGGCCAACCTGTAGGCTCCGCGGCCGCACCGCCGAGTGGCGGCTCTCGCCCTGGCCAACTCCGCGCCGGCGCCACCACGCGACCGGCGCCCGCAGCCAGCTCCCTATCAGTTCTGACCACTTTTCTTCATCTTCCTATCGGTTCCGACCACTTCAGCGCCCGAATTGTCGGAATTTTATGGTTAAAACTGATAGGAAGGCGAACCGGGGTGGTCAGAAGTGATAGGAAGACGCGCACGGCTGTGAACGGCGGGAACGATGATCCGCCGGGCCGCTCCGGACGCCATTGACCGCGCAGTCCGCGTCGAGGGCGCAGCCGCCCCAAGCCGCGGACAGCGCGCACCCTTATCCGCCGCCTTCGCCCTCGACAGGCCCCGGCCGGCCGGCTACGCCAACCAGCCGCCGGGAACATATCGGATACGCCAACAACACCGGCTACGGGGGCCGCCGGCGCGATCGCCGTTGTCCGCGGACGCTGACCCGGGCGCCCGAACTAAGTCCCGTTCTGGCCCCGGATGCCTATTGTCCGTGATCCGTTCTACCCTGCAGCCATGACCGAAGCTGAGACGACCGTAGGCGGGTATGCCGTAAAGCCGCTCTGTCCCGACACCTGGGATGCCTTCGCGCAGCTAGCCGAGCGGCATAACGGTATCTGGGGCGGCTGCTGGTGCACCTGGTTTCACACGATGCATGCCGAGAAGACCTACGACGACGAGGACAACCGCGGCCTCAAGGAACGTCTGGTGCGCGAGGACCGGGCACACGCGGCGCTGGTGTTTGACGGCGATGCGGCGGTGGCGTGGTGCCAGTACGGCAGCCCGGCCGAGCTGCCCAACATCTACCACCGCAAGGAGTACGAGGCTAGCCTAGACCGGCTGCCTGACTACCGCCTCACCTGCTTCTTCGTGGATAAGAAGTACCGGCGCAAGGGCATGGCGGTCATTGCTCTGCAAGGCGCCCTGCACCTGATCGCGCAAGCGGGCGGCGGGACCGTGGAGGCATACCCCCAGCAGACCGAGGAAGGCCAGAAGGTGACGGCATCCTTCCTCTACAGCGCCACCCGCGGCCTTTTCGAGCAGGCAGGCTTCAGCTACGTCCGGCCCAAGGGCAAGAAGCACTGCGTGATGCGCATCGTGATTGCGTCAGAGCTTGCGATCTCGGTCGGCTAGGCGACCTTCGGGGTGACCCGCTCGATGATGGACGCGAAGTCCACCGAGGGCGGCAGCGTGCCGTAGGCGTTGCCCCAGTCGCCGCCCAGCCGGGAGGCGCAGAACGCGTCGGCCACCGCCGCCGGAGCGTGCCGCACCAGCAGCGCTCCCTGCAGGCAGAGGGCGACGCCCTCGGCCAGCCGGCGGGCGTGCTGCTCGGCCGGGTCGGCCACCTCCTTGCGCAGCCGGGCGATCGCGTCGTCGAGCCGCTGATCCGCGCCCTGCGCGAGCGAGAGCTCGTCGAGCAGCGCGGAAACGCTCGACGGCGACCGGTCCAGGACCCGGACCACATCCAGTGCGGCCACGTTCCCCGAGCCTTCCCAGATGGAGGCCAGCGGCGCCTCCCGGTACAGCCGCGGCATGCCGGAATCCTCGACGTAGCCGTTGCCGCCCAGGCACTCGAGCGCCTCGGCCGAGTGCCCGGGCGCCCGCTTGCACACCCAGTACTTGGTCGCCGCCAGCGCCAGCCGCCGGAACGCCGCCTCCGGCTGCGAACCGCGCACGGCCCGGTCGGTCGCGCCGGCCAGCCGGAACGCGACGACCGTGGCGGCCTCGGACTCGATTGCGAGGTCGGCCAGCACGTTGGCCATGGCCGGCTGGTCGATGAGGAGGCGGCCGAACGCGGACCGGTACTGGCAGTGGTGCGCCGCCGCCACGACCGCCGAGCGCATCCCCGTCGCGGTGCCGAGCACGCAGTCCAGCCGGGTCATGTTCACCATGTCGATGATGGTCTGGACGCCACGGCCCTGCTCGCCCACGAGCCAGGCCGAGGCTTCGCCGTACTCCACTTCCGCGGAGGCGTTCGACCGGTTGCCGAGCTTGTCCTTCAGCCGGGGGAACGACAGGTCGTTATGCGAGCCATCCGGGTTGACCCTCGGCAGCAGGAAGCAGGAGAGCCCGGCCCCGCCCGGGGACTGGGCGAGGACCAGGAACAGGTCGTTCATCGGCGCCGAGGTGAACCACTTGTGGCCGGTCAGGCGGTAACTGCCGTCGCCCGCCGGGACCGCGCGGGTGGTGTTCGCGCGGACGTCGGAGCCGCCCTGCTTCTCGGTCATCGACATTCCGGCCAGCAGGCCGCGCTTGGCCAGCGGCGGGCGCAGGCCGGGGTCGTACTCGGCCGCGGTCAGCAGCGGCTCGTACTGGGCCGCCAGTTCTGGTGTATGCCTGAGCGCGGGAACGGACGCGTACGTCATCGAGATCGGGCAGGTGTGGCCGGCGTCGGTGCTGCCCCACACGTAAAAGCCCGCCGCGCGGGCAACGTGCGCGCCCGCCCGGGCCGAGGCCCACGGCGCGGCGTGCAGTCCGTGCTCGACCGCCACCCGCATCAGCGAGTGCCAGGCCGGGTGGAACTCCACCTCGTCGATCCGGTTGCCGAACCGGTCATGGGTGTGCAGCCGCGGCGAGTGCTCGTTCGCCAGGCGGCCCCACTCGCGCGCCTGCGCGGATCCGGCCAGCCGGCCCAGGGCCCGCACCTCGGCGGCGGCCCAGCCGGCGTCCTCGCGCACCAGCGCGTCCAGCAGCGCGGGATCGTCGGCGACGTCGAAGTCGGTCAGCGGCGGGGGCTGGTTGAACACCTCATGCGTGACGGCCATGCTTCGAGCGTAAGCCCGCGTAGCTGACCGGATCCACCCCGGAAGCCGTGGCCAGCGCGTAGCTGACGACCTTGCAGTTGGTGAAGGTCACGCCCTGGCCGGTGATGCCGATGGCGTCGACCTCACCCTCCGCTGACTGGCCGGAGGGGATCTCGGCCAGTGTCCCGGCGTAGTTGTCGCCGGCCACCGTGGTCCCGTCGGTGAACGCGACGTAGAGCCTGGCGGCGGCGGTCTCGCCCGAGTGGTTGGCGTACCGGTAGATCAGGCCCCCGGCCGCGGTCGTGGAGAACTGCGCCTGCTGCGCGGCCGACAGCGTCCCGCAGTACACCGGGGTGATCGTCATCGGCCCGGTCGCCATGTCCCCGGCCGGGGCGACCGAGACGTTCCGGTCGGCCGTACCGGTGTTCGCGGTGGCGCCGGCCGAGGCGGCCGCGGTGCGCGGTGCCGGTGCCGTTCGAGGACTGCGCGGGGGCGGTTGCGGACGACGCGGCACCCGGCGACGCGGGAGCGGCCGAGGACCGCGGCGAGCCGGACACCGACAACGCGGAAGCGGACAGGGACTGGCTCGCTGAGCAGCCGGCGACGGCCAGGGCAGCGAGGACGGCAAACGCGGGGGCAGCTCTCACGGTCATTAGACGCACCAAGCCGCCCGTGGGTGCACACGGTTACCGAGCCGATGCAGGCCAGTAGCGGCCCTGTTACTGCGGCGCACCGCGCTCCCTATGGCTTCCTGGCGACGCCGCAGTAGCAGCTGAGGCCGGCGCTGCTGACGGCCTGGCCGGATCCCCACCACTGGGCGAGCGGCCGCAGGCCCCGGTAGGTCATCTCCATGCCGTCGAAGAAACCGGCCACCGTATCCCGGTCCCGGGGTGTGATCGTCAGTGACGAGGTGGCGTTGTAGCTGCGGGCCATCGCCGCCGCCGTGTCGGGCTCGATGTCGCTGGCGGCATGCGCGATGACCAGGTAGCTGCCGGGTGCGAGATCGGCCATCATCGTCGAGATCAACTGGTGCGGGTCCTCGGAGTCGAGAACGAAATGCAGCACCGCGATCAGCAGGACGGCGACCGGCTGGCTGAAGTCCAGCGTGCGCTGTGCGCCGGCCGAGATCGTCGCCCAGTCCCGCAGGTCGGCCTGGATGTAGTCCGTCTTCCCTTCCGGGCTGCTGGTGAGCAGGGCCTGGGCATGCCTGATCACCACCGGGTCGTGGTCCACGTAGACGATCCGCGACTCGGGTGCCGCCCGCTGCGCCACGTCATGGGTGTTGTCGGCGGTAGGCAGCCCGGTTCCGATGTCCAGGAACTGGCGGACACCCGCGGTCGTCAGCTCGTCCACCGTGGTGGTCAGGAAGCGCCGCAGACTCCGCGCGACCAGCGGCAGCGCGGGCATGGCCTCGAGCACGTAGTCCCCGGCCTCGCGGTCAGGGAGGAAATTGTCCTTGCCGCCGATCCAGTAGTTCCACATCCGGGCCGCGTTCGCGACGCTCCTGTCCAGATCGGGCAGGTTGCCGCCAGCGTTGTCCTTGGTGGCCCCCGGCGAGTCCTGCGGCACAGCACGCTCCTTAGCGGCGACACGGAAACTGTACATTCCGGATGTTCCGCACCAGCGTATCTAGGAGTTCCCGATCGTCACCCCGTAGGCAGCTTCGCGGCACGCGTTTAACGTGGTTGGCGCGTTCAGCGCGGGGCAGTTGCTGTTGATGGAGATTTCCCTGGAGGACGTGCGGCACGCGCTTGTCGAGCTGGGCAGGCTGCGGTTCGGGGAGATGAGCGTGGAAGACGCGATCCGCGAGATCGTGGAGACGACGCACACGATGTTCGCCGTCGACGGGGCGGGCCTGATGCTCGCCGACGGGGCGCAGCACCTGCGCAGCGTGGCGGCCTCCGACGACAGGTTCGCGCACCTGGAGGATCTGCAGATCCGCCACCAGGAAGGCCCGTGCATCGAAGCGTTCGACACCAAGGTGCTGGTCGGCGCGACCGACCTGGAGCAGGACGCCCGGTGGCCGCTGTTCTGCGAGGGCGCGCTCAAGCGGGATGTCAGGGCCGTGCTCGCCAGCCCGCTGCCCTACAACCAGGACGCGGTCGGCGTCGTCGCGGTGCTGTCGGAGCGCAGCCGCCCGTGGTCGCCCGCGAACGAGCTGGCGCTGCTCGCGTTCACCGATCTCGCGGCCCTGCTGATCGCCAGCATCATCCAGGGCGAACAGCAGACCGAGCTGGCCGGGCAGCTGCAGGGCGCGCTGAACTCACGGCAGGTGGTGGAGCAGGCCAAGGGCATCCTGATGGGCACCCAGGGCCTCTCCGCCCGCGCGGCGTACGACCAGCTCCGGTCGAGGGCCCGGTCGCAGCGGCGCAAGCTGGCCGTGGTCTGCGCCGAGGTTGTGCAGGACGCGGTGCGGCACCGCTGAACCCGTCCGGGATGTTATGGTGATTTCGTCGTGAAAACCGCCAAGAACCACGCGGTCCCCGTCACGTCGGCCTTGTCCCCGCGTCTTCGCGCACAGCGTTCGGAAGGCGCCTCCTGACAGCAGTCGGCTATAGCCCGAGACTCATCTGCTGCACAGGAGAATTCGATGAGCATTCTCGGTCTGGACCTGGCGGCCAACGGGCTGCCGTGTCCGCACGCGCCGCTGAGCTGCAGGGCGAGGTAGCCGCGTGTGCGCCGAGCCGTCTGGCCAGCCGCCCGTTTTCGAGGCAACCCTGACGGGCGGGACAGCCACCGTCGTGCTCCGCGGTGAGTTCGACGTGACCAGTGAGGACTTCCTGTCCGGCCAGCTCGAGCGGATCCGGGAGAGCAGGCCGTACCGGCTCATCTTCGAGACGGGGCAGGTCGCCTTCATGGACTGCGCGTCATCGCGGCTCGTCGCGGGCACCGGCCGCTGGCTCCCGGCGGGGGTCAAGCCGGTCATCAGCCGGCCGTCGCCCATCGTGCGCAGAGTCCTGCAGGCCAGCGGCATCGGCGCGCTCTGCGAACTCGAGCCCTGAGGCTGCCTGCTCCCAGTGGATTGCCGGAATCCCCGGCGACACACACCTCCCAATCCCTACACTCCACCCCATGGTTACGAAATGGCTGCGAAATCGTCACATTATGCGCTGGCCGTTGCTCGGGCTGGCAGTCGCGGGGGCGGCCGCCGCCGTCATCACCGTGTCAGTTGATCCCGGCCAGGCGGCGAGCGGCCCGAGCGATAGCGTGGCGCTGTCGGCGGCCGAGTCGGCCGCCCCGGTCGCGTCAGGCTCGGATATCGCCACCCATTACGTGCTGCAATCCGGCGGCGGCAACTGCTCCTACCCCGGGCCGCCGGCCAACCAGCTGTTCGTCGCGCTGCCGGCCCCTGAGTACCACGGCGCTGCCCCGTGCGGAAGCTACCTGCTGGTCAAGGGCCGGAACGGCAACACCGTCCGGGTCGAGGTCATCGACCAGTGCCCCGAGTGCAAGGCCGGGCACATCGACCTCAGCGAGACGGCCTTCGCCAAGCTCGCGCCGCTGGTCAAGGGAATCATTCCCGTCTCCTACCACACCACCGGCAACCCGCCGCTCCCCGCGCCGGTCGCGTTCCTGGTCAAGAACGGATCGTCGCGGTACTGGCTGGCGCTGATCGTGATGAACACGGGCAACGCGATCGCCTCGGTTCAACTGCAGACCGCGCCCGGCCACTGGCTGAAGCTCACCCACGTCAACTGGAACGCGTGGATCGCGCAGCAGGGCGCCGGACCGGGTCCCTTCACCGTCCGGGTGACGGACACGCGCGGTCACCAGGTCACGATCCATAACGTCGCGCTGAAGCCGGGCGCGGTGCAGCGCACCGGGACCTGGATGTACAAGCACAACCGCTAGCTGAGTAGTACTGCCGCCGCACCCGTTTGGAACGGCCAGATCGAGGCACTTGTGATCGAAGCAGGCCAAATGGCCTGCCGATGTAGCTGGTGCGCGGCAGAGGCGGTTGGCATGGACATCCAGATGGCACTTCATCTTCCCCGCGATGCCGTCAGCGTGCCCGTCAGCCGCCAGGTTCTCGACAGCTGCCTGGAGACCCTCGGCGTTACACCTGATACGCGCGGCGACATCGCCCTGGCGCTCAGCGAGGCCTGCGCCAACGTGATCCAGCACGCCGGGCCGGGCGAGGAGTACGAGGTGCGGGTGAGCACCGGGAACTGCCGGTGCGCGATCGAGGTCGTCAACACCGGCAGCCCGGACAGCGAGCCGTCGCCGGACGGCCCGCGGCGGGGGAACGGTACCGCGGTTTCGCGGTCCCCGATGAGCCGGTGGCCGCGATGGCCGAGCATGGCCGCGGCCTGCAAATCATCGACGCGGTGGTCGACAACCTGCAGCTGACGGGCGACAAAAGCCAGGGTACGACTTTGCACTTCGACAAGAAGCTAGAGTGGCTGCCCGGAGCACCCGGCCAGCACCTGTTCAACGGGGACGGCGGCAGCCAGGGGTAACCGGCCGGCCGGTCTATTTCTGTCACGCCAGTTAACGGGCAGGAAACAACTGGCCGTGATCATGGAGACAGACACGCGCGACGGCTATCGATCGCCCTGGCCGAGGAGGCAACCCGGATGATGCTGGATCCTTCCGTGCTGACCGCCCCGGTCCTCGATCACCGGCGGCTCGACCTGGGCGGCGCCCGGCGGGTGCGCTACGTCCTGGAGCAGAAGTTCCGCTACGAGTACGACGCGCCGGTCAGGGAACTGCGGCAGCGGCTGATCATCGTGCCGCCTGCCCGGCACGGCAACCAGTACCGGCTGGCCCACCGGCTCGAGGTCGACGGCGCGCGGGCGCGCCGCCGGGTCCGCCGGGACGCCGACGGCAACGTCGTCGCCTGGCTGGAGGCCGAGCGCGTCATCCCACGCGATCGAATTCCGGCTGGCCGCGTTGCTTGAGCGGGTCAGCGACGACGGCCCCACGGTGCTCCCGGCCGACGCGCTGCGCAGCCCGCGCCTGCTCCGGCCGACCCTGCTGACCGCGGCCGATGACCGGCTGCGGGCCATGGCCGCGCGCATCGCGGCCGACTCGGCCGGCGACACGGCCGAGGACACCGCCGACCGGGTCAGCGCGGCCGTCTCAGCGGCGATCACGTACACCGACGGCATCACCAAGGTGACCACGACGGCGGCCGAGGCGCTGGCCGGCGGGCGGGGCGTCTGCCAGGACTACGCGCACGTGATGCTCGCCCTCTGCCACGTCCTGCGACTGCCCGCCCGGTACGTCTCCGGGCACCTGCTCGGGCAGGGCGGGACCCATGCCTGGGTCGAGGTGATCGTGGCCCGCGGTGACCACGCCGAGGCCATCGCGCTCGACCCGTGCAACGGCCGCCGTACCGACGGGGGCTACGTCACCATCGCCACCGGCCGCGATTACTCCGACGTCGCCCCCACGTCCGGTTCCTACAGCGGGACCTCCGTCGGGCGCCTCACCACCGGCCGCCGGGTCGGTGTCCTCGACGCCGCGTAGCTCTCAGCGGGCGGAATCGCGCTTTCCTCTAGACCGCCCGCGCCCGGCGGGTGAATTTCGCGGGAACCTGACCGCGCAGGCCTCCCGTTTACCGGCCGGATTCGAGGATACTGTTCCCGTTACTGAGGGGACTTGGGGGGCTCATGGCGGTAAGCGAGGCTGCTGGCGGACGGTCACGGAACCTGATCCTGGCCGCGATGATCTTCGCCGTCTCGATGACGTTCATCGACCAGACGATCGTCTCGATCGCGGCGCCGAAGATCCAGAGCGAGCTTGGCCTGTCCAGCACCGGCGTGCAGTGGGCGATCAACGCCTACCTGCTGTCGCTGGCGGCGCTGTTCGCGTTCGGCGGCCGGCTGGCCGACACCCTCGGCCACCGCAAGATGGTGACCATCGGCGTCATCGTGTTCGCGACGGCGTCCGCGCTGTGCGGCCTCACCCCCAAGGGCAGCTTCGCCGAGGCCTGGCTCGTGACCTTCCGTGTCGTGCAGGGGGCGGGCGGGGCGATCATGTTCCCGGCCGCGCTGGCCATCGTCGTGCAGACCTTCGAGCTCAGGCAGCGCGGCCGGGCGCTGGCGCTGTTCTTCGGCATCGCCGGCGGCCTGACCGCCATCGGCCCGCTGCTTGGCGGCTACCTCACCGAGTGGACCTGGCGCGGGATCTTCTTCGTGAACGTCCCGGTCGCGCTGATCGCGCTCGCGCTGATCTTCATCTCCAAGCCGGTGACGGAGTACAAGGCCGCCCCGATGGACTACCGGGGTCTGGTGCTGATCGCGTCGGGCGTGGCGCTGAGCGTGTTCGGCTTCCAGCAGTCGATCATCTGGGGCTGGCACAACCCGCTGATCTGGCTGAGCATCGTGGTCGGGCTGATCCTGCTGGTCGTGTTCTACTTCGTCGAGCGCCGCACCGAGTCGCCGCTGATGCAGGTGAGCATCTTCGAAAACCGGACATTCACCACGCAATGCCTCGTGCTCTTCACCACCAACCTGGTGTTCATCCCGGTGTTCTTCTTCGGCAGCGAGTACGCCCAGATCTCGCTGGCCAAGTCCGCGTCGCAGGCCGGCGTGATCCTGCTGTACTTCTTCATCGGCTTCGTCATCGCCGCGCAGATCGGCGGGCGGATGCTGGACCGGGCCGGCGCCAAGCGGCCGGTGGTGCTCGGCTGCGCGCTCGGCGCGGTCGGGTTCTACCTGTGGGCGGGCAAGGTGACCGGGCTGAGCTTCAGCGCCCAGCAGTGGTACATCATCCTGGCCGGGGCCGGGCATGGGCTTCATGCTCGGCCCGTCGAGCACGGACGCGGTCAGCCGGGCCAGCCGGCTGTCCTACGGCGAGGCGACCGGCATCACCCAGACCGTGCGGAACTACGCCGCCAGCCTGGGCCTGGCCATCCTCGGCACCGTCTCGGTCGCGCAGACCCGCAACCATCTTTTCAACTCGCTGATCGCGCAGGGCGTGCCCACCGCCAAGGCACATGCCGCGGCGACGCAATTCTCCGCGTCGGGCTCGGGGTCCGGCTCGGTCGAGCTCCATCCCGCAGTACTTCAGGCTCGACTTCGCGCAGTCCACCCAGACCGTGTTCTACGTGATGGCGGGCATCATGGCGGTCGCGGCCATCATCGGCCTCATCGGGCTGCGCGGCGGCCTGCAGGAGGAAGAACCCGCGTCGCAGGCGGATCGGGAGGCCACCGGGGCGCAGACGAATTAGTGCGGCGGCTGGCCTGACCGGCCCGTCAGCGTCACTCAAATCTTTGTTTTAGCAATAGCCTTGAACAGGTGTCCCACTTCTCGCTGGTGATCATCGGTTCCGGCTCCGGCAACGTCGTGGTGCCCAAGCACCCCGCCCAGGGCCCGGTCGCGCTGATCGAGTCGGGTGCCTTCGGCGGCACCTGCCTCAATCGCGGCTGCATCCCGAGCAAGATGCTCATCCACACCGCCGATGTCGCCGATCAGGTGCGCGAGACGGCCGAATTCGGGATCGAGGCCGCGCTCACCGGGGTGGACTGGCCGGCCATCAGGGACCGGGTCTTCGGCAAGACCGACGGGGTCTCGGCCAAGGGCCGCCGCTATCGGGCCGAGTCCGGCCAGGTGACGCTGATCGAGGGCCGGGCCCGCTTCACCGGCCCGCACGAGCTGGCCGTCGATGACGGCACCCGGCTCACCGCCGACCGGATCGTGCTCGCCACCGGTGCCCGCTCGGTGATCCCGCCGTCCATCGCCGAGTCCGGGGTCGCCTACCAAACCTCGGAGACGGTGATGCGCCTCGACCGGCTCCCGGCCAGCATGGTCATCGTGGGCGGGAGCTACGTCGCCGTCGAGTTCGCTCATCTGTTCTCCGGCCTCGGCGTCAGCGTCAGCGTCGTCAACCAGGCCGCGTCCCTGCTCGAGAGCTTCGATCCCGAGGTCTCCGGCCGGTTCACCAAGCTGGCGAGCAAGCGCTGGGACCTGCACCTGTCGGCCAAGGTCACCGGGGCGCGCCAGCGCGGCGGCCGGATCGAGGTAGAGCTCGCGGACGGACCGCCGGTGGCGGGCGAACTGCTGCTGGTGGCGGCCGGCCGTACACCCGACATCGCCGACCTGGACCTGGACCGGGCCGGGGTCCGGCTGCGGGAGGACGGGCGGATCGAGGTCGACGAGTACGGCCGGACGACGGCGGAGGGAATCTGGTCGCTGGGCGACGCCAGCACTCCGTACCCGCTCAAGCACGTGGCCAACGCCGAGGCCCGCACCCTCGCCCACAACCTCGCCTTCCCCGACGACCTGCGCCCGTACCCGCACGACTGGGTGCCCGCCGCGGTGTTCACCGACCCCGAGATCGCCACCGTCGGCGCCCGCGAACAGGACCTGAGCCCCGATCGCGCCGTACGTGTCGGCGATCCACGAGTACGAGGACGTCGCCTACGGCTGGGCCCTGCAGGACGACACCGGCTTCTGCAAGATCTACGCCGACGCCGCGACCGGCACGCTGCTCGGCGCGCACATCATGGGCAGCCAGGCCTCGCTGCTCATCCAGCCGCTGGTGCAGGCGGCCGCGGCCGGGCAGCGACTGGACGACTTGGCCCGGGCCCAGTACTGGATCCACCCCGCGCTGACCGAGGTCGTGGAGAACGCCCTGCTCGACCTTCCGCTAGAGCGCCGCGCCTGATCACCGCGGCGACCGGCATGATGACGCGGCGGTCGACGGCTCGGGCACGGCTGCCGGTTGCGGCACGCGGGCCGCGCGGAAGCGGCGGGTCAGCAGCGTCACCGCGGAGATGACGGCGGCGTCGATCGCGGCCGCGACGATGGCGTCGGCCCAGTAGTGGTTGCCGGTCCCGACCACGACGAGCACGGTGACCAGCGGGTGCAGCAGGATCAGCCAGCGCCAGCGGCTGGTGCTCCGGGTGATGACGGCCCAGGCGACGATGATCGACCAGGCCACGTGCACCGACGGCATGGCCGACAGCTGGTCGGCGCCCGCCGCCGACCCGACCGCGCCGTAGACGGACTCGCCGTACCGCGCGGCCAGGTCGACGATGCCGTCGCCCGGCAGCAGGCGCGGCGGCGCGACCGGGATGAAGGAGACGAGCAGGCAGATCGCCGTGCTCGCGGCCATCGCGTTGCGCACCCCCGGGTAGCCGTCGCGATGGCGGGCGAACAGCCAGATCAGCATCGCGATCAGCAGCCCGAAGTGCATCGTGGCGTAGTAGAGGTTGGCCAATCTCGGAAAGCAGCGGGTGCGGCAGCAGCAGCCGCTGGACGCCGGTTTCGCTCGGCAGCCGCAGCGTCCGCTCGGTGTCCCAGATCCACCGGGCGTGCGCGATGGCCTGCTGGTAGCCGCCCTGAGCGAGGTTCCCCGCTAGCTGCCACAGCGCGTACAGCCCGAGCACCACGCCGGCCTCGCGCAGGAACGGGCCGACGTGCACCCCCCACCGCCAGGCCCAGGCGGCACGGCCGATGTGCAGCAGCGACACGCCGGCCAGGCCCAGCCCAAGCGCCAGCAGTGCCGCCTGCTGCCAGGAGAGCATGAAATTCGCCATGCTTTTCATAACAACCAGCCGGGCGCATGATGCCCGGCGGCGGGAAAAACGTGAAAACTACGGGAACAAAAGATCTATTTACCTCGAACGTACGCGGGTTATGCCGTTTCCGCGGTCGCCCAGCTGGCTAGGAAGGGCAGCGCGCGGGCGGTGGCCGAGTCCGGTTCGACCGTGTAGACCACGAGGTGCTGGTCCGGGACGTGCGGCGCGGTGATCACTTCGATATTGAAGTCGAGGGGTCCCGCGGCGGGATGGGCGATCAGCTTGCGGACGGAGGCGTAGTCGCGCACCGTGTGGTCATCCCGCGGTGGGCGGCCCGTTCGCCGCCCTCTACACCGCGACCAAGGCCGCCGACGAGCAGCTGACCCGCAGTTGGGCGGCCGAGTTCGGGCCGCGCGGCGTGCGGGTCAACGCCGTCGCCCCCGGGGTGACCCTGACGCCGGGAAACGAGCACGCGCTGGCCGTCATCGAGCAGATGGCCGCGGGAACCCCGGCCGGGCACCCGGTCAGCCCCGAGGACATCGCCTACGCCGTCGCCTTCCTCGCATCGGCCGAGGCGCGCATGATCTACGGCACCACCCTCTACGTTGACGGCGGCATCACCGCCACCCGGCTGGGCTGACTCGCCTCCCGGCTGGGCTGCCCCGCCACGCGGCTGGGCCGACCCGCCTCCCGGCTGTCACCTGGGTCAGCGGGCGCACGGAGATGCCGGGGTCGGCGGCCAGGTGACTTTACATAGCTCCCGGACAAATTTAATCGTTCCAAAGATCTTCAAAGTGTCTGGCAGCTATGCAAAGTCCACAAAATGTCCGGCAGCTATGCAAAGTGACACCGAGGCGAGAGGAGGGAGGGGCCTGCGTTGCTGACGTTAGAGGGAGAGAGGGCCGGGCGACTGGGCCGGCCGGATCCGGTAGCGTTACGGTCTACTGCCAGGGGATGGACAGCTCGCCCAGCAGGCCTTTCAGTGCCGCGGCGGCCCGGCGGAACTCCTGCGGCCCGCTGAACCCGCCGTACCGGCCCGCCTCGGCCAGGTGCGGCTCGAGCGAGGCGTACCCGGAAAAGCCCGAGGCCGCGAGCGCGGACAGCGTTTCGCGTACCTCACCGTCGCCCTGGCCGGCCGGCACCACCTGGCCGGTCGCGGCCACCGCGTCCTTGACCTGAAGGTAGACCAGGTACGGCCGGAGCAGCTGGTAGCCATCGGTGTGCGGCCGGACGCCGCACTGCACGAAGTTGGCCGCGTCGAAGGTGGCCCGCAGGGCCGGGGAGCCGACGCTCGCGATCAGGTCCGCGCACCGCTCCGGGATGTCACCGTAGATCTCCTTCTCGTTCTCATGCGCCAGCACGATCCCGCGCTCGGCCGCGATCTCGGCCAGCGCCCCCATCCGGTCGATGACCGACTCCCGGTAGCGTTCCGGCGGCTGGCCGGCCGGCATGAAGAACGAGAAGACCCGCACGATCGGGGTGCCGAACATGGCCGCGACGTCCGCGATGCGGCGCAGCCGTTCCAGTTCGGGCCCGAGCGGCGTCGCCCACGTCGATCTTGCCGATCGGGGAGCCGATGGCCGATACCCGCACCCCGGCGTCCTCGATCTCCCGCTGGAAACCGGCGAGCTGGGCGTCGGTCATGGTGGCGACGTTGGCCGACCACGCGCTGCGCAGTTCCAGGAAGCGGATCGACTCGGCGGCGAGCGTCTCCAGTTGGACGCCGGGCTCCGGCGAGATCTCGTCGGCGAACCCGCTGAGGGTGAACGTCATCGGCTCGGGCCGTCCCCGGCCTGGCCGTCCTGCGCCGCGTCAAGCAGCACCACCGGCCGCCCCTCGCGCGACGACTGGTAGACGGCGAGGATGACCTCAAGCGTAGCCCGGCCCTCGCGACCGGTGACGGACGGCTCGCGGCCCTGCTCGACCGCCGCCAGCAGGTCGGCGATCTGCGCGGCGTGGCTGGCCACGCCCAGCGCCGCCGCGTTGGCGGCCGCGCCCTCGGCGGACTGCGGCCGGGGCAGGCGGCTGCCGCGCAGGCCCTGGTTCGGGGTGTCGGAGGTGAACGCGCTGCGCGCGATCTCGCCGTCCTCGACCACCACCGTGCCGCCGGTCCCGCTGATCTCCAGGCGCTGGGCGAAGCCGGGGAAGACGGCGGTGCTGGACACGATCGTGCCGACGGCGCCCGAGATGAACCGGAGCACGGCCAGCGCGGTGTCCTCGACCTCGATCTTGTGGTCCTGCGTCGCGTACACGGCGCTGACCTCGACGATCGGCCCCATGGTCCAGCGCAGCAGGTCGACGTAGTGGATGCCCTGGTTCATCAGCGACCCGCCGTCCAGCGCCCAGGTGCCGCGCCAGGGGCCGCTGTCGTAGTAGCCCTGGCTGCGGTACCACTTCGTGCTGGCCTCGCCGAGCACCAGGCGGCCGAGTGCCCCGTCGTCGACCAGGCCGTGCAGCTCGACCAGCCCGGGGTCGAACCGGTGCTGTGAGATCACCGTCAGCGCGACCCCGGCCGCGTCCGACGGCCTCGAGCAGGCGGTCGGCGGCGGCCAGGCTGACGTCGATCGGCTTCTCCACGACCAGGTGCTTGCCTGCCGCGGCGACCTGGACGCCCACCTCGGAGTGCAGGCCGCTGGGCACGCAGACCGACACCACGTCGATGTCGTCGCGCGCCAGCAGCGCGTCCAGGCTGGACTCGGCCGCGCAGTCGTGGGTCCCGGCGAACTCGGCGGCGCGCTCGGGCACAATGTCGGTGACCGCGACCAGGCGGGCGCCGGGGATCGGCGGCGATGGCCGTGGCATGCGTCTCGGCGATCACCCCGGTGCCGACGATCCCGATTCCGTGCGGCCGGGTCGGGTTCACGCCGCCAGTTTCGCTCACGCTGTTTCCTGCCTCTCAGTCGTCTCGCGTATCCAGGGGCCCAGCACCGCTAGGTGCTGGGGAAGCGCCACTTCGGGCGCGGCGATCTCGGGGTGCCAGCGCTTCTCCCATTCCACCGATACCCAGCCCGGGTAGCCGCCGGCGGACAGCAGGGCGAGCATGTCGCGGACCGGCACCTCTCCCTCGCCGAGCAGCACCAGCTGCCAGCCATCCTCTCGCATGGGATCGCGCCGGGCGTCTTTGACCTGCGCGAGCAGGATGCGCCGGCCGAGGTTAGCCCAGACGTCGGCGGCCCGCTCGCCCACCCGGTACGGGTGATGGCTGTCCCACACGGCGCCGACGGCGCCGGGTCGACCAGCGCCAGCAGTTCGGCCACCACGGCCGACGCCGAGAACGAGTCGTGGGTCTCCACGCCGATGGCGACACCGAGCCGCTCGGCGGCCGGGGCCGCTTCCGCCAGCACCCGCGCCGCCGCCTCGAGCTGGGCCCGCCGGGCCGGGCCGCCGGGCGGGAGTTCGCCGCCGAAGACGCGGACCAGCGGCGCCTCCCAGTCGCTGGCCAGCTCCAGGAACCGGCGCAGCTCGGGGCCGGGTGCCTCGCCGGTGAGGCGGATGGAGGTATCGACCGCCACGGCCGGCAGGCCCGCCGCGGCGAGGGTCCGCTTGACCTGCGCCCGTGCCTCGGGGCGCATCGCCGGGTCGATCAGCTCGCCGTCGATGAGCCGCAGTTCGACGCCGTCATACCCCCAGGAGCGGCCGAGCGCGAGGGCGGTGGCCAGGCTGGCGTCGGGGAACGCGAGGGTACTGAAGGCGATGCGGGGAGTGCTGATGGGTGCCTCCTGCGACATGGAGTTGTGCCCGCTCCGGCAGGGATCCCGGGCGGCGCCTTGCTTACCGCAGCAGGGACAGGTTAGCCCGGCCGGCCCGGGTGCAGAAGGACGACATCGCCCGCGCGCGGCCGGCCTGCGCGGGGTACCGCGGCGGGCCTGCGCGGGCTACGTAGCGCGATCAGGGGGAGTAAGGCGCGGTAGCGGCCGAGTCCGCCCGCGCGGCCGATTTCTCGCTTATCGTGCCTAGCCGGGCGGTGTGTCCTGCTCATTCCGGACAGCCGATTCCTGGACCGGCAGCCGGACGCCAAATCCGGCGGCCGCCAGCTTGAGCAGGACCTGCCCGGGCGCTTGCAGCGCCGTGACCTTGGCCGCGCTCAGTTCCTCGAGCTGCGCTAGGACGGCGGCATAAGCGTCCGGCCCCTGCCTGCGCGCCCGGCTCAGGACGGCCGCGTTGGCCCATACCTTCTCCCGCGCCTCCCGCAGGAAGCGCTTGGTGCCGAGTCGGCTTGGCCGGCCGCAGCAGCCGGTCAACCAGGGGGGCAGGCCCGGACAGGCGGCTGAGCTCGTCATCTTCGGCCGCGACCCGGGAGGCGAGCACCTCATCGATCGCCCGGTGATCGGCCTCCCGGCGGGCAAGCAGCGTCGCGTCGCCGAACTGCCCGTCGCTGATCACCGCCACCAGGGACTGCGGCAGGTCGTAGTTGACGTGCGCGTTCATGCCGAGCAGGACATGCCGCAGCGGGGGCAGGGCGGCCGGGGCGCCGAACGCGATTGCCCAGGGCCGCGGCGGCTGCTGGCCCGCCATATCCGCTTCCAGGGCGTCCAGGTACAGGCCAGCGAACACCACATCCCACCGCTCGACCCACTCGCCGTCGGCGAATCCGCCGCGGCTGATCTCCGCCGCGACCGCGATGGTGGTACGCAGGTAGGTCGCGTGGAAGAAACGCCGCTTGTCGCCCGCGGCCTCCATCGGCTCAAGCAGGGCGGTCATGCGGTCGATCAGTTCTTCGATCACACGTCCACGCTACTGGCGGGGTCGACGGGCCCCCGCATTCCCGGACACGGGGCAACCCGGCGCCGGCGGAACGCGAGGACCGTGAGGTACAGGCGGCTGCCGAGAATGAATAAGCCGGTGCGGGCGTTGGCAGCAGCATGCAGACCTGGGAAGCCATTGAGTCACGCCGCAATGTCCGGTCTTTCACCGACCAGCCGGTCCCCGCGGAGGATCTCGACCGGATCCTCGAGGCGGGCCGCCGCTCCCCGTCCTCGCAGAACTGGCAGCCGTGGGACTTCATCCTCGTCACCGACCGGGACCAGCTCCGCGAACTGGCAAAGGTATGGCGCGGAGCCGGCCACGTGGCCGGCTCCGCGGCGACCATCGTGGTTATCGGCCCGGCGGCCGACAACGAGTTCCGGCGGGCCCAGTTCGACCTGGGCCAGGCGACGATGGCGATGACCCTCGCGGCCGCCGACCTGGGAATCGGCAGCTGCCACGCGGGCGTCGCCGACCTGCGGCTCGCCCGCGAACTGCTCGGCTTTCCCAGCGACCGCGACTGGGCTTTCCTTATCTCGCTCGGCTACCCGGCCGACCGGCCGCTCAAGCCGATCAAAAATCCTCAGCGGCGGCCGCTGAGCGAGGTTGTGCACCGCGGCCGCTGGTAGATCACAGGGATGCTGACGACGGAGTTCATGTGTGACCACGGTGCCGCGTGACTGGCGGATCGTTATCCTGGTGCGATGCAGATGCACCCGCGGGAGGGCTGCCCGAAGCAGATGGCGATGGGGCCGTGCGGCGGAGTGCGGGCAGACGGTGGCTGCGAGGTCATCCCGGAGCCGTGCGTCTTCAGGACGCCGGCCACCTGGCCCGACCCGGTCCCGGCGGTGCCGCTGCGCCGAGTGCCGTTGATCCTGGCCGATTACACCGCCGACCCGTACTCGGTGCCGATGCTGACCACGGTGGCCGGCGCGCTGGCGGCCGACTGCGACGCGGTGCTGGTCGGTGAGCACCAGAACCGGCCGGACTTCCCGCCCACCCTGCTGGCGTCGCTGCTGCAGGCGGCCGGGGCCCGTCCCTGGATGACGCTGGCCTGCCGGGACCGGAACCGGATCGTGCTGGAACAGGAACTGAACGGCCTGCGGCATCTCGGCGTGGACGCCGTGCTGTGCGTGACCGGCGACGCCCGGGCCTACGACGTCCGGCCGGACGTGACTCAGGTCTTCGACCTGGACGGCCCCCGGCTGGCGGCGCTGGCAGCGTCGGCCGGCCTGTCGGCGGCGGTCCCGGAGACGCCGGCCGCGCCGCCCCGGGACCAGCGGCCAGGCCGGCTGGCCCAGAAGCAGCGGGCAGGCGCGGCCGTCGCGGTGCTGAACCACGCCGCGGTGGACACGGTGGCCGCCTTCATGGCCGGGGCCGCCCAGGCTGGGGTGACGATCCCGGTGATCGCGGGCGTCGCCCTGTTCACCGACGAGCCGTCGGCGGCCGTGCTCAGCGGGCTGCCGGGGCTGGAACTCGACCCGGCCGCGGTCCGGGCCGTGCTGGCCGGACCCGACCCGGTCGAGGCCGGGATCGCCGCCGCGGTCCGGGAGGCCGCGGCGCTGCTCGCCCTCCCGGGGGTGGCCGGGGTGAACCTGTCCGGGCTGGGCTCGGCCCGCGGTTACGAGTACGCCGCCACCGTGAAGGCGGAGTTGGCCCGCCGGATCAGGGAAGAACACGGCGGATGAGCGACAGCGACCCGATGGACGATGAGTTCGGCACGGTGGCCGAATGGACGGCCGAAGTAGCCGAGAGCCTCGGCCCGGAATACCGCATCCCGGCCGCCTGCCGTGGCAGCGGCCGCCCGTCAGCCCTGGACTGGCTGCTGACCGGCCTGGACCCGCGGCCGGGCGATGTGCTGATCGACATCGGCGCCGGGCTGGGCGGCCCGTCGGCCTACGCGGCCGAGCGGACCGGGGTACGGCCGGTCCTGGCCGAGCCGGAGTTCGAGGCCTGCCGGGCCGCCGCCCGGCTGTTCGGCGCCCCGGTGGTCCAGGCCGACGCGACCGCGCTGCCGTTCGCCGACGGCGCGGCCAGCCACGCCTGGTGCCTGGGGGTGCTGTGCACGGCCAGCGGCCCGGACGCGCAGCGGGCCATGCTGCGCGAACTGCGCCGGGTGCTGCGGCCGTCCGGCCGGGCCGGGCTCTTGGTGTTCCTGGCCGCCCGGGACCGGCTGGACGACCCGCCGGAGGGGAATCACTTCCCGTCCCGAGCGCAGCTGACCGCCCTGATCCGGGAGGCTGGCCTGACCCAGACGGCCGTCGCCGACCCGGCCGACCTCCCGGACCCGCCCGCCAGCTGGCATGAGCGCACCGTCGCGGTCGACCACGAGTTGCGGCGCCGCTTCGGGAACGCTGAGCCGCTGGTCACGGCCCTGGAACAGAGCAGGCGGATCGGCCAGCTGCTCAAGTCGGGTGAGCTGATCTCCCAGGTCATACAGCTGCACAAGCCCGCCTAGACCCATCCCGGCTAGGCAACCTGGCCGATGGGATCGGCGCCGCGGGTCAGTTGGCGCTGTCGGGCGTTCCCCGGCCGGAAGCGACCTGCAGCTCGTCGATCAGCTTGGACGCGTCGGCCTTGGACATGCCGTCCAGGTCGACCTCACGCCCGGCCTCGCGGGCGAGGGTTTGCAGGTAGGACTTCTGCGGGCCGGTCATCGGCTCGTCCCCGGTGGTCCAGTCGGCCGGGTCCTTGACCGGGTTCTCCTGCGGGCTGGTGCTGTCGGTCATCGTTCCTCCTTCAGGGTCGACCGCGTCTCTACCCGGCTTGGCCCGCATCGAACTCATGTCTTCACCGTAAAGACTTGGGCCGCCCCGCTCAGAAAACAAAAGTGTTGCGGCTACGTCAGTGCAGCGGGCCAAGAGCGGACTTGAGCTTGCTGACGAAGCGGTGCATCTCCGGGTCATAGGTAGTGGCGGGCCAGTCTCGCTGGTCATCGAGTGAGAACCACCGGACGCCGGCAAACTCCCGTGGGTCCGGGTGCAGCCGCGCGGCGCTGTCCACCCGAAGGACGAACCACAGGTCCACGTCGAGATGATTGCTGGCGCCGTTGGTTGGCGTGACCGTCAGGAAGAACGGCCGGTTTCCGCCGAACTCAGGGTGCGGTTCGGCGGCGATCCCGAGTTCCTCCCGGGCTTCGCGGGCGACGGCCTGATGCGGGTCCTCACCGGCTTCGACATGCCCGCCAGGCGGCAACCATAGTCCCGACTTCCGATGGTCGCCGAGCAGCAGGCACCGGCTGGCCCGGTCAAGCGGGACGAAATAGACGACGAGGTGCTTGGGCGGCGTAGCGGGCGGAACCGTCCGGAAGAGTTCTTGCCCTGACGCCACCCAGTCGAGGATGTCCGCCTGATCGGCGGCTTCGCGGGCATCAACCGGTGTTACGCCCGACACGAGATCCGAGACCAGGGCGCGAACGTCAGCAGGCACCCGGCGAGTGTAACCCCGTACGCCCGTCACGGGGCCGATGCCCAGTTATCGCGAGCCCTCCGGGGCGGGCTTATCGGCTGAGCACGGTCACCCCGGAGGCCAGGTGGATGCGCGAAGTCCGCGTCGCGATCCCGGCCAGCACCGTCTCCGGGGCCGAGACCGAGAACTCGGGGCGGTGGTGCTCGCCCACCGCGATCACGTCGATGCCGACTTCGTCGGCCAGGACCCCTTCGGCCACCACCCGCCGGATCGCCTCCGCGTGCGAGACGATGCCGCCGCTGTCGTCCCGGGGCAGGTCCCCAAAGGTGTCGATCCCGAACTCGACGTTGTCCACTCGGGCCTCCTCAACAGCGGGCCGCAGCTCCGGTGAAGTTATTGACATGTCAAGTATATCGGGCAACTGGCGGCCGTTATTCCGGCCGGCCGCCGAACTGGCCTCCCGGCGGCCCGCGCCGCTAACCGAAGCCGCCTACAGGTCCAGCACGATGTCGGTCTTTGGGCGGGCGCAGCAGATGAGCACGTCCCCGTCGGCCGGGGGCTCCAGCGGGTCGGGGTTATAGGTGATGTCGCCGGACAGCAGCGGGGTTGTGCAGGTGTGGCAGACGCCGGTCCGGCAGCTCCACCGGGTGGGGACGTCGCAGGCGTCGGCCAGGTTGAGCACGTTGCCCCAGTCGTCGCCGAAGGCCACGGTGAGGCCGCTGCGGGAGAAGGTGACCCGGGGCCCGGTTCCGGGCGGGCCCGGCGGCTGGTGGGGCGGCTGGCCGGCCGCTTGGCGATCCCGGGATTGACCGCGGGCAGTGCCCCGAACAGCTCGGTGTGGATCGCGGTGGGCGCCACGCCGATCGTGGCCAGGGCCTTCTGCATGTCGGTCATGAACGACGACGGGCCGCAAATGTAGGCCGTCGCGTCGGGCGGGAGGGTCAGTCCGGTCAGCGCCTCCTGGGTGAGGTGCCCTTCGGCTGCGTGTGCGCTCTTGCGCTCGGCCTGTGTGGCCGCGCTGTAGAACAGTTGCTCTCGGGCGTGCGGCAGCGAGGCCAGCAGGCCGTGTACCTCGGTGGCGAAGGGATGCTCGCGCGGTCCGCGTGCCCCGTACAGCCACCAGACTTCCCGCTCGCTCTTCTGCTTGGCGAGCTGGTGCAGCATGGCCAGGACCGGCGTGGCCCCGATGCCGGCGGAGATGAGCAGGACCGGCCCGGTGCCGTCGGCGAGGACAAAATCGCCACGGGGAGCGGCCACGTCCAGTTCTGCCCCCGGCTGCAGGGTGCGGTGCAGGTAGCCGCTGACGACGCCATGCGGCTCCCCTTTGACGCTGATCCGGTAGGCCCCCGGGCCTGCCCCCCACGAGAGGGAGTAGCTGCGAACCGGGGGCGGATCGGCGGCGCCGCTGACCCGCAGCGATAGGTACTGGCCGGGCTGGGCCGCCGGGAGCGGGCTGGCGTCAGGGGCCGCGAGATAGATCGAGGACACGTTCTCGCTCTCGGGGACGATCTTGGTGACGCGCAGCTTCCGGAAGGCGGCCCAGGCTGGCTTGGCTGGGGGGCTCGTTCCGGCGCCCGCGAGCGAGTCGGTGCCGTCCGGAGCGGCCAGCAGGTCGCGGAACGAGCCCTGCCAGCCGGGACTCAGCGCGGGGATCTGCAGGGCGGTCTGCAGCTTTGCGCGGTCGCGGCCCGGCAGGTAGAGCAGCGCGTCGGTGTCGGCCACCGACAGGGCGCCCGGCCCGGTCCTGGTCTTGATGATCTCGTCGCCGCCGTTGATGTGCCCCTCGGTGATGACGCGCATGTAGAAGCCCGGGCGATGGTGCGCGACAAGCAGCGAGGCCATTTCGGGCCTGCCGAGCCGCATCCCGACCCGGTAGCAGGTGACGCGGGGCTGGGTGACCTCGAACTCGGCCTCCCCGATGCGGTAGCGGTCGCCGACGCAGACCTCGTCGTCGGGCAGGCCTTCGACGGTGAGGTTCTCGCCGAACATGCCGTATATGAAGTCGTCCCGCCCGAGCTGCCGCTGCCAGTACCGGTAGGAATCCAGCTGATAGACGAGCACCGCCCGCTGCTCGCCGCCATGGCCGTTCAGGTCACCTTGGCCGTCGCCGTCGATGTTCAGCCGCCGCACCATCTGCGGTCCGTCTACCTGGTACTTCCACACGCCGGTGTAAACCGTCTTGCCGTGCCAGGGCACGTCTTTCGGCAGGCCAACGTTGACCGACACCAGCACCGGCGCTCGGCTGCCGGCCGCCTTCACGTCGCTCATCAGGCCGTTGCTGCAATCCATGAGTCGATCCTTACGGTCTGCCCCCATGGTTACACCATCAAGAGTGCTGGTGACCCTGGTCTGAGCCCTGGTCTCGGTCCGGGAGTCCCTGGTCTTGGTCCGTGCGCACCGTGTTCGCGCAGGCGGCGAACTCCGCGGTCGCCTTCGGGCAGGATCGACTAGGCGATTCCGGCGACCGGACGGCCATTTTCCAGGTAGACGCATCTGCGGTGCTTAGTCGCGGCGCGGACACGGCGCCGTATCGGGGACCTGAGCAGGACGAGCGCGGTGTCCATGGGGACGAGCCGGAACTCGGAGATCTCCTCCGGCTGCACCATGATCGCGTCCAGGGCCGCCTCGTCGGCCAGACCGCAGTCGAACAGGAACCGGATGCCGCCAGCCCGCCCTGGACGGCCAGGGCGGAAGTCCACGCAGGCCAGCCGGCCGGTGCGCACGTCGATGGCGCACTCCTCCCGCACCTCCCGCCGGCACGCGTCCCACGGTGTCTCCCCGTCTGCTTCCATCACTCCGCCGGGAATCGTCCAGCCCGTTTTGTACGTCGGATTGAGGATCAGCAGCCGCCCGGAGCGGTCGAAGATCAGCGCTCCGGCAGACGCGGGAACGGCAGGCAACTCGGCATCCACCACAGCACAGTAATTCCCAGCTGCCGGGGGACTAATGACGCCTGGCCAAGCGCCGCCTACGCGGCGGGGGGAACGTTACCGCGGGAGACGACGAGCCCGTCGAGCAGCAGGGAGATCAGCCGTGAGGCGAGTTCCCGCTGATCCTCGTGACCGCTGATGAGGGTTATCCCGCCCAACGCCATCATCACATCGCCGGGTGCGGCATCCTCGCGCAGTTGACCGGCCGCGGTCCCGGCGGCCAGCAGGGTCGCTATCGCCTGGCCGAGGGCTTCCCGGCTGTGCAGGCGAAGCCCTTCGCGGGCGGCCAGGATGGCCGGCAGGGCGTCGGCCATCCCCTGCTTGGTCTGCATGTAGTCGACGAACTGCTCCATCCAGTCCCGGAGCGCGTCCACGGGCGCGCGATCCTGGAGCAGCTGGGGCGCGGACTCGGCCAGGCGCGTGGTCTCGTTCCGGTAGGTGGCCTCGATCAGATCTTCCCGCGTCGGGAAGCGGCGGTAGAGCGTCCCGATGCCGACGCCCGCCTCAGCGGCGATCGCCTTCAGCGACGCGTCCGCGCCCTCGCTCGCGAACGCCCGCGCGGCTACCTCGAGCAGCCGGTCGTAGTTCGCCTGCGCATCGGCGCGGAGGGAGCGGGGCATGGGACCTCCTTGCTATATGGAGCCGGCTCCGCTTATATTGTTTAAGCGGACCCTCATCCGCTTACATCGTAGCTGAACCCGCCCCGGCTTCCCAAGCCTGGGACATCGGGCTCAGCGCAGGAAGGACGCGGACATGGCAGAGCGAATCACCACCCCGTTCGGCCCTCAGTCGACGGCGTCCGAGGTCATCGCGGGCGTCGATCTCACCGGCCGCCGGGCGATCGTCACCGGCGGCGCCGGCGGCCTCGGGCGGGAAACCGCCCGGGCGCTAGCCGGCGCCGGCGCCGGCGTCACGATCGCCACGCGCAATCTGGAGGCCGCGATCAGCACCGCACAAGAGATCAGCGCGACGACAGGTAACCCTGACGTGCAGGGCGCCCGGCTGGACCTCGCGGACCTCGCATCCGTCGGCGAGTTCGTCAAGGCGTGGACGGGCCCGCTGCACATCCTCGTCGATAACGCCGGCATCATGGCCAGCCCGGAGCAGCACACGCCCGAGGGCCGTGAACTGCAGTTCGCCACGAACCACCTCGGCCACTTCGCGCTCACCGTCGGTCTGCACGAGGCGCTCACGGCTCCCGGGAACGCGCGGGTTGTCGTGCTGAGCTCGGTCGGGCACATCAACGGCCCCGTCCGCTTCGACGACCTCGACTTCACCAAGGAGCCCTACGACCCCTGGCTCGCTTACGCGCAGTCCAAGACCGCGAACATCCTCTTCGCGGTGGAGGCGGCCAGGAGGTGGGCAGCCGACGGGATCGCCGTGAACGCGCTCAACCCCGGCCGGATCCAGGAAACCAACCTGAGCCGCCACCTCGCCGCGCCCCCTGCCTCCTTCGATCCGGCGGGCAAGTCCGGCGTATCCGAGAAGAACATCGCCCAGGGCGCGGCGACCTCGGTCCTGCTGGCCGCTTCCCCGCTCGTCGAAGGCGTCACCGGCAAGTACTTCGAGGACTGCCAGGAGGCCGTCCCGGTCACGCCGGGCGTGCGCCGCGGCGTCGCCGGTTACGCCCTCGACCCCGGTAACGCGCGCCGCCTGTGGGACGTGTCGGTCGAGCTGACGGGAGTCGGTCGGTGACCCGTGTATGTGAGCCGAGCGCGGTGGTGCGCGGCGACTGAGAACTGGGATCAGCCCAGCCGGAACGGCGCCTCCGCGTTGCCGGAATGCGCTACCAGCGGACGGTCTGGCCCTTGTAGTCCAGGTACTGCAGGCCGCCCTTGCCTTCCTGCGCCTCGATCGCGTCGGCCACGCCATGCTGACCGCCCCGGAGGCGGCCGCCTCGATGAGCGTGTTCCTGAACGAGCGGGTCGCCAACCTCAGCCGCGCCATGGGCGGCGACGACGCCGACCTGCGCGCGGCGCTGATCGTCAGCAGCATCCTCGGGCTCACCATCGCCCGGCACTTCCTGCAGCTCGACGCGTTCGCCGGCGCCTCCGAGGCCGACATCGCCCGGGTCGCCCGGCCCTGGGTCACCACCGGAGTCGAGGCCGCCCCCGAGTAGGGCGGTGGCCGCTGCGAGCCGAGGTGGAACCACGCGTGCGTTCGGGCTGAAGTCCTTGCGACGACCCCTAGAACCCAAGCCTTTTTCTTCTGAACGTACGGTGGTTTCTCCCTCTGCTCATCAGAGCCGACAGCGCCGGTAGCCGAGCTGGTGGCGGGGGCCACGCCGATCAAGACGAGGGCGGTGCTGGCGGCGCGACGTCCGCGGTCAGATAGCGCTGAACCGACGGGGCGACGGCAGCTACTACGTCATCAGACGGCATCGAGGCCAGCGGCTCCAGGTGCAGGATGTACCGGCACAGGGCCACGCCGAGCAGCTGCGCGGCGATGAAGGTGCCGCGCTCGGCCGCCTGCTCGTCGCCCAGATCGGCGATCGGCCGGGTGACCAGCTGGCCGAATACGTCCTGCAGTTGATGGGCGACGGTCTCGCTGGTGGCGGCGGTCCGGATCAGGGCGATCATCTCGTCATCGCGGGGCGGATCCTCCCAGCGGCTGATGAAATGCCGGACGAGAGACTCGCCGCGCCCGCCGGGCGGCACGGAGCGCAGGTCGGGGACCTCCAGATCGAGGGTGACGGCGGCCGTGAACAACCCCGCCTTGGACTGGAAGTAGCGCATCACCATCGACGCGTCGACGTCGGCCCGCGCGGCGACGGCGCGGATGGTGGTCGCCTCGTACCCCCGTGCGGCGAACATCGATCGGGCGGCATCGAGGATGGCCCGGCGGGTGCGCTCAGATCGCGGCCCGCCGCTGCCGGGTACCGGGCCGGGCGGGTCCGCCGCCGGTACCGCCGCACCGCTGATGTCCGTCACAGTGCCCCATCCTATCCATGTCAACGTCTGTTTGCCAACACTTGTTGACATTCACTTGAGCGGCGCTTAATGTTGTGCCAACAACCGTTGGCATTTAAAGGGAGGCCGCCCGTGGCGGCAAGGCACGCAGGTCAGGGCCGCCGGTTTCCGGCCCAGTACCGTGCGATCGCGGGCTTCATCCTGGCCAGTGCGGCCTTCGTGGCGATCTTCGTCGCGCTGACCCTCAGCGCTTTCCACCAGCCGGCACCGCACGGCCTTCCCGTCGGCATCGTCGCTTCCGCCGCGGTAACGCGCCAGGTCGAGCACGCCCTGGGCAGCGCCGCCCCCGGCGCCTTCAGCTTCCGCAGCTACCCCAGCGCCGCCAGCGCGATGACCGGGATCGCGCAGCGTGAGATTGATGGGGCGCTGGTCGCTACCAGGGCCAACCTGCACCTGCTGGTCACCCAGGCCGGGGGCACCGGGCCCGAGCAGGCTCTCAACGGCGCCTTCACCGCCGTGGCGGCACACTCCGGACGGCCTCTCATAGTGTCGGACGTTGTCCCGCCGCTGCCCACTGACTCCCAGGCACTGTCGTCCTGGTTCGTTGTCCTCAGCGTGCTGATCCCCAGCCTGGCGGCGGGCTCGGGGTCGGCGCTGGCACTGCGCCGCACCCGGCGCGCTTGGGCCGTGGCCGCGCCGGTGGCCGCCGCCGTCGCCAGCGGGCTGGTCGCGGCGGCGATCGCGGACGGCATCGCCGGCCTGGGCAACTACGCGGCGCTGGCCGGCATTGTCGCGCTGTTCTCGCTGGCGGTGGCCGCCCCCACCGCGCTGCTGGCACGGATCCGGCCGCCCCTGGTCGCCCTGGCCGTCCTGGTGTTCATCGTGTTCGGGATCCCGGCCAGTGGCGGGCCGGCCAACCTGGCCAGTTTCACGCCCGGCTTCCTGCGCGCCCTCAGCCCGGTGCTGCCGCTGGGGATCGCGGCCGGCACCATCCGCAACGTCGTCTACTTCGGCGGCCATGACACCGGCGCATACCTCTGGACCCTGGCCGCCTGGGCGCTGGCCGGCGTCGTCGGCCTGATCCTGGTCACGACGCTCCGACGCGCCGCCCCCGCACTGACCGAGCCCGGCACGCCACTTGTCCCGGCCGAGGTACCGCTCGTCCCGGCCGAACCGGTGTCCGCCCTGCCCAGCCCCGCCGCCGGCGGCAGCGTCCCCGGTGCGGGGCCGACCGGGCCCGTCGACCTGGTCGTCGGCTTTGACGACTCCGAGCCGGCCCGGCGGGCGCTCAGCTGGGGCGCCGGCCTCCTCAGGTCCCGCCCTGGCACCCTGCACGTCATCTACGCCGACCATGAGCTCATCGACAGCGACCTAGCCGGATTCGGCCGCGCCGAGATGGACCAGGCCCGCGACCAGAAGGCCGCCAGCGTGGCTGAGGCGGCCAGGGAACTCGCCGCCGCGGCTGGCATGCCCTACACGTTCGAGCGCCGCCAGGAATCGGCGGCCGACGCGCTGCTTGACGCAGCCGGGAGCTACGCCGCCGCCGACCCCGCCAGCACGCCCGTCATCGTGACCGGCCGCTCTCGTCATGTCCCGCATCGCGTGATCGGCTCGGTCCCGGTCCGGCTGCTGCATGAGTCGCCCTACCCGGTACTCACCATCAGCTGATCTCCCGGCTCAGGCCCTGGCGATGGTCCTGCCCGGCATCGGCTCCGCGAGGTTCGCCCGCCAGGCAGGCGAACTGAAGGGGTCCGCGAAGTACTGCGTCTCGTGCACCACATGCTCGTCAGCGAATTCCATGATGCTCACCGAGTAGGTCGGCGCGCCGTCGTAGGTGATGATGCACTCGCTCACCCATAGATTCCCGCCGCCACTGATCCGGATGACGGTGAAGTGCCGGGTGGCCGGGTGCCCGCCGCGTTGCGCCGCGATCGACGCGCGAGTCCGGAATCGTTCCCCGGACTGGGGATAATCGAGGATCGCGTCCGCGGCGTAGATGGCGTGCTCAGTTTCGCTATCCCCGCTCTCCGATGCCTGCCAGTGCCCCTCGATCGCGGACCTGGTCCGGGTATCTGAATCCATCGCGTTGCCCTTTCTGCAGAGGGGAGAGGCATCCCCGAGACCCGGCAATGCCTCGCGGCTTCCTCCCGGAGCGCTAGGTCTCAACGTTAGGCCCGATGGGCTGATCTCGGACGGGGAAGGCGACTACGGGGCGGCTTTGCGGTACCCGGCGGAAGCGCCACGGCGCCGGTCGCGAACACCCTCGCTCGTTAGATCTCCTTAGGGCGCACTGCTGCGGCGGCGTTGTGTGCGGAACCCGTTGTCAACGGTCTGCGCCGCTTTCTCCCTATGTGCGGCCATGTCAGTTTCTGTTGCTTTGTTTGCGATGACTGTTGGGGTGGCAGTTCCGGTAGCAAGAAAACCTTCACTCAAGCGTCGTGCGTCGCCCATACCGTCCAAAGTGACTACAAAACCGCAGTGTTACCCGCGCGACTGGGCCATCCTCAGTAGTTGCATCGGGTCATCTTAGGGACCACCTGCAGCCCATTTGAACGCCGGCCGCGTACCGCCCGTATCACCATGTAGTAACGATTCGGTCTCCTGATGGTGTCTCGCGCGTATGCGGTGGCCGCCGGGAGCGACGAGGAGGGCACATGGCTTCGCATAGGAAGCCCCGGAATGCGCGCGGGAAGTCCCGAAGGCGTGTTTCCCTGGCCGCCACTGGCGTGCTGGGCTTGCTGGCGGGCGCAGTAGCGGGCGGGGTCGCGCTGTCAGGTGGCGGCACCCCGGAGAAGGCGCAGACCCTGGACAGCGCGTGGGTCACATCCGCCATGGTAGACAGCTTCGCCCATGCCGTCCCCGACCCCTCCGAGGGGACCGTAACCGTCTACGCCTGCCTGGCGTCGGGGAAGATCTCCGGCATATCGACGACCTCGACCGAGTGCCCGACCAACTCGGTTCAGGTGCACTGGGTCGCGTTGTCCGGCCCGGCATCATCGCCGAGCCCGGTGCCCAGCCCTACTTCGTCAGCCAGTCCGTCTTCGTCATCCAAGCCGCCGCCGAAGGTGCGGCCGACCCGGGTGCCGAGCGCGCCCGCCAGCCCGACGTCGGCTTCATCGCCGAGCACGCAGCCCAGTCCGTTGCCATCCTCCAGCCCGGCGCCGAGTTCACCGCCGGTCCCGGTGCCCGTCGCGTCCTCTCCCGCGCCCAGCACGCCGCCGTCCGGCATGACGAACTGCACCACAAACCAGAATGGCGGGGCCAATAACACCGTTACCCAGCTAGACGGCGATACGTACCACCTGCAGGCGAATGAGTACAATTCCGGTGCTGACTTTAAGATCTGCACCGACGGCAGTCCCGATTTCACGATATCAAGCTCCGGAGTGAGCGTAGCTCACGATGGCGCGCCCGGAGCCTACCCGTCGCTTTACAAGGGATGCCATTGGGGTGACTGCACGGCAAATAGTGGTTTGCCGGTGTCGGTTTCAACGATGACCAGCACCCCCAATAAAGTGACGACGACCTACAGCACCACCACCGTCAGCAGCGGTGCCTGGGACGATTCGTACGACATCTGGTACAACCCGGCCCAGAGCACAAACAACAACAGCAGCGGTCTCGAGATGATGATCTGGCTCAACCACTTCGGTGGCGTTGAGCCAGCCGGAAGCCCGGGGCCGACCGTTAACCTCGACGGAATAAGCTTTACCGTCTGGTACGGCGGGTCGGGCAGTGGCGGCACCGTATCGTTCGTCGCCAATAGCCCGGTGAGCTCGGTCAGCAATATGGACCTGGGCCCGCTAGCCGCCTATGCGGTGTCGAAGGGCTACATGCAGAATTCATGGTCCCTCATCGACGTCGAGGCGGGATTTGAACCATGGACGAGCGGCCAGGGGCTGACCGCGGGCGCATTCAATGTGACCGTCCACTGAGCAGGGCCGGGAGTGGGCGCCGTCAGCCGCCCGCGGCGGGCATATTCTGGGCGATCTCCCAGATGTGGCCGCCCGGGGCGGCGAAGGTCGCCGTCCGCATGCCCCACTCCCGGTCGGCCGGTCCGGTGATCAGCGGCACACCGCGCCCGGCGATCTCGGCGCACACAGCGTCCACATCATCGACGATGATCGCGAACTGCCCGGCGCCCTTCCCGGCCTGATCGAGGACCTCCGGCAGCGGCTCGGCCGCCGTCGGGGACCGGGCCAGGAACAGGAAGATCCCCTCGAGCCGGAGCATTGCCGAGTCGTCGTCCAGTAGCTGGACATCCAGGCCGAACGCGTTCGCGTAGAACGCCCGGGCCTCGCCGAGATCGGGGACGTAGAGCGTTATCGCGCCGATCTCCCTTTTCCAGTCCGCCATGCCACTGCCTTCCTCCCGGCCCGGCGGCCATCGGCCGCCGGAGCGTCCTCGCCGGGATCCGCCGGCCCGGCGGTCTCCTCAGCACCTGCAATACCGACTGCGGGACCGCCGCGGAATCATCGCCGCCCGCAGCCGAGCCCGCGTGCAGCCGGGCGGCCCGCCGAACACGAGCGGCCCCAGTCCCGCACAAGCCCGCATCCCAGATCATCGGGAGCTAGCGCCGGCCGCGGCGGCCAGGCCGCTGATGTACTCGCGCACGATGTCATCGAACGACCGGTCGGGCCGCAGCCCGAGCGCGTGCGCGCGCCGCGTCTCGAACCGGGCCGGCCAGCTGCGGACGATGGCGCCGATCACCGGGTCGTCGGTCCAGTCGATGAGGTCGCTGGCGGCGTAGCCGGCCACCCGGTCCATGGCGGCCGCCATATCCCGCGGCGTCGTGGTCAGACCGGGCAGGGTCACCGCGGTCCGGTCGCCCCAGTCCGCGTCGGTCACGGCGGCCGCGCGCAGGATCCCGTCCAGGGCCCGGCCCGGCGAGGCGAGCGCGACCGGGGTGTCGGACGGGACCGGGCACGGCGCCCGCAGCCCGGCCAGGGGCTCGCGGATGATCCCCGACACGAAGCTCGACGCCGCCGCGTTCGGCCGGCCCGGCCGCACCGCCACGGTCATCAGCCGCACCGACCGGCCCCGGACGAAGCCCTTGCGGGTGCAGTCCGCGACCAGCTGCTCGCCAATGAACTTCTGCGTGCCGTAGCTCGACCGCGGCCGCGGGAGGGTGTCGTCGCCGACGACGCCGGCCAGGCCCGGCTCGGGCTCGGGCCCGAACACCGCCACCGAGCTCGAGAAGACAAGCACCGGCGGCTCGGCCTGCCGCCTGGCCAGCTCGAGGACGGCGCGCGTCCCGTCGATGTTCGTGCGCATCCCCAGGTCGAAGTCGGCCTCGGCCGCGCCGCTGACCACGCCGGCCAGATGGAAGATGACGTCGGCGCGGCCGAGATCGCCCGCCTCCGTCACCAGGTCGACCGTCGCCACGCGCACCCTCGGGTCGGCCGCCAGGCCGGAAGCGGGCGCCACCAGGTCGGCCAGCACCAGCTCATCCACGCCGGCGGGGCCGCCGCCGCCAATCGCGACCGGCCCGGCCAGCAGCCGCCTGGCGAGCAGGCTCCCGACAAATCCGGCGCCGCCGGTGACAATGACCCGCATCAGTACCCCCGGCGGCTGGCAGTCCCTTATAGGCGGAGCATAAGCCGCGCAGGCGGGCGCGGGGAACAAATCCGTTCACGATCTCCCCGGCGTCAACACGCTAAGCGGGGACCGGGGGCGGGACGCAGACGGTGACCGAGTGCGGGCGGACCTTGATGCGCAGCGTCTTGCTGGCCGGGCGGGCGCCGCCGTCAAGCTCGAAGATGACCTTGTGGTCGAACCGGATGCGGAACTTCTTCCCCTGCGTGACCTTGGCGAAGGGAGATTGGTCCGGATGCCCGAGGGCGACCTGGCCGAACGTCCGGGCCCACTGGACGGGATTGCGGGCGGTCACCACCCCTAGCTCAAGGCGCCCGTTATCCGGTTGCGCCTGCGGGAAAGCCTCGACCCCGCCGAGTATCTTGCCGACATTCGCGGCCAGCACACACGAGACCTTGCCCTTGAAGAAGGGTTTGCCGTCTACCTTGATGGTTGCCCTGACCGGGCGGGTGCGGAGGTTCCTGATCCCGGTGACGACGTAGGCGGCGCGGCCCAGCCGCTCCTTCATGCCACCGTCGGCCTCGGCGATCATCCGCGCGTCGAAGCCCGCACCCGCCATCACCGCGAACCGCTCGCCGTTCACCCAGCCGGTATCCAGCCGGCGCCGCTCGCCGTGCAAGCCGACCAGCACCGCCTCGGCCAGATCATGCGGCACGTTCAGGTTCTCGGCCAGCAGGTTCGCCGTTCCCGCGGGCAGGATCGCCACCGCCGTGTCGGTCCCCGCGACCGCGTCGACGCAGCGCTGGACGGTACCGTCACCGCCCCAGACGAACACCACGTCAGCCCCCTTGGCGACGGCCCGCCGGGCGTACTTGGGCGCGCGGCGGCTCTTCTCCACCTCGTACCACAGGGGATCGGTCACGCCTTCCAGAGCCAGGATCCGCCGCAACTCGGGCAGGCCGCCCCCGAAGCTCTTCCCCGAGTGGGCCACCACCGCGACCGTCGCCATATCAGTTCCTCACTTTTCGGGTCCTAGTCCGCTCTCGTTCGGGTGCGCGGCGTCCGCCGGGCTCAGACCTTCCGCCAGCGGGCCTCGCACAGCCCGTAGATACCGAAGATCAGCAGGCCGAGCGCGGCTAGCAGCATCAGGAACTCACCGAATGGCTGATCGCGCAGTGTCAGCAGCGCCTTGTCGATGCCGCCGGACTCGGATGCCTTGTGGGTGACTGCCGCGTCGATTACGAGCACGCCGACCAAGGCGAAGACCGCCCCGCGGGCGATCGTCCCGGTCATGCCGAGCAGCTTGACGGCGCGGCGCAGCCTGGCACTCATCTGGGCTGTCTGCAGGTACTTCATGAACTTCTTACGGGCACCCTCGACCACCAAGACGATGCCGCAGATGACAATGACCAGCCCGACAAGGCCGACCAGCACCCGCCCGGTGGTGTGCTGCATGGCGGTGGCCGTGATGTCCTGCTGGCGGCCGGACTGACTGTGCGCTTTGCCGGCGATCACGGTGAACGTCAGGTAAGACAGACCCGCATAGATGATCGCCCGGGCCAGCGACTTGAGCCTGGGGCCAGCCCCGGGCTTGTCGCCGGTGACGCCGAAAGCGGCCTCGCTTAGCCGCCATAGCGCGTAGGCCGCGAAGCCGATGCCGAGCAGCCAGAGCGAGACCAGTCCGTAGGACTTACCTACGAGCATCTGCAAGGCACCCGTTTGGTCCGCCTCGCGTGCGCTGTCCCCCAGCGCGACCAGCACCGCGACCCAGCCAACGAGGATGTAAATAACACCCCGCGCGGTCAGGCCCGCCCGGGCCAGGAAGTGAGCAACGGGGCTGTGGGAGGCCCGCCTTGCGGAGCGCGTTATTCCCGGCGCTTGTGCGGAATGCATACCCGTGACTACCTCGTTAACAAGTGCGCAAACATCGGCAACCGCGGGTCCGCGGCGCCTCCCTGGCCGTGCATTCCGGCACCCGTGCTTTTTGGAGTGGTGCCGCAAAGGGTGTGAAGCCGTCGGCAACGGGCAGTGGGGGACCTCATGTCAGCCGTCGTTGCCAGGCGCACTCTCGCACCGCTCGCGGTCGTAACCGCGGCGGCGTTCGTTTTCGCGCTGCTGCTTATCCTGGTGCGGCTGAATTGGGCGCCGCTCGAGTCAGTCGATCACGGCGCCGCGGCCCGGCTGAACAGCATCGTGGCCGGCCACCCGGCGGTGGTCAGCGTGATCAAGGCGGTCACCTGGCTCGGCAGCAGCGGCGTGCTGTGGACGCTGACCGGCCTGGCCGTCGTCTGGCTCGCGATCAGGCGCCGGTGGCGGCTCGCGCTCTACCTGCTGGTCACCGGGGCCGGCGTCTTGACGCTCGACCCGGTCCTCAAGGCACTGGTCGGCAGGCTGCGCCCGGTGGTCGCCCATCCCGTCGCTTACGGGACCGGCGACAGCTTCCCCAGCGGGCACGCGCTTGGCTCGATCGTCTGCTACGGCGCCCTGTTCCTGGTCTTCCTGCCCGCGACCCGCGGCATAGGGCGCCGGGTATTCACCGCGGTGATCGTCACGCTGATCGCCGCGATCGGCGTGAGCCGCTGCTGCTCGGCGTGCACTACCTCTCCGACGTGCTGGGCGCCTGGGCGCTCGGCATCACCTGGCTGGGCATCACCGCCTTCGCCTTCGAACTGTCCCGTCAGGCCGCCGGGGCACCGGTGACCGATCCGCTGACCGAGGGCCTTGAGCCCGAGGCCCGCACCGACCTCCAGCCAGCAGAACCGGAGACCCCCATGGACCATGACCGAGTCAAACAGTACGGCCGTATCGCCGCCGCCCTCGTGGTGATCTGGGTGCTGATCATCGGCCTCCTCACCGGCATCGGCAAGCTGATCATGATCACCCACAACGGGAACGGCGACCTGCTGGGCGACCGCACGATCCCGCGCTGGTTCGCCGCGCACCGCACGCCGTCGCTGAACCACCTGAGCCTCATCGCGAGCAACCTCGGGGCGACCCAGGACATCCTCATCGTCAGCGTGGTCACCTGCGTCGTGTTCCTCGCCGTCACCCGCCGCTGGCGGCCGGTGATCTTCATCGCCGTGGTCATGTTCGGCGAACTGGGTGCCTTCCTGATAGTCGAGGAAATCGTCAAGCGCCCGCGACCTGCCGTTCCCCACCTCGACACGGGCCTGCCCACCTCGGCCTTCCCGTCCGGTCACATGGCCGCGACCACCTGCCTCTATGTCGCTATCGCGATCCTGGTCATCGGCCACGCCCGCGGCTGGTGGCGCTACCTGTTCCTGATCCCGGCGATCGGCATGCCGGTCATGATCGCCACCGCCCGCATGTACCGGGGCGAGCATCACCCGACCGACATCCTCGCCAGCCTGCTCTTCGCCGCGCTCTGGCTGACTGCCACCACGATGCTCATCAAGCCGAACGAGGATGCCTTCCGCCGCGGCCACCTGCCGCAGCGCCTGCGCCGCCGGACGGCAGCCGATCGCAGCGAAGAGTCCACGCCCGCGACCGCCTAAGAACGGACACCCGGATGCAGGGCGGCAGCGGTGCTGAACCGCTGCCGCCCTGCTGCTGCCCCGGGGCAGGCACGGCACTTCGCCTCATGACTACTGCCAGAGGGCATCGGACCGTCTAATGACCCGCAGCCGCAAGTTCGGTCCTGGTGATTTACGTTTTATTAACGGTTGTCGCGATTGACGGCGCGAAACCTCGACGTTACGTTCCGGTCAAGAATAGGAAATTTTCCTATTACAACCCAGGGGGGTTAAGGAGGCCGGGCATGCCTGGCAGATCGCAGCGCGTCGTGCGTAGGTGGAAGGGCGCCACCAGATGGCGTCCCAGAACGGTCCTGGCGCTCGCCGTCATCGCGCCGGTGATCGCGCTGACGGCGGCCATGGCGCCGTCAGCCGCGGCCCTCGCGGCCCCGGCCACCAAGGCGGCGCCGGCCATCGTCCGGCCCGCCACGGTTCCTGGTGCGCCGTCGGGCTGGTCGACCGTCTTCAGTGACGACTTCAGCGGCGCTTCTGGGTCCGGCATCGATTCCCAGTGGATGTACGACACCGGGGCCGGCTCTACCTTTGGCACCGGCGAGATCGAGACGATGACGAACTCGACCAGCAACGTGCACCAGGACGGGAGCGGCAACCTCGACATCACCGCGATCGGCAGCGGCAGCTCGTGGACGTCTGGCCGGGTCCAGACCACCTCCGCCAACGTGGGCGCGCCCGCGGGCGGCGAGCTGGAGGTTACCGCCTCGATCGAGCAGCCGACCGGCGGCCTGGGCTACTGGCCGGCGTTTTGGATGCTGGGCCCGGGACAGTGGCCGGAGAACGGCGAGATCGACATCATGGAGGACGTCAACTCGCTGTCCGAGCTCTCCGGGACGGTGCACTGCGGCACCGACCCGGGCGGCCCCTGCAACGAGCCGGACGGCATCGGCAGCGGACTGGTGGGGTGCTCGGGCTGCCAGTCCGGCTATCACACCTACACGATGATCCTCAACCGGACGAATACCGCGGCCGAGTCGATCACGTTCTACCTGGACGGCAACTCGTACTTCACCGTGACCGAAGCCCAGGTGGGCACCGCAACGTGGCAGGCGGCGTTCGACCATAACTTGTCGATCATCCTTGACCTGGCCATGGGCGGCGCCTACCCGAACGGCGTCTGCAACTGCACCTCGCCGACCAGCGCGACCACCTCCGGCGGCACGATGCGCGTCGCCTACGTCGCCGCGTACTCGACCAGCGGCAGCGGCGGGGGTACCCCTCCTCCCACCGGGTCCACCGGGCCGATCACCGGTTACGACGGACTGTGCGTCGACGTCCGTGGCGCCAACAGCGCGAACTACACGCCGGTTCAGGTCTACACCTGCAACGGCACCAACGCGCAGCAGTGGACCGTCGTTGCGGCGGGCAGCACCCTGCAGGCACTCGGCAAGTGCATGGACATCGATGCGGGCGGCACCGCCAACGGGACGGTGGTGGACCTCTACAGCTGTAACAACACGGCTGCGCAGGTCTTCATCCCGCAATCCAACGGCGAGCTCTACAACCCGCAATCGGGCAAGTGCCTCGACGATACCGGCTACGGCGGCTCCGGCACCCAGCTGGAGATCTGGTCCTGCGCGGACACCTCCAACCAGGTGTGGCACCTGCCGTAATTCCCGTTCAAGCAGTATAAAGGCCCGAACTGGAACTTTATTTCGCGGGCATGTCAGGTGAGAGCCACCGGCCGTTCAGATCAAGAGATCTTTGATTCTGAACGGCCGGTGGTTTCTTCTTTTCTGGTAACAGTGGACCCATTCTCACCACAGAACCCGCCGGCCGTAAGTTGCCGAAATTACTTGCGGCTCGATCCCCATGGCTGTGCTCCAGCGAGCGCACGGCACCAAGCTCAGCCAGGAGCTCAGCCTCACCTCGGCCTACAGCTACATCACGACGTCGGGCATCACCGGCAGCATGACCCACAAGTTCTACGACGACGCGCGGATGATGTTCGGCCAGACGTACCCGGCCGGCACCACCGTCACCTTCCAGGTGGGCTCGTCCGACACCGCCGTCCCGTACACGCTCGACGTGGCGGACTTCTACAACGTGCCGGCCGCCACCGCCCAGCCCGCCGGCACGGTCTCGGTGGCCAGCTACGGCGCGGACGCGACCGGTGCGAGCGACTCCACCTCCGCGTTCAACCAGGCGATCACCGCGGCGAACGCGGCCGGGGAGGCGGTCTGGATCCCGCAGGGCGGCACCGGCGATGACAGCCTGGCGATCTGGTCCTAGCCCACGGCGGACTCCAACATCACCTTCGCCAACAACACGATCGTCGCGCCGACCCTGGCCAACGGCATCGCCGATTACGGCGGCTCGAACAACACCATCAGCAACAACGTGGTCGCCGATGACAACGCCCTGGGCAGCGGGATAGCCATCTCCAACGAGCAGTTCCTCACCCCGTTCACCCCGCTGACCGGCACGATCAACGTCACCGGCAATTACCTGATCCGGGCGGGCGCGTACAACCCGAACTGGGACCACCCGATGGGCGCCGTTCAGTTCGACTCGTACGACTCCGCCTTCAGCGGCGTCACCGTGAACTACAGCGGCGGCGCGATCCTGGACAGCCCCTACGAGGCGTTCGAGTTCGTCAGCGGCAGCGGCAACGGCTACGCGATCTCCGGCCTCAACATCAGCAACGTCAACGTGGCCAACGTGGGCACGGTTGTCATGCAGGCGGAGACCACCGGCTCGGCCAGCGTCAGCGGCGTGACCGCCAGCGGCGTCGGGGTGCCCGGGGCCTACAACTACGCCTATCCGTCGAACACGGCGGGGGCCTTCACCTTCAACCTCGGCAGCGGCAACTCGGGCTGGAGCACCACCCCGGTGCTGACCGCCTACCCGAACCCGGTGCAGCCGGGCGCGCTGAACGCGTCACCGACGACCCTGTCGTTCGGCGACGTGGCCTCGGGCTCGACCAGCTCGGCGCAGACGGTGACGGTCTCCAACCCGGGCAGCAGCGCGGCGTCGGTATCGTCGGTCAGCGTCACCGGGGCGTTCAGCCAGACCAACACCTGCGGTACTTCCATCCCCGCGGGCGGCACCTGCACGGTCAGCGTGAAGTTCGCCCCCACCGCCACCGGGTCGGCGAGCGGAAACCTGTCGGTGGCCTCCAGCGCACCGGGCAGCCCGCTGACGGTGGCGCTATCAGGCACCGGCACCGCCAGTACCACCAACCTGGCGCTCAACGCCCCGGTCACCGCGTCCAGCTACACCCAGGTGTACACACCCGCCAACGCCGTCGACGGGAACACCAGCACCTACTGGGAAGCCAACAACGGCGCCTGGCCGAGCACGTTCACGGTGAACCTCGGGTCCGCCCAG
This sequence comes from uncultured Actinomycetota bacterium, assembly GCA_963714295.1. Classification (GTDB taxonomy): domain Bacteria; phylum Actinomycetota; class Actinomycetes; order Streptosporangiales; family Streptosporangiaceae; genus Trebonia. The sequence continues at coordinate 216,292 of CAVQOE010000022.1, read as the reverse complement.
ACCCTCGGGTCCATCACCATCGACCTGCCGCCATCGGCGGCATGGTCAACGCAGGACCCAGACCCTGTCGGTTCTCGGCTCGGCCAACGGCAGCAGCTACTCCACCCTCGTCGGCTCGGCCACCTACACCTGGAACCCGTCCACCGGCAACACGGTCACCATCGCGCTGCCCGTCCGGGCACCAGCGACCAGTACGTGCAGCTCGAGCTTCACCGCCAACAGCGTCCAGAACGGCGCCCAGGCCTCCGAGATCCTGATCTACCCGTAACAACCGCAAGACGGCGGCGGGGAGGGGACGCACATCCCCTCCCCGCCGTTTCGCGCGGAATGGGTAGGGTAGCTGCGCGTGGGGCGCCGCCGGGTGACGGTTCCTTGGTACTGGACTGACTAGGACGGTACGGGTGCAGCATTTCATTAGCCCCTCAGCGGATGGCACGGCTGGCGCGGGCGTCTGGGAACGGATCGAACGCCAGAAGCTGCGCCAGCGGGAGTGGCGCAAGCGTCCCGCCCGGCCGGGCGACCGGCCCGATCCCGCCCGCCCGGCCGGCACCGACCGGCTGCCGCAGATCAAGCACATCGTCGTCCTGATGATGGAGAACCACTCCTTCGACAGCTATCTCGGCACCCTCGGCCGCGGTGAGGGGCTACCGCGCGGTGACGACGGCCAGCCGAATGCCGAAAATCGGGACTCCGCGGGCACTGTGTTGCGGTCTTATCACGCGAGCTCCACCGTGCAGGACGAGGCCGGAGCACCCGGCCAGAGCTGGAGCGCCAGCCACGGCCAGTGGGCCGAGGGTAAGATGACCGGTTTCGTCACCTCGACCGAGCAGCTCGCGCCCGGAGCCAATAAGGCCGCCGCCATGGCCTACTGGACCGAGGAGGACCTGCCTTTCTACCACGGGCTGGCCCGGACCTTCCCGCTGGCCGACCACTGGTTCAGCTCGTGCCTGGGGCCGACGTTCCCGAACCGCCGGTTCTTGCTGGCGGGGACGGCCAACGGCCTGATGGATGATCTGCCGGTGAACCTGCTTGACCGGCCGCGGGCGGGCACGATCATGGAGATGCTGACCAGGCACCGGATCTCCTGGGTCAACTACCGGCCCGCCAGCAGCGACCAGTCCGAGTTCCGCCGTTTCGTGCAGTACCGGCGCCGCCGGACCCGGCACCATCTGACCCACCTCGGGCGGCCGCTGAGCAAGACCAGCGACATGTTCAAGCGGGACCTCCAGTTCACGTCGGCCATTTACCCGCTCGGGATGGCCAGCTACATGGCCCACGTGCGCAGCATCGAGCGGTTTTTCGCCGACGCGGACTCCGGCGACCTCCCGTCGTTCGCCATCGTCGACCCGGACTTCCGCAGCTTCTCGGAGGAGAACCCGCAAGACATCGCCAAGGGCGAGAGCTTCGCGGCCGAGGTGATCAACCGGGTCATGCACGGCCCGGCCTGGGCCGACACCCTGCTCATCTGGCTCTACGACGAGAACGGCGGCTATTACGATCATGTCGCCCCGCCGGCCGCGGTGCCGCCGGACGACGTCCCCGGCCGCAGCCGGGTCGCGCACCCATCCCTGCTCCGCAGCGTGCTGAAGGTGCTGTTCCCCGGCTACGTGCGCAATGCCGAGAAGCTCGTGTTGGGCTGCCCGGATGCCTACGACACCTACGGGTTCCGGGTGCCCGCCGTGATCGTGTCGCCCTATGCCCGGCCCGACTGCGTCCTGCCGGACATATTCGACCACACCTCGGTGCTCAAGCTCATCGAGGAGAAGTGGAACCTGCCCGCGCTGACCAGGCGCGACGCGGCCGCGACGGCGCCGCTGGGCGCACTGGACCTGACCGCCCCGCCCGCGTTCCTGACGCCACCGGAGCTGCCCGCGCCGGCCCTGGAGTGGGGCGACTGGTAGCACGAAGCGGTTACGGGGTAACAAACGCGACATTGCCTCGAGGTGGTGGAACGTAGGAGGATCTTGTAATGGAGACGGCCACCGCGGGCAGCGACCGGGCATTCCCCGGTTCGCGCTGCCGAGACGAAAGACGAGGTGACCGATGCGCTTGCTGCTGATCGGAGCTCCCGGCGCGGGCAAGGGAACCCAGGCCGCGCGACTGGCCGAACGGTTCAACATCGCCCACATTTCCAGCGGTGACCTGCTGCGCCAGCACGTCAAGGACCAGACATCGCTCGGGCAGACGATCAAGGCCTACGTCGACGCCGGCGACTTGGTGCCGGATGCCGTGGTCATGGACATGCTGCGCAAGCCAGTCGTCGCCGCGGTGGAGTCCGGCGGTTACGTGCTTGACGGCTTTCCCCGCACGGTCGACCAGGCCAAGGCGGCCTTCGAGGTCGCGCACGCGCTCGGCGTGGAGGTTCAGGCCGCGGTGCACCTGGACGTGCCGGACGAGGAGCTCATCCGGCGGCTGCTCGCCCGCGGCCGCGGGGCTGACGACACCGAGGACGTCATTGCCCACCGGCTGCAGGTCTACCGGGAGATGACCATCCCGCTACTGGACTACTACGCCGGCCGGGAATGGATGTTCACCGTCGACGGCACCCAGTCCCCCGATGAGGTCCAGCAGGACATCGAGGGACGACTGCGCAAGCTCGCGGCTTTCAACGTCTCACAGAGCGACAACATCGGCTAGCGTCCGGCTAGCGCGAGTAACGGGTCACCGTTTTTTCGCCTTGCGGCGTTCCTGCCTGCGGGCCGCCCGCTCGGATACCGAGGTGACCGCGGAGTCGGCGTGGCCCAGCGTCCGTGCCGTCCGGGTGGACGGGTCACGGCGTCCGGCGGCCACCGCCAGGCGATGCACGAGCGCCCGGGTCAGCGGCAGGGCGATGGCCAGCAGCAGCCACATCCGCAGGCGCCTGGAGAAGAATGCCCACATGGTTGGGTCCGTCCTTTCGTCGGACCTGCGCTACCCGCGTTTTCCCAGGCTAAGCGGGTCCCGGGCCGCCCGCCCGGTTACCCACCGTCGCCGCCCCAGCCCGTGAGCGCACCCCAGCGGCGCCCAGCGCCTGCTCACATTAAGTCTCGGTCGCAATATCGGCGTTCTTGATGCGTTCGTGATTTGACCGATTTAGCCTGTATCGGGTCTTTGCAAAACAATGAATGGCGGGGGTGGACTGTGGCTCGAAGACTGTCTAGGCGGGGCCGGAAGCAAGCGATATGCGCAGGTGGCGCCAGCGTCGCGCTCGCGGTTTTGGCGGGCGCGGCATGGCCGGGCATGGCCGGGGCGGCCACCGCCAGCCCGCAGGTGGTCGCGGGGGTGAAGCTCACCGCGGGGCCGCTCGGCATCGACGTCGCCCCGTGGACCAACCCGGCGAACCTGACAGCCGTGCGGGCAGAGCTCAAGGCGGCCGGAATCACCCAGATCCACTTCGGCGGCGGGACGACCGCCGACGAGTATTACTACGCGAACGACACCGACATCGGCGCTTGCAAGCCCCCCACGGCGGGCGACTACGGCGCCAAGTGCGCCACGCATAACGAGGACGCGCTCAAGTTCTCGACGTTTTCCCAGGCCGCGCGGGCCATCGGCGCGCAGTCCATGGTGACGGTCAACTACGGCACGGGCGAGCCCGGCTGGGCCGCCGCCTGGGTAAAGCAGGCGGATACCACCCGCGGCCAGGCCGTCACCGAGTGGGAGATCGGCAACGAGAACTACGGGTGCTGGGAGCCCAACCAGTACATCGCCGGCATGACGCCGACCAGCGGCTGCGTGATCAACCCGGCGAACCCGGACCCCGGCACGACCGAACTGGCGACCTCCTATGCCACCCACGCGGCGGCGTTCATGAAGGCCATGAAGGCCGTGAACAAGAACGCTGAGCTGGTCGTGCCCTGGGCGTTCGACGGGACGGTGCATGGGGCCAGCGTCGCCGACAACACCGAATGGAACGACGAGGTCCTCGGCGCCGATGCGCAGTACATCAACGCCGTCGACGTGCACTGGTACCCGTACGGCTTCGTGGGCAACGCGGGGGGGACTGGGAACCCGACCGCCCAGGAGGTGATCCAGTCGGTGGAGCAGATTCCCTCCGAATACAGCAAGGCCAACGGCATCCAGGCCACGCTGAGCAAGTACGACCCGGGCGCGAGGTTCACCGTGGGCGAGACCGGCGTCAGCTACCAGGACACCAACATTCCCTGCACTCCCGCGGGCGCGCTGTTCGCGGCGGGCGACGCGCTCGAGTGGCTGTCGGTAGGCGCGCAGAGCGTGCAGTGGTGGCCGCTGGCCACCGCGTCCAACATCAAGTACACGGCGGCCGACTGCAAGCCCGACGAGGCGATGTTCACTGACCCGCTGAAGGGCACGCCGCAGCCGCTCTCGCCGTACACCGGCTACCTTCTCGCCGCGCAGCTGGCTCAGCCGAACGCGCACCTCTCGGCGCTGACGACCTCCAACCCGACGGGCGTGCTCGGCTTCCAGTCGGTGCTGCCGGATGGGCAGACCGCGGTCGCCCTCATCAACACCATCACCTCGAGCGCGGAGCGGGTCACGATCGGCACGTCGCTCACCGGTGAACTGTCCGAGGAGAGCTACAGCGCCCACAACCAGAACCAGGCGAACACGAAGATCGTGACGGGGACGATCGCCGCCAGCTCGGTCAATGGCGGTATCACCCTCCCGCCCGAGTCGATCGTGATCCTGAAGTCGCTCAAGCCGAGCGCGGTGTCCCTGGCCGCGACCGGGGCCAGCTACAAGGCCGGCACCAGGGTGACCCTGAAGGGCAAGCTCAGCCTCAGCGGCGGCAACGCGCCGGCCGGGGCCACGGTGCGGATCACCCGAGTGCGGCCCGGCAGCACGGCGGACAGGGCCACCCTGACCGCCAGGACCGGGGCCGGGGGCGCCTTCACCGTCACCAACGTCCCGCCGGCTACCGGCACCTACGTCTACGACGCGATCTACAGCAGCGGCGGCTACGCACCCTCATCGCACTCGGTGACGGTGAAGATCACCGCCGCGAAGCCGGCGCTGCGGCTGGCGGTCTCGGCCAGGTCGGTCAGGCCCGGCCGGAACGTGACGGTGACCGCCACCTTGGGGGCGCCGCACGCCAACCACAGGCTGGCCATCTACGCACAGCCCAAGGGCAGTGCGAGGAAGCTGATCAAGTGGGCCACGATCAACCGCAGGGGCCAGCTCTCCGTCGTCTACACGGTCAGGGCGAACACCACGTTCACCGTGACCTTCTCGGGTGACAGCTGGTACACCTCGGGGTCGGCGACCGCGTCCGTCACCTCCTAACCGCGCGACCGGCATCAGGGAACCCGGCCGCATCGGATCTCTTCCGATGCGGCCGGGTCCTTTCCTGTTCTGATTAGCTGTAGCTGGTCAGGTCGGCCACGGTGCTGCCTGAGTCGACCGCGGCGCCGGTGCCGTTGATGATGTGCTCGATGGTTCCGGTGCCGCCGAGCGAGACGGTGACCATATCGTGCCACTGGACCCCGGACGAGGTCGGTGAGGTGAGCGCGTTCGCGCTGACCACACTCGGGGTCACATCGAAGTAGCAGTACACGCCCAGGCCATAGCCCTGGAAGCTGGTCACGCCGCTGGCGACGGCGATCGAGGGATAGCCATCGGAGGATCCGTCCATCCAGGCGGACTGGCTGGGCGGGTCGTAGGGCATCTCGCTCTGATAGAAGTAATCGGCTCCGCCGTTGCCGTTCCACTGGGTCTGCACCGCCTGGTAGTGCTCGACCGCGAGTCCGTACATGGTGACGTTGGCGCCGTTGACGACCAGGCCGTTGGCGGCGGTGTTGACCGTCCAGCCGACCGTGCCGCTGTTGCCGTGGTCGGCCCGCCACAGCCACAGGTCGTCGCCGATGACATTACTGCTGTTGATCTGCAGCGTCTGGGTGGCCTTGCCCGACGGTGGCTCCGCCGATGCGGGCGAAGACATCCGACAGCACGGTCGGGTCGGCGGCGTGGCTGGCGCTGGAGCCGGACGGGCCGATCTGGACCAGGACCGAGCTGTTGGTGGTGCCGGCGTCGAAGATGAACCCGCCGATGCGGATGCCGTTGACGTCAGCGGTCTGCAGGATCGTGTCACCGCCGTTCGACACCAGCGTGGCCAGGCCGAGGCCGAGCACCACGGTGTCGGGATTGGTGACGTCGATGGTGCCGTTGATCTGGTAGACGCCGGGGGTGAACAGCAGGTCCTGTCCGCCCGCGAGCGCGGCATTGATCTGGGCGACCGTGCTGCTCGGCGTCGCGATGTAGAAATCGCTCAGCGGCAGCGACGTTCCCGGGGTGTTCCCGTTGGCCCACGAGACGCCCTGGGCGTTCGTCCGGTTCGAGGGCACGAACACGTCCCAGTTCCCGGCGGAGTCGATGTACAGGTACGGCTTCTCGTCGGACGTTGGGGTCTGGCTCACCGTCGTGTACGGAGGGCTGGGGAAGCTCTGCGCGGGAACACCGGTGTCCCCGACGAACACCATGTTCCAGTTGGAGCCGGTCCAGCTGCCGAGCTGGTCGTTGCGCATGATGAACTGCTGCTGGGTGCCGGAGTTGACCTGACCGGTGACGATCGAGTCGCTGATGTAGCCGCCGGACGACCATTGGTTGGCGGGGTTGGCCGTGGAGTCGTCGTCGAGCACGAGGTTCCCGTCGATCTGTACCCGGCGCATCGGGTCGGCCTGCGACACCGCCCACTCGGTGCTGCCGGAGGACGGGTCGATGGTGATGTTCTCCACCCCGCGCCAGAAGTTCTCCGTCGCGTTCCCGTCGTTCCAGGCGGCGTTGGCGTAGATCCCGCCACCGGTGATCACCGTCTGCGTCGGGCTCTGCCCGAGGCCGACGACCTCGGTATAGAAGCCGACCGGGACGCTGACGTTGTAGGTGCCGGGCTCGAACATCAGCTCATAGCGCTGCGTGCCGAACTGGTTCGACTGCTGCGTGTTGTAGACCGCGTTGATGTCGCTCTGGATCGTGGACGTCGACATCGACGGGGTGAACACGTAGACGTTCGCGCCGAAGTTCGGCGTGTTGCCGGGGGGCGGTGTCGTCGAACCGCTCGGCAGCGTCCACTGCTGGTTAGAGCTGTCGGCGCAGGCCCAGATCTGCACCTGGGTGCCGGAGCCGCCGTAGCCGGTGTCGTCGAGGCACTTGCCGGAGTTGGGGTTGACCAGCTCGCCGTTGGACTGGGGGTCCCAGACCTGGGCCGCGGTGCCGTTGCAGGTGTAGAGGTCGACGGTGGTGCCGTTGGCGGTGCCGGCCGCGTCGACGTCCATGCACATGCCGAGCACCTGCAGGGTGTTGCCGGATCCAACGGTCCAGTCCTGCGCGCTGGTCCCGTTGCAGGTGTAGACCTGGATCGGGTTGAAATCGGCGGTGCTGGCCGAGCGGTCATCCAGGCACAGCCCCTCGTACCCGGTGATCGGCCCGGTGGCCCCGGCCGCGGCCGCCGCCGATTGCGCGTGGTAGGCGACGGCGGTGCCGAGCCCCAACACGAGGGCTACCGCCGCGAGGATGCTGAGGAGCCGCCGCTTCACGGCAGGTTCCACTGCTGGTTGGAGGTGTCGCCACAGGTCCAGATCTGGGCCTGGGTGCCGGAGCCGCCGTAGCCGGTGTCGTCCAGGCACTTGCCGGAATTCGTGTTCACCAGCTCGCCGTTGGACTCGTGCGTCCAGGACTGCGCGCCGGTGCCGTTGCACGGGTACAGGTCGACCTTGGTGCCGTTGGCGGTGCCCGCGGCGTCGACGTCCAGGCAGTCGCCCAGCACGGTCAGGCTGCCGTTGCTGTTCACGGTCCAGTCTTGCGCGTTGGTCCCGTTGCAGGTGTAGACCTGGATCGGGTTGAAGTCGGCGGTGCTGGCCGAGCGGTCGTCCAGGCACAAGCCCTCGTACCCGGTGATCGGCCCGCTGCTTCCGCTCGGCGGAGGGGTGGTGCCCCCGCCCCCGGTGATCTGGTTGAAGATCGACGAGTACTGGTAGCCGGTTCCCTTGTCGTAGCCGTCGAGCTCCCAGAAGGACAGCTCGGCGACGCCGTTGGACGCGGCGAAGCTCTCCAGCGACTGGGCGTTCGCGGTCGAGAAGACGGTGCCGTCGTCGTTGGTGCCGGCGATCGGCGTCAGGCCCATCATCGCGTAGGCGGCCGAGGTGGAGATCCCGTACAGGCTCGAGAGCTGGCCGGCGGTCCCCTGGGCGGCGGACTCGGCGTCCGCGAGGTCGTTCGGACCCGGCGCCGAAGTCCATCGTCATGATGTTCACGACCGACACCTTCACGCCCTTGGCCTTGGCGTCCTGCAGCAGCGCGTACTCCGAGCCGCTGCCGGTGGGCAGCCCGTTCGGGGCGACCGCGAGGGTGAAGTCGACCTGCACGGCCGGGTCCTCGGCTTGCAGCGCGGCCAGCGCCTGATCGCGCAGTGAGGTGGCGGCGGTGTCCGAGAGCACGCTGCCCTCGATGTCGAAGTCGAGCCGGGTGACACCGTAGGTGTTCACGATGTTCTGGTAGGCGGCGGTCAGCTGTGAGACGTTCGTGCAAGTCTGCGCGATCTCATTGGGGTTATTACCGTCGGGCTCGCCGCCGAAGGAGACGATGACGTTGCCGCCGGCCGCCTGAATGGAGCTGATCTGCGAGGCGAAGGCGCCCACGGAGTTGCCGCCGTCTTCCCATTCCGGGGTACAGCCGGACTGCGGGGTGAGGAAGGCCAGCGTGTAGTACTTCGTGCCGGTCGCGGCCATGTCGGCGGCCATGTCGCCGGCGTCGGATGAGTCGATCTGCAGGTAAGGCGCGGCGTAGTGGGCCGGGAAGGCGGAGCCCGCCGCGGCGGCCGGCCCGGCGCTGGCGAGCGTGAGGCTGCCCGTTCCGAGCACGGTCGCGGCGGCAACGGCGAGCGCGACTGACCACGGTTTCACGGGGATTCTTGGTATTCGCATGGTGATCGGGCGATCCCTTCGGCCGAGCGGCCCGGCGGGAGCGGGGTGACCCGCCGGGATGAAGCGGCACTACTTGTTTCTGAAACAGTAAAGAAACTATCCTGTTGACGAGGATTGGAGCATTTGCCGGAGGGCGCGTCAATACGTATCGGTGATGTTGAGAATTTGTTAATTTCCGCCTAAGGAACTCTTATGGAGAAGCGATGAAACAAGAATCTGTTTCAGATCTTGTTACAGACACCGGGCGGGTGACTGTGCGGGCGATCGCGGCCGAGACCGGGCTGTCGATCGCCACCGTGTCCCGGGTGCTCAATGGCGGCGATAACGTCGCCCCGGGCACCCGTCAGCGGGTGTCGGCAGCTGGTCGGGCGGCTCGGCGACCGGGCGCCCGAGCCACGTCGGCGGGCGGCGGCCCGGGCGACCCGCCCGCCGGTCTTCGTGCGCTGCCCCTACCTGCTCACCGATTACTTCGGGCACATCGTCACGTCGATCGCGGAGACGCTCGCGCTGCACGGGCAGAGCATGCTGCTCGACGCGGGCGACGCGTTGGTCAGGTCCACCGCGGTGCGCGAGCTGCCGCGCCGCCGAGGCGTGCACGGCGCGCTGCTGACCCTTCCGCCGGAGGCCGACGCCGATCTTGAGGCACTGGTCGCGCGGGGCTACCCGCTGGTGGTGGTGGACCCGCGCACCACCGTGCCGCCCGGCATGGTGTCGGTCTCGGCGGCGCACTTCTCCGGCGCCCGGGCCGTCACCCGGCACCTGATCGAGCTTGGCCCGCCGATCGGGGTCACCGGGCCGCGGCATCCCACGACCCGGCGGCGGGCACCCCCGGCCTGATGCGGTCGGGCGAGCTTGGGCCGGCCGAGCTGCTCGACCTGCGGCCGCGGCCGACGCCGGGTCTGCTTCAACGAAAGGTCGCGGTCGGGGTGCTGGAGATGGCCGCGGCCCGTGGGCTGCGGGTCCCGGGGACCTGTCCGTGACGGGCTTCGACGACATCGACGTCAGCCGGGCCAGCACGCCCCGCCTCACCACCGCCCGCCAGCCGCTGCAGGAGATGGGCCGCACCGCCGTCACGATGCTGATGCGCCAGCTCGACGGGCACGCCCACGAAGCGCTGAGCATGGAACTGGAGACACGCCTGGTCGTGCGCGAAAGCACCGGCCCGGTACCTGCGTCAGGCTGAGCGTTCCCGCCCCGCTGGCGGTAGCCTTGGCCTTTATGAGCTGGCTGCCTGACGACTTCGTCCATCCTGTCCGCGTCCCGGTGCCCGGCACCGCGCTGCACCTGCGGCCGATAAGGGAGGCGGACACCGCGATCGACTACCCCGCCGTGATGGGCTCGCGGGAGCGTCTGTGGGAGATCTTCGGGCCGGCCTGGGCCTGGCCGGAAGACACGATGACCATCGAAGACGACCGTCGCGATCTGCGGCGGCACGAGGAAGAGATCGCCGCGCACCAGTCCTTCAACTATGCGCTGCTGGACGAGGGGGAGACGGCGGTCCTCGGCTGCGTCTACATCGACCCGCCCGAGCGCGCGGGCTCCGACGGCGAAGTCTCCTGGTGGGTGGTGGACGGGCTAGCCGGCGGCGAGGCCGAGCGCGCGCTTGACGCTCTGGTGCCGCGGTGGATCGCCGCCGACTGGCCGTTCCGGCAGCCCCGTTATCTCGGCCGGGACATCAGCTGGCAGGACTGGCTCGCGCTGCCGCCCGCCTCCTGACCTCAGACAGCTCTGCTGGCCCCGGACCTGAACGCTTTCGCGGTGATCTGGCTAATATGGGGGTGGAGAGCCGAGCAGGCCAGGGGTTCCCACGGGCGCGATGGGTCACGCCGGAGCGAGACATTGATCGCAGAGGTACGCCAGCGAGGACTTCTGCCTGGGGGCGAGAGCATGAGCGGTGCCGTAGGTGATCAAGAGGACAACGCCGCCATCGCCGTCGGCGGGGCGATCGCGCTTCTCGTGCTGTTCGCCAACCCGATCAGCGGCTCGTCGATGAATCCGGTCCGCACCCTGGCGCCCGATATCGTCGGGGTCGACTTCACTGGCTGGTGGGCCTACGTATTCGGCGACCTGATCGGTGTCGTCATCGCGGTGTCACTCATCGCCTTGGTCCGCGGCATGCCCGAGGCGGCAGAGCGAACGGCGGCCGAGGGCGGCCTGCCGCTGCGACGGGTCAGGTGAGGAAACCGTGATGGACAGCTTGCCGATCGGTGAGTACGCGCTGCTCTCGGACTGCCGCTCCGCGGCGCTGGTCAGCCGGGACGGCTCGGTGGACTGGCTCTGCGTGTCCCGCTTCGACGGGCCGTCGGTCTTCTGCCGCCTCCTTGACCCGGCCGGCGGGCATTTTTCGATCCGCCCCACCGGCGAGTTCCAAGTCAGCCGTCGTTACGTGGACCAGACGCTGGTGCTGGAAACCACCTTCACCACCGCGCACGGCACGGCGGTACTCACCGACGCCCTCTCCGTCGGCCGCAACGAGCGCGGCCACGACCTGGGCAAAAACTCTCCCGGTGTGCTGCTGCGCTCGCTGGTCTGCACCAAGGGCGAGATCGAGGCGGAGATCAGCTACGCCCCCCGGCCGGAGTACGGGCTGGTCCACCCCGTCTTGGTTCCCGCCCCGGACGGGCTACTCGCCCGCGGCGGGGCCAGCCGGCTGTTCCTGTCGACGCCGGTCAGCTTCGATGTGGATGATGCCAGCGCGGCCGCCAAGGTCCGGCTGGCCGCCGGTCAGACCGCCGTGTTCGGGCTCGGGTACGGGAGTCTGGCTGGACCGCCATTGGCCCCGTGGACCGTGGCGGAGATCAGCGGACGGCTGGACGACACGGTGCAGGGCTGGCGGTCCTGGTCGGCGCTCCACCAGAACTACGAGGGGCCGTGGCGCGAGCTGGTGCTCCATTCCGGGCGCGTGCTGCAGGGCATGACCTTCGCCCCGACGAGCGCCATCGTGGCGGCGCCAACCACGTCTCTGCCCGAGACGGTCGGCGGCGACCGGAACTGGGACTACCGCTACACCTGGGTGCGCGACGCCAGCCTGACCATGGATGCCCTGTGGGTGGCGGCCTGCCCGGTCGAGGCGAACAAGTTCTTCGGCTTCCTGGCCGATGCGGCCGGCTCCGGGCTGCAGCGCGACGCGGACCTGCAGATCATGTTCGGCGTCGGCGGGGAGCGGGACCTGTCCGAACGGGAGCTGCCGCATCTGGCAGGCTGGCGGGGCAGCCGCCCGGTCCGGGTCGGGAACGGCGCGTGGCTGCAGCGGCAGCTCGACGTGTACGGGGAACTGCTCGGCGCCGCGCAGCGGCTGGTCGACCAGCTCGGCGAGCTGGACTCGGTGACCAAGCAGTTCCTGGCGGCGGCGGCGGATACCGCCGCCGCCCGCTGGCGGGAGAAGGACCAGGGGATCTGGGAGATCCGCGGCGAGCCGCGCGACTTCCTGTATTCGAAGCTGATGTGCTGGGCGGCGGTGGACAGCGCGATCGCCTTGGCCAGCCATCTCGGGGCCGAAGAGCGGGTGGCGGACTGGGAGACCGCCCGTGACGAGATCCGGGCGGCCATCCTTACCCACGGCTGGAATGAGAAGGCCGGTGCCTTCACGCAGGCGTTCGGCAGCGAGGACCTCGACGCTTCGAGCCTGATGCTGGCCATCACCGGGTTCCTGGCGGCCGATGACCCGCGGATGAAGGCAACCATCGACGCCACCGCGCAGCGGCTGACAGACGAGCGCGGGCTGGTGTACCGGTACCTGGCTAGCGACGGCCTGGCGGGCGAGGAGGGCACGTTCGTGCTGTGCACGTTCTGGCTGGCGCAGGCGCAGGCACTCGCCGGAGACGCCGAAGTGGCCACCGCGACCTTCGAGCGTGCCGTGGCCGCCGTCAACGATGTCGGCCTGCTCGCCGAGGAGGTCGACCCCAACACCGGCGAGATGCTCGGCAACTTCCCGCAGGCCTTCAGCCACATCGGCCTGATCAACGCCGCCTGGGCCATCACCCAGGCCCGGCAGCGCGCCGGCCGCGGCTGAGGGACGCATCAGCTCCGGTTGACTTGCGTATTTCTTCCTGAACGATCTGCCTGACGTCGGCGCGCCGGGCGCGGCGCCAGGTCACAGCCACCAGGAAGAAGCCGGCCAGCGCCAGGAACGCGCAGACGACAGCGGTGTGGACTGACACTTGGGTCGCGCGGAATTCGGCCGGGATGCCCACGACTGAATTGACCACATCTACCATCGGTTTGGCGAAACTCAGGAGGCCGCCGGGTGCACTCACGCGCGCGGCCGTGCGCTGGCCAGGCGGCAGCCAGCGTAGATCGCTGAAATGCAGCAGTGAGCAGATAGTCACGGTGGCCGCGGAAAATGCCAGTGCCATGGCGCCGCTGCGAATGACCAGTGAAGGCACCGGCCTGGGCAGGTCTCTCCTGGCCGCACCAAGGAGCGGGGCGGCGAGGCCGATTACCGTGGCGAGCGCTATCACCCAGACCCGGTACTCCGCAATGAGCCAGGTCCAGCTGTCTAGGTGGGCCAATGCCCATCGCGCCGCGCCGGAGCTCATCAGCCTCTCCTCTCACTATTTTAATTTTGCTGGACGGTCTCAGCTACCCTGCGTCTCGCGGCATAGCATTTTCCGGTGCCTTTTCCGTCCGCATAAACCAGCTTACAAATGCGGCGAAAGTTGCTGAAGTAACTCAGCTGCCGCTATTTGGGGCCGTCACCGGGTGCCGCCAGGAGCATCAGTGCGCCGTCCACGGTGGCGGTGAGCGGGATCCTGCGGTCCACCCCGGTCAGCCACAGCAGTTTGCGGGTCTGCGGCTGGGAGCAGACCGCATGCACGCTGGTGCCGTGCGCCGCGGCGCGGCGGGCCGCGCCGATCAGGACCCCGAGCCCGGTTGAATCGATAAAGCTGACCCGGTTCAAGTCGACGATCAGCGGTTGCCCGCCCTCTGCCAGCCCGAACAGGCGCTCCCTGAGCCCGGCCACCGTGGACATGTCGATATCCCCGGTCACCGCGGCAATCACCACGCCGCGTTCGTGGCTGACCGTGACAGACAGCTCATCACCCATGGCCACCCCTCCTGCCGTGCGCCGCCATCCACGCCCTAGTCCCGTAACCCCAGCCCGTAGCCCTTACCTGCACAATCACCTGTGGACCCGGCTGGGCTTGGCGGCCGTACTGCCCCCCAGCGCGCCGATCATGCAGGATCGGGCGTGAAAGCGCGCCGATCCCCCAGGAACCCCCGTTCCGCGGGCGGTTCCGCGAAAAAGGCCGGGGCATCGGGGACGGCGGCCTGGTTAGTTCCCGAAGAACTTCTGACCATAGGGCCGAGCAGGTCATCGCACGGTGTCCGGCTGTCAGATGATCGTTTCATCCCCGCTGGGCACGAAACGCGGCAGTGAGCTCCGGAGGAGCCGCGGAATGGGCGGGCCCAGCGGGTGACTCCGGCGTAACGGTCCGTTGACCCGGGCCGGCCAGAGGCTTATGCTCCGGCTGACCGTACGAGACAGGCCGGTCGCTCTTATATGCATGGCGTGGTCACGCCGGTTCTCATGCACTTCGGTTCAGCCAGGTCGTGCAGGTTCCCGCCCCGCAGCGCATCGCCGCGCTGGCAGACAACGAAGGAGAACCAAGCGCCATGACTGACTTCGACCCGAGGACCTCGACCGGGATTCCCACCGAACCTGTGGGCTCGCTGCCGCGCCCGAGCGGGCTGCAAGAGGCGTACGCCCAGTACGACGCGGGGCAGATCACCCACGACCAGCTGGAGGCCGAGCAAGACCGGGCGGTACGGGACTCGATCGAGCACCTGGAGGCGACCGGCGCGCCGATCATCTCCGACGGTGAGCAGCGCTGGTCAAGCTTCGCGACCTACGCGATCACCGACACGCTGGCGGGCACCGGGCTGGCCGACCACCTGGCCGGGAGCGGCGGCCAGTACTTCGCGATCTTCGCCGACGGCCACAACCGTCAGCTGCCGAGGCTGACCGGCGGCCCGTTCCGTTACAAGACGTACGCCGCGGACACGCTGAAGAAGTCCATCGCGATGGCGCACAAGCCGATGAAGCAAGCCGTGATAGCCCCGTCGATGCTGGCCCTGCTGTACCCGCTGGACGACGAGATCCCGGGTTACAGCCGCGAGGAGTTCGAGGCTGACCTGGTCGGCGAGTGCGAGAAGGACATCAGGCAGGCGTTCGCCGCCGGGGCGGCCCGGGTGTCGGTGGACTTCACCGAGGGACGGCTGGCCACCCGCAACGACCCGCGCAACCCGTGGACCGGGCGGAACATGCTGTCGCATTTCATCGAGCTCAACAACCGGGTGATGGAGAGGTTCACCGCGCAGGAGCGGACCCGGATCGGGATCCACACCTGCCCGGGCGGCGACCGCGACTCGGTGCACAGCGCGGACGTACCCTACAGCGACCTGCTGCCCGCGATGTTCGGCATCAACGCCGGGTACTTCCTGATCCAGCTGGCCAGCGAGCGGGACAAGGACCCGGTCTACCAGATGATCGGGGAGAACCTGCGCGACGACGTGAACGGCGTCACCCAGATGGCCTACATCGGCGTGATCAACCCGCTGAACCCCCGGGTGGAAAGCCCGGAGGAGGTCTGCGCCGCCTTGGTCCGCGCGGCCAACTTCATCCCCAAGGAGCAACTCGGCTCGACCGATGACTGCGGGTTCTCCCCGTTCAGCATCGACGAGAAGCCCAACCACGGATCGCCGGACTTCGCCCGCCAGACCGCTTGGCAGAAGATCACCAACCGGGTGGAGGGCACCAAGTTCGCCGCGGAGAAGCTCGGCATTAGCTGACGGCGGCACCGCTGGCTACGCTGGGGACTACATGGCCGACCATCGCGGCGGAGGTTCTCCGGCACAGTGCGTGACTTCCTTACCGGTGTCCGGTATTTCGGCCAGGGATTCGGCCTGCTCGCCCGCCGCCCGAAGCTGCTTTTGCTGGGCATGCTCCCGGCGGTGCTGACCGCGGTGATCCTGCTCGGCGCGATGATCGCGCTGATCGTTAACGCCGGCCACCTGGCCGCGCTGGTCACACCGTTCGCGAACGGCTGGCCGCGCGACGGGCGGCTGGTCACGCGGCTCGCCGCGGGCCTCGCCCTGGTCTGCGTCGCGGTCCTGCTCGGGCTGGTCGGGTTCACCGCCGCGACGCTGACCGTCGGCGGCCCGTTCTACGAGCACATCGCCGAGCAGATCGAAGACGAGCTGGGGGTCACCGAGGTCCACCTCGACCTGCCGGGGTGGAAGATGTTCCTGACGGGTGCCCGCGACGGCATCGCGACGCTGCTGCGCTCGCTGCTGTTCACCATCCCGCTCTTCCTGGCCGGGTTTCTGCCGATCGTCGGGCAGAGCGTGGTCCCGGCCCTGGTGGCGCTGGTGACCGCGTGGTTCGTGGCGCTGGAGGTCGTCGCGGTCCCCTTTTACCGGCGCGGCATCGGCCGCCGCGACCGAACCGCGATGCTGCGCCGCCGCCGGACGCTCGCCGTCGGCCTCGGACTCCCCGCCGCCCTGCTGTGCATGATCCCGCTGCTGGCGATCGTGGTCATGCCGGTCGCCTTCGCCGGCGGCGTCCTGGTCGCGCGGGACACCCTCGGCCTGGCGCAGCGCGGGAAACCGCAGCGCGCCGTCCCGCCGTTCAACTGAGCAGGTAGCGCCGCCGTACTGATCCTTCTCTGAGCGGCGGTATGCCCACTTACGACCGCATTCCTCTGCAGCGTGCCCAAGTTTATTTAGATGTAGTGTTTAGGTATGTGGCGGCCGGGGACCAGAAGGACTACGAGAGCACCCGCCGGCTGCGAAGTGAGGGAGAGGCCCGGCAGTGAGCCAAGAGGTTGACGTCCCCCGCGGCCTAGCGGGAGCAGGCGGCTGGCTGGATGACCGGTTCCACGGGGCCAAGGGCGTCCGGGTCCTGATGCACAAGGTGTTTCCCGACCACTGGTCGTTCATGCTGGGCGAGATCGCGCTCTGGTCGTTCGTGATCCTGCTGCTCACCGGGACCTTCCTGGCGCTGTTCTTCCAGCCCTCGATGGCCGATGTGGTGTACCACGGCTCGTACACCAAGCTCGACGGCATCACCATGTCGCAGGCGTACGAGTCGACGCTGAACATCTCGTTCGACGTCCGCGGCGGCCTGCTGATGCGGCAGGTCCACCACTGGGCGGCCGACGTATTCATGGTCGCGATCATGGCGCACATGCTGCGGGTGTTCTTCACCGGCGCGTACCGCAAGCCGCGCGAGATCAACTGGCTGATCGGCATCGTGCTGTTCACGCTGGGCCTGATCGAGGGCCTGTTCGGGTACTCACTCCCGGACGACCAACTGTCCGGGGCCGGCCTGAGAGTGCTCGAGGGGATACTGCAGGGCATCCCGATCGTGGGCACGTACGCGTCGTACTTCCTGTTCGGCGGCGCCTTCCCGGGTACGCAGATCATCCCGCGGATGTACATCCTGCACGTGCTGCTGGTCCCCGGCGTCATCCTGGCGCTGATCACCGCGCACCTGTTCATCATGTTCCACCAGAAGCACACGCAGATGCCGATGAAGGGGAACACCGAGAAGAACGTGGTGGGGCAGCCGTTCTTCCCCTACTTCCTGCTCAAGGGGCAGGCGTGGTTCTTCTTCATCTTCGGTGCGCTGGTTCTGCTGGCGGCGTTCGCGCAGATCAACCCGGTCTGGGAGTACGGCCCGTACACCCCGCTGGCGATCTCCTCGGGGACCCAGCCCGACTTCTATCTGGGCCTCCTGGACGGCGCGCTGCGCATCATGCCGCCCTGGGAGATCAACTTCCTCGGGCACACGCTGTCGCTGTCGGTGCTCCTCCCGGCGCTGATCCCGCTGGGAGTGGTCTTGGGCGGGGCGGCGCTGTGGCCGTTCTTCGAACAGTGGGCGACCGGGGACAAGGCGTTCCACAACATCAACGACCGGCCGCGTGACGCCCCGATCCGGACCGCGACCGGGATGGCGGCGGTGGTGTTCTACGGGGTGCTGTGGGCCGAGAGCGCCAACGACATCATCGCCGACCAATTCAAGATCCCGCTGTACACGCTCACCTGGATCGCGCGGGTGCTGGTCGTCGTCGGGCCGGTGCTGGCCTTCATCGTCACCCGGCGTATCTGCATCGGGCTGCAACGAAAGGACGCAGACATGCTCGAGCACGGGATGGAGACCGGCATCATCCGGCAGCTGCCCGATGGCGAGTTCATCGAGGAGCACCGGCCGCTGACCGAGGAAGAGCGCGCGCCGCTGGAAGCCAAGCAGGTACCCGCGCTGATGCCCGCGCCCGGGTCGCGCGACGGCAACGGTGTACCCGGCCCGCGGACGGGCGGCCTCACTGGCCGCGCCCGCTCGATCGCCAACCGGGCCTTCGCCGAGACGAGCGCGCCCCAGCCCAACGGGCACGCCAACGGGCACGCCAACGGCAACGGCAACGTGCTCGGCAGCGCTCCGGACGCTCGCGGGCAGCAATAGCGCAGCCGTCTGGTCAGATGGCGGGCGGAACGGCGGGCGGGCGCTGTTCCACCGCCTGCAAGGCCAGCCGGACGGCGGTGTCGAGCTGGGGATCGCGGCCCGCGGCCCAGTCGTGCGGCGCCATTGTCACCTCGACATCCGGATCCACGCCGTGGTTCTCCAGCGTCAAGCCGACGCCGGCGAACCACCAGGCGTACTTCGGCTGCGCCACCAGGGTCCCGTCGACCAGCAAGTACTTGAGGTCGACGCCGCGCACGCCGCCCCAGGTGCGGGTGCCGACCACGGTCGCGATGCCGTACGACTTCAGCGCCTGGATCACCAGATCGCCGCCGGAACTGGCGTACCCGTCGGTGATCGCCACGATCGGCCCGCGCGGTGCGTCGGCCGGGTAGCTCGACGGCTCCTCGTACCGGGAGAAGTTCCAGCCGATGATGCGCCGGGCGAGCTTCTCGGCTACCAACTGCCCGACGTCGCCGCCCTGCGTGTCCCGCAAATCCACGATCAGGCCGTCTCGCCCGAACTCGGTGTACAGGTCGCGGTGGAACTCCGCCCAGCCCCGCGTCATCATGTCCGGGATTTTCAGGTAGCCGAGCCGCCCGCCGGAGGCCTCGAGGACCGCGGCCCGCTGCCGGGCGACCAGATCGTAATAGCGGGCTGCGTCCTCGCTCGCCAGCGGGACCACGACAACCCGCCGGTCCGCCCCGTCGCGCCGCAGAGCCAGCTCGACCGGCTGGCCGGCCTTGCCCGCCAGCAGCGCGCTCGGGCCGAGGTCCGGGTCCACCGGCCGCCCGTCCACCGCGGCAATGAGATCGCCCGGCGCCGCGGCGACGCCGGGGGCGGACAGCGGCGAGCGCGCGCCGAGCACCGACGACTCGCCGGGCAGGATCCGCGCGATCCGCCAGGTCCCGTCCTCAGCGCGCTCGACGTCGGCGCCGAGCAGGCCCTGAGCCAGCGCCGGGTCACCGCCCGCGGCCGGGGGCCGCAACCCGGCGTGCGAGCTGCCCATCTCTCCCTGCAGCTCCCACAGCACATCGCGCAGTTCATCGGCCGAGCCGATGCGGCCGAGCAGCGGCCGGTAGCGGTCGGCCATCGCCGCCCAGTCCACCCCGGCCATGTCGGCGCGCCAGAAGTTGTCCCGCATCAGCCGCCACGTCTCGTGGTACATCTGCGCCCAGTCGGCCTGCGGTTCGACCGTCACCCGGATCCGGTCCAGATCGACGCTGACAGCCTCGCCCGAGCCGGTCGGCTTGATCTGCAGCGACTCCCCGCTCCGGTAAGCCAGCCGGGCGCCGTCGCCGGAGACCGCGTAGTCGTCCAGGGCCCCGACCTCGACCGAGCGCCTGCGCTCGGCCAGGTCATAGCGGACTAGCCGGGATTCCGGCTGCTCCCCGCCCGCGCCGATCACGGCCTCACCCAGCTCCCCGGCGCGCGGCAGTTCCAGCCACACCACGCCGTCCGTGGCCGCGCGGAGCTTGGCGTAGTTTCCGGCCGCCACCGGGAACGCCGCGATCCGCTCGGCCAGCCCGGCGACGTCGAGACCGGCGCTCGCGGTGACCTCCCCGGGAGCCGGCTGCTTCAGCCCGCCGTTCAGCTCCGGGGCGAACGGCGACGGCGTCGCGGCCAGCAGTGTTACCAGGTACGGCCGGACCCCGGGCAGGAACCCGAGATCCCAGGCGTGCGCGTCGAAGACCGGGTCGAAGGCGCGGTTCGACAGGAACGCCAGGTACTTGCCGTCCAGGGTGAACGTCGGCGAGGTGTCGTCGAACCGGGGCGGGGTCACATCGGTTACGGTTGCGTCGGCCAGCCGGGCCAGCCGGATCTGGGCGGCACCGAACTCGGGCCGCCACGGCTGCGACCAGGCCAGCAGCGCGGAGTCGGGAGAGTACGCCAGGCCCGTGACCTCGGCGTTGGTGCTGCGCGCGATCTCGGTGATGACCGGCTCGCCATCCAGCGCCACCGTCAGCAGCCGGCCGTCGGCGCACGCGACCGCTGCCGTGCGCCCGTCCGGCGCCACCGCCAGCTCCAGGATCCGGCCGAATTCGCCGTGCCCGATTCGCCTCGCAGCCGATCCGTCAGCGGGGATGAGGTCCAGACCGTCTTCGCCGCCGTTATCCGATGCGCAGGCAACCGCGTCCGCGCCGGGGATGACCACCGGAAGCCGGCCGCGCACGCCTGGCTCGGCCAGCAGTGCCCGGGCGGGTCCGTCCCGGCCGGGCAGCCAGTGCACGGTGCCGCGCACCTCGGCGCCGAGTACCTCGCCGATGGCGTCGAGCGTGAACGAGCCCAGCTGCGACTTCGCGGACACCAGATAGGGGGCCCGGCCGGAGCGTACTCCGCTGAGCCGTATGTCCAGCCGCACCGGCTCGGCGCCGAGCGACTCGAGCAGCCAGATCTCCCCGGCCTGCTGGTAGACCACGCGCCGGCCGTCGGTCGTCGCGTGCCGGGCGTAGTACTGGCCGAGGTCGGTGTGGCGGCGCAGGCCGGTGCCGTCCGGGAGCGCGGAGTAGAGCGCGCCGGCCCCTTCGTGGTCCGACAGGAACACGACCCGGGAGCCGACGAACATGGGGTTCACCAGGTTGTCGCCGACGTCGGCGAAGATCCGCGTGTAGTGCGAGCCGTCCGGCGAATACCAGATCTTGCCGCCGGCACCGCCGCGGTAGCGCTTCCAATGAGCAGGCTCGGCCGGCTCGAAGTTCATCGGGCTGCCAACCAGCACGGCACCGTCGCGGACCGCGACGTCGCCCGCCGGCCCGTAGCCGAGGCGGCGGGCCGGCCCGTTCAGCGGCACCGCGAACGCCCAGGTCTTCATGCTGAAATGCTGGCCCGCCCGGCTGAGGACGAGCACCTCGTCGTCACTGGCCCAGCCGCGCACGGTCGCGAACCGGCCGCCCCAGTAAGTGAGCCGGCTGACCGGGCCGCCCTCAGCGGGCACCGCGTACGCCTCCCGCGCCCCGCCGCCGAGCGACCGGGTGCCGTCGCGCGTCGAGGTCCAGGCGACGTGCGTAGCTGACGGGTTCAGCCGCGGATGCAGCACCGGGGCCTGGTCAGCGGTCAGCCGCCACGCCCGGGTGCCACGGCCGTCCGCCGCCTCGCTCAGCGACGCGAGCCAGACGTCGTCCTCGGCCGCGAACGTGATCAGATCGCGGGCAACGTGCGGGTAGCGGAGGTAAGAAGTTATTGGGCTCACCAGATGACAGACGTCAGGGCTGCCCGGAAATCATCGCCGCCGGGTCAGCCTGCCCGGCCGCGTGGACGGGCAGAGCCAACTCCGTCTCAGGAGGGACCCAGGCCCAGCGCCGTCGTGACGTCGGCGATCGCTTGTTCCTCCGCCGGGCTTACCTGCACGCCTCCCTCCCGGTGGGCAGCGGCGACTTTGTTGGCCACGGCGAGGACGAAGCGCCGGTAGTCATCGCGCTCCTCGGCGGTCGCCTTGTCTTCCAGCAACGAGGCCGCGTCGCGCAGGCATCCGAGCGTCGTATCCCTGAGCTCTTCGGGATTGTGGACTTTCCCGCGCTCCATGCGCGGCTTCTCCGCCACGATCTCGTCGAGAAGCTCACTTTCGCCGTGCTGGGCCCGCGCCTCGGCGTAGGCCTTCGCCATCGCCATCGACTCCCGGAACATCCCGCCGTGCGACGCCGTGATGATGAGCATGCCGGCGGATGTCGGCCCCTCGAGTACTAGCTGCCATTCGTCGGGTGAAAACGCGGCTTTGGTAGTCATGGCCCTCTCCTACGCTCAGGCGGATGCGGATCACTTAACAGCATCCCGCGGTCCGCGGCAACGCGCCTCACCCTCAACGGCTGACTTGTAAGAAGTCAGGGGCAGATACAGGCGGCGATCTGGCGTTGCCCTCCCGCTGGGGGAGGCCGGAGACTGGGCTCGGCGAGTCGAATGACCCCAGTGCCTTGTGCTTACCCGAATGCTCTGGCCCCAAGGTGCCTGTAAGCTTCTGACTGCAGCTTCTGTGTAAGTGCTTCATGACGCGCTCGCGCATTTACTGCTGGGCTTCCGCGCGGTGCGGAGCCTCACTGCAGGCAAGGAGAAATGCGCGTGGCGCAGGGAACAGTTAAGTGGTTCAACGCGGACAAGGGCTTCGGGTTCATCAGCACCGATGACGGCGGCCAGGACGTTTTCGTCCACTTCTCCGCGATCGAGTCCAACGGCTACCGCAGCCTGGACGAAAACCAGCGGGTCGAGTTCGACATCACGCAGGGCCAGAAGGGCCCGCAGGCCGAGCACGTCCGCGCGATCTGACTCTGATCATCAGGTAGTACCGCCGTTGGCCCGGGCAATCTTCATCCGCCCGGGTCAGCAGCGGCTTCCGGGGTTGAGCGCAGGGGATCAAAGCGCCGGGGTCGCCCCCCAGTGCAGGGACAGCCCGGTGGCGGCGCGATCCGCGGTGATCTGCATCATGCTGCCCAGGATTGTCGCCGTGTCCGCGACCAGGGCGGTCCCGTCCGCCCCGTAGGTGATCCGGTCGCTGACCAGCACCGGCGCGCCCTCGTCATCGTCTAGGTGCCGGGCCACATCCGCGCCGAGTACCCCCGGCCGGATCGTCTCCGATGCCCGGGCCACGCTGACCCCTGCGTCGGCCAGGGCCGCGTACAACGACGTGGTGGTGAAATCGACGTCACGCAACCGGTCCGCGTCCGGCTCGCGCACCCACGAGATCTGATGAATCGCGCGGCGGCCGGCGAATGCGCGGACCCGCTCCAGCCGCAGCGCGGTCCCGGTCTCGCGGACCCGCAGCCGCGCCGCGACGGGCGGCGGCACGCGGCGCTGCGCGCGGGCGATGACCGTGGTGCGGACCTGGTGGCCCTGCTCGCGCAAGTCGTCGGCCAAGCTGCGCAAGGATCCCAGCTGGTACGCCAGATGGGGCGGTGCGACAAAGGTGCCCTTGCCCGGCCGCTGCACAATCAGCCCCTCGGCGTCCAGCTCCCGCAGCGCCTGGCGCAGCGTCATCAAGGTGACGCCGTACGCCGCGCTCAGCTCGCGTTGCGCGGGCAGCGCCTCGCCGGGGGCGTAGTGACCGTCGCGGATCTTCGCGCCGAGGTCGGCGGCGATGGCCTGGTAGCGTGCCATGCTGCTCCCTCCTCTTCGCCGGCCGGGCCGCTGCGCCGGTCCGGCCGCGCGCCTCGATTGCCGCCAGCGACGATCATCGCACGGCGGCCGGCCCGGAAAGCGCGGCCCGCAGTGACGCCACGAACGCGCCGGCCTCGGCCGGGCCGGCGCCGTCGAGGATGCGGCGCATGACGGCCGCGCCGACGATGACGCCGTCGGCCGCGGCCGCCGCCTCGGCCGCCTGTTCGGGCGTGGAGATCCCGAAGCCGAGCAGCACCGGCAGGTCGGTGACCTGCTTGACCCGGGCGGCGAGGGCCGCGGCGGACGGGGCTAGCCGCCTCGCGTTCACCGGTCGTGCCCATGACCGAGACCGCGTAGACGAAGCCCTGGCTGCGCCGCCCGATCTCGGCCAGCCGGTCGTCCGGCGTCGCCGGGGAGGCGAGCAGGCTGACCTCGATGCCCGGTGCGCTCAGCCCGGCCAGCTCGTCGAGCGGCAGGTCGGGCACGATCAGCCCGCTGACCCCGGCGGCACGCAGGGCGCCGGCGAAGCCCGGCCGCAGCGCGATGTTGGCGTACGTGCTCGCGATGAGCGGGATGCCGACGCGAATCGCGGCCAGCTCGGCCAGGACGGACGCGGGCGTGGCACCACGGGCGAGCGCCGCGTCGGACGCCTGCTGGATCGTCGGGCCGTCCACGGTGGGGTCGGAGAACGGCAGCCCGACCTCGATCAGGTCAGCCCCGGCGTCCTCGAACGCGGTCAGGTAGGCGGCCCAGTCCGGCCGGACGCCGGCGGTGATGTAGGGCATCAGCAGCTTCGTCACAGCCGCGCCTCCCGCATCAGGGTGGCGACGTCCTTGTCGCCCCGCCCGGACAGCGTGACCAGGACGGTCGAGCCGCTGGGCAGGGCCGATGTCCCGGCGGCGCGGATCACCCAGGCCACGGCGTGGGCCGACTCGATCGCGGGCAGGATGCCCTCCGTCCGGGCGAGCCGCACGGCCGCCGCGATCGCTTCCGCGTCGGACACCGTGACGTAGCGGGCGCGCCCCAGATCCCGCAGGTACGCGTGCTCGGGGCCGACGCCGGGGTAGTCCAGCCCGGCCGCGATCGAGTGCGCCTCCTTGATCTGCCCGTGATCATCTTGGAGGAACAGCGACTGGAAGCCGTGCAGCACCCCGGTCTCGCCGTTCGAGGCGCCGGCACCGCCTTCGGCCTCCACCCCGACGAGCTGTGCGGCCGTGTCGACGAAGCCCGCGAAGGTGCCCGCCGCGTTGCTGCCGCCGCCGACGCAGGCGACGACGTAATCGGGGACAGCGGCGGCCAGTTCGGCCGCGCACTGCCGCCGGGCCTCGTCGCCGATGACGCGCTGGAACTCGCGCACCATCGTCGGGTAGGGGTGCGGGCCGATGACCGAGCCCACGCAGTAGTAGGCCTCGTCGGCGTCGGCCACCCAGTGGCGCATCGCCGCGCTGGTGGCATCCTTGAGCGTACGGCTGCCCGTGGTCACCGGGACGACCTCGGCGCCCAGCAGCCGCATGCGGAACACGTTGTGCGCCTGGCGTTCCACGTCCCGCTCGCCCATGAAGACCTTCACCGGCAGCCCGAGCAGGGCGCCCGCCGTCGCGGCGGCGACGCCGTGCATGCCCGCGCCGGTCTCGGCGATCAGCCGCGCACGCCCCATCCGCCGGGCCAGCATCGCCTGCCCCAGCACATTGTTGATCTTGTGCGAGCCGGTGTGCGCCAGGTCTTCCCGCTTGAGCAGGACGGTCAGGCCGAGTTCGGCCGACAGCCGCAGGGCGGGCGTCAGCGGGGTGGGGCGGCCCGCGTAGGCCGCGAGCAGCCGGGCCAGGCTGCCCCGGAACGCGGGATCGGCCCAGGCCTGGGCGAACGCGTCGGCCACGGCCTGGCAGGCGGGGATCAGGGATTCCGGCACGTAGCGCCCGCCGTAACCGCCGAACCGGCCCGCGGCCTGGCCGGCGCTGGAGGTAACTGTTATAGAACTCATGACAGAGTTATAGAACAGTCGCGTGGAGCCTGGCAAGCCGGCCGCGCTGAAAACAGCCAATCACCAGCCCGGCGGGAACCCACCGTGCGTTCGGAAGAATCAAAAGCATCATCCCGAACGGACGGCTGGCTTCGTGCCGGCAGCGTCGGTTGGGCCTACCTAGCCGTCTTCATCCCCGGGGCCGGTTGCCCCCTCGGCGTGCTGCTCAGGCGCACCCTTGATCGCGATCGCGGCGCGGGACTCGAGCGCCGCGTCGAAGAGCTCGGCCACCGACTTGCGGATCTCCTCGGTCAGCGCCGCCTTGTCGTGACAGAGGTTCTCGATGTTCCGCTGGTAAAGCACGAACCTCTCCCCGAAGGGGACGCGCGAGCGTGCCCCCGCGGCGAAGTCCCCGCCCAGGCCGCCAAACTGGCTGTCCGAATCGCCGCCCCCGGCGCTCGGCCCGGCCAGATGCCACCGGCGATCCGGGTCCACCCCCCGCTCGACCCGCGCCTTGTCCGGCAGCAGAACCACGTCCACCGGCTCGCCGGAAGAGCCGCCGGTCTCGGCGTCATGCACCCTGACCTGTTCGTCCACTATCGCCCGGAAGTGAGCACCCGCCATTCGGTACGGCACCACCCAGGGGCCAGGACCGGGGGTCAGCGCCACCGCGGCGGCGAAGTCGGCCCGCCCCGCCTTGGGGTTGTCCGCGTCGAGCCAGACATTGACCTGGCCGCGCAGGACCCAGGCAGGAGCGAACTGGCTGGCCAATTTCACCAGGTCACCGAGGCGTTCGCCCGCCTCCTCGAATCGGCCCTGGCGGTACAGCGCGACCGCGAGCCGCCACAGCGCCTGGGCCGACGCCGGATCAGCGTCGGCCGCCGCCTGGGCCGCCCGGCGCGCATCCTCAAAATGCCCCAGCCACCACAGTGCCTCTGAGGCAAGCACGAGCGATGCTATCCGGACCGCGGGCACCGGGTCCTGCAGGTGGCGGTGGGCCACCCACAGGGCCCGAAGCGGGTGGTCAGGGCAACTGCGCGCGTGTTCCCGCAGCGTCTGCAGAGCATCCTCGGCCGATTCCCGGCGGTCGTGGCGGTGTTCGGCGGGAACAAGGTTGAGCCATCGTGCCGCGGCGCCTCTCAGCGGCTCGTCGAGCTCGAAGTCGGGCGCTTTGGGGTTCGCCACGTAGCCGGGGCCGGAGTGGTGGGAGGGCCGGGTCCCCGGGGTAACGGAGGGTGCCGCATCATCTCCGGGCATCGGGCACATGATCGTTTCCTCGCCTCGGGCCGCGCCCGCTAGAGAGGGGCAGGATGTCCGTCCACTCTAGCGGGCCGGTGCCCGCCGCGGCCCGGCTGCTAGGTGCGCTCGGCCACCGCGTAGGCGACGGGGGCGACGGCCAGCACGGCGCAGATCCCGAAGTTCACCACCCCGTACCGGACGAACACCGCCGCGAACTCGCGCAGCATGGCGCTCGGCCAGTAGTAGCCGGCGGTGCGCGCCCCGGTCACCTGTCCCCGGATCCCGGTCTTCCTGGCGATGATCGCCGTGCGGAACACGTGGTAGTTGCTCGTCACGATCACGCACCTCGCGCCCCGCTTATCCGAGCTGGCAGCACTGGCCGCGTCGATGATCGCCTTGCTGAAGGCCAGGTTCTCCTCGGTCGTGCTGGACTGGTCCTCGCACACCAGCCGGTCGGCCGGGAACCCGCGCTCGGTCAAGTAGGCGGCCATCGCCGCCGCCTCGGGCACCCGCTCGTCGTCGCCCTGCCCGCCGGAGACGATCAGCACCGGGCGGCCGCCCCGGGCGGCGAGCGCCGTCCATACGCGGTGACCCCGGTCTAGGCGGCTGGCCAGCAGCGGGGTCACCTGGCCGCGCTTCCCCAGCCCGGTGCCCAGCACGATCACGTACGCCGCGCGGCTCGTCAGCCCGGCTACCTGGCCGTAGAGCCAGGCGTAGACCACGTACGAGACGAGCAGGAACGACACGTAGCCGAAGACCAGCGTGCTCACCGTGGCGAGCAGCCCCAGCTTCGCGCTCCCAGTCTGGTCCGCCGCGAGGTCCAGCCCGATCACCGCGAGGATGCCGGCCCCGGCGGCCAGCGGCAGCAGGTTGGCGAGCCGCAGCCTCTCCCGGCGGGCCATCGTGACCCCGTTCCCGAGGAGGTAGAACGCAACCAGGAACGGGCCCAGGGCGACAAGCAGCACCAGTCCCAGCAGAAGCAGGTGCCCCTGGCGGCCGGGGATGTGGGCGAGACGGTCAGCCAGGCCCAGGGTTGCCAGCGCCAACGCCAGCCCGAGCAAGACCGCGTTCCGGAAGCTGCGCGAATCGGCGGCCACGCTGGCCAGGAACGCCACGAACGCCAACGCGGCCAGACCTAGCGTGAACACGCCGGCAGCGTACCAGGACCCCTCGTGCGGTTGACGCGCCGGAACCCGGGCCACGGTCGTTAGGTAAGCTAACGACCGTGGCGATCGAGCATTCAGTCGGCTTGGTGGCGCCGTCCCCGGGGGAGCCCCGGCCATCGCGTCACCTGATCTTCGGGATTGTCGCGGTCGGGCTGTTCATGAGCTCGATCGACACCACGATCGTCGCCACCGCCCTCTCGACGATCCATGCGAGCCTGCGGACCACCATCAACTGGGCCGGCTGGACCCTCACCGTCTACAGCCTCGGCATGGTCATCGTGCTGCCGATCGCGGGGAAGATAAGCGATGAGTTCGGGCGGCGGCGCGTCTTCTTCGGTGCCGTGGTCCTGTTCACCGTCGCGTCGCTGCTGTGCGGTCTGTCGACCGACATTTACCTGCTGATCGGGTTCCGGGCGGTCCAGGCCATCGGCGGCGCGGCACTGCAGCCGTCGGCGGCCGGCATCGTCGCCGAGCACTTCGGCCGGGACCGCGACCGGGCCATCGGCATGTTCGGCACGATCGCCTCGGGCGGCCAGGTCCTCGGGCCGGTCATCGGCGGGCTGCTGGTGGGCTACCTGTCGTGGCGGTGGATCTTCTTCGTCAACGTCCCGATCGGGATCGTGCTGCTCGGTGCGCTGGTCAAGTTCGTCCCCGACTCCCCGCGAACGGCGCGGACCAGGACGGATATCCGCGGGCTGCTGCTGATGGGGCTGTTCATCCTGGCCGCGAACTTCGGGATTACCAGCATCGGCAACAAAGACACGACGGTCTACGACCCGGTCTTCCTCATTCCCGAGGCCATCGCACTGGTGGCGCTCTGTCTGTTCATCCGCCATACCAGGCGGTCAGCTGAGCCGTTCATCCCGATGCGGCTGCTGCGGGCTAAGGGTTTCGCCGTCATGAACAGCCTGAACCTGCTGTGGGGGGTCGTCGGGTTCGGCGTGGCGTCCCTGGCGCCGCTCTACGCCGAGGACCGGTATCACCTCACCGCCCTCAGCGCCGGCTCGCTGCTCGCCGCCCGCGGCGTCGGGGCGATCGTGATCGGGGCCGCGGCCGCCATGGCGTTGCGGCGGACCGGCTACCGGCTGCCCCTTGCGGCCGGCTTCATCGTGGTGGCGGTCGGCTCGGCAGCGATGGCAATCTCGCCCCGGCTGGGCCTCAGCCCCTACGTGTGGCTCAGCATTGGCGCCGGGCTCACCGGCCTGGGCAACGGCATGGCCAACCCGGCTTCGAGGAATGCCTGCCTCCAGGTCGCGCCGAACGAGGTTGCGGTGATCACCGGACTGCGTCAGATGTTCGTCTTCATGGGCATCATCTTCTCCGTCTCGACGGTCACGGCCATCCTCAATCGCAGTGCCGACCCGGGCCTGGCCCAGGTTCATGTTCTCTGGGTGGCCGCCGCGATCTTGCTGGTGGTAATGGTGCCGCTCGTCTTCCGCGTGCCGGAGCACAAGGGCAGCTGGTAACGGTCCGTCTTTCCGCGCCGTCGCCAAGAACACAATCGCCTTCCTGCCCCGTGTGTTGCGGTCTGTCCGTCCTTGCTCACCAGTATCACAGGTTACTTATTAGTAAGATTCAGGTTATGGACAGCTAATATTCAGCAAACAGTCGGGGCCATCGCCGATTCTTCAGATGGTCCTTCCCGGCCATGGCCTCCGTGCGCCTGGCCGGGAAGGACTCCAGAGCGCGCCCCGCCGGACATCCCCCGCCCCCGAGGGAACCCCCGGTGCCCGGCGGGGTGCCTCGCCACGCCAGGTGCCGTGGGCTGATCGTCAACGGGGAGCCTGCTGGTTGCGTTCTACCCACGCGGCGATCTGCGCGCGT
Organism: uncultured Actinomycetota bacterium; assembly: GCA_963714295.1. Classification (GTDB taxonomy): domain Bacteria; phylum Actinomycetota; class Actinomycetes; order Streptosporangiales; family Streptosporangiaceae; genus Trebonia. The sequence goes on along the minus strand of CAVQOE010000022.1, from coordinate 186,685 downwards.
GAGCGGACGCCGAGCTTGATCATGATGTGCTCGACGTGGGCTTCCGCTGTCCTGCGGCTGATCCCCAGCCTGCGGGCGATCTCCTGGCTGGTGATTCCCGCAGTGATAAGTTCGCTCACCTGCGTCTCCCGGTAGGTGAGCAGGTCCGGCCGGGGCCGGCTGCGCCGGCCTCGCCGGTCGCGGCGGCCCGTGCCGGAACCGGGAGTGTCTGCGGCGCCAGCAGCGCGACCGAGATGGCCGCGGTCTCCGGCATGGTCCGCCCGGTCTCCCACAGCTCGGTGAAGCGATCGCCGAGGGCCGCGCGCGCGGTGGCCACCGCTTGGTCGTAGGCGCCTCGCCAGTGCGCCTGCCACGTCTGCCCGGTGGACTCCTCCACGCCGGCGGCGGCGCCGAACAGCAGCGCCGCCCTGGCGGCCGCGCCGCCGGCGGCGTCCGCGATTGCGATGATCTTAAGGTTGACGGCGATGGCGGGCCGGTTCTTCAGGGCCACCCGCGCGGCCAGGCTCTCCGCCTCCGCCGCGCGGGCTTGCGCGCTGTGCCCGCGGGCCAGGTGCACATGAGCGAGCACCGATCCGCACTCGCCCACGAACCAGTGATCACCGCGGCCGCGCGCCTGATCGAGCGCGCTGGTGAGGAGCGCCGCGGCGTTCTCGAAGTCACCGCGGCCGAACGCGGCGACACCCTGCGCCATCCACGCCCGCGCGATGGCGGCGGGATCGCCGCCCGCAAGGCAAGGTCCAGCGCCCGCCGCGCGCAGTCGCCTTGGCCCGCGGCAGGGCGCCGCGAAGGAAGGCGGCATAGGTCAGCGGCTCGGCCGCGCAGGCCGCACCGAGGACGTCCCCCAGCTGACGGGCGATCCGCGCCGCTTCCAGCGCATGCCGTTCGATGGCGTCGGCATCCTCGCGGGCAGTGGCGAGGCCAGCCTAGCTCGAGCAGCGCGCCGAGCCGCGCGCCCGACGGGCGCGGACACCGGGGCAGCAGCGCGCTGATGACATCCTCGGCCTCGCTGGGCAGGCCGCGCATGTCCCAATAGCGCCGGATGGCCGATGCGAGACGCAGACCCAGTTCCGGGTCGCCGCGCGAAGACCGGCACCAGGCGATAGCGGCACGGCAGTTGCCGAGCTCGGTCTCGAGGTCGTCCAGCCATTCCAGCTGGGATTCGTTCTCGAATTTGGCCGCGCCGCTCTGCGCCCAGCGCGCTAGCCAGGCGGCATGGCGACGGGCGGTGCCATCCTGCTCGCCCGCGGCGTCAAGCCGGTCCTTGGCGTAAGCGCGCACCGTTTCGAGCAGCCGCAGCCGGGGCCGGCCGCCGGGTCCCGGCGCGGAGGTGACCAGGCTCGCGTCGATGAGGACATCGATCGCCCCGGTCACGTCGGGATCCGCCATCTCAGATCCGCGGCGGCGCCCGTCACGATCCCGGCGGCCGATGTCAGGTCGAAACCGCCAGCGAAAATGCCCAGCCGGCGGAAGACCGCCTGGGCCGGCGCGTCGAGCAGGTCGTAGCTCCAGTCCAGTACCGCGCGCAGGCTGCGCTGCCGTTCCGGCACGTCGCGGGGGCCGCGCCCGATGCTGGCGTGCAGCGAGTCCAGATGGGTGAGCAGCGCTGAGGGCGACAGGTTGCGGCCGTGCGCGGCGGCGATCTCGATTGCGAGCGGCAGCCCGTCCATGCGGACGCAGATCTCCGCGATCGCCCTCGCTTCGGCGGCGGTGAGGCGGAATCCCGGATGGGAGGCCGACCAGCGGGTGACGAACAGGTCGACCGCGGGTACCCGGCGCAGCGCCGCCGGCGGCGGCAACGCGGCCAGGTCGGGCACCCGCAGCGGCGTGACGGCGAACCGCTGTTCCGGCCGGATGTTCAGCGGCTCGCGGCTCGTGGCCAGGACGGTGATCCCCGGGCAGCGTGACAGGAGCAGGCTCACCAGGTCCGCGACGGCCGCGACGACGTGCTCGCAGTTGTCGATGAGAACGAGCGCATCGCTGCGCCGCAGCGCCCTGATGACGGTCTCGGCTACCGGCTCGCTCACGGCTCCGCGCAGTCCGAGAGCGGCCGCGACGGCGGCCGGACGCGGTAACGGCCGCCCCCGCCGGAACATCGCCGAGCTCGACGAAGTACCCGCCGCCCGCCCGCGCGGCCGCCGCGGCCGGGAGCGCGGCGAGCGCCAGCGCCGTCTTGCCCGAGCCGCCTGGGCCGGTGAGCGTCAGGAGCCGGATGCCCGGACCCGCCAGCAGGGCGGCTACTGCCGCTACCTCGCGTTCCCGGCCGATCAGGGGCGTAGCCGGGCGAAGGGAACCGGTCGTGGCCCGGGAGCGCCGTTTCGGCTCGCGAGATGGTTCAGGGCAAGCCGGACGAGCACGGAGTTGCTGATGGCGCGTTCGCCGCGCTCCCACCGCGCGACGGTCGTCGCGGTGACGCCGAGCGCGTCGGCCAGGCGGCGCTGGGACATGCCCAGGCCGAGCCGTCGATCGCGCAGTTCCGCACCCGACAGTGGTACGTCCACCGATCACTACTCCGTAGGCCGGGGTGTACCAACGGTTCTCATTAGCAGATAGCGCCGTCAACGAAGGCCGGGCTGGCTGGCGGTTGCCTATCGGGCAATTTACCGATGGGCCGGAGTTGCCGCAATACCTACTGCATTAGCCTCAGATTCCAGCACAAATATTTCCCGGGGGCAATTAGATCATGAGTAATGCGTAGCAAAAAAGCCGTCCGTGGCCGAAGCTCGCCGTCGGTGATCGCGGCGCTTTCGCCTTTTTTTTCTCGTGGCGCGTGGTGTATCGGGGTATAGGCCGAACGGGTATCGCCGCCGCGGCCGGGCTGGGGCTCGCCGTGCTCGCTGGCCGCTGCCGTCGTCCGCCGCCGCGGCGACACCAGCGGGGCCGCGCTCACCGCGCTCCCGGCCAGCAGCCAGCCGACCACCGACCAGGTCACCGGGACGTACCGCAGTTCGCGGATGTCGGTCGAAGTCGCCCTCGCGCCGCGGAACGCGGGCGCGCTCAACGCCACGCTGGCCGCCCTGTACAACCCGCGGAGCAGCTCGTACCAGCACTGGCTGGCCAAGGGGCAGTTCGACGCGAGGTTCGCGCCAAGCCAGGCGGCGACGGCGGCGCGGTGACCAGGTACCTCACCGGCCGAGGGCTGACGGTTCAGCGATCGGAATCGGGCTTCCTGATCCGCGCCACCGGCAGCAGCGACCGTGTCACGGCCGCCTTCGGGACCACGCTGCGCACGTACCGTGACCAGGCAGGGACCCGGCTACTTCGCCAACGCGTCAGCCGTCCGGATGCCAACAGCTCGCTGGCGCCGGACGTGCTCGGGGTGATCGGACTGTCCGACACGCTGCGGATGCGCTCGGCGGCAAAGCTCGGTTTTGAGCTGGCTGCCCTCCGACGCTGTTTGCGTTCGCCGGCGAGCTGCCAGCCCCCCCTACCCGACGCTGGCGTTCTTCACGCAGGAAATCGAAGCTCCAACGTGCCCGACACCGAGGTCCCGCGCGGCTACGGCGGCGGACCCGGCTGCAGCGGCCTGACCCCTGAACAGGGCAACTCGATCTACGGCGCGCCGGACGCCGGCCCGCGCGGCAAGGGCGCCGGGGTGACGCTCGCGCTCTTCGAGCTGTCCGCCTACCAGCCATCCGACATCGCGACGTGGGCGCGCACGTTCTACGGCCCGGGCTACACGCCGCCGATTTCAGCCATCAACGTGGACGGCGGCCCGCTCAGCCCGGCCTGCCCCGCCGGAGACGAGTGCGTGCCGGGAAGCGATGCGTACTACTACGACGTCGAGCCCGTCGCCGACATCGACACGATGCTGATGATCTCACCGGACGCGCGGAACGTTGAGGTCTACGACGCGCCCAACGACGAGCTCGGCATCACCTACGCTCGACCAGTACAGCCAGATAGCAGGCAACGACGACAGCGCCTCGGTGGTCAGCTCCAGCTGGGGCATCTGCGAGAACGACTCGAACTCGGGCTACGAGCTGGCGGAGAACACGATCTTCCAGCAGATGGCGGCGCAAGGCCAGAGCATGTTCGCCGCCACGGGCGACACCGGTGCGTTCGGCTGCATCCGCAATGACGGTATTTTTGACGACGGCGGTGAACGTCTGGAACCCGGCCAGCCAGCCGTGGGTTACCGCCGTGGGCGGCACCTCGTTCGGGAACTTCAACCCCGGCGGCGACCCGCACCCCTTCTACCCCTACGGCACTGAGATCGGTGTGGAACACCGACAGCCTGTGCAATGCCAGCGCGGCCGAGGGCTCCGCTCATTGAACGCCCAAAGCGGTTATGACTGGTGCTGCGCTGACCGGCGCGGGCGGCGGCGGGTCGAGCCAGTTCTTCGGCCGGCCTTCCTACCAGGCAGGCCCCGGCGTGAACCAGTGCCTACACGACAACCGGGTGCGCGCTCGCCGCCGCGGGCACACCGTGCCGCGAGGTTCCCGACGTCTCCGCGGACGCCGATCCCTTTCACCGGATTCGCCGAGTACTGCACCGGGAACAGCCAGCACGCCGGGCAGCTACTGCGCCACCTTCAGCGGCATCCGTAACGTCCCTGGCTGGTTCGGAGACGGCGGTACGAGCGTCGCCACGCCGCTGTGGGCGTCGATTATTGCCGACCGAGATGGCTACCTCAGGACCCGCACGGGCAACGCCAACCCACTTCTGTATCACCTGTTCGACACGGAGCCGCACCGGTACTTCAACGACATCACCGGCGCCGGCCAGGCCGTCACCAGCAATGGCCTGTTCCCTGTCACCCCCGGGTACGACGAAGCCACCGGCATGGGAACCCCGAAGATGGCACAGCTCATTACCGGTTCCTTCTAGGCGCGGCCACCGCGCCCTGGCTCGGCTGGCGGCCTGCTCAGTGACCGTTCGGCAGGGTCCGGGCGCGCTGGTCCAGGCCGAGCTCGCCGTAGGGGTAGTCGGCCGGATGGGGGTCGCTGGCGGCATCGAGCACATCGGTCTCGGCCGGCGACAGCCGCAGCCCGGCGGCGCGCAGGTTGGTCTCGAGCTGGCTCGTGGTGCGGGCGCCGAGGATGGTCGAGCTAACGGCGGGCCGGGCGGTCAGCCACGCGATGGCCACCTCGGACATCGGCACGCCGCGGTCCTCGGCGACCTTCTGCACGGCGTCGATGACGCGCCAGGTATGGTCGGTGCCGCGCCGGTCATAGGCTTCCATGCCGCGGTTCGGGTCCTCGCCGAGCCGGGTGGCGCCTGCCGGGCGCTGGTCGCGCCGGTACTTGCCGGACAGCCAGCCGCCGCCGAGCGGGCTCCAGGGCAGCAGGCCCAGGCCGGCATCGAGCGCGGCGGGCACGATCTCCCATTCGGTCTCGCGGGCCAGCAGGCTGTACTGCGGCTGGATCGTCACCGGCGCGGTCACGCCCAGGGCGCGGGCCAGGTGCGCGGCCTTGGTCAGCTGCCAGCCAGTGAAGTTCGACAGCCCCCAGTAGCGGACCTTGCCGGCCCGGATGAACCCGTCGAGCGTGCGCAGCGTCTCCTCCAGCGGCGTCAGCGGATCATAGGCATGGACCTGGTACAGGTCCACCGCGTCCCGCCCGAGCCGCCTAGCGAGGCGTCGAGCGCCCGGGTTAGGTGACGCGCTGACAGCCCCGCGCCGTTGGGCCCATCCGACGGCAGGGACGGGAAGCGGCCCTTGGTGGCCAGCACCACGGAGTCGGTCAGGTCGGCCGGGCGACGGGCGAACCAGCGGCCGATGATCTCCTCAGATCTCCCGTCGGCGTAGACGTCGGCGGTATCCACCATGGTGCCGCCAGCCTCGACGAAGCGGTCGAGCTGGGCGTGCGCTCCGGTCTCATCCGTCTCGGCGCCGAATGTCATCGTCCCCAGGCAGAGGCTTGATACCGCGCAGCCACTGCCCCCCAGCATGCGATAGTCCATGGTTCCAGGCTAACGAGCGCGGGCACGCGCGTCACGGCGGGGATTGCTAAGACTTATTGGCCGGGAACCTATGGCCGGGGACCTGGCGGGGGCTGGCCGGGTGCGGGGGTTTCGGCCAGCCGGGCGTGCAGCCGGTCCCGGACTTCGTCGGGGGTGTAGGCGCTGCGGCGCCGCTGGTCGCGGATGATCACCACCCCGGTGGCGGTCACGCCCGCGAAGGCGGCCAGTCCCAGCATCTTGAGCCAGCGCATCTGCTTAGGTTAGACCGTGTCTTCCGTGAATATCAGCCTGGATGAGGCAGTGGATCTGGCCCGCACCGGTGATGTGTGGCTGTTCCGCGGGCACACCATGGCCGACCGCGCGATCCAGGTGGCGACCAACAGCCCGGTCAATCATGTGGGCATGTCGGTTGTCATCGAGGATTTGCCGCCGCTGATGTGGCACGCCGAGCTGGGCCGCTCCCTGCCCGACGTGTGGACCGGTGCCCGTCGTCGCGGGGTTCAGCTGCATGACCTGCGCGATGCGGTCAGCGTATGGGCGGGCCGGTACGGCCAGCGGGCGTGGCTGCGCCAGCTTGACCCCGTGGTGACCGGTGAGATGGAAGACGCCGTGCTGCGGACGATCGCGCGGCTGGATGGCACCCCGTTTCCGTCCACCGCCCAGCTCGCCTCGCGCTGGCTGGCCGGCCGCGTGCCGGCCCGCGGGCAGCAGGCGGCGGGGCCCGACTGGAGACGGCTTACTGCGCGCAGGTGCTGGCGGCCACCTATCAGGCCATGGGCCTGCTGCCCGAAGGCCGCCGTCCGGGCCGGTATGACCCGGGCAGCTTCTGGAGCGGGGACAACCTCGGGCTGTCGGCCGGGTTCCGGCTCGGGCGCGAGATCGCCGTGCACGTCCCGGCCGGTGACACGGCCACGCCGCGGACGCCTGCCGCTGACGGCTGACCCCTCCCGGCCCAGCGGCGACATCCTGGCCCGTGCGCTGCCGGATGCCCATTCCTGATCACCAGAATCACAGGTTACTTATTAGTAAGATTCAGGTTATGGACGGCTAATATTCAGCAAACAGTCGGGCCCATCGTCGATTCTTCAGATGGTCCTTCCCGGCCATGGCCTCTGTGCGCCTGCCCGGGAAGGACTCCAGAGCGCGCCCCGTCGGACATCCCCCGCCCCGAGGGAACCCCCGGTGCCCGGCGGGGCGCCTCGTTACGCCCTGCGGGGCGCTCAGCCGGTTTCGGTGGCGTAGACGACGAGGTGCTCAGGTAGTGGCCGGTGGCCCAGTCGAAGGCGCCGCCGCAGGTGATGAGGCGGAGCTCGGCGTTGGAGTGGGACCGTAAACAGCCTTGCTCGGAATGTGATCCTTCAGGTTCTCACCCGGTACCCGGAACTCGACGGTGGAGCCGTCGGACCGCCGGATGTAGACCGGGTCGCCGGAGCGCAGCACGGGCAGGCGGAAGAATACGCCCGGTCTATGGTAGGAGCCGATATGGCCCAGGATGATGGCCGGGCGAGTGCACCCGGCCGCGGGCTCGCTTATGACAGAGATTGGTTGCTGGTTCGCTGCGGTTACCGGCCCAGGGCCGGGGCCGCCCTGGGCCGACACCAGCCGTTGCGGACTCGGCCGGGATGATGTCAGCGGCGAAATTGTTCAGGGTTTGCACCAAATCGGGATACTGCTCCGGCGACCATCCATTCAAGAGGTCCTCGAGCCGGGTCCGGATGGCTTGGATGAGATCGTCGGCGACGCTGGCCCCACTCGAAGTGAGCGACAGTGGGGGGAGAGCGCCGTCGGCCACTTGCACATCGTCAGCACCGCGCAGCGGCGTTTCCGCTGGGCACGGCCTCGTTCAGGAGGCCGCGTTCGACCAGGTCGGCGATGGCAGGGTTGAGGACGGACTGCGGAATGTTCTGGGCAGCCGCCAGCGCGCGCTATGTCGGCCGCTGGGTCTCGTCGCAACTGGACGAGGACCCACCCGCCGGCGGGGGGCAGTTCCATCCCTGCTTCCGAGACGACCCGCGCCAGCCATTCGCGCATCTGCCGGCGGCCGACCAGAACACTGAGCGCCCGGAGAATCTCCGATAGCGAGTCGCCGGAACGGGGGGCACCGAAGGCGCTCCCCAGGTCCTCCGTGGTCATGGTCTCCCGCATGGGGAGTTGCTTGATGAACCACGAGGCGATAAACGCGGCGATGGAGACGAAGCCGGCCACCTTGAACGCGGTATCGAGAGAACCCGCGTAGGCCGCCAGGTACGCGGCGTGGACGGCAGGCGGGAGGGTGTCCAGACTGGCCGAATTGATATGGGAGGTATTGAGCTGGGCGCCGAGGCGTGCGGGAAGGCAGCGCGAAGCTGGCTGGCGAGTTCGGTGGCAAAGATGGTGCCGATGATGGCCGTACCCACCGAGCTGCCGATGTTGCGGAACAGGGTGTTGCCCGACGTGGCCACCCCGAGCTCTTGGTAGTCCACGGCGTTCTGCACGGCGACTACCAAGACCTGCATGACCATGCCGATGCCGATGCCGGTCACGAACATCCAGGCGGCGGCCTCCAAGGTGGATGTCTCGGGTGACAGGCGCGACAGCAGAAATAGCCCGACGGTCATGATGGCCGTGCCGACGATAGGGAACACCCGGTACTTGCCGGTGCGCGACACGATCTGGCCGCCGACGATGGACGCGATGAGCAGCCCGGCCATGAGCGGGAGCAGGTCCAGGCCCGAACCCGTGGGCGACGCGCCCCTGACCACCTGGAAGTAGAGCGGGAGGAAGGTGATGGTTCCGAACATGGCGAACCCGAGCAGCAGGGCGACGATGCCCGCGGTCACGAAGACCTGGTTCTTGAACAGCTTCAGCGGGAGCACCGGCTCGGCGGCTCGCCGCTCGGCAAACACGAATCCGCCCACGGAGATCAGGGCGATGGCGCCCAGGCCAATCACCTGGGCCGACGCCCACGGATAGGTGGTCCCGCCCAGAGTGACCATGAGGACGAGAGACGCCAGGGCAACGGCCAGCAGGCCGGTACCGAGATAATCGATTCGGTGATGGATGCGACCGGCCGCCGCTGGGAACGTCACCGCCAGCACCACCATCGCGAGTACGCCGAGCGGCAAGTTGATGTAGAAGATCCACCGCCACGAAAGGTTGGTGGTCAAGGCGCCTCCGAGTAGCGGCCCGATCACCGTGGCCAGACCGAACACGGCGCCGAAGAGCCCCTGATAGCGACCGCGTTGACGGGGCGGTACCACGTCGCCGATCGCTGCCTGGGCGCTGACCGTCAGGCCTCCGCCGCCCAAACCCTGCAGCGCACGGAAGGCGATCAGCTCCGGGAAGCTTTGGCTTATGCCGCACAGGGCCGAGCCGACCAGGAATATCACGAGGCCGACCTGGAGCACGATGCGTCGCCCGTATATGTCACCGAGCTTGCCGTAGAGCGGAGTGACCACCGTCTGGGCAAGGAGGTAGGCCGTCGCGACCCACGAGATGTGGTTGAGGCCGCCGAGATCGCCGGCGATGGTGGGGAGGGCTGTGGCGACGATGGTGGAGTCGAGCGCCGCCATGAGCATGACCAGTAGCAGGCCTGAGAAGACCAGAGCGAGCTTGCGACCGTGCAGCTCCTGGGGTCCGTCGGTTGTAGCCAAGTCAGTCCTTCCGTACCATGCCCTGTTCGCCGACCGGCACGCGATGGGCCGCCGGAAACCTTGCCGTCCCAGTCGAGTTTCTCAGTCGGACCAGGACTTATAGCCACCGTAGGCGGCTAGCAAGTTGGCGCATCATCCGTGGCAGATGATCCGTGCGGTGTGATCCAGGCCAGGTGGCGATCGATGATGTCACCGACCAGGTCGCCCAGGCCCTGCCAGAGGCGGTCGACAAGGCGACGCCTAGCGGCGCGGTGCCGCAGCAGGGCTTCAGCATGGACACCCTGATGGGGATGTTCAGGAAGAAGTAACAGCCACCCAAAACCCACGGCTTGGCTCACGACTGTGCCACCACATTCTGGTCGAGGAGGCCCCTGATGTCTGCTGTGCAGTAGCCCAGCTCGGCGAGGATCTCGCGGGAGTGTTCCCCTAGCTTCGGCCCAGGGCGCCGCGCGGACGGCAGTTCGTCGTCGAACTGCGCAGGGGCGGCCGCGAGCCGCACGTCGGGGTGCTCGGGGTGCCGCATGAGGTAGCCATTGTCGACCACGGCGGGATCATCGGCAACCTCGGTCGGGGTCGCGAAGAACGAGAAGATGCAGTCCGCCGCCTTCAGCCTCGCACCGAGTGCATCGTGGTCCAGGGCGCCGATGGCGGCTTGAACCCGGTCGGCGATCTCCGGCCACGCTAGCTTGCGGACTGCCCGGTCGGCGTATTTCTCGGTCAGGTCGGTGAGCCCGAGCGCTCGGCTCGCCTGCGGCCAGTACCGCTGCTCGTCGATCATCATGAGCGAGATCCAGCGGCCGTCGGAGGTCTTGTACTGCCGGGACAGTGGGTTCCAGGTCACCGGGTCGGCCATTGGCATCTGCTCGCCGGCCAGCGTCGCGTAGGCGAGGTCGGGGCCTAGCGTCCATGCCGCTGAGCCGAGCAGCGAGACATCGACGACGACCCCTTTGCCGGTGCGCAGGGCGTGCACCAGGCCGGCGCAAATGCCCCCGGCCAGGAACATCCCGCTCGGACCGTCACCCAGCGCCTGGCCGCTGCTGCGTTGGGCGGGTCGCGTCAGCGGCCGTGAGGACATGGGCCACCCCGCCGCGGGCCCAGTAGGACACGGCGTCGAAGCCGCCCGCCTCGGAGTCCACGCCGCGCTGACCCTGCCCGTGGCCCTTGGCGTAAACGACCTTGGGGTTGATGGCCATGACGTCGGCTGGTGCGGTTTTGAGTTTGCGGCGCACCCGGGGTAGCTGGTTGGTGACGTACACATCAGCCCAGGCGACCAGCCTCTCGAAGACCTCCCGTCCCGCGGGCGTCTCGACGTCCAGCGCGATGCCGCGCTTGTTGCGGTTGTAGAGCTCGAACTGGAAGTCATAGCCGTCCTTGCTCGCCACCATGCCGCTGGCGATGATCGTGCGCATCGGATCGCCCTGGAAGCGCTCGATCTTGATGACGTCGGCTCCGAAATCGCCGAGAGCCGCGGCAGCGGACGGCACGAAGCCATGCTCGGAGAAGTCGAGGACCTTGATTCCCTCGAGGGGTCGTGTCATTGGCTGCCTCCGGTGAAGAGCAGAGCGCTGCTGGGGGCGCCTCCGCCTGTCGTCACGACGGCGACCTCGGCGCCGTCGACCTGTCGCTGGCCGGCCTGTCCGCGAAGCTGGCGGACGGCCTCTTGCACGAATCCGAACCCGTGGGTACGGCCGCCCGAGAGCTGGCCACCGTGCGGGTTGAGCGGCAGCTCGCCGCCGAGCCGGATCCGGTCGCCGCCCTCCAGGAACGCCGGTGCCTCGCCGCGGCCGCAGAAGCCGAGCCCCTCCAGCCAGGACAGTGCGTTGAAGGTAAAGCCGTCGTAGAGCAGGGCCACGTCCACGTCGGACGGTCGCAGGTCCGTACGTGACCACAGATGCGCCGCGGGACCGTCGATCTGCGGCTCATGGGCGAGTGTGCTCTGGTCCCATGACAGCCGCTCGGTTATCTGGGTGCCCGCCGCGTCCACCAGCACGACCGGCTGCCGCAGGTCCTTGGCGGTGTCCTTGGCCGACACGACGACCGCGATGGCGCCGTCGCACGGCACGTCGCAGTCGTAGAGTCCGAACGGCGTGGAGATGAGGCGCGCCGAAAGGTAGTCGTCCATCGACATCGGCGCCGTGTAGACCGCGTCGGGGTGGAGCGCCGCATGCGCCCTGGACGTCGTCGCTATCCAGCCCAGGGTCTCCCGGCCGGCACCGTAGCGAGCCATGTAGTTCGAAGCGAACATCCCGATGTGAGTGGTCGCCGACATGGCTGCGAACGGGAAGCGCCACGCGGCGTAGGTCCCGCTCGCGCGTTGCGCGGGCGGCCGCGGGCGGCTCGCGGCGAGCGCGGCGCTGGTGGCCTCCCAGACGGTGCGCACGCACAGGACGTGCCGGCAGAGCCCAGCCGAGACGGCTAGCATCGCAGCGACGATCGCGCCCGTTTGCCCGGGCAGCTCGGCGCCGCCGTTGATCCAGGTGGGCCGCAGCCGCAGCGCCTCCTCGAGCGCGTCGATGCCGCCCTCGGAATGTCCGCCCTCGTATCCGCCCGCGCCCGGGTAGGTGGACAGCCCGTCAATGTCGGCGAGCACAAGTCCGGCGTCCTCGACGGCCGCCGTGGCCGCATCGACGGCGAGGCTGAGCGGGTCGATCATTAGCCGGCGGCCGATCCGTGAGCTGCCGATGCCGGTGATCGCCACGTCGCTCTCGAACTTATGGGTGGTGAGCATCGGGCGGATGAACGGCTCGGGCGCAATGTCCTCCGGGACCATGCCGGGTGGCTCATCCGGAACCAGTACAAACATCGGGAGCCAGACGTCCTCGTGCTGCTCGAAGCGGACTTGCACGCGGCTGCCAACCCGGACCTCTTCCGGGTCGCAGTCGCGGATATTGGTTGTCAGCCGGACCCGCGGGTCTTCGTCGATGGCGACGATGGCGACGACGTACGGCGACGGTACGTCTGGTAGCCACTGATGATGATTGACGCTGACGCCCACGACGGTGCCCCGGCCACTCACTGCGGCGACCTCAGACTTCCTGCTTCGGCAGTGCCCGCATGCCGGACCGGGCGGGTGGCGGAGGGTGCCGCAGCTGCGGCAGCGCTGGAAGCGAAGCTCCCCCTCGGCCCCTGCGGTCCAGAAGAACGCCGTCTCAGGCGTCACCAGAGGCAATGGTCCTACCGGCTTGCTCACCGCAGGAGCGGCATCAGCTCGGCGTTGATGTCGGTCACCTCTTCCAGGTGGAACAGCACATCGAGCGCCTCTTCTATCCGTGCCGCCCGGAGCACGCCGGCGCAGAATCGACGGAACTTGTCCCTCAGCTGATCGTCGGTCATGGCCAGCTCCTTTGACCAGGGGTCACCCCAGGCAAAGTCGGTGGTGGCACTGAAGACCTGACCCCGACCGTGAATGTCGACCTTGGTGGGTACGCGGTTAGGCAATCCCTCGAGCATCGGCAGCTGGGCCGGCTGGCCGTCTTCGGTAAGGAGGCCGGTGTTCGGCCTGACTTCAACCTTGCTCGCGAACTGGCTCAGCCGCGGGTCGTGGACGGCTTCCCATGACTGCCACCGCGGCCCGAGATCCATGCCGTACGCGGATGCGGCGATGGCCAACGGGATGCTGAACGCCATATCGGTCTGGCTGACGGGCGGGTTGTTGAACCAGTGGGTGGCGGCAGTCGCGATCGTGTACACCGAAACCTTAGTTATCTCCTCAGGGTGCAGGTCATTGTCCCGGACGAGTCGCGTGAAGAGGTCAATCGCGAAGTTCGAGTAGCGGCCGGACGCATAGGGCTTCAGCGACGCTTCCGTTACCCACCAGCGGTGCCCGAGGCCGGCCGTGAGTATGTCCCAGTCGCATTTGGCCGCGCCGCTCATTCGCCAGAACCCGCGGTCACCGTCCAAGACCCCGGGGTCGCCGGTGAATCCCTTACCCGCGAGTTGGGCGGCCAGCACGCCCTGCTGGCTGCATGAACCCGTATGGGGTGTATTTGAGCATCGGTTTGGGCGACGTGATCTGCTGCCACCGCAGGCCACAGGGCAGCGGCGAGGTCCAGCCAGCTATCCCCATCGCGTGGGCCAGCTGGTCCGGGTCAAGCCCCAGCATGCGGCCGGCTGCCGTCACCGACGCGAAACTGATCCAGCCGAGACTGGCATTGCTGGTCGGCCCGCTCCCTCCGGCCGGCACCGTGCTGAAGGTGAGAGAGTTACCTACCCGGGCGGCGACGTCGTATCCGAGAGCGACGGCGGTGATGAGGGCGCGGCCGTCGGCACCGGCCTGTTCGGCCAGGGCGAGGGCCGGGAAGACGGTCGCGACGGCGTGGTGCCCACGGTTGTAGAGCGTTTCGTCAGCATCGAGGGCGTTGCCCAGATAACCGTTGGCGAACGCCGCGGTGGCGGCGGCGACCCTCCCTGAGCTGCCTAGAACGGTCGATGCGCCGCCGCCGGATTCGCCTGCCAACTCGATCACGATGTTCCCCGAGTCGAGGCTCCTCGCACCGAGGGCACAGGCGATCGAGTCGCAGATGAGCCGCTTGGTGGCATGGACGGCCTCCGGCGGGAGGTCAGCGAACCTTGTCCCGCTCACCCAGCCGGCCAGCTTCGCCGTCGCGCCCAGCCCGGCCTCGGAATCGGCCTGTGTCTGACCGGCGGTAGATGCAGCTGCCACAGGATCACTCGCCATCGGCGAGTACCCATTCCGGCGCGCGGAAGTCTCCGCCGGGTACGTCGACGATGCGGGCGCTGACCGCCGCACCGATGGCCGCGTAGGATGGCGCCGGCGCCGCCAGTATCCCGGTCAGCCGGATGCCGGGAGCATCGTCGAGGTCGACCAGAACGATGGCATACGGTATTTCCCCAAGGCCCGGAACCGACGCACGGTGCATGATGATGAAGCTGTGGATCCGGCCGGAGCCGGTGACGGCCGCGAAGGCGGTCGCGCCGCCGCACATGCGGCAGCGCTCGAGCGGCGGGTGCATCCATCCGCGGCACTCCCGGCAGCGGCAGATAGCCAGCTCGCCCCGCCGCGTCGCGGCCCAGAACCCGTCGGTGTTGACATCGGGAAACGGCTGCGGCGGTGTCTCTTCGCCCGCATCCGAGGCGCCCAACATGTGGACCGAGGTGTCGCTCACTCAAACCCCCAGCGTGTCGAGGGAACAGGCTCGGCGTCGGGCCGGGGAAGCGTCGTTGGATCCGTCATGGCCGGTCCCGGCTGTAGATGTTGGCGCCCCCGTACGGGCCGCCGCCGGCGGTCACCAGCGCGAGTTTGGCCTCGTCGACCTGGCGCACGCCAGCGTGCCCCCGCAGCTGCAGGGCGGCTTCGTAGTGGTGATTGAGGCCGTGCAGGTAGCCCTCCGAGAGCAGACCGCCGTGTGGGTTGACGACGACGTCGCCGCCGTAGGTGGCCCTGCCTTCGGCGAAGAACTGGCCAACGTCACCGGGAGGGCAGAACCCGTAGCCTTCCATGGTGGCCATAACGGTGTAGGTGAAGCAGTCATACATCAGCGCGACGTCCATGTCCTGCGCTGTGAGGCCCGTCCGGTTCCATAGCCGGGGTCCCGCGGTCCGGGCGTACATCGACGTCATGTCGTCCCAGCCGGTCCAGCCGGCCCCACTTTGGGAGTTCGAGGAACCGACCAGCCACATGGGAGGTTGCGCCGTGTCGGCTGCGACGTCGGCCGCCGTGATCAGAATGGCCACGGCCCCGTCTACCTCGTAGGAGCAGTCGTAGACACGGAACGGCTCGTTGATCCAGCGGCCTGCTAGATACTGCTCCATGGTCAGCGGTTGCCGGCTGATGGCGTGCGGATTGTTGACCGCATGCGCTCGCTGGGTGATCGCGATCTGCCCCAGGTCCTCGGAGGTCGTGCCGTAGACCGCCTGGTGCCGCCGGGCCCACATCGCGAAAAACTGCGGCGGGATGAGGAACCCGTGCGGGGCCGAGAACTGCCACTCATCAGCAACCGCCACCGGTCCGGTGATCGTGCCGAAGCGGTGCCCGGAGCGTCCGTTGAGAGATCGGTAGATCAGCACCGCCTTGCACGTGCCGGCCTCGATCACGGCCGCGGCGGTGGCGACGCAGTCGGCGACCAGGTTGCCGCCGCCCAGAACCGCGTTCGACCAGGCCAGTTCGTCACAGCCAAGGGCCCACGACACGTCGACCGGATGCGCCGAGTCGTTGGCCATGAAGGTGAGCATGCCGTCTACATCGCTCACCTTGAGTCCTGCGTCATCGAGGGCCTGCCGGCAGGCGTCCACGGCCATCGCCAACGTGGTCCGCCCTGAATTACGGGTGTACGGAGTCCGTCCGATGCCGACGACCGCAGTAGCCACGTGCCCTCCGCTTCCCGTTGCCGGATGGATTCGATCTCGCCCGTGAGTCGCTGTCACCTGCCGGTTCCGGCCTCCGTCGTGAGGCGATCATCGCACGAGGCACCGGCTTAAGGGAAGGTCTTACCGCCCACAAAATGGCAGTCAACTGTCAGTATGGAGATTTTACGGGAGGGGTTGATCCCAGCTCAAGATCAATGACGATGAACGATGGTGCACTAAGATGGCAGTGGGGTGCCAGTATCTGTGAGCAGGCAAACGAGAGGGCGGCCGGTGGCCACAGCGATCAAGGACGAGCATGAAACACAGCCCCGGCGTACCGCCCGGCAAGCGCAGACGCGCCAGGCTCTGATCGACGCCGCCTTGGATCTCGTGGCCGCCCACGGCTATGACGCCATCACCACCGACGACATCGCGGAGGCGGCGAACGTCTCCCCCAGGACCTTCTTCCGGTATTTTCCCACCAAGGAGAGCGTGCTCCTGTTCGGCGAAGACGACTTCGTCAAATCTTTTTCTGGCGTCTACCTTGCGCAGCCAGCCGAGGTGAGCGAGTACGCCGCCGTTGCCGCTTCCTTCGTATTGCTGATACCGGGCGTAGTGCGCCTGCACGGACGGATCCGGCTCTATCACAAGGCTCTGGCCTCCTCCCACATTCTGCGCGGGCAAGAGCAGTTGCAGTTCGACAAGAACGTGGCCGACGTCGCGACAGCCATCGCCCGCCGCCGTGGCAAGAGCCGAACGGACGCCGGGAGCTCGCTGCTGGCCGCGGTGAGCATGACCATCCTGAACACCACGCTGGTCGAGTGGGCCGCCGGATCCCCGAGAGTCGACCCGGCCGAACTGCTCAATCAGCGGTTTGCGCAGCTGGCAGCGCTGACATCGCGGCAGGGATGAGCCCGGACGGCGGGCCTGTCCTAGAAGTTATGCGGGTATCTGCCGTCGGTGCTCGGCGCTTGCGGAGCGAATTGGAGCCGACTACGTCCGGGGGTGACGGACAACGTGCCCCTCGCCGGGGACTTCCTCGATCATGCCCTCGCCCTGCAGGATCCCCAAGGCCCGGGCCGCGACGCGATGTGAGACGTGGTGGTGCTCGGCGATTGTATGCACCGAGGGGATGCGGCCGGTCATGGTCCCCTGGGCGATCTCGTCTCGCAGCATCTTGGCTACCTGCTCATACGGCGGTACCGCCGAGTCCGGGTCGATCACAGGGGTCAGCATGCCCGTTGCACGGGCCATTGGCAAGCTCAGCCGGACTTCCGGCTGCCCTGGAACGGCAGCAGCGCCAGCCACAGGGCCCGGATCTTGCTGTGCGATGTCAGTCCGCCCCACGAATACCGGAGGATGGTGACGGTGCCCGATCGCGAGCCGGGCGTCAGTATTCGCCCTTGATCACGAAGAAGGAGCCGCGGATCACTCCCGCCAGCTTTGACTTCTGGCGCGCGAACTTAAAGCGGGACGCCAGTTCCTCGGGGACTTCCATGCCTTCTGAGAGTTTGAACCCGACGGCGCGCTTCTTTTCTTCGGTGATGCCGTACATCACGTTGATTGACAAGCCCGACTCGTAGAACACGTAAGCCATCCGCAAACCGTCCACCTCGAAAGAAGTCACCTCGAGCGGGCGGGCCGAGATGACGATTCCGCGCTCGTCGGAGAGGATGCGGTTCACTCGGTCGAGCGTCTCCGGTTCCTCGCTGGCGGGGCTCACGGTGAAGACGTGATCGTACTTGTTCTTGAAGTAGCGCGCCTCGTTGGCGCGTAGTCCAGCGAGAGCCTCCGCGACCGGGGACGAGTCCAAGCCGACGGTGGACACGTTCACGAAGTCGACGACGTACGGCATGCGTCCTCCCCGATGACGACAATCTATGAGGGCAACGGTAGCGGACGGACAACTCCAGCCGCGCCGATCACGCAGCTGGCCGTGCAACTGCGACAGAATGGTTCAGTGGATCTGCACCTGAATGGCAAAGTCTTGCTTATCACCGGCGGGACCGACGGACTGGGAGCGGCGCTCGCGAGCCGCCTCGTCGAGGAGGGGGCCCGGGTCGCCGTCTGCGGGCGTGACTCCGGCCGGCTGGCCGCCACCGAGCAACGGCTGCGTGATGCCGGGGGCGATGCGCTTGCGGTGCAGGCCGATGTCACTCGCCCAGCTGACCTTGAGCGTTTTGTTGATGCGGCGGTCGCCCGCTGGGGCCGCCTCGACGGCCTGGTGAACAACGCGGGCAAGAGCGCGGGCGGGCGGATCGATGAGGTCTCCGATGACGTCTGGATCGGCGACCTCGAGCTTAAGGTGCTGGCGGCTGCTCGGTTGACCCGGCTCACTGTGCCGCACCTGATCGCGGCCGGTGGCGGAGCCATCGTCAATGTGCTCAACACAGGCGCCAAGGCTCCCGGCGGTGGGTCGCTGCCGACAACTGCCTCCCGTGCCGCCGGTCTGGCTATAACCAAGGCGGCGTCCAAGGATCTCGGCGGCTTCGGCATCCGGGTCAATGCCGTGCTTATCGGCCTGGTCGAAAGCGGCCAGTGGCAGCGGCGCGCCGACGCGGCAGGCCAGTCGGAGGAAGAGTTCTACCGTCAGATGGTCAAGAACACCGATATCCCGCTGGGCCGGGTGGGCCGATCAGAAGAGTTCGCCGATCTGGCGGCGTATCTGCTGTCAGACCGTTCCTCCTACGTGACAGGCTCGGCCATCAATCTCGACGGGGGAAACAGCCCGGTCCTGTAGCGATCCGACGTGGCTGAAGCAGCCTGCCGCTACTGGCCTCCCCTGGATACTGGAATCACATGCCAAACTGCCCGTTGCAAGCGACATATAGCCAAGTGCCAATACAATTATGTGAGGCCTGTTGGGGGAATCGCCCGGCGTCACGGTTTGCATCTTACGGAAAACTCCAGGATACTTCGCTAAGATATTTCCTGAATTTGTGATTAGGGGTTTCCGTTGCATTTTTGCGCTTCCGCGCTCGCCGCTATTTCGCTTATTGCTGGATTCTGTTCGGCTGGATCCGGAGTTGCGTCGGCGGGGACCGCCGCCCCCGGGAGCGAGGTAACGTCGGCCACGGCGCTGACCTTGTCCGCGCCCGCCATCGCGTACGGAGATGAACAGGACGAGCAGTTCACCGTCACGGTGTCCGGTGCTGCTGGCACGCCGACCGGGACGGTGACGGTCTCCGCGGGCGCTACCACCGTCTGCACGATCACGCTGGCCGACGGCACAGGGAATTGCGCCCCAACTGCCGACGAGTTCCCCGTTGGCACTGTCATGCTGGCCGCCGCTTACAGCGGCGATGACATTTTCGGCCCGTCGTCTTCCCCAATGGGCAGCCTCCAGATCACTAGCCCTGCGCCGCCGCCGGCCGCCGCCACGACCACTGCACTCGGGCAATCCAAGGCAAGCATCACGTACGGGGACGAGCAGGCCGAGGAGCTCTCGGTAACGGTCGCCGACCCGGGCAACGGCGGCACCCCTCCGGCCGGCACCGTCACGGTCGGATCCGGCACGACCAGCGTCTGCACGTTCACCCTGTCGTCGTCCGGGACCGGGTCATGCGCACTCAGGGCAGCGGCCCTCCCGCCCGGCACCGCTAAATTGACGGCTTCCTACGCCGGCAACGCGGACTTCGCTTCCTCCGTTTCGGCCGCTGAGCCGCTCGCCGTGGCCAAGGAGCCGACGACGACGACCGTGTCGCTGTCCGCGGCGAAGGTCACCTACGGGGCCGAACAGCACGAACGCGTCTCCGTGGAAGTCAAAGCGGCCCTCGGCGGCACCCCAACCGGGCACGTCATCGTCAAGGCAGGCAGAACCACGATCCGCGTCATCACGTTGACGTCCGGCAAGGGCAGCTACACGCTGACGGCCGCCAGTCTCGCTGGGGGAACCAGCAAGCTCACCGCGTCCTACGTCGGCGACACCCATTATGCGGTCTCGACGTCCGGGCCGAAGAATCTGGCCGTCGCCAAGACTTCGTCCAAGACGACGTTGGGCCCAATTGGGGTAAAAGTCATCTACGGGGCCGAAGGGCGCGAACGCATCTCCGTTGCGGTCAAGCCGGCCCACGGCGGCACCCCGACCGGGCACGTCACGGTCAAGGCAGGTAGCGCAGTGATGTGCGTCATCACGCTGAGGTCCGCTAGCGGCACGTGCTCTCCCTCGCCGGCCAGACTGGGCGCCGGGCGCCATGAGATCACCGCAATCTACGGCGGCAGCGCCGATGTCACCTCGTCGGCATCGGCCGCGAGGGCCCTGTTCGTTGCCAAGGCATCGTCGGTGTCGGCCCTGTCCCTGTCGGCGGGGAGCGTGACATATGGCAGCGAGGGGTCGGAGAAGATCTCGGTTAAGGTCGCGCCTCGGTATACCGGAACGCCCGGCGGGACGGTCACCGTCAAGGCCGACGGGGCCACGCTCGCGGTAATCAGGCTGAAGTCGGGGACGGGCAGCTACACGCTTTCCGCGAAGCGCCTCGCGGCCGGCAGTTACTCGCTGGCGGCGACCTACAGCGGCAACGCCGACTTTGGCCCTTCGGCCTCGGGGAAGAGGTCTCTGACGGTGGCCTCGCCTCCGCCGCCGCCCGCCGCTTGCTACCCGCTCAGTTCCAAGGGGACCTGCTACGAGCCGGGGGAGTACTGCTCAGATGCCGACCACGGACTTACCGGGATTGCCGGCGACGGTGAGGCGATCATCTGCGAAAACAATGACGGGTGGCGCTGGGAGCCGTACTAACGGAAGCAGCGGGCACCGAAGTGGACTGTCCCTCAATTCGGCGTACCCGTTGGCGGCGTCAGGCCCGGCCGTTGACGCAGCGCAACCGTCCGTTCCATATGAAGATCCAAATCCTCAGCCTGAACGAACCGTGGTGCCCGCATGACGGACACCTCACCGGCCGCGCGCTGGAATCGCTCATCGCTTTGCTGATCGTGCTCGGGATCAGCCTGGTGGGTTTGGATCCGTCGATCAGCCGGACGGTCTTCGCCGCGCTCCTGCTGTTTTCCGCCGCCGGGTCTGCTGTGTCCCCCGTCCGGCAAACCGCTGCTTACCGGTCCTCGCACGTCAAGCCGACCGCCTCCGCCACCCGGTCAGGTCACTAACGGCGCTGGCCTCCGCCGGGGTTTCGCGGGGGGTAGCGGCTGGCCCGCTGTGCGGTTCAGCTGGGCCTGGATCGTCGTCAGTGAGGTGAGCAGGTGCTCGCGGTCGGACTCGGGCAGGGTGCTGATGGCCTTGGTGATGACCGCGTGGATGGCCGGCAGCTGCTGGTCGATGATCCGCTGCGCGTCAGGGGTGAGGTGGATGAGGACCTTGCGCCGGTCGGTGGGGTGGGGGCGGCGTTCGACCAGGCCGCGGCGTTCGAGGGTGTCGACCAGCGAGGTCATGCTGGCGCTGCTGACGAGCAGCCGCTTGGCGATGATGTGCCCGGGCAGGGGCTCGCCGGCCCCGTCGAGGATCGCGAGGGTCTGGAACGCGCTTGCGGACAGGCCGTGCGCCTCGCGGGGCGGCCGTTCGACCTGGGCGACCAGTGCCATCGAAGCCTGGGCCAGGTTGGCCGCCACCTCGGCCGCTGACCGGCTGGCGCCGGGGAACTCGGACTCGAAGTCGGCGGGCACGTGGATGCTCGAGATGTCGGGCATCTGAGCAGTCTAGCTTGGTCTCTAACTACTAGACTTCTAACTACTAGACTTCTAGCGTTCTCGCTGTTACGGTAACTGAAACGTGCCCCGGTTCCACCGGTGAAGGAAGGCGAGCCAAATGTCCGATGCGAGCTGCGATGCCAGCAAGGCTCTGACCCGTCAGTTCTTTAAGCGCATCAGCGCGGGAGATCTCAGCGCGGTCGACGAGCTCGTCGCCGACGGTTACGTCGAACACGAGCAGGTGCCCGGTCTCGTCCCGGGCAAGGCCGGGGTGCGGCAGCTGTTCGGGATGTTCCACTCGGCGTTCGCAGATGCCGGGGTGCAGGTCGACGACATGATCGCCGAGGGGGATAAGGTCTTCGTCCTGGCGCGGATGACCGGAACTCAGCGGGGTGAGTTCATGGGCATCCCCGCGACCGGGAATTCCATCGACGTCAGTGTGTGCGACTACTTCCGCGTCGAGGCCCCGGCGCGCTGGCCGAGCACTGGGGTGTCATGGATGCCGCGGGGATGATGCAGCAGCTGACCGCCCACTAAGCGTCCGGCGGGCACATTCTGACATTGTCGGCGTCATCGGCGCTGACTTTCCCAGCACCCCGCAGGGGAGCGGCTTCGTCCGGACCGGGAAGATCGCGAAGCTGTTGATTAGCAAGTTGAGTCAGTGAGCTGCGGGAGCATCGGCGCTCGGCCGCACGCCGTCCAGTGGATCTGATGCCGTTTGGGATGGCGGATCCGCGGATCCGGGGTATGGGGCTCGCCGAAGCTCACGTCGATGTTCTCGAAGCTCTTATGCCGTTCGGTCTTCGCGTAGGAGGTGTAGGCGCGCCGGTCTGCGGGGGTCAGGTCCACGTTGTCGGTGAACGGCGTGAGCAGGCTGCGCGGCCATAGCTGCCCGGCTAGCACCGTGTTGAATTCCGCGCAGAGCACGGTGGTGACCGCGCCAACGTAGATCCAGGCAAGCGTGCCGAGGACAAGCGCGAACAGGCCGTAGGTGGCGGTGGCGCCTTTGATCTCGTGCCCTAGCAGCAGCGTGCCGACCCACTGCAGGGCCTGCCAGGACACCGCGGCGGCGACCGCTCCGGCGCGAATCTGCCGGATGGAGAGGCGGCGCGCGGTCAGCACCCGGAACGCCACGATGAATAGCGTCACGTTCAGCGCGATCGCCGCCGAGGTCGCGACCACCCGCAGGCTGACGCCCAGGCTGGAACCGTAGTCGTTCGCGGCGGCGCCCAGCGCGGACAGCACGGTGGTGACGATGACGCTGGCGCCGCCGACCGCCAGCAGCAGCAGACTGCGCAGCCGGGCCCGGACCGGGTTCGGTCGGGAGTCGCGCGGTACGCCCCACACCTTGTTCAGCATGGTCTGGACGGCCTGGACGATGCCCAGGCCGCCGTAGACGCAGCCGATCATGCCGATGACCAGGCCCGCTTTGCTGCCGTGGAAGGACCGGATGTTCGCGGTGATCTGACCGCCGATGACCGGGAACTGGGCCAGCGCGGAGTCAAGCACCTCGCGCTGCAGGTGCGGGTTACCGTGCAGTGCGTATCCCAGGATCGTGGCGAGCAGGAGTAGCAGCGGAAATGCAGCTATGAAGCCGTAGTAGGTGATTTGCGCCGCGAGGTAGGTGCCCTGGTCGTCGCAGAATTTGTACAGCACAGCCACCGGCAGCCCCACCCAGCGATGCCGTTGCTGGTAGGCATCGGCCCGACTGACCATGCTCATCGCGGCTCCTTGATGCCCTGTCCTGCTGGTCCGGCGGGCCATGACCAGCGCGGACGGGGCCGCCAACGACGCTGGCCCCACCTCGGATAGCTAAGCATGCGCGGCCGGCGAACGCGGGCAATTTGTACTGATTTTTACGGTTTCCTAGGCTGCGGCCCCGGCGCCGTCGTGCTTATGGGGTGCGGTGCCTGACCGTCGCACCGTCGGCATCCACGGCGAACCGATCGGCCTGGGCTGCACGCTCACGCCATCATCTTGAGGAAATAGATATGTATTGGTTTCCTGCGGTTGGGGAGGGATAAGTACGTACGGACAGGAGTGGCGTTGCAGCCGTACGAGCTACCGGGCGCGGGCCAAATCGCATGGAAAAGCACACGAGTTCCGCGCTGCCCTCGGACGCGGACATCTTGCGTTATGCATTGCGCCAGGCTGTTGGCACTTCCCCCAGTTTCTTTCTGCGGACGGTTGCGGATGTCGACGCCGAGCCGCCGGAGTACTGGGCCAACGAGATACGGTCCTCGAAATGGGCGGTGGCGCAGCACGGCGGGAAGATCGTCGGCATCGCGGCGGGTAAGCGCCCTGATCCCAAGGTGGACAGCGAAGACCCGGCCACCGCCCGGTACATCGAGTCGGTCTGGATCGCTCCCGGCCTGCGCCGCCGACGGCTCGGCGAACGGCTGGTCAAGTACCTGCTGACGGCGGAGTACCTGGACAACCACTTCATCAGGCAATTCCTGCTCTGGGTGTACACCACCAACGCTCCGGCCATGCGGCTTTACGAGCACATCGGGTTCGTCCCGACGCCGGAAAGGAACGTGGGGACCAGGACCGAGATCAAGTACCGCCTTGACTTCAACCCTGAGGTGCACACGACGATCGGCCTCCTGGCGCATGGGGCTCACCGGCAGGAACTCCTCCATCGCGGAGTGACCTACCGGGTGCTCGGCCAGTCGGAGCCCTAACGAAGTCCCACCCGCCGCAGCGCGTCCCGATCGATGACGCCTCCCCCGAGGTCGGCGAGCACCTTGGCCCACCGCTCCAGGTCCCGTTGCCAGGCGGCCACGTAGTCCGCGCACATCTGCGGGGTGATGGTCCAGAGCATCTGCTGGGCGGCACCGATCGCCCTGCTTATCTTCCTCCGCCTTTGCGGCCGCGCATCCGGCAGGACGCCTGCTGACGTCTTCGAGTACTCGGTTCCGGTCGTTGAGAAACCGCTCCCAGTACTCCTCGTCCGCGGCTTCAGCGCGCAGGCCGCTGTGCAGCAATGCGTAAAGCCCTTCGGCAATGACGTCCCCGAACTCCTGGCCCGCGGCCCGCTGCGGGTCGGCGAACGGATCGTACGGCAGTTGCTCGGCGAGCGATCCGGGGGTGAGCCAGGCGCCCTCCGCGGCATCGCGGTGGAAGAACAGCCAGTCCTCGTTGTAACAAGTCGGGGAAGAAGTCGAACGGTACCCGGCAGTCCACCGCGAGCAGCGGCCCCGCTGACGAACACCCCCTGGTTCTCGCCGACTTCCCGGCGCGCATGACACACGACGGAGTTGTCGGGGTAGTCCTTGACTGACATCCCCGCCGTCCGGTAGCCGTGGTCGGCCGCGCCCAGCAGTGAAACCGTGCTGAGCACCATGTCGGCCGAGATGCACCTGATGTCGTCGTCCATGAAGAAGATGCGTTCCCAGCCGAGCATCCGCGCGAGGCAGGAGCCCGGTGTTCCGCTTCATGCTCAGGTCGTTGTTGACGCGCGCCGCAGACAGCCTTGCCCGCGCCGTTGAACCCAGCGCGTGGTTTCGAAGTCGCGCAGGATCCATTCGCAGCTTTCTCCGGCATCTCCACGACGGCCGCGTCCGGCAGCTGGTGCTCCGCCAGCAGGGCGCGTACCTCGTCCGCGTGCGTGCGGAAGCTGCACAAGACGATGAGCCGGGCGCCGGTCTCCGTGGCCAGCCCGATAGCGGTCCGGAGGTTTTTCGCGGGCCGGGCGCGCGGGCACGATGATCGCGTCGAGGCCAGTGCCGGCCGACGGCGCCGGCGGGCAGCTGGGTTCGATGAGCCCGGCGTGGGTGGCGATATTGGAGGACTCTGTCGCCTCCGGGGTTGGTCACGGTTAGGCCTTATCCGGCCACTGGTAAAGCACCGTTCCCTCAGTATGGAAATCAGGTGTCAACGTTTCCCCCTCTATCACCGTCACCCGCATGAGGATGCCGAACTGAGTTTCTGGAAAATTCCGTGCTATGTACTGTTCGTTTGATTCGCGCAGCCGGGCGTCGGTTAGCGTGCGGACGGCGCCGAGCACGCCGCGGCTGTGAATTCCGTTGCACATGGTGATCGTGCGGTTGGAGTTCAACGGATTAGGCATCCGGACGAGCAGGCCGACGTCCTCCATGAGCGCGCCCGTCTCGGCGGACCATTGCGGGAGGTATTTCCGCCGCCCCTCGTCGGCCTGGGTCAGAGAAGATCTCCCCGGTTTCAAGGCCGGGTTCCTCTTCTTGCCGGACCGGCAGGCGGCTCAGGTCAATGAGCCGCCGCATGACGTCGTTCCAGGCGATACCGCCGATGATCACGACGTGTCCGGAGAGGTCGTCGGCCTTCACGTCCGGCGCGGCCTTGTAGTACACGTTCATGCCCGGGTTCTCCGCCCGGACGTGGCCGTGCAGTTCCACCATCGCGTCCAGGTCGCCGAAACCCGCCAGTTGCGTGTAGTTCGGGTTGCCCGGATCGGCGAGTTTCCGCTGCCTCTTCTTCCGGGAGCTTGGTGCACACCAGCGTCAGCGGGCCGCTGTCGGCGAAATGCCAGGACCGCCTGGCTACGATGGGCTCCTCGGGCACCGCGCCCCCGCGCGCGGCGGTATGCAGCTGCAGCAGCTTTTCGAGCAGCGCCTGGTAGGCCGCCTGCTCGTCCGGGGTGAAACTGTCCACGGGAACCAGCGCTGGCGCAGGCCCCAGCGACCGGCGGGTGGCGAAGAACTGGGCGTATGCCGCCACTCGCTCGCGGGGCGGCAGCTTCGGGCCGGTCCTGCTTTCCCACGACGCGACGGTCGCGGACGACAGCGGCACGTCCTGGCCGAGCGCCCGGGCGAGCGCTGCCTGTGTCAGTTTGCTGTCCGGCCAGTGCTCTATACGGAGGAACCGCAGCTGGAGTGCCAGTTCGAGAAGTGCGGGCGGAGCAGGATGCATGACTAGACACCTCCAGCGGCACAGAAAGTAGTCGCCACGTTAATGGTTGACGTCCGGAGATTCCGGAAATTACCCTTATCGATACAAAGCTTTACCGGAAATCTCTTTACATAACTGAAGTTCAGTAGATTCAAGTAGAGCTTAGTAGAGTAAAGTAGAAAATAACTAAGGCATCAGTATAGGGGGTGCCTAGCGGATGCGCAATCACAACTCGGGGGAAGAGGGCGGTGCTGGCGCCGCGAGCGCACTGCCGCATTGTCGGGGCCCTCCGCTAGACGGATCACCCGCCCCACAACGACACAAATGAAGCCGGACCGACGTGTAGAGACATCGGCCCGGCGGATCACGGATCAAATCCATGGGTCTCATTGATCGTGATGCCTCGATGCTAGCAACTCGGACGTAACCCGTCAGTAGCCGCATCGAGCGTCGTTCGTCACGGGGAGCGAAACATGCTCGTCCTCATCATCATCGCCGCGGTCGTCCTGGCCGTCTTCTGGAAAACACTCCTCAAGGTCATCATCGCCGCACTCATCATCGGCTTCGTGTTCCTGTGCGTCACCAGTGCGCTGGACATCGTGCACGGCCTGCACGCACTGATCCCGTAGCCGACCAGGCGGGCCAGGGTGACTGGACCGTTGCCACCCTGGCTCGCCTGGGAGACGACCCGGCGCCTGGACCACGCGCGGTCAGGGCTTGATGGCGCGGGTCGCGAGGTAGCCGGGCATGTACCGGGCCGTGGCGTCCGCATGGTGCGGGGCTTCTGCCAGGTGGGTGAGGATGAAGCCCGCGGCGAGCTGGCCGCCGATCTGCTCGGTAAGCGAGTGGCTGTACTCGATCGGCCCGGTCCCGTATGAGCGCTGCCGCTCGGTGTCTGACAGGTCGAGGGTGGTGAACGGGAGGGGGTGGCGCACTATGAGCTCGCTCCGCTCGTCCAGCGCCGTGATGTCGAAGATAAAGATGTCAGGGTTCATGAACCCTGACATCAGGATTCCGCCCGGGCGCAGCACGCGGGACGATTCCAGCCAGACCGGAGCCAGATCGGGGCAGAACACGTTGGACACCGGGTTGAAGACGACGTCGAAGCTGGCATCGGGGAACACGCTCAGGTCGCGCATGTCGCCGAGCACGGTGCGGATGGCCAGTTCCTCGCGGGCGGCCACCTCCTGGTCGCGGCTCAGCTGCCGCGGCGAGTTGTCAAGCACGGTCACGGCCGCACCCGCCGCCGACAGCACCGGACCCTGCTGCCCTCCGCCGGAAGCCAGGCACAGCACCGCCGCGCCGGCCAGGTCAGCCGGAAACCAGTCACGCGGCACTGGCTGGTACCCGATCAGGACGACCGACCAGTCGCCCGCCCGCGCCCGGGCGATAACCTCGGGCCCGACAGGCCGGGTCCACTCATTGTCGTTTTCCACCTCGCGGTCCCATGCGGCACGGTTATGCGCCACGGGATCAAAGCTGCCCGCCACGACAGCACAGCTTACGGGTCCTCGGCAACCCGGCCGTCAGCGATCCCGGGGCTGACGGGTCTTACGCTTGGACGCTATACGGGAGGAGCTGTCGTGGCGGACACGATGAGCGCGGCGCGGACGATGTGGACGATGTTCGAGCCAGTCCACGATGTGACGTATTTCGCGCCTGAAGCACTGCACGCGTTCACCGAGGCCGGCCTGCGCGGCTACTGGCGGGGCTACTTCGCCGGGCGGGCCGCGCCGCTGGCCGGCGCGCGGGCGGCTGTGGTGACGGCGTCGTTCTTCAACTTCGCGCCATCCTTCGTGACCCGTGCCGTCCCTGGCGTGTGGGACCTGATCACGCCGCAGGAGGCCATCGCGGTGCGCGAGGCGGGCGCGGCAGCCTCGTTGCGGCGGCTGCTGGGCGGCCGGGAGGCTGAGGCGGCGAAGGCAGCGGGCCTGCTGTGGCGCGCTGCGGATGACCTGGACTTCGCCGGACGCGTGCTCTCCGCCGCGAACGCCGAGCTGCCGGTCTCCGCCGAGCCCTTGACCCGGCTGTGGCAGGCCGCGACGCTGCTGCGCGAGCATCGCGGCGACGGTCACTTCGCCGCGCTTGCCGCCGCCGACATCGACGGCTGCGAGGCGGTTGTGCTGAGGTGCGCCAAGGACATCTCCCGCGATCTCATGCAGCCCGTCCGGGGCTGGACCGACGAGCAGTGGGGCGCCGCCGCCGCGCGGCTGGCCGAGCGCGGCTGGATCGGCGAGGACATGACGATGACCGCGGCTGGCCGCGCCGCACACGACGCGGTAGAGGCCGCGACCGACCGCGCCGCTGCCCGGCCCTGGAACGGGTTGGGCTCGGCCGGCCTGGCCGAGGTTGCCGACGTGCTCTTGCCGCTCGCCCAGGCCTGTGCTGCCGCGCTCCCTGAGGTGACGCCTGTCGGCCGCGTGCAGCCCACCCGGCCGCCCTCGTCCTCACCTAATGCGAGCATCAGTCCATCAGGTGAAACGCTCTGAGATCATCTCAGCGGAGACAGGCAGCGCGCCGTCGGCTTGCCCGCAGGGGGCGGACTGGAGGCCCGCCCCCTGGGCCCGGATCAGCTTTTGAGCTGGTTTGCGCTGGCGTAGATGGACTTGTACTCGAGGTAGGGGTTAATCGCCTCCGGGCCGAGCTCGCGGCCGATACCGCTGTCCTTCATGCCGCCGAACGGCGCGCCCAGGTCAAGGTTGTAGTAGTTGATGCCGATCGTGCCGGTGCGGACCTGGCGCGCCACGTCCAGGCCGCGCTGCTCATCGGTGCTCCAGACCGATCCGCCAAGGCCGTAGTTGCTGTCGTTGGCGATGCGGACGGCGTCGTCGTCGTTGTCGAACGGGATGACCGCCATGACCGGGCCGAAAACCTCTTCCCGGGCCAGTTGGTCGTTGTTGTCCACGTCGGCGAAGACGGTGGGCTCGACGAACCAGCCGCGGTCCTGGTCCTTCGGCCGCCCGCCGCCACTGACCAGGCGCGCGTTGCTGTGCTTGGCGATGTCGATGTAGCCAAGCACCCGCTGCAGGTGCTTCTCGCTGGCCATCGGGCCCATCGTGACCGAGGGGTCCAGCGGGTTGCCGATGGTCTGCTGGTTGGTCCAGGCGGCCAGCGCCTCCACCACCTCGTCGTACCGCGAGCGCGGGGCCAGAATGCGCGACTGGGTCGTGCAGGTCTGCGAGTTGTTCATGAAGGAGGCCATCCCGATGCCCGCCAGGAAGGTCTCGATGTCGCCGTCGTCCAGGAAGATGGCGGCGGACTTGCCGCCGAGCTCCAGCGTCATCCGGCGGATCAGCCGGCCGCATTCGGCCCCGATGATCCGTCCCGTTGCCGTCGACCCAGTGAACGCGATCTTGTCGACGTCCGGGTGGGAGACGAGAGCGGCACCAGCGCCGCGGTCGGCCAGGACGATGTTGAGCACGCCCGGTGGCAGCCCCGCCTCCTGGGCCGCGTCGCCCATCACATAGGAGTCCAGGGCGGTCTCCGGTGAGGGCTTAAGGACGACGGTGCAGCCTGCGGCCAGGGCGGGCGCGATCTTCATCATCGCGAGGACCTGTGGGTAGTTCCACGGGGCGATCGCCCCGACGACGCCGACCGGCTCGCGCCGGACAATCGTCGAGCCCGAGGCGCTGGCCCGGACTTCCTCGAGGTCCATCGCCTTGACGATCTCGGCGTACATCTGCAGCAGGCCGGCCGGGGCGGCGCCGTTGAAGGCCGACGACAGCCCGATCGGCATGCCGTTCTCCTGGCTGACGAGCTTGCTGGTGCCCTCGGCCCGCGCGCTGAGCGCCGCCGCGAACTTGTGCATGTACGCCGCGCGCTCGGCGGCGGTGGTCCGGCCCCAGGGGCCGTGGTCGAGTGCCCGCCGGTCGGGCGCCGAAGGCCCGGGCCCCTTCACCGGCGGCCGGTCACCAGGTGACAATGCGCAGCTGGCGGATCCGCGCGTAGAGCGTGGTGCGCGAGACACCGAGCTCGCGGGCCGCCAGCACCTTATTGCCGCCGGCGTTGCGCAGCGCCATCACGATCACGTCGCGCTCGGCGCGGTCCAGGGCCGCCATCGGCATGGCCGGGGCGGTGCACCGGTACTGCTGCGGCAGGTCGGACAGCGTGATGCCACCGCAGGCCCGGCGCGCGGCGGCGTGCACGATGACCGCCTTGAGTTCGCGCAGATTTCCTGGCCACTCATGCGCGGTCAGCGCCTGGATGGCGCCGGGGGTGAGGTGGACCGAGTCGCTCGCGGCCGCCGACTGCAGCATCGAACCGGCAAGCTCAGGTATCTCGGCGCGCCGGGCCGACAGCGACATGAGCTCCTCGCGGGTGCTGGCTGTTCCGGCCAGCGTGGCGGCGCGTCCGGTCAGCCCGCTGACCGGTCCGGAGACGAATATCAGCTGCGGCCGCCGGCGTGCGTCGACGTACTGGATGACCAGGTCGAGCAGCTTGTCGGAGAGCAATTCGATGCCGTCGATGCAGACTGATCCCGCGGTGCGGCGCATCGCCGCCTCGAAGTCCTGCGCCCAGGCGGCCTCGCCGTCGAGCAGGGCAGCGGCCGGCCGGAGGAACTTCACCGGCAAGACGGCCAGCTCACGGGCCCGTGTGGTGCGGCCGGTGCCCGGAGGCCCGCTCACCAGGGTGGGCGGCGCGGCCCGGGCTGATCTCACCACGGGGACGGTCGCCGGAGTCAGGTGCGGACCGGAGGAGCAGGGCTCGACCAGTAGCAGCGCACCGCGCCGGGCGCCGCTGACGCGGGTGACGGTGACCGTCACCGACCGGCCCGACTCCAGGGACAGTTTCAGCGCGCACTCGCCCGCGTGCGGCGGCTCCTCGGCGAGGACCCGCAGCAGGGCCACATCGGACGGGCTGAGCAGGTCCGAAGCGGCCTGGTTGGACATCACGATGTCCTCGCCGATGGCGAGAACCGCACGCTTGCGATGGCCCGAGGCCTGCTGGAAGGCCGCCAGCAGGCTCTTCTCCGAGCTCCGGCTGCCGCCGAGCAGCCGCTGCTCGATGTCATGCACCGCCCGCGCGATGAGGGCCGGCAGCAGCGGGCTGGCCGACTCGGCCAGGGCCGTTACGTCCAGGACGCCTTCAATCCGGCGGGTCAGCGGGTGCCGGATCGGGTGGCCGTAACAGCTGAACCGGCGCAGCGTCTCGACGAAGTGCTCGTCCCCGTTGATGGTAACCGCGAGATGCGTCTCGAACGCCGTGCCCAGTGCGTTGGTCCCGATGGTCTCTTCGAGCACGCAGGCACCCTCGCGGATGTTCAGCGCGTCAAAGCCGGCCTCGGTCCTGGGGGCATCAAACCAGCGCCGGACTACGCGGCACTCGCGATCGCCGAGGATGGTGGAGTACCCGGTCCCGGCCAGGCCGGCCTCTAGTTCGTCCAGCACGGGCCCGGCTCCGACCAGCAGGGAGCTGTTCGGGTCGATGTCGCCGGGCACGAGCCGGCCGAAGTCTCCCGCCTGGTCCACCCCGGCGAGGCTGGCCCGGTGCCACGACTGGGCGATCTCCGGGCGCGCGGCAGGGACCCCGGCCGCAGTCCTGCTAGCTGGACTCATGTGATTCCCCCTCCGGCTTCCTCGCCGAACGTTTCCACACCTATCCCTGGCTCTGATCTACCCGCTGAGCGGCCGGATGTCCAGTTCTTGAACATCCGGGGCCGTCGCTGGCTGCCACTGTGAATTCGTCGCGATCATCCAGGAGGCCCTATGAAGACTCAAGCCGCCGTCGTCTACGAGCCGGGCAAGCGCATCGAGATCGAAGAACTCGACCTCGACAAGCCTCGGGACGGAGAGGTGCTGATCCGCTATACGCATGCCGGGTTGTGCCATTCCGATGTGCACGTCGCACACGGCGATCTCGAGGCCAGGATGCCGATGGTGCTCGGCCACGAAGGCGCCGGAATCATCGAGGAAGTAGGCCCCGGCGTGACCAGGGTCAAGGCGGGTGACCATGTCGTCTGCTCATTTATCCCGAACTGCGGGATATGCCGTTACTGCGCCAGCGGCCAGCAGTCCATCTGCGACATGGGGGCCACCATCCTCGAGGGCTACCTGCCGGGCGAGCGGTTCCCGATCACCGGCCCGCGCGGCCAGTACGGTGCCATGTGCATGCTCGGCACCTTCAGCCAGTACGGCGTGATCCACCAGAACTCCGCCGTCAAGGTCGATGACGACCTGCCGCTGGAGAAGGCCGTCCTGGTGGGCTGCGGCGTCCCCACCGGATGGGGCGCGGCGGTCAACACCGCGAAGGTCCAGCCCGGCCAGACCGTCCTGGTGGTCGGTGTCGGCGGCATCGGGATCAACGCCGTGCAGGGGGCGCGCCTGGCCGGAGCGAAGAACATCATCGCGATCGACCCGCTGGAGAACAAGCGGGAGAAGGCGATGGAGCTCGGCGCCACGCACAGCTTCGCCAGCACCGACGAGGCGATGGCGACGCTGACCGACCTGACCCGCGGCCAGATGGCCGACGCCGCGATCCTGACGCCGGGGCTGATGACGTCGGAGATCGTCGCCGGCGGGTTCAACGCGGTCGGCAAGGGCGGCATCGTCGTCCTCACCGGCCTCAACAAGCTGATGGAGCAGAACATCGAGCTCCCCGGCACGATCCTCACGCTGTTCCGCAAGACCATCAAGGGCAGCCTGTTCGGTGACTGCAACCCGACCACGGACATCCCGCGGATCCTCGGCCTCTACCAGAGCGGCGACATCAAGCTCGACGAGATCATCACCCGGACGTACACCCTCGACCAGGTCCAGGAGGGCTACGACGACTTGCTTGAGGGCAAGAACGTGCGCGGCGTAGTGATTCACGCGCATTGACCAGCCCTGCGGTGAAGAACTCCGGGCCAGCCTCGGGGGCGTCGCCGAATCACCTCGGTGACGCCCGCGAGGTTGTCGGGCGCAGCGCCGAAGCCGAGATACTCGAGGCGGCCCTGGTCAGCGGCGCGCACGTGCTGCTTGAGGGGCCGCCGGGCACTGGCAAGTCGACGCTGCTGCGCAGCGTCGCCGGCGGGCGGGAGATCCCGTTCGTCATGGTGGAGGGCACCGCCGAGCTGACGCCTGCCCGGCTGATCGGCCACTTCGACCCGGCGCTGGTGCTGAGCAAGGGCTACGTGCCGGACATCTTCGAGGATGGCCCGCTGCTGGACGCGATGCGCACTGGTGGCTTGCTCTATGTCGAGGAACTGAACCGGATTCCCGAGGAAACGATCAATGTCCTGCTGACGGCGATGTCCGAGCTGGAAATCACCGTGCCCCGGCTGGGCCGGGTGGCCGCCCAGCCGGGCTTCAGACTGGTCGCGGCGATGAATCCCTTCGATGCGGTCGGGACCGCGCGGGTCTCGGCCGCCCTGTACGACCGGACCTGCCGCATCTCGATGGACTACCAGTCAGCCGAGGCCGAGCAGCAGATCGTCAGCCTCCGGGTGAAGGTCGATCCGGACTGGCAGGCCAAGGTCGTCGCGCTGGTCCGGAGCACGCGGGAGCATCCCGATATCCGGTTCGGCTCATCGGTCCGCGGCGCGATCGACATCTCCCGCCTGGCGGTCGAGCTGGCCCGGATGCGCCGGACCCGGACCGACGACTGGCACGTAGGACTGGCCGCGGCCAAGGCGTCCCTGTCCGGCCGGATCCGCCTGCAGGACGGCTGCACCCGGACTCCCGAGCAGGTCGTCACTGACCTCTACATCGGTGTCTTTGGTCAGGAACCCGCCGACGAGGAGCGCACGGATCCGGGCGGGGAGGCGATGCCGGGGGAACGCTGAGCCCGCCGCCAGCGGCGGGCACACCCTCTGGTCAGCAGAAACCCGAATCCCGGCAGCGCAAGTCCGCGCCGCGGACCACCGGGCGGTCGGAGCTGGCGAAGCATCCGAAGTTCGCCGTGCTGTCTCCGCAGGTCGGTGAGCTCGACCTCGAGGCGCTCGAGGCCGCACTCCACGAGGACCCCGACGACACCCTCACTCTCCTGGTAGAGATGACGCACGCCACGGACGAGCGGCTGCGAGCCGCCGTGCGCCTGCTCGCGCCGCGACTCATCCTGGACCAGACCCGGCGTGGCCTGCCGAGTACTCGCGGGGTCGCCCGGCTGCGTCCCGTGCCCGCCCCCCTGGGCGGTGATCTTGACCTTGACCGCTCGATGGACGCCATCGTGGGCGCCCGGGCCGAGGCTCGCCCACCCTCCCTGGACGACATGACCGCCACCGGCTGGGCCCGGCCCGGGCTGGCGCTCTGCCTGGTGCTCGACCACTCTGGCTCGATGAACGGCGCCCGGCTGACGACGGCGGCCGTGACCGGCGCCGCCTGCCTGACCCTGGCCCCCCAGGAGTACGCCGTGCTGGCGTTCGCCGCTCAGACCCGGGCGCTGAAGCCGCTGGCCGGCTCGGCCGCCCCGGCCAGCACGGTCGAGGCGATACTGGCGCTGCGCGGACATGGGACCACCGGCCTGGCCGGTGCGCTGCGAGCAGCGCGGGACCAGCTGGCCGGCGCCCGGGCCAGGCGGCGGGTGGTGCTGCTGCTGTCGGACTGCCGGGCCACCGACGAGCAGGACCCGGTCCCGGCGGCGCGGGCCGTCGATGAACTCATCATCCTGGCTCCCGCCGCCGACGACGCCGAGGCCCGGCGGCTGGCCCGCGAGAGCGGCGGCCGGGTCGCTTCGATCGAGTCGGTCCTTGACGTTCCGGCCGCCCTCAACCGGATGCTGGCCGACCCCGGCTGAGCGCCGCTGCGAGTGGCGGTCTCGCCGGGGACTAATCGGGTTCCGCTGGCTTCCTCGCCGGGGCGGCCGAGCCGTTCCGCGAGTTCATCACGGGAGTGGATCCCGAGTCGCTGGTAGACGTGGCGGAGGTGGTATTCGACGGTCTTAGGGCTGAGGAAAAGCGCGGCGGCTGTTTCCCGCGTGGTTTTCCCGCTGGTGAGCAGCAGCGCGACCTGGAGCTCTTGCGGTGTCAGGTCATCGATACTCGCCCCTTCGCGTCGCCGGTGCGTTTCACCGGTGGCCGCGAGTTCGGCCCGGGCACGGTCAGCCCAGGGCCGGGCGCCGAGCCGGTCGAAGTCGTCCACCGCCGTGCGCAGCTGCTCGCGGGCGAGCACCCTGTTCCGGGACCGGCGCAACCGCTGCCCGAACGCCAGGCGGGTACGCGCCGCCTCGAACGCGTCCGGTGTCTGCTCATGCAGGCTTATCGCGCGCTCGAAGGCAGCAGCGAAGCCGTCTTCGCCGGCGAGCATCCCCTGGACGCGCAGCGCCCGGGCAAGCGACCACGGCTGCCCTTTGGCCGCCGCGGCGGCCGAGAACCGGGAGGCGACTCGTTGCGCGTCGCCGTGGCGACCGATGGTGAGGTAGCCCTCGACGAGCTCGGCCGCCGGGGAAAGGTCCGGGTCGGTGATCACGAGGTCATCGAGCAGTCGTTGCTGCAACTCGAAAAACTCCACCGCGCGGGCCGCGTCGCCAAGGCCGAGTTCCAGCTCGCCCAGGGCGGCCGTGGCCCAGATCTCGTACAGCCGCGTGCCCATCCCCAGGCACAGTTCCAGTGCTTCGGCGGCGACGGCCCGGCCTTCCTCTTCCCGGCCTCGGCGTGCGTGCAGCCACGCCAGCCCGGCCAGGCCGAAGGCCAGCTCGGTCTGCTGCCCGCTCTCCCGGGCCAGGCCGATGGCCTCCTGGTACGTGGCCTCGGCGACCGCCCAGCGGTCCGTGGTGGCCTGGTCGCGGGCGATCAGGTTGAGCGCGAACGGGAGCACGCCGACGGCGGCGCGAGACCGTGCCGTCTGCAGCGCGTGCCCGAGCAGCGAACGCCCGGCGCCATCTTCGCGCAGGAACAATGGCGCCACGGCCAGCCAGGGGAGCAGCCGGAGGTCGTCGCGGACCTCAGCCGAGTTCTCGGCCAGCGCGACCGCCTCGTGCAGTGCTTCGCTACCGGCCGCGGCATCCCCGCCGAAGATCCGGGCCGTCCCGAGGGCCATGGCCGCCAGGAACTGAGCGCGTACCGACAAGCTGGGGAGAAGCTCGACTTGTGCTTTCTCGGCGACCGCCAGCATCTCGGCCGCATTGCCCGAAAAGAAGCAGGCGCTGCTCGCCTCGGCCAGCATGGCTACAGCCGATTCCGGGTCGGCCCGCGCCGCCGCTGCGGTGAGGATCGCGTGGCCGTTCATCACCGGCCCGCGCAGCGTCGCGATGTGCCCGGCCAGCCGGTCGACCTCGACCAGGGTGCGGGCCTCGCCGGCCAGCGCGCGAGCCTCGTCGAGCAGGACGACGGCGTGGTCCGTCAGGCCGCCAGCCAGCCGGCCTCAGCCGCCTGCCACAGCAGCCACGCCCGCCGCTCGCCGTCGGCTGCGAGCCGCCCGGCTCGCTCGAATGCCGCCGCCGCGGTGGCGTAGGCGCTGCGGTCGCGGCTGCGGGCGGCCGTCTGGGCGAGCGCCGCGGACGCCGCTTCATCCAGCCCGACCGCCGCGGCGGCCAGGTGCCAGGCGCGGCGGTCCGCGTCCCGGTCGGGCAGCACGCCGGCCATCGCCTGGTGGGCGGCACGCCGCTGGTCGGCCGGCGAGTCGGCGTAGACGGCCGACCGGGCCAGCGGATGACGGAATTCCACCGTGCCGGCGCCCAGGCTAATCAGCCCGGCGTCCTCCGCCGGGCCCAGCCCGGACAGGTCGATGCCGAGCCGGGCCGCCGCCCGTTCCAGAGTTGCCAGGTCGCCGGTGCCGCTGATCGCCGCCAGCACCAGGGCCTGCCGGGCCGGCGGGTCCAGCAGGCTCGCACGGCGCAGAAACGCACCCGAGATCCGGGCCGAGACCATCACCGGCGCGTCCTCGGGCGCCAGCATCAAGTCCCGGTCCCCGCCGTCGACCGCCAGCTCCCGCAGCGCCAGCGGGTTTCCCGCCGTGGCCTGGTGCAGCCGCCGGACCGCCTCAGGCGACAGTCCGGGGGCCAGCAGGGCCGCTTCCGCCAAGGCTAAGCCCGCCGATCCGGAGTACCGGCAGATCGGCCCCGTCGAGCAGGGACGGCTCTCCTTCCCGGACCGCGATCATGACCGCGATAGGGTCGGCCACCATGCGCCGGAAGGCGAACAGCAGCGCCACCGCGCTCGGTCCGTCGAGCCACTGGGCGTCGTCCACCAGCACGGTCACTGGAGCCTCCTCGGCGTAGGCGGCGAGCAGGCTGAGCGTGGCCGCTCCGACCGCGAAACGGTCCTGCGCCGCCGCCGGCCGCAGGGCCAGGGCGGCCTCCAGCGCGGCGGCCTGCGGGGCGGGAATCTTGTCAAGCAGCACGAGGGCAGGGCGGATGAGCTCGAGCAACGAGCCGAACGGGATCTGCGCCTCTGACTCGATTCCGCGTGCCCGCAGCAGCCGCATCCCGGCCGACCGCTGCGCGGCGAAGCCGAGCAGGGCCGTCTTGCCTATTCCCGGTTCCCCGGCCAGCGCTAGCACCGAGCTGGCGCCGGACCGTGCCCGCGCCAGCGCCTGCTCGATTTCCCGCTGCTCGTCAGCGCGGCCTAGCAGCATGGCGCGATTGTAGGCACCTGGTGCCATCCAGCGGAAGCACGGGCCCGACTAGGTGCCCCACCGGAAGCGAGGCCAGGGGCCCCCGTTTTACGCTCGCCGGGACAACGGCCCAAGCAGTGAACCCAAGGAGTGGCATCGTGAGCATCGACCAGCACACCGAAATCGACGAGGGCAAGCTGATGCAGTTCGTGTTCCGCGCGGTTGGCGAAGTCGGCGCCGCGCTGAACGCGGCCCTGGTGGTGATGGGCGACAAACTCGGCCTCTACCAGGCCCTGGCGGCGGCGGGCCCGCTGACGCCGGACGAGCTGGCCGGGCGCACCGGCACGGCCGAGCGGTACGTCAGGGAATGGCTGAATGCCCAGGCGGCGGGCGACTTCGTGAACTACGAGCCGGAGACCGGCCGTTACTTCCTGCTTCCGGAGCAGGCGATGGCCCTTACCGATCCGGGAAGCCCCGCCTACCTTCCCGGGATCTTCCAGGTCGCGCTCGGTTCGGTGCTCGACTCGCCGCGGATCACCGAAGCGGCGCGCAGCGGGGCCGGGTTCGGCTGGCACGAGCACGGCACCGATGTCCACGAGGGCACCGACCGCTTCTTCCGGCCCGGCTACAACGCCAACCTGGTCTCGCAGTGGCTGCCCGCACTCGAGGAGTGGTCGGCAAGCTGGAGCGCGGGGCGCTGGTCGCCGACGTCGGCTGCGGCCACGGATCGTCCACCATCCTGATGGCCCAGGCCTTCCCCGAGCTCGACTTTCGTCGGCACCGACTACCACGACGGATCGATCGCAGACCGCCCGGCAGCGGGCCAGGGACGCCGAGGTCGACGGACCGGGTCCGGTTCGAGACCGCGGCCGCCTCGGCCTACGAAGGCGACGGGTACGACCTGGTGACCATGTTCGACTGCCTGCACGACATGGGCGACCCGCTGGGAGCGGCCCGCCATGTCCGCGGCTCGCTGAAGCCCGACGGCACCTGGATGATCGTGGAGCCCTATGCCGAGGACCGGGTCGAGGATAACCTCAACCCGGTGGGCCGTGTCTACTATGGGTTCTCCACGCTGCTGTGCACCCCCGCCTCTCTGTCGCAGGAGGTCGGGCTGGCGCTCGGCGCCCAGGCGGGCGAGGCGAGGATCAGGGACGTGGTGACCGCGGCCGGCTTCACCCGCTTCCGCCGCGCCGCCGAGACGCCGTTCAACCTCGTCTACGAGGCCCGCCCGTGACCACCACGGCGCCCGGCGAGCAGGCTGACACGCTGCCGGCCTCACCCGGCCAGCCGCCGCGAGCAGACCCGGGCGATGTACCCCGATGTCGAGGGCTACCTTGACCGCGACGGGGTCCGCGATCTGGTACGAGGCCTACGGCACCGCGGAGCCCACCGTGCTGCTGTACCCGACCTGGGAGATCAGCCACTCGCGGGCGTGGAAGTGCCAGATTCCCTACCTGGCCAGGCACAGCCGGGTGATCACGTTCGACCGGCGAGGCAACGGGCGCTCGGACCGCCCGGCCGACCCGGCCGCCTGCCACCCGGTCAACGCCGTCGGCGACGCGCTGGCCGTACTCGACGAACTAGGGGCCGAACGGGTGGTGCTCGTCGCCTGGTGCGGCGACGGCGACGACCTGATGCTGGCCGCGCAGCACCCGGAGCGGATCGCCGGCCTGGTCCTGATCAGCTCGAACCTCCAGCTGACGCGCTGAGCCCGCCGAGGACGACGGCCCTGTCGATTTCGACGGGGAACCGGGCGATGCCCCCGCTGGCTGGGCCAAGTGGAACCGCCACTACTGGCAGCGCGACTGGCCGGGATTCCTGGAATTCTTCTTCGCCCAGGTGTTCAGCGAACCGCATTCGACCAAGCAGATCGAGGACGCGGTCGGCTGGGGCCTGCAGACCGACCCGCAGACGATCCTGCGTGCCATGGAGACGGCATGGCCCAACGAGCGGGACACCGCGCTGCGGCTCTGCGCCCAGGTACGCTGCCCGACCCTGGTCATCCAGGGATCCGCGGACGCGGTGGTCGGCCCGGCGCGCGGGGCCGCCGTGGCGGCCGCCATCCCGGGCGCGCGCCTGGTGACCCTCGAGGGTTCCGGTCACGGGCCGCATCTGCGCGACCCGGTGCGCACCAACCTGCTGCTGCGCGATTTCGCCTGCCCGCCCGCGCCGCCTGCCCGGTGGATGCGCGGCCGCGCGCGGCGCAAGCGCGCGCTGTTCGTCTGCTCGCCGATCGGCCTCGGCCACGCCCAGCGGGACGCGGCCATCGCCGACGAGCTGCGCAAGCTGCACCCCGGCCTGGAGATCGACTGGCTCGCCCAGCAGCCCGGTCACCGCCGTCCTGGCCGCCCGCGGCGAACGGGTCCACCCGGCCAGCGGGTACCTGGCCAGCGAGTCGGCCCACATCGAGTCGGAGTCGGCCGGGCATGACCTGCACGCCTTTCAGGCGGTCCGCCGGATGGACGAGATCCTGCTGGCCAACTTCATGGTCTTCCACGACGTGGTGCGCGAGGACGACTACGACCTGTGGGTCGGCGACGAGGCCTGGGAGCTCGACTACTACCTGCACGAGAACCCGGAGCAGAAACGGGCCGCCTACGCCTGGCTGACCGACTTCGTCGGCTGGCTGCCGATGCCGTCAGGCGGCGAGCGCGAGGCGTCGCTGACCGCCGACTACAACGCCGAGATGATCGAGCACATCGCCCGCTTCCCGCGGGTGCGTGACCGCGCCATCTTCGTCGGCGACCCCGGCGACATCGTCCCGGACTCCTTCGGCCCGGACCTGCCGCTGATCCGCGACTGGACGCAAGCGCACTACGACTTCGCCGGCTACATCACCGGATTCGACCCGGCCCGGCTGGCCGACCGTCAGGCACTGGGCTACCGCGACGACGAGCGGGTCTGCCTGGTGACCGTCGGCGGCTCCGGCGTCGGGGCTCCCCTGCTGCGCAAGGTGATCGCCGCCTACCCCCAAGCCCGCGACCGGGTGCCCGGCCTGCGGATGATCGTGGTCACCGGGCCGCGGATCGACCCCGGCTCGC
The DNA here is from genome assembly GCA_963714295.1 of uncultured Actinomycetota bacterium. Classification (GTDB taxonomy): domain Bacteria; phylum Actinomycetota; class Actinomycetes; order Streptosporangiales; family Streptosporangiaceae; genus Trebonia. The sequence continues at coordinate 145,827 of CAVQOE010000022.1, read as the reverse complement.
TGCCCGCCTGCGACGGCCTGGAGATCCGGCCGTACGTGCACGAGCTGTACCGCCACCTGGCCGCGTGCGACCTGGCGGTGGTGCAGGGCGGGCTGACCACCGCGATGGAGCTGACCGCCAGCAGGCGGCCGTTCCTGTACTTCCCGCTCCGCGACCACTTCGAGCAGAACCTGCACGTCCGCCACCGCCTCGACCGCTACCGGGCCGGCCGCTGCATGGACTACGACACCACAACCCCCGCCGACATCGCCGCCGCCATCGCCACCGAGATCGGCCGCGACGTCGACTACCGCCCCGTCGCCACCGACGGCGCCGCCCGCGCCGCAACCATGCTCGCCACCCTGCTGTAACCACGGGTGCTCCCTGACCCGTCCGCCGTGGCGTTGATCTACGCCGGTACCGCGCACCTGTCCGGGCGTTACTCAGACATTACGCCGGTCTGGTTTTCTCGAGTCAGCATGGCAACCGGCCTCGCCTGATCCGGGAGTTACAGCATGCGAATTCGTTTCCTGGCCGCCACCGGCCTCTGCGCCCTCGCCCTATTCGCGACGTCGTATACCAGCCAGGCAGGTGCGGCCCCCGGCCCCGGGCGGCCAGCGCAGGCTATGCTGGCGGCAACGACCCAGCCAGGGGCCAATCACACAGTCCACCCGGATAACTGGGCAGGCTACGCGGTTACGGGGGGCACGTACACCTCCGCCTCGGCGACCTGGACAGCGCCCGCCGCTTCCAACAACGGCCAGACGAACAGCACCTCTTACACCTGGGTCGGCATCGACGGCTGGGCGAACGCCAGCCTGCTGCGAATCGGCATCCAGCAGGGCTGGAACGCGAGTGCTCACATCGCCTACCATCGTGCCTTCTGGGGAATTGGCGCTAGAGTTTCCCTCGCGTTCAATGTGTCGGTGGGCGACAGCATCTACGCGTCGCTCACCCGGGTCGCGAATAACCGGTGGTCCATCTACCTGGCCGACCTCAACTCCGGCCGGAAGATCGTGAGGGCCGTGGAGTACACCGGTCCCCGGCAGTCGGCGGACTTCGTCCACTCGGCCCCCTCCGCGGGCGAGCTCGCCCGCACTGGCTCGGTGTCGTTCTACAACGCGCGCGTCAACGGGACCGCGGCGTTCGCTTCCTTCACCAACCAGGGCATGGAGATAATCGCGGGCAACGACGTCCTCGCTCGGCCTTCGTACTACAACGAGGCGCACAACGCTTTCACGATCACGGACGGCGCGGATCGCCCGGCGGCGCCCGTCGATCAGGTCTTCCAGCGGCAGTCGAACGGTTCCATCTGGGTCTCGACCGGGGATAGCTGCCAAAGCGCCACCGTTTGCCACGGCTGGCAGGAGCTCGACAATAACCCCACCACCACCTCGATCAAAGCCGGGGCTGGCACGGTATTCCAGCTGCACAAGGACGGGAGCATCTGGGAGTGGACGGGCGGCGGCTGCCTGGGCAATCCGGTCGTGTGCCGCAACTGGGTTGTGCTAGACGACAACCCGGCTACCGCGTCGATCAGCGCCGGCGATGGCACCGTATTCCAGTTGCATAAGGACGGGAGCATCTGGCGGTCGACCGGGCAGCCCTGCACGAGTGCCACCGCCTGCCCGGGCTGGACCAAGCTGGACAACAACCCGGCTACCAAGTCGGTCAGCGCCGGCGATGGCACGGTATTCCAGTTGCATAAGGACGGGAGCATCTGGCGGTCGACCGGGCAGCCCTGCACGAGTGCCACGGCCTGCCCGGGCTGGGCCAAGCTGGACAACAACCCGGCGACAGTTGCCATCGACGCCGCGACCTTCCAGCTGTATCAGCGGCATAAGGACGGGAGCCTCTGGCGGTCGACGGGGAAGCCGTGCACGAGCGCCACTTCGTGCCCCGGCTGGCAGGAGTTGGATAACAACCCGGCCACTGTCGCGATGAGCGGCGGAGTCTATTTCTACCAGCGGCACAGCGACGGGAGCATCTGGCTGTCAACCGGCCAGCCCTGCACCAGCGGCACCTCCTGCCCGGGCTGGACGAAGCTTGACAACAACCAGGGGACCGTCGCGATCGCTGCGGGACTGCTGACCGTTTACCAGCTGCACAAAGACGGGAGCATCTGGCGGTCGACCGGGGTTGCCTGCACCAGCGGCACTTCCTGCCCCGGCTGGACGAAGCTCGACGACAACCAGGCGACCGCGCAGATCAGCGTCTCCAACGGCAGCCTGCCCTAACATCGCGAGCGCGAGCACGACACTGCCACCCCGACACGCTCAGTCGTGAGCCTTGTCCGCGAGCTGGCCTTGCCTACGCATGAGGACGGGAATGAATACTTCTCATGATGATCATCCGCAGTGCTCAGGGTGCACCGGAAGTTGCGCGACCTGCGATCAGCTTCCATCGAAAAGCACACTGAGCACGACCAAAACAAGGGTAGCGGCCGCCAAGATGCCATGAATGGCGACGACCGACCGTGGGAAGTACCGTTCCGGCGGTACGGTTACTACCCTTGACGGCGATGAGTCCGGCGCAGCGTACGCGCGATAGACGCCGATCCAGCGTGCCGCCATGATCAGACCAAGCAAGACGACAACGGCCAGGTCGGCCACCGTGCCCCAGGCCAGCTGCTCCTCATCTCCGACGAGGTAGAAGCCCCACACCATCAGGCCGCCGATGCCCAGCAGTGCGTGGGTAGAGATCACTGGCACGGGCAAACGCGTCGCGGCCGTGCTCTGGAACTCGCGGTCGTACTCCATGAGCCAGACAATGAGCAGAACGAGGCCAACGAGGACCGTGGCCATCCAGACGAACAAAGCGGCTGTGCTCATTGCAATCTCGTCTCCATGCTCGGGACACCCTGGCGCCTGGGCGTGCGCTAGGGCTTGAGCAAGCACTTGGCAGGCTGTGGGCTGCTAACTGGACGGACAGGGGCGGCGGAGCCGCCGGCTTTCCGCGCGCAGAGCGACGACCAGGCGATATCGCCTTAAGTACGGCTATGACGATGAAATGGATTGAATGGTCTTCGGCCGGACAGCCAGCGGGGGATTGCCGTGGCTGCGGGACGACAAAGGGCGGCGAGCAACCTGACCGCAGGGGCGGGCTGCGGCCAGCGGCGGCGGATCGATCGCCGTTAGTCAGTGGACATTGGCGCCGATGAAGTGCCCGACGGCGAACGTGACGGCGACCGCGACCGCGCCCAGGGCGAGCTGGCGCAGGCCCGAGCGGATCATCGGGCGGCCGGTCAGGCGGCCGACTGTCATGCCCCCGGCTAGCAGCGCGACCGCGGTGAGGCCCAGGGAGGCGGCCAGGACGTGCAGGCCCGCGAAGTAGGGGAGCAGCGGGACGAGCGCCCCGGAAGAGAACGCGGCCAGGGACGAGGCGCCCGCGAGTACCGGTGACGGCAGCTCTGACGGGTCGACGCCGAGTTCCTCGCGGGCGTGCACACGCAAGGCCGTATCGGGGTCGGCGGACACCGCGGCGGCCATCGCGGCGGCGGTGCCGGGGTCGGCGCCGTAGCCGCGGAAGACCCCAGCGAGCTCAGCCTCCTCCGCGGCCGGGAATCGGGCGTGCATCCGTTTCTCGACTGCGACCTCCGCGCCTACCAGCTCATTCTGGTTGGTCACCGAGATGTACTCACCGGTGCCCATCGAGAACGCACCAGCCACCAGCGACGCCACGCCGGTCAGTACCACGGTGTGCGCCGCGGCGCCGCCCCCGCCGACTCCGGCGATCAGCGACGCGTTCGTCACCAGCCCGTCGACGGCTCCGAACACCGTCGGACGCAGCCACCCGCCGGACACGTCACGGTGCCGGTGCGACCAGCCCGCCGCCTGCGCCGCCCGCCGCACGGCCCCGCCCTGATCATCGGGTTCTCCATTCACCCGGCAGATTATTCACCATCTCCGGGTACGCCCGCCGCACGCGGACGCCGCTCCCCCACGGAACGCCTGTTGACCATACGCCGGGCCGGGCTGGGGCTTAACCATCCTTGACTGCTCGCCGAGACCGGCTCGCCTTCCGGGTACATGATAGGTATATCCGCAGGTCAGACTGTCTAACATCCAGTCCGGCGATCGCGCGGCCGGACGCCGCGGCGGGTAGGCCTGGCTGGGCCGCGGCCCGCCGCTTCTGCTAGTGGGCGGGTTTTGGTTATCGTTGGCGGGTGGACGGCGTGGTACCTGCTCGGGTGGTTCACCGGAAGGCCGTGGCTGCGCTCGGGCCGGCCTTGGCCGTCGCGGGCTTTGAGCGCCGCGTGGCATCGGCTGCTGCCGTCTGGCAGCGGCCGGCCGGTCAGGAGTTCGTTGTCGGCTGGGTCCAGCCGACACGCAGTCCCGATGCGTCTGGCTGGTACGGGTCAAGGTTCATCATCGAGTTCCGGCGCGGCGCCCAGCCCAGGGCCGGCGTGCTCGGGCCCGGTTTCCGGTTTTGCCAGCTCCTGGACGACGAGGGGCGGGAGCGGGTGCGAGCTGTCCACAACTCGGTCATCAGGAGGCTGCCGCCCGCGCCCGCGCGGGTGCTCCGCATGCTCGACGACCGCGCGCGGGATGAGTACCTGGCCCAGGGAAAGCAGGTAACCACCGCCTACAGTCCTGATCACGACGTCTGGTTCCGCTATCGTGACGAGCGCGACCTCGATGCCTGGTTCCGGTTGCTTCCCGTCCTGCTGCCCGGCGTCTTGGAGGCGGTCCGGCTGAGACTCGGGTAAGTATCACCAACGAGAGTGCCTGGCGGCTGCGGGCCGGCGCAGGCTCAGGCCGGCGTCACGGTGATCTGCGCGGCCTTGCCGGATACGGTCCCGGGCTGGCCTGGGGATCCGCTGGCGCCGGGGTTCCCGGATCCGCCGTTGCCGCCACCGCTGCTGTTCTTGCCGCCGGAGCTGCCGGAGCCGGCTGCGCCTCCAGGGCCTCCGGGGCCCGGCTGGCCCGCGGCACCGGGGGGCGCCGCTGCCGTCGTGTCATGTACCTTGGCCACGTCCGCCTGACGGGGCACCCTGATCACGACATTGCCCGCCGCGTTGACGCCGTTGCCGCCGTTGCCGGCCGCGCCGCCGGCGCCGCCCTGTCCGCCGTCGCCGCCTTGCCCGCCGCCGTTTCCGGTGCAGTTACAGGTGGCGCCGTTGCCGCCGTTGCCGCCCTGCTGGCCCGGGCCGCCCGCGCCGCCGTTGCCGCCTTGCCCGCCGGGAGCGGATTGCGAGTAGATGGTGAGCTGCCCGGTGACGGTGAGCCCGGTCTGTATGGTGATGGTCGCCGGCATGCTGGGCGTCCCGGGGATGCCGGTCAGCGCCGGCGGTTCCTGGCGTTCCGGGAGCACCGGGGCTGCCGTTGCCGCCGCCGTCGCCGGCGATGCCGGCGGAGAGACACTGGCCGGGCGTGCCGGGGGCGGCCTGGCCAGAGCCGACGGGGGTGGGCGGGGTGGGCATCGTGGCACCTGCCTTGCCGAGGATGTTGAAGTCGGCGGTGCTGCTGCCGCTGGTGCCGTTCCGGGTCAGGGTCGTGCAGGTGAACGTCAGCGGCGTGCTCTCGCAGACGAAGTAGCCGCCCTGTTCCAGGGTGACCTCGGTGAAGCTGGCGATGCGCATCGAGCCGTCGGGCGTGCTCAGGTCGTACCTGGAGCTGACCGTCAGCGGGCCCGGCGCGGCGGTCACGTGAGCGGTCAGCGGGAAGGCCGGGGCGATCGCGGCGTGGTCCTCATCGGACAAGTCGGCGTTGCCGACTACGTGCGCCGCGATGCGCTGGGAGAGGGCCGCGCCGCCTTCATCGTCCGCGGCCGCCGCCCCGCCCGTGGCGGCGGGCTCGATCCCGTTGAACAGGGCATCGTAGTGCGCCTGGCGTCCCTGCTGGTCCAGGCCCTGGTCCAGCAGTGCGCGGAGCTGGCCGACGTCGTGCACCACTGTCTTGGTCTCCGCCAGTCCGGCTGTGGCCAGCGCGGTGACGGGAATGCCGTGGGCTTCGAGCCCGGCGATCGTTGTCATTGTCGCTGTTCTCCCCTAGTTGATGTGGAGACCGCGCCGCGGCGCGTGTCCTGTGACCGCACCGCGTCCGGCGGCGGGACCTGGGCCGGGGCGGGCATCGGCTTGGCGGCGTGCTCGTTGACGAACACCGGCGGCGCCGGCCGGGCGCGCCCGTCGCGTCCGGGGAGCCCGTCCGCACCGGGACGTCGGGGGTGTCCGCCGGGCGGTGGCCGGCTGATGTCGGCGCCCGGCTCGGGTGCCTGCGCTCCGCTGCGGCCGGCCAGCCCGCCGTCGCCGCCGCGGCCGCCGCCGGAGGGATGGGCGAGCACCCGGACCTGGCCCGCCTGGCCGGGCGGGAGCGACACGAAGACGTTGGAGGCGATGCCGCCGTGGCCGCCCCGGCCGCCCCGCCCGCCGTCGCCGCCGCGGCCGCCAACACCCCCGCGGCCCGGGGGGATGCTGCCCTGCAAGGTCCGCTGGCCGGGTGCCCCGGGGCCGCCGTCGCCGCCGCGGCCCCCGGCCCCGCCAGCCCCCCCGTCGCCGCCGCGGCCGGCCGTGGCCAGGATGGTCAGCGAGCCGGCCAGCTCGCCGATGGTTATCTCGGCGAGCTTGCTCGCTCCTCCGGTACGTCCCTTGGCGCCGTCGCCGCCCGCGGTGGCCTCGCCGCCGTCACGCCCGTCGGCGGCACCAGGCACGACCGGGTGCACCAGCCGGGCGCCGAGCCAGGTCTGCGCTGTCGGCACCGTGGCGCCGACAGCGCCAGCGGCTCCGTCGCGGCCCGCCAGTCCGCCCGGTCCGTGCAGCGGCCCAGTGTCGTTGTCGACGGGGAACGGGGTGGGCAGGATCGCGAGCTGGGGCCGTCCTGGCTCGCCCGGCTCGCAGATCAGCCGCCCGATGATGAGGATCAGCAGGTTGCCCCGGGCCAGCACGGTCGCGCCTGGCTCCAGGTGCAGGCGGCCTACGTTGACGACGTTCATGATGTCGTCACGGTCGTCTAGGCCCCAGTGGTCGCCGCGGACGCTCAGGTCCCAGCTCTCGCCCGAGCGGACGTCCCGGTGCCGGACGCTCAGGATCCGGGTCGGAAACGGGAAATGACGGCCGGCCCGCTCCTCATCTGCGGGATCGACCGTGCCGTCAGCGAACACGGCGGCCTCAAGCCGGTCGTGCACGCCCTGCCCGATGCTCCGGCGCAACTCGACGGCCGGATTGAAGAAGACCTGCTGTCGCCGGCAGCGTTGCCCGGGGGTGGCCGCGGGCAGCGCCCGCAAGGCGGCGACCGATGGCACAACCGGGTAGCTGACCAGCTCAGCACCGCCGCGCAGGCGGCCGACGTCATGACCGAGCCGGCGCGCATGACGCTCAAACGCACGCTCCTGGACGGCCGACAGAGCCGACTGCCCAATCGCGTCCCCGGCGACCCGCGTCTTAGGCATAACGAATGGAGCGCACGGGCAGCGCGGGCCGCCGGGCCCGACGCCGGGCCGCCCACGCGAAGACATCCCAGCCCTACACCCCATAGCGCCCCCCAGGCGACAGGACAGATTGTCCACGCTCACCATAGGAGCCCATCGGGCGGAGGGCAACGGGCGCCGGAACCGAACTGCGACCGATACCCGGCGTTTAGCCACTCGGCGAGGCGAGATTTGTGCACTCCGGCCGGTGAGTTCTCCTCAGACGGGACCCGGCGATGAGCCAGGAGATTATCGTTCCAGCCGGCGGACCGAGATCAGGTAGAGGCCGAGGTCGCCGATTTTGGTCAGCAGACCGTGCAGCGCGCACTGATCCGCCAGCGAGCCAGAGATAACGGTCTGCATGTCATCTCGTTCGATGTGCAGGCCGCCGAACCAGGCAGCCCACCGGCTGTCGAGGACGCCCTCGACGCGGATCTCGTAATGGGCGGGGTCGCCGGGGGTGCTCACTTGCGCGCGGCCTGGGATTCGTCGGGGCTGGGCAGGTGGCGGCCGGTCAGCCGTGGCCCGTCCAGGCTCGGGGTCCAGGCCAGCGGCCCGGCCCGGTCCACGGGCGCCCGACTGGACTGCCAGCGGAGTTCCCCTATCAGGACCTGCTCGTCGTGGATGGCCCGCAGGGCCGCCGCGGCGCGGCAAGCGGCACGCCACAACGTCGCGCCGCGGCGCTGGGTGGACTGGGTAGCTGTCATCGGGATCGCCTCGTTCGTCTGAGAAGCAGGCCGGCAAGGCCCAGGCAGTGCAGAGGTGACGCGCGGTCAGCGCGGCCCGCCGCGCACTGGGCGGCGCTCAGGCAGCGGTTCCTGTCCTGCCGCCGGATGTGTGTTGCCTTCTCCAGGCACGCTAGGAGCGGACGCGGGGCCTGGGCGTCACCCGAAGGTGGCATGCGGGTGGAATCTTGCGCTGATGTGCGTGGCTATTCGGGCCGCCCCGTTGGGAGAACCAGCCCGTAGAATGGCTCCGTCCAGCGACCGGGCCGAGGCTCGCTGGCCGGCTGAGCGGTAGGTCCCGATGGCTGACCCGCCGGAGGCGGCCCCAGGCGGGGCCGCTATGTCCGGGCAGGATGCCCTGCTGGCGACCAAGCTGCACGTGGCTCGGGCGCAGCCGGGCTTTGTGCCGCGCCCGCGCCTGGTACAGGCGCTCAACCAGGGGCTGGCGCGGGGGAGAGTGCTGATTTGCGCTCCGGCCGGATTCGGCAAAACGTCGCTGCTGGCCGACTGGGCCCGCCGTGGCGGCCGGCCGGTGGCGTGGCTGGGGCTGGATGCCGGCGACAACGACCCGGCCCGGTTCTGGCGCTACGTTGTCGCTGCGCTGGATCAGGCACGACCCGGGATCGCCGAGCGGCTGGGCCCGCTGCTCGGGCCGCCCGCCCCGCGTTCGTTTGACGGGCTTGTGACGGCCCTGATCAACGATCTCGCTGGCCAGACCGACCGGGATGAGGTGCTGCTGGTCCTGGACGACTACCACCTGGTCGACGCTGGCTCGGTGCACGAGTCGGTCGCGTTCTTGCTGGAGAATCTGCCGCCGGGCCTGCTGCTGGTGGTGTCCGGCCGGACAGACCCGCCGCTGCCGCTGGCGCGGCTGCGGGCCCGTGGCCAGCTGGCTGAGCTGCGCGCCGCCGAGCTCCGCTTCACCATCGAGGAGGCGGCGGCTCTGCTGGGGGCGGCTGCGGGGCCGGTCCTGCCTGACACTGCGGTGGTGGCGCTGACGGCCCGCACCGAGGGCTGGGCAGCGGGGCTGCAACTGGCCGCCCTGTCGCTGCAGGGGCGCGCGGACGCGGCTGGGTTTGTCGCGGCGTTCAGCGGGAGCCACCGCTTCGTGCTGGACTACCTGGCTGATGAGGTCCTCGACCGCCAGCCGGGGCAGGTGCGCACGTTCTTGCTGGAGACCTCGGTGCTGGAGCGGCTGTCGGGCGAGCTGTGCGACGTGGTCACCGGCCGGTCCGGTAGCCAGGCGATGCTGCACCACATCGAGCAGGCGGGCCTGTTCCTGGTGCCGCTGGATGAGGTGCGCGGCTGGTGGCGCTACCACCATCTGTTCGCCGATCTGCTCCGCGCCCGCCTGGAGCAAGAGCAGCCCAGCCGAGTGCCAGAGCTGCACAGGGCCGCGGCCGCCTGGTCAGATGAGCACGATCTGGGCGATGATGCGGTGCGGCACGCGCTGGCAGCCGGGGACGGCCCCTGGGCGGCCCAGCTGGTCGAGCGGTACGTCGATGCGCTGCTTCGGCGCAGCGAGGGCGTGACTCTGCGCCGCTGGCTTTCCACGTTGCCGTCAGAGGTGCTGCGCGCCCGGCCACGCCTGTGCCTTGCCCAGGGGTTCAACGCCGTCGTCAGCGGCCAGGTGGAAACGATCGAGCCATTCCTGGACGACGCTGAGCGCGCCTTCGCCGCTATCGGCAGCCAGCCCCCTGAGCCGCCGGCCGGGCCCGCGGAGGGCGTGCTCGCCAACGTCCCGGCGGGGATCGCATTCTTGCGGGCTGAGCTCGCACGTCTTCGCGGTGACGCCGCACGCGCGGTCGACTGGGACCGGCAGGCCCGCGCCGAGCTGGGCGAAAGTGACTTCTACCTGCGCACTCTCGTCCGCGCGAACCTGGCCGTGACGGATTGGCTCCGCGGCCAGCTCGGGCAGGCTGAACGCGGCCTGGCCGAGGCCCTCGCCGAGCGACGGGCGGCTGGCGAGGGCTACCTCGCCACGCGGGTCTGCCACGACCTGGGCCAGGTGCAGCGCGCCCAGGGCAACGTGAATGCGGCGCTCGCGACCTACCGGCAAGCGCTGGACATCGCCGGTGAGGTCAGCAGCCAGCCGCCTCATCTGGGCATCGCCCACGTGGGACTGGCCGAGGTGCTGTACGAGCGGGACGAGCTGGCTGCCGCCCTCGACCACGCCACCCGCGGGGTCACGCTAAGCCGGCAGCTGGCCTTCACCCCGCCGCTGGCCGCCGGCCTGGTCATCCTGGCCCGGATCAGGCAGGCTCACGGTGATGCGGCCGCCGCCAGAGCGGCCATGGGCGAGGCCCGGCAGGCCGAGCTGAGCTCGCAAGTGGTCGCCCTGTTCAACCCGGTGCCCTGGCAGCGAGCGCGGCTGCTGCTGGCCCAGGGCGATGTCACGGCGGCCAGCCAGTGGGCGAAGGAGGCTGGCCTCAGCCCAGAGGATGAGCCGGATTACCCCCGCGAGCCGGCGTATCTGGTGCTGGCGCGCGTGCTGCTCGCCCAGGACCGTCCCGGCCCGGCACTCACGCTGCTGCGGCGGCTGCTGGCCATCGCGGTGGGCCAGGGCCGCATCGGCAACGTCATCGAGATCCAGGCGCTGCTGGGGCTGGCGCTGGCCGCCCGTGGCGATCACGCCGGCGCCCTCGGTGCGCTGGCTGAGGCGGTCACGCTGGCCTGCCCGCAGGGCTACATCCGGGTCTTTGTCGACGAGGGCGCTCCTATGCGCGCGCTGCTGACCCGGCTCTCCGCCGCCCGGAAGGATCAGCGAGCCCCGGCCCGCGACATCGACCCCGATTACCTGGCCGGTCTCCTGCGCGCCGCCAGCCAGGCAGCGGCCGCGCCGCCAGCAAGGCGAGCGGCCGCCGCGCTGCCGGGGATGGCCGAGCCGCTGACTGACCGCGAGGTGGAGGTGCTGCGGCTGCTGGCCGCGGGCAGGTCTAATCAGCGCATCGCCCACGAACTGGTGGTGGCGCTCGACACGGTCAAAAAGCACGTGACACACGTCCTGGGCAAGCTCGGGGCCGCTAACCGCACCGAGGCCGTCGCACGGGCCCGGCAGCTCGGCCTGATCCCCTGACACGGCCCCCAGGCAGCCCGTAGCACCTTCGTGTGAGGGCTCGCCGTGTAGCGATATTCCACCCGGCAGGCACCTTTGAGTGACGCCCCGCGCTGGCGGGAATTCGTAGCGTTCCTCGCAGAGCAGTCCCCGCGGAAGACCGGGCTCGTAACGGACCCGGACACGGCGGCTGACCGAGGAGACGACAGTGAAGCGCATCCGTATTCAGCAGCCCCGGGTCCGGCTCGATCCTGCCGGGCATGAACTTCTTCCGCCTGACCCGCGAGATCCCGATGTGGCCCGGGCCAAGGCACTGTCCCGTGCCGGTGATCGCGCCGGCCGGGGAGCAGCGGGCCGGTCACATTCCCCAAGACCGGCCGAGACCGCGGGCTGAAGGCGAAACCATGCGATCCAAGCCCATGATCCTCGTCGCGCTGCTGTTCGCAGCGTTCCTCATCAATCTGGACACGACCCTGGTGAACGTGGCGCTGCCCGCTATGGTGCGCGAGCTGCATGCCACCACCACCCAGCTGCAATGGGTCGTCGACTCGTACAACCTCGTGTTCGCGGCGCTGCTGCTCACCTTCGGCAGCCTGTCCGACCGGTTCGGCCGCAAGGGCATGCTGCTGGCCGGGCTGGCCGTGGTCGGGACCGCCAGCCTGGCCGGCGGGTTCACGACCGACCCGGCGCAACTCATCGCGGCCAGGGCCGTGATGGGGCTGGGCGCCGCCATGACCTTCCCGGCGACGCTCTCGCTGATCTCCAACGTCTTCACCGAGCGAAGAGAACGCGCTCGGGCCATCGGCTTGTGGGGGGCGATCTCGGGCGTGGCCATCGCGATGGGGCCGATCGCGGGGGGCTGGCTGCTCGAGCACTTCAGCTGGACCAGCATCTTCATCGCTATGGCGCCGGTCGCGGCGGCCGCCGCGACCGGCGTGGCGCTCGTCGTTCCCGCGTCCAAGGACCCGGACGCGGCCGCTCCTGACATCCCTGGCCTGGTGTTGTCGTCGGCCATGATGGCGCTGCTGGTCTTCACCCTCATCGAGGCGCCGGCCTACGGGTGGGGAGCCGGGCGCAGCGTGGCCGGATTTGCCGCCTCGGCGATCCTGCTCGCCGCGTTCATCTTGCGCGAGCGGCGTGCCGCGCACCCGATGCTCGACGTGCGGCTCTTCCGCAACTTGCGATTCAGCGCGGCCAGCGGGGCGGTTACGGTGTCGTTCTTCACCCTGTTCGGCTTCATCTTTCTGATAACCCAGTACATGCAGTTCGTCCGCGGCTACGGCCCGCTGTCCACCGGAGTGCGCCTGCTCCCGGTGGCGTTGTCGGTGGGCGCCGGATCGGTCGCCGGGACTGCGCTCGCCGTGCGGGCCGGGACCAAGCTCATCGTCACCATCGGGCTGGTCGCGATGGCCGCGTTCTACCTCTGGGTGGCGGCGTCCACCAGCGCGACGCTCAGCTACGGCGTCATCGCGGTCCAGATGGTGCTGTTCGGGCTCGGCATGGGCTTGACCTCGGCGCCCGCCACCGAGTCCATCATGGGCGCCATCTCGCGACGCCAGGCAGGCGTCGGCTCGGCTGTGAACGACTCAACCAGGCTGGTCGGCGGCACGCTCGGGGTGGCCGTGCTCGGCAGTGTTTACACATCCATCTACGGATCGCGCCTGACCGCCACCATGCCGGCGAGAGTGCCTGCCCCGGTCGCAGCGATCGCGCACCAGTCCGTCGGCGCAGCGTACCTGGCCGCGGGCAAGATCGCGGCCCTTGGCCAGCCGATCCTCGGGCAGGCGCTGCAGCACGCGGCCGCCAACGCATTCCTGCGCGGTCTGACCATCAGCTGCCTCGTCGCCGCGGGTGTTGCCGCGGTGGGTGCCCTCCTGGCTGTCTTGTTCCTGCCCGCTCAGCCCGCCCGGCCGGCTGCCCTGGCGGCCGATGAAGCCGAAACGGCCGGCGGCGCACACGAAACCGGGCCCGAGGCGCGCTCTGCCCCAGCAGCCCGGTAATCCCGCGGGGGCCGCGCCCGCCTCATCCGCGCCCGCCTCATCCGCGCGCGTAACCGCCGCTCGCCCGGCCCCACAGCGGGCCGCCGCCCCACCCGAACAGCACCGAAGGGAACCAACCGTCATGACCGGACCGATTGTCCGCGACCGCGGCATCGAATCACTCAAGACAGCGGGCCGCTGGCCTGGCGCCGACCGGAACACCACGGTCACCCTGGCCATCAGGCTCGCAGCCGCCCGCGCAGATGCCGAGGGATACCGATACTTCTCCGAGCTGGCCGACGCCCAGCCAGGTGAGGCGCTGCCGCTCGCACTGGCCGGGTTCTTCCAGGCCCGGCTGGGCGAAGATGCCGACGCCGCACTGGCCAAGCTGGACCAGGCCGCGGCCACCGATCTCGGCCCGCCGCAGTACTTCCGCGGGCTGGCCCTGGCCGGGCTGCCGCCGGACCGGCGGCGGGCCGAACAGGCCGTGGCCGACCTGGAGTTCGTGCTGGCCGTCCGCGACCAGTTCCCGGCCATGCTGCTGCGCGCCGCGCACCACGGCCTGGCCGCCGCCCACACTGTGCTTGGCCACGATGAGCAGGCCGCCGAGGCGATGCGCAAGTCGGGACTCGCCACCGCACCGGCTGACACCCGACTGATGTTCGGCGGCTTCTGGGCGACCGCCAAAGACGGGTTCCGCTTCACGTCACCCCGGATTCTGCGCCCGCAACCCGGTATCCAGGTCGCCCAGGGCTACGACTTCAGCGACCTCGCGTTCATCACGACCAGCGGCGGCGTCGTCGCGATCGACGCCGGAACCACCCAGGACCGGGTCAAGTCCGCGCTCGCAGACCTTGACCCGCCTGCCGATGGTGCGATCAGCCACCTGATCCTGACCCACGCGCACTGGGACCATATCGGCGGCGCGGGCGCGCTGTGCGGGACTGGCACCCGGACGATCGCCCAGGCCGGTTTCCCCTCCGGCCTAGAGCGTGAGCAGGGCGACCGGCCGCGCTTCCGGTACTTCACCGGGGCCGCCGGGAGCAGTTCCCCGGCCGTCGTCCCCGACCAGCTGATCAGCGAGCCGACGCCTCTGACCATCGGCGGCACCGAGTTTGTGCTGTATCCGACGCCGGGCGGGGAAACCCCGGACGCGCTGCTGGTCCACCTTCCGGCGAGCGGCGTGCTGTTCGCCGGCGACGTGCTCATGCCCTACCTGGGGCAGCCATTCGCCGACGAAGGCTCCCCCGAAGGGCTCCTGGAGACCCTCGCCTTCATCGGCCGCTTGCGGCCCCGCCTGCTCATCCACGGCCACACCACGCTGACCGAGACTTTTACCGCCGATGCGGTCGCTGGCCTCGAGGCGGCCCTGACCCAGCGGCACGGTGAGGTGCTGGACGGCATTCACGACGGCCGCACCCTCCCCGACCTCCTGGCGCAGGCCAGCCTCCCCGCGGTACTCCGTGATCACCCGGCCGCGGTCGTGCCTTACCTGGTGATCCGCGACCACTTCACCGAACGGCTCTACCACCAGCGCACCGGTTACTGGCCGGTGGACGGGCGGGGACTCGAGCCGGCGACCGCGGCCGAGCACGCCGCCGCGCTCGACCTGCTCGCCGGAGGCAGAGAGGAGCAGTTCACCGCCACCGCCGCCACCCTCATCGGCCAAGGCGATCATGCCCTCGCCCTGGAAATCATCCAGCCGGGCCTCCTGCGCCACCCCGCCAGCACCGCACTGGCCGGGCTGCGCCGCACCGCGCTGCACCGCCTCATGGAGCAGCACCAGCAGTTCGACCCGTTCAAGTTCCTCATCTACGCCGAGCTGGCCGGCACCGAGATCGGCCCGGTCGGGTAACCGCCTGCCGCGCGCTGGCGCCGGACCGTCAGGGCACCACTAATTAGGAGACCACGATGCACAACGACCCTTACCGGAATTCGGATGAGGTAAGCCATGACGCGCCAGGCCCGAAGTTGCGAGTCCCCCGGCCCGCGCATCCCACAGCGACGCGGGCCGCTGACCCCGATGCCGCCCGCGAAACGGACGTCGGCGCGTTGCGACCGGAACGTCGCGGTTCCGTTGGCCTGACCGAAAAGGCGGCGGTGGCTAGCGCGAGGCGGGCGCGCCGTGTCCTGGCAGTCTGGGGGATCGCGGTGGCGGTCGCGCTGATTCTTGTCGGCACCTCGCTCAGCGGCCTGACGACCGGCGCCCACGTGGTCGGGACAACGCAGTCCAGCCAGGCCGAAGCCCTGTACCGGCAGGCGCAAGGTGCGGCGGCCAGCCAAACGCCGACCGACGTGATCGTGGTCAGCTCGAAGAGCTCCACCGTCAGCGACGGCAGCTTCCAGCGGTTCGTGGCCCGGCTGGCGGCCCGGGTCCGGACGGCTCCTGGCGTCACGCATGTCGCCGCGGATCTGAGCGCTGGAAGCCAGTTCGTCTCGTCCGACCATCACGCCGCCCTGATCGCGCTGCGGGCCGCGACCGACGCCGACATAAAGCCGGTAGTGGAAGACGTCCAGGCAGCAAACGGCAGCGGCGGGTTCTCGGTGGCCGTCACCGGCGACCATACGGTCGCAAACGACTTCACGACCCTGTCGGCGAGCGACCTCAAGCACGGGGAATTGGACTTCGGGATACCGATCTCCATCGTGATCCTGCTGCTTGTGTTCGGCGCCGTGGTCGCCGGCTTGATGCCGATGCTGATGGCCCTGCTTTCCATCATCGTGGGCCTGGGCATCGCTGCGCTGCTCGCCCGCGAGTTCAGCCTCTCGGTCTTCATCGTCAACATGGTGACCGGAATGGGCCTGGCGCTCGGCATCGACTACTCGTTGCTCATGATCTCCCGCTTCCGGGAGGAACGCGGCCGCGGCCTCGGCAAGGAGGCGGCGATCCGGATGACGGGAGCCACCGCTAGCCGCGCCGTGCTCCTCAGCGGGAGCACTTTCGTCGTCGCCCTGCTCGGCATGTTCCTGGTACCAGTCACCATCCTTCGCAGCCTGGCGGCGGGCGCGGTGATCGTCGGAGTCGTATCCGTCGCTGTCGCGCTGACCCTCCTGCCGGCGATGCTCAGCCTGCTCGGCGATCGGGTGAACTCGCTGCGCCTGCCCATCGTGGGCAAGAACCTCGGGCGCTCCGACGCCGCCGAAGCCCGTATCTGGAGCGCCGTGACCGGAAGGGTGATGCGCCGTCCAGCCGTGAGCCTGGCGCTGGCGGGAGGATTCATGGTCCTGGCGGCGGTACCGGCGCTCGGCCTGCACATCGGTCAGAGCGGAGTAACCACGCTGCCGGCCAACCTGCCATCCAAACAGGGCTACCTGGCCGTCCAGCGCTACTTCCCTGGCCAGAGCCAGGAGCCGGTCGAGATCGTCTCGGTAGGAGGGACCGGCACTGGCCGGGCAGACCTGGCAAAGCTCGAAGCCGTGCTCGCCCGGGACGCGCCCTTCGGGCCCGGCGTTGTCCAGGCCTCGCCTGACGGCAAGATCCTTACGCTGACCGTTCCCATCCGGGGTGACGTCGTCTCCAGCCAGGACGTGGCGGCTGTAGTCAGGCTGCGCCAGCAGCTGATCCCGTCGGCGCTCGCCGGTTCCGGCGCACAGGTCTACGTGGGAGGGCAGACCGCCGATGAGGCCGACTACTTCCACACCGTTACCAGCTCGACTCCGTACGTGCTGGCATTCGTGCTGGGCCTCAGCTTCCTTCTGCTGCTGGTGGCCTTCCGATCACTAACGATCGCGGCCGTCTCGATCCTGCTCAACCTGCTGTCTGCCGGGGCCGCCTACGGCCTGCTCACCCTCGTGTTCATCCACGGTGCCGGCGCGGGCATCTTCGGGTTCCAGAAGGTCCCCGTCATCGATGCGTGGGTCCCGCTGTTCATGTTCTCAGTGCTCTTTGCCCTCTCAATGGACTATCAGGTTTTCCTGATGAGCCGGATCAAAGAGCGCTACGACCAGTGCGGCTCGACCCGGGAGGCGGTGGCAGGCGGTGTCGCATCCACGGCCAGGATCATCACCGGCGCGGCGCTGATCATCGTAGCGGTGTTCGCCGGTTTCGCCCGTGGGCAGCTCCTCCAGTTCCAGGAGATGGGCTTCGGCGTGGCGGCAGCCCTGATCCTGGATGCCACGCTGATCCGTTTGGTCATCCTCCCCAGCGCCTTGAGCTTGCTCGGTCAACGCAGTTGGTACCTGCCCCGCTGGCTGGACTGGTTGCCGTACCCCCAGCTGGAGCCACCCCAGGCACCATCCCTGATCGTCCCGGGGTGCCGGTGGCCGAAATCAGGGGCGCATCGGGAATCTTCCGGATGCGCCGGCCAGGCTCGCGGAAGCACGCTGGAGCCGTGAACAAAGCAGTAGTGGACCCAGGGGCTCCTGCCGCCGGCGATTCCGGGACAGGACTGGCGGCTAGGCAGCGGCGGCCCAGGACCGGGGGGCTGCGGCCCGCGCAGGCGGCGTGCGCGGTCGGCCTGGCCTACTCTGCCGTCAGCGTGTACTGGGCAGCGGGCGGTACCTGGCTGCTCAGTACAGTCGGAGACACGCTGGGGCAGCAGGGCCGCGCCGGTGATCTGGGCATCATCGTGGCGGTATGGGCCGCCGCCGTGCTGAAGTTCATCGGTGCGGTCGTGCCGCTCGCGGCGGTTGGGGTGACACCCTGGCGGGGCGCCCGGAAGCGCCAGATGCGGGTGCTTGCGTGGGCCGAAGCAGGCATCCTGACGATCTACGGCCTGGTGTTTGCCGGGGCGGGCTGGCTGGCGCAGTCGGGGGTTATTGCGCCGGCGGCCAGCGCTGACCACCGGGCGCTCGCCTGGCACGCTTACCTGTGGGACCCCTGGTTCCTGCTCTGGGGGGTACTGGTTATCGCTGCCCTGGTGCGGTCCCGGCAACCCCGCGCCACCCGGACCGCTACTTCGCTGCCGCTACCGGCCGCTGCGCAGCCGCAGGTAAGTGAGAACGGCGACCACCCGGCGGTTATCGCCGTCGGAGTCGATCAGGCCTAGCTTGGCGAAGATGTGCCGGACGTGGGTCTCGACGGTCCTTTCTGTGGTCCAGAGCTGCCGGGCGATGGCGGCGTTCGAGCGGCCTTCGGCCAGCAGGGCCAGGACGCCCCCCTCGCGTTCGGTCAGCGATGCCAGCGGATCGGCTGGGCGGGTGGGCGCCAGCAGCGATGCTACGACCTCCGGGTCGAGCGCCGAGCCGCCGGCGCCTACCCGCGCGAGCGCGGCCAGGAAGTCATCGACATCGAGGATCCGGTCCTTGAGCAGGTACCCGAAGCCGCCGGTGGCGACCAGCTCGAGCGAATGGGTGGTCTCGATGTGCTGTGAGAGCAGCACGATCGGCAGCTGCGGGCGCGCGCGGCGCAGCTCGCGGGCGGCGCGCGCGCCGTCGTCGACCATGCCGGGGGGCATCCGGATGTCCGCGATCAGCAAGTCCGGCGCGTGCTCCTCGACCGCCCGTGTCATCGCCTCGGCGTCTGCCACCCGCGCGACCACGTCGTGGCCGGCGTCGATGAGCAGCCGGGCCAGGCCCTCCCGGATCAGGGCGGAGTCCTCACCGATCACGATGCGCACGGCAGCAGTGCCCTTACTGTCGTGCCGGCCCCGGCCGTGCTGTCGACCCGCAGAGTCCCGCCGCTGGCCGAGACCCGGTCGGCCAGTCCGCCCAGACCGCGGCCGGGCGTGATCCGGGCTCCGCCGCGGCCGTCATCGGAAACACAGACCTGCAGCATGGCCGCCTCACGGGTGATCTCGATAATCACGCGACGGGGGTCGGCGTGCTTGAGCGCGTTGGCGACGGCCTCGGCCGCGACGTAGTACGCGGTCGTCGCGATCGCGTCCTGCACCTGCCCGGCGGTCACCCGGAGCTCGACCGGTACCGGGCTGGCCCGGACCAGGGTGCGCAGCGCCGCGGGAAGTCCGTCGTCCAGCCCGCTCGGCCGCACTCCCTGGGAGATACGGCGCAGCTCCGCCACCGCCTCCTGCAGCTCGGCTACCGCTTCGTCGAGCGTGGCCCGGGCCAGGCGCGAGGTGAGATGCCGCTGGGCCAGGCGCAGGGACAGGCCGATCGCCACCAGGCGCTGCTGTGCCCCGTCGTGCAGGTCACGTTCCAGGCGCCGCCGTTCTTCATCCCCGGCCCGGACGATGCGGGCCCGGGATGCCTCCGTCTCGGCGAGCGCCGCCCGGACTTCGATCCGGGACCGGGCCAGCTCAAGCGGCAGGTGCGCCTCGCGCAGCACCTCGGCCAGCAGCGCCGGCCGGGCCGCGGAGGCGGCGCCGAGCCCGACCACCGCGAGCAGCCGCCGTTGCGACCGGATCTCGCGGGCGGGCTCGTCCGGACGGCTAACTGGTTCCCCGCCCGCGGTTAGCCAGAGCGGGCTCCCGGTCGCGCTGGTGAGCGCGTAGGCAACCCGGACGGCCTGATCCCGCAGCGCGTCGGCCAGCGCTGCCTCGATACCTTCCGGCTCGGCCCGGCCGTCCCGGACCATATCGACGAACCGGGCCACCTCGGCCGCGGCCCGGGCCCCGTCGCGGTCGAACCGCCGGTCCACCGTCCGCTGCACCCGGTGCCGCAGCCGGCCGAACACGATGGCGCAGCACAAGGTGGCCAGGGCCGCGGCTGGCGCCGACCGGTGGCCGAGCACCAGGCCCGCCAGGAACGCGACCGTCGCGAAGAGCGCGGCCAGCACGGCCGTGATGACCGCATAGGAAACGGTGCGGCTCACCAGCCGGTCGATGTCGTACAGGTCGTGGCGCAAGACCGCAATCACCGTGCCGAGCGGCATCCCGATGAACACGGTCAGCAGCCCGGCCACGACCACCACGCCGGCCACGCCCTGCAGCCCCAGCAGGTAGCACAGCCACGCCAGCAAAAGGGCGGAGGGCAGGACCAGCGCGCTCAGCGCCAGCCAGCGGATCTGCCGGCGCAGCACCAGGCCGCCGCGCCGGTACCGCAGCACGAGCACGGTCACCGAACCAATCAGCAGCACCGCGAAGCCGGCCAGGGCAGCCAGCCCGATGACCGTCCCGGCCGCCCGCGGCAGCAGATCCGGCACCCGGCCGGGAACCGGGCCGCCACCGCCGCGGTAAGTGCCCGGGTCGACCGCGACACCCGCCGCGAACCCGGCCAGCACGATCGGCCAGCCGTAGCAGAGCCACCGGGTCCGCCTGGTCAGCACCTTTCCCGGAAAGGTGGCGGCCAGCAGAGCCGGCGGCACGAAGAACCACATCCACGCGGCGACATTCACTACGGCCGCGGCTCGCGCGCCCGGCCACGGATGGGACCAGGTTGCCGTGGCCCCCCACGACTGATCCGCGAATACCACCAGCGGTGCGACACCGAAGGCGGTGATCAGCGGGCCGACCATCAGGTCCGGGCGGCGCCGCGCCAGCAGCAGCCCCAGCCCGGCCGGAACCGCCGCCGCCAGCACGAGGAGCGGCAGCAGCAACACCGGCGGCCGATTGCCGCCGCCGCCCAGGGCCGCGAAGGTGGCCACGCCAACCGCTGTGATCGCTACGGCCGCAGGCCACCCCAACCGCATACCCGGAGTATCCCTGCCCTGGCACTCATTTGTCATCAGTGCCAGCACGCAGGTGCCGCCCCCAGAAGATCAGCAGTACCACTGACGCCAAGGTGAGTCGCGCCGGTGGATTCTTTCTCTGAAGTCAAGTGCCGGGGACACGAGGGATTCCGGCCGGATGTAAGGGGATGGCATTCATGGCAATTCGAATCAAGCGCGCGGCAGCGGTAGCGATTACGGGCGCGGCCGCCGCGGCCGCGGTGGGGACAGTGGCCCTGGCGGCCCGGCCGGGGCGTCAGCGAGCACGGCGGTCAGCGGCACCGAGCGCTTCCAGATCATCAGCGCTTCCGCCACGCCGACCCAGGCGGGCGTCATCCTCAACGGAGCCTTCACCACCGCCGGCGTTGACCATATAAGCACCAGCGACGCCAATACCTCGGCTGACCTGTTCGTGCTCCCCGGCGGTTCGTTCAAGGTGGTACACACAGGTAAGCGCGGAACGCAGAGCTTCAACTTCAAGACCTGCTTCTACGCGTTCAGCCAGCCCGGCACCTACAAGCTGTCCGGCGGCACCGGCAAGTACAAGGGCATCAGCGGCCACGGCACCTACACGGTCTCCGCCATCGGACTCAGCCCCAAGCTCAAGAACGGCGAGTGCAACCCGAACGCAGTCGCGACCGCCCAGCAGATCGTGTTCCGCGGCGGGGGCTCGGTCAAGCTTCCGTAACTGACCCCGGCGTCGGGCCGGCGGCAATCCTAGGGCGTCTCCCTAATGCCCCGGCCCGCCGCGCGGGAGGTAGGCGATGACTGCCTCGGCAGTCGACCAGACCACAGCGGATAGGCTTACCGGCTCATATTGATACGACAGTCATAACCGTGTGGCCGATCTGGATCTTATCGCGCTTCTTCAGCAACTGGACTGAAAGGACATGGCGCCCGTTGAGCAAGGTGCCATTGGTGGAGCCGAGGTCTTCGACGTACCACAGGCCGCGAACGGTCTGAAAACGAGCGTGCTGGCCAGAAGCGAAGTCGTCATCGATGGCGAGGCTGCCCTCACGGCCGACGGTGAAGTCGGTACCGAAGGTATGGCGCTCGCTTCCTAGTTGGAGGGTCAGGGAACTGCCCTTGGGCGGCGGCTCAGGCATGGTACCGCCGACTTCCCCGGCGACGGCGGACACGGCTGCTCGCCAAGCTTCCCGGTCCTGCTTAGTGATGTCTTCCCACGGCGGGAGGGATGCCGGAAGGGCGGCACGGTGGGCTTCGTAGGCAGTTTGCGCGAGGCGATCAATGAGGCTGGCCACAGATCGATAATGCCAGCCTCGGCCGTCAGCCAACAGGGGATGATCATTTGTTTTGGCGACGGGTGGAACGTGCGAGCCCCTCGGGGCTGCTCAAAGGTGAGCGCGAATGCCGCGCAAGTCGAGTCGCATTTCAGCCGCCGTGGCGAAGCGGTCACTGCTGGCTGGGGCGCACGCCTTGATGAGGAATTCCGCTAGGTCCGGGCCGAGATCGGAGCGAGTCGTTCTTGGATCGGTCACCAGTCCGCCGGCCACGGGCATCGCATTCGGATACGGGTGGTTGCCGTTGCAGAGCAGCTGGTAGAGCAGCACACCGACGGCGAACAGGTCGGTGGAAACGTCCCAGCGGGTGAGACCGGCGTCGGGCGGCTGATAGGGCGGTGTGCCGGACTGCGTATGCACCGGGTCGCCGGCGCGGGAGGCGATATTGAAGTCAAGCAGCTTCGCCCCAGTGCGAGCGAGAATAACGTTGCGCGGTTTGATGTCGCGGTGGATCAGGCCTCTGCCTGCTAGTTCTGTCCACTCGTCCAGCTCGGCTTCCGGCCGGTTCCCTTGGGAACGTTCCGCAGCAAGCTGCTTGAGGCGTGCTGCGTCGGGGTGAAAAGCGACCAGTGCGTCGAGCAGGTCGAGCGCAACGTCTACTGCCTCCCGGTCGCGAAGGTTCCGCTTTCCGGTGACGAATTCATCCAGTGACTCTCCCTCAACGAGCTCAGTGACGAGGTACCAGGCACCCGCGGTGGTCTGGCCTGCCCAGAAAACCTCGACCACGTTGGGATGATGGATCTCCCGCAGAGCGCCGATCTCGCGGCGTACCGCCTCATCACCGGCGGCGCTGTCGAAGAGCTTGAATGCCCGCTCCATGCTCTCGACCTCATCGCGGACCCGGTAGACCTTCGAAAATCCGCCCTGCCCGATTTTTTGCAGTATCTCGAACCGGCCGTCGATGACGTCACCCACCGCGTAGTCAGGCGCCCTGGGCGCGGCCACCGATCCCGCCCCGGCCGGGCCTGGTTTCGGGAGCGCCTCGCCGCCGGCCAGGCGCGGTGCGGTGGCGGATGCCCCGGGAAGAGGCTTGCGCACCGGTGAGGGGAACGGGCGGGTACGGCGGCGCGCATCTGGGCGGCCGGCGGATTCCTCTTGGACGTGCTTGATTCCCCCGACGGCGTACACCAGGCACGGATGCAGCGTGTATGTGTGCGCATCCGGTGGAAGATGAAACTGCTCGACGTCGCCCATGGAATAGAATCGGCGGCGGCCGGAATCGTCAAGGTACCCGAGGAGACCATTTTGCCATAGCACGGACGCGAGGTTCGTCGTATTATCGAAGTGCAGATCCGCCATTTCCTGCAGTGTCTCAAGGTCTGTTCGCGAGAATTGGTCGACGCCTATCATCCGGACGAAGGAGCGAACCTCTTCTTGCAATCCGCTGATATAAGCCTGAGTGCTCGTAAACAATTCTGAGTACTCTTGCAGTGCGGCGTTCTTCGGCATCAGGTCCGACGAGATCTGGTTGGCGCACTGCGCCAGCTGAGAATCGCCGAACCTCTTGGCGCAACGCTGGACGACCGCCTGGACAGCAGCCGCTGACAGGCCCTTGTGGCCCGCCTGCTTATGGCGCAAGACCTCCTCGCTCAGCTCATTGCCGAGCGAGATGATGTCGCGCGGTATCAGCCGTGTATGGCTGAGTAGGTAGTCTTCGATTGTTTCGTCCCCGTGCGGTCCCGCCCAGTCGTCGTCGATCCCGAGCCAGTCGCGGATCGTGGGGGAGCTGCCGGTGGTGCGTCGCATCAGCAGCGACGGCGGCAGCTGCCGCAGCTTCTGCCCGAGCAGATAAAGAAGGGAGCCGCGATCCCAGGTCAAAACACGTATATGCGGTTCGTTGTAATAGCGCGGCGCATGCTCTGACCGGTATATCGACGACATGACGATGTCGCGGATGCAGACGACGACATGCAGGCGGCCGCCTAGCTTCTGGTCGCGGAGCAGTCGCATGACCTGAAGAAACAACCCCTCCTGACACTTCAGCCAGTACATCGGGGCGTGGCTGAACTCTTCGTCCACCGCGTCAATATAGAAATAGACCGGCTTGCAGCGGCTCAGGATCTCACCCAGCAGATCCTCCAGGTCATCCCAGAGTGGATCGTCGAGGTACGTCGACAGCTGATGGGCGGTCTGCCACTGATTGATGATGTCGCGCATCTGGCCGTAGATCGGCCGCGGACGCCGGAAGTCATCGAGCAGGCGCGCGTACGAATGCTCGAGCTCTTCGGCCTGCTCGTCGCGCAACTGCTGACGCAACTCGGGATTACGCAGCAGGTGTGAGGCCAGCGACCGGGTGATCGCGCGCTCCCAGATCTGCATCCACTTCTCAACCAGGACACGGTCCGAGAACCACTGGCACGCCTTCACAATGACTTCGGTCTTCGGCAAGCTCTGCTGCGGCACGTCAGCGTAGACCGAGTCTTGATGGGCCTGAAAGTCCTGAAGACGCCGCAGGTAGACCGTCTTTCCGGCCCCGAGCTTCCCTACGATGACCCGCACCATTGAGTCGTTGGCGCGGGTCGCGAGGTGACCGTAGGCCGGATTGCCGCCGAAATCGACGAACTCGCTGATCACGTCCTCAATGTCGGCTCGTGACCCGTCCGGATTGCCAAACGGCCCCACCGGGTCAAGCCGACGTCGCCTGCTGCCCATCTTCGCTCCCCCTGCGAATCGTAGCCGCCGACCGGAGAAAGAGCCACGCCTAACTCCTTTTGGTGCGGACGCTCGGACGGCGGGAGAGGTGCGCCGGAGCGCCATATGGGCTATCTGAAAATAGCTCGACCATTACTGCGGCGGTCTTTGCTGCCGCCCGGGAGGCCCTGAGCCGGGCCGACGGTGGGCAGGTCTAGAGGGTGAGGGTGAAGGTGACGACCCCGTCGTCGTCGAGCCAGTACACGCCTGCGGCGCCGAACATGACAAGGCGAGGGTTCGCCCCGATCAGGAAGGTGTAGTCGTTGGGACTGGCGTTGACGCGCAGCTGCCACCTCGCGCCTGCCTGCCCCGGGGCTATTTCGGCCGCGGCCATCTGCGTCCACGCGGTGGCCTCGCCGTACGCCATGGAGGTGATGAACGCCGCGCCCGGCTCCTGCGTGACGTCGTTGCTGCCATTGTCGTAATGCTCCGCGATGGCACCGTTGCGGTCTGCCACGTAGATGATTCCCGCCTGCGGGGCGCAGGCGACGACGCCGGTGGCGGTCGTGAAGACGACACGCGAGTCGGGCAGGGTGACCGCCGATCCGTTCGCCGGCACGTAGTACACGACGCGGCCGGCTGCGTAGACCAGGTTGGGACCGACGAGGTGCAGCCCGGTCGCGGGCCGGGTCAGGGGCGTCCTGTCGAGAATGGTGACCGCTCCTCCCCGGATGGGCATCTTATTGATCGCGGTGTCGCTCTGCCAGTCTCTTGCCCAGGGGTCGCGGACTGCGCCGTCCGGAAGACGCTTGCGCCGGTGTTGTCGTGTGCCGTGAAGTAGATATTGGCGGTTGACAGCACCATTCCGTCCGCAGCGTACTGTGCGATGAGCCGAGATGACATGAGAAAGCTCCTTGACCGCAAGACGGCGATGGCAAAGGTCGCCGACGTCCCCTGCCTGACGGAGGCCGCCTGGGACCGGGCAGATACAAAGCAGCACCGGCTCGCTCTGTGATTCGGCGCGGCGGTCGGCGCTCACGTTGTGGGCGGCTTTGGCCGCCTCGCCGCGCCCGAGTTCGGATTTTCGGGCGCGGCTTCGATCAGCCGGCGTCTACCAGAGGGACTGGGCGATTGACCCGCAGTGCAGCGTCTGCGTCTCGCAGCTTGCGAGCAGTTCCACCATCGCGCCGAAGTCACTCCAAGACTCCTGGCACAGGCGCCAGTGATCCGCGATCCCCGCTGGCGAGGAGTAGACCTCACTGAGGACGTAGCGAGTGCTGCCGGTGCTCCTGGAGCTCGGGTCGAGCGGATTCTCCAACTCGGGGCCCTTGGAGAGGTCGTAACTCACCAGCGCGTTCGAACCGTCGCGGTCATGGGTCTTGGCCATGAACGAGCCGTGGCTCTCCGCCAGCCGGTCCACCTCGGACACCTTGTCGGGACTGGCCACCCACGTCATGAGTAGTTGCGTCTTGCCGCGCGGCAGTGGCTCTTCACTCGATGCTCCGATGAGCGCTAGGGCGGATACGAACTCACGCGGCCGGGACACGAGCTCGCGGAGATGCCAGAGCCCTTTCAGGTCCGGCACGTGGACGTTCGTGCCGTTGAATTCGATGCGCCAGACGCCACCCTCCGGCCGGAGCGTCACGCGCTGCGTGGGCTCAACTTGCGAGGTCTTCCTGAGGAGCTCGGCCATCTGCTGTGCGGTGGCGACCTCGCGCATCTGCTCCGCGATCGGCAGGCCCTCGCGCAAAAGCTTCGACGCAGTGGCCAGGTCTCCCTGCTTGCCGGCCACGCGCGCCACCGCGAGGAGCGCCGTCGGCATCGTGCCGTGCACATGGCCGATGCGCAGCGCGCCGACCTCCCGCCGGCAGTGAAGGCCCCGCTCCCAGAAGGCACGGGACGTGTCGAGCATGCCGCGCGCCTCCCAGATCTCACCCAAAACGTTGCATGCGGTCATCTCCCCGATGGCCAAACCGGCTGCGCTCGTCACGTCGATCATCTCCATGAACAGCGCGACCGCGGCGTCCTCGTCCCCGACGGCCAGCCGTGCGTAGGCCGCGTTCCACAAGCAGAAGCCCCGGCCCCACGTGCCCGGGTACAAAGACGAGATCTCGAGCCCGGTTTGGGTGCGAACGACGGCGGAGGTGAGGTCGCCATTGAAGACGTCGCACTCTCCGCGCAAGCAGTGCAGCATGCCGAGGATCAGCGGAGGTTCGCTGGCGCTGGCGATGGCGTCGACTCCGACGTCGATGAGCCTGGCCGCAGCGTGCCAGTCGTCGGTGTCGTGGGCGACGAGAAAACCTTCACAGAACAGGCTCGTCGCCCGGAGCTCGGCGGGCGCGTCCGGCGCTGCTTCGCGGGCCTCCTCGAGCCAGCCGATGCCCTCTCGAAGCCTGCCCTGCGTCCACCAGAAGTTGGTGAGGCCGGCCGCAAGCTCCAGCGCTGCCCGGGGATCGATTCGCAGGAGGCACTGGAGCGCGATGCGAGTGTTGTCCTCGTTGCGGCGGAGTACATCGAGGTGGATCCGCTCCGGCCCGGTGAGTGTCGCCGCGGATTCCTGCAGAGCAACACCGAGGTAGAAGCGCGCGTGGCGTTCACGGATGGCGTCAAGCTCGCCGACGGCGACGAGCTGCTCGGCGGCGTACTGGCGGATCGTCTCGAGCAGCTGGTACTGGCCGCCGCCTTGCTTCAGCAGGAGGGACTTCTCGACGAGCCTGGCGGTGAGGCCTGCGACCTTCGCCGCGGTCTGGCCGTCGCTCCCGCAGACCTCCTTGATCGCTGTCAGGTCGAACCCGCCGGCGAACACTGTCATCCGCCGCAGAAGGTGCCGCTCCTCCTCGGTGAGCAGGGCGTCGCTCCATTCCACCGTGACGCGGAGGGACCGCTGCGCACCGTCGGCCCGTCGTGCCGACTGCGGGAGCAAATCGAACAGGCCATCGAGGTGAAGGGAGATATCCTCCAGATCGAGCCCGGCCACCCGCGCCGCCGTAAGCTCGATGGCGAGCGGGAGGCCATCGACGCGGCGGCAGATCTCAGCGAGGAGACGACCCGCGCGATCGGTGTCGAGCGATGCCTGCGTCCTGGCACCTGCTCGCTCCCGGAACAGGCGCACCGACGGGCTCGCGTCGATCTCCGCACGGCTCGCGTCCCGGCCCACTACCGGCAGTGGCGCGAGTCTGTAGCTCACCTCGTCCAAGACCCACAGCGGCTCCCGGCTCGTCGCGAGCACACGAAGGCGAGGGAGCCGAGCGGTGAGGCCATCCACGAGATCGGCCACGGCGGACACCACGTGCTCACAGTTGTCGAGCACGAGCAAGACATCACGTTCGGCCAGCCAGCGGGTGAGCGCATCCTCGTAGGACTGGCCGCCTGACCTCGGCATCCCGACCTGTGCGGCCACCTCTCCCGCGATGTGCTCTGCCGACCGCAAGGAGGCCAGCCAGACGACGAACACACCATCGGGAAACTGTGCCGCCGCCGCCACGGCCAGCGCCAGCGCCGTCTTGCCCACGCCACCCGGGCCAGTCACCGTGGTCAACGGGGTCAACGCGACGCTCTCGATCACCTCGGCTATCTCCCGGTCCCTGCCCACCAGCCGACGCGGGCGCAACGCCGTTGAGCGATGGCTCCCTAGCTGGATGCCATCCTCTCCCTCACTGGTCCCACCGGACGTCACGCTGGCAGTCTCGCAGGCCTGCTCGGCCCGGGCAATGGCACCGTCCAGCCGGCATTTTACCTAGTCCGAGAGGCTCGCCCTGGCCGACGGCCTGACCCGTGAGGCCTGCACCTTGGGGCTATTTCGGCTGTTCTGCGCGCCGCCGCGCTCGGAACTTGCGATGGTTAGCCAGCTCTTGGGGCTAGGGCACCCAAAATTGGGGATAATTGCATTGGTATCCCTCGTCGCGGGGGTCTAGGAGGCGGCGATAAGGATGAGCAGGCGTAATAGCAGGGAGAGCAAGGCCCGGCGCCGCGCGGAGCGTGAGCGGCGCTTCACGACCCCGGGCGACGGGCCTCGGGTCGTCAAGGTCCAGGCGGGTCTACTGCCAGCCGGTTTTGCCCCCCGGAACGCAGATGAACACAGTTCAGGGCCACGTTCCGAGGCCGACGGCTTGATCGCGGTGGAACGTGACAAGGCTGATCTGGATACCGACGCGGATCTGAAGAACGCGGATCCTGGCGACTTCGGCGGTCTGGACGCTGACGATGCCGGCCTCCAGGCCGCGCTCACCGTCCTCGCTGTCCTCAGCGACGACATCAGCGATGTGGCCGATCTGGCCGACGATCTGGCCGGGGACGCCGGCGAGCTGGAAGTACCGGCAGGACCTGAAGACTTCGAGGACCCTGAGACGCGCCAGCCGTCCGCCGAGGCCGAGATCGAGGTCGCTGGCGTGGCAGGCGCGCGGGTGGCCAAGCTCTCCCCGGAGGAGGGCGGCGAGGACGAGGAGATCTTCGTCTTCGGCGACCATGACGACGATCTTCCGGCCGCGCAGGTATCGGTCGCGGGCGCGACGGCGGACCCGGTCAAGGACTACCTCAAGCAGATCGGTAAGGTCCCGCTGCTCAACGCCGCGCAGGAAGTGGATCTGGCCAAGCGGATCGAGGCCGGCCTGTTCGCCGAGGAGAAGCTGGCCGAGTCCCGCGACAACCTGCCCGGCGACATGCGCATGGATCTGGAATGGGTCGCCGAGGACGGCCGCCGGGCGAAGAACCATCTGCTTGAGGCGAACTTGCGGCTGGTCGTCAGCTTGGCCAAGCGGTATACCGGGCGGGGCATGCTGTTCCTGGATTTGATCCAGGAGGGCAACCTGGGCCTGATCCGGGCGGTGGAGAAGTTCGATTACACCAAGGGCTATAAGTTCTCCACGTATGCCACCTGGTGGATCAGGCAGGCGATTACCCGGGCGATGGCTGATCAGGCGCGCACGATCCGTATTCCGGTGCATATGGTCGAGGTGATCAACAAGCTGGCCCGGGTGCAGCGGCAGATGCTGCAGGACCTGGGGCGTGAGCCGACGCCGGAGGAGCTGGCGGTTGAGCTCGATATGACGCCGGAGAAGGTCGTGGAGGTGCAGAAGTACGGCCGTGAGCCGATTTCGCTGCATACGCCGCTGGGTGAGGACGGCGACAGCGAGTTCGGTGACCTGATCGAGGACTCCGAGGCGATCCAGCCCGGCGAGGCGGTCAGCTTCACGCTGCTGCAGGAGCAGCTCCACTCGGTGCTCGACACGCTGTCCGAGCGCGAGGCGGGCGTGGTGAGCCTGCGGTTCGGGCTGACCGACGGCCAGCCGAAGACGCTGGACGAGATCGGCAAGGTCTACGGGGTCACCCGCGAGCGGATCCGCCAGATCGAGTCCAAGACAATGTTGAAGCTGCGCCACCCGTCCCGCTCCCAGGTTCTGCGCGACTACCTGGACTAACTGGAAGGCATACGAACAAGCCTGAACGGGACAATCGCTCCCGACCCGGAGGCCCTCCGGGAACCCGACTAAATCGGCTAATCCCCGGAAGCTCGCGGCTCATAGGGCTATAGTGGTTATCATATAATGATAACCACGTGAAAAGCCGGTCGGCTGCAGGCCGTGCGATGCTTCATAAGTGGCCTAAGCCACCTAGAGTATCCGCCGCAGCGCCGCCCACAATGGCATCGCTCTGCGCGCCGACGACCGCCGGCCTGGCGATACATGTCTGTGACGGTCAACTGGTCAACGGATCTGGTCAGGCGGTTCAGTTGCGCGGGGTGAACATCACCGGGACCGAGGATGTGTGCGCACAGGACGCCGGGTTTTCCTGGGGGTCGAACAATAATCAGGGCGAGATTAACACCTCGGTCGCGGCTTTGCTCAGCTGGGGCATTAACGCCGTTCGGGTCCCTCTTAACGAGGATTGCTGACTGGGGATCAACGGGGCGCCCGCGGCCTACTCGGGAGCGAACTACCAGAACAACATCATGGCCTGGTAACCGCGCTGAACAACGCGGGCATCTATACCATCCTTGATCTGCAGGCGGCGGGCTCCGGTTCAGTCGACGGGATTTACCCGAATAACTGGCCGATGGCCGACGCGGACCACTCCATTACGTTCTGGTCCCAGGTCGCGAGCGCTTATAAGTCCGACCCGGCCGTTCTGTACGACCTGTACAACGAGCCGTTCATCGGCAAGAGCAACCCGACAACGAGCATTTCCTGCTGATCCCTGGCGCTTGGATCGACTCATGCGTGGTTGCCGTGCCCTTGCGCCGCCATTTCACCCCGACCAGCGTGTTCTCACTGGCTTTGCGGGGTCGGGGGCAGCAGGTGCAGGCCGGCGGTGGTGGCTTCGCTGGCCAGGCGTGCCCGCACGGCTCGGCGGGCCCGGTCGAGGTACGTCGTGTCATTGAAGAGGTGGAAGTACCAGTTAGCCGACAGCAGCGCTGCCTCCAGTTCGAAGCCAAGCTGCCGCGGGTCGGCGTCGGCGCGCAGCTCTTGCCGGTCCTGGGCTTGCCGGGCTGCGCGCTCGAGGGTGTTCATCCACTGGTCCTGGCACTGGGCTATGCGGTCGCGGACGGGACCAGGTGCCTTGCTGTCGAACTCGGCGATGGCGGAGGCGAAGAAGCATCCTCCGGGGAACACGGCGCGCTCGAGGTAGGACAGGAACGCCTCGCACAGCGCGTACAGGCGGGTGATGCCCGCGCCTGCGGCGCGGCCCGGCTCGATCACTTCTTGTATATAGAGTTTCCGGGCCTCCTCGATGGTGGCCAGCTGCAGCTCTTCCTTGGAGCCGAAGTGGGCGAACAGCCCGCTCTTGCTCATGGCCAGCTCGGTGGCCAGCCGGCCGATGCTGAGGCCGTCCAGGCCGTCTACTGAGGCCAGGCCTGCAGCAGTCCGGAGAATCGTGGTCCGGGTCCTGGCGCCGTTGCTGGTTGCTCGTGGTGGCATAAGCACATTGTATAGCACGAACGATCGTGCTAATTTCGTCACATGGTCGGCATCAGGCCGGCCCTGCGGAAGGGGCGGGGTATGCCGTTCGTCAACGTCAAGGTGGTTGAGGGTGTCTTCTCGGCCGCGCAGAAGCAGGACATGGTGCGCCGGCTGACCGACACGATGGTCGAGATCGAGGGTGAGAACATGCGCCCGGTCACCTGGGTGGTCGTCGAGGAAGTGAAGAGCGGGGACTGGGGCATCGCCGGCAATCCGCTGACCACGGCAGACGTCAAGGCGCTGGCCGCTGGCCAGCCCGTCGGCTAACCGCTGCGGATCCTCACACCCGGGGGCGCGATGTATGACGTCATCGTGGTCGGCGCCCGGTGCGCCGGGGCGCCGCTAGCCATGCTGCTGGCGCGCGCCGGGCACCGGGTCGCCCTGGCCGACCGGGCGTCATTCCCGAGCGACACCATGTCCACCCATTTCCTGTGGCAGCGCGGCGCGGCCCGGCTGCAGGCCTGGGGGCTGCTCGGGCGGCTGCGCGCCCGCGGCTGCGCGCCGATCGGGGAGATTACCTTCGACGTCGGCCCGGTGCAGATATCTGGCATCGGGCCGGCCGTGGACGGCGTGGCCGACGCGTACTGTCCGCGGCGGACCGTGCTCGACGCGCTGCTGGCCGGAGCCGCAGCGGAAGCGGGCGCCGACCTGATCGAGGGCTTCGTTATCGGTGACGTGCTGTGGTCCGAGGGCCGGGCAGTGGGCGTGCGGGGCCATCACCGGGCATCCGCCGGATCGTCGTTGCGGGCCAGGATCGTCGTGGGCGCCGACGGCCTGCACTCGACGGTCGCCAGGAGGGTCGCTGCCCGCGCCTACGGGGAGCGTCCATCGCTGACCGCCGTCTACTACTCCTACTGGAGCGGGATCCGCCACCTGGGCGCGTCCTTCCACGCCCGCCCCGGGCGGCTGATCCTGATCTGGCCCACCAACGACGACCTGACCTGCATTTATGTCGCCTGGCCGCGGCAGGAGTTCGGCCGGGTGCGGATGGACGCCGAGAACCACTTCTACTCCGCCCTTGATCTGGTCCCGGGGCTGCGCGACACGGTCGCGTCCGGCCGCCGCGAGGGACGCTTCACCGGCACCGGCGACCTGCCTAACCTGTACCGGACGTCGGCCGGGCCAGGATGGGCGCTCGCCGGCGACGCCGGCCACCACAAAGACCCCTCGACCGGCATGGGCATGTCGGACGCCTTCCAGGCCGCCGAGCTGCTGGCCGGGGCCATCCATGACGGCCTGGCCGGACACCGGCCGATCGACGAGGCCCTCGCCGGCTACCAGCAACAGCGAGACGAACTCACCGCCAATGGCTTCGGCCTCACTCTGGCCACGGCCAGGCTCGCGCCCCTGACGGCCCGGCTGGAGGCGTTCTACCGGGCCGCTGCCGAGCAACCCGAGGTAAGCCGTCAGGTCTTCGGCGTCCTGGGCGGTTCCCTGCCGGCGGCCGGCGTCTACCCGGGCAGGCACGCCGAGACGGCGCCTGCCGCGCCCACCGGACTGTAACCGCCAGGAGCCACGGCGAACGGAGAGGAATACATGACAGGCAGCGCAGCCGCCCGCCCGGCGACGCACGCGAGAGGCGGCACGGCCAAATTTGCCCGGGTCGGCATGTTCCCGCCCTTCGACCTGCTCGAGCAGGGCGAGGAGACCGCCGGGGCATTTCTGGCGCAAGTCGGCCAGGCAGGGATCGACCATGTCTGCTGCGGAGACCACGTGAGTTTCGCGGGCACGGGGTTCGACGGGCTCGTGCAAGCCACCGCGCTGACGCTGCTCCATCCCACGCTGCCCGTCTACAGCGGCGTGTACCTGCTCCCGCTGCGCCATCCGGTCCTGGTGGCGCGCCAGCTCGCAGACATCAGCCGGCTTGCTCCCGGGCGACTCATCTTCGGCGTCGGAGTGGGCGGCGAGGACCGCGGCGAAGTGTCGATCTGCGGGGTGGACCCGGCCACTCGGGGCCTGCGGATGAACGAGTGCCTCACCATCGTGCGCCAGCTCCTGACCGGCACGGCGGTCACCTTCCACGGCAAGTTCTTCGACATCGATGACGCGGTCATTGCCCCCGCTCCGGCCACGGCGATCCCCGTCATCATCGGGGGACGTTCAGACGCCGCGATCAGGCGGGCGGGCAGGCTTGGTGACGGCTGGCTGGGCATCTGGGCCTCGCCCCGGCGTTTCGCCGACGCTGTCGCGATGGCCGCGCAGGAGGCCGCGCGCACGGCCCGGCCCGACCCGCCAGCCCGTCACGGCATGCAGGTGTGGTGCGGGCTCGCGGGCTCCAAGGAAGCGGCTCGCGCCTGCCTGGCGCCTGCGATGGAGGCCTTCTACCAGCTCCCGTTCGAGCGCTTCGAACGGTACTGCCCTTATGGCACCGCCGCCGACGTCGCCGAATTCCTCGCCCCCTACCTCGGCGCTGGCTGCACGGAGTTCAACCTCATCCCGCAATCACCCGACCACGACCAGGCCATCGACGGCACCGCGGCCGTGAAAAGACTGCTGGCCCGGGCATGACACCCTGTCGTTTGCATGGCTGGCGGAGTACCGGTCCCGCAGGCGGGCGGCGCAGTGGCGGTCAGGTGGCGGCTTGGGCGGCCTGCAGATCACCGAAACTAAAATCGCTAGAACTCTGCGAGCTGCTGCTCGCTGCCTCCATGCTGCTGCGTGCGGTAGGTGTCGCGGCCGCGATCGCCTCGTCATTTCCCTGAGTCGATGGTGGCGGCGTCGATGAGCGTTTCGGCGGCCGATCGCGCGTGTAGTAGAGGGGAGGTGTCGTTGAGCGATGTCGCCAGTGCTCTGGCGCCCTCGAAGAGCACGGCCAGCTGGTTGCCCAGCTGGTACGGATCCCGGGCGCCGGCTTCGGTTGCGGTGCGGATGAGACGGGCAGTGAAGTCCAGTTTGTGCTCGTGCACGATGTCTTCGACCCCGGGCATCGCGTCCGCCGCCTCGACTGCGGCGTTGTGGAACGGGCAGCCGCG
This sequence comes from uncultured Actinomycetota bacterium, assembly GCA_963714295.1. GTDB lineage: Bacteria > Actinomycetota > Actinomycetes > Streptosporangiales > Streptosporangiaceae > Trebonia. The sequence goes on along the minus strand of CAVQOE010000022.1, from coordinate 111,282 downwards.
GAAACGGATTCCCGGCGCGCTATCGAAAACGGCCAGTATGCGGGCGCGGGGCGAGGCGTCGGTGGTGTCGATGGCCTGCTCGCTGGGTACCCCGCCGGCTTGGTGGATGCGGCGCAGGTACTCCTCCACGAGGTCATTCTTGCTGGAAAAGTGCTGGTAGAACGTGCGCTTCGACACGTGAGCATGTTCAATCAGCCGCTCCACCCCGGTGGCGTAGATCCCCTCGCGGTGAAAGAGGGTTGTTGCGGCGGTCAGGATCCGCTCGCGCGCTCCGCGACCGCCGCGATCGGCGGGACGGGCCGCGACCGTCCTTGTTCCACTCATGACAGAAAGCATACCGAATGGTTTACATTTAGGCCCCCCGGACAGTGGCGCTGTGAAGGGAAGGCCGCAGGGACGTGCTCATTCACCCGAAGTAGCTGGTCAGGTCCCCGAGGGCACCAACTTGATCATCCACTGGTGATCCGTGATCTACTAACCTCGATCTTGAGCGCAAGACTCATGCACACCGATCGGTGTACAAGTAGTGAAGATGCATGTTAGGTTGCAGCAAAGTCACAGAACGCTCGGTGTACATGGCCACATTGGGAGACGGCACATGGCAGTCGGCCCCTATACATTGCCCGCCACACAACCGCAGGAGGCCCAAGCATGACCGACATCGACCTGTCCGGCCTGGCCGCCGACCGCGACGGCTCCCGGCGGCTTCGCGGCTACCTGGCCAGCCCAGCGGGCGCCGGTCCGTGGCCCGCCGTGGTGATGATCCACGAGATCTTCGGCCTCGACGATGTCATGCGCCGCCACGCCGACCGGCTCGCCGGTCTTGGCTAACCGGCCCCCGGGCGCTACGTCCCTTGCTGCGGGTCGCCGGCATTGGTCCAGAGCCCGAGTCGGCCAAAGACGCCTGGGACCGGATCGGACTATTCTTCGCCACTCACCTCAACTAACAATCTTTGCCTTAATCCGCTAAGGAGCCGACCAGATGGCAACTGCCGGTCTCGATCGCTGCCCGGACCTCGGCGTGACTTTTATCGACACCGCCAACGTCTACGGGGGCGGCAACAGCGAGCGACTCGTGTCAGCCCGCCTGGCCCGGGTGGCCGATGAAGTCGAGCACTGCCCGGTTGACCTCGTCGGCGTGGGTCCAGATGATCGCGTGCGGCCCGCCCGCGATAAGGGTGGAACGCAGGAAACCTGCGGCTGGTGGCCGCGCGGCGTGGGCCGATGCGGAGATGGCGACGTAGACGCTGTTCTGCCAGGCCCAGTACCACCGCGTGCAGGTCAAGGGTGCTGAGCAGGACATGAAGATCGCCGGCCAGCGTGTCGAAGTCGTATCCGGTGCTGGGCCGGCTGGACGCGCCGAAGCCACGCCGGTCGTAGGTGATGACCCGGTGGCCAGCGGCCAGCAGGGCTGCCTCCTGCTTTTCCGCGAGTGCCCGTTCAGCGCGTACCCGTGGACCAGTGGGGTGGCTGGTCAGCGGAACCCGGCGATGCCTTCGTCGCTGTGGTGGTCGATGCCGTACTTTTCGATCAGGCCCCAGCAATCTGGCCGCGACCCGTCGGTGTCGGTGACGCCGTAGATGTCGGCCAGCTCGCGTGAGGTGAGGATCTTGCCGCTGAATCGTGCTACCGCATCGTCTGCGGCAAGCGCTGCGACGCCTCGGCCAAGATAACTGGGCGACTCCGAGATCCCGAACCCCGGAGTGTCGGCGAGTGCGTCTCTCCAGTTGTCCTCCGTCACCCCGAGCTCCTCCAGCATCTTCTCCGAGCGGAGCCAGCCCGGCGTGACCCCGAGCGCGGTGACGCGCTGGTCTTGCAACTCGTAGCTGAGCCCTTTGACGATCCGTTCGATGTTGGCCTTGACCAGGTCGTAGTAAAAGCCGACGCCGGTGCGGAAGTTGGCGTTGAACGTGCTGGTCCCGTCAGTGACCTCGATGATCAGGCCGCCGGAGCTTCGCAGCATCAGGGGAATCATCTTGGCGCAGGTGATCAAGTGGGTGTCGACACCCATCCGCAGCATCCGCAACCCTCCGGCCAAGTCGTGCTCCCACAGCGGGTGCTCCCAGTCGGCGTACCGGTCGCCACCGAAGATGTCGTTGACCACGACGTCGAGCCGGCCGTGGTCAGCTTCGACACGGGCGGCCAACTCGCCCACTGCAGCGGGATCTTCATGGTCCACGCGCACAGCCAGACCGGCGCCCCCGGCGTGCTCGATGAGTTCGCCGGTTTCCTCGATAGTCTCGGGCCGGTCGATCTCGGACCGGCCTGCGGAGCGGCTGCTCCGCCCGGTCGCGTACACGTAGGCGCCCAGCCGTGCGAGTTCGATGGCGATCGCCCGGCCGGCGCCACGGGTGGCGCCCGCGACGAGCGCGATCTTTCCTGCGAGCGGAGTCTCACCGGCCATGCATCTTCTCCTTATCTATGGTCCATCCAGACAGCAGTGCGTCCAGGTCTGCCGCGAGCCGGCGGATCAACGACCCGTCGGGGTGTACCGACCAGAGCAGGCAGCCGCCCTCCATGGCGGCCATCAGGATCCGGGCCAGCTGGGCCGGGGGCGGTGCGCCGACCAGCTCACCGGCGGCGACCGCGGCAGCCGCGTGACGTTCCAGATGGTGATGCACGTGTCCCCAGCCGACGTGCAGCCAGCCGCGCATCTCGTCGTTCTGAAGGTCGATCGCCAAGGCCGCGAGCTGCTTGGAGGCGGTCCGCGGATTGTCCAGGTCGTGGTAGTTGTGCAAAGCCGCCACGCGCAGCCGCCGCAACGGCGAGTCGACGTCTCGAGTCGCCTCGGCCAGCCCACGGTCCAGCGAGTCGGCCCAGCGCTGGGAAAGCCGCAGGAACAGCCGTTCCTTCGAACCGAACCGCTTCACGAAGGTCGCAGCGGACACCCCGGCGGAGGCTGCCGCCTTGGCGAGAGTGAAGCCGGAGGGCCCCTCCGTCATCAAGACATGATCGGCCGCGTCCAGCAAGGCTTCGTCGGGGGTGCCGATCGGCCGCGCCACGCCGAACGGCCCGCTACCGTTGCCAGGCCTCTTCGCTGCCCTGGCGGTAGTCGACGAACGCCTGCCGCAGCCCGCCGAGAACTTCGGCCCCGGTCTCCAGAACCGCCTTCAGCTGCGGGTCATCGACGCGTCGGATGGTCGCGCGCACGTCATCGCGAAGCGTCGCGAGCTTCGCCGCCGTCGCCTCTGCCTGCCCGGTGTCCTGCTCGGTCGCCATGTCTGCCTCCTATTGATGGTGCTAAGCACCGACATCATTAGTAAATGATTATTTACTAATGATGTCAAGCCATCGCCCGGTGCGTGCTCGAAACACCCAACCCCAGGACGATCCGGTTTCTACGCCTAGTGGAAGCAGCACCGGATCGGAGGAAGGCCGGGTGGCAGCTGTTCGGCGCGGATCTGCTGTCAGGTCACGTTGCGCAGGTTTCGCCCGCCGAACCGCGCGGCCTCCGTCAGCATGCTGGCGTCCCCTCGGCGACGCTGCGCAACGGCCGCGAGACCACCTCGCAGCAGGAGCGAAGGGGGGCTGGGAACTCCGCCGCGTAAGCAACTCGAGGGCAGGGTCGTCAAGCTAGCTGCCCCAGCTCAAGGGGCCATTGAAGGGCAAGTAACCGCCGATCTGGGTGGCAGTTCGTGGAACCCGCAGCCGCCTGCAGCCCACGCAGAGCGGGTGGTTCTGTTTCGGTTGGCACGAGTGAGGTCGTGGTTGGGAAACGACGCGACCAGTATGGATTCTTACCGGCCCATTGAGGAGTGCGTTAGATCTAATACACTAGAGACATCGTTGGCGCTTCACGGAGGAGCGCCCCGTTCGAAGGAATTACCACGATGCTTCCAGAAGTACACGTTGCCCGTCAGCCCGACGCGGCTGACGTCGACCTGCTGTCACGCAACCAGGCGGCCAGCCTCCTCGGCATATCTCTCGCGACAATGGACAAGCTGCTGAGATCCGGCTACCTGCCGCGACTCGCCGCATCTTCCGTCCTTCCCCTCGCGGCGACGCCATACGTGACATGCGTGGCAGGGGTCCTGCCCGTACTAAGGACGGCAGCCGCATCGCCAAGCGATGACGGACGCGAGTTCATCGGCGATGCCACTTTCCTGACCGACGCCCAGTTCATGGAGGCGAACGCGGGCTGGTGGCGGAGCGATCCTGACACCATCACCGGCGCGGGCATCCTCCCCGTCAGCATCGCCAGCTTCATTACCGGCGCTCTCCGCATCCATGGAGTGGCCAAGTCTGAACAAAGAGGTCCACGGGAAGTGCGTCACTTCTATAAGGCCACGGTAGCCGGGCGCGTGGGCATCCTCGGTGATCGAGGCACTTACCGCATCACCAGCGACGAACCGGAGGTAGCCGAACTCACCCGGAAGCTGTTGGGATCGAGGGTGCACACTATCTCCGGCGGTCCGATTGCTTACCTGACGCAAGACGCCGAGTCCTGACGGATCCATCGGCACAAGGTGAGCTCAGCAGTCGCGACTGCACGGCGCGCGCGGCGGGACCGGTCGTCAGGCCGCGTTCCCGCCGCGGGCGTGACCGCGCAGCATCGTAAGGCAGTCCCAGTGTGCCGAATCGGATGATCTGGGCGCGCTCGTACCCCGCGGACCGCTGATCACCTGGCGCGCAAAATCGGCGCTATGGGGCTGGGTGGCCAGGGTGCTCGTCTAGGTCCTGGCATGCCTGGCGCACAGGGACGCCCGCCTGGCTGGCGGCGGCGCGGATATAGGCGACCGCCGCGTATGCGGCGCACTGCCAGAAGTCGTCGGCCTGCCAGAAGGCGACCTCATCCAGCAGGTCCGGTTCGGTCCCGCCGTGGATGGCCGCTGCGGCCAGGACCGCGTACTGAAGCTTCGCGTTCTGCCGCCCGCGGAAGGCGGCCTCGGGCAGGAACCGCTCGCGCAGCCCCTCCAGGGGCAGTGGCTTGGCCCGGCTGGCCCCGCACCACTCCAGCGCGTCCGCGGCGAGGTGAAGGAACACCTCGCCGGGGAACGTGTCATTTCGCGGGTGCAGAGGGGCAAGTCCGCTCAGCACCTCGAAGATGTCAGCGTCGCTGGCAAGCCCGTCGAGCAGGGCACGACGGGCAGTCACGGCGTCCTCAGGAGCCGGTCGCTTCCTACCAGGCATGTCACGACGGTAGACCAGAACCGTCAACCGGGAGCTGTCTTTGCGTCCGCCGGGACAGAGACCATGCAACGGGGAGAAGACCAACTCCCTCGTCACGCTGGGTCGTTACCTTCCGACCTGCGCGACGCGCGGGAACCGCCGTTATGGGCGCTGGCGCGGTCGAGGACGGAGTGGTCGGCGTCCGCCCAGGAATGGATGATCTGCGCGTCTGTCAGCGCGTTCCGCTGGCCGCTGCGTGCACCTGCCGCCGCCGCTGCGTGAGGGCGCGGGTGGCTGCTGGTTGTCCTAGCTTCTGCGGGGCTTGCTGGTCGTGGCTGAATGGGTCGCCGATTTGTCACGGGTCAGGGGCGCGGGATAGCGCAGGCCGGGCAGCGCGGCCGCATCGATGACGTCCAGGTCCACGTGCACATTCAGCGGGCCTGCAGTGGCCTTGAGCTGGCCGGCATGGTGGTCGTCGGCACGTCCGCGGGGGGCCAGCTCCGGCTGCATACAGCCCCGTCGATGTTGCGAGAACACGCCAAGTAACCCGAACCGAAACGCGATCCCGGCTAACTTCGAAGAGCCCTCTGTCCGGACTATCGGATGCTCTCTGGTAGAGCGCTATGCTTTCACCGCATATGTATGCGTGGCTCAGACTCGCCGTCTGCTGGCGAGATGGGCGGGTGGGGGCGTAATGACGTCGGTTTCCGGCTACGACGGTTTCATCTCCTATAGCCACCAGGACGACGCCATGCTCGGACCGGCGCTGCAAACCAGCCTGGAACGGTTTGCCAAGCCCTGGTACAAGATTCGGGTGCTGAGGATATTCCTCGACACCGCCGACCTAGGCGCCAATCCGGGATTGTGGCCGTCGATCGTGGATGGCCTGAGTTCGTCGAAGTGGTTCATCCTGCTCGCCTCGCCGGGTGCCGCCGAGTCCAGGTGGGTCGACCGCGAGATCCAGTGGTGGGTGGAGAACGCTCCGCTGCAGCGGCTACTCGTTGTTGCGACCAGCCCCGGGCTGGCCTGGGACGATCAGGCCCAGGACTGGGCCGCCAGCGCCCCGGTGCCCGCGGCCCTGCGCGGCGTGTTCCGCGACGAGCCGCACTGGGTCGATCTGAGTGAGGTGAGGGTCGGTAGCGGCAAGCCCAGGATCCCAGCCAACAAGGTCGCCGCGGTCGCCGCCCCCCTCCGGGGCAAGCAGCTGGACGAACTCGTCGGCGAGCATCTGCGCCAGCACCGGCGCGCGATGCGCCTCGCCGAGGTGGCGGTGGCGGTCATGGCCGTGCTGACCGCGCTCGCCGTGGTCTTCAGCATCGTTGCCGTCAGGGAGCGCAATACCGCCATCACCGAACGCAACCAGGCACTGTCGAGCGCGCTGGCGGCGCAGGCGCCCGGCATCGCGGCCGACGAACCCGGCCTGGCCCGGCAGCTGATCGTCGAGGCGTACAAGCTGGCGCCCAGCGAGGGCGCGGAGAGCGACCTGCTCACCAGTCTTTCCGCGCCCGGGCTGCTCACCCAGCTGACGACGGTCAATGCAGTGGCTTACGACCCGAGACAGCCGGTTCTTGCGGTAGCCACCGGCGCGGACATCAAACTGGACAATGTTGTCGCCGGGGTAGTCGCAGGCACCATCCCCGACGTCGACAGCACGGCCGTGGCCTTCAGCCCGGATGGCAGGCTGCTCGCCGCCGGCGGGCCGAATGGGACGATTGAAATGTGGGACGTCAGCCAGTCGGCGCACCCGGTGCTGACCTTCCGGCTCTCTAGTCAGGGTTCCCGATCTAGCCAGGGTTCCCGATTCGACTCGGTTACCTTCAGCCCGGACGGAAGCCTGATCGGCGCGCTTGACCAGAACTCCACGGCCTGGGTCTGGAGCGTTGCGTCGCCGCATCGCCCGGCCGTCGTCGCCCGGTTCAGCGATGTCGGCGCGTTCGCCTTCGGCTCGGGTTCGCTATTCGCCGCCGGTGATAACTATGCCCGGGCGGGTGGTGCGGCCGTCGGCCTGTGGAAGCTGACCGCGACCGCTACGCCCGTGGCTTTGACGAGGTTCCGCGTCGCGGAGCCAGCCTCTTACGGCGGCATCACCGCTCTGGCGTTCAATCCGGACGCCAGCGCCCTGGCCGTCGGCACGATCTACGGCAACGCCGTCGCCCCTACCGGCGGCGGCGCCGTCATCGCTGACCTTGCCGACCTGACGCACCCCCGGCTGACCGCCTTGTCCGTCACGCAGTCTCCGGCGCAGCTCGCCTACAACCCGCAGGGTACGGTCCTGGCGGTACGTGCGGCATCGGCAGGCGCCGGAAACGGCGACATCAGCCTGTTCAGTGTGGCCGGGAGGAGGCCAGTCGCCGGGACCGTCATATCCGGCAGTTCGGGCACCGCTGGAGGCATGGCCTTCAGCTCGGACGGCACCGTCTTGTGCGCAGGCAGTAACGACAGCGTCCTGCTGTGGCGTGTGACCGATCCACTCAGCAGCTCGGATCTGGCGACCTTGCCGGCTGACACCACCTCGCAGCCGGACAACAGCATCGATGCCATCGCGTTCAGTCGTGCGCGGCGCCTGCTGGCCACCGGCAGCCGTGACGGCCTGGCTCAGCTGTGGAACGTGGCCGACCCGACCCATCCCGCCCTCCTCAGCTCCGTCCAGGAACCCGGTGCCACCCCGGTGATCTACAGCGTCGCGTTCAGCCCCGATGGGGACTACCTCGCTACCGGTGGTGACTCGGCCCGGCTGTGGAACATAACTAATCCCGCCCGGCCTGCTCTGGTCTGGGCCGACGACAACGCCGGCGCCGTGGCCAGCCTCGACTTCAGCCCCGGCGGACGCACCCTCGCGGGCGGCGACTTCTACCAGGATGCGTTCCTCTGGCCAGCGGTTACCCAGGACGAAAAGGTCACGATGTCCCCGCACGGCAACGACAATTTTGGCACTGTGATCCCGTTGTTCTCGCCGTCGGGCCGGACGTTCTGGATCCTCGACGGCGCGAGCCTGCGCGGCTTCAGCGTCCATTCAGACGGCCGCGTTTCCGCGTTGTCTGGAACAACGGTGACGCTCAGCGAGAATGACGACGTCTTGTCCGCGGCCTTCAGCCCGGATGGCCACACGCTGGCCATCAGCGGAGTCGGGCTCGGTACGGAGATATGGCACCTAGCAGCGGCCAGTTCTCGCCCCACCCTGGTCGGGTCACTCCCGGTGAAGTCGAGCGGTGCCGTCTCGTTCAGCCCGGACGGCAAGGCCCTCGCCTTCGAGAGTGACACGCTCGGCCTATGGAACGTCACCGATCCCGCACAACCGGTCCTTATCGCATCGCTACCCGCGCAACCCGGCGAACTCGACGCCGTGGCCTTCAGCCCGGACGACCGCATTCTCGCTGCAAGTAATGGCGGCACCGCCGAACTGTGGGATGTCAGCTACGCCGACCTGGCGCAGCAACTGTGCCGCAACGCCGGCACGCCCATTACCGTCACCCAATGGCGCACGTATCTCGGCAGCAGCATCCCCTATTCTCCGCCCTGCCAGTAAGCGGGATGATTCTGGTCCCCCGACGAGACAGGTCCCCGCGTCCACCCTTCGGCCGACAGACGCTGCAGCGCCAGCCCGTCGAACATCTGCCAACGCCAGATCAGGGATTCTGCGCTGACATATCGCGAATCCGGGCAGACCGGCATCGGCAAGCACCCGGTCACCTGGCCGGTGCCGGTCTCGGACCCGGGGCCCAAGCGGCGCGGGCACCCGCGGCCGAACGGCCTGGCCGGCGACATCGTCGCCGCCACCGAGCATCACGGGGGCACGGACCAGGCCGTGTACGCCTATGCGCGCGAGGACCTGGACTGGTGGGAGCGGGAACTGGGGTATGAGCTGCAGGCCGGCCGGTTCGGCGAGAACCTGACCACCACGGGCCTGGACCTGACGGGCACGCTGGTGGGGGAGCGCTGGCGGGTCGGCGGCAGCGTGGTGCTGCAGGCGACCTCACCGCGCATCCCGTGCGCGACGTTCGCCCACCGGATGGGGGAGCCGAAGTGGGTCAGGCGGTTCACCGCCCGCGGCGCGACCGGAACCTACCTGCGCGTGGTCGCACCGGGCCAGATCAGGGCCGGGGACCGCATCGAGGTCATCGGGCGCCCGGGGCACACGGTCACCATCGGCCGGTCCTTCCGCGCCCTCACCACCGAGCCAGAACTGCTGCCCAGCCTGCTGGAAGCCGGCGACGACCTGCCTGCGCAGGAGCGCGCGGCCGTGCTGCGCCGCACCAGCTGACCCGGACCGCGCGCCGCGCCCAGCCTTGCAGGCACCCTTTCCCGGCCTTCCCCACCGCGGCCAAGCCATCCTAACTACAGCTGACCGGCTATCGCGCGTAGCCGCCGCTATGCGCAGCATCTGGTGCATGACACAATGTCCTGTGGTCCGCGCAGAGCTGGCCGATCTGAGCGACCCGCAGCCGACCGCGAGCCCGGTCGTGCATGGGTTCGGATATCACTTGCTGGATTCTTGGAGCGCCTGGGATGTAGCCGGATCGGCCGGATAGAAAGTCTCGATCACGAGTTCTGCCGCGGTGACGTCGAGAGCTGTGCCGAACGTGGCGACCATGTTCAGAAACCGGAGTTCGCGGCTACCGTTCATAAGGCGCAAGGGGACAAATATCCGGTCGGCTAGATTGGCTGTTTCCTGGGCAGGCTCGGCTACTCCTGGGTAGCTGCGTGCTTCATCGGCGAGTTTCGCCAGTCCGGCATCCGGGCCGGCCAGGAGTTGATGATCGAGGCGCCGTAGCAGGTAGGCACTCCACTCTGCGAGATTTACGATCCGCGGTGCCAGCCCAGACGGATGGAGGGCCAGGCGCAGGGCGTTAACGGGCGGGATGAGCAGCTCCGGGGCAACACCTTCCAGCAACACGGCAGTATTCTCGTTGCGTGCGACCACATCCCACTGGCGGTCAATGACAAATGCCGGGTAGGGGCCGTGGCTGGCGAGCAGCCGCTCAATAGCCTCCCGGACGTATCTCATGTCTGAGCCGTTGTCATCGAGCGCCCGGTGAGAGTACACCGGCGCGTACTCAGCCGCGAGCAAGAGCGCATTGCGCTCGCGAAGCGGAACATCGAGGTATTCCGTCAGGTAAAGGATCATCTGGCGGCTCGGCCTTGACCGGCCTGTCTCGATGTAGCTCAGGTGCCGGCTTGAGACCCCTGTCCTGGCTGACAGCTCCAGTTGCGAGAGATGCCGCCGCTTGCGCCACTCGCGCAGCATGTCCCCGACGGCAGGTTGCATGCTCAGCGACCCTACCCGAGGCCAGGGCCGCAGTCCATGACGTCACAGGTTATGGACTTGCGGCTCGCGGGAACGCAAGCTCAGCCCCATGACTAACTCAACCCGCACGGCAACTGGCGTTCTCGACGCCCACCGCGATGCCGGCGAGACCTTCACCGCCGCCGGTATACAGAGCTTCCTGCGCGCCGAAGGCGATGGCGAGCCCGTCGTGTGCATTCACGGAATGCTGGGCTCGTCGTTCGGCTACCGGAAAGTTCTCCGCGAACTCGCCTCGCGAGGGCTCCGGGGTATCGCCTGGGATCTTCCGGGCTTCGGACTGGCGGAACGCCCCCGGGGATACGACTACAGCTGGACGGGTCTCGGGCGCTTCTGCTCAGCCGCCGTCAATGCGCTGAACATTGACCGGTTCCACCTCGTCGTCCATGACATCGGCGGCCGGTCGGATTCGAGCTCGCCGCCGCCTGCCCCGAACGAGTACTGTCGCTGACGATCCTCAACACCGTAGTCGACGTGGACGGGTGGACCCCGCCCTGGACGATGAGGCCGTTCCGCTGGCCCGTCATCGGCGGGCTCTGGGCGGCCGGCATGGTCCCGCCGGCCTTCCGGTTCCTTATGAAGCTGCAAGGGATCGGCGACTTCAGCCAGGTCAGCAAGGCCGAAATCAACGCCTACCTCACGCTCATGAAAGGAGATGACCGCGGCCGCGCCTTCCTGAAGGTCTCACGCAGCGCCCAGGCAACAGCGGAAAAACAAGAGCTATACCGCCAGGTCGTGGGAAGCCGGTCCTACCCGGTGCAAGTCGTCTGGGCCGCCGAGGATCCGGCGATGCCGGTCGGCACATACGGGGAGAAGGCACGAGCCGCCGCCGGGCTGGCCGTCATTGACCGCATACCCGGCAAGCATTTTCCGCAAGAAGACCAGGCGCCGGCTATCGCCACTCGCGTGGCCTCGCTCGCGAGAAAGAAGAGCGCCCCTAATTAATGCGCTTTACCTACCGGCCCGGCCGCGCAGAATAGCCCGAATGATTGCCGCGGAGACTACCGTGAGCCGAGCAGCTCTTCCGCCGCGATGAAAGTCGTCTGCCCAGCGAACCGCGCAGAACCGGATAATCGGCGCGCAGACACTTGCGCTGCCGACAAGTCGCGACACCGCTCGTAATCGGCGATCGGTGCGCGCTTCCGGCGACGTCATTCCAGCACCGGTCACCCAATGTAACGGCGCCGCGGATACCAGCTGTGCCGTTCCGGGTCTGCGGACTCAGGGTATTCTCCCGGGCAGGATCAGACGGGGACCGCCGCAGCGCCCGGCGGGCTGTCAGCCCTGTCTGGGTTCGGAGGCGGCTTTGCGTCCTGCCGCAAGGATGATGGCGGCGGTGGGCGCGAAGCCCCAGTTCAGGGTCTGGAGGAAGTCCTCGGGCCGGACCAGGTGGCGCTCGTCGATCTCGTGCTGGGGATCCCATCGCAGGAGCTCGACCCGGGCCCAGAAGCGGGCCTGGTAGTAGCGCCAGGGCCCGGTTGGGTGGTCAGGGTCGTCAACGCGCTGGCAGCCGATGTAGCGGCTCTCGACAACGCGGGCGCAGCCTTCCTCCATCACTTCCCGGACCAGGCAGTCCTCCAGCGTTTCACCGGGCTCGACCCCGCCGCCGAGCAGGTTCCAGTACCGCTCGCCATCGACGTCGCAGGCGCCCAGGACGATCATCCCGGCCTCGGTGAAGCAAATGCCGTATGCCTGATTGGAGTGCGGCGGTTCCGGCCGGAACGGGGGATCGAACCAGGTAAAGGTCACCCGGCGGCCATGGTCGGAGATCTCCTGGACGGATCGCGCCTCGGGTTCTGCCAGGCCCCTCGAGTAGCCGCCGGGCGGCCTAACGCGTTCCACAGGCTCTGACCTTACGTTAATTCAGTCGTGTCCGTTGACGGGCCGCCGAGCTGCGGCAACTGCGCGCGGTCACCGGTGCGGCGGGCTTTCCCGGCGGCATGGCAGCGCCGTTCCAACTCCTGCATCTGCGCGCCGAAGTCCAGCCCCTCGTACACGGTCGGGAACTATCCATCCCCGTCTCCACCGTGCGCGCGATGCCTGCGTGGCCCTGACCTCCGATCAGGATCGGAGGTCGCGGTCGCTGATCATCGGGATCGCGGCGGTGAGAGCCGCGGCGGTTAGCATCACCGCGACCAGCAGCCAAAATAGCCAGACGGGCCAGCCGTAGTGCTGAACGATGTGCCAGGTATCCCCGGCGGCCAGCAGGGCGGCGCCGGCTGCGACGGTAAACCATCCGGTGGCCTTGCTCCGGAAGCGGGTCATCTGCTCGCGCTGGGTCGGGGTGAGCTGTGCCAGCATGGCCTGCTGCGCCGCCTTGTACCAGCGGCGGTGCAGCACGTACATGACTGGTGGCAGCAGCCACCACCATACCGACGGCCGGGCCTGCGCTGCCTGGACGGCTGCTGCCTTGCCCTGGATTCCCGCACGGTCAAGGTCCAGTTCGTTGAGCTCGATCGAGCCCTGGTAGAGCGGCCCGGCTACCAGCAGCCACGCCCCGGCGAACGTGGCCCAGGCGATTACATCGTCCACAGGCTTCGCCCCGGCCAGTTGGACGGGCCCTTCAAGGTCGAGCCACCGGCGGGGCGCCCCGGTGACGACACCCTTTCCCTCTTCCCCGGGGGTGACGCAGTCATCAGGCCAACACCTCGAGGCCGGGCTCGGACCCGGTGCTCCAGCTCGACATGGCCCGCACCAGGGCGTGCACGAGGCGGTCGAAGCTCCGGTCGACGCTAACGGGCATGCCGAAGCCGCCGTTGGCCTCCAGCGAGACGAATCCGTGCAGGGCGGACCGGAATGCCCGGATGGCGTCGATGGCGTCGTCGCCGTCGGGCCGTCGCCGGCCATCACCGCCGCTACCACCCCGACGGTTCGGTCGGAGACCGCCTGGTGGTCGGCGTCGCCGGGGGCCGGGGCACGCTCGGCGAGCCGGATACTCGGTCATGACACCATCCAAGGTCTAGCTAACCCGGCTAGTTACAAGCTAGCCGTGCTAGCCCCGTGCTAGCCGTGCTAGCCGTGCTAGCCGTACAGGCTAGCAGCTAGATAGATCAAAGGGTCAGCCGCGCAAGCGCGTCCCGTGAGGCCTTGCCGCCGCGACGGCCGGCTGCTGTCCCCAGCGTGGAGTGGGCGCCTGCCCGGGGTGCTCGTATAGTGATTGGCATGTCAGTCGTCCTGCCAGCCCCGGACGCGCCGGTGACCTCGATTGCCGACGCGATAACCCGGATGGAGGCGATCGAGTCGGCGCTTCCCCCCGCCGACGGGCTGGCGTGCTTCAACCGCATGTACCTGGACGTGACCCGGCAGGTCGACAGCCAGCTCGGCCAGGGCTATTTCGCCGATCCCACGTTCATGACCCAGCTGGACGTCACCTTCGCCAACTTGTACTTCGCAGCGGCCGGCGCCTCGGCCGACCCGGCAGCGGCGCCGCTGGCCTGGCGGCCGCTGGTCGAACAGCGGGCCGCGGCGGGGATCGAGCCAGTCCAGTTCGCGCTGGCGGGCATGAATGCCCACATCAACCACGACCTGCCGATCGCGGTGGTCAGCACCTGCACCGCCCTGGGCGTCGCACCGGAGGCCGGCGCGCATTTTGCGGACTACCAGAAGGTGGACCTGCTGCTGGACGCGGCTGAGCAATCCGTCCGGCAGTCGTTCGAATCCGCGCCTGAGCTCGACGCCGACCGCCATCTGAGCGCAGTCGCCACGCTGATCGCCAACTGGAGTATCAACAGCGCCCGGGACATGGCCTGGACCAACTCCCTGCTGCTGTGGGCGGTGCGCGATGACCCGATTGCGCGCGGGCTGCTGCTAGACAGCCTGGCGGCCTCCACCGCGCTGGCCAGCCGGATGCTGCTCATCGCGGTCTGACACCGCTCATCGGCGATGGTGCTGGTCGACCCAGCTTGCCGTGATCCAGTCCGTAACTTACAGCTGATCCAGGACCTTGGCTTTGATCCGGGCCAGGGTGTCCGCGATCTCGGTTTTGGTCGTGCCAAGGTTCCAGTCGGGCAAGATGAACTCGTCGTAGCCGAGCTCGGCGTACTGGCCGATCTGGTCGACTAGCCGCTCGGCTGAGCCGAAGAGCATCGCAGGGCCAGGCGAAGGCGTGCGCGCGTCGAGTTCGATGAGCGCGTTGACCGACGTCCATATTGTCGTGGGATCGCGCCCGACCGCGTCACAGGCCTCGAACAGCGCCGCACGGGGGGCGGCGGCCTGCTCGGGGGTGGCCCAGGTGTTCCACTGGTCGGCGTAACGGGCGGTGATGCGGAGCATACGGGGACTGCGGGTGCCGACGAGGATCGGCAGCGGGGACTGGACCGGCTTGGGGTCGCAGGGAGCCTCGGTGAGGTCGTAGCAGGAACCGTGGAACGTGGTGGACTCGTCCGACAGCATCGAGCGGACGATCTGGATCGCCTCCTCGAACCGGCTGACTCGCCTCCCGGGTGGTTCCAGTTCGATGCCGTATGCGTGATGCTCGTTGACCTGCCAGCCCGCCCCGATCCCGAGGGTCATTCGGCCGCCGGAGAGCCGGTCGATCGTGGCGGCGCGTTTGGCCAGCAGCGCCGGATGATGGACCGACGTGGGCGACACCAGCGTCCCGATCCGAACCCGCTCGGTGATAGCCGCCAGGGCAGGCAGCAGAGCCCAGCACTCGTACGTGTCTCCGTGGGCGGGCGTCGTGTCGCCGGTATTAGGCATGTAATGGTCGGCCAGCCAAGCGCCGTACCACCCCGCGTCCTCAGCAGCGCGCACCTCCGCCAGGAGGTCAGCGGGAGTACGGCTGTTGTGGGGCCAGAGCGAGAACTTCACACGACAACCCTAGACGCCAAGCCAATCGCGGGCACCAGCGGTTGGTGATGTGTGGGGTCCGGCCACGGCGACCACGTCGCGGCGTCTTAGCCAGCCGTCGGGGTGGAACCACGCGTTCGTTCGAAATGAAGATCATTTTTCTTCTGAACGTACGGTGGCTCTACCCCGCTGCCCCGGGGCTTCCGGCCATGGTGTTCGGCCTTGCTAGCGGCAGAAGCTACCGCGCAGGGTAGCGCTCGCGGCGAATGGTTGTCTTCCGGCCCTTGATGCTGACCTGCCGGAGCGCCGCTACCACGTCGTCCGCCGCGGTCTCGGGGACCTCGACCAGGGAGAAGCGGTCGGCGATCTCGATTGCGCCGATGTCCTGGCCGGAAAGCTGCGACTTGCGGGCGATGATACCGACGAGATCCTTCGGCTGGACTCCGAAGGAGCGGCCGGTCCCGACGAACAGCCGGGTCGTGCCCGCCGGGGCCGGACGTCCGCGGCGCGGACCGCGGTCGGCGGTTTTGGGACGCTTGCCGCGGTCATCCAGCAGGGCCAGGTCAACCTCGGGCAGTTCTTCTTCGTCGCGCGGCGTTCCGCTCGCGTCGGTGGCCAGCTTGACGGCGGCCAGCGCCACTTCGTAAATGCCGAACTCGTCACTAAGCGGCTCGATCACGGCACGGAAAGCGTCAAGGTCGTCTTCGAGTACGATCTGCCGGAGCGTGGCCCGCGTCTGCTCCAGGCGCTTGGCCCGCAGGTCGGCGACGGTCGGCAGCTTCTCGATGGCGATCCGCCGTCCCGTCGCCCGCTCGATGGCCTTGAGCATCTTGTGTTCCCGCGGCTCGGCCAGCGTAATGGCGGTGCCTTCGCGGCCCGCCCGGCCGACGCGTCCGATGCGGTGCACGTAGGAGTCCGGTGCGCTCGGCACGTCGTAGTTCACCACGTGCGTGAGCTGATCTACATCAAGGCCGCGGGCGGCGACATCCGTGGCCACCAGAAGATCGATGCTGCCGCTGCGCAGCCGGCCCATGACCCGGTCGCGCTGCTGCTGCTCCATGCCGCCGTGCAGCGCCTCGGCCCGATAACCCCGGCCGTTCAGGATCTCGGTCAGCTCGTCCACTTCGACTCGTGTTCGGCAGAACACGACCGTGGCCGCCGGCGTTTCCAGGTCGAGCACGCGGACGAGGGCGGCGGGCTTGTGCCCGCGCGGCGTCAGGTAGGCGATCTGCCGCACGAGCAGCCCGTCGGATGAGGCCGACGCGCTGCGGCCGAGTTCGACTCGCGCCGGGTCGCTCAGGTAGCGGCGCACCATGCCGTTGATCCGCGGCGGTATGGTCGCCGAGAACAGCGCGGTCTGCCGGTTCTCCGGGGTCTTGCCGAGTATCGCCTCGATGTCCTCGGCGAAGCCCATGTCGAGCATCTCGTCGGCCTCGTCGAGCACGACGACCTCGAGGCCGCTTAGGTCCAGCGTTCCCCGGGCGATGTGGTCGAGCGCTCGCCCGGGTGTCGCCACCACAACGTCGACGCCGCGGTCAAGCGCCCGCAACTGCCGTCCAATCGGCTGACCGCCGTAGATCGGCAGCACCCGCGCGCCCAGGCCGCGGCCGTAGCTGTCCAATGCCTCGGAAACCTGAATCGCCAGTTCGCGCGTTGGCACGAGGATCAGGGCGAACACTCCCGCCCGCTCGCTCCGGCCGACGATCCGCTGCAGTACGGGCAACGCGAAGGCGGCGGTCTTGCCTGTCCCCGTCGCAGCCTGACCGACCAGGTCACGGCCGGCCAGCAGGGGCGGGATGGCAGCCCGCTGTATCGGCGTCGGCTCCTCATAACCGAGGCCGGACAGCGCCTGGCATAGTTCCGGGGCTAGAGCTAGTTCGGCGAAGCTACTTACATCCACGCCGTTATCTTCGCTCAATGACCGACCACCTTGCTCGAAAAGCACCTTAACTCCTGTGTTGCTTGCGTCCTTGGCCGCGCCGCGGAGCGCAGCCTGGGCCGGGTACCCATCCCAATGCGGCGGTGACTGTCGTGTCAGCACCAGGCGGGTCGGCCTACGGCTTCGTATCTCGTGCCCCGCTCGTACGGCGCGGACACTGCTGGTCAGTGGGCTCCTGGGGTCCTGGGTCTCCCCGCAAGCGCGCAACTGACACGGGCACAGGACGACTACAGCCCCATCTACAGCCGCTCTGGTGCCGGATTCATTCCCCGACCGAGTCCGCAGGTTCAACCTTCTGCACGGTTTCAAGGAGTGCGCCACCGCTGGGCGTAGCCGCCACCGGTCTCATTGTAAGCACCTGGTGCCGGGCGGCAGAAGCACGACCGCGACTAGGTGCCCCACCGGAAGCAAGGCCGGGCCGCCCCGTTTTACGCTCGCCGTGACAACGACCCAGGCAGTGAACTTCCAGGAGTGGGATCGTGAGCATCGACCAGCACACCGAAATTGACGAGGGCAAGCTCATGCAGTACCTGGTGACCATGTTCGACTGCCTGCACGACATGGGCGACCCGCGGCTGGACTGGATCGAGCCATGGATACCGAGATGACCGGACCGGGCCGCGAGCAGTCGCGGGCGCTGTACCCCGACAGCTCCGGATACATCAAGCGTGACGGTGTGCGGCTGTACTACGAGGTCTACGGCTCGGGCGAGCCGACCGTCTTCCTGCTGCCGACCTGGTCGATCATCCACTCCCGGCACTGGAAGATGCAGATCCCCTACCTGGCCCGGCACTGCCGGGTGCTCACCTTCGACGGGCGCGGCAACGGCCGTTCCGATCGCCCCGCTGGCCGGGTATGAGGAACGCGAGTTCGCCGCCGATGCCCTGGCGGTGATGAACGCCACGGCTACCGAACGCGCGGTGCTCGTCTCCCTGTCGCTCGGCGCGCAGCGTGGCCTCATCCTGGCGGCTGAGCACCCGGACCGGGTGGCCGGGGCCGTTTTCATCTGCCCGGCTGTGCCGCTCGCCTCGCCGCTGGAGGATGGCAGCCGTTACCTGTGGCATGAGGTGCTGCCCACCGACGAGGGCTGGCCGAAGGACAAGTTCTCCTCCTGGGTGCGTGATTACCGCGGTTTCCTGGAGTTCTTCTTTTCCCAGATGTTCACCGAGCCGCACTCGACTAAGGCGATCGAAGACTGTGTCGGCTGGGGCCTGGAGACCACCGCCGAGACCCTCATCGCGACCGAGATCGGCAACGGCCTGGACGAGGCGGCCGCGCGCGACCTGTGCGGCCGTGTGCACTGCCCGGTGCTGGTGATCCAGGGTACGGCCGATGCCATCACCGGGCCCGGCCGCGGGACAGCGCTTGCCGAGGCGACCGGCGGCGATCTGGTGCTGCTCGAGGGTTCCGGTCACGGGCCGCATGTGCGGGATCCGGTTAAGGTCAATCTGCTGTTGCGTGAGTTCGCGTGCCCGGTGCCGCCGCCGGCCCGGTGGGTGCGCGGGCGGGCACGCCCGAAGCGGGCGTTGTTCATCTGCTCGCCGATCGGTCTTGGGCACGCGCAGCGGGATGTTGCGATCGCTGATGAGCTGCGTAACCTGCACCCCGGGCTGGAGATCGACTGGCTGGCCCAGCACCCGGTCACCACCGTGCTCGCCGCCCGCGGTGAGCGTGTCCACCCGGCCAGCAGGTTCCTGGCCAGCGAGTCGGGCCACATCGAGTCGGAGTCGGCCGGGCATGACCTGCACGCGTTCGGGGCGATCCGGCGGATGGACGAGATCATGCTGGCCAACTTCATGCTCTTCCACGACGTGACCCAGGAGGAGAACTACGACCTGTGGGTCGGTGACGAGGCCTGGGAGCTGGACTACTACCTGCATGAGAACCCGGAGCAGAAACGGGCCGCCTACGCGTGGCTGACCGACTTCGTCGGCTGGCTGCCGATGCCCGCCGGCGGCGACCGCGAGGCCTTGCTGACCGCGGACTACAACGCCGAGATGATCGGGCACATCGCCCGTTTCCCCCGGGTCCGGGACCGGGCCATCTTCGTCGGCGACCCGCCCGATATCGTGCCGGGCGCCTTCGGCCCGGGCCTGCCGCTGATCCGGGACTGGACGCAGCAGCATTACGACTTCCCCGGCTACATCACCGGGTTCGGCCCGGGCCAGCTCGCCGGCCGGGAGGCGCTGGGCTACCGCGACGGGGAGCGGGTCTGCCTGGTCACGGTGGGCGGCTCGGGGGTCGGCGGGCCGCTGCTGCGCAAGGTCATCGCCGCCTACCCGGACGCGCGGGAGCGGGTACCGGGGCTGCGGATGATCGTGGTGACCGGGCCGCGGATCGACCCGGCCTCGTTGCCCGCCCATGATGGCCTGGAGATCCGCCCCTATGTGCACGGCCTCTACCGTCACCTGGCGGTGTGCGACCTGGCCGTGGTCCAGGGCGGGCTGAGCACCGCGATGGAGCTGACCGCCGCCCGCAGGCCGTTCCTGTATTTCCCGCTCCGCGGCCACTTCGAGCAGAACCTGCACGTCCGCCACCGCCTCGACCGCTACCGGGCCTGCCGCTGCCTGGACTACGACACCACAACCCCCGCCGACATCGCCGCCGCGATCGCCGCCGAGATCGGCCGCGACGTCGACTACCGCCCCGTCGCCACCGACGGCGCCGCCCGCGCCGCAGCCATCCTCGCCACCCTGCTGTGAATTCGGATATAGGCGATGGAACGGGCGCGTTGGGTGAGAAACCTAGCTGAGGTCCCATCCGCCAGCTATCGGGCTCCGAAGAATCAGATGAGTATGACCAGCCGCTACCGCAGCGCCTGCCAGTAAGTGGCGCCCGCGGTTTTCCCGATGGAGATCCCGGTGTTCGATCTATCTCTGACCAAGCTGCTGATCCTTGCGCTGCTTGCGCTGGTCGTCTTCGGCCCGAAGGAACTGCCGCAGATAGCCGCCCAGGCTGGCCGTGCCCTGCGAGAGCTCCGGCGGGTCGCCGAGGGAGCCAAGGCTGACCTGCGCGAGGGACTCGGCCCGGAGTTCTCCGACTTTGACATCGACGATCTGAATCCGCGCCGGTTCGTTCAGAAGCACCTATTCAGCGACCTGAACGACTCCGATTCTGACGGAACCGACATCCCCGGCGCGGCTTCGAACACCGCCCTCCTCCCCGGCGGGCGGCCATCCTTCGACGCCGAAGCCACGTAACGCCGGCTCGGGAGGCGCCTGGCACGCAGCCGCCAGTTGGGCCTGAACTGCCGGGACGCGTGGACGACGTGGCAGCCGGCAGTCTTCCCGGCGGCGGTCACGCGACCGGTTTCACCCGGTCACTTGCATGAGGTCGCGGAGCCTGATGATGGCGTTCCGGATCCGGGTCTTGGCGGTGCCGACGGGGATGCCCAGCATGCCGGCGACCTCGACGTAGGTGTGCCTGCCGTAGAAAGCGAGGATGATGGCATTGCGCTGCGGGTCGCTGAGCTTTTTCAGGGTCGTCTGCACCGGTGCGCTCTGGATCTGGCTGCGGGGCCTCATCACCGTTCTCGCTCATCGGTGTCTATTCGGTGCCGCCGCCCGCCCGGACTGCCCCGGTATGGGCGTGGGAGCTTCGCCCAGCCGCGTCCGTGGTTCGCGGCGGGCCAGCCTGGCTGGCGTCGGCCGGCGTCCTGGTCTCTGTCCGGGATGTCGCGGCGCCAGCGAGCTGGTCGGGTCTGAGAGCATTCAGACCATTTGTGGCGCCTAAGACCAGGTAAGCGATGTGAGGTTCATCTGGGGGCGGCGGCCACCATGATGACAGTGCCTGAGGCGAAACGGGGAACTGCCCTGGCTGCGTGATTCCGCATGCCCGGAAACAGAAAAATATGGGATTTACTGTGTCCGAAGGGGGAATCGCACCAAAACACCCATGCCTTCTGACCGCTGAGTTCGCGATTGATGACGGTGAAGAATGATGGCGTCGTTCAGGACATCAGGGTGTGGTTGATCATCCAGCGGATGCCGTAGCGGTCGAGAGTGACGCCCCAGTAAGCACCCCACGGCATGTCGGCCATGGGGGACCCCTCCGAGCCGCCCTCGGACAGCGCGCCATACAGTCGGTCGGCCTCTTCCCTGCTGTCAACCTGGAGGTTGAGGGTGGTGTTGTTGCCGATGCGGGTCTGCTGGCCCATCGACCGAAGCATGTCTGTCGCCATCAGCACGTGGCCCCCAGCGATCGGGATCTCGGCGTGCATTACCAGGTTCCGCTCCTCGGCGGGCACTTCGACTGGCCCGGCGGGCATGTCCGAGAAGCGAGTGAGCATGGTGACCTCGGTACCGAAGGTCTTGGCGTAAAGGGCAAACGCCTCTTCGGTCTGGCCCTGGAAGTTGAGATAGGTGCTGACTTGTGTCATGAGCGGCTCCTTCGCCTGGGACGCCGCCGCCGGCGTCCGGATGATCTTCTTCTCCTACAGAGGCCTACCCGGCCCGGAACTCATCACCGCATCCGGACGCTGGGCCGGGTAAGGCAGGGGTCTGGCACCTCAGCAACGGGACGGCACCTCGCCCGGCGGGAGCGGTCGGATGGTTGTCACGTCAGGCCTGGGCCCTACCGATCAGTGACCGCGCCTCGGCGGGGCCGACGACGAGATCGTGAAGGTCGCCGCCGACCTCGAGCCTGCCCGACTGTCCGATCCCGCCGGCCTTCACTGGCTCGAAGCCGGCCGTTCGGATCAGCCGCTCGACTTCCTCGCCAGTACGGTCGTCGTCGGTCGCGTAGAACAGGACCGCCGGCTCTGGCGACCGGTTGCTGGCGGACACGAAGAGGTTGGCCGACAGACTTCCGAACGCCATGGCCAGGCGTGTCCCCGCGGGCAACCATCCGGCCACGATCTTGCCCGAGGATTGCCCTTCCGGCAGGACACGGATGACGTTGCCGTGCGCGTCGACGGTAAGCGGGTTGCTCGGAACGACCACGAGCTTGCCGGCGAGCGGGGCGGCGATCTCGTCTATGACGCCCTTCAGCGCGGTAAACCGCAGCGCGAGGACGACGGCATCAGCACCCTGCACCCCGTCGCGGTTGCTGGCAGCGACGACAGCAGCGTGACCGATCTGCGCCGCGAGCGTTCGTGCCGACTCATTGTCGGCGCTTGAGAGCCGCAGGGTCTCGCCGCCTGCGGCGAGCTGGCGGGCGATGACTGATCCGAGCCCGCCAGTGCCGATGATCGCGGTGGTCATGACTGTAACTCCTCGACCGGTGTGCTCGAGGGCCAGTGGGCGGGCGACCAGTCACCCTCTGGGTCCGTAGTTTGCCCTACTTCGATCAGATGGCCGTCGGGATCGCGGATGTAGCAGCGCTTCTCGAACTGGTGCTGTTTCGGTGGCGTCAGGAATTCAGCACCCCGGGCGCTCCATTCGGCGTACACGGCCTCGACGTCTTTAACCCGGATATTAAGGAAGCTGCTGACCCGGTCGGGACTACGCGGTGCCTCCAGGATGACCGTGGGCTTGTCGTCGGTCGGTCCGCCGCCGCTATTGATGATGATCCAGCTGTTGGATAGCGCGACATAAGTCAGCCCTCCGGGACCGGAGAAGGCCATCCTGCCGCCGAGTACTTCGGTGTAAAAGCGCCGAGAGCGCTCGACATCGTCCGAGACGATGAAGTGGGCTAGCACAATTCCCTCTGGGGGCGGCGGGAGCTCGGCCATCTGGAACCTCCACTGGTTGGGTCTCGCAGCCCAGTTACCACGGGCCTGCAGTCGTTATCACTCTTTCGTACCTTAGTGACATGCCCAGCCGCCTTGCCGCTGTGATCGCTGACAGCCTGCGCCCGGCAGATCATGATCGGGACGCGGCCTGACGTGCTGCCCTGATGGCATCCACAGTCGCAGCCGGGCCATCGCGTCGCGCCGGTAAATACCCTGGTCGGCGCCCTGGTCTGGCGCGCGTCAAGGCGCTCCCGGCACCGGGGAAGGCTGCCGGGAGCGCCCTGGTCAGGCCGACGGCGTGCCGCCGTAGACCCTGCGGGTCAGTTCGCCGCGCTGAGCACGACCGAGCCGTTCTGCACCTTGCCGTTCTGGTCGGCCGTGGTGACGGTGGGGTTGGTGACGCCGGGGGCCGCGGAAGAGCCGGCGCCGCCGCCGTAACCGCCGCCGTCCGCGCCCGCCAGACCGCCGTTGACCCCGCCGCCGCCAGCGCCGCCGGCGCAGTCGTCGGTCCCGGTCGAGGACTGGCCCGTGGTGGTGGTGTTGCCGCCGGCCGCCCCTCCGCCGGCGGCGGGCTGGCCGTTACCGCCGGTCCAGGAGCCGCCCGCGCCGCCGTTGCCGCCGTTATACCCGTTCACGCAGGCGGCGACCTCCCCGTCGAGGTCGCCGGCCCCGCCGCCCGCCGGCCACCGCGATGATCTGTCCGGTGCCCTGGTTGATGATGACGGTCGCCCCGCCCCCGGGCGCAGACCACTTCGAGCCGTCAGAGACGATGACGGTGCTGCCGCCGCTGTAGTTGTTACCGTTGTCGGTAATCCCCCAGCCGCCGCTGTTGGTGAGGCTGGCCCCGGTGTCTCCGCCCGCCCCGGCCACGCCGATGAGCAGGGTTTCGCCCTGCGTCACGGGCAGGGTCCCGGTGATGTCGGCCCCGTAGCTCGGGCCCAGGCCCCACGCGTACCGGGTGCCGCCGCCGACCGCTTCCAGCTTCAGTTGGGTCACGCTGTAGGGGACGGTGTACGTGGTGGGCTTGCCGGTGTAGTTGAACGTGCCGCCGGGCTCGATGTTGTAGCTGGCGGTGGCGTGGTAGCCCGTGCTGTGGCCGGCTGCCACCTGGAAGCCGGCGGTGGCCGAGCCGCTGGCGCTGTTATCGCCTACGAGCGGCACCTCACCCTTCATCGTGTAGGCGCTGGAGTTCCCTCCGCTCACATTCTGGTAGGTGATGGTGATTTCCGTGTCGGTGCTGGAATAGGCCGAGGCCGTCCCGGTGGCGCCGGGCGCGAGGGTCTGCGGCGGCTGGTTCTCCCAGTGGGTGCCGGTACCGCTGTGCCCGGCGCTCACGAGGGTCAGCGTCAGGCTGGTGTTGTTGACGAACGTCATGCTGAGTTCTGTGGCCTTGTCCGCTCCGGGGGCCTTGGTGCCGAGAAGCGCCGCGGCGGGGGCGATGTGCAGCGGGGCTGCGCTTGCCGCGGTGGGGACGAGAAGGCCCAGGGCGGCGACGGCCGCGGTTCCGGTGACCGCGGACCAGGTACGGAAGGATGAGCGCATCGGGGTTTCCTTAGCTCGAGATGAGTTTGTTGCGTGAACAGGTCCACTGTCGCGCGGGCCGAATGCGAATTCCCTGGAGAAACTCCCTAGTCTTCCTCCCCAGCCGAAAGTTAGGGTGGTGGCACTGTTTGTCGGCCTTGCGGCCAGACTGGGGTGGGATGACACAGGACCGGCACGTGCCGCTGGATGTGTTCGTCGGCCGGGCAGGGGAACTCGTGCAGCTGACGGAAGTGCTGGCCCGCGCGGAGACCGGCCAGCCGTGGCTGGTGACCATCGCGGGTGATCCGGGAGTCGGGAAGACGTCGCTGGCCCGGCGCTGCCTGGCCGGGTCCTCGGGTCTGAAGGTCCTGTCGGCGCGGGCCGCCCAGGCCGAGACCGACCTGGAATTCGGGATCGTCGACCAGCTGCTCCGGGCGGCCGGAGACGCTTCCCGGCCGGTCTTTCCCGCGGCCGGGAACGGCTCGTTCGCGGCCGGTGCGTACCTGCTCGAAGTCGTGGGGGAACTCGCGGCCAGCGGGCCGGTGGCCATCGTGCTCGATGACCTGCAGTGGGCTGATTACCGGTCGGTGGCGGCCCTGACGTTCATGCTGCGGCGGCTCTCGGTGGACGCGGTGATCGCCGTCATGATTCACCGCGGCGAAAGCGGCCAGCTGGACGAGGCGGCCCAGCGGCTGCTGCGAAAACACCATCGAGGCCAGTTTCCTGGAGCCGGCCCTGGCCTGGCTGCAGGGCTGGCTGGCCGAGCAGCAAGGCGACACCGGCCGGGCCGCGGAGATCTACCAGCGCGGCGAACAGCACGCCGACCCGCAAAGCCCGGTGTACACGGCACGGCTGCTGCTAGCTCACGGTCGGCTGCTGCGCCGCACCGGCCAGCGGCGGCCGGCGATTGAACGGCTGCGCCGGGCGAACGACTTGTACCTGATGCTGCGAGCCAAACCATTCCTGGCCAGTACCGAACACGAGCTGGCCGCCTGTCATCTGCCTGGCAGCCGGCGTCCCGCCGGCCGGGCCTCGGGGCAGACCGTGCTGGCGCTGACCAACCGGGAGACCGAAGTGGCGCACCTGGTCGGCCGGGGCCTGTCCAACCCCGAGATCGCCTCGGAACTGTTCATCAGCCGCAAGGCCGTGGAGTACCACCTGAGCAACATCTACGCCAAAGGCAGCCTGCAGGGACGGCAGCAACTGCGCCGCTTCGTCGAGCAGTGGCGCCAGCCCGCAACGATCTGACCGGCCTAATTCCGGCTGGTGCACGGGCGTGGGGTCATCGTGGCGGAGTTCTTCGACGTCGGGGAGAGCTTCCCAGCCCCAGGTGAGCAAGCTCGCCGATTACCGCCCGGCAGATCCCGCGACCCGGCCGTATACGGCAGCTGACCGATGTCTTGCTGTGCAAGTTGCAGGAACATTTTCTTCAAAGGAGCCCCGGCGGGCTCCCCAGCCGCTGCGTGCTCGGCAGAGATCGTCTGCCCCGCCGCTTCAGAGGCGGGTTAACCATGAACCAGAGGCGACGGATCGGCGTGAACTCCCGGATCCCCGCAGGTATGAGGCTAGATTGAACGACACGAATATCCGGGAAGTCGCCGCGGTGAACGCGGCGTATGACCGTGAGCGCGGGCCGGGCGCCGCGCCGAATGTCCAGGGGTACTGGATCGTCCGGCTGGGGTTCGGCCTGATCTGGGGCATTGACGCGACACTGAAGTGGCTGCCCGGGTTCCGGGACAGCTATCTGATGATGATCCGCGCCTCCGCCCTGGGCCAGCCGTCCTGGCTCCTGCCCTTCTTCCACTTCTGGGCCCGCGCCGTAGCACCCGCTCCCGGCCTGTTCGCCACGCTGACAGCCCTGGCCGAGACGGCTGTCTGCCTGTCGCTGCTGCTGGGAATCGCCCAGCGGGCGGGGTTCATCCTCGGTACCGTGCTCGGGCTGCTGATCTGGGCCGTCGGCGAGGGCTTCGGCGGCCCGTACGTCAGCGGAGCCACCGACATCGGCTGCGCGATCATGTACTCGGTGCTGTTCGCCGCGCTGCTGCTTGCCGTCCCCCGCGCCACCCGCGCCGCCGCGCCGTCCCTGGACTCCGCAATGGTCGCCCGCTGGCCAGCCCTGGCCCCGCTCACCTTCCTCCGGCGCGGCCGACATCACCGGTAACGTGTCGCTCGGCCAGGTCTCGTTGCCAGGGCGATCGCGAGTCTGTGCCGGGCGGCGTGACGGCT
Organism: uncultured Actinomycetota bacterium; assembly: GCA_963714295.1. GTDB lineage: Bacteria > Actinomycetota > Actinomycetes > Streptosporangiales > Streptosporangiaceae > Trebonia. The sequence continues at coordinate 84,726 of CAVQOE010000022.1, read as the reverse complement.
ACAGGGACAGTTCCCGACGCAGGCAAATCCAGCGGTAGCCGTAGGCGGCGACCGTGAGCTTAGCCAGGTCGATGTCGCCGTAGTCGCGATCGGCGAGCATCTCGGTGGGCGACTCGACAATGTCGTCGACGCTGCGGACATCGACGGTGGCGTCTTGGTCGCCGAGGTTGTGCAGGAACAGCATGGTGCCAGTCGTGTCGTCGGCGCGGTGCACGAGCAGGCCGGGCGGGGTGGGCACGTCGACGTGGGTACAGGTGCCGGTGTTTATCTCCGGGCACTCGCGCAGCGTGCGCATCATCCGTTCGAACCAGGACAGCAGTGAGCCGGGGTCGTTACGCTGCGCCCGCACGTTGACCTTCTCGTAGCCGAACGTGCCATCTGTGACCACCGGCAGGATTAGCCGGTCGGCTGCGGCGGTGGAGAAGCCGGCATTAGGCAGGGGTGACCACTGCATCGGCGTGCGAATCGACTCCCGGTCCGGCAGCGACAGGTCGTCGCCCATGCCGATCTCTTCGCCATAGCGAATCACCGGTGTTCCGCGCAGGGTGAACTGAAGCGAGTAGGCCAGCCGGATACGACGCTGGTCGCCCCCTAGCATGGGCGCGAGCCGACGGCGGATCCCTCGTCCGTACAGGCGCATGTCCTCGTCCGGGCCGAATTCGGCGAACACCTCCTGCCGCTGGTCGGCGGTGAGCCGGGACAGGTCGACCTCGTCGTGGTTGCGCAGGAACGTGGCCCACTGTGACCAGTCGGGCAGCGCCGGGGTGTCGCGCAGCGCGTCGATGACCGGCTCCGGGTCCTGGCGGGCGAGCGCCAGCATGATCTGGGCGTTCAGCAGGAAGTCGAACAGCATGTGCAGCCGGTTCGCCGAGCCGCCGCTGTCGCCGAAGTACTTGGTGAGCTGGTCGGGGTCGACGTTCGCCTCGGCTAGCAGCAGCGCGTCCGGACGCTGCCACTGCACAGTCTGGCGCAGGTCAGTGAGGAACCCGAAGTCCTTGCCGTCGCTGTTGTTATCCGGAGTGGTGTACTCAATGACGAACGGCACCGCGTCCATCCGGAACCCGGCAACCCCCAGCCGGAGCCAGAATGACGCGATCTTCTTGATCTCGTCGCGGACCCGGGGGTTGCTGATGTTGAGATCCGGCTGAAAACGGTAGAAACGATGGAAGTACCAGGCACCCGCAGTCTCGTTATACGTCCAGGTCTCATCCTGCTCGCCGGGGAAGACCATGCCCTGGTGCCGGTCGGGCGGTTCCTGTTCTGACCAGACATACCAGTCCCGGTACGGTGAGTCGGGCGACGAACACGCTGACCGGAACCATGGGTGCTCGTCCGAGGTATGGTTGACGACCAAGTCGATGATGACCCGGATGCCGCGGCTGTCGGCCGCCTGCAAGAACTCGGCGAAGTCACCCAGCGTGCCCAGCCGGGGATGCACGTTGTAATAGTCGCTGACTTCGTAGCCGCCGTCCCGGCCCGGTGAGGGATGGATGGGATTCAGCCATAGGCAGTCGACGCCGAGCCGGGCCAGGTAGTCCAGTCGGCGAGTGAGCCCGGCGAAATCACCGACGCCGTCGCCGTTGGAGTCCTGGAACGTCTCGACGTCCAGGCAGTAGATGATTGCCTTCTCATACCAGCGCTCGGTCATGCGTCTTCACTCTCCCCTTCGCGCCCGCGACAAAACGCTTCTCGGGCTCGTCCGCATCTTCTGAGCGTGGAGAACGCTGATCGAAAGCCGGGATGTCACACTCCGCGCCCCGGTCTCGTCTACTTGTGTCAGTGGTGAATCGTCGCGGTAGAGGTGGGCAGATTCGCCGACTACCAGCAAGGCGAACTTGTCACCGTCGTCTCCGTGACAGTGGCCGACGGCCGGGTAACCCGCCTGGACCTGGGGCGGGCACCAGGCAAACTGCCCCGCCTAGTCAGGTAAGACCACGTTTCGTTCGAAATCAAGATCACTCGTGAGAACGGGTCGTGGTTTCACCTAGGACCGGGCTGCCGTGCGGAGAGCCCGGTTGGCTGTTCGGCTCGATAAGGGGAGCGGGCGGATGCCGGCGTCCCGGGCCCGGGCCACCGCTGCCGCCCGGTCGGAGACGCCGAGCTTGACGAAGATGCTGGAGACGTTGTTCCTGATGGTCTTCTCGGTCAGGCCCAGGCGGCCGGCGATCGCGCCGTTGGCCGCTCCGGCTGCCATCAGTTCCAGGATTTCCCGTTCCCGCGTGGTGAGCTGGCCGAACGGCCGGGCCGCCCCCGCCTGGCCGGCTTCGGCGAAGTACCCGGCCATCCGCTCAGCCACGTCCCGGCCGAAGATGGCCTGGCCGCTGGCCACCGCGACCACCGCGCGGAGGATCTCGGCGGGCTGCGAGCCCTTGAGCACGTAGCCGCGGGCGCCCGCGCGCAGGGCCGCGAACACCGAGTCGTCCTCGTCCATCATGGTCAGCATGACGATCGCGGTCTGCGGCCTCGCGCGCAGGATCTGGCGGGTCGCCTCGACGCCGCCCAGGCCGGGCATGTGCACGTCCATCACCACCACGTCCGGCTCCAGTTGCGCGCACAGGGCCACCGCCTCCTCCCCGCTGGCCCCCTGGCCGGCCAGCTCGGTTTCCGGTGAGTCCCGGATCAGCGCGCCGATGCCCTGCCGGAACAGCGGATGGTCATCGACCACGACCACCCGGACGGCGGCGGCGGGGGGCGCGGTCACGACGGGACCGCTTCCAGCGGCAGGCTGGCTCGCACCACGGTGCCGTGCGGGTCGCGCGGGTTCAGCACGCACTCGCCGCCAAGTTCGGCGGCGCGCTCGCGCATGGACCGCAGGCCGACTCCGGCCCGGAAGCCGGGCGGCAAGCCGGCGCCCGCGTCGGCGACCCGGAGTTCCAGGTGGCCGTTGACGCTCAGGCTCACCTCGATGGGAGCGCCGGGGGCGTGCCGGCAGGCGTTGGTCATGGCCTCGACCGCGATGCGGTAGGCGGCCACCTCCACCGCCGCGGGCAGCGGCGGCAGCGGCGCCGGGACGGTCACGGTGGTGCCGCCGAGCCGGGTCGCGTGGTCGCGGATCGCGCCGACCAGCCCCATTTCGTCCAGCACGGGGGGACGCAGGTTGTAGGCGATGCGGCGGATGTCAGCCACCGCCCGTTCCGCCTCTTCCCGCAAGGTCACCAGCAGGTCCGCAGTTGCGCCCGGGCTGTCGTCCGGGAGCGCCCGGCGCACGGTGTCGATGCCCAGGGCGATGCCGGCCAGGGTCGGGCCCAGGCCGTCGTGCAGGTCACGGCGCAGCCGGCGGCGTTCCTCCTCGAGGGTGGCCACCAGCCGCTCGCGGGACGCCTGCAAGACCTGAGTCAGGGCCACCGCCCGGGCCGCCACGCTGACCTGGCTGGCCAGGCTCTCCAGCAGTGAGCGGTCGGCGGCGCTGAACGGTTCGCTGGGATCGCGGGCCTGCACGGTCAGCCGGCCGATGGACTCGCCCGCGAACGGCAGGTCCAACTCGAGCCGGGTACCGTCTACCGCCTGGCCCCACCGAGCCGTCTCCTCCCCGCCGACCTCGATGCTGACGCAGCGCAGCCGCAGCGCCTCCCCTACCGTGCGGACTACTGCGGGCAGCACCTCTTCGGGCGCGGCGGCGGCGTCCAGCCGCACCCCCAGCAGGCCGAAGGCCGCCACCGGGTCGTTCCGCAGCCCGTAGACCAGCCGGCTGACGCGGCGCTGGAGCAGGTCACGCAGGGGCAGCACAGCCAGCGCGGCCAGGCCGGCCGCGACCACGGCGGGCAGGTCACCGGCGAACAGCCGGCCAAGCAGCGTGCTCGCGGCCAGGTAAACCGCCACGACCACCACGGTCAGCGCGCCGTAGAGCAGGGTCCGGCTGAGCACGGCGCGGCTGTCGAACAGCCCGTAGCGGATGATGCCGTACCAGCAGGCGACGGCCACGGCGACGGCGCCGAGGTTCTCGATCACCCCGATCTGCGCGGTGTCGCCGCCCGCCATGCCGACGCCCAGGCAGGCCAGGAAGGCCGCCGGGATGCACGCGCCCGCGGCGGCGGCCAGGGTCAGCGCCCGGCGCTGGTCCGGGGTATCGGCGGCGCGGGCCCGGCCGAGCAGGTGCGCGCAGGTCATCGCCATGAGCGGCCCGAGCGCGAGGACGAAGATGATCAGGATGCCGCCACCCGGGACGCCGATCGGGTTCGGGGGGGCGTTCGCCGAGACGTCGGGGAGCGAGGGCGAGAACAAGTTGCCGGCGACCAGCCCGGCCAGCATGATCCAGCAGGCGCGGGCGAGCCAGCGGGTACGGCGGCGGAGGGAGGTTCCCGGGGCGGCCAGCCGCCCGTCGGGGAACAGCAGCAGCCCGAACAGGCCGACCAGTGGCACCGCGAAGACGGCGAGAACCCCGCCGACCAGGTTGATGGCCACCAGCCCGGGGATGGCAGGCCGGCCGTAGATGTAGCTGGCGTCGCTGACTACCTGGATGAATATCCCCAGCGGCAGCGCGGCCCCGGCGACCAGCAAGATCCAGCCGACCGGGTTGGCCGGGCTGGTCCGCAGCACCGCCATGCCGACCAGCGTGGTGGACAGGAAGGCCACGGCGGTCACGGTCAGGGCGAGGTCGAGCCCGCTGATCGGCCCGCGGATCGCCAGGGCGACGGACGCGGCCGCGCTGAGCAGCCCGATGGCCAGGGCCACCGGGCTGCTCAGCTGGGCGAGACGCTTCATGACCCGATTATCGGGTCGTCGGTGCGGTTGCACCAGCGGCACCGGCATCGGCGAAGGCGTCGAAAGCCAGGGCCGGGGCCGGCTCGGGCCGGGTGCGGAGGAGCGTCACCGCGCAGGCGGCCATGCCGATCAGGAGCAGCCCGTAGGCGACGGCGCTGCCGACGCCCGAGTCGTGCACCGGCACCTGCGCCACCGACGCCAGGCCGACCAGGGCCGCCGCCCAGCGCGGCACCGCGCGGCTGCGCCAGAGCGCGATGCCGAGCAGCAGCAGGCCCAGGATGTGCCCGACGATGAACAGGAACGCGGGAATGGTGAAGGCGGCGTCGCTGGTGACCGCGTGCACCAGGCTGACCGCGCTGACCCGGTCCGTCAGCTGGGCCCCGTGGAGGTACAGCAGGTCGGAGGCGCCGATGCTGATCAGGCCGGCCAGCCAGGCCGCGAACGTCACCGCGCCGCCGATCAGGGTCAGCCGCGGGGCCCGCGGCCCGGACAGCCGCATGAGGTACAGCACGGCCGGCACCATGAACGCGGCCAGCAGGTCGCAGATGATCACCGCGCGTTCGCCCGAGGGATGGGCCGCGACCTTGGCCAGGCTGGCCGAGACCGAATCGTCGTCGCTGTACACCTGGAACAGCGAGCCCAGGACGAGGCCCAGCGGCCCGATCACCAGAGCGGCGGCCCCGAAGTAACGGGATACGGCACGAACATTCATTGCGAACTCCTCTGCGGTCACCGATGTGAACTGACCTCAGAGTCGTAGGCGGGATGTCCCGGCCGGCAGAGTCAGCGGTCCCGGCCGACAGGGATTCTGACCCAGTTAACTATGCGTGGCCCGACGGGTATCTCGGAGCGCCAGGTGTTTACGCCCGCTGCGCACATTTGCCCAGGAGAGTGCCCGGGAGCGACCTGGTAGCCCTGCCTGTGCGGGCATCAGGAGCCGCACCCCCGATGTCTGATGCCCGCACTTCCCGACTGGTGATGGGGATCAAGGCCTGGGTTCCAGGCTGCTTGCGCTACTGGCATTCGTCTTTCCCGGGCGACTGGGTTTCCGCTTCTCCCGAGGGGCAAGGGGAAGCGGGCCGGCCCTGGCGCGCCGGCCCGCTAGTCAGACGTCGTAACGCGGATCACTTATAGCGGTAAACGATGCGCCCCTGTGTCCAGTCCGCCGGGCTGATCTCCAGCAGCACGCGATCGTCCTGGATTACGCGGATGTGGTTTTTCGACATCCGCCCCGACATCCTCGCGAGGACCTCGTGCCCGTTGGCGAGTGCCACGGTGTAGAAGCCGTGCCCGCGCATCCGGATAACCGTGCCCTCGGTCTCGATGAAGTCAGCCTTCGGCATGGCGCACCCCGCCCCGGTAAATGGCGGTGATCTCGCCCTCGGTCCCGATCATGTCATTCTTTGGCATTCAGCGATCCTCCTCATTGCTCTGGCTGCGGCGTCGCACATCTTGCAGCGCGAGCGTGCCCGTCACGGGCAGTTCGGTCAGTGCCGAACTCCTTCTCTAGCAGCTTGATCTCATTACAGGCATAACAGCGCTTCTTGCCGTCGATACGCGCGAGCGTGCACCGTTCGCCCGTGCCCTTGAAGTCGTTGCAGGCTTGGCACAAGATCTGGAATCCCTCGGGGAAGCCATTGTCCCGAAGCCAGCGGTACACGCCACGTCTCGGCATCTCGGCCGAACAGCTTCTCGCGGTGTGCTGAGCCACCGCCACGTCCCCCGAACCGCAGCAGGCGCACCGCCAGCCATAGATCGAAGACCTGCGCCACTAGTTCAGCGCGCCGGCGGCCTCCGATGTTCCCGCCTGCACTCGGGCGTTTGCTCGGACACGCCCACCCCGCTGCCAGCTCGGAGCCGTTTGCCGCATAAGTCACAGTTCACCCGGCTATCGTACTTGGGTTCCGCTTCTCGATCGCCCCACATCTGCCGGGCAGTGCGAACTTCCCAGGTGAGCAGGGAGAAGCTGGTTTCCGCTATGGGCCGACGCGGTTCCGACACGGTGCGCTCGCTGGTGTTGTTGACGAACGTCATGCCGAGTTGGGTGGTCTTTTTTCCGCGCGCCGGCCGAGCGAAATCCCTGGAGAAACTCCCTAGCCTTCCTCCCCAGGCGAAACTTAGGCTGTTGATGCTGTCCGTCGGCCAGACTGAGGTGGGATGACACAGGACCGGCACGTCCCGCTGGATGTGTTCGTAGGCGGACGGCGGAGCTTGCGCAACTGACGGAAGTCGTGGCCCGCGCGGAGACCGGACAGCCGTGGCTAGTGACCATCGCGGGTGATCCGGGAGTCGGGAAGACGTCGCTGGCCCGACGCTGCCTGGCCGGGTCCTCGGCTCTGAAGGTTGTACCGCCGCCAGCAGGCATCCCGGTGGCCTCATCTACGGGTACAGCCCGTCCGTGGTCCCGTGTCCCGCGGACTGGCGAGGGCATTGAAGTGGCCGGCTACTGGTGGCCGGCGCACCCGGCCGACTGGGTGCCTCCCGCGGACCTGGCGCGGTTCCGTCTGCTCGATCCCGGTTAACTGGAGTCGCCAGAGCTGAAGAAGGAAGCGAAGCTGCCCGCAACCGCGGTTACGACAAAGATCGCCCATACCTCCAGCACGACATCGATGACCTTCCCGACGGCGGTCACAGGGTTAGTGAGGGAAGACGACACAGACAACAGCTGAACGCAAGTGAAGAAAACCGCATCGCCGAAACCGTGAATCTCCCCGCCTTTTTTGCCGCTCTCGAATATCCATATCAGCACAGAGCCGACGGCGAGAACAAACAGTGTTAGTGTGACAGCAATGATAAGGCGGGCGGCCAGCCGACGATGACGCTCCTGCCAGACGAAAAGTCTCTTGAGTTCCTCGCGGATCATGATCCCGGCCTTTCTGGCGCGCCCGATTAGTCAGCTCGGCTCGCCGCCGCCTGAGGCGATAACCCGGGGATGGGCACGGCTGTCGTCCGATGATAGGCCCTCGGCCACAAGCTCAGGGACACCGCTCAACTATCTCCGGGCCGCCCGGAGATACCGCTGGAACCCGGCGGACAAGTGGGTTGTCTCCGAGCAGCAGGTGCATCCGCTGATCATCACGAAGGAAGACTTCGAGCTGGCGCAGGCGACGCTGACCAGGCGCGGCAGCATCTGCGCGACAGTGGACCAGCCCGCCGAGCAGGCCGAACAGCTCGAAGACCGCAACCGCCGATGGCTGGCTGTGCCTGGTTTCCGGCCCGGCCGGGACCGGCCTCATCCGGCAGCATGAGGCGGGCCGCGCCGGTCGCGGGCGCGGCGCTTGCCCTCGTGCATGGCCTGTACCCGGGCGACCGGGATCGTGTGGCCCTCCGCGACGAGGTCCTCAGGCAGCGCCTGCGGCGACGGCAGGGCAGCGGCCCAGGGATCAGCGTCCGCCAGCAGCCGCGCCGCGTTCCGCACCGTGAAGTCCCCAGGCGACACCTCATCCAGCCAATCCCAGGCCACCGGGAACGAAACCGGCACGCCAGGGCGCGCTCGCGGGCTGTAGGCGGCCACCACGGTCGCGCCGTGCGCCCGGGTCGAGTCGATGAACACCATGCCGCCGCGATCGGCCTTGATGAACGCGGTCGTCGCGAGGCCGGGGTCCAGCCGCGCGGCCCGCTCCGCCAGGGCGCGGGTCGCAGCCGCCGCGTCGTCCGCTGAAACCGACTCCTGAACGGGCACGTAGATGTGCACGCCCTTGGCCCCGCTGGTCTTGACCGCGCCCGCCAGGCCCGCCCCGGACAGCGCTCCCCGGACTAGCTTGGCCGCCGCCACCGCCCGCCCGAACTCCCCCGCAACCGGCGGGTCGATGTCGAGCACCAGGTAGGAGGGCCGATCCAGGTGGCCGGCGGTGCCGAGCGTGACGTGGTACTCCACCGCGCGCTGATTGGCAAACCAGATCAGCGTCGGCTTGTCCTCACACAACGCGTACCGCACCTCCCGGTGCGACGACTCTGCCCACATCGAGACGGTCCTGATCCACGGCGGCGCGTAGTCGGGCACGTTCTTCTGCATGAACGGACGCTGGCCCGCACGCACCCGGATCACCGACAGCGGCCGCCCGCTCACCACGGACACAATACGGTCCGCGACCGCCTCCAGGTAGTCCACCAGATCCCGCTTGGTCGCGCCCGCCCCGTCGAACAGCGGCTCGTCCAGGTGCGTCAACGTGATCTCGGGCGATGCCATGCGTAACCTCTACCCGTTCCGCGTCCAGGCACCACCGGCGCCGTAAGAATCAGGGGTTTGCGTATCACCCGCACAGCCGGCCTCCTGCATCCGGTCAAGCGAGACTGGGACGGAGTGACGCTGGGCGATGACGCGTTCGACGCCACCTTCGGCTTCTTCAAGGTGACCACTACCCGAGACAACATCACCTGGGCTCACGTCACCCGCAACTACCGTCTTCTAGTGGCTATATGAGCGGCGCGACGGCAACTGCGCTCAAGATTCGATTCCGTGGAAGAGCGGCCCACGGCCGCAACCTGCTCCGTTGTCAGTATGTGTCCCGCCTGTAGGGTCAGCCAGGTGACGTCTGAGTTGCGGAACTGGGCGGGTACTTACACCTACACCGCCAGCGGGGTCGTTAATGCCCGGACTGTTGACGATGTCCGGCGTGCCGTTCTCGGAGGCGGGCGGGTGCGGGCAGTGGGGAGCCGGCACTCCTTTAACGACCTTGCCGACACCACGGGCACGCTGATCTCAGTGTCCGGGATCGATCCTGATCCTGTTCTCAGCCCCGGGGCGCGGACCGTGACCATCGGCGCGGGCGTGACCTACGGCGCGCTCGCGAGGTGGCTGGAAGAGCGCGGCTGGGCGCTGGGCAACATGGCTTCGATGCCGCACATCACTATCGGCGGGGCGATCGCGACCGGCACGCACGGCTCCGGGGCCGGCAACCAGGTCCTGTCGGCTGCGGTCGCCGGGCTGCAGTACGTGGATGCCGCGGGCGTTATCCGGGAAGCCAGGCGCGGGGATCCCGGCTTCTCCGGGATGCCAGTGGGACTGGGCGCGTTCGGCATCGTCACGCGGGTCACCCTCGACATAGAGCCTTCCTACCTGATCCGGCAGGACGTGTACGTCGGCCTGCCCTGGGGCCGTGTCCTGGCTGACCTGGACGACATCATGTCCGCGGCGTACAGCGTGAGCCTGTTTACCTCCTGGCTCGGGGACTCGGTTCAGCATGCGTGGGTGAAGCGCCGACTCACCGGGCCCGACGACGCGGTGGCAGGAGAGTTCTTCGGGGCGCGGCTGGCCACTGGCCCGGTGCGGCTGGCCGACGCCCCCGCGAGCAACCTCACGCCACTAGGCGTGGCAGGCCCGTGGCCGCAGCGGCTGCCGCACTTTCGGGCCGCCGCCGTGCCCAGTAACGGGAACGAAATCCAGACCGAGTTCTTCGTCCCCATGAGCCACGGCGCTGCGGCTCTGGAAGCGGTCAGGGGGCTGCGCAAGCAACTGGCACGCGTGCTGCTGGTCAGTGAGATCCGCGCCATCGCAGCGGACGACCTGTGGCTCAGCGGCGCGTCCGGGCGCCCGACGCTGGCCCTCCACTTCACCTGGCGCCACAACGCCCGGAAGGTCGTCGGCCTGCTCCCCGGACTCCAGGAGGCCCTCGCGCCCTTCGGTGCCCGCCCGCACTGGGGGACAGTATGGCGGAGGTTCAGCCTGAACCCCCTGTATCCCGAGCTCACCCACGCGAGAGACCTGTTCGAGCGCCTCGACCCCGACGGCACGTTCAGCAACGATCACCTGCAGCGCATCGGCGTCCGCGCGATCCGCGAGCCATGATGCACCCGCGCGGAAAAGTGTGTCCGAGGACCAAGGCCTACCGGCTGTGCATAATAGCGAAATCGCGCTGACCACGTCCTTTGCTGTTGATGGCGCTCGTCAAGCCAGAGCGCCGGGCGACCGCTCATTCGGAGTTAGCGGAACGGGCTCCCATCTCGCGTAGCCAGGAGATGACGTTCTCCTGCCGTGTGCTCGGGCCACTGGCTGAGTCCAGTGGCGTGCCGTGCGCGTAGTCCGGCTCCCAGTTGAGATCCGCCCCACGTGATAGCAGGTATTCTGCGGCGCGACGCTGGCCGCCGTTGCAAGCATGCCAAAACGCCTGCGACACATCCTCCGGCGGCGGGTCGCCGCCCAGGAGCGTTTCCAGGCGGCCAAGCATGCCCAGCGCAGCGGCATGCCAGGCCTTGTCAACCCGCGCGCCGCGCGTCACCAGCAGTCGGGCGACATGCCAGCAGCCGTAGCCAACAGCATTATCAAGCGGAGTGCCGATCGAACCACCAGGGGTCTCGATATCGGCTCCGCCATCGATCAGGGCTTCAGCCACATCGGCGTCGTCGCTGCTGGCCGCATAGTGCAATGGCGTCTCATCACCTGGACCAGGTGAATCCCGGCTGGCCGTCAGGGCGTTCGGGTCGGCGCCAGCATCGATCAGGAGCCCGACGATCTCCGGGCCGTTAGGGAAGTAGCCCGGCCAGTCCGTGACGACATGCAACGCCGTCCCCTCGCCGCCGTCCTTGCCAACTAGCCTGGCCGACGCAAGCGCAAGATCATCACGCAGCAATCTCCGGACTGCCTCGAGATCACCGGCACGAACCGCCAGGCGCAGCTCGACCGCGACCTGTCCGTCGTTAGGGATCCGCTTGCCGGTCTCCCGCTCACTCATCGGGCCCCCCATTCGGCGTAGTTCCCGGCTGATCAGTCCCAGTGGAAACGATCGGAAGTCAGCTGCCACCAGAACGGCGGACAGCTCGCCCGGACACCGTCTGACCCCTCTCAGACTAGGCGTTAGCTAATCCGTTATCGCCCCACCATTGGTGCATGTTCTCGTGATAGAGGGTGTCGGTGTCGATCTCCCCGCCGGCGAAGGCGATCATCCCCTCCATCTTCTCGTCGAAGCTGGCGTTCGGGGTGTGATGTCTTAGTTGACTAAGCTTTATCCGTCCGGGCGGGGGTTGCGGGCGAGTCCGGGTACTTCTGTGGCGGCGATTACCCACACCTGGCCGGGGTCGACTCGGTGGTAATGGTGTGCCAGCACGATCCGCAGGCCGATGATGTCGCGCCAGGGAACGCCTGGGTGCTGTGACCGGAAGTTTTCGGTGAGGGAGTTCGCTGCCTCGCCGATGATCTCCAAGGAGGCGTTCAACTGCGAGCTTCCTCGCCGCGCAGAACGGACAAGCGCGATGGAGAGCCGGCGCTAAAAGTGTGAAACCCTCCGCAAGGGGCAGTTGGCGCTCCATGCCCAGCCGTTGCACGTTTCGCCTTCGAGTTGCCCCGCCAGGCCGCGGCCGCGTTTGTGACCGATCCGGTGACTGAGGGCCTTGGGCCTGAGTCTGAGGCTGACTTCCAGCCAGCCGAACGGCAGACTACTGTGCCTCACGACCGCCGATGAGCCAGGCAGCGGTAGTGGTGAACCCTACGAAGCTGGACGACGACGAGGCTTTCCGCAAGTCCGTTCGCCGGGTCATGGAAGATCACGGCTGGGACGAGCCGCTGTGGCTGCAGACCACACCCGAGGATGGCGGCCGGGGACAGGCTCACTCGGCGGTGTCCGCCGGGGCCGATCTCGTGCTTGCGTGCGGCGGTGATGGGACGGTGACCGCGTGCGCGGAAGGGGTCGCCGGCACCGGAGTACCGCTGGCGATCATCCCGATGGGAACCGGCAACCTGCTCGCCCGCAATATTGGCCTGCCGATGGGCCTCGACGAGGCGCTCGAGGTCGCTCTCGGCCGCGGACAGCAGTCCCTTGACGCTGGCCGGGTGAACGGGACCCTGTTCGTCGTGATGGCAGGCCTGGGATTGGATGCCCACATGCTGAGCGGGGCCAGCGAGCCCCTCAAGAAGCGGCTGGGCTGGCTCGCCTACGCGATCTCCGCGGTTCGTCACCTGCGTGATCGGCCAATGCGGCTGACCGTCAGTGCAGACGGCGGCCGGAGCCGCAGGCTGCGGGCCAGCACGCTGATCATCGGCAACGTGGGCTGGCTTCAGGGCGGGCTCCCGCTAATGCCAGACGCGCGGCCCGACGACGGCATGCTGGACGCCGTCGTGCTGACCGCCCGCGGCCTAGCCGGATGGGCGGCGGTGGCGGCGGGCATTCTGCTGCGGCGGCCCGCCCATGACGGCATCCGCCGCATTCAGTTCACCGAGCTTCAGGTGACGCTGAACCGGTCGCAGCCGTGGGAACTGGACGGGGAGGTCATGGGATCGACTCGCCAGCTTACCGTGACGGCCCACCCAGGTACCTTGCTGCTGCGTGTGCCGCCAGAGTCGGCCTGACGCGGTGAGCGGTCCAATCGATGCTCACCTGCCGCCGCGGCTTTCCCCGACGGCGCAAATCGAGGCGGCCCCAGGGGGCCCGGGAGTCGGCGCTTTTTTCGACCTGGACGGTACGCTCGTCGCCGGATTCACCGCCGCGGCCCAGACTAGGGACCGGCTGCGTCACCGGGACCTGCGGGTGGCCGAGTTCCTGACGATCGTGGAGCTGGCGGTGCAGTTTCGGCTCGGCCGGCGTGCGTTCGAGACCCTGATCGAAGGCAGCGCCCTCACGGTTAGGGGACGGCTGGCGCGCGAGGTCGACGAGATGGGGGAGCGTATCTTCCGGCAGTCCGTGGCGGACCTGATCTACCCGGAAATGCGCGAGCTGGTACAGGCTCATCAGCGCCGCGGCCACACGGTGGTATTGAGCTCGTCCGCGCTGGCCAATCAGGTGGAGCCGGTGGCGCGCTACCTTGGCGTCGAGTTCATCGTGTGCAACCGGCTCGTGGCTGACGAGCAGGGAATACTGACCGGCGAGATCGAGCCGCCCATAGTGTGGGGCCCCACCAAGGCCAGCGGCGTGCAGCAGTTCGCCGTCGATCATCAGGTTGATCTGGCGTCGAGTTACTTCTACGCCGACGGCGACGAAGACCTCAGCCTTATGTACTTGGTCGGCCATCCGCGGCCGGTCAACCCCGGACCCGCGCTGGCCAAGGTCGCCGGGCGCCGCGGCTGGCCCGTCTTGCGGTTCAGCAGCCGGGGTGGCGGCGGCCCGCTCGGGATGGCCCGCCGGCTGGCCAGCGCCAGCTCCCTTGGCCCCCTGGCTGCCGCGGCACTGGGCGTCGGGCTGGTACGTCGGAACAGGCGCGCCGGGGTCAACTTCCTGACCCGGCTCTGGCCGGGGACGGTCCTCGCGCTGAGCGGCGTCAAGCTCAATGTGACCGGCGCGGAGCACCTGGCTGAGCGACGGCCTGCGGTCTTCCTGTTCAACTTCCGCAGCGGTGTCGATGTGTTTCTCGTGGCCGCGCTGGTCCGGGAGAACTGGACCGGGGCCGCGACACAGGAGATGCAAAGCAGCCATGTGTTCGGCCAGCTGGGAAAGCTACTCGACGTCGCGTTGGTCGACCGCGATCATCCGGGGACAGCCGACCTTGAGCCTCTCGAGGCGGCCGCGCGCAAGGGCCTGTCGATCCTGATTGCCCCGGAAGGGACCGCGCCGGATGACGGGTTGGTGGGCCCGTTCAAGCGGAAGGCGTTCTTGATCGCCATGACGACCGGACTGCCGATCGTTCCGATCGTGATCCGGAACTCCGAGCTGGTGGCTGGTCGGCACACGGCCAAGCTCAATCCCGGTACCGTCGATATCGCCGTGCTACCGCCGGTCAGTGTCGAGAACTGGACCTTGCGGGACCTGCGGCAGAGGGTCGAACAGGTCCGGATGGCCTACCTGCGGACGCTGGCTGACTGGCCGGTGGAAGAGGACCATCACCTCAGCTGATGCGGTCTCCGGAGCTCCCGCCCGATGACGGATTTATCACCTTCGTACTAGTTCCTGGTCCTGTCGTTGGCAGGCCCCTACCGTGGAAGCGCGGCACCCGGCGTGGCCTCGGGCCGTAGAGCGGGAGGCGGCTATGGGTGGCGGGACGAGCGGAGGCTCGGGCATCAGGACGGCTGACGTGACTGTCAGGCCGGGCGGGAGCATGCGGGGCCGGCGGTTTGCCCTAACCGGGTGGCTGGGGCAGGTGCCGCGCTGGGTGCGGTCGTCGTGGATGGACATCGTCTGGGCGGTGTTCGTCGGGGTGAACTTGATCGGTATGCGTCAAATGGGGGCTTGGTCTACGATCCCCTTCCTGGTCATCTGGGTGAGCTTGACGCTCGTTTACGGGTTGCGGATGTGGCGGTTGCAGCCCGCCATCCTGACGGTGGCTGTGGTGACGATGGCAACCGGGGGCATCATCCTGGGGCAGGTGGTGGACGGTCAGCAGGAAGCGGACTACCTGGTCGAGGTTCCGCTGGTCGCGCTGATGTTCCTAGCGATGGTCTGGCACGGGCGGCGGCGGCAGGCGGCTCTCCTTGAGCGGCTCGCGGCGATGGAAGAGGTGCAGCGCGTCTCGCGGGAGAATCTGCGTTTGCTGGAACAACAGCAAACTTTCCTGCTTGATGCTTCACACGAGCTGGGTACGCCCATCACGGTGGCGCTCGGGCACGCGGAGCTCATTGAGCAGTCGGTCACCGACAAGCTGGTCGCAGAGGACGCGCGCGTGGTCATCGGCGAGCTGGCGAGATTGCGCAGGCTGTCGAGCCGCATGCTGCTGCTTGCCTCGGCCGGCAGCCCTGGTTTCCTTGATTTGGCACCGGTTGGGGTCGATTCAGTTGTGATCGAAGCGCTAGGCCGCTGGGGCTACGCGCCGCGAGAATGGCGGCTGGGGGAAGTGGCCGAAGCGACCGTCCCAGGTGACACCCACCGGCTGGCGGTGGCGCTCGACGCGCTGCTGGAAAACGCCGTCGCTCACACGGACAGTGCGGACCGCATCGAGCTCAGCGCCCGCGTTGAAGACGGGCATGTGATCCTAGCGGTGGCGGATTCCGGCTGTGGCATCCCGGAAGGCGACTTGGAGCGGATTTTCAGCCGGTTTTCCCGCGCGGCTCCCTACCGAAGCCGGGAGGTCGGCGGATTCGGGCTCGGCCTGCCAACCGTGGCGGCGATCGCCGAAGCCCACCATGGGTCGGTCCGGGTGAACAGCACCCTGGGCAAAGGTTCGACGTTCGAGCTTCTGATACCCCGCGCAGCGGGCAGCGAGGACCCCGGAGCCAGTGGCTCAGTACGGCTCGGGCATGTCCAGGCCGAGCAGGCCGCCCCCGAGCCGGGCTAGCGAGGTGGAACCGACGGCGTAATGCTGCGTGGCGGTGTTGGCGTCCCGGAGCGCACGGGATAGGGGATGCTCGGCCGTCATAGCGGTGGTGCCGCCTGCGCGGTAGCAGGCGGTGACCACGTCAGCGCAGTTGCGGGCGCTGCCCGCCGCTGCGAGCCGTGCGCTGATCCGTGCGCGGGCCGCGACGGACCCGGTTGCGATCGCCTCGGCGACCAGGTTCTCCAGAGCGGTGGCCAGGGACGCCTGGGCTGCCTCGACTTGCGCGTACCCCTCGGCCACGACCAGCTGCACCGTCTCGCTTTCGCGCAGCGGCGCGCTACCGCGGTAGGCCACCTTGTGCTCGGCTAGGCGGACAAGTTCGGCCAGCGCCCGGCGGGCGATGCCTATCGGCACTGCGCCGGTGATGGTCAGGAGCAGCGTGGTGATCGGTATCCGCCACATGGGCCCCGCGGCCCAGGCTTGCAGTGCCGCCATGCTCCGGGTCCGGCGTCTGGGTACCGGCATCCCGTGCACCGCGTAGTCCTCGCTCCCCGTGCCGCCTAGGCCGAGCACGTGCCAGGTATCGAGAACCTCCACCTCGCTGGCGGGAAAGGCGACCAGTTCCGGTACCGGGCCGCCGTCGGTACGGACTCCGCCGAACACCCAGTCGCAGTGACGGATGCCGCTGCCGAAGCCCCAGCGCCCATCGACGAGCAGGGTGCCGTCCGGCTGCCAGCTGCCTGTCCCGGTCGGTGCCAGGGCGCCACCGCACACCTCACCACCAGTGGGCCAGATCTCTTCCGCCCCCTCACGGGGCAGGACGGCTGCCGCCGTGGCGGTCCCGATGCCGATCATGGCGCACCAGCCCGTGGCGGCGTCCGCCTCCGAGAGGCGAACCAGCAGGTCGACCACCTCGCTGGGAGCGGTCTCGAACCCGCCAAGCTCCCGGGGCAGCCAGGTGCGCCAGACCCCGGCCGAGCGCAGAGCCGACACCACGTCCTGCGGTAGCGTGCCCAGCCGCTCGATCTCGCTGTTGCGGCGAGACAGCCTGGGCAGCAATGAGTTGATGCCTGACCAGTCCAGCGACTCAGGGGGCTGCGCCGCCTCCTCCTCACCGACCCTCGTCTCGGTCACGATCGGAGTATCCCACGCCGGTGAGAGCGATGCGCGGCCGAAGAACCCTACCGATGGCCGAGCCGCGGGAAACGAAGAGCGAGGGCGAAGACCGCCATTTCGAACGTAAGGGGCTTACTGCCTGGCTGACTCACGCGGACGGTTACGCGCTGTCCTCGCCGCCGTGCGGCTTGACGACCATCCAGCCCAGCCCCGGCCCGCGGGCGGGGCGGTCTTGAGAGGTCTGCTGGGCGGCACGATGGCACTTATCTCGGTTACGCAGGCGTCGATGGTCTGCTGGCCGGTCGCGGCGGCTATCGATACCCGGTGGTGGCCGTCGCTGACGAAGTGCAAACCGCCGATCCGATAGACCTCGATCGGCGGAATTGCGGCGCCGCGGCGCTCAGCCAGCGCCAGCTGTTCCCAGCGGGACCGGTCCCAGTTGGCGGTTGGCCGGAAGTGCCTGTCGAAGTCACGCCGGGGGTCAACCGTGCCGACTATGGTGTCCAGCCGTATCGTCTGCAGCCCCAGCTGGCTCTCGATGCGCCAGCCAAGCGGGCCGGCTGACCTCATCGAGGGTCAGGAGGTAACAGGCGTTCCCGGGCTGGCCGCGCAGCGAGTGTGACAGCGCGGCCAGGACGTGGCGCCGCCTGGCGCGCAGGAAGTCGCTATCAACGTCCACCTGCGGGGATCCGGTATCTAGCATGACAAAGCCTTCATTCTGTATCCGGGTTCGTCAGGGCGTGGTGTAGATGGCGGCCACGTCGTCGTCGGCGTGCCCGTTGGCCGCGGCGCGCTGCCAGCGGGGCAGCAGCGCCTCGATGAGGGTGAGGGGTGCGCCGGTGGCGTCTGCGGCCTGCGCGGCGAGCTCCGCGTCCTTGATGGCGTGCTTGAGCGCGAACGCGGGGGCGAAGTCGCCGGCCAGCATGGTGCGGGCCTTTTGCACCGCGTACGGCGAGCCGAGCGGGGTCGAGGCCAGCAGGTCGACGATGGCGGTCGGCTCTAGGCCGAGTTGGCGGGCGAAGGAGAGGGTCTCGGCAGCGGTCTCGGCGATATCAGCGAGCCAGCTGTTGAGCACCAGCTTGGCTCTGGTGCCGTTGCCGGCCGGGCCCAGCCAGGCGGTGGCCTGCCCGAGCGCGGCGAACACGGGGGCGAGGACGTCGTGTACCCGATCGGGACCGCTGGCCAGGACGGTCAGCTGTCCGGCAAGGGCCGGGCCCTGGCTGCCGGAGACCGGGGCATCGACGAAGGTCACCCCCCGGCGGGCGGCGCTGTCGGCGAACTGGGAAGTCCAGTCGGTTCCGATCGTGGCCATCTGCACCCAGATCGCTCCGCGGGCCGTGGCCAGGAACCCGTCTGGTCCGTTCGCGGCCTGCTCGGTGGCGGGCCCGTCGGCCAGCATGGTGATTACTATCTCAGCGCCCTGGACGGCTTCCGCCGGGCTGTTCGCTAGGGTCACGCCGTCCCTGGTGAGGGCCGCCGCGTGACTGGCAGTACGGTTCCACACGCGCACGGCGAGTCCGGCGTGGGCCAGGTTGGCGGCCATCGGGGCACCCATGCGGCCGGTGCCGAGGAACGCGATGGAGGGAGTCGCTGCCCTGTCGCTGCGGCCGGGGCGGCCCGGCGTGATGTGCTGTGCTTCGGTCTGCGTGGTGGTCATGTCACACCTTCCGGGTTGAGTGGCTTCGGCCAGCACCAACACTCGCAACCGGCGGGGTGAGGCGGCGTCACCCCGCAGGGTGATCTGAACCGGTCACCCGGCCCGCGCGACGGCGGTGCGGGATCACCGCGGCCTGCCCGCCCCCGCGGCGGGTACGCATCGGTCCCGTTCAGGCTGACCGGGCGATGAGCAGGGCGTCAGGAGGGGGCGCCCTGGGTGGGCCTTCGCGGGGCAGATGCCAGCAGGCCGAGGGCGCGGGCCTGCTCCACAGCCTCGTGACGCCGGTGTGCGCCGAGCTTGTCGTACAGGTGGCGCATGTGCGTCTTGACGGTGTTCACCGACAGGTAGAGCTGGTCAGCGATCTCCGGCACGGAGAGCTTGGTGGGCAGGTAACGCAGCACGCGGATCTCGCTTGAGCTGAGCGGCTCGCGCAGCCGCCCCGTCGGGCCGGGCGGTGCCGCGGGTTTCCTCCCGGCCAGCAGGTTGAGGATCTGAGAGATCAGGGCGGTGTGCGCGGTGCCATGACGCCGATGACGCTCGAGCAGTTCCGGCGCGGGGTCGAACAGGAACGGGAACAAAGTGCTCTCGGGCCGGGCGAGGTCGAGCGCATGCTCCAGCGCGCGCCAGGCGGTGTCCGCCTCACCGATCGCGTCGCGGGCGATCGCCTCGAGCAAGAACGCCTGAACGATCCAAAGCTGGGAGTTCGTCAACACAGCGGATCCGTCGATGACGGGCGCCAGCGCGGCCGTCGCCGCCTCGGGATCGCCGCGGGCCAGCCGGAGCACCGCGATGGCGTTGCGCATCTCCGCGCTGCCGCGTTCCTGCTCGCCCATATCGGCCAGCGCCTGTTCGACGCGCTGCTCCTCGCCGTTCCGCACAAGCGCCTGGAGCAGGTGCGATCGCAGCCGCCGGGCCAGCGTGTGCTCGGTGACGAGTACCTTGGCCAGCCGCTCGGCCGCCCGGAAAGCGCTGAGCGCCGCGTCGTGACGGCCGCTGACCAACTCGAGCAGCCCGCGAGCGTAGCGCAGCCTCATCCCGGCCGCCGGCTCGACCTCGGCCCGAAGGGTGCGCTCGGCGTGCGCAAGCGACCGTTCGCCCTCCTCAAGCCGTCCCTGGGAGACCATCGCCATGCCGAGCGCCAGGTGCGCGACGCCCGCGACCGGCTCATCGGCCCAGCCGTGCCGCGTGGCCAGCGCGATCGCCTGCTCGCTGCGCTGCGCCCCCAGCGAGAACGACCGCCAGCTCAGCAGCTGTGCCCAGTGCGCCAGGCCGGTGGCCTCCAGAAACGGCCGCCCGATCTGAACCGCCAAGGCGATGCCGTCCTCGAGGTGCCGGTCCGCCTCCTCGAAGCGAGTCGTCCATACCTCGGCGATGCCGAGCTCGATCAGCGCCAGCGCCCGCAGGTCTCCGCCCAGCCCGACCCAGGAGGGGTCGGCGGCCTCGGCTGGGGCCAGCAGGTGCTGTGCTTCGCCCGCCACCACGGGAACGTCGCCGCGCTGGCGGGCGAGCCGCATGCGCAGGCCGGCGAGTACGACCTGCATGCGTCCGCGCCGGTCCGCGGGCACTGACGCCGATTCGCGGGCCGCGAGCGCGAGATACCGCCCCGCTTCCTCGAGCGACCCCTGGATGAGCTCGCCTCCCGCCATCAGCGCGGCCAGCTCCGCGTCGGCTGCCACCGCGCCGACCGGGAACCGGGTGAGGAGCTCGTGCGCAGTAGCACCCTGCCCGTTCAGGACAATCCCGTACCAGTGATCGGACAGCAGACGGGCGGCCAGGCCCCAGTCCTCCGCTGCCTGGGCATGCCGTACCGCCGTGACTGGGTAACCGTGACTCGCGAACCAGGCCGCCGCCCGAGCGTGCAGCGCGGGCAGTTCAGCCGCCGCGCTGCCCCGCAGCTCCAGCCGCAACAGGTCGGCGAACAGCTGGTGGTACCGGAACCTGGACCGCCGCGCATCCAGCGACGCCACGAACGCGCCCGCTTGCTCCAGCCCCTGCAAGACCAGCTCCCAGCCCGAGCCCCCGGCTAGCAGCTCGGCCAGTTCGCCGTTCACCCATTCCAGCACGGAGGTCCGCAGCAGCATGCGGCGCACCGGCTCGGGCTGGCGGTCGAGCACCTCGGCCAGCAGGTACTCAGCCACGGTGCGCTCGCTGCCGGAGAACTCCACCGCGAAGCGTTCCGGGTCCGGGTGCCCGGCCAGCGACAGCGCGGCCAGCCGCAGCCCGGCCGCCCAGCCCTCGGTCCGGTCGTGCAACCGGGCCAGCGCCGGGGCGGACAGCTCAACTCCGGCCGCCTTGAGCAGCGCCCGCCCCTCGTCGAGGGTGAAGCGCAGGTCGGCCGCGCGTATCTCGGTGAGCTCCCCCTGCAGCCGCAAGCGGTGGAGGCCCAGCCGCACGTCACGGCGGGTGGAGAGCACGAACCGCAGTTGCGCTGGAGCGCGCATCAGCAGCAGCTCTAGCTGGCGCAGCGCCTCGGCCGAGCGCAGCTCGTGGAGGTCGTCGATCACCAGCCAGAGCCGTTCATCGAGCGAGGCGAGGTCTTCAAGCAGCCGCTCGACGACCGCCCAGGCGTCCAGGCCTGGCGCCGCGGTCAGGGGCCGTACCAGCTTCGCCCCGACCGCCGTGCCTCGCAGGGCTCCGAGCACGAAGAGCCAGAACCGCTGCGGATCACGCTCCGCGTCCCCACGCACAGGCACCCACGCGACACGTTCAGTCAGGCCCGCCGCGCTGATCCAGGTGCGCAGCATGAGCGTCTTCCCGCTGCCCGCCGGCGCCGACACCTCAGTCACTCGCCCGGCTTCGTCGAGCAGCCCGAAAAGCGCCGGACGCGAGACGACTCCATCCCGGACAACTGGAACGGCCTCTATGTCGGCTGTCGCTGGCTGGCTGGCAGGCTCCACGCCGCCCTCCTTGAAGGGATCCCGCCCCTTACATTACGTACTCCAGGCAACGATTGACGAGCTTGATCCGCAGGTCATCGGGCGCGATCAAATCACCCTGCTGTGTGACGCCGGCTCACCTCGACGGGCATGAAGCTGGTCCCGTCTGACAGATACAAGCCCATGCAAGGGAGCTGGACATGACGGAGCAAAGATCGGCGCAGCTGACATCCGCCCCACGAACCGAGATCGGCGAGGTGGACGGGGCGACGCGGACTTACGCACCAGTACCCGACTCGGCCTGCAGCGACTGCCTCGACCAGTCGCCGACTGTCAGGCAAAGCAGGCCTGCCGTTCCCTGCCGGGTCGCGTTCTGGCTGGTGGCGGCGGTACTGGCCGCCGCCATGCTGGGCACCACCCTGCCGACCCCGCTGTATGTCATTTACCAGGCTCAGTGGCACTTCTCCGCGGCCATCGTGACAGTGACATTCGCCGTCTACGCCGCCGCGGTCATGGCCACCTTGCTGCTGGCGGGGCGGTCCTCGGACCAGGCCGGACGCAAGCCAGTGCTGGCGGTCGCGCTCGGCGCCAGCGCGCTCAGCACGGTCGTGTTCATCCTGGCCCCCGACGCCAGGGGCGCTCATCGCCGCCCGGATCGTGTCCGGGCTGTCGGCGGGTCTGGTGACCGGCACGGCGACGGCCGCGCTCACCGATCTGGTCCCGGCCTCGGCCAGCCGCCGGGCGTCGCTGGCGGCCACGGCCGCGAACATGGGCGGCCTCGGCCTCGGTCCCCTCATCGCCGGGCTGTTCGCCCAGTACGCGCCTCACCCCACGGTCTTGGTGTTCGAGGTGTACCTGGCGGTTCTGGCCGCCGCGGGTCTGTGCCTGCTCCTGGTCCCCGAGACGGTGCGCCCGCGCCGTCGGCCCACCCTGCGCTTCGCCGGCCTCGGCCTCCCCCAGCAGGGACGGCGCGAGTTCGTCGCCGCCGGAGTAGCCGCCTTCTCCGCCTTCGCCCTGCTCGGGCTGTTCTCTGCGTTGGCGCCCACCTTCCTCGGGGGCGTGCTGCACGAGACCAGCCATGCCGTGCAGGGCGGCGTCGTGTTCCTGCTGCTGGCGGTGGGAACCGTTACCCAGCTGCGCTGGCCCGGTTCTCCAGCCGTCGGGTCATGCTAGGCGGCCTGGGCCTGTTCCTGGCCGCGCTGGCCCTGATCGTCGCCGCCCTCGCCCAGGCCGCGCTCGCCCTGTTCCTGGCCGGGACGGTCGTGGGCGGGGCTGCCGTCGGCGCTGTCTTCCTGGGCAGCCTGGCCACTGCCAACCGCCTGGCCCCGCCCGAGCGGCGCGGCCAGGCCATCTCCACCTACTTCATGGCGTGCTACAGCGGCCTGATCATCCCTGTGGTCGGCGTCGGGGTGGCGTCCGGGTTCATCGGGGACTTCGCGGCGGTGCTCGCGTTCGCCATCCTGATCGCCGCCCTGTGCCTGTTCGCCCTGGCCAGCATCGCCAGGACCCCCACGCCGCGCACGCCGCTGGTAAGCCGATGACCGGCGCCGCGTGACCAGCAGCAATTGGCGAACTACGAGCTCCTTATCCACGGACATCTTGGCGCAACGATGCTGCGCGCGTTCCCTGCCCTGCACGCTCAGACGCGAGGTCAGGACACGGTCTTGCGGGGCGCGGTCGCGGACCAGTCCGCGCTGCACGGTGTGCTGGCCCAGATCGAAGCGCTAGGGCTGGAATTGGTCGAGGTCCGGCGTCTCCCCGGCGGGGCACCCGGCGCGGGGACCGCCAGGGCCGTGAATCACCCGGCTGGGTGACGCCCCCTCACCCTGGCTCGTACCAGGCTGAAGCCGACCGACGAAAGACACCATCCCGAAGGACCGAATGATGAGCACGATCACCCACCCGGGACCCACCTACACCGTAGGCGATCAGTCGTTCCTGCTCAAACGCGTGCAGCCGGCGCTGAGCGGGCTGATGGACGGGTCGCTGTCAACCCTGGCACCGATATTTGCAGTGGTGCTGGCCACCCATCACCCGCTGATTGCGTTCTATACGGGCGCCGCGACCGCCCTTGGCGCGGGAGTCAGTATGGCCTTCTCTGAGGGATTGTCTGACACCGGCGACTTGACCGGCCGCGGCCGGCCCGTGCTACGCGGCGCGATTACCGGCGGCGGGACCTTCGCCGGAGGCATCTTCCACACCCTGCCGTTCCTGATTCCCAGCTACAGCGCGGCGATCAGCGCCGCGATCATCGTGGTGGCCGCCGAGCTGCTCGCCCTGGCCTGGCTGCGACACAAGTTCTTCCGGACCAGCTTCGCCCGGTCATTCCTCGCGGTCACAGTCGGCGGCACCATCATCGCCTCGCTGAGCGCCGCCCTGGGCATCCTCGCCGCAGGCTGATCACGGGGCCATCCGGGCCCGTTCCGCATCTATAGCACCTCTATCCGCACTGATACGCGCAGAACGCGCGCTTCGGGTCACTGATTAAGGAGAACGACCATGACAACCTGTCTTCCCACCACGCAGCTGGGCTGGACCGGCATGCGCCTGACCCGGGTCGGCTTCGGGGCCTGGGCCCTCGGCGGAGGAGGCTGGGCCTACGCCTGGGGCAACCAGGACGACGACGCCTCGATCGCGGCTATTCGACACGCCGTGGAATCCGGGATCAACTGGATCGACACCGCCGCCGTCTACGGACTCGGGCATTCCGAGGAAGTGGTGGCGGCCGCGCTGGCCGGCTTGCCCGAGGCAGACCGTCCCTATGTCTTTACCAAGGGCGGCCTGGTCTGGGATCCGGCCAACCGATCCGCGGAGGCCCGGCGGGTCGGCGCGCCGGCCAGCATTAGGACCGAGGTCGAGGCCTCACTGCGGCGGCTGCGGGCCGAGCGGATCGACCTGTTCCAGATGCACTGGCCAGCCGAAGACGGCACACCGATCGGGGAGTACTGGCAGACCTTTACCGACCTCAAGCGCGAAGGCAAAATTCGCGCCGCAGGGCTGTCCAACCACGGCCTTCTCCAACTGGAGGCGGCCGAGGAAATCGGCACCGTGGACGTTATCCAGCCGCCATTCAACCTGATCCACCGCGACGCCGCCGACGACGTCCTGCTGTGGGCCCGCGAGCACGAAGCCGGGGCCATCGTCTACAGCCCGATGGCCTCGGGCCTGCTCACCGGCACGTTTACCACGGCCCGTGCAGCTGGCCTGAAGCCAGGGGACTGGCGGGCCGGACACCCCGACTTCACCGAGCCGGCCCTGTCGGCCAACTTGGCCCTAGCCGACGCGCTGCGCCCGGTTGCCGACCGGCACGGCGTTACGCCCGCCGCGGTTGCCGTCGCCTGGACGCTGGCCTTCCCCGGCGTGACCGGCGCGATCACCGGCGCCCGTAGTCCCCGTCAGGTCGACGGGTGGCTGTCCGCCGCGACCCTGGAGCTGAAGGACGACGACCTGTCCGACATCGCCGCCGCCATCCACGCCAGCGGCGCCGGGAACGGCCCCGCGTCGCCAGACCGGTAAGTGACGCGGCCTTCCGGCGTCCACCCGCTGGTCACCTTGTCGCAATTTCGCCTTGCCCGCCGGCCCCTTCCGGGACTGGCGGACAAGGCCGGATGCGACGGTGAAGGCGCTGCCTAACACGGGCATGCCGACGCACTCGTCGGCTGGACGCTGGCAGGTAACGTCGCCCGGCCTTTACGCTGCGCTGGCTCGGCCGGGTGCGCGGGAGCTGATGTCCAGCCCGGTGGCCTGCCCGGTTCCCGGCTGGAAGGAGCAGCGGAGGTCGGGGTTGTGCCGTTGCCCTGGGTGGCTCCGATGCCCGTCACTGAGCGGGTCATTGGGTGGTCAACTGAGAGAACCTTAGGACTCGGTCGCGGGCGTGACATTTTGCGATGGATCCGCAGAACAGGCCGATGGCCGAGAAAGGCGACGATGACGATCGCCAGGTACGCGACGTAAACCATGAACTGGAGTGGAGTAGGGGAATCGCTGTAACCGAAGAAGCTATGCAGCACGTCGCCGAATGAGCTGTCCTCCGACAGGATCTGCCCGGTATGCCACATCGGCACGTCAAGCACTCGCACCCAGCCGAGTTGCTGGAGGTTCTCGACGGTGTCGGCCAGCAGGCCGGCAGCGAAGACCATCAGGAGACAGCCAATGACCGTGAAAAACCTCGATAGGTTCAGCTTGTGGCCTAGCCGGTAGGTGAAGAAGGCGACCACGAGCGCGCCCGCCAAGCCGATGACAGCGCCGGTCAGCGCGTTGGCCGTAGACGTGGAGAAGATGATCGCGAGCGTAAACACCACGGTCTCAAGACCTTCGCGGCCAACGGCCTGAAAGGCCAGCAGGGCCAGGCCCCACCGTGCCCGGCCGTCTAGGGCCGCGTCTGTCCTCGATCGCAGTTCCGCCGAGATCGACCGCGCGTGGCTGCGCATCCAAAATGTCATGTAGGTCAGCACGGCCGCGGCCAGGATGAACGTGGCCGTCTCGAAGATCGTCTGCGCTCGCGAGCCGTCGTAGGACCGGATGGTCAGGTACGCGGCAAGGCCGCCGCCGGTCGCGAGCAGCAGCGCCGCGGCTACGCCGAGAAGCACGTCCTTAAAATGGTCCCGACGTCCAAGTCGATCGAGGTATGCGAGCAGGATGGCGACGATCATGCTCGCCTCGATGCCCTCGCGAAGGAAGATGACCAACGTGGCGAGCATGCCACCTCCGACTAATGCTCAGGGGTAAGTTTAGGTAAGGCAAACCTAATATACCGTTCCCGGGTCCTGTCAAACTTGGCGCGCGTGCGTACACGGCGGCCGTCTCTCCGGCGAACGGCGGTCGGGTCGACTACTCCTCCGAGCACGACGAGCAGGCAATGACGGTCCTGGGACTGGCGTCTAAGCGGGAGGTCACCCGGACCAGCATCCGGGTCCGGACCGCGATGGCCGTCCAGACCAGGGAGCAGGGCCGGTACCTGGGCGGGCGCCCGCCATACGGGGATTTAACGTGTCCGAGGCCCGACACGCACCTTACGTACATGATCAACATCGCTCTGACCAAGGAGTTGTTGCTTGCCGCTGATGGTTCACGATGAGCGGCACAGATCGGGTAATCAGGTGGTCTACTGCGGGCACGATCGCCTAACTCGACGCGAGACCGATCCATTCGCCGTCCGGGCTGCGTCCAGCCCGGCGACGAAGGAGCCCATGATCGCCGCAAGCAGCGCCAGCCGCTTGCGGCGGCCTGGTAGATCCTCCAGCGCTGGCATTGTCCCGGCCTCAGGTGGTCTTAATCAGGCCGCCGTCGATCACGTAGTTGACGCCGGTGATGTTGGCGGTCCGATCGGAGGCCAGGATCGTGATCAGCGCCGCGACCTCTTCGGGGGTGGTGAAGCGGCCGGTGGCGAATCCGCCGATCCCGGAAATGATGGTCTTGCGGGCCGTGTCGGCGTCGACGCCGGTGGCCTTGGCCACCGTATCGGCCACGCCGTGCTCGCCGAGCCACAGGTCGGTGGATACCGGGCCTGGGGAGACCGCGTTGACGCGGATTCCCCGCGGCCCGAACTCTTGAGCGAGAGCCTTGGTGAGGTTCACCAGCGCCGCCTTGGCGGCGCCGTAGTCAATCGTCGCGGCGTCCGGCTGGAAGAAGGCGTTGACCGACGCGACGTTGACGATCGCTCCGGTGCCCCGATCCGCCATCGCGGTCAAGGCGGCCCGGCTGGCCCGCAGCGCGATGAAGAAATTCATCTGCATGGCCCAGGCGAAATCTTCGTCGCTCGTGCCGAAGAACCCATCTAGTCGCATTCGGACCGCGCCGACATTGTTGACCAAAATGTCGAGCCGACCGTGCTCGTCGATCGCGCGGCCGATCAGCTGGGCCGGCCCGTCGGCTGTGGACAGGTCCGCGGTCACCGGCGTGACGCCGTTGAGACCGTCGAGGCTGTCCGTCGTCAGTGAGCCAGCCACGACGCGCGTGCCCTCGTCGGCCAGGGCCTTGGTGACCGCCAGCCCGATACCCTTGCCTGCCCCGGTGACCACCGCGACCTTGCCGTCGAGGTTGAGGTTCATCAGGCTTCCCTTCGTCCAGAGATCATGCCCCGGCCGGCTTGGGCTGGGCGAAGCGCTGTACGAAGGCCAGAGCGGTGTCGGCGACTTCCCGCCAGCCGCTGTCGATGGTCAGGGCGTGCCCGCGGCCGGGCATCTCGACGATCTCGGTCACGTTCTTGTTGCGCTTCTGGTGCTTGTAAGAGGCATCGGTAATCGCCCACGGGACGGTGTGGTCCTTCTCGCCGGACACGAGCAGCAGGGGCCCGCGGTCGGGATTTTCGGTGTCGACCTTCGCCTCACTCCACGGGTTGAGGTTGGCGGCAGCGGCCTGGAAGAGCGGCAGGCCCGCGGCGGGCACGGCGAAGGTGTCATAGAGCTGTTTCGCCTCCTGTTCGGACACCGCATTGGCGAACGCGTAGCGAAACTGGTCATAGCTGAGCGGGACCGCGCGGTGCCGGTTGGCCGGGTTGCCCAGCGCCGCTGATGCTGACCGCAGGGCCGAGATCGGCAGGGGCAGTACGCCGCGGAACGGCGCCGGGTCTATCGCCACCGACACTGCGGCCAAGCCGCGTCCGGCCAGGATCTGCGTGAGCAGGCCGCCGAAAGAGTGGCCGATAATGGCCGGCTTGCGGGTCAGGGAGTTGGCGATTGCGCCGAAGTGGTCAGCGACCTGACCGATCGATTTGCCCGCGAACACTTCGGGGTGCTCGCTGGCCTGCGCGGTGGTCTCGGGGTCGTCGGGCCAGCCCGGCATCACCGCGATGTATCCGGCGGCCTCGAACAGCTCGGCCCAGCGGTCCCAGCTGCTGGGCAGCAGCCACAGGCCGTGGACAAACATGACCGGGGTGAGACCGGAGGTGTTCGCCCGTTCTACCTGTGCGGCTTCATGTTCGGTGATCGTCGTCTGGTTCACATCATGGGCCATGGGTTTCTCCTTCGCCCGGGACGCATTAGTGCATCCCACGGCATTGCGTGACAGATTGGGCGTTCAGGAATATGGGGCTTTGGCGGTCAGGCTTGGGGGCACGGGTGGAAGCGGCGGCGGCCACGGCGATCAGCTCGGCCACCGCGGTGGGCTGGGTAAGGGTGACGGCGTGCGAGGCGCGGAATTATCAAAGGCTGCCGTAGCGCGGATAAGGCACCCCACGAACGTAAGGCGGCGGTACGAAGGCTCGCTTGGGTCAGGTGACTGCGTTTTCGCTTCATCTGCGGCTCAGGAAGGGCCGGCCATCAGCCGGGCGCTCGCTAGACCTTGGACGCGCGAGCGTGTGAGGATGGCCATGGGTGTAATCGAATGGGGCAGGCTATGCCAGCAGTCACCTCGTTGTTCGGGCGAGCGTCCGAGACGCGCGTGATTGCTGAGCTGATTGATCACCTACCCGGCCGCGGCGGCTCCCTGATCCTGAGCGGCGAACCCGGCGTGGGCAAATCAGCGCTGCTGCGGGAAGCCAGCGCACGCGCCCACGATCACGGGATGCTGGTTCTGACGGCTACCGGGGTGGCATCCGAGGCACAGCTGCCCTATGCCGGACTGCACCAGCTGCTGCGGCCAGTTCTCGGCCAGCTAGATGGGCTGGCCGCACCGCAGCGCGACGCGATCCTGACGGCATTCGGCCTGGCCGATGCCGTCGCCCCGGATCTGTTCCTGACGGCGCTCGCCGGGCTGGATCTGCTGGCCGAAACCGCGGTGCGAGTCCCGGTCGTCGTCGTCCTGGAGGATGTGCACTGGCTCGACCGGTCGAGCTGTGAGGTGCTGGCGTTCGTGGCGCGACGGCTGGAGTTCGAGCCGATCCTGCTCCTGGCGGCCGTCCGCGACGGCTACCAGAGCCCGTTGACCGACGCCGGGCTTCCGGTTCTGCACCTAGAGCCGCTGCCAGCGGCGGCGGCCGGGGCGCTGCTCGACAGTCGGGCTCCTGAACTCCCGCATACGGTACGCGACCGGTTGCTCGACGAAGCGGCCGGCAATCCGCTGGCGCTGGTGGAATTGCCGATTGCCTTCCACCACCTCGACCGCGGAGCGCGGCTGCCCGCGTGGCTGCCGCTCACGACGCGGCTGGAACGCGCCTTCGCGGACCGGGTGGCTGATCTCCCTACCGCGACCCGCACCACACTGCTGGTCGCCGCCATCGACGACAAGCCACGGCTCACGGAGGTGCTCACGGCGGCGGCCCTGCTTGAAGGCGCAGAAGTGACAATCGATACGCTCGCCCCTGCCGTCGCCGCGCGGCTGGTGGAGCTCGATGATCCGGAGTACCGGTTCCGTCACCCGCTGATGCGAACGGCGATCCATCACGAGGCCAGCGCGTCGCAGCGGCACGCTGCGCACGCCGCGCTCGCGGACGTGCTGGCCAGCGAGCCCGAACGCGGCTTGTGGCACCGGGCAGCATCGGTGATCGGGCCGGATGAGAGCGTGGCCCGCGAGCTGGAGCAGGCCGCAGCGCAGGCGCGGCAGCGCGGTGCGACCGCCATAGCCGTAGCAGCGCTCCAGCGCGCGGCCGCGCTCAGCGACGCCCCCCTCCGCGGTGGACGGCTGCTGCTCGCCGCGGAGCTGGCGTTCGAGCTAGGTCGGCAAGACCTGGTCCTCGGCCTGCTAAAACAGGTCGAGTCGGCCGATCTGGAGCCGAGGCAGCAGGCACGGGGGGCGTGGATCCGGGAGAGCTTCGCCGACGGCATCCCGGGAGATGCGGCACGGGTGCTCTCGCTGGCCGCGACAGCCAGCCGCGCGGGCGCTGACGGCGACAGCGATCTCGCACTCAACCTCCTGTACGGTGCGGCCCTTCGCTGCTGGTGGGCCGAACCGGGACAGGCCGCACGCCGTCACGTTGTCGCCGCGGCCGAGGGGCTTAAGGTGGAAGAGCAGAATCCGCGGCTCCTGGTCATCCTCGCGTTCGCCGCTCCGATCGGGCGGGGACCGGCCGTCATCGACCGCTTGTCTCGGCTCGAACCGGAACTGGGAAGCGACCCCGGGGCCATCCGGCTGATCGGCAACGCCGCCATGGCGGTGGGAGCATTCGACCTGGCCGCCCGGTCGCTCGCGGCTTCCGCCACCGCGCTGCGTGCCCAGGGTCGGCTCGGCCTGCTGGCACGGGCGCTCGCACTCCAGGCGTGGAGCGCCGCTCAGCTCGCGGACCTGGGCATGGCGATCCCCGCCGCTGAGGAAGGGCAGCGGCTAGCACAGGAAACGAACCAGCCGCTGGTCATGGCCACGGCACAGGCGGTCCAGGCCATGCTGGCCGCGCTGCGCGGTGACCAGGAGGCCACCGCGGCCCACGCCGCCCAGGCCGAGCAGGTCGCGGTGCCGATCGGCGCCAGCGCCGTGCTGGCGGCGGCACAGCTAGCCCGCGGCCTTGCGGCTCTGGGCGGCGGGCGCCCGGCCGATGCGCTGGGGCACCTGCGGCGTATTTATGACCCTAACGATCCGGCCTATCACATCGCGATAAGGTGCTTCACCATCGGAGATCTCGCCGACGCGGCCCGCCGCAGTGGTGACCCGGACAGCGTCCGCGAATTGGTCGCGGAGATGGAGACGGCGGCCGGGCTGACCCCCTCACCGATACTGCACGCCGGATTGCGGTATGCCCGTGCGCTGCTGGCCGCCGACGCCGACGCTGGCGCGCTTTTCGAGACCGCTCTGCGGTCAGATCTAAGCACCTGGCCGTTCTTGCGGGCCAGGATCGGGCTTTCCTACGGGGAGTGGCTCCACCAGCAGCGGCACGACAGCGCTTCCCGGGCCCCCCTGCGCGCCGCCCGGGAGACATTCGATGCCCTCGGCATCATCCCGTGGTCCGAACGGGCCCGCCAGCAGCTCCGCGCGACGGGAGAGACAAGCCGCCCGAGGAGCCCGGAAGCACGCGACCAGCTCACCCCTCAGGAGCTGCAGATCGCTCAGCTGGCCGCCGGAGGGATGAGCAACCGCGAGATCGGGCAGATGATCTTCCTCTCCCACCGCACCGTCAGCTCGCACCTCTACCGCGCCTTCCCCAAGCTCGGCATTACTTCCCGTACCGAGCTGCGACGCGTCCTGGAGCCCAGGCTCCCGGACGAACATGGCACCCGGCTCCCCTGACGGATCGACAGCCTGGCATTCCGCCCTGCAGACCCTGACACAGCGGACAGCCGTCGGGGTCAGGCCGGGCCGGCTGTTTACGCGAGGGTGGACAGGTCGACCTTGACCGGGAAGGGGACGGTGGCTTCGACGAGTCCGGTGTATACGTCGCCATCCCGGTATCGCCTACTTGCGGAGTCGAGCAGGTAGGTGTACACGACGGGGATGCGGGTCGGAGTCAGTTCCACGCGCCAGTAGAAGGGGATGCCAGCGCTCGCGTACTGATTGAGTTTCACCAACCGGTCGGTGGTCTCCGACCCCGGTGAGACTATCTCCGCGGCCAGGAGAACGTGCTCCGGGCGGGTGGGAGTGATGTCGATGGTGTCGGCCCGGTAGACGACGATGTCTGGGCGGCGGTTGGTCAGCGGCACGTCCTGGAGACGGACGTCGAAGTCGGTGTCGGCGTTCCAGTCTGGACCGGCTGCGACGTCGAGGGCGTTCGCGAGCACCCGCGCGAGGCGGTTGTGCCGCTTGGAGGCGCTCGGGCTCACGACTACCATCCCGTCCACGATCTCGATGCCGGCGCACTGCTCCACTGACCACGACTCGTATTCTTCCGCCGTGACCTGGGTGTGCATCCACTGCGGAGCGATCATGTCCGCGCTCATGCGTTACCCCCTTGAGCCCGCGATAGGCCGCGCAAACGAGCACTCTTATCGTAGCGCGCCCGCCCGCATCCGCGCCTAACTGAACAGTGCCGCGCCCGGGAGTGAAAGTAGGGGGATAGGAAGACCGAATCGGTCGGTCTGGCTGGGACGACGGGTCTCGGTGATCAGCATGATCAGCCTGCCGGACCCCGTACAGCGTCGCCGTGGCCGGCGGCCGCGCTCGTCGGCTCCTACGAGCTGCTGATGGGTGATCATTCGCGGCTCGCAGGAGCCGGTGGTTGCGCGCCACGGGAGTGACGACGGCTTCGCGGCCGATCCGTCCGAGCACGGGCAACCAATGCCGTGCTCGCGGCCGCCGGTCACCGCCAGACCCAGCACCCGGCGGTCTAACCGGCCGCGAGGCCGAGGTGCAACGCCTGGCGGCGCGGAGTCTGACGACGTGACAACTCACCAATGGGCTTTACATCTCAGCCGAGACAGCCGTGCCACCCCATCCAGCACGTCTAACGAAGATCGGAGTATCGACGCCCGGGGGGAGACGCAGCACGACCTCGCCGACGGAGCGATCCCCGACAGTAGCGACAGGCAGGGCCGGTAGGAGCGGCAGCGGGACTCGCCGGACGCGGGCTAGGCAGCCGTGAGGCAGCGCGACGCGGGCTGCTGCCGTACTCCGCGCGATACAGGCGGCTGAAATGGGCGGGGCTGAGGAAGCCGACCCGGCCCGCGGTCACCCCGAGAGGCTCTCTTCTCGCCGGATCGGCAATCATGGCGCGAGCGGCCTCAAGTCGCCTCCGCCGGATCAAAGCCGATATGCCGTCCCCCGGCACCGCGAACTCATCAGCGCGCAGGACGTTGTAGAGGCTCCGACGGGACAGGTGCAGCCGAACCCGCGCATCTCGGTGGGCTAGCTTGGCCGACCGGCTTGGGGCCTGACCTGTTGCGGTTGGTCCGGGTTGCGACTTGGGCCACCCGGGACTCCGCAAGGGAAGCCGGTCGCTAGGCAAAACACGGCCCGTTCAGGACATCGAAGATCTTTGAATTCAAGATCTTTGTGCTGAACGGGCCGTGGCGATTCGCAACACCGCAACGTCAGGCCCCCGCTGGCAGACGCCTGGTTCGGGTGTTTACGTGTGGTAGGTGATGGTGACCGCGGTCCTGGTGCCGGCCTTGTTGAGGTTCTTGGCCAGGAGCGTCCCCTTCGCCCCATTGAAGGCGCCAGTCCCCCCGGTGATCGTGCCGCGACTCACCGGGTTGCTGGACGCGTTAGCCACCCCGTACACGAAACCGCCGTTGAGAACGGCCGTGAAGGTGAGCTTCGCCGTCTCGGTCTTCGGGTTGAAGACGCTGTAGAGCATGTCGTAGCCGATGACCTTGCCCGACCCGTTGACGTCCTTGTCCTGTTGGCTGTTGCTTGTCTGGGAGTAGTTGTGCACCGCCTCCTCCACCGAAGTGAACGTGATGGTGTGCGACTTGACGGCGGTGCTGGCGCTGGCGGCCGGCACCAGGAACGCGCAGGCTCCGCCGAGCGCGGCGGTCGTGGCGATGGCCGCGATGGCGATTCGATGTTTCATGAAGTTCCTCTGCTGAGAAGTTGGTGATCTCAGCGTCCGTCGGCGGCGGGTAGCGGCACGTCCACCTACGGTGGGAACCTGGCCGTCGGCGTCCGACTACGGGGGGAGCGGCGGACGGTCCTGAGCGTCAGGATGCGCCGCGGTCGCCGCCGGCAAGCCAGCCATCCCGCACCAGACACCAGCTCAGCGGCCGTGCTGGTCTGCAGCCACCAGCCCGGTCTCGTAGGCCAGGATGACGGCCTGGACCCGGTCGCGCAGGTCGAGCTTGGTCAGGACCCGGCCGACGTGGGTCTTGACGGTGCTCTCCTCTATTACCAGCTCAGCGGCGATCTCGGGGTTCGACAGCCCCCGTGCGATGAGCCGGAGCACGTCCATTTCCCGGATAGTCAGTTTCGCGGTGAGCTCAGGGACTGGTGCGGCGGCGGGCCGGATCGACCGGGTGAAGCGGGAGATCAGCCGCCGGGTGACGCTCGGGTCGATGAGGGCGTCGCCGGCAGCCACGCACCGGACCGCGGTGACGAGCTGGTCCGCCGGCGCGTCCTTGAGCAGGAAGCCGCTGGCCCCGGCGCGGAGTGCCTCGTAGACATACTCGTCGGAGTCGAACGTGGTGAGGATCAGCACCCTGCTGCCGGTGCTGGCGAGGACCTTACGCGTCGCCTGGAAGCCGTCCATGTGCGGCATCCGGATGTCCATGAGGACGACGTCCGGCTGCCGGGCCAGGGCGAGTTCGACCGCTTCGATCCCGTCGGCGGCTTCCCCGATGACGTCGATGTCTGACTCACTGGCGAGAATCAGCCGGAATCCAGTCCGGACCAGCCGCTGGTCGTCGGCGATCAGCACGGAGACTCGTTCAGCCGACACGGACTGCATGCGCCGAGCATAGTACCGGAGGCGGATGCCGTCGCTGAATATGCGGCCGCAGGGGGACGCCGCCGCGCGGCCGCCGCGTCATTGTGGGCCTTATCCCAGGTCGTTCCTGGTTCGAGGAGGAGAAATGACACCAATCATCGGGCTGCTCGTGGCGGTCGTGGTCGGCTTCGCGGCATCCAGCCGACGCGAGGTGCTGATCGGCGTGATCCCACCGATGCTGGCGGCAACCGCGGCCCAGTCGTGGTATCTCGGCAGCGGCCGGGGCCACAACTCGCCGGCCACGACAACGGATGACCCCGCGTACTGGATCGTTCAGCTCATCATCCTGGCTCTGGTCGGCGGAGTCGCCATGGGCATCTACGCGGTCCGGGCCCGCCGGGTGAGCCGCCGGGGCGGCAGACTGTTCCCGGTACGGCGCGAGGCGGGCAGCTGGATGCTTGCCGCTGCCACCGTGGCCGTGTTCTCCGGCACGCTGGCGCTGATGTTCGCAACCGACCGGCCCGGCCACCCGGGCAGCGGCAACGGGAACCTCCCGGTCACCGGCGTCGTCGGGATCGTGGTCGCAATTCTCGCCGTCGCGGTATCCGGGCTACTGTGGCTGCGGAACCGACCCGTCCCGAGTGCCGCGGACGTGCACGATCCCGACGTGCACGAGCTCGCGAACTAGCACATACTCGACGTAAGCACAGGCGGATGAGGGCTGGGGCATGATGCTGATCAGCGCACCGGAATGGCCGTGGCACCGTCGCCTTGGTGCCCGCTGGGCGGAGATCGCCGCGTTCGCGTTTGCCCTCGCCCTCAGCGCTGACATGGTGGTCCTCGTGCGCGGACAGGCCGGCAGCGCGGCCGCGTGTGCGGTGGCCACGGCCATGACGCTGCCGGTGGCGTTCGCGCGCCGGGCGCCGCTGACGGCGGCCGTCTTCCTGGCCGCGGCCGCTGCCGCGAATGAGGTGTTCTTCGGGTCCCTCGTCCGCTGCGGCCCCGCGCTGCCGGCCGTGTTCTTCGTCGCCTACCTGGCCGGGCGCGCCTGTGCTGGCCGCGCCCGTGCTCTGGTCCTGGCCGGCGTGCTGAGTCTCGGTTGTGATCCAGTGCCTGTACGACCCGCGGCTTGGCGCCCCGGTGATCGTTCTGATGACGGCGGTCAGCGGCGTATTCGCCGGGGCAGGCATCATGGTCCGCCGCCGGGCAGGCCTGGTCGCCGAGCTGCGGCGCCGGACCACGCAGCTGCGAGAGCAGCGGGAGCGGACCGCAGCGCTGGCGGTCGCCGCCGAGCGGGTTCGGATCACCGCGAACATCAGCGGCACCCTGAGCGAGCGGATTGACGAGATCGGCCGGCTGGCCCGCCCGGTCGGCGACGGGACTGTCCCTGTCGATGCGAGTTTCGCCGCGATCGAGCTGGCCGGCCGGGCGGTCCTCGACTCCATGCGGCAGGCGGTAGGCACGCTCCGCGAGATGCCCACGGAGCCCGAGCCGGGCCTGGACGAACTGGGCGGCCTTCTCGCGCGCGCGACAACGGCGGCCGCCCGGCTTACTGTCGACGGGCCGGAGCGGCCGCTACCGGCCAGCATCGAGCTGACCGTGTACCGGATCGTCGAGCAGCTGCTTACGGTGCTGCGTGACGAGCCCTCCGCCCAAGTCGACGTCGGGCTGCGCTTCGGGCCCGACTGCCTTGAGCTGCGCGTCGCCGGCCCCCCGGCCGTCGGCTGCGATCTGCGACAGCTCCGCTCGGCAGTTCAGGCCAGGCTTGCGCTGTTCGGGGGGACGATCGATATCGAGGACTGCGCCGGCCGCCGCTCGTCGCGGGTCGTGCTGCCGCTAGTCACCAGCCATGCCTAGGCTTACCGCGGCGCGCCTCGCCGACACCGCTCTCGCTGCGGCGGTCGGCGCGCCCGCGCTGGCGGTGGCTGCCTGGGCCGGGCTGGCCGGGCAGCCGCTGCCCTGGCCGAACATGGCCGTGCTGGGCGTCGCCGCCGCTGTCATGCTGGGCCGGCGCACCCGGCCTGTCGCTGCCGCTCTGATCCTGTCCGCCGCGTACGTGATATCAGTGCAGTCCGGCTGGTTCTACCTGCACGGCTCCAGCCCCGGCACCAACGTCGAAACGATCGGGACCAGTATCGCCGTGCCCGCGCTGTGCTACACGCTGGGCGCCTACGTCCGCCTGCCCGCGTCCCTGGCAGGCCTGGCGGTCCTGACCGCGAGCCTGCAATGGGGCGAGCTGAACCCGTTCCCGGCCGTGCTCACCGTCGGCCTATGGCTGGTGGGACGCGCAGTGCGCTCCCATCGCTTGCTCGCCGCCAGCTTGCGCATCCGGGCATTCGAGCTGGAATCAGAGCGCGAGCAGTTCACCGCGGAAAGTGTCCGGTTCGAGCGCGACCGCATAGCCCGAGAACTGCACGATGTCATCGCGCACAACGTCAGCATCATGGTCATCCAGGCCAGCGCCGGCCAGCGGCTGACGCCCGGTGACCCGGCCGCCGGCGAACTGCTCGGCAACATCGCCGACCTGGTCCGCGAAGCCGCCGCAGACATCAATGGGCTGACCAGCCTGCTGAACCCGTCCCTGGAACATCCTCTCACCGAGGAGCACATCGAGGTCCTCCTGGCGCGCGCGGCGCGAACCGGCGTCAGGCCCCACTCCGAGATCACTGGTGACGTCGAGCGCGATACCCGGGGATGCCGCCCGGGCTACCTACCGCATCCTGCAGGAAGGCCTGACCAATGCGATGAGGTACGCCCCGGGTGCGGCGATCCACGTGAGGGTGGCTTGCGGCGACGGCGTCCGCGTCGAGATCGTCAACGAGGCGCCGCCAGCCGGCGCCGCAGGCATCGGCGAGCTTGGCTCGGGCCACGGGCTGACTGGCCTCGCCGAGCGCGTCACTGCTCTCGGCGGCACCATCTGCAGCGGCCCGGTCCCGGCCGGCGGTTGGCGGCTCAGCGCCGAGTTTCCGGCCATCGCATAAGTATCGTGGTCCGGACGGCCGTTGTGATGGAGCATGCACGACTGGGGAAAGGTCTTGACCCTGCCCTAAGGGCAGGCCGGATCCTGGCAGGGTCAGTACGCAGGATCAGGAGAGGGTGTGTCATGGACGTTCGGATGCGTGAGGTACCGGCACAGGTCGTTGTCACCGAGCAGCGGATGGTCGACCAGCAGTCGTTGGAGCGGTGGCTTCCGGAGGCGATGGCGCGGGTGCATAAGACTGCGGGGAGCATGGCGGCCGGGACGGCGGAGCAGCCGTATTTGCTGCGGGACCATGTCGGCGACGAGCCGGTTTTCATCGTGATCTACGAGGGCAACCCGAACGAGGGCGAGACGGCGGTCGAGTGCTGTACCCCCCTGCATGCGGACGGCGCAGCGCCAGATGGTGCGGCTACGCGGACGATTCCGGCGCACCGGGAAGCGTACGTACGCGTCCTGAAGCGGACCGTGCAGTCCGGCGCGGTCGGTGACGTCTACGGGGCGATCGGGAACTGGATCGAGGGCCAGGGCCTGCAGATTGCCGCCGCCCCGCGGGAAACGTACTGGACCGATTTCTACTCCGCCGCGGCAGATGACGAGGTATTCGACGTGGCGTTCCCGGTGCGGTAGACATCTTGTGTGGGCGGTCCGGCAGCGGAGATGACGATCGGAGAGTTCTCCCGCCGGTCCCAGCTGTCGCTGAAGGCTCTGCGGTTGTATGAGCGCCTGGGGTTGCTGCGGCCCGTAGCTGTTGACCAGCGGAACGGCTACCGCAGATATCACGAGAGTCAGCTCTACACCGCGCGCCTGATCGTCATGCTGCGCCTGCTGGACATGCCGTTGCCAGAGGTCGGCCGGGTGGTGTCCGCGTCGCAGGCCGAAGCCGCGGAAATCATCGACGCGCACTGGGCTTTGACGGAAAGGCGGTTCACCGCCCAGCGGCAGATCCTGGCCGCCCTCAGGCCAGGCGTAGCCGCGTCGGAGATGCCCGCCCCGGAGCTGCCCGTCCACGAACGGGACGTGGCGCAGCAGACAGTGCTTACCGAGCAGCGGCACGTTTACATCGGTCAGCTGACCTGGACCCGGGAAGCTGCCGCCCGGCTCACCGCTCACGCTGCGCGGTGCGGCGGCGTAGCGGGCGGGCATTTCGTGATCTTCCACGGCATGGTCACCGCCGACAGCGACGGCCCGGTCGAAGTGTGCGTCCCGGTCAGGCATCCACCCCAGGACCCGGCCGAGCTGGCCTGGCGGGTCGAGCCCGCGCACCGGGAAGCCTTTATCTCGGTAACCAGGACACATTTCGAGATTCCCGCGATCTTGTCGATCTACGACCGGCTGGCGCGCTGGGTAGCCGCTCCCGGCCGCAGGCGCGCCGGAGCACCCAGAGAGGTCTACCGGCCAGAGGCCGAACCGCTCTTCGCGCCGGCCGGCCAGCAGATCTGCGATGTCGCCATCCCGTTCGCTACATCCCATCAGCTGGGCAGTAGCCGAAGCGATCTCCTGGCACAGGCCGGCAGACCGGCGTCCCGTCCCGGGTAGTCGCCGGCACGCGCTCAGTGACCTGCCTACGCAGCCCGGGCATGATGCTCAGACAAGATCACGCCGACCCATAATCCGCCGATCATGCGACACCAGCCAAGCGCCGGAATGGGCCTAGTTCCCGCCAACCCTGCCCTCGTTCGCCCGGAACTCCACGCCGCCGGGCGCGGCGGCCCTGATCCGGTGCGCGACGCCGTCACCGTAAGCGACCGGGATCACCCCGTGGCTCTTCAGCCACTCGTGGTTCCTCTCGCTCGCCAGGCCGATGACCGTGGCCCCGGTCCGGCGCGCGAGCTGGACGGCGAGCGAACCGACTCCCCCGGCGGCCCCGGAAATGACGACCGTCTCGCCCTTCCTAGGCTGGACGGCGTGTACCGCCCCCCACGCGGTCACGCCGACGACGTACAGGCCGCCGGCCACTTCCCATGACACCTTCTCCGGCTTGCGGGTGAGGTCGTCGGCCTCAACCAGGACCAGCTCGGCCTGGGACGCCCGCTGCTGCGTGAACCCGATCACCTCATCGTTGGGCGAGAATCCGCCGACGCCGGCACCGACCTCCTCGATGACCCCGGCGAGGTCGCTGCCCTGCCCTGAAGGGAACGTCGACGGGAACAGCTTCGACACCGCCCCGGTGCGGGTGGCCACCTCACTGGGGTTGATTCCGGACGCCTTCACCTGCACGAGGACCTGCCCGTCCCCGGGCACCGGCCGTTCCACCTCGTCGACCCGCAACACGTCGAGGCCGCCGAACTCGTCGTACCTGACTGCCCTTATCACGGTCTCTTCTTCGAATCGCTGGATCTGGCGGCTGGCCAGGCAGCCGCGGTTCCGTCTCGTCAGTCATCAAGCCGCTCGGGGCCGCGATGCTACAAGGAGCGCCCGGCCGGCGCTGGTGGGAGACCAGGGTCTATTACTGGCGAGCAGCAGAGCAGGCCCACGGGCATTACCTTTGCCGCTGAGTGCAGCTCGCTGGCCGCCTGGTCCTGCGGCGGAGGGTCCGGCGTCGCCATCTCTGATGCCGGCTCCGGGATGAGGGCCGGGCCTTCGCCGGTGAGTTCTTCAAGCCCGTTCCGTGAGGGCAGCATGCCCGCGGTGACCAGGGGGCGGGGCCCGACCTGGGGCAGGGCGCTGTACAAGGTGGAGGCGACCAGGGTCCCGGCGACCAGCGGCAGGAACAACAGCCCGGTGGTCAGCGGGCTGTACCCCTTGACCTGCTGCATGTAGAAGGTGAGGAACAGGAAAATGCTAAAGAGCGCAATTCCGGTGATGCCGACCCCGACGTAGGAGCCGCCCCGGGTGCGGTCAAGGATGACCCGCAGCGGCAGCAGCGGGTGACTGGATCGCCGTTCGGCGACGACGAACGCGGTGAGCAGGACCGCGCCGAGAACCAGCGAGCCGAGGGTCAGCGCGGCGGTCCAGCCGTCGGTCTCGGCGCGGGAGAAGCCGAAGACGATGAGGAACAGCCCGGAGCAGGCCAGCACGGCCCCAGGCCAGTCCATCCGCGGCGGGTTAGCCGGACGGTTGCTGTGGATGTACGCCAGGGCGCCGGCCATGGCTATCGCGGCGAAGATCAGATTGACGAACAGCGTGTAACGCCAGGACAGGTACTGGGTGAGCACCCCGCCGAGGATCAGGCCCACAGCGCCGCCGCCGACGGCGACCGAGCCGAAGACTGCGAAGGCCCGGCCCCGCTCAAGCGGGTTCCGGAACGTGCTGACCAGAGTACCCAGCGCGGCTGGCGCGAGGATGGCGGCGAAGGCGCCCTGCAGCGCCCGGGCTGACACCAGCATTACGAACGAGACGGCCGCGCCCCCGATCGCCGAGGCGACGGCGAATCCGACCAGGCCCGCGATGAGGACCCACTTGCGGCTGTACATGTCGCCGAGCCGGCCTCCCACCAGCAGCAGGCTGCCGAAGGCAAGGGCGTAGGCCGTCACCACCCACTGCCGGTCACTGTTGGCGAACCCTAGCGCGTGCTGCGCCGACGGCAGCGCGATGTTGACGATGGTGGAGTCAAGCACCACCATCAGCTGAGCGACAGCCACCACGGCCAAGATCATCCAGCGCCGGTCGGCGGGTGCCGTCGGGTGGTCCCGCGTATCCGGGAAACCTGGTGAATCGACTGGCTGTGCCATGTGAACTCCCGTCGCTAGCCGGTGACGCGTGCTGCGACGGCGAGGTGCGCCGACAGGAACTGCCCGGCTCTGTCTAGTGCCGCGGCCGCTTCGTCGAGGATCGGGTAATAGGCCTGGAAGACGTGCGGCACCCCGGGGGTGATGTCGAGGGTGATGTCGACGTCGGCGGTGGCGGCGCGGCTGCGCGAGGCGGAGCGCGTCGTCGAGGAGGACCTCGTGGGTTCCGGCCTGGATGATCAGCGGCGGCAGGCCGGACAGGTCGGCGAAGATGGGGCTGATCAGGCCGAGAGCGGCGTCTTGCCCCGCCGTGTAGTCGGCGACTCTGGCTTGGAGGGCTTCGCGGCTGAGCAGCGGGTCCGCCTTGCTCTTGGTTTCCAGGGTCGTCCCGGCCAGGGTGAGGTCGGCGTAGGGTGACATGGTGTAGAGCGCGGCGGGCAGGGGCAACCCGTGAGCGCGGGCGTTGACCAGGGTGGCTATGGCGAGGCCGCCGCCGGCCGACTCGCCCGCGAAGACGATGTCGGCTGGGGCGGTGCCGTCCTGCAGGAGGGTTTCGTAGGCGGCGAGAGCGTCATCGACCGCGGCCGGGTATGGGTGCTCGGGGGCGAACCCCGGCAGACCAGGTGGCTGACAGAACGGTCTCGGTAAGTCGTCCGCGGCCCATGGCCTGCCTCGCGGCGATGACGGCTTGAAATATCTCCAGCAGTGTGGGCTGGCCGATCCGGTGAGGCAAATCGGTGCGCGGGCGGGGCCGGGCGTAGGCGCCCCGGCCCCGCTGACTGCCGCTCGTGGCTCAGGTGCCCTTGGCGAGCGGCTTGAGGCGGGCGGTGCGCGCCCGGTCCAACAGCACCGCGATGGTGGCCGCGACCAGCGCTGCCCCCACGGCGATCAGGGCGATCTGCCAGCCGGTCATCCCGCTCTCGATCACTGTGTGGACCTGGACTGGCGGCGGCGCCGGCGTGGTGACGCGCCTTGAGCCATCAGAGGGTGGGACAGTCCTGGCGAACGCGGCGGGCGCTGCGACGGAGAGCACGAGGCAGGCGAAGGCTAGCCCGGCTAGCGCGCCGGCGATACGGCGGATGCGGCGGATGGGATTCATGATGATCTCCTCTCACTCCGGATGAGTCAAAGCGACCGTACGGCGGTAAGCCCGTGATCCGAATCGGGAGCCAATCCCCGGTTTCCCCCGGCGTGTTCCCTATATTTCTGCCTCGTCGGCCATCCGCAGCCGGGCGGCGTGGCGGCGGCGACTTTGCGGTCGGGCTGCCGAGTTTGGTCAGCACGGCGGAGACGGGGTGGTCGACGGTCTTGGCATCTCGGCCGGTAGGGACAGGCAGTTGAGTGTTGGGCGGGTAGCGCTCGGACACTTCCGCTCATGCCGAAATGGGTGGCGGCGTTGAGGACTGTTCATCACTGGCTCGGTTAAGCAGTGAGGCTCCGGCTTATATCAGCGGCCGCCTCGCGGTTCTCGACGCCAAGCTTGGCCAGCACGGCTGAGACGTGGTGATCAACCGTCTTGGCCGAGATAAACAACGTGCGGGCGATCCGGGCGTTGGTCTGCCCTTCACAGATCAACTCGAGCACCTCGCATTCGCGCGGGGTGAGCCCGAGTGGATGCGCCCGGGTCGCTCGGCGCGGGCCTGCCGGCACCGACCGGGCACCTATGTGGCGCAGCTTCTGGCGGGCGAGGCCGGCCGTTGCCTTCGCGCCTAGTTCATCGAGGCGCCGCAGTGCGTCGCGCAATTCGTCTTCGTCCGATGAGTCAAGCAGTGCGAGCGCCGCGTCTAGGCGGCAGCCGAGCTCATCCCACGCACGCGCAGCCGCTGCGTGCTCGCCGGATTCCTGGAGCCGGTACGGCCCGGCAATGGGGCCATCGACGGTTCGGCTGGAGCCAGTGCGGTCAAGCCAGCGGCGCAGCGTTCCGCGCATCCACTCGTCGATGTCGTGCGCGGCATCGACGGCCAGTTCGGCTTCGTGTCGCGCCTCGTCAACTCGGCCTTCGGTCAGGAATGCCTCGGTCCGAGCGAGCCGGGTCGGTACGACGTACTGTGGCTGTCCGGTCGGCGCCGCGTTGGCGATCGCGCTGTCGAGGGCGCGCCAGGCCTCCGGCTCGCCGCGGCGCGCATGGATCACGCCGATCAGGGTCTGGACGACGATCTGATTCAGTGGGGCGGCCGAGCTTTCCTCGAGCAGCAGAACACCGATCGCCACCGCTTCGTCCCAATCCCCGCGATGTTCGAGGACGCCGGCTCGAGCTGCGCGGAGGAAATAGGAGTGCCTTTCTAGGTCGTTCTGCTCGCAGTAGGCGATGCCGTCGCGGTAGTACTGCTCTCCGTCGTCGAACCGGAACTGGTCGCACGAGATGCCGTACAGATTGCTGTAGGCGCGACCGGCCTGATTGGCTAGGTTGTACGAGATTGCCAGCTCAAGTGAGCTGCCGATCAGCTCGACCCAGCTCGGGTCGCTTGCGGACACGGCGCAGCCCTCGGTGTTCAGTGCGTCGGCAATGACGTCGGATGCGCCAAGCGAACGGGCGAGAGCCTGCGCTCGCCGGGCCAACTCGATCGCCTCGTCGTTCTCGTTGCGCGTCATCCGGAGGGCGGCTAGCGTCACGTACGCCCTGGCCAGCTCGCGGGTCTCGCCGAGTGGCTCGAGCGTGCTGATCGCTTGGACGGCGGCACCTACCGCTTCATCGCCTCGGCACAGATGTTTCAGTGCCAGCGAGTAGTGCTGCAATGACTCGCCCTCGTGGCGGCGATCTTCGAGCAGCCGCCACAGCTGCAGTGCTTGCTCGTCGGCGTCGGCTGCGGTTTGCGATCGGTCGCTTAGAGTCGCCTCTTCGGCTAGGCCGGTGTAGAGCTTAGCCAGCGCGGACGGTGCGGCATGCGCCGCCCATCGCAGTGCACGCTCGTACTGGGCCGCAGCCTCGCGGTGTGAGCCGAGATCAACGGCTCGTCTCGCGGCGAGTGACGCGTGCCGGACGACTGCCTCTTCGTCGCCGGCACCCTCAGCGTGAAAGGCCATGCGCGCGTCATCGCGGCTGCCGTTGACTAGCAACGCGTTGAGGATTTCTGCGTGGATCACCGCCTGCCGGTGGGCGGGGATCTCCTGCGCGATCGCCAGCCGGGCGATCTCGTGCCGGAAGCGCAGGCCGATTCCCTTATCGACCAGCAGTCCGGACGCACTGAGCTCGTCCAGCGCAGCTTGTCGATCGGCGAGCAGGCTCACGTCGATCCGCAGGCCCATGAGTGCAGTCATCTCGAGTACCTGCCGGGCCGCGTCGCTGAGCCGCCCGGTCCTCGAGAGGATCGCGTCACGCGCCGATAGCGGGACTCCCTGTGTCCCGG
This sequence comes from uncultured Actinomycetota bacterium, assembly GCA_963714295.1. GTDB lineage: Bacteria > Actinomycetota > Actinomycetes > Streptosporangiales > Streptosporangiaceae > Trebonia. Next base: position 40,107 of record CAVQOE010000022.1, on the reverse strand, counting down.
CCTCAAGCATTTCGGTGACGTAGAACGGATTGCCGCCGGCGAGCTGGTACAGCTGGTCGGCGTCGAGGTCGGTCCCGGCGGCCATCGTCCGGACGGCCTCGATCGACAGCGGCGGAAGGTCGAGTCGGCGTGTCCAACGCCGCGCGGCGAGATCGCCCAGCGCAAGACGAAGCGGGCTCGATGGTGCGAGCCAGTCGTCGCGATACGTGGCGACCACCAGCACCGACTCCGCGCGGATGCGTCGCGTGAGAAACCGCATCAGGTCGAGCGTCGCCTCGTCCGCCCAGTGGATGTCCTCGATCACGATCACGTCCAGTCGATCATCACCGGTGACCTGCCTCAGCAACGCGGCGAACAGCTCGTCGCGCTCGGGTCGGCCACGGCACAAATCCTCCAGCGCGCCGCCGAGATCGCGGGCGAGGTCGAACAGCGGGGCGAGTGGGCGCGGTGTCGAGAGTCCGTCGCAGGCCCCCCACGACCAGCGGGCGTCGGGCAGATCGCGCTGGAACCGCTCGACCAGCACCGACTTTCCTACGCCTGCCTCACCGGCGATCAGGATGAGTCGCCCTTCACCCTGACCCGCTTCGTGCGCGTACTGGCGCAGCGAAGCCAGCACCGGACCGCGTTCCAGCAAAGTCATATTCAGCATCTTCTCTCAACGACCTCGGATGCGCACCGTGCCGATCCGGACCGGCAACGGCGGGCCGATCAGGTTCGGGACTAGCAGCGTGCGGATCACAGCCCTTCCTGCACTTCGAAAACGTCGTCGCCAACCAGTCCGTGCGCCTCGCGCTGCACGGTATTCGCGGCATCCGCAGACGGTGCGTCGACCAGGCAGAAGATCCTGCTCTGGACCCACTCACCCAGTCGCGGAGATATCGGACGTCGTGGGTGCCCTGCGCTTGGATGTCTGCGGCATGGGCCTGAGCGACGCCATCGGCAGTGGCTCATGCCGTGGACGGTGTGGATGTCCATGTAGAGGGCACTAGTGTCTTGCTCGGGTCGTCGCCGGTCGGGACAGCTAGAGCGTACGAACGCGGAGTACATGGCTGCATCGGAGCGATCTCCCTAAATTACGGGCGCCGCATACCTATCTTTCGTGGCCGGCTTCGCGCGCCGCTCGGTTGAACCGGTCACTGAAGTCTGTTCCCAGCGTCCGTCGCTATCGGAGCGGGCGCTTGCCCACAGCATTTCGACTGCCTGGCAACCTCGCGCCGAGGCAGCCCGGACCGGCAGCAAAAGATAGGGACGTCCTCCCGATTCGGTCGCGGTGCCGAATGCGCTGAGCTAGACGCATGGCTGACCACGAGTCGCCATCAGTCATCGGGTCCGGTCTCCGGCACAGGTGGCCAGCTCTGAACCTCGGGCGGCCGTCGGATGCCGACCGCTCACGGTCGATCACGGTCGCTCCAATGCGCTGGCCGGGTGCGTCCACACCGCGGGCAGTCGGTACGTCAGCAGACGGGAGAAAGCCATGTTCACCATCTCAGCTCGCCTACTTGTCCTCGTCCAGTAGCCGAGCAGGACGACGATGATAACCAGGCTGCCGCTCGCCGCGCTGCTCACCGCGGCGCTGTTCTGGGGCACAGCGGTCAGCGTGACCAAGTACGCCCTGAGCGGCTTCGGCCCGATCACCCTGCTAGCGATCTCGCTGATCGCCGGAACCGCGGTGCTGTGGACGATCGTGATCCTGCGCGGCCACCGCCCACCGCCGCCGTGGCGGCGGGCGGTGCTGCTAGGGCTGTTCGAACCAGCGCTCGCCTACGCCGGCGACCTGCTTGGCCTGGCCCGGACCAGCGCCGCTAACGGCGCGCTGCTATCCGGCCTGGAATCGGTTTTCATCGTCCTGCTGGCGGCCGTCTTCCTGCACGAACGCATCACCGGCCGTATCACCGTGGCGCTCGCTCTAGCACTGGCCGGCGTCGCGACCCTCGAAGGCGCGGGATCATTCACGGGCGCGGGACTCGGCGACCTGCTCGTTCTGGCCGGCGTCCTCAGCGCTGCTGCCTACACGATCGTCGCCCGAGGAATGGGGGACGATTCAGACCCGCTAACGGTGACGGCCTGCCAGTTCACCACCGCGACGATCCTCATCCTTCCCGCAGTTACCTTCGTGTGGGCGACGCACGTCGAAACCACACCCAGCCACGTGGCTGCGAGATTCTGGTTCGCCGCAATCTTCCTGGGCATCATCGGCTACGCCGCAAGCTTCCTGCTCTACAACTACGCCATCGCCCGAGTGCGAGCGGCCCCGGCGAGCATTATCGTGAATCTGATCCCCGTCTTCGGGCTGGCCAGTGCTGTGTTCTGGCTAGGCGACTCACTCACCATCGCCCGGATTCTCGGGACGTTCCTGATTGGACTGTCGGTCATGATCTTCACTGCCACCGAACTCGGCGAAGCACGCAACGCAGCCAAGGCGAACGTGGCACCGTCGAAAGCCTGACCGGGCAGTCTTTGCCGGCCAGGATCCTAGTGTGCTGCGTCCGAGATTTCGCTGGTTATTCTTGCCTGGTTTTGGGCTGTCCGGTTGGGAGCTTGGCGAGGTAGTCGGCGAGGGAACTGAGGATCTCGTCGGCTGTCTTGGTCCAGGTGAAGGGGCGGGGGTTGTCGTTCCAGGTGGCGATCCAGTTCCGGATGTCGTTTTCCAGGGCCTGGACGGAGGTGTGGACGCCGCGGCGGATCAGCTTGTCGGTGAGCAGGCCGAACCAGCGTTCGACCTGGTTCATCCAGGAGGAGCCGGTGGGGGTGAAGTGGACGTGGAAGCGCGGGTGCCTCTTGAGCCATGCCTTGATCTCGGGGGTGCTGTGGGTGGCGTAGTTGTCGCAGACCAGGTGAACTGCCAGCCGGCCGGGACGGTCTTATCGATCTTTGCCAGGAACTTTCGGAACTCGGCGGCCCGGTGGCGGCGGTGCAGTTCGCTGATGACGGTGCCGTCGGCTGTGTTGAAGGCGGCGAACAGGCTGGTGATGCCGTGGCGCAGGTAGTCGTGGGTACGGCGTTCGGGCATGCCCGGCATCATCGGGAGGACCGCTGGGAGCGGTCCAGCGCCTGGATCTGGGACTTCTCGTCCACGCAGAGCACGACCGCTTTCTCGGGCGGGTTGTGGTAGAGCCCGGCGACGTCGATGACTTTCTCGATGAAGAACGGGTCCTTCGACAGCTTGAAGGAGTCCTGCCGGTGCGGCTTGAGGCCGAAGTCCCTCCAGATCCGCCCGATGGTGGACCTGCTCAGGCCTGAGTGAGCGGCCATCGAGGCCCGCGACCAGTGGGTGTCGCTGCCCGGCAGGGACTCCAGGGCGGCCACGATGACGTCCTCGACCTGATCGAGGCGGACCGACGGGGGCCGGCCGGGCCGCGGCTCGTCGTGCAGCCCCTTCAGCCAGCCGGCGACGAACCGGGCCCGCCAGCGGTCCACCGTCGACTCGTCGACGCCCAGGTCCGCGGCGACCTGCTTGTTCATGACGCCCTCGGCGCAGGCCAGCACGATCTTCGCCCGCATCGCCAGGTACTGGGCCGTCTTCGCGCGCCGGGCCCACCGGGTCAGCTGCGCCCGCTCGGCTCCGGACAGGACCAGGTCCGCCTTCGGCCGGCCAATCGGCGCGTCGTCCTCCAGGCTGGCCAGCCGCTGCTCGGCGAACCTGCGCCGCCACTTCGACACCGACTTGACCGCGACCTCCAGCTCTCGCGCGGCCACGGCATTCGGCATCCCCTCCGCGCAGGCCAGCACGATCCGGGCCCGGTCAGACCGACGGCGCTCCGGCAGCGCCGCCCGTCGCGCTAGCTCGGCCCGCTCGTCCTCGGACAGCACGATCACGGCGGCAGAAGGACCCGAATGTGACATGCCAGTAAACTAGCAGACATTAACCGTTGAATCTCGGACGCACCACACTAGAGACTCGCGACAACGCCGCAAGAACCATCCTCGCCCTGATGGCGGCCGTGGCTCAGGCGTTTTCCGACCCCAACCTCGGACCGGGATTCCTTATCTTCGGCATCCCCGCGGTCCTCGCGTTCTGCGTGGTAGGACGCCTGGCGGGTGAGCGCGTGGAGACGGTTGTGGTCCTGACTGTAGGTGTACATGATCAACATCGTCCTGATCATGGAGTTCGCTATTCCTGCTGGCGGCAAAAGACCAATTTCCGAAGGTAGGAATAGCAGCCTGGCCTCCGCATGAAGGTGCGGGCCGCCCGGCAACTGGGCAACCCGCACGATGTCGCTGTAACAGTGGTTCGCTGGCGTCCTTGGTCTGCTGCCCGAAACGCCAGGATCAGCCGGTCGCCGCCGACGGGACGCGCTCGGTCACGACGGCGTACAGCCGCGGGTCGGCGTGCCGCACCAGCTGCGTCTGGCCCTGGGGGCTGCTCATGATCTGCCTGAGCCGGGGCAAGAACGCCTGCGCGGCCGTCTCGTCACGGAATTCCAGGTCGATGACGACTTCGTTCGGGTCGGTGAGGCTGCGGCTCACTTGGTAGGACTGCACTCCCTGCTCGGCACGGAACCGCTCATACTTATCGAAGTTCGCCTTCCATGCGTCGAAGTCCTGGACGTTGTTCTCAATATGGACGGTGATCATGTTTTCTCCTCGGATCGGCTGAACCCAGGCTGCCCCAACGACACGCGCCGTCCTATCCCCGATCCAGGGGATATTTTTGCCGGCTTATGCTGGGCTGATGGCGGCCTCACGCGAACTCGCCGGACGGGTGGAGGCGGTGTGCCGCCAGCCGCTGTCGGCCAAGGCGCTGCGCGAGGAGCTCGTCGCTCTAATGCGCCGAGCCGTCCCGTTCGGCGGGTATAACTTCCCGCTCAGTGACCCAGTCTCTCGCGTACTTACCTCGCCGCTGGCCGACGTGCCCGGCCTTTCCTGGCCACAGCTGCCCGCGCTGATCTGCTCCCGGTACCTCACTCCGTACTGCCGCTGGGATCACGTGCTGGAGGCCGGAATCACGGCCACCTCGCTGATGCACGAGACGGACGGGCATCCCGACAGGTCACTGCTCTGGCGTGACGTGCAGAGCAAGCTCGGCGTCAGTGATACCGCCGTGGTCGTATTCGGCGACAAGTACGGCTGCTGGGGTGTGCTCGACCTGTGGCGTTACGGCGGATCCTTTCAGGCGCAGGAACTGCGGCTGCTCGCCACGCTCGCCCGACCGGTGACGGCCGGACTGCGCGCGGCCATCGCCCGCACGTTCGTCGACCCAGGACGGCAACTGCACCCGGTTGGGCCCGCGGTCGTCGTCCTCGACCCCAGTCTGCAAGTACGGAGCCAGACCGAAGCGGCGGCCAATGCGCTGCTGCGCCTCAACCCGCCCGATGAGCCCATGGCGCCAATCCCGGCCGCTGCCTACAACATTGCCGCCGCCCTTGTCGCACACGAGCACGGCATGCCGATCGGCCCGGCATGGTCACGGATACACCTCGGTGGCAGCCGCTGGGTGACGGTCAAAGCGTCGCGACTGGGGACGGACATCGCCGTGGCGATCGAGCCGAGCACCGCGGCGGACCGCCTGGACATCTATGCCCGGGCCTGCGGATTGACCCGCCGCGAATCCGAAGTCCTCGCGCTGCTCTGCGAGGGCCTCGACACCCGCGAGATCGCTGTGCGGATGGTGGTATCCGAGCACACCGCCGGCGATCATCTCAAAGCCATCCTCGCCAAGACCGGAGCCCGCACCCGGCAGCTCCTCCTCGCTCGCGGACTGGGCACGCGGTAACGGCACTCCAACGCTCAGCTATCGCCCGCGGCCCGCATCTAGCGCCGAAGCAGGGTGCGGGATGCTGTCACAGCCTGGACGGCAATGGCCTCCCCCTCCTAGTTCGACACGACTACGTTGAGCATGACGTTGGGCAGGGCGGTACCGTCTGCCGTGGTAAGGCGGAAGGTCACCGGGTCAGTGCCCGGGGTGCTCCCGGCCCTGACCTGCACCTGCTGCTGGCCTTCGCTGGACGCGGGGACCTGGAAGCGGCCTGACCCCGCGGAGAGGCTTACCCCGGAGGCGGGCGCCGCCGTCCAGTGGACCATCTGCGCCGAGCCTGTGATGTTCCGCGCCGCCACGCTCACGCTGACGGTGCCGCCCGGCTTGACGGTCACCTGGCTCGTCGGCGTGGTGTAGCCGATCGCCGGCTTCTCGTCGCTGGTGAAGGACGGCGGGGCGGCGTCCCGCCCGCTGGCCCAGCTGTTGTCAGGGATGGAACTCAGTGAGTAGCCGATCGTGCCGCCGCCGTTGGCTGCCGACAGTGGCAGGTAGGCACGGTTCCACGACTTGCCGTTGACGGTCATGGCGTGGATGTACGGCGTGCGATCCGTGTTTCCGTTGGCGTTCAGGGTGAGAACTTTCCCGTTGCCGAGGGTGATCTGGGTGTGCGGGAACAACGGGCTGCCCAGGGCCAGGGCCGGCGCGCCCGGAGTCTCCGGGTACATGCCGATGGCTGCCCACACGTACCAGGATGACAGCGCCCCGCCGTCGTCATTACCGGGCAGGCCGCCCGGGGTGGGTGGGTAGTCGTGGGTGATCACGCTTCTGATGGCGCCCTGAGCCCGCTCGGGCGCGCCGGTGTAGTCGAGCTCCCAGGGGATCTCCTCACTCGGCTCGTTGCCGACCCACGCGCCGGTGCCGTTAGGCCCGGAGTTGGCCGTGTCGGGGTTCGTGTAGAGCTTTTCGAGGTACTTCGTGTAGGCGGCGGACCCGCCGAAGGCGGCAGTCAGCCCGGCCACGTTGAACGGGACCAGCGGCGTGTACTGGTAGGAGTCGCCCTCGGTCATGCCGGTGTCGCTGGTCGGGCTGAAGCTCGCCGGGAACGCGCCGGCGGAGTCCTTCGGCTCGGCGAATCTGGTGGCCGGGTTGAAGGTGTACTCCCAGTTCTGCGCCCGCGGCATGTACTTGTTGTAGAGGGCGGTCTTGCCGAGCGCCTTGGCGAAGGTGGCGATGGAGAAGTCGTCGACGCCGTACTCAAGGCTGACCGAGGCCGTGCCCGGGTCGTAATGGCCGGATATCCACTGCCGGTCGTTCTCCCGGACGAGGTGGCCGCCGGAGGTGGTAGTGGGCACCGAGCCGCCGAGATCCATCGCGTGCAGCGCGGCGCTGGTGTCGAAGCCGTGCGCGCCGAAGGCATAGGCCGTGGCGATGTAGGGGTCAGGATCGTCGCCGACCATGCCGCCTGAGTTGCGGTTGGCCTGCTCCCAGCGGGGCAGCCCCGGCCCGCCCTGCGCGGCGTCGTTGAGCATCGAGGTGATGACGTCGTTTGCTACGCCGGGTTCCAGCAGTGCCAGCAGGCCGATGAACGACCGATACCCGTCCCAGGTGGTGATGTTGTCGTACTGGGCGTGGCCGGCCGGGACAGTGTGGATCTTGTTGTCGAAGCCGATGTACCGGCCGTTGACGTCGCTGAAGACGCCGGGCTCGATCAGGAAGTGGTACAGCTCGGTGTAGAACACGGTCTCATCCGCGGTGTCACCGCCGGAGGCCCGGATCGCCGACAGCGCCTTGTTCCACGCTGCGCGAGTGCGGGCCACCACGGAGCTCAGGCTCCAGCTCGGGTCCTCGGTCCTCAGGTTCAGCTTCGCGTTGGCCACGCTGACATACGACAGCGCGGTCCGCGCGGTGACCGGCTTGCCGTTGGAGGTGTTGAACGACAGGAAGGCACCAGACTGGGCACCGGAGGCCGAGGTGGAGCCGTCCGTCAGCGTCCCGCCGTTCCAGGTGCCGTACCTGGTGAAGGAATGGTCGAAGCGGACCGTGAAGTAGACCGTGTACGGGTCGCTTCCGCAGCCGACGGTGGTGGTGGCCGACCCGGTGACGGTCGAGGTGGCCGGGTCAATCGAGACGGTCGCGATCCGGTCGCCCAGGGCGCTGCCGCCGTCGTTGATGATCAGGCTGGAGGCGGACGCGCTGGAGGGGTAGGTGAACTGGCCGATTCCAGTGCGGGTGGTGGCGCCGAGCGCGACCTTCACCCCCGAGTTCAGGCGCACCTGGTAGTAGCCGGGCGACGCGGACTCTTTGGAGTGGGAGAAGGTGGACAGGAACGCCGACGGGTTGGTGGCCGGGGAAGAAGTGACCGGCCCGGTAACCGGCATGAACGGGATATCGCCCTCGTAGGGACAGCCCCGCCCGCTGAAGTGGTTGAGGCTGAAACCCTTGATCGTGTTGTCGGGGTACCAGTAGCCCCCCGGAGTCCCGCTGGTGGTATCCGGCGACCACGCCACCATGCCGTGCGGGGCGACGGCGCCCGGGTACACGTCCCCGCCGCCCCCGGTGCCGATGAACGGGTTAACGTAACTGGCCAGGCCGCCAGCAGGCACCGAAGCCGCAGGTGCTGCCGCATGGGTCACCGTGGCCGAAGCAGCAGCCATGCCACCGCCGGCGATCGCCGCCGCCGCCGCTATTGGCACCGACAGCCATTTCAGTTCTCTGGTCCGTCCTCTGATCTGTAGGCTGGGTGGCCAGTGCATGAGGATTCCTCTCGCCTGGTCGAACCGAATCTCGCAATCACGGAAACCGTGAAGCTTTATCAAGCCCATACTGCTCAAGTCATATGTTCGAAAGTGGGGTTAGATGATCTTGGATTACCATCTACACTGCCTTCATGGGCTATACAATAGCCAATGCGACGCGGGTGCGCTAGATCATCCTATTTCTGCCACCCTCAATTGATTAAAGATCATGCCGTATGTCAATTTTGTGTCTTTAATGACAAATGTCTCTTTAGTTCGGTTGCGGCACAAGTGGAAGCTGACTGCACAGGGCGGATCGCATCCCCAGCGCATGGCCCGCCGTGGGACTAGGACTAGCCTCCCGGGAGGCGGCCGACCGAATTTCACCTCGATCGACTGGTGGCAACCTACGGCGCTCGCGACTAACGTCGCCCACAGTCTCGGACAGGGCCTGTTAGGTGTGGCTATGGCCGCGTTCGCGGACGGTTAGGCCAGAGCCGGGGACGCACAAGCGGCCCGGTAAGCCTGAAGATGCTCAAAGGGGCTTATGCCCAAAGACCAATGCCTACCAGTTGGGCATCGGTGGACGGCCTGATCTACGCGAGTTGGATCGTGATGCTTTGACTCCGCACGCCACGGAGTTTGGTGCGGGCGTTTCTGGACGGTCACGACGACGATCCGGCGGACTTCTTCCATGTCGATACCGTGTTCCTGGCCGCCTTACGTGCTGTTCTTCGTTGAGCACGGCACCCGCCGGGCGCGTGTGGCCGGGATCACCGCCCACCCCACGGGGGAGTGGTGACGCAGCGGGCGGGCAACCTGATGATGAACCTTGAGGACTGCGCTAGCGGCTTCAAGTTCCTGATCCGGGACCGGGACGCCAAGTTCACCGCGGCGTGCGACGCGGTGCTCGCCGATGCCGCACCCACACGCTCGTTCGGTCAAGGCCACCTCGTCCCTGCTCGACGGCTCCGGCGACCGCGACTCCGCGTCCGATGGCTTCAGGACATACATGATGCTGCTCATCGGCGCGCGGTGCTGATGGACGACCCGGTCGCGCGGCGCTTCCTCGAGCTGTCCCAGTGCCTTGGCGGGGTGAGGGCCGCACGCTCGCTGCGGTAGACAGGTCAGCGGACGGCGCCGCCGTGCCGGACGCCGGGATTGACGATGCTATGCGGCAGATGCAGACGTCGTTACCGTTCCGCGATCTGGACCCGGCTTGGACCCCTATGCCACTGACCTGTGACTATGTATCGATATCCAGAAGTAAGATTAGATATCAGCAGGTCAGAGCCTTGTAATGTGTGTCCGAGGCCCGGCATGCACCTTACGTACATGATCAACATCGCCCTGACCGCTGAGTTCACGATCTTGCCCTTTGCCGCGGCCGCCAGCGTGCGCGGTCCGCGATCTGGGCCGCAGCTGTATCGCGTCACTCATGACTCATAGTGGCAGAACAGGACAGCCCGTCACCAACGAGAATGCGACGGCGCCGAGAATGCGACAGCGCCGTTAGCAGGGTGCGCTTGAGGGATTCGGCGACAGCAGTTTTGGACGCTGGAATCCTCGTGGCCTGTCGCAGCAGGTCGTTGTAGCTGGGGGCAGCCTGGTCCGGGTGGTGCCGGGGAGGGTCCCCGTGCTCAGGTGCCGCAGTAGGTGACGTACGAGGCGCCGCTCACGGGTGCTGGACCGGCGTAGTCTTCCAGGCCGGGCCGCTCCTCGAAGGGGCGGGAGACGACGTCCGCGAGACGGTGGAAGGGCCCCATTTCGCCCTCGGTCGCCGCAGCAAGCGCCTCTTCGACGCGGTGATTGCGCGGGATGTAGACGGGGTTGACCCGGTCCATCGCGGCGGCCACCGCGGCACGGTCCGCGGGCAGCAGGACCTCGCGGCGGGCGGCCCAGGCATCGAAGGGCTCCGGCTCAGTGAACAGCGTCCGCGCGGTGCCGGCGGACAGCGCTCGGAAGAAACGCGTGAAATCGACCGTCTGCAACCGCATCAGCTTCAGGACGTCCTCCACCAGAGCCCGGTCCGGCGCCGCGATCCCGAGCTTCGCCGCCATGCCCTCAGCCCAGTGACGCTCGTAGGCGGCAGTGAACCCGTTCAGCACCTCCGTGGCCGCCTCAACCGCGGCCTCGCTGCTGTCGTCGAACAGCGGCAGCAGGGCCTCCGCCAGCCGGGCCAGGTTCCACTGCAGGACCTGCGGCTGGTTGCCATAGGCATAGCGGCCGCGCTCGTCGATGGAGCTGAAAACCGTGGCCGGGTCGAAGGCGTCCATGAACGCACACGGGCCGTAGTCGATCGTCTCGCCGGAAATCGTCGTGTTGTCGGTATTCATAACCCCGTGGATGAACCCGACCAGCACCCACCGGGCCACGAGCCGCGCCTGTGCCTGGACCACGCGCCGGTACAGGTCCAGGTAGCGGTTCGGGGCGCCGGCGGCGTCCGGGAAGTGACGGGCGATGGCGTAGTCGGCGAGGGCACGCAGCAGCTCACGGTCACCGGACGCGGCAGCGTACTGGAACGTGCCCACGCGCAGATGGCTCGCCGCTACCCGGGTGAGCACCGCGCCCGGCAGCGCTCTTTCCCGGATCACCCGCTCGCCCGTGGCGATCACCGCGAGCGCCCGCGTGGTGGGGATACCGAGGCCGTGCATGGCCTCGCCGATCACGTACTCGCGCAGCATCGGGCCCACTACGGCCTTGCCGTCACCGCCCCGGGAGAACGGGGTGCGCCCGGACCCCTTGAGATGAAGGTCGCGGCGGCGCCCCTTTATATCGATCACCTCGCCGAGCAGCAGCGCGCGGCCGTCCCCAAGGCGGGGCGAGTACACGCCGAACTGGTGGCCGGCGTAGGCCTGGGCGACCGTCGTGACCCCCCCCGGGGCCTGCCCGGCCAGCAGCGCGACGCCCGGCGGCTCCCGTAGCTCCGCAGGATCGACGCCCAGCTCGACCGCCAGCTCCTCGTTGAGCACCAGCAGCTCGGGGTCGGGCGTCGGGGCCGCCGTCCACGGCACGGACAAGTCAGGCACCTCGCGGGCGTAGGAATCCTCGAACCGGAACAAGGTCAACGCAACGGTCATGTCTTCGAGACTACGGGTCAGGTGCCGTCCGGCAAGTCCCTGCCCACGCTTTGCCGGGTGCCTGGCCGGGCCGCCACCGTGCCCGCCATCAGCGACCTCATGCAGGCACCTCGCTACGCGACTACGGAAGACAAGGCCGAGATCCACGATAGACGGCGCTCGCGCAGCGCCTTGCGAGTTCTCAGCACTATCCGCGTTCAGCCTCCGTCTTGAGTCCTTCCGCCAGGATGATGGCCGCGCTGGGTAGGGAACTTCAGGCCCAGCCCAGCACCCGGTCGACTTCCACCAGCAGCACCACCCGCTCGGGGTTCGGCCTGGGCGCCTGGTAGCGAGCGGCGTAGCGGGCCTCAGCCTCGGCCACTTCGGCCGGATCGTCGCTGACCCTCCCCCATCCCTCCAGGGTCAGCCAGCGCCGCCCGTCGACCTGACACAGGGCCACCCGGCCTCGTCCGCCGGCGGCCCGCAGATGGGCCACCTTGCGCGACCGGGCCCCGGTGATGACCCGGGCCAGCACCCGGTCATCCTCGTAGGTCACCCCGACCGCCGTCACGTGGGGGCTGCCGTCCGGTCGTAGGGTGGTGCACGACGCCAGGTGGCGTTCGGCCAGAAAGGCCAGCGCCCCGGGAGGGAGTATCACTGCGGGCACGGCGGCAATATCCCTATCGGGACGCCAGCCCGGCCGAACCTGTGTATTTCCGGCATAAATACCCTCGCCTTCCGCAAGTTATTTGTGAGGAATTGTAGACGAGCGCTCTCGAATACCCAGCTGTGTCCTCGGTGTTCCACAAAGTCATTGTCAGCGCGGTCCCGCCGTCGCGGTCGATCAGGAAAACCACGCCAGCGTTCCCACGGGCGTTCCAAGATCATTTGACGTGTTAGATCACGATTCGTAGCGGCGCGTTGCGATCTGGTCGTCGGCTGCGTGTCGTGCCGGGGAATGCGACGAGGCCCCGGTAGGAACAGGGGTCCTCTCACAGATCCCAGCCACCGGAGCCTCGTCGTGGGCAAGTCTGCCATTCCTGCTGCCGTGCCTGCGCCCGCAGCGCCCATTGTTTCACTTCCGGTACCGGATGATTGCTGTGACCTGCTGGAACTGCTGGCAGAGGTACCGGACGGGCGGACGGGGCAGGGCAGGGACCATCCGGTCGCGGCGGTGCTGGCGCTGGCCGCGGCGGCGGTCGTGGCTGGTATGAAGGGCTATACCGCGATCTCCGGGTGGGTCGCGGACGTGCCGCCGGCGATCCTGGCCGGCCTGTACCTGCGCTGCGGCGCCGCAGCCGGCCCCGCCGCCGTCGAAGACCACGATCTGGCGGGTGCTCACCGACGCCGGGACCGAGGAGCTCGACGCGGCGGCCGGGACCTGGCTGATGGATCTCGCCGGGCTCGCCGGGCCGCCCGAGGCCGGCGGGGAGGACTGCCCGCCGGCATTGGCGCAGGTCAGGCTGGACGGCAAGGCGGTCAGGGGCGCCAGGAACCCTGACGGGACCCAGGTCCGGCTGCTCGCGGCCCTCGTCGGCCCGGACGCCGCGGCCTCGGTGGTCGCCGCGCAGGCCGGGGTCGGCGTGAAGACGAACGAGGTGCCGGTGGCCGAGGTGGTCCTCGGCCAGCTTGACCTGCACGGCAAGGTCGTGACCGCCGACGCGCTGCACACGGTCAAGGCCACCGCGCGCCTCATCCGCGAAGGCGGCGGCGAGTTCGTGCTCCCGGTCAAGGAGAACCGGCGTGCCCTGTTCGACGCGATCGACGCCCTGCCCTGGAAGGACGTCCCGGTCGCGCACGCCGCCACCGACCGGGGCCACGGGCGGATCACCACCCGCACCATCCAGGTCCTGCCCGCCCCTGAAGGACTGCCGTTCCCGCATGTCAGCCAGGTCTTCCTCATCGAGCGGTACGTCACCGACCTGTAAGGCAAGCCAGTCTCGGCCGTCGCCGCGCTCGGCGTCGCCAGCCCGGAGCCCGGGCACGCAGGCCCCGCCGACCTGGCCCGCTACGTCCGGGAGCAATGGTCGATCGAGTCCCTGCACTGGATCCGCGACACCCTCTACCAGGAAGACAAGTCCCGGGTCAGGACCCGCTCCGGGCCAAGGGCCATGGCCTCGCTCAGAAACCTCGCCATCGGCGCACTCCGCATGGCCGGACGCACCGACATCACCGAGGCCACCCGATGGGCCGCACGCTCCATGGACCGGCCCTTCACCATCCTCGGACTCACATAATGATCTTGGAATGGCCGTGACCGACCTGCCGAGCGAATTTCGTCTTGCTCAGGCCCGAGGCCATGAACTAGCCGGGCGATCGCGGCCTTGGCCCCCCGGTGCGCCGCGCCGCATCGAGAGGAACTCAATGTCTCTATGCGTAACCACCGCAGGCGACGAATATCCGGGTACTGACGAGCTCAGCGGCGGTTTTCAAGGCCCACATAACTAGCCACATCAGCTGGGATGAAGTCCTGCAGCACGTCATCTGGGTCGACATAGGAATGGCGACCGTGAGCACGGCGCGGGGATATTACGGACGGGCCGTGGCATGCGGATCGCAGAATACGGACTCTGGTGCCATGGCCGCGGCGGAAGTGATGGGGCGCAGATTGCCCACTTATGACTAGTGAAGCCAGCAGCCGCGCGCAATTATGTCGATTGCCGAATGTCCGCCCTGCGTGCGGTCAGGCGCGTCGAATAGACGACGCACAGAGCAAGGCCTGCCGCATCTCCTGGGCGCGGCCGCCGGCCGCGAGCCAGCCGCGCTGGAAGATGAGGCAAACGCCTCATGAACCGTGCGCCCCGCGGCTCCTATCGTCGGACTTATCAGCAGCAAGTCAACGTGGAGGAGATGAGCCGGATGCCGAAGGTATCAAGAGAAAGCGCCACAAATGTCGCTGATATGGGCGCGGCGGAGGACCGGGGCGGGGAGCTCGATGGCTACGCCGTCACCTTCGTGACGATCCGGCAGGACGCGGACCTGGCGCCGATGCTCAAAGGCCTGCCAGACGACAGGTGTCAGTGCCCGCACTGGGGCTATGTCTTCTCCGGAACGTTGACCTGGCGCTACGCCGACCATGAGGAGGTCTGCGAGGCAGGGGAAGCGTACTACGCTCCGCCCGGCCATACGCCCTCGGCCACGGCGGGCAGCGAGTTCCTCCAGATCAGCCCGGCCCAGGAACTGCGGGCAGTGGAAGCGGCGATCAACAAGAACCTGCAGGCGATGCAGGGCGCGTGAGCGGCGGGGCGCCCTGCCGTCAGCGGATGGGCTCGAAGGCGCCCGTCAGGCCGTGCTGCGTAGCGAACAGCGTCGCCGCGGCCCGGCTGGAAACGCCGAGCTTGGCGTAGATGTGCTCGATGTGGTTGGCAGCGGTCTTCGGCGACACCACCAGCTGGCGAGCGATCTCCCTCGTCGAGTGGCCGCGGGCGAGCAGGCCGAGCACCTCTACCTCGCGTGCGGTGAGCCCGCCAGGCTGCCGGTGCCGCGCAGTTGCGCGGTGGCCCGCGGCCGTGAGCACGGCATCGACTGCCGTGCCATCCAGCCGCCGGCGCTGACCTCCGCCCGCAGGTCGCGGGAGGCCCGCTCGGGATCCAGCGGGGCACGGTGCGGACGCGGCTCGGTCATGGCGTGATACGCGTCGGCCGCGGCCAGCAGCCGGTCGGACGGCGTGAGCGACGCCGCCGTCAGGCCCCGCGGGTAGCCAGAACCGTCCAGTCGCTCATGGTGCCGGGCGGCGATCTCCCGGCTTGGGCCGAGCACGCTGACGCGCGCCAGCATCCGATCGGTCAGGTAAGGGTGGAGCCGGACGCGCTCGAACTCGGCTTGGGTGAGGGCTCCCGGCTTGTCCCAGATCCCGTTGGAGACTCCGAGCCGGCCGAGGTCATGGATGAGCCCCGCGCGCCGCAGCATACTGACCGCATCCGCTGGCTGACCCGAGACCCGGGCCGCCTCACCGGCCAGGTTGGCCACCCCCCGCGAATGGCCCGCCACGTACGGGCTCTTCAGGTCAACAAGATCGGCCATCGCTTCCAGGACATCGTCCAGGTCGGCGCCGGCGACGCGCCGCGAGAGCGGAGGCTCGCTGTCCAGGATGGTGTCCCAGTCGGAGGCCTGGTCGAGGCCGTCAAGCAGGTCAGCTGCGTGCTCGCAGAACAGATCCACCGCGCCGGGGTCGAACTGCGTCCCGCGATGCCTGCGCGCGACCGCCACGGCCGCCGCCGTGTCCTTTCGTCGACTGAAGATCTCGACCGGGCTGGCCAGCTGCACCAGCCGGGTTGGCAGGCAGATCTGCTGACCCCGCAGGTGGCGGGGATAGCCCTTGCCGTCCCACTGCTCGTAGGCCTGCTGGATGGCGGCGCTGACGGCGTCGTCGAGGCCGATTTGCCTGGCGAACTGTGACCCCAGGGTGGAGTGCGTGGTCATGAACGCGCCTACCTGCTTCATCCCGGCCACGGGGAAGGCCGCGAGCCTCCTGGCGCGCGCCACGCCGCTGCCGTGGGAGCTCACTCGCCGCAAGAGGAACGAGATCGTCCGAGCCGTGCTCATCTCTAGCGTCTCGAACCCGTCGCCCTTGAGGCTGATATCGTCACCGAACCACTGCGCCTGCTCGGCTGCGTCTGCATGACAGTAAACATTCATCATCAGGCCGAGGTAATAGGTGGCCTCCAGCTCGCGGTCGCTGGCCCCGGCGAGTCCCCCGAGCCGCAGTGCTATCACTGTCTGCCGCATGCAGTGCGCCATTGGCTGCCCAAGGCCAAGATCGGCGGCGTAGGACAGCGACGCCACGAGTTCCGCGATCCTGACGCCGCTGTCAGCCTGGGGCCGAGCAACCATGACGGGAGTCTACGGCCTGCCTGTCAGATCAGGACAGCCGTGACGCTACCGCCCCGACTGACGGCGCGTCCAGCGAGCCGACTGCGGCCGAGCCGGCGGCCCAGTAGGAACTCCGGGCGAGAAGGCGACGACGCTGCGCGTTACCTTAATCAGGCCACTACTACTCCAGGACACATTCACGGCAGCCACCTTGCTCCACTATGCTCGCTACCGGCATGACTGAGCGCCGGTAGAGCCTATCGGCCACGGGGGGGCGCGAGAGGACCCAGATCTGCGCGCCGGACTCGGCTACGCGGGCAGCGGGGATCCGCGCAATCAGTTGGTTATCTGACATGCTCGCTAATCTTCCTAACCACTTGGAGTGACACGTCCCGGAGCACCCTCCCAGAATTCTGGGAGGGTGCTCCGGCGGGTGCCCTGTGATGATCGTGGTGAAGGAAGGGAGGGAGAAAAGAATGTTCGCACGAACATCTACATGGTCTGGCTCACCGGAGGCACTGCAGAAGTGGGCGGATCACGCCGTCGGCACCGTCAAGGGATTTGTGCAGGGCCTGCCCGGGAACGCTGGCACGGCCATTCCAAGATCATTATGTGAGTCCGAGGATGGTGAAAGGCCTGTCCATGGAGCGTGCGGCCCATCGGGTGGCCTCGGTGATGTCGGTGCGTCCGGCCGTGCGGAGTGCGCCGATGGCGAGGTTTCTCAGCGAGGCCATGGCCCTTGGCCCGGAGCGGGTCCTGACCTGGGACTTGTCTTCCTGGTAGAGGGTGTCGCGGATCCAGTGCAGAGACTCGATCGACCATTGCTCCCGGACGTAGCGGGCCAGGTCGGCGGGGCCTGCGTGCCCGGGCTCCGGGCTGGCGACGCCGAGGGCCGCGACGGCCGAGACTGGCTTGCCTTGCAGGTCGGTGACGTACCGCTCGATGAGGAAGACCTGGCTGACATGCGGGAACGGCAGCCCTTCAGGGGCTGGCAGGACCTGGATGGTGCGGGTGGTGATGCGCCCGTGGCCCTGGTCGGTGGCGGCATGCGCGACCGGGACGTCCTTCCAGGGCAGGGCGTCGATCGCGTCGAACAGGGCACGCCGGTTCTCCTTGACCGGGAGCACGAACTCGCCGCCGCCTTCGCGGATGAGGCGCGCGGTGGCCTTGACCGTGTGCAGCGCGTCGGCGGTCACGACCTTGCCGTGCAGGTCAAGCTGGCCGAGGACGACCGCGGCCACCGGCACCTCGTTCGTCTTCGCGCCGACCCCGGCCTGCGCGGCGACCACCGAGGACGCGGCGTCCGGGCCGACGAGGGCCGCGAGCAGCCGGACCTGTGTCCCGTCAGGGTTCCTGGCGCCCCTGACCGCCTTGCCGTCCAGCCTGACCTGCGTCAATGCCGGCGGGCAGTCCTCCCCGCCAGCCTCGGGCGGCCCGGCGAGCCCGGCGAGTTCCATCAGCCAGGTGCCGGCCGCCGCGTCGAGCTCCTCGGTCCCGGCGTCGGTGAGCACCCGCCAGATGGTGGTCTTCGACGGCGGCGGGGCCGCTGCGGCGCCGCAGCGCAGGTACAGGCCGGCCAGGGTCGCCGGCGGCACGTCCGCGACCCACCCGGAGATCGCGGTATAGCCCTTCATACCAGCCACGACCGCCGCCGCGGCCAGCGCCAGCACCGCCGCGACCGGATGGTCCCTGCCCTGCCCCGTCCGCCCGTCCGGTACCTCTGCCAGCAGTTCCAGCAGGTCACAGCAATCTTCCGGTACCGGAAGTGAAACAATGGGCGCTGCGGGCGCAGGCACGGCAGCAGGAATGGCAGACTTGCCCACGACGAGGCTCCGGTGGCTGGGATCTGTGAGAGGACCCCTGTTCCTACCGGGGCCTCGTCGCATTCCCTGGCACGACACGCAGCCGACGACCAGATCGCAACGCGCCGCTACGAATCGTGATCTAACACGTCAAATGATCTTGGAACGCCCGTGGCAGGTCGGTGACGCGGACGTCCGGGCGCACGTCGGCGCCCCGGAGGCGCTCACATGTCGGCGCGACTGACGGGGTGGCTCTCCGCCGTCCTCGCGACGCTGATCACGCTGGCGCTTGTTGCCGGCGAGCTGCACGAGATCGGCGGCATGATGCCGGAAGTGGACGCTTACGGAACAGCGGTTATCGCGGGAGCCGTATCCTTCGCCAGCAAGTTAGCCGCCCACGGCTGGCAGGCCTGGCCATGGTGCTCGTGGGCCGATTCGCCGCATTGGCCCATGCTAATCGCGAGGACTGGCTTTTCCGAATGCCATCGGCAGCGGCCAGGACGCGCGAGCCCCCATTCGGTATCGTTTGGGGGCTTTGAGTTTTCTCTGCGGCCGCTCGCCCGCGAATGGCCAGCGAACCCGGCGGCGGCGAGGTAGCGGGAGGATGGGCATGCGACTTGGTCTGGTGCACGTCAACATGAGGCAGCTGAGCCAGCCGGCGGCGCTGGCCGCGGCGGCGCGGGCCGCCGAGGCAGCCGGATTCGACTCGCTGTGGGCGGGCGAGCACGTGGTCCTGCCTGACCCGCAAGTCCCGCCGTCGCCGATGGGCCCGCAGGAGCCGGCGCTCGACCCGCTGTTCGCGCTGACCTGGGCCGCCGCGCACACGTCGACGGTCCGGCTGGTGACCGGGATTGTGATCCTGCCGCAGCGCAACCCGGTGGTGCTGGCCAAGGAAGTGGCCAGCCTGGACGTGCTATCCGGTGGCAGGGTGACGCTAGGCGTCGGGGCAGGCTACCTGGAGCCGGAGTTCCGCGCCATCGGGGCGAACTATGCCAAGCGCGGCGCGGTCACCGATGAGTACATCGACGCGATGCGTTCCCTGTGGCATGACCCCCAGCCGGCTTACCACGGCCGGTTCGTCAATTTCGCGGGCGTCGACGCCTACCCGCGCCCGGTGCAGCGGCGGCTGCCGCTGGTCATCGGCGGTCATACCCCGGCCGCCTACCGCCGGGCGATCGCGCGCGGCCATGGCTGGTATGGGTACGGGCTGACTCCGGAGCGGGCCGCCGAGTGCGTGGCCGGGCTGAAGGCCGCAGCCGACCGGGTGCAGCGGCCCGAAGGTCTGGGTGGGCTCGAGATAAGCGTGACCCCGCGCGGCGAGATCACCAGGGAACTGGCTGAGCGGTTCGCAGCGGCGGGTGTCCACCGGCTTGTCGTGCTCATCCAACCGGGGGATGGTGGGCCGGATCGGGCCATCGAGTCGGGCGCTGCGGCGGTCGCAGGCCTTTAGCCAGGCCCATAATCACGCTTTGCAGCCCGACTAGGGCTGCTCTGGCCAATAGCGTGTCCGCAGAGCTGTTACCGTTCTGCGATCTAACGCCGACTTGAACCCCCATGAACCTGACCTGCGGAAACCGGCCGACGGTGATGCCGTCCCGATCCCGCCCTACGAAATATCCGCAGGTCAGGCGATGATTTCGATGTGTCCGAGGCCCGACACGCACCATAACTACATGATCAACATCGCCCTGACCGCGGAGTTCTCGCTTGCTGTTGGCGGTGCGCGATGAGCGGCGCGGACCGGTCCCCGGCAATGAGGACACGCCACGCCGAACAGAACGGGCTGCTGCGCACCCATGACATCCCCGCGGCGGTGCGAGACTCCCTCGCTGCAGCCGGAGGCGGCAACGCCCGCGGGCAGCACGGAAACTGATCGCCAGTTCACCTCCCCTGACCCGCTACAGGTGGTCGAGGGCGTCGATGATGTGCTGGGGTTCGGTGCGGGTGCTGTAGTCGGGATGGACATCGATCCACCGGACGGTGCGGCCGGCGTCGAGGATGACGGTGGCGGGCATCGGCAGGGTGACGGTGCCGTCGGCGTTGACGCCGGTCAGGTCGAGTCCGAGGTGCAGCTGGGCGGCGCGGGCCTCCGGTGATGGGCGGGTGAGGATGCCGAGGCGGTCGGCGATGGTGTTGCCGGGGTCGGAGACGACGGCGAAGGCCAGGCCGTGCTTCTGCTGCACGGTCAGCGACCCGTCCGGTTTCTGCGGGCTGATCGCGACGAGCGGGATGCCGCGCTCGGTGAGCTGCGGGAGCAACTGCGTCTGGTAGGCCGACAGGGCGATATTGCAGTACGGGCACCAGGCGCCCCGGTAGAAGACCAGGACCGACGCTCCGCTCCCGGCTGCGGCGTAGAGGGTGGTGGCGGCTCCGTGCACGTCGAGCAGTTCCGCGTCGGGCAAGACGGTCCCGACGGGGGCGATGCCGGCTGGCGCGCTGGCCGCCAGCTCGGCCTGTTCGCGGGCGAAGGCGCCCATGGGCTCGGCAGGCGGGTCGGCCGCCATCGTGGCGTGCATCTGTGCGACGCTCTCGGCGATCGTGGATGGGCTGGTCATTGCTGGGCTCCTGCCGCTAGCAGTGGTCGGCGGCGGGGCGCCGCTGGGGGCGCCCCGTCTTACCAGGTGAGCATCACGCGAGGGCCTCGTCTTACCTGCGCTAGCAGAACCGGATGCCGAACCCGCAACCGCTTGACCGTAACAGAGGCCTTGTGCCCGGGACTGAGGGTGTGGGAGCGGTTCTGTAGATCTCGACAGTGGAGGAACATTGAGAATCACGAATGACCTTCGCGCTCGGTCAGCCGGGCCGGGAGCGTCGGCCGGAGATGCCCGCCCGTTCCGGCGCTAGGCGCCTGCTGGCGTCGCGGTGGCGGGTCCCGGTCGCGTTCAGCCTGCTCGCGGCCGGAGCCGTGCTCGCCGCTCCGGCGGTAGCGTCGGCTTCGCCCTTGCCGTCTCCGGTTACCGGGCACGTCTACCTCGACGACAACACCGCGGGCTCGAACACGATCGCGGCGTTTGACCGGCACGCTGACGGGTCGCTGACCCCGCTGCCCGGTTCTCCCTTCGCCGCCGGCGGCGGCGGCACCGGGGCGGGCCTGGCGTCCGAGGGCGCGGTCCAGATCGCAGACGGCGGCCAGTTCTTGCTGGCCGCCGACGCGGGCAGCAACCAGGTCTCGGTGCTGCGCATCCAGCCCGACGGGTCGCTGCGCCTCGCGAGCGTGGTGTCCTCAGGCGGCGTCCTGCCGGTCAGCATCGCGGTGCACGGCAGCCTGGTCTACGTCGCCAACGCCGGCCCGGCCGACAGCAACTACACCGGTTTCCGGCTCGCCCCGTGGGGCAGCCTGACGCCGGTACCCGGGTCGACGGTAGCGCTGCCTGCCGCCGCCCAGCCCGGTGACGTGCTGTTCAACGGCACCGGGACCAAGCTGGTCGGCACGCGGGTGGGCACCTCGCAGATCGACAGCTTCACCGTCGGGCTGGGCGGGCGGCTGACGGCGGCCCCGGGTTCGCCGTTCACCGCCCAAGGGGTGGGGCCGTTCGGCAGCCAGTTCCGGCCGACCAACCCCAGCCAGCTGTTCGTCTCCAACGCCCACAACGGCACCGGGCTGGGCACGGTCTCGGCATTCACCGACTCGCGCGGCGGAGCACTCACCTCGATCGGGAGCTCACCGGTCGCTGACCAGCAGACCGCACCGTGCTGGGTCACGGTCAGCCCGGACGGCCGCTACCTGTTCGCGGTCAACACCGGGTCAGGCACCATCTCGCGGTACTCGATCGCTCCAGGTGGCGCCCTGACGCTGCTGGGCAGCACTCAGGTCTCTGCTAGCGGCGGCGTCGGTGCGGTCGACCCGGGGCTGAGCCCGGACGGCCGGTTCCTGTACGTCAACGAGAGCAAGATCTCGTCGGTGGGTGCCTTCGCCGTCAGCAGCGGCGGCAACCTGACCGAGCTGCCTGGCTCGCCCACGCCCCTGCCTGCAGGGGCCACGCCGGCCGGCATCGCGGTGAGCTAGCCAGGAGGAGGCCGAGCTCGTGCCGATGGCCGGTGACCGGGTAACCGGTCACCGGCCATCGCCTGGTGACGTTGGTGGCCGGCCGCAGCGCGCAACTGCTCTTGCCGCTCGTAGGTAACTCGCAGGTAAGACGACAGTGCGTTTCTGCCGCTGACTAGTGCGACGGACACCTCTCTGCCTCACCCGGGCCGAGCTGACTTCCCAGGGAGCCTCACGATGGCACTGCGACCAGGAACTTGTTTCCCGGCTCTGACACCCACCACGCCTGTCGGCCGGGCGGTGAGCGCGCAGGGCGTGTCCGGGGCACCGATGGCCGGGGACCTGGCCCGTGGCTGAAGACCCGGACTCAGAACTGGTCAGCCGGTTGCGCGCCGGCGATGAGGGGGCATTCGCCGAGCTGGCCGGGAAATACCAGGGCGCCATGCTGTCCATTGCCCGGGGCTATGTGCCGAGCGGCGCGGTGGCAGAGGAAGTGGTCCAGGAAGCCTGGATCGGGGTCTTGCGGGGTATCGGCCGCTTCGAGCGCCGCTCGTCGTTCCGCACCTGGCTATTTCGCATCCTGGTTAACCGGGCCATCAGCGCCGGCGTCCGGGAGCGCCGGAGCGTCCCCGTGGACGACATGGGGCCCGTCGTCGACGCTTCCTGTTTTGACGCGGGCGGCACCTGGCAGGTGCCGCCCGAACCCTGGGCCGACCAGGTGGACGATCAGGTGATCGCGGCGAAGATATCCGCCCGGATCCTGGCCGCCATCGATGAACTCCCAATCCAGCAGAGAGAAGTCGTTACCCTGCGCGACGTGCAAGGGCTGAGCGGCGATGAAGTCTGCGCCGTCCTCGATATCAGCAACGCCAACCAGCGGGTGCTCTTGCACCGCGGCCGCAGCAAGCTTCGCCAGGTCATCGGCTCCGAGTTCGGGAGAAGCCGATGAGCCGCCTGAGGTTCAGGCCCCGTCGGGACGTCGTCTGCCGGGAGGCAGTCGAGCTTGTCGCCGACTACCTCGAAGACGCGCTGTCACAGGCGCAGCGCCGCCGGTTCGAAGCGCACCTCGCGCACTGCCCCGACTGCCCCGAATACCTCGCCCAGATGCGCGCTGTCGTCGCGCTGGCCGGACGCATCACGCCCGATGACCTCACGCCGCGCATGCGACAGGAGTTCGTCAGCCTGTACCTCCAATGGCGGGATGATGAGGCACGTGAGCCGCTCTAGGACGCCGTCGCCTCGGCCAGTGCCCCAATGGCGACGGCCGGATGCGGGTAGCGTGGCATCCGTGGAACTTGCCGGACCCACGGTGCGGGAGCTCGACGCGGAGTCTGCGGACTGGCTGCGCCGCCTTTCGACCGGAGCTGGGGCGCTGCGGCAGCAAGCCGAGCGTGAGCTGCATGCCCGACTGGTGCGGATCGCGCTGGCCGAGGTGAGCAGGCGGTCGGCCAGCACGCCGGTCACCGGCCCTGAGCTCACCGATGTCGCGCACCAGGCCGCCGACGACGCGATGCTCGCGATCCTCGTCAAGCTCGCCGACTTCCGGGGCGAGAGCCGCTTCATCACCTGGGCGTACCGGTTCGTCATTTTGGAGGTGTCAAGCAAGCTCGGCCGTCACTACTGGCGCAACCCGCCGGTCACGCTCGACGCCGCGCAGTGGGAGCGGCTTCCCGACCGGCTCGGGATCGACCCGGAGCAGCATGCGGCGTCGGCGGGCATCCTCGCCGAGGTGCGCCGGGTCGTCGAGGACGAGCTGACCGCGCACCAGCGGCGGGTCTTCGTGGCGGTCGTGGTCGACGGGATACCGCTCGACGCGGTGGCCGCGAGGCTGAGCCTGCAGCGCAACGCCATCTATAAGGTGATTTTCGACGCGAGGCGTAAGATCCGCCGGGCGCTGGTCGCAAACGGCTATCTGGAAGAGCGGGGCTTGGAGTGACGATGAGCGAGTGGGAGAGACTGGACAGGTTCCTTCGGACCGACCCGCGCGACGTCGGCTGCGACGAGGCGATGGCCATCCTGCACATCTACGTCGACCTCATTGTTACGGGCGAGGACGCGGCGGGGCGCTACCCTGGCGTCGCCGCCCATCTGGCGGCCTGCGGGCCGTGCGCCGAGGACCTCACCGGGCTGCTCGCCGCCGTCGCCAGTGACTGACCGCGAAGTGCTGGCTTTCGACCTGTACGGGACGCTCGTCGACCCGTTCGCCATCTCTAGCGCGCTTGACCAGGTCCTCGGCGGATCCGACGGCGCGAAGGTGGCGAGGCTGTGGCGGCTCAAGCAGCTGGAGTACTCATTCCGGCTCACCGCGATGGGGCACTACGAGGACTTCCGCTGGGTGACGTCCCGCGCGCTCGACTTCGCGCTCTCCTCCACCGGGGCGGGCCTTCCGGGCGACCAGACCAGGCGGCTCGTCGAGCTATATGACCACCTGCGGCCATTCCCGGACGCGGTCCCCGCGCTGCGGGCGCTGGCCGGCCTGGGGTACGAGCTCGCGGTGCTCTCCAACGGCAGTCCCGCCATGATCAGGAACTGCCTGGCCAACAGCGGCCTCGACGGTTTCTTCGGCCAGCGGATCAGCGCCGACGAGGTCCGGGTCTTTAAGCCGTCGCCCACGGTGTACCGGCACGCGGCCGAGCGGCTGGCCGTGCCGATCAGCCGGATCCGGCTTGTCACCTGCAACGCGTTCGACAGCGTCGGCGCGAGCGCGGCCGGAATGCGCACGGTGTGGGTGAACCGCCCCGCCGCCCCGTTCGACACGATCGGCACGCAGCCCGACCTCACCCTGCCCGCCCTCGACCGCCTGCCGGCGGCACTGCGGTGGTAGGTGACATGCGAGCCGGCGGCAGCGGGCGCGAGATCGCAGGTAAGACAGGGGCGCTCGGGCGCCGCTTACCGACAGGCGGGTTTCATCGGATGCTCGGGCTCGCAACGATCAGGGAGGATTTCATCATGGGCGTGAAACTGGGGTTCCTGGTAACGCTTGAGGCCAAGGACGGGAAGGGCGAAGAGCTAGGCGAGTTCCTGCGGGCCGGCCGCGAGTTCGCGGCCGCTGAGGGGGAGACAGTCACCTGGTACGCGTTCCGGATCGATGCGACCCACTACGGGATCTTCGATACCTTCGCCAGCGAGAACGGACGCCAGGCGCACATCGTCGGCCCACTGGCCGAGGCGCTCGGCAAGGCCGCCGACGAGCTGCTGGCAAGCGATCCCTCCATCAGGCCGGTGGACGTCATCGCCGTCAAGTAAATCCGGATTCCGCGGCCGCTGGCGGTGGCGGGCACGCGACCGTCGCCAGCGGCGTTAGCGGGGCGCTCAGGTCGGCACGGGGGCGATGCTGACGTCCCAGATGACCCCGGTGTCGTCGTCGGCGAGGTGGGCGAGCAGGGCTGCCGCGGAGTGCTCGGGGGTGATCAGGGTGCCGTCGGCGAAGTTCTTGTTGAACCGCTTGTGCAGCCCTGCGCCGATGCGCCCGGGGTCCTGCCGGCGGATCCAGGCCTGCATGGCGGTGTCGACCCCGCCGGGCCGGTAGGCGTTGACGGTCACGCCGGTGCCGCGGAGTTCGGCGGCCAGGTTCACGGTGTGCGCCTCGAGGGCGGCCTTGGTGGTGGCGTAGGCGTTGCCGCAGATCATGCCGGCCGGGTAAGCGGCGATCGCGCTGGAGATGTTGACGACGCGGCCCCAGCAGGCGCCGAGCATGCCGGGCAGCACGGCGGCGGCGAGCGCGGCGGGGGCGGCGACGTTGACCTCGAAGGCCAGGCGCAGCTCCCCGGCCGGGATGGCGATGGTGGGGCCGAGCGGCTCGACGGTGGCCGCGTTGTTGACCAGGATGTCGACGCGGCCCGCCTCGAGCGCGGCCACTGCCGCGCGGCCGCGCTCCTCCTCATCGGACAGGTCGGCGGGCACGACGCTGATCTGCCCGGCGGGCACGCCCCGCTTGCGCAGCAGGACCCGGGTCTCCTCCAGCTGCCCGGCGGTGCGGGCGAGCAGGATCACCCGGGCGCCGGCGTCGGCCAGCCCGAGCGCGATGGCGCGGCCGATACCTCGCCCGGACCCGGTGATCAGTGCGGTCTTGCCCGCGAAGTCAGCTGTCACGGCGCTCTCCCTCAGGTGGATGATGCGGGCCGCAAGGCCCGTCCGTCGCCGGCATGCGTGACCGGCAATCGGTTGGCGTCCCGGCGGCCCGCTCGCCTTACCTGTGCGCTCCACCCTCTGCGGAGCAGTGACCCTCCGTGTTCAATACTCCTTGCGGGACCGGTGCGAGAACCGCCGATATGGGCGATCCGGAAGGGAAGTACTTGCCGCTTGCCGATCACACATAATGGGATCTTCTGCACGCCGCAGGTGGCTTTCCGTGATCCGCCATGCCCTCACCCCGCACCGCGGTCCCGCGCAGAATCTCAAGGCCGAAGGCGTTCCCATTTCACACCCGTGACCATCTGCCTCCCAGGGTGAGCAGATCTTCTATGCAGGCGGCGCGTAAAACGGCATGATAGGTTAGTCATTCATACTTGGCGTGGGAGACATCATGGTGACTGCGACTACTCTGTCGGATCTGCCGGACCCCAAGTCCATCACGGATGCGGAATCGGCGACTGACGCTCTATGCCACACGCTGGCGGTGGTGGCTACGACGAGCCGCAAACTGGCCACCGCGCCCAGCGAAGACCAGCCGCGCGAACCTCTCGAGGACTTGTCAACGTCTCATGAGCACCTAAAGGGATTGTTCAAAGAGTTGCATGTACTCCTACCCAGGATCGCCTTTTTTCGGGCCGACATCACTGGGTGGTCGGTTACCGTTGGCATGTCGGACACCTTGACTGTGAACTTCACGAACAAGCATGCTCAGGCCGGCCCAGATTCCGGAAATCCGGAACAAGACATCAACGTCCCCGCCTAACACAAGACGGCAAAGCTACCAACTTTTCGACACGATCGGTACTAAACTTCACCTGCTTCTACGAGAGTGCGGATCATCCCGACGGCGCCGGCCAGATCTGACTGTTCTGGCGAGTAAGCAGGCGTCGCAACCGTGATCTCCATACGCTCATACTCGGCAGGGAGGGACCCAGTGGCTTGCCGTTCCTGCTCACCGAGTGTGACCGACGCTCGATCTCGTCGAAGCGCGCACTCCCGCCGATCTGCGTGGCCGTGAGGAGTTCGGCGCTAACGATGTGAGGGACCCAGATCCGGTTGATCTGGGCGGTTACCCGTGACCCAGCACTCCGCCCATGCCGATATGAGGATGTTACGCGGTAACCGGATTTCAGCCCCCCTTAAGTGGTCCCGGGTGAACCTCAAAATCGGGAACTAAATTAAGCGCCAAATCCGGCGGGAATGACGAAAACACGCACCACTGTTCCTTCGGGTACTGGTGTTCCAGGAGGGACGGTCTGTCCCACGATTTCAGGTTCGGCCGGGGGTGCGCTGCCTGGGAGGTGACGTGCGCGATTCGCGTCAGTGTTAGGTTCGACATCTAGTTCCAACGACAATTGGCTCATCTCGTCTTGTGCCGTCGGTAGCAGCCGGCCCTTCATATTCGGAACGCGATAAAAGAGCGGCTTGGTGACCAGCCCTCGAGCAGGAGTCATAGCCTGATTTGCCGTCGCCTGATCGCGTCCAGCCCGAATCGCGGCAGCTCGTGCAGCAAAGGAAGTCAAGCGTGAAGAGCCGCTATCGGTAGTGAACGAAGCGAGCTCCGTCAATCGGCACACGCGCATCTCGTTCCAGCCGCGAGACGCCCAGCCGTCGATGTCAGCACCGTTACTCCGGCGACCGCCGCCAGCACCGCCGCTGGCAGGCCCAATAGCACGTACAAGCCGTTATACCTGCTGGCTCGACTGCTCCACTGTTGCGACTCCCGGTCCGCCTCGGCTTCTAGTTCGACGAAACTCTGTACGAAGCCACCCAAACTCGGCAAATTAAGGCGCTGGTTCTCTCGAAGCAACTGGTCAGCCCTGAACGACACGTAGTCACGGCTACGCAGAGATGGTGCTCGCTGAGCGATCGATACCGGTCCCTGGCCGATTGATGCATAGCCACTCATGAACAGGAGCATGACCCGGACAGCGTTGCTTGTCGAGCGCGGATGTCAGCCCAGAATGGACGATCAGCGCGCCGTACACCACAACGGTCGACACACGGAAAGGCGACCCGATTCGGCGGTATGGCGCAGGTCGCACCGGTTGCCGAGGGCGCGGGTTGTAAGGTCGTAGCCAGTTCACCTGCGGCGGCGTAAGTTCCGGGCAACGTTCACCGCTGGGACCTGCGGCCCAGCCCTCCGGGTCCCGGCCGTCCCAGGAGGTGCCCGATGGCCGCGATCTCGTTATTAGCATGCCGGATCTCGTGCGCGATCGCCCGCGCTTCCTCGGCCGCGGTAATCGCGAGCCGGGGGCGCCCGGTGAGCGCCGCCATCCAGGACTCGTCTACGAGGACGATGAGCAGGTCCGCCAACCCCAGGCGGCGCATGCCCTCGACCGCTCGCGGGATGAAGTCTGCCGCGGAGCCGTAGTCACCGACGGCATTGGCTGCCTGCCCGAGCGCGAACAGTTCGTGGGGGTCGCTCGGCCGGTGCTGGGCGAACGCGGCGAGGCGGCGCAAGATCCGCTGGCAATGTTCGAGCGGTGCGACGAGCGCGACCACCCGGACCAGGCGGGCATTCGCCAATGCCGGGTCGAGCTCATCGGCTAGGGCGGTGATTTCCGCCCGCCTGGCTGCGGGAGGCACTGCCCACCATCCGGAAAGGGCCAGGAGCGCGAGCGAGTCGAGCGCGCGTTCGCGGTCTCCCTCCTCGATCATGCGCTGGACGATGCCCAGCAGCCGAGAAGGGCCGGTGGCGAGGGCGCCGGCCGGTCCGAGCATCCCCGTATCTCGGCACCACAAGTACCAGGCGTGCTGGACCCCGCGCAGGTCTCCGACGTCGATGTCGTTCAGCAGGGCCTCGATCTTCGGCTCATTGCCGACGTCCCTGGCCGCCCGTGCGGCCCACAGCAGGCGGTCGGCGCGGGCCTGGGCATCCTCGCTGAGGGAAGCCGCCCGTTCCCAGGCGGCCAGGGCCACGTCGTGCGCTCCCTGCCTGCGGGCTCGGGTGGCCATCAGGGCGAGCCGCTGCGCCAGAGACTCATCCGCGCTCACCGTGGCGGCGGCCCGGTGCCACACGGCGCGGTCGCCGTCCCCGGGCAGGATGTCGGCGATCGCAGCATGAGCGGCGAGCGCTCAGTGACGGGCGCGGCCTGCTCGACGGCCGAGCGGATCAGCGGATGCCGGAACGCGAAGGTAACGCCGTCGGTGCCGACGAGGCCCGCAGCTACGGCCGGCTGAAACGCGTCCGGCCTGATCTCGCCGCCCAGCAGGACCGAGGCCGCTGCCAATGGTTCCCCGACCTGATCGCTGTCGTCGAGGGCAGCAACCAGCAGCAGTGACCTGGTGGCGGCCGGGAGCCCGGACACGACGGCCGCGTAGGTCCGCTCTAGACGGGCGGTAAGCGGCAACGAGGCAGGCACGGGGGCGTCCACGTCGAGGCGAGCGGCCACGCCGGCCAGCTCGATGATGCCGAGGGGATTTCCTTCCGCCTGCGCGATGACCTTGTTCTTCAAAGTCGTGGGCAAGCCGGGACCGATCCGGTCGAGGAGGGCGGCCGCCGCTTCGGGCGCGAGCGGCTGGAGCACGAGTTCCGGCAGGCCGGAGCCGGCGAGCCGGGCTTCCGCCTCGGGTCCTTCCCGGACGGCCGCCAGCAGCAGGATCGGGTCCGCCTCGAGGCGGCGTCCGAGGAAGGCGAGCACGTCCCAGGTCTGCCGGTCGATCCACTGGGCGTCATCGACGAGCAGGCACAGCGGGCCGCGGGCCGCCTCACCGGTTATCAGCTCCAGCGCGGCGACGCCGACACGCTGCGGCTGCACGTCGGAGGACTCCGGGGCACCTGCGGAGACCGCGAGGATAAGCCTGCGCACCTCGGCGCCAGCAGCGGACGACTCGCGCAGGACAGGAGACAGCAACTGCCGTAGTGATGCAAAAGGCATCCGCGTCTCGGCCGGCACTCCCGTGACCGACAACACTCTGGCGCGCCTGCTGCGCGCCGAGGCCGACGCCGCTTCGAGCAAAGCGGTCTTCCCGAGCCCGGCGGTGCCGCGCAGCACCAGCACCGAGCCGGACAGCTTATCCAGGCGCTCAATAAGCTCAGAGATGAGCGCCAATTCCTGCTCGCGGTCCAGCAACCCGTTCATCGCGCTCCAGACGGAACCCGCCACGCCGTAGGGGTTAGCGCGACCAGTGTCGCCGGTCGCCGAGTCGGCTTTGAGGCGAGTGAGGCAGGCGCGGCGCCACTCTACTGGCGGCCGCCGCACTGGCCGTCCCGCAGCCCTCCCCGGCCCACAGCTTGAGCGACAAATCAGCCCTCACGTAGGGCTGCCTACGGCCTCCACGGCACCTAGCCACACAAGCTGATGATACGAGATGAGTGCATGGTCAACCAGCGCGAAGGGCGACTCGGACTCGACCTGAATGCTGCTATCCGGGGTCGTTACCGTTGCGCGACCTGCACCCGACTTAAACCCGCACGGCCCTGATCTGCGGAAGCGGGGCAAAGGGAGGTTCCAGCCCGGCCTCTGCTATCGGGCCGCCAGCGTGGCCAGGACCCCACTGACGAGAGGCCAGTTCTATGGCGGGACCGACGGGGACGAAGTTCATCAAAACTGCGCCGCCGATGCGCCTGAGCTGCCACCCGGCGGCCCCGCTTACCGAGGAGGAGGTCATCGCCCGCGCGCGCACCGACAGCTAGGTCGGTGTCGGGCTCGCCACGGCTCGATTCGCCTGACGGCGCGACCGCCGAACAGTCTCGGAATTTACCGTCCCGAAATCTGAGCCCGACTTGAACCCCCACAGTTCTGACCTGCGCAGATGTGCTGCCTAAACAGACCCCGCAGCCCGGCCCATAGGCGTATCGGCAGGTCAGGGGGTTATAGTGATGTGTCCGAGGTCCGAGTCGCAACTTACGTACATGATCGACATCGCGCTGACCATAGAGTTCGCGGTTACTGCTGGCGGTGCGCGATGATCGGAGCGGCTCGGATATCAAGTGGTCCACCGCGGTGCTCGAGGGCGGCTTTCCCGTCCCCCGGGCAGATCCTGCAGCTGGAAGTAGCCGGCGCTGAGCCTGGGTCCGGCAGGCCGTCTCCGGAGGGCTTGGGGGTCTACGCTGTTGTTATGGCTGGTTCGGAGGAGGAGACAGCAGCCTTCCCGTCTGTCGCCCCGACCCTGAGCTGGCCAGGTTGGTCGGCTTGCTCGATGAGTCGTGCCCGGACCGCGGGCGGCTGCTGATGCGCGTGGGTGAGGCCGGGATGGGCAAGATGCTGCTGGCCGCAGGGGCTGTCGGAGAATGGCTGGCCGTCAGCTCCGGCCTGATACGGCTGGCGGAGAGGAAGCGATGCTGGCGGCGCAGCCGGGCCCGGTGAGCGGGGTCGTTTTGATTTTTACCGTGCTGGTCACCAGCATCGCGCTTGTGGCCGGGCTGGCGTGGGCATCGGCCCGGCTGCTCGGGTTGCCGGTTGGCACGGTGCGGGCAGTGATCGCCGGGTTGCTTGGCTTCGCCGCCGCCGTTGGTATCACCCAGATGCTGCAACCGGTCCAGACTGCCGGGCAGGTGGCCGCGTTCATCATTGCGGCGCTGGGTGTTCCGCTGATTGCCGCGATGCTCTTCATCGTGGTGGCGGAGGCGCTGGTGCCCACCGGGACGGGCCCGCAGCCGGTGCAGGTGATCCTCGGCGCGCGGCGCGCGTTCGCGCGCTCACGGCGTTATTCGCAGATCAGCCGGATCGCGGTGCGGCACGGACTAGGCCCTTACCTGCGCGGGCGCCGGCAGCTCAACGCGGATGCATCCGGTGGCCGGGCGGCGCTTGCCTTGTCCCTGCGGCGTGCCCTTGAAGATGGCGGGGTTACCTTCACTAAGCTGGGCCAGCTGCTGTCCACTCGCCGTGACCTGCTCCCTGAGGAGTTCATCTCCGAGCTTGCCCGGCTCCAAGACCGGGCCGAAGCCGGCGCGGTGGGAGCAGGTAGAGGGAGTGATAACCCAGTCGCTCGGGGTTCCGACGGGGCAGGTTTTCGCGGACCTGGGTCCTGAGCCTGCCGCGGCCGCATCGATCGCCCAAGTCTACCGGGCCCAGCTGCGTCGCGATGCAGCCTCGGCCATCGAGGTCGCCGTGAAGGTGCAGCGCCCTGGGATCCGTGCCACCGTCGAGCAGGACCTGGACATCGTGCTGCGCCTGGCGGCCAAGCTCGAGAGTCGCACCCGCTGGGCGCGGACGTACAACTTGGTGACCCTGGCTCGGGCATTCGCCGCCGCCATGCGGGAAGAGCTCGACTTCCGGGTTGAGGCACGCAACATGGCAGTTATGGCTGCCAGCTGGCCGGGTCAGCAGCGTGCCGTCGGGGGCAGCGTCTCGGTGGTGCTGCCCGCAGTGCACGAGCATCTGAGCAGCGAGCGCGTGCTCGTCATCGACTGGCTGGATGGTGTCAGCCTGCGAAAAGCAGGACAGCTGATCGATGACCGCGGGCTTGACCGGGCCGTCCTGGCCCGTGGGCTGCTCCGCAGCATGGTGTACCAGCTGACCGAGAGCGGAGTGTTTCACGCCGACCCGCATCCGGGCAACATCATGCTGCTCACCGACGGCCGTCTTGCCCTGCTCGACTTCGGCTCGGTCGGCCGCCTCGACTCCCAGCTGCGATCGGGACTGCAGAACCTGCTGCTCGCCCTTGGGCGCGGCGACTCCGCGGCGCTCCGCGATGCGCTGCTGGACCTGGTCACCTCTCCTGACGAGCTCGACGAACAGCAGCTGCAGCGGGCACTCGGCCAGTTTATGGCGGTCCACCTGGTTGGCGGCGCCGCACCGTCTGCTGAGATGTTTACCGACCTGTTCCGCCTGGGTTCGCGTTTCGAGCTGGCCATCCCGGCCGAGATCGGCACCGTCCTGCGCGCCCTGGCCACTCTGGAAGGCACCCTCACCGAGCTGGATCCCGCGTTTGACATAGCGGCAGAAGCGCGCCAGTACGCCGCCGCCCACGTGACCGAGCAGCTGTCGCCGGCCGCCGTGCAGAAGACGGCCGCCGACGAGCTTCTAGCCCTGCTTCCCATGCTGCGCCGGCTACCACGCCGGGTCGACCGCATCACCGGCGCTCTGGAACAAGGCAGGCTCAGCGTGAACGTGCGGCTGTTCGCCGATGAACGCGACCGGAGGGTGATCACCGGCCTGACCCACCTATTCCTCCTGACGCTTCTCGGCACGGCGACCGGCATCGCCGCCGTCTTGCTGATCGGCGCGCCCGGGGGCCCGAAGATCGCTCCCACCGTCAGCCTTTTCCAGCTGACCGGCTACATCCTGTTCATCGCCGCTGGCGTCCTGGTGCTGCGGGTGCTTTTCGCCGTCTTCCGCAACCGGTAAACACCGATGTAGAGCCGCACGATATGCAGCGCCCTCGGTACGATCGCGGTGATCAGCCGCTGACGCAGGTCGGGATGATCGGCCAGCACCCGGGACAGGGCCACCACCCCGAGCACCAGCAGCGGGAAATGCTCAGGAACCCCTAGTAGGTAATGAGCGCCGCCTGTCGGCCGCCCTCATCATCGCCGTACTTCTTCACCACCGCATGAGGGAACCCAGCACACCATGCTCGCGCTGCAGGCGGTCCCGCCCACGCGATGATCCGGTTCACCAGGCCGCTCAGGCCTTCCAGACTCATGGGAACCAGCCTGGCCGACGTCACCCTGGCAAGTCACCATCGCCGTGGCCGCATCAACTCTGCGGTCCAGGAACAGACCTTCGCCACGCAGCGCCCCGTTCTCTGTGGATGCCTTCAACAGCGAGTCGGGAGCCCCGGCCTGGAAGACGATTCCGTCCTGGTGCCTCTTCACGACCGACCCAAGGCAGGCCATCCCGCCTGCATCTGTGTCCGAGGGGCGACTGCACCCCAAAAGCCATGCCTGCTATCGGCGGAGTTCTCCCTGGTCGGCGGTGTCTGTGGCCCGCTCAGCGGGGCGGACCACAGACAGCTGGCCGGCAAGCCGGCTGTTCGCTAGATGTTGGCGATTCCGGATGAGGAGGTGACCCCGGCTGGCAGCAGGGTCGGCGAGCTGGGTACCTCGGTGAGTGATCCGCCGTTGACGGCGAACACGGATACGAAGTGCATGCCGGAGCCGTCGACGAGGAGGTACCTGCCGTCGGGGGACAGGCGGGCGTCGATGTCGGCCCCGCCGCCGGCGATTGGCGTGCTGCCGATCAGGCTGAGCGAGCCGCCCGGGTCGATGGCGTAGCTGGAGATGTTGCCCGAGCCGGTGTTGACGGTGAACAGGTACCGGCCGTCATGGCTGATCTCCACCCAGCAGGGCGCGGTCTGCCCGTCGGCGTAGGGGGAGGACCCGATCGGGGAGAGCCGGCCGAGCAGGCTGTCACGGTAGGCGGACACGGTACCGAGGAGGGCGCCGTTATGGGCGTTGCTGACGAACAGCTCCGAGGGGCTGGCCGGCGAGAACTCCGCGCCGAGCTGGCCGAGCCCTTGCCCGGTGAAGGGAGAGCCGGGCGCTGCGAGCAGGCGGCCGCCGGGCAGTACCAGGAAGCTGTCAATCTGCGAGGTGCCGGTGCGGGTGCCGATGAGGTGGTCCCCGAAGGCGTTGAAGAACACGTCGCCGAGGCCGGAGCCATCCGGAACGGTGTACGTCGAGCCCGGCACTGGCGTCAGCGTTCCGTTGAAGCTCAGCCGGAAGCCTGTGTAGTTACTGCCGCCTGCGCCGGAGTTCGCCGCGTAGACGAGGCCGGAGGGGGAGACTGCGACGCTGACCGGTTTGATCCCGTCTGAGGACACCGGCTGGCCGACGAGCACCGGCACCCCGCCCGCGGTGATGCGCAGGACTGAGATCTGGTTACTGCCTGCGTCCACCGCTAGCAGGTACCTGCCGTCCCCGGTTGCCTGGATCGCGCCCTGGGAGGCCAGACCGGTGCCCAGGCCCGCGCCCCCGGCCGCGAACGGTGAGCCGGCTAGCGGTGTGAGCGAGCCGTCCGCATGCCGGGCGTACCCGTCGATGGTGTTGGCCGGGGCGGTGTTGCCGTCGATGTAGGTGTAGCCGGTCACCGGCGATGGCGGGCTGGCGCTGGCGGCGGCGGGCACTCCGAAGATGGCGATCGTGGCCGCGAGCAGGCTGCCGGCCGCTGCCAGGCGTGTGCGCTTACGCAATGTCTTCTCCTTGCGTGGGGAGGATCGGCGGTGATCCGCAGACCCACGCGGTTAGGTCCCTGCCACAGCGGCCTTGTTACACGTTGTCTTCACTGCGCTGCAATTTGTAAGAAGTATTACAGGCCTTGTAACGGATCCATTCCGGCGCGGACTGCAAGGGTGATCTGTCTTGCCGCACGTGGGGAGCACTGATGACCACCTCGGGCCCGCGCTACGACGACCTGGCCGCCCTGTACATCAACTGCACACTGAAGCCGTCGCCGGAACTCAGTCACACCCAGGGTCTGATCGACGCCAGCGCCGGCATCATGCGCAGGCAAGGAGTGCGGGTGGAGACCGTCCGCGCCGTCGACCATGACATCGCGACTGGAGTGTGGCCCGACATGACCGGGCACGGCGCCGCCAGCGACGCCTGGCCGCAGCTGTACGTGAAGGTGCTGGCGGCCGACATCCTGATTCTGGCCGGGCCGATCTGGCTCGGCGACAACAGCTCGGTCACCAAGCGAGTGATCGAACGGCTCTACGCCTGCTCCCACCTACTCAACGACGCCGGGCAGTACGCCTATTACGGCCGCACCGCTGGCTGCCTGGTCACCGGGAACGAAGATGGCGTCAAGCACTGCGCGATGAACATCCTTTACAGCCTGCAGCACCTCGGGTACGTCATCCCGCCGCAAGCCGACGCCGGCTGGGTCGGAGAGGCGGGGCCGGGCCCGTCCTACCTCGACCCGGGCTCCGGCGGCCCGCAGAACGACTTCACCAACCGTAACACTACGTTCATGACCTGGAACCTGATGCACCTGGCCCGGATCCTGAAGGACGCGGGCGGCATCCCTGCCCACGGCAACCAGCGCTCAGAATGGGACGCAGGATGCCGTTTTGACTTCGAGAATCCCGAGTACCGCCAGGCAGGCGGATGAGTGTCGCGAACAGCTGGGCTCCATCTCGGGGCGAGGATGCTCGAGACACGCGGTCGGCTGCTTGCGGACGGGGCCGGGCCGGTTTCGATGAGGATCCGGCCGCCCTGAAGCCGCGGCACCGTCCAGCGGCTGCTTTCCGCCCGCAATTTCAGCCGATCGGTCAGCGCGCGGCGGAACGTGGTCGGCGTTGCGCAGCGGTCTTGGGCCGTCACGGCGCGGCCTGCTCTGGCGCGCGGGCCTGGCTTGCCCATCTGCTCGGCTTGACCAGGTCTTTGTGCTCGGTGGTCCCTGGTGATGGCGGACGATCGGCATCACCAGGGACCACCGCAAGGGCCGTTGTCTCGGTGTTGCCGCACGGCACAGCCGGGGCGGATCGGGATTTGCCGACTTGGCGCGATCCGGGGGGCTGTCGGTGGCGTCGGGACTCAGTCTGGCCAGTGGCAGGCGGTGACATGTCCGCCGGTGACGGCGACGGTGGCCGCCGGGGTGTGCTGGTCGCGCCAGACCGTGTACTGCCCGGCGGCCAGGCCCGGGTAGACCGCTGCGTGCATTGTCGCCTTCGCCGTCGGCCGTTTCCGGACCCGTGAGTGGGTGCGATGCGCACCTGGCTCATCGTCTCGGCTGATCTCGATCTCCGCGCCGTCCAGCTCGGCCGGCGTGTACAGGATCAGCGCGCCGACCTCAGCGCCGAGATCGAGGACAACGGTGCCGGGTCCGGTGGGACCGGCGGCTGACTCGGTCATGCTGCGCTCCTTTGCCATCAGAGAACTTTGCTGCACCAAGGATCTGGAGGACCGCACTATGGTGTGCCCCGGCGAGACCATCAAGGCGATGCCTCGCCGGGGCGATGATGCGATCAGAAGCCAGCCGGGGGGGTCGGCGGGGTGGCATCCGGAGTGTAGTAGCCGCTATACGGACCCCCGAGGTAGGGGAACACGTCGAGATACCGGGAGCTGACGTCGGCGGGGGTGAGTCCGTCGGTGATCGCGCCCGCGGCCGCGTCGGGCTTGTAGCTCTTGTCGACCAGCGGGTAAGTGGCTCCGGCGATTGCCCGGAGTTCGACCGTGACGACGTCGTCGAACACCCGGCGCCCGTTCGGGAACCCGGCCGCGTCGTCGCCGATCAGGCCGAGGAAGTTCGGCTTGCTGGTCGGCGGGATGGAGGTGTTGAGCCGTAGCATGTCGGCGAGTACCGGCCCGGTGTAGTTGGTGAATCCGGGAACGATCCCCGAGGGGATGCCGGTGAGCAGGATGGCCTCTAGGTCGGCGCGGGCCGTGCCGGCCTTGTCCAGCGCGGCCAGGTTGGGGAACACGCCGGGGTACAGGACCGGCAGCAGCGATGCCAGTTCCGGGTTGGCGACGTACTGGGCGAAATGCTTGTCGTCTGACGGCGGCAGCGAGTTCCACAGGTCTTTCTTGCCCATTGGGTTGATGACCTCGTTGAACAGCGGGTTGCCGAGGCGCGATACCTGCCGCCACGGCCCGCTGTGCACGTTCTGCCGGGCGTCGGCGTCCCACACCTCGGCGGTCTGGCGGTACGCCGCGGTCCACACGCCGATGGTCGGGTGGCCGCTCTTGGTCACTGCGGAGATCGGCACCTGGATCGCGATGGAGTGCACGTTCAGGCCGTTGGTGTCGTTCACGCCGGGAGCCGTGGCTAGCTGGACCGGCAGGCCGAAGGTGGTATGCAACTCCTCGAAGGGCCGCAGGTCGCCTAGGTCGAAGATCGCGCCCAGGTCGACGTAGAAGCCCTCGGCCCGCTGCCCGGCGAACACATTTATCCCGTTGCCCAGGCGGTGGATGGCCTCGGCGGCCAGCGCTGAGTAGTTCGGCGTGGACAGCGGCCCGATGTTGCACGGCGGACAGGGCAGGTTGCTGCCGAGGGTCTTCCGCGACCGGCCGGAGACCATGGTGACGTCGTAGAACTGGCGGCGGTTGAAGGACGGGCTGCTGATCGACGTGATCGGCCCGGTGTTGTACAGGAAGGTGTTCTCGTCGACCACCTGGGTGCGGAACCGGAACTCAAAGGAGAGATCCGCTTCGCCGTTGCCGGTGTTGTCGATGTGGATGGCGTAGAGCACATCCTGGCCGAACTCGTAGAAGTTGGGGCCGCCGGCGGGTTCTTCCAGCGGGATGTAGTTGGCGATCAGCGTGACCGTATCGGGCTTATCCGGGCTCACGAACGCGTACACGTCGGTACTGTCGGCCACCGGGTCCTTCGAGATCTCCGGTGCCTCGCGATGCGATGACATTTAACAACCTCACTGGCTCGAAGCTGGCTCTAATGGGCAGATGGCAGGCGCTACCTGATCGCCCGGGCGATCAAGGCGGCCAGGTCCTTGTCGCGTACCCGGGTGGTGCTGGTCCCGGAGAAAACCTCGATGTCCCCGGTCCTGGCGTCGCGCACGTGGACCACGATCGCCTCGTGCGGCCGATCGTCGCTGTCGCTCTCCGCCGCGGCCGGACGCTCGGACGCGGCGAAAGCAGGGGACGCCCCCGCTCCGATGGCGGTAACGGCCAAACCCGCAGCGCCAGCGATCGCGGCCCCCTGGAGCAGAGACCGGCGGGACGGGCCGCGTTCCTGGTCCGATGTACCCTTCATATCCCAGCTGGGCATGACAATCCTTTCCATGGTTGTCGGCACGATGTCACCGGCGAATGCCACGCCGGGACAGGCTTAGCCATCTGCATCTGGAAGGTAACTCCGAGTGCTGGAGACCAGAAAGGGCGGAGGCGGTCTCCGTGGGTGCGTGCTTCCAGGCGCGAAATCTATAGCCGGTAAAAGCCTAGAAAATTGCCCCCATGCAAGTTTTCCCCGACCGGGCTTCGCCATCGCAGTCGGGCTTCCGCAGCATGATCATTTCGCGCCGGACGGGTCGATGTAAAGCTTCGTTATGAAAATGAGTTGATAAATATTCTGGTATCGCCCGGATTCCACATCTTTAAAGAGTGATAATAAAAGATCTTGGTGTTTGACGTGCGGTGATGTGCTCGCCTTAGGTGGAGGGCATGTATCTAGAGCGGAGTTTGCGCTGGTAAGAAGTTTTCGGGGGGACGAAATGGGTGATTTTGTGGCGGGCCGATCTTGAACTGGTCGAGGATGGTTGGTCCGGGCAAGTGATTTCTCCGGCTGCCGCGATGTCTGCACACGGAGAGACCCAGATTTTCCCCGCATGGTCGGTATTCCGCCGGTTCTCTCCCCGTCCAATTCCGTACTAAATATGACATATCGGAAACGTTATAGGGATTCAGTGTAATTGTTCCTGCGCGGGCGTTCTTCAACGCCAGGCAGAGCCGGGTAGTGGCGCGAGCGCGGCGGCTGGAGACTGCCCCGCGGTTGCCGCGCTCGCCGACCCGGACTGGGCGTGAGACGAGACCGGTGCGAGAACCGCCGATCTGGACGGTGACTGGTTCGGTTCCGATCAAGCCCCTGACGCTCCATATCTCGGCGTTCTGTGGGTCGTGCCGCTCTTGGGTCACGCGGCCAGGGTCACGTGCCTGGGATCCTGGCCGGGATCCCCAGGCGCGTGATAGTCCCGTCGGGCTGGGCGGACTATCGCGCCGTGCTGGCGGGCCTCCGGGCGATGAGTGCCCGGTACAGCACGATTGCCGCGGTGGCCGCGATGAGCGCGGCAGCCAGCGCGATCATGGTGATCTGCCAGCCGGGCATGCCGCCCACGGTGATTACGCGGACGGCGGGCGGCGGGACCAGTGCCGTGCGGGCGAGGCCGGCTTCCCCATCCGGGGGCACGGTAATCGCGGAGGCGCCCGGTACGACGGCCGTCGATGCCAGCAGGCCGCAGATCACCGCGGCC
Source organism: uncultured Actinomycetota bacterium (assembly GCA_963714295.1). Classification (GTDB taxonomy): domain Bacteria; phylum Actinomycetota; class Actinomycetes; order Streptosporangiales; family Streptosporangiaceae; genus Trebonia. Next base: position 70 of record CAVQOE010000022.1, on the reverse strand, counting down.
GTGACCGCGGCGAGCCGGCGCAGCCGCGCGGTCAGCGGCCGCCTGACAGCGGGAAGCTGCGTTCTGCGTG
>CAVQOE010000021.1:0-757645 GCA_963714295.1 uncultured Actinomycetota bacterium | reverse complement strand
TCATGACCGAGACGGCCGCCTACAGCCGGACGGCTCCGTACGACGTCGAGGCGGTCCGGGGCGACTTCCCGATCCTGTCCCGGACCGTGCGTAACGGCAACCCGCTGGTCTACCTGGACTCGGGCGCGACCTCGCAGCACCCGACGGTGGTCCTCGACGCCGAGCGCGAGTACTACGAGCGGCACAACGCCGCCGCGCACCGGGGCACCCACCTGCTCGGTGAGGAAGCGACCGAGATCTACGAGGGGACCCGGGCGAAGGTCGCGGTCCTTCCTCGGGGCCGCGTCGCCGGACGAGATCGTGTTCACCAAGTCCGCGACCGAGAGCATCAACCTGGTCGCGTTCGGGCTCGCGTGGTCGCTGCGGCCGGGCGACGAGATCGTCATCTCGGAGATCGAGCATCACGCCAACCTGGTGCCGTGGCAGCAGCTCGCCCTGCGCACCGGGGCGACGCTGAAGTGGTTCAGGGAGCTGCCGGACGGCCGTCTTGACATCGACCCGTCGCTGATCACCGAGCGGACCAAGATCGTCGCGGTGACCGGGCAGTCGAACGTCACCGGCGTGATCCCGCCGCTGCGCGAGATCGGCGCGCTGGCGCACGCGGCCGGCGCGCTGTTCCTGGTCGACGGCGCCCAGCTGGTGCCGCACCACCCGGTGAACGTCGCCGACCTGGGGGCCGACTTCGTCGCCTTCTCCGGGCACAAGATGCTCGGCCCGCTGGGCCTCGGCGTGCTCTACGGCAAGTACGCGGCGCTTGACGCGCTGCCGCCGTTCCTCACCGGCGGGTCGATGATCGAGGTCGTCCGGATGGAGGAGACCACGTTCCTGCCGCCGCCCGCGAAGTTCGAGCCGGGCGTCCCGCCGGTCGCCCAGGCGGCCGGCCTCGGCGCGGCCGTGGACTACCTGACCGAGCTGGGCATGGGCAACGTGGCCGCGCACGAGGAATCGCTCACCGCGCACGCGCTCGAGGCCCTCGGCGGGATCGACGGCGTCCGGATCCTGGGCCGCTGAGCACCGAGAACCGCGGCGGCACCGTCGCGTTCGAGGTCGAGGACGTGCACGCGCACGACGTCGGCCAGGTGCTCGACGAGCTCGGCATCGCGATCAGGACGGGCCACCACTGCGCGTGGCCGCTGCACCGGTCGCTAGGCTGCCAGGCGTCCAACCGGGCCAGCTTCTACCTCTACAACACGCACGCGGAGGTCGACGCGCTGGCCGACGGGGTGCGCTACGCGAAGAAGTCTTCCGGGTCTGAACGGCCCCGGGACAGGGCGCGGCCATGGAACATCAGCTACCGTCGGGACGTTGCAGAAGGCACTATGCAGCTAGAGAACATGTACCAGGAGATAATCCTGGACCACTACCGGATCCCGCACCACAAGGGACTGCGGGATCCCTTTGACGCGCAGGTGTACCACGTCAACCCCACCTGCGGTGACGAGGTGACGCTGCGCGTCTCGCTGAAGGAGAGCGCCGACGGCGAGGCGGTGGTCGAGGACGTATCGTATGAGTCTCTCGGCTGCTCGATCAGCCAGGCCAGCGCGTCGGTGATGAGCGATCTGGTGATCGGCAAGCCGGTCAGCGAGGCCATGCGGATCGGCGACGCCTTCCTTGAGCTGATGAAGTCCAAGGGCCAGCTCGAGCCCGATGAGGACGTCCTTGAGGACGCCGTGGTGTTCGCCGGCGTGTCGAAGTACCCCGCGCGGATCAAGTGCGCCCTGCTCGCTGGATGGCATGGAAGGACGCGACGGCCCAGGCCATCGCGCTAGCGGACGGAGACCACCTGAATAGCGAAGACGTGACCTACCTTGCGGCAACCCCCGCCGAGCCCCCGAGCAGGTCTCGAAGGAGATCGAGGACATCCTCGAGGCGCTGCGCGACGTCGTTGACCCCGAGCTTGGCATCAACGTGGTCGACCTCGGCCTCATCTACGGCGTGGACCTGGACGAGGCGCGGGTCGCCACCATTGACATGACCCTCACCAGCGCGGCCTGCCCGCTCACGGACGTGATCGAGGAGCAGGCGGGCGAGGCGCTCAAGGACCTCGTGGCCGACTTCCGGATCAACTGGGTCTGGATGCCGCCGTGGGGGCCGGAGTCGTATCACCGATGACGGCCGCGAGCAGCTGCGGGCGCTCGGGTTCAACATCTAAAGCGGTATCTAGACACGGTCGCGGGTCGGCGGCGGCGCTTCCCGCGCTGTCGCTGCGCCCGAGAAGACCACTCGGCGGAGCAGAACGCGCGGTGGTGCACCACTAGCCGCCCCGCTTCGCGTTTATTGCGGCAAAGAAACCTCCGTTTCGGGGCAATGCGTTGCGATGTTTTATTGCAGGTTTCTGCTGCTAACGTGGAATACTCGCTATATGACGTGCATAGGGCTGTCGCGGGCGTTTAGCGATACATGAGGTATATGTCTGGCTTGTGATTTGTCGGCGAGCGGGCTGGGATGGCAGTACGTGTTAGCGCAGGTGCTGGAGTGGGCATTCCGCTGAGATCAAAATTCGATTATCCGGATGATGGTCCATGGGGGAAGCTAGTGCTCCGGAAGTCTGTCGGTTGAGTCCCGCAGTCCGCCCCAGGCGACCGCGCCAGGGCGGATGATGGTGCCCACCACGCGACATGGCCTGAGCGGGCACCATGTCCCTAAAGGGGACAATGTCTTCAACTGGCCGCGCGGGGGTGACGCTGCCCTGACCGTCGCTTGGATCGATCGGGAGCATGTGGCTGCTTCCTCGTTGGGTCTTGTGGGCTAAGTTGGCGAAACAGTTCGGTTATACGCTCAGTAAACACGATGAGGCAATGCGTAGTGAAGAACGTCGCAGGTAGTGGCGGTAAATGGCTCGACGTTTCGGCTGAGCGGTTCCCCGGCTGGATCGCCTCTTTCGCCGTCCGGCACGGGCTTTCCGGTGCCGCCGGGGCCCCGGACGGCGGCGGCACCCCCGGGACGGCGCAACCCCCGGCCGGGCCGGGCGCGGCGCTCATGGTCACGTTCGGTGACGATCATGCGTCGTTCACGGCGGAAGACGGCTCGGTGGCGGAGTGCTATCCGCCTTTCCCGCCGCCCGGGGGAGCCGCGATGCTCGCCGCGCCGCGGCGCCGAGTCCGCCAGCGACTCCATCACCGACGCGTCCTCGGTCGCCGACGCCGCCACGATCGCGGAGGCGTTCGCCGCGCACGCGCGCCGCCCGCGCACGGTCGGCGTGCTGCTGGTCCGCCTGGGCGGGTACGCGGCCGGCGTGTTCACCGGCTACCCGCCGGCGCTGCAGGAGGCCAAGGTCGGCTCGCGCCTGGTCCACGGCCGCAGCGCGGCGGGCGGCTGGTCGCAGCACCGCTTCGCGCGCCGCCGGGAGAAGCAGGCGAACGAGGCGCTGGACGCCGCGGCCGGCGCCGCGGTCATGATCTTCGGGAAACGGGATACCACGGCCCGTTCCTCATCTCAGATAACAGCAAGAAGCGGCGGAGCCGCGGCCAACCGCAGACCTCAGCCGCCGACGGCGGCCGGCCTGGACGCGGTGGTCCTCGGCGGCGACCGCCGCGCGGTCGCCGAGCTGCGCGGCGACCCGCGCCTCGCGCCCTACTTCCAGCTGGCGGCCGAGCGCTTCCTCACCGTGCCCGACCCCAAGCGCGCCGTTCTGCTGGAGACCCCGAGACTCTTCACCGCCGTGCGAATAAGGCTTACTGAGGCGTAACCCGTATCGGGTAACCTTGCTATCCGTGATCGTCGCCAGTGGCATTGAGCTGCGTGCGGGTGCCCGGCTCCTGCTGGCAGACGCCTCTTTCCAGGTTGCCGAGGGAGACCGTATTGGTCTCGTCGGCCGCAACGGCGCGGGCAAGACCACCCTGGCGAAGGTGCTGTCAGGCAACGGCCAGCCCGCCTCCGGAACCATCCGGAACACCGGCTCCGTCGGCTACCTGCCGCAGGACCCGCGGACCGGTGATCTTGACGTGCTCGCGCTCGACCGGATCCTGTCCGCCCGCGGCCTGGACGAGGTGCGCAACGACATGCGCAAGGCCGAGGCGCTGATGTCGGACCCGGACCCGGTCAAGGCGGACAAGGCGATCAGGCGCTACGGCAACCTGAGCGACCGGCTGGCCGTGCTCGGCGGGTACGCGGCCGAGGCCGAGGCGGCCTCGATGGCCGCCAGCCTGGGGCTGCCCGACCGGGTGCTGCACCAGCCGCTGCACACCCTTTCCGGCGGCCAGCGGCGGCGGGTCGAGCTTGCCCGCATCCTGTTCGGCGACTCCCAGACGCTGCTGCTCGACGAGCCCACCAACCACCTGGACGCCGACTCGATCACCTGGCTGCGCGACCACCTGAAGAACTACCGCGGCGGCCTGCTGGTGATCAGCCACGACGTCGACCTGGTCGAGCAGGTGGTCAACAAGGTCTTCTACCTCGACGCCAACCGCTCCGTGCTCGACATCTACAACGTCGGCTGGAAGGCCTACCTGGCCCAGCGCGAGACCGACGAGCGGCGCCGCAAGCGGGAGCGGGCCAACGCCGAGAAGCAGGCCTCGGCGCTGCAACTGCAGGCCGCCAAGCTGGGCGCCAAGGCGACCAAGGCCAAGGCCGCGCAGAACATGGCGCGCCGGGCCGAGCGGCTGCTGGACGGGCTGGCCGACGAGCGCCAGTCGGACCGGGTGGCCAAGCTGCGCTTCCCCGAGCCCGCGCCCTGCGGCAGGACGCCGCTGACCGCCACCGGGCTGTCGAAGTCCTACGGCTCGCTCGAGGTGTTCACCGACGTCGACCTGGCCATCGACCGGGGTTCCCGGGTCGTCGTGCTCGGGCTCAACGGCGCGGGCAAGACCACCCTGCTGCGCATGCTGGCCGGGGTTGAGAAGCCGGACACCGGCGAGGTCATCCCAGGTCACGGCCTAAAGCTGGGCTATTACGCGCAGGAGCACGAGACGCTCGATACCGAGCGGTCGCTTATCGAGAACATGCAGCACCGCCGCGCCGGAGCTGACCGATACCGAGCAGCGGAAAGTCCTCGGCTCATTCCTGTTCTCCGGCGACGATGTCGATAAACCGGTCGGCGTCCTTTCCGGTGGCGAGAAGACGCGGCTCGCACTGGCGCTCCTGGTGGTCTCCGGCGCGAATGTACTGCTGCTCGACGAGCCCACCAACAACCTGGATCCCGCCAGCCGCGAGGAGATCCTGGCGGCCCTGGCGGGCTACCGCGGCGCCATTGTCCTTGTTACCCATGATGAGGGTGCGGTGGACGCGCTCTCGCCCGAGCGGGTAATTGTGCTGCCCGAGGGGACCGAGGACACATGGTCGGCCGATTTCGCCGATCTGGTCGCGCTCGCTTAATAATTTCGGTCTAACTATCTCGATCTATGCGGGTGGCCAACTACGCCCCGATAGGTGATCATTGCGCGTAGGGGACGTCACGCAATGAGTCGTGTACCTTACGGGAGGTAAACGTGGCCGAAGGCCTCAAACCAGGGATCCGGGTGACCGGGCCGGACCGCAGCAAGCTGGCGGCGGATCTGTCCAAGCGGTACGGGGCGGGCGAATCCATCCGGTCGCTCGCCGCCTCGACCGGGCGCTCGTACGGGTTCATCCACCGCATCCTGACCGAGACCGGGGTGGCCCTGCGCGGCCGCGGCGGCGCCCCCAAGAAGGCCGCGGCCAGAAAATAAGCCCGGCGAGAAACACCGGCGGTAGCGCTGACCGGGCGCGCTACGCTTGCGAGAATGGTGCACCCCGGTCCTGGCGGAATGATGATGGCGCGCGGGTTCCGCATGGACCCGTCCATCACCAAGCAGAAGCTCAAGCCGGGGACGATCCGCCGGATCGCCGGCTACGCCAAGCCCTACCGGGTCCCGCTGACCTTCTTCCTGATCGCGACCGCGCTCGACGCCTGCATCACGGTGGTCAACCCGCTGCTGCTGCGCGAGCTCATCGACGATGGCATCATCACCCGCGACGAGAGCGTGGTGGTGGTGGTCGGGGTGACCGTCGCCGCGGTCGCGCTGCTCGACGCGTTCCTCGGCGTCGTGATGCGCTGGTACTCATCCCGGATCGGCGAGGGCCTCATCTATGACCTGCGCACCCAGGTCTTCGACCGGGTGCAGCAGCAGCCGATCGCGTTCTTCACCCGCGCCCAGACCGGGTCCCTGGTCAGCCGCCTGGACGGTGACGTGGTGGGCGCGCAGCAGGCGATCGTCGGGATGCTGTCCAGCGTGCTGTCCAACGTCTTGTCGGTGATCGTCATCCTGATCGTGCTGTTCCTGCTGTCCTGGCAGGTCAGCCTGATCGCGCTGGTGCTCATCCCGCTGTTCATCTTCCCCGCGCGCCGCCTCGGCCGCCGCATGCAGCGCCTGTCCCGGGAGTCGATGCAGCTCAACGCCGAGATGGGCTCCACCATGACCGAGCGCTTCAATGTGGCCGGGGCGATGCTGGCCAAGCTCTACGGCCGCCCGCGTGAGGAGTCCAGGCTGTTCGCGGCCAAGGCCCACCAGGTCCGCGAGATCGGCGTGACCAGGGACATGTACGGGTCGGTGTTCATGATCGCGGTCACCCTGCTCACCGCGCTGCTGACCGCGGTTGTCTACGGCGTGGGCGGCACCCTGGTGATCAGGGGCGCGCTTGAGTTCGGCACCCTGGTCGCGCTCGCCCAGCTGCTCACCCGGGTCTACGGGCCGATCGCGTCGCTGTCCAACGTGCAGGTCACGGTGATGACCGCGCTGGTCAGCTTCGACCGCGTCTTCGAGGTCATGGACCTGGAGCCGCTGATCAAGGAGAAGCCGGACGCGGTGGCGCTGCCCGCCCGTGACGCCGCCGGGACCGCGCCGGACATCAGGTTCGACCGCGTGTCGTTCCGCTACCCGACCGCGGCCGAGGTCTCGCTCGCGTCGCTGGAGTCGATCGCGCTCAAGCAGCCGGAGCGGACCGACGCGGTGGCCGGCGTGCTGCACGAGATCTCCTTCACCGCTGCTGCGGGCCAGCTCACCGCCCTGGTCGGCCCGTCCGGCGCGGGCAAGACCACGATCACCCAGCTGGTCGCGCGGATGTACGACCCCAACGACGGCGCGGTGCTGATCGGCGGTCACGACATCCGCGACGTCACCCTCGACTCGCTGCACCACGTGCTCGGGGTCGTCACCCAGGACGCGCACCTATTCCACGACACGATCCGGGCCAACCTGCTCTACGCGCGCCCGTCCGCCACCGGGGCCGAGCTCGTCGAGGCGTGCCAGGCGGCGCAGATCTGGGACCTGATCTCGGTCCTGCCCGACGGCCTCGACACGATCGTCGGCGACCGCGGCTACCGGCTGTCGGGCGGCGAGAAGCAGCGGGTCGCCCTCGCCCGGCTGCTGCTGAAGGCACCGTCGATCGTGGTGCTTGACGAGGCGACCGCGCACCTGGACTCCGAGTCCGAGTACGCCGTGCAGCAGGCCCTGTCGGTCGCCCTGGCCGGGCGCACCTCGCTGGTCATCGCGCACCGGCTGTCCACCGTGCGCGAGGCCGACCAGATCCTCGTCATCGAGGCCGGCCAGGTCGCCGAGCGCGGCACCCACACCGAGCTGCTGGCGGCCGGCGGCCTCTACGCCGACCTGTACATCACCCAGTTCAAGCACCAGGAAAGCCAAGAACAAGAACTGCGGGAGGAACGCACGCGTGCTCCGCGTTAGCCGGCCGCGGTGCCGGGGGCCTTACTTGTAGCCCAGGCGGCGGAGCTCCTCGCCGGCCACCTTCTCGACCTCGGCCAGCTGGCCGTAGGAGAGCGAGCGGCGCCAGGCGTTCTGCTCGGTCTTGGCCCGCTTGGTGGTCGGGGTGATCGGGGCGGCGATCTTCGTCCCGATGAAGGCGGTGAGCGCGGCGGCCGCCCCGCGCGGGTCGCGGGCCACGTCCTCGTAGCGCAGCGTCTTCAGCTGGCTGTCGGCCAGCGCCATCCGCAGCCGCGCGGCCAGCCTGATCGCGCCCCGCCAGCGCATCGCGCACTTGCCGACGTTGGTCAGCGACGGCCACATCAGCCGGTCGGACTCATCCTCGACCCCGTAGAACGGGTTGGGGTACTCGGTGTCGATGTTCACCACGCCCGGCCGGAACCACGACATCGCCACCTGGTCCTCGATCATGGCCGCGACGGTGTCCCGGCCGTCCCGCACCACCTGCACGATCAGCGCGTCGGGAAACGCGTGAACCAGGGCATCGGCGCAGTAGGCGAGGTCGGGGGAGGCGTCGCCGAACCGGGACAGTCCGCGCTGCTCCATGCACGGCCCGACCTCGGACGGCTTGAGCCCGGCGGCCGACCGGCACTGCGGCGTGCACTCCAGGCAGCTCGTGGGGTTAAGCTGCCAGCCCTGCGCGAAGGCGTCGCGGATCACCGCCGCGGCGGCATCGCCGCGGCCGCTGTAGAGCGAAGGCCGCCGGGCGAACCCGTAGACCGCCTGCAGCACGGGCTGCTGCCCGATGGTCAGGTGGAAGCCGGGGGAGATCTTGAGCGCCCGGCCAACCGCCTCCGCGCCGGAGTGCGGCGCGCCAATCACGAAGACCGGCTGGGTGACGTTGCGGGCGTTGACGATGAGGATATGGCGCGGCGGCATCTATCGGTTTCTTTCCGGTGTCCCCAGTACCGTACTCGCTGCCCCGACCGAATAAGCTACGACCGTGCGAGTACTACGACGTGTAGGGAGCCCGGCCGCCCCCAGGCCGCGGCGGTCACCCCGGGCCCGCGCGCTGGCGCTCGGCCTGGCCGCGGTGACCTGCTGCCTCGCCGCGGGCGGGTGCGCGTCCTTCGACAAGGCGCTCGGCCAGCAGTCGGTCGACGTCTACTTCCAGGAGAACGTGTCGATCGCGTTCAAGATGCACGTCCGCGCGGCCTGCAACAACCTCCCGGATGTGAAAGCCGAGCCGCTCGCGACCGGGGTCCCGCTCGCGTCGGCGATCGACGTCGTGGTCTACAACACGACCGGGGCCGATGATGTGGACATCGCCCGCCTCGGCGTGTGCCTGGACAGGTTCCAGCCCCAGGTGGAGGGCATGACCTCGCAGGACTCCTCGGACGACTCGTAGCCGCGGCGCGCAGCGGGCCGGCCGGGCGCAGTCACGGGTCCGTTGAATAATGCCTGTGTTGATCCTTGGCGGGGCTAGTTGTAACGCGGGGGTTACCGCCGTCGGTGGGCCGTACCGGCGCGGTCGGCCAGGTAAGGCAGGCATTGCGAGGGCCGACGTGACAATCGTCTCGTTACAACATTGCCGGGATGTTTCCTACCTTGCCGGCCCGGTATAGTGTTCATTCGAACCCTAGTTAACTGATAGAGAATGGAAAGTATATGCGCGGTATTTTGGCTGGTGCGGCCGCTGTCGCGGGCGGCGCTCTTCTCATTGCCGGCTGCTCCTCGAGCAGCTCAAGTTCCAGCAGTGCCGCGGGCACCGCGAGTTCGTCGGGCGGCTCGGCCGCCGCGGCCGCTGCCCCGGTGACCGTGCGGCTTGGCTTCCTTGCGAACATCACCCACGCGCCCGCGCTGATCGCGTTGAAGGACGGATACTTCAAGACGGCTCTCGGCAGCGCCGGCAGCGTTACCCCCACCGTCTACAGCTCCGGCACCGAGGAGACGACCGCGATCCTGGCCGGCCAGCTCGACGCCGCCTACGTGGGCCCCAACCCGGCCATCAACGCCTGGGAGAAGTCCAACGGCAGCGCGATCAAGGTTGTCTCCGGGGTGGCCACCGGCGGCGCGCAGATCGTCGTCAAGTCCTCGGTCTCCGGCGCCTCGCAGCTGAAGGGCGACTCGCTCGCCACGCCGTCGCTGGGCAACACCCAGGACGTGGCCCTGCGCTACTACCTCAAGCAGAACGGTCTGACGACCACCGCCACCGGCGGCGGCGACGTGCTGGTGAAGCCGACCACGCCGAACTCCGACGCGGTCCTGGAGTTCCAGTCGGGCCAGATCATCGGCGCGTCCGAGCCGGCCCCGTACGACGTGGAGATGGTGAAGGACGGCGGCAAGGTGCTGCTGTCGGAGCCGGGCTCGACCACCCTGCTGATGGTCACCCAGTCGTTCCTGTCCACGCACCCGTCGGTCGTGGCCGACCTGCTCAAGGCGAACCTCCAGTCGCTCGCCCTGATCAAGTCGGATCCGGCGAAGGCAGAAGCGGACGCCGACGCCGAGTACGAGGCCTACACCGGCAAGTCGATCAAGCCCGACCTGGTGGCCGCGTCGTTCAAGCAGATCGACTTCACCGCCGACCCGGACGAGACGTCCATCGCCACCGACGCGTCCGAGGCGGTCAGCCTCGGTCTGCTCAAGGAGCCGGTCAGCCTGGGCGGGATGTACGACCTGACCGAGCTCAACTCGCTGCTGACCGCCGCCGGCCAGCCGACCGTGAGCTCCTGACCCCCGGGTTAGCCAACAGAGATGAGCGCAACCGAGATGACCACTAACACGGTGACGGAGGCGTCGGCGGTCACGCTGGCCGGCGTCTCCAAGACGTACGGGCGCGGCCCCGCCGCCGTCCAGGCACTGGACCAGGTGTCCCTCTCGGTTGCACCGGGTGAGTTCACCTGCCTGATCGGCGCGTCCGGCTGCGGCAAGTCGACGATGCTCTCGCTGGTGGCCGGGCTGGACAAGCCGACCGCGGGCAACATCGCCGTCACCGGGCGGGTCGCGATGATGTTCCAGGAGCCGGCGCTCTTCCCCTGGCTCACCGCGGGGGCCAACGTCGAGCTGGCGCTGCGCGCCCGCGGCGTCGGCCGCGATGCGCGCCGCAAGCGGACCGCCGAGCTGCTCGACATCGTGCGGCTCGGCGGCTTCGGCGGCAAGCGCCCGCACGAGCTGTCGGGCGGCATGCGGCAGCGGGTCGCGCTGGCCCGCGCCCTGGCCCAGGACGCGGACGTGCTGCTGATGGACGAGCCGTTCGGTGCGCTCGACGCGATGACCAGGGACGTGCTGCACGACGAGCTCGACCGGATCACCGCCGAGCGGAACCTGTCCGTCCTGTTCGTCACGCACAACGTGCGCGAGGCGGTCCGGCTGGGTGACCGCGTGGTCGTGCTGAGCAGCCGTCCCGGCCGGGTGCTGGAGGAATTCCCGGTGACGGTCGGCCGGCCGCGCCGGATCGACTCGGCCCCGGTGGCCGAGCTGGCCGCGCAGATCACCGACCGGCTGCGCGAGGAGATGAGCCGTCATGGCGAATGACGACGGACGGCAGACATTTTCCGACGGCACCTGGGCAACGGGTGGCACCGCCCCGCCGGGCACCGGGTGGGTAGCGGACGGCGCCGCCCCGGCCGGCACCGCGCTCGCGGGCCTCGACGCGCTCGATCTCGCGGGCCGGCCGGGCGCCGGCCGGGGACGGCTGGCGATCCGCTTCTGGAACATCCTGTGGCCCAAGGCCCTGGCCATCGCGCTGGTGCTCGGGATCTGGGAGCTGATCACCCTCAGCGGTTACAAGAAGGACATCTGGCCGGCCACCGGCCCGACCCTGGCGAACCTGTGGGACCAGCTCAATACGGCGCTGCTGTGGAAGGCCATCGGCGACACGCTGCAGAGCGCGGTGATCGGCTTCGCCGTGGCCCTGCTGATCGGCGCCGTCATCGGCGCGCTGGTCTCGCGCATCCCCCCGCTCCGGGCGGCGGTCGGTTCGCTGATCACCGGCCTGCAGACGATGCCGTCGATCGCCTGGGTCCCGTTCGCGATCTTGCTGTTCGGGCCGAACGACACGGCGATCTTGTTCCTGGTCATCCTCGGCGCCGCCCCGTCGATCGCCAACGGCCTGATCACCGGCGTCGACTACACCCCGCCGCTGCTGCTCAAGGCGGGCGCGATGATGGGGCTGCGGCGGTTGTCCCTGTACCGGTACCTGATCCTGCCCGCCTCGCTGCCGGCCTTCGTCGCCGGGCTCAAACAGGGCTGGGCGTTCGCTTGGCGCAGCCTGATGGCGGGCGAGCTGATCGTGCTCGTGCTGAACCAGCCGTCGCTCGGCGAGCTGCTCAACAACGACCAGTCGCTGTCGGACCTGGAGAGCGCCACCGCGATCATGATCGTGATCCTCATCATCGGGCTCGTCGTCGACGGCCTGTTCGGCGCGGCCGACAGGTCCATCCGCAAGCGGTGGGGGCTCGCGTAGCGCCTTGCCCGGCAGTCCCCGACGTCGCAATCTCGTAACGTGCAATCCCAAGCCTTGACAGCTGGAGACCACTACAGAAAATCACCGTAATCTCACCCGACGGCGAACTACAAACGTGTAACTTAAACCCGTTGCGCCATGACGAGCCGGAGGGATCACCCAGATGGAACATAGGCCGACGCAAACTCCCGCCACCGAGCCTGAGCTGGACCAGGCCCTGACCCGGGCCATCCGTCAGCTCATCTCCGAGGCCATGGACGCGGGCGCGGCCGCGGGGTCCTCGGACGGCGTCGCGGCGTAGATCACTTACTTCCCACTATTCCGTCAGGTTAGGATGGAATTATGGGAGAGTTCCTCTGGTACATACCTAACACCGTCCGCGTCGAGGGGTCCGCGTGGGACGACGTTGCTGCTCCGGCTGGGCGGACGCCGCTCGCGCAGTGTGATCGAATAACAGCAAGAAGCGTTAGCTTCCTGGTCAGCTGAGCAGGACGGCGACGGCGGCGATGGCGGGTTCGATGGCCCGCTGGCGAACGTTTCCGAAGCCCATCACCAACGCCGGCGGCCCGGCGTCGGGGATGCCGCGGTAGTCCCCGAGGCCGTAGAGCCCGACCCCCCGTGCCCGCGCCGCGGCGATCACCGCCGTCTCGTCGGCGCCCGCTGCCAGCGGCGCGACGGCCTGGAATCCGGCCGCGAGCCCGCTGAGCGTGACGCCGGGGCAGTGCCGGGCAAAAGCGCCGGTCAGCGCGGTGCGGCGGGCGGCGTAGACGGTCCGCATCCGCCGCAGGTGGCGGTCGTAGCGGCCGGTTGTCAGCAGGGTGGCCAGGGCCAGCTGGTCGATCGTGCAGGAGCCGCGGTCGCTCATCTCCTTTTCTTCGGCCACCGCCGCGGCCAGCGGCGCCGGGGCGTGAACCCAGCCGAGGCGGACCGCGGGCGCCAGCGCCTTGCTGGCCGTGCCGAGCAGGAAGACCTGGCCCGGGGCCAGCCCCTGCAGCGCGCCGACGGGTTCCCTGTCGTAGCGGAACTCCGAGTCGTAGTCATCCTCGATCACGTACCCGCCGCCGCGCCGCGCCCAGTCAGTGAGGGCGTGCCGACGGGCCGGGGACAGGACCACCCCGGTGGGCGACTGGTGCGCCGGGGTGACCACGACCGCCTGCGCTCCGCTGGCCGCCAGTTCGCTGACCACGAGGCCCTGCCCGTCGACCGGCACGTAGGCGACGCCGATGCCCATCGCCAGCACCGCGCGGACCGTCTCATCCGCCTGCGCGCTGCCGTAGCCGGGGTCTTCGAAGGCCACCCGGGTCACGCCGCTGCGCCGGGCCAGGGCGCGCAGGACCAGGTTGATGCCTTGCGCGAAGCCGGTGCTGATGGTCATCCGCGCGGGGCTGACGTCGGCCGCCCGCACCCGCCGCAGGTAGCCGGCCAGAACCTCGCGCAGCTCCGCGCTGCCGCGCGGGTCGCCGTAGCCCAGGTCCGCATCGGGGGCCTGCGTGCACGCCTGCTTGACGGCCCAGGCCCAGTCGGCGCGGGGGAAGCTGGACAGGTCCGGCACGCCGGGCTGGAAGTCAGCGATCAGCGGTTCCGCGGGGCCGCCGGACGGCGCGGGTGCCGCGGGCACCGGACGGGCTCCGGGTTGGCCGCCGGCAGGCCGGCCGCTGATGTCGGCGACGCGGGTGGCCGACCCGGTGCGGGTCGTCAGGTAGCCCTCGGCCAGCAGCTGGCCGTAGCAGTCCTGCACGATGCCACGGGAGACGCCGAGCTCACGGGCCAGCTCGCGCGAGGACGGCAGCCGTTCACCCGGCCGCAGCCGGCCGACCCTGATCGCCTCGCGCAGGCCCGTCTCGAGCTGGGTGCGCAGCGGCTGGGCGCCCGAACGGTCGAGTCGCACCAGCAGTTCCGGGCTCAAACCGGACCACTCAATCGCCATGGAATCGGACCTTACCAGGGGGCCGGATGGCTTTTAGCCTTTTGCCATGAGCACCTTGACGCAGCAGCAGCCCGATACCGGGATTCCCGCCCGGCTTCTCAGCGTGCCGCTGGCGGTCACCTTCCTGGCCGAGTTCACCTCGCTTACCAGCTTCTTCCTGCTCCTGTCGGTGATGCCGATGCTGGCGGCGGAGGGCGGCGCGGGCAGTTCCACCGCGGGGCTGATGACCGGGGCCCTGCTGCTCGGTACGGTGGCGGCCGAGGCCGTGGCCGCGCTGGCGATCAGGTGGTTCGGGTGCCGGATGGTGCTCGCGGCGGGCGCCGTGCTGCTCGGCGGGCCGGCCCTGGCCATGCTCATGCGCGAGCCGCAGGCCGTCATGGTGAGCGTCAGCCTGGTGCGCGGAGCCGGCTTCGGCCTGTGCGGGGTGGTCACCGGCACCCTCACCGCCAGGCTGCTGCCGGCCGACCGGCGCGGTGAGGGGCTCGGCCTGCTCGGCATCGTCTCCGGCGTCCCGGCCATCATCGCGCTGCCGGCCGGGGTCTGGCTCGCCGGGCACCACCAGGCCGCCGCGGCCGCGGCGATGGCGGCTGGGATCGGCCTGCTGCCGCTGGCGGTCATCCGCTGCCTGCCGGGCGGACGCGGGGCGCGCAGCGCCGACCGCACCGACGCCGCCGACGGCGCCGACCGCGCCCGGCTCCAGGCGGGCGGCCGCAGCTCCGGGTGGCTGGCGGGCGGTGCGCTGCGGCTGCCGCTGATCTTCGCCGCCGCCACCGTCGCGGCCGGCGTGCTGGACTCGTTCCTGCCGTTGGTGAAGGGGATCGCGCCCAACCTGGCCGCCGCCGCGCTGCTCGTGCAGGCGATTACCGCCACGCTCAGCCGCTGGCAGGCGGGCAAGCGCGGCGACCGGTACGGCCACGCCCGGCTGCTCATCCCGGCGCTCGCCGTGGCGGCGCTCGGCCTGGCCGCGATCATGGCGGTGGGCTCGCCGGTGGCGCTCTTCGCGGGCATGGCGCTGTTCGGCGCGGGGTTCGGGGTGCTCGAGAACGCGACCTTCGCGCTGCTGATCGAGCAGCTGCCGGAGGCGAAGGCCAGCGCGTGGTGGAACCTCGCCTACGACGCCGGGTACGGCGCGGGCCCGGCCGTCTTCGGCCTGCTCGCCGTCCGGGCCGGCTACCCGGCGGCGTTCGGCCTGACCGGCGCGCTGATCCTCGCCGCCATCCCGCTCGCCCTGCGCGAGCGGAAGGCCGCGGCCAGCGTCGCCGCGCCAGTGTGACCACGCCTTGTCCAGCGGCGTCCCGGCCGATGAGCCGGGGATACCGGCGGAGGACCCGTTCCCGGGGCAGCGCGGACGTGAGGTACCAGCCCCAACCGGCACCTGATTGACGGGTGATAGCCGGGCGGGCCCCGGCCATGGACCTTCCGTGGGCAATACTCTTAGCCTCGATGGAAAAAGATGATCTCGAAGAAGCGGTGTACGCGCGGATGCGCTGGAACGCGCCGCTGTCGGCGGAGCACGCCGAGCTGCTGATCGGCCGGCTTGAGGTGCCCGCGGGGGCTCACGTCGCCGACCTGGGCTGCGGCTGGGGGGAACTCCTGCTGCGGGTCATCGCCCGCGCCGGTCAAGCCACCGGTACCGGCGTGGACAGCGATGCCGCGGCGCTCAGCCGGGCCAAGCGCCTCGCCGCGGAACGCCACCTCGACGGGCAGGTTCAGTTCACCGAGGCCGACGTCTCGGGGTGGCGTGGCACCGCGGACCGGGTACTGCACGTTGGCGCGTCCCACGCCCTGGGCGGCACCACCGCCGCGTTGAACGCGCTCAGCAAGGTGATGCCGGCCAGCGGCCGGCTGCTGTTCGGTGACTGCTACTGGGAAACCGCGCCCTCGGCCGCGGCGGCGGACCTATTCGGCGACCAGGTGCTGCCCCTGGCGGGCCTGCTCGAGGCCTGCCGGTCCGCGGGCTGGCGGGTCATCCACATGAGCGTGGCCAGCCAGCTGGAATGGGACGACTTCGAGTCCACCTACCGGGCCGGCCGCCAGGAGTGGCTGCTCGCGCACGCCGGGGACCCGCGCGCCGCCGAGGTACGCGACTGGCTGGACGCCAGCGAACGCCGCTACCTCGAGGTGTACCGGCAAGTCCTCGGATTCGCTTACCTCGTCCTCGCGCACTAGGGACCGGGACCCCGCATGGATTCCCCGGCTGGTCTCCATCAGGTCACGCCCACGACGATGTCCCTAAGCTCGATCAGGGCCTCGATGCGATAACTGGCCTCGGAGAAGTCAGGTGACTGCATAAAGTCGTTGCGGACGATGGCACAGTCGATGCCGGCCGCCACGGCTGACTTCAGCCCTCGCGAACCAAACCAGCCGGAACCGGCACCGGTCTTTGCCTGGCCAGAATCGAGAGGTCGCGCTGGAGTACCCTGCCGCTGTGAGCGACAGTCTGCGTAGCGTCCAGGCGCTGATCGTCGTCGACATGCAGGCGGCTTTCGTTTTCGGTGAAAAGGCCGTCCCCGAGGCGCCCCGGCTCCTGATGGAGGTCGCAGACCTTATACGGCGAGCGCGCGAGATGGACGCGCTCCTAGTCCAGCTGCAGAACGACGGGCCGCCGGGCTCGCCAGATGAGCCAGGCGTGCCTGGCTGGGAACTGTTCCTGCCCGCCTTGGAACGGCCCGGCGAGTACGCGATCCGCAAGAGCACCGACGACGGCTTTCACCAGACCGAGCTGTCGTGCATCCTTAAAAGACGCGCCGTCCGGGACCTGGCTGTGTGCGGCGTGATGTCGGAGATGTGCGTCAGCGCGACCACCCGGTCCGCGCTGAACCTGGGTTACCACGTCGTGCTGCCGCACGACGGCCATGGGACGTACGACATTCCCGCAGTGGATGGACTGGCCGACGCGGTGCCGCACGCCATGGTGTCTCGGGCCGCCGAATGGGCGCTCGGCGACCAGATCGACATCATCGCCCGCGCCGCTGACATCCGATTCGAGCCACCGATCGCGGTGACGCAGGCCGGTTAGTGTTGCCGCTCAGTTATTCGGCGTAGGTGCGGAGCAGACCTAGGGCGGTGGCGCCGTGCGGGCCGGTGGTGAGCAGCCCTGACTTGCCCGGCGCGAGCCGCTGCGCGGCTACCCGGCAGAACGCCCCAGCGGGCCCGGTGATAATGGAATCGGCATCGGGCGGCCCGTACTGCCAGGTGTCCGTCCCGTCTGGAGCTGTGAGCGCGCAGAACACACGGTGCGGCTGCTCGCCGGCGCGAGCGAAGGCATACGGCAGCGTGCGATAGGCCAGCCAGGCGATATGCCGCAACCGCGCTGTATCGGGGAAGGCGATGCCGAGCGGCCCGGTGATGTCGAGTCCGTGCGCCCAGAGTTCAGCGAGCCGGGTTGTCGCCAGCGTGGCCGGCTTCAGTGGCGCCGCGACCCATGGCAGCGGCTGATCCGGATCAGCCGCGCGCAGCGCCGCGACCGAAGCCAGGCGGGCGGTCCGCCAGCGCCGCAGGACCGCCGCGGGCGCTTGCCGCTCGGCGCGGACGAGTCGGTCCATGATCTCATCAACGGTGGCGCCAGCGGATGCCAGGGCGACCAGGCCGGTCCCGGCCGCGGTGGTGGCCACCGCCTCCTCGCCCTGGGCGAGGTGAAGCACCACATCGGCGACCGACCACCCCGCGGCCGCGGACGGCACCGCCCACGCGTCACCGCCGAGGCCACCCAGGATCACGTCCAGCCGGTCCTGCTCGGCAGCCAAATCATCGAAGATCGCCACCCCGTCACTATGCCACCCAGCCGGGTCAGCGCAGTAGGCCCGCAGGACAGCACGCGGGACCGCTAGGGCGCCGGGGATCGTATGACCAGGACCGACGCGACCGGCTCGGTGCCGACGGCGGTGTAGCCATGGGCGACGTCACTGCGCCACCGGGCCGACTCGCCCGGGCCGATCTCGGTTTCCTCGCCCAGCCGGCCGACCCGTGCCCGGCCGGCGGTAACCAGCAGGTGCTCGGTGACGCCGGGGCCGTGCGCGACCGAGCGGTGCGAGGTGCCGGGATCGATCCGCAGCCGGTAGACCTCGACGGTCGCGCCGTCGTCGCGGCTGACGTCGAGCAGCCGGGCCTCGATGCCGGGCGAGGAGACCCGGGCGCCCGCGCGGTCCGCGAGCAGGGTCGCGAGCGGCACGCCGAGGGTGCCCGCGAGCGCGTAAAGCGTGCTCAGCGTCGGATTGCGGGCGCCGTTCTCAATCTCCGACAGGGACCCCTTGCCGATGCCGGCTGCCTCCGCGAGCGCGCCCAGGGACAGGCCGCGCTCGCGCCGCGCGGCCCGCAGCCGCTCGCCGACCAGTCGGGCCAGATCGTCCACGGTCACCGAGTCTAGCCAAAGGGTTCCATATACAGAACGATCTTCACTAAGGTTCTGTATATGGAACGCATGAGCCAGCCGGTGCTCGCCGGGATCCTGACCGCCCTCGTCGGGTTCACCAGTTCGTCCGCCGTCGTCCTCACCGGTCTGCACGCCGTCGGGGCGTCGCCGTCCGAGGCGGCCTCGGGGCTGCTGGCTCTCTGCGCGACCCAGGCGCTCGGCATCCTCTGGCTGGTCCGGCGGCACCGGATCCCGATCACCCTGGCCTGGTCCACCCCGGGCGCGGCGCTGCTCGCCAGCACCGGCCTCATTCGCGGCGGCTGGCCCGCCGCCGTCGGGGCGTTCCTCGTGGTGGGCGGGCTCATCCTGGTCACCGGCCTGTGGCCGCGGCTCGGGGCCCTCATCACCGCCATCCCGACGCCGATCGCGCAGGCGATGCTGGCCGGCGTCGTGCTCGAACTGTGCCTCGATCCGGTGCGCGGTTTCGCCGCGCATCCCTGGCTTGTCGGGCCGATCCTGCTCACCTGGCTCATCCTGCTGCGCTTCGCGCGCAAGTGGGCCGTCCCCGCCGCGTTCGCGGTCCTGCTGGTGGTCGTCGGCATCGACGCCGCCCGGCACGGCGGCATCCACGGCGCGCTGCTCCCGCACCTGGACTGGACGGCACCCGCGTTCACCTGGGCCGGGCTGCTCAGCCTGGCCCTCCCGCTGTACGTGGTCACCATGGCCGGGCAGAACGTGCCGGGGGTGGCCATCATGTCTTCCTACGGGTACCAGGTGCCGTGGCGCGAGACCATGACCGTCACCGGCCTCGGGACCGCGGCCGGCGCGCTGGCCGGCGGGCACGCCATCAACCTCGCCGCGATCACCGCCGCGATGGCCGCGTCACCCGACGCGGACCCTGACCCCGGCCGGCGGTGGATCGCGTCCTGGACCTCCGGCTGGGCCTACCTGGTCCTCGCCCTGCTCTCGGCCGCCGTGACCACATTCCTCGCCGCCGCCCCGGCCGACGTGACTGGCGCCGTCGCCGGGCTCGCCCTGCTCGCCACCCTCGCGGCGTCGCTGTCCGGCGCGCTGTCTTCGCCGGAAGGGCGCGAGGCGCCGGCTATCACCTTCGTCATCGCCGCCTCGGGACTGACCTTCCTCGGTATCGGCGCCGCGTTCTGGGCGCTCGCCGCCGGGCTCGTGATCGCCGCGGTGCTGCCCAAGCGGACCAGCGTGGTGCCGGCCGGGCCAGCAAGCGCCGTTGTGCCCGAGCCGGCCCCCCAGCCCCGCGACTCGCCCGCAGCTGACACCCCGGCTGAGTGACTCGCTTGCACCTGACATCGTGTGAGGTCTTACCGTTTCACGCATGGGCACTCCGCGGGATGACGCCAACACCGCTGGCTGGACGGTCGGCGAGCTGGCCCAGGCGACGGGGCTCTCGCACCGGGTGCTGCGGCACTGGGAACAGCTCGGCCTGGTCACCCCGACCAGAACCGCGGCCGGGCACCGCCGCTATGGCCCGGGCGAGATCACGCGGCTTTATCAGGCGCTGGCGCTGCGTCAGGCCGGCCTGCGCCTGGGGCAGATCAGGACCCTGCTTGACGCGCGGAACCCCGAGTCGGCGGCGACCACCCTGCGCGCGCATCTGGCCGAGCTCGACGCCGACCTGCACCGTCGCGGCCTGCTGCGCGACCGGCTGGCCGCCGCCCTCGGGGCCTGGGACGCCCCGGACCGTGATCACCTCGACCAGCCTCCGGTCGATGACGCCGAACTGCTGATGAAAGTGATCCAGACCATGACGATGTTCGACCGGTATGTCCACGGCTACCGCACCGCGGAGAACACCAGGCTGCACGACCAGGCCGGCACCCTGGCGGAGCTGCTGCACGCCGACACTGGCTTCCCGGCCGGCAGCGCGGTGCTCGAGATCGGCTGCGGCGTCGGCGCGCAGACGGTGACCGTCGCCGAGCGCAGCCCCGGGGCGTCCCTCACCGCCATCGACCTGTCCGCGGAGTCGCTCGCCGCCGCCCGCAAGCGCACACAGGACGCCGGGCTGCGGGACGTCACCTTCGCCCAGGCCGACATCTACACGCTGCCCCGCCCGACGGCCCGCTCGCGGCCGCGACGTTCGACCACGTCTTCGTCTGCTTCGTTCTCGAGCACCTGCCCCAGCCGGCCGAGGCCCTGCGGCGCCTGCGGGCGATGCTGAAGCCCGGCGGCACGATCACCGTCATCGAAGGCGATCACGGCTCCACCTACTTTCACCCCGACAGTGCCGCCGCCCGCGAGGCGATCGCCTGCCAGGTGGCCCTGCAGCGCAACGCCGGGGGAGACGCCCTGATCGGCCGCCGGCTGCACCCGCTGCTGACCGAGGCCGGCTACCGCGACGTGAGCGTAGCCCCGCGGATGGTCTACGTTGACGGCAGCCACCCGGAGTTGGCCGACGGGTTCATCTGCAAGACGTTCACGGCGATGATCGAAGGCATCCGCGAACCCGCGCTCGCCGCCGGCCTCATCGCAGCTGACCGCTTCGACGAGGGCATCCGCGACCTACGACGCACCGCCGAACCGGACGGGGTCTTCTGTTACACGTTCTTTAAAGCTGTCGCCAGCACCGACGCGGTCACGAACACCACGAACCCGGTGCACAGCACCCGCTTGGCGCCGAAACGGTCACCGAGCGACCCGTCCGTCAGCATCAGCGCGGCGAACACAGGGTGTAGGAGCTGACCACCCACTGCAAGCCGGTGATACCGCCGCCGAACGACGCGCAGATCTGCTTCACCGCCACATTGACCGCGGTCACGTCGAGCTGGATGACCGCGAACCCGAGGCTGGCCGCGATCAGGGTCGCGGTCTGCGGCCAGGTCCCCGGCGGCCGCGTGGCCATCGTTGTGACGGTGTCTCCCGAGCAGGTCATGCCCCCACGTTAGAGCCAGGACATCTCAATGGCCATTGAGATAATTGCCCACTAGAATGAAGCCATGCTCGCAGACGCAGACCTCGCGGCGGTCGGCCGGGCGCTCGGCGACCCGCACCGCGCCCGCTTCGTGCTCGCCCTCCTCGGCGGCGAGGAACTGGCCGCGGGCCAGCTGGCCGCCCGGGCGGGGACATCGTCCTCGCTGACCAGCGCCCACCTGTCCAGGCTGCTGGAATCCGGTTTGGTCACGGTGGAGACCCGGGGCCGCCAGCGCTACTACAAGATCGCCAGCCCGCAGGTCGCCCAGTCCATCGAGGCGATGCTGACGATCGCGCCGCACCGGGAGGCGAACAGCCTGCGCGAGGTATCCCGCGGCAAGTCGCTGCAACGCGCCCGGACCTGCTACGACCACCTGGCCGGCCAGCTCGGCGTGGCGCTGGCCGATGCGTTCGAACGCGACGGGGTGCTGGTGCCTGCCGCCGGCGGCTGGGACCTGACCGGCGACGGCCAGCGCCGGCTGGAAGTGCTCGGGCTGGACACCGGGGCCCTGCAGCAGAGCCGCCGCCCATTCCTGCGGCCCTGCCTGGACTGGACCGAACGGCGCCCGCACGTGGCCGGCGCGCTCGGGCGGGCCCTGGCCGACCGCCTGCTCGACCTAGGCTGGGTCCGCCGCGGCAAGCAGTCGCGAGCCATCGTGATCACCGCTCCCGGAGAGCAGCGGCTGCTGGCCGAGTTCGCCATCAAGGTCTGAGCCAGGTCCTCACACCAGCTCGACCACGCTGATCTGGGTCTGCGCGATCGCCGCGTCGCGGTCCGGCGCCAGCGCGGCGCGCCGCGGGTCGCTGGTGAAGCCGTCCAGGGCGGCCTGCGAGGCGAACTCCAGGGTCTGCACCTCGTAGGGGCCGCCGTCGTCGGTGAGCCGCCGCGCCCGCTGGACAACCCGGCCGCTGTGGCCGGGAAGCAGGCTCAGCACGCGATCCTCGTAAGAAACGAGATCGGCTTCCTTGCCGTCGACGGCCCAGAGCAGGACAGAGAGGGTCAATGTCATGCCTGGACACTAGCGGATTCAGGCGATTCGCCGGGTGGTCACCAGAGGCGGTCGGTGGCGCGGCGGGCGCCCTCGGCCAGCGACTCGAGCTTGGCCCACACGATCTTCGGGTGGATCTCGGGAGCGTACGTCGCCTGCGAGGAGAACCCGCAGTCGGCGCTGGCCACGACGTTCTCCCGGCCCGCCACCTCGGCGAACCGGACGATCCGGTCGGCGATCGTGTCGGGGTTGTCGACTGCTGCCATTCCGGTGATCGCCAGCGCTCCATGGCGCTCGTGTGATCCGTCGGGCAGTGGACGCAGGCCAGCTGGGGATCGGGCGGCCGTTCGGCCGGATCCTTCGAATGTCATACCAGCTCGATAGTATGTTCCCGTAATGGCGGGCGGCGTGGAGAGGGGGCGGACGGTGAAGGTGGTGCAGGCGTACCGGTTCGCTCTTGAGCCGTCCCCGGCGCAGGAGCGGATGCTGCGGTCGCATGCGGGGGCGGCGCGGTTCGCCTGGAACTGGGGACTGGCCAGGTGCCGGGAGCGCTATGCGGCTGAGCGGAAGTGGTATTCGGCGGCCGACCTGAGCAAGTTGTGGAACGCCGAGAAGAAGGCCGACCCGGGCCTGGCCTGGTGGGCGGAGAACTCCAAGTGCGCCTATCAGGAGGCGTTCCGGAACCTCGACCGGGCGCTGCGAGACTACGTCAAGTCCAGGAACGGCGCTGGCGGCCCGGTATGAGACGGTGGTGGTGGAGGACCTGAATGTCGCGGGGATGACCGCGAACCGGCGGCTGGCGCGGGCGGTGTCTGATCAGGGGTTCGGGGCGGTGCGGCGGGTGCTGGGGTATAAGACGGTGCGGGAGGGCGGGCGGCTGGTGACAGCGGGCCGCTGGTTCCCGTCGAGTAAGCGGTACTCGGGCTGCGGGTCGGTGAAAGCCAAGCTGACCCTGGCCGAGCGGGTCTACCGGTGCGGGGGGTGCGGGCTGGTGCTGGGCCGGGATGTGAACGCGGCCCGGAATCTGCTGTTGCTGGCCGCCAGTGGGGCGGACAGGGTAAATGCCTGCGGAGCGGCGGTAAGACCCGGCCTTATGGCTGGGCGCGCTGCGTTGAAGCAGGAACCCGGCACCGCGGCGAACGCGGGTCAGACCGGGACCGCCGCCCACCAGGCGGCTGCGGCATGGGCGCTATAGAGCGCTCAACCGCAACGGTGCTCGATGATGTTGGTGGCGGCGTGTGGCTGATGACGCCGGGCAGCACCGTGTCCGGCGGCAGCTTGACCGTCTCGAACACGTGGTAGGCGTGCTCGTGACGCGGGTTCGCGGCCTCGAAGGAGAACGCCCCCGCCTCGATCGTGAACACGGTCTCGATCAGCTCGCCGAGCTCAGCGTCGTGCACCCGCGGCCCTTCGTTGATGCCGTAGCAGGTATGCAGCCGCACCCGGTCACGGGGGATGCCGTCCAAACTCCGGTTGATCGCGTCCACGTACAGCCGCGCGGTCTCCAGCTTCTCGGTCGGCGATCCCTCGCCGTAGCTGAACACGTCGGTCAGGAAGGGATCGTCGATCTGCAGCGTGAACCCGGCGTCGACGATCGCGCATACTCGATGTGCAACGCGTCGGCCACAGCGTCCAGGTACTCGTCTTCCGAGCGGTAGTACTCGTTGCCGCCGACCCCGCTCGGCGCGACCGCGCAGACGAACACCTCATCCGGCCCCGTGTCCCCGACCGCCTCGCGGAGCAGGGCAAGGTCGCGCCCGATCTGCTCCTGCCCCACATACGTCACCGGCCCGGTGCACGCGACAGAGACGTGGGGCACCGCCATCCCGCCGGTCATGGGCCCGCTTGAAGTACTGCTCGTAGTACTCGGGGAACTCGTCGATCTCCGCCCGGAACGACTCAAGCGGGCTGTGCCCGGGACGCGGCTCGTACCCGCTCAGCCGCTGCAGGATGTAGGTGAAGAACCCGGTCTTGCCCTGCTCGCCGTCGTTGACCACGTCAATCCCGGCCGCCCGCTGCCGCTGGACCACATCCGCCACGGCGGCGCGCTGCGCGTCGGCCAGCTGCTGCCCGACCGGCTCGCCCGCGGCGTCCGCCTTCATCAGGTCAAGCAGCGCCTTCGGCCGGGCCAGGCTGCCGACATGAGTCGTGTAGATGCGATCAGTGCTTCGCTGCATGACAGCTTCCGTCTACCTACGTCCGCCGGTCCCCGCCCCTGTCATGCTGCCCCGCCCGCCGCCGCATCTCAAGATCGAAGATCAAATCCGACTGATATGGAACGGGCCGATTGCTTCGCCCCACCCGTCCCGCGACCCAAGTCACCGAGCTTCCGCGACCGCGTCGCTTCGCCCGTCCCGTCCCGTCCTGAACGCAGTCACCAGGCCACCGCGACCGCGTTGCGTCGCCCGGCCCGTCCCGTGACCCGAGTCACCAGGCACCGCGACCCCGGGCGCCGCGCCTTGAGGTGCACCGGCTCCCGGCGCCCCGACCCGCATCGCACGGCCTCACCCGCCAGCAGATAACAGCAAGAAGCGCGGCCGCGCAAGGGGCTCATCAACCTAAATGGATCGTTGTCTACATCTGGATGTAGACAACGATCCATCATCTTGTGCGCGCGCACGCCCCAGAGAGATAACAGCAAGAAGCGCTTGACGCGGATCGACGGCAGCACGTGGGCCGGCTACTCGCCGGTGGGGCCGCCTACTAGCTCGCTGACGATGTCGAGGTGGCCGACGTGGCGGGCGTACTCCTGGGTCAGGTGGAACAGGACGCGCTCGAGCGTCGCGGGCGGCTTGCCGTCCCAGCGCTCGCCAGGCTGGCCGACCTCGGCCAGGTCGTGGCTGTCGATGATGGCCTGGCTGCGCCCGGCCTGGGCGGCGAGGGCGAAGAGCAGGCTGTCGCGGGTCTCCTCCGGCGCGACGTACCACCGGTCGTCGCGCTGGTCTCCCCACGGATCAGGCACCGGCCGGCCCGCGAACCCCCACTCCAGCCACCGCCGCTCCACGTAGGTCAGGTGCTTGACCAGCTCAAGCGGCGTCCAGCCGGACGGCAGACGGCTACGGCGCAGCTCCCCGGCGGGCAGCTCACGTACCTTCTCGGTCAGCCGGTCGCGGAAGAACTCCAGGTACCGGCTGAACACCTCGCTGCGCGAGTCGGCCGGGTCGGTCGCCGAAGGGAACGGAACGGTCATGACGAACAGGCTAAAGCGTCGCGACGAGGAAATCCTCGCCCGTCGACACGCGCAGCCCGTCGCCGCGGCCGGCGAAGTACCGGTCGTTGAGCGCGCCGCCGGACACGTGCCTGACGTCCTTGAAGCCGGCCTCACGGGCGATCTGGAGCATCTCGCCCGGGGCGAAGAAGCTGATGAACGGCGTGCCCGAGGCCCGCGCGCCGTTCTGCGCCATCTGCATCCCTTGGCGGTCGCGTTCGTCGATCAGCTCGACCGGGAGCATGAACGTCATCGCCACGGTTGATCCCGGCGCGAGCGCGGCCAGCTGGCGCAGGGTGGCGGCGTTCGCCTCCTTGGTCAGGTACATGCTGACGCCGGTTGAGACGGCCACCGCGGGTGCGGTGGAGGAGAAGCCCGCCTCGATGAGCAGCCCCCACCAGGAGGCCCCGGCCTCGAAGTCGACCGGCACCAGCCGCAGCCAGCCGGGCACCCCGTAGCCCGCTTCGATCAGGCGCCGCCGCTTCCAGGCCTGCGGCGACGGCTGGTCCACCTCGAACACCCGCAGCCGCCCGGAGAATTCGGGCCGCCGCTGCACGAACGTGTCCAGGCCCGCCCCGAGTAGTACGTACTGCCCGATCCCGGCGTCGGCCTCGGCGGCGACCAGGTCCTCGATGAACCGGGCCCGCGCCACGATCGAAGCCCGGAACCCGCTGGTGAAGACCGGGTCCATATCCGGCCGCTGCCGCCACGATGGATCGGGGTCCGCGAGCTCGAGGCCAACCTCATCGGTCAGCACATGCGGCGCGGCGTCCACCTCGACATGCAGCGCCCGCCACAGCGCCACCCGAACAGCCGTCGTATCGGGACCAGGTTCAGGAACTGCCTGCTCATCAGCCACGCGGGCAATCTACACCCCGCCTGCGACATTGCCTTCAGCGTCGGCAAGCGGACTTGGCGGCGGGGCAGGCTTCACAAATGCGCGCGGCAGGACTACAGGTGGAGGGAGAAGGCGGGTGGCAGAGAAGGTGCCAGGCCGGATCGCCCCTCACGATGCCTAGAGGTAGGGGACCCATGACCGAATACCGGACCGAGACCGTCTTCACCTGGGGTGCGCCGCCGCTGAAGTTCGGGGTGGGAGCGCTCGACGAGATCGGCTTCGACTGCGCTCAGCTGGGCCTGGAGCGGGTGCTGATCGTCACCGACGAGGGGGTCGCCGCTACCGGCGTGCCCAGCCGGGCGGCCGAGTCGATGCAGCACGCCGGGCTCAAGCCCACGGTCTTCTCCGGCGTGCACGTCGAGCCGACCGACGAGAGCTTCCGGGCGGCGGCCGAGTTCGCGGGCGACACCGACTGGGACGGGTTCGTCGCCGTCGGCGGCGGCTCGTCCATTGACACGGCCAAGGCGATCAACCTGCTGACGACCAACCCGGGCGACCTGATGGACTACGTCAACAAGCCGGTCGGCGGGGGCAAGGCCCCCACCCACCCGCTCAAGCCGCTGGTCGCGGTGCCGACGACGGCGGGCACCGGGGCGGAGAGCACCGCGATGTGCATCCTCGACATCCTCGCGCTCAAGGTCAAGACCGGCATCAGCCATCCCCGGCTGCGGCCGGTGCTGGCGGTCGTCGACCCGCTGACCACGCTCACACTCCCGCCGCACGTCACCGCCTCGTGCGGGATGGACGTGCTGTGCCATGCGCTCGAGTCCTACACCGCGCGGCACTACCGCTCCTACCCGCGGCGGCGGCCCGAGCAGCGGGCCGTGTACGTGGGCAACAACCCGGTCTCGGACGCCTTCATCGAGCGGGCGCTGCCGCTGCTGTCCCGCGCGTTCCGCCGGGCGGTGCTGAACGGCAACGACCTCGACGCGCGGACCGACATGCTGCTGGCCGCCTCCTTCGCCGGGATGGGCTTCGGCAACGCCGGCGTCCACATCCCGCACGCCTGCGGCTACCCGATCGCGGGCCGGGTCAGCAGCTACCGGCCGCCGGACTACCCGCAGGCCGAGGCGATGGTGCCGCACGGCGAGTCGGTGGCGCTGACCGCGCCCGCCGCGTTCCGGTTCACCTTCCCGACCGACCCGCAGCGGCACCTGCGCGCCGCGGAGCTGCTTGACCCGGGCGCCGGACAGGTCAAGGACCCGCGCGACCGGCTGCCGCAGGCGATCGTCTCGCTGATGCGCGACATCGGCGTGCCCAACGGCATCGCCGACGTCGGCTACGCCCACGCCGACATCCCCGACCTGGTGGCGGGGGCGCTCAAGCAGCAGCGCATCCTGACGATGGCGCCGCGCGACGTCATGGCCGAGGACCTGGAGACCATCTTCAGCAACTCGATGCGCAACTGGTGACCGGCAGGAGCCGGGCGGTTCTGCTTGGGGCGGGCCCACGGCCGGCCGTTGCCGCGGCTGGCCGGTGCCCGGGAATCCCCGGGGGAGAGAGCTGGAACCACGGGACCGTTCGGGATAATCGGGTCCATGACTCTTTACCGCGTAGAGCCCGCCCCGGAGAGCACCGTGAACGTGTTCTCGGCGCAGCACCAGCCGGTGCTGACCATCGATTCCGGTGACACGATCGTGGTGCGGTCGCTGGACGCGGCGGGGTACCTGAAGCGGCACGAGTTCCCCGGTGACGTCGCTCAGCCGACGATGTTCCCCGGGGAATTCCGCGGCCACTGCCTGAACCAGCCCGTCGCGGTCCGCGGCGCCGCGCCCGGGGACATGCTGGCGGTGGAGATCGTGTCGCTGACGCCGGGTTCCTGGGGCTGGACGTCGTCGCCCGCGATGCCGGACTCGCCGGTGGTGCGCCGGCTCGGGCTGACCGGGGCCAAGCAGGCGTGGCTGCTGTGGGAGATCGACGCTGCCGGGCTCACCGCCACCGCCAACGGGAAGTACACCCGGTCGCTGGCGCCGTTCCTCGGCGTGACCGGGGTGGCCCCGGCCGCCTGGGGCCCGCACTCGACGGTGCCGCCGCGGACCGAGGCGGGCGGCAACATCGACTGCAAGGAGCTCACCGCGGGCTCCACGCTCTACCTGCCGGTCAACGTTTTCGGCGGGCTGCTCTACCTCGGCGACGGGCACGCGGCGCAGGGCGACGGCGAATCGTGCGGGACCGCGATCGAGTGCGGGATGACGACCGAGGCGGTCGTCTCGATCGCGACCGGACGGCCCCTCGGGACGGTGCACGCGCAGACGCCCGCCGGGCGGGTCACGTTCGGGTTCGCGGCGGACCTGAACGAGGCCATGGGCGACGCGCTCGACGCCATGGTGACCTGGCTGGCCGTCCTGTGCGGCACGTCCCGGGCAGAGGCGCTGGCGCTCGCGTCCACCTGTGTTGATCTGCGGGTTACCCAGGTCGCCAACGTAACCTGGGGCGTGCACGCCCTGCTGCCGACGGGCGTGCTGTCCGGAATGTCCTAAGGTGGGAGGATGGTCGACGCTGATGTGATCGTGGTCGGAGCGGGGCTCGCCGGGCTGGCGGCCGCGGCGGAGGCCGCCGAGGCGGGGCGCCGGGTGCTCCTGCTCGACCAGGAGCCGGAGCAGTCGCTCGGCGGGCAGGCCTGGTGGTCGTTCGGCGGGCTGTTCTTCGTCGACTCGCCCGAGCAGCGGCGGCTCCGGGTCCGCGACTCCGTCGAGCTGGCCTGGCGGGACTGGCTCGGCACGGCGGGCTTCGACCGCCCGGAAGACGAATGGCCGAAGAAGTGGGCGCGCGCCTACGTCGAGTGGGCGGCGACCGAGAAGCAGCCGTGGCTGAAACAGCTGGGGCACTCGGTGGTGCCCGTCGTCGGCTGGGCCGAGCGCGGCGGGTACCACGGGGCCGGCCCGGCAACTCGGTGCCCCGGTTCCACATCACCTGGGGCACCGGGCCCGGGGTGGTCGAGCCGTTCGAGAAGCGGGTGCGGGCCGCGGCCGAGGCAGGCCGGCTTGAGTTCCGCTTCCGGCACCGGGTCGACGCCCTGATCACCACCGACGGTGCCGTCACCGGCGTGGGCGGCGTCATCCTGGAGCCGAGCGACGTGCCCCGCGGGATGCCGAGCTCGCGCACCGCCGTGGCCGAGTTCGAGTTCTCCGCCCAGGCGGTCATCGTCACCTCCGGCGGCATCGGCGGCAACCAGGAGCTGGTCCGGGCCGCCTGGCCGGAACGCCTGGGCACGCCCCCGGCGCACATGCTCTGCGGCGTCCCCGAGCACGTCGACGGGCGGATGATCGGCATCGCCGAGAAGACCGCGGGCGCGTCGGTGATCAACCGCGACCGGATGTGGCACTACACCGAGGGGATCACCAACTGGAACCCGGTCTGGCCGATGCACGGCATCCGCATCCTGCCGGGGCCGTCCTCGCTCTGGCTCGACGCCACCGGCAAGCGGCTGCCCGCGCCGCTCTACCCGGGCTTCGACACCCTCGGCACCCTGGAGCACCTGCGGCGGACCGGTTACGACTACTCGTGGTTCATCCTCACCAAGAAGATCATCGCCCGTGAGTTCGCGCTGTCCGGCTCCGAGCAGAACCCCGACCTGACCGGGCGCGACCGGCGGGCGATGGTGACCAGCCGGTTCGGCGGGGCGGTGCCGGGACCGGTGCAGGCCTTCCTCGACCACGGCGAGGACTTCATCACCGCCGCCGCGCTGCCCGACCTGGTGAGCCGGATGAACACCCTCACCGGCGGTGAACCGCGGCTGTCGGCCGAGGCCATCCGGGACGAGATCCTCGGGCGGGACGCGGACACCACCCGCCGGTTCGGCAAGGACCCGCAGGCCGCGGCGATCCGGCGGGCGCGCGGCTACCTGGGCGACCGCCTGATGCGGGTGGCCAAGCCGCACGCGCTGCTCGACCCGGCGGCGGGGCCGCTGATCGCGGTCCGGCTGCACGTGCTGACCAGGAAGACCCTCGGCGGCCTGCACACCGACCTGTCGTCGCGGGTCCTGTCCGCCGCCGGGCAGCCGGTGCCCGGGCTCTACGCGGCGGGGGAGGCGGCCGGGTTCGGCGGCGGCGGCATGCACGGCTACCGGTCCCTGGAGGGCACGTTCCTCGGCGGCTGCCTCTTCTCCGGCCGGATCGCCGGCCGGGCCGCGGCGGCGGCGGTTGCGTTACCTGACCGGTTGCCCGTCCGGGCCGGGGACAGGGAGGGGACAGGGAAAAGGGCCGCCGGATGGGGACCGGGCGGCCCTTTTCCCTGCTGCGCGCCCCCCCGCAGGTACCGCGCATGGGGCAGGTCATTGTGATGCTGAGACAGGGGAGGCATCGAGGATGTTGCCGACCCGGGACTTCCGTGCGATGGTTAGCGCACGGTCTGTACGGTTATAACCGTACAGAGAGATCAGGGATGAGTCAAGGCCGGGCAGCGCGTCTGATCTGTGGGGACAACGGCGGGTTAGATTGGTGGATATGACGGTGCAAGTAGCGGCGGAAGACGAGGGCGGTCTTCCCGGGGACGCCGCGGCCGAGGCTGGTCCGGCCGGGACCGGGGCGGCGCCCGGGCAGGCGGTGAACCCGTTGCAGCGGCTGATCGCGGGGCGGCTGCGGGAGCGGGGCTGGTCCTACGGCGAGGTCGCCCGCCGGGGCGGCCTGCCCCGGTCGACCGTCTATACCCTGGCGACCACGCGGAACCTGGTCCGGCCGCCGCGGCCGGCCACCATCGACGGGCTCGCGAAGGGCCTGGAGGTGCCGGTCTCCGCGGTCCGCGCGGCGGCGGCCGAGTCGACCGGGCTGCATTACTACGATGAGTCCCCGGCCGGGGCCGCGCCGGGCGGCCCGGGCGATCAGGAGCGGGAGCTGCTGATCGCCAGCATCGACGAGCTCTCGGCTGACGACCGCCGGCACGTCGCCGCCTTGGTGGAGTCGCTGCGGAACCGGTCCGCCCCGCCAGCGGGCGGCTAGCGCTTGCGCCTGGCCGTCGGCGAAGGCCTGACGCGGCCGCACGGCCAGGGCGGCCCGGCCATAGAATCAGTGACCATGCCAACCGTTACCGATCCAGAGCCCTGGGTCAGCGCCGTCCGCGCCTCCCACGACCGCCTGTCCGCCATCGTCGCCGGCCTGGACGCCGACGGACTGCGGGTGCAGTCCTACGACAAGGACTGGACGATCGCCGACGTGCTCTCCCACCTGGGCAGCGGCGCGGAGATCTTCTCGCTCTCGATCGAGGCGGCCGTCGACCGGCGGCGAGCCGCCGACGATGGCGGATTTCCAGCCGATCTGGGACAGCTGGAACGCCCGCCCGCCCGAGGAGCAGGCGGAGCTGTCCATCGCGGTGAACGAGGCGCTGGTGTCCCGCATCGAGTCGCTGACCCCGGCCGAGCGCGAGGCGTTCAGCATCACCATGTTCGGCGCGATGACGCTCGACCTGGCCGGGTTTCTCGGCATGCGGCTGTCCGAGCACGCCGTGCACACCTGGGACGTCGCCGTCGCGCTCGACCCGGACGCGCGGATCGCCCCGGACGCGGTCGGCCTGCTGGCCGTCCGGCTGCCGATGATGGCCGGCTTCATGGGCAAAAAGCAGGATGAGCCGTCGGTGGTCGCGATTAGCACCACCGACCCGGCGGTGACGTTCACCCTCGACACCGGCGGGGTCGCGCTGACGCTGGGCAGCACCGGCTCGGCGGCGTCGCTGTCGCTGCCGGCCGAGGCCTTCGTCCGCCTCGTTTACGGCCGTCTCGACGACGACGCCGAGGTGACCTCGGCCGACGGCGTCACCGTGCCCGAGCTGCAGGCGGTCTTCCCCGGGTTCTGAACCGCCCGGCGGCCGGCCAACGGCCAGCCATCACTTCGCGGCGACGCACGGGTTGGCACGGACTGAGCATGATGTCCACTGGGTATCTCTCCGTAACCGCGCCAGTGCCGAACGTATCTATACAAAGGAAAACGCCAGTGGCATCCCTTATGCGTGTTGTTCCGGCCAGCGTGCTCGCCGCCGCGATCGCTCTTTCCGCGGCCGCCTGCAGCTCGAGCGGATCGAGCGGATCGAACGGGTCGGGCGGGTCGGGAACGTCGAGCGCGACGTCCCTGTCCGGGACGCCCGACCAGATCGTCCAGAAGGCGGTCAACGACCTGAAGGCCGCCACCAGCGTGCAGATCAGCGGCAACGTGGTCAGCTCGGGCTCGAACATCAAGATTGACCTCACCGACGTCGCCGACCAGGGCTGCAAGGGCACCATCACGCTCGCCTCCACCGGTACCGGCTCGACCAGCAGCACCACGGCGGACGGCACGGCCGAGCTCATCGAGGTCAACAGCACCGTCTACATGAAGCTCGACGAGAGCTTCTTCAAAAACCTCAGCCTGCCGTCCGTGGTGTTCAGCGAGGTGACCGGCAAGTACATCGAGGTCACCTCCAAGTCCGACCTGGCCAACTTCGCGCAGCTGTGCGATCCGTCGACGCTCGCGAGCGGCTTCGACAAGGAAGTCACCGGCTTCGTCAAGGACGGGACCGCGACCATCAACGGGCAGCCCACCGAGGCGTTCAAGCAGCCGACGCACGCCGGCAGCGGCATCGTCTACATCTCGCAGACGTCCACCCCGGAGATCGTCCGCCTGCAGGGCCCGTCCGGCGAGGGGCAGATCAACTTCACCAATTACAACGCGCCCGCCACGATCACCGCGCCGCCGGCCAGCGAGATCATCCAGGGCAGCAAGTTCGGCCTTTAAAGTCTGGGGATTCGCGTACTGGCTTGCCATCGTTTCGCTAGATAATAGTCGACTATTGTCGAGTAGCATTGCCTGTGGCACTGTAGTCCGACTAGCTGACCGCCCCCAGGAGAGCTCTCCATGCCGTGCACCGGAGCATCATGACGGCCGCGGATGCCGGCCGCCTGCCCAAGTACGTGCGGGTGGCCGCGGCCATCAGGCGGCAGATCGCCGACGGTACCCTCCGCCCGGGCCAGCCCGCGCCGAGCGGGGCCGAACTCGGCCGGGCTACCGGGTTCTCCACGCTGACCTGCCGCAAGGCGCTCCGCGCGCTGATCGCGGACGGCATCCTGGTGGCCGGCCCGAGCCCGAACGCCCGCCCCCGCGTCGCCGACCCGCGCGCCCGGGGGGATGAGCGCGACCTCGCCGAGGCCACCCGCGCGCTGTCGGCCGGGCTGGCCGCCGCCCGGCGGGCGGCCGGCCTGACCCAGGTCGGGCTGTCGGCGCTGGCGGGCGTCTCGGTCACCACCGTCGGCCACGCGGAGACGGGCCGCACCTGGCAGTCCCGCCGCTTCTGGGAGCGCGCGGACACGGCGCTGTGCGCGTCGGGCGCCCTGCTCCGGCTGCATGACACCTACCGCGCGGCCGGCTCCGCGTACCAGGAGCAAAGGGCAAATTCAGATGCCGCGGAACGGACGGTGGCCCCACCCCGCCCGGCCAGCGCACCGCCCGCCGTGGCCACCTCACCCGCCCCAGCCACCGCCCGGCTGTCCCGGCCCCGGCCACCCCGTCGCGCATCACGATCGTCTGGACTGACGGCACCGTCACCACCATCCACCCGCCCGCCTCCGCTCCGGCCGCCAAGACGACGCCGGAGCCCCGAGGCTAAACCTGCAGCCGCCGCGCTGAGGGCAAAGGCAGCTCGATGCGCGCGACTTCAAGGGCCGGCGCAGCTACGCAGCCGGTCTGGCGCGGGAGATCCGGCCTGAGGCCAGCGCGGGTCCGGCGGGTGCGCTCGTCAGGGGGAGACGGTGCCCGCGGCCAGGGCGATGGTGACGCCGATCGCGGCGGCCGACAGCAGGGTAAGGACGACGCCGCGGCGCAGCGGCAGCAGCATCAACAGCGCACCGGCCAGTACCGCGTACTGCCAGGGGTGGGTGAGCTCCCTGGTGAGGGTGACGGCCGAGCCAAGGATCGCACCGATGGCGGCCGGGCCGGCCCCGTCGAGGAACGAGCGGGCGCGCTGGTTGGAACGGATCCGCTGGAAGCGGGGGCCGCCGAGGAGGACGATCAGGAACGACGGGGCGAACGCGACGGCGGAGGCGAGCAGGCCGCCCGCGATCCCGGCCGCGGCGTAGCCGACGACAGCCACCGTCTGCACAACAGGGCCGGGGGTGACCTGGCCGAGGGCGACGGCGTTGAGGAACTGGGCGCCGGTCATCCAGTGGTAGCGGCTGACCGCATCGGCCTGCATCAGCGGGATGATCACGAACCCGCCGCCGAACGACAGGGCGCCGACCTTGAACGCCACCCACGCCACCGACGCCAGCACCCCGCCTCCGACCGCGAGGGCGAGGGCGGGCAGCGGCGAGGAACCCGTGCAGCCTAGTTCCGTCATCCCCGCCGTCAGCCGTCACCGTCACGCGTCACCGTCACCGTCGCCGCCGCTGGCCTTTCCCCTCCCCGATAGGGGCCGTAGCGGGCCAGCAGCTCGATGGTGCCGCAGCCGAGCAGCACCAGGACCAGCCAGGGGCCGATGGTGGCGGCAGCCGCGAACCCGGCGGCCAGGTAGGCCGTCCAGCGGACGGCGGAGGCCCGGTTGCGCCAGCTGGGGTGCAGCAGCGACCAGCCGGCCTGGACCGCGACCGCGGGGACGGCGGCGCCCGCGCCGGCCCCGGCGCCGAGCACCCACAGCGGCGGGGAACCGGCCACGAACAGCACCGACAGGGCGAGGATGACGATCAGGCCGGGGATGATGAACGCGGCGCCGCCGATGAGGGCGCCGGCCCGTCCGCGCAGCCGCCAGGCGCAGAAGATAGCCAGCTGGGTGGAGGCCGGGCCGGGCATCAGGTTGCAGACGGCGATAGCGTCCTCGAACTCCTGGGCGTCAAGCCACCCCCGGCGTTCGACGCATAGCTGGCGCAGCAGCCTGATGTGCGCGGGCGGCCCGCCGAAGCCGATGCAGCCGATCCGGCCCCATTCCCGCAGCACCGTCGCCAGCGTGACCTGCGGCACGGCCGGAGCCCCGGGTGCGGGGGCGTCTTCGCGGGGCTGGCTCACCAGGGCCTGGCCGCTTGGAGGCAGGACGCGCAGCCGCGGTTACATCGTGCGCTCGGCGTAGTGGTCAGGGCCGGGCGTTGGCAGTCTCGGCTCACGGTTAGTCTTCACCCCGGGCAATACGGACCAGGCAGTTATAGGTAACTACACGAGGGCGCGCCTGAGTGACGCGGCAGTCGAGTGGTCAAGCTGCCCTTCTCCTGGCAGGCAGCGGTGCGCTTTAAGGCTAGCCCTCGCCGGGGGCAGCCGGGATGAGAGCGCAGGAGATCCGGCCCTAGGCCAGCGCGGTCAGGAACGACCGGAGGGCGGCCGGGGTGGTGAAGACGTGGCCGGTGATGCCGATCGACTCGGCGCCGGCGACGTTCTTGGCGCGATTGTCGATGAAGACGGCCTCGGCCGCGGTGACGGACAGGTGGTCCAGGACATGGCGGTAGATCTCGGGGTCGGGTTTGAGCAGATTCAGCTCGCCGCTGACGAAACAGGCCTCGAAGAAGTCACCAAGCGGCCCGTGCCGGAAGTAGCTGCCGAAATCCGGGCCGGCGTTGGAGAGCAGCGCCAGCCGGGTAGTGCCCGCCTGCAGGCTGGACAGCACCTCGATGACGGCCGGGTTGACTGACAGCCAGGAGCGGAAGTCCGCCACCCACAGCTCATGGACCCGCGCCTGGTCCCAGCTGACGCCGATCTCGTCGCCGATCGCCCGCCAGTACGCGACGACACCGGCGCCGCCCTGGTCGAGCCCGTCCCGGTGGTTGGCGTAGGCCCGCCAGAACTTCTCCGCGTCACCGTCCACCCCGGCCAGCCGCTCGATCGCGGCGCGGTCGGCGGCCGACGGGCTGAACGAGATGACCTCGCCGTAGTCGAAGATGACGGTCCGGTCAGGAAGCGAGATCGGCGCACGAGTCACGCGCCAACGTTACCCGCCCGCCCGTATCCAACACTGACGCGGCGGCGCGGCAGGCCGCCCGCATTATTGTCGTGTGTTATGAGGGGTCAGTCGCACTTCGAACTGCTCGCCTCCGTGAAGCTCTTAACCGAGCTCACCACGCTGGCCGCGTCTTTGGTGGCCGTGACGATCTGTGCGAGGGATGGGCTCGCTGACAGGGCCTTGACGGAGGCCTTCAGTGCGTCCACGGATGAGGTGATGGCGCTGGTCTGGCTTGGGAAGTCACCCTTCGCCGAGTTGACCACCGCGGTGGCGTCGCTTTGGATCTTGGTGACCTGCGTTTTCAGGCCGCTGACCCCGCTGCTGGCGTTCAGGCTGGTCAACCCCTTGATGGAGTTCTCCAGATTGGTCCGGTCCGCGCAGTAAGCAGGCTTGCTGCTACTGCTGCTGCTACCACTGCTGCTGCAGCTCGTGACCGCCACTACGCCGGTCGCGGCGACTACGCGCGAGCAGGACGCGGGCCGAAGCGTCACCGTGACGGGCTCGTGCTCTCCGCGGCCTGGCACTCGGTCTCATCGCGCTCCTCTCTGGGGAACCCTGCTCCCGCAGTTTCTCACCCGGCTCCCAGCTGGACAACGGTGACCAGGCACCGCACTGGTTTGTTCATCCAATGGCAACCGCCGCGGCCAGCTGTGCCGGGCGCAGGACGAGCGCTGCGATGCGGCGCCCGTGTTACTGAGGTGCACACGTCCGCACCCAACAGTTCGCGGCCGCTTCCGTAGTAACAGGTATGAACGATTCCATGCTGATGCTGGCAAGGTCCCGCCGGGGCGAGCTGGCACGGGACGCCGGGCAGGCCCGGCGTGCCGCGCGGGTTCGCCGATCCCGGCCGACGCCGCACCCCACCCGCTCGAAGACGAAGACCGGCACCGCCGTATCGGCACGCCCCCCGTGGCCGGCGTCGTGGCTGGCCACGATGGCTGCCCGGCTGCGGCCGAGCACCGCGGGACGGTGGCAGGCACAATGAACCAACCCACGATGAACGATAGTGCGGCACACGACAGGGTAGGCGGAAAGCGATGAGCGAGACCGAGACCGAGACGACAGCGGGCCGCCCCGGCCGCGTGGTGACCGGGGAGGCGGTGCTGGACCTCAGCCACTTCACCCGGCCGGACGAGCTGGCCGTGTTCAGCCGGATCGAGCACGTGGCGGTCGTCATCGTGCCGGACACGCTGGCCGCCGCCTACTCGGCGATCCCCACCAAGAGCGTGGCCTCGACCCTGTACGTGCCGGCCGGGGTGAACATCCGGATGCAGACCGGGTCGATGGTGGTGGGCGGTGACGGGCTGGGCGCGGCCGACGACGTGCTCGTGGTGATCGGGATGCTGATCATCTCCAGCCCGGTCACCGGCCCGGTGCCCAAGCGCATCCACGTGATCGGGTCGGTGCTGGCCCCGCACGGCAGCGAGCAGGCTCTCGGGCAGGCGCTGGCGGGCGGCGCCGGCTCGGTGACCTACTACCCGTACGCCGAGGGCCAGCAGGTCAAGGTGCTCAGCGGCCAGGTGCGGCTGTCGCCCGCGGTGCTGGCCAACCCGGCCGGGCAGCCCGACGACATCCTGGTCGTGGCCGGCCAGGTGGTGGTGACCGGCGAGGTCACCGCGGTCGGGTACCGGACGGTGATCATCGCCGGGCAGCTCGCGGCGCCGGCCGCCAGCCGTGACGTGCTCGAGCCGGCCATCCAGACGCAGGGGCAGGCGATCTGGTACGAGGGCGCCAGCCCGCGTATCTACAACGGCGACGCCCGGCTCGGCCCCGACTTCCTGCGCCTGCTCGACGCGCCGACGGCGCTGG
This sequence comes from uncultured Actinomycetota bacterium, assembly GCA_963714295.1. Lineage (GTDB taxonomy): Bacteria > Actinomycetota > Actinomycetes > Streptosporangiales > Streptosporangiaceae > Trebonia. The sequence continues at coordinate 719,560 of CAVQOE010000021.1, read as the reverse complement.
TCGTGCTGGGCGACCTCATCATCGAGGCTGGCGTCGCCGAGCAGGCGCTGCGGGAGAAGCTCACCGGCATCTCCGTGTTCGGCGACGTCATCGCGCCCGCCGGGCTCGTCGGGGTGGTGCAGGTTCTCGCCGCCGACGTGTTCGGCGAGATCATGGTCAGCGACCGGGCCAGCGGCGGACCCGATGGATCGGGAAGCTGAGTTCCGCCGCCTCTACGAGGCGCACCGCGCCGCGGTGCACGCCTACTTCACCGGCCGCACCGGCGACCGCCAAACGGGCGCCGACCTGATGCAGGAGGTCTTCCTGCGGGCCTGGCAGCACCTGGACAAGCTGGCGGGCCTGCCGGAAGACGGGCAGCGCGGATGGCTGTTCACCGTCGCGCGCAACCTGGCGGTCGACGCCGCCCGGCACCAGCGCACCGCCGACGGCACCCAGCGCGCCCTCGAGCGCGAGCCAGCCGGCCCGCAGCCCAGGGCCGGGGTCCCGGCCAGCACCGCGGTTATCGCCGCCGAGCGCGCCAGCGTGCGTGGCGGAGGCGATCGCGCAGCTGCCGGAACTGCAGCGGGTCACCCTCACGATGGCCGCCGCCGGGGAGCTGAACAGCGCCCAGATCGGCGCGGCCCTGGGCGTGCCGGCCGGCACCGTCCGCTACCGGCTCTCGCTGGCCCGCCGCGCGCTCGCGCGAGGCGCTGGGCGACTACGATGATCCTCAGGAGGAGCCATGAACCTCGACGACGACCTCGCCGCCTGGGCCGCCGCCGTGCGTCTCCCGGCCGCCGACGCCGACGCGATCTTCGCGCGGATCGTCGCCTCCCCGTTCGAATCAGCGGTCACCGCGGTGGCGCCGGCTGGCCCGGTGCCCGGGCCTGTCCCGGCACCGGGGCTTGACCCGGGCTGGTGGCGCGGTTTCACCGCCGGGTTCACCACCCGGATGGTCGCCAGCACCGCGCCGGTCCGGCTGGCCGCCTAAGCGTCGCGGCGCGCGAGCAGAGCGCCGCACGCGGCCAGCAGCACCACCGTCCACAGGCAGAAGACGCCGAACCCCTGCCAGGGGGAGAGCACGTCGGCGGGCTGCTGGCTGGACTGCGCGACCAGCTGGCCGGCCACCGTCGGCAGGTACCCGTGGATGTGGTTGGCGATCGTGCCCGGGATCAGCGAGATCAACGGCGGCACGACCAGGATCAGCCCGATCACGGTGGCGATGGCGCCCGCGGTGTGCCGGATCAGGCCGCCGATCGCCAGCGCGAACAGCCCGAGCACGGTGAGGTACAAGATGCCGCCGATGCAGGCGCGGGTGACGCCCGGCTGGGACAGCGAGATCGACACGTGGCTGCGCAAGATCGCGGTGGTGATGAAGAAGACGGCGAACACCGTGATGGCGCTGATCACCAGGTCAAGCAGCGCGAACACGATCACCTTGGCGACCAGCATGGGGATGCGTCGCGGCACCGCGAGCAGCGACGCGCGGATCGCGCCGGTGGAGTACTCGCTGCTGATCACGATCACGCCGAGCACGGCGATAGCCAGCTGGCCCAGGCCGAGCCCGGCGCCGAAGATCACCGCGGTCGGGTCGGTCGAGCAGCCTGACGTGGTTGGGGTGGTTGCCCGGGTTGTTCCAGGTGTTGGCGATGACGAGCGCGATCAGCGCGCTGAACCCGATCGCGACGACCACGAACGCGAGCAGCGACCAGACCGTGGACCGGACCGAGCGGATCTTCGTCCACTCGGCGGCGAGCAGGCCGGGCGTCATCCCGGACCCGGCCGTCCGTATTCGACGCTGTCCGCGGTCATTTCCATGAACGCCTCCTCGAGCGAGGGCAGCCGGGGGGTGAGCTCGTGCAGCACGACCGATCCGGACGCGGCCAGCTCGCCGATCCGCGGCGCGGGCAGCCCGGTCACGATCAGGCCAGTGCTGTTCGTGTCACTGCCGCCCTCGGCCTCGGCCACGGTGCCGCCGTCGGCGGTGATGAGTTCGCGCAGCCGGGCGGCGTCGGGGGAGCGGACGAGGACCGAGCGCTCGGAGCTGCGCTCGATGAACTCCTCGGTGGAGCAGTTGGCGATCAGCGCGCCCCGGCCGATCACCACCAGGTGGTCGGCGGTGACCGCCATCTCGCTCATCAGGTGGCTGGACACGAAGATCGTGCGCCCCTCCGAGGCAAGCTGGCGCATGAAGTTGCGGACCCAGCGGATGCCTTCGGGATCGAGCCCGTTGCCCGGCTCGTCCAGCATGAGCACCGGCGGGTTGCCGAGCATCGCCGCCGCGATGCCGAGCCGCTGCGTCATGCCGAGGGAGAACCCGCCCGCCCGCTTACCCGCCACCTCCCGCAGGCCGACCAGGTCAAGCACCTCGTCCGCCCGCTTGGCGGGCAGACCCTGGGTCTGGGCCAGGTACAGCAGATGGTTGCGGGCGCTGCGGCCGGGATGCACGCTGCGCGCCTCAAGCAGCGCGCCGACCCGCTCGAGCGGCTTCGACAGCTGGGCGTAGGCCAGCCCGCCGATCGTGGCGCCGCCGCCGTCCGGCCGGTCGAGCCCGGTGATGAGGCGCATGGTGGTCGACTTGCCCGCGCCGTTCGGGCCGAGGAAGCCGGTCACCCGGCCCGGCTCGACATTGAACGACAGGTGGTCGACCGCCACCTTGTCAGCGAATCGCTTGGTCAGATCGCGGGCTTCGATCAGCCCCGGCGCGTCAGCCACACCGGCCATGCTACTGCTTAGATCACGTTACTTCTTGTCACTTCCTCCGGCAGATCGGCGACCAGCCCGGCCAGGGCGCGCAGGCCGCCCGCGTCGTACTTGCCGCCCTCGGTGAGCAGCTGTACCAGCACGTGGTCGGCCCCCGCCGCCAGGTGCTGGCGGAGCCTGGCGCGGTAGCCACCGGCCCGTTCGGCACGACCTGCGAGATCAGCCGCTCGCTGCCGCCGCCGGCGATATCGGCGTCGGTGAAGCCGAACCGCTTCAGGTTGCCGGTGTAGTTCGGCAGCGCCAGGTAGCGCTGGGAGTACGCGCGCGCGGCGGCGAGACCCTCATCGCCGGGCGCGAGCGCGGCGGCCAGCTCGGGGATGAGCAGCGGCTGCGCGCCCAGCACCCGCCGGGCGTACGCGGTGTGCTCGGGCGGGACGAAGTACGGGTGCGCGCCGAGGGTGCGGTCGCGCGACAACGCGAGCATCCGCGGCCCGAGCGCGGCCAGCACCACGGGCGCGCTGAGCGCGGGCAGCTCGTCGAGGAACGCGACCATCTTCGAGTACGGCTGCACGTACGCCTGCCCGGTCGCCTCGACGTTCGGCGCATGGCTGACGCCCAGGCCGAGGATGAAGCGCCCGGGATAGGCCGCCGCCAGCCGGTTTGTCTCCCGGGCGAGCTCGGCCGGCGTCCACGTCCAGACGCTGGCGATGCCGGTGCCGAGGACCAGCCGCTCGGTCGCGGCCAGCATCGGCTCAACCGACGCGAGGTCGGCGGCGGAGTTCATGCCGGGGAACCAGGCCGACGTGAAACCAGCCGCCTCGATCTGCCGCCCGTACTCCTGCGCGTCCACCCCGGCCCCGGCCGGCGGGGGCATCCAGATCCCGACCGGGCCCAGGGCCCGCCTTAGTTCATCAGCAGTCGTCATGATCTTGTTATATCGCGGGAGACGGCACCGGTACCGTCGGGCGCTTCTCCAGCATCAGGAACATGCTCGGCCCGAAGTGAATGCCGGCCAGCGGCCGCTGCACCGCGCGTTCCGCGGCCAGCAGTGCGCGTCACCGGGCACACGGCGGGCGGCGCCGATGAATTCGCAGGCTCGCGGGCGTCTGCCCTTACAGGTGAAACAGCTCGAGGGGAGAAACGATGAAGCGACCGATCGGTGCGCCGTGCTGGATCGACCTGCTGACGTCGGATGAGGCTGCTGCCCGGGAGTTCTATCCCGCGGTGTTCGGCTGGACCGCGGGGGAGGGGTCACCGGAGTTCGGCGGTTACTTCATGTTCCTGCGCGACGGCGTGCCGGTGGCCGGCGCCATGCAGAAGGTGCCGGGCGTGCCGGGACTCGAAGGGCCGGACCTGTGGGGCGTCTACCTGTCGTCGCCGGACGCGAAGGCCACCGTGGACCAGGCCGTCGCCAGCGGCGGCGCACTGCGCATGCCGCCCGTTGACATTGCCGACCTCGGCACCCAGGCCATCCTCGCGGATGTGCCCGGCGCGCGGGTCGGCGTATGGCAGCCGCGTGCCTTCCCGGGGGTCACCGTATTCGACCAGCCGGGCGCACCGGTCTGGTTCCAGCTGCTGACCAGCGACTACGCCGGGTCGGTGGCGTTCTATGAGAACGTATTCGGCTGGCAGACGCGCGTGCAGAGCGACGAGCCGCAGTTCCGCAGCACCGTCCAGACCGCGGGGGGCGAGGACTTCGCCGGGATCGTGGCCGCGCCGGACGGGGACCTGGCGGCCGGGGAAGCGGGCCGCTGGGAGGTGTTCTTCCGGGTGGCCGACACCGACGCCGCGCTCGCGCGGGTGGTCGAGCTGGGCGGGACGGTGCTGCGGGCGGCGCGAGACACGCCGTTCGGGAGGCTGGCCGAAGCCGCCGACCCGACCGGCACGCGGTTCAGCCTGGCGGGCTGAGGCGGGCCGCGCGGTCTGGCTGGCTAAGACGCCCGCGCGCTGCCGGGCGCTTGTGCGGTAGGTTCTTGATCCGTGCCGACCATCCTCATCACCGGAGCCGCGGGCCGCATCGGGACCTTTCTCCGATCCCGGCTGGCCGCGCCCGGCCGGGTGCTGCGCCTGATTGACGTCACCCCGCTGCCGGAGCCGCCCGGGCCGGGCGAGGAGGGCGAGACCGCGTCGGTGACTGATATGGCCGCGATGACCGCCGCCTGCGCCGGCGTGGAGGCGGTCATCCACCTCGGCGGCATCGCGACCGAGTCGTCGTGGGAGCGCGTCCTCGACGTCAACATCAACGGCACCTACACGGTCTTCGAGGCCGCCCGCCGGGCGGGCGTGCCGCGGGTGGTGTTCGCCTCCTCCAACCACGCGGTCGGGTTCACGCCGCGGTCGGGCTTTCCCGTCCCCGACTTCGCCTACCCGGCGCCCGACACCTACTACGGTGCCTCCAAGGCCGCGGGTGAGGCGGTCGCCGCGCTGTACGCGCGCCGGTACGGCCTGGACGCCGTCTGCATCCGGATCCTGTCCTGCTTCGAGCGCCCGACCGGCCCGCGGATGCTGGGCAGCTGGCTGTCGCCGGATGACGCGGGCCGCCTGTTCGAGGCGTGCCTGACCGCCCCGTCGCCCGGCTTCCAGGTGATCTACGGCGTCTCGGCCAACACCCGCGGCGGCTGGGTATCCCTGGACGGCGCCCGCGCCCTCGGCTACCAGCCCCTCGACGACGCCGAGATCTACGCCGCCGAACTGATCGCCGCCCAGGGCGAAGCCGGCCCCGACGATCCCGTCTTCCGCTACCTAGGCGGCGACTTCACCTTCCCCGCCCTGGACGCCCCCGTCCCGGGCAGTCCCACCGGGGCCTAACCGGCTGCTGATAAGCGCAAGAAGACCGCGGCGGCGGCCGAGGCGCCTGGGTGGGCGCCGGTGAGCAGCACGAGCGCGGCGCCGATGATGGCCGCCGCCAGGGCGACGCCGATCGCGATTAGCCAGTGCTGCCAGCCGGCCCACGAGTCCGGGTCCCACCAGGGGCCGTCGCGCCCCGCCCCGCGCGGATCTTCCAGCCAGGGCTCGTCGCCCGGATAGCCGTGCTGCCCGTCGCCGTAGCCGTGATCGCGGTCCGGGTAGCCGCGCCGCCCGTCGTCGTAGCGGCGCTCTGCCTGCACGTACCGGCGGTCCCCGCCCGCATGCTGGCCGCCCTCGTACTGCGCGCCCTCGTACTGCGCGCTGGCGTACTGGCCGCCGGCCGACGGCGGGCGGGCCTGCCGGGGCTGGGGCCGCGGCGGCATAACCCGGCCGGGCGACGTCGGCCGGGGCGCGTCGCGCCGCGGGCTGGCGGGCCGCGGGCCGGGCCAGGGCGGGGCCTGCCAAGGCGGAGCCCCGCCGGAATCGTCGCGCTCGTACGTGATCGGGTAAGGCGGGTCGTACAGCTCGCCATCGTCACCCGGGTCGCCCTCCCCGCCCGGCCAGCCCGGGAAGCCCGCTCCGCCCGGCCCCGGCGGCCCGGCTGGCTCCCATGGCCCGCGCGGCCCCCCCGGTCCGCGCGGGCCGGCTGTCCCTTCTGGGGGCTGCCGGTACTGCGGCTGGTGGTGGCGGCCGGCTCTTGGCGGCCGTAGCCAAAGTCCCAGTTGCTCATGATGGGGCGCTCTCCAGGATTGGTCCGACGCCCTGTATCACGGATCCCGCGACCCGCCGGTTCACGTTCCCGGCGCATGGGCGCGAAGCGGCATGTCAGTTCTGCTGAGCGTTAGCTCCAGGTCTTGCCGTTCCAGTGCAGGATCAGCGTCTTCTGGGTGAGCACGCCGCTGAAGCCGACCGCCCAGGCGCTGCCGGCCGACGCCGCGGCGACCGCCGACAGCTGCCCGCCGCCGGACAGGGCGGGGCTCGCCACCTTGGCCCAGGCCTTCCCGGTCCACCGTGCGATCACCGTCCGGGTGGCGCTGCCGGACGAAGCCGAGCCGACCGCCCACGCGGTACCGCCGGGAACGGCGGCGACGCCGTTGAAGGCTCCGGTCAGCGACCCGCTCGTGTTCAGCCAGGACCTGCCGTTCCAGAACATGCTGATCGCCCTGGCGACGGTGCCGCCCGCGTTGTAGCCGACCGCCCACGCGGTGCCCTTCGGGCCGGCCGCGATGGCCTGGAGGTAGTGGTAGACGCCCTTAACCGGGAAGCGGACGGCCGACCACGACCGGCCGTTCCAGTGCAGCAGCGCGTCGGAGATCTGGGTCTGCAGCGTGCCGAGCCCGGCGGCCCAGGCGTTGCCGGCGGAGGTCGCGGCGATGCCCTGCAGGAAGATCCCGCCCGGCGCCTTCGGGACGGCCAACTTGGCCCAGGCCTTGCCGTTCCAGTGCCAGATGATGGGCGCGGACACCGGGGCGGCCCCGGCCGCCCAGGCGTACTTGGCGGTCGCGGTTACCGAGGAGAAGCCCCCGGGAACGGGCTTCGGCGTGGTCACCGTCGCCCAGGCCTTGCCGTTCCAGTGCAGCAGCAGCGTGTGCTCGCCCCCGCTCGGGGACCCGGTGTAGCCGGCCGCCCAGGCGTTGGTCGCGGAGACGGCCGCGATCGCGGTGAGCGAGCCGGTGACCGGCGTGAACCCGGGTGCCTTGGCCCAGGACTTGCCGTTCCAGTGCAGGATCAGGGTCTTGGTGGGCTGGAAGCTCCCGCTCTCGCCGACCGCCCAGGCGTTGCCCGCCGCGGTGGCCGCGACGCCGTTGAGCGCGCCGCCGGTGACGTAGGCCGTCCCCTGCGCCGCGACGGAGGCCGCGGCGGGCGCGGCCGGAGCCGCGTGCGCGGTGCCGCCGCCCGCGGCGACGCCGGCGATCAAGGTCAGCGCACCCGTCGCCATCACGATTGCGGTGGTCCAGCGAATTCGCATACCGCCCCCTTCGATTCCGCCCTGCCGTCGGTGCCTTCGGCAGCGTCCCCGCGCGGCCGAAAGTCGCCCATTCGGGATACTAACCAGCAAAGAAGGAAAACCCGGGGCGCCGCGCCGCCCGCCGACGGCAAACCGGGAAACCCCCGAAACCCGCTCGTGGAGGGTCTAGCCGCGGGAGCGTCTAGTAGCGCATTCCCATCGCCGCGCGCACCTCCGCCAGCGTCTGCCCGGCGATGGCGCGGGCCCGGGCGCAGCCGTCGCGGAGCACCGCGCGGGCGTAACCCGGGTCGGCCGCCAGTTCCGCCCGGCGCGCCCGGACCGGCGCGAACCGCTCGTTGACGGCCTCGGTCACCACCCGCTTGAGCGCCGCCGCGCCGCCGTCGCCGATCTCGTCGGCGACGGCGGCCGGGTCGCGGTCGAGGCAGAGCGCGGCCAGCAGCACCAGCGAGGCGACCTCCGGCCGCGACGCCGGCTGGTAGTCGATGCGCCGGACCGAGTCGGTCTTCGCCCCCCTGATCAGCGCGGCCGTCTCGTCGGCGGTGGCGCGCAGCTCGACCGCGTTGCCGCGCGACTTGGACATCTTCGCGCCGTCGGTGCCGAGCAGCAGCGGCGCGTCCGACAGCAGGGCGTCGGGCAGCGGGAAAACGGGGCGGCCGCCCGCCCCCGGGTAGCGCTCGTTGAACCGGCGCGCGATCAGCCGGGTGAGCTCCACGTGCGGCAGCTGGTCCTGCCCTACCGGCACCAGGTTCGCCTTGCAGAACGCGATGTCGGCCGCCTGGTGCACCGGGTAGGTGAACATCAGCCCGCTCACCGACGCCTGCCGCGAGTGCGCGATCTCGTCCTTCACGGTCGGGTTGCGTCGCAGCTCCGGCAGCGTGACCAGGGACAGGAACGGCAGCAGGAGCTGGTTCAGCTCCGGCACCGCGCTGTGCGCGAAGATGACCGACCGGGCCGGGTCGATGCCGATCGCCAGGTAGTCAAGCACCAGCCCGAGTACGTGGTCATCCAGCCGCTCCGCGCTGTCCCGGTCGGTCAGCACCTGGTAGTCGGCGACGAGCACGAGCACCTCGGCCCCCGCGTCCTGCAGCCGCACCCGGTTGCGCAGGGTCCCGAAGTAGTGCCCCAGGTGCAGGTGCCCGGTCGGCCGGTCGCCGGTCAGGATCCGGAACGCACGCGCGTCTTCGCCTATCAGCGCCTCGATCTGCGCCGACCGGCGCAACGCCGCGGCGAGGGTCCCGGACACGGGCTCGGCCGCGCTATCGGTCAGGGTGCTTGTCATGATGGGTCTGCCTCCTTGGCTGGTTTCTCATCTCGGCCCAAGGACGACCCCGGAAAAGCAAAAACGGCCGTCCCCGCTCTCGGCGGACGGCCGTTGCCTTCAGTGCGCGGTCAGCGCGGCAGCCGTCCCGATGGGGGACGCCACCAACCCTGGAACGCGGCACGACGCATGGGAAAAGGATAACCCGGGGCGCGCAGCCACGCGTACGTTCCACCCGCGCCTGCCTTTGATCTTGCCGTGCGCGTGATTCCTCCCCGGCATGCCCGTGAAAAGCTAGAGCCATGGAGTACACACATCTTGGCCGTTCCGGCCTCTCGGTCAGCCGGCTGTGCCTCGGGACGATGAACTTCGGGCCGCTGACGCCGCCGGTCGAGGCACACGCGATCATGAACCAGGCGCACGAGCTCGGCATCAACTTCTTCGACACCGCGAACCGCTACGGCAGCATGGACGGCGAGGCGGGGAAGGCCGGGGCGAACCCGGACGCGCACGCCGGCTGGACCGAGGAGATCATCGGCGACTGGTTCGCCGGGGGCGGCGGCCGGCGCGAGCGGACGGTGCTGGCGACCAAGCTCTACGGCGCCATGAGTACGTGGCCGAACGAGGGCAAGCTGTCCGCGCTGAACATCCGCCGGGCCTGCGACGCCTCGCTCAAGCGGCTCAAGACCGACCACATCGACCTCTACCAGATGCACCACGTCGACCGCTCGACCCCATGGGATGAGATCTGGCAGGCGATGGAGGTGCTGGTCGCCCAGGGCAAGATCATCTACGTTGGCTCGTCCAACTTCGCGGGCTGGGACATCGCCCGGGCCAACGAGACCGCCCGCGCCCGCGGCTTCGGCGGCCTGGTCAGCGAGCAGTCGCTGTACAACCTGGTGAGCCGCACCATCGAGCTTGAGGTGCTGCCCGCGGCCAAGGCCTACGGCGTCGGCCTGATCCCGTGGTCCCCCTTGGGCGGCGGACTGCTCGGCGGCGTGCTGAAGTCCGAGCGGGAAGGACGCCGGCGGCTGGCCGGCCGGGCCAGGCAAGCGGTCGAGGCGAACCGGGACAAGCTCGCTGCCTGGGAGGACCTGTGCGACAAGCTGGGCCAGGAGCCGGCCGACGTCGCCCTGGCGTGGCTGCTGCACCAGGACGGGGTGACCGCGCCGATCATCGGCCCGCGCACGCTCGCGCAGTTCGACGGCGCGCAGCGGGCGCTGGCGATCAAGCTCGACGACGGCGTGCGGCACCAGCTGGACGAGATCTTCCCCGGTTACCGGCCAGCCCCCGAGCACTACGCCTGGTGACCTCGTCGGCCCCGGTCGCGCAGCAGCCCCGGCGCGGGCTGCTGCGCGACCGCTCGGGAGACCAGCGGGTCACCAACATCGAGCTGTTCTTCGACCTGGTCTACGTGTTCGCGATCACCCAGCTCTCGCACTACCTCCTCGGCCGGACGACGCTCGCGGGCGCCGGCCAGACCGCGATCCTGCTCGCGCTGGTCTGGCTGGCCTGGATGTACACGACCTGGGTGACGAACTGGCTCGACCCCGAGCGGATGGCGGTCCGGCTGCTGCTGGTGCTGCTGATGCTGGTCAGCCTGGCGATGTCGGCCGCCCTGCCGCGGGCGTTCGGGGACTTCGGAATCTGGGTGGGTGGCGCGTACGCGCTCATGCAGATCGGGCGGACCGCTTTCATGATCGGCGCGCTGCCGCCCGGCTCGCTGCGCCGCAACTTCGAGCGGATCGAGGTGTGGTGCGTCGCCAGCGGCGCGCTGGCCGTGGCGGGCGGGCTGGCGCACGGCCACGCCCGGGAGCTGCTGTGGCTGCTGGCGATCGCGGTGGACATCGTCGGCGGCATCGTCGGGTTCGCGGCCCCGTGGCTGGGCCGCTCGCGCACGGCCGACTGGACGATCGAGGGCAGTCACATCGCCGAGCGGTGCCAGGCGTTCATCCTGATCGCGCTGGGGGAGTCGATCGTCATCATCGGCGCCACCCTGTCGGGGGAGCCCCGCGTCACCGCGACCTCGGTCGCCGCGTTCATCGTGAGTTTCGCGGGCTCGGTCGCGCTGTGGTGGCTGTACTTCGACCGCTCGGCCGACGCCAGCACGGCGGTCATCACCAGCTCCGACGACCCCGGCCGGCTGGGCCGCAGCGCCTACCACCTCATTCACCCGTTTATGGTGGCCGGGATCATCGTCGCCGCGGCCGGGGACGAGAAGATCCTCACCCATCCCGCGACGGTGGGGTCGGCCGCGTCCGGCTGGCTGATCCTGGGCGGCCCGGCGCTGTTCCTGGCCGGGCACGCCGCGTTCAAGCATGTGATGTGGGGGATCATCCCGTGGACGCGGCTGGCCGGCCTCGCGGTCCTGGCGCTGCTCGCGCTGGCCGTCCCGGTGCTGCCCGAGATCGCCCTGGCCGCCTGCGCGGCGGTGACCGTGGCGGCGGTGGCCGCCACCGACCACCGCCCGCACCGGGCCTAGCCGGCCGCGGGTGGGCGGTGGAGGCGGCTAGGCGGGGATGGGCGCGGGGATTACTCCTCTTCGGCGTCGTTGACGACGCTGATGCTGTCGTTGGCCAGCAGGAACGAGAGGTCCTCGAGGGACTTGGCGATGGAGAACAGCAGATAGGGCACGGCCCCTTGCGCGTCACCGGTGAGCATCCCCTGCGCCAGGCGAAGCTGCGGGGAGTAGTCGGGACCGATATCTTCCTGGAGCTCGTCAAGCAGGCCGTCGTTGTCCATCTGTCCGGTCCCCTTCCGTGCGTTACGTCCGTTGTGCACGGCTCGCCTAACTCTAGGCCGTTTCGCTGGCCCAGTGCACGCGGGTTTCACGGCCGGATGGGTGGGGAAGCCGGTGGCGTGCGGCTGGGTCGGACGGCCGGAAAGCGGGCCGCGACCGGAACACGCCGGAAACGGCAAAAGTGCACCGGACCCTAAAGTCCGGCGCACTTTTTTAGACCGTAATCGGATGAGGCCGATAAACCGTGCTACGACGCGAAGTCGAGCAGCGGCTGCGCCCGGGACGGGTGCCGCAGCTTGGAGAGCGACTGCTTCTCCAGCTGGCGGATCCGCTCGCGGGTCAGGCCGAGGGCCCGGCCGATCTCGTCGAGGGTGTGCGGGTTGCCGTCGTAGAGCCCGAACCGCATCGCCATGATCGTCGCCTCGCGCGGGGTGAGCGCGTCGAGGGCGGAGCGAAGCTGCTCGGCCATCAGCTGACGGTCCACCAGCTCGGAGGCCTCCGGCGCGTCGACGTCCTCGATGAGGTCGCCGATCGACGTCTCGCCGTCCTCGCCGATGGTGGAGTCGAGCGAGATCGGCTGCCGTGAGGTGCGCAGCAGCTCCTCGATCTGGTCCGGGGTCCGGTCCAGCTCGACCGCCAGCTCCTCCGGGGTGGGTTCGCGCCCGAGCTTCTGGTGCATGTCACGCTCGACGCGGGACAGCTTGGAGAGCATCTCGAGCACGTGCACCGGCAGCCGGATCGTCCGCGCGGAGTCGGCGAACCCGCGCTGGATCGCCTGCCTGATCCACCACATCGCGTAGGTGGAGAACTTGTAGCCCTTGGTGTAGTCGAACTTCTCGACCGCCCGGATCAGGCCGAGGTTCCCCTCCTGGACCACGTCCAGCAGGGAGAGCCCGCGGTCGCTGTACTTCTTGGCGACCGACACGACCAGCCGGAGGTTGGCCTCGAGCATGTGCGCCTTCGCGCGCCGCCCGTCCTCGGCCACCATCTCCAGGTCACGGCGCTGTTCCGGCTTCAGGTCGGGGTCGCTGTCCAGCTTGTGCTCGGCGAACAGGCCCGCCTCGATCCGCTTGGCCAGGTCGACCTCCTGCTCAGCGGTGAGCAGGCTGGTCCGGCCAATCGACTTCAGGTAGGTGTGCACCGAGTCGCCCATCGCGGGCGTCTGGTCGTCCAGGTCAACCCCGTCGGCGAACGCGGCGACGTCGGCCTCAATGGTGGCCGCGGCGTCGTCGTCGGGCTCCCTGTCGCCGTCGGTCGGAGCGGGGCCATTGGAAGCGGTCACCGGCGCGGCGGCCTCCGCCTCGGCCTTCTTGCTCCTGGTCCGCTTGGCCGGAGCCGCAGCCGCAGCCGCAGCGTCAGTCGAGGCCGCGACCGCGGACGCCTTGGCGCCCGCCGTGGCCTTGGCCGGGGCGGCGGCCTTGGCCTTCGCCCGCACCGCCTTGACCTCGGTCTCCTCGTCGGCCAGGCGAACGCCGGCCTCGCTCAGCTCGCGCAGAATGGAACGGGCCTCGCCGGGCGTCAGCCCAGCCTGCTCGAACGCGGTGCGCAGGTCAGAAAGGGACAAGTGGCCCTGGCTGCGACCGCGCTGGATCAGGTCATCCACGCGAGACGAGCTCGCCTCCTCGTCCTGAGCCGAACTGGCAGTTGCGATCCGCGGCATGAGACACCTGCCTCCATCTGTTGCACGTGCGCATACGATGCGCCGTCAAAACGAACACGACTTAAACGACTTACTTCCCCGATAACAATAAGTAACCTCGCCCGGATTAACCGACTATCGCGGGGGGCACTCTTAATTAACGCTCCGCGCCCGAGATTGTTCCCGTGGGCGTCACGTTCTTGCCTTCCTCAGGGCTGCGAGGTCCGGTTTGCCGCTCGGGAGCACCGGTATGGTCTCCGTCAGCACAACCTCGCTCGGACTAGCGTAACGCGGGAGCGTCCCGCGTACATGGATACGTAGCAATTCTAGACCAGGCGGATCGGACGGGTCTGCCGGGACTACCACCGCGGTGACCCGTTCGCCCCACTCCGGGTCGGGCCGCCCGACCACGACGACCTCCTTGACCCCGGGGCAGCTGGACAGCGCGGCGGCCACCTCGCCCGGGATGACCTTGTGGCCGCCGGTGTTGATGACGTCGTCGGCGCGGCCCCGGATGACGATCCGGCCGTCTTCGGCCCGGCCCAGGTCGGACGTGACGAACTCGCCGTCGACCAGGCTGGCGGCGCTCAGATCGGGCCGTCCGAAGTAACGGTTGAGCAGCACCGGGCCGGAGATCCGCAGCCTTCCCTCATCGTCGGGGCGCACCCGCACCCCGTCAAGCGGCACCCCGTCGTAGACGCACCCGCCGCAGGTCTCGCTCATCCCGTAGGTGGTCACCACGTTGACCCCAGCCGCCCGGGCCCGGTCGAGCACCGCGGCGCCGGCCGCGGCGCCGCCGACCAGCACCGAGGAGAAGCCGGCCAGCGCGGCCGCGCCGCCGGGCTCGTCGAGCAGCCGGATGAGCTGGGTGGGGACCACCGAGACGTGCGCGCACCCCGAGGCCGCGAGGGCGTCGACCGTGGCCGACGCGGCCACCGCCCGTTCAGTACCCGCGATCAGGGACCGGACGAGGACCTGCAGCCCGGCGACATGGGACGGCGGCAGGCACAGCAGCCAGCGGTCGCCCGGGCGGGCCCCGACCCGGGCCAGGGTGGCCCGGGCCGAGTGGCTCAGCGCCGCGGCGCTCAGTTCGACCCCCTTGGGCTCCCCGGTGGATCCCGAGGTGGTGATGATGACGGCCGTGTCCGGTGCGACTCCGGGAGAAATCCCCGGCGGGGAGGAACGGACCGTTGCTTCGCCGTCACCGTCAATGATCACGGCGGGCTGGAAAACGTCGATGAGCTGCCGCAGCCGCGCCGCCGGCAGGTCCGCGTCGAGCGGCAGGATGGCCGGGCCGGTCCCGTCCAGCGCCCTTGCCAGCGGCGTGGTCAGCAGGTCCGCGTCCGCCACGCCGGAGAGCAGCACCGCGTGCACTGGCCGATTCGTCACGATGGATAGGTTAGACCCCGACGATCGTGAGGTTGGCCGACAGGGAGCCGGGCGGGATGACTGAGCTGGGGGAGCTGCGGGAGCTGCTCGGGACGCTGCGGGCGTTCGCGATCCCGATGCGGACCAAGTTCCGCGGGATCACCGTCCGGGAGGGCGCGCTGATCCAGGGGCCGGCCGGGTGGGGCGAGTTCTCGCCCTTCGCCGAGTACGGCCCGGCCGAGTCGGCGCGCTGGCTGGCCAGCGCGATCGAGTCGGCCACGGTTGCCTGGCCCGCCCCGGTGCGCGACTTCGTCCCGGTGAACGTGACGGTGCCCGCGGTCGGGCCCGAGCGCGCCTACGAGATCGTCGCCGCCTCCGGCTGCCGGACGGCCAAGGTCAAGGTGGCCGAGCCCGGGCAGCGGGAGGCCGAGGACGTCGAACGGGTCGCGGCGGTCAGGGACGCGCTGGACGCGGCCGGCCCCGGCGGCCGGATCCGGGTGGACGCCAACGGCGGCTGGCCGGTGGACGTGGCCGGGCGGATGCTGCGCCAGCTCTCGCGCTACGGCCTCGAGTACGCGGAGCAGCCGTGCGCGACGCTGGCGGAGCTGGCGAGGCTACGTCGCCTCATCGACATTCCGATCGCCGCCGATGAGTCCATCCGCAAGGCCGAGGACCCGCTCAAGGTACGGGCGGCGGGCGCGGCCGACATCGTCATGGTGAAGGTGCAGCCGCTGGGCGGTGTCCGCGCCGCGCTGCGGGTGGCCGAGGCCTGCGGGCTGCCGGCCGTCGTGTCGAGCGCGGTCGACACCTCCGTCGGGCTGGCGGCCGGCGTCGCCCTCGCCGCCGCGCTGCCCGCGCTGCCCTACGCCTGCGGCCTGGCCACGATGTCCCTGCTCGAGGGGGACGTGACCGCCGCCCCGCTGGCCGAGGCGGACGGGCAGCTCCCGGTCCGCCGCCCGCCGGTCGACCCGGGCGCGCTGGCGCGCTGGGAGACCGACCCGGAGCCGTGGCGGGAGCGCGCGCTGGCGGCGGCGCGGTACCTGTGAACCCGTCGACGGCGTTCGGCACCGTGCTGGCGGACGAGCTGGCCCGCTGCGGGCTGCGCGAGGTGGTGCTCGCGCCGGGATCGCGGTCCACCCCGCTGGCGATCGCGTTCGACGAGCTGGACCGGGCGGGCCGGGTCCGGCTGCACGTGCGGATCGACGAGCGCTCCGCGTCGTTCACCGCCCTGGGGCTGGCCAAGGCGAGCCGGCGGCCGGTCGCGGTGGTGTGCACGTCCGGCACGGCGGCGGCCAACCTGCACCCGGCGGTCATCGAGGCCGACGAGTCCGCCGTCCCGCTGCTCCTGCTCACCGCCGACCGGCCGCCGGAGCTGCGCGGGACCGGCGCCAGCCAGACGGTGGACCAGGTCAAGCTGTACGGGTCGGCGGTCCGCTGGTACGCCGAGACGGGCGTGCCCGAGCGGCTGCCGGGCATGTCCGGCTACTGGCGCTCGCTCGCCTGCCGCGCCTGGGCGCACGCGGCCGGGGCGCTCGGCACCCTCCCGGGGCCGGTGCACCTGAACATCCCGCTGCGCGACCCCCTGGTGCCGGACGCGCCGCCGGCTGGCCGAGCGCCTGGCCGGAACCGCTGGACGGGCGGGCCGACGGCGGCCCGTGGACGCGGGTCAGCCGCGGCGGCCGCCGCGGCGCGGCCGCTTGAGCTGCCGTGGGCCGAGCGCGGCGTGCTCGTGTGCGGGGACGGCGACTACGACGCGGCCGCCCTCGTGGCGCTGGCGGAACAGGCAGGCTGGCCGGTGCTGGCCGAGCCCTCGTCCGGCGCGCGGCGCGGGCGCAACGCCCTGACCGGTTACCAGTACCTGCTCGGCGTCGCCGGAGTTCATGGCGGCGCACCGGCCGGACGTGATCATCTCCGCCGGGCGGCCGGGGCTATCGCGGCCGCAGTCGGCGCTGCTCCGGCTCGGCCGCGACGCGGGGCGGCCGGTCAGGCACGTGGTGCTCGCACCGGGACCGGGGATGTGGGCCGACCCGCAGCGCGCCGCGACCGACGTGGCGGCCGCGGTCCGGCTGACCGGGGTCGCCGGCCGCGGGGGGACCGAGGGCCGGCGGCGGCGGCGCGGGCGGACGTGGCTGGATGAGTGGCGGCGGGCCGACGCGGCGGCGGTCACCGCGGCCGGGGCGGTGCTTGACGCCTGGCATCAGGGCGCGGGTGCCGGCGCGGCCGGCTGACGGCGGTGCCGCGCTGGCCAGAGTCGCTGTCGGAGCCGGAGGTTGCCCGCGAGCTCGTTGCCGCGCTGCCCGGGGGAGCGGTGCTGTGGTGCGGGAACTCCCTGTCGGTGCGGGATGTAGATCTGCTCCTGCCGCCGCGGACGGATACCCGGGTGATCGCCAGCCGGGGTGCGAGCGGTATCGACGGGACCTTCTCCACCGCCGCCGGGGCGGCGCTCGCGCACGCGGCCGGACCACCCCGGGGCGGTGGCGTTCGCGCTCATCGGCGACCTGTCGCTGCTGCACGACGCGCCGGGGCTGGCGATCGGGCCGGGGGAGCCACGGCCGGACCTGTGCGTGGTCGTGGTCAACAACGACGGCGGCGGCATCTTCGAGGGGCTCGAGCCCGCCCGCTTCGGCGGCGGGGTGTCGGGCCGCCTGGCGCCGGGCGGGCCGGCAGGCCGACGAGCCGGCGGCGCTGACCGTGTTCGAGCGGACCTTCGGGACGCCGCACGGGGCCTCGATCGAGCACCTGGCGGGCGCGTTCGGCATCCCCTATACCCTCGCGGCGCGGCCGGGCGATGTCGCCAAGGCGATCGCGGCGACGGTCTCCGGCACCGGGCCCGCGCATCGTCGAGGCGCGGACCGGCCGGGCCGCGAACGCGGACCTGCGCGACCGGATGCGCGCGGCCGCGATCCGCGCGGTCGCCGCGACCGTCGGATAGCGGCCCGCGGCCGCTATTTCTGCGGGCAGACGCCGAGGGTGAGGTGCGCCGGGCAGGACGCGGCGACCTGCCAGTCGAAGGTCACGGTCGAGGACGCGCCCGCCGCGTTCGTCGCGGTCACGCTCGCCCGGTACGTCAACGCGCCGAACGAGGACCCGGGCCGCTGGCGATCATCCCGTTGAGCACGCCGTGCTGGCTCACCCGGACGCCGGGCGGCAGTCCGGCCGCCGTCCAGGTCAGCTGCTCGCCGATCAGCGCGCCGAGCGAGGCGAGATGGACCAGACACCCGGGTCTGCGGACGGCTCGCCATCGCGCCCGGGTTGATCAGCCCGATCGCCGTCGGGGCGAACAGGTCGAGGTCGGTCGTGCCCGGGCTGTCCACCCCGGGGACGGTGCCGCCGCTGGTGTACTGCCAGAACGACCAGTCCCGCCAGCCGGCCGGCAGCGGCGGGGTGCTGAACCCGTACGCGGCGACCCACATCGGGTCGTCCCCGAAGGCGGTGGAACCGCCGGTGCAGGTGTCCCACCAGTTCGCCGTCGTGTAGATGATCGGGTACTGGCCGGTGAGCGACCGCACCGTGGTGACGAACGCGGAGATCCAGGCGGTCTCCCGCGATGCGGACAGGCCATAGCACTCGTTGGTGTGGTCGGATGGCACGTACGGGTCGTACTCGATGTCCAGCATCAGCGGCAGCGTCTGCGGTGCTGGCTTGTAACCGGAGTACTCCACCGCGAACTCGGCCTGCTGCCGGCCGCTGCTGGCGTTGGGGATCGCGAAGTGGTACGGGGTGACGTCCAGGCCCGCGGCCTTCGCCTCGGACAGGTCGGTTGCCGCCCAGGGGTTGACGTAGTAGTCGCCCTCGGTCCCCTTGATGGCGGCGAAGCGGTATCCGGCCGCGGCCGCCTGCGGCCAGTCGATGGGCACCCCGTGCGGGTACTGGCTGGTCACCGGGTGCTGATAGGCGGCCACGTCGAGACCCCGCATCGTGGCGCCAGCGGACGCGGCCGGGACGGCCGGTGCCGGCGCGGGCTTGTTCCCGGCCCAGCCCGCCGGGCCGGCCAGCTCGTTCAGCAGTCGCGGCGAGTGCGGCAGCGCGGTGGTGGCCGCACGGGCGGCGGCCAGGGCCCGCAGCGACGCGAGCGCGCCGGGGACGGCGCCGTCCGCCGGCAGCGCCCCCGCGGCCAGCGGTCCCTGCTCGCCTTGGCCGGCCGCCACGGCCACGGCCGGGGCGCGCCGCGCCTGGCCCGCTGCCGTCGGGCCGCCGGCCAGCCCCAAGTCCGCCTGGCCGCGCTGGCCGGACTCCGCCTGGCCATTGCCGCCGGACGTCGTCCCTGTCCCTGTCCCTGCCGGGGTCGCTGTCGCCGTCGCGCCGGAGGCGCCCGCGCCGTCGACGGACCCAGCGCCAGCCGCGGACGGCACCCTCGCGGTGACCACGGACCCGATCGGCACCGGCAGCGCGGCCGACGCCGCGTTCTCCGGCCCTGGTGACGCGGCCCGGATGACCGCGACCGACCCGCCCGCGGCGGCGAGCGAGAGAACTGACGCGACGAGTATGCCCTTTGACTTCTTTAGCACGGCGCCAGGCTAGAGCGGATTGATCGATCAGTCAGCGGAATTCGGCTTCGTATGACCCAGAGGGACTATGGCGTCGGTCCTGATTGAGTAACAATAAGGCTGCCTTGTCACTGGGGTACCAGTCAGCGGCGCAGGCTGGAGCAGCGGATGACCACCGAGCCCACTTCGAGGGACGGCACGCGGATCGCGCCTTGCGGGGTGCGCTGGCAGTCCGTCAGCCATCGGTTGGCGACCGGCGCCCACACCGCGCCGCCGCCGGCCGTTGCCGCTGCGGAAGTCGGTGACCCAGCCGATGGACAGTACCGCGATGTGGAAGTGGACGGCGTCAACGGTGACCCAGCGGGACGGGGCCGCCGCCGTCCCTGCCACGGCGGACTGCAGCCACTAGTCGAGATGCCAGCCGAGTGCGGGGAGCACGACGTCGTGCGTGACGAAGCCGATCACCCCGCCGGGGGAGGCCAGCTGGTTGACCCGGGAATTGCTGGCCGAATCGATGACCGGCACCTGCAGCAGCAGCCCGGCCGCGAGGCCGGCCGTCACCGCGTGCTCCCGGATGCGGGGCAGCGCCACCAGCCGGAGCACGAGCAGCGGCGCGATCGCCAGCGCCATCGGGGCGGACGCCCCGGCCAGGAACGCGATGAGTGCGGCCAGGGCCAGGCCGCGTCTGCTGCGCGGCCGCCACAGCGCGGCCCAGAAAAAGCGCGAAAAGCAGGTACCACGGGGTGTTGACGCCGCTGTCGGCGATTTCAAGCGGCGCGATGGGAAGAAGCAGGATCGCCGCCGCCAGCAGGGCGCGCAGCCATCCGGAGCGGATGTTCCCGGCACTCGCATAAAAGACGAATAGCGCTGACGCGGAGGCGGCAACGGCGCCGGAGATAGCGAATGCGGCGGATGCGTCCCCGAGCGGCAGGAACGATGCGAATTGCGCGATAAGCCGGGGTAGCAGTTCCAGGTCAGCCAGGCGTAGGAAGAGAACAGGTGCCAGGGCGTGGCCAGCACCTGGACAAGGAATACGGTGCGGTCCTCCGCCCAGATCGTCGCCAGCGGCGACCGCCCGGAAATCCGCAGCAGCATGTCGGCCGAGCCAACGGCCAGGGCGATCACCGAGAGGGCGCTGCGGATAGCGAGCCATCCGGGCGTGGCGGCCGCGCGCTCCGGAGGCGACGGGAACAATTCAGGCAATAGTGCCCGTGTATTCTTCTGGGTTATTCGATATCGCTGCCGCGATTCCTGTTTGACCACGGTCAACCGCCAGTCCGGCCAGGTGGGAGATGATGAGGCAGACGTTATCGGCAGCGCCGTGAGGACCGCCAGTATTTGCGTTAATAAAATTCGGGTGGCAGTCGCCGAATGGGGCATTCGGGGTGATTCGGCAATTCGCCGGGGAGTATGTCGCGAATGAAGAAGCTTATCTTACTTTTTACGGTTGGTAATTTACGTGATGAATTAAGCCTGCGCTGTCAGGGCGCGGCGCGGCCGGCGCTGGCGCTGGCGCCCGCGGTGGCGCGGGGGCGGCGGGCCGCGTCGCCTGCCCGCCGGTCCATCCGCAGCGCCTCGGCCGCGGAGCCGACCGCGATCAGCGCGAGCAGGCAGAAGGCGATCGTGAAGGCCCCCTTCCCGCTGGCACCGGGGCCGGCCGGGGTCCCGGTGATGGCACCGCCGATGCGCAGCGCCACGGTCGCCGCCGCGACCGCGAGCCCCGCTGCTAGCTGCATGGAGGTCGCCGCGAGGGTGTTGGCGTCGCGCATCAGTTCCGGTTGCATGTCCGCCAGGCCGACTGTGGTGTAGACGGTGAACCCGGTGGACCGGGTCACGCCGCTGGCCAGGGCGAGCAGTGCGATCAGCGCGACCGGGGTCGCGACGGTGGTGAACCCGAGCGCCGCGACCAGAACCGCGGTGCCGAGCGCGGAGACGACGAGCACCGACCGGAACCCGAACCGGTTGATCAGCGGCGTGGTAGCCGGCTTGATCCCCACGTTCCCGACGAAGACGAACGCGGTGACCGTGCCCGCCTTGACCGCTGTCCAGCCGAACGCGGTCTCGAACAGCAGCGGCAGCAGGAACGGCATCGAACCGACCACCAGCATGTACCCGGTGCCGCCGAGCTGGGTGACCCGGAAGGTGACGTTGTCAAGCGTCCGCAGGTTGAGCAGCGGATGCGGGGTGCGGCGCAGGTGCCAGAGCGCGACGGCCAGCAACGCCGCGGACCCGGCGAAGATCAGCGCGGTCTGCGCGACGGGCGGGGCGGGCAGCGAGACGAGGTGCGCTGCCCAGGCCAGCCCGCCCAGGCCGACCCCGGTGAGCAGCATCCCGGCCCAGTCGAGCGGCGGGACAGCCGGGTTGGCCTCGCGCCCGTCATCGACCAGCCGCCAGGCGAGCGCGAACGCGACCACCCCGAGCGGCACGTTGATCAGGAAGATCCAGTGCCACGAGGCGTAGGTGGTGATCAGGCCCCCGGCCAGCGGGGCGATCACCGGGGCGAGCAGCCCCGGCCAGACCACGTAGGAGGTCAGCCGCAGGATGTCCTCCTTGGCCGCCTTCGCCAGCACCATCATCCGGCCGACCGGCACCATCATCGCGCCGCCCGCGCCCTGCAGTACCCGCATCGCGACCAGCTCGCCGACCGACCCGCTGGCGGCGCAGCCGATGGACGCGCCGGTGAACAGCACGATCGCGCTCAGGAAGACCACCCGGTTTCCCAGCCGCCTGGTCAGCCAGCCCGACAGCGGGATGAGCACCGCCAGGGTGAGCAGGTAGGCGGTGACAACCAGGCCGATCTCGGTCGCCGAGGCATGCAGGGCCGCCCCGAGCCGCGGCGCCGCCGTGGTGACGATGGTCCCGTCGAGCATCTCCATGAAGTAACAGCCGGAGACGAGCAGGGCGGTGGACCGGTGCCGGGCGGTGATCACGTATCCCGCAACACCGCCGTCCCGCCCGTTATGTCGCTAATTTCACTAGGGGCCGATCATCGGGCTGACGTTGAAGGGAGACTTGAGCAAGCCGAACTGGTACATGACATCGGCCACGCGCTGGATCCTGACCTTGTCAATCGCGGTGGGGTAGATGTTGATGGCCATGACCGCGGCGATGATCGGCGGGAGCTGGCCGTTCTGCGGGCCCTTCAAGGACTCCATGGCCTGCTCGATCGCGGACCGGCTGGTGTCGGCGATCTCCTGGCCCTGGGTGAGGGCCGCGACGAACGCCTTGAGGGTGTTCGGGTTGTGCTCGGCCCAGGCGCGGGTGACCACGTACCCCTGGATGGGGAAGTTCTCAGTGGCGCCCTGGTTGAGGTCGGCCAGCGGGACGGCGCCGTATTTCTGCTCGGCGGCGGTGGCGAACGGCTCGGGCATCGCGGCGGCGGCGATCTTCCCCGCGGCCAGCTCGGCGCCCATGACGGGGAACGGGATCGGCTGGGTGGGAAAATGCACCTGGGACAGCTTGATCCCGTTCTCGGTGAGCACCGAGGCGGCGAGCAGGTAGTTGATGTTGAGCGGCGCGTTGATGCCGAGCAGCTGGTTCTTCAGCCCGCTGAGCGAGGTGATGTGGGTGCCCGGCATCGTGTAGATCGCCTGCGCGCCCGCTGTCATCACCGAGCCCTCGGCGATGATCTCCAGTGCCTGGTGGTCGTCCACGTAATGCTGGATATAGGAGACGTAGTTCCCGCCGGTGATGTCGTACTGGCCCTTGACCTGCTGGTCGATCACCTCGTCGCTGCTGACTGCGGGCGTGTAGTTAATCGTCAGGCCTCGCTCGGAGAACAGGCCCTCGTGCAGCGCCACGAAAAAACCGGCCGAATCGACCGCGGGCACCACGCCCACGTTGAGGGTTGTTTTTTCTAGCCCGTTTGAGCTAGTGCTTCCTTGGTTAGCTACCAGGCCACCACAGCCCGCCAGGGCTAGTAGGGCTATGGCTAGTGGTGGCGCGAGAATTCTGAGGCGCGAGCGGAACAAGGGTATTCCTCCTGAGTTGCGGCCTACTCGGGCGGGGCCAGGACTCGGTAAGCGGAAGCGTAAAGCAAGAGGAATTGCCGTCTTTGCCTTTTACCATAAATAGTGGCATTCCCGACATAAAGTGATTTCCTAATAACGAGGGTGCGCGACAGCGGCAGGCGGGCAGCCGAATCCCACCGGTGCGCGAGTTACGGAAGCGCTATGCGGCTGCCGGCGCCTGCCCTCCGGCTGCCGTCGGCCCGGCCGCCCTGGCGGCAGATGCTGTCAGATAACAGCAAGAAGCGGGAAGCGGGCCAACCCGGGCGGAGCCGAGATTGGATATTCACGTTGCATGGTCATGCAGTGTTGTGCATATAATTTCATCCATGACTAAGGTGCTCGCCTCCCTGCCTGTCGGTGAACGTGTCGGGATCGCCTTCTCCGGCGGCCTCGACACCTCGGTTGCGGTCGCGTGGATGCGCGAGAAGGGGGCGGTGCCCTACACCTACACCGCCGATCTGGGCCAGTACGACGAGCCGGACGTGGCCTCGGTACCCGGCCGGGCGGGCGCGTACGGCGCCGAGGGCGCCCGCCTGGTCGACTGCAAGGCGGCCCTGGTGGAGGAGGGGCTGGCCGCGCTGACCTGCGGGGCGTTCCACATCAGGTCCGGCGGGCGCGCCTACTTCAACACCACTCCGCTGGGCCGGGCGGTCACCGGCACGCTGCTGGTGCGGGCCATGCTCGCCGACGACGTGCAGATCTGGGGCGACGGCTCCACCTACAAAGGCAACGACATCGAGCGGTTCTACCGCTACGGCCTGCTCGCCAACCCGGCGCTGCGGATCTACAAGCCGTGGCTCGACGCCGAATTCGTCGCCGAGCTCGGCGGCCGGGCGGAGATGTCGCAGTGGCTGACCGACCGGAAGCTGCCCTACCGGGCCAGCAAGGAGAAGGCCTACTCGACCGACGCGAACATCTGGGGCGCCACCCACGAGGCCAAGTCGCTTGAGCACCTTGACGCCAACGTCGAGATCGTCGAGCCGATCATGGGCACGCGTTTCTGGGACCCCGCGGTCGAGATAGCCGCCGAGGACGTCACCGTGACCTTCCAGCAGGGCCGCCCGGTCGCGGTCAACGGCAAGGAGTTCGCCTCCGCGGTCGACCTGGTGCTCGAGGCCAACGCGATCGGCGGCCGGCACGGCCTGGGCATGTCCGACCAGATCGAGAACCGGATTATCGAGGCCAAGTCGCGCGGCATCTACGAGGCGCCGGGCATGGCGCTGCTGCACGCCGCCTACGAGCGGCTGGTCTGCGCGATCCACAACGAGGACACGGTCGCCGCCTACCACAACGAGGGCCGCAAGCTCGGCCGGCTGCTTTACGAGGGCCGCTGGCTCGACCCGCAGGCGCTGATGATCCGCGAGTCGCTGCAGCGCTGGGTCGGCACCGCGGTCACCGGGTCGGTGACGCTGCGGCTGCGGCGGGGCGAGGACTACTCGCTCATCGAGACCACTGGCCCGGCGTTCAGCTACCACCCGGACAAGCTGTCGATGGAGCGGGTGGAGGACGCGGCCTTCGGCCCGGCCGACCGGATCGGCCAGCTGACCATGCGCAACCTCGACATCGCCGACTCCCGGGCCAAGCTCGAGCAGTATGCGGGCCTTGGCATGTTCGGCGGCGGCGGCCACCCGCCGCTGATCGGCGGCCCCGAGACGGCCACCCCGGGCGAGCTCATCGGGGCGATGCCGCTGGGCGGCGCGGAGGCGATCGCCTCGGCCGGCCGGGCAAGCGACGGCGAGCTCCTCGACCGCGCCGCCATGGAAGCCGGCACCGACTGAACACCGGATAACAGCAACAAGCGCCGCCCCGCCCCGAACCGCGGAAAGACGGTGGATCGTTGTGTACATTCCGATGTACACAACGATCCGCCCTCTTCGGTGAGGGCCTCGAACGATCTGATAACAGCAGCACTCGCCCGTCGGCGAAGGCCAGGTCAAGGTAGCGCGCCGGGTGACTGCGGGGCACTGCGGGGGTGATCACCTGCCAGTGGCGGGTGGCTGGGGCGTACTCGGCCACCGCCAGCCGTCCCGTGCTGGTGCCGAACGCGGCCGCGTCCACCGCCCCCACCACGACGTCTCGCCCGGTCCAGGTGACGGCCGACACCTCGAGCCCGTTGAGCTGCTTCGGGAACGTGAGCGCGGTCCAGCGATTCGCCTCCGGGTCATACAACGCGACGCCGGTCCAGCAGGACGAAGTGGCTCCGGCCTTCGGGCACGACTTGACCAGGCCGTTGGCGACCGCGAGATACCGGCCGGTCCAAGCGCCGACCGGGAACAGCGACAGACCCCCGGGCTGCCGAATGTGACCCCGGCGTCACCGGGGACGGGCGCGATCCGGTGCCATCGCCCGGCCGCCGGGTCAAAGGCAGCCCCCGCGCTCGTCGATTTCGATCCGTTGGCGACGAGCCCCCCGATTTCGAGCAGCTGCCTCCCGGCCCAGACGACCAGCGGACTGGTTCGCGTGCCGAGCGGCGAGCTTGCCCGGGCGGACCAGCGGAACCCGGCGGCAGACCCAGACGCTCCAGCCGCCCCGGCCGCCACAGCCGAAGCGGCGGCCCGGGCGGTCGCCGACGTGACCGCCGCCGAGGCGTCAGCGGCGGGCAGCGCCGCGCCCGCACAGCCGGCCAGCACGATCAGGGCACAGGCCAACGTACGTCGCATGCCTACTTGGACGTCGCTAACGCCCGCCCGGTTCACGCGTTTTCCCTGTTTCCCGCGCGGGCGTCATCCGCCGCTCAGACCCCGTCAAGCGCTGCCGGGCGCGGCCTGACTGATGATGCCGCCTGCGGTGATGCTGTACCAGGTCACGGACGCGCCGACCGTGACGCGGAGTCGATACGGACCGGCGGAGGGGCCGCGGACGGAGTACGCCACCGGCGTGCCCGGGGCGGTGGGCACGAGCAGGGCAAGGATGGCGGCCGACGGGCCCGCGGCGCTCATCGACACGACGTCGGCCGGGATCTGCTGCAGCATCTGGTGCGACACCCAGCCCTGGTACGGGTCGGTCTGGCCGCGGATCACCTGCGTCGAGCCGGGCGTTATCACCTGGCCGGGCAGCGCGACCCGGGCGAGGGTCAGCGCGGTCCCCGGCGCCGACGCGACGGCGGCCGGTCCGACCTCGGTCACCTGCAGGCCCGGGTCGAGGTGCCACAGCTGCGAGTAAGCCGAGCCGGCGGACCCGCCCGTGGCGCGGTCGAAGACGATGACCAGGTCCGGCCGCTGGCTCACGTACACCGAACGGTACCGGGGGTCCCCGCCGAAGGCGGTGTCGTACAGCTCGTAGAACTGCCCGTACTGCCCGATCCGGTCGGCCACCAGGGACGTGGCGGCGGCGGGGGAGAACGGCACACCCGGCAGCACCAGCGTGCTGGCCGCCTCCGGGGACTGGAGCCACCCGCGGTACGCGGTGGCGGCGTACCCGTAGTGGCCGGCGTCGACGATGAGGTCGCGGCCGCGGGCGTAGTAGGTGAGGCCCATGTGGTCGTTGTGGCCGTGGATCTCCCGCCCGGGCCCGAACCGCAGCGAGTAGAACGACGCCGCCGCCGTCCACCCCGACCGGCCGAAGACGTACCCGGCCTGCGGGTAGACGGCGACGAGGGCCGCATCGCGGGGGGACACCGCCGGGCGCTCGAGGTAGCTGTCGCCGATCTGCACCAAGTCCCCGTCTGGCTCGGTCGCGTTGCCGAGGAAGGCCGGCAGCTTCGCGATCCGCGCCGTGATCGCGCCGGGCAGCCGGTAGCCGCAGGCGGACAGTTCGGGCAGGGCGGTCTGCCACAGGCCGTAGACGAAGTTCTCGTACAGCGTCGCCTGCTCGTTGACCGCGCCCTGGGCGTCGATGGCGGGCCCGAGCGGGTTGGGCCCGAAGGCGGCGGTCAGCTGCGCGACCGCGGTCTGCCGCCAGCGCAGCGCGTCGCCCCCGAACGCGCCGGGCGGGTAGCCGCAGCCGATGCGGAGCAGCGTGATGTCCTGCAGCAGGCCGTGGTTCCAGGCGCCCATCCAGTGCGCCGCGTCGTAGTTCACGGTCGGCGGGATCTGGTCGTTGATCCAGGCCTGGCCGCCGAATGCCTGCGCGATGCAGACCAGGGTGCGCGGGTCGCGGCCGGAGACGGGCAGCGCGCGCAGCCAGCCCGCGGCGAGCCGGGCCGCCCGCGCCCGGTAGGCGGCGGCGTTCGGCCCGCCTGCCAGGTAGCCCGTGACCAGGTCCTCGATCCAGCTGCCGGATCTGAAGTCCTGCGCCCAGGTCGGGTTACCGAACGGGTTGAGGTTCCAGTTGATGTCCCCGTCCCGGTGCGGGTCGATGGTGACGGCGGGGAACGGCGCGATCGTCAGCTGCCCGGCCATGATCTCGTCGCCCGTCGCCGCGTTGAACCGGGGCAGCGCCCCGCACGCCCGCGCCGCGGCGGACGGGAACGCCACGGCCGGCGGCCGGGGATCGGGGCGCGGCGCCGGCCGGGGATCGGGGCGCGGCGCCGTTGCCGCCAGCGCCGTCAGCGCCGCGGCCACGGGCAGGGCGGCTCCGGGGCCGGCCGGGCGGAGGCAGCGGGCGATGCCCGCGCTACCGCGCCCGGCGTGCCCCCGCCGGCCAGCGCGGCGACGGCGCAGCAGGGCGCGATCACGGCCGCCAGGGTCAGTCGCCGTCCGGGCATACGGCGATTATCCACCGGACCGGACGGCCGCCCTTGCCCCGAACCCGGCCCGCCGGGAACGGCGGGCGCGGATAGACCGCCGTCGGCAGGGAAGGAGGGTGCGCATGAGGAGGAGGGCGGGTGACGGCGATGCCGGAGGCGCTGGGTGACGGCCATCCGCCGGGCGGCGGCGCGTCTTCGCCGGGCGGTCCGGGCCGGCCGGGCCCGCTCAGCTTTTCCGCCAGGAGGCGGGCCTATTTCGTCATGATGGGCGTCTGCCTGGTCCTCTTCGTGTTGTCCTGGACGCTGGTCTGGCGCTTCTCGGTCCTCGCCGCGGTCATCATGTCCCTGGTCGCGCTCGTCATCCCGCCGCTGGCCGCCATCGTCGCCAACTCCGGCCCGGTCAACCGGCAGTAACCGGCCGATGTCATCCTGCGGGTACCGGCCGGTGTCATCCGGCGGTCGGTGATCCGGCGAGCTGCCGCGTGAGGAAGGCCCGCTCGGCTTCGTTGCTGGCCAGGGCGAGCGCCTGCCGGTAGGCGTCGGCCGCCTCGTCGGCGCGGCCGAGGCGGCGCAGCAGGTCGGCCTTGATCGCTGGCAGGTACTGGTACCCCGACAGCCGCCCGTCGCGCTCCAGCCGCTCGACCTCCGCCAGGGCCACCTCCGGGCCTGCCACCATCGCCAGCGGCACGGCGCGGTTCAGCGCCACGATCGGGGACGGCCACACCACCGTGAGCCGGTCGTAGAGGGCGATGATCTGCGGCCAGTCCGTCTGGCCGTACGCTGGCGCCTCGGCGTAGAGCGAGGCGATCGCGGCCTGCAGCACGTACCGGCCCGGCGGGCCGGCCCGCAGGCAGCCCACGATCACGTCGTGCGCCTCGGCCAGCGCGCCGCGGTCCCACCGCGACCGGTCCTGGTCCTCCAGCCGTACCAGGCAGCCGTCGGCGTCGGCCCGGGTGGCGCGCCGCGCGTCGGTTACCAGCAGCAGCGCGTACAGCCCGTGCACGTCAGTGCTGGCGGGCATCAGCTCGCGCAGCATCCGGGCCAGCTGCATCGCCTGGTCCACCAGGTCGGCGCGGACCAGTGACCCGCCCGACGGGGCGGTGTGGCCGGTGGTGAAGAGCAGGTGGATGACGGAAAGCGCGCCGCGCAGCCGATCCGGCAGCTCCTCCGGCGGCGGTATCCGGTAGGGGATCCGGGCGGTGGAGATCTTCTTCTTCGCCCGGGTGATCCGCGCCGCCATGGTCGCTTCCGGGACAACGAACGCCCGGGCGATGTCCGGCACCGCAACCCCGCACACCAGCCGCAGCGTGAGCGCCACCTGGGCCTGCTGGGCGAGCGCCGGGTGGCAGCAGATGAAGATCAGGCGCAGCCGCTCATCGGGCAGCACGTCGCGCAGGGCGTCCTCTTCCGCTTCGGCGTGCTCGCGTGCTTTCCGTTGATCGCCCGCCGCGGTCTCGTCGAGGATCCCGGCCGGCTGCACCAGCAGCGGCAGCCGGGAGCGCAGCGAGGCGTCGCGCCGCAGTTCATCGATCGCGCGCCGCCTCGCCGTGGTGGTCAGCCAGGCCGCCGGGTTGTCCGGGACCCCGGCGCCCGGCCACGTGCGCAGGGCCGCCGCGTACGCCTCCTGCACGCACTCCTCGGCCAGGTCCAGGTCGCGCGCGACCCGGACCGTCGCCGCCAGCACCTGGGCCCATTCCCGCTGGTGCGCCTCGGCGACGGCCGACTCGACGGCGCTGGCGTCCGTCAGCGCGCCACCATCCCGCCGCTGTGGACCGGCCGGACCTCCACGCCGCCGCCATCGCGGACGACGGGGTTGCGGCGGGCGATCGCCAGGGCGGCGTCGAGATCGGGCGCCTCGATCACGTAGAAGCCGGCCACGACCTCCTTGGAGTCAAGGAACGGGCCGTCGGTGATGGCGTCGGCCCGGACCGACGTCGCCATATCCCGTGGCGTCAGGGCGTAAGCCATGATCATCGAGCCGCTCGCGGCCAGCTCATCGGCGTGCCGGTCGCTGGTCGCGAGGTCCTCGGGTGTGGCGTCGGTGGCGTGCGCGGAGTCGTGTGCGTAGATGAGGATCGCGTACTGGGCCATGAAAGATCTTCTCTCTGCTGGGTTGCCGGGCGCACCTCCTCCCCGGCGGGTTTCCCGCCCGGGCGCCGGTGTGCTGCCTACACCTCTACGTCGGGCACGCCACGCGGAATCGACAGGCCCCAACCGAAAAATAACTCATCCGGGCCCGCGCCCGGCGCCGGCGGCCCGCCGGTTGACGCAAATAGTTGTATGACTATCATGATTGTGCGAGCACAACGAATCTGCCGGGGCGGGACCGCGCCGAGGACCGGCGACTTGGCATCATCCTCGCGACCTGCTGCCTCAGCCTGTTCGTGGTCGGGATCGACGCCACCATCGTCAACATCGCCCTGCCCTCCATCCAGCGGAGCTTTGACGCCTCCGTCGACGGCCTGCAGTGGACGATCGACAGCTACACGGTGGTCCTGGCGAGCCTGCTGATGCTGTCGGGATCGCTGGCCGACCGGTTCGGCCGCCGGCGGGTCTTCCAGATCGGGCTGGCGCTTTTCACCGTGGGCTCGCTGCTGTGCAGCGTCGCCCCCGGGCTTGGCTGGCTGGTGGCGTTCCGCATGCTCCAGGCGGTTGGCGGGTCGATGCTCAACCCCGTCGCGCTGGCGATCATCGCCAACACCTTCACCGAGCCCGCCCGGCGCGCCCGGGCGATGGGCGTGTGGGCGAGCGTGGTGGGGATCAGCTTCGCGGTCGGGCCGGTGCTCGGCGGGCTGCTGGTCGGCACCATCGGCTGGCGTGCGATCTTCTGGGTCAACGTGCCGGTCGGGCTGGCCGCCATCTGGCTGACCCGGCGGTTCGTGCCCGAGTCGCGCGCGCCGCGGCCGCGGCGGTTCGACCCGGCCGCCCAGATCCTGATCGTCGTGCTGCTCGCCGGGGTGACCGCCGCGACCATCGAGGGCCCTGCCCGCGGCTGGACGTCGCCGCTCATCATCGGCTGCTACGCGGTCGCCGCGGCCGCCGGGATCGCCGTGGTGCTGGTGGAATCGCGCCGCCGGGAGCCCCTGATCGATCCCCGGTTCTTCGCCTCGGCGCCGTTCTCGGGAGCGGCGGTAACCGCGTTCGCCGCTTCCCCGCTAGCGGCGTTCCTTTTCCTGAACACGATCTACCTGCAGAGCGCGCGCGGCTACTCGGCGATCATGGCGGGCCTGCTGATCCTTCCGATGGCGGCCACCAACGTGGTGTCGGCCCGGCTGTCGGGGCGGATGGTCGCCGCCGGGCATCCGCGGTGGTCGCTGCTCATCGCGGGCGCCGCCATCGCCGCGGGGGCGGGTGTACTGATGACGGTGAGCGCGGCCACCCCGGTCACCGAGCTGGTCATCTCCTACGTTGTGTTCGGCCTCGGGTTCGGGTTCGTCAACCCGCCGATCTCCAACACCGCCGTGTCCGGCATGCCGGCGGCCCAGTCAGGGGTCGCGGCTTCGATAGCATCGACCTGCCGCCAGGTCGGCGCCACGATCGGGGTCGCCGTGACCGGGTTGCTGGTCGCCGGGCATGAAGGGACCGGGTTCATAGCCGCCAGTCACGGCGGCTGGGCCGTGGTCTGCGGTTGCGGGCTCGCTGTGATCGGAGTCGGTTACGCCTCGACCAGCGCGTGGGCCCGCCGGACCGCGGAACGGACCAGGGAACTGCTCATCGCCGAGCCGGAGGGAGGCGTCACCGTTCATGACCGCGACTCAGCCGCCGCGACCTGACCCGGCAGGCCCGCTGGCCGCCCCGTCCGCCGACCCGGCCGCGGAGCTGCCCGCCACGGCCTGGCGTCTGATGCGGGACTTCGTCGAGGCCCACGGCACCAACGAGGCGCTCAGGGAGCGGCTCGGCCTGGGCGCCGGCAGCGGCCGGATCAAGGTGCTGTTCCTGCTCACGGAGCAGCCCATGACCCTCGCCCAGCTCGCCGAGGCGCACGGCGTCGACCGCCCCTACGCCACGATCATCGTGGACAAGCTCGAACGGCTCGGCTTCGTGGAACGGCGGCCGCACCCCAGCGACCGGCGGAGCAAGATCGTCAGCCTGACCCCGGCCGGCCGCGACGCGGCCGCCCTGGCCAGCAGCATGCTCGCCGAGCCGCCCCCGGCCCTGCGCACGCTCGACGCCGGCCAGCTGACCGAGCTCGTCGGGCTGCTGTCCTTGCTCAGCTGAGCACCGCCGGCCGTAAAGCATTAGGGCCAGTGGCCAGAACCGGCGAGAATGCCCCGTGGTCCCCGAACCGCAGTACCCGCCGTTGCTGGCTGAGCTGCTGCCCGCGTGGGACCTGTCGGCGGGCGCGGGCGCGCAGATCACCCGAGCCGCGCAGGGAACCAACAACCAGACCTTCCTGGTGGCCCAGGATGGCCGGCGGTTCGTGCTCCGGATCAGCGAGAACCTGACCGTCGCGCAGGTCCGGGCCGAGCAGCGCCTGCTCGGCTGGCTACGCCAGGCGACCCTGCCCTTCGAGGTCCCCGAGCCGCTGGCCACGACCGGCGGGATGACGGTGATCAGCACCCCGGCCGGGCCCGGCCGGTGGCGGCGCGGCCAGGCCCGGCTCGCCGACGTGGTCGACCGCATCCAGCGGCTGGAGACAACGCTGGGCTGGCTCGCGGCCTCCGGCGGCGAACTTGTCGCGCTGGCCAGCGCTCCGGCCGCCGGCCCGCGCCGACGCACCGGGGGCATGCCAGCATAACCCAACAACTGCCAGTAAAATTCGTCAGTTCTTTCATTGCCCGCGCTCCTCGGGAACGTGCTACCGTAAGAATCAGCGCGGGAGAGGAATGCGCGGTAATAACCTTACGCATTGGATAACGGCCCGCAATCCGCGCTTGTTCCGAGTGGCGGGCGTGGCCTTTCTCTCCTCATTCTTTCCTTCCGCAGGCGGCTTTGCCGCCCGCATACTCGTGGTCATGACGAAGCGTGACATGCACATCATCTGCGAAACACCGCGGCTGGTTATCCGCCGGTTCACCGAGGATGACGCAGACAACCTGTTCAGCCTGAACAGCGACCCGGCGGTCATGCGCTACCTCACCGGCGGCGAGCCAACACCGCGCGAGGAAATCCGGGATCAGACCATCCCGTTCCATCTCGGCGTCTACCGGCGGCTCGACCGGCTCGGCACCTGGGCGGCGGAATCCGCCGCCACCGGGGAGTTCCTGGGCTGGTTCCACTTCCGCCCCGGTCCCGACGGCGACATCGCCAACATCGACCTCGGCTACCGGCTGCGCAGGTCCTCCTGGAACAAGGGCTACGCCACCGAGGGATCGCGCGCCCTGATCACGATGGGATTCACCGGCCTTGGCGTGCGGCGGGTATTCGGCCACACGATGACGGCCAACACCGCGTCGCGGCACGTCCTGGAGAAATGCGGCCTGACCCTGGTGCGTACCTTTGCCTACGATGGCGGCTACGCCATCGAAGGCGCCGAGCACGGCGAGGTTGAGTACGCGCTAACCAAATCCGAATGGGAATCGCGCACCGCTGCCAATGCCCGCGGCTAGCCCTCCCCGCCGACGGCAATCACCATTCCATTGCCGTTCAGCCCCTGAAGCCGCGCCCGAGGCCGCGCGGCCTCGGGCGCGCCATGCCGTGATTGACGGACCCACTAGTACGTCATACGATGCAACGTATGGCGAGACAAGGACGCGGTCAAGATGGCCTGGCCCGGTTCGGCGAACCAGGGGTACTCGTGCTGCTGGCCCTGACCGACGGGCCCAAGCACGGGTACGCGATCACCGAGGACATCTTGGCGCAGACGGGGATCCGCCTCGGGCCGGGAACCCTTTACGGCTCGCTTACCAAGCTGGTCGAGCGGGGCCTTATCGCCCCGCTGCAGAGCGAGGACCGCCGCCGCCCGTATGAGATCACCGCCACCGGGCGGGCGGCACTGCAAGCCCAGCTCGCCAGCTGGTCCCGGATCGTCGAGGCAGGAAGGGCCCGGTTGCAATGGGGATGTCCGCATGCTTGTCGCGCTGTACCCGAAACAGTGGCGCGTGGAGTTCGGGGAGGAATTCGCTGCTCTCCTGGAAGACAGCCGTCTGACCCCCCGCGCGGTAGCGGACGTGATCGCCGGCGCGGGCAAGCTGCACGCGGAACGCCACCGGCTGTTGGCGTTCGTCCTCGCGTCGCTGCTGTGGTCGGGGTGCCTGGAGTTCCTCTCCGTCCGCGCCCGCCTGACCGCCAACATTCTCTGGGCGCCGACCACCCCGGCCAGGGCGCTCGCGCTCATCGCGACCGTCGCCCCGTGGGCCGCGCTCGTCGCCGTCGCCCTGGCTCACCGGCTGCGACGAAGCAACGGCAGCAACGGCGAGCCCGGCGTCGCGGGCGGGAGCGCGTCATGACGACGGCCAACCACACCGACCATCCGGAGCGCGCCGAGCGCATCGGTCGTCGGCCGCAGGCCCTCCTCCCCGGTCCCTACCGGCTTTCCCTGCTCACCTCCGCGGCCTTCGTGGTGCTGTTCCTGATCGGGATCGCCAACGGGGCCGTGGACTACGCCCACCGGTCAGCGGTGCCCGAGCACCATGGCATGGGCACCAACGCCACCGCGGGCGAGGTCTTGGTGGCCATCGCCGTGGTGGCCATCGCGGCGGTGATCGAGGTACGCCGCTCACGCCGGGCGGGCGGCCGCGGGCCATCGCCCTGGGCCGCGCCGTTCTCGGCAGCGGCCGCCGTCCGCCTGGGCCGGACCCTGCGGTTCGCGCAGGGGCATTCCGCGGCGAACGTGGCGCGGTTCCTGGTGACGGTACCGCTGGTCCTGGTGCTGGCATACGTCCCGCTGGCGGGTGGGCGCGCAGGTCACCGCCGGCCTGACCCAAACGCGACCGTCAATGCCTGGGGCGGCCCCACCTACGCCGGCGCCCTCCTCGCGCACTGGCTGGACGCCATCGTGGGCTTCTACGCCGCCGCCTTCCTGCTCAGCCGCGTGCTCTTGGCATCGGCGGCTGGGCGCGGGCGGGCCCGGCCGTGATCGTGCCCCGCCGCCGGGAGCCTGCGTACCAGCGCATGCTGCTTGTCAGGTCAGCGCCAGGCTCATCATGGTGAGGTCGAGCCAGCGGCCGAACTTGGTGCCGACCTCGCGCGCGGTGCCGACGAGCTCGAACCCGTGGCGCGCGTGCAGCGTCACCGACGCGGCGTTGGTCGCCTCGATGCAGGCCATCATCACGTGCGCGCCCGAGTCGCTCGCGCCGGTGATCAGCGTGCGGAGCAGTTCCGCGCCGACCCCGCGGCCCTGATGGCCTGCCAGCATGTACACCGAGTCCTCGACGGTGTGGCGGTAGCCCTCCGTCCTTCGGCCGCCAGGGTGCCCAGTTCGCGAACCCGACCACGCTGCCCGCGGCCTCGGCCACATAGGCCGAACGGCGCGCGAGGTTCGCCGCCAGCCAGGCCTGCCCGTCCTCGCGGGTCAGGGGCTCCGTCGTCCAGATCGCGGTCGAGTGCCCGATCACGTCGTTGCGGATGGCGCGGATCGCCTCCGCGTCGTCCGCGGCCGCGGGCCGTATCTTATATAGTAGATCCATGTCCACTATAGTAGAGGGACGGGACGCTTTCGGGAAGCGGCTCCGGGCCGAGCGGCAGCGCCGGGGCTGGTCGATGGACCACCTCGCCGGGAACTCGGGGGTGTCCCGCGCGATGATCAGCAAGATCGAGCGCGGCCAGAGCAGCCCGACCGCGGTCGTGCTGGGCAAGCTGTCGGCCGCCCTCGAGCTCAGCGTCTCCGAGCTGCTCACCGTCCCCGAGCCGCAATCGGGCGCCGGCGGTCCCGGGGGCCGCCCGGGCGCGGCGGCCGGCGCCGCCCGGGTGCGCCGGGCGGCCGACACGCCGCACTGGCGTGACCCCGACACCGGCTACCTGCGGCGCCAGATCTCGTCGCCCGCCTTCCCGGCCGCCGTCACCGAGGTCACGCTGCCGCCGGCCGCGTCGGTTCCCTACCCGGCGGCGGCGTACGCCTTCATCGCCCAGCTCGTCTGGGTGCTGTCCGGGCAGCTGACCCTGACCGACGGGACGGCCGAGCGTGTCCTCGGGCCCGGTGACACCTTCGAACTCGGCCAGCCGCTGGCCCGGGAGTTCCGCAACGAGACGGCCGAGGAGTGCCGCTACATCGTGGTGGTGACCAGGAAGGCGACCGCCTGAGCGGCCCCGGCGGCGCGACTGCGGCGGCGGGCTACCCGGGCAGGCGCGTGGAGCGCAGGCACCGGCAGATCATCGGCAGGTCGACCTGGTCCCATGGCTGCCGGTCGAGGAAGTCCCTGGCCTGCTGCGAGAACTGCGCGCGGCGGTCGGGATCGAGGGTGATCACGCCGCTGTAGGTGCCGAGCAGCCCGAACAGGTCGTCCTTGGTCATCGGCAGCGAGTACTCGACCGTGCGCTCCTGCACCGGGGACATCGGCGAACCGGGCGGGAAGCGGACCTCGCGTCGGCGGCCGCGCTCGCCCCGCGGGCCGTCGGGAGCGGCGTCGGCCTCGCGCGCCGCGCGCATCAGGCTGTTGAACTCGGCCACCCAGTCCACCCGGGTGTCCCTGGACACCCAGATCACGCCGAGCGTGCCCCCGGGGCGCAGTACCCGGGCGATCTCCGGCACGGCCAGATCGGGGTCGAGCCAGTGCCAGGCGGAGGAGATCACCACCGCGTCGACCGAGGCGCCGGGCAGCGGGATGTCCTCACCCCGGCCGGGCAGCGCCTCCGCTTGCGGGCAGCGGGCCGCCAGCACCGCGCGCATCCGCTCGTCGGGCTCGACCGCGAAGACGCGCTCGGCCCGCCCGGCCAGCAGCCGGGTCACGGCGCCGGTGCCGGCCGCCAGGTCGAGTACCGCGGTCGCATCCGGGGGGATCAGCCAGTCGAGCGCCTCCGGCGGCGGGGGAGGGCGGTAGCGGTCGTAGTCGGCTGCCACCGACCCGAAGGAAAGCCTGCGGGTGTCGCGATCCGTCACGCTAGCCAGCGTATCCGGCCCCCCGGCCGCAGGCGGCCCGCTCCGTAAAGCCGGGGACCGACCCGTATCCTAGTGAGTTGTAGAACCAAATTCACTGGTGCCGCGGATGGCGAGCGACCGGCCGGCGAGGCGGCGGCCGTCGAGGAGAGCATGCACATGACCGAAGTTGACCAGGCAGCTGATCCCGCGGGCACGCCGGGCTGGGGCGCGCCGAGGGCCAAGACCATTGAGTGGCACGACCCGATGATCACCGCCGCGGCCGGGTCCGGCCTGTCCGGTCTGGAGTTCCTGCGGGCGATCAGGGACGGCAAGCTGCCCGCCCCGCCGATCGCGGTGCTGATGGGCTTTCACCCGGTCGAGGTCGGGGAGGGCTACGTGGTCTTCGAGGGGACGCCGGACGAGTCCGTCTACAACCCGATCGGCATGGTGCACGGGGGCTACGTGTGCACGCTGGCCGACACGGCAGCGGCGTGCGCGGTGCACACCACGCTCCCGGCGGGCGTCGGGTACACCTCGATCGACCTTAACGTCAGCTACACACGGCGCATCACCAGCGCAAGCGGGACGCTGCGGGCGGTGGGCACCATCGTCAAGCCGGGCCGCCGGGTCGCCTTCTGCAAGGCGGAGATCCTCGACCAGGCCGGCAAGATCGTCGCCACCGCGACCAGCAGTTGCCTGATCATGCCGGGCGCAGAGGCGGCGGGCGCTTAGGCGCAGCCCGGGCCAGGAAGTGCTGGCCTGCCGCTGGCCGCCAGCTCCCGGGTGCGCTGGCCCCGGTGCCCGGTAACCGGATTGGCCCGGCCGCAGACCTCAGATCAAGCCGGAGACGACCAGGGCGCCGATCAGCAGCAACGTCCCGGCGGTGAGCAGGTTCGCGCCGCGGTCTATCCACGGCGCCGTGAGCAGGCGCGCGCCCAGCGCGGTGGCGATGGTCAGGCTGACGGTGGTGACAACCGTGACGACCGTGAAGACCCCGAGCGACCCCAGTGCCGCCCCGGTGCCCAGCGCGCTCGCGGCGAGGAAGACGGGCAGGATGGTCAGGTCGGGCGAGGCCGCCGCCCCGAACGGGATGAGCAAGGTGGCGAGCCCGCGCGGGCCGCGCGCCTGAGTTTGCGCCCGCGTTGCCGGCCGGTCCAGCACGGCGGTCGTGCCGTCGCTGTGGGCCACGTGGCCCTGATCATCGTGGTGATGGTGCCCACCGGAGGGGTGGGTGCCGTGGTCGTCGCGATCGCGGCCGTGGGGTCCGTGGCTATGACCTTGCCCGTGGCTGTGACCACCGGGCCCGTGGCCGTGGCGGCGCCCCCTGCCGCGCAGATCCAGCGCGAGGAAGACCGCGCCGGTGGCGAGCAGGATGGCGCCGACCACGAGGTCGGTGTGGCCGGCGATGGTGGCGCGGAACTGGAGCCCGGCCACGATGACCACACCGCCGAGCAGCAGGGACACCACGACGTGGGCGACGGCGGCGGCCAGCGACAGGCGGGCCACCGTGCCCGTGCGGTAGTGGCGGGTGCGGGAGACGATCGCCAGCGGCAGCCAGTGGTCGGGCATGACCGCGTGCCCGAAGCCGACGCCGGCCGCGGCGAGCAGGAGCACGGGGAGGGTGTTCATGCCGCGATGATACTCGCTCATATTCGCATCAGTGAAGATGAGAAGCTATAATGCGGCTCTTAGTTACTTGCCAGCGACTTGCAGGTGAGCAGGTGGGAGGATAGGGAACGTGATCCAGGCGCCCGAAGCAGCACCTCCACCGACCGCGGGCCACCGGCATGCCGCCGCCGGGCAGCCCCTGTCGGACGCGCACGTCGATGTCGCCGTGGGCCACCTGGCAATGCTCGCGGAGCCGACCCGGCTGCGCCTGCTGTGGGCGCTGCGCGAAGGCGAACTCGGGGTGACCGCGCTGGCCCAGGCCGCCCGCTGCACCCCGACAACCGCCAGCCAGCACCTGTCCAAACTGCGGATGAGCGGCCTGGTGGACCAGCGCGCGCAGGGGCGGGCGCGCTTGTACCGGCTGCGCGGCGCGCACCTGCGCCGCCTGCTCGACGAAGTCGTCGGGCACGCCGAGCACGCGCTCAACGGCATCCCGCAGCACAGCTGACCGCTGGCGCCCGGGCCCGCCTGACCCGTCCCCGCACGTCACGGTCGGGCAGCCAGGCCGAGGATTCGTTCGGCCGCTGGGCGAGCCGCACCCGGACCCAGCCCGGCCGGGTGGCGAACACGGGCAGCACCAACGGCCGTCCGTACCAGCTGCCGGCACGGCGCCGGCCACGCGCCGTCCTGGGCTGGCGAACCTGGGAGCGGCCTCGAGGACGGTTGCGAGCACGGTGCTGCCAGGCACTGAAGCCTGCCGCGCCAGCGCCGCCTGCCGGGCCGGCAGGGTCGGCAAGGTCGGCAGCGGCTGGCCCGGGGCGCTCGCCGCCCCGCCGCCAGCGGACAGCGCCGTCAGCCCGACGACTGCCGCCAGAACAGCCGTGCCGATCGCGGCAGTGCCGATCGCGGCGCGCTTCGCGGTAAATCGACGATTCGCCAATGCGATTTTGGCGCGGGCGGCCGCTCGGGGATTTTGGCAATCGTAAACATAGCGCAAAATATTGCCAGGTAACGATCCAGGCGATAAGTCGGCTGGGTGCGCTGGAATGTCGGATGCGGCGCTTATTGTCGGTGCAAACCGGTTCAACCCGGAATCCCATCGGAGGTATCACTGATGGTAGGTGCACGTGCGCAATGACGGGGCCGCATGGACGGTGATCGCCGTGGAGCCCTGCCTGTCCTGGCTCTATGAGGTGCGGCGGGCCGACCGCGCGATCCTGATCCGGATTGGCCAGGCCGTCACGGCACTAGCCGAGGAGGGACCAGGACTCGGGCGCCCGCTGGTGGTCACCGTCCCCGGCTCAAGGCTGCCCAACCTGAAGGAACTGCGCCCCGGGTCCCTGGGGAGCACCGAGGTGCGGCTGCTATTCATCTTCGACCCGTACCGGCACGCGGTTTTCCTGGTCGGCGGGGACAAATCGGGTAAATGGCCGAGCTGGCACAAGACCGCGATTCCGCAAGCCGAGGAAGCTTACGCCGATTACTTGAGGAGCGAGAGAGCGAAATGAGTCATCCTCCGCCGAAGAGCCCGGGCCGGCGGTCCTGGGGCGATCTAGCCGAGGATTTCGGCTTCTCCGCGCAGGAAAAGCGGCAGATCCGGGAGGGCGCCGACCGCATGATCGCTGAGGTCCGCGCGCGCCGCCTGGTTGAGCTCCGCAAGCGCCAGAACGTGACCCAGGTCGAGCTCGCCGGCGTCAT
This sequence comes from uncultured Actinomycetota bacterium, assembly GCA_963714295.1. Lineage (GTDB taxonomy): Bacteria > Actinomycetota > Actinomycetes > Streptosporangiales > Streptosporangiaceae > Trebonia. The sequence goes on along the minus strand of CAVQOE010000021.1, from coordinate 679,671 downwards.
GGGGGTGACCCAGGCACGTGTATCGCGCATCGAGAAGGGGCAACTGGGCCGCGGCGAGGTTGAGACCCTCGCGGCCTACGTGAAAGCGCTCGGCGGCAGGCTCAGGATCGTCGCCGACTTCGGAGACGAAAGTTACGTTCTCGGCTGACCGCGGGCAAGTCCGTCAAACCCGTGTCACGGCACTGGAACCGGACGAGGTCGTACCGGACTGCGAAGACCGTCGCCTTGATGAATAGGCCGAAAACGCCTGGTAACGACACCCTCCGTTCACCGTACCGCCCGGCGGTGCTTGCCGCCGCGTCAGCCTTGCGGAGTACGACGGAGTTCTCTAGTCAACCTTGGAGAGGACGTCCATGCTCACTTCAGCCCGGCGCGCGGCGGCAGTGCTCGCAGCGGCGGCAGTTTTGCCGGCCAGCCTGCTCATGGGCGGCGCCGCGACTGCGGCCACGTCGCCGCACCGAACGTCCCACGCGCCGCAGTATCGGGTGCGCGCGATCTTGAATGGCGCTGACCTGCGGCACACATTCATCCCTGCGGGCAAGAAGACGGCGCGCACCGAGGCACTGTCCAGCCCCGATGACATCACCGTGCTCGGTCACATCTTCACCGCGTTCCAGAACGGCGTCGGCCCGCAAGGTCAGCCAAGCGCGGACGGCAACACCGACAGCACCGTCGTTGAGTTCACCGCCAGCGGTCACCTCGTGCGCCAGTGGGACTTGCGCGGCAAGTGTGACGGCATCACCGCCGACACCGCAAAGCACCTGCTCATCGCCACGGTGAACGAGGACGCGCACTCCAGCGTCTACACCATCACCCCGGGCGCGGCGCGCGGGCATCAGGTCAAGCACTACCGTTACGAAATTCCGCTGCCGCACAACGGCGGCACCGATGCCATCTCGATCTGGGATGGCCGCATCCTTCTCAGCGCGTCGGCGCCCGGCACCGTCGGCAAGGCCGCCCCGCAGCGGGCCTACCCCGGCCGTGTACTCGGTGACGTTCGACGGCGCCACTGCTGTCGCCTCCGTCAAGCCCCTGTTCTCCGATGAGGCCGTGGCCGCCGTCGCCAACACCGGCAAGGACTACGGTGAAAAGGTCAGGCTGGCGCTGACCGACCCCGACTCCAATGAGGATGTGCCCGCGTCAGGACCGCGGTTCGCCAACGACTTCATGCTGACCAGCCAGGGCGACAAGGAGCAGATCTTCTACGCGCCCGGCGGGAAGCTCTCCGTGCTGCGGCTGTCCCAGTCGGTCGACGACACCGCGTGGGCGCGCAGCCCGCGCGGGCAGCTATTCGGCACCAACACCGCCGGCGGCACGGTCGACGTGGTGACCGGCCCGTTCCCGGCCAAGTCGGTCTTCGTCGCGGTCACCCCATGCGACGCGGGCAACGCCCCGGCCACCTGCCCCGCGCCCGGCTTCCCGACGAACTACCTCGGCCAGCTCAACCCATGGACCGGCGTCATCACCAAGGTGGACGTGCGAGGCCCGGTCTTCGGCCCGCAAGGCATGGTCTTCATCGGGCCCGGCTGGAACGTGATGCCGGGCTAATAACGTGCATTGCCGGATGCGGGGCCTGGGCCGCTGGCGTGCCCGGGCCCCCGCCGCTGGGATGCGCGCGCTAACGGAACCCGCCGCATGCCTTACGGTGGCTGGCGTTCCCTGCCCGCCTCCAGATGGGCCTGAGCTTATGATGACGCTGCCACCTGCGGTCCTCCGGGCGCTTGCCGCCATCGTGGGGGAGCCGTACGTGCTGACCGGCGACGCGACCGCCGGGTTCGCCGTCGACTGGACCGGCCGTTTCCGCGGCCATACGCCGGCCGTTGTACGGCCGCGGGACACGGCTGAGGTCGCCGCCGTCCTGGCCCTGTGCACCGGCGCGGGGATACCCGTCGTCCCCCAAGGGGGGAATACCGGCCTGGTCGGCGGGGGCGTGCCGCTGCGGGGCGAGGTCGTGCTCAGCCTGACCCGGCTGAACCGGCTCGGGCCGGTTGATCAGGAGGCAGCTCAGATCACGGCGGGCGCCGGGGTGACGCTTGCGCGGGTGGCGGGCGCCGACCCGGAACTGGATCTGGGGATCCTGATCGCCAGCCGCGACAGTGCCACCGTCGGCGGGGCCGTGGCGACCAACGCCGGCGGGCTGCGCGTCCTGCGCTTCGGCCCGATGCGCGCACAGCTGCGAGGCGTTGAAGCGGCCCTCGCCGATGGCACCGTCGTCTCGCACCTGGCCGGGCTGGTCAAGGACAACACCGGCTACGACTACCCGTCCCTGCTGGCCGGGTCGGAAGGCACCCTGGCCGTGGTCACCCAGGCGCGGCTCCGGCTCGTTCCCCGGCTGCGGGACACGGTCACCGCACTGGTCGGGCTGAGCAGCCTGGACGAGCTGCACGCGCTGGCCCGCCGGGCGGTGCGGGAAGTCCCGGGTCTGGTGTCGGCCGAGTTCTTCACCCGGACGGGCCTAGACATCCTCGTGGCGCACGCCGGGCTCGCGCCGCCGCTGGCCACGCAGGCGCAGGCGTATCTGCTGCTTGAGGCCTCCGGGCCCGGCGCACTCGATGATCTCGCGGACGCCATCGGCGACCGGGAGGCCGCCGTGGGGGAGTCGGCGGCCGAACGCGGGCGGCTGTGGGCCTACCGGGAACGGCACCCGGAGGCGGCCGGGTTCCTCGGCGTCCCGATCAAGCTCGACGTCTCGGTCCCCGCCGCGCAGTGGGTGCGGCTCGCCTCCGAGGCGGCGGCCGTGGTCACCGCGGTGGACCCGGACGCCGCGGTCATCACCTTCGGCCACGTCGCCGACGGCAATCTGCACGTGAACATCGTCCCCGCGCAGGCCGCGGACGGCCGCCACGAGGATGCGCTGCTCTCCTTCGTCGCCTCGCTCGGCGGCTCCATCTCGGCCGAGCACGGCATCGGTGCCCTGAAAGCACCGTGGCTTCGGCTAGCGCGGACAGACGCGGAGCGAGCGCTCTTCGCGCGTATCCGCTCCGCGTTTGACCCGTCCGGCACCCTGAACCCGAACGTTTTCCCGCGCTTACCAGGGGCCGGCCACGTAGACCGGGACTGCGCCGGCATGATCGGCCGCGCTACGTTAGTGATGGACCGTTCAAGCCGAGGAGGTCAGGATGGCTGAGCTACGCGTCGAGGGCGGCGATCTGGTGCTGCACCTCACCGGGGCGGAAAAGATCGAGGGCGTCCACGGCAGCCTGCGGGTATCGCACTCGTGGTAGAACGCCACGATGAAGTCGATCCGCGGGTCGCGCCGCCAGGCCGCCAGCTTGTCCTCAAGCCACCGCACCTGCGCGCCCTTGCTGTAGCCCAGCAGTCCCTGGATCTCCCAGCTCAGCTCGTTCGCGTCCAGGCTTATCACCCCGACGTTGCCGTAGCTGAAGCTGTACACCGAGGGGCAGGCGGACGGCCCCGTCGTGGGCATATCCAGCCGCTTCTTCAGCCCGCCGTAGCCATGCGACTCATAGTTGGCGACGGTGGCCCTGTCCGCCGCCACCTGCGAGGTGAACAGCTCGGTGTCGTGGTTGCCGGTGGCGAACATCCACGGGATGCTGGCCGCGCTCGCCTCGATCATCGGGAACCAGCTGGTCCAGATCCACGGGTCGTAGTAGTCCCAGCCGCCGCTGTTGGCGGCCGGCATCGGCGTGTTGTGCGAGGACGGCTGGCTGCCGTTGGGGCCGTCGGGGTTGATGATCGGCTGGATGTCACCCTGCGCCTGCGCGTAGCACAGGTCACCCGCCTGCAGGTTGAACCGGGACGGCGTGTGGTTGGTCAGGTTCCGGACCTTCGTGATCTCCCTGATCACCGCGTTGGTCGTGTTGACCTTGCGGCGCGACGGGTTGTCGGGATCGTCGGGGGAGTACGAGCCGTTGTTCCACATGCCCCAGTCCGACTCGGGCAGCAGCGACGGGTCCCGGTCGACCGTGTGCCCGTAGGAGCGGTCCCGGCCGTACTGCAGCCCCACCCGGACCGACCGCGGCGGGACCGCGTTGTACTTGTGCAGGTTGAACAGCTGGCCGCCGGCCCACATCTGGGTGCTCGGATCGTCGCCGAACGACAAGTGGCGCCCATTGACCACGAACCCGCCCGCCACCGTCCCGGTGCTGGCGAGGATCGCCGCGACGGCCTGCTCCGACCAGTTGCCGGCGCCGGGCAGCAGGCTGCCCGCCGCGGCCCCGACCGCGCCCCTGACGATCGTCCGGCGGCTCACGACCTGGCGGCGCAGGTGCGCCATCCACTCCTCATGCTGCTCGCCAAGCGGACGGTCCTGCCGGGGGCTGCGCGCTGATTCCATGATCATCAACCTTGGATGATCCGCTCAGCGGCCAGGCGATGTCCTGGTGAACGACGGATGTCGCGAGGGCGAAGAATGAACCTGGTCACTGGCGGCAGCCGGCGGCCCGAGACCTACCGGCGTCACCCGTCGGGACCGGCCGGCACCTTCGCCTGGTGGCGCGGCCGCGGGATAACCTGCTCGCGCGGGTGGTGCCAGGGGCCAGCCATCGAGAAGGGACGGGGACACAATGGACAGCCCAGTGCGGTGGGGAATCCTCGGAACAGGCGGGATCGCGGGCGCGTTCGCGGCTGACCTGCGGCTGACCGATTCCGGCGAGGTCGTCGCGGTCGGCTCGCGCAGTCAGGCGTCCGCCGACCGTTTCGCGGACGAGTTCGGCATCGTCCGCCGGCACGGCAGCTACGAGGCGCTGGTGGCCGACCCGGAGGTGGACGTCGTCTACGTCGCCTCGCCGCACCCGATGCACCACGGCAACGCGATCCTCGCGCTCCGGGCGGGCAAGCACGTGCTGGTCGAGAAGCCGTTCACGATGAACGCGGCCGAGGCCCGTGACATCGCCGGGGTAGCGCGGGAGCGGGGGCTGTTCGCGATGGAGGCGATGTGGACCCGCTTCCTGCCGCACGTGGCCCTCATCCGCGACTGGCTCGGGGAAGGCCTGCTCGGGGACATCGTCACCGTGACCGCCGACCATGGCCAGTGGTTCGCCGAGGATGCCGGCTTCCGGCTGTTCGCCCCCGAACTGGGCGGCGGAGCGCTGCTTGACCTGGGCGTCTACCCGGTGTCTTTCGCGTCGATGGTCCTCGGCCGGCCGAGCCGGGTCGTGTCCATGAGCGACCCGGCGTTCACCGGCGTCGACGCGCAGACGTCGATGCTGTTCGGCTACGACACCGGCGCGCAGGCCGTACTGACCTGCACCCTGCGGGCCAAGAGCGCGACCCGCGCGGCGATCGTCGGCACCGCCGCGCGGATCGAGGTCGAAGGCGACTTCTACGCGCCCGTGGCCGTGACGCTGCTGCCGCGGCTGGGCGAACCGGTCCGCGTCGAGTCGGTGCACGAGGGCCGGGGCCTGCGTCACCAGGCCGACGAGGTCGCCCGGCGGCTGGCCGCCGGGGAGACGGAGAGCCCGCTCATGCCGTTGCAGGAGACCATCTCGATCATGGAGACGATGGACCTCGTGCTGGCGCAGGCGCAGCCCCGGGCGGTTGCACCTGAGAATGGGCCGCGGGGCGGCCCGGCGGGCGCACCGGACTGGGGCGCGCCGATGACCAAGACCGTCCAGTGGTATGACCCGATGGTCACCGCGTCGGGCGGGGCGGGCCTGACCGGCCTGCAATTCGTGCGGGCGCTGAGGGACGGCAAGCTGCCGGCCGCCCCGCTGGCGATGCTGCTCGGGTTCCGCGCGGTCGAGGCCGAGCAGGGGCGGGTGGTCTTCGAGGGGGTGCCGGACGAGTCCGTCTACAACGTGCTCGGCATGGTGCACGGGGGGCTGGTCTGCGCCATGGCCGACACGGTGACGGCGCTGGCCGTGCGCACTACCCTCGAGGCGGGCGTCAGCTACACCTCGGTCGACCTCAACGTCAGCTACATGCGCCCGGTGACCGTGGGCAGCGGAACGCTGCGGGCGGTGGGCACCGTGGTCAAGCCGGGCCGCCGGGTCGCGTTCTCCCGCGCGGAGATCTTCGACGGGGCCGGCCAGCTCGTCGCCACCGCCACCGCCAGCTGCCTGATCATACCGGGGGCCGCAGGCTGACGGCAGCCTCCGCAGGCCCGCTGGCCGTCCGGCCGCCTGATGCGCGTTGTGGCCTTCGGGCCCCCAGGGCGGACCGGGCCTACTCTGGCGTGAACCAGGCGATCCGCTGGCGACCGCCGGGCACGGCATCGCGGGCCTGGGGTACAGCCCGCTTGCCTCTTCCGTTCGCCCGGCTGCCGTCAGATCGTGGAACAGCGGGGTCCGCCACGACGCGGACCGGCCGCGTCCGGCCAGTCTGGCCGGGCGCGGCCCGTTGGGTTTACGGTCAGCTGGTGAGGTGAATGGTGACTCTCGGGTTGTTGTTTGGCACGACGGTGGCGTAACCATGGGCGCCCTGGTAGATCCCGGTGCCCCCGGTGACCGCGAGCTGGAAGGTGCCAGGTCCCGAGCGCGTCGAGGTGAGGAGTCCGGACAGGTCGATCTGGCCGTGGGCCAGGACTTCGACGTCCGAGACCAGCTGGTCAGCCGAGCTGGCGCCGAGCCGGGTGACGGTGTAGCTTTCCCCGTCGTGGCCGATCTGCTTGCGGCCTTGCATGAGCTTGGCGGCGACCAGTTCGACGTAGCCGACCGCGAATCCGTGTCCTGACCCGAGGTTGAAGGTCCGGTCGCTGAGGGTGGTCTGGGTGAAGGAGATTGTCGTTACGGTGGCTGCCGGCGCTGCCGTTGCCGTGACCGTCACGATGGTCCCGCCGATGGCGGCTACGGCGAGCGCGGCGGCCGCGGTCCGCAGGCGAATAGGGGTCATTTCCCGCCTCCTGGAGGAAAGTGCCGCGGCCGCGACGGCCTTGCGGTCTGGCCGGAACGCTACGGATCGGAACTGCCGTCCCGCCTCCGGCTGCAGCGGGTTTTCCGTTCCTCCCGCGGGCGGAGCGGGAAACCCACCCGGCTCCGCCGCAGGGCTGATGTCAGCCGCGCCGCGCTCCACCGTCTGGGGGAGGCGCCAGCGCGCAGGGTGGCGTATGTTCCAGGGGGATCGGGAACGTGCTGCCCGCCGTAGTGTTCTATGTCCTGATCTTCGTGCTCGGGCGGATGGTGCACGCGCACAGGCGGCGTGCCTCAGGCCAGCAAGACCGTGCCGAAAGGCTGGAGCGCGAGCAGGACGCCCTGGCCGCCCGGGCGGTCGCCGCCGAACGATCGAGGATCGCCCGCGAACTGCACGACGTCATCGCGCACAGCCTGAGCGTCATCGTGGTTCAGGCCGCGGCCGAGCGGCGGGTGCTCGGATCGGGCCGCGACTCCACCGCGGAAACACTCGAATCGATCGAGGACGCCGGGCGGCAGGCCATGACCGAGCTGCGCCGCCTGCTGGGCCTGCTCCGCAAGAGCGGCGGCGAGCTGTCCCTGGCACCCCAGCCTGGCCTGGGAGAACTCGGCGACCTCGTAGCCCAGGTCCGGGAGGCGGGCGTGGAGGTTGACCTACGTACCGACGGTGACCTGGCCGTCCTGCCCCGCGGGCTGGACCTGACCGCCTACCGCATCCTTCAGGAGTGCCTGACCAACGTACTCAAGCACGCCGGCGCGCACCGGGTGGAGATCTCGATTCGCTGCCTGGGCCGCTGTGTGGACATTGACGTCACTGACGACGGAACGTCCGCCGGGGCTCCCTCCCCCGTCGGCTTCGGCCTGATCGGGATGCGCGAACGCGTATCGGTGTACGGGGGAACGGTACAAGCCGGCTATCGCGAAGACGGTGGATTCCGGGTTCATGTCAGGCTGCCCCTCGAGGCCGGCGACCAGGCGGGGCTATGACGATCCGGGTGCTTATCGCCGACGACCAGGAACTTGTCCGGGCCGGCTTCCGCAAGCTCCTTGACGCCGAGGACGCCATCATCGTCGTAGGGGAAGCAGCTGACGGCGAGCAGGCCGTGGCCCGGGCCACTGAGCTGGCACCCGACGTCGTCCTGATGGACATCCGGATGCCGCGGCTCGACGGAATCGAGGCGACCCGCCGGCTGACCCGCTCGACCGGTGTGCAGGTGCTGATGCTTACCACCTACGACCTCGATGAATACGTCTTCGAGGCGCTGCGGGCGGGGGCCAGCGGATTCCTGCTGAAAGACTCCCCGCCCGACACGCTCATCTCCGGCATCGTCACTGTCGCCCGCGGCGACGCGCTGCTAGCACCCTCGGTGACCCGGCGGCTGATCACCGAATTCGCCCGGCGGCCTCCTCGGAGCGCGCCGCGCGCACTACCCGATCTGACCCCCCGGGAGACCCAGGTCCTCATCCAGGTCGCCCGTGGGCTGTCCAACCGCGAGATCGCCAGCCAGCTCTTCCTTGGGGAAGCCACCATCAAGACGTATGTCGGCAACATCTTGCTGAAGCTGGAATGCCGCGATCGTGTGCAGGCCGTCGTCGCTGCCTACGAGGCCGGCGTTGTCGAACCCCGCCATCACTTCTAACGGCGCGGCGACCGCGGCAGGAAGGGACGCGTACCCGGTCCCGTCCCGAAAGCGGGTGCACGCCAGGCCGGGGCGGTCCTGCTGCGGGAGACGATGCGGGTCGCCGGGCTGGCTAGGGGCCTGTCGGAGAACCTGGCCCGGTGGCGGGCGCCGCGGGCGGTCCGCGACCCGGGGAAGGTCGTCGCGCTGGATCGGATAACAGCAAGAAGCGCGATGCGCTTTAACCGGGCGAGCAGGTCGGCGATGGCGTCGGCGGCGGGCCGGTCGTCGGGCAGCCGGTCTGCCTTCGTGACCGCGTTCAGCTCGAGCGGCCCGTACAGATGCGGGAAGAGCGCGTCGTCCCGCGACCGCTCCCAGCGCAGATCGGCCAGCAGAGCCGGGTCCACGGCCAGCAGCATCAGGTCGGACTGTCCCGCGAAGTACTTGCGCGCGGTCGCCGCGGCCTGCCCGCCGTCGGAGAAGTGAATGAACCCGTCCCGCCGGTCGTCGGCCGACCCCTCGAAGCGACCCGCCCGCTGGGCCGCCTCCCAGTCGGCCACGGACAGGATCTTGTAGATCAGGCCGGCTCTCTCGGCCATGTCGCTCACCCGCTCACCCCTCGTTCGGAATCGTTGTTCGTCCGGTAGCCGCCAGCGGCCGCCCGTGCGGCCGCCGGCTGGTCGGGCCACTGGACCGCGTAGGACGGATCGCGCCCGGCCGTGATCCGCGCGTGCCGCAGCAGCTCTCTGACCAGGCCGGCGTTGCCCATGGCCCAGCCCGGCCGGGGCTCGAGCTCCGGCGGGGTGGCCCGGTACTCGACGTTCGACCACCGGGCGCCAGAGGCGTCCACCGTGGCCCGTTGGGCGATGTCGGTCACGAGCAGGTCGGCGAAGGCGAGACCGTCGCCGTCCTCGACCTCACGGTCGAGCGCGAGCGCGAGCACGCCACCGGTGCCGCAGCACCGCCCGGAGTTGTCCCAGAAGCCGGGCCGCAGCCGCGCGGGCAGGCCGGAGGTGGTGACCGTGTGCCAGCACCGGTCGGCCAGCGCCCGCCAGCCGCGGTCGCCGGTGACCTGCGACAGGAGGCGGAAGACCTGCGCGTCGCCGGCCGGGCCGTGGCACCAGCCGTAGGAGTACCGCTCCAGCGCGAACGCGACCTGCTGCGGGTCGGAGTGCGGGACCAGGAAACCGGCCGGCCCCGCCTCATCACGGGCGACGACGTCGGCCACCCCGGCCAGGGCGGCCTCGACCAGGTCACGGCGGCCGGCCGCCGCCCCGGTGGCGGCCAGTCCGTAGCAGATGCCCAGCGTGCCGTGGGAGATGTGGTGCCGCCGGGCGGCCTGCCCGCGGCGCTGCTCCCATGTCCGGCCGTGCGCGGTTGCCTCGGCGGTGCGCAGGTACGGTGCCACCGCCGCCTCCGCCAGCGCGGTGTCGCCCATCCGCAGCGCGGCCAGGGCGATGCCGGCGTTGCCGCCCATCAGGTCGAAGGCGTCGTCCCAGCGCTCGCCGTCGAACGCCGCCCGCACCCGGGCCAGGCCGCGGAGCGCCGCCGCCCGGGCGTCGTCGTCGCCGAGCCGCCCGGCCGCCTCGTGCAGGGCGAAGGCCATCCCCGCGGCGCCGAAGTAGAGCGACGGGTAGCGGGCGCAGTCGATGGTGTCGATGGCGGCGGCGAGCCCGCGGGTCCCGCGCAGCGCCAGGTCGGCCCAGCGCGGGTCGCCGAAGTGCGCGTGGGCCTCCAGCAGGGCCAAGACGATGCCGGCGCCGCCGTGATAGAGACCGGGATCCGGGTCGGCGAAGGACGGCCGTGAGCTCCACCACACACCCTCGCCGTCGGCGACGGCGCAGGCACCGACCCAGTCGAGCGCGGCGAGCGCGAGCTCCTCGCTGGCGGCCGTCTGCACAGCAGCCAGCGTACTGCGGCCCCGCCGCGGAGCCGTGCCACACCGGGGCCCAAGGTCACATTCCTCAAATCCGTTAAGAGGAACGGTCCGTTTCTCCGCCTCTGCGGTCCCGGTTAGGCCTGGGCCGGGCCAAGCAGGTCCCAGCGATTGCCGGCGATGTCGAGGAAGACCGCCACCTGCCCGTAGGGCTCGGTGCGGGGCACGGTGGCGAATTCGACCCCCGCTGCCGACATCCGCTGGTACGCGGCGTCGAAGTCGTCGACTTCAAGAAAGAAGCCGACGCGCCCGGCGACCTGGTTGCCGATGGCGGTGGCCTGATGCTCCCCGTCGGCCCGGGCGAGCAGGATGCCGGTCTGGGCGCCGGGCGGGCGGACGACGACCCACCGCTTCGGCCGGCCGTCTTCGGTGGTCAGCGCCGGGGAGTCCTCCACCAGGTCGAACCCCAGTGCTTGGGTGAAGAACGCGATGGCCTTGTCGTAGTTTTCGACGACGATCGTGAACTTGTCCAGCCGCATGAACAGCAGCATAGGACATGGTGGCCGGCTGGCCGGAAGCCTTTATTTCGCGCCGACGTAGGCCGCGAGGTGCTCGCCGGTGAGGGTGGAACGGGCGGCGACGAGGTCGGCGGGAGTGCCCTCGAAGACGACCCGGCCGCCGTCGTGGCCGGCGCCGGGGCCGAGGTCGATGATCCAGTCGGCGTGCGCCATAACCGCCTGATGGTGCTCGATGACGATGACTGACTTACCCGAGTCGACCAGCCGGTCGAGCAGGCCGAGCAGCTGCTCGACGTCGGCCAGGTGCAGGCCGCTGGTCGGCTCGTCGAGCACGTAGACCCCGCCCGTGTCGCCCATCCGGGTGGCCAGCTTGAGCCGCTGCTGCTCGCCGCCGGACAGGGTGGTCAGCGGCTGGCCGAGGGTGAGGTAGCCCAGGCCGACGTCGGCCAGGCGGCCGAGGATAGCGAGCGCGGCCGCGTTCTTCGCCTCGCCGTCGCCGAAGAACTCCCGGGCCCCGTCGACCGGCAGGGCGAGCACCTCGCTGATGTCCCGGCCGCCGAGCTTGAACTCGAGCACGGCGGCGTCGAACCGCTTGCCCTCGCAGACCTCGCACACGGTGGCGACGCCGGCCATCATCGCCAGGTCGGTGTAGATGACGCCGGCCCCGTTGCAGTTCGGGCAGGCGCCCTCGGAGTTGGCGCTGAACAGCGCCGGCTTCACCCCGTTGGCCTTCGCGAACGCGTTGCGGACCGGGTCGAGCAGCCCGGTGTAGGTCGCCGGGTTGCTGCGCCGCGAGCCGCGGATGGCGCTCTGGTCGACAAAGACCACGCCCGCGCCCTTCGGGACCGACCCGTGGATGAGGGAGCTCTTGCCCGACCCGGCCACCCCGGTCACGACGCACAGCACGCCGAGCGGGATGTCGACGCTCACGTCGCGCAGGTTGTGGGTGTCCGGCATGCCGGATCTGCAGCGCGCCGGCTGGCTGACGGAACTGCGGCTTGAGCGCGGCCCGGTCGTCGAGGTGGCGGCCGGTGATCGTGGCGCTGGCGCGCAGGCCCGCGACGGTGCCCTCGAAGCAGACGGTGCCGCCCGCCGTGCCCGGGCCGGGACCGAGATCCACCACGTGGTCGCCGATCGCGATCGTCTCCGGCTTGTGCTCCACGACCAGCACCGTGTTGCCCTTGTCCCGCAGTCGCAGCAGCAGCTCGTTCATCCGCGCGATGTCATGCGGGTGCAGCCCGACCGTCGGCTCGTCGAAGACATAGGTGACGTCGGTCAGCGCCGAGCCGAGCTGGCGGATCATCTTGACCCGCTGCGCCTCGCCGCCCGACAGCGTCCCCGACGGCCGGTCGAGCGAGAGATAGCCGAGCCCGATCTCGGTGAACGAGTCCAGGGTGCGCGCGAGCGAGGCGAGCAGCGGCGCCACCGAGGGCTCGTGCAGGCCGCGGACCCAGTCGGCCAGGTCGCTGATCTGCATCGCGCACGCGTCGGCGATGCTGATCTGGCTGATCTTCGAGGAGCGGGCATGCTCGGCCAGCCGGGAGCCGCCGCACTCGGGGCAGCTGGTGAAGGTGACGGCCCGCTCCACGAACGCCCGGATGTGCGGCTGCAGCGCGTCGGTGTCCTTCGACAGGATGGACCTTTGCAGCCGCAGGATCAGGCCCTCGTAGGTCTGGTTGATGCCGCCGATCTTCATCCTGACCGGCTCGTGGTACAGGAAGTCGTGCAGTTCCTTCTTGCTGAACGTGCTGATGGGCTTGGCCGGGTCGTAGAACCCGGACTCGCTGTACAGCCGGTACCCCCAGCCGCCGGGCGTGTAGCCGGGGATGGTGAGCGCGCCCTCGTTGAGCGACTTGCTGTCGTCGTACAGTTCGGTCAGGTCGATGTCGGAGACCGCGCCGCGGCCCTCGCAGCGCGGGCACATGCCGCCGGTGATGCTGAAGCTGCGCCGTTCCTTCACCGGCTTCCCGCCGCGCTCGAACGTCGACCGCGCCCGCCCCGCTGATCGAGGCGACGTTGAAGGAGAACGCCTGCGGGGAGCCGATATGCGGCTTGCCCAGCCGGCTGAACAGGATGCGCAGCATGGCGTTGGCGTCGGTGGCGGTGCCGACCGTGGAGCGCGGGTCGGTGCCCATCCGCTGCTGGTCGACGATGATCGCGGTCGTCAGCCCCTCGAGCACGTCCACGTCCGGCCGCGCCAGCGTCGGCATGAAGCCCTGCACGAAGGCGCTGTAGGTCTCGTTGATCAGCCGCTGCGACTCCGCCGCGATCGTGCCGAACACCAGCGAGCTCTTGCCCGAGCCGGACACGCCGGTGAACACCGTCAGCCGCCGCTTGGGGATCTCGACGCTGATGTCCTTGAGGTTGTTCACCCGCGCGCCGTGCACCCGGATCAGATCGTGGCGGCCGGCCGCGCCCGGCTCGGCCGCCTTCGCGTCCGCGCTGGTGGCCCTGCTCAGCGTGCTCACCGGTCCTGGAGCAGCCCGAGGACGTTGCCGTCGGCGTCGGTGACCGTGGCCACCAGGCGGCCGCCGCCGACATCGCGCACCGGGTCCTTCACGGTGGCGCCCGCGGCGGTCACCTCGGCCAGCTTCGCCTCGATGTCGGCCACGTGCCAGTAGGCCACCGGCGATGTCATGCCCTGCGGCCCGCCGTTCGGCACCAGCCCGATGTGCTGGCCCGCGGTGTCGTAACCGACGTAGTAGGGGGCGTCGGCCGTCGGCTCGACGCCGAGCAGCGCGGTGTACACCTCCTTGGCCTTGCCCAGGTCGGACACGGGATGCAGCACGGTCTTGATTCCCTCGGTGGGAGTACCGGTCATGATCACTCCTTGCGCTGGTAGCTCGACGTCCATCGCAGCCCAGGCTAGTAGCACGGGCGTGACCAGCGCTTCTCCATTCCTGATCGCTGGCTGTGGTGGAATGTACGGCGCCGGCCTGCTGAAGCCCGACCCGCTGGCGCCGGGCTAGCTAGCCGCGAACCTACGGCTTTCTCGCCAGGGCGGCGTACGCGCCCGCCTCGGACGGGCTGGGCCGCGGACCGGGCTCCAGCTCAGGGTGCCACGCGGACATGGGCGTGATGCCGGGCTCGACGAGTTCCAGCCCGTCGAGGAACCGGGCGAACTCGTCCTTGCTCCGGTACTGGAACGAAATCCCGGCGCCCCGGTAGGCGCTCTGGGCGCCGACCCCCGGCGGGTAGAAGTCGGCCGTCGGGTGCTGGATGGCGAGGTAGCTGCCGGCCGGGAGCGCGTCCAGGAAACGGGCGACGATCGCCTGCGGATGGTCGAAATCGGGGAGGAAGTGCATGATGCCGAACAGCATCAGCGCGACCGGCCGGGACAGGTCGATCGTGGCGCTCAGCTTAGGGTCGGACAGGATCCGCTCAGGGTCGCGCGCGTCGGCGTCGATATAGGTGCAGGCACCCTCGGGGCTGCTGATGAGCAGCGCGCGGGCGTGCGCCAAGACGATCGGGTCGTTGTCCACGTAGACCACCCGGGATTCGGGGGCGATCCGCTGGGCGATCTCGTGCATGTTCGGGCTGGTCGGCAGGCCCGTGCCGATGTCCAGAAACTGCCTGATGCCGGCCTTGCCCGCCAGATAGGCGGTCATCCGCCGCATCACGGCGCGGTTGGCGCGCATCCCGACCGCCATGTTCGGGTTGCGTTTGATCGCCTCCTCGGCGGCCTTGCGGTCGGCCTCGAAGTTGTCCTTGCCGCCGAGGATGTAGTCGTAGATCCGCGCCGAATGGGCCACGGACGTGTCGACCTCCGGAGGCTTGCCTGACTCGGTGTCCTTTATGCCCCGTGCGCCTGAAGTCACCGGTTGATCGTACTCCGCCGATGATCGGCCCGGGGATGAGCGCGAGCGCCGGCAGAGCGCCGGCCGCTGTCACTGCAGGCGCTGCCTCCCTTAGGCCGAGGTTCTCACGATGGGCGGAATCTTGTAAATGCCGTCCAGGATGCCGGCTTGCGGCTGGTAGAGGCGCATGACGGGGCGGAATGGCGCGGCCGGGGCGGGCAGCCAGTTGCTGACATCGGCCGGCTGCTCGTGCTGGATCACGATGGTGAGGGATCCGTCGGCGTCGCGGTGCAGGCCCGGAGTGCGGTCGCCGATGGAGTAGCGGCCGATCGGGTTGGCCACCAGGTAGAAGTCGGGCAGGTCGTACATGGTGATGGACCAGAAGGCGTCGACCGGCGGGTCGGTGTCGAACCGGATGGTGTAGCTGTTGCGCCCGTCCAGCTGGTCACCGTCGCCGTCAACGTAGGTCATCGGGTAGGCGGCCTCATAGCCGTGGTTGCCCCACAGGCCGCCACGGGCGGCCAGCGCCCGGGCGAGGTAGCTGGCACTGCGGTCGCTGATCTTCCACGCCGGGTCATCGACGGTGCCCGGGCCGAGGTGATCGAGGTTGTAGTCGAACATGTGGAAGGTAAGCTTCCAGCCGTTGACGACAGGCGAGGGGCCGCCCGATTGCAGCGTCGCTTCGATCTGCCGCTTGGCGGCATCGGCTCCCGCTGTCAGCGCCCGCTCCAGGGCCGGCGCACAGTCAGCGTACGGTGAGGCCGCGTCCAGCAGCCCCAGCGGGGCGAAGCGCTGCTGGTAGGCGCGGTCGGTCGCGGACGGCGGGAAGGCCCGCATCCAGGCCCGCAGCCGCTCAGGTCGACCTGGGCGATGGAGTAGATGGTGTCGTTATTGATCGTCACGAACTTGTCGCCCGGATCGGCGAGCCCGGACGCGTGACCGAAGCTGTTAAACGGCGCGGGCGGGATGGACCCCAGGCCCTCACGGGTGAATGAACCGACCTCTTGCAGGTCGAAGACCAGCGGGAACCCGTAAAGGTAGGCATCCGCAGCCAGCACCGCAAGATCATCACTCACCGCTTGCCGTCCCTTCCCCGCCTGAGTCGCCGGGGCAACCCCCGGGCCCTTGACCGCGGGGACATGGTCGTGGCGACCGCCCGGCAACCGGAACTGGTGACCGGGGCGCTGCCCCGCTACGGCGCCCGCCTCCTCGCCCTCCCGCTCGACGTCACCGACCCGGGCCAGCCGCCGCCGTCGCGCGGGCGGCGGCCGGCTGCTTCGGCCGCATCGACATTCTCGTCATCATCATCGAACCGGGCAGCTTCCGCACCGACTTCCTCGACGGCAGCTCCTTGCACACCACCGCCGACAGCGTGGCCGCCGTCGAGGGCAAGCTCCAGCGGGTCGCCGACGAGCTCAGCAAGTGGCGTGAGCTCGCGGTCTCAACGAACGTGGAGTGAGGGGCGGCTTCGCCGCCAGAAACTGCTTTAGTCGTGGGGTAAAAAAGGGTGTAAATCGTTCTAGCCGGGTAGTCGAGCTACATGCTCAGAGTTAGGCGTTGGTTCGGCAAGAGACGACAGGTCGTCTGGGCCGAGCCGGAACTCCCTCCCTTTATCAAGATCAATCCCACCGCCGTGCCGACCGATACCCAGCAGCCCGGCGATATCACCATGGGGCTAATGGCGCGGGAGTTCCTCGATGTTCCGGACCTCGATGTTCCGGACGAGGCCGCCCCGCAGTAATTCTCAATGCTCCTGGTGGCCGCGGGGCGCAGCGGTCACCAGGGCCGGGTCGTGGTCGCTGCCCGGGAGGGCCCGGCGGGCTCACGTCCCGGTTGCGCTGTCCCAGCGGACGGTGACCTGTCCCTGGATGCCGGGCAGCGGCAACGACGCCGCCTCCGCCGCGACCGCGTCGCGTTCCGTGGGTGACAGCCGCCGCCAGGGCCGCACCGTCAGCACCTTGCCCGCCCGCCGCCACGTCCCGGTGATCTCCCCGTCCAGCAGCAGGCCGCCCGGCCAGACCCGCGGCGTCCAGAGCTCGCGCTGACGATCGGCGTCCGGGACCAGCAGAGCGCGGTCGGTCCCCTGGAGCAGGAAAAAGGCGTCGCCGCTGGGCAGCAGCCGCACCGGCGCCGTGCGCGGGGGCGCGGCGCGGAGCACCGCCTCGTCTTCGGCCAGGATCCACCCGTCGCCGGCCGGTGTCCGCACCGGGGCGAGCGCGGCGCCGAGCGCCGCGAACGCCGCGATGCCCGGACGCGGCCCGATCCCCGCCCACTGGCCGAACGACCCGGCGGTGGCGGGGCCGAAGACGTGCAGGTAGCGGCGCGCGAGCTCGAGGCGGGCCTCGAGCGGCTCCAGCTCAGGGGGCGGCACGGTCCAGATGGTCGGCTGCCGTGCGCCCTCCCACCGGATCAGGACGGTGCCGGTCGCCGCCGCGTACCTGAGCATGTTGGCGTTGTGCACGCCAACCCTGCTGCCCGCCTCCGCATGGCCGATCCGCTCGCCGCCGAGCGCGGCGTGCAGCCGCGCGGCCAGGTCCGTTGCCCGCTGCCGGCCTTTGGCATCGTCGGGCAGCGTGCCGAGGGAGAAGACGGGCAGATCGCACGCGGCGACGACGAAGACGCTGAACCGCGGTCCCCACAGCTGCACGAGCGAGGGGTCCTCCCAGGCAGCGGGGGTGGTTCCGGCGACCCGGGCGTGGATGGAGAGCACGGCGGCGCGGGGCATGCTGTCCTGCAGTCCCGCCCAGGCCGCGCGCCGGAGCGACTCCGGTCCCGGCGGTAGTCGTTCGTCGAGCGCGCCCACGAGCCGCCGGAACGCGAGAATCTGCGGGCGCGTGAGGTCAAGCCTGGTCCTGGGCTCAGTCACGGAGTATCACTACCACACGCATTACTACTGCTGTGCCTCCCCGCGGTCCGCCGCCGGTACCTCTGCGGGGTCTGCCAGCCGCGGCTCCTCCCGCACCGTGTCCTGTGACGCCGGCCCGGCCTGCGGCGTTTCCCCGGGCTCGGCCTTCTCGGTTATCGCCGGCGGCTCCGCGTCCAGCGGCATTTCGCCCTGAGCCGTTACCGGCTGGCGATTCGGTCCCACCATCGTCTTCATGCCGGCGATGGCGGAGCGGAAGGCGGCCTTGCCCTGTCCGGGCTTGACCTTCAGTGAGACGTAGGACAGGGCGCCGATCGGGATCGGCAGCCAGAAGTTGACCAGCCGCCAGGCGATCACGCCGAGCGTGGCCACGCCGCGGGTGATGCCGAACCCCACCAGCAGCAGCGGGGCGGTCGAGTCGACCACGCCCAGGCCGCCCGGGCTGATCGGGAGGGCGCCGGCCACGTTGGCGATCCCGTAGGCGGCGAACAGTTCCACCGGGTTGACGAAGCGGCCGAAGGCGGCGATGAAGGCCCACAGCGACGCGGCGTCCAGCAGCCAGTTGAGTGAGGCCCAGGTCAGCGACCAGAAGAGCACCCGCTTATCCGTGGCCAGCATCGACAGGGTGCTGCTGGCCTGGCGGATGCCGCGCTCAAGGCTCTCGCCGGACAGCCCCGGGACCTTGTCGCCGACGGTGTGCAGGATCCGCGATGCGGCCTCGGTGCCGCGGGTGACGCCGACGATCACGGCGGCCACCCCCGCCAGCACGATGGTGCCGATGATGGCCACCGTCCCGTAGATGGGACGGAACCCGGCCAGCGGGATGGAGATCACCAGGGACAGCCACAGCAGCACGTTCAGCACCACAGTCGAGCCGAGTCCCTTGGCCGCCATCATCACCCCGGCATCGTTGGCGGAGATGCCCTCGTTGGTGAACAGGCGGAACCCGAGCGCCGCGGTGCCCAGCGTGCCGGCCGGAATGACGTGCGCGACCGCCGCCGCCGACAGATCGATGCGGAACAGCCGGGACAGGCTCGGCTTAGGGCCGGGCGGGAGCAGCACCTTGGTTAGCAGCGCGTAGCAGAACAGGGACAGGCCCTCCAGTGCCACACCCAGGACCAGCCACCCGGCGTTCACCCGCCCGAGCAGGTACAGGTCCTTGCTCGCGCCGACCAGCTCCGGCACCACCAGGTACTCCACCACGAGCAAGATGATGAAGATCAGCACGCCCCAGCGCAGCGGCTTAACCAGCCGCGGCAGCCAGGGCAGCCGGGTCGTCCATCGGTGCCAGACGCGCTTGAACCGGCCTTCCGGCTTGTCCCCGTCGGTGCCAGGCTCGTCGTTGACCGCCGGACCGCCCTCCTCCGTGCCTGCCGTGCCAGTGCGCATCCGCTGCGACTACCCCATTGTCGCAGGACAATCGCTAAATACGCTAAATCAGCCGACCTGCGCCCGGTCCACTGCACCAGCAGCAGGGTGGCGTCGTCACTCAGCCCCTCGGGCTGGTGGTCGAGCAACGCCTGCACCAGGCGCCGCAGCATCTCCTCGGGCGGCCGGCCCCCGGCCGCTTCCCGCTCGATCAAGTCGATGAGCCTCGCTACACCGAATTGCTCACCGTCGAGGTCGCGGGCCTCGGTCATGCCATCCGTGTAGAGCAGTATCGCGTCGTCAGGTTCGAGGTCGATCGTGCCCAGCTGCGGCTTGCCGCGCAGACCGAACGGCAGGACCGGCTCATTGGCCAGCTCCGCGACAACCTTGCGGCCGCGCAGCAACAGCGGCGGCAGGTGCCCGGCCGATGACCACTCCAGCCGGCCGGTGGCGTAGTCCAGCCTGCCGACGACGCCGGTGGCGAACGAGTCGTCATCGTAGTTATCGGTCAGCGCCTGATCGATGGCCCGGTGGATGTCCAGGATCGACGGCGCCGCGCCGGCGCGCATGCCGGTACGCGCCGACGGCCAGCCCGGTCAGCAGCGTCGAGGTGATGCCGTGACCCATCCCGTCGATGATCGCGAAATCCAGCGCGTGCTGGTTCACCGCGTAGTCGAACGCGTCCCCGGCGATGATGTAGGCGGGCTCCAGCAGCCCGGCAATCAGGGCGCCGGATGTGCGGGTGTTCAGCGGGGGCAGCAGATCCCACTGCATGCCCGCCGGCAGCGACATCTCCCGCCCCTGCCGCCGCACGTACGGGATGTCGCTGACCCGCGCGGCGGCGGCGACGGCCAGCCCGGCGAACACGCCGAGCAGCTCGACCCGCTCCAGGAACTCAGGGCCCGCGTGCGGGACGGTGACCGCCAGCACCCCGGTCCTGCTGGCCTGCTCCGTCACCGGGACCCAGACCCGCACCGCCCCGTCCCGCTCGGCGGTCACCGGCTGCCCGCTGGCGAACGCCCGCCCCGCCATGGACCCGGCGACATCCTCCTCAGGCACCCCGCCGGACAGCGGGAGCAGCACGTTGCCGGAGAAGTCCGCCAGGTAGACCACGGGATCCCAGGCCGGCAGGGGCTCGCAGGCGGCGTCGAGCACATGCTGAAGATCGCCCCCGGCGGCATCACGCAAAACACGGAGGGCGTCGGAGTAGCCGGGCTCACGCATGGCGGCTCCACTGAAGCGAGGTGCGCGCCCCGGCCGGGCGCGCCGTTCCGTCAGGGTACGTCACGGTCCCGCACCGGCGATCATCAGGAGCCGGAGGCAAAGGGCGGCGCGTTACGCCGTCGGGCGGGAGCCGCCGGAACTGGCTCCCGGCGGGTGACGTTACAGGGATAGACGGGATGGAGGCTGCCGTGGAACAGGCCGAGATCACCAGGATCGAACGGATCATCAACCGGGAGCTGAAGGAGCGGTTCGGCCCCGGCGCGGTGCGGCGCGCCGCTGTCCTGCAGCACGGCGACGACCCGGCGATCGAGCCCGGCCAGCTCATGGTGCGGGTGTTCATCCCCGCACCGGGCGAGCCGGCGCAGTACGAGCAGGCTCTGGCCGAATGGCAGGCCGCCCATCAGCGGGGGATGGACACGCTCCGCCGGGAGCTATCGGTGCGGCTGCCCCGGCCAGGCTGCTCGAGTTCACCTTCGACGACCCCGGCGACAACGTCCCGCGGATCATGATGCCGGACGACGCCACGCTGGCCGACGGGCCGATGCCGGGACGCGAGATCGTGACCATTGCCCTCGGGCTGCTGCGCGACCATTACGTGTTCCCCGACCGCGCCGAGCAGGCCGCCATCGCCGTCGAGGCGAGGATGGCGGCCGGCCAGTACGACGACCTGGACGAGGTCACCCTGGCCGAGCTGCTCACCCGCCACCTGCAAGAGGTCTGCGCCGACAAGCACCTGCGGGTGCGGGCAGGCGCGGGACCGGGGCCCCGGCCGGGACCCGGGGCGGCCCCCGGCGGGCCTGGTCCGGCGCCTGACGGTCCCCCTCCGCGCCGGGTGGGCGGACCCGGACCGGGGGAACCCGGCGATCACGAGTCCAGGCAGCTCGCCATGCGGCGGATCGGGCGGCTGGACAACTTCGGCATCCACCGGGTCGAGCGCCTCGAAGGCAACATCGGCTACCTGGACATACGCCGGGTGCCCGTCCCGGCGTTCGCGGGCCCTGCCATCACCGCCGCGATGGAGCTCGTGGCCGGCACCTACGCGCTCATCATCGACCTGCGGCGCAACGGGGGCGGGGCGCCGGAGGGGGTGGTCTTCTGGTGCAGCTACCTGCTCGACGACGAGCCGGCTCATCTCAATGACATCTTCCATGCCGGGACCGGTGAGACCAGGCAGTTCTGGGCGCTGCCCTATGTCCCCGGCACCCGCTACCCCGACCGGCCGGTCTACCTGCTGACCAGCGGCCGGACCTTCTCCGGGGGCGAGGACTTCTGCTACACGCTGCAGGCGCTTGGCCGCGCCGAGGTGATCGGCGAGACGACCGGCGGGGGAGCTCACCCCACTCGCGGGTTCCCGATCAGCGCCACGGTGCACATCGGGGTGCCGTTCGCGCGTTCGGTCAACCCGGTCACCGGCACCAACTGGGAAGGCACCGGTGTGGTGCCCGATGTCGCGGTGCCCGCCGACCAGGCCCGCGACGTCGCCTACGCCAAGGCCCTCAGGCACGTGCTGGCCCTGGAAGACGTGCCCCCGCCGATCGCCGACGAGGCCCGCGACGCGCTCGGCCAGCTGACAGCCGACCAGTAGCCCGCCCGCGGGAGGCAGGCCGGCCGCCAAGAATAGCAAAAGATAACAGCAAGAAGCGGGTGGAGGGGTGCAGCGCGGGCTGGGCCAGCCGGAACAGGCAGCGTCGCGGTCAAAAACACGCCAGCGGCGGATGTCTGCGCCCGCCGCATCCGGGGAAGGGGCGATGCGCAGGGCCGGCGCCCGGCCGCTGTCCGCCAATGCCGCTGAACTGGAGCAAGCCCATGTCAGAACCCGCGCCCGACTACGCGCACTTCCCCACGCCTCCCGAGGGCGGCATGGTGATGACCTTGTTCATCACCGTCCGCAAGGTCGCGCGGTCACGGGACTTCTACTCCCGGGTGCTGGGCGGCCGCGTCGTCCTGGACGAGAACCCGTGCATCGTCAGCCTGGCCAATTCGTGGATCCTGATGAACCCGGGCGGGCCGCCCACGCCCGACAAGCCCGGCATCACGGTGGCCGACTACGAGCCCGGGAACACCACCTCGATCTTCCTGAACCTGCGGGTGGCCGACATCCAGGCCTGCTACGAGGAGTGGAAGGGCAAGGGGGCGGAGTTCGTGACGCCGCCGATCGACCGCGGGGCGGAGATCCGCTGCTACCTGCGGGACCCGGACGGGTACCTCATCGAGGTCGGCCAGTCCACCGGCCTGCTGCACGGCCAGTACGCGGCCAAGCGCCCGGAGGACCTGCCGGGCTGAGCGGGCAAGCCCCGCAGGCCCGCCTGGTGGTCAGCACGGGGCTCTCACCTCATCGAAGATGTTCCGGCGGAGCTGGACCGCGCTGGCCGCGCCCGCCAGCACCACCGCGCCGGCCAGCATCGGCGCCGTGCTGCCGAGGCGGCCGACGGCCAGGCCGGCCAGTGCCAGCCCGGCCGCGACGCCGCCGTTCCAGGCGGTGTTGACCCAGGTGGACGCCTCCGCGCCAGCGCCGATGAGGCGTTCGGCGCTGAGGTAGCTGAGCACCGCCGAGGGGGCGAGAACGGTCCCGGTCAGCGCCAGCACGGCGCCCGTCAGCAGCAGGCCCGGGGTGATACCGGCCAGCGCGGTGCCGGCCGCCATCGCGACCAGCAGGCCCGTCATCTGGGTGGACATCCGGGACCGGTGCCGCAGTTTCCCCCGAGCTGAGCCCGCCGACCGCGCTGGCCAGGCTGACCGCGGCGAAAATGTCGCCGGCCGAACCCGGATGATGGTCAGCGACAGCGCGGGCGGTGATGGTGACGTCGATCGCGCCCAGCCCCATCGAGGTCGCCAGCACGATACCGAGCAGGACCGGGAAACCGGGCACGGCCAGCGGCCCCGCCCGGCCGCGCGGGCGCGGCCGGGCGGCCGGGGCGGCAGCATCCGCGGCTGCGAACAGCAGGGACCCGGCTGCCAGCAGGGCGGCGGTGGCCAGCAGTGGCAGCGCGAATCCGGCCACGGTGACCAGCAGCCCGGTGAGCAGCGGGCCGATAGCCAAGGGCATGCCGGGCATGCGAAACAGCCGCCTGTTCTAGGCGTGACATGGAGAACTCCTCGGGAAACGCCAGACTCAGCTGGCGGCGCACGGACGGAACCAGAGCGCGCGGGCAAGCCGCGCGGTCCGTCCGTTAATCCCGGGACTGTGACATGCCCGCCAGCGTATAGGCCCGGGCGTTCGCCGGCAACAAGAGGCAACCCGGCGATACCGGCCTCACCACCCCGACAGGCAGGGGACTGGGGGCCCGGCGATTCAGGGGCGAGGGCGGGACTGACGTCGCCGCGGATAAAGTTCCGGAAGAGCGTTCCGTTTTGCGCTCGGGATACGGCATCGGCCGATGCGCGCACCACAACCAACCGCACCCCAGGAGACCGCATGCGCTACCGCACCCTTGGCCGGACCGGCATGAAGGTCACCCCCTACGCGCTCGGCGCGATGATGCTCGGGACCACCGGGGCCCTCGGCAACTCCGACGAAGACGACTCGATCCGCATCATCCACAAGGCGCTGGACGCCGGGATCAACTTCGTCGACACCGCCGACCGGTACTCCGCCGGCGGGTCAGAAGAGGTCGTGGGCAAGGCGCTCAAAGGCCGCCGCGACGACGTCGTCCTCGCGACCAAGGTGAACGGCCCGATGGGTGATGATCCCAATCAGCAGGGCAACTCGCGGCGCTGGATCATGACCGAGGTCGAGAACTCGCTGCGCCGCCTGCAGACCGACTACATCGACCTCTACCAGATTCACCGGCCGGACCCCGACACCGACATCGAGGAGACGCTGTCGGCGCTCTCGGACCTGATCCACAGCGGCAAGGTCCGCGCGGTCGGCTCGTCGACGATGCCCGCCTCCGACATCGTCGAGGCCCAGTGGGTGGCCGAGCGCCGCGGCCTGGAACGGTTCCGCACCGAGCAGCCGCCCTACTCCATCCTCAACCGCGGCATCGAGGCCGAGGTGCTGCCCGTCGCCCAGCGCTACGGGATGGGCACGCTGGTCTGGAGCCCGCTGGCCAAGGGAATGCTCACCGGGCGCATCCGCAAGGGCCAGCAGACCGACCTGAGCCGCGCCAGCATTTTCAGCAGCTTCGGTGACGGGCCCCGGCTCGACGCGGTCGAGCAGCTCATCCCGCTGGCCGAGCAGGCGGGCCTGCCGATGACGCACCTGGCGATGGCCTTCGTCATCGCCCATCCCGGCGTGACCAGCGCGATCATCGGCCCGCGGACGATGGAGCAGCTCGACGACCTGCTGGCCGGGGTCGACGTCACCCTCACCGACGACCTCCTCGACCGGATCGACGAGATCGTCCCGCCCGGCACCGACGTCGGCGCACCCGACCAGTCCGCCTACCTGCCCCCGGCGGTCAAGCGCCCCGGCCTCCGCCGCCGGCCCGCCGCCGACCGCGCCGCCGCCTGACCGCCGGGCGCCGGCGTCGTCCAGCAAGGGCCAGGAGATGTTTCGTCCTCCCTAACGCGGCCACTAGCCTGACATGAGGTGTCAGCGATGACTCCGTAACGTCTGTGCGGTCAGCAATGCAGAGACCGCACCCTGAGGAGAAGCACTCATGTCAGCAGAGGGCCAGGACATTCGCGACTTCTACACCCAGCCGGCCACCATGACGTCCCCCGGCCAGCACACTGCCCTGCTCACGGACCTGCCGGACGATCCCGCCGCGCTCGCCGCGGTGCTGCACGGGCTCGTCATCCACGAGCACATGGCGGGCGCCTACGGGGTGCCGCTGTCGGCGGCCGACCGCCGCACCGTGCACGTCCGCCGGGCCGGTGACCTGCTGACGGAGATCGCCGCGCGCGACCCGCGGCCGCTCGACGTGGCCCGCCCGCCGGAGGGCCGGCTGCCCGGCAACTGCCGGCACTTCACCGTCCTGGCGGCCGCCATGCTCCGCGCGCACGGCATCCCGGCCCGGGCCCGTTGCGGGTTCGGCGGCTACTTCGGCACCGGCTGGTTCGAAGACCACTGGGTGACCGAGTACTGGCACGCCGGGCACCAGCGCTGGCAGCTGCTCGACGCGCAGATCGACGGCGTCCAGCTGGGCTGGTTCCCGATCGACTTCGACCTGACCGACGTCCCCCGCGACCAGTTCCTGGTGGCCGGGGAAGCCTGGCGGCGGATCCGCGCGGGCGAGGCCGACCCGGCCAAGTTCGGCCTCAGCCAGATGAAGGAGGCCGGGGACTGGTGGATCGCGGCCAACCTGATGCGCGACGGCGCCGCCCTGCTCAACCTGGAGCTGCTCCCGTGGGACTGCTGGGGTGCCATGCCCACGCCGGAGGTTGCCATCGACGAGGACTTGGCCGCGCTGTTCGACCGGCTGGCCAAGCTCACGCTCGCCCCCGATGACAACCTCGAGGCCCTGCGGCTGATGTACGAAGACGAGCGGCTGCGGCTCCCCGCGACGGTACGCAACGCGGTCCGCGGCGGCTGGGAGCCCCTCTGGCCCGAGGGCTCCGCCGAATAGAGGCAAGACGCCGTGACGATCCGCGACCTGCTGCGAACGCTGCCGGTGTTCGGCCGCCCGCTGCCGGACTTCGACACCGACGCGGTGCCGGACGACCCGGCGAGCCTGTTTGCGAGCTGGCTGGGCCAGGCGGCCGACGCGAAGGTCGTCGAACCGCACGTGATGACGCTGTCCACCGCCGACGCGCAGGGACGCCCGGACGCGCGGGCCGTGATCCTGCGGGACGTCAGCTCCGAAGGCTGGCAGTTCACCGGGTCCGCGACCGGCGCCAAGGGCACTCAGCTGGCGGCGAACCCGCAGGCGGCGCTGAGCTTCTACTGGCGCGAGCAAGGCCGCCAGGTCCGGCTGCGCGGCCGGGTCACGGCCGCCGCGCCGGGCACCAGCGCTGCCGACTTCCGCGGGCAGTCGCACGGGGCCCGGGTCGCTGACCTGGTTGGCCGGCAGAGCACCGTGCTCCAGGATCCGGCTGAGCTGTCCCGCGGGATTCGAGGCGGCGCGGCAGCGGCTGGCCGGCGATCCGCGGCTTGTCGCGCCGGACTACACCGTCTACTTCCTGACCCCCGATGAGGTGGAATTCTGGCAGGGTGACCACCAGCGCCAGCACGTCCGGCTGCGCTACCGCCGCTGCGGCGCGGGCTGGATCACCGAACGGCTCTGGCCCTAACCGGGGGTGGTGGCCGGGATGCGTGGGAGCCACCGTCCGTTCAGGATCGGGATTTCAGATCTTCTGAACGTACGCGTGGATTCCCGCGGCTGCCCGGCCCTCCGTAGCTTCTGGAAAATCGTTAGGCCGCCAGGGGAGCAACTGCGCATAGTGGGCGTATGCGCATCACGTTCCGGCGGTTCCCGGGCCATGCGGCCGCCTACTCGGTCATCGAGCGCGATGACGGCGTGGTCTACCAGATGAAGGAGTTCACCTCGCCGGGATCCCGGCTGCCGCATGACCTGCGGCACCTGGTGGTGGAACGCGAGCTTGCCATCGCCGACGGGCTCTGGGGTGCCATCGCCGCCGGCGCGGTCTACACGAGCATGGACCACGTGCGAGGCCGCCGGCCCCCGCACGCGGCTGAGCGCTCAGCGCAGCTGAAACGGGTGCAGCGACAGCCGGTGATGCGGGCCGGGCTGCTGGCCGACCTCGTTGAGGCAGTCGCGATGCTCGACGCGCCATCCGAGGACGACATCGGCCGTCTCGCTCGCGCAAAGCTTTCCAGCCTTCCCGTCACCGAGCCGGGCGCGGACCCGGCCGATGCCGCCGCCGGTCCACCGCCTGAGGCGCTGGCCCGGGCGGCGCGGGCGCTGCAGGTGGAGGCGGCGCGCTGGGCCAGGCTGCGGGTGGGGGAGGAGCTGGTCTACTCCTGGCCCGCCGCCCCGGCCGCGGCCACCCGCGCCCTGCGCGCGGTGCCACGCCCACGGGAAACGGGAGACCCACGGCGCACGGGCAAGCACGGACCGCGGTAAGAGATGACGATGCCCCGGGGCGCTTGAAGAAGCAGACCCGATACCGTCTCTGGCATGACTGAGGACTTCCAGCCGCCTACGTCACTGGAGGCATCGGCCCGGGCGCAGGGGGCGGACACCGCGCGGTACCGCATCGACTACCTGATGCTGGCGATGCGCGACGGGATTCGACTGGCCACCGTGGTGATCCGCCCCAAGGCGGCGGGCGGGTACCCGGTGCTGCTGGCCCGCACGCCGTACCCGGTCACGTCGGTGGACACCTTCGGCGGCTTCGCCAAGGCGCTGTTCGAGAAGAACTACGCCATCATCTTCCAGAACGAGCGCGGCAGCCAGTGGTCAGAAGGCGATTTCGGGCTCCTCACCACGACGACCGCCGACGGCCAGGACACGCTGGACTGGATCGCGGCGCAGGACTGGTCGAACGGGCGGGTCGGCCTGCACGGCTGCTCTTCGACCGCGGAGAACCAGCTGAAACTGGCCGCGACCGGGCACCCCGCGCTGCGCGCCTGCGTGGCCATGAGCTCGGGCGCCGGGATCGGCGACATCCCCGGTGCCGAGGGGACGCAGGGCCTGTTCTACCGGGGCGGGGTGCCGATGCTGGCGGACTGGGCGCGCTGCGGCTTCGCTACCGCGACGGCCTGGGGAGCCCGGCGAGCCTGGCGGCGGGCGAGGTCTACCGGGTTGAGCTGCGCGGGATCACCACGGCCAACTACTTCGCGCGCGGCCACCGGATCCGGGTCGAGATCGCCGGGTCGAGCTTCCCCAACGCCGACCGGAACTGGCACACCGGCGGCCGCAACGACCTGGACAGCGACGGCCCGGTCGCGCACCTGACGCTGCACCACGGCGGCGGGTACCCGTCGCGGATCCGCGTGCGTGAGTATCTCGGGCCGGTCGAGCCGAAGCCGGGCATGCCCGAGGCCGCCGCCTGAGGGCTGCGCTGACCGGCGGGCCGCCAGCGCAGCCTCCCCGGTCAGGTGTACAGGTACTTGCCGGCCGACGAGGTTCGGATAATTCAGCTGGATTCAAGAGGGCTGAGGTTTCCGAGCTGAAGGTTCCCGGCAGGTTATCAGCAGGCGGGGTTAGCGCGATCGCAAGAGTTCTCATTTCGCGGCATTTATGCGGCGTGCTATTAATTATTCTTCAGGTGTGCCGCTGCGATGCTGAGCGCGTCAGGCAGAATTCGTTTCCAGCCGGGTCGCCCAGCACGACCCAGCCCTCGCCGTCGGGCGTGCGGTGATCGGCCAGCACACTCGCGCCTAGCGTGAGGACGCGGTCGACCTCCACGTCGCGGTCCCGGTCCTGCGGCTGCAGGCAAACGTGCACCCTGTTCTTGACCGTCTTGCCCTCCGGCACTGCCTGGAAGAAAAGGCGGGGACCGTCCGCCGGCTCGATGACGACCTCCGCGTCGCCAGGGAGGCAATCCGCATGGATGGGATAGCCGATCACCTCACTCCAGAACTCTGCCAACGGGTAGGGATCGGAGCAGTCGAAGGACACATTGCGGATAAAGGACACCATGGCCCACACCGTAGACGTAGCGCTCATCGGCTGGCAGGCCGCCCCGCACGCGCCGATGCCGCTGACATAGCCGGTGCCTACGAGCCCAGCCCGGCCGGCGTGACTAGGACAAGGCGTCCGTGCGGGACTGCCGTCGCCAGACGCGGCCGAAGAGCAGGTAAAGGAAGCCCCCGAAAGGGATCTGGATGATGCAGGCCACGGCCCACGCCCACCGGGGCAGCAAACGCACCCGCTCCGCTTGCGCCAGGTCCCTCAGGCAGAAGAATTCCCATCCGGCTACCAGGGCGACCAGCGCGATCGCGGCGAGGATGGTGACGATATCGGCGAGCACCGGGTCCTCACCTCACGGCGTCTCGGGCGCCAGGATGAAGAGCCCGGCGACCTTCTCATCCGCGTCGAACGCGACGCGGGCCTTCATGTCGCCTGCCTCGTAACGCAGCGGGATGTCGACCACCGTGAGGTCGCCGATGCGCCGGACGAACGGGTCGTCGGTGCCGAAGCCCTCAAACGCGCCGACGAGGCCGGCCACCGTGGCCATGGCGTTGCCCCGCACTTCGTCGGTGAATGCCGCCAGGACCTCGGCGTTGAAGGACGGCCTGGCTTGGTCCATGCGCCCGTCGAGGACGTCGGTAACGATCGCGCGGGCGCGCTGTGCGGCGTCGGTCATGTGCACTGTCTTATCCATGGGTTCCCCTGTTCTCGGGTCGATGGGCTTGCCGAACCGCTGGAAGGCGGCCTGCCGGGTGACCCCGAGCAGGTCCCCGATCTCCTGCCAGGTGTGGCCTGCGTCCCGGGACTGCTGCACGCACAGCCTGAGCACCTGACCCGCCAGCACATCGACATCATGGGCACGCCGGACCAGGTCGAGGTAGGCCGGGGAGGACAACGGGTTGCCCACCGCTGCCGTCAGGGCCGAGGCCTGCTCGGCGAGCAGGGCGCTGACGGCCTGGAAGGACGCGAACGGCGGGTCGGGCACATGTAAAGGATCCCTTGACATCGCAATCATGTCAAGGGATCCTTTACATCCCTCCCGTCCTTGCGGGCCCACTGCCCGGTCGCGCTGCCGATCGGATAACAGCAAGAAGCGAGAAGTGGTAAGGGCAGGTAGGCAAACAGCTCAGGGCCCCTACACCCAAACCCTCACGCTATGGAACGGAAGCGTGCTTCGCGTCGCCCGGATCCATGGGCCTCGCGGGCGGAGGTATTTGACGAGCTGGCGGTCCCGAACGTTCATAGTCATCACACCCCCGGCTGACCATAACTGTCTGCGAACATGATATCGACCAATGGTGATTTTTCTTTGGATCCACCGAAACTTTGCCGAACGGTTCAGGTTGACGGTGCGGGAGCCGACCGGAACTGATCGCGGGGACAGCCTCTTTATGGCCGGGGTAGTATGCATGGCCGCCCGATTTCCACGAGCACCCGTCCCGCAGTCGCCGACCAGGTGCGCGGCCGCCATGACGTGCCGTCGGTCCCCCTGATGACCCCTAGCCGGAGGTGTGCGCGTGTATGAGGACTCGGGGATGCCGGATATCCGCGGGCCGTGGCGGTACCTGCTGTGGATGACGGCCAGCCACTGGCGCGTGTTCGCGGCTGACTGCTTCTTCAACGTGATCTGGACGGGGGCGCAGGCGCTGACTCCGGCCGTGATCGGCGAGGCCGTCAACGACGGCCTGATCGCCAGGGACCAGGCAGCGCTGATCTGGTGGGGCCTGGCGATTCTCGGACTGGGCATCGTCGTGGCGGTGTCGGCCATGCTGGTGGAGCGCTACGAGATGATCGTCAGGGTCAGGCCGGCTTACCACACGATGCGGCTCGTCACCCGCCACGTCTGTGACCTGGGCGCGACGGTGACCAGGCGGGTGTCGGCCGGTGACCTGCTCACCGTCGGCGTTTCCGACATCAGCCTGATCGGCCAGGCGCTGTCGGTCGGTGCCCGCGGTGTCGGCGGGATCTTCGCCTTCGCGTTCGTGGCGGCGCTCATGCTGACCGCGTCATGGCAGGTCGGCCTGCTGGTGCTGATCACGGTGCCGGCCATCCTGTTCATCACGACCCGCCTGTCGCGGACGCTGCGCGCCAGGCAGGCAGAGGTCCGGGCGCGGCAGCGCGAGCTCACCGACCAGGCCGTGGACATCGTGCGGGGTCTGCGGGTGCTGCGCGGGTTCGGCGGCGGGGACATATTCGCCGGCCGGTACCGTGACGGGTCGCAGCAGCTCCGCTTCACGGTGGCACACCAGGCGCGGTCGTCGGCCATGCTGGGAGCGGCCACCACCTTCCTGCCCAGCGCGCTGCTGGTCGGCGTGGTGACGCTGAGCGCCAATCTGGTGCTGGCCAGGCAGCTCAGCGCGGGCGAGATGGTGGCCTTCCTTGGGTACGCGACGTACCTGGTCACACCGGTCAACCGGATGACCTTCGCCGTCAGCAAGGCCATGCAGGCCCATGTGGCCGCGGCCAACGTCACCCGGCTGCTCCGCCTGGAACCCGACATCGGGCCCGGCCCGGACGGGTCGGCCATGCCCGGCCCCGGCGCCCTGGCCGACCCCGATTCCGGCCTCGCGGTGCCGGCCCGCGGCCTCACCGCCGTCGTGTGCTCCGGCAGTGACGCGGTCGCGCTGGCTGACCGGCTGGGACGTTACTCGGACGCGGGCACGACCTATGACGGCCGCCCGCTGGCCGCGCTGCCGCTAGCCGGCGTCCGCGAGCGGATCCTGGTCACCCCGGGCGACGCCTACCTGTTCGCCGGGGTGCTGCGGCGCGAGCTCGATCCCGCCGACCGGCTGGCCGAGTCCGGTGACGGGCTGCTGTGGGAGGCCATCGACGCGGCCGCCGCCCGGGACATCATCGAGGCGCTGCCGGATCAGGCCGGCAGCATCATGGCCGCGGGCGGCCGGGAGTTCTCCGGCGGCCAGCAGCAGCGCCTGCGGCTGGCCCGCGCCCTGATGGCCGACCCGCAAGTGCTGATCCTGATCGATCCCACCAGCGCGGTCGACGCGAACACGGAGAACATGATGGCCGAGGGGATCGCCCGGCTGCGCCAGGGCCGCGCCACCGTGGTGTTCACCACCAGCATCCTGCTGCTGAACCAGGCCGACCACGTCGCCCTGGTCATCGACGGCGCGGTAGCGGCCGAGGGAAGCCATCAGACGCTGCTGGCCGACGCGCGGTACGCGGCCCTGGTGGAGCGGGGGATGGCCACCGCATGAGCACCCTCCCCATCGCCGCCAACCGCGAGCTCGGCGCGTACGCGCGGCGCGTCATCCGGGCCCACCGGGCCGAATTCAGCCTGGTCATCGCCCTGCAGTCGCTCGCGGCGATCGCCGGGCTCTTCGTTCCGTGGCTGCTCGGCGATCTTGTCGCGCAGGTATCCGCGGGCCACGACACGGTGCCCCGGACGGTCATCTTGATCTGCGCCTTCCTGACCGTCCAGGCGGTGCTGCTGCGGTTCGCCGCGTACGCCGCCGCCTTCCTCGGCGAGAAGATCCTGGCGGCCCTGCGCGAGGAGTTCGTGGCCGGCATCCTGGCCCTGCCGCCGGCGATCATCGAGAGCGGCGACGACGGTGACCTGATCACCCGGACCACCAGGGATGTCGACCTGCTGTCCGACACGGTCCGCGCCGCGATCCCGGCGTCCCTGCTCTCGGTCGCGGTGATCGGGTTCACGCTCGGCGCCCTCGCGCTGACCAGCCCGGTCCTGCTGCTGCCGTGCCTGGTCCCGGTGCCCGTGCTGTTCGGCGCGACCCGCTGGTACCTGCGGCGGGCGCACCAGGGTTACCTGCGCGAGGCCGCGTCCTACTCCCGGCTGACCGACGGACTGGCCGAGACCGTCGCAGGTGCGCGGACGGTCGAGGCGCTGCGGCTGACCGGCCGCCGGGTGGACCGGGTCGATGCGGACATCGCCGCCTCCTACGCCGCCGAGCGCTACACGCTGCGGCTGCGGAACGTCTTTCTCCCTTTCTATGACGTCAGCTACGCCCTGCCGGTGGCGGCGATGATCATGATCGGCGGCACGCTCTACCTGCACGGGGTCGTTTCCCTGGCCGCCGTTACCGCCGCGACGCTGTACGCCTCGCAGCTGGCCGGCCCGGTGGACCAGCTGCTGTACCGGCTCAGTCAGCTCCAGACGGCGGGCGCGGGACTGGCCCGCCTGCTCGGTCCCGCCCGGTTCCGCGGACCTGCCCCGGCCTCGCCCGCCCCCGGTTCCGTCCCCGCGTCCGCGGCGCTGGGCGAAGCGCCGGCCGCTGCGGAGGTCACCACGACCGGTCCGCCACGGCCGGGCATCGCCGTGCGGGACGCCCGTTATGCCTACCAGCCCGGTCATGACGTGCTGCGCGGCATCGACCTGACCATCAGCCCCGGGGAATGGCTGGCCGTCGTCGGGCCCTCGGGAGCGGGCAAGTCAACGCTGGCCAAGCTGCTGGCCGGCATTCTCGAGCCCGACGCCGGCAGCATCCGTGTCGACGGCCGGGAGATCGCCGCCCTGACGCCCCGCGAGCGGCGCGCCGCGGTGGCGCTGGTCACCCAGGAGCATCACGTCTTCCGCGGCACGCTGCGGGACAACCTGGCCATCGCCGGGCCGGAGGCCGGCGACGAGGAGATGACCGCCGCCCTGGCCGCCGTGGACGCGTGGGGGTGGGCCGGGCCGCTGGGCCTGGACAGCGAGATCGGGACCGGAGGGCAGCCGCTGGACCCGGCGAAAGTGCAGCAGCTCGCGCTGGCCCGGCTCATCCTCGTCAACCCCGCCACCCTCATCCTGGACGAGGCCACCTCGCTGCTGAGCCCCCGGGCAGCGCGTCACCTGGAACGGTCCCTGGCTGCCGTCGTGCGCGGCCGGACCGTGATCGCCATCGTGCACCGTCTGCATACCGCCCAGGACGCGGACCGGATCGCCGTGCTCGAGGACGGCCGGGTCACCGAACTGGGTACGCACCAGGAACTGCTCGGCCGGGACGGCAGCTACGCGGCACTGTGGCGCGCCTGGCAGGGGCAGCCGCGGTTACCGCCCCGTCCGCGTGGCTCCGCCCGCCAGGCCCAGTGCTCCCAGCGGCGCGAAGCACGCTCCCGTTCCACCGCCTGATGCACTTTTGCCGGTGACATCGGAAAGTCGGGACCGCGGGTGTCACAGCCGCGGGTGGTGCCTTGTCTTCAAGGGAAAGCACCATGCGGAAGGAAGCAACCATGCGAGTCTTCGTCACCGGGGCGACCGGGGCGCTGGGACGGCACCTCGTGCCCGGGCTGGTCGCGGCGGGTCATGAAGTCACCGCCAGCACGAGGTCCGCGGCCAAGACCGGGCAACTGCGCGAGGCCGGCGCGGAGGCAGTCATCCTCGACGGGCTTGACCGAGAGGCGGTGATCACCGCGGTGCGGGCCGCCGCGCCCGACGTGATCGTGCACCAGATGACGGCCCTGGCGGACATGCGCAGCCTGCGCCGGTTCGACCGCGTGTTCGCCGCCACCAACGAACTGCGGACCATCGGCACCGACAACCTGCTGGCGGCCGCCGCTGAGGCTGGCACCCGGCGGCTGGTGGCGCAGAGCTACACGGGCTGGCCGAACCAACGTTCCGGCGGCCTGGTGAAGACCGAAAACGACCCCCTCGACCCCCGGCCCGTCCCGTCTACACGGCAGTCACTGGCGGCGATCAGGCATCTAGAGCAAGCCGTTCCCGCTGGCGTGCCTGAGGGCATTGCCCTGCGTTACGGCAGCTTCTACGGCCCCGGAGCGTCGGAGCCCCTGCTCGACCTCGTGCGCAAGCGCCGGCTACCGGTGATCGGCGGCGGCAGCGGGGTCTGGTCGTTCATCGAGACCTCCGACGCGGCGGCGGCCACGGTCGTGGCGGTGGAACGCGGCGCGCCCGGTATTTACAACATCGTGGACAGCGACCCGGCGGCGGTCGCGCAGTGGCTGCCGTACCTGGCGGGGATACTGGGCGCGAAGCCGCCCTTGCGGGTGCCCGCCTGGGTCGGCCGCACGCTCGCCGGGGCGCTGGTCGTGACGCAGATGACGAGCGCGCGGGGTGCATCGAATGAGAAGGCGAGGAAAGAACTCGGCTGGGAACCGCGCTACGCGAGCTGGCGGGAGGGGTTTCGTGCCTGGGTCAGCGGATGAGACGGATGCGGCAGCCGAGTTCGGCTACCGGCCGCTGCTGTTCTCCATCGCCTACGGGATGACCGGCTCGGTGGGCGACGCGGAGGACATCGTGCAAGACGCGTTCGTCGGCCTGACCCGGGCGCGCCAGGCCGGAACCGTGATCACCGATCCCAAGGCCTACCTGACGACGGCGGCGACGCGGCTGGGCATCAACCACCTGCGTTCGGCCCGGGTACGGCGGGAGACGTACGTGGGGGACTGGCTGCCGGAGCCGGTCGTCGTGCCCGCCGAAGAACCGGGGCCCGCCGAGCACGCTGAGCTGGCCGACACGCTCTCCATGGCCTTCCTCGTCCTGCTGGAGACCCTCTCGCCGACGGAGCGGGCGGTGTTCATGCTGCGCGAGGCGTTCGGGTACGGCTACGCCGATGTGGCCAGGATCACCGGCAAGAGCGAGCAGAACTGCCGGCAGATCCTCGCCCGCGCCCGGCACCGCATCGCCGCCGGAGGGCAGGCACGCGGCGCCGCGCCCGCGGCCCGGCAGGCGGAAGGTGAGGAGCTCGCCCGCAGGTTCTTCGAGGCCGCCGCGGGCGGCGACCTGAACATGCTGCTCGGCATGCTCGCGCCCGACGTTGTCTTCCACGGCGACGGCGGAGGCAAGGCGCAGGCGATCGGGGGACCGCTGGCCGGCCGGGACCGCGTCGCGCGGCTGCTCCTGGGCTTGTTCCGCCGGGGCCAGGTCCTCGGCGCCTCCCTCCGGCTGGCCCGGGTCAACGGCCAGCCGGGCGCCGTGGTCTACGACGCGGAAGATCGCGTGATCAGCGTGTTCGGGCTGGACCTGGCCGCGGGCATGGTCCAGGCGATCCGTTCGGTGGTAAACCCGGACAAGCTCGGCCATCTGGGGTCGGTGTCGGATGTGGCGCGACTGCCGCCGCGTGGCCCACAGGGAAGGCAGAAGCCCGGCCCGGTAAACGAAGTGGAGAATTTACCGGGCCGGGCCGCTTGGTTAAGACAAGCTTGCGTTTAGGCCGGCTTGGTTTAGTTGCAGCCGTCAGCCGCCCACGCGCTCGGGCCGGTGCTGTCGTAGATCTTCTCGGGGCCGGCCGATGATCCGGCCCGGCGTTATGATCCGGGGGAGGGGCCAGCACGTACGACCGTGGAGTGGGACATGCCCGAGGTCAGGCAGCCTAGGCACTGCCGGCACTGCCTAGGCAACTGCCCCGGGGACTGCCTGCTGGCCGACGGCCAGTGCATCCACGGCTGGAACGGGAACCGCCCCCGTGAGGTCACGTGGCAGGTGCTGCTGACCCGCCGCTGGTGGCACCGGGTGTTCTGGGGTCACTGAGCCAGCGGCTGGCTCAGCCGCAGGTGGTTGCCGCTGGGGTCACGGACGGCGGCATCGCGGACGCCGTAGGGCTGGTCGATGGGCTCCTGGAGGATCTCCGTCCCGGCCGCGCGCAGCGACTCGAAGGTCTTGTCGAGGTCGTCGACCTGGATGAAGACCGGCAGGTCGCCCTTGGCGACAATCTCGCGCATCGTCTGCCGGTCGGCCGGCGGGATGTGGTGGTCCACCGCGGCCAGCAGCAGGTCGTGCGCGTCACCGGGGGCATGGACGGTGAGCCAGCGCATCTCCGGCCCCATCGGGACGTCGTCGTGGACCTCGAAGCCAAGCCGCTGGGTGTAGAAGGCGAGCGCCGCATCCAGGTCAGTGCAGTACACGGGCGTGTGCGTAATGGAAAGTGTCATGTCCGCGACCCTACGCGCGGTCGGCCGGGGACGCTTCTCCAATCCTGCATGGCTGTGAAATCCACCCTGGGCGCGCCCAGGCGCGCGTCATGCACGGCGGGACCGGTGCCAGCCGCGAGTGGTCCCGCGCCTTGTAGGCGGACGGCGGCTCGCCCACCAAGCGCGTGAACGTCGAGCTGAACGAGCCGAGGGAGGTGAATCCCACGGCCATGCACACCTCAGTGACGGACATGCGGCCGTGGCGCAACAGGGCCATCGCCCGTTCCACCCGCCTGCCCTGCAAGTAGCCGTACGGTGTATCGCCGTAGGCCTCACGGAACCGCCGGGAGAACAGCGACGGTGACATCAGCGCGGCGCGTGCCATCGTCGGGACGTCCAGCGGCCGCGCGTACTCGCGGTCAAGCAAGTCCCGGGCCCGGCGCAGATGCGCCAGCTCAGCGGCCTCCATACCAGGACCGTACACTCCCGCGGCATTGTCGTACGGACGTAACCTTCCGTTTGGCTTGCGGCCTTTCAGGACTGGGAGCATCGCTGAAGTTTTGTTTGCCTGTGATTGCCCCCCGGAGGACAGTAATGACGGAGAGCATGGAGCGCGCCCGCGTCTCGCGACGGTCGTTCATCGGCGGCGTCGGCGTGACCGCCGGCGGTCTCATGGTGGCTAGCGGCCCGGTCCTGTGGCAGCAGTCGGCCAAGGCCGCCACGGTCACCGCCGAGCAAATTCACCTGACCTTCGGCCAGGACCCGGCCCGTGAGGTAGTCGTGTCCTGGGTGACCCCGACGTCGGTATCCAACCCGGTTGTGCGCGTCGGCACCACCGAGGGTGGCTTCGGCTGGACCATCCCGGCCGAGACCCGCACCTACACCGACTCCAACAACGGCATCGAGACGATTACCCAGCACGCCCGCATCCTCGGCCTGCGCCCCGACACCGACTACGTTTACCGGATCGTCAGCGACGGCGAGACCCAGCTCTCCAGCGCCTTCCGCACCGCGCCCGAGGGCCGCGCGGCGTTCCGCTTCACCAGCGTCGGCGACATCGCCTGCGGTGACACCGCCTACTCCAAGGCATCGCTCAACGCCGCCGCGACCGCCGCCGCGATCGAGTCGTTCAACCCGGTCGTCCACGTGGTCAACGGCGACCTGTCCTACGCCAACTCCAACCAGCTGTATCAGCCCCAGGTGTGGGCAGAGTACTTCGACAACACGCAGCTCTCGTCCGCGAACCGGCCGTGGATGCCGACGCTGGGCAACCACGAGAACGAGCCCGGCAACGGCCCGCAGGGCTACCTGTCGTACCAGACCCGCTTCGCCCTCCCGCAGAACTACTCCGGCGACTTCGAGGGCAACTGGTACAGCTTCCAGGTCGGCTCGGTGCTGTTCGTCATGCTGGACAACAATGACGTCTGCTACCAGATCGACACCGGCACCTACTCTCGCAGCACCGGCGACAACCAGATCCTGACCGGCTACTCCGGCGGCGAGCAGCTGAGGTGGCTGGAGGAGACGCTGCGTTTCGCGTCCTTCGACCGCTCGATCGACTGGATCGTCGCCGTCATGCACCAGCCGGCCATGTCCACGTCTGACGCGGACGGCTCCGACCTGGGCATCCGCCAGAACTGGATGCCGCTGTTCTACAAGTACGGCGTCGACTTCGTGCTGGCCGGCCACGACCACGACTACGAGCGCAGCTACGCGGTGCGCGGCACCGACTCCGGCACCGTCCTGCGGCCGCACGTCGTCAGCACCGACCTGGCCGACGTCGATTCCGACAAGGGCCTCGTCCACCTGGTGATCGGCACCGGCGGCACCAAGGGCCACGACGACGTCTACCAGACCGGCACGGCGGGCGAACCGACCGAGACCATCAACGTCTCCGGCACCGAGACCGAGACCGAGGACGCGCCGTGGTCCGCGGTCACCGACCCCAACACCACCTACCCGTGGGGACTCGGCGTGTTCGACGTGGACCCGGGCCGCTTCCCCGGTGACAAGACCACGATGACCTTCACCTACTACCACACCCCGGCCGCCACGGCTGCGACCCCGTACCCGGCCCCGGTGGAGTTCGACACCTTCACCGCTACCCGGACCCGCTCGGACGGTTTCGGCTTCCGCCAGCGCGACGCCAAGTAGTCCGCGGCATCCCTGGAATCGGCCGGGGCACGGGCCCTTCGGACCCCGGTGCCCCGGCCGGTTCCGCAGCACGTCGCAGAGCTAGATCCCGAAGCCCCCGAAGCTGGTGAAGTGCTCGAAGACGTGACTGAAGTACCAGGTCGGCTGGCTCACGCCGGAGCAGGCGCCAGCGCCCTTCGTGCCCGGGCAGCTGCCGTTGTCGCGCTGCAGTGCCCAGAACGAGATCAGCCCTATGCCTGTCTGCCGGGCCCACTGCAGGATCGTGGCCGCGTCGGCCGTGGTGAAGGTCTCGTCGGGGCCGTAGTCGTCGATGCCCGGCATCTCGGTGACGCCGATCATGTGCCACAGCTGCCGGGCCGTCGCGGTCGGGTAGAGCGACTGCAACTGGCTGAAAAGCCCCGCCGCGGCGCTCTCGGTGTCGGCCACCATGTCCTGCTGGGTGCCGAGGTAGTAGTCGAACGTCAGCAGGTTCACGGCGGCGATCCTGGCGCCGTCGGCGACGGCATTCTGCAGGACGGCAAGTCCGGCGGAGGTGAGGCCGGTCGGGAACGTCGGCAGGGTGTAGGAGAACTGGATCTGCCGGTGGTGCGCCGCTGCCCACGCCTCCACCATCGCGATCGCCTCGTTGCGCCGGTTGATCCCGGCCGTGTTGGTGAGCGAGTCGGCTTCGACGTCCAGGTCGATGCGAGGCACGTTGTAGGTGGTGATGAGGCTCTCGTACACCGCGGCGATAGCCGGCACGCTGGTGCAGCTGTCGGCGATATCGGTGGTGGTGGTGTCCGCGGTGTAGCCGCCGAACGACGGGATGACGTTGCCCCCGTGCGCCTGGATGTCCGCGATGTCGCTGCCGTAGCTCGAGGCGGCGATCGGCTCGGTCGTTGCGCCATCCCAGTAGGCCGTGCAGGAGCCGGATGCGGCGGTCTCCAGGAACGCCAGCGACAGGTACCTGGAACCCGACTGCTGTGACAGCGCGGCCAGGTCAGTGCTCGTGTCGTACATCTCGTAATAGGGCGCGAAGACCTGGTAGGGCAGCGGTCTTGAGCTCTGGTAATGCCCGGTACTGGCGCTGGCGCCAGTACCGGTGGCCCCGAGCGCCAGCAGCGCTGTGGCCCCGGTGGCCAGCGCCGCCACGAGTGTCGTCTTCCGTCTCATGCGCGGATCCCCTTACCTAGTGCGAGAATGATTAGTAAAGTTTCCTATTAGATAGATGAGACGTTAGCTCTCAGTCATGCCGCCGTCAAGCGCGCGGCAAATCCGTGGCGTCAGGGGAGTGGGCGCCACTGCTTCAGCGAGTCGCTGCGAGCGCCCGGCGCCGCATGAACCGCGGCCAGGCACAGTCGTATGTTCCGCCAGTAATCGTT
The DNA here is from genome assembly GCA_963714295.1 of uncultured Actinomycetota bacterium. Taxonomy (GTDB): domain Bacteria; phylum Actinomycetota; class Actinomycetes; order Streptosporangiales; family Streptosporangiaceae; genus Trebonia. The sequence continues at coordinate 639,781 of CAVQOE010000021.1, read as the reverse complement.
TTCGGGTCAGCCCAGTCCGAATTGGGGCGGCCAAAATGTATTCCTTTTATTAAAAACATCTTGATTGTTCCTGTCGACCCGCTCACCCTGCCTGGCATGCCAGCCGATATGGAGACCTCGGGTTCGCAGGAGCAAACCGGACCCTCCCGGCCGATCAGACTGCCGGACTCGCCTGTGGCTAGGCCGGCCTTAGGAGCCAGTGCGTGAACCAGGAACGGACGCGTTCCAGGACGTCGATCTGGTGGGCGCGCTCGGTGAACCCGTGGTTCTCGCGCGGGTAGATCACCAGCTCGTGCTCGGCCCCGAACTGGGTGAGCGCCCGGTGGAAGTACATCGCCTGGCCGACGGGGACGTTGGTGTCGTCCTCGCCGTGCAGGATCAGTACCGGGGTAGTGACATGCGCCGCGTAGGAGATCGGGCTGAGCTGGTCGTGGCGGTGCGGGCCGGGTCCCTCCCAGCCGAAGCTGCCGCCCAGGACGGCTTCCGCCCGGCCCTGCTCGCCGACGCCGACCTGCATGCCCCAGTCGGCTATGCCCGCGCCCATCACCGCGGCACGGAAGCGGCTGGTCTGGCTGACGGCCCAGGCGGCCATGAACCCGCCGTGGCTCCACCCGGCGATGCCGAGCCGGCCGGGGTCCGCGACCCCCGCCGCCACCAGGTCGTCGATGCCGGCCAGGATGTCGGTCCACTCGTCCTGGCCCACGGCGCCGGCCACCATGGCGGCGAATGCCTGGCCGTGTCCCTGGCTGCCGCGCGGGTTGGGGTGGAACACCGCGCAGCCGGCGGCGGCCAGCCACTGGCCCCACGACCACCAGCTCGCCATGAGCTCGTCGGCCCACCGGCTGTAGGGGCCGCCGTGGACTATCGTCACCAGGGGGAACGGGCCGTCCGCCCGGCTCCGGCCCGGCGGGAGGATCAGCACGCCGTCGATCTCCAGCCCGTCGGGCGCCCGCCAGGACAGCCGCTCCTGGGTGCCCCAGGTGACGCCGCGCAGTTCCGGACGGGTATCGCTGATCCGGATGAGGGCACCCGGCGAGCCGGCGCGGACGTCGCGCGGCGTGTAGGCCGTGCTCGTCAGCACCGCGATCACGGTCGCGTCGTCGCTGGCGCTAAGTCCGGCGACTTGGCCGGCCCAGCCCGCCACCCGCTCGAACGACGGGCCCGCCGGATCCAGCCGGTACAGGGCGGTGTCCAGTCCCTCCGCGAACAGCGCCGCCGGGGGACCGCCCGCGACCTGAACGAGCTCGTCCGGACAGGCGGTCATCCCGGCGGTCAGGTCGACGGGCTTGCCCGCCGCAGTCCCGCCCGCCGGAACGGCGAGGTCGAGCACGGCCGAGGCATTGGCGGGCGGAACGGCGGCCAGCCAGGCCACATGCCAGCCGTCTCGGCCCTTCCACCACGCAGGGGAGCGTGCCTCGAAGCCCAGCCGGCCCAGGTCGACCGCAGTCCCGGCGTCCAGGTCGGCGATGTGCAGCCTGCCGGTGAAGGCACCCGGCTCCTCTTCCGGACAGTCCCGGCTCACCACCGCCAGCGGCCCGCCGCCTGGCCGCTGCGCAACGTCGACGACGTGCCGTCCGGCCAGCCCGGCGGCCACGGCGAGTTCACCGGAGGCCAGGTCGAGCAGGCGCAGCCGGTGCCAGAGCCAGTGCTGGCGCACGGCGCGCTCGGACCACACCATCACATCGCCGTCCTCGGCCTGGCGGCGCTCGTCATCCTCGGTCGCTCGTCACCGGCCACGACGGCCACCCGCTGCCCGCCGGTGAGCGGAACTACTCCGGAGATCTCACCGCGCCAGCGCAGGACGGGCTCGGCAACCCCGGCTGACCCGTCGGCGGTGATCCGGAGACGGCGAAGCTCCTCGCCGGCGACGTAGAACAGCCAGGCCGAGTCCAGTGACCAGCACGGCAGCCGGGCAGGCACACTGCCGTCACTCAGCCGGGCCGGGACCGCGCCCTCGCCGACAGGCGCGAGCCACAACTCGCGGACCTGCCGCTCCCTCTCGCCCATTCGAAAGGCTGTCCAGGCAACCCTGCGGCCGTCAGGCGAGATCACCGGACCGACAGCCTGGTTGCCGTCCGCGATCAGGTCCGCAGTCAGGGCCTGCGCTATCTCGGTTAGCTCGCTCACCCGGACATTCTGACCTACGAGCAAAAGCGAGACAGTGCCGCGAGTAACTTCGGCCTCTAGCCCGGCAGTTGGATATCCGGGCAACATGTTCCGTGAGGAGAATCATGGGTGCTGCCGTCAGCGGGGCTGGCTGGCAAGGAGAGATAAGGCACGCCGGGGCCGACGATATCGACGGTGTCGCGGCCCTCGCCGCCGAGCTCGCGATGTCGTTCGAGTTCTCCCCGGAGCAGTTCCGCGTCAGCTACCTGGCCCTGCTCGCCGCGGACGGCGCGTGCCTGCTGCTGGCAGCGGACGGGAGCGAGAGCGCCGGCTATCTGCTGGGGTTCCGTCACGTGACCTTCTACGCCAACGGGCCGGTGGCCTGGGTTGAAGAGGTCGTCATACGGGGCCGGGACCGGAGAAAGGGCATCGGCAGGGCCCTGATGGACGCATTCGAGCAGTGGGCGGCCGCCGAGGGGTGCGCACTGGTCGCACTGGCGACCCGGCGGGCGGCACCGTTCTACCTCGCGCTGGGATACGAGGAATCGGCCGTCTACTTCCGCAAGGTACTGGTCAAGCCTTGATCGTGAGACGCTGAAGCCCTGAGCTATCTCACCCATCATGTCGTTTCCGAACGTTCCAAGCGTGCGGGGGGACGGAGGCAAGAGATGTTGGTTGTGATCGGCGGTGGCCCTTACGGTATCGCCACGGCGGCAAAGGCCATCGAAGCGGGCATCGAGACAGTCGTGGTCGGGCGCCCGTTCAGCTTCTGGACCGACAATATGCCTGCGGGAATGTACCTGCGCTCGGGTCCTGACTGGCATCTGGATGCCTCTCAGGTGCACACCTTTGAGGCCTTCCTTGAAGAACGAGGAATCAAAGCCTCGGACGTCGACCCGGTACCGATCGCCACTTTCCTGGACTACGCGCGCTGGTTCCAGCACCACAAGCACGTCGCCGTACGGGAATGCCTCGTCACCGGCCTGACGAGGAACGGCGACGGCTCGTTCCTTGTCGCCCTCGACAACGGGGAGACGCTGGCCGCCGAGTCGGTGGTGGCCGCGCCAGGTGTGCGGTATTTCCAGCACCGGCCTGAGTGGAGCACATCGCTGCCCGCATCGCTGTGTGCCCATACCTGCGAACTCGTCGCTTCGACGACTTCGAGGGCGCCAGGGTACTCATTGTCGGCGGCCGGCAGAGCGCCTACGAGTGGGCCGCCCTGGCCGGCGAGCACGGGGCGGAGAGGGTCGACATCGTGCACCGGCACGACGTGCCGCGCTTCGACCGGGTCAGCTGGAAGTTCGTCGACCCTTACATGGAGCAGACGCTCGCCAAGCCGGGCTGGTGGCGGACGCTGTCCCGCCCCGAGCAGGAAGCGATCACCCGCAAATTCTGGGAGGTGGGCCGGCTTACCCTCGAATGGTGGCTGACGCCCCGGCTGCAGGGCGACCGGTTCACCCGGCGCCCGGGTACGTCGGTCGTCTCTGTCGCGACCGAGGACCAGGGCGCGGCCCGGGTGCGGCTGAGCGACGGCACCGAGCTCACAGTCGACCGGATCGTGCTCGCCACGGGCTACAAGGCCGATCTGAGCCGCGTGCCGTACCTCGCCGGGGTGCTCGACCGCATTGAGGTTGCCGACGGGTTCCCGGTGCTCGACGAGACGTTCCAGACCAGCCTCCCCGGCCTTTACCTGCCGGGCTTCACCGGCACCCGGGACTTCGGCCCGTTCTTCGGCTTCACAAAAGGCTGCCCGACCGCAGCCGCACTCGTCACGCGGGGACTGACGCAGAAGTGAAGATGTCCCGTCTCAGTGGTCATTGTCCCTGACTCAGCGAATCTGATGTGTAGCGTCCGTTGCTAACCTGCGCCGCATCAGCAGGCTGAGTCAGCTGACGGCCTGTCGGCTCAGTGAAGGTGACGCCGCTGCGCGGATCTGCGTGGTGAAGGCCGTCGGCCTGGTGGCTTCGTTCGTGAGAACTGGGATCTGGCCCCAATTGAGTGAGCGGTCGCTGTGTTGTCTCGAAGCTGGGGACGCTCTGGCCAGGATCTGGGATCTGCTCAGTCGGGCAGATTCGCGGCGAAGATCCAGTCCGCGCCGTCGTAGCCGGCTGTGTCGAGGTGCCCTGCCCGGGTTCGCGCCGGCGCGGATGGCCACGCGCTGGGAAGCGACGTTCGGCCGGCCGGACCCGGGCGATCAGCGGGAGATCGGGAACGTGCCGCGATGCCCATGCGGCGACCGCGGTGGCCGCCTCGCCGGCCAGGCCGTGGCCCCATGCCGAGGGTGTGAAGCGGTAGAAAAGGTTGAGGATCTTCATGCTGTTCAGTTCCATGGGCTTGATTCCGCAGAAGCCCAGTTGCCGGGCGGAGCCGCGGGATCGGACGACCCAGTACCCGTATCCGCAGCGCTGCCACTGTTCGTTCCAGCGCTGGTAGAGCTCCTCGGCCCTTTCGCGCTGGGTAAGGCGGTCGGAGGGATTGTGGAGGCAGGTCCTGGAGTCGCTGTGAATCTCGAAGATCGCGTTGATGTCGACTGCGGTCGGACGTAGCAACGACAGTCGGGCGGTCTGCAGCTCTTCGCTGGAGTGGCTCCCGTCACTCATGCAGACATCGTAGAGCTCCATCAGGCGGCCCTGGCGTTCATGGTCAGGCCGTTGGTGACGGCGTCGAGGTCCTGCCCCAGGCCCTTGGCGAACGATGCGATGCCGGGCAGCGCCGGCGGTGCGGGCGGCATCTCCACGCCAGCCCTGGTTATCCTGCACACGTGGACAAGGCGGCTGCTCACCGGGCGCCAGCAGAACCGCTCGCAGTGCCCGGCGCGGTCGTGACCATCCTGGCCTGCGTGTGGGGCACCGCGCCGGGAACGGGCAAGTCGACCCTGTGCTCCGCGCTCAGCGCGGCGCTCGCCGATGCCGGCCTGCGGGTGGACCACTTCAGGGAAGAGGAGATCCTGACCCGGCCCGAGTTCGCGGACGTGGCCGGAGAGTTCCGCCAGACAGGCGCCGTGACGCTGCAGGCCCTGCTCGCGTCCAGCGCGCGATTCGCCGACGCCATCCGAGCAGGCGGTGCCGACGTCGTAATCGCGGATGCGCTCGCCCCCTACGTGCCCACGCTGCTCGCCCTAGGACACAGCGACCAGGAAATCGCCGCCTTCACCACCGAGCTTGCCGACACGCTCTCCGAAGTCAGCCCCGTCCTCGTCTACCTGGACGGCAACGCCGGGACCGCCCTGGCGCGGGCGGCGGAACGCGAGGGGCCGCAATGGCTAGACGGCTATATAGGCAAGCTCGCCCGCTACCAGGTCCGGCCCCAGGTCCGCGACCTGGCATCGGCCATCGCCTACCTCCGGCGCGAGCGCACCGTCACGCTCGCGGCCGCGCGCCGCATGGGCTGGCCCCTCGTCCACGTCGACGGAGCCACCGAACTGTCGCCGGCCCAGGTACTGGCAATCGCACAGCAGGGCCTGCGCCCCTGGCTGGCTCAGCTTCGAGCAAGCACCGCTGGACCGCTTAGGCACGACGACAGCTCCTCAGACTAACCGGCACCGGACAATCCTGAGCGGGGCAGATGCCATCACTAAATTGGGGACAGATCCGAGAACCCGGGAACCTTGCCAGTTAATCTGAGGCATCGCAGGTCGCGGCCGTCCCGTGCCTTATCCCGAATGGCAACGGACATCTGGCCGCATGGTGAAGTCCGGGAAACGGGGGCAAGCTCAGCCCGGCTGGGTCGGCTGTCCAGTGCCTGAGGGAGGTTGGTTGTGCTTCAACCAGTCGTGGATGATTGCGGCTGCCTGGTCGGCGTCTGAGGTCGGCGTGGCCCGCCTGCCGGCCTGCAAGTACCGGCACGTCAACGTCCACGGCCACTACAGCTTCACCGTGCCAGGACTGACCGGCGGGCGTCGGCCGCTGCGCGACCCGGACCAGTGCGGTCACTTATGACCCACGCAGAAAGCCGCCCCGGACGTCAGATCCAGGGCGGCAAGGGGGTGCGGGACCGGTTCACCGCCGCCGGGGCCGGACCGGACCGCGGGGCAGTGGTCAGTCAGACTGGGAGATAGGCTCGGCGGCCGGTGTGGCTATGCAACCCGGAAAGGGCGTCATGAAGCTTCTTCTCACTTCCGCTGGCATCAAGAACACGAGCATGCGCGACGCATTGGTTGACCTGCTGGGCAAACCGATCGCTGACGCCAGCGCTCTGTGCATCCCCACTGCGGGGTACGGGGCGCCCTGGGCAGGCCGGCTGGGCCATGGCGTTTTATCAGCGGCACGTCCGACCAGCCCATGACGGAGCTGGGATGGAAGTCCCTGGGAATGCTGGAGCTCACCGCGCTGCCCAGCATCGACCGGGAACGCTGGGTCTCCTGGGTCCGGGAGGCAGATGTCCTGCTGGTCAACGGCGGCGACGCCCTGTACCTGTGCCACTGGATGCGGCAGTCCGGACTGGCCGACCTCCTCCCGTCCCTGCACGAGACGGTCTGGGTAGGGTTCAGCGCCGGCAGCATGGTGCTGACCCCGAGGATCGGAGCGGACTTCGTCGGCTGGAAGCCACCCGCGGTGACGACAGCACACTGGGCATCGTCGACTTCTCGATCTTCCCGCACGTGGACCATCCGGCGCTGCCGGACAACACCATGGCCGCCGCAGAACGATGGGCAGCCACCCTCGGAAATCCGGCATACGCGATCGACGACGAGACCGCCATCAAGGTGACCGGCGGCGCCGTCGAACTCGTTTCCGAGGGGCACTGGAAACTGCTCACCCCAGATTCACAGAGACAACATCAGTCTCGCTGAGCCGAGCATCACTTCGCTGAGCCGGGCATCAGATGCACTGAGTCAGGACAGTCATCTAGGCAGTCCCCGCCCCTCTCCCCTATATGCCGATAATGTACATTATGTAAAGCTGAACTTCCGGAAGGCCCCCCGGCCACGGGTCTCTCCGCCGTGGCGGAGTCCTAGCGGATCGGACGGTAGATGAGTTCGCTGATTCCGCCGCCGACTGGGGTGGCTGAGACCAACTCGAGCTTGGTCGGCTGCTCCAGGCCGTCGAAGACCCGTGGGCCCTTGCCCGCCAGGTACGGGACGAGATATATCCGGAATTCGTCAATCAGGTCATGACGGATGAGCGATCGCAGCAGGCCAAGGCCGCCGTCGGCGATGATGTAACCGTCGCCGCCCAGTTTGAGCTTCTCAATTTCCGCAGCCAGGTCGCCGTTGATGACCGTCGTGTTGGCCCAGTCGGCGGTTGCGAGAGTATGGGTGAAGACGACCTTGCGCGCGGCGTTCATGACGCCCGCGTAAGGGTTATCGCCGGCACTCGGGAAGTACGCTGACGCACCCTGATAATGAGTGCGCCCCATGACCAGAAAATCGGCCTTCCGGTAAAAATCGAGGGCCCGCTCGAGGTAGACCGGGTCGTCGGGCAGGGCCCGGCAGAAGTCGAAGAAGCTGGTGTCCTCCTCAGCGGAGATGCCGGCAAGCGAGTAGTCGTAGATCTGTGCGATCACCGTGCGCATGCTGAGCTCCTCTGGCCGCCTGTCGCTGTCCGGAGTGCAGACGGAGCGACATGGCAGATCTCATCGCCGACGGTGGGCCGAGCCCGTCAGACCCGCAGACGACGCAGCGAATAGGCCGGCTTATCCCTCTGCGCGGGTCTGCGCCGGACTCCCCCGCCCGTTCCACTCCCCCGCGGGCGAGACCGCAGCGGGGCAGGGGCGGCGAGGAGGCACGGCCGCCTACCGGACCCTCGCATAGGCGCGCATCTGCTCGGCCATCCGCTCGAGTTCGGCCGCCTCCACGGCAGGGGTGGCGCTGTCGAGCCCGCTGTGCGCGGCCGTCGGGCTCCGCAAGAAGCGCCGCAGGATGGCCACGAGCAGCCCTTCCGGCGCAGTTCGCAGCGCCGCGAACCCGCGAGGGACCGGCGGCGTCGGCATGGCGGCCAGATTCTGCCGCATGAGGCGGACCATGCCGCGGACCGCGGCCGGATCGTCGGCCAGCGCTACTGGGCCGCCCGCCGCGAGCACCGCCTGCCCGAGCGGCACGACGAACGCGGCGTGCGTCTTGAGCCACGCATCCATCCGCGGCTCGGCCTTGACGTTGATCCCGGCGGTGCGGAACACCCGCACTATCCGTTCCAGTCGCGGGGTGGCACGGCCGTCGGGTTCGCCGATCGGCATCGGGACACGGCGGGTCATGAAGTTGGCCGGGCGGTAGCGGACCACGTCGCCGTCCATCGTGCCGGCGGCCGTGGGGAAGCCGAGCAGCACCCGCTCGTGGCCGATCACCGTGCCCAGCGGCTCCGGGCCCGCCGCCCAGTTGAGCAGGAACAGCACGTCGCCTTCAAGTCCGGCGAGTGACTCCAGTACAGCGTCCACCTGATGGGTGCGGACGAAGACGGCGATCAGGTCGTACCGGCCGGCCGGGTGCTCAACCACCGGCACTGGCACCCGCCTGACAGCCGGGCTGTCTTCCTCGGCGAGTTGCACGCCGTGACGGCGCAGGGCGGCCAGGCGCTCGCCCCGGGCCAGGAGCGAGACGTCGCGCCCGGCCTCGTACAGGCGGGCGGCGAACAGGCTGCCGGTAACCCCGGCGCCGTACACGAGCAGTTTCACGACAATCCTCTTTCACACCTTCGTATCAGTCATACGTTCGTTTGATTCAAATGCTCGACGCGATGCCAGCCGGCGACGAGGGCGGCGCCCGGACGTCCCGGCTGATCGTGACGATCATCGCCGACCCAGCCAAGGAGATGCGCAGCTGGACGGGGCAGGCCGGGCTCTCCCCCAATCAAGAACGCACAAAAATCTTCAGCGCCGCCTCGTCTACTGGGTTCGTCCGCGGTTGGCCGCCCGGTGTCTGCGCTGGCATTTAGGTAGCGACCTTGAGCGTCCTTGGCGCTGATGCCGAGCTGGTAAAGCCGCCCTTGCCCGGATAGCTCGCGGTCAGCTGGTACGTGCCCGGCTTGAGCTCCTTCGCGGTCAGCGCACACGACCCCTTGCCCGACTTGAGCGTGACTGTGCATACGGTCCGGGTGCCCGCCTTCAGCGTGACCGTCCCGGCCGGGGTGCCGCCGAACTGCGGGGCGACCGCCACGGAAAGGCGCTCGGCCTGCTCCTTGCCGAAGGTGACCGGCGACTTGGACAGCGCCAGGGCCGTCTTCGTAGTCGCCTTCTTCACCGTGAACGTGTGCGTGAACGACTGCGATGTCTGGAAGGAGATGCCGCCGCCGTAGAAGGCGGCCACGTGGATGGCGCCGGGGCCGAACTTCGCGGCCGGCACTGTGCACGAGCCCTTGCCCGACTTCAGCGCGGTGGTGCAGGCAACGATGTTCCCCGCCTTGATCGTCACCGTCCCCGCGGGAACGGTGCCAGGCACGTCGTAGACGCTGACGGAAACCCGCTCGGCCTGCTCACGGCCGTAAACCACGGAGGCGGCGGACAGCGCCACCGCGGTCGCCGTCGGCGCTTCGACCCACCCGCTGACGACGAACGGCTGCTGCGAGCCGGTCATCGTGGTGTAATCGCCCACCAGTCCGCAGGTACCTGAGGTGGAGCAGGACAGGCCGTTGACCTCGGCCTGCCCGCCGGTGGCGAGGGCGGACAGTCCCGGAACCGTGGCCGCCTGTCCCCACGTGCCGCCTTTCTGGCTCGCCACCCACACCCCTTGCGAGTGATTGCTGGTGTGGAAGCCACCGGTGGCACTGCACTTGCCGGGCGCCGCGCACGACAGGTCGGTGACGGACATGTTCTTACCCGTGTTAAGAGTCGCGCTGCCCGGCAGCCCGGTGGCCGCGCCCCAGGTCCCGTTCTTCTCGGTCACGACGAAAGGTTGCGTGGTGGTGCTTGAGGGGGCGTAGGAACCGCCGGCGCTGCAGTTGCCCGCGGTCGCGCACGAGACGCTGTTCAGCTCGGCGAAACCGCCCTTGTTGAGCGTCGCCGAGCCGCGCACCTCGACCGCGGGACCCCACTTGCCGTTGGCCATGGTGGCGGTGAACGCCTGCCCGGCCCCGCCACTGGTGGTGTAGAAACCGACCGCGGCGCAGGTGACGATGCTCACCAGCTTCGGCGACACGCCGCAGGAGACCCGGTTGACCTGGGCGCTCTCACCCTTGTTGAGCGAGCCCGCGATCTGGAGCATCGGACCCCAGTCGCCGTGCGCCTGGGTGACTACGAACGCCTGGCGGCCGCTCTTGGCGTCGGTGTAGAACCCGCCGGCGGCGCAGGTCCCCAGGGACGTGCAGGACAGCGACGTGACCTCGCCAAAACTCCCCTTGTTGAGGTTGCCGGACACCGGCGCCGCAGTCGGCCAGCTGCCCGACTGGTCGTCGATGGACGGCTGCCGGTTACCGTGGGTGTCGGCGATGTACCCGCCGGCCACGCAGCGGGCGAACGCCGGGCACGCCTCCGCGTCGATCTGCGCGTACCCGCCTGAGCCTGGTAGCTCGATGGATCCGTCCCAGGTGTCGCTGACCTCACTGCCGAGAAGGCCCTCGAGTCCGGTGGCGTCCCGGTAGAACCCGCCCGCGGCGCATTCTCCCGCCGCCAGGCACGCCACCGTCAGGACGTCGGCGCTGCCGCCGGTGTTCAGCTGCGGGGCGAGCGGCACGTCCTGCGCGGCCCCCCAGACGCCGATGGTCTCCCCGATCACGAAGCCCTGCTGCTTCTTGCTGGCGCCGTCTGAGTAGAACCCGCCCGCGCTGCAGGCGCCCTTGGCTGGGCAGGCGACCGCCTCAAGCACCCCGCCCCCGCTGTGATCCAACGTGGCGATGCCGGGCACCTGTTCCGCATGTCCCCAGGCGGGGCTCGCTGGTCCGGCAGGCGGCGCCGGCGGCGGTGTGGCGGCCACCTGGGGACTGGCGCCCGCGGGGGGCGGAGCCGCCCCGGCGGCGGCTGTCAGCCCCCAGCACAGCACTGCCGCGGCGAGTACGCAAAACACAGCAGAAATCAGACCTGATCGCCTTCGCATGACCCGCTCACCCCGATTAGCGACAAGGAACCCGTGAAGCAACCGTAGATCTGCCGTCGCGCCTACGGCAACAGCCTTGGGCCGCCGGCGGCCCGGCGGCTAGCATGTGACCGCGACCTACGCCGGGGCGGCCTACTTCGCCACATCCGGGTCAGCGGCGAAGACGCTCAAGGTCACCGGGTAACGCTGATCGCGGCGGGTGCGCCTACGATTGCGCGGTGGACGCGAACTGGGCGGACAAGGCGAACCAGGCCGAGATCCCGCTGGCCGGAGGTGACGTCACCGAGGGCGTGGTCCGGGTTGGTGACACGGTGCGGCGGCCGGTCGGGCCGCACTCGCCCCTGGTGCATGCGCTGCTCATCCACCTGGAATCGGCCGGCTTCGAGGGAGCGCCGCGGTTCCTCGGCATCGACGGGTCCGGACGTGAGGTGCTCAGCTACATCCAAGGCGAGGTGGCCGGGCGGCCGCGGCCGCCCTGGATCGCCGACGAGACCCGGCTGGCGTCGGTCGGACAGCTGGTCCGCGCCTACGACGACGTGGCTGCCTCGTTCACTCCTCCGCCGGGTGCGCTGCCAGGCATAGAGCCGGCCGAGCCTCCGGGCATCCCGCCCGCTCCGGCATATCCGCCGGAGCTGATCGGGCACGTGGACATCACGCCCGAGAACGTCATCTTCCGTCACGGTAGCGCCTACGCGCTGATTGACTTCGACCTGGCCAGGCCAGCCACCCGGGCAGACGAGATGTTCAACGCGATGCTGTGGTGGGCGCCGCTCTCCGATCCGAGTGACGCCGATCCCCTGCTGCGGCAGGTCGACGTGCCCCGGCGGTCCCGCATCATCGCCGACGGGTACGGCCTGTCCGGCACCGACCGGGAACGCCTCATGGAGGTGGCCGTGCTGCGCACCCGCCGGTCCTGGTACCTGATGAAGCAGCACGCGCGAACCCGCGGCGGCGGCTGGCAGCGAATGTGGGATGAGGGCGTGGGCGATGTGATCAAACGCCGTGAAGCCTGGCTGGACCGGAACGCCGCGACGCTGACCGCCGCCCTCACCGCGCCGTAACGGCTAATGGGGCCCCTCAATATCCGGTTGCGGAGCAAGCAGCGCGGCCAGTTAACTGCGCGGGTGAGCTTCGACTTCCAGGCGGCATACGACGAACTGAACCCTGCGGACGATGACTACAGGTTCTATGCCGCGCTCGCGGCCTCCGCCGCAGCGTCCCGAGCGGTTGACCTTGGATGCGGAACGGGCACGATGGCGCGGATGCTCGCCCGCGGCGGTGCGAGCGTGACCGCCGTCGACCCGGATCCTGAGATGCTCCGGGTCGCCCGTTCCAGGGATCAAGAGGGGCGCGTGAGCTGGCGGCTCGGTCGCAGCGACATCCTCGAGAGCGGATCGGCCGAGTTCGCGGTGATGTCAGGACACGTCGCGCAGGTCTTCACCGAGGAGGATGCCTGGCTGGCAGTCCTGCGGGACCTGCACCGGGCGCTCGTGCCAGGCGGTCTGCTGGCGTTCGAGTCACGCAATCCGGGTGCCCGGAAGTGGGAGTCCTGGACGCGGGAACTGACCCTCCGCACCGTCGAGACGCCGGAAGGATCCGTCGAGTTCTGGCACGAGACAGCTGCTGTCGCCCTGCCGCTTGTCAGCTACGACACCCTGACCCGCAACCTGTCCAATGACGAGGCCACCACGAGCTGCGACGTCCTCGCCTTCCGAGACGAGCAGGCTCTGCGCGCGAGTGTTGAGCACGCTGGCTTCGAAGTCGGCCATGTCTACGGCAACTGGAGCCGGACCCCTCCGGCGCTCACCTCCCCGGAACTGATTGTGATCGCGCGCAAGCCTTAGCTGCGAAGCCTCTGATAACCGTGCCGAATCGGGGCCAGTGCGGTGAGGACCCAGTTCGCAAAGAAAAGGACGAACGACAGCACCACCAGCGCCGGGGCGAGTACCGCCAGGCTCGCCGAGTCGATCAGCAGCCCGATAAGAGCCGAGATCGCAGAGCCGCCGGCGGCCGCGGCGCCGACTTGCCAGGCGATGGCATGCTGCGCCCGTTCCGTACCGATCCGCTGCGGGGTAACGGCGATGAGAGCAGGGAAAACGCCGGCAAGCGAAGCGCCGACAAGAGCGAATGCGAGCACCACCACGACCGGGCCTGGCTGCCACCAGATGAGACCGCAGCCAACAATGCTGAGAAGCAGGCCATATCGGATGACCGTGTGCGCCGAGGGCGGCTTAGCGGGAAGGGCGAGGCCGATCCGGACGGCGGTCAGCGCTCCCCAGTAGCCGAAGGCGGCCAGCCCGGCGGCCGACGCCGACAGACCCAGGTGACCGCGGACGTAGCTGGTCTCCCACTGGCCCGCACTCACCTCAAGCCCGGTGTACACGAAGAACACGACCAGTCCCAGCGCCAGGACGGCGGTCATCCGCCGGCGGCTCCAGCCCTGGGCCGGCTGATCCGTCTCGTCCGGCTCCTCCGCCGGGCCGGCTCCCTCGACCGCGATGCTGACCGCCGGAACAGGAACACTCCGGTGGTGCATGGTCCAGAAGGAGGCAGCCACGACGTTGACCACTGCCAGGAAGAGATAAGCGGGCCGCCAGGAACCGGCCAGGAGCGCAACCGTGACCACGAGCGGACCGATGGCGGTGCCCACGCCGTAAAAGCCGTGCAGGAGGTTGAGCAGCCGTGGTCTGCCCGTGAGCGCGACAACGGTGTTGAGACCTCCGTCCGTCATCCCCGCCGCCGCGCCGACCAGCGGTCCGACGCTGAGTACGAGCCACAGTCCCGGTGCCACGGCGTAGCCGATGGCAGCCAGGGCGGCGCACCCGCCGGCGGTAGCCAGGACGGCGGCTGCACCCAGCCGGCGGATGAGCCGGCCGACGGCGGCCGCTACGGACACCGAGCCGATGGTGTTGATCAGCAGGATGAGGCCCAGGTCCCCCACTGGCACGCCGAAACTGTGGCTCATGGCCGGCCAGGCCGTTCCGAGCATCCCGTCGGGCAGACCGAGGACCGCGAACGTTCCCAGGCTCAGCAGGTCGAACTTCCGATTAACGGAGGTCGGCCTACCGGCGGCAGCCCTCATCAGTCCCAACCTTCGTCCGCTTCGGTCCGGCGGTGCGCAAGACGCCCGAACCCGCCGGCACGTACAGCACCCGCTGACATTAGTCTCCTCCCTTGACTGAAAGCGCCCTTGCACGCACCCTCTTAACTAGATCTGAGGCTTAACTAGATCTGAGGATCGTCTGGCGACGGTGACGGGGGTGCTGTCATAGTCGGGTCATCCCGGTATGACGTTCTCCCGCTTGGCCTCGGAGGTGGGTCGCATGGCACGACTTCCAGCACGGATGGCCGGGCAGGCCATCGTGGGCTGCCTGCTCGCGACGGGCCTGGCCTTCGCTGGCGCGCAGGCCGCGGCCGCGGCGCCGCTCCCGGCGGCCGGCACGTGGCAGGCGGCCAAGACGGTCTCGCTGCCGCCGGTGATCAACTTCGGCCAGTTCGCCGCGATCAGCTCAATCGCCTGCCCCTCAGCGGGGAACTGCACCGCGGTCGGCCACTTCAACGACTCCCACGGCACCGTCGCGGCGATCGCGGCCAGCGAGGTAAACCACACCTGGGCCGCCGCGATCCAGCCATTCGGGACCGTCGAGGCGTCCTACTCCAAAGCCAACCTGCTGAGCGTTTCCTGCTCCTCGGCCGGCAACTGCACCGCCGTGGGCGTGATCACCTACAACAACGCGTATACCGTCGGGCTGGTCCTTGATGAGACCAAGGGCACTTGGGACCTGTCCGCCTATCTCAACCAGGACTTCAAGGGCGCCCAGGTCAGCTCGGTGTCGTGCCCGCACAAGACCGCTGACGCCTGCGGCGCTGGCGGCTACTACGTCGACGCCGGAGGCAAGACGCAGGCACTGCTCCTCCACGAGGGGCAAGGCGGTAACTGGTTCGCGCTGTCCGCCGTGCCCGGGCTCGCCGCGCTCAACGCCGGCGGGAACGCCGCCGTCACCTCGGTGTCCTGCCCGTCCGCGGGCAACTGCGCCGCCGGCGGCTACTACACCGATGCGCACGGGAACCGGCAGGCGTTCGTGATCACCGAGAAGAAGGGCACCTGGGGCAACGCCTTTGAGCGGGCAGGCACGCTCAACATCGGAGGGTACGCGCAGGTCAACGCGATTTCCTGCGCGTCGGCGGGCAACTGCGTCGCGGCCGGGCAGTTCTTCCGGTACGTCGCGCCGGCCGCCAGCACCCAGGCATTCGAAGCGACCGAGAAGAACGGCGCCTGGTCGTCTGCCGTCGAGGTTCCCGGCACGGCCAGCCTCAACGTGCAGGGGGTGGCCCTCGTCAACGCGGTGTCGTGCGCACCGTCGGGCGGCCCGCTCAACTGCGCGCTCGGCGGCCGCTTCCAGGACAAGAACGGCCACGCGCAGGCCTTCGTCGACCTGCTGAAGAAGGGGTCCTGGCAGAAAGCGACCCCGATCGCCACCGTGCATAACGTCGGCGGGTACGCCCAGGTGAGCACGGTGTCATGCCCGGCCGCGGGCGACTGCGCGGCCGGCGGCTACTACCTCAGCGCCCCCGGCGCCAGCCAGAAGTACGAGGCGTTCCTCGTCAGCCTCGAGGGCTTCGCGTGGAAGCCGGTCGAGGAAGTGCCCCGCACCAACGTGCTCAACGTGGGCATGACCGCACGCGTGAACGCGGTGTCCTGCCCGTCGGTCGGCTTCTGCGCCGCGGGCGGCTTCTACTCACTCGCTCACCTCGGCGAGACCATCCCCTTCACCGCGGACGGCGCGGTCACCCAGCCCACCGCCACGGCGCTCAGCCTGTCGGCCGGCACGGTCAAGTACGGGCACGAGCAGAGCGAGAAGATCTCCGTCAAGGTCACGCCCGCTGATGACGGCCCGGCGGCGGGAACCGTCACGGTCGCCGCGGGCAAGACCAACCTCTGCACGGTCAAGCTGGCCTCCGGCAAGGCGTCGTGCACCTTCGCCGCGAAGAAACTCGGCCCCGGCAGCTACCACGTGACCGCGAGCTACGCCGGCGCGACCTATTTCGCCAAATCCGCATCAGGGGCGAAAACGCTCAAGGTCAGCAGCTAACCCGCTCAGGACCGGTTAGAGCACAATGATGATTCCGAACGTACGCGTGGCTTCGCGTTCCGGCGCCGCGGTCCGCCGCGCCTGCTAGCGAGACGACAGCGCACGCCCTCCGGGGAGCAGGGCGCCGATCGCTTCGCTTAGGCTTGGAAGTCGTGACCTCTACTTCAAAGCCCGTCCGCGTGGGCCTGCAACTGCAACCACAACACGCCGACTACAAAGCGATCCGCCGCACCGCCGCCGAAGCGGAGGAACTCGGCGCCGACATCGTCTTTAACTGGGATCACTTCTATCCCCTGTACGGCGAGCCCGAAGGCAAGCACTTCGAGTGCTGGACGATGCTCGGCGCATGGGCCGAGTCGACCTCGCGCACGCAGATCGGCGCGCTCGTCTCCTGCAACAGCTACCGCAACCCGGAGCTGCTCGCGGACATGGCGCGGACCGTCGACCACATCAGTGACGGCCGGCTCATCCTCGGCATCGGCTCGGGCTGGTTCGAGAAGGACTACGACGAGTACGGCTACGAGTTCGGGACAGCGGGAGGCCGGCTCGATGACCTGGCCGAAGCGCTGCCGCGCATCGAGTCGCGGCTGGCCAAGCTGAACCCGGCGCCGACCCGCAAGATCCCGGTGCTCATCGGCGGCGGCGGCGAGAAGAAGACGCTTCGCCTCGTCGCCAAGCACGCCGACATCTGGCACAGCTTCGGCGACAGCGAGGTGCTCGAGCGAAAGACCGCCATCCTGCACCAGCACTGCGCCGACGTCGGGCGCGACCCGGCGGACATCGAGATCTCCGTGGGTGTCAGGGGAAACCCGCAAGAGACCGGACCGAAGCTGCGCTCACTGGGCGCTTCGCTGTTCACAGTCGGCGTCGGCGGCCCCGACTACGACCTTTCCGAGCTTGGTGACTGGATCGCCTGGCGCGACAGCCAGAACTCCTGACCACCCCCGCAGGCACCCCGGCGGCCGTCCCGCCCGCGAAATCCGCCGTCGCCACCGCGGGTCCCCGCTGAGCCGCAGCGCCCTGTTGGAACGAGGACGGAAACCCGTAGGCTAGCCGAGATGAGCGACACGGCGATGGTCCGGCTCCGTGACGGCGCTGAGCTCTGGACAACCATCAGCGGCACCGGCCCACCCGTCGTCTGCTTGCATGGCGGCCCGGGCATGTGGGACTACCTCGCCTCCCTGGCGGCGCTCCTCGACGACACGTTCACGGTCATCAGGTTCGACCAGCGCGGCTGCGGGCGGTCGACCGCTGACGGCGGCCCCTTCACGATCAAGCAGGCGGTCCATGACCTAGAGGAGGTTCGTGCGGCCCTTGGCTTCGGGCGGTGGGCGGTCGCCGGCCACTCGTGGGGCGCCGAACTCGCGCTTCGCTATGCCGCGCGGCACCAGGACCGGACTGTCGCTGTCGCCTATATCGGCGGCGTGGGAGCGGGGTACGGCTACCGCGAGGCCTTCGGGGCCGAGCAGGCCCGCCGCCTCGGTCCTGACCGCGGGCGCGTAGCCGAACTGTCCGCGATCCCGGTGGGCGACCGGACAACGGCCGAGGACCGCGAGATGTGCATGCTCCAGTGGCGCACTGACTTCTCGCCGACACCGGATGCGGCCGGGCATGCGCTGGCGCTCTGGGAGACGCGTCCGCCAGGGGCGGCCGTCAACGTGGCGGCCAACCGGCAGCTGTGGGGCGACCGCGCGACGGACGATCTTCACCTGGCCGCGGCCCGCGTAACGTGCCCGGTGACGCTGATCCACGGCGAGGACGACCCGCGCCCCTGGACAGCGAGCGACTCCCTGCTCGCGGCCCTGCCCGCCGCAAGCCGAATCGTGCTCAAGGAAGCGGGCCACGTTCCCTGGGCCGAGCAGCCGGCAGACACCCGCCGTCTGGTCATCGACGCCCTGCGGCCCGCCTTCGCCCGATAGCGGGGTACCGCCCTGGCGGCCGAGCCACCCCGCCCATGCCGGCCGTCCGGTCACCGCTCCGGTTTGCGCCAGGTGAGTTCATAGCGCCAGTAGACCAGCCACCGCACCCGCGATCCTGGCAGGGCCGCCGCGGCCCGGGCGCGGACCTGCCGGAGGGTCAGCTCCGGGTTCATCATCGGCAGCTGAGGCAGAGCCGCGTGCCGCCGGTACATCTCCCGCCGGTACTGCCGCCCGCCGGCAGGCACAGCAGCACGACGCGCCGCGCGTTGTTGCCGAAGACGGACACCGCTTCGGCAGGCAGGCCGCGCGGGATCTCCAGCCGGTGAAGGGACACCGCGATCAGCAGGCCCCCGGGCCGTAGTGAGGCGCCAAGGCGGGGCAGGACCTCGGGCAGGTCCATGTGATGCAGGGCGCTGATGCTCGTGACGGCGTCGTAGCCGCCGGCGGGCAGCTCTGCGGTCGGACATCGCCCAGCAGGCACGTCACGTTCGCGGGCACTGTCCGCTCGGCCTCGGCGATCATCACCGGCGAACTGTCCAGCGCGTCCACCCGCTCAGCCCGCTGCGCCAGCCGCGCGGCGAACTCTCCGGCGCCGCAGCCGACGTCAAGCACCCGCCCGCATCGCGCGGGCAGCGCGCGCAGGAGGCGTTCGTGGTAGTAGGTGTTGTGGTCCCAGGCAAGGTTGATCACGGAAGCAATCCTTGCTCTTCCATTCGTCATCGCCAGCCGGAAACCGGAAACGGCGAGGAGCCCGGCGATCAATCCCGCTGGTGCCAGGGGCGGGCGTGCCGCTGCTTCTCGTCGATCTGGACAACACCCTCATCGACCGGGCAGGCGCATTCGGCCGTTGGTCGCGGGAATTCGCTTCGGCCCGCGGCGGCGGCCCGGCGGACGCGCAGTGGCTCGTGGCGGCCGACCGGGACGGCCTCGAACCGCGGGAGCGGTTGGCCACGGGAATCGGCGGCCGTTCGGGCTGGGCGGGGAAACCGGGTCCGGGCTTGTGGCCGAGCTGCGCGGCGGTCTGATCAGGCACATTGTCCCCGACCGGGCAGTGGCTGCGGCGCTACGCGATGCCCGCGCGGCCGGGTGGGTGGGTGGGGGGTGCCGTTCGTGGTGACCAACGGCAGTGTGGAACAAGAGGAGCGCAAGCTCCGCCATACCGGCCTGGACCACGAGGTGGCCGGGTGGGTCATCTCCGCGGGGGCGGGCATTCGCAAGCCAGACCCGGAGATCTTCCGTCTCGCCGCGGCCGAGGCTGGCCAGTCGCTCTAGGGCGCGTTGATGATCGGTGACTCCGCGGAAGCCGACATCGGCGGCGCACGCAACGCAGGACTGCCGGGCGTGTGGCTGCACCGGGGCCGTCCATGGCCGCCCTCGCCTGCCGGTTCGCGCTGGACCCGACCCCGGCACAGGAACGGGCACTGAGGTCCCATGCCGGGGCGGCCCGGGTGGCGTTCAACTGGGGACTCGCCCGGGTGAAAGCGGTCATGGACCAGCGGGCGGCGGAAACCACCTACGGCCTTACCGGCGACGACCTCACGCCGAACATCTCGTGGTCGCTGTACTCGCTCCGCAAGGACTGGAACGCGGCCAAGGACGAGGCAGCGCCGTGGTGGGCCGAGTGCTCCAAAGAAGCGTTCAATACCGGCCTTGACCAGCTTGCGCGGGCGCTGAAGAACTGGGGCGACTCCCGCAAGGGAAAGCGGAAAGGCCGCGCCATGGGCTCCCCGCGTTTCAAGTCGAAGCGGAAGGTCCGGCCGTCGATCCGGTTCACGACCGGCGCTTTCCGCTGCGAGGACCATCACGCGGTACTGCCCCGGATCGGCCCCGTGAAGCTCCACGAGGACGGCCGCAGGCTTTCCGCGCTGGTGGCGGCCGGGACTGCCCGCGTCCTGTCTGTGGCCGTCCGGTTCGAGCGCGGGCGCTGGTTCGCGTCGTTCGCAGTGGAGACCGAGATCAGCCGCCCGGCACCACGCTTCCCGGCTGCTATTGTCGGCGTAGATCTCGGCATCAAGACGCTGGCCACGCTGTCGACAGGGGAGGAAATATCGAATCCCCGCCACATGTCGGGGGCGCTGCGGAAACTCCGCCGCTTGTCCCGCGCGGTGTCACGCAAGCAGGGACCTGACCGGCGAACCCGGCAGCAGCCGTCGAACCGGTGGCGCCGGGCGTTGGCCGCGCTCGGCAAAGCACAGGGACGGGTGGCGGACCAGCGGAAAGACGGCCTGCACAAGCTCACGACCCGGCTGACTGCCGAGTTCGGGACGGTCGTCGTCGAAGACCTTCACGTCGCTGGGATGGTGAAGAACCGGCGTCTCGCCCGACACGTAGCGGACGCGTCGTTCGGCGAATTCCGCCGTCAGGCCGAGTACAAGGCCGCGTGGCGCGGCGGCCGGGTGATCGTCGCGGACCGCTGGTTCGCGTCGAGCAAGACCTGTTCGGGCTGCGGGGCAGTGAAAGCCAAGCTACTCCTGTCCGAGCGTTCCTATGTGTGCACAAGCTGCGGACTTCGCCTAGACCGGGACGTCAATGCGGCCCTGAACCTTGCCGAGTACGGCAATCGGCTGATCGCCGGGAGTGGCCCGGAGATCGGAAACGGACGTGGAGCCGACCGTAAGACCGGGCCTGCCCGGCAGGTGGCCGTGAAGCGTCAACCCGGCACCGCGACAGCGTGTCAGACCGGGACCGCCGACCCGCAAGGGACGGCTGTGGCATGAGCACGCTATTAGCACTCATCCGCAACGGATGTCCGCCGGCCTGATCGACGCCGACCAGGCCGCGATCATCGCCGCCTACGCCTCCTGCCTTAGCCCGGAAGACGCGGCTAAGGCGGACGAGATCCTGGCCCCGGAGGCGCCGGAGGTCCGGGCCGATACCCTTGCCCGCCGCGCCGCCGCCCTGGAGATGAAACTGGACCCGGAGAGCGATCCAACGTCAGAGGCCGACGATACGCAGGCCGATGGCCGGGCGGGGGCGCACGACCCGGTTTCGTGGGAAGTGCCGACTCCGGAGGGCCCGCCGACGACTGGGACCCCGCGGAGGATTCGGCGGCCAACGAGTACGAGTACCGAGGTGGGCCCAAGGGTGCGCGCGGACACGGAGACGCCGTGATCGGCAATTCGCCCCACTCCGGCGATGATTCGAGCGACGACGATTCGAGCGACGACGATTGAGCGACACAAGAGGCCGGCTACGGCGAGTCCGGCGCAACCGCGTCTGGCCCGGCCGAGAACGAAGCCGTCGCCCGTACGCCGTGGCCGCGGTCATGAACCTCCTCGTCCACACGGGCACCTCCGAACCCCGCTGCATCAGCAACACCAGACACTGAGAACCACGCAGATTCGCAGCCGCCTAGATACAGACACACGGCGGGCAGTCCGGCGGGCCCGCACCAAGCACACGTCCACAGCCGCCACCGGATGGACCCGACCCTAGCCAGGCCGCACACTTCGCCGGCCTTTTGCGCGGCCTGAACATCGCCCTCGAGCCGATCGCCAAGGCGACCTGCGACCATTGGCACGCCGAGGATCGCTACACCCCGAGCCGTAAGCTCCAGCACCTAGTCCGGGCACTCACCGTCACCTGCACCGCCCCGGGCTGCCAGGCCCAGGCCATCCACGCCGACCTGGACCACACCAACCCCTATCCGCAGGGCCCCACCGACGAGTGCAACCTGGGCCCCACCCATACCACCCGCCCTACCATCTACTGAACCCCGGTGACCTACTGAACCCCGGTGACGGCACAGATCGCCTCGGCCTGGTGGCGGGCCAGGTAGCGCCGTTCGGCGCCGGTGCTGGCCAGGGCGAGCGCTTCACCGTAGGCGTCCGCCGCCTCAGCCTGCCGGCCGAGGCGGCGCAGCAGGTCGGCGCGGGCCGCGGGCAGCAGGTGGTAACCCGCTAGTGCCCCGCTCTCGGTCAGGGAGTCCAGCAGGGCGAGGCCGGCCGCCGGGCCTTGCGCCATGCCCACCGCCACCGCCCGGTTCAGCTCCACCACCGGGGACGGGGTGATCCGGGCGAGCTGCCCGTACACGCGGGCGATCAGCTGCCAGTCGGTGTCGGCGGCCTGGTCGGCGCGGGCGTGGCAGGAGGCGATGACGGCCTGCAGCTGGTACGGCCCGGGGCGGCCGGCCTGCAGCGCGCCGTGCAGAACCTGCTGCCCCTCGGCTATCTCGGCGCGGTCCCAGCGGCTGCGGTCCTGGTCCTCCAGGGTGACCAGCTCACCGTGGCTATCGGTGCGGGCAGCGCGGCGGGAGTCCTGCAGCAGCATCAGCGCGAGCAGCCCGCCCGCCTCCGGCTCGCCGGGCATCAGCCGGGCGAGCAGCCGCGCCAGCCGGATCGCCTCCGCGCACAGGTCAGCCCGGACCACGTCCGCCCCCGAGGTCGCGCTGTAGCCCTCGTTGAACAGCAAGTACAGGACGGCCAGCACCCCGGCGGTGCGTTCGGGGAGCAGGCTGGCAGGGGGCACCCGGTACGGGATGGCGGCGTTGCGGATCTTGCGCTTGGCGCGGACGATCCGCTGCGCCATCGTCGGCTCGGCGACCAGCAGGCAGCGGGCGATCTCGGCGGTGGTCAGGCCCGCCAGCGTCCGCAGGGTGAGCGCGACCCGCGCCTCCAGCGGCAGCGCCGGGTGGCAGCAGGTAAAGATCAGCCGGAGCCGGTCATCGCCGATGCCGCTGTCGCCGGCCTCCGGCGCGGCCGGGGCCAGCAGCGATGCGGCCGACGGCTCGGGCGGCTCCAGCAGGGCTGCCGCGCGCAGCTTGGCGGATTCGTTCGCGCGGCGGCGCAGCACGTCGATGGCGCGGTTGCGGGCGGCGGTGGTCAGCCAGGCCCCGGGGCGGCCGGGCACGCCGTCGCGGTCCCACGTCTGGAGCGCCCGGGTGAACGCGTCCTGCGCGCACTCCTCGGCCAGGTCCCAGTCGCCGGTGACCGCGATCAATGTGGCGACGACCTGACCCCACTGCGCCCGGAAGGCGGCGCTGACCGCCGACTGCACCTCCGGGCTGGCGTCGCTCGTCATGACCGCTAGCGTACGGTGTCGATCTGGCCGTTTCCCGTTCGTCGGTGGGGCGAAGGAACAACCCGAGCATTACAGGAGGCAACCGTGAAGTACCTGATGATCGTCTGCGTCGACCCGGCCGTCGACCCCGCCGACGCCGAGGGCGGCATGGACATCGACGCCTGGGTGGCGGAAATGGACGGCCGGGGAGTGCGCCTGGAAGGGCGCCCGCTCGAGCCGGGCGACGCCACCACCGTCCGGGTGCGCGGCGGGGAGACGCTCATTTCCGACGGCCCGTTCGCCGAGACCAAGGAGCTCATGGTCGGGTACGACATGCTCGACTGCAAGGACCTCGACGAGGCGATCGAGGTCGCGTCCAAGCATCCGCTCACCCGCCGCGGCGCGATGGAACTGCGCCCCTTCGGGGAGGACTGACCACCGACTCCCCTGCGTTAATAATGAGGGTGTCATCATTAACGCAGGGGAGTCCCACTGATGAATGATGCTCTGACGGAACTGGCTGAGGCGTCAGAACTGGCTGACGTCAGTGAGCGGCTTCAGCGCGACGGTTACGCCGTGCTCCCGGCGCGGTTGGATGATGACCTCGCCGCCGCCTCCCGGAATGAACTCAGCGAGGTCCTCGCCTCGGCCGGCTGGGGCACCGGCTTCGACGGCACCCGGACCCGCCGGGTCTGGGCGCCGCTGGCCGTCACCCGCTGCCTGGACACGGCCGCGCTGGATCGGCTCGTCCTCGGTGTAGTGGAGCAGGCTGTCGGCCCGGGCACGCAGTTCGGGACCACCGTCGCCGTCCAGGTCCACCCCGGGCAAGGCGCGCAGGTGCTCCACTTTGAGCAGAACCTTTACCCCCTCCCGCGCGACCGCGACGTCATGCTGACCGCGATCTGGGCACTGGACGACTTCACCGCCGAGAACGGGGCCACCAGGGTGGTGCCCGCCAGTCATGAGGGCCCGGCCCGCAAGCCTGACCCCGCCGAGACGGTGCCGGTGGAGATGCCGGCCGGATCGGTGCTCCTGTTCTCCGGGCGGCTCTACCACGGCGCCGGTGCCAACGTCAGCGACCGTCCGCGGCTGGGCGTCGCCATCGACTACATCCAGCCGTGGCTGCGCCCTTGCGAAGCGCACTCCCTCAGCACCGACCACGCGCAGGTACGCCTGCTCCCGCAGCGGCTCCAGGAACTGCTCGGCTTCAATCAGCCGTCCCCCTACTTCGGGTTCGTGGACGGACAGCATCCACGCGATTGGCTCATGAGCCGCTAACCGGAAGTTGATCGTCCGGGACCGCGGGTAGCGTTCCCGCATGGCTATCGCACGCTACCCAAGCTTCGTCATCGACTGCCCCGACCCGCACGCTCTGGCCGCCTTTTACGGCGCGATGCTGGACTACAAGGTTGAACTCTCACCCAACTGGGCCAATATCCGCGGCCCCGAGGGTCAGTGCATCTCCTTCCAGCAGGTGGCGGACTACACCCCGCCGAACTGGCCGGCTAGGAGCTACCGCAGCAGATGCACCTCGACGTCATCGTCGACGACCTCGATGCCGGTGAGGCCGCGGTGCTCGAACTCGGCGCGACCAAGCACAAGCACCAGCCCGGGAAGTCCTTCCGGGTGTTCCTCGACCCGGCCGGGCACCCCTTCTGCCTCTGCGACAACTGACCCGGGAACCCCCGCTCCAAGCACCTACTACCTCAGCAAAACCCAGCACCCCTATCCCGAATGGACGCGTGCTCCGCCTGCCAGGCCCATGACTCCCCGCAGCACGCTTCCGTTCCCCAGCTGCTAGTTTGCTGTTTCCCGTCGGCCGTGCGACCGGTGCGGCCGGACGTTATTAGCTTGAGGCTTCTTGCTGTTATCAGTCACCAGCCGATGGCACCAAGCATGCTCACTGGGTTCGGCATGACCGATGCGGGCGTGTTGGGTGACTGGGTAATGTGGCCGTCTCGCTGGATGGCCGACCACTGCGCGCAGCTGCTGGTTGACTTTGGGTCGGACTGTTTGGGTGCGCTCCGCTTCTTGCTGTTATCCGGCCTTGTTGCATTCCGGGCATCGAAAGAGGGGCGGCGTACACCCGGTGTGCCTTGCGGACGCCCGGCCCGGCGGCGTGGTCGGTCAGGGCGGCGCTCTGTTGCGGTGCGGCGTGAGCGGGGCCAGTGGGGCGGACTGGCTTTGGCCGCGGGCAAATGGTCTGGCCGGCGTTGATGGCCTTGCGTGCGGCTACGTCACCGGCGAGGTTGCCCTCACGCCACCAGCCGTTCGACGCCCGCCACCACTGGTGCGGATCTTCGCGATCGATCAGGCGATAACCGCATACCGGTTAACTTCGAAGGCCTGGTTTCGTCGCGTTCGGTAAACGGTCGCACATGATTTCCCGGTGAGCTCGCATGCCTTTTTCATGCTCGTTACCGGTTCCAGGGAATCGAAGGAATATTCGGTTATCTTGCGTACGACTTCGGTGAATCCGCACCGCTCAGGTAACTGAACGCCCAATCGGTGCCGCAGGGCTTGTTTTGTGCCCGGACTCAAACAACGCTAGATCTCGGACATAATATTTCGCCTAGCACTCGTTGACAGAGCGGGAGAAGAGCCTAGGAGTAATTCCTTCGCAGCACGGAATTTTCAGCGAGATCTAATTTCCGCCGAAAAGCGGGCGGGAGCCTTCGTTATTAGTTCTCTTTGGCATGCCTGCTATTGGCAGGTCCCTGAGGGGCCTTGGTATCCCTCGTGATTATCGCTGCTCGCCACAGAACCGGTCCGACTTCCCAGGAGGCAAAGAAAAATGACAACGCTCGTTACCGGCGGCGCCGGTTTCATCGGCTCCCACCTGACCGAGAGCCTGCTCAGCAGCGGCGAGGACGTCATCGTTCTCGACGACCTGAGCACCGGCTGCGAGCAGAACCTCACCAGGGTTCTGGACCACCCGTCACTTCAGTTCGCTAAGGGTTCGATCCTCGACGAACCGCTGATGGACGAGCTTGCCGGCCAGGTGCACACCATCTATCACCTCGCCGCCGCGGTGGGGACCTTCACGATCCTCGACAAGACGCTCGAGAGCTTGCACACCAACCTGCACGGGACGGAGAACGTCGTCAAAAGCGCACTCCGGCACGGGACGCGTGTCCTCATCGCTTCAACCAGCGAGATTTACGGCAAGAACACTAAGATCGGGCTCCGGGAAGACGACGACCGTCACCTGGGCTCTCCGCTGAAAAACCGCTGGTCATATGCCGAGGCCAAGGCAATCGACGAGACCCTCGCATATCTCTACTCAGTGGAGTACGGTCTGCAGACGGTAATCGTCCGGCTGTTCAACACGGTAGGTCCGCGTCAGACCGGCCGCTACGGCATGGTGATCCCGCGGTTTGTCCGGCAGGCGCTCATGGACGAGCCACTCACTGTGTTCGGGACCGGCGACCAGATCCGATGCTTCTGTCATGTCCACGACGTGGTGCCCGCCCTCCAGGCGCTGATGGCGGATAGCAGGGCCTATGGCCAGGTCTTCAACATCGGCGCTTGCGAGCAGGTGTCGATCAATCAGCTGGCCGAGCGAGTGCTGACCGTCCTCGGCTCGTCAAGCACCACCACCTACGTGCCCTATGAGTCCGCCTACGGAGCCGGGTTCGAGGACATGCAGCGACGAGTGCCCGACTGCACCCGGGCTCGGCAGCTGATCGGGTTCCAGCCTGGCCGGTCGCTGACGGACGTTATTCGGGACGTCGCGGCGGACCAGCTCGCCGACGGTGCCAACCCGTCCGTCACTGGGTGAAGACCGGGGCCTGCGTTGATCCCGGTCTGGCTGATATTCATGCTCGTCTTCGGATTCAACTTCACCCTCTGGGGAACGATCGGATTCCTCCGGATCGTGGATGGCGTGCTGGACAGGTTCCGGCGCATTCCGCGGAACGCTGGCTCAAAAGCGCATCGTGCCCTCCGCGCTGCCATCGTCGCTGAGGCTGCCGCGAACGACGGACCCGCCGACCGGACCCTCGCCTCCGCGGGCGGGACCACCCTCACCATTGCCGACCTGGCGGTTCTCATGGCTGCCCACAACGAGGAGGTGGTCATCGATGACTCCCTGGCCGCGATTACCGCTCTCGTCCCGCCGGAGAACGTGCACGTCGTCTCGGACGCCTCCACCGACAACACCGTCGCCCTGGCCCGGCGGCGCGGCGTCAACGTCACCGAGACTGCCAGGAACGTCGGTAAGGCCGGCGCCCTGGAGGAGGGCATTCGCGCTTTCGGGCTTCTGGAGCGGTTCAGCGTCGTGCTCCTGCTCGATGCCGACACCCGGCTTGACCCCGGCTACTTCCAGGCGGCACTGCCATTGTTCGACGATCCGGACGTCGTCGCGGTCGCGGGGTGTGCCCACAGCAGCTGGCACACTCCCGGCCTGTCGTTCCTGGGACGGCTGGTGACGGCCCACAGAAGCCGGATCTACTCGCTGACGCAGCGGCTGCTGAAGTACGGCCAGACCTGGCGGCGGACCAACGCCACCCATATTGTGCCGGGTTTCGCGAGTATGTACCGCACGGCCGTGCTCCCCAGCATCACGATCAACCCGGTCGGCCTGGTCATCGAGGACTTCAACATGACCTTCGAGGTCTACCGGAAGCGCCTGGGCCGGGTGGGTTTCACGGTCGACGCCAAGGCGGTCACCCAGGACCCGGTTACCGTCCACGACTACATCAAGCAAACGAAACGCTGGGCTCTCGGGCTATGGCAGACGGTGCGCCGGCATGGGCTCCACCGGGACCTCCTGTCAGCGATGCTCTGCCTGCTTCTCCTCGAGCTGCTGACGGCCAGCCTGGCCTTCCTGATGCTGCCGGTGGTTGTCGCCGTCCTGGCCGTGCCGGACCTGCTTCCAGCGGTGCTGCACTGGCCCGTGGCTTCGACGGTCCATTCCGCCATCGCCGGTTACATCAGCCTGCGGGCCATCTACCTCGGCATCCTGCTGCCCGACCTGCTGTTGACCCTGGCCGTGGCTGCTGTCGAAAAACGGCCGCGCTACCTCCTTTACGGCCCGTTCTTCGTGTTCATGCGGACGATCGACGCGGCGATCGCTGTCTATACGCTGCCGCGCGCCTGGCGGGAGAAATCGACCGGCCGCTGGGTGAGCCCCGCCCGGCGCGACCCCGCAGGCAGCAGCGCCGTGCATCCGGCCGGGCGGTCGCGAGAGCCGCAGGCTGAGCCGACGCTGGCCGGGGAGCGCGGGTACGCCGAGGCGGCGGAAGCGGGCTCACAATCCGTGGGTGAGGGCTGAGATGGCCCAGCTGCCGTGGGCGGCGGTCCCGGTGGCTCACGGGGTTACCGCCACGACCTGCGAGCTGTGCCTTCTGTCTGCTCGCACCTCGGTTCCGCCGTGCCTCGCGGCCGGCTTGCCCACCGTAGAGATCAGCAGGCGCGTAGGCCAGGCCACGTTCTCCTCCGGGGGCGGCAAGAGACGAGGACAGCGCGGGCGCCGGCGGTACGGCATCGTGGCGGCGGCCGCCCTGCTCGCCTTGTGCTTGGCGCTGATCTACCTGTTGTACCCCCGACCGCCCAGTCAGCGCCTTGTCGTTGCCACCGTGCCGTACTGGAACATCGACTACGGCACGGCGTCGGTCCTGGAGAACCCGAACACGTTCAGCGAGATGTCGCCCTGGATGTACGGGCTGAACGGCAGCGGCCAGATCGTGCCGCAGTACAGTCCCGCGCAGGCCGCCACGGTCGACGCGCAAATCGCGCGCCTGCGGGCGGCGCGTATCCCGCTTGTGCCCACCCTCGCGAACGTCGTCGGAGGCACCTGGGTGTACCAGCCGGTCATCACCAACATCTTGTACGTCCCCAGGGTGCGGGCACAGCACATCGCGGCGATCGTCGCCCTAGTGCAGCGGCAGCACTACGCCGGGATCGACATCGACTACGAAGACCTCCGCGCCGGTGACCGGAGTGCCTTCACCGCCTTCATCACCCAGCTGGCCGGCGCGCTGCACGCCAAGGGCAAGATCCTGTCCGTCGACCTTTTCGCGAAACCGGACAATCGCGGCTACGACCAGCGCAATCTCGCGCAGGACTATCACGCCATCGGCGCGGTGGTCGACCAGGTGCGGCTGATGGGCTATGAGTATCACTGGGTGAGCTCGCAGCCCGGGCCGATCGCGCCCATCGGCTGGATCCGTGCCGTGCTCCGCTACGCCACGACCCAGATACCGAAACAGAAGATCATTCTTGGCGTCCCGCTGTACGGCTACGACTGGGTCGATGGGCACGGCACGCCAGTGAGCTGGCTGCAGGCTTTCCAGCTCAGCAAGCAGTATGGGGTGCACCCGCATTTCGACGACGCCAGCCAGTCACCGTGGTTCGACTACACCGATTCATCCGGCCGTCGGCACGTTGTCTGGTTCGAGAACGGACCGAGCACCGGGGCCAAGTTCGAGGCGGCGGAAAGCGCTGGGATCGGCGGCGTCTACGTCTGGATGTACGGCCTCGAGGACACGAGCATCTGGACCGCGCTGCGGCAGAGCCTGCCTCACCGCATGTCCGCGGCCAGCGTCTGGCGGGCCGGGACGTGACCACGTCGGCGGGCGCTCAGACATCTGAACGCCTTATCGCCTCTGGATACCTTGGCAGCGCAGCACACGCATGTCAGTGTGAATAAGGTACACTATCTCGTCTCTTAGGGGGGACAACTTATGCGAAGATCAGTTGCGTTCGCACCCCATCGGTGGTGGCGCAGAGGCGGCGTGTTGCTGACGGCGGTACTTGCCACGGTCCTGTTCGCCGCGGCGCCGGGCCTGGGGCACGTCACGCAGGCCGCCAGAGCGGCCACCACTTCGCCGGTGACGGTGTCTCTGACCTTCGACGACTCCAACGCTGATCAGCTGCCGGCTGAGCAGACGTTGAAATCGCTCGGCCTGCACGGCACCTTCTACACGGTGGACGGGTGGCTCAATCAGTCTGGCTATCTGACGCTGGCTCAACTGCAGCAGATCGCCGCGGACGGCAACGAGATTGCCGGTCACACGGTTCAGCACCAGGACCTGCCCACTCTCGCAGCGGGAGAGCAGCAGCGGGAGATCTGCAACGACCGGGCCAACCTGATCAGCTTGGGCTTCCAGCCGACCGACTTCGCCTACCCCTACGGAGACGCCGACACGAACGAGACGGATGCGAAGGCGTGCGGCTATAACAGTGCCCGGGGTCTTGGCGACGTGGTCGACCCCCAGGGTGACTGCAACGGCTGCGTCTATGCCGAGACGACGCCGCCACCCGATCCGTACTACCTGCGTGCTCCGGACGAGGTCGACTCCACGGTGACTCTGGCCCAGATGGAGAAGCAGGTGACCCAGGCCCAGTCACACGGTGGCGGCTGGGTGATCCTCACCTACCACCACATCTGCACCCCGATCGGTGCCGCGAACTGCCCGGCCGATCTGTCCACCACGCCGACCATCTTCAACGCATTCGTGACCTGGCTCGCCGGCCAGGCCGCCAAGGGCGTCACGGTGAAGACCGTTCATCAGGTGATCGGCGGCCCGTTCAATCCTGCCGTGACCGTCAACCCGCCCGCGCCGGCCGCGGCTGGGGTGAACGCACTGACTGACCCCTGGCTAACGAGCACCGATGTCAACACGGGGTTCCCGGCCTGCTACCAGCCAGGCGGCTGGGGCACCAACACGGTGGCCTGGGCGACCGACACCAACCTACCGCCGGGGGCACCCGCCGGGTCACTGTCGCAGACGCTCACGGTCACCGGCTACAGCTCCGGCGACGCCAAGATGCTGCCCACCCTCGACCTGGGCGCCTGTACGCCAACTGTCGTCCCGGGGAACACCTACAGTCTGAGCGTCCAGTACGAATCCACGGCGATCAGCCAGTTCGCGCTCTACTACCGGACAGCCAACGGCGCCTGGGCCTACTGGACGTCGAGCCCGTGGCTCGCCGCTGCCTCGACCTGGACGCAGGCCACCTTCACGACGCCCGCGGTGCCCGCCGGGGTCAACGGCGTGACGTTCGGACTGGCGCTGATAGCCAACGGGACCCTGACCACCAACGACTACAGCTTCGTCCTTCCCGCCGCGGAAGGTCAAGCGCTCCGGGCTGGTGTGATTACCACGCGCCCGTCCCCGCGATCCGGCCATGGACGCAGGCACGTGCACTCGCACCTGCGGCTCCTGGTGCCGAAGCTCAGGCCAGGCCAGACGTTCCCGCTTGAGGAGGTCAACGGGCCACACGCCCGACAGCCAGGATAAGCATTACCACCCTGATCGCGTTCCGGTCACGCCGCCAAGGCGTGACCGGAACGCCCGGTGGGCTAGTCAGCAACACTAAACGGTAATTCCGCGATTCAGAGGATCGGCTCGTCATGCTCCGCGGTCGCCTCTCAGCTTGAAACTCAGGGGGAAATCCGTGAACGTTTTCCGTCATGCTCATGCGACCGAAGGTTCGCCACGTGACAGCCAGACCGTGTCGGCGTCCGCCGACCTGATGGTGATCGGCCTCGGGTACGTTGGGCTGCCACTGGCACGCGAAGCGGCGTTCTCCGGCCTCACGGTCGTCGGCTACGACATCAACACCGACGTGACAGCCGGGCTGAACGCGGGCCGCTCGCACGTAGGCGACGTACCGCCCTGCGATGTCGCCGAGATGCTGCGGAAGGGCTTCCGCGCGACATCAAGGGAGGAGGAGGCGGGTAACCCGGATACGGTGGTGATCTGCGTGCCCACGCCGCTATCCGCCGAAGGCGGCCCCGACCTGTCCGCGGTCCGCGGGGCGGTCGAGGTAATCGGGCGGCTGCTGCGCCCCGGCATGCTCGTCGTGCTCGAGTCAACCACCTACCCTGGCACGACCGACGAGGTGGTGCGGCCGCTACTGGAGAAGTCTGCCGGGCTGACCGCGGGGGTCGACTTCTCCCTGGCGTTCTCGCCGGAGCGGATCGATCCCGGTAATCCGCACTACTCGATCCGCAACACCCCCAAGGTGATCGGCGGGCAGACATCGTCCTGCGCAGACGCGGCGGAACGGTTCTACCGCCAGCTCTGCGACCAGGTGATCCGGGCCAAGTCCGCACGCGAGGCGGAGATGACCAAGCTGCTGGAGAACACCTACAGGCACGTCAATATCGCGCTGGTCAACGAGATGGCGATCTTCTGCCACGAACTCGGGATTGACCTGCGGGACGCGATCCGGTGCGCGGCCACGAAGCCGTTCGGCTTCCAGGCCTTCCACCCTGGACCCGGCGTTGGCGGCCACTGCATACCGATCGACCCGAACTACCTGTCCTACAAGGTCCGGACGCTCGGCTACCCGTTCCGGTTCGTCGAGCTCGCCCAAGAGATCAATAGCCGGATGCCGGGGTACATCGTCGACCGGGCGACCGAGGTGCTCAACAGCCATGCGAAGCCTTTGAACGGCGCGCACGTGCTGCTGCTTGGGGTCACCTACAAGGCTGACGTGGCAGACCAGCGTGAGTCCCCCGTCCGGCCGGTCGGACGCAAGCTCCTCTCCCGTGGCGCCGTGCTGGCCTTCCACGATCCCCACGTGCAGGAGTGGCGGCTCGATGGCGAGCCGGTCCGGCGGGCGATCGACCTCGACGAGGAGATCGCGTACGCCGACCTGGTGATTCTGCTCCAAGATCACTCCGCGTACGACCTGGACCGCATCTCGCGTGCGGCGCGCCTCATCCTCGACACGCGCGGTCGGCTCGACGGGCCCAACGTAGAAATGCTGTGAGGTAGGCGTGCGCGTGGTCTGTCAAGCGATGTCCGTGCTCGTCGCGCTGGCAGTGCTGGCGGCATGTGCGAGCGGCACTGGCGCCGGCGCTAGCGGCACTGGCGCCGGCATCAGCCCTCCGGCCGCGACGGCGAAGATGGGCACTGAGGTCCTGCTGAATCCCTCCGCCCGCGTGACCGGGAAGACAGCCCGGCGCGGGAGAACCTATCCACTGCACACGCGGATCGTCGCGACAACCTTCTGGGTCGGGGAGATCTTCGATCCCCATTCGCCGAACGGCAGCCAGGTCATCTCCACCTATGACGCTCAATGGCTGAAGCACTATGGCGGCTGCGACGGAATCGTCAAGCACGGCAGCTGCAAGACGCAGCGACGGGTTGCGGCGAACGGCTTTTTCCCGACCCGGATGAAACCGCGGGAGAACCCCTTTTACCTTGATCTCCCCTTCGATGATGTCAACGACGCGGCTGCTTTCTCCCAGCGCGCCCGGGTCATACCATGGGCGAAAGATCCCGGCTACGCTGGGCACGCTCGCGACCCGGCGTTCAGTTACATGAAAAATCGCTGGGTGAAGCTAATGCGGAATGGGAGAACCTGCTACGGCCAGATCGAAGACGCCGGTCCTGGAGTCTACGATGACTACCGGTACGTTTTCGGCAAGCACAACCGCCGTCCCGCCAGCAAGCTATATAATGGTGCGGGCATGGATGTCTCCCCAGCGCTGACCGGCTGCCTGGGATTCACCGAGCTCAACGGCGACGATGACCGGGTGGATTGGCGGTTCGTAGACGCGGTCGATGTCCCGCGCGGCCCGTGGAAGCGGCTAGTGACCACCCGAGGCGTCTCGGAGTGATCAGTTATCTGAGCGTTGCCACGGCGGCCGCCCGGTCGGGCACCCTGAGCTTGCGGACGACCGCGGCGATGTGCACCCTGACCGCACCTGCGCTGATGGTCAGGGCGTGGGCGATCTCCGCTGTGGACAGGCCCTGCTCGAGAAGGTCCAGTATCTCCCACTCTCGGCTGGTCAGCCTGCCGTCGGGCGGCCCTAGGACATCCGGATCGCCGGAGCCAGGCCCGGCGGGCCGTCGCCACCGTGGCTCCCGCAGGCGCATGTGCTGCAGGATACGGGCGACGAATGACGGGTCTACTACGGCATCTCCGACCCAGACGTCATAGATCGCGTTCGCCAGATTGCCGAACCCGGCCGTCTTCTGTAGGTATCCCTGCACGCCCGCGCGGATGGCGGCGATCAGCTCATGGTCTTGGGCGGACACGGCCAGCATCAGCACCTTCGTCCGGGGCAGCCGCGCCCCGATCTCCCACGTCGCGGGCAGTGCCCCGCCTGGCAGTCGCACGTCGAGCACGCACACATCGGGCTGCTCGCGCATCGCGCAGGACACGGCGTCCGCGGCGTTGACCGCCGCCGCGCAGATCACGAGCCCGCTGTCTTTTTCGAGCGCGATCCGCAGCTCCGCAAGCGCTGGCTGGTCACCGTCGGCGATCAGAACGCGGATTGGCCCCTCCTGGCCTTTCAGGGCCAAATCACCGCCGATGCCGGCGCGCCCAGGCCGGACACGGACTACCGTAATTCCGCCCAATTTAATCGCCCCCCAAAAGTAGCGTAATCTGTCGCTAAGATTTGCACAACACTTGTTACGAATATATTTCATGAAAATTGATATGAAATCTTTTTATAACTAAAAATGATGAATATTCAACGGACTAAAAATGGATGAATATTCAACAGACAAAAGGAATATTAGGGATATTTTCGTCGAGTGCGGCGTTGCATCGTTCTGCGTGAGTCCCCTCTTTCGACGGGATTCCATGCGAATATTCTCGTGGATTCCCGCGACGCACTGTGAATTAAGGAGAATGTTGTTTCTCAACAGCGATCGCGAGCATCTTCAGGAACAGAGCGGCGGCGGCCGTCCCTCCCGTTACAGGAGTGCAGCCAAGGTGCGACGGAAACCGACAATAGGATGATCTTGACGGAAGAAGGGTCCAGTCACCTGCGTTCCGCAGATGTGGGCTGACCCCACTGCCCTTAACTTCCGGGACTTACTACGCTACTGAGGCGGCTGGCGCGGTGCTCGATGCCGCGATAGCTCAATCGTTCAGGCGGTTTGAGGTCTGGTTACTGATTGTGCCTGAGTCTGTTTTTTAACCTCATGTCCGTTTGCCTTGGTGGTGGGGGGTGGGCGGGGTGCCCGGTGTGCCCGGGTGCGCACCGGCTCCGACCGCGCCGGGGCGTTCTCCTTCCGTGTCGCTGGGATTGTTCGTGCTGGTCAGGCGGGTGCCGGGAGCGCGCAGAGCCGCTGCCAGCAGGTCAGGAACGCTTCCGTCCAGGGCCAGTCGGGGCTGATCTTCAGGATGCGTTCGCGGGCGTGGCGGGCGGGCAGGTGCCAGATCTGGTAGCGGAGCGTGTCCGGGTTGGCGTCGCGGTGGCGGAGGAGGCAGGTCCAGGCGGTGAGGTCGGCGGCGATGTTCGCGGCGATGACCCAGCCGGCGTTGACCTGCCAGGTTTTCGAGGGGAGTTTCCGCCGAGTCGGCGGAAACGCAACTCTTGGTTGCGCGAGATTAGTCCGGCCGCAGCCGTCTGGTCGTGCGCGGACCGCTGCCGCCGGATGTCTGCGCACCACGCTTCTTGCTGTTATCTTGATGTCGGCCGCGGTCGGCCGCGGCGCTGAGCTGGTGCAGAGTCCAGCCTCGGCCGGCCGGGTCCAGTGGCCGGGTTAGCGCGGCGAAGATCTCCGCGGCGCGCCGGTAGGACATCCGGGCCTGGCCGGTCAGCGGGCAGACGTCGGCCGCCGCCGTCCGCGCCGACGCCTTGCGATCGGTCAGGAACACCGGACCCCAGGTCCGGCCGGACAGCAGCCAGCGCAGGGTCTGGCTGGTTGCCTGCTGCCACTCGATGACGGCCTGCGACCCGGCACCGGGACGCACCCGGACCCGATGCAGCGACAGATCGAGCCGGTTCGCGTCCAGGGCCAGTACCTCGCCGGCGGGTGCACCAGAGTCGTAGAGCAGCCGCCAGAACCCTTGCTCCCGCAGGCTCACCGGCAGCCCGAGCAGCTCGCCGACCTGCGCGGGGCTCAGCGGCACGGTCACTGGTGACGGCTGTAGGTGCCGCAGTCCCGAGGTCGGGTCCGTGTTGATCCAGCCCTGGTCACGCCACCAGCCAACCGCGCTGCGGAGCGCGGACAGCTCGCGGTTGACGGTGCGCGCGTCGGTCCGCGCCGCCCGCTCCGCCAGTGCCGCGCCCAGTCGGGCGCCGGTGGCCTGATCGGCGAGTAGCGCCAGCGGCACCAGCGGCGGCGTCGCGCTGCGGCGCTGCGCACTGGACGGGATCGGCTTGCCGACCAGGGGCCAGGCCCAGCCGATGAGCGAGATCCGGTAAACCCGGCGCGACGCGACGCTGAGCGCGGCCTGGGCCAGGTACCGGTCCACCGCCACCGAGTAATCGACCGGGGCCGGCCCGGCCACATCCGGCACCGGGGCTCCCGGTGCGATCTCCAGCGGATAAGAACCCACTGCCGCCTTCTTTCCGCAGTAAATGAAACGCCCTTAGCATACCATTCATGGTATCCGCGAGCATCCCCTGCTAAGGCGCATTTACTGCGGCAACAGTTGACGTAAAGCACTCTCCATCACCGTTTGTTTGCATTAACCCGCAGCATGCGGCATGGTGATGAGCATGTCGGATGGCACGCGCTCAGGCAGAACCCTTCCGCTGACTACCCGCTTGAATTCCCGCAGTAAATCAGCGACTTTGAATGACGACGGCAACCGCAGGCAATGTGACAGTCGCAGTAAATACGGTTGTCGCGGTCAATACAGGAGAGGCGATAAATGGCGCTCCGGCAAGCTCGGTCCCCTGGCCGGACGGAACTTCCGGCGTTTCTACGTCGGATACACCACCTCGCTGCTCGGCACCTCGATGTCGGCGGTCGCGATCGCCTTCGCCGTGCTGCAGAGCGGCGGGACGGCGACGTCGCTCGGTGTCGTGTTCGCCGCGAACATCATCCCGATGATCGCGTTCATGCTCGGCGGCGGCGTGCTAGCCGACCGGCTCGGACGCCTGCCGGTGATGCTGACCGCCGACCTGGCCCGCTGCGCCGCCCAGTCCACCCTCGCGGTCACGCTGTTCCTCGGCCTGCCGCATGTCTGGCTGTTCGTCGCCGTCGCGTTCGTGGTCGGCACCGGCAACGCGTTCTTCTCACCGGCCCTGTCCGGCCTGGTCGTGCAGCTCGCTCCGCGTGACCAGCTCGGCAACGCGAACGTGCTGTTCGGCATGGCCTCGCCCGCCGCCGCGGTCGCCGGTCCGGCCCTGGCCGGGATCTTGATCGCCGTCGGCGGCCCGGCCGGGCCGATCGCGGCGGATGCCGGCAGTTACGCGGTCAGCGCGGCCGCGCTGACCATGCTCAGCTTCCCCGACGCCGGCCTGCGCCAGGCACGCTCGCTGCTGCGCGACCTGGCGGACGGCTGGGCGGAGTTCTCCGCGCGCGTCTGGCTCTGGCTGCAGACCGTCCAGTTCACGCTGTTCAACCTGCTGACCTGGGGTCCGTACCTGGTACTTGGCCCGGTGCTGACGCGGCAGTATCTCGGCGGCGCCCGCGCCTGGGGCGCGATCCTGGCCTGCTTCGGCGCCGGCGCGATCATCGGCGGCCTGCTCGCGCTTGGCCGCCGCCCCCGCCGCCCGCTGCTTGTCGCCACCCTGGCCACGCTCGGCTTCCCGCTCCCGCCGCTCACGCTGGCCCTGCACCTGCCGGCGGTCGCGGTGACGGCCGGCGCCCTGCTGGCGGGCCTGGGCTCCGCGCTGGGCGGGGCGCTCTCGACGACCGTCACACAGCAGCGGCTGCCCGCGGGCGCGTTGTCCCGCGTCAGCTCGTTCAACCTGGTCGGCGCGTACGCGCTCGGCCCCCTCGCCTTCATCGCGGCCGGCCCGGTGGCCGCGGCCGTCGGCGCCCGCGCCGTGCTCGGCTTCGGTGCCGCCTGGGCCGTCTTCGGCACCCTGGCAGTCCTGGCGGCCCCCTCCATCCGCAACCTGACCTGGCAGGAAGGCCCTCCCCCGCCCGAAGCCAGCACATGCGAGGCGCGAGCGTCCGAGGCCAGCCGCTCTACCAGCGCCCCCTCGGCCGGCGAACCGCGCCTGCGTTGAGCTCCTGGTGCACTCCGACGACGCCCTCACCGGCCTCGGCGTCGCCTTCACTCCCCCCGCGCAGCTGTACCGCAAGGTGCTGGCGCAGCAGCATCCCGACGCTGCCCGTCCAGAATCGGGTGG
The DNA here is from genome assembly GCA_963714295.1 of uncultured Actinomycetota bacterium. GTDB lineage: Bacteria > Actinomycetota > Actinomycetes > Streptosporangiales > Streptosporangiaceae > Trebonia. The sequence continues at coordinate 601,693 of CAVQOE010000021.1, read as the reverse complement.
CCCGGACGACGCCTGGGGCGGCCTGCTGGCCGCTACCGGCAGGCCACCCCGCTAATCCGCGGAATCTGGTTCCGACACGCTGACAGCCAGACTCCGCAGACAACCTCAGATCCGCCCTAACGGACGCCGCACAGGACGCGGCTGGAGCCGCGCTGCCACAGCGTGCCCACCTCGGTGAACCCGGCCGCGCGGAGCGCGCCCGTATGCGTCGCGAGCCGCGAACCCTCGGACCCGTGGTGGACGTGGCCCCGTTCCCGCTGCGCCGCGGCCTCGGCCAGGGCTGGTTCGGCGGCGACCGACTGCCACCACTGGTTCCAGTTCTCGGCCCGGCCGGCGTGGCCGTCCGGGTAACGCCGCTGCGCCTCCCGCTCCTCAAGCACCCGGTCGAGCCGGGCCAGTACCGGGCTCGAGGTCTGATCCTGCTGGAAGTGATCACCGTCGAGGAACACCCCGCCCGGCCGCAGCAGCTGCGCCAGCGTGGCGTACAGATCGCGTAGTTCCGGCGCGCGCAGCCAGTGCAGCGCGGTGCTGGACACCACCGCGTCGGCCTGGCGCCCGGCGGGCAGGCCGAGCCGCGGCACCCAGTCCGCTGACCGCAGGTCGAGGCTGACGAAGCGCAGTCCGGGCAGGTCCGCGTGGGCCGCGCGGCCGAGCGCGAGCGTGACCGGGTCGGCGTCGGCCCCGATCACGGTCGCCCCCGGCAGCCGGGCGAGCAGCCGCACCGCCAGCGACCCGGGGCCGCAGCCGAGGTCGAGGATGAGCGGGTCCGGCCGGCCGACGCTGGCCTGCACCGCGTCGATGAGCGCGGTGAACCTGTCCTCCCGGTCCGGCATGTAGACCTCCTGCTGGCGGTCCCAGCGCTCGATCCAGTCGCGGGCGGCGGCTGCGCCGAGTTCCGGCCGGTCTTTCAGTTCGGGCATGCCAGACTCCTGTCACTGGTTAAGATGACTTTGACAGTGATCACTGTAAAATGGCGGGAAGTAACTGGTCAAGTGAATTTCAACAGTCACACGGATCTTGTCGTCGGGGTTGCGGTGGGCCTGGTGAACCTGCTGACCGAGGGTGAGGACCGCAGCCGGAAGTACCTGCCGCCTGCGGGCGCCGAGCGCGCCGCGGCGATCAGCGCCCTGTTCAGGTCGGCCGGCGGCCGCCGCGCGGTCAGCACGGACGAGGCGGCTGAGTTCGGCGTTGTCGCGGCCGGCCTGCGGGCCGTCTTCGAGGCCGTCGCGGCCGACGACACCGACAGCGCGGCGGGCCGGGTCAATCACATGCTCGACGACACCGGCGCGCGCCCGGCCCTGGAGCGGCACGACGACGAGCCCTGGCACCTGCACTTCCACTCCGCCGACGAGACGTCGATGGTCAAGGGATGGCAGGCGGGCTGCGCGACCGGGCTCGCGATCGTGCTCGGCGGGGAGTATTACGACCGCCTCGGCGTGTGCACCGCGCCGCACTGCGACCGCGTCTACGTCGACACCACCCGCAACGGCAGCCGGCGCTTCTGCTCGACCGCCTGCCAGAACCGGGTAAAGGCGGCGGCCTTCCGCGAGCGTCACGCGTAAGCGCCGCCAGGGCCGATTAGCTGACGCTCACCGGCGACCCCGCCGTCGTCGGCACCATCGAGGAGCACCTCGCGGCCTGTAGGATACCCACCGCCCGCCGCGGGCGCCGGGCGCACTAGACGACGCAGAACTCGTTGCCCTCGGGGTCGGCCATGACGACGTGATCAGGCACCCCGTCCTGCAGGTCCTGCCGGATCACGGTCGCGCCCGCCCCGGCCAGGCGCTGGACGGCCGCAAGCACGCGCGCCCAGCGGGCCTCCTGCGGCTCGGCGCGGCCGCCGCCCGCCTGGACGTCCAGGTGGACGCGGTTCTTGGCCGTCTTGGGCTCCGGCACCCTGAGGAACGAGATGGCAGGCCGAAGACCGTCCGGGTCCTCGATGTAAGCGCCGTCGCCCCATTCCTCGGGCGGCACGCCGACGCTGGCCAGATACTTCTCCCAGGTCGGGAACCCGCCGGGCGGCGCGCCTTCCACGTAGCCCAGGGCCCGGCACCAGAACGCCGCCAGCGCGGCCGGGTCGGCGCAGTCGAACGTTATCGTCCATGCCGTGCTCATCACGCTCCTGTGGACTCGAGACCGTGCGGCAAATGCCCCGCTCCCCCATACCTACCGGGCGGGTAGGACTTTCCCTAGTACGCGCGGCCGAAGATGACCCGCGTGCCGTAGGCCGACGGCAGCCCGCAGCGGATGCACGGCCCGGATTCCGGGCGGCCCGTCCAGCGGCACGCAGCGGGCGGTGGCCCCGGTCGCGGCCTTGATCTCCTCCTCGCACTCCCGGCTGCCGCAGTGCAGCGCCAGGGCCCAGCCGGTGGCGACCGCCTTGACGAACTCATCCCACTCATCGACGGCGACCGTGTGCGAGTCACGGAACGCGGCCGCCCGCTCGAGCAGCAGGTCCTGGAACGCCGCCAGCTCGTCGCGCCAGCCGCGCGGGCGCGCCGTCGAGCGAGATCGGCTCCTTGCCCTCGCCGAGCCGCAGGCCATCACCGCGCTGCCCGCAGCCAGGTCGCGCGGGCCGAGCTCAAGCCGGATCGGCGCCCCGCGCAGCTCCCAGTCGTTGAACTTGAACCCGGGCGACACGTGCGTCCGGCTGTCGACGTGCGCCCGGATCCCCGCATCGGCCAGCCGCGCCGCCAGCGCCGCGGCGGCCGCGGTGACCTCGCCGACGGCGTCGCCGCGCCCGATCGGCACGATGACCACCTGATAGGGCGCGAGCCGGGGCGGCAGCACCAGCCCCTTGTCGTCGCCGTGGGTCATGATCACGCCGCCGATCATCCGGGTGGTCATGCCGAACGAGGTGGTGTGCGCGTACGCGAGGCGGCTGTCCTCGCCCGTGTACTGGATGCCGAACGCCCGGGCGAAGTTCGTGCCCAGGTAGTGCGACGTGCCGGCCTGCAGCGCCCGGCCGTCCCGCATCATGGCCTCGATGCTGAACGTGCGGACCGCGCCCGCGAACCGCTCACCCGCCGTCTTCTCCCCCTCGACGACCGGCATGGCGGCCAGGTCACGGGCGGTGCGCAGGTAGATCTCGTGCAGCGCGAGCATGGTCTCGGCCATCGCGCCGGCCTCGTCGGCGTGGGCGGTGTGGCCCTCCTGCCAGAGGAACTCCGTGGTGCGCAGGAACATCCGCGGCCGCAGCTCCCAGCGGACCACGTTCGCCCACTGGTTGAGCAGCATCGGCAGGTCCCGGTGCGAGCTGATCCACTTGGCCATGAACTCGCCGATGACCGTCTCCGAGGTCGGCCGGACGATGAGCGGCTCCTCCAGCTGCTTGCCGCCCGCGTGCGTCACCACCGCCAGCTCCGGCGCGAACCCCTGCACGTGCTCCGCCTCGCGCTGCAGGTAGCTCTGCGGGATCAGCAGCGGGAAGTACGCGTTCTGGTGCCCGGTCTGCTTGATCAGAGAGTCCAGCTCGGACTGGATCAGCTCCCAGATCCGGTACCCGTACGGCCGGATGACCATCGTGCCCCGCACCGGGCCGTGGTCGACCAGCTCGGCCTTGATGACCAGTTCGTTGTACCAGGCGGAGAAGTCTTCGCTCTGCGGCGTCACTCCGCGATCGCTTCGAGTCACCCGTCCGAGGGTAGGCCAGCACGCGGAAGATCAAAAACAAATTCCTGATCAGCCGGAACGGACCGTGGCTGCCACGCCGCCCGCTCCGGTGCCCGTATCCGCGGTGCTGACATCGACGCCGCCGAGCCAAACCGGACCCAGCCCGGCTGGCAGCCGCTGCCCCTGTCAAGCGGCGGCCAGCACGGGCATGCGGGGCCACAAGACCTAGGACGACGCGGAACGGCGGAAATGATCGCAATCGGCGATAAGTAACGAGAAATTTGGCCCGCGGCGCGCTGGTAGCGCCCTGGCGTGACGCCGTAGTAGCGGATGAACCAGCGGGACAGGTGGCTCTGGTCGGCGAACCCGGCCAGGGCGGCCGCCTCGCTGATCGGGCGGCCCGCCGCGATCAGCGAGCGGGCCTCGCGCAGCCGCAGCTGGCGCTGGTAGTCGCCGGGCGACATCCCGTAGATGTGGCTGAACGCGCGGTGCACGGCGAACCGGCTGCGGCCGGTGGCCGCGGCCAGGTCGCCGGCGGTGACGTCGTCGAGGCGCTGGCTGGCGATCAGGTCGCGGGCCCGCCCGGCGACCTGCCGCGCGCCGGCCGGGGCGGACTCCGCCGTGAGCGCGGGCGTGCGCGGGCGGCTGCCCGCCTGCCGGGCCGCCGCCAGCACCACGGCCGCCAGCAGCTCGTCGCGCCGCAGCGTGGTCGCGCCGCCCAGCAGCGCCCGGTGCAGGCCGCGCAGCCGGGCGGCCAGCACCGGGTCGCTGAGCACCGGCTCGGCGAACAGCGGCAGGCCGACCGGTCGGCCCGCCGCCCCGGCCAGCACCCGCGACACCAGCTCCGGCCCGAAGTGGATCATCCGGTAGGTGAAGCCGTCCCCGTCGGCGGCCTGGCCGTCGTGCGGGTCATCGGGGTTGAAGGCCATCACCATCCCGGCCGCGCTGGTGTGGGCCGCCCCCCGGCAGCTGAACGACTGCGCCCCGACGTCGGTGACGCCCAGCGAGTAGCTGTCATGACTGTGCCGGTGGTACACGTGCCGCTCGAAGTGGGCGTGCATGGCCTCCAGCGGCTCGTCGGCCGCGCGCCAGTAGCGCGCCCAGTCCCCTGTCACCGTTCCATTTCCCGCCATCTGCTCCGCTCCTCTGCCACTCTCTGCCCGCACCAGCGTTCAAGACCGCCGGTTGTTCCCAGCGGGCAGGATGGACGCATGAAATTCGACACCAAGATCGCCATCGCGGTCCAGGAGAGCCTGGCCGCGTGGCAGAAGCTGAACGTCACCGCGTTCCTGGCCAGCTCGGTGGCGGCCGGGGCCCCGGCGGTCATCGGCGAGCCGTACGAGGACGGCTCGGGCAACCCCTACCTGCCGATGTTCCGCCAGCCGGTTCTCATCTACGCCGCCGACAGCCCGGCCCTGGCCCGGGTCCGCGGCCTGGCCGTCGGCCGTGAGCTCGCCACCGCCGTGTACATCGAGGAGATGTTCAAGACCGGCCACGACGAGGCCAACCGGGAGGTCGTCCGGGCCGTCGCCGCCGACGACCTGCCCCTGGTGGGCGTGGCCGTTTACGGTCCGCGCAACGCCGTGGACAAGGTGTTCAAGGGCCTGTCGCTGCACCCGTGACGCAAGAGCCCGCGTTCAGTCCGGCGGGTTGGGAAGGGTGGCGGTGTCCGGTCGACCCGGCCGGCGTCGACGAGAAGGTTCACGTGGCTGCCCGCGGTCGCGGCCTGGCCGTGGGCGCGCAGCCACGCGTGCGTTCGGGCGGAAGAAGCTGCATTCCGCCGCCATGAGAGGGCCGCCTGAAGGTCCCCTGGGCGACCAGCACACCGATGACGAGCAGGGCCGCGCCGGCCAGTTCGGCGGCGCCGGGGGCCTCGCCCAGCAGCGCCCAGGCGCTGGCCATCGCGACGACCGGGGCGAGCAGCACCCACGGCACCACAGCGGCCGAGGGGTAGCGGGACAGCAGCCGGTTGAACAGCGCGTAGCCGACCAGGGAGCACAGCCCGGCGGTGTAGAGCGTGGACGCGGCGCCGCGCCAGCCCAGGTGGGCCAGGCCGTGGCCCACCGCGGCGGGGCCGTCGATCAGCAGGCTGAGGCCGAGCAGCGGCAGCGGCACCACCGTGGCCGACCAGACCGTGAGCGCCAGCCCGCCCGGCGCGCCGGAGGCGCGCGAGACGACGCTGCCTGCCGCCCAGGACAGCCCGGCCAGCAGGCACAGGCCCACCGCCGCCAGCGGCACCTGGCCGCCGATCCCGAACGCGACCACGAACAGGCCGGCCACGCCGAGCGCGACGCCGGCCACCTGCGCCCGGGTCGGCCGCTCGCGCAGCGCGACGGCGGCGATCACGATGGTGAACACCGCCTGCGACTGGAGCACCAGCGCGGCCAGCCCCGGTCCCATGCCCAGGTGCAGGGCCAGGTAGAGGAAGCCGAACTGCCCGAGGCTCATGAACGCGCCGACCGCGGCCACGGTGCGCCAGGGCACCGGCGGGCGCGCTACGAAGAAGCAGGCCAGCGAGACGACCGAGAAGCGGATGGCCGCGAACAGCAGCGGCGGCACGGTCCCCATGCCCCAGTCGATGACGACGAAGTTGAAGCCCCACAGGGCGGCGACGAGGATAACCAGGCTGGTGTCACGACGGTTCACGGGACTAAAGCTAGGGCGAGCCATCATGAAGCACCAGCGAATGTTCGCACCGCTGATTGTGTAGCATCGCTTCATGATTGATCTGGTGGCGCTGGACTCGCTGCGCGCCGTGCAGGCGCAGGGGTCGGTGGTGGCGGCGGCCGACTCACTCGGTTTCACCCCGAGCGCGGTGTCGCAGCAGATTAAGCGGCTGGAACGGCAGACCGGGGTGCCGCTGCTCGAGCGGGTCGGCCGCGGCGTGATGCTCACCAGGCACGGCCGGCACCTGGCCGAGCAGGGCAGCCGCCTGCTGTCGGACCTGGAGGAGCTCCAGTCGGGCCTGCACCGGCAGGCGGGAACGGTCGCCGGGCACGTGCGGCTGGCGGCGTTCTCCACCGCGATGCGGGGGCTCATCGCGCCCGCGCTGCCGCCGGTGCTGGCCGCCCACCCGGGGCTGCGCGTGTCGCTGACCGAGCGCGAGCCGTGGGACGCCATCGACCTGGTCGCCTCCGGGCAGGCCGACCTGGGGGTGGCGCACAGCTGGGGGGACGTGCCGCTGCCGGTCCCCGGTCATGTCACCAGCACGCCGCTGGCCAGCGACCTGGCCGACGTGATCATGCGCCGTGACCACCCGCTGGCGGGCCGCCCGGTGGTCACCCCCCGCGACCTGACGGCGGAGAACTGGATCGCCACCCCCGAGGGGACCATTTGCCGGCAGTGGCTGCTGCGGATGTACGACGGCACCGGCAGCCTGCCCGCGATCGCGCACGTCTCGCTGGAGTTCGCCAGCCACCTGGAACTGGTCCGCGCGGGGCTCGGCATCGCGCTCGTGCCCCGGCTCGGCCGCGCGCCGCTCGGCCCCGACCTGGTGGCGCTGCCGGCCGCCGACCCGGTGCCGTGCCGCGAGATCGTGGCGCTGCACCGCGCCTCGATGAGCGACTCCCCCGCGATCGCGGCGCTGCTGGCGGCCCTGGCCCGCGACGGGGCCGAGGTTGATGGGGGGCCGGCGGGCGGGTCAGACTGTCGGCAGTGAGCGAGCGACCCGGACGGAGATGGTGCACCAGTGAGCGACGATGTCACACCGTTCAGCATCGGCATCGGTGAAGCCGACCTGGCGGACCTGCGCGACCGGCTGCGCCGCACCCGGTGGCCGGAAGCCGCGACCGTCGATGACTGGTCACAGGGAACCCCGCTGGGCTACGCCCGCGAGCTGTGCCGCTACTGGCTCCAGGAGTACGACTGGCCGGCCGCGCAGGCCCGGCTCAACCGCTTCCCGCAGTTCCGGACCCGCATCGACGACCTTGACCTGCACTTCCTGCACATCCGCTCCCCGCACGACGGCGCCACCCCGCTGGTCATGACACACGGCTGGCCCGGCTCGGTCGTCGAGTTCCGCAAGGTGATCGAGCCGCTGACCGATCCGGTGGCGTTCGGCGGCAGCGCGTCCGACGCGTTCCACGTGGTCTGCCCGACGCTGCCCGGGTACGGATTCAGCGGCAAGCCGGCCCGGCCGGGCTGGGGCGTCGAGAAGATCGCCGACGCCTGGGACCAGCTGATGGCACGGCTCGGCTACCCGCGCTACGGTGCGCAGGGCGGCGACTGGGGCTCCGCGGTGACGATGGCGCTCGGCCGGCGCCACCCCGGGCACGTGCTCGGCATCCACCTGAACTTCCTGGCGGCCTTCCCCGACCCGGCTGCGCTCGGCGACCTCACCGAACGCGAGCAGGCGGCGCTGGCCGCGGCGGGCCGCCACCGCGCCCAGGGCGCCGGGTACGCCGCCGAGCAGTCGACCCGCCCGCAGACCATCGGCTACGGTCTGGTCGACTCCCCCGCCGCGCTCTGCGCCTGGATCGTCGAGAAGTTCCAGGCCTGGAGCGACTGCGACGGCGACCCGGGCAACGTCTTCAGCCGCGAGGAGATGCTGGACAACATCATGCTGTACTGGCTGGCCGGCGCCGGGGCGTCGGCCGCCCGCCTGTACTGGGAGAGCTATGGCAGGCCCGGCGCCTGCCCGGTCACGGTCCCGGCCTGCTGCTCGATCTTCCCTAAGGAGATCTACCGGCCATCGCGGCGCTGGGCCGAGCCCCTGTTCACCGACCTGCGTTACTGGAACGAGCTGGACAAGGGCGGGCACTTCGCGGCCCTCGAGCAGCCGGCCGCGTTCGCCGGCGAGGTCCGCGCCGCCTTCCGCCTGTTCCGGGGATGTCAAGACGGCGGCGGCGGCTCCGACTAGTCAGTCGAAGGGCCCAGCGGGGGCCCGCGAACCACGAGGAGTACGAGATGAAGTTCCTGATCGTCTTGCACATCAACCCGGCCGTGCTCGACGCCCTCACCGACCAGGAGAAGGCGGCGCTGGCGCTGGCCACGGCACGTTCATCGAGACGCTGAAGGCGTCAGGCGAGTTCATCAGCACGGCAGCCGCCGCCGATCCGTCGCAGACGGTCCTGGTATCCGTGCGCAACGGCCAGCCGGTGGTGACCGACGGGCCCTTCGTCGAGGCCAAGGAGTTCATGGGCGGCTTCTACCTGATCGACTGCGAGAACAAGGAGCGGGCGGTCGAGCTGGCGGCGCAGATCCCGGACGCCTCGATCGAGGGCCTGGGGGGCATCGAGGTGCGGCCGGTGGTGTTCGCCGCCGGGCAATTGGAGGCATGACCGCGGCCGCCCTCGAGGACCTGCTGCGGGAGCTGACGCCGCAGGTCCTCGGCGCGCTGGTCCGCCGGCACGGCCAGTTCGAGGGGTGCGAGGATGCCGTGCAGGAGGCCGTCCTCGCCGCCGCCGCGGCGTGGCCCGGCTCGGGAGTGCCGGAGAATCCGCGCGGCTGGCTGGTGACGGTCGCGTCCCGGCGGCTCATCGACCAGATCCGCAGTGACCGCGCGCGCCGCGAGCGGGAGTCGGCGACGGCTCTCGCGGCGGGGCCGGCCGCTGCGCTGGCACCCGAGGACGGGCCGGACACCGACGACACGCTCGTCCTGCTGTTCCTGTGCTGCCATCCGACGCTCACCCCGGCCTCGCAGACCGCCCTGACGCTGCGCGCGGTCGGCGGCCTGAGCACGGCCGAGATCGCCCGCGCGTTCCTGGTCCCCGAGGCGACGATGGCGGCCAGGATCAGCCGGGCCAAGCAGCGGATCAAGGCCGCCGGCAGCTCGTTCAGCCTGCCGTCGGGCGCGGAACTCCAGGAGCGGCTCGCGGTCGTGCTGCACGTGCTCTACCTGATCTTCAACGAGGGCTACACCGCCTCCTCGGGCGCCGAACTGGACCGCGTGGACCTCGCCCGCGAGGCGATCAGGCTGACCAGGATGGTGCACGCGCAGCTCCCCGGGGACGGGGAGGTGACCGGGCTGCTGGCGCTGATGCTGCTGACCCACGCCCGCCGCGCGGCGCGGGCCACGGCGGCCGGTGATCTGGTGCCGCTGGAGGAGCAGGACCGGTCGCGCTGGGACCGCGCGCTGATCGACGAGGGCACCGGGCTGGCCAAAGCGTCGCTGGCCAGCCCGGCGCTCGGGCCGTACCAGCTGCAGGCGGCCATCGCCGCGACCCACGCCGACGCGGCCACCGCCGCGGAGACCAACTGGCGGCAGGTGCACGCCCTCTACCTGATCCTGGAACGGATCGCGCCCAACCCGATGGTCACCCTGAACCGGGCGATCGCGCTGGCCGAGACCGAGGGCCCGGCGGCCGGGCTGGCCCTGCTGGCCGTCCTGGACGGCGACGAGCGGATGGCCGGCCACCACCGGCTGCTCTCGGTGCGGGCGCACCTGCTGGAGAAGGCCGGCGACCCGGCCGGGGCGTACGCGCTGTACCGGCGCGCGGCGAAGGCGACCGCCAGCCTCGCCGAGCAGCGCTACCTGCAATCGCGGGCCAGCCGGGTAAGGCCCGGCTGATCACCGCGTTCCGGCGATAAGAGCGCGGTCCCCGGTAGGCATTTCGCGGATTTGAGGGGACTATATAGCCATGTCGATCGCCATCACCGAAGAGCACCGCGCCCTGGCCCAGACCGTCTCCGACTTCCTGGCCAAGCACCAGTCCCGTGCGGCCGCCCGCGCCCTCCTGGAGGCGCCGACGGAGCCGCTGCCGGCCTTCTGGGCCGAACTAGCCGGCCTGGGCCTGCTCGGGCTGCACCTGCCCGCCGGCCACGGCGGATCCGGGTTCGGGCTCTCGGAGACGCTGGTCGTGGCCGAGCAGATGGGGCGGCAGCTGGCGCCGGGCCCGTTCGTGCCGACGGTGATCGCGAGCGCGGTCCTGGCCGGCTGCTGGAGCCGGGCACTGAGGCGGCCGACACCGCGGCGGCCGGGGCTGAGGCGGCCGGGGCGGCGCAACGGCTGCTGCCGGGGCTCGCCGACGGCAGCGTGATCGGCGCGGTCGCCCTCGGCGGCAGCGCGGCGTTCGCCGACGGCACGGTCACCGGCGACGCCGGGGTGGTGATCAGCGGCCACCTGGCCGACGTCCTGCTGATCCCAGTGGGCGACGACGTCGCCGTCGTGCAGCGGGCGGCGGGCGGCGTCACCGCCGCGGTCCCGGCCAACCTGGACCAGAGCCGCCGCGCGGCCCGGGTGCGGCTCGACGCGGCCCCCGCGGTGCTGCTGCCGGGTGCGCGCGGACTGCTGACCGATACCGCCCGGGCGGTATTCGCGGCCGAGGCGATCGGGATCGCCACCGAGACGACCCAGCAGGCGGCCGATTACGCCAAGGTCCGGGTCCAGTTCGGCCGCCCGATCGCCACCTTCCAGGCGGTCAAGCACCACTGCGCCAACATGCTGGTCGCGGCCGAGCTGGCCACCGCCGCGACCTGGGACGCCGGCCGCGCGGCGGGTGCCGCCGCGACCGCGACCGCGGGCGGGGCCGGCGACGACGGCGGGCAGTTCAGCTACACCGCGGCGATCGCGGCGGCGCTCGCGATCCCCGCCGCGGCGGGCAACGCCAGCCTCAACATCCAGGTGCACGGCGGGATCGGGTTCACCTGGGAGCACGACGCGCACCTGTACCTGCGGCGGGCCGCCGCCGTCGCCGCGGTGCTGGCCGCCGAGCAGGCCGCGGCCGAGGTCACCGGCCTGGTCCGGCAGGGGATCCGCCGGACGGCGGCGATCAACCTGCCCGCCGAGGCCGAGCCGATCCGGGCGGCGCTGCGGCCGGACGTCGAGCGGCTGGCCGCGCTGCAGGGCGCGGCCAGGCTGGCGGCGCTGATCGAGACCGGCTACGCGATGCCGCACTGGCCCCGGCCCTGGGGACGCGACGCGGCCGCGCTCGAGCAGCTGGTGATCGAGCAGGAGTTCGCGGCCGCCGGGATCAAACGGCCCAGCCTCGGCATCACCAGCTGGGTGATCCTCACCCTCGTCCAGCACGCCACCCCGGAGCAGGTCGAGCGCTGGGTCCGGCCCGCGCTCAACCAGGACGTCATCTGGTGCCAGCTGTTCAGCGAGCCCGGCGCCGGGTCGGACGCGGCGGGCATCCGGGCCAAGGCGACGCCGAGTCGACGGGGGCTGGCGGATCAGCGGCCAGAAGGTCTGGACCAGCGGCGCCCACCTGGCCAGCTTCGGCCTGGCCACCGTCCGCACCAACCCGGACGCGCCCAAGCACCAGGGCATCACCACGATGGTGATCGACATGCACGCGCCCGGCGTCACCGTCCGCCGGCTGAAGATGCCCACCGGGCACTCGGACTTCAACGAGGTCTTCTTCGACGACGTGTTCGTGCCCGACACCGACGTGGTCGGCCCCATCGACGGGGGCTGGACGGTGGCCCGCGCCACCCTCGGCAACGAGAGCGTCAGCATCGGCAGCGGCGACGGCGGCATGGCGCTGCCCGGCTCGGCCTTCATCGGCCCGCTCGACGCGCACCCGGAGCGGCTGCCGGGCGGCGCCAGCCGGGTCGGCGCGCACATCGCCCGCACCCAGGCGATGAGCGCGCTGAACCTGCGCAGCGCCTACCGGGCGGTCGCGGGCGGCGGGCCGGGGCCGGAGGGGAACGTGGCCAAGCTGCTGCTGGCCGAACTCGGCCACGAGGCGGCCGCGATCTTGGCCGAGCTGGCCGGGCCGGACGGGGCGTTCCTCGAGGGCGAGGGCGCCATGGCGGCGACGCTGGTGCTGATGAACCGGGCCATGTCCATCGCCGGCGGCACCTCGGAGATCAAGCGGAACCAGATCGGCGAGCGGATACTCGGGCTGCCCCGCGATCCGCTGGTTAAGTGAGGATGCCCGTCACCGGCCGGGGATACCGTGGTCAGCCGGGATACCGCTCCGCTCGCAGCTGGCGGCGGAGCAGCTTCCCGGTCGGTGTCCTCGGCAGCGCGGCGACGAACTCGACCGACCGGGGGCACTTGAACGCGGCCAGCCGTCCCCGGCAGTAGGCGATCAGCTCGGCCGCCAGCTCGGGTGAGCCCGCCGCCTGCCCGGCGGGCTGCACGACGGCGAGCACTGACTGGCCCATGTCGGGGTCGGGCAGGCCGATCACGGCGACGTCGGCGACCGCCGGGTGCCCGATCAGCGCCTCTTCGATCTCCCTGGGGTAGAGGTTCACGCCGCCGGAGATGATCAGGTCGGTGCGCCGGTCGCTCAGGTACAGGAAGCCGTCGGCGTCAAGGTGGCCAATGTCGCCGAGGGTGGACCAGCCCTTCTCATTGCGCGAGCCTGCCGTCTTGGCCGGGTCGTTGTGGTACTCGAAGGCCGCGCCCTCGAAGTAGATGAGCCCGTCCTCCCCGGCCGGCAGTTCGCCTCCGCTCTCATCCAGGATGTGCACGGCGGCGGAGATGGCGCGGCCGACCGAGCCGGGGTGCGACAGCCACCCGGGCGTGTCGATCACGGTCATGCCGTTGCCCTCGCTGCCGGCGTAGTACTCCCAGATCACCGGGCCGAGCCAGTCGATCATCTGCCGCTTGACCTCGGGCGGGCACGGGGCGGCGGCGTGGATGACCCGGCGCAGGGTGCCCAGGTCGAAGCCGCTGCGCTCGGGTTCGGGCAGCCGGAGCAGGCGGACGAAGTGAGTCGGCACGAACTGCACATGCGTTACCTGGTGCGCGTCGATGGCGCGCAGGCACCCGGCCGGGTCGAAGCGGTCCATCAGCACGACGGTCCCGCCGTTGCGGTGGGTGCCCATGGAGAAGCCGAGCGGCGCCGCGTGGTACAGCGGGCCCGGGCACAGGTAGACCGAGTCGGGCCCGAACCCGTAGACCAGGTTCATCACCTGGTCCAGGGCCACGCCGGTACCGAACGGGGGGAACTCGGCCGCCCGCCTGATCCCCTTCGGCCGCCCGGTGGTGCCCGAGGAGTAGAAGACGGTGCTTCCCTCGACCTCCGCGTCGATCGGCCCGGCCGGCAGGCCCGCGATCGCCGCCTCGTAGCTCGCCAGGCCGGCCCGGCCGGGCTCGTCCCCGGTCACGAACACCCGCACGCCCGGCAGCCGGGCGGCCGCCTGCGCCGTCTCGGGCGAGGCGAACACGACGCTGGCGCCGCAGTCGGCGACGATATAGGCGGCCTCGTCGGCGGTCAGGTGCCAGTTGACCGGCGTCCAGCAGGTGCCGGCGCGCTGCGCGCCCCAGGCGATCTCGAAGTACTCGGGCCGGTTGGCCATCAGGATCGCCACGTGATCGCCGGGCCGCACGCCGAGGCCGGCCAGCAGCCGGGCCACCTGCCGGCTGCGGTCCTCCAGCTCGCCGTAGGTCACCCGCCGGCTGCCGTCGGCCATGATCACGGCGGCCTTGCCGGGCGGCACGTCCGCGATCAGCGGCGACGCCGCCGCGGTCGCCTGCTCGCCAGCCAGCTCCATCTGCTCTCCCCTGCTCAGCCGCGGATACCGCGGCGCGTCACAAGGGAAAGTACCCCGTTCCGCCGCGGGCTCCTAGTGCGCGGGGTACGGAGCGGTCCTGGCGGGCGCGGTCCGCTTACCTGTCCGGCCGCGGTGACCGAGAATGGATGGCTGATCACCCGCCGAATAATGTCTCCTATTGGCGGCGCGGGGCGATGAGGCGGGGCGTTACCGCGCGTCATAATCGGGACACGCTTTTCGGTGAGAGGGGAACGACAGTGCCGCAGGTGACGAGGGTGGGCCGCGTGGTCGTGCCGGTAACGGATCAGGACGAGGCGATCGCGTTCTACACGCGGATGCTCGGCTTCACGCTGATAGCGGACGTGCCGTTCGGCGACGGGGATCGCTGGATAGAGCTGGCGCCGCCCGGCGGGGGCGCCAACGTCGCGTTCGGCCCGGTCCGCAATGACTTCCAGCCGGGCAGGCCGACCGGCATCCTGCTCAGCTCGCCTGACCCGGCCGCCGACCGGACGGAGCTCGAGGGCCTGGGCGTCGACGTGGACGCCCAGCTGATGGGCGGCGACGGCGGGGTGCCGGTGATGTTCTCCTTCCGCGACCAGGACAAGAACCAGATCATGATCGTGCAGGACGCCTAACTCCTGGTTGCGGGCCGGGATCACCGCGAGCGCGGCGGCGCGCAGCGCGCCGGGGCGCAGCGGGGTGCCGAGCAGCTGGCTGACCAGGGCGCGGTGCGAGGCGTGCAGGGTGCGGACCGCGGCCGGGTTGATCCCGGGCTTGGCCGACGGGACGCCGCCCCGGGGCCGGCCGGGCTTGGTCGGGATCCAGAGGTAGCCGGGGTCGCTGCCCTCCAGTTCGGCGATGAGTGACGCGCGGGCAGCCAGCCAGCGGGTGAGGATGTGCACCGTGGACCCGGTGAGCGGGTAGGACTCGCCGTCGATGTCCGCGCGCGCCTCGTCGCCGTCCAGGTGCAGCGCGCTGAGCTTCAGGTCGGCTATCTCGGGGACGCCGTGGCCGGTGTCGGCGATCACGGCCGCCACGGCCGCGGTGCGCAGCGCGGTCATGGCGTTGGCGTGGATCGGCCGTTTGACGGTGAGCTCGTGCAGCAGCCTCTCGGTGTCACCCGGGGTCAGGTGGTAGCCGCGGGCCGGCGCCTGGCGGTCGACGCGCCCCGGCTCGCCGAGGAACTCGGCGAAGGCGTTCACGGTGTCGGCCCGGACCCGCATCGAGTTCGGGTAGGCCGCCGCGTCCGGGCCGCGCAGGGTGTTGCGGGTGCGGGTCTTGCCCGCCGCCGCGTCGGCCAGCCAGGCGGCGGTGCGCTCCGGTTCCAGCAGCTGCGCCGCCGTCAGCGGCTCGTCCGCCCCGGCGTCGGCGGCGGCCTGCTGCGCGTGCCGCAGGTACTCGGTGAGGAACGTCTTGCGGATCCGGCGGGTGCTCGCGGACAGGTCGCGGTCGGCGAGATGCCGGAGGAATTCGTCGATTGCGTCGCGCGCCGGGGCGCCGGCGTCCAAGGCTGGCATGGCCAGCAGAATAGCCTGTTCCCCAGATAACAGCAAGAAATATGGGACTTTCCGAGCCATCGGAACAGCCCGGCGTGTCCCGCGCCGTTGCGGGCGCCCGGGACGGCCGGCCAATTTAGACTGGCGCCGTGGCGACCGAGATGCCCACCGGTCCTCCCGGGGATCCTCCTGCGACCGAGGAACTCCTGGGGGAACCGTGGCGGGCACAGGTCGACCAGCTCCGCCGCTACATCCGCAAGACCCGCGACATCAAGGTCGCCGAGCTGCTCTCGCTTGCCGTCGACGCCATGATCAGCGGCGACGGTGACACGGCAGGCCGGCATCTGGCCGCCGCCGGGCTGCTGGCCAGCGCCGGCCCGCCGCCCGCGGCCGGTGGCGGCCGGGTGCCGCTGTCCCCCGCCGCCACCCGGGCCCCGGTTCCCGCCGCGCTCGCACCGCATGCCCCCGCGCTGCCGAGCCGCACGGCCACCGTCATCCGCAAGCCGCTGGCGGGCCAGGTGCGCCGCTGTTCGGCCGGGCCGGTGCTCATCGCGACCGACGGGTCGTGCAGCGGCGACGGGCGGCACTGCTCCTGGGCCTTCCTCGCCACCAGCGGGCACTGGGGCTGCCAGGCGGGCGACTACCTGCACGACAACGTGAACGGCGGTTCCGGGGCGCTGGTGGCCGAGCTCCGCGCCGCCTACCTGGCCCTGCGCTTCGTCCCCGGCCCGGTGACCCTGCTCGTCGACTCCGTGAGCGCGCTGCGCTACCTGCGGTGGTGGCAGCGCGGGCAGACCGGCCGGATGCCCCCGCAGTACGACCTGCACCCCCGCCGCCAGGGCACCGCCCCCGCCCTGGTCACGCTGGCCGGCCTGGTCCACGCACGGGGCCGCGAGCTGACCACCGCGCACGTCAAGGCCCACGCGGGCCACACCCTCAACGAGGGCGCCGACCTGCTCGCCACCAGAGCCCGGCGCTGGGTGGCCGGCACCGAGACCATGCCGCAGCAGGCCATGCGCGCCGACGCCGCCGACATCGCGGCCACGTTCCTGGCCCAGTGGCAGCGCGAGAACCCGCAGCCGGGTGATGCTTGACACCTGGCCGCCGCGGTTCCGCTGGTCACGAGGTCAGGCCATCATAGAGGCGTGAATACCGTCATCGTGGGCCCAGGCCCGCTGAGCTTCGCCGACGTCGTCGAGGTCGCCAGGGCCGGTGCCGTCGTGGCACTGGCGCGGGAGGCCGAAGCCGAGATCGCCGCCAGCCGCAAGGTCATCGAGACCCTCGCGGGCGACATCGCGCCGCACTACGGCGTGTCGACCGGGTTCGGCGCGCTGGCCACCCGGCACATCCCGCCCGAGCTGCGCGCCCAGCTGCAGCGGTCCCTGGTCCGCTCGCACGCGGCCGGATCGGGTCAGGAGGTCGAGGCCGAGGTGATCCGCGCGATGATGCTGCTGCGGCTGTCCACCCTCGCCACCGGCCGGACCGGCGTCCGGCTGTCGACCGCGCAGACCTACGTGAGGATGCTCAACGCGGGGATCACCCCGGTCGTGCGCGAGTACGGGTCGCTCGGCTGCTCCGGCGACCTGGCGCCGCTCGCGCACTGCGCCCTGGCCGCGATGGGCGAAGGCGAGGTCCGCGTCCAGCCGGCGGGCACGCTGATGCCAGCTGCCGCGGCCCTGGCCGCCGCCGGGATCGAGCCGGTCGTGCTGGCCGAGAAGGAGGGGCTGGCGCTGATCAACGGCACCGACGGCATGCTCGGCATGCTGGTGCTGGCCGCCGCGGACCTGCGCGCGCTGCTCAAGACGGCCGACATCACCGCCGCGATGTCGGTCGAGGCGCTGCTCGGCACCGACGCCGCGTTCGCGGCCGACCTGCAGGCGCTGCGGCCGCACCCCGGCCAGGCCGCGTCGGCCGCCAACCTGCGCGCGCTGCTGGACGCGTCCCCGGTCGTCGCGAGCCACAAGGGGCCGGACGACACCCGCGTGCAGGACGCCTACAGCCTGCGCTGCTCCCCCCAGGTGCACGGCGCGGCGCGCGACACCCTCGCGCACGCGGAGACGGTGGCCGGCCGCGAACTGGCCAGCGCGATCGACAACCCGGTGGTCACCCTGGACGGCCGGGTGGTGAGCAACGGCAACTTCCACGGCGCACCCGTCGGCTACGTGCTCGACTTCCTCGCCATCGCCGCCGCCGACCTCGCGTCGATCGCCGAGCGGCGCACCGACCGGATGCTCGACGCGCACCGCTCGCACGGCCTGCCGCCGTTCCTGGCCGACGACCCCGGCGTCGACTCCGGGCAGATGATCGCCCAGTACACGTCGGCCGGCATCGTCTCCGAGCTCAAGCGGCTGGCCGCCCCCGCCTCGGTCGACTCGATCCCGTCCAGCGCCATGCAGGAAGACCACGTCTCGATGGGCTGGTCGGCGGCGCGCAAGCTCCGGCGCAGCGTCGACGGGCTGACCAGGGTCCTGGCGATCGAGCTGCTGACCGCCGCCCGCGCCCTCGACCTGCGGGCGCCGCTGTCCCCCGGGGCCGGCACCGGCGCCGTCGTCGAAGGCCTGCGGGCCGGCGACGGCGGACCGGGCGCCCGCGCGGGCGTCAGCGGCCCCGGTACCGACCGCTACCTCGCCCCGGAGATCGAGGCCGCGGTGTCCTACGTGGCCACCGGGGCGGCGGTCCGCGCGGCCGAGGCGGCTATCGGCGCGCTCCGGTAACCGCGGGCCGGCGGCGGAATCCCCGCTACCGCGCCGGGGCCGCCGCGAGCGATCATGGGGCTGATGGAGTAACCACGGCCCGTTAACCCGAAAGGATTTGATCTTTATGGAAGGCGCACGGACGGTCCGCGCCCCGCGCGGCACCGCGCTGACGGCCCGGTCGTGGCAGACCGAGGCGCCGCTGCGGATGCTGATGAACAACCTCGACCCGGACGTGGCCGAGCGCCCCGACGACCTGGTCGTCTACGGCGGCACCGGCCGGGCGGCGCGCTCGTGGGGCGCGTTCGACGCGATGGTGGCGACGCTGACCGAGCTGCGCGAGGACGAGACGATGCTCGTCCAGTCGGGCAAGCCGGTCGGGGTGGTGCGCACCCACGAGTGGGCGCCGCGGGTGCTGATCGCCAACTCCAACCTGGTCGGCGACTGGGCGAACTGGCCCGAGTTCCGCCGTCTGGAGGCCGCCGGGCTGACCATGTACGGGCAGATGACCGCGGGATCATGGATCTACATCGGCACCCAGGGCATCCTGCAGGGCACCTACGAGACGTTCGCCGCCGTCGCGGCCAAGCGGTTCGGCGGGACGCTGGCGGGCACGCTCACGGTGACCGGCGGGTGCGGCGGGATGGGCGGCGCGCAGCCGCTCGCCGTCACCCTCAACGACGGGGTCGCGCTCGTCATCGACGTGGACCGGGCCCGGCTGGAGCGGCGGGCCGCGCACCGCTACCTCGACGTGGTCGCGAGCGATCTCGACGACGCGCTGCGGCTGTGCCTGGCGGCCAGGGCAGACCGCAAGCCGCTGTCGGTCGGCCTGACCGGCAACTGCGCGACCGTGCTGCCCGAACTGCTGCGCCGCGGCGTCGAGGTGGACATCGTGACCGACCAGACGTCCGCCCACGATCCCCTCTCCTACCTCCCCGAGGGGGTCGACCTGGCGGACTGGCACGACTACGCCGAGCGCAAGCCCGCCGAGTTCACCGACCGGGCCCGCGTCTCCATGGCCAAGCATGTCGCGGCCATGGTCGGGTTCATGGACGCCGGGGCCGAGGTCTTCGACTACGGCAACTCGATCAGGGACGAGGCGCGGCTGGGCGGCTTCTCCCGGGCGTTCGCGTTCCCCGGGTTCGTGCCCGCCTACATCCGGCCGCTGTTCGCCGAGGGGAAGGGTCCGTTCCGCTGGGCGGCGCTGTCGGGCGACCCGGCCGACATCCGCACCACCGACGAGACGGTGCTGTCGCTGTTCCCGGACAACGAGCACCTGCGCACCTGGATCACGGCGGCGCAGCAGCGGGTCGAGTTCCAGGGCCTGCCCGCCCGGATCTGCTGGCTCGGCTACGGCGAGCGGGACAAGGCCGGGGTGGCGTTCAACGAGCTGGTCGCGTCCGGGGCGGTGGCCGCGCCGATCGTCATCGGCCGTGACCACCTGGACGCCGGGTCGGTCGCCTCCCCCTACCGGGAGACCGAATCGATGGCCGACGGCTCCGACGCCATCGCCGACTGGCCCATCCTGAACGCGCTCACCTCCACCGCCTCCGGCGCGACCTGGGTGTCGTTCCACCATGGGGGCGGCGTCGGCATCGGCCGGTCGCTGCACGCCGGGCAGGTGTGCGTGGCCGACGGGACCCCCCTCGCCGCCGCCAAGATCGAGCGGGTGCTGTCCAACGACCCCGGGCTCGGCGTGCTCCGCCACATCGACTCCGGCGACGCCCCGTCCGGGCCCGAGACGCTGGCCGCGCATCCCGAGGGCGGTGTTCGCCTGCCGTCGTAAGCGGGGCTGGTGGGTTTGGGGTTGGGTGTGCTGTGTGCGCGTGCGCCAGCGCTTCTTGCTGTTATCAGCATGGTCGTGGACGCACGAGCCCCCGTTCCCGTTGTTAGGGCGTAAGTTGTACGGTCGCGACGGGGACAAACGCGGTTATTTCGGACGGATAGCCGTGCAGCTTTGGCCCTAAGACGGCCGAAGTCAGCCGCCGGGTCAGCGGCCTGCCGACGCTTCTTGCTGTTATCTCTTGGGGGCCAACCCCGGCCGCTGGCTTAAGACGCCCGGCGGCGGCTTTGCCACCAGCGCCGCCGACGCGGCCCGCTTCCCCGCGGCGCCTGCGCTGGCTCTGCCGTCTGCGGGCGCACTTCGGCCGGGCCGCCGGGCGCCGGGCGGGCGGCCTGGGCGGTGCGCCAGCGGGCGACCAGGTCGTCCGCGTTCACCAGGCGGACGTGGATCGGCGGGCCGACCGGGATGCGCCGCCATTCGACGATGCGGCGGTTAATCTCGCCGGCCACCGCGCGGATCTCGGCCTCCGAGCGGAACCCGCCGACCGCCTCGTTCAGCCGCTCGATCTCCCGCCGCAGCCGCAGCGGCGTCGGCAGGAACTCGTCGGGCTGCACGCCCTCGCGGCTCGCGTAGTCGCGCACCCAGGCGTCGCCGTAGTCCCCGCCGCCCGGCTTGAGGTTGAGCGGCTTGCCCGCCCCCGGCAGGTCATCGAAGACGCCCCGCCGCTCGGCATCGGCGATCTGCTGGTCGACCCACGTGGGGAATCCCATCCCCTGTGGTTTCCGCTCCGTCACGATCCCATGATATCCAGCACCCCGGTACCGCTTCTTGCTGTTATCCGGCTGCTCCACCGATGGCCGGAGGTCACGGCAGGAGCTTGAGCGAGCTCGCCCAGTCCAGGCCGAGGGGGCCCTGCAGGGTCATGTGCAGCAGCTGTGCCAGCATGGGCGGATGCGAATCCTCGTCCTGGGCGGCACCCGCTTCGCCGGCCGCGCGATCGTCGATGCCGCGCTCGGCCGTGGCGACAGCGTCACGCTGTTCAACCGCGGCAAGTCCAACCCGGGCCTGTACCCGGGGGTGGAGACCGTCATCGGCGACCGCACGGTGGACCTGTCACCGCTCGGCGGCCGCGAGTTCGACGCGGTCATCGACGTGGCCTGCTACGACCCGGCGACGGCGCGGCTGTCGGCCGAGGCCCTCAGGGACCGGACGCGGCGGTACGTCTTCGTGTCGACCGTGTCGGTCTACGCCAGCCAGGCCACCACCGAGGCGCAGCTCGAGGACGCGCCGCTGGAGCAGCTCAAGCCCGGCGCGGAGTACCCCGAGAGCTACGGCCCCAACAAGGCCCTGGCCGAAGGCGTCATCGGTGAGATCTTCGGCGACCGGGCCCTGATCGGGCGGCCCGGGCTGATCAGCGGCCCGCACGACCCGACCGACCGGTTCCCGTACTGGCCGCGCCGGATCGCGGCCGGCGGCCGGGTGCTGGCGCCCGGCGACGCCGGCGACCTCACCCAGGTGATCGACGTGCGGGACCTGGCGGAGTTCCTGCTCGACGGCTGCCACCGGGAAAGGTCCGGCGTGTACAACCTCACCGGCACCCCGCGTCCGATCGGGATACTGCTTGACCTGTGCCGGACGGCCACCTACAGCGACGCCGAGCTGGTCTGGGTGCCCAGCGACCGCCTCGCCGCGGCGGGCGTCGAGTCCGGCGGCGTCCCGCTGTGGTACGCCAGCGAGGAGGGCTACGAGGCGTTCTGCGACGTGGACTCCTCCCGCGCGGTCGGCGCGGGCCTGTCCTGCCGGCCGATCACCGAGACGATCCGCGACACCCTGTCCTGGGACCAGGCCCGCGGCGGCCCGGAAGACTGGGGCCTGTCCCCCGCTGAAGAGCGGCGGCTGCTCGGCGAGCTGGCCCGCTAGCAAGCCGTCAGCCCCAGCGGGCCGGCCGGGCCGCTGGGGGCGGCCGAGGTTGCCGGGCAGCTCACGGCCGGCGCCGCGCGAGTCAACACCCGGCACGACGCTCAGGCGCCGGGCTGCCCGTTCCCGCCCGCTCCGCAGCGCCCCGGTCAGGCCACCCGGGCCGGACGGGAGTCTCCGCCTGCTCGATCAGCTCGGCGGTGCGGGCGGCGCTGGCGTTGCCCGCCCGGCTGGTGGTGATCAGCGCGAGGGCGAACACGATGACGCCCATCGCGGCCACCAGCCACCAGGCGGGCCTGGTGGCGGCGGTGAACCCGGTGGCGATCGGGCCGTGCAGGTTGGCGGTGAGAATCGAGCCGGCCACGGCGACGCCGAGGGCGGAGCCGACCTGCCGGCTGGTCGAGGCGATCCCGGCCGCGGTGCCGGCCCGGGCGCGCGGCATCCCCGCCACCGCGCTGTTGGTGATCGGCGCGTTCACCCAGCCCATGCCGAATCCGAGCACCAGGCAGCTGAGCAGCACGTACCAGACCGGGGAGCTGGCGGTGACGAACACCAGCAGCACCCCGCCCGCGGTGATCCCGGCCCCGGCGATCAGCAGCGGGACCCGGGGGCCGCTGCGGGCCAGCACCCGGCCGCAGACCGGCGCCGAGCAGGCCATCGCGACCGCCATCGGGAGCAGGAACAGGCCGGCCGTCAGCGGCTCGTAGCCGCGCACCTCCTGCAGGTAGAGCGTGATCAGGAAGAGGAACCCGGCGAACGCGGCCATCGCGGTGATGGCCGTCAGCGCCGCCCCGGAGAACGGCAGGGACCGGAAGAACCGCAGGTCAATCAGTGGCTCGGCCCGCCTCGGCTCCCAGGCGAGCAGCAGCGCCAGCGACGCCGCGGAGACCGCGAAGCAGCCGAGGATCAGCGCCGACGACCAGCCGTGGGAGGGCCCCTCGATGATCCCGAAGGTGAGCGTCACCAGGGTGAGCATGACCAGGATCTGCCCGACCGGGTCGAGCCTGCGCTTGACCGCCGCCCGTGACTCCGGCACGAACAAGGCGGTCAAGATGATGGCGGCCACGCCGATGGGGATGTTGACCCAGAACACGCCGCGCCAGCCGACCGTGTCGACCAGGGCCCCGCCGATGACCGGGCCCGCCGCGACCGACAGGCCGAACGTGGACCCCCACAGGCCGATCGCCCTGGCCCGCTCCTTGGGGTCGGTGAACGTGTTGGTGACGATGGACATCGCGACCGGGTTGAGCATCGACCCGCCGACGGCCTGCACCGCGCGGAACGCCACCAGGGCGCCCAGGCTGGGCGCGAGGCTGCAGGCGAGCGAGCCGAGGGTGAAGATCACCAGGCCGAGCTGGAAGATCAGCCGGCGGCCCACCCGGTCGCCGACCGACCCCGACAGCATCAGCAGCGAGGCGACCACCAGCAGGTACGCGTCGACCGTCCACTGCAGGCCGGAGACGGACGCGTTGAAGTCCTGCGCGATCGACGGCAGCGCGACGTTGACGATCGTGGCGTCCATGCCGACGATGAACAGGCTCATGCAGCAGATGGCCAGCACCAGGTAACGGCGCCGGCTGGACATCTCAGGCAACGTTAACTCCCGGGCCTACGGCATCAATAGTTGTCACCCTACAACTAACGATGCGCCCGTCGTCTTATGCCCCCGGTCAGGGCCGCGGCGGCGGTGAGGACCTCCAGGGCCGACGACTGCCGGCTGGCGTCCGCCTGGTCGAAGGGGCCGCCCCAGCTGAGCCCGAACTGGCCGTCGGCGTTCCGCGCGTTGTCCCATACCGAGTCGGCGTTGGCCAGCAGGAACTCCCGGTAGGCGGGCTTGCCGCTGCGCAGGTAGAACTCGTGCAGGTGGCGCGCGAAGATGCCCTTGAACTGCGTCTGGTCGCCGTCGCAGCCAGCCGCGGCGGACCCGGCCGCGGCACCCCCGGCGGCCGCCTCGCACGGCTCGGTCAAGATGCCGCGCGAGCTGGTCAGCCCGGTCAGCGCCGCGTCGGCGATGAACTCCCCGTGCTTGAGGTAGTCCCCGTCGCCGGTGATGTCGTGCAGGGCGGCCAGCCCGCCGAGGATCACGCCCTGGTTGTAGGTCCAGGCGGTGCCGCCGTTGTTGGCGCAGTCCGCGCCGAGCCCGTCGTTGACCAGGCCGCCCGGGCCGACCAGGGCCCGGGCGGTGATCCATTCCCAGCCCCGCAGCGCCCAGGACAGGTACTCCCGGTCGCCCGGCGTCCGCTGGTGCAGCAGCGCCGCCAGGGTGAAGAACAGTTCGTTGGTGACCGCGTTCTTGTACGTCCGGTCGGTGCTCCACCAGAGCCCGCCGCCGCAGGTGCCGTCCCAGCCGGTCAGGTTGTGCGCGAAGATCGACCGGGCGGCGTCGAGGTACCGGCTCTCGCCGGTCAGGTCGTAGGCGTCGACCCAGGCAAGCCCCCACCAGCCGCTGTCGTCGAAGAACATGTTGATGAAGCCGGGGTGGGCGCGCGGGGCGCGCCGGAACGTGCGCTTGATCACCCGCGCGTGCCGCCGGTCCCCGGTATGCCGGGTGTACCGGATCACCGCCGAGAGCGCGTTGGCCGCCTGCCACCAGCCGGTGGACTCCCAGACGCCCGTGCGCCGCACGTACCACCCCTGCAGGACGCGGACCCCGGCCGCCGCCCGCGCCTGGTAGTCAGGTTCCGTCATGCGCCCCCCGCCGCTCGGAACTGCGCCGACGCGGCCGCTGGCGGTCGCGGCGGCCACTGTTGAGGTAGACCTTAACCATAGGTCGTTCGATCTGAGGGGGTCAGATGGACATGGCAACCGCGCTCGCTGAGCTGGGCGTCACCGCGGGCACGCTGGACGCCGCCACGGCGCAGCGGCTCGACCGCGACGGGTACGCGCCGCTGTTCGGGGTCCTGACCGGCGGGCAGATCACCCGGATGAGGACCCGGCTGGCCGAGCTGACGGCGGCCGAGGGACGCAGCGCCGGCCACGAGGTCCACCAGGAGGCCGGCACCGACCGGCTGGCCGACCTGGTCAACAAGGACCCCGTCTTCGAGGTCTGCTTCACCGATCCGCGGGTGCTGGCCAGCGTCGCCCACGTGCTGGCCGACTTCAAGCTGTCGTCACTGAACAGCCGGGCCGCCCTGCCCGGCCGGGGCCTGCAGGCGATGCACGCCGAGGGCGGCCCGGCCGGCCCCGGCCCCTACCATGTCTGCAATTCGATCTGGCTGCTCGACGACTTCACCGTCGACAACGGGGCCACCCGGGTAGTCCCGGGGTCGCACCGGCTGACCGTGTCGGCGCGCGACGCGATGCCCGACACCGCCGCCCCGCACCCGGACGAGGTCACGCTGGTTGCCCCGGCCGGGACCGTCGTCGTCTTCAACAGCCACCTGTGGCACGGCGGCACCCTGAACCGCACCAGCAGGCCGCGCCGCGCCGTGCACTCCTACTTCACCCGCCGCGCCAACGGCCAGCAGCTCGACCAGCGCACGTACATCCGGCCGGAGACGTTCGCCCGCCTCAGCCCGGCCGCCCGCTTCATCCTCGACGTCTGACCGCCCGCGGGCGCGGGGGTAGCGTGGACGGCAACGGGAGGTTGTCATGGATGAGAACTCACGCGGGGCGGTACGAGTCGAGCAGGGCCCCAAGCGGGTCCGCGCCTACCTGGCGGGCCGCCTGGTGGCCGACACCAAGCGCCCCTTCCTGGTCTGGGAGATCCCCTACTACCCGGCCTACTACCTGCCGGCGGCGGACGTGACGGCCGGCCTTGAGCCCACCGGCAAGACGGAGCACTCCCCGAGCAGGGGCGAGGCGGAGATCTTCGACGTCCGGGTGGACGGCGCGGTCGCCGAGGGCGCCGCGAAGCGTTATCGCGGACTCTCCGCTGACGGCCCTGCGCGACCTGGTCCGGTTCGACTGGGCCGCGATGGACGAGTGGCTGGAGGAGGACGAGCCGGTCTACACCCATCCGCGGGACCCCTACAAGCGGGTGGACATCCTCGCCAGCTCCCGCCACGTGCGGGTGGAGATCGACGGAGTCACCGTGGCCGACTCGGTCCGCCCGCACATCCTGTACGAGACCGGCCTGCCGCCCCGGTACTACCTGCCGCTGCCCGACGTCCGCAGCGAGCTGCTCATTGCGTCCGCCACCACCAGCCACTGCCCCTACAAGGGCACCGCGGGCTACTGGTCGGTCGACACCGGCCGCGGCGTCCACCCCGACCTGGTGTGGATCTACCGCGCGCCGCTGCCGGAGAGCCAAAAGGTCGCGGGCCTGGCCTGCTTCTACAACGAGAAGGTCGACCTCTACGTCGACGGCGAACCGCAGCCGCGCCCCCGCTCGCCGTTCAGCTGACCGGCGAGCGGGGAACCGGGCATCCGCTGGAGACCCGTTCTCCTCAGGGGCGGTGTGCGGCCGCGTCGATCCTGGCGGCGGCCGCCAGTGCGGTGTTGATCGGGATCGCGTAGCCGTCGATGTGTCCCGCCGCGGCCGGAGGCAGCGACGGTGATGCCGATCACCTGGCCGTCCAGGTCCACCAGCGGGCCGCCGATTCCGCTGGTGGGCATTGACTGCAGGACCGATTCCAGCAGTCCGCGCTGGCTCTTCCCGCCGACGGTGGCGGTCGCGTCCAGGCCGACGAGGGTGCCGACGTCGAGCGAGATGTTGTCACCGGTGCCGCTGGTGCCGACGGCGGTGTCGATGACCTCGCCCGGCAGATGATAGGAGAACTGCCTGGCGGCGTAGGCGCCATCGACGATGGTGGCGGAGTTGCCCATCTGCGCGACCGCGAAGGCCCGGCCCGCCGGGCCCGCCATCTGGACCAGGGCGAACCCGGAGGCCGGATCGGCGCCGATGACCCTGGCGCTGAACACCGCGCCCGAGGCCACGTACTTCACCTGCAGTTTCGCCGGTCCCTGGACGGCCCTGGCGCTGGTCAGCACCTTCCCCGACGGGGTGAGCACCAGGCCCGTCCCGGCGGTGGTCGCGCCCGAGAGGATGTGCACCAGCCCCGGCGCTGTCGCTGTCAGGATGTTGGACTGGTTGTCCTGGGCGGTGAGGTCATCGTCCTCGGTGAACGCGCCCGGTCCCGAGGCAGGCGACGGGATGGCCGAGGACACCGCCGCGGCAGCCCTCGGCCCGCGCTCCAGCGTGATGACGCCAAAGCTAATCCCCGCCGCCACCACCAGGAGGGCCATCGCCAGGGCGATAGGCACTAGGCGTCGCCGCCGACCGTCGCCCTCGGCCGGGGCCGCGTTGTCCATGGTGTCCGAAGCCAGCGGCCCGCCATCCTCCGACGGGCGCGACGCGGTCTCGTTGTTCTGCGTTGTCATCGTTGCCGCACCCGCCCTTACATGCCCGACGGGTTCATGAGCTCGTGGTGCGACCGCCCCTTGCGCTGTCCCTGGGTCGGCAACCCCGCCGCCGTTATGGTGGCCGGTTCCTGCGGCGTGATGTTGAAGGTGGCCGCGATGGCGGCGCCCGCGCCGTTCAGGGTGACCGTGACCGGGTTCGTGAAGCCGAAGTTCTGGCACGCGAGGTTGGTGAAGGACATGTTCAGCCGGTTGGCCATGAAGGTGAGCAGGTTGTCGCCCACGGTCGCTACCGGCGGCTGGCCGGTCGCGAGCAGGGCCCGGTTGGCGGCCAGGAACGGCACCTGGATGTCGATCATGTTCCGGCAGTACGTCGCCGGGCTGCTGTAGCGGTCGGTCGCCGCGTCCACCGGCGCCTGGCCGAGTTCCGCCCGGTACAGGTCGGTCTTGGCCGCGTCGAACTTGTCGTTGTTGAGGACCATCTCGTCGTTTTCGGGGATGAGGGCCGCTTGGCTTCGGCTGGTTGGCGCCGGCCTCCAGCTCGTCCAGCGCCTGCGAGGTGGCCGGCATGTCGTTGTTGGCCAGGTCGGGCGCCATGAACGGGGTGCAGCCGAGGACCGGGTCGATGAACGCGTCGAGCAGCGTGTTGTCACTGCCGTTGAGCAGCAGGGTGGAGCCCGCGACGTTGCCCGCGTTGGACGTGGTGTCCTGCATGGTCTGGCCGGTGGCCGGGTTCAGCAGGTACTCGGTGGTCACGTTGTCGGACGGGTCCTGGTCGACGATCTCGAAGTTCCGGGTGACCGGGCACGCGTTCCCCGTCCCCGTCGCGCCGCCGGTGACGATCATCTTCGGCGAGGTGCCCGCGGACGGGATCACCAGCTTGTGCTCGCGCTCGTCGGCTGGAGGCGGCCGCGAAGAAGGCGGGCCCGTTGCAGTACGAGACCTGCCCGAAGATCGAACCGGGCTGGCCGTCGACGCAGTTGGCGTCCTTGAGGGTGTCCGGCGTGGCGCCCACCTGGAACAGGTCGGTGCCGTTGAACCCGAAGTCGAGCGTGACGATCGAGTCCGCCGGTATGTCGGGCACCGACGGCTGCACGGCGGGGGTGGTGCCCTTGGTGATGACCAGCGGGTCGTAGACCCAGAGCTGCCCGGTGGCGGGGTCCAGGATGGTGGCCTGGACGAACGCCCCCAGGTTAACCGCGTTGGTCATCGCGCAGCCCGACTGCGCCGGGCTCATCCCCTTCGTCCCGGTCAGCAGGTACGGAGTCGCGAGCCCCTTCGCCGTCAGCGGGTTGGCCGGGACGATGATGTCGCAGTTCACGTTGTTCGCGTTGACGGCGACGACCGGACTGGCCGCCGTCCCGGCCGGGGTGGCCGTCACGCTGCCGAGAGGCGACGGAGCAGGGCCGCCGGCAGCGTTCGCGTTGTGCGAGCCCGCGTAGAAAGCGATGGCCGCGCCGATGGCCAGCCCCAGCGCCACGGGTATGGCGAGGGTCACCGTCAGGCGCGCCCCGCGACTGCCTCGCCTGCGGCGTCGCCATGCGGACTGGTGCCTATTACTCATCCAATCCACCTCCATGTCCCAGGTTTCGCCGCAACGCCCCGAAAGAGGAGGGTAGACCAGGCGGGGGCGGGGATGCGGCGAATTTTCAGATATTAGCGCTCTGTCCGCCCATGCCTGGTCACGTGGTATCGGCACAGGTAATTACGGGAATCTAACGTCTTTGATAACGGGCGCGTGATCGTAGCGCTATCACTACGTGATAGCGCCTAGTAGCTACGCCATAGCGCGGCATAATCACGCGATAGCAGCATCACCCGCGGGCCGACGCGGCCCGCACGGCCTCCCACCTGAACAAAATCAAACGTCGCGATGTGGATCTGGAGAGCAGGCCCGGCGCGAAGGCAGCCGGGTTCTCATTCAATGAGCGGGACCGAGTTCAGTGAGCGGGATCGGGCCGTGCATCGCCGAGGGTCCGGCTGATCCCCCGCGCGGCCGTGCTCAGGACGCCCACGACCGCCCTGGCCTCGGTGCCCACCGGGACAATGGCCGCCAGCGCCGCCACCGGCGGCCGGGCATCCCGGGAGCCGGCCTCGCGCTGAACGGGAACCTGGACGGGAATCTGGACGGGAACCGCAACGCCGAGCGCTTCATCGTGCACATGCCCGGGCAGGTACGCGTATCCCTGCCGCCGCACCTCGGCCAGGGCGGCGCGGAGCGCGGCGGCGTCGGTGATGGTGGCATCGGTATACCGGCGGAGCCGCTTGGCGAGTACCCGCTCTTGGAGCTCCCTGCTGCCCAGCGCGAGCAGCACCAGACCGGAGGCCGACGCGTGCAGCGGCAGCAGGCCGGCGATCCGGGTGTAGTTGATCACCGCACCGCGGGCGGAGAGCCGCTCCACGAACAGCACCTCGTCGCCGTCGAGCACGCCGAGCTGCACGTGCTGCCCCAGCACCCCGTGCGCGTCCTGCATGAACGGCATGCTGGCTTCGCGCAGGCCCAGCGTCGGCGACGCGCGCAGCGCCAGCTCCCACATCCGCACGCCCACCCGCACCCGCCGGTCCGGCTCGCGGTCCAGCAGACCGTGCGACTCAAGCTCGGCGATCAGCCGCGACGCGGTCGCCAGGTGCAGCCCGGCGCGGCGCGCGATCTGCGTCACCGACAGAACCCGCTCGTCCGGTGTGAACGCGTCGAAGATGCGGACAGCGCGCGACAGTACCGACTCACCCGTCGCCGTCCTCGCCATCCGCGGACGCTACCCCAGCTGCGCCTGCCTGAACCCAAAGATCGGCGGGACCAGCAGCAGCGGCGGCCGCCCCCAGTACGAGGCAGTCCCGGCGAAGGGGTTATTCGCCTCGGTCATGTCATTCCACCTTTTCCTGCCCCGGTTAGCCGCCGGATCGGCTATCCGTTGGCCGGATGAAGGCCGGGCCGCTGCGACAGGCCGAGTGCGTCCGCGACCGACGCGAGGTAGTCGATGTGATCGTCGGTGCGGTTCAGGCCGAGGCCCATGGTGACCACCGAGGCATGGGTACCGCCGGCCTGGCGCCAGCGATCGATCTGCTCCGCCAGCGCGCTCACGCTGTCCTGGGCGAGCACCACGTAGTCCCCGCCGAACTCCGCCACCGGCCGGCCGAGGCTGTCCACGCGATCGCGCAGCCGGTCCCAGGCGGCGGCGGCGTGGTCGGCGCCGCCGGCGAAGAAGATGAAGCCGTCCGCGAGCCGCGCCGCCCGCTCGAACGCGGCCTCGCCGGAACCCCCCAGCCAGATCGGGATGGGCCGGGCCGGCTTGGGCACCAGCGCGGCCCGGTCAACCCGGTCGAAGCGGCCGGCGAAGTCGACCACCGGTTCGGTGAAGAGCCGGCGCAGCAGGGTGATCTGCTCCTCCTGCCGGGCGCCGCGGGTATGGAAGTCCTGCCCGAGGGCCTCGTACTCGACGTAGTTCCAGCCGACTCCCACCCCCAGGCGCAGCCGCCCGCCGGACAGCAGATCGACGTCGGCCGCCTGCCGCGCCACCAGCGCGGTCTGCCGCTGCGGAAGAACCATGATCCCGGTGGCGAAGCCGATCCGCTCGGTGATGGCGGCCAGGTGGGCGAACATCACC
Source organism: uncultured Actinomycetota bacterium (assembly GCA_963714295.1). GTDB lineage: Bacteria > Actinomycetota > Actinomycetes > Streptosporangiales > Streptosporangiaceae > Trebonia. The sequence goes on along the minus strand of CAVQOE010000021.1, from coordinate 570,900 downwards.
AGCGGGTCGTGGAACGGGTCGCGCTCGGTATAGGGGCCCGTCAGGGCGGGCGTCCGGTCAGCGTGGACGGCCCCGAGCACATGGTCGTAGGCCAGCAGGTGGTCAAAGCCCAGGTCCTCGACCGCCCGCCCGATCCGGCGGACCGACGCCGGATCGGCCGCCAGCTCAATCTGCGGGTAAACGACGCCGATCTTCACCCGGGCGCCGTCCGGCTCCTGCCGTGCCTCCATGCGGGTTCCTCCAGTCGGGCCAGCCGGCGCCGGGGCGACGCCGAACTAAACGTAGCCCAGGTGAAACCACGGACCGTTCAGTGCAAGGATTTTGGCTATTGGCCAACAGGAGAGGGGGCCGCGATGGCGCGGCGAGTGAACAGCGATCTGCTGCTGGTGGGGAGTCTGCCCGCTGACTCCACCGAGGGGGCGCTGCGCGCCGGGAGCGAGTTCTTCGGCGATCTGGTGTTCGCGCTGCCGGACGGCGAGACCGGGCCGCGGGCGGGCTGGGTGAGCTACGAGCGGGAGCGGCTGGCGCGGCCGAATCCGGGCGTGGTCGTGGTGCGGGAGACGGAGTCGCCCACCGGGGTGCCGCGCCACGCGTACGAGACACCGGTGTTCGGGGTCCGGCCCGGGGTCACCGAGCTGCACTGGGATACCTGGCCGCGCATCGACGACGCGATCGAGTCCTACGCCGTGTTCGCCCGGCTGCGGGCGGACGGGGTGATCCCGGCCGGGCTGCGGTTCCAGGTCGGGCTGCCCTTCCCGGCCAGTGCGCTGAACGCGTTCAAGGCCGACTTCGCGCGGGACTACCCCATCGCCGCGCGCGGGTTCGAGGACCTGGTCGCGCGCGAACTGGACCGGCTGACCGACGCGATCCCGCCGGAGGATCTGGCCATCCAGTGGGACCTGGCCTACGAGACGCAAGACATCGAGCGGGTGCTGGCCTGGACGGCGGAGGGCGCCTGGGAGCGGTTCGCCGGGCCGGTGACCCGGCTGACCCGGCTCGTTCCTTCGCCGGTGCTCGTCGGGTACCACTTGTGCTACGGGACCTTCCCCGAATGGCCGATGTACGAGGCCCGCGACATGGCGCTGCTGGTGCGGATGGCCAACTTCGCGGTGGCCAACTCGGGGCGGCCGGTCGACTGGGTGCACCTGGCCGGGCCGCGCTACCTGCGCAGCGAGGACCGCAGCTTCTTCCGGCCGCTGGCCGACCTGGAGCCGGGCGACGCCCGGGTGTTCCTCGGCATCGTGCTGCCGATTGACGCCGAGGCGGGGCTGCGCCGCCGGCACGCGACCGCCTCGCGCTACCTGCCCGACTTCGGGGTGGCGATGTACTGCGGGTTCGGCCGCCAGCCAGGCCAGAACGGCACCGAGACGATGCGCGAGCACGCCCGGGTGGCCCGGACCGCGGGGTGACTGGCGGGCTGGCCGGGGCGCCGGCATAGATTCAGCTGCATGCGCCCGATGACCGCAGCCGACCTGCTCGCCGCACTGCTCGACGCGGGGACGTACCGCTCCTGGGACGCGCCGCCGCTCGACGTCCGGCCTGGTCCCGGTTATGCCGCTGAGCTGGCGCGGGCGCGGGCCGCCACCGGGGCCGATGAGTCCGTGCTGACCGGCGAGGGCCTGCTGGGCGGGCACCGGGTGGCGGTGGCGGTCAGCGAGTTCGGCTTCCTCGGCGGGTCGATCGGGGTCGCGGCGGCGGAACGGCTGACCGGCGCCGTCGAGCGCGCCACCGCGGCGGGCCTGCCGCTGATCGCCGCGCCCGCGTCGGGCGGCACCCGCATGCAGGAGGGCGCCGTCGCCTTCCTGCAGATGGCCAAGATCACCGCGGCGGTCGCCGCGCACAAGGCCGCCGGCCTGCCCTACCTCGTCTACCTGCGCCACCCGACGACCGGGGGCGTCTTCGCCTCCTGGGCGTCGGTCGGCCACCTCACGCTGGCCGAGCCGGGCGCGCTGATCGGCTTCCTCGGGCCGCGGGTGTACGCGGCGCTGGCCGGCGCGCCGATCCCGGCAGGGTGCAGCGGGCGGAGAACCTCCTCGCCCACGGCCTGGTCGACGCCGTGGTGGCGCCGGATGGGCTGGCCGTCTACCTGAACCGGGTGCTCACGGCGCTGACGCCCGCGCGCCCCACCGCTGCCGCCGCCTCTCTGCCCGCGGCCCGCACCGCCGGCCGCGAGACCTCTGCCTGGGAGTCGGTGCTGCTCACCCGGCGCGCCGCCGGCCGGGCGCCGCGGACCTGATCCGGGCGGCCGCGACCGACATCGTCACGCTGCGCGCGGGCGCGGGCTGATCCTCGCGCTGGCCCGCGTCGGCGGCCGGCCCTGCGTGCTGGCCGGCCAGGACCGGAGCGCTCTGCCGCACGGCCCGCGACGCTGCGGACGGCGCAACGCGGCATGGAGCTGGCCGCCGGCCTGCGCCTGCCGCTGGTCACCGTGATCGACACCCCGGGCGGCGAGCTCTCGCCCGCGGCCGAGGAGGGCGGCGTGGCCCGCGAGATCGCCCGCTGCCTGGCCACCCTGATCACCCTCCCGGTGCCGACCGTCGCGATCCTGCTGGGGCAGGGCACCGGCGGCGCCGCGCTGGCCCTGCTCCCGGCCGACCGCGTCCTCGCCGCGCGAGCACGCGTGGCTCGCCCCGCTCGCCCCCGAAGGCGCCAGCGTGATCGTTTTCAGGGACACCGCGCACGCGCCGGAACTCGCCGCGCGCCAGGGCATCCGCGCCGCCGACCTGGCCGCCGCACGGCATCGTGGACCACATCGTCGCCGAACGCGCCGACGGCCAGCTGCTGGCCGGCCTCGGCCGCCTGCTGGAGGCGGAACTGCGGTCCCTGGCCGCCTGCGCGGACGGTACCCGGCTGGCCGAGCGCCAGCGCCGGTACCGGCAGCTGGGATTGCCGCACCCGGATTGACCTGAGTCGATCCAGTGGCCGATGCCGCGCCCGCGCATCTTCCCATCCGGCGCGTTGGCGGCGAACAGCGCCGCCCGCCGCCCCGGCCAGTCGAGCTGGTAACGCTCTTGCTGGCCCTCCACCACGTGGCCGGCCAGTTCCTGGCGCTGCAGGTCGAAGTTGACCGCGCGGACCGGGTTGGGGCGGGCGGGCCGGTTAGGACTTTGTGTCACATGTTGATCTCTTTGCGGATAAATGCCCCAAAGTAATCCGGTTTTCATCAATATGTCTCTAGGAACTGACTCAGAAGCGGAAATGTCTGCTCGCGATGGGCGGCCGCCTCTTCAATTGGGCGCGGAGGAACTGGATGCGTTTTCGAAATGTCATGGTGGCGCTGGTGCCGACCGGAGCGGCGGCGGCGCTCGCGCTGCTGCCGCTCGGCGCGTCGGCTGCCGTCGCCCAGCCGCTCGCCGCACAGGCGACGGCTGGTCACGTCACTCCCGGGGCCGGTAACCCGTTGGCCTACCACTACATCGGCAAGGCCGGCGCGCCGGCCGCTTCGGGTACCTGTTCAGCTGCCAGGAGCCCGGGGCGGCGCTCAATTGCTACACCCCGCAGGAGCTCGCCACCGCGTACAACATCCCCAGCAAGCTGACCGGGGCGGGACAGACCATCGTCATCATCGATGCCTTTGGTGACCCGACCCTGACCCAGGACCTGGGCGTCGAAGACAGCACGTTCGGGCTGCCGGCGGCGAACCTGAACGTGATTTACCCCGACGGCCAGCCGGTCTTCGACCCGACCAACGCGGACGAGGTGAACTGGACCGGCGAGATCTCGCTCGACGTCGAGTCCGCGCACGCCATCGCCCCGGCGGCCAAGATCGACCTGGTCATCTCCAAGAGTGACCAGGATGCTGACATCCTCGAACGCGCTGAAGTACGTGGTCGCGCACCGGCTGGGCTCGGTGCTGTCGCAGAGCTACGGCGAGGCCGAGTCCTGCGAGGCCCCGTCGATCGCCAAGGCGGACCACCTGCTGTTCGCCGCGGCCGCCCTTGAGGGCGTCTCCGTCTTCGCCTCCTCCGGTGACGACGGCGCCGCCCAGCCGACCTGCGACGGGACCAGCTACATCAAGTCCGCCAGCCTGCCCGCGGGCGACCCGCTGGTGACCGGGGTCGGGGCGACCAGCCTGACCGCCGCGCAGCCGAGTGGCACTTACGAGTCCGAGACGGCATGGAACGACGAGTACGGCGCGAGCGGCGGCGGTTACAGCACGCTGTACAGCCGGCCGGCGCTACCAGGCCGGGTTCAACAAGACCAGCCAGCGCGGCGTGCCCGACGTCTCGTACAGCGGTGACGTGAACAACGGGCTGCTGATCGCCTGGTCGCAAGCCGACCCGGCCAAGGTGGGCAGCATCTACCTGTTCGGCGGGACCAGCGCGGGCTCCCCGCAGTGGGCCGCCATCACCGCCCTGGCTGACCAGGCGGACCACCGCCCGCTCGGCTTCCTCAACCCCGGCCTGTACGCACTGGCCCGGACCCCGCTCTACAGCGCCGTCTTCCACGACGTGACCACCGGCAACAACTCGGTGGAGCTGACCAACACGGACGGCTCCGCGCTGGACATCACCGGCTATTCGGCGACCAAGGGATGGGACCCGGTTACCGGACTCGGCACCCCGGACGTCACCAACCTGATCAAGTACCTGCCTTAGCGGCAACCGGGCGAACGCGCAGCCCCGGTCAGGCCCGTAACCCTGCTCAGGTCCGTTGACGTGAGCAGGGCCGGTGCCTGGCCGGGGCTGCGGCTGTTCTGGCCGTCATCAGATGCGGGCAAGCAGTTCCGACAGCAGCGTTCCGACCCGGGCGGCCGACGACCCGGTGGCCGCGAGCACGGCCCGGTGGTCGATCGGCTCCGGCGACAGGCCCGCCGCCGGGTTGCTGACCATGGAGATGCCGAGCACCTCGGCGGCCAGCTGCTGGAGACGGAACTGCGGGCCCTGGCGGCCTGCGAGGACGGCACCCGGCTGGCCGAGCGCCAGCGCCGGTACCGGCAGCTGGGATTGCCGCACCCGGATTGACCTGAGTCGATCCAGTGACCGATGCCGCGCCCGCGAGTCTTCCCAAAGCGTCGCGCCGCGGTCTAGATATAGAGGCATGGCGACTGACGGTGCGCGGCGGAGTTCGGCGTGGTTCGGGGCGAGCGGGCGGGCCGGGATGAACCACCGGTCGTGGATGCGCAGCCAGGGGTTCACGCCCGAGGTGTTCGACGGGCGGCCGGTGATCGGCATCGCCACCACCTGGTCCGAGCTGGCGCCGTGCAACGTGCACCTGCACCGGGTGGCCGAATCGGTCAAGCGCGGCGTCTGGCAGTCCGGCGGCTTCCCGCTGGAGTTCCCCGCCATGGCGCTGGGCGAGACGCTGCTGCGCCCCACGGCCATGCTGTACCGGAACCTGCTCGCGATGGAGGCGGAGGAGCTGATCCGCGCGAACCCGCTGGACGGCGTGGTGCTGCTGTCGGGTTGCGACAAGACCACGCCGGGACTGCTGATGGCGGCGGCCAGCGTGGACCTGCCGGCCGTGATGGTCACCGGCGGGCCGATGCTCAGCGGCAAATACCAGGGCACCGACGTCGGCTCGGGCACGGCGGTGTGGCGGTTCGAGGAGGAACTGCTGGCGGGGCGGATGACCGCCGAGGAGTGCGTGTTCGCCGAGGGGTGCATGGCCCGGTCGAACGGGCACTGCATGACGATGGGGACCGCGTCCACGATGGCGTCGATGGCCGAGGCGCTGGGCATGCAGCTGCCGTACTCGGCGACCTGGCCCGCGGTGGACTCGCGCCGCTACGAGACCGCGCAGCGGGCCGGCCAGGTGATCGTCGACCTGGTGAACAGCGACCTGCGGCCGTCGGCCATCATGACCCGGGCGGCGTTCGAGAACGCGATCCGGGTGAACGCGGCGATCGGCGGGTCGACCAACGCGGTCATCCACCTGCTCGCCATCGCCGGCCGTCTCGGGGTGGAGCTGAACCTCGACGACTTCGACGCCCTCGCCCAGGACGTGCCGACGCTGCTGAACCTGCAGCCCAGCGGCCAGTACCTGATGGAGGACTTCTGCTACGCGGGCGGCCTGCCCGCGGTGATGCGCGAACTCGGCGGGCTGCTGCACGGCGACGCGGTCACGGTCACCGGGCGCACCATCGCCGAGAACGTCGCCGACGCGCCCTGCTGGAATCGCGACGTCATCCACGCTCTGGACGCGCCGTTCCAGCCGGCCGGCACCGGCACCGCGGTGCTGCGGGGCAACCTGGCACCGGACGGGGCCGTGCTCAAGCAGTCCGCGGCGTCACCGCACCTGCTCAAGCACCGCGGCCAGGCGCTGGTGTTCGACTCCCCCGAGGCGTACTACGCGGTCGTCTCCGACCCGGACCTGGACGCCGACGAGAACACGGTCCTGGTGGTCCGCTACTGCGGGCCGCGCGGCTATCCGGGCATGCCCGAGGTCTCCAACGTGCCGCTGCCGGCCAAGCTGCTGCGGCGCGGAATCCGGGACATGGTCCGGATCTGCGACGGCCGGATGTCCGGTACCGCCTACGGCACCGTCGTGCTGCACGTCGCACCCGAGGCCGCGGCGGGCGGCCCGCTGGCCCTGGTCCGCACCGGCGACTGGGTTACCCTCGATGTCCCGTCCCGGCTGCTGACCCTCGAGGTTGCCGACTCCGAGCTCGACCGCCGCCGGGCGCAGTGGAAGCCGCTGCCGCCGCACGCCAGCCGCGGCTGGACCCGCCTGTACACCGAGCACGTGCAAGAGGCCAGCTACGGCGCCGACCTGGACTTCCTCGTCGGCGGCAGCGGGCACGAGGTCGGCCGCGAGTCCCATTGAAAAAGCCGTGAAAGCAAATCATCCTTCTGAACGGTCCCGGGTTGTTCGCCTGCCCGCACGTGAGTGTTGGCCGCGAGGAGGCGTTAAAGCAGCGGGGCTCGCGGTCAGGCCGGGTGCGGTGAGGGGTGGCGCGGCGGCAGTCACCCGGCCGGCGCGCGACAATGGGCGCATGACGGAACGACTTGAAGTGCAACGGGCAGTGGCCGCACCCGCGGCTGAGATCTTCGCCGTGCTCAGTGATCCGCGCGGGCACGTCGCGATCGACAGCTCCGGCATGCTGATGGAGGCCAGCGGCGACGTCGTCGCCAAGGTGGGAGACACCTTCGTGGTGCACATGGACCGGGAAGCGCTCAACGATTATCCCCTCGGCCTCTACGACGTCACCGTCGAGATCGTCACGTTCGAGCCGGACCGGGAGATCGCCTGGACCATCCGCAGCCAGCGGGACATCGGCCACATTTACGGCTACCAGCTGCAGCCGATCGAGGAGGGGACGCTGGTGACGTCCTACTACGACTGGTCCGGGGCTAAGCAGAACTGGAAGGACGCGGGCATCTTCCCGGTCATCCCGGAGAGCGCGCTGCGGGCCACCCTCGGGATACTGGCGCGCACCGTCGCCCCGGGCAAACCCCGCCCGGCGATCCCTGCCTGATCAGTTCCCGATCCCACGTGGGCGCGGGCACGCTGCTCGCCGGGGCGGGCGATTTACAATCGGGGGCATGTACCCGCCGGAGGACGGCCAGGACGTGATCGGGAACGGCGACGATCAGCGTGGCCGAATAACGCGGTGGCTGGGACGTGCCGACCGGAAGATGACCCTCCTCGCGGCCGCCGCGCTGGGGGTCGGGTTGATCGCGGGTTACCTCGGCGGCCACCAGCAGAACCGGGCAGCGCAACCGCCGCGGCCGCGGACAACGACGCCAGCACAGACATCGACGCCGCCGCTGGCATCGCAGCAGAGCCTGGGCCCGGCCCTGGCCGCCACCGGCAACCGGTGTGCCCTCCAGCGCGGGACGGCGCTGGAACTGGGCGTCGAGGTCGCCAATCAGTCGGGCCACGCCATTGCCGTGCGCCAGTTCCGGGCGGTGCTGCCGCTGGGCGGGCTGCGGCCGGCAGCCGCCTCGGTCGGGACGTGCGGCGCGCTGCCCAGCGGCGCCCCGCCCGCGCAAACGCTGCCGGCCGGGGCCACCGAGTGGCTGACCATTTCGTTCGACGTGCTGGTGCGGTGCCCCCAGCCACTGCCGGTCCAGTTCCTGGTCAGCTACACCGACTCGGGGAAACCGATGACCGCGCAGCTGGACGAGTTCCCCGACCTCGGCCAGGTCGCCTACAGCGGCTGCCCGGCGGCCCAGTAACAACCGGGTCCGTAGCGCTGGCCGCAGGAGCCGGGTATGACAGCGCCCCCGGGAGCGTGTGCTCACGAGGGCGTGCCTGGCCGGCGCGCAGGTCGCCTCACGGCGAAAGGCGCAACATGGCTCCAGCCGGACGGTATTCCATGAAGGCGGTTAACTGAGCCCGGGGGACACTAACGCGCCGACCGGGGGAAGAACACGGGCCCGGCCCGTCCTATTCCGCCCCGCGGATCAGGCTGCGAGCAGCGGGGTCAGCAGCGGGCGGTAATAGCCGAAGTCCGGCACGTCGGCCGATGGGTCCTTGGCCTGGTCGTCCCAGCGGCGGACGGCGATGGCGGCGGCGGCGTGCGGGGTGCGCTGGAACTCGGCCGCCGCCGCCGCACCCATCGGGCCGCCCTGCACCGTGAGGGTGTAGACGGAGGCCTCGGACAGCAGCGCGAAGTAGGCCGGCTCGACCGCGCACAGGTACCGCTTGGCCGCGATGTGCAGCCGGACCGGCTCGGTGACGGACTCGGGGAACCACTGGGCCAGCCACTGCGCGCCGCGGTCGCCGTGGTTGTTGTCGGTGCCGGCCATCAGCTCACGCCCGCTGACGTCGATCCCCCCGGCCAGGGGTCGGCGCCGCGCAGGTGGCCGACGTCGTGCAGCAGCGCCGCCGCGACGAGGGCCGGCGCGGCGCCGGCCGCCTCGGCCAGCGCGCCCGCCTGCAGCATGTGCGCCGCCACGGTAACCGGTTCCCCCAGGTAGTCGGCCGCGCCGGCCGACGCGAAAAGTTCCGCGATGGCATCGACCGGTGACATGATCGTGGGCATGCCGCGCCCTCCCCAGTTCAGGAAATATCCGGCGCCGAGCCTACGCGCCGAAGGTGAACAGACGGTGCGGCGCGATGACCGCGGGCAGCAGCGCCGATGACGGTCACGCAGACCAGGTACGGCACGGTGCGCGGCACCGAGATCGCCGACGGCGTGCTCGCCTGGCGGGGCATCCCGTACGCGAAACCGCCGGTCGGGGACCTCCGGTTCCGCCCGCCCGAGCCGCCCGAGGCGTGGGTCGGCACGCGCGACACCCTGGCCTACGGCAACCGCTCGCTGCAGCCGGAACTCGTGCCGCCACCGCCGGGGACACCGCCGACGGCCGAGGACTGCCTGTACCTGAACGTGACCGCCCCGGCGGGCGTAAGCGGCCGGCCGGTGCTGTTCTGGCTGCATGGCGGCGGGTACGAGGGCGGGCAGGGCCCCGATCAGGCCGCGGACGGCGTCGCCTTCGCCAAGAGCCACGGCCTGGTCATCGTCACGATCAACTACCGGCTCGGCGCGCTCGGCTTCCTGGACGTGCCCGGCGACGGGCCGACCGGCGCGCATGGGCTGCACGACCAGATCGCCGCGCTCCGCTGGACCTACGAGAACATCGCCGCCTTCGGCGGCGACCCGGGGCAGATCACCGTGTACGGCCTGTCCGCGGGGGCCAAATCGGTGACCAACCTGCTGGCCTCGCCGCTTGCCCGCGGCCTGATCGCCCGCGCCGCGCAGTCCAGCGGCGGCGACCATGTCAAGGACGCGGGACAGGCCCGGGCGCTCACCGGGGGGTTCCTGGCTGAGCTCGGCGCTAGTGCCGAGCGGCTCCGCTCCGTTCCGGCCGAAGACATCCTGCACGCCCAGACCGCCATCGCGGCGGCGCCGCGTTCGGTCTGGGTCTGGCGGCCGTCCGTCGACGGTACGGCGCTGACGGCCAAGCCGCTGACGGCGATCGCGGCCGGCGCGGCGGCGGGGATACCGCTGCTGGTGCAGACCTGCGAACGCGAATGCGCCCTGTACGCGCTGCTCGCGCCGGACGCCCCGCGGCAGGCGGACCGGGTCCTGGCGGAGTACTTCGGCCAGGGAACCGCGGCGAAGGTCCTGGCCGACTACGGCGCGCGCTACCCGGACCTGGACGAGGCCGGGCTGCGCACAGCGGTCATGACCGACGAGCGGTACGTGGTGCCGGCCGAGCGGCTGGCCGACGCTCAGGCGGCCCACGGGAACGTCTGGCGATCGCGCTACGACGGCCCGCACACCATGCTTGAGGCTGACCCGCGGTTCGCTCAGTACGCGCCGCTGCTGCGCGGCGCGCACGGCGCGGACGGGGCCGCCATCTGGCAAGGCGGTCCTGACGGCGAGGAGGACGGGAGCCTGCCGGCGGCGCTGCACAGCACCTGGGGCGCGTTCGCGGCGGCGGGCGACCCCGGCTGGGCCCGGTACACGGTCCCCGGCAAACCCGCGATGATCTTCACCGAGGACGGGCCGCAGGTGGCGGCCGACCCGTTCGCGCACGCCCGCGGAACCTGGTCAGCCTTGGACTGGCAGCCGGGAACCTGGTGGTCTTTCGGCGGTATCGACTGACGCGGTCGTCCCCGTCCGCCGCCGCTGCCGGGCTCAGCTTCCGTCCGCGACGACCAGCACCGGCGCGGACGGGATACCCACCGCGACCGAGGCGCCCGGGGTCATCGCCGCCGCCGTGGTCGACGGCACGTCGACCAGGACCTGCAGGTCACCCGAGAGCAGCACCGTGATCCGGCTGGTCGCACCGAGGAAGGTGCGCAGGAAGACGATGCCGTTGCCGCCCTCGGCCGGGGCGACGGTCAGGTTCTCCGGTCGGACCAGCGCGGCGACCGGGCCCGAGGCGGGACCGCCGGGCTGGGCCGGCACGGTGGTGCCGAGCACGGTGACGCCGCCGCCGGCCGCCAGCTCCCCCGGGAGCCGGTTCATGGTGCCCACGAACTCGGCCACGAAGGCCGTGGCCGGCCGGTCGTAGAGCTCGTCGGGGGCGGCCACCTGCTCGAGCTTTCCCGCCCGCATGACGCCGACCCGGTCGGCCATGGACAGCGCCTCCTCCTGGTCGTGGGTGACGAACAAGGTGGTGGTGCCGAGCCGCTGCTGCAGGGTGCGGATCTGCTCGCGCAGCTGCAGCCTGACCTTCGCGTCGAGGGCCGACAGCGGCTCGTCGAGCAGCAGCACCCGCGGTTCGATCGCGAGCGCGCGGGCGAGCGCGACCCGCTGCTGCTGGCCGCCGGAGAGCTGGTGCGGGTACTGCCCCGCCTGGGCGGACAGGCCGACCATCTCCAGCAGCTCGCCCGCCCGCTGGCGGCGAACGGCGGCGCCCGCCTTGCGCATCCGCAGGCCGAAGCCGACGTTGTCCAGGGCGGACATGTTCGGGAAGAGCGAGTAGGACTGGAACACCATGCCCATGTCCCGGCGCGCGGCCGGCACGGCGGAGACGTCCTTGCCGTCGATGAGGACCTCGCCCGTGTCGGCGGTCTCGAACCCGGCGACGATCCGCAGCGCGGTCGTCTTGCCGCAGCCGGACGGGCCGAGCAGCGCGACGAGCTCGCCCGGGGCGATCTCGAGCGACATCCCGTCCAGCGCCTTGGACGCGCCGAAGGCGCGGCTGAGCTCCCGCAGCGACACGCTGGTGCCCTCGCGGGTACCCCCGGCCGGGGCGGCCGCGGCGGCGCGGCCGCGGCGGCTGCGTCGGCTGCCTTGGTGGCCGCCGCCTCGTTCGTTGCCATCAGCTTTCGCCAATCGTCTTGGTGTTTGCGGTAACGGAGAACAGCGTGACCTCGCTGCCGCCGGTGCGGCGGGCCTGACGGCTGCCGATCGTGACGATCAGCATCAGCAGCAGCCAGGTCACGACCAGCGCGATGATCGAGGCCGAGACCGAGATCTGCGCGTTCAGCTGGTCGAACTCGACGATCCAGACCGGGAACGTCGTGACCAGGTTGAGGCTGGCCATGGTGTATTCGCCCAGGCAGAGCGCGACGATCAGCACGGTCGCGTTGAGCAGCGAGGTGCGCAGGTTCGGCAGGACCACCCGCCACATGGTGGTGAACCAGCCGGCCCCGAGGTTGCTCGACGCCTCGGTGAGCGTCTTCAGGTCGATGGCGCGCAGCCCGGCGTCGATCGCCCGGTAGGCGAACGGCATCGCCAGGATCACGTACTCGAAGCCGAGCAGCCACATCGTCGCCTTCAGCGATGTGGGGGCGACCTGGAGCACGCCGACGATGAGGACGATCGGCGGGATCACGATCGGCAAGATCGTGATCGACTCCATGATCCGGCGCAGGCCGGGCAGCCGCAGGTGCACGTAGACCGTGGTGGGCAGCATCAGCGCCATCGTGATGACCCAGGTCATGGCGGCGATCTGGACCGAGACCCAGAGCGAGGCGGCGAACCCGGGCTGGCTGAACACCGACCCGAACGAGGAGACGCCGGCGAACCGGAGCGCCGCCCACAGCGGCACCAGGAAGTACACCGCGGCGATGAGCAGGATGGCCCACCGCCAGACGGGGAAGCGCCCGCTGCGGGATACCCGCGTGCCGTCGGCCGAGGAGGGTCCCCGGAGCCGGAGTGCCGGGGTGCCGGACCGGGCTACCGGAGCCATTTCGCCGTCCTGTTCTGGAGCACCACGTACAGCGCCATGACCACGCCGATGATGAGCACCATGCCGAGGCCGAGCGCCTTGCCGACGTTCGCCTGGCCCGCGATCACGTTGCCGTTGAGGAAGGTACCGATCTGGATCGAGGTCAGCGGGATCACTCCGCTGGTGAGCGCCTCGGCGGTCGCGTAGGCCGACAGGGCCGAGCCGAACAGCAGCATCAGGCAGGCGACGAACGGGGGCATCAGCACCGGGCCGCCGACGTAGCGCCAGTAATGCCAGGACCGCGCGCCCAGGTTCTCGGCCGCCTCGCGCCACGCCGGGCGCAGCCCCTCGAGCGCGGGCAAGACGATCAGCACCATCAGCGGGATCTGGAAGTACATGTAGACGACGGCCACGCCGCTGAGCGTGTAGAGGCTGAACCCGTCGCTGTAGATGTTCAGGCCGAGGTCGCCCAGCCAGCCGGTGACCAGCGCGGTGGAGCCGAGCGAGGCGATGAACAGGAACGCCAGCGGGACGCCGCCGAAGTTGGCGAACACGCCGGAGGCGGTGATCACCGCCCGGCGCAGGAACGCGCCGCGCTTGGCGGTGAAGATGGCGTAGGCGATCAGCAGCCCGAAGATGCCGGGGAGGATCGAGGCGATCAGCGACAGTTCCAGCGACTGCTCGAACCCGTGCAGGTAGGTGCCGTGCACGGCGATGTTGACGTTGGAGGAGGTCCAGCCGCCGTTCTGGCCCTGGAACGCCCCGACCACCACCGCGATCAGCGGGATGAACAGGCCGAGGGTGATGTAGACGGTGAACGGCAGCAGGCCGGCCAGCCGGGCAACGGCCAGCAGCGGCTTGGGCAGTGTGGTCCGCCGCCGGGAGACGCGGCCAGCCCCGGGGCCCGTGCGGGACCCCGGGGCCGTGACCAATTCGGTCGTGTCAGCCACTGATCAGCCTGCGACGCTCGGCCACTGCTGGGCGACGACGTTCTGCGCAGTGGTCTCCTGCGCGGTGGTCGGCAGGTCGAGCGTGCCGCTGCCCGGCACCATCGGGAGCGCCGCCTGGGCGGTCTTGTTGATCGTGCCCGCCGAGATCAGCGCGCTCATCTCGATCGGCCGGGCCGCGCCCTCAAGCCAGAGGTTCTGGCCCTCGGTGGAGTAGAGGAACTCCTCCCACAGCCGGGCGGCGGCGGGGTCGGGCGCGTACTTGCTGATCGCCTGGTAGTAGTAGCCGGCGTACTGGGCGTCGGTCGGGATGACGATCTTGAAGCCCTTGACCACCGGGGAGACCTCGGACGCCAGCAGGTAGTCCCACCAGACCAGGATCGGGGTCTGGCCCGACTGCACGGTCGCCGGGGTGCCCTCGGTCGGCACGAAGTTGCCGGCCGACTTCAGCTGCTTGAAGTAGGAGACGCCGGGGGCGATGTCGGACAGCGAGCCGCCGTTGGCGAGGGCCGCGGCGTAGACGGCGGCGAACGCCGACCCGGTCTCGGTCGGGTCACCGTCGATCGCGACCTGGTTCTTGTAGATCGGGCTGAGCAGCGACTTGAACGACGTCGGCGGGGTTTTCACCTTCGCCGGGTCATAGCCGATGGCCACGTAGCCGCCGTAGTCGGCGTAGTAAGCGCCGTTGTCGGCCTTGGCCGCGGCCGGGATGTCGCTCCAGGTCGCCACCTTGTACGGCGCCCACAGGCCCTCGGCGTCGCCGCTGACGGCGAACGAGCCGCCGACGTCGACCACGTCGGGGGCGCTGCTCTTGCCCTTGAGCTCCTGGATCGCGCTGATCTCGTTGGCGCTCGAGCCCTCGGGGTTCGCGTCGGTGATGTGGATGCCGTACTTGGCGGTGAACTCCTTCATGATGTTGCCGTAGTTCGCCCAGTTGGCGGGCAGCGTGATGACGTTCAGCTGCCCTTCCTTCTTGGCCGCGGCGACGAGGTTGTTCAGGCTGCCGAAGGCGGCGATCGAGGTGGCGGTGCTGGCGTCGACGGCGGCGGTGCTGCTGCTCGCCGTGCCGCCGGCGGCGGAGCTGCTCGTGGTACTCGACGAGCTGGCGCAGCCCGCCGCGAGCAAAATGGACCCGACCGCGGCGGCTGTGGCCACGATCGCCTTGGATGCGCGCAAAGTAAAACCCTCCCCTGGCCGCCCCTGGGGTACGGGGCGAGCTTGGCATCTTGGCTAGACAAGTCGCATCCTGGCCAATCAGCCTGAACGGAAGGTTTCGCGGCGGTTGACGTCCGCCATCCGTCTCACTGCGATTTGTGGCGGCGCTGCGCGCGAAGCTTTACCCGCTGATCACAGCTCGATCCCCGGGTAAAGCGGGTGGCGGGCGAGCAGGTCCGCGCACCGGTCCCGGCAGTGCGCGGCGACCTTGGCCTCCAGGGTGTACTTCGCCCTGGCGGTGACCCCGGCGGGCGCGGTGGCGCCAAGCGCCGTCGTGACGATGCCGGCGATCTCGTCCAGCTCGCCCGGGCCGAATCCGAGCGTGGTCAGCGCCGGGGTGCCCATCCGGATCCCCGAGGTGTACCAGGCGCCGTGGGCGTCCCGCGGCACGCTGTTGCGGTTTGTCACCACGCCCGCCTCGAGCAGGGCGGATTCGGCCTGGCGGCCGGTCAGCCCGAAACTGGCGGCCACGTCCGCGAGCACGATGTGGTTGCTTGTGCCGCCGGTGACCAGCCGGACTCCGCGCCGCAGTAGGCCAGCGCCTGGGCGTTGCTGACGATCGCGGCCGCGTAGGCGGCGAACGAGGGCTGGCGCGCCTCGGCGAATGCGATCGCCTTGGCCGCCATCACGTGCGGCAGCGGCCCGCCGAGAACCATCGGGCAGCCCTTGTCGACAAACGGGGCGTACTCGCCGGTGCACAGCACGAACCCGCCGCGCGGCCCGCGTAGCGACTTGTGCGTGGTGGAGGTGACCACTTCGGCCTGCGGCACCGGGTTCAGGTCCCCGGTCAGCACGCCGCCGGCCACCAGGCCCGCGAAGTGCGCCATGTCCACCATGAAGGTGGCGCCCACCTCGTCGGCGATCTCGCGCAGCAATGCGAAGTTCGGGGTGCGCGGATACGCCGAGTACCCGGCGACCAGCACGAGCGGCCGGAACTCGCGGGCCAGGGCGGCGATCGCGTCGTAGTCGAGCAGCCCGGTCTCCGGGTCGGTCCCGTAGCTCGCCTGCTCGAAGAGCTTGCCCGAGATGTTCGGCCGGAACCCGTGCGTCAGGTGCCCGCCCGCGTCCAGCGACATCCCCAGCATCCGCTGCGAGTGCAACTGCGACCGCAGCCGCCGCCAGTCCGTGTCCGCCAGGTCGTTCACGTGGCGGACGCCGGCGGCCGCCAGCGCGGGCTCTTGCCCGGCCACAGCCGGGGGCCGCTCCCCGGTGGTGCTCCACCTGAACGCCAGTCACGACCCGGCACAACCGTAATGCGCGCTCTTCAGGCGGCGCAAGCCGAAGGGCGCTTACATCCAGTCCGCGTGACGCGGCCAGGCCATCAGGCACAGCGGCCGCCGCGCGCTCCCACTGCCCCATCGCAAGGCCCGCTAGCCCGACGCCGTCGAGGCCGGCATCTTTACGAATTTGCTATTTCGTAAAATGCGATGAGGCCGCCAAATCTTATAGTTTTTTAAGATTTGCGCAATTGTTTTTTAAGATTTGCGCACCGGAGCTTACATCCTGCTTAAGGGGCTGACGATAAGCGGGGCGTTTTTGCCATTGTTCAGTAGGCTCGCGTCCGGCTCACAGGAGTCCCGGCAAACAGTTTCTCGCTTCCGCTTGCCGTGACTCCACCCACCGAAAGGACTCCAGAATGAAGCTCGTGGACCGACCCACGCCGACGACGCCTTTCGCGCCCGCCAGACGACATCCCCGCGCGACCGCGCTCGCATCCGGGGCACTGATCGCGACCGCGGCTGTCGGGGCGATCGGCTGCTCCTCCGGCCAAGGCGCAGCCAACTCCCTGGCGCTGGCCAGCACTACCAGCAGCACGGGCCTGAGCAGCGATCTGGCTGGCAGCTACCAGATCGTCAAACTCAACGACGCCCGCGACGAGACGTTCAACCAGCTGCTTGGCATCAACAACGAGGGCATCATCGTCGGGTACTTCGGCTCCGGCGCCGCCGGGCACCCGAACCGGGGATACACGCTGGTCCCTCCGTTCGCGCAGCGTAACTTCCTGAACGAGAACGTCCCGCGCTCGGCCCAGACCCAGGTCACCGGCCTTAATGACCGTGGCGTCACCGTCGGGTTCTGGTCAACGCAGAACACCGCGAGCATGACGGACAACAATTTCGGCTTCTACGAGCAAGACGGGCGGTTCCACGACGTCAACTTCCCGGTAGGCGACAATGCCAGCCCTCCGGTGGACCAGCTGCTCGGCGTCAACAACCGCGGGATCGCGGTCGGCTTCTTCACCAATAGCGGCGGCCTCAACCGCGGCTACGAGTACAACGTACGGACGCACAGGTTCACCCGGGTGGAGATCCCCGGGCGGGGCCTCGGGCCAAGCCTCACCGCTGCCGCCATCAACAACCGCGGCGATGTCGCGGGCTTCTACAACAAGACCTCCAAGCAGGTGGACGCGTTCCTCAAGCTGAGCTCGGGCAAGTTCATCACGCTGGCTTACCCGGGTGCCGCGATGACCCAGGCCTTTGGCGTCAACGACTCTGACGAGGTCGTCGGCACCTACACCACAGGGACCGGCAACGCGGCCGTCACCCAAGGCTTTACCTGGCGGGGCGGCAGGTACACCAGCGTGCGCATAAGCGGTGCCAGCTCGACGGCGATCAACGGCGTCAACGACGAGGGTGACCTAGTCGGCTTCTTCACCGACGCCAAGGGCAACACCGACGGCCTCCTGGCACTGCCATAGCAAACGGCACCAGGCCCGGCGCTAATCACCGCGGGGCGGTCCCCGGCAGCGGGGACCGCACCGCGGCCTTTTGCCGTCGCCTGGGAGGCGGACTCTGCGCCGACCGGTGAGCATTCGTGCTTTGGGGGCGGTATGGCAAGCATGCTCAACCTGAATTAAAGGTTCAGGCATCCGCCAGCACCGGCGCGTCGCGCAAGGCACTGCCCGTGAATGGACACCCCGCTTGGGTCGCCTATGTCTAGGCTCAGGCGACCGGGGTGAGCTGGCTAGAACAGTGCAAGCATACAGTGGCATCGACTGGCAGATCGGATGACTTGCAGTTCGGGCACGTCTTGGTGGGTGCGGGCTCGCCGAAGACCGTGGTCCCCCGGCGCCTCATGTAGATCCGGTAAGGCACGACGATCACGAAATAGATGACGGCCATGAAGATAACGAAGTAGATGATCGCGGAGATGAACGCGCCGAGATTGATCCGCTGGCCGTTGACAGTCCAGCCCAGGCCCTTCCCGTGCGCTCCCCCGCCGCCCGCCGCGTTGATTAGGGGCGTGATGATATTGGTGGTGAAGGACACGATCAAGGTGCTGAAGGCAAGCGCGACGACCAGGCCCACCGCGATGACGACCAGTTCGCCCTGCATCAGGAAATTCTTGAAGCCCCGGAACATTGTCGTTCCCTCCCGTGATACTGCGGCTCCTCAGTCAAGGCGCCGTCATGACTGTCAGGGTGGCCGCCCTCTTATACCGGTTTGAGCTACTCCTCGAAGGCCTTAGCCTCGTCGATCCAGGCCTACGCCGATTCCCTCGAGGATCTCCCGGCAATTAGGGCCGATGCCTTGAGCTTGTCAAGGTCGCACAGCACGCGCTCAGACATCCTGCGCCCCTCCAGCCGCCAGCTTGCTCAGAATTTCGTGCACCTTACGGTAGAGCATGGTGCTTATTTGTACAAGCATCACGGAGCCGGCTCGTGCCCGTGGTGCTGTGCAGAGCAATCGAGTCATCCCTTGTAATCGAGCCGGATAGCCATCGTTCTCCCGGGTGATTGCGGCGAGGCAGGTGGGCGCCTCATCCGATAGCCGCTGAAAACCGCTCGGAACGGTCGGCTTGTCAAGGTGGCGCTTGCGCCATCGCGGAGCGACGGCGTGATGGCTAGCGCTGGCAGAGGCTCCGCGTGGGCCGGTATTGGGCCAGGGCGGTCAGGACCAGAGCGGCGGGGATCAGCAGCAGGGATACTAGCCCGCGTTAGCGGGGCCGAAGGTCGGCCTGCTCTAGTGGCTTACCTGCCTCCGCGCGGATGTCGGGCAACGAGAAGATGAGAGCTGGCATGTGCTGGCTGATCCCAGAAGGTAATTGAGTTCTGCCTGCTACGCAATCAGCTAGTACCGGCACGCGGGCGGACAGCCGACGGCTGCCCGCCCGCGGGCCGGGCTCCGGCGGCTAGCAGCCGCGCAAATTCGGCTTGCTGGCTGCAGCAGCCAACCGGACTGACCTCAAAATGCGGCGGGAAGATTGCCGGTTCGTGGGTCTGGACAGGACCGGAGCACCATCGTGGGCTGCCCCCGACCTTCCCACAAGGGTGGGAGCCTGCGGTGCTCACATCCCCGACGGGTCCATCACGCGGTGGTGGCTGCGGCCAGCCCGCCGCGATGAGCCAGGCATCCCTGAGCCCGGCATCGCCGGCGTCGTCGCGGTGTTGGTCGCCGTCTGCTCCGTGGTGTTGAAGGTCGCCGCAGTCGCCGCGCCCTGGCCGTTCAGCGTGACCATGACGGGGTTCGTCAGGCCGAAGTTCTGGCAGGAGAGGTTGGTGAAGGACATGTTGAGCCTGTTCGCCAGGAAGGTAAGCAGGTTGTCGCCGACTCCTGTCACCGGCGACTGGCCGGTGGCGAGCAAGGTCTGGTTGGCCGCAAGGAACGGTGTCTGGATGTCGACCATGTTCTGGCAGAACATCGCCGGAGTGCTGTTCTTGTTGGCCTGCGCCCTGATCGGCGCCTGGCCCAGTTCCTCCCGGTACAGGTCCGTCTTCGCCGCGTCGAACTGATCGTCGTTGTTCAGCACCATCTCGTCGTTCTCCGGCACCAGCGCCGCGATCGTCGGCTGGTGCGCGGCCGACAGCAGTTCGTCCATCGCCTGGGAACTGCTCGGCGTGTCATTGTTGGCCAGGTCTGGCGCCTGGAAGGGGGTGCAGCCGAGTAGCGGGTCCATGAACGCGTCGAGCAGGGTGTTGTCGCTGCCGTTGGCCAGCAGCGTGGAGCCCGGGATGTTCGCCGAGTTGGACGTGGTGTCCTGCGCGGTCTGGCCGGTGGCCGGATTGAGCAGGTAAAAGGTGGTCACGTTGTCGCTCGGGTCCTGATCGACCATGTCGAAGTTGCGCGTTTCCGGGCAGTTCTGGCCCGACCCCATCGAGCCTCCGGACGCGATGATCTTGTCGGAGGTGCCTTCTGACGGCACGACCAGCCTCCCCTCGCGCTCGTCCCGGAACGCCGCATTGAAGAAGTTGATGCCATTGCAGAACGACACCTGCCCGAAGATCGACCCGGACGTGCCGTTGACGCAGTTGCCCTCCCTGAGCGCGGCCGGCGTCGCGCCGACCTGGAACAGGTCGGTGCCGTTGAACCCGAAGTCGATCGTGACGATCGCGTCTCTCGGCAGCACCGGCACCGTGGGTGCCTCCGCCGGGGTGGTCCCCTGCGTGACGACCAGCGGGTCGTAGACGTAGAGCTTGCCCGTGGTCGGGTTCAGGATGGTGGCCTGCACGAAGGCGCCGAGGTTGACCGCGTTGGTCATCGCGCACCCGGACTGCGCGGGAGTCTGCCCGTCCGTACCGGTGAGCTGGTAGGGGGTGGCGAGGCCGCGCGCGCTGAGCGGGTTCGCGGGGACGATGATGTCGCAGTTGACGTTGGCCGTCGAGGTCGTCGTGGCCGGGCCCGTCGCGGACGGCACGGCGGACGGCATCGCGGACGGCATCGCGGACGGCATCGCGGACGGCGAGGCGCTCGCCGAGGCACCGAGCGCCGTATCGCCGAGGTCCGTGCCGACCGAGCGCCCGCTTACCGCGATCACTACCCCGATCACCAGGCCCAAGACCACAGGAATGGCGACAACGACCGCGATACGGGAGGAGTGATTCCTCCGCATGCGCCGTCGCCACGCGAACAGAAGCCTATTGAGCATTGGATCCGACACCTCCGTGTCCGAGTCACCCCAGAAGCGGGGCGTTAGACCTGCTAGGCGGCCATGAGGCACGAATTTGAAGATGCCTCGTTTTGCCTCGCTCAGGACTATATTCGCTGGCCGGACAGGAGTTCCGTTTTCCGGTTTGGCGTCATAAAGACGTCACATATAAGCATCGTGATTATCGTTGTGATTACACCGTGATAGGACCCAATACACGGTAACGTGCCCTCATGGTCCTTACGGTCCCCGCCGCGGCGGAACGCGTTCGCCCGCTCACCGGCAGCCGGACGCTGTGGCTGGCGGGGGTCTATTACCTGGTCGGTGCGGTCGCGCTGACCATGTGGCTGTGGCGGGACCCGGCGTCGCGGCTAGTGGCGGGCAACCCATCTGACGCTGACCAGTTCGCCTGGTTCTTCCGGTATGACGCCACGGCCGTCGCGCACCTGCGGCTGCCCGCGCTCATCACAACCGGGATGAACGCCCCGCAGGGAATCAGCCTCATGTGGAACACGGCCATGCCACTGCCCGGCGTCCTGCTCGCGCCGCTGACGCTGCTGGCCGGCCGCAGGCCAGCCTGACGGTGCTCATGACGCTGGGATTCGCCGGATCTGCGGTCAGCATGTTCGCCACGGCGCGCCATTGGGGCGCCAGCACCGCCGCAGCCGGTCTCGCCGGTCTTGTCTACGGATTCTCACCCGCGCTGGTCCAGTCGTCGGCGGGCCACTATGATCTCCAGTTCGCGGTCCTCCCGCCGCTGATTATCGACGCCGCGCTGCGACTGGTTGCCGGGCGCTGCGGCACTGGCAGGCGGTCCGCCGCGCGCTGCGGTGTCCGGCTTGGCCTGCTGGCGGCCGCCCAGCTTTTCATTTCCGAGGAACTGCTGTTCGACGCGATCGCGGCGGCGGTGATCCTCACCGTGGTGCTTGCCGTATCCCGGCCGGGGGCGGTGGCCGGCCGGCTCCGCGACATCGCCACGGGCATAGGCGCCGGGGTCGCGGTGACCGCCCTGATCGCGGGCTATCCGCTGTGGGTGCAGTTCCTCGGCCCGCTGCGCCAGCAGGGCAGCCCGTTTGCCCCGGATTTCTACAAGAACGATCTCGCCGGCTTCGCCCTGCCGCCGGGGTCCATGCTGCTGCACACGGCCGGCAGCGCCGCGTTCGCAGCCCGGTTCCAGGGCGGGCTCCCCGAATACCTCGGCTATCTAGGCTGGCCAATGCTGGCCGTCCTCGCCGTCCTCGCGGCGTGGTTCTGGCGCCGCCCGCCGGTGCGCGCCACCGCGGTGGCGTTCGCGGCGCTGTCCGTACTCTCCCTGGGCGGGACCCTGCTAGCCGACGGCCGGGAGCACGAGGGCATCTCGCTGCCGTGGCACTGGCTGCAGGCCCTCCCGGTCGCGGCGGCGGTGATCCCTGACCGGTTCTCCATCACCGCCGACGGCGCCGCCGCCGCGCTGCTCGCCTTCGGGCTGGACGCCGCGCTCAGCCGCTGGCCCGCGCACCGGGGGCTCGTCGCCACAGCCGCGGTGATCGCGATCCTGCCGCTGGTGCCACACCCGCTGCCCGCTGCCGACGCCTCCCCGGTGCCCGCCGGCTGGACCGCCGCATTCGCCGCGCTGCGGCTGCCGGCTGGCGCCGATGTACTCGTGCTGCCGATTCCCGTGCGCACGTACACCGCCCCGCTCCGCTGGCAGGCCGACACCGGCCTGCCGTCCGCGATGTACGGCGGCTACTACATGGGACCAACCTGGAACGGCCAGCCCGCCACCGACGGCAACGGGCTGTCCTCCGAGGCGCAGTACCTGAACCAGCTCTGGGCGCAATCATCAGGCATCAGTGTCGCGGCGGTCGCCACGCTCCCGGCCAACGGACTCTACCCGGACGCCGTGCAAATGCGGGCGCAGCTCGCGGGCTGGAAGCCGGCCGCCGTGTTCGCCGTCACCAGCCCTCGCTCGGCGTTCGCCCGGTACCTGACGGGTCTGCTCGGCCGACCGACCGTCACCGGCGGCGAGGTACTCGGCTGGCGTACGCCTGCATGGAAACGATGACCCTGGCATCCGAAACGATGGGCTTCGGCTCTTGGATGAATCGCGCCTTCGCGGATACCCCGGGATTATCATTCTTCAGGCGGGTCCGCGGGAACCGTCACCCTGCTGAGAGGACTCATCCGGACGTGAAACTGCCCGACGGCCTGGTCGCCCTGCTGGAGCAGCCCAGTCCGTGTTATCTGTCGACCTTGATGCCGGACGGCTCGCCCCAGCTGACGCAGACCTGGGTTGACACCGACGGCGAGCATGTCCTGATTAACAGCGTCGCCGGGTTCCAGAAGATCAGGAACATCGAACGTGACCCGCGAGTCGCCCTGACCGTCTCCGACCCGGAGAACCCGCAGCGGTACTTCGCGGTCCGGGGCCGGGTCCTGAACGTGACCGAAGACGGCGCGGCGGACCATATCGAGAAGCTGGCCCAGCGTTACCTGGGGGGCCCGTATCCGTGGTACGGCGGCCGCGACCAGATACGACTGCTGATCACCATCGAGGCTGACAAGGTCAGCGGCATCGGCTAAGTCACCGCCCGGGACCGGGCCTGCCCGGCGGACTGTCCCCGGATCCCATCCGTTGCCCGTCCACCGGCAACGTTTCCCTTCGCCCTTAGAGAGCCGGCCGCGGGTCGCCTTTGCGTTCGCGGGCGCGCTGGTAGTGGCGCGCGGCGCGGACCCGGTTGCCGCAGGCCACCGAGCACCATTCACGTCGCGGATGGGACTTGGCGAAGTAGAGCACGCAGCCAGGCGCATAGCAGGCGCGCAGGGCGCCGGCGTCCGCACCGCCGAGTAGCCCGATCGCCTGCCCGGCGACCTGCGCGAGCCCGGTCATCACCGGCGACCGGCCCCCGTCCGCGCCCAATTCGAGCCGGCCGTCGCGCAGCGCCAGGCAGGGGGCGGGGAGCTCCGCCGCGACCGAGTTCAGCTGGCCGAGGGCCGCGGCGACATCGGTCATCGCGGCGGCCGCGCCTGGCCTGCCGTCTTGGGTAACGTAAGCGGCGAGCCGGCGGACGGCGTCACGGAGCGCGCGCGCGATCGCTAGCTCGCCGCCCGTCGCGTGCGCGCCCGCGCGGTCAACGCCGACAGCATCGAGCCACTGGTCCATGTCGGCAGCCGCGCGGATGTCATCGTGAACGCCGTCCGCGTCCGCCCAGATCGTGCTCATCAGGCGCACGGGCAGCGGCTCATCGGCCAGCACCCAGGCGCGCGCGGTGTCCGCGGCTGAGGTGGGCATGCGGCAGAGCCTATCACGGATTAATCGGCTTGCATCCGTTAGGTAGATGTGATATTACTCGTTCTAATGGATCTCCGATCTATCATCCGTTATAGGCGGACGTTCCTGAGAGGGCCACATGGGCCAGACCACCACCCGCGGCCCGCGCCGCTTCGCCGACGCCGGCTTTCACGCTGGCGAGCTGGCCGTCCAGCAGCGAGCGGGCACCCGGGAGGAAGCCGCGCGGCTGTCTCCGATGCTTGATCCGGCCGAGTTGCTCGGCGGGATCGTCACGTTCCTCGCTGACCGCACATTCGCGGCCATCACCGCCAGGGACCCCGGCGGGCGCCTGTGGACCTCACCACTGTCCGGCCCGCCGGGCTTCCTCACGGCCATCAGCCCGACCACACTCGCGATCCACGCGCGCCTGCCGGAAGGCGACCCGCTGCACGGGCTGCCCGCCGGGCAGCAAGCCGGGCTGGTCGTCGTCGAATTCGCCGCGCGACGCCGGGTCCGGGTCAACGGGACGCTTACCGCGACCAACGGGGGCATCCTCCTGATCGAGGTCGAGCAGGCCTACGGCAACTGCCCGCAGTACATCCACCAGCGTGTCCTTGCCCAGGTCGGCCCCGGCCAAGGGGATCCAGTCGACGTCAGGCGCGACGCCGTCCTCTCCCCCGACGATGCCGGGCTGCTCCACGCCGCGGACACGTTCTTCCTCGGCACCACCAACCCGGAACGCGGCTCAGACACCTCGCACCGGGGCGGGGCGCCGGGGTTCGTCCGCGTCGACGGCGGCCGGCTCTGGTGGCCGGATTACCCGGGCAACAACCTCTTCAACTCCTTCGGCAACCTCGCTGTCGACCCCGCGGCGGCATTGCTCTTCCTCGACTTCGACACCGGACGTACGCTCCAGCTGTCCGGCACCGCCGAGGTCGACTTCGACGCGGCGGGCCGGCCGGGCGACGACGGGCAGACCGGGCGGCGTGCTGTCTTCACCTTGGAGCGGCTGGTGGCCGGCCGCCTGATGCCGGCGCGTCAGGTCGCGCACAGCCCCTACCCCCGCAATCCCGCCCTCACCGGCTGATCGCGGGCAGGAAGGCAGCGGGCTAGCCGATCGGGCAGCCTGGCCGCGCCCGGGCCTGGCCTGAGTTGCGGTTGACCATGAGGCAGGAGGTGTTGACCGCCTGGAAGTCCCTGGCCGGGATCTGCTTCAGCAGGGATACCAGGTCGCCCGGCCATTGCGGGTAGGCGCTGCCGCCGAAGTACCAGTTGCTGCCGTTGTCGGCCAGGATGAGTCCGTAGTGCTGCATTTCGACCAGGACGGCCTTGGCGTCCGCGCAGTACGGTTGCGACGTGCGGCAGAAGCCCGCCACGTTGAACTTGGCGCTGAGCCGGAAACGGGCGCCCATCGGCGGCCGGGTGGCGCTGCTGCCGGAGCCGGCCTCGTGCCTGGCCGGCCAGAGGTAGGCGGCGGCGGTGGTCTGGGCGGTGAACCTGATCGCGTGCGTGATCGGCTGGCCGGTACGGACCGCCTGCTGTACCTGGGCGTAGTTCAGCAGCCCGGGCAGGATCGGCAGGCCCGCCGCGTCGGCCGAGGTCCAGCCGGCCGGGCGCAGCGCGTTGGAGCGCAGGTTCCACACGGCGCCAGAGCCCGCGGTGGAGCCTTGGGGCGAATAGTGCGCCTGCCAGAGCTCGTACAGCGTGCAGGTGCTCGCGTTGACCACCAGGGCGTGCCGGTCGGTGTCGGCGGGCGCGTTCTTGCCGCCCTCGATCGGGGTGTCGGGGCCGAGCGGGAACGGCACCTGGTTGCTCTGGCTGGCGTAGCGGAACTTGATCCGCACGCTCTTGTGCGCGCTGGTGACGATCTCGTAGGGGATCCCGTAGGGGTAACCGCCGGGGTCCGGGCCGAAGTCGGGGTGCAGGTAGGTGGCGGAAGAGTCCATGGCGCGCAGCCAGGCGCCGCCGCGGGAGTCGACCGGGAGCTTGGAGATCTTCGTGTTCCAGATGTTGTCGGCTGGGAACATCGGGCAGTGCGGCGCGCCGGGAACGGCGGTCCCCTCGCTGACCAGGGCGGCCGGCTGGATCGGGCGGGCGGCGGGAGTAGCGCCCGCGCTCATGCTGATGGCCGTGCCGGCGATGGCGAACGCGCCTGCCAAGGCCGCCACGCTGAGGAACCGTAGGCGGGTGTGACGCCGAGAGGGCCGCATCTGCCCCATCGTGGCACAGCGCCGAGGGGCGCACAGGGCGATCGCGCCCACCGTCCCTGATCCCGTTCCTGACCGCGGTCAGGGATGCCCCCGATGCGCCCCGGCGGTGGGTCAGGGGTGAACCGGGGCCGATCCCGATCGACGGCGGACGCCGCCGGCGGCAGCCTTGAGGCATGGGCGCGGCCACCGTGGCCAGCTCACAGTAAACGGAGACCGATCACCATGTTCTGGATCATCGTCCTTGCCCTCGCCGCCGTCGTCGTGACTGTCATGATCGCCGGCTTCGCCGTGCACCTGCTGTTCACCCCCTGGCTGCTGGTGGCCGTCGCCATCGTGGCCTGGATCAAGTTCCGCCCGCGCGGCTCCCGGCGATAGCCCGTCACCGCAGTCGGGCCGGCAGGGTCTCGTACCCGCGCAGGATCCGGGTCGGGCGGCGCTCGGCGCCGGGCAGCAGCCGCAGGTCCGGGAAGCGTTCGCTGATGGCCCGCAACCCGACCTCGCCCTCCATCCGCGCCAGCGAGGCGCCGAGGCAGTAGTGGCGGCCGCCGGAGAAGGAGACGTGGTCGCGCGCGTTCTCGCGGGCCACGTCGAAACGCCCGGGGGCGCCGAACACCCGCGGGTCGCGGTTCGCGCCGGCCAGCGCGGTCACCATCTGGACGCCCTCGGGCACCTCGATGCCGGCCACGGTCGTGGTGCGCGCGCAGACCCGCCCGGTCAGCAGCACCGGCGGGTCGAACCGCAGCACCTCGTCCACGGCGTTGGGCCATAGCGCGCTGTCGGTGCGCAGCCGGGCGAGCTGGCGCGGGTGCCGGCCGAGCAGCGCGATCCCGTTCCCCAGCAGATTGACCGTGGTCTCGAACCCGGCTGCCAGCACCAGCCCCGCGGTCGCCTTGAGCTCCCGGTCGTTGAGGGCCCCCTGCTCGTCCCGCGCCTCGATCAGCTGGCTGAGCAGGTCGTCGCCAGGGTGGCGGCGCAGCTCGCCGATGTGCGTGTCCAGCCACTGGTCAAAGCCGCGCAGTCCGGCCGTGACCGCATGGAACCGCCGCCAGCTGAGCCCGAAGTCGAGGCTCGGCGCGGCGTGGGTGCCCAGTTCAAGCACCCGGCTGCGCTCCGCGGGCGGGACGCCGAGGATGTCGGCGATAACCGTGACCGGCAGCTGCGCGCAGTACGACCTGATCAGGTCGGCCGGCGCGGCGGGGTCAAGCCCGTCCAGCAGCTCATGCGCGATCGATTCGGTCCGCACCCGTAGCTGCTCCACCGCCCGGACCGTGAAGACCCGGTTGACCAGCTTGCGGTAGCGGGTGTGGTCCGGCGGCTCGGTCGCCAGCAGCGACGGCGGCTCCAGGGGATGCAGCACGCGGGGAGTCGTTCGGTCGAGCAGCCGCCCCAGCGCGCTGCCGTCGCTTACCGGTTTGCCCGTCCGGAAGTCCGGGCTGGACAGGACCTCCCGCACCGTCGCGTGGTCGACCGTGAGGTAGGACATCCGCGACCGGATCAGCGGCCCCCGGGCGCGGGCCTCCTCGAACAGCTCCCATACCTGATCCCCCGACGGGGGTGCCAGCATCAGGCGGCCTTGCAGGTCACCCCGGCGGGCCGCCGCACGCACCAGCAGCCGGGGCAGGCCGTGGGCCACTCCCCAGTAGAGGTTGGACCGCGCCTGCTCCCGCCAGCCGGGGCCTCGGGTATCCCGCTCGCCCGGGGCATCCGGCACGGCGGCCGGGGCGGTCAGCGAATCGGCCGGCATGGGTTCCTCCTGCGACGGCGGATACTGGTACGTTTACGTACCAGACATACGGTACGTGGACGTACCATCGAACGGCGACCCGCGCGGCATCGTCGGCGTCGCGACCCAGGTGGCAATCCGCATTCTCGACCCACGTAGGGCCGCGGTCGGAGATAATTGGCCCCCGTTTCCGCTATAGAAGTGGACCTTATCTAGGGCCGCTTTAAGCCATAGCCTCACCATCGTGACGACCATCGATGAAGCTCGAAGGACCTCCGGCCGGCTCGCCTTCGGCGACATCGTGCCGGCCTTCCTGCGGACCATGATGCAGCTGGACCGGGCGGCGACCAGGGAGCTCGACGACGCGGGGATCGACCCCAGGCTCCGGGAGCTGGTCCGGATCCGGGCCTCGCAGCTCAACGGCTGCGCCTACTGCATCGACATGCACACCAAGGACGCGCGCCTGATGGGGGAATCGGAGCAGCGGATCTACGCGCTGTCGGCGTGGCGGGAGACGCCGTTCTTCAACAACCGCGAGCGGGCGGCGCTCGCGTTCACCGAGTCGGTGACGCTGATGGCGGACACGCATGTCCCGGACGAGACGTACCTCGCGGTCGCGGCGGCATTCAACGACCGGGAGGTGTCCGCCCTGGTCAGCCTGATCATTGTGATCAACGCGTGGAACGCGGCGGGCGTCGCCACCCGGGCCTGGGCGCCCGGCTCCTATCAGCCCTAGCCAGGGAGGCGATCGCCGATGCCCGCGCTGCCATGGAAAGGCCTTCAGGCGATCGACCCCGGCCGGCGGTACCTGGCGATGGCCTCGTACCTGCCGCTGCGGGCGCACCGCAGCATTCCCGGCTTCCTCCGGGACACTATGCGGATCCGCCGCCAACTGGCTCAGGCACCGGGCCTGGTCGGTTACGCACTGAACGCCGAACTGTCACGCAAGACCTTCTGGACGATCTCGGTCTGGCTGGACGAGCCGAGCCTGTCGGAGTTCGCGGCCGCGAACCCGCACCGCCGCCTGACCCAGCGGCTGCAGCCCCTGATGGCGGAGAGCCGCTTCGAGTTCTTCCCCATCCGCGGCCGCGATGTGCCACTGGCCTGGGACGAGGTCCGGCGGCGACTGTCCGCCGGGCAGCCCGCCCGCCGGCCTTGAACCTCGGAAATGACGCGGGGCCGTCGGCAGGAGGTCCCCCAACCTCCAGCCGACGGCCCGCGTGTTGCCACCGCCACCGAGTTCAATTGTCGCCGTGGCCACCGGCGGAGAGGGCCCCCCAGCCATCCCCGCCGGTTGCCCGGCCGGCAGCGATCCCCCTGGCCCGCTGCCGATTTCCCCCCGTGCAGACGACGGCTTCCCCTAGTAAAGCCGTCGTCCTATCCTCCCCGCCGAGACGTCCTCCACGCCGCCGCCAGGGAAGCTCTGTGCCGCAGAGCGCTAGCTAAAGGCTCATGCGGAGTGGGCGCGCCCGCGCCCTGGTCGTGTTCGCGCCCGTTGATCGCGCTGCTCGCGCTCTCGGCGCACGTGCAGCTGGCGCTCGTCTTCGGTGGTTCCGCCCCAGACCCCGTGCATCTGGCGGGTGACCAGTGCGAACTGCAGGCACTGGCGGCGCACCCGGCACTGCGCGCAGACTTCCTTGGCCCGGGCTATCTCGTCCATGGCCGGCCCGTTGGCGGCCACTGGGAAGAAAAGCTCCGGGTCCGCCTCCAGGCAGGCAGCCGACTCCCACCAGTCACGCCGCTCCGCTGGCGGCGCCCCCCGCTGGTTGGGTACCTGGGTAACAACCATAAACAGACCCCCGAATCAGTATGATCATACCCTCACTGGTAACGCTCTGTTGCACATCGGTAACTTTACCTATGTCACGTACCTATATGCAGATATGTCACGTACCTATATGCAGATACGGAGAGCCGGCCAGGAGACAGGACAGACGGACGCAGACGCGACCTGTCGCCCTGGTGGCGCTACCGAGAGCTACCGAAAACCCGGGCGGGAAGCGATCGGCAATGCACCGGGCCTAGCGGGCGAAGAGCTGCGTGGCGTTGTCCCGGCAGACCGCGCGCAGCCAGGCCGGGCCGAGGCCAGTCCCCTCAAGCGCCTCCAGGGCGTCGGCATAGGGATAGGGAATATTCGGGAAGTCGGTCCCGAGCAGCACCCGGTCGCCGAGGTCGCGCAGCCGGCCGAGCTCGGCCCGCGGGAACGCGCCCCCCGCGTCCTCGATGAACGGGGTGAACGCCATCGTCGTGTCGAGCAGCAGGCGCGGGTGCTGCTCGGCCAGGTCCAGGAACTCGCTGTACTCCGGCATGCCCAGGTGCGCAACTACCAGGCGCAGCCGCGGGTGGCGGGCGAGCAGCCCCGCGATCGGGCCCGGGCCGGTGAAGCGGCCCGCCACCGGGCCCGAGCCGCAGTGGGTGATAACCGGGACGCCCGCCTCGGCCAGCAGCCCCCACGCCGCGTCGAGGACCGGGTCGTTCGGGTCGAAGTCACCGACCTGCAGGTGGCATTTGAATACCCGGGCCCCCTGCTCGAGCGCGCGGCGCACGTCCCCGGCGGCGGACGGCTCGGCGAAGAACGTCGCACTGTGCAGGCAGCCCGGCGTCCTGGCGGCGAAGTCCGCGCCCCAGTCGTTGAGCGAGCGGGCCATGCCGGGCTTGTGCGGGTAGAGGAGTGCGGTGAACGCCGACACCCCGAACTCGCGCAGCGTCGCCACCCGCGCCTGCTCGTCCTCGCGGTAGGCGATCGGCCACGGCCGCCCGATCAGCGGCCCGGCCCCGTCGAAGTAGGCGCGCACCGCGGCGAGCAGCCGCTCGGGCATGAAGTGGGTGTGCACGTCGACCAGGCGGTCCAGCCCGGCCCGGCGCCGGAATTGCGCGACACGCGCCGCAGTGTTGCCCAAGGACTCCGCGTTACCCAAGGACTCCGCGTCCCGCGCCGTCACGTCCCGCCTGGTCCCCGCGTCCGGCGCCTGGGTGGTCGGCGCCCCGCGCTTCTTGCTGTTATCTTGAAGGAAGATCTGGGCGCAGAGCGAACCGCGGCCCGCCGCCTCGGCCAGCACCGCCGGATCGGCGGCGTAGCGCCACTCGACGTACTGCGTCACCGAACCGTCCGGCTGCGGCACCGCCGGCGTGCCGTCGGTGATGGTGGCCTCGTAGTCGGCGAGCACCAGGCGGTACCCGCCCCGGTCGGCGCTCGCCTGGCCGAGCCGGTCCCCCGGCGTCAGCTCCACCCCGAGCTTGTCCCGCCCGGCGCGTACCACCGCGGCCCGCTCTTGCTCGCCGTCGGAAAGGGTCACCGCCGGGAGCCCCCACACGCCGGCCAGCGGGTCAGCGGGGTCATCGGGCCGCTTCACTACCAGGAACGTCCCTGCCTGGGGCCCGCGCACCACCACCGCCACCGAGCGCTTGATGATCGTCATGCTCCCAGCTTGGCAGCTTCCCCCGGCCCCGACGCAACCCGCCGGGCGGCCGGGACGGCCGGCGGCGGGCGCGGTCCCGCCGCCGGGAACCCGCTCGCACGGAAGACGTAGAGTTCTTGTTATGGCCGTAGTCCCGGACGGTGCCGCCGTCAGATCACGCCGCGTGCGGTGGGCGATGGCCGGGATCACGCTGGCCGTGCTCGTCGCCGATCAGGTGACCAAGTCCCTGGTGGTCGCCGGGCACATCGCCGACGGGTCCTCGTTCGGCTGGGTCACCGTCGCCGTCATCTTCAATCACGGGGCCAGCGGCGGCCTCGCGTCCGGCTACCCGGTCCTGGTGGCGATCGCCGCCATCTTGGTCACCGCCCTGGCGGCGACGCTCGCGCTGCGCGCCTCCGGCCGGGTGGCGGCGCTCTGCCTGGCGGCGGTGCTCGGCGGCGCGCTCGGCAACCTGTCTGACCGCATCCTCCGCTCCCCCGGGCTCGGCCGCGGCGGCGTGGTGGACTGGATCCACTTCGCCGGCGGCGGCGGTTCGCTCGACCTCTCCGACCTGGCCATCCAGTTCGGGGTCATTGGCGCGATCGCCGGGGTGCTGCTGGCCGGGCGCGGGCGCAAGGCCCGCCAGCCGGAGGAACTCGAACCAGCGGCCAGCCGCAATGATCCCCCGGCCGCGGGGCCGCAACGCCACCCGACCGGCGGGAGCTGAGGGAGCAACCCCGGTCCGTTCACGACGACGGTCTTGATCTAAAAACGAACTGAGAGGTGCGGTCATGCTCGATGGGGTGCTGTTCTTCCCGGTCACGCCGTTCGCGGCGGACGGCTCGGTCGAGTTGGGGGTGCTGGCCGAGCACCTGCGCCGCGGCCTGGCGTCCGGCCCCGGCGGGATCTTCGCCGCCTGCGGCACCGGTGAGTTCCACGCCCTCGCGCCCGAGGAGTACCAGGAGGTGGTCGCCACCGCCGTCAAGGTCGCCGAGGGCCAGGTCCCGGTGTTCGCGGGGTGCGGGGGGCCGCTGCCGACCGCGGTCCGGCTCGCGCGGGCGGCACGCGACGCCGGCGCCGACGGCCTGCTGCTGATGCCGCCCTATCTGGTGGCCGGGCCGCCGGCCGGGCTGATCGCCTACACCGAGGCGGTGGCCGCCGCCACCGAGCTGCCGGTGATCGTCTACCAGCGGGGCAGCGTCGTGTTCGACCCGGACTCGGCGGTCACGGTCGCCGGGCTGCCGACCGTGACCGGGTTCAAGGACGGCCTCGGCGACCTGGACCGGCTCGGGCAGATCGTCTCCGCCGTCAGCGCCGCGTACCCGGACAAGCCGTTCCAGTTCTTCAACGGGATGCCCACCGCCGAGGCGACCGTTCCCGCCTACCGGGCCATCGGCGTCGAGCTGTACTCCTCGGCCGCGTTCTGCTTCGCGCCCGAGGTGTCGATGGCGTTCTACCGCGCGGTGACCAGCGGCGACGTCGCGACCGAGCGGCGGCTGCTGGCGGAGTTCTTCTACCCGCTCACCCGGCTGCGGGCGAAGGTCCCCGGCTACGCCGTGTCGCTGGTCAAGGCGGGCGTCGGGCTGCGCGGCCTGGACGCGGGCTCGGTCCGGCCGCCGCTGGTCGACCCGTCGCCCGAGCACCGGGAGGAGCTGCGGGCCATCCTGGCCGCCGGGCTCGCGGCGGTAGGCGGGTGAGCCCCGATTACCAGGGCGGCCCCGCTTTGAAGATCAGCAGCGTCACGATCACCCCGGTCGCCTTCGCCGACCCGCCGCTGCTGAACGCGGTCGGCGTGCACGAGCCGTTCGCGCTCCGCGCGGTCGTCGAGGTCGCCACCGACAACGGGCTGACCGGCCTGGGCGAAACCTACGCGGACGAGCACCACCTGGCCGCGCTGCGCGCCGTCGCGCACGCCGTCGAGGGGGTCGATGCCTACCACACCGAGGAGATCTACCGGCGGGTGGCCGAGACCGTCGGCCACGGCGGCCACGCCATCGCCTCGGGGACGGTCGGCGACACCCCGGCCGCCGACCCGGTGTTCTCCCCCTTTGAGCTGGCCTGCCTGGACATCCAGGGCAAGGCGGCCGGCCGCCCGGTCGCCGACCTGCTGGGCGGCGCGGTCAGGGACGCGGTGCCGTTCTCGGCCTACCTCTTCTATAAGTGGGCCGCGCACCCGGGCCAGGAGCCGGACGGCTGGGGCGAGGCACTCGACCCGGACGGCATCGTCCAGCAGGCCCGCCGCCTGGTGGACAGCTACGGGTTCACCGCGCTCAAGCTCAAGGGCGGCGTCTTCCCGCCGGAGGAGGAGGTCGAGGCGATCCGCGCGCTGCGGGCCGCCTTCCCCGACCATCCGCTGCGGCTCGACCCGAACGCCGCCTGGGCGCCGGCCACCGCGATCGGGGTGGCGCAGGCGCTGGACGGGGTGCTGGAGTACCTGGAGGACCCGACCGAGGGCATCGCCGGGATGGCCGAGGTGGCCGCGCACGCGTCGATGCCGCTGGCCACCAACATGTGCGTGATCGCCTTCGGGCAGCTGCCCCCGGCCATCGCCGCCGGCGCCGTCCAGGTGGTGCTGGCCGACCCGCACTACTGGGGCGGCCTGCGCCGGGCCAAGCTGCTGGCCGGGATCTGCCAGACCTTCGGCCTCGGGGTGTCCATGCACTCCGATCCCCACCTGGGCATCAGCCTGGCCGCGATGACGCACCTGGCCGCCGCCACCCCGAACCTGGATTACGCCTGCGACACCCACTTCCCGTGGCGGCACGAGGACGTGATCGCGGGCTCCCCGCTGACCTTCTCCGGCGGCTCGATCCGGGTACCCGACGCCCCCGGCCTCGGCGTCGAGCTTGACCGGGACGCCCTCGGCGCGCTGCACGAGCAGTACCTGCGCTGCGGCCTGCGCGAGCGCGACGATACCGGCTACATGCGCACCGTCGACCCCTCCTATCACCACATCCGCCCCCGCTGGTAACCCCACCCCGGCCACCGGATCGGGACCCGGGCGCACGCGACCCGGCCGCGCCCCGCGGTGTACAGTGCCGGTTGGTGATGATGCATGGGTGATATCCAGTGGCAGCCGGACATCCTGGGCGACGGCTACACGCAGACGGTCCTTGACCTGGGCGCCGACCCCGACGGGGAGGGGCCGGTCGACGCCGTGCTGGTGCGGCGCGAGCCCCGCGACGGCGAGGCCGCCCACGGCGCCGTGCTGTACCTGCACGGCTTCTCCGACTACTTCTTCCAGACGGAGCTGGCCGACTTTTTCGCCCAGCGCGGCCTGGCGTTCTACGCGCTCGAGCACCGCAAGTCGGGGCGGGCGCGGCGGCCGGGGCACACGGCGCACTACGTGTCGGATCTGGCCCTCTACGACGATGAGCTCGAGCGCGCGCTCGCCATCGTGGCAGGAGCCCAGCCCGGGCTGCCGGTCGTGCTGGCCGCCCACTCCACCGGCGGCCTGATCGCCGCGCTGTGGCTGGACCGCCGCCGTGCCGCCGGGCACGTCGCGCCCGTCGTCGGCCTGGTGCTGAACAGCCCGTGGTTCGACCTGCAGGGCAAGGCGGTGCTGCGCGGCCCGGTGACCCAGGCGCTGCGGGTGCTGTCGCGGGCGCAGCCCTTCCGCGTGATCAAGGGGATGCCCGGGGTGTACGGGCGGACCCTGCACACCAGCGGAACCGGCGAGTGGGACTTCGACCCGGCGCTCAAGCCGCTGGACGGGTTCCCGGTGAGCATGGGCTGGCTCAACGCGGTGCGGCGGGGGCAGGCCCGGCTGCACCGCGGGCTGGATGTCGGCGTCCCGTCCCTGGTGCTCCGCTCCACCAAGTCCGACTTCTCCGGCCAGTACACCGACCTCAGCGACAACGCCGACACCGTCCTCGACGTCACCCAGATCGCCCGCTGGGCGGGGTGCCTCGGCAGCGAGACCACCGTGGTGCCGGTCGAGGGCGCCCGTCACGACGTGTTCCTCTCCCTGCCCGCGTCGCGTGAGCGCGCCTACGCGGCGGTGGACGCGTGGCTCCGCCAGCACCGCTTCGGGTCCGCGGCGGCCGAACAGCAGCTGGCCGCTGAGCAGTAACCTGCCTCAGTACTTGTTCGCGATGAACAGGTCCTGGGCCGGGAACTTGGTCAGGATCTCGGTGCCGTAGTCGGTGACCACGACCTCCTCCTCGATGCGGGCGGCGGAGATGCCGTCGGCCGCCGGGCAGTAGGTCTCCATCGCGAAGACCATGCCGGCCCGCAGCTCGACCGGGTGCTCGAGCGAATTGAGCCGGGAGATGATCGGGCGCTCGTGCAGGCCGAGGCCGAGGCCATGCGCGAACTGCAGGCCGAACGCGGCCAGCTCGCTGCCGAACCCGAAGTCCTGCGCGCGCGGCAGGGTGCGCGCCACCGCGTCGGAGGACACCCCGGGCTTGACCGCGGCCAGCGCGCCGTCCATCCACTCCCGCGCCTGCTTGTACGCATCGACCTGGGCGGCCGTCGCGGAGCCGACGCCGAAGGTGCGGTAGTAGCAGGTCCGGTAACCGTTGAAGGAGTGGATGATGTCGAAGAACGCCTGATCGCCGGGGCGGATGATGCGGTCGGTGAAGTTGTGCGGGTGCGGGTTGCAGCGCTCGCCGGAGATCGCGTTGACCGCCTCGACCTGGTCCGAGCCGAGCTCGTAGAGCCGCTTGTTGGCCAGGGCGACGATCTCGTTCTCGCGGCGGCCGGGCTTGAGCACGTCGACGATGTCGGTGTAGACGCCGTCGACCATCGCCGCGGCCTGGTTGAGCAGCATGATCTCGTCCGCCGACTTGATCACCCGGGCGTCCAGCATCGGCTGCTGCGCGTCCGCCACGGTGATGCCCTGCCGCTGCAGCTCGAAGAGGAAGGGCGGCTCGACGATGTCGAGGCCGAGCGGCGCGCCGAGCACGCCGGCCTCCGCCAGCAGCCCCTTGATCTCGGTGACGGCGTCGCGCATCAGCCCGGCCTCGGGCGCGACCGCGCCGCGGAAGCCGAGGAACCCGGGGCGCCAGTTCTCCTCCGGCAGCCACGTCGAGTAGAGCTGGTGGTGCCGGACGGCGGAGCCGAAGTCCCACAAGATGGGGTCCCGGTCGCGGAAGAGCAGCGCGTAGCGGATCATCTTGTCGCCCAGCGCGCCGCCGATCCAGGTCTGCGTGGTGTAGCGGATGTTGTAGAAGTCGAAGAGCAGGAAGGCGCCGCACTCGCTCGCGCGCAGCGCCTCGGTCGCCCGGTTGATGCGGTAGTCGCGCAGCCGCGCGAAATCGACGCGCTGCTCATAGTCGACGCCCATGTGGCCGGGCGCACCGATCGGCCGCACCCCGGCGGGCCGTTGCGGCGCCCGGCCATCCCTACGCCTCCTTGCGTGCCTCGGGCGCGAGCCCGTCGTTGACCGGTACGTTCTCGGCCGCGATGGCGTACCCGGAACGGCGGGCCTGCTCGAGCACCAGCGTGGCGAAGTCGTCGTCGGTGTAGCCGGCCCCGATGGCCTGCGCGATCAGCATGTCGGCGGCGGCGGCCAGCGGCATCGGCACCCCGAGCTCCTTGCCCGCCGACAGGCCGAGCTGCAGGTCCTTGCGCAGCAGCACGTTGGTGAAGGTCGGGTGGAAATCCAGGTTGACCAGGGCGGGCGACTTGTAGCGGGTGAACGTCGAGCCGAGCACCGAGTCGTTGAGGAACGCAAGGAACGCCGCCCGGGAGACCCCGCCGCGCTCGGCCAGCACGGTGATCTCGGCCAGGGACTGGCTGACGACGCCGAGGAAGACGTTGTGCGCGATCTTGACCAGGCGGGCCGTCTCGCCCTCGCCCACGTAGGTGACACCGTGGCCCCACGCCGCCAGCAGCGGCTCGGCGGCGTCGAAGGCCGCGCGCGGCCCCGAGACGGCGACGGTGAGCTTGCCCGCCGCGACCACCTTCGGGTTGCCGCTGACCGGGGCGGCGAGGAACTGCGCGCCGCGGGCCTCGACGCTGGCGCGGATGCGGGCGGAGGTCTCGGTGGAGACGGTGGAGGAGTCGATGACGATCTTGGGCAGGTCGTCGTCGCAGGTCAGCAGCCCGCCCTCGCCGTTGATGACCGACTCCAGGTCGGAGTCCGCCGCCGACCATGACGCAGACGATTTCCCGGTCGGCGAGGTCGGCGGGCCGGTCGACGATCTTCGCGCCGTGCTCAGCGAGCGGCTCGGCCTTCGACCTGGTCCGGTTGCTAGGCGGCCACGTCGTAGCCGGCGTTCAGCAGGCGTAGGGCCAGCTGGTAGCCCATCCGCCCGGTACCGATCCACCCGATCGATCGGAGTGGCGGCAACGGCCATGCGTCCTCCCTGGTTACTGCATGTACGGGCGTGCGGGCATTCTCGGCCTGCAATCGTTTGCAGCCACTGTCGCGGATCACGGCGCTCATGTCAAGTCATGGCTGCAATTGCAGGAGCCGGGCCGACGCTAGCGCCATTGCCGCAGGGGCATGGGCGGGGCGCTAGCCGAAGAGGTCTTCGTGCTGCTCAAGCGCTAGCCGGGTCCGCCGGATGTGCATCACCAGGACCCGTTCGGCGTCATCGGCGTCGCGCCGCCCGATGCAGTCGAGCAGCAGCCGGTGCTCCAGGTGGGTGACACCCATGCCCGCGCCCGCGGCGAGCTTACTGAACTCGCGCCGGTAGTGCTGCGTGGTGTTCCACATCCGCCCGATGATCTGCGCCGTCTCCCCCGGCGGGGCGCCCGCGTAACTGGACAGGTGGAACTCACGGTCGGCGCGCAGGAACTCCGCCACTCCTCGCGCCCGGCGCCTCCATCGACGCGATGAGAACTTCCAGGCGCGCGACGGCCGCCTGGTCCAGGTTCGGCAGTGACCGGCGCAGCAGCAGCGGCTCGAGCCGCTCCCGGATCAGGTAGGTCTCGACGCACTCGTCGAGGGACAGCTTGGTGACCCAGGCGCCGGTGTTGGCGACCAGCGTGACCAGGCCCTCGGCGGCGAGCATGCGCAGTGCCTCGCGTACCGGGATGCGGCTGGCGCCCGATCGCGCGGCGACCTCCTCCTGCCTGATCCGCTCGCCCGGCTGGTAGCGGCCGTCCAGGATCGCGGCCCGCAGCGCATCCGCGATCCGGTGGCTGGCGACATTGTCCGGCGGCGGCGGCGCCGCCGCGGCGGGCGCGGCGCTCATTCGGCCGGCCGCGCGGGGTGCCAGAGCCGCACCGGCGCGGCCGCCTCGTAGGCCTTGCCCCCGGGGTAGCTGACCAGCTCGAACTGCATCCCCCAGGGGGCGAGGAAGTACTGCCAGCGCTGCCCGGCCGAGGCGTTCCGGCTGGCGGTCGGCCCGGCCAGCAGCCGGACGCCCTTGCCTCTCAGGTACCCGACGGCCGCGTCCATGTCGTCGACGTAGAGCGCGAGGTGGTGGCCGCCGAGGTCGCTGTTGCGGGGGACCTCCCGCTGCCCCTCGTGCGCCTCGTACTCGAACACCTCGAGGTTCAGCCCGTTCCCGCACCGGTAGAACCGGATCTCCCGCACCACCCGGCGCGGATCGATGTTGAGATGGTCAAGCATCCAGTCGTCGTCATCGTGCCGCATCTCCGGCAGCGAATAAACGTGCTGGCAGCCGAGCACGTCCACCAGGAACTCGTGCGCCTGCGCCATGTCCGGCACGGTGATCCCTACGTGGTCCCCGCCGCGCAGCCCGGGGATGCCGGTGCCTGTCGTCACGTGTCCTCCGCAACCGCCTCGCCTGTGGCTGAGGTTCCATCCAAGCCTAGGTTGGATCCAATTATTGGCCATCTTAAGAGCTTCTCTGCTGAACGCACGCAGCTTACTGTTGAAATGGATGCATTGTCTGGGTAGCGTGGCGGACGTCCGGGCCGGGCGCGGGCCCGTCCGGGCATCAGCGAAGCCGACGGAAGGTAAGTAAGAGGGAGGCAGCGAATGCCCCGCGTCAAGCGCCTGTCGGCCAGCGCCGACTGGACCGCCCTGTCGAGCACGGCCGCCGACTGGAAGGCCGCCGACCCGGCGCTGCTGGCCGCCATGCTCGGCCAGCTGCACCTGATCCGGGCCTTCGAGGAGACCGTCCTCGAGCTGGCGGGCGAGGGCCTCGTGCACGGCCCCGCGCACTCCTCCATCGGCCAGGAGGGCGGCGCCGTCGGCTCGATCGTCGCGCTCCGGTCGACGGACGCGGTCAACGGCTCGCACCGGGGACACCATCAGTTCCTGGCCAAAGCGCTCACCCACGTCAGCAAGGGCAACCTCGACCTGTCCCGCCTGGTGACGGCCGAGGTGGCGGAGGTGCTGCGGCGCACCCTGGCGGAGATCCTCGGGCTCGCCCAGGGCTACTGCGCCGGCCGCGGCGGCTCCATGCACCTGCAGTGGCTCAAGGCCGGCGCCCTGGGAACCAACGCGATCGTCGGCGGCGGCGTCCCCATGGCCGCGGGCAACGCCTGGGCGCAGCGGCACGGCAACGGCGGCGGCGGCGGCGGAACCGACCTGACCGTCACCTACTTCGGCGACGGCGCGGCCAACATCGGCTCCGTCCTGGAGACGATGAACCTGGCGTCGGCCTGGGAGCTGCCGCTCTGCTTCTTCATCGAGAACAACGGCTACGCGGTCTCGACGACGGTGGCCGAGGCGACCGGCGAGCCCCGGCTGTCCGCCCGCGCCCTCGGCTTCGGCATCACCGCCTGGCAGGTCGACGGCATGGACCCGCTCGCGGTGCACCTGGTGATGGAGCGGGCCGCGCAGCGGCTGCGGTCGGGGCGCGGGCCGGTCGTGGTCGAGGCCCTGGTCTACCGGTTCTTCCACCAGAACGGCCCCTACCCCGGCTCCGCGTTCGGCTACCGGACGAAGGAAGAGGAGGCGTCCTGGCGGGACCGGGATCCGGTGAAGCGGGTCGCGGCCGAGATGATGAAGCTGGGCCTGATCGACGCGGCGGGCCTGGCCGCCGTCCGCGAGCAGGCGGCCGCCGCCATGCGGGAGGCGGCGGGCGCGCTGGTCGAGCCTGACCCCGCCCCCAGCGCCAAGCCCGGCCAGCGCCGCATCCGGCCGGAGCTGTGGCCCGATCCCGCGTTCGCCGACGTCGGCATCCGCGGCGACCTGTCCGAGATCGCGAACGCGCGCACGGCCGAGCGGCCCGAGTTCTCCGGGCCGCTCAAGCAGGGCAAGCTCATCGACGCGGTCGCCCGGGTGATGGACCGGCGGATGGAGACCGACCGGCGGATCGTCATCCTCGGCGAGGACGTGCACAAGCTGAACGGCGGCACCAACGGCGCGACCAAGGGCCTGCCCGCGAAGTACCCGGGGCGCGTCCTCGGCACCCCGATCAGCGAGAACGCCTTCGCGGGACTGGGCGGCGGGCTCGCCCTCGACGGCCGGTTCCGCCCGGTCGTCGAGTTCATGTACCCGGACTTCCTCTGGGTCGCCGCCGACCAGGTGTTCAACCAGATCGGCAAGGCCCGGCACATGTTCGGCGGGCGCAACCCGGTGCCGCTGGTGCTGCGGACGAAGGTCGCCATGGGGTCCGGGTACGGCTCGCAGCACCTGATGGACCCGGCCGGCATCTTCGCCACCTCGCCCGGCTGGCGGATCATGGCCGCCTCCACCCCCTACGACTACGTCGGCCTGATGAACGCCGCCCTCGCGATCGACGACCCGGTGCTCATGCTCGAGCATGTGGACCTGTACGGCAGCGATGGCGAGATCCCGGTCGACGACCTCGACTACCAGATACCGTTCGGCCGCGCGGCGATCAGGCGGCCCGGGTCCGACGTCACCGTGCTCACGTACCTGTCGATGGTGGCGGAAGCGGCCGCGGCGATCGAGCAGACCGGCATCGACGCGGAGCTCATCGACCTGCGCTTCCTCGACCGGGCCTCGCTCGACTGGGTCACGGTCGGCGAGTCCGTCAGGAAAACCAACGCCGTCCTCATCGTCGAGCAGGGCGCGCAGGGCACCTCCTACGGCGGCTGGCTGGCGGACGAGATCCAGCGCCGCTTCTTCGACTGGCTCGACCAGCCCGTCCAGCGCGTAACCGGCGGCGAAGCCAGCCCGTCGATCTCCCGGGTGCTCGAACGCGCCGCCATCGCCAGCCCGGAGGAGATCGCCGCAGGCCTGGAACGAGTGCGGAAGGGGTTCGGGACAACCGGGTCAGCCAGCGCGCGGCCCAGTAGCGCACGATCAGGGCGGCGCCAGCTCTGAAAGCACAGGAGCGGCTGCCAACTCCGGACGAGTGGGCCGCTGATGGCGAGCGTCGTGCGGATGCCCTCGGTGCAGGCCGGGGCGACCGAGGCCGCCATCGCCAGCTGGCTTGTGCAGCCCGGCGACACGGTCGCTGTCGGCACTCCCATCGCCGAGATCGAGACCGAGAAGGCCCTGGTCGAGTACGCCGCCGAGGAAGCCGGCGTGATCGGCCGGCTGGTACTCGCGGCAGGCGAGAGCGGCGAGAGCGGCGACCCGATCGCGGTCCTGGTCTCCCCCGCCGAAACCGACGCCGACATAGACGCCGCCCTGGGACGGACGCCCGCGGTCGCTCACGCCGCCGCGCCCCCGGCCGCCTCGGCCGCAAAAGCGGGCGGGCCGAATGGGCGCCACACCATCACCGCGGAAGGGAACACGCGGCTTTTCGCGAGCCCGCTGGTGCGCAAGGTCGCCGGCCAGAAGGGGGTCGATCTGACCGCCCTCACCGGGACCGGCCCCAACGGGCGGATCGTCCGCCGCGACCTGGAGCAGTTCCTCGCGACCGGCCCGGCACCGGCG
This sequence comes from uncultured Actinomycetota bacterium, assembly GCA_963714295.1. Taxonomy (GTDB): domain Bacteria; phylum Actinomycetota; class Actinomycetes; order Streptosporangiales; family Streptosporangiaceae; genus Trebonia. The sequence continues at coordinate 529,063 of CAVQOE010000021.1, read as the reverse complement.
CCTGCCGCGCCGGCCCCCGCGGCCCCGGTCGCGGGCACGCGGCTTATCCCGCACACGCCGATGCGCCGAGCCATCGCCCGCCGTCTGGCCGAGTCCAAGGCGACCGTGCCGCACTTCTACCTCACCACCGAGTGCGTCGTCGATGGCCTCCTCGCGCTCCGCGGGCAGGTGAACGAGGCGGCTTCGGTCAAGGTCTCGGTGAACGACTTCGTCATCATGGCGGCCGCGGCGGCCTTCCGCGATGTGCCCGACGCCAACGTGACCTGGTCGGACGAGGGACTGCTGGCTCACGAAAATGTCGATCTATCGATGGCTGTCGCTACCGAGGGCGGCCTGGTCACGCCGGTGCTCCGCGGCGCCGACCGGCTGCGGCTGTCGGAGCTCGCCCGGGCGGCCGCCGACCTCGCGCAGCGCGCCAGGGACCGGCGGCTGCGGCAGGACGAGATCGAGGGCGGCACCTTCGCGATCTCGAACCTGGGCATGTACGGCACGCTCGAGTTCGCCGCGATCATCAACCCGCCGCAATCGGGAATCCTGGCGGTCGGCGCCGCGAAGCCCGCGCCGGTCATCATCGACGGAGCGGTTACGGCGGCGACCGTGATGCGGTGCACCCTCTCGGTCGATCACCGCGCGATCGACGGCGCCCTGGCCGCCCGCTGGCTGGCCGCCTTCACCGCCCGCCTGGAAAACCCGCTGTCCGCGATCATCTAAGCCGGACCGGCCGATCGGCGGCGAACAGCTAAGGACCTAGACTGCCGATAAGGCCCACCCAGGGAGGAAAGACCGTGACGGAAAGCCTCTACGAGCACGCCGGCGGAGACGAAGGCCTGCACCGCCTCGAGGAGCTGTTTTACGCCAAGGCCCTGGCCGACCCGGTGCTGAAGACCCTCTTCACCGAGCGCGTCCCGACCCACGTCGACCATCTGACCTGGTTCACCGCGGAGTCCTTCGGCGGGCCGGACCGCTTCACGCGTGAGCTCGGCTTTCCGTACATCATCGACGTCCACCGCCACCTCAACATCACCGACGAGCAGCGTGAGCGGTTCATCGCGGCCTACCTGGAAGCCCTCGACGAGGCCGGAATGCCGGACGACGTGCCCTTCCGCCAGGCAGTCCGCGAGCACGTCCAGTTCGGCGCCCAGGTGGCCCAGCAGAACTCCCGCGCAGAAACCGACGCCGACCTGCACCCCATCCGCCAGGTCCCGCACTGGAACTGGCGCCCCTCCGGCCCCTAGCCGCCCGTATCAGGACGAGGTGATGACGGCGGCCATGACCGTACCGCGAGCGTTAGGCGACCACCGCGAGCGTTAGGCGACGGTGATCTCGGCTCGGTTGGGGTAGAAGGCGACGTGGCCGGCGATCTCGGCGACCGACGGGTAGGGGTGCTCGTAGGTCCAGATCAGGTCGGTCTCGGCCGTGCCGTCCGGGGTCTTGACGCTGTAGTAGCTCGCGTCGCCCTTGTACGGGCAGTACGTCTGGGTGGTGGTGCGGTCGAGCAGCGACTTGTCGACATCCTCCAGCGGGATGTACTGGGCGACCGGGTAGTCCGCCTCGGCCAGCGCGAGCGCGCGCTCGGTGTCGGCAACCGTGACACCGCCGACCCGCACGGTCACGCGCGAGCCGGTGGGGCTGATCGTGATCGGGTGGGTCGCGTCGGGGATCTTGGCGGTACGGGTCATGGTGATGCCCTTCCGAAGGTCGTTGTGTACCTTGCCAACCACCGCACCGGGGGCGGTCATTCCGCTACCGGCCGCCGATCGGTTCGCGTTAGCGCGAGCGCTCCGCGCTTCTTGCTGTTATCCAACCGATTCTACCTGGTCAGCCTCGGGACTTGCGCTAGACAGACCTGTCTGTTTTAATGATGAGGCCGGTAGACGGACCTGTCTACCTAATCAGCTTATGGAGTTGTTATGACCCAGGATTGCGGGACGGCCCAGTTGGCGCTGGACGGCGCTGACCTGGCGGTCCCCGCGGGCGCTGTCATCACCGCGGGCACCCGCTGGGACCACAGAGGCTGCCATCACCACTGCGGAAGGTCCGGGCGCATCCGGCCGGGCGGTCACCCGGCCCGGCATTACCGGGCGGCCGGCCCTGTACCTGCTGGCTTCGCTGGTCGTGTCGCTGCTGGCCGGGTCGGCCGCGCCGACCCCGCTGTACGCGATTTACCAGCGGCAGTGGGGGTTCAGCCCGATCACGACGACGATCGTGTTCGGCGTCTACGCGGTCGCGGTCCTCGCCGCGCTGCTGACCCTCGGGCGTCTTTCCGACTCGGTCGGGCGCAAGCCCGTGCTGCTGGCCGCCCTGGGCGTCCAGGTCGTGGCGATGCTGGTGTTCGCGACCGCCGGCGGGGTCGGCGAGCTGCTGGCCGCCCGCGTCATCCAGGGGCTTGCCACCGGGGCCGCGCTTGGCGCCATCGGGGCGGCCATGTTCGACGTCGACCGGGAGCGCGGTGCGCTCGCCAACGCCCTGTCCCCCGGGCTCGGCACCGGCAGCGGCGCGCTGATCGCGGCGCTGTTCGTGCAATTCCTGCCCGCGCCCACGCGCCTGATCTACTTCGCGCTGATCGGGGTGTTCGCCCTCCAGGCGATCGGGGTCCTGCTGCTGCGGGAGACCGTGACGCCGGTTCCGGTCAAGGCGAACGCGTTCGTGCCCGAGGTCCGGCTGCCGCGCGCGGTGCGCGGCCCGGTGCTGGCCGCGGCGCCGGTGCTCTTCGCCGTCTGGGCGCTGGCCGGCCTGTACGCCGCGCTCGGCCCGGCCCTGGTCCAGACGCTGACCGGGTCCGCCAGCGTGGTGCTGGGGGCCGCGTCCCTGACCGTGCTGACCGTGACCGCGGTGAGCGCGGTCTACCTGCTCCGTAACGTCAACGCGCGCAGCGTCCTGGTCACCGGCATCGCCGCCCTGGTGGTCGGCGTGGCGATCACGCTCATCGCGCTCGGCGTCAGCTCGGTGGGGCTGTTCTTCGCCGGGACCGCGGTCAGCGGCATCGGGTTCGGGGCCGGCTTCCAGGGCGGCATCCGCACCGTCGTGCCGCAGGCCGCGCCGCACGAGCGGGCCGGCGTGCTGTCGCTGTTGTTCGTCATCTCCTACCTGGGCATGGGCGTGCCCGCGGTGGCGGCCGGCTTCGGCGCCACCGACGGGCTCGGCCTGATCGGCTCAGCGCGGGACTACGGCATCGCGCTCATCGCGCTGGCCGGACTGGCCCTGGTCGGCCTGCGCCGCTCCCGATGATCAGTGGACGGGTGGGCACTGCGGGTGACCCTATAATTAGACCGAACGGTCTAGAGAGGTGATGGACGATGGCGGCTAAGGCACCGGCGGCGCCGTCGGCGCGGGAGCGGCTGCTGGCCGCGGCCAGCGAACTGTTCTACGACGAGGGCGTGCACACCGTCGGGATTGACCGGGTGATCGAGCGGGCCGGGGTGGCCAAGGCATCGCTCTACAACACCTTCGGCAGCAAGGACGCGCTGGTCCGCGCCTACCTGGAGGGCCGGCACGCGCTTCAGGTCGACCGGATCACCCGCTACCTCTCCCGCTACAGCGACCCGCGCGAACGGCTGCTCGGCGTGTTCGAGGCGCAGGGCCAGCTGTTCGGCGATCCCGGGTTCCGCGGCTGCGCGTTCGTTAGCGCGAGCGCCGAATCCCCGGGTGAGCTGGTCGAGCAGGCCGCCGGCGAGTACCGCGGCTGGGTGCGGGCGCTCTTCACCGGCCTGGCCCGGGAGGTCGGCGTGGCCGCGCCGGAGACGCTGGGACGTCAGCTGCACATGATCTACGACGGGGCCTCGCTGTCGGCCCGGATGGACCACGATCCGTCGGCGTCCGTCGCCGCCCGGGCGGCCGCCGAGACCCTGCTCGACGCGGCGCTGGCCGCGGGTGGCTGATCTGCTGCCACCGCACGGTCTACCTGCGGCTTCCTTCTATTATCGAGGAGTGCACCTGCAAACGTTTGGGCCGGCGCCGGTGCTTGAGCTACGCGACGTGACGTACCGCAGGGACGGCAGGGAGATCATCCGCGGCGTCTCCTTCACGGTCAACCGGGGCGAGCACTGGGCGATGCTCGGCCCCAACGGAGCGGGCAAGAGCACCATCCTCGGGTTCTGCGGGGCGGTTACCTTTCCCACCTCGGGCACCGTGCACGTGCTCGGCTCGCAGCTCGGCCGGGTCGAGCTGCAGGCGCTGCGCCGGGCGATCGGCCACGTGAACCCGCGCCACCCGCTCCGCTCGGCGCTGACGGTACGCGATGTGGTGCTGACCGGGCTCACCGGCACCATCGAGACCGCGCTGCGCTGGAAGCCGTCGGCGCAGGAGTCCGACCGGGCCGAGGGGCTCATCGCTTCGCTTGGCCTCGACGGCAAGGCCGGCCTGCGCTGGCCCATCCTGTCGCAGGGAGAGCGCGGCCGCGTGCTGATCGCCCGGGCGCTGATCTGCGAGCCGCAGCTGCTGCTGCTTGACGAGCCCTCGACCGGGCTTGACATCGCCGCGCGCGAGCAGCTGCTTGAGGCCATCGACCTGCTCGCGGTGACCCACCCCGACGTCGCGTCGGTCCTGGTCACGCACCACCTGGAGGAACTGCCGTCCGCCACCACCCACGCCCTGCTGCTGGCCGACGGGCAGGTTGTCTCGGCCGGGCCGGCCGAGACCGCCGTCAGCACCGAGCACGTCTCGGCCGCGTTCAGCCACCCGATCGACGTGCAGTACCACGACGGGCGCTGGCTCGCCCGCGCCGCCCGCCGTAGCCCGGTCGGGTAGCTCTGACCGCCGGTCTTGCCCGGCTGGCCGACGAGCTTCGGTCCGGAGGTGGTCGCGCCGCCGGCGGGGACCCAGGCTGGGTCCCCGCCGGCGGCGGCGTTTCGCCATGTTCAGTTAACGGCTGCGCGGCTTTTACTCCGCGGCGGGAGCGGTCGCCTTCGTGGTGGCGATGTACTCACCGGCGACGGTGGCACCGGACCCGTTGGCGTCGTTGATCTGCTGCAGGTTCCACGTGCCCGAGGCCCCGTTGTACCAGCAGTCCTGGATGTTGCCCTTGGCGTCGCGGTAGGTGAAGTGCTGCTGGTTGCCGTAGACGGTCACGAACAGGTCACCCGCCACGGCCGGGCCGTCCGTCATCACCGGCTCCCCCGCCACGGTCGGGTTGCTGCCGTTGATCTGCTGCAGGTTCCAGCTCCCGTCGTACCAGCAGTCCTGGATGTTCCCGTTGGCGTCCAGGTAGGCGAAGTGGTCCTGGTTGTTGTACTGGCAGACGAACAGCCCGCCGACCGCCGGGGCAGTCGCCTGCGCGGTGGCCACGAACTCACCGGGCACCGTCGCGCCAGTGCCGGCGTTGATCTGCTGCAGGTTCCAGCTCCCGTCGTACCAGCAGTCCTGGATGTTGCCCCGGGCGTCGCGGTAGGTGAAGTGCTGCTGGTTGCCGTACACGCTCACGAACAGGTCACCCGCGACCGCCGGGCCGTGGGTAACCACGGGCTCCCCCGCCACCGTCGGGTTGCTGCCGTTGATCTGCTGCAGGTTCCAGCTCCCGTCGTACCAGCAGTCCTGGATGTTGCCGTTGGCGTCCAGGTAGGCGAAGTGGTCCTGGTTGTTGAACTGGCAGACGAACAGCCCTCCCGTGGCCGCGGCGGTCGCGTGCGGCGTGGCGATGAACTCGCCCGCGACGGTCGCGCCCGCCCCGTTGGCGTCGTTGATCTGCTGCAGGTTCCACTGGCCGGCCGACCCGTCGTACCAGCAGTCCTGGATGTTGCCCCGGGCGTCGCGGTAGGTGAAGTGCTGCTGGTCGTTGTACAGGCTCACGAACAGGTCACCCGCGACCGCCGGGCCGTTGGTCATCACGGCCGCACCGGCCACGGTCGGGCCGGTGCCCCGGTTGATCTGCTGCAGGTTCCACTGGCCGTCCGTGCCGTCGTACCAGCAGTCCTGGATGTTGCCGTTCACGTCCAGGTAGGCGAAGTGGTCCTGGTCGTTGAACTGGCAGACGAACATCCCGCCCGCCGCGGCGGCGGTCGCCTGCGACGCGGCGATGAACTCGCCCGCGACGGTGGCGCCGGCCCCGTTGGCATTGTTGATCTGCTGCAGGTTCCAGCCCCCGCCGTACCAGCAGTCCTGCAGGTTCCCGCTCGCGTCGAGGTAGGTGAAGTGCTGCTGGCTGTTGTACACGCTGACGAACAGGTCCCGGGTTTCTGCCCGGCGCACCGTGGTGGGCAGCCGGAGCCACGCCTCCGCCGTGATCGCGATCATGGACGGCACATCGATGACCCCGATCGAATCCCAGGTGAACATCGCGTAGCCCGGCTGCGTTCCGTCGACTCCCGCGGGCACCTGGACGCCGAGCTGGCCGGCTAGCCACGAAATGGATCCGTAGCCGCACAGCGAGGTGCAGTGGTCGTAGTTGGTGTCCTCGTGATACTTGGTCGCGAACCAGCCGGAATGTCCGTCGGTCGACTGCCAGGTGGCATCGAGCTGGTCACCGGCGATGCAGAGCTTGACCGGGCCCTGGGCAATAGCGCTGCGCAGCGTGCCCGCGTTGGTCCAGTCGACCGAGGTGTAGGAGCCGTCGTCATAGGTGACGGTGCCAGCCGGGAACCCGTCGGTCTCCATCCAGGTCATCACCGTGGTGAGCTGGGCGCCATTGAGTACGCCGTGCCTCGTCGCCCAGGCGATGGCATCGTCTTCCGGGATGAATATCTCGGGGCTATTGCACGCCTTGGCGAACGCTTCTTCCGCGGTGACGCAGTCGCCGTAGTTGTAGTTCCCCCAGAACGAGAGCTGACCGGGAATCACGATGTGGGTGGGCGGCGCCGCGACGCGCGCCGCGACGTAGGGCTTCGCGGCGGCGAGCGCGTTCCTGCTGGCCGGGATGGCACCACGCTTGGCGGATTCGATTGGCATCTGCGTCTCCTCGTATTGACTTGAAATTGACGATTTCCTTGTTTGGAATTATCAGAATGCGCCGCATTGGGCGTGCCGGATTAATCGGTAGTGAAAATGAATGTCGACGCGTCAGGGGCGCTCAATGACTGGTTCGGGACGGCCATGAGGATCGTCCTCACGGTGTTGATCAGCCACTGCCTACACCGGGTTTGGCCCCGGGTTTCGCTGGCGGAGACAGCTGCCTTTAATTGCACAGAGGGCGTCCATGCCGTTTAGATACAGCGATAACCGGACTCTTCGCGCCCGCCAGCGGCCGGCGGCTCCGGGCACCGCACGGCCTACGGGCTAACCGGCCAGGCATGAACGGGCTTGTTGGTGTGCATGTGCCCGATGTACCGCTCGGTCATCAGCGACAGCGCCCGCTGCCGATCGGCTCCGGCCCGGGTGAGTGCCGCGACAGTGCCGATCTGCCAGGCGGCCCCGGTCTGGCCGGTTAGGCAGCGCTGCTCGATGATGCCCAGCAGCCGGTCGGCGCTGCCGGAGTTGACGTCCCAGCGGCGCAGGCCGTCGCGCGCCAGCGGCAGCAGGTGACGGAGCACGAGCTCGGTTGCCGGCACCTCACCCAGTCCCGGCCAGAAGAGCCGGGCGTCCAGGCCGTAGCGCGCGGCGTCCCGCAGGTTGCCGGCCGCCGTCGCGAAGGGCATCCTGCTCCAGACCGGGTCCTGCGCCTCGGCCAGCGCCCGCACCAGCCCGTAATAGAACGCGGCGTTGGCCACGACATCGGCCACCGACGGGCCGGCCGGCAGAACCCGGTTCTCCACCCGGAGATGCGGCCGGCCGTCGACGGCGGCGTAGACAGGACGATTCCAGCGATAGACCGTCCCGTTGTGCAGGCTCATCTCGCCCAGCTGCGGGATGGCGCCGCGCTCCAGCGCTGCCAGCGGGTCCTCGTCGTCGCAGATCGGCAGCAGCGCCGGGAAGAACTCGACGTTCTCCTCGAACAAGTCGAGCACCGAGGTGATCCAGCGCTCACCGAACCACACCCGCGGGCGCACGCCCTGGCGCTTCAGCTGCTCCGGCCTGGTGTCGGTGGCCTGCCGGAACAAGGTGATCCTGGTCTCGTGCCATAGCTGCCGGCCGAACAGGAACGGGGAGTTGGCGGCTAGCGCGACCTGAACGCCCGCCATGGCCTGGGAGGCGTTCCAGTAGCCGGCGAAGGCATCCGGGCTGACCTGAACATGCAGCTGCACGCTAGTGCAGGCGGCCTCGGGCGTGATGCTGTCCGCATACGTCAGAAGCCGCTCCGCGCCGTCGATCTCGATGCGCATGTCCTCGCCGCGGGCGGCGAGGATCTGCTCGTTCAGCACCCGGTAGCGCGTGTTGGCCGACAGCGTGCTCTCGCTCATGTGCTGCTCGCCCAGCGTAGGCAGGATGCCGATCATGATCAGACGGCTACCGCAGCCGCGGGCCCGCTGATCGGCGGCGTTGAGGCTGGCCCGGAGCTGCTGTTCCAGCTCCGCCAGGGCGGCCCCGGCCAGCTGCCGGGGCGGCACGTTGATCTCCAGGTTGAACTGCCCGAGCTCCGTCTCCCAGGCCGGATCGACGATGGCCTCCAGCACCTGAGCGTTTTGCATGGACGGCGCCATCTGCCCGTCGACCAGGGCCAGCTCGAGCTCCAAGCCAACCTGCGATGGACCAGCCTCGAACGTCCGCTCGCGCAGCATGCGGGTGAGCACGTCGAGCGAGCACCGCAGCTTGTCCCCGTAGACGCGCCGGTCCTCACCGCTGATCTTTATTGCCTGAATGTCACGACCCATTCGGCTATTGTCACCCGGCCGCGCGGTGAGCCGCGTGACCTGCGCCCCGCCGAGGACCGGCGACGCAGCTCAACGGCTTACAGGAGGTTCATGGTCGGGTTGTCGTCACCGAAGCCGGTGGCTTCCTCCACGTAGCCGGCGAAGGAACGGGAGCCGTCGGACCAGCGGCCGTGGCGGCTGACGTTCAGCGGCTGAGCGCCTGCCTTGAGCATGGATGTCGCGCCGCCGCGGCGGAGGCTGTGCCCGCTGTAGCGGCGCCGCTCGCCCGGCTGGGCTGCGGCACCGGACGCACCGGAGGCTGCGCCCTGGGGGTCAGCAGCACCGCGGCGGCCAAGGCCAGACGACTCGCACAGCGCCGCGACGATGGCCCCGATGGCCTGCGGCCGCAGGCGCCCATCCCGCGCCGGCGCGGCGACGTAGCGGCCGCCCACGGCCGGGCCGATGTTCCCCCAGCGGTCGATGCGGGTGAACAGCGGGCCCGCCGTAACGCCCCGTTCGGCCAGCAGCGACGTCCAGGCCAGGACGGCACGCACCGGGCAGATCCGCTCGTTCGATGCGTAATGGATCCGGCGGACCACTCCCCGGGCCGACTGGTCGGTCTTGGACGACCGGATCGTGACCGCCAGGCCGTCGCCGGGCGCGAGTTCGATGTCGCTGATGTTGAGCGCGGCCAGCTCCGAGCGGCGGGCCAGCAGGGCGAACCCGAGCAGCACGACCGCCCGGTCGCGCAGGCCCGTCGCCGTCTCTGTGTCACAGGCCGCCGCGATCGCCGGCAGATCCGCGGCCATGACCGCCACCGCCTTACGCGGCCCGTACCGGCCGTCCCGTGCCGCCTCCCGGCGCTGCGCGGCGATAACGATCTTGCGTGCCGTCAGGCTGTCGGGGGGCACCGCCCCGGCGCTGCGGTGGACGGCCCGGATCGCCGTCAGGTGCGCGTCGACGGTAGTTGCCTTCAGCCCTCGTTCCGCGGCCAGGTGGGTCAGGTAGACCGCCACGGTCTGCGCGGTCGCGGGGAGGGCGACACGGCCGGACTGGCCGCACCACGCCTGGAACGAACGCCAGCGCGACCGGTAGGCGAGCGAGGTGTTCTCCGGCACCGCCTCCGCGATCAGCGCCGAGGTGGCGTCGGGCAACTCGAAGTCGGCCCGCCCGTACCGTGCGGGCCCACCAGCCCGCAGCGCGACCTCGTCCATGCCCAGAGAGCTTAAGGGCCACCGCCCGCCGCCGACGACTGTGCTGCGCGTACCCACGACGATGACGAACGTTCCCGGTGGCGCGGTAACAGCCTCCCCCAAAACCCGTTGGCGGACCACGGCGGCCACTGCTACTCTTCCGGGGACCGTGCCAGAGAACGAGGAGGTGGTACCCATGAACGTATTGACATGGGTGCTCCCCTCTGGGGTCACGGTCGGGCGATAGGTCGTCCGGGAGCGCCGTTCAAACGCACTCCCGAAAGGCACGACCATGCGATTCACTTCTGAGCAGCGTCTCGACGACGGCGTCCTCGAACGCGAATTCACCCTCGGCGAGGTCCCCGGCGTCTTGTGGACGCCGGGATCCGCACCGGCCCCGCTGATCCTCAGCGGCCACAACGGCGGTTTGCACAAGCGGCACCCCCGGCTGGTGGCCCGGGCCCGGCACTACGCGGCGGAGTACGGCTTCGCGGTGGCCGCCATCGACGCCCCCGGGCACGGTGACCGTCCCCGTTCCGCCGTCGACGAGCAGTCCCGGGCCGACCTCCGCCGGGCGCTGCAGGCCGGCGAACCGGTCGACGAGATCATCGACGCCTTCATCCTTCCGCTGGTCGAAAAGGCGGTCCCGGAATGGCGGACCACCCTGGACGCCCTCCTTTCGCTGCCCGAGATCGGCGGCCCGGTCGGGTACGAGGGGATGACCGCCATCGGCATTCGGCTGGCACTGGCCGAGCCGCGCATCTCGGCCGCCGTCTTCTTCGCCGGGGGTTTCGTGCCCGGAGCCCTGGCCGAGGAGGCCCGGCAGGTCACCATTGCGCTGCAGTTCCTGCTGCAGTGGGACGACGAAGGGATGGAACGGCAGCCGATGCTGGACCTGTTCGACGCCTTCGGCACCAAGGAGAAGACGCTGCACGCCAATCTGGGCGGGCACGCCGGCGTCCCGTGGTTCGAGGTGGACGCCGCGGCCCGGTTCTTCGCCCGGCATGTGAGCTAGTCGCCGGCCGGCACCGCCCCGCCGTCCGGCCGACAGCAGACGGCAGGCGGTGCCGGCCAGGATGCCGCTCACTGTTGCCCGGGGTTCGACGAGACCGCGAGCCTCCGCTACCCGTTCCAGTGGTCCTACACCGCCGAGGATTACCTGGCGCAGCTGGGCACCCAGTCGGGCACCCGGGAGCTGGGACCCGTCCGGGCCGCCGACTTCCTTGCCCGCGTCCGGCGCAGGCTCGACGCGCTGGGATCGCCGGGTCTCACCGCCACGTTCGTCGGCTCCCTAGCGATCGGCATCCGGCCCCCACGGACTGAAGCCTCCACCCGGCCCGCTGCCCGACCGGGGCAGCGGTGCGACGGCTGGGGTCTGGACAGCCTGGTCCAACTCGGCGGTGGTGCCCAGATTTGAGACTCAAAATGTCATGCCCATGCGTGCCGGGCGCAACGCGCGGGGTGATCCGCACCTCGAACGCGGCGCGCGGTCTCGTTCAGCCAGCTCGCTGGCCGGCGCGCAGCATGCTCAGGTAGCGGCGCGGCACGCGGTCGTCCAGCCGCGTGCGGATGCGCTCAGCGATCGCGTCCAGCAGGGGCTCGCGGACGTCGGCGCCGAGCTTGCGGTAGAACGAAAACGTGCGGAGCTGATCCGCATAACCCGCCCCGTCGAACCACAGGACAGTGGGGTACCAGCGAACGGTCGTCGGGCCGAATAGGCCGCCCGGGTCTGCTATGGCGGGCCCCCACCCCTCGCTGCCCGCGCGTACCTCATCCTCCAGTGGCGGGTGCCCCCAGCTAGGATTGCCCGGCGCGAAGCGCTCGTGGAGGTCGGCGGTCTCCGCGTACGCCTCCGGCTCGCCGGGCCTGCGGATGGTGACGTTGCCCAGCAGGGCCATCCAGCCGCCCGGGCTGAGCACGTCGCGGGCCCTGGGCCAGCCGGCCGCCGGATCGACCCAGTGCCAGGATGACGCGGCCACCAGGACGTCGAAGCGACGGCCGCGGTCGTCCCAGTCCTCGAACGTCGATGACTCGACGCTGACGTTGCCGAAGGCCGCGAGGCGCTGGCGGGCCAGCGCCGCCAGGCCGTCCCCGGGCTCGACGGCGGTCACCTGGCACCCGAGCGGCGCCAGCGACCGCGTTGCCTGGCCGGTGCCGCAGCCCACCTCGAGCACCCGCGACCGCTGGCCCAGGCCGGTTATCTCAGTGAGGTCCGCGAAAAGCGCGTCCGGGTAGGCCGGCCGCGTCCGGTCGTAGAGCTCGGGGACCTCGTTGAACACGCGCCCGAGGCCGCCGGTATCCGGTCCTGTCACGCAACCATCCTTCCATGCCTCTATCGTGCGGCCCGGCGCCGTGTCACGGGCCCGCCCCGCGGTGGCAGCATCTCGCGCTGGCCGGCCGGGGCGTCCGTCGTCGTCATCCTCGGGGTCGCCGGGTTGCGGAGCTCTGGCTCACTCACGATATTGAACCGTATCGGGAGTGAGCGGCTCGCGATCAGCTATTCATCTTTTCTTTCACTCTATCTATCACTCCAGCGAACCGTCGGTGGAGTGATAGATTGGCCTTCATGAGCAATGTGGCGGCGGCCCGGGTGGATGACGGCGACGGCGGGGCGGCGGGCGGGACGGCAGCGAGCGGGACTGTGCCAGCGGAGCAGCGGTGCGTCTGGCCCGGCTGCACGCGCCGGCGCGCCGCGGGGCGGGCAGCCGGGTCCGGCCGGCAGAAGGAATACTGCCTGCAGGCCGACCCGCCCGCGGCAGGCGGCGGCCCGGTGCATAACGCGCGCAATCGGTGGGCCGCGCTCCGCGGCGCCGCCAGCCGAGCGCCGCGGGATCTGGCGGGCGGCGGCGATGACGCCCCTGATGACGCCGCCCACCCGGTGGCGGCACTGGGCAGCGCGGAGCAAGCCGCGACCGTTCCGGATCAACTGATTTACTCCGCGGCCAAGAAACGCGCCAGTGACCTGCTGGAGCAGGCGCGGCGGCAGCATGCCGCGGCCATCGCCAGCCTGCACGCCGAGCGCGAGCTCTACCAGCGGCTCGGTGAGCAGCTCACGGCGCTGAGCGATCCGGCCTCGCTCGACCTGGAGATCGCCGCCATCGCCAGCCGGGCGGGCGCATCCGTCGCCCAGGCCGAGGAGGAAGCCGTGCGCGCCCGCCGCGCCCAGCTCGCCGCCGAGCGCGAACGCGACGACGCGGTCCGGCTGCGTGGTCACGCCGACGCCGCGGCCGAGCAGCTCGCCGCCGACGCCGAGGCGGCCGAGGCCGCGCTGGCCGAGCGGACCGCCGCGTTCGACCGCGACCGCACCCTCCTGCTCGAGCGCGCCCGCGACGCGGAGGACCGCGCGGGCCGCGACCGGGCCGCGGCCGCGGCCGCCACGACGGCCGCCGAACAGGCCGCGGCCGAAGCCAGACGCCAGGCGGCCGAGCAGGTCATGGCCGCGATCGACCGGGCACGGGAGCAGGTGGCGGCGGCCGAGGCGCGCGCCGACGCGCAAGCGGGCCAGGCCCGGCGCGACGCCGACGCCGCGCGCCGCGAGACCGCCACGGCCAACGGCGCGGTCGAGCGCGCACGCGCGGAAATGGCGTCGGCGATCGCCAACGCCAGCGCGGGGACTGAGCGGGCACGGGCCGAAGCCGCCGCCGCGCGCGACGCCAGCGCCGACGCCGCGGCGGGCGCCGCGGCCGCCGCCGCCCGGGCCGACGCCAGCGCGGCCGAGGCCGGGCGGGCGGGCGAGGAAATCGGCAGGCTGCGCGCGCAGGCGCACCGGATGGAGGCCGCGCGGGAGGCTGAAGTTGCCCGGCTGACGGCCGCCCATCAGGCGGCGCTGGACGCCGAGCGGGCCCGCGCCACCCGGGCCGAGACCGAGCTGGACGCACTGCGCAGGGCGGCATCGTGATCGCGGCCCGCTACGCTTCATCCTTATGGCAGCCGAGCGGGGCGCGCACGCCCTGTACCAGAAGGTCGCCGAGGACATCAAGGCCGCCATCGCGTCCGGCGAGTACCCGGCGGCCGCCAAGCTGCCGTCGGAGAACGAGCTCGCGCAACGGTACGGCGTGTCGCGGGGCACCATCCGGCAGGCGTTCGCCGCCCTCCGCGCCGACGGTGTCATCGGGTCCAGGCGCGGCGCGCGGCGGGTGGTCTTCGGCGGGCCGCGGGTGCAGTCGTTCGGCGAGCTGCTGTCGTTCTCCCGCTGGGCCCGGGCCGCCGGGGAAATACCCGGCGGCCAGGTGATCTCCCTCGACCGGCGCGCCGCGACCCCGGTCGAGGCGGCCCGGCTGGCGATCCCTGACGGCACCGGCCTGTACGCCCTGGTCCGGGTCAGGCTGCTGTCTGGCCGGCCGGTGATGGTCGAGCGCGCGGTCTACCCCGACAAGGTCGGCGTGCTGGTCGCCGGACTTGACCTGACCCAGGACTCGATCACCGAGCGGCTGGAGGAACTCGGCATCGTGTTCGCCGACGCCGAGCACGTCATCGACGCGGTGGCGGCGTCGGCCGCGGAGGCCCGCTGGCTTCATGTCCGGGCCGGCGCGCCGCTGCTGCGCGAGCGCCGGTTCACCACCGACCGCGCCGGGCAGCCGGTCGAGTGGTCCGATGACCGCTACCTGGGCACCGAGACGGCGTTCAGCGTGCGCAACTCCATCAACTTCAACGCGCTGTCCCGCACCCCGCCTCCCGGCGCTGGAAACTGATCCATCCATCCATAACGGACCGTGGCCGCGCATGTCAGGGAGGTCTCTCCCTGACGCGTTTGCCCGAATGATCCGCGATCGGCCGACATGCTTGGCTGAGGACGGATCATGCGCTTGGATCGTCGCATGGACACCACCGCAAGCTCCCTGATAACGGCCTTTGATTACATCTGGGATCGCCTGACCAGCCGGCTCAACGGGCTGACCGATGAGGAGTACTTCTGGGAACCGGTGACCGGGTGCTGGTCGCTGCGCCAGAACGACCAGGGCCGGTGGCAGCTCGACGGCGGCGGGGGCGGCGGCCCCGCACCCGATCCCGCGCCGGTGACCACCATCGCCTGGCGTCTTGGCCACCTGGGCGGGCTGGGGCTCGGCGGCTTCGCGGACCGGCGGTTCGGGGCGGGCACGCTGACCGCTGCCCAGATCGACTTCCCGGCCGGCGCCGCCGCGGTCCCCGGATTCCTCGATGAGCACTACCGGAACTGGCGTGCCGGGCTGGCCGCGCTCAGCCCCGGCGCGTGGGAGTCGCCCTTGGGACCAGCCTGGGGCCCCTACGCCGAGTCGAACATGACGGATCTAGCTCTGCATGTTTTCGATGAGGTCGTCCATCACGGCGCCGAGGTCGGCCTGCTCAGGGACCTGTACTCGCACCGGTCCTCGCTCCGGGCGCAGACCGCCGCAGACGATCAGGGCTAACGGGGCGCCCGCGGAGGTCGCCCAGCGTTCACTGAGAGTTGGCTATACAACTTCAGACATGGCTATACTTGATGGGGTGATGAATCAGTCTGGGCGAATCGTCATTGTCGGCGGGGGCATCCTCGGGACCATGCACGCGGTGCTGGCGCGGCGGCACGGGTACGCGGTCACGCAGCTGGAGCGGGAGCCAGCCGGGCGGGGTGCCAGCGTCAGGAACTTCGGGCTGGTGTGGGTGAGCGGCCGGCGGTCCGGGCCCGAGCTCGCGCTGGCGCTGCGGGCCCGCGCGCTGTGGGAAGAGATCGCCGAGGTGGCGCCGGGGACCGGGTTCCGGCCGGCCGGGTCGCTGACCATCGCGACCAGCGAGGCAGAGCTGGACGTCATGCGGCAGGCGATCGCGCTGCCGGACGCCAAGCAGCGGGAGTTCGACCTGCTCAACGCCAGCGAGGTGCGGTCGGTCAACCCGGCACTGCGCGGCGAGTTCCTGGGCGGGCTCTACTGCCGGGCCGACGCGATCGTCGAGCCGCGAGTCGCGCTGCCCGCGCTGCGCGCGTCCCTGGCCGGGCCGTCCTACGCATGGCTGCCCGGGCTGGAGGCCGTCGAGGTAGCGCCGAACGGAGTGCGCGATCAGCAGGGCACCTGGCACCGGGGCGATCTGGTGGTGCTCTGCACCGGGGCGAACTTCACTGGCGTGGCCGGGCCGCATCTGACGGCGTCGGGCGCGCTCACGGCCGGCCGCGACCCCGGTGCCGGGCCAACCGGGCTACGGCGGGTGCGGCTGCAGATGATGCAGACACTGCCGTTCGACGGGAAGCTGACCACCGCCCTGGCCGACGGCGACTCGCTGCGCTACTACCCCGCCTACGACGTGCCGGCCCGGTCCGCGCTGCCGCCGCAGCCCGCCGTCGCCGCCGCCAGCCGGGCGCAGCTGCTGCTGGTCCAGCGCCTCGACGGGTCGCTGACCATCGGCGACACTCATGAGTACGACGAGCCGTTCGGGTTCGACGTCGACGAGACCGCCTACGACCACCTGCTGGCGCGCGCCTCGGCGCTGCTTGGCGCCCCGCTGCCGCGCGTGCAGCGGCGCTGGGCCGGCGTCTACAGCGAGGTCGTCGGCACCACCGCGCTCTACCACCGCTCGGAGGCCGCGCCCGGCGTGGTCCTGGTGACCGGCCCGGGCGGACGCGGCATGACCTGCTCACCTGCGATAGCCGAGGAGACCTTCCTGTGACCGCACGCCGCTACTCCGTGCTCTGCCTGGACATGGCGGGCACCACCGTCGCCGACGCCGACACCGTCATGAACGCGTTCGCCGCCGCGGTCGCCAGCCGGAACCTGCCCGTCGCCCAGTTCAACTCGGCGATGAAGTACGCGCGGGCCACCATGGGCTACTCCAAGATCGAGGTGTTCCGGCACATCCTGGGCTCCGAGGAGCCCGCGCAAGCGGCCAACACGGTCTTCGAGGAGACGTACGGCGAGTCGGTCGCGGCCGGCGAGCTCTCCCCCATCGCCCGGCGCGGTCCCGCTCTTCACCGCCTGCCGCGACGCCGGGATCAAGGTCTGCCTGTCGACCGGGTTCTCCCCGGTCACCCGTGACGCGATCGTGGCCGCGCTCGGCTGGGGTTCGCTGGCCGACCTGTTCCTGTCCCCCGCCGACGCCGGGCGCGGCAGGCCCTGGCCGGACATGCCGCTGACGGCGCTGCTGCGGCTGGGCGGCGGATCGGTGTCCGAGCTGGCCGTCGTCGGTGACACGCCGTCCGACATCGAATCGGGCCTGCGGGCCGGCGCGGGGCTGGTCGCGGGCGTCCTCACCGGCGATTCGGCCGCGGCGGACCTGTCCGCCGTCCCCGCCAAGACCGGTCTGCCGGGCAAGCCGCTCATCCTGGACTCGATCGCTGACCTGGCGCCGCACCTCGGGCTGGGGTAGCGGCAGGGTAAGGCCAGAGCAGCTCCCGCCCGTGGTGACGCGGCTCGGGACCGCCGACCTGGCGGCCGGTGGACACGCTGATCGCCGCCGGCATCGCAGGTGCACTACCGTTGAGCTCGCCGTGCTAACCCTTCACTTGACGAGCGGGCATTCGGCCCGCTGACTGAGATGCACCGGACGAAACGCCTGGTCCTGGAGACGCCGATGCCCGACGACAGCCTGCTGCCCGACTGGGCCCGCAGGCGGCTGCACCGCACTTCTGAGCTAGCGCGATATGACCCTGGCCTGGCCGAGGTCCCGGCGCTGGTCCGGCTATGGCGGGTACTGACCCGCCATCAGCGGCGGGCCAGGCGCGCCTTGCCGCGCTGCCGCAACTGCGGCTACCTCATCGCCCAGGCGGCCGCCTCGCCCACGGGGTGGACGCACGGCCCGCACTGGCAGGGAGTGCGCTGCCCGGGCGACGTCACCGGGGCCGAGCCTCCCCTGCCGGCGGCCCGCTAGAGACGGATGACGTCCAGCCCCGGCATTCCCTCGTAGTCGTCGTCCGCAGTGGCGACGGGCATGCCGCGGGCGATGGCCGTCGCGGCGATCCAGCTGTCGTTGACCGGGGCCCGGCGGCCCGCGGCGCGCAGGCCGGCGACGAGGATTGCCCAGGCATCCGCGACCCGGTCGTCGACGGGCAGCGGCTCCAAGGACTCCGCCAGCCGCAGCGTGGCCATCCGCCGCGCCTTAGCCTCGAGCGTCGTGGCCGCCAGCACCCCCAGGCGCAGTTCCGCGACAGTCACAACGGAGACCGAAACGCTCTCGGGCATCTTCTCCTTGTCGAACCGGTCGTTCTCCCAGCCGATAAGGACGCTGGTATCGATGAGCGCAGCCATCGGATCCCCCATTTCGAAGCCAATGTTGTCTACTCGAAGTCAATGTCGTCGGTGGTGTCCGCCAGCATCTCCCGCAGCTCGTCACGCAGCTCCGGGTCGGCGCCGCCGATCCGGCCCAGCCGGGTGAAGAACTCGCTGGCCGGCATTGATGTCCGCTTGGTGGTCAGCGGGACCAGCCGGGCGACCGGCCGCCGGTCCACCGTCACCGTGAGCGGCGTGCCGCCCTCCACGCGCCGCAGCACCTCGCTCACGTGGTTGCGCAAGTCCCGCAAGGAGACCTCCTCCCGGCCAGGCTCCCCATCCATGTGCCACTGAATATCGGGCATGACCACTACTGTAGCAGATCTTCTACACTCGTGTCGCGCCGGATGTTTCCGCCCCGGACAGAGTGTGAGCGCGAGGAATCTAAGGCGGTCGAGTACGTGCGGCAGCACTATCACCGCGACGCGGTGGAGACCGCCGGGCAGAGTCAATTCGTGGCCGAGTTCACCTGATCCAGGTAGCACCCGTCCCGGCACCGGTCCGGCACGGGTTCAAGCCCGCCGGGATTCTTGCTGTTATGCAGGCGATGGTAACGGTTTTCCACAGGCGCTGTGGAAAGGGGTGTGCGCAACGCCGGCGAAGGCTGTTGCTTGGGCTGTGGGTAACTGTGGATTGTGTGTGCATAACCCCGGGCGTCGGTATGCCTACGTGCGCAAACACTGGCGCATAGGTATCCGGCCCTGTGGATGATCGCAACCATAAGGCGAAAACTCAGCCGGTGAACTCCTCGGCCAGCAACCCGAAAATGACATCGTCACAGAACCTCCCGTTCACCCAGGACGAGCCGCGGGTCATTCCCTCGCGGGTGAATCCGGCCTTTTCCGCGACCGCCATCATCGCGTGGTTGTCGCCCAGGGTCTCCAATTGCAGCCGGTGCAGCCCGCGCAGCTGGAACCCGTAACGGCACAGGATCCGCACCACGTCGACGCCGAAGCCACGGCCCCGGAAGGCCGGGCGCAGCGAGATCCCGAGATGCGCCGACCGGTTGTGCAGGTCGAAGGACCAGACCACCGCCTCGCCGGCGAGCCCGCCGGTTGCCCGTTCGACGACCGAGAAGACCGCACTGTCGGTGTCGGCCGGGTCGGCGGCGGGCTGGTCGTCAGCAAGGCCGGACACCCAGTAGGGGGAGGCCTGGCCGGACGGAATCGGCACCCAGGGCCGCGTGTCGGCCCGCGTCCAGACGGCCACATCCTCGTACAGTTCCGCATGCAGGATCTCGACATCCTCAGCCGCCCGCGCCCGCAGGCAGGTCAACTTTCCGCTCAGCATGAACCATTCTTAGCACCGGCCCCGGCTAGGACGTGACATCCCCGCATTCCGCTCCGATGCGGGACAGAATCGGCCTGCGCGACACCATGCACCCGACACCATGCAAAGGCCTCGTCGCCGGCCCGCAAACGAGTGGGGCGCGGCCGGGACATCCCGGCCGCGCCCCTTTACTCGCTAAGGCGACTAGCCCTGGTAGCTGGGCACGTCGATCGGTGCCGTCAGGTCAGGGAAGAACGGAGACTCCATTCGCGTACGAGTCGACGTCCACCATCGTCGTGGGGTTGGCGTCGGTGGCCGGGCCGCCGGCACCGTCGATGACTGACTGCAGGCCTCCGGACTGGCCCGGCGTCGGGCAGGTGCCGTTCACCGAGCAGGTGCTGGAGATGAACAGGTCCCCGGCATCGGTGAACTTAACGCCCGGCTTGTCGGGCGCCTGGTAGGCCATGGAGTCCTGCAGGGTGGCGTTGGTGTAGATGAACACGACGTAGCTGGCCATCCCGTACCCGGTGAAGGACGTGACGTTCGGGCTGACCTCGAACGCCGGGTAGCCGGCCTGGGCCGCCGACTTGTCCCAGGCCGCCTGGCTGGGGGGGTCGTAGGGCAGCTCGTTCTGGAAGAAGATGTCCGTGCCGCCCTGGCCGTTCCAGATGACCTCGCTCTTCTGGTAATGCTCGACCGCCAGGCCGTACGCGGTGACGTCGTCGCCGTTGACGACCACGCCGGTGTCGGCCTTGTTGTAGGTCCAGCCCGCTCCCACCTGGCCTTGCGGGCCGGTGATGGAGGTGTTGGCGCCGTGGTCGGCCCGCCACGCCCATACGTCGTCGATGATCGAGTGCGACGCGTTGTCGAGCAGGCTGACCGTGGCCGATACCGGGGTGGTCTCCGCGCCGCCGATGCGGAAGTAGACGTCCTGGACCGTGTCCGGGTCGGCCGCGGTGCCGGCCGTCAGGCCGGGGACGCCCACCGAGACCAGCACCGGGGAGTTCACCGGGCCCGCGTCGACGATGAGCCCGGAGATCTTCACCCCCACGTTGGGCAGCGCGATGAGCGCCGCGCTGCCGTGCTGCGGCACCAGCGTGGCGAAGCCGAGGCCGAGGACCACCGTGTGCGGGCGCTCGACGACGATCGGCGCGGACAGGTCGTAGGTGCCCGGCGTCAGCACGAGGTTCTTCCCGGCCAGCAGCGCCAGGTTGATCGCCGCGACCGGCGTGCCCGGGTTCGCCACGAAGAACGACGACAGCGGCAGCGAGGAGCCGGCCTCCGAGCCGCCCAGGAAGTCCGGGCCGCTGGAGTCCTGCCGCACCGACGGCACGAAGACGCTGAACTTCCCGCCCGGGTCGGCGTACAGGAACGGCTCCTCCGCGGTGACCGGGCTCTGCGGCAGCACCGTGACCTGGTCCACGCCGATGACGCCCTGCGTGCCGGCCGGGTCGCTGCCGAACGCGTCCTGGCTGGGCGAGCACGCGGTGCCCGCCGCCGGCGTGTAGCCCGGCGGGCAGCCGTCACCGGAGTAGACGTAGTTCCAGACGTACCCGGCGGCGCTGTCGAAGTCGCTGTTGCGGGCGATGCCCTGCTGGTTGCCCGACCAGTCGAGCTGCCCGTTGATCTCGCTGTCGGCGACGTAGCTGCCGCTGCCGTAGTCATTGGACCCGTAACCGCTCTGCGAGCAGTAGGCCTGGAAGTTGAGGCTGCCGTTGATGATCATGTCGCGGACCGGCGACGCCTGCGACACCGACCACATATCCGTCGAGCCGCCGTAGCAGTCGGAGGAGTCGCCGATGGGCGGCAGCTGCGTGATCGGCTGGGGCACGTAGTTATTGGCCGTGTCCATGACGTTCAGCGTGAGGTTCGACATCGACCGCCAGAAGTTGACGGTCGAGTTGGCCCAGCAGTTGCTGGAACTGGCGCAGTCCAGGGCGTTGGGGAAGGCCTCGATCTGCCCGTTGATAGTCGTGTCCTGGGGGACCGCGCCCAGCCCGGCCACCTGCGTGTAGTAGCCGACCTCGAACACGAGCGGGTCCGCCACCGAGCCGTAGGTACCCGGCTCGAAGAACACCCCGTAACCATCATCGTTGAACTGAGCCGACAACGGAACCTGCTGGGTGGCGATCGCGTTAAGGTCGGCCTGGATCGCCGCCTGGCCCATCGACGGGGTGAACACACACACATTCGGGCCGAACGTCGCCGTGACGGCGTCCGGGCACAAGCTCGTGGTGGAACTGGGAGCCGAAGTTACAGCGGCCGTCGACGGCGAGGAGCCGACGACAACGGCCGCACTGGCTGGCACCGCCGCTATCGCGCCGGCGACCAGCGCCGCCGCGATAATCAGGGGCCGGACCATCAGATGCATACGCACCTCACTGTGCTGGTGACGGAGTATCAGCAGGACTGTAACTTGCGGAACTCAACACAGCACTAGGCGCCAATGATTTACATTGTTTTCATTTCTTACATTCTTTGCAAGATCCGCCCATTACCCCCCAAATCAGGAAATATCCTGACTTTTAGCGGTCGAGGCCGAGCACCCGGACCGCGTTCTCCTTGAGGATCTTGGGCTTCACCGCGGGCTTCATGTCGAGGGCGTCGAAGTCGCGCAGCCAGCGCTCCGGGGTCAGCAGCGGGAAGTCCGTGCCGAACAGCACCTTGTCCTGGAGCAGCGAGTTCGCGGCCCGGACCAGCTCCGGCGGGAAGTACTTGGGCGACCAGCCGGACAGGTCGATGAACACGTTGGCCTTGTGCGTGGCCATCGAGATCGACGAGGCCGCCCACGGCACCGACGGGTGCGCCAGGATGACGGTCAGCCCGGGGAAGTCGGCCGCCACGTCATCGACCAGCATCGGGTCGGAGAGGCGGAGCTTGATGCCGCGCCCGCCCGGCAGGCCGGCCCGATCCCGGTCTGGCCGCTGTGGAACAGGGCCGGCACCCCGAGCGACTCGATCTGTTCCCACAGCGGGTAGAACCGCGGGTCGTTGGGCGCGAACCCCTGCAGCGACGGGTGGAACTTGAACCCGCGGGCACCGTGGTCGCGGACCAGGGTCCGCGCCTGCGCGACCGCGTCCGCGCCGCGCAGCGGGTCCACCGAGCCGAACGGGATCAGCACATCCGCGTGCTCGGCCGCGGCGTCGGCGATCTCCTCGCTCGACAGCGCCGGGTGCCCGGTCGCGGTCGACGCGTCCACCGTGAAGACGACCGCCGCCATGTTCAGCGCGCGGTACATATCGGCGATCGCCTCAAGCGTCGGGGTCCGGTCCCCGCCCGACTTGAAGTACGCGGCCGAGGCGTCC
This sequence comes from uncultured Actinomycetota bacterium, assembly GCA_963714295.1. Taxonomy (GTDB): domain Bacteria; phylum Actinomycetota; class Actinomycetes; order Streptosporangiales; family Streptosporangiaceae; genus Trebonia. The sequence goes on along the minus strand of CAVQOE010000021.1, from coordinate 506,429 downwards.
ATCAGCTCCTGGTCGAGGGAGAAGTGCCCGTGGCCGTCGGCCTCGATGTGCACGTGGACGTCGATGGCGGTCAGCGCTTCAATCTGCAGGTTCGGCATCAGGGCATGGTATCCGGCCGCCTCGCCATTGCCTGCGCCTGCCCGTTTATGCCAACCTCGGCGATGTGAGCGCTGACGCCTACCCTCCTTCCGTCCCGATGGACCTCCTCGCCGGCGATCCGGTGACCGGCCCGGTCAGGGCGGGCGACCTACTCTGGGTGCCGACCGAGGAGCGGGTCGCGAGCGCGAACATCACCGCCTACCTGGCCTGGCTGAAACAGACCCGGGGCCTGGAGTTGGCCGGCTACCCCGAGCTGTGGCAGTGGTCGGTTACCGCGACCGGCGCGTTCTGGGAGTCGATCTGGGACTACCACGACGTCATCGCCGTCCGGGAGCCGACCGCGGTGCTCGGCAACGCGCGGATGCCGGGCGCCCAGTGGTTCCCCGGGGCGCTGCTCAACTACGCCGAGAACGTCATGGCACGCGAGGCACCGGGCGAGATCGCCCTCTACTACCACTCGGAAACCACCCCGGTCACCCCGCTGTACTGGGACGACTTCGCCGGCCAGGTCAGGCTGCTGGCCACCCGGCTGCGCGAGCTCGGCGTCCGGCCGGGCGACCGCGTCGCCTCGACCCTGCCGAACATCCCCGAGGCGGTCATCGCCATGCTCGCGGTCACGGCCATCGGGGCGATCTGGACGAGCGTCTCCCCCGACTTCGGCTGGCGCGGCGTCCTCGACCGGTTCCGCCAGCTGCAGCCGACCGTGCTGATCTGCACCGGCGGCTACACCTACAACGGCAAGGACTACGACCGCAGCGGCGAACTGAGCCAGATCGTGAGCGACCTGAGCTGCCTCAAGCACGTCATCTACCTGCCCTTCCGCGACGTCCCCGCCCCAGCCGAGGGAGCCGAGAACTGGCACCAGCTGCTCGACCGCGAGCCGGTGCCACGGGAGGAGTTCAGGTATCACCACGGTCCGTTCCACCTGCCGCTGTGGATTCTCTTCTCCAGCGGCACCACCGGGCTGCCGAAAGCCATCACCCACAGCCACGGCGGCATCCTCCTCGAGCAGCTGAAACTGCAGCACCTGAACATGAACCTCAGCCCGGGCGACGTGCTGTTCTTTTACACCACCACCGGCTGGATGATGTGGAACTTCCTGGTCAGCTCGCTCCTGCTCGGCGTGAAGCCGCTGCTCTACGACGGCAACCCCGGCTACCCGGAACCGGACGCGCTGTGGCGGATGGCCGCCGAGGCCAGGGTGACGCTGTTCGGCGGGTCGCCCGCCTACGCGGACATGCTGGCCAAGCGGGGCGTGGTGCCCAAGGACCGCTACGACCTGTCCGCTCTGCAGTGCGTGATGCTGGCCGGCTCGCCGGTCTCGCCCGAGGTCTACGCCTGGTTCCTGCGCAACGTCAAGCGCGACCTGTGGCTGCACGTGGGCAGCGGCGGCACCGACGTGTGCGCCGGCTTCACCGGCGGCTCCCCCACGCTGCCGGTCTACGCGGGCGAGCATCAGCACCGCAACCTGGGCGTCGCCGCCTACGCGTTCAACGACGAGGGGAAACCAGTCACCGGCGAGGTCGGCGAGATGGTCATCACCAGGCCGATGCCGTCGATGCCGGTGAAGTTCTGGGGCGACGACGAGGAAATGACCAGGTACAAGGCCACCTACTTCGACCAGTGGCCGGGCATCTGGCGCCAAGGCGACTTCTTCCGGGTCACCGAGCGTGGCGGCACGTTCGTCCTCGGCCGGTCGGACGCGACGCTGAACCGGTTCGGGGTGCGGATCGGCACCGCCGAGATCTACCACGTGCTCGAATCGATCCCCGAGGTGGACGACGCGATCGTGGTCAACCTCGACCTGCCGGACGGGCAGTTCTTCATGCCGATGTTCGTCAAGCTGGCCGACGGGGTCACGCTCGACGAGCGGATCGAGAACGAGATCAGGACGCGGCTGCGGCGCGAGTACACGCCGCGGCACATCCCCGACAAGATCATCGCGGTGCCCGCCATGCCGACGACGATCACCGGCAAGAAGCTCGAGGTGCCGGTCCGCCGCCTGCTGATGGGCGTCCCGCTGGAGCAGGCGGCCAACACCAGCGCGATGGCCGACCCGTCGGCGCTTGACGCGTTCATCGACTATGCGCGCACCCAGCGGGATTACACCCTGTAGTCCTTGGGCTGAAGCGATCATCGTGAACGCACGCGTGGCTTCGCCCGTCCGGCCCGGGTCTCCCCCAGGGACAGAACAGGGCAGCCGGGTTACCGTGCCGTCCCGCGGGAAGACACAGCGGTCTGCGCGTCTTATCTGTGGAAGACATGCCCTCAGCGGGGCTACCGGGCCGTCCTCGCGGGAGACCCGAGGATATGGAGGAGGAACACCATGACCGAGATGATGCGGGCCGTCGGTTTCGACACGTTCGGTGACTCGTCGGTGCTGCACATTGTCACGGTGCCCAAGCCGGTTCCCGGGCCCAGGCAGGTGCTGGTCAAGGTGGCGGCGGCGACGGTGAACCCGACCGACCTCGGGTTCCGGGCCGGCGGCCGGGCGCTCCCGCCCGGCGTCGAGCCGCCCTACATCGCGGGCATGGACCTGGCTGGCGTGATCGACGCGGTCGGCCCCGATGCGGCCGGGCCGGACGGCACCGGCTGGCCGGTGGGCGACCGGGTGATGGCCGCGGTCTCCCCGTCGCGGCCGGGCGGCGGCGCGCAGGCCGAGTACGTGACCGTCGACGAGGACCAGCTGGCCCGGGTGCCGGACGGCTGGTCGCTGACGGAGGCGGCGACGCTGCCGATGAACGGGCTGACCGTCCGGGCCGCCCTCGACCTGCTGGCGCTGCCGCCGGGCGCGACCCTCGCCGTCACCGGGTCGGCGGGCATCGTCGGCCAGTACGCGATCCAGCTCGGCCGGCACGAGGGCCTGACCGTGATCGGCGACGCGGCGCCGGCCGACGTCGAGCTGATCGAGTCGTTCGGCGCGGACCGGGTGGTCCCGCGCGGCGTCGGCACCGAGGACGGGATCCGCGAGATCTATCCCGACGGGGTGGACGCGATCATCGACGCGGCGCTGCTCGGCCAGCCCGTCATCGGCGCCGTCCGCGACGGCGGCCAGTTCCTCGCCGTCCGCCCCTACCAGGGCGAGACCGAACGCGGCATCAATCTCCGGCTGGTGATGGTCGGCCGGCACCTGCACGAGGGGCACCGCATCGCCGAACTGGCCGACCTGGTCAGCAAGGGCGTGCTCACGCTGCGGGTGGCCGAGGTCTTCCCGGCCGACCGCGCCGCCGAGGCCCACCGCCGCCTGGAACTAGGTGGCGTGCGCGGTCGCCTGGTGCTGACGTTTTAGCCGGGCACCGGCCTGGCTGGAACTTGGGCGACGGCTGAACTTACGCTAAAGCACATGACGCTTCCTTCTGGCATCCCCGCCGATGACCTCGACCCCGGCATCCGCCCGCAGGACGACCTGATCGGCTATGCCAACGGCGGCTGGCAGGCGCGGACTCAGATCCCCGTTGACCGGGCTCGTTATGACTCCTTCCGGATCCTGGCCGAAGCGGCCGAGCACGCGGTCCGGTCGATCGTGGAAGAGGCCATGTCGGCCCCGGAGGGCAGTGCAGACCGAAAATTCGGCGACCTGTACGCCAGTTTCATGGACGCTGAGCGAGCTGAGCGGCTGGGCTGGCAGCCCATTAGCGAGCAGGTCGCGGCGGCCCGCGCCGTCGGTTCCATCCCGGACCTGCTTGCGACTCTCGGCCGGTTCGAACGACTGGGGATCAGGAGCCTGTACGGGCTCTACGTCGACACCGACCCGGGTAACCCTGAACGCTACGTGGTCGTCTGCCAGCAGGGTGTGCTCTCGCTGCCGGACGAGAGCTACTACCGTGAGGAGAGCTTCGCCGAAGTCAGGGCGGCATTCGTCGCTCACGTTCGCCGCATGCTCGAACTGGCCGGGCAGCCGGAGGCCGACAAGGCGGCCGAGCGGATATTCGCGCTGGAGACGGCGGTCGCGGGGTACCACTGGGACAAGGTCGCCAGCCGTGACAAGGAGAAGACCTACAATCTGTACACCTGGGAGAATGCTCTCGCCCAGGGGCCGGACCTGTCTGGATGGCTGGCGGCGATCGACCCGCCCGCCGGTGCCTTCGACGAGATCGTGCTCCGCCAGCCGAGCTACGCCGCCGGGCTGGCCACCCTGCTGACTGAGGAACACCTGCCGGCCTGGCGCGACTGGCTGTGCTGGCAGGTCATAAACGGCGCCGCCGGGTACCTGACCGAGGCGTTCGCCGAGGAGCACTTCGACTTCTACGGTCGAACCCTGAGCGGCACCCCCCAGCTACGTGAACGCTGGAAGCGTGGCATCTCGCTGGTCGAGGCGGCGATGGGAGAGGCCGTGGGACGCGTCTACGTCGCCAGGCACTTCCCGCCCGCGGCCAAGGAGCGGATGGACGTCCTGATTGCCAGCCTCATCGACGCCTACCGGCAGTCCATCGAAGCACTGGACTGGATGGGCGCGGACACGCGCCGGCGGGCCCTGGACAAGCTCGGGAAGTTCACGCCGAAGATCGGCTACCCGTCTCGGTGGCGGGACTACTCCGGCCTGCGGATTGACCCGGCGGACCTGATCGCCAACGTACACGCCGCCGAGGCCTTCGAGTTCCGGCGCCAGCTGTCCAAGGTCGGCCAGCCGGTCGACCGCGACGAGTGGCACATGACGCCGCAAACCGTCAACGCCTACTACAACTCCGGAATGAACGAGATCGTGTTCCCCGCGGCGATCCTGCAGGACCCATTCTTTGACCCCGGTCGCGATGACGCGGCCAATTACGGGGCGATCGGCGCGGTCATCGGCCACGAGATCGGCCACGGCTTCGACGACCAGGGCTCCAAGGTCGACGGCGACGGCAAGCTCACTAACTGGTGGACCGAACAGGACCGAGCGGCATTTGAGGCCCAGACCAGAGCGCTCATCGGGCAGTACGACGCCCTGGCCCCGAAGCAGGCACCCGGCCATCACGTGAACGGAGCGCTGACGATCGGGGAGAACATCGGGGACCTCGGCGGCCTCGGTATCGCCTGGCAGGCCTACCTGCTGTCGCTGCACGGCGAGCCCGCTCCGGTGATCGACGGGCTGACGGGCGCGCAGCGCTTTTTCCTGTCCTGGGCCCGCGTCTGGCGTCAGAAGGCCCGCGACGAGGAGGTCATCCGGCTGCTCGCGATCGACCCGCACTCCCCCAACGAGTTCCGCTGCAATCAGATCGTGCGCAACCTCGACGAGTTCTACGCCGCGTTCGACGTCGGCCCCGCCGACGAACTGTGGCTCGACCCGGCCGCCCGGGTCCGCATCTGGTAGCTTCTGCCCGCCCGGAGCTAGGTGGCATCCGCGGCCGCCTGGTGCTGACGTTCTGACCCGTGGTGCCGGGAAGCGGGTTTCCGTGAGGTTAAAGCTGACCGAGGACCGGCTCGGGCAGGTGTCCGGGCGGCGTGGGGCGGGCAGAAACCGGATGATTTCGCCCGCCAGCGTATGGAGTAATTCCGCGCATGACAGTAAGCACGGTCCGTTCAGCGGAAAAGACAGCATCAGCCCGGCACCCGCTCGCGCCGCTCACCGTGGACGAGGCGGGGACGGCGGCGCGGCTCGCCCTGGACGCCTCCGGGCCGGGGAGCGGCCTTATCTACTGCGCGCTGGCCGAGCCGGCCAAGGCGGCCGTGTCCGGCGCCGGTGACGGCCAGGCGGTGCCGCGTGAGGTCCTGTGCGTGCTATACGAGAAGCCGAAGCGGCTGACCTGGCTGGTCACGGTGGTGCTGGACGAGCCCGCCCGGGTTACCGGCGCGGTGCCGGTGCCGGGGGCGCAGCCACCGGTCACGGGCGAGGAGTTCATCGTCGACAGCGAGCGGATCAAGCAGGCGCCCGCGTTCCAGGCGGCACTGGCCCGGCGCGGGCTGACCGACATGTCGGCCATCCAGGTCGACTCGTGGCCGGCCTCGAACTTCGGCCTGCCGGTGGACGAGTCGGGACGGCGGCTGGCCCGCGCGGTGGCCTACGTGCTCGACGGGCCGCACGCCAACCCGTACGCCCGGCCGGTCGAGAACCTGGTCGTGCTCTGGGACCGGGACGCCGGCGAGATCATCGAGCTCGAGGACGGGGACGCGGTGCCGCTGCCCGCCAGCCCCGGCCGGTACGACGCGGCCAGCAACACCCCGCACCGCGAGCTGGCCGACCTGCGGATCCTGCAGCCGGACGGCCCCGGCTTCACCGTCGAGGACGGGCAGCTGCGCTGGGGGCCGTGGCAGCTGCGGGTCTCGCTGCACCCGATCGAGGGCATCGTCTTGCACGAGGTCACCTACATCGACGGGGAGCGGCCGCGGCCGATCCTGTACCGGGCGTCGATGTCGGAGATGGTGGTGCCCTACGGCTCGACCGCGATGAACCACTGGTGGAAGAACGCGTTCGACGCGGGCGACGTCGGGCTCGGGCTGACCGTGAACTCGCTGGAGCTCGGCTGCGACTGCCTGGGCGAGATCGTCTACCTGGACGCGGTCAAGGTCGACACCGAGGGCACCGCGACGCCGGTGCGCAATGCCATCTGCCTGCACGAAGAGGACTACGGCATCCTCTGGAAGCACGTCGACCAGCCGAACGGGGTGAACGAGACGCGCCGGTCACGGCGGATGGTCGTCTCCTCGATCTCCACCGTGGGCAACTACGAGTATGGCTTCTTCTGGTACTTCTACCTCGACGGGACGATCCAGGCCGAGGTGAAGCTCACCGGGATCATCCAGACGCAGGCGGTCCGGCCGGGCGAGCGGGTGCCGTACGCGAACCCGGTGACGCCCGAGCTGGCCGGGCCGCACCACCAGCATGTGTTCGGCTTCCGGCTCGACTTCACCCTGGACGGGGCGGCCAACTCGGTGTACGAGGTCGACGCGGTCCAGGTGCCGACCGGGCCCGACAACCCGTGGGGCAACGCGTTCACCTCCCAGGCGACACTGCTGGAGACGGAACTGCAGGCGCAGCGGATGGCGGCGGCGGAGAAGTCCCGCTACTGGAAGATCGTCAACCACCAGGTGCGCAACGCCTGCGGCGAGCCGGTGGCCTACAAGCTGGTGCCCGCGCACGCCAACGCCCCGCTGCTGGCGCAGCCGGACGCGGCGATCACCGCCCGCGCGATGTTCGGCACCAAGCACCTGTGGGTGACGCCGTTCGCGGCCGATGAGCGGCGCGCGGCCGGCGACTTCCCCAACCAGCATCCGGGCGGCGACGGGCTGCCGCGCTGGACCGCCGCCGACCGGCCGGTGGTCGACACCGACATCGTCGTATGGCACACCGTCGGCGTGACCCACTTCTGCCTGCCGGAAGACTTCCCGGTGATGCCGGTCGAGTACACCGGCTTCACGCTCAAGCCGTTCGGCTTCTTCGACGCCAACCCCGCGCTCAACCTGGCCCCGTCGGCCGCGGCGGGCGGCGACCACTGCCACCATCAGGGCTAGTGGCCACGGCCGGAGCTTGACCTTCAGGTCGTAATTGAGTTGCCCGGTGATGGAAAACTAGGGCTATGGACGAGACCGCCGCTTCCGTCGTCGTGGGTGTCAGCAAGGACTGTCAGCACCGCTTCAGCAAGCAGCCGTGCGAGAGCATTGCGCTGCTGGAAGGCCTCGGCGTCGAGGGCGACGCGCACGCCGGCATCACTGTGCAGCACCGCTCCCGGGTAGCTGCGGATCCCACGCAACCCAACCTGCGTCAGGTTCACCTCATCCATTCCGAGTTCTTCGACGAGGCCCGCGAGCACGGATACGAACTGGCCCAAGGCGACCTCGGTGAGAATGTCCTGACCGCAAGGCTGGATGTGCTGGCACTGCCCCGCGATACCCGCCTGCACCTGGGCGAGCAGGCGGTCGTGCGTGTCACGGGCTTGCGCAACCCCTGCCAGCAGATCAATAACTTTCGTCCGGGCCTGCTGAAGGTCGCCATCACCCGCGATGCGAACGGCGAACTCGTCCGCAGGGCCGGGATCATGGGCGTCGTGGAGCGCGGCGGGACCGTCGTCCCCAGCGACACCATTCGCGTCGAACTCCCGCCCGGGCCGCACATCCCGCTTGACCGTGTTTGACCCAAAACCGCGGGTCAAGGTCCGGGGGCAAGCCCCAGCGCCCCGAGTCGGCCTGATCGCCTATTACGCCATAGTCGTCCCCGCCGGAGCTTTCCTCCCGTCCAGGGCGCAGCTGCCCGTCGCGGTACATTGGGGCCGTATCCAAGGTTTGGCTATTGAGGCGGACCCCATGAGCGCGTCATCCCTTTTGTGTCGCTCGTGCTGAGTCATGACCTTGTGGCATGGCGACAGCAGTGAGTGGCCCGGGCCCTTTTACGCGCCGGGAGCCGGCCGGGGCACAGGCCGTCCCGGACGTCTTGCTGGGTCGCAGCGATGATTGCGGGACGCTGGATGAGCTGGTGGAAGCGATCCGCCAAGGCCTGAGCCGGTCGCTCGTGATCCTCGGTGAGCCCGGCATCGGCAAGACCCGTCTGCTGGACTACGTGGCACAGGCCGCCGGCGGGGTGCGGACGATCAGAATTGCCGGGCTGGAGTCGGAGCTGCGGCTGGGCTTCGCCGCGCTGCACCGAATGCTGGTTCCGTTTCTGGACCGAGTCGGCCTGCTGCCTGCCCCGCAGCGGGAGGCGCTGGATTCGGCGTTCGGCCTGGCGGCCGGGCCGCCGGCGGACCGTTTCCTGGTCAGCATGAGCGTCCTGACACTACTGGCCGAGGTTGCCGCCGAGCAGCCGCTAATCTGGCTGGTCGATGATGCACACTGGCTGGACCGCGAGTCAGTGGAGGTGCTTGGCTTCGTCGCGCGGCGCCTGCACGCGGAGAGCACTGGCCTGCTTTTTTGCGCGCGCGAGGCCTCGCCGGGGCTGCCAGCGCTTAACGGGCTGCCCACCCGCCATCTCAGTGGCCTAGAGCCTGCCGCGGCCAGGGCGTTGCTCGCGGCGACCGTTTCCGGGCCTCTCAACGCCCGGGTGGCCGCCCGGATCATCGGCGAGACCGGCGGTAACCCGCTCGCGTTGCGGGAACTGGCCGCGCACCTATCGCCCGGCCAGCTGGCAGGCCGCTCGCCGCTGCCGGAGCGGCTCCCGGTCGGCCGCCGCCTGCAAGAGCATTTCCTGGGCCAAGCGAAAATGCTCCCGCCCGCCACCGGCACCTGGCTGCTGCTCGCCGCGGCAGCATCGGGCGACGACCCCGCCGCGCTCTGGCGGGCGGCCGCGCTGCTCGGTCTGGAGCCCGACTCCGCCGATCCTGCCGTGGCCCAGGACATCGTGTCGGTTGACCCTCGAGTGGCGTTCCGGCACCCGCTCATCCGCTCCGCGGTCTACGAGGGAGCACCGCCGGGCGACCGGCGCCGGGTGCACGAGGCCCTGGCGAGCATCGCTGAGCAGGATCGCAACCCCGATGAGGCAGCGTGGCACCGCGCCGCGGCCAGCGTGGTACCCGACGAGGATGTTGCGGCTGACCTCGAGCGCTCGGCCGTGCGCGCGGAACGGCACGGTGGCTACGTCGCACAGGCCAGGTTCCTGAGCCGGGCCGCCGACCTGACCCCGGACCCGCGGAGCCGTGCTGTGCGGCTCCTCGCCGCGGCCCAGGCGTATCTCGTCGCCGGGGACGGTGCCCTCGCCGAGGCCATGCTGGACCTGGCGGCGCCCCGGCTGGCGGAGGCGGGACTGCAGGTGGCGGCGCAGCGCCTGCGGGCCTCGATCGCTGTCTTCTTCTCGCGTCACAAGGACGCCCCCGGCCTCCTGCTGGACACCGTCGCCGCCGTTGATCCTCCCGACGCGCCGCTGATCCGCGCGATGCTCTTCGAGGCCCTGCAGGCGGCACTGGTAGCCCGCCAGCACACTGTCGGCACGACTCCCCTTGAAGTGGCCCGTGCCGTGCTGCGGGCGCCGCAGGATCCGGGCCCGGACCGGACGGGTACCGATTTGCTGCTAGACGGCTTCGCTACCCGTATCGCCATCGGCTACCCGGAGGCGGTGCCGCTGCTCCGCGCCGCGGTCGAGGCGTTCAGCGCTAGCGACGAGCCCACTCCCGCCGGGATACCAGGCACTATTCTCGCGCAGTTCGCAGCGGATGACCTGTGGGACGACCAGGGACGCCGGGCGATGTTCCTGCGCGCTGAGGCGGTCCACCGCCGGCATGGGGCGCTGGGCGCGCTGCGGGTCATCCTGGCGGGCCTGTGCACCAGCGAACTGTGGGCCGGGCGGCTGGCCGAGGCCGAGGCACGGTACTTCGAGGCGGCCGGGATCTCCGCGCTGATCGGCATACCGGCGCCCGCCTCAACCGGGGTGCTGCTGGATCTGCGGGCCTGGCAGGGGCGGGAGGCGGAGAGCCGGGCCCTGGCGGCAACGACGGAGCAATGGGGCGACGAACGCGGAGCTCCTGTGCTTGGGTTCTTCGCCCTGATCGGGCTGACCGCGCTGGAGCTGAGCCTGGGCCGCTACGCCGAGGCGCTGGGCTGGGGCCTGCGCATCTACGACGGCGACCCTCCCGGATTCGGCAGCCGCGTCCTGCCCGAGATCGTCGAAGCGGGCGCGCGCGCCGGCGATCACCGCGCCGCGCGCGCCGCGCTCGCCCGCCTCGCTGATCGGGCCGTGGCCAGCGGCACACCATGGGCGCTGGGCATGCTGGCACGGTCACGGGCGCTGCTGGCCGCTGATTCCGGCGCCGAGGCTTTCTACCGCGAGGCCATAGCGCACCTGACCCGAACCTCGGTGCGCACGGAACTCGCCCGTGCCCATCTGCTGTACGGCGAATGGCTGCGCCGCCAGAAGCGCCGTAGCCACGCCAGCGCGCAGCTGCGCACGGCCTACCGCATGTTCGACGCCATGGGGGCCGCGGCGTTTGCCCGCCGCACCCGGGCGGAGCTGCTGGCGGTGGGCGGCCACCCTCCTGAGCCCGCAGAACTGGGGGGCCCGGACCTAACGCCGCAGGAGACGCAGATCGCCCGCCTCGCCGCGGCCGGCGTGACCAACGCGGAGATCGCCACCCGCCTGTTCGTGACCACATCCACCGTCGAGTACCACCTCAGCAAGGTGTTCCGGAAGCTCAGCATCACCTCCCGCCGGCAGCTCGCCGCCGTCCTCAGGCACTGACGGCGGGTGCCATCCCCGGCGGCATGTACTGACTGGGGTTTTTCCCTGATTCGAGGACCGGCCGTGCCGTGATCGTCTGGGCGGGTCAAGCCAACGCACGGGAGGGCACTCGCATGGCGTTCATCACCGTTGGCCAGGAGAACACCACCGACATCACCATCTACTACGAGGATCTCGGCAGCGGCCCGGCGGTCGTGCTGCTGAGTGGCTGGCCCCTCGACAGTCGTTCCTGGGAACCGCAGACACACGCGCTGCTAGCGGCCGGCTACCGGGTGATCACCTATGATCGCCGCGGCTTCGGGCAGTCCAGCCGGCCGACCATCGGATATGACTTCGACACCCTCGCCGCCGATCTCAACAAACTGCTGTCCGAACTCGACCTTCAGGACGCCACCCTGATCGGTTTCTCGCTCGGCACGGGGGAAGTGGCCCGCTATATCGGGGCATACGGGACCGGCCGCCTGAAGAGCTGCGTCTTCATCGAGAGTCTCGCGCCGTCGTTTGGCCGGTCTGACGAGAACCCCAACGGCGTCGACCGGCCGACGATTGACGCGATCCGGCAGGCGATCGTCGATGACCGCCCCGCGTGGCTGACCGGGCTGCTCGGGGACTTCCTCAACCTCGACGACTACCTCGGCAAGCGGGTCAGCGAGGAGACCGTGCGCAACAGCTGGAACGCCGGTGCCGGCGCGTCGCCGTGGGCGACGTGGGCCTGCGTCCTCACCTGGCTGGACGACTTCCATGAGGACATCAAACGGATCGACATCCCGGCGCTGATTTTGCACGGGACGGCCGACCGGATCCTGTCCGTCGAGGGTCAGGGTCGCCGGATGCACGCGGCCCTGCCGGCCGCGCACTACGTCGAGATCGAAGGCGGCCCGCACGTCATGTGCGTCAGCCATGCCAAAGAGGTCAACCGCGAGCTGCTGGCGTTCCTCGGCAGCGCCGCTGCTGCCAGCGCATCGGCCTGAATCATGGCGCCGACACCTACGGCCGGACCGCAGCCGCCGGCCGACGCACTCGCCAGCAAGCTCAAGCGCACCGAACTCCAGCACAAGCCATCCTCGATACCCGGGCGGGAGATCGTCCAGGTCCTCACCGAGATCCCCTGCGGGGTGGAGTCAGGCTGGCACATCCACCCCGGTGAGGAAGTCGGTTACATCCTCGCCGGGACGGTCCACATGATGATCCAGGACCTGCCCACCCTCATTCTGCCGGCCGGTGCCCCCTTCCTGATACCGCCCCGCACTCCGCACAACGCCGTGGACGTGGGCCCGGGAACCGGCCAGATGCTTTCCACTTACATCGTCGAAGCGGGGCAGCCACTGGCGGAGTTCGTCGACCGCCCAGCCGCCCCGTAAGCGGGGACCCGCCGAAAGGAACCAGAAAATGAGCACGATCATCACCAAAGACGGTACGGAGATCTACTACAAGGATTGGGGTACCGGACCGGTCGTGACCTTCTCGCACGGCTGGCCGCTGAGCGCCGACGCGTGGGACGGCCAGATGCACTTTCTCGCCCAGAACGGCTTCCGCGTAATCGGGCACGACCGGCGCGGCCACGGCCGTTCCAGCCAGGCCTCAACAGGAAACGACATGGACGGCTATGCCGACGATCTTGCGGCCGTGATCGAGGCGCTGGATCTGACGGATGCCACACTGGTGGGCCACTCCACCGGCGGCGGGGAGGTCGCCCGCTATATCGGCCTGGCACGGGACGGGGCGGGTGGCCAAAGCGGCCCTGGTCTCGGCGGTGCCGCCGATCATGCTGAAATCAGCGGCTAACCCCGAAGGGCTGCCGATGGAAGTCTTCGACGGCCTGCGCGCGGGCCTGGTCAAGGACCGCTCGCAGTTCTATAAGGACCTGGCCACACCGTTCTATGGTGCAAACCGGCCGGGCTCTGCGGTATCGCAGGGAGTGCTGGACCAGTTCTGGCTCTGGAGCATGCAGTCCGGCCTGCGGAACGCCTACGCGAGCATCAAGGCCTTCTCGGAGACGGACTTCACCGAGGACCTGAAGAAGTTCGACGTGCCCACGCTGGTCCTGCACGGCGAGGACGACCAGATCGTCCCGGTCAAGGACGCGGCGGTCAAGTCGGCGCAGCTCATCAAGGGCGCGCAGGAGATCTACTATCCCGGCGCGCCGCACGGCCTGATGGACACCCATGCGGACAGGTTCAACGCGGACCTGCTGGCGTTCCTGCGCAGCTAGGGATCAGGGGACCGCGGTATCGCGCCGCGGTCCCCCGGCCCGCGGCCGCTACGGTCAGGCGTCATCGGCCAGGACGGTGTGCAGCTGCTGGCGTGACGTAACTCCCAGCTTCCTGAAGACTTTGGTCAGGTGATAGCCGACCGTGTGCGAGCTGATGAACAGCTCCGCGGCAATCATCTGGTTCGTGGCGCCCCCGGCGGCCAACCGGGCGATCTGGGCCTCCTGCGCGGTCAGGTCGCCCGCGCTGCCCGGCGCGTGTTTCTGCACCCGCGCGCCGGTGGCTGCCAGCTCGACCCCGGCACGGTGGGCGAAGGCCGGCGCGCCCATGCTGGTGAACAGCTCATAAGCGCGCTGCAGCTGGTTCCGCGCGTCCAGGCGCCTCTTCTGCCGCCGGAGCCACTCGCCGTACAGCAGGTGGGCGCGGGCCAGGTCCGTGATCACGGTGGTCTTCTCGAGGTGGCTGATGGACCGCTGGTACAGCGGCTCAGGGTCACCGGGTTCCAGCAGGGCCTGGGATCTCGCCATCAGCCCCAGCGCCCAGGACGTCCCGCTCGCGGTTGCCCGCTGCACCAGCTCAGCGAGAGCTTCCGCTGCGGCATCACGGTGGTCGCTGCGGACCCCGGCCTCCACGAGGTTGGGTAGGGCTTCATTGTCAAAGTGCAGCCGGTCGTCGGCCCGCATGCGGCTGGCCACCTGGAACGCTTCCAGGTAACGGCCCCGGCTGAGGTGCAGGACCATCAGTGCTCGGTATCCGGGCCGCTTGATGTCCCCGGCGCGCAGGTACTCCGCCGCCGCGGCACCGTTCTCGGCTGCGAGCTGGGCCGCGGTGTCGAGCCCGCGCCAGGCCAGCAGCTCGGCGTTGGAGTTCACGGCCATCTTCTCCGGGCTGAACCCGATGGCTAGGCTGAGCTGGCGGCTGTCCGCACCGCGGGCTTCGGCCGAACTGAGCTGACCTGTCTGTGCTTCGACGGTCGACAGGCACGTGAGCGCCTGCTGCAGATGATGCAGTGCCCCTGTCTCGCGGGCCACCCGCTCGCAGCGCGCAAGCCAGTCGTGGCGGGCCCGGTCATCCCACAGGGCGTGCGTGGCGTACACGCCGTCGATGAACCAGGGCGGGACGGCCGTCCCGACCGCGTCCGGCGCCGCCAGCGCCGTAACTGCCCGGCGCAGCAGCGGCGCAGCCTTGACGTAGCCATTGGCCGCAAGCGTCGCGAGCCCCGCGAGCAGCAGATCGTCGATACCGGGATTGCTGTCTCTGTCCGCGCGCAGGGCAAGGGCCGCCCGGCCGACTTCTGCTCCGGTGACTCCCGAAATGAAATAGCCCGTGACAATGGCCAGCTCCACGGCGTCCAGCAGGGTCCGTCGGGCCAGGCCGGGGTCGACCGGGGCGAGGACCTTCGCCGCGCCCAGGAGCGCGATGGGGATCTCGCCGAACGGCCGGCCGGCCAGGTAGCGGACCCGCTGGCGGAGCCGCTGGGCCTCAGCACACAGGAACGGGTCTTCGAAAGCGGGTTCACCCGCATCCAGGAGGGCCTCGGCCCGCAGCGGCGCCCCGCCGGTCACGGCCGCCCCGGCGGCCGCCAGCGTGCGCGCCGCCACACCGGCAGGGCCGGGGGACAGCTCGGCCGCCCGGGCCAGGAACTCTGCCTCCGCCAGGAAACCGCCGCGCCGGCGCGCCACTTCTGCGCACCGCTCCAGTTCGGCGGCGATGTCCTCGTCCGGTGCCAGCGCCGCCCCGGCCAGATGCCAGGCCCGCAGATCCGGGTGGCTGCTCGCATCGGCCGCGCGGGCGAGCAGCTCATGAGCCCGGCGACGGTCGGCAGGCTCGGCGCTGGCGTAAACGGCGGCGCGGATCAGCGGATGCCGGAACCGCAGCTCCGGCGTCATCGTCACCAGCTGCCCGGTCTCGGCCTGCCGTGCTGCCTCAGGTCCCAGGCCTTCCAGCGCAGCGGCTCTCCAGGTAATGGCCGGGTTCGCGCCGGCGGCTGCGAGCAGCAGCAGCGCCCGGCAGTCCGCGGGAAGCTCCTGGACGCGGTCCCGGAAATGGGTCTCCAGTCGCTGGCCCACCGGGACGGGTGCGTTCAGTAGCAGCCCTGACGGAATGCGGCCCTGGGCCAGTTCCCGGCCTACCTCAGTCAGCACCAGCGGGTTGCCGTCCGCCTGCTCGGCTACCTGCGCGGCCACCTGCGGATCCACCCGGCCAGAGGCCAGGGTGACCAGCAGATCCGTCGCCGCCGCCGGGGAAAGCCGGGACAGCTTCAGCTCCGGGATGCCCTCCAGTACTGCGAGCCGGGGCGGCTCCCGTACGCCGAAGATGATGCCGAGCCGCTCAGCGTAAATCCGCCGGGCGACGAACGCCAGCACCTCCAGGGACTCAGGGTCGAGCCACTGGGCGTCGTCGATAACGCACACCAGCGGCCGGTCCTGCGCAGCCTCGGCCAGCACTGTCAGCGCCGCGAGGCCAACGAAGAACGGTGTCCCCGGCCGTCCGTCCACCAGGCCCAGTGCCGTGCCGAGCGCCAAGTGCTGCGGCGCAGGCAACCGGTCCATCCCACCGAGGTAAGGGACGAGCAGCCGGTACAGCCCGGCGAAACCGAACCCGGCCTCGGCCTCGACCCCTGACACCATGGCAAAGTCGATGCCCGGTTCAGCTCCGGCCAGGTGCTCCAGCAGGGCCGTCTTGCCGATGCCCGGCTCACCCCGCAGGACCAATGCCCCGCTCATGCCGCGGCCCAGTGACAGCAGCAGGCCGCGCAGTGCTGCCTGCTCGTCGGCGCGTCCGGCCAGTCCGGGGGGCTGGCTCACGGCATCCTCCCACGTCAGGATCGGGCGAAAGCGCTCTTACAGTCTCTGCGGGAACTGACCCTGGGGAGATTCTCGCACCGCTACGGGCTCAGCCCTAGTGATGAGCACTAATCCCCCCTAGCAGAGCGCACTATCTAGAACCGGCGGTGAAACGAGGCGACCAAGCGGCGGTGGGCGGGTCAACGCCACGGCAGGCAGCACTAGAGGCTCGCGGGATTCGGCCCGCACCTGTCGGCGGCTACAGTCGCACTCGTGGCGACTTCCCACCGCACCGCCGTCCGCGCGTTCCCGGTTTCTGCTTCCCGCCTGGGCAGCCTGCCCGCGGCAAGCCGCGCGCTGCTCCTGCTTGCGGCGCTGGAAGGGACCGGGGATCTCGGCGTCCTGACCGCCGCCGCGGGCCGTTCCGGCGTGCTGGATGGCTTTCCTCCCCTTGAGCAGTCCCTCTTGGTCTCCGTTGATGAGCTCACCGGCCGGCTCGTTTTCCTTCATCCGCTGGCCCAGGACGCCGTGCTGGGCATGTCCACCGCCGTCGAGCGGCGGCGTGCTCACCGTACCCTGGCCAGGGCACTCGCCGATCAGCCAGATCGGCAGACCTGGCATCTTGCCGAAGCGAGCGTGGCGCCTGATGAGCAAGTGGCCGTCCTGCTCGAGCGCACCGCCCAGGCGAGTCTCCGGCGAGGCGACGCACCGGGCGCCGTACGCGCGCTGACCCGCGCCGCTGAGCTCAGCCCGGGCCCGCCGGACCGGGGGCGGCGTCTGGTCGAGGCCGCCTGCATCAGCGCAGCAGCCACCGGGCAGCTGACCAGCAAGTCCGAGTTGCTGGCCGATGCCCGCCAGGCCGGGCCGCAGTCCACCGGATCGCTTCAGGCCGCGATCACCATCGCCCACCTGCTGCTGAACGCAGAATGCGATACCGATTCGGCGCTCCGGCTGCTGATCGGCACGATCCTGGCCTACGGAGACCATTACGACGCCGGCGACGCGACACTGGCTGAAGCTCTGCACAGCCTGCTCATGATCTCCTGGTACGAAGTCAGGCCGCAGCTGTGGAAGCCATTCAATGATGCCATCGCCCGGATCGTCCCCGCGGCGCACGCCGCTCTGCAGCAGGAACTCACTCCAGCTCAGATCACCGCCTCCGTATACGCCGACCGAATGAGCCGTTGCCGCGAGGCCTTGTGGCGGGTTATCAGCGAGGGCTGGGAAGGCGGGGCCATCGCAGCGGCCATTAATGCGCTGGTCTCGAGCTGTGTCGACGACTGGCTCACCGGGCAGTGGGATGCGGCCCCGGGTGGCACGGCTATCGCGCTAGGTCTTGAGCCGCTGGCCGCCACCGGATCGTGGCTCCGCCTCAGGACGACTCTGGGTATCTTCGAGCGTCTGGGCGCCCAGCCGTGGGCAAGGCGCGGCGGCGGCGAACTCGGGGCCGCTGGCCTATCGGCGTCACTCCCCCGCAGTCCCGACACCGCCCAGCTCACGCCTCAGGAACTCGAGATCGCGACGCTCGCCGCGTCCGGGCTGACCAACAAGCAGATCGCGGAACGGCTCTACCTGTCGCACCGTACGGTCAGCTCCCATCTGTACAAGCTGTTCCCAAAGCTCGGTGTCTCATCTCGCGTCGACCTGCGCGCCGCCCTCGCCTGCCCGTGTCCGCAGCAGGCAGGCGAGGACAGTCAGCTGGCCGATGCCGAGGTTCCGCCGCAACTCAGGCGGTGGGCGGGTAGGGCTCGAACCGACGACCGGCAGATTATGAGTGTGCTGCCGCCCGGTGCGCGGCGGCCACGATGGCCGCGCGAAGCCGGCGAAGCGCGTCGGCCCGGGCCCCGGCCAGCGATGGCTGCGTACCCAGCTTCGCCGCGCGGACGGCGGCGTGCCGCGGCATGCGGGTGAAGGCCGCGGTGATCGCGTCGAGAATCAGCGGGTGGGCGCCCCAGGAGCCGCCGATGACGATCAGTTCCGGGTCCGACAGCGCCACCACCGCGGCGAGCACTCCGCTGACCGCCTGGCCCAGCGTGCGGCGGATAGCAGCCGCCCGCGGCTGCTCGCCGCTGACCGCCGCCAGCAGGCGGTCGACGTCGATCGCGGTCGAGCCGGGCGCGCCGCAGGCCAAGCTCGGCGAACACGTCGATCAGGCGTGTCGCCTGGCCCTGCGGGCCCGACGGTGATGAGGTGGGCGATCTCGCCCGCCAGGCCGCCCGACCCGCGCCTGACCTCCGCCGTCGCTGACGATCGCGCAGCCCATGCCGTCGCCGAGATAGACGTAGGCGAAGTCGCGCAGGGCGTCGGGCGGCGCGCAGTCCCGTTCGGCGCGGGCGGCCCAGTTCACGTCGTTGTCGACGGTGACCGGTCCCGTCGACGTGCGGCACCAGGACCCCGACCGGGTCAAGCTCGCCGAGCAGGAACGGGGCATCGGGCAGGTGGACCAGCCGCCCGCTGCCGCGGTCGACCGGGTCGGCGGCGCTCACCACCGCCAGCCGCGGCAGCACGCCGCTCTCCTTCTGCACGGCGATGACCGGCGGCGCACAACGCGGCGATCACCTCATCGGGGCGGGCCGGCCGGCCGATGTCCTGCTCCGCCCGGGACACCGTGTCGCCGTGGGCGTCCAGGCATTCGGCCACGATGCCCGTCCGGCGCGATGCTCACGGCGAGGGCGACCCCGACGTCGGCCAGGGCGTAGTAGGAGCCCACCCGGCCGCGGCCCGGCCGCCGCGTCCGCTCGCCGGTGTCCGCCACCAGGCCGGCCTCGGTCAGCCGGCGCACGCTCTCCCCCACCGTCGGCTTGGAGATGCCGGTCACGGCGGCCAGCTCGGCCCGGGTCAGCCGCCGGCTGCCGCATCAGGGCGCGCAGCACATGCTCGTCGGTCAGCTACCGCAGCAGCTCCAGCGACGGCTTGGCAGGTTCCACCCGCCTAATTCTAGACAGGACTCTTGCCTGAAAGGGCGACACGCGTAAGTCATTTCTAGTAAGGACACCTTACTAGAAGGAGCCGTCGTGTCATCGCCAGCCCCGCCCGCACTGCCCCGCTGCCCGCGCTGCCCCACTGGGAGCAGGCGCCAGACGACCTGCCGGCCGCCATACGCGCGGTCAAGGCCGCGCTCCGCACCCGGATCGCCGCCTCCGGCCGCACCGTGGAGGAGGTCTTCGCCGTCGTCGAGCACCGCGTCCAGGACGAGGTCGACGAGATCGCCGCCGCCCGGCAGCGCGGTGAGACGATCTGGCCGGTCATCGACTACGCCGACATCGAGGCCGGCACCGTGCCCGCGGAGGCCGTGGCGCTGCTGCACCGGCGCGGCTGCCTGGTCGTGCGCGGCCACTTCACCGCGCGCAGGCCCTGGGCTGGGACCCCGACATGGTCGGCTACGTCGAGGGGAACCGGTTCTTCGAGAACTACCGCGGCCCGGGCGACGACTTCTTCGGCAGCGTCGGCTCCAAGCCCGAGATCTACCCGGTCTACTGGTCGCCGGCGCAGATGCAGGCCCGGCAGAGCGAGCCGGATGGCGCACGTGCAGGCCTTCCTCAACCGCCAGTGGAAGCACGCGTCGGACGGGCATCCAGTGGTTCGACCCGGACCGCGACTCCGCTGTACCCGGACCGCATCCGCCGCCGCCCGAAGGCGCCAACTCCGACGGCCTCGGCACCCACCTCGACCCGGGCACCCTCGACCTGTGGATGACCGAGGGCTACCAGCAGGCGTTCCGCCACCTGTTCGACGGCACCGTCGAGCAGTACGACCCGTGGGACGCCGCGCACCGCACCGCCGGGCCGCAGTACCCGGGCACGACCATGTGCTCGGTGTTCCGCACCTTCCAGGGCTGGACCGCCCTGTCAGACATGGCCCACGACCAGGGCGTGCTGCACACGGTCCCCATCCCGGCGGCGATGGCCTACCTGATGCTGCGTCCGCTGCTGGCCGACGTGCCCGACGACGACATGTGCGGCGTCACCGTCAACCAGGTCTTCCCGGCCAGCGACAAGTGGCACCCGCTGCTGCTGGAGGCGCTCAGCGGCATCCCCGACGTGCAGGCGGGCGATTCCGTCTGGTGGCACTGCGACATGATCCACAGCGTCGCCCCCGTCACCGGCCAGCGGGGCTGGGGCAACGTCATGTACATCCCGGCCGCCCCCTGGTGCCCGCGCAACGAGGAGTACGCGGCCAGCCTCCGCGAGGCATTCCTCACCGGGTCCAGCCCAGGCGACTTCCCAGCCGAGCACTACGAGCGCACCTGGCCCGACCGCTTCCATCGGGAAGACCTGAACGAAACGGGACGGCGCGGCCTCGGTTTCGGCCCCGGCTAGCCGCCACGCTTCAGGGGTCAACCAGAGCTGCAGCAAGCCCGAGGCCGGCCGCTTGACTGGCGTTCGCACCATGTCGCTTTTAGTTAGCGAGCTAACTCGACATGTCATTGTCGACGTGTTAAGTTAGTCCAATAACTAACCGAAGCGATCTGGAGGCCTGCCTCCCATGGCAGTTATATCGGCAACATCAGCTCCACCGTCTTTTCTTGGGACGCGTCGCGGCAAGCTCACCCTTGTCCTGCTGTGCGCGGTCGGGTTCATCGATCTTCTCGATGCGTCCATCGTGAATATCGCGCTACCGGAGATCCGGACTCATCTGGGCTTCTCGGTTCAGAGCCTGCAGTGGGTCGCGAGCGCGTACCTGCTCACCTACGGTGGGTTCTTGCTGCTCGGCGGCCGCGCGGCTGATTTGCTCGGCCGGCGGCGCCTGCTTGTCGCAGGGACGTCGCTGTTCGGGATCTCGTCGCTCGTGTGCGGTCTGGCCGGAAGCGAAGGGGTGCTGATCGGGGGTCGGCTGGTTCAGGGTGTTGGCGCGGCGATGATGACGCCCGCGGCGCTTTCCATCCTGACGACGTCCTTTCACACCCGCGGCGATCGGGTCAAAGCGCTTGGCGCTTGGGGTGGTGTTGGCGCCGTGTCGGGCGCTGCCGGAGTGATCTTCGGCGGCGTGCTCACGACCGAGGCGAGTTGGCGGTGGGTTTTCTTCGTCAACCTCCCGGTCGTAGCGGTCATCCTTGCCGCGTCGTTCCGACTCATCGATGCGGAACGGCCTAAGGCGCCGCCGCTACGGGACTTCGACACGGTCGGCGCTGGCCTCATCACGAGCGGCATGCTTCTCCTGGTCTACGTCCTGGTGAACGCCCCCAGCGTCGGCTGGGGCACTGCCCGGACTCTCGGGGAGCTCGCAGGCGCCATTGTGCTGGTCGCCGCGTTCGTGTTCAACGAGCAGCGCCATAGCAACCCGCTCGTGCCTCTGTCGCTGTTCAAGATCAAGGGCCTTTGGGAGGCCGATGTCACCCAAATTCTTGCGATGGCCGGCTTCTACACGATGTTCTTCCTCGTCACGCTCTACCTTGAGGAAGTGCTCCACTACTCGGCGATCCGCGCTGGCCTGTGTTACCTGCCGGTGACGGTGGGCGCCGCCGTCGGAGCGGGCGCGGCGACGAAAGCGATCCCGAAGATCGGCACTCGGCCGCTTATCGCCGCGGGTGCGCTGCTGGGCGCCGCGGGAGTGTTCTGGCTTTCCCGGCTACCGGTGCACGGCTTCACCTATCTGCCAGATCTCCTTCCGGGAATCGTAATCATGGGGGCCGGCGTGGGCCTCGTGCTGGTGGGCGTTCAGAATGCCGCCAACGGGGGTGTGCCGCCCGACAAGGCTGGACTCGCCGCGTCGCTGATCACCGCTTCCTTCCAGCTCGGGGGCGCGTTGGGGCTTGCCATCTTCGTCTCGCTCGCCACGAGCCACACCAACCAGCTACTCGCGACGGGCACCCAGCCGTCCGAGGCGCTCACGCTTGGCTTCCAGCGAGGACTGCTCGGTGCCAGCATCGCACTCGTGATCGCCGCGGTGATCGCATTGCGGTCGCCCAACGTGCGGGTCGTCGACATGGCCCCAGACGCGGACGACAACCAGGCCTTGCCCGTCCCCGTGGCTAGCGGACCGGCACCAGAAGCACCTTATTTCTCAGCCGGCTGACCGCTGCACGTACGGTGCCGCCCTAGTGCTAGACTAGTCGACTAACTAACCCTTCAGTATCTTGAAAATGAGCCGTGGGTCAGCTGGGCCGTTCCACCGGGCACCGTCCAGCACAGGAAAGGACGAGCAATGACTGCCTCTGTGACAAGCGAGAGGCCCGGAAAACGAGACCGCCTGATAACCGGCGCGCGCGAAACGATTCACCGCCAAGGATTCGAAGCCACGACCATCGCGGATATCGCGAAGGCCTCCGACGTGCCGGTCGGCAACGTCTACTACTACTTCAAGTCCAAAGACGAACTCGTCGCCGCGGCAATCGACTCCTACGCCCAAGAAAGCCGTGAGCGGCTGTCGTTGCTCGAGCAGCAGCACCGTACCCCTAGGGCTCGCCTGAAGACGCTTGTCCGGCTCCTCGTGTCGCAGACCGATCAGGTGGTGCTGTACGGCTGCCCGAGAGGGAGCTTGTGCTCAGAACTCGACAAGCAAGATAACGACCTTGCTCAAGCCTGTAAAGAGCTCATGCATATGCCGATCGCCTGGATCGAGCAGCAGTTCAAAGCGATGGGCAGGCGCGATGCTCGCGACCTGGCGTTCGCCCTGCTGGCGTCGTACGAGGGGATCGCGCTCCTCACGAACACGTTTCGTGATCCCGAACTGATGGTCCGCGAGGGGCGCCGCCTCGAGCGTTGGATTGACTCGCTCGCTCGCGACTCCAAGGTCGCGCCCACTAGCTAGTGCGCTGGCCACATACGTTCACCGGGTGCTGACATGCCGCGGTGATACGCCCACACTCGATCTGTAAGGCAGGCAGTGGTGGGAGGGTGCGATGGAGCTGTGCTTCACGCCCGCCACCCCGGTGTGCTGGCCGCCCAGCGCCGCGAACGCGCCCGCATCCGCAGCGAACGCCAGCAACGCTGGGGCCGCCCGAAACCTGAAGCTGCCTAACCGGGCCGGTGCATGTTCGTGGCCAGCGCACTAGCGATGGCCGCGCAGGTCGTCCAGGAAGCTGCGGGCGGCGGAGACGGCGTCGGTGCCGCGGCGGTAGGCTTCCGCGGCGGTGCGGCCGACGGTCCCGGTCAGGCCGGGTACGCCCATGGTGGTGTCGATCAGCGGGTGGCCGGTTTCCTCGACGACGCGGGTGCCGGGCGGGATGTGCGGGCGGAATCCGGCCGGGTCAGCGGTATCGCCGGGCTCCGTGGTGACGCCGTCCAGTTCCCACCATTCCGCGGGGGCGTCGCCGGCGTACGCGATCAGCCGGAGCAGGCAGCCCGTCTCCGCGTCCACGATCGCGTCGGCCGGGTAGAACATCGCCGGTCCCGCGAACATCGCACCGTCGCCGCGGGTCACCCGCAGGTGGTAGCCGCGGCGGCCGTGGTAGGTGATCTCCACGCCGCCGGACAGCCGCTCGCCGAGCAGCCAGGACGAGCCGACCATGCTCGCGATTTCGCCCGTCATCGGCCGCGCCGGCCCCACCCGGGCCCTGTTTTCGTGGATCCCCCAGTACTGCTCTCCGTCGCAGGCCCTCACGAGCGGTCCGGGCCCGCCCTGCCAGGACGAGTAATCGAGGTAGTACAGCTCGGGGCCCCCGATACGCAGCCGGCCGGTCGACAGGGTCACCGTTTCGTTCCGGGCTAGCGTGTCGAGGAGATAGCCGGCGCCGCCGCCGCCGTGTCCCGCCGCGCGGAACGTGCCGGCCGCCTGGCCCAGAACCGCCTTCGCGTCGTTCCACCGCCGCACCGCGGCGCCGCGGACCTGAGGGTCGTCGCCGTCATACTGACCGCTGCGGTAGAGCAGGCCGAGCAGGCCGTCGGAGGGCAGTGGCCCGTCTCCGGGACCGAGCGGGCCCGGTTCGGGAGACGGCATCGCGGCCAGGAAGCTGGCCTCGGCGGCCGGGCGGTGGCAGGGCAGGTGCGGTGCCAGCCGGAGCCAGGCCCCGAGGCCGCCCGCCGCCAGGCCGGCCGCGTTCGCCGCCACCTGCCGGCCGAGCCCGCTCCGCCCGGGGTCATCCTCCGGATCCCGGACGGGGCGGCTGCCCGCGGGCGGCGCGAACCGGGCCGGGTCATCGGCTTCCGGCGGGCTCATCGTCACGGTCGTCAGCTCGGTGAGGGTGAGCAGCTGGCCCTGGAACGTCTCCTCGCGGCGGAGCAGGATGCCGGTCTCGGCGTCCACGATCAGCTCGACGCGGTCGCAGGCGGGAGGGCGCAGGCTCGTCCCGGACCCCACGGCACCGTGCCGGGGCACGGCCGTCACGGCGATCGCCTCGCGGCCGCAGGCGGTGACCGGGCCGCCCACGTCCAGGGTGAACCCGGCGATCAGGCCGGCCGGGCGGAACAGGGCCGGAACCGGCAGCCCCGGGACGACCTCGAAGCCGGGCGGCGGGAGCGGCGCCGCGTCCGGCGGCCGGAGCGTCCAGGCCTGCTCGCCGTCAGATCCGTCGGCCTGTCCGCCGTGGTCGCCCTCGTACTCCAGGCGGTACCGCCGGCCGGGCGCGATCAGCAGGGCCGCGCGCCACCGGTGATAGACGTCCCGCTCGGCGTCCGGCTGCTCCGGTACCGGCATGCCGGGAGATCCGGGGCGGAACCCCGAGCGCCGCATCGACTCCGCCCGGACCGCGTTTTCCCGGCGGCGGGCCAGGTCACCGTCCTGTTCGAAGCGCACCTCGGCGGACAGGGACAGGCGGGTCCAGTCGGCCCGGTAGAGCAACCCGATTACTTCTGGCAGGCCAGCCATGATGCACCATCCGAGGCGAGTCGGTGGCGGGAGGCGTGAACGCCAGCCCGTTCGGTCAAATTATGCCCTGTGCCGGCCCCGGACCCGCACGGCTTGTGGTGACGCACAGGGGGCGGGATTCACCGGGGCGATCGCCGGGACCAGCGTGCCCGACGCCGACGCCATGATGATCATCGCCCGCCGCACCCGGACCGACCCGTGCTTCCCCCGCCGCACGATCTGCAGCAGCCGCCGACCCTCCTGATCAGTCAGCCGCCGCGCCCGCACCGGCTCAGCCATCGCACCCTCCCACCACTGCCTGCCTTACAGATCGAGTGTGGGCGTATCACCGCGGCATGTCAGCACCCGGTGAACGTATGTGGCCAGCGCACTAGAACAGCCGGAAGGAGGCGCCCCGCCCTGGGGCTCGCCTACCGGATCGGTTCAACCAACCTCGTAGCGCTGCTCCGGGTGGCGGAGGCTTTGCGGCCCTCCGGGCTTCGGTTGTCGTAGCTGGCGCGGGCGGCCATGATGCGGGAAGTGTTGGCCGCCGTCCACCGGGCTAGGGAAATCACCTGCGGTAGGAGGTCACGGCCAAGATCGGTGAGCTCGTAGCTCACCTGAGGCGGGACGGTGCCCGCCACGGTGCGCTCTACCAGGCCGTCTCGCTCCAGGACCTTCAGCGTCGAGGAAAGCATCTTCTGGCTGATATCGCCGATGCTTCGACGCAGCTCGTTGAATCGCAGTGACGTCTCACCCAAGGTCGAGACGATCAGCAGCGACCACTTGTCACCGATGCGTGCCAGCATGTCGGAGATCGCCACGACCACCTCGGGTTCGTCCGGGTGCCGTCGTCCACACGTCCGGCTGTCAACCATCGCACCCTCCTCGCATCGCCGGCGGTCACCCGGAGGTGACTTGGTGATCAGAACGTGCCTTCTTGCGCATCGACCAAACCATACAAGTTATTTGATAACTTGACGCAATCTACTACCTAGCTGCTACCGACGGAAGATTTGTGAGCACCCCACCCCGCCTTGCCCTGATCATCGGCTCGACCCGCCCGCAGCGGTTCGCTGACAAGCCTGCCGACTGGCTGCTCGCACGCCCGAGCCGTCGAGCACCTGCGCGGCATCAGCGTCGAACTGCAAATGGTGCCTTCGAAATTCGGCGCGCACATTGGCGGCAGCGACCTGTTCAAAGTCCACCCGCTGGCCGGCAACGCCCCGATCAGCGAGATCGAGGCCGCGATCAAACCGTCCGTCGATGCGATGTTCGACGACTTCGTTTTGGTGGGCCACCACCTTGCGGGACGCCCGCATCCCCGCCTGAGGAACGACTTCATTCGCGGCCGCGTTTGCCGCGAGCAGTCCGTCAAGGAAGTGCAGCGGCCGGGCCGCTCCACTCGAGTAACCAAAGGAGAAGTTCATGCACGTGCTTGCCGTCGGAACGCTCACCACCCAGGATTTCCAGCAGCACCTCCCCGAAGAGGGCGAGGTCGTGGCCAGATGGTTTCAGGAGGGCGCCCTGAAGGACCTCTACATCAAGGCCGACCACTCAGGCCCCATCCTGGTACTCAACGACACCGATACAGCCGGCGCCCAGAAGCGGATGGCCGACCTCCCATTCGTCGTCCACGGCGTGGCCACCTTCGAGTACATCGAAATCCTCGACCGCCCCGACGGCCCACCGGACAAGATCATTTAACGGATCTGCGTCCGATAAGTCCGCTTTAGACTGTGGTCCATGTGTGCTGCCTGTGGGGTTCCGACCCACATCCCCGCGCTGGATCCGGAACCGTCCGCCGGGCAGCCGGGCACGCAGGCAGACAACGGCCAGCCGCCGGCCCGGTCGGTTAAGTTCGCCGCGCTGCGCAACGCCTCCTGCCGCCCCTACCTGGGCGGCGCGGCGCTGGCGATGATGGCCGACAACGTCGAGCACGTCATCACCTACTGGGTGATCTGGGAGAAGTTCCACTCCCCGGCGCTGACCGGGTTCGAGGTGATCAGCCACTGGCTGCCGTTCCTGCTGCTGTCGCCGTACTTCGGCGCGCTGGCGGACCGGTATGACTGCCGCAAGCTGATCCAGGCCTCGCAGGCGCTGTTCATGACCGTCTCACTGACCTGGGGCATCTTGTTCCTCACCCATTCGCTGACGGTGTGGAACGCCTGCATCCTGCTGATCCTGCACGGCATGGCGGGGGCGCTGTGGTCGCCGCCGGAGCAGCTCATGCTGGAGGACTTCGTCGGGGTCAAAGACCTGCCCAGCGCGATCAGGCTGAACTCGACCGCGCGGGCGCTGGGCATCCTGGCCGGCCCGGTCGTCGGCTCGCTGCTGCTGCTCGGGCTCGGCCCGGTGCACGGCATCTGGGTCAACATCGCGTTCTACCTGCCGCTGACCATCTTGATGGCGCGGACCAAGTTCACCGGCCACACCCGCAGCGGCATCGTGGCCAGGGAACGGGTGAACGCGCTGGCCGCCGTGAAGGTGTTCCGTGAGGTCAGCCGGGACCGGGTGCTCGCCTCGATGATCATCTTGGCCGGGCTCGGCTCGTTCTTCGTCGGTTCGGCGATGCAGGTGGTGATGCCGGAGATCGCCGCCACCACGACCGGCATCTCCAGCGGCGCCGCCTACGGCGTGCTGCTGTTCGCCAACGGCCTCGGCGGCGTGCTCGGCGGCCTGATCCTCGAGGGCACCGGCTGGGTCAGGCTCTCGGTGCGGTCGGCGCTGATCTCCACCCTCGTGTACGGGGCGGTGTCGGTGTTCTTCGCGCTCAGCCACGAGTACCTCATCGCCGCGGCGCTGCTCATCGTCGGGGCGTCGCCAACCTCGCCGCGATGTCGATCACCCAGACGGTCGTCCAGCTGCGCGCCCCGCAGGAGAAGAAGGGCCAGGTGATCGGCGTCTACGGCGTCGCCGCGAACGGGATGCGGATCGGCAGCGGTTTCACCGTCGGGTTCCTGGGCGCCGCGGTGGGGCTGCGCACCGCGCTCGGCCTGTCCTCGGCCGCGCTGGTCGTCTGCGTGCTCATCCTCGCCGTCTACCTGGCCGTCGTCGCCCGGCGCGACCGGGACCAAGCCGAAGCCCTGGTGCCGGTGAACTCGGGGGCGGCACGCGGGGACGACCTGACATCATGACGGAATGCATCTCACTCCACGGGAACGGGAGCGGCTGCTCCTCGCTGCCGCCGCCGATCTCGCGCGCCGCAGGCTGGCCCGCGGCGCGCCGCTGGGCGCGACCGAGGCGGTCGCCCTGGTGTGCGACGAGATCTGCGAGCTGGCCTGGGACGGGGTCGCGCTGGAGACGGTCATCGAGCGCGCCCGCGCGATGGTCCCGGCGACGGCACTGCTGCCCGGTGTCGCCAGCCTCGTCCCGGTGATCGAGGTCGAGGCGCTCTTCCCCTGGGGCTCGACACTGGTCCACGTGGATGCCCCCTTCGCCGACGGTCACGATCACAATCACGAAGGGGAACGTTCGGTTGCTTCGCCTGGCACCGCCGGCTCCCCCGGTCCCGCCGCGGCGCGCCGGTGGCGGCAGTGCTCTCCCGTCCCGGGGAGATTCGGGCCGCCGCCGGTGAGATAGCGCTCGCCCCGGGCGCGCCGCGGCGGACCGTGCTGCTGCGCAACACCGGGCAGCGGGACGTCTGGATCTCCTCGCATTTCCCGCTCGACCAGGTCAACCCCGCCGTCGAGATCCGCTTTACCGGCGACGCGAGACACCGTCCGTTCCCTATCCGGATCTTGATCTCGATGACGGGACCGCGGACCGCGGCGCGGTGGCCGGCTGCCGGCTCGACCTTCCGGCCGGGGAGGCGCTGCTGCTGCGGCCCGGCGAGGAGCGGACGGCGACGGCGGTCGTCGCCGCCGACGCGGCCGGCCAGGCATGAGCCTCGGGCCCGAACCGGCCATTGCCGCTGGGACCTGTGCCGCTGGGCGCGGTATAACTCCCAGCGCTAACCAGGGAAACGCACCCGGGAGGCCCGGATGAGCTCGCTTGAGCGCGGCGAGTACGCGGCGCGGTACGGGCCGACGACCGGGGATCGGGTGCGGCTGGCCGACACCGATCTGTGGGTCGTCGTTGAAGGCGACGACGTCTATCCGGGCGATGAGCTGCTTGGCGGGTGCGGGAAGACGGCGCGGGACGGCGTGCTGGTGACGTCGACGCCGGGGCGGCCCAGCGCGCTCGACCTGATCATCGTGAACGTGCTGGTCCTCGATCCGGTGCTGGGCGTGCGGAAGACCTCGATCGGGGTCGCCGGCGGGCGGATCGTCGGCACCGGCCGGGCCGGGAACCCGGATGTGCAGGCGGGGGTGGACCTGGTGGTCGACTCGCACACCGCGATCGTGCCGGGCGAGGGGCTGATCGCCACCGCCGGGCTGGTCGACTCGCACGTGCACGCGTCCAGCCCGCAGATCGCCGCGGCGGCGCTGTCGTCGGGGATCACCACGGTGGTGGCGATGGGCACCGGCGGGGTGTGGGACGTCGGCGCGAACCCGGTCTACAACCTGCGCGCGATGATGGCGGGCTGGGCGGGCATCCCGCTCAACGCGGCGTTCCTCGCCCGGGGGTCGACCCGGTCGGCGGGGCTGCTCGAGGCGGCGGTCGAGGCCGGGGCGGGCGGGTTCAAGGTGCACGAAGACTGGGGCGCGACCCCGGCCCAGATCGACACCTGCCTGACCGTCGCCGAGGCCGCCGGGCTGCCGGTCGCACTGCATACCGACACCCTGAACGAGTCGGGGTACCTGGCCGACACGGTCGCCGCCACCGCCGGCCGCACCGTGCACGCCTACCACGTGGAAGGCGGCGGCGGGCATCCCGACGTGCTCGAGATCGTCAACCACCCGCACGTGCTCGGCTCCTCCACCACGCCGACGCTCCCGCTCACCCCGGCCACCATCGCCGAGCTGGTGCCGATGACGATGACGGTGCACAAGCTGCACCCCCGGCTGGGCAGCGACTCGGCGATCGCGCTCAGCCGGATCAGGCAGCACGGCATCGCCGCCGAGAACCTACTGCACGACCTGGGCGCGATCCCGATCATCAACTCCGACTCGATGGGCATGGGCCGGATCGCGGAGGTGGCCCGCCGCACCTGGCAGCTCGCGCACGTGCAGGCGACGCTGGCCGGGGAGGCGGGCCCGTCCTTCGCCAACAACGAGCGGGTGCTCCGCTACCTGGCGAAGGTGACGCTGAACCCGGCGATCGCGCACGGCCTGGCCGCGCACGTGGGGTCGCTGACAGCCGGGCGGCTGGCCGACATCGTGCTCTGGGATCCGGCCCGGTTCGGGGCGGCGCCCGAGTTGGTGCTCAAGTCGGGGTTCGTCGCCTGGGGCACGTCCGGCTCCGGTTCGGGATCGACGCGGATCACCCAGCCCCGGGTGCTCGGCCCGTTCTTCGGCGGCCTCGGCCAGGCGCCGCGGAACCTGTCGGCCCAGTTCGTCGCGGAATCGGTGCTGTCCGACGCCGCCCTGCGCGCGGCGCTGCCGGCGGGCATCCGCTACCTGCCGATCACCGGCGCGCGCGGCCTGACCCGGGCCGACATGGCCCGCAACTCCCTGGTGCCGCGCGTCTCGGTCCCCGTCTCCCCCGGCCCGGTGACCGTGGACGGCGTCCCCGTCCCGGTGCACGAGGCCGCTTCGCTACCGCTCACCCGGCTGCACAACCTGGGTTGAGGGCCGCGGCGCTGCTACTGGGGCTGGTCGGCGGTGAAGGACCACTGCAGGCCGTAGCCGAGGTGCTGGCGCAGGCGGCTGAAGGAGGCGCGGGCCTCGCCCGTCGCGTCGACCGGCACCCGGTCGGCGGCGGCCGGGACCCCCTCCCAGGGGTAGTAGACGTGCACGTCCTCGTCGGCTACCCGGCGGACCCAGACGGGCAGGTTGCGGCGGTCGAACCGGACGCGGAGGTCGAAGCTGCCGCAGCTGTGCACCGGGCGGAAGACGTAGTAATCGCGGATCGGCTCGTCCGGCTCCACCTGGATGCGCATCTCGTACTCGTGGGTCTCGTCGGCCCGCAGCGGTGCGGGAAGCCCGATGGTGTACCGGGTCCTGTTGCGGGAGAGCTCTTCGGACCGCAGCAGCGTCCCCCCTTGGGTCACCTCCGCCTTCAGGCCGAGCCGCGCGCTGGCCCGCTTCCCTGGGCGTGTCGAGCACGGTGCTGATCTCGGCCAGGGCGTGCCTGGTGCAGACGATGCGCCGCTGCTCGACCGCCTCGGGAGCGTCGCCGTCGAGCAGGTACACCACGCTGAAGTGCCCGGTGTACCAGCCGTCGTCGGCGGGGTCGGAGCCGCCGCGGCGGCGCCCGAGCTCGGCCGCGATCTCCTGGGCGAGCAGTCGCTGCGCCTCCTCGATCCGGCGCTCGGCGGTCCGGTCCCCGCGCGCCAGCTTGGTGTCGGCCAGCCACTGCTTGCGCTGGGAGTAGGTCGTCATCTCCCGGGTGTCGGGGTGCAGCGCGAGCGCGGCCAAGATCGCGGTCCGCATCTCCCCGGTCAGCCGCACGGCCAGCGCGCGCAGCTCCCGGCCGAGCCGCTCGTTGGCCTGCCGGGCGTCGCCGCCGGCCAGCTCGAGCAGCACCGGGCCCAGCCTCCCGGACACGTCCCCGCTGAACGCGCGGTTCTTGCGCAGCGCCCGGATCTCCGCGGCGATCTCGGCCAAGCCGGGCAGGCCGCCCGGCTCGGGGGCGGATGTCAGATCCATGTCACTTTCACCGGACACTGTCCCATTATGGGGCTATTCCATCGGGCGGCCACGGGCCACCATTGACCTGAGCCGGATCCCGGCTCGGCTGCGGCCCTGCTTGGGGAGGGGCCGCAGCCCATGCTGACGTTGCCGGGTGCCCAGCACGGGTCGGGCGCGGCTGCGCCGGCCGGTCAGGGGACGGTCAGGATGACCGGGCCGTCGGGCGTGATCGCGACGGTGTGCTCGGCGTGCGCGGCGCGGCTGGCGTCCGCGGTGCGGATGGTCCACCCGTCGTCATCGAGCCAGATGCCGTCGCGGCCGCCGGCGATGAACCACGGCTCGATCGCCAGCACCAGGCCGGGCACCAGCCGCATGCCCCGGCCCGCCCGGCCCCGGTTGGGGATGTGCGGGTCCTCGTGCATGGTCCGGCCGACGCCGTGGCCGCCGAGTTCGGTCGAGATGCCGTAGC
Source organism: uncultured Actinomycetota bacterium (assembly GCA_963714295.1). GTDB lineage: Bacteria > Actinomycetota > Actinomycetes > Streptosporangiales > Streptosporangiaceae > Trebonia. Next base: position 474,387 of record CAVQOE010000021.1, on the reverse strand, counting down.
CGCCGGCCCGGCCGACCTGGCCGATCGCGGCCGAGATGTCACCCAGCCGGCCGCCCGGCCGGGCCGCCGCGATGCCCGCCGCCAGCGCCGCCTCGGTCGACTCGATCAGCATCGTGTCCGCGGGCAGCGGCGCGCCGATGGTGAACGAGATGGCCGCGTCGCCCACCCAGCCGTCCAGCGTCGCCCCGGCGTCCACGCTGAGCAGGTCGCCCTCCTCGAGCCGGTAGGAACCGGGGATGCCGTGCAGCGCCGCGTCGTTCACTGACGTGCAGATGACCGCCGGGTACGGGACCGGCGCGAACTTCGGGTGGTAGTTCAGGAACGGCGAGGTCGCCCCCGCCTTGGCCAGCACGTCCCGTGCGGCCCCATCGAGTTCCTTGAGCGCGACGCCCGGCGCGGCGGCGTGGCGGGCGGCCGCCAGCACGTCGGCCACTACCCGCCCGGCCGCGCGGATCGCGTCGATCTCACCCGGAGTCTTGATCTCGACCATGGTCAAAACGATAGCCGCTACCGCCGCCCGGCGGGGCATCCCCCCGCAGCCCGGCCGCGCCGGCCGACCTGCCCGGCCAGGATAAAGTTGCCGGATGAGCGACGGCGAATCGTTCCCGAACTGGCGGCAGGTGGTGCTCGACACGACCGATGCCCGCGGGCTGGCAGAGTTCTACCGGCAGCTGCTTGGCTTCGCCTACCGGCCGGGCGACGAACCGCCCGAGCCCGGCCGCGATGACGGGCGGGGCCGCGACTGGCTCGTCCTCCGCTCTCCTGCAGGCCGCCCGGGCATCGCATTCCAGCAGGTCGCATCGGTGCCGGAGACCACCTGGCCAGCGGCAGAAATCCCGCAGCAGCTCCATCTTGACCTGTCGGTCGCCGGCCAGGCCGAGCTTGACCATCAGCACGAGCGGGCGATACGGCTGGGGGCGCGGCTGCGCCTCGACCGTTCGCAGGACGCGGATGAGCCGCTGCGGGTCTACGCCGACCCATCCGGCCACTTGTTCTGCATCTTCGTCGCACCGCCGGCCTAGGCGGCGACGGAGCGACCGATTCCTTTTCCCCCCGGCCGGGTCTGCCTTGTTGTCGGTGACCATTGAGGAGAGGATGGCACGCTGTGGAACAGCCGCTGAACCAGGCCATGCAGAGCACCCTGGCCGTCTTGACGAAGGTCCGGCCGGGCGATCTGGACGCGCCGACGCCGTGTGCGTCATGGGATGTCCGCGCCCTGGTCAACCATTTCATCGGCACCGCCCGGTGGTGGGCCGGCACCGTCAGCGGCGAGGACGAGAGCGCCGACGCGGACTACGCGGCCGGGGATTTCGTCGCCGCCTACGAGGAGAGCATCGCGATCGCGGTCGGCGCGTTCGCGGCTGACGGGGCGCTGGAGCGGACGGTCCGGCTGCCGTTCGGCGAGTTCCCGGGGGCCGCCGTGCTCGGGATGGCCGCCCTGGACCAGTTCACCCACGGCTGGGATCTGGCCCGCGCCATCGGGTATCCCGCCGACCTGGACCCCGCCCTGGCCGCCGCTCTGCTCGGCCAGGCCCGGGTCGCGATCACCGACGCGCTCCGCGGACCTGACGGGCAGGCCCCGTTCGGGCCCGCCGTCCCGGTTCCCGGCCACGCGGAACCGGCCGACCAGCTGGCCGGATTCCTCGGCCGCTCGGTGTGAGCCGTGCCCGATAGCGCGGCGTTCACCGCCGACACCGAGGTGTTCCGGCGGGAGCTGCTCGCGCACTGCTACCGCCTGCTCGGCTCGGTTACCGATGCGGAGGACCTGGTCCAGGAGACCTACCTGCGGGCCTGGCGCTCCTACGACGGTTTCGAGGGCCGGTCCTCAGTGCGCACCTGGCTGTACCAGATCGCCACCAACGCCTGCCTGACCGAGCTGGCCAGGACGAGCCGGCGCGTGCTGCCGTCAGGCCTGGGCGGGCCGGAGCCGGATCCGGAGGTGTTCCCGGCGGCGGCGGCGCCAGGGGTCAGCTGGCTCCAGCCGGTGCCGGACGCGCTGGTGATGTCCGACTCGGCCGATCCCGCGGCCATCGTGGCCGAGCGCGAGAGCCTGCGGCTGGCGCTCATCGCCAGCCTGCAGTACCTGACCCCGCAGCAGCGGGCGGTGCTGGTGCTGCGGGATGTGCTGGCGTTCCGCGCGGCCGAGGTTTCGCTCATGCTCGGCACCAGCACGGCCGCGGTCAAGAGCACGCTGCAGCGCGCCCGCGCGCGGCTCAAAGAGGTCTCCCCCAGCGCCGGCCGGCTCGCGGAGCCGTCCGCGCCGCAGGCCCGGGTACTGCTCGACCGGTACATCGCGGCCTTCGAGAACGCCGACGCCGCCGCCCTGGAGCGGCTGCTGCTGCACGACGCCACCTTGGAGGCGACGCCGCTGGCCACCTGGTTCGCCGGCCGCAAGACGTGCGTGCCGTTCCTGCGCGACCGCGTCCTCGGTGCGCCCGGCGACTGGCGCATGCGGCCGACCAGCGCCAACGGGCAGCCCGCGGCGGCGTGCTACAACCGCGACGCGGACGGCCGCTACCAGCCCTACGGTGTGGTGGTGCTCTCCGTCACCGACGAGGGCGTCCGCCAGGTTCGCTCCTTCGGTGATCCCCGGCTCGCCGCCGTCTTCGGCTTCGGGCCAGACGGGCCGTAGCACCGGGGCTGGCTGCGGAACAGGCGGCCCGCTGCCCCGGGGTGGGGTAGCGGGCCGCCTGCCGGTCGTCAGCAGTGCCTTAACCGGGTAGTGCCTTAACTGCTGAGCCCGGCGGCCGACAGGAAGGCGGCCGCGACGGTGGTGTAGTTTTCCTTGTTCGTGATCACGGCGTTGTCCATCTGCAGCAGCGCCGCGGTGGTCAGCTTGGCCGAGACCGCGTTCAGGGTCGAGGTGATGGTGGAGGTCAGCACGGGCTTGTAGATGAGCGGGATGACGTTCTGGGCGGCGAAGTTGAACTTCGGGTCGGCCAGCGAGACGAGGTGGTCGGTGATGATCTGCGGCGTGGTGGTGAACACGTCCGCCACCTGCACCTTGCCCTCGGTCAGGGCGGCGAGGGTGATCGGGCCCGACTCGTCCAGCGGGTCGAAGGACTTGAAGGTGAGGCCGTAGGTGGCCTTCAGCCCGGCTATGCCGTCGGGGCGGGTCTTGAACTCCGACGGTGCGCCGAGCACCCAGCCGCTCGCGAGCGGCTTGAGGTCGGCGATCGTCTTAAGGTGGTACTTAGTGGCGTTCGCCTCGGTCACCGTCATCGAGTCGGAGTCCTGGGCCGGCGCCGGGTTGAGAATCACCAGGGTGGACGGCAGCTTGGCCGTCAGCGCGGCGTCCACCGCCGCGGTGGTCTTGGCGGTGGAGGACGGGTCGACCTCACCCGAGAGCAGCGCCCCGTTGTACTCGGGGAAGACGGTGATCGCGCCCTTGGCGATCTGCGGGTAGTAGACCTCGCGGGAGCCGATGTTGAGCTTGGTGGTGGCCTTGACCCCCTTGTCCTGCAGCGCGAGCGCGTAGACCTCGGCCAGCAGTTCCGACTCGGGGAAGTTGGCCGAGCCGACGACCACCGAACTGGACCCGCCCCCGCCTGACAGCGGGTTGGAGCCTGAGCTGGCGCTCGTGCTCGCGCTGGCGCTGGCGCTGGCGCTGGCGGAGGTTGGGGCCGCGGCGCTGCTTGAGCTGCTCGATGAACTGCTTGAGCAGGCGGTCACCGCGGCAAGGGCGATGGCCGTGACCGCGGCCATCCCGCCGACGGTGGCGATCCTGGTAACCATATATAGATTTCCTTTCGGACGGGTGTTCTCATTCGCATTCTGGTGTTGCTGGTCTGGTGGGTCGTTACTAGTCGCGCTGGGCCTGCCCCCGCAGGCCGGCCGGGACGAGCAGCCTGGACAGCAGCGCGAAGAGCGCCAGCACGAGCACCGCGAGGATGACGACGAGAAGCGCGCCGCCGGCCACCGGGCCGTACTGGCTACTGGCCAGGCCGTCGATGATGTAACGGCCGAGGCCGCCGAGGCCGATGTAGGCGGCGATCGTCGCGGTGGCCACGACGAAGATCGCGGAGGTGCGCAGGCCGACCAGGATCAGCGGCATCGCGATCGGCACCTCCACCTTGACCGCCTGCTGCCACGGCGTCATCCCCATGCCCTTGGCCGCGTCCTTGACGCCGGCGTCCACGCCCGCCACTCCCTCGGCCACGTTGACCAGGATCGGCGGGATCGCCAGCACGACGAGCGGGAGCAGCCAGGTCAGCGTCGAGAAGCCGAGGTAGACGGCGAGCAGGATCAGCAGGCCGAGCGTGGGGATGGCCCGCCAGGCGTTCGCAATGTTGATGACGACGACCGAGCCGCGGCCGGTGTGCCCGATCACCACCCCGACCGGGATAGCGATCAGGGCCGCGATCAGCAGCGGCAGGACGCTGTAGCCGAGCTGGGCGAGGATCTGCTGCGGGATGCTGCCGGACCCGTGCCAGTTGGCGGACGTGGTCACCCAGTCCCACGCGTAGGAGAAGAAGCTCATGCGCTGTGCTCCTTCATGCGCCGCAACCTCATGCCCGGCTCCTGGTGGCAGCTTGCGGCGTGTATGCCCGGCTCCTGATAGACAGCGCCGGGGAGACCGCCCGGCGCCTGGTAGGCGCCCACGGCGTGAGGGCCCGTCCCACGCCGACCAGGATCAGGTCGCAGAGCAGGGCGAGCGCGATGATCAGGAAGAGACCAACGTAGATCTCGGTGGGGAAGGACCGCTGCAGCCCGTCGACGAACAGGTAGCCGAGGCTGGACACGCCGATCAGCTGGCCGATGGTGGCCAGGCTGATGCTCGACACCACGGCGACGCGCAGCCCGGCGATGATCACCGGGACCGCGAGCGGCAGCTCGACGGTGAGCAGCCGGCGCAGCGGGCCGTAGCCCATCGCGGTCGCCGCCTGCCGGACCGGCCCGGGCACGGCGCGCAGTCCGGCCACGACGTTCGGCAAGATGATGCAGAGCGAGTACAGCGTCAGCCCGATGACTACCGGCGTGTTGGTCAGCCCGAAGGCCGGGATCAGCGCGATGAACAAGGCGAGCGCCGGGATCGCGTAGATCACGTTGACGATGGTCAGCACCGGCGGCCAGAACCATCGCCAGCGCGCGGCCATTACTCCCAGCGGCACCGAGATGACCAGGCCGATCAGCGGCGATACCACCCCCAGGAACGCGTTCGCCTTGACCAGTTGCCAGATAAGCGACCAGTTACTGGGAATCCAGGACCACATCATGGCGTGGCTCCGGCGGCGGCGTCATCCGCCTCCCGCGCCGTCTGAACCGCGGCCCGGAGCTGGTCGAAGGACGCCACGCCGACCACCCGGCCGCCGGAGTCCACGCCGACCGCCTGGCCGGCGGGCGAGAGCACCGCGGCGTCCAGCGCCGCCCGCAGCGAGTCGTCCCCCACCGTGAACGTGTGCCCGAAGCCGTCCACCGGGACGTCGGCCAGCCGGGTCCCGGCGTCCAGCGCGGCTAGCCCGCCGGCCGCCACCCAGCCGCGCGGCCGCAGGTCATTACCGGCGCCGACGACGAGAATCCACGGCTCACCGCTGCGCAGCGCGGACGCCACCGTCGCGTCGGCGGCCAGCACCGGGCAGGCCGAAAGCGCCAGCCCGTCGGCCGGGAAGAACGACAGCCGCCTGATCCCCCGGTCGAACCCGACGAACCCGGCGACATAGTCATCGGCGGGCGCGCCCAGGAGCCGTTCCGGCGGTCCGACCTGGGCCAGCGTCCCGTGCGGGTGGTACAGCGCCACCAGGTCGCCGACCTTGATGGCCTCCTCGATGTCGTGCGTGACCATCAGGATTGTCTTGTGCAGATCGCGCTGGAGCGAGATCAGCTGATCCTGCAGGGTTCCCCTGACCACCGGGTCGACCGCGCTGAACGGCTCGTCCATGAGCAGCACCGGCGGGTCGGCCGCGAGCGCGCGGGCGACGCCGACCCGCTGCTGCTGGCCGCCGGAGAGCTGGTGCGGGTAGCGGCGGGCGAGCGCCTGGTCGAGGCCCACGAGGTCGAGCAGTTCCCTGGCCCGCGCCCGTGCCTTCGCGCGCTTCCAGCCGTTGAGCACCGGGACGGTGGCGATGTTGTCCTCGATGGTGCGGTGCGGGAACAGCCCGCCCTGCTGGATCACGTAGCCGATGCCCCGCCGCAGCTGGGACGGGTGCTGTGACCTGATGTCGTCGCCGTTGAGCAGGATGCGCCCCTCGGACGGCTCGATCAGCCGGTTGACCATCCGCAGCGAGGTGGTTTTCCCGCATCCGCTCGGGCCGACCAGAACCACGGTCTTGCCGTCGGGCACGTCAAGGGTGAGCGCGTCAACGGCGACCGTCCCGTCGGGATACCGCTTCGTCACGCTTTCGAACGTGATCAATCGACGCCTTTCTGTGCCCCCGGCCAGATCATCCCCTTACCTTACTGTTTCCCACTCAGCTACTAGGGATTGGCTCTGTGCCGTTTAGATAACAACGCGACGCCATCGGCCCCACTTGAGACCCAGAATGTAGCGCAACGTCACCTTCGGCCGGGAACCAGGGTGCAGATGGCTGGCTGTCGCCGCCGCTAGGCGGGGCGGTAAGTGGCCAATGCCATAGTCGGGTATGCGATTCTGGTCAGGTGGAGACCGAGCTGGCGGAGCGGCTGCGCGTGATCTGCATGGCGCTGCCCGAGGTGACCGAGCGGGCAAGCCACGGCGCGCCCACCTGGTTCGCCGGCGGCAAGAAGTCGTTCGTCACCCTCTGGGCCGACGGTCATCACGACAATCACTTCCCTCACCTGTGGTGCGCCGCACCGCCGGGAGCGCAGGCAGCGGCGATCGCGGCCGACTCCGCCCGCTACTTCCGGCCGCCCTACGTCGGCGGCCGGGGCTGGATCGGGGTCCGGCTGGACAGCCCGCCCGCCATCGACTGGACGGAGATCGGCGACCTGTGCGAGGACGCCTACCGCGCCGTCGCCCCGGCCCGCCTCATCGCCCGGCTCGACGGCTAGCCCGGTGGCCGCCGTTCATCCGACGATCTGGTTGGCGGCGGCAGCACGGGCGAGGCCAGTCGGCCGGCCTCACGGGTCGTACTGCGACGCCTGCAAGGTATAGAGGTCGGCGTACTGCCCGCCCTGCGCCATCAGGTCGGCGTGCGTGCCGGTCTCGACCACCTGGCCGTGGGCGAGCACGTAGATCCGGTCGGCCTGCCGGACCGAGGCGAGCCGGTGGGTGATGATCAGCACCGTGCGGTCGCGGGCGAGCAGCCGCAGCGAGGAGAACAGCGCGTACTCGGCCCGCGCGTCCAGCGCCGCGGTCGGCTCGTCCATGATCAGCAGCGGCGCCGTCCGGTAGATGCCGCGGGCCGCCGCGATCCGCTGCCACTGCCCGCCGGACAGCTCGGCGCCGTCCTTGAACTCGCGGGCCAGCAGCGTGTCGTAGCCCTTGGCGAGCCCGCTGATCACCGTGTCGGCGCCGGACGCGGTGACCGCGGTGGCCAGCAGCTCGTCGTCCAGGCGCCTGCCCATGGTGATGTTGTCGCGGACGGAAAGCGGCCAGTGCCCGTGGTCCTGGGCGATCACCGCGATCTGCTCGCGCAGCGGCTCGCCCGCCACGTCCGCGATCGGGACCGCGTCCCAGCAGACGGTCCCGGCCGACGGCCGGTACAGGCCGGCCAGGATCTTGGCCAGCGTGGTCTTGCCCGACCCGTTCTCGCCGACGAGGGCGATCACCTCGCCCCGGTTGATCTCGATGGACACCTCGCGCAGGGCCGGGGCTTGCGCGCCGGGGTAGGAGAACGTCACGGCGGCGGCGGTGATCACCTCGAACGCGGTCGGGGCGGGCGCGGATCCGGCCGGCGGGGTCCGCGCCGCCGCGTCCTGGCAGAACGTCAGGTAGTCGGAAAAGTACAGGCCTTCTTCGTAGCACTGGTTGACCGCGTACATCAGGTTCTGCAGCGACCCCGCGGCCGACTGCAGCGCCAGCACGGCGGTGCCCGCGACCGACAGCGGCAGCGAGCCGGCCGCCAGCAGCACGCCCAGCGTCGCGTAGACGCCGACCGTCGCCACCCCGCTCATCGAGCTGGCGGCCACCTGGGTCTGCGTCCGGCGGCGGGCGGCCGTGAGCTCGGCGTTCCTGGCGTAGGCGGCGAGCCGGGCGACCCGGTCGAGCAGGAAAGCGCGCATCGTGAAGGAGCGCAGCTCGGCCGCGGTCCGTCTGGTGGCGATCAGGTCGGACAGGATGTACTTCCTGCGGTAGGAATCCACCAGGGCGAACCTGGTCACGTACCTGATCCGGGCGGAGCGTACCGCCGCCCAGGCGCCGGGAAGCTGCGCGATGAGCACCACCACCAGCAGGACCGGCTGCAGCAGCCCGACCACCACGGCGGCCGACGCGAGCGCGGCGAACGCCGTCACGCAGTTGATCACGTTGTTGACCAGCTGGGACGCCGACACCAAGCCCCGCCGCTGGGCCCGCTCCAGCCGGTCATGGAAGTCCGGGTCGTCGAACGCGGCCAGCTCCACCCGCGAGGTCAGGTCGTACAGCCGGACCCTGAGCCGCCGTCGCCGGGGCCGCCGTCGCCGGGTCTGGCTCGGTCCGGCCGTCGGCCAGCGGCGGCGGCGTGCTTGTCGCCCGCGCCGCGCCCCGCCCGGGCACGCCGCGGCCACCAGGGCCGCCACCCCGTCCCCATGTCCTCAGTATGTGCGGGTCCGGGGCGGTTCCGCTAACGGAAATCCGGCTGATTAACGGCCGGCTGCCGCGCCCCGCAGGCCCATTGCTGCCCGCGGGGCGAGACCATGCTTCCGGTGCTCAAGCAGCGCTCCCGGTCCGGCCGCCAGGGCCTTGCCCGCCGCGAACGCGCTGCGCGCTTCTTGCTGTTATCCCGATATCTCAGCGACCGTTCCCGCGAGCCGCGGCCGAGGTTCCGGTCACGCAGACCACGCCGTGAGAACGGCCGTGGCTGGCTAGGGCAACCACGGTCCGTTCCACCGGAAGATTTTCTGGGTTCCCTGACGGTCACAGCAATGGGCACAGGACCGCGGACGGTGCGAAACCGTGGGTTATCCGTGGGCGGTTCTTCGTGGTTCTTCACGCCCGCTGGCTCGATCCTCATTCACATGGAATCGCACTAACGCCACCGGAAAGGGCCGGCCCATCCTCCTAAGGCCGGCTATCGCCTGAACCCCCAGTTGAGCATGATCGCCGCGTCGGAGGCCGCGGCGCTCAGGCCGACTGGGGACGACGATGAACCGAGCACCACGCCGATCAGTTCCCGGCCGCCGCGGTCGGCCGCGAACAGCAGGCAGTCCCCCGCCACGGCGGTGAACCCGGTCTTGATCCCGATCGCGCCCGCGACGTGCCCGAGCAGCGGGTTGAGGTTCGTCCAGACGTGGGCCCGGTGCTCACGGTCGGCCGTTAGCCGGTAGGTGCGCGTCGCGACGATCTGGCGGAACTCCGCCAGCCGCATCGCGTCGCGCCCCAGGCTCACCAGGTCGCGCGCGTCGGAGTAGGTGCTGTACTCGGTCGGGTCAGGCAGCCCGCTGAAGTCGGTGAAATGCGTCTTGGTCAGGCCGAGCCTGCGCGCCATCGCGTTCAGCTGGGCGATGAACCGCGCCGGGTGCCCGTGCCCGTAGGCGTTGGCCAGGGTGTAGGCGGCGTCGCAGCCGGACGGCAGCAGCAGCGCGTACAGCAGCTGCAGCGCGGTCAGCTTCTCCCCCGGCACCAGGCCGGCGGTCGACGCGTCGTAGCTGTTGTCGTAGCCGATGATGGCGCTGGGCACGGTGATCTGCTGGTTGAGGTGGCCCGCCTCGATCACCAGGTACGCGGTCATCACCTTGGTGATCGACCCCATCGGCCGCTCGGTGACCGACGACCGCGACCACAGGTCCTGGCCGGTCACCTCGTTCGCCAGTTCGGCCCACGGCGCCCGTACTCCCACCGGAGCGGAGGTCTTGGCACCCTTGATGCTGCTAGTGCTCTTAGTGCTTTTTGCGCTCGTTATGCTATTGGTGCTCTTGGAGGTGCCGGCGGTGGCGGCGTGCGCGGCCGGCCCAGCCGCTAGGATCATCATCGCGACCAATCCCACGGCTACGGTGGACGCGGCCAACCGGCCGGAGATCCGCATACAGCCTCCCATTGTGCACATCTGAACGCAGCTAAACGCATTCTGTCAGTGCAGCCCCCTGGGAACGGTAGGTTGCGATTGAATTTCTTCCGAACGGCCAGCTGACTGCGCCCAGGACGCGCGTGATAGCCCGTTCGGATGGCGAGCGCGGGTGCGCCGGGCTAGCCTGTCTGGGACACCCGAAAGGGATGCGATGGTCAGTATGGATGATTCGTGGTGCCCGTCCTGCGGGTACTCGGTGCAGCCGGGAACGACGTTCTGCGCCAGCTGCGGGCAGCAAGTCGCTGCCCCGGTCGGCGCTGCCCCGGCGAGCAGCCGCCAACGGTCACCATGCAGTCACGGTCGAAGGGCGCTCAGCCGCTGTCGGCACCGCCCATGGCGATGACACCGCAGGCCAATCCCCCGACCCCGCCGCCGGGCGCGCCGTCCGGCCCGCCGACGCCGCCGCCTCCGCCGGCTGACAGCCGGCTCCCGTGGCCGCCCCCGCCGGGCGGCGCGCCGGCCGCGGGCCAGCCGGCCGGCCAGGGCGGCCAGCAGCCGCCCCCGGCAGGCGGCCAGCTTCCCGGCGGCCCGCAGGCACCCCAGTCCCCGCCCGGTGAATCCCGGCTGTCCGACACGATGGAGCGGATGCTGCGGCCGCAGGGCCTGTTCCAGAGCCCCTGGCAGCAGCCGTGGGCCACCGCGCCGGTCAACGGCGGCCCCCCGCCGCCGGCTGGCGGGCCTTACCAGGGCGGCCAGTACCCCGCGGGCAACCCGCAGCAGTCCTATCAGACGGAAGCGCAGGCCCAGCCGGGCACCGGATACCCCGGTGGCGGGCCGACCACCCCGCCGGGGCAGTACCCGCCGGGCCCGTACCAGCCGGGCGCCGGCGGCCCGGGGCAGTACGCACCCGGGCAGCAGGGACCCGGCCAGCAGGGACCCGGCCAGCAGGGACCCGGGCAGCAGGGACCCGGGCAGTACGGGCCGGGCCAGCTCACTGCGGGGATGCCGCCAGCGGGCCAGTACAGTCCCGGCGACCAGTACGCGACCGGCCAGTTCAGCCAGGGGGGCCAGTACCCGCCCGGGCCGTACCCGCAGGGCCAGTACCCGGGCGGGCAGTACGGACCGCCCGGGCTCTACGGGCCGGGCGGTCAGATCGGCCCGGACGGGACGCCGGCCACTGATCAGAAGCGCCGCCTGAGCTTCGGCAATATCACCCTGCCGCGAAGTCCGCTGGTGCCGGTGATCGTGATCGCCGCTCTGGTGATCATCGCCGTGACGGCGGTCGTGCTCTCCGCCAGCGGCGGCTCCGGCTCGTCGCCTGGCACGGCCGCGGGCGGTGCCGGGCCGACGGCGAAATCATCGGCCAAAGCCTCCAGCGGTGCGGCGCAACTGCAGGCGGCGACGGCCCTGTCGGGGCTGCTGGCGCAGAGCGGCACCGACCGCACCGATGTCGTCGACGCGTACACCAACGTCCAAAACTGCGGCAGTAACCTCGGCCAGGACGCGCAGATCTTCAAGAACGACGCCGCGAACAGGCGCACGCTGCTGGCGAAGCTCCAGGGGCTGACGAACCGGTCCGCACTGTCGGGCGCCATGCTCAGCGACCTGACCAGCGGCTGGCAGGCGTCAGCGATGGTGGACGACGACCTTGCCCAGTGGGCGGACGCGGCGGCCAGCCACTGCAAGAACGGGGATATGCACAACTCCAGCCTGAAGGCTTCGCTCGCCTACGACGGCCCGGCCACTGACGGCAAGGTGGCGTTCACCCGGCTGTGGAACCCTCTCGCCCGCAAGGACGGCCTCCCCACCTACCAGAACACCCAGATCTAGGCCAGCCCGCCCGGCGGCCGCTGCCCAGCGGGATCAGGGCGCGGCTAGCCCCTTGGGACCCGGAGCCTGGCCGGCCGGGTGCCGGCTGCGCCGATGCCGGGCCGGTCGTTTGGGCGGATCGCTGGTATGCGCCGCTCCGCTCAGGCGGGGAGCGTGCGTTCGCGGCGTTCCCGGCACCCTTGGCAGCCGTCAAACGCGCGCCTACTCTGAGCTGAAAGGGCGGTGGTGCTGTTGGGAGAGCTCGGCCGCTGGTGCGGCAGGTGCGGGGCGGAGCTGCGCTCTGGTGCGCGGTTCTGTTCCACCTGCGGGCAGCGCATCATCGACGAGGAACCGGCGGCGGGCGGCGCCGGACTCAGGGCCAGCCCCAGTGCCGAGGCCGGGACTGGCGCCGAGGCCGGGACCGAGGTCCCTGAGCACGGCGGACCGGGCTTGACCGAGCCGGGCCCGCAGCTCGCGGTGGCGGGTTCCGGTGTGGACGCGCTCCTTGGCGCTCCGCCGGCAGCGCCCGAGCAACCGCCTCTGGTCGCATCGTCTGCAGCGGAACCAGCTTCAGCGATATCGTCCCCGGCAGCCGCCACGCCGCCGTGCGATGACTGGAGTCACTGGTACGCGGACACCGCTCCCCGGAGTGCGCTCCAGCCCCCAGCCAACCAGCAGCCCGGTTCTCAGCAGCCTACGGTTCCGCCGCCGTCACCGTTCTACCCGCAGCCTTACCAGGCGCCCTTCGAGCAACCTCGGGCCCAGCTGCCGCCCGAGGCGCCGGGTTGGCCGCTGGGGCCGGGCGGACCCTTTGGCCCACCCGGGCCGGGCGGACCGGGCGGCCCCGGTTCGGGCGGCCCGCCGCGGCGGGATCAACGGTCCCGTGCGCCGCTGTTCTGGTCGGTGCTATCGGCCGCGGTGGTGGCAGCGGTCGTGGTGTTCCTGTTCCTGCACCGTCCGTTCGGCCACCACGAGACGGTCAACGACGTCGCCAATTCGACGGGGACCGCGGTCCCGGCGGCACCAGTGCCCGCTAGCACGCCTGCCGCGTCGCCGTCCGCGTCCGTCTCGCCGGCGCCGGTCACCGAACAGCGGGCCGCGTCAACCGTCGCCGGGATGCTGGCGGGCAGCGTCTCCGACCGCACGGCGATCGACAAGGCCTACACCGACGTCGACAGCTGCGGGCCGAACCTGGACAGCGACGCCGCCGTCTTCACCAGCGCCGCGAACTCACGCCGGGCGATGCTCACCAGCCTGGCCGGCCTGCCGGGCCGCTCCGCGTTGCCGCCCGCCCTGGTCAGTGACCTCACCAACGCCTGGCAGGCGTCAATGGCGGCCGACCAGGGCTTCGCCACGTGGGCCAACGACGAGGTCACCCAGGGCTGCGTCCACGAGGACACCAACGACCCCGGCTACAAAGCCGCCATCACCCCCGACAACGAGGCGACCCAGGACAAGTACGCCTTCGTCGCCCAGTGGAATCCGGTCGCCGCCAGCTACGGCCTCACTACCTACCAGCCGAACCAGCTTTAGGGGTTGGCAACTGCTGCCATTACGGTGATCACCAGCGCTCACTGACGCTCATGCGTTCCGTCGGGCAGTGGACGCAGGCCAGCTGAGGAGCGGGCGGCTGTTCGGTCGGATCCTTCGAATGTCGTACTGGCTCGATTCGCTCAACCGTAACGGTCTCCAGGAAGATGACCTCGGTCCGCGACGGCACCCTGGACACCGGCGTCCGGCCCGGCCTGGCCCGGCCGGGCCTGATTCATCGCACAGCCCCTGGGGCACGGCCGGCCTTTGCTCACCGCGCGGCGCCGGGCCGCGCAACCGCGGCGGTTAGCGCATCGCGGTCCAGACGAGGGCAGACAGCTGGCTGATGGTGTCGATGCCGTACTGCTCGTCCGGGTTGCCGGTGTCGAGCACGCAGATGAGGTAGTCGCGGCCATCGCCGGACACCCAGCCCTCACTGTTGATCTGCCAGTCAGTGCCGGCGTCGTTCAGCGGCAGCCAGCCGTTCTTCAGCGCCACCGTCACGCCCGCGGGGACCCCGCCGCTGACGCCCCACGCCTGGTCGGGCGTCACGTTCTCCAGCAGCGACAGCGCGTAGCCCCGCTCGGCCGCCGACAGCAGCGAACTGGGCAGGATAATCCGCTTCAGCAAAGTGATCTGGTCATACGGGACCGTGGTGGTCAGCCCCCAGCCGGGCCAGTAAAAGCCGGCACACTCCACGCAGGGCGAGGGAGTGGTCCTGGTCAGCCCGGCCTTCGCGTTGTAGGCCGCTACCCCCGGCGCTCCCCCGGCGGCGTACCAGAGGGCGGTGGCCGCGTCGTTGTCGCTGTTCTCGATCATCTGCTGCGCCAGCGCCTGGTTTCCCGACGGCAGCCCGGCCCCGGCCCCGTCCCCGTCGCTGGCGTTGAGCAGGGTCTCCAGGATGTCCAGCTTCACCACGGACGCCTCGTCCTGGGCGGGCCCGTCCCCCAGCCGCCATGACTGCCCGGTCCGCACATCGTAAACAGCGGCCAGAACCGTTCCCGCCCGTCCCGCCAGGTACTCCTGCACCGCGGCAGCGAACGGATCGGCATGCCGCGGCTGCGTCGGCTGCGCGGCCACCACCCCGTCCGACGCCGCCCCGCCCGACCCCGCCGCGTCCGAAGTCCCGGCCCCGACGACACCGCGCCTGACGACACCGCGCCCGCCGACGTCCCAACCGCCGCCGGCCCCGGAGACCCACCCGCTCCCTGACAGGCCGCCACGGCCAGCGCGATCGCCGCCACGGCCGAGACCGCCACCCCCGTCAGCGTCCGCCGCCCGTCCCAAGCGCCAGACGCCACAGCCCCTCCTCCGCCGACCAAGCCCGCATAGCGGGCAATCGGCACAGTCTAGTAAGCGCCCGCGGCCCCCGCCCCCAAACCAGCCACCCGGTGCCGCCGGCCCAGGCGCGAGCGCTACTTGCTGTTATCCAGCTAGGACAGGCCGGCCTGGGTGCGCAGCTGGTCGGCCTTGTCGGTGCGCTCCCAGGTGAAGGAGTCGCCGGACCGGCCGAAGTGGCCGTAGGCCGCGGTCGGCTGGTAGACCGGGCGGCGCAGCTCCAGGTCGCGCAGGATCGCGCCCGGGCGCAGGTCGAAGTTCTCCCTGACCAGTTCGGCGATGGCCGCGCGGGAGATCTTCTCGGTGCCGAAGGTCTCGATCAGCAGCGAGAGCGGGCGGGCCACCCCGATCGCGTAGGCCACCTGGACCTCGGCGCGGTCGGCCAGCCCGGCCGCGACGATGTTCTTGGCCACGTAGCGGGCGGCGTAGGCGGCCGAGCGGTCCACCTTGGAGGGGTCCTTGCCGGAGAACGCGCCGCCGCCGTGGCGGGCGAACCCGCCGTAGGTGTCGACGATGATCTTGCGCCCGGTGAGCCCGGTGTCGCCGACCGGGCCGCCGATCACGAAGCGGCCGGTCGGGTTGACGTAGAACTCGTCCTTCAGCCGCTCAGGGTCGTACAGGTCCTGCGGGAGCGTCCGCAGGACCACCTCTTCCCACAGCGCCTCGGGCAGCTTGGACTCCACGCCGTCCTGGTGCTGGGTGGAGATCAGCACCTTCTCGATCTCCACCGGCTTGCCCGCGTCGTCGTAGCGGACCGTCACCTGGGTCTTGCCGTCCGGGCGCAGGTAGGGCAGCTGGCCGGAGTGGCGGACCTCCGAGAGCTTCTTGGACATCTTGTGCGCGAGCATGATCGGCATCGGCATGTACTCGGGCGTCTCGTTGGTCGCGTAGCCGAACATCATGCCCTGGTCGCCTGCGCCGATCCGGTCGAGCGGGTCCTCCGAGCCGCCGATCCGGCCCTCGTGCGCGGTGTCCACGCCCTGGGCGATGTCCGGCGACTGCCGGTCCATCGCCACCAGCACGCCGACCGCGTTGCCGTCGAAGAAGTACTCGCCGTTGTCGTAGCCGATGTCGCAGACCACCTTGCGCGCGATCGACGCGTAGTCGATGGGCGACGCGGTGGTGATCTCGCCCGCCACCACGATCAGGCCAGTGGTCAGCAGGGTCTCGCACGCCACCCGGGAGTAAGGGTCCCCGGCCAGGGCGGCGTCCACGACGGCGTCGGAGATCTGGTCGGCGATCTTGTCCGGGTGCCCCTCCGTCACCGACTCGGAAGTGAAGAGGAATCCGCTATCCATTGCTATCTCCTGTTGGTTGGGAGTCACTGTCTCCCGGGGCGGGAGAGGGGGCCTGTTGGTGCCCACCGGGCCCGGCCGGGCCGAGCTCGGCCCGGACAGTTGCCGCGCCAGTTACCATAGCGCGCAGTTTGCGCCGCGCCACCTCCGGTTCGAGGTGACGCAGCC
Source organism: uncultured Actinomycetota bacterium (assembly GCA_963714295.1). Taxonomy (GTDB): domain Bacteria; phylum Actinomycetota; class Actinomycetes; order Streptosporangiales; family Streptosporangiaceae; genus Trebonia. The sequence continues at coordinate 458,186 of CAVQOE010000021.1, read as the reverse complement.
CGCAGTCGGGGTTGATCATCAGGCGGGCGGGCTCGATATACTCAAGTGCCCGCCTGATCCTCGCCGCGACCAGCTCCGCGGTCTCCACGGTGGGCGACTTAACATCGATCACGCCGAGGCCGAGTTGATACGGCCAGCCGTACTCCTTAATCAGATGGAGATCCTCGAGGCCCTTGCGGGCGAACTCGAGCACCAGCTGATCGACCCGTGCCTGCAGCACAGCGGGGAAGAGGAAGTCGTAGTGGCCCTCCCAGGAGGGCCGGGCGTACCGGTTGCCGTAACAGACATGCAGCGCCCAGGTCACCGGCACCCCTTCGGTGACGATGTTGACCGCCTCCACCGCCAGCTCCGCCTGGTCCGGGTAGCCGGCCAGGAACGGCTCGTCGATCTGCAGGAAGCCCGCACCCGCGGCCGCCAGTGTCCGCGCCTCCAGGTTGAGCCGCCGCGCGAGCGCGCGCACCAGGTCGGCCGGGTCGGGGTAGCCGGGCGCGGAGATCCGCCGCGACAGTGAGAACGGCCCGGTGAAGGAGAACTTCACCGGCCGGTCGGTCAGCCGTGACGTGAACAGGTAATCGTCGGCCAGGCACAGCGACGCCTTCTCGTCCTCCGGCAGCTCCGCCGCGACCTCGGCGTCGTAGTAGTCGTAGTAGTCGGCCTTGGCCCGCCGCTCGATGAGCACGCCGGGGAGGCGGGCGAGGAAGTAGTCGATGTCGTTGTCGCGGCGGAGCTCGCCGTCGGAGACGATGTCGATGCCGGCCTGCTCCTGGTCTTTGATCGCGGCCTTGATCGCGACCTCGTGGATCTCCGTCAGGTGGGCCGCGCTGATCCGCCGCTGGTAATACTCGGTCTTGAGGCGCTCCAGCCACTCAGGGACGCTGTAGGACCCCACCACGGTCGTGGGGAGGAGGTGGCGCAGCAACCGCTCGTTACCCATGATGATCTGGCCGTTAGTCCCTGACCTGGACGGTCAGCGTCTTGATATGGGAACCGGGGCGCTGCTTGAACGCGGAGAACCGCACGTCGAAGCCGCGGCGGCTGCCGAACAGCTGCAGCAGCGGGCCGTTAACCCAGTTGACGACGGAGCCGTCGTACTTGCCCGGACCGTAGAACCCGGAACGGTACTCCGCCGCGCCGGTGGTGAACAGATCGTGGCAGACCACCCGGCCGAACGGGTGCAGCAGCGGCAGGGTGTCGGCGAAGGACGCCAGGGCGCCGTTGGACACGTGCATCCGGATATCGCCCTCGGCGTCCAGCAGCGGGCGGAGAATCTCCCCGGTCAGTGAGGGGGTGACCTGGTAGGTATCGAGGCCCTCGAGCGGGACATAGCGTTCGGCCTGCCGTAGCGCCGCCCAGACCCCCTGCCAGAACAGCACGGCGTGCCCGGTGTCGGCGAACTTCTCCGGCAGCGACTCCGCCAGCAGCTCCGGGCCGATCCGCAGCAGCCGCTGGGCGAGCTGGGCGAGCTCGGAGCGGCGCAGCCCGAACCGGTTCGCGATCTCGTCGGCCGCCGCGCCGGGCAGGAACGACCTGGCCTGCACCAGGTAGACCCGGCCGCGGATAGCCGCCACCTCGTCGCTGGGCAGGTTGTCGTAGACGTTGGAGATGTAGACCAGGAATGCCTTCCCGGCCAGGAAGCCGATGGTTCCCGACAGCCGGGTCGCCTCCAGGACGAGGCCGGAGACGTGGTCACCGTGGTGGGCGACCGCGGCGCGGGCCCGCTCAAGCACGTGGGCGGAGTAGTCGCCCATCAGGTAGTGCAGCCGCCGGTAGTAGTCGCGGCCGTGCCTGCGGTCGAGCTCGGTGAACTCGTCCAGCCAGGTGCGCGCCTGCCCCCCGTTGCCGACGCCGAGCTCAAGTACGTAGAGCTGCTCCGGCAGCGCGCGCCTGCTGGCCAGCTCGTCCCAGATCTTGAACAGGTCAAGGATGGTCTCGCGGGCGGTGGCGGCGTTGCGCGCGTCGGACTCGCCGCCGGGCAGGGTCTGCTCGTACTCCTTGCCCGTCACCTGCTCCCAGTCGGCCAGAGCCTGCCAGAACAGCGCGTTGAAGCGCCAGACGCAGCTGGCCGACGACGGCACCCACGGCTCGAGCCAGACCCGGTCGGGATTGGTGTCGAGGATTGCCCCGGTCACCTCCGCCGCCACGTCCGTCCCCGGCTGCGCGCAGCGGCGCAGGTCGACGGCGAGCTCGTGCCCCGCCGCGGGCGGCCCGGCCACGGTGGCGGCCGCCCCCGCCGGGCCGCCGGCCAGCACCGGGCGGACCATCGCGGTCTCGCGGAAGCTGGCCTTGTACTGGATCCAGTCGCAGACCACCCGCATGGTGGCCAGGTCAGCGTCCGACCGGCACAGCGCCTCGACCAGCGGCAGCAGTGCCGCCTGGGCGGCCGTGGACGCGCGGAGCCTGGCCGCCGCCCTGATATCGATCTCCACCGTCAACCCCCGGCTGCGCACAGGCAGCGAGGGCGCTCGCTGGTAGCTGTCACGCCCCTCATGCTGCCGCAGCGGGTGCGCTGCTACATCCCGCCGGCCGCACAAGCTTGGCGGTGGAGGGCTTGTGCGGCCGCACAAACGGCAGCGGGCCGCACGAGGCCGGATCCCGCGCCTAGGCTGGCTGGCTCACAGCGCGGTGGCGTCCGCGCTGCCGGGACCTTGCCGGTCGGCGATGACGAGCTCGCCGACGGTTGCCTCGATCACCTCGCGCGCCTCCGGGGTCAGGCCCGAGTCGCTCACCAGGATGCTGGCGTCGGTCAGCGCCGCGATCGCCGACAGCCCGATGACCCCCCACTTGGTGTGATCGGCCAGCACGACCAGGCGGCCCGCCGAGGCCACCATCGCCCGGTTCATCTCCGCCTCCATGAGGTTGGGGGTGGTGAAGCCCGACACCGGGTCCATCCCGTGCACCCCCATCAGCAGCAGGTCAACATGCAGGTCGCTGATGGTCTGCACCGCGATCGGCCCGACCAGGGCATCCGACGGTGTCCGCAGCCCGCCGGTCAGCAGGATCGTCTGCGATGACTCGCCGCTGCGGTAGAGGTAGTCGGCGACCCGCACCGAGTTGGTCACCACCGTCAGCTGGGGAATGCGCGCCAGGTGGGCGGCGGCGGCGTAGGTCGTCGTCCCCGCGCTGACCGCGATGGTCGACCTGGGCTGCACCAGGGCCGCCGCGGCGGCGGCGATCAGCTCCTTGGCGGCCGGCGTCACGCCATGACTTCGCCTCGAAGCCGGGCTCGTCGCTGGTGCCCTGCGGGCGGACGGTGGCGCCGCCGTACACCTTCTTCACCAGGCCCCGCGCCGCCAGCACGTCAATGTCGCGGCGGACCGTCATGTCCGACACCCCCAGCAGCTCCGCCAGCTGCACGATCCGGGCGCCCCCGGACCGCTCGATCTCCGTCAGGATCCGGTCCTGCCGCTGCGCTGGAAGCATGCTCGGTACCGACTCAGATGGATCTATCAACGTTCACCAGGTCTCTGCGGGATCTTCAGGACCGAACAAAACATGTGCAGAATTTAGCAATGCTTAACATCACCTTGTCAAGGTGCCCACGGTTGTTGCACCCCTAATTGTTATGGTACGTGGTAACGGGTGGCATGGGCACGATATCAGCGATTTGCGCTGGCAGATGAGATATTCCTGGCTGCCGAGGGGAACCCGCCCAGCCCTGCGGAGCCGGGCCGGGCGCGTGCCGGCCGCGCGATTCTTGGAATGATCTGAGTGAGTTTGTACCCCTTTAGGTATTGACATGGTAAGAAGTGTGATGGATCGTCGGTGCAGAGCGCCCAGTGACGCCGTATGGCGGCACCGCCGTTCGACGTGCTCCGGCGAAGATTGGAGTTCCCGTTGGCGCAGATTGTTCTCGATCAGGTGGACAAGGTCTACCAGAGCGGCGTGAAGGCGCTCGATGACCTGAACCTTGGGGTCGGGGAGGGCGAGTTCTTGGTGCTCACCGGCCTTTCCGGGTGCGGGAAGTCAACCGCGCTGCGGTCCATCGCCGGCCTTGAGGAGATCACCGGCGGCACCATCTCGATCGGCGAGCGGGTGGTCAATGACCTGCCGCCCAAAGACCGCGATATCGCCATGGTGCTGCAGAACTACGTGCTGTACCCGCGTATGACGGTGGAGGAGAACCTCGCGTTCGGCCTCAAGCTGCGCAACACCCCCCGGGCCGTGATCAAGCGGCGGGTCACCGAGGCCGCGCGGCTGCTCGGCCTGGAGCCTTACCTGTCGCGCCACCCGGCCACCTTGTCCCCCGGGCAGCGGCAGCGGGTCGCGATGGGCCGCGCGATCGTCCGCGAGCCGCAGGCGTTCCTGATGGACGAGCCGCTGTCGAACCTCGACGCCGCGCTGCGGGTGTCGATGCGCGCGGCGCTGGGGCAGCTGCACGAGCGGCTCGGCGTCACCACCGTGTACGTGACCCACGACCAGGTCGAGGCGATGACCCTCGGCGACCGCGTCTGCGTCATGCGCGACGGCCGTATCCAGCAGGCCGGCACCCCGCAGCAGGTGCTGGAGTCGCCGGCCAACCTGTTCGTCGCCGGGTTCATCGGCTCACCGGGGATGAACTTCGCGGAGGCCGCGCTCGAGCTCGACGACGGGCCCTGCGTCAGTTTCGCCGGGCGGCGGCTGCCGGTGCCCGCGGCGCTGCTCGACTCCCGGCCGGGCCTGGCCCGCTATCTCGGGCGCAAGGTCATCGTGGGGGTCCGCCCGACGGACTTTGCCGATGCCGCCCGGGGGGATGCCTGCTGGGCCCGGTTCCCGGTGACCGTCAGCGTCACCGAGAACGCCGGCACCGGGACCAACGCGACCTTCCCGATCGACGCGCCGCCGGTCCAGCATGCCTCGATCGCCGGCACCGCCGTCCGGACCTCCAACGGGAGCCCCGGACGGGAAGAGGCGGTCACCGCGCGGGCCGACGGCCGGTCACGGTGGACCGCGCGGCTGTCGCCGGAGTCTGCCGCGCGCCCCGGGCAGCCGCTCGAACTCGCGCTGAACACCAGCGCCCTGCACTTCTTCGACCCTGTCAGCGGCGACACCATCGGTGCCCGGGCGGCGGCCGCCGTGAAAAGCGGCTGACCACCCGCCCTCCCAGCAGCGGGCGGTCCTGCGCACCACTCTCGCGCAGGGCGGCCGCGAACGCCTCCGGGCTGGCCCTGAGGCAAGGGCAGGGCTGGCCCCGATCCGGACGACGCACGCACCGTGGTCTGGTGGCTTCAAGAGGCACCGAGCCACCTGGAGGTCAAGATGCGCAAACGAGCCCGAGCGGCAACCATCATCGGCGCAGGCGCAGCGCTCATAGCGTGCGGAACGGCCGGTGTGGCGTCCGCCGCCACACCCGCTACCGCCGCCGCCACCCGAACGGTCAGGTACTACGCGTTCGACATCAACAACGGCAGCACCGACCCGGGGCTGGTACCCGTCCCGGGAACCAACCCCGGCAAGTTCGTGCAGGGCGACGAGCTCATAATCAACGATCAGGTCACCAGCACGCACCAGGTCAAGGGCGGGTACCCGATCGTCGGGTTCGACTCCGGCACCTGCGTGCTCACCCGGATCCCGGAGAAGTACGCCGAACAGACGCTCGCGGACTGTGTCGTCTCCGTGGTCGTCAAGGGCAGCACCCTGACCGTCCAGGGCGTCCTCCACTTCAAGTCACAGCAGCCGCAAGCGTCCACTCTCGCCGTCACCAGCGGGACCGGCAGCTTCAGCGGCGCCGTCGGACAGGTCGGCGTGTCGTTCACCAAGAACTACGAGGTCTTTACGTTCAAGCTGAAGTGAGGCGCCTGACAGCGGCCGGGATCCGGGGAGCCGGGACCGGCCGCTTCGGTCCGCCGCAAGGCGCCGCGGCCGGCCAGCCGCGGCGCTGGCGCCCCGGCGCTGCCACCCTGGCGCTATCGGCGCAGATAGGTCAGGACAGCGAGTACCCGGCGGTGATCGTCGGCGGCGGGCTCCAGGCACAGCTTGGCGAACATGTTCCCGACGTGCGTCTCTACGGTCTTGGGCGACAGGTACAGCCGGCTGGCGATCGCCTGGTTGGAGCGGCCCTCGGCCATCAGCGCCAGGACCGCCAGCTCGCGGTCGGTCAGCGTCTCCAGCGGGCTGTCCCGCCGTGGCCTGGCCACCAGCCTGGCCACGACTTCCGGATCGATCACCGACCCGCCCGCGGCGACCCGGCCGATCGCGTCGGTGAACTGCGCGATGTCGGCGACGCGCTCCTTAAGCACGTAGCCGACCCCGCGCGCGTCGTCAGCCAGCAGCTCGAAGAGGTGCTCGGTCTCGACATGCTGGGAGAGGACGACCACCGCGGTGCCCGGCCACTGGCGGCGGATCTGCAGTGCCGCCTGCAGGCCCTCGGTTGCCTGGCCTGGCGGCATCCGGATGTCGGTGAGCACGATGTCGGGCCGGGTGGCGGCCGCGAGCCGCAGCAGCTGCGCCGCGTCCCCCGCCGTCCCGGCCACGTCCATCCCGGCCTCCGTCAGCAGCCTGCTCAGGCCCTCGCGCAGCAGCACCGCATCCTCGGCGATGACCACCCGCAGCGCGGCCCCCGGCGGGTTCACGGGCACGGTATGTCGGCTTCCAGGCGGGTCCCGGCACCGGGTGGGCTGTCGATGTGCAGCCTGCCGCCAGCGGCGGCGACCCGGTCGCCCAGGCCGCGCAGGCCCGATCCGCCCTCGGGCGTCGCGCCGCCGGTCCCGTCATCGCTGACGGTCACCACCAGGCTGCCCGGCAGCGCGCGGATGGTGACGCGCGCGTTGCTGGCCCGCGCGTGCTTAGCGACGTTGGCCAGCGCCTCAGACACGACAAAATAAGCAGTGGCCTCGATGCCGGCCGGGAACCGCCGCGGCGGGACCTCGGTGATGGTGATGGGCACGGGCGAACGCTCGGCCAGGGCCTGGACCGCCCCGGCCAGCCCGGTCTGGGTCAGGACAGCCGGGTGTATGCCACGGGCCAGCTCACGTAGCTCGGCGATGGCCTCCCGTGCCTCCTTGCTGGCGGACTCGATCAGCGAGCCCAGCGCCGGATCGGCCTCGGCCGCCCGGTCGCGGGCCATCGCCAGCGCCAGCGCCAGCGTGACCAGGCGCTGCTGGGCGCCGTCGTGCAGATCGCGCTCGAGGCGGCGCCGCTCGGCGTCGCCCGCCTCGACGATGCGCGCCCGGGAGGCGCGGACCTGCTCGAGTTGCGCCTGCACCTCGGCCTGCAGCCGGGAGTGCTCCAAGGCCAGGCTCGCGGCCGACGCCGTCAGCCGGACCAGCTGCGGCTCGTGCTCCAGCGCCTGGTCGTGGATCAGCACGGCCTCCCCGGTTTCGGTCAGCGGGGTGACCGCCCGGCCGGGCGCCAGGCCGGCCAGGTCAACGTGCTGTCCGCCGGTGTCGGCATAGCCCTGCCCGGCTGGCAGCCGGAAGGCCAGCTGCAACGTCGAGTCTCCGATGGCGAGGGCCAGCGCATCCCGCAGCTGGCCGGGTGAGGAACCCGGCGCCAGGTCCACGATGGCGGTGCCGACCGCGCCGCGCGCCGACCGCGCCAGCAGCGTGCTCACGATAAACACCGCCGGCGCGGTCAGCAAGATCAGCGGCGCGATATCCCACAGCGCGAAGCTGGTCTGCCAGAAGTTGAGGTTAGCTGACAAGCCCTGGGCGACGGTCCATGCCATGACGGCGAAGCTGATCCACAGCAGCGGCGTCATCGCCCGCCGGGACCAGCCGCGGGCCGTCTGCCAGTGCCGGATGATCAGTGTCAGCACGGTGGCGTTGAGCAGTAGGGAAACAATGAGCGACCACGCGCCGAAGGCGCTCTCGATCGAGCTGGAGCCATCGACAAGCAGCAGGTTGGCCGGGCAGCCGGGACCACAGCCGGTGGCACTGGGATTCCAGAAGAGCATAGAGACGACGCTCTGGCCCAGGTCCCAGCTGTAGACGGCAACGACGACCCAGAGCTCGAACCGGGACCGCAACCGCCCGGTGGGCCACGCCAGCGCCAGGTGCGCCAGCGCCGCCGGGTAGATCCAAGCGATCGCGTTGCCGAGCGTGAACGGCAGTGCGTAGGGCAAGTAGCCCACGTTGGGCGCCAGCCACAGATAGCCGACGATCGAGAAGAGCAGCCCGAGGCTGTTCGCCGGCCACCGGCGCCAGGCGGCCAGCCCGGCGGCCAGGAACGAGAAGCCCACCGCGGACGAGGTGATGATCCAGGCCGTCGGCGGCGCCGGGCTCGGCGCGACGGTGACGACAACCTTGAACGCGACCGCCGCGGCCGCGCCGGCGACAAGCCACGCCCCCGTCCGTCGGTTCATCGCGGGTCCTGCGGCAGGAACCGGCGCAGCGCCGCGCCCGACAGCTCATCTTTAGGCAGGAACGCGGCCGCCGGGCTGGACGTGATGCGCCCGCCGTAGTCGCTCGCCTCACGGGTTGACGTGAGCACGATGACCGGGCCGCCAGGCTGGGCGGCCAGCCGCCGGGCGACCTCGAACCCGTCGAAGTCGGGCAGCTGAATGTCGAGCAGCACCAGGCTGGGCCGGGCAAGTCGTACCGCCTCGGCCGCCTGCGCCCCGGTCGCGGCCTCCGCCACGGTAAAGCCGGCGGCCTCGAGCATGGCCCGGGCAAAGGTCCGGAAACCGCTATGGTCGTCGACGATCAGAATCGCGGCGGATCGCTCCACTGAATCAGTCTGGCACCGGAACGGGCGGTCGGCATCAGGGCTGGCCCTGACATCGACGACTAGCGCGTGGCCTTAGGATTGCTGGCAAATGAGCGCCGTCCTGACAGCCAAGGGTCTCACCGCCGCGCACGGGCCCCACGTCCTGTTCTCCGACCTTGACCTGACGCTCGCGCCCGGCGAGGTCACCGGGCTCGTCGGCGTGAACGGCGCCGGCAAGTCGACCCTGCTGCGGCTGCTGGCCGGCCTCGACGGCAGCGCGCTCGCGCAGGGCACGGTCACCCTCAACCCGCCGACCGCCACCGTCGGTTACCTGCCGCAGGAGCCGGACCGGCGGGCCGGCGAGAACGTGGCCGGCTTCCTCGCCCGGCGCACCGGCGTGGCGCAGGCGCAGGCGGACCTGGACGAGGCGACCGAGGCACTGGCGGCCGGGGCGGCCGGCTGCGACGACGCCTACGCGACCTCGCTCGACCGCTGGCTGAACCTGGGCGGCGCCGACCTGGAGGAGCGGGCGGCGAAGGTGATCACCACCCTCGGCCTGCGGGTGGAGCTTGACCGGCCGATGGCCGGGCTCTCCGGCGGCCAGGCCGCGCGGGCCAACCTGGCGTCGCTGCTGCTGTCGCGCTACGACGTCTTCCTGCTCGATGAGCCGACCAACGACCTGGACATCAACGGGCTCGAGATCCTCGAGGACTTCGTCCGCAAGCTGCGCGCCGCTACCGCGCTCGTCAGCCACGACCGCGCGTTCCTCGAGCGCACCGTCGACCGGGTGCTCGAACTGGACCTCGCCCAGCAGAAGACCCGCCTGTTCGGCGGCGGCTACGCGGGCTATCTGGAGGAACGCGAGACGGCGCGGCGGCACGCCCGGGAGAACTACGAGCGCTACGCGGAGACCAAGTCCGAGCTTGAGGCGCGGCGGCGCACCCAGATCGGCTGGGCCGACAAGGGCGTCCGCGAGGCGCGGTCCAAGGCGGCCGACAACGACAAGCACCGGGTCCAGGCGCAGGTCGCCCGCTCGGAGAAGCTGGCGGGCAAGGTCAAGGCGACCGAGCGGATGATCGGCCGGCTGGAGGTGGCCGAGGAGCCGCGCAAGGAGTGGCAGCTGCAGATGGAGATCGCCGCCGCGCCGCGCTCCGGCTCGGTGGCCGCGGTCATGCGCGAGGCGGTCGTCGACCGCGGCGACGTTCCGGCTCGGCCCGGTCAGCCTGCAGATCGACTGGGCCGACCGGGTCACGGTGACCGGGCCCAACGGCGCGGGCAAGTCGACGCTGATCGACGCGCTGCTCGGCCGGGTTGCGCTGACGTCGGGCCAGGCCGCGCTGGGCAGCGGCATCATGATCGGCGAGGTCGACCAGGCCCGCAGCCTGTTCCGGGGGGAACAGTCGCTGCTCGACGCGTTCGCGGCGCAGGTTCCCGATCTGGTTCCGGCCGAGGCGCGGACCCTGCTGGCGAAGTACGGGCTCAGGGCCGAGCACGTCACCCGCCCCGCGGGCAGCCTGTCCCCCGGCGAGCGCACCCGCGCCGGGCTGGCCCTGCTGCAGGCCCGCGGGGTTAACCTGCTCATCCTCGACGAGCCGACCAACCACCTCGACCTGCCGGCCATCGAGCAGCTCGAAGCGGCGCTCGACACCTACCCCGGCACGTTCCTGCTGGTGACCCACGACCGCCGGATGCTGGAAAGCCTGTCGGTCACCCGTCACCTCGCCGTCGCCGACGGCCAGGTCACCGAGGTGGGCTGACCAGCAGCGCGCGTCACCCGCCGCACCATCCGGGGGAGATGCCGATGGCCGCTACCCGCCGGTGACCGGCGCTGAGCTGCTCCGCGCGAGCAGCGCCCCGTCCCGGCCGAAGTACGGGGGGTCGAGCACGGTCACCGACAGCTGAGCGCCGTCCGGCCGGGACGGCAGGCGGCAGGTGAACGGGGCCTCGCCGACCAGGACGTCCGCCTCCCAGCCGGCGCCGCTCGGCCGGGCCGCGGTCACGGTCCCGGTCACGACGAGCCCGCGGGCCGGGTCCGCGCCCGGCACCACGCGGTCCGGGTGCACCCCGGCGACCACTCCGGTAACGCCCGCATCGGCGCCCGCTCCCCCGGAGCCGGTAGCGGGCACGAAGCCGAGGTAGCCGACCAGTTCCGCGACCCGCCGTGACGCGGGCCGCAGCACCACCTCGTCGGGCGCTCCCGCCTGCAAGATCTCGCCGCGGTCCATCACCAGCAGCCGGTCGGCGAAGGCCTGCGCGTCGGAGAGCTGGTGGGTGACCAGCACCGACGGCACCGACCGCTGCGACGCCAGCTCCTTGACCAGCGCGGTCAGTGACCGGCGGAGCGCCGCGTCGAGCGCCGCGAACGGCTCGTCGAACAGCAGCGCGTCGCAGTGCGCGAGCAGCAGGCGGCCGAGCGCCACCCGGTGCCGCTGCCCGCCCGACAGCCGCGCGGGCATCGCCGCCAGCAGCCCGTCAATCCCGAGCGACGCGGCGATCTCGGCCAGCTCGCCGCCGCCCGACCGCGACGACCTTCTACCGCCCGACCCCGCCCGCGCGTACATCAGGTTGGCCCGGACGGTCAGGTGCGGGAAGAGCCCCGGGTCCTGCCGCAGCAGCCCGACCCGGCGCTGGTACGGCGGCACCGCGACAACCGGCGCGGCCGTCGCCGTCAGCACCCGGCCGCCCAGCTCAACCCGCCCGCGGGCGGGTTCGACCAGGCCCGCGATCAGCTCCAGGACGGTGGTCTTGCCCGCACCGGAGGGGCCGAACAGCGCGACCCGCTCCCCGTCGGCCACGGCGAGCGCCGCCGCGACGGTGAAGTCGCGGCGGTCAACCTCGGCGTCGACGTTCAGCACGCGCGCTCCAGACGTAGGCGGCCAGCGGCAGCGGCAGCGCCACCACCAGCAGGATGAGGGCGTAGGGCAGCGCGGTGTACAGCCCGGTCTCCTGCAAGGTGGTGTAGATCTGCAGCGGGATGCCGAACGGATGGTAGGCGATGATCACCACGGCCCCGAAGGCACCGATCGCCCGCGCCCACGCGACCGCCAGCGACATCGCCAGCCCGGGCGCGGCCAGCGGCAGCGTGACCCGCCGGAATACCCGCGCGGGGCGGTCGCCGAGCAGCCCCGCCTGCTGCTCGAGGCTGCTGTCCACGCTGGCGAACGAGGCCTGCGCGCCGAGCACGTAATAAGGCGCCGACTCGTACACCTCGGCGATCACCAGGGCGAGGAACGTGTTGGTGGCCGACTGGTGCAGCCAGCCGAGAATCGAGCCGATCCAGGTGTACGGGCCGACCATGAAGACCAGCAGCAGCCCGATGACCAGCGGCGGCAGCAGCAGCGCGCACAGGATGCCCGCCTCCCAGACCCGCGGGAACGGCAGCCGGCCACGCGCCAGCAGCCACGCCAGCGGCGTGCCGAACAAGATCAGCACTCCGAGGGTCACCGCCCCCGACTCCACCGAGGTGACCAGCGGGTCCAGGTTCCCCGGCCCGGTCAGCGCGGCCCAGAGGTCGCCGGGCGACATCCGGCCGATCAGGGTGATCACCGGGCCGAGCAGCGCGATCCAGATGACCGCCGCGCCCAGGATGGAAAAGCCAGCAGATATGGAACGTACGCGTGCTCCGCGTCGTCCGCTTCCGTTCCGCCGGAAACGGGGCGGTCCGGGACGGGAGCTATCCCCGTCCCGGACCGCCCCGGAAGAAGCGGCCTGCGGGCTAGGAGCCCAGCTCACTGAGGATGTCGGCGGGTACGGCGCTCTTGTCGCCGACGACCGTGGGCGCGACCATCGAGAACCCTCCTGCCTTGTACTGTGCCAGGCCGGCCGGCGACAGCGTGTACTTGACGAACGCGATCCCGGCCGGCGTCGGCGTGCCAATGGTCGTGATGTTGATGACCTGCGGCGATCCGCTCTTGGTCATGCCATTGGCGAGCTTAACGGTCGCCGTCGCGTACGTCGAGGCGAGCGCGGCGCTGCCCAGGTTGATCTGCACCGGCAGCGGGATGTAGGCCAGGTGCAGCTCGATCGCCTGGGTGACGAACGCGCTGGACGCGTCCAGCTGGCCGGACTCGAGCGTGGAGTCGAGCGAGGACTCGGCGTAGATCTGCGGGCTGTTGGCGGTGCCGAAGTCGCTGGTACCGAGGATCTTGGAGACCGTGTCCGACGGCAGGTGGTAATAGGACTGCGCGAGCTCCAGCATGTAGATGAAGTCGCGGCCCTGCGGGTCGGTGTTCGGGTCGGTGCGGCCCAGCTTGAGGCCGGGCGTCTGCAGCAGCGACGAGAAGAGGGTGCTGAGCGGCTTGGAGCCGTCGGCGTAGGCCTTGAACTCGCTGGCGTACTTGGACTTCGGGTTGTAGGCGATGACCATCGAGGTGCCGGCGTACGGGATGTACCACGTGGTGTACTTCGGCTCGAGCGGCGTGATGTTGTCGCCGCCGACCGACTCGAAGACGTTCGGGCTGATCTCGCCGGCCGCGATGTCGGACTCGAGCGTACCGGAGGCGTTCCCGGTGCCGGAGAACGCGGCGCCGGTCGCGGCGGTGAAGGCGGGCTTCACGACCTTCTCGTTGAGGTACGTAAGGGACGAGGCGTAGGCCACGTTCGCGGTGCCGGAGACCATAGTCGAGCTGGCCGACGCGCTCGCGGACGCGGACACGGACGTGGATGCCGACGAAGACGCGGTGGCGGACGACGAAGACGACGAAGACGAGCTGCTGCAGGCCGCGGCGGTCAGGCCGAAGCAGGCTATGCCGGCCACGACGGCGAACCGCCGGGCTGATGTCCGGAAATTAAGCATTCCCCGACGATAGCCAGCGCTGGTTGCGTAGCGCAACAACCATAGACACGCTCCGGCGTGCCGTATTACCTGGTCAGAGGCTTGTAACAACGTCGCCACTAGCTGTTATTGGGATCTTTCTGTTATCAGTATCTTGCTGTTATCCGTTATGGATGCCACGGGTAGAGCGCCGGGCCGACGCCGGGGATGGCCTGCTGCGCCGCCTGGCCAAGGACCGCCGCGGTGGCGTCGGCCGCGCTGACACCGGCGTTCGTCATCTCGGCGCCGATCAGCCCGGCGACCAGCGGCGCGGCGAACGAGGTGCCACTCCACCGCGCCATCCCGCCGAAGATCTGCCGGGCCGGCCGCTTCGGCGGCTCCTGGTAGGTATACACGCCGGTCGCGAACGCGTTCACCAGGCCCTCGCCGGGCGCGTAGACGTTCACCCAGTCGCCGTGGTTGCTGAACCAGGCCCGGTTACGCTGGTCCGCGCCGAGCGCGCCGACGCCGACCACCCAGCCGAACGCGGCCGGCCAGAACTTGCGGTGGGTGGAGTCGTTGCCCGCGGCCGCGACCAGCGTGACGCCGCCGAGGTCCAGCGCGGTGAACGACAGCGGCAGGAAGTCCTGCCGGGTGTAGCCGCCGGCCGACAGGTTGACCACGCTGAGCCCGGGGGTGGCGAGCAGCGCCGTCAGCTTGTTCACAATGGTGGTCTCGAGGACCCCGCCGGCGGTCACGATGTCGCCGTACACGTAGATGTCCGCCCCTGGGGCCTGGCAGCTGGCGACGCCCGCCACGAAAGTCCCGTGACCGGTGTAATGCGGAATGGCGTGCAGGCCCGGCGGATTCGGCGGGTCGCCGGCCAGCAGCGGGCCGAGCGGGTCGTCGACGCCGGTCACGTTGGCCAGCCATGGCACGCCGGCGCTGCTCGCAAGGAGCCCGGTATCGCAGACGCCGATCAGCACGCCCGCTCCCGCGTTGCCCGGCGCCTGCGCCGGGCAGGGCCCGCAGGGCAGGTCAGGCGGGCAATCTGCGTCCGCTGGGCAGCAGCAGTAGGGCACCTCGGGCTCGGTCGCCGGGCAGATCCGGCCGGCCAGGTGCAGCACGTGCACCGGTGTGGCCGGCGAGTAGTCGCCGGGCGCCCGCAGCCTCTCTGCATCCTCATCGCCCTTGCCGCCGTGACGGAAGTACTCAGCGAGCTCGGCGTCCAGCAGGCGGAGCGCGTCGGGAACGCTCAGATACCCGTTGTCTAGCTCCTCGATGGAGAGCACCCGCAGGTCTGGGCTGGCCGGCTGCTCGCGCTGGCCGACCGGGACGGTGCCGGGCAGCAGCTGCCCAATCCGGTCGATGATCTCCGGGTACCGGCCGACATCGACCAGGAGCCGGCCGGTTTGGTAAATGTAGTCCGGCTGGCCGTTCGGTGAATACGCGATCTCGACGGTGATGCCGTCGCGCGCGAATGCCGCCTGCATAGTGAGGAACTGCGAATCGAATATCTGGTCCATGCGCTGACCTCCCAAGTCCCGCCCGGTGCCCGCTGAGCCGTCCGCTAAGGCGGAGGGGGCGGTGCGGCATTTAATACACCACTACGGGCATGACCACCGTCGAACCGGGAGAAATTGCCTTGCCGCGCGCCAATGCCGTCAGTCAGGATCTGGGAACATGGGGGCAGCATCCGCACCTTCGCGGGACGGGGAGAGCGGACTGCTGGCGCTGGCGCTGTCGCGCCCGAACGACGCGATGGAGCGCGCCCGCGCCTTGCTCGCCGCCCGGCCGGAGCCGCTGGACGCCTCGGTCGCGCATCAGGCCATCGGCCTGGTGCTGCGCGAGTTCGGGGATATCGACGCGTCGGTGCGGGAACTGCGGACCGCGCTGCGGCTGGCGCGCCGCAGCGGCGTGGCCGACCGCGAGGCCGACGTGCTCGGCACCCTGGGAGTGGCGCTCGTCTTCGCCGGGCAGACCAGGGCAGGCCGGAACGCGCTCAACGCCGCCGTCGGCGCGTCAACCGGACTGCTGCGCGGCCGGGCACTGCTGCGCCGCGGCGCCTGCCTGCTCTTCCTCGGCCTGCACGGCCCGGCCCTGGATGACCTGAACGCCGCGATACCGGTGCTCCGGGCGGCCGACGACCAGATCTGGGAGGCCCGCGCGCTGACCCAGCGTTCGGAGTGCTCCCTGACGATGGGATCGGTCCGGCCCGCCGCGGCCGACCTGCGGCGGGCCGAGGCGCTGTATGCGGCCAACGGCCAGGAACTGGAGTCGGCGGACGCCGTCATGCACCGCGGTGTGGTCGCGTTCCGCCTCGGTGACCTGCCCGCCGCGCTGGCCTGCTTCGACGAGGCGGCCGAACGGTACGCCGCACTCGGCGTCACCGAGCCGGACCTGACGGCCTACCGGTGTGCGGCGCTCACCGCCGCGGGCCTGGCCAGCGACGCCCTGCGCGAGGCCGATGCGGCGGTCCGCCAGCTGTCCGCGGCGGGCGGCAGGCCGACCAAGCGCGCCGAACTGATCTTGGTCGCGGCCGATTGCGCGCTCGCCGCCCGGGAGCCGGGCATCGCCAATGACCGGGCGGCCGAGGCGGCGCGGTTGTTCAGCAGGCAGCGCAGGCGCTGGTGGCGCGCGCACGCCCGGCTGGCCCGGGTCAGGGCCGAGGTCGGCCTTGAGCACGAACCGCCCACCGTCGCCCTGCTCCAAGACGCCCGGCGATGCGTCCGTGAACTGGCCGAGATCGGCTCCCCCGACCTGCCGTTGGCCCGGCTGACCGCCGGCCGGGTCGCTCTCGGGCTCGCGGCGGCGGCCGGGACGGGCTCACCATCGGCCTCGTCGGCACTCACCCTAGCTCCCGCGCCTGACCCCGTGCCCGGGTTCACCCGGTCGCGCGCCGATGCGTGGCTGAGCGAGGCGGACGCGTGGCTGGCCGCCGCGGCGGCCGAGCGCGGCCGCGGTCCCGCGCTCTCCCGGGCGGTGGCGTGGCTGGCCCAGGCACACCGGGCGGAGGCGGCCGGCGACACGCGGAACCTGATGCACGCCTGCCGGCGCGGCCTGGCCGTCATCGACGATTACCGCAGCGTGTTCGGATCGACCGAACTGCGCGCCCAGTCCACCGCGCACGGCGCTGAGCTGGCCGCGCTCGGCCAGCTGCACGCGGCCAAGCTTGGCCGGCCCTGGCTGATGCTCGAATGGAGCGAGCGCTGGCGGGCGGTCGCGCTCGCTGTCCCGGCAGTCCGGCCGCCGGACGACGAATTGCTCCAGGCCGACCTGGCCGCCCTGCGCGATGTGACGAGCAGGCTCGCGGGCACCCGCGATCTCGGACTGCCGACGGCGCCGCTCGAGCAGGAACGGCAACGGCTGGAACGGGCGGTGCGCGCCCGGTCGCTGCACGCCGCCGCTGGGCGAAAACGAGCTCCCGCCCCGCACCGCGGCGCCCCAGCCGGGAACGGCCCGGCTGGCGGCAACGCGGCCATGCGCCCAGCGCGCGCCCCCGGTCCCGTCTCCCGCCGCCGCCGCGGCGGCCCGTCCGATGCCGATCGCGGGTTCAGCGTGCATAAGCTCCTCGACGCGCTTGGCGACGGCAGGCTCATCGAGCTCATCGATGTCGGCGGCGAGGTGCACGCCCTGGTATGCGGCGACGGGCGGGTCCAGCGGATAACCGTCGGCCCGGCCGAGGCGGCCACGCGCGCCGTGCAGTTCGCCCGGCTCGCGCTGCGACGCGTGGCGCACGGCCCGCCCGTGTCGCCTTCCGATTCTGTGGTCCACGACTGGCTGGCAGCCATGGGCAGCCAGCTCGACCGGGAGCTGCTCGGCCAGGCGGGCGATCTCCTCGGGGACGAGAACGTGGTCATCGTGCCGCCGGGACGGCTGCACGCGGTGCCCTGGGGGCTGCTCCCCGGCTCCGGGCGCGGGCGGTCAGCGTCGCCCCCTCGGCCGCTTCCTGGCTGCGGGCGGGGCACGCGGGCGTCGGTCCCGCGGCCACGGCCGCCGCGCCCGCGGCCGCCACGGGACCGACGCCTTCCGACGGCCCCGTGGTACTTGTCCGGGGACCGGGCATGGCCTCCCGCGGGGCCGAAGTTCCCCGGCTCGCGGCCGATTACTCCAGCGGGCAGGCCAGCGGTGCCGGACCGGTGGTGCTCGGGGGCGGGACCGCGACGGTGGCGGCCGTCTTGCAGGCGATCGACGGCGCCGGGCTCGCGCACATCGCGGCGCACGGCACGTTCCGCGCGGACAGCCCGCTGTTCTCCTCGCTCCGTCTCGACGATGGCCCGCTCACGGTCTATGACCTGGAGCGGCTGCGCCGCGGGCCCCGCCGCCTGGTGCTGTCAAGCTGCGACTCCGGCGTCGCCGCCCCGGCTGGCGCGGACGAGGTGCTCGGCCTGGCCAGCTCGCTCATCCCCCTCGGTACCACCGGAATCGTGGCCAGCGTGGTGCCGGTCAATGACGGCGCGGTCGTCCCGCTGATGATCGCGCTGCACCGCGGGCTGCGCGGCGGCGCGTCCCTGGCCCAGGCGCTGCGCGATGCCCGGGTCGGCCTGGAGGCCGACCCGGTAGCCGCCGCGACCGGCTGGTCGTTCATCTGCCTCGGCTCATGATCAGCCGCCGCGGCTGGTGATTAAGAGCGTCAGCCAACCGGTCAGCACGTCTGGCTGGTCCCTGGGTCCGGCAGCGGATGCGGAACTCGCCGTCCGGTTTAGGCCCGATGCTGAAGCAGCCAACATCGTCGATCTCGCTGTGCGTGGTCGGGCCCGCCGGCCGCAGTATCTCTACCGTGCCCGGCTGCGGTGGGATGAGTTGCCCGAGCAGGGCGTCATCGGTGACCTCAACCTCGATCGAGAACAGGGCCGAGGCAAAGGTCAGCGCCCGGATAGACGCGGACTCTGAGCGCACGCTCGTGCTCAGCTCAGCGTCATGGCGGGAATCGTAGATAAGCCGGGCGAGTTCGGCGTCGATGCGGTCCCAGCCGTAGGCGCTCTTCGCCGCCGCGACGAACGCCGGGGGCACCGCCGCGCGGGCGGTGAGGGCCTCTCGCAGCTCGGCCAGAAGTTCCTCACCGTCTTTGCCCGCATCCGCATCCACTTGACTCACATTCGCGTTCACGTGACTCGCCTCCTCCTGGCGTTGCGGGCACCTGACTGCCCCGTGTCCCCCGAAGAAACCGTGTTTCGCGAAGGCCTCATGGCCGGTGAAGATCCCGGGTCTCGCGAAGGCCCCGGGGTTTGTGATGGCACCGTATTGCCCGTTGCCACGGTGTTACCCGCAGACGCCGGGCTCTGCGAAGGCACCAGGTCGGAGAGCCCGGCGAGCAGAGCCGAATCGCGCAGCAGCTTCAGGCCGCGCCCCCGCATCGGCCCGATGCTGCCGGGCGGGATGCCCAGACGAGCGCTTATCTCCGGATAGGACAGCGGCGGATCGCTAGCCAGCAGGGTAATCAGCCGCCGGTAGCCCTCGGGCAGCTCGGCCAGGGCCCTGCGCAGCAGCGCGTGCCGTTCGGCCCGGAGTACCTCTTTCTCGACCTCGTCGGGATCGGCTTCCGCCGCGGACACGCTGTCCTCGGGCTCGCCCCCGAAGGGCTCGTACCGGCTGGACACCCGCAGCACCCGCAGGCATTCGCGCCTCGTCGTGGTGGACAGCCAGCCGGGCAGCGCAGCGGGTTGGCGAAGCTCTCCCAGCTGCTCGTAGAGGCCGCACCAGACCGTCTGGCCGACGTCCTCGACGTCGGCCGCGGGCAGCCGGTAGCGGGCGCAGATGGACCAGACCAGGGGTGCGTACCTGTCGACTATTTCATCCCACGCGCCCTTGTCTGACCCGGCGGCGCGGGCGACAAGGGCGACGACATAAGGATCATCACGCACGGAGGGCTCCTGTGGCGTGGTGGCGGCAATTCTCTTGCCCTTACTTCCCCAGAGGGGGCATGCGGCCGCCAGATACACCGAATTTAGACGTATTTGGGGGGCCAGCGGAACCCACCGTCGTGGTGTACCCGGAATTCGCAACGCGGCTGGGCAGCGAGACAGCCCATGTCGTCAGGAAACCGCCGACAAGAACTGCCATCAAGAACCGTTCATCGCCTCGAGCTGGAGGCCAGTACTGTGCCCCAACCGGTTAACTGGTACGACGTGCTGGGCGTGAGCCGCGGCGCGTCGGCCGTCACGCTGCGCCGCGCCCATGACGAGCGGCTGCTGCAGCTCCGCTCGTATCTCACACCGCCGCCGCCCGCGGCGCCGGCCCGGCAGCCGGACGAACCGTTGCCCGTGGCCAGTGCCGCCTCCCGGGCCGCCGCCGCGGTCGAGGAGGCCTGGCAGGTCCTCAGCGACCCGGAGCGCCGCCAGCGCTACGACGTCCTGCTCGGCCGGTGCCCGCCGGTCCCGCGGCGCCGCAGGCTGATCGTGCCGGACGTCCGCGGCCTCTTCTACCGGCCCAGCCAGGCGATCGCCGCCACCGCCGGGCTGCGGCTCGCGGTGGTCCGGCTGACCCCGGACCCGCTTCCGGTCGAGGGTCTGGTCGTCGGTCAGTGCCCCGAGCCGGGGAAGACGGTCAGCTACCGGTCCACGCTGACCGTGCAGGTCTGGCACCCGGCCCGGAATCGGTGACCGGGGGACGCGAAGCCACGGGACCGTTCACTACGGCTGGCTTGATTTTTTTGGGTTTCCGGGCTTTTCTCTTGGGTGACAGACACACCCTCGGGAGGGTTCCGCATGAAGACGCGAGCAGCGGTGCTCAGGGACGTCGGCAAGCCGTTCGAGATCGTCGAGCTTGACCTGGACGAGCCGAAGACCGGCGAGGTGCTGGTCCGGTTCGCCGCCTCCGGGCTGTGCCACTCCGACGACCACCTGCGCACCGGCGACATCCCGGTGCGGTACCCGATCGTCGGCGGGCACGAGGGCGCGGGCGTGGTGGAGCAGGTCGGCGCCGGGGTCACCCGGCTGGCCGTCGGCGACCACGTGGTGGCGTCGTTCCTGCCGGTCTGCGGCAAGTGCCGGTTCTGCGCGCGCGGCCAGAGCAACCTGTGCGACTACGGCCGATTCCTGGTGGACAACTGCCTGCCGGACGGGACGTTCCGCTACCACGAGGGCGCGACCGACTTCGGGCAGATGTGCCTGCTGGGGACGTTCTCCGAGCGCGCGGTGCTGTCGGAGGCGTCGGTGGTGAAGATCGAGCACGACATCCCGCTCGAGCTGGCCGCGCTGACCTCGTGCGGGGTGCCGACCGGGTTCGGCTCGTCGGTCAAGGCGGGCGAGGTCAAGCCGGGCGACACGACGCTGGTGTACGGCGTCGGCGGGGTCGGGGCCAACGCCCTGCAGGGCGCGTCGATCGCGGGCGCGCGGTACGTCATCGCGGTCGACCCGGTGGCGTTCAAACGCGAGTCCGCGTTCACCTTCGGCGCCACCCACGCGGTCGCCAGCACCGAAGAGGCGCGGGCGCTGGCGCTCGAGCTGAGCTGGGGCGTGGGCGCCGACCAGGCGATCGTGACCATGGGCGTGGTGACCGAGGACGTGGTCTCGGCCGCGTTCGCCGCGATCCGCAAGCGCGGCATCGTGGTGCTCACCGGGCTGGCCGGGCCGGGGGCCAAGACGGTGAACGTGTCCGGGTTCGAGCTGGCGCTGTTCGAGAAGCGGCTGCAGGGCGCGCTGTTCGGCTCGTCCAACCCGTTCGACGACATCCCGCGCGTCCTCGACCTGTACCGGGCGGGCAAGCTCAAGCTGTCGGAGCTGATCACCACCCGGTACACCCTCGACCAGGTCAACCAGGGCTACGAGGACATGCTGGCGGGGCGCAACATCCGCGGCGTCATCATTCACGGGTAAGCCCATTATCCGAAGTGGCCGGTTTTCTTGGATGAGCGGGAGTCGTGGGTAGGTTTCCCTGGGCTAGCTCTCTACGATGGGGCGCATGAACCCGCTCTCAGGTGTGCTGAGCGAGGCGTGGACGCTGTACAAGCGGCACGCCTCGCATTTCCTTCTGATCTCGTTCGCGATCTATCTGGCCGTCGCCATCGTCACCGCGCTGCTGACCCTGGCCCTGGGTTCCTTCGGCGCCATCGTTGGCGGTCTGCTCAGCCTGTTCGGCACCTTCCTGCTGCAGGCCGCGCTGGTCAAGGCGGTGCAGGACGCGCGTGACGGGCGGGCCGACCTCGACCTGCGCGCGACCGTGAACGCGGCGCTGCCGTTCGTCGGCGCTGTCACGATCGCCGGGATCTTCGCCAGCATCGCCATCGGCGTCGGGTTCGTGCTGATCATCATCCCCGGGCTGATCCTGCTGACGTTCCTGTCGCTGATCGTGCCGGAGATCGTGATCGGCGGCGCGACCGCCCTGGAGTCGTTCGGCCGGAGCTGGCGGACGGTCCGCGGCTACGCCTGGCACGTCTTCGGCACCTACGTCCTGGTGTTCGTCATCATGATCGTCGCCGAGTTCATCGTCGGGCTGATCCTGCTGGCGCTGCCGAACGCGGCCCGCTCCTTCATCTCCGACGTCGTGGTGGGCACCCTGGTCGCGCCCTGGCTCGCCGCGGTGGTCACGCTGGTCTACGACCGGCTGAAGATAGCCCACGGCCAGGCGCCGGAGCCGGGCGCGGCGCAGTGGGCGGCACCGGGCACCCCGCCGGCCGGCGGGTACGGGGGTACCCGGCGACGGGTACGGATCGGGCGGCGGGTACGACGCACCCGGTGGCGGCGGGTACGGCCCGCCGCAGCCCTAGTTCGGGCTGAACTGCTCCTGGCCGTAGTCGGGAGCAGGCCGGGAGGTGGTGGCGCGGAACATGGCGGTCTCGCGCACGAGCAGGGAGCGCTCCAGCCGCAGGCGGCTGAGCGCGTCCGGGGCGGCGAGCAGCGACTGGCGCTCGGGCAGGTCGATGATCATCGCGGCGCCGATCACGTAGGAGAGCAGGACCGGTTCGTCGGGCAGGTCGGCGACGCTGATCACGCCGCCGCCCTGGTCGGCGAGGGCGTTCAGGTAGCCGCGGAACCCGGCCTGCACCTGCCGCACCACCACCGCCGCCGCCTCGGCCGCGCCCGGCTCGGCGGCGTCGTCGGGCAGCAGCTCGACCTCGCCCTGCAGATACGGCAGGGACCGGTCGATGCTCGCCAGCCGGAACCGCTCGGTGCCCACGGTCTGCAGGTCATAGCGGCCGTCGGCGTGCGGGGCGATCTGCCGCACCACCGCGACGCAGCCGACCTCATGCAGCGCGGACGCGCCGGCCGGGCCGACCTCACGGCCGGACCGGATCGCGATCACCCCGAACTGCCGGGGCTCCGGCCCGGCCAGCAGCTCGGCCACCAGCGCGCGGTACCGCTCCTCGAAGACGTGCAACGGCAGGCGCATGCCGGGAAATAGCACCGTCGACAGCGGGAACAGAGGCAGCATCTCGCTCATATCAATGAAAGTCGTTCAGGGAAACTGTGCTCTCGAAGCGCGATTGACGCCCGGGGACAGCACGGGATAAATCCGATTGCCGGGCCGCAAAGGCGTGCCTAAGCCTATCAGCAACGCGTTGACCGAGCCCGTGGGTGGTGGACGCGACGTTCCTGTTCCGCGGGCCGAAGCGGCTTACTCCTTAGTCTGGCCGGCCGCCTTGCCGGTGCGACGCCGGCGCCGGCTGCCGATGACGGGAAGCAGCGGGCGGAGGGTGCGCCGCCTGCGGCAGCCCTGCCAGACGCCGAGGCTGTAGGCGGCGTCATCGAGCAGCCGGGCGGCGACGTAGCGGGCCGGGTCGAGCGGCGGACGCCGGTCCGCCCAGTCGAGCAGCGGCGGGACCAGGATCAGCGCGGCGACCGGGCGGCGCAGCCGCGGGAACGCGACCGCCGCCGGGAGGGCGAGCGGCCACCAGGTACGGGAGAGGGCACTGCCGATCGGCCGGCCGGCGGCGACGGTGCCGCCCCCGGCCAGTCGAACCGCCAGCCGCCACGCTTCGCCGCGGCGCGGCGGCTCCTTGCTGTTATCTGACTGTCCACCCTGCGCGCCACGCTTCTTGCTGTTATCTAGGTCATTCGGAGCCTGGGCAGGGAGGGTGGATCGTTGTGCACATGATGGTGTAGACAACGATCCACTATCTTTCGGTCCGCCTGCCTTCTTGCTGTTATCGCGCATGGGCGATGGTGCGGCCGGGAACGGCCAGCGCTCGCCGGTGACCCGCGACAGGCGCCGGGCGAGCAGGGCGGTCGCGGCGGCAGTGAGGGCGGTCGCGGTAACCGGGCGGCCGCAGAGCGCGGCCGTCCACGCGGCGACGGTCCACCAGGACGCGTAGAGCGGGCGGACCGCCCCGGGATGCAGCAGCTCCAGGTCGGCGGCGGAGGTCCCGTAGTCGACGCGGCGGGAGAACCAGGCGCGGAACCTGACCCGGTGATCGTGGCCCATGACGGCGGCCGGCTCGTACCTGACCCGCCAGCCGGCGGCGGAGGTGCGCCAGATGAAGTCGACGTCCTCCCCCACCAACATGCCGTCGGCGAACCCCGTGCCCGCCGCCGCCCGGCGGACGACCAGAGCCGCGCCGGGAACGTAGGAGACCCGCGCGCCGAGGCCGACGATGGACGGCCGCGCGCCCATGTCCAGGGTCGAGCTCGCCCCCTCGTACCGGGCCAGCCAGGAGGTGCCCGCCTCGCTGGCGACGATCCGGGGCGCGACCGCGCCGACGGCGGGGTCGGCGAAGTGCGGCAGCAGCCGGTCCAGCCAGCCGGGCGCGGGCACGCAGTCCGAGTCGAGGAACGCGACGAACTCGGTCGACGCCGCCGCCAGCCCGGAGTTACGGGCGGCCCCGGGGCCGCCGTTCACCGGCCGGCGGATGACCTGCGCCCCGTGCGCCGCGGCGATGGCCGCGATCGCGCCCGGGTCGGCGGAGGCGTCGTCAACGACGATGACCGGTCGCGCACCGCCCGGCCGGGGCGGTGTCGCGCCGCTCCCGCGGTGCCGCTCTCCCGTTGGCTGGCGCCATCGACGCGCGAGGCCGGCCAGGCAGCGGGAGAGTTCCGCGTGCCGGTCCCGCACCGGGATCACCACCGTCACGTCGCCCGGCCCGGGGACGCGGCCGGCGCCGGCGGAAGCGGACCAGTCGGGATGAGCGATTCCCGCGTCGAGCAGGCGGCGGGCCAGCCTGCGGGCCGGCGCACTGCCCGGCACCGGCGCGCCTGAGAACCACGCGCTGACTTGGCCCTGGCCGGCCGGCGTCAGCCGCAGCACCCGGACCGGCGAGCCGCCTACCAGCACCGATCCGTTGGCGGCGAGCCGGGTGCCGGGATCGGCGCTCAGCCGCAGGCCGGCCTGCGCGGGCAGGCCGGCGGGCGCATCGCCGGCTGCTGGCGTGCTGCCGCGTGCACTGTCGCCGGGCATCGCCCCACCTCCGATCGAGGCGGACTCCATGCCGCGCTCCGCTAAGACCGCGATGTCAGCCAGCGAAGCCGGCCAGGGGGCTCTCGTCGCAGTCGTGGGAGGGCGGGCGGCGCGGCGTGATCATCACCGGGACGGGTTCCCGGGGCGACGCCGGGGACGTGCGGTGCGAGTGGTCCACCGACGGGCGGGGCAGCGCGACGGCGGGCGTCGCGCCCATCGACGCCAGCGCCTGCTCGCCGTAGCCCTGCACGCACTCGGGGTCCGGGCCGTCCATGGGCAGGCCGGTGAAGAACTTGGCGGCCATGCAGCCGCCGCGGCAGGAGTCGTAGAACCCGCAGGACTTGCACGCGCCGCCGGTGTCGGGCTTGCGCAGATCCTGGAACAGCTCCGACGTCTTCCACACCGTCTCGAAGCCGCCGGTGCCGCGGACGTTGCCCGCCAGGAAGTTCTCGTGGATCGCGAACGGGCAGGCGTAGACGTCGCCCACCGGGTCGATGAGGCAGACCACCCGGCCGGCCCCGCAGAGGTTGAGCCCGGGCAGCGCGGAACCGAACGCGGACAGGTGGAAGAACGAGTCGCCGGTCAGCACCTGCTCGCCGCGGGCGACCAGCCAGTCGTAGAGCTGCTTCTGCTGGGCGGGCAGCGGGTGCAGCTCGTCCCAGACGTCGGCGCCGCGCCCGGAGGGCCGCAGCCGGGTCAGCCGCAGCTGCGCGCCGTAACGGTCGGCGATGGCCTTGAACTCGTCCAGCTGCGGGATGTTCTGCCGGGTCATGACGACCGACAGCTTGAACCCGCGGAAGCCGGCCTCGGCCAGGTTGGCCATGGCGCGCATCGCGGTGGCATACGAGCCGGGCCCGCGCACCGCGTCGTTCACCGCGGCGGTGGCGCCGTCCAGGGAGATCTGCACGTCCACGTAGTCGCTGCCCGCCAGCCGGGCCGCGACCGCCGGGGTGATCTTCACCCCGTTGGTGGAGAACTTCACCCCGACCTGGTGCGCGGTCGCGTAGTCGACCAGCTCCCAGAAGTCGGGGCGGACGGTGGGCTCGCCGCCGCCGATGTTGACGTAGAAGACCTGCATCCGCTGGAGCGTGTCGATGACCGCCTTGCACTCGTCCGTGCTCAGCTCGCGCGGGTCGCGCCGTCCCGACGAGGACAGGCAGTGCACGCAGGACAGGTTGCACGCGTAGGTGAGCTCCCAGGTCAGGCAGATGGGAGCGTCCAGCCCAAGCTGGAACAGGTCGGTGAGCTTGCCGGGCGAGACCGCGGGCGGCTGGATCTGCGTCCGGTCCGACTGCAGGGCAATGTCAGGGGCGAGAGTCATGCAGCGTCCGTTCCGAGATCATCGTTGAATCCGCCAGGGCCGCGAGCGCGCGCTCATACGCGGGGAGCTCGGCCTCGGTCACGCCGGAGGCGTGGCACGCCGCCCGGGCGCTGGGGTGGTCGCTCAGCGACCTGACCACCGCCAGCACCCGCTGGTTCTTGAGGAAGGACAGCCGCCGGGTGCCGAAGTGGTACAGCAGGGCGCCGAACGGCTCGGGGCGCATCGACACCTGCGGGTGAACCTGCCAGGCGTGGTCGAGATCGAAGGCCGTCACGACTGATCCGGCTGCTGATCCGGTGGCGGGGTCTAGTAGACGCCGCACATGCCGTCGATGGAGACCTCTTCGACGAGGAGCTCGTCGCTGGTCAGGGCCTCGGTCTGCGCGGTCTCGGGCTCGTGCTCGGCCATGCGTAACCTCCCGCATTAGTGGCACCAAGTGCCATGTACTGACATTGGGACGAGCCTAAAGGGCACTTGGTGCCGAAATCAAGCCCCTTGCGCATCGTCACCGCAGACCGCTCGTTGTTGCCTTAATATGGGCATTCCCCGATCGAGGACGGTGATAGCAGTGTCGGCACCGGCCGTGGCACCCCCGGCCGCGCGCCCGCACCCCGGCCGCAGGCGGGTGACCTCGCAAGCCGAACTCGAGCAGGCCGCGTTCGGGCTGTTCGCGGCGCACGGCTTCGACGCCACGACGGTGGACGAGATCGCGGCGGCGGCCGGGATCGGGCGGCGGACCTTCTTCCGCTACTTCCCGTCCAAGAACGACATCCCGTGGGGCGCCTTCGAGGCCGAACTCGACCGGATGCGGGTCCGGCTCAAGGCCTGCCCGGCGCAGGTGCCCCTGATGGAGGCCATCCGCGTCGCGCTGATCGACTTCAACCAGGTTGCCCCGGGGCAGGTCCCGCTGCACCGGCGGCGGATGGAGCTCATCTTGCGGGTGCCCGCGCTGCTGGCGCACTCCACGCTGCGCTTCACCACCTGGCGCGCGGTCATCGCCGAGTTCGTGGCCGAGCGGTCCGGCCAGCGCCCCGACGACCTCGCGCCGCAGGCGATCGCGCACGCGGTCCTCGGCGTCGCCATCGCCGCCTACGAGCACTGGCTTGACGACCCCGCGGCCGACCTCGGCGCCCTCCTCGACGACGCGATGCGCCAGCTCGACGCGGCGTTCACCGGCAGCCTGAGCTGACGCGCCGGCCGTAGCGGGGGGTCAGCCAGCCAGCTTGCGGCGGCCGGACCAGGGACCGTAGCCGACCGAGGCCGCCGCCCGGACCTGGCACGGGTAACTGATGCCCATGTCGACCAGGACCGCGTTGGGCAGCACGGCGTCCCGCTGGCGCGGGCTGGTCACGGTCCGGACCGCATCCGTCAGGGGCCCGCCCGGGCACGTAGCATGGGCGGATGTCCGCTTCGACCGGGACCGGGGGCGCCGGGTTCACGCTGAGCGGCGCGCGGTGGCCGGAGGTCGAGGCGGGGCCGCGACGGCTGCTGGTGGTGCCGGTCGGATCGCTTGAGCAGCACGGGGCGCATCTGCCGCTCGACACCGACACGCGGATCGCGACGGCCGTCGCGGCGCGGGCCTGCGCCGGGCGCACCGGGGTGGGGCTCGCGCCGGCGATCGCGATCGGGGCGAGCGGGGAGCACGCCGACTTCCCGGGCACCTTGTCGATCGGCACTACCGCCCTGTCGGCTCTGCTGGTCGAGCTCGGCCGGCACGCGTCCCTCCACTGGCCCGCGATGCTCCTGGTCAACGGGCACGGCGGCAACGTCACCGCGATCCGCGACGCGCTCAAGCTCTTGGCCGACGAGGGACGCCGCAACCACGTCTGGCACGCCGGCCTGCGTCCCGGCCTGCCGGCCCGGGAACCAGCGGTAGCCGACGACGCCGGGGCTCCGCAAGCCGCGCTCGTGCCCGATGCGCACGCGGGCCGGGTAGAGACGTCGATCATGCTCGCGCTCGCGCCCGAGGACGTGCGGCTTGAGGCCGCTTCCCGGGGCGACACCCGGCCGCTGCGGGAGATCATGCCGGACCTGGCCGCCCGCGGCGTCCGGCAGGTCAGCCCGAACGGCGTCCTCGGCGACCCGGCCGGCGCGTCCGCCGCGGAGGGGACGCGGCTGCTCGGCCTGCTCGTCGCCGACCTCAGCCAGACCGTGGACCGGTTGCTCGGCTAGCGGGAGCCGCGGGGCAGCCCGGCGGGCCGGGCGGGCCGCCTCTTGCTGTTATCTCTTATTGCAGGTTGCCGACGGAGCCGCTCGGGGAGCCGACGGGTTCCTTGATGGCCGCCAGGTTGTCGTGCGCGGGGTACTTCGCGGCGGCGGGGCCGTCGGCGAAGGCGCGCAGCACGTTGGCGGTGGCCGCGCGGACGAAGCCGGGGGTGCGGCCGCCGATGCCGTGCGGGCCGTCGCCGTAGAGGGCCTCGACCCAGCGCATCGTGCCGCAGTTGAAGACGCCGGCCCCGCCGGCGTGGGTGTAGTAGGCCGAGTCGCCGTAGCTGGCGGCCCCGCCGATGGTGAGCGGGGAGTGCGAGAGCACCTCGATCGGGCGCTGCAGCGGGTAGGCCGGGTCGACCCGGTCGTATTCGACGCCGACCAGGTGGGGGAAGCTGTCGCCCGCGGTGACCCCGGTGCCCTTGAACACCCAGCTCTTCGGCGAGGAGATGACGAGCGGGGCGTTGACCGGGTATCCCTCGTAGCTCGTGCCGATCAGCGAGGACTCGGGGTCAGGGTGCGGCCCGTCACGCCAGTCGCTGGTGACGAGCGTGTTGTCCACCCCGTACATCGGGTCCTGCAGATAGGAGGACTTGTAGCAGACCACCTCGCGGGCGTCCCCGAGGGCGCTGGACCGCAGCCGGGTGCGGCGGAACATCGCGTTGGCGCCGAGGAAGGCGAGGTTGACGCCGCTGTCGCGGGCGGCGGTGACGTTCGCGCGCTCGGCCGGGGTCCAGTACTCGTCGTGCCCCATCGAGACCAGGGCGCTCGCCCCGTCCAGCAGGTGCGGGTCGGCGGCGATGTCCATGCTGGTCACGTAGGCCAGGTCCAGGCCCAGGTGCTCGGCCAGCCTGATCGCGTTGCGCTCGTAGGTGAGGAACATGTCCGCGCCGTTGAGGTCGTACGGGCGGTCCAGGCTGACCACCAGGGAGCGGTCGCCGTAGTCGCCGTCGGCGTTTTTGTACAGGTCGAAGCCGCCCCACATGTTGTACGCCTGCCAGGTCTGCACGCAGGCCTTGAGCACCACCTTCCCCGCGCAGGACGGCGACCTGACGGTGACCGGCACGTACCGCTGCCCGCCGGAAGAGGCGGAGAGCTTGAGCAGGTACGCACCGGGCGGCCACTCGTCGGTGGGAACCTCGAGCACCGGCTCCCAGGCGGCGGAGACGGTGTTGGTGGTGCCGGCGACGGTGAACGGGTGCTGCTGCCCGCCGCGGAGCTTCCCCGACCGCCAGACCTCGCGCCCGCCCAGCCCGTGGTACCAGCCCAGCCGGTAGGCGCTCACCCGGAACCCGTCCGCCGTCGTCGACACGAACAGCGGGAACCGCTCCCCCTGGGCGACGCTCGCCTTGCCCGCGTAGCCCACGATCTCGTCCGGGGCGCCCAGGTGGTGGATCACCCAGCCCTCGGTCCCGGGCCGCGAATTCTCGCTGATGGGGACGGTCCTGGCGCGCCATGGGCGGGCGCTCTGCGCGGCCGGCTGGCCGCCGCCGATTGAGCGCGCGACTGCGCTGCAGGCCGAAACGGCGCCGGCCAGGCCGGCGGCGGCCATGCCCAGGAAAGCCCTACGGCTGGTGGTTCGGTCCACAGGCGCAATTTTGGCACGCATATGCGCTCTTATGCGTCGGTAGCTGGCGATCAGTCCCCAATGCTTTACACCGGACATGTGCCGATGTCGGTGCTGATCGCGTGCGTAACTGGTGTCACGGCACTTGCGGGTGGACATGCCCCAAGAGCCCGGCCCGGCAAACATCGCGGCCGGGGCACTGAACAGGCAGAACGCCGGTTTAGATCACGTTTACGCGCGGCAGCGTGCCGTTTTTGTGCACGGGCATCCTTCGGTTATGCCAGGACATCAAGGAGCGTCCCGAGCGCGGCCGGGTCGTCGCCCGACGCGGCCAGGATCACGCCGCTGACCAGCGGGCGCGCCTTGGCCAGCACGGTGGCCGCCAGCTCGAGCCCGACCGCCCGGCCGCCGCTGCGCCCGGCCCGCTCCATCGCCTCGAGCGTGGCGGCGGGGATGGTCACCCCCGGGACCTCGTGCGCGAGGTAGTCGGCCTCCTCGAAGGAGGTCAGCGGGGCGACCGACAGCAGCAGCGGAACGCCGGTCCCGTCCAGCGCCTCGGCGACCCGGGTGAGCGCGTCGAGGTCGTGGACCGGGCGGCTGATCAAATACTGGGCGCCTGCCCGGATCTTCGCGTGCGCGCGGGCGAGCTCGGCCGCCTGATCGCGCGCGCCGGGGTTGATCCGGGCGCCGATGCAGAAGGACATCCGCGACGTCAGCGCCAGGCCATTGGAGTCGCGCCCGGCGTTGAGCCCGGCCAGCAGCGCGGTCAGCCCGACCGAGTCCACTTCCCAGGTGCCGTCGACGGCCGGGTAGTCGCCGAACACCGGCGGCGAGCCGGTGGTGCACACCACCGAGCGGATGCCGAGCGCGTGCGCGCCGAGCAGGTCGGCCTGGAGCGACATGATCGTCTTGTCCCAGGTGGTGACGGTGGCGATGGTCTCGACGCCGACCCGCTGCTGGAGCTGGAGCGCCATGTTGAGCGAGTCCTGGTGCGTCCGCACCGTGTCCCTCGGTTCCACCAGGACGAGCCCGATTCCCCGGTCGGCCAGTTCGGCCGCGGCCCGCTCGGTGTCGCCCGCCCAGCCGCCCGCGGGCGGGGTCAGCGCGGCGGCCACCACGAAGCGCCGGGCGGCGAGCTGCTCGGCGAGCGATCCGGACGCCTGCCCGGAGGCGGGAAACTCGCTGGCCGCCGCTGCCGCCCGGCCGGCGGCTGGCGGCGGCCGGCGGCCCGGGCCGCCGTCGCCGCCCGCGCCGTCGGCACGGCCGACCCGGGCAGCGCCTCGGCCGCCGCCCTGATGTGCGTGGGCGTGGTGCCGCAGCAGCCGCCGACCACCGTCACCCCGGCGTCGGCGAAGCGGGCCAGGTAGCGGGAGAAGTAGCCGCCGTCGATGGCGAACTCGAACGAGCGCGGCCCGGTGCGCCGCGGCTGGCCGGCGTTCGGCTGCGCGCTGACCGGCACGGCGGAGTAGCGGACCAGGTCCTCGGCCACGGTGAGCATCCGCTGCGGGCCGATTGTGCAGTTAGTCCCGATCATCGCCACCGGCAGGCCGGAGAGCACGGTCGCGACCTCGCGCGGCGTCTCACCGCCGAGGGTGTGCGCGTCATCGGCGAACGTGGCCTGGGCGATCAGCGGCAGACCGGTCACCGAGGCGGCCACCGAGACCGCCTCGACCAGCTCGTCCAGATAGCCGAAGGTCTCCAGGATCAGCAGATCAGCCAGGCCGTCGGCGACCAGCGCGAGGATCTGCTCCCGCAGCACCTCCACCCGCTCGGCCGCGCCGACCCGGCGGCGCTGCAGCGCGGTCACGGCGGGCGAGACCGACCCGGCCACCAGCACCGGGGTGCCGGAACGGCCGGCGGCCGCCCGGGCCAGCCGCATCCCGGCCCGGTTGATCTCCGCGACCTTGTCGGGCAAGCCGTGGTCGGCCAGCCAGAGCCGGTTGGCACCGAACGTGTTGGCCTGGATGATGTCGGCGCCCGCCGACAGGTAGCTGTCGTGGATGGTCGCCACCAGGCCGGGGTCAGACAGGTTCAGCTCGGGCAGCGACCGGTCGAGCGCCGCGCCGGCCGCGTGCAGCATGGTGCCCATGGCACCGTCGCAGACCAGCACGCGTTCCCCGGACAGCAGTTGCGCGGCCGGCCCCAGGCCAGCCGTCGGGCCGCTCATCGCCGTCTCCCTCCTGGTTGGCCCACCGGGCTCCCCGCGCGGGCCCGCCAGGCTCACGACTGCCCCTCCGGCAGCGCGTCGAGGATCTCGAGCGCCACCTGCGCGATAAGCCGGTCGCGGTAGTTGTCCAGCCGCAGGCCGGTGATCTCCTCGATCCGCTTAATCCGGTAGGCCACCGTGTTCGGGTGGACGTGCAGCAGCCGCGACGCGCGTTGCGGGCTGTTGTTCTCCCGGAAGTAGCAGGCCAGCGTGGACAGGTACTCGGACTTGTGCTCGTGTTCGTGCTCGCTGAGCTTACCCAGCACCTCGCTGGCGAATGACCGCAACTCGCCCAGGTCCGGCACTTGCAGCAGCAGCCGGTGGATGCCGAGGTCCTCGAACGCGGAGACCGCGCCCGCCCGGCCCAGCCGCCACAGGGTCTGGGTGGTGCGGTGCGCCTGGTCGTAGGAGCGCGCGATCTCCTCGGGGTCCTTGCACGGGCCGCCGATGCCGATGACCACCTTGGCGCCGGGGAACAGCTCGGCCAGCCGCGCCAGGCAGGCCTGCGCGAGCTTGCGCGGGTCCGGCACCGCGGCCGCCACCACGACGACCTCGGACTCGCGGGCCGAGACAATCGCCTCGGGCGCCCTGGTCGTGATGAAGTGCTCGATGGACTCCCTGATCCGCTGGCGCAGCGGCTCGGCGTCGGCCGCCCGGGACGGCGGCAGCTCGAAGGCGATGGCCGCCACGTTGTGCGCGCGCCCCGGGTCGTAGCCGAGGTGCGCGGCCCACCGGGCGGCGTCGTCGGAGTCCCGCCCCCGGCCCAGCAGCAGCCCTTCCACCAGGTCATCGCGGACCCGGCGGGCGGCGGCGGCGACCACCCGCTCGCGGCCCAGGATGACACCGCAGATGGTGGCGGCATGCTCGGTGACCAGCAGCGACATGTCCTCGCCGAACGACTCCTCGGCCGGGTCGAGGGTGATCAGGTACGACGGCACCTCGTCGCCGACCAGGATCGGCGCGACGATGATGGCCGGCACCCCGCCGACGTTGGGCAGCCGCAGCGCCCGCTGGGAGAGCCGGGAGGCGCGCAGCACCTGCCCGAGCCGCGGGTGCACGACATGCTCCCTGACCAGGGCGGCCGCCTTTTCCGGTGGCAGGCCGGGCGAGGCCGCGGTCTGCACGTCCATCAGCTGGCTGACCACGGCGACGGTGGCCGACGCCCGCTCGGAGATGAGCCGGACGACCCCGGCCAGATCGGCGTCCTGCATGGCCAGACCGGACAGGTGCCGGTAGACGGTCACCAGTTCCCGCAGCACGGAATTCTCCCGGTCGACGTCCCGCGGGCTCTCCCTGGGCGTCGGCGCTGGATTGAGCCGGCCAGCGGCCGGCGGCGTCTCCGGCATGATCATTGAACTATACGACCTCGGTCTATCGGTTCGTTTGTGCTGAGCACACAAATGGATCCTTACCACGGTTCCCGGCCCGGGCACACTCCTCACTACGGTGAACATGACCGGCCGCCTCCCGGGGCTGTGCCCGGCCACAGCCATTCGGCACGGCCGGCCTCACCGCCGCCGACGGCCGGGCGGAGTAGGATCGCTTTCGTGCCACGATACGAATTCCGCTGCCGCGCCTGCGGCGACACGTTCCTCGTCACCCGCCCGATGAGCGAGTCGGGCTCCCCCGCGGCTTGCCCGCAGGGCCACGACGACACGGTCAAACTGCTGTCCACGGTCGCCGTCGGCGGCCGCGCGGCCGGGCCCGCGACCACTCGTCCCGCCACCACGGGCGGCGGCGGGGGCTGCTGCGGCGGGGGCTGCGGCTGCGGCTGATCCGCGGTCTCACCCTCTCCAGTCTTATGCCGAACGGGCGCGTGGCTGCGCGGTCACGCGCCCGTTAACTGTTTTCCGATGCTTGGCGGCTCCGCCGCTTCTTGCTGTTATCTTTCGGTGCCCGCGTTGACCGCGGTGGCCTTGGCCCATCGGGTGGTGGCGACGACGCCGAGCACCAGGACCGCGTAGCCGCAGCTCGCCATGATCCACCAGCCCGCGTGGGCGGCCTCGAGGAAGCCGCCGTGCATCGAGCCGCGCAGCGACGCCGCGAGCACCGAGCCCACGATCGCGATCCCGAGGGACTGGCCGAGCTGGCGGCTGGAGGAGTTCATCCCCGAGGCGACGCCGGCCTGGGACCTGGGCACCCCGGACATGATGCCGTTGGAGATCGGGACGTTGACCATGCCGGCCCCGATGCCGAACAGCCCGTAGGTGGCGACCAGGAACAGCGGCCCGCTGGTGGCCGAGAGCTGCGAGAGCGCGGCGGTGGACAAGGTGAGCGCGGCGCCGGCGATGACGAACGGCAGGCGCGGGCCGCGGCGGGCCAGGATGCGGCCGGAGATGGGCGAGGAGACCGCCATCATGATCGGCATCGGCAGCAGGGTCAGGCCGGCCCGCAGCGGGCTGAACCCGCGCACGTCCTGCAGGTAGAGCGTGGTCAGGAAGAGGAACCCGGCGCTGGCGGCGATGGCGCAGACGGCGGTGACGTTGGCCGCGGCGAACGGCACCGACTTGAAGAACCGCAGGTCGATCAGCGGATCGGTGCGGCGCGGCTCGTACCGGAGCAGGATCAGCAGGGCCGTGAGCGACAGCAGGAAGAAGCCGATGGTCGCGGTGGAGAACCAGCCGTTGGCCGGCCCCTGGATGATCGCGTAGGCGAGCGAGGCGAGCATGGTGATCACCAGGACCTGCCCGAGCGGGTCGGCCCGGCGGCTGCGGGGGGCCTTGGAGTCGGGCACCAGCAGCGCGGTCATCGAGATGGCGACCAGCCCGACCGGGATGTTGGCCCAGAAAATGCCGCGCCAGCCGACGGTCCCGACCAGGATGCCGCCGATGACCGGCCCGAGCGCCATGGACAGCCCGGACACGCCGTCCCAGACGCCGATGGCCTTGGCCCGGTCCGATGGCGTGCTGAACGTGTTGGTGATGATGGCGAGCGCGGACGGGGCGAGCATCGAGCCGCCGACGCCCTGCAGGACCCGGAAAGCGATCAGCCAGCTGAGGCTGGGCGCGAGCGAACTGAGCCAGGAGCCGAGGGTGAACAGGCTCAGGCCGACCTGGAAGATGGTCCTGCGGCCGATCCGGTCGGCCGCGGCACCGGAGAACATCAGCAGTGACGCGAGCACGATCGTGTAGCCGGCCACCGTCCACTGCAGCCCCGCGACCGAGGTGTGCAGGGACTTGCCGATCTCGGGCAGGCCCACGATCACGATCGTGTTATCCAGCCCGACCATGAATAGCGCGGAACAGCAGACGCCCAGCACCAGAGCGCGGCGGCCGGAACCGACGGCTACGGAAAGTGACTGGCCCGGATCGTGAACCACGGTGGACACCGAGGCCGTCATAGGAGTAGAAGCCGGGACTATTTCAGCATGTGATCGCAAGGACACGTTCTGTAGCTGATGTGGGGCAGCGGAGACCGACCGCATTACGCACCGCCTGGGGGTCAGCGAGTGTTTATACGGATACGACACTACATTGCTGCGCGCTGTAGTCAATAGGTGACGCTGCGGAATGTCACTGATTCGCCCCATTACTCACGCTAGCCGCTGCCGGTATCGCGCCAGCCGACGATGTTACGGCACAGTTCCCTGAAGTTCGGCCAACACAGGAGCGCGCGTCGGTCTACATTGATGCAGGATGCCGGGGAGGCCGGCAGTTGCAGTTGGTGTCCACTTGTGGACGCATGGTAAGTGAGGTGTGGCCGTGGCGGAGGGGGGCTACGTGAGCCGCAGGCTGCTTCAGCTTGTGATGCCGGTTTTCCCCGACCGTCGCATGTTCCGGATTCATGACCCAGAAGTGCACCCGGACGCGCCCGGCGGGCCGCTGCCGCCGATCGGCGTGCTGGTGTCGGCCACCCGCGAGCAGCTCTGGATCGGCAGCCTGCAGCAGGACATCGACGTCCGGCTGGTGCTCGAGGAGTGGGACGGGCAGCCGTTGCTGCCCGACGCCTGGGACGAGGAGGCCAAGGCCCGGCTCTACCTGCGCGGGGCGCTCTCCATCGACATGGGCACCGCGGGCACGGCCGTCTCGGGGCTCCGGCTGTCCGGCGGCGTCGGCAATTACGAGGTCCGCGTGTACGCGCGCTACCGCGAGGCCGTCGTCCAGATGTACACGGACCTGTTCAGCCAGCACAAGGACCCGCTGAGCGATGAATTCCAGCGGGAAAAGCGCAAGCTGGAGGGTGTGGAGCGGTACCTGGTGCAGCTGTGGCGCGACTCGTAAACCGCTGCCACAGGGGCAGCGGACTACGGGGCGGTGGGGCTGGCCTTCTGGCCGTGCTGCTCGCGGCAGCACTGGGATTCCCGGCGGCGCTGGTTTTCACGGGGGCGCTGCTTGAGGTTGCGGTGGGCTGTTTTGTTAGTTTCTGTCCACTCGCCCGGAAGGGGATCGTGGCGTAGACCGTCACCGCGATGATCGCCAGCAAGGCGATCGTGCAGATCGAGCCGATGACCTTGCCCCGGGTGGTCCGGAGCCCGGCGGCCGGCCCTGGCCGCCGGAATGAGGACAGCCTGGTCGCCAGGCCAGGGTCCTGTGCGGCGAGTCGCCGCTCTATCTCAGCGAGCATACGCTGCTCGTCCATGGATAGCGCCATAGCGCCATACCTCCGCGTTCCGCGCGCCGATGGGAACTACCTTACTATCCCCCAAGGGGGGAAGGTTTATCCAATCGTTCTTACTTTGTGCCTGACTCTTTTTGCGACATGTAAGAACCGGCTACTAAACGCGTCCGGACAAGAATCAATTCGTGACTAGTCGTCACAACGCCGCACCGGGTTGCGAACACCTGTTTGACATGATCGAATGGGTCTTCTAAACTAACCCTCATGCGCTGGGATAACCTGCGAATCGATTCGACTTCCGGCGACGACGCCGCCCAGGCACCGGACGGGCGCGTACCGGCCGGGCCGGCCCAGATTCTGCCGCTGATCGAGCGCGGACGCCGTGGCGCGGACGTTCGACACCCCCGGGTTCCGCGGCATGACCTTCTACGAGGTGCAGGCGAAGTCGATCGTCTCCCGCGTCCCCGACGCGTCGAAGGTCCCGTTCCGCTGGACGATCAACCCGTATAGAGGATGTCAACATGCATGCAGCTATTGCTTTGCGCGGAACTCGCACACGTACCTGGACCTGGACGCGGGGCGCGACTTCGACTCCAAGGTGATCGTGAAGGTGAACGCGCCCGAGCTGCTGCGGGCCAAGCTGCGCACGCGGGGGTGGGCGGGCGAGCACATCGCGATGGGCACCAACGTGGACTGCTACCAGCGCGCCGAGGGACGCTATCAGCTGATGCGCGGCATCATCACGGCGCTGCGGGACGCCGCCAACCCGTTCTCGATTCTTACCAAGGGCACCTTGATCCTGCGTGACCTCGACCTCTTGCTCGAGGCGGCCGAGGTGACCGACGTCGGCCTGAACGTCTCCGCCGGGTTCGTCGACACCGACCTGTGGCGGGCGATCGAGCCGGGCACGCCCGCGCCGCAGCGGCGGCTCGACGCCTGCGCCGCGCTCAACGACGCGGGGCTGCGCTGCGGCGTGCTGATGGGGCCGATCGTGCCTTACTTGTCCGACTCCCCCGGCCAGCTCGAGGCGGCCGTGCGGCAGGCGGCCGCCGCGGGCGCGGCGCACGTCTCCCCCATCGTGCTGCACCTGCGGCCCGGTGCCCGCGAGTATTTCCTCAGCTGGCTCGGCCAGGCGCACCCGACCCTGGTACCGCGCTACGCCGAGCTGTACGGACGGGGCGCGTACGCGCGCCAGGAGTACCGCTCCCGGATCTCCGCCCAGGTCCGTGACCTCACGGAACGCTATGGTGTCGGGCGCGGTGGGGATCCGGCCGGGCGGGTAGCGGTGCCGCTCGCGGTCCCGTCGGCGGCCCGGGGGACGGCCGCGGGGAGGGCGGGCGCGAGCAGCTCGCGCTCTTCTAACTATAGAGCAACATCGATCTAAATTACCCAAAGTGACTTACCCGCGGGTAACCATTTCCGGGGTAAATGGATGGCGCCGACTGGGCCTGACGCTAAACCGATTCAGCCGGCTGCCGGCCTGGCGGTAAACGGATTCCGGGGCACATCCGTCCCGCGTTAACGATTCCGTCTGCGGCCGGGGCCGCCGTGATCCCGTTTCACCGGTCAGCGGGCTAGTTGATAGCGGATTTCGCACCGACGGCAATGGCACCGGGTGCCCGATTCCGGGCCGCGGGGTCAGCCGAGGTTCCGTGCGTGCGGGGATCTGGATGCCTGGCCCAGCAGCGGCTCCTGCCGGTCGTCACGCCAGTTTTGGGCCCTTGTGGAGTAGTCCGCATAACAATGGGCGCGGATTGACTCAGGGGCCGACATGTCTCCGTTGATATAGGTGATGTCACGTTATCGCCAGATCGGTGGCAAGAGGGCAGTGTTGCACGCGAGTATTGGGTCCATGACGATTCCAGCGGAACTCATCGCGGAGACTGCGGCTGAGTTTCCTTGCCCGCCGCTCGGCGCGGCGGAGCTATCGGCCGCGGAGGCCGAGCGAATGGCCGGCATGTTCAAGGCGCTGGCAGACCCGGTACGGCTAAGGCTCTTCTCCCGGGTCGCCGCGCACCAGAGCGGGGAAGCCTCCGTTTGCGACATTCAGAACGTGGGCGTCTCTCAGCCCACGGTCAGCCACCACCTGAAGAAACTGAGGGAGGCAGGCCTGATCATCTCCGAGCGCCGGGGCACCTGGGTGTACTGCCGGGTCGCGCCTGGCGTGCTCCCGGCGATGGCAGAGATGCTTTCGCCCCGAGAGAGCATCGACTGACGGGCGAACGGCGGGCGAGCCGCGGGAACTGCTCACCGGGAGCGCAGTCATCCTCGGGGCCGGTGGCCGTCCGGCGGCGAGGTCGCCGCCGGACGGCCATTAGAATCTGCTGACATGTCAGAGCGACTACTGGTCCGCAGCACGCCGATTCCGGACCCGGGCGAGGGCTTCCGCCACGAGGTCCCGGTACCTGAGGCTCTCGCATGGGTGCGGCAGGGCGCTGGTCTGGTCGGATGGGGCGAGGCGGCGCGTATCACGCTGCCCGCGGGAGCCGACCGGTTCGCCGACGGCGAGAAATGGCTGCGCGAGATAGTCGATAGCGCGGACATCGACGACGAGGTGGGCCGGCGCGGATCGGGCCTGGTCGCGTTCGGCAGCTTTACCTTCGATGACGCTTCTGAAGGTTCGGTGCTCATCGTGCCGCGGGCGATTCTCGGCCGGGACGGCACGGGCCACGCCTGGCTGACCACCATCACCCCCGAGGGCGAGGCCGCCTGGCAGGCAGCCCCCTTCGGGCCCCCGCTGCCGCCGGACACCATCAGCTGGCACGACGGGTCGCTGTCGGCCCCGGAGTGGGAGCAGGCGGTCGGCGAGGCGGTGCGACGGATCACCCACTCGGCGCAGCTGCGCAAGGTTGTGCTCGCGCGGGATCTGTACGCCGCCACCACCCGCCCGATCGACCAGCGCATCCTGGTTGACCGGCTGGCGCGCCGGTACCCGGGCTGCTTCACCTTCGCCGTCGACGGCCTGGTCGGTGCCACGCCGGAACTGCTCATCAGCCGGGATGGCTGGCGGGTGAGCTCGCTGGTCCTGGCGGGCACCACCCCGCGCGGCGCGACCCCGGCCGAGGACTCCGAGCTGGCCAGCGCGATGCTCGGGTCAGCCAAGGAGAACGAGGAGCACCAGTACGCGGCGGCGTCGCTGCGGGACTCGCTGGCCCCGCTCTGCCAGGCCATGTACGTCGCCCCGCGCCCCGAGCTCATCCGGCTGGCCAACCTGCAGCACCTGGGCACCCGCGTCCGCGGCACCCTCACGCCGGAGTCGGCCGACCGGTCGGCGCTCGCCCTGGCGGCCGCGGTTCACCCCACGGCCGCGGTCGGCGGCACCCCCACCGACATGGCCGTCGAGTTGATCCGCGAGCTCGAGTCGATGGACCGGGAACGGTACGCGGGCCCGGTCGGCTGGGTGGACGCCGACGGCAACGGCGAGTGGTGCATCGCGCTGCGCTGCGCGCAGCTGGACGGGAACCGGGCGCGCCTGTTCGCCGGCTGCGGCATCGTGGCCGGCTCCGACCCCGCCGCCGAACTGGCGGAGACCATCACCAAGCTCCGCCCGATGCGCACCGCGCTGGAGCAGGCCGACTAGGACCTGTCCCCTACCGCCGGATTAACGCAACGCCCGGCGCCAGACCCGCGCGGGGCTAGCACAGTCAGACCCGCGCGGCAGGCGGGCGAGGTCCGTGGTGCCGGGCAGCGACAGCAGGTGCGCCGCGGGGGGCGCGGGGACGCCCTCGCGGAGCATCCAGTGGTCCATGTAGACGCCGGCGGGCAGCCAGAACTCGTCGGCCGACAGGTTCCGCCTGCTGACGACGCAGCCGTGCCCTTGCGCGGCGCGGCGGGTGTTCTGCGAGGGCACCCAGAACGCGCTGCCCGGCGCCGTGGCGACAACCGGGGCGAGGTCGACGAGCTCCCCCCGGCCGAGGTAGTCCCAGAGCCGCCCGTCGTCCAGCGGGCTCACGGTGAACGCGGGCCAGTCCAGCGGGTCGCTGCCGACCATCGGCAGTGCCCTGATCTGCGGGCCGCCCGGGCACGGTCCGCCCGGCTGCCCGTGGTACACCGAGAACGCGACGGTCGCCTGCCGGTCGCTCACCCAGCCGAGCAGCACGCCGTCACGCGGCACCGGCATGCCCTCGGCGATGACCTTGTGGACGGCGGCGGGCACCGGCTCGACCGGCCGGATTTCCTGGTACGCGCCCACGCCGGACTCCCCCGGCCCGCTGGGAGCCCAGGGCCGGAGCACGAAGTGATCGGCCTGGTCCTGGCTGAGAATGAAAAATTCGCTCCCTCCGCCCGTCCGGTTCTGCTCAAGACCTTGATGCCGTAGCACGATCCACCGGTGCCTGCCATCGCCGGACCACGGCGAGACGGCAAGCGGGTAGGACCGAAACAGCCGTAGGCATGCGGCGAACGACGCTGCCCCGGACAGGGCGTGAACGAACACGGGCTGCTCCTCGCATCCCCCCGGGCCGCGCCCGCACCACGTGGCGGGGCCCGAGATGTAGCTGGTGGCGAATTGACTAGCGCTGGTCGGCTGCCAAATGCTGCTGCGGGTTAAGCGGGCAGACATCGGTCAGTTGACGCATCTCGATACAGCGCCAGTGCACGGGTGGCTCTAGAGTGCCGCCGCGCGGGCCCAGTTCCCAGTACCGCGCTGATCTGGGACGGCCCATCCCAAGCCCTTGTTGATGCCGACATCGGCCGATAAATCGGATGTGAAAGAAGGGGTGAGAGCGTAAGGGGTGGCGATCGCGGGCCGGGGGCTGATCAGCGCCAGGGCGCCGGCCTGCTGATGCCGCGCGGGCCGCGGCCACGGCCCGCGCGGCTGGGAGAGCCGCCGGGAACATCCCCGTGCGGTGACCGGGCTGCCGGCTAGCGGAGAAGGGGGACGCTGGCGGGGCGCCGCGGGGTCACATGACACATAGTGCCGCGGCCCGGGGCCGCAGACATCGGACACCTGACCGACTTCGGTGGCAGCGGGGCGGGAGATCACCGGTGAAACACGAGACCTATGGCCAGCCCCGAGCGCAACCGGCCTGCGCGCGCTGTCAGGCCGGGAGCCCCACCGCTGCGGGCGGGTTACCGGTCCCGGAGCGCGGCGCGGATGAGGACGCCGGAGCGGCGCAGCCGGCGCAACGACGCCCTGGCGCGGCGATCTGATTCGGCCGCGTCGGCCAGCGAGAAAACGAGGGGCCTGCCCAGCGCGGACGTCTCGGCCATCAGGGCGGGAAGAAACTCGTCCGGCCAGCCGGCGCTTTCGCCGTCGCCGCCCGCCGAGGCCGGCGCGCCAGCCGGGATTACTGCCGCCGGGGCCACTGCCCCAGCGGCGGGCTCGGCCAGGCCGGCGATGAAGCGGGCGATGTCAACCGCCGCGCCCGGCCGGCCCGCCCGGGCCGACGCGTCGCGCATGGCGGTAAGGGCGGCCGGGTCGCGGCGGAGCCGGCCGACCTCGGCCGCGAGCTGCCGCGGCCGCGGCGCGTAGAGGCCGGCGCCGGCCTCGGTGACGAACTCGGCGTTGCCCTTCTCCTGGCCGGGCACGAACGAGGTGAGCACCAGCGGGGCGCCGCAGCAGGTCGCCTCGGCGATCGTGCCCGGGCCGGCCTTGCCGACCACGATGTCCGCGCAGCGCAGCCAGTCGGCCATGTTGCCGACGAACCCCTGGGCGGTCAGCCGCCCGTCCCCGGCCCGCTCGGCCAGCCGGCTGACCCGCCGCCGCAGCGACCGGTTGCGGCCGCAGATGACGACGACGTCCACGTCCTGCACCTGCCGCAAGATAGCGGTGGCGCCCTGGCGGAGCCGGCCGGACCCTTCCGCGCCGCCGGTGAGCACGACGAGGAACTCCCCGCGCAGCCCGAGTTCGCGCTTCAGCTCACGCCGCTGCGCCTCATCAAGGGGCGGCCGGCAGAACTCGGCGGCGACGGGCAGCCCGAGCGGCACGTACCGGTCCGGCGGCGTCCCGTTCCCGGCGCATTCGGCCGCGACCACCTCCGACGGCACCACCACCCGGTCGACCGCCGCGTCCACCCAGGACAGGTGCGCGGTGACCAGGTCGGTGACGACGGTGATGACCGGGCCCCGGGCACCGGTGGTCTTCCGCGCACGGACGGCCGGGTCGGCCGTCATCGGGTGGAACGCCACGATCAGCCCGGGGCGGCAGGCCTCGACGGCCCGTTCGACGCTGCCGTAGACGGGGGCCATGATGGTGCGGCGCAGGGCGCGCAGCCCCAGGGGTGAGTTGCTCGTCCGCCAGAATGACCACCACAGCCAGGGCGTGAGCCGGATGCACAGGCCGTACAGCCCGGCGAACCAGCGCAGCAGCCCGGGCACGTCGGGGCCGCGGAGCGGGTCCCAGGTGACGGGCGCGAACCGGCCGGGCAGCTCGCGCTCCAGGGCCTGCTGTACCGCGGCCGCGGCGCTGCGGTGCCCGCCGCCGGTGTCCCCGATGAGGAACAGCAGTGGCAGGGGCGGCTGTTCAGGGCTGGCCATCGCTCACCTTTGCCTGTCCTTCTGTTCCTGCTGTTGCACCGCGAGCCGCGAGTGTCCGGTAAATAGTCTCCCACCGCGCGAGCATCCGATGGCGGTCGTGGTCGGCGATGATCCGCAGCCCCGCCTTCGCCATCCGCGCGCGCAGGCCGGGGTCGCGGCAGAGCAGGTCAAGGGAGCCCGCCATGTCGCCCACCAGACCCGGCCTGGTCAGGAAGCCGTTCTCGCCCGGGTGCACGAGCTCCCCCAGCGCGCCGGCGTTGACCGCGACCACCGGCAGCCCGCTGGCCATCGCCTCCATGGTGACCAGGGACTGCAGTTCGGCCTCGGACGCGATCGCGAACACGTCCGCCAGCCGGTACAGGCCGGGCAGCTCGGCGCCGGGGATGAAGCCGAGGAAGCGGACCCGGTCGCAGACGCCGAGCCGCGTTGCCAGCGCCCGCAGCCGCTGCGAGTCGGGGCCGGAGCCGGCCAGCGCGAGCACCGCGTCGCCGGCCTCCTGCCCGGCCACTGCCTCGATCAGCACGTCCGCGCGCTTTTCGGGGCTGAGCCTGCCCACCGACAGGATCAGCGGCCGGCCGGCGGGCAGCCCGTAGGCCAGGCGCAGCGCCTCGTCGGCCTGGCCGGGCGAGAAGACGCCCAGGTCGATGCCGTTCGACACCACCTGGGACGGCGCGCGGAGCCCGTGGTCGCGCAGCAGCAGCAGCGCGGTCGCGGTCGGCGCGGTGACCCGGTCGCAGCGGTTGGCGAACGCGGTGAGGTACCCGTAGAAGCCGACGTCGAAGAGGGCGCCGGCCATGGAACCGGCGGCCGCCACCGTGGCCCGGGCGGCCGAGGAGACCCGGGCGCCGCGGGCGGAAGCGGCCGCGGAACCGGCGGCCGGGTGCCCGGACCGGCCCGCCGTCGGGTGAACGTTGGCCGGCAGGTAGTGGTTGGTGTAGACGACCGGGACGCGCCGCCGCCTGGCGGCCGAGCGCGCCACCGCGCCCAGCGTCAGCGGCGAGTGGACGTGCACCACGTCCGGCGCGAAGCCGTCGACCAGCTCGCGCGCGGCGGCCGGGCTGAGCAGGCCCAGCCGCTGGTCGTCGTACCAGGGCCAGCGCACCGAGCGGCGCGAGGCCAGGGTCAGCTCACCGCCGCCCCCGGGGTCTGCATCGCCGGGACCGATGGCGGGACCGGGACCGGTACCGCTGCGGCCGCTGGCGGACGGGGCGAGCACCTCCACCACGTGCCCGCGCTCGGCCAGGCCGCGCGCCAGTTCCCTGGTGACGGTGGGCACGCCGCCGATCATCGGCTCGTACTGGTCGGTGGCGATGAGGACGCGCAGCTTCCCGGCCCGCGCTCCGGCATTCACCGCCGGGTCCCGCGGGCACGGCGGTCGGCGGCGGGCCCGCAGCCCGTGCCCATCGCGATGCCATTCATGGTCATGGCCATGATGCCAGCGTTGAGGTTGTCACGGTAGTTGCCATCGCCCCGCAGGATCGCCGATCGGGGCAAAGCGCCGGTAAACGGCGCGGCAATGCCCGGTGTCCGCCGAGTGACGTTCAGCTCCTGCGCCTTCCCATGCCTCACAATAGGCGCAGCCAGCTGTCGTGCAGCGGCCAGGTCGCCCGCAGCGTCCCGCCGACCGGCAGCGCCGCCCACTCCCGGCACAGCCGCTGCACGCCGACGCCGGCCGCCCGGATCGCCTCGTCTTCCAGCCGCTCAGCCAGCTCCGCCGCATCAGGACCATAGGCGCACAGCCGGTCCCGCACCCCGGCCGGGGTGTTGGGGCCGTCGCCCCACCGGTTGAGCACCGCGTTGACCGCCGCCTTGGCGACGCGGTGGGCCGGCCAGTTCCTGAGGGCGATGTCGTCCGGCGGTGCGTCGGTGACCAGCCTGATCCGCCCGTTCCTGCGGGTGACGGCGCGGC
Source organism: uncultured Actinomycetota bacterium (assembly GCA_963714295.1). Taxonomy (GTDB): domain Bacteria; phylum Actinomycetota; class Actinomycetes; order Streptosporangiales; family Streptosporangiaceae; genus Trebonia. The sequence goes on along the minus strand of CAVQOE010000021.1, from coordinate 413,235 downwards.
TGGCGGGCACGTAGCCGCCGGCCGCCAGGGTGCCCCAGAGCCCGTCGCCGAGACCGAAGACCGACTCGACCACCAGGTGCGGCAGGTCATGGGTGACATGCACCACGGCGCGGCGCGCGGTCCCGTCGGGGAACGACAGCCAGGTCCGGTCGGAGGCCGGCGTTTCCCCCTTCACGATCGCGACATCCGCCACCACGCTGAACGCCGGCGCCTCAGTCACGAAATGACACGATAGCGGCGCAGCGGCCGCGGGACCGGGATTTTCCCGGCGTGTCCCGGTGAACACCGCGGCGCGCCTGAACCCCGGCCAGACGCAGGCGAAGCAACGGCCCGTTCACCATGAAAGATCTCAAAATCCCGGTACGGAACGATCGCGTGCTTCGCGTCCACGGCCCGGCGACCTCGCAGCGGGCGGCCGGCCGGATTGGTAAATCAAAACTGATCAGTTATGCTTGATCATATGGACACCGCCGCGACCTCTCCCAGCGTGCCTCCCGCGCCCGCCCCGGCTCCCGAAGAGGTGGCCGCCGCCCTGCGCGTGGCGGCGGGAAATCTGTACCGCAGGCTCAAGCAATCGCCGCTGGTGGGCGAGGCGACCCTGGCCGAGACCTCGACGCTCGGGCGGCTTGAGCGGGGCGGCCCGGCCACCTCGAGCGACCTCGCCCGGGCCGACCACATCAGCCCGCAGTCGATGGGCGTGACGGTCGCGGCCCTGGAGGAGCGCGGCCTGATCGAGCGGAGCCGGGACCCCCTGGACGGCAGGCGGGTCGTGCTGTCGATCACCGAGGCCGGCCGGCAGGTGGTGCATGACAAGCGCGGGGCGCGCTCCGCGATGATCGCGGCGGCGCTGCGCGACGGGTTCACCGAGGCCGAGCTCGGCCTGCTGCTCGCCGCCGCCCCGCTGATCCAGCGGCTGGCGGAGAAGCTCTGATGGCGGCCCGCATCCCGGCAGCGGCCACCCCCGCCACGCCGCCCAAGCCGGGCGCGCCCAAGCCGGACCGCTACGCCTGGGTCGCGCTGGCCAACACGACCGCGGCCATCTTCATGGCCTCCCTCGACGGGTCGGTCGTCATCATCGCGTTGCCGGCGATCTTCCGCGGCATCGGCCTGGACCCGCTCTCGGCGGGCAACATCAGCTACCTGCTCTGGATGATCATGGGGTACCGCCTGGTGCAGGCGGTCCTGGTGGTCAACCTGGGCAAGCTGGGCGACATGTTCGGCCGGGTCAAGATGTACAACGCGGGGTTCGTGGTGTTCACGATCGCCTCGATCCTGCTGTCCTTCGACCCCTACCACGGCACCCACGGGGCGCTGTGGCTGATCGGCTGGCGGTTCATGCAGGCGGTCGGCGGGTCGATGCTGATGGCCAACTCGGCGGCGATCCTGACCGACGCGTTCCCGGCCGAGCGGCGCGGGTTCGCGCTCGGCACCAACCAGATCGCCGCCCTCGCGGGCATGTTCATCGGCCTGGTGGCGGGCGGCCTGCTGGCCGCCTGGGACTGGCGCGCGGTGTTCTGGATCAACGTGCCGGTCGGCGTGTTCGGCACGGTGTGGGCCTACCTGATGCTGCGCGACAACGGCGTCCGCAATCGCACCAAGATCGACTGGTGGGGCAACATCACCTTCGCCCTCGGCCTCGGCTTGGTCCTGGTCGGCACCACCTACGGCATCCAGCCCTACCACGGCAACTCGATGGGCTGGCAGTCCCCGGTCGTGCTAGGCGAACTCATCGTCGGCACCGCCCTGCTGGTCGTGTTCGCCCTCATCGAGACCCACATCGCCGAGCCGATGTTCCGGATCAGCCTGTTCAAGATCAGGGCGTTCACCGCGGGCAACGTGGCCGGGCTGCTGGTGTCGATCGCCCGCGGCGGCATCCAGTTCATGCTGATCATCTGGCTGCAGGGCATCTGGCTGCCGCTGCACGGCTACAGCTACGACCAGACGCCGCTGTGGGCGGGCATCTTCATCCTGCCGCTGACCGCCGGCTTCCTGGTGGCCGGGCCGACCTCGGGGATCTTGTCCGACAAGTTCGGCTCCCGCGGGATCGCCAGCGCCGGGGCGGCGGTGTTCGCGAGCAGCTTCATCGGGCTGGCGCTGCTCCCGGTCGTCTTCCCGTACTGGATCTTCGCCCTGCTGATCGGCCTGAACGGCATCGGCAGCGGAATGTTCGCGTCGCCGAACTCCTCGTCGATCATGGGCAGCGTCCCGGCCAGCGACCGGGGCGTCGCCTCGGGGATGCGGGCGACCTTCCAGAACTCCGGTACCGCGATCTCCATCGGCGTCGTCTTCACGCTGATGATCGCCGGGCTGTCCAGCAGCCTGCCCACCACGCTGAGCAACGGGCTGATCAGGCTCGGCGTGCCGTCCGGGGTAGCGCACCAGGTCGCCAGCTTGCCCCCGGTGTCGTCGCTGTTCGCCTCGGTGCTCGGCGTCAACCCGATCCAGCACCTGCTCCAGCCGACCGGGGTGCTGGCCACGCTGCCCGCCACCAACCAGACGACGCTCACCGGCCGGGAGTTCTTCCCCGGCCTGCTGGCCGGCCCGTTCCACAGCGGCCTGGTCGTGGTGTTCAGCGTGTCCGCCGTGCTGTCGGTGCTGGCCGGCCTGGCCTCGCTGCTGCGCGGCAAGCGGCAGGAGCCCTGACGCCGCCCCGGCTGACCCTGTCGCCGCCTCCGCCGGTAGCTTCTTGGTGAAAGGCGGGCGCCTGGTGCGCGCTCCGCACGGCTTGGCCTGGCCTTGTGCCTGCCCTCCGCCGAGGAGGGCCTGCCCGGCCAGGCAACGGCGGCCCGAAGGGGCGGTGAGCATGACTGAGACGGTGCTCGGAAGCTGGACTGAGGGTCCGGCCAGGCAGGCCATCCTTGACTTCGTCGCGTCGGCCACGACGCCGGGTCCGGGTTTCGTCGCGCTGGCGGACCGCATCGCCGCTTCGACAACGACGGCACGCTGTGGGTGGAGCAGCCGCTGCCGCCGCAGTTCGACTTCGTGTTCCGCAAGTGGGGCGAGGAGATCAAGGCCGACCCCTCGCTGGCCGGCCAGCAGCCGTACAAGGCCATCATCGAGCGGGACATGGCGTTCCTGGGGGGCGTCGCGGTCCAGGACCCGGAGGTGGTGGGCTCGCTGCTGCAGGCCTTCACGCGTTCCTGGGCGGGCACCACGCCGGAGGAGTTCGACGCGCAGGTGCGCGAGTGGCTGAAGACCTCCAGGCAGCCGAAGCTGGGCGTGCCCTACATCGAGCTGGTGTACCAGCCGATGCTCGAGCTGCTCGAACTGCTCAAGGCGCACCAGTTCCGCGTCTTCGTCACCTCCGGCGGCGGCCGCGATTTCATGCGCGCGTTCGCGGAGGATGCCTGGGGCATCTACAAGGAGAACGTGATCGGCACCGCCGCCGAGTACACCTACGCCGATGGCAGGATCGTCCGGGCCGAGGGGGCACTGGGCGGTCTCGACGTCGGCCCGGGCAAGCCCGAGCACATCTTCGCCCAGACCGGGCGGCTGCCCGCCTTCGCCGGCGGCAACGCCGACGTGGACATCGAGATGCTGGAATCGGCCCGCTTCGCCCTGCTGCTCAATCACGACGACGACGAGCGCGAGTTCGCTTACACCAATGGCGCCGAGAAGTCGCTGGCCGAGGCGGCAGGAGCTGGGCTGGACGGTCGTCAGCATGAAAAACGACTGGAAAACCGTATTCACGCAAGGAACAGCTACATGAGCGGCCTGACGGCGATCGACGTGCTGGTCGACCCGGACGAGGCCACGATGGAGCGGGCCCGCGCGGTCAACGCGCGGATGCTGGCGAGCCTGCCGCAGGGGTGGGCGCTAGACGACACCCACCAGCCGCACATCACCACACTCCAGCGTCTCCGCACCGAGGACCTCGATCAGGTCTACCAGGCTGCCGCGAAGACGGTGGCGGAGACCGATATGGCCGCGCTGTCTTACCGGGCGGTCAAAATCGCGCACGCCGACTGGGGTTTCCCCGGCTACGGGCCCGCCGTTCTCCTGGTCGAGGTCAGCCCGGAGGTGCTCGATTCCAGGCCAGGCTGACCGCCGCGATCGCGCCCTTCACCGGGTCCGGGGGCACCGCCGGGGCTTTCGTGGCCGACCCGGGCGAAGTGATCAGCCCGACCATCATCGACTGGGTCGAGACATACGTGCCCGCCCAGATCGGCGCGGGCAACTACCTGCCCCACCTCACCGTCGGGGCGGCCACATTCGAGGACCTGAAGATCATCGAAGCCGAGCCGTTCGACGCGTTCACCGTCCACCCCGCCAGCGTGGCCGTCTACCACCTGGGCAACAACGGCACCGCCCGCAAAAAGCTCAAGGCGTGGCCCGTAGCGAGCGCCTGAGCGGCGCCCGCGTTTGGCTTCGTCGTAGCAGCCGTCCGGCTCGTGCAGCCTCACAGCCGGGATCTCAGCACGGCGACCTCGGGGAACTCGTCCGGCGAGCCGTAGCCGTGCTCGGCCAGCCAGCGGACGCTAGTCAAGCATCGCAACGACCACCATGCGCGGATGAGGTCGCGGTCGACGTCGGTGCCGTAGCCGGCGACGACGTCGCTAAGGTGCTCCTTGTGCCCGAGCGTGAGGATGGCGAGGTCAAAGAGCGCGTCGCCCTGGGACGCCTCGGACCAGTCGATCACGCCGGTGATCTCGTCACCGGCGACGAAGACGTGGTCGACCTGCAGGTCGCCGTGCGTGAAGACCGGTGTCCATGGCCGGAGCGCAGTCTCGGCGAGCCGGCGGTTGCGCGTGACCATGTCGGCGGGAAGGACGCCGTTGGCGACGAGCCACTCGCACTCGCCGTCGAGCCGCGATGCGAGCTCGCCGGGGCCCGGGCCGGGCCATGGCGGCAGCGGCGCGTCGTGCAGCATCCGCACCGCGGCACCGGCCGCGGCCCACGCCGCCTTCGACGCCTTCGACGGCTCGCCGAGGTGGCCGAGTGCCGTCCCGCCGACGGCGGCGATCGCGAGCACGGGCGGCTTGCGCCACAGGATCTCCGGCGTCGGGACCGGCGCCAGGGCCATCGCCTCGACCTCGGCGTCGGCCCGCGCCTGATCAGCGTCGATCTTCAGGAACATGTCACCGACCCGCAGGGTCGCGCGATCGGAATGGGCGACGACGACCTCGACCTCTTCCATGGCGGCCATTGTCGCGGGGACGATCACCGGCGTCACCTGGTTATCGCGTGCGTTGGCACTTGCCGCTATAAGACCACTACGTCACACGATCGATCGCTATGCCGGACTTTTAGTTCGGGCATTGGCGGAGTCGATGTCGCTGCCGGCGGGAACGGTAGCGGTCAGCGGAACAGTCATTTGCCGGATGCGGGGTGACCGTACCGGATCTGACAATCGGAGTATTCGCAGCGCGCGAGTAGACCGAGTGGCTGACGCGGAGGGACGCATGACCGATGAGGTCCTGATCTTGATGCAGGGAACGATGGTGCGCGCCGCCTGCCGGCGGATGGAGTCGGCGCACCTGATGGCCCTGGCGGCCAGCGTCCAGCAGGCCGCCTGCCTGCCGAGCCGGCTGGAGTGGGACCGCAAGGCGGCGGCCCATGCCGAGATCTTCAACCTGCTCGGCGACGCGACCGGCGACCCGGTGCTGGCCCGGGTGGCCGGCGCCGCCGTGGGGTGGACGCACGACCTGGCGCTCACGGTCGGGCCGGTGGCCGACACCATCATCCTCAACTCGCGCCGCCGGCTGCTCGACTGCCTGTCCGACGGCGACGCCGACGCCGCGGCGCACGAGATGGAGCGGCACCTGTCCGGATTGTGCTTCATGGGGCGGGTTGCTCAGCGCTGCGCCTGATAACCGCCGCTCACCTTCCCCGCGGTGGTTTCGGTGTCCGAGGGCGCGGGCGCGCGGACGGGGACGGTCTCGAAGCCGCGCAGCACGAGCAGCGGCCGCCGGACGGGCGGCCCCGTCAGCGCGAGCGTTGGGTACCGGCGGGTGAGTTCCTCGAAGGCGATGCGGCCCTCGAGGCGGGCCAGCGCCTGGCCCAGGCAGCCGTGGATCCCGAGCGAGAAAGCCAGGTGGCGTGAGGCGTTCGGCCGGTCGATGATGAGACGGTCGGGCTGGTCGAACACGGCCGGATCGCGGTTGGCGCCGCCGATGGCCACGGCGACCGGCGTGCCCTTCGGGATCGCCGTGCCGTCGAGCTGCACGTCCTCGGTCGCGGTGCGCATGGTCACCTGGACCGGGCTGTCGTAGCGGAGCAGTTCCTCGACCGCGCCGGGGATCAGCGCCGGATCCGCGTGCAGCCGCTGCCAGTGCCCCGGCTCGCCGAGCAGGGCGACGGTGCCGTTCCCGATCAGATTGGCGGTCGTCTCGAAGCCGGCGATGAGCAGGACCAGCGCCGTGCTGACGAGCTCGTCGGAGCTGAGCCGGTCGCCGTCCTCCTCGATCGCGATAAGGGCGGAAAGGAGGCTGTCGTCGGGGTCGGCGCGGCGCTTGGCCACCAGGTCCCGCAGGTAGCAGGTCAGGGCAAGCTCCGCCGCGCGCGGCTGCTTCGCGGCGGCCGCGGAGGTTTGCGGTTCGACGGTGGTGGCGACGCCGTGGCCCCAGGCCCGGAAGCTGGCCTGGTCCTGGGCCGGCACGCCGAGCAGGTGGCAGATCACCGCGATGGGCAGCGGGGAGGCCAGCACGTCGATGAGGTCGAAGCCCGCCGCGGCGTCGGCTGAGGCGAGGAGGCGGCCGGTGGTTTCGCGGATCCACGGCTCCAGGCCAGCGATCGCCTTCGGGGTGAAGGCACCGGACACCAGGCGCCGGATCCGGGTGTGGTCGGGCGGGTCCATCGTGAGCAGGTCGGTGGCGGGAAGATCCGCGCGGGGATCGCCCGCCGGGTAGGCGGGCGGCTGGTAACCGCGCTGGTGCACGGGAGAGGAGCTGAACCGCCGGTCCCGCAGGATGCTCGCCGCCGCGGCGTGGTCCGCCGTCATCCACAGACCGAGCGCACTGCGGGTGAGGGGACGCCGGCGGATGTCGGCATACAGCGGGTAAGGGTCGGCCTTCGTCTGCGGCCGCAGCCACCGGGCGAGCGGATCGCCGCGCCATTGGTAGTACCGGAGCACCGCGGGCTCCACCCGGCGCATCACTTTTTCTCCGAGGCTCACGTGCGTCCTCCCCGATTCGGGCGGCCAGCCGCCGCCATTTCATATACCGACGGTATCTGGAGACCAGCGGAATATCAATAGGGCGGCGCCATGTGGCAGCATGGGCCTGTGGCCAGGATGACAAGGGAGACCTCCAAAGCGATGACGCGCGAGCGCCTGCTCGCCGAGGCCCGGCGGCTCTTCCGGGAGCGCGGCTACGCGGCGACCTCGCTTGAGCAGGTGGCCGAGGCGGCCAGCGTGACCAAGGGCGCTATCTACGGCCACTTCGCCAGCAAAGAGGACCTGCTGATCAGCGCGATCGAGGCCACGCCGACACCGGACCTGGTGACCGCGATGAACGACCCGTCTCTGCCGCTGCGCAAACGGGTGGCGGAGTTCAGCCGGGTGATGGCCAGCAACGAGGCATTCACGGACAAGGCCGAGCTGGCGATGGAGCTTGAGTTCCTCGCGGCACTGCTGCGCAGCCCCAATGACCTGCATCGCTACAGCGGCCTCTATCAGCAGCGGCTGGCGGAACTGGCCGCCGCCGACCCTGATCAGCCGCTCCCCGGGACCACCCCGGCCGAAGTCTGGGCCATCGGTGCCGCCCTGCTGTGCGGACTGCAGATCTACCAGCACATCGCGCCGGACATCCTCACCACCGCCGTGTTCGAGCGCGCCTGCGAACTGGTGGCCGGCCTCTATCCCGAGGACTGAGCTCCCCGCTTGGCTTGGTTGACGCGCACATCGGGGCTGAGTTGCTCCGGGTCCGTGCGCAGCTCGATCAGGGCCGGGCCGGCGTACGCGAGGGCGCGGGCGAGGGCGGCGGGGAACTCCTCGGTCCGCTCCACCAGCAGGCCGAGCGCGCCAAACGACTCCGCGTAGGCGGTGAAGTCGGGGTTGCGCAGCCCGGTGGCGATCACATGTCCGGGGAAGGTCCGCTCCTGGTGCATGCGGATGGTGCCCAGCATGCCGTTGTTGACCACGATCACGGTGACGTTGAGCCCGAACTGGACCGCGGTGGCGAGCTCGTTCCCGCTCATCAGGAAGCAGCCATCGCCCGCCAGGGTGACCACCGGGCGGTCCGGGTGCAGGGCCGCCGCGGCCAGTCCGGCGGGGACGCCGTAGCCCATGGCCCCGTTGCGCGGGGCCAGCTGGGTGCCGAACCGGCGGAACTCGAAGAACCGCTGCAGCCAGATGGCGTAGTTGCCGGCCCCGTTGGTGACGATCGCGCCGTCCGGCAGGACCTCGCGCAGATGCGCGACGACGGCCGCGGTGCTGAGCTTGAGGTCCTCCCCGTTCGGCTCGCGGAACCGCTCCTGGACGGCGCGGAGCGTTGCCCGCCAGTCACGTCGGCCGGCCGACGCCGGCAGCTCGGCCGCGCGCAGCGCGCTGGCAACCGATCCCAGGCTCGCGTGGATCGCCAGCGCCGGGGCGGGCGGGCGGCCAAGGTCGCCGGGCGCCTGCGACACCAGCACGGTCCGGCCGGCGGCGGCGTCGAGCCGGTAGCCGTTGGTGGTCGGGTCGTCCAGCCGCGGTCCGAGCGCCACGATCAGGTCGGCGTCCGCTGTTACCTGCTGGCGCAGATCCGGGCTGCCGCCAAGGCCGAGGTAGCCGGCATAGCTGGGCGAGGCGTTGTCCACGGCGTCCTGCCAGCGGAAGGCCGCCGCCATCGGGATGGCGTTGCGCTCGGCGAAGGCGGTGACATCGTCACCGACCGGCTGCGACCAGCCGGGGCCGCCGACGATGAGCACGGGCCGCCGGGCCGCGCCCAGTTTCCCCAGCAGCGCGTCCCGGTCGGCGTTCGCCAGCGCCGGTGCGGCGGACGGCGGCGCGATCTGCACCGGGGCGGCGGTCAGGTCGTACTGGACGTCTTCCGGCACCACCAGCACCACCGGCCCCGGGCGGCCGCTGTGCGCGACGTGCACCGCCTGCGCCACCAGCTCGGGGATGCGGTCCGCTTCGGGGATCGTCACCACCGATTTGGCCGAGGACCCGAAGACGCGCTCGTAGTCCATCTCCTGGAAGGCGTCCCGGCCCAGCAGGCTCCGGGAGACCTGGCCCACGACGAGGATGAGCGGGGTGCCGTCCTGGTAGGCCGTGTGCAGGGCGATGCTCGCGTGGGATGCGCCGGGCCCGCGGGTGACCAGGCAGACGGCGGCCCGTCCGGTCAGCTTGCCGGCCGCCTCGGCCATGTTGGCCGCCGCCGCCTCATGCCGCGTGGAGATGACCCGCGGGCCGGCCGCGCCGTCGGCCGCCGACTGCTGCTGGGCCTGCCAGAGCGCGTCGAGCACCGCCAGGAAGCTCTCGCCGGGGACGCAGGTCCACAGCGGAACCTGGTGCGCGGCCAGGCATTCGACCAGCGCGGTACCGCCGGTGCGGGGCGCGACCCCGGTAGCGGCCGGCAGGCGACAGGGGCGGTGCTGACGAATCCACAGGGCGGCTCCCGGGTCGGTGACGTGGCGCTCGCCCCAGATTAATGCTGCCCAGCAGGCGATCCGAAGGTGCCCTCTCGCCTTACAGGGACAACGCGCCCGCGTTTGACCACACGGCCGCTGTGTCCGGCTCGCCGCCGATGAATTCCCCGCGCTGTTGCGGTCAGCACAGAGAACCATGCCCAACAACGCCGGACTCGGAAAGGAGTACTCGTGACACACCCGGTTGTGCACTTCGAGATCATCGGCAAGAACCCGGACAAGCTCCGGACCTACTTCGGTGAGCTGTTCGGCTGGCAGTTCGACACCAGTTCCCCGGTCGCCGAAGCGGTATCTGAGCCGACGGACTACGGCTTCGTTGACCGCATCACGACCCCCGACGGGGCAGGCATCCCGGGCGGCATCGGCGGAGGTGCCCGCTACCCGGCCCATGTCATCTTCTACGTCGGTGTGCCGAACGTCGAGGCCGCCCTGGCCGAGGCCGAGCGCCTCGGCGGCAAACGCCAGATGGGCCCCGAACGGGCACCCACCGGCCTGGTGGTCGGCCACTTCACCGACCCTGAGGGCAACCTAATCGGCGTCGCCGGGACGGCCTAAGGCCAGCGCACCGTGGCGGGCGTCCGGACGCGGTGAAGCAGCAGCGTGCGGGATACGAGTCAGAGGACGGCGCCGCGAGGGGCAACCTCGATGGCGGCGACTCCTCGGCCGTACAGCACGACGAGCCGGTCACCGTGAAGGACGTGAACCAGGCCGGAGTCCTGGGCCAGCGCCGCGATGAAATGATCGGTGACCTCGTCCTCGTCGGCCGTGTCCGGTTCCTCGTAGCTGACGTCCAGGTTATCGCCGCCGATGAGCCGGACCCGCAACACAATTCCTGCCATGATCTGCATCCTAACCGTCCTATGGGCAGGACAACCCGGCACGGGCCGGCTGATTTCCCGGCAGGATCTCAGTGGGTCGTCGCGGCCGCCAGGGTCGCGCGCTGGCGGCCGCACCGGCGTGCCGCCTGTTACGGTGCCGCCATGGGAATCGTTCTCAGCGCAGCGGCGCTCAGGCTGCTCGACGGGCGTAATTATGCGGTCCTGGCCACGGTCAATCCCGACGGCAGCCCGCAGACCTCCGTGATGTGGGTCGGCCGCGACGGGGCTGACGTGCTGTTCTCGACGGTCGAGGGACGCGTCAAACACCGCAACATGCTGCGCGACCCGCGCGTCAGCGTCACCGTGATCGACGCCGCGGACCCGGAGAATTACGTGGAGCTGCGCGGCCGGGTGTCCATGAGGCCGGACGCCGGACGGCGGCTCGACACCCAGCTGTCCTGGAAGTACGACGGCAGGGACCCGGGCGAGGACCGGCCCGGTGCGGTCCGGGTGGCCGTGCGGCTGATCGTGGACAGAGCCGCCGGGTACGCCGCGCACACCGGTTAAGACAGACCTGCCCGGTAGCGCCCCGGGGTGGTGCCGACGAGGGCGGCCCGGTCTGCTGCCACTCGCCGTGGTCAAGGCGCCCGCGTGCTGGAGACGGCTACTCGGCGGGAATCCCGATCGGGGCGCCGGCGGCCAGGCCTAGCTCGCGCATGGCCTTCCGGTAGGCGACGGCGACCGCGTCGAAGCGCAGGTGCAGCTCGGCCGCCAGGTCGAACGGCACCCGCTCAGGCCGCTGGGATTCGACCACGACCTGGTCCTGGCCGAAGATGGTGTCCTCGAATTCGCGGATCACCTGATCGGGCTGGTCGGTGTTGTAGTTGCGGCCGATCACGACGTAGCCCGCGCAGCGGCCGGCGGCGGCCGGCTGCGAGGCGAAGAAGTACACCATGCCGCGCTGCCCGCCCCAGCCGAGCCGGAGCACGATCGTGTAGGGCAGGTGGAGCTCGTAGCGGCTGCGCCGTTCCGGCGGGCCGGCCTGCTCGTTGCCGAAGACCGGGAAGTCCTCGCTGTTGGGCGCCTCCGGCCGGACGATTTCATACCGCAGCACGTGGCCGTCGGGGTGCACCTGGTGGCGCGGGACCACCGGCCGCTCCGGGTCGCCGAGCAACCCCGGGTGAACCCAGGGGAAGTGCCCGAAGTCGGTGAAGTTCTCTACCTGCCGCGCCGCGTCGCAGTGCCAGCGGTACGGCCCGGCGGTGACGACCGCCCACTCGCCCCCTTCCAGCTCGGGCACCTCCGGCAGCGGCCACCGGGGCTCCTCGAGCGCGACCCAGATCAGCCCGTAGCGTTCCTGCGCGCGGAAGGCCTGGACCCGGGCCCGGGCCGGGACCTCGGCCGGGTCCTCCTTCTGCGGGATCGCCACGCACCGGCCATCGGCGGCGTAGCGCCAGCCGTGGTAGGCGCAGACTATTTCGTCGCCCTGGACCTGGCCCAGCGACAGCGCGGTGCCGCGGTGCACGCACAGATCCGACATCACCCGCGGCGCCCCGCCGGCCCCGCGCCACACCACCAGCGGCTCACCGAGCAGGTCGGCGTGCACCGGGCGGTCAGCGACCTCGCTGGCGAACGCGACCGGGTGCCAGCACGCGCGCTGGGCGGCCAGGTCCGCGAACACTCCTGGCGAGTTCACTGCGAGTTCAGACGGACCGCGGCGCCGCCGACTGCCTGGCGGGACCGCCAGGCGCGGATGGACCAGAAGGACAGGCCGGACAGGACCGAGCCGACGCTGGCGAGCGAGCCGACCGACAGCACTGAGGCCAGCGAGCCGGCCGAACCGATCGACAAGATCGAGCCCGCGGACCCGATCGACAGGATCGAGCCCGAGGATCCGATGGACAAGATGGATCCGCTCGAGCCGATGCTCAGGATCGATCCGGCTCTGCCCGTATTGCTCACGGGGTTGCTCTTTGTGCTGTTCACGGGGTGCTCTCTGTCGTGGAGATAAAGACGTTCTTGGTTTCGGTGAAGGCGTCGAGCGCGTCCGGGCCGAGTTCGCGGCCGAGGCCGGACTGCTTGAAGCCGCCGAACGGGGTGCAGTAGCGGACCGAGGAGTGGGAGTTGACCGAGAGGTTGCCCGACTCGACCGCGCGGGCGACGCGCAGCGCCCGGCCGAGGTCGCGGGTCCAGATCGAACCGGAGAGCCCGTAATCGGTGTCGTTGGCGATCCGCACCGCCTCCGCCTCGTCGCGGAAGGGCACGACGCTGATGCACCGGGCCGAAGATCTCCTCCCGGAAGGCGGCCGAGTCACGGCTGGCCGGGCCCAGGACGGTGGGCGGGAACCAGAATCCGGGGCCGGACGGCGCCGTGCCGCGGAAGCGACCGGCGCGTCGTCGGGCACGTACCCGGCGACCCGGGCGCGCTGCCGCGGCGAGATGAGCGGCCCCATCTCGGCTCGAGGAGTCGAGCGGGTCGCCACCCGGATCCCGCGCACGGCCGGCTCCGAGCAGCGCCATGAATTCCATCGAACGCGGACTGCTCGACCAGCACCCGGGTGCGGGCGCAGCAGTCCTGGCCGGCGTTGTCGAAGCCGCCGACGGCGCCGCGGCGGCGGCGGCGAGGTCGGAGTCGGCGAACACGATGTTGGCGCTCTTGCCGCCGAGCTCGAGCGTCACCGGCTTCACCTGGGCCGCGCACCGGCCATGATCTCTCTTGCCCACCCCGGTGGACCCGGTGAAGACGATCTTGCGGACCGCCTACGTGCTCGACCAGCCGGAGAAGTGTTGCCGGCCGCCAGCGCGGGGGCCAGGGCCCAGCCCGCGATCGGCATCGGGAAGTTCCACGGCACGATCACCCCGACCACGCCGAGCGGCTCCTTGAAGGTGATGTCAATGCCGCCCGCGACCGGGATCTGGCGGCCGAAGTTCCGCTCGGGGGCGGCGCTGTAGTACTCGAGCACGTCGCGGACGTTGCCCGCCTCCCAGCGCGCGTTGCCCACCGTGTGCCCGGCGTTGGCGACCTCGAGCGCGGCCAGCTTGCCCATGTCGGCGTCGACGGCGGCGGCGAAAGCCCGCAGCAGCCGCCCGCGGTCGGCCGGCGCCACCGCGCGCCAGCTGTCGTAGGCCGTGGCCGCGCGGGCGATCGCGGCGTCGGTCTCGCTGGTCCCGGCCAGCTCAACCGCGGCGATTACCTTCTCGGTGGCCGGGTTGACCACCTCGTAAATGGACGACTCCGCACTGGTCATGCCGCGGCTCTCCTTCTGCGCTGGGCCCTGCGAGCCGCTTCAACTGGATCGGTCTCCGGTCCTATTGAACCTTGGGAAGGCCGCTACCCGACAGGCGTGATGATCATCTTCGGCAGAACGTAACGGCCCGGCTGAAGGTCATGGGTCCTGAGGGTGGCCTGGATCTGCTCGAGGTGGTCCGTGGTGAGCTGCAGCGGCGGCTCGTCCGGCTGGTAGCTCCAGCCGACCGGGTAGTCCACTCCGTCGGTGGCCGTCATCTCGATGTGGCAGCCGAGCAGGTGGCTCACCGGCCGCTGCGCGCACCAGGCGGCCAGCCGGTCGATCGAGGCGACGAAGGCGGGCCAGTCGAAGACATACAGCCGGCCCGGGTAGATGGTGTCGCCGGTGAACAGGATCCGGGTGTAGCGGTCGTAGAAGGTGACCGCCGCCTCGTGGTGCCCGGGGGTGGCCAGGCAGTCCAGGACCCGGCCGCCGAGATCGACCTCGGCCACCTTCTGCGGCTGGTCGGCAAAGCCGAAGTAGCGCCATGCGGGGTCCCGCTTGGCCCCGACGACCTCGGTGTTCGGCCGGCCGGCGAACTGGCCGTCGGCGGCGGTGTGGTCGGAGTGCGAGTGGGTGTGCAGGACAAGCAGCCCGTAGTCATTCGGGTGCGGGTGGCTGGCCAGCCAGCCAGCCATGATCGCGTCGACGGTGCGGCGCAGCGGGAAGAACTCCGGGTTCGCGGTGGCCCCGGTGTCAAGCAGCAGCGCCCGTGCGGCCCCGAAGAGCAGGAACAGGAACGGCGCCTCGTAGCAGACCGCCTTGTTCTGCCGCAGGATGTAGGTGTGCTCGTCGCAGGCGTGCACCTGGATGTCGGGGTCGGTGTTGTACTTGGCCGCCTCCGAACCGTGGATCCAGGCGACGTCCAGGTTCACATCCGCGGCCCCGTCAGCGAAGCCGACGTGATCACTCATGGCCATTCGCTCACGGAGTCCGCAGGTGCCGCCCGAGCAGCGACAGGTCGGCCGGGCCGAGGCGGTCCTTGGCGGTAGCGAGGTGGTGCCAGTGCGGGTAGATCAGCTCCGGCGCGCTGACCTTGTCCAGCGCCTCACGCTCGTCCTCGGTCAGCGACAGCGAGGCCGCGCCCAGGTTGTCGCGCAGCTGCTCGTCGGTCCGGGCCCCGATGATCAGCGTGGTGACCGCGGGCTTGGCCAGCAGCCAGGCCAGCGCGACCTGGGCGGCCGAGGCGCCGTGCGCGTTCGCCACGTCGACCAGGACCTCGATCGTGTCGTACAGCTTCTCCTGGTCACGCACCGGCGGCTCGTGCCATTGGCCGGACAGCTGCCGGGTCTGCCCCGACGGGGAGGAATCACGGCGGTATTTGCCCGAGAGCAGCCCGCCGGCCAGCGGCGACCACACCAGGATGCCGAGCCCCTGGTCGATCGAGAGCGGGACAAGCTCGTACTCGGCGTCCCTGGCCTCAAGCGAGTAGTAGATCTGCTGCGCCGAGAACCGCTCCCAGCCGCGGCTGTCGGCGATCGCGAGCGCCTTCATCAGCTGCCAGCCCGCGTAGTTCGACACCGCCAGATAGCGGACCTTCCCCGCCGTGACCAGCGAGTCAAGCGCGGACAGGGTCTCCTCCAGCCGGGTCTGCCCGTCCCACTCGTGCACGTGGTAGATGTCGATATGGTCGGTGCCGAGCCTGCGCAGGCTCGCCTCGCAGCCGGCGATGATGTGATGGCGGGACAGCCCGGCGTCGTTCGGCCCGTCGCCCATCGGCATCCGCACCTTGCTGGAGAGCAGCAGCGAGTCCCGGCGGCCCTTGATCACCTCCCCGGTGATCTCCTCCGACAGCCCGCCCGAGTAGACGTCGGCCGTGTCGATCAGGTTCACCCCGGCGTCCAGGCACAGGTCGACCTGACGGCGCGCCCCCTCCACGTCGGTCGCGCCCACCGCGCGGAAACCGCCGCGCCCGCCGAACGTCATCGTGCCGAGCGTCAGCGCCGACACCCGCAGACCGCTGCGGCCCAGCTGTCGATACTCCATCGTCATCCCACCCCTTCGTCATGCCGCCCAGAACAACCTATGCCGACGGCACAGGCGCGCCTGCGCCGGCCTAGGAAGCGGGCATCCCTGTCCGCGGGTCTAGCCTGGGGGGCATGCCAGAGCTGCACAAGCGGGTCGAGAAGCACGAGGCCAACGCCGAACTCGACATCAACCCGGTCTACTTCCGGGAGAAGAGCTGCGACATCCCCCGCTACGATCTGCCGGAGCACGGCGTGCTGCCGCGCACGGCGCTGCAGGTGGTACGGGACGAGCTCATCCTCGACGGCAACGCCCGGCTGAACCTGGCGACCTTCGTCACCACCTGGATGGAGCCAGAGGCCGAGCTGCTGATGGCCGAGTGCGCCCCCAAGAACATGATCGACAAGGACGAGTACCCGCAGACGGCGGAGCTCGAGAAGCGCTGCGTGAACATCATCGGGTCGCTGTGGCACGCGCCGCACGGCGAGTCGATCGGCTGCTCGACCACCGGCTCGAGCGAGGCCTGCATGCTCGGCGGGATGGCGCTGCTGTGGCGCTGGCGCGCCCGCCGCAAGGCAGCCGGGAAGGACACCGCCCGCCCGAACCTGGTGATGGGGACCAACGTCCAGGTCTGCTGGGAGAAGTTCTGCCGCTACTGGGACGTCGAGCCGAAGTACGTTCCGGTTGAGAAGGGGCGGTACCACCTCGGCGCGGCCGAGGCGGCGGCGCTGTGCGACGAGAACACCATCGGGGTGGTGGTCATCCTCGGGTCGACCATGGACGGTTCGTACGAGCCGGTGGCCGAGGTGAACACCGCGCTGGACGCGCTGGCGGCGACGCCGGGCGGCCCCGATGTGCCGATTCACGTGGACGGGGCGTCCGGCGGGTTCGTCGCGCCGTTCCTGCAGCCGAACCTGAAATGGGACTTCCGGGTGGACCGGGTCGCCTCCATCAACACCTCCGGGCACAAGTACGGCCTGGTCTACCCGGGTGTGGGCTGGATCCTCTGGCGGGACTCCGATGCCCTTCCCGAGGAGCTGATCTTCAAGGTCAACTACCTCGGCGGTGAGATGCCGACGTTCGCGCTGAACTTCTCCCGGCCCGGCGCCCAGGTCGCGGCGCAGTACTACAACTTCATCCGGCTCGGGTTCTCCGGCTACCAGCACGTGCAGCAGACGTGCCAGGACATCGCCAAGTACCTGTCGGCTGAGATCAGCAAGCTCGACCAGTTCGAGCTGCTGAGCGACGGCAGCGACCTGCCGGTGTTCGCGTTCAAGCTGCACGATGACATCGACCGGTACTCGGTCTACGACCTGTCGGAGCGGCTGCGGATGCGCGGCTGGCAGGTGCCGGCCTACACCTTCCCCGAGAACCTGACCGACATGGCGGTGATGCGCATCGTCATCCGGAACGGGTTCTCCATGGACCTGGCGAACCTGCTGCTGGACGACTTCCGGATGCATCTGCGCTATCTCGAGCACCACCCGCAGACGCAGATGCCGCCGGAACTCCAGGAAAAGCGGAAGTCCTTCGCCCACTGACCGCCCGCCGTCCCGCGGCCGCGGTCACCTGGAGCGGCGCCCGCCCCGGGACGGGCGGTCGCGCGGGCCGGTCCCGGCGCGGGGACCCGGGCGGGGATGAGATCCTAGGTCCGGCATGCACCGAACCGGGGGTATCTCATGGAGTCAGCGCAGTCCGGCAGCTCGAACGGCGCGATCGGCGGCCAACTAGGCGCCAGCGCGGTGCGGGAGACCACCTTCCACGGCAGCGACCCGCACACCGTGGCCGAGGCCGCGATCTGCAAGACCTCGCCGACCCGATGCCAGGCGCGCACCCGGCTCTACGAAGACGGCCAGCTCGTCGACCAGGGGTTCCCGGTCGACCGGATCAGCGATCACCTGACCACGGGCAAGGCCACGATCTGGCTCGACCTGCGCGACCCCGACCGCGCGGACCTGGAGGTGCTGCAGAACGAATTCGGCCTGCACCCGGTGGCGATCGAGGACGCGCTCTTCGACCGGGAGCGGCCGAAGATCGACCGGTACGAGACGCACCTGTTCATGACCGTCTACGGAGCGCGGCTCGACTCCACCAGCGGCGAGCTCGCCACCACCGAGCTGTCGGCCTTCATCCTGCCGCATGCGCTGATCACCATCCGCAAGGACGACGGCCTGGACATCGGCAAGGTCGTCGAGCGCTGGGACTCCAGCCCCGACCTGGCCCGGCACGGCGTGGGTTTCCTGCTGCACGGACTGCTCGACTTCATCGTGGACGGCCACTTCGAGGCGGTGCAGTCGCTGGACGACGCGGTCGAGGATCTGGAGGACAACCTCTTCGACGACAAGCCCACCAACATTTCCGTGCACCGGCGCTCCTTCGAGCTGCGCAAGTCCCTGGTGCTGCTGCGGCGGATCGTGCTCCCGATGCGCGAGGTGCTGAACACCCTGATGCGCCGCGACGTGCGGTTCGTCGACAGCGAGCTGATGCCGTATTACCAGGACGTCTACGACCACGTGCTGCGCGCCACCGAGTGGACCGAGTCGCTGCGTGACCTGGTGACGACGATCCTGGAGACCAACCTGACCATCCAGGGCAACCGGATGAACATCATCACCAAGAAGGTGACCTCGTGGGCGGCGATCATCGCCGTGCCCACCTTCATCACCGGCTTCTACGGCATGAACGTGCCCTACCCGGGGTTCAGCGCCAGGGCCGGCTTCATCAGCTCGATCGGAATCATGCTCGTCGCCGGCTCGCTGCTCTACTGGGTCTTCCGCCGCCGCGACTGGCTCTGACGCCCCGGGGGCCGGCGTGGATTTTCTGGCTGAGCGGATGACCAGGCAGGGCCTAGCCGCACGGTCCATGACGACGACGGCCGGCGTGGCGGCGGCCGCGGTCGGCCTGCAGGCGCAGGACCCCGGGGCCGCCCGGCTCGGCGTGCGCGCCCGGTCCGGCGCGCCCGACGAGGCGTCGGTGCTGGACGCGCTGCGCCTGGAGCGCAGCGTGGTGCGGACCTGGCTGATGCGGTCGACCGTCCACCTGGTCGCGGCCGTCGACCTGCTGTGGATGGCAACGCTGTTCAGACCGCTGATGGAGCGGGGCAACCGGTCGCGCTGGCAGCAGCTGGGCATCACCGAGCCGTTGGTGCAGGCCGCCGTCCCGCACGTCCGCGAACTGCTCGACGGACGCGGCCTGACCCGCCACGAGATCGCCGCCGCGCTCGCTCAGCGCGGCATCCGGCTATCCGAGGACGGGCAGGCCGCCACGCATCTGCTGGCCGCGCTGAGCGCCCGCGGCGTCACCTGCCGCGGCCCGGACGTGGGCCGCGACGCCACCTTCGTGCTGATCGACGACTGGGTGACCCCGGCCGCCGATCCGGCCGCGGCGCCAGCCCCCAGCGCGGACCCGGCCGACTTGGCGGCCGAGCTGGCGCGGCGGTATTTCCGGGCCTTCGGGCCCGCCACCGCGGCCGACTTCACCGCCTGGTCGGGGCTGCCGTCGGGGGCGGCGATCGGCTCCATCCGCGACGAGCTGACTGAGGTTTCCTTCGACGGGCGGCGCGGCTGGACGCTGGGCCGCGTCGAGCCGTCCCCGGGGTTCCGGCTGCTGCCAATGTTCGACAACTACCTGCTCGGCTACCGTGACCGGGCCGCGATGCTCGAGGTCGGCAAGCAGGACCGCGTGTACGTGGGCGGCATCATCAAGGCGACCGTGGTGTGCGATGGCCGGGTGATCGGCATCTGGCGGCTGGACCGCTCGACGCGCTCGGCCACCGTCCGCGTCAGCCCGTTCGAGCCGTTCACCCGCGCGCATCGGGACGGGCTCGACCGTGAGCGGGCCGACATCGAGCGGTTCCTCGGCCGGCCCGTCGCGCTCGAGGTCGAGGTCGAGTTACTAGGCTCGTGAGCATGCGTGCGATCGTCTACTCAGAAAAGGGCCCGTCCGGCGTTCTGAACCTGGCCGAGCGGCCCGCTCCCGAACCGGGTCCCGGCCAGGTCCGGGTCCGGCTGGTGCGGGCCGGGGTGAACCCCACCGACTGGAAGATGCGGGCCGGCGTCTCGTCGTCGGACATGGCCTTCCCCGAGATCACCCCCGGCCAGGACGGCGCGGGTTTCGTCGACGCGCTCGGCGCGGACGTGCCGGGACTGGAGATCGGCGACCGGGTGTGGCTCTATCTCGGGCAGCACGGCCTGCCCTGGGGCACCGCCGCGGAGTACAGCGTGCTCGACGCGCGGCATGTGGTGCGACTGCCGGATTCGCTCCCCGATGACGCGGCGTTCGACCTCGGCGCCTGCCTGGGCGTCCCCGCGATCACCGCCCACCGGGCGCTGACCTGCGGCAGGAGCACCTCCCGGCTGGGGCCGGCCTCGATGAGCGGGCAGGTGGTGCTGGTGCAGGGCGGCGCGGGCGCGGTCGGCAACGCCGCCATCCAGCTCGCCGTCTGGTCCGGGGCGACGGTGATCACCACGATCAGCAGCGACGCCAAGGCCGCCCTGGCGACAGCGGCCGGCGCGCAGCACGTCGTCAACTACCGCACCACCGATGCCGCCGCCGCGATCCGCGCGATCGCACCGGACGGCGTTGACCTGATCGCGGAGGTCTCCCCCGCGCACAACAACGAGCTGGACGTGGCGGTGGCGCGCAACGGCGCGACGATCGCGGTCTACGCCAACAACGGCGGCGACACGTTCCCGATCGATGTCCGGCGCACCTTCAGCACCAACCTGCGCTACCAGTTCCTGCTGCTCTACACGATCGACCAGGCCCTGCTCGACGCGGCCGCCGAGGACGTGAACGAGGCGGTGGCGGCGGGAATGCTGCGCGCCGGGGAGAAGTCCGGCCTGCCGCTGCACCACTACCCGCTGGCGCAGACGACGGCGGCGTACGACGCGGTCGAGCAGGGCGCGGTCGGCAAGGTCCTGATCGACATCTCCGAGCCGGTATAAGGTGCCCGGATGAGATACGTTGCCCTGCTGCGCGGCATCAACGTCGGCGGCCGCAACCGGGTCGCGATGGCAGACCTGCGCGAGCTGGCGGCAGCACTGGGGCACACCGAGATCGCCACCTACATCCAGAGCGGCAATCTTGTCTTCACCAGCCCCGACGAGAGCGCGAACGGCCTGGCCGACGCACTGGAGCAGGAGATCGCCCGCACCCTCGAGGTGCGACCCGCCGTCGTGGTGGTCTCCCGGGCCGACCTGGCCCAGGTGATAGCGGACAACCCCTTCCCCGGGGAATCCAATCCGAAGGCCCTGCACGCCGTCTTCCGGCGCGAGGCCCTGACTGCGGACGCGATCGAGGCCATCGCCGGCGCGGAGCAGAAGGCCAGGGCCAAAGGCAGCCAGGATGAGGTTATCGTCGTCGGCCGGACGATGTACCTGCGCACTCCGGACGGCCTCGGGCGCAGCGAGCTGTCAGCGCAACTGGCCCGCGTCGGCCGCCAGGCGGAGGGCACCGCCCGCAACTGGGCGACGGTCACCCGGCTGATGGCCATGCTCGACCCGGCCAGCTAATACTGATCGAGTACGTCCGCGGCCTGCGCCCCCGCTACCGGACCGGGATCTTGAGCAACAGCTTCGTGGGCGCCAGACAGCGGGAGCAGGACGCCTACGGTTTCGAAGACCTGATGGACGACATCATCTACTCCCATGAATGCGGCATGAGCAAGCCTGACCCGCGGATCTACGCCCTCGCCTGCGCACGCCTGGGGGTCGAGCCCGCGCGGATGGTGTTCCTTGACGACTACGAGCCGTGCGTCGAGGGAGCGCGGCAGGCGGGCATCCACGCAGTCCTGTACACCGGCAACGCCCAGGCCATCAGAGACATCGAGGATCTGCTGGCCTCGTGACAGGAGGTCGGGGAGGGAAGGGAGTACAAATCGCTCACGCGCTGTCCGCGCCGTTGCGGGCGTCGGTGAGGTTGGCGGCGTAGGTGTCGAGCATGGCGATCAGGTCGGCGGGGAGGCTTCGGGGTGGGCGAGCATGGGGCCTGGATACGCCGCCTCAGGGACTCAGCAGGCGGGACTTGACTTCGGTTTTGAGGATCTTGCCGACCCGGGAGCGGGGCAGGTCGGGCCAGATCTCGACCTGCTTGGGGGCTTTCACCCCGCCGAGACGGTCCTTGACCCAGGCGCGGATCTCCTCGGGTGTGACGTGCTGGCCGGCCAGCGGCTGGATGACCGCGGTCACCCGCTCCCCCCACTTGTCGTCGGGCAGGCCGATGACCGCGCAGTCGAGAACGGCCGGGTGGGCCAGCACCGCCTGCTCGACCTCGGTCGAGTAGACGTTGAAGCCGCCGGTGATGATCATGTCCTTGAGCCGGTCGACGATGTAGAGGTAGCCGTCGGGGTCGAGGTAGCCGACGTCGCCGGTGTGATGCCAGCCGAACCTGGACGCCTCGGCGGTGGCGGCGGGGTTCTGGTAGTAGCCGGCCATCACCAGCGGGCCGCGGGCAACGATCTCGCCGCGCTCCCCCGGCGGCAGCAGCGCGCCCGCCTCGTCCATGATCGCCACGGTGGTCAGCGGGGTGGGGCGGCCGGCCGAGGTGAACCGCTCGGCGGCCAGCGTCCCGTCGGCGCGCAGGTGGTCCCGGGGCGCCAGCGCGGAGATGAACATCGGCGCCTCGGTCTGGCCGAACAGCTGCCCCAGCACCGGCCCGAAGACGCCGATCGCCTGCTCCAGCCGGGCCGCGGACATCGGGGCGGCCCCGTACCACAGGCACTGCAGGGACCGGGTGTCCGCCGACGCGAGCGCCGGGTGGTCGAGCAGCGAGTAGATCACCGTCGGCGGCAGGAACGTGTGGGTGACCCGGTGCCGGCCGATGAGCGCGAGGAACTCCCCCAGGTCGGCGTGCGCCATGATCACGATCTCGCCGCCGAGCGCCAGGATGGGGAAGCAGAGGATCCCGGCGGCGTGGGTGAGCGGGGCGAGCGCCAGGTAGACCGGGCTGCCCGTGAAGGGGTAGCTCATCAGGGTCAGCGACGCCACCGTCTCCAGGTTCCGGCCGGTGAGCATGACGCCCTTGGGCCGGCCGGTGGTGCCTCCGGTCCCGGCGATCATGACCACGTCATCGACCGGGTCGGCCTGCCATGGCCCGTCGTCCAGCCCGGCCAGCCAGTCGCCGAACCCGAGCGCGCCGCTGACCAGCGGGCCGGGCTCCCCCGCGGCCGCGCCGGAATCGTCGTCCAGGCAGACCAGCGTGGTGAGCTCGGGCAGGTCCGGCGCGATCTTCGCCACCAGCGGCGCGAAGGCGGCGGCGAAGATGAGGCAGCGGCAGTCGAGCAGCCCGAGCAGTTCACGGTTCTCGGCCGCCTCGCTGCGCGGGTTGACCGGGCACCAGACCGCGCCGGCCCGGCTGATGCCGAAGACCGAGCCGAACGCCACCGGGTCGTTGCCGGACAGCACCGCCACCTTGTCCCCTGGGCTGATGCCGGAACGGGCCAGCGCCCGCCCGACCGACCAGGACAGGCGCTGCACGTCGGCATAGCTCATGGCCTGGCCGGCCATGGTCAGGCAGGGGGCGTCGGCAGGGTGGACCGACGCCCCCTTGTCCAGGAAGTCGACGAGCCGCATGGCCCAGTCTCCCCTCAGGCCGACCTGGTGAGCACGGGGTCCATGACCAGGCCGAAGCTGCGCAGCACGCCGAGCAGCTCGCGGTGGCCGAACGCCTGGCAGCCGGACGCGAACCCGGCCCGCCGCGGCGGCTGCTGCAGCAGCGAGTAGGCGGCGTACGCCTGCAGCAGGCCGGTCTGCTTGTAGTTGCAGTTGCCGTGGATGACGCAGTGCGCCCGGCCGAGCGGCCCCGAGGCGTGCACCGAGTCGAGCGAGGTGTTGATCCGGGTGTACTCGCGCGGTGGCATCTCGTTCATCACCGCGGCGGCCTGCTCCGACAGCACCTTGAGCTTCTCCTCCTCGGGCAGGTCCTCGATCTGCGCGAGCGCGGCCGCGACGATCTGCGGGACGCCCAGCATCAGCGGCCGGTTGAAGACGCCGCCGAGCACCTTGACGTTGGCCACCCGCGGATCGCGGCTGAACCAGACCGGGTGCGAGGTGCCGCCCCACGGCAGGGCGAGCCCGATCTCGTGCTGGCCGGGCACCGTCACCGAGTAGAGGCCGCCGTCGGCCGGCCATTCGGCGTACGCGTTCTGCTCCAGGTAGTAGGCCTTGGCCAGGGCGGCGTTGACCAGGATCGTCCGGGTGGAGGCGATGGTCGGCGCGCCCTTCCAGAAGACGAGGATGTCGAGGGTGTCCAGCCCCGGCTCCTCCAGGCAGAGCTGCGCGGCGATCTCGCCGGTGGTGTACATCTGCGCGAGGCCGGGCCCGAGCAGCAGGCCGGCCGCGGCCATCCGCTTGCCGTAGGCGGCCTCGGCGGTGATGAGCCAGTCCTGCTCGCCGGTGGTGTCCACGTAGTGCGCGCCGGCGGCCAGGCAGGCCTCCACCACCTCGCCGCCGTACTGGGCGAACGGCCCGACCATGTTGCAGACCACCTCGGCCCCGTCGAACAGCTCCGACAGCGGCCCCACCGCGTGCTCGACCTCGACGATCTCGTGCTCCACGGTCGCGATGCCGGGCACCGTTTCCAGCGCCTCGGCGATCCGCGCCTTGTCCCGGCCGGCCGCTATGAACGGGACGTTGAACTCGCGCAGGTACTCGCAGACCAGCCGCCCGGTGTAGCCCGAGGCGCCGTAGACCACAACCTTCTTGCCGCTCACGTCAGGTCCCCCCTCACATTCCCATGCCGCCGTCGACGGGGAGCCCCGCCCCGGTGATGAACCTCGCCCCGTCCGAGGCGAGGAACACCACCACGTCGGCGATCTCCGCCACCTCGCCCAGGCGGCCGAGCGGTGTCAGCCCGGCCACCGCCCCCGCGGCCTCGGCGGCGCTCGGGAACAGGCCGATGTCCGCGCAGTCGTTAGCCAGCTGATTGCCCATCTCGGTCGGCACCAGACCGGGGTAGACGCAGTTCACCCGCACCCCGTAACCGAGCTTGCCCGACTCCATCGCCGCGACCCGGGTCAGCCGGTCGACCGCGGACTTGGTCGCGGAGTAGATGGCGATGCCGGGGAAGGCGATCGTCGCCGCCACCGACGCGACGTTGACAATCGCGCCGCCCGCGCCGGCCCCGCCGCCGGGACGCATCGCGCGGAAGCCATGCTTAATGCCAAGCGCCGTGCCCAGCACGTTCACCTCGAGCTGCTTGCGGACCTCGGCCGGGTCAATGTCCACCAGCAGGCTGGTGATCTCCACCCCGGCGTTGTTGACCAGGATGTCAAGCCCGCCGAGATGCTCGATGGCCTGCGGGATCGCCTGCGCCCAGCTCTCCTCGACGGTGATGTCGAGCGGCACGAACCCGGCGCTGGCACCGTCGCGGCGCAGCGAGTCGGCGGCCGCCTTGCCCAGGTCCTCCCTGATGTCGCCGATCACCACGGCCGCCCCGGCCCGGGCGAGCGCCCGCGCCATTCCCTCACCAAGGCCCTGGGCCCCGCCGGTTACCAGGGCCTTGCGCCCCGTCAGGTCGTAAACGCTCATCAGACACCTCTCTGTGCCGGGCCGCACGTCTCCGCTGGCCGCCGAGGCCCCGGGCGAACTCGCCCTAGGCCGCCGGCGTGCCCTCTACGCTGTCCGGAGTCTTGACAATTGTCAAGACTTATCTGGACGACCGTCTTATGAAATTTGGACAATCGTCAAGCAGCCGATTGTCAAGTACCGTGGAGTTATGCCGGGTCAGAATCAGGCCACGATCGCGCGCCGCCAGGTGGACAAGTTCGCCGAGCGGCGCGACCAGCTTGCCGCCGCGGCGCTGCGGACACTGGCCGAGCAGGGCTACGCCAACACCAGCCTGCGCGACATCGCGCAGCGCTCGGAGTTCTCGCATGGCGTGCTGCACTACTACTTCGCCGACAAGTTCGAGCTGATCATGTACTGCGTCCGCCAGTACAAGGCCGAGTGCGTCACCCGCTACGACTCGATCGTGGCCACCGCCACCACCGCCGACCAGCTCAGGAGCGGGTTCGGCGCGGCCATGGCGGCGACGCTGGTCGAGGACGGCACCCTGCACCGGCTCTGGTACGACCTGCGCAACCAGTCCTTGTTCGACGAGAAGTTCAAGGCCGACGTCACCGACATCGACCAGTCCCTGCAGCGGATGATCTGGCGCATCGTGGCCAAGTACGCCGAGCTCAGCCAGACACCGCTGGCGGTCACCCCGGAGCTGGCCTACGCGCTGCTCGACGGCGTCTTCCAGCACGCGCTGCTGACCCACTTCGGTGGCGACGCCAGTGCCGCCCCTACGTTGGACGAGAACGTCCGGCAGGTCCTGCCGACCCTGCTGGCGCCCGCCCCGGCCTAGTCACGGCGCGGGCAAGGTACGGCGCGGGCCGCACGCCGCCGGCGGCGGGGCGTTGGTAGCGTCGGGCGGGTGATAACCACGCTGGCGGTGGAGAACTACCGGTCGCTGCGGAGCCTCGTCGTCCCGCTCGCCCGGCTCACCGTGGTGACCGGGGCCAACGGGGCCGGCAAGTCGAGTCTGTACCGGGCGCTGCGGCTGCTGGCCGACGCGGCCCGCAACGGGGCGGTCGCCGCGCTGGCGCGCGAGGGCGGCCTGCCCTCAACGCTGTGGGCGGGCCCGGAGACGATCGGGCGGCGGGTGCGGGACGGCACCTATCCGGTGCAGGGGGTGCGGCGCACCAAGCCGGTCTCCCTGCGGCTCGGCTTCGGCGGGGATGATTTCAGCTACGCCCGCGA
Organism: uncultured Actinomycetota bacterium; assembly: GCA_963714295.1. Classification (GTDB taxonomy): domain Bacteria; phylum Actinomycetota; class Actinomycetes; order Streptosporangiales; family Streptosporangiaceae; genus Trebonia. The sequence goes on along the minus strand of CAVQOE010000021.1, from coordinate 386,853 downwards.
CCGCCCCACCGCGCCGTCGTAGAGCGCGTACAGCGTCTGCGGCGGGTCGCCCGCCGCGCTGCTGAACTCCCAGTCCGGGTCGGCGTCCCAGTCGACCTCGGCCCACCGATCGCCGAGCGGCGCCCCGGTCAGCTTGGTCGAGAACTGGTGGTCTTCCACCAGCGCCAGATGCTTCAGCGTTGCCCGGGGCCGGCTCCGGGCCCCGACGCCTGATTCCTCTGGTTCACCGCGCGGGTCCTATGCTGGCAGTCATTACCGACTCCCGGCATGGCGCTGATAGGACTCCGCAGAACGTGTCAGAAGAAGAGGGGCCGCCCGGGCCGCGGCCGCCGGGCACCGCACCGGCCGCAGACCAGCGGCCGATGAAGCTCTGCCCGGACTGCGCCGAGATGGTGCTCGCGGCCGCCCGGAAATGCCGCTACTGCGGGTATGAATTCCGCCCGGCGGCATCCGCGCAGCCCAACCTCGGCCTGTTCGCCTTCCAGATGCGCCGGTCGGCGCCGCGCCTAACGATGACGGAGACCCTGGAGCAGCTCGGCGTCAAACTCGACAAGGGCGAGCGGCTGGACGGGTTGTGGCTCGGACGCGCCTACGGCACCGACGGCTATGTGATTCTCACCGACGCGCGGCTGTTCTTCGTGGCCGGCCTGCCCCGCGCACGGGGCAACCCCCCGCCCCGCCAGCACAGCCTGGACGAACTGGCCGGCGCCGAGGTGGCGGCCCGGCACTGGAAGTCGCAGCTGGTGCTGCACTGGCACGACTCGCCCGACACGCGCATCGACGGCCTCGGGCCCAAGCGTCTACGGGAGCTGCACTCCGCGCTGCTGGCCAAGCTCGAGCGCGGGCGGCCGCGCTGAAACGCCGGCCACGCGCCACGACGTAAATCGCCCCGGGCAGAAGCCTGTCCGGGGCGATTTACGTTGCTGGGGTGACGGCAGCTCAGACGCGCCGCCGGTGCGGCTGGCTCAGACGCTGCCGCGAAGGCGCTGCAGGGCCTCGGCCAGGATCGCCTCGCCGTCGGTGTCGGTGCGCCGCTCCTTCACATAGGCCAGGTGCGTCTTGTAGGGCTCGACGCGGGGCGGGGCCGGCGGGGCGGACTGGTTCTGGCCGGCCGGGAAGCCGCACCGTGGGCACTCCCACTGGTCCGGGACGGAGGCGTCCGAGGCGAAGCTGGGCTTGGTCTCGTGCCCGTTCGAGCACCAGAACGACACCCAGACCCGGGGCGCAGCCTCGCCACGCTCCGCCTCGCCCATCGGGCCGGCCCCTACCCTGCTTCCGCGGATCGCGTTGCCACTGCTCACAGATCACCTCGTTGTCGCCGTACCAAGCCATCCACGACGGGCCACCAACCCTGGGCCACCGGCCGCTGGCTATTCCATTTCACCATCACGTCCGCCTGTACGGGCGGGAAACACGCAGACCGAGACCGTTTGCTAACTGTTAACCGTACGGTCAACAGTTAACTGCTTCGACCTCTAGTTGATCAGTGATTGATCAGCCAATCCAAGGCAATGATGAGCACGAACCACAGAACGCCGAAGAAAATCGTGATCCGGTCCAGGTTCCGCTCGACCACCGACGAGGAGCCCAGGGTCGAGGAGACGCCGCCGCCGAACATGTCGGAAAGACCGCCGCCCTTGCCCTTGTGCAGGAGAACGAGCAGGACCATCGCAAGCGACACGATGATCAGAATGACCGAGAGCGCGATCTCCACCGGTGTCTTCTCTCCCCTTGAACCCTCATGTGATTACAACGCCGTGCTGTACGTCAACTGGACGCCGCCTCAGCGGCCAGCGGCCACCTGATGGTACCGGCAGATTGAAGCAAACTGACCGGCATCGAGGCTGGCGCCGCCGACGAGAGCGCCGTCAACATCCTGCCCACCCATAATAGGCGCGATATTGTCACTCTTGACGGACCCGCCGTACAAAATACGCACCGCGGCCCCGGCTTCGCCCCCGGCCGACCCGGAAATGTGCTCCCTGATCGCGGCGGCCATCTCCTGTGCGTCACCGGCGGAGGCGACCTCGCCGGTGCCGATCGCCCAGATCGGCTCGTAGGCGATCACCATCGACGCGACCGCCTCGGCGGGCACCTTGGCCAGGGACCCCTTGAGCTGCGCGACGACGTGCTCGACGTGCGTGCCGGCCTGCCGCACCGCCAGCGGCTCGCCCACGCACAGGATCGGCGTGATGGACACCGTCAGCGCGGCCTTCACCTTGGCGTTGACCACGGCGTCGTCCTCATGGTGGTACTGCCGCCGCTCGGAGTGCCCGCACAGCACGTACGAGCACCCGAGCTTGGCCAGCATGGACCCGGAGATGTCCCCGCTATAGGCGCCGTTAGCGTGCGGGGAGAGGTCCTGCGCGCCGTAGCGGATCTTGAGCTTGTCGCCGTCCACCAGGGTCTGCACCGAGCGCAGATCGGTGAACGGCGGCAGCACCAGCACTTCGACGTGGCGATAGTCGGTAACCGACATCGAGAACGCCAGCTTCTGCACCAGCGCGATCGCCTCGAAGTGGTTGCAGTTCATCTTCCAGTTGCCGGCGATCAGCGGCAGTTTCGTTGTCTCAGTCATATCGGTAGGGAGCTTACGCCCCCAGCGCGGTCAATCCCGGGAGTGTCTTGCCTTCCAGGTACTCGAGCGACGCGCCGCCGCCGGTCGAGATGTGCCCGAAGTCGGCCTCGGCCAGCCCGAACGAGCGGACCGCCGCCGCCGAGTCGCCGCCGCCGACCACGGTCAGCCCGTCGACCTTGGTCAGCGCCTCCGCGACGGCCCGGGTGCCGGCCGCGAAGGCCGGGAACTCGAACACGCCCATCGGCCCGTTCCAGAAGACGGTCTTCGCGTCGGCCAGCTTCGACGCGAACAGTTCGCGCGAGGCCGGGCCGATGTCCAGGCCCATCTGGTCGCCGGGGATCGCGTCCGCGGCCACCACCGTGGCCGGGGCGTCGGGGGCGAACCGCGGGGCGACCACGATATCGGTCGGCAGCACCAGCTCCACCCCCTCCACCTGTGCGCGGGCGAGGATCGCGTTGCACGAGTCGATCTGCTCGGCCTCGAGCAGCGAGCTGCCCACCGGGTAGCCGAGCGCGGCCAGGAACGTGTACGCCATCCCGCCGCCGATCAGCACCCGGTCGGCCAGCTCGAGCAGGTTGCCGATGACGCCGAGCTTGTCCGACACCTTCGCCCCGCCGAGCACGACCACGTAGGGCCGGGCCGGGCTCTCGGTCAGCCTGCGCAGCACCGACACCTCGGCCGTGATCAGGTTGCCGGCGGCGTTGGGCAGCAGCGCGGGCAGGTCGTAGACCGAGGCCTGCTTGCGGTGGACCACCCCGAACCCGTCGCCCACGTACAGATCGCCCAGCGCGGCCAGCTGGGCGGCGAGCACCGACCGTTCCCCTTCATCTTTTGAAGTTTCCGCGGGCTCGAAGCGGACATTCTCCAGCAGCGCGACCTCGCCGTCGGCCAGCGCGGCCACCGTGGCCGTGGCCGACGGCCCGACCAGGTCGGCGGCGAACGCCACCGGCTGGCCGAGCAGTTCGCTCAGCCGGTCCGCGACCGGGCGCAGGGTCGGCCCGCCCGCCGCGCGCTCGGCGAAGTCCGCGCCCTTGGGACGGCCGAGGTGGGCCAGCACCACGACCCGGGCGCCGCGCTCGGCCAGCGAGCGGATCACCGGCAGCGAGGCGCGGATGCGGCCGTCGTCGGTGATCACCCCGCTGCCGGACTTGTCGAACGGGACGTTGAGGTCGGACCGGACGAGCACGCGGCGGCCCGCGAGGTCGGGCCCGAGTTGGTCGAGGGTCTGCATCGCGATCAGGCCAGCCCGGACGCGACCAGGGCGGTCAGGTCGACGAGGCGGTTGGAGTAGCCGAACTCGTTGTCGTACCAGCCGAAGACCTTGACCTGGTTCCCGTACGCCATCGTGATCGACGCGTCGAAGGTGCAGGAGGCGGTCGAGCCGACGATGTCGGAGGAGACGATCGGGTCCTCGGTGTAGACCAGGATGCCCTTGAGCGCGCCCTCGGCGGCGTTCTTGTACGCGGCGTTGACCTCGTCCTTGGTGACGTCGGTGCCCAGCTCGACCACCAGGTCGGTGATGGAGCCGGTGATGACCGGGACGCGCAGCGAGTAGCCGTCCAGCTTGCCCTTGAGCTCGGGGATGACCAGGCTGGTGGCCTTGGCCGCGCCGGTGGAGGTCGGCACGATGTTCTGCGCGGCGGCGCGGGCGCGGCGCAGGTCCTTGTGCGGGCCGTCCTGCAGGTTCTGGTCCTGGGTGTAGGCGTGGATGGTGGTCATCAGGCCCTTGTTGATGCCGAAGTTCTCCAGCAGCACCTTGGCCATCGGCGCGACGCAGTTGGTGGTGCAGGAGGCGTTGGAGATGATCTCGTGCGCGGCCGGGTCGTACTTGTCGTCGTTGACGCCCATCACGATCGTGATGTCCTCGTCCTTGGCCGGCGCGGAGATGATGACCTTCTTCGCGCCGCCGGCGATGTGCGCCTTGGCCGCCGGGCCGGTGGTGAACCGGCCGGTCGACTCGATGACGATGTCGACGCCGAGGTCGCCCCAGGGCAGGCTGGCCGGGTCGCGCTCGGCCAGGATCTTGATGGACTTGCCGCCCACGTGGATGGTGTCGCCGTCGACGGTGACGTCCTCCTTGAGCGGGCCGGCCACCGTGTCGTACTTCAGCAGGTGGGCCATCGTCGCCAGGTCGCCCAGGTCGTTCGCGGCGACGATCTCGATGCCGCGGTCCCCGCTCTCGTCCAGGGCGCGAAAGAAGTTGCGGCCGATCCGCCCGAACCCGTTGATACCCACTCGAATCGTCATTGCACCAGTCTCCGTTCCAGCCGCCGTTCGCGGCTAGGTCTGTCTGTCCGGACTTCCTGTCCTGCACGCTCTCAGGCCCGCGGGCGTGCGGTCCGCCACCGTCACGCTCCCCCGGGGGGAGATTACCGGACATGGCGCGGCCCCGTCACTGACCCAGGGGCCACCTGCGCATAATGCCCTCTTTTGGTCTAGACCATCCAGAACAAACGGCAAAATCAAGCGAAATATATGGAACGGACCGTGGCGGCCCTGGTGCCTGCCATGTCCCCGCGCCCGGGTGGCCGGCGACCTACGATGGGCCCATGGCGGGTTGGGCGGGGGTGGTGCTGGCCGGCGGCCGGTCCTCGCGGATGGGGACGTCCAAGGCCGCGCTTGAGTGGCACGGGTCGACGCTGCTGCGCCGGACGGTCGGGATCGTCGCGCGGGCGACGGGCGGGCCGGTGGTGGTGGTGCGGGCCAGCGGTCAGGACCTGCCGCCGCTGCCCGCGGGCACCGCGGTGGTCGATGACCCGCGGGAGGGCAAGGGGCCGGTCCAGGGCATCGCCGCCGGGCTGGCCGCGCTGGCAGCGCTTGGCCGGGGCGACGGGATTGAGGGCGCCGGCGGGCGGCCCGAGGCCGCGTTCGTCAGCTCCACCGATCTGCCGTTCCTGCACCCGGCCTTCGTCCAGTGCCTGCTGCGGACGCTGACCGCCGGCGGCGCGGACGTCGCGCTGCCGGTCGCGCGCGGCTACCGGCAGCCGCTGGCCGCCGCCTACCGGGTGTCGCTGGCGCAGACCGCCGGGCGGCTGGTCAGCGAGGACCGGCTGCGGCCGGCCTTCCTGTTCGGCGAGTGCGCCGTGACCACGGTCGATGAAGCACAGTTGCGGCGGGACCGGCTGCTGGCCGCGTTCGACCCCGAAATCGAGTCGGTGCGCAACGTCAACTCCCCCGATGATTACCGGGCGGCCCGGCGGCGGCCCGCACCGGAGGTGACCGTCGGGCTCGCGGGCCGGCGGGCCGCGGCCGCCCGCCAGGCCGGGCCGCTCACCGTCCGCGCCGCGACCGTGCGGGGCGCGGCGGACGCTGCCGGGCTGACCTTCGGCCAGCCCGGCAGCGCGGTGCCGGAAGTCGCGGTGATCAACGGCGACTACGTCACCGCCGACGGCGAGACCCCGCTCGCGGCCGGGGACACCGTTGTCTTCTCCTGACCGCCGCCGTTTGCCTGCCGGACGGTCACGCGTGCTCCCGGCCCCTGCTCGCCCCGCCCGGGGCGGCGTACGCTGAAGAGCAGGTGAACCAGTCGAGAGGCGGTACCTTGTCGGGGCGCACGGCACGACGGCGCGTGGTGCGGGTCACGGTCGGGACCGACGGCCTGAGCGGGGCGCGGGCAGTGAGCTCGGCCGGGCGGGCCGACCTGCTGGCGGCCGAGGAGCCGCTCGGCATCCGGGTGGACGGCGCGGCGCTCACCATGACCATGCGCACCCCCGGGGATGACGTCGAGCTCGCGGCCGGGTTCCTGGTCGGCGAGGCGATCGTGGCGGCAGCCGACGACATCGTCGCCATGAAGGTCTGCGACGGGACGACCTGCGGGCACTCCGGCCACTCGCCTGGCGAGATCGGCAACATCGTCGACGTGGCCCTCGCACCCGGCGTGGCCCTCGCGCCGCAGGCGCGGCGTTCCTTCATGACCACGTCCGCCTGCGGCGTCTGCGGTAAGACGTCCATCAACGACATCTGCGTGCTGCCGCGCGCGCCGCTGGCGGCCGACGTCACCGTCTTCGAGCCAGCCGTCATCACCTCGCTGCCGGACCGGCTGCGGGAGGCGCAGCGGGTGTTCTCCTCGACCGGCGGGCTGCACGCGGCCGGGCTGTTCACCGCCACCGGTGAGCTGCTCGCCGTGCGCGAGGACGTCGGCCGGCACAACGCGGTCGACAAGATCGTCGGCTGGGCGCTGCTCAACGCCAAACTCCCGCTCACCGGCTGCGTGCTGCTGGTGTCCGGGCGCGCCTCGTTCGAGCTGGTGCAGAAGGCGGTGCTGGCCGGCATCCCGCTGCTGGCGGCCGTGTCCGCCCCGTCCTCGCTGGCGGCGGAGCTGGCCGACGAGGCCGGGCTCACCCTGATCGGCTTCCTGCGCGGCCCCTCCATGAACGTCTACACCGGCGCGCACCGGATCGCGGCATGACACGCGTGACGGAACATGAGCCCGGCCAGTAACGCCCAGCCACGCCCCGCACTCGCCTGGGCGCTGTGGCTCGACTCGCTGGAGAGGGCCGGCTGGGAGGCCAAGCCGGCCATCGAGCGGGTGCCGGTGACCGGCGCGCTCGGCCGGGTGGGCGCCGGGCCGATCGTCGCGCGCTGGCCGTCACCCCGGTCCGACTGCTCGGCGATGGACGGCATCGCGGTCTCGGCCGCCGCCCTCGCGGCCGCCGCGGCCGCCGCCGGCGCCGCGGCCGGCAATGCCGGCGCGAGCACGACCGGGCCGGCAGCGCGGTGCGGCTGCCGGCCGGGACGTTCGGGTGGATCGACACCGGGGACGCGATGCCGGACGGCGCGGACACCGTGGTGATCCGGGAGTGGCTGCTCCCGCAGGAGGACGGCGGCGTCGTCATCGGCGCGGGCGCCGACCCCCGCGAGCTCGCCCGGGGCAAGAACGTCCGGCGGACCGGGGAGGACTTCGCGGCGGGCGAGGTGCTCGTCGCGGCCGGGCGTCGGCTGCGGCCGGGCGACCTGGCCGCGGCGGCGGCCTGCGGGCGCACGTCGGTCGCGGTGACGCGGCCGCCGGTGGTGGCGATCGTCCCGACCGGCGACGAGATCCGCCCGGTGGGTGAGGCCGTGCGGCCGGGCGAGATCCTCGACACCAACTCGCTCATGCTGGCCGGGCGGTGCCGCCAGGTCGGGGCGGAGCCGGTGGTGAGCGACGTGCAACCAGATGATGCGGACGCGCTGGCCGCGGAGATCCGCCGGGCGGCCCTCGTCGCCGACCTGGTGCTCGTCATCGCCGGGTCCAGCCGGGGACGCGACGACCACACCAACGCGGTGCTCGCCCAGGTCGGCGGGGTCGCGGTGGCCGGGGTCGCGGTCCGTCCCGGGCACCCGGCGCTGCTCGGCCACGCCAAGCGGTCACTCGCCGGGATAGCCCCGGTCATCGGCCTGCCCGGTTACCCGCTCGCGGCCGCGGTCATCTTCGAACTGTTCGCGGCGCCGCTGCTCGCCGCGATCGCGGGCCTGCGCCAGCCGGCCGGGCCGTGCCTGCTGGCGACGCTGGACCGGGACTGGGCGTCCCGGCCGGGCATCGAGGACTGGGTGCTGGTGACGCTCGCCCCCTCGGCCGGGCCAGCAGCCGGCCCGTCGCCCTTCCCGCTGCCCGTCGCGACACCGGCCAGGCGCGGCGCCGGGTCGATCAGCCAGCTGGCCCGGGCCGATGCCTGGTGGCCGATCGCACCCGACCGGCTGTCCTTCACGGCCGGCACCGTCATCGAGGTACGGCCCATCGCGGGCTGACCCCGAACTCGGCCGGCAGGCAGGCCGGGCGTCTCAGCCTCCCGCGATGCCGGTAATCCCGTCGACGATAAGGAAGATGCCGACCGCGACGGAAACGATCGCGAAGATCACCGGGCCGGCCCGCACCATGCGATCGCGCAGGTCAGTCAAGTGCGCTTCGGCCTGTCCCGGACGCCGGACGTAGTACAAGAAGATCAAGCCCACGGTGGCCGTCGAGAGGGCCGCGAAGGCCACGAAGGCGAGCACTACGACGGAGAGCGTCGAGTGGTGACGCACCAGAACCACGGCGGCCGCGGCGGTCAGGGTCCATGGCTGCTTGAGGATCCCGACGGTGGCTGCTTGCCACGGGTGGAGCTGCTCCAGGCGGCCGGTGAACTTCTTGGTCACCCCTGAGCTGGTTGGCGGCCGGTTCCGGCGTCTCCATTGGCGCGCGGCGACAGCGGCGAGGGCGACACCGAGCAAGATCTCGATGACGGCCACCGCTGTGCTGCCGCTGCCATGCTGGGTGGCGCGGTCTCCCCCGAGCGCGTAGGTCGCGGCGAACACGATGATCAGCGAGACGCTCCACCCGATCAGGAAGGCGGCCGCGTTGAGACGTGCCCTGGCCGTGGCCAGCAGCAAGATGAACACGACGATCGTGCTCGGGGACACGCTGGCCAGCAGGCCTAGCAGGCCTACGGAGATCAGCAGGCTCATCGGGTGCTCCCGTACGTGGGGGCTGCTATGGAGAACGCTACCGGCTGACTGGCCGAATCGCCCGCCCGCCGACTGCCCGTCTTGTGTTCCCTGCCGTGGGGATGGGCCGGCGAAATGACGCGCGCCGACAGAATTCAACGCGGAACGCTGAATTTGAAAGCGCTCGGGTCACGTTTACAATCGGCCAGCCCAGCGGGTTGTGATTTCCGCATTTCCGGTGATGGCTTCGGCCGAGTGGGCGGCGTATGGTGATCACCGTGCTCAAGTCACGGCTGGTCAAATTCATCGCGTCGCGCACGCGGTTGGCAATCGCATTCGGAGCGGTCCTCGCCGGGGCGGCGATCGCGGTTCCGGTGGCAGCGGGGACGGCGTCCGCCGCGGCCCGGCCGGACAGCCCGGCTTCCGCCCGCGCCGCTTCCTCCCCGGCAACGATGGTCGCGCTGCACTGCTGGACGGCGTCGAACTGCATAGCGGTCGGCGCGAACGCGCCGCAGATGGCGGGCCAGCTGATCGCCGAGCGCTGGAACGGCACCCGCTGGACGCGGTCGGCGATGCCCAAGCCGGCTGGCGCCGCCGTCGTCACCATCGGCGGGGTGGCCTGCCCGACGCGCACCGAGTGTGTGGCGGTGGGCACCGGCTATCCGCCCGCCAGTTCCAAGGGCGCTTCCTCCTTCCCGATCGCCGACTACTGGAACGGCTCGCGCTGGACGACCGCCCGGGCCGCGGCCGTTGGCTCGGGTGGCGGGTTTGCCGCCGTGTCGTGTCCCGCGGCGCGGGACTGCTACGCGGTCGGTACCTACTCACCCAAGGGCAGCGGCGAGATCCTGCCGCTGACCGAGCACTGGAACGGCGCGTCGTGGTCCAGGCAGGGTGCGCCGGTCCCGGCCCGCACCACCTTCGGCCAGCTGAGCGCAGTGTCGTGCCCGTCGGCGAAGTTCTGCGTGGCGGTCGGCACGGACGGCTCGGGTGAGCTGATCGAGCGGCTGACCGCGAGCGGCTGGTCCAAGACCACGCCCCGGTCCGCCCCGTCGGCCATGCTCTTCGGCGTCTCCTGCCCGTCGGCGTCCAGTTGCCTCGCCGTTGGCAGCGGCGTGACGATGTGGGGCGGCTCGGTGGCCGAGCACTGGAACGGCCGGGCGTGGTCCGGGTCCACCACCCTCGTCCCGCACGGCGCCTCCTACGCGGGCCTGCAGTCGGTCTCCTGCGTGTCGGCGGCCCGCTGCCTCGCGGTCGGCGACTACGGGACCAACGGCGTGTACGCGGTCTCGTGGAACGGCAGCCGCTGGCACCTGGACAGCATGGCCACCACCGGCGGGCACATCGGCGCCTTCTACGCGGTGGACTGCACGGGAGCGAGCAGCTGCGTCGCGCTAGCGGCCACCACCCAGTTCGCCGCCAGCGCGCGGTCGGAGTCCGCGTTCTGGAACGGCACCCGCTGGAAGGTGGTCCTGACCCCCTGACCCGCCTGACCCGCCGTCCGCCGTCCGCCGCCGGCCGGGACAGCCGACCGGGAGTGAGCACGTTTGACCAGGCTGGCCCCCTCTATCCTTGTTTTGTGCAGCCACAAAGCGGAATAGCAGTTGCCTCGGCTGCCGGGCAGCAGGCGACGAACCGTGTCCGTGCTGCTGTCACCGCTTTCTTCGCCTTCGACGGATTCATCTTCGCTACCTGGGCGGTCCGCATCCCCGCGGTCAAGGCGGCGACCGGCGCCTCCCCCGCCGAGCTGGGCGTCGCGCTGCTCGGGGTGTCGGGCGGCGCGATCTTGACGATGGCGCTGTCCGGGACGCTCTGCCGCCGGTTCGGCGCCACGCGGGTGCTGATCTGCGGCGGCGGGTGGCTGTCGCTGGCGCTGCTGCTGCCCGCGCTGGCCCAGTCGGCGCTGGCGCTGGGCCTGGGGCTGATGGTGTTCGGCATCGGGTACGGCTGCGTCAACGTGGCGGCGAACACCGTCGCGGTGGATGTGGTGGCGGTGCTGCGCCGCCCGGTGATGCCCTCGTTCCACGCGGCCTGGTCCCTGGGCGGGCTCACCGGGGCCGCGCTCGGCGGCCTGCTGGCGCCGCACCTCGCGCCGCTGCCGCACTTCGCGATCGTGACCGTGCTCGGCCTCACGGTGACCATCGTGGCGGGACACGTGCTGCTCACCACCACGCTGCCGGGCCAGGCGGCACTGGCTGGGCACGAGGTCCCGGTCGGTGTCAGCGCCGAGATCGGGCCGGAGACCCTGGAATCGGCGGTGGCCGGCCATGGGGCGGCGGGAGCTGCGTCAGCAACGGGAGCCGGGCCGGGGAGGGCGGGAGCCAGGCCGGCGGCCGGCGGCGGGCGACGTGTCTGGCGCGTGGTGCTGCTGCTCGGGGTGCTGGCGGCCTGTTCCACCTACGGCGAGGGATCGGTCACCGACTGGGGGGCGCTGCGGCTGCACGGGCTCGGGGCCGGGGCCGGGCTGGCCGCGATCGGGTACGCCGCGTTCGCGCTGGCCGAGGCCTGCGGGCGGCTGGCCGGGAGCTCGCTGCTGGCGCGGTTCGGGCAGCGGACGGTGCTGGTGTCCGGCGGCATCGTCACCTGCGCGGGGATGCTCTGCGCGGCCCTCGCCCCGTCGATCCCCATCGTGGTGGCCGGATTCGCGCTGGCCGGCCTGGGGGTGGCCAACGCCTTCCCGGCCGCGATGACCCGGGTCGGCCTGCTGGCCGGCCCGCACGGCGTCGCGGCCGCGTCCACCCTGGGCTACGGCGGCTTCCTGCTCGGGCCGCCCGCGATCGGCTTCCTGGTTGGCGTCGTCGGCCTCGGGCCGAGCCTTTCCACGGTCAGCATCCTGGCCGTGGTGGCCGTGGTCATCGCCTGGTTCGTGACGGCCGACGGGGCTACGAGAGCCGGCCATGGCGCGCGAGCCAAGGCACGGGACCGGCTATGACGGGATGCCTTCCCCTGCCATTGCATTCCGACAATTCATCCCGTCTCCGCACTCAGGAAAGGTGACTGGCGCGAGCCGAGAGGTGACCGCCCGGCGATGGCGGCCAGCGCCAACCTCGCGGTGAGCTAGCGGTCGGCAGCGGAAGAATGTCAGTGACCGCGCCTAGGCTGTCACCCATGCCGACATTGTCTGTACGAGACCGTGAGCAGTTCCTGGCCGAGCCGCACATCGCGGCTCTGTCGGTGGCCGCCGGCGTAGACCGCGGGCCGCTTACCTTGCCGATCTGGTACCAGTACACCCCGGGTGGCGAGGCATGGATACTGACACCAGCAGGGTCGAGGAAGGTTCCCTTCATCGAGGCAGCCGGGCGTTTCACCCTGATGGTCGAACGGCTCCTGCCGACCATCAGGTACGTATCGGTGGAAGGACCGGTCACGCGGATCATCCCCGGGACCGATGAGATGACGCTGCAGATGAGCGAGCGGTATCTGCCGCCGGAGAAGGTTCCCGCTTACCTCGAGTTCGCGCAGGCGGAGCTGGGTGAGCAGGTCGCGATCTACCTGCGCCCGCAGCGGTGGCTGACGTCGGATCTCGGCCCCGGCTGACCGGCCAGGTGCCTAAGGCAGCAGGTCGGCCGTCAGGCAGGCCTCGGTCGAGGGCAGGCCCAGGTCGGCCGCGCGGCGGTCGGCCATGGCCAGCAGCCGCCGGATGCGGCCGGCGATCGCGTCCTTGGTCAGCGGCGGGTCGGCCAGCGCGCCCAGCTCCTCCAGGGACGCCTGGCGGTTGGCGACGCGCAGGCGGCCGGCCATCACCAGGTGGTCGGGGGCGTCGGTGCCGAGGATCTCCAGCGCCCGTTCTACCCGGGCGCCCGCCGCCACCGCGGCGCGGGCCGAGCGGCGCAGGTTGGCGTCGTCGAAGTTGGCCAGCCGGTTGGCGGTCGCCCGGACCTCGCGCCGCATCCGCCGCTCCTCCCAGGCCAGCACCGAGTCGTGCGCGCCGAGCCTGGTGAGCATGGCCGCGATCGCCTCGCCGTCGCGGATCACCACCCGGTCGACGCCGCGGACCTCTCGTGCCTTGGCGCTGATCTTCAGCCGCCGCGCCGCGCCGACCAGCGCCAGCGCGGCCTCCGAGCCGGGGCAGGTGATCTCAAGCGCCATCGAGCGGCCCGGCTCGGTCAGCGAGCCGTGCACCAGCAGCGCGCCGCGCCAGGCGGCCTCGCAGTCGCAGATCCCGCCGGACACGACCTGCCGGGGCAGCCCCCGCACCGGCCGCCCGAAGGAGTCGATCAGCCCGGCCTGCCGGGCCAGGCTGTCACCGCCGCGGGACACCCGGACGATGTACCGGTTGCCCTTGCGCAGCCCCCCGGGGGCGAGCACCAGCAGCTCCGAGGGGTGCCCGAACACCTCGGCGATCGATGCCCGCAGCCGCCTGGCCACGGCGGCGGTGTCAAGCTCCGCCTCGATCACGATGTGCCCGCCGGTCAGCGTCAGCCCCCCGGCAAACCGCAGCAGCGTGGACACCTCTGTCTTGCGGCAGCACGGCTTCACCACCGGCACCCGGCTGAGCTCGTCCTTCACCACGCCCGTCATCGCCATCGCGACACCACCCCCATGAGTTAGAACCGATCCCCCGAAAGCCCCGTGCTGTCGGTGCTGTCTGTGCTGAACACCGCCCGGTACGCCGCGGCCAGCCGCACCGGGTCATGCCGCGCGCCGTCTCCGGCCGCCACGTCGGCCAGCAGCAGTGAGGCGCGGAGCAGGTCCGCCGCCTTGGCCAGTTCCTGCTCGGCGCCGGCCACCGCCCCGGAGTCGGCCAGCACCACATCGAAAGCCAGTGATGGCGCGTGATCGGCCAGGACCTCCAGATGCCGGTGCGCGGAGAACCCCTCGGTCTCCCCCGGCTGCGGTACCAGGTTCAGCGTCACGAGCTTACGCGCCCGCGTCAGCTTAAGCGCGCTGGCCAGCGACGGAACCAGCAGGTGGGGCAGCACCGAGGTGAACCACGACCCGGGGCCGAACACCACCCAGTCCGCCTCGAGCACCGCCGCGACCGCGTCCGGCACGGCCGGCGGGTCGGCCGGCACCAGCGAGATCGACCGTACCCGCCCGTGCGTCACCGCCACCGCCGCCTGCCCGCGGACCTGCGACAGCGCGTGCGGTGCGGCCGGGTCGGCGCCCTCCACCGACGCGACGATGTCCAGCGGGACGGCCGCCATCGGCAGCACCCGCCCGGTCACCCGCAGCAGCCGCGCCACCCAGTCGAGCGCCGCCACCGGGTCGCCCAGCAGGTCCCAGAGCCCGGCGATGAGCAGGTTGCCGACCGCGTGGCCGGCCAGATCGCCGTCCCCGCCGAAGCGGTGCTGCACCACCCGCGCCCAGGTCGTCCCCCAGTCGTCGTCGCCGCACAGCGCGGCCAGGGCCATCCGCAGGTCACCGGGGGGCAGCACACCGAACTGCTGGCGGAGCCGCCCGGAGGACCCGCCGTCGTCGGCCACCGTGACGATGGCGGTGACGTCGGGCGTCACCCGCCGCAGCGCGGACAGCGAGGCCGCCAGCCCGTGCCCGCCGCCGAACGCCACCACCTTCAGCGACAACGGCTCACTCCCGCCCTAGGTCGCGGTGGGACACGGTGACGTCCCCGAAAAGCCGGCCCGCCTGCTGATCGGACAGCAGCACGGCCAGCCGTTCGGCCATGGCGACCGAGCGGTGCTTGCCGCCGGTGCAGCCGACGGCGAGGGTGACGTAGCGCTTACCCTCCTGCCCGAACCCGGCCAGCGACACCCCGAGCACCGCCAGGTAGGCGTCGAGGAACGCCACGGCGGCGGGCTGGCCCAGCACGTAGTCCCGGACCGGCGCGTCCTGGCCGGTCAGCGGGCGCAGGTCCGGCACCCAGTGCGGGTTGGGCAGGAAGCGGCAGTCGGCCACCAGGTCCGCGTCGACCGGCAGCCCGTACTTGTAGCCGAAGGACACGATATTGACCCGGAGCCCGGCCACCGAGTCGCCGCCGAAGTAGCCGTGCATCCGCGCCCGCAGCTCGTGCACGTTGAGCGCGGAGGTGTCGAGCACGATGTCGGAGTCGCCGCGGACCCCGAGCAGCAGCTGGCGCTCGGCGCTGATCCCCTCGAGGATGGTGCCGCCGCCCTGCATCGGGTGCGGCCGGCGGACGTTCTCGAACCGCTGGACGAGGACCGGGTCGGCCGCCTCGAGGAACACCACCTGGGGGCTCACGCCGCGGACGCCGAGCGCGGAGATCGCGGACTTCAGGTCCATGGAAAACGCGCGCGAGCGGACGTCGACGATCGCGGCGATGCCCGGCAGCGAGGCGCGGTCGGCCAGGTCGAGCATGGTGGGCAGCAGCGCCGGCGGCAGGTTGTCGACCACGAACCAGCCGACGTCCTCCAGCGACTTGGCCGCCGTGGACCGGCCGGCCCCGGACATGCCGGTGATGATGACGATGTCCGGCGTGCCGGGTACCGTTCTCTCGCCGCGCTCTTCGGCGGTCTCGCTCATGCCCGTCCCCTGTTTACCCGTTGGCGCGCCGCAGCGCTCCGATGACCGTTTCCGCGAGCTTGGGCCCGATACCCGGGACCGCCGCGATCTCCGCCGGCGAGGCCGCCGACAGCGCCTTCACCGACCCGAACTTCTTCAGCAGCGCCGCCCGCCGGGCCGGGCCGAGGCCCGGCACCGAGTCGAGCGCGGACACCGTTACCGCCTTGCCGCGCTTGGCCCGATGGTAGGTGATGGCGAACCGGTGCGCCTCGTCCCGAACTCGTTGCAGCAGGTAGAGCCCCTCCGAGCTACGGGAGAGAATGACAGGGTACTCCTCGCCGGGCAGCCACACCTCCTCCAGCCGCTTGGCCAGCCCGCAGACCGCCACGTCGTCGATGCCCAGCTCGGCCAGGGCGGCCGCGGCCGCCGCGACCTGGCCCGCGGCGCCGTCGACGACCACCAGGTTGGGGGGGTAGGCGAATTTGGGCTTGGCTGAAACCACCGCCCGTTCCGCACCATGATTTTGGTCTTCCTCGGCCAGTTCGGCCAGCTCGGCGTCGCCGAGCATGTCCAGCTCGCCGGTCTCCTCGCGCTCGGCCAGGTAGCGGCGGAAACGGCGGGTGATCACCTCGCGGATGGCGGAGATGTCGTCGGTACCGTCGTAGCCCTTGATCGAGAAGCGGCGGTACTCGCTCTTGCGGGCCAGGCCGTCCTCGAAGACGACCATGGACGCGACGACGTGGGTGCCCTGCAGGTTGGAGACGTCGTAGCACTCGATGCGCAGCGGCGCCTCCTCCAGGCCGAGCGCCTGCTGGATCTCCGACAGGGCCTTCGACCGCGTGGTCAGGTCGCCCGCCCGCCGCAGCTTGTGCAGCGTCAGGGCCTGCATGGCGTTGCGGGCGACGGTCTCGGCCAGCGTCTTCTTGTCACCGCGCTGCGGGACGCGCAGCGCCACCGGGCCGCCGCGCCGGGCGGTCAGCCACTCCGTCATCGCCGCGGGGTCCGGCGGGAGCTCGGGCACCAGCACCTCGCGCGGGATGCCGTTGCTGTCAGGTGCGGCGGCGTCCGCCTCGCCGTAGAACTGGCCGAGGAAATGCTCGACCAGGCCGGCCGGGGTGACGTCCTCGACCTTCTCCAGGACCCAGCCGCGCTGGCCCCTGATCCGGCCGCCGCGCACGTAGAAGATCTGCACGGCGGCCTCGAGCGCGTCTTCGGCCAGGGCGATGACGTCGCAGTCGGTGCCGTCGCCAAGGACTACTGCCTGCTTTTCCAGGGCGCGCTCGAGGGCCTTGAGGTCGTCGCGGACGCGGGCGGCCCGCTCGTACTCCTCCTCGGCGGCCGCCTCCTTCATCTCGGCGGTGAGCTTCCTGGTGAACTTGGCCGTCTGCCCGGCCATGAAGTCGCAGAAGTCCTCGGCCAGCGCCCGGTGCTCGTCGGCGCTCACCCGCTGCACGCAGGGCGCGGAGCACTTGCCGATGTAGCCGAGCAGGCAGGGGCGCCCGAGCTGGCCCTGCCGCTTGAACACCCCGGCCGAGCAGGTCCGGACGGGGAAGACGCGCAGCAGCGTGTCGACCGTCTCCCTGATCGCCCAGGCGTGGCTGTAGGGGCCGAAGTACCTGGTGCCCTTCTTCTTCGCGCCGCGCAGCACCATCACCCGGGGGTACTCGTCGCCCATGGTGACCGCGAGGTAGGGGTAGGACTTGTCGTCGCGGTACTTGACGTTGAACCGGGGGTCGAACTCCTTGATCCAGGAGTACTCCAGCTGCAGCGCCTCGACCTCGGTGTTGACCGTCGTCCACTCGACCGAGGCGGCGGTGGTGAGCATCATCTGGGTGCGCGGGTGCAGCGCGGTGAAGTCGGCGAAGTACTGGTTCAGCCGCTGCCGCAGCGACTTGGCCTTCCCCACGTAGACGACCCGGCCGCGCTCGTCGCGGAATCGGTAAACGCCCGGTTCCTCGGGGATCTCCCCCGGCGCGGGACGGTAACGATGCGGATCGGCCACAACGATAAGACTAGTCGGGGGCGGGGACTTTCCGCGGACCTTGCAGCCGCGCGGCGCATTTGACCGCACTCGAGTTATATCTTGTATCGTGGACGGCGTGACGGATAGCGCGCTTTCCGAAGTCGGCATGTTCGGCCCGGACTACTTCCAGGACCCGCTCGGCTACTTCGCGCGGGTCCGCGAACAGGGCCCGGTGGTGCCCGTGCAGCTGCCTGACGGCGGGCAGTACTGGCTGATCACCCGGTTCGCGGACGTGCGGGCGGCGCTGGCCGACCCGCGGCTGCACAAGGACTACGTGCGCAAGCTGGCGGGACCGGGCTGGCAACCCGACCCGATGACGGTGTTCCTCAACGTGCACATGCTGGCGGCCGACCCGCCCGACCACACTCGCCTGCGCAAGCTGGTGAGCAAGGCGTTCACCGCCCGGCGGATCGCCAGCCTGCGGCCGCGGATCGAGGCCATCACGGCGTCGCTGCTGGACGCGATGGCAGCACAGGTCGCGGCGGGCACCGGCGAGGTCGACCTGATCGAGGCGTTCGCGTTCCCGCTGCCGGTCACGGTGATCTGCGAACTGCTCGGGGTGCCGGCCGAGGACCAGGAGAAGTTCGGGTCGTGGTCGCACGCGATCCTGTCGTCGGTGGGATCGCAGGCCGAGGGGGTGGCCGCGGCCACCGCGATGTACCACTACTTCACCGAGCTGGTCGCGGCCAAGCGAGCGGCGCGGGCCGACGATCTCATCTCGGCGCTGGTCGACGCGCGCGACAGCGATGACTCGCTGGACGAGGGCGAGCTCATGGCGATGCTGTTCCTGCTGCTGGTGGCGGGGCACGAGACGACCGCCAACCTGATCGCCACCGGCACGCTGGCGCTGCTCACCCATCCGGCTGAACTCGCCCGGCTGCGGGCCGAGCCCGGGCTGCTGCCGCGCGCGGTCGAGGAACTGCTGCGCTACTCCAACCCGCTGAACCACGCGACCGAGCGGTTCACCCTCGAGCCGACCGAGATCGGCGGGGTCACCATCCCGGCCCGCGCGTGGGTGCTCTGCGTGACCTCGTCGGCCAACCGCGACCCGGGCCGGTTCGCCGACCCCGACCGGCTCGACGTCGGGCGCGACGCGGGCGGCCACCTGGCCTTCGGGCACGGGATTCACTACTGCCTGGGGGCGCCGCTCGCCCGGCTGGAGGGCGAGATCGCGTTCGGCGCGCTGCTCTCGCGGTTCCCCGCGATGTCGCTCGCGGCCGACCCGGCCACGCTGCGGTGGCGCCCGAGCTCGCTTATCCACGGCCTGGAAACGCTGCCCGTCCGTCTCGCCTAGTCGCCCCCGCCCCCCTGGTGGCGCACCGCGTACACGGCCGCCTGCGTCCGGTCTTGCACCCCGAGCTTGGCCAGCACCGAGCTGACGTGGGCCTTCACCGTCTTCTCGGACAGCCCCAGCAGGCGGGCGATCTCCCGGTTGGACCGGCCCTCGGCGATCCGCGCGAGCACCTCGGTCTCCCGGGGGGTGAGCGCTTCGGCCCGCGAACCGCGCAGCACCGAGCCGGCCGCCTCGGGCGAGAGCAGCACGTGGCCGTCGCGCACCGAACGGATGGCGCGCACCAGCGCGTCGGGGTCGATGTCTTTGTAGAGCACGCCGGCCGCGCCCGCCCGCACCGCCCGGGCCGCCACCGACGGCTGCGTCGCGCTGGTCAGCACCAGGACCCGCGGCCCGGCCGCGCGCAGCGGCTCGATCAGCGTGGCGCCGTCGACGCCCGGCAGCCGCAGGTCGAGCAGCACGATGTCCGGCCGCAGCGACGCGGCCAGCGACAGCGCGGTAGGGCCGTCGCCCGCCTCGCCCGCGACCACGATGCCGTCCTGCACCTCCAGCAGCGCGCGCAGCCCGCGCCGCACGACCGGGTGGTCGTCCACCAGCAGCACCGTGATGACGTCGCCGGTCATGCGCTGTCTCCCGCTCGCTCCGGGGCGCTCGCGTGCGGCGTCTCCCCTAGTCGCGCCGGCGCGGCGCCGCTGCGCTGGCTCATGGGCACCACCAGCCGGACCCGGGTGCCCGCGCCGGGCGCCGAGGTGACCTTCAGCGTTGCGCCAATGGCGGCCGCGCGCTCCCGCATCGACGCCAGCCCGAGCCCGGGCGGGGCCAGCCCGGGCTCGAAGCCCGTCCCGTCGTCGGCGACCTCGAGCACCACCCGGCCGCGCGCCCGCGACAGCGTCAGCGAGACCTCGCCCGCGCCCGCGTGCCGCAGCGCGTTGTGCAGCGCCTCCTGCGCGACCCGGAACACCGCCGCCTGCACCCCCGGGTCCAGGCCGGGGACGTCGGCCGCGGTCAGCCGGACCTCGATGCCGTGCGCCCGCCCGGCCAGCAGCGCGTAGCGGCGCAGCGACTCGGCCAGCCCGTCGAGCCCCGGCGGGGCCAGGCCGTCGATGACGGCGCGCAGCTCGCCGTGCGCCTGCGCGCCCAGTTCCGCGATCGCGCCCAGCTCGGCCACCGCCCGCGCCGGGTCCCTGGCGACCAGCAGCTGCGCCGCGCGGGCGTGCAACCGGATGGAGAACAGCCGCTGGGAGACCGCGTCGTGCAGTTCCCGCGCCAGCCTGGCCCGCTCCTCCAGTACCGACACCTCCCGGCTGCGCTCGTACAGCCGGGCGTTGGTCAGGGCGATCGCTGCGTGCGCGGCGAACAGCGTCAGCAGCTCCTCATCGCGGGCGGTGAACTCCCCGGAGCGCTTGTTGGCGACGAAGATGATGCCGAGGACCTCCTCGCCGTTCTTCACCGGCACGCCGAGGAAGCCCGACAGCTCGGGATGGGCGGCGGGCCACCACCCGCCGAACCTGGGGTCTTGCCTGATGTCGGCCAGCCGTTCCGGCGCGCCCGCCGTCAGCAGCGCCGCCAGCATGCCGTGCTGGCGCGGCAGCGGGCCGATCGCGCGCTGCTGGGCCTGGGTCATCCCGTCGACCACGAACTCGCCGAACGAGCCGGCGTCGTCCGGCACCCCGAGCGCCGCGTAGCGGGCGCCGGCCAGGGTGCGCGCGGAGCGCACGATTACCGCCAGCGCGTCCCGCGTCGACAGCTGCCTGCTGACCGCCTGGACCGCCTGGCTGACCAGCCGCAGCTCGGCGAGGTAGCTTTCCACTCTTGCGACGGTATCCCCACCGGCGCCGGGCCGGATCGGCCACTGGTCCTAAGACCATCGGCCTAGGAGCGCGGGCCTAGGACCATCGGCCGGGGCCGGCCGCGCCCTGCGCCCGATGTGCCCCGCCCGCCCGCGCCCTAGCGTCGAAGACATGAAGAAAGCACTCGTCACCGGGGCATCCCGCGGACTGGGCCGGGCGCTGGCGTCCGGCCTCGCCGCCGCGGGCTACGCCCTTGTCATTGACGCCAGGAACGAGCAGGCACTGCGCCTGACGGCCGACGGCATCCGGGCGCAGGTGCCCGGCGCCGATGTCACCGCGCTGCCGGGCGACATCACCGACCCGGCGCACCGGACCGTGCTGCGCGCCGCCGCGGGCGAGATCGACTTGCTGGTGAACAACGCCGGCACGCTGGGCGCGACGCCGCTGCCCGCCCTGGCCGACTACCCCATCGAGGAGCTGCGGGCGGCGTTCGAGGTGAACATGATCGCCCCGCTCGCGCTCACCCAGCTGTTCCTGCCCACGCTGCGCGAGCGCGGCGGCGCGGTGCTGAACGTCACCTCGGACGCGGCGGTCGAGCCGTACGCGGGCTGGGGCGGCTACGGCGCCGCCAAGGCCGCGATCGAGCAGGCGTCCAACGTACTAGCGGCTGAGGAGAGCGCGATCCGGGTCTGGTGGGTCGATCCGGGCGACCTGCGCACCGCCATGCACCAGGCGGCCTTCCCGGGCGAGGACATCTCCGACCGGCCGCTGCCGGAATCGGTGGCGCCCGCCCTCGTCCGGCTGATCGCCGAACGGCTGCCGAGCGGGCGCTACCGCACGGCTGAGCTGGTGCCGGCATGACTGCGCTACCGCGCCGAGCCCCTTCCGCAAACGCCCCAGCAGGGGTCACGAGAACCCTTCTAGCAGTGCCCTCCAGAAAGAAGGTGCCGGTATGACCGCCGTGACCACCGCAGCTGACGTGACCGCCGTGAGCGAGTTCACGCTGCCGGCCGAGCTCGAGGCGCACGCCCCGCCGGAGGCGCGCGGGTTGCCCCGGGACGGCGTGCGGATGCTGGTCAGCCGCACCGCCAGCGCGGCCGTCACGCACCACTCGTTCACCGACCTGGCCCGGCTACTCATCCCCGGCGACCTGCTGGTAGTCAACACGTCCCGGACGCTGCCCGCCGCGGTGCCCGCGGGCCCTGGCCTGACGGTCCACTTCTCGACCGCCCGGCCCGACGGAAGCTGGCTGGTGGAGCCGCGGATCCCGGCGGGCAAATCCAGCCGGCCCAGCGACGGCGAGCCGCCTCCCCCGGTCGTCGCGCTGCCCGGCGGTGCGGAGCTGACCCTGGGCGGGCGGGCCACCGCCCGGCTGTGGCGGGCCCGGCTGTCGACCGCGGTGGTGCCGTACCTGCTGCGGCACGGCGAACCGATCCGCTACTCCTACGCCGGGCAGCGGTGGCCGCTGGAGGCGTACCAGACCGTTTTCGGCCGCGTCCCCGGCAGCGCCGAGATGCCGAGCGCGGCCCGGCCGTTCAGCCCGGCCTTGGTGACGGACCTGGTCGCGCGGGGCGTGACGTTCGCGCCGGTTACCTTGCACTGCGGGGTGTCGTCGCTTGAGGCGGGCGAGGACCCGTATGCCGAGCAGTACGACGTCCCGCCGGCCACCGCGCGCCTGGTTGAGCTGACCAGGCAAGCGGGCGGCCGGGTGATCGCGGTCGGCACCACCGTCGTCCGCGCCCTGGAAACCGCCGCCCTGGAAACCACAGCGCTGGCGGCATCGGCCGGCTGGACATCGCATGTGGTCACCCGGGAAACGGGCCTGCGGGTGGTGGACGGGCTGCTCACCGGGCTGCACGAGCCGCGTTCCTCGCACCTGCGGCTGCTGGCCGCGTTCCACGGCGAGGACCTGCTGCGTGACTGCTACGAGGCCGCCCTGACCCACGCCTACCTCTGGCACGAGTTCGGCGACGTCCACTTGCTGCTGCCCGAGTACCGCGGCGCCTTCCCTCGCTCGGCGCTCGGCGCTCGGCGCTCGGCGCTCGGCGCTCGGCGCTCGGCGCTCGGCGCTCGGCGCTCGGCGCTCGGCGCTCGGCGCTTTCTTGCTGTTATCTTGACGGAGCATGGTCTCGTCAAAGATGGTGGATCGTTGTGTACATCCTGATGTACACAACAATCCATTTACCGTGGCGAGCGCCACGAGCGCCACGTCTCTTGCTGTTATCAGCGCGCGATGATGGGTATCGCGTGATGCCAGCGGGCCGGCCGGGCGAAACGGGGTAGGAGCGACCGGCGGGACAGACGGATACGGGGCAGAGCGGAAGAAAGAAGCGGAAGAAAATAGCGCGGACCGGAGGCTCTCAGGGGTGGCGAGAGCCGTCCGGTCCGCGGTCTTCACCCCCGCAGGGGCGGCCCGTCAGAGCCGGATAGCGGGTGACGGACTTCTTCGGACGCGTGCGGTTGCCGCACGCCGACCTCAACGGGGGGATCAGCCGACGGCGCGCAGCACACGTCCGTTCAGTATGAAGTTTTGGGTGGCCGTGACCGACTTAGCCGAGGACCGAGTCGACGGTGACCGACTGGTAGCCGTGGGCCTGCGCGACGGGGCCGTTGGTGAGGGTGCCCTCGTGCGTGTTGAGCCCGCCGGCCAGGGCCTGGTCGGCCCGCAGGGCGTCGCGCCAGCCGTCGTTGGCCAGTTCGACCGCGTACGGCAGGGTCGCGTTGGTCAGCGCGTAGGTGGAGGTGTTCGGCACCGCGCCGGGCATGTTGGCCACGCAGTAGAAGATGCTGTTGTGGATCTTGAAGACCGGGTCGGCGTGCGTCGTCGGGTGCGAGTCCTCGAAGCAGCCACCCTGGTCGATCGCGATGTCGACGAGGACCGAGCCGGGCTTCATCCGGGAGACGAGCTCGTTGGAGACCAGTTTGGGCGCCTTGGCCCCGGTGACCAGGACCGCGCCGATGACCAGGTCCGCCTCGAGGACGGCGCGCTCGATCTCGAACGCGTTGGACGCGACGGTCTGAATCCGGCCCTGGTAGATCTCGTCGATGTGGCGCAGCCGGGCGATGTTGCGGTCAAGGATGGTCACGTTGGCGCCCATGCCGACCGCGATCTGCGCGGCGTTCAGGCCGGAGACGCCGCCGCCGATGACGACGACCTTGGAAGCGTAGGTGCCGGGCACGCCGCCCAGGAGCGCGCCGTAGCCGCCGCCGGAGCGCATCAGGTGGTAAGCGCCGACCTGCGGGCCGAGGCGTCCGGCCACTTCAGACATCGGGGCAAGCAGCGGGAGGGAGCCGTCGCCGAGCTGGACGGTCTCGTAGGCGATGCCGGTGACCTTGCTCTCGAGCAGCGCGTCGGTGCAGGCCTTATCGGCGGCCAGGTGCAGGTAGGTGAAGAGGGTCAGGCCCGGGCGCATCCGGTGGTATTCCTCGGCGATGGGCTCCTTGACCTTGAGCACCATGTCGGCCGTGCCCCACACCTCGTCAGCGTCTGGGATAATGGTCGCGCCAGCGGCGACGTAAACATCGTCGGCGAACTGCGAGCCCACGCCCGCGTCCTTCTCCAGGAAGACCTGGTGGCCATGGACGGTGAGCTCGCGGACGCCCGCAGGGGTTATCGCGACGCGGTACTCGTGGTTCTTGACCTCGCGGGGGATGCCGACCTTCATGGCATATCGACCTTTCGCTGCTGGCGGCGGAGGTTGGGCTAACGCTGAACTACATTCCGTCCCACTCCTTCCATTCTGCACTATTATCGGGAATTGGCCTAGATCTGAGAATAAGATTCTGTATGATGACACCATGGAAGGCGAAAGTTCTACAGGGCTCGGCACCTTGGGGGGCCAGCCGAATACTCTTCGGCCCGATTCCGGCGACCTCGACGAGATCGACCGGCACATCGTCCGCGAGCTGGCGCGCGACGCCCGGATGCCGAACAACGCGCTGGCCGAGCGGATCGGCATCGCGCCCTCGACCTGCCTGGGCCGGGTCCGGTCGCTGCGCGAGCGCGGCGTCATCCGCGGCTACCATGCGGATGTGGACCAGGCCGCCCTCGGCCGGCCGCTGCAGGCGATGATCGCGGTCCGGCTGCAGGCGCACGCGCGGGGGCACATCCGCGGGTTCGTGGCCGGGGTGGCGCACCTGCCCGAGGTGCTCAACGTGTTCTTCCTGGCCGGCAAGGACGACTTCCTGCTGCATGTGGCGGCGGAGTCGACGGCCACGCTGCGGGACTTCGTGGAGTCGCTGTCGTCCAACGCGGACGTCTCGTACACGGAGACGTCGCTGATCTTCGAGCACATCCGCGCGGATGTCGCGGGCTGATGCGGGAGAACACCCGCCCAGCGAGGACGAGTACGAGGAGCCGACCGTGAGACAGCTGCCCGATCCCGGCACGACGAGCGAGCGGGACGCGCTCGGGCAGTACCTCGACTGGCAGCGGGAGACGATCCTGCTGAAAACCGAGGGGCTCAGCAGGGAGCAGCTCGGGCAGCGGATCCCTTCCTCCGGCCTGACCCTGGCCGGCCTGCTGTACCACCTGGCCTTCGTCGAGGAAGACTGGTTCGAGGTCGACTTCCTCGGCCAGCCCAAGCGCGCGGAGTGGCAGACCGACCGGGAGGCCGACCCGGACTGGGAGTTCCGCGTCGCGCTGAGCAAGGAACCCGAGGAGCTGCGCCGCCGCTACCAACAGGCGTGCGACCGCAGCCGGCAGATCACCGCCGCCGCCCGCGGCCTCGACCAGCTCTCGGTCTCCACCGCCATGGGCGGCAAGCCCTTCACCCTCCGCTGGATGCTGCTGCACCTGATCGAGGAGACCGCGCGCCATGCGGGCCACGCCGACCTACTGCGCGAGGCCATCGACGGCGCCGTCGGGGAGTAAGGGCGACGAGATTTGCGCAAAAGCAACCATATGGGAGTTGTACTATCGAGCAGTCGAGGGCGGGTATCTCCCCCAAACCTCCGAAGTGTGTTGCCCCCCCAGCAGACTCGGAGTGGAAACGCCCGTCCTCGGCCCTCGCTACGGGCAATTTACTTTCGGCCGGCGGCGGTGTCGTGACCCCCGTTCGGGCGTCACGAGGACGGAGTTCCCGTCGCCCGGCGCCACTGCCCGGCTGACACCGGCCCGCCGCCATCGGCCCCGGCCGGCCCCGGCGCGGCACCCCGATACGAGGCGACACACGCACCTAACATGGCGTTAATGTCAAACGGGAATGCTCTTCCAGGTGGGGGACACACAGGCTGACTGGCACGGGCACGTCATCGTTTGCGGGCTGCCCGGGGTCGGGCTGCGCATCGTCGAGCAGCTGACGCTCTCCGGGGTGCCCGCCGTGGTCGTCGATGAACACCCCGCCCCGGCGCTCGCCGCGATGATCGCCGCCTGGGGTGTCCCGCTCATCACGGGGCAGGCGCGGGCCGAGGAGACGCTGATGTCGGCGGGCCTGGCCGGCGCGATCGCGGTGATCTGCGCCCAGGAGAACGACCTGTCCGCACTGGAGACCGCGCTGCGCGTCCGGCGGCTGCGCAGCGAGGTTCGCGTGGTCGCGCAGCTCACCAACCCGGCGGTCGGCCGCGCGGTCCGGGAGGCCGGCGTGGCGGTCCTCGACGTGGCGGGCCTGTCCGCCCCGTCGGTGGTCGAGGTCTGCCTGGCCGAGGGCCTGCAGGAGATGACTCTGTCCGGGATGAAGTTCCTCGCCGCCCGGACCGCCGCGCCGTCCACCGGCACGCTGCGCAAGCTGTACGGATCGCTGGCCCCGGTCGCGGTGGTGCCGGCGGTCGGCGACGTGGTGATCTGCCCCGGCCGGGACACCCTGGTCCGCAAGGGCGACGAGGTGACGCTCATCGGCACGCCCGAGGAGCTGGCCGCCGTCTCGGTCATCGACCATCCCGAACGGATCCGCAATTTCACCGAGACCGCCACCCCGGCCGACGACAGCGCGGCTCTCGGCGGCCCGTCCTACGGCGTGCTCGCTGTCATGGCTCCGGAGGACCCCGCGGGCACCGGCGCCACCGTGCGGGCGCTGAGCTCACTGCGCGACCTGGTCGTGTCTTTCGTGCGGGCCAGCGACCGGCGGATCATGATGGCGCTCGGCGCGCTGCTCGCGGTGCTGGTGACCGCCTCGCTCGTGCTGCACTTCACCTACCAGCTCGCCGGGCCCGGCCACGACATGTCGCTGCTGCAATCGATGTACTTCACGGTGGAGACCGTGACGACCGTCGGGTACGGCGACTACTCGTTCCGCGGCGAGCCCGGCTGGCTGGTCGTCTTCGCGATCGTGCTGATGCTGACCGGCGCGCTGTTCGTCGCCGTCTTCTTCGCGCTGCTCACCGACATGCTGGTCAGCCGGCGCATCGAGGAATCCCTCGGCCTGCGGAAAATCACCGCGCTGCACGGTCACGTCCTGGTGATCGGCCTGGGGGCGGTCGGCTGGCGGGTGGTCCAGCAGCTGCACGAAGCCGGCCGGGACGTCGTGGTCATCGAGCGGAGCGAGCGCAACCGGCACCTCAGCCAGATCCGCGCCCTCGGCATCCCGGTGATGACCGCCGACGCGACCCAGCCGGAGACCCTCGCGGCCGCCGGGCTGGGGGCCGCGTCCGCGGTCGCCGTGCTGACCAGCGACGATCTGGCCAACCTGGAGACGGGCCTGGCCGTGCGGGACCAGCTCGGCGCGCGCTGGCGCGACACCCCGGTGGTCCTGCGGATCTTTGACCCGCAGCTCGCCCATTCGGTGAAGGAAACGTTCGGGTTCATGAACGTGCGGTCCACCGCCGCGCTCGCCGCCCCGTGGTTCGTCGGCGCGGCCCTCGGGCTGGAGGTGCTCTCCACCTTCTGGGCCGGCGAAGAACCGCTGCTGGTCGCCCGGCTGACCGTCACCCCCGGCGGCGGCTTGCACGGCCTGCGCATGGATGAACTGGCCGCCAGCACCCGGGTGCTGGCGCTGCGCCGCGCCGACGACCGGGATGTCCTCTACCATCCGCCGCGCCGCGACACCCGCTTCCAGCCGGACGACGAGGCCTACCTGATCGGCCCCTACGACGAGCTGCTGACCGTGCTGCGCCGCGACCGCCCGTCCCCCGGCCTGGCCGACCCGGCCGAGCTAACCCCGCCGGTCTAGCGCTCCGCTTACCGGTCAGGGGACGCCAGGTCGGGGAAGGCGCGCAGCACCGCGGCGGTGCGGCTGGAGACCTGCAGCCTGCCGTAGATGTTCTCCAGGTGCGTGCGCACGGTGCCCTCGGACAGGCCGAGGCGCCGGGCGATCTGGGCATTGGTATGCCCGTCGGCGACCAGCCGCAGCAGGCCCGTCTGCAGTCGTTCTGCCGGCCGCTATCGCGTCCTTGGAACTGCACGCAATCACAGGGGATGTGGTCCATCAGGGCTCTTACCTTTCTGGGCCTGGCCGCCGCCGCCCCGGCTGCGTTCGCCCGGGTCGTGCCGGTCGCACCGGACGAGGTCACCGCGCCTACGACCGTCCCGGCGGTGACCCGCATCGTTATCGCCGGCGGCATGCCCGGCTGGCAGATCGCCCTGATCGCCGTCGCAGCGGCCCTGATCGCCGCCGCCCTGGCGGTGCTGGCCGACCGGGCCCGCACCGCGCACCGCAACGCCGCCCTGCCCGCCGCGTAAAAAACCCGCCCTGCCCGCCGCATAAGGAGACAGCCGTGCCCCAGTTCATGGACTTCCATCGGGACCTCAAGCTGCCCGCGGAAGCGATCGCCCAGATCGCCGACGACACCCGCAAGGCCAGCACCGACCAGTTCGGCGTCCGGCAACTCGAGCTGTACCACAACGCCGATGGCGCCGTTTACTGCCTGCTCGAAGGGCCGGACGAGGAAGCTATCCGCCGCCACCACGCCGCGCTCGGCGTCCCCTGCGGCGATGTGCATCAAGTGGACAGCCTCGGCTGACGGGGCCTGTCCGACTGAACGCCCGCCCGTCTGAAACGCAGCTTAGGTCAGGCCACGGCGACGTGGGACGCGAAGCCGGTGGTCTGCCAGGTTCCGCCGTCCGGGGTGATCGCGTAGGCCTCGTAGCCGTCCAGGGACTCGGTCCAGTCGCGGGCCGGCGACGGGCCCATGGCGACGGCGGCGGTGGCGAAGGCGTCGGCCAGGGCGAGCGACCGGCCGACCACGGTGACGCTGGCCAGGCCGCTCGCCGGCCGTCCGGCCAGCGGGTCGATGACGTGCGCGCCGCGCTCGGCGGTGCCGGAGGTGGCGACCGCGCTGTCGGCCGCCGCAACGACGAGGGCGAGACGGCCGCGATGGCGCGGGTCGGCGATGCCCACCCGCCACGGCGCACCGGAGCCGGGCCGGCCGCCGGCGCACTGCACGTCGCCGCCGCCGTTAACCAGATGGCTGACCGAGCCGGCCCGGCTGAGGATCTCCGCGCAGCGCTCGACCGCCCAGCCCTTGACGTAGCCGGACGGGTCGAACACGCCGCCCGGCGCGGCGCTGAAGTACCCGCCGGAGAAGACCCGCAGGGCCGCGCAGGCCGTGATCACCTCGGCGACCTCGTCCGCGCAGCCGTCGACGGTGACCTCGGCCGCGGCCAGCAGGGAGACGTCGCTGTCGGGGCGGTAGGGCGAGAAGACGCGGTCCACCCAGTGCAGCCAGCGGATCGCGCCGTCCAGCGACCCGTCCGCGCTGGCCGCCGCGGGCACGTCGAACGAGACCACCGTCCCCATCACCGGCTCGGCGTGCCGCACCCGGCCGGTGATGGCCAACGAGGCGCTGAACGCCGGAACATCCGATCGCACGTCGCCCCCCTCAGGCCCCGCTGTCAAGCGCGCTCTGCAGTGAGCCGATGTACCCGCCGCTGGTGTAGGTG
Source organism: uncultured Actinomycetota bacterium (assembly GCA_963714295.1). GTDB lineage: Bacteria > Actinomycetota > Actinomycetes > Streptosporangiales > Streptosporangiaceae > Trebonia. The sequence continues at coordinate 357,537 of CAVQOE010000021.1, read as the reverse complement.
GCGCCCGATACGGTGTCGATCTTCGCACTTTGCGCGATCAGAGTCTCCCCCACCAGCTTGGGGAACGCGTAGTTGCCGATCTGGATGTCCATCGCGGTTTCCGCGGGATGCCGCAGGATATTGACCGCGACGATCTTCCGCGCCCGCTCCACCACCCGGACCTGAACCGGGCCGTAGACGGTGGTCACGGAGTGCCCGGTGACGGCGTGCTCCCCGGCAGACAGCGGCGGAAGCTGGGCAGGCGAAGCAGCGGACCGTTGCGGCGAACTGACGTGGGTTCTGAAGGACAGCAGCGCGACGAGCCCCGCCACCGTGCAGACGACCGCGACCAGCACCCGGCGCACTGGGTCCCCCTCAGAACTCGAACGACTCGACGTGAACGCGGCGGCGCGGCACGCCCGCCGCCCGCAGCGCCACGATCGCGGCGGCGGTCATGCCGGGCGGCCCGCAGACGTACGCCTCCATCGCGTCCAGGCCGGGCGCGGCCCGGCGCAGCGCGTCGGCCGTCAGCGGGTCGCCGCCGAGCTCCGACCGGGAGCCGATGACATAGTGCACATGGGCGCCGCGGTCGGTCGCGATCGTATCGATTTCCGCCCGCAGGGCCACGTCCTGCCAGCTTGAGGCCCGGTAGATGAGGATGACCGGCCCGGTCAGGGCGGCCATCATGGCCCGCAGCGGGGTGATGCCGACGCCCCCTGCCACCAGCAGCGACGGCCGGTCGGGACGGGCGGGGAAGAACGCGCCGAAGGGCCCCTCGGCGAGCACCTTGGTACCCGGGCGGAGGGAACGGAGCATGTTGCTCGGGTCACCGACGTCACGGACCGTAATACGCATGAGGTTATCGCTCGGCAGCGCGGAGAGCGAGTACGGGTGCGACTGCCACCACAGCCCGCGGGCGAGGAACCGCCAGCGGAAGAACTGCCCGGGCGCGGCGCCGAGCTCACCCAAGTCCCGTCCCTTGATGTAGACGGAGACCGTGCGGTTGGCCTCTTCGCGCAGGCCTGCCACGACGAAGCGGTGGCGGCCGAAATCGCGGGCCGGGACGATCAGCCGGTACCAGACGATCAGCGCGGCGGCGATGATGTACAGCGCGGCCCAGCAGAAACGGGCGGCGGTGTCGGTGACGAAGGCCGCGCCGTTGGCGAACTGGTGACTGAACGCCAGTGCGATCGCCAGGTAGCTGTAGAGGTGCAGGTAGTACCAGGTCTCGTAGCGCAGCCGGCGGCGGGCGGCCCGCAGCGAGGTAAGCCCCACCCCCAGCAGCAGGAACCACCCGACGGTCGCCATCAGCACGTCCGGGTAGGTGGTGAGCAGGGTTGCCGTCTCGCTGACCAGCCCCGTGTGCGCGGCCAGGGCGTAGCCCCAGATGATGAAGAGCACGTGCCCGGTGATCACATAGGCCAGCACCCGGCCGAGGGTCCCGTGCCAGCGGGCGAGCCGGTCGGCGCCGACCCCGCGCTCGACCGGCGGGAGCCGGGCCATCGACAGCACCGCGATCACCACCGCGTACCCCGACAGCAGGCCGAGCCCCTCGCCGACCGTGGTCAGCGCGCCGCCGGCTCCGGCGATGGCACGGGTGGAGTGCCACCACAGCGCCAGCACCGCCGCCGCGCCGGCGGCGGTCAGCGTCAGCGCGACGCGCGGGCCCACGACCAGGGGCGCCGCCTTGGGTACAGCAGTGCTATTCAATAAGGCTACTCAAGGAAGATGCTGTCTCTGGTGATCTTGATCTGCTTGGCCGCCAGCGGCCGCGGCGCCGGGCCGCGGAGTACCTCGCCGGTGGCGACAGAATACTCGCTGCCGTGGCAGGGGCATTCGATCTTGCCGTCCGAGATCGTGCTGACCGTGCACCCCATGTGGGTGCAGACGGCGGTGAAGGCCTTGAAGTCCCCCGCGGTCGGCTGGGTCACCACGACCAGCTGGGTGTCGAAGATCTTGCCGCCGCCGACCGGGATCGCGCTGGTGCTGGTGAGGGCGTCGGCCGCCGCGCCGACGGAGGTGGACGAGGAGGTGCCAGCGGCGGCCGGAACGGTCGCGGGCGCGGTCGTCGCGCTGCCGCCTGGAGTGCTGTTCGGGCCGGCCGCCGGCGAACTGCTCGAGCCGCTCGCCCCGCAGGCGGTGATCGCCCCCGCGAGCCCCACCAGGCCGACGCCGGCCAGCACGCCCCGGCGGGTGGCCAGCGAGTCCCGGTTTGGTTCCTGTGTCACGACTGCTCCTTGTCCCCTTTAGCTTCCCTGTGGCCGCATGGCCCTATCCCCTGTCTACGGGAACGGGGTGCGGCAGACTCCGGTTCATAGGCTCCCGTAGTCACACCGTAAGTACGTCGGAGACACGCTACGAGATTTCTCTGGAGCGAAGATCACCGGGGGTTTCCGACCGACGGCCCGGCCAGTAGCGGACAGTGAGCGCCGCGACCAACCGCCCGGGAAAAGAAATTCAGTCACCGGGAACGGCCCGGTGCGCCGCAAGGCCACGGCGAACTGGATTCGCCCACCGCTATGTATCTAAAGAGATATAGCGACCTTACCTGTCGGCTAGATCGGTCTGTCCTTACCGAGAGTATTCAAATACCTACTTAGAGTCTTAACCTTGGCGAAGTAGGCATAACGGATGGGATACGGGCACATGCTTAGAGTAAGCAAGGTCGATGACTGGCTGAACCGCCAGCCCGCCCGCCGGGACCCGCGCGGCGACTGCGTCATCATCCGTTCCGCCGGCGCCCACCGCGGCGGGGTGAGCGGGGTGTCGGCCGGCTCGCGGGCGCTGGGCCTGAACCTGGTCATGATCCCGCCCGGCAGCCGCGGCATGCCGCACTACCACGAGGGCCATGAGATCGCGCTCTACCTGGTCAGCGGGGAGACCGAGGTCTGGCACGGAACGGACCTGGCCAAGCGCGCGACGGTGCGGGCGGGCGACTTCATCTACATACCGCCGGGCACACCGCACGTGGCGGTCAACCGCGGTGACGTCACCTCGATCGCGGTGGTGGCCAGGACCGATCCCGACGACGACGGCCGGACCGTGGTGATCGAGCTGCCCCGGCACCTGGCAGGCCTGCTGAGCCTGCCGGTCGCCATCCAGGAATGAGCCACTAGCTTCCCCGCGCGCCCCCGCGGGGACGGCGCGGCGAACCCGGCACGCCAGCGGCGGCTCCTCCTCCGCCGCGGGCAGCACAGGGGCTTCTCTCCCCCTCCCGCCGGTTAGCCGCGAAAACGGGCCGTGGTCCCGCTGGTGTAGCAGCCGGGACCGCGGCCCGATGCGCGTTACGGTGCGCCGCCGGGACGCCCCGGGTTACCGGAAGGCCGGGGGTTACTGGAAGGCCTCCGGCGGCGGGCAGGCGCAGACCAGGTTGCGGTCGCCGTAGGCCTGGTCGATCCGGCGGACCGGCGGCCAGTACTTCGAGCGGGCCTGGGCGCCCGGGCGCGCGCTGGGGTAGCCGCCCTCGGTGCGCGCGTAGGGGTGGGGCCAGTCGTTCGCCATCAGCATCTCGGCCGTGTGCGGCGCGTTCTTCAGCGGGTTGTCCGCCGCGTCCCACTCACCGCTGCCGACCTTGTCGATCTCGGCCTTGATGGCGATCATCGTGTCGCAGAACTCGTCGATCGCGGCGAGGGACTCGCTCTCGGTCGGCTCGATCATGAACGTGCCCGCGACCGGGAAGGACATGGTCGGCGCGTGGAAGCCGTAGTCGATCAGCCGCTTGGCCGCGTCGTCGACGGTGACCCCGCCCGGCAGGTGCCGCAGGTCGACGATGCACTCGTGCGCGACCAGGCCGCCCTCGCCCGCGTAGACCACCGGGAAGTACGGCGCGAGACGGCGCGCGATGTAATTGGCCGACAGCACCGCCGTCTGGGTGGCCGTGCGCAGCCCCTCGGCGCCCATCATCGCGATGTAGGCCCAGGAGATCGGCAGCACGCCCGCGGAACCGTACCGGGCCGCGGTCACCGAGTTGCCCGCGCCGGGCAGGAACGGTGCCAGGTGCGCCTTGGCGACCACCGGGCCGACGCCGGGGCCGCCGCCGCCGTGCGGGATGCAGAACGTCTTGTGCAGGTTCAGGTGCGAGACGTCGCCGCCGAGCAGGGCGGGCGAGGTCAGGCCGGCCAGCGCGTTGAGGTTGGCGCCGTCGATGTAGACCTGGCCCCCGGCCGCGTGCACCAGATCGGCGACCTCGGTGATCGTCGCCTCGTAGACGCCGTTGGTGGACGGGTAGGTGACCATGATCGCGGCGACCCGGCCGTCGTTGGCGGCCAGCTTGGCCCGCAGGTCGTCAAGCGCGATCGCCCCGTCCTTGCCGCACTTCACCACGACCACGCGCAGCCCCGCGAGGACCGCGCTGGCGGCATTGGTGCCGTGCGCGGACTCGGGGATCAGGCAGATGTCGCGCACGGCGCCGCCGTCTTCCGCGGCGGCGCGGGAGGCGTGATAGGAGCGGATGGCGAGCAGCCCGGCCAGCTCCCCGGCCGAGCCGGCGTTGGGCGCCACCGAGCAGGCATCGTAGCCGGTGATCGCGCACAGCCAGCGTTCCAGGTCGGCGATGAGCTCGGCGTAGCCCGCCGCGTCCTCCTCGGGGGCGAACGGGTGCAGGCCGGCGAACTCCGGCCAGGTGATGGCCTCCATCTCGGCCGCCGCGTTCAGCTTCATCGTGCAGGAGCCGAGCGGGATCATCGACCGGTCGAGCGCCACGTCCAGGTCAGACAGCCGCCGCAGGTACCGGAGCATGGCGGTCTCGCTGCGGTGCGCGCTGAACACCGGGTGGGTCAGGAACTTCGAGGTCCGCTCGAACGGCTCGGGGATGGTGTCGTCGCCCGCCTCGGTCAGCCGGACGTCGGCGGCGTCGAGGCCGCTGCCGACGCGCGACGCGCCGACCAGCGCGGCCACCACGTCGCGCAGGTGATCGAGGGTGGTCGTCTCGTCGCAGGCGACCTGGACGACCCCGCCGCCCGCCTCGCACAGGTTGTAGCCGGCGTCCTTCGCGCGCAGTAGCGCGGCCCGGGCCTCGGTCGGGCCGGGGAGCTGGATGCTGATGGTGTCGAAGGCGAAGCCGTCGTTGGTTACCAGGCCATAGCTCTTCAAGGTGGCGGCGAGCGTCATCGCGGCGCGGCGCGCGTGCCGCGCGATGGCGGTCAGGCCGTCGGGGCCGTGGTAAACCGCGTACATGGAGGCGGCCACCGCCAGCAGCACCTGGGCGGTGCAGATGTTGCTGGTGGCCTTCTCCCGGCGGATGTGCTGCTCGCGCGCCTGCAGCGCGAGCCGCAGGGCCGGGCGGCCGTCGGCGTCGACCGAGACGCCGACCAGGCGGCCGGGCAGCTGACGCTTGAGGTCCTCGCGGACGGCCATGTAGGCGGCGTGCGGGCCGCCGTAGGCCATCGGGACGCCGAACCGCTGGGTGGAGCCGATCGCGATGTCCGCGCCGAGTTCGCCGGGCGGCTTGAGCAGCGTCAGGGCGAGGATGTCGGCCGCGACCGCTACCGTGGCCTTGGCCGCGTGCGCGGCCTCGATGACCGGCGCGAGGTCGCGGACCTCGCCGGACGCGCCCGGGTACTGCAGCAGGAGGCCGAAGACGCCGTCGAAGTCGGTCGAGGCGCTGACCGGGGCGACCCGCAGCTCGATGCCGAGCGGCTCGGCCCGGGTACGCAGCACGTCGAGGGTCTGCGGGAGGCAGTCGGAGTCGGCCAGGAAGACATCACCCTTGGTGACCCGGCGGCACAGGGTCATCGCCTCGGCGGCGGCCGAGGCCTCGTCGAGCAGGGACGCGTTGGCGACCGGCAGCGCGGTCAGGTCGCAGACCATGGTCTGGAAGTTGAGCAGCGCCTCGAGACGGCCCTGCGAGATCTCTGGCTGGTACGGCGTGTAGGCGGTGTACCAGGCCGGGTTCTCCAGCACGTTCCGGCGGATGACGGCCGGGGTGTTGGTGCCGTAATAGCCGAGCCCGATCATGGAGGTCCGCACCGTGTTGCGGGCGGCCAGCAGGCGCAGGTCGGCCAGCGCCTGCTGCTCGGTCCGGGCGGGCGGCAGCGCCGCCAGCGACGCCCGCGGCAGGCCGGATGGCAGCGCGGCGGCGATCAGGTCGTCCAGCGATGCGTAGCCGAGGGTGGCGAGCATGGCCCGCTGATCCTCGCTCGAAGGACCGACGTGCCTAGCCGCGAACTGGTCGATTACCGGAAAATCAGCAGTCATTAAGCCTCCCCGGAACGGGCTCCCCATCTGTCACCTGCACGGCTCCAGAGTTGCCTGTCCCGACCGGTCCTTTGTGCCTGAGAGGTTCCGGGGATCGACTTGCCCCTTCGGCGCCTCGGCCGGTTGCGTGCAACGTGTTGCACTGGGCCGCGGACTCTCCCGGACGGGAGGATTAACTTGCGTGCCTACAGGTTACCGCATGCTGATCACGCAGACCGGTTACATCGGCTCTTCATCCGGCCTGGGTGATACGGCGAGCACGGGGCATCGCCTGCCGCGGGGATGACCGCCCGGCGATCTGGGGCTCGCGGCGGAGCAGTATCCCATCCTGACCAGTGACTTGTCCGCCCGTTGCCGGCCCGAGCTGAAGCCCCAATGCGGCCGGCGCAACCCTGAAGGGCGGGACGCCGACCGCGCTCTGTCCCCTCCCCGACTGCGAGCCGAGTCACCCGTCACGCAGGAGGTGGCTTTCCCGCACGGTGCCAACACTGGAAGCACTGTGCGGACTGAGGAAGGGGACTCTCCATGAGCGACGAGCAGCCGAAGCATGGCAGCAGACGCCGAGGATGGTGGCCATGGGCGCTAGTGGCCGGCGCGTCGTCGTCGTGGTCGGGGTTGGCGGCGGCCTGATCGGGGCGGCCGTGGCGTCGCCCAGCTCCCCGCAGGCCGGCAGCACGACCACGGCGGGTTCGGCCACAGCCTCATCCTGTGCGGTCACGCCGATAGCGGAGAAGGTCCTGCCCTCGGTCGTGACCATCTTCGCGAAGGGGGCAGCCGGCAGCGGCACCGGATCAGGCGAGGTGATCAAGTCAGACGGCTACATCCTGACCAATAACCACGTCATCGCGGGCGCCGTCAACGGCGGGTCGGTCGAGGTCCTGTTCGAGGACGGGACGACCGTGCCCGCCACCATCGTCGGCCGGGACGCGCTCACGGACCTGGCCGTGCTGAAGGTCTCGTCCACGGAGGGGCTGAAGCCGATCACGCTCGGGTCATCAGCGACTCTGGTCGTCGGCCAGCCGGTGATCGCGCTAGGCGCGCCGCTGGGCCTGTCCGGTACCGTGACGTCCGGCATCGTGAGCGCGCTGGACCGGACCGTCCAGGTCCCGGCGGAGGGTGACACCTCGGCCCTGCTGGTCTCCGCGATACAGACAGACGCGGCCATCAACCCCGGCAACAGCGGGGGCGCCCTGGTCAACTGCGCGGGCGACCTCGTCGGCGTGCCCTCGGCCGGCGCGAGCGTGCCCAGCGCGTCCGGTGAGTCCGCGGGCGGGAGCATCGGCCTTGGCTTCGCGATCCCGGTCGACCTGGCCAAGACGGTCTCCGATGAGATCATCGCCACCGGCAGCGTCACGCACACGTACTTCGGCCTGGAGACCGTGCCCATTCCCGCGGGCGCCGCGGTCAGGGCGGGGGTCGACGGCGGGCTCTTCGTGGCGGGCGTCGTGCCTGGCGGGCCGGCCGCGCAGGCCGGCCTGCGCACGGGTGACATCATCACGACCATCGCGGGCGAGCCGGCCACCAGCAACATCCAGCTGCAGGAGCTGACCCTGACCAAGTCCCCCGGCGACACGGTGCAGATCGGCTACCAGCGAGACGGCAAGACGGCGGAGGCGACGGTCACGCTGGTCGCGCAGCCGTGAGCTGACGCGCGTCCCACCGCGCGCCGTGGTAACCCCGAGGCGGGAACCGTCGAGCTGACGGTTCCCGCCTCTGCCGACGGCGGCGGCGCTGGGCACCGCTTCTTGCCCCAGGTGCTCTTCTCAGGTCGCCAGCAGGTAGATGCTCTTGCCTGCCAGCCACAAGCCCAGCAGCAGCAAGACCACAATGATGACCTGGTCCTGGTGGGTGTCCAGCCAGCCGCGCATCTTGTCGAGCCGGAGAGTGGACGCGGTCGGAGCGAATACGGCATACAACTCCAGGGCCAGGAAGCTGGCGCTGCCCAGCAGGCAGAAGAGCACCAGCGTCACGTAGTCCCCGGCCGTGGACAACCCGGCCTGGACGACGGTCGCGGCACCTGCCGCTACCAGCGCCCAGGGCTGGAGAAACGCGGCCAGGCCAGGCCGCGGCCCAGAGCGAAAGCTTGTCCAGGCTGGCCATCCAGCGGGGCGGCTTGCGGGGACGGCCCATCCGGCGCTGCTGCCTGACGGCCAGCAGGATGAGCACGGCGCCGAGGGCCAGCTTGACGGCTAGGCCCGCTGTCGACGGGGCGGTCTGCGGCTTGGGCGGGTTCCCGGCGGTCGTCAAGACGACGGCGGCGACCACGGCCACCAGGCAGGCCAGCCATCCGAGGACGAATGCCAGGCCCTTCCAGGCGCCCTTCTCGGCGCTCAGGATTAGGATGTAGGCCGTGAGCGGAAACGGCTCAAGGGCGATCGCGATGCCGATGAGGATCAGGTCAAGTACCATGCTGACCCCGCCGTCCGCGCTTGGGCCGGCCAGCCGCCACCGATCACCCGTGGCTGCGATCCGTCGCGATGCGACGGCTCCGACCCGGGCTGGTGCCGCTGCGTACCCCGCGGTGATGCCGCGGCCGTCAGTACAGTCATCGTCGATTCCTCTCTGTCCGGCGACCATCCGAGCGACCATCACCGAAGCACGGCCGGCCGCCTGGCCACAGCGCAGACCAGGCGGGGGAGCCATGCCGGGACAAGCCACGTTCCCGCGCCGATCGCGTGCCCGCCTCATCCCGGCAGGATGAGGCGGTGCCAAATGCCCGCGTTTACGCTCAAATGGCCGCCAAACCGCTAAGGCCATATGCGGTGGATCCCGCCGACCTGGCCGGGGATCTGCCGAGCGAACGACAGCTCGCGAAGGGGCAAGCCGCAATGGCAACCGAAGAGAACGTGCCCGGACTGCCGCCGGACGATGACTCCCCTGGCGGTGACGCGCAGTCGGGGACCCGCGACGGCGAGGGGCCCGGGGCGCGGCGGCATCTTGGGGACCGGGCCGGGCAGCTGGCCAAGGCCATCCGCGAGAGCGATCGTGGGACGGTAGAAGAGCGGCTGCTGCGGCTGAGCGCTTCCCGGCGGTGGCTTGCTCCGCTCGCCCTGGCGGCCAATGCCTTCGTCATGCTGTTCGACGGGGTGAAGCTGCTCTTCACCAACTGGCGGCTGACCCTGGTCCAGGTGCTGCCGGCGTTCTGGATCTGGGCCGCGATGATCGACCTGAAGGCTCACGTGCTGCACGGGAAGTCATTCCATGTGCTGAGGGGCCCGATCCTGATCCCGCTCGTCTTGGTCGTGGCCGCTATCACCGCGGCGAGTTTCTTCCTGAACGCCGTGTTCGCCTTTGCCATCGCGAGCGAGGGTCCGCCCGAGATCCGGCCCGCGATCGCGCGGGCCCAGTCACATAAGGCAGTCGTGCTCGGATCAGGTGCCGTAGTGGGTATCTGCCTGGGGCTGGCGACCCTGGTATTCACCCGGTGGGGACTGTTCTGGTTCGGGCTGTCGCTGGGCATCGTCGTCGCCGTGATGATGGTCTGCTATGTCGCCGTGCCCGCCCGCCTCATCGGCGTTAAAAAGTCCTATTCCAGACGCGACAAGGTAGCACTGACCCTGGTGGGCGGGACCATCGGAGCGGTCGTCTGTACGCCGCCCTACGTCCTCGGCCGCGTCGGGCTGCTCATGCTCGGCTCGCACGCGCTCTTCATCCCCGGCTGTATCTTGCTCGCCATCGGCCTCGCATTGCAGGCCGGCGCCACCGGAGCGGTCAAGGCAGTCAAGGTCAGCGCCAAGCTCGCCCCCGGAAGCGGGCAGCAGTCCGCGGCCGGTGACCTGGCCCCGCAGCAGGCAGCTCTCCCGGAGTGACCCGATCCTGCGGTGGCGGTCACGATGGCATCTGGTCGGCGGCCCGGTTCCTGGCCAGCACCCGGGAGAGCTGCGCGACCCGCCCCGACCGCAGCCGCTCCCGCTCGGCCGGGACGGTACCGCCCCAGACACCGTGCTGGCCGACCGTCCAGTCGCGCAGCGCCAGCTCCAGGCACTCCCCGCGCACCCGGCAGGCAGAGCACACCGCGATGGCGCCGGCCGCCTCGCGGATGGCGGCCTCGGCCGACGCGCTCACCGGGTACCACTCGTCCGGGCTCAGCCCGCTGCTGGAGCAGGCGCCCTGCGCAACGACGAGCAGCCACAGTAGCCGGTTGGTCGTGGCGAAGCCCCTGGTGATCAAGGCAGACAGGTCCATGCCCCCAGTCCCGCGACGCGACCGGCCCCCGGACATCATCACAATCCTCCTGAGCGGCGCAGGGCCAAAGGCCGCAGCCGGATCGGCGGCACTGTCACAGTGCCAATCTCTGCCTTAACAAGGCTGGCCCGTTACCGCTGGCTCGGCGTCACCCGCTACGGATGAACAGCCAGAACCACCCGGGAACCGGGCTCCCTAACGGCACATGGGGCGGCGGGCTGGTGAACTCAGCTGCGGGCAGACAGACCCGCAGGCAGACGCGGATCCCTACAGGAAGCCGTTTTCCTGCGCCCGGGCGATGGCGTCCCGGCGGGTGGAAACGCCGAGCTTCCGGTAAGTGGCCTGCGTGTGGGTCTTGACCGTGTTGGGCGATAGGTAAAGCTGCTGGCCGATCTCGCGCAGCGACAAGGTGCCCTCGAGCAGCCTCAGCACAGACATCTCGCGCGTGGTGAGGGATTCACCGGCCACCCCCGGCAGGGGCCGGGTGACCCGCCGTTCGAGGCGCTGCAGCCGGTCCCGCTGAGCCTGCGCGCCGTCCGGGTAGGCGGTCAGCAGTTGCCTGGCGTCGCCGACGAGCGCGGCCGCCGCGGGCCGCTCGCCCAGGTCGTCGAGCACCGCCGCCAGCCTGAGCATGGTGTCAATGACCGGCCAGGGGGTGAGCGCGAGCCATCGCCGGCGGATCACGAGGGCGTGCTCAAACTCGGTGCGCGCCTCCCCGGTCCGCCCCTGCGCGGCGAAGAGGGCGCCCGTCGCCACGCGGACGCCAGCACCTTGCTGGGTCTCGGCCAGGTCACTGTCTTCTACCAGCTGACGAGCGGTACTGATGAGGTCTTGCGCCTGCCATATCTGCCCCTGCTCGACCCGGACGATGGCCAGCAGGGAAAGGGCCGCTATCCGGGCCATGTTGATGCCCGCAGAGCTGGCGAGCGCTTCAGTCAACGGCACGGCCGCCGCCTCCGGCTCGCCGGACAGGTAAAGCGCTGAGCCAAGCGCGCTCCTGGCCAGCGCGTACCAGGGCGACTTGGGATCGTTTTCCAGCTCGGCCGCTGTGCGCGTCGAGTCGCGCATTACCTCGATGCCGTCGAATCCGAAGCAACCCCGCAGCAGCGCGGCCGAGGACCTCGTCGACTGGATGCCGTCGGGCAGCGGTCCGCTGTCGTCAGCTGACTCCAGCACCGGGAGCCAGCGCCGCGCCGACTGCGAGTCACCGGCCAGGGCCGCGCACCACGCCGCGCAGTGCGCCGCCAAGGGATCGTTGCTTATCTGCTCATCACCCAGTGCGCGCAGCCAGCCCCGGACCGTGCCGACCCGGCCGGTATCCATGTAGGCGGGCCAGTGATCGGCGATGATGGCGACCGCCGCGGTGCCGTCACCGGCGGCCAGGGCGTGGTCGATCGCCTCCTCGGCCGAGCCTGACTCCCGGTACCAGGCACTCGCGCGCCGGTGCAGCGCGAGGACCATGTCCGGCTCGGTACTGGCGAGCTGGCCGAGAAGCGCCTGCGCGAAAAGATGGTGGAAGCGGTACCACCGCCGGTGGTCGTCGAGTGGCACCAGGAAGAGGTTGTCCCGCTCGATGGTTTCGATGATCTCCGCCGCGTTGGCCGAGCCGCTGATGGCGTCGCACAGCGGTGCGCAGAACCGGCCCAAGACGGCGGCCCTGGTCATGAACTGCCGGATCTCGGCGGGCTGGCGGCTGAGCACCTCTTCGGCCACGAAGTCGACGATGAACCGGTTGCCGCCGGTGAACTGGCGGATGAAGTCTGTCGGCGAAGAATGCCCCCGCAGCGAAAGCGCCGCCAGGTATACGCCGGCGGGCCATCCCTCGGTGGGTTCGACGAGATCGGCCAGGTCGGTTTCGAGTAGATCGACCGCGGCGACCGTGCGCACCAGGGCGGCCACCTCCGCGCCCGTGAACCGCAGCTCGTCCATCCCGACCTCGGCCAGCTCCCCGGCGGCCCGCAGCCGGGCCAGCGGCAGCGGCGGGCTAGCGCGGGTCAGCAGCACGAGCTGGACCGTGCCCGGGAGGTGCGAGAGCAGGAAGCCGACCTGTTCGTGGCAGCTCTGATCGGTGATTACGTGATAATCGTCCAGCACGACGACAACGGGGGCCGGGAGCTCGGCCAGCTTGTTGGCCAGGACCGGCAGCACCGTCCCGGAGATGTCCGGCACCCGGGAACGGAGGGCCCGCAGGATGTCCTCGCCGCCGAACCGCGGACAGGCCCGCTGCAGAGCGGTCACGATGTGCGACCACAGCCGGGCCGGGTCATCATCGCCGCGGTCAAGGGAGACCCAGGCAAATGGCCGGTCCTCGACAACGCTGGCCGCCCACTGAGCTACCGCGATGGTCTTGCCGAAACCGGCGGGCGCCTCCACCAGCACCAGCCTGGACGACGAGCACCCCGCCAGATAGCCGACGAGATCCTCGCGCTGCACCCACTCCGGACGCGGCGCCGGGGCATGCAGCTTCGTTTCGATCAGCACGCCGCCGCTGATCAATTGGGGCGCTGGAGAAGCAGCACCCAGGACGGGAGGTTCTACCGGAGCGCCGACCCGGGATACGGGGTAGCGTTCAGCACCGGCCCGGACGCCATTCGCGTGGCCGTCCTGAGGCGTGCTCTTAACAGCCCGTAGTTCCGCGCTACTCATGCGACCCCAGACCGGTGGTGACAGCGCTCTGCCCCTACCAGGGTCCGAAGCAGGCGTCCACCGGCTTTACTACTTTCTCACGTTCGACATGCCTTGAGAAGACCCGTACCGGTGAGATGCGTCGCCACTCCATGACCGGAAGTGAACAGGCGCGGCCCGTTTTTGCGCGTTTACGCGCGCGGGCTCGCGCGCCCGGCCGACCGGGCGCGCGAGCCGGGCGGGTTAGGCCTGGCCGCCGCCGTGCAGGGCGTCCTGCAGCTCCTTCTCGCCCTCCTTGGACAGGGAGGTCTTCAGCACCGTGCCGCCGTACTTGCTCATCGCCTCGACTGCCTTGTCGGGAGTGACCTTCTCCACCATCAGGAACAGCGCCGAGGTCCCCGGCGTGAGCATCCCGCGGACCTGGTCCTGGAACTGCGCGTCGATCCCGGACTTGGTCACCTTGCCCATCAGCGCGCCCATCCCCGCCCCGATCGCCACCCCGAGCACCGGGATGAAGAACAGCACCCCGAACAGCAGCCCCCACCACATCCCCCACGTCGCTCCCCGTCCCACCAGGTGGTGATGGGTGTGCACGTGATAGGAGCCGTCGGCGTCCCGCACGATCACCGCGATCGCGTCCGGCTCGATGATCAGGTCCCGCGCCAACTGCCGCGCCTCATCGGCGGCCGCCTCGGCGGTGGTCTCGTCGGGGTACCCGATCGCGATCAGGTCTGACATGATGCCCTCATCTCCCTCGGCAGGCCGGCCCTGCTGCCGGCAGCGCCTCAGTCCACCAGAGCGCGGGACGCCCCGCCCCACCCGCCACGGATGATCCCTGCCCCCCCGGCCAGGCCCACAATGGGTTTTTTCCGTAATCAACAAACGGGATAGAGTTTGATCATCTCTTGACAATTTCGGCTCTTACCTGGGGTGGGTGAGCAGTCTTGGCGGAACAGGGCGGTTTGCGAGCGGCGTCCGTCCCGAAACCCAGCGCAGTCCCCGACGTGCCGGTAGAGGCCAAGCTCAATGCACCAAGATCGCACAAGGAGTGGGTGGAGCGACGGGAGCTCATCAGCACTCTGGCTGGTGCAGCCGTTAAGCTCGTTCTTATTGAGGCTCCCGCGGGCTTCGGCAAGACCACTTTCGCGGCGCAATGGCGGGTCAGCCCCTTGGAAGACCGGCCGTTTGCCTGGATCTCCCTCGACCGCGATGACGATGACCCCGGCAGGCTGTGGTGGTACGTCGTGCACGCACTGCGACGAGCCTGCCCTGGATTGGCCGTCGATGACGTCCTGCGCGCGCTGCGGGCCCCGGTCCCGGACATTACCGGCGAGGTGATACCGCTCCTGGTGAACCAGCTGGCCGCGCTGGCGGAACCTGTCGTCCTCGTCCTGGACAACTACCATCTGATCACCGAGCCCAGCTGTCACGAGCAGACCGCTTTCCTGCTGCTCAATCTCCCGCCTTCCGCCGAGGTCGTGCTCATGACGCGAACCGCCCCGCCGCTGCCGCTAGCGCGGGTGCGTTCGGCCGGTCAGCTGGTCGAGATCAAGATGCGCGAGCTGTGCTTCACCTCAGCGGAGGCGGCGGCGCTCGTCCGCAACGTTTCCGGCGTCGAGCCCGCCACGCCCGATCTGGCTCTGCTCCTTGAGCGGACGGAGGGATCGCCGGCCGGACTGTATCTCGCGGCGCTCTCCCTTCGCGGCCGCCCCGACCCGAGCACCTTGATTCGCCAGTTCACCGGCGATAACCGGTTCATTGTCGACTTCCTCGCCGAGGAGGTGCTCACCCGCCAGCCGGTTGGCATCCGGCAGTTCCTGACGCGGACGGCCATCCTCGACCGGTTCTGCGCGCCGCTCGGCGACGCGGTGGCCGGGTCAGCCAACGGCGCCGAGATCATTGACGTCCTCGAGCGCGAGAACCTCTTCGTCGTGCCTCTCGACGACCACCGCCAGTGGTACCGCTACCACCATCTCTTCGCGCAGGCGCTCCGCGGTGAGCTGGCCAGGACCGAGCCGGGCATCGCGGCGGCCTTGCACCAGCGCGCCAGTGCCTGGCACCGGCGGGCGGGATCGATGGACGAGGCGATCGGTCACGCTCTCGCCGCCGGCGACATCGCCGCGGCGGTCGACCTCATAGCCTGCCACTGGCTCGGCTATGTTACTTCGGGCCGGGCCGGGACGGTTCTTGGCTGGATCCGCGCGCTCGATGATGACCAGATTGCCGCCCATCCACTGGCGGCGCACAGCGCAGCGTGGGTCGCCGCGTTGTCCGGTGACCGTGAGTCCGTCCGGCGCTGGATCCCCGTCGTCATGGCAGGAGAATATGACGGCCCGCTTCCTGATGGCATGCGGTCGCTGGAGTTCTCCGCCGCGCTGCTCGACGCCCTCCTTGGGTTCGACGGCATCCGGTCCATGCGAGAATCGGCGGCCAAGGCCGTTGAGCTGGAACCCGACCCATTGTCGCCCTGGTACGCGATGGCGCACGCCGCCCTCGGCTTCAGCCTGTTCCTCTCGGCTGAGCCCGGCGCGGCGGGGGTGCTCAACCGGGCGGTGATGAGTGAGTCAACCGTCCCCCTGGTGCGCATGGCAGCTCTTTGCGCCGCGTCGGTGGTGGCGTCCGAGGATGGCAATCTTGCCCGGGCAAAAGAGCTTTCGCGCGAGGCCCGGCGTATCGCGCACGACACCGGTCTCAGCCGGGCTCCGCAGTATTCCCTCGCCCAGGTGGCCGTCGGAGCGGTTTACGTGCTGGAGGGGCGGCACGCGGAGGCCCGCACCGAGTTCGAGCGTTCGCTGCGGTCACGCGATTTGCGGACTGGGATCAGCCCGTGGCCGACGCTGGAAAACATGCTCAGGCTCGCGTCGCTGCTGATCGACATCGGAGACCGCACTGAAGCGATCGCGCTTCTCGGCAACGCCAGGGAGATCCTGACCTCGCTGCCCGATGGCGCGGAGGCTCAGCTGGCCCGGCTCGAGCGGCTTGAACAGCGGATCACCACGGGGCAACCGCCGTTGACCGCGCTGTCGGATCCGCTCACCGAACGCGAGGTGACGGTGCTGCTCCTGCTCGCACGGCCGCTCTCGGTCCGCCAGATCGGGCAGGAGCTGCACCTTTCACGGAACACGATCAAGACCCATGTTCGGGCGATCTACCGTAAGCTCGGCGTCTCCACCCGGCAGGCCGCTGTGGAGAAAGGCCGGGCGGCCGGGTTCAGTGAGCTCAGATCAGGTTGAGCTCCCTTGCGCGGCGGACCGCTTCGCCCCGGCCGGCCGCTGACAGCTTGCGGTAGATGCTGCGCAGGTGGGTCTTAACCGTGTTGGCCGAGATGTACATCTCGGTGCCAATCTCGGCGCTGCTGAGCATTGCCGACACGAGCAGGAGCACCTCGCGTTCGCGCTCGCTGAGCGGCTCGACGATGATCGGCGCGGGGTGGCGCTGACCGGGCCGCAGGGCTGCGCGCCGGGGAGCGGGGATATAGTTCGGTTCCAGCAGATCCTGGAAGGCGTGGACAAGCTCCGGATCGCGTCGCAGCACCGGGTGGATCCAATCGCGCTCCATGGCGAAGGCGAGCCGGAGCCGTTCAGGTTTGCCCAGCCGCAGTGCCCGCTCGAGCGATCGGCGCCCCCGCACCCCATCGCCTTCGCGGTAACTGAGCCGGGCATCGACCAGCCAGCCCGCCAGCTGGGCCTGCTCCGGCGGCTTACCGGGGCTGGACACCCCCGCGGCCAGCGCGCGCCTGGCAGCTTGCGTGTCACCAGCGGCCAGCCAGGTCTGGGCGAGCGCCACGGCCGCATCGAGCGCGCATGTCGGATTCGCGCGCTCGGCCAACTCAACGGCCGATGTGATGTCGCCCGCGGCGGTGCAGACGTTTGACTGGATGAGCATCAGCCGGTGTTCCAGCCAGCCTGGGGGTGACCAGCCCTGTCGTGCGCGGCCGAGCATGTCCGACGCGGCCCTGATGTTGCCCTCGGCTAGCTGGCAGCGCGCTGCGACCAGGAAGGCGACCGCGCCTACCAGCTTGTCCGGGGCGATCCGCAGGGCGTCGTCCGCCAGTTTGAGCTGAATATGGGCCTGCCGTAGTTCGTTGCGTTCGAGGTGAACATGAGCCAAGGCGACATTCGCGGCGGGGCAGCTGAACTCGGCCAGCCTGTCGCCGTGGTCTTCGGCCGCCTTCATCGCCTGGCTGACTAGCTCAGCGACGTTGCTCAGCCGTCCCTGCAGGGCCTCCACCAGGGCGAGATAGCCGAGGCTGTCACCGCGCTGAAACGTTTCACCGGGTCCGGACGCGGCGGCGATGGCCGAACGAAGGGTGGCGGTCGCCTGATCAAAGTCGCCCGACCAGAGTTCGATCGCTCCGCGGCCAACTAGCACCAGCGGGTGGACCCCGGGGTGGCGGGTCAGATCGATTCCCGTCATCTTCCCGAGCCAGGTCTCGGCGCTGGCGACCGCGGCCTGGGCCGCTTCCAGGTCGCCAGTACGGCGGGATACGGCCATCTTGACCTGCGCAGCGGCCAGCCGGGCGGGGGCTTCCTCGCTATCGGGAAGGCGCTTGAGCACGTCTTCGGCCGCCGTGAGCGTCGCACCGAGCTGAACGCCTTCAGCGCCGGGAAGTTCCAGCGCGGCCTGCACGATCAAGGGATGCGCCTGCGTCCAGGGCGGCTCAGCCGGCATGGGCTGGAATCTCTCAGCGAGAGCTCGGTTGCCTCGCGGTTCGAGGAGCTGGCCGATCGCGAGCTCATCCACGGCTATCCGGGCAGCGAAGGGCCAGTCACCCGCCTCCCCCGCGTGTCGTACGGCTTCGCTGACCAAGCTGTTCCGCTGATACCACTGGGCTGCGCGCCGATGGAGCTCGGGCACCTGGCTCGGGTACTCGCGCCGGAGCTTCAGGCGCAGCATCGCCGCGAACAGCGAGTGATAGCGGTACCAACCGTTCCCGACCGGCCGGACGAAGGCGTTCGCCTGCGCCAGCAGCGACAGCATGCCCGCCGCGGGTTCCTCATCGATCAGCTCACGGGCGATATCTGCGCTGACGTGGTTCAGGATGCTCGTCCGCAGCAGAAAGTCCCTGGTGGTGGCGGGCTGGGCATTCAGCACCTCATCGACCAGGTAACTGGTGACGGCAATCTCTTCGCAGTCGAACTCCTTAGCGAATAGTTCAGGGTCGGATTGACCCTTCAGCGAGATCGCGGCCAGGCGGACTCCCGCGGCCCAGCCCTCGGTCCGCCCGACGATGCGCTCGAGCCCCTCGGTGGACAGAGTGATGCCCTGCTCGGCCACGAGCAAGGCGGATTCGGGAACGCTGAAGGCGAGGTCGTCCGCGCGGACCTCGGTCAGTTCTCCGGCCAGCCGGTACCGGTGCAGGGGCAGCAGCGGATCCATCCGCGAGGACACCACCAGACGCAGGCCCGGCGTCGCGTTCCGCAGCATGTAAGCCAGTCCGTCCAGCGTGTCCTGGTCGGTCAGCAGATGCAGATCGTCGAGGACCATGATGACGGGCGGGTCCTGTGCCGCCAGCACCGAACCCAGCCGCAGCTGGAAGGTATGAGCGGCCAGCCCGCGGCCCGCGGCCGGCGTAACCGGCGGGACGGCGATGCCCGCCTGCCGCAGTGCCGCCACGACGTAGGACCAGAAGACCTTCGGCCGGTTGTCGTACTCGTCCAGGGTGAACCAGACCAAGGTGGCGGAGTCGGAACGGGCGGCGGCCCACGAGGCTATCGCCATGGTCTTACCGGAACCAGGAGGACCGGTAACCGTGGTCAGCGGCCCCCGCGCGCCAACCGCGATGAGCTTGTCGATCTGCGGGCGTCGGACCGCCCAGAGGGGTACGCTAGGCGCCGTTATCTTGGAGAGCAGGACAGGATCGCGAGCGGCTGCTACTCGCCCTCTCGGGGAGACCTCTCCGCGGGCGCTCATGCCGGATGCCATACCAATTCCCCCTGATGGATCGGCTCCGCGCGACGGGCGGGACAGGCTAGGGCTGAACCGCGCGGCCGTGCCAGTTTTAGGTTACTTAGTCTTCCTCGAGTCCCTCCATAACTGACGTTCTTCTACATAAGGGTGATGTGTCATCACCCTGCGAGGGATCTCACCCGGGTGAGGCATCACCCGTGGGGCATGTGTTTACACCGGTCACCTCCAGGACCCTTGACTGCAATCGAAAGTTAACCTCCTGTGTCTTGTTTTTCCTCGTTCAACCTGGTAAGTGAAGATCTTACGAGCGTAGCCGAGATTTTTGTCCTTGACCGGTAGCTGCCTGCTTCCAGGCGCAGGCCGCAGCACCCCCGCCCGCCTGCCCGGGAACCCTCCCGCAGGCATGAATCGGCACGGTGCTTGACACCTGCCCCGGATTACCACCGCAACAGCCCGATGCACTCATCCCGGCGGGGTGAGGCTGATCCCGGGTCAGGCCAGACAGTCTGGGGTGAACGCAGCGCCAGACCCGGGCAACACGGCTGCCGCAGCACCGAAATGGCGCTGGCGGGCGGCGGGCGGGCGTGTCGATACCGGAGGTGGGCGAGGTGGGTGTGTCTGATACCGGCGATCAGCCGCGGCCAACTGGCGAGGACGAACTCACCGCAGACGAAAAACTCACCGCAAAACGCCGAAGAACTCACCCGCGGCGGGGACGGCGCGGGCGAAGGGCTCACCCCGGACGAAGAACTCACCCCGGATAAGCACGAAGAGCTCACCCTGGATGAGCGAGCCGAGCTGGAACGCCTGCGGGCCGAGGCGGCCGAGGCGCACAAGGAGCAGGCTGGCGCGCGTCGCCGAAGGCGGATCGGCTGGCGGGGCCCGGTAGCCGTGGTGCTCATCTTCCTCGGCTGCCTGCTTGCTCCGGAGGCACTTCTCGGCGTCTGGGCGGCCAACGAGGTTTCCGACACCGGCCGTTACGTGGCGAACGTGGAGCCCCTGATCCACGACCCCGCGATCCAGAACGCCCTGACCGACAAGATCACGGTCCAGATAACTAACCGTCTCGACGTACCCGCGGTCATCAACCAGGCCGGACAGCAGCTCACGAGCAAGGGGCTGCCCCGGATCGGCTCACTGCTCACGACATTCAGCCCGCAGATCGCCAGCTCGGTAACCGGCTTTATCCACAGCACAGTGCACTCGGTGATAGCCAGCCAGGCCTTCGCGACCGCCTGGGTCCAGGTCAACACCATCGCGCATCAGCAAATGGTAAAAGCGCTCTCCGGGAACGGCGGCGGCGCGGTCAGTACCAGCAACGGGCAGGTCGTCATCAGCCTCGGGCCGTTCATCGACATGGTCAAGCAAGACCTCGTCGCCCGCGGATTCAAGCTGGCCGCGTCCATCCCGGCCATCAACCCGACCTTCACCGTGTTCACATCGCGGGAACTCGTCCAGGCGCAGGGCGGCTACCGGCTCGTCAACGACTTCAAGATAGTGTCGCCAATACTGGTGGTGCTGCTCATCGGTGCCGGGGTGTTCGTCGCGCGGAGCCGCCGACGCGCCCTGATCGGTGCCGGGCTCGGCTTCGCCGCCTCCATGCTCGTGCTGGCCGCGGGCCTGCAGATCTTCCGCGCCGAATACCTCAACAGCGTCCCCGGCAGCGTGCTGCCCAGCGACGCCGCCGCGGCCCTGTTCGACACGTTTGTCCGCTTCATCAAGGAGGGGCTCCGTACCCTGCTGGTGGTCGGACTGGTCGTCGCCGCCGCGGCGTTCTTCACCGGACCCGCGCACACGGCTGTGCGGACCCGTTCGGCGTTCGGGTCCGGGCTGGGCTGGCTGCGGAATCTCGGCGAGCGCTCTGGGGTGTCCACCGGCCCAACCGGCCAGTGGACCTTCTCGCACCGCAAAGGCCTGCGCGTCGCGGCGGTTGCACTCGCCGCCCTGATATTCGTCTTCTGGGGTCAGCCCACGGCGGTGGTCGCCATCGTGATTGTCATCTTGCTGCTGGTGGTTATCGGGCTGATCGAGCTGATCGGACGTCCCCCCGCGCAACCGCAGCCCGCGGGCCAGCCTTGACGGCCGGCCCGGGCAGACCCGGTGCGGCTGCCGTCAGGGCACCACCCGACCGCACCCGGAACTCCGGCATCACCCGTCCGGGATGGTTTCCGGCTCGGGCACCTGAGATACTGAATTGACCGTGGATCCCCGCGACCGGCTGTGGTCGGTAGGAAAGCGCATGAGTGAGCCGATGGAATCGCTGGCCCAACGGGTCGCCGAACGCGTGTTCGACCTCCTGCTCGACGCGCTTGATGTCAACGCTCTGGTGCGGCGGGTGGACCTGAACGCTCTCCTCGGTCAGGTCGACCTCGACCCGATCCTGGCCAGGGTGGACGTGAACGCGCTGCTGGCCCGGCTTGACCTGAACGCGCTGCTGGACCGCGCGGACATAGAAGCGGTGATGCGACGGGTGGATGTTGACGCTGTGATTGACCGTGTCGATGCCAACGCTCTGGTGCGGCGGGTAGACCTGAACGCTGTCCTCAACCAAGTCGACCTCGACGCGGTCGTGGCCAGAGTGGACGTGAACGCGCTGCTGGACCGCGCGGACATAGCAGCGGTGGTGCAGCGGGTGGACGTTAGCTCCGTGATTGACCGTGTCGATGTCAACGAGCTGGTGCAGCGGGTCGACATGGACACGCTGGTCGAGAACACGGACCTTGGCGCTATTATCGCAAGGTCGTCCGGCGGGGTAGCGAGCGAGGCGCTTGACGCGGCGCGCAGCCAGGCTGTCGGGCTTGATCAGTTCATCGACCGATGGGTGGGCCGGCTGATCCGGCGCAAGCGGCCCGCACCGGTGGCGCCTGGCGCCCTGCCGACGGCCCGGGTAGAGCCGTGACCGCCGCCACGCAGCCCGCCGACCTGGTGCGCTCGCAGGGGCACTACGCAGGATCGGTATCGCGGTTCACCGCGTTCGTGATCGACCTGGCTGTCAGCTGGGGTCTGTTCGCCCTCGGCCTGGCCGGAGCTTCTCTGGTGGCGGAGGTCGTGACCCGCCACCCGGTCAGCTGGAACCGAACGAACATCGTGGTCGCCATCATTTTCGTGGCCTGGGAGTTCTTCTACTTCGGGTACTCCTGGGCGGTGAGCGGCAGGACCTTCGGCATGGCGGTGCTCGGCGTGCAGGTCGTCCGGGCCGACGGGCAGGTCCTCGACCCATGGCGCGGCGCGGTGCGGTCACTGGTGTTCCCGCTCAGCTTCCTGTTCCTGGGCCTTGGTTTTCTCGGCATCCTGGTGCAGCGCGAGCATCGCGCCCTGCACGATCTCATCGCCGGCACCGCGGTCGTCTATGCCTGGGATGCGCGGGCGGCCCGGCTCCGCTTCCTCGCCCGCCAGTCCGACACCGCAGTAGCGGGCAGCCCGAGCCGCCCGGCCCGCGTCGAGGGCAACGGCGAGGGCAACGATGGCTAGGACGGACCGGACGAGCCCCGCCGCGGCGTCCCGGTACCATCCGCCGCGGATGAAGTATCGCGCCCCAGTTGCGGCGATTGTTGAAGGACGGCGCGATCGCCTTCAGCACCGATCACCAGAGCCACCGAAAGGACCCTGATCATGAACGCAAAGGCCGATGTCGACGAGGTCACCGCGACCGCGCTGGCCGAGCTGGCCCTCGGCGACCCGGAGCTGCTGGGCGAGAGCCTGGCGTTGCGGGACCAGCTGCAGGCCAGGACCGGCTTGGATCCGCGTGTCTTCTCTCTGGTGAAGATCGCCGCGCTGATGGCGCTGGACGCCCCGCCGGCCTCTTACATGTGGCAGGTCACTAACGCGCTAGAGGCCGGGGCCACCCCAGGAGACCTCTTCGGCGTCCTGATCGCCATCGCGCCGCAGATCGGCGGCCCGAGGGCAGTGTCGGCCGCACCGGAGCTCATGCTCGCTCTGGGCCTGGCGCTTCCGGACAGCGTTTAAGGCCATGACGGCTCAGCCAGCTAGGAGGCAATGAAGGTGTTCAGGAGGAGACGCCCGCTGTTGCGCGCGGCCGTGGTAGGCGGTGGCGCGTACGTCGCGGGCAAGAGCATGGGGCGACGAGCGGAGCAGGGGGCGCAGGCTGAGGCAGATCAAGATCAGCGCATCAGCGACCTCGAGCAGCAGCAGGCACCGCCCGCTCCCTACCAGCAGGCACCACCCGCTCCTCAGCAGAGTGCACCACCCCCGGCGGCAGCGCCGTCGCCGATGATCGACCAGCTGAACCAGCTCGCCGCTCTGCATCAGCAGGGCGTTCTGAGCGATGACGAATTCAGCGCCGCTAAAGCCAAGCTATTCGCGACATGACCCGCCTTGCGCGCCGCCGAAAGGCGGCGCGCTTGTCGGCGCTGTCGCCGGCGCGGCCGGCCATATGCGGGGTGCACCTCTAGCCAATGAAAAACAGGAGTGCTGATGGTATCCGTCGATAATGACACCCAGACGTCACCCAATTTGGCTCTCGCGGCATCGTGGCAGGCGACACTGATTCTCGGTGCCCTGACCCTGATTCTCGGGCTCGTCGTGAGCTTCCATCCGACGACCTCGCTGAACGTGGTCGCGGTCCTGCTCGGCATTCTCATGATCCTTTCCGGGATCTTCAACCTGATCCGGGTCTTCGGCCCGTCGGAGGCGCACCGGGTCTGGCTCGGTGTCGCCGGCCTGATGTTCGTCGTCGTCGGCGTGGTCCTGATCCGCCATCTGGATCTGACCAGAGCGCTGATCGGCCTGATCATCGGCATCACCTGGATAGTTCAGGGGCTGTCGGCGCTACTCGTCGGCATCGCGGGCGACGTCCGCGAAGGACGGTTCTGGTGGATCATCTTCGGTGGGGTGAGCGTCATCGCGGGGATAGTGGTCGCCGCCACTCCCGTCTCGTCCCTGAATGTCCTCGCGGTCCTGCTCGGCATCTGGTTCGTCATCATGGGCATCTTCGAGATCATCGGTGCGCTCCTGCTGCGGCGCGAAGTGCGGGCCATCACGGATTTGTCACTCACCTGACCGCCCATTCGCGATAGGCGTGTCTGGCTCATCCGACGCTGGCAGCATCATGTGGCGGGCTTGGGACTCAGGGGCGGCAGCACCCAGCGGGGGTCATGTCTAGGTCAGCCCCCGCTCTATCAACCCCAGGCGGAAGGAGCCTCGCTAATGGGCGGGCCGTTCAAGGGCACGATCAATGTCGATATCCGGGATTCGGTGCCTGACTGGGCGCCGTTCGAGCCGCCGAAGGCCCCGGACGGCGCGCCCAGCGTGGTCTACGTCGTGCTCGATGATGTGGGCTTCTCGGCGATGAGCGGTTACGGCGGCCCGATCGAGACACCGAACATCGACCGGATCGCCGCTGACGGGATCCGCTACACCCAGTGGCACACCACCGCGCTGTGCTCGCCGACCCGGTCGTGCCTGCTGACCGGCCGCAACCACACACGCAACTCGATGGCGTGCATCACCGAGGCCGCGGTCGGGTTCCCCGACGCCAGCGGGACCATCCCGCCGGAAAACGGAATGATCTCCGAGATCCTGGGCGAGCAGGGCTGGAACACCTACCTCGTGGGCAAGTGGCACCTGTGCCCGACCGTCGAGATGAACATCGCCTCGACCCGGCGCAACTGGCCAAGCGGCCGCGGGTTCGAGCGGTTCTACGGGTTCCTGGGCGCCGAGACCAATCAGTGGTACCCGGACCTGGTCTACGACAACCACCCGGTAGATCAGCCCAAGCTTCCCGAGCGGGGCTACCACCTGACCGAGGACCTCACCGACAAGGCGATCGAGTTCATCCAGGACGCCAAGACGGTCGCGCCAGACAAGCCGTTCTTCCTGTACTACGCACCCGGCGCCGCCCATGCCCCGCACCACGTCTCGAAGGAGTGGGCCGACAAGTTCAGCGGGCAGTTCGACATGGGCTACGAGGCCATCCGGGGGCAGACGCTGGCCCGGCAAAAGGAGATGGGCATCGTCCCGGCCGAGACCGAGCTGCCGCCAATCAACCCGATCGGCACCCCGCAGACCCGTCAGGGCCCGGACGGCAAGCCGTTCCCGCCGCTGGACTACACCCGGCCATGGGACTCGCTGTCCGCCGAGGAGAAGCGGCTGTTCGCCCGGATGGCCGAGGTGTACGCCGGGTTCCTGGCGCACGCCGACCATCACATCGGCCGGCTGCTTGACTACCTGGAGGAGTCCGGGCAGCGCGAGAACACCATGATCATCGTGGTGTCGGACAACGGCGCCAGTGGCGAAGGCGGCCCCAACGGCTCGGTCAACGAGATGCTCTTCGCCAACGGCATCCCCGATGACATGCAGACGAACCTGGCGATGATCGATGAGCTGGGCGGGACGAAGACCTACAACCACTACCCCAACGGTTGGGCGATGGCGTTCAACACGCCGTTCAAGATGTGGAAGCGGTATGAGTTCAACGGGGGCACCGCCGACCCGTGCATCATCTCCTGGCCAGCCAGCACGGCCGGGGCGGGGGCGGCCCGGGGCGAGCTGCGGCACCAGTACCACCACGCGATCGACCTCGTGCCGACCATCCTGGACGCTCTCGGGGTGCAGGGCCCTTCGACGATCAAGGGCCACGTGCAGAGCCGCTTCGACGGGGTGAGCATGGGCTACAGCGTTGAGATTGCCTCGGCCCCGTCAGCCCGCAGGACGCAGTTCTACTCGATGCTCGGCTCGCGCGGCATCTGGCACGACGGCTGGAAGGCCATCACCACCCATCCCACCCTCAGCGGCTGGAGCCACTTCAACGACGACATCTGGGAGCTGTACCACACCGACACCGACCGCGCCGAGCTGCACGACCTAGCTGCCGAGCACCCGGACAAGGTCCGGGAGCTAGTCAACCTATGGTTCGCCGAAGCCGGGGCAAACGGGGCGTTCCCGCTCGATGACCGCTCCGCGCTGGAGATCATCAGCACGCCGCGCCCGCAGCTAGCCTCGCCCCGGAACCGGTACGCCTACTTCCCCAACGCCGCCGAGGTACCCGAGGCCCAGGCGGTCAACGTCCGCAACCGCTCCTACTCGATCGGGGCGCTGGTGGACATTTCTGCTCCCGGCGCCGAAGGCGTGCTGTTCGCGCACGGGTCGCAGTTTGGCGGGCATGCCCTGTACGTAAAGGACAACCGGCTGCACTACGCCTACAACTTCGTCGGCCTGTTCGAGCAGAGGATCGATGGGACCGAGGATCTGCCTGTGGGCGAGAACCTCCTGTTGTCGGCCTCGTTCGACAAGGACGGCGAGGATCCCCCCGGGGTCGCGACCGGCATCTTGTCGCTCTACCACGGCGACCAGAAGGTCGGCGAGGGCCGGATCAAGACCCAGCCCGGAATGTTCTCGCTCGCGGGTGAGGGCCTGTGCGTCGGACGGGACAGCGGCGAGGCAGTCACCAGCGACTACCCGGGCGAATCGCCGCACTCCTTTACCGGCGGAACGATCAATCGGGTCGCCGTCGACGTCAGCGGTGATCCGTACGTCGACCTCGCACGCGAAGCTGCGGCCATGCTGGCCCGCGAGTAGCAGCCAACCGCGGGACGAACGAGCCCGACGGGACCCCCGGTCCGCACCGTGCCGGGGTTCCGCGCTAATGCCGCGATCAGGGTGATCTGACCCGGGAGGCCTGCGCCGCCACGGTCAGAACGTCTGCTCGTCCGGGGTCCGGAGCGCGCGAAGCGAGATCTCAAAGATAGCCAGACGTTCCCGGGCCACCTCGGCTTGGTGGGCGTCCGCGGTTCCAAAAGCACGCTCGGCGTCCATGGCGGATCGGACGGCCTGCAACGATATAAGCACATCAGCCACCCTAGCCCGTTCTTCCTGGTCCGTGGTTGCCTCACGAAGCGTGTACAGCGTCTGGGCCAGATCATCGGCGCGTCGCTGGATGTCGGCCCAGCGGGCGCCCGCATCGTAGGCGCCGAGCGCGCCCGGTGTCTCCGCGACGCTCATCGCGTCATGCAAGGCCGCGCCCTTGGCGTAGGCGTCGATGACCTGGGACCGCTGGCCCGCCGCAGCCGCGGAACGGCGGCCACGTGTGCGGACGATTCCCACGATGACGCCGGCCAGGACGAGGACACCCAGCAGGACCCACAGCCAGATCAGGCCCGAACCCGACGACCCGCCGCCGGCCGAGGGGGAACTGCTCGGTATAGCGCTCGCCGCTGCCCTGGAGGGGCTGCTGGTCACCGCTGCCCGGCTGGCGGACGTTGCCTTGGCGCTCGGGCTGGACGCGGCGCTGGAGCTCGACGCGGCGCTGGAGCTCGACGCGGCGCTCGGGCTGGAGGCGGCGCTCGGGCCAGTACTCTGCCTCGCTGAGGCGCTGGCGCCACGGCTGGCCGAGATGCTGGCAATCGCGCTCTTGGCGCTGCCGCCATCACATCCCGCCACCATGCATCCGGCAATAACGATCGCCGCCAAAAGGACAAGGCCCTTAATAAAGCGCCGCATGCATAATCCTTCCCGGCGTCCGTCTGAAAAGCAGGCCCACTCAGCCTGTGACCGCACCAATAATCCTGCTGGCAGGGCAGCCCGCGCCTCACCCGCCAAGGGGGAGCTTCAGCCGGGTCACCGGGCATCCTTGAGGGGTCTTCGTCGGCATCATCGCTAAAGAGCGCGGTGCTGCCTTCCGCTGGCCGGCGAACTTCCATCTGGGCCAGCCGGGTGAAGACGCGCCGGTCGGCTCGCGTCAGGGGAGGCCGGATCAGCGAACGGAGGCCACAGGCGGTAGCGGAGCACGACGTTGATTTCCGCCGCCCAGAGCGTCAGCTGCGAGCCGGTAACGGCGCCAGGCCGCCACACCGACCAGAATGGACACCAGGCGGTGCAGCGGACGGCTCAGGGGCGGACCTGCGGGCCACACCATTCGTCACGGATGAGGTGGATGTGGCCCGCGATGCGCTAGACGCTCACCTGCGGCGCGAAACGCGCCTAGCGGTGCGCCGCCCCGTGCGCCGGGCTACTCTGCGTCCTCCGAACATTTCATACCTCCAGATAAGTGGTGGAACGGGTCCGTGTGTTCAGGATACGGCGTTAGCCGTCTCCAGGTCGTGCAGGTCCTGGGCCTCTTCGGCGGACACCAGGCCGATGCCCACGAGGTCAAGCGGGCTGATGAAGCCGTCGCTGATCCGGAAGCCCCCGGCGCGGGCGATCGCGTTGCGCAGCGGCACCGCCCAATGGTGCTCGATGAGGATGAGCGCCGCCGCGGAGTCCAGGGGGATCTCCTCGAGCACGTCCCAGCCTTCCTGCTCGGTGAAGACCTTTACCCCGCCCGCGGCGGCGACCTCCTCGGCGCCGGCCTCGCGCCGGCCTCGATGCCCGCCTCGCCTTCGATGCCCAGGCCGATCAGCGCGCCGATCTTGGTGCCGTACTCGATCGCTTCGCTCTCGGAGAGGTTGCTGAGGTGCTCGACCTCGAGTTCACCGTCGGTGCCTTTGTAAACCACGAGCGAGTCGATCACGCGCACCATATCGTTGTCGCGGAGCCGCTCCAGCTCGTTGATGATCTCACCGTGGAAGTCGGGGTGGCTGAACCCCAGCACGATCAGCTGAACTGGCCCTATTGCCATCTTCTTGCCTCTCTCGCGTGATCCGCCGACCGGCTCGGACCGGCCGACAAGCGCGGCAGCCGGAGAACGGGCCGCCCAGTGATCCGACCCGGACGTCTACTCCTCGAAGCATCTGGCCGGCCGGGCGGCAGCACACCACCCGGCGCGGGTGAGATCTCACCCGCGCCGGAGGCGCGACGCTACCCGACGGTTGATTACTCCCCCATCAGGGCCGCAGGTGGTGACCGGGTCCGCCGTCGGCGTCCCGTACGAGCAGCGCGATCGCGGCCGGCCCGGCGAGCAGGGGGTTCCCGGCCTTCCGCCGCGCCCGGCGGGTACCGCCCCGGACACCGCCGGGGACCTGAATGGTCAGCTGGCTGGTGGCCGGTATTCATCCCTGGTGCATGGCGCGCCGCGGTCCCGGATGAGGGAACGTAGGTCAGGCCTTGCCTATCGCGACAAGCTGGGGGCTGCGTTGCCGTCGTTCTATTATGAGATCCGGGTTACCGGGGTCCTGCCGCCCGAGGCGCTGCTGGACTTCGAGCGCCTTAGCTCCTCGGTGGAGCCGGTCGAGACGGTCGTGCACGGGCCGCTGCGGGATCAGGCTGACCTGCACGGGCTGCTGGCCCGGCTGCAGACTTTCGGCGCGCAGGTTGTTGAGGTCCGCCGCTTGCATGATCCGGCCCCGCCGGACCCCGTCCCGCCCGAAGACCCTGACCAGCCCGCCGACTGACGCCTGCGCCTCAGACACGAGAACCGGGAGGTCGAAGCGGCCGCGGCCCCGACGCTCCGCGTGCCCAACCGCAGGCGCAGAGGGTACGCCTGCGCTTTTACCTGCTCATCATTCCTGAGGGGTGAGTGGCAATGCAGTGCGTCCCCGTGCTAACTAGGGAGATGCGCTGTTCGCCAGGCCCGGCCAGTCCGCTCGGCGCACAAGCCGCCAGATTCGCGAGGGCTGAAGCTGAGGCGCTGGGCGGCCTAGGTGCCGTCGGCTGCCCGGTGGCGGCGAAGGGCCCGGGCCCGGGGTGGCTCGATGGCCGCGCCGCTGACAGATGCCCAGAACTGGCGCTGGACCTGCTCAACGCGGCCGCACTGGCCGGCCATGCCTACTAGGTGAAGCAATGGCGGCGCGCAGAGCAGCACCGCCAGGAAGAGCGCGGCCTGGGACCCGCCCATGAGCGCTATGCGGCAGGACCGATGCGGGGTGGCCGGCTTGAGGATGCCGCGACTGTGACCCTCGGACTGCACGCCTATGCGGGATTTGAATGACCCTGCCCATGACGATTCCGGGTCCCGCCCAACGGCGATCCTGAAAACAGGACCTCGTTCGCGACACCCGGAACGGGACTGGCCGGCGCCGCGGCTCAGATCTGCCGCTCAGCGGCAGTTCGCTATCTCGACTGACGGCTAGATTCGGCGTCGGCGCCCTGGTGTGACGGCGGCGGCGACGACGGCGGTCTTGGCGACGGGCGCGCGGCCCGGGGTGACGGCGGCGACGACGACGGCGGTCTTCGCGACGGGCGCGCGGATGACGCCGACCCTGCCCACGCGTGCTGGCCTCAGTGGCATTGTCAGTCTCCTTCAGTCTCTTGGTCGGCCTCGATCGAGGCGATGATCGCCTGGATCGGAATGCGCCCGTCGGCGATCAGCTGGCCGCCCGAATGACGGATCGCTGAGGCGAAGGGCGCGGCCCACCGGTTCTCCCAGATGAGCACTCCGGCCGTGCTCCCCGGCTCCATCGCCGCGGCCAGATGATCGACGTCGTCCGCGGCCAGCAGTTCGGCCAGCTGGGTCTCGATCGCCTGCAACTCGCCGAGTTCGGCGATGTCGGAGAGCTCTGCCGCCTCGACGGTACCGTCCGCGTCCTTCGTGAGGATCAGGACATCGATCACGCGGATGGTGCCGGAGTCGGACAGCGCGCGCAGCTCCTTGGCCATCTCGCCGGTGAAGCTGCTCGCTCCCGCCGGGAACTCGACGACCACATAGTCGACGGGGCCCAGCTCATCCAGGGATACCTCAGTCATCATCATTCCGTTCGTCGACCTGGGCTGACGTGCCGCAAGCCGCACGCCTTGCCGGACTGCTGGACTGTAGAAGGACCCTCGTCCGGCCACATCACCCGCAGCGGATGAATCACGGCGTCGGCGGCTCGGTGTAACGGGGCGGCTCGGTGTACTGCGGCGGCTCGGTGTAGTGGGGCGGCTCGGTGTAGTGGCGCTGCTCGTAGACGTCGACGGCCGGCGTCGACTGCCGCCGCCGCATCATGATGAACGCGAGCGAGATGATCAGGCCGGCCACGCCGGCGACCATCAAGATGATGCCGATGGCTCCGAGGTCGACGTGCGACGGCTTCCAGGTAATGCCCCACCGAAGTATTGCGCCGATAACGATGAGCGCGATGCTGCCGCCGATTGTCACGAGTGTTACCACCTTCCCCTTGCCGGACCACCGCCGGTTCGGCAACCGGCGGCGCATACGAGCCAGAGCCCAACCTACCTCGCATGCGGTCCGTTGCCCTAGCCAGCAGTTGCAGCTTGCCTTACGGCGCCTACCGGGCACCTCCCTCGGCAAGGATGATGCCGCCCGCGCTCACTTGGTTGGAACGTCGGGTCCGGCGGCCCGCTGATTCTGTTCGATCCATGCCGCTGCGTCCGCGTAGGCGCGCTTCAGGGTGGCGCCCACGCGCTCATCGCCGGTGTACACGTTTTCCGGGCCAATGAGGTCGATGATGCCGTTCACGCGCAGTTGTTCCTGGATTCGCTTACCGGCCGAGACAATGACAAGTTTGCCGCCGGTGGCCGCCAGGGCCACGGCGTAGCGGCGCAGTATTGGGGAACTTGGCCGAAATGGCCGACCCCTGGACCAGCCCCACGAAGGCAAGCGACAGGCCGGCACCAGAAGTGCAGGGACCAGCCGGAGCACCGGGGCCACCGGGACGGGCAGTGAGCGGGGAATGGCACCGAGGCCGCTGACGGTGGCGACGGGGGTTCACCGCCGCGAGCAGGCCAGCGGCCAGGCCGTCGGGAACGCTCTCGATTCCGAGCACCAAGCCAGCGACCGCATCTTCGCGCAGCGTGTCCCGGCTGAACGGAAGACGGAATTTCATGATCGGCTTTCTTTGCGCGGTGGTGAGTGCGGATTCCGCCGCGCTGAGGCCGGCTGGCTGCCCTGCGCCGCCCGGGGCGGATCCGGCGGCGGTCTGCGCCGAGATCTCAGCCGTCTGCTGGCCGTCCGGCGCGGCCAGGCTTGATCCGGCCTCAGGTCACCGCGAGCACGCCGTGATCATCGCGCGCTAAGGACTTCTTGGACCGCATAGCTTTTAGCCGGCGTTCTTCGGCCAGGTCCTGCGCCTTAATCCAGGCAACCAGGCGCGCTATCGAGCGGGACGTTCCTGCCTGTGTGGCACCTGCCGCCGCCACCGCTACCAGCGCCACCAGGATCACGCGTTCGTACGTTCGACGGTCCCGCGCGATGCGCGCCAGCACAGCCAGGCCTACCGCCGCCACGACCGCCTTGTCCAGTTGGCCTGTTTCCGGCCGCTCATCCGCCGGATCGGCCGGGCCAGACGAAGTCCCGGCGAGCCAGACGACGGGAGCGCCCCGCGCGATGAAGTTGGTCATGACTTGTCGAACTTCACTATCGGTATCACGCTGAATTCTCCGAGACACTAGTCACTACCACTTCGGCAGCGCTTCCCTGACCGAACGACTTCGGCGGTGCTTCGCTGACCGAACTGGGGGACGTCATCGAGTTGAGGGCCACGCCAGCGAAGTACTGCGCCCCGTCAGTGCACGGCCACAAGCACACCACTACGCAAAAGGGTATGCATCACCCCTGAGGAATGATGGGCAGGCAGCGCGCCAGCTCTGGTGTCGCCGGGGCGGCGGGCGTCAGTCGGCGGCTGGGGGTCTTCGGGCGGGACGGGGTCGGGCGGGGCCGGATCATGCAGGCGGCGGACCTGCACCACCTGCGCGCCGCAATTTTGCAGCCGGGCCAGCAGCCCGTGCAGGGCAGCCTGATCCCGCAGCGGCCCGTGCAGGACCGTCTCGACCGGCTCCACCGAGGAGCTAAGGCGCTCGAAGTCCAGCAGCGCCTCGGGCGGCAGGACCCCGGTAACCCGGATCTCATAATAGAACGAAGGCAACGCAGCCCCCAGCATGTCGCGATAGGCAAGGCCTGACCCACGTTCCCTCATCCGGGACCGCGGCGCGCCATGCACCAAGGATGAATACCGGCCATCAGCCAGCTGGCCATTCAGGTCAGCGCGCCGATCGCGTCGCCAATCAGCTTGACCCCGATGATCAGGCACAGGACGGTAATGATGACCGCGTTGTGCTGTCCCATCCAGTCTTTGAGTTTGGCCAGCAGGTCGGCCGAGCGTTCGCCCATGGCAAAGAAGATCACCACCGGGGCGGCCACCCCGACAGCACCGATGAGCGCGAAAACCAGGTAGGCGACCGCCTGCTGACCGCCGGAGATCCCGGTCTGCGCGATGCCCGCCGCTGCGGCCACGGCCAGCAGCAGATTCTTGGGGCTCACGGCGGACAGCAGCATCCCGGCGCCCAGCGCGGTGCCGGGCTTGAATGTGTCGATCGCGCCCATCCACTGGGGCAAGTCGGCCTGCTCCGCCCCGCGCGGACGGCTCCGGAACTGCCGCAAGGCGACCAGCAGCAAAAGCAGGCCAAGCGCGATCTTCAGCCAGCTCACCCACGTCGCGGGCCCGCCGGAGCTGCTCGCCTCCGCGGGTTTGGCGATGGACAGCACGATCGCGCCGATCACCGCCAGCCCGACCAGCCACCCCAGCACAAAGGCCGGGCCGTTTACCCGGGCCTTCTGCGAGGTGAGCAGCAGCACCACCACGATGATCCCGGCCGGGCTGAGTGCCACCCCGACCGCGAGCGGCAGCGATCCTCCGATGGCCTGGCCCATCACTTCTCCTCCGTCGCGGTCTCGCTCGCAATCTCGCGCGGGTGCGCCTTGGAATCAGGAAACGCAAGGCCGGGTGGTCCGCCGCTAGACGCCGGACCACCCGGCCCCGGGCGGGTGGTCCGGCGACCTGGCCTGCACGCTGCCCCGCGAGTCCCCCATTGACGTGGGAGACATGCCGCGGGCGGTGAAAGACTGCCTCAGGCGGCGAGGACCTTCGCCTTCTCTGTCTCGAACTCTTGCGCGGAAATAACGTTGCGGTCGCGCAGGTCAGCCAGCTTCTGCAGCTGGTCCGCGGTACTGCCCGGCCCGCTCGCGGCAGTCTGCTGGATGTAGCTGCGATAGGCCTCCTCCTGGCGCTCAGCCTGCCGCACCTGCCGCTCGTGCATGCTGCCGCCGCGGACGATCAGGTAGATGAGCACGCCGATCAGCGGAATGATCAGCACCAGCAGGAACCAGAGGGCCTTGCCCCAGCCGGACAGGTCGCGGCTGCGGAAGATGTCGAGGACCACCATGATGAGGACCCAGAACCAGAGGACCCAGATGAAGAACTCGAATATCGACCAGAAGATGTCCAAGACCGGATAATCCATGCTGTTCCTTCTCCTTCGCACCAGACCGGCTGTCCCGGTGGCTGGTTGTGGTGCCGTGATGAGGCACACTCAGCCTGGCCAGAAAACCGATCACCGGCATCATCCGTAACGGATGAGGCAGCGCCCGCGCCGGGCGGACCCGCGGCGCGTCAACGCAATGCGGGCGTGCCTTGGGTCAGCCGGTCTTCCGGGCCGAGCGGCGGTTGGCCAGCTCGTCGGCGGCACCAGTGGCATCGGCGATCAGGCCGTCCTCGGCGCGGACGGCGGGGAGCTCGGCCAGTTCGCCCGCGACTTCCTGCCAGACCCGGCCGAGGGCGATGCCGAAGACACCCTGGCCGCCCGACAGGAGGTCATAGACCTCATTGGCCGAGGTGCACTCGTAGACGCTGACGCCGTCGCTCATCAAGGTGACCTGGGCCAGGTCGTCGGTGCCGTGGTCGCGCAGGTGCTGGACCGCTGCCCGGATCTGCTGCAGCGAGATCCCGGAGTCGAGCAGCCGCTTGACCACCTTGAGCACCAGGATGTCGCGGAAGCCGTAGAGCCGCTGCGATCCCGAGCCGTGCGCCGCACGGACGCTGGGCTCAACGAGACCGGTGCGCGCCCAGTAGTCGAGCTGACGGTAGGTGATACCGGCCGCTGAGCAGGCCGTGGGGCCGCGGTACCCGATCTCGGGGTTGCCATCGAAGAGCGCGCCTTGCACAGCCTCGGACCCACCCCTTGTTACCGACACGGCCACCTCCTAGTGACTACCCCCGGCATTCGCACCGTAAGCCCACCGGGCAGGCAGGTCAACGATCACGCGCGGCGCGTCGCGACATTCCCGGCACAAACGGACGGGGAAGGTCACGCGGAGCGGCCGAAGTCCTCGGGGGAAATGTGGTCGAGGAACTCACGGAACTTCTCGACCTCGTCCTCTTGCTCGTCCTGCTGGTCGGGGATGGCCACGCCGGCCTCGTCGAGTATCTCGTCGGTGGCGAAGATGGCCGCGCCGGTGCGCAGCGCGAGGGCAATCGAGTCCGACGGCCGCGCGCTCACCTCCGCGCCATTGGAGAAGACGAGGTCCGCATAGAAGATCCCGTCCCGCAGTGAGGTGATGTTGACCGTGCGCAATTGCACGTTCAGGACCTCGAGCACGTCCTTGAACAGGTCGTGAGTCAGCGGGCGCAGGGACACCATGCCCTGTTGGGCAAACGCGATCGCGGTGGCCTCCACCGCCCCTATCCAAATAGGCAGGTAACGATCACCCTGTTCCTCTTTAAGCAGGACGATCGGGCTGTTGGACGGCATCTCCACCCGGACGCCGACAACCTCCATCCGCCGCACTGGAGCTCCGTCCTCGCACGCGCTTGTCCGCCGCTAACGGCACCAAGCGAACCGAACCACTCTTCCTGCCAAACTACACCTGCTATCGCCCGGAAGCCGAGCGCAGCCCCGGAGCGTCCCGGGACTCTGTGACCGATGTACCCCCGACAGGTGACTGTGATGCGAGTCCGGCTTCGGTAAGTCCGTCTTCTACCAACGTCGCGTGCAGCCGGGCGATCCGCCCGGCGATGTCGCGGGCGGCCCGCAGCGCGGGCTCACGGCTGCCCTTCTGCCGCGTCATCGGCGCAACCGCCTGCTCGACCAGGGCGGCCTCCCGGTCGGCGGACGCCTTCACCGCGCGCAGGTGGCGCGGCTGGATGCCGTACTCGGCCAGCAGCGCCGCCTCGCGCACCACCGAGAGCGCCTGCGGGCCGTAGGCGCGGGCCCGGCGGACCAGGCCGTAGTCCTCGAGCTCGGACAGCAGCCCCTCGGCCGCGCCCGACGCGGTGAGCAGCTCACTGCGGGTCATCGAGGCCGGGGCGACCTCGCCCGTGCGGCCGGCGGTCCCGTCAACCTCGTCCAGCCGGTCCTTGATCACCCGCAGCGGCAGGTACTCGTCGCGCTGCGCGGTGAGGATGAAGCGGAGCCGCTCGATGTCGGCGACCGCGAACCGGCGGTACCCCGACGATGACCGCAAGGGCTGGATCAGCCCCTCCGCCTCGAGGAAACGGATCTTGGACGGGCTGATGTCAGGAAACTCGGGACGGAGCTCGTCGAGCACCTGGCCGATGCTGACACCGGCTCTGGTCATGCGTAGTCCTGTGCTCCGAGTCCATGGCGCCGGCCGACCTCGGGGCTGCGGGTCATGAACAGCAGCCGGAACTTGCCGATCTGCACCTCGTCGCCCCCGAACAGCTCGGTTTCCTCGATCCGCTCGCGGTTCACGTAGGTGCCGTTCAGGCTGCCCACGTCGCGGGCGGTGAAGTGGTCCCCGTGCCGGTAGAACTCGGCGTGGCGCCGGGAGACGGTGACGTCGTCGAGGAAGATGTCGCTGTCGGGATGCCGGCCGGCCGAGGTGAAGTCACTGTCGAGCAGGAACCTCGAACCCGCGTTGGGCCCGCGCAGGACGACGAGCAGCGCCGTGCCCGGCGGCAGGGAGTCGACGGCGGAGAAATCGGGCGACGGCTCGTCGTAGCCCTCGGCCTCGCCGGGGACCGGCGAGATGATCGACGTGGTGTCACCGGGGGGACGGTCACCCGCGACCGCGCTGAAGCTGCCGGTGTTCGTCCGCATCAGCGGAGCACCGCAATTAGAGCAGTAACGGGAACTCTCGGGATTCGGCCGACCACACCGCCCGCAGTACATACCAGCCATGGCTCCGTCCGGCCTCCCCTCTGCCGTCATCGTACCTTCCCGGACCATCCCGTCCGGGGCTGTTGCCAAAGGTACCTGGGGAGAGTCCTGCCGGTCCACGCGCCACGCGAACAGCCGACGCAGGCCGTTTCTCGGCATGCCGTCCTGTGCCTGACGCTTCCGCCACACGGCCGCTTCACCTCCGGGGTCACGCGCACGGCGCAGGAGCGCGGTGCGGTTCGGGCGGGACACCGTCGTCGAGCCAGACGCCGGCCACCACTGCGCGCACCGCGAAATGGTACGTCTGCGTAATTAACACAGATTACCGTACATCCGGCGTTAACCGGGGCGCTCGGCTGCTCCCTAGGAGTCGGCCTGTTCGACGATCGCGGCCCACTCGTCGATCAGGTACTGGGCGGAGTCGGCGTCGGTCCCCTCGGCCCACAGGTGGGTGACCGCGTCGGCCGGGTCGGGGAGCACCAGCACCCAGCCCCGGTCGGCGTCAACGATCCGCACCCCGTCGGTGGTGTCGACCGGGCGGTTGCCCGCCGCCTCGAGCACGGTCCGCATCACCGCGCCCTTGGCCGCCCACGGGGTGGGCACCGAACGGCGCATCAGGTGCGCCTGCGGGATGCGGGCGTCGATCTGGCTCAGGGTCAGCCGGGTCCGGGCGACCAGGCCGAGCAGCCGGACGAACGCGGCGATCCCGTCCACCGTCCGGCCGAACTCGGGCACCACGAACCCGCCGCGCCCGTCCGCCGCGAAGATCACCTCGTCGGCCGCGGCGGCATTGGTCAGCGCGTCCTGGGACGTCGGGGTCCAGGTGACCTGCACGCCATGGAACCGGCAGACCTGCTCGGCCACCCGGGTGGTGGTGACCGGCAGCGCCACCCGGCCGGAACGCCGCTCGGCGGCGACCAGGTCGAGCACCACCAGCAGCGCGCGCTCGTCGCTGACCAGGGCGCCCTTCTCGTCGACCAGGTGGATCCGCTCGCCCACCGGGTCGAACCTGACGCCGAAGGCCGCCCGCGACGAGGACACGACCTCGGCCAGCCGCTGCATCCCGGCCCGGTTCTGCGCCATCGACTGGGTGGGGGTCACCTCGTCGAGGCGGTTGTTCACGGTGTGCACTTCGACGCCGATCCGGCCGAGCAGGGTGGGCAGCACCAGCGAGACGGTGCCGCCGGCGCAGTCCGCCACCACCTTCAGCCCGGCCCCGTTGACCCCGTCCAGGTCCGCGCAGCGCAGCAGCTCGTGGGTGTAGAGCTCGACGACGCGCGGCGGGTAGCTGAGCTCGGCGATCTCGCCGGGGAAGGCACGGCGGAACTCCTGCCGGGAGAAGACCCGCTCAAGCTTGCGCTGCGCCTGCTGGGAGAGCTCGGCGCCGCGCTCGTCGAGGAAGATGATGTCGATCGACTGGGTGTCGCCGGGCGTGGTGCGCAGCGCGATCCCGCCGCTGTACTTGCGCCGCGCGGTCTCGAACCGGGCGACCGGCAGCGGCAGCGCCTCCAGGTCCATCACGTTGATCGCCGAGGCGTTGAGCGCGCCCTGCATGGCGCGCTTGAGGGTGCGCGCCGCCCGCGACACGTCACGCGAGGTGGTGACCGTGGACCCCTTCTGCAGGGTGGTCGCGTAGGCCGAGGCCAGCCGGACGGCCAGCTCGGGGGTGACCTCGACGTTGATCAGCCCGGACACGCCCCGCTGGCCGAACAGCGTGCGCTGGCCGCGCGATTCCCAGATCACGCTGGTGTTGACGACCGCGCCCGCCTCGATGGTCTTGAACGGGTAGACCTTGACCCCGGCCGAGATGTACGCCTCGGGCTCGATGACGCACTCGTCGCCGATGACCGCGGTCTCCTCGATCCGCGCCCGGCGCATCACGTCGGTGTTCTTGCCGATTACGCAGCCGCGCAGGGTGACGCCCTGGCCGACGAAGACGCGGTTGTGCACCACCGCCCGGTGGATGAACGCGCCCTCCTTGACCACCACGTTGGCGCCGATCACGGAGTACTCGCGCAGGTGCGCGCCCGCCTCGATCTTGGCGTACTCGCCGATGGCGACCGGGCCGGTGAGCACCGCGTCCGGGTCCACCTCGGCGCCTTCCGCGACCCAGACGCCGGGTGACAGCTCGAACCCGGCGATGTCGGCGTCGACCTTGCCGTTGAGCACGTCGGCCTGCGCCTTGAGGTAGGACTCCAGGGTGCCGACGTCCTCCCAGTACTTGTCCGAGATATAGCCGTAGATCGGGGCGCCGCGCTGCAGCAGCCGGGGGAACACGTCGTGCGACCAGTCGACCGACTCCTTGGCCGACACCTCCGCCAGGACCTCGGGCTCCATGATGTAGACACCGGTGTTCACCGTGTCCGAGAACACCTGGCCCCAGGTCGGCTTCTCCAGGAAGCGCTGGATCCGGCCGTCCTCGTCGGCGATCACGATGCCGAACTCAAGCGGGTCGGGCACCCGGGTGAGGCCCACCGTGACCAGCGCGCCGTTCTCCTTGTGGAACCTGACCATCTCGGTCAGGTCCATGTCGGTCAGCGCGTCCCCCGAGATGACCAGGAACGTGTCGTCCTTCAGCGCGTCCTCGGCGTTCTTGACCGAGCCGGCCGTGCCCAGCGGCGTCTCCTCCGTCGCGTACTGCAGCGACATGCCGACGTCCTCGCCGTCGCCGAAATAGTTCCGCACCAGCGCGGCGAGGAACTGGACGGTGACGACCGTCTCCTCCATCCCGTGCCGCTTCAGCAGCCGGAGCACGTGCTCCATGATCGGCCGGTTCACCACCGGCAGCAGCGGCTTGGGCTGGTTGGCGGTCATCGGGCGGAGCCGGGTGCCCTCGCCGCCTGCCATCACGACAGCCTTCACGACGTGGCCGCTCCTCTCACCAGGTCCCTGATCTCGCTCAGATAGAGCAGCGCCGCCCACCAGTACAGTGCGACGCCCCAGCAGGCGAAGGCCCAGCCGATTATCCGCACCACTTCGGCCGTAATTCCGCCGTGCGCGCCGAGGAAAAGCAACGGGAACGCGTACATCAGACAAAGCGTGGCGGCCTTGCCGACGAAGCTGACCTGCAGCGCGTCATAGTCGGTGCGACGGCGGAGCACGCCGAACAGCGCGAGCGAGACGACCACCTCCCGCGCCAAGATCACCCCGAACACCCACCACGGGATGATGCCGCGCACGGCAAGCGCGATGATGGTGGCCCCGATGTAGAGGCGGTCCGCAAGTGGGTCAAGAAGCTGGCCTAGCCTGCTCGTCTGGTTGAGCATCCGGGCCAGCTTCCCGTCGAGCCAGTCGCTGATCCCGGCCAGGCCGAGCAGCGCCGCCGCGATGATGTCGCCGGTGGCGCTGCGCGGCCCGAGGACCAGCCACAGGAAGACGGGAACGCCCGCTAGCCGCGCGGCACTCAGCGCGTTCGGCCAGGTAACAATTCGGTCTCCCACGCTGCGATCGTAATGGAACCGCGCCCCATCCCCGACTTCGGGTGTCGTTTCGGGTGTCACCTCTTGCCGCAAAATGTCCGGCTGCCGCGGTCGATGCCCGCCCCTGCTGTTCGCTGCCGTCACCCCCTCCGCACAATTCACGGGGAAAGTACCCCCGTGTAACCAACAACTGCGAAATAGTAACCAGGCGCATTAAGAAATTAACTTCACGTTACTCACGATGCACGTGCGTTTAGGCCGGCAGCGCGCCCGGGAGCCCGCCGGCGGCCTGGCCGCGGCGGCAAGCGGGGGCGTCGGCGGCGTGACCGTGACGCGCGTCACGCGGCGGCCAACCAATCCCGCCCCGCGCGCGTCATTGTTGCGCGGGGTTCATCCAGACCTCAACGGGGCTCATCCCAGGACAGCACAGGGAGAAGACATGGCACACACGGTCAGACAGGTAGCCGCCGGGGCGGCCGGCTTGCTGGTAATCGGCGCGGCGACGGCCGGCGGGGCGATGGCGGGCACCGGCCCGGCGGCGGCCGGACCACGCTGGCAGATCGTCAAGTCGGTCCGAGACGGCCAGGAAGGGCAGTTCACCGCGGTGGCCGCCACCGGGAAGACAACCGGCTGGGCGTTCGAGGGATCAGAAGGCAGTGGCGCGCCCGTGGCCTATCAATTCTCCGGATCCACCTGGCGGAGGGTCGCCCTGCCGGCCAACAAGGACGAGGAGATCGTCACGGCCGCGGCCACCTCGCCGTCCGACGTGTGGGCCTTCGCGCAGGGCTTCGGCGCACCGTCGCACGTGCTCAAGTACAACGGCCACAGCTGGTCGGTGGTGCGGACGTTCAGCAACGAGATCGCGGACGCGACCGTGCTGGCGAGCAACGACGTCTGGGTCTACGGCGAGCCCGCGATCCCCGGGTTCCAGGCCGCGCTCGGCGTCTGGCACTACAACGGCTCGACTTGGCGGCAGGTCAGCAGGTACATCCAGGGCGGCAGCGCACTGTCGGCGGCGAACGCGTGGGGATTCAACGGGGTTGACGTCGAGCACTGGAACGGGACCAAGTGGACCGCCACGTCGGTCGAAGTCCCTGCTGCCGGCCAAGAACGCCAACGGCCTGAACTACCCCGGGGTCGTCGGCGTCCTCGCCCTGTCCAACACCAACGTCTTCGTGATCGGCAGCGGCGGCACCGAAGACGAGGGCGGCCCGCTGGTGGTCCTGCACTACAACGGGTCGAAGTGGACCAGGTTCGCCGAGGGCCAGTTCGGCAGCGGCCCGCAGGCCGAGTTCAGCTACGACGGCGCCGGCGGGCTCTGGCTGCCGATGCAGGGCGCGTCCGGCGGCACCGGCTACCTGGTGCACTACTTCAACGGCAGGCTGACCAAGGCGGCCCTCCCGGTCGCCGCGGCCAAGATCACGGTCTCCGCCCTTGCCCGCGTCCCCGGCGGCAACGCCCAGATCGCGGGCGGGTTCACCCACACGGCGGGCAACCTCGGCGAGAACGTCGTCGGGGTGGTTTTGAAGTACTAGTCCTGCTAATCCCGCTCTGGCACCGACTGGGCTCATGACCCTATCCTGAATATTGTTCGGCATTGCTGAATGACATGATCGGG
The DNA here is from genome assembly GCA_963714295.1 of uncultured Actinomycetota bacterium. Taxonomy (GTDB): domain Bacteria; phylum Actinomycetota; class Actinomycetes; order Streptosporangiales; family Streptosporangiaceae; genus Trebonia. Next base: position 315,879 of record CAVQOE010000021.1, on the reverse strand, counting down.
TAGGTGTCATGATCCAGTCGGTGCAGCGTGCGGCGCAGATCCTCGTCGTCCTCGGCTCCGGCACGCCGCGGCTCGGCGTCACCGAGATCGCCGACCGGCTCGGCCTGGCCAAGCCGACCGTGCACGGGCTGCTGCGCACGCTGGCGGCGCACGAGCTCGTCGCCCAGGACACCGATACCGGCAAGTACAGCCTCGGCCCGGGCGTGCTCCAGCTCGGCAACGCGTACCTGGACGGCTCGGAGCTGCGTTCCCGGTCGCTGCGCTGGGCCGAGGCGCTGGCACTGCAGGCCAAGGAGGCGGTCTGGGTCGGCACGCTGTCCGGCAGCCGGGTGATCGTGCTGCACCACGTGTTCCGGCCGGACAACACGGTGCAGATTCTCGAGGTCGGCGCGGCGATCCCGTGGCACGCCTGCGCGCTCGGCCACGCGATCGTCGCCAGCCTGCCCGCCCCGGGCCGGGCGCAGGCCCTGTCGGCCGACCTGGCCCCGCTGACCGGCCGGACCAAGACGACCAGGGGGGCCCTGGCCCGGGTCCTGGCGGCGGTCAGGACCGCGGGTTACGCGGTCGAGAACGAGGAGGCCACCGTCGGCGACGCGGGCATCGCCGCCCCCATCCTCGGCCGGGACGGTCTGGCGGCGGGCGCGATCAGCGTCGTCGGGCCGGCCGACCGGCTGCTTGCCCCCGGGACAAGGGACGACCTCGCCCGCGCGGTCGTCAGCGCGGCCCGCGCCATCTCCCGCGACCTCGGCGCCGGCCGGGGCGGCGTGGCCCTCACCGCTCTCTAGCAATGTGCGCATCACAAGCCGCGCTTCACAGGCGCCCGAGCCGATCTGAAGCCGCCACCACGCGTGCCCTCGGGGCTAGCCGGGTGCGGAGAGCCCCCTCTCCGCACCCGGCCCGCCTCCGGCCCTCCCCCTCGTAGGGCCGCCCCCTGTTCCCCGCCCGCGGGTCTTGAGACACTGAGTCTAATGTCTCACGCACGGTATTTTGCGCGCTAGTGTTGCAATTGAGAAACACATCTCACGGTTCACATCTCACAGTTCAGACGCAGTCGCGGAGAGTGAGGAAAAGCCATGGCGGTCCGGCCGGAACGGGTGCCGGCGGAAGCGGTCAGGCAGCGGATGCTCGACGCGGGGCGGGAGCTGGCCCTGGAGGCCGGGGCGGCGCTCACCATCGAGCACCTCCGGCTCGAGGAGGTCATCCAGCGGGCCCGGGTACCGCGCAGTTCGGTCTACCGGCTCTGGGCCTACCGCGAGGAGTACATCGACGACCTGCTCTGCTATCTGGCCGGGGCGGGCTCGGAGTTCGTCGACCGCCCGGTCTTCGACCCGGAGACCCTGGCCATCACCAAGCAGATGCTCGACGACAACAGGCACCTGCTCGCCGCCCCGGACGGCCGCCGCGCGCTGATGCGCGAGGTGGTGCGGATCACCACGACGCGCAACTACCAGTCCCTGACCGAGTCCCCCGAGTGGCGGCTGCACATGGCGCTCGTCGCCACCCTCGGCTCGACCCGCACCGGCGAGGCCCGCAGGCTCATCGCGGCCGCGCTGGAGGAGGCGCAGCAGCGGTCCCGCGAGTCGCTGATCGCGGTGTTCGAGTACGTGGCGGCCGAGATCGGCATGCGGCTGCGCGACCCGGCCTGGTCGGCGGCGCACCTGCAGCTCGCGGGAGGGCTGCTGGTGCAGTCCCTGGCCCTGCGCAACCTCCAGCTCCAAGCAGCCGGCGGCGCGCCCGAGGCGGCGGTGGCCGATGCTCTGCTCAACGCGCCGATCCCCGGCCCCAGCCTGACCGGCGAGCCGGCCGACTGGACGCTGGTCGCGCATGCCTACCTGGGCCTGGTTGAGTCCTTCGTCGAACTGGATCCGGACTGGGTACCGCCGGAGGGCTAGTGATCTCGCCCCGCGTAGCCCGGCGCTAGCGCTGGCCGCGGGACAGGGCCATGACGCGGTCGCTGAGCACGGCCACCCCGGGGGTCGGCTCGGACTCGTAATGCCCGGGCTTGCGCTTGCGCAGCAGCCCCTGGCCGTTCTGCCCCCAGCTGAAGTTCCTGCTGCCCAGCACCCGCTGGAAAACGGTGTCGACGTGGTCGGGGAAGGCCGCCGCCATCCGGCGCAGCGGCAGCGGCGGGATGGTGTCCTCGCGCAGGTAGGCCCGGAGCACGTTGGCGTGCTCGCGGTCGGCGGCCAGCGACGGGTTGGCGAACAGCGCGCGCAGCATCCCGTACTCGGGCACCACCACGAACCCGTCGAGCTCGTCGTAGATGATCCCGACCGTGTCGAACTCGAAGAACCCCTCCGGCATCACGAAGGTGGTCTCGCCCGACTCGCTCACCGCGCGGTGCCTGCCCCGCGCCGCCAGGGCCGATTCCCGGCGCACCTTGTAGTACGCGTTGAGCCGTCCCTCGGCCTCCAGGATGGGCAGCACCAGCTCATCGGTGCCGAAGAACGCGACGAACTCCTCCCGGTCGCGCCGCATGTACATCCAGCCCTGCTTGATCTTCTCCTGATTGCGGAAGACCAGGTCCGGCTCGCGGGTGGCCAGGTCAATCGCGAGCCGCGCGACCCGCCGGGCGTCGCCGGGCGGGTAGCGCGTCTCGTCCCCCGCCGCGAGCCAGGCCGAGTCGTCCCGCGCCAGCGGGAGCAGGGTCCCGGCGAAGAACCCGCCCGCGGCCGGCCCCTGGGGCAGACCGAAGACGCGGTAGTCCAAGTCGTCGACCAGGTTGAGCACGGTGAGCGCGCCGGATCCGGCCTGCGCCGCGCGCACCTCGAAGACACCGTGCACGCTGTTGTCGGCCCAGTCGAGCACCAGGTCCCGCTCCGCGCGGGTCAGCCCCCGCTGCGCGGCGATGAACCGTTCCACCGAGGCAAGACCGCCCGCCCGCGCGATCGCCTGGCGCAGCTCGACGGCCCGCCCAATCTGCTCTGGACCCACAGGTACAGAGCATAAGGAATTCCAGCTGAACGGACGGTGCCTTCGCCCCTCCGGCCCGCCAGAATCACTCTCCAGCCGGCCAGCGCCCCGCGCTTCTTGCTGTTATCAGACGAGGTGGTTGCGGGTGTATATCCGGGGCCGGGGCCAGGGCCGGTCACGCGCCCCTCCTGGGTTTGAAAATCCAACCCGAGCGTAATGCGCGTCGGTTTGATTTCGCAACCCATGTAAGCTGGTTGCTATGCGCGAGGAACTGCCCGGCCGCCCCTGCTCGGTGGCGGCGGCCCTGAACCTGATCGGCGAGAAGTGGACGCTGCTGGCCGTGCGCGAGATCGCCTTCGGCAACAAGCGGTTCGACGTGATCGCGAAGAACACCGGCGCACCCCGCGACCGGCTCACCGCCCGGCTGCGCTCGCTGGAGGCGGCCGGCCTGGTGGAGCGCCGCCAGTACAGCGACCACCCGCCGCGCTATGAGTACGAGCTCACCCAGGCGGGCCAGGAACTGCGGCCGGTGCTCCAGGTGCTGCGCGCCTGGGGGGACAAGTGGGCGTCGGACACGCCGCCCAACGCGTTCGTGCACAGCTGCGGCCACGACCTTGAACCGGCCGTCATCTGCCGCCGCTGCGAGGCCGAACTCGCCCGCGACGACCTCAAGGTCCGCGTCCTCGCCCCCGGCTGGACCCGTGAGGGCCCGGTGCCGGCCGCGGCCGGGTTAGGCGCTGGGTTACGCGCCGGCCCGTCAGGACTGCGCGCTCATCGCCGCCCGGAGGCGGAACGAGCCGGGGATCAGCCCTCCTGGTCTTTTGGTCTTTGCTGCCGAGATTATCGGGATCAGCGCGGCCGTTATTCCAGTTGCGCCCGCCCCGCCCGCGCGTGGCATGATTATGGCGTCATATTCCCGGCGGACGGAGCCTGGCTTGGAGCTCTGAGGTCTTCCCAGTGCCGCGTCGCAGTGACGCGCGCCCGTGACCTCTTTCTGGAGCTCCGTCATGCCCTCCCGGTCCACTGACCCCTTTAAGTCCACTGACCTCTTTAATCCGCCGGGCCCGCTAAGCCGGCCGGGCCCTGCGTTGTGCTGAGTGACCTCAGCTTTTCCTGGCCGAACGGCCGCCGCGTGCTCTCCGACCTCAGTGCCTCCTTCGCCCCCGGCCGGACCGGCCTGATCGGGGTGAACGGGGCGGGCAAGTCCACGCTGCTGCGGCTGATCGCCGGTCAGCTGCGGCCGTCATCCGGATCGGTGACGGTGACCGGGGACGTCGGCTACCTGCCGCAGAACCTCACCCTCGGCACCGGTGCCCGGGTGGCCGAACTGCTCGGCATCGCCGGAGTGCTCGACGCGATCGCCGCGATCGAGGCCGGTGACATCAGCCAGGCGGCGTTCGACGCGGTCGGCGGCGACTGGGACGCCGCCGACCGGGCGCGCGAGTGGCTGTCCCGGCTCGGGCTCGCGCACGTCGGCCTAGCTGACCCGGTGGGCCGGCTGTCCGGCGGCGAGACGATCATGACCGCGCTGACCGGCCAGTTCCTGCAACGCCCGGCGGTCCTGCTGCTGGACGAGCCCACCAACAATCTCGACCTGGCGGCGCGGCGGCGGCTCTGCGCGGCGGTCGAGTCCTGGCCCGGGGTCATGCTGATCGTGAGCCACGACCGGGAGCTGCTCGCCCTGATGGACCAGATCGCGGACCTGCGCAGCGACCACTACGGCGACTCGCTGCGTATGTACGGCGGGAACCTGGCCGCCTACCAGGCCATGCTCGAGATCGAGCAGGCCGCCGCGCGGCGCGCGGTCGTCGCGGCTGAGGCCGATGTCCGGCGCCGGCGGCGGGCGGAGACCGAGAGCCAGACCAAGCAGGCCGGGCGCGACCGGCAGGGCCGGAAGCTGGCCGCTTCCGGCAGCCTTCCCCGGCCGGCGGTGGGCGCGCGCAAGCGCTCGGCCCAGGAGAGCGCGGGGCGCTCGCGCGACGTCCACGCCGATCGCGTCGCGAACGCGCAGGCACGGCTGGCGGAGGCGGAGGAGGCGGTCCGCGACGACGACACCATCAGGATCTCGCTGCCGGGGACGGCCGTGCCCGCGGGCCGGACCGTGCTCACCGTGACCGGCCTGGACGGCTCCTGGATGCCGTGGCGTTCGGCGGAAGCGGCCAGGGACGGCGGAGCCGACGACGCACTGGCCGAGCTCATCGTCGCCGGGCCGGAGCGGATCGCGCTCACCGGGCCGAACGGATCGGGCAAGACGACCTTGCTCCGGATCATCGCCGCGCAACCCGGGTCCCTCGAGCCGGGGCTCGCGGTGGTGCGGAACGGCCCGCTTGGCTACCTGCCGCAGCGGCTCGATGTCCTCGACGACGCGCTGACGGTAGCCGACAATGTGCGCGCGGCCGCCCCCGCCGCCTCGGTCAACGAGGTCAGGGCGAGGCTGGCCCGGTTCGGTCTGCGCGGCCCGCGGGCGGACGCGGTCGCCGGGACGCTGTCGGGCGGTGAGCGGTTCCGCGCGGTGCTGGCCGCGCTGCTGCTGGCCGATCCGCCGCCGCAGTTCCTCCTGCTGGACGAGCCGACCAACAGCCTCGACCTGGCTTCGGCGGGCCAGCTCACCCAGGCGCTGTCCTGCTACCGGGGAGCGCTCCTGGTGGCCAGCCATGACCTGCCCTTCCTGGGCTCGATCGGGATCACCCGCTGGCTGCGCCTCTCCCCCGGCGGGCGGCTGACCGAGACCGCCCCGGTGACCTGACCGCGCAGGCGCCGATGTCCGCTATGGCTTTCTGGCGACCGCGCCAAGCAGGGGCATCCCGCCGGGGTACTGCGGGTCGCCGGGCCCGGGGCGCCAGCGGTCGAGGTCGACGATGCCGGGTTCGATGAGGTCGAGGCCGAGGCCGGTGAACCAGCCCTCCACGGCGCCCCGGTCGCGCAGGTAGACCTGGGCCGGGCTGATCCGGTTCCACCGCTCGGCCGCGGCCGCGAGCCGCTCGTCCGCGGTCGGCTGCATGACGGCCAGGTAGCTGCCGGACGGCAGCGGCTCGATCAGTCCGGCCATGGCCTTGAGCGGATCGGGGAGGAAGTTCAGGATGTCGATCATGACGACCGCGACCGGCTGCGTGAGGTCGAGCGTCTGGCTGGCACCGTCGATCACCGCGGCCGGGTCACGGGCGTCCGCGTCGAGGAAGCTGACGCCGCCCGCCGCCGAGCGCAGCAGGGCGCGCGCGTGCGCGAGCACGATCGGGTCGTTGTCGACGTAGACGATGCGGCACCCCGGGGCCGCCGCCTGGGCGACCTCGTGGGTGTTGCCCCCCGTGGGCATGCCCGTGCCGATATCGAGGAACTGCCTTACCCCGGCCTCGGCGGCGAGGTAGGTCACCGCCCGGCGCAGGAACGCGCGCGACGCGGGACCGCACTCCGCCATCACCGGGGCGGCGGAGATCAGCAGCCGGGCGGCCTTGCGGTCGGCCTCGAAGTTATCGCGCCCGCCGACCAGGTAGTTCCAGACGCGGGCGACGTTCGGCACCGAGGTGTCGATCTTGACCGGCGGGACCGGCTTGGACGCCGCGCGCAGCCACTTCTCCGCCATTGCGACCCCATCCTCGCCCCTCGCCGCGACACTTGGCATGCGCGGCCTCACGGAGCGCAGTCGGCTACGCAGTAATACCTATCACGCGCGCCCCCCAATGGCGGTACCTATACCTAGGAATTTTAGGTATTTACACCTAGGCAACCTCACGGCCGGAACGGCGCCCCGTTGACCTTGGCCGAGACGCCGGTCCGGTCCAGGTAGGGGGTGATGCCGCCGAGGTGGAACGGCCAGCCGGCGCCCAGGATCATGCACAGGTCGATGTCCTCGGGGGCGGCCACCACCCCCTCGTCGAGCATGATCGCGATTTCCTGGGCCAGCCCCTCGAGCGCCCGGGCCAGCACCTCGGCGCCGGTCGAGGGGTGGTCGCCGCCCGACAGCAGCGCGATGACGTCGGGGTCAACCGAGAAGTCGGGCCGGTAGACCGAGGTCTTGCCGGAGTCCGCGACCGCGCGGAGCTTGCCCGAGACGGCGAACCGGCCGGGGAACGCCGCCGCCAGGGTCTCCGCGACGTGCACCGCGATCTTCGGCCCGACCAGCTGGAGCAGCAGGAACGGGGACATCGGCAGGCCCAGCGGGTCGGCCGCGTGCTCGGCCAGCTCGAACCCGGTGCCCTCGTCGACGGCGCCGATGATCTCGCCCAGGAAGCGGGTGAGCAGCCGGTTGACCACGAAGGCGGGCCGGTCGGCGACGATCACGCAGTTCTTCTTGAGCGTCTTGCCCACGGTGAGCGCGGTGGCGACGGCGGCGTCGCCGGTCTGCGCCCCCCGGACGACCTCGACCAGCGGCAGCACCGCGACCGGGTTGAAGAAGTGGAACCCGACGACGCGCTCGGGGTGCGCGAGGCCCTGCGCCATCGCGGTCACCGAGAGCGAGGAGGTGTTGCTGGCGAGCACGCACTCGGCGCTCACCACCGCCTCGACCTCGGCGAACACCCGCTGCTTGAGGGAGAGCTCCTCGAAGACCGCCTCGATGACGAAGTCGGCGTCGGCGAAGCCTTCCTTGCTCACCGAGCCGGCGATCAGCGCCTTCTGCCGGTTGGCGGCATCGGCCGAGATCCGGCCGCGGCTGAGCTGCCGGTCGATCTCGGCGTGCACGTAGCCCAGGCCGGCGTCGACCCGGGCCTGGTCCAGGTCGGTCATCAGCACCGGGACTTGCAGGCGGCGGACGAACAGCAGCGCGATCTGCGCCGCCATCAGGCCGGCGCCGACGATGCCGACCTTGGTGACCTTGGCCGCCAGGGCGCGGTCAGGCGCTCCGGCCGGCCGCTTGGCCCGCTTCTGGACCAGGTCGAAGGCGTAGAGGCCGGCCCGCAGCTCGTCGGAGAGCAGCAGTTCGGTGAGGGCCTCGTCCTCGGCCGCGAACCCCTCGTCCCGGCTGGCGTCGCGGGCCGCCGCCACCAGGTCGATCGCCCGGTAGGGGGCGGGCGCGGCGCCGTGCAGCTTGCCGTCGGCGAAGAACCGCGCCCCGGCCACCGCGGCGTCCCAGCCGGCGGCGGGCACTGGCTCGGCCCGCGGCACCGTCACCGCGCCGGTCAGCACCGACGACGCCCAGCGCAGCGACTCCTCCAGGAAGTCGGCCGGCTCGAGCAGCACGTCGGCGAGGCCGAGTGCGAAGGCGTCGGTGCCGGTCAGCATCTTGTTCTGCGCGAGCGGGTTCTCCACGATCAGCTTCAGCGCGTTGGCCGGCCCGATGAGGCGGGGCAGCAGGTAGGTGCCGCCCCAGCCGGGCACCAGGCCGAGGAAGCACTCGGGGAAGGCGACCATCGGCACCCCGGAGGAGATGGTCCGGTAGGTGCAGTGCAGCGCGATCTCGAGCCCGCCGCCGAGCGCGACGCCGTTGATGAAGCAGAACGACGGCACCGGCAGTTCGCCCAGGCGGCGGAAGACCGCGTGGCCGAGCTTGGCGATGCCGGCGGCCCGCTCCCGCGCCACCGCCGGGTCAATGCCGGGAGCGGTGATCGCCGCGCCCGCGCCGTCCAGGTCGGCCCCGGCCGCGAGGATGAACGGCTTGCCGGTCACGCCGACCGCCGCGATCTCGCCCGCCGCCGCCCGCGCGGCCACGGCGTCCAGCGCCTCGTTGAGCGAGAGCAGCCCGCCCGGGCCGAACGTGCTCGGTTTGGTGTGATCGTGGCCGTTGTCCAGCGTGATCAGCGCGAGTACGCCGACGCCCGCCCCGAGGTCGACATCGCGGACGATTGCGCGGGTCACCACCTCGCCGGGGAACGCTTCCTCGGTGAGCGCGCTCGACAGGTTCTCGATAGCCGTCATCGCCGGCGGTCTCCTTGGGTCACGAAATCAGCGAGCCGGATAACGGGGACCAGCGGTCCGTTCGATATGAGCATGTGCATTTTCAGACCCGCTCCCACAGAACCGTGCCGCCCATGCCCATCCCGACGCACATCGTCGCCATCCCGTAGCGGACCTCGGGGTGCTCGGCGAACTGCGCGGCGAGCTGGATCATCAGCCGGACGCCGGAGGAGGCGAGGGGGTGGCCGAGGGCGATCGCACCGCCCCAGGGGTTGACCCGGGGGTCGGCGGCGTCGATCTTGAAGTGGTCGAGGAACGCCAGGACCTGGACCGCGAATGCCTCGTTGATCTCGATGAGGCCGATGTCGTCCATGGTGAGGTTGTTGCGGGCGAGGAGCTTTTCGGTCGCGGGGACCGGGCCGACGCCCATCACCTCGGGCTCGACGCCGGCGAAGGAGAAGTCGACCAGGCGCATCTTGGCCGACAGGCCCAGCTGCCCGGCCACCTCTTCGGCGGCGATGACGCAGCCGGTCGCGCCGTCGTTGATGCCGGAGGAGTTGCCCGCGGTGACCCGGCCGTGCGGGCGGAACGGGGTCTTGAGCGAGCGCAGGCCCGCGAGTGTCGTCTCCGGCCGCGGCGGCTCGTCCACGCTGGCCCAGCCCCAGCCGAGCTCGGCGGTGCGGACCGCCATCGGGACCAGATCGGGCTGGATCTTGCCCGCCGCGTAGGCGGCGGCGACCTTGTGCTGGCTGGCCAGCGCGTAGGCGTCGGCCCGCTCCTTGGTGATGGCCGGGAACCGGTCGTGCAGGTTCTCGGCGGTCATGCCCATGAACAGCGCGGACTCGTCGACGATGTGCTCGGAGACGAACCGCGGGTTGGGGTCGACGCCCTCGCCCATCGGGTGCCGGCCCATGTGCTCGACGCCGCCGGCGATCGCGATGTCGGCCGCGCCGAGCGCGACCGTTCCGGCCACGGTGGTGACCGCGGTCATCGCGCCGGCGCACATCCGGTCGATGGCGTAGCCGGGCACGCTCACCGGCAGCCCGGCGAGGAGGGCGGCCGACCGGCCGATCGTCAGCCCCTGGTCGCCGATCTGGGTGGTGGCGGCGACCGCGACCTCGCCCACCCGCTCGGGCGGCAGGCCGGGGTTGCGCCGCATGCAGCTCCCTGATCACCCGCACGATCATGTCGTCGGCCCTGGTCTCGGCGTAGATGCCCTTGGGTCCCGACTTGCCGAACGGCGTCCGTACACCGTCCACGAAGACCACGTCGCGTGCCCGCATTGGCTGCTCCCGAATTTTGCTACTCGCTAGTAACATACTCTAACGCACCCGGGCGGCGAAGGAATTCCGTCAGCCGTTTCAGCGGCCAGGCGTTGATCACGTCGTCGTCGGTGAGCCCGGCCAGCCGGGCCGACGCGACGCCGTAGGGGATGTTGTTCAGGTCGCCGAGCGAGTGCGCGTCGCTGTCGATCGAGAACTTGACCCCGCGGTCCCTGGCGGCGCCGATATCGTCGGTCGGCAGGTCCATCCGGGCCGGCGATGCGTTGATCTCCAGCGCCGTGCCGGTCCGCACGCACGCCTCGTACAGCGCCTCAAGATCGACGTCGACCGGCGGGCGGCGGCCCAGCTTGCGGGTAAGCGGGTGGCCGATGATGTTCACGTACGGGTTCTCGACGGCGGCGATGAACCGCTCGGTCATCGTCTTCCGGTCCTGGTCGAAGTGCGAATGGATCGATGCGACGCAGATGTCGAAGCCCGCCAGGAAGCCGGCCTCCCAGTCGACCGAGCCGTCCGGCCCGATGTTCAGCTCGGTCCCGTGCAGCAAGGTCAGGCCCGCTCGCTCCTGGAGCGCGGCCACCTCCGCTCGCTGCATAAGCATCTTCTCGTCCGTCATCTGCTGCATGACCAGGTTGGGCGCGTGGTCGGTGACCGCGTAGTACTGGTAGCCGCGCTTTTTCGCCGCCGCCACCATGTCCTCCAGGGACTCGATCCCGTCGGTCAGGTTGGTGTGGGTATGCAGGTCGCCGCGAAGATCTTTCGTCTGAACGAGCCGGTGGTTCCCGGTTGCCGGCTTCTTGCTCTGGATGGGGGTGGTGTGCGCTCCGCGCTTGTTGCTGTTATCTCGGGGAGGCTGGCGGCGAGCACCGCCTCGATCTGCTCCGCGGTCGCGTCCGACGGCAGCGCCGCCAGCGCGTCACGCAGCGGCTGGTCGCGGGTGATCACCCCGATCGAGCGCAGGATGCGCTCCTCGCTCTTGGCGCCGAACCCCGACACCGTGCGCAGCCGGCCCGCGCGCACGGCGGCGTCGAGGTCGGTGATGGAGGCGATGCCGAGCTCGCGGCTGAGCTGCAGTGCCCGCTTGGGCCCGATGCCCGGTACCTTGGCGATCTCCTGCACCCCGGGCGGGATCTTCGCCCGCAGCTCGTCCACGGCGGCGATGGTGCCGGTCCGGCGGAACTCGATGATCTTGCCCGCGATGGAGGAGCCCACGCCGCTGATCTTGGTCAGCCCCGCGTCCGGCACCGCGCCGAGGTCACCCGGGTACCCGCCGACGGCCTTGGCCGCCTTCTCGTAGTTCCGCGCCCGGAACTGGTCACCGCCGGTGATGGAGAGCAGTTCCGCGTACTCCCGCAGCAGCGCCGCGACCTCGTCGTTGGTCCGTGCCATGTCTCGATTATGGAACGGGCCCGATTGCGCGGCGTCCCGGGGTTACGGGACTGAGGCGGGCACCGGGTCGGTGGCGGGCACCAGCGGGTCCTGCGGGGCCTGCTTGCGGACGCGGAAGGCGATCACCAGCAGGAACAGCAGCAGCGCCAGGCCGCCGAGGATGTAGGCGTTGCCCCAGATGAGCTGGAAGCCGTGCCAGTGGTATTCGGGGTAGGCAGGGTTGTCACCGTGTTTGGCGAACGTGGCCGGCTGGGTGTTCTTCTGCAGCCAGAGCAGGCCGAGGGAGAACTTGCCGAGGTTGCGGGCGTGCGTGAACAGCGCGTCGGGCCAGGCGGCGTAGGTGAAGATCATCCCGGCGATCGCCAGCCAGAGCCAGCGGGCGGTCCCCTTCGCCCCCTGGCGGGTCGCGCTGATCGCGTAGTGGGCGGCGACCGGGAGCGCGAGCGCGATCCAGACCCAGTGGTGGTCCCAGCTGATCGGGGAGACCAGCAGGCCGGTCAGCGCGGTCGCCAGGATCGCCACCACGTGGTAGCCGGCCCGCTCGAGCAGGTAGGCGGCGGTGATGCCGGCAATGACGGCGAGCACCGAGGCGAGGATCCAGGGGGTGCTGCCCGCGGTGATGGACCCCGTCAGCCGGGTGGTGAGCCCGCGCAGCGACTGGTTGCCCGCCCAGCCGGTGAACCCGGTCCGGTTCCCGTTGGACAAGACCAGTCCGTGCAGCCACCACTTGGACGAGTCGTGCGGCAGCACGAGGAACCCGATGACGACGGTGGCGAGGAAGCCGCCCACGCAGCCGGCCGCCTCGCGCCATTTCCTGGTCACCAGCAGGTAGGGGACGAAGATGAGCGGGGTGAGCTTGATGCCCGCCGCGATGCCGGTCGCCACGCCCTTCCACCAGCGGTACTTGCCGTTCCTGGTGTAATCGGGCTGGGTCAGGTCCCACATGATCGCGGCCATCAGGATCAGGTTGATCTGGCCGAGGTAGATGGTCCGCACCACCGGCTGGAGCCAGAAGTCGACCGCCGCGGCGAGCAGGACGAGGCCCAGCCGCACCCGGCGGTCGCGGTAGCCGAGGCCGTAGAAGGTGAACCAGAGCGCCGCGACCAGGCAGCCAATGTTCACGACGATAGACAGCGCCACCAGCGGCTTCATCGGGATGAACGAGACCAGCGCGAAGGCGATCGCCGCGAACGGGGTGTAGGTGAACTTCAGCGCCAGCGCGCTGTAGCCGCCCCAGCCGTAGAGCGGGTACTTGTCCTGCGGGTCGTAGTACGGGGTGACGTGCCGCACGATCAGGCCGCCGATGCGGTAGACGGTCAGGTCCACCGTGTTGAGCGCGCCGGCCCGGCCGCTGAGCACGAGGAAGACGATCCAGCTGGCCAGAACCGCGGCAAAGGCGATGGCGCCGGCCCAGACGAGCCAGGTCCCCGGGGCGCGGGTGGTGCCCTTTGGGTTATCTTTACTTTTGCCCTGATCTGTGCTATCAGCCGAATTCACACCGGTAACGATATCGGGTAACCGACCCGCACTCGGCCGGCATCACCCGGTGGAGTCCATACTGGAAACCATGCCAACGCTGACCGAGGTCCCGACCGAGCCGGAGCGGCCATGAGCGTGGAGAGCCTGGTCTCGTCCGGGCCGCTGCTGCTGGCCATCCCGGTCGCGGCGGCGGCCGGGGCGGTCACGTTCCTCTCCCCCTGCTGCCTGCCGCTGGTTCCCGGCTACCTGGCCTACATCACCGGGATGTCCGGCGCGGACGCGGAAACGTCCACGACGATCACGGTGGCGGACGCCGACCTGGCGGCGGAAGGCGGCGGGGTGGCAGTCGCGACGGGGGCGTCGGGCGGGGTCACCACCCGCGCCCGGACCTCGTCGGCCGCGCCCGCTTCCCCGCGCCGGGGCCGGGCGGTCGCGGGGACGGTGCTGTTCGTCCTCGGCTTCTCGGCGGTGTTCTGCCTGATCGGCCTGGCGGCCGGCGGGATCGGCGGGTTGCTGCACACACACGTGGACGGGATCACCCGAGTGCTTGGCGGGGTGACCATCCTGCTCGGCCTGATGTTCTTCGGCCTGTTCGACCGGTTCACGTTCGCCGGGCGGATCTTCAAGCCCTCGTTCACGCCCCGGGCAGGCCTGCTGGGGGCGCCGCTGCTCGGCGTCATGTTCGGCATCGGCTGGACGCCCTGCATCGGGCCCTCGCTGACCGCCGTTCTGGCGCTGTCAGCTCAGTCGGGCACGGCCGCGCGCGGCGCGTTCCTCGCCTTCATCTACGGCCTTGGCCTGGGCATCCCGTTCCTGATCGTCGCGGTACTGCTGCAGCGCGCGCTGGGGGTGCTCGGGTTCTTTAAGCGCCACGCGCGGATGGTGACCCAGATCGGCGGTGCGCTGCTGGTGGTCGTCGGCCTGCTCGAGGTGACCGGCGCCTGGACCGCGGCGATCATCTGGCTGAAGGGTCACTGGTTCAATTCGTACGTGCCGCCGATCTAGGCGGCCGGCCGCTCCCAGCAAGAAGCGCTCCGCGCTTCTTGCTGTTATCTTGTTCAGTAGCAGCTAGGTCGGCGATCGTGGATCGCTGCGTACACGGGGATGCAGACAACGATCCACGATGATGAGAGAACGGCGGAGCCGTTAGCGGCGGGCGGCGGCCTTGGGCTTCACCGCGACCGGCTTGCGCGGCCCCTGCGGACCGGCGCCGCCGGCGGAACGGCCGGCCGGGGCCGTCCGGGGCTCGGCCGCGGCGACGACGAGGGCGGCGAACAGCCGCAGGTCGTCGCTCTCCTCGGGGTGCCAGTGCACGCCGACGCCGAACTTGTGCCCCTCGACCTCGAGCGCCTCCGTTACCTCGCCGTCCGGTGACCAGCCGGCCACGGTCAGCCCCTCGCCGAGCTGGTACGGGGCCTGGTGATGGGCGGCCGGGACCATGATCCGGGTGCCGAGCAGGCCGCCGACGAGGCTGCCGGCCCCGAGGGCCACGTCGTGCGGCAGGTAGCGCGCACGGTCGGTGCGGTGGCCGGGCAGGTCCTGGGTGAGCGTACCGCCGCGGGCGACGGTGAGCACGTGCAGGCCGCGGCCGATCGCCAGGAACGGGACGCCGCCCTCGAGCGCGGCCCGCATCAGCGCCAGCTCGAACCGGTCCCGGCGGTGCTCGGGCTCGTCGGTCTCCTCGCCCCGCTGCTGGTCGTAGATGGACGGGTCCAGGTCGCGGCCACCGGTGAAGACCAGGCCGTCCAGGGTCGCGATGAAGGCGGCCACCGACTCCGGCGGCACCGGCGGCAGCACCACCGGCGCTCCCCCGGACCGGTCGACCGCGCGGATATAGCTGACGGGCGAGAGCACGGCCTCCCGGATCCAGTCCCCCCAACGGGCAGCGTCCAGCTCGCCGGTGATGCCGATGATCGGGCGAACCATTAAATCCTCCTGCTCGCTGCGATGTTGCGATAAGCCATCGACCGGGGAGCGCCCCCGCTCCGGTCTACTCTCATTCTTCCGGAGATGAACGGTTTATGCCGTGACGATGGAGTAATTGCGCGTTCATGTTTGCCCGGGGCCGCCGTTCATCTTCCGGGGCGCACCGCACGCACGTCAGGGTGCTACGCGGCCGTGCCCGGTGAAAGCGGCGTGGGTCAGCGGCATGAGGCCCTGCCAGACCGTCTCCATCTTTTCCGCGCACATCTCGATCTCCCGCTGCGGGAAGGAGGGAAAGGCCGCCCCGTCGACGTGCCTGCGCAGCGACAGGAAGTTCATCAGCGCCCGCGCGTTCATCGTCACGTACATGGACGAGTAGATGTTGAGCGGCAGCACCATCCGCGCGACCTCACGGGCGACGCCCTCGGCCAGCATTTTCCGGTACGCGGCGTACGCGCGCTCCGACGCCTCGCGGACCGTCTCGTCGACCAGCGCGTGCTGCTTGTCGCTGCCGGGGAGGAACTCATAGGCGCCGGGCTTGCCCACCTGGACCAGGTTCCTGTTCTCGGCGGGCACGTAGAACACCGGGCTTAGCTCGCGGTATCGGCCGGACTCCTCGTTGTAGGACGCGATCCGGTGCCGCATGAACTCGCGGAACACGAAGATCGGCGCCTGCACGTAGAAGGTCATCGAGTTGTGCTCGAACGGCGATCCGTGCCGGTCGCGCATGAGGTAGTTGATCAGCCCCCGGTCCCGGGCCGACGGCTCTTCCACCCGGTCGAGCGGCGCGGACTCCAGGCTCTTCTCACCAAGGGTCGAAACCCGGGCGGCGAACAGCACGTCGGCGTCGGACGCGCTGGCGCGGACAAGCTCGACGGTGACATCGGTGCGGAACTGCGGTTCGGGCTCAGCGGCTTCACTCACACCCGACACTCTAAATGACGTCCCCGGCATTGCCCGTGTGATCATGGACGGCATGTCGCCTGACAGAAAGTCGCCCGGCGCCGCCTGGTGACTTAACACTCCTTCAAAGCAGAACGGCGCCGGAGATAAGGGTGTGGGTGCCGCCGGCGATCCAGACGGTGCCGTCGGGGTCGGCGCTCACGTGCACGCGGCCGCGGCGGCCGAGGGCGGTGCCCTGGGCGGCGGTATAGGGGGCGGTGGCCTTGCCGCTGGCCAGCAGCCATTGCGCCAGAGCGGCGTTGAGCGAGCCGGTCACCGGGTCTTCGGTGGTGCCGGAGGCGGAGGGGAAGAAGGCGCGGACCTCCCAGGCCTCGGGCGAGCCTGGCCGGGTGCCGGCCGAACACGCCGATGTCCAGGTGGGTCACGCCGGGCTTAAGTTCGAGCACCGCCTTGGCGCTGGCCAGCTCGACCGAGGCCCAGCCGGGGCCGTTGTCGGTCCACTGGGCGTCGATGATCTCCTCGCGGTGCAACCGCAGCACGGCGGCGATCTCGTGCAGCGTCGGCTCGTCGACCGGCCCGCCGCGGGCCGTCGGCGGCGCCTTGAACGCCAGGCCGGCCGGGGTGCGGCGGAGCGGCACGAGGCCGACCGCGCACTCCTGCACGATGACGTCGCCCGAGGCCGGGGCTCCGCCGGCCTCCAGCCAGGCGTGCGCGCTGCCGAGCGTGGGATGGCCGGCGAACGGCAGCTCCCGCGTCGGGGTGAAGATCCGCAGCCGGTAATCGGCCCGCTCGTCGGTTGGCGGCAGCAGGAAGGTGGTCTCCGAGAGGTTGGTCCAGCGGGCGAACAGCCGCATCTCCTCATCGGACAGCCCATCCGCGCCATGCACGACCGCCACCGGGTTGCCCGCGAATGGCTCTTCGGTGAACACGTCAACCTGCCGGAACTGACGCTGCATAACGCCCATCCTAAGCGGCAGACATGACCTCGTAACATTGTTCCGGCAGCATAAGGGGATGATCTTCGACCAGACGGGGACGCTGACGGGGTGGATCTTATCGCCGTCACCGAGTTCGCGCCCGCGGCCACCGCGGCCTGGCGCGACGGCGACGCGTGGCTCGGCGGCGGCACCTGGCTGTTCTCCCAGCCGCAGCCCCGGCTACGGCGGCTGCTCGACCTGCAGGCCTTCGGCTGGACGGCGCTCACCGAAACCGGCGAGGGACTGCGCATCGCGGCGACCTGCACGCTGGCCGAACTGGCGCGCTGGCGCCCGGAGCGCCCGGCCTACGCCCCCGGCGCGGACCTCGGGCGGCGCTGCTGCGACGCGCTGCTCGGCTCGTTCAAGGTGCAGAACGTGGCGACGGTCGGCGGCAACATCTGCCTGTCGTTGCCGGCCTGCCCGATGACCTCGCTAACCGCGTCACTCGACGGCATCGCCACGCTGGCCGGGCCGGGGGGCGGTGGTCGCCGCGTACCGGTCGCGCAGCTGGTCACCGGCGACGGGCAGAACCGGCTCGCCCCCGGTGAGCTCCTCACCCACATCGACCTGCCCGCACACGCGCTGGCCGCGCGGTCCGCGTTCCGGCAGCTCTCGCTGTCCCCCGTCGGCCGCTCCGCGGTGCTCGTCATCGCCCGCCGCGACGGCGACGGCCGCTGCGCCGCCACCATCACCGCGGCGACCCCGCGCCCGGTTCAGCTCCGCTTCCCCGCACTGCCCGCGGCCGACGGGGCGCTGTCGGCGCTGGACGCGGCCGCGCCGACGTACCTGGACGACGTGCACGGCGGCGCATCCTGGCGGGCGGCCATGACCCGCCGCCTGCTGGCCGAGGTGATCACGGAGCTGGCCGGGGACCCGGGACCCGGCCGGTGATCGTCAACGGCCGCCCGGCCGGCGGCGACCCGCGCCCCGGCCAGTGCCTGCGCACCTTCCTGCGCGAGCAGGGCTGGACCGGCGTCAAGAAGGGCTGCGACGCCGGCGACTGCGGCGCCTGCACGGTCCACCTCGACGGGATGCCCGTGCACAGCTGCATCTTCCCGGCCACCCGGGCGGCGGGACGCGAGGTCACCACGATCGAGGGGCTGGCGCCGCACCCGGTGCAGGACGCGTTCCTGGCCGCGCAGGGATTCCAGTGCGGCTTCTGCACCGCCGGCATGATCATGACGACGGCGGCGCTCACCGAAGCCCAGCGCGGCGACCTGCCCCGGGCGCTCAAGGGCAACATCTGCCGCTGCACCGGCTACGGCTCGATCCGCGACGCCATCGAGGGGAAACGACGAACAGAACTATCAACAGAAATACCAAGACAAGAAGTATCGAACGGTCCCGTGGATCCCGCGATCGGCCAGTCCGTTCCGGCACCAGCGGGGCCGGACGTGGTCACCGGCAAGGCCCAGTTCACCGCGGATATCCGCACCCGCACCGGCGCGGAAGCGGGCAGCGGCGCGGGGTCGGCAGCCGATGAGGACGCGCCGCCGCAGCCGCCGCTGCATATGAAGCTGCTGCGCTCACCGCACGCGCACGCGCGGATCACCTCGATCGACGCCGCGGCGGCGGAGCAACTGCCGGGCGTGGTCGCCGTGCTCACCTACGCCGACTCCCCGGCGACGAAGTTCTCCACCGCCCGGCACCATAACCCGGACGACGACCCGTACGACACCCTCGTGCTTGACCGGACCGTGCGGTTCATCGGCCAGCGGGTCGCCGCCGTCGTCGCCGAGACGGCCGGCTGCGCCGAGGCGGCCTGCGCGCTGATCAAGGTCGGCTACGACCTGCTGCCCGCCGTCACCGACCCGGCCGCGGCGATGGCGCCCGGCGCGCCGCTGC
Source organism: uncultured Actinomycetota bacterium (assembly GCA_963714295.1). Lineage (GTDB taxonomy): Bacteria > Actinomycetota > Actinomycetes > Streptosporangiales > Streptosporangiaceae > Trebonia. The sequence goes on along the minus strand of CAVQOE010000021.1, from coordinate 297,341 downwards.
TGCACCCGGGCCCGGCGGTCACGCCGGGCGGGGGCGCCCCGCCGTACCCCACCGGGGCGGGCAACGTCTGCGCGGAGATCCAGCGCGAGGCGGGCGACACCGCGGCGGCGTTCGCGGCGGCCGACGCGGTATACACGGCGACCTTCCGCACCCAGCGGGTGCAGCATGTCGCGCTGGAGACGCACACCACGATCGGCTGGCTGGAGCCGGCCGGGCGGCTGGTGCTGCGCACCTCCACCCAGGTGCCGTTCCTCACCCGCGACGAAGTCTGCCGGGTGTTCGGCCTGGCCAAGGACCAGGTGCGGGTAGTCGCCAAGCGGGTCGGCGGCGGGTTCGGCGGCAAGCAGGAGATGCTGACCGAGGACATCGTCACGCTGGCCGTGCTGCGCACCGGGCGGCCGGTGCACCTGGAGCTGACCCGCGAGGAAGAGTTCACCGCGGCCACCACCCGGCACCCGATGGAGATCACCGTCACCCTGGGCGGGACAAGCGACGGGACGCTGATCGGGTTCGCGCTCGACGTCACCGCCGACACCGGCGCGTACGGCAACCACGGGCCGGGCGTGCTCTTCCACGCGGTCGATGAGGCGGTCACCGCCTACCGCTGCCCCAACAAGCGCGTCGACGCCCGCGCCGTCTACACCAACACCGTCCCGGCCGGGGCGTTCCGCGGCTATGGGCTAGCGCAGACCGTGTTCGCGGTCGAATCCGCGATCGACGAGCTCGCCCGGTCCCTCGGCCTCGACCCGGCCGAGTTCCGCCGCCGCAACCTCATCCGTCCGGGCGACGAGCTGGCCAACGGCAGCGCCGAGCCGGAAGACGTGCACACTGGGTCGGTCAGCGTGCTTGACTGCCTCGACCTGGTGCAGAAGGCCCTGGCGGACGGGCGGGGCGAGACCGCGCCCGCCGGGTGGGCCACCGGAACCGGGATCGCGGTCGCGATGCTGGACACCGTCCCGCCCGGCGGCCACGCGGGAAGGTCGCGCGTAGCGGAGCGGCCAGACGGGAAGTACGCCGCGTTCGTTGGGACGGCTGAATTTGGCAATGGGACGACCACCGTCCACCGGCAGCTCGTCGCGGACGTGCTGGGCTGCCAGCCGGCCGATGTCTTGGTCTTCTCCTCCGACACCGACCGGTCCGGGCACGACACCGGCGCGTACGGCTCGACCGGGATCGCGGTCGCGGGCACCGCGACCGTGCGGGCGGCGCTGGCCCTGGCCGACGCGATCGCGGCGCGCGCGTCCAGCGGTGACTCCAACGGGAAGCTGCTTGAGGCCGAGGGGTACTGCGACGGGTTGTCCCGTTCGGTAGCGTCCACCGTGCACGGGTTCCGGGTCGCGGTCTGCGCCGCGACCGGGGAGATCCGGGTGCTGCAGTCGGTGCAGGCGGTGGACGCGGGGACGGTGCTCAACCCGGTGCAGCTGCGCGGCCAGGTCGAGGGCGGGGTGGCGCAGGCCCTGGGGGCGGCGCTGTTCGAAGCGGTCGTGGTCGACGGTTCCGGGCGGGTCGTCACCCGGGTGCTGCGCGAGTACCACGTGCCGGTGCTGGCGGACCTGCCGCGGACCGAGGTGCTGTTCGCCCCGACGGCTGACCCGTATCGGCCCGTTCGGCGCCAAGCCGATGAGCGAGGCGCCGTTCAACCCGGTCGCGCCGGCCCTGGCCAACGCGGTCCGCGACGCCACCGGCGTCCGCTTCACCGCACTGCCGCTGCGGCGCGACAGTGTCTACACGGCACTCAGGGCTTTCTCGATCCGCCCCGCCCACCCGACTTCAACCCGTCCCCCCCACCCGATTCCGCAGGAGGATTGACCATGGTCCAGATCGGCAGCAACCGGTACGGCAAGTCCGAGGTCCGGGTGGTCCGGGTCGCGCGGGGCGCCGCACCCGACGGCGGGGACGTGATCCGCGACTGGAACGTGTCCAGTGCGCTGGCCGGCGACCTGGACGACACGCACCTGACCGGGGACAACTCCAAGGTGCTGCCGACCGACTCGCAGAAGAACCGGGTGTTCGCGCTGGCGCAGGAGATGGGCGCGGTGCCACCGGAGGATTTCGCGCTCGCGCTGGCCGCGTTCTTCGTCGAATCGCAGGAGCCGATCACCCGGGCGCGGATCTCGGTCGAGGAATTCGGCTGGACGCCGATCGGGGCGACCGGCTACTCGTTCGCCCGGGACGGCGACCTGGTGCGGACGACGACGGTGGTCCACGACGCCACCGCCGGGATCTCGGTGGTGTCGGGGATCAAGGACCTCATCCTGCTGAACACGACCGGGTCGGAGTTCTGGGGGTTCCCCAGGGACGCGCACACGACGCTGGCCGAGACCAAGGACCGGATGCTCGCCACCGCGGTGAACGCCTCCTGGCGCTTCCGGCCCGGTGCCGCCGAGAGCGCCGACTGGGATGCGGTGGCCTTCCTGGCGAAGAAGGCGATCCTCGACACCTTCGCCAGCACCTACACGTACTCGCTGCAGCAGATGCTCTACGCGCTCGGATCGGCTCTGGTCGCGCTGCCCGAGATCTGCGAGGCCCGCCTGGCCCTGCCCAACAAGCACCATTTCATCGTCGACCTGGAACCGTTCGGGCTGGAGAACGAGCGCGAGGTCTACTACGCCGACGACCGCCCCTACGGCCTCATCGAGGGCACCGTGCTGGCCGACGACGCCCCGGACGCGGGCCTGGCCTGGACGTAAGTGGCGTACGAATAGCATCCCAAAGTGGAGTCAGGACTGTTTGTTCCCGATGAGTTCAAGGTTCCGGAGGGGAACCGCACGGACTTGTTCGTTATCGAGCCGCTTCAAGAGCGGCACAATAAGTCTGATCACGAGGCCTGGACATCCAGCCGTGAGCACATCAAGACCACGCCGGGCTTCGTCGGGCACAAGCTCTGGGTGGATGAGGACATTTCACTGGACGACAACGCAGCCAGCATCGCGAAGCACTCGCAGGACTTCGGGAAGCGGGCCGAGTTCAACTACGCCGTGGTCGACACCGGCACGGGCGAGGTCATAGGCAGCGTCTATATCCGCCCCGCCAGCCGCGATGGCTACGACGCGGACGTGCGCTCATGGGTGCGGGCTGACCGTTCGGAACTGGACAAGCCGCTGTACGACTTGGTGACGCGCTGGCTGGCTGACGCCTGGCCCTTCCGGAAACCCGACTACGCGCAGCGGTGAGCATCCGTGCTCATGAACGGAGGCTGGCAGCAGCCTCGTCCGTGCTAATGAATATTGGGTGGCCGGTCTCGGCGGCGCCGGCTTACGCTCGGGTTCATGGCAGACCGCGATGTGCTGGACGTGATCGAGCGCGAGATCGCTGACGAGGTGCGGACCCGTTTCCCCGGCGACGCGGTGCAGCGAGTCCGGCTGCTCCAGTACGGCGACCACCCGATGATCGAGCCAGGCGACCTGTGGGTCCGGGTGCTGCTCGCCGGGGACCCGGAGGACTACGAGCGGGTCCTGCGCGCATTCCAGGACGCCCACGAGCAGGCGATCGACGCGTTCATGAGCTACCTGCGGGAAACAGCCGTGGAGATCTGGATCGTCGAGTTCATGTGCGGCGAGGATCCCATCGGCCGCGAAGGCCACGGCCCCCGCTTCAGCCGGGCGGCCGGGGCACGGCTGGCAGACGTCACGGAGTGGGAGCACGGCGCGGTCACCCCGGTGATGGCCGAGTTGGGGCCGCCCGGCCTGGACACGCTGGACACGCTGATCAGGGCGGGATTCGCGGCCACACGCCCGCAGGCCATCCGGTGGGCGCTGGACCGGATCCGCGAGCGGCCGGCCTACCAGCGGCTCCGTGACCTGCAGCGCGACACCGACGCCCTCAAGGACGAGTTCTAAATCGCCTGTACTGAACAGACGCCGGTGCCCCGCCCGCACAGCAGGACCAGGTGCGCTGACGGTCTCATGACTGCTTGCCTGTCATCGTTTCGGCCCGCAACCGGGCTGCGGCTCAATCGACCATCCGGTCGTCACGACCCGGTTGTCGGTGCAGCTGACAATCCGGCGGCCGGCCGGGGTGAACACGAAGATCGCGTCCTGGTTGAACTCGGCGCCGAGTGCGATGGCATCCGCCTCGGGGATACCCGTCAGCGCGACGCTCGCCTCCACGTGCGTCCACGAGGGGTCTCCCCCGGCCGCCGGCCACCAGGTCAGGCCGCGCTGCCGCAGCTGCGATTCAAGGCGCGCCTGGGCGGCGGCGTTCGCCGCGCAGGAGGCCAGCCGCCCGGCCGGATTGTGCGCGGTGATCACGTAGACCGGGCGGCCGTCGGAGTCTGGGTACTGGCCATCGGTGCGGGCAGCCGGCGCGGGCTTGATCCAGATCGCCCCGCCGGGCGCTTCGATCCGCACCACGGCCGTGGTGTAGGCGTCCCAGCCGCCAAGCTCCGTGCTCATGCCCAGCCCTCCTGCGGGCTCGCGTGCGCCAGGATGCGGGTCAGCAGCTGGGTGAACTCGCCGCGTTCGGCGGGTGACAGCGGGGCCAGCAGTTCGTCTTGGACCTCGGCGAGTACGGCATCGAGGGCTCGCAGCCGCTCTTCGCCCGCCGCGGTCATCGTGATGACGTTGCGGCGCCGGTCGGCCGGGTCCCCGGTGCGCTCGGCCAGGCCCTGATCGACTAGTTCGCCGACCGCCGGCACCACGTCGCTGCGGTTCATCTGGGTGCGGCGGCCCAGGCTCGCCTGGCTGGCCGGCCCGAACTCCTGCAGCGCGGCGAGCAGGCGGTAGTGGTAACCGCGCGAGCCCGCCGCGGCCAGCCGCTCGGCCAGCTGCCGGTGCGCGCGGTTCTCGACCTGGCTGATCAGCCAGGTCGGCATCACCCGGAGCCGGGCGGGCATCGCGTCGTCCACTTTCACCCCCATCGCTGGCCAGGCCGGCGGCTTGCCAGCATCGACCGCATCGAATATCGTTGGTGCATCAAACGTTTGACCGTCCAACAACCCAGCTCGAGAATACCGGGAGCAGAGATGCAGGTCTACCCCACCCTCAGCACGCAGGTCATCGGCCAGGCCGAGAGCGCCCTCGGCGCCCTTCTCGACCCGATCCTGGCCCGGGCGCAGACCAGCTTCCACCAATGGCTGGTGCTGACCATCACCTCGGCGGCCGGCGGTGAGATCGACCGCGGCCAGCTGGTCACCCGGATCAGTGGCGCCAGGAAGATCGACGGCGCCGAGGTCGAGTCGGCGATCGGCGAACTCGACGCGGCGGGACTGGTCAAGGCCGCCGGCCCGGTAACCCTGACCGACGCCGGCTGCGCCAGGTACGGCCAGATCCGCCGCGCGATCGACGAACTGACGACCCGGTTGTTCGACTTCCCCGCCCAGGACCTGGCGACGGCCGGGCGCGTGCTGTCCATCGTGATCACGCGGGCCAACGCCGAGCTAGCCGCGGATTAGCGTCGGGGCGGACCCGCCGGGGCATGAAGCTTCCATGACGAACACCCCCCCGCCAAGGCCAGCAGCCTCCCCCGCCCCACGGCACGACCTGTCGGCCACGATGGACGACCGGCGCGCGAGCGGGAAGGCCGCGAGGCAGCGGGCCAGGCGGGGCGGTCTGGGAAGCTGGGCGGAAGACGATCGCGGGCACGACGCGCTGACCACGATCCTGGCCCAGAGCAAGATCCGGCTCCCCGCCCTGGTTCCCATCCGGCACCAGCGGATGGCAGTCTCCCCGTGGAACTACTACCGCGGCGCGGCGGCGGTGATGGCGGCCGACCTCGCCTCGCAGCCCGACAGCGGGCTGACCGTTCAGCTCTGCGGTGACGCCCACGTGCTGAACTTCGGCCTGTGGGCGACGCCAGAGCGGGGCCTGTCGTTCGACGCGCGCGATTTCGACGAGACCCTGCCCGGCCCGTTCGAATGGGACGTCAAGCGCTTCGCCGCCAGCCTGGTGGTGGCGGCGCGGGAGAACCGGATCCCGCCGGAAGCGGCCGACGCCGCGGTCGCCGCCGGCATCGGTGCCTACTGTGACCGCATCCGCCGCTACCGGACCATGCCCGAGCTCGACATCTGGTACGACGGCATGCACGTCGACAGCCTGATCAGCTACTTCGAGCCGGCCGACCGCGGCCGGGTGTCCATCTTCATCGAGAAAAAGCGGCAGCGCCGCACCAGCCGCGGCGCGTTCGTCAAGCTGACCGCGATGGCTCACGGACGCCCGCGGATAACCGAGGAACCGCCGATCCGCGTCACCATCAGCGATGACGAGCAGGACGATCTCACCGATCACCTGCTGGCCCAGTACCGGCTGACCCTCCAGGAGGACCGGCGCAGCCTGTTCGACCGGTTCACCGTGGTCGACGTGGTGCGGCAGGTGGTGGGGGTGGGCAGCGTGGGGATGCAGGTGTACCTGGTGCTGCTCGAGGGCCGCACCGGCGCCGACCCGCTGTTCCTCCAGGTCAAGCAGGCCGGGCCGTCGGTCTACGAGGCCTACACCAGCCCCAGCGAGCACGGTAATCATGGTGAGCGGGTGATCAACGGCAAGCGGCTGGTGCAGAGCGCCACCGACATCTTCGTCGGCTGGGGCACGCTGCACGGCAGGGACTATTACGTCCGGCAGTTCCGCGACATGAAGATCATTCCGACCACCGAGCTGATCGCGCCCCGGCTGGCCGAGTTCGCCACCGCCTGCGGCGAGACGCTGGCGCGGATCCACGCCCGCACCGGCGACCCCGCGGCCATCGACAGCTACATCGGCAAGGGCCGCAAGTTCGCCGCCGAGCTCGGCCGCTTCGCCCGCCTTTACGCCGACCAGAACGAGCGCGACCACGCCCAGCTGGTGACAGCCATCGGCGACGGCGAGGTTGACAGCGCGTTAGGCCGATCCCGCTGATCTCGGTCCCTCCGATTCCGCCAGTCTCGTAGCGGAATACCCATTCCGCTACGATATGCTCCTAGCGGAGTGATGATTCCGTTTTGGCTGGAGGGCTCTGACATGGAGAGTGCGCGGCGGCCGCACTATCAGGTGACGTTCGGGATACTCGCGATCGGCATCGGGGCGTTCGCGCTGCTGCAGTCGCTGGTGATCCCGGTGCTGAGCACGGTACAGGCGGAACTGCACACCTCGCAGAGCGCGGTGACATGGGTACTGACGGCCTATCTGCTGTCGGCCTCGATCATGACCCCGATCCTGGGGCGGTTCGGTGACATCCACGGCAAGAAGTGGGTCTTCGTGGCCACGCTGGTCGCCCTCGCGGTCGGATCGGTGCTGGCCGCCGTGGCCCCCAACCTCGCGGTGATGATCGTGGCCCGGGTGATCCAGGGGCTGGGCGGCGGGATGCTGCCGCTGGGGTTCGGGATCATCCGCGACGAATTCCCCAGGGACAAGGTGGCCGGCGCCATCGGCATCCTCGCGGCGCTGACCGCGGTCGGCGGCAGCCTGGGCATCGTGCTGGCCGGCCCGATCGTGAACGCGCTCAACTGGCACTGGCTGTTCTGGCTGCCGGCCATCGTGACGGTGATCGCGGCGGTCGGCGCGGTGCTGTTCGTCCCCCAGTCCCCGATCCGCAGCCCGGGCACGATCAGCTGGCTGCCCGCCATCCTGCTGTCCGGCTGGCTGGTGCGCTGCTCGTACCGCTGAGCGAGGCGTCGGACTGGGGCTGGGCCTCGCCGAGGTCCTCGGGCTGCTGGCCGGGGCGGTGCTGCTCGCCGCCGCCTGGGTCTGGTCCGAGCTGCGGGCGGCCACCCCGCTGATCGACATGAAGATGATGCGGCTCCCCGCGGTCTGGACGAACAACCTGGTCGCGCTGCTCATCGGCGTCGGGCTGTACGCGATGTTCGCGTTCCTGCCCGAGTTCGTGCAGACCCCGCCCTCGGCCGGGTACGGGTTCGGCGCCAGCATCACCCGCTCGGGTCTGCTGCTGCTGCCCTCGGGGGTCACCATGTTCGCGGTCGGCCTGTCCGCCGGGTCACTCACCCGGCGCGTCGGCGGCAAGGCCATGGTGGTCGCGGGCTGCCTCATCGGGTGCGTGTCGATGGCGATGTTCGCCTTCGCGCACTCCCAGCAGTGGGAGATCTTCGTCGCCACCGGCATCCTCGGCATCGGCTTCGGGCTGGCCTTCTCGGCGATGCCCGCCAATGTCGTGTCCGCGGTGCCGGCCGAGCAGACCGGCGTGGCCACCGGCATGAACGCCAATATCCGGACGATCGGCGGCAGCATCGGCGCCGCCGTGATGGCCAGCATCGTCACCGCGACGCTGGAGCCTTCCGGCCTGCCCACGGAGTCCGGTTACACGACCGGGTTCGCGGTCATGGCCGCCGTCCTGGTGGTGGCCGCGCTGGCCGGCGCTGCTGATCCCGTCGCAGCGCAGGCCGGGCAGGGCAGCCACCGAGAAGGCGGCGGTCGGTACGCTGGCCATGTCCGGCGACGCGCTGACCGCGGAAAGCGCCGCCGGGGAGACGGTGGCAAGCGAGCTGAGCGATTGAGGGAGGGCCGGTGGCCAGCGAGTCCCGTGATCAGTGACCCGGCGGGGCCTGCCCTGCCCGGGCGGCGGGACGCGGTCCGCAACTACCACCGGGTCCTCGAGGCGGCCCGGGAGGTGCTCGGCGAGTCCGGGGCCGACGCCAGCATGGAGGATATAGCCGCCCGGGCCGGGGTCGGCGTGGGCACCGTGTACCGGCGGTTCGCCAACAAGGACGCGCTGATCGACGAGCTGGTGCGGCTGTCGCTGCGCGAGGCGCTTGACGCGGCCAGGCGGGCCCTGGCGTGCCCGGGCGGCGACGGCCTGGAGCAGTTCCTGCGCGGGCTCGGGGCGCTGTTCGCCGCGCACGTCAAGTACGCGCACCTGCTGCTCGAGCGGAGCGGCGACAGTGCCGAGACGCGCGAGATCCAGGCCGCGGTCCAGGAGCTCACCAGCCGCGCCCTGGCCGCGGGCACGCTGAATCCCGGCGTGACCGTCGGCGACGTGATGGCCATGGTCTGGGCGATGCGCGGACTCACCGAGACCACCGGCGAGGTCGCGCCGGGCACCTGGCAGCGCTTCCTCGACATCCACCTGGCCGGCCTGCGCGCACCGGGCCCGCTCAGCGCCACCCCGTCGATGTCGGCCGGGCAGCTGACGGAGCTGCTGCCGCGCCCCTAGTGGTGGTGGCCCGGCTCGTGGTGATGGCTGGGCGGGACGTCAAGCGCCGGGTTGCGGTCGAAGAAGCCGAACGGCTTGAGCCAGAACGGAGACGACGTCGACCGGCATTACCGGCCAGTCCTCGGGCCGGGTGATGTGGTGGATGCCGAACACGTACCAGAGCACGACGTCGGTGTTCTCGATCGGCCGGTCGGCCTCGGTCCAGGCGGGCAGGCCGGTGTCGCGGTCGGCCTGGACGGGGAAGTCGCCGCAGGGCCAGCGCTCGTCCTCGCGGTACGGGGTCACCCAGAGGGTGTGGCCGATCGCCTTGGCCCGCTGGAAGGCCGGCGGACGCCGGGTCGAGCAGCGGCGGGAACGCGGCCGAGGGGACGAGCTTGTAGCCGACCGGGGTGCCCAGCCCGTTGCTGACGTTGTCGTTGACCACCTTCCAGCCGCGCTGGGTGGCCCAGTCGTAGTCCTGCTTGCCCTCCGCCTCGGTGCGCAGCGGGGTGCTGGTGACCGTCAGGCCCAGCGCGTAGGGGTCGTCGGGGCCGGGCAGGGCCGGGCGGGAGTCGCTGGCGTAGACGGTGTTGTCGCTGCCGTCGACGTCGAGGTCGAGGCGGGCCACGATGAAGTGCTGGTGGAACGGGGCGTAGATGCCCTGGTCGACCACGGGTTCCGTTGGCCGGGCGGCTGCCCGGCGCGGAGATGTGCGAGGTGACCATGATGCCGGTCGCGCGGACCTCGCACTCGATGTTGCCGTCCTGGTAGAACCGCCAGTACACCAGGTACTCGTAGTTGGCCACGGTCGCGTGGAAGGAGACGACCAGCCGCCGGGCGCGGCGGACCTCGGCGCCGGCCCGCTCGTCGACGTGCTTCCACAGGACCCCGCTGTCCTCCTCGTGGATGCAGATGGCGTTGGGTATGGTGACCGGCTCGCCCCGGGAGTCGTGCACCACCGCGTCCAGGTAGGTGATCTCGCCCAGGCAGTCGCAGCCCAGGCTGAGCGAGGTGGTCATGAAGCCGAGACCCCACTCGCCGATGTCGAACGCGGTGCGCCGGTAGTGGTCCGGGCTGGGATCCCGGTACGGCACCACCATCTCGGCGAACGAAAGCCGGTGCGCCACCGAGCGCAGCCGGCCGCAGTCCCGGAAAGCGACCTGGTGCAGGACGAGGCTCTCGCGGTGGTTGAAGCCCAGCCGCAGCTGCCAGTTCTGCCAGCTGAGCTGGTTGCCGTCCAGCGTGAAGCCGACCCCGTCGGGCTGGCTGACCTCCAGCGGCGCCACCTCGCGCAGCCGCATCGGCAGCAGGTCGGGCAGGTACTCCCCCATCACCTGCGGATCGGCGCCGCCGGAGTAGCCGTCCTCGATTTCCAGCAGTTCCATCGCGTTCAGGTCGACCACGGGGTGCAGGCCGGTGACGTGGTGGGCATACGGGTTGCCGCGCTCGCTGCCCCGGTGCCACAGATCGCACCAGCCGATCCGCCGCCCGGCGTAGCGCTCGGGTACGAACGACGCGCCGTAGGCCCACATGTCGGCCAGCACCCGCGACATGTCGGTGATGCCGCGCCGGGCCAGCGCCTCGATGACCGCCGGGTGGGCGCGCAGCATCTCATCGCATTCGTGCCACTCGTCGACGGTCATGTTCGGCTGCTGGCCGGGCAGGTGATCCCAGGCGGTGACCTGCGTCCGCGGTCAGCGACACGGTCGCGCGGTAGGCCCGGCCGTCGGCGCGGTCCCAGCAGACCACCAGCGCCTCCCGCCGGACCAGCCGCCCCGACTCCAGATCCGGCAGGTCCGCCTTGGCCGGCTCCTTCAGCTCGATGGAGGCGAACCGCCAGCCATCGCCGACCCCGCGGTCGCGGCGCACAATCGCGGCGGCCTGGCCGATCTCCTCGGCCGACAGCGGATCCAGAGGGTGCGGCACGGTAGTCCCTTCGTTCGCAGGCGTCCGGTCATGGCCGATTATCGCGGATGCCGCCGTCCGTCAGGAAGCGTGCTGAATTTCCCGAACGGACGGTGGCTTCGCCTCATCTGACGACTTGGGCGTTGTTGTGCAGGCTGGCCAGGTCGGCGGCGGCGCGGCCGGATTCCCAGCCCTCCTCGTCGGTCACCCGGACCGCCCTGCTCCTGGTCAGTTTGGCGGCGGCGAACATCTCCTCCACCGCGTTATCGACCGCCTGGTGGCGCGCCGCCAGGAACGGCACCAGGTCGGTGCCGCGCCCGGCGCCGTCGGCGGCGGCGTGCTGCTCGGCCACGGCATCCCGCTCGGCGTGCCCGGCCGCCTCCGACAGCCGCTCGCCGATCCGGATCGCGTAGGAGACCAGGAACGACGTGCGGAAGGCCCTGGTCCTAGACCGGCCGTAGGCGTCCTGCTTGCCGCCCGCGCGGAGCATCGCGGTGTTCGCCTGGACGAGCAGCGAGGTGAAGAGCAGCTCGACCGCGTCCAGGTCGGCCGGGAAGCCGATCACGGTGACCAGGCCGATGTCCTTGGACCAGACGACGCGGCAGCGGTTGGCCTGCGCCACCGTCTGCAGCAGGGTCGCCTTCGGCGCCTCGTAGGGGTTGTCGACGGCGATCCGCCGCCCGCCCGGCGTCTCCGCGGTTCCCGACTCGGCCGCCAGCAGCGCGTGGTCGATGCTGTACTTGGCCATCAGTTCCTGCGCGCGGGCCGACAGGGCCTCCGCTTCCTCGGCGAAATCGGTGGATTCGGCCTTGGCCAGCAGCGCGCGGATCCGGCCGAGCATCCGCTCGTCGGCCGGCGCCGCGGTCCCGGCGCGGGTGGCGGCGGCCGGCCGGGCCGTCCCCGGCAGCGGCAGCAGCTGCTCCAGGGCAGGCAGATGGTGGAACGCGTGCAGCGTCTCGAGCACGGTGGCGACGGTGAAGATGAACTCGGCGTCCTGCCCGAGCGCGTAGCGGGCGCTCAGGTACTCCGCGTCGCTCCCCCACCAGGCGCCCGTGCCCGGCGCGGCCGCCTCGATGGCCGCTGCCTGGGCGGCCCAGCGGGCGTCCACGGTGGCGGCGGCGTAGCCGAGCATCTCGGCGGTGATCATGTCCGAGATCACCGCCGCGTGCGCCGCCGACTGCTCCCGGCCGACCTGCCGGGCCAGCTCGGCGGGCTGCCAGCCGCGCTTCCAGGCGGACGCCACCGACCCGCGCAGGTACTCCGCCAGAGTCCGGCTGACCGCCTGCGTCCAGCCTGGGGCCTGCTCGATCGCCAGCAACTCGAGCTGCTTATCGTAGACGTCCGGCCGGCCGCCGCAGAGCGCCTGTGTGGCCGCCCCGATCGCCGACGCGATCTGCTCTTGCTGCGAGGGAACCCGGCGCGGCGTGGACGGCGGTCCCAGCCCTGGCCCGGCAGAGCCCGCGGCCCGCTGCCGCTGGCGTTCCTTTTCCTGCTTCAGCCGCCGTTGCCGGCCTGCCTTGCCCATTCCCGCGCCCTCCCGCCCCCATCCCAGGGACCCCCCTGCACCGACCCGGCCCTCAACCATACGATGACGGCATGCGAGCGATTGACTTTCACGTGCACCTGCCGACCCCGGACTGGCTGGACGGCAGCATGGGGGGCTACGTCGAGGCGGCGGAGGCCTACTTCCGCTCGACGGTGGAGCGGCAGTCGCTCGGCCAGCTGGCGGACAAGTACCGTGCGCTCGACGCTAAGGCCGTGCTGCTCGCCTGGGACGCCGAAACCGCCACCGGCCGCCCCCGGGTGCCGAACGAGACCGTGGCCGCCGCGTGCGAGCAGTATCCCGACGCCTTCACCGGCATCGGCTCGGTCGACCCGCACAAGAAGTCGGCCGTCGACGAGGTCGCCAACATCGCCGAGCTCGGCCTGCGGGGGGTCAAGTTTCACCCGTCGCTGCAGGCGTTCGCGCCCGACGACCCCACGTTCTGGCCGGTCTTCGCCGCCTGCGAGGAGCACGGGCTGCTGGCGCTCTTCCATACCGGGACCAGCGGGATCGGCGCCCGCCAGCCGGGCGGCCAGGGCATCAGGATCGACTACGCGCACCCGCTCAAGCTCGACGCGGTCGCGGCCGAGCATCCCGGGCTGACCGTGGTGGCCGCGCACTTCGGCTGGCCCTGGCACATGGACCTGATCGCCATCGCGCTGCACAAGACCAACGTCTACATCGACATCTCCGGCTGGTCGCCGCGGCGCATACCGCCGGAGGTGGTCCGCGAGCTCAAGGGCAGGCTGGCCGACCAGTTCGTCTGGGGCAGCGACTTCCCGTTCATCAGCCCGCAGCGGTGCCTGACCGAACTCGACGAGCTCGGCCTGGCCAGCGAGACCCTGCTGCACGGCAACGCCGCCCGGATTCTCGGCCTGCCCGCGTACTAGGGCGGGCCCGCCGCCGACACGCCCGACTTCAGCGACATCGACTCGCAGCCCTGACGCCACCCGCGACGCCAGCGCGCCAACCCCGCCGGCCTGCACGCCCGGCCTCCTAGATCGACGCCGCCACCCGGGCCCGGCAGGCGGCCAGCACGTTGGCGATGACCGCGTGGCCGTTGCGGCCCGCGGCGGTGAGGATCGACTCGGGGTGGAACTGGACCGCCCAGCGGCCCGCCGCGTCGTCCTCGATCGCCATCACCACGCCGTCGGGGGTGGTGGCGGTGACCGTGAACCCGCCCTTGACGTCCGTTTCCCTGGCGTACAGGGAGTGGTAGCGGGCGCCGGTGAACTCGGCCGGCAGGCCGGCGAACAGCGCGCTCTCGCGGCGGACCTGGATCCGGCCGGGCTTGCCGTGCTGCGGCTCCGGCAGCAGCGACAGCTGGCCGCCGGCGTGCTCGACCATGGCCTGCAGGCCGAGACAGACGCCGAAGGCCGGCAGCCGGCGCGCGTCCAGCTCGGCCAGCAGCTCATCGCAGCGGAAGTCCGACGGGCGGCCGGGGCCAGGCGACAGGACGACCAGATCGGGGGCAAGCCGGTCGAGCATCGCCGCCGGGAAACCGGCCCGCAGCGTCGTCACCTCCGCGCCCTGCTGGCGGAAGTAGTCCGCCAGGGTGTGCACGAACGAGTCCTGGTGATCGACCAGCACAATCCGCAGCGGCCGCGGCAGCGCCGGCCCGGCGTCCAGATCCGGGTAGTCGGCCGAGCCAGACGAGCTGAGGACGGGATCAGCCGGGTCCGCCGCCGGGCCTTGCGTCTCCCGCTCGACCTCGCGCAGCGTCTCGAGCAGCGCCCGGGCCTTGATGTGGGTCTCCCGCTCCTCCGCCTCCGGGTCCGAGTCGTACAGCAGCGTCGCGCCCGCGCGGACCACCGCGACGCCGTCCTTGATCCGGGCGGTGCGCAGCGTCAGGCCGGTGTTCATCGAGCCGTCGAAGCCGACCTTGCCGACCGCCCCGCCGTACCAGCGGCGCTGGGCGGACTCGTTGTCCTCGATGAACTGCATCGCCCAGGCCTTGGGGGCACCGGTCACGGTGACGGCCCACATGTGGGTGAGGAACGCGTCGAGGGCGTCGAACCCGGGCTTGAGCCGCCCCTCGATGTGGTCGACGGTGTGGATGAGGCGGCTGTACATCTCGATCTGCCGCCGCCCGATCACCGTGACGGTGCCGGGCACGCAGACCCGCGACTTGTCGTTGCGGTCCACGTCGGTGCACATGGTCAGCTCGGACTCTTCCTTGGCCGAGCCGAGCAGCAGGGCGATGTTGGCCGCGTCCTCGAGCGGGTCCGCGCCGCGGGCGATCGTGCCGGAGATCGGGCAGGTCTCCACCCGGTCCCCCTGCACCCGCACGTACATCTCGGGCGACGCGCCGACCAGGTACTCGCCCGCGCCGTCGCCCCCCGGGCCGAGGTTGAACAGGAACTCGAACGGCGCCGGATTCCGGCGCCGCAGCCGCTCGTAGAACGCGGCCGGCGACGAGCAGCGGGCATGGAACAGATGGCTGGGCACGACCTCGAACAGGTCACCACAGCGGAACTTCTCCTTCGCCCGCTCGACGATCGCGGCGTACCGGCCGGGCACGGGCAGCTCAAAGTCGCTGTCCGCGGCGGCCGCGCGCGTCAGCTCCGGGGTGTCGGCGGTCTCCCTGGCCAGGCCGGCCGTACCGGTGCCGCCCAGCGTGAACTCGTAGGAGTACCTGACCGCCTCCTCGCGGCGCAGGTCGACCACGTAGATCTCGTCCGGCAGGTGCAGCACCAGGTCGCGCTGCCCGTCAGACCGGTCCTGCCTGAGCGTGACCGGCTCGAACTGGAACGCCAGGTCGTAGCCGAACGCGCCGTAGAGCCCCAGGTGCGGGTCGTCGCAGCCGAACGCGGCGACGATCTCCCGCAGCGCGCTGAACACCGTCGGCTGCCGGGACCGCTCCTCCTCGGTGAACGCCCCCGCGCCTTCGGGGATGTCAACGGTCAGCTCGGGCGCTCCGCGCTTCTTGCTGTTATCTTGGGGGACCTCATGGCCCACCCGGCGCATGGCTTCCGCGATCACCGGCAGGATGACCGCGCCCCGGTCGTTGAGGGCCCGGGCGGTGATGCGGCGGCCCACGGTAGTGATCTCCACCGGCGGGTTCACGTAGGCCATGTGCCAGCGGGTATACCGGCCCGGGTACTCCATGCCGGAACTGAGCACGCCGCCGCGGCGGCGCTCCACTCCGACGGCGATCTGCTCGAGCTCGGCCGGGTCGAAGGTGCTGGCGGTACGGGTGATCGTGACGCCTGCGCCGGTCGTCAGTGTGGTGGTGTCCACCGTTGGGCCCCTATTTTTCGGTCTGGCCCGGTCTCCGGCGGGGAAACAAAAAAGCGGCCGCCGTTCCCGGGCGGTCGCTATGACATGACAGCGGACACCGCCTACCGGCGGCGCCACCACTGAAGCTCAATAATCGTTGCCATCGCTGAGAATCCTAGCACCTACCCCGGACAGGCTGAGGTCGTTACCGGCATCCGCCAGGCGGTCGCGGCGCTGGTAATCAGCTCCGCGTCCGAGCGCAGCTGGGCGTCGCCCGCATCGGTCACCGGGTGGCCGGACAGGAACTGGGTGACCAGGGGCAGCACGGTCGGGTCACCGAGCAGGCCGCCATGCAGAGCCGGGACCACCAGCACACCCGACGGCAGGCTGCAGACCGGGAGCGTCACCGCGTCGGCCAGCGGGACCACCGACAGCCAGCGGATCCGCTTGCCGTCCGCGCCGCGGGCCAGCCCAGCCCCGGTGGCCACATCGGCGAAGTACTTGGCGCCGAACTCGCTGACTGAGTTGAGCAGGTCCGCCGCCCCGCCCGGGCCGTAGGGGGAGATGGAACCGACCAGGGTGTTCAGCTCGTCGAGGGCTTCCTCGGAGACCGATGTGCCGACCGCCTCGGGCGGGTAGCTCAGCTGACCGGGCTCGACGATGGGGCTGAGCAGCACGATCACCCCGACCGGAAGGCCCGGGTGGCGGTCGAGCATCGCGTAGACGCCGAGGGTTCCCTCACTTTCCGCGACGATGTCCACCGGCTTGTCCGACACCGCGTGCAGCGCCTCCACCTGACTGGCCAGGCGGTCCCCGAGCTCCGGCAGGGGCAGGTCATCAGCGCCCGGCCCGCTCGGCCGCGGCTTGCCGTTCGCCCCGAGCCCCAGATAGGAGAACTGGCGGACGAGCACGCCGGGCAGCGCCGCGCGCAGCCCGTCGCCCGCGTCGCAGCACGACGATCCCCAGCCGCCGACGACGAGAACGGCGGCGGGCACGGCCGCCGCGCTGCTGCTGCCGCCGGCCGACCCGATCTCGTCGATATGACTGCCGTCGCCCGATGCGCTGTAGACGTTGGCGGCCGCGGCGCGCGGACGGCGGCGAACCGATGCTGGTGCTGACCGGCAGCGCGATCGTCCCGGTGAACAGCAGCCGGGCCACGCCGACCACCAGGGCGAGCACCAGCAGCGCGGCCAGCGGGGCGGACGGGAGGCCGAACAGCACCCTGGCCGGCACCGACTCGTGCGGACGGGGGTGCATCCGGGCGGCCAGCAGGGCAACCCCGTACCAGGCCCGGGCGTTGACCAGCCCGGCCGCCGCCATCACGGCCAGCGCCGCCGCGGTGGGCAGGTGCGCGATCACCGCGCCGGCCGCGGTCAGCGCCAGGAAGCTGGCGAACAGCCAGCCGACCGAGCGGACCGGCGGCAGCCGGCGCCACCAGGCCTCGAACGCGCCCCCGTGGCTGAGCGCGAGGATGATGCCGAGCATGATCGGGAACGCGGCCAGGAAGGGCCAGGAGAACGGGATCACGGCGACGCCGAAGGCCAGGGTGGCCGCGGGCGTGAGCAGCAGCCAGGCCAGCGCGGTCAGCGCCGCGCAGGACGCGAAGGAGCGGCCGAGCGGCGGCGGCGGGACCCCGCGCGGCCAGGCCAGCCGCAGCAGCGCCGCGTCAAGCGCCGACCGGACGATGAGCAGGGCCGCGACCAGGCCGGCGAACCAGAGCCAGGACTGGCTGTCGGTGAACAGCCAGCGCAGGTCGTGGTAGGCGGCGATCGACGGCAGGGCGGTGACCTGGGGCGCGAGCGCGCGGGCGGCCGGCGCCGCGAGCGTGAGCAGGCCGCCCTCGGCCACGGCGCCCCCGGCCGCGGCGAGGATCAGTCCCCGGTGCCGAAGGAACTCCTCGGCAGGAAGTTTTTCCATGCGCATAGGTGTCATCCGGTGCGAAATGCCAACCTGCTACCTATCCGGAGGAACACTCCGCCTGAAGATCGCATTCCGGTTTTCCATCACAATCCGGCCTAGTCGAGGCCCCCGTCGCGACGTTCTTCCCGGTCAGAGGGGTCGCTACGCACCGTGACCTGATTGGCAGGGCCCGCCCGGAGCGCGACCGGTAAGATCCCGCCCAGCCGGACCTGCGCGCGCGCCGCGCTCGGGAGCAGTTGAAAGGGAGAAGACAGATGAGTTCCGCCACGACGACCACGCTCGCCGAAATCCCGTCGCTCAAGGGGCAGGTGCTCGGCACCAGCGAATGGTTCGAGGTGACCCAGGACCGGGTGAACACCTTCGCCGACGCCACCGATGACCACCAGTGGATCCACGTCGACCCAGACCGGGCGACGGCCGAGTCGCCGTTCGGCGGGCCGATCGGGCACGGGTTTCTGACGCTCTCCCTGTTCGTTCCCATGTGGTCGCAGATCCTCCTGGTCACCGACGTGACGATGGGGGTCAACTACGGCCTTAACAAGGTCCGCTTCCCCGCCCCGGTGCCGGTCGGGTCGAGGATCCGGCTGACCGCGACCCTGCTCGAGGTCGAGGAGGTCAAGGGCGGCGCCCTGCAGCTGACCGTCGGCGGCGTCATCGAGCGGGAAGGCTCGGACAAGCCGGTCTGCGTGCTGGAGTCTCTGACGCGGCTCTACGGCTAGCCGGCCTTAGATAACCTTGGCCCGTGGCTGAGGTGCTTGATCATGCATGGTTCTGCGAGGCGGCCTCGGCCGAGATCGCGAAGATGGCTGCCGTCATTTCCGGTATCCCGGATATGGCGGCAGCCGTGCCGACCTGCCCCGGATGGACGGTCGGGGAGCTGGCCGGGCACGCGGGGGCGATCCACCGGTGGGTCACCGCGATCGTGGCGACCGAGGCGCCCTCCCGGCTGCCCCTCCCCGAGGCCGACCCGGGGTCGTCGTCAGCCGGGGGCCTGGCGCAGTGGCTCAGGGCCGGCGCGGTGCCGCTGCTCGATTCGCTGCGCGCGGCCGGCCCCGTCACCCCGGTCTGGACCTGGGGCCCCGGGCGCACCTCGGGCTGGTGGGCGCGCCGCATCGTGCATGAGACGACCGTGCACCGGGCGGACGCGGAGCTGGCGGTGGGGATCGCGGCGCCGGTGATCGACCCGGTGGTCGCGGCCGACGGGATCGATGAGTTCCTGTTCAACCTGCCGTCCGCCCGGCGGCCCTACAAGCAGCTCGCGTCGCTGCCGACCGGGGCGTCGCTGCACCTGCACGCGACCGACGCCGACGGCGAGTGGCTGGTCCGGTTCACCGAGAGCGGGATCGCCTGGGAACGCGGCCACGCCAAGGCCACGGTCGCGGTGCGCGGCCCGGTTGCCCTGCTGCTGCTGTTCACCTACGGGCGTGTTACCGGCTCGGACGAGCGGTTCGCCGTCTTCGGCGACGCCTCGGTCCTCGACGCCTGGCAGCAGAAGACGATGCAGTGACGATTGCTCTGTGATGGCTAGTGTTCTGCCATGACCGGCCGGCTGCTCGCAATCAGCGACCTGCACATCGGCTATCCCGAGAACCGGGCAGTCGCCGACTCGCTGGCCCCCGAACACCCCGGTGACTGGCTGATCGTGGCGGGCGACGTCGGCGAGGTCTTCGCCGACGTCGGGTTCGTGCTCGCGTCGCTGGCCAACCGGTTCGCCAAGGTGATCTGGGCGCCGGGCAACCACGAGCTGTGGACGCCGCCGGGCGACCCGGTCACGCTGCGCGGCGTCGCCCGCTATGAGGCGCTGCTGAAAGTGTGCCGCCGGTTCGGCGTGGTGACCCCGGAGGACGAGTTCCCCGTCTGGGACGGCCCCGGCGGCCCGGTGACGATCGCCCCGCTGCTGACCCTCTACGACTACTCGTTCGGCTCGCTGGGCGGGGCAGCCGGCGCCGGGCCGGGGGCGGAGGCCGGGACCGCAGCCGCGGCGATGAGCCGGGCGGACGCCGTGCTGGCGGCGGAGGCCGCGGGGATCACCGCCGCCGACGAGGGGCGGCTGCACGCGGACCCGTACCCGTCGGTGGCGCAGTGGTGCCGCGCCCGGGTGACGGCCACGCAAGCGCGGCTTGACGCCCTTGACGGGCCGGCCGTGCTGGTCAGCCACTGGCCGCTGATCCCGGCACCGCTGGCGGCGCTGCGGCAGCCGGCCTACGCGCCGTGGTGCGGGACCGCGCTGACGGCCGGCTGGCACACCCGCTACCCGGTGCTCGCCGCCGTCTACGGTCACCTGCACATCCCGCGCACCGCCCATTACGACGGCGTCCGCTTCGAGGAGGTCTCGGTCGGCTATCCCCGCGAGTGGCGCCGCCGGGGCGCCGCTCCCCCGCCACCGCGCGTCATCCTCGGCCAGTCGCCGCGGTTACCGTGCCATGTCCAGCCTCATCCGCTGCTGCGCGGTCAGTTCCAGGTCCACCGCGGCCAGGCTCTCGTCCAGTTGCGCCACTGAGGAGGCGCCGACCAGGGGGATCACCGGGATCTCGGCGTCGATCAGCCAGGCCAGCACGACCTGGCTGACGGTCGCGCCGGCGTCTTCGGCGACCTGCTGTAGCGCCGCCAGCCGGGCGGCCGTGCCCGGGTGGGCGAACTCGGGGTCGAGCGGCCTGTCCCGGCGGGCGTAACTGCCCTTCAGCAGGGGCGAGTAGGCGACCATGGTGAGTTGCCGTTCGGCCCGCAGGTAGCTGAGCAGGTCGGCGCCCTGGTCGCCGTCCGCGGAGAGCTGGCCCGGCAGGTCTGATCACAGGCGGCGCTGGAAGAGGACCTTGGCCGAACCTTCGCCGTCGTAGTCCAGGATGGGCGCGGTGACGGTGAAACCCATCGCGGTGTGGAAGGCGATCGACCCCGCGTTCTGCGGCGCGGTGATCGCGGTGACCAGCTGCCGGCCGTCCGCCGCCGCCAGCGCGAAGAAGCGCTGGTAGAGGACGCGCCCCAGGCCGCTCCCGCGCAGGCCCGGGTGCACCCCGACGAAGTGGATGTAGGCCGCGTCCGGCCGCGACGGGGAGAGGAAGCCGATGAGGAACCCGGCCAGCTCACCGTCGCTTTCGGCGATGGTGGAGGTCGCGTGGAAGTGGTCGAGGAACACGCGGGCGAGCGCGTGCCTGATCGGCCGGCCCCACCAGCCGTCCACGACGGCGACAATCTGGTCGTAGTCCGCCGCCGTGGCGGTGCGCAGCCTGATGTCTTCTGGGTTCACGCCGCCTGATCGTAGCCCGGCAGCGGCGAACTGGCGGAGCGGCCGGAGTAAGCCGCGCACGTTCCCCATGACGGTTTTTGTTGGTTTCAGAAGGAGAAGCCGCCGGGACGGCCATTGCGGTCGGCCAGCAGGCCCGCCAGGGTGGAGACGGCGATCTCGGGCGGGGTGCGGGAGCCGATGTTGAGCCCGATCGGGCGGTGCACGCGGGCGATGTCGCCCGGGGCGGCCCCGAGGGCCTCGAGCGCGGCGACGTGCGGGCCCTCGTGATGCGGGTTGCCCATGATGCCGACCCAGCGGGCCTTGGCCGCGAGGGCGTCGCGCAGCAGGTAGCCGAGTTCCTCGCGGTGATGGTCGGTGACCACGACGTCGGCGCCGTCGAGATTTTCGGGCATGACGTCGGCCACAGTGAAACCGGACATCCGCGCGCCCGCGGCGCGGGCGGCGTCGGGCTCGACCAGCAGGCCGCGGTAGCCCGCGTCGGCGGCGTAGCGGAGCAGGTACCCGGCCACCGACGAGGCGAATACGGCGACCAGCGCGCGCTCGGCGGCCTGCGGGGTTGCCCGCGGAGCCGCTTGCGGGGCCGCCTGGGCGGTCTCGCCGTGCGCGACCGAGCAGGCGTCGTTCTCTTCAGCCATACCGCTAAGTGTGCTACACCGGGCCCGCGATCGCCGCATGCCGATGCCCGGCCGCCGGTTGGCGCGGATGACTGTGTTGACTATTGTTGTCGGCATGGATTTTCAGGACGTTGTCGGGCGACGGCGGATGGTTCGGACATTTACCTCCGAACCGGTCACCAAGGAGTCACTGGACCGGATCCTCGGCAACGCGGTGCGCGGGCCGTCGGCCGGGTTCTCGCAGGGGCAGGCGTTCCTGGTGCTGACCGAACCGGACGACCGCGAGCGGTTCTGGTCGGTAGCGGGCGAGGCGGTCGCCGAGTCGGCCCAGACCGCGCCGGTGGTGATCGTGCCGATGTCGTGCAAGCGGGTCTACCTGGACCGGTACGCCGAGCCCGACAAGGGCTGGGCCGACCGGGACGAGGCGCGCTGGCCGGTGCCTTTCTGGCACATCGACACCGGGATGGCGGCGCTGCTCATCCTGCAGACCGTGGTCGACGAGGGCCTGGGGGCGGTCTACTTCGGGATCCTGCCCGAGGCGGTGCAGCCGTTCCGCGACGCGTTCGGGGTGCCGGCCGACCAGGAGCCGATCGGCGCGATCGCGATCGGGCACGACGCCGAGCCGGTCAAGCGCGACCTGCGGTCACGGCGGCGGTCTCCGGACGACGTCGTCCGCTACGGCCGCTGGTAGTCCCGGCGGTACGGTTCGGCCGGCTCTGACGTCTCGTCCGGCCCCGGCTCCGGGTCCAGCGGGTCCGATGGCTCCGGCGGCTGCGGCTGCTCCGGCTGGTGCTCGACCGTGGTGGTCTGGTTGGTGGTGGTCTCGACCGTCACCGACGTGGCCCCGGTCCCCGCGGTGTCCACCGGCGGCCCGGTGAGCCGCCAGACCTCGCGGACGACAACCTGCAGCGCGCCCGCCACCGGGATGGCGAGCAGGGCGGCGACGAAACCGCCGAAGATCCCGCCCACCCATGACCCGAGCGACGCGCCGACCAGCACCGCCATCAGGACCAGGAGCGGCGATATGCGCACCGTCTTGGACATGATGATCGGGTTCAGTATGTGGTTCTCGACCTGGGTGTAGACCAGGAACACGATCAGCGTGATAATTCCCGCGGTGACCGATACCACGCCGGTGACGAACAGCACGGTCGGGATCCCGGCCAGGGCGCCGCCGATGATCGGCAGGAAGTCGACCAGGGCGACCCAGAGCGCCCAGAGCCCGGGGAACGGCGCGTTGACGACGTCCAGCGTGATGAAGATGGTGATCCCGCAGCACACCGAGGTGGCGAAGTTCCCGAGCATGTAACCGACGACCGAGCGGTTCACCTGAGAGGCGAGCTGCGTCACTTCCGTCGCCTGCGCGGGCGAGAGGACCGACAGGATGCCCCGCCGCATCCTCGGC
Organism: uncultured Actinomycetota bacterium; assembly: GCA_963714295.1. Lineage (GTDB taxonomy): Bacteria > Actinomycetota > Actinomycetes > Streptosporangiales > Streptosporangiaceae > Trebonia. Next base: position 274,437 of record CAVQOE010000021.1, on the reverse strand, counting down.
CCCTCCAGGAGCAGCAGCAGCACCAGGACGAAGATCGTGAGCAGCTCGATCAGCAGCGACACCGCGCCCTCGCCGAATGACAGGGCCGGCTTGGACAGGTCCTGCCCGAACGTGACGAGCTTCGGCGCGTTCTGCGTTACCCACCGCTGCACGTGGTATTTCAGCAGGATATGGCCGATCCACCCCTTGCCGGTCTCCGCCGACGCGATGTAAGACGGCAGCTTGTTGGCCAGGCTGGTGATCGCGTCCACCAGGGGCGAGCCGAAAAGGTAGGCCAGCCCCGCGAACACGGCCAGCGCCAGCAGCGTCACCAGGGAGACCGCCAACCCGCGCCGCTTCACCACGTAACTCTGCAGCAGCCGGACAAGCGGGTTAAGGATCATCGCCACGAAGCCCGCGACCAGCATCAGCAGCGCGACATCGCGCAGCCGGTAGATCAGCTTGCCCGCCAGGTAGAAGAGCGCGACGCCGACCAAGGCGACGACAATCGTCCGCAGCGGGACCTTCCGGAAGTCGGCCGCATCCCACAGCCGGGTCAATCGGTACCCCAGCGGTCCCTGTTCCTGGCTACTCACCCCTACAGCATGTCAGGTCCCGCGCCCGGAATGCGCGCCTAAACGCGCTGACGCGCCCTAACGCCTACACCGTGTCAGGGTTCCCGGTGACAGCGTGTCACGGTTCTGCGTCAGCCTCGCTTCGGTCAGCAGGACAGCAGCCCTTGCGCCTGCTTGGCCGCGAGCACCCGCTGCGCCGCGTCGTCGACGATGGCGGCGAAGGCCGCGTCCGATGACGCCTTCGCCACCACCGCGGCCGCCATCTGCTCGGCCGGCCCGATGTCCTGCGAGGTGATCAGGTCCCCGCCCGCGCCGAGGAAATCGATCCCCCGCTGCGCCGCCGGGACCGAAGCCACCGCGGCCGCCTCCCCCAGGTCGTCGGAGACGATCACGCCCTTGAAGCCGAGCCCGTCCCGCAGCAGCGCCATGATCGCCGGCGAGAAGACCGCCAGGTGGGCCGGGTCGATCTGGGTGTAGGTCGCCTCGGCCACCATGACGTACGGCACCCCGGCGCTGACCACGGCCCGGAACGAGTCCAGGTACGGGTCGTCCGCGGTGGTGACGGTGTCCACCACGTCGGAGGTGAAGTCGGTGTTCCCGGCCACCCGGCCGAGCCCCGGGAAGTGCTTGGCCACCGACGCGACCCCGGCCGCGGCCATCCCCTGCACGAAGGCGACGCCGTGCTCGCCGTTGGTCTGCGGGTCGTAGCCGAACTCCCGGTCAAGCGCGCCGATCGGCGCGTTCGAGGCCGCCGTCGCCGCCGGCACCACGTCCATCACCGGCGCCAGGTTGAGGTTGACCCCGGCCGCGTGCAGCTCGCTTCCCCAGGTCTGCGCCTGCGCGCGCAGCGCGCTGTCGGTCCACGTCCCCTGGACCAGCTCGGACGGCATCACCTCGAAACCGGGCCCGGTGAGCTGCTGGATCTCGCCGCCCTCCTGGTTGGCGGCGACCAGAAACCGCACGCCGCCGGTGGCTGCCGGGGCGAGCCCCTGGATGGCGGCCGTCGCCGACGCCAGCGCCGCGGTCCCGACGGCGGTCTTCGGCAGCAGCACGGACCCGAAGTGGTAGGCATCCACCGCCTGCCTGGTGGACGGCCCGGCTAGGTCATCGGCCGGCACCGCGACAAGGAACAGCTGGCCGACCCGCTGCGCTAGCGTCAGCTGCTGGTACACCTGCGCCACGCAGGCCGAATCGGGCGAGGCGACGGTCGGCGGGTCGTCCTTCGACGGCGACAGAGCGCTGCCGGACGGTGAGACCGTCCGTCCCGGGGTCGATGACGCGCCGCTGACCGCGCCACCCGCGCTGCATCCGGCCGCGACCACGCAGACGGCGACGCTCGCGCCCGCTACCCAGCGAGCGCGCCGGCCACTGCGCCGACGCCGGTTTGCACTCACACCACGACTGTAGCGTCAGTTCTCTGGCGACCCGTCCGGTGCCGCGGACCGGGAAAAACGAAGACGATGATCCCGAACGGACGCGCGGCTTCGCCCGGCCCGCACCGTTATCGCCTTGTCTGCTGCCCTACGGCACTGTCTAACGCCACCCGGGGGCGGAGTAGCGCAGGACGCCGTCCACGACGGTCGCGGCGACCTCAAGGCCGGCGATACGGTTCGCGTCGACCGCGGTGGGGTCTTCGGACAAGACCGTGAAGTCGGCTAGCTTGCCGGGGGTGACCGAGCCCTTGATGTGCTCCTGCTTGGAGGCGTAAGCGGAGCCCCAGGTGTAGGCGCGGAGGGCTTCTGCCGCGGTGATCGCCTCGGCCTGGTTGAACGGGGCGCCGGTGTCGGTGCGGCGGTTGACCATGTCGTGGATTCCCAGCAGCGGGGCGCCGGACGCGACCGGGCGGTCGGAGCTGCCGGGCAGGACAAGGCCCGCGTCGAGGAGGGAGCGCTGGCGGTAGAGCCAGCCATGCCGCTGCTGGCCGACGGCGGCGAGCATCCCGTCGCCGAGCTCGGAGGCGAACCGGCCTTGGCCGACAGGGATCACGCCCAGCTCCGCGGCCCGCGCGACCTGATCCGGGCGGGCGGCGGCGAAGTGCTCGATCCGGTGCCGCGGGTCGGTGCGCGGATGCAGGTCCGCGGCTGCCGCGAACGCGTCCAGGGCCAGGTCGATGGCGCGGTCGCCGATCGCGTGGGCGGCGACCCGCCAACCAGCCCGGTGCGCGGCGATGATCATTGCGCTCAGGTAGCCGGCGTCGGCCTGCAGGTAGCCGCGGTTGCCGTCCGGTTCGCCGTCGAAAGGGGCGGACATCGCGGCCGTGCGGCCGACCAGCGAGCCGTCGGTGAAGATCTTCATCGGGCCGAGCCGCAGCCAGTCATCACCGAAGCCGGTGCGCAGTCCCAGGTCGATCCCCGTCTCGATGCGGTCGGCCGGGTGCGCGCCGAGCCCGTGGAAGGCGTCGCTGACCACCATCAGCTCGACCCGGACAGGCAGCCGAACCTGGTCGCGGGCGGCAACGTAGGCGGCGAGCTCGACCGGTGACTGCCCGATCCAGCCGCCGCCGACCCCGGCCTCGGTGACGGAGGTGATCCCCTCCGCCAGGTACCGCTCACCCGCGGCGGCCACCGCGTCGGTGAGGGCGGTCAGCGGGTACGGGCGGGTGAGGTCACCGACGAGCTGCTGCGCGCGTTCCTCCAGCAGGCCGGTCGGGCGGCCGCCGGAGTCGGTGGCGACCCGGCCGCCATCGACGTCCGGGGCGGTCTCTGCTAGGCCGAGGTCGTTCAGGACGAGGCTGCTGACCACGCACATGTGGCTTGACGTGTGCTTGAGCCAGACCCGGTGCTGCGGGGCGATGGCGTCCAGGGCGTCGCGGTGCGGGTGTGCGCCGGTCTTGGTCTGGTCGTAGCCGGCCCCGATAATCCACTCCCCGGCCGGCACCGTCGCTGCCTTGGCCGCGACCCGCGCGTAAAGCTCATCGAGGGTGCCGACCCGCAGGTCGATCTCGGTCAGCGAGAGCCCGAACCCGACCATGTGGTTGTGCGCATCGTGGAAACCGGGGATGAGGGTGAGCCCGCGCAGGTCTATGACGTTCTTCGCGGTCACGTCCGGCTCGTCGTCATAGACCCCGGCGATCCGCCCGCCGGCCACCGCCACCGCCCGCGCACGCGGCCGTCCCGGGTCCATGGTGAGCACGTTGGCGTTGACAAGCAGCAGGTCAGGTTCGTACGGCATGGCTCACGATCCTATTGCGCCCGGTTCACCGGGACTTCCGGTTCCGGCCCGCGTGCTCCGCCGCTGGTGCCCAAGAGCCGCGGCATGTCTTCCGCGACACGAACCGAGCTAACCGGGCGGATGGGTGGCGGGAGAGTAGTGTCGGCAGCGTCGTCCGATTACAACGGCTCTTTCGTCAGGGACCGCCATGTATCAGACCTACCCAGACGGCAAGCCGCCGCCCGAGAAGTACGGTCAGTCCCGGTCGCCCGTCCCGGTGTCCGTGGACAATGCGGTGCGGGTCATGTACATGGGTGCGGCAGCGAGCCTGATCGGAATCGTCATCGATCTGGCAACGGTAGGCCCGCCGCGGGACAAGCCTGTCACCCTCGATAACAACGGCCCGGAGCTGACGGCGACGCAACTGACGGCCTCTGTGCACGTGACGACCGGCGCGCACGTGGCGATCGGCGCGCTCGTCGTCGCTGGCGTGATCGGCGTCATGCTATGGATCTGGATGGCGCAGAGCAACCAGTCAGGCAAGAGGTGGGCGCGGATCGTCGCGACGGTGCTCTTCGGCGTCGACACCCTCAGCCTCATCGCCGGCATCAACGGCGCCTCCGCGCTGTCCGGTACCGCCGCGACCAGGATCTATGGGACCGCCATCTGGCTGATCGGCCTGGCCGCCATCGTCTTGCTCTGGCAGCGCACGTCCTGCGCCTACTTCCGCGGGTCTGCCGCGATGTCAGCGAACCAGCTGCAGCCGGCAGCTGGGCCGGCTACCGCGCGGCGGGGCGGACCAGGAAGCCGCGGTCGGCGGTGAAACCGGCGCGATTGTAGAACGGGACCGAGCGCTCAGACGGGCGGAGGACGACGCGGACGTAGCCGTGGGCGTCGGCGTGGGCAATGAGCGTGTTGAGAAGCAGTCGGCCGATGCCCTGGTTGCGGTGCGGCCGCAGCACGAACGCGTTGGCCAGGTAGCCCCAGGTGCCGGCGTCGCGGCCGGGGCGGGGCATGCGCTCGAAGACGGCGAGGTTCATCATGCCGACTGGCCCATCCGAGATCTCGGCCAGCCAGGTGATCCGTCGCGCGGACTCGCGTTCGTACCAGTCAAGGAATCGGGCCTCGAACCCTTCGTCCTCGACGTCACCGTGGTCTTCGGCGGTCCAAGTGCGGCGCAGCGCCGCAATCGCCGGACCGTCCGCGGGGACGGCGATCCGGATGACGGGGGTTGGCACGGTCCAAGAGCGTACCGCCCGCATTCCGCCCTGGCGCCTTGGGGCGGAACGCGCGCGGGTTAGCAGCAGTCGCAGGACTGGCAGCATGAGCCGTCGCAGTTGGGGTCATCGCAGCACGAGCACATTCCGGTCACCTCCTTTCTTGAGTTCATGGGCGGCTACCCGCCCCGCATCTCCCCTGGCTCCCGGGGTTGGCCCGGTGTACTGGCGATCGGCCGCGCACCAGGTTCCCGGGACGGGGTCCGGGCACGGGCCCGATGGGCCGGACAGGCCGGCGATCATCCCGGAGAGCTCGGCCCGGAGCGCGGCTAGCCGGGCGATCTCCCGGTCGATCTCAGCGACGTGCTCGCGCAGCAGAACCTCGGCCGGACCGCAGGGGCAGACGCCGGTCTCACGGACGGCGAGCAGCTCGCGGATCTCCGCCAGCCGGAGCCCGAGTCGCTGCGCACCCCGGATAAACAGCATCCGGTCCAGGTCGGCCGGGCCGTAGCGGCGGTGGTCGCCGTCGGTCCGGCTCGGCTCGGGCAGCAGGCCCGCCCGTTCGTAGTAGCGGATCGTGTCCGCTCTTACCCCGGCGCGCGCCGCCAGTTGCCCGACGGTGAGCTGCCCGGTCACCGGTTCGATCGTCATAGCCCGACGCTAAGCCCTGGACCGCACTCCAAGTTCAAGGGGAACCCGGACCTTTCCGCGGTGGTGCGCGGGGAACTAGCTACTTCTCGCTGTTATCTCGACCAATCTGAGGAAGCGCCGTCCATCTCCGGCCCTGCCCGGCCCCGCAGGCCTCTGGCCTCAACCGCCCCGGGCCCGCTAACGTGCGCATCCCCGCCCCGGACCGGCCCCGGCCGCCCCGCGCTCTCCAGGTGCTGGAGGCGCACGTGCCCGGCGTCGGGTCGGCGGCGCGGTTGCGCGGCGGCCTGCGGAATCCCCATGAATGGGTTCCCCTGTCCCTGAAGGTGGCATAAGGCAGCAGCACCGGGCCGCAATCCGGGACTGCCGCTATGCTGCCACGCCACCATTCACAGCCGTGCGCGCCTTCCTATCAGTTCTGACCACCCCGGCTCGCCTTCCTATGACGAGCCGCTGCACCGCGACCGGGTGTGCGGCATCGACATCTGCAAGGCCGCTATGGCGGCGACGATCCGGGTGCCGTCGGATAAGGATCCGTCGCGGCGCGCGGCCGAGACCCGGTTCTTCGGGACGACGCGGCCGGAGGTGCTGGCGCTCGCGGACTGGCTGCCGTGCTGGCAGGTGCCGGCGGTGGTGATGGAGGCGACGGGGGATTACTGGAAGCCGGTGTTCTACCGGCTGGAGGCCGAGGGGGTGGAGTGCGTGCTGGCGGATGCTATGCAGGTGCGGAACTTGCTCCGCTGTCCGAAGCAGGACCCGTCGGAATCCCGCTGGCTGGCGGCGTGCTTCGAGCGCGGCGCGGTCACCTCGTGCTTTGTCGCGACGCCGGAGTTCCGGGTGATCCGGGAGCATACTCGCTACCGTCGCGACCTGAGCGGCGAGCGGACGCGTGAGAAGCAGCGGGCCGAGAAGCTGCTGGGTCGGCCGCGCTGAAGCTGTCGTGCGTGCTGACCGACGTGCACGGGGTGACCGGCCGGACATCATGGGCCGGCTCATCGCCGGGGAGCGGAACCCGGCGGTGCTGGCGGAGCTGTCCCGCGGCAGCGCCCGGAAGAAGATCCCGCAGCTGCGGGAGGCGCTGTAGAGCACTGAGTTCTTCACCCCGAGGTGGCCGCGCTGCTGGCAGTGATGCTGGCCGGATCGGCCGGATCACGCCGGCATCGCCGCCCTGACCGCGTGATCTATCTCTGCTTCCCCGTATGAGGAACAGCTGCAGCAAGCGGAGTCTATGTCGTCCTGTAGGCGGCGCGCCTCCCAATACGTGATCACCGAGACCAACACCTACATAACTCTGTTCGCTACTCCCGGCCACCTGGCCTCCTGTGCCGAGCGGACCCCGCTGTACTATCAGTCCTGCAAGCGCTCTATCTCTAATCATCTCAAACACTACAATCGTTACATCTACACCTTCACCAGCGAGACTTCCTTCTCTGTTTATTAGGGAGCCGCTTTTCCCTGAGGGGCCGTGCATTGCCGCTTCGAGCGCGCGGGTCAGTTTCTCCGCTAGCCCCTCGGTTCCCCGGGCGGCACCTTGTCCGCAGGTTAGCAAGCAGGGAAGGGCGTCGCGAGTGGATGAGGTGAGGGACGAGCCGCTGCACCGGGACCGGGTGTGCGGCATCGACATCGGCAAGGCCGGGATGGCGGCGACGATCCGGGTGCCGTCGGATAAGGATCCGTCGCGGCGGGCGGCCGAGACCCGGATCGTTCGGGACGACGCGGCGGGAGGTGCTGGCGCTGGCGGACTGGCTGCGGTGCTGGCAGGTGCCCGCGGTGGTGATGGAGGCGACGGGGGATTACTGGAAGCCGGTGTTCTACCGGCTGGAGGCCGAGGGCCTGGAGTGCGTGCTGGCGGATGCGAGGCAGGTGCGGAACCTGCCCGGCCGGCCGAAGCGGGACCCGTCGGACTCCCGCTGGCTGGCGGCGTGCTTCGAGCGCGGCGCGGTCGCCTCGTGCTTTGTCGCGACGCCGGAGTTCCGGGTGATCCGGGAGCATACCCGCTACCGCCGCGACCTGACCGGCGAGCGGACGAGGGAGAAGCAGCGGGCCGAGAAGCTGCTGGAGTCGGCCGCGCTGAAGCTGTCGAGCGTGCTGACCGACGTGCACGGGGTGACCGGCCGGGACATCATCGGCAGGCTCATCGCCGGGGAGCGGAACCCGGCGGTGCTGGCGGAGCTGGCCCGCGGCAGCGCCCGGAAGAAGATCCCGCAGCTGCGGGAGGCGCTGGAGGGCACGAGTTCTTCACCCCGGAGCTGGCCGCGCTGCTGGCAGTGATGCTGGGCCGGATCGGCCGGATCGACGCCGGCATCGCCGCCCTGACCGCGGTGATCGAGGCGCTGCTGGCCCCCTGTGAGGAACAGCTGCAGCAGGCGGAGTCGATGCCGGGCTGGGGGCGGCGCGCCGCCCAGGACGTGATCGCCGAGACCGGCGCCGACATGACCCGGTTCGCGACCCCCGGCCACCTGGCCTCCTGGGCCGGGCGGACCCCGCTGGACCATCAGTCCGGCAAGCGCGCGGGCCCGGGCCGCCGCAAGCACGGCAACCGCTACATCGGCGCCGTCACCGGCGAGACCTCCGCCGCGGCCGGCAAGACCCAAACCCGCGAGGGCGCCCGCTACCGCAGGCTCTCACGCAGGAAAGGCAAGGCCAAAGCCCTGGTCGCGGTCGGCAACACCCAGATGCGCACCTACCACGTGCTGCTGTCCAACCCCGGCATGCGCTACCAGGGCCTCGGCGCCGACTACTACGAACGCGACCGCGACACCGCCCGCCAGGTCAGCCACCACATCGGCAAACTCGGCGCCCTCGGCTACGAAGTCACCCTCTGCCAGGCGCCCCGAACCAGACGGGACCGCAGGCACCCAAACCGCCTGACCCCAGACCAAAACCCAGCCGGCAGCACAAACCGCCGCCGCTCCTGCCGCCTGCCCGCGAACTCTCCAATTTTCGGGTCAGTTCTGACCACAAAATCCGGGCAATTCGGGCACTGAAGTAGTCAGAACCGATAGGAAGATGAAAAAAAGTGGTCAGAAATGATAGGAAGCTGGCCGCAGATGCCACCGGACCGTTCCGTGCGCCTGGGACTTTGCCTTTAGCGGGGGGCCAGGCCGCGGAAGAGGGTGTCCAGACCGGCGCGGTAGGTGGCGGCGGGGTTCTCGGTCTGGATGAGGCCCTTGAGCTCCAGGGCGACGGCGCCGTGCACGGTGGACCAGATCTGCTGGGCGGTCTCGACCGGGTCGGGGGCCGCGATGACGCCGGCCGCGGCGGCGAGCTCGACGGTGCGGACCAGCGCGTAGAAGGCGGCCTCGGCGTGCACCGCCACCTCGGGGTTGTCGAACTCGTGCGGGATCGCGTCCTCGAACATGATCGCGTAGAAGTGCGGGTTGGCCAGTGCGAACTCGCGGTAGCGGTAGCCGCAGTCGTAGAACCGGTCGCGCATGTCGGAACCTGGCTCGGGATCTGGCCGGCCGCGTCGACAGCGGCCCGGAGGAGGTCGAAGCCCTTGATCAGCAACGCGTCGACCAGGCCTTCCTTGCCGCCGAGGCGGTTGTAGACGCCCATCGGGGCGATGCCGGCCTCGGTGGCGACGGCGCGGACGGTCAGCCCGCCGGGGCCCTCACGGACGAGGACCGCCTCGGCCGCCGCCAGCAGCTCGCGCTCGACGTCGGCCGACGGCGTGCGGCCGCGCCGCGCCGTTGCCGGCCCGCCGGGCGGGCCGAGCCCATCGCCTTCGTCCATGCAGAACATCTTCCCCTACCCGGGCGCCTCGCGGGGCCGGCCTTGACAACTATAGAACGCTGTTACATAGTTATAGCACGACGTACTACTACTTCTTAAGTCGAGGAGCCTGGCCCGATGGAAACCACGGAAACCAGAAAAGACCGCCGGTGGTGGATCCTGGCGGTGCTGTGCCTCAGCGTCCTGCTCACGGTGGTGGACAACACCATCGTCAACGTGGCGCTGCCTTCGATCAGCCGCGACCTGCACGCGTCAACCGGCGATCTGCAGTGGGTCGTCGACGGCTACACGCTCTCCTTCGCCGGGCTGCTGCTGCTCGGCGGCAACCTCGGCGACCGCCTCGGGCGGCGCCGCCTGCTGCAGCTCGGGCTCGCGCTGTTCGCGCTGTTCTCGGTGGGCGCGGCCCTGGCCGCCAACACCGGTGAGCTGATCGCCGCCCGCGCCGCGATGGGTGTCGCCGCCGCGCTCGTCTACCCGGCCACGCTGGCCATCCTGAACAGCGTGTTCACCAACCCGCGGGAGCGGGCGACCGCCATCGGCATCTGGTCGGCGGTCTCCGGACTCGCCGTCGCGATCGGCCCGGTGGTGGGCGGGGCGTTGCTGGTGCACTTCTCCTGGTCCTCCGTCTTCTACGTGTCGGTGCCGGTCGCGGTCATCGCCATCATTGGCGGCCGGCTGTTGCTGCCCGAGTCCCGGGACCCGCAGGCCGGCCGGTTTGACCCGTTCGGTGCGCTGCTGTCCGTCGTCGGGATCACGCTCCTCACCTACTCGATCATCGAGGCGCCCGCGCACGGCTGGGGGTCGGCGGCCACCGTCGGCGGGATCGGCGGGGCGCTGGCCGTGCTGGCGGTCTTCGCCTGGTGGCAGGCGCGGCGGCCGGACCCGATGCTCGACGTGCGGCTGTTCCGCAACCCCCGGTTCGCCGCGGCCAGTGGGGCGATCGCGCTGGCGTTCTTCGGCCTGTTCGGGTTCATCTTCATGATCACCCAGTACTTCCAGATCGTCCGCGGCTACTCGCCGCTGCACGCCGGGCTGGCGACGCTGCCGTTCGCGTTCGTCACCGCGGGACTCTCGCCGGTGGCGATGATCGTCATGAAGCGGCTCGGCACCAAGGTCGTCGTCGCGGGCGGCCTCCTGCTGATGACGGCCGGCCTGCTGGACGCGGCGAGCACTCCCACCGACGCCTCCTACTGGGGCCGCATCGTCTTCGCGATGTCGCTGATGGCGGCCGGGCTCGCGTTCACCACCGGGCCCGCCACCGACGCGATCATGGGCGCGCTGCCCGCCGGGAAGGCAGGCGCGGGCTCCGCCGTCAATGACACGACGCGCGAGGTCGGCGGCACGCTCGGCGTCGCGATCGTCGGCTCGGTGCTCAACTCCGCCTACGGCGCGCACGTCCTGCACAGCCTCGTCTCGCTGGGTGCGCCCGCCGCGACCGGGCAGGTGGCCGGGCAGTCGGTAGTGGCCGGCATGACCGTGGCCTCGCACTTCCCCGAGGCGCTGCGCGCCGCCGCGACTGACGCGGTGAGCTCCGCCTTCATGGTGGGCCTGCACCGGGGCTCGTTCGTCGCCGCCTGCGTGGTGGCCTTGGGGGCGGTGGTGGCACTGGTCTTCCTGCCGGCCCGCGCGGCGGCTCCCGGTGCGGGCCGTACTGATGGAATCGATGAGGTGGATGACATGGCTCGTGCCGACGAGCCGATCTCACGGCCACTTGGCGTGGGCTTGTGAGCGCTGCGCGCGGGCTCTGAATAGCGTCGCGCGAGCGTAACGGAGGTAGCCGGTGATTGCCCGCCTCGGGGCGTGGGCAATCACCGGCTGCTGCGTCTTCTGGCCGACTGGGCCACCGCCCGGGAAAGCCGCAGCCTTAAAAAGAACGCCGTTCGCTGCCCACCCGGAAACTACTAGGCGGGCGCGGCGCAGTGATGTACCCCTTGAATCATGCGGGTGATGTCCGACAGCGAGCGCGGCGAGTGGGAACGACGGCGGCGCGAACAGGACCGACGGGATGCCGAGACGCTGGTGCCACGCACCGGGTGCCCCATCTACGGGGTGGCGGCACCGTCCCTGGCGCCGGCCAGCGTGGTGGAGCACCAACTGGTCGACGGCGAGTGGACCTCGATCACGCTGGCTTACGGGCCAGCGGACGCGCAGGCCGGACCTTATGTCGCCGTTACCACCGCGGTGACGGACGCGCCGTTTAAGGCGACCCCGCGAGTAGAGTCCGCCGGGACGCACGGTGATGGCCCGGAGGCGGAGCTGCGGAGGTCGGTCGAGCGCGAGCAGGGCCGACTGGCCGACTGGGCCGGGGCAACCGGCGCCGCGGAGCCGGAGGCGGCGCCCGGGCCCAATCCGCCCGGCTCACCCGAAACGTCCGAGCCGCTCGTGGTTAGCCAGCAGACGCTCCCGGCAGGCCCGGCGCTGGTCTGCCGCGGCGGGATCATCTGGGCCGCGCGGCTGCTGCCCGCCGGTACGGCCGCGGAGGGTGTCGCCGCGGAGAGTGTCGCCGCGGAGAGTGTCGTGGTGTCGGTCATCGGACGGGGGGTCGCGCCGGAGTCGGTCCTGCTCCAGCCGTTGGCTAACGTGCGCCCGATGATCGAGGCGCGGGCCGAGCGGATCAGGGTGCTGCTCGAACGCGGCCGGCAGCGGCCGCGTCCCCCGCTGCCCGAGCTTGAGCCCGCGCAGGGGGCCGCCGCGCTTCTCGCGCTGGCCGAGGTCACGCTGGCTACGAGCGCGCAGCTGCGCGCGTCGCGCGGCAACCGGGACCGGTCGCAGCCGCGGCCCGGTCCCGACTGGGCCGGCCGGTACAGCGCGCTCTGGCAGCGCGCCACCGGTGAGCACCAGCGGCTGCGCGGGACCGACGCGCGGACCTCAGAGGACGCGGTCATGTCGGCCGTCAACCACCTGGGTTTCCTGCAGGAGCATGCGCCGTGGTTCGTGGCCGGCTCCCGGCTGCGGGCGGCGGCGATCGACGAAACCGCCAGGTACACGATGCTCGGGGAGCACGGGCCGAGCGAGCCCGCGCAGCTCGCCTGGACGCGCTACTGGTCCGCGCACATGACGCTGGGGCAGCAGGCCGCGCAGGCCTTCGGCCCGGGCGCTGAGACGCCGGACCAGACGCCGGACCGGATCGGGAACTGTTCCAGGACCTGGAGACGCTCTCCGCCGGCTGCCTGGGGGCGTGGGCGGCTTGGGCCGACGGCGCCTGAGACCACATCCGCGCGCGCTCGCCCGGCAGGCGCCGGGATGCTCCGGCATATGCCGGAATGGGAAGATGCTGTCATGATCGTGAGCGCGAACGGCATCGACCTTTACGTCGAGGTCCACGGCGACGGCCGCGGTGTTCCCGTGATTCTGCTGCACGGCTGGCCGGATTCGCACGCGGTGTGGCGGGCCCAGGTCCCGGCGCTCGCCGAACACGGCTTCCGGGTGATCACGCCGGACCTGCGCGGTTTCGGTCAGAGCTCACGGCCTGAGGGCAAGCAGCATTACCGGCTGCGCGACTCGGTGGCCGATGTAGGGGCTATCCTCGACGCCTGCGGCGTGCCCGCGGCGCACGTGGTCGGGCACGACTGGGGATCGGCGTTGGCCTGGGCCACCGCCATCTACCTCCCGGACCGGGTGCGGACGCTGACCGCGGTCTCGGTGCCGCACCTGGCCGCGCCGATGACGATGCGGCAGCACGAGATGTCCTGGTACACGCTTTTCTTCCAGTTCGAGGGGATCGCGGAGGAGTCTCTCAGGTACCAGGACTGGGCCCAGCTGCGCGAGCTAATGCCCGGCTATCAGGACATCGACCGGGCGATTGCCCTGCTGTCCCGGCCAGGCGCGCTCACCGCCACGCTGAACTGGTACCGCGCCAACGTCGCACCGCGGCGGCCCGGCCCGCCCCCCGTGCTCCCCCCGGTCACCGTGCCGACCCTGGGCATCTGGTCCGACGGCGACCGGTACCTGGACGGCGTCCGCATGCGCGCCTCCGGTGACCTGGTCAAGTCGGCCTGGCGGTACGAGGAGATCCCCGGTGCCACCCACTGGATCCCCCTCGACGCGCCGGAACGCCTCAACGAGCTCCTGCTCGGCTGGCTCGCGTAGCGGTGCAGGCTCGGTCGTCGAACAGGCGCAGGGCGTGCGCCCTGGCGGCCGCCTCGGTGCGGGTGGCCGCGCCCAGCTTGGCCAGGATGTTGGAGACGTGCACGCTGGCCGTCTTCGGTGAGATGAACAAGGCGGTGGCGATCTCGCGGTTCGACTGGCCGGCCGCCACCAGGCGCAGCACTTCGAACTCGCGGCCGGTCAGGCCGAGGTGATCCCCATTGGCTGCCGGGTCGCCGGCCTGAGTGTGGCCGGCCCGGCGGGCCAGATCAGCGATCTGGCTCCGCCAGCGGCCGGGCCCCGAGGCGTTCCGCGATCGGCGCGGCGCGGCGCAGCCTGGCCGCCGCCTCCTCACGCCCGCCTCGCCCGGACAGCGCGACCGCGGCCGCGCGGACCAGCGCGATGGCGGCCGGGTAGGGCTGCTTGACGGCCTCGAACGCCGCGACCGCCTCGTCCGCCGCGGCCAGCCGGCCGGCGCTGTCGATCTCAGCGGGCGGATCGAGCACCGCGTAGGACAGCTGCCATGCTCGCTGCACGGGGCCGGAGACCTCCAGCTTCTCCGCCAGGGTCCGCAACTTGCCCAGGAGCGCGGTGGCAGCGTCGCCGGCTTCCTCGCGGGCCGCGACGGCTGCGGCGGCCGCCGTCACCAGCAGCGGCCAGACGTACCGGGGGCTGCTCACGGACAGGTCGTACCGCCCGAGCGCCCCGGCGGCCGCCGTCACGGCGGCCGCCGGACCCTCGGTGGCCAGCGACAGCTCGATGTCGAGGACCGCCTGCGGCAGGTTTTCCTGGTCGTCGTAGCTGATGCCGGAGAGCACCGCCCGGCTCGCCGCCGCCCGCCTGGCCGCGGTGGCGACGTCGCCGCGGGCGAGCGCGATCGAACCGGACATGATCCACAGGCCGACCCGGGTCAGCGACGGCGGGGCAAGATCCAGCGCCGCCTCGGCGACCATCCGCCGCCTCGTCCCAGCGGCCGAGGTACAGCAGCGGCTCCGCCACGTTGATCGCGATGAACGCCCCGCGGGTGCGGGCCAGCCCGTGCCGCTCGGCGTCGGCTATGCCCTGCCGGGCGACCACGGCGGCGCGCTCGTACTCGCCCGCGCCGCAGAGCAGGTGCGATTCGTAGATCACCAGCTTGATGACGGGCTGGTAAGCGCCGGCCTGCTCCGCGATCTGCCGGGCCTCCGCGATCAGGCGGAGCGGCTCGCTGCCCGGCGCCGCCTGCCCGAGCGGCCCGGCTTCCATCACCGCCAGCGCGGCCAGCGCCTCCGCCTCGGAGTCGCGATCGCCCACCTCGCGGGCGAGCCGCAGCGCCTCTTCCGCCCACGCCCTAAAGGGCAGGCCGCCCTCGTGGCAGCCGTAGTGAACCGCGGTGAGCAGCAATTTGGTCCGAGCCCGCTTGGAGGCGGTCTCGGGTACCAGGCTCAGCGCCCGGTTCAGGTCCTCGCTGGTCTCGGGCAGGCCGAGGTCTCGCCGGAACGTGTGCCGCTGGCCGAGCAGCAGGGCCACGCGCACTGGGTCGGTGGCCTCGTCCAGCTGCGCCAGCGCCAGTTCGGTGAAACCGCGAGGCCGCGCTGATGCTCCCCGGCGTCCCGCGCGACGGCCGCCGCCTCCTCCAGCACCCGCACGTGGTCGGCGCCGATGCGCTCGGCGGCGTCCGGCACCTGCTCCCACAGTTCGAGGACGCGCTCGAGCAGCATGAGCCGCTCGGCGTGCGCCACCGCCTGGGACGCCTGCGCGGACGCCTGCCACGCGCTGGTCAGCGCGCCGGTCGTGTTGTGGGCCGAGTACCAGTGGTGCGCTCTCTCGATGTCGGCCCGCCCGCCGCAGACAAGCGCCGGATCGGCCTCGATGGCCAGCGCGAACCGGGTGTGCACGCTGCTGTGCTCGCCCGGCAGCAGATCCTCGTGCACCGCCTCGCGGATCAGCGCGTGCCGGAACGCGTACCCGTCGGTGGTGGTCACCAGCACGTTGCCGGTGACCGCGGGCCGGATGGCGGCGGTCAGCTCGTCCTCGGTCCGCCCGGTGACCTTGGCCAGCAGCGTGTGGCTGATGCCGCCGCTGCCGGCGCTGGCGACGCGCAGCGCCTCCTGGGTGTCCTCCGGCATTCGCCGGACCGCCTCCTGCAGCAGGTCGGCCAGCGAGCCGGGGATCGCGTCGCAGCCGTCGGAGCAGGCCAGCAGCTCCTCGGTGAACAGCGGGTTGCCTTCTGCCCGCTCGTACGAGTGAATCGGCCAGCGCGCGCTCAGGCGAGCGGCCGAGGACCGCCGCCGCGAGCTCTTCCGCCTGGCCGCGGGTCAGCCGGGGCAGCTCGGCTCCGCTCCACCCAGTCGATCCGGGCCAGTTCGGCCAGCAGCGGCCGGAGCGGATGGGTACGGTGCAGCTCATCGGAGCGGAACGTCACGATGATCAGCACGTTGCGCAGTGCGCGCTGGTAGCCGATGAGGAAGGCGATCAGGTCGCGGCTGGACCGGTCGGCCCAGTGCGCGTCCTCGATGACCAGCACCAGCGGCCGCTGCACGGCCAGCCGCTCGAGCAGCGTAAGGAACTCCTCGAACAGCCGGGCGCGCGCCTCACCCGGGGCCGGCTCGGCCGCGGGCGGGACTATCGCCGCGTTGGCGCCGCCCGCCAGTTCCGGCAGCAGCCGGGCCAGCTCCCGTATGGCCCGGCCGCTGCCTGGCAGCAGCCCGATGATCTCGTCGGCGCCTGTCTCCCGCACCAGGTCGCGCAGTATCGCCGTGAACGGCCCGAAGGGCAGCCCGTCGGCGCCGAGCTCCAGGCATCCCCCGGTGACCACCCTGGCCCCGGCCGTCCGCGCCTGGCCGGCGAATTCGCTGATCAGCCGGGTTTTGCCCACCCCGGCCTCGCCGCCGATAAGCAGGGCGGCAGGGCCTCCCTGGTGGACCGCGTCGAACGCGGCCCCCAGGGCGGCCAGCTCCGTTGCCCGCCCTACGAGAACGGGACTCCCACCGCGTCTTGCCATCTCACTGTCTAGCGTGACACGGGGGTCTGACATTCCGGCAGCCTCACCGGCTTGCGAATCGGTCGAATTCGGCATTTTCTCGTCCGCCATGGCCGTGCGAACCGCCGGCTATCGGGTCGCGCTCACGTGCCCGGTGTGGACCAGGTCATCGCCCGGGGCGAAGGTCCCGTCCACGTAGTCCGGTACCGGCCGCGCCAGCAGCGCATCCTCGTTGGCCCGGCGGCGCCGCGCCAGCCGCAGCGTCCGCACGAGGCCGGCCTTCCTGGCCTCCTCGCGCCGCTCGCTGCCCCGCTGCCTGATCAGCTCGAGCGCTAGGTACTCGTTCATGATTCCTCCTCGGTTCCGGGGAACCCCCGTGGCGTTTCCCCGTACCTTCAGGTTCGTTCTAAGGCGCATCCCACCGCATCGGGCGATCGTCTTATCTTCGGCCGGCGGCGCCTTAGATGACCTGAGCAGCCGCCTAGGCAGCCATGCGGGCACCCCGGCGCGGCTCGGCCGATGTCGCGCCGATGCGGCGTAAACTGCGCTCTGGAGCGCATCGGACGGCGGGAGACCAGACGCTGAACGACCCACGGCCCCGGGGGCGTGACCTGGCCGGGCGGCTGCCCGCCGCGCCTGGCGTGTACCGGTTCAGGGACGGTGCCGGCCGGGTGCTCTACCTCGGGCGGGCGGTGAGCCTGCGCCGCCGGGTGGCCTCCTACTGGGGTGACCTCGGCGACCGCGGCCACCTGGCGGTCATGGTGGCGCAGGTTGCCCAGGTTGAGGCGGCCGTCTGCGACTCCGCGCATGAGGCGGCCTGGCTGGAGCGGAACCTGCTGCGGGCGCAGCTGCCACCGTGGAACCGCAGCCCCAGCGGCGGCCAGGAGAAAGAGGTCTGGATCAGGCTGAGCGGATCGGCCCGCGCGCCTGGCGTGCGGGCCGTGCACCGGCCATCGCCGCGGGCCCGGGACTTCGGGCCGTACCTGGGCGGACTGCAGGTGCGCCGGGCCGTGTCGGGGCTGTCGCGGGTGCTGCCGCTGAACTACACCGGGGGCGGGCTGTCCGGCACCAGGCAGGAGATGGCGCGCGTCCTTGGCGTGTCGGCCGCCGGGCGCGACGAGCTCGCCGCGACGGTGGCGGCGGTCCTGGACCGCGATCCGGCCGCGGCCGCGCTGGTGCGCAGGCGGCTGTCCGCGCGCCGGGACGAGGCGGCGGCCGCGCTGGAGTTCGAGTTCGCGGCCCGGCTGCAGGCGGAGATCGAGGCCCTGGACTGGGTGACCGCCGAGCAGAAGGTGGCCAGGTCCGAGCCGCAGGACTTCGACGTGTGCGGATGGGCGGACGGCCTGCTGGTCCGGTTCACGATCCGCGGCGGCCGGCTGTGCGGCTGGTCCCAGGGCGGCTGCGACGCCGCGGCCGCGCGCCGTCTGCTGGCGGCAAACCCGGCCGAGTGGAACGGATTCGCCCAGCGCAACGCCGAGCTCGCGGCCCGGCTGGCCGCAGCCAGCGGCACCGGATTCCGCGCGGCAGATGACGGATCAGATTGAGCCGAGCGGGTTATCCCGGTCGCGCAGCAGGTTCAGCGCCGTGGCGTACAGGCGGGACTTGATCGCCGCGAGCGTCTGGCCGGCCTTGGACGCCTGGGCCTGCGCGAGGTCAACGGCGGTGCCGAGGACCGCGTCCTCGGCCACCGCACGGTCGACGATGCCGGCCGCCAGCGCCTCGTGGCCGCCGTAGCGGCGGGCGGTGATCATCGCCTCGTGTGCGGTCCGCGGGGCCAGCCGGCCCGCGATGAGCGCGGACATGCCCGGGGTGAAGGGCAAGTTGATGTCCGCCTCGGGCAGGCACCAGAAGCCGCGGTCGGCGCGCATGACCCGGAAGTCGTGCGCCAGGGAGAACATCGCGCCCGCGGCGAAGGTGTGCCCCTGCAGGGCGGCGACGGTGACCATCGGCAGCGACAGCGTCCGCGCGAGCAGCTCGTGCACGCTGGCGATGTAGTCCTGGTGCTGATCGGCGTGGCCGGACAGCCAGTCCAGATCGAGCCCGTTGGAGTAGAACTTCCCGGTCGCGGCGGTCACCAGGGCCCGCGGTCCGTCCGCCTTCTCCACCTCGTCGAGGGCGTCGTTGACCGAGCCGATCCAGCCGGGGCCGAAACGGTTCTCGCCGTCCCCGAGGTCAAGGACGAAGACATTGTCGCGGCGATCAAGCTTCGGCATCGCAACTCCTTCGGGCGGGCGGAATCGGGGTGCGGACCGCAACCGTATCGCAGCGCATCGATAAGTAAGATTACTGATCAGTAACTTACAATGCCCGGCCTGGAACATACAAGGGATGGCTATGATTTATCCGGTTACCGGGCAGCACGGTGCGAAGTGCCTGTTTCACCAGCGCGTTGAGCGGCGCGGGCAGCGGTGCGAGCGCGGATCTTCGACGCACTAGGGCAGTCGCCATCTCAAGGATCACTGGGGAGAGAATTGCTATTCGGAGCCGCTAACGTCAACTTGTGGGATTACGTGCCGTCGGCGAATGCATACCGGGAGCACCTGTATCAGATGGTCGACGGCAAAATGGTGTGGCCGTCGGTCAACGGCCCGATTCCGGCGGCGTGGCCCACGCTGCCGGCGGGCAAAGTCGGTTTCTACACCATCTACCCCAACCCGGCCCAGCTGCTCTCGGGCCAGCTCGACGCGCAGCTGCAGGCGTTCATCGGCAGTGCCCCCGAGCAGGGCGGCGTGCTCACCGCCTATGCCGAGGCCGACGCCAGCCCGGGCGCGGGCGGCCAGTTCGCCCCGCTTGGCCTTACCCAGGACGTGCTGTATCAGGTGCACGCGCATCTGCAGGCCCTGTGCCGGGGCAGCCGGGTGCGGTACGGCGCGGTGTTCTGCGGAGTGAGTCAGGAGAGCGTCGCGTTCGCCATCCCGGGCCTCGACTTCTACGCGCTGGACTGGTACGACACCTGGAAGCCGCCGCTGTTCGAGGCACTCAACCAGTGGGCGGGCAACGTCCGCGCGCTGCAGCCGTTCCCGGTGCTGGCCATCGCGGAAACCAACTCCAAGGTCCAGGCACGCCGCCCCTACTGGTTCTCGGCGGTGTTCGGCTGGCTGAAGACCTACCAGCTGGAGCACCCAGGGGAAGTCCTCGGCTACTGGAGTTACTGGCACGCTGGCGGCCCGCTGTCCGGGCCCTGGCTGCCGAACGACACCGCGACCATCGCCGCGCTGACCTCCATCGGTGTGGACGCGCAAACGTGAGCGGCTCAGGCCCGGGGACCGGGCAGCAGCCGCCCGCCGCCCGCCGCCCGGCCGCGCAGCCGGGCGGCAGCGGTAGCGGGCCCGCCGACCTGGCGAGCAGCGCCAGGTAGCGTTCCCGCGCTAGCGGCGCGGCGCCCAGCGAACGCAGCAGCGGGCCGTCCCACTGCGCGTCAATGAGCACCCCGCCGCGGCGCTGACCGGTCCGCGTTACCAGTTGCCGTGATGGTCGGGGACCAGCCTGATCAACGGCAGCAGCAGCACCAGCAGGATGGCGAAGACCACGAAGACATGGGCCTGAACGAGCCCGGGGGTGCTGCTGCGGGCGATGATGGCCGTGGTCACCGACACGGCGATGATCGCCCCGGACTGCCGGAACATCCCGCGCAGCCCGGCGATCGCGGCCACCTGGTCAGGGGCGAGCTGCAGGCTGGCGTTGTTGGACGCGGGCACCGACAGGCCCATGCCGAAGCCGGTGATGGCGGCCGCGATGGCAAGCCAGGCGTAGGCCGAGAAGCCGGGCGACAGCGACATCATCACCAGGCCGCCCGCCAGCACCGCGAAGCCGATGATCATCGGCCACCGGTAACCGGTGCGGCGCAGCGCCATCGCCGCCACCCCGGCCACCGCGATCATGCCGACCGCGCGGGCGGTGAGCAGCGTGCCCGCGCCGAGCGCGGAGATGTGGTAGCGGTCCTGGGCATACAGCGGCACCAGGGCCGAGAAGCCGAGCGCGGCCGCCCCGTAGACCAGGTTGATGAGGTTCATCACCCCGAAGCCGCGCCCGCGCAGCAGCCGGTACGGCACGAACGGCGCCGCGGCGCGCCGGGAGTGCCTGACGAACAGGCACAGCGTGATGAACGCGACCGCCTCGGCGCCGAGGAAGACCGGGCTGTAGAGCGGGATCCGCCCGCTGCCCAGGTAGCTGACGCCGAACATCGCCGTGGCGATCAGCACGGCGAGCAGGACGATGCCGCGGATATCGATGCGGCTATTTCTTCTGCCCGCCTCCCCGCCCGTCGCCCCAGCGGCCGAGGAGGGGATGAACTTGATCGTCAGAGCGATGAGGAGGATGCCGATCGGCACGTTCACCAGGAAGATGCCGCGCCAGGACCAGTAGCTGACGAAAATGCCGCCCACGATGGGGCCGATGATCCCGCCCACTGGCAGGATGGAGGTGAACATGCCGACGGCGCGGTCGCGCTCGGGGCCGAAATGGTCGGAAACGATGCCGGTAGCGGACGGCATGAAGGCGCCGCCGCCGAGCGCCTGGATGAACCGGGGCAGCAGCAGGAGGGGCATGTTGGGGGCGAACCCGCAGCACAGCGAGGCGATGGTGAAGACGGCGGCGGAGACGCCGAACACCTTCTTGCGCCCGTACATGTCGCTGATCTTGCCCGCCATCGGCATGGCGATGACCTGGCCGAGCGCGTAGATCGTGATCGTCCAGCCGCTCCAGTTGATGCCGGCGTGCAAGTCATGCTCGATCGCGGGCAGCGCGGTGGCGACAATGGTCTGGTCGATCGAGGCCATGAACAGGCCGATGGAGACAATGCCGAAGACTAGCCAGCGCCGTTTCAGCGCCTGCGCGGGTGCCGCCGGAGCCGGGGGCGCCGGAGCTGAAACTGTGCCGCCGGCCACCCGGCCCTCGATCGGACTCACGTGGTGTAATAATAGTTGCTTGCTGGCAAGCATTCAAGTCATTTTGCGGAGAAGCCAATGGACGCCGAACTCGTTGCCCGGTTGCGCGGAGTCATCCCCCGGCTCGCCCGTGAGCTCAACGACACGTCCACCGGCGAGGGCCTGACCCCGACGCAGTACTCGGTGCTCGCCCTCGTCCGCAGCCGCGGGCCGCTCGGACTGGCGGAACTGACGGAGCTTGAGGGCCTCAACCCGACCATGGTGTCGCGGATCATCAAGGTTCTCGATGAGCGCGAGCTCATCCGCAGGATGCCCGACCCGAATGACATGCGGGCCGCCCGGCTGGCGGCCACGCCGATGGGCGAACAGGTGCACGACCGGGTCCGGGCGCAGCGCACCCAGGTTCTCTCCGAATGCCTCGGCCGTCTCCCCGCGGCCACCGCTGACACCCTGCTGGCCGCCGTCCCGGCCATGGAGGCGCTGGCGGAGGCGGTGAAACGGGGTTAGGCGCGGTGGTTCCCAGGCGGGAGTTTCGTTACGCCCCGTGGTCGTCCGCGAACGACTCGGGCAGCACCGGGCGGAACACGGCGAGTGCGAGTGCCAGCGCCCCGTAGTAGCCGACTAGCCAGGTCAGCTCGGCCAGCCGCTCGCGGCCGAGCGCAGCCGTGCCTGCCGTGTAGTCCTCATCCGACAGGGTCCGGTCGGCTGTCATCGCCTTGGCCAGCCGGCAGACCATCGCCTCGTCGGGGGAAAGACCATCCGGGGCCTGGCCGGCCAGGGCCGCGCCGATCTGGGCCTGCCCGAGGCCCAGATGGCGGGCGGCGGGTTCGTGCGCCAAGCGCTCGAAATCGCTGCGCAGCACGCCGGCCACGGACAGGATGGCGAGCTCGCGTTCCCTTCCGGTCAAGGCCGTGCCAAACCGGATCTTCGCGCCGACCTGCTGCAGCGCGTTGCCGACCTCGGGCGAGAGCAGCATGACGGCGAACGGGCCGAGCAGTCGGCCATCGGAATCGGTGATCGGCACCGTTCCCGCCTGGCTGGCCCGCGGGCCGCCGGTGATCGCGTCGTAGAGGGTGCGCTGGGCCGGGGACAGGTCGGCCGGGGCTAGCAGGTCCAGCCGGGGCGTTAGCTTCTCGAACACAGATGCCTCTTTCGCGTAGGCGCGCTCATGTGGACGCGCTCACGTAGCCGCGCGGGATGCCGCTGGCCGGCGCCGCCTGCGCATTCTCGCACTCGCCGGCTGCGGGCGCGATCGTGTCCGGTCACGATCTTGGCGCACTGAAGTCTGACAAAGTAGAACACTGGATCACAACATGTCTCGGGCTGAACAAGACTGACACGGAAAGACTGACACGATCAAGACCAGCACTGAACACGGTGCACGGCCATCCGAGGAGGCGGCAGTGAACTCGCCCAACCCGTCCCCGGCCCAGGCGACGGCCCGGCGGCCCGCCAACAGGTCGCCGCCGGGGGGCTTGCCGTGCCCGGCGCGGAGCTGGACCATACTAAATGTGAACGGTCACAATGGACTGCGATGAAGAGTGACCACGGGATACTGCGCGGATCCAACCGAGGAGATCACACGCCGATGTCCGGCATAGCGAAGCGCGTCACCCAGCTGAGTGACGGGCGCGAGCTCATCTACTTCGACGACGCGGACACGACGCTGCCGCCGGAGCGGAAGCCCGACGAGCGCCCGCCGGAGCCCCGGCCGCCCGTCCCGCAGCTGCGGCTCGACCCGCTGACCGGGGAGTGGATCTCCATCGCGACCGCCCGGCAGAACCGTGCGTTCCTGCCGCCCGACGACCTTGACCCGCTGGCGCCCTCGGCGCCGGGGCGGCCGACGGAGATACCGGACAACTTCGATGTGGCGGTGTTCGAGAACAAGTCGCCGTCGTTCGGCCCGGGCCTGCCGCCGCCGGACGAGGCCGGCCCGGTGGACCGGCGGGTGGCGGATCGAAGTCGGCCGTTCCCGGCCAGGGTACGGCCGGTGCGAGGTCGTCTGCTTCGGCCCCGAGCGCACCGGCTCGTGGGGCGACCTGACCGCGTCGCGGGCCCGGACAATTGTCGAGGCGTGGGCCGACCGCACCGCGGCGCTGTCCGCGCTGCCCGGCATCGAGCAGGTCTACGTCTTCGAGAACCGGGGACGGGAGATCGGCGTGACGCTGCTCCATCCGCACGGCCAGATTTACGGCTACCCGTATATAACGCCGCGCACCCGCCGGCTGCTGGCATCCATCGGCTCCTACGGCCCGGAGCTGATGGCCGACAT
This sequence comes from uncultured Actinomycetota bacterium, assembly GCA_963714295.1. Taxonomy (GTDB): domain Bacteria; phylum Actinomycetota; class Actinomycetes; order Streptosporangiales; family Streptosporangiaceae; genus Trebonia. Next base: position 250,927 of record CAVQOE010000021.1, on the reverse strand, counting down.
CCTGATGTTCGAGCAGAAGTCGGAGCGGGTGCTCATCCACGGTGAGCATTTCACCGTCTTCGTCCCGTTCGCCGCGCGCTGGCCGATCGAGGTGCACATGCTCGCGCACCGCCAGGTGCCCGATTTCGCCGCGACCAGCGACGCCGAGCGGCACGAGATCGCGCTGCTCTACCGGCGCATCGTCCGCGCGATCGACGTGCTCTACGACACCCCGACGCCCTACATCGCCGCCTGGCATCAGGCCCCGGTCGGGGTCGGCCGGGACTCGGTGCGGCTGATGCTCCAGGTCACCTCGCCGCGCCGGGCCGCCGACAAGCTCAAGTACCTGGCTGGTTCCGAGACCGGCATGGGCGCCTTCATCGGCGACATCGCCCCCGAGGTATCCGCCGAGCGGATCAGGGCGGCGCTGTCCGCCATCCCCGACTGACCACCGACCGCAGGAGGCACTCCCCCATGCCAACACCACCGCCCGCCATAACCGACGAGGCCGCCCTGACCGACGCGGCCGCCCGCGGGTTCACCAAAACCTACGCAAGCGCCTGCACCGGGATCTGGTCCGCGCCCGGACGGGTGAACCTGATCGGCGAGCACACCGACTACAACGAGGGCTTCGTGCTGCCGTTCGCGATCGGCCCCAGGACCGCCGTCGCCGCCGCCCGCCGCACCGACGGCCTGCTGGCGCTGGCCTCGGCCCAGTTTCCCAGCCGGGTCACCGCCGTGCCGCTGGCCGACGCGGGGCCGGGCGCGACGGCGGGCTGGACGGCGTATCCGGCCGGGGTGGCCTGGGCGCTGCGTGAGGCACACCCCCACCGGGCCGCGGCGATCATCAAGGCGGGGGTGAACCTCTACCTCGATTCGACCGTCCCGGCCGGGTCCGGGCTATCGTCGTCGGCGGCCATGGAATGTGCGGTGGCGCTGGCCCTGAACGACCTGTGGGAGCTGGGCATGGACCGGGCCGAGCTGGCCCGCGCCTGCCAGCGGGCGGAGAATGCGGTGGTCGGCGCGCCGACCGGGATCATGGACCAGTTCGCGTCGCTGTTCGGCGAGCCGGGCTCGGCCGTGTTCCTCGACTGCCGGGCGATCGCCGGGGAGAACGTGCCGCTGCCGCTGGACGCGGCGGGCCTCACGATCGTGCTGGCCGACACGCGCGAGCAGCACTCGCACGCGGCGGGCGGCTACGCCGACCGCCGGGCGTCCTGCGAGCGGGCGGCGCGGATCCTCGGCGTCCGGGCGCTGCGCGACGTCGGGCGTGGGCGACCTGGCGAAGGCGGCCAGCGTGCTTGACCCCGAGACGTTCCGGCGCGCCCGGCACGTGATCACCGAGGACGAACGGGTGCTGACGGCGGTCGCCGCGCTCCGTGCGGGCGCGCTCGAAACGGACCCGGCCGCGCTCGGCGCGCTGCTCACCGCGTCGCATGAGTCGATGCGGGACGACTTCGCCATCACCACCCCCGCCCTCGACCTGGCCGTCGCGACCGCACTGGCGGCGGGCGCGGCCGGCGCCCGGATGACCGGCGGCGGCTTCGGCGGCGCGATCATCGCGCTGGTCGCCAGCGAGCGGGCAGCGGCGACAGCCGAAGCGATCACCGTCGCGTTCGCCCGGGCCGGATTCGCCGCCCCCCGGCTGAGCACGGTCGCCCCGTCCGATGGTGCGCGCCGGGACCGCTAGGCCGGCGGTTCCGGGGGAACGCGCGGATCGTTCCGCAGCACGATTGTGATCGCGGCTGCCGGTCAGGCGATCGCGTTCCGGAGCGCGCCGACGCCGGTGACCTCGACGCCGACCACATCGCCGGACTTCAGGTAGAGCGGCGGGTTCCGCCGGTGGCCGACGCCGGACGGCGTGCCGGTCAGGATCAGGTCGCCGGTGTTCAGCGACATGAACTCCGAGATGGTGGCGATCAGCCGCGGGATGGGGAAGAGCAGCAGGTCGATGGAGGAATCCTGGACCTTCTCGCCGTTGACCGTGGTGGAGATGCGCTGCGCGGTGATGTCCACCTCGTCCGCCGTGACCAGGTACGGGCCGACCGGGGTGCACCCGTCCCACGCCTTGCCCTGCATCCACTGGTGCGTCTTGTACTGGTAGTCGCGCATGGAGACGTCGTTGGCGACGGTGTAGCCGAGGACGTGGGCGGCCGCGTCTTCCTCGCTGATCCGGCGGCCCGGCTGGCCGATCACGACGGTCAGCTCGCCCTCGTAGTCGATCTGCTGCGACTCGGCCGGCAGGTCAAGCTGGGCGAACGGGCCGGCCAGGCTGCTGGCGAACTTGGGGAACAGGACCGGGTAGTCGGAATCGCTGCGGCCCGTTTCCTCGATGTGCGCCTTGTAGTTGAGGCCGATGCAGACGATCTTGGCCGGGTTCGGGACCACCGGGCGCAGCTGCGCCCCGGCGGCGGGGAACGCGTCCGCGGTGCGGCGCTCGGCGGCGGCGAGAACCTCGGCGGTGGTGGCCGCGCCAAGCTCGGTCAGGCCGGCCAGCGGAACGAGCTGGTCGCCCTGGAGCTCTGCGACGACCGGCGCGCCGCTCTTGTCGTAGGTTGACGCGTAGCGCATGGCACTTGCCTCTCTGATGAAGACTTGGATGACAGCCTAGGGCGTGCGGACGGCGCCCCTCAGGCTGACCCGCGCCGATGTTGTCACGCTAGCGGGGCGCGTAGTCCACATATCGTGACATTCCGGCGAAGGCAGGCCGACGACCGCTACCGTAGCCCTGCAATCGAATGTCCCACAGGTCGACGGCCTAAGGAGAACAGGCAGGGCATGGCAACGCTGCAAGAGATGCTGCTCGCACCGGACATCCGGCCGAGGGTCGTGGCCGACTGCGAGGATCTGGTCACCAACGAGGTCGCCGAGATGTCCGGCGTCACCGGCGCCGCGGTCAAGCTGGCGTACCACACGGTGCGCAAGGTGGACGCCAACCACATCCACGCGATGATCGACACCATTCTGCCGAACGCGGCTGACGCGCTGCAGCCCTACTGGGAGGGGTTCGCCGCGCAGTTCACCCCGAGCAGCGGGGATTTCGGCGGGTATCTGGCCGCCCGCGATGAGGAGGTGGCCGAGGCGCTGCTGGCGATCACCGACCGGCGCCGCGACAACTCGAACCGGCCCGCGATCATCAAGGCGTACAACACCATCAGGGGCCGGGCCATCAAGCAGGTGAAGGCCGCCCTGCCCGCCCTCGGCACGCTGATACAGAAGTACGCCTGACCGGAGGCGGTGCACCGAGAGCCCGTTTGAAACCCTCGGTGGATCCTGGCTGTTAACGTCTGCGGGCGATGGTGACGCCATCGCGCAGCGGCAGCATGACCGAGTCCATCCGCTCGTCGGCGGTGATGCGATCGTTCAGGCGCCGCATCACCTGGTGGTGTTCCTCCTGGTAGGCCGGGTCGAGAACCCGGCCGCCGAGGAACACGTTGTCCAGCACGACGAGTCCGCCGGGGCGCAGTCGGCTGGTGATTTCCTCGTAGTAGGCGGGGTAAGCGGCCTTGTCCGCGTCGATGAAGGCGATGTCGATGCGCTGCCCGGCGGGGATCGCCCGGAGTGTCTCGATCGCCGGGCCGACCTTGAGGTCGATCCGGTCGGCCACCCCGGCGCGCTGCCAGTACCGGCGGGCAATGGCGGTCCACTCGTGGCTGGTGTCGCAGGCGAGGAGGCGGCCGCCGGCCGCGAGGCCCCGGGCGATGCAGATCGATGAGTAGCCGGTGAAGACGCCCACCTCGACGGCATAGTGCGCGTCGGCCAGCCGGGTCAGCATGGTCAGGAAGGCGCCCTCGTCGGCGGACGTCTGCATCCCCGCCGCCGGGCCGGCGGCCTCCCTGGTGGCGGCGACCAACTCGCCCAGCAGGGGGTCGGCCCCGGTGCAGTGCCTGAGCAGGTAATCGCCGATGACGGGGGCGATGATCTCCAGGTCCCCTCCCGCGACAGGCTCCGTCCAGGTGATCTCCAGGTCTTCGCCGCCGGCGGTCCGGCGCAGGTGGCGGGTGAGGACGTCCCGCGCGCTGGCCAGGGCTGCGCCATCGGCGGCCGAGGCGATCACGTCCAGCCCGTGGCCGGGGGTGAGCACGCAGGCGCCCTGGCCGAAGGTGATTCTCACCCGGCCGTCGGCCGCGTGCTCGACCGAGGCCTGCTGGCCGAGGCGGGCAGCGAGCAGGCCGAGATAGCGCGCTGGGTGCGGGACGGCGATCGTCGCAGTCGAGATAGGCACGGGACTCTCCAGGACGGGGTTGCTGATTTAAGCATCGATGATCGTAGACGCTTTAGGGGACCATCCTGCGCTTCCGGGCTCTCGTTTGTCAAAGCGTCGAGATTCATGGACACTATTTGAGTGGACGACACGCCAACCGCGAACGGCACCGGTCCGGCGGCCGCGGAGCCGCTGATCCTGCGGACGCCCGCGCACTTCAAGGCGCTGGGGCACCCGGTGCGCCACCGCATCGTGAACCTCCTGCGCCAGCGGCCCGCCACGCTGGGGCAGCTCGCGCCGGCGATGGGGCTGGCCAAGGGGACCATCAGCTTCCACCTGCGGGTCCTGCGCGAGGCGGGTCTGGTCCAGCTGTCCGGGACCCGGCAGGTCCGCGGCGGCACCGAGCAGTACTTCGCGCTGGTCAGCGCGGGCTTCCGATTGCCCGGGGAGGCCGGCGCCGGGTTCCTCGTGCAGGCGGCGATGGCGGAGATGCTGCCCGCGGGCGACAGCGAGGCGGGGCACACGGTGCTGCGCCATCTGTGGCTGTCGGAGCAGCAGGCCCGCACCCTGGCTGCCCGGCTGGAGGAGTTTTCCGCCCGGCAGCCCGCGGAAGACCCCGCCTCCGGTGCGGCCTACGGGCTGCTGCTCAGCCTCTACCGGGCTGACATCCCCCGGCTGCCCGCCGCCGAATAACGGGCCCCGAGGCTCAAGCGCGATGAATACGCCACTGCCCGGCCAAGCCGGTCCTCGGCCCGCTATGCGGGCTCGCGGTGGAGATCGACTAGACCGCGGGCTCGGAAAGGGCGACGTGAGAACCACCGTCCGTTCCATATGAACCTGCTTTTGATCTTGTGGGCGGGACGGGGACGGGCGAGACTTTGGGTGAGTAGGTCCGCGCTTCAAGGTCGAGGTGGGGGTTGGCCGTGCCATCAGATTCGCCGCGCGTGTTCCCGGTGGACGACTTCGTCAAGGACGAGCTGTACCCGGGGTACCGGCAGGCGTTCGGCAGCCAGCCGTTCGTGGCGGGGCCGGTGCGGCCGTTCAGCAAGGCGGACAACGCGCGCTACTGGCTGCGGGATTCGCTGCACTTCAGCGAGGGGATGGTGCCCGCCTCGATCGCGACGCTGGACGACGCGCAGACCTGGGGGGCGCAGCTCGGGGCGGAGATCGTCGGGGTGCCGCCGACCCGGGGGTCGGTCAACCGGCTGGCGGGCACGCACGTCTACATCGGCACCATCGACGTGGACACCGAGTGGCAGGTGCAGGCGCGGGCGGCGCGGTTCGGGCAGTACGTGTCGCCGATCCTGGCCGACTTCGGCTCGTACTGGTCGATGCGCGCGGCCGAGCTGACCTCGGCCTACGAGCACTTCGACCATCTCGCCCTGGCCGAGATGTCGCCCGGGCAGCTGTGGACGGTGCTCAAGGACGCGTACGCGTTCCACCGGCGCGCCTGGTTCATCCACTTCGAGGTCATGTACGTGCTGACCGCGAACTACCTGGCGTTCTACGCGCTGGCGGAGGAGATCGGGCTGTCGGGGTCGCAGGTCTCCTCGTTCCTGTCCGGGCAGCAGACCTTCTACAGCCGCACCGATGAGGAGCTGTGGCGGCTGGCCGGGCTGGCGCGCACGCTCGGCGTGACCGAGCCGCTGCTGCACGGTTCGCCCGCCGACATGCGCAGCCGGCTTCTCGCGCTGCCCGGCGGCGAGAAGTGGCTGGCGGAGTTCGAGGCGTTCCTGGCGGTCTACGGGCAGCGGACCGAGGAGACCTGCCGGATCGACACCCCGTCCTGGATCGAGGACCCCTCCCCCGCGCTTTACTCGATCGGCACGTTCCTGGCCAAGCCGGCCGGGTTCGACTTCCACGCGGCGCGGCAGGCGGCCATCGCCGAGCGCGACGGGCAGATCAACCAGGCCCGGCGCTCGGTCAACGGGTCCGACCTGACGCGGTTCAACGAGGCGCTGGCGTCGAACCAGGCCGCCAACTTCGCCTGGTGGAACGAGGAGCACAACTACCTGATCGACCGGCGGGCCGCCATCCCGATCCGCCGGGCCACCCTCGAGCTGGGCGCACGGCTGACCGACGCGGGGCGCATCTCGCGCCCCGACGACATGTTCTTCCTGTTCAAACCGGAGCTGTTCGACGTCATGGAGTCCGGGGATTCTTCTCTCAGTGCTCGTGGCTCCGGCAGCGCGGGCGGGGGCCGGTGGGCGGAGCTGGCGGCGATGATCCCGCGACCGGCGGGCCTACTTCGAGTACTGGCGGCAGCGCGGGCCCTCGCTGCCGACCATGCTCGGCACCATCCCCGACACGGTGCCCGACCCGATCATGATCGAGGTGTTCGGGCTGTCCGGTCACTTCCTGGAGACGCTGCGCGGCGCGCCCGCCGACGGTTCCGGCGCTGGCCCGGAGGTCGTGGAGATCCGCGGGTTCCCGGCGGCCAAGGGGGTCGCCGAGGGCGTCGCCCGGGTAATCACCACGGTGGGTGACCTGCACACCGTGCTGCCGGGCGAGATCCTGGTCTGCGGCGGCACCACCACCGAGTGGACGCCCGCCTTCGGCGTCATCATCGCCTGCGTCTGCGATACCGGCGGCTCGCTGACCCACGCGGCGATCGTCAGCCGCGAATACGGCATCCCCTGCGTCGTCGGCACCGCGGTGGCGACCACGACGATCAAGACCGGCGACCGGGTCCGCGTGGACGGCCGGGCGGGCACGGTCCAGGTCCTGGCGTGAGTGAGCCCGATCCCGGCGGGGCGGTGCTCGACCTCGGCGTGATCCGGGCCGGCGATGGCGGGCGGGTCGGGCCGAAGATGGCCCGGCTGGGGCAGCTCGCCTCGGCCGGGTGGCGGGTGCCCGACGGGTACGCGGTCACGGCGGGCGCGCTGGAGGGCTGGCTGCCTGCCGCGGCACAGGCCGAGCTGCACCGGCTGTTCTCCGCCCCCGCGGCGAGCGCGGCCGCCGGTCCCGCCGGGGCGCACGGCCATGACTACGGCGGCCACCAGCGCCTGGCCCGGCTGTCAGAGCAGGCGCGGCGGATCATCGAGGGCCAGTCGCTGCCGGCCGGGCTGGCCGACGCGGTCGCGGCGGCGCATGCGCGGCTGGAGCAGCGGACCGGGCGCGGGCGCGCGCTGCGGGTCGCGGTCCGGTCGTCGGCGGTGGGCGAGGACGGCCACGCGGCCAGCTTCGCCGGGCAGTACGAGACCTACCTGGGCGTAGTCCGGTATCGACGAGGTGCTCCGGCACATCGCCAAGTGCTGGGCCAGCGGGTACTCGGCGCATGCCCTGGAGTACCGGCGCCGGTTCGGCGGGTCAAGCCCGCTGCGCGCCAACGACCTCGCGGTGGGCGTGCTCGAGCTGGTGGACGCGCGGTCGGCGGGCGTGGCGTTCACCCTCGACCCGGTCACCGGTGACCGCGACCGGCTGGTGGTGGAGGCCAACTGGGGGCTGGGCGAATCGGTGGTGTCGGGGCAGGTGACGCCCGACTACTGGACCGTCGAACGCGGCAGCGGGCGGATCCTGGAGCGCCGGGTGGGGGCCAAGCTCGTCTGGTCGGTGCTGGCCGGCACCGACGCGGCCGAGATGGACAACGCCGTCGAGGGCGACGACGGCGCGGACGGCGTGAGTGAGGATGGCGCGGACGGGGCGAATCGCAGCGGCACCGTGCTCGCGCCGCTGCCGCCCGGGCTCGCGCAGGCCCCGTGCCTGACCGACGACGAGGTGCGCTACATCTGCGCGCAGGCGGCCGCGATCGAGGAGGCCGAAGGGACGCCGCAGGATGTGGAGTGGGCGATCGCCCGCGACCTGGACTTCCCCGACGGCGTCTTCTTCCTGCAGCACCGCCCGGAGACAACCTGGGCCACGACGACGCCCGCGCCCGCCGGGCCGGCGCCGGCCCGGAGCTTCGATCCGGTGCAGTACGCGCTGCGCAACGTGTTCAAGGTGCCGGGCGCGTGACCTCGTCCCCCGAGGAGCCGCAGACCGGCCCCCAGTGGCCAGCCGCGGTGTCCGCCGGCCTCCCGGCCCGCACGCCGCAGACGCGCCCGGCCAACGCCGAGCTGCGGCTCGCGGTGGCCGCGGCCCGCGCGGGCGGCGCGGTGCTGATGAAGCGGCTGCGCGCGGGCGCCGACCTGGAGGTCGGCTACAAGGACGCGCGGGCGAACCTGGTCACCGCCGCGGACCGGGAAGCGCAGCGCGCGGTCACCGCGATGATCCTCGCCACGTTCCCGCAGCACCTGGTGAACGGGGAGGAGGGGACCGCGGGAAACCCCGGCTCCAGTCATGTCTGGTACGTCGACCCGCTGGACGGCACGACGAACTACGCGCACGGGATCGGTTTCTTCTGCGTATCGGTGGCGCTGCGGGCACACGGGCGGACCGTGGCCGGCGCGGTCTATGACCCGCTGCACGACGAGCTGTACGCCGCCGGGCCCGGGGGCGGTGCGACGCTGAACGGCGCACCACTGCGCGTCTCCGGCACGGCCACGCTGGACCGGTCGCTCGTCGTCGCGCAGGCGCAGACGGTCGACCCTGATGAGATCCGCGCCTACGCCCGCCTGGTCGAGCGGCTGATGTCGGTAACCGGCGGGGTCCGGTCCTTCGGGTCGCCCGCGCTGACCCTGTGCGCCATCGCCGCCGGGCGGCTGGAGGCGTACTGCGAGTACGCGATGGACGCGTGGGACATCGCGGCCGGCCAGCTGATCCTGGAGCAGGCGGGCGGCAGGCTGACGCTGTTCGACGGGCGGCCGCACCTGAGCGCGGGGCGGGCCGACGTGGTGGCGAGCAACGGCCGCATCCATCCAGAACTGATCACCGCGCTGAAGGAGCTGAAGGGCCAGTGAGCGACTACCAGTACCCGGACACGCTGCCCGTCACCACCACCGGCGGCTGGGCGCGGCCCGGCTGGTGGGATGTGGTGGCCGACGGGGAGAAGGAGGGGCGTTTCGGCCCGGCCGACCGGCAGGAGCTCCTCGACGACTACTGCCAGCTCGCCGTCTACGACCAGGAGCGCGCCGGGCTGGACATGCTCACCGACGGCGAGCACCGGCGCGGCGGCTGGATCGAGGGGATAACCGGCAAGATGGCGGGCCTGGCGCTGAAGCCGGCACCGCGGCGGCTCGGCGCGATCGGCTGGGACCAGCTGCCCGTCTACGAGGTGCGCGAGCCGCTTGACCAGGTCGAGTCGATCTGGGACTACACCGGCGAGTACGAGTTCCTGCGCGCCCGTACCGACCGCCGGCCGAAGATCGGCATGCCCGGCCCGTACGGGATCACCACCGAGCTCGACTTCTCCCCCGTCTACCGCACCCGCCGCGAGTGCGCCGATGCCCTGGTCCCCGCGATCAGGTCCGACATCAAGAAGCTGGTCGCGGCGGGCTGCGACTGCATCCAGATCGAGGAGCCGCTGACCCCCTCGCACGCGGCCGAGGACCGGACGCCGGAGAACCTGGTCGAGACGATCAACCAGGTCGTCGACGGGATCACCGGGTGCACGTTCATCGTGCACATCTGCTTCGGGTCGTTCCGGCGGCTCCCCTACGCCAAGCGGACCTACCGCTGGCTGTTCCCGACCTTGCTTGACGCCAACGTGCAGGGATTCAGCCTCGAGTTCGGCGCGCGCGAGATGGCCGAGATCGACCTGGTCGGCAAGTGGGACCGCGACCGCATCCTGTCGGCCGGGCTGATCGACATCAAGACCCACTACTCGGAGACCCCCGAGGACATCATCGAGCGGGTCCGCACCTGCCTGGAGTACCGCGACCCGGACCGGCTCGAGATCTCCACCGACTGCGGCCTGCGCCGGGTCCCCCGTTACCTCGCGATCAGCAAGATGTCCGCCGCCGCCGAGGCCGCCCGCCGCCTCCGCCAGAGCGGCTAGGCACCCGCCCGGACGCAGACGGCCAGCGCCAGCACGGGGCCGCCGGCCAGGGCCGCGCGGCGCACCGGACGCGGCTGGTCAGGTCCAGGGCTGCAGTGCCACGCTGAACTGGCGCTGCAGCGACGGCTTGGACCGCTGGCCCCACCAGCGGGCGCCGCCGGCCGCTACGGCATCAGCCTCGACGCCGAGTGACACCGACAGGGCCGCTCGGGCTCGGGATGATCGCGAAGAAATGCCGGACGCCGGTGATCGGATGCCGCTCCGTGCTGGTGAGATCCCAGCCGAAGCTGCTCTCCTGGCCGCCCCACGGGGAAACGACCGGAGTGACCCTGGCGATCTGGATCGTGGTCGACACCTGGCCAAGGCTGCCCGATACCTGCATGAGCTTCAGCTGAGGTGACAGGGTCAGCTGCACATCCCGCATTTCCTCGTCCAGCTCGTCGACCGGGTACTGGTCGGTCACGATCAGCGCGGTGCCGTCCGCCGCCGCGGGCAAGTCGATGGTCAGCCTGGACCAGTCCACCTTGCAGCCTTGGTCGAGCCGGTAGGACACCGCGAACCTGACGATCATCCAACGGTCGGTCTCGCTACCGCCCGGACGGCTGGGCCCCCACCAGCCCAGGGGCTGTCCCAGCGTTGCTTTCACCTGTGGCGGCGCGCCCGACGCGACACTCCGGCGGGTGCCATCGCCGCTGTCCCAATCCATGGTCTCCAGGTCCAGCGGCGTCCCTAGGTCATCCGCGGCTGCACTAATCATGACCGGCCTCCCGAGCATCTCACCATGATCCGATCGCGCTGAAGGGCGCCCAATAGTAGCGCTCCGGACGCGTTTCCCTTAGTGCCAGTTCAGCCACCCGCAGGCAGCCGGCGACCGATCTGGCTATCTCATCACTGTCATCCTTGGCGCCTGAACTCGCCAGCTCAGCGAAGAAACGGATGAACAACTCCTTGGTCGCTTCGTCATTGACGGGCCACAAGCTCCCGATGGCCGTCCTGGCGCCCGCGGCGAGCAGCGCGCTGGGCAGTCCGAGAGGCTCGCGCAGTCCCAGCTCGTATCCGGTGTCACAACCGCTGAGCACCACGAGATCACACCTGACCCCGAAGCGCCGGATATCGTTGGCGGTCAGGTCATCGCTGGCCAGCCTGACCGCGCTCAGCCCCGGATCCCAGAGCCGGAGGTAGCCGTGGCAGGCGAAATGGACGAGGTCAGCGTCGGGCAACTGCGCGAACACCGCGTCCAGCGTCGCATCGTCGCCGATCAACGGCTGGACGCCCAGAATCTTACCGATCTCCGTCGCCTCCTCCCGTGCGCGCGGAAGGTCACCGTTGGTGTCGCCGACAACTAGCGCCCGTGGCCAGTCGGTGCGCCGATCTCCCTGGCCGAGTTGCATCGCCAGCCGTGCGCTGGGAGCGTAGTAGACGGCCGCCTGGTCCAGCAGCGTGGCACCTGGTGCGCCGAGAGCGTGCAGCGGCAGCTGATACAGCAACTGGTGCGGGACGATGCACAGCAGGCGGACGCCGTCCAGTTCCGGCCGGACCAGCGACACCAGCGGGGCAGCGATCTTGTCCCAGGTCTCCCGGCGGACGTGGCCGGCGGCCGACCCGTCCATCTCGCGGAACACGGCGTGGGCGCACCGGCTGAGCACCTGCCTGCCAAGCGGAATGTCGATAACGGCGGGCTCGGGACGGCCCTGGCGGATCACGAAGGCCACCACGCGATCGGCGAGCACCAGGTACTCAAGCAGGGCGAAGCCGGCCGGCTGCGCGTCGGCCCAGCGGCGGATCTGCTCCCAGCTCGCCAGGCCTGTGCGCGCGGCGACGTACTCGGTCCCGCCGGGGAAGCGGCCCAGTTGCTCCCGCAGTTCGGTCAGCCGCCCGGCCAGGTCCCTGATCTGCGCGAAACCGCCGTCGGCGGCGCCGACCGCCAGACCGCTCGCGCGGATTGCGTCCCACGCGCGATCGCGCTCAGCCTCCAGTGCCGCCTCTGACGCCAGCAGCTCAGGCGGAATGCTCCAGTCGGGCTGGATCCGCACCAGCGATTCGCCGAAGATGCGGGCGCGGGCGCGCTCGGCGAACATCAGCGCGTCGCTCGCGGCGGCGTCGCTGCGCAGCGCGAGGTCGGCCGCCACCTCATACCAGCCGCCGCCCTCCTCGATCCTGCTGAGCCTTGCTGTCGGCGACGGCGGCGCCGGCGTAGAGGGACTCGTTGGCCTCGATCGCCCGGCAGATCCACCCGTACGCCTCAGCGGTCCGGCCGAGGCGGTCGGTGAGCTCAGCGAGCAGCGCATACACGAGCCGACCGCGGAGCGGGTTGTGCTCGGCGGCCCAGGCCGGCAGGCAGTGTCGCGCCGCGTCCAGCGCCCGGGCTACCGAGTCCGTACCTTCCTGCCGGGACAAGTTCACCGCCAGGCCGTAATGCGCGGCGGCCGCCTGGTCCGCCCCGCCGACGTCCGCGAATGCCGCCGCTGCCCGCTGAAACGCGCTGATAGCGTCGGCTGATGCCTGCTCGTTACCGGTCTCCGCGCCCAGGGCGTCAAGGGACTCCCCGAGGCCGAGCAGTGACTGCCCCTGGGCGCTGAGATCACGCATCGCGGACCTGACCGACAGGGCGTCACGGAAGCACGAGACGGCCGTCCGCAAGTTGTCGCCCCGGTCTCCGTTGACGCGCCGCAGATAGGCGCCGCCGAGGTTGTGCTGTGCCCCTGCCCAGCGAGCCGGATGGGCCTTTCTGGTTTCGACTTCGAGCGCGGCCTGCGAGAGTGCGATGGATTTCTCTATGTTCTCGTCCGAATCGCCGAACGAACGCTGGAAATACATGCTGGCCAGGGCATGGAGGGTCCGCGCCCACAGCTGCGGATCCTTCGCGCGGGTCCGGATGGCCGAGGCCGCCTCGGCGTAGCCGATGGCCTGCTCCAGGTTTTCGCTATTGTTACCTCTGATGCGCTTGCAGTAGGCGTTGGCCAGATTGTTGGCGGCCGAGGCCCATGGATCCGGGTTGGTGCCGACGTCCCAGGCCGCGAGCGCGGCTTCCAGGTTCTCGATTGCCAGCTCCATGTTGGTGGCCGGGTCGCCGGCGATCCGGTTCTGGTACACGGTTCCCAGCGACTGCAGCACCGCCGCGCGGCTGGCGGGCGGCGTCTGACCGCCGGCCTGGTCCCGCAGGCTCGTCAGCCGTTCGATAGCCAGCTCCAGGTTCTGCCGCCGGTCGGTCTGGAGACCGGCGAGTACCTCGGCGGCGTAGATTTCGAGGTCGATGACCCGTTCCGGCGCGGCGCCTGACTCGCGAGCCCACTGCGCGGCCTGGTCGAACAGCAGGGCCGCCTGGTTGCGGTCGGCGTCCTCGTGGCTGGTCTCGGCCCGGTTCAGATAACCGCGGGCCATTTCTTCGGCCTGGTCGGCCGCGACCGCCTTGCGCTGGGCGGTGGAGGTGGATTCGCGTCGGCGTTGGCCCGGCCACCAGCTGCCCTCCGGTGTCGTGCGCGGGCGCCGGGCTTGCTTGCGCGCGGCCTGGAGGTTATCCCGCGCGATCACGGTATCGGGGTTGTCCGGGCCGAGGATCCGCTCGAAATCGGCCAGGGAACGCTCGTACAACGCGATTGCCTCGTCGATCCGCCCGGCCGCGTTGTAATCGACCGCGAGATTGTTGCGGGCGATCAGGACGGCGGGATCGTCGGGGCCGAGCATCCGCTGGTGGTCGGCCAGGCACCGCTCGTGCAGCGGGATGGCCTGGTCGAACCGCCGGACCGACGTGTAGGCCGCCGCGAGGTTGCTGCGCGTGGTCATGGTTGTCGCGTGGTCCGGGCCGAGGATCCGCTCGAAGCCGGCTAGGGAACGCTCGAATAGGGGGATGGCCTCGCTGAACCGCCCGGCCGCGTCATAGTTAACCGCCAGGTTGCTGCCTGCGGCCAGTGTGTCGAGCTGGTCGGGGCCGAGGATCCGCTCACGGCCGGCCAGGGCGCGCTCAAGCACAGGGATGGCGTCGCCGGTTCGCCCGGCAGCGTAGTACGCGGCCCCAAGGTTGTTGCGGAGGGTCAGCGTGCCGGGGTCGTCCGGGCCGCTGGTGCGCTCGGACTCAGCGACAGCGTGCTCCAGCCGGGTGATGACGTCAGGCTCAACGCCGCTGGTCCCCTCAGCGGGGTTCATCGAGCGGACCCATCGGCAGCCCTCGCCGCATGTCATTCTCCCCCGGGATGACGGCAGTTCAGCCGCTCGCCAGGCCCGGCTGAGCCATTCGGGCGGTGCGACCGGCTGAGGTCAGCCTCTCACAAGACCAGCTGAATTACCCGGGCCGCCGCGCAACCGGTGGGGGCTCGCCCGCCGTCATGGCGAGGTGTCACTGCCGCCCCTCACCGGCATCCGCGCAAGCTACGTCGGCGCCGTCAGCGTGGGCCGCGGCCCGGCTCGGGAACCGAGTGCCGTCTGTGCCGGTGCGGGCCGGTCCTACGGGACGACCTTCTGGCTCCCGTGCAGGGCGTCTTGGAGTTCTTTCTCGTCTTCATTGGACAGGGAAGTCTTCAGGACCGTGCCGCCGTACTTGCTCATCGCCTCGACGGCCTTGTCCGGGGTGACCTTCTCCAGCATCAGGAACAGCGCCGAGGTGCCCGGCTGGAGCATGTGCCGGACCTGGTCCTGGAACTGCTTGTCGATGCTGCTCTTGGTCAGCTTGCCCATCAGGGCGCCCATTCCGGCGCCAACGGCCATCCCGAAGACCGGGATGAAGAACAGCAGGCCGAACAGGAGCCCCCAGAACATGCCCCAGGTCGCCCCGGCGCCGACCATGTGGTGGTTGGTATGGACGTGGTAGCTGCCGTCCTTGTCCCGCACGATCACCGCGATCGCGTCCGGCTGGATAATCAGGTCCTGGGCCAGCCGGCGGGCCTCATCAGCGGCGGCCTCCGCGGTTGCCTCATCCGGGTATCCGATGGCGATTAGATCAGCCATGACATTCGCCTTTCTCGCGATTTTGTTCTCTTCTGCGCGTAGCCCAGCTCGTCAGCCGGTTCCGTCCTGATCCTCCCGTGAGCCGCCCGGAGCGCTCCCCGACGTATGCCCGGTGCCGTTGGGCGTGTGACACGGCCTTGATCCTGCCGTCAGCGCACCCGGGATTCCTCACCCTCCCCGGGGTGAATTCATGTGCTTGATCCGCTAGTCCGGCCCCTGACCGGATATGCCCAAGAGAAGTGACGGGTTGTCCTTTCAGGCGGTGACGTTCTCGCGGCTTCCGTAAGCGCACAGTCCCCCTAACCTCGCGCGGCCAGCAAAGGTCACCCCGTCGGGGGTGACGCCAGGAAGTCTCATCGCGCGGCACGCTGGCAGTGCGCAGGTGCTTCAGGGCAGGGGATGCATGACTAGATCACAACAAAGTGCGCCAAGGCTGCCGCCGGCCACCATAGCGGCGGGCAGCAGCAGGTCGGCGGCGCAGCCGAGGGACTCGGGCTTTAACGGTAAGGCGGCGCTGGGGCTGGTCGGGCTCGGCGTGGTGGTTCATGTGCTGCGCAGCCGTCGCCTCTATGAGCACGTCATCGTCGGCGCCATCGTGCTGCAGGCGGTGCGAGGGCTGGGTGAGGAGAGCGGGGCTAGCGCCTTCGTGCGCCTGAAGGCCTGGAATAATCGGCGGGTCCAGCTCCTTAAGCGCAGAGTTGAACGGCAGGCCCGGCGCCTTCAGCGCAAAGCTCGGCGCCTTCAGCGCAAAGCTCGGCGGCGGGCCTGGCGCATCGCTATATGGGCAAAGCTAAGGATCCGCAGGCCTGGAGCTGGGCAACCGACGGCCAGCTAGCGGCGGGTACTGCTGTACCGCCGGGCTGATGGCGGGCTAGCTGGTAATCCGGAGGGTGGGACCTGGCCCGGCGGTGAAGGCCAGCAGCCCGACGAGTCGGTCTGACTATCACCGAGCCGCCGCCACCGTTCGCATAGCCAGGTGACCGCGGCCCCAAGCCAACGCCCGTGCCCGTCGCGTCCGATCGACGCCGGGAACTCACGCTCACTTGTGGGCAGTCCGAGACGCCGGCTTACCCTGTGTCCAGGCGGGCCTGCCCGGCGCGCAAACCGACCTGTGACGAAGGGACGACCATGGCAGGCATCGCGGCGAGTGGCGAAATTCAGCGCGGGCCGACTACCGAGAACCTCGGGCGGCGCCGCGCCGCCGGAATATATGGCGCCATCATCACTGCCGCGATTCTCGACACCGCGGGGGGCCATCTGTCCACCGCTGCGCTGGTGATCTCGGTCGTGGTCACGTTGCTGGTGTACTGGCTGGCCGAGGAGTACGCCGAGGTCCTGGGCGAGCAGGTGCAAGGGGGTCAGCTGCCCAGCAGGGCATCCATCTGGGGGGCATTGGTTACGACCTGGCCGATGATCACCGCGTCCTACGCGCCGTTGCTCGCCCTGGTGCTGGCCCGGCTGGCCGGGGCCTCTGCCCTCACGGCGGCCAACGTTGGACTGGTCGTCGCACTCGTCCTGCTGACAGTTCACGGGTGGCTGGCCGGTCGGGCCGCCCAGCTGCGCGGTTGGCAACTCGTCTTCGCCACGTCCATCGCGGCCGCGCTGGGGCTAGTGATGGTTGTGCTCAAGGATTTCGTCCTGATCCACCTGCACTAAAGATCGGCTTGCTGCGGAGGAGGACCTGGTGCACCGCCAGTTTACGGTGGCCGGGCCCGGGCCGCCGGTGGCTGACCGGCCGGCCTTGCCGCCCAGGCCATGAATAGTTAAGATCTGGTATAGTTCTAAACGGAGGCATTCCATTTACCGGCCCGGGTAATGTCCCCTCATTCGGGCCGGGGTCCAATAAGTCTGCTCGTCACGATAACCAGGCGCATACTGGCCTAAAAACCACTGCGAGCTAGAGACAGATTTATGGGTACGGCATGGGCTCCGACAACGAAGAATTCGTGGCACAGAGCGCGGCAGTTAGTCACGCCTCCCTGTCGGGCACGCGGCTCGCGCTGACGAAATTCCGGCCTCCGCCGCTGCCCGCCACGCTGATCACGAGGTCAGCACTGCATGAGCGGCTAACCGAGGGAGCTAGCCAGCGGCTGACGTTTGTGATTGGGTCGGCTGGCGCGGGCAAAAGCGTGCTGCTGGCGGACTGGGCCGCGGCGCGGCCACCCGGAATGGCTTCCTGGTTTTCATGCGGCCGACCCGACGCTGACCCGGCCCGATTCTGGGCTGGCTTCATCGAGGCGCAACGGGCTATCGAACCGGAGTTTGGCGCCGATGCCGCCGGCCTGCTCGCGATGGACGGGCGGATGTCGGCTGATGTCACCGCGTCGATCGCCAACGATGCCGCGAAGCTGCCTGTCGGCTCGGCGATTATCGTGGATGACTTCCATTTTGCGGCGGCCGCGGCGGCTCCGGACATGACCGATCTCGTCGAGCACTGGCCGGCCGAGATTGTCCAGCTGGTGCTGGCCGGCCGCTCTGATCCTCCGCTGCGGCAGCACAGGCTGTGGATAGCGGGTCAACTGAACGAGATCCGGGACCGCGACCTGTATTTTTCCCTGATCGAGAGCCGTGACCTGCTGGCGAACTTTGGCGTCCAGATGTCCAATGCTGATCTGGCGCTGCTCCATCAGCGAAGCGAGGGGTGGCCCGCAGCTCTGCAGATGGCGGCGCTGTCCCTGCGGGGAACCACGGATCCAACGCGGCTGGCGCGGGTGCTGGAGGTCCGGGGCCAGGACATCGCCGACTACTTCATCTCCGAGGTCCTTGAGCAGCAGCCGCCTGAGCTGGCCCAGTTCATGCTTGACACCTCCATCCTGACAGGGGTGCTGACCGCGGAGGCGTGTGCCGCGGTCACCGGAAGGCAGGACGCGGCGGCGCTGCTGCGCGCCATCGACGCGGGCCACCTGTTCCTGGTGGCACTCGATGATGAGCGGACCAGCTTCCGGTACCACCGTCTGGTGCGCCAGATGCTACGCGCCGAGTTGCGCGCTAGGGACCGCGACCGCGAGCAGGCGCTTCAGTTGCGGGCAGCCGAATGGTCCGAGGCTACTGGGCATAGCCGGCGTGCGGTCTACCATTTTTTTGCCGCGCGGCAGGCGGACCGGGCGCTGGTGCTCCTCCAGGACCGGGTCGTGCCCGACTTCCTGCGTTTCCCGACAGTGCTGGAGCCGCTGGCCCTGAGCAGCGTCAGCCGGTCGATGCTGGTCGAGAGCCCGGATCGCATGCTGGGCCTGGCCGCCCACCTGCTGTTGGCGGGTGATACGGCTCGCGGCGGTGAGTACCTTGACCTGCTGGGACAGGCCGAGGAAATTCCCCCCGATTCGGGGCTGGCCGCCCGGTTCGCAGCGATTCAGTCGTTCCGCTACGGGGTCTGCGGCCAGCTGGAAAAGGCGGTCGGGGCGGCCCTGGCCGCCCGCGCTGGCCAGGAGCGGACCCAGCGCTGCGACGAATGGGACATCTCCGTCCCGCTGATCCTCATCCGCGTATATACCTGCCTGGGCGACTTCGCGGCGGCTGAGCGCGAGGCGACTGCAGCTCTCGCGCTACCCATCGCCACCGAACCAGTCAAGTTCGTGATGGTGCCAGCTGCGCGCGCGCTGGCCTGGTTCGAGTCCGGCCAGCTCACCGATGCGGCCGGGGCCGCCGGGGCCGCTGAGGCCGCCGCGCGGCGGCTGGGATTCAGCGAGCACTTCTTCGCGGTGGACTATCTGCGGGTGCTGGCCGGCCTCGCGCTGGAACGCCGCGACCTCGACACCGCGGAGCAGCTCACCGAACAAGTACTCTCGATAACCGAACAGCGTCGGCCGCTCTTCGAATTCCTAGCGCTGCTGGACCGGGCACAGATCTGGGCGGCTCGCGGGCAGGCCCGCGAGGCGCTGGCCACTATCGAGTCGGCACGGCAGGTCCTCGCCAGGGGGGCCAGCCCGGCGCTGATAGCCCAGGCCGATGAGCAGGAGGCGGTGCTGCTCCTGTCCGGCGGGGACCTGCGCTCCGTGGCCGAGCTGGCCAACAGCCTTCCCGACGTCCGCCGCGAACTGCTGCTGGCCAAGATCGCTCTGGCCGGCGGCGATCACCACGCTGCGCAGCAGCAACTGCGGGCAGTAGCGACTGGCGGCCTGACGCCGCGCCTGGCGCTGGTACGCCAGCTACTGGTCGCCGCCACCGCGATTGAGCGTGGCGACCCCGCGATCGCGAGCATTCTGGGCGGCGCTCTGCACACAGCCCGCAGCGAGGGCTTTCTCAACACTGTGATCACCACCGCACCACAGGTGACCAGCTATCTGATCGGGCACCCGGCCCAGCTGCGGTCCGATCCGTTCGTCGATCAGCTGGTTGCGGCGGCGCTCGAGGTGCGCGCCGCCCAACCCTGGCTCCGCGCCGTCCAGCCGGGTGCTCCCCGAGCCCCTGACCACAGCCGAGCAGCGCGTTCTCACTCTCCTGCCGACCAGCACCTACCTGCAGATCGCAGCGACGCTCAGCGTTTCACGCAATACGGTGAAGACCCACCTGCGGTCGATCTACCGCAAACTCGGGGTGACGTCACGCTCGGCCGCCCTCGAGCGGGCGGTCGACCTGCATTTGCTCTGAGCCTGGTCGGATGCGAGATCATGGAGCACACGGGCGGCCCACCGGGCGGGCGCAAAGTCACCCGGCCAGGGGTGATGTGCCAAGGTCATCGGTCCGCCACGATGTCGGCATGGCAGAGGTGACGCCGGGCCTTCAGAGCACCCTCTCGCAGCGCTGGCTGGCGCGTCTAAGCTTCGTGCTCGCGGGAACGGCGATCGTGATCCTGGTGGTCGTTGCCGGGCTCGAGAGCCTGGCCATGCTCGCCGTGGGCATCGCCGCCGGGCTGCTAAGCCTGGCCGCGGCGTACGTCTTCCTTTCCCGGCGGGATTGGTGGCGTTGGCTGTCGCTCACGGTCTTCGTCTTGGCGCCGATCGCCGTGGTCGTCGTCTACGCATTCAGGGACCTGCTGTGGGTCGCGGTCGTGTCCGCCGCGATCTGGCTGCTGGCGGGCATAACCGGGCGGCTGGCGCTGGCCCGGAACCAGCCGGACTGGCGCATGCCCGAACGCCCAGCGCAACCGTCCGCGCGGCACCCGTATCTCATCATGAACCCGAAGTCCGGCGGCGGTAAGGTCGGGAAGTTCGACCTGAAGCGCAAGGCCGAAGGCCTCGGTGCCGAGGTGTTCCTCATCGGCGGATCCGAGCCCGTCGACGTGGCCAAGGTCGCTCGTGGGGCCGTCGAGCAGGGCGCTGATCTGCTGGGCGTTGCCGGCGGCGACGGCACGCAGGCCCTAGTGGCTGGCATCGCGGCCGAACACGGGATCCCGTTCGTGGTGATCAGCGCGGGCACGCGTAATCATTTCGCCCTCGACCTTGGCCTGGACCGCGACGACCCGTCGGCCTGCCTGGGCGCCCTGTCCGATGGCGTCGAACTGCGGGTGGACCTCGGGGTGATCAACGGCCGGACGTTCGTCAACAACGCATCGTTCGGCGCATACGCCGAGATCGTCGAGACTCCGGCCTATCGTGGCGACAAGCTGAACACGACGCTGAACACGCTCCCCGACCTGCTGCAGGGCCACCGCGGGGCACGCCTGCGGGTACGGGCGGGCGGCACGGAGGTCGAGGCGCCGCAGGCGCTTCTGGTGTCCAACAATCCATACGGAACCGGAGACATCGCGGGCCTGAGCCGTCGCGTGCGGCTGGATCGCGGCAGCCTCGGCGTCGTCGGCGTAACGGTAGGCAGCGCCCGGCAGGCCGCTGGCCTCCTGCGCGGCAAGCATTCCAAGGGCGTGAGAATGCTGACTGCCAAGCAGGTCGAGATTGTCGCCGACACGCCGCAGATCCCGGTCGGCGTCGACGGTGAGTCAGTCTTGATATCGACCCCGGTCACCTGCGCGATCTCCCCGGGCGCGCTGCGCGTCTGGGTGCCACGCGATCGCCCGGGCGTCCCAGCGCCGAAGCCCGTGGTGAACTGGTCCCGGCTACGGCACCTCGCAGGTGCACCCCATCCAGGTCGACCCACTAATCGGAGGTAGCGATATGGCCGCGGAGAAGAAGAACAGGCATGGCCGACATGACGCTACGGCCCAGCCGTCTGTCGCGAAGGAACAGGGCGAGGCTGGGCCGGGCCCGAAGATGAAGCGGAAAGAGTACGAGCGGCAGATAAGGGTCCTGCATGGCGAGCTCGTGGCCATGCAGGAGTGGGTGAAGGAGTCCGGGGCCAAGATCTGCGTGGTCTTCGAGGGCCGTGACACCGCTGGGAAGGGAGGCACGATCAAGCGGATCACCGAGCGGGTCAGCCCGCGGGTGTTCCGGGTAATAGCCCTGCCGACCCCGACCGAGCGGGAGAAGTCTCAGATGTACGTCCAGCGCTATGCCCAGCACTTCCCGGCGGCCGGCGAGGTGGTGATCTTCGACCGCAGCTGGTACAACCGGGCCGGGGTCGAGCCGGTGATGGGCTTTTGCACTCCAGAGGACACCGAGCGCTTCCTGGAGCTGGCGCCGGCCTGGGAGAAGGCGATGACCGATTCGGGGATCGTGCTGCTGAAGTACTGGCTGGAGGTCAGCCCGGGCGAGCAGACCCGGCGACTGCAGTCCCGGATCAACGACCCGCGCAAGATCTGGAAGCTGTCGGCCATGGACCTGAAGTCCTACAGCCGCTGGTATGACTACTCCCGGGCCCGGGACGCTATGTTTGCCGCCACCGACACCTCCTGGGCCCCCTGGTACGTCGCCGACGCCGACGACAAGAAACGCGCCCGGCTCAACATCATCAGCCACCTGCTCAGCCAGATCCCGTACAAGCCGCTCCCCCACAAGGACATCACGCTGCCCAAACGGCAGCACCCCCGCGGCTACGCTCAGCCAAACCTGCCCGTGCGCCACATCCCCACACCGTTTTAGAAGACCGGCCGAGCCGGAAATGAGGGTGGCGGGTTACCCCGCCACCCTCGAAGGACTCGGATATCGTCAGATCTCTACTCGGGTCGTGTCCAGCCGGCTCTCGGCGCGCCTTCTTACCCCGGTACCGCCCGTCGCTGGCCGATTCGAGAGTCAGGACGATGATCCGCGGGCCAGGCCGGTCATCGTTCTGGCGGCGGGTCCACCCGGTGCATATCCACCAGTTGGAGCCCGAGCCCGCTGATTCGCTGCAGGAGCCCCAACAGGCCTGCTTGATCCAGCCGCTCGGCGCGCACGGTGGTCGTGCCCCGGCCCACAGTGACGTCGTAGCCCTCGAGTTCTGCTCGCACCACAGAACCAGCTTGACCTGCGAAAGTAATCTCATACGTGGGAAGTTGCATAAGGACCACACCCCAAGACCGGAGGTCTATCCGTGTTGCCAGCATGCCGGGCGGCTGGAGCCGTGCCATCACCCCAAGCCGGGTGAGTCAGGCGCCCGAGTCCCAGAAACAGGCCAATAAGGCCCACGCGAAACTACGGGCACCCGGCGAGCACGCGAACGTCAGATCAAGTCCTGGCACATCATAGACAAATTCCACTGCTGCCCCTGGCGCACCAGGAAGCTCGCAAGGCGATCCACGTATCGCAGATCCGCGAGGCAAACGCAGGATGAAAAAGGCTCCGTGGCCCCTTCCATGTCATGCCTATCGGGGGTCTACTTATAGTCTCCGCGTTTTCGGAACGGCGGCGAATTGTGATACGTCCTATCGTTGCGCACGGCGTGACCGCCGAGCATGATTCCGTCCGGAATCCGCAGTTCCCGCTGGTGAAGTTCAGGCCGCCGCCCTTGCCGGATACCCTGGTCAGGAGACCCGGGCTGGATGACCAGCTGACGGCCGGGACGTGCCGACGGCTGACCTCTGTCGTTGGGTCGGCCGGGGCCGGTAAGAGCGTGCTGCTGGCGGGCTGGGCTGCGTCACGGCCAGCTGGCGTTACAAGCTGGATGTCCTGCGACAGCGCCGACGCCGACCCGCTTCGGTTCTGGGCCGGGTTCATAGCGGCCCCTCGCGTCATCGAGCCGACCTTCGGCCGCGACGCCGCCGACCGGCTCGCATTGGACCGGCAGATATCGGCTGACTTCATCGCGTCGATCTCCGTCGATGCCGCCAAGCTGCCCGCAGGGTCGGCTATTGTCGTCGACGACTTCCATATTGCGGCACCAGCGGTGGCCAGGGACATGACCGATCTGCTTGAGTGCTGGCCAGCCGAGACCACCCAGCTGGTGCTAGCCGGGCGTTTCGACCCTCCGCTGCGGATGCCCCGGCTGCGGATCTCAGCCGAGGTGTGCGAAATTCGCGATAATGACCTGTTTTTCTCCCGGGCCGATAGCCGCGAGCTGCTGGCGAAATTCGGCGTCCAGATATCCGACGCCGACCTTACGGTGCTTCAGCAGCGATGCGAGGGGTGGCCCGCGGCCTTGCAGATGGCTGCGCTGGCGCTGCGCAGCAGCACGGATCCGGTTCGTGTGGCGCGGGCGCTGCGGCTCCGCAGCCAGGAGATCGCTGACTACTTCATCGCTGAGGTCCTCGGCCAGCAGCCACCAGAGGTGGTGCGGTTCATGCTCGATATGTCCGTCTTGAGTGAGCTCAACGCGGATACGTGCGAGGCGATCAGCAGTACGCGCGACGCGGCGGCGCAGCTGCACGCCATCGAAGGCGCGCACCTGTTCTTGGTGCCAGTCGATGAGGAGCGGACCCGTTTCCGGTTCCACGGCCTGGTGCGCCAGATCATGCGGGCAGAGCTGCGCGCCAGGGACCCGGCGCGGGAGCGAATACTGCACTTGCGGTCGGCCGAATATTTCGAGTCCGCCGGTAACGTGCGGCGCGCTGCCCGCCACCTCCTAGCGGCGCGGCAGGGCGACCGGGCGCTGGCTCTGTTGCGTGATCGGGTAGTGACTGACTTCCTTATTGATCCGGCGCTGCCCGGATGGCCGGACCTGAACGCGGTCGAACCGTCGGTAGTCACGGCCGCCCCCGATGAGCTGCTAGCGCTGGCCGCCGACCTTTTGCTGGCCGGCGATACGGTCCGCGGCGGCGAGTTTCTCGACCTGCTCGAGCAGGTGAGGCCGCCGATCGCGCCCGAGTCGAGGCTGGCGGCCCGGGTGGCGGCGATCCGGTCATTCCGTTACGCGGTGACCGGCCAGTTGCCTCAGGCCGTGGGCGAAGCCCTGCGTGCGCGGGCCATCCAGGAGCAGACGCAGCTGAGCGATGAGTGGAACGCCGTCGTCCCCCTCGTCCTCCTGCATGTCTATCAGTGCCTGGGAGCCGTTCAGGCCTTCGAGCGGGAGTCAGCCGCAATCCTGGAGATGCCTTCATGCCCCGAACCGGTCAAGCTGGTGCAGGCACCGGGCGCGCTGGCGCTGGCGTGGCTGGAGGCCGGCCGCCTGGGCGAGGCGGCCGATGCCGCCCGATCCGCGGATGCCGCCGCCCGGCGATTGGGATTGGACCAGCATTTCTTCGCCACGAATCATCTGCGCGCGCTGGCCGGCCTTGCGCTGGAGCGGCGCGACTTCGACACCGCCGAGCAACTTACCGAGCAGGTGCTGCACCTGCCGGAGCCGCGGCTGCCGCTCTTCGAGTTCCTCGCGCTGCTGGACCGGGCCCGGATCCGGGCCACCTGCGGGCAGTTCGGCGAGGCGCTGGCCAGTATCGACTCGGCGCGGCTGGCTCTGCCTCAGGCAAGCTCGGCGCTGCTGGCCCGGGCCGATGAGCAGGAGGCGCTTGTCCGTCTGTCGCTCGGCGACCTGCGCTCCCCGGCCGAGCTGGCCGGCAGGCTTCGCGGCGGACGCCGCGAACTGCTGCTGGCCAGGATCGCCCTGACGGCCGGCGATCACCACGCCGCGCAGCAACACCTGCAGGCAGTAACGCCGGACGGCCTGACGCCGCGCCTGGTGCTGGTGCGCCAGCTACTGCTCGCCGCCGTCGCGATCGAGCGCGGCGACCCCGCAATCGCGAGCATCCTGGGGGACGCCCTCCACGAAGCTCGCCGGCTGGGATTCCTGAACACCGTCATCATGACCTCACCCGAGGTATCGGCCTACCTGGCCGAGCATGCCGCCGAACTGTTGCCAGACCCGTTCATCGAGCAGCTGATCACCGCGGCTCTCGAGGTGCGCGCAAGCCAGGACGGCGCCGACCGGGCCGGCCAGGTGCTCGTCGAGCCCCTGACCGTTGCCGAACAGCGCGTCCTCGCGCTCCTGCCCACCAGCACCTACCTGCAGATAGCGGATATCCTCTACGTTTCGCGCAACACGGTGAAGACCCAGCTGCGGTCGATTTACCACAAACTCGGGGCGGCCTCGCGCGCACAGGCCCTGCAGCGGGCAGCCGACCTGCGGCTGCTCTGAATCACCCTTGGTTGGGTGACGAACTCATCAGATCGCCCGGCCAGCATCGAGGAGTCAGGCCCGAGCGAGAACATGACTCGGTCAGCGCTCGCGCGGCCAGGCCGACGACTCGGCCAGATCACCGAGCGAGGAGGCTGGCGATGAGGATCGTGATCGCGCTGGGCGGTAATGCGCTGCTAAGGCGCGGTGATCCGATGACCATACAGGTGCAGCGGCGCAACATCAGGATCGCCGCCGAAGCGATCGCGCCGCTGGCGGCCGGGCACAGCATCGTGGTCGTGCACGGCAACGGCCCGCAGGTCGGCCTGCTGTCGCTGCAGGCCGAGGCGTACACCGGCGCCGAGCCGTATCCGCTGGACGTGCTGGACGCGGGCACCCAGGGCATGATCGGCTATCTGATCCAGCAGGAACTCCGGAGTCTGCTGCCGCCGGAGAGCCAGGTGGCGACCCTTCTCACCATGGTCGTAGTGGATGCGGATGACCCGGCGTTCGCCAGCCCGGTGAAATTCGTCGGCCCGGTCTACGACAAGGACGCCGCTGACAAGCTGGCGGCCGAGAAGGGGTGGGCGTTCCGGCAGGACGGGTCGGCCTGGCGCCGGGTGGTGGCCTCACCGGAGCCACGGCAGATCCTGGAGATCCAGCCGATTACCTGGCTGCTGGAGCGGGGAGCCGTGGTCATCTGCGCGGGGGGCGGGGGCATCCCGACTGTGCACCCATCGTCAGCTCCCGGTGCTCTGGTGGGCGTCGAAGCGGTCATCGACAAGGACCTGGCCAGCGAACTGCTGGCCGAGGACCTAGGCGCGGACCTGTTCCTCATGGCCACCGATGTAGACGGCATTTACCTCGACTGGGGTACGCCGCAGCAGCGGCGGCTAGACCGGGTGACGCCCGAGGAACTGGCCGGCCACCAGTTCGCGGCCGGTTCCATGGGCCCGAAGGTCGAGGCCGCGGCTCGTTTCGCGGCTAAGACCGGCGGGCGTGCGGCAATCGGTGCGCTGACCGACATCGCCGGGATCGTCGCGGGGACCGCCGGCACGAACGTGGTCACGCGTGGTGCGCCTGAAGGCACCGTACCGGGCGCCTGAGGGCTGGGATGCGAAGGAGGCGCCGGGCAAATGGACACGAGCGAAGCAGCCGAACCGTCATCGGCGGAATCGGCGGAATCGGCGGAGAAGAAGTTCCTGACGGTGCGCGAGGCCGCGTTCATCGGTGTCGGGGCGATGGTGGGGGCGGGGATTTTCGCGCTGCTGGGCGCGGCAGGTGAGGTGGCCGGGGCGGCGGTATGGCTGTCGTTCCTGATCGCCGGGGTCGTCGCGGGACTGCAGGGGTATTCGTTCGCGAAGCTGGGCGCCCGGTACCCGTCGGCCGGGGGGCTGCTGGAGTACGTGGCGAAATCGACCGGCAACGGGCACTTCACCGGGGTCACCGCGTGGCTGACGTACTCGGCCAACGCCATCGTGACGGCGATGGTGGCGGTCTCCTTCGGGAGCTACGCCACCTCGACGTTCGCCGGGGAGAATGCCGCCTGGATCAAGTTCTTCGCGGCCCTGATCATCGTGGTGATGACCGGGGTGAACATCGCCGGGTCGGGGCTGGTGGCGAAAGCGCAGACGGTGATCGTCTACGTGGTGCTGGCGATCCTGGCCTTTTTCTCGGTGGTCACACTGGTTAACATTCACCCATCGCTGCTGGCGTTCTCGGGGTACCCGTCGGCGCGGGACATTATCTCGTCCGTGGCGCTGACCTTCTTCGCTTTCCTGGGCTTCGGCATCATCACCTTCACCGCCAAGGACCTGGCCAAGCCGGCCCGCCAGCTGCCCAGGGCGATGTTCCTGGCGCTGGGGATCGCGACGATCATCTACGTGGCCATCGCGCTGGGCGTGTTCGGCACGCTCCCGGTGGACAAGGTGATCTCCTCCGGGGGGACCGCGATCGCGGTGGCCGCCGAGCCCACGCTGGGCCGGGCGGGCTACTGGCTGATGACCGTCACCGCGCTGTTCGCGACCACCGGGGCCACCAACGCGGGCCTGTACCCGGCTCAGGGGCTGTCCGAGCGGCTGGCGGAGACGGGGCAGTTCCCGCCACTGATGGCGCGCAAGACCGGCGGGCGGGCCTCGAACGGGCTGCTGATCCAGGCGGCGGTGTGCCTGGTCCTGGCCCTGGTGTTCAATCTGGACGCGATCGCGTCGATCGGCAGCGCGGTGGCCCTGGTGATCTTCACCATGATCACCGCGGCGCACCTGCGGATCCGCTCCGAGACCGGCGCGAACCTCCTGATGCTCGTCCTGGCGATCGCGGCCTCCGGCGCGGTCTTCGTGACGTTCGTGTTCACCACTCTGATCCACGAGCCGGCCTCGATGGCCACGCTGGCGGGCATCTTGCTGCTAAGCGTGGCCCTGGACTACGGATGGAAACACTTCCGCGACACCAGGACGAAAAATGCCCAGCTCGTGCATTAGGCCAGCCGCCGCGGCGCGGGTCAGCCGCAACCATCTTGAGGAGCTCAGATGACCACCCTGCAGCAACCCGCCGAGAACCTCGCCTGGTACACGTTGTCGGCCGAAGACGCGGCCGGGCAGTTGGGTGTCGACCCCCATGACGGGCTGGGCACCGGGGAGGCGGAGCGGCGGCTGGCCGAGTACGGGCCAAACGAGCTGCTGGCCGAGCCGCCGCCGAGCGTGTGGACGGTGGGGCGGGCCCAGCTGGTCAACCCGATGAACATCATGCTGCTGATCGTGGTGGCGGCCAGCTTCGCGATCGTCCAGATCGCGACGGGCGTGGTGGTGCTGTTCTTGGTGGTGTTCAACGTGGTGATGGGCACCAACCAGGAGCTGAAGGCCCAGGCCAGCGTGGAGGCGCTGTCCAAGCTGCAGGTGCCTCATGCCCGGGTGCGGCGTTCCGGGCAGATCGAGCAGATCGAGTCCACCAAGCTGGTGCCGGGTGACATCGTGCTGCTTGAGGCCGGGGACGTGGTCCCGGCGGACGGGCGGATCGAGTCCTCGGCCACGCTGGAGGTGCAGGAGGCCGCGCTCACCGGGGAGAGCGCGCCGATCGCCAAGGACGCGGGCACGTTGCCCGGGGGCGAGGTGGCCCTCGGCGACCGGACCAACCTGGTGTTCCAGAACACCCAGGTCACCCGGGGCACCGCGACGATCGTGGTGACCGCCACCGGCAGCACGACGGAGATGGGCAAGATCGCCGGGATGGTTACCGCCACCAAGCGGACCCGGTCCCCGCTGCAGCGCGAACTGGACGGCATGACCAAGGTGTTCGGCACGATCGCGTTTGCGGCCGTGGCGATCATCGCCATCTTCGGCATCGTGCGGGGCCAGGACTCCACCACCTTGGTGCTGCTGTGCATCTCGACCGCGATCGCGGCGATCCCGACCGGCCTGCCCACGTTCGTGCAGGCCATGCTGTCCTCGGGGGCGCGGCGGCTGGCCGAGCACAAGGCGGTGGTCAAGTCGCTGTCGGACGTGGAGACCCTGGGCGGGACGACCGTCATCAACAGCGACAAGACCGGCACGCTGACGATGAACGCGATGACCGCGACGCAGATGCTGGGCGGCGGTGACTGGTTCAAGATCGAAGGCCCCGGCTACGTCAAGACCGGCGCGATCCTGGGCGTGGCCGGGGCGGAGCTGCCCGACTTCCGCAACCTGGCACTGGGCCTGGCGCTGTGCACCGATGCCACCGTGGGCGACGACGGCTCGGTTATCGGCGACCCGACCGAGGCGGCGTTCGTGGTGCTGGCCGCGAAGATGGGCGTGGACGCCGAGCAGACCCGGCAAACGCTGCCGCGCCGGGCCGAGGTGCCGTTCGATTCCGAGTACAAGTTCATGGCCACCTTCCATGACCGCCCCGGCTGGATGACCGGCCCCATCGTCCAGCAACCGCATCTGGTCACCGTCAAGGGCGCGCCGGACGTCGTCTTGGACCGCTGCGACCGGGCGCTGTGGCATGGCCAGCAGGTGCCGATCGGCACCGTCCGGGAGGAGCTTCTGGCCGCCAACCGCAAGCTGTCTGAGCGCGGGCTGCGGGTGCTCGCGTTCGCCGCCAAGGACCTGGACGACGCGGCGATGACCGCGGCGGTGGCCAGCCCGATGGCGGCCGTCACGGACCTGGTCTTCGTCGCGTTGGTGGGGATCGTGGACCCGCTGCGCGTCGAGGCCAGGGACGCGGTCCATACCGCGCTGGGCGCCGGGATCGACGTGCGGATGATTACCGGCGACCACACCATCACCGCTCGCGCCATCGCCGACGAGCTCGGCCTCGGGCCCGGCGTGATCACCGGCACCGAACTGCAGCACCTGACCGATGACCAGGTGATCGAGCAGCTCCCCCGGCTGCACGTGTTCGGCCGGGTGGCACCGGAGGACAAGCTGCGGCTGGCCAGGCTCATGCAGCAATCCGGCGACGTGGTAGCGATGACCGGCGACGCGGTCAACGACGCCGCCGCGCTCAAGCAGGCCGACGTCGGCGTGGCCATGGGCAGCGGCTCGGAGGTCTCCAAGCAGGCCGCCAAGATGGTGCTGACCGACGACAACTTCGCCACCCTGGTCCAGGCCGTCGACCTGGGTCGCGACATCTACCGGCGGATCTCCACCTACATCCGGATGCAGCTGACCATCTTGTCCTCGGTCCTGCAGCTGATGGTCTATGCCACCATCCTCAATATCAACGGCGGCGTCGCGCTTTTCCCGCTCCAGCTGCTGTTCTGCAAGTTCTTCGTGGTCATCACCGTGGTGATCGGGTTTATCGTCGACGTCCCCGACCCCGGCGTCATGCAGCGGCCGCCGCGCAAGCCCGGCACCAAGATCGTCACCACCCCGCAGGTCATCCGCTGGTTCGTCACCGGGTTCGTGGTCGCCGTCACCGCCCTGTGCGTGCTCGAATGGGGCCCGGGCAAGCCGAGCACCACAGACGCCTCGGTCAACATGACGATGGCCTTCGCCATCGTCTCGTTCAGCGCGGTCAACATCGGCCTGGTCATGCGGCGCGAACGCCAGGCCCCGTGGTCCTCGCCGGTGTTCCCCTACCTGGGCTGGATCATCCTCGGCTGGATCCTCACCTGGGCCGCCGTCGAACTCGGCATGCTTCAGCGCCTGCTCCAGACCACTTCACTCACCGGACGGGAGTGGATCATCGTGCTCGGCCTGTCGCTCCTGGCACCGGCGGTCGTCGCGGTAGACAAGGTCCTCCAGCTGCGGCGCCAGCCCGAGGGTCTCACCACGCCGGCCGCGGAGCTGAACACCGACAGCGAGCCGATGTGAATGGATCGGAGCATGGGAAAGGTGGGCGCCGTGAACGCCGCTCAGTGTGCCAGTCCGGAGCTGCGTGAGCAGTAGCGGCAGCTGCGGTCGATGATCTGTCGGCGGTCTTGGTCCACCTGAAGGGCCGGGGATGGGCCAGCAACCCACTTCTGGACTGCCCCAAGCGTGATCAGGATCCGCATCTCCCAGCCTCCTCACGCGGTCACCTAGCTGACGGGTGATTGCCGAGGTCGCGCGCCTTTGCCGATCGCCGGGCGTCAGGGATGCTTGCCCGCGGGCTGTCCGGTTTACTCCGGGCAGCCCGCCTGCTGCCGGGCGGCCTGGATGTAGGCGACAAGGGCATCGTTCGGGTACCCGGTGGCCTTCTCGTGCACGCGGCTGGTGGCGTTCGCCGCAGTGAGCAGGGCCTGCAACGTGGCACACTGGCCGGCAGCTGCGGCGGCGTCGATTTGCGGCTGCAATTGCGAGCTATAGGTGGCCCATGGCACCTGCTGGGCCGTTTCGCAGGCGCTGGCCAGCAGGACCGTCGCGAGGCCGGCGACGGCCAGGAGGATCTGGCCACGCCGGCGGAGCGAGCAGGCCGGCCCGGGGCACCGGAAGAGTACGTGGTACTCATCTATTTCACCGACCTCCCAGAGCGGGGACCGCGACCCCGAGGAGCATGAACAGGCAGGTGAGGACGAGCAGGATGCCCAGCAGCGGCGCAACGAACCTCAGGTACCTGTCGTAGCGGACCCGGCTGAGCGCGAGCCCGCCCATCACGATCGCCGAGGTAGGGGTGAACAGGTTCATCCAACCGGACGCGGACTGGTAGGCGGTCACGATCATCGCGCGGCTAACCCCGGCGAAGTCACCGAGCGGGGCCATGATCGGCATCGCCAGCGTCGCGTGCCCGGAGGAGGACGGGACCAGGAACGCCAGGGGGATATTCACCAGGATACATCACCGTCGCGAACGCCCCGGACGACAACCCGCTGACCGCGCCCTCCAGGGCGTGCAGCACCGTGTCGGTGATCCCGGCGTTGTTCATGATGACGGTCACGCCGCGGGCCACCGCGATGATGAGCGCGGCGCCGATGAAATCGCCAGCGCCGGAGATGATGCCGGTGACCATGCCTTCCTCGCCGAGGCCACCGACCAGCCCCACCAGCACCGCGCCGACGAGGAACAACGCGGCCAGCTCGGGGAAGTACCAGCCCAGCGTGATCGGCTCCAACGATGCGCTGAAATCCCCCCACGGGATCACCGAGAAGATCATCAGGCCGAACGTCAGCCCGAAGATCCACAGCACGGTCTTCTGCCGGCCGGTCATCGGCTCCGGTGGCCCGGCCGGGCCGCCGGCCAGGGCCTCGTCTCCTTCGACGGCCGGAACCATCGACCGGGTCGGATCGGCCTTGACCCGCCGGGCATACCGCAACACATACAGCACGGCGATAGTGGTAAAAACGGCGTACATGATCAGCCGCAGGCCGATGCCATCTCCCAGCGCGACGCCCGCGGCGTCCGACGCCACCCCGGTCGCGAACGGATTCACCGTTGAGGCCATCGTCCCCACCCCCGCGCCGACCATGATGATCCCCACCCCCACCAGCCGGTCGTAACCCAGGCCGACGATGACCGGCAGGATGATCACGTAAAACCCCAGCGTCTCCTCGGCCATCCCATAGGTGGTCCCGCCGACGGAGAAGATCACCATCAAGATCACGATAAGCAGCAGCCCGCGCTTTCGGAATCGGTGGGTGACCCGCCCGATGCCCGCGTCCAGCGCCCCGGTCTTGATAGTGACGGTGATGAACGCGCCGATCGCCAGGACGAAGAAGAACACCTGGATCGCGCCAGCAAGATCCCCGCTGTTGTACGGTCCGGTGTCCCCCGGCGCAGTGACGATCTCGGCCGGGACCTGCTTGCCCGCCACGGTCCCGCAGGCCAGTTGGCCCTTCTTGAGGAGATCGGGATTCGCGTCCGGGACAGCCTCGGACGGCGTCCGCACGCCGTACAGGCCGTTGACCGGCGACAGCCACAGGTCATACAAGCGTTCCTGGAAGGAACGATCGAGAGTGACGCTGTGGTACGTACCGGGGACAGGCTTCGGCGCCCCTCCCTCGCAGCTGACATAGGAGTAGGTACCCGGCGGGATGAAAAAGGCGAAAATCCAGACCAGCACCAGCACGAAGAACAACACGGTGAACGCGGTCGGGAATTTGAACCCGCGCTTGGGCTCGGCGGTCGTGTCGTCAGGGCGGGGCTGCGTGTCGGTCGTCATAATGCCCTCCGCCGGTCCGCGAAGATTGCCGGCCAGGCGCTCAGTGCCCGCACCATTAGCGCACCCCCGGCGAGGATCTTGAAATTGACTCCTGCAGCCTGCTCGAATCTCGCTGAGGCATCACCACCCTTTCACGGGTGATTCCTGCCGCCTTCCGAAGACCGCGATGTCACAAGTGACAGAGATGTCACAAGCGGCAGAGCCGACTTACGGCAACGCCAGCCGTCTCGCGACTTCTCGCCGCGCCCGGAGCGTTAGTCACTAATGATCATCGCCACGGGCAGCGCCGCGCTGCGGGGGGCTGTGCGCCCCGCAGCCGCGAAACACGACGGCATTTACCAACGATCCATGAACGGACGATGTCCGGTAATCGAATGACAGGTGAAGGTCGTGTCGGTGGGTTCTCCGAGCCTATTTGCGCATGTCCGGCAGGCCAAAGGAGATGGCCGGAGTTCACCCCCGGCAGGGTGACGACATCCGCGTGACCGCTCAAGCAGGATCGGCATGCGACCGGTCCCGGACAGGGGTGCCGACCGCGGCCGACAGACCGGGGCGCCGACCGTGGCCGGCGGTCAAGTGCCGCCGTCGGCCGATGTGGGGTGAGGCATCGCACGGAAATCCGCAAGGCCGTGCGGCGGTATACCGCGCCCGGCCATCAAGAAACGAGGTGATCAGAATGCCATTCGGGGTGCATTCCGAAGTCGGCCAGCTGCGCAAGGTAATGGTCCACCGGCCCGGCCTTGAGCACACGCGGCTGACCCCGTCGAACGCTGAGGAATTGCTGTTCGACGATGTGCTGTGGGTCGCCCGGGCGAAGGCCGAGCACGACATGTTCGTCCAGGTGATGCGCGAGCGCCAGGTGGAGGTCTTCGAGGCCGAGACGCTGCTGGCCGAGGCGCTGGGGAAGGCGGAGGCTCGGGACTGGGTCGCCGGCCACATCCTGAGCGAGCGCGAGGTCGGCATCGCCGCCGCGCAGCGGGCCCGCGAATGGGCTGCGACGGCGGAACCCGCGCTGGTGGCGGAGTTCCTGATCGGCGGGATCACCAAGGCCGACGTCCAGCGGGACGTGGGCCTGGTGTGGGAGGCCGCCGACCCTACGTCGATGCTGCTGCCGCCGCTGCCGAACTTCCTGTTCCAGCGCGACCCGTCGTGCTGGATCTACGACGGCGTCACGATCAACCCGATGACCAAGCCAGCCCGCAAGCCGGAGACCATGATCATGGAGACCATCTACCGGTTCAGCCCGATGTTCGCCGCCGAGAAGTTCCCCATCTGGCTGGGCGGGACCGGTGAGGACTGGGGCCGCTGCCATGTCGAGGGCGGCGACGTGCAGCCGATCGGCAACGGCACGGTGATGATCGGCATGGGCGAGCGCACCACGCCCCAGGCGGTGCTGTGGATCGCCCGGTCGCTGTTCCGCGCCGGGTCGGCCCGCCAGGTGCTGGCGGTGCACCTGCCCAAGTCCCGCTCCTACATGCACCTGGACACGGTGATCACCATGTGCGACCGGGACCTGGTCACGCTGTTCCCCCAGGTCGTCTACGGGGCGCGCATCTGGGCGATCCGGCCGGGCATCTCGGCCGAGGATCTCCGCGTCGAGGAGCAGAGCGGCACCCTGCCCGAGGTGATGGCTGTCGCCCTGGGCGTGGGGAAGATGCGCGTCATCGAGACCGGCGGGGACTCCTTCGAAGCCGAGCGCGAGCAGTGGGACGACGGCAACAACGTGGTCGCGCTCGAACCCGGCGTGGTCGTCGCCTATGAGCGCAACACCGGCACCAACACCGCGCTCCGCAAGGCCGGCATCGAGGTGATCACGATCGCGGGATTCGAGCTCGGCAAGGGCCGCGGCGGCGGTCACTGCATGACCTGCCCGCTGGAACGCGACCCGGCATTCTGAGCACACGGGAGACACAGTCATGGCGTTCAACCTGAAGAACCGCAGCTTCCTCAAGGAGATCGACTTCGAACCGCGCGAGCTCGGCTACCTGCTCAAGCTGTCCGAGGCGCTCAAGCTGGCCAAGTACGCCGGCACCGAAGTCAAGCACCTCGAGGGCAAGGAGATCGCGCTGATCTTCGAGAAGACCTCCACCCGGACCCGGTCCGCGTTCGAGGTCGGCGCCTACGACCAGGGCGCGCACGTGACCTACCTGGACCCGTCAGGCTCCCAGCTCGGCCACAAGGAATCCATCGCCGACACCGCCGCCGTGCTGGGCCGGATGTACGACGCGATCGAGTTCCGCGGCAACAGCCAGGCCGACGTCGAAGAGCTCGCCGCCCACGCCGGGGTGCCGGTGTACAACGGGCTGACCAACGAATGGCACCCCACCCAGATGCTCGCCGACTTCCTGACCATGCACGAAGCCAGCGGCAAGCCCTACCACGCCCTGAGCTACGCGTTCGTGGGCGACTGCCGGTTCAACATGGGCCGTTCCCTGCTGGTCATGGGCGCGCTGATGGGCAGCGACGTGCGACTGTCCGGGCCGGCCGAGTTGCACCCGCCCAAGGAGGTGGTCGACCTGGCCAATGACATCGCCGGGCGGACCGGCGCGCGGATCACCGTCACCGAGGATCCCCGGGAAGCCGTCTCGGGGGTTGACTTCATCCACACCGACGTGTGGGTCTCCATGGGCGAGGCCAAGGACGTCTGGGCCAGCCGGGTCAAGCTCCTGACGCCTTACCAGGTCAACTCGGCCCTGCTGAAGGCATCGGGGAACCCGGCCGTCAAGTTCATGCACTGCCTGCCCGCCTACCACGACGCTAACACCGTCGTCGGCCGCGAGATCATGGAGCACACCGGCATGACCTCCGGACTGGAAGTGACCGGCGAGGTCTTCGGGTCGGGCGCCAGCATCGTGTTCGACCAGGCCGAGAACCGCCTCCACACCATCAAGGCGATCCTCGTCGCCACCCTCGGATAACAGCAGCCCGGAAATCCTCGAGGCCGCGGGCCGCGGCCGCGGCCGAAGGAACCGCACGAAGCAGGCTCACCCTGTCGGCGGCGCGCTCGTTCTCACCCCGCCTCGGGTGATGCGATACCGGCGAGCCGCCGCCATTGTTGCCTTAGCGATGGGTGCGGACCCCGTTCGCGCCGATTGACGAAAGGACCGCAATCATGACCTGCCGGATGGCGTTTAGCAGCCAGCCCGGCCGATGACTAGAGGAGGTAGCTATGTTTCGACGACGACGTCCGTTGCTGCGCGCGGCCGCGGTGGGCGGCGGTGCATACCTGGCGGGCAAGCACGTGGCCCGGCGCCAGGAGGAGGGGGCCCAGCAGGAGGCGGAGCAGAACGCGCGCATCGGCGATCTCGAGCAATCGGCCCCGGCCCAGCAAGCCCCGGCCCAGCAGGCCCCGGCCCAGCAGGCCCCGGCCGCGTCCTCGCCCATGATCGATCAGCTGAACCAGCTCGCGGACCTGCATCAGCAAGGCGTCCTGACCGACGAGGAATTCGCCTCGGCCAAGGCTACGCTGTTCAAGTCCTAATCGCTGTTCAAGTCCTAATCGCCGGATCCCGTTGTCATCGCGCGCGCCCAGCGGATCCTGGTCGGGTACATCGGTAAAGGACGCGCTGGCAGTGTCACCAACCGTGGGCCGGTAGCTAAGAGGTGGACCAGATGGCTGCGAAACAAGCCGTATCGAGGAGCGGGCGAATCAATCACCTGAACCTCGATGCGCGCCGAGAACAGGGCTGGACCGGGCCGAGCGCCGGGGAGGCTTCCGGGACATGAGATCTCAGGAGCTATCCGCCGCGAGCAGGCAGTTGATGCAGACCTATCAGCCTGCGCTGGGCTGGACCGTGGTCCTGCGGCGCCAGCCCGTCCGCCTCGTGGAAGGCCAGCCGGAAGGCGGCTACACCGACGACTACGAGATCGTCTGCTGCAAGTGTGGTGATGATCCTGACCTGGATTACCATGAGGTCCCACCGAGCCTTCAGCGGATCCGCGGGCCGCACAGGTTTTCGGCGGGCATCCAGGCGTACGGGCAGCACGTCAGGCTTCAGCACGAGCAGCCGCCAATTCCGGCGGCCAGCGGCACACGGCGGCGACCAGGACCCACCGATGGCCAGCCGCGATAGCGCCAGCGCCCCGGCCGCCGACGGGGTCGGGGCGGCCGCGCAGCGGCTGGCTGACGGGCTTGCGCGACGCGGCGGGCTGGTTCGAGGACGAGCCGCGCGAGGGCTGCGTGAGCTGGGTGCCGTGGACCGGGCGGTTTACTCCGCGGTGGCGGCCACCCCCACTCCTGCACTCGATGAGCCGCTGCGCCGGCTCTCCGACGCCGCAAATAACTCCCGCCTCTGGCTGACCGCCGCGGCCGGGCTCAGCGCGCTGGGAGGCGAGGCCGGCCGACGTGCCGCGGCGCGGGGAACGGTGGCCATCGGCGTCACGTCCGCGCTGGTGAACCTGGCGGTGAAGTCCGCTTGGTCCCGGCCGCGGCCGGACCGGGCCGGCGCCGGGGTCCCGGTCCTGCGGAACGTGCGGATGCCGTCCTCGACATCGTTCCCGTCCGGTCACGCGGCGGCTGGGTTCGCCTTCGCCGCGGCCATCGGCCGGGACGAGCCCTGGCTCGGACTGGGGCTGCGGTTCGTGGCCGCGGCGGTCGCGTACTCCCGGGTGCACACCGGAGTGCACTACCCGGGCGACGCCATCGTCGGCGCGCTGATCGGCGAGGGCATCGGGCAGGGCGTGGCCGGCCTGATGGACCGGCTGCCACCGGCCAGAAAGGCTGGCCGGCCTGGTCGCGGTAAGCAGCCTGAGCGGCCCGCTGCCGCCGATCCGGAAGGTAGCCCGAACCCAGGACCGGGTGATCCGGTGCAGTCCGAACGCACCGATGCGGCTCGTCCGGGCCTCTCGTCTTGAGCGAGGGCCTGTCTTGTTCCATTCCAGCAACATCGGCAATTCCTGGAAACACACTCTGCGGGTCGTTCCGCCGCCAAGCTTCGCAGACAAGCAAAGTCACCCCTTGCCGGGTGAGAAGTTCCTGGCTCGCCGAAGGCAGGATCAACAGGCAGAGGACATCAAACGAGAAAGGGGACTATGATGACTGATCCGGTTGCCAAAAAGCTTCCGCTGCGTCATCCCGCCGAGATTCCGATGTTCGTTCTGATGGTGGTCCTGAATGTCGCAATCCTCGCCATTCTCATCGACATCCTGACGACGGTGGCCCTGATCCCTCCTTCGTTGCGCGGCACGAACTGGCAAGCGACGATCCGTGCGGTCGCGGGCGCGATAGTGCTAGTGGCTCCGGCGATCCTCATCGCCCGCCAGGTTCAGCGAGCATCGACCCGCGGAACGGCCGTGCGGCTGTCCCGTACTCAGTTCCCGGACTTGTACGCCTCGGTGGATGACTTTGCCGCCACCTTGGGCGTGAAGCCCACCCCGGGTGTTTATCTCACTAATGGCAATGGCACGATCAACGCGTTCGCGGCGCAGAGCGGATGGACCAACAACTACGTTGTGCTGTCCAACGAGTTGTTCGCGAATCTCCGCGATGACAACCGGGAAGGAACGAGGTTCATCCTCGGCCACGAGATTGGGCATATCCGGCTCCATCACGTGGCGCTGTGGTACAGCCTGGTGATTTGCTACTCGCAACTGATCCCGGTCCTGGGACCGACGCTGTCCCGTTTGCGGGAGTATTCCTGCGACCGGAATGGCGCCGCGCTCGAGTCGAAGGGCGAGCCGGGACTGGTCTTGCTGACCGCCGGCCGCTACGCGGCGGATAACGTGCAGGTCAGCGATCTGGTCGACCAAGGACGCCAGCTCGGCGGTTTCTGGGTGGGGATCTCCCAGCTGCCTCGATCGCACCCGTGGACCGTGCGGCGGATCTGGCGGCTGCACCAGCTGGGCTTGTTCGGTCCCGCAGACTCCGTCAGCCAAGCGCACCACTCCCAGCCAGCCGCGTAGCCCGCAGGTCGGCCAGGCCGTGGGCCAACCGCCACTTCACCCCAGCCAAGGTGATGTGCCGCCGACTCCAGATAAAGGAGGCTAGTGGCAGTTCCACCTGCTCGTCATACAGTGACCGGCCATGGCAAGGGCGTGGTGCCCGCGGTCAGCTGGCTACCTGGCCTGCAGGCGGTCAGGTCCTACCGGCGTGAATGGCTCGCCAAGGACCTCGTCGCGGGAGTTGTCCTCACCACGCTGCTGGTCCCGCAGGGGATGGCCTACGCCGAACTAGCGGGCCTGCCGCCGATCACCGGCCTGTACACCTCGATTTTGTGCCTGCTCGGCTACGCGGTGGCCGGCCCGTCCCGGATCCTGGTACTGGGCCCGGATTCCTCGCTCGGGCCGATGATCGCCGCGACGATCCTGCCGCTGGCCGGCGCCGACGGCGACCCCAAACGGGCAATCGCGCTGGCATCGATCCTCGCGCTCATGGTCGCGGCCATCATGATCCTGGCCGCCGTGGCCAAGCTCGGCTTCATCGCCGACCTGATCTCCAAGCCGACGATGATCGGCTACATGAACGGCCTGGCGCTGACCATCCTGGTCGGCCAGCTGCCCAAGCTGTTCGGCTTCAAGGTCAGCGCCGAGGGCCTGATCCAGGAGATCACCGGCTTCATCAAGGGGCTGGCCAACGGTCAGGCAGTCGGTGCGGCGGCCGTGGTCGGCATCGCCGGG
Organism: uncultured Actinomycetota bacterium; assembly: GCA_963714295.1. Lineage (GTDB taxonomy): Bacteria > Actinomycetota > Actinomycetes > Streptosporangiales > Streptosporangiaceae > Trebonia. Next base: position 211,463 of record CAVQOE010000021.1, on the reverse strand, counting down.
ATCGTGCTGATCCTGGTGCTGCAGCGGTGGCTGCCCAAAGTCCCGGCCGTGCTCATCATGGTGGTACTCGCGATCGTGGCGGCAACGGTGTTCAGCCTCGCTGACCACGGGGTCAGCCTGGTCGGGGTGCTTCCCCGGGGATTCCCGCCGCTCACCATCCCGTCCGTCCGGCTGGCCGATCTCGGGCCCTTGTTCGCCGGCGCCCTGGGCATCGCCCTGGTCTCCCTCGCCGACACCATCTCCACCGCATCAGCGTTCGCCGCCCGCACCGGTCAGGAGATCCGCGGCAACGGCGAGATGATCGGGATCGGCGTGGCCAACCTGGCGGCCGGCTTGTTCCAGGGGTTCCCGGTCAGCACCAGCGGCTCGCGGACCGCGGTAGCCGAACGCTCCGGTGCGAAGACCCAGCTCACCGGCGTCACCGGGGCGGCCCTGATCATCTTGATGATCGTCTTGGTCCCGGGCCTGTTCCGGAACCTGCCCCAGCCCGCACTGGCCGCCGTCGTGATCACCGCATCACTGTCCCTGGCCGACATCCCAGGAACGGTGCGGCTGTGGCGGCAGCGCAAGGCCGAGTTCCTGCTGTCGATCACAGCGTTCCTCGGCGTCGCCCTGCTCGGCGTCCTGCCCGGGATCGCGATCGCCGTGGCGCTGTCCATCCTCAACGTCTTCCGCCGGGCCTGGCGGCCCTACGACACCGAACTCGGACGGGCCGAAGGCCTGGAGGGCTACCACGACGTACGCACCTACCCGCAGGCCCAGCAGCTGCCCGGCCTGGCGATCTACCGATTCGACGCCCCGCTGTTCTTCGCCAACGCCACGACGTTCCGCGACGAGATAAGACGGCTGGCCAACACCGAGCCCAAGCCCTCCTGGATCCTGATCGCAGCGGAGCCGGTAACGGACGTGGACACCACCGCAGCTGACATTCTGGAGGACCTGGACCAGGCGCTGAACGCCCAGGGCACCAGCCTGGTATTCGCCGAACTCAAGGACCCCGTACGGGACAAGATCGAACGCTACGGCCTCACCCGCACCATCGACCCGCGCCACTTCTATCCGACCATCGAATCCGCCATCGCCGCCTTCCGGCACGAGACCGGCGCCGAATGGACCTCCTCCGACCAGGCAACCGATGACCGCGGCCTATAGCCAGGGCGGCAGAACCGGGGCGGCGGGCAGCGACGGGGCGGGGCGGCCGGTGAGATAAGCGGTCAGGTCGGCGAGCGGGGCGCTGACTGGGACCGGGCTGCCGGTGCCGGCCACGTCCCAGCGGCCGCCGGTGTCGGTGGCGGCGATGAGCAGGGCGGGGCCGCCGCCCTTGGCCGAGCGGCGGACGGTCACGTCATCGAGCAGCGCGGCCAGGAAGTCCGGCGGCAGGTCGGCGAAGGTCCGGCCGGCCGCCATGTCGATGGCGTGGATGTAGATCTCGCGGGTCCGCATCCACGGGATCTCGCTGGCCGTCCTGGTCAGGCCCTGGGCGGTGATGATCTTCGCATCCCAGCCCGGGCCGCCGTCGGTCCCGGCCTGGCCGTCCAGGGCGTCCAGGTCGGCGGCGAGATCGGCGGCCGATGACGCCGCCCAGGCGCGCAGCTTCGCGGCCGGGAGCTCGGCCCCGGCGGCGATATCCGCTTCGCGCGCCTCGGCTGAGGCGTACATCCGGCGTTCCTCCCCGGTGCGCGCCCAGTGGACCAGGTTGCGCAGCGCATCGGCGTTGGCGGCGATGTGCGACAGCAGGTAGGCACGGGTCCAGCCGGGCAGCGCGGTGGGCCCGCCCAGCGCCTCGTCGGGCAGCTCGGCCACCTCGGCCAGCAGCCGCTCGGTGCCGTCGTGCATCCAGTTCAGCGTCTGGTCCGGGCGCATCGCCGCTACCGCCTCTCGCGTCGTTGTTTCAAGGTCTACCGGGCGATGATAAGCCAGGCCCGCAGGCGTCGCCGGCGCGTGGCCGGCGCTGAGGGTCGTTACGGCCGCGCGGCGTGGGCGGGCGGGGCGTCCAGCGCGCAGGCCAGCCCCCGGCCCGCTGGCCGGCGGCGCCGACGACGCGGGCGAGATCCGGCGAGGCCGGAGCGGCCGGGCGGGCGGGGTTGCGGATGGTGACGGCGGCCAGCACGCCGCCGAGCACGCACAGGCCGGCCGAGATGAGCGACGCGGTGTGGAATCCGGCCGAGAATTGCGCCGGGTGGAGGTACGAAGCCCCGGTGAGGCCGGCCGCTGCGGGCAGCACCGCGACGGCGATGAGCGAGGCGGCGCGGGCGACGTCATTGTTGACCGCCGAGGCCATCCCCGCGTGCTCGGCCGGGACGGCCGCCAGGACGGTCGTGGTCAGCGGGGCGACGTTGGCGGCCACGCCGAGCCCGAAGACGACGACGGCGGGAAGCACCTCGGTGAGGTAGTCACCGGACGGGCCGATGCGGACGAACAGCGCCAGGCCGGCCGCGAGGAGCAGGGGCCCGACGGTCATCTGCAGGCGCGGGCCGATGCGGGCAGCCAGGGCGCCGGAACGGGCCGACAGCAGGAGCATGATGACCGTCACCGGCAGCAGCGAGATGCCGGCCTCGAGCGCGGTGTACCCGGATACCTGCTGCAGCTGGATGGGGAGCAGGAAGAGCGTGCCGCCCAGGGCCGCGTAGACGATGAAGGTCACCGCGTTGGCGGCGGTGAACTGCCTGGAGGCGAACAGCTTGAGCGACAGTATCGGCGCACTCTGGCGGCGCTCGTAGGCGAGGAAGACGGCGAGCAGGACCACGCCGGCCGCCAGCGCCGCCAGCGGGACGGGCCTGGTCCAGCCGCCCGCCCCCTCGATCAGCCCGTAGGTCAGCCCGATCAGACCGACCGTGACCAGCGCGCCGCCGACCAGGTCGACCCCCCCGGTCAGCGAAGTGTCACGCGATTCGGGCACGTGCCGCCAGCCCACGACGATGACAAGGACGGCCAGCGGCAGGTTGATGGCGAAGATCAGCCGCCAGGACACCGCCTGGATCAGCCAGCCGCCCAGGAACGGGCCGATGGCGGTGCCGACGCCGGACAGCCCTGACCAGGCGCCGATCGCCTTGCCCCGGTCCTCGGGGCGGAAGGAGGCCTGCAAGATGGCGAGGCTGCCCGGGGTGAGCAGGGCGGCGCCGACGCCCTGCAGCGCCCGCGCCGCGATCAGCACCGGGGCGTTCGGCGCGATGCCGCACAGGCCCGAGGCGATGGCGAACCACACGACGCCGATCAGGAAGACCCGCCGCCGGCCGTACCGGTCACCGAGCGCCCCCGCGAGCAGCAGCAGGCCGGCCAGCGTCAGGGTGTAGGCGGTGACCACCCATTGCAGCGCGGCCAGCCCGGCGTGGAAGTCGCGGCCGATGGCGGGCAGCGCGATGCCCACGACGGTCGCGTCGATCGACGCCATCGCCGACCCGAGGACGGTGGCGAGCAGCACCCACCGGCCGCGCGCGCTCGCGTACCTGAGCCCCGCCGCCGGGGCCGCCGCCGGAGTCGCCGCCGGCGCGGCCATCAGGCGGAGCGCGCGGGTCGGATGACGCCGGTTACCCCGCCGAGGGCGATGCGGCCGCCGGCCGTGCCCGGGGCGGTGGCGGTGATGGTCACCGTGTCGCCGTCGGCCAGGAACGTGCGCGGCTCGCCCTTGACGGTCATCGGCTCGGCGCCGCCCCAGGTCAGCTCGATGAACGAACCGCGCTGGTCCTTGGCCGGCCCGGAGATGGTGCCGGAGGCGAACAGGTCGCCGGTGCGGGTGGACGCGCCGTTGACGGTCAGGTGGGCCAGCATCTGGGCCGGCGACCAGTACATCGACGCGTACGGCGGACGGGAGACCACCTCGCCATTCCACTCGACCGCCAGGTCGATGTCCAGCCCCCAGTCCTGCGCCTCCCGCAGGTACGGCAGCACCGGCGGCTGCTGGCCCGGCAGCGGCACCCGCGCGGCGGCCAGCGCCGCCAGCGGCGTCACCCAGGCCGCGACCGAGGTCGCGAACGACTTGCCCAGGTGCGGCCCGAGCGGCACGTACTCCCAGGCCTGCAGGTCGCGGGCGGACCAGTCGTTGAGCAGCACGACGCCGAACACCCGGTCAGCGAAGTCGGCGGTGGTGACCGGCGTGCCCAGCGGCGACCCGACCCCGACCACGAACCCGAGCTCGGCCTCGATGTCGAGCCGGACCGACGGGCCGAACACCGGGGCGGGGTCGCCCGGGCCCTTGCGCTGCCCGGTGGGGCGGACGATATCGGTGCCAGAGACCACGATCGTGCCGGCCCGGCCGTGGTAGCCGACCGGCAGGTGCCGCCAGTTCGGCAGCAGCGGCTCGGGGTTGTCCGGCCGGAACAGCCGGCCGAGGTTGGACGCGTGCTGTTCGGAGGTATAGAAGTCGACGTAGTCGGCGACCTCGAACGGCAGCGTCAGCTCGACGTCGCCCAGCGGGTGCACCGCACTGTCCGGCAGGGTGTCGCCGGCGATCAGTTCGGTGATCCGCGACCGGGCCCGGGCCCAGTTGGCGGGCCCGGTCGCCATGAACGGGTTGAGCGACGGCGCGGCGAATACCTCGTCCGCCAGCGCCGCCGTCAGGTCGATGACGCTGTCCCCGACGCGGACGCCGACCCGGGCAGGCCCGCCGCCGGCCGAGAAAACGCCGTAGGGCAGGTTGTCCAGGCCGAACACTGACCCGTCGGGTATCAGGCGCATTCGCCGATTGTAGTTATCCGCGGCCGCGACGACCGCAGCGGGGCGGCAGACGGCCCCGGCCCGCGAGAGTTAATCCAAGGACGCGACCGGCTCAACCGGGGCGGTGACGACCTCGGCCCGCGTCTTGCGGCCGAGCCACCAGAACAGCACGCCGACGGCGATGAAGACGAGCACCGGGATCAGCTCGGTCCACAGGTAGACCCACCGCTCGCTGTACGCCCAGCCGTCGGGGGCGAAGTCGCTGCCGAACCAGTGGTCACCCAGCCCGGGGGCGATCAACTGCACCGAGGCGACCGCCACCAGGACCATCAGCAGCACCGTCAGGGACCGGTAGAAGGGCATCTTGAACGGCCGGGGGACGTCCGGGTGGCTGCGGCGCAGCTTCCACAGCGCCGGGTAGATGAGCAGGTAGCTGATCAGCGTGGTGGAGATCGTCACGCCGAGCACGGCGCCGAAGTACTTCGCCGCGTTGCCGTTGGTCAGCTCGATGGACAGCACGACGACGACCGTCGCGATGAGCCCGCTGAAGATGTTCACTCGCACCGGCGTGCCGAACTTGGCGTCGATCACGCCGAGGAACCGCGGGCCCGCCCCGTCGTAGCAGGACACCGCCAGGGCCCGGTCCGAGCCCATGATCCAGGTCGCGCCCGAGGTGATGAGGCAGATGATGAACAGGATCGCGCAGACGTCGCCGAGGACGGTCCCGGCGCCGCTGAGCGTTACCGTGCCGTCGGAGGCGACGTGGCCGCCGTAGACGGTGAAGGCGTCCTGCATCGCGCTGGCGAACCCGGAGAAGTTCGCCACAGCCGTAGTTCGGCAGCACGATCAGGATGCCGAGCACCGGCAGGGCGTAGAGGATGACGCTGCCGATGGCCGACCGGGCGATGCTGAACGGCACGTCACGCTGCGGGTTGACCATCTCCTCGCCGGCGCTGCTGGGCAGCTCGAAGCCGACGTAGTTGAACAGCAGGACGCCGGTCAGCAGCACGAACCCGCCCGCCGAGGGCTTGTAGCTGCCGGCCCCGAGCCCGTGCACGCCGTGCTTGGCCGCGTAGACGATGACGGTGATGGTGAACAGGCCGAGCAACAGGAACCGGGCGAACGCGCCCGCGGTGGGCAGCCACTTGCCGTAGCTGAAGGACGCGATGGCGGAGACGATCGTGAGCCAGACGAAGACCAGCGCCACCACGTAGGTCATCGGGGTGGACAGCGAGTTGCCGTGGTTGAAGAAGATCACCACCCCGCCGATGCAGGAGGCGGCGAGCGACCCGCCGATCCAGACCGGGTTGGTGATCCAGTAGAGGAAGTTGTTCACCGCCCCCGCCAGGTGCCCGAACGCCAGCCGGGTCCACAGGTACGGCCCGCCCTCCTGCGGGAACGCGGTGCCGAGCTCGGCGAACAGCAGCGCCTGGGGCACGAAGAACAGCAGCGCGAAGACCATCATCCAGGTGAACGCCTGCCCGCCCCCGCTGGCCACCGTGGCGATGGTGTCCACCCCGACGATCGTGCAGATGAGGAAGAACAGGATGTCGAAGCGGCCGAAATGCCGCTGCAGCTTGGCGCTCTCCGCGACGGAGGCCGCGGTCATGTCGATGGTGGCCATTAGGCGATCCCCTGGGACATTGGTTGAAATTTGTCCCAGTGTGGCCTACGCGAGTTTCTTTACTGTTTCAGAAGATTTCGCAATGGTCACAATCAGCCACCGTCGAGACCGGCGCGGACCTGGGACTCCTTGATGACGCGCTCGGCCTCGGCGCGGTCCTGCCAGCCGCGGACGTCGGTCGACTTGCCCGGCTCGAGCTCCTTGTAGATGTCGAAGAAGTGGCCGATCTCGTTGAGCAGGTAGGCGGGCACGTCGGCCAGGTCGCGGATGCCCGCCTTGCGCGGGTCGTGCGTGCAGACGGTGAGCACCTTGGCGTCCGGGCCGTCCTCGTCGTGCAGCCAGAAGACCGCGACCGGCCGGACCGTCACCAGGCAGCCGGGGAAGGTCGGCTCGTCCAGCATGACCAGCGCGTCCAGGGCGTCGCCGTCCTCCGCCAGCGTGCCGCTGACGAAGCCGTAATCCAGCGGGTAGACAGTCGAGGTGAACAGCATCCGGTCCAGCCGCATGCGCCCGCTCTTAGGGTCGACTATGTACTTGTTCCGTGAGCCCTGGGGGGTTTCCACGACGACGTCAATGTCCATGGCCTGCTCCTAAACCACGCTGTTATCCCGGGTCTCCCGGGTCGGCCTCAGGCATACCCCGGCAACACTCCGCTCATACCACGGACATATGAGGTTAACCGGGTGTCAAAGCGACCAAACGGGAACGAGGGACGCCGCGGCGAATCTGCGCCGTCCGACGGCCGAGCCTCCCGCCCGCGTCCCGGCGTGCTGCCGCACCATTCGCCCGACCGCACCGCCCGGTCGGCCATCTCTTGCTCCCGGCCGGTCTCCCCCGTGATCAGGTCAAGCAACCGTCCCGCGTCGCGCCCGAACAGCAGGCTGGCGATAGTGCCCACTGCGCCACCTCCTCGGCTGATGAATTCACGATATAACGCGAGTATCGGCGTGTCGAGGTCCCGCAGGCCTGGCCGCCACGCGCCTGAGATACGTCAGTGGCGGTAGCTACGGGAGACCATGGCCCGGCGGCGGGCCATCATCATGGCGTCGGGGCGCGACCCGTCCGGCAGGCCGCCGACCGGGAGGGTGGTCGGGTCCACGCCCACGCCGAGCAGGGTGCGGGTGACGCCCTGGGCCGAGTCGAGCAGGTCGTCGAGCGCGCGCGACAGGTGCGCCCCGGTGACGGCGGGCAGCGCCGGGTCGTCGTGCAGGGCCTCGAGGACCGCCCGGCGGATGAGCTCCTTGAGGAAGGAGGCGGTGGTGCCGTCGGTCCGCTCGACCGCGGTGGCGATGTCGTCGGCCGTCAGGGCCAGCGGCACCCCCCGGCCGTAGAGCGCGAGCAGGCGCTCCCTGGCCACCGCGTCGGGCAGGTCGATCTCGACCGCGACGTCCACCCGGCCCGGCCGGGCCGCCAGCGCGAGCTCGAGCAGGTCGGCCCGGTTGGTGGTGAGCAGGAAGAGCAGGTCGGCGTCGCCCGCCGCGCCGTCCATCGCGTCGAGCAGGTCGAACAGGACCGGGTTGGACCTCGGCCCCATCGAGCGGTCCTCGGCCACCAGGTCCACGTCCTCAAGGACCATCACGGCCGGCGCGAGGGCGCGGGCCATCTCGGTGACCCCGCCGACGGCGACCAGCGCCCGGCCGGTCAGCACCAGCCGGGTGTAGGAGGTCATCTGGCCGAGCAGGTAGCGGGTGGTGTGCGTCTTGCCGGTGCCGGGCGGGCCGTAGAGCAGCAGGCCGCGCTTGAGATGCTGCCCGGCGGCGAGCAGCGCGTCCCGGTGCTCGGCGACGCCGAGCGCGTGCCGCTCGATCCGCGCGAGCACGGCCTCCGGCAGCACCACATCATCGCGGGTGAGCGCGGACGGCGGCGCGAAGCCCAGGCTGACGCCCATCGGCGTGACCGAGACATCGAGCAGGTGGCCACGGTAGACGTTGAGCTGCGCGCGGAGCTCGTCAAGCTCGGCCAGCAGCCGCTGCGCGCCGTCGACGGGCAGGCCGGCCACCTCGACCTCGAGACCGGGATCGTGGTCTCCCGGTCCCCGGACCATGATGATGAAGCGGCGGCCGGGCTCGGTGACGAGCAGCAGCGCGAGTTTGAGGCAGCCGAGCGTCGTGCCGGGGCCGTTCGGCAGATCGTTGAGGGCGGGCGGGGTGAGCTGCAACCGCATCGCCTCGGCGGTGACCAGCTGCTGGAGCGTCGGCGGCGAGTGGTGCGGCGGCAGCGACAGGCCGTGTACCTCCACCGTCCGGCCGGGGCGCGCCGACCAGGCGTCCAGGGCGGTCTGCAGGTTGACGTGCTCGAACGGGGGCAGCTCGCGGGTTACCACCGAATGGGCGGCGCCGTCGGGGCCGAGGAAGCCGCCGACCAGGGCCGAGACCTCATTGCCTTCCTCGCGCTCGGCCGCGTGAATCCAGTCGAGGAAGGAGCGGAACGCCGCCGCGAACTCGCGTGCTTGCGCCTCTGGCGCGTTGTCCGGCATACCCGCCAGGCTAACAAGGCACTGCCGCAGGCAAGAATGGTTTTACGGGCGAGTCGGGTGCGACCACGCGTGCGTTCCACACGATTTGATGTGCGGTTTTGACCTTCGTCAGCGAATGGGCTCGAGCAGGCGGTGCGGGGCGTTGAGCACGGCCGAGACCGGGTCCGCCTTGGCCGGGATGGCGGCCAGGCCGGGGCCGGGGGCGACCACCAGGTCGGCCGAGCCGACCAGGGCGCCGCAGGCCGCGCAGACGCCGGCCGCCGAAACGTCGCCGTTGTCGGCCGCGTGCCGGAAGACGCGGCGCGGTCCCACCGCCGAGTAGTGCTCGTCGCCCCAGGCGAGCAGGGCGCGGACGGCCGGCCACAGGTCGGCGCCCTTGCCGGTGAGCACGTACTCGCCGTGCCCGTGCGCGCCGGGGGCCAGCGCGAGCACGCCCGCGCCGACCAGGGTGGCGAGCCGGTCCGTGAGCACGGCGCGGGGAATGTCCAGGTGGGCGGCGAAGTCGCCGAACCGCCGCACGCCGAAGAAGGCGTCACGCACGATGAGCAGCGTCCACCGCTCCCCCACGACCTCCAGGGCGCGCGCCAGCGAGCAGGGCTCCCCCGCGTAGTCCTTCGGCAGCGTCATGGAACCACCGTAACACAGTTAGTTCATTGACTGAACCATGGCGCGCATGCTTTACTTCGGTGGAAGTTCGGTGACTGAACCAAAAATCAGAACCGCGATATTGAACGGACCGTTGCGCTGCGTGAACCGCGGGTTTGATCGCGGACCGTGGCCGGCGATGGCGATGGCGATGGGATGGGGCAGCGATGGCTAACACCGCGACCGGCGGGCGGCTGGTGTCGGCGGAGGCGCCCGACGGCGGGCACCCGGCGCGCTGGGTGATCCTGGCGGTGCTGGCCGCGGTCGCCTTCATGGCGCAGCTTGACCTGTTCATCGTGAACGTCGCGCTGCCGACGATCGGGAACGCCTATCCCGGCTCATCGCTGACCGGGCTGTCCTGGGTGCTGAACTCCTACGCGATCATCTTCGCCGCGCTGCTGGTGCCGGCCGGCGGCTGGCGGATCACTTCGGCCGCCGCCGCTTCCTGCTGGTCGGGGTGGCGGTGTTCACGCTCGCCTCGGCCGCGTGCGCCGTCGCGCCCAGCCTCGGCGTGCTGGTGGCGGCGCGGGCGGTGCAGGCGGTCGGCGCGGCGCTCATCGTGCCCACCTCGCTCGGCCTGCTCTACCCGGCGTTCCCCCGGCGGCAGCACGCCATGGTGGTCGGGATCTGGGCCGGGGTCGCCGCGGTCGCGGCCACCGCCGGGCCGCCGGTCGGCGGGCTGCTGGTCGGCATCGACTGGCGCTGGATCTTCCTCATCAACGTGCCGATCGGGGTGGTCACGCTGATCGCGGGCTGGCGGGTGCTGCCCGAGGTGCGCGCGGTGGCCGGAAGCCGGCTGCCGGACTGGGTCTCGTCGGTGCTGCTGCTGGCGGCGGTGACGCTGCTGGTGCTCGGCACCGTGCAGGGGCCCGACTGGGGCTGGGGCAACGCCAAGACGATCGCGCTGCTGGGCGTCGCGGCGGTCGCGATCGCGCTGACGGTGACGCGGACCATCCGCCAGCCGCACGCGCTGATCGAGCGGGATCTGTTCGCCAGCCGGGCGTTCACCGGGGCCTCGGTCGCGTTGCTGCTGTACTTCGTCGGCTTCGCGATCTTCCTGCTCAGCGTGGTGCTGTTCCTGCAGGACGAGTGGCATTACAGCGCGGTCCAGGCGGGGTTGGGGATCGCGCCAGGGCCAGCCACCGCCGCGGTCTTCGCGATCAACGCCGGGCGGATCAGGGCCCGGTTCGGCCGGGTGCTGCCCGCGGTGGCCGGGACGCTGTTCATGGTCGTCGCCGCCGTGTACTGGATGCTCTTCACCAGCGCCACCCCGGACTACCTGGTTACGTTCCTGCCCGGCCTGTTCGCCGGCGGGATCTCGGCCGGGCTGACCCAGGCGCCGCTGTTCGCCGCCGCCAGCGGCCTGCCGCCGGACCGCGCGACCACCGGCAGCGCCGTGCTCACCATGGCCCGCCAGGTCGGCAGCGCGATCGGCGTCGCCGTCGTGGTCGCCATCCTCGGCAGCGCCGTGGTGCACCCGGTCAGCGCCTTCCACCACGTCTGGGCGGCCGAGGCCATCGCGGGCCTGGCCGCCTGCCTGGCCATCGTCGCGACCGCCAAGGGCGATCGCCCGCCAGCCCCCGCAGCGAAGTTAGTACCTGCGGCCGGATCGCGGCGAGCGCCTGGCGGGCGGCAACAAATAGTTAGGGACGTGGCAGAATGATCGCGTGGAGTATCCGCGGGTACCAGTGCCATCCTTCCTGTTCGACCTGGACGGGACGCTGATCGACAGCGTCTACCAGCATGTGATCGCCTGGCGGGCGGCGCTCAGCGCGATCGGCATCGACCTGTCGGTCTGGCGGATTCACCGGCGGATCGGGATGAGCGGCGGGCTCTTCGTGCAGGCGCTGCTGCGGGAGACCGGGCGGAGCCTGTCGGCGGCCGAGATCACCGAGCTGCAGCAGGCGCACGCCGTTGAGTACCGCAAGCAGATGGGGTCGGTGAGCGCGCTGCCGGGCGCCCGTGAGCTGCTCGCCGCGCTGACCGACGCGGGTGTGAAGTGGGCCATCGCGACCAGCGGGTACGCCGCCACCGCGCGGCCCGCCCTTGAGCTCCTCGGTCTTCCCGAGGACACCCCCATGGTGACCAGGGATCTGGTGCGCCATGCCAAGCCGGATCCGGACCTGTTCCTGGCGGCCGCGTCGCTCCTCGGGGTGGAACCACGGCAGGCGATGGTGGTCGGGGACAGCGTCTGGGACCTGCTCGCCGCGCGGCGGGCGGGCTCGCTCGGCATTGGCCTGCAGTCGGGCGGGTACGGGCGCGAAGAGCTCGAGCGTGCGGGCGCCTACCGGGTGTACGCCGACCCGGCCGAGATGCTCTCCCGCCTCGACGAGATCGGCGTCCGCTTCGACGAGCCCGCACCCGGGCCGGTGCTCCTGCCGTAATGGCCGACTGAGCCGCCGCGGGCCGCCGCATCACTGCGGGGCGAGGCGCAGGCGGCGGATCTCCGCGGTCGCAAGGGCGGGCAGGCTCCGGTGCCGGAATGGGTCGATCCGCAGGAAGCCGGCCTGCAGGATCTGCAGCGGGTCCCCGTGGGACACCAGCAGGATGTCACGACCGGAATAGCGCTGGTCCAGGTCAGCGACCAGCGCGGTCGTGCGGTCGAGCACGGCGGCCGCCGGCTCGACGTTGCCCTCGCCGTCGTCTGGGTTGGTCTCGTCGGCGGCCCAGACCCGGGCGTAGTTGGCGGCCGGCGACCCTTCCCAGGGACCGAAGCAACGCTCGCGGAGGGCGTCGGCGATGACGACCTCGGCCGCGCCCAGCTGCGCGCGCACGATCTCCGCGGTCTGCCGTGCGCGGGAGAAGCCCGACGACCAGATGACGGTGTCCTCCGGCAGGGCGCAGTCCCGCGCCGCCGCCAGCGCCTGCTGGCGGCCGAGCTCCGATAGCCCGTAATCGCCGCGCTGGTCATTCTCGATCCGGCTCACGATGAGGCCGGCCACATTTGCCTTGCTCTGCCCGTGCCGCATAACGCTGAACCTGTTCGCCAGGCGATCGGCGCCGCTCAGGTGGTTCATACGCTCAGGTGGTTCATGACCCGGACGACGCTACCACTGGCACGAGTTCGGCGGCGTCCACCTCATGCTGCCCTGACACCCGGCCACGGCGCCGCGGGCCTTTCCTCATCGCCTTAAGGCCTTAGTTGCACGCAGATAACCTCGCAAAGCATGCATTTCGGGCAGATAGGCGTGCAACTAAGGCCCCAAGGTGGCCGAGGCGGCGCGGCGGGTGGGTCGCTGGGCAAGCTTCTTGCTGTTATAAGGCAGACGCCGCCGGCTGCAGGCGTCCCGAGGACAGCGGGGAACACGGAAGCGGGAGTGGAGGGGCGCAACGGGACGCCGGGCGGGAGGGAGACCCGGGGAGCGGAGGGCGAACAGGGAGGCGGGCGGGGCGAGTGCGGGGAGAAAGCGCGGACCGGAGGCTCTCAGGGGTGGCGAGAGCCGTTCGACGCGCGACTGACCTGGGGGGCGAAGCAGCAGGACGTTAAGCATGATGGGTTTTAATGAGGTGTGATCGATGAGCACGCGGAGCGGGCGGCGGCACCGTCGCTGCGGTCGCTTGTCTCCGGGTACGCCGGGTACCGGCAGGCGGGGGTGGCGCCGCGGAGCCATCGGGGGCTGCCGTCGCCGTCGCTGACGTTCATCATCACGCTCGACGAGCCGCTCGTCATCGCGGCGCATCCGGACCCGCGCCAGCCCGCCGCGGCCTATGACACGCTGCTCGGCGGCCTGCACACGTCACCCGCCGTGGTCACCCATGAGGGCAGCTGGTCCGGCGTGCAGCTCGGGCTGACGCCATTGGGCGCGCGGATGCTGCTCGGCGTCCCCGCGGCGGCCGTCGCGAACTGGGACGCGGAGGCGACGGACGTGATCGGCGGGTTCGCGGCCCGGCTGCGCGAGGTGATCACGGCCCAGCCGGACTGGGCGGGGCGCTTCGCGGCTCTCGATGAGCTGCTGTCGCGCCGCGCCGCCGAAGCCGAGGCCGACCGGGTCCGCGAGGTCAGGCCCGAGGTCCGCTACGGGTGGCGGCGGCTGCGGGAGACCAGCGGCGCGGTCGGGGTGGCCGAGCTCGCGGCGGAGACCGGGCTGAGCGCCCGCCGCCTCGGCTCGCTGTTCCAGGCGGAGTTCGGCCTCGCGCCCAAGGAGGCGGGGCGGGTCTTCCGCTTCGATCACGCCCGGCGCCGGATCGGGCGGGCCGCCACCGGGGGCGGGACGCTGGCCGACCTGGCCGCCGAGTGCGGCTACTACGACCAGGCGCACCTGGCCCGCGAATTCCGCTCGCTGGCCGGGCTGCCCGCCCAGCCAGTGGCTGGCCGAGGAGTCCGCGCAGTGGCTGGCCGGGGAATCCGCCTAAGCCCGACGAGGAGTTCCGATTCGTCCAAGCTACCCGGCCGGCCAGCGGGAAGGATTGCGGTATGACACAGACACCGCCACCGCAGGTGTGGCCGATTCTGATAGCCCGGGACGGACGCGGGCTGATCAAGTTCCTGACCGACGCGTTCGGCTTCGAGGAGACCGCCGTCTACGGCGAGGGAGACGAGATCCACCATGCGGAACTCACCTGGCCGCCCGGGGGCGGGGTGATGATGGGCTCGGCCGACCCCGGCTCAAGCGCGCCTGGCACACTCCGCACCTACTCGGTCTGCGACGACCCGGACACGCTGTTCAAGCGCGCCGTCGAGCACGGGGCAGAAGTCATCTTCGAGCCCCGCGACCAGGATTACGGCTCACGCGAGTTCTCGGTGCGCGACCCGGAAGGGAACCGCTGGTCGTTCGGCACCTACCGGGGCCACCCGCGCTGAGCACCGGCTCCGCCGCGCTGAAGACCGGGCCAGCGCCGCTGGTCGCGGCTCGCTCAGCGGGGTTCGGCCGTGCGGCTTGGCCAGCGAGCGTCCGTCAGCGCGGCTCGCGGACGCCCAGCCGCTCGAGCCGGTGGTTGCTGAACCGGCCGGCCGGGTCGAGCCGCTCGAATAGCGCCCGCGCGTCGCCCAGCCGTGGGTACAGCGATTCGGGCTGCCCGGCCTGGATGTGCGAGACCTTCCCCCAGTGCGGGCGGGCGCTGAACGGGGCGAGGGCCGCCTCGACCTCCGCCACCGCGGCACTGACCTGGTCCGGCTGGTTGCGCCAGGTGAAGTGGATGGCGAGGGTCTCGCGGCCGTAGGACCCGCTCAGCCAGAGCCGGTCGGGGGCGGTGGCGCGGATCTCGGAGACCAGCAGCACCGGCGTGATCAGGGGTGACAGCCGCCGGACGGCGTCCAGGGCGGCCGCGCCGCTGGCCCGGTCGACGAAGTACTCGGACTGGATCTCGTCTCCGTTGCTGGGCGGTGAGTCGATGCGGAAATGCGGAAGCCGCTGCGACCACGGGCCGGCCGCGCCGACGACGGTGAGGTTGTCGACCGGGGCGTCGGCCAGCCGCACTGGGCCCAGATCGCGCGGCGCTCCGAAGAACTCCTCGGGGGTCGGCGGCGCTGGCTCCTCGAGCCTGCGCTTCACCCACGCCATCTGAATCGAGTCCCCGGTCCAGTCGGTGAACAGGCTGACGCTGTAGGCGGCGGACATGACGGCGTCCAGGTCGGCCAGCACGCGCCCCCAGGTCGGGCCCGTGTACACGTCCTGCCTGACCAGGTAGGTCGGCTGCACGTCGAGGGTGACGCGGACGACGATGCCGAACGCGCCGAGCCCGACCGCCAGCCCGTCGAAGTCCGGGTCCGCGCGGTCGGCGCGGCGGACCTCGCCGCCGGCGTCCACGTACTCAAGGCCCGCGAGCGCGGCCGACAGGATCTTGTTGCGGCTGCCGGACCCGTGGGTTCCGGTGGCGGTCGCGCCGGCCACCGAGATGTGCGGCAGCGATCCCAGGTTGTGCAGGGCCCAGCCCCGCTCCTGGAGCCACGCCGCGAGGGCGCCGTAGGAGATCCCGGCGCCGGCCGTCACCGTCCGCGCGGTCTGGTCAAGCACCGGTTCCGGCGCGATGCCGGTCACCGTGACCAGGGTGGCCCCGTTGTCGGCCAGGTCGTTGAAGGAGTGCCGGGTACCGAGGGCGCGCACCCGGCCCCCGGCGGTGACGGCGCGGCGGACGTCGTCGACGGTCCGCGCGGCGATCACCGCGGCTGCGGTGAACCGGTAGGTGCCCGACCAGGTTCGGAGTTCAGGCGTCACAGCACCGGACGTTACCCCACCGGACGTTTCCGCACCGGACCCGTCCGCGAAAGCCTCGGCAAACGCCACCGCTTCGGGCAGGATCTCGCCGATCATCCTGGACTCCTTCCTGGTGGGCTCGCGGCGGGGGCGGCGGGGTGGTTGAGGGCCTGGCGGACGCGGGTCAGCAGAGCCTGTTCGGTGTAAGGCTTGCGCAAGACGTTGAGGTTCAGGGCGGGATGCCGTGGAAGTCGAGGACCTGCTCGGCGTAGCCGGTGATGACGAGGGCGGGCAGCCCGGGGTGGGCGGCGCGGACCCGCTATCCGTTGCGGGTCAGCAGCCGGCTCGCCATCGCGCGCAGTCCGTCCTCGTCCTCGACCAGCAGGATTATCTCCCCCTGCCCGTGCGGGGCCGCCGCCGGGACGCGTTGCTCGGGAATGGCGGCTACCTGCCCGGCGGCGGGCAGCAGCACGGCCACGGTCGTGCCGAGCCCCTGCTCGGAGTAGATGTCGATGCTGCCGCCCAGTCCGGTCACGATGCCGTACACGGTGGCCAGCCCCAGGCCGGTCCCCCGGCCTCGCGGCTTGGTCGAGAAGAACGGCTCGAAGACGCGCTCGGACCTTGTTTTCGGGATTAATCTTTCTGGTTTTTCGTACTTTCCTGCCGTTCTGGGCTTTTCGGCCGGGACTCAGCCGATTTTTTGGGGGATTTAACGACGGCTCAATTGTGAACGCGGGCAGCGGCCGAGGTTTTTATTCGCGACGGTCTATAAATGTTTTCGATCCGCATGAACTGCGCAAATGCTGGTTTAGCCTGCTTCTGGGAGCCGTGTACCCGGCGCGAGCGGCACCGCAAACACGGGCCCGGGCGGGACCCATCGTTGCCGGCGGGCAGATTCCGGGCAATCTGGAGGGCCGGCCAGCTCCGAACCTGCCGCGTGATGATCAACGGGAACCTGGCCACTATCCGGCGCGTGCTTCGGGGCGCGCTGGCTGGGTTCCTGGCGGCCGCGGTGGCGTTGGGCGTGGCGGAGCTGGTGGCCGGGATCACCGGCCCGCTGAGCAGTCCGGTGGTCGCGGTCGGCGGGGTGGCGATTGACCTGACGCCGGTCCCGCTCAAGGACTTCGCGATCACCCACTTCGGCAGCAACGACAAGAACGTGCTCGTGCTGGGGATCATGGTACAGCTCACGCTGTTCTCCCTGGTGATCGGGGCGCTGGCGGTCCGCTGGCTGGTCGCCGGCCTGGCCGGGCTGGCGGTGTTCGGCGCGCTGGGCGTGACCGCCGTCGTGACCCGCCCGTCGGCCGGGCCCGCCGACGCGCTGCCCACCCTGGTCGGCGTGTCGGTCGCGGCCGTGGCGATGGTGTTCCTGGTAAAGGCCGCTCGCCTCGAGCCTGGGCGGCGCCGGGCGCTGCGGTCCGGCTCCGGCCGCGAGCTCGGCCGTCCTGACCTGCTAGCGCCTGACCTGCCAGCACCCGACCTCGCGCCGCTGCCGGCCACGATGCGGCCGGGGACCGCGGATGGGCCGTCCGGGGAGCTGCGGGCGGGGGCGGGCAGGCGCAGGTTCCTCGCGCTGAGCGCGGGGGCGGCCCTGGTGGCCGTGGCCGCGGGCGGGGCGGGCGAACTGCTGCTGCGCCGGTTCAACGTGGCCGCCCTGCGGGCGGCGGTCCGGTTGCCGGCGGCCGCGGTCAAGGCGCCCGCGGTACCGGCGGGAACCGAGCTGAAGATCGCCGGGATCACCCCGTTCTACACCGCGGACAACAGCTTCTACCGGGTGGACACCGACCTGGTGGTGCCGCAAGTATCACCGGAGGACTGGACACTGCGGATCACCGGGATGGTGGACCACCCGGTCGAGCTCAGCTTCGCCGACCTGCTGAGGCTGCCGCTGATCGAGCACGACATGACCCTGGTGTGCGTCTCCAACCAGGTCGGCGGCCCGTACGCGGGGAACGCGCGCTGGCTCGGGGCGAGCCTGCCCGCGCTGCTGAGGAAGGCGGGCATCCAGCGGGGCGCCGATCAGGTGCTGTCCACCGGAACGGACGGCATGACCATTTCCACCGCGGTCGACACGATCATGGACGGCCGGCAGGCGCTCATCGCGGTCGGCATGAACGGCCAGGCCCTCCCCACCGAGCATGGCTTTCCGGCCCGGATGCTGGTGCCGGGGCTGTACGGCTACGTGTCGGCGACCAAATGGGTCACCGAGCTTGAGGTCACGACCTTCGCCAGCCAGCAGGCCTACTGGACCCAGCGCGGGTACGCGCGGCAGGCGCCCATCCACACCGAGTCGCGGATCGACGTGCCCAAGCCGCTCGCACAGGTCAGCGCGGGCCGCACGGCCGTGGCCGGGGTCGCCTGGGCGCCGCACCGCGGCATCTCGCGGGTGCAGGTCAAGGTCGACGGCGGTCCGTGGAATGCCGCGAAGCTGGCCGCCGCGGACGGGACCGACACGTGGCGGCAATGGTCGTGGGTCTGGGACGCGCCGTCCGGGCTGCACACCCTGCAGGTCCGGGCCACCGACGGCACCGGCGCCGTGCAGACCAAGGCCGAGGCCGGGGTGTTCCCCAGCGGCGCTACCGGCTGGGATTCGGTGGTGGTCACGGTGACCTGACCAACCGTGCCCGGCGTCTCGGGCACGGTCCCGCGGCTTACTTCTCCCGCACGAATCAAGAACCACCTCATCTAGTACCGCCTTATCACCAAAAAACACGAGAATGACATAGGGAGTCACAATGCGTTACCGCACCCTCGCCGTATCCGTCGCCGCCGCAGGCGTGGCCGTTGGCGCTGCCGCGTGCAGCAGCTCGGGCAGCTCAAGCAGTTCCGCCGCCGCGCCGGCCTCGTCCGCCTCCTCGTCGGCGATGCCGTCGTCCGCGATGCCCTCGTCCTCGGCGTCCGCCGCCAGCGCGTCGGCGATGGACTTCGGCTCCGGCTGCTCCTCGGTGCCCTCGTCGGGCGCGGGCAGCTTCACCGGGATGGCGACCGCCCCGGTCGCGACCGCGGCGTCCGCCAACCCGGTGCTGTCCACCCTCGTCGTCGCGGTCAAGCAGGCCGGGCTGGTCGACACCCTCAACTCGGCCGACGGCATCACCGTGTTCGCGCCGGACAACTCCGCGTTCGCCAAGATCCCCGCGTCGACCCTCAAGTCGGTGCTCGCCAACAAGGCCGAGCTCACGAAGATCCTCACCTACCACGTCGTGTCCGGTCGCGTCACGCCGGCCGAGCTCGCCTCGGGCAAGCCGCTCAAGACCCTGGAGGGCACGACCGTCAAGCCCGCGATGATGGGCACTACCTACACCGTCAACGGCGCCACGGTGGTCTGCGGCAACGTGCAGACCGCCAACGCCACCGTCTACATCCTCAACTCGGTCCTCATGCCGTAGTCGTCATTAGCCGGTAACGCGGGGCCGCCTGTCCGGGCGGCCCCGCGTTGGCGTGCCGGTTGACGGGAAATCCGAAGTAAACCACCCTGCCGCTGGCCACAGCGTGCTCTAGGTGCGAAAATGTCGTCATGAGTGGTGAGGAAGGCAACCCGGCCCGGCAGTTCGCCGCCGCCTGGCAGGCCGCTTCGGCGGCGCTGGGCACGTGGCGCGAGCAGGTGGCCGCGGCCACCACCGAGGCAATGGAGAAACTCGATCCGGCCCTGCGCACCGCGGTGCAGGCCGGGCTCTCGGTGATCTCCGGCGACTGGCGTGACTGCCGCTGCCAGTGCACCACGGCCCATCCCGACGATCAGGGCGTGTGCGACGGCCGCGCCATGCTGACCCGGCGGCTCGGTCACACCGAGGTGTCGCTGTGCGCGCCGTGCGCGGTGGCGCAGGGCGTCGCGGAGATGCGCCACTAGGGCGCTAGCCTCCACTTTCTACGGCCGGCCAGCGCTAGGTCGGCCCCCGCGGGGCGGGCGCGTGGCGGCTGGGCGGCACGCCGAACATCCGGCGGTAGTCACGGCTGAACTGCGAAGGGCTCTGGTAGCCGACCGAGTATCCCACGCCCGCGATATCCCCCGGATCCGCCAGCAGCCGGGTCCTGGCCTCATGCAGGCGGATCTGCTTCTGGAACTGAACGGGCGTCATCGCGGTCAGCGCGCGGAAGTGCCGGTGGAAGGCCCTGACGCTCATCGTGGCCATCGCGGCAAGGTCCGCGACGCGCAGGGTGCTGTCATAGTGGCCGCGGATCCAGGTGATGGCCCGGGCGAGGTGGGCCAGCTGGCTGTCGGCCAGCCCGATCTGCGCCACCATCGCCCCTTGGGGACCGGTGAGCAGCCGCCACAGGATCTCCCGCTCGACCCCGGCTGCCAGCGCGGCCACGGCAGCGGGCTCGTCGAGCAGCCCGACGAGACGCGCGATCGCGTCGAGCAGAGCCGGGGAGGCGTCGCTAACCCCGATTGCGGCCGGTCCGGCGGCCGGCGGGCGGGAGCAGGACGCGGCGACCGTTTCCGCCAGGAGCGCGGCGATCGTTTCCTGCCGCAGCATCAGCACGAAGGCCAGCAACGGCTCGCCCGGACTGGCCTGGGTGATATGGCCGACGACGGGAAGCTCGACCGGCACGATCGCGAACTGGCCTTCGCCGTGGCGAAGGACACGGCCGTTCAGCACCGTCTCCTTGACGCCCTGCGCCATGACCGCGACCGCGGGCTCGGCCACCTCGCCCACTCCTTCCGTCCCCCCCGACCCCAGCCGTGTCAGCCTCCCCGCGTACGCGATCAGCCCTGCCAGGCGGCTGTCTCGTGCATGCCTCAGTAAATCAGCCCGCTGCTCCCGCCCGATTGGCAGGATCATGCAAGATCGGCAGCGTCGTCTAGGTCCGCTTGCGAGCTGTGTTATGTTCATGACAAGCGACGATGATCACCTTGTGGAAACCTCAGTCCCGCCTACCCCGGCTCACCGGCCCGGACCTGCTGGGCGACTACCCGACCGGGAGAGCGGGATCGCATTGCTGCGCGGGGCGGTCGAGGCGGGCGTTACGTTGATCGACACGGCGGATCTTTACGGGCCGCACACCAACGAGCTGCTGATCAGGGACGCGCTGCACCCGTATCCGGAGGGCCTGCTGATCGCGACCAAAGGCGGCATGGTCCGCGGCGGGCGCGAGCTGTCGACGATCGACGCGGTCGGCAACCCGAACTACCTTCGCCAATGCGCCTACCTGAGCGCCAGGCGCCTCGGCGTCGACCAGATCGGCCTCTACTACCTGCACAGCCCCTGGGCCCGGGACGCCTCTTTCGAGGACCAGGTCGGCACGCTGGCCGAGCTGCGGGAAGGAAGGCGTGATCGGTCATATCGGCCTGTCGAATGTCTCCCCCGGTCAGCTGCGCGCAGCCCTGCGGATCACCGAGATCGCCGCCGTCACCGCGTACTTCAATGTCGCCGCCAGGCAGCACGCCGCGCTGCTGGCGGCCGCCGTCAGGGCCGGAGTGGTTTTTGCCCGTGGCAGCCGGTCTCGCTGATCCAGCCGGGCGTCCAGACCGACACCAGCGGGCCGCAAGCGATCCGGCGGGTCCTCGCGCCGATCGCTTCCCGCCATGGGGCGACGATCCCGCAGGTCGCCCTGGCCTGGCTGCTTGCTCGCTCACCCGCGATGCTGCCGATCCCGGCGACGACCAGCGTCGCCATTTGCGGGGAAACCTGGCCGCCCAGGACCTGGAACTGACCCCGGGTGAGCTCGCCGCGATCAACAGCCTGACCACGGAGAATGGCAGGGCCTAGGCGAGTTCGGCACGGGCCTCCGTACCCCCGCGGCGAACAAAGCCTTTGGCGATTCTCGCTACGAGAGCTCACACTTGCGGGATGGGACGAACGGTGACTGCTGTGGTGACCCATGACGGCGCGTGCGCCGGGGCGGTCGGGCCGTTCCCGGTCGACGTCCCGTGGTGGGCCGAGGTCGAGCCGGTCGTGACGCACCTGGAGGAGACGCTGGGCGTGCCGGCCGTGGTCTTGCGGCTGCTTACCGTCGAGGGTTCCGACGGGACGCGCGACGGCCATGTCACCTACCACGCCGAGGCGCTCGAGCCGCCGGGGGACCTGACCCCGTGCGACTTCGCCGACGACGACCACCCGCTTCGGCAGCCCTGGGCGCGTGCGGCGGGCCTGCGGGACCTTCTCGGTGGGCGTCCCGGCACGTCGGCCTCACCGGCCGCCCCGTGCAGCGCAAGACCTGGAACCTGTCGGGCCTGTTCCGCCTGCCGACCGCCGGATAGCCCGGTCTGGCTCAAGGCCATCCCGCCTTCGCCGCCGCCGAGCCGGCCGCGATCGCCGCGTTCGCCGAGGTCGACCCCGGCCTTGTGCCGGCCGTCCTGGCCAGCGGGCCGGGCCGCCTGCTGCTCGCCGACGTTCCAGGTACGGACTGCTGGGACCCGTCCGCGCAGGTCGTCGCGGACGCGGTGCGGCGCCTGGCCACCGCGCAGGCCCGCATCAGCCTGCCGCCGCGCGGCCTCCCTGACCGCCGCCCGGAGATCATGGCCGCTGCCGTCCGTGACTTGCTCGACGGCCCGGTCGGCGCCGAGCTGAGCCCGGCGGAACTGCGCGCCGCCAGGAGCCTGCAGCCGAGGTGGGAGATGCTGGACGGCTGCCGCCTGCCCGACACCGTGGTGCACGGCGACTTCCACCCCGGCAACTGGCGCGCGACGACGGCCCGCCGGTCATCCTTGACTTTGCCGACGCGCACCTGGGCAATCCCGTGCTCGATGCGCTCCGCGCGATCGACTTCCTGCCGGCCAGCCGCCGCCGCACGGCGGCCGATGCCTGGATCGCGGCCTGGACCGCCGCGGTCCCCCGGTCACGCCCCGCCGACGCGCTGCGGGTCGGCGAACCGCTCGCGCATCTCGTGTACGCCCTGCGCTACCAGGAGTTCCTCGACAACATCGAACCCAGCGAGTATGTCTACCATCTGGGCGACCCGGCCGCGTCGGTCCGGCAGGCAATCGCCTGCGCCGCTGCCGAGGATGGCGCCTAATCCAGGATCTCGATGTACCCGTCCGTTCCGTGCACGCGGATCCGCTGCCCGTCCCGGATCAGCCGGGTGGCGTGCTGCACCCCCACGACGGCCGGCAAACCGTACTCCCGCGCGATCACCGCGCCGTGGGTCATCAGGCCCCCCACCTCCGTCACCAGGCCCTTGATCGCGACGAACGCGGGCGTCCAGCTGGGGTCGGTGTAGGCGGTGACCAGGATGTCGCCCGCTTCGAGATCGGCCTCGGCCATGTCCAGGATGACGCGAGCCCGTCCCTCGACGGTCCCGGCGGAAACGGGCAGGCCGGTCAGCGCGCCGGCCGGGACGCCGGCGCGCCGGTACGTCCCGGCGACGGCCTCGCCGTCGGAGGTGAGCACCCGGGGCGGCGTGAGCGCCTGATAGGACCGGAACGCGTCCTTGCGCTGGCGGATGAGCTGGTCATCCACCTGGTTCGTGCGCACGACGTCGTGGAGCTCCGGCGAACGTGAGGTAGAAGATGTCTTCCCTGTCACGAAGTACGCGGGCTTGCACGAGGCGCTCGGCCTCCTTCAGCAGGGCCTGCTTGTAGACGAAGTAGCGGCTGATCATGCCGTACTTCGGATACTCCCGGTACCCGCTGAAGGTCCGGATCCGGTCGATCATCCGCTTGGCCTCCTCGGCCTTGCGCTCCCCGTCCGGCAAGGCGCGCAAGCGCGTCAGCACGTCCTGCTCCTTCGCCAGGGCCTGCTGCCTGCCGTGCTCGAAGCGCCGCTCGCCCGCGCCCGGCTCGAAGTTCCTGATATTGCCGAGGATCATGGGCACGAGGGTGGCGGGGCGTTCGCTCCACCGTGGCCGCGTGATATCGATCTCGCCGACGCAGCGCATGCCGTACTGGTCGAGGTAGGCCTAGATGGCGTCCCGGGCCTCGCGCCCGCCCGCGAGCGCGGGCAGTTCGTCGAGAAAGTTCTCGTCGTCGACGTTGCGCAGGAACGCCACCACGCCGGGATGCGGCCGGATCACGTCCGCGACGTCCAGCAGCGCCAGTCCCATCTCCGACGTGACGTTGTGGGGGACGGACTGCGTGAGCGTGTCGGCCGCGTTCTTCTCGCCCAGCCATGCCTCCAGCTGCTCGTTGAGCTGCCAGCTGGCCTGCATCGCGGCCATGATCACCTGCAGACCGCGCGGATCGAACAGGACCCGCCTCAGCTCCTGAAAGTCCGCCAGGATGAAGTCGAGCAGCGCCGGCCCGGACTTCGCCTGAATGTCACGCCGCAACGCGGCGATGGAGGCCTGGCCCCGCTCGACCAGCTCGGCCACGATGGCCGGATCGGTCTCGATCGAGGCGGGCGCGCTGCCAACCGGCATCTCGCCGCCGTCCTCGTCCGGCCGGACCGGGATGAAGTCGCCGCGCTCGAGGATGGTCCGCAGCGCGTCCCCGATCAGCGGGTCGGATCTCCCCAGAGCCGTCAGCAGGCCCGCGCGGCTCGCGGGCGCGCCCAGCATCTGGGTAACGTCGACGAACAGCCTCCCGCCGGCCTCGGCCATGGGCCGGCGCGTCGTCAGCTGCCACACGGAGAGCCCCAGGGGCCTCATGGCGTCGGTCATCATCTGCTGGTGACCGACGGAGATGTAGACGCGGTTCCCTTGCTCGGTGGTCGCGGGGACCGGGAACAGCGTGGTGATCGGCCGGCTCTGGACAATCTGGAACCCGTCGTCAGCCAGGCACCATTCGATGTCCTGGGGGCGGCCGAAGTGCGTTTCGATCCGGCGGCCCAGCTGAGCAAGGCCCGCGATCTGCGCGTCGGTCAGCGCTTGCTGCTGCTGCCTCTCCGGCTCGATCGCCAGTTCCCGCGTTCCGCCCGCGGCCCCCGCGTGGATGGCGAGCTGTTTGACCGCGACCGCCTTGGCGACAACTTCACCGTCCCGCACCTGGTAGACGTCGGGGTTCACCAGGCCGGCCACCAGGGCCTCGCCGAGGCCGAAGCTGGCCTCGATGGAGACGACCTTCCGGTTGGAGGTGACGGGGTCGGCCGTGAACAGGACGCCCGCCGCCTGCGGGAAGACCATCTGCTGCACGACCACGGCCATCTGGACCTTCCGGTGGTCGAAGCCGTTCCGCAGGCGGTAGGTCACCGCCCGCTCGGTGAACAGGGAGGCCCAGCACCGGCTGACGTCACGAAGGATCGCGGCCGGCCCCACCACGTTCAGGTAGGTGTCCTGCTGGCCCGCGAAGGAGGCCGTCGGCAAGTCCTCCGCCGTCGCGCTGGACCGGACGGCGTACGCGGCTTGCCCGCCAAGCCAGATGACCGAGCGGGTGATCGCCTCCGCCAGGTCGTCAGGGAGGGCGATCGCCTCAATGGCCGCGCGGATCTGCGCACTGAGCGGGCCGATGGCCTGCCGGTCGCTCGGGTCCAGGCGCCCCAGCCGATCGAGCTGACCGTCGATCCAGGGCGCCGTCGCCATGACCCGCCGGAAGGCGTCCGTCGTCACGCAGAAGCCAGCCGGCACCCGAATGCCTTCGATCCGTGACAGCTCCCCCAGCTGCGCGCCCTTGCCGCCAGCGAGCGCGACCTGCGTCTTATCGATCTCTTCGAGACCCAGCACGTAGCGCTCGATCATCGCGATCCTCCCCTGGGTGGCCGTGCTCTGGTGCACGCCTCACCGGTTCCATGAATTCCGGGCCCGGCCTGCGATTATGCGGCATGACCGGGGCCTTGCGGCAAGCCCCCAGGTGCGCTATAAGTTGGAAGTGGCAGGGAGGACTATCTCCTTGCCTTTCGTTTTTCCTTCGGTGCTCTTCTCAATCGACTCAATCGACGTAGGACAGGCATTGGACGCCCTCTCCTGGCTACTTGAGGGTGACCCGGCGATCCGCTGGCAGGTCATGCACGACCTCGCCGATGCGCCCGATGACCTCGTCGCGGCCGAACGGGCCCGCGTCGCCGAGGAGGGCTGGGGTGCCCGGATGCTTGCTCTCCAGCAGCCGCACGGGCATTGGCCGTTCACCACCCCCGCGTTCTCCTCCGAGGCCGCGCAGCAGTGGTGGCAGTCACTGGGACCCGCGCGGCAGGGCACCCTCATGCCCGCCTGGACCTCCACCACCTGGAGCCTGGCGCTGCTGCGCGCGTTCGGCCTCGACCCGGACGGCGCGGCCGCGCGCCGCGCCGTCGGCCTGGTGCGGGAGAACGTCCAGTGGGAGCATGACGCCGAGCCGTTCTTCGCCGGGGAGGTGGAGCCGTGTATCAACGGCCGGGTGGTGGCACTCGGGGCGTACTTCGGAGTGGACGTCGAGGCGGTCGCCCAGCGGCTCCTGGGCGAGCAGATGGCCGACGGCGGATGGAACTGCGAACAGGAGAACGGGTCGACCCGGGGCTCGTTCCACACCACGATCGACGTGCTTGAGGGGCTGCTGGAGTACGAGCGGGCGGTGGGGACCGCACCCGAGGTGACGCAAGCCCGGCTGCGCGGCCAGGAGTATCTCCTGCGAGCGGCGGATGTTCCGGCGGCTGTCGACCGGCCAGCCAATCGGCACCGACCGGAAGACCAACGATCCCGCGGCGTGGACGCAGTTCTCCTACCCGGCATTCTGGCACTACGACGTGCTCCGCGGCCTCGACTACCTGCGAGCGGCCGGCGTCACCGCGGACGACCGGGTGACCGAGGGGATCGACCTGGTCCGGTCCAAGCGCGCCGCGGACGGGCGCTGGCCGCTGGAGAACCCGCATCCGGGCGAGTTGCACTTCGCGATCGACGACGGCGAGGGCAGGCCCAGCCGGTGGAACACGCTCCGGGCCCTGCGGGTACTCCGGTGGCACGAACAGGCAGCGGCGGGGGCGTAAATCAACCTGGCCGCAGTCACTAGGGCTCGGTGCCGTCGGCCGCGTAGGACAGCAGGCGCTCGGCCGTCAGGCGGCGTCCGCAGGCCGGAGGAGGACAGCCCGCATGATGCCCGGGCATGGCCGCCGCTAAGTGAAGTCGATGAGTTCCACGGTGACCGTCGCCACGTCTCCCACGTCGAGTCCCTCGGCCACCCGGACCGGCCGCTTGAGCGGCAGCACATAGCCCGCCTGGCTGCCGGGGAAGATGGACGTCGTCCAGGTGCTGGCCCCGATCGTGGCCCGCACCCGCACCGAGCCGAATCCGCGCCGCAGGCCGCCGGTCAGGTCACGGATTTCCTCGGACTCATCGGACGGCAGGCTGACAAAGATCCAGGCATCGTTTCGCCGTGCGTCCCAGAGCCACAGTTCCGCGTCAAAGTCGACCTTCACGCGCTCAGCTTCCCACATCCGGCCTGGCAGCAGGCCCGTCAGCACGCCATGACTGGCAGGATCGCAGGGTGGAGATCCTGAGCAGCCGTATCTAGCTGGGCGTCAGCCCGAAGATCGATGCAGCATCCCGCAGCCCGGCAAGTAACTGGCGGCAGCGAAGGCGACGCAAACGAACGACCGTCGCCGCTCATTCGCCGCCATCGGGCTCACGGTGGCTGCGGTACAAGTCGGCGACGCGGAACGCCAGGTCCAGGGACTGGCTGCGGTTGAGGCGGGGATCACAGGCCGTCTCGTAGCGGTAGCCCAGGTCGCTCTCGGACAGCCGGTGGCCGCCGCCGATGCACTCGGTGACGTCGTCGCCGGTGAATTCGATGTGGATGCCGCCGGGATACGTGCCGAGGGAGCGGTGCACCTCGAAGAATCCGGCGACCTCGTCCAGCACCGCGTCGAAATTCCTGGTTTTCTGCCCGCTGGCCGCTTCCACCGTATTGCCGTGCATCGGGTCGCATACCCAGACCACCGGGGCCCGGCTGGCGGCCACCTTCTCGACCAGCGGGGGCAGCGCCTGGCGGATCCGCCCCGCGCCCATCCGGGTGGTCAGGGTGAGCCGGCCGGGCTCCTGGTCCGGGTCGAGCGCCTCGATCAGCTCGAGCACGTCCTGCGCGGCCGCGTCCGGCCCGATCTTGACGGCGATGGGATTGCGGATCTGGCGGGCGAACTCGACGTGCGCGCCGCGCGGATCGCGGGTGCGCTCCCCGATCCAGAGCAGGTGCGCTGACAGGTCGTAGGTCTGCCCGGTCCGCGCGTCGGCCCGGGTCAGGGCGCGCTCGTAGTCGAGCAGCAGGGCCTCATGGCTGGAGTAGATCTCCACCGCGCGCAACTCCCGGCCGTCGGACCCGCACGCGTGCATGAACGAGATCGCCCGGTCGATCTCGTCCGCCAGCTGTTCGTAGCGCTGCCCGGCCGGGCTGCCGGCCACAAAGTCCTGGTTCCAGGCGTGCACCTGCCGCAGGTCGGCGTAGCCGCCGCTAGCGAGGGACCGGCACAGGTTCAGCGTGGCCGATGCGCAGTGATACGCCTCGAGCAGCCGGCCGGGGTCGGGCGTCCTGGCCGCGGCGGTGAACTCGATGCCGTTGACCGCGTCACCCCGGTACACCGGAAGCTCCACCCCGTCCCGCACCTCGGTGGCGGCCGACCGCGGCTTGCCGAACTGGCCTGCCATCCGGCCGACCTTCACCACCGGCACGCTGGCCGCGTAGGTCAGCACGACGGCCATCTGCAGCAGCGTCTGGAACTTGGCGCGGACGCTGTCGGCGGTGGTGCCGGCGAACGTCTCCGCGCAGTCACCGCCCTGCAGCAGGAACGCTTCACCGCGCGCCACCGCGGCCAGCCGGTCCTTCAGTTGGTCGCACTCGGCGGCGAGGACCAGCGGCGGCAGGCCCGCCAGGCCGCGCACCACCGCCCCCGAGGCGGTCAGCGTCGGGCCACTGTGGTTGCTGAAGCGCGGGCGTGCTCACGCGGTTCAGCCTACGGGCAAGTTGGTGAGCCCGGACAGCGTCGGCGCGAGCTGCTCCAGCTGGTCAACGCCGTCAGCGAAGTCGGCGGTGGGCATGACCATCACGTGGTCCGCGCCGGCCGCCAGGTGCTCGCGCACCTTGGCCGCGATCGCCGCCGGGCCGCCGTGGCCGACGATCGCGTCCACCAGCCGGTCGCCCACCTCGGCGATCTCCTGCTCCGAGTAGCCCAGCCGCGCCATGGTAGCCGCGTAGGTGCCGGGCGCGCCGAGCCGGCCGGCCACCGTCTGCCGCGCCGTCGCCTTCGCCCGCTCCGGGTCGGCGTCGGCGGCGACGGCCAGCCCGATCACCAGCAGCTTGCCCGGGCCGAGTACCTGCCGGGCCTGGGCGGTGAACTCGGGCGGCGCCATCGCGGGCATCGCCCCGTCAGCGATCTCGCCCGACAGCGCGAGCATCTTCGGGCCGTTCGCGCCGATGATCTTCGGATAGGCCACATCGGGGGCCGGCAGCTGGGTCGGGGCGCCCATCTGGTCCAGGTAGTCGCGCATCGTGGCCACCGGGCGGCCGAACTCCCGGCCGACGCTGGCCGCCTGGTGCGGGTAGCCGACGCCCAGCCCGAGCACGAACCGGCCGGGGAAGGCCTGGGCCAGCAGCGCGGCCGCGCCGTGCGCGGTCTGCGGCGCCCTGGCCCAGATGTTGGCGATGCTGGTGCCGAACACCATCCGCTCGGTGGCCGCGAGCAGGATGGCCAGCTGTACCAGGGCGTCCTTGCCCCCGACGGCCTCGTTGGTCCAGGTGGCGCGGTAGCCGGCCCGCTCCAGGCGGCGAACCGCGTCGCGCTGCAGATCGGCCGACGGCGGGCTGGTGCGCGAGAACGGCAGGAGGACGCCGACCGGCCCCAGCGCACTGCGGGCTGACTCGACGACGGTGGTGGTGCCCATGCGGCTCTTCTCTTAGTTCATAGTCACTGACGTAACGGTCTGGCCCAGGTCTACCGCGGCGCGTCTATCCCAGCACGTCGCTGCGGAGCTGCGGGAAGACTTTGGATACCTTCCCGAGGAGGTAGTCGCCGTAGCTGCCGGTGAAGGCGCGCAGGTCCTGCCCGTCCCACCGCCGCCTGCCGTCGTCTCCGGCGGCGGCGCGGTCAGGAAGCGGCGGCACCTCAGCGGCGAAGCCCGGATCGAGGAAGAACGGGAACGAGAGCCGGCCGTGGCCGCTGAGGTTGCGGACCCGGTGCGGCGTCGAGCGGTACCAGCCCCCGGTCAGCCGGTCGAGCATGTCACCGATGTTGCAGACCAGGGTGCCGGGGATGGGCGGGGCGTCGATCCAGCCCTCGGGCGTGGCGACCTGCAGGCCGCCGCTGTCGTCCTGCGCGAGCAGGGTCAGCAGGCCGTAGTCGGTGTGCTCGCCCACTCCCCAGCCGCCGGACCGGGCCGGCGACGGCGGGTAGTGGAAGATCCGGAACAAGATGGTCGGGTCCGCCGTGTACCGGTCGGCGAAGTACCCGGCGTCCAGGCCGAGGCTCTGCGCCACTCCGGCCAGCACCGCCTGGCCGACGCTGGTCAGGGCGTCAAGGTAGGCCAGCACCAGCGGGCGCAGCCGCGGGACCTGGGACGGGAACAGGTTGCGGCCGTGCAGCGGGAGCCCGGCCAGTACACGCGGGTCATTGCCCGGCAGTTCGGCGCCGAAGTACAGCCCTTCCTTCAGGTCCGGCTGCCCGGAGGTGAGCTCGCCGCCCACCGGGAAGAAACCCCGCCAGGCCCGGCCGCCGCGTTCCATCGCTATCTCCAGCTTGTCCGCCGCGGGCAGCGCGAAGAACTCAGCGCTCGCGTCGGCCAGCTCATCCAGCAGCCCGGCGGGCACGCCATGCCCCGTCAGGTAGAAAAAGCCGCGCTCGCGGCAGGCCGCCTGGATCTGCTCCGCCACCGCCGCCACCGCCGCGGCCGGAGCGCCGTTGACCAGCGGCCCAACGTCGATGACCGGTAGCGCGGCGGCACCGCTCGGGCCTGTCATGAGCCCATTGTGCCCGACACCGCCGGCGCGTGGCTTACAAGCCACCGCCCGCTGCCAGCAGCGGACGGTGGCGAGCTATGCGTGCGCCGCCAGCAGCACGACCGGGATGGTGGTGGGCTGCTTTGACCCGCCCGCGGGCTCGACGGTGATGCCCAGCCGGTCACCGGTCCGGACGTCGGCCGCGAGGACCGGCGAGGTAACTCCGCCGCTGCTGCCGCCGGGCAGCAGTCCGGCCGAGCGCGCGCCCGCCGCGTTGATCACCCAGAGCTGGTAGACCTTGGCATCGGCCGGAGTGGGCATACCCGTGGTGGTGACAACCGCCTCGCGGTCACGCGGGGAGATGACCGCCGTCACCGACCCGCCCACGGTGGTGGAGCTCGTTACGATGTGCGCGCCAGGCGCGGCCAGGACCGCGGCCACGTTACCGCTGGCCTGCTGTGTCTGCTCAAGCTGGTGACGGGTGTTCACCTGGAGGACGGCCAGCACGACGATGGCAGCCGCCATGGTGACCGCGGCGGCTGACCGCGGCAGCGAGCGGCGCAGGCGCGTCGCCCGCCGTGAGGTGCCCCGGCCGAGCAGCCTGCCACCAGACGGCGGAAGCTGCCGGGTGCGGCTCGCGGCGGTCAGCACCTGCTGGCGCATCCACGGCGGCGGCTCGATGGCGGTGGTCATGCCGAGCCTGGCCGCGGTCTCCTGCATCCCCCGGACCTCCTCGGTGCAGGACGGGCACCGCAGCAGATGCTTCTCGAATTGATCTAGCTCGTCACCCGTCAGTGCGTCGACCGCGTAAGCACCGGTCAGCAGGTGAAGCTCGTGGCTCTGGACGCTCATCAGGTGACCCCCATGCAATCGCGCATCCGGATCAGGCCGTCCCGGATACGGGTCTTGACCGTGCCGAGCGCGACTCCCAGCACTCCAGCGACCTCGGGGTAGGTGTAGCCCTGGTAGTAGGCGAGCTTGATGGCCTCGGCCTGCAAGGTGGTCAGGCTCCCCATGCACCGTCGCACCCGCTGCCGGTCCAGCGCCGAGTCCACCAGTTCGAAGACGTCGTCCCCGCTGACCTGGTCGACCGCCATCTTCTGCTCCCGGGCGGTCGACGCGTTCTCGGACCGGACCCGGTCTACCGCCCGCCGGTGGGCGATGGTCATCACCCAGGCGACCGCGCTCCCCCGGGACGGGTCGAACCGGGAGGCGGATCGCCAGACCTCCAGCATGACCTCCTGTGCGACCTCCTCAGACTGCGCCGGATCCCGCAGCACCTTGCGCGCCACCCCGTACACCGGCGCCGCCAGCTGGTCGTAGACGGCCTCGAAGGCCGCATGATCACCGCGGGCCACGTTGGCCAGCAGCCCCGGCAGATCCTGGCCATGCCCCTCAGAGTGGCCAGGATCAGCAGGCTGCTGGCCTGGCGATCCCGTTGGTGGCAGGTTCATGCAAGACATTCGAGACCATGTGCGGAACGGATTGGTCGATGCACGCCGAAAGATTTCGCCGAACCGGGGAGACATGACCAATCCGCAGGCTGGACGGCTTCGAATCGCCCCGTCCGGGAAGCCGTCTGGCGGGTACCATCTCGGGCTGTGGGAATCGACGAGGAGAACGCGCGCAGGCACCGGGCGAGGGAACTCGCCGCCTTGGCCGCCACCGCCGGGGACGAGACCGGATGGTTCGAGGCGCTGTACGCCGAGGCTGAGGCGGGCGACACCGTGGTGCCGTGGGCAGACGGCGACGCTAACCCGCATCTGATCGAGTGGGCCGAACGCGGGCGCGTGGATGGCGCCGGCCAGCACGCCCTGGTGGTCGGTTCCGGCCTTGGCTACGACGCGGAGTTCCTGGCCCGGCATGGCTACTCCGTGACCGCGTTCGACGTGGCTCCGACGGCGACCGCGCGGGCGATCCGGGAGAACCCGGGGACCCACGTCGAGTACGTGACGGCCGACCTCGTGGCCCTGCCGGCCGCCTGGGCCGACGCGTTCGACCTGGTCTTTGAGGCCTACACCATCCAGCCGTTGTACGGCCCGGTCCGGGCCCGCGCCCTCGCCGCGCTGCACATCCCGGTCGCGCGCGGCGGAACTCTGCTGGTCATCGCCCGTGCCACCAATGACGAGTCACCCGAACGCGATCCGGCGATGATGCCGTGGGCACTCACCCGCGCCGAACTCGATCAAGCCGGCGGCCCGCTGCGGGCAGTCAGCGTCGAGCAGTTCGCCGACGACGAGGACCCGCCGAAGCTGCGCTGGCGAGCCGAGTTCCGCCGGGACTGAACGCCGCCGTTTCACTATCCGCACGCACGCATCTGTCGCAGCGTAGAACCGGAAGAGCTCAGCCGGCGGCGGAACGGACCGCGCGCGTGAGTAGATTCGAGACATAACGAGAGGAGGCAAGCGCGTGGCCATCGCCGCACTTGTGCTGTGGATAAGCACCGTCGCCATAGGCACCTACCTGCTGGCGACGGCAACCCGCATCGGGAAAACCGAGTCCGCGCCCGCGGAACCGGTTCCTGTCCCGGCCGGGCAGACCGGGGCCGCCAGCACCAACAGGGCGGCGGTCCCCTCCCCCGCCAGCGGCAGCCAGGCCGCCGCAGCCGCGCCAGCCGCTCCCCCGGCGACGCGAGCGCATCCCGGCAAGGACGCCCGCTTCGCCCCGCCGTCCCTGCAGGCCGAAAGAGATCAGCCGCTGCCCGGGATCAAGGAGGCGGCAGAGTTCGTGCACCCCGCGCTGGGTTTCATTGGCCTCGCCTTCTGGGTCGGCTACGTGATCAGCCGCGACCGGATCATGCTCGCGATTGGCCTCGGCATCGTGCTCGGCGCGATCGCGGCGGGCCTTTCGTGGTTCAACGTCAACCGACGCGCCGCCAAGCGTGCGGCGCCCGACGCCGCGGCCAGCGACGCTGACAGCGAGGACCCCAGAACCGCGCCGCTGGTCTTCACCCCCCTCGTGCTTATCCTGCACACGGCGGGCGCGGCCCTGACCCTGCTGTTCGTCGTGTTGATCTTCGCTCGCGTCTAGACGGGCGCTGCGGCCGCCGGCACGCTAATCGCTGTCGGCGGGCAGGCTCTGGGCCGCGGTCCCCAGCCTGGCGGAGGCGTCGCCGGTGAGCGGCTCGCCGTGACCGAAGCAGGCGACGGCGACGCTGAGGCCGGCCAGCCGGCGCAGCGATGCGGCGGCCTCGGCCCGGTCCACATTGAACACGCTGATGATCCGCCCGTTCGGGCCGCGCGCCGCCGCGTCGCCGGCGAAGAGCACCTGGTGCCGGGGAAGGTAAACCGCGATGCTGCCGGGCGTGTGGCCGGGGACGGCCACGGTCACGGCGCCGTCGCCGAACCCGAGTTCGTCGCCGTCCCCGAGTTCGCGGTCAATGCGGGGCGGCGCGGCCGGTTCCGGCGGACCCGCTGGTTCCGCCGGGATCTGGCCCGCCACCTGGTCGTAGAGTGGCCGTTCCCAGTCGGCCAGATCCGGTGGGGGCCCGGCGGCCTGGCCACGTATAAAGGGCGCGTCGGCGTGGTGCGCGAGCACCTCCACCGCGCCCCAGCCCGCGACGTCGGCCGCGGCGCCGACGTGGTCGGGGTGAAAGTGGGTCAGGACCAGCCGCCGCAGGTCCGCGGGCCGGTACCCAGCCTGCTGGATCCCCGCCGCGATCAGGGGCCCGGAGCCGGGGAGGCCGGCGTCGATGAGCGTGAGCCCGTCGGGATCGCTCCACAGGTAGGCCTGCCCGACCGGCAGCCGCAGGAAGTGCAGGCGCGGCATCAGCTGGATGATATCCATGCACCAACGATAAGCAGCTGCGGCCGGACGCGCCTGGACCTCTGCTGTCGGCAGATGTGCTGCTGACAGCTGGGCTGGGTCCGGGGGCGATGGTGCGGCCGCACCGGACCAGGATGCCGTCCCGGGCTGCCGGTCCCTTCACCCGTAGCATCAAGGCATGAGTGATTCCGCGCTTGGGCCGGTGACGATCTTCGGCCCCGACTTCCCCTTCGCCTACGACGACTGGCTGCGGCATCCCGCGGGTCTCGCCACGGTCCCGGAGTCGGCGCACGGGGCCACGGTCGCCATCGTGGGAGCGGGGCTGGCCGGGATGGTGGCCGCCTATGAGCTGATGGACATCGGGCTGCGGCCGGTCGTCTACGAGGCCGGCGGGATCGGCGGGCGCCTGCGCTCGCACGAGTTCGAAGGGGCCGACGGGATCATCGCCGAGCTCGGCGGGATGCGGTTCCCTGTCTCCGGCACGTCCTTCTTCCACTACGCCGAGCCGGCTCGGGCTCAGCGGCGCGCCCTTCCCTAACCCGCTCACCGAGGCCGCGGGGTCCACCGTCATCGACATCGCCGGGCACACCTACCAAGGCCAAACCCTCGCTGACCTGCCCCCGGAATTCACCGAGGTCGCCCGGGCCTGGGAGGAGGCGCTGGAGGAGATCGGCTTCACCGCCCTGCAGAACGCGATCCGGGCGCGCGACACGACGACGCTGAAGCGGCTGTGGGACGAGCTCGTGCCGGCCTGGGACGGCCGCACCTTCTACGACTTCATCAGCACCTCGCGCGCGTTCTCGAAGCTGACCTTCCGCCATCGCGAGATGTTCGGGCTGGTCGGCTTCGGCACCGGCGGCTGGGACTCCGACTTCCCCAACTCGATGCTCGAGATCCTGCGGGTCGTGCTCACCAACTGCGACACCGACCAGCAGCTGATACTCGGCGGGGTGGAGCAGCTGCCCCGCGGGCTGTGGACGCTGCCGGTCAGCGAGCGCAGTCCCTGGCCCGCGGGCACCACCCTGGCCGGCCTGCACGGCGGCGTGCCGCGCCCGGGCGTCGCCGCCATCGGCCGCGACGGCGGCGGATCGCTGACCGTGCGCGACCGCTGGGGCACCAGCCGGACCCACGGCGCGGTCCTCGCCACCTGCCAGAGCTGGCTCCTCACGACCCAGATCAGCTGCGACGAGAGCCTCTTCTCGCAGGATCTGTGGATGGCCTTCGACCGCACCCGCTACATGCAGGCGTCCAAGACCTTCGTGATGGTCGACCGGCCGTTCTGGACGGATATCGACCCCGCCACCGGCCGGCCGCTGATGGGGATGACCCTGACCGACCGGCTCACCCGCGGCACGTACCTGTTCGACAACGGCCCGGACCGGCCCGCGGTCATCTGCCTGACCTACTCCTGGATGTCCGACGCGCTCAAGATGCTGCCCTATGACGTCAACCAGCGGGTCAAGCTCACGCTGGACGCCCTGGGCAAGATCTACCCCGGCATCGACATCGCCAGCCACATCGTGGGCGACCCGGTGACGGTCTCCTGGGAGGACGACCCCAACTTCCTGGGCGCGTTCAAGGGCGCCCTGCCCGGCCACTACCGCTACAACCACCGCATGTACAACCACTTCATGCAGCGGGGCCTGCCGCCGGCCGAGCGCGGCATCTTCATCGCGGGCGATGACGTCTCCTTCACCCCGGCCTGGGCCGAGGGCGCCGTCCAGACGGCGCTCAACGCGGTCTGGGGCATCACCGCGCACTTCGGCGGCTCCTGCCCGCCGCAGAACCCGGGCCCGGGCGACCTCTTCGACCAGCTGGCCCCGGTCGATCTAGGCGAATGACCCGTCGGTCTGGGAGACTGCACGGGTGAGCACGACAACGCGGGTCGCCGCCTGGCAGTGCCAGCCGGGGCCGCTCGACGTGCCGGGCAACCTGCGCCGGCTGGACGAGATCTGCGCCGCGGCCGCCGCGCAGCGGGTCGAGGTGCTGGTGACGCCGGAGATGTTCACCTCCGGCTACGGTCTTGCCCCCGGCCAGGTGGCGAAGCTGGCCGAGGACCCCGGCGGCCCGACCGAGACCGCGGTCGCCCAGATCGCGCGGCGGCACCGGCTCGCGATCGCCTTCGGGCACCCCGAGCGCGCCGCGGCCGACGGCGCCGAGGGCGAGCGCCCGTACAACGCGGCCACGCTGGTCGGGCCGGACGGGGTCGTCCAGGGGCGGCACCGCAAGGTGCATCTGTTCGGCGACGTGGACCGGGCCCTGTTCGCCCCGAACCCCCGGCCGCCGGCCGCCTTCGACTTCGGCGGTTCGCGGGCCGGGCTGCTGATCTGCTACGACGTCGAGTTCCCGGAGGCCGTCCGTCGCCTCGCGGCCGACGGAGCGCGGACCGTGCTGGTGCCGACCGCGAACATGGCCGGGTTCGAGGTCGTCCAGCAGGTGCTCGTGCGCGCGCGGGCCTGCGAGAACGGCTGCGGCCTGGTCTACGCGAACTACTGCGGGGCGGACGGCCTGTTCGAGTACAACGGGCTCAGCGTGATCTGCGGGCCGGACGGCGAGGTGCTCGCGCAGGCCGGCCCGAAGGGCGAAGAGCTGATCGTCGCGGATCTCCCGGCCGGATCAGCCGGCACCTACCTGGCCGACCGCCGGGCCGCCCTGTACGGCAGCTGAGGAACACAACAATCGCATCGAACGGGCCCGTGGCTTCGCCCGGCTCGCCGGGCGGTCGCGAACTTAGGGCTTGCGCGCGACCCCGCCGTAGTTCGCCAGCTCAGTGTCGGGGTCAGCGGGGTCCGCGCGCCACCGGTGCAGCTGGACGAGCCCCGGCTCCACTAGGTCGAGGCCGTCGAAGAAGCGGGCCACCTGGGCGTGGCTGCGCATGGTGACCGGCTCGGCCATCACCTGGTTGAGCCGGTTAGCCGCGGTCCCGATCTGGGTGGCGTGGATGTCGCTCGCGGGGTGGGCGATGACCAGGTAGCTGCCCGGGGGCACCGCGTCGAGCAGGCGCTGCACCAGGCCGGCCGGGTCATCGGAGTCGGGGATGCAGTGCAAAATCCCGATGAGCATCACCGCCACCGGCTGGCTGAAGTCCAGCGTGTTCGCCGCCTCGGCCAGGATCTCGTCGGTATCACGCAGGTCCGCGTCCAGATAGGCGGTCGCGCCTTCGGGGTTGCTGGCCAGCAGCGCGCGGGCGTGCGCGAGCACGATCGGGTCCTTATCGACGTAGACGACCCGTGCCTCCGGTGCCATCAGCTGGGCGACCTCGTGCGTGTTGCTGGCACTGGGCAGCCCGGTGCCGACATCGAGGAACTGCCGGATGCCGGCCTCGGAGACCAGGTATTCGACGGCGCGGCCGAGGAACTCCCGCTGCGCGCGGACGCTCGCCAGAATGGTGGGATAGGAGGAGATCACCAGTTCGGCCGCCTCGCGGTCGGCCGCGAAGTTGTCCTTGCCGCCCAGCCAGAAGTTGTAGACGCGGGCGATGTGCGCGACCCCGGTATCCACGTCCACCTTCGGCTGCTCCTCCGTGAGGGCGGGAAGAAACCACGCCCGCTGGTCCGTCACCATCGCCATCCTCTACCGCTCGGACATTGTGGCACTTTTTGGCCGCCTATGTGCGCTGCACGGTCATCATCACATGGCCTCACTAAGGGGCGACTCGGCGTTGATCCTTTGTTAACGGTCGACGTCCGTCTTTTAACGTTCGCGGGTCGGCTTTTAACGTTCACGCCAAACCGGAGTAACGGGCCTGTGACTTTAAGCCACGGTCCGTTACTCCTCTCTTCTACCGTCGCACCTTGCTCAGACGAGCTGTTCGATGAACGCTTGCAGCTGCCGTATGTTGCGGCACTCGAATACGGCGTCGCAGAACGGCGCGTACTGGCTGATGACGGAGTCGCCGCTGTCCCAGGCGCGGTAGGACTCGGGGTTCAGCCAGAAAACGTGCCCGGCCCGCCGCGACAGTTCCTTCAGTGCCTCGGCGCCGGGCGCGTGGTAGTTGTTGCGGGCGTCGCCCAGCACCAGCACCGTCGAGCGGCTCCTGAGCTGGTCACCGTAGCGCTCGCGGAACGACCGCAGCGCGTTGCCGTAATCCGAGTGGCCGTCCAGCCACACCCCGCAGCCGCGGGCGTTGATCTCCGCGGTCGCGGCGGCGATGTTGTCCGCCCCGGCCAGGATCTCGGTCACCTCGTCCACGGTGTCAACGAACACGAAGCTGCGGACCCGGGTGAACTCCGTGCGCAGCGCGTAGGTCAGGT
Source organism: uncultured Actinomycetota bacterium (assembly GCA_963714295.1). Classification (GTDB taxonomy): domain Bacteria; phylum Actinomycetota; class Actinomycetes; order Streptosporangiales; family Streptosporangiaceae; genus Trebonia. The sequence goes on along the minus strand of CAVQOE010000021.1, from coordinate 173,209 downwards.
GCAGGGTGAACACGGCGAAGTTGGCCACCGACCCGGAGATGTCGGCCAGGATCACCAGCTCCGGCTTGGCGGGCCGGGGCGGCCGGAAGACCGGTGTCATCGGCACGCCGCCGGTCGACATGGATTCGCGCACGGTGCGCCGGAAATCGAGCGGGCCGCGGCGGCGGTGCCGTTGCCGGTAGGCGAGCTTGGCCGCGAGCTTGCGCGCCAGCGGCTGGACGGTGTCGCGCAGCTGGCGCGATCTGGGCCGCCGACCCGGTCAGGAAGCCGGCGTCCTGCGGCAGCGGCTTGCGCAGCGTGCGCGCGACGTCGTCGGCGCCCCGGTCGGCGACCAGCCGCCGCCTGATCTCGGCCTCGACCTCGCGCCGGAAATCCGCCACCCGCCGCTCGTACTCCTCGGTGAGCAGCATCCGGGCGAGCCCGTCGTCCCCGCCGTCCGGTGCGGCCGCCAGCAGCCGCCCGGGCAGCGTGTCGGGCTGCACCGCCCGCATCGCCCGGTACAGGTAGTAGGTGCCCGCGACCGGGCGGCCCGGCTCCATGCCCGCGTACCTGGTCACCACCGCGGCGGCGAGCGCGCGCAGCAGCGCCGGCTCGTTCGCCTCGAGCGCCTTCAGCAGCAGCGCGGTGAGCCCGTCGTCGTCCACCGCGCCGAGCACGCCGCCGCCCTGGCCGCCACCGCGGCCGTCACCATCACCGGGGCCGCCCGGCTGGCCGCCCGAACCGCCATCGGCGCCCGGGTCCCGGCCGCCCGCGCCACCGCCGGCCCGGTCGAGGCTGCGGCCGGCGAAGTACAGGTCGAACACCTCCGAGTAGGCGCTCTCGTGCTGTGCGTCCTTGACCACCGCCGCGCCGATCGCCGTCTTGACCGCGGCCCGGTCGCCCAGGTCGACGAAGCGCAGCCCCGACAGCGCGTCGATGTACTCCGAGGCGGAGACCGGGATACCGACTAGCCGCAGCTCCGCGACGAGCCCCTCGACCGCCGCGATCACCGCGCACCGCCGGGCGCGGGCGATGTTATCGTCGCGGCATGAACGATCACCCGGTACTGCTCGTGCACGGTCTCGCGTCGTCGTTCGAGCACAACTGGCGAGCGGCCGGCTGGGTCGACATACTGGCCGACGAGGGGCGCACCGTGATCGGCATGGACCTGCCGGGGCACGGCGCCAACTCGGCCCAGGACCCGGCCCAGACCGGCCGCGCGGCGGCGGTCCTGGCCGCGATCGGCGACCACGCCCAGGTCGACGCGGTGGGCTTCTCGGCCGGCGGTCAGGCGCTGCTCGCCGCGGCCGCGGCGGAACCGGGCCGGTTCCGCAAGATCGCGCTGCTCGGCGTCGGCGATGGCAGCGCCCGGGCCGGCGGCGGGCAGGGGGCGGGCATCGCGGCGGGGCTCGAGTCCGGCACCGAACCGGACGACCCGACGGCGCGCCTGCTCTGGCGGCTGGCCGCCACCGCGGGCAACGACCGGCACGCGGTCGCGCGCTACCTGCGCGCGCCGCACCCGGCGCTGGCCCTGGCCGATCTGGCCGCGGTCGCCCTGCCAGTGCTGCTCGTGCTGGGCGACCGGGACTTCGCCGGGCCTGGCCGACCAGCTGCTCGCGGCGCTGCCCGACGCCCGGCTGGTGACGCTGCGCGGCGTCGACCACTTCGGCACGCCGTCGGATTTCGGCTGCATCGACGCCGTCACGAGATTCCTGGCCGGGTAGCCTCACCGCGCCTGATCGCCCAGCTTCTTCAGCGCCAGCTCGATGTCGGCCTGGTTCTTGAGCAGCACCGGCATGGTCGCCTCGATGAGCTCGCTGTCGACCTGGCCCGCCCCGAGCACGAGCAGGGTCCGCGCCCAGTCGAGTGTCTCCGACACCGATGGCTTCTTCTTCAGGTCGAGCAGCCGCAGCGACCTGATGACCTGGGCGAGCTGGGTGGCCAGGGCCTCCGAGATGCCCGGCACCCGGGCCAGCACGATCTCCCGTTCGCGCTCGACCGTGGGGTAGTCGATGTGCAGGTACAGGCAGCGGCGCTTGAGCGCCTCCGACAGCTCGCGGCTGCCGTTCGAGGTCAGGAAGACCATCGGCACCTGCCGGGCGGACACCGTGCCCAGTTCCGGTATCGAGACCTGGTAGTCCGACAGCACCTCCAGCAGCAGCGCCTCCGCTTCGACGTCGAGCCGGTCCACCTCGTCCACCAGCAGGACGACCGGCTCGGTCGCCCGGATCGCCTCCAGCAGCGGCCTGGTGAGCAGGAAGTCCTCGGCGAACAGGCTGCCCTCGTCGGCCGTGTGCAGCTGGATGGCGAGCAGCTGCTTGCGGTAGTCCCACTCGTACAGCGCCTTCGCCTCGTCCATGCCCTCGTAGCACTGCAGCCTGATCAGCCGCGCCCCGGTCATCGCGGCCACCGACTTGGCCAGCTCGGTCTTGCCCGTCCCGGCCGGCCCCTCCACCAGCACCGGCTTGCCCAGCCGGTCGCCGAGGTGAACCACGGTCGCGATCTTGCCGTCCGGCAGGTAGCCGACGCCGCGCAGCAGCTCCGCTACCCGCGCGCCGGACTCGAACCGGTTGCCTGCCGCGCCGTCCGCATCGCCCGGCGCGGCCGCGTCTTCCGTGCTTGTCACCCGATCGCCCCTCGGCACAATAGTTTCGTATTCATACAAACTATAAAACGAGCTCCCAGGGCCGGCCGGACGCGGATGTGGTTGACGGGGCCGACGAGCCCGGCCCGGTCCGGGTGACCGCCCGCGTCAGGCCAGCCGGGCGATCCTGCGGATGAGCGTTTCGAGCAGGGCCGGGCGGTCGAGCGAACCGAGGCGCAGGTAGTCGGAGCGGGAGGGTTTCTCGAGGGTCGCCACGCCGTGCAGGGCGGCCCAGATGAGCCAGGTGTCGGCGTGCGGGTCATCGCTGGCGCTCAGGCCGGCCTCGGCGCAGGCCCTGATCGCCTCCCGGACGAGGGCGAAGGTGGCGACGGCCTCGGGAGCGTAGCCGCTGGCGTCGAACATGAGCCGGTAGCGGGCGGGATGATCCCAGGCGAACCCGGCATAGGCGCGCCCGGCGGCGATGAGCGCGGCGGCGGGATCGTCGTGGGCATCGATCGCCGCCTGGACCGCGTCCCGCAGCTCTTCGAAGCTCCTGGCCAGCACGGCCGCGGTGACCGACGCGAGATCGGCGAAGTGCGGGTAGATCGACGGCGCGGTGATGCCCGCCCGGCGGGCGACGCCGCGCAGCGTGAGGGACGCCGGGTCAGCCGTCTCGTCGATGAGGGCGATCGCCGCGCCGACTATCTCGTCATGAAGCCGCATCCCGCTGCCGCGGGGGTTTCTGGCGCGCGCCGAGGTCTCCATGCCACTCACTTTACATCCGTTTACTTAGCGCCTATGATCAAACAGTCGTAAGTAAACATATGTAAGTTCAAGACAGGAGCCGGCGCCATGGCGAGGCTGATGAAAGACGAGCTGTTCGAGGCCCAGCTGCTGCGCGCGCTCGGCTACGCGCCGTACGGGGGTGCCGACGCCGGGGAATGCCTGGCCGCGGCCCGGCGGGTCGCCGGGACCGACCTGACGTCCTGGCACGACGCCTGGGCCGCGGCGGCGGCCCGGCTGGCCGCCGAGGCGACCGCCAGCGCGGCGACTGGGCAGGTCGCCAGCGCCAGGGGCGCGTTCTTCCGCGCCAGCAACTACTTCCGCACGGCGGGGCTGTTCGCGCTGGGCGCCCCGGCCGGCCCCGGCTGGCGGAGTCCCACCGGCGGGAGGTGGAGAGCTTCCGCCGCGGCGCGGCGCTGCTCGCGTTTCCGCCGGAGATCATCGCGATCCCGTACGAGGGGTCCTTCCTGCCCGGCTACTTCTTCCGCGCCGCCGAGGACGGCGGTCCGCGCGCGACCGTGATCTTGACCAACGGCTACGACGGCACGGCCGAAGAGCTCTACTTCGCCAACGGCGCCGCCGCGCTCGAGCGCGGCTACAACGTCCTCACGTTCGACGGCCCCGGCCAGGGCGCGATGATCATCGAAGCCGGGGTGCCGTTCCGCCCGGACTGGGAGAACGTCATCACCCCGGTGGTCGACTACCTGCTGACCCGGCCGGAGGTCGACCCGGGCCGGATCGCGCTGATCGGGCTCAGCTTCGGCGGTTACCTGGCGCCGCGCGCGGCGACGGCCGAGCACCGGCTGGCGGCCTGCGTGTCCGACTGCGGGCCCTACGACCTGTTCGGCGCGGTCGCGCGGCGCCTGCCCGGCTTCCTCGCCCGCCAGCTGCCCGACGGCAGCCCGGCGCTGCTGCGCCTGCTTGACCACCTGGTGCGCGCGGTCATGAGCAAGCCGACGGCGGGCTGGGCGATGCGGCGCAACCTGATGGTCCACGGCCTGAGCGACCCGCTCGACTACTTCAGGATCGCCCCGCAGTACTCACTGAAGGGCATCGAGGACCGCATCCAGTGCCCCACCTTCGTCTGCTCGGCCGAGGGCGACGACCTGAGCGTTGATGCGGAGAGGTTCTACGACGCCCTCGTCTGCCGCAAGCGGCTCTGCCGCTTCAGCGCCGCGGAAGGCGCCGGGCAGCACTGCGAAAGCGGCGCTCGCACCCTCTTCCACGCCCGCGCCTTCGACTGGCTCGGCCAGGTGCTCGGCTCCGGCTCCCCGCGCGCGGCGGAACTGGGGCAGGCCGCGTGCCCGGCGTACTAATACCCCGCCCGGCCCGATCGCGGCACCGCGACGGGTCCCGAGGACGCAGTCGCCGCACACATCGGCCCGGCCGCCGGGTGCGACCCGGTAGAAGAGGCAGCAGCTCGACCGGCGGAAGGCCGGGCCTGGCGGATGCCGTTCGCCGTCAAGCAACGGGCTCGCGAACAGCCGGGCGGCCGCCTGCCACGCGCCGTCGGCCAGGTCCGGGCGCTGCCTGGCCAGCTGGCCAGCGGCCGCGTTGACCGCCGAGGCCACGTTTCCGCGCAGGACGCGGCCGGAGACGGGGACCAGGTGCGCGATCGCCGCTGTGACGGGGGCGAGCACCTCGTCCAGCAGCGCCCGCTGCCACTCCCCCGGCCCAGGGCCGGTCCCGCCCGCGCGGACGGGGCCGGGGGCCGGAACCGAGAGCGGCACCGGGCCGCTGGCTGCCTCCTGCCACCAGAGGCCGCCGGGACGCAGGTCGAGCGGGCAGCCGAGGACGGCCGCGCCAAGGGCGGGCGAGGCCAGCCGCGCCGCCAGGCCGAGATGCACGGTGGCGGCCGCGACCCGCGGCTCGACCTCGTCAACGGCCACGCCGCCCCGGCTGGCCAGGGCCGCCCTGACCGCCGCGATGCGGTCCATTAGCGGCCGGGACGGGCTGAGCAACTCACCGGCGGGACGCCACGGCGGGACGGTTGCCGCTCCCGGCGGGTGCGAGCTGACGGCGAAGAAGAAGCCGAGGCCGGCTAGGTCATCGAGCATGCGGCCGCCAGGACGGTGGGAGGTTCGGACACCCCCCAGTGTGCCCGGTCCTCCGCCGCGCAGGCGGCCGGGGCATCAGCGCAGGGCTGAGCCCCTTTGCCCGGGCCGAGTTGCGCTCGCTCGCGCGGCGCGAAAGCATTAGCCACGATTAGGGGCAATCGGGGGGAAAGGCGGACCGGGTGACGAGCAGGCTTGAGCCAGCGGGCGGGGGTGCCTCGTTCGACACGAGCAAGGCGCACATGGCGCGGGTTTACGACTACTGGCTGGGCGGCAAGGACAACTTCGCCGCCGACCGGGCCGTCGCCGAGCAGGTCGCCGCCGCGTACCCGGACATCCGCCTCGCCGTCCGCGCGCAGCGCGCGTTCCTGGCCCGGGCGGTGCACTTCCTGGTCACGCAGGCAGGCATCCGGCAGTTCCTGGACATCGGGACCGGGCTGCCGTCGGCGAACAACACCCACCAGGTCGCCCAGGCGGCGGCGCCGCAGTCGCGGGTGGTCTACGTGGACAACGATCCGATCGTGCTCAGCCACGCCCGGGTCCTGCTGACCGGCAGCCCGGAGGGGGCGACCACCTACATCGACGCCGATCTGCGCGCTACCAGCACCATCGTGGAGCAGGCGGCCGGCGTGCTCGATTTCGGGCAGCCGGTCGCGGTCATGCTGCTGGGGATCCTGCAGGGAATTCCCGACCAGGACGAGCCGGGCGCGATCATCGCCCGGCTGATGGATGCCGTGCCGCCGGGCAGTTACCTGGCCATCACGCAAATCGCGGGCGACGTCGCGACCACGGAGGTGGCCGAGGGCGTGCAGCGTTACAACGAACAGGCCTCGGTCTCGGTCGCGGCCCGCACTCACGCCGACGTCTGCCAGTTCTTCGCGGGCCTGGACCTGATCGAGCCCGGTGTGGTGCAGGTGCACCGCTGGCGGCCCGGAGCCGGGGACCTGGGCAAGGGCCGCAACCTGGCCATCTACGCCGGCATGGCGCGGAAACCGTAACCGCGGGCGGAGCGCAGCCGCTGTTGCGCTCCGCCCGCGGTGATCACGTCGCGACAGGTTCCGCCATGACCAGTCCCGCGTTCTGGCGTTCCATCGCCTTGACCGCGCCGCCATTCCAGTCCTGCTCCAAGGCGGCCGACATGGGATCCGGGAAGATCTCTTCCCCGCCGCTCTCCACACCATCGAAGATGGCCCGCGCGACGGACTCCGGGGACGCCTTCGGGATGTCGAGTCCGCGTGACATGTCGGTGTCGGTCGGGCCGGTCATGACGGCGTGCACCCGGACGCCCCGCCCCGCCAGCAGGGCGCGCAGCGACTGGGACATGGAGAACGCGGCGGCTTTGGAAATCGAGTAGGCCGGGATAACCGGAATGGCGGCAAGCGCCCCCGTCGACAGGACGTTGACGATCGCGCCCCGCGAACGAGTCAGCAGGGGCAGGAAGGCCTGCGTCACCGCATAGGTACCGAAAAGGTTGACGGCGAGGTGCTGCTCGATCGCGGACAGGTCACTGAGATCGTCGTACTGCGCGACTCCGGCGTTGTTGACCAGGACATCGAGCGACTCCACCTGCCCAGCGGCTGCCCGGATCTGCGCCGCGTCGGTGAGGTCGAACACGAGCGGGGTGACTCGCCCATCGGGGTGGACCATTGGCTGCCGTGTGCAGGCGTAGACACGCCGGGCATTTCGGGCCAGGGCCTCCTCGACCAGTGCCCGCCCGATCCCCCGATTGGCGCCGGTCACCAGGACCGCGCCGTTCGCGATCCTGGCCGGCGCGCCGCCTGGGCTGCCGGTGGCTGATGACATTGACATGGTGTCTCGTTCTCCGTTCTGCCGCGGTCGGCGGCACGTTGATGCGGTCATAGGGGCAGACACCGCCTTATGCCGGGAACTGGTCGGGCGGGCAGCGACCAGTTCCGCCCGCTGCCGGTGTCCGTAGAGGGCAAAAGGGAACGATGAAGATGGGGGTCGCGCAATGTCGACGGAACTGCTCGCGCGGGCGCGCGCCGGGGACCGGGATGCGTTCGCCGCGCTGGTCGAGCCGCACCGCGGTGAGCTGCAGGTGCACTGTTACCGCATGCTCGGATCGCTGCAGGACGCCGAGGATGCGCTGCAGGAAACGCTGCTTTCCGCGTGGCTCGGCCTCGAGGGCTTCGAGGGGCGCTCGTCCGTCCGCACCTGGCTGTACCGCATCGCCACCAACCGGTGCCTCAACGTGCTGCGGTCCGCTGGGCGACGGCCGGTGACCCCGTCACCGCTGCCCATCGAGGCGCCCGAGCCGACCCGGATGGGCGAGGTGCTGTGGCTGCAGCCCTACCCGGACGTGCTGCTGGAGGGACTGCCCGATCAGGCGCCGGGCCCGGAGGCCCGTTACGAGTCCCGCGAGGCAATCTCGCTCGCGTTCATCACCGCCGTCCAGCTACTGCCGCCGAACCAGCGCGCCGTGCTGCTGCTGCGCGACGTGCTCGGCTACCGGGCGAGCGAGACCGCCCGGCTGCTGGGGCTGACCGAAGACGCCGTCACCAGCGCGCTTAAGCGCGCCCGGGCGTCGATGGACGCGGCCTGGCCGTCGGGCCCGCCCCCGCCAGCGCCAGCCGGGCCGCAGGAGCGCGAGCTGGTTGACCGGTTCGTCGCGGCCTTTACCGACCTGGACGTCGATGCGCTGGTCGCGCTGATGACCGATGACGTGTGGGTGCGCATGCCGCCACTGCCGTTTGAGTACCGGGGGACCGCGGCGGTCCACCGCTTCTTCACCGCGACCGCCGTGCACCGGCAGCAGGTCGCCCGGCTGGTGCCGGTCAGGGCGAACGGGCAGCCAGCGTGGGGCGAGTACCGCCGCGACGCGGTCACCGGGGCGCTGCGCCTCAGCGGCATTGAGGTGATCGCCCTGGCCGGCGACCGGGTCAGCGAGATCACCCGGTTCGAGACAACGGTAGGCGCCGCACTTCGGGCTCCCCCGCACCCTCGGCTAGCCGCGCGCCGTCGCTCTCCTGAACGTCACCGCCTCGTCGTTTCCCGCCTGCTGCGCAGGGTAGCCACGCCTACCATGAGGTACCAGTGATGAGACCTGCGGGGAACGCGGGCGACGCCGAGACGGGCGAGAGGTCCGAGGCGACGTCCGATCCGCGTCCGGAGTCGGTAGCGGCGCGTGATGACCGCAACATGGCCGAGCTGATCCAGGAACTGCGGGTCGTCAGCCTCGGCGTGCAGGTGCTGTTCGGCTTCCTGCTCTCGCTGCCGTTCACGGTCAGGTTCGTCGGCCTGAACGGCGCCCAGCGCGACCTGTACCTGGCCAGCCTGGTGCTGTCGGCCGTCGCCACCGTGCTGCTGCTCGGCCCGGTCGCCTACCACCGGCTGGTGTTCCGCCGCGGCATGAAAGAGCCCCTGGTCAAGTACGCGAACCTGATGGCCGTGCTCGGCCTGGCGGCCGTCGGCGCGGCCGTGCTGACCGCCGTCCTGCTGGTGACCAGCTACGTCGCCGGGGCGCTGCCCGCCGTGCTGATCACCGCCCTCGTCGCCTGCATGCTGGTTGGCCTGTGGTTCGCGCTGCCGGCGGCACAACGCAGGGAGCGACGCGGCGGCTGACCCCGACGCGGGCGCGAATCAGGCGACCTCCTCCATGGCCTGGGCGAACTGGGCCTGGTACAGGCGCGCATACGCGCCGCCCGCCGCCACCAGCGCCGCGTGGGTGCCCTGCTCGACGATGTGCCCGTTCTCCATCACCAGGATCACGTCGGCGTCGCGGATGGTGGACAGCCGGTGGGCGATCACGAAGCTGGTCCGGCCCTGCCGCAGGGACGCCATCGCATGCTGGATGAGCACCTCGGTCCTGGTGTCGACCGAGCTGGTCGCCTCGTCCAGGATGAGCACGGCGGGGCGGGCCAGGAAGGCGCGGGCGATCGTGAGCAGCTGCCGTTCCCCGGCGCTGACGTTCGTGCCCTCGTCGTCGAGCACGGTGTCGTAGCCGTCGGGCAGCGTCCGCACGAACCGGTCCACGTAGGTGGCCTTGGCCGCCTCGACGACCTGCTCGTGGGTGGCACCGAGCTTGCCGTAGGCGATATTGTCCTCGATCGTGCCGCCGAACAGCCAGGCGTCCTGCAGCACCATGCCGGTCAGGCCGCGCAGTTCCGCGCGGCTCATCTGCGCGATGTCGACGCCGTCGAGCAAGATCGCGCCCGAGTCGATCTCGTAGAACCGCATCAGCAGGTTGACCAGGGTCGTCTTACCCGCGCCGGTCGGGCCGACGATGGCGACGGTGTGCCCAGGCTCCACCGAGAGCGAGACGTGCTCGATCAGCGGGCGGTCCGGCACGTACCGGAACGACACGTCGTCGAACTCGACCCGGCCCCGGATGTCGGCCGGCATGGCCGACTCGGCGGCGTCCGGATCCTGCTCCCGCGCGTCGAGCAGGGCGAACACGCGCTCGGCCGACGCCACGCTCGACTGCAGCAGGTTCGCCATGCTGGCGACCTGGGTCAGCGGCTGGCTGAACTGCCGCGAGTACTGGATGAAGGCCGTCACGGCGCCGATGGTGAGCGAGCCGCCCGCGATCAGCAGGCCGCCGACGACGGCCACCAGCACGTAGTTCAGGTTCGACATGAACATCATCAGCGGCTGGATCGTGCCCGAGATGAACTGCGCCCGGGAGCTGGCCTGGTAGACCGCCTCGTTCTGCTCGGTAAAGGTGGCGATGGCCTCCTCCCGCTGGCCGAACGCGTTCACCAGCGCGTGCCCGCTGTACATCTCCTCCACGTGGCTGTTCAGCCCGCCAGTGAACTTCCACTGGTTGATGAACTGCGGCTGCGCCCGCAGGGCGAGTTTCCGCGTCCCCCAGACCGAGGCAGGAATAGTGACCAGCGCGATCAGGGCCAGTTGCCAGGACACGATGAACATGAACACCAGCACGCCGACGATCGTCAGCAGCGAGGTCACCAGCTGGCTCAGCGTCTGCTGGATGGACTGCTGCAGGTTGTCGATGTCGTTGGTAACACGGCTCAGGATCTCGCCGCGGGACTGCCGGTCGAAGTAGCTCAGCGGCAGCCGGGACAGCTTGGCCTGGACCGACTCCCGGAGGCCGAGCACGGCCCGCTGGACCATGGTCGCGGTCAGCCGGCCTTGGAACAGCGCGCAGACCGAGGCGCCGACGTTGAGCACGACCACGACGCTCACGATCTGCCCCACGTGGCCGAAGTCCACGCCATGATGCGATTCGTAGCCGTCGAACACGAGGTTGATCGCCTCGCCGAGCAGCCGGGGCGCGAGCACGGACATGGTCACGCTGGCGACCGCAAGGGTGAGGGCCAAGATCGTGAGCAGGCGGTACGGGCGGAGCAGGCCGAGCAGCCGCTTGCCCGAGCCCTTGAAGTCCAAGGCCTTCTCGGTGGACATGCCACCCGCGAAGCGGGCCGGACCGCGCATCGCGGCGGCCGGGCCCGGACCGCGCGCGGGCGTCGCCCGCTCCCCGTCGACTCCCGCGTTGCCAGGTTCCGTGCTGTCGGCCTCCGTGCTCACGCCGCGGCCTCCTGCTCGGTCAGCTGGGACAGGACGATCTCCCGGTAAGTGTCGCTGGACCCCATGAGCTCGTCATGGGTGCCACGGTCCACGATCCGGCCCGCGTCCAGCACCAGGATCTGGTCCGCGTTCCTGATCGTGGCGACCCGCTGGGCGACGATGATCATGGTCGCGCCGGTTACCTGGGCCGCCAGGGCCGAGCGCAGGCGCGCGTCGGTCGCGTAGTCAAGCGCGGAGAACGAGTCGTCGAACAGGTAGATCTGCGGCTTGTGCACCAGCGCGCGGGCGATCGCCAGGCGCTGCCGCTGGCCGCCGGACACGTTCGTGCCGCCCTGCGCGATCCGCGAGTCCAGTCCGTCCGGCATGCGCTGGACGAAGTCGCGGGCCTGGGCGATCTCCAGTGCGCGCCACAGGTCCTCGTCGGTGGCCTGCTGGTTGCCGTAGCGCAGGTTCGTGGCCACGGTCCCGGAGAACAGGTACGGCTTCTGCGGCACCAGCCCGATGGCCGCCGACAGATGAGCCGGGTCGAGCTCCCGCACGTCGACGCCGCCCACGAGCAGGGACCCGGCGGTGACGTCGATCAGGCGGGGAATCAGGTTGACCAGCGTCGTCTTGCCACTGCCGGTACCGCCGATGATCGCCGTGGTCCGGCCCGGCAGCGCGGTCAGGCTGATGTCGAGCAGCACCGGCTGCTCCGCCCCCGGGTAGCGGAACTCGACGTTGCGCAGCTCGAGCCGCCCGGGCTGCGGGCCCGCGGGCAGCGGGCTGACCGGCGCGGCGATGTCCGCTTCTGTGTCGATGACCTCCATGATCCGTTCCGCGCTGACCTCGGCCCGCGGCACGAGCATGAACATGAACGTCGCCATCATCACCGACAGCAGGATCTGGGACAGGTAGGTGATGAACGCGGTGAGCGAGCCGATTTGCATCGTGCCGTCCGCGACCAGGTGCCCGCCGAACCACACCACGGCGGTGGTGGACAGGTTCAGCACGAGCAGCACCGACGGGAACATCAGCGCCATCAGCTTGCCCGCGCCCAGCGAGACGTCGAACAGCTCAGTGCTAGCGCGGTCGAACCTCTCCCGTTCCTGCGGGTCACGCACGAACGCGCGGATGACCCGGACACCGGTGATCTGCTCCCGCAGCACCTGGTTGATGCCGTCCAGCCGTTCCTGCATCTGCCGGAACAGCGGCCGCATCCGGGCGATGATCAGCCCCAGGATGACGGCCAGCAGCGGCACCGCGACCAGCAGCAGCGACGACAGCGGCACGTTCTGGTTCAGGGCCAGGATGATCCCGCCGACGCACATGATCGGCGCGGACAGCAGCAGGGTGAAGGTCATGAGGGCCAGCATCTGTACCTGCTGGACGTCGTTGGTGGTCCGGGTGACCAGCGACGCGGTGCCGAGGTGGTTCACCTCTCGGTCGGAGAACCTCAGCACCCGGCTGAAGATCGCCTGCCGGACGTCGCGGCCGAGCGCCATCGCGACCTGCGCGCCGAAGTAGATCGCGCCGATGGCGCAGACGATCTGCACCAGCGTGATCGCCAGCATCCAGCCGCCGGTCACCAGGATGTAGTGCGTGTTGTGCGTGATCACGCCGTTGTCGATGATGTCGGCGTTCAGCGTCGGCAGGTACAGCGTCGCCAGCGTCTGCGCGAGCTGCAGCACCAAGAGGAACGCGAGCGGTCTACGGTACGGGCGCAGATAGGTGCGCAACAGGCGGATCAGCACAGGACTCCCTCATCCTCCGTCAGTTGGGCGGGCACGGTTGCCCAGGTGCGTCGCGGAGCAACGCGGACGCAGCCGCGAGGAACAGCGCCGGATCCGGGATAAGTAAACCCGCGAGGGACACCGTAGGCAAACGTAACCAGATCACAAGGGTAAGCCCATGGTCCGCGTGCTCCATCGCCCTGCCTGCGGCGGAACCCTGGGCCGGTCCCCGGTCCCGGGTCCCCGGTCCCCGGTCCACGCCATCGCGGGTGACAATTCGATTATCAAATCGGTGTAGCGACTCGATTGGCCGGTTTTATGGTGTCACCCAGTAACAGGAACTGGTAGCGCAAAGGAGTCACCACCTTCCGTTCCGTATGAAGATTTTGAATGTGCCGAACGCACGCGTGGCTTCGCGCTCGCCTATTTCCACTCGCGCCCTCCGCGAGTATGAATAAAGAGACCGAGAAACCCGCCCGCGCCGTCGTTCATGGAAGGCCCCGCTCCATGACCCGTACCCCCGTATTCCGCCGCCCCGGCCGCCCGGCCGCGCTGCTGGCTGCCAGCGCCCTGGCCCTGGCAGCCGGGCTCGCCGCCGCGCCGCCGGTGCACGCCGCCGCGCGCCGCCGGTCATCACCATCAGCGCGGCCAGCACTGGCACCTCGCTGACCGCAGGCCTCGGCCGGCCTGTCCTTCGAGGCCTCCGACCTCGCGCTTCCCGGGTTCACCGGCGGCGACCTGGCGTCCTACCTCGACACGCTCAGCCCCTCGTCGGTGATGCGCATCGGCGGCAACACGGTGGACCAGACATTCTGGACCTCCAGCGGCGAGACCGCGCCGTCGTGGGCCATCGCCACGATCACCCCGGCCGACCTGACGGCGCTGGCCGGGCTGGCCCGGGCCAGTGGCTGGAAGGTGATCCTGGGCGTCAACCTCAAGCAGTACGACCCGGCACGGGCCGCCAACGAGGCGCAGTACGCGCAGACGGCGCTCGGCTCATCCTTGCAGGCCATCGAGATCGGCAACGAGCCGGACCTCTACTCCCAGTACAAGAGCGACCCGTCGCAGTACCTGACCGACTTCGCCGCTTACGTCTCGGCGATCAGGCAGGCGGCGCCGGGCGTGCCGGTCGAGGGCACCGACGCGGCCGGGGCACCGGACGGCAGCTTCCAGCAGGCGTTCGTCAGCGCGCAGAAAGCACTTACGGCACCGCAGGTCAACGAGCTGACGAGCCACTACTACCCGCTGGTAAGCAGCACCTGTGGCGGCAGCCCGACGATCGCGCAGCTGCTCGGCACGACGGTCCGCGACAACGAGGAGTCGCAGGCAAACGAGGCGGTTGCGGCGGCCGCCGCACTGGGCGTGCCCGCGGTGATCGACGAGGGCAATTCGGTGGTCTGCGAGGGCCAGCAGGGGGTGAGCAACGTGTTCGCCTCGGCCCTCTGGGAGATCGACGACCAGTTGGTCACGGCGCGCCAGGGCGTAACCGGCGACTACGAGCACGGCACCGTCGTGCAGTGCGACACCGCCAAGCCCCTGTTCATGTACTACACGCCGCTGTGCGCGCCGACCGCCGCGGACGCCGTGGCGGGCGACCTGGCCGCCCAGCCGGAGTATTACGGGCTGGCCGCGGTGCACGACGTGGGCACCGGCGCGTTCCTCAACCTGAGCAATCCGGCGTGGGCGGACGTGCGGGCCTACGCCGTCCAGCACTCGAACGGCGCGATGACCGTGGTCCTCGACGACGTGGACGACCCCTCGGCCACGGGGCCGGCCACCGTCCAGCTTGACCTTCCCGCCTCCTACGGCTGGGCCAGCCAGGTGGACCTCAGCGCGAGCGGCGGCCTGACCGCCACCAGCGGCATCACCCTCGGCGGGCAGGCCGTGGGGGCGGCCGGCGCCCTGCCGGCCCCGAACCCGGACGGCTTCGCTGTCGGCGGCGACACGGTCACCGTGACGGTACCGGCCGGCTGGCGGAGCTCCTGACGTTCTCCTCCGCCGCTTCCGAGAACACCACCCTGGCCGGCGCGCTGTCCGGCAAGTGCCTAAGCGTGACCGGTGGGTCGACCGCGCCCGGCGCGGCGACCGACATCTACACCTGCAACGGCAGCGGCAGCGAGAACTGGACGCTCAAGTCCGACGGCGCGATCGTCGGCGGCCTGTCCGGCGACTGCCTCCAGGTGGCGGCGGGTCGACCTCCGACTACGCCGGCGTTGACATCGAGCCCTGCACCGGGGCCGCCGACCAGCAGTGGACCGTCACTCCCGCCGGGACGATCACGAGCGTCCCGTCAGGCCTGTGCCTCAGCGTCCTCGGTGCCTCTACCGCGAACCAGGCCACCGCCGACCTCTACACCTGCAACGGCAGCGGCTCCGAGTCCTGGTCCCAGCGACCCGCCGCCTGAAGCCGGCACTTAGCCGAGTGCCACCACCCGGGTCGGGCGCAGGGAGATGGTGACCCGGCCCTCGAGCGGGCCGCTGAACGATGCCAGGTCGGTCCCGTAGGCGCTGAGGACCTTCTTGAGCGTGCCGAACTCGGGGTCGGGCTCGATGCTGACATCACCGCGCACCTCGAGCGTGCGGTAGGGGTTGGCCGGGTCGATGGCGAACACGGTGGCCTGCGGGTGGGCCGTCAGGTTCTTCAGCTTCTGCCGGACACCGGCCAGCGATGTCACGATCAGGTCGCCCTCGAGGATGGCCCAGATGGCGCTGACCTGCGGGTACCCGGTCGGGCCGATGGTGGCCAGGGTCACCGGCTCGGTGGACTCGAGCAGGTCGCGGTGCGACGGCGGAATGCTGGGATCGGTCATGCCGGTAATAACCTTGCCTCTCGCGCGGCCGGATCGGCGGACCCGGGGCAGGTCGCCGGCCAGCCGAGCATAATCCTGTCCCCGGCCAGCCGGACGGGCACCTCGCGCAACGGGCGGCGGCGCGGCCCGCGGGGACCCTGCAGGGACCTGCCCGTCGTCAGGTCCCAGCGGTAGCCGTGCGCCGCGCAGCGGATGGCCCGGCCGCTGATCTGCCCGTCGGATAGCCGGCTGCCCAGGTGCGGGCACTCGTTCTCGATCGCGACGATCGCGTGGCCGGCCCGCACGACGACAACGGACACACCTGGGAGCCCACCACCAGCCGGTTGTCGCGCAGGTCACCCAGGGCGCCGACATCGACCCAGCTCGCGTCCGGCGGCCGGCGTCGGCGCGTGGCGCGCGACTCGAGGCCGCCGCGCCACAGTGCCCAGGTCATGGCACCATCGTCTCACCCACCGCCGGATCAGGCGAGCCCGGCGACCGCCTCGTACCGCGTGCCGCGACAAGGTGGCCACATTTGCTGAACTCATCGGCCCTCCGGCGTCGGCGATCGTGCAGTTATTTAGACTGAGTATAACTTAGTTATCACGGATGTCTACCGGCAAGCGCCCTGACCAGACCAGAGACCCAGCCTGACCACACAAGACGCGGCTGGGCACTAGCGCAACCGGCCCCGATCTAGTTAGACTCAGTTGAAATAAAGACGTAGCTGGACGGCATAGCTGCCGGGAGCGAAAAGGGGGTCGCTGGCCATGCGGATGGAAGACATGATTCTCGTCAGCATCGATGATCATTCGATCGAGCCGCCCGACCATGTACGAGCATCATGTCCCGGCCAAGTACCTGCATCAGGCGCCGAAGGTCGTGCGCACCCCCGAGGGGATCGATCAGTGGGTCTTCCAGGGTGCGGCCACCTCGACGCCGTTCGGCATGGCGGCGACGGTCGGCTGGCCGGCCGAGGAGTGGGGCCGTGACCCCGGCACCTACAGCGAGCTGCGCCCCGGCTGCTTCGACCTCGCGGCGCGGCTCGACGACATGGACGCCAACGGGGTGCTCGCCTCGATGTGCTTCCCGAGCATGGCCGGGTACAACGCCAGGACGTTCGCCGAGGCGCCGGACAAGGCGCTGTCGCTGATGATGCTCCAGGCCTACAACGACTGGCACGTCGACGAGTGGTGCGCGGGTTCCGACGGACGGCTGATCCCGCTGGGCATGGTGCCGATGTGGGGCGCGGACCTGGCGGCGGACGAGGTGCGGCGGCTGGCCAAGAAGGGCTGCCGGGCGATCAGCTTCCTCGAGGCGCCGCACGCCCAGGGCTACCCGAGCCTGCTGTCCGGCTACTGGGACCCCATGCTGCAGGCCTGCGTCGACGAGAGCACGGTGCTCTGCCTGCACATCGGCGGCGGGATGAGCCTGATCAAGCTGGCGCCGGAGGCTCCGGCCGATCACTCGATCATCGTGCCGACGCAGGTGATGACGCTGGTCGCGCAGGACCTGCTGTTCAGCCACATCTTCAAGAAGTTCCCCACCCTGAAGGTCGCCTTCTCCGAGGCGGGCATCGGCTGGATCCCGTTCTACCTCGAGCGGGTCGACCGGCACGTGCAGAACCAGGTCTGGATGCACAACGACTTCGGCGGCAAGCTGCCCGTCCGAGGTCTTCCGCGAGCACGTCCTCGGCTGCTTCATCACCGACCCGATCGGGCTGAAGATGCGGCACGAGATCGGCATCGACATCATCGCCTGGGAGTGCGACTACCCGCATACCGACACCACCTGGCCGGAGTCCCCCGAGGTGGTGTGGCGCGAACTGCGGGCCGCCGACGTGAACGACGAGGAGACCCACAAGATCACCTGGCAGAACGCGTGCCGGTTCTTCGGCTTCGACCCGTTCACCAAGATCGCGCGGGAAGACGCCACGGTGGGCGCGCTGCGCGCCCGGGCGGCGGCCAAGCACATCGACACCACGCGCATGTCCAAGCATCGAGTGGCGCAAGCGCAACGAGGCGGCCGGGATCGGGGTCATCGCGGAATGAGCACTGAAGGCGCGGAAACGGGCGGCGTCCGGCCGCCCGTCGTGGGCACCGGCGGCGTCAGCACGAACGTCACCGTCACCGGCGTTGCTGCCGCGGACGCCCCTGACCAGCGGCGGGCAGCGGGCGGCTGGCCGGAAAGGTCGCCGCGATCACCGGCGCGACCAGTGGGTCCGGGCTGGCCATCGCGAAGCTGTTCGCCGCCGAGGGCGCTTCGGTGGTCCTGCTCGCGCGCGGCGAGGTCCGACTCAAGGCGCTGCAGGATGCGCTCGGCCCGACCGTGACCGGCGTCCCGACCGACGTCAGCGACCCCGACAGCGTGCGGGCCGCGTTCGCCCTGATCGCCGAGCGCTTCGGCAAGCTTGACATCCTGATCAACAACGCCGGGATCCAGCGGCCCTGCGCGATTGAGTCGCTCGGCGACCAGGAGATCACCGCCCAGGTCGGCACCAACCTGCTCGGCCCGATCTACACCTGCCGGGCGGCGATCCCGCTGCTGCGCGCGGCCGGCGGCGGCGAGATCATCAACACCTCGTCCGAGGCCACCATCGAGGTCTTCCCGTTCCAGTCCATGTACTCGGTGACCAAGGCGGGGCTTGAGGCGCTCGGCCGCGTCGCTCAACTTCGAGTACGAGAAGGAAGACATCCGCACCACCACCATCATCCAGGGGGTCGCCCTCGGTGAGGGCGGCGGCGCGCTGGACTGGGACCACAACCCGGAGATGACCCCCGTCATGTGGCCGCGGCTACAGGCGGAGGGCACCATCCAGCGGGTGATGGGCAAGCACGGCGGGCAGAACGTCGACCACGTGGCCGAGGTCCACCTGTTCGTCGTGACCCGTCCCGCGCGGTCAGAAGCTCGACGTCATCCGGGTCCGGAGCTACTAGTTCCCGCACCGCCTTTTGCCGGCCACTCAACGATTTCCTTTGTTGCCGTTAACCGCCACTTCAACGATCAGGAGAATTCGTGGCTGCTGAGTACTTCGATGCGCTTCCGGTCGATTTCCTCGACCCCGGCATGACCGCTTCGGTGGAGGTAGACGGGTTCCCGGTGGCGGTCGCCAACATCGACGGTGAGTACTTCGCCTTCCAGAACCTGTGCCCGCACCAGGGCACCCGGCTGGGCGGGCGCAAGCTGGACGATGGCGTCTACATCACGTGCCCGATGCACGCGAGCCGCTATGACGTGCGCTCGGGGACCTGCGTCCGGCCCTCGTCCGAGGACGGCTTCAACCAGGACCTGATGATCTTCCCCGTCCGTATCCAGGACGAAGTCGTTCAAGTCGCGCTCTGAGCAGGCCCCGGAAAGCGGAACCGCGGAAAGCGGCGCCTCAGAAGGCGCCGCCTGGCCGCAACCCGGCCAGCACGATGGCGGTGCGCCGCTGCAGGGCCGGGTTGAGATGCTTCAGCCGGCCCTGCGACCACTCCCGCAGCGAATCCAGGTACAGCGCCTCGACGATCTGGGCCATTTCCGACGGGTCGACCTTATCGGTCACCTCGCCCTGCTCCTGGGCGCGGCTGAACACGATCTCCAGCGCCTCGGCGAAAGACGGGGACAGGGACGGCAGCTCGTCACCCGGACGGCGCGGCCGCACGAATTCAGCGATGGCGCGGCCGACGGCAGCCGGGGGGGCCGCCTTGACGCTCGCCACCAGCGCGTTGGTCATCCTGCGGAGCGACTCCTCGATGCTGCGGTCCGCGTTGACGCAGCGCATCCGCCTCCTCCGCGAGCAGGGTGGCGGTCGAGTAGCCGAGCTCAAGGAGGATCTCCTCCTTGTGCGCAAAGTGGAAGTAGAAGGTGCCCTTGGTGACGCCGGCCGCCTGCACGATCTCATCGACCGTGGTGTCTTCTATCCCGGTCTCGAAACCGCGCTCGGTCCACAAGCGCATCGCGGTGCGCACCAGCCGGCGCCTCGTGTCGCGGGAGCGCTCCTGGGTCAGCCCTGCCCGGCGCCGCGGCGACACCAGCGGGTTCATCGCGCTGGAGAGTCGCTCTGCTGCCTGCGTTGCCAAGATCCATCACTTCCTTGCCTGGGTCGCCATCAAAACGGGCGTGGGCGGCGGTGAGCCCTAACGTCCCGGCGCTGGTGATGGGTTGGCACTCCGTCGTAAGCTTAGTTTATACTATGACTAAATAGAGTCGCACTGTAGCCGGCCCGCGTGTCTGACGTATAAATGTTTCTGTGCGAGACAGCCCGCACTGGCGAGATAGCCAGGGAGGTCCGGCCCGACCGGACAGCGACCTAACCGGTGAAACAGCCACCAACCCGATGAAAGGTGACGCAGCATGCGCGTTGTCGTGGACTGGAACCTGTGCGAGAGCAATGGCCTGTGCGTGCTGGCCGCACCGGAGGTCTTCGAGCTCCAGGACGACGACACCCTGCTGGTCCTGCAGGAAAACCCCGACGACTCGCTGCACGGCAAGGTCGCGCGACGCGATCCGCACCTGCCCCAAGCAAGCGATCAGTCTGCAGGAGTGACAAACGCGTGGCTCCGCGTTCCCCGGTCAGCCCTCGAGCAACCGCGCGAGGGCGTTGCGGCGGATGAGCTTGCCGGTCTCGGTCCGCGGGATCTCGTTCCACACCTCGATGCGGTCCGGGGTCTTCGAACCCCGGATCCGGCTTCTGACGTGCGCGCGCAGTTCGTCGGGGGCCACCGTCGCCGCTGGCCTGAGCACCACCGCGGCCTCGATGCGCTGGCCCCACTCGTCGTCGGGGACACCGACCACGACCGCGTCGTCGACCTCCGGGTGCGCGAGCAGGACGTCCTCGATCTCGGCCGGCGCGATGTTCTCAGCGCCGCGGATGATGGTGTCGTCGGCCCGGCCGCCGATGAACAGATACCCCTCGGCGTCCAGATAGCCCTGGTCACGGGTGTCGAACCAGCCCTCGGCATCGACGGCGGGCCCGCTGCCGGCGTACTCGCCGCAGACCTGGTCACCGCGGACCCAGATGCGCCCGGCCGCTCCCGTGGGCAGTTCTGCGCCGAAGGAGTCCCTGATGCTCAGCTCAAGTCCGGGGACCGGCCGACCGGCCGACGAGAGCCGGGCGCGGACCGCCGGATCGTCGCTCGACAGGGCCGCCCGGTGGTCCTCGGGGCCCAGCACGGCGATGGTCGAACTGGTCTCGGTCAGCCCGTAGGCGTTGACGAAGCCGACCTGCGGCCAGCGCCTTAGCGCCCGCTCGATCACCGGCGCCGGCATCGGCGCGCCGCCGTAGGCGAGAGTCCGCAGCGAGGGCACGTCGCCCTGGCCGGCCTCGGCCTCGTCGATGATGCGGGTCAGCATCGTGGGGACGACCAGCGCGTTGGTCACCCCCTCGGTGCGCACCAGTTCCAGCCACTGGGCCGCGGTGAACTGCTCGAGCACGATGGTGCGGCGGCCCGCGTAAAGGTTGGTGATCGCGTTGGCGACCGCCGCGATGTGGTACGGCGGCACGCTGACCAGCGCGGCGTCGCCGTCATCGGCGCTCGCGAACTCAACCGTGCCGAAGACGTAGGCAAGCAGGTTCTTATGCCGCACCACCACCCCCTTGGGAGCGGACGTGGTGCCGCTGGTGTAGATGAGCGCGGCCGCCGCGTCCTCGTCGGCCGGCTCCTGGTCAAGCGCGTCGCGCGGAGTCGGCGCCGCGGGCCGATCGCGGCGAACCACTCGTCGAAGGTCAGCGCGGTCAGCCCGGCCGCCCGCAACTCGCCGATCTCGCCCGGCCCGGCCAGGCCGAGCGCTCGCGGGTGGTTCGCCAGGAGCGGGCGGAGCTGGTCCACGCCGAGCCGGTAGTTGACCGGCACCAGCGGTACCCCGGCCCGGGCGGCGGTGAACAGGGCGACGGGGAACGCCGGGCCGTTCACTCCCAGATACACGAGGCAATCCGCGCCCGCGTTCCGGATCTGACGGGCCCCGGCACCGCTCAGCCGACGTACCCGCCCGGCCGACAGCCCGCTGGACCGGCGCCCGACCAGGACCCGGTCACCAAAGCCGTCGGCCGCCATGTCCAGCAGCAAGCTTATGTTCACGATGCTCATCCTCACCTGCGAGAACCGGCCCCTGGGGGTTGGCGGGGTTGCGTGGTTGGAGTTAGACTCGGTACAACTAGTTTAGACTAAGTCTAAATAATGACGGCGCTCGACGCCATGACCCCGGGAGGACCTGGTGACCGAAACGTCATCACTAGGAGCGCGCGGCATCTACGGCGACGCTGAGCAGACGCTGCCGTACGGCATCTTCGACGGCGACAACCACCTCTACGCGCCCAGCGACGCCGTCACCCGCTACCTTGCCCCGGAGATGATCGAGCGGGCCTGGCTCCCCGGTGAGCCGCGGATGATCGGCGACGAGGAGCACGAGGAGGACGAGGACCACGACCGCCGCACCCTCGGCGTGCACACCCAGCCCGAGGGCGGCCACGGCGGAGTCGACGCCGCCGGCCTGCCGGAGATGGACGGCAACATCCCCATCCCGGGCGCGATGCTCAACAAGCTCAACCCGATGAAGAACCTCGACCAGCTCAGCCGCGAGCAGCTGGTCGAGCGCTACAACCAGATGCGCCCCGCGTTCGAGAAGAAAGACCCCCGCCTGCAGCTGATGGACCTGCAGGGCGTTGAGGTCGCCATCCTGCACCCGGTCGGCACCGGCTGGGAGAGCGCCTTCCGCCGCGGCGACATCGAGGCCGGCTACGCCGTCAACCGCGCCCACAACGACTGGCTGTTCGAGGACTGGGGCTTCGCCCACGAAGACCGCATCCTCATCCCCGTCCCCATCCCCCTGCTCGACGTCGGCCACGCCGTCACCGAACTCAAGCGCAGCCTCGAGCGCGGCGCCAAATTCGTCGACCTGCAGCCCGGCCCGGCCTGGGACAACCGCTCACCGTTCGACCCCTACTTCGACCCGTTCTGGTCGCTGGTGAACGAGACCAGCACCCGCGGTCGCGGTCCACCTGGGCGGCTCCTACGCCCGGATGGGCGGCGAGTGGAGCGAGAACCCGGCCGCCCGCTACTCCGACTTCGACGGGTTCCAGTGGGTCTCCTACTGGGGCGACCGCCCCATCATGGACACCGTCACCGCCATGGTCTACCACAACCTCTTCGGCCGCTTCCCCAACATCAACGTGCTGATCGCCGAGTTCGGCACCATCTGGCTGTCCTACCTGCTGCGCAAGCTCGACCACGCCATGATGCTCGGCCGCAGGCCCAAATGGGGCACCCTGCCCGGCCGGCCCTCGCGGATCTTCAAGGAGCGCTGCATCATCGCCCCCTTCCCCGAGGAAAACGTCCACAAAGCCATCGAGACCCTCGGCACCGACTGCCTCATGTTCGGCTCCGACTTCCCCCACTCCGAGGGCATCCCCGACCCCATGCAGTACGTCACCCAGCTCAAAGACCTCGACGACACCACCGTCCGCAAAATCATGCGCGACAACCTCAAAAACTTCATCAAGGGCTAGCGTCCGGCCCGCACCGCGCTGACCGCCCGCGGCTCAGGCATGTCCTGCAATATTTAGACGTAGCACAATTTTGAACGGTAGTTACAGTAGTTTCAGTCTCGAGCTCAGCGCTGAGGAGCGATATGACCGACATCAAGGATTTCGGCTACGAGGGGAAGCGAGTGCTGGTCGTGGGGGGCGCGACCGGGATGGGTGCCGCGGCGGCCCAGGGAGCGGCCGCCCTCGGCGCCGAGGTCGTGGTGATGGACCGCGCGCCGATCGAGTACCCCGCCGCCAAGTCGATCGGCGTCGACCTCCAGGACCGGGCGGCGCTTGATGCGGCCCTCGACCAGGTCGGCGGGCCGGTCGACGCGCTTTTCTCCGCGGCCGGGATCTCCGAGGGTCCCGGGACGATGCGGATTAACTTCATCGCGCACCGGCACCTGGTCGAGCGGCTGGTCGCCGAGGGAACGCTTCGTCGCGGGTCGGCGATCTGCCTGATCTCCTCGGTGGCTGGCCTCGGCTGGCAGAACCACCTGCCCCGGCTGATCGACTTCCTGTCGACGCCCGACTACGAGGAGGCGGACAAGTGGGTCGCCACCCACGAGGGCACCAACACCTACATCATGAGCAAGCAGGCGATGAACGCCTACGTCGCCCGGCAGGCCTACCCGCTGCGGGCTAAGGGCATCCGGATCAACTCGATCTGCCCCGGGCCGACCGACACTCCCATGGCCCGCGCGAGCGGCTGGCTTAACGGCTTCGGCTCGGACTACCGGGAAGCGGTCGGCTCGCAGCCGCTCGTGCCCGAGCAGATGGCCGACGCCATGCTCTTCCTGAACTCCGCCGCGGCCAGCGGTGTCAGCGGCGTGAGCCTGCTGGTGGACGATGGTCACGTCGGGTCATCCATCGGCGGCTCCTGGGAACCGGGCGCCCCCGTCATCCAGTTCCTGATGACCGAGACATCACGCTGATCCTTGGCGGGCACGCGCCGATGATCGAGGCGCCGCAGGGTAAGGCCGGGCTCAAGCCCGGCCAGCCGTAAGGCAGAACGCGGAAGAGCGCGGTGCCGCGGGCACCGCGCTCGTTCCTTCCCGGCCGCGGATCAGACTTCGGCGTGCTTGCGGCGGTACAGCTCGGCCCACTCACTGCGGCTGCGGATCGTGGTGTCCACGTCCGCGGCGAGCGCCCGCAGCGCCCCGACGGTGGCCCGCTCCTTAGGCAGCTCGGTGAAGGGGTCCCAGCGGTAGAAGCGGCAGGCGTTCTGCCAGGTCATCTTGTCGATCTCGGCCGGAGTGCAGTCGGCTGCCCCGAATTCCCGCTCCAGCCATTCGGGTGCGTCCGGCCAGATGGAGTCGGAGTGCGGGTAGTCGCACTCCCAGGCGATGATGTCCATCCCGACCTCGTGCCGCGACTTGACCGCGTGCGGGTCAGTGACGAAGCACGCGAGTGACTGCTCGAGGAAGACCTGGCTCGGCAGCTTGCCGCCGAAGTCGCGCCGCAGCCATTTCTGGTTGGTGTAGTGGCGGTCGCACCGGTCGAGGTAGAACGGCACCCAGCCGATGCCGCCCTCGGCGTAGGAGAACTTGAGGTCGGGGTAGTTGCGGTAGGCGGGGCCCCACAGCAGGTCCTGGGCTGCGAGCGCGGAGACCTGGCAGGCGAGGATCATCGAGTGGTCGCGCGGCGCCCCGGGGGCGCGCGTCAGCGACCGCAGCCCCATGCCGATGTGCAAGACCATAGGCAGTCCGGTCTCGGACATGGCCGTCCAGATCGGCCCCCAGTAATCCTCGTCGTGGTAGCTCGGCAGGCCGTCGATGTGCGGCATCTCCGGCATCGCGATGCCGCGCGAGCCCTTCGCCGCCACCCGGCGGATCTCCTTGACGGCCGCCTCCGGGTCGTAGATCGGGGCGATCGACAGCGGCATGAACCGGCCGGGGTAGGTGGCGCACCACTCGTCGATGTGCCAGTCGTTGTAGGCCCGGATCACCTCGGTGGTGATCTCGTCCCGGAACTGGAGGAGGTGGCCGCCGCTGAACCCGGCGAAGGTCGGGAAGCACATCGAGGCGAGGATCCCGTTGCGGTCCATATCGCGCACCCGGGAGTGGATGTCGTAGGCGCCCGGGCGCATCTCGGCGAACCCGGACGGCTCGCTGTCCCATTCCAGCGGCGGCCAGCCGACCACCGCGTTGAGGCCGAGCAGGCCGGCTGGCTTGCCCCGGTAGATCCACTCGTTCTTGGTGCCCTCGGTGACCACCCGGGGTGCGTCGTCGGCGTACTTCTTGGGCAGGTGACGCTCGAACATGTCCGGCGGCTCGATCACGTGATCATCCACGCTGACCAGGATCATCTCGTCCTTGTTCACGAGGTCCTCCTCACAGTTTTTGACTGAGGCTAAATAATACACCTAGAATTGCCGTTATGGACTTTGGCGTGCACTACGTTCCGCTCAACTGGCGCCTATGGGGCGACGTGGCGGTCGAGATCGAGCGGCTCGGATACGAATCGCTGTGGGTCGCCGACCACCTCGTAATCCCGATCGCCACCTTCGGCAGCCCGCACGAGGGCGAAGACCACCCGCCGGTTCCGGTCAGCATCCCGATCTTCGACGCCCTCGCCGTGCTCGCCAACCTGGCCGGGCGGACCGAGCGCATCCGCCTTGGCACCCACGTCTACAACATCGGCATGCGGCACCCGTTCATCTCCGCGCGCGCGGCCGCCACCGTCGATCTCTTCTCCAACGGGCGGCTGCTGCTCGGCGTCGGGGCCAGCTGGCTGCGTCTGGAGTGGGAGGCCCTCGGCCTGGGGGCGGAGTTCGACGGGCGGGGGAAGCGGGTCGACGAGGCCATCGAGGTCTGCCGGCGGCTCTGGACCGACGACGTGATCGAGCACCACGGCGAGTTCTTCGACTTCGGCGCGACCAACTTTGAGCCCAAACCGGTCCAGGCCGGGGGGCCGCCGCTGCACATCGGCGGCGACGGCCCGGCGGCGATGCGCCGGGTGGCGATGGTGGGGGCGGGCTGGGCACCGACCAACACCAAGCTGGAGCAGCTGCCCGAGGCGCTGCCGCGGCTGCGGGCGGCGTGCGAGAAGTACGGCCGGACCGAACCGGTCGAGATCTCGATGACCCAGCGGCAGCTCACGCTGGACGAAGCGCGCCGCTACCGCGACGCCGGGGTGACCCGGCTGATCGTCTCGCCCTGGGAGCGGAGCAGCGGCGCCATGGACGCGCTCAAACGGTTCGCCGACGAGGTCATGGGCCCCATGGACAGCGAGGGCTGATGGCGCTGATCGAGGCCGGCCCATTCCACCGGCTGGCGGTCGCGGTGGACGACGCGGCGGCCGCCTACCCGTGGTTCGAGCGGGTGCTTGGCGCGGTCCGCCGTGGCCCGCTGATCGAGGCCGGGGTCATCCCGCGCGATCAGTCCGGGCGGGAGCTGAGGATCGACGAGGCTGATCTGGCGGGGACCGACCTGCGCTCGTTCAGCCTCAGCGGCGTCCCGTTCGTGATGCTGGCCAGCGGCGTGCCGGACGGCCCGGTGGCGGGCTTCCTGCGCCGCTACGGCCCCGGGGTGCACTCGCTCGCCTGGGAGGTCGACGACATGTGGTCGGCCCAGAACCTGCTGGCCGCCAGCGGCATCAGGATCGCCTCGGTCAACGTGCCCGGGCGGCACTTCTACACCCATCCGCGGGACTGTCACGGGCTTCTCATCGAGTGGACCGACGTCAGGGCGGGCACCAGCGGCGCAGGTCCCGTCCCGGGCGTCGTCCAGGTCGACGGGCTGGCCTGGATCACCGCGGCCGTCGACGACGCCGAGGGTAGCGCGGCGTTCCTGGTCAGCATGGCCGGCGCCAAGCCGGTAGAGAGCGGCCCCCGCGGTCCGCGCGACCGCGAGGTCACGGCAGACGTGGCCTTCGCCGACATGCGCGTCCGGCTGGTCACGCCGCGCGCGGCGGACAGCCCCTATGCCCCGTTCCTTGCGGCCGGTCCCCGGCTGTGCTCGTTCGCGCTGCGGGTGGCCAACCTGGACAACGCCCTGTGCGCGCTCGAGCGCGAGGGCGTGCCAACCGTCCGCCGCGATGGCGGCCTCGCCGCTACCGACCCGGAGGCGACGTTCGGCCTGGCCATCGAGTGGACGGGAGCCGAGGTGGCCGGCTGACGGCCACGCGGTCGTAGGGCGGTGACCTGACCGTCACCGCCCTTATGAGCTGACGGTCACTGGTTGACCGAGTAGCCACCGTTCACCGGCAGGGTCTGCCCGGTGATCCACCCGGCGAGCGGGCTCGCCAGGAAGGTGACCAGTCCGGAGACGTCCTCCGGCTGCCCCAGCCGCCGGATGATGTACCGGCTGGCCTGCTTGCGCAGGCGCTCGGCCATCTCTGGGTCAGTGCGCGCGGTCTCCGCCAGGCCGAACGTGTCGACGGCGCCCAGCGAGACGCAGTTGGCGGTGATCCCGTCGGTCCCCACCTCGCGCGCCACCGCCCGCATGAACCCGGCCGCCCCGGCCTTGGCGGCGGCGTACGGCGCCATCCGCGGCTCGCCGACCCGCCCGGCTTCGGAGATGATGGTGATCACGCGGCCGCCGCCGGCCGCGATCATGGGCGGCAGGACGGCCCGGGTGCAGTACATCACGCCGTACAGGTTCACCGCGAAGTAGCGTTCCCAGGAGGGCGGCTCGGTCTCCGCGAACCGGCCGACGCTGACGGGGGCGTTACCGGCCTGCGTGCCCGCGTTGCCGGCGTTGTTGACCAGGATGTCGACACCGGGCCCGGCGTCGAGTGCGGCGGTGACGGCCGCGTAGTCGGAGACGTCGAACGGCCGCGGCTCGGCCGAGCCGCCGGCCGCCGCGATCTCCTTGGCGACCTCGGCCGCCCGGTCGGCGAAGTAATCGTTGACCAGCACGTGGGCACCGGCCGAGGCCAGGCTGGCGGCCACCGCCCGGCCGACGCCGTGACCGCCCCCGGTGACGAGGGCGGTGTTGCCGGACAGATCGATTTCGAAGGTCATCAGGTGCACGCGCCTTCGATCTTCATCTGGATGATCTCATCCTCGGTCCGCCCGAGTTCGCGCAGCACTTCGTCGGTGTGCTCGGCGAAGAGCGGGCCCCGCCTGGTCTGCGGCGGCTGCTCGTCGAACTGGACCGGGTTGGCCACCAGCCGGCGCTCGATCCCGGCCGAGTCCAGCACGGTGGAGATGTACCCGTTGGCCGCCATCTGGGGGTCGTCCAGGATCTCCAGCGGGCCCTGGACCGGCGCCCACTGGCCCTCCAGCGTCTGCAGCCGGTCCACCCAGTAGGTGTACGGCCTGGATCGGAACGTCTCGGCGATGATCCGCCCGCACTCGGCCCCGTTGGCCATGAGCTTCTCGGCCGAGCTGAACCGCTCGTCGTCGATGAGGTGCTCGAGCCCGAGGTGGCGGCACAGGTCAGGGAAGTAGCGGAACGACTGCATGATGGTCAGGTTGATCCAGCGGCCGTCCGACGTCTTGTAGTTGGCCACCACCGGGTTGCTCATCCGCGCCATCATGTCGTTCAGCCGCTCGGGCGGCTTCTCCGGGCCAAGCAGGTCGGCGTTGCCCACGTCGAGCCCGAACGCCCACCCGCCCACGCTCATCAGCGAGACGTCGACCACCGACGGCTCCCCGGTGCGGGCCCGCCCGGCCAGCGCGGCGGCGATACCGCCGGCGATGGTCATGCCGCCCAGCGAGTCGCCGTAGGCGCCGGCCGGCATGGCGATCAGCCGCTCACTGTCGGTCGGGGTCACTCCCCAGGCGCCGCCCATCCGGAACCAGAACGACGACCCGTCGAAGCCGCCGCGCTCCGCCCACGGACCGCGCTGCCCGTGCGCGCTGCCGCGGACGTAGATGATGTCCGGGTTGACCTTCCTGATGTCCTCGACTTCCAGGTGCAGCCGCCGCCGCGCCGCGGGCAGGAAGTTGGTCAGGAACACGTCCGCGTCGCGGCACAGATCCAGCAGGACCTCATACGCCGCCGGGTGCTCCAGCGTCAGCCCGATGCTCTTCTTGCCGCGGTTGGGATGGTCCATCACCGGCTGCCATGAGTCCACCTTCGGCTGGCTGCGCATGCCCCGCTGGGCGTCGCCCATCTCCGAGTGCTCTACCTTGATGACCTCGGCGCCCCATTCGGTCAGCACCGCCCCGGCCGCGGGCGTGAAGGTGAACTGCGCGACCTCGACCATCTTGATGCCGGTAAGTGGCTGGTGCACGGCTGCGACGCCTTTCCGCCTGGCAAGCTGTCCGTCTGCCGGCAAGCTGTACGGCAGAGCAATGGAAACGTATATTTTAGACTCAGTCTAACTAAGGTGCAGACGCTGTCAAGGGTCCGCCTAGCGCGAGATTACCCGTCAGCTATGCGCGGCGCGTCGGGGTGACCCGCCTCCGCCTGCCCGCGGCCGGCCAGCGCCGCGTCACGCCGCCGACACTCTAGCGCGGCATCTGCCAGCTAGTTAAACTCTGTTGAAATATCGACGCAACCGAGAGGGCCATGTCATGAGAACGGACGACGAGGCGGGCGCGACCGGGACGGCCGCCGGATGACCGGCGGCAGCACCACCGGCGACAGCTTCACCGGCGGCAGTATCACCACCGCCGGCATTGGCCCCGGCAGCGGGCCTCTCGCGGGCAAGGTCGCCGCTATCACCGGCGCGACCAGCGGGTCCGGTCGCGCCATCGCGACGCTGTTCGCCGCCGAGGGCGCATCGGTGGTCCTCCTCGCCCGCGGCGAGGAGCGCATCAAGGTGCTCGCGGCGGACCTCGGGCCGAACGTGACCGGCATCGTGGCCGACGTGAGCGACCCCGATAGCGTCCGGGGCGCCTTCGCGCTGATCGGCGACCGCTTCGGCAAGCTCGACATCCTGATCAACAACGCGGCGCTGCAGCGCCCGTCTCGCCTGGAGTCGCTAGAAGACCGGCACATCCTGGCCCAGGTCGGCACCAACCTGCTCGGCCCGATCTACACCTGCCGGGCGGCGATCCCGCTGCTGCGCGCGGCCGGCGGCGGCGAGATCATCAACACCTCATCCGAAGCGACCATCGAGGTCTTCCCCTTCCAGTCGATCTACTCCGTGACCAAGGCCGGACTGGAGGCGCTCGGCCGGTCACTCAACTTCGAGTACGAGAAGGAAGACATCCGCACCACCACCATCATCCAGGGCGCCGCCCGGGGCGAGGGCGGCGGCGTGACCGACTGGGACCACAACCCCGAGTTCTCCGGCGTGATGTGGCCGCGACTGGTGGCGGAGGGGACGATCGAGCGGACGATGGGCAAGCACGGCGGGCAGCAGGTCGACCACGTGGCCGAGGTCCACCTGTTCGTCGTGACCCGCCCGCGCGGCCAGAAGCTCGACGTCATCCGCGTCCGGAGCTATTAGCTGGCCGGCCGGAATCCACCCCGGTGGCCGGCCCGGCCGCCGCCAGCGAGGGCCTCCGGCCGAGACGGCCGAGGCCGAGGCTTGGCGGGGGTGCGTGGTTGGAGTTAGACTCGGTACAACTAGTTTAGACTAAGTCTAAATAATGACGGCGCTCGACGCCATGACCCCGGGAGGACCTGGTGACCGAAACGTCATCACTAGGAGCGCGCGGCATCTACGGCGACGCTGAGCAGACGCTGCCGTACGGCATCTTCGACGGCGACAACCACCTCTACGCGCCCAGCGACGCCGTCACCCGCTACCTTGCCCCGGAGATGATCGAGCGGGCCTGGCTCCCCGGCGAGCCGCGGATGATCGGCGACGAGGAGCACGAGGAGGACGAGGACCACGACCGCCGCACCCTCG
Source organism: uncultured Actinomycetota bacterium (assembly GCA_963714295.1). GTDB lineage: Bacteria > Actinomycetota > Actinomycetes > Streptosporangiales > Streptosporangiaceae > Trebonia. Next base: position 142,545 of record CAVQOE010000021.1, on the reverse strand, counting down.
GCGTGCACACCCAGCCCGAGGGCGGCCACGGCGGAGTCGACGCCGCCGGCCTGCCGGAGATGGACGGCAACATCCCCATCCCGGGCGCGATGCTCAACAAGCTCAACCCGATGAAGAACCTGGACCAGCTCAGCCGCGAGCAGCTGGTCGAGCGCTACAACCAGATGCGCCCCGCGTTCGAGAAGAAAGACCCCCGCCTGCAGCTGATGGACCTGCAGGGCGTTGAGGTCGCCATCCTGCACCCGGTCGGCACCGGCTGGGAGAGCGCCTTCCGCCGCGGCGACATCGAGGCCGGCTACGCCGTCAACCGCGCCCACAACGACTGGCTATTCGAGGACTGGGGCTTCGCCCACGAAGACCGCATCCTCATCCCCGTCCCCATCCCCCTGCTCGACGTCGGCCACGCCGTCACCGAACTCAAGCGCAGCCTCGAGCGCGGCGCCAAATTCGTCGACCTGCAGCCCGGCCCGGCCTGGAACAACCGCTCACCGTTCGACCCCTACTTCGACCCGTTCTGGTCGCTGGTGAACGAGACCAGCACCCGCGTCGCGGTCCACCTGGGCGGCTCCTACGCCCGGATGGGCGGCGAGTGGAGCGAGAACCCGGCCGCCCGCTACTCCGACTTCGACGGGTTCCAGTGGGTCTCCTACTGGGGCGACCGCCCCATCATGGACACCGTCACCGCCATGGTCTACCACAACCTCTTCGGCCGCTTCCCCAACATCAACGTGCTGATCGCCGAATTCGGCACCATCTGGCTGTCCTACCTGCTGCGCAAGCTCGACCACGCCATGATGCTCGGCCGCAGGCCCAAATGGGGCACCCTGCCCGGCCGGCCCTCGCGGATCTTCAAGGAGCGCTGCATCATCGCCCCCTTCCCCGAGGAAAACGTCCACAAAGCCATCGAGACCCTCGGCACCGACTGCCTCATGTTCGGCTCCGACTTCCCCCACTCCGAGGGCATCCCCGACCCCATGCAGTACGTCACCCAGCTCAAAGACCTCGACGACACCACCGTCCGCAAAATCATGCGCGACAACCTCAAAAACTTCATCAAGGGCTAGCGTCCGGCCCGCACCGCGCTGACCGCTACTGTGCCAAGTGGGCGTCCTGGCAGGTAACAGTGAACCTGGGTGCGCACCTGGCTCGGCGCAGTAATTACCCGGCGGGCCGACGGGCTGGGCCGATTGCGGCCCGGCCGTCGATGCCAGCAAGGCCCGATAGGAGCAACGTTGACTGACCCCGGTCTGCCCTTGGCCGACGTGACCGTGCTCGACCTGACCCGGCTGCCGCCGGGCGGGTTCTGCACCGTGCTGCTGGCCGACCTGGGCGCCACCGTGATCCGGGTCGAGCCGCCCAAGGGGCGGATGTTCGACGGGCCGATCGGCCTGAACCGGGGCAAGTACTCGGTGGCGGTCGACCTGCGCCACCCGCGCGGTCACGAGGTGCTGCGCCGCCTGGTGGCGCAGGCCGACATCCTGGTCGAGAACGAGCGCCCCGGGGCGATGGACGAGCGCGGGTTCGGCTACTCGCAGGCGGCGGCGGAGTTCCCCCGGCTCATCTGGTGCTCGATCTCGGGCTACGGCCAGGATGGCCCCTACGCGCAGTGGTCCGGGCACGATCTGGCGTTCGCGGCCCACTCCGGGCTGCTGTCGTCGCTCAACCCGGAGCTGCCGTGGGACCCGCAGCTGATCCTGCCCATCCCCATCGGCGCGATGATGGGATGCGTCGGGATCCTGGCCGCGCTGCGGGAGCGCGACCGGACCGGCGCCGGCTGCCAGCTCGACATCAGCCTCTCGGAGTCGGCCAGCTGGCTGCTGTCCTCCTCCGACGGCATCCTCAGCCAGCCGCCGCGCGGCATCCCGGCCGGCCCCGACCGGCACCTGTACGAGTGCGCCGATGGGACCTGGATCGCGGTGACCTCGGCCGAGCCGCGCACCTGGAACGCGCTCTGCGACGGTCTTGGCCTGCCCGACCTCAAGGACACCGTGCACCGCTGGGAGGATCCCGACGCCGTCACCGAGCGGCTCGCGGCGCGAGTTCCGCCGGCGGCCGGCCGAGGACTGGGTGGCCGACCTCGGCCCGCGCGGTGCCAGCGTGGTCCGCGCTAACCGCGGCCCTGACCTGCAAGACGACCCGCACGTCCAAGCACGAGGCCAGCTGCAGCAGGTCGGTGACGTGCTGGTGCCGCGCTCCCCCATCCGCATCAGGAATAGCGAAGGCGCCCAGCGTCCCCCAGCCGAGACGTTCCCGCCGACTCCGGTCGGCGCGCACACCAGGGTCGTGCTCGAGAAGACCGGGCTCGACGCCACCGAGATCGACGAGCTGATGGAGTCCGGCGCGATCGGCGAGCCGCTTTAGTTCAGGCGCGTGAGCCGCAACCGCAAAGGGGGTGATGGTGCGTGCTCTGGCGGCGGGAGCCGGGCTCCGGCTAACGTCGTGGGTTGTACGGGCCGAGAAGTCGCGGCGCGCATAGTGGGAGGCGTGGTCATGAGCGAGATGACGCAAGAGGAAGCGCTGCGCCTGGCCGATGAGCTGGTCGGGCAAGCTTTGAAGGAGACGGAAGCCCGCTGCGCGGTCTTGGCTCAGTTCATCGGCGACTGCGACCGCGCGGGGTCACACACCTCGGCGTGGAGCGCGGCACTGCGCGAGCTTCATTCGCTGCACAGCCGCCGCAGCGCGCTCATGCACAGGAGAGACCTGATTCAGGAAGCGCTCGACTGCCCCGTCGGCGAATCCCCGACGAATATGCCGCTGCCGCCAGCACCGACCCGGACCGTACCCCGGTCTCAGCAGCAGGCTCAGATCCGAGTGCAGCGGCGTAGGTCATGAGCCAACTCTCCGTGCAGCGCCCCGCCGCATAACGCCGTGGGCCAGCAATTCAAGCTCGTGCCCAACGGCGCTTTTGTCATTCGTCTTTCGAATGTACCGGCGAGGTCGTGCTGCCGGGCTTGATAATTACGTTCGTGACGTTCTGCAGCATTTGCATGAACGACTTGTCGGCGAACCCGAACACGAAAGCCACCACATAGAAAGTTAGATCATCCACCTTGACGACACTTGTGCTCCCAAGATTCAGCAGGAGCAGATAGATGGCGGCACCTATAGAGCCTGTGACAGCCCCAAACAAGGGTCGGCAGTAATGCCAGTAGTTATAACTCGGATCCCATTTTTGGTTATACACGAATATTCCATAGAGACTGGCGATCACGGCACCTGTAGCGCCAAACCAAACAATTCCTATGGGAAGCTCTCCGAACCTCGCGGGAACATGTGATCGGGCCGTGGACCAGCTGACGTAGATAGCGAAGACAGAAATGAGAATTATCAGGTAAGCCAGCGCCAAGACGAAGATGTGCCGCGGCATATCCGCTGGCTTTTCCGGCGGGGATGAGGGAGGCTGGACTTGCGGCCCAGCCACCGCGACGGTCGCCGCCGTCCGATCCTTGACCGGCGGTCCCTGCGTTTTCGAGATGTCCTCGGCGGAGGGCCCGGACTTGGGTTCTTGTGCTGCCCGGTGAATCACCTTGCAGCTGCGGTGTTTCGCTGACCATGTAATCCTACCTATCGCGGTTTAGCAGTCACCTCGACCCGGTCTGCCCTGGCAGGCTACCGAAAGCCTAGCCGTTGGCGGCCAGAGATGCCAGAAGTTTGCCCGCCAACCAGCCTTCGCCCAGTTCCGTCTTCAGCGCCTTGCCTGCGAAGCTGATTGCATGTTCCCACGTGTCGAAGCAGCCCACAGGCCACAGCCTCTATTGGAAGAATCACGGACGGCATAGACGCCTGTCGTTTCGGCGAACTAGACCTCGGCTGCTTACGGCGCGCACAAATACGCGCAAATCTGAAACAAGGATCGCGATCGGTTCGATGCACCAGTTCGCGGCCCGCGCTCTGGATGCGAGCGGGCCTCCCAGTCGATGACCTCGCGTCGGGGCTACCAGGACTCGAATCCCGCGAGATGGGTGGTTGGGCGTTATGTGGCTGGGTCGGTGACCTGGCGGCGCGCGAGAATGATTCCGCCCAGCTTGCTCTCGGCTGAGGTGAGAGTCCTATGTGACTCGACGGCGAAGCCAGCATCGCTCAGCCACGCGATCATCTGATCGTGTTGCCGGCGATGGACATAGACCTTCATTGGGTGCCCGCCATAGCCCTCGGTCTTCAAGCGCGACCCATCACCGACATGGAAGCCGATGAGCAGCGGCCCGCCGGGCTGCACTACCCGCTGGAACTCGCCGAAGACCGAGCCGATCTCGTCGCCGGGGACGTGGATCAGTGAGTACCAGGCGACCAGGCCGGTCATCGAGGCGTCGGCGAGGGCGAGGTCCGTCATGGAGCCGACATCGAAGCGGACACCGGGGTGGTCACGCCGCGCCACCTCGATCATCCCCGGCGACAGGTCGATCCCGAACGCGTCCACGCCCAGCTGACGCAGTTGGGCCGTGATCCTCCCCGGCCCGCATCCCACGTCCGCGACGGTCCCGCCGCCCGGGACGCGCACCATGTCCGCGAACAACGCCAGGATCTCGCCTTCTTCAGGCGTTTCATCCATCAGGTGACGGGTCAGGTCTGCATAGCTTTCAGCGACGGTGTCGTAAGACGCCCGCGTATCTTCCAGCCATCTGCCGGGCTTCGGTCCCGTTTCCACGACCGCAGGCTATCGGGTCGGCGCCGGTCGGTCTCGTCAGGTCAGGCGGGTGAGGCGCGGCAGCTGACCGGGCAGGCAGACGACCTCGGCGTCCGCCAGCCGCTGTCACCGCCTCGCCCGAGATCCCGAGCTCGGCCAGGATCTCCACGACCTGGGATCCGATCTCGCCCGGGCTGGCGCCGACCTGCGGCGGCGTTTCCGATAGCCACCGGCCGATACCCGGCCGGGCCACGTCCTTGCCGCCCGCGCCGCGCTCGAAGTAGACCAGGTCCCGGCTCTCCAGGTAGCTGACGGCCTCGTCGATGGAGGCGGCCGCGTGCGCGGCGATGCCGGCCTCGGCCAGCAGGTCCACCCAGTGGCCGGCCGTCTCACCCGTGAACCGCGCGGCGAGCCGCTCCGCCACCGACCCGGCCGGATGACGCCGGGGTCGCCCACTCCTGTGCCCGGGCGGCGTCGACGATGCCGGTCACGGCCAGCAGCGCCGCCCGGTCAACGTCTGCGGAGGCCAGGAAGAACCACCTGTCCTTGGCCTGGTAGAGGCGGTAGAGAGCGGAAAATCCGTACTCGGAACGGACCCGTGTCCACGCCTTGGCCAGTGCTCCCGGCCCTGCGCCTCGATCGCCAGGTAGACGCCCTGGTGCAGGGTCGAGCCCTGCGCCAGCGACGCCCCGACCCGCTGGCCGGGAGCGGCCGGGCCGCTCTGCGCCCGCGCGTACAGCGCGACGGCCGCCGCGAAGGCGGCGAGGATGCCGGTGCTGGCGTCGTTGATCGGGGTCGGCTGGTACAGCGTCCACCCGAACCGGGAACCGTAGCGCCAGCTCATGCCGGTCGCCGCGTTGCACTGATTCTCGTAGCCGCGCCGGTCAGCCCAGGGACCGGGCTGGCCGTAGGCGGTGATGGAGCAGTGCACCAGCCGGGGGTTGACCGCGTGCACCCGCTGGTAGTCGATGCCGTAGCGGGCCTGCGACTTCGGGGTGAAGTTGGTGATGAGCAGGTCGGCCGGGCGGATCAGGTCCCTGGTGAGGCCCTCCCCGGCCTCGCTCCTGCCATTGACGAGGATGGTGCGCTTGCCCCGGTGCAGCTGCCCGACGATCCCGTCGGTGACCGCGGGAACGGTGCTGCCGACCTTGATGACGTCGGCGCCGAAGTCGGCCAGCAGGCGGGCCGCGGTCGGGCCCGCGACCGCCTGGCTGATGTCGATCGCCTTCACGCCCTCGAGCGGAAGGCCGAGCCGGCCGGCCCGGATCCGGCCGCCGCGGTCACCGGCATCGGCTGGCCGTCGCCGCCGGTTCGCCCACGCGGGCCTGGGCTCTGCAGTTCGGCGAGCAGGGCGTCGCGGTCGGCGTCGGGGAGGTGCCGCGGCCGCGGCGCGGCGCACCGGCGTCCGACAGGTCAAAGCCGCGACCCGGCAACAGGATCCGGCCCGCAGCGGGTCGTCGAGGGTGACGGCGGCGCCCGACTGCGGCCGCGTGCTCGCTCGCCAGCCACTCGCCCGGTGTCCTGACCCGCGAGACCGGCATCTGCGACCTAGTCGCCACCTCATCCCACCAGGCGGCCGGATGGCCGCGGACCAGGTCGGCGAATGCCGCCATGATGGTGTCGCGCCGCTCCAGCGCGAAGGTCCGCGCGGCGACGTTGATCAGGCCCTGGGCCTCCCACTCCCCCGCCACGCCGACCGCCTCAAGCAGCGGGATGACGAACTTGGCGTACGGCGACAGGTCGATCATCCCCCCGTCGGCGCAGCGGTAGGTGAGGTCGCGCAGCATCTGGCCGTCGCCCATCAGGCCGTTCTCGTACACCCGCATGCCGAGCATGGTGCTGTAGGCCTCGGCGAACGCCTCCGCCAGCGGCAGCTGGATCCGCTGGCCGCGCCCGGACCGCTGCCGGGCGATCAGCGCCATCACCACCGCGACGGCGCCCATCAGAGCGCCGAAGTTCGAGGCGGTGGTGATCGGGGTGAACAGCGGCGCGTCGCGGTCGGTCACCGTCACGTTGTTCGGCGCCCGGTCGGATCCCAGTGCTGGCTCAGCGGCCGGTAGCCGGCCACGGCCGCGTGCAAAATCCCTTCCCAGGCGGCGACCTGAGCGCTCTCATCGCCCGAGCCGAAGCCGGGCAGCGAGCAGTACACCAGCCGCTCGTTGGCAGCGCAGACGGCGCCGGCGCCGAGGCCGAGCCGGTCCATGACGCCGGGCCGGAAGTTCTCGATCACGACGTCGGCCATCGGCGACCAGCTCGCGGGCCGTGGCCCGGTCGGCGTCCCGCTTCAGGTCAAGGGTGATCCGCCGCTTGCTGCGGTTGAGCTAGGCGTCGGCCGGGCCCGGCGGCGCGCCGCCGCAGGGGAGTCGACGTGCATCACGTCCGCCCCGCCTCGGCCAGCAGCAGCGCGGCCAGCGGCCCCGCGATCTGGTGCCCGAAGTCCACCACTCGGACGCCGGCCAGCCCGCCACCTGTTTCGCCGCTCATGGGGAACTCCTTCCGTTGGCGTCTGCGGATGCGGTGACGCGACGTCGGGCGCAAACGCAGGCCTAGTTGACCCCGCGCTCTCGGCCCCGCCAGTACGGCGCCCTGAGCTTGAACTTCTGCAGCTTCCCGGTGGCCGTCCGCTCCAGCGCCGGGCGCAGTTCGACCGAGGTCGGGCACTTGTAGTGCGTCATCCGGGACCGGCAGAAGTCGATCAGCTCGGCGGGCTCGGCGGCCATGCCGGGCCGGACCACGACCAGCGCCTTGATGGTCTCGCCCCACTTCTCGTCGGGCACGCCGATCACGGCCGCCTCGGCCACGGCCGGGTGCTGGTACAGGCACTCCTCCACCTCGATCGAGGACACGTTCTCGCCCCCGGTGATGATCACGTCTTTCTTGCGGTCGGTGATCGTGAGGCGCGCACCGTCGAAGCGGCCGCCATCGCCGGTGTGGAACCAGCCGTCGCGGATCGCGGCGGCCGTCTCACCGGGCTGCTGCCAGTAGCCGCCGAACACGTGGTTGGAGCGCGCCAGCACCTCCCCCTCGTCGTCGGTCCGCAGCCGCACGCCCACCGCGGGCACGCCCGCCTGGGACAGCAGCCGGGCCCGCTCGTCGGCCGGCTTGCCCGCCCAGTCGCCGCGGGCCCGGTTCACCGTCAGCATCGGCGAGGCCTCGGTGAGGCCGTAGATCTGGATGAACTCCCAGCCCAGCTGCTCCTCGACCCGGGCGATGATGGCGCTCGGCGGCGGCGCGCCCGGCCACGACGATGCGGACCCGGTCGCGGCCGGGGATGAACTGCCCCGCCGCGGCGCGCGCGGCCGCGGCATCCAGGATCGAGGCGACGACGGCGGGGGCACCGCACATGAGCGTCACACCCTCGCTCTCGACCCGCGCGCAGGATCTCCTCGCCGTCGATCTTCCTGATGACGACGTGGGTGCCGCCCATCGCGGTGACCGCGTAGGGCATGCCCCAGCCGTTGACATGGAACATCGGCAGCGTGTGGAGCAGCACGTCCCGGTCGGTGACAGTGGTGTGCCAGCCGAACGACACCGCGTTGAGCCAGCAGCTACGGTGCGTGAGCTGCACTCCCTTGGGGCGCGCGGTGGTGCCCGAGGTGTAGTTGATCGTGCAGATCGCATCCTCGTCGGGCGCCCAGGCGGCCGGGACGGTGCTGGCCGACACGGTGCCCGCCGGGGCCGGGGCGAACAGTTCCGCGTCGTCGGCGCCGTCGAGCACTATGCGTTCCTTGGCCGTCACCCCGGACAGCGCCTCGTCGATCTCGGGGTCCACCAGCATGACTGATCGCCCCGCTGTGCTCGACGATGTAGGAGATCTCGTCGGCGCGCAGGCGGTAATTGACAGGGACGAGGACGCGGCCGTACCCGCTCACCCCGAAGTAGCTGATCATGAACCGGCTGGCGTTGGGGCTCACGATCGCCACCCGTCCGCCCGCCGGGACCCGCAGCCGGTCCAGTGCCAGCGCCATCCCCCTGGCCCGCGCCGCCATCTCCCGGTAGGTGATCCGCCCAAGGGACCCTGGCCGGCCGGGCTCGTCGACGACCGCCAGACTGTCCGGATACACCGTCTCGGCCCGCTCGAGGAAGTCGCCCACCGTCAGAGGTACCTTCATTTGCCCGTCCCTTCTGCCGCTGGGCTTGAAGCTACAGGAAATTGGACCTAGTGTAAATATTGCGCGAAGATGCCTGGCAGCAGCGCCGCCAGAGTTGGGCGCCAGAGCATTGGAAGCTAGCTGAAGGGCTCAGATGACCAATTCCGAGTACAGGTACCTGACGTACGAGTCCCTCGATGACGGGGCGATCGTGCGGATCATGCTCAACCGGCCCAACGCGCGGAACGCCCAGAACCGCGGGCTCCTGGTCGAGCTTGGACAGGCCTTCCAGCGGGCCGAGGAGGACGACACGGCCCGGGTGGTCATCCTCGGCGGCCACGGCCCGATGTTCTCGGCCGGGCACGACATGGGCTCGAAGCAGGGCCGCGAGGACATGGCTCCCGGGCCCGGTCAGCACCCCTCGGCCCGGGTCAACGGCGGGACGCGCGAGGGTGCGGAACGGCTGATGCTGCAGGAGTGGCATCACTTCTTCGAGAGCACCCGCCGGTGGCGGAACCTCCGCAAGATCACCATCGCCGCCGTTCACGGCCAGGTGTTCTCGGCCGGGCTGATGCTGATGTGGGCGTGCGACCTCATCCTCGCCGCCGAGGGCACGACCTTCGCCGACGTGGTCGGCACCCGGCTCGGCATGTGCGGAATGGAGTACTTCGCCCACCCCTGGGAGTTCGGCCCCCGCAAGGCCAAGGAGCTGCTGCTAACAGGCGACTCGATGGACGTGCAGGAGGCCCATGCTATCGGCATGGTCTCCAAGATCTTCCCGGCCGACGAGCTGCAGGATTCCGCCGTGGCCTTCGCGCGCCGCGTCGCGTCGATCCCCACCATGGCCGCACTGCTGATCAAGGAATCAGTCAACCAGAGCGTCGACCAGATGGGTTTCTACAACGCGCTCAACGCGTGCTTCTCGCTGCATGAGCTCAACCACGCCCACTGGGCCTGGATGCACGAGAACCGGCTGCCGATGGGCACGCCAGAAGACCCGGGAATCCCCGACTGGCGCACCAGCCCGCCGGTTCAGCCGGCCGCGAAAAACCTCGTCGGCGCCGCGGACCCGGTGCAGTAGCCGGATGACAACCTCCACGCAGGCCTCATCCGGTCTGGACCCTGAGGCCAAGATCCGGTGCAGCGACTGGACCCGCGCCGCCTCGCTCTCCCCGATCGGCACCAGCGGCAGTTACGCCGGCTACCTGCTGGTGGAGATCCCGCTACCCTGGCCGCGCGACGCCGGCGACACCGCCGAGGGCGCCGCCGTCGCCCCGCTCATCGGACCCCTCCGCTACCGCCTGCAGGCGGTAGCGCCCGCCGGGCCGGACCCGGGCCCGAGTGAGCGGCGGGTGATCCTGCACGCCCGGCGGCCGGGCGAGACGGGCTTCTCCGGCTACCGCCGGTTCTCCAGCCGCGCCGGTGATTCGCTGGCGGATACCGTCGCCGCGCTGATCGCGGCGGCTGCGGGCGACTCGCACTCGGAACTGGAGTCGCCCGCCGTTGACCTGCTGGTCTGCACGCACGGCACCCGGGACTCCTGCTGCGGGAAGCGCGGCGCCAGCTCGCGGTCGAGCTGGCGGCGGCTGCCCGGCTGGCCGGCGAGTACCTCTGGCGCACCAGCCACATGGGCGGCCACCGGTTCGCGCCGACCTTCCTGGTGCTGCCGGAGGGCACCGCCTGGGGCTTCGCCGACGCCGGCCTGGTCACCAGGGTCAGTGCACCGGGCAGGCGACTTCGCCGACGCCGCCGGCCACTACCGAGGCTGCCCCGGCCTGGACAGTCCGCAGGTGCAGGCCCTCGAGGCCGAGGTCCTGCGCCGGGTCGGCTGGAGTCTGCTTGATACGACAGCGCACCGGCTCGTTCGATGGAAAGAACGCGCAGTTGACCTGGGTGGAAGGCGGACAGACGGTCACCTGGACAGCCGACGTCCGCCCCGGCCGCACCATCCCCGCGCCGGGATGCATGGAGCCGCTGTCAGCCGCCAGCAAGAGCGAAACGGAATGGGACGTCACCGCGGTGCACCGCCGCTAGGACCCGCCCTTTAGTAATCAGGAGGAGATCATGAGTTTCGTCATATGTAAACAGTCGCCAAGCTCTTCATAGACGGCCAGCTCGTCGACGCCGAGGGCGGGGCGACCTACGAGAACATCAACCCGGCGACCGAGACCTCGCTCGGCACGGCCGCCGACGCGTCCTCGGCCGACGTCGGCGCGGCGATCACGGCCGCCCGGCGCGCGTTCGACGAGACCGCCTGGAGCACCGACGTCGCCTTCCGCGTGCGCTGCCTGCGCCAGCTGCAGGAAGGGCTAGACCAAGCACGCGGACGAGTTCAAGGAGCTGTCCACGGCGGAGGTCGGCATCCCGGTGACGATCACCGGCTCCACCGTCGAGATGCCCATCGACGGCGTCGGCTGGGTGGCCGACCTACTGGAGAAGCTACCCGTTCTCCGAGGACTACGGCATCGGCGACATCGCGCAGTTCCGGTCCAGGCGCTGGGTTGAGCGCGAGCCGTTCGGCGTGGTCGGCGCGATCACCCCGTGGAACCAGCCGTTCCAGGTGAACCTGGCGAAATTCGTGCCCGCCCTGGCCGCCGGGAACTCGGTCATCCTCAAGGCTGCGCCGACCACGCCGTGGAGCGCCACCGCCCTCGGCAAGATCGTCGCCGAGTACACCGACATCCCGGCGGGCGTCTTCAACGTCATCACCGGCGAGGCCAACGACCGCGGAGAGGAACTGGTCACCGACCCCCGGGTGGACCTGATCAGCTTCACCGGGTCGACCGCGGTCGGCCGGCGCATCATGAGTCTGGGCGCGGCGACGGTGAAGAAGTGCTTCCTCGAACTGGGCGGGAAGTCCGCCAACATCGTCCTCGAGGACGCCAACTTCGCCCAGGCCATCGGCATGTCCACGTTCATGGTCTGCCTGCACGGCGGCCAGGGCTGCGCGACGCTGAGCCGCGCTGCTGCTGCCCGAGTCGCGGTTCGAGGAGGGCGTCGAGATAGCCGCCCAGCAGCTATCGGCCATGAAGTACGGCGACCCGACCGTGATGGGGAACATCATGGGCCCGCTGAACAGCGCCAGGCACCGTGACCGGGTCGAGGGCTTCGTCGAGCGGGCCAAGGCAACCGGGGCCAAGCCGGTCATCGGCGGCCGCCGTCCCCCGCAGCTGGAGACCGGCTACTACTACGAGCCGACCCTCTTCGCCGACCTGCCCGAGGATGCCGAGATCGTCAAGAGCGAGATCTTCGGCCCGGTGCTGGTGATCCAGAAGTTCACCGACGACGACGATGCCATCCGCATCGCCAACGACAGCATCTTCGGCCTGTCCGGCGCCGTCTTCTCCGGCGACCACGAACGGTCCAAGGCGCTGGCCCGGCGGGTCCGGGCGGGCACCATGATCGTCGACGGCGGCATCTACTACGGGCACAACGTACCGTTTGGCGGCTACAAGCAAAGCGGCATCGGGCGGGAAACCGGAAAGCTCGGTTTCGAAGAGTACCTGCAGGTAAAGGCTCTGTGCGAGCCGATCTAACCCGAAGGAGACCGGTGTGAGCACGGCAACGGAGATTTACTACGACCCGTACGACTTCGACATCGACAATGATCCGTACCCGGTGTGGAAGCGGATGCGGGACGAGGCGCCGCTTTATTACAACGAGCGGTACGACTTCTACGCGCTGTCCCGGTTCGCGGACGTCGAAGCGGCGTCGACCGACTGGCAGACCTACACCTCGGCCAAGGGCATCCAGCTAGAGATGGTCCAGCGGGGGTACCCGATACCGCCGGGGCTGTTCATCGCCGAGGACCCGCCCGAGCACGACATGCACCGGCTGATCCTGAGCCGTGCGGTGACCCCCCGCCGCGTGCTGGCGCTGGAACCCCGCATCCGGGAGCTGTGCGCGGAGTACCTGGACCCGCTGGTCGGCCAGAGCCGGTTCGACCTGGTCGACGACTTCGGCGCACACCTGCCCATGCGGGTGATCGGCGCCCTGGTCGGGATTCCGGAGGAGTCCCAGGTCGAGCTGCGGGACAAGATCGAGGAGTCGGCCCGCCTCAAGAAGGCGGAGATGCCGGAGGACTCGACGATCGCCGGGATCGGCGCCCCGTACGCCGCGTACCTCGCCTACCGCCGCGATCACCCGGCCGATGACTTCCTGTCGGTGCTGATCCAGGCCAGGTTCACCGACGTGTTCACGGGCGAGGAGCGCGGGCTGACCGACCAGGAGATCCTCAACTACGTCGGCCAGCTTTACGCGGCCGGCAACGAGACCACCGCCCGGCTCATCGGCTGGATGGGGAAGGTGCTCAGCGACAACCCGGAGCAGCGGGCCGCCGTCGTCGCCGACCCGTCGCTGGTCCCGGCGGCCGTCGAGGAGACGCTCCGCTACGAGGTGCCCTCCCCGATCCAGGTCAGGGCGATGGCCAAGCCGGCCGAGCTGTACGGGCAGACGGTCCCAGAAGGCACGGCCCTCGTCCTGCTGACCGGGTCGGCCAACCGGGATGAGCGGGCCTTCGAGGACCCGGACACCTTCAACGTCCGCCGGAAGATCGACCGCCACGTGACCTTCGGCATCGGCGTCCACTACTGCTTCGGGGCCGCCCTGGCGCGGCTGGAGGGGCGGATCGCGCTTGAGGAGATCCTGAAGCGCTTCCCGTCGTGGGATGTCGACATGTCCGGAGCGGAACTCATCCACACCAGCACGCTGCGCGGCTACCGCAAGCTCCCCATCGTGCTCTAGCCAGGCACTGTCGGCGGGCGTGCCCGGGAATCCCTGGCTCTCGGGCACGTCCGCGTCGGCGCCTGAGCGCTTCTGCTGTCAGGCGTTGAGGTAGGTGAGGACCGCCAGGACGCGGCGGTTGGCGTCCTCGCCGGGGTACAGGTCGAGCTTGGCGAAGATGTTGCCGATGTGCTTGTCGACCGCCTTCTCGGTGACCACCAGCCGGGCGGCGATGCCGGCGTTGCTGTGCCCCTCGGCCATCAGCGCGAGCACGTCGCGTTCGCGCGGGGTGAGCCGGCTGCAGCTGCTCGTCCCGGCCGTGCCGGGCCAGCAGCTGCGACACGACCTCGGGGTCCATCGCGGTACCGCCGGCGGCGACGGTGCGCACCGCCTCGATGAACCGCCGCACGTCGGAGACCCGGTCCTTGAGCAGGTAGCCCAGGCCGCCCGTGCCGGCCGAACAGCAGCTCCTTGGCGTAAAGCTGCTCGACGTGCTGGGACAGCACGAGGACCGGCAGGCCGGGCAGCTGGGCGCGCGCCTGCACCGCCGCCCGCAGGCCCTCGTCAGTGAAGGTCGGCGGCAGCCGCACATCCACCACCGCCACGTCCGGGCGGTGGTGGATCAGGGCCCGAGCAGTTCGGGTCCGCTGTCCACGGCCGCCACGACCTCCATGTCGTAGGCCGTCAGCAGCCGGATCAACCCGTCCCGCAGGAGGGTCAGGTCCTCGCCGAGGACAACTCGCACGGCAGCTCCATGGTCACCTGCGTCGGACCGCCGACCGGGCTGGTCACCGCGACCATACCGTCGAACGCGCTCAGCCGCCGCTCAATACCGCGCAGCCCGCCGTCGGCGCGCGGGACGGCGCCGCCGGTACCGTTGTCGCCGACGATCGCGATCAGCTTGCCCGGCTCGTATTCGAGCTGGACCCAGGCCCGGGTCGCGCCGCTGTGCTTGACCACGTTGGTGAGCGCCTCGGCGATGACGAAGTAGGCGGCCGACTCGACCGGGGCCGAGCCCCGGCCGGGCAGATTGATATGCACGTCAACGTGGAGCGGCAGGCTGAGGGCGAGGGCGCACACCGCGCCGTCGAGGCCGCGTTCCGCCAGGACCGGCGGGTGGATGCCGCGGACCAGGGCGCGCAGCTCCGACAGCGCCTCGCCGCTGGAGGCGCGCGCCTCGGCCAGCAACGTCAGCGCCAGATCGGGGTCGTCCCTGACGACCTGCTCGGCCAGGCCGATGTTCATGCCCAGGGCGACCAGCCGGGCCTGCGCCCCGTCGTGCAGGTCGCGTTCGATCCGGCGCAGCTCCGACGCCGACGCGTCCACCGTGACCGAGCGCGACTGCGTCAGCTGGGTTACCCGGGCGGCCATCTCCGTGCGGGTCGGCGCCAGCAGTGACGAGGCGACCCGGGCGTGCGTCTTCAGGAACCACGGCCCGCAGTAGACGGCGAGCGGCAGCATCCACAGGAAGAACAGCTGCAGCGTGAAGCCGTGCGGCGCGACGTGATACCAGCCGTAGAACAGTGTCCCGATGTCGACCACCAGGTTCCATAGGCCGAAGACGACCAGGGCCGCGGGCGCCAGCCCGAGCACCAGGCTGACCGGGACGCCGGCCACGGTCCAGAGCAGATCCCGCCAGGTCGCCGGGTCCTTCAGCACCCACATGCCGCGTCGCAGCCCCCGCATCAGCCTGTTTCCGGACTGCGGCTCGGGCCGGTAGGGCGCCGCGATCGTCACCCCCGACCAGTCGAGCGCCCGCCGGCGCTCCAGGTCGGCCTGCCACCGCACCGCGAGCAGAACCCTCGGCGCGACGATCAGCCCCAGCCCGGAAGCCACCAGGACAACCGAGACCAGGGCGAAGGGGAACAGCGGGAGGCACGCGACCGCGGTAACCGCCAGCAGCATCCCGCGAAGGCAGGTGCGCAGGGTCCGCTCGGCAAGCCGCCTGGCGGTGCCGCCACCGTTACTCATCGCCACTACCTCCGTGCCCATCGCTGCCAGCGCGCCCACGCGCCGTTCCCCGACCGCGACGCTAGTCCTCGCTCGGCCAGCAGCCCGTCCTCCTCCCATTGTGGATGCTGGCGGCGCCCGCGCTCAGTGGTGTTAACTCCCCATTTTCCGCTGGCCGCGATTCCGCCTGGTAAGGCGGTCCGGCTTAGCCGACGGCGGGCAGCACTTCGCGCTCGAACAGGCGCAGGCTTGTCCAGGCCAGGTCGATGGGCATGCCGCCCACCAGGGGGTGGAAGTTGGCGAACGGGACCGGGGCTGTCTTGAGCGTCTCGATGAGCTGGGCCGGGGTCAGCACCTGGAATTGGCCGGTCGCGCGCAGCGCGTCGGCGTCGGCCACCGCGACGTACGGGGAGACCACATCACCCTTGGCCCGCCAGGCCCCGTAGGCGTTGGCCTGGTGCAGGAACGACGGCGCCATCCGCGCCCAGCCCTCTTCGGGGTCCTCGGCCAGGGCGACCAGCAGCGGGCCGGACGAGGGCAGCGGGCAGGGGCCGGGATCGGGCTTGCCGAGCTGGCGGAGCTCGTCGCGGTAGAACTCCCAGACCTTCGGGTCGGTCGGGAAGAACCCGTCCGCCAGCCGGGCGGCGCGGCGCGCGGCGGGCTCGCTGCTGCCGCCCAGGGTGACCGGCGGGCCGCCCGGCCGGAAGGGGCCCGGGGTGACCTGGACGGTGTGCCCGCGGTACTCGAACGGCTGGCCGGAGAAGGCGCCCTTGAGCACCCGCACCGCCTCGGCCACGCGCGCGGGCCGCTCCCGCATCGGCACGCCGAACATGTCGAACTCGTCGGGCACGTAGCCGCCCGCGACGATCAGGCTGATCCGGCCGCGGGCGATGTTGTCGGCCACGATGAGGTCCTCGGCCAGCCGGAGCGGCTCGTAGAACGGGGCGACCAGGGCGGCGACCGCCAGCTGGACCTTCTCGGTGCGGGCGGCCATCGCCGCCAGCATCGGGACCGGGCTCGGCAGGTACCCGTCGGCGGAGCCGTGGTGCTCCGACAGGGTGATGCTGGCGCAGCCCAGCGAGTCCGCCCACGCCGCCATGTCGAGCGCGGCGGCGTACTGGTCGGCGGTGCTGGTGCCGACCAGGGCCGGATTGCGGAAGTCAAAGCGCAGCCCGAATCGCACGGCGCTAGCCCGCTGCCGTCGCGGCTGCGAGGTCACGCGGGGTGCAGGGCAAATAAGCCTTCTTCAGGATGTGCACGCCGCAGGCGCTGCCGAGGCCGATCACGTGAGCCAGCCCGACCCGCGCGCCCTCGATTTGCCGGGAGCCCGCCTCGCCCCGCAGGTGCTGGCAGATCTCCCAGATGTTGGCGATGCCGGTCGCGGCGATCGGGTGGCCCTTGGATTCCAGGCCGCCGCTGACGTTGACCGGGGTCTTGCCGTCACGCCAGGTGGCACCGGAGTTGAACAGGTCGGCCGCACCGCCGGGTTCGCACAGCTTCAGGTTGTCGTAGTGGACCAGCTCGGCGGTGGCGAAGCAGTCGTGCAGCTCGACCAGATCGAGCTCGTCGGGACCCACGCCCGCCTGCTCATAGGCCCGTTCGGCGGCCTGCCTGGTCAGCGTGTTCACGTCGGGCAGCACCTGGCAGCCTTCCTGCCACGGGTCGCTGGTGAGCACCGAGGCGCTGATCTTCACCGCGCGCAGCCGCTGGCTCAGCGACAGGCTCTTGAGCTTGCTGTCGCTGACCACGACCGCCGCCGCCGCGCCGTCGCAGTTAGCCGAGCACATCGGGCGGGTGTTCGGGTAGGCGATCATGACGTCGTTCATGATCTCGTCGAGGGTGAACCGCTTAGAGTAGGCGGCCAGCGGATTGAGCGTCGAGTGCGCGTGGTTCTTCTCGGCGATTTTGGCGAACAGCTCGAAGCTCACGTTGCCGTACTTCGAGCCGTACTCCATGCCGATCTCAGCGAAGACGCCGGGCATGCTGTCGGTACCCACCCGGCCGTCGAGCGGGGCGACCGCACCGAAGCGGCCCTCCGGCGTCCAGGTGTCGCTCTTCTGCCGGTTGACAGGCGCCCCGAGCAGGCCCATGCCGGAAAGCTTCTCGACGCCGACGGCCAGGCCGTAGTCGGCTTCGCCGGCCTTGATCGCCATGATCGCGACGCGCAGCGCGGTCGCCCCGGTCGCGCAGGCGTTAGCCACGTTGTACACAGGGATGCCGGTCTGCCCGATCTGCTTCTGCAACTGCTGCCCGAACGCGGAGCTGTTAGCGGTCACGCAGCCCGTCGCGAGCACCCCGACGTCCTTCATCCCGACCCCCGCGTCGGCGAGAGCGTCAAGCGCTGCCCGCGACGCCAGGTCGAGGACGTCCTCGTTCGGGTGCTTGCCGAACTTGGTCATTGAGATGCCCAGGATCCACACGTCTTCCGCCACGGCGGACCTCCTTCGTTACGAGAGCCGGCTAGGCTGGCTCGAACCCGTATCCGACCGCAAGGACGCCGGCCGTCGTCGGTTCCCACCGGGACCGTGGTCAGCCGGACCTTCATGCCGAGCGTCACGTGCTCAGGGTCGGGCTCGACGTTGACCAGGTTGCCCCGGACGGTGGTGCCGTCGCAGTCGACGACGACCGCGACGAACGGCACCGGGATGCCGGGAGCGGCGAGCGACACGATCGTGAACGTGCGCACGATGCCCTCCCGCGGGATGGCGACCAGCCGGAAACTGGTGCCGCTGCACGAGGCGCAGGCGTTGCGGCGCCCGAAGAAGCGGGCCAGGCAGTCCTCACACTCGTGGGCGATGAGGTGCGGATCGCCGTCAAGGACGAGATAGTCCACCAAGGGAATCTGTCCCGACGCGATCGTGCCTGGCGTGTCTGCCACGGGCCCTCCAGTAATTCACGGCGCAGAGCAAGCCGCGATCGTTAGGCATGGCCGCTCTGGCCCTTATTTGCACTCAGTATAACTATGGCCGGTGGAGTCGTCTAGTGATCACGGCGAGGCGCGGCGACCGGCCGGTGGTGGCGATCAGGTTGAAGAACCGGCGGGCGAGTTCCCGCTGCCGCGTCACGTCCTCGGCCGCGCCGATCTCCCGGTGCAACCGCCGCAGCTCGCCGGCGTCCGCGGGCGACAGCCTGCTGACCGCCCGCCGCGTCGTCAGGCCGAACATAGACGCCACCACCTCGTAGCAGTCGTCGATGTCGGCGGCGGTCAGTTCGGCCACGAACGCCCCGCGCCGCGGCCTCGAATCCACGAAGCCCTTCTGCGCCAGCTCGATCAGCGCCTCGCGGACCGGCGCCCGGCTGGTGCCGAGGGCGTCGGCAATCTCGTCCTGGTCGATCTTGCTCCCGGCGGGGAGCTCACCGCTGACGATGGCCGCGCGAATGTAGTCGGCGGCCTCGTCCTTGAGGTTCTCGTAGGGCCGCCTGGCCCGGTTCGGTGCTGCTCAGGCTCACTGTTGTCTTCCGCTATCGCTGATCGCTGGGTAGTCGCTGGTCTCCGCGGCCTCGGCCGCCTCCCGCATGTACTTGAGCACGTATCCGCCGAACTCCTCAAGCTTGGCATCCCCGTCCGCGCGCTGGTAGCCCTGCTCGAGCACGATGACGCCGGGCACGAAGTCGAGCGGCCGGTGGCAGGACAGCCACGGTCTCGAACTCCCACACGGGACTGCCTCCTAGATCTAGGTTCTATTGTCGATGAGGCGCTCGGGTTCTGCGGCATCGGCGAGGCGGCCGACTTCGTCGCGCGGGCGGGCGGAATATCCCCCGCGAGGGCGGCATCGTGGCGCTGAACACCCACGGCGGCCAGCTGTCGGCCGGCCGGACCCATGGCTTCGGCCTGATCCACGAGGCCGTCGTCCAGCTGCGCGGGGACGCCGGCACCCGCCAGGTGCCGGGATGCTCGGTCGCGGCGGTCAGCACCGGCGGCCTCGCCCCCGCTGGCGCGATGCTGCTCCGCAGTTCGTAGCCGGTGCGGTCTGTAGTTCGGCGGCTGGCTCAATCCTCGACCAGTTTGCGCCGGAGGGCCTGGTGGTCGGCCGCGGTCCAGCCGTGGGCGGCCAGCCAGGGGCCGACGCCGCCGGCCTCCCCGGCCAGCGCGTCGAGGAAGCGCTCCATCGTGACCGCCTTGGGCCGGTGCTTGACCGTGGCGGCGAGCGACGGTCCCCGAGTGCCCATCGAGGTGGCCAGACGGTTCATCAGCGCGTCGTAACGGTCGGCCGAGGCCGCGTAGTCGGCGACGATCGCCGTCCGCTCGACCCCGGCATCGGCCAGCGCCAGCGCGGTCACGACGCCGGTGCGGTCCTTGCCCGCGGTGCAGTGCACGACGGCCGCGCCGTCGGTGTGCGCGATCATGCGCAGCGCGGCCAGCACGGAGTCAGGCCGCTCGGCCAGAAACTCCAGGTAGAGGCCGGAGAAACCGCGGCCCGTGGTCGGCCGTCGCTCCCACGGCGGCACGTCTGGCTCTCCGGACCGCGGAGTCGGGAAGAGCGACAGCTGCGCGACGGCGACTTGCGGCTCCCTCGTCATCGGTCCCGGCCCTCCGGCCCGGACCTCGAGCTCCGCCCGCAAATCGGCGATCGCCGCGACACCGTAGCTCTCGATGAGAAGGCGGACGTCGCCGGGGGACAGATCCTGGAGGTTGTCCGAGCGGATCAGACGCCGGCTGAGGGTGCGGCGCCCGTCGGTGGTGGGCAGGCCGCCGACGTCGCGGGTATTTGCCGTACCGTCGAGGTCGAGCCAGTCCGGTCGCATTCATCCGCTCCCACCGAGCCCCACGCTCCTCATGGCGCTGCCGCCGAAACACAATTATACTCAGTCTAAGTTTGTATACTCAGTCTAAGTTTTGCTCGGACTGAGCAGGGCCGGGTGCCAAGAACTGAGAGGCAGTCCCATGAGCTTGAAGACAGGCACACGGCTTTACGCCCAGAACTCGTCATGCGAAGTGATCGTGGTCAAGGGCGCCGACAGCGTCGGCTCGCTGTCCTGCGCCGGGCTGGACATGCTGCCCGCCGCACCGGCCGGGGCAGACCGGCCGACGCCGGACGGCCCGCAGGTCGAACTGGGCAAGCGCTACACCGATGACGCCAATCTAGTCGAGATCCTCTGCGTGAAGGCAGGCGCGGGGCCGCTTGCGGTCGCCGGCCGGGTGCTCGTCCTGAAAACGGCCAAGCCGCTGCCCGCTTCGGACTAGCTGGCAGCGGGGCTAAATTCCTTCCACTGAACGGAACGTGACGACTGTTGTCAGGCCGAGTTCTTCGACGGGAACGGCGAGAGGTCGAGCAGGGACAGGACCCCCGCCGGGGCCTCGCAGACGCGGGCGATCGCGTTGACGACGCTCATGGCGGAGGCGACGGCCATATGGTCGCCGGTGAATCCGGGAGGCGCCGAGATGGCCATGTCGAGACGGACGGACGGTATGCCGGATGACCTCCGCCCGGTAGCCGTCGCCCGTGAACTCCAGCTCGGGGAAGTCGCTCGTCACGCAGCCGCTCCACGTGCTCGACGATGACCCGCGCCTCTCCCCCGGCCATCCCCTTGACCTGGTACCGCAGGCCGGAGATGGTGCCCGCGGGGATGTGGCCGGACGCGATGTCGAAGGCCTCGTCGGCGTAGATGACGCTATGGTCCTCGACGATGTCGTCGATGCTCACGCCGATGGCGTCGGCCAGCATGTGCAGCGTGGTGGCGTGGTACCTGGTCGTCACGCCCGGAGCCAGCATGGGCGAGTTGGCGGGGTCGCGCTGGCCGAAGCCGTAGAACAGCGTGATGCCCTCGCCCTCCCAGTGGGCGTTGTTCATGATCTGGATCATGTGCACGCTGCTGACCTCGCGGGCCAGCGGGAGCGCGGCGAGCGCGAGGGCGGCGGTGCCGTAGCCGGGGTCCATGCCGACGGTGAGGAACGAGCTGCCGCCCTCGAGGCAGGCCTCCTGCAGCGGCTTGTACACCTCGTCACCGAGCGGGCGCGGGTAGACCAGCGAGGGCCACCACAGGTTGACCACGTTCTTGCCCGACCGGAGGATGCGCAGCAGGTCAGGGAACGTCCCCATGGGGTCGCTGACCCAGTCGCGGTTGCGCATGAAGACCACGCAGTCGGCCGGGGTGGCCAGCAGGGCGTCGGTATCGGTGGTCGCGGTACACGCCCAGCGGGGCCAGGCCGAACAGCTCGCCGACGTCACGGCCGTCCTTGTCCGGTGAGTGCGTCCACGCGCCGGCCAGTTCCAGGTCGGGGTGGCCGGTGATGCCGATGACCGCTTCCCTGGCGACGACGCCGGTCGTCCACTGAATGACCTTGTAAGACATTGGCTTCCGCCTTCTTGAGCCCAGTTGCGCGCCTGATGGACGACCTCGTTGAACGGCTTGCCCTTGTCGAAGCTGGGCTCGCGGGGCAGCCCGAGGATCTGCTCGCTGATCGCGTTCCGCTGCATCTCGTTGGAGCCGCCCGCGATCGACCAGACGCGGCTGTTCAGGTACTCGCGGGCGACGTGGTCGCCGTCGTCATCGCCCGGCTCCCACACCAGCGGAACGCCCTGGCCGATCTCCATCAGCAGCCGGGCCCGCTCAGGCGCGCGGAGCCCCTCCGACAGCTTCCAGTACGAGGCGAGGCCGCCGGCCGGCTTGCCGCCCGCGCGCATCAGGGCGCCGATCCTGATGCCGAGCTGCGTCCGCGCCCACTGCGCCGGTGTGGATCTTGCGCGATCGCCTGGCGGGCGACCGGGTCCTCGCGACCGCCCGGCGAGCGGGCCAGCCGGAGCAGGAAGGGGTCGATGGTCTGCGGCTCGACGGCCGGCATGTGGATCGGGTCGTCGCGCCCGGCGCCGCGCTCGACCAGCAGCATCGTCTGCGCCACGGTCCAGCCCGCGTCGACCTCGCCGATCACCTCGTCCGCGCTGACCCGGACCCCGTCGAGGAACTCCTGGCAGAACTCGGCGCCGCCGGTGATCTCGCGGATGGGGTGGATGGACACCCCCGGCGCCCGGAGCGGAACGGCGAACCAGGTGAGGCCGCGGTGCTTGGGCGCGTCCCAGTTGGTCCGGGCCAGGCACATGCCGAAGTCGGCGTAGTGGGCGCCGCTGGTCCAGATCTTCGACCCGGTGATGACCCACTCGTCGCCGTCGCGGTCGGCCCGGGTCATGATCCCGGCCATGTCGGACCCGGCGCTCGGCTCGGAGAACAGCTGGACGAAGAGCTCATCGCCGGCCAGGATCCGCGGCACGTGCCGGGCGAGGAACTCCGGCGACCCATGCCGGAGTAAGCGTCTTCCCGACCGGCCCGTAGGTGGTGCCGCCCGCGTGGCCGAGATCGGGCATCTTGTAGTGCAGCGCCTCTTCGGCGAAGACCCGGGCGTGCGCCGGGCTCAGCCCCTGCCCGCCGCAGGCGGCGGGCCAGTCGATGCCGGCGTAGCCGGCCTGGTAGAGCTTCCGCTGCAGGGCCCGGGCCGGCTGGTAAGTCCTCGGGCGCGTCGTGGCCGCCGCCGCGGACGTGGGCCGGCTGGTCCGGGTTCGCCGGGCTCGAGGTTATCGGAAAGCCACTGCCGGGCGCGCTGCCGGTAGGTCTGGAGATCGGGTGTGTCGCTCACAGGAGAAACCACGGTCCGTTCGGTAGGAGTCTTGTTTTAGCATGGCATCCGGTTCGCGGGGCTCGCCCGTTCAGACCCCGGCCAGCTGGCAGAGGCGCTCCCGGTGCCAGGCGGGCGTCCCGTACAGCGCGGCGTCGGCCGTGAGGCGGCGGAGGTAGAGGTGGAAGTCGTGCTCCCAGGTGTAGGAGATGCCGCCGAAGATCTGCCAGGACTTGTGCGCCACCTCCACCGCGGCGTCGCCGATCAGCGCCTTGGCCATGCTCGCGGCCTCGCCCGCGCCGTCGCCGCCGTCCTGCACCGCCCGCGCCGCGCCCGCGGCGCATGCGTGGCTGAGCTCGACCGCCAGGCTGGTGTCGGCCAGCTGGTGCTTGAGCGCCTGGAAGGAGCCGATCGGCCGGCCGAAGGCGACCCGGTCCTTGCTGTAGGCGACGCTGAGGTCGAAGAGGTACTGCATGGCGCCCACCGTCTCGGCCACGGCGAGGACGCAGGCCACCTGGAGCTGCGCGTTGATCGCGGGCCAGGCCGCGCCCGGGCTGCCCAGGAGGTCGGCCGGGCCCGCCAGGACGTCGTCGAAACGGACCTGGCACCAGGTGCGGGACAGGTCAAGGCCGGACATGACCTGCACGGTCACGCCCGGGGCGGAGGCGGGCAGCAGGAACTGCGCCGGGCCGTCGGGCGCGAGCGCCGTCACCAGCAGCCAGTCCGCGGTGTGGGCGTCGATCACGAATCCCTTGGTGCCGGTCAGCCGGTAGCCGCTCTCGCCCGGCCTCGCACCGCACTCCGGCCAGGCCGGACCAGTCCCCGGTGGGGTCCGCCACCGCCCAGGCGGCGGCCGACTCGCCGGAGACGAGGGCGGGCAGCACCTTCTCCTGCTGCTGCGGCGAACCCTCGGCGGTGAGCGCGGCCACGGTGACGTTGGTGTCGATGAAGTTGCCGGGCTGAAGGTAGCGGCCGCGCAGCTCGGCCAGGATGGCCGCGTCGGGCAGGCCCTCGCCGGACACGCCGCCGCCGCCGAGTTCCTCGGGTCGCCAGAAAGGCGAACCAGCCCAGGTCGGCCGCCTTGGACCGGTAGGAGGGGGGAACCTGGCCCCTGGTGTCGATCATCGTGCGCACGCCCGCCAGCGGCAGGTTCGCCTTGATAAAGCCCTCGGTCGCGTCATGGAGAAGCCGCTGATCGTCTGAGAGATCGGGATCCACACTGTTCCCTTCGGATCGCCTGGCTGTTCAGGTGGCTGCCTAGTGCCCAACATTTTAGACACAGTATAATTCTTTGGTGGGCAGGTTTCTAGTCTGAGTCCAGTGCTGACAGGGCGCGGAGAGCGAGCGGCATGACCGAGGGATCTGCGGACGCCGTGGAATCCGACGACTACGCGCGGATGATCGCTGCACTGCGCGGATTCCTCGGCGGCCTGGCGGGAGCGCGTCCGCCGGCGGAGACGGTGCGCGACATCGAGTCGTCGCTGACACGCTGGTCCAAGGAGCTTGACCAGTACCAAGTGCCCGAGCATGAGCAGGTCTTCGGCCATCGCGCCGACCTGCCGGGGCGGGGGCAGACGATGTCCCCTGCGTTCGAGATCCTCGAGCTGGACGCGGGGCGGATGCGGGCGAAAGTCCGGTTCGATCGCTACTACCTGGGCAGCAACGGAGCGGTGCACGGGGGCGCGATCCCGCTGGTGTACGACGAGATGCTCGGGCGGGTGGCAAGCACCCTCGGACCGCCGATGGCCCGGACCGCGTATCTGCACGTCAATTACCGGTCGATCACGCCGGTCGACAAAGACCTGGACATCACTGCCTGGCTGGCGAGCGTGGCGGGCCGCAAGCGGGTGGTTCTCGGCGAAATGCGCGACGGGCCGGTTCTGCTGTCCGACGCCGAGGGGCTGTTCGTCGCGCTCAAGCCCGGCCAGCCGTAACCGCAGCAAGCGGGTGCAGGAACCCCGCGGTGCACGGCCAGGTGGCATGCAGCATGGCCCAGGAGCGACGGTCCAGTCTCTCACCCGCGCCTGGGAAGACCCGATCCGGAAACCGTTCCTTGTCACCGCGGCCACGACCGTGACACCGGAAGCCTGCACGGTGCGGCCTATCAGCGGGCGCAGCGACCGTGCCGCCTCGACATCGCTCACCGCTTGCCCGCCCACGGCGAGATGACTGATCACCGGGACGGGCGCAGACGTCACGGGCACGACTGATACTCGCGCATGGTGGGGCGCGGGCCGGGAGGCGGCCGGCTGGAGGCCGAGGACCACGGCAGCCGCGATAGCACCCCGGCCGTGACCGAAGCCGCCATCTGCAGCGGATGGGCGCTTGCCTTCCCCGCAACCCATGCCGCCAGCGCCCCCGGGATGGCGATGGCGGTCAGGGCGGCGCTCCGGCGGTCGAGTGGCTCGCTGAGCACCTCACCGACCCACGCCCTCAATGCGGGGCACGGTCAGCCGGCCTGCTGCCTGAAATGACCGCACGACACGCAAGGAGAAACTCATGACCGCCCCGCAGCAGTGGGCCGACCTGATCGGCCTGACCGCGACTGACGCCAGTGGCGACAAGATCGGCACGGTGGGCCAGGTTTACGCGGCCGTATACCGAACGACCGTAAGTCACCGCCACTGAGGGGAACGGAATCTCGCCCATAACGTGGGCATGGGCGAGATTCCATTCGCACTGCAGGAGACGGCCCTTTCTGGCGCACCGACGTTGCCCGGCTCGGTCAAGCCTGGTTAGGGGTGACCCGTCTCGGGGAGGTCCACGGTGTTGCGGCGGTAGCTGATCTTCCACCCGTCGGGGGTTCGCACGTGCCTGCTGTGGTGGTGGCCGAGCCACACCACGCGGGTGAGGCCGTCGTCCTGGGTACGGGCGACGGCGAACATCATGGTGGAGCTGGCCTGGTCGCCATCGATGGTGATGCGCGGGTTGAGCTCCATGTGCAGGACTGACTGGGGGCTGGTGACGATGATCGCGCCGAGCATGCTCTTGATCGCCTGCCTGCCCTTGGCGACCTTGCCGGTGCTCATCTCGAACTCGCCGTCAGTCGCCCACAGCTCAGCCCAGCCGTCGAGATCGCGCGTGTCGAGCAGCTCGCCGTAGTCGATCAGGCTCTGCAGGATCTCCTGGTGGTCTTCCAGCCGCTGGAGGCGGGCTTCGAGGATCTGGTTGCTTCCCATGGGCGGAGGCTGTTCCCTTCGTGTCTTCCCTGCTGACCGTCTTGTCGACGGCGGACGCCGCTGCGCGTGTGGCCACGGGGTCCGGCGTGCGGCTTATGGCGCGAGGCGGGCGAGCACCTCGCCGATGGCGGTGCCCGCGGCGATATCGGCCCGCGAGCGCATGACCGCCGCGGCCGCGGAGAACCCGACGACCCCGGTCAAGCGGCCCTCGCGGGCGTAGAGCGCGACCGTTCTGCCTTTCGGGCCCCAGCTGATCAGGTGCACGTCGTCATCGGCGGCGGGGCGCCGATACCCTGCAGCTTGATGTCGTGCCGGCCGGAGCCAAGGGTCGTCGCGCTCGCCCCGCAGCACCTGCTTGGACAACGGCGGGCGGTCGTAGGGCAGATGGCGCTCGGCGCCGAGCAGCACGATACGGCCCTGATAGCCGCGCTGCCGCAGCCGTTCGACGGTCCGCAGGCCGGCCAGTCCCGCGCCGACCACGGCGACCGACCGCGGCCTGGTTGGCGGACTAGTTATGAGCGTGGCTCCTGCTCGCTCGGATTATCTTGGCCAAGATACGCCTGCTCGATGCGGCCCAGGTTCTGCCGCGCCTCGACGGCGCCCCCGGACCACACGATCCGGCCGCGCCGCAGGATATACGCCCGGTCGGCGACCGCCAGCGCCTGACGGGCGTGCTGCTCGACCAGCAGCACGCCGGCGCCGCGGTCGGCGGCGTCGCGCAGTGCCCGCATCAGCCGGATGACGATCAGCGGCGCCAGGCCGAGGGACAGCTCGTCCGCGAGCAGCACCGACGGTTCCGCCGCCAGCGCGCGGGCCGTCGCCAGCATGCGCTGCTCGCCGCCCGACAGCAGCCCCGCGCGGCGCCGCAGCAGCGGCCTGAGCTCAGGAAACAGCTCGAGCGCGCGCTCCGCGGGTCCGGTCCCGATGCGGAGGTTGTCGCGCACCGACAGCTTGGAGGTGATCGAGCGCTCCTCCGGCACCACGCCCAGGCCGTCGCGGACCCGGCGGTGCAGGCTCGCCTTGGCCGGCGTGCCCTGCCAGAGGACGTCGCCGCCGAGGCTGGGCAGCGCACCGGAGAGCGTCAGCAGGGTGGTGGTCTTGCCGGCGCCGTTCGGGCCCAGGATCACCACGATCTCGCCCGGGTGGACGTCAATGCTCACCCCCCGGACGCACGGGACTCCCCGGTATCCGGCGTGCAGGTCCCTGGCCTGCAGCGCCGGGGTTCCGGCCGCTGCCGCGGATGCCACGGGTGCCTCCGGCACCGCGGGGGCCACGTCATCGGGCATCACGGCCCACCTCCTCCTTGACCGGGTGCTCCACTGCCGTCTGCTCCGCTGTCGTCTGCTGTGCCGCCACCGGCTCCCCGTCCGCGTGCTCGTCGCCCAGGTAGGCGGCGATCACCTTTGGATCGCCGCGGATCTCGCCCGGCGTTCCGGTCGCGATCACCGAGCCGAAGTCCATCACCACGATGCGGTCGCACACCTGATTGAGCAGCGGCACGTCGTGCTCGACGAGCAGGATGCCGATGCCCCACTCCTCGGCGAGCCGCCGCAGCATCCGGCCGAGTTCCTGGGTCTCGGACTCGTTCAGGCCGGCCGCGGGCTCGTCGAGCAGCAGGATCGACGGCTCGGCGGCGATGGCCCGGGCGATCGCAACCTGCCGCCGGCGGCCGTAGGACAGCTCCGGCGGGACGTGGGCGAAGTCCTCGGCCAGCCCGAACATGGCGATCGCCGACCGGGCGCCGGACGTCAGCGCGGTGGCCTTCGGCCACACCAGGTCGGTCAGGTAGGCGCGCCCGTCGCGCGGGTCGGATGCGGTGCGCAGGTTCTCCAGGACGGTCAGCTGGTCGAAAAGCTCCAGCGACTGGAAGGTGCGGCCGACTCCCCTCCTGGCCCGCGAATGCGCGCCGAGCCCGTCGATGCGCTTGCCGCCGAGTGAGATCTGCCCGCCGCGCAGCCGGGTGAAGCCGGTCACGGCGTCGATGAAGGTGGTCTTGCCCGCTCCGTTCGGACCCATGAGGCCGACCACCTCACCCGGGCTGACCTCCAGTGACACTCCGGTCAGGGCGCGGACGCCGCCATAGCTCACGGAGACGTCGCGTACCTCAAGGACCAGCGGCGTGACCCGGTGCGCGACCGCGGGCGGCACCTGGGCGGGCACCGGCTGGCCGCCGACTGCCAGGGCCCCGGCCCCCGCGGCCGGCTCGGCCCAGCCTGGTCGGCGCCCTGGCCGGGGGCGGGGGCGGAGTGGACGGAGACGACGCTCGACGGCTTCCGGCGGACGCCAGCTGACGGCCCAGGCGGCGAGGCCGTTTGGGAAGTTGATCAGGGTCGGGACCAGCAGCACGGCCAGCGTGAGGGTCACCCACTCGCTGATCGTGCCGCTGGAGACAAACTCGCCGAAGATCGCGGTGACCACGCCGCCGGCCGCGCTGCCGCCGGCCAGCACGCCGCCGACCAGAAAGCCGACGCCGTTGATGACGGTGCTGATGACGACCGAGATCGAGGCGAAGACGCTGAACTGGGTGAAGTCGACGAACGTGGAGGAGTAGGCGAGCAGCACGCCGCCCAGTCCCGCGATCGCCGCGGAGAGGGCGAAGGCGTAGAGCTTGGCCCCGTACACGCTGATCCCGAGGGAGGCCGCCGCCCGCTCGTTGCCGCGGACCGCCACCAGCCTGCGTCCGGTGCGCCCGCGGCGGATGTTGGCCGCCGCCAGCGCGGCCACCAGCAGGGCGCCGAGGCAGACGAGGGCGTAGTTCTTCGGGGCCGTCGCCGTGTTCACGTTCCAGCCGAAGAACGTGGGCGACGGGAGGACCGTGCCCATCAGGCCGCCGGTGAGCGAAACGCTCTGGAACAGCACCTCCTGCACCGAGTAGGCCAGTCCGAAGGTGACGATGGCCAGCTGGATGCCCCTGGTCCGCAGCGCGGGCAGGCCGACGACCATGCCCACCGGCACCGCGGCGGCGACGCCGATGACGATCGCCGCCGGGAACGGCAGGCCGTACACGGCGGCCAGCCGGGCGGCGACGTAGCCGCCGCAGCCGGCGATGGCGTACTGGGCCAGTGACAGCTGGCCCGCGTAGCCGGTGACGACCACCAGCGACACGCAGATAATGCCAGCGATGATGGAGGTGGTGAACGCGCCGCTCCAACTCTCATCGGTGACCAGGATGAGCACGGCCATCACCGCGACCGCGACGATGATACGCACCGGCCGGAGCAGCCCGGTGCCGATCTCGGGCAGCAATTCGTTCACGTGGCTGCGCAGCGGCAGCGCCCGGCCGCGCAGCACCAGCACGAGCACCACCAGCAGGAACGGAACGGCCTGGTCCCAGCCGGGCGCGCTGACGTAGTTCGTGATCTCGGACTGGATGATGCCGATGACCAGCGAGGCCGCCAGGGCCAGCGGGAACGAGTCGAAGTTGGCTACCACGCAGGTGGCGAGGGCCGGGATGATCAGCAAGATGATCGAGCTGGTGTCAAGCCCGATGATGGGGGCGACGAGCATGCCCGCCGCCCCCGCCAGCACCGAGCCGAGGATCCAGTTGGCGGCGGCGATACGGTCGGGCGAGTGGCCGGAAAGCTGCGCCGCCCGCTCGCTCTCGGCCACCGCCGTGGTGACCGCGCCGAACCGGCTGTAGCGGTACACCAGCCATAGCACGGCCGAGACGACCACGGCGATGCCCAGCAGGATCAGATAGTTCTCGCCGACCGCCGTCCCGAAGATCTTCACGCTGGCGGACGGCAGGAAGGACGGCACCGTGCGGATCTCGGTGCCGAAGATAAGCGTCCCGGCCTGCTGCAGCGCCACCATGATCCCGAGGGTGGCGATCACCCGGGTCAGGGCCGGCGCGTTGCGCAGCGGGCGCATCACCAGCAGGTGCATGAGCGCGCCGGCCACGCCGGAGATGACCAGTCCGACACCGAACGCCACCGCCACCGGCAGGTGCGCCGATACATTCAGCTCGTAATAGGCCAGGGCGCCGATCGCCGCGAAGGCGCCCTGGGCGAAGTTGACTACCCCGGAGCCGCGGTAGACCAGGACAAGCCCCTGCCCGGCCAGGGCATAGATCGCTCCGGTGCCGAGGCCGAGCAGGGCGAAGAGGAACATCTAGCAGCCTTACTTCGAGAAGACGGGGACGTAGCCGGTCGATGTCTGCATGAGCTGGCCGTTTTTGACCATGCCTTCCACGATCTCCTGGTTGAACAGGCGGGAGAGGCCGGGGAAGTCGAATTCCTTCGTGGTGGTGAAGCCCGCCGGGAGCATCCCGAAGACGTTGAAGTCCGTCAGGTTGCCGAAGGCCGACATCACCGACGCCCGGGTAATGGAGCCGGACATCGTCCTCGCCACCTGTGCGAACGCCCAGGTGCCGAGCCAGGCGTTCTCGCTGATCGCGTCGACGGCCTGGGTCGGGGTGTACTGGGCCATCTCGCTGCGGAACTTGACGGGACCCGGCCCGGAGCTGGTGGGAATCGGCAGCCCGGAGTCCACCAGCACGCCATTCGCGGAGCTGCCCAGCGTCTTCAGCTCACTCGGCAGCAGCGACGAGGCGCTGACAGAGAGCTTCTGCGAGAAGTTACCGCTTTTCGCGGTGGTCAGCCACGACGAGAGCTGCGCGGGGATCAGCGCGAGCGCCACCCCTTCGCCGGCGGCGCCCTTGGTCACATAGGGGGTGAGATTGGTCGTGGTGATGTCGACCGGAATGCCGCCGAGCAAGGTCGTCCCCGGGTGCGACATCGCGAGTATGTCCTTGGAGAGCGGCACCGCCCCGGCCACCTCGGGCGAGTTCACGTAGGCAATCGAGATCGTTTTCGCTCCCGCGTCCGCGAGCGGAATAGAGATCGCCGCGCCTTCCGACCCGGCCAGCGGGAACGAGTTCGGCGAGCTGAGCACGGACGCCCCGTTGGGCGGCGGGCCGATGTTAGGCACGTGGGCATCGTTGAGAACCGTATTCACCTGGTCCTGATCGGCTTCGAAGTCGCCCACCTCCGCGACCACGCTTGAGTTGCTGACCAGGCTCTGCGCGCAGTTCACGCCCTGCTGCACGTTGGTGCCGTCGCCGGCATCGCAGTCGATGACCTTGAGCGGGTGACCATTGATGCCGCCCGACGCGTTGACGGAGTCGGCCGCGGCCTGGGCGCCCGCGACGTCCTCCGGCGCCGGATCGACGCTGGTGAGCTCGGTGATCACCTCCACCGTGATCGGGCTGCCGGTCAGCTTGCTGGCGGCGGAGGCGCTCGACGAGGTGCTCGTGCTCGGCGAGCTCGCGCTTGATGAAGTACTGCTGCTACAGGCCGATAGAGCGGTCACGGTCGCCACAGCGGCGACTGCGCTCAACGACAATGTCAAACGCTTGTTCATTGGGCTGCCTTCCGGAGAACACCCTGGCCATCACGGCGTGCTGGGCGGGTTGGGCCGGTGATCTAGTTAGACTGAGTTTTAAACTCAGTTCACTTTCCATGTGTAACAGCTGTCGACGGGGCGCACAAGGCCCGTGTCCGACTCTTGATTTTTTTGACTCCGCCTAACTAATGTCGGCGCATGGGGCACCCGCTCCCGGCACGTCGGCGAGGAGAGGCGGAGGGCACGTACAGCAGCCGATGACCGGTCTCACCATGGCCGGAACGCGCCCATGACCTTCACCGCTGTTCGGACGAGGTCAAGCAGCAGTTACACGCAGGCAACTTCGAGGAGTTGCACGGTTTCGCCCGGTGGCCGGTGTCAGCCCAGGGCCGAACCTGGAAGGCTGCTGCTATGAACACCATCGATGAGACGGCAGAAATCGACACCGGCACGACAGACCTGATCGCCACGCGGCGGGACGGGGTGCTCACCCTGACCCTTAACCGCGATTCGACCTGACCGACACCCCAGCCGTAGGCGAGCTTGTGGACTTCCAGGACGAAGAAGGACTCGGTCGAAGTGACCCCGTCGATGTGGTGCATGCGCTCGTTGACGAGGTCGGTGAAGTGCTCGGTGTCGCGGCAGATGACCTCGGCCATGACGTCGTACTGCCCGGCCGTCAGGATCACGTAGGAGGTCTCGGGGAATTCGCCGAGCCGCCGGCAGACCTCGCGCGCGGTTCCCGGCCGCACCTTCAGGCCGATCATGGCGAAGCGGTCGAAGCCGAGGGTCAGCGGATTGGCGATGCCGACGATCTGCAGGACGCCGTTCTCCTCCAGACGGCGCACCCGGTAGCGCACCGAGGAGGCCGGGATGCCGAGATCCTCCGCCAGCTGGCTGTAGGGCCGCCGGCCGTCGGCCTGGAGGATCGCGATGATGCGCCGGTCGGTGTCGTCCAGCGGGTAGTCCGGCTGCGCCGCGGGGCTATTCGGGCGGGCGGGCGGGTCTGCGGTGCTCACAGGCTGATCACGCCGGTGCGCGTGTCGGTCATGTCCAGCAGCGTGCACTTGCCGCCGATCCGGCCCCAGCCGGTGGACCGGGCGCCGGCCCCGCCGAACGGCATGTTGATGTCCCACCAGTTGTTGGACTCGTTCACGATGACCTGCCCGACCTCCATCTCCTCGATGAAACGGAAGGCGGAGGTCATGCTGCGGGTGAAGACGGCGCCCTGCAGGCCGAGCGGGTCATCGTTGGCGATGCGCAGCAGATCGTCTTCGTCGCGCCCGGTGATGACGGGCACCACCGGGCCGAAGGACTCCTCACGCGACAGCAGGCTGTCCTCGGGGACGGCGTCGACCACGGTGAACTCGTAGTACAGGTCGGTCGGCATGCCCTTGCGGCGCTGCCCGCCGGTGAGGATCCGCGCCCCGCGGGCGCGGGCGTCGTCCATGTGACGGTCCATCTTGGCCGCGACCGACTCGTTGTTCAGGGGCCCGAGCAGCGTCTTGTCGTCGAAGGGGTGGCCGAGCACGACCCGCTCCGCTTCCCGCAGCAGGGCGTCCACGAACGCGTCGTGCACGGCCGCGTGCACGATGACCCGCTCGGTGGCGCAGCAGACCTGCCCGGCGCAGGGGTAGGCGCCGTCGACGGCGGCCTTGGCCGCGGCGACGAGGTCGGCGTCGGCCAGCACCACCAGCGGGCCGTTGCCCGAGCACTCCATGATCGAGCGCTTCAGCCCGGCCGCGGCCTGGATTTTCGCCCCGGTCGCGGAGGACCCGATGAAGCCGATCGCGTGGACGCCGGGATGGCGTACCAGCCCGTGAAGGCTCCGTCACCGGAGATGTTGAACAGCCGCCGGCAGGGCGGGTGGACCAGGCGTCCATCCCTTGAGCCGGTTGGTCCGTTATTATCAGCAAATCCAATATCGTCAGCTTCTGGCGTCAAGTCTCTCTAATCAGCAGAATCTGTTGACATTTTTTACTTGAACCGCAATGTCTGACGACCCGCGTGCGGCTTATGGCGCGAGGCGGGCAAGCACCTCGCCGATGTCGGCGCCCGCGACGATATCGGCCCGCGAGCGCATGACCGCCGCGGCCGCGGAGAAGCCGACGACCCCGGTCAAGCGGCCGTCGCGGGCGTAGAGCGCGACCGTCCTTGCCTTCGGGCCCCAGCTGATCAGGTGCACGTCATCATCGGCGGCGGGGGCGCCGATGCCCTGCAGCTTGATGTCGTACTGGTCGCTCCACCAGTACGCGGGCTCCGGCTGCGGTGGCTCCTGCCCGGCGATGGCGGCGGCCACCCGGTCCGCCTGCCAGCCGGCGTTGGTCCAGTGCTCGCTGCGCCGCCCGTCCCAGCGGGCCACGTCGCCGACCGCGTAGATCCCGTCGGCCGCCCGGCCGTCGGCGTCACAGACGACCCCGTCGGCCAGCGGAAGCTGGCTGCCCGCGAGCCAGCCGGTCGCCGGCACCGCTCCGATCGCCTCGAGGACGACGTCGGCCGCCAGCACCGTGCCGTCGGCCAGCACCATCTCACCGGGACCGCCACGGGTCGCGGCGGTGCCCAGGTGCAGTCGCACGCCGTGCGCGCGATGCAGGTCGGCGACCAGGTCGCAGACGCGTGGGCCGACGACGCGGATGAGGGGGCCGGCCAGGACGTCGATGAGGTCAACCTCGGCGCCCATCGACCGGGCGCTGGCGGCGACCTCGCAGCCGATCAGCCCGGCGCCGATGACGGCCAGCCGGGTGCCCTGGCCGAGCTCGCCCCGCAGGCCGGCCGCGTCGTCGAGGGTCCGCAGCACCCGGCCCTCGATGCCGGGGACGCGGCGGGCGCCGGCCCCGGTCGCGATGACCAGCACGTCGAACGGCAGCCGCGCGTCCCGGCTGGTGCGGAGCACGCGCTGTTCGCTATCCAGCCCGAGGGCCTGCTCCCCCAGCCTGATCTCGACGTCCAGGCCGTCGTACTCGCCGGGCGCCCGGAGCCAGGGGTCATCGCGCTCGCCTCGCAGCACCTGCTTGGACAGCGGGGGGCGGTCGTAGGGCGGATGCGGTTCGGCGCCGAGCAAGACGATGCGCCCCCGGTAACCGCGCTGGCGCAGTCGCTCGACGGTGCGCAGGCCGGCCAGTCCTGCTCCGACGACGGTGACTGATTCTGTGGTAGCGATGGCGTGCTCGCCTTCCGGACAGTGCGGCTCGAACAATGCGGACTCGAACAGTGCGGGCTCAATGCCTTCTGAGCGTCGTTATATCTTGTCCCGCTCATCCCAGATAGGGCCACGTGAGCCGGAACACGTCGGCCAGCGCCTGCTTCAGCGCCTCCGGGTGCGCCACCCGGCCCACTATCGGCAGTAATCGGGCCGTCCCGGTAGAGCCACGGCCCGTTCAGAAGGAAGATCTGCAATTCTTTTCCTCTGAACGGACCGCGGTTTCTGCCGTCAGGCCACTCGCTCCTTCAGGCTGCGCTCAACGCAGAACTCGTTGCCTTCCGGGTCGGCCAGCACCACCCAGCCGACGCCGCACGGGTCGCGGTGGTCCTCGACCAGCGTCGCGCCGATGCCGAGCAGGCGGGTGACCTCCTCGTCGCGGGTGCGCTCGGTCGGGAGCAGGTCGAGGTGCACCCGGTTCTTGACCACCTTGCCCTCGGGCACCGGCAGGAACAGCAGGTTGATGCCCTGGCCGGAGACGATCCGGCCCTCGGGGTCATCGGGGTGGTTCGGGTCGTCGGGGTCTTCCTGCCAGCCCGTTACCTCGGTCCAGAACAGGCTCTGGCGGTAGGGGTCGGCACAGTCGATGGTGATACTGCGAATGTCGAACATACGCGTCCTTGTGTTTCTGGTGCGCGCACGCCGACCGCCGGAGCGTCAGCCTGGGATGCCGATCGGAGGCGCGCAGCTCGTTGTCGATGACATGGCGGCCTCCTTCCCTTCTCGGTAACGCTCCCGCCCAGTATCGCACCGTGCGGGCGGCCCCGGCAACGGACTTTCCCGACGCACCTGACCTGGGCCAGCCAGACGACACGTGTCCGTCCGGCCGCCGTCAGCGCTTCGCGCTTCTTGCTGTTATCTTTTCGATAAAGCGACCAGCCCGCCGCGGATGGGCCGATGATCATACTTAGGGCCTAAGTTGTACGGTTTCTTGACCTGAATGACCCTTTTGTCCGGCCGGCTGCGTGCAACTAACGCCCTAAGTCAGGGACGGATCGGGGCGGACGGGCCAACTGGCTGCCGACCGGGGGTCGTGATGGTACGTGCGTGATTAATGGGCGGGCAACGGCTTGTGCAGTAATCCTTCAGAAAAAGCC
This sequence comes from uncultured Actinomycetota bacterium, assembly GCA_963714295.1. Lineage (GTDB taxonomy): Bacteria > Actinomycetota > Actinomycetes > Streptosporangiales > Streptosporangiaceae > Trebonia. The sequence goes on along the minus strand of CAVQOE010000021.1, from coordinate 106,791 downwards.
AAGGTGAGGGCAGAATAGGAGCGTGGACTATCAGACCGGGGCAACCAGCTGCCCGAAGTGTGGCAGCAGCGATCAGGTGCAGACCGCGCGTGAGCTTTTCGACACGATGAACGGGGCGCGCGAGCGGGGCTTCCAGCGCTTGAACCAGTTCCAGCAACCCGGCCAGGCGCAGGGGCAGAACTGGAACAACGGCGATGACGACGACTATGACCATTACAACGTCGAAGGTTCGGATCCCAATCTCCGGGGTAACCAGCGGCGGCGGGGAGACGGGCCTGACTTCGATTTCGGCGACAGCCTGCCCGATGACATTGGCGGGGCGATAGCCAGCGTGGCGATTGGGTTCGCGGGGCGGGCCATCGGCAAGCGGATGATGCGGGCCTTCCAGGAGAAGGTCCTGCCTGCCGTGGAGGCCAAGGCAACTCAGGCGCAGCAGCAGTGGGAGCAGACCAAAGCCGAGCAGGACGCGATCGTCCAGCGCTACCCCGAACTGCGGGGCTGCCTGAAGGACAAGGTCGTCTTCCTCGACGGTGGTTACCAGACCGCGCCGGTCAGCGAACTCCTGATGCTGGCCACGTTGGCGCATGCGGATGATTTGGTGGCCCGGCTGCGGTGAATTCCGCTGCGGTGAAGCCGGCCCGGCGGCTGGCGTTTCGTCAGGCGGCGGCCGCCGCGGCCTCGGCCGGCTGCCAGCCGAGCTCGGGGGCGATGAACTCGACGACGTTGTCGAGCAGCTCCTTGTTCTCGGCCAGGGTGAAGTTGGGCGGCAGCCAGATCATCAGCTCGTCCGCGAGCTGGACGCCGTCGTCGGCCTTGGCCCGCTCCAGCACATAGTCCGGGTCACCGTGGTAGATCGGGCAGAGCTGCACGTTGCGGAGCTGGTCTCCCTCGTTGCGCAGCGTGCGCTGGAACGTGCCGGGCTCCTGGGCACCCCGCGGGCGGGGTCCGGCGGGCCCTTCGGCCTGGCGGATGGCGTCGAAGGCGGCGTAGAGGTCGCGCTGCCGCTGGTTGACCGCGGGCATGAACAGCCGGCTGACGCAGACCCGCGGACGGCGCGGCAGCTCCCACGCCTCGAGGTAGGCCTCGATGGTGTTGCGCTGCGCCTTCTCGAACGTGTCGGCCGTCGGGTTGATGTTCAGCGTGGACTGCAGCAGGTCAAGGCCGATCTTCGCGGTCGTCTGGGCGCTGGGGATTGACCCGGCGCCGTACCAGAGCCGGTTGCCGAGCTCCGGCGCCCGCGGCCTGACGAAGAACTGCGGCGGTTCGCCGGTGAGCAGCTCGGGCGACCGGAACTGGACCGGATTGCCCGCGATGGCCTCGCGGAAGACCTGGATGCGGTGCTGGGTCTCGTCGCGGTACTCGCGCTCCAGTTTCCCGAACACGGCCTCGAAGCCGGGCATCCCGCCGGCCAGGCCTAGCTCGAGCCGGCCCCGGACAGCAGGTCCGCGGTCGAGGCGTCCTCGGCGAACCGGATCGGGTCCTCGTAGCGGATCGAGACGATCCCGGTCCCCAGCCGGATTCGCTCGGTTCGCTGCGAGATGGCCGCCAGCAGCGTGATCGGCGAGGCCAGGTAGTTGTCGAAGTGGCGCTGCCTGACCCAGCCGGTGTCGAAGCCGACCGACTCGGCGTAGTGGAAGGTCTCGATCGCCTCTCCGGCCCCCCGGTGGGCGTTCGTGAGGAACCCCAGCCGGAGCCGTCCCTCGCGTCGCGTCTGCGCGTGCTCGCTCATCTTTTCTCCGTCGCTGCCCGGGCTACCCATTCAGAATATTTCCCACTATGCCTATTAGATTAATAGGAATCTATCCCGGCAGTCCAACGACGATGTCGAATCGGATTCGATCACGCCTGCTAATCGGTCCTTGCCCCGCGGCGCGACCTACTCGGGGGGAAGGTCATCGTGCAGCTGAAGCCGCGGACCGGTAGGCGGGAACCCACCTTCCGTTCGGCAGGAAAGGTCTCAATCTGCGCCGCCGGGTGAGTTTTTTTCCGGACAAGTTTGAGGACCATCGGCCAGGGCAGCTGGCTGGCGCCTGAGCACCTCGCATCAGGGGGCGCGCGGCACTATCGCCCAGCACGAGAAGGAGCCGGTTATGGGTCTCGGCAAGCAGGCCAAGGACAAGGCCAAGGAGATCAAGGGCAAGGCCAAGAAGAACACCGGCAAGGCCACCGGCAACAACAAGCTCAAGGTCAAGGGCAAGACCGAAGAGCTGACCGGCAAGGTCAAGGGCAAGGGCGAAAAGGCCAAGCACGCCGCCAAGAAGTGACCAGGCCCAACCGGCCGTATTTGGTTCCGGGCTGAAGTAACCGAAAAAATCCGGGTCGCCTAGAGACCGCAGCCCGGGCCGTTAAGCGCAAAGTCACCCCGTTCTACCAGCGCAAGCCACCAGGAGCAATCCATGATTATTCTCGGCATCGTTCTTCTCATTATCGGGTTCGTGGCGAAAATCGCGATCCTCTGGACGATCGGCATCATCGTCCTGCTCATCGGCCTGGCCCTCCTCATCCTCGGCATGGTCGGCCACGCCGTCGGTGGACGCCAGCACTACTTCTGACACTCCTTCTGACCGTGACAGCAGACGTGGCCATTCCCGGCCTCGCAGGCGACTGCGGGGCCGGGGACCTCGAACTCCCCCGGCCGCTGCGGCTGCTGCTCACCGCAGGCTGGAACCTGGCCGAGTCGATCGGGCTCCCGCTGGCGGCCTACGCGGCCGCCGCCTGGTTTTACGGCCGCGACGCCGGCTTGGTGGCCGGCCTCGCGGCCATTTGGCTTACCGCACTCTTCCGCAAAATCGCGATCGGGTCGGTTCCCGGCCTGCTGACGATCTCGGCGATCGTGCTCACGCTGCAGACCGCCATCGTGCTCGCCAGCGGCGAGCTCTGGCTCTTCCTGCTGCAGATTCCGCTGGCCAACCTGGCCATGTGCGTGCTGTTCGCCCGCACCGCCGGCGGCTCCGACCCGCTCATCGCCCGGCTGGCGGCCGAGGTGGTCGCGCTGCGGCACCCCGGCAGCCGCCACCCCGGCCTGCACCGTTTCTTCCAGCGCGTGACCTGGTTCTGGGCGGGCGTCTTCCTGCTGCTCACGGCCGGCCTGGCGCTGATGATGGTGACCGAGCCGGCCGGACTGTTCCTGACGCTGTCGACCGTCGCGACCGTCGCACTGGTCGCCGCCGCGGCCGGCGCGTCCACCGTCTGGTTCCTCTGGGTGCTGCGCCGACTGGGGCTGCGGGTCCGCTTCGCCGCTGCCTGACCGCCAGGTGCTTAAATTCATGCTGGCCTAACGGGCGGCAGGAGTGAGCAGGATGCGCGCAGTGGTGATGGAACGCATTGGCGGGGCGCTCGAGGTACGGGATGTGCCCGACCCCGCTCCCCCCGCCAGGGGCGTGGTGGTGCAGGTCCGGGCGACCGGGCTCTGCCGCAGCGACTGGCACGCGTGGGCCGGCCACGACGACATCACCCTGCCGCACGTGCCGGGGCACGAACTCGCGGGGGTTGTCTCCGCGGTCGGCAGCGAAGTATCGCGGTGGTCGGCCGGGGACCGGGTGACGGTCCCGTTCGCCGAAGGGTGCGGCCGCTGCGAGTGGTGCCGCTCCGGCAACGCGCAGGTCTGCCCCCAGCAGACGCAGCCCGGTTTCACCCACTGGGGCTCGTTCGCGGAGTACGTCGCCCTCCACGCCGCCGACACCAACCTGGTCGCCCTACCGCCGGCCGTCTCCTTCGAGGCCGCCGCCGCGCTCGGCTGCCGGTTCGCGACCGCCTACCGCGCGCTCACCGGCCGCGCCCGGCTGGCCGCGGGCGAATGGGTGACGGTCGTCGGCGCCGGCGGCGTGGGGCTGAGCGCGGTGATGATCGCCAAGGCCATCGGCGCCCAGGTGATCGCGGTCGACCGCAATGCGGTCGCCCTCGATAAGGCCGCGGCACTGGGCGCCGACCACGTCATCGCGGCCGGGGCCCCCGGCGCGGACAGCGCGGATGGCGACGTCCCCGCGCGGGTGCACGAGCTCACCGGCGGCGGCAGCCACGTCGCCGTCGACGCGGTCGGCAGCGAGGAGACCTGCGCGGACTCGATCCTGAGCCTGCGCCGCCGCGGCCGCCAGGTCCAGGTCGGCCTGCTGCCCCCGGTGCACGGGCACCCTCCGCGCGTCCCGATGATGCGCGTCATCGGCTGGGAGCTTGACCTGCTCGGCAGCCACGGAATGGCCGCGGCCGACTACCCGCGGATGCTCGCCCTCATCGAGCGCGGCGAACTGCGCCCGCACGAGCTCATCGAGCGGATCGTCAGCCTGGACGACGCGGCGGCCCTGCTGCCGGTATTCGACCGGGCCTCCCCGGCCGGCCTGACGATCATCGACCCGCGGCGGCCCCCGGCCGGATCGGCGCGACCCTGAACCGTCCGCGGAACGTCCGGAGACGGACCGGCAGCGTGCTGCGCTGGAGCGAGCGCGCCGCGCGGGCCCGGTGGTGATGCCGGGCCCGCGCGGCGCGGGTTTCCTTCCGTGCTTGGTTGCGGCCCCTGCTAGCGGGGCGCGGGGGTTACTGGACGACGGAGTACACGAAGGTGGCCGAGCCCGAGACTCCTTCCGTGTCGGTCGCGGTCACGGTGACGGTGTAGGTCCCGAGGGTGGTGCCGGAGCCGGAGATCGTCCCGTTGGAGGCGATGCTGATGCCGGGCGGCAGCCCAGTGGCGGTGAAGGTGAGCGTCTGCGACGTGTTGGAGTCCACCGCCTGCATCGGGAACGACACCGCGGTGCCCTTCGGGCTGCTGTAGCCGAAGGGGTTGACCACGCCGACGGTCTCCGCACCCGGCACGCCCGAGTTCGCGGTGACGTTCGCGCTGACCGCCGTGTTAGCCAGCGAGACGCCCGCGCTGGAGGCGCCGGCGGCGACCTGCCCGGTCAGCGTCTGGGCGAGGCTGGTCGAGCCGGCCAGCGGCAGGCTGTTGGACGCGTCCCCGACCTTGATCGAGTACGTGCCCGCCTGCGCCTCATACTGGTTGGCAGTCCCCGACCAGGAAGCCAGGTCGTGGATGGTCAGCGGGAAGGTGACGGTCGCGCTCGCCCCGGGGTTGAGGGTCACGCGCTGGAAGCCCTTCAGCTGCTCGGGCGGGTCATCGCTGGCGGCCGGGTCGCCGACGTACATCTGCGCCACGTCCGCTCCCGCGACCGATCCGGTGTTGGTGATCGTCGCCGTTACCTTGGCGTTGCCGTCGGCGTTGAACGCGCCCACGGACAGGTTGGAGAAGGAGAACTTGGTGTACGACAGCCCGTACCCGAACGAGAACTGCGGGGTGATGTTCTGGGACTGGTACCAGCGGTAGCCGATGTCCACTCCCTCGCTGAAGTCGATCCCGGCCGTGGTGCCCGGCCACTGCGCCGCGGTCTGCGCGGGGACCTGGCTCAGGCTGACCGGGAAGGTGACCGGCAGCTTGCCCGACGGGTCGACGGTGCCGAAGATCAGCGCGGCCATCGCCGCCCCGGTCTCCTGCCCGCCGTACCAGTTCTCGAACACCCCGGCCACCGAGTTGAGCCACGGCATGACGACCGGGCCGCCGCTGTTGATCACGACGATGGTGTGCGGGTTGGCCGCGGCCACGTCCGCGATCATCGTCTCGTCCGTGCTCGAGAGGTCGATGGAGGTCAGGTCGGTCTCCTCGCCCTCGGGGAGGTTGACGTAGATGATCGCGTCGGTCGCGGCCTGGGCCGCGGCGACCGCCTGGGGGATGTCGGTGGTGCCGTTGTCGTTACCCTGGGTGTAGGTAACCTTGACGTTCGGCCCGACCGCGTTCTGGATGCCGGTGATCGGCCAGATCGTGTTCGAGCTGGTCACCGTGCCACTGCCGCCGCCCGCGAGCTCGACCCCGGCGCCGGCGTCGGTGCCGATCACCGCGATCGACTCGGTACCGTTCGGGTTGAGCGGCAGGATGCCGTTGTTCTTCAGCAGCACGCTGCCCTCCTCGCCGAGTTGCAGCGCGGTCTGCTGGTGCGCGGCGGACGTGACGCTGGTGGTGAGGGATCCGGTCTGCGGGTTGTCGAACATCCCGAACGCGAACATCTGGGTCAGGATCCGGGACACGGCCCCGTTAACCACCGCCTGGCTCAGCGTGCCCGCCGCCAGGGCGGGCTGCAAGGTGGTTGCGTCGGAGAACGGCATCGCGACGTCCATGCCCGCCTCCATGGACGGGATGCTGGAGTAGTCGGCGCCCCAGTCAGAGGTGATGAAGCCGCCCCAGTTCGCCTGCTCGTCCAGCCCGCTCTGCTCCATGTCCGCGTTCTGGCAGGAGGCATCTCCGTTGACGACGGCGTAGGAGCACATCATCGCGGCCGGCGCGGCCTGCTCGGCGGTCGTCTGGAAGGGCGCCAGGTAGAGCTCCTCCAGGGCCTGCTGGCTGACGGTCTCGTTCTTGTTGTTGTTGGGGTACTGCTCTTGGTCGTAGGCGGCGACGTGCTTGACCATGGCCATCACGTCCTGGCCCTGCAGGCCCTCCACCTCGGCCGAGGTGATCTGCCCGGCCAGGTAGGGGTCCTCGCCGTAGGTCTCGTAGGTCCGGCCCCAGCGCGGGTCGCGCACCAGGTTGGTTGTCGGGCCGAGCGCGACGTTGACGCCCTTGCCGGCGAACTCGGCGCCCATCGCCGTGCCCTCCTGCTGGATCAGCGTCGGGTCGAAGGTCGCGGCGGCCGACTCGCCGTCCGGGAAGGCGGTCACGCCGCCGGCCCCGTCGCCGACACCGTTCGGCCCGTCCTCCATGTTGGTGGCGGGGATGCAGAGATCGGGGACCGCCGGGATGTGGCCGATGTAGGACGAGGTGCCGTCTCCGGCCACCAGGTCCAGCTCCTCGGCCTGGTCCATGGTGTTGAGCACCTGCTGGACCCGGGTGGCGACCGGCGCGGTGGAACCGACCCAGGGGCAGCTGCCGTTGCCGCCGTTGCCGTTGCCGCCGGTGACCGGGGCGCTGGTGGTCAGGCCGTAGACGTCGAACTCGAAGATCGAGTCGCCCCACTGGGTGGCGCGGGCCGTGGCGTACATCCGGATATAGCGGGCGGTCGTGGTGATCGGGAACGTCTGGTTCCCGCCGGTGCCCGCGGTGGTGGAGTAGACCGTGGTCCAGGTCGCGTTGTCATTCGACACCTGAATCGAGAACGCCGAGGCGTACGCGGCCTCCCACTCGATACCCACGCTGCAGATCTGCTGCGGAGAACCGAGGTCGATATCCAGCCACTGCGGGTCACTGGCCGCGCTGGACCAGCGGGTGCCGGGGTCGCCGTCGGTGGCGTCGGACGCTGGGTAGTCGGTGGCGTCCTGGGTCGAGGAGGCCGTGGTCGGCGCGTCCAACGCGAGGTCCTGCGTGCCGCAGTACTCGGTCGGGCCGGTGCCGCCGCCGCCGGGGGGAGTGCCGCCGCCCGATCCCTGGGTGAAGGCCAGGTAGTGGATGTTCCAGCCGGCGTTGTCCTGGTCAATGGTCAGGGTCTGCTGCCCGGCCGGCAGCGTGACGGAGGCCGTCACCGTCGTCCAGTCCTGGTAGCCGCCGGTCGCCGGCACGGCGACCGCGCCAGTCAGGTTGGTGCCGGAGGAGTTGTCGATGTGCAGCGCGTCGGCCACCGCGGTGGGTGCGGCCAGCCGCAGGCTGACGGTATAGGTGCCCGCCGTGGCCACGTTCACGGTGTATTTAAACCACTGCCCGGTCGCCGTCCAGCCGATGTCGTAGCCGGCGCCGGCCGGGCTGGTGTCCTGCGTGTCCGCGACGGCCTCCAGGTCGACGCCGTCGGAGCGGTAGCTGTTGGCGCTGCCGTTGGCCGCGGTGACGTTGTAGGCGACGCCCTGCCCGCCGGTGTCGTAGTTCGCGGCCTGGACGGTGCCCGGCACGGGGGCGGGGGTCCCGCCGAACGGCTGGTCACCCGTGCCGCCGCCGGGCGGGGTGCCGCCGCCGCCGGAGGTGAGGGTGAAGGTCATGTAGTGGAAGTTCCACCCGTTGCTGTCCTGGTCGACTTTGAGCGTCTGCTGCCCGGCCGGCAGGGTGACGCTGGCGTCGACGGTGGTCCAGGTCTCGTAGCCGCCGGTGTTGGGGATGGTGACCGAGCCGGTCAGGTTGGTGCCGGAGGAGTTGTCGATGTGCAGCGCGTCCGCGATCCCGTAGGGCGAGGCCACCCGGAACGCGACGGTGTAGGTGCCGGCGGTGGCGACGTTGACGGTGTAGTTGAACCACTGCCCGGCCGTCGTCCAGCCCATGTCGTCGGCGCCCGCGCCGGTGTTGTTCTGGGTGTCGGCGGTGGCCTCGAGGTCGATTCCGTCGGAGCGGTAGCTGTTGGCGGAGCCGTTGGCGGCGGTGACGTTGTAGGCGGCGCCCTGGCCGCCGGTGTCGTAGTTGGCCGCGTACACGGTGCCGGGCACCGCCGCCGCGGTGCCACCGTAGGGGGCTCCGGTGGCGGCCGAGGCCGCGTGCTGCGCGGCGCTGGCCAGCGTCAGGCCGAGCACGACGGCGACCGCCAGGCCCACCCGGCCCAGCCGGCCGAAACGGCCCATCCGGCCCATGCGGACCCGGCGCGGGCCGGGCCGCCGGGATCCGGCCGGCCACGGGACGTGAACTGATCTCATTCCTTCGCCTCCTAATTCAAGTCTTAGATTAAGTCGTGAATAACACCATGTTTCTGGCTCGTCAAGGGGATCGGCCGGACCAATACGCACAGAAATCAGCGAGAAGGGTCAGGGCGCCACAGAGAGCGGCCGCGGCTGTGGCAGACTTTGGCCTGTGGCGGCTTTGCTGCGACCCGACCGAATACTGCATGAGCAGCCGCAGGGCGTGCGGCCAGGGCGCATCGCGATGATCCTGGCCGGTGTTGGCCGTACGGCCAACTCCTTAGTTTCGAAGGTAAAGCTCGTCCACCGACCACCAGTTGGGGCTCACCGACTGGTTCAGCGTCACCGCTACGTACTGGTCGGTCTGGGCCGGGAAGCTCACGACTTCTGAGCTGCCGGTACCGGTGCAGGTCGCGACCGATGCCCAGTCGGTGCCGTCCGCGGACACCTCTATCTGGAAACCGCGGGCGTAATCGCCGGCCGAGTTGGGGACCTCCATGTCCAGTTCGGAGAAGGTCTGGGCCGAGCCCATGTTGATGACCAGGTCCTGGCCGGGGGCCTGCGCTGCCCCGGTGGAGAATCTGGTCGTCAGGTCGCCGTCGATGGCGTTGGCCGCCGGGTCGCCGCTGGTGTTGGTACTCGCTGCCCAGCCCGTGCGGGCAAGCTCGGTGCCGGTGAGGCTGGCCGAGCAGTTGGCACCCCCGGCGCTCGCGGTGAAGGCCATGGAGTGGATGTTCCAGCCGCCGTTGTCCTGGTCGACGGTGAGGGTCTGCTGGCCGGCCGGGAGGGTGACGCTGGCCGTGACGGTGGTCCAGGTCTGCCAGCCCCCGGTGGCCGGGACGTTGATGCTGCCCGACAGGTTGGCGCCGGAGCTGCTGGCGATGTGGAGGCCGTCGGTCGCGCCGTTGGCGGAGGACACCCGCAGGCTGACGTTGTAGGTGCCGGCGCTCGCTGCGTTGACCGTATAGCGGAACCACTGCCCGCTACCCGTCCAGCCGACGTCGTAGCCGCAGCCTGTGTCGGTGCATGCCTCCGTCACGCCGGTACCCGCCGCGGCCTGATGCCGGCCAGCGGCGTGACCTGGTTGCTCGCGGTGGTGCTGGCGCTGCCACCGCCGGAGTAGGCCGGGCTGCTGCGTGCTCTGGGTGGCAAACCAGTCCGAGGTGACGAAGCCCTGGAAACCGAGTTCGTTGTCGAGGCTGCCCAGCAGGTAGAAATTCTGGCAGGCCGGGCATCGCCGTTCGGCTGGCTGTACGCGCACATCGCCGAGTCAACACCGGCATTGACGGCGGCCTGGAAGGCGGGCATGTACAGCTCTTGCTCAGCCCGCTCCTGGACCACGTCATCGTCAGAGGCGTTGTTGCGATTGGTCTCGTTGTTGTATACCGCGTAGTGCTTGACCTGGTCCATGATCCCCTGCGACTGGACACCCGTGACGTAAGCGGCGGCCAGCTGGCCAGCCAAATACGGATCCTCGCCGAAGCTCTCGAAGGCGCGGCCCCACCGGGGGTCGCGCACGATGTTGATGGTCGGGCCAAGGTTGACGTTGGCTCCCTTGCCCGCCTCCTCCGAGCCCACGACCGCGCCGTATTGCTGTTCCAGGCTCGTGTCCCAGGTGGACGCGGCCGCGACGGAGGCCGGAAGCTGGGTGACGCAGCACTGCCCGTCGCCAACCCCTTGGGGGCCGTCTTCCAGGTTGATGGCCGGTATGCACAGCGCCGGGATGGCCGGGATATTGCCGGCATAGCTGCCCGAACCGCCGTTTACCAGCGCGAGCTCCTGGGGCTCGGTTATCTGCGCCATCACCTCGGACACTCTCGTGGCCACCGGGGCGGTTGAGCCGATCCAGGGGCACGACGCCGCGCGGGCCGGCGGGGGGGTCACCGGCGTCGGCCCCACTGCCAGCCACAGTCCTCCCGCGGCGGCCATGACGGCCGCCACGACGGCCCTCGGCCATCTGGTGCGGACCCGCACGCGACCAGCCGGCGTCGTCAGTTCAGAAGACATGTGTCCGCCCTAGAGCCGTTTCCCGGTCGTTCCCGGAAATTTCCGGGAACTCTCGGGGAATGACGGTAGAGCTCGGGTGCGGGGTCGTCAAGATCCCAAAATGCCGCCCGGGACGACCAGACCGGCCGCCGAGACGCCGGCGGTTACCGGGTGGGGCGCGCCGTGGACGAGCGGACGACGAGGCGGGTGGCCAGCGCGACGTGCAGGGGCTCGAACTGCTGGCCGTCCAGCAGCCTGACCAGCTGGCTGACCGCGACGCGGCCCAGCTCCCTGAGGGGCTGGTGCACCGTGGTGAGCGCCGGGTGCGCGGCTTCGGCTTCAGGCGTGTCGTCGAAACCGACGACAGACAGGTCGTCGGGGAGCCGGAGCCCTCTCGCCCGCGCCGCGTGCAGTGCCCCAACCGCCATGCAGTCGTTAAAGGCGAAAATCGCGGTCGGCGGAACGGCCAGCCCGAGCAGGCGCTCGGCCCCGGCGGCGCCGCCCGCGACCAGGAAATCCGCCTCCACCTCGAGCGCCGGGTCCGGCTCGACGCCCGCTTCCGCCAGCGCGGCGTAATGGCCCTGCAGTCGCGCCCTGGTGGCGGTACCGTCCCCGCGGCCGGTGATGACCCCGATCCGGCGATGCCCGAGCCGCAGCAGATGAGCGGTGGCCTGGTAGGCCCCGGCGGAGTTGTCCGCCGATACGGCCGGGATGTCTTGCCCGACGTCGTGCAGCTGATCCACCACCACGAAGACCAGGCCGTCCTGTCTCAGCCTGCGCAGCTCGTCCGGCGACTCCTCCGGCAGCAGCAGCAACGCGCCGACCATCTCGCTGCGCATGAGGCGTTGGAGCACGGACACTTCGCGATCGTGCTCTTGCCGGGTCGGGCATACCAAGGCCCACATTTCGCGCTCGGCCAGCGCCTCGGTAATGCCCGCGAGAATGGCGGAGAAATAGGCGGTACCGGAGGTGGTGGTCGTGACACCGACGAGGCCGCTCAAGCGGCCGCCGGCGGAGTCGAACCGCTCATGCGACGGCCGGGCCGGGCTGCCCGGCACGGCCCGGCGGGTTGCGTACCCATGGGAACGGGCAACCCGTTCGACGGCTAGCCGTGTCTCGGCCGACACGTCGGACCGCCCATTGAGCACCCGGGAGACGGTCGAGACGGAGACCCCAGCCAGCTCCGCCACTTGCCCGATGGTAACGCGGGCGCGGTCTGCCGACCCGTCGGGTGTGGCATCGGAGGAGGTCAACCCGGCCGGCGGCTCAGGGACCGGTCCTCGCACACCCGCACAATACCAGGTTCGCGGCCGGCCGCGTCGCAGGCCGACGGCTGACATCCGGGGCCAAGCTCAAGAACGCAGCCGGCCCCTCGCCGCGCTGACCGTCCCCGGTTAGCATCGGGCGGGTGAGCGGATCCCTGACGCGTCGCGGCGCGTACGACGTGGTCATTGTCGGCGGCGGGCACAACGGGCTGACCGCCGCCGCCTATCTCGCCGCGGCCGGAATGTCGGTGGTGGTGCTCGAGCGCCTCGGCCGCACCGGCGGGGCCGCGGTCTCCGCGCAGGCGTTCCCGGGGTTCCCGACCCGCCTGTCGCGGTACTCCTACCTCGTTTCGCTGCTGCCCGAGTCGGTCGTCAAGGACCTCGGTCTTGATCTGCGGCTGGCCTCACGTTCAACGGCGTCTTACACTCCGGTGCTCCGCGACGGTGCCGCCAGCGGGCTGCTCGTCGAGCGGCCCGAGGGGGCGGCGACCCGGCACAGCTTCCGCGAGCTGACCGGCTCCGACGCCGAGTACGGCGCCTGGCAGGACTTTTACCGGCAGGTCGGTGAGGTCGCCGCTGTCGTGGCGCCGACGCTCACCCGGCCGCTTCCGCTGGAATCGGAAGTGCGGCGGCAGGTAGACCCGGCCGTATGGCGGGACCTCGTCGAACGGCCGCTGGGCGAGGCCGTTGAGCGCCGCTTCCGCGACGACACGGTGCGCGGTGTGGTCGCGACCGACGCGCTCATCGGCACCTTCGCCGAGATGAACGGCCCGTCGCTGATCCAGAACCGCTGCTTCCTCTACCACCTGATCGGCAACGGCACCGGTGAATGGCGGGTGCCCGTCGGCGGGATGGGCGCGGTCACTGACGCGCTGGCCGCCGCCGCCGGCCAGGCGGGCGCCGAGCTGGTCGTGAACGCCGAGGTCACCGCCGTACGCGGCGGTGATGGTGACGGTGACGCCGAAGTCGACGTGGCCAGCGACACCGGGACGCAGACGCTACGGGCCCGCTTCGTCCTCGCGAACGTCGCCCCCTGGGTCCTCGCGGGGCTTCTGGGCGAGCAGCGGGACCCGGCAACCAAACCGGGCGGCGCCCAGCTGAAGATCAACTTCCTGCTCAGCCGGCTCCCCCGGCTGGCCTCCGGCGCCGACCCGCGCGTCGCGTTCGCCGGAACCCTGCACCTCGGGGAGGACTACTCCGACCTGGAGCGGGCCTACGCCGAGGCCGCCGCCGGGCAGGTCCCGTCCCGCCTGCCCGGCGAGGTCTACTGCCACTCGCTGACCGACCCCTCGGTACTCGGCCAGGTTCCCGCGGGGACCCAGACGCTGACGTACTTCGGCCTGCACCTGCCCGCGGCGCTCTTCGACGACCCGGCGACGCGCGCCGAGCGCAAGGAACTCGCCGTCACGCGCGCGATCACCTCACTCGACGAGCATCTCCTCGACCCGCTCGATTCGGTGGTCGCCCGCGACGCAGCCGGCCGGCCCTGCATCGAGGCGAAGATCCCGCAGGACGTCGAGGCCGACCTGGCCATGCCCGGCGGCCACATCTTCCACGGCGACCTGGCCTGGCCCTGGGCGGCAGGCGGGGCCGACCTCGGCACGCCCCGGCACGCTGGGGCGTCGCCACCAGCAGGGAGAACATCCTGCTGTGCGGCTCGGGCGCCACGCGCGGCGGCGCGGTCTCCGGGCTCGGCGGGCAGAACGCGGCCGCGGCGGTCATTGAACTCGGGTAACCCGGCACGAGCGGCCTTGCCGCCCAGCAGACCGCGAGCCGGCCTTTGCCCAGGGTGTGCGCGCAGCCACGCTGGTAGCGGCCGCTAGGTTTGGGGCATGCTGTGAAAGGCGAACGAGGAGGCACATGAACCGCCGTACCGCGCGGGGAGCACTGGAACTGGGTGCGCTGGGAGTGGTGTTCGGCGATATTGGCACGAGCCCGCTTTACACCGTGCAGACGGTTTTCGACCCGACCGACCCGCACCACGTCCAGGTGAGCACAGAGCACGTGTACGGTGTCGTCTCGCTGATCTTCTGGGCGGTGGTGGCCATCGTGATGGTCACCTACATCATCTTGGTGATGCACGCCGACAACGACGGCGAGGGCGGGATCATGGCGCTGATCACGCTGATCCGCCGGCAGGGCGCGCCCAGCAGGCGGCGGGTCGCGCTGATCCTCGCCGCGCTCGGGGTGTTCGGCGCGTCGCTGTTCTTCGGCGACAGCATGATCACCCCGGCCATCTCGGTGCTCTCGGCGATCGAGGGCGTGCAGGTCGCGGCGCCATCGGTCGGCGCCATCGTGCTCCCCATCACCGCGGTGATCCTGATCGGCCTGTTCATGTTCGAGCGGCTCGGCACGGGCGTGGTCGGGCGGCTGTTCGGGCCGGTGATGGTGGTCTGGTTCATCGTGATCGCCGCCTGCGGCATCCGCGGCGTGGTCATGAACCCGTCGATCCTCAAGGCGCTGTCCCCCACCTACGCCCTCTCGTTCCTGTTCGGCCATTTCAGCACGTCGTTCTTCTCCCTGGCGGCGGTGGTGCTCGCGGTGACCGGCGCCGAGGCGCTCTACGCGGACATGGGGCACTTCGGCCGCGGCCCGATCACCCGGGCGTGGCTGTTCCTGGTCTTCCCCGCCTGCATCCTCAACTACATGGGGCAGGGCGCACTCGTGCTGTCCAATCCGAGCGACATCAGCAACCCCTTCTACCTGCTGGTGCCCGGCTGGGGACGGATCGCGATGGTCATCCTGGCCGCCGTCGCGACGGTCATCGCCTCCCAGGCGGTCATCTCCGGCGCGTACTCGCTGACCCAGCAGGCCGCGCAGATCGGTTACCTGCCGCGGCTGCGCATCGATCACACCTCGGACAAGCAGGCCGGGCAGATCTACGTCCCGTGGATCAACTGGGCGCTGCTCGCCGCGGTGCTGGCGCTGGTCTTCACGTTCCGCACCGCCAACGCGCTGGCGTACGCCTACGGCGTGGCCGTCACCGGCACGATCACCATCACCACGCTGCTGTTCTTCTACATCGCCCGCACCCAGTGGAAGAAGCCGCTCTGGCTCGTCCTCCCCGGGGCCGCCGTGCTGATCACCATCGACCTGCTGTTCTTCGCGGCCAACCTGACCAAGCTGCCGCACGGGGCCTGGCTGCCGCTCGCCATCGGCGTCCTGGTGTTCATCATCCTCACCACCTGGCAGAAGGGGCGGGTGCTGGTCAGCCGCGAGCGTCAGCACGACGAGGGATCACTGCGCGAGTTCATCGAGGAGGTGCACAACAAGAAGCCGCCGCTGACCCGGGTGCCGGGCACCGCCATCTTCCTCAACCGGGGCAAGGAAACCGCCCCGCTGGCCCTGCGCAGAAACGTCGAGCACAACCACGTACTGCACGACAACGTCCTCATCGTGGACATCCAGACGCAGCCGGTCCCGTATGTCGCGTCGGACAAGCGACTCGAGTTCGACGACCTCGGCTACAAGGACGACGGGATCTGCCACGTCACCGCCCGCTTCGGCTACATGGACACCCCCAGCGTCCCCGCACTGCTGCCGCTGATCAACGCGGCCGGCCGGAACATGCCCGCCGGACGGCGCCGACGTCTCCTATTTCCTGTCCACCATCGAGGTACGCGTCGGGAAGGCACCCGACATGACCCTCTGGCGCAAGCGCCTGTTCATCGCCACCGCCCGGCTGACGACCGACGCGGCCGAGTACTTCCAGCTCCCCCGCGAGCGCACGATCATCATGGGCTCCCGCATCGAGCTGTGACGCGAAGCCGCTCCCGTCCGGATAAAGGCCAAATCCACCATCTTGAACGCACGCGGCTGCTTCCGGGCTGCTCCCGGCTTCCTCAAACCGGGGCGGGCGCCGCTGTTCGGTCGCCAGTGGAACCGGGAACTCGTTATCCAGCCGGCCGACGGCCAGCGGCGGGTTCCGGAACTCGCCGCTGAGCAGCGTGGCCAGTTCGGCGGCGGCGCGGCGGGTCTGCGCGAGGGTGGCCGTGCCGTAGCCGATGATCAAGCCATTGATCGTGGGCAGGCCCGCGAAGTAGCGGTCGAGGGAGTAGACCCGGACACCGCGCTCGGCGGCCGCGTCGATCAGCCGGGCGGCCGGGAAGCCGCTGGGCAGTTCCAGGACCACGTGCATGCCGGCGGTGTCGCCCAGCAGCCGGAACGGCACCGGGTGCTCGCCGCCGGCGCTGTCCCGGCCGGCCTGGGCCAGGGCCCCGACCACGGCGGCGCGGCGGCGGGCGTACTCCAGGCGCATCTTGCGGACGTGCCGCTCCAGGTCGCCCGAGCGGAGCAGGGCGAGGATCGCGTGCTGGACCGGCTCGGGGATGCGGACGCCGAGCCGGGGGCGCAGCGCGGCCAGCTGGTCGACCAGTGCGGGCGGCGCGACCAGCCAGCCCGCGCCGAAGGCGGTGGCCAGCACCTTAGACGCGGTGCCGAGGTAGACGATGACGTCCGGGTCCATGCTGTGCAGCGCGGGCAGCGGGCCGACGTCGTAGCGGAACTCGCTGTCGTAGTCGTCCTCGATGATGAGCGCGCCGGTCGCCCTGGCCCACGCGATCAGCGCCTGCCTGCGGCTGACCGGCAGGCGGCCGCCGAGCGGGTACTGGTGGGCGGGCGTGGTGTAGAGCAGCCGCAGGTCGCCGGGCAGTTCCTCGGGGACGATGCCGTGCGCGTCGACCCGGCAGGGCACGCACCCGCGCCCCGGCCCGGCGCAGCACCTCGCGGCCGGTGGGGTAGCCGGGTTCCTCGATGCCCGCCTTGTCCCCCGGTGCCAGCAGCGCGTCGGCCAGCAGCGCGAGGCCGCTCGAGACGCCCTGGGTGACCAGGACTTGTGCCGGCGTGACGGCGAGGCCGCGAGACCGGCGCAGGTAGGCGGCGATCTCCTCGCGCAGTTCCGGGAGGCCGTGCGGGTCGGGCCAGCCGGGACGGCAGGTGCGCGCCTGCCTGGCGCCAGGCGCGCCGCCAGGCGGCGGGCTCGATCCCTTCCGCCCAGGAGATCCCGGGCTGCAGGTCTGTTATCTCCCGGGGGGACGGGCTTCCCGCATGGGGGGCTGATCTCCCGCATGGGGGCTCCCGTCCCCCATTCCCCCTGGCGCCCCCCATCCCCCTGGCCCCCGTACCCCCCGGTGTCCCGGCGGGCAGGCCCGATGGCAGAAACCGCCATCGTATCGGGCCTGCCCGCCGGGACGGATGTCGAAGGTGCCTTGGGACCGGAAAGAGCAACGGCGGGACTAGGTGAAACACGCGTGCGTTCCGGATCATCCTGACCGGCCGCTGTGGGCCCGCGGCTGTGCGCCGAGATGACGTCGGCGACGTAGGTGCCCGAGCCGTGGCGGCCCTCGAGCCAGCCCTCGGCGAAGAGGCGGGCGTAGGCGTTGGTCACCACCGTCCGGCTCACGCCGAGGGTGCCGGCCAGGTCGCGGCTGGACGGCAGCCGGTCGCCCGCGTGCAGCACGCCGCCGGTGACAGCGGCCTCGAGCTGCGCGGATATCTGGACGGCGAGCGGCGCCGGGCCCGCGCGGTCGACCACGACGGGCAGGCCGGACGGCAAAGTGGTCATCAGGAACTTCTCCATGATTGGCTATTTGTGCCAGTCCACTTGCCGCCTAGGCTACGGGATCATGAGCACTGAGACCACTCCCTTGTCCAGCACGCCCCGCACCACCCTGCGCAGGCACCGCGAGCGCGGCCAGGCCGACCGCACCGCGCTCTACGAGGTGCTCGACGCCGGCCTGATCTGCCACCTCGGCGTGGTCGCCGACGGCGACCCGGTCGTGCTGCCCACCGCCTACGGGCGGGACGGGCGACACGCTGTACCTGCACGGGTCCTCGGCCAACGGGGCGTTCTGGGCGGCGGACGGGCAGCGGGTCTGCGTGACCGTCACGCACATGGACGGGCTGGTCGCCGCCCGGTCGGTGTTCAGCCACTCGGTCAACTACCGCAGCGCGGTCATCTTCGGCACCGCGACGATGGTCAAGGACGAGGACGAGCGCTGGCAGGCGCTGCGGCTCATCACCGACCACCTCATCCCCGGCCGGTGGGCGGCCGCGCGGCAGCCCACCGGCCAAGGAGATGGCGGCCACCGCGGTGCTGTCGCTGCCCCTGACCGAGGCCTCGGTGAAGGTCCGCACCGGGATGCCCATCGACGAGCCCGGAGGACCACGACCTGGACGTCTGGGCGGGCGTGCTGCCGATCTCGGTCACCTTCGGCCAGCCGGTCGCCGCCCCGCACCTGCGCCCGGAGATCCCGCTGCCAGCCCACATCCGCGACCGCACCAGCTGATCCAGCCCCGCCGGAAAGTGCGATCCGGGAACTCACTGACGAGCGCGGCTACGGCTTGTTCGCGAATCGGATAATTAACCCGTTTCCGCATGCTGGGTTCTCCGCATGCAATGGCAATTGGGGCAACGCCCGGGCAACGCGGTTGGGGGCGGCCTGGCCGCGCTGGCCATCACCGTTTTTCCGAAGCCGGGACCGGCGGTGACGCTTTCACCGGCTGGCCGGCCGGGCAGCTATCCGAGCTGCTGGTCTACGCCAGCTGAGACCAGATCCGCGGCGGTGAGCGCCCGCGGGGGGCGGGGAAGAACGCATTCCTTCCGCCCGCCCGCCCGGCAGCGGGCGAGTGCCTTAGCCGCGGCGCCGACTGAGCACGAGCACGGCGATGTCGTCCTGCGCAGGGGCGTTCCCCACAAGTTCGCGCATCACCGAAGCGCAGGTGTCCTCGGCCGACCAGGAGGTCGGGCCGTGGGAGCCAGCGGCGATCTCCCGGGCCAAGGTCGCGGCCAGGCGGTCTATGCCCTGGTCCATCCCGCGGGTGCGGCGCTCGACCAAGCCGTCGGTGAAGCAGCACAGCAGCGCGCCCGGCGGGATCACAATCGTGGTCGATCGCCGCTGCGGGTCATCGGCGGTGCCGATGGGCGGGTCCGGCCGGACGGGAAGCCGGCTTGCCCACCCGCCTGGCGCCGCCAGCACGGGCGGTAGGTGGCCCGCCAGGGAAACCGCGAACTCACCGCTTCCCGGGGTGTAGAGCCCGTAGAGCACGGTGGCCATCGCGTCCGGCTCGAAGTACTGGATCTTGCGGTCCAGCATGCGCAGTGTGGTCGCCGGGTCAGTGGTTTCCAGCGCGTAGGCGCGCAGTACGCTGCGCATCCGGCCCATGATGACCGCGGCCTCCAGCCCCGACCCCGCCACGTCTCCCACGACGACCCCGAGCCTGCCGTCTGGCAGGACGAACACGTCGTACCAGTCGCCGCCGACGGTGCCCGAGCCGGTGACGTACCGCGCCGCCAGATCGATCCCGGCACGTTGGGCAGCGCGGTCGGCAGCAGGCTGCGCTGAAGAGCGAGGGCGGCCAGCGCGTCGTCCTGCGCCATCATGGAATGCAGGGCGAGCGCGGCCCGGTCTGCGGCCAGCTGCAGCAGTTCGACGTCCTGCTGCCCAAACAGCCGGCCGCTCAGCGAGCCGACGTGCAGCACGCCGATGATTTTGCCGCCGGCGTGCAGGGGAACGCCGAGCAAGGACTGAATGCCCCGGTCCACCAGCAGCGGGTTCCGCACCGTGGTGTGGTCCACCGTGGTGAGGATGACCGGCTCGTGGGACGCCGCGACCCGGCCGGCGAAACCGGCACCCAACGGGATGCGCACGCCCTGCCGGACTTCTTCCTCGATGCCGCTCGCGGCGGTGGCGACCAGTTGCCCGGCCGGCTCGTCGAGCAGCAGCACGGCGGCGGTGTCAGCCCGGAGCACGATCTTCACCCGCTCGACCAGGGCATGGAGCAGCGACTGCTCGTCGAGCCGAGACAGCGCGGCATCCGTCACCGCCTCGATGTCGCGCAGCCGGTCAACGGATAGCCCGTCGGCGTCCGGACTCCCGGCCAAAGGGACGGTCACGGGGTTCAAGTTACCCCTGCGTACCTTGCCAAACAATTGCCCAGCACCGCCACACCGCGGTCAGCGGTCACTTTCCCGGCAAAGCTCGGTCTTGATCTGGGTTTTCTGGCACATTGCGGATGACCTTCCAAACCGCGGGTAGCGGCGTCTACGTGATCAACGGTGGCGGCGGTTCTGAGGCAGAAGTGATCGTACTCGACGAACGCTTCGATGCTTCCACGCTGCATTTGATCCGGGAACGGGTCGCTGCCTGCGCAGCCGCCGTGGGCATGCCGCAAGACCGCGCGACGGATGTAATTCTCGCCGTGCACGAGCTAGCGGCGAACGCGGTCAGGCACGGCGCCGGGGCGGGGCGGCTGCTCATACGCGTGGCCGCCGGAGCGCTGCGCTGCCAGGTCAGCGATGCCGGGCCGGGCTCTGGCCCCTGGCCGCTACGGCAGGGACACGGCCTGCGGATCGTTCGTGCGGTCGCCGACGAGGTCACCGCGTCCGCCGGCCCGCAGGGATCCCAGGTCACCGCGTTGTTCGGATGGCGGGCACCGTCGCGTCTCAATCACCCCCGCGCCCAAGCGACCTGAGCACACAGAGGCTGCGAGGTCATTCCCCGGCCGTCCAATAGGGTGACATAATTGGCGTTGTGACTGGCCTAACTGTCAGCGTGGAAACCCTTGAGAGCGGACGCACCGTCGTACGGCTCGCCGGGGAGGCCGACGTCACCACCCGCGCGCTGGCGGAAGTTCTTGGCGTGGAAGCCTCGAAGAAGCCCCGCGTGCTTCTGGTGGACGTGTCCGAGCTTTCGTATATCGACTCCGCCGCGCTCCATGAGCTCGTCCTGGCGCACCGGAGGCTCAAGGCGAACGGGGACCTGCTCGCGCTGGTAGGCGCGAATGGCGCGGTGGCCCGTATTCTCCAGCTGTCCGCACTGGATCAAGTTCTGCCCATGTACGCCAATGCCGAAGACGCTGGTGCGCAGTAAGAGGGTGGCTCCATGAGCGATGGAAAACCCGCAGACGATCGACCGGAACTCGCTGATGCCGGCCGGCTGGCGCGCAAGCTGGTGCACCGGGCGGTTCGCACGGCGCGCACCGAGGATCAGCCGCTGCGCCGGGCGCTGCTCGACCACCTCGGGCCCGATGCCGCCACGCTGCCGTCCGTCAGCGACACCGGCCCGCTCTATGAACAGGTGAACCTGCAGATCGGCCTGGACGCGTGGCTGGCGGAGCCGGGGCGCGAGCACGAGGTGATCGGCATCACCGGGATCGAGCAGATACGCTTCAATGACGTGACGATCGGTGACCTCATCCAGGCGCCCCCCGGCACCATATACAGCAAGGCCGGGGTGGGCGCCCCGGTGGCCGTGAACCTGCCCTGCGGGCCCGACGGGCAGACCCGGTCGTGCGTGAGCAACGGCATCTACCTGGTCCGCGACGGCGCCGAGCGGCTCGCGATCATGTTCATCCCGTCCGGCCTGGGCATGCGCCACACCGAGATGAACCTCCAGGTCGTCAGCACCGGCATGCGCCGGGCCGAGGCGGTGCTGCGGGAGATCCGGGCGCTGGCGAACGAGCGCTCGGTGTTCCGCGGGCAGGTGATCAGCTTCGGCCCGGACATGCTCGGTCCCGGTGCCGGCAGCACGCCGCTGACTTTTCTGCCCAGGACGGCGGTGACCAGGGAGCAGCTCGTGCTGCCCGCCGAACTGCTCACCGCCATCGAGCGGCAGGTCATCGGCGTCGCCGCCCACTCACGGCGGCTGCTTGCCAGCGGCCAGCATCTCAAGCGCGGCGTCCTGCTTTACGGCGCGCCCGGTACCGGCAAGACGCACACCGTCCGCTACCTGCTCAGCCTGCTTCCCGAGATGACGGTCATCGCCATCTCCGGCCGGGCGCTCGGCCGCATCCGCGAGGCCTGCTCGGTAGCGCGCACGCTGCAGCCCGCCATCGTCGTGGTGGAGGACGTTGACCTGATCGCCGAGGAGCGCACCGCGCGGCCCGGCGAGCATCCGCTGCTCTTCCAGCTGCTGAACGAGATGGAGGGCCTCAATTCGGCCGACAACATCACCTTCCTGCTCACCACCAACCGGGCTGACCTGCTTGAACCCGCCCTGGCGGCCCGGCCGGGGCGGGTCGACCTGGCGGCCGAGCTGCCGCTGCCGGACGCGGACGCGCGGCGCGCGCTGCTCCAGCTCTACCAGGGGAACCTGGTACTTGACGGCGTCAACCTCGACGAGGTCGTCGAGCGGACCGAGGGCTCGACCGCGCCGTTCCTGCGCGAGCTGCTGCGCAAGGCGGCGCTGCTCGCCGCGGAGGCAGACCAGGCCGCGGCAGTCGCGGGGACAGGCGAAGCCGACGGCTCCGGACGGCGCGATCCGGGTCACCGGCGCGCAGCTGACCGCGGCGCTGGACCAGCTGCTCGACAGCCGCGCCCAGCTGACCCGTGTCCTGCTCGGCGGGCAGCCCAAGTAGCTACCCGTCTATGGACTCGGTTGGCGGGACGCGCGGCTGAGGTGACGGGCCAGGTACGGGCCGGTGACGCTGTTGGAGTCCGCGGCGACCTCCTCGGGGGTGCCCGCGGCCACGACGCGGCCGCCGGCCGGGCCGCCGACCGGGCCCATGTCGATGAGGTGGTCGGCCGCCGCGAGTAGGTCAAGGTCGTGGTCGATGACCACGACGGTCGCGCCGCCGTCGAGCAGCCGGTCGAACACGCCGACCAGCACCGCGATGTCGACCGGGTGCAGGCCGGTGGAGGGCTCGTCGAAGACGTAGAGGATGCCGCGCTGGCTGCTGCGCAGCCGGGACGCGATGCGCAGCCGCTGGGACTCGCCGCCGGACAGGGACGGGGTCTCCTCCCCCAGCCGCAGGTAGCCGAGCCCGACGTCGTCGACCGGGCGCAGCGGCCGGACGATAGCGGGCCGGTCGGCGAAGCGCCCGACCGCGTCGTGGACGGTCAGCGCCAGGACGTCGGCGATGGTCAGCTCGTCGAGGCGGACGTCGAGCACCTCCTCCCGGTAGCGGCGAGCCGTGGCAGAGCGGGCAGACCTCGCGGATGTCGGGCAGGTACTGCACGTCGATGTCGACATGCCCAGGCCCTCGCACTCGGGGCACTGGCCGGCCTTGGTGTTGAAGGAGAAGTGCCCGGGCTGCCAGCGGCGGCGGCGGGCCAGGGGCGTGTCCGCGAACGCCTGCCGGATCGCGTCGAAGGCGCCCGAGTACGTCGCCGGCGTCGAGCCGGGAGTTCTGGCCGATCGGGGTCGCGTCGATCTCGGCCAGCCCGCGGATCCCGGCGGCGTCCAGCCGCCGGACGTGCTTGGGCATCTTCTCGCCGGCCAGGCTGGCGCGCAGCGCGGGCACCAGGCTCTCCAGGACCAGGGCGGTCTTGCCCGCACCGGACGGCCCGGCCACCGCGGTCATCGCGTGCTCGGGGAAGGAGACGCGGACGTCGTGCAGGTTGTAGAGGTCGGCGACCTCGACGGTGACCGCGTCGCCGTCGACCGGCCGGCGCTGCCCGGCGGACCGCCGGCTCGCCCGCCAGGAACGGGCCGATGACCGAGTCCTTGTTGGCGCGGATGTCGGCCGGGGTGCCCTGCGCGACGACGGTGCCGCCGTGCTCCCCCGCGCCCGGCCCGAGCTCGATCACCCAGTCGGCGGCGTTGATGACCTCGATCTCGTGCTCGACCATGACCACCGAGTTGCCGTTGGCGGCGAGCATGCCGATGGTGGAGCGCAGCCCCTCGATGTTGCTCGGGTGCAGGCCGACGGACGGCTCGTCGAGCACGTAGAGCATGCCGGTCGTGTTGGCGCGGACCGTCGAGGTCAGCTCGAGGCGCTGCCGTTCCCCGGTGGACAGCGTGCTGCCGGCCCGGTCGAGCTGCAGGTAGCCGAGGCCCAGCTGCAGCAGCGGGTCGAGCACCTGCAGGCACTCCTTCACCAGGCCGTTCGACACCCGGGCGAGTTCCTTCGGTGCCTGCTTGCGCACGTCCTCGACGAAACCGCGCAGCGCTTCCAGGTCCAGCGCGCTGATCTCCGCCAGGTTGCGGCCGTCCAGGGTGCTGCGCAGCGCTTCGGGGTTCAGCCGGGTGCCGTGGCAGACGGGGCAGGTGCCCACCTTGAGGAACTTCTCGACCCGGCTGCGGCCGCCCGGGCTGTCGCTGCCCGCCGCGTGCTCGACCGCGGCGACCGCGTTCTCGTAGTGGACGTTCAAGGTGATCGCCCGGGGCGTCCCCGCGCGCAGCCGGACCTCGCGTTCCACCGGCTCGCCGTGGAAGACGATGTCCCGCTCCCGCTCTGTCAGCTCGCGGAACGGCACGTCCAGCCGCACGCCGAGCTCCCCCGCGGCGTAGCGGTAGAGCCGCCGGCCGCCCGAGTTCCACGACAGCACGGCCCCGTCGTTGATGCTCTTGTCCTCGTCCGGCACCAGGGTGTCGACGTCCACCTGGAACAGCTCGCCCGTCCCGTTGCACGCCGGGCAGGCGCCGTAGGAGTTGAACGCGAACGACTCGGCCCCCGGGTGGGTGAACCGCACCCCGCAGACCGGGCAGGTCATCTCCATGCCCTGGGTCGAGACGGTCGGCGCGACCGGATGGCCGTTGGGGCAGATGTGGGTGCCCAGCCGCGACATGATCAGCCGCAGCACGTTGAGCACCTCGCTCATCGTCCCGACGGTGCTGCGCACCCCGGGGATCGGCGGCCGCTGGCGCAGGGCCAGGGCGGCGGGCAGGTGGTCGATGCGGTCGGCGTCCGGCCGTTGCGCCTGGCTCAGCCGCCGACGGCTGTAGGTGGACAGCCCCTCGAGGAACCGCTGCATGCCCTCCGCGTAGAGGGTGCCGGTGGCCAGCGAGCTCTTGCCCGAGCCGGACACGCCGGCCACGGCCACCACGCACCACAGCGGGATGTCGACATCGAGGTCCCGCAGGTTGTTGTGCCGGACGCCGCGCGCCTCGATGGCGGAAGGCAGCCGGGCCAGCCGGTCAGCCGCGGCATTGCCAGGGGTAGAACGGGCCATGCGGGTAATGGTATGCGCGGGACCTGGCCCGATACCGGCCGGCGGATGCAAGCACGCCCAGCGGGGCGTAGCGAGGAGGCTCTCATGGCAGGCGGCGTTCCCCGGCGGGAGCCGGGAGACCTGACCGGACGGGTGGCGGTTGTCACCGGGGCAGCCAGGGGGATCGGCCGGGAAGCGGCGGTGGCGCTGGCCCGCCGCGGCGCGGCCGTCGCGGGCATCGACATCGCCGGGCCGGTCAGCCCCATACTCGACTTTGCCCCGGCCACCCCCGACGACCTCGCCCGGACCGGCGAGGTGGTCAGCGAGGCGGGCGGCCGGTGGGTGTCCGCGGTCGCCGACCAGCGCGATATCGGCGCGGTCCGGTCGGCGGCGGCGCTCATCGAGCAGGAACTGGGCGGCGTGGACATCGTCTTCGCCAACGCCGGCATCCAGGCATTCAAGCCCATCCTGGAGATGGCCGACCCGGACTGGCATGACCAGATCGACGTCAACCTCAACGGAACGGCCAACGTGCTGCGCGTGTTCGCGCCGCTCCTGGTGAAGCGGGGTGGCGGGCGGATCATCATCACCTCGTCCACCCAGGGCGAGCACGGGACGAAGTCCGGAGCCGCCTACTCCGCGTCCAAGTGGGGCCTCATCGGGCTGATGAAGTCGGCCGCCCTGGAGCTGGGCAGCTACGGCATCACCGTGAACGCGGTCATCCCCGGGCTCATCGACACCGCCCTCACCCGGCACGAGGACCGTTACGCGCAGGCGATCAGCAGCGGCGGCCAGGAGCCAACCGGGCAGCTGAAGCAGGACGAGGAGACCGCCAGGAAGCTGCTGGCGGCCAAGAGCCCGCTCGGTGTCCCCTGGATCGACCCGGCCGACGTGGCACCGATGGTGGCGTTCCTCGCCTCCGATGAGGCGCGGATGGTCAGCGGCGCGTCGTTCGCGGTCACGGCGGGCGACAGTGCCAACATCACCGCCTGACACATGGGGTAAAACGGGTGCGGGTGAGCGGAGGTCCCGATGAGCACTCTTGCGGCGGGCTGGCTGGACCGGCTACGGCCTGAGCTGGCCGGTTACGCGCGTGTCGCGCTGGACAACATCGGCCTTGAGTTCCCGGCGCACGTCATCCACACGATGAACGAGCCGGGCGACTTCCCGTTCCGGCCGCGCGACCGCAACCCGGTCTTCTACGGGAGCCTGGACTGGCATTCCTGCGTCGAGATGTTCTGGCTGCTCGTCCGCCTGCTCAAGGCGGCCCCGGAGGACGTGCCAGCCGCGGAGATCAGGCACGCCCTGGACGCGCGGCTGACGGCCGCGGGCCTGCTGGCCGAGGCGGACTTCATCGACGGCGCGCTCAGCGAGCGCCCGTACGGGTGGGGCTGGGCACTCGCGCTCGCCGCCGAACTGGAAACGTGGGACGACCCGGACGCGCGCCGCTGGTCCGCCAGCTTCGGCCCGCTGTCGCGGGCGATTACGGCTAACTTCCTGCGGTGGCTGCCCGTGGCCACGTACCCGTTGCGGACGGGCGTGCATACCAACAGTGCGTTCGGGATATCGAGAGCGCTCAGCTATGCCGACCTGCAGCCCGGCGGAGAGCTCGGCCAGGCGCTGCGCGGGGCGGCGAGCCGCTGGTTCGGCGCGGACGAGAACTACCCGGGCGGCTGGGAGCCGTCGGGCCAGGACTTCCTGTCGGCGGCGCTGTGCGAGGCCGAGCTGATTGAGCGGCTGCTGCCGCGCGAGGACTTCCCCGGCTGGCTCGGCCGCTTCCTCCCCGGCGTCGGCGGCGGCGAGCCGGCCGCCCTGTTCACCCCCGCGGTCGTGACCGATTCCTCGGACGGCTACATCGCCCACCTGCGCGGACTCAACCTCAGCCGGGCCTGGTGCTGGCGGCGCCTGGCCGAGAGCCTCCCCTACGGTGATCCCCGTGCCGCTGTCTGCCAGCAGGCGTCCCTGGTGCACGCCGAGGCATCGCTGGAGTACGTGACCGGCGACGACTACATGGTCGAGCACTGGCTCGCGGCTTACGCGGTGCTGCTGTTCAGCTGACTTCCGGCAACAGCTGCCACAACGAGGGCTGTAGCCTTTCGGAGCCCGGATTATCCGCCTGAGGCGACCGCCGGCGGCGACGCGGAATGGGTCAGCGGCGACGTGCCGGCGCTCCTGGGCCGGCCTGGCGCGCTCCTTCCGGCAGTTCGCCGCCGACCATGCCGGTGCGTTTTCCTGAGCCTGATCAGGAAAAACCCGCGTGCATTCCATAGAAAAGATCCTTGGGCTCTAGGGTTCGTCCATCTTTCACACCGAACGCACGCGTGGCTCCGCGCTCCCGGGAACGCTTACGCCTCAGGGATCGGCCGGCCGAATTTCGCGAGCGTCATGGCCTCGGGCTCGGGGCCACCGCGCTGACCGGTGTCGAGCGCGTCGATCGAGGCCAGCTCGCCCGGCGTGAGCTCGAAGTCGAAGACGTCGATGTTCTCGGCGATGCGCTGCGGCTTGGTCGACTTCGGGATGACCGAGCGGCCTTCCTGAAGATCCCAGCGCAGCATGACCTGCACCGGGCTCTTGGAGTGCGCCTTGGCGATGCCGAGGATGACCGGGCCCTCGAGGGCGGTGCGCGGTCATGAGCCTGCCCAGGTGCCATGCCACCAGTCTGCCTGGGGCCAGACACTGAGCGCGTCATCGAAAGGGGCCCTGTCAGACCCCCGAACAAGCCGCCCTCCATCCCGGCCGGGGAGCAGGGCATGCTGAGGTAGGCGGGAAAGGCCCGCACCAATGATGCCCAGGAATGGAGCCACGCAGAGATGACCGATACAGGCAAGTCCCGCGCCCAGGAGCTGCTTGGGGATACCGCGCCCGAGTTGGTGCGGCTGACCGACGATGTGCTCTTCGGACAGGTGTGGGCCGATCCGGCACTGTCACCACGGGACCGCAGCCTGATCACCGTGTCCGTGCTGGCCGCGCTGGGCCGGACCGAGCAGCTCCGCTCGCACCTGCGCCGGGCGTTGGACAATGGCCTGAGCAAAAACGAACTCGCGACCGCGATGACTCACCTGGCGTTCTACGCGGGCTGGCCCGCCGGGATGACGGGGGTCACCGAGCTGAAGAAGATCACCGAGCAACCGGAGGAGCGCTCATGAGCACCACAACTGACCGGGACGTCGGCCGCGTCGCCGTCATCACCGGCGCCTCATCCGGCATCGGCGAGGCGACCGCCCGCGCGCTCACCGCCAGCGGCCACCGCTTGGCCCTGATCGCGCGCCGCGCGGACCGGATCCAGGCCCTGGCCGACGAACTCGGCAACGGCGCCATCGCTATCGAGGCCGACGTCACCGACCGCGACTCCATCGCCAAGGCCGCGGGCCGGGTCAAGGCCGAGCTCGGCGGGACCGACATCCTCATCAACAACGCCGGCATCATGCTGCTGGCCCCCTTCACCGCCGAGGGGCACGATGACCACCGGCGTATGATCGAGGCCAACCTGCTCGGCGCCATGACCGTCACCGAGGTATTCCTCGACCAGCTGCGCGACGGCGGCGGCGACCTGGTCAACCTGTCGTCGGTAGCCGGGCGCACCGCCCGCCCCGGCAACGCGGTCTACGCCGCCACCAAGTGGGGCATGAACGGCTGGTCCGAGGCACTGCGGCAGGAACTGCAGCCCGACGTGCGGGTCATGGTGATCGAGCCCGGCGCCGTGGCGACCGAGCTGACCGACCACATCAACAACCCGTCCTCCAAGCAGGCGGCCGAGCAGATGTACAAGAAGCTGGCCATCACCGCCGACGACATCGCCGAGGTCATCGCGTTCGCCGTCACCCGCCCCCAGCGGATGACCATCAACGAGATCCTCATCCGGCCAACGGCACAGCCATAACTCAAGCTGCGTTACAGGATATTTTCCTTAGCCCTCCAGGAAAGTGCCGCCGAAGCCGGTCACCAAGGCGTGGCCTTCCTCTTAGTGGCCAGGTCGGTATTCGTAGACAGAATTTGTTAAAAGTGCGGTGGATGGGGCAGCTTGCCGCGCATGGAGGGGATGCAGCCGGTAATCCCACCGCTGTCGAGCGGCGACTCCATCGTCATTGGCCTGGTCGTGGCGGCCGTGGTGATGATCCCGCTGCTGTGGGCGGCCGCCAATCATTTCGCCACGATGGCCCACGAGGGGGCGCACGCCCTGCTCGCCGTCATCCTCGGCCTGACCGTGACCGAGGTCATCCTTGACCGGCATGCCGGGGGCAAGACCAGCATCATCGGCGACGGCCTGCGGGCCCTGCTGGTGGTGCTCATCGGCTACCTGGGGCCCAGCCTGTTCGGCCTGGGGGCGGCGAAGATCATCTCGCTGGGATACCCGGTGGCCGTCCTGTGGCTGCTCGTCGTCCTCCTCGTCCTGGTGCTGTTCCTGCTCGGCCGCTCCTTCGGCATGCTCTCGGTGCCCATCGCCATCGGGTTGTGCTACCTCATCCTGCGCTACACCCACAGCGGGATCGAGGTCGTGGCCGCCTACGCGGTGGCCTGGCTGCTGCTGCTGTCCGGCGTGCGGCACGCCATCGGCGACGGGATGCGCGCCGCGGACGCGGCCGCCCTGCGCGACCAGACTCACCTGCCCCGGGTGCTGTGGGCGGCGCTGTGGCTGGCGGGGACGGGCGCCGCGCTGCTCGTCGGCGGGAAGCTGCTCGTGCTCGGCTGACGGCCGGGCCGCGGGCTGGCCGGCGGGTGAGCGGGCGGCCGGCTTATGATCGCCAACCATGAAGAGCGAGATCATCAGCGTGCGCACTGGCGGGCGGGAAACGGTGCGCGATATCACCAGCGAATGCGCCGAATTCGCCCATGACGCCTCCGGCGGCGGAGACGGTCTGCTGCACGTGTTCGTGCCGCACGCGACCGCGGGCATCGCCCTGATCGAACTGGGCGCGCGCAGTGACGAGGACCTGCTCGCCGCGCTGCGCGACCTGCTCCCGGCCGACGACCGGTGGCGGCACGCCCACGGTTCGGCCGGGCACGGCCGGTCGCACGTGCTCCCGGCGTTCATCGCGCCGTACGCGAGCGTGCCCGTCCTCGGCGGCCAGCTCGCGCTCGGCATCTGGCAGTCGATCGCGCTGGTGGACGTCAACGTCGACAACCCGGACCGGCAGATCCGGCTGTCATTCCTCGGCTGATGCCTTGACCGGTGATGGCTCGGCTGGCGCGAAGACGGCGGAGAACAGGTAGCTGGTCGCCAGGCTGCGGTAGGGCCGCCATTTCTCGGCGATGTCCAGCACCTCCTGCTGGCTGGGCCTGTGATCCAGCTTGTAGGCGGCCTGGATGGCCTTGCGCAGCGCCAGGTCTCCCGGCAGCACGACGTCCTCCCGCCGCAGCGCCACCAGCAGGGCGCCCTGCACGGTCCAGGGCCCTATCCCGGGGATGACGGTGAGCGCGGCCATGAGGTCGTCGTCGGGCAGCGAGCTCAGCTCGCCGGCGTTCAGCCGGCCGTCCGTCAGCCGCTCGGCCAGGTCGCGCAGCGTGCCGATCTTCCGCCAGGACAGCCCGGCCTCACGGAGCTTGGCCGGGTCGAGGGCCAGCAGTTCGGCGGGCGCGGGGAGGCGGCCGCCGAACAGGTCCTGGATGCGGCCGAGGATCCGGCGGGTCGCCGCGACGGACAGCTGCTGGCCGGTGACCTGGAACAGCAGGGCGCCGTAGAGGTCCATCGGCGGCAGCCGGGCCCGCCAGCCCAGCGCGGGATCGAAGTCCGGCCGCTCATCGATGAGCCGGGCCAGCACCGGGTCAGCGTTACGCAGGTATGCCCTGATTTGCCGCAACCCCGCGGCACGGCTGGGGTCCTCGCTCACCGGACTCGCTCCCTTCCCCGAGAGGTACGCACCTCTATGTTGCCCCACCGGGCCCGCCGTCACCGCGGCCCGGCTGGCCGTCACGGTGCGGGGCTCTCCCCCGATTCCGGCAATTCGCCGTCCGGGCTGAGCTGGCGGACCTCCAGCAGGTCCAGGCCGAGCGCCTCGACCTCGGCCAGCACGCCGTACAGGGCTGACCGGTCCAGGAGCCCGGTCAGCACGGTGTGCGCGCCGTGCCGCCGCGCGGCCATGGCGGGGAAGGCGGACAGCAGCGTGGCGCCAAGGCGGCCGTTGATCCGGATGATGTACCGGGCCGGTTCCGGGTCCATGACGCCATGGTCACCGGGCGGCAGGTGACCGCGCATCACCCGGATCCGGTGACACGTGGTCTACCGCGCGCGGCCCGCCGCCAGCAGCCGCAGTTCCCTGGCCCGCTGCACCGCCGCGGACCGGTCCCGGACCTGGAGCTTGGCGTAGATGCTGCGGACATGCGTGCTGACGGTGTTGACCGACACCGACAGCTGGCCGGCGATCTCGGGCCGGGACAGGTTGGTCGGCAGGTACCGCAGCACCCGCAGCTCGCCCGGGCTGAGCTCTTCGGCCTCCAGCAGCGGCCGCGGTTGGCCCGCGGGCGACCGGGATGAGCCGTGCAGGACGTCGAGGATGCCCGCCAGCAGTGCGGCGTGGGCGGTCTCATGCCGCGGCAGCGACTCGAGCAGTTCCGCGGGAGAACGTCATCGCGAACGGCAGCACGAGCCGGTCGGTTTCCGCCAGGGCCAGTGCGCTTTCCGCGGCCTGGTTCGCCGCCTGCACGTCCCCGAGCTCACGGTGGGCGAGCCCGGCCAGCAGGTGCGCCTCCACCACCGTGACGTACCCGATGACCGGGGCGGCGCCGTCAAGGACAGCCCGCACCGCGTCCAGGGCCCCGTCCGGATCGCCTTCGGCAAGGCAGATCACCGCGCTGGCATTGCGGATCTCGCCGGAGCCGGCCCGTTCGCTGTCGACCTGCGACAGCGCCGCGCGGGCTTCGCCCGGCCGGCCCGAGCCGCGCCTGGGTGGCCAGCATCCAGCCGGTCACCTGGTTCGCCAGCGCGTGCGAACCTTCCAGCCGCGAGCCCAGCTGATCGGCGGCGCTGAACGCCTCCAGCGCCTCCTGGCGGCGGCCGCGGCAGGCGTGCAGTATCGCGGTCGTGTGGTGCATTAGCAGACTGATGTCCGGCCCGGTGTCTGTTTGCAGGGCCCGCGCGGTCCGCCCCAGCCAGCGCTCGCCCGCATCGAACTCGCCCAGCCACACGCTTCGTGCCGGCCATCGTCATCAGCGCGGGCGCGATCACCGGTTCGGCTCCCCAGCCGTACCGTTCGGCGAGCGCGATCGCCTCACGGCAGCGCTGCTGGGTGGTGGCGAACGGGTCGATCTTGGACGCGAACCCGAGCTGCGCCAGGCAGCCGACCTCCAGGTAGGGCCGGCCGATCTCGCGGGCCAGGACGGCGCCCTGGCGGAGGTGGAGTTCAGCGTCCGGGAGCCCGCGGGCCCACGCCTCGACCGTCCCCAGGTTCATCAGCGCGACCGCACGCAGGTCGCTGCCCAGCGTGATGTCCTCGTCGGACTGCCCGGTCAGCGGCGAGGCGAGGAACTTCACCTGCTCGATGACGCCGGCCAGGTGACCGCGCCGGGTGGCCAGCGACAGCCGCAGCGACGCGATCGCCACCTGGAGGCGCCGCTGGCGATCCGGCGGCGCCGTCTGGGCGTACGTCTCGGCGACCGCCAGGTAGGCGGCCGCCTCGTCCAGGCGCCCCTGGACCAGGTCGCCGCCGGCGCGGACCAGCGCCAGCTCGGGATGGTCCTCGCCCGGCGGGAAGGCCCGCACCAGCGCCTGCATGGTCTGCGTCTGACCGTCCAGCGCCAGGCTGAACGAATGGTCGGCGAGCAGCCGGGCGGCGCCGGGCCAGTCGCCCGCCGCCTGGGTGTGCCGGATGGCCTCGACCGCCTGGCCTTGCCGGAGGAACCATCCGGCGGCCCGCCGGTGCAGCCCGGGCACTTCCTCGGGCAGCGTCCGGCGCAGTTCCAGCCGGAGCAGATCACCGAACAGTGGTGGCAGCGGAACCAGGTGCGCCCCGGGTCGAGCGACACCACGAACGCGTTCGCGTCGGCCAGTGCCAGCAGGATCCGCTCCGAGCCTGACCAGCCCGGTGAGCAGATCGGCCAGCTCACCGTTGACCTGATCGAGCAGGGAGGTGCGCAGCAGCAGATCCTGGACGTCGGCCGGCTGGCGCTCCAGCATCTCGGCGATCAGGTACTCCGCGACCGTCCGGTCGCTACCGGAGAATTCCGCGACGAAACGCTCCGGGTCGGGGTGGCCGGCCAGGGAGATCGCCGCGAGCCGCAGGCCCGCGGCCCACCCCTCGGTCCGCTGGTGCAGCAGCGCCGCCCCGGGCTCGGACAGCGCGATGGCGCAGTCATCGAGCAGCAGGCGCGTTTCCCGCTCGGTGAAGCGCAGGTCGGCCGCGCGGATCTCGGCCAGTTCGCCGTCCAGCCGCAGCTGATGCAGCCGCAGCCGCAGATCGTGCCGGGTGGTCAGCATCGCGTGCACGTCCGGCGGAAGGCCGGTCAGCAGCCGGGTCAGCTGCGCGACCGCCGCGGGCGAATTCAGCTCGTGCAGGTCGTCGATGACCAGGGTGATATCGCCGCCGGCGCCGGCCAGTTCCGATAGCACCCGGTCGACCATGGCCGGCGCGTTGAAGTCAGGCGTCGCCGCGGGCGGTTCCGCGCGGCCGGGCCCGGCCGTGGCGTCACGGACGGCGTCGAGCAGGGCGAGCCAGAACTGCTGGGCGTCTTGCTGATCGCGCTGGACCTGGAGCATGGCCAGCCGGCGCCGCTGACCCTGTTGGTCGGCCCAGGTGCGCAGCAGCGACGTCTTCCCGC
The DNA here is from genome assembly GCA_963714295.1 of uncultured Actinomycetota bacterium. Taxonomy (GTDB): domain Bacteria; phylum Actinomycetota; class Actinomycetes; order Streptosporangiales; family Streptosporangiaceae; genus Trebonia. The sequence goes on along the minus strand of CAVQOE010000021.1, from coordinate 73,350 downwards.
TCCCGGCCGGCGCCGAGATGATCGTCACCTTACGCGCCGCCGCACGGTCCAGAGCGGCGAGAAGATCACCCCGGTCAATCAACCGGGGAGCTGCGTGAGCCACCTTAAGGCCTGCCTTAATGTGTGCGCCGACACCCGAGTGCCCCAGTCCGGCACCTCCCCCTTCCGTACCAGGCGGCGTACCTAGTGTCAACGGCGCGGCGAATCACTGGGATCCGGTGAGGACCGCTCACCTTACCGGCGGCGAGCCTGGGGGAGTTGCGAAGAATCGCACGGCCGCCAGGGGCGTGCCTGATCTAGCAGGGAGATACACCGTGACATCACCAGCATCCGGCGGCGACCAGCGCCGAATACGCACCGATCCCGCAGTCCGCGCTCGGCCCGGCCCTCAACCAGCAGGGCTACCACGTCGGGCGGGTCGAGCGGAACCTGTACTGGGTCACTGACGGCGTTTACAACTCGGCCTTCCTGACCACCTCAGAGGGCGTGGTGCTGTTCGACGCGCCGCCGTCCATCGGCCACAACCTGCAGCGCGCGGTCGATGGGATCGCCGCCGCCAACGGGGTGACTCAACCGGGTGACCCACCTGGTGTACTCGCACCATCACGCCGACCACGGCGCCGCGTCCTCCCTGTTCGGTGATGTGGTCCGGATCGGGCACGAGGACACCCGGCGGCTGCTGCTGCGCGACGACGACCCGTCCCGCCCGGCGCCGGAAGTGACGTTCGCCGACAGCTACACCCTCGAGGTGGGCGGCGAGCGGGTCGAGCTGGCCTGGCACGGCCCCAACCACACGCCGGATAACATCTACATCCACTTCCCGGACCACGACGCCCTCATGTTCATCGACGTCGTCAACGCCGGCTGGGTGCCCATCTACAACACCAACCTCAGCGAGGACGTCATCGGCTACATGGGGGCACCGGACATCGCGCTGGCCTACCCCTGGACCCACCTGATCTCCGGGCACCTGGCCGGCTCGCCACCAGGGACGACGTCGCGCTGCACCAGCAGTACATCGCCGACATCGAGGCCAGCTCGAGGGAGGCGCTGGCGTCGGTCAACCCGGTGCCCTTCTACGTCAATGCCGGGGCGAATGTCTGGCTCGGGATCAAGGGCCACCTCAACGCCGTGACCGAGACCGCCGCCGCGCCGGTCGTCGCCAAGTACACCGGCGTGCTCGCGGCCGCCGACATCGAGGAATTCACGTACACGACCACGTTCGCCATCATGCAGTCGCTGCGCCTCGACAAGGGGCCGAGCGGGCCGGTTCACCCCTGACGGCCGCGCACCGGGGCCCCGGGCAATTGCCGGGCCCCGGTGCGCTGGTGCCGCGGACGAGGTTCGCTGCGCGGGCTCCGTGCGCGGAGCTCAGTGCGCAGGACTTGGCTGCCGCATAGCGATCGGCTGGGTGGTCCGCAGCCCCTCGGGCGGCTCCGGCCGGCGGCGGCCGCGCCCGGGCAGCAGCGGCAGGCTGCTCAGCGCGATCCCGGCGACGATGGCCGCGCCGCCAGCCAGCTGGCGCGGGCCGGCCGGGTTGGCGAAGAAGAGCACGCCCGCGACCGCGCCGACGAGCGGCTCCAGGTTGAGGAACGAGCCGGCCAGCTCGGCCGACACGTGCTTCTGGCCGTAGGCGAACAGGGTGAACGGGGCCACGGTGCCGACCACGGTCAGCGCCAGCACCGCCAGCACCGGGGCGAGATGGACGGGCGCGGCCGGCCCGCCCTCGGTGACGAGCGCGAACGGGAGCGTCACGGCGGCCGCCGCCGCGAACTGGATCGCGGTCACCGCGACCGGGTCACGCCCGGCCAGCAGGTCGCCCTGCGCCACCGTCATCGCCGCGGCCAGCAGGGTCGCGCCGAGCACGAGGGCGTCGCCGAATCCGCTCGCGCCGCCGCCGTGGCCGCCGGCGATGAAGCCGACCCCGGCCAGCGAGAGCACGAACCCGGCCCAGGCGACCGGGCGGGCCACCGCGTGCCGCCAGAGCGCGGCGATCAGCGCGACCAGCACCGGGCCCGGCGCCGATGATCAGCGCGGTGTGGGTGACGCTGGTGCGGGCGAGGCCCGCGTTCTGCACCAGGACGGAGCCGCCGTAACCGAGCGCCCCCCAGCCGAGCACCCGCCAACTGAACGCACGCGCGCAGGTTCTGCCGCGGCACGAACGCCAGCAGCACGAGCCGCGGCGAGCGCGAAGCGGACGGTGGTCAGCCAGCCCGGGCCGAGCCAGCCCATGGCCGACCTTCGACAGCGGCACGCTGGCGCCCCAGGCCACTCCGGCGGTGGCGAGCGCCGCGACAGCACGACTCCGGTTTGTACGCATGTCTATATCGTGCGGACTGATGCCACGGATATTTGCCATTGGACGCTGTTGGCCAAATATAATTTGGTGATATGGCCTTCAAACTTGATGAAGTTGACATTCAGCTGCTGAACGCACTGCAGGCGGACGCGGACAGGACCAACCTGGAGCTGGCCCGCCTGGTCGGCCTGTCCCCGGCCGCGACGCTGCACCGGGTCCGTGCGCTCAAGGACTCGGGCGTCATCCGGATCATCCGCGCGGACGTGGACCCGGCCGCGGCCGGGTTCCCGCTGCGGGTCTTCGTGATGGCGGCGATGGGGCGGCACGACCCGCGGGCCACCGCCGTCTTCGAGGACCACCTCCGGTCGGTGCCGCAGATCATCGCGGCCGACAACGTCGCCGGGGAGACCGACTACCTGCTGTCGGTGGTCGCCCGCGACGTCGAGGAACTGCAGCAGGTGCTGGCCGGCCTGTCCGCCCGGGGCGGCACCCGGCTGGTGACGTACCTGCGGCTGGCGGAGACCAAGCCGCCGTCGCCGCTGCCGCTGGGCGAGACCCGCACCAGCGCGTCCGGTGTCCCGCGACGCCGCCGGGACAGAAACGCAGCGCGGTAAGGAGGAGCGTGCGTGCGTTCGGTGGGAAAGATCATTTTTCATCCCGAACGGACGCGTGGCTTCGCCTTGCTGGCTGCGCTCAGATACCGCGCTCGACCGGCACGAGCCCCCGGTCGGCCGCCTTGACCAGGGCCGCGTGATCTGCCTCGGTCTGGTCGGCGTAAAGCCGGGCGAAGCGGGCCAGGGCGATGTCGAGGCGGTCGGACGGGCCGACGTAACCAACGATCATCGACGCCCCGCTGGTGCGGGCGTGGCCTTTGGCCAGCAGGTGCCCGACGACCGCGGCGTAGTCGGCCAGGGCCGGGGCGTCGATGGAGTCCAGGGCCACGGTCCCTTTCATGTTCCTGAACTGCCGCACGTAGTACTGGTGCCCGTCAAAGGAGGTCCAGCCAAGCAGCGGGTCGCTGACCGTCTGCAGCGCCTGCTGGTATTCCACCACTCGCTGGCCTTGGTGGGCGTGCCAGGCGGACTCACCGTGAACGTAGGGCGCCAGGACCGACCGCCGCGCCTGCTTCAGTTGCAGGAACAGCAGGTCGTCGGGGCTGCTGCCTTCCAGCAGGGCGACGTAGGCGCGCAGCCCGACGCTGCCGACGCCGACCACCTTGTGGGCGATGTCGACCACCGTGTAGCCGCCGAGAGCCCGTCGCCAGTGCGGGGCCAGGGTGCCTAGATATTCGTCGAGTCCCTGGGCCAGCGCGTCAGCCTCGGCGTAGCTGACCCGCGTCATCAGCGGCGGGTCTTCCACGATGCGGCGTCTTCCGTCGCGTTCGGCGGTGAACTTGGGCAGCGCCCGGTCGCTGGTACCGCGGCGGGCCCGGGCCGCGGCCCGTTTGATCTCGGCCCGCAACGCTTTGCCGGCCGTGCTCTGCTGCAGGTGGTCCGCCTCAAGGCGCTGGTAGGACCGGGCCAGCAGCGGTGCCGCGGCCAGGTCGCGAACCTCGGCCCGGTACCCGGCGACACACTGGAGCACGGCCGATTCACAGTCCTGCTCACTGGCGCCGTTCTGGCGGCCCGCAACCCAGATGCTGGCGACCAGCCGGCGAAGGTCCCACTCCCATCCGCCGGGATGCGCCTCGTCGAAGTCGTTCAGGTCGATGACGAGGTCCCGCTCCGGCGAGCCGTAGAAACCGAAGTTGCCAAGGTGGGCATCACCGCAGATCACCGGCGTGATGCCGGTGGACGGCAGGCGGGCAACATCGTCGGCCATCACGATGGCGGCGCCGCGCAGGAATCCGTAGGGCGTTGCCGTCATCCGCCCGACCCGAACGGGAATCAGCCACTCCAGCCGGCCTACATGCGATTCGCTAATCAGCTGCACAGGATCGGGCCGGTCCGTCCGTACCTGCCAGTCGCCCAGTGAGCTGCGCGGGACCCGCTGCCGGATCTCCTTGCCCATCCGGTACCGGTCGTCGCGTGATGTCGACCGTTTCCGCAGGGAGGAAAAGGACTCGCTGTCAGCCGAGGAAAGGACGACGTGGTCGTGCGCAGAAACGCCGCTGCCGGTTCGCCGCACCATGCCCTTCAGTATGCCCAGCGTTGAGCGAATCAGGCTGCGCCGTGCACCCGGCACCCTGGCCGGCCGGGCAAGCGCCTCAGAACGCCCGGGGGAATCGCTTGCGGACCATGTCGGCGGTTTCATCGGCAGGCGCGGCCCAGATGGCCTCGTTGAAGATCTCCACCTCGATGGGCCCGGCGTAGCCGGCGGCCGCCACGGCCGCGGTGATGGGCGGGAAGTCGATGTAGCCGTCGCCGACGTGGCCGCGGCCGAGCAGGGTGTCGGCGGGCAGCGGCAGGATCCAGTCGCAGACCTGGTAGCTGACGATCCGCTCCCCCGCCCGCGCGATGTCGCCCAGCAATGCCGCGTCCCACCAGACGTGGTAGGTGTCGACGACGACGCCCACGGCGTCGGCCGGGAACGCCAGCGCCAGGTCGAGCGCCTCGCCCAGGCGGGTGATCACGCACCGGTCGGCGGCGAACACCGGATGCAGCGCCTCGATGCCCAGCCGTACGCCGCTGGCCTGCGCGACCGGGACGAGCTCGCCGATCGCGTCGGCGATCATGCGCCTGGCCAGTCCGATGTCGCGGCTGCCGGGGACCAGGCCGCCGGAGACGAGGACGAGCGTGCCGGTGCCGAGCGCGGCCGCCTCGGCGATCGCCGCCTTGTTGTCCGCGATCGCCGCCCTGCGCGCGGCCGGGTCGGCGTGGGTGAAGAACCCGCCCCGGCACAGGCTGGAGACGGGCAGCCCGGCCGCCCGCACGGCCGCCGCGGCGGCGGGCAGCCCGGCCCGCGCGACGTGCTCGCGCCAGAGCCCGATCGCCGGGATCTCGTGCCGGACGCACAGCTCGACCGCCTCGGGCACGCTCAGCCGGTTGACCGTCGCCTGGTTGAGCGAAAGCCGCTCGAGCACGGTCACGCCTGTCCTTTGAGGAACTCGCTCATCCGGCTGACCGCGAGGTCCGGGTCGGCCAGCGCCCCGGCCGCCGCCGCCAGCTCGAAGACCCGGATCAGGTGGCCGGCGTGCCGCTCGCGCTCAAAGCCGTCGAGCATGGAAAAGCGCGGCTGCAAGCCGTTCAGCCAGGCCAGGAAGGCCACGCCCGCCTTGTAGTAGTACGTCGGCTCCTCGAAGATGCAGGCGGCTGAGCGGGACCGTCGGGCCGATCGCGGCCTCGTACCCGGCGAGGTCGCCCGCGTCGAGGGCGTGCAGCGCCGCGGCGGCGGGGGCGGTGACCGCGGCGAACGCGCCGAGCAGCGCGTCGCTGTGGCCGGCGTGTCGTCGCCCCTGATCAGGTCGGCGTAGCCGAAGTCGTCGCCGGTGTAGAGGCGGATCCCGGCCGGGAGCCTGCGGCGCAGCGCCACCTCCTTGTCCGCGTCGAGCACCGACAGCTTGATGCCGTCCACCTTGTCGCCGGCCTGGTCGATCAGCTCGAGCACGGTCGCCGCCGCGGACTCGAAGTCGCCGCCGCCCCAGTAGCCGCGCAGCGCCGGGTCGAACGCCTCGCCGAGCCAGTGCAGGATGACCGGCTGGCGTCGCCTGCTTCAGCACCGCGCCGTAGACGTCCAGGTAGTCGCGGGGACCGCGGGCGGCCGCGGCCAGCGCCCGGCTCGCCATCAGGATCACCCCGCGCCGCCCGACCGGCCCACCCCCTGAACGAACGCCAGCTGGACGGCGTAGGCGTCGATGATCGCCGGTGATCGAGTGGCCCTTGCCCGCGGCGAGGTGGTCGGTGCCCGCCCCGCAGGCGAGGCCCGCGAAGCGGCCCGCCGCGCGGCGGGCGGCGGCGCGCTCGGCCGTGCTGGCGATCAGCTCCCGGGCCAGCCACCAGGACAGGCCCATGCCGCGCTGCGCGGTGTCCATCGCCTCCGCGACCGCGAAGCCGTGCGACCACAGGTGGTCGCGGAAGCGGAGGGTCGCCTCCCAGTCGATGAGGTCGCCGCCGTCGATGGAGGCGACGTGGGCGGCGGCGTAGACCCGCCGCGACGTGGGCGGCGGGTACCCGGCCGCCCAGCCGGGCGCGGCGACCTCAAGCGGCGCCGCGCGCCCGGGCAGCGTGATGCGGGCGCTCATGCGCGTGTCTCCCGCGGTGACCTCGACCCGGCGGCCCTCGGCGGAGGACCGCATCGCGAGCTCGGCCAGCTGGACGCCCCTGGCGCCGGCGAACAGGTCCCAGCGGAACGGCCTGCCCAGCGCGGCGTCCCGCAGGAACAGCTCCCACTGCGCCTTGAAGCCGTTGTCGAAGTCCATGTTGTCCGGCACGTCGGTCCACATCGCCTGGTAGTCGAGCGGGTCGGGCAGGTCGGGGTTCCACACCGGCATCGGGGTGGACACCTTGTGCTGGACGGCGCAGTTGCGCAGGCCCGCCACCGCGCTGCCGTGCGTGCCGTCCACCTGCAGCTCGAGCAGCTCGCGGCGGTTGACGCGGACCGCCCAGGAGGAGTTCACCGACGCGACGGCGCCGCTGGCGAACTCCAGGACCGCGTAGGCGGCGTCGTCGGCGGTGACGTCGTAGGGCTCGCCCGCCTCGTCCCAGCGCCTGGGCAGGTGGGTCGCGCGCCGCGCGTAGACCGCGCTGACCGGGCCGAACAGGTCCTCCAGGAGGTACTGCCAGTGCGGGAACATGTCGAGCACGATGCCGCCGCCGTCCTGCGCGCGGTAGTTCCACGAGGGCCGCTGCGCCGGTATCCCGTCCCCCTCGAACACCCAGTAGCCGAACTCGACCCGGACCGACAGCACCCGGCCGAAGAACCCCTCGCGGATCAGCCGGCGCAGCTTGATCATGCCGGGCAGGAACAGCTTGTCCTGGACGACGCCGTGCGTGATGCCCGCCGCCTGCGCCGCCTCGGCCAGCGCGAAGGCGGCCGCGGCCGAGGCGGCCACGGGCTTTTCCGTGTAGACGTGCTTGCCCGCCGCGATGGCGCGGGCCACCGCGTCCTCGCGGGCGCTGGTGACCTGGGTGTCGAAGTAGACGTCGACCTCCGGGTCGCCGAGCACCTCGTCCAGGCTGGTGGTCCACCGGGCCAGGCCGTGCCGCTCGGCGATCGCGCGCAGCCGCTCCTCGCTGCGGCCGACGAGGATCGGCTCGGGGTAGAGCACCGTGCTGCCGTCGCCGAGCGGTATGCCGCCCTGCTCGCGGATGGCGAGCAGCGACCGCACCAGGTGCTGCCGGTATCCCATCCGGCCGGTGACCCCGTTCAGGGCGACCTGAATGACCTTGCGCGCCATCGACCAGCCTTCCGCGTGTGAGGGCGTATTCGTTTGGGAAAGGGCTTTCCCGAGAATAGGCTTGGCAGCACGGCGGTCAAGCGGACAGGGTCAGGAGCGGCACGGTGAGCGACGACGGTACGACCCGGTGGACGGACGCGACGTCCGCGACGGGCGCCCAGCGGGTGACGCTGCAGGATGTCGCCGACCGGGCCGGGGTGTCGCTGACCACCGCGTCCCGGGTGGTGAACGACGGCTCGCGCCGGGTCGGCAAGCCGCTCGCCGACCGGGTGCACCAGGCGGTCGCCGACCTCGGCTACACGGCCAACCTGCAGGCCAGGGCGGTGGCGACCGGCCAGAGCACGATGATCGGCGTGGCCCTGCGCGACATCTCCGACCCGTACTTCTCCTCGATCGCGGCCGGGCTCATCGAGGTCGCCCGACGCGGGCGGGCTGCTGGTGTGCATGACGAGCACGGCCGCGCACGAGGAGGCCGAGCGCGAGTACGTCGCGCTGATGCGCGCCCAGCGGGCCCGGGCCGTCGTGCTGGTGGGCAGCCGGTCGGACAACACCGCCGCCAGGGACGCGCTGCGCGCCGAGCTGGACGCGTTCACCCGGTCGGGCGGCCGGGCGGCCTGCGTCGGGCAGGACCTGCTCGGCGTGGACACGGTGCTGCCGGAGAACCGGGCGGGCGCGCGACGCCCTGGCCGGGGCCCTGGCCGCCCTCGGGCACCGGCGGTTCGCCGTGCTCGCCGGGCCGCGCTCGCTGCTGACCGCGCAGGACCGGACCGAGCGGCTTCAGCGACGGGCTGCGCGCCTGGTCGGTGCCGCTCGACCCGGCGCGGGTGGTGCACGGCGACCTGTCGCAGGGACGGCGGCTACGCGGCGATGAGCGAGATCCTCGCCGCGGGCGAGCCGCTGCCCGACTGCGTGTTCGCGGTCAGCGACATCATGGCGGTCGGCGCCCTCGCCCGGCTGCGGGCGGCGGGCCTCGACGTGCCCGGCGACATCGCCCTGGCCGGGTTCGACGACATCCCGACGCTGCGCGACGTCTACCCGCCGCTCACCACGGTGCGGCTGCCGCTCAAGCGGCTCGGCGAGATCGCCGCCCGGCTGGTGCTCGGCGACGACGCGCCGCGGCAGCCGCGCGTCGTCCCGGTGCCCGGCGAGGTCGTGCTGCGGGACAGCACGCGGCCGCCGCCGACCGCCGCGCGACCCGGCGCTGACTCCCCTGACCTCGTGCCGTCCGAGCGGCTTGCGCGTTGCTTGCCCGATTCGGTATTTTCACGGAAACCGGAAAGCGCTTGCCAAGATGACGAGCGCACCGGGAGTGAGAACTCTCCGGGAGTGACACCATGAGCGAAGCGGCATCTGTTCCGTTCTCGGAAACCAAGGCACCTGAATCGCCTGACCGGCTGCACCGCGGGCGCGCTCAGCCTGGTCGACATCTCCGCCTCGACGATGGCGAACATCGGCCCGGCCTACAGCTTCTACTTCGGCGCCGGGCTTCCTGTTCCTCACCGCGGGCGTGGCCGCGCCGCTGACGATCATCGTGGCCGGCATCGCGATCGCGCTGCTCGGCAACACGCTGTCGCAGTTCTCCCGGGCGCACCCGTCCACCGGCGGGTTCATCTCGTACGTGGGCAAGACGTTCGGCGGCACCAGCGCGGTGACGACCGCGCTGCTGTGCGGGGCCGGGTACATCATCGCGATCTCCTCGGTGCTCGCCATCTGCGGCGGCTACCTGTCGATGTGCTGGCAGTACTACTTCAGCGTGAGCATCCCGTGGGTCATCTTCTCGGTCATCTTCACGGCCGGCGCGATGTTCATGATGTATCCGCGGCGTGGCGGTGTCGACCAAGCTGGCCGGCTTCTTCTTCGGCTTCGAGATGCTGGTGCTGGTCGTGGTGTCGGTCGCGGCGCTGATCAAGAACGGCGGGCACCTGTCCGCGGTGCCGTTCGAGCCCAGCCACATCACCAACGGCTTCAGCGGCCTGGCGGCCGGGTTCCCGCTCGCGATCTACCTGTTCATCGGCTGGGAGAACTCCGCCGCGCTGGCGGAGGAGACCGGCAACCCGCGGCGGAACGTGCCGCGGGCGGTGTACCTGTCGATCGCGCTGATGGTGGTCGGCTACATCCTGTACGCCTACGCCACCGCCACCGGGTTCAAGTACAACGTCACCGCGCTCAGCAGCGCGGCCATCCCGTTCATCAACGTCTCCCACGACGTCGCCGCCTGGCTGGCGCTCATCGCCTGGATCGCGGGCATGACCTCCACCCTCGGCGTGCTCATCTCCGCGGTGAACTCGCAGGCCCGGCTGATCTTCAACGCCGGCCGGGAAGGGCTGCTGCCGCGCTGGCTCGGCAAGGTGCACCCGACCCGGCGCACGCCGGTCAACGCGATCTACGCGTTCATCGCCATCGCCACGGTGATCATCGCCGTCTGGGCGCTGCTGCACCTGATCGGCGGCCGACAGAGCGGCTCGATGAGCGCGCTGAACTTCTTCGTCGAGTCCTCCACGATGGGCACGATCCTCGTCCTCGTGGTGTACTTCCTGTCCAACCTGGCGCTGCCGTTCTACTACCGCAGGTACCGGCCGCAGGAGTTCAACGTCCTCAAGCACGCGGTGCTGCCGGTGCTCGGCATGATCGCCATCGCGGTGCCGATGTACTACCTGGTCAAGCCGGGCCAGGCCGCGCCCCTACGACTGGTTCCCCTACGCCGCGCTCGGCGTGATCGTGGTGTCCGTCGGCTACGCCGTCTGGCTGAGCCGCCGCGACCCGGGGCTCGGCGACCGGGTCGGCTCGATCGTCGCCGACGAGTAGCCGGGCAAGTTGCCGTGGTGCGCGAAGCCACGGTCCGTTCCATATAAATCTTGGAGGCTTCCATGACCGACAACCCGCACCCCCTCGACCCCGCCACCGCCGACGAGTACCTGGCCGGGCGGGAGATCATGGCGGCCGCCGGGCTGCTCGCGGAACCGGTCAGGTTCGCCTACTACGGGCTTGAGGAGCCGCCCAAGGCCGAGGTGCTGGGCGGCGGGGCCGCCGACCGGCGGCTGCGGGCCTTCCTGCTCAACCTGAAGAACGGCGAGTCCACCGACGTCGTGGTGTCGCTCACGCGGGGCGCCGTGGTCAGCGCGCGCACCGATCGACACCGCGGCCGAGGGGCAGCTGCCGATCATCGACTCCGAGTACCACCTGGTCGAGGAGATCGTGGCCGCCGACCCGGACTGGCAGGCGGCCATGGCCAGGCGCGGGCTGACCGACATGAGCAAGATCCGGATCTGCCCGATCACGGCGGGCGCCTTCCGCGCGCCCGCCGAGGACGACGAGCGGCGGATGGTCCGCGTGCTCGCCTTCCTGCAGGCCGGTGAGCACGACCTGGCCTGGGCGCACCCCATCGACGGGGTCACCGCGCACGTGGACCTGATCGAGAAGAAGGTGCTGCGGGTCCTCGACGAGTTCGTCCTGCCGGTGCCCGTCCGAATCCGGCGACTACGACGACCCGGCCGTGCGCGGGCCGCTGCGCACGGGGCTGCGGCCGATCGAGATCACCCAGCCGGAGGGACCGAGCTTCACGGTCGAGGGCAGCCTGCTGCGCTGGCAGGACTGGTCGCTGCGGGTCGGCTTCGACCTGCGCGAAGGGCTCACCCTGCACCAGATCTCGCTGGCCGGGCGGCCGGTCATCTACCGGGCTTCGGTGCCGGAGATGGTGGTGCCGTACGGCGACCCGACGGTTCCGCTACTGGCAGGCCTACTTCGACACCGGCGAGTACCTGGTCGGCAAGTGGGTCAACTCGCTCGAGCTCGGCTGCGACTGCCTCGGCGAGATCACCTACCTGGACGCGGTCGTCACCGGGGAGACCGGCGAGCCGCGCACGGTGCGCAACGCGATCTGCGTCCACGAGGAGGACTTCGGCATCCTCTGGAAGCACACCGACATCTTCAACGGCTCGGCCCAGTCGCGACGGCAGCGGCGGCTCGTCGTGTCGTTCTTCACCACGGTCGGCAACTACGACTACGGCTTCTACTGGTACTTCTACCTCGACGGCACGATCGAGTGCGAGGTCAAGATGACCGGGGTGGTGTTCACCGCGGCCCATCCGGGCGGCGACTACCCGTACTCGACCGAGGTGGCGCCCGGCCTCGGCGCCCCGGTGCACCAGCACCTGTTCAGCGCGCGGCTCGACATGTCCGTGGACGGGCTGGCCAACGCGGTCGAGGAGGTCGACGTGACCGGCCTGCCGATCGGGCCGGACAACCCGTACGGCAACGCGATCGCGCGGCAGGTGACGCGGCTGTCCTCGGAGGCTTCCGGCGGCCCGCCCGGGCGACGCCTCGCGGGGCCGGGTGTGGCGGGTGATCAGCACTTCGTCGGTGAACCGGTTCGGCAAGCCGACCGCGTTCACGCTGTACCCGGAGCCGGCGCCGGCCGCTGCTCGCCGACCCGGCCTCGCCGCTCGCCGCGCGGGCGGGCTTCGCCACCCGCGCCCTGTGGGTGACCCGCTACGACCCCGCGCAGCGCTACCCGGCCGGCGATTTCGTGAACCAGAGCCCCGGGCGGCGGGCTGCCCGCGTACGTCGCGGCCGACCGCGACATCGACGGCCAGGACATCGTCGTGTGGCACACGTTCGGGCCGACGCACGTCGTGCGGCTGGAGGACTGGCCGGTGATGCCGGTCACCAGGACCGGCTTCATGCTCAAGCCGACCGGCTTCTTCGACCGCAACCCCACGCTCGACGTGCCCGCGCCAGCCGGGCACTGCCACCCGGAATGACGCCCTCAGGCGTCGGGCCGCGAAGGACCGGATGAGGCCAGGGCGCAAGTGATCAGCGCGGGCGCACTCGACCGTCACCCCGGCCGGAAGGACCTGATCGCCGAGGACGGCGCGGCCTGGGCACCGTTCCTCGGCGATCGGATGAACGAGGGCTACCGGCAGAGTTCTTCTAAGGGATTCCCGGGTGCCCGGGCCTCAGCCGATCACCATCGCGACCAGAGTGATGAGCGATGCGAGACCGCCCACGACGGCGGCGGCCAGCGCGCGACGGCGCTTTGGTCCCGTGCCCTCCCGGTAGGCCAGCGCTACCAGGATCGCGCCCACGCCGACGACGATCGAGATGCCGCTCCAGTAGACGGCGATCAAGGGAACGGAGACGATTGCCAGCGGCAGCCCCGTCCCAGCCGCCGAAACCCGCGCCGGCACCAGCCAGGCAAAGGTCAGCGCGCTAACGAGCACGACCGCCGCCACGACATAAGGCAGCGAACTGAGCTGGCTGGAGTGGGCGTTGTTGCTCTTCAGTACCGCGAATAGCACGCCGGCCACGGTGACCGCGGTGGCTGCCGCCCCGACCGTCAGCGACCTGCGGCGGATACCTAGCTGGGTGGCCCGCGATGCTGGCCTGGAGACAGTGGTGTCCATACAATCCTCCTCGTGACTCGCCGGCCTGCGCTGGCTGCTGAGATCAGGATCTCCGCGGCACCGTCCCGGCCAGCAGGGACCGAGTGTCCCGGCCGTCCGGGAAATCTGCCCGGGCCGTCAGCGCAGGCCGGACTGGCGGGCCCGCTCCACCGCCTGCGCTCGGTCGGCCACTTGGAGCTTCATCAGGATCGCAGACACGTAGTTGCGTACGGTCTTCGCACTCAGGTCCAGCCGCGTGGCGATGACCGCGTTCGACGCCCCCTGCGCTAGCTGCTCGAGGACATCCCGCTCCCGCACGGTCAGCTCAGGAAACGACTCCGCCAGCGGAGACGGCACCGGGCGGTCGAAGAAGCCCTGCACACGACGGGCCACGCCGAGACCGACGACAAGCTCGCCCTCGGCAACGCCGCGTACCGCGCGCAGTAGCGAGTCCTCATCCGCGGTCTTGAGCACGTAGCCGCGCGCTCCGCCGCGCAGCGCGGCCCAGACCGTCGCGTCGTCATCGGACATGGTCAGCACGAGGATGCCGACCTCAGGCAATTCGCGGGCGATCGTCGCGGTTGCCTGCAGGCCTGTCACGGCCGGCATCTGCAGGTCGAGTATGGCCACGTCGGGACGGTAGGCGCGGACCGCGTCGACTGCCTGGACACCGTCGGCTGCCTCCGCCACCACCTCGACACCGCCAGACGTGCGCAGCATCAGCGCCAGGCCACGCCGGAAGACAGGGTGGTCGTCGGCGATTACCACCCGGATGGGCCGCCGCCCTATCGCCGGTCCCCCGCGGCCCGCCAGGCCCGGCGGGCCGCCGGGATCCAGGCGATCGGGCGAGTTCTCAGCGGTCATGCGCCACCTGCTGCGCGATCGGCAACTCGGCGCGAACGCTCGTGCCGCCCTGTGGCGCGGAGGCTAGCTGGATCGTCCCGCCAAGTTCCTCGGCGCGTTCGCGCAGCGCGCGAAGCCCGATGCCCGGTACCGCGTCGCCGAGCCCGGCACCGTCGTCTTCGACGAGCACGAGGAGGACGGAGCCATAGTCCCTCATTGTCAGGCGGACGACGCACCGCGTCGCGCCCGCGTGCCGGGAGACGTTAAGCACGGCCTCCGAGGCGATCCGGTAGGCGGCAACCTCAACCGCGGCGGGCAGGGCTCCCGGCGGCAGGTCAGCGTCGAAGTCGAGCAGGCAGCCGTCGCCGAGCAGCCGGCCGAGCCGGTCCCGCAGCGCCTCGGCCAGGCCGAGATCGTCGAGTGCCGGGGGCCGCAGGTCGTGGGCAAGGCGGCGGATGTCGTCGATGGCCGCCTGTGCGTCCTGTTGCGCCTCGGCCAGCAGTGCGTCCGCGTCGGCTGGCTCGGTCACCGCGAGCCGGCGCGCGCTGCCGATGTTCATGCGCAGCCCGGCGAGCACCGGACCGAGACCGTCGTGCAAGTCCCGGCGCACCCTGCGCTGTTCCTCCGCAAGTGTCGCCAGCGCGCGCAGCCGGCCCTGCTCGAGCGCCCGACCGAGGCGCTGTGACTCGGCCGCCATCGCGACCGAAGGAGCCAGGTCGGCCAGCAGCCGCCGGTCTCTTGCCGATACCGAGGAGCCGCGCCGCGGCGTAACCAGGATTCGCGTGGTCGTCACTCCGTGACGCGCCGTGGCGGCCGCCACCAGTCCCTGGTGGCCAGGCTGTCCGGGTACCAGCTCGGCGGGCCCGAACTGCCCGCTCAACTGCGGGCCCCCGTCGACGTCCAGCACGACGCCCTTCAGCCCCAGGGAGCGGGCCATGGTCGCGGCCAATGCGGGTAGCACGGCGTCCGACCCGACGGCACTGTCCAGCGACCTGGCGATCTCGCGCAGCACCTCGTCCGGCTGGTCACGGTAACCGTAGATCAGCCGGTTCACCCCATGCTGGACGCGCAGCCGCAGCGGCTGGAACGCGACCGCCACCGCCGCGGTCGCCAGCACACTGCCCGCCGTAGCGGCGTCGGCGAACAACCGTTGGCAGAACCCCACGCAGACCACGTAGATGACCGCCGACAGGGCGGTCAGCGCCATCCACACAAGGGCGCGGTTGACCAGCAGGTCAAGGTCGTACAGCCGGTACTTCAGGATGCCAACGGCCGCGCCGGCCGCGATGGCAGCCGGCGCGACAGCCAGCACCGCACTCGGCAGGTTCGTGACGACAGCCAGGATCAGCACGACGAAGGTGACCGCGTAGCCGAATGTGTACCAGCCGATCTGCCGACGGACTACGCCATCACCACGGCGCACTTTCACGGCGCTGGCGGCCAGGCACCCGATCAGCCCAGCCACGATCGCGACCCCGATCGGCGCGGCGGCCGAAAAATCCCAGTGCAGCGGGAACGGGCTGGGGATGTCGTAGGCGCCGATGGACGGCTGCAGCGCGTTGCCGACAGCAACCGCCACGCAGCCCGCGACGACGAGCAAAGGGGCGAAGATCCAACGCTTGGACGGCAGCCTGCTGTCCGGGAAGATCGCGATCGCGCTGAACCCAGCGACCGAGACTGCCCAGGTCCAGTTCGATGCCCAGGCACACCAGGCGGCACCGGCTGTGCCCGGAGCGTGCGCCATGTAAGCCCGGTCCGCCCAGGAACTGGCCGCCACGTTCGCACCGGAGAAGACGGCCGAGACCATTGTCAGCGCCGACCATAGGCGGGCCGACCGGATGTGGGCCACGAGCAGGGCGACGGCCGGGTAGGTGAGCGAGATCATCAGGTCCGGCCAAGAGATCCGGCCCACGGTGCCGGATGCGGCAGCGATCACGAGGCCGCCTAGCCCGAGGACCCAGGCCAGGCCGGACAGGCCGGCAACCGCGAATCCCCAGCCGCGGTCCGCATCCCACGCATGCTTCCGCGCTCCGGCCGGGCCCAGACGCGTCTCGCGGCTGTCTGCTGACACTGCTCGAATCGGCACTGGCCTTCCCGACCTCTAACTTCCCGCTGTCGCGCATCCTAACAGCAGATTCCCAGCAGGCCATATGCCTTCGGCACGCGTGTAGCTGCGCATTGAGGAGTGAGTAACTGGCGTTGCCGCGCGCCGGCGACCTGACCCCGGCCGCCCGCCACTTCGCCGAGCACGTCCGCCAGCATCACCGCAAGTTCCCGCCTGATCAGTGCAGCCGCGCAGACCGTGCCCGCTGGGCGGCAGAGCCTCGACTGCCGCCGGCGCGGCGGGGCGGGCGGCAGCGCGGCGGACCCGCGGTCACACTTGGCCGGTGTACTCCCACACGTAGAAGACTGTCGTGCCGGAGTGCACCCGCGCCACCAGCGAGTACCCGCTGACCCCGGAGAGAGCAACGGCTATCACGTCGTCCGTCGCCAGCGTCTGGCTGAAACTGAGGACCACCACCGAGTAGTAGTGCCGCGCGATCGCCCGCTGGTAGTACTGCGGGTTGCTGGTCTGCGTGCTCGACCACTGCTGCCAGGTGGTGTCCGGCAGGTAGTACTGGAGAACGTCGGTGGTTTCCACCAGAAAGTGCCCGCCGTGGGCGGTCAGCGGCCGGACGACCTTAACCAGCCCGGTCACGTCCGGCCAGTCGATCATGGCCTGCGCCTGGGCCATGCCCATGGAGGCAACCACGATCAAGGCGGCCAGCGACGCTGCCAGCGCAAGCCGCCTGCGGGGCAGGCGGCTCAGCAGGTAGCTCGCAGGTAGCCGGCCGCGATCGCGGCGAACCAGGCGCCGAAGTCGACGTGCTTGTTCAGCGACGTGGTCGTCTGGATGCGCGCCTGGTCAGCCGGCGCCAGCAGCGCCGACAGCGCCAGCACGGCCAGCAGCAGCGCCTGCGGCCACCGGCGGCGCACCGCGCAGACGACGGCCGCGCCGACGGCCGGGACGACCACGACGGCGGTCCACGACCACGCGTCGGCGAACACCAGGGAGGCGGTATCGGTTCCGTCCACCCGCCCGGTCGTGGTCACCCGGATTCCGGTGAGGTAGCCAGGCCCGGCCGCTGCCAGCAGCACGGCCACGACGGCCGCCGTGGTGCCGGCCAGCAGGCCCGCACGGAGCAGGGCCGCCCGTCGCCCGGTGGATGGCCAGGAGCTCACGATAGTGACACAGACCACCGTCGGGTCATACAGGGCCGTCGCGTACTTCGTCGCGTTAGCCAGCGCCAGGGCAATCCCCGCACCGATGATCCACCGCGTCGTATTCTGGCCGCTCCGCACCCCGGCGGCACACCAGGTCGCCGCGGCCAGCAGCAGCAACGCCAGCGCGTCGTAGGTTGCGAACGAGCCCAGGTGCAGCGTCGGCGCGAGCACGGCGAACACCGCGGCGGCGAAGAAGGCGGCGCGGTTGTCGGCCAGCAACCGGGTAGCCGTGGCCCAGACGAAGGATGTCACGCCGAGCATGAAGACGAGGGACAGCAGCCGGGCCGCGGCTAGCCCGCCGAGGCTGCCGGCGACGGCGCCGATCGGCGGGTAGATGACCGGGGCACCGGAGAACCAGGTCGGGTAGGCCGGGATCGGGGTGCCGTGCAGCCAGTGCGACCACTCGAGATGCCCGGCCGACAGGTAAAGCGCCTCGTCACCGAAGGCGGTCCTGGCCGTCACCATGCTGGCCGAGAGCGCCGCCTGGACGGCCAGGACCGCGAGCAGCGGCCAGGGCATCCGTACCGCCAGCGTCCTGAGCACCCCCCAGGGTAGGAACACCCGGCGGCCATAGCGGATGGTTTTGCCCACTCTTTCAGCCAACCCGCAGCCGGCCCGAGGGCCGCCGTGCGAGACGCCGGTGCGGGGTGCCCGGAAATGCCGCACACTTAAGGACATGAACCGCGAGGGTGCGGAAACCTTCCTGCGGCTGCTGGCTGAGGCCGAGATGCGCCACCAGCTCGCCCCCGACCCGCCGCCCTGGGGTGGCGGACCCGGCGCGGGCCTGGTCAAGGTACTTGTGGTGGGACAGGCGCTGACCGCCGTGGGGGCGCTCGAGCGCAAGACGGTGGACGATGTGCTGGACGATTTCGACCTCGCCGTGGGCCTGCGGCGGCTGCACGGCCCAGGCCCAGCCGGGCCCGGCGCGGCACAGCCGAACGCAGCCATGCGCGCCGCGTCGGCGTCCCGCGCCGTCCGGTACCTGCCCGGCCTCCCCGGGGCGCCGCCGGCCCGGTCAGCCAGGATGGCCGGCGGCTTGCTGTCAGGGGGCACCGGATCGCCGGGCCCGGCGGCTGCGCCGCCGCCAGACAGATCAATCGATCAATCAGGATCAGGGTGCGGCCGACAGATTCGTGCCGATCGGCCTGACCGTCCCGTTTCATCAGGGCGGCCAGAGCGGCGAGCTGTATCTCATGTCGTACGCACATACCGGCTCGGGCGCGCGGCTGATCGCCTTGTGGGGGAAACCCACTCTGTCCCGGGAACAGGGGCTCGGCCTGCAGCTGGCTGAGCTGCTTCCCGTCGGCCTGCTCACCGTCACTGACGACCAGGGTTCGGCCTACGAGCTGGACATCACGCACGCCGACGGTCCCGAGTGCATCGGCCGGATCAACCTGCACCCGGCCCCGCCGGACGGCGTCCGCTGGCTCGAGGTGACCGCGCCGCCCGGTCCGGCGGTGCGGGTGAATCTGCACCCGGCCGGCGGGCCGCCGGGCAGTGAGCCAGTGGGCGGGGCGCCGGAGATCAGCGCGGCTGACCTTAGCGCCGGCGAGCAGCTGCTGATCATGCTGGCCGAGGAGCTGCTCATGGTGGCGGCGCGGTTCCGGCTGGCCATGGGACAGGAAATGCCCGCTATCGCGCCGAGAATCGTGCAGGCCATGAGTACCGGACTCGGCGCCATCATCGCCGGGCTCGAGGCGGTCGACGCGCTGCCGCCGCTCAGCCCGATCCCGGCCCGGCTGGCGGCACTGTGCGCCAGCCTGCGCATCGGCGGGCACGAGATCGCGGCGGCGCCAGCCGATGACCTGCCGGGTCCCTGGCTGAGCGTGCTGACGTACTACCAGCGCAGGAAACCGGACACCGCGCTGGTACGCGACGGCTTCGCCGCGGTGACCGCCGCGCTGCCCGAACTGGACGGCATCAGGCTCGCCCTGGTCGGCCTGTATAACGCCCAGGGAAACACGACGCTGCACGTGCTGGCCCGGGGGGTGCGGCGGGAAGAACGGCGCGGGCCGCACGGCATCAACCTGGACTTCCCGCTGTCGTTCTGGCTGCGCGACAGCGGCGGCCGGTGGCATGCGGCCCACCCAACCGGCTGGCATGCGGCGGGCCCGGAATACTTGATCGGGCTGGTGCTCGAGCCGCCGCTGCCCCGCTCCACGGCGTGGGTTGAGGTGCTGGCGGGCGGGCGGTCGGGCGAGGTCCGCGCCCGGCTGCCGCTGCGGTGGGGGTCCCCGCCGTGACCGGCAGCCCGAACGGGGCGTGGTTCGGCTGCCTCGCCAGCTGCCAGGCTTACCTGCCGTGCGGCCAGGATCGGCACATCGTGCGCTGGGAAGCCGGGGAGCTGCGGCTGCTCAGCCATCCCGACCCCGAGGCCGAGCTCGTGCTCGCCGCGCTCGGCGGGGAGAAGGCCCGGTGCGTTGAGGTGGCGCAAGCCTGGGCGCGGCACACCGAGGACGTGTCCGTGCTGGCCATCGGCCCGCGCGGCCCGGCCGACGAGATCGCGGTGAGCTGGGATGACGTGGACGCGGCGGCGCAGGCAGCCGAGCGCCGCGGGCAGGCCGGGCAGTTGGCCAAGTCGGGCCCCGGGCCCGGGCCGAGGCGGATGTCCCCCGCCAGGGCCCGGCACCAGCAGGTGATGCGGGACAGCGAGCGGGTGGCCGCGCGGCGCACGAACGACATGCTGTCACTGCTGGCGCTGGGGTACGGATTCCAGGTCAGGCTGATCGGTCAGGTCGCCGAGGCGCAGGCCGGCCGGCCGGAGGATGAGCTGGAGCAGATCGGGCCCGCGCTGGTCGCCGCGATCACCGCCCGGCTGGCACCGGCGGCCGAGCAATGGCTCGGCATCGACCCCGACCAGGTCGTGGTGACGCTGCACCGCGGGCCCGGATGGGGATCGGCCGAGCTGACCGGCCGGGGCGGGCAGCGGCGGCTGCGGGTCAGCCTGCCGGCCGCTGGCTGGCCCGGGTATGGGCGGCCGGGCTGGCCCTGACCGGTCGGCACCTGGTCGTGGGGGTGGCGCGGGCGCAGTGGCCCGACGCGCGGGTGCTGGCGCTGCGCGCGCCGGGCACCGAACCGGTGCTGCTTGACGTGCACGCCAAGGCACCGGGCCCGGCTGGCGGCAGCCTGGCGGTCCGGCCTGATGCCGCAGATGCGCCACACTGGGAAACATGAGCCCGAACAATCCGGCGGTTGAGGCGCTCGGCGTGGCGGTGGCGGCCCGGGTGCCAGTGCTGCTGTGGGGCGCGCCCGGCACCGGCAAGACATCCGCGATCCGGGCCATGGCCCAGACCATGGGGTTGCCGTGCGAAACGGTGATCGCCTCCATCCGGGAGCCTTCGGACTTCGCCGGGCTGCCCATCGTGGTCGGCGACGGGGTGCGCTTCGCTCCCCCGGCCTGGGCCCTGCGGCTGGCCGAGGCCGGGCACGGCCTGCTGTTCCTCGACGAACTGTCCACCGCCCCGCCCGCCGTGCAGGCGGCCCTGCTCCGGGTGGTACTCGAGCGGGCCGTCGGCGACCTCATGCTGCCCGACGCGGTGGCCGTGGTCGCCGCGGCCAACCCGCCGGAGCAGGCCGCCGACGGCTGGGACCTGTCCGCGCCGCTAGCCAACCGGCTCTGCCACCTGACCTGGCTGACCGACCCGCGGTCGGTGGCGGACGGGCTGGCCGGCGGCTGGGCGCCCCCGGTGGTCCCGGTGCTGCCCGACGGGTGGCAGGCCGAGGAGATCTTGTCCCGCGGCCTGGTCTCCGCCTTCTTGCGGGTCAGGCCCGCGCTTGCCAGCGCTCCCCCGTCCGACGCGGCGTCCGCCGGCCGCGGCTGGCCGTCACCACGGACCTGGGAGATGACGGCCCGGCTGATGGCCGCCGCGGCCGCCTCCGGCAGCAGCGACGAGGCCCGCTCGGCGCTCGTGCGGGGGGCCGTCGGCGAGGGGCCGGGCGTCGAGTTCCTGGTCTGGCTGGCCGAGATGGATCTGCCCGATCCGGAGCAGGTGCTGGCCGACCCGGCCTCCTTCCGGCTACCCGAACGGGGCGACCGCGCCTACGCCGCCCTGGCCGCGATCGCGGCCGCGGTGGCCGCGGACCCGACGCCAGCACGCTGGACGGCTGGCTGGCAGGTTCTCGGCCTGGCCGCCGACGTGGCGCCCGACGTGGCCGCGGTGGCCGCCCGCGTGCTGGCCAAGTGCCGCCCCGAGGGCGCGGCGCTGCCCCCGGAAATCCACCGGTTCGCCCCGCTGCTGCGCGACGCGGGCCTGCTCCGGTGAGCGACTCCCCACTCAGCGCCCCCGGCGTAGACGGCCTGCCGGCGGCCCGGTTGTGGGCTGCCACCAGGTTCCCGTACCTGGCGACCGCGGTGTTCGGCGCTCAGGTGATCGCGGAGCGGGGCAGCGGCGCCGTGTCGGTCGACGAGAGCTGGCGGATGCACGCGGACCCGGAGCTGACCGCGGCCTGGACCCCGGCGCAGCTGGGCAGCGTCCTGGTCCATCACGTCTGCCACCTGCTTCGGGCCCACGGCGAGCGGGCGCAGGCGGCGGGCGTCCGGCCAGACGAGGCACGCACCTGGGTGCGCGCCGCGGACGCCGAGATCAACGACGACCTGGTGCCGGCCGGGCTCGATCTGCCGGGCCGGCCGGTGCTCCCGCGCGACCTGCGCGCGTCCGACGGCTTGCTGGCGGAGCAGTACTTCGAGGGGATCCGGGACGCCGCCCAGGAGGGGAAGGGCGGACGGGCGGCGGGACAGGATCTCTGCGGGCAATCCGCGGACGAGCAAGCGGCGGGCGGCTGGGCGGACTGCGGAAGCGGCGCGGACGGGATGCCCCGGCCCGGTCGAGGGGCCAGGCGGCCTGCCCCGGTTGCAGGCCGACCTGATCCGCCGCCAGGTCGCGCTCGAGGTGGTGGCGCAGGGCAAGCTGCCAGGGACCGTGCCGGCCGGGCTGCTGCGCTGGGCCCAGGAGGTCACGTCCCCGAAGGTGAATTGGCGCGTCCTGCTCGCGGCCGAGCTGCGCCGGGCCGTGGCCGAGGTCGCCGGGGCGGTCGACTACTCCTACCGGCGGCCATCGCGCCGCTCCTGCGTGGCCGGCCAGGTCGTGCTGCCCGCGCTGCGGCGGCCGGTGCCGGAGGTGGCCGTGGTCTGCGACACCTCCGGCAGCATGACCGCGGACCTGCTCGCGATGGCGCTGGCCGAGGTGGAGGGCCTGCTGCGCGCCCTCGGGCTGGCCCGGCAGGTCCGCGTGCTGGCCTGCGACACCGCGGCCGGGCCAGCCCAGCGGGTCAGCTCGGCCCGCCAGGTGCAGCTCATCGGCGGCGGCGGGACCAACATGGGCGCGGGCATCGCCGCGGCCGCCGCGCTGCGGCCCAGGCCCGCCGTCACGGTCGTGCTCACCGACGGCTATACACCGTGGCCGGCCGAGCAGCCGAAGGGGATGCGGATCGTGGTCGGGCTGATCGGCCCGCGGGTCCGGGGCGCGCCGCCGTGGGCCCGCGCGGTCCGGGTGGAAGCGGACTAAGCTCCGGGACTGCCTGACGCCCTCGCTGATCAGGGAGGCGGGCAGGCGTAGACGCGGCGTTTGCGGTGGATCTACGGTGAGAGTGATCGCCAATGATCGGGAGGTTGCCCTATGGCCACGACCGCTTTCGAGACGTCTTCCAGTGCGGGCGTTCAGGACGCCGGCCACGTAGACATCCTCATCATCGGTGCCGGGGTGTCCGGGATCGGCGCGGCACATCACGCGCGGGAGCGGTTCCCCGACCGGAGCGTTCTCGTCCTGGAGGCGCGCGACCACCACGGCGGGACCTGGTGGACGCACCGGTACCCGGGGGTGCGCTCCGACAGCGACCTGTTTACCTACGGCTACCGGTTCAAGCCATGGCGGGGCACCGCGATCGCGACCGGCCCGGCGATCCTCTCCTACCTCGATGAGGTCATCGCCGAAGACGGCCTCGATGCCTGCATCCGTTGCCTGCACCGGGTCACGTCGGCGATCTGGTCAACCGAGGACCGGCGCTGGACCGTGGAGGTCACCAGGACCGATACCGGCGAGCGACTGCGGTTCAGCACCGGCTTCTTGTGGATGTGCCCCGGCTACTACGACCATGACAAGCCCTACCAGCCCCGCTGGAAGGGCCTGGACCGGTACCAGGGCCTGCTGATACACCCGCAGAGCTGGCCCGAGGACCTCGACGTCACCGGCAAGCGGGTCATCGTGATCGGTTCCGGGGCGACCGCCGCGACGCTGATTCCCGCGATCGCGCAGGACGCGGCGCACGTGACGATGCTGCAGCGCTCCCCCTCCTACTTCTTCGCCCCGCCGCGGCAGAATGAGCTGGCCGTGACGCTGCGCAGCCTGGACGTCCCGGAGGAGTGGACGCACGAGATCCTCCGCCGCGCCTACATCGCCCAGTCCGACATGCTCGTGAAGACGGCCTTCGAGGACCCCGACGCGCTGCACGCGTTCTTCATCGAGTCGATGCGGCCGCAACTGCCCGACGGGTTCGACATCGACAAGCACTTCACGCCCCGCTACCGGCCCTGGCAGCAGCGCATCGGCGTCGTCCCGGAGGGCGACTTCTTCGCGGCGCTGGGCTCGGGCAAGGCGTCGATCGTGACCGACACCATCGAGACGTTCACCGAGAAGGGGATCGAGGTCAGCTCCGGCGAGCACATCGACGCCGACATCGTCGTCACCGCGACCGGCTTCAACATGTCGCTGTTCGGCGACATCGCGTTCACCGTCGACGGTGAGCCGGTCGACTTCACCGACCGCGTCACCTGGCGCGGCGTCATGATCAGCGGCGTGCCCAACATGGCCTACGTCTTCGGCTACCTGCGCTACAGCTGGACGCTGCGCGCCGAAATGGTCTGTGACCTCGTCGCCGGCCTGCTCCGGCACATGGAGGACTCCCGCGCCAGCATGGTCACCCCGACCCTGCGGCCGGCCGACGCGGCGATGGAACGGCGCCCGTTCTGCGATCCGGAGAACTTCAGCTCCGGCTACATCATGCGATCACAGGACATCCTGTTCAAGCAGGGCGGCGGGGAGCCCTGGACCCACATGCTGGAGTACCACGAGGAACGGGACATCCTGCCCAACGCCGACCTCGATGACGGCACCCTCGTCTACCGCTGAACCCGGCCCGCCGTACTTCCGGTCGACGGCCGCCGATGGTGCCGCCTACGCGGCGAAGCTGGGCAAGGTCTGCACGGACGTTTTCGCCGCCGCGGGCTAGCGGTGGCGTGGGACCGGTCCGACGCTGCCTTCGAGATCACCTTCGGGTAGCCAGCCAAAGCACGGCGGGTTGTGTAGGTCCGCCTGAATGTAGGCGGTCCGGCCTTCCGCGGATGACGTCAGCAGCGCCCGGGCGTGGCTGAGAACCAGCGGGTCGTTGTCCACGTAAACCACCCGGGACGAGGGCGCGACCTGCTGTGCGACCTCGTGCACGCTGTTGGTGGTCGGCAGCCCGGTGCCGATGTCGAGGAACTGCCTGATGCCAGCTTCCCCGGCCAGGGACCGCACCGTGCGGCCGAGGAACGCCCGGTTCTCCCGCGGCCCGGTCCGCATGCCGGGTACACCCTGCCGTGACGATCGCGCCCGCCACCAGGCGCGGCAAGCCGACCGGGCCAGCCGTACCGGCCAAAGCGACCGTCGTGGCGATGAACGACCAGCCGCAGATCTGGCCTAAGTTCACCGCCAAATACGGTCTCGGCCTCCGGATGGTCACTGCGATGGAGAACCTGATGACCGCGCTGCACATCGGGCCGTTCCGCAACCAGGGCGACCGCATCTACTTGGAACTGACCCTGGATAACGGTTCGTGAGTGTCGCGCCGCCCGATCCGGGCTGAGCCCATGAGAATGTGGGCCGATCACGCGGCGCCCGGCGGCTTAGCGCTGGGGGCCGCGGGGGTGCTGGGCGGGCGTCGCCTCCTCGAAGATCAGGATCGTCTGGGTCGAGTGGACCTCGGGGATGTCCTGCAGGCGGGTCAGCACCACGTCGCGCAGGGACACCGCGTCGCGGGCGCGGACGCGGAGCAGGATGTCGTGCTCGCCCGACAGCAGCGCGACGTGGTCGATCTCGGGCATGCTCAGCAGCTGGCCGCGCACCGTCTTCCAGGAGCGCTGGGCGATGTCCAGGTAGACGTAGGCCGACAGCGCGTAGCCGGCCCGCACCGGGTCGATCTGCGCGCGCGTACCCGGTGATCACGCCCTCGCGCTCCAGCCGGGTCACCCGGGTGTAGGCGTTCGCCCGCGAGATGTGCACCAGCTCGGCCAGCGCGCGCATGGACATCCGCCCGTCGGCCCGCAGCGCGTCGATGATCTGCCGGTCGGTGTCGTCCATGGCCGCCATATGTCCAGGCGGGGCGTCCGCGGGGTGATCGCTGGAAGTCATATGGCCACGATAGCCGCCTACGTCGAGCAATTCATCTTCTCTTTCGTCTCATCTGCTAGAAATTTGGCTAAATCTGGGCAGACTCCCTGGAGACATCATGTCGAAGGGAGGGACCGTGACGGCCCTTGCTTACCGGAGTGAAACGGTGGACGGCGACCTGCTGCCGAGCGCGCTACCGCTGCAGCTGATCGGTCACCACGGCCAGGCCGGCGATAACCCCGGTGACCTGCGCCTTCCCGAGCCCTGCGTGCTGCGTGAACTGCACCGCCGGATGGTGCTCGGGCGCCGCTTCGACACCCAGGCCACCGCGCTGACCAAGCAGGGCAGGCTGGCGGTCTACCCGTCCTCCCGCGGCCAGGACGCCTGCCAGGTCGGGGCCGCGCTCGCGCTGCGCGACCAGGACTGGCTGTTCCCCACCTACCGCGACTCGGTCGCCGTGCTCACCCGCGGGGTGCCCGCCGAGGAGACCCTCACCCTGCTGCGCGGCGACTGGCACTGCGGCTACGACCCGCAGGTGTACCGGGTGGCGACGCAGTGCACCCCGCTGGCCACCAACACGCTGCACGCCGTCGGCCTCGCCTTCGCCGCCCGGCACAAGCAGCAGGACCAGGTCGCGCTGGTGCTGCTGGGCGACGGCGCGACCAGCGAGGGCGACACGCACGAGGCGCTCAACTTCGCCGCCGTCTGGAAGGCGCCGGTGGTCTTCCTGGTGCAGAACAACGGCTACGCGATCAGCGTGCCGCTGGCCAAGCAGAGCGCGGCGCCCACCCTCGCCGCGAAGGGGATCGGCTACGGCGTCCCGTCGCTGCTCATCGACGGCAACGACGCCGCCGCCGTGTACTCGGCGGTGCAGGTCGGCATCGACCGGGCCGCCCGCGGCGGCGGGCCGACCCTGATCGAGGCGGTCACCTACCGGATCGAGGCGCACACCAACGCCGACGACGCCACCCGCTACCGGGCCGGCGCCGAGGTCAGCGACTGGCTTGAGCGTGACCCGATCGCCCGCCTGGAGGCCTACCTCACGGCCGCGCGGCCTGCTCGACGACGCGGCCGCCGGGCGGCTGAAGGCCGAGGCCGAGCAGCTCGCGGCGGACGTCAGGGAGCGGATGAACGCCGACGTGGCGGTTGACCCGGCCGAGCTTTTCGAGCACGTCTACGCCCAGCCGACGGCCAGCCTGGAGCGGCAGCGGGCGGCGCTGCTGGCGGAACTGGCAGCGGCGCAGGAGCCCGCGCGATGAGCAGCGTGATGTCACCGGCAGCCCGGGCAGGCGTCCGCGGCCCGGGAGCCGGCGGCCGAGCCCGGGCCCGCCGCCGGCGCGTCACCGGTGACTATGGCGGCCGCGCTCAACCGGGCCCTGGCCGACAGCCTGGCCGGCGACGACCGGGTGGTGGTGTTCGGCGAGGACGTCGGCACCCTCGGCGGGGTGTTCCGGGTCACCGACGGGCTGGCCGCGCGGTTCGGCGAGCACCGCGTGTTCGACACGCCGCTGGCCGAGTCGGCCATCGTCGGCACCGCCATCGGGATGGCGATGAACGGCCTCGTGCCGGTGGTCGAGATGCAGTTCGACGCGTTCGCCTACCCGGCGTTCGAGCAGGTCACCAGCCACCTGGCCAAGATGCGCAACCGGACCAGGGGGCGGCTGGCGCTGCCGGTGGTCATCCGGATCCCGTTCGGCGGCGGCATCGGCGGCGTCGAGCACCACTGCGACTCCTCGGAGGCGTACTACACGCACACCCCGGGGCTGCGGGTGGTGGCGCCGGGTACCCCGGCCGACGCCTACCGGCTGCTGCGCCAGGCGATCAACTGCCCCGACCCGGTCGTCTTCCTCGAGCCCAAGCGCCGCTACTGGTCCAAGGAGACCGCCGCGCTGACGGCGGAAGGCCCGGCGATCGACCGGGCGGTCGTGCGCCGGCCGGGCCGGGACGTCACCCTGATCGCGTACGGCGGGATGGTCGCCACCGCGCTGGAAGCGGCCGAGGCCGCGATCGAGGAAGACTGGGACGTCGAGGTCATCGACCTGCGCTCGCTGTCGCCGCTGGACGAGGAGACGCTGGCCGAGTCGGTGTCCCGCACCGGCCGGGCGCGTCATCGTGCACGAGGCGGCGGGGTTCGGCGGCTACGGCGCCGAGGTGGCCGCCCGGCTGACCGAGCGGTGCTTCCACTACCTGGAGGCGCCGATCCTGCGCGTCACCGGCTTCGACATCCCGTACCCGCCGCCGCACCTGGAGCGGTTCCACCTGCCGCACACCGACCGCATCCTCGACGCGATCGCGCGCCTGCAGTGGGAGGATCACGGTGCCTGACTTCCGCCTCCCCGACCTCGGCGAAGGGCTGGAAGAGGCCGAGGTCATCGCCTGGCACGTCAAGCCGGGCGACCACGTCACCGTCGACCAGGTCATCGCCGAGGTCGAGACGGCCAAGGCGGTGGTCGAGGTCCCGGTGCCCTACGCGGGCGTGGTCACCGCCCTGCACGCCGAGCCGGGCGGTGTCGTCTCCGTCGGGCAGCCGCTGATCTCGGTCACGGCCGATGCGGACGCCGCGGCCGACGAGGGGGCAGCTGGATTCCGCGAGCCCGGCGTCGCCGGGCCGGCCAGCCGCGAGGAAGCCAGTGGCAGCGTCCTGATCGGCTACGGCACGACCGCGGCGCCGGCCCGCAGCGGCCGGCGCGGCCGGCGACGGGGGGCGGCGATTAGCGCGCCGGCGACGAGCGCTCCCCCGGCCCGTCCCGCCCGGCCCGTCGGACTGGTGGCGCCCGACGCCGCCCCGCCCGTGTCCTCACCCGCCCCGCCTGACCGGCCCGGTCGGGTCGCCGTAATCTCGCCGCTGGTCCGCAAGCAGGCCAGGGACGCGGGTCTCGATCTGGCCAGTCTCGCCGGGACGGGTCCGGACGGCTTGATCAGCCGGGACGACGTCCGCTTGGCGATCGCCGAGCGGACCGAGGGCGCCGCCCGCCAGCATCCTCAGCTACAGCCGGTGCCCGCCGTGGCAGACCACGCCACCATGCCAGCAGCGGGCGTGCGGCGGATCCCGCTGCGCGGCGCGCGGCGGGCGATGGCCGACAAGCTGTCCCGCTCCCGCCGGGAGATCCCGGAGGCGACCGTCTGGGTCGACGTGGACGCCACCGGCCTGGTCGAGGCACGCCGGGCGCTCAACGCGGCCGACCCCGCACGGCCGGTCAGCCTGCTCGCCCTGCTGGCCCGGTTCACCATCCTCGGGCTGCGCCGCTACCCCGAGCTCAACGCCCGCATCGAGGCCGGCGAGATCATCGTGCCCGAATGGGTCAACCTCGGCTTCGCCGCGCAGACCGCGCACGGCCTGGTCGTGCCCGGTCGTGCCCGACGCGCACCGCCTGACCACCCGGGAACTGTCGGCCCGGCTGGCCGAGCACACCGCCGCGGCCCGCGACCGCCGCCTCACCCCCGCTGACCTGGCCGGCGGCACGTTCACGGTGAACAACTACGGCGTGTTCGGCGTGGACGGCTCGGCCGCCATCATCAACCACCCGGAGGTCGCGATCCTCGGCCTGGGCCGCGTCATCGACCGCCCGTGGGTGGTCAACGGCGAGCTCACGGTGCGCAAGGTCGCCGAGCTGACGCTGGCCTTCGACCACCGGGCCTGCGACGGCGGCACCGCCGGCGGCTTCCTGCGCTACGTCGCCGACTGCATCGAGTCGCCGGCCACCGCCCTGGGCGACCTGTAGGCTGCCGCGCCCGGCCAGGCTGCGGGCGGGCCCGGCCCCGCCTGCTGGCTTGCCCGCCCCATAGGCTGAGGCGGAAATGATCGGCGAGGGAGGCAATCATGGAGCTGGGACGTTACGGGGTCTTCGGGCACACGAGGATACTGACGGTCGAGCGGGCCCGGGTGCTGGAATCGCTCGGGTACGAGACGGTGTGGCAGGGCGGCTCGCCGCCGGCCGACCTCGCGCACGTATCGGCGATCCTGGACGCGACCAGCACCCTTAAGGTCGCGACGGGCATCGTCAACGTCTGGACGGCCGACGCCGCCGAGGTCGCACGCTCCTACCACCGCATCGAGGCGGCCCATCCCGGGCGCTTCCTGCTCGGTGTCGGGGTTGGCCACCCCGAGGCCACCGCCACGTATCACTCGCCGTACCAGACGCTGGTGAACTACCTCGACGTCCTCGACGCCGAGGGTGTCCCGGTCGACCGTCACGTCCTCGCGGCGCTGGGCCCGCGGGTGCTGCGGCTGTCCGCGGCGCGGACCGGGGGCGCGCATCCCTACCTGGTCACCCCCGAGCACACCCGGCTGGCCCGCGAGATTCTCGGCCCGGGCAAGCTGCTGGCGCCCGAGCAGCGGGTCGTCCTGGAATCGGACCCGGCCCGCGCGCGGGCCGTCGGCCGCGGGTCGGTCAAGCCGTACCTGCGCCTGACGAACTACACGTCGAACCTGCAGCGGCTCGGCTTCACGGCTGATGACGTCGCGGGCGAGGGCAGCGACCGGCTGATCGACGCCCTCGTCGTCTCGGGCGATGACGCTGAGATCAGGCGGCGGTTCGAGGAGCACCTCAAGGCCGGCGCCGACCACGTGGCCGTCCAGCTGATCACCGAGCCGGACGCCAACCTGGACGCCGGGTTCCAGCGGCTGGCCAGTGTGCTGGGAGTCTCCTGAGCGGCGCCGTCTCGAGTCCTCTCTTCTTGCTGTTATCAGAGCGGTAGGGGGCTCATCCAAGAGAGTGGATCGTTGTCTACACGCTTGTGTAGACAACGATCCACCATCCTGGTCATCCCGCGGGGACGTCGCTGTCTAGGACCTGTCGCGGGTCGCGCCCCAGCGATTCCAGTGCACGACCTCCTGCACCGGCCGTCGCTTGGGCTCGGCCCAGCGTCCCCTAGCGGGGTAGCCCATCGGGATCAGCGCCATGGTCAGTGCGTCGGCCGGCAGCCCGAGCAGTTCGCGCAGCTCATCCTCGTGACCGCCGTAGAGGGTGGTCAGCGAGGTGCCAACGCCGTAGGCGCGGGCGGCCAGGCACAGCTGCTGCACGGCGCCGTAGATGGACGAACCGATCCGGGGGTTGGTCGCGTCGGCCGCGTCGCGCAGCACCGGGAACACCCACACCGGGGCCTCCTCGAGTCGGTGCGCCAGGTGCTCGGCGCCGAGGAAGCCGCGCGGGCTCATCCCCGACGAGCCCGCGTCGCCGGCCAGGATGCGCTCCCGGTGCTGCCCGTAGGCAGCCTGCCAGTTCTCCCGGTACCAGCCTGCGACCGCCTCCTTGGTCTCCTGGTCGGTGACCACGACCCAGCCCCAGTGCTGCCGGTTGCCCCCGGACGGGCCGCGGATCGCGGCGTCGAGGATGGCCCAGAGCACGTCGTCGGGGATCGGGTCGGGGGCGAGGTAACGGCGGGAGGGGGTGGAGTGCAGTGCTTCAAGCGCGCTCAGGGACTGCCCGGTGGCAGCTGCCTCAGCCGGCGGTGGCGACATCCATGTCCTCCATTGGTAGACCGGACAAGATCATCCCACTACCGGACGTGCACCTCACCGACCGCGACCGCGCCGTCGGTCCGGCCGATCGTCACCGGCTCGATGAGCGCGGGCGCGGCGGTGACGCTGGCCGGGAACTCGTCGTGCACCCGCTCCTTGATGGTTTCCGTCGCGACGTTGTTGAACAGCCTGGACAGGCCGCTGCCGTCGAAGGCGGCCCACAGCTCGTCGTGGTGCGCGGGCACCAGCACCCGCGGCTGGTACAGCCGGACGAGGGGCATGAACACGTTCTCGAGCTGCTGGGCGACATGCGGGAGCCCGTTGAGTGACAAGATGGCGAGGTCCACGCCGGGATTGGCGGAGAAGTAGGCCTGCTCCTCGTCGCTGATCTTCCCGCCGCTGTCCCGGTAGGCGATCCGGAACCCCTCAATGTCGATGATGTAGCTGAGCGTGGCCTCGGTGTTGACCTCGGGTGTGTGCACGCCGCGCTGCGCGATCGCCAGCGCCTCCTCGCCGTCGGACACGGTCGGCGGCGGCGTGAACTCGGCGTCGAACGCGGCCTGAGCGGCGCGCACCGCCTGCCACTTCTGTACCTGGCCGGCGGTGAGGCCGAAGTCGAGGTGGTAGGCATGCAGCGCGGTGACGGTGAACCCGGGCGCGCTGATCACGTCGCCCTTGCCGAGGCCGGGGACCGAGAGGATCTGCTCCGCGGGCAGCCCCTGGCCGACTAGGTAGTCCGCGCCGATCGGGGCGATGGCGACCGGGGCGCCGGTCTGGCGGGCGACCCGGGCGGTGTCGGCCACGTGGTCGAAGTGCGGGTGCCCGACGAGGATGTAGTCAGCGCGGGTCACGTCGGCCGCATTGAAGCCGAGCGAACGGTTGCCCGCGGGCCGGTCATAGAAGTTGTCCAGCAGGACGACCTTGTCCCCGAAGGCCAGCTCGAAGGTGGCCGTGCCGAACCAGCGGACAGACACCGTGTCCGCATCGGGATGCGCGGGGCCGCCGAGAGATGCTGGCCGCCGGTAGTTGCGGACAAGCTGATCAGGCACTTGTGTCTCCTGCGGGTCGTCAGGCCGTTCCCGAATTACTAGTAAAACCATAGAAAAGAATGGAAATTCCACGACCCTAAGACCAGCGGGTTCGTCATCGGGTGAGGCAAGCAGCACAACTAAAACGGCCTGGGATCAATCAATCCTCGAAAACCGCCGCGATTGTCGTGGCGAACCTGCTCTTGTAGGTGATGCCCATGAGCTCCTCCAGATGGTCGTGGGCAGCATCGGACGCTACGCCCAGAATAATGTCGCACAAGCTGCGGAAGCGAGCGCCCTCCGCGCCGGTGGCGCTTATGGCCCGGACGACGTGGGCGCGGCCCTCCCCGGTGCGCCCAGCGGAGCCCGCGCCGTCTCCTCGACGGCGAGCCGGTATAGCTGGCGAAGGTGGCCGCAGGACGGCTGGTTACAGTGAGGTTGCCCGGGGTTCGCGCAGGCCAAGGCAGGGAGAGCCGCATGGTGTACCGGATATTCATCACTGGGTCCAGTGACGGCCTTGGGCTCGACGCGGTGCGCCTGCTCATCGGCCAAGGGCACGAGGCCGTCGGCCATGCGCGCAACAGCGGCCGGGCGGCCGACCTGCG
This sequence comes from uncultured Actinomycetota bacterium, assembly GCA_963714295.1. GTDB lineage: Bacteria > Actinomycetota > Actinomycetes > Streptosporangiales > Streptosporangiaceae > Trebonia. The sequence goes on along the minus strand of CAVQOE010000021.1, from coordinate 40,771 downwards.
GGCCGCGGCGCCGGGGATAGCGGACATCGTGGTCGGCGATCTCGCCAGCGCGGCCGAGACCCGTTCGGTCGCCGACCAGGTCAACGCACTCGGCCGCTTCGACGCGGTCATCCATAATGCGGGGGTCGGCTACCGTGACCCGCGCAAGATAGCCACGGCAGATGGCCATGCCCGCGTGCTGGCGGTCAACGTGCTGGCGGCCTACCTGCTCACCGCGCTCATCGAGCGTCCCAGCCGCCTGGTCTACCTCAGCAGCGGCATGCACCTCGGCGGCACGCCCAGTGTGGCGGACCTGGACTGGGACACGCGCCGGTGGAACGGCCCGCAGGCGTACTCCGACAGCAAGCTCTATGACGTTGTGCTCTCGTTCGCGATCGCCCGCCGCTGGCCAGATGTGCTCAGCAACGCGGTCACGCCTGGTTGGGTGGCCACCAAGATGGGGGGCGCGGGTGCCCCCGACGACCTCTCGCTCGGCGCGGTCACCCAGGCCTGGCTCGCGGTCAGCGACGACCCCGCCGCGACCGTGAGCGGCCAGTACTTCTACCACCAGCGGCCGGGCGAGGTGCATCCAGCCGCGCGTTCCCCCGAGTTCCAGGACGAGCTAACCCACGCTCTGGCCGGGCTAACCGGCGTCAAACTGCCGCCCGCCTAGGGCTCGGCGCCGAAGACGAAGTCCTCGATGATCGCGGCGAGCTCAAGGGGTGCGTCGCCCTGCACGCTGTGCCCGGCATCGGCCACGTGGATGACCTGGGCGGAGGGCAGCCGGCGGCGCAGTTCCCGCTCGTCGTCGTCATCGAGCACCGAGTCCGGGCGCAGGCCCCGGACGAGCAGCAGCGGCACGGTGATCCGCGACAGCGGCTCCCACAGCTCGGCGTAGCGGGTGCCGTCGGCCGCCGGGCTGGCAGGTCCGGTGCTAGGTGCCTGACCAGCTGCCGATTGGCCGGCGACCGGTTGGCCAGCCGCGGCGGCGGGAGCGCGGTGCCGGGCCCAGCGCCACACCCAGGTGCCGTCGGGCTGCTGCTCGGCGTTGTGCAAGATGCCGCGGCGCAGCGAGGACCGGGACCGGGACGGGTTGAACGCGATTGTCCGCTCGAGCAGTTCGTCCAGGCTGGCGAAGCTGGCCGGGCCGTTGACGAAGTCGCCGATGTGCTGGGAGCGCCGCACCTTCAGCCCCGGCAGCACGTCGACCAGCACGAGCTTCCTGACCAGGTCCGGGGCCTGCGCGCTGAGGGCGATGGCGGTCAGGCCGCCGAGCGACATGCCGATCACGGCGCTGGCGGCCGGGGCGAGCGTGCGGATGGCGACGGCGACGTCGGCCGCGTTGGCCTGGGCGTCCAACTGGCCGTCGGTGCGGTCTCCGGGGCCGTCCGAGTGGCCGTGCCCGGGCAGGTCGATGGCCAGCAGGGGACGGTCGAGCGCCATCGCCACCGTGTCCCAGGTGTGGGCGTTCTGGGAGCCGCCGTGCAGCAGGACCAGTTCCGGGTCCTTGTCCTGCCAGGCCAGCGCGCTCAGCCGCCTGCCCGGGGCGACCCCGGCGAAGACCCGCCGCACGGCCGGCGGGCGGTCAAAGGGCAGGCCGTACTCCGCGGCGTTCTCGTGGAAGAGGCCGAATTCGTCGTAGTCGATCCGGTCGGTCATCGCATCTTCTCCCCTAGTGGCACGTCTTCCTGGCTATCGGCGTCCTCCTTACCTAACACCGTCCAGCTGGCCGGCCGGGAAACACCGCTGCCTGATGTGCGGCTGGGCACTTAGCGGACGGTCTCGGTGGCGGCGCTGTCGATCATGCGGGACAGGTCGCCATCGCGGTAGGCGTCGCGCTGGAAGGTGGCGCCGGTCCCCCGGCCCAGCACCACGGCGAGCAGTTCGGTCACGGTGCCGTTGTCTCCCGCCTCGTCCAGCGCGTCCCTGACGTGCTCGAGCAGCGCGCGGGCGGCCGACCCGGCCGGCTCGGGCAGCCCGGTGACCGGGTTGAGCAGGTCGCCCTCCATGCCTGAGCGGCTGGCCCGCCAGGAGGCGAGGCGCAGCATCTCGGTCCGCTGGGGCGGGGCGCCCGCGCCCGCCCGCCAGCGGCGCGCCTCGGTTTCCACCAGCGCCCGCGCCAGCCCGGCGATCAGCACGGCGTCGTCGGCGTGCAGGCACACGTCGGCGATCCGCATCTCCACCGTCGGGTAGTGCGCGGACAGCCGGGCGTCGAAGTACACCATGCCCGAGTCGATAATCGTGCCCGTGGCCACCATCTGCCGCACCGTCTGCTCGTAGACCTCAGGGGTGCCGAACGCGTTGGTCGGGCCGGAATTCGGCCAGCGGCCCCACGCCTGGTACCGGAAGCTGGCATACGCGCTGTCCTGTCCCTGCCAGAACGGCGAGTTGGCGCTGAGGGCAAGCAGGACCGGCAGCCACGGCCCGATCCGGTCCAGCACGGCCACCCCCTCCTCGGGCGAGGAGATCCCGACATGGACATGGCAGCCGCAGGTGAGCTGCTCGTTGGCCGTCAGCCCGAACGCACGCGCCATTTCCAGGTACCGGCCGGTGCGCACCACCTGCGGGACGACCGGGACCGGCGAGGTCGCCAGTGCCGCGACCCGCGCTCCGGCCCGCGCCGCCACCCCGGCGGCCAGCGAACGGCACCGGCGCTGCTCGCGGCCGAGATCCTCCAGGTCATGGCACGGCTGGGTGTTCGTCTCGAGCTGCTGGCGCTGAAGCTCGAACTCCAGCGACTCCGCTACCTCGCCATCGTCGTCCCCGCCGCGCTCATCGCCGTCCGCATCCGCCTGCTTGATGTCCCGCAGCGCCGTCTCAGCCACCGCCCGGGGCTGTCCGGTGCCGGGGTCGACCAGCAGCAATTCTTCCTCTAGGCCAACGCTACGAACCGTCATGGCCGCTCATTGCCCGCCAACCGCCCGCCTATCCCTCGCCCACCCCCAATAGCCAGGCTTTCTTCCCGCCACCAGTGCACCAGCCCTCCCCGGCCGCCCGCATCTCGTCACGACGGTCCGGTTACCTTGCCGCCTGGCTCAGCGCCGCGGACATCGCCTGACCGCGAATTACCGCGTGCCCGCAGCTGGCCGGGCGTGCGCGGCGAAGAACCGGAGGACGGCGTCCGCTATCTGGCCGGGCTTTTTCACTGGCGCGAAGTGGTCGAGCTTCGGGAAGGTCATGGTCTCGGAACGCGGGATCGTCCCCGCCAGCTGGGCGAGGGCGACGGCCTGCCGGCTGGTGGCGCACCCCTTGCCGCGCATGATCAGGGCGGCCGCGGCGACCTGGCGGTAGTCGGCGAGCCCGCCGTCGAGGCGCCCGACTTCGGCGTGCTCCCTGATCGCCTGGGGCATCAGCGCCAGGTTCTGCCGGAGTTCGGGCCGCGGGATCGCGTGCCGCAGGATGACCCGCAGCAGCCAGCGCGGCACGCGTCCCGTCTGGTCCGGGTTGACCCCGCGGGCGAGGGTGATGAACGCCTCGAAGTCCGCGCCCGCCGCGACCTGCTGGCGCGCGCGGCCGGTCCAGCCGGCCGGGATCGACCCGCTGACCGAGACTCCCGGCTCGTAGACGGCGACCGCGTCGAATGCCGTGCTGCCGCACGCCGCCCGCAGGGCCACCAGCCCGCCGAAGCTGGTTCCGAAGATCAGCCGGGCGCCGGTTTGCGCGCGGACCGCCTCGATGTCCTCGCATTCGCGCTCGATGCCGTACTGGCTGCCCTGCGGGCCACTGCCGCCCCGGCCGCGCCGCTGCACGACGTGCACGGTGTGCCGCCCGGCCAGGAGTGCGGCGAAGGCGGCCATGTCGCGGGCCATGGCGAGCGCTCCGGGGACCACGATCACCTGCGGCCCGCGGCCCGCGCTGAGGTACTCGATCGCTGTCCCGTCCGCGGAAGTCAGTACCCGGGAGTCAAGTTCAGGCATGGTGTGCTCGTTCCTTTCGGCGCGCGCATACAATGTACGCAGCCATCCGTGATTCGGCTGCGAAGCCGCCGCTGTAGTAGTGCACTTCGCGCATTGCCGCAGATCTGCGGGGTAGTGCACTAGACTCCTGCCTGTCACCGCACTAGTGCACCTGGGGAGTCATGACCGACCGGCCGCTGTACCTGCGGATCGCCGACGAGATCGCCGACGACATCCGGGGCGGACGGCTGGCGGCAGGCCAGCCGGCCCCGTCCACCCGGGCGATCGTCCGGGACTGGAATGTCGCGATGGCCACCGCCAGCAAGGTGGTCGGCGCGCTGCGCGGCGCGGGCCTGGTCGACACGATTCCCGGCCGGGGGACCATAGTGCGGCGCGGGACCGAGCCGGCCTGGGTGACGAGCCGGCGCGCCCGGCTGACCCAGCGGGAGATCGTCGAGGCCGGCGTCCGGATCGCCGACGCCGACGGGCTGCCGCACGCCACGATGCGCCGGGTGGCCGACTCCCTCGGCGTGTCCACGATGGCGCTGTACCGCCACGTCCCGAATAGAGGGGACCTGACGCTGCGGATGGCCGACAGCGTGTTCGCCGGAGTCCAGCTGCCCGCGATACCGGTGGCGGCCTGGCGGCCGCGCCTCGACGCGGGCGCACATCTGTTCTGGGCGGTGTTCAGCCGCCACCCGTGGGCCGCCGAGGTGTTCTCGATCAGCCGGCCCCAGCTCATGCCTAACGTGCTGCCGCTGGCCGAGTGGTCGCTCAGCACGCTGCGGGCGATGGGCTTCGGCACTCAGGACATGCTGTGCGCGCACATCAACTTGTTCGCCCATGTGCGCGGTATGGCGCTTGCCCGGCTGGTGGAAGCGCAGGCGGAGCAGGACACCGGGATGTCAGCCGACGACTGGATGCGCGACCACGGCCCCGGCCTTCGGCCACGGCCGGACACGGCCGGTCACCCCGGGCTCGGCGGCCTTATCCGGGAACCATTCGACTTCGACCTCGACACGGTCTTCGAGTACGGACTGCAGCGCCTGCTCGACGGCATCGACGCCCGCCGCGGCGCCCTCGAGCATTGACAAAAAGGCAGGCGTTACCTGTGGCAGCCGCCATCCCTGTCCGCCCGGACGTGGGGCCGGGAGGTGTCGGTGGTGCCGCGCCAGGCGTAGGGGTCTTTGCCCGCGACCATGACAATGTCCCGGCTGTCCCACTTGGCCACGTGCACGTCGGCCGGAGGACGGGTCCACGGCAGCAGCGACTGTGCGCTCATGTAGTGGTTGACCAGCGCCCGGCGGAGCCCGCTGCGCGCGGTGTTGGGAAGCGAGCGGTGCAGCAGGTAGCCGTTGAACATCACCACGGACCCGGCGGCGACCTGCACAGGAACCGCGTCGGAGTCCCGGTAGGGGAAATCGTACGACTCGACCGTGCAGTCGAAGCGCGGGTCATCGTGATCGCGCTCTGGGTAGATCACGCCGCGGCGCTGCGAGCCGGGCAGCACCCACAGACAACCGTTTTCCGTGGTGGCGTCGTCCAGCGCGATCCACGCCGCGGTCAGCGACCGGTCCCTGGTGGGAATGAAAAACTCGTCCTGGTGCCAGGCCTGTCCCGGCTTGCCCTCCCCCTTGGTGAACAGCATTGACTGCATCGCCTTGACATCGGGCCCGATCACGCGGGTGAGCGCGGCGACCACGACCGGGTGCGCGAGCGTCTGGCGCATCAGTGGCGACAGTTTGTGGGGGAAGTGGATGCAGGTGTACCGGCGGATAACCGCCTCGTCGGGTTCGCCCGGCGGGCCGGGTTCCATCCCCGCCACTGGGCCTAGGTCACCGCGGCAGATGCGCAGCGCCTCGGCGCGCAGCTCCGCTACTTCCGCGGGAGTGAAGGCGCCGGGCAAGATGGAATACCCATCGCGGGCGTAGCTGTCCGCGAGGTCGTCACGGGCCTGTCCGCCGGCCGCTGAAGTTGCCCGCATCGCGTCATGCTGGGTCTGCGTCATGAGGCCAGCCTCACGCCATGGCACCGGGTTGACTAGGGAAGAACCTGGCGAGAACATGGACGATCGTGAACCTGCTGTCTGCTGAGGTGACGATCAGCCCAGCGCTCGCGTATTACCCGCCCGGCGCAAGCTACGGCCCGCGCACGCTGAGCGACTTTGAGCTGGTCTGGCTGCAGACGGGGAGCGCGCAGTGGCGCGGCGGCGGCGAATGCGCACATCTCCGGCTCGCCCCGGGCGACCTACTGCTGATTCCGCCGGGCACGCCGGACGAGTTCCGCTGGGATCGCGCGGTGCCCACCAGGCACGGCTACGTTCATTTCCGCTCCGACCCCGCTCCCGCCAGCGTGCCGGTGCTGCACCGGGGCCAGGCGCACGGCCCGGTCGGCGGCCTGCTCGAGTTTTTGCTGTGGCTTGGCCAGGCACAGCGACCTGGCTGGCGGGAACGCGCCGGCGAGCTGCTGGCCGTGATCACCCAGGCGCTCACGGCAGGGCCGCTTCCCGAGCCGGCGATGCCCGAGCCGGCGGCACTCGCCGCGGCACTGGATTACGTGCGCCGCCAGTGGACCGCGGCAATGCGCCCGCTGACGCTCCGCGAACTGGCCGCGGCGGCGTGCGTGTCGCCGTCTTACCTGAGCCGCGTATTCCGGAAACAATACGGCTGCGGTCCGAGCGCGGCCCTTGAGCTGGTCCGGCTAGAACGAGCGCGCACGATGCTGGCCCGCAGCAACCTGACCATCAACCAGGTGGCGAGCGCCTGCGGCTTTGCCGACCCGCTGTATTTTTCCCGGCGCTTCCGCGCGGCTCACGGGATCGCTCCAAGCGCCTACCGGGACAACGGGGCGGCCGCGGAACCGCCAGAACTGCCAGGGCTGCCCAACCTAGCCCGCCGCCTGGCACCGCAATAGCCCGGAAGGAGGCGGGCCGCGCACGGGAGCCCGTGCACGGCCCGCCCCAGGATGTCCGTCAGTCCCCGAGGTCGCTCAGGAACCTGTCGGTGTACTCCAGTGCTGTCGTGCCGGAGATCGAGTTGCAGGTAGGGGACGCGTAATCGTCTGTACAGGGCGTGTCCCGGTCCAGTGACCAGAAGTGCAGACCGGCCAGGCCGTTGCTGGCCGCATAGGAGGTCAGCGTGTCAACGTCAGCGGTGGTGAAGGTCTCGCTGGTGTTGTCGTTCAGGCCGATCATCGGGGTGACGGCGATCTTGCTGGCTGGGATCCCGTAGGTGTGCTCGAGGTTCTTAACCGCCTGGATCGCCGACTGCGCCATCTCACAGCTGCCGGAGACGACGACGCAGACGCTGCTCGACGCGCTGCCGAAGTCCATCGTCATCAGGTTGATGACGTAGTTCTTCAGGCTGGAGCCGAGCACCGCCTCGACGACCTCGTTGCCGAGCGAGTTCACGCCGCCGTAGCTGCCATCGGATGCGCCCAGCGTGGCCAGCGTGAACGAGAACTGGATGTTCGGGTACTCGGCCTGTGCCCCCGCCGCCGCGGCGACCAGATTTTGGATATCCGATTCTGACTGGCCGCCTTCGATGTCGAAGTCGATGCCGACTAGATGCGGGCCCGCGTAGCGGGCGATGAATGCTTCCATGCCAGCCGTGGAGGCGCAGGTGAAGGTGCCGGCCTCACCGCCAGTCGAGACCACGTAATTCAGACCGGCGCTGTTGAGCTGCGGAATGTTCTCGGCCGCCCAGCTGGCACCCGAGGCACCACCCCAGGTCTCGCTGCCGCAGGCTCCGGTAGCGAACGCGAGCGTAATCGCGGGCAGCTTCGGGACATAGGTCGATACCAGGCTGCCGGAGCCCACCACCGGCAGGTCGCTGCCTTCCACGGCCGACTGCATCTGGTAGGTGTTCCAGTTCATGTTGATGGTGACGTCCTTGTACGGGCTGAAGAGCAGGCCGCTCACCGAGCCCGTGCCGGACCCCGAACCTGAGCCGGAGCCGGAGCCGGAGCCGCCGATCCCGAACCTGAGCCGCCGGTGCAGGCGCCGTCCGACGTCCACGGCTGTCCCGAGCCGCTGCCGCCGTTGTTGGTCGCCGGGTCGTTGCCCTGCGTCCACCAGTTGGCGGTGTAGTTGATCCCGTTCTCGCTCGCCTGCTCGCCGCCGGTGTAGACCGTGCTGGAACTCCACGCCGCGGCGCAGGCGGTGGAGGCCTGAGCGGCCGGACCGGAGGCCAGGGCGAGAACCGAGCCGCCGGCTGTTAGCCCGAGGGCCGAGCCGGTGATGAGAGCCGTGCGCAGAATGCGTCTTCCGAACTTCATGGACCCTCCAGGGGTACAGGGATCCGGCACCCCCCCATGAGCCGGTAAACCGGTGATGTGATCACTTTGTACGTCCGGGCAGCGGGACGGTCAAGACTTATTATTAGGAAACTTTCTAGTTAATTTCTGACCGGGCCAGGGATCCTGCTTTCGCAGCCGATAACGACTGGTCCACTTGCCATGATGGAAAGTCATGCTTAGACTTTCCATCATGGCAAGTGACGAAGACCGGGACGACGCGGCCGCCGCCGAGATATCACCCGACGAGGCCGCAAGCGCGATATCAGCCATCGGCGGCAGCCGCTCTTGGCTGGCTGACCGGGTCATCGCACCAGGCTGGTACCACCTCTCGCTCGGCTTGCTGGCCGGCGGTGCGATAGCCGAGGCAGAGATGCACAGCTGGGTGCTGTTCGCTTGGTCGGTGGCCGGGTACACGGTCGGCTGCGGCGCGCTGATGTGGGTGAATCAGCGCCGTGTGGGCGTCGCGATGAAGTACTTCGATGCTCGTACGCAAGCCATCTTCGCTGGCCACATCCTGGCCCTGAGCACGCTGATCGCGATCGCCTGCTGGCTCGATCTTGATCGCGGGACACGCGGCGCGTTCCTCGCGGCAGGCGTGCTCGCCGTGCTCCTCACAATCGCGTTCGGGCGCTGGACGGACCAACTGCTCCGAGCCCGCCTGCAGGCAGGCCAATGAGTAACGCCCCCCGCTTCGACGAGATCGTGCACGCGCCGAACCGGCTCCAGATCTGCGCGATACTCTCCGCAGTCGACGCCGCCGACTTCGCCACCGTGCGGAAGGGCCTGGGAGTGGCCGACTCGGTTCTGTCCAAGCACGTACGAGTCCTGCATGAGGCCGGCTACATCGAGGTGCACAAGGCGACCTGCGCCTCGCGCGTGCGGACCAGCCTGTCGCTGACCGAGGCCGGACGCGCAGCCTATGACGGGCACGTCGCCGCCCTGCGATCAATCGTCGGCGACGGGCGTCGGCGCGGCAGCTCGCGCCGACGGAGCGTCCCCGCGGAGTAAATCACGTGCGATGGCGGACGTCTCGCTGAGCCGGACCCCAGGTCTAGCGCCAGCCGTAGCGCTGGTGCAGCCGGCCCGTGACCCGCTCGAACGGCTCACGCGGCAGGGCCGCCGCTTCTCGGCGCATCCCGCGCTCATGCACCCGGATCACCCGGTCCAGGTTGACCCAGGACGGCCGGTGCTCGCCATCCCACCCGCCCGCGCCGATGGACACAAAGTCGCCCTCGCCATCGTGGTCCTTGCTGGTTAGCTGCACGGCTAGGTAGGTGCCTGCCGATTCGACGGCCACCACGAGCACCGGCCGGTCCTTGCCCCGTCCGTCGTTCTCCTCGAACGGCACCCAGGTCCAGACGACCTCGCCGGGATCCGGGGCCCCGTCCGTTCGCGGCGAGTAGCTCATCCGCACCGGCCCGATGCGACGCGGATCGACCTCCACGGTGGCGTCCGGCCCGGACTCGCCCGGCAAGACCTCCGTATCCGCACCGGACGGCCGCGCCCGTTCCCGGCCCGCCGGCGTGGCGGTCTGCCGCCGCCCGCCGCTGCGTCTTGCCTCTCGCGACGGTGTCCCGCTCCGGCGACGGCCGCCCGTAACCACGTCGGACACGGTCTTGATCAGATCCCCCAGCAACCCCATACCGCCACAATAACCGGAGCGGCCACGGCTCCGCGGGCGCCGGGAGGGGAACGCCTGAATCCGCTCGAGCTCCTCGAGTGAGCGCGCGGCCTACCGAGGAGCCGGCCGCGTCGAGCGTTGCGGAGATAGGCTCGAGGTCCGCGATGAGCTGGTCGAGCTCGCCCCGCTCCAGACTGGAGTACGCCGGCGCGGCGAGGTCGTCGGTGACCGACTCGATCCGCTCCTTGGTCTGCCGCCCGGCGTCACTGAACCAGCCGGAGGCGTCGATGAGACCGCGGGCCCGCATCCCGTCCACCACCGCGCCCAGCCGGTCTGGAGCGAGGTGGTGGACCCTTCCGAACTTCTCCGCCGGGGTGTTCTCGGACAGCGCGTGCAGCACATGCGCCTGCGTCCCGCCGATGCCCGCGGCGACCAGGGCGGCGATATGACCGTCGCCGCGGTGCTCGCGCAGCAGGGTGGCCGCGTGCCAGAGCCGGGCGACGGGCTCCTCGGGGAGCGGGAGCGCCCGCAGCGCGGCGTACAGGATCCGCCCCTCCGTGGGCGCGCTGGTCGCCGCCTTGGTGGCGAGGTCGGCGGCGCGGGCAAGACCGGGGGCGTCGGCGAGGTCGCCGAGGATCCGCCTCAGCGCCGCGACGCTGCCCTGCTCGCGAGCGGCGAGCGCCGCCTCGGGAGTGGCCGTGTCCCAGACGCGGGGGATGTGGCGGGCGACCTCACCCTCGGCGAAGTTGTAGAAGACCGCATGGACCACCTCGGCCGGAACTCTGCCCAGCGGCGCCGCCCGCCCGGCAAAGTAGCCATCCCAGTAGTTCCGCAGGCCGAGCGCCATGAGCGCATCGGTCGGCTCGTCAGAAAAGTAGGTGACCAGGTGGATCGGCTCCACGAGCCGGTGCAAACGGCGGGCGACGACGGCGGGCACGCAAACCACGGACTGCATCCGGATCATCTCCTGCGATCGGACCGCCGCCCCTCGTGGGCGGCGCGCTCACCCTTGCTACGAACGGCCCTGCTCCGAGGCGACACCTGCTCCCCGATTCTTTTCAAGGACTTTCCGGCACACCCGTAAGGACCGTTTTAGCGTGCGCCGTCAGGCTGGCTGGCATCCTCTGCCAGTTCCTGGAGTGCGGTCTGCCGGATCTGCTGATGCTGGCGATGGGCAGCGCGCAGCTCGTCGTCGGAGGCGTGCTCGAGCGCGAGCAGTGAGTTGTCCGCTTCCGGGAGCACCCGCAAGATCTCGTCTAGCTTGCGCTGGGTGGCCGCCTGATGGCGCGCCTGCGTGTGCTGGATGACGAACACCATCACCACCGTTATCGCGGCGACCAGCGTCTGGAAGATCCTCTCCCACTGATTGGGGAAGTCAAAGACTGTGCTCAGGGCCACCCACGCGATCCCGGCAGCCAGCACGCTCACCGCCGTCAGCGGAGCCCCGGTCCACCGGTCTACACCCCACAGCAGCCTGCTGCCCCGGGACCGCCTCTCCTCCACCGAAGGCAAACCGGGTTCAGGTTCTTCCCCGTAAGCGCGCCCTTCGCCTCTCCGCACCCAGCAAGCACTCCCCACGCAATCATCGTCAGATTATTAGCCCCGTCGGCAGCTGCCCGTTCAGCATCCTGGCCCGCCCCCCACCAGGCACAGCAACAAGCAGCCGACCACCGATCTTCCCCCGGAGGCCTGAGCCGCCCGGTTACGCTACGCCGCCCGGGCCGACCATGCCCGACGGGTCAGGCTCTCCGTCCGGGTCGCCGCCGAGGGCCCGGGCCAGCCCCTCGAGGTCCGCGACGGTCACGGTGAGCGCCGAGTGGCCGCTCTTGCTCAGCCGCGACGGGACCTTCTCGGCGAAGTGGATGCAGACACCGGCCTCGTGATTGGTGCCGAAGCTGAGCCCGTCGTCGGCCATCGAGCCCCGGACGCCGAACGCCGTCCACCAGCGGTAGTCGCGGGTAATGTGGGCCCCCGTGATGTTGTCCCGGGCGGTGGTCACCCTGAAGAACCCGAGGGTGGCCTCGAACGCGTCGTCGGTCAACGTCACGCCGTCCTTGTCCCGCTTGAACCCGAAGGGAAGCAGTACGGGCAAATACCGGCGGTCGAGGGCGTAACCGAAGTGCTGGGTCATGCGCTTGGCTCTTCCTGTGGCCGGACTCCCCCACGACGCTACCCGCCCGACCGGCCGGCCACTCCGGTAGCCCTCGTCTTCGCCTCGATGACATCCGCAGGCCGCCCGCTAGCCAGCCTGGGCCTGGCCCGCAGCAGCAAGTTCACGCTCGAGAGCCCTGGCGGAGGTGAAGGTGATGGTGCGCATCCCGAGGTCGCGGGCGACGCGGGTGTTTTCGCCGCGGTCATCGATGAGCAGCACCTCGCCCGGTTGGGCGCCGAGGTCGCGCAGGACGAGCTGGAATGCCCGCGGGTCGGGCTTGGCGGCACCCAGGCGGCAGCTGTAATAGCGCTGATCGAAGTGCTGCGACCAGCGGAGGACGTCGATGCCCCGGGCCAGTGGTTCTGGTGCGTTGGACAGCAGCGCCATCGGGGTGCGGGTGCGGCGCAGGTGGCTCAGGAGCGTGGGCAATGTGCGGGGGTTCAGCCGGAGCCAGCCATACACGTCGATGTTCGTCAGCCGGTTCACGATCCTCGGTGATCCGCTCAGGTCGCGGTCCAGGACCTGTGACCAGTAGTCGCTAACTGGCTGGCCGAGGTCGTAGGGGCGCCGGTGGCGCCAGTAGCGGTCGAGGAATGTGTCGCGCGGCCAGCCGGCCAGGGCGGCCAGGTCGATGATCGTCTCCTCCGGGAGCGGGGTGCTGATCACCTCGCCGTAGTCGACGAGCAGGCGGCGAATCATCTCGCCGCCGCGCAGCCGGCGTGCGCTTGGGGCTGGCGTGCGCCAGCCGTGGTGGTCTGGTCCTTCGAGTCAGGCACAGTGGACCTCGACCCCGGCGGCCCGCAATGACGCCACCGCCGATGCCGGGGCGCTGTCGTCGGTGACCAGCACGTCGACCGCGGCCAGCTCGCAGACCACCGCCAGCGCCGCCCGGCCGAACTTGGTGCCGTCCACGGCCAGCACGCGACGACGGCCCGAGGCCAGCAGCGCCTGCTTAACCGCGGCGTCGCCCAGGTCGTGGGCCATCACGTGCCCTTCGGGGGATACGCCGCAGCAGCCGAGCACGACGGTGTCGAAGCGCAGAGCCGCGATGCTGGCCAGGGCCAGCGGGCCGACCATGGCCAGCTCCCCGGGGCGGGCCTCACCCCCCGGCATCATCAACCGGACCGACGCCGATCCGGCCAGCGCGTTCGCCGCGTGCAGCGACATCGGCATCACCGTCAGCCGCCGGCCGGCCAGCGCCCGTGCCGTCCCGGCCACCGTGGTGCCGCTGTCCAAGCCGACCGCCTCGCCGTCGGCGATCAGTTCCGCCACCGCCGCGGCGATCCGCTGTTTGCCGCCGGCGGCCTCGATCGCGCGCATCGCGAACGGCAGCTCTTCGCCCCGCATCAGCAGGTTCACCGCACCGCCGCGCACCCGCCGGGCCACGCCGCGCTCGACCAGCACATCCAGGTCACGGCGGACCGTCAGCTCCGCCGTACCGAACTCCGCGGCCGCGGTCGCGACATCGACCCGACCGTCCCGGCGCAAGACGTCGACCAGCTCACTCAAGCGCTGCGATGCATCCATGAACCTAACGTACATCTATCCTGTTCGTATGAACACATACGATGTATGAATACTGAACGGCTTGCCCACGCGCGGCCGCAAGCGAGATCCTGGGGAAGATCCACACTGGACAGTTAGGTAAGGCTAACCTAAGCTATGGGATCGGCGCCGTTGGACACACGCGGCACTGTCGTATGCCACTTGGCACCGTCAACCGAAAGGTCATGATGAGCGAACCGACGACCATCCTGGCGGGCCGCCCCCGGCCGGCGCGCCCGCAGGCGGTTCTTGCCGTGCTGCACCGGGAGTGGCTCAGCCCGCACACGGTACGGATCACGGCCGGCGGCCCGGGTTTCGAAATGCTGCGCATGAACGAGTTCACCGACATGTACGCGAAGATCATCTTCGCCGATCCCGGCCTGGGGCTCACGCCGCCCTACGACCTGGCGGCCCTGCGGGAGTCGCTCCCGCCTGACCGGCAGCCGGTGACCCGCACCTACACGCTGCGGCGGGCCGACGTGGAACGCCAGCAAGTCGCGATCGACTTCGTGGTGCACGGCGACAAGGGGATCGCCGCGCCGTGGGCGGCGCACGCGGAGCCCGGCGACCTCCTCGCCCTATCCGGTGCCGGCGGCGCCTACCGTCCCGATCCCGGCAGCGACTGGCACCTGTTCGCCGGGGATGAGTCGGCCCTGCCCGCGATCTGCTCCGCCCTGGAGGCGCTGCCCGGCGATGCGCGCGGCATTGCCTACCTCGAGACGTCCGACCCCGGCGAGTACCTCGACGCGACGCTGCCAAACGGCGTGCAGGTCAGCTGGCTGCACCGGCCCGAGCCCGGCAGCCAGCCCCGGCTGCTGGCCGACGCGCTGCTGGCCGGGACCTGGCTCTCCGGCCGGGCCGACGTGTTCGCCCACGGCGAGCGGGAGTCAATGAAAGCGGTCCGCGCGGCTCTCAAAACCCGGCTCGGCGGCGATGACCAGCTATCCCTGTCGGGCTACTGGGCATCCGGCCGGACCGAAGACGTGTTCCAGTCAGAGAAGCGCCAGCCGATCGGGCAGATCTAGCCTTAACGCGATGGCCTACGATCTGAGCTGTTCATCTGACGGAGCCGATCTCCCGCCCTGGCGCAAGACCGGCGCAACGTGAGGGGGAGCTCGCGTGACCAGCCTGAACAAGGACACGACCCTGTGCATCTCGCTCGCGGGCCGACCGTCCAACATCGGAACCCGGTTCCACAACTACCTCTACGACGAGCTCGGGCTGAACTTCGCCTACAAGGCATTCACCACCCGCGACCTGGACGGCGCGATCGCAGGCGTCCGCGCACTCGCCATCCGCGGCTGTTCGGTGTCGATGCCGTTCAAGGAGGCTGTGATCCCGCTCACGGACGAGCTGAACCCGTCAGCCAAGGCAATCGAGTCGGTCAACACCATCGTCAATAATGACGGCCGCCTGACCGCCTACAACACCGATTACGAGGCCGTCACCGCGCTCATCGGCCGGCCCGCGCTCGACCCCGCAGCCCCGGTCCTGGTGCGCGGCTCGGGCGGCATGGCCAAGGCGGTCGTCGCCGCGTTCCGCGACGCGGGTTTCCGCGACCTCACCGTGCTCGCGCGGAACGCGGCCGCAGGCCGCGCGCTAGCTGGCAAATACGGCTACCGCTGGGTCGAGCACGACCCGGCGCCCGCAGACACGATCATCGTCAACGTGACCCCGCTCGGCATGAACGGGCCCGAAGCAGACGCCCTCGCGTTCCCGCGGCCGAACATCGAGGCCGCCCGCGCCGTCTTCGACGTCGTCGCCTTCCCGGCCGAGACGCCCCTTGTCCGCGCCGCGCGGTCCGCGGGCAAGCCGGTCATCACCGGCGCCGAGGTGATCGCGCTGCAAGCCGCCCGCCAGTTCGAGCTGTACACCGGCGTGAGCATCACCGCCGACCAGGTCGAGCGCGCATCCGCCTTCTCGCGCCAGAGCGCGGGCTCGTAACCCGCGGGTTCGGGGTTCACGTCCCCGGCGCCGCCCGCAGTACCCGGCCCGCGGCGGGCCGGGCCGGTGCCCGGTAAAGGCATTTTTTCTCCCCGCCCTATTGCCTGCGCCCCCCAGCGGTTTTCTGCCCAGTCCCGCAGCCAGGTGTCGTGGAACCAGCGACCGAACAACTGGCCGCCGTAGACGACCCAGCCGACGCCGATCAGCCACGACTGCACGATCAGGACGGTACCTAGCGCCCCGTAGGTGACCGCGTTGGTCACGATGAGCGGCCCGAAGACCAAGGCGGAGAAGGCCCGCAGGCCAGCCAGGAACGCCACCGTGGCCACCGCGCCTGGCAGCGCCGCCAGGTAGCTCACCCGGCCGCCGACCAGGAAGCGGAGCCCCCACCAGAAAAAGAGGAGGCCGAGCACTACTGCCGACGACAGCCGGCTGAGCGTCGCGGCCGGCGTATGGCGGGTCACCGAGCCCACGGTGGCCGCCGCGTAGATGTAGCCGAGGAAGACGGCCAGCCAGACCGCCTGACGCCAGATTCTGTGCCACGGCCCGGCGGGCAGGCCCCAGACCCGTTCGAACCCATTCTGCACGCTGCCCGCGAACGTCACCCCGAAGACGCTTGCCAGCACCAGGCTGAAAAGGCTCGTCGTGCTGAGGACCTTGGCCGGTGCGGAGAAGAGCTGTATCACCGCGCGGGCGGAGGATCCGGTCAGGCCCATGCCGTAGACCACCCATACGGCGACGCCGCGATGGGTGGCGGCGCTCGCGGCAGCGACGACGACGAGCAGCGGGAACACGGTGAGCATGGCCAGGGCGGCGAAACCCATGGACCGTTCCATGAGCTCAAATTCCTTGCCGCTGCGGTGGAGGTCGTTGAACCGCAGGTCGCGCCAGACCCGCCCGGCGCCCCGGAGCACGACGTGGTGCACCGCCGGGCCCGGGACCTGGCTCATCTGCGACTGAACATGCCCATTGGGCCGCTGCTGCATCACGCTACCCCCCGGCTGGACAGCGCACTGATGGGCCATCACGTGCCCTTCGGGGATACGCCGCAGCAGCCGAGCACGACGGTGTCGAAGCGCAGAGCCGCGATGCTGGCCAGGGCCAGCGGGCCGACCATGGCCAGCTCCCCGGGGCGGGCCTCGCCCCCCGGCATCATCAGCCGGACCGACGCCGATCCAGCCAGCGCGTTCGCCGCGTGCAGCGACATCGGCATCACCGTCAGCCGTCGGCCGGCCAGCGCCCGTGCCGTCCCGGCCACCGTGGTGCCGCTGTCCAAGCCGACCGCCTCGCCGTCGGCGATCAGTTCCGCCACCGCCGCGGCGATCCGCTGTTTGCCGCCGGCGGCCTCGATCGCGCGCATCGCGAACGGCAGCTCTTCGCCCCGCATCAGCAGGTTCACCGCACCGCCGCGCACCCGCCGGGCCACGCCGCGCTCGACCAGCACATCCAGGTCACGGCGGACCGTCAGCTCCGCCGTACCGAACTCCGCGGCCGCGGTCGCGACATCGACCCGGCCGTCCCGGCGCAAGACGTCGACCAGCTCACTCAAGCGCTGCGATGCATCCATGAACCTAACGTACATCTATCCTGTTCGTATGAACACAGACGATGTATGAATACTGAACGGCTTGCCCGCGAGCGGCCGCAAGCGAGATCCTGGGAAGATCCACACTGGACAGTTAGGTAAGGCTAACCTAAGCTATGGGATCGGCGCCGTTGGACACACGCGGCACTGTCGTATGCCACTTGGCACCGTCAACCGAAAGGTCATGATGAGCGAACCGACGACCACCCTGGCGGGCCGCCCCGGCCGGCGCGCCCGCAGGCGGTTCTTGCCGTGCTGCACCGGGAGTGGCTCAGCCCGCACACGGTACGGATCACGGCCGGCGGCCCGGGTTTCGAAATGCTGCGCATGAACGAGTTCACCGACAAGTACGCGAAGATCATCTTCGCCGATCCCGGCCTGGGGCTCACGCCGCCCTACGACCTGGCGGCCCTGCGGGAGTCGCTCCCGCCTGACCGGCAACCGGTGACCCGCACCTACACGCTGCGGCGGGCCGACGTGGAACGCCAGCAAGTCGCGATCGACTTCGTGGTGCACGGCGACAAGGGGATCGCCGCGCCGTGGGCGGCGCACGCCGAGACCGGCGACCTCCTCGCCCTGTCCGGTGCCGGCGGTGCCTATCGTCCAGATGCTGGCAGCGACTGGCACCTGTTCGCCGGGGATGAGTCGGCCCTGCCCGCGATCTGCTCCGCCCTGGAGGCGCTGCCCGGCGATGCGCGCGGCATTGCCTACCTCGAGACGTCCGACCCCGGCGAGTACCTCGACGCGACGCTGCCAAGCGGCGTGCAGGTCAGCTGGCTGCACCGGCCCGAGCCCGGCAGCCAGCCCCGGCTGCTGGCCGACGCGCTGCTGGCCGGGACCTGGCTCTCCGGCCGGGCCGACGTATTCGCCCACGGGGAGCGGGAGTCAATGAAAGCGGTCCGTGCGGCTCTCAAAACCCGGCTCGGCGGCGATGACCAGCTATCCCTGTCGGGCTACTGGGCATCCGGCCGGACCGAAGACGTGTTCCAGTCAGAGAAGCGCCAGCCGATCGGGCAGATCTAACTGAGCGCGATGGCCTACGATCTGAGCTGTTTCATCTGACGGAGCCGATCTTCGGTCCTGGCGCAAGATCGGCGCAACGTGAGGGGGAGCTCGCGTGACCATCCTGAACAAGGACACGACCCTGTGCATCTCGCTCGCGGGCCGGCCGTCCAACATCGGAACCCGGTTCCACAATTACCTCTACGACGAGCTCGGGCTGAACTTCGCCTACAAGGCGTTCACCACCCGCGACCTCGACGGCGCGATCCGAGGCGTCCGCGCACTCGCCATCCGCGGCTGTTCGGTGTCGATGCCGTTCAAGGAAGCGGTGATCCCGCTCACGGACGAGCTGAACCCGTCAGCCAAGGCAATCGAGTCGGTCAACACCATCGTCAATAACGACGGCCGCCTGACGGCCTACAACACCGACTACGAGGCCGTCACCGCACTCATCGGCCGGCCTGCGCTCGACCCCGCAGCACCGGTCCTGGTGCGCGGCTCGGGCGGCATGGCCAAGGCGGTCGTCGCCGCGTTCCGCGACGCGGGTTTCCGCGACCTCACCGTGCTCGCGCGGAACGCGGCCGCAGGCCGCGCGCTAGCTGGCAAATACGGCTACCGCTGGGTCGAGCACGACCCGGCGCCCGCAGACACGATCATCGTCAACGTGACCCCGCTCGGCATGAACGGGCCCGAAGCAGACGCCCTCGCGTTCCCGCGGCCGAACATCGAGGCCGCCCGCGCCGTCTTCGACGTCGTCGCCTTCCCGGCCGAGACGCCCCTCGTCCGCGCCGCGCGGTCCGCGGGCAAGCCGGTCATCACCGGCGCCGAGGTGATCGCGCTGCAAGCCGCCCGCCAGTTCGAGCTGTACACCGGCGTGCGCATCACCGCCGACCAGGTCGAGCGCGCATCCGCCTTCTCCCGCCAGAGCGCGGGCTCGTAACCCGCGGGTTCGGGGTTCACGTCCCCGCCGCCGCCCGCAGTACCCGGCCCGCGGCGGGCCGGGCCGGTGCCCGGTAAAGGCGTTTTTTCTCCCCGCCCTATTGCCTGCGCCCCCCAGCGGTTTTCTGCCCATTCCCGCAGCCAGGTGTCGTGGAACCAGCGACCGAACAACTGGCCGCCGTAGACGACCCAGCCGACGCCGATCAGCCACGACTGCACGATCAGGACGGTACCTAGCGCCCCGTAGGTGACCGCGTTGGTGACGATGAGCGGCCCGAAGACCAAGGCGGAGAAGGCCCGCAGGCCAGCCAGGAACGCCACCGTGGCCACCGCACCTGGCAGCGCCGCCAGGTAGCTCACCCGGCCGCCGACCAGGAAGCGGAGCCCCCACCAGAAAAAGAGGAGGCCGAGCACTACTGCCGACGACAGCCGGCTCAGCGTCGCGGCCGGCGTATGGCGGGTCACCGAGCCCACCGTGGCCGCCGCGTAGATGTAGGCGAGGAAGACGGCCAGCCAGACCGCCTGACGCCAGATTCTGTGCCACGGCCCGGCGGGCAGGCCCCAGACCCGTTCGAACGCGTTCTGCACGCTGCCCGCGAACGTCACCCCGAAGACGGCCGCCAGCAGGAGGCTGAGAAAACTGGTGGTGCTCAGGACCTTGGCCGGTGCGGAAAAGAGCTGTATCACCGCGCAGGCCGAGGAGTTGGTCAGGCCCATGCCGTAGACCACCCATACGGCTACACCGCGATGGGTGGCGGCGCTCGCGGCGGCGACGACGACGAGCAGCGGGAACACGGTGAGCATGGCCAGGGCGGCGAAACCCATGGCCCGTTCCATGAGCTCAAATTCCTTGCCGCTGCGATGGAGGTCGTTGAACCGCAGGTCGCGCCAGACCCGCCTGGCGCCCCGGAGCACCGCGTGGTGCACCGCCCGGTACGGGACCTGGCTCAGCTGCCACTGAACTCGCCCATTGGGCCGCTGCTGCATCACGCTACCCCTCGGCTGGACAGCGCACTGAGCCGCGAAAGCCGCGGCCCTGGCACCCCAATCTTTCCGGGATCACGGAGTTCAATCCCCCGGAGGCCGGAGATCGCGTGCGCCTTCCCGGGCCGGATCCCCGGGACAGGGCCGGGCCCCGCTGTCCGCTGCGGTCTGCTTGGTTGACTGCTCATCACTTCTCCGGCTTGCCCTGTGTCCCGCCCGACACAGGCACTGCCCCGTGAACGCGGAACTCGCACTCACTGTTTAGGTATACGAAAGATTTCGTTAGGTATACTAATGACCTATGGAGAAGAACGCAACCGAAGAGCAGTTCGCCGAGGACGAGGGGACCGATCTCGGCGGCCAGGTACGCTCCGCCGTCGGGCGCCTCTACCGCCGCTTCCGCAGCGAGCGCCCGGAAGGCGGCCTCGGGGACGCGGCGCTCGAGGTGCTCACCCGCCTGCACAAGCACGGGCCGCAGACCCTGACCGGGCTCAGCGAGCATGACCGGGTCTCCCCCGCCTCCATGAGCCAGACGGTGAACCGCCTCACCTCGGCCGGCTACGCCGTCCGCACCAGCGACCCGGACGACCGCCGCAAGGTGCTGTTCAGCACCACCGCGGCAGGCGACGAGCTCGCCAGCGCCACCCGGGCCCAGCGCAACGCCTGGCTCGACCAGCGGCTGCGGGCCCTCAGCGCCGAAGACCGCGCGGTGATCGCCCGCGCCACCGCGCTGCTGCGCGGCATCGCCGACTCATGACCGGCCGCCGGGGTGCGGCCGCGGCCTGGATGCGGGTCCTATGCGGTGCGCGGCGCCGCCCCGGGCCGGTTGGCTGCCTGGTGGGCGCGGGCCGCGGCGACGATCCGGCCGGCCGCGCCGGGCAGTCCGCTCCAGTGCGTGTGCAGGTAGGACGCGTGGATCCCGCGCTGGACGAAGCCTTCCGCGACGACCCCGCTCCTGCCCTGCCAGCGCCACGCGTTCACCGCGCCGGCCGGGTCCGCCCCGTCCGTGGCGCGGGCGCCGGCAACCCGCCGGCAACCCCGGTGGCGGCGGCGCGGATGGCGGTGCGGTGGAACTCGTGGCCGTGCGCGCGGGTGCCGGCCGGGGCTAGCGCGGAGTCGGTGACGGCGACCGCGTCGCGGTAGCCGAGGGTCAGCTTCCCGGTCATCTCGGCGTCGATGCCGAGCACCCCGCACATTGGCTCGCCGTCCAGCGACCGCGCCAGGTAGAGCAGCCCGGCACACTCGGCCAGGACCGGCGCGCCCGCCCTGGCCAGCGCCGCGACCTGCGACCTAAGGGCCGCGTTGGCCGACAGCTGGGCGGCGTGAACCTCGGGGAAGCCGCCGCCGATGACCAGCCCGGCGGTGCCCTCGGGCAGGTTCTCGTCGCGCAGCGGGTCGAAGACGGCTACTTCGGCTCCGGCGGCGGCGAGCAGTTCCGGGTGCTCGGCGTAGCCGAAGGTGAAGGCCGGCCCGCCCGCGACGGCGATGGTGACCGGTGGAGGCGAAGCCACGGTCCGTTCAGTCAACTGGTTTCCGGTTTCCGCCTGGGTTTGCGCGACCGGCAGCGGGCCCGCGGTGCGGGCGAGCCCGAGCACGGCGTCCAGGTCGACGCTGGCCGCGATGGCCGCGGTGAGCGCGTCGACCACGGCCAGCGCGTCGCTGCCGCGCTCGGCCGCCGGGATGAGACCCAGATGCCGGGACGGGACGGCGAGGGCGTCCAGCCGGCGGATCGCGCCGAGGACGGGGACGCCCGCGCGCTCGGCGGCGGCGCTGAGCAGGTGCGCATGGTAGTCGGAGCCGACCTGGTTGAAGATCACGCCGCCGATGCGGGTGCCGGGGTCGAAGGTGGCGAAGCCGTGCAGCAGGGCGGCGACCGACGCGCTGACGCCGGACGCGTCGACCACCAGCACCACCGGCGCGCGCAGCAGCCGCGCGACGTGCGCGGTGGAGGCGAAGTCGTCCCGCTCGGACGCGCCGTCGAACAGGCCCATCACGCCCTCGATGACGGCGATGCCGGCGACCGTCGGGGTGCTGGCGCCGTGGGCGAACAGCGCCGCGATGCGTTCCTCGCCGACCAGCCAGGGGTCGAGGTTGCGGCCGGGGCGCCCGGCCGCCAGCGCGTGGTAGCCGGGGTCGATGTAGTCGGGGCCCACCTTGTGCGGCGAGACCGTCAGGCCGCGCTGGCGCAGGGCGCCGAGCAGCCCGGTGGCCACCGAGGTCTTGCCGTGGCCGCTGCCGGGCGCCGCGATGACCACCCGCGGCACCGCGGCACCGCCGGCGGTCACCATTCGATGCCGCGCTGGCCCTTCTCGCCGGCGTCCATCGGGTGCTTGATCTTCGTCATCTCGGTGACGAGATCGGCCGCGGCGATCAGGTCGGGGTGGGCGTCCCGGCCGGTGATCACCACATGCTGGTGCCCGGGCCGGGCGGTCAGGGTCTCGACGACGTCGGCGACGTCGATCCAGCCCCACTTCATCGGGTAGGTGAACTCGTCCAGCACGTACAGGCCGAACCGCTCGGCCGCCAGGTCGCGCTTGATCTGCGCCCAGCCCTCGCGGGCGTTGGCCGCGTGGTCCTCGGGGTCGCCGCGCTGGATCCAGGACCAGCCCTCGCCCATCTTGTGCCAGGCGACCTCGCCGCCCTCGCCGGTCTGCTCATGCACGCGGCCGAGCGCACGGAAGGCGGCCTCTTCGCCCACCCGCCATTTGGCGCTCTTGACGAACTGGTAGACGCCGATCCCCCAGCCCTGGTTCCAGCCGCGCAGCGCCAGGCCGAAGGCCGCCGTCGACTTCCCTTTCATCGCGCCGGTGTGCACGATGAGCAGCGGCCGGTTCCGCCGCTGCCTGGTGGTCAGGCCGTCGTCGGGGACGGTCTCCGGTATTCCCTGCGGCATGGCTAGGCCACCTCCCGGTAGGCGCGGACGGAATCGGCCAGGCCGCCCGCGGACAGTTCGCCGCCTGGCCGGCGGCCAGGCGGCGCACCCGCGGGCCCGCCCGCGGACAGGCCGGCGACGTCCACCCAGTCGGCGCCGAGCGCGTTGGCCAGGCCGACGGCCAGGCCGAGCCGGACGGGCCCGGACTCGCAGTCGACCACGACGGCGGCGACGCCGTCGCGGCGGAGCAGGCCGGCCGCCGGGCCGGGCTCGCCGCCCGCGTTGTGCCGGCCGTCGGTGACGACGACCAGCAACGGCCGGCGCAGCGGGTCACGGAGCTTCTCCCGGCGCAGTGTCGCGTACGCCTCGGTGAGCCCGGCCGCCAGCGGGGTGCGGCCGCCGGTGGGCATGGTCTCCAGCCTGCGCGCGGCGGCGTCGGCCGACGAGGTGGGCGGCAGCAGCAGCTCGGCGCCGACGCCGCGGAAACAGATCAGGCCGACCTTGTCGCGCCGCTGGTAGGCGTCGAGCAGCAGCGAGAGCACGGCCCCCTTGACCGCCTGCATCCGGCGGCTGGCGGCCATTGACCCGCTCGCGTCCACCACAAACAGCACCAGGTTCGATTCGCGTCCCTCGCGGCGGCGCTCGCGCAGGTCACCGCGCTCCAGGATCAGCCCGGGGCCGGTCCGGCCGCGGCGCAGCTGGTGCGGGGCGCTGGCGATCAGGGTCGCGTTCACGTGCAGGTCCCGCACATCCTGGCGGTGCTGGCGGACGCCGACGGTGGCGCCGCTGTCGGTGTAGGCGCGCGAGCGCCTGCCCGCCGCGCCGCGTCCCTTGCCCGGCACCTCAAGCCGCCGCGCGCGGAAGGTCGCGCCGCTCGGCGCGACCGACTCCGGGGCCGCGCCGCGGGCCGGGACCTGCTCCTGGTCGCCGGCTGGCGCGGAGCCGTCGGCTGGCGGCGGGCCGCCGGCTGGCGGCTGGCTCGTCGGCCGGCTGGGAGGACCCGTCGGGCGGGGCGCCGCCGTCGCCGTCCTCGGGTCCCTGGCCGGGAGGCTGCGGATCGGGCTCGTCGTCTGGCCCGGGGTCGTCGCCGAGCGCATCGTCGAGCTGCTTCTCGTCCAGGCCGGGGGCGTCGAACGGGTTGCGGCGGCGCCGGTGCGGCAGCGCGAGCAGGGCCGCGACCCGGATGTCCGCCCGGTTCACCGCCCCCCTGCCCTGCCAGGCCGCGTGCGCGGCGGCGGTCCTGGCGATCACGATGTCGGCCCGCAGGCCGTCCACATCGAAGGCGGCGCACACCCCGGCGATCCGCTCAAGCTCCTCGTCGCGCAGGGCGACCGCGGGCAGCCGGGCCCGGGCGGCGCTGATGGAGGCGGCCAGTGCGGCCTCGTCAGCGGCGAACCGGGCGGTGAAGGCGGCCGGGTCGGCGTCGAAGCTCATCCGCCTGCGCACCACCTCGGCCCTGGTGCCGGGGTCACGCGGGGCGACCGCCTGCACGGTGAGGCCGAACCGGTCGAGCAGCTGCGGCCGCAGCTCGCCTTCCTCCGGGTTCATCGTGCCGACCAGCAGGAACCGGGCCGCGTGGCGCACCGATACGCCGTCGCGCTCCACGTAGCTGGTACCCAGCGCGGCCGCGTCGAGCAGCAGGTCGACCAGGTGGTCGTGCAGCAGGTTGACCTCGTCCACGTACAGCACCCCGCGGTGCGCGGCGGCCAGCAGCCCCGGCTGGAACGACGTGACGCCCTCGGTCAGGGCGCGGCCGACGTCGAGCGAGCCGGTGAGCCGGTCCTCGGTCGCGCCGACCGGCAGCTCCACCAGCCGGGCGGGGCGCACTTCGGCCGCCGCCCCGGCCGGGTGCGGCCCGTCGGGGCACTCCGGGTCGGGGGCGGCCGGCCAGCAGGAGAACCGGCAGCCCGCGATGACCTCGACCGGCGGCAGCACGTCGGTCAGGGCGCGTACCGCGGTCGATTTCGCGGTGCCCTTCTCGCCGCGGACGAGCACGCCGCCGATGGCGGGCGAGATCGCGTTGAGAATGAGCGCCAAGCGCATGTCGTCCATCGCGACGACGGCGCTGAACGGAAACTGGGTCACACCCACAGCCCTTCACCCGGCGGGTATCCGCGCC
Source organism: uncultured Actinomycetota bacterium (assembly GCA_963714295.1). Classification (GTDB taxonomy): domain Bacteria; phylum Actinomycetota; class Actinomycetes; order Streptosporangiales; family Streptosporangiaceae; genus Trebonia. The sequence goes on along the minus strand of CAVQOE010000021.1, from coordinate 15,837 downwards.
CGCCGACAGCGACGACCACCGGACGGCTGGCCCGGCGGCACGGCTGCCGATAGCCCTGGCTTCCCGTCGGCCGACGGGTCACAGTGGCGGGACCGCCCCGGACTCGCACCGGTGTTCCTCAGCAGCCGTTCCGCGCAATCGTCTCATAGTGGTGGGGCAGACTGGACGGCGTGCTCCCCCAGACCGTGACCGTGGCCGGCATCGGAGCCGACGGGTGGGCCGGGCTGTCGCCGCCTTCCCGGGCGGCGGTCGAGCAGGCCGGCGTGGTCGTCGGCGGCCCGCGGCAGCTCGCGCTGCTGCCCGGATCGGTGGCCGCCCGGCGGATCCCGCTGCCGAGCCCGCTGCTGCCCGGGCTGAGCGAGCTGGTCGCCGAGCACGCGGGCACCCAGCCCGGGGGCGCCGGGCTGGTGGTGCTGGCCAGCGGCGACCCGATGTTCTACGGGATCGGCTCGACCCTGGTCCGGCTGCTGGGCGCCGAACGGGTGCGGGTACTGCCGCATCCGTCGTCGGTGTCGCTGGCCGCGGCCCGGCTCGGCTGGCCGCTTGACGACGTTGACGTGGTGAGCCTGGTCGGCCGCCCGCTCGCGCTGCTGCACCCGGCGCTCCAGCCGGGGCGGCGGGTGCTGGCGCTGGCCGCCGAATCCACGGCCGCGGCCGACGTGCGGGCGCTGCTCGGCGCGCGCGGCTTCGGCGCCAGCCCGGTCACGGTGCTGGCCGACCTGGCCGGCCCGGCGGAGGCGGTCGGCCCGGCCGACGGGCAGCCGCACAGCCGGCTGGCGATCATCGCGATCGACTGCCGGCTCGACCCGGGCGCCGCGCCCCTGCCCCGCACCCCCGGCCTGCCCGAGGACGCGTTCGAGGAGGACGGGCAGATCACCAAGCGGGAGATCCGCGCGCTGGCGCTGGCCGCCCTCGCCCCGGTCCCCGGTCAGCTGCTGTGGGACGTGGGGGCCGGCTCGGGCAGCATCGGCATCGAGTGGATGCGGACCCACCCGGCCAGCCGGGCGATCGCGGTCGAGCCGCGCGCCGACCGCCGCGACCGCATCGCCCGCAACGCCGCCGCGCTGGGCGTCCCCGGGCTGCTGGTGGTGCCCGGGGCGGCGCCGGAAGCACTGGCGGGGCTGCCGCGGCCGGACGCGGTTTTCCTCGGCGGCGGCGTCACCGCCGAGGGTGTGGTGAAAGCCTGCTGGGACGCGCTTGACCCGGGCGGGCGGCTGGTGGCCAACGCGGTCACCATCGAGGGCGAGATCGCCCTGGCGGGCTGGCAGCGCGAGCTCGGCGGCAGCCTGACCAGGATCGCCGTGGAGCGGGCGGGCGGGCTTGGCGGGTTCACCGCCTGGCGCCCGGCGCTGCCGGTCGTGCAGTGGTCGGTCGGCAAAGCACCGCTGGGGCCCGGTTAGCGGCCCAGCGACCGGCCCGGGGCGGCGGCCAGGGCCGCGGGGCCCGGGCGGCGCAAGAGCCAGTCCCAGAAGCTGCGGCGAGTGCGGGGGCCGCGCTCGCCGCGGACAATGAGGTTGCCGTGCCGCACGCTGCCTGACGCGGTGACCATCAGCCTGACCGGGGTGTCGGAGTCACGGCGCACGCGCTGGCGGACGGTGCCATGACCGTTCGATACGCCGTCAAGGTCAACCACCACCTCGGGCGGCACGATCAAGACGATGTTCCCGTGGCCGACCGAGAGGGACAGATCGAGGGTTGGCTGGCTGATGATGGCGTCGGAGAAGTCGAGGATCACGTTGCCGTGCCGGTTCTCCACCTCCAGCCGCTTGGGCACTATCCAGCGCCCGTCGCGCTTGATAACGCTGTGGCTGACCTTCAACTGGACCAGCTCTTTGGCTTCCTGGGCCGGGGCCAGGACCGCCCCGGGCGAAGCCGGAAGATCGGTCAGCAGCGCCTCGAGCTCGCCGTAGGTACGCGCCGTCAGCGCGGTTTCAAGCCGCTCATCGAGCTCATCGGCGGTGAGCCGGCCGTCGCCCGCGGCGACGCGCAGTTGCTCCGCCACTTGGTCGCGGTCCTCATGCGAGACGCGCAGGTTCCGTCGGTCGGGCGCGAGTTCTCCAGGCATATTCCGTACTGTAACGTCCACCGGAACCTGCTCATATCCTCGGCAGGAAATATCCCCGGCCGGCAGGAGAACGCGTGACCGTCCATTTCGTCGGCGCAGGCCCGGGCGCCGCTGACCTGATCACCATCCGGGCGCAACGCCTGCTGGCGCAGTGCGCGGTGTGCCTGTACGCCGGCAGCCTCGTCCCGGCCGGGGTTCTCGCGCACTGCCCGCCGGGCGCCCGGCTGATCGACACCGCCGACCTGACCCTGGACGAGATCGTCGCGGCGATGGCGGCGGCGGACGCGGCCGGATGTGACGTGGTGCGGCTCTGCTCGGGCGACCCGGCGGTGTTCAGCGCCATCGCCGAGCAGGCCCGCCGGCTGGACCAGGCCGGCATCGGCTACGACATCACCCCGGGAGTACCCGCGTTCGCGGCGGCCGCCGCGGCCCTGCGGCGCGAGCTCACCGTGCCCGGCGTGGGGCAGACGGTCATCCTCAGCCGGATCGCGCACCGCGCCACGCCGATGCCGCCGGGCGAGGACCTGGCCAGCCTGGGCGCGACGGGGGCGACGCTGGTGCTGCACCTGGCGGTGCAGCGGATCGAGCAGGTCGTGGCCGAGCTGACGCCGCATTACGGCCCCGGCTGCCCGGCGGCGGTGGTCGCCTACGCCAGCCAGGACAACGAGATCGCGCTGCGCGGCTCCCTCGGCGATATCGCCGCGCAGGTGCTCGCGGCCGGCGTCAGCCGGACCGCGGTGATCATCGTGGGCCGCGTGCTGGCGGCGGAGGGGTTCCGCGACAGCCATCTGTACTCGGCTGCCCGGGAGCGGGACGGACGTGCGGGGGAGGTGAAACACGGGACCGTTCGGTAGAAAGGGCTTTTTCTTCTGAACGAACCGTGCTTTCACCCGGCCGCCGATGAGTGCGTTAGTCGCGGCGGAGCAGGTACGTGTCCATGATCCAGCCGTGCCGGGCGCGCAGCTGCGCCCGGGTCGCCGCGATCTCGTCCGCGACCTGCGCCAGCGGCCCGGAGATCAGCACCTCGTCCGCGGTGCTGAGGTAAGCCCCCCAGAACACGGTGAGCGCCGGGTCGTCGAGCCCGCCGGCGGTGAACCCGGAGTCGAGCATGACGACAACGCTGTCCAGGCCGGGCGGCAGGCCGCCGGCGATCCGGCGGGCAGGGGTGATGTGGATGGGCTCGCCGATCCGGTTCAGCGGGATGCGGTGCGCCGCCGCCAGCGCCTGCACGCTGGTCACCCCGGCGATCACCGAGTACTCGAAGGCGACCCGGCCGCGGGCCCGCAGCCGGTCGATGATGCGCAGGGTCGAGTCGTAGACGGACGGGTCCCCCCAGACCAGGAACGCGCCGACGCCGTCCTCCCCCAGCTCGGCCGCCAGCGCCGCCTCGATCAGGGCGGCCCGGGCCTCGTGCCAGTCCCGCACCGCGTCCTGGTAGCGTCGCCGGCCAGGGACGGCGACCGGTCGCGGGGCGGCTCGGGAATGTCCGCCACCCGGTAGCCGGTCCGGGTGACGTGACGGGTCAGGATCTCGTCGCGGGCCGCGTTCAGACCGGACTTCGCGTCGCCCTTGTCGATCCGGAAGAAGACGTCCACCCGGTTCAGTGCCGCCACCGCGGCGACGGTGATCTGATCCGGGTGGCCCGGGCCCATGCCAATGACCAGCAGTTCACGCATCCGCCCAGTCTCCCGCACCGCCTCTCCCCCGCTGACAGCTCTCCCCGCTGAGAGCTCTCCCCCGCTGGCCGCTAGCCTGCGGTGGTGCGCATTCTCATCCTCGGCGGCACCGGCGAGGCGCGGGAGCTGGCCGCCGGGCTGACGGCGGCGGGCATCGACGTGGTCTCGTCGCTGGCGGGCCGGGTCCGGCAGCCCCGTTGCCGGCCGGGCCGGTACGCATCGGCGGGTTCGGCGGCGCCGCGGGGCTGGCCGCTTACCTGCGGGCCGAGGCCATCACCGGCATCGTCGATGCCACCCATCCGTTCGCCGCCGCGATCAGCGCGAACGCGGCCGCGGCGGCCGCCCAGACGGGCCTGCCACTGCTGGTGCTGCGCCGGCCGCCGTGGCCGGCCGAGCCATCCTGGCAGACCGTGCCGGACATCACCGCGGCGGCCGCCGCCGTCCGCGCCTGGCCAGGCGATTCGGTGTTCCTCACCACCGGCCGCCGCGATCTCGGCGCCTTCGCCGGGGACGCCGGGCACCGCTTCCTCGCCCGCGCGGTCGACCCGCCCGACCCGGGCGGGCCGGTACCGCCGCGGCTGACCCTGGTGCTCGACCGCGGCCCCTACACCGTCGAGGGCGAGGCGGCGCTGATGCACGCGCACGGGGTCGGGCTGCTGGTGACCAAGAACAGCGGCGGCCCGATGACGGCGGCCAAGCTCGCAGGCCGCCCGCGAGCTGGCGGTACGGGTCGTCGTGGTGGAGCGCCCGCCGCTGCCGCCCGGCAGCACGTCCGTGACCACGGTGGCCGAGGCGCTAGCGTGGCTCGGCCCGGATCACGTCCCGTACTCCTCGGAAACGCTAGACGAGCTCGGCGATGGCCTTGTGCACTGAGGCGATCGCGCTGGCGCCTTCGCCGGTAGCGGCGGCGACCCGCTTCATCGAGCCAGCGCGGACGTCGCCGACGGCGAACACACCGGGAACGTTGGTCTCGAACGGAAGCGGCGTCCGCCCCAGGGCGGCCCAGGCTGGTCCGAGGTCAGTGCTGGTCAGCTGGACATCGGTCCGGATGAAGCCGTTCTCCTCGATGGCGATCCCGGTCAGCCAGCTGGTGGCCGGCTCGGCGCCGATAAAGCAGAACAGGCCCGAGCACGGCTGGGCGCGCGTGGTACCGGTCGTGCGGTCGGTGATGCTGATCTCCTCGAGGAAGTCGGCGCCATCCAGCCGGGTGACCTCGCTGCGGCAATGCACCGTTACCCGCGGATGCACGAGCAGCCGGTCGACGAGGTAGGCGGACATCTCGGCCGCGATGTCCGGGCCGCGGACAACGAGCGATACGTCACTTCCCCGCCCGGCCATGTAAAGCGCGGCCTGACCGGCGGAGTTCGCTCCGCCGACAACCGTGACCGGGCTGCCGGCGCACCCGCGGGCCTCCAGTTCGGTAGCCGCGTAGTAGATCCCAGCGCCCTCGAAGTCGGGCCAGCGCTCCAGCGGCAGCGCGCGGTAGCGTGCGCCGGTGGCGATGACGACGGCCTTGCTGTCAATGAATTCACCCTCGGGCAGGTGCAGCCGCAGCCGGCCGCCGGCCCGGTCGGTGTCGAGTTTGACCGCCTGGCAGGGGCTGGCCAGCTGGGCGCCGAATTTCAGCGCCTGAAGGACGGCGCGGCCGGTCAAGTCGGCGCCGGAGAGGCCGAACGGGAAACCGAGGTAGTTCTCGATCCGGGAGCTGGCCGCGGCCTGCCCACCGGTGCCGATGGCGTCGAGCAGGACCGTGTCCAGGCCCTCCGACGCGCCGTAGACGGCGGCCGCGAGCCCGGCCGGGCCGGCGCCGACGATGGTCACGTCGACCGGTTTCCTGGCCGAGCGGTGGTAGCTGAGGTTCAGCTTCTGGGCCAGCGCGCCCGGGGTCGCCCGCTTCAGCGTCTCGCCGGGCATAACGACGGCGGGCAGGTCGTCCGCGGTGAGCCCGGCCGACTCCATCACCGCCTCGCCCGCCGGGCCGTCGGCATCGAACCACACGTGGATCAGATGCTGGCGGGCGGCATAGGTCCGCAGCGCCAGGCCGGGAGCCGACCGTGGATTGCCGACGATCTCCACCGCCCGGGCGCTGGTGCTGTGCTGCAGCAGCTCCCGGCGTGCCACCAACGCCCTGAAGATAATGTCCGAGAGCTCGACGTCGTTCGCCATGAGCTGGCGCAGGCGCTCTGACGTGACCCGGTAGACCGTGCCCGCCTCCCGGACCCGGCACAGCAGGTAGACGTTCTGCCCGGTCATCAGGTTCAGTTCGCCGACGAAACCGCCGGCCCGGACCTTGGCCACGGTCTCGGCCGGCATGTCGGCGGTTTCCGTCCGGATCACGTCAACCGCACCGCGGGCAACGACGATCATGTCCACGTCCACGTCATCCGGCTTGAACAGCACGTCGCCCGGGCGCGTTTCCTGCGGTGTGCCGTAGGCCACCAGGCGGGTGAACAGCTCCTCTCCCAGCTGCGGCGAAGCGACCTTGGCCGGTGCGTGCGGCCTGTCCGGTGCTGGAAGCCCGTTCACGGCGCGGCGCGGGCCCCTGCCCGACGGCATAGCCCAGCTCAGTGGTTCGGCCCGGCCCCGTTCGCTGAATGCGGAGCTGTCCAGGGCCCCGGAGGGGCTGGTCGGCGGCAATTCATCCATCGAGCAAAGTCCTCCGCCCTGACTCGGTCAGCAATCAGCCAAGCGGCCACCGTCGCGCTGCCGCACGCTGGCCGTCCTCAGCTAGATTATGGCGTCGGCGTTACGGCATTGGCGCGCGGCCGCGGACCCAGCCCGATGGATCAGGTCAGCGGCGGGTAACGGCGGGGCGTGATCACCCGGGCCCGCCCCGCGGTGCGCACCACCCGGGTCTGGCTGGAGCCGATGATAAGCAGGCAGCGCATGTCGACCTGCCCCGGATCAAGGTCACCGAGGGTGGTCACCGTGATCTGCTGCTCGTCCGTCCCCACGGCCCGGCCGATCACCACCGGCGTGGCCGCGTCCCGGTGGGCCAGCAGCAGGTCGCGGGCGTCGGCCAGCTGCTGGCGGCGCGATGTGGAAGCCGGGTTGTAGATCGCGATCGCGAAGTCCGCCGCCGCGGCGGCCGCCAGCCGGCGGGCGATAATCTCCCACGGCTTCAGGTTGTCCGACAGCGAGAGCACGACGTAGTCATGGCCGAGCGGGGCGCCCGCCTGGCTCGCGACCGCCTGCGCGGCGGTGAGCCCGGGGACGACGTCGACCGGGACCTCCGCGAACCGCTGGTCGGCCGCGGCCGCCTCGAGCACCGCCGTGGCCATGGCGAACACGCCGGGGTCGCCGGATGAGACCACGGCGACGCGGCGGCCGCGCAGCGCCAGGTCGAGGGCGAACTCGGCCCGCTGCGCCTCGACCCGGTTATCGCTGCCGTGCCGCCGCTGCCGCGGGTTGGGCGGCACCCGGTCGACGTAGGGGGCGTAGCCGACGATGTCATCGGCCGCGCCAGCACGGCCAGCGCCTGCGGGGTCAGCCAGTCACGCCCGGCCGGGCCGAGGCCCACGACGTCCACCCGGCCGGCCGCGGCTCTCGCGGCTCCGCCTGCCCGCCGCGCTCGGGCAGGCCGCAGCGGCTCGGGCGCGCCGGCGTCCCCGCCGCCTCCGCGCCGGGCACGATGACCAGCGACATGTACGGGACGGAGGCCGGGTCGACGTCGCCGGCCGCGCTCGATCACCTGCCGCGCGCCACCCGAGGCGCGCTCCACGTAGTGCGCCTGCGTCCAGCCGCCCGGACTCCTTCAGCGCCGCCCTGACCCCGTCGTAGCTGCGGCTGATCTTCATGATCGCCGCGGCGTCGGTGCCGCGCAGCCGCCGGGTGAGCTCCTCGGCGCCGAGCGTGCCGGGCAGCACCGTCAGCACGTCGTTGCCCTCCACCAGCGGCATCGACAGCGCGGCGGCGGCGGCGCTGACCGAGGTGATCCCGGGCACGATCACGGCGGTGAACCGGCCGGCTGATCCGCTTATGCATGTGCATGTAGCTGCTGTAGAAGAGCGGGTCGCCCTCGGCCAGCAGGACCACGTCGCGCCCGGCGGCGAGGTGCGCCATCAGCCGCCCGGCCGCCTGCTCGTAGAACTCCTCGATCGCCCCTTCGTAACCGCCCGGGTGCCCGGTGGTCTCGGTGGTGACCGGGTACACCAGCTGCTCTTCGATCTGGTCGCCGCGCAGGTACGGCTCGGCGATGGAGCGGGCGACCGAGCGCCCGTGCCGGGCCGAGTGGTAGGCGACCACGTCGGCCGCGCCGATGATCCGGGCCGCCTTCACGGTGACGAGCTCGGGATCGCCGGGACCGAGCCCCACCCCGTACAGGACCCCGGGCGTGCCCCCGCCGGCCGTGCTCATTCTGCCTCGCTCGCGATCGCGTTGACCGCCGCGACGGTCATCGCGCTGCCGCCGCGCCGCCCGTGCACCACCAGATGCTCAAGACCGGACCCGGCCAGCGCCCGCTTCGACTCGGCCGCGCCGATGAACCCGACCGGGATGCCGATCACCGCGGCCGGCCGCGGTGCGCCGTCGCCGAGCAGCTCAAGCAGCCGGAACAGCGCCGTCGGGGCGTTGCCGATGGCGACCACGGCGCCGCCCAGCCGCTCGCCCCACAGGTCAAGCGCCGCCGCCGAGCGCGTCGTCGCCAGCCGCCCGGCCAGGGCGGGCACGGCCGGGTCGCTCAGCGTGCAGACGATCTCATTGCCGGCGGGCAGCCGCCCCCGGGTGATCCCGGCGGCGACCATGTGCGCGTCGCACAGCACCGGCGCGCCCGCCCGCAGTGCCGCCCGCGCCGCGCGTCACCACGCCGACGCTGTAGCCGACGTCGCCGGGCAGGTCGGTCATGCCGCAGGAGTGGATCATCCGCACGACCACCGCCGCCACATCGGCGGGGAAACGGCCCAGGTCAGCCTCGGCCCTGATGGTGGCGAAGGACCGGCGGTAGATCTCCGCCCCGTCATGCACGTACTCAAACTTGGGCAACCTGATATCCCTCGCTGGTCGCGGTCACGTCGATCTCGGTCGCGGCGGGCCGCCCGCAGTGCCGCCCGCACCCGCTGACGTGCACGATCCGCCCCGGCCAGCGGGCGGCGAACGCGGCCGCGTCCGCCTGCACGTCGGCCAGCGCGCTGGCGCAGCCGGGCCGCCCGGCGCAGGCGGTGACGCGCAGCCACGGCGAGCGCGTCGTCCACCCCGAACCCGAGGCCGGCCGCCTCCCGCAGCGCCCCGTCCGCGTCGGCGCTGGTCAGGCAGCACCACGCTCCGCCACGGGGTGACCCGCGCGGGCCGCCCCGCCGCGCGGGCCGCGACCCAGGTCACCTGCGCCGCGGTCAGCCGCCCGAGCGGAGCAAGCAGCACGGCAGAATCCAAACCATCAGGAGTAACGGACCGTGGTTCCACCCCTCCCCCAGCGTCCGCCGGGCGCCGGACAAGGCCGACCGGCCGGGTGCCCGCGACCGGGACCAGCGGAGGTCGGACCAGCGGCCAGCCCGAACCGTTCGGCGACCACTGCCGCGGACGCGCTCGGCCCCGCCGGGCAGATCGGCGATCCGCCACGCGGCCGATCCGCTGACCGCCCGCTCGTCGAGGAACGCCTCGGCGAACGCGAGCATCACGGCCACGACGTCGGCGGACGCTGCGTCACCGCTGCTCGGGGCGGACCCCGTCTCGTTGACCGCGAGCCCGTTGACAACGGCCCCATCCGCACCGACCACGGCGACGATATCGGCGCCAAGCCCGGCGACGTCACCGCGCCCGTCGTCGATCGCGAACAGGAACCGGCCGGACAGCTCGGCCAGCCGGGGCCGTGCGCACAGCTCGGCGTCGAGGGCGGCGACGACCGCGCCCAGATCCCGCCCGCTGCCCCGGCCGTCCAGCCCGGCCAGCGGCGAGGCGAGCACGTTGCGCACTCGATCATGGTCGAGTGATGGCAGCAGCCCTGCCCGCGTGAGCGCAGCGGTGAGCGGCTCGGCCGCGTCGGCCGTCAGCGCGCGCAGCTGGACGTTGCCCCGGGAGGTGAGCTCGACCCGGCCGTCGCCGAGCTCGGTGGCCAGGCCAGCGAGCACTCGCAGCTGCTCCCCGGTGACGAACCCGCCGGGCAGCCGGACCCGGGCCAGCAACCCGTCGGCCGCCTCGATCAGCCGCAGCGCGCCCGGGCAGCGGTCGGCCGCCACCCTACTGCGGGGCTGGTCTTCGGGCTGGTCGGGGGCACGGCCGGATTCTATGCCAGCGCCTGGACTGCTGGCTTGAGGGTGTCCTGGCACCACTGGCGGAAGCTGGTGGCGGTGGCGGAGTCCGGGTCGCGGGGCTCGGCGTCGTAGATTCCGTTGTTCTGCGCCTCGGTCATGTCCGCCATGTCCTGCGCCATCGCCTCGCTGGCGCCGCGTTGCAGCATCGCTGCCTGGCGGTCCGCGACCGGGACCTGGCGGTAGCGGACCGCGCGGCCCAGGGTGTCGGAGATGACCTCGGCCATGTCGTCGGGGGTCAGGTTGTCGGGGCCGGCCACGGGGACGCTGGCCTGGCCGCTCCAGGAGGTGTCGAGGAGGAGCGCCGCCGCGGCGGCGGCGATGTCCCGGGTGGCGACGGTCGGCAGCGGCAGGCCTGCGGCGTTCGCCATGGAGAATGTTCCCTGCTCCTTGATCTCCCGGGCCTGGCGGAGCAGGTTCTCCATGAAGAACGGCAGGGCCAGCGCCCGGTAGGCCGCGCCGGTGCCCTCGATCAGCTTGTCCATGGCCAGTGCGGCCGACAGGAGCCCGGCCTTGCCCTGGTACCCGTGGCCAAGGGTCGAGACGCCTACCACCCGGACTCCCTGGCTCGCGGCGGCCTGGGCAGGCAGGCCGGGTGAAGTCCAGGTAATAGTGTTCGGCGCGGCCGGGGTGGCTGAACGGGGGCGGGGGCACGAGCCAGAACATGCGGTCAGCGCCCGCGAGCGCCTTCGTGATCGCGCCGGTGTCGCCGTGGGAGCCCTGCACCACCTCAGCGCGGGCGCGCACGTGCGGAGACAGCCGGGAGGGATCGCGGGCGATCACGCGGACCGCCTCGCCGCTGTCCAGGACGCGGTCCAGGACCTGCCGGCCGATCTCGCCGGTCGGCGTGGTGATGACGATCATGAGTACCTCCGTGGAGACGGCTGGCGACGAGAACCCCCCGGGCCACTGCCGGATGGCACCCAGCTTGCCGGGGCCCGACGGTGCAGGTGAAGGACCGATCCGGTTGCCGTTGATACCCTGGAAGTATGAATGACCTGGAAGTGCGGCAGCTCCGGTACTTCGTCGCGGTCGCCGAGGAACTGCACTTCGGGCGCGCCGCGGGCCGGCTGGGCATGGCGCAGCCCCCGCTGTCGCGCGCGATCCGGGACCTTGAACGGCAGCTCGGCGTGGCGCTGCTTGAGCGGACCACCCGGCAGGTAAGGCTCACCGCGGCCGGGGAGGTCCTGCTGCGCGACGCCCGGACCGCCCTTGAGGCGGTTACCGCCGCCGCCCGCCGGGCCCGGCAGGCGGGCAGTCCGTCGCCGCGGCTGCGGGTCGCGCTCAAGGCCGACGTCGACGGCGGCCTGCTGCCGCAGATCCTCGATGCCTACTGCGCCGACGACGCGGCACTGCCACCGGAGCTGGTACTCGGAGGATTCGGCGAGCAGCCGCAGGCGCTGCGCGACGGCCGGGCTGACGTGGGACTCCTGTTGCGCCCCTTCGATGACCGCGGCCTGGACAGCGAGCCGCTGCTGACCGAGCCGCTGCTGGCCGCCCTGGCCGCCGCCGACCCGCTGGCCGCCCGGACGCGGCTGAGCCTGGCCGACCTGGCCGGCCGCAAGCTCCCCGGCGGATCCCCGGCCAGCCACGGCCGGCCCGCCGGACCTCGGGCCGGCGAGGCGCCGCCGGCCTCGAACCTGGCCGAGATCTTCAGCCTCGTCGAGACGGGCAGCGTCGTGTTCTTCGCTCCTGCCTCGGTGGCCCGGCGCTACCCGCGACCCGGGATCGCCTACCGGCCGGTCAGCGACCTCCCGGACTCCACGCTGGCCGTCGCCTGGCTCCAGGACGCGCGCTCGCCGGCCGTCGCCGCCTTCGTGCGCGCCGCCTGCACGGTCGCAGCCGCCGCGCATAACCAACCAGAACCCGCAATGCACTAGGTCTTCGCGCGTGCCCGGCCCGGAGTCGATAGCGTCTTCGCCCGGCCAGTCAGCGAAGGTGACGGAGTCCAGCTTCGCGAGCTTGGCGCGGACCTCATCGGCGTCGGCTCGGCCCAGTTCGTCGAGGATGCCCAGAGCCTGCTGCCACACGTCGCGGACCGGGTCTTGATGGCCCGTGCTGGTTGACCGGCCGCCACCCGCAGAGCGCAGCGCCGGCCGGCGAACGGTTTGACGTGCGTCGCAGACCGCCTGTACCGTCCGAAGCAGTGACGGCGCCAAGGAAGCTGGTGGAATTCCAGCACGGTCGCGCCATCGTGAGCCAGCCGCAACAGTCGGCCGGCAAGTCGGATACTCCGCCGTCGCGACGCCTGACCACAAGTAGGGACGCCCGATCCCGAAGGAGGCTCCACGGTGATCGTTCTGCTGTCCACCTCGGACACCGACCTGCTGTCGGCCCGCGCGAGCGGGGCCGACTACCGGCTCGGCAACCCGTCGCGCCTCGCGATCGCCGACCTGCCGGCGCTGCTTGACGGCGCGACCGCCGTCATCGTGCGGATCCTCGGCGGGCGGCGGGCGTGGGAGGACGGGCTGGACGCGGTGCTGGCCGCCGGGGTGCCGGCCATCGTCCTCGGCGGCGAGCAGGTGCCCGACGCGGAGCTGATGGAGCTGTCCACCGTGGCCGGCGGGATCGTCGCCGAGGCGCACGCGTACCTGGCGCACGGCGGCCAGGAGAACCTGCGGCAGCTGGCCCGGTTCCTGTCGGACGCGATCGAGCTCACCGGCGAGGGGTTCGAGCCGCCGGCCCCGATGCCGACGTGGGGCCTCCTTGAGCGCCCTGACCGCCCGGCGGAGCTGGCACAGGCGGGGCAGGCGCGAGCCGGGCAGCCGGCGACCCGCCCGACCGTGGCCATCCTGTACTACCGGGCCCATCACGTCGCCGGGAACACCGGCTTCGTGCACGCGCTGGCCGATGCGATCGAGACGGCCGGCGGGCAGGCGCTGCCGGTGTTCTGCTCGTCGCTGCGGACGGCCGAGCCGGCCATGATCGACGCGCTGCGCGCGGCCGACGCGATCGTTGTCACCGTGCTCGCGGCCGGCGGGCTGCTGCCCGCCGCGGTCGGCGCGGGCGGCAGCGACGAGGAATGGGACATCGGCGCGCTGGCCGGGCTGGACGTGCCGATCCTGCAGGGCCTGTGCCTGACGTCCTCGCGCGCCCAGTGGGCCGACAGCGATGACGGCCTGACCCCGCTCGACGCCGCCACCCAGGTCGCCATCCCCGAGTTCGACGGCCGCCTGATCACGGTGCCGTTCTCGTTCAAGGAGACCGCCCCGGACGGGCTCACCAGCTACGTCGCCGATCTGGAGCGGACCGCGCGGGTGGCCGGCATCGCGGTGCGGCACGCGCGGCTGCGGCACGTCCCCGCGGCCGAGCGGCGCATCGTCATCATGCTGTCGGCCTACCCGACCAAGCACGCCCGCATCGGCAACGCCGTCGGGCTGGACACGCCCGCGTCGGTGGTCCGGCTGCTGGCCGCGATGGCCGAGGCCGGCTACGACATCGGCGGCGACGAGATCCCGGGCGTGGCCGACGGCGACGGCGACGCGCTGATCCACGCGATCATCGCGGCCGGCGGGCAGGACGAGGCGTGGCTGACCCAGGACCAGCTTTCTGGCAACCCGGTCAGGATCAGCGCCGGCGACTACGAGGCCTGGTTCGCCACCCTCGACCCCGACCTGCGCCAGGCGGTCACCGGGCACTGGGGGCCTGCGCCCGGTGAGCTGTTCGTCGACCGCAGTCATGATCCCCGCGGCGAGATCGTGCTGGCCGCGCTGCGGGCGGGCAACGTGGTGGTGATGGTGCAGCCGCCGCGCGGCTTCGGCGCGAAGCCGGTCGCGATCTACCACGACCCGGACCTGCCGCCCAGCCACCACTACCTGGCCGCCTATCACTGGCTGCGGGAGCAGTTCGCCGCGCACGCGGTGGTGCACGTGGGCAAGCACGGCAACCTGGAATGGCTGCCGGGCAAGACGTCCGGCCTGTCGGCCGCCTGCGCCGCGGACGCCGCGATCGGCGACATCCCGCTGATCTACCCGTTCCTGATCAACGACCCGGGCGAGGGCACGCAGGCCAAACGCCGGGCGCACGCCACCCTGATCGGGCACCTGGTGCCGCCGATGGCCCGGGCCGAGAGCTACGGCGACATCGCCCGCCTGGAGCAGTTGCTCGACGAGCACGCGCAGATCGCCGCGCTCGACCCGGCCAAGCTGCCCGCCATCCGCGCCCAGATCTGGACGCTGATCCAGGCGGCCAAGCTCGACCATGACCTCGGGCTTGACGACCGGCCGCACGACGCCGAGTTCGACGACTTCGTCCTGCACGTGGACGGCTGGCTCTGCGAGGTCAAGGATGCCCAGATCCGCGACGGGCTGCACGTCCTCGGCGTCGCCCCGGAGGGCGGGGCGCGGGTCAACCTGGTGCTGGCCATCCTGCGCGCCCGGCAGATGTGGGGCGGCCAGGCGCAGGCGCTTCCCGGGTTGCGCGAAGCCCTCGGCTACGCGGAGAAATCCGGGATGAGGACCGCCGCTGACACCATCGAGGCCCAGGCCAGGGCCCTGGTCGAGGCGATGGAGGCAGCCGGCTGGGATCCGGCCGCAGTGCCCGGCGTCGTCACCGCCACGCTCGGTGCCGGCCTGCCCGCGGCGGCCGCGCCGGCGGTCGCCGGCGTGCTCACGTTCGCGGCCACCGAGGTGGTGCCGCGGCTGGCGGGCACGACCGACGAGATCAGCCGCACCCTGCACGCGCTTGACGGCGGCTTCGTCCCGGCCGGTCCGAGCGGCTCGCCGCTGCGCGGCCTGGTGAACGTGCTGCCGACCGGGCGGAACTTCTACTCCGTCGACCCCCGCGCGGTGCCGTCCCGGCTCGCCTGGGAGACCGGCCAGGCGATGGCCGACTCCCTGCTCGAGCGGTACCTGGCCGATACCGGCAGCTACCCCGACTCGGTCGGCCTGTCGGTCTGGGGCACGGCGGCGATGCGGACCTCGGGCGACGACGTGGCCGAGGTGCTCGCCCTGCTCGGCGTGCGGCCGGTATGGGACGAGGCGTCCCGCCGCCTCAGCGCACTGGAGCCGATCCCGCTGGCCGAGCTCGGCCGCCCCCGGATCGACGTGACCATCCGGATCAGCGGCTTCTTCCGGGACGCGTTCCCGCACGTGGTGACGGCCCTGGACGACGCCGTCCGGCTGGTGGCGGGCCTGGATGAGCCCGCCGACCAGAACTACGTCCGCGCGCACGCCCAGGCCGACCTGGCCGCGCACGGCGACGAGCGGCGCGCGACCACCCGGATCTTCGGCGCCAAGCCGGGCTCCTACGGGGCGGGCATGCTGCAGCTGATCGACGCGAGGAACTGGCGCGACGACTCCGACCTGGCCGAGGTGTACGCCGTGTGGGGCGGTTTCGCCTACGGCCGCGGTCTCGACGGCCGCCAGGCCCGCGACGACATGGAGCGCGCGTACCGGCGCATCGCGGTGGCCGCGCATAACACCGACACCCTCGAGCACGACATCGCCGACTCCGACGACTACTTCCAGTACCACGGCGGCATGATCGCGACCGTCCGGGCGCTCACCGGCCGGGCACCGCGCGCCTACATCGGCGACTCCACCCGGCCCGACACCGTCCGTACCCGCTCGCTGGCCGAGGAGACCGCGCGGGTGTTCCGCGCCCGGGTCGTCAACCCGCGCTGGGTCGAGGCGATGAAGCGGCACGGCTACAAGGGCGCGTTCGAGCTGGCCGCCACGGTCGACTACCTCTTCGGCTACGACGCCACCGCGGGCGTGGTCGAGGACTGGATGTACGAGAAGCTGGCCGAGACCTACGTCCGCGACGAGAGCATGCGCGAGTTCTTCGCCCGCTCCAACCCCTGGGCGCTGCACGGGATCACCGAGCGGCTGCTCGAGGCGGCCGACCGCAAGCT
>CAVQOE010000020.1:0-74053 GCA_963714295.1 uncultured Actinomycetota bacterium | reverse complement strand
TCCATTGGTTGGGCCCCTCGAGGGTGATCGTGGTGCCGGCGACGCCTCCGATGAAGTGGCCGGATACCGCCGGGGGGGCTACAGGCGGCGAGGGTCCCCGCCGCCAGGGCTCCGAATGACAGTAGGCTGGCCAGGGCCGCCCTAGCTGTGCGTGGCCTCATCGCTGCTCCCTATGCTCGTTGACACTAGCCGGTGCCTGCCGGGTGGTCGACCCCTCAGCGGTCCACCGCCAGACCGCCCTCGATGCCGGCCAGGAAATTCCTGGCGAGTGCCACGAACAGGATGAGCAGCGGCAGGCTCGCGATCAGATAGCCGGCAAAGAGCGGGCCGTAGGACGTTGTGAGCTCACCCTGAAGGAACTGGACGCCGACCGGCACCGTACGCAGCGAGTTCGTGACGATGGTGAGCTCGGGCCAGAAGTAATCGCTCCACACCGAGATCACGCCGAACAGAGCGACCGTTCCGATGATCGGCCGCGTCAGCGGCAGGGTGATCGACCAGTAGGTCCGCGCCGGCGACGCGCCATCGATCTGGGCCGCGTCGAACAGTTCCTCGGGCAGGTGCTCGATATATGTCTTCATGAGCACCACGGAGAAGACCGTCTGGGTGGTGAGCTGCGGGATGATCAGGTCGGGGTAGGAGTTGAGCAGACCGAGATCTCGCATCAGCACAAAGAGCGGGATGAGGCTCGCCATGTTCGGCACCATCAGCAGCAGGGCGATGAGGCCGAAGAAGAAGTTGCGGCCGGGAAAGCGGTAACGCGCGAGCACGAAGCCGCTGACCGAGCCGAGCAGAATGCAGCCGAACGTGGCGCAGGCGGCGACGATGATCGAGGAAAGGAGGTAGGGAGCCACCTCGCGCCAGGCGGTGGCGAAGTTGCCGAGGTGGAACGGCCAGGTCGGTGTCGCTTCGTTCCCGCTGAACTGCGAGTCCGACTTGACTGCCGTCTGGAGCATGTACAGGTAGGGGAACAGCCCGACGAAGGCCAGGCACGACAGGATGGCGGCGGCGGCGAGGTCCGTCAGCCGTCTGCGCGTGAGGGGACGTGCCCGCACCCGTGATGGTGGCGCGGGTGCGCCGGCCATCAGGATGCTCCTCTCGAAGTGCGGCGGCGCCCGGCAAGCAGCGCCAGCCCGCTCATGAGCACCATGACGACGAGAAGCGTCGTTGACAGTGCCGCGGCGTAGCCCCATTCGCCGGCGTCGAAGGCAACCCCCACGATCCTCAGAATCGGCACCGTCGTGGCGTTGTCTGGCCCGCCTTGGGTGGCGATGTAGGGGGCGAACCCGTACTGCAGCACGAAGACGACGGCGAGGAAGAACAGCAGCTTGATCTGACGCAGCAACAGCGGCAGGTCGATGGCGAGGAACCGCTTCCAGCGCCCCGCGCCGTCGATCGCCGCCGCGTCGAAGATCTCGCCGGGGATGTTCTGGAGGCCGATACTGAAGATGAGGAACGGCAGGCCGGCAATCCACGGGAAGTTGATGAAGATCAGCGCCCAGAGGGCGGTGTTAGGGTCGCCGAGCCAGTTCTTCTCAAGCACCTCCAGACCGATCCGGCCAAGGAAGTCGTTCAGCACGCCGACGTTGGGATCGTAGATGAACTGCCAGGTGAGGACCTGGATCACCGGGGAGAAGGCGAGCGGGACGATGAGCAGGTAGCGGAAGAACAGGCGCCAGCGCGGCCGCGAGAGGGTGATCAGCAGCTCCGCCGCGGCGAGCGGGATCACCCACATCGCCGTCACGGCCACGACGAAGATAATCCCGATGTGGACGAACGCCTCCCACCACAGGCTGTCGTGCCACATGGCGCGGTAGTTGGCCAGTCCGACGAAGGGGGAGCTGAAGCCTGGCTCCCAGTTCGTCAGGGAGTGGATCAGCCCGCTGATGTCGGGGTAGTAGCCGAAGAACCCGAGGAGCCCGAGCGTCGGGACAAGCGCGAGGTAGACGCCCCAGGGAATACGGCGCCGGCGGCGAAGAACCTCGGGCTGCTCAGCCCTGACTCGCCGAGGATCACGGGCCCTGTCCGGGCCACCGCGAAGACCGGAGCTCATTTGACCTCATCCGAGCACGCAAGGAAACGACCGTTCCCCTCGCCACTACCAGATTGGCCCCGGAGGCAAACCGGCCGACTGGATCGAGCGTCATGTTCAATGTAAGCACGGGTGATGCCCAGGGCCGGTTGGCGGTGCTTGGGGAACTACGTCGCCTCCCAGTCGAAGAGGAACGTGAGGTGGCGGTCGGGTTCGCTGTCGAGCATGCCGTACGCGGCGTGCGCCTGGTCGGGCGTGATCGTTCCGCTCACGAGCCGTCCCGTTGCGACGGACCCGGCGGCGAGCCGCTCGAGTACCCAGCGCGTGCAGCCGGCGACAGAGCGCTCCTCGCCATAGAGCGGGACCTGCCACTCCCAGCCGCTACGAAGCGACAGGAATCGCTCGAACACGCGGGCCACCACTGAGCTCGCCGCGACCTCCGGCTCGCGTCGCCACGGGGCCCCGACCATCATCACCTCACCGTGGCGAGCGCAGATCTCCGTGGCGAGCAGGACCGCGTGCTGGCTGCCTGAGCACTCCAGCACGAGGTTGGCGCCCGCAGGCGCGACGGCATCGCCGGCTTCCTCTGGTGCGACGACCGTGCTGAGCCCGGTGGAGCGGGCGAGCTCTCGACGACCGGGCGAGCGCTCGACCGAAACCACCCGGTACCCCGAGGCTTGGGCCAACTGGGCGACGAGGTTGCCCACCGGCCCGAGGCCGATCACCGCCACCGTGTCACCGGGCCGCGCCGCGGTGAGCTGCAAGCTGATGCCGCCGATCTGGCCGAGACGGGCAAAGGGCGCAATGTCGAGGTCGATCCCGGCCGGCAGCGGCAGGCAGACGTGCTGGCGGGGGTCGAAGCGCACCACACTCTGGTGCGGGGTGTGCGACAGAACGCTCGTTCCGACCACAAAGCCGCTGTCGAGTCCGGCGGCGATGACAGTTCCGGCCATGGCGTAGCCCGGATGGAACGGCTGGTGCGGGCGCTGGGCGGGCGGGAGCAGGCCAACGAGGGACTCGCCGCGATAATGGGCTAGCTCGGTGCCCGGGCTGATCACGCTGCGGCAAGCCTGTACGACGACCTCGTGCGGCCCAAGCTCGCGGAGGTCAACGATCACCTCCTCGAGCTCGACCCGGCGGGGCTCGGGGAACACGACGCGCGTCGCAGAGCACTGATCGGCTGGTGTCGGGGTGGCGGTCATCTGCTCAGGGCGGTCATGGAGAGCCCGGCCATCGGGTTGGGTGGCAATCGGGGAGCTGGCTTGCCAGGTTCTCGAAGTCGTCGTCCATCCCCGCTGGCTGTCGCATCTGGGCGACGATCCGGAAGGCGAGAGGGTCGCACCCGACGGCAGCGAGGTGCTCGCGGAGCAGGTCAGCGGCTCGCTTGCCATTACCGGAGGCCGCGGTGCGGACGACCTCGATGTGGTGGCGTTCCCAGTTCATCTGCCCGAGGCTGTGACGTTGACCTGAGGTTCCGGTAATGGCGTCGAGGTCGGCAAGGGCGAGCTCGAACGCCGGGTCGGCTTCGACGGCGTGGCGCAGCGCTGTGGTGGCCCGGCGGCGGTCGATGGCTCGCTGTGCCTGCCGGTACCACGCCGCGGCCCGCAAGCTTGCGGTGACCGCGCGGCCGTGGTCCTCAAGGGCGGGCCCGGAGGCGTCCAAGTGATCATGCTGGCTGAAGGGCTGACCTTGTGTTGGCTGCATGAGTCCCAGTTTGCTTGGCTGGCCTGAGGCGACGCTGAGGTGGCACTGAGATCAACCGGGTCGCCGCTAAGCGACTCGGGAGCGCGAGGCGGGCCGCGAGCGCGGCGACATCCGGCCCGTCGGTGAAACTGGTGAGACTGCCGTACGACAAACTCTGGGCGCGCTGCTGAGCGAGCGCGATGAAGGCCTCGGCGTTGGGGCGGGTCGGGTCGGCGAGCGCCCTGACTGCGGCTACGGCGGTATCGGCGAGCAGTTGTATGGCCGAGTCCCCGCTGGCGGCGGCGGCCTGGCAGGCGTCAGCGGCGAAGACCATCGCGTCGTCTGCTTGGCCCGCGCTGAGTGCCCACCACGCCAGGCCAGCGAGCACAGCGGTCTGGCCGGCAG
Source organism: uncultured Actinomycetota bacterium (assembly GCA_963714295.1). GTDB lineage: Bacteria > Actinomycetota > Actinomycetes > Streptosporangiales > Streptosporangiaceae > Trebonia. The sequence continues at coordinate 69,933 of CAVQOE010000020.1, read as the reverse complement.
GAAGGCCCGAGTTTCGGTAGTAGCTGCCCGCCGCGTCGAGCAGCGCCCGCGCCCGCGCCAGGTCGCCGAGCCGTCGAGCAACCGCCGCTTGACCGACCATCAAGTCGGCAGACACCGACGGGTTGAAGCTGCATGCAATCGCCTCCTCATACATGCCATCGGCGGCGGCGTCGTCGCCTTGCCTTGGCTCGCAACGCGGAAAGACGCTGAGAATGAACATCACATAACTGCGTTGTCCCGCTGCGCGGCACCGCTCCAGGAGCGCTTCGTAGGTCGCTGACGCACCATCAAGGTCGCCTCGCGCTTCGGCGATGCCGGCGAGGATGTTCAGCGGGCCGACCGACATCCAGACCTCCCCTTCGGCGTCGAAGCGCTCGACGCTCGAGCGGGCGGCAGGCTCCGCGTCATCGAACCGCCCCAGCAGCGTCAGGTTCTCAGGCCACTATCAAATCGTGCGTGGCCAGCTGCCAGCCGTGCACGGCCGGTTCCAGCAGATCGTGCGCCTCGCTCAACGCGCCGAGCGATCGCTCGAACTCCTGCGCGCGCATAAGCACCGTGGCGCAGAGCACCAGCGCCTCCGCTCGACGGGCCCGATCGTCGCTGGTCGCAACGCGGCCATCGCCGCGTCACATTCGGGAACACCAGCGGCTGGGCTGAACGCCATGCACACGAAATAGCCGTGCCAGACCTGGGCGGTCGCGGCCAGTTCAGGACGGCGCGGCCCCGTCGCGCCGAGCGCGTCACCCAGCCAGCGTGCTCCTTCGACAAAGTCGCTGTTGATGGACCATAGCCAGGCCATTCCCGACGCCAACGACAGCGCCGCATCGGCATCGCCTCTTGCGATGAACCAGTCGAGCGCGGCCCGCAGGTTGCCCAGCTCCGAGGTGAGGCGTTCCCGCCACATCGGCCCGGTGGCACCTCGCAGACCCTCGTGGGCCTCCTCTGCCATCTGCCGGTAATAGGCGCCGTGCCTGGCGCACATGGCGTCAACTTCGCCGGATTCATTGAGGCGGTCCCGGCCGTATTGCCACAGCGTCTGGAGCTGAATGAACCGGGCGTCACGACCGGCGTTGGGAGCGGTGACGAGGGACTTGTCGACCAGCCGGCTCAGAACGTCGAGGATCTCGCCCGCCGGCACCTGGTCGTCGGCGCAGACCGCCTCGGCGGCGTCCAGGCCGCAGCCTCCGGCGAAGACCGACAGCCGTGCGAACAGGCGGCGCTCGTCCTCGAACAGCAGGTCGTAGCTCCAGTCCACCACCGCCCGAAGGGTTTGCTGGCGGGGGAGTGCAGTGCGGGCACCCACGGTGAGCAGCCGAAAGCGGTCGTCGAGCCGTTCCGCCAGGGTGGCTAGCGTCAGTGAACGGAGTCGCGCGGCGGCCAGTTCGACGGCCAGGGGAAGGCCATCCAATCGGCGGCAGATGTCATTGATGACAGGACGGGTGTGCCCGTCTGCCATAAATCCGGGTCGCACCGCCCGAGCGCGATCGACGAACAGCTCGACTGCGGCCGACAGGCCCAATGGGCCCACGGGCACCAGGACTTCGCCAGGAACGCCGAGCGGCTCGCGGCTCGTCGCGATCAGCCGGAGACCAGGCACCGTTCCGACCAGCGTCTCGGCCAGGGTTGCCGCCTGGTCTATCACGTGTTCACAGTTGTCGAAGACGACCACAAGCGACTGCCCGGCCAGGTAGCGCACGATGAGCTCCACCGTCGAGTCCGGCGAAGGCGGGCCAATGAGGCCGGCCGCGGCCGCCCCGAGTGCGCCGGCCACCGCCGCGCGACCCCGTCGGGCTCGGTGACACTCGCGAACTCGACCAGCCAGGCCCCGTTTCGGTGGTCTTGGCGCAGTGTGGCGGCCACCTCTACCGCCAGCCGGGTCTTGCCCACCCCACCGGGACCGATCAGCGTCACCAGCCGACTCGAGCGGGCCTCCTCGGTCAGCTCCTGGAGTTCCGCTGTGCGACCGACGAAGCTGCTCAATCGCTCCCGCAGGTTGCCCGTTGCCATCGGCGTCGGAACCGCCTCGAGACCTGCCGGGCCGGCCGCGGCGAGCGATGGGTCCTGGGCCAGGATGCGGGCCTCGAGTTCTCGCAGGGCCGGGCCAGGGTCAATGCCCAGCTCGTCGACCAGACGGTTACGAGCTTCGGTGTAGGCGCGCAAGGCCTCGGCCTGGCGGCCAGCCCGGTAGAGGGCGAGCATGAGCAGCTCCCACAGTCGCTCACGAAGCGGATGTTCCCGGCACAACGCCTCCAGTTCGCCTGCGAGCTCGCCGTGACGGCCCAACGCCAGGTCGGCTTCGACCCGGGTCTCGATCGCCACGAGGGTCAGCTCGGCGAGATGCGCTCGTTCGGCATCAGCGAAGTCGGCGTACGCGAACTCGGTGAGCGGCTCCCCCCGTCGCAGCTGTAGCGCTTCGCCCAGCGTGGTTGACGCGAGCGCCATCTCCCCTTCCTCAAGCAGGCGCCGCCCCTTCGCCACCAGCTGTTCAAAACGGGCTGCGTCGAGATCATCCGGACCGATATCGAGGGCATAGCCGGCGTCGGAGGTGACGATCGCCGTCGCACCGAGGGTACGACGCAGCTGGCCGATCTGGGCCTGCAGGGCGTTGACCGGGTTGGCCACTTGCCTGTCACCCCATAGCGCGTCGATCAGCAGGTCTGCGCTGACGGGCTTTCCCCGATGAATCGCCAGGAGGGCCAGGACGGTTCGCTGCTTGGCGCCCCGGACCGGTGCCGGCACGCCCCCTTCTACTGCCTCGAACTCGCCGAAAAACCTCACCTGCACATGTCCACCCTACGACGCCCGCACCTGAGCAGCCTCCGACCGCGCTGAGGTCCCGACCTCAGCGCCACGGCAGTCCCACCTCAGGCCCTCGGCGCACTCTGTTTCAAAACCCAAGAGCATCGAGGGTCCGGCAACCCGCATCCACGAAGGAGACCGACGTGACCACCACCCTGCGAACCACGACAACCAAGCGAACCACGACAACCAAGCGACGCGCCGATGGACAAAATGCGGAAGACAGCGCTAATCGCCGGCGTGTTCTACTTGATTACCTTCATCTCGATTCCCACGCTCGCCCTCTACGGCCCGGTGAAGAACCACCGGGACTGGATCCTGTCCTCCAGCGCCCACACTGGCGTCCTGGTGGGCGGCTTCCTCGAGGTGATCGTCGCCCTGGCCGGCATCGGCACCGCCGTCACGCTGTACCCGGTGGTCAAACGGCAGAACGAAGGCATCGCGCTCGGCTTCGTCGCCGCCCGCGTCCTGGAAGCCGTCATGATCTTCACCGGCGTCGTCAGCCTCCTGTCGCTGGTGACCCTGCGACAGGACCTAGGCGGAGCGGCCGGAGCAAATACGGCCGCGCTCGTCACCGCCGCCGCGTCGCACGTCGCGGTCTACAACTGGACGTTCCTGCTCAGCCAGAGCCTCTTGCCGGGCATCAACGCACTGCTGCTCGGCTCCTTGATGTACCGGTCCCGGCTCGTGCCCCGCGTCATTCCCGCGCTCGGACTCATCGGAGCCCCCCTGCTCATCTGCACCGTCATCGCAACGCTGTTCGGCGGCTTGAAGCTGGGCTCCCCCGAGCTCGCTGCGCTCCCGGTGGCTGCCTGGGAGCTGTCGCTTGGCGTCTGGCTGGTCGTCAAAGGCTTCAAGCCCTGCCCTATTACAGCCGGAATGACCGCAGCTGACATCGCGGTATCGGGATGAGTACCGAGCTGATTGTCGTGATCGTTGTGGTGGTCCTGGCAGCCGGGAACATCGCATGGCGCTGGTCGCGCACGGGTTCTTTCGCCCCGTGGTGGTGGCGGCGTGGCAAAGGCAACCGGAATGGGTAAGAACCCCGGGTCGCTGGCCACGCCCGAGGGCCAGCAGATGCAGAGGGCCCGCAACGATGCGGAGCCTGCTGTCCCGGCGGGGCGCCGGGATGGTGCCGGGCTGCCGCTTGCCGTCGACCTGCGGGGGGTACGCAAGTCCTTCGGCTCGGTGCACGCCGTGCGGGGAGTCGCGCTGGCCGTCGGCGCCGGTGAGGTGATGGCGTTCCTGGGTCCCAACGGGGCCGGGAAGACCACGACCATCGACATGATCCTTGGCCTGTCCCGCCCGGACGCCGGCGCGGTCGAGGTGTACGGCATGACGCCGCGGCAGGCGGTCCGCAAGGGCCTGGTCGCCGCGGTCATGCAGACCGGGGGCCTGCTCAAGGACCTCACGGTGGCCGAGACGGTCCAGTACGCCGCCGCCCTGTTCGCGGTGAGCCGCCCGGTCGGCGAGGTGCTGGAACGGGCCGGCATCACCGCGATCGCGGGCCGCCTGGTCGGGAAGTGCTCGGGCGGAGAACAGCAGCGGCTGCGCTTCGCGATGGCGCTGATTCCCGATCCCGAGCTGCTCATCCTGGACGAGCCGACCCAGGGCATGGACGTGGAGGGCCGCCGCGGCTTCTGGACGGCCATCCGCGAGGACGCCGCCCGGGGCCGGACGATTATCTTCGCCACCCACTACCTGGAGGAAGCGGACGCCTACGCCGACCGGATCGTGCTGATCAGCAAGGGTCAGATCGTGGCGGACGGGACCGCCGCTCAGGTCAAGGGCCTGGCCTCCGGCCGGACCATCCGGGCGACGCTGCCCGGCGCCGGCGCGGTGGCGCTGCAGGCCATCCCGGGCGTGGATGGCGTCGAGATACGCGGGGACACCGTCCTGATCCATTGCGGCGATTCCGACGCCGTCGCCCGGCGGCTGCTGACCCAGACTCCGGCCCGGGACCTGGAGATCATCGCACGCGGGCTCGAAGACGCCTTCCTCGCCCTGACCGGCGACCACGCCGCCGACCCCTCCGACAGAAACCAGGCAGCGACATGACCATGACGGTGCAGTCCGCCCTCGCGACCGCCCTGGACCGCCGGCCGCCGCCGGCGGGCGGCTTCAGCCCGGCGATCGTGCGGCTGGAGGTCCGCCGCCTGCTGCGCAACCGGCGGACCATGATCCTGGCGCTCATCTTGCCGGTGCTGTTCTTCGTGGGCTTCGGCCTGAACAAGAGCTACGTGCACGAACGAGCCGGGTACGGCAACGTGTCCGCCGTGGAGATGATCAGCATCGCGCTGTTCGGCGCGGTGGCCGCCACCGCGGCCTGCGGGGCAATGGTCTCCATCGAACGAATAGCGGGCTGGAGCCGGCAGCTGCGCGTGACACCGCTGTCGCCGGCCGCCTACGTCGTGATCAAGATGCTGACCTCGCTGGTCCTGGCGGCCGGCGCGGTCGCCGCCGTCTACCTGGTCGGCGCGGTCACGAACAAGGTGTCGATGCCGGCCGATCTGTGGGTCATCACCGGGCTGTGCGTGTGGATCGGATCCCTGCTGTTTGCCGCCTTCGGCCTATTCGCCGGCTACCTCCTGCCGTCCGAGAACGTCACCCAGGTCACCACGCTCGCGCTGACCCTGTGCAGCTTCGCCGGCGGCCTGTTCATCCCGTTCAGCCAGTTCTCCCCGGACTTGCAGGACTTCGCCAGGTTCACGCCGCTGTACGGGCTCAGCCAGCTTGTCCACGACCCGCTGACCGGCGGCACCGTGCAATGGAGCTGGATCCTGAACCTGGCCGTGTGGCTCGCGATCTTCGTGACCGGTGCCGTCTGGAGCCTGCGCCGCGACACCGCCCGAGTGTGACCCACCGCCCGCATCAAACCCAAGGAGCTGACATGAGATCTGCCATCCCGCACACCGCACACCGGAGAACCCGCGGCCGGCTGACCGCTGCCGCGGCCGCCTGTGCCCTGCTCGGCGCGGGCGCGCTATTGCCCGCCAGCGCGGCCAGTGCTTCATCCGCCCAGCCGCGCCAGGCCGGCGCCACGCTGCTGGCGGCGCTGCGCCGCGACCTCAGCGATTACCTGACGGGCCGGCGCACGGCCGAGCACATCTCCGCGGTGTCGCTGCGGGTCACCTTCCGCGGCGGCAGGCCGGCCATCAGCCTGGCCGACGGGACCACCCGCTACGACGGCGGGCCGCCCGTGCCCGCCAGCGACCTGTGGCAGATCGGCAGCAACACCAAGGCCTTCACCGCGGTGATCCTGCTCCAGCTCGAAGCCGAGGGCAAGCTCTCCATCAGTGACACGGTCGGGAGATGGCTGCCCCAGTATCCGGCCTGGCGCCACATCACCATCCGCCAGCTGCTCGACATGACCAGCCGCATCCCCGAGTACACCAGCCAGCCCGCCTTCCTCGACGCGCTCGCGGCAAACCCCTCCGCCCACTTCACCACCGACAAGCTGGTCTCCTACGTGAAAGGCCTGCCCCTCGGCCCAGCCGGGTACCACTACTCCAACACCGATTACCTTCTGGCCCAGATGATCATCGAGAAGGCCACCCATCACACCTACGCCAGCGAGCTCACCGGGCGGGTCATCGACCCGCTGCGGCTGCGCTCCACCTGCCTGGCGCCCTACACCTGCCCCCCGTCCGACGCGGCCCGGATGCCCGCCGGGTACCTCTACATCGCCGGCGTCCCGGCGTCACTGCTCGGCAAGGCCGTGCCGCCGCTCGCCCTGACCTGGGCCCAGGGCGACGGCGGCATCGTCAGCTCGCTGGCCGACATAACCACCTGGGAACGCGCCCTCTACTCCGGCAAGCTCCTGCCGCCCCGCCAGCAGCGCCAGCTCGAGTCCCTGGTGTCCGAGGCCACCGGCAAGCCCATCGCGCGCACCACCCTCGCCGACCCGTCCGGCTACGGCCTCGGCGTCCAGCAGCAGATCACCAGCCAGACCGGCATCTTCTGGGACTACGAGGGCCGGACCTTCGGCAACCGGGTCCTGCACTATTACTTCCCCCGCTCCGGCATCATCATCGCGCTGGCAGTCAACAGCGCGACCAAAAACGATGACCTGCCGGTCCTAGCCGGATCGGTCTACCAGACCCTGCAGAACGCAGACGCATGACACGCCGGCCGCCCAGAACCACCCCGCAACTGACCGGCCGCGGCGCCCGGGTCCGGGCCTGCCCGGCACCCGCTCGCCGCCGCCCTCGCCGTTCCGTTCCCGAAGCGGCCCGAACCAAGGAGCCATCGTGTCCATGCCCGCCCCGTATCCCCTCCAGCTGGAGCTGCACGCCAACCGCCACATCACCCGGTGGCGGCCCCTGGTGCAGTGGCTGCTGGTCATCCCGCACCTGATGATCGCCTATGCCCTGCGCTTCGTGCGGCAGGCCCTGACCTTGATCAGCTTCTTCACCGTGCTGTTCGCCGAGCAGATACCGCGGCCGCTGTTCGACGCCATCGTCATGACCTACCGCTATGAGTGGCGGGCCATGAGCTACGCATTGTTCATGCACGAGGACTACCCCCCGTTCGACTTCGACCTGTCCTCCGAAGACGACGGCGCCGAACCCCACACCTCGCTGCGCCTGACCTACCCCGGGCGCCTGGAGCGGTGGCAGCCGCTGTACAAGTGGTTCTTGGCCATCCCCCAGTACTTCGTGCTGGCCGGCCTGGCCATCGCGGCGTGCGCGGCCATCATCGCCGGCTTCTTCGCCGTCCTGTTTACCGGGGAGTACCCCGAGGGCATCCGGGGCTTCCTGGTCAGCGCCTACCGCTACGCGCTGCGGGTGGAGGCCTACGTCGGCTTCCTCACCGATCGCTACCCGCCATTCAGCCTCGCCGCATAGGGCGGGACGGCGCTGCCCCGCTCGCGGGCCTGCAGCACGAACAGGGCGGCGTCATCGGCGATGCACGCCGCCCTAGGCGCGGCGCCTTTGCGACCAGTGCCGCTCGGAGGCCACGGCCGGGACCGGTCCCGGCATCCACTGAAGGAGCACGGAATGGAACAGATCCACAGCGGGCCGATGACCGGCCGGACGGTGCTGGTGACCGGCGGCAGCGGCGGCATCGGCCGGGCGACCGCCCTGGGCCTAGCGGCGATGGGCGCGCACCTGGCGATCATCGGCCGGGACCGCGGGCGTACCGAGGACGCGGCCCGCGAGATCCGCGCCGCCGGCAGCGGGCAGGTGAACATGTTCGTCGCGGACCTGTCCTCCCAGTCGCAGGTGCGGCGGCTGGCCGGCGAGGTGCTGCAGACCCTTTCCCGGATCGATGTACTGGTCAACAACGCCGGGGGGTACTGGAACACCCGGCACGCAACCGCTGACGGGCTCGAGCGCACCTTCGCCATCAACCATCTCGCGCCGTTCCTGCTCACTAACCTGCTCCTGGACCGGCTCAAGGACAGCGCCCCGGCCCGCGTGGTCACGGTCTCCTCCAACGTGCAGGCCATCGGGCGGATCGACTTTGAGGACCTGCAAGGCGAACGATCCTACTCCGGTGCCCGGGCCTACAACCAGTCCAAACTCGCCAACATCCTCTTCACCTACGAGCTGGCCCGCAAGCTGCAGGCCACCTTGGTCACCGCCAATTCGCTGCATCCCGGCGTGGTCCGCACAGCTTTCGGAGCCGAGGATCCCGGCGGCGTCCAGCGGCTGTTCACCCCGTTCATGCGGCCCTTCATGAAGGCCCCGGGCCGGGGCGCCGCCACGTCCATCCACCTGGCTTCCGCTCCCGATCTGGAGCAGGTGACAGGCCGCCACTTCGCCAGCAGCAAACCCAGAAGATCCTCCAGGCGCAGCTACGACCAGGCCGCCGCGGCACGGCTCTGGCAGGTCAGCGCCGACCTGGCCGGCCTGACCGCGGTTGGGGCCGCGACCAGCGCACGGCCAGCGGGAAGAACGTCGTGACGCCATTGACGGGAGTTTGTGCTCCAGCGGTCACCTCGTGATCAACTGGCCGGCTGCGTGTGGCGCTTGAAGCGAGCCAGACGGCAAGAATGAGATGTGGACCGCTGCAGCCGCCAGCAGCATCCAGGCCAACGGATAAACCCTCAACGATGCGCCGTCCTCTATTCGGCAGATCCGGACGTCGGTCGGCTGGCGGCCATGTATGTAGGCATACTCAGATCACTCAGTTCGGCATGGCGCCAGGCGACTGCCGCGGCGACCAGGTGCCGCCACGGGCGGTTACATGCGCGCTCTGGTCGTCTGACTGATCACGCTGTTTGGCCAACTCCTTGCCGAATACTGGGCCGCCTACCTGGTAGCCGACGTCCAATACTGCGTTGGCATGATCATCATTAGGGGGTTGCCTGCGTTCTTGCACTTCAACGTGAGTTTTGGGCGCTGTGCTCGGATGGGGTGCCGCTCTACGGGCAGCGGGTGGATCTAGTCGAAGAAATGCTGAACCTGAGGGGCAGTTTGGGGGGCAGAACGGGGCTTGATGGTGCTGATTCAGGCTTGTCTCTGCTGGCCTGCGCCAGCGTATTGGCTGGTCAGCGGCCATACCAGGGCGGAAGAAACCGTTCGGTGTTGCATGGTAAGGAGAAGGTCTACGGTTCGATTCCGTAACGGGGCTCCAGGTCACAGGCTCGATCCGGTCAGGATCGGGCCTTTTTGGTTGGGGTGCTGCCTCACGGGCCTGGACACCCGTTGGCGCGCTGCTCGTGCTTGGATAGAACCTTCGTTCGGATCACGTCACCCGCCCGAGACTTCGGCCAGGCGGCTTTCCAGGTAGCGGCGCTCGGAATCGGTGCCGGCCAGCTCGATGGCCGTGCGGTAGGCGTCCGCTGCCTTCGGCCGATCCCGCGGCAGCTCTCGTCATCGCGGCGCTCGCCGTCAAGGAAGGCCTGGAAGTCTGGGAAGACGACTAGCCGGGAAGTCTTCCAGTCGGCGAGATCTCGGGCCGTCAGGACAGGTCGCAGAGCCCGGGCGGTGAAGACGAGGCGAGCCGCGCTTGCCGCCAGGGCCAGCATCAGCGGTCAGACCAAGGCAGGAAAGACAGCGATGACGGTAAGCAGCATTGCCGGAGCACAGCGGCAGGTCGGCCGTGAGATACGCGACCGAACGGCTGGCGCTCCCGCTCATTCGTTCTCGAATGGGCGGACCTCGATCGGGTGGGACCGGGCGGCCGGATGGGTGGCGGCGAGCTGGATCGCCTGTTCCTGGTCGGCGCAGCTGACCACGTCGATCGCGGCGATGTACTCGCCGGTGGCGAAGAACGGGCCGTCGGCCAGCACGGTTTTCCCGTCGCGGACGCGGAGTGTGGTGACGGTGTCGGCTCCGTCGAGGGTTCCGCCCAGGATGTATAGGCCGCGGGCGGCTACGTCTTGCCGCCAGGCGTCTCCTTCGGCCAGGACCGCCTGGTCAACCGATGGCGGCGCCTGCTCTCCGCCCGCCCAGACCGCCAGTGCGTAGGGGCGGGCGGCGCCGTCTTGGAAGCGGCCGAACGCGGCCGCCTTCTCGTCCAGCCGCGGCTCGCTGGCGAACGGTCGGATCTCGATCGTCAAGAACCATGCCACCGGGGCGGTTGCCGCCACCGCGATGCACTCGTCTAGGTCAGCGCACTCGAGCAGGTCGAAGCCGGCGATGAACTCCTTGGCCTCCACGAACGGGCCGTCGGTCACCAGCGGCTGGCTGTCGCGGACACGCACCGTTCTGGCCGTGTGCGGCAGGTCGAGGGCCCGGCCGAGCAGCCGGACCCCTTGCGTTTCCCTCTCCCAGCCGGGGATTTCGCGCTGCATGACCGCCACGTCCTCGCGGGCGGGCCGGCCGCTGGCGGCAACGAAGTTCAGGTACTTCATCTCAGTCCTCCTAGAAGGCCTGGGCGGCGCGGCGCAGCGCCGCCGGGAACAGGCGGAGGCGCAGGCCCGTGAGCCGTGCGATGCCGCGCCGGGTGCCGTTACGACGGGCAGCATACGCCTGGGCACACAGCCGGTGGTGTTCCGCGGCGCGGCGCTCGTCATCGCAGATCGCCTTCGCCAGTTCGGGCAGCTGGTACATGACCGTTTCCCTTCGTCGCGGCGGTCTGTCTCTGACCGCCTCTCATCCCGGCGACGAACGGCCGGCGGCTGGATCGACACATGCGGCAGCTTTATTCTGACCGGAAGGCGAGGAGGACTCACGGTGCCAGCAGCGAGCGAGGCCGAGGCGGCGGTCGAGGCCGTGTTCCGCGAGGAATGGGGCCGGATCACGGCCTCGCTGATCGCGATGACGGGCGACTGGGACCTGGCCGAGGAATGCGCCCAAGATGCCTTCACCCGCGCTCTGAGCGCCTGGGACCGCGACGGCGTTCCCGAGCGCCCGGGAGCCTGGCTCACCACCTGCGCCCGCAACCGGGCCATCGACGTGCTGCGCCGCCGGGCCAACGAGGCCGCCAAACTGCAGCAGGCACTGCTGCTGGCGCCGGAACCAGGCCCACCCGCGGCGCGTGACGGTGACATCTCCGATGACCGGCTCAGGCTGATTTTCACCTGCTGCCACCCGGCACTGCCGCCGGAGGCGCGGGTCGCCCTCACGCTGCGCACCCTGACCGGGCTGACCACGCCCGAGATCGCCCGGGCGTTCCTGGTCCCCGAGCCAACCATGGCCCAGCGCCTGGTCCGAGCCAAGAAGAAGATCCAGGCCGCCGCGATCCCTTACCGCGTGCCGCCCGCCAGCCTGCTGCCGGAACGGCTGAGCGGCGTCCTGGCGGTGCTGTACCTGCTGTTCAACGAGGGCTACCGTGCATCCTCCGGCGCCGACCTGGTCCGCCCGGAACTTATCGCCGAGGCCATCAGGCTCGCCCGGCTGCTGCTCACGCTGCAGCCGGGCGAACCGGAGACAGCCGGCCTGCTGGCGCTGATGCTGCTGAACGACTCACGCCGCGGCGCGCGGACCGATGCCTCCGGTGACCCGGTGCCCCTGCCCGAACAGGACCGCACCCGCTGGGACCGGGACGCAATCGACGAAGGGCTGCGCCTGCTGGCAGCTGCGGCCGACCGGGAGCAGCCTGGCCTGTACCTCTTGCAGGCCGAGATCGCCGCCTGCCACGCCAGCGCCGCCCGCTCCGATGACACCGACTGGGCCGCCATCACCGGGCTGTATGCGCAGCTCGCCATTCTGCTCCCCTCCCCGGTAGTGGAACTCAACCGCGCCGTCGCCGTGGGCATGGCCGACGGTCCCGCCGCGGGCCTCGCCATCGCCAACGACCTGGCCGCCCGCGGCGAACTGCCCGGCTACCACCTCCTCCCAGCAGTTCGCGCCGACTTCCTGCGCCGCCTCGGGCGCCCGGCCGAGGCAGCGGACGCCTACCGCACGGCCATCGAGCTGGCCGGCACCGATTCCGAGCGCCGCTACCTGGAAAGCCGCCTTGCCGAAGTCTCGGACGGGTGACGTGATCCGAACGAAGGTTCTATCCATGCGAGAGCACCGGGCCAACGGGTGTCCAGGCCCGGCGGAGGACACCACTCACCGCAGGTCGCGCAGCACCCCCGCGGTCAAAGTGGCGGGGCCTGGGGTGCCCGTTCCATGGCCACATATACCCCGTCGCGACCCTGGGCGGCGAACCCGGCATGCTCCCAGAACCGGCGGGCAATGCTGTCGTGCAGGATGTGGCATCGGACGGGCAGATGGCTGGCATCGGCCTGATCCAGCAGCCGCCGGACCAGTCCGCTCCCGATACCCATGCGGCGGAACTGCGGCAGGAGCGCTATGTCGACGATGAGGATCTGATCGTCGGCATGGTTGACGATGTACCGTCCGGCCGGCTCGCTGTCCACGCGGATGACCGAATAGGCGGCGTCGGGGAAGAATTTCCGGTAGTGGCGGGTCTGGGCGTCGAACTGCATGCGGATAAAGGCATCTTGTTGTTTTGCGGGCCAACCAAGCCCGGTCAGTTCCGGTCGGGTGGACGCATACACAGACAGGAGAAAGTCGCCGTCGTCCGGGAGATGCTCGGGACGGGTGCTGACGTTGCTGTGCATGAGACGGGAATCTTAGCCGAGTAATTCAGCGGGGTAGCGGCCGGATAGCGCAATCATCGGTCAGTGGCTGCGCCCGGGGGACCCAGGATCCAGCAATGTCCGGCATCTTGATCCCGCAGGACCAGCAGGAACGCCGCTCCGGGAACATCCGGCCGCCGGGCTGTACGGCACGATCGGGGATTCCCTCAGCGGGCCGGCGTCGTCTCGGTGCCTCGCGCTGCGGGCCGCGTTGCTTGCCAGCCCGGCCACGAGGCTGGACCATGGGGGTTGCCCTGCATCTGGCCGTTAAGGCCAAGCGGCGGGGCGCAGAGGAGGGAAGCCGGGCGGCAGGGACGGGCCGGGCACGCCCGGCGTTTGACTGCCCGAGCCCGAGTATCTGCCCTGGCGGGGTGTCAGGGCCCGCCACAACTAGGCTGCCATCAAACGGCTGCCCTTACAGCTCCTTTGAGGAGACAATATGTCTGAGCCATTTCTCGGCGAGATCAGGATGTTCGGCTTCAACTTCACACCGCAAGGCTGGGCCCCGTGCAACGGCCAGCTCCTGCCGATCAACCAGTACCAAGCCTTGTTCAGCCTCCTCGGCACGACCTACGGGGGTAACGGAACGACCACCTTCGCCCTGCCTGACATGCAGTCACGTGTGCCGGTCGGCCAAGGCCAGGGCCCGGCGCTCTCGACCTACGCCGAAGGCCAAGCGGGCGGCGCCGAGACCGTGACACTCACCGCGACCCAGATGCCCGGGCATACCCACCCGGTCAAGGCCAGCAGCAGCGCAGCCGGCTCAGACCAGCCCGAGGGCCGCGTGCTGGCCCGCTCTGCCAGCAACATTTACATTGCTAAGCCCGACACCAGCACCGTCATGAACGCGCACATGCTCGGCGACGCGGGCGGCAGCCTGCCGCACGACAACATCCAGCCCTACCTCGCTGTGAACTTTTGCATCGCCCTGACCGGCATCTTCCCGGCACGGAACTGACCAGCGAGCTAGCCGGACCGCTGCCACGGCGGCGCGATCCGACGCTCCGCCATCCGCCGACGCAAAGACCCGCATGCCGATGAGCGGGCGATTGCATTTTGGAGGCGATAGCGCCAGTGGTCGCCCTCGCTGATGACGGCACCGACGGGGACAGCGCTCGAGCCCGGCTGCGCGGCGAGCGGCTCGCGATCCCTGAGCTGGCCGACCTGGAAGTCCCGTCAGTACTCCGGCGGCAGATCAGAGCCAGGCGCACTCGACGGCCGCCGCGCAGGCCTAGCGCTGGATGACCTCGCGGCGCTTCGTAGAAGGCCTGGTCAGTCTACAGGCCCAGGCCGCGGGCGATGATTTCCTTCATGATCTCGGTGGTGCCGCCGAAGGCGGAGCGGAGCCGTGGTGCGCCGTGATCGCGATGGCCTCGACGATGCGGCTGAACGGGATGCTGGCACGCTCGTTCAGCCTGGGGACCGCTGCTGCTGACGGCCCTTCGTACAGCGAGAAGACCACCTCCTCGCGGGGGATGAGGATACAGTCGATGTCGCGGACAAGGGTTCCCTCGCCGCTCATCTCCTTCATCATTATTTGGCCCCTATTCAGGGCCTGTATAAGCAGTTCGCTCGTCACGCCAGGCCAGTAACGCTCGACCAGGTACGTCGGCACGCTGGTCCTCCTCTTCACGCAGACGGTACTGTTGCCCGGGCCTGCGTAAATCCTCTGAATCAGTGAGATTCCGGATCACAGGTGCATTCACCGACTGCGAGGCGGGCTTCTCACGGGTGTCCGGATGTGTTACACCGCATGTGGGGTGAGAATTGGAATCGGTGCCGATCGGACGAAGTGGCGAGATCGCCGAGATCCGCGCCTTTCTCTCGGCTACCTGGCAAGCGCCCGCGGTGCTGGCCATCACGGGCGATGCCGGAATCGGCAAGACCATGGTCTGGAAGCACGTCGTCCAGGCTTCTGGCACCTCAGCTGAGGTGCTTTCCTGCCAGCCAACGCTGGCCGAGCGCCCACTCGCCTTCTCGGCACTCCACGACCTATTCGGCGACGTCGCCGGACGAGTCCTTCCGGCGCTTGCGGATCCGCGGAGACGAGCCGTGCAGGATGCGCTTCAACGCGGTGTCTTGCCGGGATCCCGGGCTGGTCTGTCCGAAACTCATCGTCCGCGGCCTGAGCGGCAGGTGCTCGCGCGGGGTGTCCTGGATGCGCTGCGGGTCCTTTCGGCCGATACCCCGCTTGTCATCGCCGTCGATGACGTGCAGTGGCTGGATCGCCCCTCGGCGAGTGTGCTGGAATTCTGCCTCCGCCGCCTGAAGGACGAGCCTGTCGCAATCCTGCTGACGTTCCGCGAGGACAGCGGGGTCTTCCCGCTCGGCTTGGGCCGCGCGCTGCCGCCCGACCGCGTCCGGCGCGTGCCGCTAGGTCCGTTGAGCATGGGGGCTATCGGCGAGATCGTAGGTTCACGCCTGGGGGCCGCGCTGCCCCGGTATGTACTGACACGGCTGTATGAGGGGTGCGCCGGAAACCCCTTCTACGCCCTGGAATGCGCGCGTGCGCTGCTCGAGCGTCCACGCCTGCCCCGCACCAACGAGCCCGTCCCCATCCCGCCGAGCCTGGGTGATCTCGTGCGGCGCCGCGCATGTCGTCTGACGCCGCGTGTCAGGCAGGTGGGCCGGCTGGTCGCGGCTTCCTCCGACCCTCGGGAACGGCTAATCCGTGCCGCCTGTGACGACGGGGAGTCCTGGGATGCGATCGACGAGGCCGTCGACGACGGCATCATCGAGCGCGACGGCGACGCGCTGCGGTTCACCCATCCCTTGCTGCGTTCCGTCCTCTATGGCGAGATGAGACTGAACGAACGCAGGGAGATTCACCGCCAGTTGGCGACGGTAGCCGACGATATCGAGGAACGTGCCTGGCATCTTGCCCTCGGGGCGGACAGGCCCAGCGCGGAGATTGCCGAGCTGCTCGACCAGGCCGCGAGCCACGCGGCGTCCAGGGGCGCGCCGGAGGATGCGGCGGCCTCGCAGGAGCAGGCCGCGCGGCTGACCCCGGCTGGCCAGGCCGATGCCGCCCGCGAGCGGACGGTGCGCGCCGCCGACTACCATTTCCGCGCGGGGGACATCAGCCGCAGCCGGGAACTGATCCAGTCCGCCCTGACAGGGTGTCCGGACGGCTCGCTTCGCGCGCCGCTGCTCGTCCGGCTGGCCACGATCCAGTACCACCAGAGTGACTGGCCGCTGGCGGAGCAGACGTTCCGTCAGGCGGCCCAGGAGGCACCGGATGACCCGGGCCTGTGCGCGCACGCGGAGCAAGAACTCGCGTTCGCCCGGCTGGTCGCCGGTGACCTGCCTGCCGCCTCGCGCTGGGCGAAGGCATCGCTTCGCTCGGCCGAACGGGCAGCCGATCCCCGCCTCATGGCGCACTCGCTCGCGCGCATCGCCCTGTTCGAGTTCCTCCAGGGCAACGGGGTGCGCTCGGATCTGCTGGAACGGGCTGAGACGCTCGATGCGTCGGCTGACCAGGAGCCGGTCGGGCGCCTTCCGATGCTCGACCCGGCCCTGGTCGCGGGGGTGATCCTCAAATGGTGCGACCGGCTCGACGAGGCGCGGCTGCGCCTCGCCGACCGGTACCGGCACGCGCTCGACCGCGGGAACGAGGCGTCCCTGCCGTTCCTGCTGTATCACTTCAGCCAGCTCGAATGCTGGGCCGGGCGCTGGGATGCGGCCGAGGAATACGCGCTGGAAGGCTGCCGGGTGGCCGATGAGACCCGCCAGGAGCCGATGAAACCCGCCACGCTGTACTCCCTGGCGCTGGTCCGCGCGCACCGGGGCCAGGTGCAGGACGCGCGCCAGCTTGCGAGCGAAGCGCTCGCCCTGTGCGACCGAACCACGAACGTTCCGCTCACGTCGATGGCGGATTCTGTTCTTGGGTTCGTCGCCCTGTCGCTGGATGACTACCAGGCCGCACACGATCACCTGGGCCGCATCGCCGCCGCGAGCGTCGCGGTCGGCCTCGGCGAGCCGGGCGTCATCAAGTTCCTCCCCGACGAAATCGAAGCGCTCACCGCGCTCGGCCAGGTCGACCTCGCGCGATCGTTCACACGGCAACTCGAGGCCCGGGGAAGGTTGCTCGGGCGCCCGTGGGCGCTGGCGGCGGCTGCCCGCTGCCGTGCCCACCTCGCCGCCGTCGATGGCGACCTCCGAGGAGCCCGGGCTGCCTGCGAGCAGGCGCTCTCGCACCATGAGCGGCTCCCGATGCCGTTCGAGCTGGGACGGACCCTGCTCGTCAAAGGGATGATCGAGCGGCGCTCCAGGCACAAGTCAGCGGCCCGCGACTCATTCGGCCAAGCCCTCAGCATCTTCGAATACCTGGGCGCTCCGCTCTGGGCAGGCAAAGCCCGCCGTGAGCTGTCCAAGATCGCCACTGGCCGGCCCGCAGACTGGCTCACCGAAACCGAGCATCGTGTCGCCACCTTGGTCGCACAGGGGCAAACGAACCGAGAAGTCGCCTCCGCGATGTTCGTCACGGTGAACACCGTACAGACCCACGTCCGGCATATCTTCCAAAAGCTCGGCGTAAGGTCTCGTACCGAACTGGCCGCACAGCTGCTCTCCGCCCCCGCAAGCAGAGAGTAGCCTCACGGTCTTCTGTGCGATCAGAACCGCGCTGAGCTGACCAGCTTGCCACCCTTCCTTCAGTACGCCTTTTCATAAATGTCACTGATTCAGGGGATTTCTCCGCCTGCAGGCGGAGCTAACGTCAGTACCTTAACCATGCACAAGCCCAGCCCGCCGGCCCATCGTCCGGTGGAGCTGTCGCTGCCGGGATTGAGGCCTCCGCCGAGCCTCCTTCCCGCTAGGACCAGAAATCTGGCGACGGTGAGAACAAGCCGAATACGCATCGCTCGTTTCCGATCGCTTCGTGTCTTATCTGCACAAATCCCCGCTCGGACCCAGAAGGGAGTGGCAGGTATGCCACTACGCAGACTTCTTCTCCTATCATCCCTGGTGCTCCTCGCGTTCGCCGCCATAAGCCCGGCAGCGGCGATGGCGGCGGCAAAAGGCACGGACCATCCGCTGAGAGGCACAAGCGAGGGGACCCTGACGGCCAGCCTTGTCACGGGCGCCGCGACCAGCAGCTTCACCGGTCACGTCTGCCCTCTCGGCGCGATCACCGGCGGCGACGTTGCGACGTTCACAGTCACGGGCCCTACCACGTTCACCTATACGGGAACGGATACTCTCGTGGCGGCGAACGGTAACGAGGTGTTTTCGACCCTCACGGGGACTGGGACGTTCACGTCCAGCACCACCACCCAGAGCACGCAGGTCAACACGATCACCGGCGGCACCGGTCGTTACGCCGCCGCCAGCGGGACGTTTACCGAAACGATCAGCAGCGTGGTCGTCTCGGTTACCGCGACGAGCGAGACGACCGACAACGCCGCCACCTTCCAGGGACAGATCAGCTACTAGGCATAGCGGTACCGGCCGCGAGAGCTCGTGGCGCCGGACGCGCCGCTGCGGCAGCGGACACACCCTCCTGGTGTCAGCCGATCTTCGGCGCGATGCTCGGCAAGCTCGCCGACAACCGCAGAGCGAGGAATAACCCGTGAAGATTGTCCAGGTTGCTGTATTCCCAGTGATCGCAGCCGCAGCCCTGGCCGCCGCATGCGGGGGCGGTAGCTCGAGCATCGCGATCCACGGAACGCTGACGCCGTCATTGGGCCTGTCGTCGGCGTCCGGGCCGGGCGTGAACGCCTCCACCTATGCGGGCTGCAGGTCGGCCAGCCCGGTCCCCGGGACACAGGTGACGGTCACCGACTCTGGCGGCACGGTGATCGGGACTGCCACGCTCGGGCTCTGGTCGCCCGCGGGCATTGTCGAGTCGGGGACCACGGTCTATTCCTGCGCCATGCCGTTCATTATCAAGAGCGTTCCATCCGAGGCGCGCTACGGGTTTCAGGTGAACGGCGTGCTCGGCACGATCTGGGAGACTAGCGTCAGCCACGTCATCATTGATGTGAGGATGGACCGATCCGGGGAATTCAGAGGCCCTTGCGTGCCAAATACGGTTATGCCACCAGCGTATCTTGCTGCGTGTAGTAGTTTTTCCTCGGATTCTTTCCGGGCAATATAGCCGCAGGCGGTGTCGCAGTCTGCGCAGTTAGCGCCACTGTGGACCTACCGCCTCCGGAGCCGTGAGCCCGGCTGCTGTCAACTGCCTCTGGACGGTTGGCCGAAGATCAAGCCGAGATGGCTACCGAACTACGCTGGCATTGCTGGACGGTAACGGTAATGTGGAGCCGGTGCGTTGGCCTTGGCCTTCGCGGTGACAACAGGCGATCTTACGGGCGCCAGCGGATCCCCTTTCAGAGATGGTCGGCGATGGCTAGGAACACTTCCCCCCGTGTCCTCCCCAGGCCGTCTTCGTCGCCCTGTGCGGGATTCTTCCCAAGGCCTGGCGAACGTCGTGCCTGCCAGGAACGACTTGCCGCAGGTAGGGCGGTTGCTCCTTGATGCAGCCAACGCCGGTGCTTTTCGCGTGAGTGCCCCCGCCGGTTTCGTCGGTCGGCAGAGCGAACTGCGCATCCTGGGTGAGCGGCTTGCTGCGGTCGAGATGGGCCATCCGCAGGTGGTCTATGTGGAGGGCGACGCTGGGGGAGGCAAGTCGACTCTGCTTTCCCGGTTCCTCGGTTCGCTGGCGGATGCAGTCGTTCTCCAGGTTGGCGGTGACGAGGCAGAGACACTGCTTTCCTATGGGGTAATCGATCAGCTGCAGCCGGGGGTCCTGACAGAGCCCGGGACGGACCCGGTGGCGGTTGGAGGTCGGCTGCTGGATCTGTTCGACCGGTTGCAATCCGGCGGTCAGGTCGTCGTACTCGCCATTGACGATCTGCAGTGGGTTGACCGGCCGTCAGCGCGTGCGGTGCTGTTTGCCTTGCGCCGGCTGCGTGCGGACAAGGTGCTGGCGGTCGTGTCGGCGCGGGCCGGAGGGCTGACCGATCCCGGCTGGGCGCGGTTTGCGGGCGGTGACTCGCGGGTGACTCGTATCCGTCTGGGCGGCCTTAGCCCTGGCGATCTCACCGAGTTGGCGAGCGCGCTAGGGCTGGGCGTGCTGTCGCAGCGCGGGGCGTCTCGATTGGCGGCCCATACTGAAGGCAACGCGCTGTATTGCCGGGCATTGCTGGAGGAGATCGGCGTTACCCGGCTCAGTGCGGCGGAGGGTCGCGGGTTGCCGGCGCCACGGGAGCTGTCCGCGGTGATCCTGGCCCGCGTAGCGGCGCTCCCGGCGGCAGTTCAGTCTCTCCTGGCGGCAGCTTCGGTGCTGGGGCAGCACGCGCCGGTCCCGGCCATCGCGCGGGTTGCCCGGCTGCCTGATGCGCAGAACGAGGTGGATGCGGCGATCGCAGCCGGGCTGCTGACCGAAGATGCCTCGGCGCTGGAGCTGGCCTTTGCCCATCCGCTGTACCGGGCGGCGATCTACGCCGATCTCAGCCCCGCGAGCCGCCGCGAACTGCACGCGCGGGCCGGCGAGGTCGTGGCCGGCCGTGCGCGGCTAGCCCACCGGGCAGCCGCATCGCTCGGCCCCGATGAGGCGCTGGCCGGTGAACTCGAAGCGTCCGCCCAGGCTGCTGCGGCGGCCGGCGACGCGGGCGCAGCCGCTTGGGCTCTGGAGCAAGCAGCCGCCCTTTCGCTAGCTGCGCAGGATCGGGAGAGGCGGCTGCTCGACGCCGCCGTCGTCCTGCTCAACGCCGCGGATACCTCTGCGGCGGCCCGAGTTCTGGCATCATGCCAGGTCACGAGTGCTCGCCGCGACGCCCTGGCCGGGCTTCTGGGACTGTTCACCGGATCGCCTGGCGCGGAGGGTAGCTTGCTCGCCGCGTGGCAGGCCCACGACCCGGGGACCGAGGGTGAAACCGGAGCGCGGGCCGCGACATCCCTGGCCAACTGGATGGTCATTTCTGGTCGCCCCGACCAGGCGCTGACCTGGGCGGACCGGGCGGTGAGCGGGACCATTCCGGGTTCGGCACTGCGGGCCATGGCCCGCACAGCGCAGGCATATGCGTTCGCCGCGGCCAGCCGCAGCCCCGAGGGGCTGGCCGCGCTAGCCTTCCTGCCCGTCTCGGGAAACGAAGTACCCATGCCCGAGACCGACGCCCTGATCATGCGCGGCATGCTGAAGGTGTACGTCGATGATCTGCCCGGTGCCATCGCGGACCTGGGCATCGCGGCGGCCCGGCTGCGGACAGGACGGCCGTCAACCTATCCGGGCCCATGTCTGGCTCATCTGAGCGACGCCCACTTCCGCCGGGGCGACTGGGACGCCGCCGTCGCGCATGCTCAGCTGGCGACCTCAATGGCGCAAGACACAGACAGGCCGCTGGACCTCGCGCGGGCGCACGCACGGTCAGCCCAGGTCCTGGCCTTCCGTGGCCAGTGGCCTGCCGCGCAGGCGCACGTCACTGCGGCCCGGCTCGCGGCCGAACGGTTTCCGCTGGTCCTGGCGGTGGCGTGCGCCGCGACGGCGGGCGCCTGTCTTGCTTCGGCGCGCGGGGACCTGACCGCGGTACTTGCCGCGACAGAGCCGGTGCGGGCAACCAGGCTCCTCGATGTCGGGGGGCGCCCTGGCATCTTCAACTGGAGAGCCATCGAGGCAGACGCGCTGATCGGTTTGGGACGACTTGACGACGCCGAGACCGCGCTCAGCGAATTCGAGGACGCCATACCTGCGGCCGGGCTGGCGTCGGCCGCCCTGGCCCTCGCCCGCTGTGGGGGCAACCTGGCCGTGGCCAGAGGGTCTGCCACCCAGGCGGAAGCGGCGTTCAGGCAGGGCCATGTGATCGCGGCGCAAGTGGCGATGCCATTTGAACACGCCCTGCTGAGCCTGGACGACGGCCGCCGCTTGCGTGCGGCGGGGGACCGGCCGACGGCGGTTGCCCAGCTCGAAAATGCCCACCGACTCTTCTCCGGCCTGGGAGCAGACCCGTACGTGCAGGCGTGCGCCAAGGAACTGGCAGCCCTGCAGGTCACAGCCGCGACCAGCAGTCCCGCTGCCCTTCTGGGGCTCACCCGCTCCGAACTGGCCGTGGCCCGGCTGGCCGCCACCGGACTGACCAACCGGGAGGTGGCCAGCCAGCTGTATGTGTCCGTAAAAACGGTGGAGTACCACCTCCGCAACAGCTACATCAAGCTCGACATCACCTCCCGCCGGGCGCTAGCCGCTCTTCTGGCCTGACCGGCCCCGCCCCGGCAACCGGGCACACGGCGGTCGACCGGACCGCGGTCGGTCCAGCGCAAAACCACGGGGTCGAACCTAGGGTCACACCCTGGGGACAATGCCGCGTTGCCCGCGTTAACTGTGAGCCATGGACTCCTCACCAACGCAGGGGCAAACGGTTCGCCTTCTCCTCGATATCAACCGGACTCCGGAAGGGCATCTCGAGGGGCAAATGCGAACGGACGGTTCCGGCACCTGGAGGCCTTTCTCCGGCGTGCTCGAATTGCTCAAAGTGCTCGAGGAAACATACGTAAACCCGAAGGCCTAATGGCTTCGGGGTTTTAGAAATGCATTGCTGTAACTGCGAGAAAGAAACGTCATGAGTCAGGAGCAACGCGATGACGCAACAAACGCAATCCGGCGAGGAGCAAGTCATGGGTGAGGATCGGCTGCACGTGGTTTTCGGAACCGGCCAGGTTGGCAATGCCCTGGCCGCGCACCTGGCCGGGATGGGCAAGTCCGTCCGGGCGGTGTCCCGGCACCGGCCGCCCGCGCTGGCCGCCGGCGTCGACTGGCGCGCCGCTGATGCCGCCGACCCTGAAGCCGCCGCCGACGCGGCCAAGGGCGCGGCGGTCATCTACCAGTGCCTGAACGCCCCGTACAACCAGTGGCCGGATCGGTTCCCGCCGCTGCAGCGTGGGGCGCTGGCCGCCGCCGAGCGCACCGGTGCGCTATTGGTGAGCCTGGAGAACCTGTACGGCTACGGTCCAACCGGCGGCAGGCCGATGACCGAGGACCTGCCGCTGGCCGCCACCGGCGTCAAGGGCCGGGCCCGTGCGGCGATGACCGCCGAGCTGCTGGCCGCCGCCGACGCCGGCCGGGTCCGGATCGCCATCGGACGGGCTTCCGACTTCTTCGGCCCCGGCGTCACCGCCGGGTCCACGCTCGGCGAGCGGGTCTTCGGCAACGCCCTGGCCGGGCGGCGCGCCGACTTCATCGGCAACCCCGCCCTGCCGCACACCTACAGCTACGTCCCTGACATCGCCGCCGGCCTGGCCACCCTGGGCACCGACGCCCGCGCTGCCGGCCAGGTCTGGCACCTGCCCGGCCCGGCCACCGGCACCACCCGGGCACTCCTGGACCTGGTGAGTGCCGAGGTCGGGCATCCGGTCGGGATCCGGTCGCTGCCCAAGCTGGCCGTGCGCGGCCTGGGACTGGTCAACCCGGTGCTACGGGAGCTGACCGAGACCTACTACCAGTTCGGCGAGCCCTTCGTCCTGGACACCACCAAATACGAGTCCGTCTTCGGGCCTGCTGGCACCCCGCTGGCCGACGCCATAGCCGCGACCGTCGCCTGGTACCGGACCCGGCCCGGCATGCCATGACCACCAAACCGGAGGCGATCAACGCCGTGCCCCGCCCAGCCCATCTGGAGTACAACCCAGCCGGATGCCATCAAGACCCCTGGCCTGACTCCGGCCGTGGCGTGGTCGCGGCGGGTGCGGCGCGTCGGCGGGTTCATCCAGGCCGCCTTCGCCGCCCTTTGGCTGGTCCGGGCGACCCTGGCCATCGGCGGCAGCACCGGACACGTGCTGCTCGCGGCGTCCGGCGTCGCCGTGATCGCCGTGGTCGCCTACGCGATCAAGGTCACGGCCGGCACCGGCCCCCGCCCGGCCGGCCCGCAGGCCCGGCGGATCGAGCGGTCGGTGACCGCCGCCACCGTCATCGAACTGGCCGCTGCCTTCATTCTGCCCGCCATCGTCATCGCGGCCGGCCATCCGGACTGGGTGCTTCCCTCTGTCGTTATCACCATCGGTCCGCTGCTGCTCTATCTGGACCACCTGGTCCACATCCCCCGCTACCGCCCGGTCGGCTGGGCGCTGACCGCCGGTCCGGTCATCCTGGCCGCCACCATGTCAGGCTCATCGCTCGCCGTGACCACCGGTATCGCCGCCGGCGTAGTGCTTCTGGGTACCGCCGCCGCGGGCTTCCACGACCTGGCGGGGCTGCGGGCTGCGCGTCGGCCAGGCCCGGCTTCGCCCGGCACGAAGGGATGATCATGACTGCGGCAGACAGCCCCGCGGCCGGGTTCCGGCCCTTCTTCAACCCCGCCACCGGCGAGTGGATCACCTACACCGCGACCGCCGAGGACAACGGCGGGCAGCTGGTCCGGTTCACCTGGCGTAGCGTTCCCGGCGGGGTAATCACCGAGCACATTCACCCGCACCAGGAAGAGCGCTTCACCATCCTGGCCGGCCAAGCCCACTTCACCCTCAACGGCAAGAAACACGTGGCCGGGCCGGGCGAGACGATCATCGTGCCGGCCGGCCTGCCGCATTCTGAAGGCAACCCCGGGCCGGCCGAGATCGAGGGCATCGTCGAGCTCCGCCCGGGCCTGCGGACCAAGGAGCTGCACGAGGCCTTCGCCGGCCTGGTCGCCGACGGCAAGACCACACCCCGGGGCGCGCCGCGCAACCCGCTCCAGCTCGGCGCCACCTTCTGGCACTTCCGCCACGAAAGCCGGGTCACCTCGCCGCCCATCTGGGCCCAGAACCTCATGCTCCCCCCGCTATGGGCGCTGGCCAAGGCCTTCGGCGTCCGCCCCTACTACGACCGCTGGGACAGCCGGGCCTGAGCAGCCGGAGCGATCACGTGCCCGGCCGGCCGGGCAGGCGCTGGTGGCGTTTATTTGGACGGGCAGCTCAGGTCAACCGCCACTTTCACTCCACACGGCGACCTTCGAGAGCCACGCCGTGGACGGGTAGACCAGCGGCCCGTTGCATGTGGGGCAAGTGTTGCTCGGCCCGTCCTGGTTCTGGAAGATCAGGGCCTCGTTCGCATTGGTGGGCAGCGGGACCTTGCCTACGAACGTTTGGTTGTACCAGACCTCGACCTGCTCACCCGTCCGCAGCATGGACACCGTGAGCCAGCCGGTGGAACTGGAACCGAGCGCCGCGCAGTTGCTGACCGAGTTGCCGCTGGCGTTGCCATCCGGCTGCAGTGTCCCGTAGTGCGTCTGCTGACACGAGCGGCCTCCCTGCCCCTCCTCCTTGAGGGCGCGGTCGAAGACCCGTGAGCTAAGATTAGTTTGCTTAATGCAACTACTGAAGATTTCCTGACTAGCTAGGGGACATCTCCCACCATGACGGCTCATTCCGAGGCGGGCGCGCCCGCGTCGTCTAATCCCGTGCTCGGGCCGCGCTACAAGTGGATCGCGCTGTCCAACACCACGCTCGGTGTGCTGATGGTGACGATTAACCAGTCGATCGTGCTGATCGCGCTGCCGGACATCTTCCACGGCATCGGGCTGAACCCGCTGGCGCCCGGGAACACCAGCTACCTGCTGTGGATGTTCATGGGGTTCATGGTCGTCACCGCGGTGCTGGTGGTGTCTTTCGGCCGGCTGGGCGACATGTTCGGCCGGGTGCGGATGTACAACATGGGCTTCGCGATCTTCTCGGTCGCGTCGATCTTCCTGACCATAACCTGGATGCACGGTACGGCTGCCGCGCTGTGGCTGATCATCTGGCGGATCGTGCAGGGCGTCGGCGGCGCCTTCCTGTTCGCGAACTCGACCGCGATCCTGACCGACGCGTTCCCGGCTAACCAGCGGGGCACCGCGCTGGGCCTGAACTCGATCGCGACCATCGCCGGGTCGTTCATCGGCCTCATTCTCGGCGGTGTGCTCGGCCCGATCAACTGGCACCTGGTCTTCCTCATCTCGGCCCCGATCGGCGTGTTCGGCACCGTCTGGGCCTACTTCATGTTGAACGACGTCGGGACGCGCAGGCCCGCGAAGATGGACTGGTGGGGCAACATCCTGTTCGGCGTCGGGCCTGATCTCCATCCTGGTCGGCATCACCTACGGCCTCCAGCCCTACGGCGACCAGCGCGATGGGCTGGACCAACCCCGCGCGTGCTGGCCGCGACTGCTCGGCGGCGTGGCGCTGCTCGTCATCTTCGTGTTCGTCGAGACGCGGGTCGCGGAGCCGCTGTTCCGGATCTCGCTGTTCAAGATCCGGCCCTTCGCGGCGGGCAACGTCGCGAACCTGATGATGGCGCATGGGCCGCGGCGGGATGCAGTTCATGCTGATCATCTGGCTGCAGGGCATCTGGCTGCCGCTGCACGGCTACAGCTACAGCCAGACCCCGCTGTGGGCCGGCATCTACCTGGTGCCGCTGACGATCGGCTTCCTGGTGTCCGCGCCGCTGTCCGGCATACTGTCCGACAAGTTCGGCGCCAAGGCGTTCACCATCGGCGGGGCGCTGCTGACCGGCGGCCACCTTCCTCGCCCTGGCTTCCTGCCGGTGAACTTCACCTACTGGGAGTTCGCGCTCCTCATCGGGATCAACGGCTTCGGCACCGGCCTGTTCTCCTCGCCGAACCGCGCCGAGATGATGAACTCGGTCCCGGCCAACGCGCGCGGCGCGGCGGGCGGCATGATCGCGACCTTCCAGAACTCGGCGTCGGTGCTGTCCATCGGCATCTTCTTCTCGCTGATGGTGGCCGGGCTGGCCAGCACGCTGCCGCGTACCATGTTCAGCGGGCCTGACCGCGCAGGGCGTCCCGGCCGCGGCCGCGACGACCGTCTCCCACCTGCCGCCGATCGGCGTGCTGTTCGCCGCGTTCCTCGGCTACAACCCGATGCAGGAGCTGCTCGGCCCGGTGCTGTCGCACATGACCCCGGCGCACGCGGCGTACCTGGCCGGCCGGCAGTTCTTCCCGAATCTGATCACCGCTCCGTTCCACAGCGGCCTCGGCATCGCGTTCGGGTTCGCGATCGCGGTCTGTGTGGTCGCGGCCATCGCCTCGGCGCTGACCGGCCGCGTGGCCAAGCCGGGCAGCCACGAGCTCCTCGGCGGCGAGCTGGCGGCGGTGGCGGGCGAGGGCGCGTTCGAGCCAAGCGAGCTTGTCCCCCCCGACGACGTGGTCCAGGGCACAGCGGAAGCTGCGGACAAGCCGGGCATATCCAGTTAAAATTTTGCCAGCTAGGCGGGAGGCACCCTGCCCCTGAGGCACGTCCGGTACGGCGCGAGCGCGGTGCTGGATGCGGGTCCCGCAGGCGCCTCCCGGCACGCTGGCTGACGCCCCGTACCGGCATCGCCGGTACGGGGTCGTTTCTGCCTGGTTGTCGGCCGGCAGCGGGGCTGCGGGCGGCGTCCCGGCCGCGATGAGCTGGCGACATCGGGCTCCACCATCACTCTGGTCTACGCCCGCTCACGGCGGGCAGGTATCCTGCGGGTGAGGAGACGGTGAACAAGCTTTCCGTCGCTCCGCGCAGTGGTGTTCGCGGGGATGATGACCCTTGGCAGATATTCGGCGCGATACCCGAGGAGATGCTTTTTTTCGTGAGCGAAACTTCCCCGGCTGCAGTCGTCATCCTCGCCGCCGGCGAGGGCAGGCGCATGAAGTCCCGCACCCCCAAGGTGCTGCACACGCTGTGCGGCCGGACCTTGCTCGGGCACGCGATCGCGGCAGCAGGCGAGCTCGACCCCAGCAGGCTGGTGGTCGTCGTCGGGCACGGCCGGGAACAGGTGAGCGCCGAGGTCGCCGCGGTGACGCCGCAGGCGCTGGTCGTCTGCCAGGACCAGCAGCTCGGCACCGGGCACGCGGTCCGCATGGTGACCGAGGCGATTGGGGTCGTCCCCGGCACCGTCGTGGTGACCTACGGTGACATGCCGCTGCTGCGCGGCCAGACGCTGCGCGAGCTGGTCGACGGCCATCACCGGGCGGGCAACGCCGTCACCGTGCTGACCGCGCGGGGGGACTTCCCCGGGTTCGGGCGGATCGTCCGGGGCGCCGACGGCGCGTTCCTGCGCATCGTCGAGGAGCGCGACGCCTCGCCCGAAGAGCGGGCCATCGACGAGTGCAACTCCGGCTGCTACGCCTTCGACGGCGCGCTCCTGGCGGACGCGATCAAGCGGGTGACCACCGACAACGACCAGCAGCAGGAGTACCTCACGGACGTGGTGGAGCATCCTGCGCGGCGATGGCCATCAGGTCGGCACCATGCTCGCGGCCGACGCCGGCGAGATCATGGGGGTCAACGACCGCGTGCAGCTCGCCGCAGGCCCGGCGGGAGCTCAACAACCGGATACTCGACGGCTGGATGCTCGCCGGGGTCACCATCATCGACCGCTCGTCCACCTGGATCGACGTCACCGTCAGCATTGGCCAGGACGCCGAGATCGGCCCGCAGACCCAGCTCCAGGGGGCCACCGTCGTCGGCGAAGGCGCCAAGGTCGGGCCGGGCTGCCTGCTTGAGGACACCACCGTCGGCGCGGACGCCGCCGTCCTGAACGCGGTCTGCCGGCAGGCCGAGATCGGGCCCCGGGCTTCCATCGGGCCGTTCGCCTACATCCGGCCGGGTACCAGCATCGCCGAGGACGCCCACGTCGGTACCTACGTGGAGCTGAAGAAGGCCGCCATCGGCCCGGGTGCGAAGGTCCCGCACCTCGCCTATGTCGGCGACGCGACCGTGGGCGCCGGGACCAACATCGGGGCCGGAACGATCTTCGCCAACTATGACGGCGTGGCCAAGCAGCACACCATCGTCGGCGAGCACGCCTTCGTTGGCAGCAACACCGTACTGGTGGCACCGGTCGTTGTCGGGGACGGCGCCTACACGGCGTCGGGCTCGGTGATCACCGACGAGGTGCCCGCCGGGGACCTCGGCATCGCCCGCGGACGGCAGCACAATTCCGACGGCTGGGTCGTTCGCAACCGGCAGCATTCACGGTCCGCTGACGCAGCGCAACGGGTCCGTTCCGATGATTGAATTTTTGTGAGGGAGAGCAGTAGCAGGTGAGCGGCATGACGGCGCCCAGCCAGAAGAAGATGATGTTGTTCGGCGGGCGCGGCTACCCGGAGCTTGCGGCTGAGGTCGCCGACTGTATGGGGGTCGAGCTCGCGCCCTCCCGGCTCTACGATTTCGCCAGCGGCGAGATCATGGTGCGGTTCCTGGAGTCGGTCCGGGGCTGCGACGCCTTCGTGCTGCAGAGTCACACCGCTCCCATCAACCAGTGGATCATGGAGCAGCTGATCATGGTCGACGCGCTCAAGCGGGCGTCGGCCAAGCGGATCACGGTCGTGATGCCCTTCTTCGGCTACGCCCGGCAGGACAAGAAAAGCGCTGGCCGGGAGCCGATCTCGGCCCGGCTCATCGCCGACCTGTTCGCCACCGCGGGCGCGGACCGGCTGATGGCGGTCGACCTGCACACCGCGCAGATCCAGGGGTTCTTCGACGGGCCGGTTGACCACCTGTTCGCGCTGCCGATCCTGGCGGGCTACCTGGAGAGCAAGCTGAACGTGCGGAACGTGACCGTGGTCGCGCCGGACGCGGGCCGGGTCCGGGTCTGCGAGCGGTGGACTGACCGGCTCGGCACGCCGCTGGCCATCATCCACAAGCGGCGTGACCCCGAGGTGGCCAACCAGGTCAAGGTCCTCGAGGTGGTCGGCCACGTCCAGGGCCGCACCTGCATCCTGGTAGACGACATGATCGACACCGGCGGGACGATCGCCAAGGCGGCGGACGCGCTGTTCAGCCAGGGCGCGGACCGGGTGATCGTGGCGGCGACGCACGGCGTGCTTTCCGGCCCGGCCATCGACATCCTGAAGAACTCGCGGATCAGCGAGGTGGTCATCACGAATACGCTGCCGGTCGCGCAGGAGAAGAAGTTCGACAAGCTGACCGTGCTGTCAATCGCGCCGCTGCTCGCCCGGGCGATCAACGAGGTCTTCAACGACGGCTCGGTGACCAGCCTCTTCGACGGCCAGAGTTAACAGATTTCCGGGCGCTGATTTCCAGGGCGAGCGCCCGCGGGGAGCGTAAAAGCAAAGGGCCCGTCCCGCCATTCCCCGGAGTGGCGGGACGGGGCTTTTAGGTGGTCGGGGCCGGCCACCCCTCCGTCCCGACCACCAGCTCATGCGCCGTCTGGCACCGCCGGCCGCGTTCCGCGTCGTACTGGACGACGCCCCGGTGACCGTCCGCTGCGACGCGAAACGCGGGTCCGTGCGGTCCCCGCTGCTTTCAGGCGCTGAGCCGAGCATGGCAGACGCCGGTTGAGCGGCGATTGAGCCGAGGAAGGCCAGCCGGCGGCCCTCGGCTCAATCGGGTTGCGTTGGTTAACGTTTGGATTTGACGGTTTGTCCTGGCCGGGCATGCCCGTCGTGCCGCCAACGCGGATTTCGTTTCACCGCGCGCCAAACGGGACGCAATGCGATGCATCACCCCGTATCCGATTACCGTGCGCTTGAGTCATGATTGAGTGGGGATCGATAGCGACACATCTGGCGGGCGTGTTCCCACGTCGCCGGACCTCGCGGTTACCAGGAAAGCGAGGACAGCGTGCTTGCGGAGGGGGCAGCCTGATGCGCTTTCGCATCCTGGGGCCGCTTGAGGTGCTGTCGCCAAACGGCTGGACCGCCATTGGCGCACCCCGGTGGCGGTCGCTGCTCGCCTGCCTGCTCGTGCGCCCCGGCCAGCTGGTGCCGACCGAGAGCCTGATCTATGAGTTGTGGGGCGACAGCCCCCCGAGCACGGCCAAAAACCTGGTCAGCATCTACGTCCACCGGCTGAAGAAGGTCATCGGCGACACCGGCGGCGAGATGCTCACCTACCGGGCGCCCGGGTACATGCTCCGTATCGCGCCGGGAGATTTGGACCTGCAGGTTTTCGAGTCGCTGGCCGCGGAGGGAAGCGCCGCGCTGGCGGCGGCCGATCCGGGCCGGGCCGCGGGGTTGCTTGGTGAGGCGCTCGGGCTGTGGCGGGGCCCGCTGCTGGCCGATGTTCTGCCGTCACCGCTGCTGGCGAACCGTGCTGACCGGGCCGCCGAGCTGTGGTTGACCACGACTGAGCTGCGCGTCGAGGCGGACCTCGGCTGCGGCGGCGCCAGCCAGGTAATACCCGAGCTGCGTGGCCTGGTGGCGGAGTATCCGCTGCGGGAGAGGCTGTGGGCACTGCTGATGCGGGCGCTGGAGGAGGCGGGACGGCGGGCCGAGGCGCTCGAGGTGTACGCCCAGGCGCGGCGGGTGATCGCCGACGAGCTCGGCGCGGACCCGGGCGGCGATCTTCAGCGGCTGTACGCCGAACTGCTTGCCGCCGATGCGTCGGCGCCCGTCACCGCGGCCACGGCCGCGCCCGGGACGGGCCGTAGCCGGTACGCCAGCGGGCGAGCCGGATGCCGCGCCAGATGCGGCGGCCGATACTCCGCCGATGCCGTACCCGGAGGCAGCGCCGAAGCGGGCCGATGAGGACGGCGACGACGCGGACACGGGTGATCCGCCGGGCACCATCGCGATCGGCATAATCGCGGAACCAGCACCGGCAACGGCAGCCTCGGCGGCGGCCGAGGCGTCCGCCGCGGTGACCGCCGGGCCTGCCCCGTCCATTCCGCGCCCCGCGCAGCTGCCGACCGACATTGGCGACTTCACCGGGCGTGAGACGCATGTCGCGCACTTGGCCGCCCTGCTGCTCGGCGGGCAATCCGGAAGCACTCCCGGCGCGGTCCCCATCGCCGTCGTGAGCGGCGCTGGAGGCCTGGGCAAGACCACGCTCGCCGTGCACGCGGCGCACCAGGTCCGGGCGCAGTTCCCCGACGGCCAGCTCTACGTTGACCTCCTCGGGGCGAGCCCGCAGCCGGCCGAACCGGGCGAGGTGCTCGCCCGGTTCCTGCGTGACCTGGGAATCGACGGCGACAAGGTGCCCGCGGGCGACGATGAGCGTGCGGCGCTGTTCCGGACAACGCTCGTCGGGCGCCGGGTGCTCATCCTCCTCGACAACGCGAGGGACGCGGCGCAGGTCCGCCCGCTGCTGCCGGGCAGCTCCGCCTGCGCGGTTCTGGTGACGGCCCGCAACCGCACGTCCGACCTGGCCAGTACCCGGTTCGTCGATCTGAACGTGCTTGAGGACACTGAGGCGCTGGCGCTGTTCTCGCGGATTGTGGGGGATGACCGGGCGGCGGCGGAGCCCGACGCCACCGCGGAGGTGCTGGTAGCGTGCGCGGGGCTGCCGTTGGCGATCAGGATCTGCGCGGCGCGGCTGGCGGCGCGCAGGCAGTGGCGGATCGCCACGCTGGCGGGCCGGCTGCGCAGCGAGCACCGCCGCCTCGACGAGCTCAGCATTGGCGATCTCGCTGTCCGGGCGTCGTTCCAGGTCAGTTACGGCAGTCTCCGGTCGAAGGCCCCGGGCGTGGACCCGGCCCGGGCGTTCCGGCTGCTTGGCCTGTGGCAGGGGCCGCAGATCAGCCTGACGGCGGCGGCGGCTCTGGTCGGGGCGCAGGAAGAAGATGATGCCGCGGATGCGCTGGAGACGCTGGTCGACGCCAACCTGCTTGAGTCGCCCGCCGCGGACTGGTACCGATTCCATGACCTGCTGCGGGTGTACGCGACCGAGCGGGCGCAGGCGGAGGAATCGCAGGCAGCGCGGGTGGAAGCGGCCGGCGGGCTGCTGCGGTGGTACCGGGACACCGCGCAAGCCGCCGCCGACGCGGTGTCGCCAGCAGCGCTACCAGGTCGCGCGCGAACCGGTGCGGGAAGGCGTCTCCACAGCCGACTTCGGCAGCGTGGACGAGGCACTGGCCTGGTACGACGATGAGCGGGACAACGTCGTTGCCGCTACCCGCCAGGCGGCCGCGGCGAGCCTGCACGAGATCGCCTGGCGGCTTCCCGCGGCATTGTTCCCGCTGCTCAACCGGCGGAGTAACTGGGCCGACTGCGTGAGCACCCAGCGCATAGCGGTCGAGAGCGCGCATCAGGCGGGCGACCGGCTCGGCGAGGCCTGGATGCTCAACCAGCTTGGCTTCGCCCTGGCCAAGATGCGTGACGGGGAGTCCTTCGGCCACCTTGAGCGGGCGCTCGCCATGCGCCGGGAGCTGGGCGACACCATGGGAGAAGCGCAGACCGCGCTCGCACTCGGCGAGGGGTACCTCAACGTGGACGGCGCCGCGGAGGAAGCGCTGCGGTACATGCGGCATGCGACCGACCTGCTGCGGCCAATGGGTCCGTCAATCCGGCTCGGCGCCGCGGTAAACAACCTCGGCGAGGTGTACTCCGGGCTAGGCGACCTGGCCGCGGCAGCGGAATGCTACGCCGAAGCCTGCGACATATTCCGCGAAGTGGGCGGCTACGGCGAAGGGCATGCGCTGCACAATCTCGGCCGTGTCTACATGCATCTGCACCGACTCGACGACGCGGCAGCGAGCTTTACCGAGGCTGTCCGCAAGCATCGCGAGGCAGGCGATCTGTGGGGCGAGGCGACCGCGTTCAAACATCTCGGGCAGGTCAATGAGCTGGCCGGCGGTACGGCCGAGGCGCGGGCGGCGTGGGCGGCGGCCCAGGCGATATTCGAGCAGTACGGCGATCGCGCCCAGGCGGCCGAGGCGGCGGCGGCGGTCACGGAGCTGGCGGCCGGGCCGCACTCGCGGGACGCCCGGCCGTTATGCCCAGCTTTCCGTGGCATCTCGCGACATTCACATGATCGCCAGTCAATGCCGCCACTAGACTCGCGAGCGCAAGGATTTGTGCCGAACAATCCCGGTGGCCAGCCGTTCAGATTTTTCGAATTCGGAGCCGGGAGGGAAAAGAAGGATGGGGAAATGAGCGAATTCACGCCCGACACAACGATCACTCCGGAGACGACGATTACTCCGGAGACGACGATCACTCCGGAGACGACGATCACTCCGGAGACGACCATTACTCCGGAGACGACGATCACTCCGGAGACGACGATCACTCCGGAGACCACGATTACTCCGGAGACGACGATCACTCCGGAGACGGCCGAGTAGTCCGCGCTGTTTGCCGGCTAGACTCCGGTGCGCATCCCATGTATCCGTTGAGGAGTGACTGACCGTGCCTGAGGTCCGTATCGAAGCCGAGCCGCGTACTGAGTTCGGCAAGGGGGCGGCTCGCGCCATCCGCCGTGAAGGTCGTGTGCCCGCCGTCATGTACGGGCACGGCGCGGAGAACCGCCACTTCACCCTGCCCGAGCACGAGCTGATGCTCGCGCTGAAGACGCCGAACGCGCTGTTCCGCCTGGAGGGTGCTGGCGGCCGTCCCGCGCTCGCGCTGCCGAAGGCGGTGCAGCGGCACGCCATCAAGGGCGTGATCGAGCACGTGGACCTGATCGAGGTCCGCAGCGGCGAGAAGGTCACGGTTGAAATCCCGGTCCGGGTTACCGGCGAAGTGTTCTCCGGTGGCATGCTCGACCAGCAGATGGTGCAGATCTCGGTCGAGGCCGAGGCCACGCACCTCCCCGACGGCGTCGACGTGGACGTCGAGGGCGCGGAGGTCGGCACCCAGGTGTTCGCCAAGGACCTCGAGCTGCCGGAGGGCACCACCCTCGTGACCGACCCCGAGGCGCTGGTCATGCACGTGGTCGCCCAGCAGACCCAGGCCTCGTTCGACGAGGAGATCGGCGAGGGTGCCGAGGAGACCGAGGCCCCGGCTGAGGTTCCGCCGGCGCCGGGTGCCGCTGAGGCCGCCGAGTAACACACGTGATCTGACGGGACGCGCGAGCGCGCAGGCCGCGCCGCGCGTCCCGCCGGCAAGCTGGAGCACCCTCACATGCCTGACGACCGGTGGATCATCGTCGGCCTTGGCAACCCGGGTCCCGAGTACGCGGGCAACCGGCACAACGCCGGGCAGCTGGCCCTGGCCCTGCTGGCCGAGCGGATAGGCGCCCGCTTCAAGGCGAACCGCACCCGCAACGACATCGCCGAGGGCCGCCTGGCGGGCGAGCCGGTGACCCTGGCCCGGCCGCAGTCTTACATGAACCTGTCGGGTGGTCCTGTCGCGGCTCTGCTGGGGTTTTACAAGCTTTCCCCTGAACGGACCGTGGTTCTCCATGACGAGCTCGATGTTCCGTTCGGCGCGGTCCGCCTGAAGCTGGGCGGCGGCGACAACGGCCACAACGGGCTGCGCTCGATCACCGCGGCGCTCGGCACCCGTGACTATTACCGGGTCCGGTTCGGCATCGGCCGCCCCCCGGGCCGCATGGACCCGGCCAACTTCGTGCTCAGGGACTTCTCCGCCACCGAGCGCAAGGAACTCCCCTTCGCCCTCGACCGCTGCGCCGACGCCGTGGAGACCCTGATCACCAAAGGCCTGACCGAAGCCCAGAACCTCTACCACACCGATCCGCCCGCGTTATTGTGACCGGACCGATCATGGTGGATCGCTGCGTACATCCGCGTGTACGCAGCGATCCACCATCGTGTCATAAACCGAAGGAGGGCACCGTGACCACACCCAACGACCATGTGCTGGCAGCAGATCTAGCGGAGCGGGCGGGCCACCTTCTCCTGACCCTGCGTGCGCTAGGCGGAGACCCGGACACGCTCAAGAACGCCGGCGACCGCCAGTCCCACGAGTTCCTGATGGCCGAGCTTGCGAAGGCCAGACCCGACGACGCCGTCCTCTCCGAAGAAGGCATCGACAACAAGGACCGCCTGACCGCCGACCGAGTCTGGATCGTCGACCCCCTGGACGGCACCCGCGAGTTCGGCGAACCAGGCCGCACCGACTGGGCCGTCCACGTAGCCCTCTGGACCCGGAACCCCCAAACCAGCTGGGTGAGCCATTCCAGCGAAGCCGACGAGCCAACGCATACCGGCAAGCCGGCGTAGCCGGCGAGCCGACGTCATCCGGCGAGCTAACCGCAGGCGCGGTAGCCCTACCGGCTCAGGGCCTGGTCCTCTCCACCCTGGACGTCGCGGAGCGACAGGGCCGAGAGGGAGATTCCGGCCGACCTTCCGAAGGAGTGTCGGCCGAAATCTTCCCGACCGGCCTGGGCGCAGAGCGCCCGCTTCAGCTGGTCGTCAGCCGCACAAGAGCGTCCCAGTTGGTCAAGGACGTCGCACAACTGCTCAACGCCGACCTGGTCCCCTGCGGAAGCGCAGGCGCGAAGGCTGCCACGGTGATACAAGGCGAGAACGACGTCTACCTGCACTCCGGCGGCTTCTACGAGTGGGACACCGCCGCCCCCGTCGCGGTAGCCCGCGCCGCCGGCCTGCACGTCTCGCGCATCGACGGCAGCGATGTCGTCTATAACCAGGAGAACCCGCTGCTGCCGGATATCCTCAGTTTGCCGGCCCGCAATCGCGGGCCTGCTGCTCAATGCCATCAGGGAAGCGACCCATGCGATCTGATTACCTCTTGTCCCAGCTGGACGTGCTCGAGTCCGAGTCCATCCACATCATGCGCGAGGTGGCCGCCGAGTTCGAACGGCCCGCGCTGCTTTTCTCTGGCGGCAAGGACTCGATCGTCATGCTCGCGCTCGCGGCGAAGGCGTTCCACCCCGCGAACATCCCGTTCCCGGTCATGCATATCGACACCGGGCACAACTTCCCTGAGGTGATCGACTTCCGCGACCGGCGGGCGGCCGAGCTCGGCGTACGGCTGATCGTGGCGTCGGTCCAGGAGTCGATCGACTCCGGGCGGGCGGT
The DNA here is from genome assembly GCA_963714295.1 of uncultured Actinomycetota bacterium. GTDB lineage: Bacteria > Actinomycetota > Actinomycetes > Streptosporangiales > Streptosporangiaceae > Trebonia. The sequence goes on along the minus strand of CAVQOE010000020.1, from coordinate 33,526 downwards.
CGAGGAGACCGGCCGCTGGGTGAGCAGGAACCGGCTGCAGACGGTGACCCTGCTCGACGCGATCGAAGAGAACCGGAACGACGCGCTGTTCGGCGGTGCGCGCCGCGACGAGGAGAAGGCGCGGGCCAAGGAGCGGGTCTTCTCCTTCCGCGACGAGTTCGGCCAGTGGGACCCGAAGAACCAGCGCCCCGAGCTGTGGAACCTCTACAACGGCCGGATCAAGCGGGGCGAGCACATCCGGGTGTTCCCGCTCTCCAACTGGACCGAGCTCGACATCTGGGACTACATCGAGCGGGAGAACCTGGAGATCCCGTCCATTTACTACGCGCATGAGCGGCTGGTGTTCGAGCGGGACGGGATCCTGCTGGCCGACAACGAGTTCCTGACGCGGACGGAAGACGAGCAGCCGTTCATGGCCACCGTGCGGTACCGGACGGTCGGCGACATGACCATCACCGGCGCGGTCGTGTCGAACGCCGCCACCGTTGCCGAAGTGATCACCGAGGTTGCCGCCACCCGGATCACCGAGCGTGGCGCGACCCGCGCCGACGACCGGACGAGCGAGGCCGCGATGGAAGACCGCAAGCGGGAAGGTTACTTCTAGACATGGACATCTTGCGGTTCGCTACCGCCGGCTCGGTCGATGACGGCAAGTCCACGCTGATCGGGCGGCTGCTGTTCGACTCCAAGGCCATCTTCGAGGACCAGCTCGCCTCGGTCGAGCGCACCTCCAGGGACCGCGGCGAGGAGGGCACCAACCTCGCCCTGCTCACCGACGGCCTGCGCGCGGAGCGCGAGCAGGGCATCACGATCGACGTGGCCTACCGGTACTTCGCGACGCCGCGCCGGAAGTTCATCATCGCCGACACCCCCGGCCACATCCAGTACACGCGGAACATGGTCACCGGCGCCTCGACGGCGGACCTGGCCATCATCTTGGTGGACGCGCGCAACGGCCTGACCGAGCAATCGCGCAGGCACGCCTTCCTGACCACCCTGCTCCGGGTGCCGCACCTGGTCCTCGCGGTCAACAAGATGGACCTGGTCGGCTACGACCAGCAGGTCTTCGAGGAGATCTGCGAGGAGTTCAGCAAGTTCGCGACCAAGCTCGAGGTCCAGGACCTCACGTTCATCCCGATCTCCGCGCTCAACGGCGACAATGTGGTGGACCGCAGCTCGAACATGCCGTGGTACGACGGGCCGTCGCTGCTGCACCACCTGGAGCACCTGCACATCGCCTCCGACCGGAACCTGATCGACGTGCGGTTCCCGGTGCAGTACGTGATCCGCCCGCACGCCTCCAGCGACCCCGAGCTGCACGACTACCGGGGCTACGCGGGCCAGGTAGCCGGCGGCGTGCTCAAGCCGGGCGACGAGGTGCTGCACATGCCGTCCGGCTTCACTACCCGGATCAAGAAGATCGAGCTGGCCGGCCGGGAGGTCGAGGAGGCCTTCCCCCCGATGTCGGTGACGCTGCTGCTCGACGACGATGTGGACATCTCCCGCGGCGACCTGATCTGCCGCCCGAACAACCGGCCGGCCGCCGCCCAGGACATCGAGGGCATGGTCTGCTGGATGTCCGCCGAGCGGCCGCTGGCGCCCCGGTCGCGGCTGATCGTCAAGCACACCACCCGGACGGTCAAGGCCATCGTCACCGACCTGCACTACCGGATCGACGTGAACACCCTGCACCGCGACGAGAACGCCACCCAGCTCGGGCTGAACGAGATCGGCCGGGTCCGGATGCGGCTGACCCAGCCGGTCTTCGCCGACCCGTACTCGCGCAACCGGCTGACCGGCGGCATGATCTTGATCGACGAGACGACCAACACCACCGTGGGCACGGTCATGATCACCGAGGCGCATTGAGTCTCCCCCGGGGGACTGATTTCCCGCATGAGGGGCTCCCGCCCCCCATCCCCCCTGGCCCCCGGTGACCCCCCGGTACGGGGGGCCAGCCCCCCGTACCCCCCGGGGGTCCACTCGCACAGATCGCGAGCGGACCCCATCTCCCCCGGTACCCCCTGGGGGGTACTAGCGTGGGCGCATGACGCGCGCTGATCTTGACAAGAAGCCCGCCGAGGTGGCGGCGATGTTCGACGCCCTGGCCGGCCGGTACGACCTGATGAACGACATCTTGTCGATGGGGCAGGTCCGGCTGTGGCGCAAGAGCGTGCAGCGCATCCTGCGGGTCGGCCCCGGCGACCGGGTGCTCGACCTGGCGGCCGGCACCGGGACCTCGTCGGTGTCCTTCGCGGCGTCCGGCGCGGACGTGGTGGCCTGCGACTTCTCGCTCGGCATGCTGCAGGCGGGCCAGGCCAGGCTGGCCAAGAGCGACCCGCTGCAGGCCAAGACGAGGGGCCGGGTCTCGTTCGCGGCCGGCGACGCGCTCAAGCTGCCGTTCAGGGACGGCGCGTTCGACGCGGTGACGATCTCGTTCGGCCTCAGGAACGTGCACGGGACGCGCGAGGCGCTGGCCGAGATGCGCCGCGTCACCCGGCCGGGCGGGCGACTGGTGGTGTGCGAGTTCAGTACGATCACAGTTGAGCCGATCGATATGCTTTACCGGCGTTACCTGACCGACGTGCTCCCCGCGATCGCCCGGCGCGCGGCGCGGAACCCCGAGGCGTACACCTACCTCAGCGAGTCGATCGCCGACTGGCCCTCGCAGCGGGAGCTCGCGGACGTGATCCGGGCGGCCGGCTGGACGGCGGTCAAGTGGCGTGACCTCTCCCTCGGCGTGGTGGCCATCCACGTGGCTAGGAACCCGTAGTACAGCACCGGAACGGGGACCGCTAGGGTGGGTCCGTGCAAAGCCCTGAACCGGGCCAGGATTAAACTAACGGCAAAGATTTTGTGAAGCCGTTCACAAGAAACCCAGGATTTGATCAAGTGACCGAGCACGCAACCGATGCCACCGTCCCTGGCCGCCAGGGCGGCCACTCGGCCGCACTGAGGGACAACGACGCCGACGTGATCGTGGTCGGCGCCGGGCCGTCGGGTTCCACCGCCGCCTACTACCTGGCGCAGGCCGGCCTTAACGTGCTGCTGCTCGAGAAGTCCCGGTTCCCCAGGGAAAAGGTGTGCGGCGACGGGCTGACCCCGCGCGCGGTAAAGTCGCTGGTCGCAATGGGTATTGACGTCAGCGAGGAAGCCGGCTGGCTGCGTAACAAGGGCTTGCGGGTGATCGGCGGCGGCCTGCGGCTCGAGCTGCCGTGGCCCGAGCTGTCCAGCTACCCGGGCTACGGCCTGGTCCGCACGCGCGCGTCGCTTGACGAGATGCTGGCCCGCCGGGCCCAGTCGGCCGGCGTGAAGCTCCTCGAGGGCACCACCGTCACCGGCCCCCTGCTCGACGACGACGGCCAGGTGGCCGGGGTCGTCATCCAGGCCGAGGGCCAGGGCGCTGGGGAGGAGGGTGGGCAGAAGGCACAGTCAACTGCCGATGATGGGGAACGGACGGTGGCCTCGCCCCGCACGTTCCGCGCACGCGTGGTCGTCGCGGCGGACGGGAACTCGTCCCGGCTCTCAGTCGCCATGGGTCTGCTCAAGCGGGACGACCGGCCGCTCGGCGTCGCCGTCCGCACCTATTACAAGTCGCCCAGGCACGACGACGATTACCTTGAGTCGTGGCTTGACCTGTGGGACGGCGACCGGCTGCTGCCCGGCTACGGGTGGATCTTCGGCATGGGCGACGGCACCTCGAACGTCGGGCTCGGCCTGCTCAACACCTCGACGGCATTCGGCAACACCGACTACCGGTCGCTGCTCAAGCGATGGCTCCGCTCGATGCCGGAGGAGTGGGGCTACGTCGAGGAGAACCGCACCGAGCCGGTGCGCGGCGCCGCGCTGCCGATGGGGTTCAACCGCACGCCGCACTACTACCGCGGGCTGCTGCTGGCCGGCGACGCGGCCGGCATGGTGAACCCGTTCAACGGCGAGGGCATCGCCTACGCGATGGAGTCGGGCGAGATCCTGGCCCGCGTGGTCGCCCAGGCGCTGGCCCGGCCCAACCGCGCGGAAACCGAGCGGGTGCTGCGCGGCTACCCGGAGGCGCTGCAGGATGCCTACGGTGGCTACTACGCGCTCGGCCGGGTCTTCGTCGAGCTGATCGGCCGCCCCAAGCTGATGCGCTACGTGACCAACGCCGGCATGTCGAAGCCTGCCCTGATGCGCTTTTTGCTCAAGCTCATGGCCAACCTCAGTGAGCCGCGCGGCGGCGACGTCGGCGACCGGCTGATCAGCGCCATTACCCGAATCGCACCCAGCTCCAGGTGATGGGGTGCCTAGGATGAATGACCACAAGAAGGGGGCGAAATCGGAGTGATTCTCTACATTCCGATCATGGTTCTCGCCGTACTCGGCGCCGGCTTTGCCGTGTTCTCAGTCGCCGCGGGGACCTTCGTGGCGGGACCCAAGCGCTGGAACAAGGCCAAGATGGAGGCCTACGAGTGCGGCATCGAGCCCACCCCGATCCCGTTCGGCGGCGGCAAGATCCCGGTCAAGTTCTACCTGACCGCGATGCTGTTCATCGTCTTCGACATCGAGATCGTCTTCCTGTACCCGTGGGCGGTGACCTTCGGCCAGCTGGGCGTGTTCGGCCTGGTCGAGATGGTGACCTTCGTACTGACCGTGCTGATCGCGTACGCCTACGTCTGGCGGCGCGGCGGCCTGGAATGGGACTAGATCGTTATGGGCATTGAGGAGAAGCTGCCGAGCGGCGTTCTGCTGACCTCGGTGGAGAAGATCGCCGGGTGGGCGCGGGCCCGCTCGGTCTGGCCGGCCACGTTCGGCCTCGCCTGCTGCGCGATCGAGCTGATGATGACCGGCGGCCCGCGGCACGACCTGGCCCGGTTCGGCATGGAGAAGACCGGGTCCACCCCGCGCGAGGCCGACCTGATGATCGTCGCCGGGCGGGTCAGCCAGAAGATGGCCCCGGTGCTGCGGCAGATCTACGACCAGATGCCGGAGCCCAAGTGGGTGATCTCGATGGGCGTCTGCGCGTCAAGCGGCGGCATGTTCAACAACTACGCCATCGTGCAGGGCGTCGACCACATCGTGCCGGTGGACATCTACCTGCCGGGCTGCCCGCCGCGCCCGGAGATGCTGATGGACTCGATCCTCAAGCTGCACGACAAGATCATGAACATGAAGCTCGGGCCGGACCGCGACGTGGAGATCACCGAGCTCGAAGATGCCCGCCTGAACATGCTCCCGCTGCGGGTCAACGCCGGGATCAACGACATTGGGAGCGAACTGTGACCGAACCCCCCGAGGGGGCGCCAGCGGGTACCCCCGGGGGCGTCACCGATGGGAAGGCGCAGCCGTCGGACATGGACCTCCCCGGCAAGGAGGCGCCTGCCGGGGAACCGCCCGCTGAGGACACGGCCGCCGCGGACACCGCTGCCGCCGACACGCCCGCGGCCGAGCCACCCGTCGCGGACAAGCCCGCTGATGAGCCGCCGGTCGAGGAGGCCGAGGCCGAGAACGACGCCAATCTTCCCGCCCTCCGGGGCGAGGAGCGCCTGGCCGAGCCGGTGGCGCGGACCGGCATGTTCGGCGTGACCAGCACCGGGGACACCTCCGGCTACGGGCGGCTGCAGGTGCACCGGCCGCCGCTGCGGACCGCCGAGCCGCCCTACGGCGGCTACTTTGACGTGATCGCACAGGGGCTCGGCAGCGCGCTCCAGTCGGCCGGCCTTGACTTCGCCACGACGGTCGAGCGGGTCACCGTGGACTACGGCGAGCTCACCTTCTACGTGCGCCGCGAGCATCTGCTGGCGGTGATGGACAGGCTGCTGCACGATCCGGCGCTCCGCTTCGAGATCTTCTCCGGGGTATCGGGAGTTCACTACCCGGAAGACCTGGGGCGTGAACTGCGCGCGGTGTACCACCTGCTGTCGATCACCCACAACCGGCGGGTGCGGCTTGAGGTGTCGGCGCCCGACGCCGACCCGCACATCCCGTCGGTGACCGAAGTCTACCCGGCCGCCAACTGGCATGAGCGGGAGACCTGGGACTTCTTCGGCATCGTGTTCGACGGGCATCCGGCCCTGACGCGGATCGAGATGCCGGACGACTGGCCGGGCCACCCGCAGCGCAAGGACTACCCGCTCGGCGGCATCCCCGTCGAGTACCGCGGCACCAAGGTGCCGCCGCCGGATGAAAGAAGGTCGTACTCCTGATGGCGGAGACCACGCATGCGACCCCGGGCGCGAGCGACACCGAGGCCGATGCCACCGAGGGCCGTGTCTACAACGTCGCAGGCGGCGACTGGGACGAGATCGTCACCGACGACAACGAGCGCGGCTACAACGAGCAGATCGTCGTCAACATGGGTCCGCAGCACCCGTCCACGCACGGCGTGCTCCGGCTGGTCCTCACCCTTGAGGGCGAGACGGTGACCGACGCCCGCGCGTCGGTTGGCTACCTGCACACCGGCATCGAGAAGTCGATGGAGTTCCGGACCTGGACGCAGGGCACCACGTTCATCACCCGCGCCGACTACCTGACCCCGCTGTTCAACGAGGCGACGTACTGCCTCGGGATCGAGCGGCTGCTCGGCATCGAGGACAAGCTGCCGGAGCGGGCCCAGATCATCCGGGTGCTGATGCTCGAGCTGAACCGGATCTCCTCCCACCTGGGCGGGATCGGGCCGTTCGGCCTTGAGCTGGGCGCGACGACGATCTTCCTGCAGGGCGTCCGGATGCGGGAGAACGTCCTTGACCTGTTCGAGCTGATCACCGGGCTGCGGATGAACCACGCGTTCATCCGTCCTGGCGGCGTCGCCCAGGACCTGCCGGCCGGCGGGCTCGAGGCGATCCGCGACTTCCTGGGCAAGGCGCCGGCCTGGATCCACGACCTGCGCGCGCTGATCGACGCCAACCCGGTGTTCGCCGCCCGGACGAAGGGCATCGCCTACCTCGACCTCGAGGGGTGCATGGCCCTGGGTGTGACCGGGCCGATCCTGCGCGCGACCGGGCTCCCCTGGGACCTGCGCAAGTCGCAGCCCTACCTGGGCTATGAGACCTACGAATTCGACGTCCCGACCACCGACACCTGCGACACCTACGGCCGGTACATGCTGCGGATGGCCGAGATCGAGCAGTCGCTGCGGATCATCGAGCAGTGCGTGGACCGGCTGGCCGACCGGGCCAACATAGCGAACGACCCGTGGCTGATCCAGGACGCCAAGATCGGCTGGCCCGCCCGGCTCTCGCTCGGCCCGGACGGCCTGGGCCCGTCGCCCGAGCACATCGCGCACATCATGGGCCAGTCCATGGAGGCCCTTATCCACCACTTCAAGCTGGTGACCGAGGGGTTCCGGTGCCGGCCGGCCAGGCCTACGTCGCCATCGAGTCACCCAAGGGCGAGCTCGGCTGCCACGTGGTCAGCGACGGCGGCACCAGGCCGTACCGCGCCCACCTGCGCGACCCCTCGTTCCACCACATGCAGGCCGTCTCCGTGCTGTGCGAAGGCGGCAACCTCGCGGACGTCATCCCGGCGATCGCGTCGATCGACCCGGTGATTGGAGGCGTTGACCGGTAATGCCGTTCAGTGACGAAACGCTGACCCGGCTCAAGGCGGACGCCGCCGAGATCACCGGAAGGTACCCCCGGGCGCGGTCCGCCCTGCTGCCGCTGCTTTACCTGGTGCAGGCGGAGGAGGGCTACGTCTCCGACCAGGGGATGGCGTTCTGCGCCGAGGTGCTCGGCATCACCCAGACCGAGGTCCGCGGCGTGGCGACCTTCTACACCATGTACAAGCACGAGCCCGCGGCCGAATACCAGGTCGGGGTCTGCATCAACACCACCTGCGCGATCATGGGCGGTGACCAGATCTACGCCGAACTGGCCGAGCACGTGGCCGGCCGCCGGACGCCGGCGCCGACGAGCCGCACGGCGACCCGCTCGCCCTCGGCCGCCACGGCGACGTCAATAACACGCAGGGCAGCGCCGGCCATGGTGACATCAAGTCGCCCGACGGCAAGGTCGCCCTCGAGCGCCTCGAGTGCAACGCCGCCTGTGACTACGCCCCGGTGGTGATGGTCAACTGGGAGTTCTTCGACAACCAGACACCGCAGTCGGCCAAGCAGCTCGTCGATGACCTGCGCTCCGGCCAGCCGGTCGCGCCCACCAGGGGCCCGAACCGGCTGTGCACCTGGAAGCAGGCAAGCAGGATCCTCGCCGGGTTCGGCGACGGCCAGGCCACCGAGGGCCCGTCGGCCGGGCACGCCAGCCTGGTCGGCCTGAAGCTGGCCCACGAGCGTGGCTGGCGGGCGCCGGGTTCCGACGATTCCTCCGGCAGCGACTCGCCCAACAGGGAGGCAAAGTCGTCATGACCGACACCCTCACCCCCGTCCTCACCGCCATCTGGGACCAGCCGGATTCCTTCACCCTGGACGGCTACCGCCGGTTCCACGGGTACGAGGCGCTGCCCAAGGCCCTGGCCATGGATCCGGACGACGTGATCGCCGCGGTCAAGGGCGGGTCGCTGCGCGGCCGCGGCGGCGCGGGCTTCCCGACCGGCATGAAGTGGTCCTTCATCCCCCAGAACGACGGCAAGCCGCACTACCTGACGGTCAACGCCGACGAGTCCGAGCCGGGCACGTGCAAAGACGTCCCGCTGATGATGGCCAACCCGCACGTGCTCATCGAGGGCATCATCATCACCTGCTTCGCCATCCGGGCCAGCCACGCGTTCATCTACGTGCGCGGCGAGGTGCTGCACGCCGTCCGGCGGCTGCACCTGGCGGTGGCCGAGGCCTACGAGGCGGGCTTCCTGGGCGAGGACATCCTGGGCAGCGGCTTCAAACTCGACGTGGTGGTCCACGCGGGCGCCGGCGCTTACATCTGCGGGGAGGAGACCGCGCTGCTCACCTCGCTCGAGGGCTACCGCGGCCTGCCGCGCAACCGGCCGCCGTTCCCGGCGGTCGAGGGCCTGTACGCGAGCCCGACGGTCATCAACAACGTTGAGTCGATCGCGAGCGTGCCGTCGATCATCAACAACGGCGCGGACTGGTTCGCCGGGCTCGGCACCGAGAAGTCGAAGGGGCCCGGCATCTTCTCGCTGTCCGGGCACGTGAAGAACCCCGGCCAGTATGAGGCGCCGCTCGGCATCACCCTGCGGGAGCTCATCGACTTGGCCGGCGGCATGCTGCGGCCGGCCCACCCGCTGAAGTTCTGGACGCCCGGCGGTTCGTCCACCCCGCTGCTGACGCACGAGCACCTGGATATCCCGCTCGACTTCGAGGGGGTGGCCGCCGCCGGGTCGATGCTCGGCACCCGGGCGCTGCAGATCTTCGACGACACCACCTGCGTGCTGCGCGCCGCGCTGCGCTGGACCGAGTTCTACCAGCACGAGTCCTGCGGCAAGTGCACGCCGTGCCGCGAGGGCGCCTACTGGATGGTGCGGACCCTGCAGCGGCTGGAGCAGGGCAAGGGCACCGACGCCGACTTGGAGACGATTCTCGACGTGGGCAGCAACATCATGGGCCGGGCGTTCTGCGCGCTCGGCGACGCGGTGCCGGTGCCGATCACCTCGGCCATCCAGTACTTCCGGGACGAGATCATCCAGCACCAGAAGGATGGCGGCTGCCCGTTCGACCCGGCCGCATCGACAGCGTGGGCGGTGTGAACCGATGACCGTACAGCCAACCACCGGAAAGCCGAAGACCGAGACCGTGTCGGTCACGATCGACGGTCTGGAGATCTCGGTGCCCAAGGGCACCCTGGTCATCCGGGCGGCCGAGATGATCGGCGTCGCGATCCCGCGGTTCTGCGACCACCCGCTGCTCGACCCGATCGGCGCCTGCCGGCAGTGCCTGGTGGACATCGAGGGCCAGCGCAAGCCGCTCGCCTCCTGCACCACCGTGTGCACCGAGGGCATGGTGGTCAAGACCCAGCTCACCTCGGCCGTGGCGGAAAAGGCGCAGCGCGGCGTGATGGAGCTGCTGCTGATCAACCACCCGCTCGACTGCCCGATGTGCGACAAGGGCGGCGAATGCCCGCTGCAGAACCAGGCGGTCGCCAACGGCCAGGGCGAGTCCCGCTTCCTCGAGGAAAAGCGCCAGTTCGACAAGCCGGTGCCGATCTCGACCGGGGTGCTGCTCGACCGGGAGCGGTGCATCTCCTGCACCCGGTGCGTCCGGACCTCGGAAGAGATCGCGGGGGACGACTTCATCGAGTTCCTCGAGCGCGGCCCGTCCCAGTACATCGGCACCGCGGCGGGCAAGCCGTTCAACTCCTACTTCTCCGGCAACACGGTGCAGGTCTGCCCGGTCGGCGCGCTCACCGGCGCGGCCTACCGGTTCAAGTCCCGCCCGTTCGACCTGGTGTCCACGCCCAGCGTCTGCGAGCACTGCGCGTCCGGCTGCATTCAGCGGACCGACCACCGGCGCGGCCGGGTGCTGCGCCGCCTGGCGGGCGACGAGCCGCTGGTGAACGAGGAGTGGAACTGCGACAAGGGGCGCTGGGCGTTCGCCTACGCCAGCCAGCCCGACCGGCTCACCAGCCCGCTGATCCGCGACTCCGAGGGCGTGCTCCGCCCGGCCTCGTGGGCCGCCGCGTACGCCGCGGCGGCGCGCGGGCTGGCCGCGGCGCGGGACGCCGCCGAGGGGCCGTCCGGGGTGGGCGTGCTGACCGGCGGGCGGCTGACGCTCGAGGACGCGTACGCCTACGCCAAGTTCACCCGGATCGCGCTGGACACCAACGACATCGACATGCGGGCCAGGGCCCACTCGGTGGAGGAGGAGCAGTTCATCGCCGCCCGGGTGGCGGGCCGCGACATCGAGGTCAGCTACGCCGACCTGGAGACCGCGCCGGCGGTGCTGCTGGCCGGGTTCGAGCCGGAAGATGAATCCCCCATCGTCTTCCTGCGCCTGCGCAAGGCGTCGCGCAAGACCGCGATCCAGGTGTTCTCGGTCGCCGCGATCGCCTCGCCCGGCCTGCAGAAGATGGCGGGCACGCTGCTGCCGACCGTGCCGGGGGCCGAGCCCGGCACGCTGACCGCGCTGGCCGCGGGCGGCGGCAGCGACGATGACATCGCCGCGGCGGCCGGGCTGCTGGCCAAGCCGGGTGCGGTGATCCTGGTCGGGGAGCGGCTGGCCGAGGTCCCCGGTGCACTCGCCGCCGCCGTCAGGCTGGCCGAGGCGAGCGGCGCGAGGCTCGCGTGGGTTCCCCGCCGGGCCGGCGAGCGCGGTGCCATCGAGGCGGGCGCGATGCCCGGCCTGCTGCCGATCGGCCGCTGGGTGGGCGACCCCAAGGCCCGCGCCGAGGTGGCGCTGGCCTGGAACAAGGCCAGCCTGCCGACGGCGCCCGGCCGCTCGACCGGGGCGATGCTCGCCGCCGCCGAGGCGGGGGAACTCGGTGCCCTCGTCATCGCCGGCGTTGACGTAGCCGACCTGCCGGACCCGGCCGCCGCGCTGCGCGCGCTCGACCTGACGCCGTTCATCGTCTCGCTCGAGCTGCGGGCGAGCTCGGTCACCGACCGGGCCGACGTGGTGTTCCCGGTCGCCGCGGTGGCTGAGAAGGCGGGCACGTTCGTCAACTGGGAGGGCCGCGGCGCGTCGTTCGCTGCCGCGCTCAGCGTGCCCAACGTCCGCACTGACCTGTACGTGCTCGGCGCGGTCGCCGACGAGATGGACGTGCACCTGGGACTGCCGGACGCGGCGGCGGCGCGGGCCGAGCTCGTCGCCCTCGGCGCCTGGCGGGGTGCTCACCCCGCCCCGCCCGCGGTGCTGTCGATCTCGGCGGACGCCGCGGGCGACTCCGGTGTCCTAGCCGGGGGCGTGAGATTGGCTACCTGGCATCAGCTGATCGACGATGGCCGGATGCAGGATGGCGAGCCCTACCTGGCGGGAACCGCTCGGCCGGTCGTGGCGCGGGTTTCGGCCGCCACTGCGGCCGCGGCCGGCCTCGGCGAAGGAGACAAAGTGACCGTGACGACCACGGCCGGCTCGGTGACCGTTCCGTTTGACGTCACCGAGATGGCCGACGGCGTGGTCTGGCTGCCCGCTAACAGCCTCGGCAGCGCGGTCCGGGCCGGCCTCGGCGCCGGCCACGGCAGCAGGGTGTCCCTGAGGAGGGCCGAATGACCGGCGTGCTCGCCGAAGACTCGACGCTGGCCGACTTCTACCAGCTCACCTGGTGGCTGGTACTGCTCAAGGTCGCCATCGTCTTCGTGTTCCTGCTGCTCACCACGATCTTCATGATCTGGTTCGAGCGGCGCGTGATCGGCCGCATGCAGAACCGGTCCGGACCTAACCGGGCCGGGCCCTTTGGCCTGCTGCAGCCGATCGCCGACGCGCTCAAGCTGCCGCTGAAGGAGGACATCGTCCCCACCGGGGTGGACAAGCTGGTGTTCTTCTTCGCGCCGATCATCGCGTGCGGGCCGGCCTTCGTCGCCTTCGCGATCATCCCGTGGGGCCCGGAGGTCTCGATCTTCCACCACCAGACGCCGCTGCAGGTGGCCGACCTCCCGGTCGCGGTGCTGCTGGTGCTGGCGACGAGCTCGGTCACCGTCTACGGCATCGTGCTGGCCGGCTGGGCATCCCGCGGGCCGTACTCCATCCTGGGCGCGCTCCGCTCCACCGCGCAGGTGATCAGCTACGAGATCGCGATGGGCCTGTCGTTCGTCGCGGTCTTCCTCGACGCCGGGTCGCTCTCCACCACCGCGATCGTCAACGCCCAGAGCCACATCTGGTACGGCGTCGTCCTCCTCCCGTCGTTCCTGATCTACCTGGTGACGATGGTCGGCGAGACCAACCGCATCCCGTTCGACCTGCCCGAGGGCGAGGGCGAGATCGTGGCCGGGCACATGACCGAGTACTCCTCGATGAAGTTCGCCATGTTCTTCCTGGCCGAGTACATCAACATGACCACGGTCTCCGCGCTCGCCGTCACGCTGTTCCTCGGCGGCTGGCGGGCGCCCTGGCCGCTCACCATCATCGGGCCCGCGGTGAACAGTGGCTGGTGGCCGGTCCTGTGGTTCCTGATCAAGGTCTTCATCCTGCTGTTCTGCTACGTGTGGCTGCGCGGCACACTGCCGCGGACCCGCTACGACCAGCTGATGGCGCTGGGCTGGAAGATCCTCATCCCCTTCTCGATCGTCTGGCTGCTGCTGGTCGCGACGGTCCGCGCGCTCCGCGCGGACAACCACTCGGCGGCGGTCTACGTGGTGGCCGGGGTGGTCCTGGTGCTCTTCGTCCTGCTGATCACGTTCTGGGACAACGGCTACCAGAAGCACATGGCCAAGATCGCGCCGGACGAGCCGTCCGCCGTCGCCGCCGAAGAGGACGAGTGGGACTACGACGACGGGGGCGAACTGGTCAAGGTGGCCAAGGCGGCCGCGCCCGAACCGAGGTACCCGCTGCCGCCGATGGACCTGCCGCACTACCACGGCCTCGAGCTTGGCGACACGGCGCTGACCGGTTCGGCTCTACGGCGACGCCGACGGCGTGACTAAGGAGGTCACCGGTGCTTGACTTCCTCAACCCGGTTAAGGGGTTCGGGGTCACCTTCCGCGAGATGTTCCGGAAGGTCGACACCGTGATGTACCCGGAGGATCAGCGGAAGACCGCCCCCCGGTTCCACGGCCACCACCAGCTCAACCGCTGGCCGGACGGGCTCGAGAAGTGCATCGGCTGCGAGCTGTGCGCCTGGGCCTGCCCGGCCGACGCGATCTACGTGGAGGGCCGCGACAACACGCCGGACGAGCGTTTCTCGCCGGGTGAGCGCTACGGGCACGTCTACCAGATCAACTACCTGCGCTGCATCCTGTGCGGCCTGTGCATCGAGGCGTGCCCGACGCGGGCGCTCACGATGACCAACGAGTACGAGATCGCGGACGACAACCGGGAGAGCCTGATCTGGACCAAGGAGCAGCTGCTGCTTCCGCTGCTCCCCAACATGGAGGCCCCGCCGCACCCCATGCGGCTCGGCAAGGACGAGAAGGACTACTACCGCCTCGGCGGCGCCGGGGTCGTGGGTCTGGGGAGCGAGACATGAGCCACCTCTTCCTGGCGAACGGCGGCCCGGGCGGGACCAACCTTGACCCGCTCTACGACACGGTCCTGTTCTGGATCCTGGCCGTGACGGCGGTCTCCGCCGCCCTCGCCATGATTCTCGTGCGGCACGCGGTGCACTGCGCGCTGATGCTCGCGGTGGTGATGCTCTGCCTAGCGGTCATGTACGCCATGCAGGGCGCGCCCTTCCTGGCCTTCGTGCAGGTGATCGTCTACACCGGCGCGGTCCTCATGCTCTTCCTCTTCGTGATCATGCTGGTCGGCACCAACTCGGCCGAATCGCTGGTTGAGACGATCAAGGGCCAGCGGCTCTGGGCGTCGCTGGCCGCTATCGGCCTCGCTTGCCTGCTCATCATCGGCATCGGGCACGGGGCGATCGGCACGGCGGCGCGGCAGACGGCCGCCAATGGGCCCAGCAACCTGACCGGGCTGGCCCGGCTGATCTTCACCACCTACGTGTTCCCGTTTGAAGTGACCAGCGCGCTGCTGATGACCGCCGCGCTTGGCGCGATGGTGCTGGCGCACCGCGAGCGGACCGAGCCCAAGCTGTCCCAGCGCGAGACGGCCCGCCGCAAGATCGCCAGCGGCCAGATCCAGCCTGAGCCGCCGCCCGGTGTCTACGCGCTGCACAATGCCGTCGACTTGCCGGCCATGCTGCCCGACGGCACCACCACGGACCGTTCGGTATCCCGGGCGGTGACCCAGCGCGACCTTGAGCTCAACCGCGACCCGCAGGGGGTCATCACCGTCGACCTCGCCACCGGCGAGCGGATCGACACCGAGCGGGAGATCGAAAGCGGCGACCGGGGCACCGAGGAGAGTGGCGCATGAGCCCGGCAGGCTACGTGTTCCTGGCCGTCATCCTGTTCGTGATCGGCGCGGTCGGCGTGCTGGTTAGGCGCAACGCGATCCTGGTCTTCATGTCCGTCGAGCTGATGCTGAACGCGTGCAACCTCGCGTTCGTGTCGTTCGCCCGGCTGCACGGCAATCTGGACGGCCAGGTGGTGGCCTTCTTCGTGATGGTCGTCGCCGCCGCCGAGGTGGTCATCGGGCTAGCCATCCTGATGGCCATCTACCGCGCCCGCAAGTCCGCGTCGGTTGACGACGCGAACCTGCTTAAGTACTGAGGGGATTTTTCACGATGACGACGCTCGCCGCGTCCGGGGTGCTGCGCGCCTCGTGGCTGCTGCTCGCGTTCCCGGTCTTCGGCGCGGCGGTCCTGCTGATAGGCGGACGGCGCACCGACAAGTGGGGGCACCTGCTCGCAGTCCTCATGTCGCTCGCGTCGTTCGTTTACGGCGTGATCGCGTTCTTCACGCTGCTGAGCTACCCCGCGCAAGACCGCAGCCGCGACCTGCACCTGTACTCCTGGATCCCGGTTGGCCGCTTCCAGGCGAACATCGGGATACTCATCGACCCGCTGTCGATCTGCTTCGTGCTATTGATCACCGGCGTCGGCTCACTGATCCTTATCTACTCGCTCGGCTACATGGCCCATGACAGCGACAGGCGGCGCTTCTTCGGCTACCTGAACCTGTTCATCGCCGCGATGCTGCTGCTGGTGATCTCCGACAACTACCTCGCCCTGTACGCCGGGTGGGAGGGCGTGGGCCTCGCGTCCTACCTGCTGATCGGGTTCTGGCAGTTCAAGCCGACGGCGGCGGTGGCGGCGAAGAAGGCGTTCATCGCCAACCGCGTCGGTGACGTCGGCCTGTCGCTGGCGATCATGCTGATGTTCGCGGAGTTCGGCACGTTCAACTTCCCCGGGGTGTTCGCCTCGGTGAAGTCGGGCGGTAGCGGCGTGAGTACCGCCCTCGGCCTGCTGCTGCTGCTGGCCGCCTGCGGTAAGTCCGCCCAGGTGCCGCTGCAGTCCTGGCTGCTCGACGCCATGGAGGGCCCGACGCCTGTGTCGGCTCTTATTCATGCGGCGACGATGGTCACGGCTGGCGTTTATCTCATCGTGCGTTCCAACGCTATCTTCAACGCCTCGCCCACGGCGCAGCTCGCGGTGACCGTCGTCGGGGCGGTGACGCTGCTGTTCGGCGCGATCATCGGCTGCGCCAAGGACGACATCAAGAAGGCTCTCGCCGGGTCCACGATGTCGCAGATCGGCTACATGTTCCTGGCCGCGGGCCTCGGCCCGGCCGGGTACGTGTTCGCCATCGCGCACCTGCTCGCGCACGGGTTCTTCAAGGCCGGGCTCTTCCTCGGGGCCGGCTCGGTGATGCACGGCATGGACGACGAGGTGAACATGCGGCGCTACGGCGGCCTCCGCAAGTTCCTGCCGATCACCTTCGCGACCTTCGGCCTCGGCTACCTGGCGATCATCGGCATCCCGCCGTTCTCCGGGTTCTTCACCAAGGACGGCATCATCGATGCGGCCTGGTCCAAGGGCGGCACCGACGGCTGGATCCTCTGCGCGGCGACCATCATCGGGGCCGCCATCACCGCCTTCTACATGACCCGGGTCATGCTGATGACCTGGTACGGCCCGAAGCGCTGGGAGGAGCAGGGCGTGCTGGGCGGGGCCGGCGCGCACCCCGCCTTCACCGAGCCGCACATCCCGCACCCGCATGAGTCCGGGGTGACCATGACGGTGCCGATGATCCTGCTCGCGATCGGTTCGGTCGCGGCCGGCGGGTTCCTCATCATCAACGAGCGGCTGCAGAACTTCCTGGTGCTGGTGATCGGCGCACCGTACCCCGACCACGGGATCTGGTCGGTGCCGGGCATCATCGCCCTGGTGCTGGTGGTCTTCGGTGTCGGGGTCGCCTGGGCGATGTACGGCCGGGTGGCGGTGCCGGCCGTCGCGCCGCGCGGGTCGGTGCTAACCCGGGCTGCCCGGGCCGACCTGTACGGCGACGCTTTCAACGAATCGGTTCTGATGCGCCCGGGCCAGTGGCTGACCAGGCTCTCGGTTTTCTTCGACAGCCGCGGCGTAGACGGCATCGTCAACACGCTGGCGGCGACGGTGGGCGGGAGCTCGGCCAGGCTCCGCAAGGTGCAGAACGGTTTCGTGCGCTCTTATGCGCTGTCCATGCTCATCGGCGCCGTGCTGCTCGTGGCCGGCCTTCTGGTGGTGAGGCTCTGATGGTTGTTGCTACGTCGGCTATCACGGTGGCGGGGACCGGGGGCGTGCCCTGGCTGACCGTCGCCGGCGGCATCCCGCTGGTCGGCGCTGTCCTGGTCGCTCTCGGCCCGGCCCGGTTGACCAGGTATCTGACCCTCGCGGTCTCGGTGATCACCTTGGGCTGGGTGATCGCGATGGCCACCCAGTTCAATACCTCGGGACCGACGTTCCAGTTCACCGAGGAGTACTCCTGGATCCCCCAGTTCGGCGTGCACTACGCGCTCGGGGCGGACGGGATCGCGCTGGTGCTCATCGGCATGACCGTGGTGCTGATGCCGGTGGTGGTGCTGGCCTCCTGGCATGACGCGGACGACGCCAAGCGGTCGCCCAAGATCTACTTCGCGCTGATGCTGGTCCTCGAGACGATGATGATCGGGGTCTTCGCGGCCACCGACGTCTTCCTCTTCTATGTGTTCTTCGAGGCCATGCTGATCCCGATGTACTTCATGATCGGGTCGTTCGGCGTCGGGGCGCGGCAGTACGCGGCGGTCAAGTTCCTGCTCTACAGCCTCCTCGGCGGCCTGCTGATGCTGGTCGCGGTGATCGCGCTGTACGTGTACTCGAGCCAGTCCGCGGTGACCGGCCACCACGGCACGTTCATGTTCTACTCGCTGGCGCAGCTAGCCCTGTCGTCCACGGTGCAGAAGTGGCTGTTCCTCGGGTTCTTCATCGCCTTCGCGATCAAGGCGCCGCTGTGGCCGTTCCACACCTGGCTGCCGGACGCCACCGCGTCCGCCCAACCGGGCGCCGCGGTGCTGATGCTCGGCGTGATGGACAAGGTCGGCACGTTCGGGATGATCAGGTACTGCCTGGAGCTGTTCCCCGACGGGTTCCATTACTTCACGCCGCTGATCCTCGTCCTGGCGGTGATCTCGATCATCTACGGGGCCATCGTCGCGATCGGGCAGACCTCGATGAAGCGGCTGATCGGCTACACCTCCATCTCCCACTTCGGCTTCATCGTGCTCGGCATCTTCGCGCTGACCTCGCAGGGGCAGTCGGGTGCGACCCTCTACATGGTCAACCACGGCTTCTCCACCGGCGCGCTGCTGCTGATCGCCGGGTTCCTCATCGTCCGCCGCGGCTCGGACAAGATCTCCGACTATGGCGGCGTGCAGAAGGTCGCCCCGCTGCTGGCCGGGCTGTTCCTCATCTCCGGTCTGGCCGGCCTCGCGCTGCCCGGCCTGTCGACCTTCGTGTCGGAGTTCCTCGTGCTCGTCGGCACGTTCTCCCGGTACAAGGTGGCGGGCGCGTTCGCAGTGGCCGGGATCGTGCTCGCGGCCATCTACATTCTCTGGATGTACCAGCGCACGATGAACGGGCCGACCGCCGAGTCGGTGTCGGCCATGCCCGACCTCAAACCGCGCGAACTGCTCGCGGTGGTTCCGCTGGTCGCGCTGATCGTCGCGATGGGGGTCTACCCCAAGCCGGTGCTTGACGTGATCAACCCGGCCGTCAGGTCAACGATGTCCCAGGTGGGCGCGACCGACCCGGTGCCTGCCCACCCCGCAGTCGCCCAGAAGGGATACCAGCCGTGAGCCTCGCCGCCGCCGCTGTCGCTGCTGCCGTTCCCGGCGCGATCCCGGCTCCGAGCATCGAGTACAGCCAGCTCGCGCCGATGCTGGTTGTCTTCGGCGCGGCCGTGATCGGCGTGATCGTCGAGGCCTTCGTGCCCCGTGAGCTGCGCCGCGCGGTCCACCTGCTGCTGACGTTCGGGGCGCTGGTCGCCGCGTTCGTCTGGACCTGCGTGATCGCCGCGTCGTCGACGCTCTTCGCCAACGGCAGCGCGGGGCGGGTGGCCGCCGAGGGCGCGGTGGCGGTGGACCGGCCGACGCTGTTCATCCAGGGCACGATCCTGGTCCTCGCGGCCGTCTCGGTGCTGCTGATGGCGGACGCGTCGCACGACGTGTCCTCGTTCGCGGGCCAGGCCGCCGCCGTCCCGGGCTCCGCCGAGGAGCGCGAGGGCCTGCTGGCCGGCCTGGTGCACACCGAGATCTACCCGCTGACCCTGTTCGCGGTCGGCGGCATGCTGCTCTTCCCGGCCGCCAACGACCTGCTGACGATGTTCGTCGCGCTCGAGGTCCTGTCGTTCCCGCTGTACCTGCTGTGCGGGCTGGCCCGGCGCCGGCGCCTGCTGTCGCACGAAGCGGCCATGAAGTACTTCCTGCTCGGCTCCTTCTCCTCGGCGTTCTTCCTGTTCGGCGTGGCCATGCTGTACGGGTTCTCCGGGTCGGTCTCGCTGGCGACCATCGCCTCGGCCGCCTCATCCGGCACCGGCAGCGACACGCTGCTCTTCGCCGGGATCGCGCTGCTCGGGATCGGCCTGCTGTTCAAGATCGGGGCGGTGCCCTTCGCGAACTGGAAGCCGGACGTCTACCAGGGCGCGCCGACCCCGGTCACCGCGCTGATGGCATCCTGCGTGGTGGTCTCCGCCTTCGGCGCGCTGCTGCGGATCTTCTATGTGGCGTTCGGCGCACTGGCCTGGGACTGGCGGCCGGCCATGTGGGTGGTTGCGATCCTCACCATGGTCGTCGGCGCCGTGGTCGCGATCACCCAGACCGACGTGAAGCGGCTGCTGGCCTACTCCTCCATCGCGCACGCCGGGTTCATCCTGACCGCGGTGATCGCCACGTCGACCGCGGGCCTGTCGTCGTCGCTGTTCTACCTCGCCACCTACGGCCTGGCCACCCTTGGCGCGTTCGCGGTGATCACGCTGGTGCGCGACAAGGGCGGTGAGGCGGACCACCTGTCGCGCTGGGCCGGACTGGGCAAGCGGTCGCCGGTGGTCGCCGGGATCTTCGCCCTGTTCCTCCTTACGTTCGCGGGCATCCCGCTGACCTCCGGGTTCATCGGGAAGTTCGCCGTCTTCCAGGCGGCGATCGCGGGCGGCGACCTGGCGCTGGTGGTCGTCGGTGTGCTGGCCTCGGCGATCGCGGCGTTCTTCTACGCCCGGGTGATCGTGCTCATGTTCTTCAGCGACCCGGCGCCCGACGGCCCCGTGGTGGCCGTGCCGTCGGTATTCACCGGCATCGCGGTGGGCGTCGCCGCTCTGTCCGCTCTCGTGCTGGGTATCGTGCCGGAACCGGTGCTGTCCCTGGCCAACCACGCGGCGACGCAGCTGTTCGTGCGCTTATGCCGGATTAGTCGGTGTTGCCCAATGGCCGTCGCCCTGCGCTCGCTGAGTGCGGTGACGGCCATTGGCGTAAAGTTAAGAGTCGGATGCTTTTGTCGGCTCCGGACGGCCCGATTTTTGACGGTCAGCCGGGCCATAGCCGATGTCGGGGGTACGGGGGTCATCCCCCCGGGGGGATGACTGCGTATGCTGGTTTGTTTGTACGCTCGGGTTAAGTGCGCCGACGACATGGAGTTCGTGTGACCATCGCTGTTCCCGTCGATTTCGCCGACGCGACCCTGACCGCGGAGATGGCGGAGGATCTCACCGCCGTGGAAGCCGCCCTGCGTGATACCTCCTTCGGCGGCGACGAGATGTTCGCCGAGGTCTCCCAGCACATGATGACGGCCGGAGGCAAGCGCTTCCGCGCCATGCTGGTGCTGCTCGCCGCCCGCTTCGGCGACTGCCGCGACAAGCGCGTGCTGCCCGCCGCGGTCGCCATCGAGCTCACCCACCTGGCCACGCTGTTCCACGACGACGTCATGGACGACGCGGCCATCCGGCGCGGCCAGCCCTCGGCCAACTCCCGGTTCGGGAACTCCATCGCCATCCTGGCCGGCGACTACCTGTTCGCGCGGGCCTCCCGCATCCTGTCCGACCTCGGGCCGGACGCGATCAGGATCCAGGCGGAGACCTTCGGCCGCCTGGTCGACGGACAGCTGCGGGAGACGGTGGGGGCCCGGCCGGGTGAGGACCCGCTCGACCACTACATGCACGTGGTCACCGAGAAGACCGGGTCGCTGATCGCCACGTCCGGCCGCTACGGCGCGATGTTCTCCGGCCAGTCCGACGAGCAGACCGACCTGATCGCCGAAGCCTGCATGCGGATCGGTGTCGCCTGGCAGCTCTCTGATGACGTGCTCGACGTCGCGTCCACGTCCCTGCAGTCGGGCAAGGAACCCGGCACCGACCTGCGGCAGGGGGTGCGCACGCTGCCGGTCTTCTACGCGCTTAGCGGCACCTCGCAGGAGCCGTCCGAGGTCCGCCTGCGCGCCCTGCTCGCCCGCGAGAACCTGGCCGAGCAGGACCTGCACAGCGAGGCCCTGGGGCTGCTGCGCGACTCCCCGGCGCTGGAGGAGGCCAGGGAGACGGTGCGTTCCTGGATCGGCGGCGCCGCCGCGCTGCTGGCCAAGCTGCCCGAGGTCCCCGCCCGGGCCGCCTTCGAGTCCCTCTGCGACTTCGTCATCACCCGCACCGGGTAGGTAGCAGACGTCACCCGGTTATGCAGGCGATCGAACTCTTGGTGGCTATCGACGAGGTCCGCCGAACGTGCACTCATACTGCGGCCGAACTGCGCCCCGTCGACGGTAAGCGCTGGGAGGCGAGATCGTGCGCTGCCGGCGGGGCCGGAGCGGCGTCGTGGATGTCCTGCGCGTCGGGGGCGTGCAGCCACAGTCGCCACTTCCCTGGCCCGGCTGCGCGATCGCGTCCAGGTCGACGCCCGCGGCGACGTCTCGGATCTCGGCGAACGTCGTTCGGCTTGGTCGTCGAACACGACGGCGATCCGCGGCGGTCCCGCGTCGGAGCGGCCATCAGGCCCCAGGTACCGCTCGTATGAAAACGTTGCGGACACGCGTCCAGGTCGCGTACCTGCAGGACTTGAAGTCGGTCCGGTGACGGCCACGATGCTGCCTCCTCTACAGAAATGCTGAACAATCTATCTGATACACTCGATGTATGTGAGACTACTGACCATAAGTGGTGGATGAGTCCAGATCAGTGGAGTTTCGAGATACGGGATTACGGCATTGGTGCTTTCCTGAAGCGGCCTGCGGGCACCTTGCCAGTGACTTGGAGGCCGTGCAAGACCTCTCCAGGCATGAGAACCACCGACCGCGTCAATCACAGTGGCCAGGGAATCTTCTTCACCTCGAGGCCGCGGACGTCTTCCGGCTGACATCCGCGGGTACTCGGTGGACAGTGGACAACATCCGTCACGATGTGGCTCTTGGTGCCGCCGTCTTCGTTAAAGGCCCGTCAGTCGAGTGCCAGGTGGACCCGCAGCTGAACCGTGCTCCTGCCCGTCCCTTCGGTCACTCACGGACGACGTTGCTGCCTTCGCCCGGACAAGGCCCGTCGGCAGAGCTTTCCGACCGAGCCGACCTTCGCCCTCGGAGCGAGGCCAAGCCGACGGCTGGCAGGACTGGCCGCGGACTTCGACGCCGTGGACGTCGATTTCGCTGGCGTATCAGATGTGGGCCAGCGGTACATCGACGAGTTGCTGCGCGTATGGCTCGAACGGTCATCCAGGCACTGACGGTTAACCGCCATTCATATGAACCCGGCCGTGGAATTCATGGTTCGCCGAGGGCTTGCCCAGTAAGAGCCGCGTATCAGGCAAGTCAAGCCCCATGGCGGCTCCAGGCGCACTTGGCTGGCGGATAGCTAGTTGACTTCCCAGGTGTCGTTGCCGGACAGGAGCTTGGCCAGGCTGCCTTTGCCGGTGGAGCGGGCCTGGTCGAGCTGGGCGGCCATCAGGTCGTCGTAGGACGGGCGCTCGACCGCGCGGAAGACCCCGATCGGGGTGTGGGTGAAGTCGAAGCTGTCGAGCCGGGAGAGGGCGAACGCGTAGGACGGGTCGGTCCTGGTGGCATCGTGCACGATCAGCTCGGACTCGGCGACGGTGGCCGCCTCGACCGGCGTGATCGCGCCGTAGGGGCCGTAGGTGAGGCCCATCGACTGGTCCTGGCCGTAGCGGATCGGCGAGCCGTGCTCGAGGCGGATCAGGCCGGGCGCGTTCGGCTCCTTGATGGGGGCGAACGCGTCGTCGTTGAAGATCGGGCAGTTCTGGAAGATCTCGATGAAGGCGGAGCCGCGGTGGTCGGCGGCCGCGCGCATCACCGCCTGCAGGTGCTTGCGGTCGGAGTCGACCGACCGGGCCACGAAGGACGCCTCGGCGCCGAGCGCGAGCGACACCGGGTTGAACGGGTAGTCGAGGGAGCCGTAGGGGGTCGACTTGGTGATCTTCCCCTGCTCGGAGGTGGGCGAGTACTGGCCCTTGGTCAGCCCGTAGATCCGGTTGTTGAACAGCAGGATCTTGATGTTCACGTTCCGCCGCAGCGCGTGGATCAGGTGGTTGCCGCCGATGGAGAGCGCGTCGCCGTCGCCGGTGATCACCCACACCGACAGGTCCTGCCTTGATGCGGCGAGCCCGGACGCGATCGCGGGCGCCCGGCCGTGGATCGAGTGCATGCCGTAGCTGTCGACGTAGTACGGCAGCCGGGACGAGCAGCCGATACCGGAGACCACGACCACGTTCTCCCTGGGCACCTGCAGCTCGGGCAGGAACGCCTGGAAGGCGGCGAGGATGGCGTAGTCACCGCACCCCGGGCACCAGCGCACCTCCTGGTCGGACTTGAAGTCCTTGGTTCCCAGGCCGCCCTTGTGCGGGACCAGCGTGAGGGACTGGTAGCGCCCCGGTCCGTTACTCAAGGGCTTGTCTTGGATTTCACTCATGTCCGAGCACCTCTTCGATCGCCTCGGCCAGTTCGGCGGCGCGGAACGGCAGGCCGCTGACGCGGTTGTAGGAGATCACGTCGACCAGGAACTTGCCCCGCAGCAGCAGGGCGAGCTGGCCGAGGTTGATCTCGGGGACGAGCACCTTGTCGTAGCGCCGGAGCACGTCGCCCAGGTTGGCCGGGAACGGGTTCATGTGCCGCAGGTGCGCCTGTGCGACCGGGTGCCCGTCGTGGCGGGCGCGGCGGACGGCCGCGCCGATCGAGCCGTAGGTGGATCCCCAGCCCAGCACCAGCAGCCTGGCCGCACCGGAGGGGTCATCGACCTCCAGCGGCGGGATGCTGGCGGCGATGCCGTCGATCTTGGCCTGCCGGGTGCGGACCATGAGGTCGTGGTTGTCCGGGTCGTAGGAGATCGTCCCCGCCCCGTCGGCCTTCTCGATGCCCCCGATGCGGTGCTCGAGGCCGGGGGTGCCGGGGATCGCCCACGGCCGGGCCAGGGTCTTCGGGTCACGCTTGAACGGCAGGAACTCGCCGTCTTCGGGCTTGTCGGCGGCGGTGGCGAACTGGAACCCGCCGCTCAGGTCCGGCAGCGAATCGACGTCCGGGATGCGCCACGGCTCGGAGCCGTTGGCCAGGTAGCCGTCCGACAGCAGCACGACCGGGGTCCGGTAGGTGATCGCGATCCGCGCCGCCTCGATGGCCGCGAAGAAGCAGTCCGACGGGGAAGCGGCCGCGACTACCGGCACCGGTGACTCGCCGTTCCTGCCGAACAGCGCCATCAGCAGGTCAGCCTGCTCGGTCTTGGTCGGCATGCCGGTGGACGGCCCGGCCCGCTGCACGTCGACGACCAGCAGCGGCAGTTCCACCGACACGGCCAGGCCCACCGTCTCCGCCTTCAGCAGCATGCCGGGGCCTGAGGTAGTCGTCACGGCGAGGGACCCGCCGAACGCGGCGCCGAGCGCCGAGCTCGCGGCCGAGATCTCGTCCTCGGCCTGGAACGTGCGCACGCCGAACTTCTTGTGCTTGGCCAGCTCGTGCAGGATGTCGGAGGCCGGGGTGATCGGGTAAGACCCGAGGAACAGCGGCAGCCCGGACAGCTCGCCCGCCGCGATAAGGCCGTAGGCGAGCGCGGCGTTGCCGGTGATGTTGCGGTACTTGCCCGGCGCGATCGGGGCCGGCTTGACCTCGTAGCGGACCGAGAAGTCCTCGGTCGTCTCGCCGTAGTTCCAGCCGGCCTGGAAGGCGGTCACGTTCGCCTTGTAAATCTCGGGCCGCTTGCCGAACTTCGCCTCGAGGAAGGAGAGCGTGCCCTCCGCCGGGCGGCCGTAGAGCCACGACAGCAGGCCGAGCGCGAACATGTTCTTCGAACGCTCGGCGTCCTTGCGCGACAGATCCTGGTCTTCCAGCGCCTTGACCGTCAGCGAGGTCAGCGGCACCGGGTGCAGCTTGTAGCCGTCAAGCGAGCCGTCTTCGAGCGGGTTCTTCGCGTAGCCGACCTTGGCCAGGTTGCGCTTGGTGAACTCGTCGGTGTCGAGGATCAGGTCGCCGCCCAGCGGCAGATCCTTCAGGTTCGCCATGAGCGCCGCCGGGTTCATGGCGACGAGCACATCCGGCGCGTCGCCGGGCGTGAGTATGTCGTGGTCCGCGAAGTGCAGCTGGAAGCTGGACACGCCGGGCAGGGTGCCCTGCGGCGCGCGGATCTCAGCGGGAAAGTTCGGCAAGGTGGACAGGTCGTTCCCGAAGACCGCGGTCTCCTGGGTGAACCTGTCACCGGTGAGCTGCATGCCATCACCGGAGTCACCTGCAAAACGAATGATGACGTGATCTAGCTCCTGGACCTGCTTGGTCACAGCGCAAAGCCTCCTCCGCACGCCGGGACCGGGCGCCCCTCGTGCAGCACCACCCCAAAGGCCGGGGCTTGAGTGCGGGACAGGGTAAATTCTACGCGGACTCGGGTGCCGCATGACCGTCCACCTGAGTGTGGGACACGCCACCTTTTTGATGTGATCCAACAAAGTTATTGTTATTTGTCCCTAACCTCGGCGGCCGCTCCAGCGGTGACGTCGCGGGCGGTGCTCGCGGGGCGCCTGGGGCGTTTGCCTGGGAGGGCCGACGCGTCGCCGTGGCCGGCTGGCATCTGCTGGCTTCAGGGTTCCTTATAGCTGGCGCCGAGTTGGCGGCGCGGCGCGGGAACCTCGCGGTCGGCTTCAACCGTTAAGCGGATGAGCTGCTGATTCATGGCGGCAGGTGGGGAGGGAACCGCGGTGCGCTACTACGTACTGCGCGCGGCGCTACTCGCCGCCGGGCTGTGCGTGGCGCCCGTGGTGATCGCCGCGCTCTGGCTCGGGCTTGGCTGCGCCGCGGTGGTCAGCGCGCTCCTCATTGCCTTGGCGTGGATCATTTACTTTCACGCGGAACGGGCGGTGCTCACCGCGCTCCGCGCCCGCCAGGTAAGTGAGGTAGAAAGGCCCGAGCTCTTCCGGCTGGTGAGAGAGCTCGCCCGTTCGGCCCGGCTACCGATGCCCCGCCTGTTTGTGTCTCCCGCCACCCAGCCCAACATCCTCACCGTTGGCTACGGCCCGCGGTCGGCGGCGGTGGTCTGTACCGACGGGTTGCTGAAGCTGCTCTCGCCGGCCGAGCTGCGGGCCGTGCTCGCGCACGAGTTGTCCCACGTGACCCGGCGCGATGTGGCGGTGTCCTCCTGGTCGGCCGGGCTCGTGTCGCTCGTGGCGATCTGCCCGCTGGGGGCGCTGCTGCTGCAGCTGGCCGCCCCGGGAGGCCGCGAGTACGACGCGGACATCGGCGGCGCGCTGCTGACCGGCGAACCGCTGGAGCTCGCGAGCGCGCTGCGCAAGATCGACTCGTGCGCGGCGGACCTGCCGCTGCGCCCGCGCGGGCCGCTCGCCGCCGCCAGTTACCTGATGATCGCCTGCCCGTTCCCGCCTGGGCGCGGCGGGCTCGGCGGGCTGCTCCGCACCCACCCGCCGACCGGCGAACGGGTGCGCAGACTGGAGAGCCTGGCCGGCCCGGCGGGCACCTCGCTGCGTTAGCGGTAGTTCACGAACTGCAGCGCGAAGTCGAAGTCCTTGCCCTTGAGCAGGCTGATCACGGACTGCAGGTCATCCCGGCTCTTGGACGAGACGCGCAGCTCCTCGCCCTGAATCTGGGCCTTGATGCCCTTCGGCCCTTCGTCGCGGATGATCTTGGATACCTTCTTGGCGTTCTCCTGGGAGATGCCCTCCTTGATCGCGATGGCGATCCGGTACTCCTTGCCGGACACCTTCGGCTCGGCCGCGTCCAGGTGCTTGAGGGAGATGCTCCGCTTGACGAGTTTCTCCTTGAACACGTCGAGGACCGCGTTGGCGCGCTCCTCGCTGTTGGCGCGGATCTCCACCCCGTCCTCGCCCGACCAGGCGATGGACGCCCCGACGTGGCGGAAGTCGAACCGGGTGCTGATCTCCTTGGCCGCCTGGTTAAGCGCGTTGTCGGCTTCCTGGCGGTCGATCTTTGACACGATGTCGAAACTGGACTCGCTTGGCATGAACCACAGGGTAGACGGGTATGGTGCCGCAGGTCACCTCGGCCACGCGTTCACGGCAAGTTCGTCGTTGTGGCCGTCGCGGCTGAATGATCCGCGGCCCGCGTCGCAAGCGCTCGCGATGTCCGCTATTCTTCTCTCTGCTGCCGCCGCTGTGCGGCAGCGCACGGCAGGTTGCCCGAGTGGCCAAAGGGAACGGTCTGTAAAACCGTCGGCTCAGCCTACGTTGGTTCGAACCCAACACCTGCCACCACCTGCGAAAACGGCCCGCTAGCTGCGAATTCTCGCGGCTGGCGGGCCGTTTTTCTCTGTCCCGGCGTGTGTCACCTTGTAGCGCTGTAGACCGTTGTATTGCGGTGTCCACGGACGCATAGCGGACGGGATTCGGGCCGTTTCACGGTCGGTGTGACCGTTGGTGTTTCACGGACGGCCACGGACGGCCACGGACGGGCCGGGGCAGCGGCGTGTTGCCCGTTGGGAACGCCGGGCTTGATGTCATTCCGCGCCCAGCCGCCCTACTGCCGTCCCGCCCCGGACGGGGCCACGTCGTCCCGGGACGGTGGATGGAAAGGGGTTAGCTTTCCGCCTTTCCCCGCCACCGCAGCAGTCGGCTGCGTCGTGGATCTTTGACGGAACCGTCCTGCGGGTGCGCGGCGGGGGTAGGTGCACTGTCCGGCGGGTCCTGCGGTGGGGGTGCCGCGATCGCATTCCTTATCGCGGGCCAGTCCGCCGCCCTCCACCAGTCGAAGAGCTGCTGGGCTGAGATGACGGGAAAGGAAGAGCGGAGACGAACTCCGGCCTGGTGTAGACCTGGCTGGCTCGCTCGCGGGGAGGCCGTCGGCACTGGTGGCTGACGACCAGCGCAGCGTGGGTGACGGGGTGCTGCGCGGGCAGGGCGGTTAGCGTATCTGTTTGCGCCGTCCTGCCCCCGCCTCTCGCGGGCGGTCAGGCTGAGGCCAGTGGCGCCGGAGGGGCCTCTTCACTCATTGCCCGATCAGTGCGTAACCGCAGGTGCTGAGCCTGCGGTTCACTCAGAGGTGGCTGGTCACCGCAGGATTTCGATGAGCAGGATCCAGGCGTTATAGATCGCGATACTGAATCCAAGGATGAGCTCCCCCAGGGCCCAGTAAAGACCGCCGCCAGCACCGGCCAGCACCGTCACGCCGGCAACGATCATCGGCACGGATGAGGCCAGGGCGAGCAAAATGATCGGGATGGTCCATTCCCATTTGGTGACCGGAAAGTGCGCTCGTACGGCCGAGATCATCACGGTGGCGGTCAGTACCACGCCGAGCGCCGTGAGCTCCGCACCGAGAGCCTGTCGTGATTGACCGGGCGTGAGCACGAGGACCGACATCAGGAGCAGGCCTAGCAGGACCCCCAGCGCTCGCGCGGCGAGCGCTGGAGAAAAGGCGCGTCGAGGATCTGCCTGACATTGATCGACACGGCGACGAACAGCAGACCGACCAGCGTGGCAGCAGACTCGGCTCCCACCGCAAACAGGTCATGCCACTGACTGCTCTCGTAGGCAACCATGGCCGCAGCGGCTGAGGCGCTGATCACACGAGCCGGCCGGGCAGCGGGTGTCGTGCCGCGAACTCCCCGATGATCCGCGCGACAAGCGCGGGATCTTCCAAGGGCATGGCATGGGAAAGCCCCTGGAGGATCCGGGTCTCAGGGTGCGGCAAGTGGGCGGCTATGTGGGCGGCTCGCGCACGGTGGGGTGTGCCGAGTCGGTCGCCCATGTCTCCCACCAGCAGGAGCGTCGGCGCAGACACGGTGCGCATCTGCGCCGGGCTGAACTCCCAGGCCGAGAACGCCGCCGACTCTGCGGTGAAGAAGTAGCGGCTGCTCGCCAGGGCATCGAGCAGGCCCCGCTCGCCTAGCCGGCTGGCGAGGAGCTCGCGGACATCGGGCCCGCACACACCGGTCAGGAACGTGTCGAATGCCGCGTCCCAGTCCCCGGACCGGGCCGCCGCCATCGCCTGCGGCATCGCCGCACTCGCCGGCTCGTCTTCTATCCGCGGCAGCGCGGGCTCCAGGAGCACCAGCGAGCCGACCAGCGCCGGGCGCGTGTACGCGAGCTGCAAGGCCACGTCAGCCCCGGCCGAGTGCCCGACCACGTGCGCCCGGGTCACGCCGCACGCCGCCAAGACGGCGGCGCAGTGCCCGGCCTGCGCGGGCACGCCAGCGCCCCCGGCGCGGTCCTCGCTGGCCCCGTAGCCGGCCCGGTGGATCACGATCCGGCGGAACCCGCGCAACGACCCGGCGACCGGGGTCAGCCAGTCCGCCGACAGCGAGCCGTGCAGGAACACCACGGGCTCGCCCTCGCCCGCGTCGTCATAGGCGATCGACGCGTCGCTCAGCTCAAGCCTCATCGCCGTCACAGTCCTTCCCGTTCTCCGGCCTGCCCGATGAAGGTGCTCACTTCCGCGAAGAACCGTTCCGGCTGCTCGAGCTCGATCAGCTCCCCGGCGTCCTCGAACACCGTCAGCGTGGCGCCGGCGATCGTGCTCGCGAGCTCCTCGGAAAGCGGAAGCGGGGTGCAGGAGTTGTTCCGGCCGCACAGGACGAGCGTCGGCTGGGTGATGTCGCCGAGCCGCGCGAACGTGTCGTGCGCCGCGATCATGTCGATGCGCTGCAGGCCGATCCGCCGGTCCTCTGGGTGGCCGGGAGCCGCGGCAGCGTGATCGATCCACGCGTCCACGGCTTCGGGGTGATCACGGGCGTACCGGGGTCCGAACAGGAACAGCGAGTAGCTGGACAGCAGGT
Organism: uncultured Actinomycetota bacterium; assembly: GCA_963714295.1. Lineage (GTDB taxonomy): Bacteria > Actinomycetota > Actinomycetes > Streptosporangiales > Streptosporangiaceae > Trebonia. Next base: position 3,436 of record CAVQOE010000020.1, on the reverse strand, counting down.
CGCGCCTGTCCCACTCGGCCGCGAGCTTGCGCCGCACCTCGAACTCGCGCCTGGTGTAAGCGTCGAAGCGCGCGAAGGTGGAACTCAGGGTCAGCGACCGCACGAGCCGCGGGTGCTCAAGCGCCATGTGCTGCGCGATGGCGCCGCCGGTCGACGCGCCGACCACGTGAGCCGGGCCGGCGTCCAGGTGCTCGACCAGCGACGCCATGTCGGCTGCGAGCTGCCGTGTGGTGTAGCCGTCGGGCGCGCGCGTCGTGCGCCCGGTGCCGCGCTGATCCGGCAGGATCACATAGTGCTGGTCGGCGAAGCGGGCCGTCTGCGTGCCCCAGCTCGCGCCGACCCCGCCCAGCCCGGAGATGAGCAGGACCGGCGGATTGGCCGGGTCTCCGTGGGTCTCGTAGTACAGAGAAATTCCTTGCGTGTCCAGGGTGCTCATGCTTTTCCTCTCGTAAGTCGCGTGTCCAGGGGCTCGGACGTGGTGGCGGTGTGCGGCGTATGGGAGGTGCTCGGCGGCCCTGGCCCCACGCCGCCTCGAGGCTTCCCCCGCTCGATCCCCGGGTCATCGCCTGATCACCGGGTCCTTGAGTTTGCCCCGCCCGGGCCGTGGACTGCTGCTGGGTTCGCTGGCGGTGGTCCGGGGTCGGCCAGGCAGGGCAAGGGAGAGCAGGACGGCGAGGCCGGTGAAGCCTATGGACCACCAGAACGCTTGGTCGAAAGCGGTCGCGGCGGGGCTGCTGCTGCCTGCGGTGCCGGCGAGCGCGCTGTCGAGGATGACGGCGAGGATCGCGACGCCGAAAGAGCCGCCGATCTGCAGGGCTATCCGCGTGATGATGCTCGCGTCCGGTATCTCGGGCCGGTCGAGCCCGACGAACGCGGCGGTGAACAGGGAGGTCGTGACGGTGCCGAGCCCGAGACCGCGCAGAACGAGGACTCCCGCAAGGACCCACTCGCTCGTGGTCCCCGTGGCCAGGGCGAAGGGGACGGTGGCGGCCCCGGTGATCGCGAAGCCAGCCGCGGTGACCCACTTGGCGCCGATGGCATCGGTGAGACGGCCGGCCAGGGAACGGCTGAGCAGGGTACCGACCCCCTGGGGCACCAGGAGCAGGCCTGCGCCCAGGGCGCCGGTTCCCCGGACGTCCTGGAAGTACAGCGGCAGCAGCAGCATCGCCCCGAACAGGGCCCCGCCGGACAGGAAGAGCAGAACGGAGGCGGACGCGACGGCTCGGCGCGCGAACAGGCGCACGTCGACGAGTGCGCGCTCGCCCCGCCGGGCCGCGTAGACCGCGAATGCCGCCAGCAGCGCGGCACCGGTCAGCGCCGGCGCGAGGACGTCCGTACGGGCGAAGCCGCCGCTCATGCTGGCGTTGGAGATCCCGTAGAGGACTGCGGCGATGCCGGGGGACAGCAGGGCGAATCCGACCACGTCCAGCCGCGGGCGAGATGAGCTGGTGCCGGCCGGCAGCAGTTTCCCAGCAAGTAGGAAGCCGGCGACGCAGAACGGGACGTTGACCCAGAACAGCCACCGCCAGTCAAGCCAGTCCAGGATCACCCCGCCCAGGACCGGCCCGAGTACCGGGCCCAGGCTCGCGGGAAGGCTCACCACCGACATCGCGCGGCCGAGCGCCTTTCCGCCGGCTGCCTGCATCACCAGGGTAGACATCAGCGGTGCCATCAGGCCGCCGCCGATCCCCTGCACAGCCCGGAAGGCGATGAGGCTGGCCGCGCTCCAGGCCAGGCTGGAGGCGACCGAGCCGGCCAGGAAGATCACCAGCGCGGACATCCACACGCGTCTGCCGCCGAAGCGGCCTTGCGCCCATCCCGCCAGCGGGATCGTCACGCCCAGAGCGAGCAGGTAAACCGTGCTCACCCACTGAATCGTGGCGACCGAGGTGTGCAGCTGGCCGGCGAGCGTGCGCAGCGCGACGCTGACGATGGTCGTGTCGAAAATCGGGGCCAGGCCGCCGATGATCAGCACGATGGCGACTCTCCGGACCTGCGGGTCGAGCGGGTTGCCGCGCGATGAACTACTCACATTGTTCTCCGTAATTAACGGGTAAAGGCCGGGACGACCGCGACGTTCAGAACCCGTGACGTCGGCTGGCGGCACGAATGCGGCCAGGCAGTTCGCGGCAGAGGGCACCAGGCGCGGTGCGATGCCCGCCTGCGTGCCGCCGGACTCCCGGTTCGCCTCCAGTCTGCGGTCCCCCGCGAGAATGCCCACGTAATCGCGTCAAGCTGCGCCAAACCTCCAGGCCGTGCCGGGCAGGCGCGGAAACTTCCAGGCTGACCGGCCTGGCCGGCAGATCATGCACCGTCTGCGTATAACGGACTCCCGCTCGCGCCCGGGGACGCCGTGGCGCAGTACCGCCGGGCCCGGTTGTACTCAGCCGTGGGCCCGCAGTCAGGCGCGAAGGTCCAGCCGCCCGCCGCGCAGGAGCGTCCCGCCCTGCTTGACCTGCCGCAGCACCGGCACGACCTCCGTCTGGGAGACCGCGGGCAGGGCCCCGACCTTGGTGGTCACGTAGGTGTAGAGCGCGTCGGTGTCCCGGCAGATGACCGCGGCCAGCAGGTTCGCCCTGCCGGTCACCGCCACCGTGAAACTGGTCTCGGGGTGGCGGGACAGGGCGCGGCCGGTCTCCTCGAGCTCGCCGGGCGCCACCGTCAGCCACAGGAAAGCGGTAGCAGCGAACCCGAACAACTCAGGGACCAAGTCGACCGCCATGTGCAGCGAGCCGCTGCCGAGCAGCTCCGCCAAGCGGGCCGACACCCGTGATCGTGGCCAGCCGGTCGCGCTGGCCAGCGCCGTCACGCCGGCCCGCCCGTCCTTTGCCAGCTCGGCCAGCAACGGGCCGTCCTCGGCCACAGCCGGGCGGCCTCCGTCCCCGGCGCCTGCGCGGCGCCGGGCCCGGCGCCCTCGGCGAGCAGGGCGGCGATCTGCGCGTCGGTGAGCGGGTCATCGAACGCCAGCCATTCAGCCCCTCTGCCGGCATACATGTGCATCGCCTTGAACGCGTCGAAGCGCAGCACCTGCGCGGCCCGCGGCAGCCGGTCGAGCAATACGGTGCCGCCCCCAGTATCAGAGGTCCCCTGGGTCACGCAGATCACCTCGGAGCCGCCCGCCGTCACGCTGACCCACGAGACGTCGGGACGTGCGGCGACGCTCTCGGCGAGCGCATCAACGGAGCCCGGGCGGCACAGGATGCGCGCGAACCACGCCTGACCGCCCGCCGCCCGGGCATACGGCAGCACCAGGACACGCAGCGTCCCGCCCTCTCGCAGCGCTCGGTAGCGGCGCGCGACCGTCTGCTCGGACACGCCCAGCACGTCCCCGATGCGCCGGAAGGGAGCCCGCCCGTCACGCTGCAGGCAGTGCACGATCTGGCGGTCAACCGCGTCCACCCTGGAAGTTTACGCGCCTGCAACGGCATAGCCTGGC
>CAVQOE010000019.1:0-14286 GCA_963714295.1 uncultured Actinomycetota bacterium | reverse complement strand
CTGTGCTGCCGGCTCTGTGACCTGATTACTGCTGGGAACATCTCTTAGCGGAGCCCTCAGCCGAGCTGGGACAGCCCCTTCTGCAGATCGTCGCCGTTCACGACCGCTACGGGCAGGCTCACCTACCGCGGGTGTACTCGGGGACGGTGCGGAAAGGGGCGGCTGTGTGGGATGCCGGCGCACGCCGCGCCGAACGGATCGCCCGGATCCTGCAGGTCCAAGCCGACCGCTACACCGAGGTAGACGGTGCGGCCGCCGGCAACATCGTCGCGGTGGCCGGGCCCAAGGCCGCCCGGGTCGGCGCCACCCTCTGCGAGCCCGGCAGCCCACTGGTCCTCGAGCCGCCGATGGTGGCGGATCCGGTGGTCTCGGTGGCCGTGGAGGCCGCCCGGGCAGCCGATACCGAACGGCTGGCGTCGGCACTGGCGAACCTGGTCCAGGAGGATCCGTCGCTGGCCCTGCGGAGCGATCCCGAAACCGGCCAGACTGTGCTGTCCGGGCTGGGGGAGCTGCACCTGGAGGTGGCAGTGGAGAAGATGCGCCGGGCCGGCGGCCTGCAAGTCAACACCGGCCGGCCGGAGGTGACCTACCGGGAGACCGTCGTCCGCGGGGTGTCTCGGCTGGTGTACCGGCACGTCAAGCAGGACGGGGGGCCGGCCAGTTCGCGCACGTCGTCCTCGACGTCGAGGCGGCGGGCGCGGAGGACGAGGAAGGCTTCGTCTTCCGATCGGCTGTGGCCGGCGGCCGCGTGCCGCGCGAGTACATCCGGGCGGTGGAGGCTGGATGCCGGGACGCGCTGGCCGAGGGTCCGCTCGGGCACCCGGTGACCGGGCTGCGGGTCACCCTGACCGACGGGGCCACTCACCCGAAGGACTCGTCGGAGATGGCGTTCCGGACGGCCGGTCGGCTCGGGCTACGGGAAGCGCTGCGCGCGAGCGTGATGCAACTCCTGGAGCCGGTCGCCGAGGTCGCCGTAACGGCGCCCAATGACGCCATGGGCGGGGTGCTTTGCGACCTCGCGGCCCGGCGTGGCCACGTCCTGGACGCGACGGTGCGGGCCGGGACCGCCGTTGTCACCGCGACCGTGCCGCTGGCTGAACTATTCGGCTACGCGAACCGGCTGCGTAGCGGGACGCAGGGCCGGGGCACCTTCACGGCCCGGCCCACCGGCTACGTTCCGGCACCGCCAGGCCAGCGCCCGGGGGCGGCCCCACACACGCGGGTGGGGCCGCCCCTTGGCGCAGCGTTGCTCGCGCGAGGTTGCATGCATCGCCGTCGTCCAGGCTGGCGTCGAGTGACAACAGGAATCACCGGTGCGCTCCCGGAAGGCCTCCCGCCCGAGCGCACCGCGGGGTCGGCGATCTGGGGCCCGAAAGCCTGGTACACGGTGATCGTCTCGGCTGTGTAGGCGGCGGACCAGGCAGGCGCTGTTATCGGTCACTGGTGGCTCGCTTCGTGTGGGCGGAGCATGGGCGGGTGCAGGACGACGGCGTCGCCACGCCGGTACAGCAGCGGCGGCCGTCCGCCTGCCGGCCCGGCGGCGGCCATCGGCGAGCGCTGCGCCTCGGCAACGAAGCCGGAGGTGCCCAGGACCTTGCGGCGGAAGTTGCCCAGGTCCGGGGCGGCGCCCCAGACCGCCGTGTAGACCCGGCGCAGGTCGGCGAGGGTGAATGGCTCGGCGACGAAGCTCGTGGCCAGGGTGGTGTACTCCAGTTTGGAGCGGACGCGCTCCCGCGCGTCGGCCAGGATCTGCGCGTGGTCGAACGCCAGCGGCGGGGCGTCCGGGCCGCCGTCGTCCAGACCTAGGTCCTCGACCGGCCACCAGCGCGCGGCGGCCGCGTCGCCGCCCGGCCGCGGGTCGGGCAGCCCCGGTGCCAGCGCGACGTGGGCGACCGATACGACTCGCATCCGCGGGTCGCGGCCGGGGTCGGAGTATGTGCGCAGCTGCTCCAGATGGCCGGTGAAAGCGGTGACGCCGGTCTCCTCGGCCAGTTCCCGTGCGGCCGCGTCGCCGGCGCTCTCGTCCGCGCGGACGAACCCGCCCGGCAGCGCCCAGTAGCCGCGGTAGGGATGGTCGCGACGCTGGATGAGCAGCACGGTGAGCAGGCCTGCGCGGATGGTGAACATGGCCAGGTCCACGGTTACCGCGAAGGCGGGGAAATCACCGGGATCGTAAGAGTGAAGGAACTCGAGCTCACTCAGCCGCTCTTCCGCGCCGGTCATGGCGCCACGCTCTGGCTGGCCGGGAGATCGTCAGTGAGGGCCGGTCCGAACCTGGCCTGCTCCGCCAGGATCGCGTCGGTGACCCGCACGGCCAGATCGAGCCGGTCGGCGATGCTGCCGGTCAGCAGCACCCACGAGTGTCCGGCCGCCGTCAGCGCGGCGGTGAACCACTCGGTCATCGCGGCGCGGATGGCCAGGTCTCCCTCGCGCAGGCCGTCGTCGCACCAGGGCACTTCCTCGTGCGAGGTCACCAGGTACACGTCATGCCGAGGCAGGTCCGTGGTGGCCCATGACTGCAGGCCGCGGGCAGCCGCGCCCAGGTACCTGCGCTCCCACACCGAGGTGGCGAACGCGTCGGTGTCACACACGACCAGCGGTGACCCCGCGAGGGCGGCCTCGTCCTCGCGCTGGTTCTGCTGCGCTGCGACCGCATCGAAGTCCGCGTGCGTCCAGGCCAACTCCTCTAGTGCCGGTTCGCGCCGGCCGGCTGCGGCCGCCGCGGCGCGGGCCTGAAGCCACTTGGTCGACGTGTAGTCCCGGCCGACCTCGGGCACGCACGGCGTCCGCGACCAGGCGCCTCCGCGCTGCTGGTAGCGGGCGGCGAGCAGCTCCGCGATCGTCGACGTGCCGGTGGATTCCGCGCCGAGCACGACCACCCGGGCCGCCAGGCCAGCCTGAGCCGGGCCTATCAGCATCCCCCAGTTAGCGGCCAGGTCAGCGCGGACATTCGACGCCGACACCGGCACCGTCACCCGGCCGCAGGTCGACGCACTGGTGCCGTGCGCCGAGCCGGGCCGCCAGCTCGTCCCCGTACGGCTCGCTGCTGAATACCGCAGCGGGCAGAGCCAGCCCGTTCCCTTCCAGCGCGGCAGTCATCACCGCGACCTGGGCCGTCCAGACGGGCCCGCTGCCGAAGTCCACCGGCACGTCGCAGGGGACCCCGATGACCGTGACCGCGGGCAGGCCCCCGCACGCTGCCCGCAGCCACGCCACCCGGTCGGCCAGCGCCACTGTCTCGACCCGCGCCGCCATCACCAGCACCGTCACCTGACGGCACCTGGCGGTCGCGGCCTCGATTAGGTGCAGGTGGCCGCGGTGCGGCGGGTAGAACTTCCCGACCACCAGGCCGGAAGGAAACAGGGTAGTCATGCCGCGATCCCGTCTGTCAGCGCGACCGGATTGCGGTTGGCCGGAGCCTCGTCGCTGCGCAGTGCGCGCCGCCACGCGGCCGCACCGGCGAAACACATCGCCAGGAACAGCACGTAGACGATGGCGGTCAGGTCCAGTCGTTTCACCACGTACAGCGGAATGTAGATCACATCGGCCGCGATCCAGAACGCCCAGTTCTCGATCCGCTTGCAGTTCAGCAGGAACTGCGCGGCCAGGGAGATCGCGGTGGTGAGCGCATCCCAGACCGGGGCGATGTCGTGCGCGCGCTCCAGGAGGATCGTGAGCCCCCAGGTCGCCGGGACCATCAACAGCAAGCACGCCGCGAGCAGCTGCCATCGGGACGTGGCGACCGTCAGCGGGGACTGCTTCTGGCCGCCGTGCAGCCACTGCCACCAGCCCGCGAAACCGAGCACGATGTACACCACCTGCAGCCCGGAGTCGGCGAACAGCCGCGCGGACAGGAACAAGACCAGGAAGAACGCGCTGTTGGCGATGCCGACCGGGAAGTTACTGATCCGCGCCAGCACCGTCAGCCACACGCTGGCCGCGCCGGTCACGAATCCGAGCAGCTCCGCAACCGACACGTGGTCGTTGCCGAGGGTGAACAGCGCCACGTTGAGTGGCGCCAGAAGATGAGCCAGTCCGGCCAAAGCGTCCTCCATGTTATAGTCAGTGGGACTATAACTAGATAGAACTAGCTTGTCTACTGGATCCCCGCCTAGGCATCACCCAGCTCAACGCCAGCATCATCGGCACCATCGACGTGCTCATCGCCAGCGGCCTGCCCGGATTCGCCCGCGCGGAGATGGACCGGGCCCACGACGAGAAGCCGCCAGCGTGGGCGAGAGCGCCGCGCAGATCGCGACGACGGCAGGCGTTCCGCGCACCTTCGAGCGCCGCCGGGAATCGCCCGCCGACGCGATCCTGTTCCTGGGAGAGTGGAACGATCTGCTCACGGCCTTGCCCTTCCTGCTGCAGCAAGTGCGGACGAGCGGCCTGACCATGGGAGCGGATCAGTGCACCAACCACAGCTGTTCATGCGACTGCCCGAGCTGAGCGACTTGCCGCCCGCGGCGCCTCTCCCGGCCGGCTACACCTTGCGGGCGGCGGTGCCCGCCGATCATCAGCAGCTCGCCGAGGTGCTGTCCGAAGCCTTCGTCGACACCTGGGACGCCGCGCGGGTCGCCGAGGAGTTCTCGCCGGGCAACGGAGTCGAGGCCACCTACGTTGTCGTCTCGCCGGCCGGGGTGGTCGCCTCCGCCGCCGCCCGCCGTCTGCCCGACCGCTACCCGGAGGCGGGCTACCTGCATTACGTGGGCGCCCGGTCCGGCGAGCGGGGTCGTCGGCTCGGCGAGGTGGTCACCCGGCGGGTCCTCGTCCACTTCGCCGACTCGGGCCTGGACCAGGCGGTGCTCGAGACCGACGACTTCCGCCTGCCCGCGGTGCGCACCTACCTACGGCTCGGCTTCGTGCCCGAGCCGCGCGTGGCGGGAGACCAGGCTCGCTGGTCGAAGGTTCTCAGGAATCTGACGCGACCGCGCGAGGATGCCGCGCCCGAGGTCGGCCGCGCGCCGTAGGCTGGAGCGGGCATTGCGGCGCCGGCCGCGCCGGAACGCTTCGTCTGCTCGGAGGCTCCCATCGACGGCACGTTCGCCAACCCGGTGATCGCGGGGTTTCACCCCGATCCGAGCATCTGCCGGGTCGGCCCGGACTACTACCTCGCCTGCTCAAGCTTCGAGTACTTCCCGGGCGTGCCCATCTTCCGCAGCCGGGACCTGGTGCACTGGGAGCAGGTCGGCAATGCGCTGGAACGCCCGGGCCAGCTGTCCCTGCCCGCGTCGGTGCCCTCGTCTGGCGGTGTCTACGCGCCGACGCTGCGCCATCACGACGGCCGGTTCTGGCTGGTCACGACCGACGTCTCCGGCGGCGGCACCGTGCTGTTCACCGCCGAGGACCCGGCCGGCCCGTGGTCCGATCCCGTCCGCCTCCTCGAGCTGACGGCCATCGACCCGGACCTGGCCTGGGACTCAGATGGCCGCTGCTGGTGCACGTACGCCGGCATCGAGCAGGTCCGAGTTGATCCCGGGACCGGTCAGCAGGCCGGACAGCCGCGCCGGATCTGGTCCGGCACGCCCGGCGCCCGGATGCCGGAGGCGCCGCACCTGTACCGGATCGGCGATTACTGGTACCTGCTGATCGCGGAGGGCGGCCCTGAGCGAGGCCATGGCATCTCGGTCGCCCGCGGGCGCGCGCCGGACGGGCCGTTCGAGGCCTGCCCGGCCAACCCCATCCTGAGCCATCGCAGCACCAGCCTGGAGATCCAGAACACCGGACACGGAGACCTGGTCGAGGCGCCGGACGGATCCTGGTGGATCGTGCTGCTCGGGGTCCGGCCGCGCGGCGGCACCCCCGGCTGGCACGTCATCGGACGCGAGACGTACCTGGCCCCGGTGACGTGGGCCGACGGCTGGCCCGTGATCGGCGCGGTGGCGCCGGTGATGACCGCGCCCCCGTGGCCGGCCTGTCCCGCCGCCGCGCCGCCGGCCCGCGACGACTTCGACCTGGCGCGGCTGCACCCGCAGTGGGTCTCAGTGCGCTCTCGCCCCGCCGGGCACTGCTCCACGCAAGACCGGCCGGGATGGCTCACCCTGCGGGCGGACGGCGCATCGGTCGACGATCCCGACGTCACCTTCGTCGGCCGCCGGCAGCAGCACCTGTCCTGCCGGGCGCGGGCACTGGCCGACGCCGCCGAAGGGCGCGGCGGCCTCGCCGTCCGCCTCGACGAGCGCCACCACTACGAGATCGAGGTGGCCGACGGCGAGGTACGCGTGTCGGCCAGGATCGGGCCGCTGCGGCAGACCGTCGGCACCGCGCCCGCCCCACCTGGACCGGTGGTGCTGAGGATCGACGTGCTCGCCTCTCCGCTCGGCCTGGCCCTGGCCCGTCCGCTCCAGGAGCCCGACCTGCTGGCCGTCGGCATCGAGGATCAAGACGGCGTGTTCACCGTGCTCGCCGAGCTCGACGGCCGGTACCTGTCCACCGAGGTCGCGGGCGGGTTCACCGGCCGCGTGATCGGCATGTACGCGACGGCGGGCACGGTTCGGTTCGACTGGTTCGAGTACGAGCCGCTGGCCGACCCGCGAGCCTGACCGGCCAGCTCAGCGGAGTCGGCTGTCCGGGATGACGGCCACGCCGAGGATCTCGATCATCGCGTCGGGCTGCCAGAGCGCCGTGCAGCCAATCCCGGCCATGGCCGGGTACACCGGGCCGGCGAGTTCGCGCCAGACGCGGCCGATCTCCTTCCCGTGCGCCTGATAGTCGGGAATGTCAGTCAGGTAGATCGTCACGCTGACCAGGTCTTCCGGAACGCCGCCAGCTTCCCTCAGCGTGGTCAGCACGTTGCCGAACGCCTGCCGGAACTGCTCGACGATGCCTCCGGGGACGATCCTCATGTCCGCATCGAGAGCGGTCTGACCGCCGAGGTACAGGGTGTTGCCAGCGAGGGTGCCGTGCGAGTAGCCGCTAGGCGCGGGCAGGGCAGCCGGGTTGACGGCGACGGGAGCCATCGGGGGCCTCCTCCAGGCTGGGCGGGTGGGACCATCAAGATCGGATGTTGACAATACATGACGGTCGTGCAAAATTCGATATAGCACTTTTACGACGAGCGTCACCGTAACGCGATTCTTGACCCTGGACGACTCGGAAGGAGCCGGAACCATGCCGGCCGACTTCAGCACGTACCGCCTCGAGGGCGACAACTCGGCCTACCGGCTGCCCAGCGGCCTCGTCGCGCCGGTAGTGACCCGCGGCGGCCTGGAGGACGAAGGCACGGCCGACTCGGGCGGCGCGGTCCGCGTCTCCGGGGTGAGCATCCAGCACACCCCGGCCACGAAGCTGTGGTTTGGCAAGGTCAGCAACGAGCCGGGCTTCCGTTCGGTCAACCACCACCACGGTGAGGCCGAGACCGGCGGGTATGTGCTGTCCGGCCGGGCCCGCATCTACTTCGGGACCCGGTTCGCGGACTACGTGGACATGGAGGAAGGCGACTGGGTGTTCGTGCCGCCGTTCATGCCGCACGTCGAGTGCAACCTGTCCCGCACCAAGCCGCTCGTCTGGATGACCACCCGCACGCCGGAGAACATCGTCGTCAACCTGCCCGACGTCGACGACGCCGAGCTGCGCGACTGGCTGGACCGGTGAAGGCGCCCAGCACGACTGGCGGCGAGGACGCCACGGGAGTCGCGGGCGGGGGGACGTCGGCGATCTTCACCGCAGCCGTGACCCTGGAGCCGGCCGAGCCCGAGCACTTCCAGCTGGCCTTCACCGCGGTCACCCAGCCGTGCCCATGGCCGAAGGCGTACGGCGGCGACCTGGTCGCGCAGGCCGCGGCCGCGGCCATGCGCTCGGTCACCGACGGCAAGACGCTGCACTCGATGCACAGCTACTTCCTGCGCCCGGCCGACATCGGCGCGCCGGTTCGCTACGAGGTGGAACTGCTGAGGGACGGGCGCGGCTACAGCACCCGCCAGGTCCGCGGTTACCAGAACGGCAAGCCGGTCTACGCCTGCCTGGCCAGCTTCGCCGCGGGCGAGGCCGGCGGCACCTTCGCGGCCAGCCCGGGCGATACCGCCCTGGGTCGTGCCGGGGACATCCCCGGCCCGGAGGACCTGCCCGACTCCGCCGCCTACCTCGACACGCGGGCCGGCACCGCGGCGGCGGAGGCGTCGTCGATGACGGCGCAGTCGCGGGCCTACTGGTCGGGCGGCCGCAGCTTCGACATACGCCACGTCCCCGGCCCGCTGTACCTGACGGTGGAGGGGGAACGGGGGCCGTACCAGGCGGTCTGGCTCAAGCCCTTCGACGCGCTGCGCCCGGTCCCGGGGCTCAGCGACGAGCAGCGTGACCTCGCCGCGCTCGCCTACGTCTGCGATTTCACGATTCTCGAGCCGGTACTGCGGGTCCTCGGCCTGCCGTGGGCAAAGCCCGGGCTGGTCACCGCCAGCCTCGACCACGCCATGTGGTTCCACCGCCCAGGCGCCGCCGTGGCCGGCGACTGGCTTCTCTACGCCCAGGAGGCGGTCGCGGCCGAGGAGGGCCGCGGGGTGGGGGCCGGCAAGTTCTTCACCCGCGATCACCGTCACCTGGCCACCGTGGTCCAAGAGGGTATCTTCCGTTCGGCCTGACCTGGAAGGATTCCGCCGATGCCGCCTGCCGCGCGCCTGTCACCGTCGGCGCACGTCGACACCTTCACCCGCGACCACCTGCCGCCAGCGCACCTGTGGCCCGCGATCGAGTTCACCACCCCGGAGCTTGCCTACCCGGAGCGGCTCAACGCCGCCACCGAGCTCATCGACGCTCCCGCCGGGGCACTCGGGGCCAGCCGGCCCGCGCTGCGCACCACGGACGGCCAGACCTGGACGTACGGCGAGCTCAGGGCCAAGGCGAATCAGGTGGCGCAGGTGCTGACCGAGGACCTCGGCCTGGTGCCGGGGCAGCGCGTCCTGCTCCGCTCGCCGAACAACCCGTGGACGGTCGCCGCCTGGCTCGGCGTGCTCAAGGCGGGCGGCGTCGTGGTGACCACCATGGCCGCGCTGCGCGCCCGCGAACTCGCCCCGATCGCCGAGCGGACCCAGCCGAGTCTCGCTCTCGTCGATCACCGGTTCGCCGAGGATGCGCGCGCCGTCCGGGACACCGTTTTGCCGTCCCTCACGGTGATCGCCTACGGCGGCGACGCCCCGGACGACCTGACCGTCCGGGCCGCCGCCAAGTCGGGCGAGTTCCGCAACGTTGCGACCGCAGCCGACGACGTGGCGCTGCTGGCCCCGACGTCAGGCAGCACCGGGGTACCGAAGATCACGATGCACTTCCACCGGGACATCCTGTCGATCGACAACACGTTCGGCCGCCACGCGCTGCGGCTGGCGCCGGACGACGTGGTCGCCTGCACCGCGCCGCTCGCCTTCACCTTCGGCCTCGGCATGCTGGTCGTCTTCCCGCTGCGGGCGGGCGCGTGCGCGCTGCTGATCGAGCAGGCCACTCCCGCCCAGCTGGCCGGCATCGTGGCCAGCGAGAGCGTGACCGTGCTGGCCACCGCCCCGACCGCCTACAAGGCGATGCTGCGAGACGGGCTTGAACACAAGCTGGCCGGGCTGCGCACGGCCGTATCGGCCGGCGAGCACATCCCGCAGGCCATCTGGGAGCGCCTCCGCGACAGCATCGGGCTGAAGGTCATCGACGGCATCGGGACAACCGAGATGCTGCACATCTTCATCACCGCCGCCGGCGACGGCATCCGGCTCGGGGCGACCGGGAAGCCGCTGCCGGGCGTCCGCGCCGCCATCCTCGGGCCGGACGGCGCCGAGCTCGGCCCCGGCGAACCGGGACGGCTCGGCGTGATCGGCCCGGTGGGCTGCCGCTACCTGGACGGCGCCCGCCAGGGGAGCTACGTGACGAGCGGGTGGAACGTCACCGGCGACGTGTTCCACCGGGACGCCGACGGCTACTTCTACTACCAGGCCCGCAGCGACAACATGATCGTGTCCTCCGGTTACAACATCGGCGGCCCCGAGGTGGAGGCTGCCATCGACACGCACCCCGACGTGCTGGAATCCGCGGTCGTGGGCCGCCCCGACGCCGAGCGCGGCTCCGTCGTCTGCGCCTTCGTCGTGCTCAGGGACGGCGTGCCGGCCGGCGCCGCGGCCGCCGCCAAGGCGAAGGAGATCCAGGATCACGTCAAGCACGTCGTGGCCCCGTACAAGTACCCGCGCGACGTCCGGTTCACCGCCGCGCTGCCCCGCAACGCGAGCGGCAAGCTGCAGCACTTCGCCCTCCGGGAGATCCTCGCGAAGGAGCAGGCGGCCGCCGAGCGAGAGGACAACCGGGCATGAAGATCGCCGTCGTCGGCGCAGGCCCGGGCGGGCTCTACTTCGCCGCCCTCGCCAAGCAGCTCAACCCGGCCCACGAGATCACCGTCTGGGAGCGCAACGCCCCCGACGACACGTTCGGCTTCGGCGTCGTGTTCTCCGACGAGACCCTCGGCGGCATCGAGAACGCCGACACGGAGTTCAGCGCCGCCATGGCAGAGCGGTTCGCCCGGTGGACCGACATCGACATCCACTACCGAGGCCAGAGCCGCACCGTCGGCGGCCAGGGCTTCGCCGCGATGAGCCGCAAGGAGCTGCTCGCGCTGCTCCAGGAACGGGTCCGCCGCCTCGGCGTCACCGTCCGCTTCACCGCGGTGGCCCCGGACGCCAAGGAACTGCGCGCCGCCCACGACCTGGTGGTCGCCGCCGACGGGGCCAACTCGCGGACCCGGGCGGCGTACGCCGACGTGTTCGGCCCCGACCTGGACCAGCGGCACAGCAAGTACATGTGGCTGGGGACCGACCGCGTCTTCGAGGCGTTCCAGTTCTTCATCAAGCAGACAGAGTGGGGCACCATGCAGGTGCACGGCTACCCCTACTCCGGCGCCGGCTCCACGTTCATCGTGGAGATGCACGAGGACGTGTGGCGCCGGGCCGGCTTCGACGCCACCGAGACCGCCGATCTCCCGCCCGGTGCCAGCGATCTTTCCGCCATCGCCCGGCTTCGCGAGCTGTTCGCGGGCGAGCTCGCCGGGCACGAGCTGTTCGCCAACAACTCGAGGTGGCTGAACTTCACCACCGTCCGCAACCAGCGGTGGCACCACGGCAACCTCGTGCTCGTGGGAGACGCCGCGCACACCGCGCACTTCTCGATCGGGTCGGGGACCAAGCTGGCGATGGAGGACTCCCTCGCGCTCGCGGCCTGCCTGCACGAGCACCCCGACGTCCCGGCCGCGCTCGCGGCCTACGAGGCCGAGCGCCGCCCGGTCGTCGAGTCGACCCAGCGGGCGGCCCAGGCGTCTCTCGAGTGGTTCGAGAACATCGGCCTGTACACGCGGAACGAGCCCGAGCAGTTCTGCTTCAACCTGCTGACCCGGTCCCGGCGGATCACCTACGACAACCTCAGGGAACGGGACGCGGAGTTCGCCGCGCACGTCAACGCCGCCTTCAGCGCGGCCCAGGGGGCCGGGAGCGACCCGGCCGCCCCCGCGATGTTCCAGCCGTTCCAGCTGGGCGGCCTGGAGCTGAAGAACCGCGTCGTCGTCTCGCCGATGGATATGTACTCGGCCGCCGACGGGGTGCCCGGGGACCTCCACCTGGTTCACCTCGGCTCGAAGGCCATGGGCGGGGCCGGCCTGGTGATGACCGAGATGGTGTGCGTGTCTCCCGAGGGCCGCATCACGCCGGGCTGCACGGGCCTGTGGACCGACGCGCAGCGCGACTCGTGGGCGCGGATCACCGCGTTCGTTCATGAGCGGTCCACCGCCCGGATCGGCCTTCAGCTCGGCCACTCGGGCCGTAAAGGCTCCACCCGCCTGATGTGGGAGGGCATGGACGACCCGCTGCCGGAAGATGGCTGGCAGGTCACCGGCCCCTCCCCGGTCCCGTACGGCCCGGGCTCGCAGGTCCCGCGGGAGCTCACCCGGGCGGACCTGGACACGATCGTCGGCGACTTCACGGCGGCCGCGCGGCGCGGCGCGGAGGCCGGCTTCGACCTGCTCGAGCTGCACTGCGCGCACGGGTACCTGCTGTCGTCCTTCCTCTCCCCGGTCGCCAACAAACGCGCCGACGCCTACGGCGGGCCGGTCGGGAACCGGCTCAGGTTCCCGCTCGAGGTGTTCGACGCGGTCCGCGCCGTCTGGCCCGCGGGCAAGCCGGTGATCGTCCGGATCTCCGCGACCGACTGGGTCGCCGACGGCAACACCGAGCATGACGCGGTGGAGATCGCCCGCGCCTTCATCGCCCACGGGGCGGACGGCATCGACGTGTCGTCGGGGCAGGTCACCAGGGAGGAGCGGCCCGCGTTCGGCCGGTCGTACCAGACGCCGTTCGCGGACCGGATCCGGTGCGAGGTGGCGGCCGAGGCCGGCGTGGCGGTGATCGCGGTCGGCGCGATCGCCTCCCACGACGACGTGAACTCGATCCTGCTGGCCGGCCGGGCCGACCTCTGCGCCGTCGGCCGCGCCCACCTGTACGACCCCCAGTGGACCCTGCACGCCGCCGTTGAGCAGGACTACCGCGGGCCGGCGGCCGCGTGGCCGGACCAGTTCGCGGCGGGCAGCCGCAAGCCGCCGTCGGCCAGAACCGACGCCGTGCGGCCGCGGCTGTCGCTGCTGCGCGCGGCCTCCGCCGGTCAGGTGCACATCCGGTGGACCCCTTCGCCCGCGCTGACCGGCCTGACTACGGCACCCTCATAGGGTGGCAATCTCCGATAACACCCGGCTCAGCCAGCTCATCCTCACCATCTTCGCCCTGTACGGGCGCACCGAGGGCAACTGGCTGTCGGTCGCGGCGGTCGTCGCGCTGATGGCCGACCTCGGCGCGGACGGCCAGGCGGTCCGGTCGTCGGTCTCCCGGCTGAAGCGCGGCGGCGTCCTCGACGGCGAGCGGCGCGGCGGCCTGGCGGGCTACTCCCTCACCGCCCCCACCCTGGAGCTGCTGGCCGAGGGCGACGTCCGGATCTTCGAGCGCCCCCGTGCGACCGAGGCGGACGGCTGGCTGGTGGTCGTGTTCTCCGTTCCCGAGTCCGAACGCGACAAGCGCCACGCGCTGCGCACCAGCCTGACCCGGCTCGGCTTCGGCACCGCCGCGCCCGGGGTCTGGGTGGCGCCTGCCAGCGTCGCCGCCGAAACCCGGCATACCCTGGAGCGCCGCGGGCTGGGGGAGTACGTGGACCTCTTCGCCGGCGAGCATCTCGCGTTCGGCGACCTGCGGTCGAAGGTGCGCGCATGGTGGGACCTGGACGAGCTCACCGCGCTGTACGCGCAGTTCCTCGGCCGCTACCGCAGCGTCCGCGACCGGGTCGCCTCGGCCGCGGTCACGCCACAGGAGGCGTTCGGCCTCTACCTGCCGATGCTCACCGAGTGGCGGCGGCTGCCGTACCGCGACCCCGGGATCCCGCTGTCGCTGCTGCCGCCCGCGTGGAACGGCGTCGACGCGGGGGAACTGTTCGGCGACCTCAACGCGGCGCTCGGCTCGCCCGCCCGCGGCCACGCCCTGCAGGTCATCCGCGCGGCCGGCCGCTGACCCGCCTCGGGGCTCACGCCTTTCCCTGAGCGAGCAGCGCCGCGACCGGGAGGCACCAGCCGCCCGTCGTCGCCGCGGTACTCGGAACTGAGCTCGGTGAACCTGTCCTTGACCTTGTCCAGCAGGGCGGGTTCCTGGCTCACCCCGGAACCCCCGCATCCAGGAAGCCCCGGAAGCGATGCCCCACCATTGGCTGGGCTCGGCCATGAGCCGCCAGTTGATCAGCCGGCAGGCCGGAGCCCGGAGCCCGGCGTCACCGAGGAGACCGCGAAGACCGGCCTCGGTCCGGGGGAATTCCTCGGAGGGCTCGAGCCGGTGCGCGGGCCGGTCCGCCCCGCAGTCGCGGATAGCGCGGGTCAGGAGCGCTATCGCGGGCGACGCGGCTGGGGCCACGCGGTCACCGCGACGCGGCCTCCGGGCACGGTCACCCGGCGCAGCTCGGCCAGCGCCGCGCGGGGCAGGCCGACATGGTTGACGACGAAGTTCGCGAGCACGACATCGAACTCCCGGTCCGCGAACGGAGGCAGGCAGGGCCGCGACCTGGAATTCAGCCTCGGGCACGAGCACGGCCACCATCGCGATCATCCCCGGGATCCGCGTCCACCGCGGTGACTTTCGCCCCACGGGCAATGGCCGCCGCGGCCACCGTCCCCGTCCCGGTGCCGACGTCAAGGACGCCCGAACCCGGCCGGATGCCCGGCCGAGTCGGCCAGGTACGGCACCGCGCCCGCGCACACCAGCGCATAGCTCTGGCGGTAATCCCCGGCCTGCCCCGCCCAGTTGG
>CAVQOE010000018.1:0-20727 GCA_963714295.1 uncultured Actinomycetota bacterium | reverse complement strand
ACCGTCGGTGGTGCGGGTGAGTCCGAGGTTGACCAGGCGGCGGAGGTTGAGGGCGGCAGCCCGGTTGGCGAGCCAGGCGTTGTTGGCGGTGATTCCGCGGTAGGGGACACGGCGGCTGCCTCGGGCGACCAGCCAGGCGATGGCCCGCTCGGCCGGGGGCCGCCATCTGCGGTACTCGTCTTTCCAGGCCGGGCTGGCGGCGTCGCGGCGGGCCGCGGCCAGCAGGGCTTGATCACCGCCGCGTGGCCGGCGCCTTGCAGGTGCCGGCGCAGCTCGCCGGTGCCGCAGGCGGTGTCCCCGAGGACGGTCACCGGATCCTGCTCGCCCGCCAGCAGGCGGGCCGCGACGGCGGCCTCGTCGCCGGCCGCGCCGCTCCCCCGGTCAGCTCGACGGCGGTGAACAGGCGGCCTCGGGCTCGAAGGAGACGCGGGCCTTGAACCCGTTCTCGTGGCGGGCCTTGTTCTTGTGGATGTGCCGTGCTTCGGGGTCCGTCACGCAGACCACGCGGCCCGGCCAGCTCCGCGGACCGCTCACCCTGCATGCCCTGGAGCATGCCCGGAAACCGTAAACCGCCACATACCCAGCCAAGATCCCTTCAGCAGGCTTCTAGGGACCAAATGCGAGGCACGGTGGGGCAGCGTGCGTTATCGTCCCTAGCGTGCTGATCGGTTCGGCTGAAGCGACGTTTCTTCCTGACGCGGTTCCGCGGCGAGGCTCTTTCGCCTTCTGGCGTACCGGTGGCGGCCCGGACCAGGTTGAGCTGGTTTTCGATGGCGGCCAGTTCGGCGTGCGTAAGCGCATGGTCTCCGCGCAGGTGCTGCCGGTCACAGCGGTGCTCCCGGGACTGCTGTCCATCGATCCGAACGGCAGCAGGGTGCCACGCAGTCTCGGCGTGTGGGCCTCGGCTGCGACAGCGGGTGTAGGCCTGATCGCGCGCGGCCGCATTCTGCCCGCGGTCACCGCCGACGGTACCGACGCCTGGCGGACAGGGCCACTTGACCCCGACGACGAGGCATGGCTGCGTGAGTTGGCCGCGGCGTTTCCGCCGGAGGCTCATGCGCTGGGCATCCCCGGGAGCCGACCGATGCGGTTGCGGTCGCCCGAGTCGCTTATCCGTGACCTGTGGGACGCGATCGCCGACGTAATGGTGCGGACGTCGGCCGCTCCCCGGGTTACCGGGTCACCAGCGTTCGGTGCGCCCGAGCCGGTGCACGTCGGCGACCTGTCCGGCTGGCTGGCAGACAGCGGGATCTCCGCCGGTGCGCGGCTGGGGCTCCGGGTCGAGCCGTGGCACCGGCCAGCGGGCACCGGGGAACCAGCGGACACGCAGGACCCTGAGGAACCGGAGGACGCCGAGCCTGGCTTCCGCGTCGTGCTGCAGTTGCGCAGCAGCGCGGATCCAAGCCTGATTGTCGATGCCGCGACACTCTGGGATCAGCCGCAGAGCGTCCTGTCTCGGTTCGGCGCGCGGGCGGAAACCGACCTACTGCTCGCGCTCCGCAGGGGCACGGCGGTGTGGCCGCCGCTCGGGGTGGCACTCGGCCAGGCACGGCCCGCCGGATTCGAGATCGACGATGGCGCGATCGCGGACCTGCTCGGTTCGGCCGCGGAGGAACTAGCCGGAGCCGGCATCGAAGTGCTTTGGCCGAGCGCCCTGCTCGATGATGACCTCAAGGCGACAGCCGTTCCGATGCAGGCGCCCGGTCAGGTGACGGACGCCGGCCTGAACCTTCAGGCGCTGCTGAGCTTCCGGTGGCGGCTCACGCTTGGCGGCGAAGAACTCGACGAAACCGAGGTTGCGGAGCTGGCGGAGGCAAAACGGCCGCTGGTGCGGATCCGTGATCGCTGGGTGACGCTGAATCCGCTCTTGCTGGCGCGGCTCCGCCGGCCGCCGCGGACGTGCATGTCCACGATCGAGGCACTAGGCGCTGTTCTAGCCGGTTCCGCAGAGATCGACGGCGAGCGGGTCGAGGTCGCGGCCGAGGGCGCGCTCGCCGGGCTGGCCGACCGGGTCGCCGCGCTCGCCGCCGAACCCGAAGTAGTCGATTCGATTCCCGGCCTCGTCGCCACGCTCCGCCCCTACCAGCGTCGCGGCGTCGCCTGGCTGGCGGGCATGTGCGCGGCGGGATTCGGCGGCTGCCTGGCCGACGACATGGGCCTCGGGAAGACGATCCAGATCATCGCGCTCCACCTGCACCGCCGGGCGACATCGCAAGAGCCGACCCTGGTCGTCTGCCCGGCGTCCTTGCTGGGCACCTGGGAACGAGAGATCCGCAAGTTCGCGCCCGGCGTGCCCGTCCGCCGCTTTCACGGTGGCGAACGGCACCTGTCCGGCCTCGCGTCCGGCGAGATCGTGCTGGTGACCTACGGTATCCTGCTGCGCGACACCACGCGGCTCGGCGAGATCAGCTGGGGGCTGATCGTCGCGGACGAGGCGCAGGCCGTTAAGAACCCCGAATCGCGCAGCGCGCGGGCGCTCCGGGAACTACCTGCCGCCGCCCGGGTGGCGCTAACCGGCACGCCCGTGGAGAACCGGCTGACCGACCTGTGGGCGATCCTGGACTGGACCACCCCGGGTCTGCTCGGTCATCTCGAGGGATTTACCCGGAGCATCGCGGTACCGATCGAGCGCTACCGGGACCTCGATACCACCGCGCGATTCTCCAGGCTCATCCGCCCGTTCCTGCTGCGCCGCAAGAAGACCGATCCGGGCATAGCGCCGGAGCTGCCGCCGAAGACCGAGACCGACCGTATCGTGCCGCTGACAGGCGAGCAGGTCACCCTGTACGAGGCCGTGGTGCGGGAGACGATGGCCGCGATCGCGGAGGCGGAGGGAATTGAGCGGCGCCGGCCTGGTCTTCAAGCTGCTCACCGCGCTGAAGCAGATCTCAACCATCCCGCCCAGTACCTCAAGCAGACAGGCGGTTCCTACGCGGGACGGTCAGGGAAACTCGCCGCGTTCGATGAACTGCTTGACATCATCATCGCCTCCGGTGAGTCGATGCTCGTGTTCACCCAGTTCACGCAGCTCGCCGCCATCCTGCAAGAACACCTCGACCGGCGCGGGATCAGTTCGCTGTTCCTGCACGGCGGCACGCCGGTACACCGCAGGGAAGAGATGGTCGAGGAGTTCCAGGCAGGTATGGTGCCGGTGTTCCTGCTGTCGCTGAAGGCCGGGGGCACCGGACTGACGCTGACCCGCGCCACCCACGTGCTGCACTACGACCGCTGGTGGAACCCTGCGGTCGAGGACCAGGCCACCGACCGCGCCTACCGGATCGGGCAGGACAAACCGGTTCAGGTGCACCGGCTCATCGCCGAGGGCACCCTGGAGGACCGCATCGCGGAGCTGCTGGAGAAGAAACGTGACCTGGCAGAGGCGGTCATCGGGTCCGGTGAGGGATGGATCACCGAGCTGTCCAACGATGAGCTCGCCGAGCTCGTGTCCCTCCGGGAGGCCCCGTGACCACCGGGCGGAGCTGGTGGGCGTCCGCGTGGATCACCACTTTCGAGGAGCGGTCCCGGCTGGATCCGAACCGGATGCCGCGGGGCCGCGAGTGCGCAGCCAGCGGCCAGGTCAAGACCTGGCGCTGATGCCAGGCGAGGCACGGGCCAGGGCGCAGGGCCGGGTGGCCTTGCCGTACGATATCCGGATCAGGGTCAGGCCCTTCACCGACGAGGAGTGGGATCGGGTCCTTGACGTGATCTCATCCGATGTCGGCCGCGCGGCGGCGCTGCTGGACGGTGAGCTGCCGCCTGACCTAGCCCAGGACGTGGCGAGCACCGGGCTGGATCTGGTCCCGGGCGTCGCGGAAGTCGGGCCGCGGTGCACCTGCCCCGACGATGCCGAACCCTGCAAGCACTCGGCGGGCGCGTGCTTCCTGGTCGCCGACGCCCTCGACACGGACCCCTTCGTGCTGCTCCTGCTGCGCGGCCGGACCCGCGACGAAGTCTTGGCGGGACTACGGTCCCGGCGCCGCACGGCGGAGCGGCCCGGCCGGAGAACGCACGGAAGCCGTGCAGGACACTGGCGTCGACGCGCGAGTGGTCTTCGCTGCCCGGCCACGAGCCCCATCCCCACGCCGCCGCTGCCGCCGCACATGCCGGGCATCCGTCGGCCATACCGGTGATCCGCCTGCCTCGTACCCGGGGTTGCGCGAGGACCTAGTCGGCCTGGCCGTCGACGCGGCCCAGCGCGCGTGGAACCTCGTCACCGGCGCGAGTCCCGACGCCTGCCTCGGCCTTGACGAGGACGCCGACCTGGCGCGCCGGGCCGACATCGCCTTCGGCACACCGGCCTTCGGCCGGATCGCCGCGCGCAGCGGAGTCGACGGCCGGCTGCTGGCGCGGACCGCGCTGGCGTGGCGGTACGGCGGCCAGACCGGGCTAGAGACCCTCACCTCCGGCTGGAACCCCTACGAGGAACAGCCCGACGCGGCTGAACTGCTGAAGGGAGCGGTGACCGCACTCCGCAGCGCCACCGGGGAACCAGCCTACGTGGTGGCGAACAAGGTGACCGCCGGCCGCGTCCATGTGCGCCTGGGAAGGGACCTGCTGTGGTACCCGTACCTGAGTTCCGGCGAGGACTGGAACCCGCCTGCCGGCCCCATGCCGACCCCGTACGAGTTCTCGAGGTCGCGGGACTAGCCGCCCCAGTCGTTAAATAGAGAAGGGATTCTGCGGGCAAGTTCCGACGACGCCCCAGTTCCGCGCCTGCGGTCACGAGGCCACGGCAAGCCGAACCTGGCCGCCGGCAGCCGGCCAGCGCAAGCCACTGGCAGCCCCGCAGGACGGCATCGCGCGACGGGAACCCGGCCCGCACTACACCAATTGGTCTAGACCTATTTCATGGTTGGTCTAGACCACAGTCCAGGTATCAGCACGGATTCAGCACGCGGTCCGGAAACGACGGGAAACAACCGGCACGTTCCGGCAAACGGGACACCAGGCCGGCCTGGTCCACTCCGGAACAGGCAGGCCCATCCCCCCGGTACGTCATAGGTATATCCGCAGGTCAGGGCTATCTCACATCCAGTCCGGTCACCGTCCGCCCGATCAGCATCCGCTGGATCTCGGACGTGCCCTCGAAGATGGTGAAGATCTTGGAGGCACGGGAAGAGTCATCGGCATACCCGCGCGGGCCCCGGCCAGCCCCTGCGGATGGGGTACCGCTGCCCTTCCAGTGCCGCGCACGCATTTCCGGCCGCACAGGCCCCCGCGCCGTACAGGCCGTTCTTCATCGGGCCGATAACCACGGACCGGCTGGCAACCACACAGGACTACGAAACTTGCATTACAGTGTATCGCAACGCTTCGCAGCGTAATACACTGAACCCATGAAGACGATTACCCAACGAGAACTTGCTGCCCGCTCCAAGGCCGTGCTTGACGACGTCGAGGCAGGCGAGATCTACCACATCACCCGGAACGGCACCGAGATCGCCGAGGTCCGCCCGCTCAGCGATCGCCGCCGCTTCGTGCCCGCCGAGGAACTCCAGCGCCGCTGGCATGACGCTCCCGCCTTCGACCCGGCAGCGCTACGCACCGAGGCCGGCGACTTCTTCGGTGACGACGATGTCGCCGAGGACGACAACCCCTGGGAGCGCGGATGACGGTCCGTGTCCAGCGCGGCATGCTCGACACCTGCACGGTCATCGACTTGCCGACCCTTGATCCGGCCCGGCTTCCCGTTGAGGTAGCCATTCCCGCCGTCGTCCTGGCCGAGCTCGCCCAAGGCGTCGCGATGACCAAAAGCGCCGAGCAGATCATGATCCGTTCCCAACGGCTCGCAGACATCGAGGCGGCATTCGCCGCCATCCCATTCGACCGGGAAGCCGCCCGCCGCTACGGAACCCTCGTCGCGCTCACCATCGCCGCTAGCCGTAACCCACGCCCCCGGCGCATCGACCTCATGATCGCCGCGACCGCCGCCGCGCACGGGCTCGCCTTTGTTCACCCGCAACCCCGATGACTTCCGGGGACTCGACGCAGCCGTTACCATCATCGCCGTCTAGGCGACGGGATGCTCGCCATTGGCGAGGCGAAGTGGCCCGCGCGGGCAGCGTCCCCCAGCCGGCGCTGCCAGTGATCCCGGTAATGCGGGTCCCCGCTGACCCGCTACTACCCGACCCTGCCCTCCGATCCCGTGCCGCCAGGCGCCGCGTTCCCCGAGTTCCGCAGCTTCTGCCTCGCCCACCGGGACGAGCTTGCCGCCCTGATACGCAGCAGGCTCGTGCAGACCAACGAGGTCCGCCGGTGCTCCTACCTGCTCCCCGCCCTCACGCTCGCCGCGCGCCTCGCGGCGCCCGCGCCCCTCGCCCCTGATCGAGGCCGGAGCGAGCGCGGGACTGAACCTGGGACTCGACGGCTACGCCTACGACTACGGCACCGGCACGATCGCCGGCGACCCCCGCTCCCAGCTCACCCTCCAGTGCGAGCTACGCGGCGGCACCCCGCCGCCCCTCGCCCGGCCCGCCCCGGACATCGCCTGGCGGGCCGGAATAACCCCAACCCGCTGAACCCGCTTGACCCCGATGACGCGGCCTGGCTCCGCGCCCTGGTCCGGGCCGACCACCCCGGCCGCGCCCGCCTCCTCGACCGCGCCCTCCGCGCCGCCGCGGGACGCCCGCCCGCCCCGGTCCACACCGGAGACGCCACCGCGCTCCTGCCCGCCCTCGTCGCGTCCGCCCCGGCAGACACGGCAATCTGCGTCATGCACACCGCGTTCCTCGCCCACCTCGCGCCACCGGACCGCGCCCGCTTCGAGCACCAGGTCGCCGCGCTCTCCGCCGGACGGCCGGTCTACTGGATCAGCGCGGAGACCCGCGCCGACCCCGCCGAACCGCGCCTGCACCTGGCCACCTGCGTAAACGGAACCATCGCCGACCAGCAGGCGCCCGCCCGCTACCAGTCGCACGGCGCATGGCTCGAATGGACAGCGCAAAGCCCGCACCCGCGGGATTCCGCGAGGTGACGGTCAGGCGGCCGGACTGCCGTTTTCCAGCGCCGCGACCGCGCCCGCCGCCACCGCGTCCAGGCACGACGCCACCCGCCGCGCCAGCAGCGGCGTCACCAGCCCCACCACCTCGTCCCCAGGAACGAACGCGAACCCGGCAAGCTCCCCGTCCGCGAGCACGATCTCCTTGACCTCCGCGTCCGACAGCACCCCGCCGTCGTAAACGACGATCAGGCCCTCCGGGCGCTCCGGGCGCGACGGCACCCAGTCCACCGCCAGCACCGGCCCCGGCGGCCGGTCCAGCCCAAGCTCCTCGGCGACCTCCCGGCGGCACGCGGCCAGGACCCGCTGCTTGTACTGCGCGGTGAACGTCCGCCGGCGGGCCCGCTCGGGCACCTCCGGATCGGGTCGCTCTTGCCGCTCGCCGGTCACCCGTCCAGCATCGCCGGCTCCCGGCGTGCGGTCGAGCGAGGTCGTTGTCATCTAGAAATTGTCTCCGTCCCCGCCCTCGGGGAGTGTCAGTGGTTACTGAGGGGCGGGCGCCTCACGACAGCTTGGCAGAGGGGGGACGCTCGACTCGGCGGTGCCAGCGTCAGCGGGCCAGCGGGATCTACCAGGCGGTCGTCCGCAGGGGACGGCAGTGCGGGGTGGACGTGTGGCCGCACCGGTTCCGGCACCATTTCAGCCACACGTGGCTGGAGCGCGGCGGCCCGGAGGGCGACCTGATGGAGCTCAACGGCTGGTCCTCGCCGCAGATGCTCTCCCGCTACGGTGCCAGCGCTCGCAGCGCCCGTGCTCGACGCACTTACGACCGCGTTATGGCCGACAACGCATAACGAAGCCAGGCGCACGCAGCGCAGCCCGGCTGCTGCTGAAGGTCGGGGCAGCCAAGCCCTTACCCGTGGCGCCGCAGGGTAAGGCGTGACTTACGGGCCGCGTCGGGCCGCAAGTGGAGCAGGAGCGCCAAGGCGGCGAATCCCATTCCGGCCGCCGGCTGGATAAGTGCCACCAGGGCCGCAGCGGCGAACAGCGCCAGCGCGGTCAGCGACCGTCGGCGGCTGACTCTAAGTTCGGCAGCGGAGAAATCCGAGGAGTTGCGCAGTACCTCGCGCTCGAACAGGTTGTAGGCGCCGTCGGTGACGACGAAAAAGCTGGTATACACGACGACCGGTGCACGGGCAAGTTCGGTCGCTGCTATCCAGGCCGTGGCGAAAGGCAGCAATGATACGAAGAACAGGTGAGTGAAATTGAGCCAGATCACGCGCAACGTTGTCTGCTTGACGTATCCCATCACAAAGTGATGGTTTATCCAGACGATGGCGACGAATACGTAGCTGACGAGATAGCTGACAGCGGTCGGCCACAAGCTGAGCAGCGCTCCGATTTTGGCAGACGCAGGCGGGTGGAGTTCCAGTACCGTGACAGTGATCACTACCGCGAAGACGGCATCGGTGTACCCGGAGACACGCTCGGGTGTGCTGAGCCGCTTCTGCTTGACCTGAGCCTGCTCGCGTCGCGCTCGCCGCGCAGCCTGCGCATCGCGTATCCGGATCCGCTCGCGAGACGCTCCAACTTTCAGCCGCCGACTCGCCTTCGCATTTGTTGGCACCTGCACCCGCCCTGGATTTCCAGCGCGACCGGAGCCTGAGAGAGTCATTTCTTTAGAATTCCGTTCCCTGAAGATAATCTATCTCCGCTACGGCGCAAGATGCGGCGCCACAGCATGCGCCGGCGGCGACCACGACTCTCTTCTCGAGACAATCGGGTATCCGCGGGGAACGACTCGATCTGGGCGCCCGAGTCCCGGTCACAGGTCCCCGAGCCGCAAGGCGCGGCTGAACGCCAGCGCATCGCTTCTCGTGGCCGGCGGTGGTCACGCGGATGACGGGTCGACTGCGGCCAGGAACCTGACAGGATCGATGTACTGCCGAAACTCCACGATTTGATGGTCTCGGGTCACCCATACATGAGCGAACGGAATCTCTAGTCTGACGCCGGTCTTTCGCCCCTTCCCTGTGGCCGTGCCCAAGACGATGATCGAGTCGCCGTAGACGAGCATCTCGTGCCGTTCCATCGCCAGATCCTCGACGTCGCCGATCTGGCGCGAAAGAACGCCCTCAGCGATCTCAGCCGCCCCCTGGTATGGCCTGCCGTCCGGTTGGGCGTAGGGTCCGCCAGGCATCTCGTACCACGCCACGTCGGGAGCGAGCACGCCAAGAGCTCGTGGGGCATCCTCTGCCAAGAGCGCTTCGTAGAACACGCCGACCACGGCGGCCGCGCCCTCGTCAGCGGGCTCGGCGCGCGGAAGTTGCGACTCCTCGCCAGGACGGCCAGGGATGTTCTGACACGGGTCCGATGAAAACCGTTCTTCAGTCATTCCGCTCCTCAGAAAATCGATTCGCTTTTGGAATATCGCTGCGCGGGGAGTCGGTTTGGCGAGGAACTTGCGCGTGAGATCTGCGATCTGGCTGGCCTGCTCTTCGAGGGCGAAGTGGCCGCCGTCGAGCAGGTGTACCTCTGCGTCGGGAACGTCGCGCTTGTAGGCTGCGGCCTCGGCGGCCTCGAAGGACGGGTCGTAACGGCCCCAGGTCACTAGCAGCGGCGGCTGGTGAGCCCGCAGCCACTCCTGCCATGCGGGGTAGCTCGCGACGTTGGTCTGGTAGTCGAAGAACAGGTCTGTCTGGATGTCGGCTTGGCCGGGGCGACGCAGGAACGCGAGCTCGTCGGTCCAGAGATCCGGGTCGTAGTTCTCTGGCGTAGGGCTCGTTCCGACGTGACGCAGGCGGGTCGCGGCGGCCGAGAGGAAGTTCTCGCGGAGCGCCGTCTCGTGTTCGGGACGGTGAGCCCAGAATTGGCGGCGGGTCTCCCACAGCGGTCCCAGCCCGTCTTCGTGGGCGACGGCGTTCTGGACGATCAGCGCCTGGACGCGGTCGGGATGCGCAAGCGCCAGCCTGAACCCGATCGGTCCGCCGTAGTCCTGCAGGAACAGGACGTAGCGGGTGAGGCCGAGCTTTTCGGTGAAGCCGTCGATGACCTCGGCTAGGTGATCGAAGGTGTAGGCGAAGGCGGCGGGGTTTGGCGTGTCGCTGTGCCCGAACCCTGGATAGTCCGGCGCGACCAGGTGGAAGGCATCTGCCAGCCGGGTGAGTAGCGGTTCCCACATGCGGGAGGAGGACGGGAAGCCGTGCAGCAGCAGGATCGTCGGCGCGTCGGCGGGGCCCGCCTCGCGGTAGAAGATCTCGATCCCGTTGACCTCAACCGTGCGGTAGGTCGTCCTCATAATGTGTCTCCTCTCTTTTGCGGCTCCTGGCCGGGCAGGCCGGATGGTCAGGCGGCGGCATGGCCGAGCGCGGCGACGACGGCGACGAGGCCGGCGCCGATCGCGAAGGTGACCTCCAGGCCGGCGGGCGGGCGGAGGCTGGCGAGCAGGGTGCCGAACAGGGCGACGCCCAGGACGCTGCCGGTCTGCCGGAAGGCGGTGAAGGCGCCGGACGCGATCCCGGACTGGGCCGGGGCCACGCTGCCGAGCAGGGCGGCGGTGATGGCGGTGACGACCAGGCCGATGCCGAACCCGGTCAGTGCCAGGCCCGCGATCAGCGCCGGGACCAGCGGGCCCACACGGACGGCGAGCAGGCCGAGCATGGCCAGGCAGCCGGCTCCCGATGAGCAGCGCCCCCGCCCACGCGACCGCGCGGGTCCCTCGCGCGGGCAGGATCCGCCCGGCGACCAGGTTGCTGACCACGATCAGGACGGTGACGGGCAGGAACGCCAGGCCCGTGGCAAGCGGCGATAGCCCCTGCTGGCGCTGCAGGAACAGGCTGAAGGCGAAGATCAGGCCGAAGAAGACCAGGTTGACCAGCAGCCCGGCGCAGGCGGCGGTGCTGAACGCGCGCATGCGGAACAGCGAGAGCGGAAGCATGGGGCGCTCGCGTGCGTTCTCGATCGCGATGAACGCGGCCCCGGCCGCGGCCGCGAGGGCGTAGCCGCCGTATACCAGCGGCAGGCGGCTGCCGGCCGAGCCGGCCTCGATGGTGGCCCCGGCCAGGGCGGTGAGCGCGATGATCACCGCGGCCTGCCCGGGCAGGTCGGAGCCCCGGCCGGGGGCAGCCGGGGTGTCGGTCGCGTACCGGCGGGTGAGCCACCATCCGATGGCGCCCAGCGGCAGGTTGATGAAGAAGATCGACCGCCACCCCGCCGCGGCGATCAGCAGCCCGCCGATCAGCGGCCCGGCGGCCAGGGTCGCCGCGCCGCCCGCCGTCCACACGCTGACGGCGCGGGCCCGGCCTGCCGTGTCGGGGTAGGTGTGGTTGATCAGCGCCAGCGAGGACGCCCCGAGCGCCGCTGCGCCGGCGCCCTGCACCGCGCGGGCCGCGATCAGCTCGCCGATGGCGGGGACCAGGCCGCAGGCCGCCGAGGCGAGGGTGAACACGGCGAACCCGGCCATCAGCAGGCGCTTGTGACCGGACCGGTCTCCCAGCGCCCCGGCCGACAAGATGAGCGCGGCGAACACCAGCGAGTAGGCGTCGACGACCCACTGCACGCCGCTCACGCCGCCGCCGAGCGCGGCCGCCGATCTGCTTGACCGCGACGTTCACCACGCTGACGTCCAGCTGGATCACCCCGAAGCCCAAGGTTGCGGCGGCGAGCACCATGCCGCGGCGCTGGGCCGGGCGGGCCTCGCTCCCGTGGGCCGCGAGGTCCGACTGCTGCGTCATTTTCCTTCCCTCCCGTGCCCCGGCTGCTGCGAGCCGTGCTCGATGCTGGTCAGCTGCTGGTGAAGGTGTCGTGGAGGAGGTCGTCGGTGAGCTGCGCGATCCGGTCGGCTTCCTCTTCCAGGGCGAAGTGGCCGGTGTCGAGGAGCACGACCTTGGCGTCGGGGACGTCTTTTCGGTAGGCCTCGGCGCCGGCGGGGATGAAGAACGGGTCGTTCTTGCCCCAGGCGGCGAGCAGTGCGGGCTGACGCCGCCGTAGCCACGCTTGCCAGTCGGGGTAGCGGCCGGGGTTGTTCTGGTAGTCCCACAGCAGTGCCTTCATGTATTCGGCGCGGCCGGGGAGGTCGAGGACGGCCTGGTCGGCCAGCGCCTGCTCGGGGTCGATGTGCTCGGGATCGCGGGCGCCGGCCTGCCACTGGAGCTGGGTGCCGGCGAGGCTGACGAACCCGTCGACGGCCGGCTGCCCGGCGGAGCGGTCCTGCCACCAGTCGGCGAGGGCTTGGACGCCGGGGCCGAACCCGTCGGTGTAGGCGTTGCCGTTCTGGGTGACGATGGCGCGGACCCGCTGGTCGTGCTGGAGGGCGATGCGGAACCCGACGGGTGAGCCGAAGTCGAACATGTAGATGGCGTAGTCGCCGATGCCGAGCTGGTCGATGGCCTTGCCGGTGATCTCCGCGAGGCGGTCGAAGGTCGGGCTCTCCGGGAGCGGGTCGGAGCTGCCGAAGCCGGGGTAGTCGATGGCGACGGCGTGCCAGTCGGGGGCCAGGCGGTCGACGAGCCGCACGTAGGCGCGGGTGCTCGACGGGTAGCCGGGGAGCAGGACGATGCTCGGCCTGGCGGGGTCGCCGGCTTCGCGGACGAACACCCCGAGCCCTTCGACGGTGATCTTGCGGTGACGGATGGCGGGCATGGCCGTTTCCTTTCGCTTGTGCGGGCCGGTTACGGGTGGCTGCTGGTGGTCAGAATCGGCGGCCGGCCTCGGCGGCGCGCTGCAGGGCGGCGGCCTTGTCGGCGTCGCGGCTGGCGGTGACCACGGTGGGCTGCCAGCGGACCTCGGCGACGTCGGTGAAGCCGGCGAAGCGCAGCCAGTCGTTGAAGAACGCGGCGTGGAAGTCAGCGCCGTATGCCAGGGGTGCGCCGGGCTGGTAGGCGCCGCTGGTGTAGATCACGGCGGCCTTCTTGCCGCGGATCAGGCCGCTGTAGCCGGCGTCGGGGGTGAAGCTGAACACCCAGCCGGGCTGGCTGATGATGTCGATCCACTGCTTGAGGACGTACGGCACCCCGGCGTTCCACATGGGCACCGAGAAGAGGTAGGCGTCCGCCGCCGCGAAGCGGTCGAACACGGCCCGGGCGGCATCCCATTCGCCCTGCTGCTCCGCGCTGGGCTGGCCGCCGCCCCAGACGGCCAGTTTGGCTTCGGCCGCGAGACGGCCGAAAGCCGGGAGCTTCCCGTCGAACAGGTCAAGCTCCTCGACGATCACATCGGGGTGCGCCCGGCGGTGAGTGTCGAGGAACGCGCCCGCCAGGGCGCGGCTGTCGCTGGATGCGCCCCTCGGGCTGGCGGAGACGTGCAGCAGTGTGCTCATGAGACGGACCTCTCTGATGCGTCGCGGTGTTCTCGGTTGACGCCTAGCTTCAGCCCGAGCCGGGTGAGGGGTGATCACCCATGCGACCGATCTCACCCGGGTGGGAAGCGTCCTTCGTCCCGGACCGCAGGGGAGGCGGCGGCAGCTGGCCGGGTGCGCGGCGCAGGCTCCGGAGCTACGATTGATCAGCGCTGCTGTGCAGCGTGAGCCGTGCGTGCCGGGAGGAGGCCGTCTCCACGTCCTACAGCAATGAGGCAGCGGAGCCGGGCGGGCCGCTTGTCGCTACGAAACTGCACATTCCGTTGCTGTTGGCCGATCGGGTTTCGCGGCCGAGCCTGGTCGCGGAGCTGCGGGATGGCTCCCGGGCGCGGCTGATCTTGGTCTCGGCGCCGGCGGGCGCAGGCAAGACGACCGTGCTGGCGAGCTGGCGGGCCGATCCCGCGGAGGACCGCCCGTTCGCGTGGCTGTCGCTGGATGGCCGGGACAACGACCCGGTTCGCTTCTGGAATTATGTGCTGGCGGCCGTGCGCACCGTCGCGCCTGACGCTGGCGCCGGGGTGGATGACGCGCTGCGGTCGGCGGGCGGGGATGTGACCGACCTGGCGCTGCCGCTGCTGGTCAACGCGCTGACCTCGCTGCCGGACCCGATCGTGCTGGTGCTCGATGACTACCACGTGATCACCAGCGCGGATGTGCATCAGTCGATGGAGTTTCTCATCGATCACCTTCCCCGGACGGTGCAGGTGGCGCTGGCCGGGCGCAGCGATCCTCCGCTGGCGCTGGCGCGGCTGCGGGCGAGCGCTGAGCTGCTGGAGATTCGGGCAACGGACCTGCGGCTGAGCACTGAGGAGACGACGGCGCTGCTCAACGGGTCGCTGGGGCTGGGCCTGGCGCCGGAGCAGGTCCGCGTTCTGCGGGAGCGCACGGAAGGATGGGCCGCTGGTCTGCAGCTGGTGGGCCTGTCGCTGCAAGACCGGGAGGACCGGGGGCGCTACATCGCCTCTTTCGCCGGCGATGATCGGCAGATCGTCGACTACCTGGTGGCCGAGGTCCTGGGCCGCCAGAGCCCGACCGTCCAGGATTTCCTGCTGCGCACATCGATCGTGGGGCGCCTGACCGGTCCGCTGTGCGACGCGCTGCTGGACCGCACCGGCTCCGCGCGACAGCTCGCACAGCTCGAGCGGGCCAACTTGTTCCTGGTTCCGCTCGATGAGCGCCGCCAGTGGTACCGCTACCACCACCTCTTCGGCGATCTGCTGGCCCACGAGCTTTCACTGGCGCTGCCCGGCGAGGTCGTGTCGCTGCACCGCCGGGCGTGCGAGTGGCACCTGCGGGAGGGGCTGGTTGCTGAGGCGATCGCCCACGCGATCGCGGCCGGCGATTACCACGAGGCCGCCGAGCTGATCGCTGCTAGCTGGCTCGACTTCGTCAATCGCGGGGAGCTCGCGACGGTAGAGGCCTGGACCTGGGGCCTGCCGGACAAGGCGATTGATCCGCGAATGTGCCTGGCTCGCGCCTGGATGCTGCTGGTTCTGGGGCGTCCAGGCGAGGTGGAGGCGGAGGTCCGCGCGGCCGAGCGCGGGGTATTGCCGGGGCCGCTGGCCGACGGATCGAGCTCGGTCGAGTCAAACGCCGCCATGGTCAGGACCTCGGCGCAGCTCATGCTGGGCGACGTGGGCACGGCGGCGCAGAGTGCGGCCACCGCCCTCGAGCTCGAGCCCGATCCGACGGCTCCATGGCGCCCGCACGTTACCAACGCCCTCGGCATGACCGCCTTCTGGTCCGGAGCGACCGAGGAGGCCGAGGCCGCGTTCGCGGAGACCGTGTCGGTTGGCGAGCCGGCCGGCTACTTCGGGGCGGTGATTTATGCGCTTGGCTATCTGGCGGTGATCTCCGCCCAGCGCGCGAAGCTGGGCGAGGCTGGCCGAAGGGTGAGCATGGCACGCGAGCTGGCCAAGCGCCAGGCTCTCGCCGAGCATTGGTTTACGGTAATGGTCGACTACGCCGCCGGCGAACTGGCTCGCGCCCGCGGGGAGCTTCAGGTGGCCCGGGCGGAGGTCGAGCACGGGCTCGGCATCGCCCGGCGGTGCGGACTGCGGCTGGACATCGCGTACGGGCTGCTGGCGCTGTCGCGGATCGCGCTGGCGGCCGGTGAGGAGGCGGAGGCCCGGGAGCTGCGCGCCCGGGCGCGCCGCCAGCTCACCGCCTGCCCAGATCCCGGCTTCCTGCGCGGCTGGGCCAAAGCAGAAGACGCCGGGGATCCCGGGCCCGCCTCGCCCGCCGACGGCTTCGACGAGCTCTCCGAGCGCGAGCTGGCCGTGCTGCGGCTGCTGTCCTCGCGTCTGTCGCTGCGAGAGATCGGCAACGAGCTGTACGTGTCGCTGAACACGATAAAGACCCACACCCGCAACGTCTACGCGAAGCTTCGGGTGGGCAGCCGCCAGCAGGCCGTGATCCGAGCTCGCGAGCTCGGGCTGCTCGGGCGCCCCAGAGGCGCCCGGCGGTCACATACCGCTAAGTAATAAAGTCCCGAGTTCGAGGGCGCTGCCACGCGGCCGGCCGGCGTGCTGGCGCCCGCGCTGTCGATATCGGTCGGCGGCGATCACCCGGGTGAGCGGACTCGGCTGGGTGATGACCGATCACCCGGTCCAAGGCCAGGGTGCTGACGTGGTTGCGGAAAGTACGACAGCCCATTCGCGTCGAAGACTCAAGCATCGTGCACCAGCCGATAGCGCTTGGGCGCATCCAGACAAGGGGAACGCATGAAAATCCTGACTCGTCACAGTGTGGCCGGGACACGGGCAACCGCGATGCTAGGCGTGGCGGCACTCGCCGGCGCTGCCGCTCTCGCGATCACGGCGCCGGCCGAGGCCGCTACCGTGCCTCACCACCCTTACGGGGGCGCCGGCCGTGTCGTCCTCGTGCAGACCGACAACACGGCGGGCAACCAGGTGGTCGTCTACGACCGGGCCGATGACGGCAGGCTGAGCTGGGCCGGCGTCTACGCAACCGCCGGGCTCGGCGGGCAGACGGCCGGATCCACGGCCGACCATCTGTCCTCTCAGGGCTCGCTCGGCTACGACCAGCACGACGGCCTGGTGGTCGCCGTGAACGCGGGCAGCAACACCGTGTCGGTGTTCAGAATTCGCGGGGACCGGCTGAGCCTGCACCAGGTCCTCGGCTCGGGCGGCACCTTCCCCGTGAGCGTGGCAGTGCACGGCGACCTGGTTTACGTCCTGAACGCGGAGAACGGCGGATCTGTCCAGGGCTACCGCGTCTTGTTCGGCCGCCTGTTCCCGATCCCGGGATCCAACCGGCCGCTTGGCCTCGACCCGACGGCCACTCCTCAGTTCACGCACACCCCGGGCCAGGTCGCGTTCTCTCCCGACGGCTCGCAGCTGATCGTGACCACCAAGGCCAACGGCAACGATATCGATGTCTTCGGCGTCGCGTTCGACGGCAGCCTGTCGGGAAGCCCCGTGGTCAACTCAGAGCCGGGCACGGTTCCCTTCGGCGTCACCTTCGACCCGGCCGGGCACCTCGTGGTCGCCGAGACCGGCATCAACGCAGTAGCGACCTACGCCCTGAACCCGGACGGGAAGATAGCCCTGATCGACGCGGTCCTGACCGGCCAGGCCGCCACCTGCTGGGTCGCGTCCGACGGAAGCCTCCTGTTCGCCTCCAACGCCGGGAGCGCCACCGAAAGCGGGTACTCCGTCAGCCCCAGCGGCCGGCTGACGCTGGCGGGCCAGACCGCCGCCGACCCGGCGACCATCGACGCCTCGGCCACGCCCGGCGGCCGGTTCCTCTACGTGCAGGCCGGCCCGGGGATCGTCGACGAGTTCGCCGTCGCCCCGGCCGGATCCCTGACCGAGATCGGCAGCGTCAGCGTGCCCGACGGCAGCGGCGCCGAGGGAATCGCGGCCCTCTAACCATGACGGCCTGCCAGGCGGGTGGGGCGCAGATCATGGGATACGTCATGGACGGAAAACGTCTGGCGCTCGCCAGCGGGCCTGACCACGATCACCTGCCACCAGTCGAAGGCAGGAACGTCCATCCGGGCACCCAGGCGGCAGCCACCGCCTCACCTCCGACACGGCCCAGGACGGGGCCGGGGCGGCGCACTGGCGCCCCGGGTCGGCTCGGCGGGTGTTCACGCGGCACCCGCGAGCGATTTCATCCGGCGCCTCGTGGCTGCCGTCCGCTTGCAAGCTTGCTCCGGCGTCCAGCCGCCCCATCGGACTCGGCCGGAGCCGGTTCACCGGATTCGCCTAACGGAGGGGAAGTAAGACCATGGGCCTAGCCTGGCAACAAGGACCGCTCGCCCCCGGCGCTGCTGGCCATTTCCTCGTCCCTGACCCGCTTCCGGAGCGGCTGCTGTTTGCCGAGAGGCTGCGCAGGCGCATGCGTGTCAGATTCGCCGGCGAGTGGATCGCCGACAGTGACGATGTGGTGCTGCTGCACGAGCCGGGGCACTACCCGGTGGCCTACTTCCCGGCCAGCGCCGTCGCCTCCGGGGGGCTTGAGCCGATGGAGCACACCACCCGCCATCGCGACCTTGGCCCGACATCGTGGTACACGGTCCGGGCCGGGACAACGGGTACCCCCCGCGCAGCCTGGCAGCACACTGAGCTGCCCGCCCACGCCGAGGTGCTGCAGGGCCGGGTGGCGTTCGCGTGGCGTGCCATGGATGCGTTTTACGAGGAGGACGAACGGATCGTCGGGCACGCCGCCGACCCGTACCACCGGATCGACACCCGGCAGGCCAGCCGGCACCTGACCGTGCGCCACGAGGGGCGGGCCATCGCCGACACCACCCGCCCGCTGGCACTGTACGAGTCGGGGTTCGCCCCGCGATGGTACGTCCCGCGCGCTGACGTGGACACCTCAGCCCTGACGCCGGCCGAGGACAAGACCTTCTGCCCGTACAAGGGCATGTGCTCCTACTGGGACATCTCCGGGCTCAAGGGAGCCGTATGGGGATACGAAGACGCTTGGCCCGAGGTCGGGAGGATATCCGGCATGCTGTCCTTCGAGCCGGGCAAGGTCGAAGTCCGCTTGGACGGCGCGCGGCTGCAGCCGGAGCCGGGGCAGGCCGTTATCGCGCACGGCGCCGACCGCGACCTGAGCACCGACGAGATCGCTCCCGGGAGGACCCGGTGACCGCGGCCGGCCCGGGGTCAGACGCGGTGACCACGGGGGTCAGGACTCCAGCGGGGCCTGACCGCCGGCCGCCGGGTTTGATCTCGGTGAACGTCGGCCTTCCGAAGGACGTCTCATGGCAAGGCAAGACCGTGCGCACCGGTGCGTGGAAAAGCCCGACGGACGGCCCCGTGATGGCACGCCGGCTGAACCTGGACGGAGACGGGCAGGCGGATCTCGCCGGGCACGGCGGCGAGCAGCGCGCGGTACTGGTCTACCAGCTCGATTCATACCGGCACTGGCGGCGGCACTTCGGCCGCGACGACATCACTCACGGCATGCTCGGGGAGAACCTGACGGTTGACGGGCTGGCCGACGACCAGGTGTGCATCGGGGACCGGTACCAGATCGGGGAGGCGGAGTTCGAGGTCACCCAGCCGCGCGTCACCTGCTACCGGGCCGGGCTCCGGCTGGGAGAGCCGCAGATGGCCGCCCTGCTGGTCGCCCACCACCGGCCCGGCTTCTACATGCGGGTCATCACCGAAGGCCGCATCCAGGCCGGGGACACGATCATCAAGACCCGCGCCGGGCCCGGCGCCCTGTCGGTCGCGGACACCGACGCGCTGCTGTACTTGCCCGGGCCCGAGCAGGCCAAGCTGCAGACCGCGGTCCGCAACCCGGCCCTCAGCCCCGGCTGGCAGCAGTCGTTCCGGGACATGCTGGCCCGGCCGGCGCCGCCGCCAGCCCCGGCCTGGCCAGGGTTCCGGGAACTGCGGGTAACCCGGGTCACCCAGGAAGACGCGACCGTCCGCTCCATCTACCTTGCAGCCGTTGACGGCAGCGCGCTGCCGGCTGCCCGGGCAGGGCAGTACCTGACGCTGCGGGTGCCCGGCGCCGGGACGCCAGCCCCCGTGCGCTCTTACTCACTGTCGTCGGCGCCGGAGGCCGGAACGTACCGGATAAGCGTGAAGCGCGAGCCGCGCGGCGCAGCGAGCGGATGGCTGAGCCAGCGCCTGGCAGCCGGGGAACTGCTGGAGGTCGCCGCCCCGCGCGGGGAGTTCACCCTGGATGACGGGGCCGAGCCGGTGCTGCTCGTCGCCGCCGGGATCGGCGTCACGCCGGTACTGGCGATGCTGCATCAGCTTGCCGCCGCCCGGAGCGAACGGGAGGTGTGGTGGCTCTACGCGGCCCGCAGCCCCGCCGAGCACCCGTTCGCCGCCGAGGCTCACCAGCTCCTGGCGTCACTGCCCCACGCCCGCGAGCACATCTATTACAGCGCCGCCACAGCGGACGAACGGCACCGCGCGCACGCCACCGCCGGGCGGCTCGCCGAAGACCAGCTGACGACGATCGGTATTCCTACAGCCGCGTCGGCTTACATCTGCGGTCCGCCGTCCTTCATGACCGACATGCGCGACGCCCTCACCGCGCTCGGCGTCACCGCCGCGAACATCCACACCGAACAATTCGCGGCGCTGACGGCCATCAACCCCGGGCTGACGGCCCGCCCCCCGGTGACCCCGCACCAGCCGCCCGGGCCAGCCGGAAGCGGGCCCCAGGTCACCTTCGCCCGCAGCGGCATCACCACCGCATTCGGCAGCCGCTGGCGCAGCGTCCTGGACCTAGCCGACGCCTGCGACGTGCCCACCCGCTGGGCCTGCCGCGCCGGCGTCTGCCACACCTGCATCACCCCGCTGCTGTCCGGCGGCTACCGCTACGACCCCGAACCGCTCGAACCCCCCGCCGACGGCCAGGTACTCATTTGCTGCGCTCAGCCGGAAACCGACCTCGTACTAGACATGTAGGAGCGGCACGTCATGGCGGACAAGGAAGAGATCCAGTCAGGCTGGCCTGCCGTCAGCCTGGGCCTCGGCGCGATCCCGGCGATCTACGTACCGCCGTCACCAGCGCCCGCAGAGCGTCGGGACCAGCACGCTTCAATCGGAGGAACAATGACCCACATCCCCGCCGAGCTTGCATACAGCCAGGACCACCTGTGGGTACGGTCGGACGCCAGCACCGGCCTGGTGCGGATCGGGCTAACCGACTTCGCCCAGCAGTCCCTCGGCGACGTCGTCGCCGTCACCCTGCCCGCCCCTGGTGAGAAGGTCGTCGCTGGGGAGCCCAGCGGCGACATCGAGTCAGTCAAGAGCGTCAACGATCTGGTCCCCCCGGTCACCGGCACCGTCCGCGCCCGTAACGAAGACCTCGCCGACGCCCCCGACCTGGTAAACACCGACCCCTACGGCCAGGGCTGGATGCTCGAGATCGACACCGACCCCGCGACCCTCGGCCGGCAACTCGCGGCCCTGATGGACGCTGCCGCCTACCG
>CAVQOE010000017.1:0-34828 GCA_963714295.1 uncultured Actinomycetota bacterium | reverse complement strand
CACCGGAGCGCCGAGTGGCCGAGAAGCGCCTTGCCGAGGTGCAGGATCTGGATCTGGCGGGCGCCCTCGGGGATGGTGGCCTCGCGGGCGTCCCGGAAGTACCGCTCGACCGGCGATTCCTCCATCAGCCCGGCTCCCCCGTGCAGTTGCAGCGCCAGGGTCGCCGCGCGGCCGGCCGACTCGCCGCAGTAGTACTTCGCCATGGAGCACTCGTAGCGCCCCGGTTCACCCGCGTCGATGGTCCTGGCGGCGTGGTACCCGAGCAGCCGGGCCGTCTCGGTCAAGGTGGCGATCTCCACGACCATCTGCTGGACCAGCTGGAATGCCGCGATGGGCTTGCCGAACTGCTCTCGCTGGCGGCAGAACCTGATCGACTCTTCGAGACACGCCTGCGACAGCCCCACGGCGCCCATCGCCATGTTCAGCCTGCTCCCGTTGACGGCCGCCATCCCCAGCGACAGGCCGCCGCCGACCTTGCCGAGCACGTTCTCCGCCGGAACAAGGGTGTTGTCGAACGTCAGCTCGCAGCTCGTCGTCGACCGCAGCGGCATATGCGGGATGTCGTGCACACCGAACTGCGACTCCGCCGCGTCGACCAGCAGCCCGGTCACCCCGTGATCGGTGCCGTCCTCCCCGACGACGCGGGCGAAGAGGATGCCGAAGTCGCAGCCGAGGGCGTTGGTGATGTAGAGCTTGCTGCCGTTGACGACCAGGCCGTCCTTAGTCCGCCGCGCCGTGGTCCGCAGCGCCCCGGCGTCCGAGCCCGCGTCGGGCTCGGTCAGCCCGAACCAGCCGAACCGGCGCCCCGCCAGCACCGGGCGGAGGAATCGGTCGGCCTGGTCAGCGTCGGCGGCCGCGCCCAGGACGCGGGCCACCATGCCCTGCACGTTGAGAGTCGTCCGCAGCGACCCCCAGCAGCGGCCCGCCTCCTCCATGAGGATCGCCTGCATCATCATCGGCAGCTGATCTCCCCCGGCTGACTCCGGCACGCCGCCGCGGACGTAGCCGAAGTCGTAGAGCTGCGGCAGCAGCTCCCACGGGAACGTCCGCGCGCGCTCGTGCGCGGCCACCAGCGGCGCCACCTTCTTGTCCAGAAAGGACCGCACCGCATCACGCAGCGCGCGTTCGTCGGGGTTGAGCAGCGCTGACATCAATGGCCTTTCAACGCGATGGGCAGTTTCATTCTTGGCGGGTCGCGCGCCGGGGTTCGCTACTGGCCGCCGCCCAGGGCCGGGATGATCTGCGGCAGGTCGACCGTGGTGCGGATGCCCGCGGGGGCGGCGACCACGTACGGGATGGCGTTGACGGCGCGGTTGGCGGTGTAGCCGGGAGTCATCTCGCCCTCTCGGCTGGCCGGTACGCGAAGCGCATGCCGACGTCCAGCGGAGCGTCACCGGTGACGTGGATGTGCCAGCCGGTCCCCCGAGGGTCCACTCCGGATCCAGGGCGTCGGTGCAGTACCAGCTCGCGATGAATTTCACCAGGGGCGGCCGGCGCGTGCCGGTCACGGTCGTCCGCTGGGCGGCCACGGTTCCCGCGTCCAGGGTGCCGGCCGCGATGGTCAGCTTCTCCGGCGTGACGGCCACCTCCCCGGTGGAGGTGACGGAGTCCAGCGGCAGGCCCATCGCCTCCGCGACCAGGCGCAGCGACGGGCCGAATGCGTAGCCGCCGTAGGCGAACCGCTCCGGCGGGAACTCGTCAACCGGATGGCCGAAGCCCATGAGGTTGAAGAGCATGTCCGGCGAGTCGCGACTGGACAGGTCGGCGTACTCGTTGATCGTCACGGCGTCCAGGCGGCGCTGGATCGAGGCCAGCACCAGCGGCACCGCTTCGCAGATGAACCCGGGGCTCGACCCGGTGCTGTGGATCGAGGTTCCCCCCGCGGCGCATGCCCCCGCTAGCGCGTTCCCGGTCCGCCGGGCTCATGCTGGCCGGGTGATGGAACTCTCCCCGCGTGGTGACGATGTTCGTGCCGGCGGCGAGGATGGCGGTCACCTGGTCCAGGTCGCAGTCTGCGGGCATGTACAGCACGCAGTCCGCGCCGAGCGCGAGGATCTCGTCGATATCGGAGGTGGCGGCCACCCCGGTCGGCGGCAGGCCGCACAGGTCGCCGGCATCCTGGCCGCCTTGGCCGCTGAGGTGACGTACACGCCGGCCAGGGTGAGCCCGGGGTGCTCGATGACGTGGCGCAGCGAGCGGCTGCCGATGTTGCCTGTCGCCCACTGCACGACGCGCAGTCCGGTCATGACTTGCTCCCCTCGGGGACAGCGGGCCGGCGCTTGGGCCCGGATTCCGTCCGAGATGTCGTATCTGGTCGCCTCAGGCTCCCAGGCCGAGAATGCGCGCGCAATGAAGCATTCTGGTCAACGGAACGTCCTCTGGACCGGGCCGTCAATAGATGAAACGCTGATATCACGGCTCGATGCCAGGACCCGCAGGCTCAGCGGCGGGCGACCGTTCAACGCAGGAGCACGGTATGAGCGAGACCACCGTCTACACGGACTTCCGGCTGCACGCCAACCGGCTGGCCGAGACCGGGGAACGCAGCCCGGCCGAGGTCGCGGTGCGGCGCGACCTCGCCGCCGCCTACCAGCTGTGCGCGCTGTTCGGCTGGGACGACCTGGTGTACACCCACATTTCCGCGCGGGTTCCCGGGCCGGAACACCACTTTCTGGTCAACCCCCTCGGCCTGGGATTCGACGAGATCACCGCGTCCAGCCTGATCAAGATCGACCTTGACGGGAATGTCATCGGCGACAGCGGCGGGTACGAGCCGAACGCGGCCGGCTTCGTCATTCACGGCGCGATCCACGCGACCCGGGAGAACGCCGGCTGCGTCATGCACCTGCATACCGAGGCGCAGATGGCCCTGTCGACGCTGCCGGAAGGCCTGCTCCCGCTGACGCAGCACGCGATGCGGCTGTACGGCCGGATCAGCTACCACGACTACGAGGGCATCGCGCTGGCCAGCGGGGAGCGGGTGCGGCTGGTCGCGGATCTCGGGGACAGCGCGGCGATGATCTTGCACAATCACGGGAGCCTGACCGTCGGCGCAGGGGTCGCGCAGGCCTTCGTCGAGATGTTCTACCTCGAAAAGGCCGCGCGCAGCCAGTTGCTCGCCCAGGCCACCGGGCAGCCGCTGATCATCCCCGCCGCGGGAAACGATCGAGCTGACCGCGCGCCAGTGGGCGGGCATGCTCGATTCCGGGATCGAATGGCCCGCCCTGCTGCGCCGGCTGGAGCGGGTGGCCGGGCCCGCCTTCGACCAGTGACCCGGCCCCCGGCGGCCCGGCAGGACCGCTGATGAGCCACGCCCCGATGATCTTCGCCCAGCGCTGGGACGCGGCGGTGACAGGTCCGCACGGCCGGCCTGTTCCTCATCTTCGAGGGTCCGGACGGGTCCGTCTCGCAATGGACCTACCGGGAGTTCGACCAGGTTGTCGCGAGCATGGGCGCGACGCTGGCGGCGGCGGGTGTGACGCCGGGGTCGTCGGTCCACGTTGCGCTGCGCAACTGTCCCGCGTTCATCGCGATTTGGCTTGCCTGCGCGCGGTCGGGTGCGTGGCTGGTGCCGGTCGATCCGACATCGACGGCCCGCGACATCAGCAGGCAGATCGACCGGGTCCGCCCGGCGGCCGGAATCTGCGCGGCCAGCCGCGCGGACATCTACGCGGCCGGGGTCAAGGAGTCCGCCGCCAGCAGCCTGGCCGTGATCGAGCTGGCGGAAACGGCCGCAGACGTATCGGTCCCCGCGGACCCGGGCTGGCGCGGCGCGACCATGGCAGGCCGTGCCGTAGCGCCCACGGACCGGCTCGCGGTCATGTTCACCTCGGGAACGACCTCCGAGCCGAAAGGCGTCGTTCTGACGCAGCACAATTACGCCCACGTAGCGGACACGATGTCGGCGATCATCGGGCTGCGGCCGGAGCACCGCTGGCTGGTCACGTTGCCGTTGTTTCACGCCAACGCGCAGTACTACTGCATCGCGCCCGCGATCGCGGTCGGCGCCAGCGTCGCGCTGACCTCGTCATTTTCCGCGTCCCAGTGGCTGCGTCAGAGCCGTGACCTGTCCGCGACGCATGCCAGCCTGTTCGCCGCGCCGATCCGGATGATCCTGGCGCGCCGCCCGGCCGGCGCGCCCGCCGGCCGGCTGCAGCACGTCTGGTTCGCGCAGAACCTCGGCCGACAGCACTATGACGAATTCTCGGCCCTGGCTGGCTGCCGCCCGCGTCAGCTCTACGGCATGACCGAGACTGTCGCCATCGTCTGCGCCGACGTCTCCGACCCGTACCGCAACGACATTATCGGTCCTCCGATCGAGGGCCGGCCCGTCTTGCTCAGGAACCCGGAGACCGGGGTGGACGCAGCGCCCGGGCAGCCAGCCGAGCTGGTCCTCGGCGGAGTACCGGGTGAGGACCTGTTCCTTGAGTACCTTGACGACCCGGCCGCCACGAGCCGGTCGCTCGTCCAGCGCGACGGCGCGACCTGGTTCCGCACCGGCGACATGGTCGCCCGCGTAGCGGGCGACGGGGCACTTCGCTTCGTCGGCCGGCGCGACGACGTGATCAAGGTGTCCGGGGAGAACGTGAGCCTGACCGAGGTCGAGGCCATCCTCGCCCAGGCCCCCGGGGTGCTCGAATGCGCCGTGCTCGGAAGACCGGATCCGGTCCGGGACATGGTGCCCGTCGCCTACGTCGTCCCCCGTGACCGCGAGCACCCGCCGGTCATCGATGACCTCGCGGAATGGTCGAGGCAGAACCTGGCGGCGGCCGCCCGCCCGCGCGACTGGCACCTGATCGACGCGTTGCCGCGCACCAGCGTGGGCAAGGTGCGCCGGTTCAAACTGTGACCCAGGGAAGGCCCCATGAGCAGATCGCAGCGCCGACCCCTTGTCGGTCTGCAGTACTTCGCGACCGACAGGTCCCTGCCCGTCGCTGACTTCGCCCGCGCGGTCGCCGAGCGCGGCTTCGACGCGGTCCTGCTACCGGAGCACACCCATATCCCCGTCTCCACCGAGGCGCCCTACCCGGGCGGCGGTGACTTGCCGGAACGCTACCGTCGGACGCTCGATCCGTACGTCGCGCTGTCCATCGTCGCCGCGCAGACCGACCTCAAGATCGGGACCTGTATATCGCTTGTTGCCCAGCATGACCCGATCGCACTGGCGAAGACCATCGCGACCCTCGACTTCGTGTCCGGCGGCCGGTTTTCGCTCGGCGTTGGATACGGGTGGAACGTGCCAGAACTGGCCAACCACGGGCACGAGGCAGCCAAGCGGCGCGCGATCGTCCGCGAGTACGTGCAACTGATGCGGGCCTTGTGGCAGGACACCGAGGCCGAGTTCCACGGTGAGCACGCGAACCTCTCCCCCAGCTGGGCATGGCCGAAGCCAGTGCAGCAACCATCGGTTCCGGTGCTCCTTGGCTGCAGGCCGACACCGAGCGGCTGCGCCGAGATCGCCGCGTGGGCGGACGGCTGGATCAGCTACGGCAACGACCTGGATCTGTTCGCCTCGCAGGTTACGACGCTCCGCTGGCGGTGGACCGATGCCGGGCGGGACAGCCGGGTCCCCTTATCTGGCCGATGCTGGGCATCGTGGATAACGACACCCTGAGCCGGAGCTTTGATCGTTTCCTGGCGCTGGGAGTGGACCAGGTCGTCCTCGATCTCCAGGCCGCCGAGGGCGACATCCTGGCGATCCTCGATCGTTACGCCGCGCTGCTGGCCAAGACCTAGGACGTCAGCGAAGGGTCCAGTCAGGCTTGACGAACGTGGCGCGCGATACCTGAGCCTTGGCGATCGGGTTGCCGATCCTGGTGTAGTGCCACCCGATGCTCTGTGCCGTCTCGCGGTCAAGCCCGTGGGTTTCCCAGATGGCCCGGACCGTGCCCTGGATCGCGGCCGGCGGCTTCGCCGCGATGATCGCGGCCAGCTCCTGCGCCCGTCCCCACAATTGCGGGTAGGGAACCAATTCGGAGACAAGGCCGATCTCGCGTGCCCGCCGGGCGGACATGCGCTCATCCAGCCCGATCAGCGCCCAGCGCAGCGCCTCACCGAGCGGAATGCGGCGGGCGAGGCCGATAGGCTCAAGCGCCGAGGTCAGGCCGTAGCTCACATGCGGATCGAAGAACGTGGCGTCGTCCGCGCTAATGATGATGTCGCAGTCGTTGAGCCAGTAGAACGCGCCGCCCGCGACCATGCCCTGCACCGCGGCGATGACCGGCTTCCAGACCTTGTTCTGCTTCGGGGACAGGTCCTCCCCCGGATCCCGCTGGCTCCACGGGTTGTCCGGCAGGTCCAACCCTTCCTTCACGTCCAGCCCGGTGGAGAAGGCGCGTTCCCCGGCCGCCCGCAGCACGACGACATGGATGTCGTCATCGGCCCGGACCCGGCTCCACAGGTCGCTGAACTCGCCCAGCATGGCGATGGTGAACGAGTTCATGGCCTGCGGGCGGTTCAGCGTGACGGTGG
This sequence comes from uncultured Actinomycetota bacterium, assembly GCA_963714295.1. GTDB lineage: Bacteria > Actinomycetota > Actinomycetes > Streptosporangiales > Streptosporangiaceae > Trebonia. The sequence continues at coordinate 28,357 of CAVQOE010000017.1, read as the reverse complement.
CTACGTGGTCCATGACCTCGAACAGCACCGTCTCGTAATCCCGGGACGCGTCCGGTTCCTGCTGCGCCATGCGACGGCTCTCCTCGGCGTCAAGGGCCAGCATGGAAGGCCGGCCAGATCTTGTTTGGTCATTGCATTAGTCGTGCCGCGTACGAGGAACCGGCCCCGGCGGGGCGCGGCCCTCGTGCGTCTGGATTCCCCCGGCAGATTGTCAGCTGGGCGGCTGCCAGCCGATGTACTCGTCCGCCCGCCGGCTCAGCAGCCACTTATCGCCGTCCCGGCGGAACTCGTCCAGGTACCGGGCGACGATCTGGACCGTCCAGCCGGAGTCGCCCTGCGCGATGAACACTACGTCGGTGGCCGCGCGGGCCTGCTCGTCATCCCAGTCGGTGATGACGACGTTGACCGGCATGTGGCGCTGCAGCCCCTTGGGCTTCCAGTCGTCATAGGCGGCGCGGATGGCGTCCACGCCGGCGTAGGCGCCCATGCCGGGAACCTCGAGCACCGCGTCCGGGGTGTAGAGCGCCACCATGGCGTCGGTGTTGCCCGCGTCCTGGGCCTGCGCGTGGGTGGCGATGGTGGTGTAGACACCCGCGAAGACGTCCGCGTAGGTGGTCATCGGCGCCCCCTACTTGATCGCGACCGGGCTGAGGGGTGTGCCCACCGCTCCGGTGACCTTGAGGCCGGGGCTGACGAAGAGGAACTCCCAGACGCCGTCGGCCTCGCAGTCGGCCTTGAGCGCCTCGAAGTCGAACATCTCGCCCAGGGTGAGGCCGATGTCACGGATCGCGACCTGGTGGAACGGGATGGTGGCGCCGGGGATCGGGCTCGGCCAGGCCTCGCCGTTGGACTGGTCAAGGGCCAGCGCCGCGATCTCGCTGTCGTGGATCCACCGGCAGATCTCCAGGCCGGGGCCGGGCGTGTTGCCCACGTAGCGCTGCCGGTCGCCCTCCCTGAACCACTTGGTCCAGCCGGTGCGCACGCACAGGATGTCGCCCGGCTCGACTTGCACACCCTGCCGCTCCTGGGCCGCGAGCACGTCCGCCTCGGTGATCTCGTAGGAGTCGGGCAGCACCTCCACCCCCTTGAGCCCGGCGATGTCCAGCAGCACCCCGCGGGAGACGAGCTTGATGGCCACCTGGGCGATGTCGTTCTTGGAGGCGCCTTGGAAGTTGTTGACCGCGGCGGCGGGCACCCGTTGTAGAAGAAGCCGTCGTACCCGACGTGGGCCAGGCCGTCCCACTGGGTGGCGGCCTGCAGCCCCATGATGATGATGTCGTCCGCCGCGATCTGCCCGTCCTTGGCGTAGAACGAGTCCGACGGGAGCAGGGTGAACAGGTGCTGCGGGTTGTTCCGCCAGCCGCCGGGCGGGAACGGGCCGTTCTTGTCGAACGGGATCCCGCAGTCGATGGTCTTGCCCGTGCGCACCAGCTGGGCCGAGCGGACCAGTTTCTCCGGGGTGATGAAGTTGAGCGTGCCGATCTGGTCGTCGTCGCCCCAGCGGCCCCAGTTGCTGAGTTCCTTGCCGAGCTCGTGGTGCGGCCAGGTGGTTTTCAGACATCGCTGTCGTCCTTTCGGATGGTGCGGCAGATCTTTCAGAACTGATGGGACAGGAAGTGGGCGGACGCGTCGAGCGTGCTGGTCGGCAGGTAGTAGCCCGACTGGTCGTTGATCGTGGCCCAGTTGGCGGCGACGTCCTCGAGCGTCGGCGTGCCGTCGCCGGAGTACAGGTAGCCGTCGGTCGCGGCGACGAACAGGCGGGCGAACCGCCCCGCTCCGGCCAGGTAGATCCCGGCGCTGACCGGGCAGCTCTCGTGGGCCAGGAACGCGACCAGCGGGGCCACCAGTTCGGGCTCCATGTGCGGCGGCACGCCAGCCGGCCGCTGCGCGCGCAGCTCGTCCATGCCCTCGGACGGATCGCCCGCCATCCGCGTCCACGCGTTGGGCGCGATCACGTTGATCTTGATGTCGCGGTCGCCCGCGTTCACCGTCATAGCCTGGGCCATGCCGATCATCGCGGACTTCGCGGTGGCGTAGCTGAGGTTGTCCGGCATGCCGAACATCCCGGTGGAGCCGGTCAGCACCACCCGGCCGTAGTTCTGGGCCAGCAGGTGCGGCCAGGCGGCCCGAGTGACGTTGAACGTGCCCCTGACGTGCACCGCGAGGACGGCGTCGAAGATGCTGACGTCGACCTCCGGCAGGGCGCCGTAGATCACATTGCCCGCGTTGTTGACCACGATGTCGACGCGCCCGAACGTGCCGACGGCCGCGTCGACCGCGTGCTGCCCGCCCTCGACGGTGGACACGTCGCTGGAATCGGCGATCGCCGTTCCCCCGGCCTCGGTGATCTGGTCGGCCACCTGCTGTGCGGGCGCGGGATCGTGCCCGGTCCCCTTGGTGCTGCCGCCGAGGTCGTTGACCACGACCTTCGCGCCGCGCTGGCCGAGCAGCAGCGCGTAGGCCCGGCCGATGCCGCGTCCCGCCCCGGTGACGACCGCGACCCGGCCGTCGAAGTCGTATTCGCTCATCTCCTCTTTCACCGTCCGTCGGCCGGGAAGAACCCGGCGTAGTTGTTCTTGATCGCGGCTTCCATCAGCTCAAGAGCTTGGGCCGCCCGAGCGGATTGAGCAGGAAGCGGCGGGCCTTGCCGGGGATGTTGGCCCCGTAGAAGTAGCTCTGCTCGGTGAAAGACGACCGGTTCACCGCCTCCGTGTTGACCATGTCGGTCCATTCCTGTTCGAGCCGGGCGGGCACCTCGATCGCTGGTGCCCGTGCTCGCGCGCGTAGTCGATCAGGCCGGCGACGAAGTCCGCCTGGTCACCCGCCGTACCGCGGGTTGTTCCCGGCCGCGCCGTGCGGGCCGCCCGGAAGAAGAAGTTCGGGAAGTGATGGGACATGACGCCGAGGTAGGTCAGCGGGCCGTCGGCCCAGTACTCCTTGAGCGGCAGGCCGTCGGTGCCGCGGACTCCGAGCCGGTTCAGCGCGCCGGTGCCGAAGTCGAATCCGGTGGCCCACACGATGATGTCGAACTCCCGCAGCCCCGCCGCGGTTTCGATGCCGGTCTCCGTGACCGCCGTGATCGGCGTCTCCTTCAGATCGACCAGCGAGACGTTCGGCCGGTTATAGGCCTGGTAGTAGTCGGTCACGAACGGGGGCCGTTTCCCGCCGTAGCCGTGGTCAGTCGGGATCAGCTTCTCCGCTATGGCCGGGTCGTCGACCATGGCGCGGATCTTGTTCGCGACGAACTTCGACCATTCGGCGTTCGCGGCGGGGTCGAGCATCATGTCGCTGTAGTTGATGATCATCGTCCCGAATCCGGTGGCCTGCCAGGCCTTCTCGTAGTACTCCTGCCGCTCTTCCGGCGAGTCGTCGAAGGTCTTCCTGGTGCTATGGACATGCAGGAACCCGGTCATCGACTTCTGCAGCGTCTCGCGCATCGCCGCGAAGTTCGCCTTGAGCTCGGCCTGCTCCGTCGGCGTGATCGGCCGGTTGTTGAGCGGCGTGGCCCAGTTCGGCGTGCGCTGGTACACCGTCAGCGAGGCGACCTCGCCGGCGATCATCGGGATGATCTGCACGCCACTCGACCCGGTCCCGACAACGGCGACCCGTTTGCCGGCGAAGTCCACCGGGAACTTCGGCCACAGGCCGGTGTGGTAGGCCTCGCCGCGGAAGCTCTCCCGCCCCGGCACGTCGGGGTAGGTCGGCACCGAGAGCACGCCGGTCGCGGCGACCAGGAAGCGCGCCCGCACGGCGTACCCGTCGGCCCGCACCAAATAGGTCGCCGTGGACTCGTCCCAGACGGCCGACGTGACCCGGGTATTGAACCGGATGTGGCGGCGCAGATCGAACTTGTCGACCACGTGGTTGAAGTAATGCTCGTTCTCCGCCTGGCCGGAGAAGTGCTCCGTCCATTCCCACTCGGCGAAGAGCTCATCCGAGAAGAGGTAGGCGTAGGTGTAGCTCTCCGAGTCATACCGCGCCCCGGGGTAGCGGTTCCAGTACCAGGTCCCCCCGACACCGGAGCCCGCCTCGATCATCTGGACCGAATAGCCCGCCTCGCGCGCCAGGTATAGCTGGTAGATGCCGATCACGCCGGCACCCACGACGACAACGTCGACCGTTTCGTGCTGGCCGGCCGGACGGGGGCCTTCCCTGGCGGGAACATTCGCGCCCATTTGATTCTCCCTGGTCGTTTCGCTACTGCATCGAAGCAGCGCTCGTCACAACTGGACGACGATCGTCTTGGTGGCGGTGTAGGCGTCGAGCGCCTCGACGCCCTTTTCGCGCCCGTATCCCGACTTGCGGAAGCCGCCGAAGGGCAGTTCCACGCCGCCGCCGGCGCCGTAGGTGTTCACGAAGATCTGGCCCCCGTCGACGCGGGCGGCGACGCGGTGCGCCCGCGCCAGGTCCGTCGTCCACACCGCGCCGATCAGCGCGTAGTCGGTGCCGTTGGCCAGCGCGACCGCCTCATCCTCGGTAGCGAATGGGGTGACGACGAGCACCGGGCCGAAGATCTCCTCCCGGGCGATCCGTGCCGCCGGGTCCACGCCGTCGATCAGCGTGGGGGTGAAGTAGGCGCCGTCGGTGATGCCGTCCGGCTCGGCGACGGTGCCGCCGCAGACGATGTCGGCGCCCTCGGCCGACTCGACGTAGCCGCGCACGCGGTCCTGCTGCTTGCGGGAGACCAGCGGGCCGAGATCGGGGTCCTTGATGCCCGGCCCGATGGACACCATGGCGAAGCGGTCCGCGACGCGCTGCAGCAGCTCGTCGTGTACCCGTTCGTCCACCAGCAGCCGTGACCCGGCCGAGCAGGTCTGCCCGGCGTTCTGCAGGATCGCGCTCGCCGCCACCGTGGCCGCCCGCCCGATGTCCGCGTCGCCGAATACGAGGTGCGCCGACTTGCCGCCGAGCTCCAGCGTCACCGGGGCCACCCGCTTGGCGGCAGCGCCGGCGATCAGGCTGCCGACCTGGGTGGAGCCGACGAAGCTGAGGTGGTCCACGCCCGGGTGAGCCGCGAGCGCGGCGCCGGCCTCCGGCCCGAGACCGGTGACCACGTTGATAACGCCAGGCGGCAGGCCCGCCTGGGCGGCCAGCCGCGCGAGGTAGACCGCCGTGCGCGGCGTCTCGTCGGCCGGCTTGAGCACCGCGCAGTTCCCGGTGGCGATGGCCGGCGCCACCCCCCGGCCGAACAGCTGCATCGGGTAGTTCCACGCGACGATGTGGCCGGTGACGCCGAGCGGCTCGCGGCGGGTGTACACGTGCAGGTCCGGGCCCAGCGGGATGCTCAGGCCGTAGTACGACTCGATGGCGTGAGCGTAGAAGCGGAAGTACCGCGCACACAGCCGGGCGTCGTTGCGCGCCTGCGACAGCGGCTTCCCGCTGTCCTCGCTTTCCAGCCGGGCGAGCGTCTCGGCCTCGCCGACGATCAGGTCGGCCAGCCGGGACAGCAGCTCGGACCGCTGCTCAGGCGTGGTGGCCCGCCACCCGCGGTGCGCGCGGCGGGCCGCCGCCACGGCCTGGTCGATCTCCGCGTCCCCCGCCCGCGCCACGTCACCGAGCGTGGCGCCGGTCGACGGATCGATATTCGGGTAAGTCTCCGCCGACCTCACCGAGGCCCCGTCGATGAAGGACTCGGTTACCCGCCCGGCTGGGGGGGACACGGTCATGGTCTCGCCTTCTCTCGTGCTGCCTGCCGGAGCCGCGGTCGCTCTCAGGCGCGGGGGTCGCCCGGCACCAGACGGGTGGTGAAGCCCCACGGGACGCCGATGCTTGTCTCCGGGTCGGTCACCAGGGTGTCCGCGGTGCGCGAGCGGATGCCCACGCCCTGGGACTTGAGGTGAGCGGCGGTCCGATCCAGGTCGACGACCTTCCAGGTGATCGAGTGATAGGTGTCGTTCGGTGCGGTCGTGGTCCAGTCGGCGTAGGCCGGCGTGCCCTGGTCGGGCAGCGCGATCTGGAGAATCGAGTCGCCGAGGGACACGTACGTGGCGGCGGCGGCGACCGACTCATCGCGGCCCTCGTGGATGACCGTGCCGCCGAGCGCGTCCACCACGGTGTGCAGCGCCCTTTGCGGGTTGTCGGTCAGCAGCGTGTGATAAGCGTGCCGCTCGATGCCGACCGGGTCGTCGGCCGGCGGCGGAGGCAATTTCCAGCCCGGCGCGATGCGGTGGTCGAGCTTGAATGGGAACTCGGGCAGGAACTCGTGCCGCAGCCCGGCTTCCTCCGGGATGGTGAAGTAGATCGGCATCGCCCCCGCAGGCCGACCGCGGCGCGTCTTCGCTCTCGGCGCGCTTGCCGAACTGGTCCACCATGCCGATGCCCGCCCGCCGCAGGGCGCGGTACACCGCCTCGGGGTCGTCGTCGAACCAGCCGATCGTCTTCAGGTGCGGTTTGTCGACCGACGCGTACTGCTGCACGCCGTTCAGCACGTAAAGCGTCGGGGCGATCGTGTCCATCAGCACGTCGGCGATCGGGGTGAACGTCGAGTAGTTAGTGGGGTAGTTGCCGTTATCGCGGCCCTTGAACGTCTCATAGATGTTCGTGCTCTTGGCGCCGAGCACCCGCTCGAACCAGTCCTCGGCCTCGCCGAGATCCGGCGCGTGCAGACTCGGGTGGTACATCTTCGTGATGCGGAACTTGTCAGACATGCTGTCCTCCTTGCTCGCTGCCGGCCACAAGCGCGCCGAAACGCGCGCTCCCCGTCAGCAGGTCACGCGCGCCGTCGCCGCTGGGCGCACGGGAGACCGTCGTGGTGGAGACGCCCAGGCCATGGGCCGTCTCCACCACGTGCCGGTCCTGTTATGAGGTGGTGTTCATCTTGATTACTGTGGTGTTGGCGCTGTTGCAGTCGAGGGTGCCGGGCTTGGTCGGCTCCACCCGCTGCCACACCCCGTTCTGCAGCTGCACGATCACCTGGCAGGCGGACACAGAGCGCTTGCCGATGTCGGTCGAGCCGATGATGCCCTGGGCGGTGAAGGAGTGCTCGTTGTTGAGCGCGGTGAACAGCGTCTGGCGGTCCAGCGTCCCGCCGTTGGCCACCGCATTGCCGACCGCGTCCTGGAACAGCAGCGCCATGATGAAGGAGTCGACCGCGTTGTTGTTCAGGTTCTGAACTCCGCCGAGCTCGGTCACCAGCTTGCCCAGGGCGGGGTTGACCTTGTAGTCGCTCAGGTAGGGCAGCTCAAGCAGCATCGCGTAGGTGTCGTTGACGCTCGCCCCGCCCAGCTGGTAGAAGGACGGGTCGTAGCAGCCGGAGTTGCACTCCCAGACCTTGACCGAGTTGACCCCCTGCAGCTGGGCCTCCCGGCGCATCAGCACCATGGTGGGGGTGGTCACGTCGACATAGACGAACGTCGAACCCGATGCCTTGATCTGCTGGATGTACGGGGTCAGTGCGCTCTGCGGGGCCGCGCCGCTCACCCCGTAGAAGCCCTGGCCATCCTTCTTGATGCCGAGGTTGCTTTCCGCCTGGAACGTCGGCGTCTGGGTGATCTTGAACGTCGGATCGTCGGTGTCGTACAGCCAGATGCCGTGCAGGTCCTTGTTAGTCGACGTGAAGTACCGGGCGTCGCCGACCGGCACCTGGTACGTCTGCGGGTTTTGCTTCGCCGTCGCGCAGAACGAGCCCAGGCCTGCCAGGTACGTGTCCGGATCGCAGGCAAGCGGGGGGAAGGCGAAGGCGGCGAGGTTAGGGATGCCGACCGGCTTCCCGGCGGCGTCCTTGCACCCGTCGATGTCGGAGAGGTCCTCCAGCGCGTTGGCTGAGGTGCCGACCAGGGCGAAGTCGTTCTGGCAGGCCTTGATCACGCAGTTGGTGGTGGCGTTGGGGTTCAGCTGCGAGTCGCAGAAGTCGACCACCACCTGGCGCCCGGCCAGCCCCCCGCTGGCATTGACGCCGGCCGCCCACGCCTTGATCGCGTTCACCGAATCCTTGAACAGCCCGGGGACGAGGGGGTTGTTGACGTCAGCGATGATGCCGATCTTCATGGTGGTGGCGGTGAGCCCGACGTCGGTGCCCGGGGCCGCGGACCCGGCAGCCGAAGCCGACGTCGACGCCGAGGTGCCGCCGGGGCCGCCGCCGAGGTGGCCGGGGCCGATGGGCTGCTGCTGCTACTGCTACTGGCAGAGCTGCATGCCGCCGCCAGCAGGACCGCGGCCAGCGCCGCGATCACCCCGAGAACCCGCGCACGCGCCGGCAACGGGCGTCTGGCGCGTCTGTCCGCGCCGCCGGGTCTGTCGCTATTAGCTGTCACTCTGCTGCCCTCCACGACTTCATTGGCTGTGAGCTTCTGACCCGGCGGCGCCGGTGCGTTCACGACCAAAGTGAACAACGTACCGGGCGGTCAGTAAAAAAACAGCGGCGGACTGCGCCGCCGAGGATCTGCGCCGGGGACTTGCTATACCTCGGCCGGATGCAAACGTTTACAGCACGACGCTGGGATGTAAACCTTTACATAGCGCTGACCGGGGAAATGTAAACCTCTTATCAGGGCCGCCTGGGTGCTGCGGCCAAGGAATGTAGACATTTACAGGTGGCGATTATTACGCCGGTGTACTTGGTGTTTTCAGGCTGGTTGTCTGCTGTTTTAGCACGGTCCCGGCCGACCGGGCGCCCGCCGGTCCCGCTCAGTGGAACGTGTGGCGCCTCAGGTGTAGTTGCCGCCATTCACGCCGATCACCTGGCCGGTGATGTAGCCGGCGTCATCGGAGCACAGGAAGGCGGTAGCGGCGGCGATGTCCTCCGGCGTGCCCAGCCGTCGGACCGGGCTCCGCGCGGCCAACTGCTTGATGTTCTCCTCGCCGCCGGGCCCCTGGGCGAAGGGCGCGGCCATGAACATGGGCGTGATGACCGCCCGCGGCGGGATCGTGTTGACGGTGATCCCGTACTGGCCGAGTTCCAGCGCCAGCGTCTTGGTCAGCACCACCACGCCGCCCTTCGACGCCGAGTAGTGCGCCTGCGTCCGTGATCCCGACTGCGCGCTCGACGACGAGATGGTGACGATCCGCCCCCACCCGCCGGCGATCATGTCCGGCACCGCCAGCTGCAGGCAGTGGAACGTCCCGGTCAAGTTGACCGCCAGCACGCGGTCCCAGTCCTCCACCGTGATCTCGAGGAACGGCGCGTTCAGCGATAGCCCGGCGCTGGTCACCATGATCTCGATCGGCCCGAGCTCACTGCGCACCGCGTCCAGGGCCTTCTCCACGGCGGTCCGGTCACTGACATCGGCGGCGAGGCCGATGACCCGCGATCCCGTGCCGCGCAGTTCGGCCGCCGCCCGGTCCGCCGCGCCCGCGTCCAAGTCGAGCAGCGCCACGCTGGCGCCGCCGGCCGCGAGACGGCTGACGATCGCCAGGCCGATACCTGACGCCCCGCCCGTCACAACTGCCACTCTTGCCAATTGCTCTCCTCCTTCATCGCGGCGACCCGTCCGGCACCGCCCGACTTGATCGGCCGCGCGACGGCTGTGGTACCACATTACTTATTAGTTCACTAAAGTAAACCTTTCCATCGCATCGAGACGCTACCTGGTGCGGTCGCAAGACGGAGCAGAACCATGGCCGACTTCACCACCACCGATTACTTCAGCGACGAGTCCGTCGCGGCCGACACCTACCCCTACTTCGACTTCCTGCTGGACGGCCGGCGGGTATGGCGGGAGCCGTATCACGACGTGGTGATGGTGGCCGGGCACGAGGAGGTGCTCACCGTGCTGCGGGATACGGCGAGCTTCTCCAACTGCAACATCGTGGCCGGGCCGAGCTTCCGGTTCCCGGTCGAGCTCACCGGCGACGACGTGACCGGCCTGGTCCAGCAGCACCGCGACGCGCTGCCGATGAGCGACCAGATCATCACCTTCGACCCGCCCAAGCACACCGCGCACCGGGCGCTGCTGATGGGGCTGATCACGCCCAAGCGCCTCAAGGAGAACGAGGAGTTCATGTGGCGGCTGGCCGACCGCCAGCTCGACGTGGTGCTGCCCGCCGGCCAGTGCGAGTTCATCGACGACTTCGCGCAGCCCTACACTCTGCTCGTCATCGCCGACCTGCTCGGAGTTCCCGAGTCTGACCACGAGTCGCTGCTGCGCCAATCCGGCGTCGGACGGCGGCTCATCGGCGAGACAGGCGAAGACGCGGGCAGGCCCGATCACCCGCTGGACTTCCTCTACGGCTACTTCGGCGAGCGCGTGGAGCAGCTCAGGGAGTCGCCGCGCGGTGACGTGCTGACCGGCATGGCGCGGGCGACGTTCCCCGACGGCTCCCTGCCGGAGCCCGTGGACGTCGCCCGGATCGCCGCGAACCTGTTCTCGGCCGGCCAGGAGACAACGGTGCGGCTGCTGAGCACGGCCCTGCGGCTGATCTGCGACCAGCCCGGGCTACAGCAGCGACTGCGCGAAAACCGCGCGCTAATCCCGCGCTTCATCGAGGAGACGCTGCGGCTGGAGAGCCCGATCAAGGGCGCCTTCCGGCTGGCGCTGAAGACCACTACCCTGAGCGGGGTCGCGATCCCGGCCGGGACGACCGTCATGCTGCTGCACGGCGCGACCGGCCGGGACCCGCGCCAGTTCGAATGCCCCCACGAGCTCGACATCGACCGCCCCAACGTTCGCCAGCACATCTCCTTCGGGGCCGGTGTTCATACCTGCCCGGGAGCGCCCCTCGCGCGCGCCGAGGGACGGGTTGTCCTAGAGCGCCTGTTCGACAGGACGGCGGAGATCCGCGTCTCGGAAGCCGTGCACGGCCCATCGGGGGCACGCCGCTACGACTACCTCCCGACCTACATGATCCACGGACTGAGCAGGCTCAACCTGGAATTCAACTGACGAGATGGGCACTGGCCGGGTCCCCGGCCGATCACGATGCCGCCCGGTCGGCTTCCCTGCTCGCGGCCCGGTCGGCGTCCCGGCTCCTGGCCAGCACCCGGGCGATCTGCGCGACCCGCCCGGCGCGCAACCGCTCCCGTTCGGCGGGAACGGTGCCGCCCCAGACGCCGTGCTGGCCGACCGTCCAGTTGCGCAGCGCCAGCTCCAGGCACTCCGCACGCACCGGGCAGCCGGAGCACACCGCGATCGCGCCGGCCGCCTCGCGCACCGCCGCTTCGGCCGGAGCGCTGACTGGATACCAGTTGTCCGGGCTCAGTCCGCTGGTGGAGCAGGCGCCATCCTTGACGACGAGCAGCCAAAGTATCCGGTCGGACATGGCGAATCCCCTTGTTATGACGGCAGAGAGGTCCATGTCTCAAGTCTCGCCACGTGACGGCGGCTGGGCATCAGTCAACAGACTGATCCTGCATCGGCCGGAGGGCGTAGGCCCGCGATATGGCCGGACCGACAAGCTGGCAGCGAACCTGGCCGGCATCGACCCGCCGACCAACGCCCTCGTGGCCCAGTAGCGTTCCCGCCGCTTCGGTCACCAGACGCGGTCATATGACTGATGCCCGGCGATGGCCGCCCTGGCAATAGTGGCCGCACAGACAGAGCGCGGCCGTAGGCCAGCCCCGGGCAACTGAGCAGGCCGGCACCGCGCCCCGTGAGACGCAACCGGCGCCCGGTCTGCCAACCCGAGGGGGGCAAGAGTGATCATGGACGCGGATACGGTCGCCGCCGCGGCAGGCAGGACGATTCAGCATCTATTCGGCGCCGTCCCCGGCGGCTGGGTGCGCCGGGACGGCGGGGCGCTCGCCGTGATGACAGGCGCGCGCCTGCCGTCGCTCAACGGCGTGTGGGCCGAGCGGGCTGACCCGGATCCTGGCTCTGTTGCGGGACTGCTGGGCCAGGTGAATGCCGCTGGCGTACCGCACTGCCTGCAGCTGCGCCCCGGGAGCAGCCCGGTGCTGGCGGAACTGGCCACCGCCAGGTCGATGAGCCTGGCGGGGGAAATCCCCCTGATGGTGATGGAGGATCCGGCTGCGATCGCGCAAGTTCCACCGCCGGCCGGGCTGGCGCTCCGTGAGCTGGCCCCCGAGAGCGCGCCGCTGCACAATGCGGTGGCCGCGGCCGGCTTCGGATTCCCCGAGGAACTGCTCACGGGGTTGATAACCCCTCAGGTGCTCCGGCTCCCGGGAGTGCGCGGCTACGTCGGCGAGATTGACGGGCAGGCCGTCGTCACGGGCCTGGGCGTCACTCTTGGCGACTTCGTGGGCGTCTTCAACATCGCCACCCGGCCGGCTCATCGGCGCCACGGGTACGGTGCCGCACTGACCGCCCGCGTCGTTGCCGACGGCCTGCACGCAGGGGCGAAAGGGTCGTGGCTGCAATCGGCCCCCGATGGCCACGCGATTTACGCCAGGCTCGGGTTCGCCACCATCGAGTCATGGCAATTCTGGATCACGGCCTCCTGACCCCGCTGTACTCCGGTCCGCAGCAGCTGGCCGGGCTCAGGCAACTCACCCGAAACAGACCGGCCGTACCATAGCTGCACGCATGACCGTAGATCTCCGCAGGTCAGGCATTCAGCATTCGGGTGAGGGAGCGCAGATTGACCGGAACTGGCGGCAACCGGGTGACTATCATCGGCGGCGGTGTCATGGGCCTGATGACGGCGTACTACGCGGCGCCGTTGGCGAGCTCGGTCACCGTGCTGGACAAGTCGCGGGTCGGCGATCCGGGCACCGCCTCGTTCGGGCTGACCCGGTCGGTGCGCAACGACTACCTCGATCCGCAGTACTCACGGCTGGCCTTTGAGGCCAGGCAACTCTGGCTGGACCTGCAGCAGCGGGCCGGCCGGCGGCTGCTGGTCGACTGCGGCTGCCTGAACCTGGTCAAGGCAAGCGTGACCCCCGACGTGCCCGCGAGTTACGCCGTGCGCAGCTTTGCCGTGCTGGAGGAGCTGCAGCTGCGCCGCGAGGCGCTGGCGGGTCCGGCGCTGGCCGAGCGCTTCCCGCAGTTCGCGGTCGACGGCGGCTGGCTGGACGTCGACGCCGGGTTCGCCGACCTGGCCGCGGTGACAGCCCTGCTGCGGTCGGTGGTGCCGGCCAGCGGGGCGCAGATCCGCGAGGAGACGCAGATCCGGGCGATCACCCGGTCCGGCGACGGCTGGCAGGTGCACACCAGCGCCGGGCCGGTCGAATCCGACGTCCTGGTGATCACCGCGGGCCTGGGCACCAATGAGCTGCTTGACCTTATCCCCGGCTGCTCGGTTCGCTTCCCGCTCAGCCCGGACCGCCCGGTGCAGTCCAAGTACTTCATCCCCGACCCGGCGGTCCGCGACCAGTACACCGAGGAAGCGTTGCCGGTTTTCGCCTACCTCGACGTCGGCATCTACGGGCACCCGATCTACCGCGGCAAGACGCCGGGAGTGAAGATCGGCTTCTACCACCCGCCGGACGCCGCCGTCGTGCCCTCGTCGATCCGTTCGGTGGAGGACTTCGTGGCCGAGTGCATGCCCGGGCTGCGCGGCGCGGCGACCGTCGATGTGGCCGAGGCCAGCGGCGTCGACACCTGCTTCTACGACCTGGTCGGTGACGACGACTTCATCCTCGGCCCGGTGCCGGGGGCCGGGGGCGTCGCTGACAGCCTCTTCGTCGGCGTCGGCTGGCGCGGCACCGGGTACAAGTTCGCACCCTGGGTGGGACGCGTGCTGGCTCAGCTCGCGGTCTCCCGGGGCACCGTGTACGACATCAGCCGCTTCGCGCCGGGCCGGTTCGCGCCTGCCGCTCAGCCGACAGTAGCTCAGCCAAAGTGGTCAGGCACAGTGGCTCAGGCAGAAGGGATCACCGCATGACCGCGGGTCAGGGAATCGAGCAGCGCCTCGCGCAGGGCGTGGTACTCGGGGCCGAGGGCTATGTCTTCGAACTCGAGCGCCGCGGTTACATCAAGGCCGGCCCGTACGTGCCCGAGGTCGTGCTCGATTTCCCCGAGGCGGTGCGGGAGCTGCACCGGGAGTTCCTGCGGGCCGGGGCCGAGGTCATGGTCGCCCTGACGTACTACGCGCACCGGGAGAAGCTGCGGCACGTCGGCCGCGAGAACGACCTGGAGGCGATGAACCGCCAGGCCGTCCGGCTGGCCCGGGAGGTGGCGCGCGAGGGCGGCGCGCTGGTGGCGGGCAACGTCTGCAACACCTGGGCCTACGATCCGGCCGACCCGGCGACCAGCGCGACGGTGCGGGCGCAGTACACCGAGCAGCTCGGCTGGGCGGTCGATGAGGGCGTCGACTTCGTGATCTCCGAGACCAACGACTACCTCGGCGAGGCCCTGATCGCCCTGGAGGTGACCCAGGAGCTGGGCCTGCCCGCCATGGTGACGTTCGCCTCGACCCAGCCGGACACGACCCGCGACGGCTACGACTACGTCGAGGCGTGCCGGATCCTGGCCGGTCACGGGGCCACCGTTGTCGGGCTGAACTGCGATCGGGGCCCGGCGACCATGCTGCCGCTGCTGGCGCGGATCCGGGATTCGGTGGACTGCGCGGTGGCGGCGCAGCCAGTGCCGTACCGGACCAGCCCGGCGATGCCCACGATGCAGTCGCTGCGGGCCGACGGCGTGGACCACGTGTTCCCGCTGGCGCTCGAGCCGTTCTCCTGCACCCGGTTCGACCTGGCCGCCTTCGCCGGGGCGGCCCGGGACCTGGGTGTGAACTACATCGGGGTGTGCTGCGGCGGGGCGCCGCACCACGTGCGCGCGATGGCCGAGGCGCTGGGCCGGGAGGTTCCCGCGAGCAAGTACGCCCCGGCCATGGAGCTGCACCCCATCCTCGGGGCCGCGGGCGCGGCGTCGGCCGACGCGCACGTGCTGGCCGCCTGGAACGTGGCGGGCTAAGCTAGCCGGCCAGGGCGGGCGAACCTGGCCGCGTTGATGAGCTTCAGCTACGAGGCAGCGACCCGCTACAGCGAGACGCCCTGGCGCAGCGCCTCGCGGACGATCTCCACCCGGCTCTTCGCGTCCAGCTTGGTCAGGATGCGGGAGATGTAGGTCTGCACGGTGCGCCGGGACAGGAACATACCCTGGGCGATGTCCGACGTCGAGGCGCCGCGGGCGACCATGGCGGCGACCTTGACCTCGGTCGGGGTGAGCGCCGCCCAGCCGGAGGTGACCCGCGCACCGCGCCGGGCGCGGGGGCCGCGCCTGATGCCGTGCGGGCGAGCCGGCTCTCGGCCCGCCGGATATCCCACCGGGCCTGCAGGCCTTCATACAAACTGACGGCCTCGGTGAGGGCGTCCCTGGCGTCGTCTTCGCAGTCGTTCTCGGCCAGCACGACGGCCAGGTCCTCCAGCGCCGCGGGCAGCTCCACGGGCGGGCCGACCGCGCGGTAATGCGCGACGGCTTCCCTGAGCGGGCCCGGATCAGACTCGAGCAGTCCCCGGCAGCGCAGGCTGGCCGCGGCGGCCCGGGCCGGGACGGTCTCGGCCACCGCCTCGGCCTGGCACACCTGCACCGCCCGGTGGGCCATCTCGCTGTCCCCGGCGGCGAGCGCGAGCCGGACCAGGTCGGGCAGCCACTGGTGGATGAGGGTCATCTCCCCCTCGCCGCGGGTCAGCATCGTGGCCAGTCTCGCCATCGCCTGGCCGGTCTCGCCGCGCTGTTCCAGCGCCAGCGCGTGCGCGGCGACGAGGAAGTCCTGGTTCTCCCGGTCGGTGAGGTTCTCGATGGGCAGCGCGAGCCCAAGTCGCAGCTCCTCGTCGGCGGTGGCGCGCTGCTCCCGGTGCCCGGCGATGAGCGCGGTCACGCCGTGAATCAGCAGCGAGGGCCATCGCTCGCGCAGATAGCCGTCCGCACCGGTGTCGTCGGAGCCCAGCTCGGCCAGCGCGTCGTCCCACTGACCGAGCCAGTACTGCAGGACAGCGGCGTTAGCCCAGGTCGACCGGTCGAGGATCCCGGTCCGCTGGGCGAACTCGCGGGCCTGCCGGAGGCCCAGCTCGGCCTGCGTCCACTGGGCGAGGTTCTGCAGCGCGAAGATCCGCACGGTGAGGATATACAGCTGCATGTCCTGGTGGACGGGATCATCGCCAAGCACGGACAGCGCCCGGTCAAGGTAGCCAATCCCGGCGGCATGGTCGCGCCGTACCCCGAGGGTCAGCCACAGATCAGCCAGCGCATGGGCCGCCGCGGACGCGTCACCGGCCTCCTCGGCGACGGTCAGGGCGCGCCGGGCG
This sequence comes from uncultured Actinomycetota bacterium, assembly GCA_963714295.1. Lineage (GTDB taxonomy): Bacteria > Actinomycetota > Actinomycetes > Streptosporangiales > Streptosporangiaceae > Trebonia. Next base: position 12,270 of record CAVQOE010000017.1, on the reverse strand, counting down.
GTCGCCTCCGTCGCGTCCAGGTCGCCGGTGACGACACGCTGCAGCATCGGCAGCAGCGCCAGGATCCGGGCGTGCCACTTGCCGGGCAGATCCGCCGCCGCCAGCGCCCGTCCGATGGTGGCGATCGCATCGCTGCTGTCGCCCATGCTGACCTGGGCCCGCGCCAGCATCCAGGACGTCTCGGCCCGGCTCACCGGATCGGCCAGCATCGTCAGCGCCCGGCTGGCCTGCCTGGCCGCCTCCTGGTAGGACCCGGCGGACAGCAGCGCCCACACCAGGCTGACCGCGAGCCGGTCCCGGACCGAACCGGCGCCGAAGGTGTGGTCCAGTTCCCGCCGCAGCAGTTCCACCGCCAGCTGCGGTGCCCGGGCCGCCAGCGTGGGCGCCGCGGTGATGAGCCATTCCCTGGCCCAGTTCTCACCCGGCCGCCGGGCGGCCGACAGCTGCTGCGCGACGCTCAGGGCATCCGCGCCGGCCGCCGCGAGTTCCTGCGCCGCCTCGGTGTGCAGGGCCGTGCGCAGCGCCAGCGGAATGCCCTCGTACAGCGCCTGCCGGATCAGCGGGTGCCGGAACACCAGCTCGGCCCCCGAGCCGGCCAGGATGCCCGCGGTGACCGCCTCCTGCAGGCCCGCCGCCAGTGCGGATACCGGAAGGCGGAGCACCACCGCCAGGTCGGTGACCGCGAAGCGGCCGCCCAGCAGCGTGGCGGCCCGCAGCATTCGCGCCGTCTCGGGCTGCACCGAGCTGAGCCGGTCAGTCAGCACCCCGGTCAGTGAGTCCGGGAGCTGGTCCCCCGCCGGGGTGATCTCGGCGCTGGGCCGTAGCTGCACGGCCTGCTCGCGCACGAGTGCGTCGACCAGTTCGCGGATGTACAGCGGATTGCCGGCCGCCTGAGCCGTCAGCCGGCTCAGCGCCTGCCCCGGCGGCGCCCCGAGCATGGCTGTCACCAGGTCGGTCACGTCCGTTCTGGGCAGCGGCCCGAGTGCGAGCACCGCCCCGCCGCGGCGCTTGACCGCCGCGCGCACCTGCTCCACGTCGGGCCGGTGCGGCGTCGGGCGGCAGGTCGCGATCAGCAGCAGCGGCAGCTGGTCGATGGAGGTGGCCAGCTGGTGCCAGATGATCAGCGAGGCTTCGTCCGCCCACTGCACGTCATCAAGCACCAGCACGGTCGGGGCCGCCGCGCACAGCTCGTCCACCAGGGTGGCCAGCACCTCCACCCCCGCCGCGGACGGGTCGCTGCCGGCCGGCTGGCTCAGCTGCCGCTTGCGCAACAGCTCGGCGGCGTGGGCGCGCCGCGCGTCGGGCGAACCCGGCCGCACTTGCAGGCAGTCGAGGATCACCCGCAACGGCAGCCGCCCGGCCAGCTGATCGGCCATCCCCCAGCCGGTGTTCCACGTCGCGTCACTATCCGCCAGCGCCTCGGCCACCAAGGATGACTTGCCGATCCCGGGCTCGCCCTCGACCCAGACGACGGATCCCACGCCGCCGCGGAGGTCCTGCACGGCGCGCCGGAGGACGGCAAGCTCCGCCGCGCGGCCTACCCACTGCGGCGGCCGGCCAGTCGGCCACATGTCGGCTCCGCGTCCCTTCGGGTCCGGCCCTGCCCCGGCCGAACCAGTGCGGTTAGCTGTGGGCATTGGCATGGCGGCCGATGCTCTCAGCATAACGGGGGGTCTCGCGCCTGACGTGGTCGGCCAGCGCGGCCTGGACGGCGGCGGCCGTCGCCTCGAAACTCTGGCCGCTGGCGGCGATGAACCGCATCAACTGCACCGTCGGGTGGCTGGTCACCGCGTTGGTGTACCGGGTGGTCTGGTCGTCGAGCCGGCTCGGCCGTCAGCTCCCAGATGACCTGGCAGCTGGTCCACCCGGCCGGTGAGAGCACGTCCGAGACCGACACCAGCCGGCAGTGGTCCTGGCCGGCGTTCTCGTATCCGTAGTGGTGCACGAACAGGCTGGCCCCGATCATCTCCACCGTGACCGACATCGGCCGGCCGTCGTCGGTGACGGTGTACCCGGCGGCCTTGTGGTCCGGCGGCGCGCACCGCTGGAATTCCCGGTCCGGCAGTGCCCGCAGCCACTCGAAGATGTCAACCTTCCCGGCCGGCGCGTCGATCGCGGCCGTGCACACGGCCTGCGACAGGACCATGTCGGTCAGCACCGTGCGGTCTGGCGCGGGCACCTGCGACAAGGGGTCTCCTCAGGCGGGGAACGTTTCGGCCGGTGAAGCGGCCGACAGGAAACAGCATGCGGCGCCCGCTGGCGGAAAATCATCGGACACCTGACTTAAACACCGGCCCCTTCGCCCTGGGGTGCTGGTTCGTCCCCGAGTACCCGTTCGCCCTGGGGCGCTCTGCCGGTATGAGAGGATTTGCAGACATGAACGACGAGGCCAGGAGCATCCGGGCGCCTGACCGGCGGCAGTTGCGGCGGCTGATCCAGCCGAGCCCCGGGACCCGGGTCGTCACTGTCCGGGGCGACCCGCGGCCTCGGGAAGACCACCCTGCTCGCGGGTCTGGCCGATGCGGCGGCGCAAGCTGGCGGGTACTGCGGGCGACCGGCAGCACCTCCGAGGCCACGCTCAGCCTGGCCGGGCTCCATCAGCTGCTGCGGCCGCTGCTCGGTGCGGTTGACAACCTGCCGCCCGCGCAGCGTTCGGCCCTGAGTGCCGCCTTCGGCCTGACCGAGACCGTCCCCCAGGTCTGCCGACCCCCTGCAGCTTTACCTCGCGTGCCTGACCTTGCTGTCACAGCAGTCTAGCCAGGCGCAGCTGCTGCTGGTGGTGGACGACGCGCAATGGATCGACCAGGCCACGCTGGATGTCCTGGCGTTCATCGCGCGCCGGCTGGCCGACGACCCGATCGCGATGGCCTTCGGCTCGCGCGAGACGGTGACGGCCGACCTCGGGCCCGACAGCCGGACCATGGACCTGGACCCGCTGACCGCGCAAGACGCGAATCAGCTGCTTGACCTTCAGCCGGTTCCCCCGGCGGGAGGAACCCGCGCCGTGGTCCTGGAGCAGGCCGCGGGCAATCCGCTCGCGCTGGTCGAACTGGCCCGCGCCGCCGCCGCGGACCCGGCCGCGGCGGCCGGCTGGCAGGGTCAGGCACTGCCGCTGACCGAACGGCTCCAACGCTCGTTCACGGCCTCGGCGCTGGCGCTGCCCGGGCCGACTCGTCGCGCGCTGCTGCTCGCGGCGGCCGACGACAACCTCGAGATGAACCTGAGCTATCTGAGCGGATCGCTCGGTGTGCCGGCCGGCGCCTGGGAACCCGCGCAGGCGGCCGGGCTCATCGTCATCGCCGACGGCTCCGCGACCTTCCCCCATCCGCTCATCCGCAGCGCGATCTACCAGGGCGCTTCGCCCGCTGACCGCGCTGAGGCGCACCGCGCGCTGGCCGCGGCGCTTGACCACCGCCCCGACCGGCAGGCCTGGCAGCTGGCCGCGGCCACCACCGGCCCCGACGAGGAACTGGCGGGGCGGCTGCGGTCGCTGGCCGAGGATGCCTTCGCGCGCAACCGGATCGAGACGGCGGTCGCCGCCTGGCAACGGGCGGCCGAGCTGAGCCCGGACCCGCAGGCAGCGGCCGAATTGCTGGTCACAGCGGCCGGGGTGACCCTGTGGACCGGCCAGGTCGACCGCGTGACCTCCCTCGCCAGCCGGGCCCTTGAGCTGACCGACGATCCGACGGTACGGGGCTATGCCCGCACGGCGCTGGGCTGGGCGCTCAGCCTGACCTTCCAGCACGACAAGACCGTCGCCTTGATGTGCGATCTGATGACGGAGTTCATGGGGACGAACGACACCGGACCGGGGTCGGCTGACTCGCCCGCCGCCAACGCCATCGACCACTCCGTGCCGTGGGCGGCTGCCTCGCCCGCGGCCACCGCCGCCTATTACTCCGGTGAGGATGCGCTGTACCAGCGAGTCCTCGCCGTGCTGCATACGCGCAACGGCGGCCTGCCGGCCTGGCAGGCCCCGGCCGGGGCCGAGGTGTCACAGCAAGTGCAGGCGCTGTGGTGCGGGACCGCGGTGCAGCCGCTGGCCGACCGGGCGGCCAAGGTCAGCGCGATCCGTGAGCTGGCCGACCGGGTTGTCCCGGGGCTGCAGGTCACGCTGGCGGCCGCGGCGCTGGTGGCCGACGACCCGCGGCAGGCGGTCAAGCTGCGGGACCAGGCCGATGCCGTCCCGGCGGTGCTGAACGGCGGAGCGGCGCTGATGGTGATCACCTGGTCGCTGCTCGACACCGGCCAGTGGGACGACGCGCTCGAGTACGCCGGCCGCGCCCGGACCCTGGCCGCTATCCACCCCGAGCCGGTCGTCCGGGCATCGGTCACGACCGCGGCGGCGTACATCGCCGGCTGCCGCGGGCACAGCGCGGCGGCGGTTGAGGACGCCATGTCGGTGCTGGCGATCCCCGGCCTGACCGCGCGGTCGGGGCTGATCGCGCGGGCCGTGCACGCGATGGGCATGGCCGCGCTGGCGGACGGCCGGCCGGACGAGGCCTTCGGCTGGCTGCGCCGGCTGGTGGCGGGCGACGGGCGGGCGGCACACAACCGCGAGGCCATGTTCGGGCTGATCGATCTGGCCGAGGCCGCCGGCGGACGGGCCGTCAGGCCGAGGCCGGCGAATTGGTCGAAGGAGCCTTCGCCGCGACCGAAGGCGAGCTGTCCCCCGGTTGCATCAGGCCCGGGCGCTCTGCCGGGCGGTGCTGACCGCCGGCGCACCGGCGCAGGAGCATTATCTGCGCGCGCTTGCCGTCACCGAGGGCGACCACGTGCCCTTCGAGCGCGCCCGCGTGCAGCTCAGCTACGGTCAGTGGCTGCACCGGGAGCGGCGCGATAAGGATGCCCGCCCGTACCTGAACGCCGCCGCGCACGTCTTCCGGCGGCTCGCGGCGACGCCCTGGCTGGAGGCGGCGGCCCACGAGCAGCGCGCGGCCGGGGTGCGCTCTGAGTCCTCGCCGGCCGATGCGCTGTCGGGCCTGTCCCCCTCGGAACGCCAGGTCGTCCTGCTGGCCGCCGAGGGGCTGACCAATCCCGAGATCGCGGCGCGGCTGTTCGTCTCGCCGCGCACGGTCGGCTCCCATTTGTACCGCTCGTTCACCAAGCTGGGCGTGTCCAACCGCAACCAGCTCGCCGCTGTCGTCCAGCCATCCCGGGGCTGATTCAGGCCGCGGCCCGGTGGCTGAGCGCGTCGCGCAGCGCGGCGCGCGAGCCGATGCCGAGCTTGGGGAAGATCCGGTACAGGTGCGCGCTGACGGTGCGGTGCGACATGTACAGCCGGGCGCCGATCTCCTTGTTGCTCAGCCCGGCCGCCGCCAGCTCCGCGACCTGCAGCTCCTGCGCGGTCAGCGGATCGGCGTGGCCCGTTTCCCCCTGCCGCCTGGTCGCCGCCGTGGCCGCCAGCTCCGCGGCGGCCCGCTCCGCCCAGGAGGACGCGCCCAACAGCTCGAAGGCGGTCAGCGCGGTCTGCAGGTGGTGCCGTGACCGGGTGATCTCCCGGGACCGGCGCAGCCGCTCCCCGTACAGCAGGTGCACCCGGGCGAGGTCGAAGGGCCACCACCGCGCCGCCGGATCCGCCAGCGCGGCCTCGAACAGCGCGGCCCCGAGACCATCGGGCGCGCCCAGCGCGGCCACGGCACCGGCCAGCAGCGCCTTGCGGGCCTCCAGGGCCCGCACCGCCGCCGCGAGGTCGGCGCCGTCCCCGCCCGCAGCTGGGGCCGTCCCGCGCACACGGGAAGCCGGCGGTCCGGCATCGTCATCAGCTGAGTCATCGCGGTCTCCTTGTCCTGGACTCTGGCCGTGCCCGCCACCCGGGCACGTTCCAAGGAAACCGCCCGGGGCCGGCCGTACACAGTGGTCAGATGACGACACCTTCCGCGCGCCGGCATGACGACACCTGATTCATCGCGGAGGCGGCGCCAGCCACCGCCACCCGGATGGCGGTGCGGTCAAAGGCGGAGCACGCGCCCGTTCGGCATGATGAATCTGATTTTCCTGAACGGTCCCGTGTTTCTCCTGATCTGGCAGTCACCTGACAGATCCCGCGCGGCGGCGGGCCGGGTCATGATCAGACCGCCTGGCAACTAGGGCACTGATCACAAAGGGGAGCCAGTTATGACCGCCTTGACCGAGACTCCGGTCACCACCACGCTCAGCCCGCCGCCTTCCGCGGCCGAGGAGCTGTTCAAGCGCGATTACCCCAAACTGGCGGGCTGGGTCAGGCGCCTGGTCGACGACGACGACACCGCGCACGAGATCGCGTCGGAGGCGTTCACCCGGCTGCTGTCACGCAACATCCAGCTGGACAGCCCGGCGAAATACCTGTACATGATCGCCACCAACCTGGTCCGCGACCACTGGCGCAAGACCAGGCGGGAGCGGTGGGCCATCGGCAGCGCGACCGCGGTGGCGGCGGCCGAACCGGTGACCTACCCCACCCAGGACGTGGAGGTCCGCCACCTCATCGCCGCCCTGCCGCCGCGCCTGCGCGAGCCGTTCCTGCTGCACTATTACGGCGGATTCGGGGTCCGGGAGGTGGCCACCCTGCTGCGCAAGCCGGAAGGCACCATCAAGGCCGACCTGTTCGCGGCCCGCGCCAAGCTGAAGACGGCGCTGGTGGCATGATGGCGATCGTCGCGCTCAGGAAGGAAACACTCAAGTGTCGACCCGTGATCGCATCACCTCCCCTGACGGAATCGCGTTCCGCGACCTCAACGGCAACGGCACCATGGAGCCCTACGAGAACCCGACCTTGCCCGCGGGCGAGCGGGTAACGGACTTGATCGCCCGGATGACCCTGGCGGAGAAGGCCGGCCTCATGATGATCTCGATCCTGGAGACGGGCCAGGACGGCGGCATCGTGGAGGACGGGGGGCTGTTCCCCGACGGGACGACCGCCCTGGTCGCAGGCAAGCGGATGAACCACTTCAACGCGCTGCGGCTGCCGGGCGCCCGGGCCGCGGCCCGCTGGAGCAACCTGCTGCAGGACATGGCGGCCGCGACCCGGCTCGGCATCCCGGTCACGCTCTACACCGACCCGCGTCATTCGTTCGCGGAGAACATGGGCGCGGCGATCGCCGCGGGCGCTTTCTCCCAGTGGCCGGAGACGCTCGGGTTCGGCGCCATCGGCGACCCGGAACTGGTGGAGCGCTTTGCGGGCATCGCCCGGCAGGAGTACCTCGCGGTCGGCATCCGGGGCGCCCTGCATCCGCAGATCGACCTCGCGACCGAGCCGCGCTGGGCCCGCGCCGCAGGCGGGTTCGGCCAGTCCGCCGAGACCACTGAGCGCCTGCTCACCGCCTATCTGCGGGGCTTCCAGGGCCAGCGGCTGACGCCCGCCAGCGTCGCCTGCATGACTAAGCATTTCCCCGGCGGCGGGCCGCAGCTCGACGGGGAGGACCCGCATTTCCCCTACGGCCGCGAGCAGGTCTACCCCGGCGGCGGGTTCGAATACCATCTGCGGCCGTTCCTCGCCGCCATCAAGGCCGGCACCGCCGCCCTGATGCCTTACTACGGACTGCCGGCCGGGCTGACGCTGCCCGACGGCACCCCGGTGGAGGAGGTCGGGTTCGGGTTCAACCGCACCATCATCACCACGCTGCTGCGCGGCCAGCTCGGCTACGACGGCATCGTCTGCACCGATTGGGGCCTCATCACCGACCAGCAGGTGGCCGGCTTGCCGTTCCCCGCCCGCGCCTGGGGCGTGGAGCAGCTGAGCAGGCCGGACCGGGTGGCACGGGTGATCGAGGCCGGGTGCGACCAGTTCGGCGGCGAGACCTGTCCCGAGCTGATCGTCGATCTGGTCCGCTCCGGGCGGATCGCCGAGGAACGGCTCGATGTTTCCGCGGCGCGGCTGCTGCTGGTGAAGTTCGAGCTTGGGCTGTTCGACGACCCCTACGTCGATGAGGACGCCGCCGAGCGCACCGTCGGCCGCCCGGACTTCACCGCGGCCGGCCGGGATGCCCAGCGCCGCTCCCTGACCCTGCTCAAGAACGACGGCCCGCGGGGCCTGCCGCTGCTGCCGCTGGCCCCCGGGACCCGGGTCTACGCTCCCGACCTGGGCGAGGAGCAGGTGCGCAAGTACGGCGTCCCGGTGCCCGGCCCGGCTGGGGCGGACGTCGCCATCCTCCGCCTGCGGGCACCTTACGAAGCGCGCAACAGCTACTTCCTCGAGAACCGGTTTCACGCGGGCAGCCTGGACTTCGACGCCGGGACGCTCGCCCGCGTGGCCGAGCTCAGCCGGACCACGCCCGTCATTGTCGACCTGTACCTCGACCGTCCCGCGATCCTGGGCCCGCTGGCCGACGACGCCGCCGCCATCATCGTCAACTTCGGCTGCGCCGAAGAACCGCTGCTTGAGGTGCTGTTCGGCGCGGCCGCCCCGCAGGGCCGCCTGCCGTTCGAGCTGCCCCGCTCGATGGCGGCGGTCCGGGTGTCCCGCCCCGACCTGCCTTCCGACACCGCCGATCCGCTCTATCCCCACGGGTTCGGCCTCTCCTATGCACGCCAGGATTGACTGACCGGATCCTGACCCGCCACTCGCAGTTTCATGACCATCCCATCGATGGGACTCTCAGCGCGGCATGTGGTCAACCGACCCGGGGGTGCGAGCAGCTGGCCGCTCGGGCGAGGCTTTCCAGCAGGGCGAGAAGCCTGCACTGCTAGTCCTCCATGAGACCCGGCGGTAGCACCATCTCGAAGCGTGTCGAACACTAGTTGCGCTACAAACAATGCTACTTTTGTCATGTGAAACCAATGTCGAAACGCCTCGTAGTCAAGGCGCTCATTAGATACGGTTGCTCAAAGCTCAGTGATGAGGGTATTCATGAGAAGTGGGGATGTCCGATAAGCTGCGGCGAGCACACCACCGCCCTCCCACGACACACGCAGATCGCCGCAGGCGTGATCCGGAACGTCATCACCGATCTCAAGTGCCTGCCGAAGGGATGGCTCCAGTGACCTCCACTAAGGAGAGCTCTACCACCTACACGGCGCTGTGCGAGCGCGAGGGCCGCTGGTGGGTTGTCACCGTCCCGGAGTTGCCGTCCGGCGGGGTTACGCAGACCCGGACCTTGGACCAAGTCCCCGCCGTGGTCGCGGATCTGGTCGCGACGATGACCGGCGCTGACAGGGCAGCCGTGGAAGTCAACATGCGCGTCCACGCCGGGCCTGAACTCAGGAAACGCGGACGTCTGCGGCTGCTTCTCGTCGCACGCTAATCCTCCATCAGGCTCAGCAGGAGCACGCCGGAGCGGTCCTCTAGCTCACCGGGTTGATGCAAGCCCCGTCGAAGTGTCGCATAACGACATCAGCCGCGGCATCGCCCGGCAAGCTTGAGGCCTCGCAGCCTGCCCGTGGGGGAAACTCACCGCCGAGTCTGGATGATGTGCCCGTGATTTTGGATGCTGGTTGCATCATCGTGTCCCAGGACGTCCGCTGCTGCCGCGGGTCGCGGCGACCACGGCGAGCACCGCGGTTAGCGGGGCTACCAGGGCGATGAAGTCCCCGACGGGAAGGCTGCCCACGGCGACGAGGGCGGCGGCGAACCCGACGACGAGGACCGCGACCGTGATGACGGGCCACTCCTGCAACAGCAGCCGCGACGCTATCGCGGGTATGGCCGTCTCCGGGTTCGCCATCACGGTGACCGCCTTGGTCTCGCGGCGTTCCGCGAGGCCCTCGCGCAGCCGGACGGAGACCGTGAGGTTCCCCGGCTGGTCCGCGACAAGCAGCAGATCATCGGGGTGCGCCGGGTCGGATGTCTGGGACACCGCACCGCCCCCGGCCGCCCAGGCGACCACCTGCTGCGCGCCGGACCGGCGGACCCGGTAGCGGGCCTGTTCGCCGATGATCATGCTGCCGGGTCCCTCTATGGCGGACGGCGGCGCGGGCCGGTGCGCTTCCGCGACTCCGGATGCCCCGGAGCCGCCGCCGGGCGGATAAGGAACGTCGCCGCCGCCCGCGGGCCCGGCGCCGTCCGCGACGGTCGCCGCGCCGATCCCGGTCCCGTTCATGGCGTGAACCGGCATGACGTTGTCCGCCGGCTCGGCTCGTTCGCTGGCCTCCCGCTGGGCGAGGCGGCCGACCAGCTGGATCTGATGCAGATGCAAGCTCCAGGCCATGGCAATGACCCCGCCGGCAACCCCTGAGGCCCCTAGCCCCATAATCGCCGCGACCGCGGTCTGACCGGTATCAGCCGCTATAGGCATGGCAACCCCCTCATAAAGCCGGTACTTCGAAATTACGTCCCATGACTTCTTAGTAAAACATGTAATCGAATCAGCCGGTAGTGAATACAGATCATCAAAACTGTGAACCATCACCTGAGGTGCCGGGCCGCGGTCCCCTGCACCGGCCTCCCGGGGCGGCCGAGGCGCGCGCTCCCCCTTGACATCGCAATCAGCGGAGCGTCATGATTTGATGAAAGTTACTTTCATAGAATGAGAGTTTGTCGCGGCAATGGAGCTGATCTCGTGACCGCCACGCAACCACTGCACGTCATCATCGCGGGCGGCGGCCTCAGCGGCCTGGCCCTGGCGCAGGGCCTGCTCAAGGACGGGCATACCTGCGAGGTCTTCGAGCGCGATGCCGACGACAGCCGCAAGATCGGCTATTACCTGCACATGAACGCCGATGGTGGCGAGGCCCTTCGCCGCTGCCTGCCGGCGACCTGTTCGAGCTGTACGCCGAGACCTCGCGCCGGACGTATGACCGGCGGGAGTCGGTCGTCCTCGACGATCAGCTCAACGAGCTCAGCTCGCAGCCGCACCTGGGGCCGCCCAACACTGGCCAGCGCCCGCATACCGGTGTGCACCGCCGGACGCTGCGTTCGATCCTCCGCGCCCGGCTGGACGGCTCGTTCCATCCCGGCAAGACGGTGGGATCATACGAGGAGACGTCCGACGGCGTGACCGTGCTGTTCACCGATGGCACCAAGACCCAGGGCGACGTCCTGGTCGGCGCCGATGGCATCCGGTCGGCGGTCCGCAGGCAGCGCCTTCCCGCAACCACGGTCATCGACGCCGGCGTCCAGGGCCTCGGTGTCTTCGGCCGCACGCCCCTCACCCCCGAGCTGGCTGCTCAGCTGCCGCCCCATCTTTTCGACGGGGTGATCATCGCCGCGGACCGCAAGGGCGCACGGCTGCTGATCGCGGTGTACCGGCCGCGCCAACGCCCTCAGGACGCGTCGGCCGCGATCGCCCCGGACGTGACGCTGGAGCCGGTCGCGGACTACGTCATGATCAGCGGCAGCGTCGCGCCCGGGACGGTGATCCCGCCCGCGCCGGACTGGACGGCGGACACGCCGGCCATGCTGCGCGAGGCGATGCTGCGGGCGATCGGGGGCTGGCATCCCGCGGCGCGCGCCCTGGTCGCGCGGGTCGACCTCGACTCCCTCTTCGTGATCCCCTTCGGGTTCCTGGAGCCGGCACCGCCGTGGGAGCCCTCGCGGGTGACCCTCGTCGGGGACGCCGCGCACGCCATGTTGCCGACGCTCGGTCTCGGCGCCAACCTCGCGCTGCGCGACGCGGCGCATCTGCTGGACCAGCTCTCCGCCGCCGCCCGCGGCGAGGCCGGCCTTGTGCCGAGCATCGGCACCTTCGAAAGGGAGATGCGCGACTACGTGTACCCGTTCATGCGGATGACCATGGACCACGATCGGCAGTTCGGCGGCGGGGCCCTCACCGACCGCGACAGCCCGGCCGGCCCGGGGAACGACCATGCGTAGGCTCCATCACGTCGGCTACTGGGTCGAGGACCTCGACTCCGCGCTGACGGACTGGGACCAGGGCCTGGACGTCGGGCCCTTTCAGGTCATCAAGCATGTTCCGTTTGATTCGTTTGTGCTGGCCGTCGGCGACCAGCGCTACCACGACGCCGTGTTCGATCATTCGGCCGCCTTCGCGGCCTGGGGACCGGTCGTGGTGGAACTCAACCAGGTCCATGCGATCGACGACCGGCTGGCCGCCGCCTACGGCATCGCTCCGGGCGGGGTGAGCCACGTCTCCTGGGTAGTGCCCGACCTGGAGCAGGAGAGCGCGCGCCTGGCCCGGCTGGGCTGCCCGCTGATCAACACCGCGCGGTCGGGCCCGATCTCGGTCGCCTGGCATGACGGCGGCCCGCTGTTCCCGCACCCGATCGAGGTGCACCAGGAGAACGACGTCATCGTGGGTATGCACGACCGCCTGGTCGCCCTCCGCGCCGCTGATGGCAAGGACAGCGAGCCGCAGGCGAGCACGCCATGAACCGCGAGATCGCACCCGGAACCGG
>CAVQOE010000016.1:0-28756 GCA_963714295.1 uncultured Actinomycetota bacterium | reverse complement strand
CCCGCGGAGCCGGGCCGACCCGGCTCCGCCGCGGCGGCCGGGCATCTGGCGGCGATCTGGGAGTGTAGCTGTCATGGGCGGTGAGCAGGGCACGGCGGGCGGGCGCCGCGGGCGAGCGGTGGCGGGGCGCTGATGGCCGCGGCGCGCGGCGGCGGGGCATGGGACTCGGCGCTGTCCGTCAGCGAGTTCGCCGCGATCAGGGCTGTCGGGTTTGAGCCGGTAGGCCAGGTATTCGGGGCGGCCGTGTACTACCTCGCCACGGTGGCGGGAGTCAGCTGTCCTGGGACGACGGCCGCGGGCTACCCGCTGCCCGGCGCCACGCCCGGGGCCGCGGAACCTTCAGGGAGGAGCCTTGTTACCGGCTTCCCTGGTACGGCGGCGCGGCTGGCGCAAGGGCTGCACGAGGGACGGCGGACGGCGATCGACCGGATGGTCGGCGAGTGCGCGGATCTGGGCGGCCACGGCATCGTGGGCGCGGTGCTGCGGGTCGCGGAGATCCCCGCGACCAGCTTCACCGCCGCCGCCATCAAGTTCACGGTGACCGGCACGGCGGTGCGGGCGGCGGCTGCCCGCCCCTGGCGCGCCCGTTCGCCGCGGACCTGTCGGGCCCGGACTTCGCCAAGCTGATCAGGGACGGCTCGATGCCGGCCGGGATCGCGCTTGGCATCTCGGTCGCTGGGCTGCACGATGACCTGGTGATGACCAGTTCCGGCCCGTGGGGCACGGGGAAGGCGGAAGTGCCGGCCTACACCGGCCTGATGACCCGGGTGCGGCAGGATGCGCGCGATCGCCTGGCGCAGTCGGTGCGCGCGCTGGGCGCCGACGGCGTCGTCATGTCTGCCATGACCTTGCGCGTCCGCAGCGATCGCTGCCACGCTCGTGCGGGCGCCACGGATCATTTCGCCGAGGCGGTCACCATCGGCAGCGCGGTGGCGCAATTCGCCGGCCGGGACGAGGCAACCCCGCCGCCAAGCCGCACTGTCGTGCATCTAGACGGCCACCCCGGCGCCTTATTGACAGCGGTCAGTGCCAGGTAGAGCCTTAGCAGGGGGCAGGAACCTTATAAGCGCGTGTGCCGCCCTGGACCCTGACGGTGCACCCGGTTCGTATCGGGTGCCTAGTAGGGGACGGGAGCGTGATTGGCGTGCGAAGTGCCGTCTCGGATGGTTCCGGGTTCCCTGTCCGCTGGTTCGACGGGTTCGCGGTCGTGCAGTTCCGGCCGGCCGGGGATTGCTCACCGCCCCCGCTCTTGCCGGTGCGCTGTGCGCGGTCTTGAAGGCGGGCGCCGCGGGGCTGATCGTCGACTTGCCCAAAGGCGCGTGTGTTCCGCGTGCCTGGACGCCTTGATGCGGACGGCCAGGCGGGCGCGGGGCTGGGGGGCGTGGCTGCGGCTGGTCATCCCCGACCCGGGTGCGCGCAAGATGGTCCGGCTGGTGGCGCTTGATGAGGTTATGCCGGTGCACGCGTCGGTAACCGGGGCAGTCGTGGCGGCGGCCAGGGCGGCGGCCGCGGTCGCGGCGGGCGGTGATTGACCGTCAGCGCCGCGTGCCGCTGGCGCTGGTTCGTTGTCGAAGATTGCCTGTATGGCCGATGAGTTCGGGTTCGCCGGGACGTCATATGGGCAGACAGGCCCAAGCAACCGCTATCGCAGGCAAGGAGGCCGCGATGAGCCTTCCCAGGATCGCCACGCGTGAGGAATGGCTTGCCGCTCGCAAGGAGCTGCTGGCGAAGGAGAAGAACCTGACCAGGCAGCGCGACGCGCTCAGCACCGAACGCCGAAACCTGCCCATGGTCGAGATCGTGAAGGACTACCAGTTCGACGGCCCAGACGGCAGGGTGCGCCTCATCGACATCTTCGAGGGCCGATCCCAGCTCATCATCTACCACTTCATGTTCCACCCGGAGTGGGAGGACGGTTGCCCCAGCTGCACCGCCGGCACCGACGAGCTGTCGCGCGGCTTCATGGAGCATCTCCACGTCCGTGACACCAGCTACGCGATGGTGTCTCGGGCGCCGCTTCCCAAGCTCCAGCGCTGGAAAGCCACGAAGGGATGGGAGCTGCCCTGGTACTCGTCCTTCGGGTCCGACTTCAACTTCGACTTCGGTGTCACGATCGACGCCTCTCGCGGCTTCGACGAGTACAACTACCGCTCCCTTGACGAGTACGCGGCCGCAGGCCAGGAGAGCATGAAGACGGCCGACCAGCCATACGACATGCCCGGCCGGAGCTGCTTCCTCCAGGCGGACGGCCGCATCTTCCACACGTACTCCCAGTACGCCCGCGGCCTGGAGTCCACCGGGGGCTCCTATTACTTCCTCGATCTCACCGCCCTCGGACGGCAAGAGGAGTGGGAGCAGCCCGCCGGCCGCAGCGAGTCTGCCAGGTCCGCCACTCCCGACTTCGCATCGTGAGTCAGTAAATCGCGGCCAGCGGCCGCGCTTGACCTCAACAGCAGTTGAGGTTCTACCCTCACCCTAATGAGCACGGATGCGGACAGGAGCCCGACGGCGCCGACCAGCCTGGCAGGCGGGATATGGACGCCGGCGTACCGCACGCTGACGGTCGGTCTCGTGCTCGCGGTTACTTTCGTCGCGTTCGAGGCGCTCGCCGTCGCTACCATCTTGCCGGTGGTCGGCCGCCACCTGGGAGGCCTCCGTCTCTACGGGTGGGTGTTCAGCGCTTTCCTGCTGGCAAGCCTGATTGGGATCGTGCTAGCCGGAACGCTGGCCGACCGTGTGCCGCTCGGGCGGCCGATGCTCGCCGGCCTTGCCCTGTTCGCCCTTGGCCTGATTATCGGCGGGACCGCGCCGGACATGGTGGTTCTCGTGGCGGGCAGGGCGGTGCAAGGCCTTGGCGCCGGAGTCGTGCCCGCAGTGGCCTACGTGGCGATCTCCCGGTGCTATGCCGAGGAGTCCCGGCCGAGAATGTTCGCCGTACTGTCCACCGCGTGGGTGGTGCCCGGCCTGATCGGGCCAGGCATCGCCGCCCTCGTCGCCGCGGCCGTTGGCTGGCGCTGGGTGTTCCTGGGCTTGCTGCCGCTGGTGATCGCGGCTGGAGTGCTGGTCGTGCTGGCCTTGCGGCATGTTCCGCCACCCGCGAGTCCGGGAACGGCCACGGTGCCGTACCTGGCCGTGCTTGGCGTGGTCGCCGGCGCAGGCACGGCGCTGGCGTCGCTCAGTTCCGGCGTCGTGCCGGTGGTCGCTGCGGGCGGTGTCGCCGGCGGCGCCCTTCTCGCTGTCTCGATGCGCGGTCTGACACCTCCTCGGTATCTGTCCGCACGGCCAGGGCTGGCCGTCACAATCCTCAGCCGGTCCCTGCTGACGTGCTGTTTCTTCGCTGGTGACGCATATGTCCCGTATGCGATCGTGACCGTCCGGCACGCCCCGACGACGCTGGCAGCGCTTGCGCTCACGGCGTCGACCCTTACGTGGACGGCCGGATCCTGGGTACAGGCCCGCTACATTGCCCGGTGGGGTCCGCGCCGCCTGGTCCGGCCTGGCGAGTGCCTGGTCGCTGTTGGCCTCGGCGCGATGTGCGTGGTGCTCCTGCCGTCGGTGCCTCCCGCGCTGGCGGTCGCGGCCTGGGCGCTGGCCGGCGCGGGGATCGGTACTGCCTACGCTCCGCTGTCGGTGACCACGCTCGATCGCGCCGCGGCGGGCGAGGAGGGACGCGCGACTTCGGCTCTTCAGCTCTGCGACGTGCTCGGTCAGGCCATCGGCACCGGGGTGGCGGGGGCCATCGTGGCCGGCACTTCCCGGATAGGCCACGGCCCCGGAGTCGCGCTGGCGTTCTCTTTCGCTATCGCGGTCGCCCTCACCGGGGTCATCGTCGGAGCGCGGCTTCCCGGTCAGCTCGCATCCGGTAGACCTGGCGCAGGCTGATTTCGGAGATGAGGATGCAATGTCGCAATTACCGCTTGATGTTGGTAAACAAATGAAAAACTTACGCTTGCGGCTGTCTTGTCGCCGGTGAAACACGAGAGCAAGCTACGGGTAGCGCACCGCCGTCCCGGGAGGAATGCCATGCCCGCTCGCTCCACCCACGCCGTCTCATCGTCGCGCTCGTTACCGGCAGCATTCTGCTCCTCGGATCGCTCGCCGGCTGGTCAGGTTCGGCCCGGGCTGCCGGAACGGCGTTCAGCCCCAGTACTTGCGTCACCACCCCGAGCGCAGTTGTCCCCGGCGTCCACATCGCCGACCCGGCGTGCGAATTCAACGGCGCGGCCTACACCGCGCCGTTCAGCCCGATCGCCAACGGCAGCGGCCATCTGTCCCGGGTCTGGACCGGCATCGCCACCGACGGGGCCTCCTACCGGGTCGAGCTTCCGCCGAACTGGAACGGGACCCTCGTGATGTTCGCCCACGGTTACCGGGGCACCGGCACCGTGGTGTGGGTCGATGATCCCCAGCTGCGCCAGTACTTCGTCGACAACGGATTCGCCTGGGCCGCGTCGAGCTACGCGATGAACGGGTACGACCCCGGCGACGGCGTCGTGGACACCCACGACCTGCTCCAGGCATTCCCGTCGATCACCGGACTGCACTCCCGGCAGGTGATCATGAGCGGGCTGTCGATGGGCGGCGAGATCACCACGGCCGAGATCGAGGCGTACAAGGACGACTTCGCGGGCGCCATGCCCTACTGCGGGGTGCTCGCGGGCAACAACCTGTTCAACTACTACCTGGGCGACAACGTCACGGCAGCGGGCCTCACCGGGACGACGATCAGCTACCCGACGACGCTGGCGGCCGGCCAGGCGTACGCGCCCGCGTACCAGTCCACGGTGCAGTCGGAGTTGCCCGCCCTCGGGATTACCCCCGTTCCGAACACCGGCGGGCAGGCGTTCACCACCAGCCTGACCAAGACCGGGACGCTGTGGGCCGACACGGTCGAGCAGCTGTCCGGCGGTACCAGGCCCGGTTTCGCCAGCGCCGTCGACTACTGGGACAGTTTCGGGTTCGCTCCGCTGACCCAGGTCCCGTTCCTGTTCGGCGTTTACCCTGGGCTCAACGGCGGCACCCTTGGCTTCGCCAACGGCAGCGTGGCCGGCAACCAGCACACTTTCTACACGTTCAGTGACAATCCGCTGAGCAACCTGCCACAGGAGATCGCACTCAACCGCGCGGTGCTGCGGGTACCGGTCACGGCCACCTCCTCGGCCGACGCCCTGTCGCCCGCGGAGCTGCCGGCGATCCACGGCGACCCGGGCATCCCGGTGCTATCGGTCCACGGGATCGGAGACCTGTTCGTTCCGTTCTCCATGGACCAGCAGTACGACGCCATGATGGTGGCGCACGGCCAGGGCGACCTGTTCGTGAGCCGGGCCATCCGCGAAGTCACGCACTGCGGATACACCACCAGCGAGCTGTCGTCCGCGTTCTCCGCCCTCGTGAAGTGGATCCACACCGGGAAGCGGGCCGCGGGCGACAACATCCTCAGCCAGAAGACGGTCGCATCGCCGCTGTTCGGCTGCCGGTTCACCGACCCCACTCCCGGTGCCCACCCGGAGTTCAAGTCCACGGTCTCCTGCACGCCAAGCACCCGGCATTAATACCTCCCATCGGCGCACGCGGGCAGCGGTGCCCCGTCGCGCTTGCCCGACCATGACGAGGGTGTCGGCACGGACTCAGCACCGGCCG
Source organism: uncultured Actinomycetota bacterium (assembly GCA_963714295.1). Taxonomy (GTDB): domain Bacteria; phylum Actinomycetota; class Actinomycetes; order Streptosporangiales; family Streptosporangiaceae; genus Trebonia. Next base: position 23,116 of record CAVQOE010000016.1, on the reverse strand, counting down.
GCCGATCCCAGGGCGGCGCAACGAAAAGCTCGCTGGCGGCAGCGAGTGGCTGCCGCCAGCGAGGCGGACCGCGGTTATGTCCTGATGAACTTAGCTACATGCGGTGCCGTTGACGGAGAAGCTGGTCGGGCTAGCGTCGCTGCTAGTCCAGGTGCCCTGGAAGCCGTCCGTGATGCTGGCGCCTGGCGCGATGGTGCCGTTGTAGCTGGCGTTGGATAGGGTCGCGTTCTCCCCGGTCTGGGAGAAGCCGCCGTTGAAGTTGCTGGTGACCTTCTGGTCGCCCGGGAAGGTGAAAGTCAGCGACCATCCGTTGATCGTGGTCGTGCCGGTGTTCGCGATGGTCACCTGGGCGGTGAAGCCACCGGGCCATTCACTGTTCTTGGTGTAGGTGACGTGGCAGGTGCCACCGCCACCGCCACTGCCGCTGATGTTCCAGGCAAAGCTGGCGGTGCCAGTGGCGCCTGTGCTGTCCCTGACGGTGACGGTGACGGTGTTGTTGCCCGATGCGGTGGGCGTCCGGAGATCAGGCCGGTGGAGGCGTTGATCGCCAGCCCCGCGGGCAGGCCGGTCGCGGAGTAGGACAGGGTCTGTCCCGACGCCGAGTCGGTGGCATGGACCTGGACGCTGGCAGCGGTGCCGACGGTCCCGGTCTGCGTGCCCGGGTTGGTCACCGTCACCGTGTTCTGCTATTGCTGCCTGCGGGGAGCGTGTTCTGCACCGCGGCGAAGGCGGGCTTGGGGTTGTAGCTCTGGTCGAACATGGTGGCGGCGCCCTGGCCGGAGAACGTGCCGGGGACCCAGGGGTCGGGGTCGCCGACGGCCCACTGGGTCACGCCCACGCAGCGGGAGACGCCCAGGCAGTCCTTGACCACGGCGGAGAAGTCGGTGGCCTGCTGCCTGCAGGTTGGCGCTGGTGGCCGGAAGCGTGATGCGGTCGTCAAGCTCGGTGACCGCGACATCCAGGCCGAGGTTCGCGAACCGCTGCATGTTCGCTTCCATGTCGGACGGGACCTGGCCAAGAATGAAGTGGCTCTCGAAGCCGATGCCGTTGAGCGGGACGCCCTGTGCCAGCAGCGACTGCGCGAGGCTGAACATCGCGTTGCTCTTGGCGTTCTCACCCTCGATGTTGTAGTCGTTCAGGTACAGCTTGGCGTTCGGGTCCGCGGCGTGCGCGGTCCTCAGCGCGTCGGCGATGTAGCCGCTGCCCATCGCGTTGTAGAACGGGTCAGCCACGAACGATCCGTCGCTGTTGAACGGCTCGTTGACCACGTCCCACGCGTAGCACTCGCCCTTGTAGTGGCTGGCCTCGGTGGTGATGTGGGTCTCCATCGCCGCCTGCACCTGGCTCCTTGGCAGGGAGGACACCCACGAGGGGAGCTGGCTCTGCCAGACCAGGTTGTGACAGCGCACCTGCTCGCCGTTCGCCCGGGCATAGGAGACGATCTGGTCGCCCGGGCCGAAGTTGAACGTGCCGTTGGACGGCTCGGTGGTGTCCCACTTCATCTCGTTGCCCGGCGTGACCATGTTGAACTGCTGAGACTGAAGCTGGGTCACCGTCGACTGGGACAGCAACTTTCCAGTCATGTCACTGCCGAAGTACCGGCCGCCTGCCGCCTGGGCGAGCGTCTTCAGGGGCGTCCCTGGCGCCAGCGCCGCCTGCGCGGTGCTTCCGATCGCCAGTGTTGCCATGGCTGCCACGGTCGTGGTTATTGCCCCGGCTGCAAACATCCGGCGTCGCGACGCGCTGCCAGGGGACCTGGTCGCATCGGGCGCCGGGCGGGATCGCCACATCTTCATGACCCTCCTCGTCATCGAAAGTTATCGAAGGAAGTTGCGATAACTGCATGAAGTGAAGGACATCACACGCTCTGCCGACAAGAGCCCGGGCGTTTCCCCTGGATACTGCATGTTGGTTCTGAAAGTTACACGGGCGCAGCCGTGCATCAGCCGCACGGCGGCCGCCTCAGTCCGGCGGCAGCCTGGTGGCCGTGGCCGCCACCCAGAGCACTGCCGAAAGTTTCGGCGTATCAACAGAAGGCGAACGCCGACTTCGGGCCGCTGGATCCGCCGCCGGTCTCGGCGCCGGCTTCCCCGCATCATCCGTCTCGGTCGCCCTCGGCAGCGCGCTCCTCGCCGCGGTCAGCGTCTCGCTGGGTACGGGCAGGTCGCCGCAGGCCAAGCCGAGCCCTATGCGGGGTGACCGTCCTGAAGTGCAGGGCTTCCTTTGCGCGGCGAACTCCCTTATCGTGAGGGCTGCGGCGGTTGCGCCCGCCCGCTCCGAGCCGGGGTTCCGCCCACGCTGGTCCTGGCGACGAGGACAAGGGTCACTGACTCGCGTTTCCCCCGAAAGCAGGTACATGCCGTCCTGGCGGGGTGCGTGGGGCCTTGCCGGAGGGACATGCAGTGACCCGGGACCGTGCCCGCAAGAAGTCAGTCCGCGCGCATATGGCCGCCAGCGGAGAGCCCTACAGCGTCGCCGCCCGCAAGCTGGGCAGTACCGGAGCCGCGGACGAGGCCGCGGCCTGGGATGAGGTCATCACCCGGGCGGAGGCCACGCTCGCGGCCTCCAGCGCCCGGTTCGAGGTACGCAAAGAGGTGACGGCCGACCCGGCGACCGCGCCGGCCCAGGATCGGCACCGTCACGGCCCGTTCAAGCGGCTGGCCGACAACACCGTCAAGACCGCTTGGGACCACATGGTGCCTGAGCAGGATCGCACGCGGCTGCGCACCGCGGCCTCCGGCATGGCAAGGGGCATCGTTGAGCCGTCCGCCCGGCGGTTTCAGCACCACCAGGTCCAGCAGGACTCGGGCACGCTTGCCCTCGCCATGGTCATCACCCGGCCGGAGTTGGGCGGCACGCCGAATGCGCACGTTATCAAAGAGGATCCGCTGGAACTGCTCACGCGCCTGCGGTCCGTGACCGCAGCCCGGTACGCAGGAGACGAGACGATACGATACGCGAAGCGCGCTGCCGTAAGATCGCCGCCACCGTCAGCGGCAGCACGGCCGGGTTCACGGTCTGGGTAGACGACGAGCATGTCCGGCAGATCCAGGCAGTGATCGTGAAGACCAGGGAGCGGGTTGTCGTCACCGTGCTGGCGACGACAACAGTGAGGCTCAGCTGTGGGACTTCGGCGTTCCAGTCGATCCGATGGACTCGCCGGCTCTCCCCCGCGCGCTGACCGAATACTGCCTCTAATCCAGCGCCGGCGCCGGGTTAAGCTTCACGCGCCCCCTCGGCCGGGCCAGGGGGTTCCTGGAGCAGGCCAGCGGTAGTCGGCGCCAGGTAGCCCGGCGCCCTGCCTGGACCCGCCGGCCGAAGGCAGGCGATTCTCCAATCGAGGCGCGCAGAACGTCCAGCTTCGGCGTCCGCTGCCACCGGCCCCTTTCTCCGGCGCAGCCGCCCTTGAGGAGAAACCTGCCGCCTGCCTGCATACCGCCTCGCGTACCTGCCCATGCCAGGCCTTCACGCCTTTCTCTGCTCAAGGATGAGCATGCGCTTCAGCGCATGAGCACGGGTCAGACCGCGTCGCTGTCCGGTTCCCTGTCCCGAGACGGAGACCGCGGGGATCATGCATAAGCTCTCCTCGCTGATGACCGTCTCCGCGTCAGTGGCTTGGGCGGTTGTCAGGTATCCGCTGCAGCTCGGCCATTCGCCGGGTGGCGTAGTTCATCTCCGCTACCGTCAGGCGGAGCCGGTACCACAGGCACCGGAGCCGTTCGCGGCCGGACCAGGAGACCGACTTCTCCAGCTGCCGCCTGTGGACGGGATCAGCCGAGCCGGGGGCGGGGCTCGCCGTGGCTGCCATATCCGGTGCGGGCAGGCGGCCTGGGCGTTCGATTATCTGGTGTGGAGGATTCCGGTGCATTGTGGTCTCCTTGGTGGCTTGGCTTGGCTGGGCTGCCTGCCTGTCGGAGCTGATGACCAGCGGGGCTGGATCGCGGCTAGCCTCACTGTCGCGGGCGGCGGAGGTGTTCACCACGCATGACCGCCCACAAAACAGCCCACAAGACAGCCCACAAGAATCCGCAGGCCCGCATTCGGTGTGCTGCGCGTCGGCGCGGGCCCGGGCAGACTGTTGCTGCGTTTTCGGCCTCGGCTCCGGTAGGGCCTGCTCGCGGTGCCACGGAAGCCGCAGATGGAGGCTGACGTGTGGTGGCGGGACATGGCGGGAGCGGCCGGGCGCGCGTACTGTTGGGGCAGGACTGGTCCTGCCCGGTGCCGGTAGCCGCGGCGGACAGGTTGTGGGGGGCACTGGGATGGTGACCGAGCAGCCTGCGCTTTCTTTTGCCGGGCTGCTGCGGCAGCTGCGGGCCGAGGCGAAGCTGACCCAGGAGGAGCTGGCGGCGGCGGCGGGGGTGTCCCCGCGGTCGGTCAGCAACCTGGAGCGGGGCATCAACCGCACCGCGCACAAGGACACCGCGGTGCTGCTGGCCGGTGCGCTGGGCCTGACCGGGCAGGCAGCAGAACTGTTCGTGGCGGCGGCCCGCGGCAACGTCCCGGCCGCGCAGGTCCTGGCCGCCGCCGAGGCGCGGCGCCGCGGCCGGGAGCGGTGACCGGTTCCCCGTACCGCGGGCTGGCCGTGTTCGGGGAGCAGGACGCGGAATGGTTTTTCGGCCGGGAAGCGGCCGCCGCCGCGTTGCTGGACCGGATGTCGCGGCTGCTGGCGGGGGCGGGCCTGCTGGTGGTGTCCGGGGCGTCGGGCGCGGGGAAGTCGTCGTTGCTGCGGGCGGGGGTGCTGCCGCGGATCCGGGCGGATGGGCTGGCCGCCGCGCCGGGAGCGGCGTCGTGGCCGTGTGTGCTGTTCACCCCGACCCGGGCGCCGCTGGATGAGCTGGCGCTGCGGGTGGCGCCGCTGGCGGGGGCGGACGCGGCGGCGGTGCGGCGGGGCCTGGCCGCCGATCCGGGCGGGTTCGCGCTCACCGCCCGGCAAGCCGCCCTGGCGGGGCCGCCCAGGCCGGCTGAGGAACCGGATGGCCGCCCGGCACCGCGAGATCAGCTGCGACGGCGCCGGCTGCTGCTGGTGGTCGACCAGTTCGAAGAGCTGTTCACCCAGTGCGCCGAGGAGGGGCAGCGGCGGGCGTTCATCACCGCGCTGCACGCGGCCGCCACCGCCGGGCACGGCCCCGATCAGGCCCCGGCGGCGCTGGTGGTGCTGGGGGTGCGCGCCGATTTTGAGGCCCGCTGCGCCGACTACCCGCAGCTGGCCGGCCCGGTCCAGGACCGGTACCTGGTCACCGCGATGACCGAGCGGCAGCTGCGGATGGCCATCACCGAACCAGCCAAGAAGGCCGGCTCCAAGGTCGACGACGACCTGACCGGCCTGCTGCTGGCCGAGGTGCGCACCGGCCAGCCCGGGACCTTCGGCGCGGGGGTGCTGCCGTTGCTGTCGCACGCCCTGGACCAGGCCTGGCGGTCACCGGACCGGGCAAGCCGTCACCCTGGCCGACTATGAACGCACCGGCGGCATCGACAGGCGCCGTCGCCGCCAGCGCCCAGCGCGCCTACGACGGCCTTACCCCGGCCCAGCAGGCCGCGGCCCGGCAGGTGTTCATCCGGCTGACCGCCACCAGCAGCGACGGCGTGGACACCGCCGACCGCGCCACCAGGGCGGAGCTGACCGAAGGCAAGAGCCCGGCCGAGGCCCAGGATGTGGAGGCCGTGCTGGAGGCCTTCGCCGCCGAACGGCTGCTCACCCTCGCCGCCGGCACCGTGGAACTCAGCCACGAGGCGCTGCTGACCGCCTGGCCGCTGCTGCGCGACACCTGGCTCGCCGACACCCACGCCGACCGGATCGTCCGCTCCCGGCTGCACGCTACCGCCGCCGAGTGGGCCCGCCAGTCCCGCGACCCGTCCTACCTCTACGGCGGCAGCCTGCTGCAGGCAGCGACCGACACCGCCGCCCGGATCGGCGCCGATCCCGCCCGCCACCCGCCGCTCAGCCAGACCGAGCGTGACTTCCTGCACGCCAGCAGCCATGCTCACCGCCGTACCGTCCGCAGGCGGCAGGCAGTGATCGCCGGCCTGCTCGCCCTCACCCTGACCGCCCTCGCCGCCGCCGGGATCGCCGTCCGCAACGCCGCCATCGCCGCGCGCAACGCCGCCAGCGCCAGCCGCAGCATGCCATCGCCCTGTCCCGCCAGCTCGCCGCCGAAAGCCTCAACATCGATGGCACCGAGCCAGTGACCGCGCGCCGGCTCGCCGTCGCCGCCTGGGCCGTCTTCCCCACCGGCCAGGCCGCTTCCGCCATCACGACCCTGCTGGCCGAGCAACAGCAACAAGGCATGCTGCCCGCCGCCGCGCCCCTGCAGACCAGCGCCGGCCCTAATGGCGGCGTGTACGGGGTGGCGTTCAGCCCCAGCGGCACGCTGCTGGCCAGCGCCGACGGCGACGGCACGGTGCGGCTGTGGGATCCCGGTCACCGGCCGCCCCGTCGGCACGCCCCTTCACGCCAGCGCCAGACCGGCGTGGTCGCGGTGGCGTTCAGCCCCGACGGCAAGCTGCTGGCCAGCGCCGGCGGCGACGGCACGGTGCGGCTGTGGAACCCGGCCACCGGCCAGCCCGTCGGCGCAGCCCCTCCACGCCAGTCGCCAGAACGGCGTGTCCGCGGTGGCGTTCAGCCCCGACGGCAAGCTGCTGGCCAGCGCCGGCGGCGACGGCACCGTGCGGCTGTGGAACCCGGCCACCGGCCGCCCCGTCGGCAGCCCTCCTGGCCGACACTCCGGCCCTGATGCTGGCGTGAACGGGGTGGCGTTCAGCCCCGACGGCAAGCTGCTGGCCAGCGCCGGCGGCGACGGCACGGTGCGGCTGTGGAACCCCGCCACCGGCCGCCCCGTCGGCGCGCCGCTGCAGACCGGCTCCGGATGACTGGCGGCGTGTTCGGGGTGGCGTTCAGCCCCGACGGCAAGCTGCTGGCCAGCGCTGGCGGCGACGGCACGGTGCGGCTGTGGAACCCGGCCACCGGCCGCCCCGTCGGCGCGCGCGATGCAGACCGGCTCCGAATGGTGTGGCGGCGTGTTCGGGGTGGTGTTCAGCCCCGACGGCAAGCTGCTGGCCAGCGCCGACGGCCGACGGCACCGTGCGGCTGTGGAACCCGGCCACCGGCCGCCCGTCGGCGCGCCGCTCCAGGCCGCCAGCACCCATGAACGGCGTGTCACGGGGTGGCGTTCAGCCCCGACGGCAAGCTGCTGGCCAGCGGCGGCGGCGACGGCACGGTGCGGCTGTGGAACCCGGCCACCGGCCAGCCCGCCGGCGCGCCCCTCCAGCGCCAGCACCCAGAACGGCGTGTCCGCGGTGGCGTTCAGCCCCGACGGCAAGCTGCTGGCCAGCGGCGGCGGCGACGGCACCGTGCGGCTATGGAACCCCGTCACCGGCCGCCCCGTCGGCACGGCGATGCAGACCGGCTCCGGCCTGAATGGCGTGTCCGCGGTGGCGTTCAGCCCTAACGGCAAGCTGCTGGCCAGCGGCGACGGCGACGGCACCGTGCGGCTATGGAACCCGGCCACCGACCGCCGCGTCGGCGCGATCCTCCACGCCAGCGCCCGGAACGGCGCGTCCTTCGGGGTGGCGTTCAGTCCCGACGGCAAGCTGCTGGCCAGCGGCGGCGGCGACGGCACCGTGCGGCTGTGGAACCCGGACACCGGACTGCCCGCCGGCGTACTCCTCCACGCCAGCGTCCAGAACCCCGTGTACGGGGTGGCGTTCAGCCCCGACGGCAAGCTGCTGGCCAGCGCTGACGGCGACGGCACCGTGCGGCTGTGGAACCCCGTCACCGGCCGCCCCGTCAGCGCGGCGCTGCAGACCGGCTCCGGTCCTGATACTGGCGTTCACTGGGTGGCGTTCAGTCCTGACGGCAAGCTGCTGGCCGGCGGCTGCGGCGACGGCACGGTGTGGCTGTGGAACCTGGGCACCGGCCGCCGCGGCGCCGGGCCCCTCCACGCCACCAGCAGCGTCCGGTACGGCGTTCACGGAGTGGCGTTCAGCCCCGACGGCAAACTGCTGGCCAGCGGCGGCGGCGACGGCACCGTGCGGCTATGGAATCCGGCCACCGGCCAGCCCATCGGCGCGCCCATCCAGGCCGGCGCCCAGGACGGCGTGGTCGCGGTCGCGTTCAGCCCCGACGGCAAGCTGCTGGCCAGCGCCGGCGCCGACGGCACCGTGCGGCTGTGGCAAGTGTCGCTATTTGCGCATCCTTATGCGGCGCTTTGCGCCTACGTGGGACCACCGACATCGCAAGAATGGAACCAGTACGCCTCCGGCGAGCCGCAGCCGAAGGTCTGCGGCTGAACGCCCGGACACCCCGGCGGCCACCGCCACTCAGGCCGGAGTGCCCGGCCCGTCTTGGTATCAGTTCCAGACCATCTCCCTGGCGCTGGCCGTAGTCAACGGCCAGCCGGGTGAGTGACCCCTGCCCGCGATGATCTTCTAGTAGACGAAGACGTGGGCACGCTTGGCGTGCTCGACCTTGAGGGCGAAGTCCTCGGCTTCGCGCGGGCTGGTGCCGAAGGACTGCTCACGCTGGCGACTGGACCGCCCGCCGGTCGTCCGGTAGCGCACCACCCACTGATGCGGGCAACTGTCCCACTGGTCTTCAGGACAGGAGCAGCGCTTGAAGATCTTGGCCACGGCGGCTATACCTCCCGGGTCTGGAGCCATTCCTCCACGTGCCGCTCACGGAACCGCAGGTACCGGCCCACCCGGTAACCCCGCAGGCCCCATTGCCGCCAGCAGCCGTAGACGGTCTTCTTCGGCACGCCCAAATAGGCAGCCAACTCCTCGACAGAGAGAAGCCGGTTCGAGCCGCCCACTGGAGCCGTGTGCCGGGCAGCCCGGTGCCGGACGGATGCACGCTCACCTGCGGCCACGTCGTCAAGTTCGCGGTTGCCCCGGGCGGTGGTCACGGCAGACTCCGCCCGCCGGGGGTGCGGCGTTTCGGCGTGGGGCGGGTCAGGGGGCCGGGTTCCCGGGCGGCGGCCGTCGGCGCCGTGCTGGTTCCTCCCGGTGACCCGGCTCCTGTGCGGGCCGGGAAGCAGCACGGGCTGGCCTGCCACCCGGGACCGGCGATATCCAGCGCCGGCTCCGCCCGCCATGTCAAGCCAATGGCAGGAGAAGACGGTCACGGTTAGCGGAGAGGCGGACGTTGACCGGCAGGTCGTTGGCGGTGGCCCGTGCGGCCTGCAAGGCATTAGTCACAAGTTCGGAAAGCAGCAGCTCAGCAGTCTCAGCGACCTCGGAAAGACCCCATTCCCACAGCACCTGCCTGGCGTGCAGCCGGGCACAGGGCACGGCGGAGGGAAGCGCGCCGAGCAGCAGCGAACTGCGTCGAGGGAAGCGCACTTCTCTGTTGGCCATCCTGACGGCAATCCCGTCGGCTGCGGCACGCGGTCCGACGTTGCTGGCTTCCGTCGCCGCTATGCTCTGGCAATCCATCAGGCTCGCCTCCCTCGCCTCGATCCGCCCCGGGTGTACCGGCTGGTTCGAGGCTCGCATCGTCACGCCAATGTCGGCTATGACGAAACGGGCATGAGCGCATATACATGCGGCGTATATAAGCCATGACGCTCCGCTACGCATATGGCTAAAATTGCCAAGCAGGAGCTATGTCCCTTTCCGGAGTCAGGCGGGAAAGACCAGATGAGCACCAACGCCCCCAGGTACTGCCGGTGCGGTAACCGCCTTGCCTGGAACCACGCGGGTGCGCTGTGCGACTCCTGCGAGCGACAGGTGGTCCACCGCCGCGCCGGACCGCCGGCGGTGTCACCCGCCTTCTGGGACACTGCCAGCGCTCCGGGACGCGCTCGCCGCCCAGCACATCGGCCGCGTTGCCCGCGCCTACCGCCGGCATAGCGAATTCGCGGCACGCTACGGGCGCAACGGCGTCTCTCAGGAACTGCTCGGCACCTGGCTCGGACTCACCCAGGCGCAGGTCAGCCGGATCGAGAACGGTCCTCCCGTCCGCAACCTCGACACCCTCGCGCACTGGGCACGAGTCCTGCAGATCCCGTCCCGCCTGCTCTGGTTCAAGCTCCCGCCTGGCCATAGCGTTAACGAGCCCGGGAAAAAACCCAGCTCGCGACAGCTACGCCTGTGCCAGCAGAGACATCAGGTCGGCGGGCAGCCTCCGAGGGGCAGGTCCATGACCCGGACGCCGTAGCCATGAGAGCGTTCCGGACTGCCGATCTCCAGGCGGGCGGCGGTCATCTGTACGCCAGCGTGGTCAGGTACCTGCAGGCCGACATAGCGCCCCGGCTCTTCGGCACCGACGCTGGAGCCAGCAATCCGGCGCTGTTCACTGCGGCAGCGGCCCTGACCGAGATGGCCGGGTGGATGGCGCACGACGCCGGGCGCGATGCGAGCGCCAAGCGGCATTTCGGCCGGGCGCTGGCCCTGGTCCAAGTCGGCGGCGACCAGCAGCTCACCGCGCACATTCTGGGCAGCATGAGCCACCTCGCCAGTTACCTCGGAGCTCCAGACGAAGCCGTCGCCCTGGCACGCCGGGGACAAGCCGCGCTGCACGCCGGAGCAGCCAACCCAGCTCTTGAAGCGCGCATGCTCGCGCTCGAAGCCCGTGGAGTCGCTGGCAAGGACCCAGCCGACCCCGCCGAATGCACACGGCTGCTGCTGCGTGCCGAACGGGCACTTGCGGACACCCCCGCCGCATCGGCCTCGACCTGGGTGAGCCATTTCGATGAGGGCTCGCTCGCCAGCGAGACGACCCGTTGCCTGCGCCAGCTCGGCGACCTGGAGCAGGCTCGCCAGCAGGCCGAGCGCATCATCAGTCTCCGGCCCAGCCACCGCACCCGTAGCCGCGCGTTCGGTCAGCTTGCCCTCGCCAGCGTCCTGATTGCCCAGCGCCAACCCGACCAGGCCTCGGCATCGCTGCAGACGTGCTCAACGCCACCCAGTCTCTCGGTTCGTACCTGGTAATCAGCCAGCTGATCCAGATCCAGCGGCAGCTAGAGCCATACTCCGGCAATGCGGTCGTCAGCGAGTTCCTAGACTGCCTCCAAGGCGCCGTCCGCGACCGGCTGGCGTTCTACCAGCTGACCGCCGAAGGCCAGCATCCGCGGCGAGGCTAGGGAGGAACCGTGAGCACGGACGGCGAACTGTACGAGCGCGACCCCGAGGCGTGGAACGCCTACCTGGCCGAGGGCAACGCCAAGCAAGCCCGCAAGCGCGTCAGCGCCGACGCCATCGTCCGCGACTCCTCCGGCCGCATCCTCCTCGTCGATCCCACCTACAAGCCCGACTGGGACCTGCCCGGCGGCATGGCCGAGGCCAACGAACCGCCAGCCGACGCGCTGCGCCGGGAACTGCGCGAAGAACTCGGGCTCGATATCCAGGTCGGAGACCTGCTCTGCGTCGACTGGGTCTCACCTCACGGCCCCTGGGACGACCTCCTCAACTTCATCTTCGACGGCGGCACCCTCAGCGACAGCCACATCAAAGGCCTGCAGCCCATCGACAGCGAACTGCGCGCCTTCGAGTTCTGCGACGAAGGCCAGGCCAAAGAACGCCTCCGGCCCTACGTCTGGCGCAGGGCAAGTGCCGCACTGGAAGCGCTGGGAACCGGCCGGGCACGGTACCTGCAGGACGGGTACGCCTAACCCGACGTAGGACGATGTACCTCGGTTGTACCTGACGTATACCCGCCTTGTACCCAGCGCGCATCTGTCAGCGCATCGACCCCGCCCACGACCGCATGGGCAGTGCCGGGATGGCGCTGGGGGTCAGCACCGATTCAGCACGGGGTCCGGAAACGACGGGAAACAATCGGTATCAACCGGACAATCAAGACATGAGGACGGCCCGCCCAACTCATCGTCGGACGACCCGTTTCCCAATCGGAAGAACCCGAGAATCCGCAGGTCAACGTCCAAGTTTCACCCCTTGAGCAGCTGCCTCGCCATCACCACCCGCTGGATCTGATTCGTCCCCTCGTAGATCTGGGTGATCGTGGACCAGCGGGCAGTTTATGCAGCTAGAAGGCCTGTTAGATGGCCGGGGGGTCAGCACGGATTCAGCACGCGCGTTTCGGCGCCGACCCGCCACCGTTTAGCCTGCACGGTTTACCTGCCTTTGAGGATTCCCGAAGGACCCGGGTCAGCGTCACCCGTCGCGTGCCGCCCGTGTGCCATGACCAGCCTTAGTCCCCGGGACGTCAGCGGAACCACGAACCACAGCGCGAAGGCCCACCTCGTGGCGAATGCCACGGGAATGGAGACCAGGAACGTGACAATGATGGCAAGGTAGGGAACGCTGTCAGGACGACGGGCGCTCTCCGGCGCGTCGGGTCGCAGTATGCGTCCGCGTTGCGCCACGCGGCTCATCTGCATCAGGCACGCCGTGGCGATGATCTGGATCAGCGTGTAAACCGCGAAGCGGACACCTGAGCGCGCCGGCGCCTGCGAGCATCCTGGCCGCGAACGGCGTCAGGACCATCATCAGGAGCCAGAGCATGTTCAGCCTGCCGACCCAGCCGGTCAGCCTGGCCACGTACCTGAAGACGCGGCGATGCGTCGCCCATTGATTCCCGATGACCACGAAGCTGATCAGGAAAGCGAAGTACTCGGGCCAGTCTTCACGCATCGCGTGCAAGAACTGGCCATTGGTCAGGTTTCCCGTGCCACCTGGGACTGGGAGAGCGAGCGCGAGCAGCGTGATCGCGATCGCGATCACCGCATCGGAGAAGGTGATGACCCGCTCGGTGGCGCGGAGCTCCGCCTCGACCTCGGGATCGCCCGTCGTAGCTCGCCGGCGATCCTGTGACTCCTCGGACACGGCGGTCACGGCAGCTACTCCATTCATGGGAGTTCCAAACTAGGCAGGAGAAGAACGGGCCGGCGAAGTCGTGGCAGCCAACTGGGCCCACCTCGTGGCCCGTGCTGTGCTGGACCTTACCAGGGCATCATGCACGTTACCGGCGCTCAGATCGATTGCAGGACGCGGAGTCCGGCAGCCCCGCCCCGGGCCGTCGCGCAGGGCGCCGGCCCGCCGCGGGATGTCGTCCGGTCAGACGCCGTCGGGCCGGACTACGGTGTCGGCGAAGTCGCCGATGGCAGCGACCACGGCGGCGGGTTGCTCGATGTGCGGGAAATGCCCGGCGTCCCTGATGGGCGCGTAGCGGCCGTTGGGAAAACAGGAGGCGTAAAGATGGCCGTACCCGGCGGTGGCGACGCCGTCTTCCTCGCCCCAGACGGCCAGTACCGGGACGGTGACCCGGTGCAGCCGCCAACGTAGCTTCGGCGCGAAGGTGAAGCCATCGCCGGCGTATATCCGCAGCGTCTCCTGGTTGGCGGCCATTACGGCGCGCTGCTCGTCGGTCATAGCGGCCGGGTTGGGCCGGAATGCGGGATTGGCGAACGCGAGCTTCCCGACCGCGGCCGGCGGAAGCGAGCGGATGTCGGTCAGCTGTGTGGCGTTGTCGGGGCGGATGCCGACCGCATTTAGCAAGACCAGCGAGGCGACACGGCCGTGGATGTCACGCAGCGCCATCTCGGAGGCGATCCAGCCGCCGATCGAATTGCCGATCACCATCACCGCGGTCATGCCGAGCTCCTCGATCAGATCCAGATAGGCGTCCGCCAGGTCGGCGACGGTGTCGGCCCACGGCACCCGCGGCGTGCCGTCGAAACCAGGGTGAGTCGGGGCGATCACGTACGCCTCGTCACCGAGCGCCGCCGCCAGCCCTGCAACCGACTGGGGTCCTGCCCCACCGTGCAGGATCAGCACGCCGGTCCCTCCGGCCGCCGAAGCCTCGCCGTGCTCCCTGATGGTGACCTCCAGCCCCATGCCTAGGCCGACAGTGCGGGTAGTGCTCGTGCTCTCGGTCGTGCTCATGACATTCACTTCCCTTCATTCTCGCGTTTCGCGCGGGATAACGGCCGGGCGTGTGCACCGGGGTGGGCGTAGCCTGCGGCCTGGTGGGCCCGGGCGTGGACGATCTTCACGTACCGGGCGGTGCAGGCCATCGGGACAACGAACCCGAGAACCTGGAAGAGGCTGCGGACGAGGACGTCGGCCCCGGCGTGGATGACGACCACCAGGATGGCGGCGGAGACGGTGAGGCTCACGGCCCAGATCGTGGTGATGACCACGTTGGAGTGCGCGAAGGCCGGCTGGCTCCAGACCTCGGGCGGCGTCGACTGCTTGGCGATGCCGAGGGTGAAGGGGTGACGGGCGGCGAGCGAGCCCCAGGCGATGACGGCCAGCGTGGTGCTCGACAGGGCGGCGGCGTAGGTGAGCGCGCCCGAGTGCGGGGCGGCGAACGCGACGATGGCCATGGCGGCGAAGAAGACCGCGGAACCGGTCTCGATGATGAGCGCCTCGAAGGTGCTGTGTTCTTTCCTGACCTTGTAGGCGACGACCAGCACGGTCACGGCGAGCGCGGCCAGGGTACCCCGCTGCTGCGCGGAGGCCGTATGCCCGGCGAGCACGGCGTAGACGATCCACGGGAGGAAGGTACGCAGGTAGGACACGGGAGAGGCTCCTCAGTTGACATTCCACTTTTGACAGGTCGAGAGTAGAAGTTCCGAAAATGACATGTCAACCGGAATAGGTAGAATGGTTGGCATGTTGCGTCCTGAAAGCTGGTCCAGGCTTACAGGTGTGAGTCCTGTCCGGGTAGGCACCGGAGCGCCCGGTAGCAGGCCCCGGTTCGTCGTGGAGACGCGGCGGGCTGAGCGGGGTGTCAAGAGCCTCTTTGGAGGGAGCAAGCGCGCGGGCCGTAGCATCAAGCGAACCTTGCAGCCTCGTCACATTCACAACGGGGGAGCCGAGCCGCTCATGTCACGGCGAAGGCCATGTCCGGGAGGCCCTGTTCCGGGGTCAGCCTTCCGGGTCCCTCCGGGGTATGGAGGGCGGCACGCGCGCACAGTCTGGGCCGGAACAGGAGAGGCCCGTCTGCCCGGCCTGCGTCGGGCGAAGACCAGGTGTATAAGCCGATGGTGAAGTCACCTGGAGGGCAGCGGGAGTCCGAGGGGGCCGTAGTACCGCTGATCGGCGTGCAACAGAACGCGCCGGGAGGGAAGGGCCCTCACTTTGATCATGCTGTCCGCGAGGGTAAGCATCAGGGCATGGCCGGGGTATCCCGGTCCAATTCCCCCGGCAGGCCACGGCCTGCCGTAGCGGGTCTCGTGCCGCCGCCGGCTCCCGGTTTGGTGCGGGCGGATCCCGTGAACGTGCGAGAACTGCAGCGGAAGCTATGGGCTGCGGCCAAGCAGTCTCCGGAGCGCCGGTTCCACGCCCTTTATGACCGTGTTCACAGGGGTGACGTCCTGTGGGAGGCGTGGCACCGCGTGCGGAAGAACAAGGGAGCGGCCGGGGTGGATCGCGTCACCCTGGCATACGTGCAGGACGTTTACGGGGTTCAGCGGCTTCTTGCTGAGCTTCAGCGCGATCTGCGCGAGGGCACGTACCGTCCCGCGCCCGCCAGGCGCGTGGACATCCCGAAGTCGGACGGCGGCAAGCGGCCGCTGGGCATTCCGACGGTCCGCGACAGGGTGGCGCAGCAGGCGGCCAAGCTGGTGCTGGAGCCGGTGTTCGAGGCGGATTTCCTCCGTCCTCGTTCGGGTTCCGGCCCGGCGGTCGGCGACGATGGCGATGGAGCGGCTGAGAACCGGGTTCATCGCCGGGTGCCAGTTTGTCGCGGAGTTCGACATCCGGAACTTCTTCGGCGAGATCAGCCATGAAAGGCTGCTCGCCGAGATGGAGCGCAGGGTGTCGGACCGGCGGGTGCTGAAGCTGGTCCGCCTGTGGCTGCGGGCGGGGGTGATGGTGGACGGGAGTCTTGAGCGGACGGTCGCCGGGACTCCGCAGGGCGGGGTCATTTCCCCGCTGCTGGCCAACATTTACCTGCACGTCCTGGACCGCGAGCTTGCCGCCCGAGGGATCGGTGAGCTGGTGCGCTACGCCGATGACGGCGTGGTGCTGTGCCGCAGTGAGGCACAGGCTCAGGCGGCCCTGGACGCCGTGGGAGAGATCCTCGGCGGGCTGGGGCTGCGGCTGCACCCGGACAAGACGAAGGTAGTTGACCTCAGGGAAGGCCGGGAGGGCCTGGACTTCCTGGGATGCCACTTCCGCGCCCGCATGTCGGGTCGCCTGTGGGAGCAGAGGCGGGTCATCCGCTACTACCTGCACCGCTGGCCCTCGCAGCGGGCGATGAAACGGCTCCGGGAGAAGGTCAGGGAACGTACCGGCAGCAACCGCACGGGGACGGACATCCGCGAGGTGATCGCGGACCTTAACCCGCTGCTGCGCGGCTGGGGAAACTACTTCCGCACCGGGAACGCCGCTGGCAAATTCCGGCAGGCCGACCGACATGTCGCATGGCGGCTGCAACGCTGCTGGTCAAGAAGCGGGGCAGGAACCTGCACGCCGGGCAGGCGGACGAGTGGACTGAGGAATGGATCAACGGGATGGGCCTCTGCAAGCTCCCCGGCACGATCCGCTATCCGAAGGCTGCGTAACCATGCACAGAAGATCATCGGTAAGCCGTATGCGGGAAAACCGCACGTACGGATTGAAAGGGGGATGGGGAAACGGGCCTGCTCAGGCACCGCGCCCCTGACTACCAATGAGTTTGTCCCACGTGCTGCTTGGCCTGCTGGCTGACCGACCGGCCAGCGGCTACGACCTGCTGAAACGGTTCGAGATCTCGCTGGCAAACGTGTGGCCCGCCAGGCAGAGCCAGATCTACTCCGAGCTCGGCCGACTCGCCGAAGGTGGGCTGATCGAGGTGGCCGCCGAGGGGCCGCGGGGCCGTAAGGACTACGCCCTCACCGACGCCGGCCTGGCCGAGCTGCGCCGGTGGCTGACCGAGACTAAGCCCCGCAAGGCCCGCCGCAACGAGGCAATGATGCGGGTGTTCTTCCTCGACGTCCTGACGAAGGACCAGGCGCTGGCGTACCTCACCGGCATGGCCGCCCAGTCAGCCAGGGACGGCGAGCAGCTCAAAGCCCTTGAGGCGTCGATCCCCTGGGACGACAGCGGCCTGGCGATCTACGGCCACCTGGCACTGGAGTGGGGCATTCGCAACGCGGCCATGCAACGCGAATGGGCGCAGTGGGCAGCCGACCAGATCGCCCCGCGATAGCACAACCTCATTTCAGGTCGAATGACTCCTGCGTCCGCGCCCGCCGGTGCGCAGGATAGGCGGCGGCGTGGAGAGCTGGCCGACTCGCTCTCCGGCGTATCACGCCCTTGCGCACACTCCGGGGGCGAGCAGGGCCGCCGGGCGAGAACACCGCCTCGCACCGAGGCCAGCCCCCTTGCTACGCCCGGGTCTCAGGTGTCGGCCTGCCAGGGGTCAACCAGGGATCGACCAGCTCGACCCCTGTCTCCTGGAAGTCCTTAATGTTGCGGGTCGCCAGGACAGCGCCGAGTTCCCGGCAGATGGCCGCGATCTGAGCATCGGGAACCCCGATGAGGCGGCCAGCGTGTTCTCGCCCGGTGATGACATCCGCGTATCGACGTGCGGCACGCTCGTCAAAGGGCACTACCCGGCCCCGCAGCGCGTCGTTCAGCAGGGCGCTGACGGCGACCGCCAGCTGCTGCCCGCGCGGAGATGACATCTTCGCTGCATCCCTACAGCTGCTCGAAGGCCAGTGAGATCGCCGGTCCTGCCGCCAAGTCGGTGGCGACCGTGTCGGTGATTCCTGCATTCTTCCCGCTGATCCGCTGCTACCTCGCCCTGCCGCCTGCCTGCTTGCCGCGTCGCGTACCTGCCCGTGCCAGGCCCTCGCGCTCTCTGCTCAAGGATGAGCACGCGCTTCAGCGCACGGGCAGGGGTAAGACCGCGTCGCTGTCCGGCTCCCTGTCCCGAGACGGAGACCGTGGGATTTATATGTCAGCATGCATCTCCGCCGCGCCATCTAAGATTGTTTACGAGCTATGCACGTATATAAAGTCTGGGAGTCCACCGGAAGGTTTATTTCCGCCGGGTCCTGCACATTCCCCACCGTCAAGTTATACCGGTGTAAGCGGAGTACGGAATAGAGTACGGATTAGCTGGCGGTGCAGAATGGCGACCGGTTCGGTTCGCGTTCCATCCGTAATTGAACACTGCACCCGAGTAAGGTCAACCGGGCACGCGGCTCAGGCTACGGTCGGTAGGCTCGCACCGGGCGGCCATCGCCGCTGCGGTTCGTGAGATTTGTCCCTCTTGTTGGACTCCGGTAAAGGACAAGTGATGCAGGCTCTGGTTACGCATGTGCTTGGTGCCCGGCCGAACTTCATGAAGGCCGCGCCGGTCATCCGCGCACTCGGCGAGGCCGGCGTCGACCAGGCGCTCATTCACACGGGCCAGCACTACGACGCGCGGATGTCCGGCGTGTTCTTCGCTGACCTGGGCCTGCCTGAGCCGGACGTGAACCTGCACGTGGGCTCGGGCGCGCACGGGGAGCAGACGGCGGCGGTCATCGCCGGGGTGGAGCGGGAGCTGATGGCCCGCCGTCCCGCGCTGGTTGTCGTCTACGGTGACGTCAACTCCACGCTCGGGGCGGCGCTCGCGGCGGCCAAGCTCCACGTGCCGGTCGCGCACGTCGAGGCGGGGCTGCGGAGCTTCGACAACACCATGCCGGAGGAGATCAACCGCAGGCTCACCGACCAGCTCTGCGAGCTGCTGTTCGTCACCTCGCCGGAGGCGATCGGCTACCTGGGACGCGAGGGCATCGCCGCTGACGGGGTGCACTTCGTCGGGAACACGATGATCGACACGCTGGTCGCGTGCCTGGACAAGCTGGACGCCGAGGCGGCGAGGGCCGAGTATGGCCTTCCGGAACGGTACCTGGTGGCGACGCTGCACCGGCCGTTCAACGTCGACAGCCCGGAGGCAGCGGCGCTGCTGGTCAAGGCGATGCACCAGGTCGCGGACATGGCGCCGGTGATCATGCCGGTCCACCCGCGCGGCCGGGCCATGTTCGAGGCGGCCGGGCTGGCGGAGCACCCGGGTATCCGGATGTGCGAGCCGCTCGGCTACCTGGAGTTCATGTCCCTGGTGCGCGGCGCGGCGGCGGCGATCACGGACTCGGCCGGGGTGCAGGAGGAGACGACGTTCCTGCGGGTGCCGTGCCTGACCCTGCGGCCGGTGACCGAGCGGCCGGTGACCGTCACCAGCGGCAGCAACCGGCTGGTCCGCGCAGACGAGCTGGCGTCCGCCGTCCAGGACGCCCTGGCCCGGGGACCGTACGCCGGGGAACTGCCGCCGCTGTGGGACGGCGCGTCCGGCCCCCGGATCGCCCGCATAATCGCCGGCTGGCTGGCTACCCGATACTGACAGTCAGTGCGCGGCCGGCAGCTCGGTCTCGGCCATCTGGCGGACTCGCTCGGCAAGCTTGACGGCACCGGCCGCGTCCTCGATCCGGTGCCCCCGGCCCGCGATGATCTCCTGGTAGACGATGCTGTGGAGACGGGAGTAGTCGGAGAAGTCGCAGATGATGTCTCCGTCCACCGCGATGTACCGGGCCGCGTCGGCGCGGGTGCCCGCTGGCAGGTCGGTTTCCCGGGTCGACAGGGTCCAGTCGACGGTGACCGCGCCGAACTGGAGCCTGCCCTCGGCGTAGTCTCCGGCGGGGTCGGCGTGCGCCCGGATGACTTCGGGTGCTGCTCCGATCGCCCAGGTGAGACCGTCAAGCAGGTGGATGCCGATGTTGAAGATGATGGTCCCGCTACGGGCCGGGTCTCCCTTCCAGGAGATCCCGAACCACTGCCCGCGGCGGGTGACGTACCGGACGGTGACCCTCACTGGCCGCCCCGGGTCCTTCCATTCCATGAGCTTCCTGAACCGGAGAAGGCCGTCGTGGTAGCGCAGTTGCAGGACCGGGTGGATAGCATGCCCGGACTGTGCCTGCAGCGCGATCAGCGCTTCCAGCTCTCGGCTGCTGAGCGCGGGCGGCTTTTCGAGGATCACGTTGGCGCCGATCCGCAGGCCGAGGGCCGCGTGGGCGGCATGCAGGTCGTTTGGCGTGCAGACCACGAAGTAGTCGGGCCGGTTGGGCTCCCGGCTGAGGAAGTCCTCGAACTTCACGCTGTCGGTGAAGAACCGCGCGTCCGGGAAGTAACTGTCGAGGATGCCTACCGAGTCGGTGATGTCGTGGCACGCGATTAAAGTGCCGCCGACATCCCGGATCGCCTCCAGATGGCGCCGGGCGATGTAGCCCGCCACGCCGATCAGCGCGAACGTGGGACCTGGTACCGAACTGCTCACGCGTGCCGCCTTCCTCCCTTGGTTGATTGCGTGCTAGTTACCGCCGCCGGTCGCGGCTGGGATCTCGAACGCGGCCCAGACGCACTTGCCCGGCCTGGAACTGGCGGGACGCCAACCCCACTGGGACCCGGTGATCATGTCCACGAGGTCAAGACCCCGCCCGCTCTCGTCATCCCGCCTGGCCCTCAGACGGACGGGGACACCCGGAGCCTCGTCCCAGACTTCTGCTACCAGCCGGACGCCGTCTGTGAGCAGGCACAGCCGGATCACGGGCATGCGCCCTTCCACGTACCTCGGCGCGCCCTCGCCGTCGGTAGACGCGTTGATCCCGTTGGCGACTAGCTCGCTGACGACCAGCTCAAGGGCGTCGGCGAGGCCGCTCATCCGCCACATTGCCAGCATCGCGCGGACGTGAGCCCGTGCCGCTGACGGCGCGGTCGGCAGGGCAGCAAGGGGCGGCATGACGCTCGACACCGGCCACGCCGAGCCGGGGCGTAGCCCAGTCCCGGCTATGTGCTGTCCTGGCTGTGCCATCGTGTTGCCTTCCGAACGCTGCCCATGACGAGCGGTCCCGCTGGCACGACGGTACGCTTCCGATTGGCGACGTTGCGATGTCGAAAGAGACGTCGTTTAGACGTCTTTTAGGGTGTCGAAACGACGTTACAGATCATGACTGGCGGGGTATTCTCGGGGTCATGGCCCCTAACACCGCGCTGCGGCAGGCGCGCCTGGCTCTGCGCCTGAGCCAGGACGAGATGGCCGTGGCAATCCGCGACGCCGGGCAGCGGCTCGGCACCCCGAACGGCTGCTCCAAGCGGCTCGTGCAGCGCTGGGAAGCCGGCCAGGTGACCCTGCCCCGCGCGGTCTACGTCCGCGCGCTGGAGTACGTCACCGGCCAGCCGGTCGCCACCCTCGGGTTCGACACCGCCGCCGAGCGCTACGGCCTCGACCCCGACGAGGCCCTGGCCACCGGCTCAGGCCCGTGGATCCCCGTGGCCGACCCCAAGGCACAGCCGGGCCCGCTGACCGGCATCTGGCTCAGCAGCTACGAGTACGAGAGCACCGGCCGCGGCGCGACGTTCACCAGTCACCACTACGTCGCCGTCGTCCAGCACGGCACCCGGCTCCAGGTCAGGTCAACGCCGGGGTCGCGCTCCCGGCTCCTGATGGACCTGACCGCCAACGGCCAGGTCCTCACCG
The DNA here is from genome assembly GCA_963714295.1 of uncultured Actinomycetota bacterium. GTDB lineage: Bacteria > Actinomycetota > Actinomycetes > Streptosporangiales > Streptosporangiaceae > Trebonia. The sequence continues at coordinate 1,713 of CAVQOE010000016.1, read as the reverse complement.
GCACCTGGACCGAGGAGACCAGCCCGGCCGGCTACTACAAGGGCGCCGTCTACCACGGCGCGATCCAGCTCCTGCTCGAGCCAACCGGCCGGAAGATGACCGGCAAATGGGTCGGCTTCGGACGCGACTTCGACCTCAACACCGGCCCCTGGACCTTGCAACTCATCACCAGCACCGTCACCGAAGCGACCCTCAAGGAGTACAGCAAGCCAGCCGACGGCGAGTAAGCGAGCGTCCCCAGCCCGGAGACCCGTCTCCTCGGCCAGTTAGCCGCCAGCGATGACCGGCGCTCGCGCCAACAACTCGGTCGGCGACCTTGGACCTGCCGTAGACCTGCCATGTACCTCACGCCGACCTCCGGCCCGTCTGGCGGCTGGTCGGCAATCGGGTTCCGCATGCCCGGCGCCGCTAGGGTCAGCACGGATTCAGCACGGGGTCCGGAAACGACGGGAAATAACCGGCATCAATCGGACAATCGGAACACGAGAACGGGCCGCCCGACTCGTCAGCCTGACGGCCCGTCGCACCCGAGGCTATCCCGAGAAACCGCAGGTCAGCGGCCGACTACCAACCACTTCAGCAGCTGCCGCGCCATCACCATCCGCTGGATCTGGTTCGTGCCCTCGTAGATCTGGGTGATCTTCGCGTCGCGCATCATCCGCTCGACCGGGTAGTCGTTCACGTAGCCGTAGCCGCCGAGCAGCTGGACCGCGTCCGTGGTGACCGACATCGCGGTGTCGGAGGCCAAGCATCTTGGCGGCCGACGAGAAGAAGGTCAGGTCGGCCACTTTCTGCCCCGCGCATCGCCCGCTCGGACAGGGCCGCCGCCGCGTAGGTGAGCTGCCTGGCGGCCTCGAGCTTCATCGCCATGTCGGCGAGCATGAACTGCACGCCCTGGAAGTCGGCGATCGCCTTGCCGAACTGCCTGCGCTCCTTGCACGTAGCCGACCGCGTAGTCGAGCGCGCCCTGGGCGATGCCGAGCGCCTGGGCCGCGATCGTGATCCTGGTGTGGTCCAGGGTGCGCAGCGCGATCTTGAACCCGGTGCCCTCGTCACCGATCATCCGGTCGGCCGGGGATCTCGCAGTTGTCGAAGTTACGCTCGCGGGTCGGCGAGCCCTTGATGCCGAGCTTGTGCTCCGGTGCGCCGAAGCTGAAGCCCGCGTCGGCTTCCTCCACCACGAACGCCGAGATGCCGCTGGCGCCCTTGTCCGGGTCGGTGACCGCCATGACCGTGTAGTACTCGGACACCCCGGCGTTGGTGATCCACCGCTTCATGCCGTTGAGCACCCAGTCGTCGCCGTCGCGCACCGCCCGGGTCGCATCGCGGCCGGCGTCCGAGCCCGGCCTCCGGCTCGGAAAGCGCGTAGGAGAACATCCCCTCGCCGCGCGCGACCGCCGGCAGGTACTGCCGCTTGACCTCCTCGGACCCGGCGAGCAGCAGCGGCACGGTGCCGAGCTTGTTCACCGCCGGGATCAGCGAGGACGACGCGCAGGCCCGGGCGACCTCCTCGATGACGATCGCCGCGGCGAGCGCGTCGCGCGCCCTCCCCGCCGTAGGCCTCGGGGATGTGCACCGCGTGGAAGTCGGCCGCCGCAGCGCGTCACAGCGCCTCCAGGGGAACCGCGCGGTCCGGTCGATGTCCGCCGCGCGCGGCGCGATCTTGTCCTCCGCGAGAGCGCGCACCGCCTCGCGCAGCAGCCTCATGCTCTT
>CAVQOE010000015.1:0-34942 GCA_963714295.1 uncultured Actinomycetota bacterium | reverse complement strand
AGACCGTCTACACGCTGGCGGCCGACCTCACCTTATAAGGAGGTCCTCAGCGGCGAGACCCACCACGCCGCACTCTTCCGGCTGCAGATCGAGGACACCGTGGTCAACGGAATGGACTACGCCCTGCTCGACGCGGACGGCAAGATCGCCGAGGTAACCGTACTGGTGGCGCCCGCTGCCGTCCGCCGTCGAGATGCAGGGGCAGCTTGCCCATGTCATCGGCATGCAGCCCTGGGAACTGCGCACGAACTGACCCGACACAAACGAGACAAAGCGAAGCTCGAGAACAAGGAAGAGAGCACGCATCATGAGCAGCATCAGCATCATCGGCACCGGGAACATGGCCCGCACCATCGGCACGCTGGCGGTAGCGGGCGGCAACACCGTCGAGGTCATGGGCCGCGATCAGTCCAAGGCCGCTGACCTGGCCAAGGCTCTCGGCGGCGGCGCCACGACGGGAGAGTGGGGCGCCGTCCCGGCAGGCGACATCGTCATCGTGGCCGTGTTGTACGACAGTGTCGTTCCGATCGTCGTCGAGTACGGAGACGCCCTCGCGGGCAAGGCCATCATCGACATCAGCAACCCCTTCAATTCCGAGGCCGACGGGCTGGCCACCCGCGAGGGCACCTCAATCGCGCAGGAAGTCGCCAAGGCGGCCCCGGCCAGCGCCAGCGTGTTCAAGGCATTCAACACCATCTTCCGTCATGTCCTGGAGAAGGGCCTGCCGCTCGACGTCTTCATCGCTGGCGACAATGCGCAGGCCAAGGCGGGCGTAGAGACGTTCATCGAGAGCCTCGGGCTGCGCCCGCTGGACGTCGGCGGCCTGAAAATGGCGCACTGGCTGGAAGGCGCGGCCCTGGTCGAGATGGGCCTCGCCCGCCACGGGGCGGGGAACTGGGACCTCGCCCTCGGCGTCACCGAATTTCACGGCTGAGCCGCACCGCCCCCCGGTCCAAGCCGTCGGCGAACAGGGGCGCCCCGCGCCGAGGGTGCTGCGGCAGGCACTTTCGCCTGGCAGGCGTCACGTGCGAATCGCTCGCCGTCGGCGGTTAGTGCTTCAGCAGCTTTACCTGAATCAGGCCACTTGCACGTTCACGGCCTCGGCACCTGCAGGTCATTCCAGCAACGGAAACCGCCCGGACTGGAGCAGCGCTACGATCGCGTCGACCTTAGCCTGTGGTACGGCATAGTCCGGGTGCGCCCGCAGGACGGCAGCGGCGTCGTGCAGGCGGTGGAGCTGGTCTGCGGCTTCTGCCACGCCGCGACCCGACGGGCTGACCGGATGTACGGTGAACGATGGCGTGCGCTGGTTGACGCGGCCGGTGGCGATCGCTTTCGGTACCCGCCGGGCGCAGCGGCAGAACGCTTCCGGGTTCACGAGACCGCACGTGGATTCCATGAACGCGCGGATCCGGTGCCGCGCCCTCTCCAGCCGTTTGCGGTACGCCGCCGAGCTGGTTTCGAGTATCCACGCCGCATCCGCCGATGAGAGCTCGAAGATGTCGCTGAGCACGAACGCTACCCGCTCGCCGCGCTCCAGGCACTGCAGCATCGACTGGGTGCAGGACAGCCGCACCTCCTCGGCCAGCACCGCGGCCTCCGGGCCCTGGTAGTCGCTCCCCGCCCGTCGGCCAGGTCGGCCCGGAACTCGTCAAGGCTGAGCTGCTGCGCCTCCCGCGGGGTCTTGCGGCGAAGGTTGAGCAGGTAGTTAACGCCGATCCGGTACGCCCAGGTCAGCAGCTCCGCCTCGCCGCGCCAGGACGCCAGCCGCGTCACCACCCGGATCAGGATCTCCTGAGTCGCGTCCTCGGCATCGGCCTGCCGCCACGTCATCCGCAGCGCCAGCCGGTAGAGCGGATCCTGGAGGAGGCGGACCACCTCCTCCAGGGCTGCCTTATCGCGGTCGACGGCCCGCGCTACCAGTCCGGCCTCGTCCGCCTCCGCGCTCACGGCCTCGCCGCCGCCTCCGTGACGAGCGCGTGCGGGCGCAGCCAGCTCGTGACGGCCGCTCCCATCGCCGCGGGCTGGTCCTCAGGTATCTGGTGGCCGCCTGGCCCGACAGACTCGACTTCGACACCGGCGAAGTTCTCCGCAGCCCAGCCGACCACCTCAGGCGACCCGAGTCCCACGCCGCCCTCCACAGCCATGATCAGCTTCGGCACCCCGGGAGTCCCGGCCATCCAGCGACCGCAGCCGAGAACCACCTCAACCACGTCGGCGGGCTCGCCGTCGAGCGGGAACTCGCGCGTCCAGGCCAGCATCGGCTTCCGCGAGGCCGGCTCGAGGAACGGCGCCCGGTAGGCGCCGAGATCGGCCGCTGCCAGCCCGCCCGCCACGCCGCGGGCCAGGTTGACCTCGATGACCATGTTGTCCTCGATGACCATCTTCTCGCCCTTGGGCGAGCGGTACGCGCGGAACAGCCCGGCGACCGGGGGCGCGAGTTCTTCCGAGCGCACCGGCCGCAGGAACGTCTCGGTCACCGCGATGCCCCGGACCCGCCCGGGATGCCGGGCTGCCCAGTCCATCGCGAGCGTGCCTCCCCAGTCATGGCCCACCAGCACCGCATCGTGCAGGCTCATCGCATCGAACCAGGCGTCAAGGTAGCGGACATGGTCGGCAAGACGGTACGCGAGATCGGGCTTGCCGGACTCGCCCATGCCGATCAGGTCCGGCGCCAGGCACCGGTCTGGCCCGACACGTGCGGAATCACGTTCCGCCACACGTAGGACGAGGCGGGGTTGCCGTGCAGGAACACCACCGGGATATCGCCGGTGCCAGCGTCGCGGTAGCTCATGAACGAATCGAGCACTTCTACGGTGGCCATGACGCGGATCCTTCCTCGTGAAAACTGCTCTCACTAGGTTGGACACACGCTGGCGTCCACTGTGACCGCATCAACGCAGAATTCTCTTAATCCGCTCGCCCGTCTGGGCGCAGCATGCCCTGCTGCGGCGGGCAGCCGCTCGCGTACCTCCGCCGTGAAGTCGCGGACCGCCGGGACGCCTGCACGGCTCGCCTTGGGCGGCGTAGGCGGTGGCGAGCAGGGAGAGGTTGAAGGCCCGGCCGCGGACGTAGCGGCCGTCTATGTCCAGGGAGCGGCGCGCGTAGCGGGCGGCGTGGCCTGCCTCGCCGCGGTCGCGGAAGCGACCCGGCCAAACGGCGAGGAGCTTCGCTCATCAACGGCCGCCCGGGTTTGTGGACGGTCCCGAGTCATCAGGCGACCGTGGTCCGCGGCTGGGGCCCGGGATGCCAGTACTCGGCGATCTCGCCGAGCCGACCCAGGTCGACGCCGAGGTCGGCCGCGAGGCCCTGGACGAAGCTGACGTCCTTGTCGAGGAACTCCCGGACCCGTTCAAGGGCGACGGCCGGGCCGCCGAACTCGGCGACAGCGTTCAGCGCGTAGCTTGCGCCGCTCGACGTCGCGATCGCCCGCATCGTGGGGACCGGGTCCAAGCCGAGCCGCTCGCTCAGGACCGCGACGTCGCCCGCCAGCCGCATGTTCACCGCGAACAGCAGGTTGTTCAGCAACTTGGTGCGCTGACCCGATCCGAGGGGGCCCAGGTGCAGGATCGGGTCGCCATACGCCGCCAGTACCGGCCGGACGGCGTCCAGGTGCTGTTCCTCGCCACCGACGAGCAGGGTGATCCGTCCGGCCAGGATGTCGGGTGCGCGGCCGCTGACCGGCGCGTCAAGCACGCTCACCCCGGCCGGCGCCGCCTTCTGCAGGACGTTGACCAGGTTCGGGCCGCACGTGCTGTGGATCACCAGCGTGGAGCCTGGGCGCATCGCGCCAAGCGCCCCGCCGGAGTCGGGCTTACCGAGCAGCACCTCGCGGATCTGGGCATCGTCGAACGTCATGACGCACAGCACCTGCGCCACCGCCCCCACCGCGGCGGGCGATGCGAGCACGGTGACACCCAGCTCCCGCAGCGCGGCCGCCGTCTCGGCCTGCCTCCCCACCGCGACGACGTTGAATCCGGTCTCCGCGAGCCGGCGGACCATGGGCAGCCCCATGCGTCCCGCGCCGATGAAGCCTACGGTCGGGTACTGCTGGGACTCGCCCATCCGCGTCTCCTGCTCGTTACTCACCTGACGGTCGCCATGAGGGCGCGGGCAGCCCGCACGCACCGGCGGGCACGGTCCTCGGTCGGCTCCCCGGCGACGGCCCTGGACAGCATGGGGACCTCGAGGCCGACTGGGACGTCCGGCGGGACGACGGACAGGATCTCGGCCAGCGGCAGTTCCCCCTCGCCGGGCACGCTGCGGTCAATGGTGTCGTCGCGGTACACCGCCCCCCGCTGTCGGATCGTGTTGTCGCTGAGCTGCACGTGCCGGATCAGGCTGGGGTCGACGGCGGCCAGGTCGGCTGCGGTGTTTCCGGCCCGCACGAGGTGCATCGTGTCAATGACCAGCCCGAAGTCGGGCCGGCCGACATGCCGGACCGCAGTGAGGGCCGATTCGAGGTTCTTCAACGACAAAGACGGGGCGAACTCGGTGGTGGACTGCATGCCGCGCGCGGCCGCCAGCTCGGCCAGCCGGGCGAACGCGTCGAAGGTGCGGCTGAGGTCCGGGTCGAAGCTCACTAGGTTGACCTTCGCCGCCTGGAGCTCGGCCATGACGTCCAGGTCGGCCTCGTACTGGCCGACGTCGATGCCCGGTTGGACCACGAATCCCTCGCCGAGGAACACCGAGACGCCGCGCTCGCGCATCGCGCTGCACATCCGGCGGCGCAGCGCGGCGTCTGTGAGCAGTGAGTACTCCGCGTAGCGGTGCGGGTTATGCGGACGGGTGCTCAGCACGATCGCGATGTACCGGCACTCCAGGTCGGCCGCGAGGTTGACGAACTCGACCGGTGGGAGCCCCAAGACGGTCTGGTGCTCGATTCCCAGTCGGTCGCTCACTGGTCACCCGCGGGCGGCTTATCCGGCGGTGCCAGCATCTCGCGGTGCTCGGGAGTGCCGTCGAGCGGCGCGTTGACCCGGTCCGCGATGCGCCACCCGGCCGGAGTCCGTACCCACTTCCAGGTATTGGCCGAGACACGGGCTACCCAGAACCGGTCGGCCGCGGAGTCCCACCGGATATTGAGCGCGTAACTGCGCCCGGTCGCCTGGTCGCCGTCGACCACGATGTGCGGGACGGTGAGCACGTGACCGCAGCCGTTGTGGATCAGCCGCTGATGGCCCGGGCCGTGCACCATGCTGATGATGTCGTCGCGGCCCCGCATCTCCCACACCGGCACCGCATCGAAGGAGCCGTCCTCGGTCCACAGCGATGCGGTGACTTCGCCGCGGCCGCTGTCAACCGACGGACCGTACTGCGCGACCAGCTGCATGATCTCCATCCGGTCCTCGAGCGCGCGGACCTGGCCCGCCAGCCGCTCCACAGTCGCCCGCAGCTCTTCGATGTCGCTCACTTGCCTACCCCCTGGTTCACGGCACCACGATGATCCGGGCCGGGCCGTTCGCGTCGCGGGCGGCGTCGAGCGCAGCCGGTACCTCGTCCAGCCCGACGCTCTGTCCCACCATCGGGGTCACGTCGAGGCTGCCGGTGCTGACTGCCTCGAATGCCTCGAGCCAGTGCTGGGGCAGCGGGCCGCCGCCGAACTGGATGTTGAGGCCCTTGCGCTTGGCTGTCAGGGTGTGCAGGTGGTCGCCCTCGGGAGCGCCGCCGAGCGACATGATGCGGGTGCCGCGCTCGCATCCCATGATGATCGAGTCGAGCACGCCGGGGATGCCGACGCACTCAAACACGACGCAGCCCGACGAGGCCGCCGCCATCATGTTCTTCGTCGGCTCGATCAGCCAGCTGCCATGTCACGCCAGGCCTGGTAGGGCGAGACCGCAGCGGGATCGATCACCTCGTCGGCGCCCATCGCGAGCGCCAGTTCCCGGCGGGACGGGACGAAGTCGGCCGCCAGGATCGGGCTGGCCCCGAAACGCTTGAGCGTCGCGATCACTGCCAGCGCGATGGCGCCACAGCCGATTACCAGCGGAATCTCCTTGGCACTGACCTGACCCCGCCGGGCGGCCGACCAGCCGACCCCGATCGCGTCGGAGATGCACACCACCTCGCTCGGGACGTCGGACTGCACCACCTTCATCAGCGTCTCGTCTAGCAGCAGGTACTCGCCGAACGCGCCCGGCGTCTGCGGGTTCTGCCCGATGATCTTCATCTCGCCGCCGGCGAACATCACCGGCCGGGAGCTGACCCGGGTGCCGACCGGAATCCGCCGTTCGGTGTCCGGGCCGTAGTCGACGATCTCGGTGCAGTACTCGTGCCCCATCACGATGTCGACGTCCTGGTCGTAGGTCGACCATCCGCTGTCGTCGTCCGCGCCCACCTCGGGGTGGTCCATATAGTGCAGGTCGGACGCGCAGATCCCGCAGGCCAGCGAGCGGACCAGTACCTGCCCGGGCCCGGGCACGGGATCTTCGATCGTCCGGGTCTCGACTCTGCCCTGCCGCAGCACCGCAGCCCGCATGCCTTCTCCCCTCTACGCTGACGCTCACCCGAGCTTAGGTAAATCATCTACCTAAGTCAACGATCTGCTTAGCGCCTGGGAGCATGATGTCGCTGATACCGCTGCTCACAGGGCGTTTACAGGAGAGTTCCTTCTATAATCTTGTCAGCTCCGTGGTTGCAGTAGCCGCAGGATCATCTCGACGGTGCGCTCCACCGGGCGCTGCCGGGAGGTGACGGTGAAGACCAGGGTGCGGGTCAGCACCGCGCCGAGGAGCATGTCGAAGACATCATCCGGATCCACTGCGGGGTCGATGCTCCCGGACGGGGCGGCGCGCAGGATTTCCTGGAACTGCGGGCGCGCCGACACGCGCTGGTAGGCCCCGGGCTGACCCGGCCGCCCCGACGCCTGGTGGTGCGCGAGGAGGCCGCCCGCAGCCGCGCGCGCGGCCGGGGCGCTGAACGCCGCCACGTACGCGCGGATGAACCGGCGGAGGTCACCGCGCAGGTCCCCGGTCGGCTGCACGCTCAGCGGGCTGAGGCCGGGGAACACGGCCTCCTCGATCAACTCGATCCGGGACGGCCAGCGGCGGTAAATAGCAGAGGCGTGCACGCCGGAGCGGGCCGCGACGGCCTGGATCGTGGTTGCCTCGAAACCGGATTCGGTCAACAGCTCGCGCGCTGCCGCGAGCGCCCGCTTGCTGAGGCCGGCGTCACGCGGCCGGCCCGCGGGGCGCTGCGGTTCTGCCATGGCAGCGATCATAGTGACCGAACGGAGACGAGGTTCCTGCCGACCTGGTCCCGCAGCTTTTTTAGGAGGGATCCTTCTATAAGTCGGGGAGCGTCGCTAGAGTCTCCCTGACGTATCCGTGACATTTAGGAGCCTCCCGATGGCGAGTGCGCTGGCAGGCAGGTACGGACCGTGGGGCATCATCGCGGGCGGATCCGACGGCATCGGTTCCGCATTCGCCCACGCGTTGGCCGCCCGGGGAATGAACGTCGTCCTGGTGGCCCGGCGGAAGGCCGTGCTCGAGGCGACCGCCGACGACATCCGGGCGAAGCACGGCGTCGAGGTCGCCACGGTCTCGCTCGACCTCACGGTCCCTGGTGCCCTCGCCGACCTGGAGCGTGCGACCGCCGGCCTGGAGCCGGGCCTGTTCGTCTACAACGCGGGCGGCGACGACTACAGTGCCGCGTTCCTCGACAAGGAACTCGCCACTCACCTGCAGCTGGTGAAGCGGAACTGCACCAGCGTGCTGGAAGCGGCCTACCGGTTCGGCGGCCCGATGGTGGCCCGGGGGCGAGGTGCTCTGGTGCTGGTGACATCCGGTGCTGCCTGGGCCGGTGGCGCCACCCTGGCCGCCTACGGGGCGACCAAGGCGTTCGACCTCCTGCTGGCGGAAGGCCTGTGGGCGGAGTGGCACGGCAGCGGGGTCGACGTGCTGGGACTGGTGCTCGGCGCGACCGACACCCCGTCCTTTCACCGGGCGCTGGACACCAAGGGCGCATCCCGCGGGGACCTGGCCGACCCGCGTGATGTCGCCGAGGAAGCACTCGAGCACCTGGCCGACGGGCCCACCTGGATCTTCGGCAGCGACCAGCCGACCGGCGGCTCACCCTTCGGCGCGATGAGCCGCCGCGACGCCGTGCTCGCGATGAGCCGCGGCGCGTCGGTCCGACACGAGAAAGCCTGAGCGTCCTGGGCGCCTAGCAGGGCGAGCAGCGACGCCCGCCGGAGCGGCGGTCAGCGTGACCGCTCCCCCCGGCGCCGTGTGAGCGCCGCGCCGGAGGCGTCTGCCCGGTGTTGACCTCCACTGGGCAGCTGGGACCACGTCCCGCCACGCGCACCTTGGATGGGGAAGTCGTCAATATGTCCGGCATTCCGGGACTCCGGGCGCTGCACAAGCGGGCCACGGGTGCCCGAGGTGGCTGTGAGCTGGCGATCCACTGGAAGGTCACTGGTTTTGCACTGCCGTGAGCTCTGCTGATGGAGGAGCGCCGGACCGAGCAGCCGGCCCGTCTTCGCGCAGGGAGCAGCCACATGCCAGCCATCACCGTCGGGACCGAGAACTCCGGGCCCATCAGCCTTTACTACGAGGACTACGGCAGCGGCGCGCCGGTGATCCTCATCCACGGTTACCCGCTCAGCCATCGGGCGTGGGACAAGCAGGTCCCTGCCCTGCTGGCGGCCGGGCACCGGGTCATCTCCTATGACCGCCGCGGTTCCGGTGCGTCCAGCCAGCCGGCCAGCGGCTATGACTGGGACACCTTCGCCGCCGACCTGGCCACGCTGATCGACGCGCTCGGCCTGGACGGCGTGACGCTCGTCGGCCACTCCATGGGGACCGGTGAGGTCACCAGGTACCTCAGCAACTACGGGTCGGCCAAGGTCGACCGGGCGGTGCTGATCGGGCCTATTCCGCCGTATCTGTCGCAGGCGTCTGACAATCCCGAGGGAGTGCCGGGCAACCTGTTCGACGGGTTCCGCCAGTCGGCCGCGAATGACGCCCCGGCCTGGCTCAAGGGGTTCCTCGACCTGTTCTACAACGTCGACCAGTTCCTGGGGAACCGCGTCAGCGACGAGGCGTACCGCGCCAGCTTCAACGTGGCCGTCGGGATGTCTTCCATCTCCGCGGTCGAATCCGTCACCACCTGGCAGGCCGACTTTCGCGCCGACCTGCCCAAGATCGATATTCCCGTGCTTGTCATCCAGGGCGACGCGGACCGGGTACTGCCGTTCGACAAGACCGGCAAGCGGCTGCCCGGCCTGATCGCGGACATGAACCTGGTCGTCGTCGAGGGCGGCCCGCATGCCATCCCGTGGACGCACACCGACGAGGTCAACAAGGCCCTGCTCAGCTTCCTCGGCCATCCGGCCTAGTCGCCAGACATGGAGTAAGCACCGGCAACACGACGGAAGTGGAGAATATGAGTACTCCCAAGGGCCCGGTCATTACCGGGGTGCACCACGTTTGCCTGACCGTCACCGACATCGACGCCAGCATGAACTGGTACCAGGAGCTTTTCCAGGCCTGCCGGTGGCCCGGGCGCCTGGCGCACTACGCGCGGGAGGAGACCGGATTCGCGGAAATGCTCGTCGACACCAGCACCGGCCTGCTCATCGGCCTGCATCACCACAACGCCAATCAGGGCGAGAAGTTCGAGGAGTTCCATACCGGCCTCGACCACATCTCATTCCAGGTCGCTGACCGGGCGGCCCTGGAGGCCTGGATCGACCGGCTCGACGAGCTCAACATCGGCCACACCGGCATCCGCCGCCGGCCGAACGGCCCCTACGCCACCGTCGTGTTCCGCGACCCCGACAACAACCAGCTCGAATTCGCCGCCCCGATGCCAACCGACGCGGAGTGACGGTCCTCCGCCACGGGTGAAGCGAAAAGGGGCGCCATGCTGCGACAGCACGGCGCCCCGCTGACCATTACCGAAGGTTCTCGGCCGTCCGATCCCTCCGGGACCGGACGGCCGAGTCGTCCTGATGAAAGGCCGAGAAAATCAGTGACGCCTGCCGCCACGCGTCGCCTGCCGCGTCCTTGTGCCCCTGCGCGGCTAGCGCGTCTCCCAGGGCAAGCAGAGTCTCGGCTTCCACCGGGCGGTCCCCCACGCCGCGGATCAGGGCCAGTGCCTGTCCGAACTGCTCGACGGCCTGGTCCTGCTGGCCCAGCTTGGAGCGGACGACGCCGAGGTCCTTGCGGACCTTGCCTTCCTGATGCGGTTTGCCGACCTCTTGCGCCAGCGCGATACCGCGCTCGAGGTGTGACACCGCCGCCGGGTAATCGCCGAGCGCACTGTGCGCACTGCCGATATCCGCGATGGCCCGGGCCTCTCCGCGCAGGTCTCCGGCCTCCCGGTAAAGTTCCAGTGCTTTCTGGTTGTGCTCGATGGCTAGCTGCAGCCTGCCCTGGTGAGTGAAGACCTGGCCGAAACCGGAGTGCAGGTAAGCGTGCTCGGTGTTGTATCCGAGTGCGGTGTAGATGGCCTGCGCCCGCTTAAGGTACCGCAGGGCCTCGTCGGGCCGGTTGAGGTAGAGGCAGGCCCCGGCCAGGCTCCTCAGCACATGCCCTTGACCTGGCTGGTCGCTGTCTCGCTCGGCCGCCCGCAACACGGTTTCCATGGTGTTCTTCCAGTCATGGAAAAGGCCGCGCCACTGGTAGAACTGCTGCATGGTCAGGGCCAGCTGCCAAGCCGGGAAACCAAAATCGGATTCGGCGGCCAGCGCGACTGACGCGTTGAGCACGTGGCGCTCCGCCGTGAACCACGACATGGCGGACTCGTAGTCGCCGAAGCACTCCGGAGTTACGCCAGGCCGCGGCGGACCTGGTGCGATCGGCTCACGGTGCGGTTTGAGTTCCACCTGGGCGGCATAACTCGACTGCAGGTAGTGGTCGAGCAGCCGGCCCAGGGCCCGCCGCCGGTCCGCGGGAGTATCGGTGTCGTCCGACAGTTCCGCGGCGTAGGCGCGGGTCAGTTCGTGAAAGGAGTACCGGCCCGGCTGGTGCTCGGTGAGCAGCGAGGTGCTGGTTAGCTCCGCCATCAGCTGGCTCGCCAGCTCCGGTCGTTCGCCGAGCAGGCTGGCGCTGGCCGCGGTCGTGATACTGCTGGCCGGCGGTTGCGACAGCAGCCGGGAAAGACGGCTGGCCTGCGGGCTGAGGTAGCGGTAGGACCAGGAGAATACCGTCCGGGCATCGGCGGCGATGCCCGCGGCGCCGAATGCGTCGAGACGGCCCGGCGTACGCTGCAGGCCGGCCGCGATCGAGGCCAGCGTGAAGCCGGGGTGGGCGGCGGCCCGGGCGGACACGATCGCCAGGGCCAGTGGAAGCCGCCCGCACAGCTGGATGATCTCCTGCACCGCTTCCGGCTCGGCCGCGATCCGTGCTGCGCCCAGCCTGCGCTCAAGGGTCTCTCGTGCCGTTAGCGGGGAAGGCAGGTCGAGCGTTAGCAGCCGAGCGCCGTCGGTCATCGCCAGCCCGCTTAGCGGGTTCCGGCTGGTGGCGATGACCAGGCATCCAGCGCTGCCCGGCAGCAGCGGGCGGATTTGCGCGGCGTTGCTTGCGTTGTCGAGGACAACAAGAACTCGCTTTCCGGCCAGGACGCTCCGGTACAGGCCGGCGCGGGCGTCGAGGTCGTCCGGTATCTGCCCGGCCGACACCCCAAGCGAGTACAGCAAGGTGCGCAGCGCGTCCGCGGGCGCCATGGGAGAAGCACTCGAGTCGAATCCGTGCAGGTTCAGGTACAGCTGGCCGTCTTCGAAGTGTTTCGCCACGCGATGAGCCCAGTGAATGGCGAAGGTGGTCTTGCCGATGCCGGCCATGCCGTCGATCGCGCAGATGGCGACACTGGGGACTGCACCATCCGGACTGAGCAGCTGTGACACCTTCGACAGCTCGTGCTCCCGGCCCGCGAAGGTGGGCAGGTCAGCGGGCAACTGCGCGGGAGGCACCACGGGGGCCAGGGTGCCGGGCGGTGAACTAACCGAGACTGCTCGGCCTGCCGGCCCGGCCCTGCTCACCTGGCCGGGCAGTACGACAGCGGCAGCGTCCGGCAGTTCCTGCCGGAGCACCCGGCTGTACGCGGCCCGCAGTTCGGCGCCGGGATCCACCCCGAGCTCGTCACGGAGCCGTTCCCTGACTGCCTGGTAGTGCGCTAGCGCCTGTGCCTGCTGCCCGCTGGCGGCTTGCACTAGCATCAGCCGTGCCTGCAGTGACTCGTTCAGCAGATCACCCAGCGCGACCTGCCTGAGCAGCGGGAGTATCCGCAGCGGCTGGGCGCTGTCCAGAGCGGTGTCAGCCGTTTCGGCGACGGCGGCGACGTATTCCTGGTCGACCGCGGTGAAGTAGTCCCGGTGCCGTCCGTAGAGTTCCAGGCCCTCCCCGCACGCTCCGCGCCGCAGGCTCAGGGCTTCCGTGAGGAGGCCGAGCGCGTCCGCGGGGCGGTTGCCGGCCCGGGCCGAACGCGCGTCAAGGACCGTGCGGCGGAAGGTCATCAGGTCTGACATGCTCTCGTCGGCGGCCAGCCGGTAGGCCCCGCCGTGCCTGGTGACCCAGCGCCCACCCGCTCTGGCCTTGAGGTCCGGCTCGAGCAGCCGGCGGATGACGCCGATGTACTTGTGAATGACATTGACCGCGCTGCTGGGCGGGTCATGCTCCCAGAGCAGCTCGATCAGGTCATCGGTGGTCGCCAGCTGATTGGCCCGCAGCAGCAGCAGTGCCAGGACCGCGCGCTGCTGGCGGGGGCCTAGATCAAGCTCAGCCTGGCCGCGCCAGGCACGTACCGGGCCGAGGACGCTGAACTGAAGATCCACGTGGTGGAGCCGCTTCCAGGTAGCTTCTGCTGTCTCACTGCCTCCACTATTGCCGCCCGCTGGCTGGTGGGGTATAGGGCAGTCGACTGCACCGCGGGTGTCGCCTTGTCGCTACGAGGACCGCTGGTCAGAGCCGGGCGCAGGCAGGATGCCGAGGTCGGTGAGGACGTCGCGGATCTGGTGGCGGGAGCTGATGCCGAGGGACGGGAAGGCCCGATACAGATGGGAGGCCACGGTGCGCGGCGAGAGGAAGAGATCGGCCGCGATCTCCCGGTTGGACCGCCCCTGCGCCGCCAGCCGGAGCACGTTCTGCTGCTGGGCGGACATTTGCGACCAGGCCCGGGCAACCGCAGCCCGGTCAGGCACCGTCCTGTCCGGGACAGTCCGGGAGCCCCGGGCCGCGCGGAGCTCCTCGTCCACCCAGGCAACTCCTGGCTGCGCGCCGACCAGCTCGAACGAGCGTCGTGCGGAGACGAGCAGCGGTACCGCCTCGCTCGCCCGGCGGCAGCGCCTGAGCCATTCCGCGTAGTGCAGCGCCGTCCTGGCCTGCTCGACTGGCCACTGGCCGCTGCCGGGCGCCAGCGCGGCGCGAAAATGCCGCTCGGCCTGGTCCTCGCGGGTGCTCAGCAGCGCCTGAGCGTGCTGAACGAGCAGCTCGATCCGGGGGGAGAGCGAACCGTCCAGGCGTCGCAGTGCCGCGCTGAGAACGCGGTTGCCTTTGGCCCGCCGGCCGGTGCGCATTGCGGCCAGGGCGAAGTCGGCAACCGCGTAATACGAGCAGTGATAGTGCAGCGGGTCCTGATCACGGTAGCTCAGCAGCTCGCGTAGCGGCTCGTACGCGGCCTCGTCCTGGCCGGCGTTCAGCGCCGCCAGCCCGGCCACGTGCGTGGCCTTCGCCAGCGCCGCGCGATCCGACCAGGACCGGGCGGATTGCGCCGCCGCCGCGGCGCGGCGCGCGGCGGCCGGCGCGTCGCCGCGGTGGGCGGCCAGGAAGGCGAGAGTGGTCTGGGCCGCCACCAGAGAGATGTCAGGCCGGTCGAGCAGCTCCGTCGCGACGACTCGCTCTGCCAGGTGTCTCGCCCGGCTCCAGCGTCCCGTGTCCAGGCAGGCCGCGGCCAGCGCCACCGCCACCCCGCGGCTCGGGCCCCGCCCGGTCAACTGGGTGATGCGGTCGAGGTGCCGGCCAAGCGCCTCGACCGCGAGTTCGGACTCGTCCAGGAGCCAGGCGGCCGTTCCGGTGAGCTGCGGGTCCGCGCTGGCGTCGGCGCTGGGAGCCGAACGGGAGCCAGCTGACAGCTGCTCCCGCAGGCGTGCCGTTCGCTGGTCCCGGTCCTTGAAGGGTGCGCACGAGATCAGCGAGAAGAGTACTGCCGCTGACGGGGCTGCGCTGGCGGCGTCGTCGCCGACGGCCAGCCGGGCTGGCCGAGTCGGCCACCTCACCGCGGTAGTGTGCCTCGCCTAGTGAGTAGGCGGCGGTGGCCGCAGCGGCCAGCGCCGCGACAGTGAGGCGCGGATCCTGCCCGGGCTGGGCCGGGGCGAGCGGCAGCAGCATTGGCATGGCCTGCTGGTACTGGCCTGCCCAGACCAGCGACGAGCCCGCCAGCATGAGCGCGGAGTCACGCCGGCCCGGGTCCTGGGTGAGCGTGAGCGCCCGCTCCGCCAGCGCTTGCGTCCAGGTCGCGTCTCCGGTCAGCGCCGCCTGCGCCGCGGCCTCGGTCAGCCGCCGTGCGATGTCTTCGTCATCGTCGGTCAGTGCCGCGGAGCGCTCAAGCGCGGTGGCGGCGGCTTCCGCTCCCTGGCGCCGTGCGGTGTCGCCTGCCCCGCGCTCCAGCTGGGTCGCTAGTTCCGGGTCCCGCCGGCCGGGCGGGAGTGCTTCCGCGAGATGCCAGGCCCGCCGTTCTGGCCGGCCAGCCAGCGCCGCCGCGATTGCCTGGTGCACCACGGCCCGCTCGTCCGGGCGGGCACGGTGGTACACCGCGGAGCGGATCAGGGGATGGCTGAACTCCACCCCGCGCGGCGACGTGGTGACCAGGCCCGCTTCCTCGGCTGCGCGCCAGGCGCCGGGAGTCAGGCGCAGCGGGTCGGCGGCGATGACCCCGGCGAGCTCCTCGCTGCTGGTCGAGGCCGCGATGAGCAGCGTCAGCCGGGCGACCGCGGGCAGCCGCTCAAGCAGCTCGGCCAGGCGTTCCATCGTCTCCGGCGAGCAGGGCAGCGGGCGGTCGGCGGGCCACCGGGCCGGCTTACCCGGCAGCCCGCCGGCGACGGTCCGCGCGTAGTCGAGCAGGGCCAGCGGATTGCCCTCGGCCTGCGTGACCACAGTGCGCCTGAGCCAGCCGCGTGGCAGCGCCGTGCGGCGCTCCAGCAGCAGGTGGGCGTCGTGGTCGCCCAGCGGACCGAGGGCGACCTCTTCGGCCTGGCACGTCAAAGTCGGCCGGCAGCGTCCGCTCGCTTGACGCCAGCACGACACCGGCCCGCACCGACTGAAGTCGCCGGCAGACCACGGCCAGGGCCTGCGCCGAGGTCTCGTCGAACCGGTGCGCATCGTCAACGAGGGTGAGGACACCCGCTGCTGACGTGTCGGCCGCGTCTGCCAGCAGCCTGGCGGCGGCCATCCCCGCCGCCAGCGGAGACTGCGCGACGGTATCAGCCAGCGCGGGCAGTCGCGTTGCCGGTGACAGCTGGCCGAGCAGGGCGCGCAGGTCGGCGTAGGGCGCGAGCACTGCTGGCGATGCCCCGCCCGACAGTCTGGCCGCGGATGCCTGCACGACGTGCACGCCTCGCGCCCGCGCGGATTCCGCGAGTGCCCGCAGCATGGCGGACTTGCCCGAGCCCCACGGGCCGAACACGACCACGGGGCGGTCAGCTGACACGTCGGCCAGAGCGGTGACGCGGCGCAGCTCCTCGTCCCGGCCGACCAGGGAGCCGGCGTTGTTGACGGTACTGAATCCCACGTCGTCAGGCTTACTCAACAGGCGGCGTCATGTCGCCGCGCCCGAGGCCGCGCAGCTGCACGCGGCGGGTGAGTTCGAGCCGCTCGAATATCTGGGAGAGGTGAATGCCGACTGTCTTGGGCGAGATGCTGAGCCGGGCGCCGATCTGCGGGTTGGTCAGCCCTTCGGCGGCAAGCTCGGCGACGGCCCGCTGCTGTGGGGTAAGCGCGGCGAACGCCGCGGACTCGGGGTAACTGGTAATCGGCCGGGGATCCGGGCCTGGCGCCGCTCCGGTCGCCCGGAGCTCAGTCTCGGCGCGCTGCGACCAGGGGGCCGCACCGAGTTCGCGAAAGGTCTTGAGGGCGGCCGCGAGCAGCGGCCGTGCTTCGGCGATGCGGCGGCGGCGCCTGAGGTGCTCGCCGAAGTGGAGCTGGGCGCAGGCCTGGTCGAACGGCCAGCGCTCGGCCCCGGGCGACAGGGCCTGGCGGAAGAGTGCGGTGGCGTCCGCCGCGTCGGCGATCAGCGCGCGGGCAAGCTCGTGCAGTAGCCGCAGGCGCCGTGACAGGTGCGCCCCGCCTGGTGTCATGGCGTCTGCGTGAGCCAGGATTCCGTCGAGCACGAAAGCGGCATCGTCTTGCTGGCTGGTGTGCAGCCCGGCGAGCGCGAAGTCCGCCACCGCGTAGTGGGACAGGTGGAAATGGGCGGGTGTGCGCTCGTCGGTCAGCAGCACGGCCCGCAGCAGCGTGTAGGCCGTCTGGTAATCACCCTCGGTCAGACTGATCAGGCCGTGCAGGTGGCGGGTGCGGGCCGGAACGGAGCGCGAAACGCCGTCCGCGGCCTGATCGGCGGCCCGGGCGTGCCGCCGGGCCTGCTCCGTCCGTCCCTGCCGTACGGCCAGGATCCCGGCCGTGATGTGCCCGAAGGCCAGGTTGAACCGCTCTCCGCGCTCGGTGGCCAGCTCGATCACCTCATCGGCCTGATCGGCGGCTTCGTCCCAGCGGCCCCACATCTCGTTATTGGAGGCGATCGCGTTGAACAGGGTCGGGTCGGCCGGGTTTTTCTGGTGCGTGGCCGCCCGTTCCGTGAACACCAGCGCCATCGTCCGCGCCGCGAGCTCCGGCTGGTCCAGCAGGTACGCGGCCGCGCCGAACATGCTCAGGCCCTGGGGCTGGTCGTACTCCACGTCGGCGAGATCGAAGATGCCACGGTCGGGGAGGGGCTCCGGCCGGGGAAGGAAAGGCGAAACCGCGTACCGCGCGTAAGTCAGCATCGCGCCCGCCGACTTGGGCTCGTCCCAGGCCCCGGGCTGCGCAATCGGGTCGGGCAGCCGGTCCAGAATCGTCCGGAGTTCGGCCAGCTGGCCGGGTACCGGTGCGTAGTAGGCGGCCGTCGCCGCGAGCCCCGCGACCGCGGCGGTGTGAAACGCCGTCTCGAGCGAGGAGGCGCGCAGCGTGGCGAGCAGGTCAGGCACCAGGCTGGCGTCCGCGCCCAGGTAAACCTTGCCCCAGGCGATGAACCGCTGGGCCTCGACCAGCTCGGCGTCGCCCAGGCCGGCCTCGCGGCCGGCCGCCAGCGCGCGCTGGGCGAGCCGCAGCATCCAGGTTCGCTGGTGGCCGTTGGATGCGTAGTCAGCGGCCCGGCTGAGTCGGCGGCAGGCGTCGCGCGGGCGCGGGCTGAGCTCGGCGGCACGTTCCAGCGCGGCCGCGGCCGCGTGGAAGGCGCTGCGCCGGTACGCATCCGCGCCGACGGCCTCCAGCAGCGCCGCGATGTCCTCATCCGGGTGCCATACGCTCTGCGCCAGATGCCAGGCGCGGCGTTCTGGCCGGGTAGCCAGGGCCGCGGCCAGGTTTCTGTGTGCGTCGGCCTGCTCGGCGTAAGAGGCCGACTGGAAGACCGCCGACCGCATCAGCGGGTGGATGAACGCGGGGACAGGCGTACCAGGGCGCCGGGTATCCAGCGCGACCAGGCCAGCCTCCACGGCGGGGATCCAGTCTTCCGGCGCGATGCTGAGCCGCCCCGAGGCGAGGGCATCCGCGAGCTCGCTGCTTCCGGCGGCGGACGCGAGCAGCAGCGCCCGGCGCGTTGGCGGCGGCAGCTCACGTGCCCGCGCGCCGTACAGCGCTTCGAGCCGCTGCGACAGTGGCAGCGGGCCGTCGTCGAAGGCGCCCAGCCGTCCCGGGAGGCTGGCCGCGACCGCCTGGCCCAGCTCGACAAGTGCCAGCGGGTTGCCCGCGGCCTGCCGCAGCACGGCGTCTCGCGCGTCGCCGTACAGCGTCGCGGCGCGCCTGCCGAGCAACTCCTGTGCGTCGGCCTGCCCGAGCGGTGCGAGCAGGTACTCACGGGTCCGGATACCCAGCTCCTCCGGTGCGGACCGGCCGCGGATTGCGATGAGCAAGTCAACGTCCGGAACCTGGAGCCGGCGGCACAGCACGCTCAGCGCCCGGGCGGACTCAGCGTCCAGCCACTGCATGTCGTCGATGACGATCATCGTGCGCCGCAGTGAATTCACGAAACGCAGTAGCCGCTGGCACGCCTCCCCGACCTCCGCGGCGGTGGATCCTGCCGGCGGGGGGCCCGCCTCCGCTGGCCGCGCGGGGCTGCTGGGCAGTTCAGGCAGCCGGCCATCTAGCCCGAGCACGTCCCTGAGGATGCGCCCGGACTCGCGGTCGGTGTGCGACAGGTCGTCGAGCACTGGCATCAGCAGCTGGTGAAGCCCCCCGTACGGGTAGCGCGACTCCGCCTCATAACCGGTGACCCGCAGCACGCCGATCCGCCGGTCCTCCGCCAGGGCGGCCGCGACGTCGAGCAGCGCGGTCTTCCCTGAGCCCGCTTCCCCGAGCACCACCATGGCGATGCCGGCCTGCCCGCCGAGCAGCTCCGCCAGCCCCGCGAGCTCCGCACGCCTGCCGACCAGGTGCCCGGCGGATCGCACGGTTTTCACCTTCACATGGTAAGCACGGCCTCGTCAGCGCTTAGCGGCGCGTCGCCGGCAGGGTGGGTTACACGCGGCATGGGATGTTAGGCATCCTGTCCTCGATGTCTTGAAACCAGACACGCATTCGCAGTCCGGGTCAGGCTGGCAGGCGGGAGGAGAGAACGAGCGCGGCGGCACGTGCCCGCAGGTCGCTGAGGGCCGCATCGGCGAAGGGCGGGAACGGTTCGCCATCGTCCGCCCTCATCCAGCGCTCGAATGCGACGCTGAAAGCGAGCATGCCCAGCTCCGCTCCCAGCCGCGCGGTAAGTTCGTCTGTGCCTCGCTCGCACAGGGCAGCGGTGACCGCCTTGGTGACGCGGGCGTGCTTGAGCAGTCCCCGCTCCTGCAACTCGCTGTTCGCCGCGACTACCAGTCTGCGCTGGGCGGCCTTGGCCCGCTGCTGCGGGGTCATCGCGACCCCGGCGGCCGCGAGCGCCGCCTGCAGGCATTCGGTGAGCGTCGCCCCTGAGGGCGCGGCCCGGATGGCGTCGGCGAACAGCCCGGCCAGTACGTCTTCACCGCCGAAGAGGACCTCGCGCTTATCGGCGAAGTGCCGGAAGAACGTGGCGCGGTTCAAACCGGCGCGGTCTGCGATCTGCGCGACGGTCGTTTCCTCGTAGCCGTTCTCCGCGAACAGGTCCAGTGCGGCGGTTTCCAGGCGCTCTCGCGCGTTCGGCGCCCATCTGCTCACCGTTACAGTCTAAGCGAGGCGACCGGATCGCATCACCTGGGCAAGTGATGCGACATCGTCGCATGCTGGTGTTAGGATTGATGCGACCGGATCGCATCGGCTTTCCGGCCGCGGCGCCTGCGCCGCGCATCTTCATCACCCGGCAGCACGACTAAGGAGAATCTCGATGCGCATCTTCGTCACCGGCGCTTCCGGCTGGATCGGCTCGGCCGTCGTCCCCGAGCTCATCAGGGCCGGCCACCAGGTCCTCGGGCTGGCCCGCTCGGACGCCTCCGCCAAGGCAGTCGACGGCATGGGCGCGGAGGTGCTGCGCGGTGACCTGAACGACACCGGCGTGCTGCGGGCCGGCACCCTCGGCAGCGACGGCGTCATCCACCTGGCCTATATCGACAGCAGGACCGGCTTCGAGGCCGCGGCGCAGGCCGATGCCACGGCCATCGAGACGTTCGCCGCCAGCCTGGCCGGCTCCGGCAAGCCCATGGTGATCTCCGGCGCAACGATTGCCACGCCCGGCCGTGCCGCGACCGAACGCGACGAGCTCATCGCCACCGGGCCCGTCGCCGCCCGCATCCGCAACATGCAGGCCGCCCTCGCGGCCGCAGAGCAGGGCGTCCGGGCCTGCCTGGTCATGCTGCCCCGCTCGGTGCACGGCGAGGGAGAACGCCACGGCTTCGTCCCCCAGCTCATTGCCCTGGCCCGGGCCAACGGCGTCTCCGGCTACATCGGCGACGGGGCCAGCCGCTGGCCCGCCGTTCACGTGAAAGACGCCGCGACCCTCTACCGGCTGGCCGTCGAGCAGGCTCCCGCCGGGGCGGTGCTCAACGCCGTGGGCGACGAAGGCGTGCCCGTCCGCGAGATCGCCGAGGCCATCGGCCGGAACCTGAACCTGCCCGCCAGGTCCCTGCCCGCCGAAGAATTCGGCGGCATGCTCGTGCCCCTGCTCAGCCGGGACATGCCCGCCTCCAGCACCATCACGCAGGAGCTTCTGGGCTGGAAGCCCACCCACCCCGGCCTCATCGAGGACATCGAACAGGGCCACTACTTCACCTGACCAGCCCCGCGCAGCCGGCGATGTATGCCTTGGACCCGTTGTACCCGTCGATACCTCGGGCCCAGTCGACACTGCCCAGCTCGCAGCCATCCTCGCCGAGGCACTCGCTACCAGCTGAGCCTGCGGGGCCGGTAATCCCGTCGCAGTTGCTGGCCAGTCGCCGAAGTGATGATCTTTTCCACCTGCCCCACCCTGCGAAAACAGTCTGCTACGGAAAAATTTCTGCCGACCGGCTGGGCAGAGCGCCGCGCAGGGGCTTACACTGACCGCAGTGGTGCCTACGACGCAGGCACGTCCACGCCATCTTGGCGTGCGTGCTCGCGCGGCCACAATCTCCTCGCTCTTCGCTTGAGGGTTCCGGCGCCGACTAGCCCGCCGAAGATGGCTCCCCGTTTACGAGGAGAGGCATCCCCGACATGAAGATCGCCCTGGTCGCCCAGCACAGCACCCCGGTCCCCGCCACCACCGGCACCGCCCCGGCCGCCGGCGACGACGCCCAGCTGGTTGAGATGAGCAGGCACCTGGCCGGCGAAGGCCACCAGGTGACCGTCTACGCGCGCCGCAACGGCGGCAGGCTGCCCGAGCGGGCCAATCTCGCCCCCGGCGTGTCGGTCGAGTACGTCGGCCCCGACGACTCCAGCGCCGGCGACTCCCACCTGGTCAAGCAAATCGGGGCGTTCAGCGCCCCGCTGCACCAGGCCTGGGCCAAGGACCGCCCCGACGTCGTCCACGCGCTGCGCTGGACCAGCGGCCTGGCCGCCCTGTCCGCCGCCCGCGACCTGCAGCTCCCCGTCGTGCAGTCCTTCGACCAGCTCGGCGTCACCGAACGCCGCCACGGCCTCATCCCGGCCGGGGCCGGCACCGAGCGGATCCGGCTCGAGCCCGCCATCGGCCGCACCGTCAGCGCCGTCGTCGCCGCCAGCACCGACGAGGAAGCCGACCTCACCCGCCTCGGCATCCCCCGCCGCCACATCCGCGTCGTCCCGGCCGGCATCGACACCGACGAGTTCACCCCCGAAGGCGACACCTGCGACCGCAACGGCCGGCACCGCCTGGTCACCGTCGCCGACCTCGCCACCGAGCAGGAAGCACTCGGCATCCTGCTCCGCGCCATGGCCAAGATCCCCGGCGCTGAACTCGTCGTGGCCGGCGGCCCGCCCCGCGACGACCTGCACGGCGACCTGTCCTACCGCCGCCTGGCCAAGCTCAGCGACACCCTCGACCTCGGCGGCCGGGTCTGCTTCGCCGGGCAGGTTGGCCGCACCGCCCTGCCCCCGCTGCTGCGCTCGGCCGACCTGCTGGTCAACATCAACCAGCACGAAGCATCCGCGGTCACCTCGATCCGGGCGATGGCCTGCGGCACCCCCGTCGTCGCCTCCGCCACCGGCAGCCAGGCCGATGCCGTCGTCGACGGCACGACCGGCATCCTCATCCAGCCCCTGCGCCCCGCGGTGCTCGCCCAGAAGATCCGCGCCCTGCTCGCCCACCCCATGCAGCTCGAGGCGTTCAGCGTCGCCGCCACCGACCGGGCCCGCTCCCGCTACTCCTGGGACCGGATCGCCCACGAAACCCTCGCCGTCTACGACACCGCCCTCGCCGCCTAACCGAGGCAACAGCCCGCGAAAAGGGCCCGTTAGCTGCGCATATGCGCAGCTAACGGGCCCTTTCTTCTCCGGCACGCGTTGCCGGGCGCCGTCGCGGTGCCCTGCCGATAACCGGGTCTGCTCGCCTGCGCGCACCAGGGTCTCGTGGTCAGTGGCCCGCGATCTGGCCGCCGTCGACGTGCAGGATCTCACCGGTGATGTAAGGCGCTGACTCAAGGAACAGGATGCCGCCGACGACATCGCTGATCTGCCCGACGCGGCCAAGCGGAGGCATCCGGTCGCCGAGTGAGGCGTAGCTCTCGGCAGAATGCTGCGGCGTCTGGATGATGCCCGGCGAGACGGCGTTAACCCGGATGCCCCGTGACGCGTACTCGATGGCCAGCGATTTGGTCGCCGCGGCGAGCCCGCCCTTGGTGAGGGCCGTGAGGACCGACGGGGAGCCGGAGTCCGCGCGGGCGGCGACGGTGGCGCTGATGTTGACCACGTGGCCGCGGCCGTGCCGCAGCATCTCGGTGATGGCCAGCTGGGTCAGCCAGAAGAAGCCGGCCAGGTTGACCCCGGTGATCAGGGCGTAGTCGGCGGCGGTGTAGTCGGTGAACGGCTTGGACATGAACACGCCGGCGTTGTTGACCAGGGTGTCGACCTGGCCGAAGCGGTCGAGCGCGGCAGCCATGATCCGCTTCGCGGTGGCGGGCTCGGAGACGTCACCGGCCACGGCCACCACGTCGGGATCCTCGCCGGGCTTGATCGTGCGCGCGTTGGCCACGACGCCCCAGCCGCGCTGGCGGTACCCGTCGACCAGGCCCGCGCCGATGCCCTGGGAGCCGCCGGTGATGATGGCGACCCGCCGGCCGTCGGCGCTCATCCACCGCCCCCCAGCAGCTGCTGCCCGCCGTCGATGTCGTAGGTCGCGCCGGTGAGGGCGGTGTTGATCATGATGTGCACCGCGAGCGCGGCGATGTCGGCCGGACCGATCACGCGCCTGATGGGCAGCGTCGCCCGGAGCTGCTCGCGGCGCCGCTCCAGGTCATCGCCCAGCAGCGACGCGGACAGTGGCGTATCGACGAACCCGGCGGCGATGAGGTTGACCCGGACGGGCGCCACCTCGAGCGCTAGGTTGGCGACAAGCGCGGGCAGCGCGGCGGTGCCCGCCGCGCTGAGCGCCTGGCCCGGCGCCGCCTGGCGGGCGCCGGTGCCGGCCATGAACAGCAGCGTGCCGCCGGCCGTACCCGGCCGACGGCGTGCTTGGCCACGGCGACGGCAAGCCACAGGTGCTCGTCGAACTCCCGGATGGCCCGGGTGTGGTCAAGGTCGGCCAGCGGCGCGTAGTAGGGGCCGCCGGCCGTGACCATCACGTGGTCGATCGTGGCCGGCAGGCCGTCGAAGAACCGGTCGAGCGACGCCGGGTCGGTGGCATCCACGACCGCGCCGTCGCGCGCGTCCAGTTCTTTGGCAGCGCGCTGCAGCCGGTCGGGATTGCGGCCGGCGATGATGACGTCGGCGCCCTCGGCCCGTGCCCTGAGTGCCGTTTCGAACCCCATGCCGGAGCTGCCGCCGATCACGACGACGGTCTGCCCGGACAGTTGCGGCGCGCGGACGGCGGTGATGAGTTCCGACAAAGCAGTCACGTTCTGTCTCCCCACCGCTGCTGATCCGTCATGGTGATGCTTGCTTCTGGCTGGCGGTGATCGCCTTGCGCAGCGCCTTCAGCGCCTCGACGTAGATCTCGGTGAAGGCGGGGAAGGGCTGGATGGTGTCGCGCAGTACGTCGAGCGGTACCCGGGCGCGGATGGCGAGGGTGGCCTGCTGCAGCCACTCGCCGGCCTCCGGCCCCAGCGCGTACGCCCCGGTCAGGCGCTCTCCGTCGCTGAGCAGGGTGAGGAAGCCGTTGGACTCGGCGTAGGCGTGGGTGTAGGTGGCCAGCTTGGCCACTTCGGACAGCTTGGCCGTACCGCTGAACGCCGCCTCCCGCTCGCCGACCGACGCCGCCTGCGGGTCGGTGTAGATAACCCGGGGCACCGCCTCGTAATGCGCCTCCCGCGGCTCGCCGAGGATGTTGGCCGCCACCACCTCGCCCTGGTACTTGCCGACGTGGGTCAGCATCCACAGGCCGGTGGCGTCGCCGACCGCCCACAGCCGTTCCCCGGCCCGCAGCCGCGCGTCGACCGGGATGGCCCCCCGCGGGCCGGCCGTGACCCCGACCGTGTCCAGGCCGCCGGGCAGCCGCGGGCGGCGCCCGGTGGCCACCAGGAGCCGGTCACCACGGAACTCACGGCCGTCGGCCGTGGTGAGCACGTAGTCCGCGCCATCGCGCCGCGCGGCCGTTACCTTCGCGTCGAGCACCAGTTCCGCGCCGTCGCGGCGGAGCACCTCGCCCAGCGCCTCGCCCAGCGGCGCCGGCTCAGTGGACACCATGTGGCCGGAGGCCTCAATGACCGTCACCTCGCCGCCGAGGCGGCGCACGATCTGCGCGAACTCCGCGCCGATGGCCCCGCCGCCGATGATCAGCAGGTGCGCGGGCACGGACTTCATGCCGGTCGCCTCCCGGTTGGTCCACACGCCGTCCAGGTCGGCCAGACCGGGGATGGGCGGGATGACCGGGTCCGAGCCGGTGGCCACGACGACATGATCGGCGGTGTGGCGCACGCCGCCGACCTCGACCGCACCGGGTCCGGCCAGTCGGCCGGTGCCGCGCAGCAGGTCAATCGACTCGCTCGCGAGCCAGCGCTGCTGCCCGGCGTCGGAGTAGTCCGAGACCATGAAATCCCGGTAGGCCAGCGCCGCCGCGACGTCGACTTGCGCGGTCGCCGCGGCCTCAAGGGCGCCGTGAACCGCCTCGCCGGGGCGCAGCAGCGTCTTGGACGGGATGCAGGCCCAGTAGGAGCACTCCCCGCCGACAAGCTCCCGCTCGACCACGGCGACGCGGAGGCCGCCTTCGGCCAGCGCGCCGGCGCAGTGCTCGCCGGGCGACCCGCCGCCGATGATGATGACGTCGTAATCAGCCACGCTCTGCCTCGATTCGCTCCTGGATCATGTAGGGCGCGTACCAATCCGGCCAGTCCGCGTCCGGGTGCCCGATCTCCGCCTCATGGCGGCCGTGCGCCGCCGCCGCCCGCCGCAGCGCCTGCGCGAGGTCGTCCGGCGAGACGTAGCTCACCCGCAGCGACCTGCTGCCGAGCGCGGCCGGGTCGCTCGGGTGCGGCGTCAGCATCGTGGTCTCGGCCGTGAAGTACGGATTCAGCGGCAGCGACTCCAGGATCGCCCGCATCTCGGCGTCACCGTCGGCCCGCCAGAGGCCGAGCGCGGGCGTGACGCCCTGCTCGGCGGGCAGCACCCAGAGCCGGACGAGGTGTCCTTCCTTGGCCAGCTCGCTGCGTCCGCTCGGCCTCACCCGCCGTGGCCTCGGCGACGTCCCGCTCCGGGGTCCCGGCGGGCACGGCTGGGGTAAAGGTGACGAGAAACTCGGCCGTCTTTTCCCCGCTCCCGGCCGCCGCCGCGGCCCAGGCGCTCGGGGCCGGGTCGTTCGGGTGAGGCTCCAGCGCCTTAACCTCGTCTGTCCGCCAGACCCGCAGCGGCATCGACACGAGCACCCGCTTGAGCTCGTCGGCGTCGGCGGCGGCGAACAGCCCGAGCGTCCGCCACTCGCCCGGGGCGAGCGGCGGACGCCACAGCCGGAGCACGTGGCCCTGCGCGGCGAGCTCACGGGTGTGCGCGGCCTCGCGGCCGCGGACGTCGTCCACCGCTTCGGCCGGGGTCCCGTCGGGGACGTGCGTGGTCATGGTGACCAGGAATTCCATCGGAGGCGCTCCTCAGCGGCCGGGCAGCCGGGTGGTGATCCCCTGCAGCAGCCAGCGGTTGCCGTCCGGGTCGCTGAACGAGGCGAACGAGGCATAGCCGCGCCGGTCCACGTCAGCGACCGGCAGGACGACGACTTCGAGTCTCATGTCCATGGCTCTCGCTCCTTCCGTGAACCGCCGCTTGGGCGGCTGGCTATGGCCCAGAGTGATTGCTTCCCCCTGCCGTCGCACCCGGGAGATACCCTGGCCGGCCTACGGGAAAGCACGGCCAGGGTTGACTCGCGGCCGCGATTTTTAGCCCCGTGAACGCGAAGGTGGGATCACGAGCCACGATGTTAACTCCATTAACGAGGAGCCTGCCAGCCGGCCGCGGGCCTGCTGGCAGAATTCCGCCGTTACCCGCTCACTGGCCAGTGCGACCGGCACGCCGTCCACCCACATTCGCGCCGATGACTCGACGAGCACACGGCTGCCGGGGATGCCGGCGGCGTCGCGCAGCAGGCGCGCGCCGAGCGGTTCCCGGTGCCCGCCGAGGCCAGCGAGCACCTTTCCCAGCGGGATGGCGGAGGGCGTCGGCGCCGGATCGCCGGGCCCGGGGATGCCCAGCGCCCTGAGGGCGGAGGCGGGGAGCCGGCCGGGCAGGACGAGCGAGGTTACTTCGGCCGCCACCAGGCCGGATGTCATGGTGCTGAGCGCCCCCGTGCGCTGGTGCCCGTACGTGCCCGGGCTCGCGCGCAGCTCGATGCACTCGGCGGCGGTCAGCGGCCGGTCTGCGCAGCCGGTCAGCTCGATCCTGATCTGCTCGCCCGCCAGTTTCTCGAAAAGCGCGGTCGCGGGGCCGGTGCCGCGGGCAAGCAGCGCGGCGACGGCGGCCGCCGCCGGCGCCGCGCTGGCTTCCGGTCCCGGCAGCGGGGCCAGCTGGTCGACGGTCTGGGTGATCGCGCCTAGCTTCGCCGCGCTGCCGAGGTCCGGGTGCACCAGGATCAGTCGGATATCCCTGATCAGCCCGCACAGCAGGTCACCCAAAGCAGGTTCGGTCTCCGGAGCTCGGAGCCAGGCGAGCGAGTCGTTCATAAGCAGAAAGTAACTGTTCGACTACAGAATGCGCTAGACTACAAAAACGAACATTTCCTACTATTTACTATCGCAGGGTATCCGGTAGCTGCCTTGAGTCCCATAAGCCCCAGCGGCCCGACTATCCCCAGACCGACGCGGCCCGCTGACTACCAGGTGGCGCCAGCCACTGCCCCTGATAGGCGAAGGCACGGATCGTTCAGGAAAACGACTTTCATCTCGAACGGACGGTGGTTTCACCTCCGAACGCGGGCGAGAGCAACGCAGGCCCGGGGATTACACCGCTGCGGTCGGCAGCCGGATCTGGCCCGAAGCTATTCGTCTCCTCGCGCGTCAGTCCGGTAGCTTGGCGGCCCATTCGGTGAGGGTCTGGGCGAACAGTTCCGGCTGGTGGCGGTGCATTGGGTGCGGCATGTCGGGGAATGAGAGGTAGGTGAAGTCCTGGCCGGCTTCGGTGACGAGTTCCCGTACCCGGGTGGCCTGGAGATCGGAGATGGCGCCCTGATCGATGCCGGTCTCCTCGTCGCGTTGATGCCAGTGGTGGGTGAACAGGACCGGTACCTTGACGTGCGACAGCATGGTGGCGTGGTCGCAGCTGGCGGTAGCCGTTCCGCTGGCGAAGGCGCGGCCCCACTCGGGGTCGTATTCCTTCAGGTTCTGCGGGGGCTGCCCGGGCGCCGGCGGTTCCTCGCCTTTAACCGGCGGGATCATGATGGCGATCGCCTCCCGCAGCGGCCGGGAGATCTCGCGGGGAATCGCAGCCCGCCAGCCTGCCCAATCGCCGATCGTCCACTGGTCGCCGAGGTACTTGTTCCACAGCTTGAACGAGGGGCCCATCCCCTGGCCGACCGGCTGGCCGCATGAGGTGATGGCCTCGGAGGCGAACAATGGGGGGTCCTCGTAGACCGCGGCGCGGATCTGGCCGGGCTTGGCGTAGGCGGAGAGCCAGGCGGCGAGCACACCGCCGGAGGACAGCCCGCTGACGATGGTCGGCTGTGCGATGACCAGGTCGATGAAGCGGACCAGGTCGTCGCCCATCACGTCAACGGTGTAGCGGCCCGGGGTCCAGGTCGAGCGTCCCTGCCCGCGCAGGTCGACGGCGAATACCTGGAAGTGCTCCGCGAGCAGGGGCACCCTATCTGTCAAACTGATGTGACACACGGGACTCATAGTTCCTTTTGAAGGTCTAGCAGAGCGAGATAGGACCAACAGACAGTGACGATGACACTTGCTGACCAGGCCGCACTAGCGGTGCATGATGGTCAGGTGGGCAGCAGCAGGCCGAAGCGGCGGACGTTCACCGCGGGGTACAAGGCGCGGATCCTGGCCGAGTACGACGCCCTGCCCGACGGCAGCCCCGCGCGGCGCCCTCATGCGGCGCGAACTGCTCTACCATTCCCATATCGAGCACTAGCGATCCCAGCGGGAAAAGGGGACGCTGCCCGCGACAACGGGAAAGCCATCGCCGAAAGCCGCGGAGACGAGGAACTAGCGCGACTGCGCGCGGAGAACAAGAAGCTGAAGGCACGGGGCCACCGCGCTGGATTCGAACCTCGGAAGACGCGGACCGCCCTGGATATCGCGGGAAAAGCATTCGCGCTGCTGGAAGATATCTCCGGCAGCGCGACTCAGGCACGAACTGAACGAGGCCGTCTACTCGTATTTCCCTGCGATGGAAAAAGCGATCGGAACGTCCGCGCGTGCCGGATCCTCGGAAATCACGCTCACCCTGCACCGGAGCAGAAACCCGAAACCGCCCGCGCCGCCCGCGGAGAGAAAGGAATTCCGTCACCCCGCGGAGCTCGCGCCGGAGGAAAAGGAGCGCGTCCTGAGGAACTGCACTCGCCCCGGTTCGCCGACAAGTCGGTCGCGCAGGCGTACACGATCCTGCTCGACGAGGCTGCTACCTCTGCTCGCAGGCCAGCATGCACCGGCTCCTGCGCGGCGCGGCACCTCCGGCGAGCGCCGCGCCCATGCGAGCCACCCGGCGCGGAAGTAACCCGAGCTGCTCGCCGCCGGGCCGAATGAAATATGGTCCTGGGACATCACGAAGCTGAAAACCTGCTCGCTGGATCTGGTACCTGCTCTACGTCATCATGGACATCTACTCGAGGAAGTCGTCCATGGGAAATCTGGCCGACGAACTGGACCCCTGGCCAGGAATTCATCGAGCACGCCATCTACTCGAACGGTGCGATCAAGCCGAAAGCCGTGCATGCCGACCGCGGGACCTCGATGACGAGCAATACCGTCTCCGCGCTTTACGCGAAACTGAACATCGTCCAGTCCCACTCCCTGGCCGCACTATTGAACCACAACCCGTATTCTGAATCGCGTTCAAAACACTGAAGTACTGCCCGGCATTCCCCGGCCAGTTCGGTCAATTCAGACGCGAACCTGTTCTGCGAGGCATTCTTCACCTATTACAACACCGAGCACCGGCATTCCGCGATCGCGATGCACACCCCGTCGTCCGTGCACGACGGCACCTGCGCGCAGGTCCAGGCGCGCCGCGCCGCCACCCTCCGAGCCGCCTACGAGGCCCACCCCGAACGGTTCCGCGGCCACTGCCCGCAGCCCAGGCCACTGCCGCACAAGGTCTGGATCAACGGACCGCTTGCGACCATCGAGACCAGCAACTCACCACAAACTGCCAAGCAGCCTGATGTCCCACTCAGTTTGACAGCCTCCGCATGGCCTGCTCGTATCCCCACCATGATTCGGACTGGCTGGGGACCAGCAGCAGGGCGGGCAGGGCGGCCTCGCCGGCGGTGGCGTAGTTCATCCGGATCTCGCCGAGGTCGACGACGCGCTCGTCGAATGCGTGCGGAACGAAGGTGCCGGCGCGGTCAAGTGCTTCAAGGTGCGTCATTGGATTCCTCTCAGCCAAAGCGGGGGAACAGGCGCGCGGCGTTGCCATGCTCGATCCCGGCGAGATCCTTCTCGTCGAAACCGAAGGAGATGAGATTGGCGATGTTGTCAATCACGGCCGGCTCGGGGGCCGCAGGCCAGTCGGTGCCGAACAGGATGTGGTCGACGCCGCTGACTTCCAGGGTCGGCAGCAGGGAGTTGCGGCTGCCGGCCAGCGCCGTGTCGTAATACAGGCCGCGCAGGACCTGGGTGACGTGGCCGGGGTCGATGGGGGTGTCCTCGGGGCCGATGCCCATGGTGGTGTGCTCCGCGATGCGCCAGCCGAGCGTCGGCAAAGGCCCCCCGCAGTGGGCGAGGATCAGCTTCAGGTCCGGGTAGCGCTGGAAGACGCCCCGGTAGAGCGCGTTGGTGATGTTGCGCGTGGTGTCGAAGGTGTACTCAATGACCGAGCTCGGCCGGCCAAGGCTCAGCTCGGTGATGTGCGGGCCGTGCGTTGGGTGGAGGAACACCGGGATCTGGCGGCGGTTGAGTTCGGCCAGGACGGGCTCGAAGAAGGGCATCCCGAGGTACTGCCCGTGCGTGTTGGAGTTCAGCAGCACACCATCGAGGTGCAGGGTGTCGAGGGCGTACTCGATCTCGGTCAGCATCGTCTCCGGGCTGTCGCCGGGGACGGCGGCGAAGGCGCCGAACCGGCCGGGGTGCTCGTCAATCAGCGCCGCGTACTCCTCGTTGACGCTGCGGGCGAACGTGACGGCGAAGTCGGGATCCTCGGTCGTTCCGGTCACATTCCACGGCGCGGACAGGAGCTGGGCGGCGATGCGCTGCCGGTCCATGTAGGCGAGCGCTTCCTGGGCGCTCCACCGAACGGCGATCTTGTAGCCACCGGGCAGGCTGAAGCCGGAGCGGAACAGCTCGGCCACGGTTCCGCCCAGGTAGTGGGCATGCACGTCAATGCGGTTCCGGGGCAAAAAACTCACCTCTAAATGGTTGACGATTTTCCTGCTGATGAGTCCAGCAGGCTCCTGGAACGCGACGCGACGCCGGCCCGAACCCCGGGGGAAGGATCGGGCCGGCGCCCTTCGCCGTCTCGCTGCCCGCTGTCTTAGTGCTGCTGCGGCACGTAGTTCTGGGTGATCTGCTTGTACTCGAGGAAATCCTCGATGCTGGCCAGGCCGCCGAGCCTGCCGACGCCGCTCGCCTTGTACCCGCCCTCCTCGAACTCGATCGTCAGGTTGGCCCAGGCGTTGACGGAGATCAGGCCCGCGTCCAGGTTCCTCGCGACCCGCAACGGGCGGTCGATGTCCCGGCTCCACACGCACGCGCTCAGCCCGTACTCGGTGTCGTTGGCCAGCGCGACGGCCTCTTCCTCGGTGTCGAAGACCTGGATCGTCTGCACCGGGCCGAACGTCTCCTCCTGAACGATCGGCAGCGAGGAGTCAGGCACCGACAGCAGGGTGGGGTGGTAGAAGGCACCCCCGGCCAGCGCCGGGAGCGTGCTCGGGCCGCCCCGGACGATCGCCTTCGCCCCGGCCGCGATCGCCGCCTCTACCTTGGCGTCCACCCGGGCAACGGACGCCGCGTCGATCAACGGGCCGATCTCGCTGTCCGACTCGGAGGCGGGCCCGGGCCGTACGCCTTCCAGGCGCGCCGCCAGCTTCTGCGTGAACTCGTCGGCGATCTCCCGCTGCACGAGCACCCGGCTGCCGGTCATGCAGAACTGGCCGGCGAACACGGTGGAGGACGCCACCACGGTGGCGAGGGCGGCGTCCAGGTCCGCATCGGCGAAGATCAGGTGCGGGGTCTTGCCGCCGAGTTCCAGGCCGACCCGCTTGAAGTGCGGAGCCGCGGCCTGGGCGATGAGCCGACCGGTGGCGGTGCTGCCGGTGAAGCTGATCACCGGTACTCGCGGCGAGTCCACCAGCAGGCGGGCGACATCGGAGCCGGATTCGGTGACGATGTTCACCACTCCCGCCGGGATCTCGGGAACGCTGGCGATGATCTCGCTCATCAGCCCGGCGGTCTGCGCCGCCTGGCCGGGCATTTTCACGACCGCCGTGCAGCCGGCCGCCAGCGCCGGGGCGAGCGCCCGGATCGACAGGTACGCCGGCGAGTTCCACGGAACGATCAGCCCGGCGATTCCGGCCGCCTGCCTGATCGACATGCCCAGGGTGCCCGGCAGCACGTCGGCCGCGCGGCCGTGCGGGTGCAGCGCGAGCCCGGCCGCGAACCGCAGCGCCCGGGGAATGAAGTGCGCCTCGAAGCCCGCCTCGCCCGCCAGCTTGCCGTTCTCCCGGCACAGGGTGGCGACGATGTCGCCGGTGCGGGCCTCGTAAGCGTCGGCAAGGTGGCCGAGGGCGGTCGCGC
Organism: uncultured Actinomycetota bacterium; assembly: GCA_963714295.1. Taxonomy (GTDB): domain Bacteria; phylum Actinomycetota; class Actinomycetes; order Streptosporangiales; family Streptosporangiaceae; genus Trebonia. Next base: position 2,808 of record CAVQOE010000015.1, on the reverse strand, counting down.
GGAGCATCGGGTCGAGCCGCCACGCGGTTTCCCTGAAAGCGGTCGCGGCGGCGTCGATGGCGGCCTGCCCCGTCTCGGCGTCCGCGTCGGCGTAGGTTCCGATCACCTCGCCGGTGGCGGGGTTGACGCTGTCGAGGTCTTCGCCGATCCTGCCCATTCGCCGCCGATCCAGTGCCGGATGGCTGGCAGCTGCTCGGTCATTTCGCTTCCTCCTTGAAGATATGCCGGGTGCTGGTTGTCAGTTAGTGCCTGAACGACCGGGAGTCACTTCCCGGGGTTGATGTGGAGCAGCCGCTCGGCGTTGGCGTGGCTGATCTTGGCTCGGTCCGCCTCGCTGACCGGCGCCGCGGCGAGGAACGCGGTGGCGGTGGCCATGTCCTCGAATGGGTAGTCGCTGCCGAACAGGACGTGGTCCGCGCCCAGGGCCTGCAGCGCGCACTGCAATGGCGCGGCCGAGCAGACGCCGCTCGTCGTGATGTAGAGGTTCTCGCGCAGGTACTCCGAGGGACGTTCCCGGGCGAGTTCGATGCCGTGATGGTTGTGAAAGCCCCAGCGCGAGTCCAGTCGCCACAGGGCGTAGGGCAGTCCCTCGCCCATGTGCCCGAGCAGCAGCTTGGCCCGGGGAAACTCGTCGAAGACGCCGCCGAAGATCAGTCGCAGTGCGTGCGTCGCGGTGTCGGTGCCCCAGCTCCACATCGGCCCGATGAGCTCCGGGTGGCCGGACAGCACGTGCGGGACGTCGGCGCCGTTCGCGGGGTGCAGGTACAGCGGAACGTCCAGGTCCTGGGCGCATGCCCAGACCGTCCGCAGCGCCGGGTCGTCGAGATAGCGGCCCTGGGTGTGCGCGTTGACCAGGGCGCCGCGCAGCCCGAGCTGGGTGACCGCCCGGTGCAGTTCCTTGGCCGCCTCTTCACCGTCCTGCAGCGGGAGCGCGGCGAAGCCGGAGAAGCGGTCGGGGTGGGCCGCGATCACCTCGGCCAGGTAGTCGTTGACCCCGGCGGCGGCGGCGACCGCGACCTTGGGGTCGGGTTCGGCCTGGATGCCGGGAGAGTTGAGCGAGAGCACGGCCATGTCGAGGCCGGCCGCGTCCATCATCGCCAGCCGCTCGCCGGTGATGTCGAGCAGCTGCCGGCTGGCCCGCGCCCAGATGTCCGGCGGCGCGATGGTCGCGCTCGAGGCACCGTAGCGGGCCAGGTCCGCGGTGACGAAGTGCTCTTCCAGTGCGATGGTCCGCATTGACCCCTCGTTTCACGATCCTGCATTGACTTCACTAATAGTGGAAGCTACCTTCTGGGTTGTCAACTACCTGTCCGTAAGAGGTTTCTGTGAGGAGTACCAGATCCATGGCCGCAGAGTGCGATGTCGTCGTGGTGGGCTACGGGCCGACGGGGATGGTCACCGCCGCCCTGCTCGGACAGCTGGGCACCGCGTGGTGGTGCTCGAAAGGCATCCCGGCCTCTATAACCTGCCCCGCGCGGCCACCTTCGACGACGAGACGATGCGCACCTTCGCGCAGGTCGGCATCGCCCACGGCTGCTGCCGCTGCTCCGCCTGCAGCGGACCTACCAGTGGTGCAACGGGCGGGCGAGGTCCTACTCGAGCAGCGGTTCGACTTGGAGGGCCGCAGCGGCTGGGCCGAGTGGAACATGATGTACCAGCCCGATCTCGAAGACGCGCTGGACGCAGTGTGCCAGCGGCTGGCAGCGGTAGACGTCCGGCAGGGCTGCACGGTGACCGCGATCACGCAGTCCGCGGACGAGACTCGCGTCGCCTACGTAAGCGACGGGGTGCCGCGCAGCGTGACGGCGCGCTTCGTCGTCGGGTGCGACGGCGGGGGCAGTTTCACCCGCGGCTACCTCGGCATCGGGGAGTTGACTACGGCTTCTCCGAGCCGTGGATGGTCTGCGACTTCGCCTTCAAGCGCGCGGTCGAGCTGCCGATGGCACGCCAGATCGGCGACCCGGCCGCGCCTACCTCGATCATCTCCATCGGCCTGCGCCATCACCGGTTCAGCTTCATGCTCGACTCCCCCGACGACTTCAGCGAGCAGAGCGAGCCCGCCCGGGTCTGGCAGCGGGTGGCCGGCTATCTGGGGCCGGATGATGCCGACCTGATCAGAGTCGCCACCTACACGTTCCGCTCACTGGTCGCGGACCAGTGGCGGGCCGGCAACGTCCTGCTAGCAGGCGATGCCGCGCACCAGATGCCGCCATTCCTCGGGCAGGGCATGTGCTCGGGCATCCGGGACGCCCGCAACCTCGCGTTCAAGCTGGATCTTCTGCTTCGGGACGCGGCCGACCAGTCGATCCTCGACACCTATCAGAGCGAGCGGGAACCACACGTGCGCACGGTCACCGAGACCGGGATGCTGCTCGGCCGGCGGCACACGCTCCGCGACCCAGCCGCGGCGGCGGAACGCGACCGCGCGATGCGCCAGGCGCGGGATGCAGCGACAGCCCCGGTCAAGCTGCTGCTGCCCGGCCTAGGGCCGGGGTTGCTGTCCAGCCGGGATGGCCTGGGGGCCGGGCAGCTGTCCGCGCACGGCATCGTCGCGTCGGACGGCCGTCAGGGGCTGCTGGACGACGTCGTAGGCGATGGGTTCTGCCTGCTGGCGGCCCGGCGGCGGCCCGGTCGCTCGCCGACGACGGACTTGAGAAGCGCCTGGTGGACACGGGTGTGCGCGTGGTTGAGCTGGTACCGGACGGTGACGAGACCAGCGGCGCCATGCCCGTCGACAACAGCGCGAAAGCCAGCGGGCCCGGCGCCGTCGGCGTCGTCCGGGTCGCGGACATCGGCGGGACATACCGG
>CAVQOE010000014.1:0-9525 GCA_963714295.1 uncultured Actinomycetota bacterium | reverse complement strand
CAGGCCGCCTACCCTTGTAGCGCAGGAGCGCGTGCAGAACGCGGGCGGCCCGGTCGGCGTCGGGTTCATCTCCGGTGATTGCTGCCCGGAGCACGACCATCGATCAGGCGGTGTCGAAATTCGTGCCGACATTCGCCTACGAATTCAACGACGAGACGCGCCGGAGAACTTCCTGCCACCGGTGAGTTCCCGTATGGTGCCGCTCATGCGTCCGAGATCCAGTACGTCATGGACCTTCTGACGGCTGCCTTCCCGGGAACCCTGTCGGCAGAGCGCTGCCAGCACCTCAGCCTCCCGGCCCGCGTCCGCCTGGTCCAGCGCGGCCGCCAGCTCGGCGCGCATCGACCCGGCCTCGTCCACCACGGTACCGAGCACGTCGAACAGCAGGGTGTCAACGTCATCCGCAGTGATCACCCGCCTATCGTCCCACCGGCAGCCCCGGCGAGCACTCCCCGCCGAACCCGCGGGAGACGCTGTTGGTCGTCGGGATCGTCAGCTCACCGTCTTCCGCTCACCGGAGACGACATTGGTGATGAGGTCGGAGAGATGCTGGGCGTGGCTTCCGCCGGGGTCGAGGCGCGGGTTGAAGATGGTGACCTCGAGGCCGCGGGCGCCGCTGGCCTGCAGCAGGCCGCGGAGAATCTCTGTGGCTTCTTCCCAGGTGAGGCCGCCGGGGTGCCGGTAGTCGACGGCAGGCATCAGATCGTCGTGGAGAACATCGACGTCGAGGTGCACCCAGAAGCCCTCGACACCTGGGCGGGTGACCGCGGCCAGCGCCTTCCCGAGGGCGCTCGCCGCGCCGCGTTCGCGGACTTCCGGGCCGTCAACGACCGTGATGGCCGTGTCGCGAACGTGCTCGCCGAGAACGTGGTCGTTGTCGCCGAACACGCGGTACCCGACCAGCGCGACGTCTTGGTCCCGGACGAGTGGCCGCAGCCCGTCCAGGTCAGTAAGGATCTCCGGACCGCGTCCGGTCACGAGGGCGAGGTCGAGCGACGCGACCTCGCCGTTGGGCTCGTCGCTGGGGTGCTGAAAGTCGGCGTGGCCGTCGATGAAGACAAGGCCGTAACGGCCGCGGCGCCGCAGTGCGAGCATCGGCCCGAGCACGATGCTGCAGTCACCGCCGAGCACGATCGGGAAACGGCCGCTGTCGAGCGCTGTATCCACCGCAGCTGCAAGGCGCTGTGCGACCGCCGCGGCCCCCTGCGGATTCAGGACCCCTGTCTCCGGATCGCGGACATCGCAGTACGGCGGTACGTCAATGCGCACTTCATCGGGCGAGCCGAGGCGCGCATGCAGGCCTGCCGTCCGCAGTGCGCCCGGAGCGGCTTCCACACCGTCGGGCCGGAGGCCGAGGGGAGACGGCACCTCGATGATGAGGGGCTTCACCTGTAACACCCCTCGCTATCCCGGTCAGCTCCGTCAGTTGGCAAGCGATCCCATGGCCGGTGGCTATCAGAGGCGGACGGAAGCAGCAGGTCTGTGATCATGTCCCCATCGTGTGCCTCGACACGGGCGCTGGTAAGTGGCAGGATCGACAATATGCGCAACGATCCTGCCAATTCCGGCCTGGCCAGGCGGAAAGACGGAGCCGCCGCAAGCCGCGCCACCGGGCCGGCGCGCGACGCTCATGCCGTCGCCATCGTCATTTCCAACGGGGTCGCCGTCTTCGAGCTCGGTGTCGCCTGCGACGTCTTCGGCGAGGAGTGGGCGGCGATGTTCGGCGTTCCCTGGTACCGCTCCTTCGTGTGCGGCATCACCCCGGGACCGGTGACAACCGATAGCGGATTCCAGATCCTGCCTGCCCACGGACTGGACCGGATCCGCAGTGCCGACACCGTGATCGTGCTGCCGACCGTGTCTTTCAAGCAGGTCCCAGCGGAAATGCTGGACGTCCTGCGGCAGGCTCACGCTCGAGGGAGCCGCATCGTCTCGCTGTGCACCGGTGCATTCGCCCTGGCAGGCGCAGGGCTGCTCGACGGCCGCCGCGCCACCACGCACTGGACAGAATGCGACGAACTCGCCCGCCGGCACCCGAACGTGACCGTCGACCCCGCGGTACTTTTCGTCGACGAGGGCGACATCCTGACCTCAGCCGGGAGCGCCGCCAGCATCGACTTGTGCCTGCACGTGGTCCGCCAGGACTACGGCACAGAGATCGCCACCCAGCTCGCCCGCCAGCTGGTGGTCGCGCCCCAGCGCGACGGGGGCCAGGCCCAGTACATCGACGCGCCGATGCCCGAACTCGACAGCGCCAGCCTGTTCGCCGGCACCGTCGGCTGGCTCCAGGAGCATCTGGACGAACCGATAACGGTCGAAGACCTGGCGGCTCGCTCCGCCATGAGCCCCCGGACGTTCGCCCGCCGGTTCCTGGCCAGCACCGGCACGACCCCGTATCAGTGGCTGGTGCGCCAGCGCGTCCAGCTCGCCCAGCGACTCCTCGAAATGAGCGACCTGCCGATTGATTCAGTCGCGGAGAAAAGCGGCTTCTCCACGGCAGCCAACCTCCGGAAGCACTTCAGCCGGGCCGTGCACACCAGCCCACAGGCGTACCGGCATACCTTCCAGGACCGGCGCGCCAGCTGAGAGACAGAAATAGTCGTGCGGGGCGGCGAGCCCGAGAGGAAGAGGCGCGGCAAATCTCATTCGCGCCGGCTGGTCCACACCGAGACGTGGGCGGGTTCCAGTGCCGTTTGCACGACGCGGGCCAGGTCCTCGCGGACGGTGTCCAGGTCGACCGCGTCCTTCAGCCGGGCCGCGAACGCGGCCACGGTCTGGTCGGCGTCATACCGGGCCCGGTTGAACCGCCGGTCCACCCGCCGCTGCACCCGCCGCCGCACCGGGCTAAACAGGGCCGCCGCGGCCAGGGTAGCGGCGGCCACCGCCACCGGGGCGTGCACGCGGAACACCTGGGTAGCCAGCAGCACCAGCCCGGCGTAGACCCCGGCCAGCACGCCGGTGACGATCGCGTAGGCCAGCGTCCGGGAGATGACCCGGTCGATGTCGTACAGCCGGTACTTCAATACCCCGACCGCGATGGCTACGTACACGCACACCAGCGCCAGGCCGAACACCACCTTCAGCGTTGACAGCGCCGCGCTCGCGACCGCCGGGCTCAACGCGATCTGCGGGGCGAGCGAGAGCGGGATGGTCGCGGCGACCACGAGCAGGGCCGCCGTCGCGAACCACTTCAGCTGCAGCCGCTCCTCACCCGACGACCTGGCGAACCGAGCCGCCACTGCGGCGGCACCGACCAGCAGGGCGGCGGGCACCGAGATCAGGACCGCGGTATGCGACCCCCAGTACCATCCGTCACTGGCCACAGCGTACGGGTCCGCCCACAGGCGGCAGGCGCGTGCTACCCCGGCCGCCGCATAGAGCGTGAACACTGCGGCCACGAACCACGCGGCCGGGCGCCATCGCCGCGAGGACAGCCGCCCGGTCGGGAACAGCAGGAGTATGAACGCCAATCCCCCCGCCGGGATCGCCCAAGCCCAGTTCGCGAACCACGCGGCCGCCCGGGCCGCCGGCAGCGACGCGGGAGCCGCGACCAGTCCGCCCCGCCCGTACCGGTCGCAGAAAAAGCCCAGGCCCAGCAGCAGTCCCGCGCCTAGGAAGATCCAGCCGACTCTGTTCCCTGGCCGCCTGGACGCCAGGACGAAGCCCACCGCCGGGACGGCCATGAACGTGGCCTCCTCGAAGACATTGGAGAAGTCCCATCGACTCAGGGGTCCCATGTGCCGGCCGGCGTATGACAGCGCTACCCCGCCAACCAGCAGCGCAACAGATACCGCCGCGACGCAGCCGGTCGCCCATCGTAGGATCCGGACCGTCATCGGCGCCCCCTAGCGCGCGACCTGCACCGCTGGCCGGCCCACATCGGCCACCCACGCCAGAACGCTGCCCCGGGCATGTCTCACCTCTTGAGCCGATCATGCACCTTATGCCACTGAAGGCCAGATTAAGGAACGCCCGTTACCGCATCGTTACGGCAACAGTGTCGTCCGGAACGCAGACCACGACGACGCCTGAGTTACCGTCACCGCAACCCGCCAGGCGCGGAGACGATCGGCGCCATCCCGCTGGGCACACACGGCGGCCGGTATGCAGGTACCGGGGCAGCCAGGCGCCAGAACAGCGCCGCCGCCCCGGCGTCGGCAACCGCTACCCCCGGCCTGCAGCACCTGGGATCACGCCCGGGCCGCTAGCCTGAGCAGGTGACCGCATCCAGGGCTGCTGCCGGACCGGGGGTTCCTGTGCGGCTCCCGGGTGTTGCCGGGCCAGGGGTACAACGCCGCGGGGCGGCAGGGCTTCAGCAGCCGGAGTGGCCTGACCATGGCCGGCTTGAGGCGGCGGTGAGCGGCCTGGAGAGCCTGCCGCCGCTGGTGTTCGCGGGGGAATGCGATCAACTGAAGGAGCGGCTGGCCTCGGTGGCGCGTGGTGAGGCATTCCTGCTGCAGGGCGGCGACTGCGCGGAGACGTTCGCGGGCACTACTGCCGACGGCATCGGGGGCAAGCTCAGGACGCTGCTGCAGATGGCTGTGGTGCTCACCTATGCGGCCAGTGTGCCGGTGGTGAAGGTCGGCCGGATGGCGGGCCAGTTCGCCAAGCCACGGTCGGCGGTGACCGAAGTCAGGGAGGGTGTGGAGCTTCCTGTCTACCGGGGCGACGCGGTCAACGGGATCGAGTTCACCGCCGCGGCGAGGACGCCCGACCCCGGTCGGCTGCTTGATGCGTATCATTGCTCGTCGGTCACGCTGAACCTGTGCCGGGCCTTCGCCAGCGGCGGGTACGCCGACCTCCGCCAGGTGCATGCCTGGAACCAGGACTTCGTCGCCCGTAGCCCGGCCGGGCAACGCTATGAGCGGCTGGCGGGCGAGATCGACCGGGCGATCGCGTTCATGCATGCCTGCGGGGCTGATCCGGAAGAGTTCCGCGCGGTCGAGTTCTACTGCAGCCATGAGGCCCTGCTCCTGGACTATGAGCGCGCGCTGACCAGGATCGACTCGCGGAGCGGGCTGGCCTACGACCTGTCGGCTCACCTGCTGTGGATCGGGGAGCGCACCCGCGCTCCGGGCGGCGCCCACGTTCAGTTCGCGCGTCAGGTCCGCAACCCGGTAGCCGTCAAGATCGGCCCCACGGCTAGTGCGCAGGACGTGCTGGCCCTGATCGGAGCCCTCGACCCGGACCGGGAGCCTGGTCGGCTCACCTTGGTCACGCGGATGGGCGCAGGCCGGGTGCGCGAGGCGCTGCCGCCGCTGGTGGAAGCGGTGGCGGCCAGCGGCGCTGTGGTCGCCTGGGTGTGCGACCCGATGCACGGCAACACAGTCGAGGCGGCTGGCGGGCAGAAGACGCGGTACTTCGATGACGTGCTGGAGGAGGTCGCGGGCTTCTTCGAGGTGCACCGCGCGCTCGGCACTCACCCCGGCGGCATCCATATCGAGTTCACCGGCGATGACGTCACCGAATGCGTAGGCGGCGGGCAGGACATCACAGAAAGCGACCTGGGCCACCGGTACGAGACCGCCTGCGATCCCAGGCTCAATCGCAGCCAGTCCCTCGACCTGGCATTTCGCGTCGCCGGAATGTACCGGCAGCACTTCAGCGCTTAGCGCCGCGGGTAAGGTCAGTCCTGGCGCGTCAGCATGAACACCGGAATCTGCCGCGTGGTCCTGGCCTGGAATTCGCCGACAGTAGGAGCCTCCGCGACCAGCTTCGGCCACAGCCCGGCGCGGGCGGGATCGTCCAGTTCCTCCGCCACGACCGTGAACGTCTGGGCACCCACCTCGGCCTTGATCTTGGGGTTGGCCTTGAGGTTGTAGTACCAGTCCGGGTGGGTGGGCGATCCTCCGTTGGAGGCGACGATCGCGAAGCGGCCGTCTGCCTGAGGGAAGCAGCCCAGCGGCGAGACGCGTTCGATCCCAGAACTGGCGCCGATGTGGTGGATGAGAATCATCGGGGTGCCCGCCCATGGCCCGCCGACGCGTCCCTCGTTCGCCCGGAACTCCTCGATGATCTTGGTGTTATAGTCGCTGGCCCCGCCCGGAGCCAAGTTCGCCATGATCTCACTCGCTGTCGTACTCGTCGTGGCGGCGCCACCAATGGCCGGTTTCGTTGCGGCCGAGCGGGGCGCGGTCGAGCCACTGGTACATGCCCCACACCGCGTCGAGACCGCGCTCGTACGCCGAGTAGGTGTGGTAGACGACGCCGTCCTCGACCGCGAACGCGCTCATCCCGGGCCCTTCGCGCCGGTAGGTTTCCCAGTCCGTGCTGACGATCGCCTCGGCCCAGGCGTTCCGGGAACTCTCCTCGCTGGCGGGCGGCCGCAGGTCCGTCACGCGGAAGTTGTACTCGACGGCCCCGGCGTCCCACGCCTCCTTGGTGTGCCCTACCTGGAAGTCGTAGTTGAAGTCGCTGCCGTAGGACGACGCGAAGGGGAAGCTCCAGCCCATCCGCTGCTTGTACGCCTGGATCTTCGCCAGCGGGGCCCGCGACACCGCGGTCAGCGTGACGTCGTGATTGGCGAGGTGGACGACCGAGCCGCTGAACCCGTCAGCGATCGCCGAACAGGACGGGCACCCGGCGGTGTAGTCGGGCCCGAACATGAAGTGGTAGACGAGAAGCTGCGAGCGCCCTTGGAACAGGTCGGCGAGCAACGCCGGCCCCTGGTCGGTGTCGAACCGGTACTGCTTGTCGATGCTGACCCAGGGCAGCTCTTGGCGCTGCCGCGCCATGTCGTCGGTGCGCCGCGTCAGCGCTTTCTCGGCTTGAAGCAGCTCCAGCCGGGCGGCCCGCCACTCTTCACGTGTCCCGGTCTTGTGACTGGTCATTGTTGGTCTTCCTTTTCGTGTCTTTTCTTGTTATGGCGGGATCGCGAGCAGTCCGGTCGAGGTGATCCTTCAGCGCATCGAGCGGGCCGTCCCAGTCGCGGGCCAGCGCGGCCAGGAATTGCTGCGCCACCTGCATCGGGGCGGACCGCAGCCGGTACCGCACCCGGCGCCGTTCCCCCGGTTCGGCCCTCACCAGGCCGGACTCGGCCAGCAGGGCCAGGTGCTTGGCGATCGCCTGCCGGGTGACCGGCAGCCGGCCGGCTAGGTCGGTGGCCGTGGCCGGGCCCTGTGCGGCTAGCGCGGCCAGGATGGTCCGCCGGGTCGGGTCGGCCAGCGCGGTGAAGACCTGCTCGGCGATCGCCTCGACGTCAGGTCCGGCGCGCGGCTGGGTGTCAGGCGGCATCGAGGTAGTCGGCCAGTTCACCCAGCTCCTTCGCCCAGCCCTCGGTGTTTCCGCCATACGCCTTGCGGTAGGCGTCCTCGGGAAGCTGGGCGAACCCGGTCTCGACCACCGTCAGCCGCGTGCCCGGATCAGCCGACTCAAGGGTGAACTCGACGTAGGTACGGCGCGGATCGTCCTCGGGCAGCCCGTAAATGGGCCAGGTGAACCCGAACACCGTCGGCTCCTCTACCCGTTCCACGCGCATCTCGACCGTGGGCCCGTCGGCCCATCTCATCCGGGCTGACCCGCCCGGGCGCAGGTCGATCGTCGCCTCGTTGCCGAACCAGGCGCCCAGACCCTCGGCCGTGGTGAGCGCCGCCCACACCTTCTCCGGCGGGTGCGCGATCGGTACGGTCCGCTCGATGCGGTCAGGAAACCCCATGACAGCCTCCACTAAGTAGCAACCAAACGGTTGCTACATTATGGCAACCGAACGGTTGTGTCAACGGCCGGCTCTTGGACCCCCGGTCACGGGCCGCTTCCGCGCTCAGGATGAGTCGGCGCGAAATGCTGGGGGAACGCCAGGTTGCGGCACCGCTGATGGCGCAGCGCGCCGCACACGGGGCACTCGGACTGGCGCACCGCCGGTTCCAGCCGGGCGGCGGTGTCGGCATCCAGCTTGCGGGGCTCCGGCTGAGCCGGAAGCCTCAGCGGCCTTCGCAATGCCAGTTCGGACACGAAACGCTGGTACTCGCGTTCGCACTCTTCGCACCGGCAGCCTCGCGCCCAGGCCAGCACCGTGCCATGCGGCGGCAGCGCGGCCGGCAGGTTGCCCCATGCGGTCATACGTCCACGGTAGGACAGCGGTTCCTCCGGTCGGTACTACCAGATGACCAGGAGGAGCGGCGCAGAACATCCATGTCCGGCACCGGCGCCGCATAATCGCAGGCCTGGCCGGGAATCTGCATGGACAGGGCGGCCAGCGGCTATCACATCCAGTGCCCCCGCATCGAGCCACCTGGAGGACCGATGACAGGCCCGGAACACTACGCCGAGGCCGAGCGCCTGCTGACCCTGGCCGACCGCCACACCCGCGGCGCCACCTACGGCCCCGAATGGGCGCTGACCCTGACCGCCGCGCAGGTCCACGCCACCCTCGCGCTCGCCGCCGCCACCGCGGTAGGCACGGCAGGCCCGGACGGCCACGCGTGGGCCGACGTGGCCGCCACCAAGCCCAGCGCGGCCAAGCCGGAAGGTCCTGGCGTCAGCCGCGCGGGCCCTGGCCCCGTACCGCGGCGCCCACCGCCCCTCTTCCCGGAACCAGATCCGCCGCGCTAGGCGCAGGTGCGCTGCGCATGCCGGGATCATTCATGGTCGCCCTCGTGCGACTCCGGCGCTGGCCGGACCGCGACCGCCCGCCGGTGCTGACGCTGACCGCGTTGGCGGTCACGATGGCGGCGACCGCGAGCCAGTCGGCAAGCTCAAGCGACTGGCCCAGTACGATGAGGCCGGTCAGCGCCGCGAATACGGGGTTGACGCTCATGAAGACGCCGAAGAACCTGGCCGGAACCCGCCGCAGCGCTCGAATGTCAGCGACCATCGGGACAGCTGAGCACAAGATGCCGGCCGTGGCGGCGCGGCCTAGCGCGGCCCCTTCCAGCGGATGGCTGGCCAGGGCCCAGATGCCGACCGGAACGTAGAGTAGGGCTGACAGGCCGGCTGCGGCCGCAGGTCCCTGGGAGCCTGGCAGCCGGGCTCCCAGGACCCGGTTGACCAGGATGTACCCGGCCCAGCAGGCGGCGGCCAGCATGGCCAGGATGATGCCGGCGTAGTCGGTGCTCGCCTGCGGCCTGGCCAGGACGACGACGGCGGCTCCGGCGATCAGGGCGCACCCGATGTCGATGGCCCGGCGCGATGCCAGCAGCGCCACCGACAGCGGGCCCAGGAACTCCAGGGTCACCGCCAGGCCCAGCCCGATCCTGTCGATGGCCACGTAGAGCGACAGGTTCATGGTGGCGAAGATCAACGCCAGCCCCAGTACCGGATACCACTGCTGTCGTGTGAACGAGGCGAACTTCGGCCGGACGGCGGTCAGCAGCAGGGCGCCGGCCACCCACTGGCGTACCGCGACTACCCCGGCGGGCCCGAGTACCGGGAAGGCCAGTGCGGCAGTCGCCGCGCCGAACTGATTGGACGCGGCGCTGCCGGTCATCAAGGCGATGCCGCCGAGCCAGTCTGGCTGCCCGGCGGTGGCCGTACCGCCGGCCGAGGCGGGGCGGTGCTGCTCGCATATCGAGGTGGTCATGGCAGGAG
>CAVQOE010000013.1:0-20779 GCA_963714295.1 uncultured Actinomycetota bacterium | reverse complement strand
CGGTAAAAAAGCCAGGCGGCGATTTCCCGATGATCAGCCTGCAGGCCTGCGTCGCCGACATGACGCCGGGTGGCAGCGAGCGGGCCCGCGTGGAGGTGGCCTGTTTTTGAGTGCACCCGGAAAGCAGCAGCACCGGGACAACGGCCATGGAAATCCAGATGGGCCGCCCGTTCATCGAGGCCGCCTCCTATCGTCATCTTCTTAGACTCCGAAGGTGCACGATGCGTTCCCGCATAGGAGCAAGAAGCGGCCCGTGCCCGGCATTCGGTGAATGCCGGGCACGGGCCCGTCTGGTCTGCTGTGCGTTGCCTGCCTGCCGTCAGGCGGGCGACGGCACCGGAAGGTCGGAGTAGTGCGAGGCGTCGCCCTTGCGGACTACGGCCGTGTCGCCGTTGATGCCGACGGGGACCGGGCCCGCCACCGTGATCCGGTGCAGCAGCCGGGGCTCGTCGTCGTAGTCGGCGACGGCGTAGTGCTGGGTGGCCCGGTTGTCCCAGATGGCGATGTCGCCGTCGCCCAGGTCGAGTGGGCGGTGTTCTCCAGCCTGGTTACGTGCCGCTGCAGGAGCGTGAACAGCTCGGAGGAGTCGACCGAGGTCAGGCCGGTGAAGGACTTGACGAAGTGCCCGAGCAGCAGGGTGGGCTCGCCGGTCTCCGGGTGGATGCGGACAACCGGGTGCTCGGTCTCGAACTCCAGGCCGCGGAACTGGTCCCGGTAGTCCTGCTCCTTGACGTCGATGCCGCCGACCTGCGGGCGCTCGCGAGGCGTAGTCCAACAGGTTGGTGTGCACCGCCCGCAGGTTGCCCACCAGCGCCTTGAGCGCAGGTGCAGCGCTCGTAGGCCGCCGCGGTGTTCGCCCAACGGTGGTGCCGCCGTAGGGCGGCAGCACCAGCGCGCGCAGCACGCTGATCGCGGGGACCCGGTCCACGAACGTGACGTCGGTGTGCCAGGAGTTGGCTTTCTGCTGCTCGGAGTCGATCGGCAGGATCGCCACGCCGTCTCCGGTGACCGTCGGGTGCGGCTTGGCCCGGCCCCAGCAGGCGGGCAAAATCACGCTGGTCGTCGTCGGTGACGCCATGCTGGTCGCGCAGGAACACGACCTTGTGCCTGAGCAGGGCGGCGCGCAGCTCTGCCAGCGCGGCCGGGTCGACGTCGCCGTTCGCCCGGATACCCCCGACCACGGCACCGATCACCCCGGTGACCTTTTGGACGGTGACGTGCTGGTATTCGCGGCGGGGCCGACGCGGAGGATCCGGAGAGTGCCGCGTGATCCTGGAGCTGGGTCATGCCTGATCCCTTCGTGCGTTCGTTACCCCTAGGGTCACATCGATAGTTGCCGATAGTCAAGTCTTCTGACTAATTTAGTGGGAAATGCTGTACTGCCGTGCGTGCCCGCGATCCACGGCAGCCATGCCGTATCGCGTGCCCGCCATCGCCTCCCGGCCCTCACATACCCGGCATCCGCCGGCGCTCGGCGAAGGCGACGTTGTGGTCGACGGCGACGAACCAGAGCCAGACCTGCTCGTGCGACACGTCGCCCTTGGCCACGACCAGCAGGTGGCCGTAGTTCTGCGTCCAGATGATGTTCTCGCCGCCGCCCGGAAGCTGGATGCAGAACATCCGGCCCGAGGCGACGTCATCGGGCACCATGCCCAACGCCATCTGCGCGACGGAGTACTTGAGCGTGTGCTGCTCGGAGTGGTTCCAGGAGATCTCCCCCATCGGCTCCGGCGGGGCGAGCCGCAGTTCTGCGTGTTCTCTACCGCCCGAACGGCTTGCCCGCCATCGCCCCGACAGCCGCCTGATACGCCGTGTAGAGCGTCGCCAATTTGGCGAAGGTCTGGAAGGAAGCGCTGGCGATGGCACCCTTGGGATCGGGGTTGGCGCAGGTCACCAGCGTCGGCATCGGTTCCTTGCAGGCAGCCAGGCTGAGCCTGCCGGTGAAGTTCTGCACCGGCGCGAGCGCGCTGGCCAGCGCGCTCACGGGCAGGCCGGTCGCCGTCGGTTTCGGCATCGCGGCCGATGCCGTCGGCGATGCCGATGCCGATGCCGGTGCGGAGGCCCGCATTGACATCGAGGCGGTGGCGGTCGGCGTGCCGCCGCGGGACAGGCCGACCGCGGCCCCGATCCCCGCGCCCGCCGCGATCACTGTCGCGGCCGCCAGCACGAGCAGCGGAACCCGCAGCCCGTCGTGGTTGCGCCTGCGCCGTCTGGGCGGCGACCAGCCCCGGGGGTCGGCCGGAGCGCCGGGGCCGGTACCGGCGGGCACGCCCCGCCGGTACGCACGTCCCTCGCCACGTACCCCCGCCCGCCCCCGGACGCGGCCTCGTCCAGCGGCGGCGTGTCGTCCAGCGGTACCGCGCCGGTGTCGGGCGGTGCGGAAAGCAGGGACAGCGCGGTCGGCAGGGCTGGCGGTCCTCCGCGCCGCGCGCTGGTCGTGATCAGGTCGCGCCCGAACGGGTCGTGCGCGAGTTCCTGGTAGTCGGCTAGCGGCGGTGCGGGCCAGGGCGCGCGCAACGACACGTCGGTCGACGGCCTCGCCGTCACCGCGGTCTCGGGCACGCGCAGCGCGGAGCGGGCGGCGGTCATGAACTCGCGGCAGCTGGCATACCGGTCGCCCGGCTGCTTGGCCAGGACCTGGTCAAACACCCCGTCGATGGCGGACGGCAGGTCGGGCCGCAGCAGCGTCGCCCGGGTCGGCGTCTCCTCCACATGCGCCCAGATGATCGCCGCGTCCAGGTCCTTCTCGAACGGCACCCGCCCGGTCAGGCACTCGTAAAGCACGCAGCCGAGTGAGTACTGGTCCGCCATGCCGAGCACGGAAAGGCCGCGGATCTGTTCCGGCGCGACGTAGTCGATCGTGCCGAGGAACTGCCCGCTCGAAGTCAGCCCGGAGCGCCCGATGGCGGGCTCGGTGATCCCGAAGTCAGCCAGGTACAGGTGGTCGGGGTCGGGGCCCGACTCGTCGCTGCCCCGCTCGACCAGCAGGTTCCCCGGCTTGACGTCACGGTGCACCAGGCCCCGGCGGTGCGCGGCGTCGAGCGCCCGCGCCGCCTGGCTGAGCAGGAAGACCGCGGTGTCCGGCAGCAGCCGCCCGCGCTTGGAGATCATCTGCCGCAGGTCGGTCCCGGACACGCAGCGCATCGCGATGTACAGCAGCCCGTCGCCGGATCCCATGTCGTGAATGGGGATCACATGCGGGTGGTTCATCGCGGCCGCGATCCGCGACTCTTCCAGGAAGCGGGTGCGGAAGACGTCGTCGCTCGCTAGCTCGGGTGCCAGTACCTTGAGCGCTATCACGTTGCCGAGGCGCGGGTTCTCGGCCTGGTAGACGGTGCTCATGCCGCCCCGGCCGAGTACCGCCCGCAGCCGGTACCCGGCGAACTCGTCCCCGACCAGCGGCAATTCGGGCATGCCAAACTCCTATCCGCGCCCTAGGCGGCCATCGTCTGATTTCGTTAATCTCACATTAAGTGAACATTAGATAGCATTAGGTAGTCAATAGGGCAAGGTGCCAAGATGCCAGTCATGGACGGCTCATTGATGGGTAGGGCGGTACAGGCGGTGCCGGACGGGCGCGAGATCAGTAGTCACTCCGCGTTTGCCTGTTTCCCGGCGCGGGCTAGCCTCCGCGTGTAACGGTTGGTAGCGGGGCGGATACTTTCTCATCAAGGAATGGGAACGGGGTGGCGGATGAGCGCGACAGGCAGGGACGCGTCCGGCACGGCGGCGGCGGCGTCGCCGACGGCGGAGGAGCGGGCGCCGGCGCGGCCGCCGCTGCCCCGTTGGCGCGGCCTGCTGCCCGGCACCGGAGGCGGCGGTCCGGCCAGACGGCCGGACGTGACCGCGCTGGTCGCGGCGGCCGTGGCGGTCACCGCGATCGTCGCCGCCGTCGCGGCGGCCCGCCCGTCGGACAGCGTGCTGTCCGGGGCGCGGCTGACCGGTGCCGTGGGCCCCGGCGTATCCGGGTCCTCATCCGCCGCCGGCTGGGCCGATACGGCCCCCGCGGTGATCGGGCACGCGGTGGTCCCGGACCCGCCGGCCGCACCGGCCCCGCTGGTGCTCACCGCCGCCGACCGCAAGGACTGCCCAGCCGCGGCCACGGCGTGCGTCGACCTGGCCCGGCACGTCACCTGGCTGCAGGCCGGCGGCCGGGTCAGCTTCGGGCCGGTGCAGATGGAACCGGGCAAGCCGGGGTCCGCGCACTCGACCCCGAGCGGCACCTTCCGGGTCTCCTGGAAGGCCGGCCCGGATTTCGTCAGCAACATCTACAACGAGCCGATGCCATGGGCCACCTTCTTCGCCCCCGGCGGCATCGCCTTCCACGGCGGCAGCCTGACCCACTGGTCGCACGGCTGCGTCCACCTCGCGGTGGCTAACGCGCACTACTACAACGAGCACCTGCCGATTGGCGCCGAGGTCGTCGTCTTCTAATTCCGCGGGGGCGGCCGGCGTCATGGGGATGCGGCGGTGCGCGGCCCACAGCGCGAGCTGGTCGTCGAAATGCGGGCCGGCCGGGTCGCCCGACGCGCCGCCGGGGATGACGTAACTCGCCGAATCCGGCGACGCCAGGTCCACCACCTGCCGGTACACCGACAGAAGGGAGACGGCGAACGGGGTGCGCGCCCGCCAGCCGTACCCGGCGGCCTGGATGGTGTCGGCGTCACCGCCCATTGGCACGCCGGGGAACCGGGGGCCGAGCGGGTGCACCCGTACCGCCTGGTGGACATCGCCCCACCGCCACTGCCCGGGGTCAGGGCCGCCCGCGTGGACGGCCGCCGCCCACGCCACCGCGAGCGCGCCTGGCACCGCCGCGAGCACCCGCTGCCTGCGCTCGCCGCCATCGCCCGGCCCGCTGCCGGAGGGATCGTTGCCGGACGGAACCGGCATCCCGAGCAGTTCCCAGGTGTCGTTGCCGAGCCACCGCCGGACCATCGACGTGGTCGGCGCGAGCCTGGCCGACGCGACCCACTCCCAGGTGGCCGCGCCAAGCACCGGCCGGTACAACTCCGCCGCGAGCGCCCGGAGGAAGCAGGCGTAGAGCATCGCCGCCGCCGACCCGGCGGCCAGGTCCCCGTCGAATCCGGACAGCAGTGACCGCGCCGCCTCGGCGCCCGCGCTGCCGAACGGCCCGAGCGAGCCGAGCAGCCGGCCCCAGCCCCGCGCCGCCAGCGAGACCGTGTCCGCCTGCATCCCGGCCAGCGAGTCCACCGTCAGCGTGCCCGGGCCGGCCAGCAGCGAGCGCAGCCGCTCGGCGCGGAACGGCTGGGCGAAGGTGTACGACAGATAAGGCGAGTCCCCGTCGACGATCGCGTTGTTGGCGGTCGTCACGAACCCGGCGTCAGGATCGAGGGACCGCGGCAGCTCCGCGAACGGCACCGGTCCGGTCCATTCGCACTCTCCGTCCCAGCCGGCCGCCGGCAGCCGCCGCGCCTTGTCCGAGGACCGTACCGGCACCTCGCCGCGGCACTGATAGGCGATGCGCCCGGCCGCGTCCGCGCAGACCAGGTTGTTGACCGGATCGACCCAGCCGTCCTGCGCGTCGCACAGCTCCGCCACCGAACGCGCCGTCAGCATGGCCGGCAGGCACTCGAACCCGCGGTTCGCCCGGTAGGTCCCGGTCCACTTGAGCGCCAGTGCGATCCCCGAGTCGGGTGACCCGTGCACGATCGGCCCGTGCCGCGTCGCCCAGGCCGACACCGTCACCGACGAACCACCGCGCACGTTGATCCGCTCCTGGCGCAGCTCGGCGGCTGCCCACCCGTCCTCGGTCAGGTAGCGCGCGCCGGAGAACCGCTCCAGGTACAGGTCCTGGCTGTCGCCGTCGGCGTGGGTGATCGCCCAGCCGACCGACCCGTTGAACCCGAAGTGCGGGAACCCGGGCAGCCCGGGGAACGTGGCCCCGACGACGTCGAAGGACGGGCACGACACCCGGCACTGCCAGTACACGTTGGGCGTATCGAGCGCCCGGTGCGAGTCGTTGCAGATCACCGCCCCGCCGTGGGCGGTCCGCTGCCCGCTGACGGCCCACGCGTTGGACCCGGGCTCGACCTCCGCGAGGAACCCCAGATGCCCGGCGATGTCGCCCAGCGCGTCGTCAAGCAGCCGTGATACCGGTGCCGAGAGCCGCCCGCCCGGCGGCGCGGCCAGCGGCGACCCCAGCGGCGGCCGCGTCTCGAGCCGCGCGAAGGCCGCGGGCCCGATCCGCGCGAGCAGCACCGCGTTGGCCAGCTTGTGCTGCCACTGCCCCATCAGCACGTGCCGCACCAGGAACGCGGCGGCCGAGTGCCAGGCCCGCCACGGCTCGACCGGGTACCGCCCGGGCAGCGGCAGCGCTCCCTCCGCGATCGCGGCGTTGACCCCGTCCGCGTACGCCTCGAACGCCGCCCGCACCGGCGCCGACATCACCGCGACGTCCCGCTGCGCGGCGGCGGCGAGCCCGAGCCGGCGCGACAGCACGTCGCCGCCGATCGCGCCGGCCCCGGCGATCTCGGCCCACCGCCCGCAGGCCCGCCGCCGGTCATAGTCCAGCTGGAACAGCCGGTCCTGGGCGCACGCGTATCCCATCCCAGCCCACGCGTCCGCCGCCGTCTCTCCCCGCACATGCGGAACTCCGTGGCCATCGCGCGTGATCTGAAAGTCCATAAACCCGATTATCCCGAACGAACCGGTGGCTCCGCCTCCATCAGAACATTACTTTTACGATCGGCAAAGACTGATTTACAGTGCTTCCATGACCTCGCCCACCGCTCTTGAAGCCTTCCTGGCCGAACCCCGTAACGTCATCGTCGCCGGCATCCGCAAGGACGGACGCCCGCACGTCTCGCCCAACTGGTTCTTCTGGGACGGGGCGCGCTTCTACATCTCCACCACCCGCCCCCGGGTGAAGTACAAGATCTTCACCCGCGATCCCCGCGTCGAGTTGGTCGTCGATGACACCACCGGCCACCGCTATGCGGCCCTTTCCGGCAGCGTAGAGATCCGCGAGGACGTCAAGCCCAACCTCCACCTCTTCCGCGCCATCCGCGAGAAGCACGGCCGCCTCACCCCGCCCGACGACGAACTGGCCGGGGACCTCATCGCCGACGACCGCGTGCTGCTGGTCATCACCCCCAGCGCACCGCAGTCCTCCTGGACCGTCGTCGGCCTCGACTAGTGCGGCCGCGGCTGCCGCGGTGGCCGGCTCCGCGCCGGGCGCCGCCAGCCGGCTGGCGTCCGCAGCCAGCTTCCTATCACTTCTGACCACTCTTTTTCATCTTCCTATCGGTTCCGACCACTTCAGCGCCCGAAATGCCCGGATTTTATGGTCAGAACTGATAGGAAGGCGAGCCGGAGTGGTCAGAACTGATAGGAAGGCGCGCACGGCTGTGAACGGCCGGAACGATGATCCGCCCGGCGGCCCCGGACGCCGTCGCCTGCGCCAGCCCGCACCCAGGGCGCACGCCGGCCCAAGCCGCGGACGGCGGCACCCCCATCCGCCGCCTCGCCCGCCGACACAGCCCCGGCCGGCTACGCCAGCCACCGCCCCTAGCGCAGTCGGCGGCGCAGGGAACAGCAGCATCCGGGTCCTCTGGGGCAGACGGACATAGCCCCGACCGGCCGGCTACGCCAACGACATCGTCTAGGTAAGCAACGCGGCGGCAACAAGCACCGCGGTGGCGCTCAGTTCCCCGATCGCGCCGAAGACGTCGCCAGTCGTGCCGCCCAGTCGGCGTCGCGCGACCGACTGCAGCAGGGCTCCGGCGCCCAGGCCCGCGGCGGCGGCGGCTAGGCCGCGGACCGCCAGGCCGGCCCCGCCGGCCAAGAGCCCGGCTAGCGCGACAGCGCAGGCGAGCGCGCCTACGGCGAGGGCGCGATCCCGGGCTGTGGTCTGGCCGGCCGCGAGCGCACCGAATCCCCCTGGCCGGGCAGCGGGTGCCTCGGTCGCGACAACGATCGAGACGCGGCCGGTGACCTCGGCCAGCGCCAGCGCCGCGGCCGCCAGCGGCAGGCGGGGTACCGCGGCCAGGGCCGCCACCTGCACGAGCAGCACGAGGACGAGCGTGGCCACCCCCATCGGGCCGATGTCTGAGCGGCGCATGATGTCCAGCGCGTCGGCGGCAGGCCGGCGGCTGCCAAGCCCGTCGGCCGTGTCGGCCAGGCCGTCCAGATGCAGCCCGCCGGTCAGGAACGCGACCAGCGCGACGGCCAGCGCCGCGCCGAGTGCCCGTCCGGGGCCTGACCCGTTGATGGCGCCGACGCCGAGGACAACGCACACGCCGGCCAGGCCGAGCAGCAGGCCGACGGCGGGCAGCCAGCGGACGGCGCGCGCGCCGTCGCCGGGGCCGAGTTCACCGTCAGCGCCGACCGGGATGACGGTGAACAAGCTCAGCGCAATTCGCCAGGCGGGGCGTCTCACCGCCTCACCGCCTCCCTGGATGTGCCGTGTACAGATACGCCGTGCGCGCAGGCGCAGTAGCACGAATGCGCTGTAACAAGGATCCGCCACCTCACCGGATGCGCCGGGGAATGCCCGCGACGCAGAGCCAGACCTGCTCGCACTCGGCGGCGACGCGGGCATTCAGCGTCCCGAGCTCGTCACGGAACCGGCCGCCGGACACGGTAGCGGGCACGACACCGGAACCGACCTCGTTGCTCACCGCGACCACCTGCCGCCGGGTTGACCGCCAGGCGTCGAGCAGCGTGTCCACCCGGGACGCGAGTTCCTTGCCCGCGCCGTCCGTCTCCGCCCACAGGCCGCAGTCGTCCATCACCCCCGCGAGCCAGGTGGACAGGCAGTCCACCAGCACGGGAACAGCCTCGCGGGCTGGCCCGGTCCCGGTCAGCAGGCCCGCCACGTCCAGGGTTTCCACGGTCGTCCAGTGCGCTGGCCGGCGTTCCCGGTGCAGCCGGACGCGCTCGGCCCACGAGGGGTCGGTGCCGGCGGCGGGACCGCAGGCGACGTAGTCGACCTGTTCGCGTGCGGCCAGCATCCGCTCGGCGGTCACCGATTTCCCCGAGCGGGCCCCGCCGAGCACTAGCACCCGGAACGGCTTTCCCCGCCGCGGGCGGCCGGGCAGCGGCAGCGCGCCGGGCGGAGCCAACGGTCTGGGGGCTCCGTCGCGGACCAAGCGGATCATGCCTCAGCGTAAATCACCCGCCTGCCGCCAGAACCCTCCGGTCCGTGCCGGGCCGTCTGCCGTGCCGGAAGTCTCGTTCCAGCGCAATAGCCTCATTTTCCTACAATCCAACATCAAACGTTGACACTACAGAGACCCGATCGTAAATTACATATTACCGGTCAACTTAGTAGACATTTAGGAGTCGCGATGACCGCAGTGACCGAGCAAGCCGTGCAGGACGGGACCCTCACCGTCCGGCCGCTCCAGCCCACGATCGGCGCGGAGATCAGCGGGGTTGACCTCAGCCGCCCGCTGGGCGACGAGGAGCGAGACCAGATCAAGGCCGCCATCCTCACGTACAAGGTCGTCTTCTTCCGCGAGCAGAATCTCGACCAGGAACAGCACGCGGCCTTCGCGCGCCAGTTCGGCCCGCTCTATACCCACCCGAGCACCACCAAGGCCGCCCCGGACAAGTCCACCGCCATCCACAAGATCGCCGCCACCGACGGCAAAAGGCTGGAAAAGCTGCTGGCCAAGCAGCAGGCCGAGGGCTGGGACCCGTACCACAGCGACACCAGCTGGCGGCTCGTCCCCACCTGGGGCGCGGTGCTCCGTGCGGTGAACCTGCCCGACGTCGGCGGCGACACCATCTGGGTGGACGCCGGCCTCGCCTACGAAAGGCTGCCGGAGGACGTCAAGGAACGCCTCGAAGGACTGCACGTCACCCATGACTACCGGGACGCCCTGGTCAACTCCGGCCAGGACTACCCGATTGTCGCCCACCCGATCGTCCGCACTCACCGCGAGACCGGCAAGAAGATCCTGTTCGTCAACTTCACCGAGCACCCGTGGATTGTCGGGCTTGACCAGCAGGAGAGCCGCGAGCTCCTCTCGATCGTGCACGACCAGTACCGCAAGCCAGAGCTTCAGGTCCGTTTCAGCTGGCGTCCGGGCTCCATCGCGTTCTGGGACAACCGGGCCGCGGTACACTACGCGGTCCGCAACTACGGCGATTTCCCCCGCCTGCTCGAGCGGATCCTGATCGCCGACGAACCCCAGTACGCCGACCTCTGACCCAGCCCGTGCATGGGCCGGCGATGCTCCCCATGCGGAGCGCCGCCAGCCCATCCACGGCCGCCCGCCGGGCCGCCGCGCTCGGGTTTCTGCCGCAGAATGAGGCATGGCCGTTCCTGACAGCTCTGCGGCGCGGATCGGCGCGCTCGTCGGCGTCCCGGTCGCCGATGTCCAGGTCGTGGGCTCCCGGCATGGGTTCCGGCAGCTACGGGGAACGCTGGCCGACGGGCGCGCCGTGTTCGTCAAGGAATCGGCTGCCGGCCAGAGCGGGGACGCGTTCGCGGCCGAGGCGAACGGGCTGCGCTGGCTGGCCGGGGCGGGGGCGGTACCGGTGCCGGAGGTGCTCGGCGCGGACGAGCGCATGCTGGTCATCGAGCTGTTGCCCGAGGGCGGCCCGTCGCCGTTCGCGGCGGGTGAGTTCGGCCGGGCCCTGGCCAGGATGCACGCGGCCGGCGCGCCAGCCTTCGGGGCGCCGTGGCCCGGTTACATCGCGTCCCTTCCGCTCGACAACACCGCGCTGGACAGCCCCGCAACCACCACCCGGCTGATGCCGTCAGGGAACAGCCCGCAGCCCGTCCACCCGCGGAACACGGACTGGGGACGCTGGTACGCGCAGCGGCGGATCGTTCCATACCTTCGGCGGGCGCATGACGACGGCGCGCTCTCCCCGGCCGGCCTGCGCCAGGTGGAGGCCGTCATCGGCCGCATCGGCGAGCTGGCCGGGCCGCCCGAGCCACCGAGCCGGATCCACGGAGACCTGTGGTCGGGCAACGTGCTCTGGCCCGGCGGGCGCGCCGCGCTGATCGACCCGGCCGCGCACGGCGGGCACCGGGAGACCGACCTGGCGATGCTCGCCCTTTTCGGCGCCCCCCACCTGGATGAGACCTTGCGCGCCTACACTGAGGCGGCTCCGCTAGCCGACGGGTGGCGCTCCCGTGTCCCGCTGCACCAGCTGCACCCCCTGCTCGTCCACGTCTGCCTCTTCGGCCCCTCTTACACTCCCCAGCTAACGGCCGCCGCCCGGGCTGCCCTCCGGCCCTGACCGGCGGCGGGGCCGCCGGTCACTCCATCCGCAGCCAGGCGGTGGTGTCGGGCGGCAGCAGGCCGGCGTCGAGCGGGCCGCTGGCCAGCAGGACGGTGGCATGCGCCGGGAGCGGCACCGGCTCGCCGGCGATGTTAGCGATGCAGCGCACGCACTCGCCGCTGGCCGCGCCGCCCCGCGGGTCGGCGACAGCGGGGGCGCGGTCGAAGGCGAGCACCCCGTCCGGCGACGGCACCCAGGTCATCGGGCCGTCGCCCAACAGCGGCCCGGAACGGCGGATGCGCAGCGCGTCCCGGTAGAGCGCCAGCATCGAGTCGGGGCTGGCGGACTCGGCCGCGACGGTGAGGTCGCGCCACTCCTTCGGCTGCCGGAGCCACGGCGGGGCGGACGCGCCGGGTGGCGAGAAGCCGAACGGCGGTTCCGTCCCCGACCACGGCAGCGGCACCCGCGACCCGTCCCGGCCGGGGTCCGCACCGTCCGTGCGGTGCCAGATCGGGTCCTGCCGGAGCTCCTCGGGGATGTCCTGCACCTCCCACAGGCCGAGTTCCTCGCCCTGGTAGATGTAGACGGCGCCGGGCAGGGCCATCGTCAGCAGCGCGGCCGCCCGTGCGCGCCGGGTGCCGAGTTCCAGGTCGGTGGGGAAGCCGTGGAAGTACCGCCGCCGGTCCAGGTTGAAGGCGGTATCCGCCCGGCCGTACCGGGTGACGATCCGGTCCACGTCGTGGTTGGACAGCACCCAGGTCGCCGGGGCCTCACCCGGCAGGCCAAGCGTCTGGTCGATTACCTGGTGCAGCTCGCTGGCATCCCACGGGCAGCTCAGGTACGGGAAGTTGAACACTGTGTGCAGCTCGCCCTGGTTGACGTACCGCGCGAGCCGCCCGCTGTCGGGCAGCCAGACCTCGCCGACCAGCACCCGGCCGGGTGCCTCGTCCGCGATCGCCCGCCACGAGCGGTAGATGTCGTGCACGTCGTCCCGGTCGGTGTACGGGTGCAGGCCAGCCGGCGGCTCCGCGTCGCCGAGGTCGGGCAGGTCCGGGTCCTTGGAGAGCAGCGCGGCCGAGTCGATCCTGATGCCATCGGCTCCCCGGTCGAACCAGAACCGCAGCACGTCCTCGAACTCCTGGCGGACGGCGGGGGAGTCCCAGTTGAAGTCCGGCTGCTCGGGCGCGAACAGGTGCAGGTACCACTCGCCCGGGGTTCCGTCGGGCTCGGTCACCCGGGTCCAGCCGGGGCCGCCGAAGATCGACTGCCAGTTGTTCGGCGGCTGGTCACCGCCGGGCCCGGTGCCCGGCCGGAACCAGAACCGGTCCCGTGCGGCCGACCCGGGACCGGCCGCCAGGGCCTCGGCGAACCACGGGTGCAAGAAGGAGGAGTGGTTGGGGACAATGTCAATGATGATCTTTATGCCGAGCGCGTGCGCCTCGGTTATCAGCGCGTCCGCGTCCGCCAGGGTGCCAAAGACGGGATCGACGTCACGGTAGTCAGCGATGTCGTACCCGGCGTCGAACATCGGCGACGGGTACCAGGGGTTGAACCAGATCGCGTCGACCCCGAGCGCGGCCAGGTACGGCAGGTGGGCGCGCGCGCCCGCCAAGTCACCGATCCCGTCGCCGCTCCCGTCCGCGAAACTGCGGACGTACAGCTGGTAGATCGCGGCCCCGCGCCACCAGGAATCGCTCGACCCCGATGACGATGACCCGGGTGATGCCGGCTTTTGCACGGTGAACCTGCTTTCTGTCCAGGATGAGGGCAGCGGTCGATGACCGCGGCCGGCTGATGCGCGTGCGGCGGTGACCCCGCACCCGGTGATCAGCCTCGGATGCCACCGGCCGTGAGGCCGGCCATGATGTTGCGCTGGAAGATGAGGAAGAAGACGATAGTCGGGATCGCCGCCATCGCCGACGCGGCGATGATCAGGTTCTGCGGCGTTTCTTGGGAGGCCTGCCAGATGCCAACGTTCAGGGTTTCCCTGGTCGGGGTGTACCCGTACTCCGACAGTAGCGGCCAGAGGAAGTCCTTCCACACCGCGACCAGGCTGAAGATCGAGACCACGGCCAGGATCGGCCGGGAAATCGGCAGCACGATCCGCAGCAGGACCATCATCGCGGAGGCGCCGTCGACCTGCGCCGCGTCGATGTAGTCCCGGGGAATCGAGTCGAAGAAGCGCTTGAGCAGATAGATGTTGAACGCGTTAGCCACCGAGGGGAGCCAGATGGCCTCCGGCGTGCCGATCAAGTTCAGGTGCAGGATCGGCAGGTTCACCATCGTCACGTACTGCGGCACCACCAGGACGGCGGCCGGGATCATGAGCGTGGCCAGCATCAGGAAGAGGACCACGTTCCCGAGCAGCGGCCGGAGCTTGGACAGCGAGTAGGCGGCGGCCACGTCGAAGATCAGCTGGAACACCAGCGCGCCGAACGCGTAATACACGGTGTTCCACATCAGCCGCCCGATATCGAGCCGGTCGAACGCCGCCTTATAGTTCCCCGGGTAAATATGGTGCGGGTACAGCGTCGGCGGCGTCGCGATCGCTTCCTGGGTCGACTTGAGCCCATCGGTGAACAGGAAATACATGGGCCCGATAAAGATGAGCGTGAACACCACGATCACCAGCGTCAGCACCACCCGGTACATGACCTTGCCGCGTGCGCGGTTCAGCTGAACGCTTGAGATAAGCGTTCTCGTCACCGGCGTGGGCGCCGCCCGCTGGCGGGGCCGACGGGCGGTGCCGGCGGTTGCGAGTCGAACCATCAGATTCCCTTCCTAACCGGGTTAGCTGCGCTCACGGGTCGCCCACAGGAACCCGGCGGAGAAGGCGGCGAGCACCACCATGAGGACCACGCCGAGGGCCGACGCGATGTTGTAGTTGCTGGCGCCGCTCATCTCGAAGGCGTACTGGTAGATGAGCATCACCACCGAGAGGGTGTTGTCGCCGACGCCGCCGCCGCCGTTGGTCAGCACGAACGACTCGACGAACATCTGCATGGTGGCGACGACCTGCAGCATCAGCAGCATGATGAGGATCAGCCTGGTCTGCGGGATCGTGACGTGGATGATCCGCCGGAACAGCCCCGCGCCCTCGAGCTCGGCCGCCTCGTAAAGCTCACCCGGGATGTTCTGCAGCGCGGCCAGGTAGATCAGCGTCGCGCCGCCCATGTTCATCCAGGTCGAGGCGATCACCACCGAGATCATCGCGGTGCTGATGAAGCCGGTGCCCGGCTGGAACACGAACTGCGAGGTCGGCAGGTGCAGGATGCGCAGGATGTCGTCGAACAGGCCGTACTGCGGGTTGTAGAAGTAGGCGAACAGCAGCAGCGCCGCGGCCGGCGGCAGCATCACCGGCAGGTAGACCAGCGCCCGCAGGTAGCCCCGGGCGTGCCGCATCTCGTTGAGCAGGATCGCCACGCAGAACGGGACCGCGAAGCCGATGACGAGCGCGAGCAGGGTGAACTCGAGCGTGTTGCGCCAAGCGATCCAGAACGTCCCGTCGTGGAAGATCGCGTTGTAGTTGAACCAGCCAGCCCAGGCGTAGCCGCCCCCGTAGATCGGCTTCTGGAAGCTCATGATGATTTCGCGCACGATCGGGTACCAGGAGAAGAAGCTGAAGCAGAGCACCGCCCCGACCAGGAACCCCCACGCCGCGACGTTGCGCTGCACCTTCGGCATGAGGTAGCTGCTGGCGCGCCGCTTCGGCGGCCGGCGCCGGGCCAGCGGCTTGGGCGCCGTCGCGACATCCGCCATGGGCAAGTCTCCTGTTCACTGGTGAGCTGAATCCGCCGGGGGACCGGACTGGGGCGGGCGGCGGAGGTCGCCGCCCGCCCCGGGGTCCAGCGGGGTTTCTAAATCGATGAGATGGAACGGACCGTGGTCTCCGCCTTATCCGGTGACGAACTGCAGTATGTCGTTGACGTTGGTCGATGCCTGCTTGAGGAGCGACGGGATGTTGGCGTTGGCCTCGGTCAGCACCGCCAGCATGGTCGGGTCAAGCGACTTGTAGACGGCCTGCGCGTCCAGCGGCTCACCGTCGCCGGCCTCGTTGGCGTTGACGTACGCGGTGTAGTACGAGGTGTTGATGGTCGCGTACTTGTCCCTGTCCGCGTTGATCTGCCCCCCGACGGCGCCGTTGAACAGGTCGGGCTCGTCAAAGCCGACCGGGAAGCCGTCCGCCTTCTGCCGGGCGAAGTTGAACTGGCCCAGCCCAGGCGTCAGGTCCTCGAAGTCGATCCACTTGATGCCCGCCTCGATCTGGGCCGGGGTGTCCGTCTTGGCGAACACGTAGTCGTTACCGCCGGACAGCGACCCGGCTGGCTTGCCGGTCACGCTGGGCAGCATGCCCATGCCGATGTCGCTGAGGTTGCCATGGTCGGCCGGCACGATCACGTTGTAGATGTCGTCCGGCGCGGCGATGTACATCCCCAGCTTGCCCTCGGCGAACTGCGTCTGCAGGGTGCCCCAGCCGAGGCCCTGGGTCGCGCTCATCGCGTTGTCGGTGAAGCGCAGCGCGTGCAGCGCCTCCAGGATCGCCATGCCGTTGGCGTTGTCGAAGCTGGCCGTGGGCGGTGCGGTGGTCTCATTGACCATCGAGCCGCCGAGCGCGTCCAGGTAAGAGGTGAAGTGCCAGCCGCCGTTGTTGTCGGCGCTGTAGTCGCCCCAGCCCTCGATGCCGTTGCCCAGCTTGGCGATGGCGGTGGCGTCCTTCTCCACCTCGGCCCAGGTGGCCGGCGGGTCGTTCGGGTTCAGGCCGGCCTTGGAGAAGAGCTTCCGGTTGTAGATCAGGCCCTGGGTGTAGTTGGAGGTCGGGAGCCCGTAGACCGTCTTGCCCGCCGTCACGGCCTTCATCGCTTCGGGCGCGATCGAGTTGAGGTTCGGCACGGTGGTCGTGTTGACGTACGACGTGATGTCCGCCGCCTGGCCTGCCGTCAGAACCTGTGGCAAGTCGGTGAAGTAGGTGTAGAAGAGGTTGGTCTCGGTTCCGGCCCGCAGCATGGCGGTGAAGGTGGGGGGAGACTCGCAGGGGTAGTTGTAGACGCTGTTAACGGTGATGTTCGGGTTGGCCTTCTCGAACAGGGCGACATCTTCCAGCCACTCCTTGTGCTGGACCGGCTGCTCGGAGGCCGGCGGCGCACAGTCGACGCTGATGGTCACCGGTGCTGCTGCGGCGGCCGTGCTGCTGGCGCCGCTGCTGCTCGTACTGGTGTTGCTGGCGGTGCTGCTCGAGCTGTTGCTCGTGCAGGCCGCGGCGGTGAGGACAATGCCCGCCACGCTGGCGACCGCGACTATTGGGCGATAGCGCAGTCCGAAGCGCTGTCTGCTCTTCATCGCTCCATCCCTTCCTTGGGCTGAACATCGGCGATGGGTGACCGCGCCGCTGCGATATGCGGCCTCGGCGCCGTCTTCGTTAGGAGCAAGATACGTTTCCGGACATCTGCTTGCAAGATGTCGATTATCTAATGAAAAGACACAACTTTATTACGATGGTGACATGCGGAAACTATGGAGAAAATCGACTGCAACTTACTGAAAGATGCCGTATCTTTGCTTGCATGACGCGAACTCCCGCCCGGCGGCTTTCCGACGTGGCCAAGAAGGTCGGGGTCAGTGAGGCGACCGTGAGCCGGGTGCTCAACGGCAAGGCAGGCGTGTCCGATAGCACCAGGGACGCCGTACTCACCGCCCTGGATGTGCTCGGGTACGAACGACCGAGCAAGCTGCGCGGGCAGCGTGCCCGGCTTGTCGGCCTCGTGCTGCCCGAACTGCAGAACCCCATCTTTCCCGCGCTGGCCGAGGTCATCGGCGGGGCGCTGGCCCAGCGCGGCTTTACCCCGGTGCTCTGCACGCGCACCGCGGGCGGGCTCTCCGAGGCCGACTATGTGGACATGCTGCTCGACCAGCACGCCTCGGGCGTGGTGTTCGCCGGCGGCTACTTCCAGGAGGTCGCCGCGCCGCACGACCACTACCGGCTGCTGCGCACCCGAGGGGTGCCGGTCGTGCTCATCAACGCCGCGATCGACGCCCTCGAGTTCCCCTGCGTCGCCACCGATGACCTCGCCGCGGCCAGCCAGGCGTTCAACCACCTGGCCGCGCTCGGTCACGAGCGCATCGGCCTGCTGCTCGGCCCGGAGGATCACATGCCGTCGCGCCGCAAGCTGGCCTGGTTCGAAGAGCACGCCAGGCGCGCGGGAGTCACTGACGCGCCGGTCGAGCACGCGCTGTTCTCGCTGGAGGGCGGCCAGGCGGCGACCACCCGGATGCTGCGCGAGGGCGTCACCGGCGTGATCTGCGGCAGCGACGTCCTGGCGCTCGGCGCCATCCGGGCGGTGCGCCGTGCGGGCCTGACCGTCCCCGGAGACGTCTCGGTGGTCGGCTACGACGACTCGGCCTGGCTGAACTGCACCGACCCGCCGCTCACCACGGTCAGGCAGCCCATCGAGTCGATGGGCAAGTCCGCCGTCGCCCTCCTCGTCGGCCAGATGGAGGCCACGGCCGCCCAGTCCGAGGAACTCCTCTTCGAACCCGAACTGGTCGTCCGCGGCTCAACCGGCCCCGCCCCAGTCCGGGTCTAAGGGCTCACGGGCTGGCGGCATCGAGTGCCGTGGTCAGTTTCCGAATACGTGGTCGAGCCAGCTTTCTGCTGACCTCAGCTCGCATGGCGGCCCGCCCGGGACGCGCTAAGCCAGTTCACGACGGTGCGTCCGATCGGCCTGTGCTCTCCGGGTGCGGGCCGAGGTAGACGTACTCGGTCAGAACGAGTTCGACCGGCTGGCGGACCGGGTCCTGTTCCGCACTGATCGAGCCTGCGGACGCGTCATCGGTCCAGCGAACCGTGAGCTGTCCCCCGCGGGTCCACCCGGCGGACTCATAGAGGGCGATTGCCGCGGACAATTCGGTGTCCACGTCGAGGACCGGATGCAGGCCGCGGGAGCGGGCCTCGGCCGTCGCCGCGTCGAGCAGCAGCCGGCCGGCGCCCTGCCCTCGGGCGCGCGGCGAAACGAACAGACGCGCCACAACGGCGAGCCGCCCGGCCGGCCGGGCGAGGGCTCTGGCCGCGATCTCCATGGTGGCGGACAGGCCCCGCGCGACTAGGGCGACGTGCCCGGCGACCTCCCCGTCAAGGTCTGCGATCCAGCAGCCGAATGGATCGGGCGGGTTCAGGAACTGCGCGATGTCCGCTGGCAGAAAGCGGGGGTAGCGGTCCCTGGAGTGCACCTCGCGGACCAGGTCAGCGCAGGCGCGAAGGTCGGCGTCGCGGCGTGCGCGGATCAGTACGGGGCCATTCAGCACGAATTCATTGTCCCCGCAGGGCGCTCGCACCGGCCCCGGAATCGAGCCGTGACCCCGGGTGCCTCGGCGAGCGCACGGCACACGGGTCGGCGGCGGGAGCGCTCTGCGCGCACATCCGCCGCCGGACCTCATAGAGGGGGAGGGTCGGCAACTGCTGTTATTACGGTGATCACCACCGCTCCCTGGCGCTCGTGTGATCTGTTGGGGTAGCGGGCGGCTGTTCGGTTGGACCCTTGGAATGTCATACCGTCTTGATACTATGTTCCCGTAGATGGCAGGCGCGAGGGGAGGGGGCGGCGGTGAAGGTGCTGCAGGCGTACCGGTTCGCTCTTGACCCGGCCCCGGCGCAGGAGCGGATGCTGCGGTCGCATGCGGGGCGGCCCGATTCGCCTGGAACTGGGGCCTGGCCAAGTGCCGGGAGCGGTACGCGGCCGAGCGGAAGTGGTACTCCGCGTTCGAATTGCAAAAGCTGTGGAGCGCGGAGAAGAAAGCCGACCCGGGTCTCGCGTGGTGGGCGGAGAACTCCAAGTGCGCGTACCAGGAGGCGTTCCGGAACCTCGACCGCGCCCTGCGCCAATACATCAAGTCAAGGAAGGGCGAGCGTAGGGGGAGGCCGCTTGGGTTCCCGCGGTTGAAGAAGCGCGGCAAGTGCCGGGACTCCTTCCGGCTCACCGGGGCGATCCGCTGCGGCCGCGGCTCGGTGACGCTGCCCCGGCTCGGGGCAATCCGCACCCATGAACCTGTGCTCAAGCTCGCCCGCAAGCTCGAGGACGGCACGGCGCGGGTCTTGTCGGCCACGGTGTCGCGGACCGCGCAGCGCTGGTTCGTGTCCTTCACCGTGGAAGTCGAGCGCGAGGAGCCGGATCGCCACGCCAGGCCCGGGTCCGCGGCCGGCGTCGACCTCGGGATCAAGACGCTGCTGACCGGGGTCGATGACCGCGGGCGGCTGATCACCATCGCCGGGCCGAAGCCGCTGCGGGCGAGCCTGCGGAAGCTGCGCCGGGTATCCCGCGCGCACTCCCGCAAACAGCCAGGGTCGGCGGGCCGGCGCAGCAGCGCCGCGCGGCTGGCCCGCCTCCACGCCCGCATCGCCAGCCTCCGCGCGGACGCGCTGCACAAGGCGACCACGGCGCTGGCGGCCCGGTACGAGACGGTGGTGGTGGAGGACCTGAACGTCGCGGGGATGACCGCGAACCGGCGGCTGGCCCGGGCGGTTGCCGATCAGGGGTTCGGGGCGGCGCGGCGGATGCTGGGGTATAAGACGGCACGGGAGGGCGGGCGGCTGGTGGTGGCGGATCGCTGGTTCCCGTCGAGTAAGCGGTGCTCGGGCTGCGGGTCGGTGAAAGCCAAGCTGACCCTGGCCGAGCGGGTCTACCGGTGCGAGGGGTGCGGGCTGGTGGCGGACCGGGACGTGAACGCGGCCCGGAATTTGCTGTTGCTGGCCGCCAGTGGGGCGGACAGCCTAAACGCCTGCGGAGCGGCGGTAAGAGCCGGCCTTGCGGCTGGGCGTGCGGCGTTGAAGCAGGAACCCGGCACCGCGGCGACGCGGGTCGGACCGGGACCGCCGCCCACCGGGCGGCTGCGGCGTGAGCGCTATTGAGCGCTCAACCGCAACGGTGTACGACATCATCGTCGTGGTGAATGAGAACTTCTGCTGGCTGGCGGCGGCGGCCTGAGGCAACGGCGCCCGGCCGATGGGCCTGGCCGGGCTGGCCTGAGCGCCGCCCGCAGGCGACTGACCCGCCTGGGGCGATCGGCCATGTCGATCTGACCCCTCCGGCTGGCTTACCCGGCGACGCCCGCCGGGGTGCCCGCCGTCAGCGGGTGGCCGATGGAGTCGCCGCTCGCGGGGTCGAAGAAGTGCAGGCGGCTGGTGTCGACCGCGAGCTCGAGCTGCTGACCGGAACGGACGGCGGAGCGGGCGGAGACCCGGGCGGTCCACAGCGACTTCCCGCCGGCCAGGACGGTGACGGTCTCATCCTCTTCCAAGGAGTCGTCGGACAAGCCGGAGATGGAGGCGTGCTCGACCGGCGGCGCGTCGATCGTGAAGATCGCGTGGATCTCGGTGCCGAGCTCCTCGGTAACGGCGACGGTGACCGGGAAGCGGGCCCAGGAGGCGTCGGCGAGCGCGGCATCCTCGAACTCGGACGGCCGGATGCCCAGGATGACTTTCCGCCCGAGGTAACTGTCGAGGCCGGGCTTGGCCGCGAAGACGGAGGCGGGTACCGGCAGCCTATAGCCGGCGAAGCTCACCGTCGGGCAGGCGTCGGCGTCACGGTCA
>CAVQOE010000012.1:0-46205 GCA_963714295.1 uncultured Actinomycetota bacterium | reverse complement strand
CTGTCAGTAAGGCTCGCGCACTCCTGGAGCAGGACCCGCATGAAGGAGAGCACTTGGCCTCGGCACTGTTTAACTTGTCAAATGCACTTATCCAGAGCAATGAATGGGAAAGCGCACGGTCCGCGGCACAAGAGTCTGAGAGCTTGTCCGAGAGCTCGCGGGAGCCGATCCAGGGCGCCTCATGCAGCGGTGGCAAAATCCACGTAGCGCCGTAGTAACCATACTTGAGGCTCTGGGTCGCAAAGAAGAGGCATCACGAGTGCGTTCAGAACAATACTGATGGACTCGCCCGGCCCGGCCGAGCCGTCTGGGGCACGCTCGTCTCGTACTGGACCTGCGTAAGGCGGCAGGCTCGGTCAACCTCGCTGCGCTACAGGCGGGGCCATCCCACCGTGCTCACCAGCACCCGCGGATTGCCGCAGGCGGGGCCATCGCACCGTGGTCACCAGCAACCACGGATTGCGGCCGTCGGCCGTTCCCGACGGCGAACCAGCGTGGGTCCTGAGACGGTACCAGCTGGTCGTCGCCGACAGACCACAGTCGTGCGGGCTAGGTTGCCCGGAGCGGCCGGCCTTCCAGCAGCGCGATGGCGTCTGTCATCGCGGTGGGCTGAATCCGGGCGATGGGAGAGAACGGGCGGTCCAGGACAGCGAGGGAAGCGACCTCGACGGTCATCAGCACGGTCACTGCAGCCAGCACTGTGCGCCTGATGATCTTTCGTTGCGATTGAGAGTCGCTGACCTGCAAGAAAATCAGCATGCCGCTGCTGACGAACACGATAGCCCACAGAATTGCCGGTATCTGGGGCTGAGCCAGGAACAGAAGCTGCTGGCGCGTATTGTCCGCGTTGCTCAGGTCCGCGCTGACCTCCGGGGTTGCGGGCGAGTCCTGGGGAAGCTTGTCTCTGAAATTACGCAGGCGGTCGCCCCACACGACCGTGTCGGGCGACTCCTGAGTGTCCTCCCGCTCTTGCGCCTTCCAGTCACGCTCGGCGACCGACCACATGTAGCAGATGATCACGCGATGCCCCGTTGCGCGCACCTGCGGCGGGAATACGCCTAGGTCGTCGTACATCGTCACCAGGCTCGTCGGCTCGGACTCGGCCTGAGAACGGGCGTCAGAGTAGTGGTTGGTCGCGAATACCTGGAGCGTGGTGAGCAGGAACCCGAACAAGAACCCGACGAACAGGACGATGTTGGTGAACTGCCCGGACATGGCCGCCCCGCGCCGCTTCAGCCACCACGCCACCAGCCATGCGAGCGCGATGATGCCCCAGAGGACCAGAACGTAATCAGGTAGTGAGCATGTTCTAGGCCGACGGGATGCTCTGCTCGTACTGGAAGACGTTGTCAGGGTCGTACTTGGCCTTGATCTCGCGCAAACGGGCGTAGTGGTCACCCCAGTAGGCGGTCTCCCAGTCGAGCATGCCCGGGTTCGGCACGTTGACGTACGCGCCGTTGACGTAGGGTCGCAGCGCCTGGCTGAACTCGGCGACCCAGGCCTGTGCCCTGGGCGTGATCGCGTCGCCATTCCAGCCCGCGCCCGGCTCGGCGTAGAACAGCGCGTCGCGGTGGGCGAACGCCGAGCCCCCCGGCGGCGCCTTCTTAACCGCGCCGCCGAGGCTCGAGCAGAAGTAGTCGCTCACCTCCGAGGGCGCGTTCTTCATGAACTTGCCGACGATATCGATCGCCTCCGCCGGGAACGGCTCGGTGATGAACTGCGAGAAGAACTTCCAGTTCTTTGCTTTTTCTATCGCGCTTTTCGACGGCGGCTGGATTCGGGCAAAGGTGTCGG
This sequence comes from uncultured Actinomycetota bacterium, assembly GCA_963714295.1. Classification (GTDB taxonomy): domain Bacteria; phylum Actinomycetota; class Actinomycetes; order Streptosporangiales; family Streptosporangiaceae; genus Trebonia. Next base: position 44,411 of record CAVQOE010000012.1, on the reverse strand, counting down.
CCCAGCTCCCGGCCTGGACGGAGACGTCGGGCTTGCCCACCGACAGCACCGGCGCGAGCAGCTCCCTGGCCTCGGCCGGCGACCCCGATTGCAGCACGGCCAGGAGGTCGATCCTGTCCGGACCGATGTCGAGCACGCTGCTGAGGCGCAAGTCGGTCGTCGGCGCCTGCCGCTGCCACGCGTCGAAGACGCCCCGCAGGTCCTCGAAGCCATTCCACTGCGCCTCGAGCAAGCTGACCTGCTTCAGCGGGTGCATCCTGTAGGTGAAGGAGGTCACGATTCCGAAGTTGCCGTTGCCGGCGCCCCGCAGGGCCCACAGCAGGTCCGAGTTGTGGTGCTCGTCGGCGGTGATCGCCTTGGCGCCGTCGTCGCCCGAGGGGACGACAACCTCGGCCGCCATCAAGTTGTCGCAGGCCATGCCGAAGTTGCGGGTGAGGAAGCCCAAGCCGCCGCCGAGCGTCGCACCAGCGAGCCCGACGGTCGCCTCCCCTCCGGTCGGCACGGCAAAGCCCTCCTCGCCGAGCGTCGTCACGACCTCACCCTGGGTGAACCCCGCCCCGACGGTCACGGTCCGGGACGCCGGGTCGAGCCGAGCGGACTTCATCTCACTGACGTCGATGACGATCCCGCCGGACACATTCGACCAGCCCTCGAGGCTGTGGCGGCCGCTGCGCGCCCGCAGCGCGACGTCGTTCTGGCGTGCCCAGGTGATCGCGTTGACGACGTCCTCCGTCGTCTTGGCGAAGACGACCGCCAAGGGGTAGGAGCGGTATACCCCGTCCCAGTCGGTGCGAGCCTTGGTGTACGCAGGGCTGTCGGGGTGGATGACCCGGCCGGTGAGCTGAGCTGGAAGACTCTTGCCCGGGTACCCCCCACGCCCGACCCAACCCTCGACGCCCTGGGCGCCCCCGCCTGTTCCCTCACGCAACCCCCCGTATCGCGATATGCATTTCCCATAACAGGGGGATCAAATGATCCTCGTGCATGTGCAAGACATTGTCAAGGGGCGCCGCCAGCGATCCGTGACCGGACATTATAGCCATTCCGTGCGAATTCATGGACAATTATGAAAATGGCACATCTAATCCTGCCCGAAACGGAAGAGCTCACCGGTTCGCTCGCCCGGCCCGGCAGCGCCGTCTGGGACGGCGCGGCCGGCCTGGCGAGCGGGCGCTCTCCGGCCGGGCTGACCGCCGGGCAGCCGCTGACCGCCGGGTTCGCCAGCACCGGGCTGATACTGGTGCCGCCGAAGCGCGCCACGTCAGGCGAGCCGTACTGGGCGTCCCCACCGAACGTCTTCGAGGTCAGCCGGGCAGGATGTTGCCGAAGTTCCACACACAGGTCCCGGCGGGGTGGAGGCCCCGGCCCCCGCTGGTTGTTGTTCAGCGACCAGAACGGGTAAAATCGACCCCGGCGGCGGCCCCGCAGCCCCTACCCGTGGTGGTGTCGCACAGGACTCCGACTCGCCACGTTGGTCTCGAACTGGACCTGCGGATAGGGGCCCCGCCGGTGGTGAACGGCCCGAGTATCTGAACGCTGTGGTGGTTGGGGGTTCCGTTCGGCCAGGCACTGGTCGTGTAGGCTAGTCCCGTCGAAGTCCAGGTCGCCGTTCTGGAAGAAGTTGTCCAGGCACCCGCGATCGGCGTGTTCTCCATGGTCGCGTCACCGTTGATAGTCACCGGGTGTTGCCCAGCGGGAGGCAGTCGCAGTCCGAGACCGAACAGCGCGCCGCTGTTCGATCGTTGGTCGGGCAGGCGACCGGTCCGGTCTGCCCCCGGTCGTCGAGTTCTGGCACATCCCCGTATTGGGTGGCAAGGCCCCTCGCCCCTGCCGTGTCCCCTCGGTGCCGCCGATGCAGGTCTGGAAGTCGTTCGGGTCCCTGTACGACTGGCCGCCCAGCCTGTGAGCGAGCTGGTTGGACAGCGACTTGCAGACCTCGGAGTGGCCGATCTCCTGCTGCATCAGGACGCCACCCTCGAGCGCGGCCCAGGGCACCTGGTTGTCCTTGCCGCGGTGGAGTACTCGGCGTGGAAGGTGTGGCGGCGTCCCCGCGCACGTCTTGACGTTCGTGTCCATGAACCCGTTCTGCGCGCTGGCGACCATGACGCCGGTCTGGCCGTGTCAGGTCCGAATAGTCGTGGTGAACCCGGCAGCCGGGTCGCTGATCGACACCTGCGAGCACATCGCCGAGGTTCATCTTGAGTGTCTGCGCGTTGGGGTATAGGTGCCGAGGTCGCTCAGTTGCGGGCCGGGCGGTCCGGGGCACCCCGTTGCGTTGCAGGTACGAGAAGTTGATCGGCTCTTCGCAGTCGGTGTTTCAGGTTCGCGAAGTCGAATGTCCCTCCAGGCTGTCGATGTTGAGGGCGGAGCACCACTGGCCGCTGTGCAGCTCTTGTTGTCCGTGAACGGCGCGAAGCCGGGAGGGTAGAACTGCAGCTCCATGAACGCCGAGCCGGCGGCGTTCGGGTCGCTGACCGGCCCTGAGTTGCTGTCGCTGTCGGCGTACAGGGGTTCTGCGGATAGGAGTCGGGGTCGCACATCGGCAGACCGAACCACGGCGCGATGCTCAGCTCGCCGTACTTGGTGACGCTGGCGTTCGGAGTAGGGGCGGCGTCGGGTCGACCGGCAGCTTGACGACATAGGACATTGTGTTGCCCGACCCGGCCGCGTGCGAATGAACTTCACGCTCGGCTCGTCGTGGCCGACGTAATGGCCGTTGTCCTCGAAGCGGTCGCCGCGCAGGACCGTTTTTCCCGCCGGACTGGCACCGCCTGCAGCGCCCAGCGGGTCCGCGCAGCGCATCCTCCCGGCCGGGGCTGAGCGCCTGGTAGGTCGAGCTGTAGCCGTTGCAGTCCAGGTTGTTCACGTGATTCGGCGCCACGCTGGCCATCGCGGCCGGTGTGACCGCGGCGGCCTGGCTCGCCGCGCCCATCGCCGTGGTCCCGATGGCCAGGATGGGCGCGGCGGCGAGCGCCCAGCCGGCCCGGCTCGCCATTAATCCGTGGAGACGCTTGCGCATGTGCCACCTCTCGCTCGTGTTCCGCGTTCGGCTGCGGGCAATCGCGACCGGTGTCCCGGCCGCGACCAGCCTCGGACCCGCACTTAAGTAGGAACAGTAGGCCGCATGGACCGGCTTGTGAATGGCTCGGGCCGAATGTTTACCCGTGGTGACAGTGATCCAATACCAGCGCACCGCTGTCGCATCCAGCTGGGACCGCTCAAGCAGCGGATGGTAATGCATGTTGTGATTCCGCCGGTCAGCGCGCACCGACGCGCCGTCAGCCTAGTGCCGTGGCGGGCGACGTTACCTATCCGCAGCGACCGATACGGCTCCGCGCCGAGGCCTGATCCGCCTGACGCGGCACTCAGGCCTCGGCCCAGAGGGGCTGAGTACGATGTGGCCTCATGACCGGGAAACGAGCCGACACGCTGCTCGAGCTGATGCACCCGATCGAGCACTTCACCCTGGCCCGCGCCTGGGAAGACCTGACCGATGCTGAGTTCTTCTGGGAGCCATTCACGACGACCTGGAGCATTCACCGGCAGGACAAGTGCCGCCGACACCGAACCCGTTTTTTTCGGCGAATGGGCGGCCGACTTCGAGATCCCTGAGCCAGCCCGGTCCCGATGACCACCATCGCCTGGCTGTACTGGCACATAGGATCGATGCCAGGCCGCCTGTGCGACATCGACCTCCTGGGCGGGACCCACACCATGGCCAGCGGCTGGACTTCTCAGTACCTGACCCATCACCCGATCTTCACCAGTGCCGGCGACGCCGCCACCGCGCTGCGCGACGGCTGGCAGAGACTCCGCGAGGCGATAGAGCGGGCCGCTGGCGCTAAACTCACTCGAAGCGACGACCGCCGGGTACACGTATGCAGCGGAGCCGCCACGAGGCGGCCTGTGCGTCCCCGGCCCGCCGGGTCCCGCGCACCCGGCCACGCACTTCATCGCGGGCACGCTCACCGAGGCAGGTCATCACGGTGCTCAGATCGGCGCCCTGCGCGATCTCTACGCGTGGCGGCACATCGGCCGCCGTTCACGGTAGACGCGAATGGCCGCCGCCATCTTGATCAGCGAGTTCGCGCGCCACCACGTCGCCAGCCCCGTCGAGGTCGCGGAGGTCATCGCTACCTGGCCTCCGACACCACTGCCCCTCATCGGCGAGCCCTGCGAGTTCGCGGACCCGACGCATGAGCAGGACAAGCCAGCCCGGCACCCGGATTCCTGCGCTAGTCGGAGACGACTGCGTCCACCTCGAACTCGACCAGCCATTGCGCGCGGGCGGCCTGCCGCCACTGATCGATGTCGGTGAGCATCACCCGGGTCCGGACCACGTCTGCCAGGGATGTTCGCAGAATGCCGGACCTGGCCGCAGACCAGAGGGCCCGGCGCCAGTGCGGTCAGAGCCTGCGATGCGCCTCGACAAGCGAACACCTGTCTCGGCCTGACGGGCACGTGCACAGCCTAGCCGGGTGGCCGAGTCCGATTCCGAACGCTGGCCGAGAACGCCCGTGACCAGCGCGGCGTGGCGGAGCGTCGGGCCGGTGCCGGTGGACCGTGAGTACTGTGGGCGCCGTGTTCACCAAGCCGGCCGACCTGACCGAGGATGCGCTCGCCGAGGTCTTGGACCGTCGGTGGCGGTTCACCCCTCGTCGCTCGAATATCAGGCTGTGGGATTTGGCAGTCACCACTGGCTGGCCACCGAATGCCGGAGGCGGGCGGGTGTTCGCCACCGTCGACGATCTGACCGCGAAGCTGCGGACGGCGCAGGACACCGCCGACGCGGCATTCGGCCGGCTTGGGGGTGCTTTCGCCACGGCGCTTTCACTGGGCGGCGACGCCGGGCCTGGGGTTCGTGATCGCCCCCGTGCCCGCGTCAGACGGGCGGGCGCTGGCGAGGCTGGCCGTCAGTTATTCCCTGGTGGTCCATCCCTACATCGCCGGAACACCGGCCGGGCCGGACGGCGAGTTCACCCGGGCCAGCGACCGCAAGGCAGTCCTGGACATGCTCGCCCGGCTCCACCGCGCCGGCCGCCGTCCGCTGGCCGACGACTTCGTCGTGCCGCGCCTGGATGCGCTCGCGATGATGCGCGAGCCGGGCCAGGCCCGGGGGGGCGGCCCCTACGCCCGGCGTGCCTGGGGGCTGCTGCGCTCACGCCGCCGGCCTCGAGGTGATGATCGGGGCCTACGGCAGCTGGCTCGGCAAAGTCGCGTCACGGGAGGACCGGCTGGTGATCACTCACGGCGAGCCGCACGCCGCGAACGTCATGGGGTCGCCTGGCGGGCTGGTCCTCGTGGACTGGGACACCGTGCTGCTCGCCCCGCCCGAACGTGACCTGTGGGGCATCGCCGACGACGAGAGTCCATGCTTGACATCTACGCGCGGCACTGCGGGAGTGGAAGTTTGACCAGGAGGCCTTGTCGCTGTACCGGCTCTGGTTCGACCTGGCCGAAATCAGCGAATACCTCAGCTTGTTCCGCGGCTCGCACGACGAGACAGCGGACACCGCTGAATCATGGGGAACCTCAGGACTTTCTGCGTCCCGCCGACCGCTGGCCCGCGCTGCTTGAAACGCGGGACGGAAGATCAGTAATTCGCCCACCGTCTCGCGCCCCTTCCCGGGAAGCGGCCAGTTCGTCGATCGGGCCTGCGGGAACGGTACCTCCCGCATCGGGCAGGCCCGATCGAATGACATGAGCGCGGGGCTGGCCAGCGGCTTCTGCCTACTCTGAGCGCAGGACCGCAGCCAGGTTCAGGCTCGCGCAGTGGCGTCCGGACGGCAGCGTGATGGCGTTGGCGGCAAGGATCGTCACCGGGATCATGAGAAGGATCAGGGGCAGCGGCGTGATGGCGCTGGCCGAGAGGCCGATCTCGGCGGCGAACAGCATAGGCCCAGCGGCCGGCGGCCACGCCCAGGGGCAGGGCGGCCAGCAGGGCGAGCCCGGTGAGCGTGGTGGTCTCTGCCATGCGGTGCATGGGTGTTTCTCTCGGGGTAAAATGTCCGATTTCTGGATTTCGCCAGGTCAGAGGCTCTATCTGGGGTGCTCGCAGTGTGCGGCAGCTGTCGGGCACGTGCCGTCTTCTTGCCGGCCGTGTAAAGGGATGCCGCGAGCGGCGCCTTCCCGTGGCCAGGTCCGCCTTGCGCGATGGATTGTCAGATTGTGTCTACCCATGGGCCGGGCGGGCAGGGCGTTGAGCTGTTCGGTCCAGTCGCTGGCGGCGGCAGCCAGCTGGCCGGTGCGCGCGGCCAGTTCGACGGCGAAGCGGGCGAGGTGGGGGTCCGTGGCACGCAGCCAGGGTGGTGCTGCCTCGGCGGCAAAGTGGATGCGGACGACGGGCCGGTCTCCTGGTATTCGGCGACCGAGAACCCGAGCGCGGGTTCGAGGAACACCAGGTCCGGTTCCGGCTCCCCGTCGGAGTCGTTCTGGCTGGCGCCATGCGCCCGTCGCTGGCCGCGCGCAGCCAGCGTGCCAGCTCACGGGCATCGCTCATCAGCAGGCACGGATCGGTGAAGGACCAGTTCCTGTTGCCCAGGTCGATGCGTCCGCGGATAACCAGCCACCGGTCGTCCCACTCGCCCGCGTCAGCGGGGAACTGCCACTTCAGCGGCTCCAGCTCGACCGAAACGCCGCTGTCTCCTGTGATGCGCACGTCAGGATGGTAGGCGCTGCTGCGCTGCGGCAGGTAGCCCGTCATTCAGCCGAGCATGCCGGTGTTCGGGGTGGCCGCATGGGCGGCATCATCTGGATCGGGTGGACGGGCCACTCTTCAGCCAGTGTGCGCGCGGCAGCCGGGTTCTCCTGGCCTGGCGCGGCTGCCGTCATGAGCGGGCTTTGTTGAGCTCGGTCATCAGCCGCCGGTTGGCCTCGCGGGCGGCGGCGAGTTCCTCGTCGCGTTCTTCGGCGTGGCGGCGCAGGTCGAGGTTCTCCTGCTGCAGGGCCTGGATCTGGTCGTTCAGCGCGGCGACGTCGGGCGGGGGGCCGAGGCCGGTGCGCTGGCTGATCTGGGTTCCGAGCAGTTCGGACAGCCGGTCTTCGAGGCTGCGGGCGTGCTGTTCGAGGCGCCGGCTGCGTTCGCGGAGGTTGGCGTTGTCGGCCAGCAGCGACCGGCGGCTGACGGCGCTTGCCCCGGCCGGGCCGCTGGCGGCGGGGTCCTCGGCGGCGGCGATGACGGCGGCGCGGAGGTCGGGGTGGCGGTGGATGAACGACCGGTGGACGCGGGCGCGGGCGGCGGCCGAGGAGATGGTGATCTCGGCGGCCTGGGCGCGCATCTCGGCCAGGGCCTGGTGGACGCGCTGCCGCCGGCGGGCGACGTCGCGGCGGCGGGCCTCGGCGAGCGCGGTCGTGCCGGTCACCAGCGGGTCACCCGTTCCCGGCTGCGGGCCGGATGGCGGGCATGCCGAGCATCACGGTCTGCCGGGCGGCCCTGATCGCGGTCACCGCCTGCTGGATCTGCGCCCGGTCGGTGTCGCTGAGGTCGTCCATGTCGGCTTCGATCCGGCGGATCAGCTCCCGGACCTGGCTGACCTGCTCATCGGGCGGGGCGACCTGGGCGCGTGCCCAGGGCTGGAGGCCGGTGGCGGCGTGCAGGCGTTCCCGGTCGGCCAGCAGCTGCTGGAGGTAGGACTTCAGCTCGGGCAGGTAGGACGGGTCGCTGCGGAAGTGCCCGCAGCCGGTGCACACGTACTTGTAGGGGCAGGCGTGCCCGCCGGCCTTGACGTTGGACGGCTCTGTGCACCCGCCGAACGGGACGGCGACCTGGCCGACGCGCATACGGGCGTGCTCGTCGGCGAGCAGCCCGGCGATGCCGGTGACGCCAGCCAGGCGCGGTGGCGTTCGCGTCGAACCGCCCGGACGGCAGGTGCGCCAGGGGCCCGTCGTTCCAGTCGGCCAAGACCTGCTCGACGACCGCGTGGCCGCGGTGCTGGTCCTCGGCCTGGAGGGCTCGTACGGGCAGTCGGTGAAGACGGCGTGGTAGCGCCAGGCGGGGAACAGCTCGCCCTGGCCCGGGGCCGCTCCCCTTGAGGTCGCGGACGCGGCGGACGATGAGCCGGGCGGTGACCTGCAGGTCCTTCTTCTTGAGGTGAAAGCTGCGTATGTGGTCCGCGACTTCGGCGTCGGAGGCCCAGCAGTCCAGCTGGTAGGGTCGGCTGCCCCGCGAGGTCCCGGGTTTCATGGCTTCTTCAGCCTGATGAGCCCGGGCCTTTTCCGGGCAGCCTCCCTCCAAACCCGGCGTGCCCGCTTTCAGGCACTGGGCTTTCCAGCGATTTATGCCGCGTGCGCGACGGGGTTCGCGTGGATCCAGTCATGGCACGGCGGCGCAGACGATGAGTGTCTTGCGCCGCATTTTCGCCATGAGGGCGGCCCACGCGGGCTGGCCCGGTCCCGGCTGCCCGAGTTCCCTGAGGCCGGTGACCTGGTGGACTGCCACCGTGGTGCCGGTCTCGCAGAGCTCGCACTCCTGCTTGCGGAGCCGTGTGACCAGCTCCTTGCGGGGGTAGGGTGCCGGGGCGGGCCGGGGTCGCGGATGACCGCCCGCCGGTCGTGCCGCAGGATGATCCCGCCGAATCGTGCTATCAGGTCCTTCTTGCCCTCGCGGTGCCTCCTGGCCTCAAAGCAGGTCCGCAGCCCGTCCCTGGTCTCGATCTTGGCCTTGTACTTGGCCGCGGTCTTGGAGACGGTGCTGTGGTGCTTGGCCGCCAGGGTCTTCAGCATCGACGTCATGGCGTTCCAGTGCAGGGTGTTCAGCCGGTAGACGTCCTGGGCGAGAAGGTAGTAGTTCACGACGCCCTGGTATTCGGCCCCGTACTTCCGGACGATGTCGTAGTCGTCCAGGTTCTGGAGCCGGGACCGGTGCCACGGTTTGCCGTGCTGCCGGTAGCGGGCGCACTGGGCCTTTATCACGTCCGGGGGCACTTTCAGCGCGATATTCCCGTTGGCGCTTCTGCGGCCGCCGGTGAGTTTCGTGTTGTCATGCTGGACGGTGATGTCGTATCCGAGGAATCGCGCCCGCTGGCTGCGGGCGTGGGTGATCAGGGTCTTCTGCCTGTTGAGTTCCAGTCTGAGGGTTTCCCGGAGGAATTCGGCTATCCTGGTCTTGATTTCCTCGGCCTCGGATTTCGGTCCGGCGAATCCCAGCAGTGATCGTCCGCGTACCTGGTGTATCTTAGGCGGCGGTAACCGGGGTCTGCCGGGTCTCCGCAGGGGATGGCGCGCAGTTGCTTTTCAGGTTCCGGGCTTCTGCCCGGTTCCCCTGCCTTTTTGCGTCCTCCAGTCGTTTTCTGATCCTGCTGTATTCTGGGTTCTTCCTTCGGCTGGTTCCCCGGGTGTACTGCGGGATCAGTTCCTGCTCGACGAATTCGTCGAGCTTGTGCAGGTAGATGTTACTAAGGATTGGTGATACCACACCGCCCTGAGGGCAGCCGCTGAGCGTTTCATGGTATTCCCAGTCTTCAAGGTACCCGGCTTTGAGCATGTTTCGGATTAGCCGGAGGAACCGCTGGTCCTTGATTTTCTCCGCCATGATCCTGAGGAGGATTTCGTGGTCCAGCTACCCGAAGCAGTCGCTGATATCACCCTCAACGAACCATATGGTTCCGGTCCAGGTGTTATTGATTTCCCGCAACGCGGTATGACACCCGCGGCCTCTCCGGAATCCGTGTGAGAAGTCCGAGAACGCGGGTCGTAGTACGCTTCCAGCAGGATGCGAACCACTTCGCCGACCAGCTTGTCGGACCATGACGGCATGCCGAGCGGGCGGAGTTTCCCGTTCTTTTTCGGGATATGCACGTCGGCGGGCCGGAGCGAACCGGTACCTTTCATGCCGCATCGCCTCGATGATCTGGTCGATCTTTTCCTCGGACATTCCATCGGCGGTTTCCCTGCCGACTCCGGGCGTCATCGCTCCCTGGTTGGAGTAGATTTTCCCGTAGGCGGTCAGGTACAGTTCCCTGTTGAACATCTGCCTGTAAAGCTGCGTGCACGGAAGACCCTTCCTGCCGCGCTCGCGGAGAACGCCAAGCACCACTTCGGCTGTCTGCATTCCGCATACCTCATGGTTTCTTCATCGTTCATCGCCTGTGCCCCTTCACCCTGTGGTCCGTCTTTAGCGGTCTCCAGATTGGGCGGATCGTTACCCCGCCGACTACTACGGGCACTCCGTCGCCGTAGGGCTCGCGCCCCTTAGGCGATCCCATGTTCACACTGCTATACGTTCTAGCGTGACTTAGGCGTCCCGTCCGTCTCCTTGAATGCCCTGACAGGGCATCGCTCCTGCGCCCCGGAGGATTGAGGCGCGCTCGTTATCATCGCGCCTCAGGGGCCGGCGCCGGTTTCATGCATCTTTCCGGCGGGCGTGTAGTTTCACCTTCTGGAGACTAGGATTCAGGTAATCCGACTTTCGCCAGTATCACGCGGATCTCCCGGCGCGCCGCCCTTGATGCCTAGGCGCGGCCGCCGGTTTTCTGCCATGCTATTTTCCCGTATCGTCCTTTCGGACTCTGGTTAGGCATCAGATCCAGAGATAATCTCCTCTCATCTCTGCCCGCTTTGCGGGCGATATAGCAGTACGCCTCATGGCGCACTCGTCCCAGACCGCCTGCGGGTAGCGGACGGCCTTCCAGGCGTCCTCGGGGATGGCGGCGATCGCGGCGCGGACGCTGGCGTTGGCCGGGACGGTGACGGAGAACCGGGCGCCGGCCCGGCGGACCGCGGCGATCACCGCGGCCCCGTAGAACCCGGAGTCCATCCGGACCACGATCGTCCCGGTCGCGCCGCAGGCCGGGGCGGTGCCGACGGCCTCGGCGGCCAGGCTGGCCGCGCCGCGGGCCGAGCCGCGTTCCCGCCGCGCAGCCGGGCGGCGGCGATCACCGGCGCCGACAGCGGGGTGCTGACCGTCGCGGCCAGCGCGTTCAGGCCGCGGACCAGCAGCGATTTCCCCTGGATCTTGGTGTGGCCGAACCTCGCGCCCTGCTTCGGTGCCCGTAGACGCGTTTCTGGGTCGAGTCGATGTCGACGAAGGCCAGCACGTCCGCGCCGGGCAGCAGCGGCGCCTGCCGGGACAGCCGGGCCAGGAACTCCCGGCTCGTTTTCTCCGCCTGCCGCACGTTGCCCCAGGTGAACGAGCGCAGGAACGACCCCAGCGTGGACGGGGCCCGGACCCCGGCGAACAGGGTGCCCGTCGCGCCGTGCCGCAGCAGGCCCATGTCGTCGATGCTGTCCGCCCCGGCGGCCATGCCCGCGACCAGGCAGCCGATCTTCAGGTCCGCGTTCGCCCCGCAGCCCCCGCCGGGCGGACGTGCTCCGCGGCCAGGTCGTGCAGCCCGGCCCGGGCGGCCAGGGCCATGACCGGGACCAGGCCGGCGTGCGACACGAGATTCGGGTCATCGAACGCGGCACTGGTCCGCGCGCGGGCTATGCGACAATTGCACTTGCGAGGTGTCCTCTCGGACTCGGTGACGGGAGCGTAGAGAACTACCATCATCCCAGTTCAGAGGGCACCTTTCGCGTTCCCGCGCCCAAAACCACCCCTAATTCACCGGTGGATTGAGGCTAAGGTGTACCGCAAGCAGATCCGCCCGGTGATCACAGATGGCGCCGAGACCTTAGACAGACTGTTCCCCGGCGCTCAGTTACTCAGTTGGTTACTCAACAAAGGGCCGCAACCGCTAATCTGGCGGTACGGCCCTTTACCTGCGGGAAAACTGGTCGGGGTGACAGGATTTGAACCTGCGACCTCTTCGTCCCGAACGAAGCGCGCTACCAAGCTGCGCCACACCCCGGTGTCCGGGAGGAGGCCTCCCGGACGAACCTCCGCTAGTTTAGCGGATAACTTGGCGTCCCGCGCACGCTGGCGCAAGCCGCCCGGTTACGGCTCAGGACCAGCGGGGGACCAGCGTCAGCAGGGTCGCCTCGGGGCGGCAGTCGAACCTGGCCGGCGCCCACGGGGAGGTGCCGAGTCCGGCCGAGACGTACAGCCACGCGGTGTTGCCGCCGTCGGGGGAGATCTCGGGGTGCATGGACAGCCCCATGGCCCGGGCCCGGTCGATGCCGCAGTTGGTGACGAGCGCGCCGAAGCCGGGGACCCGGAGCTGTCCGCCGTGGGTGTGCCCGGCGAGCAGCAGGTTGTAGCCGTCGGCGGCGAACAGGTCCATGACCGCGGGCTCGGGAGAGTGCAGGACACCGAGGCGCAAGTCGGCCGTGCGGTCGGCCGGACCCGCCACCAGGTCGTAGCGGTCCCGGTCGGCGTGCGGGTCGTCCACCCCGGCCAGGGCGATGTCCAGCCCGTTGACGGCGAGCCTCCCGTGCCGGTTGTTCAGGTCGAGCCAGCCCGACGACGCCAGTTCAGCGCCGAGCTTCTCCCAGGGCAGGTCGGGGGCCTCCCGCTCGTGGTCACCGGCGCTCGTCCGCCACAAGTAGCGGGCCGGGTTCTTCGGCTTCGGCGAGAACAGGTCGTTCGAGCCGTAGACGAACGCACCGGGCTTGTCGAGCAGCGGGCCGAGCGTGTCGATCAGCGGGCCGACCGCGTCCGGCGACGCGATCGAGTCCCCGGTGTTGATGACCAGGTCGGGCTCGAGTGCCGCCAGCGACCGGACGAACGCCATCAGCCGGTGCCGGCCCGGGGTCAGGTGCATGTCGGATACGTGCAGTACCCGCAGCGGGTCCGCGCCGCTCGGCAGCACGGGGACCGTCTCCTGACGGAGCGCGAACCAGTTGCGCTCGATGACGGAGGCGTAGCCGATGGCAGCGGCGCCGGCGACGGCCGCGATGGAGGTGATTGTTCGTGCGCGCACCCCACCATGGTGCCATGCATCGCGGCATGCGCGGCCCGTGTTTGGCCCTCCGCGCTCCGTGGCCAGCTTTATTAGGGGGCAGCCCGGGCCTATGTCGGGCAGGATGGGGGTGTGACTGAACTCAAGGAACGGCTCCGGGCCGACCTGACCGACGCTATGCGGGCGCGGGACCAGGTGCGGCTGCGCACGCTGCGGATGGCGCTCAGCTCGATCACCAACGAGGAGGTGTCGGGCAACGCGGTGCACGAGCTATCTGACGAGCAGGTCCTCAAGGTGCTCACGCGTGAGGCGAAGAAGCGCCGGGAGGCGGCCGAGGCATTCGCGGCGGCCGGCCGCGCCGAGCAGGCCGAGGCGGAGCGGGCGGAGGGCGACGTGCTGGCCGGGTACCTTCCGGCGCAGCTCTCCGACGAGGATCTGACCGCTCTGGTGACCGCCGCCATCACCGAGACCGGCGCGGCCGGGATGCCCGCGATGGGCAAGGTCATGAAGGTGGTCACCCCGCAGGTGGGGGGCCGTGCGGAGGGTGGCCGTGTCGCGGCCGAGGTGCGTCGCCAACTCGGATCGGGCTGACGTAGAGTCAGCTTTATCACATACATGGCTGTCAATTGGGGCGGCAGCCTGATCGGAGGGGCAATGAGCGGCAAGTATGTGCTGAGACTGAGGACTAACCGCCTCGGTAAAAGCAAGTGACCGCCGGACATTCGAAATGTCCGGCGGTCACTTGCTTTATCCAATAACGCGATAATCCCGGTAAGTGGGTGGGGACGGGTGGCGTTCCCCCGCCGCCACCGCCGCCACCGCCGCCGCCGCCACCGCCGCCGCCGCCGCCGCCGCCGCCACCGCCACCGCCGCCAGTTCCGCCACCGCCGCCGCCGTTGCCGCCGCCGCCGCCAGTGCCACCCGTGCCTCCGGTCCCGCCCTTGCCGCCCTTGCCGCCCTTCTTCTTCGGCTTCGCCGGCTGCACCACGACCTGGCCGTTGCCCTTGCTCCACAGGTCGCTGTCGTACGGTACCGGCGTGAAGACCGTAGAACCGTCCAGGTTGGCCGCGTCGAACGACATGTGCCAGGTCGAGCCGGGCGCGTTCGCACCGTACATCTCGGCGGGACACTCAGGGTAGTCGGCGCCCTCCGGCCGGAAACAGGCGCTCTCGCCCGTCATCGTGTGCCCCGTCGGAGACTTCGGGTTGAAGACCGAGACGTAGCCGGCCAGGGCGTTGGTGTAGCCGGCGAAAGCGGCGTAGGGGGTGCCGTTTCCGCTGGTCACGTTGGAGGTGCCGGTCTTGCCCGCCGCCTGGTAGTTGGCCAGTTCGAGGCCGGCTCCTGTCCCGGTGGTGAGCACGCCCTGCAGGATGTAGTTGGCCGCCTCCGCGACCTCGGCGGAGATGACCCGGTGGCAGCCGGCCGACGGCACCGGCAGCGACTTGCCATCGGCGTCGGTGATCGTGGTCAGGACGATCGGCTTGCAGTACATGCCGCCGGAGGCGGGCACCGCGTAGGCGGCGGCCATCGACATCGGGGAGACGTTGACCGTGCCGAGGGTAAAGGAGGTGTCGTCGTCAGCCGGCTGCTGGTAGCCCGGCGCATTCGGGTTCTTTCCTACCGCGGAGAACAGCGACGAGCCGTTCACCCGGGTAAGGCCCATGTCGGCCGCGGTGTGCACCACGTTGCAGAGGCCGACCTTCTGCTCCAGGCGGGCGTAGAAGACGTTGATCGAGTCGGTGGTTCCGGTGTAGAGCGAGTAGGTACCGTTGCCCACGCCCTCGGAGTTGACCACGTTGAACGCGCCGGCGAAGGTCCCCGCGCAGTTGTAATAAGGGGTCACTGTCGTCGGGCTGGGGATGGTGGCCTGGAACCCGAAGGGCACGCCCTGCTCAAGTGCCGTGATCAGGGTGAACAGCTTGGACGAGGAGCCGGTCTGCACGCCCTCCCCGCCGCCGTAATTGCTGTTGACCGCGTAGTCGATGGTGGTCTCGGTGTACTTATTGCCGTTCCCGTACTTCCGGTCTTCGGCGATCGCGTTCACCTGGCCGGTACCCGGCTGGATCAGCACCTCGGTGTCGGCGTTGTTCGCGGGGTTGTAGGTGCTCGAGTCCGCGGGGAGCACGTAGTTGACCGCTCTGCTCGCCGCCGACTGGTCCTGCGGGGCGAGCGTGGTGCGGATCTGCAGCCCGCCGGTGGACAGCAGCTTGGCGCGGTCCTCGGGGGTCGCGCCGAGCTGGTTGTCGTTCAGGATCGTGTGGACCACGTAATCGCAGAAGAAGGCGTCCTCGCCCGCGGTGGTCGCGGTGCAGCCGTTCTGCGCCTGGCCCTGGTGCACCCCGATCTTCGTCTTCCCGAGTGTCGTGGCGGCCGAGGCCGAGAGCGAGCCCGGGTCGGTCGCGGCGATCCGGGCCAGCACCGTGTTGCGCCGCGTCAGCGCCTGGGCCGGATTGGCGATGGGGTCGTACCGCGTCGGGTCCTCGACGATGCCCGCCAGCGTGGCCGCCTGGGCCCAGGTGAGGTTCGCGGCGGTGGTGTTGAAGTACGTCGCCGCGGCCGTCTCGATGCCCCAGGCGCCGCTGCCGTAGTAGGCGTCGTTCAGGTACCCGGCGAGGATCTGCTGCTTCGACATCGTGTGCGCCACCTCGACCGCCATCCGCAGCTGGTCGAGCTTGCGGGACAGGGTGTCCGCGGTGGCGGCCTGCTGCTGCGCCGGGTCGTCGAGCGCCTGCAGGATGAGGACGTTCTTCACGTACTGCTGCTCAAGCGTCGAGCCGCCCTGGATCGGCTTGTGCTCGACGTCGTTGACCAGCGCCCGGACGGTGCCCTTGACGTCGAGCGCGCCGTGCTGCCAGAACCGGTCGTCCTCGATCGCGACGATCGCCTGCAGCATCTTCGGCGAGATCTGGCCGTAGCTGACGGGCTGCCGGTTGATGCCGTCGGTGTAGGTCTGCCCGGGCCCGTCGTCCACGTTCCAGACGTAAGCCATCAGGTGGCCGACGCGGTCGTAGATCGCGGACCGCTGCGGCAGGCTGCCGGCGTCGACCGACAGCGTGCTGAATTTGTCGGCGGTGTTCCGGACCAGGATGCCGGTTGCCGCGACGGCGGGCACCAGCAACGCCGCGGCCAAGACGCCGCCGAGCACCGAGATCAAGATCAGGCGCCCGACAGCGCTTGTCTTTCTCATGATCCAGTCGAAGAGCTGCACGCGTCATAGAGTACGCGGGTGAGCACGGTACTACTGCGATTGAGGCCCCGATTGGGCCAGCACGCAGCCAGTTCCGTCACGCTTGGGGTGTATCCGGAACCACTCGGTGACTACCCCACGGGTTGTATATAGCCCATCAGGACTATCTGTGAAATGGCCATACCGGGTCTTGGCAGGAGTACCCCGAGTTCCGTAAGTTCCTTTATCACGAACAGGTAACCGTGACTCGGGTGGCCGCACATCCTCACGGGACATGCAATCCGTCAACGCAGACCGCCCGGGTACACGTGTACCCGGCGATCCAAGAGGAGTTGGGCACATGTGGATCACCGACTGGACCACACGCGCCGCCTGTAAAGGGACCGACCCGGACGAGCTCTTCGTCCAGGGTGCGGCCCAGAACCGCGCAAAGCTCATCTGCCGGGGCTGCCCGGTACGTACCGAGTGCCTTGCGGACGCGCTCGACAACGGCATCGAGTTTGGCGTCTGGGGCGGGATGACCGAGCGCGAGCGGCGGGCGCTGCTGCGCCGCAGGCCGGACGTAAAGTCGTGGCGCGAGCTGCTGGAGCAGGCACGCGACAACTACGAGCGGCAGGGCATCGACGAGCTGGTCGCCAGCTAGGCACCGTCGCCCTGACGGCACTGGTGCCGGGGCCGGCAACGTGGCCGGCCGAAACCAGCTATCCCTGAACTGCGAACGACTCGCCTACGCGGCGCAGCCCGGCGAGGTCGTGCACATCTTCCGGCAGGGCGGGAACCTCCACTACCGGAACGGCGGGGTGGGCCGACATGAAAGAGCCGGCCACCCGCCGTTCTCGTTCGCCCAGGTTCATCCGGGACGCGTGCAGCCGCAGGGCCGCCGCCGTCGCGGCGTGCGCGTTGACCGGGTAATCGCCGGACGGCACGGCAGTCACGGGTCCGTTCGAGCTGATTGTCTCCAGAGTCTCCGCGGCGGCCTGCGAGCGCGCGGCGCTCAGCCGGCAGCTGCCCGCGCTGTGCACCCGGTTCAGCAGCAGCCCGGCCAGCGGCATCCGCTCCTCGGCCAGCCGCTCGACGAAGTAGGACGCCTCGCGCAGCGCGTCGGGCTCCGGCGTCGCCACCACCAGGAACGACGTCCCCGGCGCCTGGAGCAGCTGGTAGGTGGCCTCGGCCCGCTCGCGGAACCCGCCGAACATCGTGTCGAACGCGGTGATGAACGTCTGGGCGTCGCGCAGCACCTGGGCGCCGAGCACCTTGGTCATCGCGCCGGTCATCATCGAGAACCCGGCGTTGAGCATCCGCCCGAACGGGCGCCCGGCCTTCACCGGGCTGGTGAGCAGTCGGATCAGCCGTCCGTCGAGGAACCGGCCGAGCCGCTCGGGCGCGTCGAGGAAGTCGAGCGCCGACCGGCTCGGCGGCGTGTCCACCACGATCAGGTCCCACTCGTCGGACCGCCGCAGCTGCCCGAGCTTCTCCATCGCCATGTACTCCTGCGTGCCGGAGAAGCTCGAGGAGAGCGACTGGTAGAACGGGTTGGCCAGGATCTGCGCCGCCCGCTCCGGGTCGGAGTGCGCCTCGACGATCTCGTCGAACGTGCGCTTCATGTCGAGCATCATCGCGTGCAGGCTGCCGCCCGCCTCGTCGTCGATCCCCTCGACCAGCCGGGGCGTGTTGTCGAGGGAGGACAGCCCCATCGACTGGGCCAGCCGGCGCGCCGGGTCGACGGTGAGCACGCAGACCTGGCGCCCGCGCTCGGCCGCGCGCAGGCCGATGGCGGCCGCGGTGGTGGTCTTCCCGACGCCGCCGGAGCCGCAGCAGACGATGATGCGGGTGCGCCGGTCGTCGATGATCCGGTCGATGTCGAGCTGCGGGTTGGTCCAGGTCGCGCCGTCGGTCATGCTGCCCCCTGGTCGCGCAGTTCGGCGGCCAGCCGGTGCAGGGCGGCCAGGTCGATTCCCTCGATGCCCAGCGGCAGCTCGTAGACCGGCTGCCCGGCCGCCTCGAGTTCGGTCCGCATCCGTTCGGCCAGCTCGACGTGGCGGGCGTGCCCGGCCAGCTCCTCGGCCAGTTCCCCGGCCAGCGAGTCGGTGCTGTGCAGCCCGGCCGCGGTGAGCGCCTCGGCCATGGCGGCCGCCTCCGGCAGGTCCTTCAGCTCCTCGCGGCTCAGCACCTGGGGCGGCGCCATGTTGATCATGATGCCGCCGACCTGCATGCCCTCGATGGAACGGAGCTCGGCTATGCCGTCGAGCGTCTCCTGCACCGGCATCTCCTCCAGTGTGCAGACGAAGTGCACGGCCGTCTGCGGTGACTTGATCACGTTGGCCACGGAGTCGGCGTGGCTGCGCACCGGGCCCACCTTGGCCAGCCCGGACACCTCGGCCGAGACGTTCAGGAACCGGCCGATCCGGCCGGTGGGCGGCGCGTCGAGCACCACCGCGTCGTAGACGAAGCTGGTGGGCGCGCCCGGCTGCTTCCGGCGGGTCGCCTCGGTCGCCTTGCCGGTGATCAGCACGTCCGACAGGCCCGGCGCGATCGTGGTGGCGAAGTCCACCATGCCCAGCTTGGTCAGCGCGTTGCCCACGCCGCGCATGCTGTAGAACATCTGGAGGTAGTCAAGCAGCGCGCCCTCCGGGTCGATGGCGAGCGCGTAGACGTCGCCACCGGGACCGCGGCCGTCATCTGCCTCACCGGGGCCGATGGCGATCTTGCGCTCCTCGTAGGGGAGCGGCGGCCGGTCGAAGAGCCGTGCGATGCCCTGCCTGCCCTCGGCCTCGATCAGCAGTACCTTCCGGCCGGCATGGGCTAGGGCCAGTGCGAGGGCGGCGGCGACGGTGGTCTTGCCGGTGCCCCCCTTGCCCGTCACGACGTGCAGCCGCACGCCGTCCCAGTCCGTGTCCCTAGCGGTCATGCTCAATCCCTGGTCGTTGACGACGGTGCCTGGTAGTGCGTCCTTAGGAGGCTATCGCCGCGCGCCCACCGGTAAGTGCCAGTCCCACGCAGGCCGGGGCCGCCCGGCAGCCGCTTCCCGCGGCCGCCCGCCGGGGCCGCGGGCGGATGAAGAAGCGAAACCAAGGTAGGGAACGGACGGGGCTTGCTCTTGCCGCGCAACTGCCAGCTGCACTGGTTGGCGGGCGCGGACTAGGCTGAACCCAAGCCCTTGCGGCCGTCGGAATCCGGCTGGCCGCCGCTAATGAGGAGGCGGAGCTCTCATGGAGGCTCTGATCGTGGTCATTGTGCTCCTGGTGATCGCCGGGGTGATCGCCCTTGGCCGGTCGATGAAGGTCATCCAGCAGTACGAGAAGGGCGTCCTGTACCGGTTCGGCCGGGTGGATTCCCAGCTGCTTGAGCCCGGCCTGGTCTTCATCCGCCCGGTCGGCGACCGGGTGGAGAAGGTCAACATGCAGATCATCGCGATGACTGTGCCCGCCCAGGAGGGCATCACCCGCGACAACGTGTCGGTCCGGGTGGACGCGGTGGTGTACTTCCGCGTGGTGGACCCGATCAAGGCCACGGTCAACGTGAACAACTACATGAACGCCGTCTCGCAGCAGGCGCAGACATCGCTGCGGTCGATCATCGGCCAGTCGGAGATGGACCAGCTGCTGGCCGAGCGCGAAACGGTCAACAAGAAGCTGCGGCAGACGATCGACGAGCCGACCGAGGAGCCGTGGGGCATCCGGGTGGAGCGGGTGGAGATCAAGGACGTGTCGCTGCCCGAGGGCATGAAGCGGTCCATGTCGCGGCAGGCCGAGGCGGAGCGCGAGCGCCGCGCCCGGATCATCACCGCCGACGGCGAGTACCAGGCGTCCAAGCGGCTGGCCGCGGCGGCGTCGGTGATGGCCAAGGACCCGGCGGCGCTCCAGCTGCGGCTGCTGCAGACGGTGGTCGAGGTGGCGGGCGAGAAGAACAGCACGCTGGTCATGCCGGTCCCGGTCGAGCTGCTGCGGTTCTTCGAGAAGATGGCGCCCGGCCCGGCCGCCCTCACCGGCTCGACCGCGCTGGCCGACGCCGAGGCCGAGGACGCGGCCAACGCCGACCTGGGCGACGCCGAGGTGGCGGCGGCCGAGGCGGCGATCGGGCACGTGCAGGCGCCCGCGCCGGTGCCCGAGCTGGACGACGCGGAGGTGCCGCCGGTCCCGCCGGTGCCGGGCGTGCCCGAGCTCGCGGCCGGCGAGGAAGTCCCCGTCAAGGACCGCTAATGTGAGCCGCATGACCAAGTGGGAGTACGTAACCGTGCCGTTGCTTTCGCACGCGACCAAGCAGATTCTGGACAACTGGGGTGACGAGGGCTACGAGCTCGTCTCGGTGCTGCCGGGCCCGACCGGCGAGCAGTTGATCGCCTACATGAAGCGGCCGAAGCCATGACCACCCCGTCGGAGCGGCTGGCCGCGCTCGGGCTGACGCTGCCGCCGGTGGCCGCGCCGCAGGCCGCGTACGTGCCGGCCGTGCGGACGGGCGACTACGTCTACGTCTCCGGCCAGCTGCCCATCGTGGACGGCAAGCTGCAGGCCGTCGGCAAGGTGGGCGATGCGGTGAGCGCCGAGGAAGCGGCCGCGCTCGCGCGGATCTGCGCGCTGAACGGCCTCGCCGCCGCCGCCTCGCTGGTGGCGGGCGGCCTGGATGCGATTACCCGGATCGTCAAGGTCACCGGGTTCGTCGCCAGCGTGCCTTCGTTCACCGGGCAGCCGGCCGTGATCAACGGGGCCAGCGAGTTTCTCATCGAGGTGTTCGGCGAGGCCGGGCGGCACGCGCGCAGCGCCGTCGGGCTGGCGGTGCTGCCGCTCGACTCGCCGGTCGAGGTCGAGCTGATCGTCGAAGTGGCCTAGGCGCGGCGGCGTGCGGATACGGCTTGAATTGTTCGGCGGCAAGGCCGTGCAGCGGCTGGCCGATATCGAGGCCGGCCTGATCACGCCGCCCGTCCCGCGGGATGCGGCGACCGTGATGCTGCTGCGCTCCGGCGGGGTTGGCGCCGGCGTCGAGGTGCTGATGCTGCGGCGGGTGGCGGCGATGAAGTTCGCCCCCGGGGCGTACGTGTTCCCCGGCGGCTCGGTCGACCCGGCCGACTCCGACCCGGAGATCGGCTGGCACGGGCCGGACCCGGCCGAGTTCGGCGCCCGGCTCGGCGCGTCGGCCGAGATGGCCCGGGCGCTGGTCTGCGCGGCGGTGCGGGAGACATTCGAGGAGTCGGGCGTGCTGCTGGCCGGAGCGCCCGGCGGCGGCCCGCTGGCGGTGCCGTCCGGGCCGTCCTGGGAGGCGGACCGGGAGGAGCTGACCGGCGGAGCGCTGACGCTGGCGGGGTTGCTGGCCCGGCACGGCCTGGTGCTCCGGGCCGATCTGCTCGTCCCCTGGGCGCGCTGGATCACCCCGGAGGGCGAGCCGCGCCGGTTCGACGCGCGGTTCTTCGCCGCCGCGCTGCCGGCCGGCCAGGTAGCGACCGGGCACGCGGCCGAGTCTGACCACATCGCGTGGCTGCGCCCGGCCGACGCCATCACGGCGGCCCGGGCGGGTGAGATGTCGCTGTTCCCGCCGACGGCGGCGACGCTGAACGATTTCGCGGTGGCCGACGCGGCGGTGCCCGCCGGAGCCGACGGGACGGCCGCGATACTGGCCGCACCGCCGCCGATCGAGCCGGTCAGGCCGCGCCTGGTGCGCGAGGACGGCCAGGCCTGGCTGTACCTCCCGGACGAGGTGGGGTACCCACTGTGAGGGCAGCACTGTGAGGGCAGCACTGTGAGCGCGGAACCCGGGCTGCGCCCGGGCGACGGCAGCCGGGCGGCCGACGGCATGGGCACCACCCGCGCGTGGTGCGTGCTCGCCCCCAACCCGTCGCCGATGACCCTGGACGGCACCAATACCTGGGTGATCGCCGAACCCGGCTCACCGGCCTCGGTGGTGGTGGACCCGGGGCCCGACGACGAGGGGCATCTGCGGCGGGTGCTCGAGCTCGCCTGCGCTTCCGGCCGGCGGGTGGCGCAGATCGTGCTGACCCACGGGCACCTGGATCATTCGGCGGGCGCGGTCCGCTTCGCCGAGCTGAGCGGGGCACCGGTCGGGGCACTCGACCCGGCACTGCGGCTGGGCGCCGAGGGGTTCGGGCCGGGAACGGTGCTGACCAGCGGCGGCTGCGAGCTGCGGGTGGTGGCCACCCCGGGGCACACGGCCGACTCGCTCAGCCTGCTGCTGACGCCCGACGGCGGCCTGCTGACCGGCGACACGGTCCTTGGCCGGGGCACGACGGTGATCGCCGAGGACGGGTCGCTGGGCGACTACCTGCGGACGCTTGACGAGCTCAGAGCGCTGACGGACGAGGCCGGCCTGCGGGTGCTGCTGCCCGGCCACGGGCCGCTGCTCGGTGACCCGGCGGGAGTCCTCGACTACTACATCGCGCACCGCCGGGAACGCCTCGAGCAGGTGCGGTCAGCGCTGGCGGCCGGGGCGCGGACGCCCGCCGAGGTCGTCGCGGTCGTCTACGCGGACGTCGACCGGGCGCTCTGGCCCGCCGCCGAGCAGTCCGTCCGCGCCCAGCTCGCGTACCTCAACGGCGGTTAGCGGGCCCGCTTGCGCAGGCGCTCGGCGTCCAGGATGAGCACCGAGCGGGCCGAGATCTGCAGCCATCCCCGGGCGGCGAAGTCGGCCAGCGCCTTGTTCACCGTCTCCCGGGAGGCGCCGACAAGCTGCGCGAGCTCCTCCTGGGTGAGGTCGTGGTGAACGTGCAGGCCGTCCGGCTCCTGGTTGCCGAAGCGGTCGGCCAGGTCGAGCAGGTTCTTGGCGACCCGCCCGGGAACGTCGGTGAACACCAGGTCGGCGGTCACGTCATTGGCCCGGCGCAGCCGCTGGGCGAGTGCCCGCAGCATGTGCAGCGACACATCGGGCTGCTCGCGCAGCCACGGGGTCAGCGCCTCGTGCTTGAGCGCCCCGAGCGTCGCGTCGGTCACCGCGCTGGCGGAGGAGGTCCGCGGCCGAGGGTCGAAAAGGGACAACTCGCCGAACATCTCGCCCGGGCCGATCACGCTCAACAGGTTCTCGCGCCCGTCCGAGGCAGCCCGGGTGAGCTTCATCTTGCCGTCAATCACCACATACAGGGCGTCACCGTCATCGCCCTCCATGAACAGGTGCTCACCGCGCGAGAGCTTCACCTCCGCCATCTGGTGGCGGAGCATGCGGGCAGCCTCATCATCAAGTCCATCAAACAGGGGTGCCCGTCTCAGCACGCTTTCGGTGTTGTCCACCGGTCCTCCTCGCTGCCAACTCTGCCGTTACTAAGTGTCAATCATGCGATGCCATGCTCTGTGCCCGGTATCCAAAGTATTCCCGCCTACGTCGATAAAGGTGCATGGATTTGCACGGCTTTCCTAAGACATTCAGTTACGCTCAGTAGTGATCTGATCGCTAGGGGGACGGATCGCTGAGGGGGACGGGATGCGCGCTCGCTGGCGTCACGGGGCGGCCACGGCCTGCCGGCGGCTCGCCGTGGCCGGGATCGCCGTCGCGCTCGGGGTGGCCGGCCCGGTAAGCGCTGCCGCCCGGGCCAGTGACGCGCCGGACGGCGGACGGCTCTCCCCCTTGCAGGACCTGGTCGCCGGGCGGTCCGCCGGCGAGGCTGCCGCGTTCCGCCGCCCCGGCGTAGGCGCAGCAGCCGAACTCCGTCGCCGCCACCGGCTTACCGTGAGCGACCCGCTTGCGCAGGTCGGCGCGGAACGAGCGGATGTTACGCGCATCCCGGTACGCGTCGACGCTTACGATGTCGAACCGGGACCAGTCGACCGGCTCCCCAGCCCCTGACGCATAGGTGAGCGGTCCGCCGAACTGGCCGCGGGCGGCCTCGGCAGCCTCGGCGAGGAAGGCGTTGAGCCGCTTGGGCAGCCGGGCGAACGCGGCCAGCTGCCGGGGGCCCGGCCTGGCCAGCCGCCGGATCCGGTCGTAGAAGTACGTGCCGGGAAGGTAGCCGGGATTGAACAGGGTGAGCTCGCAGCCGATCACCAGCACGACTGCTGCCCCGTCGCGGCGCAGTTGCTCGGCCCGGTCGGCGCACTCACGGAACAGGCCGACCAGGCCGGCCGCTCGGCATCTCGACCGGGAACGGAAAAATCGATGGTTATCACGCGGCCGCGCGGCCTAGGGCGTGGGGGAGGGAGCCCCTCCATGCGGGCCGGGCGATGGGGCGGGGCGGCCCCTCGTGCGGGGGCGAAAAGCGGCCGCTCGGTTGCACGCCGGCTACTCATTGTTCTCTCAATGTTCGAACGATCACGGTGGGGAGCCGCCGGTGTCACGCGTAACCTAACCAGATGACGGACAGCAGGCGGTGCGAGCGCTGCGGCATGGAGTTCATGCCCAAGCGTGAGCATGCGCGTTTCTGCTCCGCCCGCTGCCGGGTTGCCTGGAACCGGGAGAACTGGAACCGGGTCAACCGGGACCAGCCGAAGTGGGGCAGCGAGAACTGGGACGAGGGCGACGGCCCGGGGAGCGAGCCGAGCGCCCTGCGCTGGGCCATCGTCGCCATGCGGGACACCACCGACCGGCTGTGCAAGGCGCAGGCGGGTGACCGCGCGCAGGCCTTCGCGGTGATCGGCGAGGCCGTCTGGTGGGTCACGATCGTCGATGCCACCCTGGTCAGGTACTACCCCGACGAGTACGACGGCGCGCTCGCGGCGCAGCCGCCCCGGCAGCGCCGGATCATCGAGGGCACCTTCGGCGGCCTCCGCTACGTACGTAACCGGATGGGCTATTACGCCGATCAGGCCGACTTCATCCAGCCCCGGCCCGGCCAGGCGGAGGGCGGCCGCGCGCCGGTCACCGAGTGGACCTGGCGGTCGCTGCCCCCGCCGGCCCTGGAGACCCTGCCGCCCCGCGGCCAGGAGTGGGAGCTGAGCAGGTACCACGCCTACCAGGAGCGGCTGGCCGGCCGCCGGCCGGCGAGACCTTCTCCCAGGCCTCCGCCTTCCTCGCCCTGGTGTCGTCCGACCTGGCCGACAGCGCCCTCGGCGCCTGATGCCAGAAAGGCCTAATTCAGGACAATTACGCAAAGTTAGTATCGTAGCGTGTATTGTCTGTCACACGGCGTTATGAGATGATCTTTCCAGGGCCGGAAGGCGCGGTTCACCTGGAGAGGCTCGCGGCATGTTCATGGCCCGGCGTAGGCGATCGGCGCGCGGCACATCGATCCGCGGTGGCCGTGGCGGCCGCGGGCCGGCCGACGCGGTATCGGGACGCGACGCGCTCTGGCTCAACACGCAGCAGCGCCGGTATGACTTCCATCTCGGCGAGGCGGTCAGGGCCGCGATCCAGGGCAGCCACGACAAGGCGACCAAGCACTCGGAAACGGCGCTGCTGATCAGCCGGGAGCTTTACGCGGGGGCGCCCGACCCGGCCCGGCACCAGCCGGACCTGGCGGCCGCGCTGAGCACGCACGCCCGCTACGGGGGCGGCTGGCGGGGCATCGCCCTGCTGGCCGAGTCGGCCGGGCATTACACCGCGCTGGCGGAGGCCGACCCGGCCGCCTACGAGGTGGC
Source organism: uncultured Actinomycetota bacterium (assembly GCA_963714295.1). Taxonomy (GTDB): domain Bacteria; phylum Actinomycetota; class Actinomycetes; order Streptosporangiales; family Streptosporangiaceae; genus Trebonia. The sequence goes on along the minus strand of CAVQOE010000012.1, from coordinate 18,939 downwards.
CAGGATCGACGTGCTCACCCGGGTCGCGCTCGCGGCGGACGGGGCAGGCAACACCCCGGCCGCGGTCAGCCTGCTGCGCGAGGTGATCGGCATGTACCTCAAGGCGCCCGCGGCCGATACGGAAGAGCGTGACATCGGGGTCGCCCGGGCGCGGTTCCATCTGGGCCGCTGCCTGCTCGCGACCGGCCAGCCGGGCGACGGGCTGGCAGAGACCGACACCGGCCTTGAGCTTGCGGCGGAGGTGCTCGACCGGCTGGCGCTGCCCGTCACCGACCCGGGCTGGCTCGACGTGGCCCCCCGGTACCTGCAGCTGGCCGCCCCGGACTGGGCGGGCGCCGCCGTCCGGTCGATGACCTGGCACGCGGACGCGGGGCGGTGGCAGCGGGCCGCGATCTCGGCCCAGGCCGCGGTGCTGATCTCCGGCGGCCTGGCGGGCCTCGGCGGCGAGACCCTGCGCGACGCGCACGCGGCCATCACCGCCCGCGCGGCGGAGATCTTCGCGCGCTAAAGGCCTTCGTGCTCGACGTGACGCTTGCGGGAGCGCTCAACCTCGGCCTCGGCGGCCGCGCGGCCGGCCCAGTGCGAGCCCTCGACGGACTTGCCGGGCTCCAGGTCCTTGTAGACCTCGAAGAAGTGCTGGATCTCCAGCCGGTCAAACTCGGGGACGTCAGTGATGTCCTGCAGGTGCGCCTGCCGGGGGTCGCTCGCCGGGACGCAGAGGACCTTGTCGTCCGGGCCCTTCTCATCGGTCATCGCGAACATGCCGATAACCCGGGCGGTCACCAGGCAGCCGGGGAAGGTCGGCTCCTCAAGCAGCACCAAGGCGTCAAGCGGATCCCCGTCGCCGCCGAGGGTCTCCTCGATATACCCGTAGTCAGCGGGGTACCTGGTCGAGGTGAAAAGCATTCGGTCAAGCCTGATCCGGCCGGTGTGGTGATCGACCTCATACTTGTTCCGCTGGCCCCGCGGGATCTCGATGACTACTTCCACATCCATGTTTCGCTCCACACGTTAGTTACTGATTTACTCCATTGTCACCGGTCGCATGAGCACGGCCGGCGACGGGTCCATCGATAGGGGACGATGTAGCCCTATGCTGCTGAGCACACTCGCTTCCCGCGAAAGGTAAGTTCGTGCACCGCACACGGACCACGGCCGTTTTCACGCTGGCCCTGCTGAACGTGTTCACGCTCGGTGCCGGGGTCGTCGTGGCGCACATGCTCCCGCCCAGGCTCGCGGCCCTGCACATCCCCGGTACCGCGAGCAGGCCCCTGATCGGGGCCGCGCCGGTGCTGGCGCCAGCCGAGACCCCGGCGGCGCTGACATCGGACGGGCTGCCCACCGCGGCCGCTCTGCGCGCGATGCTCGGCGCGGCGCTGCCGGCGGCCGATACCGGGCCGGGAGTCGGCATCGAGGTCGCCGACGCGCAGACCGGCCAGGTGCTGTACGCGGACAACGCCGGCGCGCTCGCCACCCCCGCGTCCACGACCAAGCTGATGACCGCGGTGGCGGCGCTCGCGGTGCTGGGACCTGATGCGCGGTTCGCTACCACGGTGCGCCAGCAGAGCGGCACCATCGTGCTGGTAGGAGGCGGAGACCCCACCCTCGCCGTGAATCAGTACCCCCCCAATGACTATCCCCAGCCAGCCACGCTCGCATCGCTGGCGGCCCGCACCGCTCGGGCGCTCAAGGCGCAAGGGCGCAGTTCCGTGCGGCTAGGCTACGACACCTCTCTGTATACCGGCCCCGGGCTCGCGCCGGGCTGGACAGATAGCCTTGCCGATACGGGAAATGTCACACCGATCGTCTCGCTCGAAGCCGATCAGGGCCGTCTTGCGGCTAATGGCGCCTTTCAGGATGATGACGACCCGGTCAATTACGCGCCCCGGACAATGGACCCGGCGGGCATGACCGCGGCGGCATTCGCAAGCCTGCTTGGACGGGACGGCATCAGGGTGGCCGGCTCCCCGGCGCAGGTGACCGCGGTGGCGTCCGCCCCGGTGATCGCGGGCGTCAGCTCGCCGACGCTCGCGGCGATCGAGGAGCAGATGCTGCTCGAGTCAAACAACGTGATCGCGGAGAACCTGGCCCGGCACGTGGCGATCGCTCTGGGCATGCCCGCCAGCTTCAGCGGCGCGGCGGACGCGGTGATGACCGAGGCGCACCGCCTCGGCGTGACGACGCCCATTCACCTGGTTGACGGCAGCGGCCTGTCGCCGGACGACGGCATCGCGCCGGAGACGCTGGTGCGGGTGCTCGCCCTGGCGGCAGGCCGGCCGCAGCTGCGCGCGGTTATCACCGGCCTGCCGGTGGCCGGCTTCGCGGGCACGCTGTCGGCCGGCGACAGCGATTTCGGCGGGATCGCGAGCCTCGCCAACGGCGCGGCGCGCGGGGTGGTGCGGGCCAAGACGGGGAACCTCGCCACGGTCGCCGACCTGGCCGGGCTTGCCTACGCCCGGGACGGCACGCTGCTGCTATTCGCGATCATGGCGCCGCAGGTGCCCGGCGCGAGGCAGCTGCAGAGCGCCGCCGACGCGATCGACTCGGCCGCCGCCGGGCTGGCCCAATGCGGCTGCCGGTGAGCGGCACGCGGACGTCAGTTGGGCCCGCGTCTGCCGTTACCGCCGGCGAGCACGTACGGTAGGACTGTGAGCAGCGCACAGATGATCGACTGGGACACGGCGATCTCCACCGGTGTCCGCTTCGCCAGGCAGGGGCCGCAAGTCAGCCTCACGGACGCACGCGCGGTGGTGGCCGAACTTCGCGGCCTTACCACCGTCGTCCAACAACCCGTTCGCGAGGTCACCGGGCTGACCAGCCAGGGTTCGATCGGGCCGGTCGCCGTGGTAGACCGCCCCGGCTGGATCAGGGCCAATGTGAGCGGATTCCAGGTAGTACTCGAACCGCTGGCGGAAAAGCTCGCCGCGCGGAGCAACCCGGTGCCGCTGGCCGGGCCGCTGATCAACTCGGTCGGCTCCCGGATGACCGGCGCGCAGGCCGGCCTGATGCTCGCCTACCTTTCCTCGCGCGTGCTCGGCCAGTACGAGCTGTTCCTGCCGCCGGGCGAGGGCGAGACGCCCGTCAGCGGGACCAACGGCGGGTACGGGACGAACGGCGGCAGCACCCCCGTCGGGACGGCGGCCGCCCCCGGGGTGGGCCGGCTCACCCTGGTCGCGCCGAACATCGTCTCGGTCGAGCGCGACCTCGGCGTCAACCCGCATGACTTCAGGCGCTGGGTCTGCCTGCACGAGGAGACGCACCGGGTGCAGTTCACCTCGGTACCGTGGCTGCGCGGCTACGTGCAGGGCATGATGACCGAGTTCCTGCTCGCCTCCGACCTCGACACCAGCGCCATCCTGGAGCGGTTGCGGACCGCGGCCGGATCGATCGCGGGCGCGGTCAGGGGCGGCGACGGCGAGTCGCTGATGGAAGCGATGCAGACCCCGGCCCAGCGGGTCCTGATGGACAAGCTCACCAACGTGATGACCCTGGTCGAGGGGCACGGCGACTACGTGATGGACGCGGTCGGCCCCCGGGTGGTGCCGTCGGTCGCGGAGATCAGGGAGAAGTTCTCGCACCGGCGCGGCTCGGCTAACCCGGTGGAGCAGGTCATCCGCCGCATCCTCGGCATCGACCTGAAGATGAAGCAGTACGAGCAGGGCTCCAAGTTCGTGTCGGCGGTGGTGGCCGAGGCGGGGATGGCCGGTTTCAACCGGGTATGGACCTCACCGGAGACGCTGCCCACCCGCAGCGAGATCAACAAACCCGCTGAGTGGCTGGCCCGGGTCGGCTAAGCGTGGGCGGAGGCCTGTCCCCGGTCGTCGCCGCGGTACGCAATGCGGTGCGCGCCTCCCTGGCCGGGCTCGCGCCGGGCGATATGGTGCTCGCCGCCTGCTCGGGCGGACCTGACTCGCTCGCGCTGGCGGCCGCGCTGGCGTTTACCGCCCCGCGCGCGGGGCTGCGGGCCGGTGCGGTGACCGTCGATCACGGGCTGCAGGAGGGGTCGGCGGACCGCGCGGCGCAGGTCGCGGCGACCCTGCGCGGCCTCGGCCTCGACCCGGTGCGCGCGGTCGCGGTGACGGTGGACGGCGGCGGCGGCCCGGAGGCGGCGGCGCGCACGGCGCGCTATGCCGCGCTGGAGGCGGCGGCGGCCGACCTTGGCGCGGCCGCGGTGCTGCTCGGCCACACCCTGGACGACCAGGCGGAGACGGTGCTGCTCGGGCTGGCGCGCGGTTCCGGTGCGCGGTCGCTGGCCGGCATGGCGCCGCGCCGCGGCGTTTTTCTGCGCCCCCTGCTCGGCCTGCGGCGCCAGGAGACCGTCGGTGCCTGCGCCGCCCTCGGCCTCGCGCCGTGGGCGGACCCGCACAACGACGACCGCCGCTTCGCCCGGGTCCGGGTCCGGCTTGACGCCCTGCCCGCGCTCGAGGCGGCCCTCGGGCCGGGGGTGGCCGAGGCACTGGCGCGGACCGCCGGCCAGCTGCGGGATGATGCCGAGGTGCTCGAGCAAATCGTCGAGGAGGAACGGACGGTGGCCGCCGCCTCGCTGGCCGGGCTGCCCGGCGCGGTGCGCAGCCGGGTGCTGCGCTCGGCCGCGCTTGCCGCGGGCTGCCCGGCCGGCGCGCTGACCGCGGCGCACGTCACCCGGATCGAGGAACTGGTGACCAACTGGCACGGGCAGCGCTGGGTCGACCTGCCCGGCGGCGTCCGCGCGACCCGCCGGTCGGGGCAGGTTCTGTTTGAGGCCGGCCATAGTCATTGACGACGTGAATGGTTTTCGCTCTATGCGTGTTAAGGAGTGGGTGCATGGACGCCGCTGACATGGGGTCTGGGCTGAAAGAGGTGCTCATCACGTCCGAGCAGCTCGGCAAGCGGACCGCGGAGCTGGCGGCGCAGATCGACGCCGATTACGCCGACCGCGACCCGTTGCTGGTCGGCGTGCTGAAGGGCGCGGTCATGGTGATGGCGGACCTGGCCCGCGCCATGCACCTGCCGGTGCAGATGGACTGGATGGCGGTCTCTTCCTACGGGTCGGGCACCAAGTCGTCCGGCGTGGTGCGCATCCTGAAGGACCTCGACGCCGACATCAGCGGCCGTCACGTGCTGATCGTGGAGGACATTATCGACTCCGGCCTGACCCTGTCCTGGCTGGTCGGCAACCTCAAATCACGCCACCCGGCCTCGGTGGCGGTGTGCGCCATGTTGCGCAAGCCGTCGTCCGCGCAAATGGAGGTCGATGTCGCTTACACCGGGTTCGACGTGCCCGACGAGTTCGTGGTCGGCTACGGTCTCGACTACGCGGAGCGTTACCGTAACCTTCCCTTTATCGGGACGCTGGAGCCGCATGTCTACGGCGGGAACACAACCCGTTGAAGATAACGTTGATGTACCGTCAAGGGATCATTGTTGCGTTGGGCACGGTCGGTGCAGCTGGCCGACGGTGCGGAGCAGGCATGGAGCAGTGCCGCCGGTGGTCGGCGGGACGTGAGGCTGGTCAGGAGGGAACGGCCCCGGGCCCTAGGGGTCGCTCGCAATGGAATTGAAGCGAATTTTCCGCGGACCGCTGCTGCTGGTGCTGCTTGCGGTGCTAGTCATAACGATCACTCTGGGCTGGGCGAACTCCGGTAGCAGCTACCAGAAGACAGACACCGGCCAGATCGTGAAGCTGATCGGGCAGGGCCAGGTGAAGTCGGCCGTGCTGACCGACAAGAACCAGACGATCCAGATCACGACCAAGGGCGGCACCGAGTACCAGGCCGACTTCATCACCGGCCAGGGCCAGGCGCTGCAGCAGCAGCTGCAGGCCCAGTACGACAAGGGCCAGCTGCCCGGCGGCTACAACGTGGTCATCCCGTCGACGAGCACGTTCGTCTCCCTGCTTGAGGACTTCCTGCCGTACGTGCTGATCGGGCTCTTCTTCTTCTTCATACTGAGCCAGATGCAGGGCGGCGGCTCCCGGGTCATGAACTTCGGCAAGTCGAAGGCCAAGCTGATGACCAAGGACACGCCGAAGACCACCTTCGCCGACGTGGCCGGTGTGGACGAGGCCATCGAGGAGCTCCAGGAAATCAAGGAGTTCCTGCAGAGCCCGGCCAAGTTCCAGGCGATCGGGGCCAAGATTCCCAAGGGCGTGCTGCTCTACGGGCCGCCCGGAACCGGCAAGACGCTGCTCGCCCGCGCGGTCGCGGGTGAGGCGGGCGTGCCGTTCTACTCCATCTCCGGCTCTGACTTCGTTGAGATGTTCGTCGGCGTCGGCGCCTCCCGTGTCCGCGACCTGTTCGAGCAGGCCAAGGCGAACGCGCCCGCCATCGTGTTCGTCGACGAGATCGACGCCGTGGGCCGGCACCGCGGCGCGGGCCTCGGCGGCGGCCACGACGAGCGCGAGCAGACCCTCAACCAGATGCTGGTCGAGCTCGACGGGTTCGACACCAAGGGCGGCGTGATCGTGATCGCCGCCACCAACCGGCCGGACATCCTCGACCCGGCGCTGCTGCGCCCGGGCCGGTTCGACCGCCAGATCGTCGTCGCCCAGCCGGACCTGACCGGCCGCAAGGGCATTCTCAAGGTGCACGCGCGGGGCAAGCCCTTCGCGCCCGACACCGACCTGGACATCATCGCCCGGCGGACCCCCGGCTTCACCGGCGCGGACCTGGCCAACGTGATCAACGAGGCCGCCCTGCTGACCGCGCGCCACAACGGCAAGCAGATCCACATGGCCGCGCTCGAGGAGGCCATTGACCGTGTGATGACCGGCCCCGAGCGCAAGAGCGTGCTGCTGTCGGAGAAGGAGCGGAAGCTGATCGCCTACCACGAGGGCGGTCACGCCCTGGTCGGTCACGCGATGGCGAACGCCGACCCGGTGCACAAGGTCACCATCATCCCGCGCGGCCGGGCACTGGGCTACACCATGGCGCTGCCGACCGAGGACAAGTTCCTCACCACCCGCGCCGAGATGCAGGACCAGCTCGCCATGCTGCTCGGCGGCCGGACGGCGGAGGAGATCATCTTCCACGAGCCGACCAGCGGCGCCGCCAACGACATCGACAAGGCCACCCAGATCGCGCGGGCCATGGTCACCGAGTACGGCATGAGCGAGCGGCTGGGCGCGCGCAAGTTCGGCAACGGCGACAGTGAGCCGTTCCTCGGCATGAGCCAGTCCCATAGCCGGGACTACTCCGAGGAGATCGCGTCCGCGATCGACGAGGAGATCAAGCGGATGATCGAGGCCGCGCACGACGAGGCGTGGGAGGTGCTCGTGGAGTACCGCGACGTCCTCGACGCGCTGGTGCTGCGGCTGCTGGACAAGGAGACCGTGGCCAGGAAAGAGGTCCTGGAGCTGTTCGCGACGGTGCAGAAGCGGCCGTCCCGGGGCTCTTACACCGGCTACGGCAAGCGGCTGCCGTCGGACCGGCCGCCGGTCATGTCGCCCAAGGAGCTGGCGCTCGCGGCCAGCTCCGGGCTCGACACCATCCCCGGCCCGACCAACGGGCAGGTGCTCGGCTACGGGTACGACGGGTCGGACAACCACGAGAGCAGCGACTGAGACGTGTCGCTAACCGAGCAGCCGCCCGGCCAGTTTCCGCTGGACGAGCCGGCGGCTGGTGAGAAGCCGCCCGTCGATCAGGGCAGGATCGAGCGGGCGGTCCGCGAGATACTCATCGCCGTGGGCGAGGACCCGGAGCGTGACGGGCTCATTGACACGCCGGCCCGGGTGGCCCGGATGTACGCCGAGCAGTTCGCCGGGCTGCGGCAGCGGCCCGAGGACGTGCTCACCACCGTCTTCGACTCCGAGCACGATGAGATAGTCCTGGTCAAGGACATCGAGATCTACAGCATGTGCGAGCACCATCTGATCCCGTTCTTCGGGAAGGCGCACATCGGTTACATCCCGGGTGAGAAGGGCGAGATCACCGGCCTGTCCAAGCTGGCCCGCCTGGCCGACGTCTACGCCCGGCGGCCGCAGGTGCAGGAGCGGATGACGAGCCAGATGGCCGACGCGCTGATGCGCATCCTGGAGCCGCGCGGGGTGATCGTGGTGCTCGAATGCGAGCACCTGTGCATGTCCATGCGCGGCGTGCGCAAGCCGGGCGCGACCACCGTCACGTCCGCCGTCCGGGGGATCTTCCGCAAGGAGGCCAGGACCCGCGCGGAGGCGATGAGCCTGCTGTTCGGAAACCGGTGAATTAGTGGGGAATGTTCCCCCGCGCGGTTGCGGGGTAATTCCCGCATTAGTCCCGGATAATTTGAACCACTGCCCTCGCCCGTGCGTCTAATAAACGGGCTGGCGCTCTTAACCAGTCGTTAGGTTATAAGCCGGTGGTTGGAGGTACCGTGTCTCTGGGGAACACGCGGCGGCGGTACCCGCCGTCCGGGGTTGAGAAGGTTACCGAAGTGGTTACGAGCAGCTTCAGCGGATCGCGGGGCCGGCCGGCGGCGGGTACGCCATGAATACCGCGCTGCTGCGAGGTTCTGGGCCTGACAAGAGATCTGAGATGAGCGACAGCAACTCTGCCGATGACGGCGACCGGTTGGCCAACGTCGGCCCGCTGCGGTGCGGAGGGAACAGGCATCTGGCGTGGGTTCCCGGTGTCGCGGCGCTGCTGGTGTTCCTCGTTGGCCTGTCCGACATTCTGACGATCTTCAAGCCGCAGCTGGTTAACAAGCTGCACAAGCTCAAGCCGTTCGTCCCCGGCACGCTGACCAACGTCACCCGCACCTCCGACGTCATCGTCGGCCTGCTGCTGGTACTGCTCGCCCTCGGGCTGCGGCGGCGCAAACGCCGGGCCTGGCAGGCCGTCCTGGCGCTGCTTGTCTTTGATATCGCCATCCATTTCCAGCATTTCCCGCACTTCCAGCACGAAATCTCTATTTTCTCCTCCGTCACGGCGATCGTCTTGCTGGTCGCGCTGCTCTTCTTCCACCGCGAGTTCTACGCGATCGGCGACCCGCGCACCCGGTGGAATGTGCTGCGGGTATTCGTCGTCCTGGTCATAGCGGACGTGGCAATCGGCCTCGGCTACCTGTCGGTCGGCCCGCTGGCCCAGGACTACTCGCTCTTCCAGCGGCTCCAGGATGTCGTGTACGAGCTGGTCGGCATCAACGGCCCGGTGGACTGGGCCTCCGACGCCCGCGGCGACCTCTACCACGTGCTCACCAGCGCGCTCGGCCTGTTCACGCTGCTAGTCGTCAGCTACCTGTTCCTCCGCTCGGCGCAGCCGCGGGCCCGGTTCGGCCCGTCCGACCGGCAGCGGATCCGCGAGCTGCTGGACAAGTACGGTGACCGGGATTCCCTCGGCTACTTCGCGCTGCGCGATGACAAGAGCGTGATCTGGTCCCCGTCGGGCAAGTCGGGCGTCTGCTACCGCGTCGTCGCCGGCGTGATGCTCGCCTCCGGCGACCCGCTGGGCGACCCGGAGGCGTGGCCCGGCGCCATCGCCGAATTCCTGGCCGACGCGGCGCGGCACGCCTGGCGGCCGGCCGTCATGGGGTGCAGTGAGCTGGGGGCCGAGGTGTGGTGCCGTGAGGGCGACCTGACCGCCCTGGAGCTCGGCGACGAGGCGATCGTCAACGTCGCGGAGTTCAGCCTGTCCGGGCGGGCCATGCGGAACGTCAGGCAGATGGTCAACCGGGTGACCAAGAGCGGTTACACGGCCGAGATCCGCCGGATCGGCGACATACCGCGGCCGGAGCTCGACCGGATCATCCGGGCGGCCGACCACTGGCGGGGCAGTTCGACCGAGCGGGGCTTCTCCATGGCCCTCGGCCGGCTCGGCGGCCGCGACGACGCGGACTGCGTGCTGGTGACCGCGGAGGAGAACGGCACGCTGCGGGCCGTCCTCCAGTTCGTTCCCTGGGGCCATGACGGCCTCTCCCTCGACCTGATGCGGCGCGACAGGAACGCCCAGGCTGGCCTGAACGACTTCCTGATCGTGGAGGCCATCAAGGCCGCGCCGGGCCTGGGCGTCAAGCGGCTGTCCCTGAACTTCGCCATGTTCCGGGCCGCCCTCGAGCGCGGCGAGCGGATCGGCGCGGGCCCGGTGCTCAAGGCCTGGCGAAACTTGTTGGTGTTCCTGTCCCGGTGGTTCCAGATCGAGTCGCTCTACAAGTTCAACGCGAAGTTCAGCCCGGTCTGGGAACCCCGGTTCTTCGTCTACCCGGGCGGCCGGGACGCGCCGCGCATCGCCTTCGCCGCGCTCGAGGCCGAGGCGTTCCTGGTCTGGCCGACCCTTGAGCTGAAGCGGCACGCCCGGCGGGTCGGCCGCCGGCTCGGCCTGCACAAGGTGCGCCGCCGGTACCGCGCCGCCGTCGCCGACCGGCGGGCGCGCGCAGCCGCGCGAAACCAGGACGCGCGAACCGAAGACGTGCGAACCGAAGTCGTCCGAACCGAAGCCGTGCGAACCCAGGACGTGCAAACCACCGAAGCCGTGCGCAGCGAAGAGCCGCGCGGTCTGGACTGAGCAAAGCGTGAGCCGCTGACTATACGATTCCCGTTATGGTGACTCTGCCAGGGCTGGCCGGGACGTCGGCCGCTGATCGGTGCCTGGTCATGGGCGTGGTCAACGTGACGCCCGACTCGTTCTCCGACGGCGGCCGCTGGTACGGGGCCGGGGCGGCGATCGAGCACGGCCTGGAGATGGTGGCCCAGGGCGCGGACATCGTCGACGTCGGCGGCGAGTCGACCAGGCCGGGCGCGGCGCGCGTCTCGGCCGAGGAGGAGCTGCGCCGGGTCAAGCCGGTGGTCACCGAGCTGGTCAGGGCCGGTTGGTGGTCAGCATCGACACGATGCGCGCGCAGGTGGCCGAGTGGGCCGTCGAGGCCGGGGTCAGCCTGGTCAACGACGTGAGCGGCGGGCTGGCCGACCCCTACATGCCCCGGCTGGTGGCGAAGGCGGGGGTTCCCTACGTCGTGGTGCACTGGCGCGCCCACAGTCACGACATGTACTCCCGCGCCAGCTACGCCGACGTGGTGCGCGAGGTCCACGACGAACTGGCCCAGCGGGTCGGCGCGATGATCGCGGAGGGGATGGACCCGTCCATGATCGTGCTCGACCCCGGTCTCGGGTTCAGCAAGAACCCGGCGCCGCTGGGCCCGGAGGCGCACAACTGGCAGCTCCTGGCGGGCCTGCCCGAGCTGGCCACGATCGGCGGGCACGACTTCCCGGTGCTGGTCGGCGCCTCCCGCAAGCGCTACCTGAGCAGGCTGTTCGACGAGGTGGAGGGCAAGCCGCGGCCGTATACCGACAACGACGCGGCCACCGTCGCGATCACCGCGCTGGCGGCGGCGGCGGGCGCCTGGTGCGTCCGGGTGCACGAGGTCCCGGCCAACGCGGACGCGGTCCGGGTGGCCGCCTCCTACCGGGCGGCGGGCCGGTCATGAGCGCGACCTGGCGCGCGGTCGTCCTCGCGCTCGGCAGTAACCTCGGGGACCGTCGGGAGATCCTGCAGGAGGCGGTGGACGCGGTGCGGCAGATCAAGGGTGTCGGCGTGGACAAGGTGTCCCCGGTCTACGAGACGGTGCCGGTCGGCGGCCCGCCGCAGCCGGACTACCTCAACGCCGTCGTGCTCGCGCGCACCACGCTGCCGTCCCCCGACCTGCTCGACCGGCTGCACGAGGTCGAGGCGGAGTTCGACCGGGTGCGCCTGGTGCGCTGGGGCCCGCGCACGCTCGACATCGACATCATCACCGTGGCGGGCGAGCGCAGCGACGACCCGGAGCTGACGCTGCCGCACCCAAGGGCGCACGAGCGCGCGTTCGTGCTCGCCCCCTGGCATGACGTCGACCCGGACGCGGTCCTCCCCGGCTACGGCCCGGTCGCCGAGCTCCTCAAGTCGGCCGACCGCTCCGGCCTCCGTCCCGCGATGGACTTGCGGTCTCCGCGCGGGTTCGGCGCGGGGATCGCCGGGGGGGATGGGGGCCGGGGGGAATGGGGGGCGGGAGTCCCCCATGCCGGAAGCACGGAGCCCCCCATGCGAGGAGTCCGTCCCCCGGGGGAGGCGCCATGAACCCGACCAGGGGGCGCACGCTGGTGCTGATCGGGGTGCTGGCCGCGGCGGTGACCTGGGCGGTGCTGATAGCCGTCTACGCCAGCCTGCCCCCGCTTACCTGGACCCTGGTGCCCGCGCTGCTCATCGCGGCGGCGGTGGAGGCCTGGTTCGGCCGCGACCTGCGCGCCCGCATCCAGGGGCGGGTCGCCGCGCGGCCGGTGCCGCCGCTTTTCGTGGCGCGGATCGTCGCGCTGGCCAAGGCGACCTCGCAGGCCGCCGCGCTGCTGGCCGGGGTGTCCGCGGGCTTCATGATCTACCTGGCGGGGATGCTGAACGCGTCGACCCCGCGCTCGGACCTGGTCGACGCCAGCCTCTCGTTCGGCGGGTCGGTTGTGCTGCTGGCGGCGGGCCTGTACCTCGAGTACTGCTGCCGCGTGCCGCGCGATCCGCGCCAGGACCTCGACGATCCGCCCCCGCCCCGTCCGTCCCCCTTTGGCCACTGAGCCCGCGGTTACGGAGCGGGCTATCCTTGTCAGGGCGTTGGCCAGGTAAGGGGGCTGTCCGGTATTGGAAACTGGAGCTAGCGAGCACCCGGCGCGGCTGCGGGTGGGGGTCATCGGGCCCGGGCGGGCCGGGACGGCGCTCGCGCGGGCGCTGGCACGGGCCGGGCACGAGATCACCGCGGCCTCGGCCGTTTCGGCGGTGGCCAAGGAGCGAGTGCGGGAGAACTTCCCGCGTGCCGCGCTGACCGACCCGGCGAGCGTCCTCGAGGCGGCGGACCTGGTTCTGCTCACCGTGCCCGATGACGTGCTCCCGGGCCTGGTCGAGGGGCTGGCCGCGACCGGCGCGCCGTACGCCGGGCGGCTTGTCGCGCACGCCAGCGGCGCGCACGGGATCCGGCTGCTCGACCCCGCGACCAGGGCCGGGGCGCTGCCGCTGGCACTGCACCCGGTGATGACCTTCACCGGCCGCGAGGACGACGTGGACCGGATGAAGGGCGTCTGCTTCGGGGTCACCGCGCCGGAACCCCTCCAGGCGGCGGCCGAGGCGCTGGTGATCGAGATGGGCGGCGAGCCAGTGTTCATCGCCGAGGAGAACCGCCCGCTCTACCACGCGGCGCTCGCCTTCGCCGCCAACCACCTGGTCACGCTGGTGGCCGAGGCCAGCAGCCTGCTCGCCGCGGCCGGCGCGGACAATCCGGAGAGGATGCTCGGCCCGCTGCTCGGCGCGGCCCTGGACAACGCCCTGCGGTTCGGCGATGCGGGCCTGACCGGCCCGGTCGCCCGCGGTGACGGCAGCACCGTGGCCGCGCACCTGGCCGCCATCAGGGCGGCCGACCCGGGCGCACTGCCCGCCTATCTCGCGCTGGCCCGGCTGACCGCCGACCGCGCCCTCGCCGCCGGCCTGGCTCAGCGCAAGCGACGCCGAGCGCCTGCTTGACGTGCTTGGAGAGCACCGATGATCGTCGCCAACACCCGGGCCGCGCTGGCCGCCGCCCTGGAGAAACTGCCCGCGCCGCAGGCCCGATATCCTGGCCTTTCATCGGGTCTGCAGTCGGGGGGTACGGGGCCCGGGGGGACGCTCCCCCCGGGGGACAACTGGTGCTGGTGCCGACCATGGGCGCGCTGCACGACGGCCACCGGGCGCTGCTGCGCCGGGCCCGCGAGCTGGCCGGCCCCGGCGGCGCGGTCGCGGTCTCCATCTTCGTCAACCCGCTCCAGTTCGGCCCGGCCGAGGACCTGGGCAAGTACCCGCGCACTCTGGACCAGGACCTGGCCGCGTGCGAAGAGGAGCGGGTGGATCTGGTGTTCGCGCCGAGCGTGCGTGAGATGTACCCGCAGCAGCAGTTCGTCATGGTCGACCCGGGGCCGGCCGGGGAGATCCTGGAGGGCGAGTTCCGCCCCGGCTTCTTCCACGGCGTGCTGACGGTCGTGCTCAAGCTGTTCAGCCTGGTCCGCCCGGACGTCGCCGTCTTCGGGCAGAAGGACGCGCAGCAGCTCGCCCTGGTCCGCGCGATGTCCGCCGACTTCGCGCTCGGCATCGAGGTCGAGGCGGTCCCGACGGTCCGGGCGCCCGACGGGCTGGCCCTGTCGAGCAGGAACAAGTACCTGTCGCCGGGCGAGCGGGCCCTGGCGCCGGTGCTGCACCGGGCGCTCGCCGCGGGGGCGGCGGCCGCCGCGGCGGGCCCGGCCGCAGTTCTCGCGGCCGCCCAGGAGGTGCTTGACCAGGCCGCCCGGCCCGCCGACGCGGTTGCGCCGCCCCGGGTTGACTACCTGGCCCTGGTGGAGGCGCGAAGCTACCGGCCCGTTCCGCACTCTGATCTTGATTTTCAGGGGGAAGCGGTGCTGGCTATCGCGGCCCGGGTTGGCACCACTCGCCTCATTGACAACGTAATAGTGCGTTTTGGGACGGAACGGCATGCTGCTGACGATTGACATCGGGAACACCAACACGGTGCTCGGCGTGTTCGACCGGGAGACCATCGTCGAGCACTGGCGGATCGCGACGGTGCCGGACCGGCCCGCCGACGAGATCGCGGTGGTGCTCTACGGCCTGCTGCAGCGGTCGGCGGTGGTCAAGGAGCGGGACCTGCACGGTATCTCGCTCTGCTCCACCGTGCCGTCCGTGCTGCACGAGATGCGCGACGTGTGCCGCAAGTACTTCCCCCAGCTGCCCGCCGTCGTGGTGGCGCCGGGAGTGCGGACCGGGGTGCCGATCAGGATGGACAACCCCAAGGAGGTCGGCAGCGACCGGATCATGAACTCGCTCGCCGCCGTGCACCTGTACGGCGGGCCGGCCATCGTGGTGGACTTCGGCACCTCGACCAACTTCGACGCGGTCAGCGCCCGCGGTGAGTTCGTGGGCGGGGCGCTCGCGCCCGGGATCGAGATCTCGGTCGACGCGCTCTCCCGCCGCGCCGCCCAGCTGCTGAAGGTGGAGCTGACCCGGCCGCCCCGGGTGATCGGCAAGAACACCGTGGAGGCGCTGCAGTCCGGGATCGTGTACGGGTTCGCCGGGCAGGTCGAGGGGATCGCGCAGCGGATGGCGGCCGAGCTGTCACCCGAGGATCCCTCGGCGGTGACGGTGATCGCCACCGGCGGGCTGGCGCCGCTGGTCATCGACGAGGTGCCCATCATCGACGCGCACGAGCCGTGGCTCACCCTGATCGGCCTGCGGCTCGTCTGGGAGCGGAACGCCAGTCCTGGTGCCGCTGCGGGCGGCTCAGGGGGTGCTGGCGGCGCACGCGGGTCCGGTGGCGCGGCCGGCCCTGTCGCTGGCGGCGCCGCCGCGGGCGGTCAGGAAACTGATGTGCCACCGGGGGCGATCGCCGGTAATCTTCGGGCGTGACCGAGGAACCCGTCCCAGACAACCTCCCGGAGCAGGTACGCGTCCGGCTGGAGAAGCGCTCCCGGATGCTCTCATCCGGGATTGACCCCTATCCCGTGACTTACCCGCGCACCGCCACCATGGCGGCGGTGCGGGAGAAATACGGGTCGCTGCCGCCGGACACGGCGACCGGCGAGACCGCGGGCGTCGCGGGCCGGGTCATCCTCTCCCGCATCGGCGGCAAGCTCTGCTTCGCCACGCTGCGCGACGGGAGCGGGGACATCCAGGTGATGATCTCGCTGGCGGGGGTGGGCGAGGAGGCCCTGGCGGCCTGGAAGCGGGACGTCGACCTGGGCGACCACGTCGGGGTGACCGGCGAGGTCATCACGTCGCGCTCCGGCGAGCTGTCGGTGCTGGCCAGCTCGTTCGCGATCACCGCCAAGTCACTGCGGCCGCTGCCGGACTACCATGCCGGGCTGACCGACCCCGAACTGCGGGTCAGGCAGCGCTACGTGGACCTGATCGTCAACCCACGCGCCCGGCGGCTGGCGGAGACGCGGTCGGCGGTCGTGCAGTCGGTCCGGTCCACGCTGATCTCCCGCGGTTACCTCGAGGTGGAGACGCCGGTGCTCACCGGGCTGCACGGCGGCGCCAACGCGCGGCCGTTCATCACCCACGGGAACGCCTACGACTCGCGCCTGTACCTGCGCATCGCGCTCGAGCTCTACCTTAAGCGACTGGTGGTCGGCGGGATCGAGTCGGTCTTCGAGATCGGCCGGATCTTCCGCAACGAGGGCGTGGACACCACCCACAACCCCGAGTTCACCATGCTCGAGGCGTACCAGACCTACGGCGACTACAACACGATCGGCGAGCTCACCCAGTCGCTGGTGCAGGCGGCCGCGGTCGCGGCGTTCGGCTCCACGGTGATCAGGCGGGCCGACGGCTCGGAGTGGGACATCGGCGGGCAGTGGCGGTCGCAGACCGTGCACGAGGCGATCTCCCACGCGGCGGGCGAGGAGGTCACGCCCGATACCGAGGAGCCGGTGCTGCTCGAGCTGTGCGCCAAGCTGGACGTGCCGCTGCAGCCCTCGTGGAACCGGGGGCAGGTGATCCTGGAGATGTACGAGCGACTGGTGGAGAAGCAGACGGTCGAGCCGACGTTCTACCGGGACTTCCCGGTCGAGGTGTCGCCGCTGACCCGGCAGCACCGGTCCGACCCGCGGCTGGCCGAGCGCTGGGACCTGGTCACGTTCGGCACCGAGCTCGGCACCGGCTACTCCGAGCTGGTCGACCCGGTGGTGCAGCGCGAGCGGCTCACCGCGCAGTCGCTGCTGGCGGCGGGGGGCGACCCGGAGGCGATGGAGCTCGACGAGGACTTCCTGCGCGCGCTCGAGTATGCCATGCCGCCCACCGGGGGCATGGGCATGGGCATCGACCGCCTGATGATCATGCTGACCGGCGAGAACATCAGGGAGACGATCCTGTTCCCGTTCGTCCGGCCCAGTTAGCCCTGTTAGCCCCGGGGGACGACCCCCCGTGGACCCCCCGCGTATGGGGGCTCCCGCCCCCATACCCCTGGGGGATCCGCCCGCAGAAACCGCGGGCAGACCCCGGGCTTGAGCCTGTGGCTCAGGGCTTGAGCCGGTGGCTCAGCTCAGCTGATCCGGACGGCGCCGTCGTAGGGGTCCTGGGAGATCGGCTGGACTATGACGTCCTGGCCGACGCTGGGCGCGTCCACCATCAGGCCGTTGCCGATGTAGATGCCCACGTGGCTCTCGTCTTCGAAGAAGAAAACCAGGTCGCCGGGCTGGAGGTCGTTCTCGGAGACGTGCTCGCCCAGGTTCCACAGGGACCCGGTGTAGTGCGGGAGCGAGATCCCCTCCTGCGCGAAGGCCCACATGACGAGCCCGGAGCAGTCAAACGACGACGGGCCGGCCGCGCCCCAGACGTACGGGTCGCCGAGGCGGGTCAGCGCGGCGCGGAGCGCAACGGCGCCGACGCTCTCGCCGATGGGCGACGGGTAGTCGGGGTAGCTCCCGGTCTGGTTGAAGACAACCATCGCCTGCGACATCTCCGCGCTGTCGAGGACGGCCATCTTCCGGTTGATCTGGGAGACCTTGCCGTTGATCTGCTTTGTCAGCACGTCGACGGTGGCGACCTCCTGCTTGGCCGCCTCCTCCGCCCGCGCGGCGGCGAGCTGCTCCCGCTGGAGCGTGGTCAGCCGCTCGCCCGCCTCATTGTCGACGATCTGCACGGTGGACGCCTGGTTCAGGAACTGCGACGGGTCGCCGCTGGTGAGCAGCTGGAGCGTGGGGTCCATCCCGCCGTTCATGTAGCCCATGGCGGCGAGCTGGGCGACCGCGGCCTGGCTGCCCGCCATGGCCTGCTCCGCCTCCTTGGCGTCCAGTTCCGCGTAGTGCTCTTCTGACTTCGCGTGGGCGACCTCGATCTTGAGGCCGTCGTACTGCTGGCTGAGGGAGTCCACCTCATTCGATAGCTGCTTGGCTTCCGCCACCAGCGCGCTGAGGGACGGCTGAACGCGGACCGTCTCCGCCTGGCTCACGCTGCCCTGGAGAAGGACAGCCACGGAGGCGGTGGCCACTGCAAGCGGTATAAGACGTCGGCTCACTGTTCGCACATCGACGCACATTATTAGATGGGACTGCTGCTGACTACCGACTCTAGTGAAGTTTTGCTTTTCTGACGGTGCTGGTGTTTCTCGGCGCGGATTGCCGGGATGTGGTATGGCGAACAGCCTGCCGCGGGGAGTTCCGGGCGCGGCGTTCTGCCTGCTCCCGGTGCGGATCGTGGCGGCCCGGTCGCTGGGCGGAGGTGTTTCTCGTATGTCCTTGCGGGCGCCTGGCGGTGGCCGCGTGATTGCATTGAGGCGCTACAGTGGTGCGGCCATGGAGTACACAGTTAGGCAAGCGCGCACTCGGGACGTCCCGGAAATCCGCGCCCTGATCGACCAGAACACTGGCTCGCGGCGGTTGCTCGAGAAGCACACGGTGAATCTCTACGAGGACATCCTGGAGTTCAGCGTCTCGGAGAGTTCCGCCGATGGCGTCGTCGTCGGATGCGGCGCACTGCATGTTTTGTGGGAAGATCTCGCGGAGTTGCGCACCGTCGCGGTTGACGCGAGCAGGCGCGGCGAGGGCATCGGTCACCTGATCGTCGATGACTTGCTTGACCGTGCCCGGCGGGTCGGCGTATCGCGGGTATTCGTGCTGACCTTCGCCGTGTCCTTCTTCGGCAGGCACGGCTTCACCGAAATCAGCGGCACGCCAGTGGCGCCGGAGGTCTACGCGGAGTTGTTGCGTTCCTACGATGATGGCGTCGCCGAGTTCCTGGACTTGGACCGTGTGAAACCCAACACACTGGGAAACACGCGCATGCTGCTCCGGCTGTTAGAAATTCCCCGGCGGCGGCCCAGCGGCGGTGCGGGGCGCCCGCCGCCGGCGCGCCCGCTGCCGCCCGGCTGGGGCGGAGCCGGGTAGAGTGCCTGGTGCGGGCAGTACACCAGTCGGGTCAGGTCGCCGCGGATGCCCGCGCCGGTCGCGGCCGGCCGCTGCTGACCATGGGTCGAGGTAGCTTTATGTTGCAGGATCTCGCCGCACTAACCCCGCCG
>CAVQOE010000011.1:0-10962 GCA_963714295.1 uncultured Actinomycetota bacterium | reverse complement strand
TGCCTCCGATATTAATGTCGGTCGGTGACACAAACAAACCAGTGTGACGGGAGTCACAAAGACTCGACGCGGGGTACGCGAGCGAACGCGCTCTGTAATCGCTACAGTCGGTCACGACCAGTGTCCCTCTGTTTATCAGCTGCCTCCGGTCTCCCTCTATAAACCAGTCACGACCGGTGCCCATCTGTACATCTCGTATATTCACGCGGCCCCGGGGGCGGCGATTGTGCTGACACAACCGCCGCCTGACCTGGCGGGATAGAACCGCCGGATGCTGGGCTCCGCGTCGAATTCGCCTGCGCTAATGCTTAAAGGACCACTCGGAAAAAGGGAGATATTATGCACGTCCGCCTTAACAAATTGGTCTATCTGCCCCTCGGCGGCGCGCTCGGGGCCGGACTGCTCGTCACCGCCTTCGTGGCGCCTCAGCCCAAGCTCGCGGCCTCAGAAAAGTGCTACGGGGTCTGTAATTCCGCGACCCACCTGTCGCTGTCTCGGGCAACGGTCACCGACGGCGCAGAGGCCGTCGAGTCGTTCCGCGTCACGGTGACCGGAAACACCGTGGGGTCCGGTAAGCCGGCCGGCCTGGTGGAAGTGGATGCCGGGTCGAGGCCCCTGTGCCACTTCTACCTTTCCAACGGGGCGGGCCACTGCTCCGTGGGTAACCGGGCCCTGTCGCCTGGGTCGTACAACGTCAGGGCGTTCTACAGCGGGAACGCGAACTTCGGTGCGTCCTGGTCGAACCCCGAGCGCCTCGAGGTGCTCAGGGATTCTTCGAAGACGGGCCTGACGCTGTCCAGGTCAGCCATCACCTACGGCCGGGAGTCGGCTGAGGAGTTCCACGCCTCGGTGAGCCCGGATATCGCTGGGCTCGGTACCGCCACGGGCTTGGTGGACGTGTACGCCGGGGACAAGGTCCTCTGCCACTTCTACCTCTCCCGCGGGGCGGGCCACTGCTCCCTCGGTAACCGCGAGCTGTCGCCCGGGGGGTACGAGATCCAGGCCCACTACCGAGGGAATGCGGACCTCAGCCCGTCCGTGTCGGGCAGCAAGCACCTCCACGTTGGTTAGGAGCTAGCCGCCGTCTGGCGTCGGCTGCATCAAGCAGTCGCGTACGGCTCGATAACAGCCGCCAACCGGAAACCGGCGGCTCTCGGGCTCCCCTCAGCTCGAACAAAACGAGGAGTGCAGTGTGGAAGTGGTCCAACGGTCAGCAGACCGGGTCGAAACAGCCCTGCCTGACCGAGACCAGGCGGTCACGATGCCAACCGCATCGCCCGCATTCGAGGAGGGAAGCGGCGGTGGCGGGTACCGGAGCCGCCACCGCCGCAGCCGGCCCAGGCGCGTCCCGCACGGGCTGCTCAGTCAGGGCGGCTGGTCCCTGGTCGTCGCCACGACGGGGGTCAGCGGGCTTAATTTCCTCTTCCACGTTCTGGTCGGCCGCCTGCTCGGCCCGCCGCAGTACGGGGCGTTTACCGCCGTCCTGAACATCATCTCGGTGCTTGCCGTCCCGCTTGGCGCGGTTCAGCTGGCGGTGACGCAGGCCGTCGTCTCCGGCGCGGGAACGGGCCGGGTATCGCTGCGCAGCCTGACGGTGAAGGCAACCCTCTGGGGTGTCGGGGCGATGGCTGTCACGGAAGCGCTCGCACCGCTGACGGACCGGTTCCTGAGCCTCAATTCACCCTTTGCGAACCTGGCCATGGGCGCGTGGATCCCCCTCGCGGTGGTTGGCGCCGTCCTGCAGGGGGCGCTGCTCGGCGAGTTGCGCTTCATCCCCGTCGCCGTCGCCTCGTTCGTCGGCGGCGGCGCGCTGCGACTGGCCAGCGGCGCCGTGCTCGTCTCGGCGGGCTTCGGGGTGACGGGGGCGGTGGCGGCGACGGTCATCGGCCAGGCGTTCACGACCGGGGTCCTCCTCCTGATCGCGCGCAGGGAGGTATTCACGAGAGCGCTTGACCAGGTGCGGATCTCCCTGCGGGACACCATGCTGTCGATCGGCGCGCTCGCCGGGTGCACCACGCTGGCCGGGGTCGACGTTTTCCTGGCCCGCCATTTTCTGGCCCACCTGGCGGCCGGCCTCTACGCGGCGGGGGCGACGGCCGGCCATATCGCGATGTTCCTGCCGGGGGCGCTGGTGACCGTCGCCTTCCCGCGGCTGGCGGCCGCCGGCCGCTCGGGCGTCAGCGTCCGCAAGACCCTGACCGAGACGCTCGGGCTGGTCACCGCCATCGGGCTCGCGTCCTTCGCGGTCCTCGCGGTCATGCCCGGGGTGGTCGTCGACGTGCTCTTCGGCCGGAACTACGCCGATGCCGCGGGCATTGTCGGGATCATCGGCCTCACCTCCGTCTTCCTCGGCATCGTGGCGGTGCTGACCTACTTCTACGTCGCCCGGCGCTCGATGGCCGCGCTGTCCAGCTGGGCGGGCGTCGCGATCGTCATCGTGCTGGTGGCCGTGCTGCACGGCGGGATGGAAACCGTCGCCGTCTGCATGCTGGTGGCGAGCGCGGCCGTGCTGGCGCTCATGACCCTGCCGGCCCTGACCGCGGCGGCCCGGCCTCGTTCCCCGGCCGCCTGGCCGGGCGACGCAGCGGTCGAGCTCCCTCCGGCCGAGCTCGACCTCAGCCTGGTCATTCCGTTCTACAACCCGGGATCCCGGCTGGCGCCGCACGTGCAGGACGTCATCGAAGTCCTGCGCGCCGCTCAGGTCACCTTCGAGGTGATCGCGGTATCGGACGGCTCAACCGATGGAAGTCCCTCGTCGATCGCCGGGGTCGGTCAGGTCCGGGTCGTCCAGCTCGCCCAGAACCAGGGCAAGGGGGCCGCGCTGCGGGTCGGCTTGGCTCAGGGGAGAGGCCGGTACCTCGGGTTCATCGACGCTGACGGCGACATCCCGGCTGCCCAGCTGAGCCACTTCCTGGCGGCGACCAGGACCGGGGATCCGGACGTGGTCCTCGGCACCAAGCGCCACCCGGACTCGGACGTCGTCTATCCGCTGCTGAGAAGGCTCTATTCATTCGGCTACCAGCAGCTGAACAGGGTGCTCTTCCAGCTGCCGACCCGGGACACGCAGACCGGCATCAAGCTCATCAGGCGCGAGACGCTGGCCGCCGTTCTCCCGAAGATGGTCGAGAAGCGGTTCGCATTCGACCTGGAACTGCTCGTCGTCGCCCGCCGGATGGGCTACTCGAATTTCGTCGAGCTCCCGGTCCGGATAACCGAGCGCTTCACCAGCACCATCTCGCTGAAGGCAGTACGGGGCATGCTCCTCGACACGTTCGCCATCTTCTACCGGCTGAGGATCACGCGCTTCTACGGATCCCAGGTGGTGCCGCTGGCCGGCCTCAGCCAGGCGCCGGCGGTTCCCGCTCAGTGGTCACGGGCAGGCGCCAGGTCGCCCGAGCCTGACGGCAGGCTGGCAGGCTCGGGGCCGACGGACGCGCCATTGCGCATCCTCGCCTACAACTGGCGGGATCTCGCGCATCCGCGGGCCGGCGGCGCCGAGGTCTACCTGCAGTCGGTCGCGCGCGAGTGGGTCAGGCAGGGCCACCAGGTCACGGTCTTCTCGGCCGCCGTGGACGGAAGGCCGGCCGAGGAGTTCGCCGACGGGGTGCGCGTCATCCGGCGGGGCGGCCGACTCGGGGTCTACCGGCAGGCCAGGCGCTACTGGCGGCGCGAGGGAGCCGGCCAGTACGACCTCGTGCTCGATTGCGTGAACACGAGGCCGTTCCTGTGCCCTCGCTTTGTGCGGAACGTGCCCGTGGCGGCCCTCATCCACCAGGTCGCGCGGGAGGTCTGGCACTACGAGACCCCCTGGCCGATCGCGGTCGTCGGCCGTTACCTGCTGGAACCGCGCTGGCTGCGGGCGTACCGCGATGTCCCGGTGGTCACGGTATCGGAGTCCAGCCGCCAGTCGCTCGCGGAATACGGCCTGCGGCGGGTCACCGTCGTGCCCGAGGGATGGGTGCCCGCGTTCCCGGCCCCGGTCGCGAAGGAGCCCGTCCCGACCGTTGTCTTCGTCGGACGGCTGAGCGCCAACAAGCGTCCCGAGCACGCCATCGCGGCCTTCGCCCTCGTGCGCCGCCAGCTGCCCGACGCGCAGATGTGGGTGCTCGGAAGCGGCCCGCAGGAGGCGCGGCTCCGCAAGCTGGCCGGCCCGGGCGTCACCTTCCTCGGTCACGTGCCCGAGGAGGCGAAGCGCGAGCGCCTGGGACGCGCGCACGCCCTGGTCGCCACGTCCGTCCGCGAGGGCTGGGGACTCGTGGTCACCGAGGCCGCCGCGAGCGGAACCGTCGCGATCGGCTACGACGTGGCGGGATTGAGGGACTCGATCGGGGCGTCCGGCGGCATCCTCACCCGGGCCGATCCGGGGTCCCTGGCCGGGGGCCTGGTCGAGCTGCTGCCAGCGGTCGCCGGCGGCTACGGGCCCCGGGCCAGGGCCGTCGGCGTGATTCCGTGGGCCGAGGTCGCCACCGCGATCCTCGCAGGCACGCGGGGTGCCCGGTCGCCGGTCCGCACCGGCAGCCGCGGGGCGCACCGCTCGGGCGCACTCGGCGGCAGGCCGGAAGCGCCGGTCGCGTCGCATCGATAATTCGCGCCGCGGACGTGTCTGGCGGCCACCTGGAGGAGGTCCAAGAGCAGTGAAACCCCCCGATCTTGCCGTGATCATCCCGGCGCGCAACGAAGCTCCCCGCATGGGCGGATGCCTCGACAGCATTCACCGGGCTCTCGAGTACGCCGGAGTGACAGCGGCGGAGGTCATCGTGGTCGATGACGACAGCACTGACGAGACGTCGCAGGTCGCGCGGGCGCACGGCGCGCTCGCGGTCCGTCAGAGCCCGCGCGGCGGTCCGCTGGCGGCCTGGGCGTTCGGCGTCGCCAGCAGCTCAGCCCCCTTGTTGTTCTTCGTCGACGCCGACTGCCGGGTTGACCAGGCTGCCTTCGCGGCTCTGCTGCGCGGCTTCGCGCGCCCCGAGGTCGGAGTCGTCGCGGCGCGCGGCGACCTCGACCTCGACCGCGGCCGGACCGCCGGCTCGCTGGTGGAACGCTCGGCCGCCTTCAGCGCTCTCATGCTGCACGAGATCAAGCTCCGTCTCGCCAGTCACGACTTCCTGCCGATCGGGAAGCTGATGGCGGTGCGCCGGGAGGCGTGGGGAACGAGCGGCCAATCGTGGCCGTGCGACCGCGTCGTCGCCTCGCGGGCGAAACGAGCGGGGTGGGAAGTCCGCTACGCGGCGGAAGCGGTCGTGTACTACGCCCCGGTCAGAACGTACAGCGAGCTCCGGTCCGATTACGTTCGCACGATCGTCGCGCAAGAGCTCCTCTGCGGCGACTGGGCCGAGCCACTGCCACCCGGCGTCGCGCGTCGCGCCGCCGTCGCGAGCGTGCGACGGCAGCCCGTGAACGCTGCCGCCTGGGCGGCCGTCAGGGCGCGCCTGCGGAGCGAGCGGTCACTGGGACAGATGCCTGCCGGCGACGGATACGCCCGGTGGGACCGGCGCCCGGATAGCGCGCCAGCCGACGATGCGGCTGAGAGACAATCCGGGGTACGGGCTTGATCGCCCTGGAGGCTCCTGCTCGCGAGCTCAGCTCGGGCAAAGCCGCCCGCAGCGGCCCCCGGCATCGAGCGGCGCCGAAGCACGCAGCCCGCTGGCGGGCGGGACGGCTCGGCCGAGGGCCTGCGGTCGCCATGGTTGTGCACGCCTTGGCGGCCTTCGCGTTGATGCCCGTCGCGGGTCAGCCCTATGACCTGGCCGTGCTGACCGGTCAGAGCGGCGCGTGGCTGCGGTGGGGCGTTCCGCTCTTCGACCAGTGGAAGTTCGGATTCGACCTGAGCGTGCTCGCGGTCGGGTCGCAGGGCCTTTCCTTTGTCCTTGTGCACCTGGGCCTGTCCGGTGCCGCCGCTCTTGCCGTGGCGTGGAAGCTCCCCTTGGTCCTGGCCGATCTTCTCGTCGGAGCGGTGCTGGTCGATCTCGGCCGGCAGCTGCGCTGCCGGCGGCCAGGCCTGGTGCCCACGCTCTGGCTGATCTCACCGGTCCCGCTCTGGGTCTCGGCCGGGCATGGCCAGGTCGAGTCGCTGACGGTGCTCGCGATCGTGCTGGCGCTGGATCTGCTCGTGCGCCGCCGGCCGCTGCTGGCCGGCATTGTCCTGGGGCTGGGTATCGGCATCGAGTACCTGCCGGCCCTGGTCGCGCTGATCGTCGTCTTCTGGCTCTACGTCGGTGCCATCGAGCGCCGGGAGGTATACCGCTTCGCCGCGGGCTGCGTCGGCGCGCTGGCCTTCTGCTTCGGGCCGCCGCTGGCAACGTATATCGGCCGCACCAGCCTGCTCGGGGGCCTCTCTTACACCGCTGCTGTTGCCAGCAACACGGGGCAGGCACAAGGCGCGAGCCTGGCGGGCTCGTCTCTGTGGGCGGTGTTCGATCTCTCGCCGGGCCCATTCTGGCTGCTCGTAGCGTTGTCAACCGCAAGCGTGTTCATGGCCGTGCTCATCCGCAAGGCGAGAAGCACCGGCGACCCATCCGACCGCAGACGGCTGGGAATACTGGCGGCGGGCGGCCTTCTCCTCTGCGTCAGCCTCTTCGATCCCGGTATGCTCCCGCAGTTCTCCGTGCTCGTCCTGGGCGGAATGTGCCTCATCGCGCTCAGCGTGGATCTGAGCCCGGCGGCCATCATCCTCGGGCCGGCTCTCCAGTTGGCAGCGGGAATCGTCTTCGTCTACGGCGGCAGCTTTCAAAGCTACTGGTACGACATGTGGGTCACGACGGGAGCAGGCCGGCTGGCCGTTCCCGCAAAGTGGCCAGGCGGCAGCGTGGGCGTCCCGCCTCGGGGCCGTCGTCGTCGCCCTCGGCCTGCTACTCGTGCCGTCCCGGGTGCTCGGAGCCACGATTCCGGAGCGCCTGCGCGCCGTCCTGGTTCGCTCGTCCATCGCCGCCGGCGCGCTTGGCATCGCCTTTTTGGCCGTTTGGTCACTGCAGCCCGGATTCTGGCAGGGAGTTGGATCACAGGGGCCGTCCACGCTGGCGGATTTCTCTCTCCTCACGGCGGCTCAGCCCGGCACGCTGTCGACCACGCCGACCTCCGCGCAGATCGCGTTCATCTCCCCGGAGGTGCTCGCCGCGCGCGAGAGCGCTGTCCGTCCCGCGCTGAATCTGGCCGTCACGGCGCCCCTCTACTTTGAGCAGACGACAGTCGGCACCGTGCGATCCGCCCGTGTTATCGCCCAGAAGCTGAGCATCCCGGGCTGGGGACGCCGCCGGGGGCAGGTGCGTTCGCTCTGGGTCAGCGCCCTGCTCGGGAGACCGGCCTGGAGTTCCGAGGCGCAGGTCCTCGGCGGCGCGCCGGAACTGATGGTGCAGGGGCGGGCCATCTCCTCAAGCGAGGCCACGCTGGTCACGCCGGGCTGGGCCGTTGTCACCTATGACGTCCCGGTGTCGGCGGTTCCGGCCAGCGGGCGGTTGAAGCTCGGATTGCGGGCGAACGACGGCAGCGGCGATACGACCCAGTGGAACGGGACCCCCCGGGTGCGCTGGCTGTTCGTGTCCATGCACTCGGGGACGGCCACCGCGACCATCGGCAACGTCCGCTGGCACGGTCTGGTCACGCTGCCGAGTCCGGCCCCGACCTGGTGGTTCCACAGCCAGGAACAGGCGTCCCTGCAGCTAACCGGGCTGCAGGCGCGTCCGAGCTTCACGATCTCCCACGTGGTCATCGGCGGGCAGCAGGGTACCGTCACCGGCGGAAGCTTCGCCTGGCCAGGCTCGGACGGGCTCGATCACACGATTCACGCGCCGCTGCTGTTGTCGCTGGGAATCCTCGATGGCCTCGTGCTGCTCGGCGGTGCGTGGGTACTCGGCCGCTGGACAGCCGGAGGTCGCGCGCAGCACTCCCGCGCTCGAGCGGAGGCATGGCTGTTACCGTCGTCAGGCGCGTCTCGGCACCGCTCCTGCTCGGCGTGGTGCTCGCGGCGGGCGTCTGCTACCCATTCGCCGACGGGCGGCTGCTCCTGCTGGACTTCGTCTCCGGCCCGCACCAGCCGCTGCTGCCGCCGGAAGCCTTCGGCCTCGACGACGCGCTGACCGGGGGAGTCCCGTTCGCGCTCGGCTGCGCCCTCCTTGATCACCTCCTCGGGCAGGCAGGCTCGGTCGTCCCGGCCGTCATCTTCTTCCCGCTCGCCACCACCGGGGCGGCGCGACTGCTGCGCACGGCGGCGCTCCCGGCGCGTCTCGGCGCGGGTTTGCTCTACGCGGTCAACCCGTTCGTGTTCGACCGGCTCTACGCGGGCCAGCTGGGGGTGCTGCTCGGCTACGCGCTGCTGCCCTTCGCCGTGGACGCGCTGCTGGATGCCGCGCAGCGCCCGCACCGGGTGGCCCGCGCCGCCGGCTGGTCAGCCGCCGCGGTGATGATGAGCGAGCATTTCGCCTGGATCCTGGTGCCGGTCACGGCCGGGATCCTGCTGACGCGACCGCGCCGGGGACGAGCCTCGCTCCGGCTCGCCGGGGCCGCGCTCGGCGCCGCCGCCATCAGCTCGTACCTGCTGGTGGCTCCGGTGCTGGCGGGCACCAGCCCGGCCGGACCGCTCGCCCAGCTGGCCGCCTACCGTACCCAGCCTGACCAGCGATTGGGTCTGCTGGCGAACGTCGCCGGGCTGTACGGCTTCTTCCGCCCGGGGCCGACCGAGCCGAAGAACCTCCTCTCCGGCTGGCCCGCCGTGCTCGCGGCGCTGCTGCTGGTCGTCGCGATCGGCTACGCGGCGGTGCTGCGCGACCCGGCCCGCAGGCGCAACGGGCTGGCTGTCCTCGCCGCGGGCGTGGCCGGGTACTTCCTCGCCCTCGGGGACCAGGGCCCGACCGGCGGCCTGTTCAGGCTCGCCTACGAGCACGTTCCTGGCTTCGTCATGATGCGCGAGCCGGACAAGTTCGCGGTCCTCACCGCCCTCGCGTACGCCTGCGGTTTCGGCTGGGGCATTGACTGGCTCGCCGCCAGGAGCGACGGGCGGGGCGCCAGGATCGGGGCCATCGCGCTGGCCGGGGTGCTGCCCCTGACCTACACGCCGAACCTGCTCGGTGGTCTCGGCGGCCAGGTCACGGCCAGCACGGTGCCGTCCTCGTGGTCGGTCGCCGAGCGCCTCGTCGGGCCGGGCACGGTGCTGTTCCTGCCCTGGAGCGAGTACTTCCCGACCCCGTTCACGGATCAGCGGATGATCGCCAACCCGGCCGCCCTCTATTTCACCGGAACCGTCCTCGTCAGCCAGAATCCCGGCGCTGGGTATGCGTTCACCGCCGAGGATCCCGAGCACGTCTTCCTCGACACGGTGATCGGACCGCCGGTTGACCCGCAGACGACGCAGGCCGCGCTGGCCGGCCTCGGGGTCAGGTTCGTCGTCCTGGCGAAGGTGACCGGCTGGCGTGACTTCGCCGACGTGGTCGACGCGCCCGGGATCCGTCTGGTGTACTCGAGCCCGACGCTCGACCTCTACTCGGTCAGGCCGACCGCCCGGGAAACACAGGACGACCGCCGCGTCCGCCGCCTTGACCCGGTCGACTACCGGGTCCTTCCCGGTCGCCCGGGTGTTGTCGCCCTGCCCGTTCCCTACTCGCCCGGCTGGGCGATCGATGGCCGGCCGGCCATGGAGCTCGCCGACGGGCAAGCCGGCGTCCTCGCCCCGGCAGCAGGCGGCACCGTTCACTACGGCCCGTCCGGCGGCGTTATCGCCAGCGAGCTCGGATCGGCCGCGGCGGCCCTGGCCGTGGCCGGCGCTGCCTTCCTGGAGCGGAGGCGGAGAAGGCGGGCGGCGGGCTCGGCGGGAGCGGAGCAAGACGCTGACGGCGCTGGCGGCCTCGCCGGGACCCGTGTTAATGTCATTAGGTGACATAAACGGGTCCGGTGGAGGCGGTGCGGGTGAGCCAGCAGTCCGTGATCGGCCCGGATGGCGGGCGGCGGGGGCGGCCCCGCGCCACCAGCCGGCCGGAGCTGCAGGCGATCGCGCTCAGGCTCTTCGCCGACCGCGGGTTCGAGAACACCACCATCGAGCAGATCGCGGCCGAGGCCGGGGTCAGCGAGCGCACCTTCTTCCGGTACTTCACCACCAAGGCGAGCGTGCTCTGGGCGGACTTTGACACCGAGGTGGCCACGATCCGGGCCGCGCTCGCCGTCGTGCCCGACGACGTGCCGATGATGGACGCCATCCGCGGCGCGGTCGTCGCCGCCAATCACTACCACGCCGAGGACGTTCCCGAGATGCGGCGGCGGATGAGCCTCATCGCCACCGAGCCCGGCCTGTCATTCGGCGCGGCCGAGCACTACGCGGACTGGGAGCGCGCGGTCAGCGAGTTCGCCGGCCGCCGCCTCGGCCAGCCCGCGGAATCGCTCTACCCCCTCGCCATCGGCCGGACCGTGCTCGCCGCCTGCCGCGCCGCCTACGATCGCTGGTCGGACCGGGCCGATAACGATCTGCCGACCTACCTGGACGCCGCCCTGGCCGCGCTGGCGTCGGGATTCGATCCGGCTCCGCTCCGCGCCGCCCCAGTGCCGCGCTCCTGATTCAGCGGCGTTGGGGAGCCCGGTCGCGCACGGCTTATGGTCCGGTCCGATCATTTCTGGGAGGCTGGGGTCGTCGCCGGGATGATTCCGATGGGAGCCTCGCCGCTATGCCTTCTTCGCGCCGCTCGCCATCACCGGAGGTCGCCGCCCTCCGGGCCGCCGCCGAGGCCAGCGTCAGGCAGCTTCGCGACGATGTCCGCCAGCAGGTCAGCCTCATCCGCTCCGGTGCCGTCGGCGCGCTGACGGAGGCCGACGTCGAGCGCATGACCGAAGAGATCACCGCCGCCGCCCGTGCGCGGCTGGACGCGGCTGCACCGCCCTCCCAGGGCCAACTGGCCGACCCGGAGGTTCAGGCCACCCGCCGTCAAGCCACGGCTCTCATGACCGCCGCGGCGCGCGAGGCCGACGCCCAGTTGCGCCGGGCTT
>CAVQOE010000010.1:0-65328 GCA_963714295.1 uncultured Actinomycetota bacterium | reverse complement strand
ACCGGGTGCGTGCGGTACCCGGGGACATCGCCGTTCAGGAAGAACCCGGCCTGCCCGGTCCGGATCAGGAGAATGTCCCCTCTTCGACCGGCACGCCCTGCGCCTCCTCGACCTGCCGCAGCACCTCGCTGGTGATGGCGAACCCGAGCGGCAGCCGGCCGACGCCTTGATGAGCCGCCACGTCGAGCAGGATGCCGCGCGAAACGACCAGGCCCGCCTCCTCGATCCCCAGCTTCCAGGCACCGAAGGCGTCGATAGTGCCCGCGGCGATGCCGTTGTACATCAGGCCGCGGTGGCTGACGTGCGACAGTGCGTCCCAGTGGGTGGCCCCCTGGGTCGGGGTCACCACGATGTCGTCGCTGTAGCGGACGGTGTGGGGGCCCTCGCCCATCGGGGCGTTCACCGCGAGCATGGTCCGGACCGGGTTGATCCGGCCGGGCACCCCGACGCCGTTCTGCGGGCCGTCGAGCGACAAGGTCATGGCGAGTGAGAACGCCTCACCGGTCTGGACCGCCGCCGCGCCCCTGCGCACCACCTCGGGAGTTACCAGGTTGAGCGGGCCGCGCTGGTCCTGCGCGCCCCAGCGGCCCCAGTTGCTGACCTTCGACGCGAGCTCGTCGAACTCCTCGATCGTAGCCATGCCCGCCCGGCCCTCAGGCCGCTGTCTCGCTTACGGTGATGTCGCTGAGATGCACACCACGGCTCTGCAGCCCCTCGTCGATGAACGTCTTGAGCGACTCGCCGTCGATCACACAGGACTCGCAGGCCTCGTTATAGCCGTTGGCGTAGTCGACGACCAGCGTCGACCGCTCAGCCGAGAAGTCCGCCACCCGGAGCGAGCCGCCGTCCTGCACGACCATCGACTCCAGGAGCCCGAGAACCTCGCTGACAACCTCATCAGGCTGCGCCATCTGCACTCCCAGGGTCAGAGCACCGAGTCCTTGCACTCAGTTCAATCCTTTACTTAAATATACTCTTAACATAGTCTCGGCAAGTACGCGGACCTCTCGGCGAGAGCGCAAAGGATTACCAGTGATGGCGAGCAGTAACGCGAACAACGCAGATCTTGACCGGGTGCGGGCCAAGTACCGGGAGGAACGGGACAAGCGCCTCGACCCGGGCCGCCGCCATATCCTTGACCTGCACGGCCACGAAGAGCTGCTCGCGGACCCCTATACCCCGGTCGCCGAACGGGAACCAGTTCGCGACCAGGTCGACGCACTGGTCGTCGGGGCCGGGTGGGGCGGGCTGCTGGCCGCCGCGCACCTGCGCAAGGCTGGCATCAGCCGGATCAGGGTGGCGGACAGGGCGGGCGACGTCGGCGGGGTCTGGTACTGGAACCGTTACCCGGGTGTCATGTGCGACGTCGAGTCCTACATCTACCTGCCGATGCTCGAGGAGCTCGGCTACATGCCGAAGCACCGCTACTCCTACGGGCCGGAAATCCGCGGCTACGCCAAGCAGCTGGCCGAGCACTTCGGGATGTACGACCTGGCCCTGTTCCACACCGCGGTCAACGGCCTGACCTGGCAGGAGGACGCGGGAGCATGGCAGGTCAGCACCGACCGCGGCGATGACTTCCAGGCCCGTTACGTCATCGTGGCGCACGGCTCGTTCGCCTCGCTCAAGCTGCCCGCCATCGAGGGCATCGACGACTTCGAAGGCAAGCTGTTCCACTCGTCCCGCTGGGACTACGAGTACACCGGCGGCGATACCTTCAGCCCGCTGACCAAACTGGGCGACAAGACGGTCGGCGTCATCGGCACCGGCGCCAGCGCCATCCAGATCACGGCCCCGCTGGCTGGGTCGGCCAAGCAGGTCTACGTGTTCCAGCGAACCCCGTCGACGGTGGCGCCGCGGGACAATATCGAGACCGACCAGGCCTGGGCTGCATCGCTCGAGCCAGGCTGGCAGCGCCGCCGCCGGGAGAATTTCACCGCGGTCACCAACGGCGAGAACGTCACCGAGGACCTCGTCCAGGACGGCTGGACCGTCTTCTACAAGGCGCAACTGGGCAGTACCGGCTTCGGCGACCTTAGCCCGGCGGAGGTGGCCGAACGGCGCGAGCTGCTAGACCTCGAGCACATGGAGAAGATCCGGGCCCGGGTTTCGGCCACGGTGCACGATCCCGGGACGGCTGAGGCGCTCAAGCCCTACTACCGCTACAACTGCAAGCGCCCGGCCTTCCATGACGAGTACCTGCCCGCGTTCAACCGGCCGAACGTCAAGCTGGTGGACACCGACGGCAAGGGCATCGAGCGGATCACGGCCAAGGGCGTCGTCGTCGGCGGTCAGGAGTACGCGCTCGACTGCCTCGTCCTGGCCACCGGGTTCGACCAGGACGCCGCCTACACCGACCGCATCGGCTTCGACGTGACCGGCGTGGCCGGGCAGCGGCTTTCGGCCAAGTGGGCGGACGGCCCGGAGACCTTCCACGGCGTGATGACCAGCGGCTTCCCCAACTTCTTCTTCCTGCCGACGAACTACATGCAGGGCACCGCCACGGTCAACTTCGTGCACAGCCTGGAGACCACCGGCGAGCACATCGCCCAGGTCGTCGCCGACCTCGAGCGCCGTCACGTCGTCGCCAACCCGCTGCCGGCCGCGCAGGACGAGTACGTCGCCAGCCTGACCGACGGGGCCGGCCTGATGCTGCTCGGCAGCCAGGCGTTCCTGAAGGCCTGCACGCCGGGCCGGTGGAACAACGAGGGCGACCTGGATGCCCGGCCGAGCCTGAACGTCAACTACCCGGGGCTGTCCAAGACCTACTTCGGGCTGCTCGACGGATGGCTGGCCGAAGGCACGCTGGCCGGGCTGGAGCTCACTCCGCGGCCCTGAGCATCCTGATCACCGCAAGCAGCAGCCCCCGCCCCCGGCAGCAAGCCTGCCGGGACGGGGGCTGACACGCCTGCGGCCTACTTGGGGGGGCGCAGCTGGTCCTCGTACAGCGGGGTACCCATCTTGGCCGGGATGAAGGGGGCCACAAGCGAGACCTTCCCGTGGCCGCCCGCGGCGACGTTCTCCACCTCGTCAGAGAAGTGCGTTGACCAGATCCGCTGCGGGTCCTGGTCGAGGAACCACAGCACCGTGACCCGGCGGTCGTCGTTGGCGATGTTCTTGAGCACCTCGTAGTTCTTCTTGCTGTGGTAATAGGTCTTCGGCGCCAGCGGGTGGAAGACCATCGCCAGGGAGACCGGCCCGCCGGGTGCCACCCGCTTCGGCAGGTAGTCCTCGAGCAGCCAGCGGTCCAGCTCCGGGCGTTCCTCGCGGCTAGGCGCGTCCAGGACCTCGAGCACGATCCCGGCCGCCGGGTCATGCAGGGCGTACCGCGCGCGAGGCACGTTCTTGTCCCGGTAGACGTTGCGCACCGAGTCGTTGAAGGTGGTGAAGACGGTGGTCCGGTCGGAGTTGGCGTGGCCGATCACGCGGTGGCGGGCGTTGGCCGCGCCGGTCCAGTCCCGGTGGTCGTCGAGCCGGTCCTTGGTAATCCAGTAGGTCCCGAGATACTTGCCGTCGTCCACGTTGTCAAGAACCGGGGTATCACGCGGGTAACGCAGCGGCTGCAGCCAGTAGGGGGCCACCCAGCGCCGGCCAGCGAACATCCACGGGTGCATCAACGCGCCGTCAAAGAAGTGGTAGTCCTCGTACCAGCGGTTGTAGTGGCTCTCGTGGCCCACGTGCGGCTCGACCAGGGTGATAAGCGCGTGACCAACCCCGGCCTCGTGCGAGCCGGTCAGCGGCAGCTGCGAGTACGGGCCTTCGCGGTTCGGGTTGCCCCACCACGGGTCGCCCTCCACCGGCTCGATCGTGTCGCGGATCTTGCTGCGCCGCAGATTGTCCTCGTCATACGACATGGGTCTGTTCTCCCTTGGTCGACCAGTGTCACTACCAGGTCACGGGGAGCTCTTGCACCCCGTAGACCACGCTCTCATGCTTGAAGCGGATCTCCTCCACAGGTACCGCCAGCCGCAGCGTCGGGATCCGGCGCAGCAGCGTGCCGTAGACGACGGACAGCTCCGTGCCGCGCCAGCGCCTGGCCCAGGCACTGGTGGATGCCGAAACCGAACGCGAGGTGGTGCCGGGCGGGCTCGACGGATATCGAGGACATCCGGATGCTCGAACGCGGCGGGATCACGGTTGGCCGCCTCGAGGGCGATGATCACGCCCTCGCCCGCTCGGATGGTGCAGCCCGCCGATGTCGATGTCGGCCGTCGCCACGCGGCGCTTGCCGGTGTGCGCCACCGTCAGGTAGCGCAGCATCTCCTCGACGCTGCTGTCGATCAGCGCCTGGTCAGCCGTGTCCCGCAGTTCAGCCAGCCAGCGCGGCGGTGCTGCAGGAAGGTCAGGGTGCCGAGCGCGATCATGTTGGCTGTGGTCTCGTGGCCGGCGACCAGCAGTCCCTGGCAGATCTCGATCACCTCGGCGCGGGTCACCGCCCCGGTTGCCCCACCTGCTCGGTGACGAGCCTGCTGATCATGTCGTCCCCGGGCGCGGCGGTCTTCTCCTCGACCGCCTGGCCGATCAACTCGAGCATTTCCCGCAGGCCCGCCAGCGCGTCCTGCGCCGTGGTCAGCCGGGAGACCTGGCCCGGCTGAGCCGCTCAAACCGCTCGTGCTCGTCGTAGGGCACGCCGAGCAGCTCGCAGATGACCGTGGCCTGCAGGGGCAGGGCGAATGCCTCGACCAGATCGGCCTGCCGGGCCCGGCCAGCATCGCGTCAATCAGGTCGTCGGCCAGCCGCTGGATAGCCGGCCGCTGGGCTTCCGCGCTTCTGACGGTGAAGTGCCGGATGAGCATGCGGCGGCGCTGGGCGTGCTCCGGGTCATCGGTGTTGACCAGGTTGCGCGCCAGGGACCGCAGCGCCTGCTTGCCCCGGTCCGCGTTCGGGTAGCCCGGCGCCAGGCCGTCGGAGCTCAGCCGGGGGTCGGCCAGCAGCGCCCGCGCCTCCTGGTACCCGGTGATCAGCCAGGGGCTGGACCCGTCCCAGATGCGGGCCCGGGTCACCGGCTGGTCCGCCTGCAACTGGGCCAGCCCAGGCGGCGGATCGAACGGGCAGCCGCGGGTCATCGGGTATTCCGGGGGGGAGTGGGTGGCCTGCACAGGAACGCTTCCTTTCACAGCCGGGTGGCGGCTCTGCTGCCGCCCAGCGGCGCCCTGACCTCGAACATGCGGCTCATCCCGGTTCGCCAGTCAATGCGGTCCGGGCCGGTGATCGATAGCCGCGGGCCGGGTCGACGGCAGAGCCCGGCTGGGCTCCGGGGAGCGGCGCCAGTTCGAAGCGCGGCTCCACGCCCGCCAGTTCCCCCAGGTAGGCGCACCACTGCTGGGCCGTCACCACCTCGTCGCCGCCGAAATTCACCACCAGCGCCGGGACGGTGGCCGCGGCCAGCAGGGGGCCGAGGTGGTCGGTGATGTCGTCCTCGTGAATCGGGCTGTACGGCGTCGGGTTGCCTCGGAGCCGGATCGGCTCGCCCGCCAGCAGCAGTCCCAGGTGACGGGCGGGCACGCCGCCGCCGGGCCCGTAGGCGACGTTCATCCGGGCGATAACGACCCGCAGGCCGAACTCGCGCGCGCAGAACTTCGCCACCGCCTCCTGCGCGACCTTAGTCACCCCGTAGGCGGGGCTGGACGGGCTGGCCGGGTCGCCCAGCGGGTCGGACTCCTTGTACTGGTGCCACGGGTCAGGGTGGGCCCGGTAGACGCCCCCGGTCGACATGACCAGGGCCCCCTCGACGTGCCGGTAGCGGGACAGCACCCGGCCGGTGGCCACCGCGTTTGCGTCGATGGAGTAGTCGGTGTCCGGGTTGGACCCCTGGTAGGCCGCCATGTGCACGACGTAGTCGATGTCGTCTGGCAGCACCGACAGGTCCCCGTCCACCAGATCAACCGGGCAGGTCTGCACCCCGGCGGCGGTGAGGTCGCGGCGGCGCTGTTCGTCGGTGAAGCGGGCTGTGCCCCACACCCGGTTGCCCGCCGCCGCCAGCCGCTGGCACACCGCGCTGGCGATCTGGCCCGAGGCGCCGGTAACCAGCACCCGCCGGCCGCGCAGCGACTCCGCCCGGCCAGACGGCTGCCCGTTCTTCGCTGGGCTTGTCATGCAGAATAGAGTAAACTTATTTGGCTAATAAATCCATCTGTCGGATCAGTTCACCCGCATCGACGCATCAGGGAGCGGCATCCATGACAATGACCGGGGCTCGCCGGCGACCGCTGATCGCGCTGCGCTACGACCTGCGGGCGCTCCCGTCGGGTCCCAGCCACGCGGAGCTGTACGCCGCCATGCTGGAACAGGCGGCGTACGCCGACCAGCACGGCCTTGAACGGGTGCACGTCTCGGAACACCACCACGCCGAAGACGGCTACCTTCCGTCGGTCCTGGTCGCCCTGGCGGCCATCGCGGCGCGGACCTCACGCGTCCGCATCCGCCCGTCGGCACTGATCCTGCCGCTGCACGACGCGGTCCGGATCGCCGAGGACGCGGCTGTGCTCGATGTCATCAGCGGCGGCCGGCTGGACCTCACGGTGGGGGCCGGGTACCGGGAGATCGAATTCCAGATGCTGGGGCAGTCCTTCTCCGACCGCGGCACCCGGCTGCGCCGGGCGGTCACGTTCCTGCGCGAGGCGTGGCAGGGCGAGCCGTGCGCCTTCGAGGGCCGCCCGGTCCTGGTGCGCCCGCGCCCGGTCACCCCGGGCGGGCCGCGGATCATCATGGGCGGAAGCACGCCCAAGTCGGCCCGCCGGGCAGCCGAACTGGCCGACGGCTACGACCCAAGCAACGCCGAGCTCATCGCGGACTACCTGCGGGCCTGCGCCGAGCTTGGCCGCGAGCCGGGCGAGTGCATGCTCCGGGAAGGGCCCTTCTTCCTGTTCGTGTCGGAAGATCCGGAACGCTCAAGGCACGAGCTCGGCCCCTACGTCCAGCACGAGATGCAGCAGTACGCCTCCTGGAACGCCGCCAGCAGCCACTTCGCCGCGACCGCCGCGATCCCGCTTGAGTCGGTCTGGCAGGTAGGCAGCCATCAGGTCCTCACCCCGGACGCGGCGGTGCAGCTTGTCCGGAGCTTCGCCCCGGACAGCGCGTTCCTGCTCCACCCGCTGTGCGGCGGGCTGCCGCCGGCCCTCGGAAACCAGAGCCTGCAGCTGTTCGTGGAAAAGGTGCTGCCTGAACTCGAGCGCGAGCCCGAAGCGGCCGCCGCCGCCCGCGGCGCATGACCGCCGGACCACAGAGCACCCCCGTGCCGGCCGCGCTCGCGGCCCGGCGCCGGCCGGTCGTCGTATGCTTCCGTCCCGGCATCGCCCGGCCCCTGGCCCAGTCCGGGCTGGACTGCGAGGTTGTCCAGTGGCGGCCGGGCGAGGCGCCACCGGCGGGGCACCGGGCGGACGTCTGCCTCGGCGGGAACCTCGTCGATGACAGTGCGCTGGCCTGGGCCGAGGGCGCGACCTGGGTACACCTGACCGGCGTCGGGCACGACAACGTGCCCTGCGGGCTGCCGGCCGGCCGGGTGGTGACCAACTCGCCCGGCGCTAATGCGGCTCAGGTGGCCGAGTTCGCCTTCGCCGGCGTGCTGGCCGCGGCCAAGCAGCTGCCCGAGACGTGGGAGGCGGACCCACCTGGCGGGCGAGGAACTGGCGGACGTCGTCCGCCCCGGCTGAAGCCTGGTCCGGGTCACCGGAGCAGCTCAAGGCCCGCCAGGTTGCCCGCCCGGCGCCATTCCTCAAGCAGGGCGAAAAAGGCCACTGGTCCGCCACCGTAGGCGGCGTTCAGTCGCAGCTTCTCGTCCGGCCTGCCTTCGTTGTTGAAACGCCCCGGGGTGCACGCCCGCTGGAACTCTTCGTTGTACCTGGCCTTTTCGAGGATGGTGGCGACCCATCCGTCTTCGGCGCTCTTCGACACCTCGAAACCGCGCGCTCCGGCCGCTTCCAGCTCGCGCACGATATGGGCCAGGTGAACGGCGTTCTCCTCCAGGATGTGCATGAAGTTCGCGGTGACCGCACCCTGGGCCTGCG
This sequence comes from uncultured Actinomycetota bacterium, assembly GCA_963714295.1. Taxonomy (GTDB): domain Bacteria; phylum Actinomycetota; class Actinomycetes; order Streptosporangiales; family Streptosporangiaceae; genus Trebonia. The sequence goes on along the minus strand of CAVQOE010000010.1, from coordinate 57,322 downwards.
GCCCGGGCAGCACGAACAGGTTCGGGAATCCGCTGGTGGTCAGGCCGTGCAGGGTCCGCAGCCCGTCGCGCCACTTGTCGGAGAGCCGGACGCCGCCGACACCGCGCACGTCTGCTGCGGTGCGCCGCCCGATTTCCGGACTGCCTTCGAACCCGGTCGCCCAGATCAGCAGGTCGACCTCATACGTCTTGCCCCCGGCGACCACGCCCTTGGCCACGACCCGCTCGATGCCGGCCTCGGCGACATCAATCAGGTGCACACTGGGCCGGTTGAACGTCTGCAGGTAGGCGTCGTGGAATCCCGGTCGCTTGCAGTTGTAGCGGTAGTACGGCTTGAGTGCCGACGCCTTGGCCGGATCGGTGACGATATCGTCGATCCGCTGCCGGATCCCCTCCATGACCGCGAGGTCAGCCAGCTCGGCGATGACCGCCGGATCTGTCTCGTCGCCCGCGCTGGCCGGCTTCGACCGCAGCTCGGCGGCGATCGTGGTCCAGCCGTCGGCGACCAGGTCGACGTCGGCCGCGCCGGACAGGGCAGCTGTGAAGTTCCTGACCCGCTCCTGCTGCCAGCCCCGCGGCTGCGCCGCGGCCCACTCGCGCCCGATCGGGTGGTTGTTCCGCACAGCCACGGTCGAGGGAGTCCGCTGGAAGACAAGCAGTTCCTGCGCCCACTCCCCCAGGTGCGGCACGCACTGCAGAGCGGTGGCACCGGTCCCCACAATCCCCACCCGCTTGTCCTGCAGACCGGTGAGGCCGCCCACGCCGTCTCCGCCGGTGTAAGAGAAGTCCCAGCGGCTCGTGTGGAATGAGTGGCCGGCGAAGTCGGTGATTCCGGGCACCGCCGGGAGCTTCACCTTGTCGATGTTGCCGACCGCGATCACCAGGTACCGGGCGCGCAGCAGGTCGCCCCGGTCGGTCCGGACCTGCCACCGCGCCACCTGCGGGTCCCAGTCGGAGGCAGTCACCGCGGTGTGGAACAGCGCCGAGGGGTACAGGTCGTAGCGGCGGCCGACAGCCTGCGCGTGGGAGTAGATCTCCGGCTGGTGCGCGTACTTCTCGCTCGGCATCGCGCCCAGCTCTTCCAGCAGCGGAAGGTAGACGCAGGACTCGACGTCGCACTGCGCGCCGGGGTAGCGGTTCCAGTACCAGACGCCGCCGAAGTCCCCCGCCGTGTCGATGATCCTGATGTCCCTGACGCCCGCGTCCCGCAGCTTGGCCCCGCATAGCAGGCCGCCGAATCCGCCGCCGACGATGACGGCGTCGACGTCTTCGGACAGTGGCGGCCGGGGAACCAGCACGGTGTACGGATCATCCAGATAGCCGGCCAGGTCGCCCGCCGACAGGTCGGCGAGCGCGTCGCGGTCATAACGCACGCGCCGCGCGCGCTCCGCCGCGTACCTCTCCCGTGCCTGCTGAAGATCGATGTCGGCCACAGTCCACCCTGCCTTCGTCTTGTCCGCCGCGGCTCAGTCAGCCTGGTCGACGGCCCGGCCTTCTTCACAGCCAGGCAGGTGCGGGCAACGGCCCGCTTCACCTCGGCTTCGACGCTGCGCAGCATCGCCCGAGCCCGGAGCCCGCTCCTGGGCATCACGATGACTTTTCCGTCGAATCGTCCGCTCATGGCTGCGCCTCCGGTTGAAGTCGCACCGGGCCCCTTTGTCCAGCCGGCAACCAGAATAAGTTAACTCATTGCTCTGATTTCGGCAAGCACGCAATGATGGCGGATTCTGGCAAGCACGAGAACACGATACTGGCAGAACCAGAAGTCGACTGTGACTGGCTGGTACTAAGACATGATGGTGACTGAGAGGTTCGATACCTTGTCAACTCAGCGCGCAAATGGTGTGATAGGTGAGCTGATTCTTGCCTAGGCGGCGGCTTGCGGCGCCCCCAAAGGAGGACATGATGACGGACCAGGCTACCGATGTCGCGCCGTTCCCACAGGCGCGGGAGTGTCCGTGGCAGCCACCTGCGCAGCTCATTGGGCTGATGGACGAAGGGCCGCTGGTGCGCGTGCGGCTCTGGGACGGCAGCACGCCCTGGCTGGTCACCCGGTACGCCGAGCAGGCGGCGCTGCTGGCCGACCGGCGGCTGAGCGTCGACACGTCCAACCCCGGGTACCCGCACGCCCACGAAGGCAGCTGGCAGCGCCGCAACGACAACAAGGGCTTCATCAAGATGGACGAGCCCGACCACAACACCCAGCGCCGGATGCTGACCTCGAGCTTCATGACTAAGCGGGTCGAAGGGATGCGGCCGCGGATCCAGGAAATCGTGGACGGGCTCATCGACGACATGCTGAAGACCACGCCGCCGGCCGACCTGGTCCAGGCCTTCGCGCTGCCAGTCCCGTCGCTGGTGATCTGCGAGCTGCTCGGCGTGCCCTACGAGGAGCATGCGTTCTTCCAGCGCTGCAGCAACGCGATCGTGTCCCAGTCAATGCCGGGAGCGGAGGTCGCCGCGGCCTACGCCGAGTTGACGGACTACCTGGCCCGGCTGGTCGAGGCCAAGGGCGCCAACCCGCGCGACGACGTGCTCAGCAGACTGGCGGTCGAGCAGGTCGCGACCGGGACGCTGACCCTGAAAGAGGCCGCCGTGATGGGGATCCTGATCCTCGTCGGCGGGCACGAGACCACCGCGAACATGATCTCGCTGGGAACGTTCACCCTGCTCCAGCACCCCGATCAGCTGGACGAGCTGCGCTACTCGGACGACCCCGCCCTGATCGCGAGCTCGGTCGAGGAGCTGCTGCGCCTGCTCACCATCAACATCATCGGACGGCGCCGGGTTGCCACCGACGACATTGAGATCGACGGCACGGTCATTCGTGCGGGCGAGGGCGTCATCGCGGCCGGCGATCTCGGTAACCGGGATGAATCCGCCTTCGAGGACCCCGACGCCTTTGACCTTCACCGGCAGGCCCGCCACCACATGGCCTTCGGCTACGGCCCGCATCAGTGCCTGGGGCAGCAGCTGGCCCGGGTCGAACTGCAGGTGGTCTACTCAACGCTCTACCGGCGCATTCCCACACTGCGTCTGGCCGTTCCGCCGGAGGAAGTCCCGTTCAAGGACGACATGACGGTCTACGGCGCCTACGAACTGCCGGTGACATGGTGAAGCACGGCGCTGGAAGAACCGAGCGGAGGGGTTCGCAAGGATGAAGGTCACCGTTAACGAGGACCGGTGCCTCGGGGCCGGCCAGTGCGTGCTCGCTGCCCGCGAGGTATTCGACCAGCGGGAGGACGACGGAATCGTCGTGCTGCTGACCGACACCCCAGATCCCAGCCAGTTCGAGCACGTGCGCGAGGCGGCCCGGCTCTGCCCCGCCCTCGTCATCGAGGTGACGGAAGAAGGAGCGAGGGGCTGATGTCCGACCTGACCGGCGAGCGCCACCTTTTCCTCGTCAACGGTGAGCAGGATGAGGGGTACAGCGAGTGGTGGCGCACTGTTCACATCCCGGAAGTGGTGGCCAACGTGCCTGGAATCGTGTCGGGCCAGGTCTTCCAGCTCTCAGCGGTGAAGGTGGCTGCGCGGGGCACGGACCTGCGTCAGCATCTGGCCGTCTACGAGATCGAAGGCGACCCGGCCGCCGTCATCGCCGCCCTCTACGAGGCGCGCGACCACGGCAAGCTGAGCCCGGCCCCGGCCGCCGGCCGCCTGGAGTCAACCTCCGCCGTCTTCGAGCCAGTCACCGCCAAGCTGTTGTCATCCGACGGCTGAGCAGCTAATCCGATCGCGGCCAGGGCGCAGCGGCCGGGGCCGCCGCGGTGTGGGTGTCCAACCATGGTGCGCGCCAGCTCGACCGCGGGCCGCGACGATCAGCGTGCCGCGCGACGTCGGCGGTGCCGTCGAGGTGCACGTGGACGATGTACATGCTCGGCGTCAACAGCCTGGACGAACTGGGCCGCCGCTGCGTCACAACCGCCCCAGAGGAGATGACCGAACGTGGAGGTGCCTTATGAGACCGCGCTGCGGACGTTCGAGCTGGTGAACACCTACCCGGCCGCCGAACCCAAGAATGTGTACCGGCAGGCCGCCATCGAGCTGGTCTTCGGCCAGGTGTGGACCCGGCCGGGAATGACCCGCCGGCAGCGCCGCTGGGTGTCGCTGACCGCGGCGGGTATGACGGCCGCCCAGGTCGCGATGACGGCCCATATGTACGGCGCGCTCAACAGCGGGGACATCTCGGTCGAAGAGATGGGCGAGTTCCTGCTCCACTTCTGCTGCTATGCGGGGTTCCCGCGCGCCACTGTGGTTGATGCCGCGCTCGAGACAGCCGTGGAGCGGCTCGCGGCCGAGCGCGGCGAGCCGCTCGCGCGTGACTTCGCCGCCCTGTCCGGCACGCCGCTGGAAGACCTGGCCGACCACGGCGCCGAGGTGCGGGGCGCCGTGCTCGGTGCGTCCGGTGGCCGGGCGCCGCGCGACACCCCGGTCTCCGAGGTGCTGGCCGGCGGCCTGGAGTACGGGCAGGTGTGGTCTCGGCCGCAGCTACCGCGGGAGGACCGCCGCCTGATCACCATTACCTGCCTGGCCAGCCAGGGACACGCGGCCGAGCTGCGGATGCACGTAGCCGCGGCCTGGGAGTCCGGGGACCTGGGCCTGGCCACGCTGCGCGAGACCGCCCTGCACGCCGGGCTGTACTGTGGCGTGATGACCGCACGGGCGATCGACGACGCCCTTAGCGAGGTCGCCGCCGACCGCTGACCGGCGTTCGCGGCCCGCGGAACGGCACGGACGGCGTGGAACGGCGAAAGACGCGCCGACCGGTACCCCGGCGGCGCGGCTTCGGCCCGGCTGCTACAGCTTGGCCGGCAGCGGAACGATCTTCTCCGTGATCTTGGCCGTCATGGTCCCGAACACGAAGTCCTTGGTGGTGCCGTGCCCGGCCACCACGACCTTGATCGACTCGGGGTCGAGGAAGGCCTGGGTGGTCTGCGAGCGCTGCTCCTCCGGGGTGAGCTGGAACAGCCACTCCCACTCCGGCTTGATCAGGCCGCGGGCGCGGAAGTCGATGAACGGGGCCACCACGTCGCTGATCCGGGGCCGGATGTTATGCAGCAGGAATCGCTGCACGGCCCCTTTGGACAAGCCTGCCGCGGCAAACCGCTTAGCGCTCTCGGGCGGCAGCAGGTAGAAGAGCCCGTCCTGCTCGACGTCGAGCCCGCCCAGCGTGATGGTCATGAAGCCCACTTGCAGGGCGGTCGGCGTGCGGGCGGCGAGCCCGCGGATGCTCACGTCGGCGTTGCCGTGGTTGGAGCCGAGGTCCCATTCGCCGGTGGTGTGGATCACGGTCACGGTGCTGTCGTCCGAGCGGAAACCTTCGCTGACGTAGTACGGCTCCCACGGGCTCTCGTCGGTGTTCTCGCCGAAAACCTGGATGAACTTGCGCACGGTACCGATCGTGTCCAGGTCCATCTTGCCCGGGATCCACAGGCCGAGGTTGCGCAGGCTGAGCGCCACGGCCCGGCCGATCCGCAGTCCCACCTGGTTGTTCTGGCCGGGACCGAGCGGGCATCGTCCGGAGTTGATGCCGAGCCGGGCCGCGATGGGCCCGCCTACCAGCAGCACCGGGGCGAAGGCGCCGGTCGACATCAGGGTGGAGAGGTTCATCGGCGGCGGGCAGGCCGCGATCGCCTTGAGGGCGGCAATAACAACCGGCACCTCCTCCGGCCAGCAGCCGGCCATGGCCGCGTTGGCCGCGATCTTCGCCACCGTGCCGTGCCCGTGGGCGGGCGGCACAGTGAGGATCAGCTCGCCGGCCGGGCGGCCGAGGGCCTTGATGATCTCATCGACCCGTGGTAGAGCCGGATCTCGACCTCCGGGTAGGTCTCCTTGATCTTCTCGGCGGCGGCCTGCAGCGCGACCTCGGCGTTGGGCTTGCTGTTCGACAGCAGCCCGAGCACCTTGCCGTTGAGGGTCTCCAGGCGCGCGGCCAGCGGTGTGGCGATGGCGCCGATCTTGTCCGCGGTCGGATCGACAACGCTGAACGTCGCGTTGTCACAGATGACGGTAGCCATGCCCACTCCTAGCCGAAGATGTAATCTTCCGGGTTGAACTTTTCCAGACTCTGGTGCTGGTCCTCTAGCCGCCAGGCGACGTTGACCTGCTGCCGGCCCCAGTGGTTGACGTAGTAGTTCCGCCCCATCGACGCCTTGTCGTACCAGATCAGCTCGCGCATGGCCGCGTCGTGACGCTCGTTGTAATCCTCGAAGACCTCCGGCCGGACGGTCGCATAGCGGTGGCCGCCCTCGAGCGTCGCGATAAGACCCTCGGCGATGTAGCGCGCCCAGACCTCCATCCAGACGATCAGCGAGCCCGCGCGGTTTTGCGAGTTCGGCCCGTACATGATGAACAGATTCGGGAAGTGGGGCACGGTGATGCTCAGGTACGCGCGCGGGCCCTGGCCCTCGAGGTCGGTCCAGTGCTCCTCGATGCTCTCGCCGCCAAGCCCGCGGAAGTCCGCCGGCCAGAGGTACTTCTCCACGTCGAATCCGGTCGCGGTGAAGATCACGTCGTAGTGCCGCTCGCGGCCGTCTGAGGTGAGGATCCCGTCGGCCGTGAGGCTCTCGATCTTGTCCGTGACCAGCTCGACGTGATCCTCAAGGAGGGACGCGTACCAGCCGTTGTCGATGATCATGCGGCGGGCCATCGGCGCGTGCTGCGGGGTCAGCTTCTCCACCAGGTCCGGCTGGCTGCCCACCTTGGTCTTGATGTAGGCGGCGAGAGTTTTGCGCAGTTCGTCATTGGCCAGGCTGACCAGGCCGCCCTTGGCCTGCCAGGCGGGGTCGAACTCCTGGGTCTTCTGCATGCCGAGCCGCATCGTGCCGATCGAGTAGGAGTACCAGTTCCAGTAGTACGGCATGGTGTCGAGCAGCCACCGGGTCTCGGGCGTTAGCGGCTCGCCGTAGCGCTCGCGGGGTGAGATCCACTGCGGGGTGCGCTGAAAGACACCGACGGAACGCGCCCGCCGGGCCACGGCCGACATCATCTGCACCCCGGTCGAGCCGTTGCCGATGATCGCGACGTCCTTCCCGTCCAGGTCCTCCTCGCCGCTGCACTCGGCGGTGTGGATGAGCTGGCCGAGGAAGTCCTCCGCACCCGGCACGTCGAAGCGCTTGGGGTTGGCGAACAGGCCGCTGGCGGCCACCACCGCGTTGACCGTGACCGTCTGCTGCGCCCCGTCGGTGTGCACCGTCAGGGTCCAGGTGCCCGAGTCCTCGTCGAAGACCGCCTGGTTGACCTCGGTGTTGAACTGCATGTGCTGCTTAATGCCGTACTTGGTCGCGATGTGCTCGAGGTAGCTGCGCACCTCGGCGCCCCGGGCGAAGTACTCCCGCCAGGGGTAGTTCTTCTCGAAGAAAAACTGGTAAAGAAAGTTGGTCGTGTCGACGCGCACGTCGGGGTAAGCGTTGCGACTCCAGGTCCCGCCCAGCTCGGCGCGGCGGTCGTAGATCGTGTAAGGGATGCCGAGCTTCTCCAGCTGGACGCCCATCGCGATGCCGCCGAAACCCGCCCCGATGATCGCGACCCGGTAGCCGTCGGGCAGACGGGGCTTCTCGCCACTCCACCGGGCTAGCCGCGGGTGATCGTCAAACGCGGCCAGGTCGCGGCGGTAGCGCCAGTCCTTGTCGGTCAGCTCCTCGTTGCGGAACAGCTCGAACATCCGCCGCAGCTCCGCATCGGACGGCTTGACCTGCTGAAAGTCCGTCGGCTTGGCCAGCAGGAAGGTGACCGCTTTGTCCTTGAGACCGGCCTGCTCCTCCCTGGCCACCTCGGTCAGGGAGGCCGTGCCGCCGTACGCCGGCGTCTGGGCCAGCTTGATGTCGAGCAGGGTCTCGTCCCCGGTCGCCTGGTACAGCGCGAGGCGCAGCGCGTTCAGGTCTGCGTCATCGAGCGCGCGGCGAATGAACGCCTCGTCCACCGTCCCGGCTTCCGTAGTCTGCTGGTCAGCGGGCATTACCGGCCTCCTCGCGGGTTCCAGCCAGGTCCACCAGACCCGATCCAACTTCCTGGGGGTTACGGTGGGTCCTCATGGCATCCTCACACTGACACACTAGCCCAATATAGTGATCTAATCTATCTAAGCTAACTGCAAAATGGCTGTTCTACGTCCAGGTATGCCCTGGAACCGGGAGTCAACATGACGAATTTCTACGACGAGACGCCCGACTACCCGCAGCGGCTGCGGCTCGACGGCAAGCACGTCATCGTGCTCGGCGGCGGGCAGGGCATCGGCCGCCAGGTCAGTCACGCGGCCGCGAGCGTGGGCGCGCACGTGTCGGTCGTTGACACCGAGTACGACCGGGCTAAGACCGTGGCCGGCGAGATCGACGGCCTGGCCCTGACCGGCGACATCACCAGCCGCACGGAGCTCCAGCGCCTCGTAGACGAGGCCGTCGGCCATTTCGGGACGCTGCACGGGCTGGCCGACATCGTAGGAGTCTCCGACTGGGGCCCGCTGGCCGACGCGACCGACGAGGCATTCCAGCGCGGGATCGACCTCAACCTCAAGCACGTTTTCCTGGCCCTTTCGATTGGGTCGAAGGCGATGACCGAGGGCGGGTCGATGGCCTTCGTCGCCTCCGTCTCCGGTTTCCGCTCCGCCCCCAACCACGGCATCTACGGCGCGGCCAAGGCCGGCCTGATGAACATGCTCGGCACCGCCGCGATCGAACTCAGCCCGGCGATCCGGGTGAACGCGGTCGCACCCGGCCAGACCGCCACGACGCGCATAGTCCAGCGCCACCCTGAGCCCGACTACTACGACAAGGCCGCCCTGCAGGTGCCGCTGGGCCGGGTCGGACTGCCGGGCGACATCGCCTCGGCCATGCTGTTCTTCCTCAGCGACCTGTCGAGCTGGGTGACCGGCCAGACCCTGGTGGTGGACGGCGGCGCCGGGCGCAAGTACCAGTACGTCGTCTGACCCGCGGCCCTGGCAGTCCGCCGGGCACGGTGCGGGGAGCGGACCGGGTGAAACCAGCGCCCGTTCCGCACCCCGCTTTGCCGCCGCCCGCGCCGGCCGCTACCTGAGGTCGTAGTCCTCGCTGAACTCGGTGCGCTGGAAGAAGTCGAAGTAGTCTTCCAGGTTCCAGGGCACACCGACCTGGAGCCGGCCGGCGTCGTTGACGTAGTAGTTCTTCTCGATGGCGTCCGGGTGCAGCCAGACCTTGTCCTCGGACTCCTTGATCAGGTCCTTGTTGTACTGCTCGAACACCTCGGGCTTGACGTCGAGCTCCCGGTAGCCGTGCTCCACCAGGTAGACGATCGCGGGCGATGTACTGGGTCCAGGTCTCGAACCAGCCGACGATCGCGCCGGAGCGGGGCTGCGCGTTGACTGGCGATGTAGCGCTCCAGCGCCACCCGGAACTTGTCGTTGACCTCGTTGACCTTGCCGCCCTGGGCGACCCAGTCCGGGTCGATGATGTGCAGCTTCTGGCTGCCTTCCTGCATCGCCAGCAGCGAGTAGGTGTACCAGTTCGGGTAGTACGGCAACGTGGACAGCAGCCAGCGGCTCTCCGGGGAGAGCCGCTCCCGGTAGCGTTCCCGGGCGGCGATCCACTGCCCGGCGAATAAACGCCTCGTCGACCTACTGAGCTGACGCGGGGCCGGGCTCTGTGTCACTCGACGTCACCTTCCACCCCTTCCTGGATAGCACTAAGATATCCATATTAATTATATCAGCTAACCTATTTACCTTCTATTGCCGATTGGCGGACAGGTCGTCTACGCCTACCGGCGAGCGCCACCATCTCGGCGTCCGCGTGGCTGGCGGCGCTAGGCCCACTGGTAGATCCGGGCGGCGGTGCCGCCCATCAGCATCGCCTTGTCGCTGCTGGACAGCGGCCAGTGGTCGCGGAACGCGCTGACGCCCTGCTCGCAGGTCAGGAACTCGGCGGTGCGCTGCCAGTCGGTTCCCCACATACACCGTTCGACCCCGAAGGCGCCGATCATGCGGCCGACCGGCGCCCACAGGTCGCGGTAGGGGTAGGGGACCCGCGAGTAGGTGCAGGCGCCGGTCAGCTTGACCGCGACGTTGGGGTAGCGCGCCAGGGCCAGCACCTGGTCCAGGTTAGCGAACTGGTCGGCCGGGGCGGGCGGATGCTTGGGCTGCCGCATCCCCAGGTGGTCGAGCACGAGCTGCGCGTCGGGAAACGAGCGGGCCAGACCGTCGACCACGGCCAGCTGATCCCAGCACATGACGTTAACCACAAGGCCAGCGCCTGCTGCGGCCTTGACCGCAGCAGCGACCCCGGCTTCGTCGAGGGGACGGCCCGCCATGAACAGCAGGCGGATCCCGGCCGCGCCCGGGGTGGCAGCCCACCGGCCAACCCGGTGCGCCACCAACCCCGCGTTCGCATCGATCGGCGCCACCAGCCGGAACCGGCCGGGATAGGCGTGGTAGACCGACTCGGCGTAGCGGGTGTCACCCTCGTACACCGCCCACGACGAGACCATGACGGCGCCGTCGATCCCGACCGCGTCCATCACCGCGATGGTCTGCTCGCCGGTCGACTCGGGCAGTGAAAGGTCCGCCTGCGGACCATGCCAGGGCCACGGGGCGCAGTCCGCCGCGTACGCGTGCACCTGGGCGTCGATGATCATGCCCTGGCGCCCGCGAAAGGCCCTCGCCCCGCCACGCCTAGCTGGCCACCTGCACCGCGGACACGCCGTCGGGGACCGGCTGCTCGCCCCGGATCAGGCGGCCGGGCAGTGCCCCGGTGGGAATGCCGTCGTGATAGGTCTCCACCCCGGCGACGAAGGTGTGCCGGTACCCGTCGACCTCCTGCCGCATCCGGCGCTCGCCACCGGGCAGGTCATGGATGATCTCCGGGCGGTGCATCCGCAGGCCGTCCATGTCGACGACGATGATGTCGGCCCGGTAACCCGGGGCAAGCACGCCGCGGTCGTTCAGGCCCACGGTGCGGGCGGTGTCCCGCGACTGCTTCTGGAAGACGAACTCGATCGGCAGCCGCCCCTGGCTCCGGTCACGCACCCAGTGCTGCAACAGTGTGCTGGTGAAGCTGCCGTCGCAGATCATCCCCACGTGAGCGCCCCCGTCACCCAGGCCGGGCACGGTGTACGGGTGGGTCAGCATCTCCCGGGCGGCTTCCAGGTTGCCGTCGAAGTAGTTAGAGAACGGCTGGTAGATCAGCGCGACGCCCCGGTCCTTGACCAGGATGTCGTAGACCAGATCCTCCGGCGTGCGTCCCTCCCGGGCAGCCCGCGCTGAGATGGAGTCGGCGGGGTCCGGCTCGTAGTCGGGGTACTCGCCGACTTCGTACATCGCCTCGAACCGCGCGATCCGCTGGCCGCCAACTCCGCGATCGGTTGCGAGCTCCCCGGTCTGGGCGGCGAGGATCGCGGCGCGCATCTCCGGCTCGGACATCCGCGCGGCCAACTCGGTGACCGGCAGGTCCGCCAGCGTGCGCCAGACCGGGTTCAACATGAACGGGTGCAGGCCGTTGGTCAGGCCCATGAGGACGCCGGTGGCGCGGCTGGCCACCTGGGCCCGGATGGGGATGCCGGCCTCGTTGGACTCGGTGAGTTTTTCCAGAGTCGGCTGGTACAGCCGGGGCAGGGTGCGCTTCTGCAGCAGCGATACCGACAGGGGGCGGCCGCCGGCCGCGACGACCATCGAGCGCATCAGGGCGAAGTCCTCGTCCAGGTCGGGGTAGTCGGTAACGAACTGCAGGACTCCTGTCCCGGTCTGGCCGACCGCGGCCGCGATGGAGGTCAGCTCCTTGGCCTCGCTGCCGTAGGTCGGAGTGATCTCACCGGTCCGGCTCTTGTGGTTGATCGTGCGGGACGTGCTGAAGCCGAGCGCACCGTCGCGGACCGCCTGCGCGGCCATCTCGGCCATCTCAGCGATCTCAGCCTCGGTAGCGGCCTCCAGCGCCGCGGCCCGGTCACCCATGGCCCAGAAGCGCAGCGCGGCGTGCGGCACCTGGGTGGCCAGGTCGATGTCCCAGGCCCGGGACTCGAGCACGTCCAGGTACTCGCCGAAGGTGGTCCACGACCAGTGCTGTTCCAGGCCTGCGTACAGCGCCGTCCCCGGGATGTCTTCGACGCCCTCCATGAGCGCGATGAGCTTGGCCCGCTCGTCCGGCTTGACCGGGGCGAAGCCGACGCCGCAGTTGCCGGCCACGACCGTGGTGACGCCGTGCAGCGACGACGGCTGCAGCCGGTCGTCCCACACGGCCTGCCCGTCGTAGTGAGTGTGGATGTCGACGAAGCCGGGACCGACCACCAGGCCGGCGGCATCGATTTCCCGCTCCCCCTGGCCGCTGACCGTACCGACCTCAACGACCACGCCGTCCCGGACCGCTACGTCGGCCACCCGGGGTGCCCCGCCGTTACCATCGACCAGCGTGCCCTGCCGGATGACCAGATCAAACTCCGCCACCACACACCTCACCAAACGGCATCGTTATACCCTGAGGTCCATATTAGGATTATTTATATAACTAAATCAACGGGCCCCGGCGTGCGGAGCAGGTTCATCGAGACAGCGCCTTCCCCTGGCGACAGGATCTGGCAAGGTTTTATTAGATGACTCATACAACCATGTGCCAGTTTCGTGACACCAGGACCTTCCGGACAGTGAACGGAGCAACGAATGGCGACCGATCCCAGCATCGAGCGCAGCCTGCTGGTCATCAACAGCGAGCAGAGCGAGGAGTACTCGCAGTGGTACCGGACGGTGCATATCCAGGACATCGTGACCAACGTCGGCCCGTTCGTCTCCGGGCAGCTGTATGAGCTCTCGCCGGCGCAGCTAAGTGCCGAGCCGGCGATGAAGCGCTTCCTGGCGATCTTCGAGATCGAGGGCGACCCGGCGGAGGCCATTGCCGCCATGCGCAAGGCCCGCGAGGCCGGAGCACTGCAGACCTCTCCGCCGAACCTGGCCGGCCGCGGGGCAGGGACGATCTTCGAGCCCGTCATCAGCAAGTTCAGCCTGCCGTAGCCTGGCCGGCGACAGACCGGGTGCCGCCGCCTACCGGACCGCGACCGGGTTCACCATGCCGCCGGTACTGTACAGAAAACGCTCGGGGGTGGCGCTGAGCAGGAACGAGTACCGGCGGTCCTGGTCGCACGCCGCGGCCAGCTCCTCCAGAACCCAGTTCTCGCCCAGCGGCAGGCCCATCATGATCAAGCACAGGATGTGCACGGGCAGGTCCACGTGGGACGGATCAGTTGACCTGAGCTCAGCCTGGCATGTTGTCGATGGCGACCGCCGCCACGTTGCGCTCGCTGAAGAACAGCGGGGCGTCGTACACCAGGCCGGACGGATCGGCTCGGTAACCGGGCCGGTCACCCCGCAGGAACGCCCCGCAGGCACCGGTCCTGATCAGCACGATGTCACCTTCCAGCACCGGCGTGCCCTGGGCGGCCTCGACATCCTGCAGCACCTGGTTGGTGACCTCGTAGCGGTTGGGCAGCTTGTCGACGTTCTCGTGCCGCGCGACATCAAGCAGCACGCCGCGCGAGAAGATCACCCCAGCCGCGTCGATGCCCAGTTTGCTGGCGCCGTCGGTTGTGATGACGTCCGCCGGGATCCCGTTGTACAGCAGACCGCCGCGGCTCATGTGGGACAGCGCGTCCCAGTGCGTGGCTCCCTGGATCGGCAGCGTCACGATGTCATCACTGTAAGCCGGGGAGTCCCCGGCCGGCCTGATCGGCTTGTTGATCGCCAGCATGGTGCGCAGTGGATTGATCCGGCCCGCGACGATCCCGGTCTGCGGTCCGGCCGGGGACAGGTCCATGCCCAGCGAGAAGACCTCACCGGTGACCACCGCTGCCGCCGACCGGGCCACAACCTCGGGCGTGATGAAGTTCAGGGTGCCGCGCTGGTCGTCCGCGCCCCAGCGGCCCCAGTTACTGACCCGCCCGGACAGCTTCTCCAACTCGTCGACCTGGACCATCAGGTGCGCCAGTCGGCGGGCGGCTCGGCGATGTTGTAGAGCCCGGCCGCGTTGCCCCACAGGAACTTCTGCCTGGTCTCCTCCGGTACGTACTTTAGCCCGGTGGCGATGGTTTCCTCGATGTTCTCGTACAGGCAGGTGATGTGCGGGAAGTCCGTCTCGAAAAGGATGTTGTCCGCCGGCAGTACGTCGAGCAGATGATGCGGGGCGATCTCCTCGAACCAGAACGTTGAGTACACCTGCCGCCCGAACAGCTCGGACGGGAGCAGCTGCGACGACGGGGCGCCTGGCCGGGCGGGACCTGACCCAGTGGTAGTCGCACGCCTCAAGGGTGAACGGAAGCCAGCCGATGCCGCTTTCCACCGAGACGAACTTCAGCTCAGGGAACCGCTCGAAGCAGCCCGGACAGCAGCAGGTCGGCCGTCTGGACCCCGTTCTTGAGGAAGAGGCTGACCGCACCGTAGGTCATCGCGCCCTGGTAACCGTGCGCGGAGATCCGCGGTTGCGCCTCGCTGCCGGTCTCGGCGCCGCCGATATGGAAGTGAATGGGCATCTGGTGCGCCTGGGCCGCCGCGTAGACCGGGTCCCAGTGCCGGTCTCCCAGGTAGGGGAAGCCGAAGCGCTGCGGTTCGCCGGTGAACAGCACGCCGCGGAACCCGTGCCCGGCGCCCCGTTCGATCTCGGCCACGCTGGCCTCAACGTCCCAGAACGGCAGGCTGAGCGTCGGCAGCAGCCGCTCCGGGGACTCCGAGATCCACTCTTCGTGCAGGAAGTCGTTCCAGGCCCGGACGGCCAGCAGCTTCACGTCCTGGTCGGGGATCCTCAGGAACCGCTGGGAGCCGAAGCCGGCCACATTCGGGTAGAGCACCTGGGCCCAGATGCCCGCGTGGTCCAGGTACTTGATCCGTTCGGCGGCGTTGAAGGCGGCGGGGTGCAGGTCGTCGATCCGCGGCGGGTACTCGGGGGGGAACCCTTCCCAGTCGACCGGAGCGGACCGGCCGACGACGGCGATCGAGCTCGCCGTCGAGCATCCACACGTCACGGCCGTCCCTGTCGCGGACCATCTTCGGAACCTGGTCGACGAACTTGGCCGGGACCCGCGACGTCCACACGTCACCCACCTCGGAGATATGGCTGTCGGCGTCGATCAGTCGAACTTGCGTCATCTGCGTGAACTCGATTCTCGTGGCAACGGGCTAAGATTCTCGTGGCGGCGGAGATAATGTAACTAATATACCTAGCGGACTAGGAGAATCCAGTGGCGCAGCGAAGCGACCTGGCCCGGGTTGGAGCCGTAGTGAACCGCCTCTCCGGCGTGGATGCCATCGTGGCGGCGACAACCAGAATCGAGGAACTGGGTTACGGCGCGGCCTGGCTCACTCACGGCGGTCCGGAGGACGGCATGGCCGTGCTCCCCGTCCTGGCGATCCACACCACGCGGATCAAGCTGGGCACGTCGGTGATCCAGACCTACCCGCGTCACCCCTATGTACTGGCCGGCGAGACTAACGTCATCGACCAGCTGGCCCCTGGCAGGCTGCGGATCGGCATCGGCCCGAGCCACGCCGCCGTCCTGGCGGCCCTGGGCATCGAGCACACCGACCCGTTCGGCCACCTCACCGAGTACCTGCAGGTCCTGCGGTCGCTGTTGTCCGGCAGCCGGACCGAGTTCGCCGGGACGCATTACCAGGTATCGGCCACCATAGGGCGGCGAGTGGACGTCCCGGTGATGGTCGGCGCCCTGCAGCCCAAGACGTTCGAACTCGCCGGGGCGCAGTCGGACGGCGCCATTACCTGGCTCTGCCCGCCCGCCTACCTCGCTAGCCACGGCCTGCCCGGCCTGCAGCGCGGAGCCGACAGCGCTGGCCGGGCCCGTCCGCCGCTCGTCGCCCATATCGCCGCCTGCGTGCACGACAACGCAGACGAGGTCCGGGAAGCGGTCCGTCAGACGATCCCGAATATCCGGTTTCCCGCGTACCAGCGCATGCTGGTCCGGGCCGGCGACGAGGAGGCCCGCGGCGGCGTGTGGACGGACTCACTGATCGACCAGGTCATGGCGTGGGGGCGCCCGGAGAGCGTTGCCCTCCGGGTCCGGGAGCTGCTTGACCTGGGCGCCGACGAAGTGCTCGTCCGGCCGATCGCGGCCGGCCGAGACGGCGAACTGGTCACTCGCCAGACCCTGGAGTCGATTGCCGCCCTCTTGTTACGGCAAATCAGTTCACTCTTCTACCGGAATTGAGCCAGCGTGACTGACACTCAGTACTCACAGTTCGAGCTGCTGCCCCTGGGGCTGCCCCTGGGGGCGGACATCCGCGGGCTTGACCTCAGCCGCGATTTCGACCAAGGCACGTCGGATGCCCTGCGAGACGCGCTCGACACCTACGCGGTGCTCCGGTTCCGGGATACCGGCCTCTCCGAGGACGATCACATCCGGCTGATGAGCGTCTTCGGGCCGGTGACCGTCCTCACCAACGGCAACCGGTCGTCCCTGGTGTCGAACAAGGAGAAGATCGGGGTCGTGCCGCACGGGCGGCTGCCCTTCCACGTCGATCTCGGCTGGACGCCGACGCCGACCGAGGTCACCTCGCTGTACGCCATCGAACTGGAGCTTCCAAACGAGCCGACCTTGTTCGCCAGCGCCAGCGCCGCCTACTCGGCGCTGGACGAGTCCGTCCGGCTGCAGATCGCCGGCCTGACCGCCAGCAACGTGCCCGATGCGTCGGCCTTCCGCGGTACCGGCGAAGACCCCACTCTGCTGCGCGTGTCGTACGCGGTCACCGAGCGCACCCGCTACCCAGTCGTCATGCCTCATCCCCGAACCGGGCGCCCGATCCTGACCGTGAGCGAGATGCTCACCAGTGAGATCGACGGCTACTCGGTCAGCGCAAGTGAGGCGCTCCTGGGCACGCTCTTCACCCAGCTCTACCAGCCCGGGAACGTATTCACCCAGGCGTGGCAGCCCAGGGACCTGGTCGTCTGGGATAACCGCAGCGCCCAGCACGGCCGCCCCAATGTCAAGGCCACGGGCAACCGGCGGACGCTGCGAAAGGTCAACACCGGAGGCGCGATGCCCAAGTACATCGGCCGGCTGCGGCCGCGGCCGCGGGCTCCCGGTGACGGCCACCATGGACGACGAAGCCGTGCAGCCGTTCCTTATCGAGATACCGCAGCGGGAGCTGGACGGACTGCGCCAGCGCCTGGCGGCGTCCCGCTGGCCGGCCGAGGTCGACGAGACCCGGGCCGCCGACGGGATCACCGTTCCGGTGATGCAGGGGCTGGTCGAGCGCTGGCAGGCCGGCTTTCGACTGGCGCGCCCAGGAAGCCGACCTCAACCGGTTTCCACAGGTCGTCACCCATGTCTACGGGCAGCGGGTGCACGCCGTGCACCGCCCTTCGCCCCGCCATGGCGCCCGGCCGCTGGTGCTCATGCACGGCTGGCCGAGCACGTTCACTGAGTTCCGCCGGGTGATCGACGAGCTGGCCGAGCCGTCCGATGAGGGCGCGCCGGCGTTTCACGTCGTCGCCCCTTCGCTGCCGGGCTACGGATTCTCCGGCCCGCTGCGCGAGCGCGGCTGGGGCGCCCGGCGCATCGCTTGCGCGCTGGCCGAGCTGATGCACCGCCTCGGCTACTCGCGCTACCTCGCGCACGGCGGCGACAACGGCTATCAGATCGCATCCGCGCTGGCCCGCGTCGATGCCGCCAACGTGGCCGGCATCCACCTCAACCTGGGCGGGGTCGGCCTGGCCGCACTGCACCGGGACGACCAGCCGGCGGACGAGTCGGAGCGCCGGGCGATCGAGCGGTACGCCACCTTCGTGCGCGACAAGTCCGCCTACGCGCTGCTGAACGCGACCCGCCCGCAGACCGTCGGGTATGCCCTGTCCGACTCCCCCATCGGCCAGCTCGCCTGGATCGCGGAGAAATTCACCGCCTGGGTTGACCCGGCTTCCCCGCTGCCCGCCGACGACATCCTGACGGTGGCCTCCATCTACTGGTTCACCAACACGGCGGCCTCGTCGGCCCGCTACTACCAGGAGGAGTACACCTCGAACCGGCCACCGGATGAGGCGCCGGCCGACCGGACATTCGTTGCTGTCCCCACCGCGGTCGCGTCCTACCCGCACGAGCTCGTGCCACCGATCCGCCGCTGGGCCGAGGACCGCTACAACATCGTCCGCTGGGTTGAGCTGCCGGCCGGCGGGCACTTCTCCGCCCTGGAGCGGCCCGATCTGGTAATCCAGACCTTGCGCGGGTTCGCCCAGCAGCTCACCGATTCGGCCGGGTCCAGGGGTGACCGAGGGCATGGCGCGGACTAGCATGAAGCTGCGGGTCCGGCAGGCCGCCCTGGTGGCCGACCGGGTGCTGGCCGTGACCCTTGAGTCGATGGCCGGGCTGGACCTGCCCCGGTGGGACGCTGGGGCGCACATCGAGATCACGCTGCCTTCCGGGCTGGTCCGCCACTACTCGCTGTGCGGTGATGCCGCCGACCGCTCGGCTTACCGCATCGCGGTGCTGCTGGAGGAGGAGGCGGGCCGAGGTGGCTCGGCCGAGTTCCACCAGGTCGCCCGCGCGGGCGCCGTCATCGAGGTGCGCCCGCCACGCAACAACTTCGCCCTGGAGCCGGCGTCGGAGTACCTTTTCCTGGCCGGCGGCATCGGGGTGACTCCGGTCGTCGCGATGGTGCAGGAGGCCGACCGGACCGGAACGCCCTGGCGGCTGGTGTACGCCGGCCGGTCGCGCGCGCACATGGCGTTCGCTGGTGAACTCGCCGCGGCCGGCGGCGAACGGGTTCGCATCGCGGCCGAGGACGCCGAGGGCCTGCCAGAGCTGGCCCCCGTCATCGCGTTGGTCCCGCCGGGCGGGCTCATTTACGCCTGCGGCCCGGCACCGATGCTGGACCATATCGCGCGCCTGTGCCAGGCCTGTTGCCGCACCGGATCGCTGCGCGTGGAGCGGTTTTCGGTGGCGGCGGTCGACACGGCCGGCGCACCGTTCGAGGTCGAGCTGGCCCGCACGGGGATCACCGTCCCCGTCGCTTCGGACGAGACCATCCTGCAGGCGGTGCTGGCCAGCGGAGTGCAGGCGCCCTACTCGTGCGAGAACGGATACTGCGGTACCTGTGAGGCGGTCTTGCTCGACGGCGAGCCGGACCACCGGGACACCTACCTGACCGACGCGGAGAAGGCCGAGAGTTTCACCCTGATGATCTGCGTCAGCCGCTGCGCTGGCGGGCGCCTGATTCTTGACCTGTAACCCGTTCGGCCACCGATCGCTTCCTTGACCACGTGAATGCACTACCTCTGACATCAGCATCGGGCTCTTGCGAAAACGAAACATCTCGCTGATAATCCGTATTGAGGAGAGCGGGGCTGCGCGTTGCCCGCGTCGAGCAAGGGAGTCGCAACCATGACCGAGCAGGCAGCAGTGGATAGCGGGGGCAGCCGCCTGACGCAGGCCGGCGGTACGTCTGCGGTCAGCGACGAGGAGCACATCCAGCGTCTCTACGACGTGGAAACGCACGTCGCGAAGATGAACGAGGGCGTACTGGTCGAAGATCCCCATCCCGCGTTCGCCGAACTGCGGGCAGCCAGCCCGGTGCACCGGGGGTCGGTCGCCGAACTGCTCGGGGTTCCGCAGGGCCGGACCTTCCGCCCCGAGCTGCCCCACTACTCCGCCTTCAGCTACGAAGCCTGCGCCATCGCGCTCAAGGACAACCTGCTGTTCTCCTCCGGCTACCACGCGGGGCCGACTACCGCACGGTTCGGCCGCAGCATCCTCGAGATGGTCGGTGACGAGCACCGCCGGTACCGGGCCCTGGCCCAGGGGACCTTCGTGCCCCGCAGGCGGCAGTGGTGGATCGACCGCTGGGTAGCGGGCCTGGTGGACAAGGCCCTGTCCGCCTTTGAGGGCCGCGGCACGGCCGAGCTCAACGCCGAGCTCTGCGCCCGCATACCGCTCGCTACGATCGCCGGCAGCTTCGGGCTTAGCGCGGACGACTCCTGGCAGTTTCGTGAGCTGTTCGGCAACCCGGACCGGACCCGCTCCCCCGAGCACATCGCCGAGGCGTTCGCCTGGGCCACCGACTGCCTCAAGGCAACCATCGAAGAGCGGCGGGAGCGGCCCCAGGATGATCTCATCACGGAGCTGGTGCAGAGTGGGCTCACCGAGGACGGGCAGCGGCACCTGCTCTCCGACGAGGACATCCTCGCCTTTTCGCGGCTGCTCCTGACCGCTGGGTCCGGCACGACCTGGCGGCAGATGGGCATACTCTTCGTGGCCCTGCTCAGAGATCCCGGGACGCTGGACGCGGTGCGCCGGGACCGCTCCCTGATCCCGGCGGCGGTCGAGGAGGCCGTCCGCTGGGAACCGATCGATCCCATTCTCCGCCGCCTGGTCACCCGGGACACCACCCTGTGCGGGCTGGACCTCCCGGCCGGGTGCGTGCTCGAGCTGAACCTGAGCGCCGCGAACCGGGACCCGGACCGCTGGAGGGACCCGGACCGCTTCGATATCGGCCGGCCGCCCCGCGGCCACCTGGGCTTCGGCAGCGGCCCCCATGTGTGCCTGGGCATGCACGTCGCCCGGGCCGAGATAACGGTCGCGCTCAACGCTGCGCTCGACCGGCTGCCGGGCCTGCGGCTGGACAAGTCCTATCCCGCACCGCGCATCGTCGGCCTTGAGCACCGCGGGTCAACCCCGATCAACGTGGTGTTCTCGCCCGCAGGGGCGGGCGGGAACTGGCCAAGGAGGCAATATCGTGACGGAGCAATCGCGGCCACTAATCCGCGCTGACCACGAGGACGACTTCGACCGGGAAGCGACGTGGGCCGCGGCGGACGCATGCCCCCGGTGTCCTGACGGTCGAACTCTCGTAATGAGAAGAGGGCGTTTCGGGATCCACAATACTTAGGATGAAAAAATGACTGAATTCCCGGCGCGGCCCCGCCCGACCCAGCTGGACCTGGGATCAGGCTGGCGCCGGCGTGCCGTCGAAGGTTCGGAACTGGTGCAGCGGGCCGCGCACAAAACCGTCGAGCAGGGGGAGAACGTGATCGCCGCCGCCCGTGTTCTCTACTACGAGACATCCGGCGCGCCCTTTACGATCGCGCAGCTCATCGAGAAGGCCGGAATCTCGCAGCAGACCTTCTACCGTTACTTCCGCAGCAAGGACGAGCTCCTGCTCGCCCTGCTGGAGGAATACCTGCGGGACCTGTCAGAGCACGCTCGCGCCGACTGCGAGCGGCTGGCCGACCCGCTTGACCGGCTCTGTGCCGCGATTCGCTGGCCCTTCGCCTACATCGTGGACCCGGGCAACGTGGCCTACCGCGGTCTGATTACGCATGAGCACCTCCGGCTGAGCCTCGAATATCCCGAGGGGGTGCGGACCGCCGCCATGCCGCAACAGGTGCTCTTGCGTGATTTCATCCTCGAGGCGGTCGCTCAAGGA
This sequence comes from uncultured Actinomycetota bacterium, assembly GCA_963714295.1. GTDB lineage: Bacteria > Actinomycetota > Actinomycetes > Streptosporangiales > Streptosporangiaceae > Trebonia. The sequence goes on along the minus strand of CAVQOE010000010.1, from coordinate 35,953 downwards.
GAGCTGCCCCCGTCCACGGGCGCGCACAGCAACCGGCTCGCGTCCTACATCACGGGCCTGATGACCACCCAGGTGCACAGCATCACGCTTGGGCTTGACCAGACCGATCCGGGTGAGATGGCCGACAACCTGGTGCGGTTCTGCCTGGCCGGCCTCGGCCACCCGTCGCCCGGGCCGTCCCAGGCGTCCTGACCAAAAAGACCTCTCGGTAGCGGCGGGAGCCGAATCGCAGGGGGTGCTCTTAAGCCGTCCCGCACCAGAAGGGATTCCGCATGCCAACGTTCGACCAGGCCATCGTCCTCGGCGGCAGCATTGCCGGCCTGCTCGCGGCCGCCGCGCTCAGCCGCAGCTTCCACCGCGTCACCGTGGTGGACCGCGACGAGCTGCTCGTTGACGGGCCCGGCGCTCAGTCCCCGCGGCGCGGGGTTCCGCATGCCACCCAGGTCCATCACCTGCTGAGCCTGGGCCAGCAGAAGATCGAGGCGCTGCTCCCAGGCCTGTCGGCCCAGCTGATCGAGCTCGGCTGCGAGACCTACGACGACGTCGCCGACTTCTCCCAGTACGTCAACGGGGCCTGGCGGATGCGGGTGAAGAGCGACCTGACGGTGACCATGTTCCGACGCCCGGTGTTCGAGTGGGCGATCAGGCGCCGGGTGCTGGCGCTGCCCAACGTGTCCGCGGTGCAAGGGCTGGCGGTCGGCCTGGTCGGCTCCGCCGACGGATCCAGCGTGACCGGTGCCCGGGTCCGGGGGGTCGACGGCGGCGTCCTGACCGGGGACTTCGTGGTCGACTGCACCGGGCGTGGCTCGCGCGCGTCGAACTGGATCGAAGACCTCGGCTACCCGCGGCCCGCCGAGCAGCAGGTCCGGATCCACATGGGGTACTCCACCTTCACCGCGCGGATCCCGGCGGGCGCGCTGCCAAAGGGCCTGGCGGGCCTCAGCGTCTCCGCGACCCCGGCCTGCCCGATGGGCGCGGCGATCAGGCCCTGCGGCAACTCCCTGCACGACGTCACCGCCTACGGCCTGGTCAAGCACTACCCGCCCGACGACTTCGACAGCATCATGGCGTTCTTCGAGACGCTCAGCAGCCCCCTGATCGCCCAGGTGATGCGCGAGGCGACGATCACGAGCGAGATTGACCCCTACCAGATGGCGGGCAATCAGCGCCGGCTGTGGGAGCAGATGAGCCGCCGCCCCGAGCGGTTCGTCGTCGCCGGCGACGCCGTGACCTCGTTCAACCCCATCTACGGGCAGGGGATGACGATGGCCGCGCTGGACGCCAGCATCCTCGGCGACACCGTGGCGGAAGCGGCGGGCCTGGACGGCACGGCCGACGAGATCCAGAAGGCGTACGGGCCGCTGGCCGATGTGGCCTGGGACCTCGCTGTCGGGCTGGACTCGGCCTACCCGGAGGCGGAGTACGACAACGTGGAGCCGCCCTCGGACCGGGACCGCGCCCGGGCTCGAGCGTTCGGGGCCGCTCAGACGAGCGAGCCGCTGGTCCGGGTGGCCGCGCGCGCCACCGCCCTCTACATGGATACCGCGTTCCGCGACGCGCCCGCGGTCAGCGGCATTGTCGCCGACTGGCTGGAATCCGGGCGCACCCCGGATCCCGCCGTCACCGACCCGGCCGACCCGCCCGGGATCAGCGACGGCTACGTGCGCGCCCAGGACCTGCTGGCCGCGAGCTGACCGCTTGTCTCGTCATTAACCTTCATCTAATAGCACTTAAATTAAACAGTAAACTATAAACGGAGGACAGATGGCGGAGGCCGGAGATCTGGCGGCAGGAGGTCCCGGGGCGGATTTCGACGTCGTCATCGTGGGCGCGGGGTTCGGCGGCCTGTACGCGCTCTACGAGCTGCGCAAGCTGTACCCGTCGGTGGTCGTGCTTGAAGCGGGCGACGGGGTCGGCGGTACCTGGTACTGGAACCGGTACCCCGGAGCCCGGGTCGACGTTTACTCCTACTCCTACTCGTACTCGTTCTCCCCCGAGCTCGAGCAGGAGTGGGACTGGAAGGAGTACTTCGCCGCGCAGCCTGAGCTTGAGGCGTACGCCAACCACGTGGCGGACCGCTTCGACCTGCGCCGCGACATCCGGCTCGGGTACCGGGTCAGCTCGGCCGCCTGGGATGCGGACAACAGCTACTGGGTCCTCCGCAGCGCAGACGGGGAGCAGGTAACCGGGCGGCTGGTCGTCTGGGCCACCGGCGGCTACACGACCCCGGCCGCGCCGGACATTCCCGGGCTGGCCGACTTCACCGGGGAGCTTTACCACGCACCGCGCTGGCCCCACGAGCCGGTGGACTTCACTGGCAAGCGGATCGGCCTGATCGGCACCGGGGCCACCGGCATGCAGGTCATCATGGCGGTTACGGACGAGCCGATCGGCCACCTGACGGTCTTCCAGCGCACCGCGGAGTTCGTCACCCCGGCCGGCCCGCTCCAGGTGAGCGAGGAATATAAGAGGAACTTCAAGGCAGGCTACCGCGAGTACCGCACGGCGGCCCTGCGGTCCACCGGCGGCGTGCTCTACGACCACCAGGTGCAGACCGACATCAGCGAGATGTCGGATGAGGAACTCCATGCGTTCATGCGCAAGTCCTTTGATCATCCGTTCGGCTACTACCCGCTGTCCGGCATCAAGGGCCTGCTCACCAGCGAAGAGACGAACCGGCGGGTCGCGGAGTTCCTCCGCAGCGAGGTCCGGCGACGGGTGCACGACCCCGAGACGGCGGAGAAGCTCATCCCGCGGGGCTACCACCTCGGCTCCCGCCGGATCATCGGCGAACGCGGATACCTCGAGGTCTACAACCGGCCCGACGTTACCCTGGTCGACGTCAAGGCCGACCCGATCGACGAGGTGGAACCGGGAGGAGTGCGGACCGCCTCGTCGTTCTACGAGCTCGACATTCTCATCCTGGCGACCGGCTTCGACAGCGGGACCGGTGCGCTGCTCGGCGTCGACATCACGGGCAAGAGCGGCGCGCGGCTGAAAGACTACTGGGCCAGCGGGCCGGTGACCTACCTCGGCATGGCGATGGCGGGCATCCCCAACTCGTTCATGATCTGGGGGCCGGGCAGCCCCTCGATCCGGTCGCAGGGCTTCGTCGCGGTCGAGCAGCAGGTCGAGTGGCTTTCCGGCCTGTTCAAGCACCTGCGGGACGACGACATCGAGGTCATCGAGTCGACCCCGGCAGCCGACGAGGCCTGGACGACCCACGCCGAGGCAATGGTCCGGGCCAGCCTCCTGGCCGGCGACGACTCGCAGTACTACGGCTCCAACGTGAAGGGCAAGCCGCGCCGGTACGTCGCCTACACCGGCGGCTCCTACGTCTACCGCATCCTGTGCGACGACGTGCGAGACCACGGCTACGAAGGCTTCGAGCAGACCCGGGCGGACGGCACGACGGCGACGACCTCGCCGAAGTGGTCCGGACCCCGCACCGACGGAAGCCTGCCGTTCCGGCTGGGCAACTCGGCGATGTGAATCGGCGATGTGAAGGAGTCTCATCATGACAGTGCAGACCCAGCGCCTGCTCGGCCGGCGGGCCGTCGTCACCGGCGGGGGACGCGGTATCGGCCGGGCTTTCGTCGAGCGGTTCCTTGACGAAGGCGCCAGCGTCGCCATCCTCGATCTGGATACGGAAAGCGCCGAGCGGACGGCCAGGGAACTGGGCAGCCGGGGAACGGTGTCGGTGACCCGCACCGACGTCGCCGACCCGGAGTCGGTGCAGGCCGGGGTGGGCGCGGCGGCCACCGCGCTCGGCGGCATCGACATCCTGGTCAACAACGCCGCACTGTTCGGCGAGTGGCGGCAGCATGATCACACGTTCGAGAACCTCAAGCGCATGTTCGACGTGAACCTGCTCAGCCTGTGGCTGGTCACCGAGGCGGCCTCACCCCACCTGGTAAAGAGCGAACACGGGCGGGTCATCAACCTGTCGTCGACGGCGGCGTTCAACTACACCTACCGCGGCGACACCGAGGAGTTCCCCGGCCTGCAGTCGTTCAGCTACAAGTGGACCAAGTACGGCGTCAACGGGCTCACTAAGTACTCCGCCGCGCAGCTGGGGCACTGGGGCGTCACGGTCAACGCGATCGCTCCCGGCCCGACCCACAGCGAGGCGTTCAACGACCACGTCGACCCCGCGGTCGCCGCCGAGCACCTCAACGCGCAGCTGATTAAGGGCAAGATGCAGCCCGCGGACATGGCGGGGGTGGGGGCGTTTTTCGCCAGTGACGATGCCCGGTACGTGACCGGGCAAGTGCTCATGGTCTCCGGCGGCCGCTGGATCCAGAGCTGAGCGGCCGCCGCGGGCGGGCGCGGCCTGCCCTTGTCAGCCGCCCGGCTCGGCGGGCCGGAAGCAGGGCAGGGTGAACTCATCAGTGACGGGGACGAAAACCACCTCCACCGGCAGGCCGATCCGCAGTCGCGCGGGCTCGTAATCGACCAGCTTGGTGTGCAGGAACGGCCCCTCGGCCAGCTGCACCACGGCCACGTTGGTGGCCGGGCCGTCCTCGAACGAGTTCGGGTAGAGCTGGTGGATGACCGTCCAGGTCTGCAGGGTGCCCAGGCCCGAGGCTGGCACCCAGGACAGCGCCGCCGCCCCGTGGTCGGGGCAGCTCCCGGCCGGCCACAGGTGGCGGCCGCACTGGCCGCAGCGCTGGACAAGGAAGATCCCGGCCCGGCAGGAGTCCCAGAACGGCTGGTCGGCGTCGTCAGGTGCCACGTCGCCCGGAAGGGGGCGGCGGGTCACAGCTGCCCCAGCAGGAGGGTGGAGTGCTGCCAGGAGCCCTGCACGCCACCGTTCCCGCCCATCCCGCTGACCAGGCACACCTCGGCGCCGTCGACCTGGCTGGTGGGGGCGGTGCCGCGGATCTGCAGGATTCCCTCGCTCAGCGGGGTGAAGCCGGTGGCGTAAAAACCCGATATCTGCCCCCCGCCGGTGTTGACCGGGATCGCGCCGCCGAGCCCGGTCTGCCCGCTGGCGACAAAATCCCCGCCGGTCCCGGGATCGCAGAAACCGTACTGCTCCAGCTGCAGCAGCACAGCGATGGTGAACGCGTCGTAGAACTGGGCTACGTCGACGTCGGCCGGACTGACACCGGCCTGCCCGAACGCTCGCTGCGCAGCCCGGGCCACGTCCGAGTGCTGGTCAAACATAGTTCCCTCCCAGAAGCAGCTGATGCCGTGCCCGTGGCCGGCTCCAGCACCCGGACCGGGCGGCCCGCACAGTCGGCGGCCCGGCCGGCCGAGGTGACGATGACAGCGGCGCCCCCGTCGGTCGGGCGCGAGCAGTCGAGCAGCCGCAGCGGGTCAACGATCAGGCGCGACGCCTGGTGGTCATCAATGGTGATCGGGTGCCCGTAGCTGACCGAGCCGGGCCGGATGGCGCCGTAGATACGCTCGGCTACCGCGACCGCCCCCAGGTCCCTGGAGCTGGCCCCGTACCGCTCCAGGTACCGGCGGGCCTGCAGCGCATAGGACGAGGCGGGCCCGACCATGCCGAAGAGGTAGGTGTAGCCGTAGCTGACGCTGCCGATGTGGAACTGGTCCTGAGCGCCGCTGTTGGGCTGCAGCCGGGCCGGCGCGGAGGAGAATGCCTCCCCGTAGACGCAGGCGACATAGTTCGCCTGGCCGGCGGTGATCATCCCGGCCGCGGCCATCACCGCCAGGGCGGGCGAGGCACCGCCGCTTTGCAGGGCGAACGAGAACGCGGGCTGCAGCCCTATGTAGCGCAGGTCCTCGGTGCCGCCGCCGCCGACCACGATGTAGCCGTCGATGGCGTCGCGGGGCAGGCCGGCGTCGGCGATGGCCCGGTCGACCGCGCGGCGCCGCAGCTCACGCGGGGACAGTCCCAGATGCCGTCCCTGCTCGCTCAGCCCGAGGCCGACGATCGCGGCGTCAGGCCCCTTCGACGGTGCGCTCAAGGGGTGGACACGCCCGCGTCGACCGGCAGGCTGATGCCGGTGACGTAGCGTGCGTCCTCGGAAATCAGCCAGACCAGGGCCGCGGTGACGTCGCGCACCTCGATCATCGGGACGTCGAGCAGGCGCTGGGTCGGAATCATGTCGGCCCTGCTCGCGGCGTGGAAGGCCGGGAACTCATCGTTGATGATCATCGGGCTGGAGACGCCCGTCGGGTGTATGGCGTTCACCCGGATGTTGTGCCGCCCGAGTAGCTTCGCGTACCCCTGCACGAGCCCGACAATACCGTGCTTGGCGGCGTTGTAGCCGGCGATGCCGCCGGTGCCGTCGAGCATCCCCTTCAGGCCGGCGGTCGAGCCGGTCACCGTGATCGTGCCCCCGCTGCCCTGTTCAACCAGGATCGGGCGGCTGACGTGGATGGTGTAGAACACGCCGGTGAGCATGACGTCGGTGGAGTCGGCCCAGCGGCGCGCGACCTCGTCGAGGGACTGTTCAGGCGGGCCGAAATTGAAGATTCCCGCGTTGGCGATCACGTGGTCGAGGCGGCCGAGCTCGCTGACCCCCTGGCGCAGCGCGTCGTCGAGGGCGTGGATGTCCCGGACGTCGGCCTTCACGGCCACGCAGCGGCGACCCGCCTTCTGGACCAGGTCGGCGGTCTCGGCCAGGTCAGCCTCGGACGCCATCGGGTAGCGCACGGTGTCGATCTGGGCCGCGATGTCCACCGCGATGATGTCCGCGCCCTGCTCCGCCAGCGCGACCGCGTGCGATCGTCCCTGGCCGCGGGCCGCCCCGGTGATAAAGGCGACCTGACCCGCGAAACGCCCAGTCCCAGCCATGCGTTGCTCCTTCACAGCGGTAGATGACGACCATCAGCTGTCAGAATCGGCTTCTGACTACTGCAATAGCGATCCTAGACTCGGGCACTTTGGCGGCGCAATGGACCCGGTGACGGACAGAAGCCGGCGCGGCCGTCACGTCGGCCGCGGGCTTCACCAGGCTTGACCACCACAGGCAGTTGCTATAGTTTCCGGAAAAGAAGATCCGTATTCTCGTGGTGACGGGAACGCGGCGAAGACACCGGGCCCTGAACCGCAAAGGAGTCGGACAATGACAGGACAACCATCATCACTGGACTGGCTGATCTCAGTCGATGACCACGTCCTGGAGCCACCCAACGTGTGGCAGGACCGGCTGCCGGCCCGACTACCAGGCGACCGGGCCGCGGCTGATCCGGGCCGACGGCGACGAGTACTGGGCCTACGAAGACAAGCGGATCCGTACCTCCGGTCTGAGCGCCGTCGTCGGCAAGGCGAAAGACCAGTTCAGCCCGGAGCCGATCAGCTACGAGGAGATGGCACCCGGCTGCTACGACGCGGCCGCCCGGCTGGAGGACATGAACCGGGCCGGGATCATCGCCTCGCTGTGCTTTCCCGTCCTTCCCGCGCTTCTGCGGGCAGATCTTCTTGGAGGCGAACGACAAGGACCTCGCGCTCGCCTGCGTCCAGGCCTACAACGACTGGATGGTCGAGGAGTGGTGCGCCACCGCCCCCGGCCGCTTCATCCCGCTGACCCTCATCCCGCTGTGGGACCCCAAACTCGCGGCCAAGGAGATGGAGCGCAACGCCGCCCGCGGCGTCCACGCGTTCGCCTTCTCGGAGAACCCCGAGCCGCTCGGCCTGCCGACCATCCACGACCCGGACGGTTACTGGGACCCGGTGATGGAGGCGGCGAACGAGACGGGCATGGTGGTGTGCATGCACGTCGGTTCGTCCTCCACGCTGCCAGCGATCTCGCCCGACGCCCCGTTCATGGCCAACCTGGCCTGCGGGGCCGTGCCGGACCGCCGGCGACAATGCTGGCCTGGCTGTTCAGCGGCGTCTTCGCAGCGGCTGCCGAACCTCAAGATCGCCTTGTCGGAGGGCGAGATCGGCTGGATCCCCTACTTCCTGGAGCGGGCCGAGCAGGTGTACGACAAGCAGCGCTATCTGGGTCGCACGGGGGGTCAAGTTCCGGTCCGGGTCGACGGCCTCAAGCCGGGGAAGGCGCGCCGACGAATACCGGCTGCTGGAGGCCCTCGATATCCACCAGCTCTACCTCGAGCACGTCTACGGCTGCTTCATCGATGACATCCACGGGCTGAACAGCCTCGACGTGATCGGTGAGGACAACGTCATGATCGAGACGGACTACCCGCACTCCGACACCACCTGGCCGGATTCGATCAAGCTGGCCCGCGAACGGCTCGCGCACCTGCCCGCCGACGTTCAGCAGAAGATCGTCCGGGGCAACGCCGAGCGGCTCTTCCAGTTCCGGGCGGCGACCGCCCCGTGACGCAGCGGTGAACGAAGCTTCCGCGGCACCGTCCGCCTGGGCCACCGAGGAGCTAACGCCCCTGGGCCTGGAGCCAGGCTGGCGGCGCCGGGCGGTGGAGAGCTCGGACCTGGTCCGGCGGGCGGCGCTGAAAACCGTCCAGCAGGCGGAGCACCTCATCGGTGCGGCGCGGGTGCTGTACTACGAAACATCGGGCGAGCCGTTCACGATCCAGCAGCTGACCGAGAAGGCGGGGGTCTCCCTGCAGACCTTCTACCGCTACTTCCGCAGCAAGGACGAGCTGCTGGTGGCGCTGCTGGAGGAGTACCGGTGCGAACTGGCGACCCGGACCCGGGCCCACTGCGAGTCTATCGCCGACCCGCTCGAACGACTCGCCGCGATTATCCGCTGGCCCTTCCTGTACATCGCGGCTCCGGAAAACGCGGCCTACCGGAGCCTGATCACCCGCGAGCATCTTCGGCTCAGCATGGACCACGCGGCCGGCGTGCGGATCGCCCGGAGCGCCCTACCGGGCGCTGGTGAGCGAGACCCTGGCCGCAGCCTCGGCCGCGGGCAAGCTGCCCGCCAGCGCGGACAGCGAGCGGCTGGCGGTATTCATTTCCGACCTGGTCACCAGCCAGGTGCACAACATAAGGCTCGGCGTCGAGTCGGCCGACCTGGAGGAAGTGGCCAACACCCTGGTCCGGTTCTGCCTGGCCGGCGTGGGCGCCCAGCTGCCTGATTCGCCCGGTTTGGAAACACGGGCCGACGGTTCTGCGTAAAGGTGAGGTGACGGTGGACGGAGACCCGTTCGACGGCGTGCGTGTCGTGGAGCTGGCGCAGTGGGTGTTCGTGCCTGTGGCGGGCGCGCTGCTGGCCGACTGGGGGGCGGATGTCGTCCGGGTGGAGCGGATCGACGGAGACCCGTACCGGGGCCTGGCCACCCAGGGCATCGGAGTCGACAGCGGCGGGGTCAACATGTCGGTCGCGCTGGCCAACCGGGGCAAGCGCTCTATCGCCGTCGACCTGCACACCGCGGAGGGCAAGGCGGTCCTGGACCGGCTGCTGGAAACGGCGGACGTGTTCCTGACCAACTTCCGGCCGGGAGCGCTGGAGCGCCTCGGGCTGGACGCGGCCACCCTCACCGAGCGGTTCCCGCGCCTGGTGTACGCGCGGGGGCACGGCTACGGGGTCCGCGGCCCGGACGCCAACCATGCGGGGTACGACGCCTCGGCGTTCTTCGCCCGCGGCGGCCTGGCCCACGTGCTGACGCCCCCCGGCCTCGATATGCCGGTCAACCAGCGCGGCGCGATGGGCGACCGCAACGGCGGGATGGCACTCGCGTTCGGCATCTCCGCGTCGCTGCTGCGCCGCGAGCGCACCGGCAAAGGGTCGGTGGTGGACGTCTCGCTCCTCGCCGTCGCGATGTGGACGCTATCGTCGGACCTGCTGGCCGCCTTGCAGGGCCGGCAGCCGCGGGCCACGCTGCGGGGCACGGCCGCGGCCAACCCGCTGGTGGGGGCGTACCGGACCAAAGACGGCCGCCATATCGCGCTGGTGTTCCTGCAGGGTGACCGTTACTGGGGCGAGTTTTGCCGGCTGGTCGGCCGCGAGGACCTCATCGACGACCCGCGCTTCGCCGACATGGCCGCCCGCAAGGCCCACGGCGAGGAGTGCATCGCCGAGATCGGGGCGGAGTTCGCCACGCGGACCTTCGCCGAGTGGAAAGAGCTGCTGGCCCAGATCGACGCCCCGTGGGCGCTGGTCCAGGCGGTCGAGGAGCTGCTGGACGACCCGCAGGTGATCGCCAACGGTTACATCGGCGAGGTCAACGAGGACGGACTGCACTACCGCCTGCCGCGGGTCCCGGTGCAGCTGGACGAGACGCCGATAGAGCTGCACCGCGCCCCTGAGCACGGCGAGCACACCGAGGCCATCTTGCTCGATCTGGGGTACAGCTGGGAGCAGATCACCGAGCTGAAACAGGCCGGGGCGGTGCCCTGACTACGCGCCCAGCTCAGGATGACAGGGCCGCTCCAATAGCTGGCTTACAGCAAAGAGTGAACAAAAATGTCAGCCTCGGGCTGAGTATGGCAACAGGAGGGATACCCTATGGCCAACCCGGATGCGCCCGCAGCGCACGACGCGGCCGAGGAGGCACGGTTCGCCGAGATCGCGCACCGGCGCGCAGCCAACCCGGCTGAGTACTTCGCCGAGCTGCGCACGCATGGCCCGCTCGCCGTCGGCCAGAACCCTCGCCGTGAGGTCGAGATCCTCAACCGGGCCGACGTCGAGGCGGTGCTGCGTGACACCGAGGTCTGGTCGAACGCCATCCCGCTGATGGGCAGCGCCGAGCCGGTAATCCCGGTGGGGCTGGACCCGCCTGCCTACGCCGAGTACCGGCGGCTGCTTGACCCGGCGTTCTCGCCCCGGCGGATGGCCGCGCTGGCGCCTAATGTCGCGGCCCACGCCAACCGGCTGATCGACGCGTTCATCGAAACCGGCTCGGTCGACTTTTCCCAGGCGCTGGCCGTGCCGCTGCCCTGCTCGACGTTCCTGGACCTGCTCGGCATCGACCAGTCGGAGCTGCCGAGGCTGCTGTACTGGAAAGACGTGATGATCCATCCAGCCCAGCTGGCGGGCGGCTTTGAGGCCGGCCAGCGGCTGGCCGCCGAGACGGCACCGGTCATCTACGAGTACCTCTACCAGACGATCTCCGAGCGGCGCGGGAAGCCGGGCGACGATGTCATCTCGCGGCTGCTCGAGGCGCGGATGGAGAACGACCGGGCGCTGAGCGACAACGAGATCGGCCGCTGCCTGTTCCAGCTGATCGCAGCCGGCCTGGACACCGTATCGATCTCGCTTGAGTGCATCTTTACCTATCTGGCGACCCACCCGGGCGACCGGCAGATGATCGTGGACGACCCGGAGACGATCACCAACCTGATCGAGGAGCTGCTGCGCTGGGAGTCGCCGGTGCAGCCGGCGGTGCCCCGCCTGGCCACCCGTGACACCGCGATCGCGGGCTGCCCGATCAAGGCCGGCACGGTGGTGTCGCCGCTGGTCGCGGCGGCGAACCTGGATCCGGCGGTGCCCGGTGCGGACACGGTCGACGTCCGGCGCGGCGACAAGCGGCACCTGGCCTTCGGCGGCGGCCCGCACCGCTGCCTGGGGTCGCACCTGGCCCGGATGGAGCTGCGCGTGGCGGTGCGAGAGTGGCACAAGCGGATTCCGCAGTACGGCCTCAAGGAAGGCTACGAGGTGGAATGGAACAACTCGCGGCTGCGGGGCGTGGATCACCTCCAGCTGCAGTGGGACCCGTCCAAGACGGCCGCCCGGGAGAGGGCATGAAGATAGAGGTGGATACGTCGCGCTGCCAGGGGCACGGCCGGTGCTACGAGATCGCTGAGGAGGTCTTCGCTCCCGACGACTGGGGTCACGTCGAGCTGCTGCAGGCCGAGGTGTCGGGCCAGGACGCCGAGCTGGCCGCCGAGGCAGCACGGGCCTGCCCGGAGCAGGCGATCACCGTCAAAGGCTGATCAGCTCGACTGGGCCGGCAGCGTCCATGACCATCTTCAGGTTGGACTCCACCCGCAGCCGCCGGTGCCGGGCCGATCCCCAGGCCGAAGTTGATCAGCGGCTGGGCGATGATCTGGCCGACTGTGTGCCGCGGGTTGAGCGAGGCCAGCGGGTTCTGGAAGACGCACTGGACGCCCTTGAGCGCTTCCGGCCGGCGATGCGGGCCGGCCACGGCAACTCCTGGGCCCGGCAAGTACCCTCGCTCACGGCCAGATCCACGTCGTGCAGCATGTGCCCCTGCCCTAGTGGGCGTTGACAACCCGCAGGCGAGGACGGCGAGGTCATCGGCCAGCGCGGCGGCCCGCTGCTGCCTCGCAACGCCGCAGGCGAGTCGGCGGCGCGCGCTCCTCGGAATCCCCGGGGCCCCGCTCATGTTGCTCGCGGGCAAGTTCGAACCGCCTCAACGGCCGAAACCTTAGTAACACGTATGAGCTGCTCACCGGGCGGCGCCCGTTCGCCTCGCCTGCATGAGCGCCGCCTTGCGATCTCGGCCCGCACGGCCCGGCAGGCAGAGTCCTTGATGACCCCGCCCTCGCGCTCTGGAAGATCCGCCCCGTCCTTGGTGCGGTACCCAGACCGGGTTCCTGCCACGCGGTGCCGTGATCAGTCCGGCTCCGCCCGGCCCTGGCCGGCCGAGATCAAGGACAACGAAGAGGTCCGCCGGGCCGGTCTCGGGACGGCCCACGCCCCCAGGCAGCCGCGCTGCGCTGGTGGCCGGGAGCTGCCGTGCTGTCAGTCGATGTGCATCGCGTCGGTGACCGTTCTCTCGGACGGGCTGGGCGCAGGGTTCCCTTCGGCGACCACCCGCTCGATGGGGCCCGCCCACCGGAAGGGCAGCTGGTAATCATCGGATACGGGAAGCCGGTCGTCGTAGCCGATGGTGAGGTGAGTGCCGCCGTGCTGGAAGACATTCGGTATCGCGACGGTGGCCGTCGATTCGCCGATGACCTCGCCGTCGCAGGTGAGTGTCAGAACGGTGCCGCCCGGGCCTGGGCGGCAGGTAACGCCGAGCACGTGGGCGCCCACAGGAAGCGTCTCACGGGATGTGACGGTGACCGACTCGCCCGCCGGGCAGAAGCAGAACACCAGGCGGGAGCCCTTCACATAGAGGGCGAACCCGCCGTTCCAGTCGCCCAGCGCGCTCAGCATGCCCGCGGCGGGGCCGTCCGGGACCTCAGTGTGGACGGCGATCGAGACCCCCCGGCGAGGTACGGCAGGTTCTCGTCGTTGACCGGCGCGCCCACGTGGAAGGTCCGCCGGGGGCCGGGCGGGTAGGCGGGCTTCATGACCGCCGGTGCCTGGCCGACGCGGAGCTCGCCGATGTTGTCCGCCGCTTTACGCGATCCGGGGCATGACCTCCTGCGCTAGCCAGTGCAGCCGTTCCAGGTACTGCTGGTAGCTGGCCACCCGGGGCAGGGGCGGCGCCACCTCGGTGACGCCGAGATCGCGGACCCAGCACAGCTGGTCGACCATGTGCTGCACGTTCCAGGTGTCGAAGTCATGCGCGTCGGCCTTGCCCTGGTGTCCTTCGCTGAGGCGGAGGTTGGCGAGATTGTAAAAGACCTCGATCTCTTGGCCCCAGTAGTCCGGGTGCGACTTGATCTGGTCGATGCCCGCGGTGATCTGCGATGGTGACGACAGGTAGGGGGACCAGCCAGTACCCCACCGGGCCACGCGCGCCAGGGTCCTCTGCACGTCGCCGGCGAACCAAAGCGGGATTCCCCCGGGCTGGAGCGGCTTCGGCTCGGCGGCGATTTCCCGGAAACTGACGAACTCGCCTTCATAGCTGGCCAAGTCCGACGTCCATATCCGCCGCATCGCCTCGACGTACTCATCGAGTCGGCGCCCGCGGGTACGGAAGTCCACCCCGAGGACATCGAACTCTTCCTGGAGCCACCCGGTGCCGACCATCATATCGGCGCGTCCGCCGCTCAGCCAGTCGAGCACCGCCCACTGTTTGGCCTGCACAATCGGATTCTGGAGCGGGACGATGCTGATATTCGACGCCAGGCGGATCCGCGTGGTGTGGCCGGCCAGGAACGCGAGACCAGTCGGTGCGTGGAGATAGTGCGCGCCCGACAGCTGCACGTGATCCGCGGGTATGAGAAAGTGCTCGCTTACGGTGAGCCGGGCGAAGCCCAGCCTGTCGGCCAGTGCCGCGATCTCGCCGATCCGCGCGCCCCCGACCTCATCCTGCCAAGGTTGCAGCAGGGTCTTCACCCGGTGGTTGTTGGGGATCGTCAGGGTAATCCGCACCGGGTCGCCCGAGCAGTTCCAGGCCGCCGAGGCTGCCCGTCCGGCGCCACTCTTCTAGCAAGCCGAAGAAGGCCACCGGCCGCGCGCGCCGCCGCGTACTTCTCCCGTGCCTGCTGAAGTTTGGCGCCGGCCACAGTCCACCCTGTCTTCGTTCGGCCGACCCGGCCGAGACGGCTCGGACTCCGGTCGATCTCGTGCCGAGCTATTCCGTCTCCTCGGCGGCTAGCGTCAATATATTAACTCATTGATCTGATTATGCCAGTGCACTCATATGTCTTGATCCCACCGGTGCCCGACCGGGGTTCACTCGCTGCTGGGCGCGTGCGAAAATGGCACAACTGGACGGTAGGACGGTCTTGATCACCAGCGGCGCCGCCCGGACCATGGGCAGTACTCTGATGCGGTACCGCGTAGAAGCCGGCGCCTGGGGAGCGGCGGTGGACGCCAACGGGGAGGACCTGGCCTGGCTGTCGGACAAGTTCCCCGCCGTCACCGCGGTGCAGGCCGACATCTCACTGCCGGCCGAGGCGGACCGCGCGGCGGACGCCTCGTCCGGCCCTGAAACTGAGGAGCGGTTCCGGTGAGCCTGGACGTCTATGAGGACATCGAGCGCTGCATGTCGAGCGGCTGGACCGACGGCCTGCCCGTGATCCCGCCCTACGGGACCCTCGTCGACCAGATGCTCGAGGCAATGGGGTGGAACCACACCGAGGTGGTGGGCGAGCTCAGCGAGCAGTCGATCCAGGTGCACGGCTCCCACGTGGCGGCGGCCGCGGTGATGGCCGGGTGCAAATTCGAGTACGGCCCGCTGCTGCGGGCACTGTCCCTGGCCCTGCTCGACCCGGCCTTCAACCTCACCGGCGTCGAGGTCACCACCGGCGGAGCCTCGGCCACGGTGATCGTCAGCGGTCCGGCGGTCGAGCGCTACGGGTTCGCGCACGAGGCCAACTGCATGGGCGCCAACAACCGGGCCAACGCCACCGTCGGCCGCTTCGCCCAAATGGTGCGCTACTTCTGCGGCCGCGGCGGGGGCGCCCTGCAGTCACACGGCACCATGGGCCATCCCGGCCGGCTCGGATTCTGCATCGCAGAGCACCCGGACACCGTCTGGGACCCGTTTCACACCCAGTTCGGCCTGCCCGCGGCGGCGTCGGCGGTGACCGTGGTATCCACCGAGGGACCGCAGAGCGTCAACAACCACTACGCCGACAGCGGTCAGGCGGTGCTCGAGACAATCGCTGGCACGCTGGCCAACGAGGGAACAACCAACTTCTACTGGCACACCAGCGGGTACCTGATCGTCATCGGCCCCGAGCACATGGACCTCATCGCCCCGGACTACGGCCGCGAGCAGGCCCGCCAGTTCCTGTACACTCGCGCCGTCAGGTCAACCGACGAGCTGCAGCGGCTCGGCCGCCTGCCACGGTCGCCACGGCGGGGCAGCAAGGTAGTGCCAGGCACCGACCGGCCGCCCGTCGCCAAGCCAGAAGACCTGCACTTTATTGAGAGCGGGGGGGCGGGCGGTAAGTTCTCCGCCGTGATCCCCCGCTGGGTCGGAAGCCATACCTACGTGTGCCGGGCGATCACCGACCAGTTCGCCGTCACGGCAGCCCAGCCCTGAGGAGGCCAACCATGGAAGTGTCCCCGTCCGCGCTCCCCACCCGCCAGATCGCCAGCTGCGGCGACGTGAGCTGCGAGCTGCTCGTCGACCCGATTCCGCGACCCCGCCCGGACCCGTTCACCGTCACCATGGCGCCGGCCGTGCAGCGGGTGATCCTGGTGGACAACCGCAAGCCCAACTCGCTCGCCATCTTGCAGATGACCCAGCGCGTGCTGCGCGAGCGCGACATCGAGGTCGAGGAGCAGATCCGCCGCAAGCCCTCGGCCGGGCGTCCGATGCCCGAGGACATGCTGGCCGGGCTGGCCGGGCTCAACGGCCTGATCCTGGCCGGCGTGTCTGATTGAGGCAGTTGCTCGTCGGGCAGTTCGCTCGACTCGATCCTGCTCCAGAAGCGGGGCGCGGCGGCCTTCGCCGTACTGACCGAACCATTCGCGCTGCAGCTTGACCGTGCGCTGGCGTACGAGACACCTGACCGGCCCTTGCCGGCCGTGATCCTGCAGCACCCGATTCAGAACGTCACCGAGGAGGAACTGATGGCCCGGGCCACCGCTCTCGCCGACGCCGCCGAGCAGCTGCTCGCAGGCGAGCTGCCAAGCAGGCCGGCGTGACCGCTGGGCTGGACATCCTCGGCGTCGGGCTAGACATACCGCCAGCTGGCAGCACCCTCGCGCTGTGCCAGGGGGCGGGCGCTGATACGTCGGGGTACCGCGGCTGGGGCAACGTGTGCATCGCCCGGGACGACGAGCACCCGAGCACGATGGGGGCGGCGGCGCTGCGGGCGGCCCTGGCTGACGCGGAGATCCCAGCCGATGCGCTGAGCGTCGTGGTGTCCGCCGGGATGTCACGCGACTACCTGCCGTCCTGGTCGCTCAGCACGGAGATCATGAAGACGGTCGGCGTGTCGTCGTCGGCCCTCGGCATCGACCTCACCCTCGGCTGCCTGGGCACGCTGGCCGCGCTCAACGTCGCGCTCGGCTGGCTGTCGCTGGCAGGCGGTGGCTATGCGGCGATCGTGGCCGCCGAGCGCTGGGCGTACACCGTCGACCGCTCATCGACCGCGACGATGACGCTGTGGGCGCACTCCGACGGCGCCGGCGCCCTCGTCGTCGGGCTGAACACCGGCGACCGGGCGCTGGCCACGTACCAAGGGGCCGAGTTCGTCTCCGCGCCGGAGATGAACGGCCGGGTCCTGATCAAGTACGGCGGCACCCGTTACCCGGCGCCGCCAGCGGCCAGCGGCAACTACCGGCAGGTAAGCGGCCGGCCGAGCCGCGAGGTGCGCGACCGGTACCTGCAGTGCTACGCCGCCGCGCTGGCCGCGCTGACCAAGCGGTTCGGCGTCGTCCCGGCCCGGCTGGTGTGCAACCAGGTGACGCCCGGCATCGTGCACAGGCTGACCCAGCTGGCCGGCCTGCCCGCAGACGCGGTGGCCGTCACCGGGGACGACGTCGGCCACCTGGGTCCGGCCGACGTCATCGTGGGCCTGCAGCACCTGGCGGACCGCAACCAGCTCGACGGCCCGGTCGCGGTGGCGTCGAGCACCCCCTACTCATTCGGCTTCGGACTGATTACGCCGCCAGCTGGGTCGTGACCAGGGCGGGCCTGCCAGCCGAGCGCGCCCTTGTCCCGGTAGGCGGTGATCTCGTCCCAGCCGTAGCCGAGCGACAGCTTCACCTCTTCGGTGTGCTGGCCCGCCTCCGGCGCCGGGCCGGTCCCCAGCTTCCGCCGCGGACCGGGCAGGTAGCTGGTGAGGAACACGTCGGCCGTGCAGACCAGACGCCGCATGGTCTCCTGGCCGTCGGCCGAGGCCAGGTCCAGCATGATGCTGCGCTTGCCGCGGTTGGGGATCTCGACGCACGGGTTGGGCTTGCGCAGGCCCCGGTTGAGCATGTTGCCCAGCCCACGCCGCGGGTAGCCCCCCGGGCGGTTCCACCTTGATGACGCCCCCCAGGTGGGCGATGATCGCGAACGCGCTGAGTTCCCGGGCGGCGGCCCGGAATACAGTTAGATTTTTATACTTGGCTACCCTTGCGGTTGCGCGCGAGGGGCGATTCGTCTAGCGTGAACGCATCTGGCTGGCGGCCCCACGCTGCGCGGCGGCCTGGTCGGCCCGCATAGTAGAGGGAGCCCGAAGTGACGTCGACGGCAGAATCCGCCGGGCCGGGTGCGGCGCGGGAAGTGCTGCGCTACGAAGAGATCAACACTGCGGTGTCCGGTCCCGGCGAGCACTTCGCCCGCTATGACATGCTGCGGGAGCAGGGCAGCGCGCACCCCGGCACCGTGCGCGGCCAGAACCCGTTCGTGCTTGTCAGCGGGATCAGCGAGATCCGCTCCTGCCTGCAGGACCCCGGATTGTTCTCCAACAGCGCGATAACGGTCGACGAGCCCAACCCGTCGTACATGCAGATCCCGGAGATGGTCGACCCGCCGCTGCACACCAAGTGGCGCCACCTGCTCGGCCCGTTCTTCGCGCCCGGGGCGGTCGAGCGGCTCAAGCCGCGGGTTTACGAGGTCATCAACGAGATCCTCGATGACGTCGAAGGCCGCGGCCAGTGCGACTTCGTGGCCGACGTGGCGCTGCGCTTTCCCAACACGGTCTTCATGGAGATTTTTGGGCTGCCAGTCGCCGACGCGGACCAGTTCCAGCGCTGGGAGACCGCGATCCTGCACACCCCCCCGTCCACGGGCAAGGGCGACGAGATCGCAGTGGCCGCGCGGATGACGGCGATGGCCGAAGTCAAGGAGTACTTCGCGCAGCTTCTTAAGCAGCGTCGGGCGCACCCGCGCGAGGACATCGTCAGCACCGCCCTGACCTGGACGATCGACGGAGAGAAGGTCACCGAGCAGGACCTTTTGTCGCTCTGCCTGCTGATGTTCATGGCGGGCCTGGACACGGTGGCGGCGCAGCTGTCCTACTCGATGTACCACCTGGCGGTCCACCCGGCCGACCGCCAGCGGTTGGTGGGCGAGCCCGAACTGTGGCCCTCAGCCATCGAGGAGTTCCTCCGCTACTACTCGTTTGTGGCCCCCGGGCGCAAGGCTCTGAGGAGCACCGAGGTCGGGGGCTGCCCGGTGCAAGCGGGTCAGATGGTGTGGCTGCCGCTCGCCTCGGCGAACCGGGACCCGGCCGAGTTTCCCCAAGCCGACCAGGTGAGGATCGACCGGGAGAACAATCGCCATCTCGCCTTCGGCGCGGGCCCGCACCGCTGCCTTGGGTCGCACCTGGCCCGCCGGGAGCTCCTGGTCGGGCTGACCGAATGGCACCGGCGCATCCCCGACTACCAGCTCGACCCGGCCGTCCCGGTCACCGAGCACGGCCGCCAGGTCGGCCTCAACAACCTGCCGCTGGTCTGGGACGTGCAGCGTTGAAGATCGCGGTGGACAAGGACCGGTGCACCGGGCACGCCCGCTGCTACGCGACGGCGCCGGATGTCTACCAGCTCGATGACCTCGGATACTGCGCCATCACCGAGCTGACCGTGCCGCCCGAGCTCGAACAGCAGGCCAGCGCCGGCGCCGGGGCCTGCCCAGAGCGCGCGATCACCATCGAGACCTAACGGCCTGGCCTAGGACTACGGGCGTAACGGTCGGGGCTGGCAGGAGCCGTGCGCGTCATGGACCGGGAACCGGTCATCCGTCCAGCGGGCGGTGGAACAGCTAGTCGCTGTCTGACCGCGGCCGCCGACGGCGCACCGGTTGCCCCGGCTGACTACACCACCTACTGTCTAAATGGTTATATTAGTCATCTTAGGCGAAGGCTGGCGCGCTGGCGGGCTAGCAGATACCTCCAGAGAGGAAGGCCAGGATGGACATAACCGAGGCGTGCGACCGGGCGGAGATCAGGACACTGATGGACCGCTACGCCCTGGCCTGTGACGGCGGCGACTGGAAGGCGTTCCGCGGGCTGTTCACGGCAGACTCGGTGCTCGACTACACCGAGTTCGGCGGCGGCCGGATGGACCTGGAGGGCGCCGTCGCGTGGCTCAGCAACGGCCTGTCGAAGTACGCAGGCCTGCACCACAACATGACCACGCACTACTGCGAGATCAGCGGGAACACGGCCCGGGCGATCACGTACTTCCTCGCCTACCACACGTGGATCGACGAGACCGGCGGCGAGTCGATGTTCTACAACGGCGGTTTCTACAAGGACCGCCTGGTGAAGCAGCCTGGCGGGTGGCGCATCAGCGAGCGCGTGGACCTGGGAACATGGATCCCGGCACCGCTGCCGGCGCGGCTCAACCCGCCGCCAGCCTGGTACGGCACGATGAACCACCACCCCGCCCGACTGCCAGAAGGCTGACCGGGCGCGGACACGGTGGTCGACTACACCGAGTTCGGTGGCGGCCAGAGCGGCGGGGACGGCGCCGTCGCTGCCCACCGAGGATCTCCGGCGCCGACCTGCGCCCGGCCATGCCGTTGAGCGACCGCAGGATCGGTCGAAGCCTGGCACGTCGGCCCATCGCTCGGCGGGCCACTCCGACGCAACCTTCTTCTCCGCGGCCACGGCCCTCCGCCGGTACTGGACGAGTTCTGCGGCTGACGTTAATATTTTAGTTACTTGTTTACAATAAGTGGACTGTATTGGCGGACTGTATTGATTGCCCCGGGGGAGCCAGGCGTGACCAGTACCCCCCATCCGCGGATGTCGGTGAACTCGGTCTGCACCCGGGCCTGGCCGCTCGAACGCGACCTGGGGTTCTGGCGGGAACACGGCTACCGGCAGGTGGGGCTCGTCTCCTACAAGCTGGACGATGTTGCCGGAGCGGTCGCCGGGGTGGCGCGCGAGGGGCTGTCAGTGTCTAACGTCGCCATCGTCCGCCCGTTCACCCTGGGCGAGCCGGCCCACTGGGGCGAGCAGCAGGAACGGGTCTGCTCGCTGGTGCAGGCGGGCCGGGACCTGGGGGCCGCTTGTGTCTACATGAACTCGGGCTCGTCGGCATCGCGGATGACCGTCGACGATTCCATCGACGCCTTCTGCGCCGTCGTCGCGCCCGCGGCCGAGCTGGCCCGGGCCCTGGGGGTGCGGCTGGCGGTCGAGCCGAGCGCGCCGTCCAACCATGACATGGGCTGCGTGCACTCGCTGGCGGACGCGTTCTACGTGGCCGACCGGACCGGCCTGGACGTGATCGTCGACCTGCAGACCGCCTGGCTGGAGCGTGACCTGGCCGCGCTGGTGCGGGACCATCTCGACCAGGTCGCCTTGATCCAGGTGAGCGACTACCTGCTCGGCACCGAGGTGCGGATGAGCCGCGCCGTGCCCGGTGACGGGGACATTCCGCTGACCCGCATCATCGGGGATATCCTCCGGGCTGGCTACCAGGGCGCGTTCGACCTGGAGATCCTCGGGCCGCGGATCGAAGAGGAGGGGTACGCCTCGGCGGTTCCGCGCGGCGCGCAGTGGCTGAGCGACTGCCTGGCCCGGCTCGGCGCCTGACCAACGGCCGGACGACGATGACAACAGGAGGAAACACACCGATGGACCAGCTGACGCTGCCCGCGCACATCTGGGCAGGGGCCGCGGCGCACGACGGCTGCGCGCTGACTTTCGCGGCCGGCGACGGCGAGCAGGCGACCACCCTCGGCGCTCTGGTAAGCGACGCGGAGCGGATAGCGGCGGCGCTGCAGGCACGCGGGATCGGCCCCGGGGACGTGGTCGCGGTACAGCTGCCCGGCTCCTACGAGGGATCGGTCGTGCTGACTGCGGTGGCCATGTGCGGGGCGGTCCTGCTGCCGGTAGTGATGATCTACGGCCCGCGGGAAATGGACTTCGTGCTGCGCGAGTCGGGGGCCTCGGCCTTCTTCCTGCCCCGCGAGTACCGGGGCCGGCCGCACGCCGCTGACCTGCTCGGCGGGCTGCCCGGTGACGGTGGGCTTAAGTTCACCGTGGTGGTCGGGGATGATGACCCCGGCCACGGGGCGCTCGGCTACGCCGGGCTGCTGCGCCAGCCGGGCGGCTCGTACCGCGCGCCCAGCCCTGGCCCCGATGACCGCGCGGTCCTGATGTACACCTCGGGCACCACCGCCGCGCCCAAGGGCGTGCAGCACTCGAACCGCAGCCTGCTAGCCGAGGCGGCCTCCCGGGTATACACCCTCAACGGCCCCGGGGCCCGCCACCTGGGGCTCTTCCCGCCCGGTCACATGGCCGGGCTGGAGCGCCGCCGGCCACGATCGCCGCAAACCGCTGCTCGACCTCGGGGATCCGGTCCGCGTGGGTGAACGCGAGCGGTCGATTCGCATCCTGATCCCCCTCAGCCGCGGGACAGTCAGTCGGTGAGCAGTTCGATGACGGTGGCGTTCGCCATGCCGCCGGCCTCGCACATCGTCTGCAGGCCGTAACGGATCCCGTTGTCGCGCATGTGGTGCACCAGGCGCGTCATCAAGATGGCGCCTGACGCGCCGAGAGGGTGCCCGACCGCGATCGCGCCGCCGAGCGGGTTGAGCCGTGCGTGATCGGCCCCGGTGTCCGCCTCCCAGGCCAGCGGGACGCTCGCGAACGCCTCGTTGACCTCGAAGACGCCGATGTCGTCGATCGTCAGCCCGGCCCGCTTAAGCACCTTGGCGGTGGCGGGGATCGGCGCGGTCAGCATCGTCACCGGATCGTCTCCGGTCACCGCGCCGGAGTGGAACCGCGCCAGCGGCCGCAGGCCGAGCTCGGCCGCCCGCTCGCTGGTGGTGATCAGCAGCGCGGCGCAGCCGTCGGAGATCTGCGAGCTGTTGCCCGCGTGGATGACGCCGTCGTCGAGGAAGGCGGGCTTGAGCGAGGCAAGTTTCTCCAGCGACGTGTCCCGCCGGACGCCCTCGTCGGCCGTGAGCTCACCGTCCGGGCCAGTGATGGAGACGAGTTGCGCGTCGAAGGCCCCGCTGTCGATCGCGGCCGCCGACTTGTGGTGCGACTCCAGCGCGAACTCGTCTAGCTGGGCGCGCGGGAAACCCCAGCGGCGCGCGATATCCTCCGCCCCCAGGCCCTGGCTGAAGCTGTCGCGCTGGTAACGCTCCTTCACCCGCGGGCCGAACGGCTCGCCTATCGCCCGCGCCGAGCCCAGCGGGACACGGCTCATGGACTCCACCCCGCCGGCCACGACGATGTCGTAGTGGCCGGCGATGACGCTGGCGGCGGCGAAGTGCACAGCCTGCTGGCTCGACCCGCAGGCACGGTCCAGGGTGACACCGGGAATCGTCTCGGGCCAGCCGGCCGCCAGCACCGCGAGCCGGCCCACATTCGTCGACTGCTCGGCGATCTGCGTGACGCAGCCCCAGATGATGTCCTCGATCAGCTCCGGTTCAAGCTGGTTGCGCCTGGCCAGCTCGGTCAGCACAGATGCCGACAGGTCGACCGGGTGCACTTGCCTGAGCGTCCCCTTGCGGCGTCCGATAGGGGCACGCACCGCGTCTACGATCACGGCATCACGCACGACTTGATCCTTCCGGTAAACGGTATTTCCAGAACTCTCAGACCGACAGCGCGAAGCCGCCGCTAATCCGCAGCGTCTCCCCGGTGACGAACGACGCCGCGGGAGAGAGGAGGTATAGCAGCGCGTCGACGATGTCACGCTCTTCGCCCTCGCGCTGCAGGATCTGCTGGCCCATGACGCGGGTCACGTCTTCGCGGGCCAGTTCGGCCCGGATGATGTCGGTGAAGATCAGCCCGGGTGCGATCGCGTTCACCCGGATGCCGTCACCCGCGAACTCACGGGCCAGCTGCACCGTCACGCCGCGGACGGCGAGCTTGGAAACGCCGTAAGGCGACCGGTTGGCATAAGCGGCGGACGAGGAGATGTTGACCATGGCGGCGCCGTTGCGGCCGCTCATCGCCGCCCGGGCGGCGAGCGAGCAGATGTACAGCCCCATGACGTTGACGTCGAACAGCCGCCGCAGGCTCGCGATGCCGAGCTCAGCCGAGGGTTTGTTGTAAGCGGCCGAATGCAGGCCCGCGTTGTTGACCAGGATGTCGAGCCCGCCGTGTTTCCCGGCAATCTCTTCGATCACCGCCGCCACGCCGGCCTCGTCGGCCACGTCGCAGACCACCGCGGACGCGCTCCCGCCCTTGCCCGAGATCTCCGCGGCGGACGCGGCGGCGGCACCGCCGTCGATATCGGCCAGCACCACGTGGGCGCCCCGCTCGGCCAGCGCCGTCCCGAAGGCCTTGCCGAACCCGCGGCCGCCGCCGGTAATCAGCGCCACCTTGCCCTGGTGGATCTCATCCGTCATCCGCTTCCCGGTCACCGGTCCTGCCACTTCGGGTCGCGGCGCTCCCGGAACGCCGCGACGCCCTCGGCGGCATCCTGCGAGGCGAACACGGGCTCCAGATGAGCCCGCTGCCGCTCGAACTCATCGCCGAGCGGCCAGTCGGCCGACTCGACCGCGACCGCCTTCGAGGCACGGACCGACATCGGCGCGTTCGCGGCGATCAGCTCCGCGAGCTCGATGGCGGCGGTGAGCGCCTGGCCGTCCTCGACCAGCCGGTTGACCAGGCCGAACTCCGCGGCGCGGGCCGCCTCGAGCGGCGCGCCGGTGACGATGACCTCCATGGCAACAGCGTGCGGGAGCCGGCGCGGTAGCCGGAATACGCCCCCGCCGCGTGCGGCGAGTCCCCGGCGAACCTCGGGCAGGCCGAACCGGGCGCTCTTGCCCGCGGTGACCAGGTCGCAGGCGAGAACGATCTCGAACCCGCCGCCGAGCGCCCACCCTTCGACGGCGGCGATCAGCGGCTTGGCGGGCGGCCGTTCCACGATGCCGCCGAAGCCGCGAGCCGGGTCCCTGACCTGCTCGCCGGCCGCGAATGCCTTGAGATCCAGGCCGGCGCAGAAGGCGGAGCCGTTGCCGTGCAGCACGCCGACCCGGAGGTCGGCTGAAGCGTCCAGCCGGTCAAGCGCACGGGCGATGCCGGCCGACACCGCGCCGTTCACGGCGTTGCGCTGGTCTGGCCGGTTGATGGTGACGATCAGGATCTGGTTCTCGCGGCGAACCAGAACGTCTTCACGCGCAGCCGATGAGTCGGCGGCTGATGACATGGGCGGTCGGAGCTCCCGATGAACGAGAATCAATTTATCTAAATAATATAACGACTTGAGTTCCGGGCCGCAAGCGCAGTCAGCGGAGCGCCGAGTGGCCGAGAAGCGCCTTGCCGAGGTGCAGGATCTGGATCTGGCTGGTGCCCTCGGGGATCGTGGCCTCGCGGGCGTCCCGGAAGTACCGCTCGACCGGCGATTCCTCCATCAGCCCGGCTCCCCCGTGCAGTTGCAGCGCCAGCGTCGCCGCGCGGCCGGCCGACTCGCCGCAGTAGTACTTCGCCATTGAGCACTCGTAGCGCCCCGGTTCACCCGCATCGATGGTCCTGGCGGCGTGGTACCCGAGCAGCCGGGCCGTCTCGGTCAAGGTGGCGATCTCCACCACCATCTGCTGGACCAGCTGGAATGCCGCGATGGGCTTGCCGAACTGCTCTCGCTGCCGGCAGAACCTGATCGCCTCTTCCAGGCACGCCTGCGACAGCCCCACGGCGCCCATCGCCATGTTCAGCCGGCCGGCGTTGACGGCCGCCATCCCCAGCGACAGGCCGCCGCCGACCTTGCCGAGCACGTTCTGCGCCGGAACGAAGGTGTTGTCGAACGTCAGCTCGCAACTCGTTGTCGACCGCAGCGGCATATGCGGGATGTCGTGCACACCGAACTGCGACTCCGCCGCGTCGACCAGCAGCCCGGTCACCCCGTGATCGGTGCCGTCCTCCCCGACCACCCGGGCGAAGAGGATGCCGAAATCGCACCCCAGGGCGTTGGTGATGTAAAGCTTGCTGCCGTTGACCACGAAACCGTCCCCGGTCCGCCGGGCCGTAGTCCGCAGCGCCCCGGCGTCCGAGCCCGCGTCCGGCTCGGTCAGCCCGAACCAGCCGAACCGACGCCCCGCCAGCACCGGCCGGAGGAATCGGTCGGCCTGGCCAGCGTCGGCGGCCGCGCCCAGGACCCGGGCCACCATGCCCTGCACGTTGAGTGTCGTCCGCAGCGAACCCCAGCAGCGGCCCGCCTCCTCCATGAGGATCGCCTGCATCATCATCGGCAGCTGGTCTCCCCCGGCCGGACTCCGGCACGCCGCCCCGGACGTAGCCGAAGTCGTAAAGCGCGGCAGCAGCTCCCACGGGAACGTCCGCGCGCGCTCGTGCGCCGCCACCAGCGGCGCCACCTTCTTGTCCAGAAAGGACCGCACCGCATCGCGCAGTGCGCGTTCGTCGGGGTTGAGCAGCGCTGACATCAATGGCCTTTCAACGCGATGGGCAGTTTCATTCTTGGCGGGTCGCGCGCCGGGGTTCGCTACTGGCCGCCGCCCAGGGCCGGGATGATCTGCGGCAGGTCGACCGTGGTGCGGATGCCCGCGGGGGCGGCGACCACGTACGGGATGGCGTTGACGGCGCGGTTGGCGGTGTAGCCGGGAGTCATCTCGCCCTCTCGGCCGGCCGGGATCGCGAAGCGGATGTCGATGTCCAGCGGAGCGTCACCGTCGACCTGGATGTGCCAGCCGTTGCCGCGGAGGGTCCAGTCCTTATCCAGGGCATCGGTGCAGTACCAGGTCGCGATGAATTTCACCAGGGGGCGGCCGTCGTGCGTGCCGGTCACGGTCGTCCGCTGGGCGGCTACGGTGCCCGCGTCCAGGGTGCCGGCCGCGATGGTCAGCTTCTCCGGTGTGACTGCCACCTCCCCGGTCGCGGTGACGGAGTCCAGCGGCAGGCCCACCGCCTCGGCGATCAGGCGCAGCGACGGGCCGAACGCGTAGCCAAGGTAGGCGAACCGCTCCGGCGGGAACTCCTCCACCGGATGGCCGAAGCCCATGAGGTTGAACAGCATGTCCGGCGAGTCGCGGGTGGACAGGTCGGCGTACTCGTTGATCGTCAGGGCGTCCAGGCGGCGCTGAATCGACGCCAGGACCAGGGGACCGCCTCGCTGATGAACCCGGGGCTCGAGCCGGTGCTGTGAATGGAGGTACCGCCCTCCGCGCATGCCCGCTCGACCCGTTCCCGGTCGGCCGGCGGCATGCTGGCCGGGTGGTGGAACTCTCCCCGCGTGGTGACGATGTTGGTGCCGGCGGCGAGGATGGCGGTCACCTGGTCCAGGTCGCAGTCTGCGGGCATGTACAGCACGCAGTCCGCGCCGAGCGCCAGGATCTCGTCGATATCGGAGGTGGCGGCCACCCCGGTCGGCGGCAGGCCGCACAGGTCGCCGGCATCCTGGCCAGCCTTGGCCGCTGAGGTGACGTACACGCCGGCCAGGGTGAGCCCGGGGTGCTCGATGACGTGGCGCAGCGAGCGGCTGCCGATGTTGCCTGTCGCCCACTGCACGACGCGCAGTCCGGTCATGACTTGCTCCCCTCGGGGACAGCGGGCCGGCGCCTGGGCCCGGATTCCGTCCGAGATGTCGTATCTGGTCGCCTCAGGCTCCCAGGCCGAGAATGCGCGCGCAATGAAGCATTCTGGTCAACGGAACGTCCTCTGGACCGGGCCGTCAATAGATGAAACGCTGATATCACGGCTCGATGCCTGGGCCCGCAGGCTCAGCGGCGGGCGACCGTTCAACGCAGGAGCACGGTATGAGCGAGACCACCGTCTACACGGACTTCCGGCTGCACGCCAACCGGCTGGCCGAGATCGGGGAACGCAGCCCGGCCGAGGTCGCGGTGCGGCGCGACCTCGCCGCCGCCTACCAGCTGTGCGCGCTGTTCGGCTGGGACGACCTGGTGTACACCCACATTTCCGCGCGGGTTCCCGGGCCGGAACACCACTTTCTGGTCAACCCCCTCGGCCTGGGATTCGACGAGATCACCGCGTCCAGCCTGATCAAGATCGACCTTGACGGGAATGTCATCGGCGACAGCGGCGGGTACGAGCCGAACGCGGCCGGCTTCGTCATTCACGGCGCGATCCACGCGACCCGGGAGAACGCCGGCTGCGTCATGCACCTGCATACCGAGGCGCAGATGGCCCTGTCGACGCTGCCGGAAGGGCTGCTCCCGCTGACGCAGCACGCGATGCGGCTGTACGGCCGGATCAGCTACCACGACTACGAGGGCATCGCGCTGGCCAGCGGGGAGCGGGTGCGGCTGGTCGCGGATCTCGGGGACAGCGCGGCGATGATCTTGCACAATCACGGGAGCCTGACCGTCGGCGCGGGGGTCGCGCAGGCCTTTGTCGAGATGTTCTACCTCGAAAAGGCCGCGCGCAGCCAGTTGCTCGCCCAGGCCACCGGGCAGCCGCTGATCATCCCCCCGCGGGAAACGATCGAGCTGACCGCGCGCCAGTGGGCGGGCATGCTCGATTCCGGGATCGAATGGCCGGCCCTGCTGCGCCGGCTGGAGCGGGTGGCGGGGCCCGCCTTCGACCAGTGACCCGGCCCCCGGCGGCCCGGCAGGACCGCTGATGAGCCACGCCCCGATGATCTTCGCCCAGCGCTGGGACGCGGCGGTGACGGGTCCGCACGCCGGCCTTTCCTCATCTTCGAGGGTCCGGACGGGTCCGTCTCGCAATGGACCTACCGGGAGTTCGACCAGGTTGTCGCGAGCATGGGCGCGACGCTGGCGGCGGCGGGTGTGACGCCGGGGTCGTCGGTCCACGTCGCGCTGCGCAACTGTCCCGCGTTCATCGCGATTTGGCTTGCCTGCGCGCGGTCGGGTGCGTGGCTGGTGCCGGTCGATCCGACATCGACGGCCCGCGACATCAGCCGGCAGATCGACCGGGTCCGCCCGGCGGCCGGAATCTGCGCGGCCAGCCGCGCGGACATCTACGCGGCCGGGGTCAAGGAGTCCGCCGCCAGCAGCCTGGCCGTGATCGAGCTGGCGGAAACGGCCGCAGACGTATCGGTCCCCGCGGACCCGGGCTGGCGCGGCGCGACCACGGCAGGCCGTGCCGTAGCGCCGACGGACCGGCTCGCGGTCATGTTCACCTCGGGAACGACCTCCGAGCCGAAAGGCGTCGTTCTGACGCAGCACAATTACGCCCACGTAGCGGACACGATGTCGGCGATCATCGGGCTGCGGCCGGAGCACCGCTGGCTGGTCACGTTGCCGTTGTTCCACGCCAACGCGCAGTACTACTGCATCGCGCCCGCGATCGCGGTCGGCGCCAGCGTCGCGCTGACCTCGTCATTTTCCGCGTCCCAGTGGCTGCGTCAGAGCCGTGACCTGTCCGCGACGCATGCCAGCCTGTTCGCCGCGCCGATCCGGATGATCCTGGCGCGCCGCCCAGCCGGCGCGCCGGCCGGGCGGCTGCAGCACGTCTGGTTCGCGCAGAACCTCGGCCGACAGCACTATGACGAATTCTCGGCCCTGGCCGGCTGCCGCCCGCGTCAGCTCTACGGCATGACCGAGACTGTCGCCATCGTCTGCGCCGACGTCTCCGACCCTTACCGCAACGACACTATCGGTCCTCCGATCGAGGGCCGGCCCGTCTTGCTCAGGAACCCGGAGACCGGGGTGGACGCAGCGCCCGGGCAGCCAGCCGAGCTGGTCCTCGGCGGAGTGCCGGGTGAGGACCTGTTCCTTGAGTACCTGGACGACCCGGCCGCCACGAGCCGGTCGCTCGTCCAGCGCGACGGCGCGACCTGGTTCCGCACCGGCGACATGGTCGCCCGCGTAGCGGGCGACGGGGCACTTCGCTTCGTGGGCCGGCGCGACGACGTGATCAAGGTGTCCGGGGAGAACGTGAGCCTGACCGAGGTCGAGGCCATCCTCGCCCAGGCCCCCGGGGTGCTCGAATGCGCCGTGCTCGGAAGACCGGATCCGGTCCGGGACATGGTGCCCGTCGCCTACGTCGTCCCCCGTGACCGCGAGCACCCGCCGGTCATCGATGACCTCGCGGAATGGTCGAGGCAGAACCTGGCGGCGGCCGCCCGCCCGCGCGACTGGCATCTGATCGACGCGTTGCCGCGCACCAGCGTCGGCAAGGTGCGCCGGTTCAAACTGTGACCCAGGGAAGGCCCCAGTGAGCAGATCGCAGCGCCGACCCCTTGTCGGTCTGCAGTACTTCGCGACAGACAGGTCCCTGCCCGTCGCTGACTTCGCCCGCGCGGTCGCCGAGCGCGGCTTCGACGCGGTCCTGCTACCGGAGCACACCCATATCCCCATCTCCACCGAGGCGCCCTACCCGGGCGGCGGTGACTTGCCGGAACGCTACCGTCGGACACTCGATCCGTATATCGCGCTGTCCATCGTCGCCGCGCAGACCGACCTCAAGATCGGGACCTGTATATCGCTCGTTGCCCAGCATGACCCGATCGCACTGGCGAAGACCATCGCGACCCTCGACTTCGTGTCCGGCGGCCGGTTTTCGCTCGGCGTTGGATACGGGTGGAACGTGCCAGAACTGGCCAACCACGGGCACGAGGCAGCCAAGCGGCGCGCGATCGTCCGCGAGTACGTGCAACTGATGCGGGCCTTGTGGCAGGACACTGAGGCCGAGTTCCACGGTGATCACGCGAACCTCTCCCCCAGCTGGGCATGGCCGAAGCCAGTGCAGCAACCATCGGTTCCGGTGCTCCTTGGCTGCAGGCCCACACCGAGCGGCTGCGCCGAGATCGCCGCGTGGGCGGACGGCTGGATCAGCTACGGCAACGACCTGGATCTGTTCGACTCGCAGGTTACGACGCTCCGCTCGCGGTGGACCGACGCCGGGCGGGGACAGCCGGGCCCCCTTATCTGGCCGATGCTGGGCATCGTGGATGACGACACCCTGAGCCGGAGCTTTGATCGTTTCCTGGCGCTGGGAGTGGACCAGGTCGTCCTCGATCTCCAGGCCGCCGAGGGCGACATCCTGGCGATCCTCGATCGTTACGCAGCGCTGCTGGCCAAGACCTAGGACGTCAGCGAAGGGTCCAGTCAGGCTTGACGAACGTGGCGCGCGATACCTGAGCCTTGGCGATCGGGTTGCCGATCCTGGTGTAGTGCCACCCGATGCTCTGTGCCGTCTCGCGGTCAAGCCCGTGGGTTTCCCAGATGGCCCGGACCGTGCCCTGGACCGCGGCCGGCGGCTTCGCCGCGATGATCGCGGCCAGTTCCCCCGCCCGTCCCCACAATTGCGGGTAGGGAACCAATTCGGAGACACGCCCGGTGGAGAAGGCGCGTTCCCCGGCCGCCCGCAGCACGACGACATGGATGTTGTCATCGGCCCGTACCCGGCTCCACAGCTCGCGGAACTCGTCCAGCATGGCCATGGTGAACGAGTTCATGGCCTGCGGGCGGTTCAGCGTGACGGTGGCTACATGGTCCTTGACCTCGAAGAGCACCGTCTCGTAATCCGGGGACGCGTCCGGTTCCTGCTGCGCCATGCGACGGCTCTCCTCGGCGTCAAGGGCCAGCATGGAACGCCAGCCAGATCTGGTTAAGTCATTGCGCTAGTCGTGCCGGGTACGGGGAACCGGGCCCAGGTGCGGGCGCTGCCCCTAGTGCGCCTGGATTTCCCCGGCAGATTGTCAGCTCGGCGGCTGCCAGCCGATGTACTCGTCCGCCCGCCGGCTGAGCAGCCACTTATCGCCGTCCCGGCGAAACTCGTCCAGGTACCGGGCGACGATCTGGACCGTCCAGCCGGAGTCGCCCTGCGCGATGAACACTACGTCGGTGGCCGCGCGGGCCTGCTCGTCATCCCAGTCGGTGATGACGACGTTGACCGGCATGTGGCGCTGCAGCCCCTTGGGCTTCCAGTCGTCATAGGCGGCGCGGATGGCGTCCGCGCCGGCGTAGGCGCCCATGCCGGGAACCTCGAGCACCGCGTCCGGGGTGTAGAGCGCCACCATGGCGTCGGTGTTGCCCGCGTCCTGGGCCTGCGCGTGGGTGGCGACGGTGGTGTAGACGCCCGCGAAGACGTCCGCGTAGGTGGTCATCGGCGCCCCCTACTTGATCGCGACCGGGCTGAGGGGTGTGCCCACCGCTCCGGTGACCTTGAGGCCGGGGCTGACGAAGAGGAACTCCCAGACGCCGTCGGCCTCGCAGTCGGCCTTGAGCGCCTCGAAGTCGAACATCTCGCCCAGGGTGAGGCCGATGTCACGGATCGCGACCTGGTGGAACGGGATGGTGGCGCCGGGGATCGGGCTCGGCCAGGCCTCACCGTTGGACTGGTCAAGGGCCAGCGCCGCGATCTCGCTGTCGTGGATCCACCGGCAGATCTCCAGGCCGGGGCCGGGCGTGTTGCCCACGTAGCGCTGCCGGTCGCCCTCCCTGAACCATTTGGTCCAGCCGGTGCGAACGCACAGGATGTCGCCCGGCTCAACTTGCACACCCTGCCGCTCCTGGGCCGCGAGCACGTCCGCCTCGGTGATCTCGTAGGAGTCGGGCAGCACCTCCACCCCCTTGAGCCCGGCGATGTCCAGCAGCACCCCGCGGGAGACGAGCTTGATGGCCACCTGAGCGATGTCGTTCTTGGAGGCGCCTTGGAAGTTGTTGACCGCGGCGGCGGGCACGCCGTTGTAGAAGAAGCCGTCGTACCCAACGTGGGCCAGGCCGTCCCACTGGGTGGCGGCCTGCAGCCCCATGATGATGATGTCGTCCGCCGCGATCTGCCCGTCCTTGGCGTAGAACGAGTCCGACGGGAGCAGGGTGAACAGGTGCTGCGGGTTGTTCCGCCAGCCGCCGGGCGGGAACGGGCCGTTCTTGTCGAACGGGATCCCGCAGTCGATGGTCTTGCCCGTGCGCACCAGCTGGGCCGAGCGGACCAGTTTCTCCGGGGTGATGAAGTTGAGCGTGCCGATCTGGTCGTCGTCGCCCCAGCGGCCCCAGTTGCTGAGTTCCTTGCCGAGCTCGTGGTGCGGCCAGGTGATTTCTTCAGACATCGCTGTCGTCCTTTCGGGATGGTGCGGCAGATCTTTCAGAACTGATGGGACAGGAAGTGGGCGGACGCGTCGAGCGTGCTGGTCGGCAGGTAGTAGCCCGACTGGTCGTTGATCGTGGCCCAGTTGGCGGCGACGTCCTCGAGCGTCGGCGTGCCGTCGCCGGGGTACAGGTAGCCGTCGGTCGCGGCGACGAACAGGCGGGCGAACCGCCCCGCTCCGGCCAGGTAGATCCCGGCGCTGACCGGGCAGCTCTCGTGCGCGAGGAACGCGACCAGCGGGGCCACCAGTTCGGGCTCCATGTGCGGCGGCACGCCAGCCGGCCGCTGCGCGCGCAGCTCGTCCATGCCCTCGGACGGATCGCCCGCCATCCGCGTCCACGCGTTGGGCGCGATCACGTTGATCTTGATGTCGCGGTCGCCCGCGTTCACCGTCATAGCCTGGGCCATGCCGATCATCGCGGACTTCGCGGTGGCGTAGCTGAGGTTGTCCGGCATGCCGAACATCCCGGTGGAGCCGGTCAGCACCACCCGGCCGTAGTTCTGGGCCAGCAGGTGCGGCCAGGCGGCCCGAGTGACGTTGAACGTGCCCCTGACGTGCACCGCGAGGACGGCGTCGAAGATGCTGACGTCGACCTCCGGCAGGGCGCCGTAGATCACATTGCCCGCGTTGTTGACCACGATGTCGACGCGCCCGAACGTGTCCACGGCCGCGTCGACCGCGTGCTGCCCGCCCTCGACGGTGGACACGTCGCTGGAATCGGCGATCGCCGTTCCCCCGGCCTCGGTGATCTGGTCGGCCACCTGCTGTGCGGGCGCGGGATCGTGCCCGGTCCCCTTGGTGCTGCCGCCGAGGTCGTTGACCACGACCTTCGCGCCGCGCTGGCCGAGCAGCAGCGCGTAGGCCCGGCCGATGCCGCGTCCCGCCCCGGTGACGACCGCGACCCGGCCGTCGAAGTCGTATTCGCTCATTTTTCACCGTCCGCGGCCGGGAAGAACCCGGCGTAGTTGTTCTTGATCGCGGCTTCCATCAGCTCAAGAAGCTTGGGCCGCCCGAGCGGATTGAGCAGGAAGCGGCGGGCCTTGCCGGGGATGTTGGCCCCGTAGAAGTAGCTCTGCTCGGTGAAAGACGACCGGTTCACCGCCTCCGTGTTGACCATGTCGGTCCATTCCTGTTCGAGCCGGGCGGGCACCTCGATCCGCTGGTGCCCGTGCTCGCGCGCGTAGTCGATCACGGCGGCGACGAAGTCCGCCTGGTCACCCCCGTACCGCGGGTTGTTCCCGGCCGCGCCGTGCGGGCCGCGGGAAGAAGAAGTTCGGGAAGTGATGGGACATGACGCCGAGGTAGGTCAGCGGGCCGTCGGCCCAGTACTCCTTGAGCGGCAGGCCGTCGGTGCCGCGGACTCCGAGCCGGTTCAGCGCGCCGGTGCCGAAGTCGAATCCGGTGGCCCACACGATGATGTCGAACTCCCGCAGCCCCGCCGCGGTTTCGATGCCGGTCTCCGTGACCGCCGTGATCGGCGTCTCCTTCAGATCGACCAGCGAGACGTTCGGCCGGTTTAGACCTGGTAGTAGTCGGTCACGAACGGGGGCCGTTTCCCGCCGTAGCCGTGGTCAGTCGGGATCAGCTTCTCCGCTATGGCCGGGTCGTCGACCATGGCGCGGATCTTGTTCGCGACGAACTTCGACCATTCGGCGTTCGCGGCGGGGTCGAGCATCATGTCGCTGTAGTTGATGATCATCGTCCCGAATCCGGTGGCCTGCCAGGCCTTCTCGTAGTACTCCTGCCGCTCTTCCGGCGAGTCGTCGAACGTCTTCCTGGTGCTATGGACATGCAGGAACCCGGTCATCGACTTCTGCAGCGTCTCGCGCATCGCGGGGAAGTTCGCCTTGAGCCCGGCCTGCTCCTTCGGCGTGATCGGCCGGTTGTTGAGCGGCGTGGCCCAGTTTGGCGTGCGCTGGTACACCGTCAGCGAGGCGACCTCGCCCGCGATCATCGGGATGATCTGCACGCCGCTCGACCCGGTCCCGACAACGGCGACCCGTTTGCCGGCGAAGTCTACCG
Organism: uncultured Actinomycetota bacterium; assembly: GCA_963714295.1. Taxonomy (GTDB): domain Bacteria; phylum Actinomycetota; class Actinomycetes; order Streptosporangiales; family Streptosporangiaceae; genus Trebonia. Next base: position 1,394 of record CAVQOE010000010.1, on the reverse strand, counting down.
GGAACTTCGGCCACAGGCCGGTGTGGTAGGCCTCGCCGCGGAAGCTCTCCCGCCCCGGCACGTCGGGGTAGGTCGGCACCGAGAGCACGCCGTCGCGGCGACCAGGAAGCGCGCCCGCACGGCGTACCCGTCGGCCCGCACCAAATAGGTCGCCGTGGACTCGTCCCAGACGGCCGACGTGACCCGGGTATTGAACCGGATGTGGCGGCGCAGATCGAACTTGTCGACCACGTGGTTGAAGTAATGCTCGTTCTCCGCCTGGCCGGAGAAGTGCTCCGTCCATTCCCACTCGGCGAAGAGCTCTTCCGAGAAGAGGTAGGCGTAGGTGTAGCTCTCCGAGTCATACCGCGCCCCGGGGTAGCGGTTCCAGTCCAGGTCCCCCCGACACCGGAGCCCGCCTCGATCATCTGGACCGAATAGCCTGCCTCGCGCGCCAGGTATAGCTGGTAGATGCCGATCACGCCGGCACCCACGACGACAACGTCGACCGTTTCGTGCTGGCCGGCCGGACGGGGGCCTTCCTGGCGGGAACATTCGCGCCCATTTGATTCTCCCTGGTCGTTTCGCTACTGCATCGAAGCAGCGCTCGTCACAACTGGACGACGATCGTCTTGGTGGCGGTATAGGCATCGAGCGCCTCGACGCCCTTTTCGCGCCCGTATCCCGACTTGCGGAAGCCGCCGAAGGGCAGTTCCACGCCGCCGCCGGCGCTGTAGGTGTTCACGAAGATCTGCTCGCCCTCGACGCGGGCGGCGACGCGGTGCGCCCGCGCCAGGTCCGTCGTCCACACCGCGCCGATCAGCGCGTAGTCGGTTCCGTTGGCCAGCGCGACCGCCTCATCCTCGGTAGCGAATGGGGTGACAACGAGCACCGGGCCGAAGATCTCCTCCCTGGGCGATCCGTGCCGCCGGGTCCACGCCGTCGATCAGCGTGGGGGTGAAGTAGGCGCCGTCGGTGATGCCGTCCGGCTCGGCGACGGTGCCGCCGCAGACGATGTCGGCGCCCTCGGCCGACTCGACGTAGCCGCGCACGCGGTCCTGCTGCTTGCGGGAGACCAGCGGGCCGAGATCGGGTCCTTGATGCCCGGCCCGATGGACACCGTGGCGAAGCGGTCCGCGACGCGCTGCAGCAGCTCGTCGTGTACCCGTTCGTCCACCAGCAGCCGTGACCCCGGCCGAGCAGGTCTGCCCGGCGTTCTGCAGGATCGCGCTCGCCGCCACCGTGGCCGCCCGCCGCACGTCCGCGTCGCCGAATACGAGATGCGCCGACTTGCCGCCGAGCTCCAATGTCACCGGGGCCACCCGCTTGGCGGCAGCGCCGGCGATTAGGCTGCCGACCTGGGTAGAGCCGACGAAGCTGAGGTGGTCCACGCCCGGATGAGCCGCGAGCGCGGC
>CAVQOE010000009.1:0-205484 GCA_963714295.1 uncultured Actinomycetota bacterium | reverse complement strand
AGGCACATGTCAGCGCCGGAAAATCTCCCGGACCTCGCGCGTCGCGTAGTAGACCAGCACGTACCCGGCGGCCGGGTCGGCCCACCACCAGCCCAGCCCGGTGTTCAGCGTGAGGCCCAGCAGCACGGCGATGGCGAGGATCCCGTCGATCATCGTCACCCGGCCCTCGGTCCTCAGCACGGGGTTGTCCAGCGCCCGGCCGGTGCGGGCCTTACCGGCCGCCAGCGTGAACATCGCCGCCGCCGTCACCGCGGTCCAGATGATGCCGAGGAACGAATGCTGCGGGCGATAGCCGACGGCGAGCACCACCGTGGACTGGACCAGAAGGTAGATCGCCAGCGCAGCGAACGCGTAGCCGATCAGGCGCAAGCCGCGCCGCTGGCGCTCGTCCCCACTGCCTGATAGCTCCCAGATCACTACCGTGGAAGCGCCGACCTCGATCAGCGAATCCAGGCCGAACCCGGCCAGCGCCACCGACCGGGCCGCGGCGGCTGCGATGGCCAAAACGACGATACCGGCCACGTTCCAACCCAGCGTGACCCACTCCAGAGCGAATCCGCGTCGCAGCAGGACTCTGCGGTCGCCTTCATCCGTGATGGTCACACGTTCAGTCTCCCAGGGGCGCCAGGCCGACCCGGCGGGCGAAGTCAGGTGAGCATAGGTTCAGCGGCTTGTCGCTAGACGGATACGCCGGCCACATTGCCATTCAAATCGGGGCCGTTGGCTGCTTTCGTTACTGGTTTGGATGTAAGAATTTCCACTAGTTTGGATGTAAGCCGGTTATCGATGGGGGTCGCTGGTATGGCTGGTCTGGAGCTGGCATCGGTCGTGCGGCAGTTGCGCGCAGAACTGAATGAAGCGATGGTCGAAGGCGAGGGAGAGCGGCTGCGCTTCGAGTTGGGACCGGTCGAGCTGAATGTGACCGTGACCGTCGGCCGCGAAGCCAAGCCAGGGGCGAAGATCCGCTTCTGGGTCATCGAGGCCGGGGCGGAGACGACGATTTCCCGGGAAGCGGTTCAGGACATCAAGCTTGTGCTCACTCCCCGCGATATGAAGGCGCCCCCTGGGCCTGACGGGAAGCCGGCCTCGCCGCTGATCAAAGGCACTCCGGTGCCAGGCGAACTCGAAGGCAAGTCATTGCCCGGTGAACGCTGAAGCCCGATGCGCACTGCTGGAGGTGACGCGTGACGGTCGATCCTTGGCGGGTCGCCCAGATCGCCGTCGGCCGGGGGCCAGGCCAGGATGACTCGGTCGGGTCGGGATATCTGATCGGGCCAGGCCGGGTGCTCACCGCGGCCCATGTGGTGGCTGGCGCGCAGGTTGTGCGGGTACGGCTGGATGCCGGCCAGGAGGCTGAGATCGAGGTGCTGGCCGAGAGTTGGTGGGCTGATCCCGCAGGGCACCTCGGTACCGATCTCGCGGTGATCACGATTCCGCCGAGCGCGACCGCGGGGCGGACGGTTGAGGCGGTTAGGTTCGGCCGGATTAGCGATTGCACGGCCGTGCTCATGGTGCAGGCGTTCGGCTTTCCGCTGTTCAAGCTTCGGGATGACCCTGGCGCGGGCGACGGCCTCTTCGTGCTCCGGGACTTCGAGCAGGCGAGCGGTCATGCGCCGGTGGCAGCGAACCGCCGTACGGGCAGCCTGGCCGTTTACCTGGACGACCCTCCGGTCCTGCAGCCAGCGAAAGGGGACCCATCGCCCTGGGAAGGTATGTCGGGAGGTCCGGTATGGAGCGGGGACCGGATCGTTGGAGTCGTGGCTGAGCACCACGTTAGCGAAGGCACCGGGCGGCTGACTGTCCGCCGTATTGACCGTGCCTACGGAGGGCTGCCGGCGTCGGATCTCAACGAGTTCGCCGAGCTCCTCAGTCTGCCTCGGTTCGCTCATGAGCTGCCCGATGTCGTCCCGGTTGAGCAGGATCGGCTTGTGCGGTCGGCGTATCTGGCGCAGGTCCGCGACATCGCGCCGGACGAGCTCATGGGCCGCGATGACGAGCTGGCGCAGTGGGCCGAGTTCTGTGCGGGCGCCGAGCCATACGCATGGTGGCAAGCAGGACCGTGGGCCGGCAAGAGCGCGTTGGCCTCGTGGTTTGTTATTCACCCACCGGTCGGCGTCGATGTCGTGTCGTTCTTCATTACGGGGCGCCTCATCGGCCAGGCCGACAGCGATGCGTTTCTCGACGCCATGATCGAGCAGCTTAATTCGCTGTATCCGGCTAGCGGGAAATCTCCGGCGGTGGCTGGGGCGCGGGCTGGCGCATGGTGGGACCTGCTGGGATCGGCAGCAGCCGAGGCGAGCGGAGGGGGACGGCGGCTCGTTGTCGTTGTGGATGGTCTCGACGAGGACGAGGCGGGAGCCACCCCGGCCAGAGGGCGGCCGAGCATCGCCTCGCTGCTCCCTCGTCGTCCGCCCCCTGGTGTCCGGTTCATCGTTACCAGCCGCCGCGATCCGGGTCTTCCTGACGATCTTGCTATGAATCACCCGCTGCGCACTTGCATGCCGCATCGCCTGGCGGATGTCGGCGGTGGCCGAGAACATTGCCCTCAGTGCCAAGCTGGAGCTGAAGTCCCTGCTTACGGGTGATCAGATCGCGATCGACGTGGTTGGCTACATCGCAGGTTCTGGAGGCGGCCTCACCAGGAGCGACCTGTCCGCCCTCACTGGTGCTGCGCCGCTCAAGCTTGACCCCGTCTTGCGTGGGGTGTTCGGGCGCAGCCTCTACACGCGGTCCACGTCGGATCCCCGGAACTCCCCGGCCGATCCGGCGACACGTGTCTACCTGTTCGCGCACGAGACGCTGAGGGTCACCGCCGAGGAGCAACTCGGCTTCGACCTGCTCCGTTACCGGGAGAAGGTGCATGAATGGATCCGTTCCTATGCCGATGCCGGCTGGCCCGATAGCACCCCGGGCTACGCCATCCGTGGTTACCTGCGCCTGCTGACGGCTACCAACGATCTGACGCGGCTGTCGGCTCTCGCCCGCGACCCACGTAGGCATGCATTTCTCTTCCTTGCTACCGGAAGCGACTACGCGGCCCTCACCGAGATCGGGACTGCTCAGAGCCTGATCGCCAAGCAAAAGGTCCCTGATCTTAAAGCGCTTGTAGAGCTGGCCGCCTATCGCGTCGCTATCTCGATCCGCAACGAATCCATCCCTGATGATCTGCCGATCGTGTGGGCGCGGCTCGGTCGTTTCAACCACGCAGAGGCCCTGGCGCACAGCCTCGCCGTACCCCGAGGCCCAAGCCCGGGCGCTCACGGCCCTGGCCACCGTCGCGGCCGAGGCCGGCGACCTGGAGCGCGCCGACCGGCTGACCGTCGCCGCCGAGGCCTCGCCCGCACCCTCTTCGAACCCTAGGAAGCAGGCCGAAGGGCTTACCGTCCTAGTCACCGCGATCGCCGAGGCGGGTGACCTGGACCGCGCCAACCGGCTGCGCGCCGACGCCGAGGCCCTCGCCCGCACCGCTCACCGACCCCTATCCCCAGGCACAGGTGCTCAGCCGGCCTGTCACCGCGATCGCGCAAGGCTGGTGACCTGGACCGCGCCGAGGCCCTCGCACGCACCCTCACCTACTCCGAGAGCCAGAGTCGAGGCGCTCAGCGGCCTGGCCATCGTCGCCGCCGACGCCGGTGACCTGGACCGCGCCAACCGGCTGACTGCCGACGGCCGAGGCCCTCACCAGCGCCTACACCCAGGCCCCGGCGCTCGTCGGCCTGGTCACCGCGATCGCCAGGGCTGGTGACCTGGATCGCGCTGAGGCTCTCGCCCGCACTCACCCCGACGCCCGAGCCGAAGCGCTGATGGGTCTGGCCACCGTCGCGGTCACCGCTGGTGACTTGGATCGCGGTAAGCGGCTGACTGCCGATGCCGAGGCCTTCGCCCGCACCATCACCGACCCTTATAGCCGGGCGCAGGTGCTCACCGGCCTGGCGGCCATCGCGGCCGAGAGCGGTGATTTGGATCGCAGTAACCGGCTGACTGCCGATGCCGAAGCTCTGGCCCGTACCCTCACCGACCCTTATCGCCGGGCGCAGGTGCTCACCGGCCTGGTCACCGCGATCGCCAAGGCCGGTGACCTTGTCCGCGCCGAGGCCTTCGCCCGCGCCATTCCCAATGGTGACGCCCATGCCGAGGCACTCACTGCCCTGGCAGCCATTTCGGTCGAGACCGGTGACCTGGACCGCGCCAGCCGACTGGCGGCCGACGCCGAGGTCCTCGCCCGCACCTTCACGGATCGTGGAGATCGGGCCGAGCTATTCACCTTTCTGGCCGCCATGGCCGCCCAGGCCGGTGACCTGGGCCGCGCCAGCCAGCTAACCACCGATGCCGAGGCGCTTGCCCGCACCTTCACTGACCCCGACAGCCAGGCGCTGGTTTTCAGCCTCCTGGCGACGGTCGCCGCCGACGCCGGTGATCTGGACCGCGCCAGGCGGCTGGCGGCCGACGTCGAGGTCCTCATCGGCACCCTCACTAACCGCATAGACGTGGCCGAGGTGATGAGCCGTCTGGTCACCGCGATCGCCAAGGCCGGTGACCTGGACCGCGCCGAGGCCCTCGCAATTTCTCGGACCGGCTCCAACGAGCAAGTCGGGGCGCTCAGCGACCTTGCCATCCTCGCTGCTGATACCGGTGATCTGGACCGCGCCAGGCGGCTGGCCGCCGCTGCTGAAGCGATCACCGTTGCCCGCACCGGCCACGACATTGACGTCCGGGTGATGAGCCGTCTGGTCACCGCGATCGCCAAGGCCGGTGACCTGGACCGCGCCGAGGCTCTGGCAAGCACTTTTACCGATTCGGGCGCTCAAGCCGAGGCGTTCGTCAGCCTGGCCAGCGTCGCGTTCGCGACCGGTGATCTGGACCGCGCCAACCGCCTGGTCGCTGAGGCCGCGGCCATCGGCCGCGGCCTCAGCGATTCCTATAGCCAGGACCAGCTGGTCGTGGGCCTGGTCAACGCGATCGCCGAGTCCGGTGATCTGGACCGCGCCGAGGCTCTCAGTCGCACCATCAAAGACCCCGGCGCCCGAGCTCGGGCGCTCACCGACTTGGCCACTGTGATCGCCAAGGCGGGTGAGCTCGAGCGGGCCAGGGACCTGCTGACGATCGTTCTCGTCACGGAGCTGGCTGGGCTCTACTGGATAAGACCCGTGTCACAGTTCTTTCCTTCAGCCATCGGAGATCTGTGGAACATACTTGTCGGCGTATACGCAGCAGGGGCTTGATCATCAACTGTCTCGGTGCTTCGCACCGAGGAGATCAGAGTTCCTCAGCTCGGCTTCCTCGTCGACGCGAAATCGGCGCGGTGGACGTGGGACCACGCGTGCGTTCCGGAGACCAGGGAAGAGCAGCGGCCGGATCGGCGGGCTGGCCGGGCCGCGGCACCGGCGGGGACCTCTCTCTTTCCTGGTCGGCGGCTGGCCCGCCGCGATTAGTTCGGTGCGGACGCGCCGTCTAACTGGGTGAGCGGACACCATGGAGGCGAACATGACAGACGAGCCGAACAACACCGCGCGGCCACCGGTCACCGACCGGGCCAGCTGGCAGGCGGAGATCGACGGGCTACGGGTGCGCGAGAAGGCGCACACCCGGGAGGGTGACGCCATCGCGGCGGCCCGTCGGCGGCTGCCGATGGTCGAGGTGGACGGCACGGTCACGGTGACCGGCGAGCACGGTCCGGTTCCGCTGCTTGACGTGTTCGAAGGGCGTCGGCAGCTGATCGTCTACTACCACATGTGGCATGACGGCAAGCCGGCCGCGGACCAGTGCGAGGGCTGCACCTTCTTCGACGGGCAGGTCAGCGAGCTTTCCTACCTGCATTCGCGCGACGTTACCTTCGCCGCGTTCTGCCAGGGCCCGTACCCGGAGAGCAGCGCCTACCACGACTTCATGGGGTGGCAGATGCCGTGGTACTCGGCGCGGGACTCGGCTGATGCGCTGCTCGCTGGACGCTGGTTCGGCATGACCGTCTGCTACCTGCGCGAGGGCGGGCGGGTCTACGAGACGTACTGGACCACCGGCCGCGGCACCGAGGTGCTGGCCCCGAGCTACGGGCTGCTGGATATGACCGTCTACGGCCGGCAGGAGGTCTGGGAAGACTCGCCGGATGGCTGGCCGCAGTCGCTCGCGACCACGGGTGACCAGTTCCGCCTGGACGGGCGGCCCACCGCCCAGTGGGCTCGGCTGGCAGCCGGACGCTCCGACGATCTCGGCATCGCGGGCGCCCGCGCGTAGGCCGGTCGCCCGCATAAGCCCGATGGAGCCGCCGCGAGGGGTCCCCGTGTCAAATCCGCTGCGGCCCGGTGACTTCCCCCGGTTCCGCGGCCCCAGTCTTGGCTTTCGCGCCAGCCGACCGGCGTAAGAGGCCAGCCGGGCGGGAGCGAAGCGGGAGCCTGGCTGGGCCGTCCGAGTCGGCGGCGCGAGCGGCCCCTTGGGCCGCCTTGAACCCGTACAGGAGGTTCTCACAAGCATGGTGCTTGCGTCTTGTCCTCCGGCAACTGATGCGCGGCACATGTCCGCCAGGTGATGCGCGACACGGTTCGCACAACCTAGGCAGCCGATGTTCCGCCGCCAAGCGCCCTGCCGTGCCGATGTGCGCTCGCTCGGACTGAGCTTGCCCCGCGTTGCGCGATGACTCTCGCGGTCGCCGCGCGTCGTATCTACCAGACGCTGTTAGCCAGGATGTCCGCTGGACAAGGGAGGGATGCCTTATGGAGATCACCAATCTGGGCAAGGCGGATGGGCTGCCGCCGGTCGATTGGGCCGCCGTTGCCGCGAAGCTCGACGCGGGGTCGGCGCCAGCTCCGGACGCGCTGAACTCCCGCACGACCTGGCTGTCCACCGTCAACGAGAACGGCAGCCCGCATGTGACCGCGGTCGGTGCCCTGTGGCTGGACGGCACGTTCTGGTTCCAGACGGGCGCAGGCACGCGGAAGGGGCGCAATGTCATGCGCGATCCGCGGTGTTCGGTCGCGGTGTCGATCCGCGGTGCGGACGTCGTGATCGAGGGTGACGCTGTGCGAGTGACCGAGCCGGGCGCGCTGGCGCGTATCGCGAAGGCGTGGGCGGACCAGGGCTGGCCGGCCGAACCTGACCAGAGCGGGCCGGGCATCACTGCCCCGTTCAACGCACCGTCGCAAGGACCACCGCCGTGGAACGTGTATCGCATTGAGCCACGCTCGGCGATCGTGACCTTGGGGACGGAGCCGGGTGGCCTGACTCGCTTCCGGTTCTGACGCTGCTGATCGGCTGGCCGCCCTCATCTGCCGCGATCCGCGCTTTGGACCGTCGCATATCAGTTGGCGGACACGTGCCGCGCATCACCCGACGGAGGACGGCCGGCACGACGGGCACGCGCACGCGCACGCGGCACCTCATCCGTCACGGGTGAGGCCCGGTCAGGCCGGGGCCCGCAAAGTGGTCAGGAGCGAAGTTAGTGCGCAGGACCCAGGTTTGCCGAAGAGCGGTCTCCCTCCGGCCTGCCCGAGTTGACCAGGGAGCTGGGATGCCATCCACGCCGAAGGACGCCACACCCGCGACTGCCGCAGTCAACGGTGCGGCGGCCGGGCTGTATGACCTGGACGACCGGCAGGACTTCGCGGACGCCGACCGTGGCTTTATCGCCGGTTTCCCGGACGGGAAGGTCCTCGGCGCCGACGGGCATGTCATCTTCGACCAGAGTCGGCTCGCCTACATCGCCGATGACGCCCCGGCGCCGGACACGGTCAACCCGAGCCTGTGGCGGCAGTCGCAGGTGATCAAGAGGGTGGCCTGTACAAGGTCGTCGATGGTCTCTACCAGGTCGCGCAACAACGACATCGCCAACCTGACCATCGTCGAGGGCGACGACGGCCTGGTCATCATCGACTGCATGGCGGGAGTGGAGAGCGGCCGGCAGGGCCTGGACTTGTTCCGCGAGCATGTCAGCGACAAGCCGGTGGCGGCGGTGATCTACACCCACACCCACATCGACCACTACGGCGGCGTCAAAGGCGTCGTGGACCCTGCCGACGTGGCCTCGGGCAAGGTGCCGATCATCGCGCCGGGCACGATCGCCTCGTTCGACAAGTTCGCCATCGGCGAGAACGTGATCGCCGGGAACGCGATGTCACGGCGCGCCCAGTACGCGTTCGGCGGCCTGCTCGACCTGAACCAGCGCGGGACGATCTCCTGCGGTATCGGCATCGCCAGCACGCACGGCCCCACCGTCTCCTACATCTCCCCGACCGATCCGATCACCCAGACCGGGACCAAGCGGGATATCGCCGGGCTGAACTTCGAGTTCCTCTACGCCCCGGACACCGAGGCGCCGGAGGAGATGCACATCTGGATCCCGCAGCTCAAGGCGCTGACGTGCGCGGAGAACGCCAACCACTCGCTGCACAACATCCAGACCCTGCGCGGCGCCCGCACCCGGGACGCCCGGAACTTCGCCCGCTACCTAGACGAGACCCTGGAGCGATGGGGCGATGAGGCCGAAGTCCACTACGGGCCGCACACCTGGCCGGTCTGGGGCAACGACCAGGTCGTCCCGTTCATTGAGTCGCAGCGCGACACCTACAAGTACATCCACGACCAGGCGCTGCGGCTGGCGAACAAGGGCTACACCCCGCTCGAGGCCGCTGAGGTGATCGAACTGCCCGACGAGCTCGGCCGCAAGTGGTACAACCGCGGCTATCACGGCACGCTGCACCATGACGTCCGCGCGGTCTACACCAAGGAACTGGGCATGTGGGACGGCGACCCGGTCTCCCTGCACCCGCACACGCCGGTCGACTCGGCCAGGCGCTACGTCGACCTCATCGGCGCCGACGCAGATCATCGCCGAGGGACAGCGCGCCTTCGACGCGGGCGACTACCGGTGGGCCGCCGAGATCCTGCACAAGCTGGTGTTCGCCGATCCGGCCAACCAGGCCGCTCGAGAGCTGCAGGCCGACGCGTACGAGCAGATGGGGTACCAGATCGAGGGCCCGCAGTGGCGCGGCATCTTCCTCACCGCGGCCCGGGAACTGCGGGAGGGCGTCGCTGCCCGCCCCGTTCGCGACCGCCAGCCCGGACACCATCCTCGCGATGCCGATCGACATCCTGTTCGACTTCGCCGCCGTCCACATGATCGGCGACGAGGCCGCCGAAGCCGACCTGCGCATCGACTTCACCTTCACCGACCTGGACGAGACCTGGACGGTCTGGGTCAGGCGCGGCGTGCTCAACGCCCGCTCCGGCGCTCCCCGGACACCCAGCTCACCGTCGTCCGGGCCCAAGGCCGCGCTCGTCGGCGTGCTTCTGCAGCCCGCCGCCGCGCGTCGGCTGGTCCAGGCCGGCCAGATCCAGCTCGCCGGCGACGGATCCGTGCTGGAGGCCTTCGCGGGGCTGATCGACGAATTCGACCCGAACTTCAACATCGTCATCCCCTGAGAGGTCTCAGTCATAAGGGCTAACAGCCGGCGCGAGTTGGCCTGAAGGCCGGGTCTTGTGCCAGGATGCTCCTGACCTCGGCAGATGTGCCGATCATCTCGCCCAGGCCCTTGAACCGCTGCACGCCGTCCCGCGGCCGGGGATCCCGCGCCCGGCGGCGAGCGGCGGGCTGATGACCTGGCCGCCGCCGTGCCGCCGCGTTCCTGGCAGAAGATCTCCGCCGGGGCCGGGGCGCACGGCCCGCGCGACTACCACTGGGCGCGGGTCGCGGTGCGCCCCGGCTGGGAACGCGGCCGCGGGTGCTGGCTGCTGGCCCGCCGCTCCCTGACCAGCCCGGAGGAGATCTCCTACTAAGCCTGCCGCCCGCGCCGAAGCGGTAAAAGGGGAATCGGCACCAGCGACCCGGGCATGACCGGGCTGCACGCTAGCGGAAATCCGCCGCCTGCTGGCCAAGATCAGCCCGCAGCAACCACCCGGCCCCGAACATGCCCGGTCCTGGTCACGATGGCGCCGAAAACGCCAGTACCAAGCCCGCATCTGCCACTACCAACGACGAGGCTACGCACTCACCTAAGTGCCGTTGCAGTATTAAGCGTCAGGGCAGTTAACCGATGGGTTTCTTTGTCTGCTCGGGACACACTGTCGTCACGGAAGCTGACTGCTGCTGCGAGGCGGTCTTGCAAGCGGGCATGCCGGAACTGATAAGCCGGTCCTACTGTGCGGAGGACGTTCCGGCTATGGGCATCGGCGAGGAATCTCATCAAGCGCACGGGTATGTGCCATTCGATGGCCATCTGCGCTGATGCAAGAAATACGGGCCAGGTCTCGGAGGTCGCGAGCGCGAACATGAGCCCGGTCCCGATCCCGGTCCCGATCCCGATCCCGATCCCGAGCGCGACCCCAATCCCGATCCCGAACGTAACAGCGAACACGACCGCGAACACGACTGTGAACGTTAGCCCTACCGCGAGCAACACTAGGAGCGCGTAGTTCAGGTCCAGCCGCCACGAGGTAGCTGGGCTTAGGGACCTGTCGTTAGTGTCGGGGTCTGACGCGTCCATGAGCCCGTACCCGATCCCGAGCCCGATCCCGAGCCCACTCCCGAGCGCGACCCCGGCCCTGGCCCCGGCCACGGCCCCGGCCACGCTCCCGAACACGAGCCCGAATGCTACCCCTAGGATCAGGTTTTCCCAGTTCAGCGCCTTTGAAAGTTGGAGTTTCGTTGTTCTCCCCGGTCTGTCTCTGCCCTTGCTATTTAGCCCGACTACGAGCCCGGTCGTCAGCCCGCTTACGAGCCCGATCGCCAGCCCGACTATGAGCCCGGTCGTCAGCCCGCTTACGAGCCCGATCGCCAGCCCGCTTACGAGCCCGATCGCCAGCCCGCTTACGAAAGCGGCCACTAGCCCGCCCACGAGTCGACGTTGGGTGCGGGGAGCCCATGTGGGAATGTGCCACCAGTACAGGTCTCTGGTGTTTTCCTGGTTCATGCGGGCGGCGATCTTGGCTAGGGCGTTCTGTGCGACCGGCAGGTCGTAGGGCAGCGGCGGCTGGCCGGGCTGGCGGGTATAGGCGACGCGCAGGACCCGGTCGAGGAGGTAGTCGGTGATGTCGTCCTCGATAGCCAGGGCGTCGGGTATCTCTTCCAGCGTGGTGCAGAATGCCAGGAACTCGCGGGCGTCGTCTCCAGTTGGGCAGGTGTCGCGGACCAGGGTCAGGGCAAGCGGGTTGTCCAGGGCTCTGCTCAGCGGGCCTGCCGGGCTGGCCCGGAGGTGGCCGGTCAGGTCGCGCCAGCCCTCGGGGAGCGGGTCAAGCTGGGCTCGTTCCAGGTATTTGACGGCTTCGGCGGGACTGACCGGCTGTAGCTCGATCGCTGCCGCACCATGCAGGATCCCCCGACGCGAGATAGTGGAGGCCATTTCAGATGTGCGTGACAGGAGGACAAGGCGGAAGGTGGCTTGCTGGCTGAGCGCCTGAAGTGCGACGGGACGCGCGGCTTCGGCGATTTCGTCGAGTCCGTCGATGATGACCGTGATGCGTCCTGTGGCTATCATCGCGTCCACCGTTGCCGCACCCGGAGGGCCAGAGAACAGCGGATAGGCCGTCCGCAGCTGGCGGGCCAGCCAATTGGCGACAAGCTCAGTGTCGGGGTCCCAGTCCTGAGCAGTGACCAGTACTGGGACCGGGATCTTCGGCTTTTCCTCGTCGGCCGCCTGGTCCCGGTAGCGCAGCGCAGCGAGGATCAGCAGCACTGCGGCACCGCTTTTCCCTGCCCCTGGCGTCCCGGTGATAATGAGCCGGCCGGATCCGAGCCCCCCGTACAGGGCATGCAGGTCGCTGACTTGACCGGACTCGAGTTGCGTCATTCCGGCTGAAGGAAGTCCTGGTAGCGCGGCGAACTGTTGTGAGCTGATAGCCGCAGCCGCCGGGCCAGCCACTGCAAATGAGGGGCTTGCCCAGGTGATCTGGATGGGATCAGCGCCGGTCAATCCCCGCTCGCCTGCTGCCTTCTCCCACTGCGCCCGCACCGCTACTGCCAGGTCTTCCACCAGACGGTCAAGGTTATCCGCGTTCGTCGTGCTGTCTGAAGATTTACGCTGTGCCCACTTGAGCACCCCAGGGACGATAACAATCACCGCCACGGCGAAGGCACCGTAAGTGGCGTAATCGTCGCGATGCGGTGATCGCCACACCGCGTACAGCACGCACGCTATGGCGACAGTAATTCCTGTGGCTGCCCATAGCGGCCAGCGGCTCGGCTTCCCCCGTCCCATGGCCACAAGTGTGCCAGTGATTCGCTCGGTAGCGCGCTCGTTGCGAGTCGCGTTGACGCTTAATACTGCAACGGCACTTATGTGAGTGCGTAGCCTCGTCGTTGGTAGTGGCAGATGCGGGCTTGGTACTGGCGTTTTCGGCGCCAGCGGGACCAGGACCAGGCATGTTCGGGGCCGGGTGGTTGCCGTTTGGGGCCCGTATCGACCCCGGCCGGCACGGGTCCTTGGAGACGGGTGATGTGCGGCGGTGGACGCGAAGCCACGCGTGCGTTCGGGATACTAGAGAAGAGCAGTGGTCGGATCGGCGGGGCGACGGGACTGCCGCACCGGCGGAGACCTCTCGCCGTTCTTGGCCGTTCCGTGTCCGCGCGAAAGACTCAGGTGTGGATCGGGACTTCGTAGGTTTCCAGCTGCATCGCTGTGAGTCCAGTCATCGGATTGTGCTGGTCCCGGATGCCGGACGACCCTGCCCCGGCGGTGACTGCGTCCATCTGCTCGCGGGTCTCCCACAGCGAGATGATGAGGAGCTTGCCGGTCCCGGCGTCGGTCAGCAGGTAATAGCCCTTGAATCCGGGCTGCTGGCCGGCGCCGGGCAATTGCTGCTCGACCAGGCGGATGGTGCCGTCGAATCCTTCGGCCCCCGCCTGGGCGGTGATTACGCGCGCGAACATTGCTCTCCTATAGGATGTGCGGAGCTTCTGCATTTCCAGCTGTATTAGCCTTCCGGACGCGGTTCCTTGGTCAGGTTTTCCATGACCTGGGGATTGGCGAAGTCGCGGAAGAGCACTATCCGGCCCTCCTGGACGCGGTAGATCTGGATGGATGTCGTCGCGAACGACTGGCCCGTCGTGGTCAGGGTTGCCTTCGCCCGCACCTCCGTGATCACCACCTCCGGGTCCTGGGTCTGGTAGAGCTCCACATCCTCGAGGTCCTCCAGTTTCACCGGCGACGCCAGGAGGCGGCGCGAGTGCTCGCGAATCGCCTCCCGGCCCTCCAGGCGCGAGGGGGTGCCCGGCGGCGCGAAGGGCGACTCGATTACCCCATCGGACGCGAACAGGTCGGCGTAGCCGTCGGCATCCCCGCTCAGGATCAGTCGGTGGCGCTGGGCCAGGACGTCGGCGGGCGTCGGTGCTGGCATTGCGGGCTTCCTCTCGCTCGGAAGATTCGTTGAACAGGTGTTGATTGAACAACTGTAGAACGAATCTCGTGGCCGGTCAACACCCGTGGAATGAACTGATGGCACTCCGCCGCCGAATTCGGGAGCTTTAGCGCGTCACGGGTCCTCGCCGGCGTCAGGCGAAGGGCACCGCGAAGTCGCAGTCCGGGGCGCTCGTCTCGGTCACCGGCTGGCTGGCGAGGTAGGTGATCCGCACCCCGAGATCCTCCGGTGTCAGCGACAGCTGCTTGTCGTCGATGCCCTGCGCTTCAGCCCAGCTCCGCAGGGCCTCTTCGGCCAGCTGCCACTGGGCCGGGGTGGTCTGGCCGCCGGGTCCGAGGGCGACGTAGGCCTCGCGGTGGGCGGGCTCGACGCGCAGGGTCAGATCGGGGAACTGCGCCGCGAGTTCTGCGGCCTCCGCGTCCGGGACCGGCCTGCACCATTCGACCGGCCCGTCGCTATCCGCGCTCACCTGGCCCCAGTAGATGGAGAACATGGCGCCCTCCCGGCCCTCGATCCTGGGCAGCCCCTTATCGCGGATGAGGCCGATGAACTCCTTGCCGAACGCCCACGCGCCCGCTTCGTCGACGTTGCGCTTCAGGCACAGCAGGCTGCGCTGCGGCATTTCCCTGGTCATGACCTCGTACATGGCAGTGTTCCTTCCGGTTAGCCGGTCAACGAGGGCGGTGACGAGTTTCCGCTGTCCGGCGTGCCGGGCCTCGGCTTCCCGCCAGAACGCGGCGACCTGCTCAGACAGCTCCGCTGGGTCGAGCGCGAGCAGCTCTTGGACGGTGGTGAGCGGGACCCCCACCTGGCGCAGGGTCGCGATCAGCCGTGCTTGCTCGAGCTGGGCGTCTTCGTAGTAGCGGTAGCCGGAAAGCTCATCGACGCGGGCGGGCGACAGCAGACCTAGTCCGTCGTAGAGGCGAAGTGCCTTCGGCGACAGGCGCGATCGCCGTGCGAATTCGCCGATGCTCATCTCCTCCACTAGCCGTCTCCCATCTCCCTCGTTCTCGGGCAGGCTGCCCGACACGGCCAGTGTGCGGCTTTCCCCAAGGTGAAGGTCAATCCGGAAAGTCAGGGTGCTGAGGCGCGTACGACGAGGTGCGTCGGCAGGAGCAGCGGGCTGGGCTGCTCGCCGGCCATCAGGTCGATGAGCATCTTCGCCATCTCCCGGCCCAGGGCCTGGACCGGCTGGTGGATGGTGGTCAGCGCGGGGTCCGTGGTCCGGGCGATGGGCAGGTCGTCGAATCCGACGACGGCGACGTCGCCGGGCACGGTCCGGCCCGCCGCCCTGAGTATGCGCAGCGCGCCGGCGGCCATGTTGTCGGACTCGGCGAACACGGCGTCCAGATCGGGCCAGCGTTCGAGTAGCCGCGCCATCGCCGCGGCGCCGCCCGCCTCGGTGAAGTCGGCCGGCTCGGTGCGCGAGCTCTCCAGCCCGGCGACGGCCATCGCCTCGCGGTACCCCTGGTGCCTGGCCACCCCGGCGTGGGTGTCCTGGGGTCCGGTGATAGCCGCGATCCTGCGGCGGCCGGACGAGATCAGGTGCTCGGTCGCGACCCTGGCTCCGCCGCGGTTATCCGCGTCGACGTACGCCGGCGGCTGGCCGTGCAGCGGGCGTCCGCCGAGGACCACGGGCAGTTGGAGGCGCTGGGCGAGCTGGTAAAGCGGGTCCTCGCCGTGCAGCGCGAGGAGCATCAGGCCATCGGCGCGCCGGGAGCGCAGCACCCGTTCCAGGCGCTCCCGGCCACGGTCGGTGTCGGCCAGCAGCAGCATCAGCACCAGGTCGGTCTTTTCCAGCGCGGCGTTGATCCCGACGATGACGTGCGCGAAGAAGGGGTCCGCGAACAGGCTCGGGTCGTCGTGCGAGACGGCCAGCAGGACGGTGCCGGCCTGCGCGGTGACCAGTCCCCTGGCCACCGGGTTGGGCACGTACCCGAGTTCCCGCACCGCCTTGCGGACCGCCTCGCGGGCGTTGCCGCTCACATCCCGGGTGTTGTTGATCACCCGGGAGGCCACCGTGCGCGACACGCCGGCCCGCAGCGCGACCTCGTCGAGCGTCGGACGGCGTTTGGCCTGTGCGCCCATCGACTGGTCGGTCCTCTCTCCCGGTGACACCCGACCGGCGGGTGAGCCGTCTGTCCACAGCAGGTCTCGGCCTACGGACAATCCTAGCGCCGCCGGAGTCAGACTGGAAGCGCTTCCAGTTTTCATCATCGTAAAGCTCCCTATCGGCGAGGCTTCGAACCTCTCGCTAGCGTATGAAATGACTCTTGACAGGTGAGCGCCACGGGCTGATGATCCGTTTCAAGTTACATAACTGGACGGTACCGGAAGCGCTTCCAGTCCTAGGCCTTTTACGGCTGGAGACCGCTCGCCGGCATCCGCCACCGCGAAGGAGAAGTGACACCGCATGCAACGACGCCGCTACATCTACATCTCCGCCCTGGCCGCGGCCGGCCTCACCGCCGCGCTGACCTGGGCCCCCGCCGCCGCCCACGCGTCCGTAGACCCGTACACCGCGACCAACGGGTTCTATGTCAACCCGGCCAACAGCGCCGCGGTCTGGGCCGCCGCGAATCCCAGCGACGGGCGGGAGCCGGCCATCAAGTCCTCCATCGCCACCAAGCCGTCGGCCCTCTGGTTCGCCGGCTCGGGTAGCGAGCCCATCGGCGAGGCCACCGGCGCGTACGTAGGAGCCGCGGCGTACTCGGACAAGCTGCCGGTCCTGGTCGCCTACAACATCACCGATCGCGACATCTGCGCGGGCCAGTCCAGTGGCGGCGCCGCGTCGGACGCCGCCTACGACACCTGGATCGGCGGCTTCGCGGGCGGCATCGCCGGCCGCCCGGCGGTGGTCATCC
Source organism: uncultured Actinomycetota bacterium (assembly GCA_963714295.1). Lineage (GTDB taxonomy): Bacteria > Actinomycetota > Actinomycetes > Streptosporangiales > Streptosporangiaceae > Trebonia. Next base: position 189,279 of record CAVQOE010000009.1, on the reverse strand, counting down.
TCGAACCCGACGCGCTCGCCGATGAGAGCTGCATGACCTCGGCCGAGATCTCCGACCGCGACGGCCTGCTCAACAATGCCATCACCCAGTTCACCAACCAGTCCCCGGAAACGTGGGTCTACCTGGACGCGGGCAATCCGGGCTGGATATCGGCCGCGACAATGGCCGGCTATCTCAACTCCGGGGGTCTGGCCCACGCGCGCGGCTTCTCGCTCAACGTCTCCAGCTTCTACACCACCGCTCAGAACATCACCTACGCCAACGCCATCAACGCGGACCTGAAGGCTGACTACGGCTACACCAAGCCGTTCGTCATCGACACCAGCCGCAACGGCAACGGCTCCAACGGCAACTGGTGCAACCCCTCCGGCATGAAGCTTGGTGTCACCGACCAAGTGGGCGGAGGCTCCGACGCGCTGCTGTGGATCAAGCAGCCTGGCGAGTCCGACGGCAACTGCGGCACCGGTGACGGCACCACCGCTGGTCAGTTCGTCCCGCAGATCGCCTATGACCTCGTGTACGGATACTGAGCACTTCCCGACCTACCCCCGGGCGCACCTATCGTCCGGGGGTAGGTCAGCCAGCAGCTCCGGCTGCCGCATCAGATGGAGGCTGGCGTCGGAGAGCAGGGCCTCGAACTCGCCACCGAAGTAGTTCTTGTCCCCGATCAGGGTCCGGCCGGGCCGGTGGGCGGTCAGGCTGGATCAGCGCGGAAGATCTCGAGGAGAGTCTGGCGTTCGTCGGCTTTCGCTCCAGTCAGGGCGAACCCGATCGGAAGGCCGCCCAGAGTGCATACCAGGTGCAGGCGCAGGCCCCAGAAGTAGCGCGAATGCGTAAGCGTGACGCAGCCAGGCGGACTCGGAGGTGTAGCCGAGCAACGACTGCATCACCGCGAGGGTGTCCACGTCATTCGTCACACAATGATCATGGACACCCTCGCTCCGCCTTCGCTGAGTACCCGGGCGCAGGCCGCCGCGATTATGCTCGCCTCGTGAAGATCACCGTCCTCGGCGGGTGCGGTGCCTGGCCCGCGGCGGGCCAGGCATGCAGCGGGTATCTGGTCGAGCACGAAGGCTTTCGCCTTGTGCTGGACCCGGGCTACGCGACACTTCCCCAACTGCTCAAGGACACGGCCGCGGAACAGGTTGACGCGGTCCTGATCAGCCACGGCCACCCCGACCACTGCGCCGACCTGAACCCCTTGCTGCGGGCGCGGGCACTGGCGCAGGCCCCGCCGCCGGCACTGCCGGTGCACACGCTGCCGGGCGCTACGGATGCCGTCCTGGCACTGGATAATCCACGTATGCTCGCCGGCGCTTACGCACTGCGTGAGTTCACCGCCGGGCACCGCTTTGAAGTCGGCCCGTTCCAGGTGGACACCTGGGCGCTTCCGCATTTCGTGCCCAACGCGGGCATGAGGCTGACCGCAGATGGCCGCGTGCTGGCCTACACAGGCGACACCGGGCCAAGCCCCGACATCGCCGCCATGGCCCGCGACGCCGACGTCCTGCTCGCAGAGGCCACCTTCCCCGATCACGTACTGCCTGCGCAGGACGCCCCGTACCTGTCCACTGCACGTCAGGCCGGAGAGTACGCCGCCAAAGCCGACGCCAAGAGGCTCGTTCTCACCCACCTATGGCCAGGCACCGATCCATCGACTGCCCGCGCCGCCGCCCAGCGTGTTTACTCCGCAGACCTCGACATCGCCACGCCGGGTATGACCATCGATCTGGGCTGACCCACGCCCCGGGCCTTGCCATTACTCGTCTAGGCGCTGCGCACACTGAGGATCACTCCGGAGCCGACAGCCAGCTCAACCGAGGTCAGGCCAGGGGCGGACATAAGCGCCTGGCGGACCCTGTCCTGCGCGGCTCGGTGGCTGTCCGTCCAGTCCGGTCCCGGAGTCATGTCATCGACGATCAGCAGGCCGTGCGGGCGCAGGGCGGCGACCGTGCGGTCGAGTCCCTCCCACTTGCCGCCGGGAGCGTCGGCGAAGATCAGGTCGAATGTCCCGCCTTCGGCGAGAACCCCGAGCGCGTCGTCGCAGCGCAGGGTGACGAAGGACGGCCAGTAACCGCCGGCTGCGGCCGCGGCGGTCTCGGGATCCTTCTCGACCGAGGTCACCGTGACATCCGTCCTCGGCAGCAGGCCCGACACGATCCAGGCCGTGCCCACCCCGGTCCCGGTGCCGAGCTCAAGCACCCGCGCGGCTTCGGGCAGGTGCGCGGCCAGCACCGCGAGCAGCCGTCCCACCGCGGGGTCGCAGGACATCGGGAAGCCGGCCTGACGGGCGCGGACGGTAGCAGCCGCTACCAGCGGCGGCACGGGGATTTCAGCTGACATAGTGATGCCTCCTCCCGCCGAAGACGGCAACCCCATGGTGGAACCGATCACGCAGGGGCGCAAGGCTGCCAAGGGCGTGCGACTCGTTCGGCCAGCGAAGACTTGACGGCAGGCCATTCGGCCGCGGTCACGGAGAAGATGGCGCTGTCGCGGAGCTTGCCCTCCTCGCCGGGTGCCCACGAGGGTGACCAACTGCGCAGCACGCCCTCGAACCGGGCGCCGAGACGCTCGATGGCTTGCCGCGATCGTTGGTTGCGGGCGTCGGTCTTCAGGTCCGTGCGGGCCACCTGGAGCGTCTCGAACGCGTGCGTGAGCAGGAGCAGCTTCGCCTCGGCGTTGATCCCGGTCCGCTGGGCCGAAGCCCCCAGCCACGTCCAGCCGATCTCGACCGCGATGAGTTCCTCGCGGCCCGGCCAGGTGCGCGGATTGAACAACGCCGTGCAGCCCACCGCCGCCCCGTCACTCACCCGGATCTGGGCCAATGGCGTCAGCCCCTCCCTGGCCAGCTGGGTCGCCACGTATTCAGCGGTATCGCCGGCCCGGGGCACGACGGTGTAGTCGTACGCGCGGCGATCCTCTTCGGCGGCCCGCGCCAGGTCCGGCACGTGGCTCTGGTGCAACGGTTCCAGCCGGACCAGGGAACCGCGCAGTATCGGGGCGTCGATTGGCATCGCGTCAGCCTCCGGCTCGTTCACAACCGGGATAACGCATGGCAGCGGGCCGCTGGACTCTCGGAATGCTCATGGAAATGGAACCTACGTCATAAGTGGTCTAGGCTAAATAGCCAATTCTGGGAAGTTTTTGATGACCACTTGTGCCGGGGAGAAGTTGGAAGTCGGACGGAGATCTTGCCGGGGGCCGCCGTCAGGACTGTTCGAACTGCTCTCGGATCTTGCGTGACATCGCTTCTGCCGCGCTGTACGAAGTCGTAAGCGGGGGCTGCTGCGCCAGGTAGGCCACTCCGAGAAGGTCTCCCTCATTCTTCTTCGGCACGAGCCAGAGGTGGAAATGAGGCGCGCGTTCCATCACCGCCAGGTAATAGACGCGCTGCACCCCCGTAGCAGCCTTCGGTACCTGCTTGGCTGCCCGCACCGGGATCGTCGCGTCCACCTCGACCATTGGCAGCCGCCGACGGGCCGCGCCTTTGCTGAAGCCGCGGTACCTATGTTGGAACTCGCGAATACCTATATTGGCACGCCCAATCGTCGGTCATCGCTTATTTTGCCGCTTACGGTCACGTAAGTATGGGCCGCCTATTGCCCGGCCGTTCTTATCTGGCTACCTTCCAGAAAAGAGGCGGTAAGTGGACGCACATGGGAAGCCGCGCATCGCGGCGAGCTCGCCGTCGGCGTCGGCCTGCTGCTCGGCTGCCTGACCGGGTTCGCGGCTGCGGCCGGCATCGGGCTGAGCCTGATCTACATCACGAGCGGCTCGGCCGGACCGAACGGCGTGTTCATCCTGCTCGGGATCTTGCTGCTGGCCGCCTGGCGAGTGGCGGGCTATCTCGGCGCCGACTACTTCGTCCTGCCGGCGACCGGTACCCCCTGGCAGCCTGGGTGGCTCTTCCAGCGGCGGCAGAGGGCGGAGCCTGCCGCCGACCAATCACCAGACCAGCTCGAGAGGGAGGTCGCGTGACGCCTATCTGATCTCGTCTGGTCTCGGGTTCGGGTTATGACCGTGTCTGTAACGTTCGCGCCCGTCTTGTCACATACCTGTCACCCGACAGAAAAACCCAGGAAGCAGCGCTGGCGGACGCTAGTGCCAATTATCTGTCGCACGACAGATATGAGGGCCCGCTAGCCATCCAGGGGCAGCCATGACGTCCACGACGGAAACAACCGAACAGCCAGTTGAGCACGCCGACCTGGCGCGCTTCGGGTACAACCAGGAACTGCACCGCCGGGTCGGCAGCTTCGCGTCCTTCGCGGCCGGGTTCTCCTACGTCTCCATCCTCACCACCGTCTTCCAGCTGTTCTTCCTCGGCTTCGGCTTCGGCGGGGCCTCGTTCTTCTGGACGTGGCCGATCGTGTTCGCCGGCCAGATGCTCGTCGCGCTCTGCTTCGCCACCCTGGCGGCGCGGTTCCCGATCTCGGGCGCGATCTACCAGTGGTCGTCGCGGCTGGCCGGGCAGACGTTCGGCTGGTTCACCGGCTGGGTCATGATCATCGGGCAGATTCTCACCGTGGCCGCGGCGGCCATCGCGCTGCAGGCGGTGCTGCCGTCCATCTGGTCGGGCTTCCAGATCCTGGGCGGGGACTCCTCGCCCACCTCCGTGACCGGCGCCAGGAACGCGGTGCTGCTCGGCGTCATCTTGCTGATCGTCACGACCGTGATCAACATCATCGGGATCCGGCTGATGGCGATCATCAGCAGCACCGGCGTCGTGCTGGAGATCCTGGGCGTCATCGCCATCGTGATCACGCTGTTCGCGCAACACGCAGCGCGGCCCGTCGGTGGTGCTGCACTCCACCGGCGCCACTCCCACGCCCGGCTCGCCCTACATCTGGGCCTTCCTGGCCTCCGGGCTGATGGCCTCCTACGTCATGGTCGGCTTCGACTCCGCGGGCGAACTGTCGGAGGAGACCCACGCGCCGCGCCGCATCACGCCCCGGACCATCATCCGCGCGCTCACCGTGTCCGGCATCGGCGGTGGCCTGCTGCTGATCGGCGCGCTGATGGCCGCGCCCAGCCTCACCAACGGCGACCTCGCCACCGTCGGCCTGCCCTACGTGATCGAGGCGGTCTTCGGCCCCGCCGCCGGGCGCATCATCTTGATCGACGTGGTGATCGCGATCATCGTCTGCACGCTGGCCTGCCAGACCTCCGGTGCGCGGATGATGTACTCGATGGCCAGGCAGAAGGCGCTGCCGTTCCACCGCGTCCTGGGCAAGGTCTCGCCGCGCACCGGCACGCCGATCATCACCTCGCTCGTCGTCGGCATCGGCGCCGCGCTGGTTCTCGTGGTCAACCTCGGGCAGAGCGCCGTGTTCACCGCGCTGTCCAGCCTGTGCATCGCCATGCTCTACCTCGGCTACCTGGGCGTTACCGCGCCGCTGCTGCTGCACCGGTTCCGGCACGCCCGCGGCGAGGTGAGCGCGGCCACCGCCGAGGGGACCGACGAGCACGGCAAGCGGCTGTTCAGCCTGGGCAAGTGGGCCATCCCGGTCACCGTCGTGGCGGTCATCTACCAGGTTCTCGCCATCATCAACCTGGCCTGGCCGCGCAGCTCCGTCTACGATCTGACCGGGCACACCTGGTGGCTGAAGTGGAGCGCCGTGCTGTTCATCGGCATCACGCTCATCGTCGGTTACCTCATTCACCTGCGGCTGCGGGAGGGCAAGATGCACATCCCGCCCGCCCGGCTACAGCGGCAGGCCGCCGCTGAGCCGGCCGCGGCCGCGCTGGCCGAGCCGGAAAGCGCCTGACCGAGCCCCCATCAGGAAGGGAGCACGCAACCCGCCATGGCTACCGCAGCCTCGGAACACGAGACCGACACGGTCGCCCTGGCCCGCGCGGACGCGCGGGCCCAGGGCGGCCGGGTCGCCGACGCGATGCCCTACCTGCCCGCCAGCAGCACGCCGTACCCGCCGCCCGGTGTGGACCTTGGCGCGCTTACCTGGGCGGAGACCGTGGCGGGGGGCAACTACACGCACAAGGTCGTCGCGCGCGGAACGCGGATCCGGCTGGCGGACGTGGCCGGCCAGGCGTGCGCGCACGTCCTGCTCTACAACGCCCTGGAGCCATGGGAGCGGCTCAACGTGGCCGACACCGTCAAGATCGGCTGGCAGGCCTACCTCACCACCGGGCACCTGCTGCTGTCCGGCGACGGCCGCGTGCTGGCGACGATCGTCGGTGACGAGTCCGGGCAGCACGACGCCCTCTGCGGGACCAGCACGGCCGCCGCCAACCGGGCCAAGTACGGCGACTCGGCCCCCCAGGGGCCGAGCCCGTCCGGCCGGGAGCTGTTCACCCTGGCGGCGGCCAAGCACGGGCTGGCTCCGCGCGACCTGCCGCCGTCGGTCTCGTTCTTCCAAGGCATTCAGGTGAAGCCGGACGGCGGCCTGGCCTTCACCGGCAGTGCCGGGCCGGGCAAGACCGTCGAACTGCTGGCCGAGCTTCCGCTGATCATCCTCATCGCCAACGTGCCGCACCCGGTCGACCCGAGCCCGGCGTACGCCTGCGGCCCGCTGCGGGTGCACGCGTGGCGGTCGGCGCCGACGATGCCAGCCGACCCGGGCTGGGACGCCACCCCCGAGTCGCACCGCGCCTACCTCAACACCGCCGACTATCTGGCCGCGAGGGGGCTGTGAAGCAATGAGCGCCCGCAACGCCGTGCTTGACCCGGCCAGCTATGCCGAGGGCACCGTGCTCGACCTGGCCGGCCCGCTCGTCGACGGCGCGGTCCTGCTGGACGAGGTCGTCCCGGCGCGCGCCCCGTGGTCGGCCGTCGTGAGCCTGGGCGACGTCCTCACCATCGTGGACGTCGGCGGCAACCAGTCCGGCGACTGCCTGCTCTACAACGCCCGTGACACCGACGAGCGGTACAGCGTGCCGGACACGATCGCCTGGTCCGGCAACGTCTACGTGCACACCGGTACCGTCCTGCGATCCAACGAGGGCAACCCCCTCGCCACCGTCGTCGCCAACGAGATAGACCGGCAGGACACGATCGGCGGCGCGTGCGGCAAGGAGTCCAACACCCTGCGCTACGGCCACCACACCGCCGCCGAGCACGGCTGCCGGGAGAACTTCCTGGCCGAGGCGGCCAAGTACGGCATGGGCGCGCGTGACATCGTGTCCAACCTCAACTGGTTCATGAACGTCCCGATCGAGCCCGACGGCACCCTCGGCATCGTCGACGGCATCTCCGGGCCCGGCAAGCGGGTCGCGTTCCGCGCCGAGATGGACATCCTCGTCCTCGTCTCCAACTGCCCGCAGATGAACAACCCGTGCAACGGGTTCAACCCCACCCCGCTGCGGATGATCGTGACGGCAGGGGCTGCGTGAGCGGTCGGCTGGCCGGCTGGGCGTTCGACACCGTCCTCGTCAGCAACCGGGGCGAGATCGCCCGCCGGGTCATCCGCACCGCGCACCGCCTCGGCCTGCGCACGGTCGCCGTCTACTCCACCGCCGATATCGCCGCGCCGCACGTCCGCGAGGCGGACGAGGCGGTCCTGATCGGAGAGGCAAGACCGCAAGACTCTTATCTGAACGGTCCCGGCATTCTCTCCGCCGCCAAGTTGGCCGGCGCCGGCGCCATCCACCCCGGCTACGGGTTCCTCTCCGAGAACGCCGGCTTCGCGCGGCAGGTGGAAGACGCGGGAATCGCGTTCGTCGGGCCGACCCCGGCGCAGCTGGAGGCGTTCGGCGCCAAGCACACCGCCCGCGAGCTCGCCCGCGGCGCCGGCGTCCCGATGATGGCGGGCACCGGTCTGCTCGCCTCGGCCGAGCAGGCCGTGGCCGAGGCCCGCCGGATCGGCTTCCCGGTCATGGTCAAGGCCACCGGCGGCGGGGGCGGCATCGGCATGCTCGCCTGCTACGACGCGGCCGAGGTGGCTGACGCGTTCGCCCGGGTCGAGCGGCTGGCCACGGCCAACTTCGCCGCCCCCGGCGTCTTCCTCGAGCGGCTGGTGCGCCCGGCCAGGCACGTGGAGGTTCAGGTCTTCGGCGACGGGACCGGGCAGGTCGCGCTGCTCGGCGACCGGGACTGCTCGCTGCAGCGCCGCAACCAGAAGGTCATCGAGGAGGCCCCCGCCCCCGGGCTGCCGCCGGCGCTGCGACGGCGGTTGCACGAGGCGGCGCGCGACCTCGCCGCGTCGGTCGCCTACCGCTCGGCCGGGACCGTCGAGTTCGTGTACGACCCGGCCCGGCAGGAGGCGTCGTTCCTGGAGGTGAACGCGCGGCTGCAGGTGGAGCACCCGGTCACCGAGGAGGTATACGGGGTCGACCTGGTCGAGCAGATGCTGCGGCTGGCCGGCCAGGGCGCCGACGGCGTCGCGGCGTTCATGGCGTCGCGGCACGTGCCGCGCGGCCACGCGGTCGAGGCCCGCGTCTACGCCGAGGACCCCAACCATGGCGGCCGCCCAAGCCCCGGCCTGGTCACCGCGGTCAGCTGGCCGGTTTCCGGGTCGGCGGGCTCGCCGGCGGACGTGCGGGTAGACGCGTGGCTTGAGGCCGGCCTTGAGGTCTCCCCGAGCTACGACCCGATGCTGGGGAAGGTCATCGCGGCCGGCGGCGACCGCGGGCAAGCCCTGAGCAGGCTCGGCGCGGCGCTCGGGCACACCCGGGTCGACGGCGTCGCCACCAACCTGGGGCTGCTGCGCGCGGCGCTCGCGCTGCCGGATTTCCAGTCCGCCACGCACTCGACCTCGACGCTGGACGGGCTCACCGATCCTGAGCCGCGGATCGAGGTGCTGGAGCCGGGGGCGCTGACGACCGTCCAGGACTGGCCCGGGCGCCTGGGGTACTGGCAGGTCGGCGTGCCGCCGAGCGGCCCGATGGACGAGGTGTCACTGCGCGAGGCCAACCTCGCCATCGGCAACCCCGAGGGCGCGCCCGCGCTGGAGTGCACCGCGACCGGGCCGAGCCTGAAGTTCTCCCACGACACAGTCGTGTGCCTGGCCGGGGCGGTCTCCGCCGCGTCGCTTGACGGCGGCGGCGTTCCCCGCGACGCGGGCGGCCTCGCTGGCCCGGGCGGTGCCGGCCGCCTGCCCGTGGCCTGGTGGGAACCGTTTACCGTGCCGGCTGGCGCGACCCTCACGATCGGCGCGATCGGCGGACCGGGACTGCGCAGCTACCTGGCCGTGCGCGGCGGCTTCGATGTGCCGCCCTATCTGGGCAGCGCGTCGACGTTCACGCTGGGCCGGTTCGGCGGTCATGGCGGGCGTGCCCTGGCGGCCGGCGACGTGCTGAGGGCGCGCCGCGACGTCGTCCCGGCCGCCGCGTCCTCGCCAGTACCGCCGCACCGGCGGCCCGCGATCGTCAGTGACTGGGAGATCGGGGTCACCGAGGGACCGCACGCCGCACCGGAGTTCTTCACCCGGGCCGACATCGATGAGCTGTACGCCAGCAGCTACACCGTGCACCACAACTCGGCCCGCACCGGCGTCCGGCTGATCGGGCCGCGCCCGTCGTGGGCCCGCGAGGACGGCGGCGAGGCCGGGCTGCACCCGTCCAACATCCACGATGTCCCCTACGCGGTCGGCGCGCTCGACTTCACTGGGGACACGCCGATCATCCTCGGCCCGGACGGCCCGAGCCTCGGCGGTTTCGTCTGCCCGGCGGTCATCGCCAGTGGCGAGCTGTGGAAGACGGGGCAGCTCCGGCCGGGGGACACCGTGCGCTTCGTGCCGGTACGCGAGGCCGACGCGGCGTCGCTGCGGGACCGGCGCGCTACCCCAGTGCTGGCGCGCACCGGCGGCGACGGCGACGACGGGATCCTGGCCCGGCGCGACGGCGGGCCGGGCGCGCCCGCCGTGGTCTACCGCCGCGATGGCGACGACAACGTGATCGTCGAGTACGGTGATCCCGTTCTCGATCTGGGCCTGCGGATGCGGGTGCACGCCCTGCAGGAGGCGCTGGCGGCCGAGGGCCTGGCCGGGGTCATCGACCTCACGCCGGGCATCCGCTCGCTGCAGATCCACACCGACGCCGCACGGCTGCCCGCGAGGTCCCTGCTGCCGCTGTTGCAGCAGGTCGAGGACGCGCTGCCGCCGGCCCAGGAGCTGCGGGTGCCGTCGCGTACCGTGCGGCTGCCACTGTCGTGGGACGACCCGGCGACCCGCCTCGCCATCGAGCGGTACATGCACGGTGTCCGCTCCGACGCGCCCTGGACGCCGTGGAACATCGAGTTCATCAGGCGGATCAACGGGCTGGCGACGCCCGAGGACGTGCGCGAGACCGTCTTCGCCGCCCGGTACCTGGTGCTCGGGCTGGGCGACGTGTACCTGGGCGCGCCGGTGGCCACGCCGGTCGACCCGCGGCACCGGCTGGTCACGACCAAGTACAACCCGGCGCGGACCTGGACGGCGGAGAATTCCGTCGGCATCGGCGGCGCGTACCTGTGCATCTACGGCATGGAGGGACCCGGCGGCTACCAGTTCGTCGGGCGGACGACCCAGGTGTGGAACCGGTTCCGCCGCGCCGGGCTGTTCGCCGAGCACCCGTGGGCGCTGCGCTTCTTCGACCAGATCGAGTGGTACCCGGTCAGCGCCGAAGAGCTGCTTGACCTGCGGGCCGAGACCGAGGCCGGGCGCGGGCACGTGGACGTGGCCGACGGCTGGTTCGACTACGGCTCGTACACCCGGTTCCTGACCGAGAACGCGGCGTCGATCGAGGCGTTCCGCGCGCGGCAGTCGGCCGCGTTCGCGGCCGAGAAGGGACGCTGGCGTGCCAGCGGCGAGTTCGACCGAGCCGAGTTCGACGCCCCCGTCGCCGGCGCGGGCGGGATGGACGAGGCGGTGCGGGTGCCGGCCGGGGCGACCGCGGTGACCGCGCCGTTCATCGCCAGCGTCTGGCAGGTCGACGCCCGGCCCGGCCTGCGGGTAACCAAGGGCGACAAGCTCGCGTCGCTGGAGGCGATGAAAATGGAGACGATCATCGTCGCCCCCCACGACGGGACCGTGGCGGAGGTCTACACCGCCGTCGGGACCCAGGTCGCAGCGGGCCAGGTGCTGCTGGCGCTGCTCCCGGACGGGCCCGAGTGAGCGCCGTCGCCCGGGTAACGGCCGCGTACGCCTCCATCGACGCGGCCGGCCGCCCCGAGGTCTGGATCACGCTCCGCCCGGCGGCCGACGCCCTGGCCGAAGCCGCCGCGATCGACGCCGCGGTCGCGGCCGGGGAACAACTGCCGCTGGCCGGCCTGGTGGCGGCGGTCAAGGACAACATCGACGTGGCCGGGCTGCCCACCACCGCGGGCGCACCCTCGTATGCGTACCTGCCCGAGCGGGACGCCAGCTGCGTCGCGCGGCTGCGCCGGGCCGGGGCGGTCGTGATCGGCAAGACCAACCTCGACCAGTTCGCGACCGGCCTCGTCGGCACCCGCAGCCCGTACGGCGCGGTCCGCAACGCGTGGGATCCCGCGCGGATCTCCGGCGGCTCCAGTGCCGGGTCGGCGGTCGCGGTGGCGCTCGGCCTGGTCGATTTCGCCCTCGGCACCGACACGGCCGGCTCCGGCCGGGTGCCCGCCGCCCTGAACGGCATCGTCGGCGTCAAGCCGACGCGAGGCGTCATCCCATGTACCGGCGTGGTGCCGGCCTGCCGCTCGCTCGACTGCGTGACCGTGTTCGCGCCGTCCCTGCCGCTGGCCCGCCGGGCGGTCGCGGTGATGGCGGGCCCCGACGGGGTGGACCCGCTGGCGACCCTGCTCGGCAGCCGGCCGCGCGGCGGCTGGCGTCCCCGCGGCGCCGATGCTAGCGCCAATTCCGGCGCCGACGGCGGGCCCGCCCGCGTCGCCGTCCCGCTGCCAGCCCAGCTCGCCGGGCTGGCCGACGGCTGGGCGGAGGCGTTCCAGGCGGCCGTCGCGCGACTGCGGGCGGCCGGCGCCGAGGTCGTACCGGTCGACATCGCGCCCCTGCTGGAGGCCGCCGGCCTGCTGTACGGGGGGTCGTTCGTGGCCGAGCGCTACACGGCGGTCGGCGACCACATCCGCGAGCACGCCAGCCTCATCGGCGGCGACCTTGACCCGGTCGTCGCGTCGATCATCCTCGACGCCGAGAAGCACCGCGCGGCCGATTACTTCGCGGACCAGGAGCGGCTGGACCGGCTCGCGGCGCGCGCCGCGGAGGCACTGGACGGCTGCGACGCGCTGCTGACCCCGACGACCACGCTGCACCCGACGATCGCCGAAGTGCGGGCCGACCCGCTCGGCCTCAACGCGCGGCTCGGAACCTACACGAACTGCGCCAATATGCTCGACCTGGCAGCCCTGGCGGTGCCGGCCGGGACAGTCGCCGGGCTGCCGTTCGGGATCATGCTGACGGGTCCGGCGGGCAGCGACGCGCGGCTGGCCGAGATCGCCGCGCGCTGGGACCAGGCCGACGTCGACCTGCTGGTCGTCGGCGCGCACCTGAGCGGGCAGCCGCTGAACCGTGAGCTCCTCGCGGCGGGCGGCACGCTCGTCGGGCCGGCTGCCACCGCGCCCGCCTACCGCCTGTACGCCCTGTCGACCCAGCCGCCCAAGCCTGGCCTGGTCCGGGTCGGGCCACTGCCCGATGCCGGGCCACGGCCCGATGCCGGGGCATCGGACGCGGGCGGCGCCGGGGCGTCGATCGCGGGCGAGGTGTGGCGGCTGCCCGCGGCGGGTTTCGCCCGCTTCATGACCGGGCTGGCCGCCCCCATGGCGGTCGGCCGGGTCTGGCTGGACGACGGCCGTGACGTGCTGGGATTCCTCTGCGAGCCGGCCGCGGTGCGGGGCGCGGCCGACATCACGCGCTTCGGCGGCTGGCGTGCGTGGGTGGGCCGCCGCCGCGCAGCCGTCTGAGATAATCGCTGGTGTGGGGGACGCGCGAGGCCCGGCGGCGGGCGAGCTGGCAGGGGCGGCCGAGCACCGGCGGCGCGCGGGGCGTCCCCGGCTGCGGCCGGCCAGCAACGCCGCCGTGCCGCCACGCGAGGAGATACTCGACGCGGCGGCCGGGCTCTTCGTCAGCCAGGGTCTCGCCGCGACGACGACCCGGCAGATTGCCGAGCGCGTCGGCATCCGCCAGGCGTCGCTGTACTACCACTTCGCGGGCAAGGATGAGCTCCTGCTCGAGCTGCTCACCCAGTCGGTGCGGCCCAGCCTGCAGGTCGCCGCGATGCTGGAGTCCCGCTGCCGCGACGACCCCGCCGCCGGGCTGTACGCGCTCGCCCTCATCGACGTGCGGACCCTCACCCGCGCGCCGCACAACATCGCCACGCTTTACCTGGTACCTGAGGTGCAGGGAGAAGAGTTCGCGTCGTTCCGGGAGGAGCGGTCGCAGTTGCAGGCGGCCTACGGCCGGCTCGGCCGTGCGGCCGCCCCGTCCGTAGGACTGGATGAGACTCTCATCGCGGCGCTGGTCATGCAGGTCGTGGAGTCGGTCATCCATTTGCGCCGGTCCGGTGACCTGCGGGACTCCTACGCGCACGACATCGCCGCCTCCTGCCTTCGCCTCATCGGCCTGGGGACGCCAGAGGTCACCCGCGCCCGCGACGCCGCCGGGAAGCTCCTCGCCGCAGCGTCACCGCCGCTTGCCAACTCGTGATCAAGGTGGCGGGGTCCCGCGAGGGGCGATGCTGTCCCGGTAGCAAGGTCATCAATTCGTTACAGATGGATAGGCGCGGGGCTGCGACGAAGCCCGCTTACATTTGTGACATTCCGGGTATCACCCGAAACGTAGTGGTTGTTGACAGTTAAAGTGCGACCTGCAACCGAGGCTGACCAGGAGAGGACAGCGCCGGTGATCGAGAGCGACCTGGTCCGTCGCCCGGTGTGGCCAGGAAGGGCGACGACGGCTGGCGTCGCGGTTATTGCCCTGGCGATCATGGCGGGAGCGGCGGCGGCTGAGCGGTCCCGGCTGGCTGGCTCTGTCACGGTACTGGCCCATCTGCGCTGGACCTGGCTCCCGGTCGGCATCCTGCTCGAGGCAGTATCCATGGCTGCCTTCGCCGCGATGCTTCGCCTCCTGCTCACCGCGGGCGGCTTCCTCCGGCCCGGCCGGACCGCGATGCTGGGCACCGTCTACGCGGCGAACGCGCTGTCGGTCTCCGTCCCGCTGGCCGGCCCCGGGCTGGCCGCCGCCTACCTCTTCCGCCGCTTCACCCGGCTCGGCGCCGGCGTCCTGCTGGCCGGCTGGGCCCTGCTGGCGGGCGGGGTGATTTCCTCCGTCACCTGGATCATCGTGCTGGCCGTGGGCGGCCTGGTGTCCGGGCACGCCCTGGCCCTCGCGATCACCGTTCCCTGCGTCGTCCTGGTCGTCATCGCGGTGGTGCTGATCGCGGTCGCCGCCTACCGCCCGCGGCTACGCGCCGTCCTGCTGAAATACCTGACGCAGGCGCTCAAGCACGGTGCCCGGCTGTTGCGCTGGCCGGCCACCGACCCGCAGCTGGCCCTGCGGGCCTGGGCCGGACGGTTCGGTGCGCTCCGCCTGCCGCTGTCAAGCTGGACCCTGGCGACCGGCGACTCGCTGGTCAACTGGGTGGCCGACGCGGGGGTACTGGCGGTCAGCATCCTCGCCGTCGGCGCCGCCGTCCCGTGGCGCGACCTGCTGCTGGTCTACCTGGCGGGGGTCGGCGCGTCGAGCCTGTCCCTCACCCCCGGCGGGCTGGCCATCACCGAGGGCGCGATCAGCGTGGCGCTGGTCGCGTCGGGGCTGCGCATCGGCCCGGCCGTCGCCGCCGCGGTGCTCTACCGGCTGATCAGCTTCTGGCTGGTAGCGGCGGTGGGGTGGCTGGTCCTGCTGGTGGGGCGGATCCGCAGGCCCGCGGCCGAGTCCGCGCCCGAACCCGAGCTGGAGCCGGTACCGGGGGACCTGCCCGCGACGGAGCCAGGCGCGCACGAACTCGTCCTGCTGCACGGCCAGCCGGGCGCCGCCGCCGACTGGGCGGCGGTCATGGCCCGGCTGCCGGCCCAGCTGCACGCGGTAGCGACCGACCGCCCGGGCTACGGCAGCAGCGAGCGCCCGGCCGCCGGGTTCTCCGCCAACGCCCGGGCAGTGCTGGAAGATTTGGATGAACGGAACGTGGACTCCGCCGTCCTGGTCGCCCACTCGTGGGCCGGGGGCATCGCGCTCCAGGCGGCGGCCCTGGCCCCGCACCGGGTGAAGGCGGTGGTCCTGCTGGCCGGCGTCGGCCCGGGGTCGGTCAGCATCCTGGACTGGCTGCTCGCGGCGCCGGTGTTCGGCCCGGTGAGCGCGCAGATCATGTGGCGCTGGACGCCCTGGATGGCCCGCGCCAGGATCGAGTGGCTGCGCCGCCGCTACGGCCGGCCGTTGTACGCCGACGAGCACATCAACCTGCAGGTCTGGGGGCAGCGGGGCAGCGGCGCCGAGCCACTGTGGCGCGCCTTCCTGACCGAGCAGCGGGCGCTGCTGAGCGAGCTGGCCGAACTGGAGGCCAATCTGCCGACGATCGGCGTGCCGGTGCTGCTGCTGGCCGACCCGGCCGACCAGATCGTTCCCATCATGACGGCCGAACGGCTGGCGGAGGAACTGCCCAACGCCCAGCTCCGTCTCGTCTCGCACGCCAGCCATCACCTCCCCCGGCGCGCTCCCGACGCGGTGGTCGAGGCGATAACCGAGTTCCTGGCGGCGCTCGACCAGAGCCAGGCTGTGGATAAGGTCAGCTGCTCAGGCTGACTCGGCTAGTCCGACTAAGAATGGCCTTCGGACTTGCGTCGTATGCGGGGGCACCTAAACTCGGACTCGAGATAATGGTGGCTCAACTGAGTCCGCGTCCGCATGCTGGCCTGGGTCCCCAGGTGTCTAGTATCGGACGCTGATCGAACGCAGGGGCGGGCTATGGAAGGTCGGCGGCTGAGTCCGCTATTCCTCGCTGAGTCCGCTCCTGATTGGCAAGAGGCCCGTAATCTGGCGCGGCGGGTCCGCAAATATTCGATTGTCGCGTGCGTCGTGATGGCCGGCGCCGTTGCCTTGTTCGCGATCGATAGCGACACGACCAAGGTCATCGGGTTCATCGCAGGGTGTCTCACGGTTGTTGCGTGGTGGTCATCGTTCGCGACGGACCGCGGCACGCTGCGGAAGTTGATGACCCGGCCCTCCGTTGGGCCCAGGCTGGCCGCGCGCGGAGCCTACGCTAATGCGCGCGAGGAGGCTGCCCTGGAGCTGAATCCCGGGGATCTCGCGTGTCTCCGCGACGAATGGGCGGAGTGGGAGAGCCGGACGAGCGAAGATCCGCAGCGCCCGGAGCCGCTCTCTGTCGTGCTTGCCATTGGCTTGAAGGATGGCGGCCGGCTGCTCGCCGGACTTTCTGGTCAAAAGGGAACGGTAGCGCCGGGCCGGACCGGATCCTGGCGATACCAGATGAGGCCTTGGCAGCCGGCATCACTACCAGAAGAGGAGAAGGCTTACCGGATCGGCGCGGCGGTCGCCGACCTTGTCGAGATCATTGCCTGGCCGGCCGCCCCGGCCTGCGCAACGCCATCAGTGGGTCCCGATAGCTTTGCCCAGTATCTTGACACTTGGTCTGCCGCCGAGGCGTTGAGCGCAGTGTTGGTCGCGGCGACGGCCAACCTGATCAGGGAGGTGTCTATGGCCTCTCCGAGCACGGCACAACTGCGCGCATGGCAGGCGGTTGGGCAGGTAGACGAGTTGCTGGCGCCAGCTGATGGCAGTGGAACGGTCAGCGTCCTGGCCATTTCGGCGGGGCCGACCGTGGACATCCCGCTTATGTCTGAGCTGTTCACGCGGCTGCGGCTTACCGAGCTGGGCGAACTGTGGCGTGATGCCGGAAGGGAGGTCCGTAACAGGCAGGCGCAGGCGAAGGTGCTGCAATGGCTGGTAGCTAAAAAGGCTACCGCCGAAGACCCGAAATACCTACGGGAATATCCTGTCAGGGATCGAACGGCCGACGGTCATTTCTTTTCCCAAAGAGACCTGATGAGTGCCCTCCAACGCTTGGAAAAAGCAGGGTACATCAGACTCCAGAAGGGAGGAATATCACTATCGGCGTGGCCGACTCCCAGCGGCATCTCGCAGGCAGCGGAGATGCCCGATATGAGGGAAGACGGTATCAGCCAGGGTCATCGGCACCTGACAGTGCAAATCGCTGGTGATATCTCTGGCAGCCAGATCAATATCGGCGACGGGGCCAGCCAGTTCGTGGGGACGTTGATAGACCCGGAAGAACTGCGAGCGTTCTTGCTCACCATGAGAAGCGTCGCCCCGCATATGTACCTGGCTCCCGCCCCCAAGGCCGAGTTCGAGCAGGCACTGGAACAGGCCACCGCGGAGGCTGCGAAAGAGTCCCCGGACAGCGGCCGCCTCGCGACCGCCCTCCGGACGATCGGAACGGTCCTGATGGCGACCGGCGAAAACGTGCTCGCCAATGTGCTGACCGCATGGCTCGCCAAGCTGGGATTCCCTGGCCTCGGCGGCTGAGCGGCAAGCGGTCCGCTACCCCGGACAGATGCGGGGGCAGGCTGGGCCGTCCGCTGTCAGGATGCCCGCATGTCTCCTGCTTCCGAGGCCCCTGCCGGGGCCCCCTTCAGCTACCCGCATCGTTGAGGATGACGGCCATCCGTGCCCAACGCCAACGACTATGACAGCTTCGCCGAGGCGTACGCCGCCGAGACCGAGGGCAGCCTGCTCAACGCCTACTACTCGCGGCCCGCGATCGTGAACCTGGCCGGGGACGTGGCCGGGCGGCGGATCCTTGAAGCCGGCTGCGGCGCCGGACCGATATCGGCGATGCTGCGCGACCGCGGCGCCACCGTGGCCGGCTTCGACTCCAGCGCCAAGATGCTGGAGCTGGCCCGCAAGCGGCTGGGCCCCGATGCGGACCTGCGGATGGTCGACCTGGCCGGCCCGCTGCCCTACGGCGACGGCGAGTTCGACGACGTCATCGCGTCCCTGGTGCTGCATTACCTGGAGGACTGGACGGGACCGCTGGCCGAACTGCGACGCGTGCTGAAGCCCGGCGGCAGGCTGATCGTGGCCGTCGACCATCCCTTCGCGGTCGAGTACGGGCACATGACGGAGACGGGCAAGTCCGGCTACTTCCGGACCCGCAGGCGGACCGAGGAATGGACATTCGGCGGGTTCACCGCCCCGATGACCTTCTACAGCCGCCCGCTGCACGCGATGACCGACTCCTTCACCGCGGCTGGCTTCCGGATCGCCGTCATCAGCGAGCCGCCCCCCGCGCCGGATACCCCGCTCGAACTGTTTCCTCCTGAGTGGGGCGGCCGGAGGACCTTCCTGAGCTTCCTGTTCTTCGTCCTAGAGGCCGACTAAGAGCGACCGGTCAACACTCGTAGAATGAAACAATGACCACTCCCCGGCCCGGTTCGCGCGCCGAGCAGCGCCGCCGCACCGAGGCGCGCATCCTCGACGCCGCGACCCAGGTCTTCTTCAGCGCCGGGTACGACCGGGCCACCATCCGGGCCGTAGCCTCGGCCGCCGAAGTCGACGCGGGCCTGGTCATGCACTACTTCGGCTCCAAGCAGGAGCTGTACCGGCGGGTGATCGAGGCCGCCCCCGTGCCCGAGATCAGCGGGACCGGGGCGGAGGCGGCCGAGCAGATCCTCGCCGGGCTCGCCAGCCGGCTGGCGAGCGAGCCAGTCGCGTCGCTGGCCCTCTTGCGTTCGATGCTGACCAACCCCGAAGCCGCCAGCGCCGCCAGCGACGGCATCGCCCGCTACCAGGCGCAGATCGCCCAGGCCATCCCCGCCGCCAACGCCGACCTGCGGGCCGCGATCATCAGCGCCATCACCATCGGTATCACGGTCTCCCGGCACCTCATCAAGTCCGACGAACTCGCCACCGCCGACCCGGAGCAGATCATCAGCCTGCTGCGCCCTGGCATGCTCTCGCTAGCGGCTAGCCCCGACGACAGCGGGACCCCATAGCTGAAACTCGTCCGCTGATAAACCGAAAATCGGTGGGCTAGGTGGTGGATCGGTCCCATGACCACGTATTCGACCTTGGCTGGTCCACACGCGAACGTGAGAGAAGCGTTGTTGTCGTGACTAGTCGACTGTTGATACCTTAGGTCGACAGTTAGAGACGAGCGGCCGCGGCACCATGAGCGCCCTCACGTTTGCTCGCCAGCTCGCCGTACGCATGTGAGGCCCCTACTACATCTTCCATATAGTTTCGTGAAGGCCTGATACATGAAACTACATGTCTCGTTGAGGAATTCGCTATCATGTTGACTATGCCGGCCGATCCAGCAGTCCTGCGGCGCTCGCTCAATGCGGTCGCGGTGTACCAGGCTGGCTACTTCACAGCTGCGCAAGCTCTGGAGGCCGGTTACTCCTATCAATCGCAGAAGTACCACGTGGATCGCGGTAACTGGGATCGCGTCGGCCGCGGCCTGTTCCGCCTACCCGATTGGCCCACACGCGATGAGGACCGCTACGTGCTCTGGCGTCTGTGGAGTCGCGATCAGGCCGTTATCTCGCATGAGTCGGCGCTCGTCAGCTACGACCTAGGCGACGCGAACCCGGCACGGCTCCATCTGACGGCGCCCCCTGGCTTTCGCGCCACGGACCCCGCTGTTGTTATCCACAAGGCAATCCTCGCACCCGAGGATGTTGAGGATCGTGATGGCTACCAGATCACATCAGTTCAGCGAACACTGTTCGATGTTGCGTCCGGAGGCATGACGCAGGAGCAACTGGATGTGGCGATCGCCGATGCGGTCAAGCGGGGCTAGTAGCGCCGCGGCGACTGCGGCATCGAGCGGACGAGTTCGGCCCCCGGGCGGCACTCCGTATCGAACGGGCGCTCGGCGCCCTCGAATCGGAGTCGTTATGACCAATCAGTACGGTACGCCCCGAGCTTTCCGCCAGGCGCTTGAGACGCGGCTAATGACGCAGGCCCAGGCGACGGGAGTTGATCTTGGTCGTCTTCGGCGCCAAGTTGCCTTCGAACGGATCCTTGCCCGCCTAGCCGAAGGGTCGGCCGGGAATCCGCCATGGGTGCTCAAGGGCGGGTTCGCCCTTGAACTCAGGCTCGGGAACGTTAGCCGGACCACGCGCGACCTCGACCTTGCGACGCTTCATGGCGATGTAGATGGGCACGGCGTGTGGTCCCATCTAAGCGCGGCGCTTGAGGAGGATGTAGACGGAGACAATTTCATCTTTTCCGTCGCGGCACCACGCCCGCTCGCGGCAGACATGGCTGGGCGCCCAGGATGGCGGTTCTCGGTGAACGTACAGCTCGCTGGGAAGAGCTACGCCTCGGTCCGCATGGACGTGGTCGCCAGGGCCGAGGAAATCGCCGACGCAATCGAGCCACTGACCTTCTCCTCGGCCCTTACGTTCGCTGGTCTGGCACCGTCCGTTACCGTCCCGGCCATCGACGTCGCCCAGCACGCAGCTGAGAAGTTCCATGCGCTTACCCGAATCTACGGGGATCGGCCGAACACCCGGGTCAAGGACCTCGTCGACCTTGTGCTCCTCATCGAACTTAACCTGATTGACGTCACGCGGCTGACCGACCGCGTCCGCACTGTCTTCCAGGTGCGGGCCACGCATCCAGTGCCAGCCGAGCTCCCTGAGCCGCCAAGTGCCTGGCGGGACGATTATCTCGGGCTGATCGGAGAACTCGATATCGGCGCTCGGACAATAGAAGATGCAATGGCCGTCATCCGGCCCGTCTGGAGAATCTGTGTCGAGAACGTCGGGTGATTTACCTACGAGGCGTAGTCCTGGGATGTTGTGCCAACTAGACCTTTCATAAGTCGAGTTATGAGAAGTCGAGTTATGAGAGCCTCGCCCAGCGTGCTGGCAGACAAGCCCGACGACATGTTCGATCGTGGCGTCGAGTGGATGGAGCTTGTCGCGTTCGCCGAACACGAGAGACCTGGCGCCACCCTCGGAATCGTCTCCGGCAGGCGTCGGCAGGGCAAGACCTTCCTGCTGCGAGCGCTGTGCGAAGCGACGGGAGGCTTCTACTACGCGGCGGACGAGGCAACCGATGGCGATTCCCTGCACCAGATCGGCGCGGCACTCGGGGAGCATCTCGGCCTTACGTCTGGGCTGCGCCTCGACAACTGGCATGAGGTGTTCGACGCACTGCTAGCACTGGGGAACGATCAGCCGACCACCGTGGTGATCGATGAATTTCCCTACCTTGCGCGGGCCAACCCGTCACTGCCGTCGATTCTGCAGAACGCGCTCGCGCCGCGCCGGGCACAGCGCGAGGGCAGCCGCACCCGACTGCTGCTGTGCGGCTCAGCCATCACCTTCATGGGCACGCTGCTGGCCGGGAACGCGCCACTGCGCGGAAGGGCCGGGCTTGAGCTCGTCGTCCCGACCCTGGACTACCAACTGGCGGCGCAGTTCTGGAATGTCACGGACCCGCTACTGGCGATCAAGGTGCACGCGATCGCCGGCGGATCCCGCCTCCCGCGAGTTCGCCCTGACGACTGCCCGCCAGCGAACTTCGTTCGCTGGGTCCCGCGAACAGTGCTGAACCGGACCAGCCCGCTGTTCCGGGAGGCGCGCTACCTGCTCGCCGCGGAGTCGGAGCTACAGGACATGGGGCTCTACCATTCGGTCCTAGCCGCCATCGCCGACGGCAATAACACTAGGGCAGCATCGCTACCTACATCGGCCGCAAGTCCGGCGACCTGGCCCATCCGCTCAACGTTCTGACGAGCTGCGGCCTGGTCCACCAGCAGCCGGACGCGTTTCGCGCCAACCGGTCAACCTACGAGATCGCCGAACCGCTGATCACCTTCTACCACGGGGTGATGCGCCCGATCTGGTCCGACCTGGCGCACTCCAGGAGCCCCGCACGCCTGTGGGAGCGAAACGAGCCCCGCTTCACCTCCAACGTTCTCGGCCCGCACTTCGAGCAGTTGTGCCGCTACTGGACCAGGTATTTCGCTCCCGAGGAGATCACCGGAGGCTTTCCGGCCCGGGTCGAGCCCGGCACCGTGAACGACCCGGCCAGCAAGAAGACCCGGCAGATCGATGTCGCGGCATTCGCAGCCGACGACGGCGGCCGAGAGGCCGTCTTGGCCATCGGCGAGGCAAAATGGCACGAGACCATGGGCCTCGCCCATCTGGAGCGGCTACGCCACATCCGTGGCCTGCTGACCACGCAAGGTCGGCATGGCGCGGGGACGGCCCGGTTGCTGTGCTTCAGCGGCGCCGGGTTCACCGCGGAACTGAGGGACGAGGCAGCTCGGTCTGGAGAGGTACGCCTGCTGACCCCGGCCGACCTTTACACCGGCATCCTCTTAGAGCTCTGCCATGTAGTTTTATGCCCGGCATACACCTGAAACTACATGTCTGATTGAGGAAATCGCTCTGGCCAGCACTATGCGCTCGGGTCACGCAGCCCGACGCAGTCGTGCCGCCAGAACGGCTCCGCGTAGACCAGTGTTCCGGTCATCCAGGGCTCATAAGCCGGGAGCTTGCTGACCTGGAAGGCGGCATCCGGAATGCGCAGGGATGGTTTCCTGAAGCCCTGGCCGGAACCGGGCGCGAACCCGAAACGTGCGTAATAGCGCGGATCTCCCTCGAGGAAGACCAGGGGGACGGGCCGCTCGGCAAGTGCCTTCAGCCCATGGCGTACCAGGGCCGAGCCGACGCCGCGCTCTTGGTGCTCGGGCATGACACCCAAGGGGCTGAGCACTTGCACGTCAACCAGCCGCCGAGGGGCATCGAGCAGACTGCGGGTGAACATGACGTGCCCGACGATGTATCCGTCCTGCTCGGCAACCAGCGAGAGACCATCCGTCGGCGTGATGGACTCCCGCAAGGTATCGACCAGGTCGGCCACGACCGGGCCGTGGTCACCGAACGCCCGCAGGTGGATGTCCCGCACGGTTTCTCTGTCGCCCGGAAGTTCTCCGCGAAGATCCATGCCCGGATGCTAACGACCTCTCGCGATAGCCCGCACCCGGTTTTTTAGCCCGAAAACGCCGCTTGACTGCGGTGGGAGCGCTGAGGAACACTCAACCGCCACGGTTCGAGCCCGATCAGTTCCGCCATCTTTAGGTGGCCGCCAGCAGAGAGCAGGACTACTGGATGCGCAGGTCAACGACCGTTCGGCTGGCGTTGCTGGCTGCGATCTGGGGGTCGAGCTTCCTGTGGATAAAGCTGTCGCTGCGCGGCTTGTCGCCGGTGGAGGTCACCTTCGCCCGGCTCGCCCTCGGGGCGGCGGCACTCTTCGCCATCGTCGCGGTGCGGAGGTACCAGCTGCCGCGCTCCCCGCGCGCGTGGGCGCACATCTCCGTTGCCGCCGTCTTCGCCAACGCGGTGCCGTACCTGCTCTTCGCGCTCGGCGAGCAGCAGGTCAGCTCTTCGACCGCGGGCATCCTCAACGCGACGACGCCGCTGTGGACCGTCGTCATCGCGCTGGCCACGCGGCATGAGCGGAGGCTGTCACTGCTGCGGGGCGCCGGCCTGGCGGTCGGGTTCGCCGGGGCGCTGCTGGTGTTCGCGCCGTGGCAGGACCAGTCGGGGACGAGTCTGGCGGGAGCGATCGAGTGTCTCGCCGCCTCGATTTCCTATGGGATCAGCTATGTCTACATGGACAAGTTCATCGCCCGGCGGGGCATCAGCCCGGTTGCTCTGTCCGCGTGCCAGTTGCTGGTGGCCGCGGTCATTCTCGCCGGCGTCCTGGGTGTGGTTGGCGCGCCGAGCCCGCGGCTGAACGGCACCGTCGTGGTGAGCATCGCCATCCTCGGCCTGATCGGCACCGGTATTGCCTATGCGCTGAATTACGAGATCATCACCAGCGACGGGGCGACCGCGGCGTCCACGGTCACGTACCTGCTGCCGGTGGTGGCGGTGATCCTCGGCGTGGCCGTGCTTGGCGAGACCATAACGGTGCTGATGGTGGCCGGAATCGTGCTCATTCTGGCCGGGGTGGCGGTCATGCGCAGACGCGACAGTCCGCGAAATAGCCAGGAAGCGGGCCTGGACAGCAGACCCGCGGACAGGTGAGCTACGACTGCGCGGCCTTCGGCGCGATCGTCGCCCCGTCGTAGCGTGCGCGGGCGGCCAGCACCTCGTGCATCTGGCCTTCGACGAAATCGATGAGCCCCGTCAGGTGCTTGGCGACCTTTTGCCCGAGGGGAGTGAGGCTGTACTCGACGTAGGGAGGGTTGGTGGGCCGGGCTTCGCGGTGAACCAGCCCGTCCCGCTCGAGGTTGTGCAGCGTCTGCGCGAGCATTTTCTCGCTCACTCCGTCGACGCGTCGCCGCAAGGCGTTGAAGCGCATCGTGCCGTCGTCAAGGGCACTGAGGGCGAGGATGCCCCAGCGGCCGGTGACGTGCTCCAGGGTCTCGCGCGAAAGGCAGTCACGGGAGAAGACGTCAGGCCCCGGACTGGCCTGCCCGGGATCTGCCAGCGTCGGCGGCTGCGGAGCATTCACACGCCATAGCATACCTTCAGTCAGCGCTTTCCCAAAGTTATCGATTTCCCAAAGTTTGCACTTTCTAAAAGTTAGTGTAGCTTCGAAGACGTGCTCCGCGGGACAGGCTCCACCGGGATGCCTGCGGCGGACCGGACTATGAAGGGACATCAGCTGATGACCATCGTCGTTACCGGCGCCTCCGGCCACCTGGGCCGTCTGGTTGTGGAAGACCTGCTTGCCCGCGGCGTGCCCGCCGCTCAGATCGTCGCCGCCGTCCGCACGCCCCAGAAGGCGGCCGGTCTGGCCGACCGCGGCGTGCAGGTCCGCGAAGCGGACTACGAGCGGCCGGAAACCCTGGCCGCGGCCTTCGCCGGGGCCGACGAGCTCCTGCTGGTCTCCAGCAGCGAAATGGGCCGCCGCGTGCCCCAGCACCAGGCCGTGATTGACGCAGCCAGGCAAGCCGGCGTCGGCCACCTCGTTTACACCAGCATCCCGCTGGCCGACACCACGCCGATGGCGCTGGCCCCCGAGCACAAGGCCACCGAGGAGCTCATCCGCGCCTCCGGCATCCCGTTCACCTTCCTGCGCAACGGCTGGTACACCGAGAACTACGACGCGGCCATCACCCAGGCGGCCGCCACCGGCACCCTCATCGGCAGCGCCGGCGACGGCCGGGTCTCCGCCGCCGCCCGCGCCGACTACGCCGCCGCCGCGGCCGCCGTCCTGACCGGCCAGGGACACCAGGGCAAGGTCTACGAACTCGGTGGCGACCCCGCCTGGACCTACTCCGACCTGGCAGCCGAGATCTCCACGGCCGCCGGGACGCCAGTGGTGTACCGGAACCTCACCGCCGACCAGCACAAGCAGGCACTGGCCGACGCCGGACTACCCCAGCACTATGTCGAGCTCATGGTTGACTCCGACCAGTCCATCGCGGTCGGCCTGCTGGAAGTGCCCTCCGGCGATCTCACCAGCCTGATCGGCCGGCCGACGATCTCCCTCGCCGACGCTGTCGCCGCCAGCCTGAAGAACGCCTAAGGCCGCGCCGGGCCCGCCGCGGCACCGGTGGATCTCCGCTTTACGGTTGCGAGGCGGCCGGGGCGGATGGAAGGGTGAAACGCGGGCGAACATAAGGAGATCAGCGGTGACTCAGCCTCCCGACCCACAGTCCCAGTACCAGCGCGCCCCGCTCAGCTCGGAGGAGCAGCGCCGCGGCGAGGCGAACCTGGCTCCCTACGTGGCCGAGATGCTCGTCGCGAGGGGCCAGTTCAGGGTGAGCGCTGACACGCCGGACCAGGTGGAACTGTTCCACGGGGTCGCGCGCCGGGTGAGCAACATGCTCCAGCAGCCGGTGGCCAGCTATGCCAACGGCCGGGAAATCGTGATCACCTTCGGCCAGCAGGCGGCCTCGGCCCTGGCCTTACCTGCCCGGGCAGCGGCCCTGGTTCGAGGAATGGCCTTACTGGCCCGGGGAGCCCCGTACCGCCGAGGGCTGAGTTCGCGGATCAGTGCGGAAGGCGGAATTCCTCCTCGGATGTGGGTGGCCATGGAGTGGCGGAAATCGGGCGTTCAGGCGGAGCCACGCGTGCGTTCGGGATGATGCATTTCAGAGGCCGTAGACGCGCTGCGCGTTGCGGTAGGCGATGGCTTCGGCTACTCGCCCGGCGTCCGCCGCCGCCCATTCTCCCTCGTCGACCCAGGCGCCGAGAACGCGCGTCATGCCGCGGCGCCAGAGCTTCGCGCCGAGATAGTGGAGTTCGGCCGGGCCCCAGGCGTCCGAGGAGTACAGGATCCGGCCGAAGGGAGCGAGCTCGAGGCTGTTCGCGATGACGGACGCCGATCGTGCGCCCGCGTAGTTCACGGCCAGCCCGACGTCGAGGTAGACGCAGCGGAACGACTGGGCCAGGTATCCGGCCTCCCGTTCGTACGGATAGCAGTGCAGAAGCATGACCGGGACACCGGCTGCCTCCGCGTCGAAGAGGAAGTCCCGCAGGTAGAGCGGGTTCACTAGGCGCAGATCGAGATCCCGGTCACCGAACCCAACGTGAAGCTGCAACGGCTTGCCCGCGTCCAGCGCCGCGTAGAGGCCGAAGCGCAGCAGCGTTTCGTCCTGCAGTCTTACCGGTGCCCCGGTCGAGGCCAGCCCGGATAGCCAACGGTCAGCCGCCAGGCCAACTTCGGCATCGGATGGCCTGCGCCACTCGATGTCGAAGCCGGCGCGGTAGGCGATGACCGACTTCACCCCCACCACGCCAGCGGCCGCGAGCGCCGTCGCCAGCCGGGAGCGGAACGCGTCGGCGTAGTCCTGGCCGGCCGACAGCGCCGGCGCCAGCGTCTCGGCCAGGGCTTCAAGCCGGACAATCTCGTGGCCACGCCCGCCGCCGCTGTCGGCCAGCTCGGCCACGGAGAGCACGGTGCCCGCGGCGAAGCCGGTGTCGACGATCCAGTCGCTGACACCCGCGGCCGGCAGCAGCCGCCGGTTGACCTCGGCCTCGGTCAGGGACGCGCGGGCCTGCCAGTACTCCCGCGCCGGGGCGGACGGCGCGACCCCGAGCAGCGGCCCGCAATGGCGGCGAATGGCAAAGCCGAGCTGGGAATCGAATGGGGTCATGGACGCCGGAGGCTCCCCGGGAAGCCCTTCGTTGAGCATCGACTCGAAGCCGCCGCGGGTCGGCGAGGCACGAAGCGCTCCGTGCACGTGGTGATCAACCAGCGGAACGTCCGCGATCAGCTCCGCAAGCTGCTGTGCTGGCCCACTCCGGTTCAGATCGACCATGCGAACCGGAATCGCTCGGCCAGGTCGTGGGCTGACGTGTCGGCGTAGGTCGTGATTTCGTGGCGGCGCACCGCCAGCAGCGCCTCGATCGCGTCGGGCCCGGCGAAGGCCACCGCGGCCGACGACGCCGCCAGGGCCCCGATGACCGCGGCCTGCTCGGGCACCAGGACCTCGACCGAAGCGCCCTGAGCGGACGGGTCACTGCCGACCTCGGCGGGCAGCGCCAACCCGTCGCGGATGCCCTCCTGCGCGCTCCACAAGATCGCGGCCACCGCCAGGTAGGGATTGGCCGACGGATCGACGACCTTGAGCTCGGCCGAGGCGCCGCCGGGGTTTCCCGCGGTGGCGGCGCAGAACCTGACCGCCGCTTCACGGTTCTCCAGCCCCCAGCACAGGTGCGCCCCTGACCAGTGCCCCGGCAAAAGCCGATGCGACGACAGCACCGACCCGGCATAGAAGCCGAGGAATTCAGGCAGCCGCCGCAGCACGCCCGCGATGGCGGACCCGCCGGCCGCGGTGATGCCGTGCGGCCCGTCTCCCCCCGAGAAGACGGGCCGGCCGCCGGAGTCGGTGAAGGAGAAGTGGACGTGGGCGCCATTGGCCGCGTTCGCCTCCACCGAGGCGAGCGGCGAGAACGAGGCGCGCAAGCCGCGGGCCTCCGCGGCCCGGCCGACCAGCAGTCGGGCCAGCACCACGTTGTCGGCTGCCCGGACCGGATCGGTCGGACCGAGCGAGATCTCGAGCTGCCGGCGGCCGTACTCGGCGTGAATCTGCTCGAGCGGAAGACCGGCCGCGGCCGCGCTGGCGACGAGAGCGCGGACAAAGCCCCGCTCCGTCTCACCCATGACGGCCCCGAGCCCGTAGGCCTGCCAGGGGCCTTGGAATGAACCGTCGCCGGGGATAAGGGCGAACTCCAGCTCGCAGCCCACCAGGGCCTGGTAGCCGTCGGCGGCCAGGTCCTCGCCGACCCGGCGCAGCAGGCCCCGGGTGTTGAACGGCGACGGAGCGCCGTCCTGTTCGGTGAACTCGCCCGGGGCCCACGCCACCCCCGGCGCCACCACGCGCAGCGCGGCCGGGTCGATACGCAGCCGCAGGTCGCCGATCACGCCGATTTTCTCGGTGAAGGCGATGCTGTCGTCGATGCAGAAAACATTCCAGCTGGGCGAGGCGCCCATCCCCGCCGTCACGAACGAGCCCAGGCGCTCAAGCGGGACCGTCTTGGCCCGCGCGACCCCCGCGAAGTCGATAACCGAGCCGACGACGATCTCGACATCGGCCGCCCGCAGATCGTGCTGGCATCGTTCCAGGTCCAGTGGAGTGGCGTCCATAGCCCCTTATCCTGCGCCACGCCGCCCGCCACCCGCGAGGCATTAGGGCAGAGCGCAAGCCAATTGGAGGAACGCACGCGGCTTACTCCACCCGCCCCATTACCGCCCCAGCGGCGCCGGCGGTCAGCGGTTGATTTCGGCTGCGGGGTTCCCGGGGGTCGGAGACGGGGTGGCGGAGGCGGCTGTCGGTGTGGAGGGGGCGGGGGTGGCCCGCTCGATGGGCGGCCAGCCGGTGTCGGCGTCGTGCTCGGCCCGTTCGGCCTTGCCGCCGCCGTGCAGCCCGAACAACCGCTTGGCGATCAGCAGGTAGGCCACGACGGCCAGGTTGAGAATAAGAGCTACCAGCTTCAGGGCCGAGACACTCTTGGTCAGCTCATAGACCTCGTAGGGCACGAAGATGATCGTGGCGATGAAGGTCAGATATTCGGCCCAGCGTTTTGCGAACCACAGCCCGACCGCCTCCACCCCCTCCAACAGGGCATAAGCCGCGATCGCGGTAGCGGCCCAGTACAGGTTGGTGATGCTGAACGCGAACAAGCGCTGCAGGTCGTGCACGATGCCGTGATTGGTGTCGTTGATCGGTCCGCCGAGCCCGCCCTGCACGTACTTCAGCACCCGGGTGAAATCGGAGTCCAGCGTGACCTTGTTGCTGGCGAACAGGAACACCGCGGCGGCCAGCGCGGCCAGCACGATGAAGTGCACCACCCGGTCCAGGGCGATAAGCCGCAGCACGTACCGGTCACGCAGCGGCTTGCCCCGCAGCGGCAGCTGCACCTCATCCCGTTCCGGCGGATACGGCCGATCCGGGTTCGCGGGCGGGCTCAGCGGGATCCAGGAGTCACAGCGCAGGCACCGGTACCAGCGCAGGCCGCCCGATTCCCGCGCGAAGATGGCATCCTCGGGGCGCAGCGCCGCGGCATCGGTACCGAGCAACTCGTGCCCGTGCAGCCCGCAGCCGATCAGCTCATACCGCAGCTTGGGCCGGAACCGACGGGGCCGTTCGCTGCCCGGTGGCGCCTGCACTGCCGGAGCCGGCGTATCACCGTCCATGGTCTCCAGCGTTACCCGCCCCCATCCGAAAGAAACCGGGTCTGCGCCCGGCACTTCAGCCGCTAGCGCGGCCGCGGGGGCGCCCGCGGCCGCGCGAGTGACCGTCGCCCACCGCCCCGGAAGCGGGCGACATCCCCCGGGCAGAGTCCCGCTTCGCCCGGACGACTTCAACGGACATCGCTGCAGAGACCGCGCCGTCCCCACGCAGGCCTAGCGACCACCGTCAGCTCGCGTGCTAAGGCGGATCGCGGCGGCGGCCGCGATCCGCCCGAAATAGAACATAATGGTGCGCAATACACTGATCGAGGTCCAATCCGTGCCTTGGATGAGGTCCAATTCGCAGTATTCTTACCATTCCGGTGCGGGGGTGCGCGAACCCCGAGAGCTTAGACTTCGAGATGTGACCGAAATGCTGGCTGACGGGGTCGCGGGGCTGATGACCCTGTTCGACCCGCACCGAGTCGCCGACCCCTACCCCACCTACGCGTGGCTGCGGTCCGCCCGGCCCATCTGGCAGCCGCTCGAGCGCGTCTACGTGCTGAGCCGCCATGACGACTGCGCCGCGGTGCTGCGGGATCCCAGGTTCGGGCGCGCCGAGGGCGGACGGCTGGGACTGCGCCGGGTTGGCCAGGATCTCGGGGTGGCGGAGGAACGCCCGGCGGTGCGCTCTTTCCTCGCGCTGAACCCGCCGGACCACACCCGCCTGCGCCGGCTGGTCTCCCGGGCCTTCACCCCGGCGCGGGTGCGCGACCTCGGCCCCCGGATCGAGGCCACCGCCGCGGAGCTGATCAAGACGGCCAGCGCGTCCGGTGAACCGGTGGACTTGATCGAGGCGCTGGCCTCGCCGCTGCCGGTGACCGTGATCAGTGAGCTGCTCGGCGTGCCAGCCGCGGATTACGACCGGCTCGTCGGCTGGTCCGATGCCCTGGCACGGGGCCTCGACCCCGCGTTCCTCATCCCGGCCGAGGACCGGGAACGGCAGCAGGCCGCCCGCGCCGAGTTCAGCGGCTACCTGGCCGGCCTGATCGCGGAACGCCGGCGGTCACCCGGCGGCGATCTCGTATCCGCCCTAGTCAGCGTGGCCGATGACGGTGACGTGCTCACCGAGGAAGAGCTGATCGCCACGTGCATCCTGCTCCTCGTCGCCGGGCACGAGACCACGACCAGCCTGATGGGCTCCGCCGTCCTCGGGCTGATTCAGCACCCAGACCAGCGTGCGCGGCTGCGGGCCGAGCCCGAGCTCATGGCCAGCGCGGTCGAGGAGTTCCTGCGCTACGACCCGCCGGTCCAGCTGACCGCGCGGGTCGCGCTGACCGACGCGAGCATCGGCACGCTGCCGGTACCGGCCGGCTCCGCCGCCGTGATGCTCATCGGCGCCGCCAACCGGGACCCCGGCCTGTGCGCCGACCCGGAGCGCCTCGACATCACCCGGCCGCCCACCCACCACGTGTCCTTCGGGCAGGGCATCCACTTCTGCCTGGGCGCTCCGCTGGCCCGTCTGGAGACCCAGATCGTCCTCCGCCTGCTGCTGGAGCGGCCGGATGATCTCCGCCTCGCAGGCGAGCCAGCCTGGAAAGAGAACACCGTCCTGCGCGGCCTCCGCTACCTGCCGGTCACTTTCGGTAAACGCTGAACTGTAGTTGACCGAACTGCAGTTGACCGAACTACGATTCGGCGGAGGCGTGATCCAGGGCGTCAACCTCGTCCGCGGTCAGCTTCAGGGTGGTGGCCGCGAGCAGCGGGCCGAGCTGGTCCACCGTCCGGGCGCTGGCCAGCGGGGCGACGATGCCGGGCCGGGTGAGCAGCCAGGCGATCGCGACCGACGCGGTCTCGACGCTGTGCGCGGCCGCGATCTTGTCCAGCGCGGCGAGCACGGCCAGGCCGGTTGGCGTGAGGTAGCGTGCCGCGGACGAGTGCCGGGCGGCGCCCTCGTTGTCGGAGGCGTTCCGGTACTTCCCGGCCAGGAAGCCGCTGGCGAGCGCGAAGTACGGCATGACGCCGAGGCCGAACTCGGCCACGATGGGAGCGAACTCGCTCTCGTAGGGCTCGCGTGCCACCAGGTTGTACTGCGGCTGGAAGGCGACCGGCAGCGGCCATCCCTCGGCCTGGCAGACCGCGAACCACTCGCGGAGCCGGGGCGCGGTGTAGTTGGACAGCCCGACGTGCCGGATCTTCCCCGCGACCTGGAGCTCGCGGAAGGCGCCGGCTGACTCCTCGACCGGGACGTCCGGGTCGTCGTAGTGGGCGTAGTACAGGTCGATGTAGTCGGTCTGCAGCCGGGTGAGCGATGCCTCGGCCCCGCCGTGGATGCTCTTGGCCGACAGGCCGCGGAACTGCGGGTGCCTGCTGACCTTGGTCGCGATGACGACCGAGTCCCGGTTGCCGCGGGCCTTAGCCCACTGGCCGATGATCGTCTCCGACTCCCCGCCGCCGTGCCCGGGCACCCAGGCCGAGTACGAGTCGGCCGTGTCGATGAAGTTCCCGCCGCCGGCGACGTAGCCGTCGAGCACCGCGAGGGACGTCTCCTTGTCGGAGGTCCAGCCGAAGGTGTTGCCGCCGAGCCCGAGGGGGAACACGACCAGATCAGATTTCCCGATAACAGCCATAGTCAAAATCCTAATCTCCGGCTCAGGGCGGGCGTCGTCCCGGGCGGCCTAGCCTGACCCGGTCAGGACCGGGTCAGGCTCAGCGCCGGGATCAGGCCGCTTCCTGGGCCGGGGTGCGGCCAGCCGGAGCGGTCGCGGCGTCGGCGCCGTCGGGACGGTGGAAGTCCTTGCTCCGGATCAGCACGACGGCACACAGCGCGCCGACGATGGCGACGCCCGCGGTGACGTAGAGCAGCTCGTTGAGCGCGCTGGCGAAGCTGGACCGCAGCGCCAGGCCGACGGACGCGCGGTCGGCGGCGGGCACCGACGCGATCAGCTGCCCGACCGAGCCCTGGCGCACCGCGTTCGCCATGTTCCCCGCCTGCCCCGCCAGCGACGGCGGCAGCGCGCTGGCCAGGTGGTCACCGATCTGCGCGGTGAAGATCGAGCCGAGCGCGGCGATGCCGGTGGCGATGCCGACCTGGCGGAAGGTGGAGTTGACGCCCGAGGCCATTCCGGCCTTGGCCGGAGGTACGACGCCGATGGCGGTGGACGCCAGCGGCGGGTTCACCAGGCCGCCGCCGAGTCCGGCGATGATGAACCCGGGCACCAGGTGCGTCCAGGCCGAGTCGCCGTTCAGCCCGCTCATCACGATGAGGCCGATGCCCACCAGCAGCAGGCCGGGGCCGATCAGCCAGCGGGTCGGCACCTTCGAGCTCAGCCGCCCGGCGATCACCGAGGTGACGAGCTGCGCCAGGCTGAGGACGGCGATCCGCAGCCCGGCGCCGAGCGCCGAGTAGCCGAGCACGTCCTGCAGGTAGATCACGAAGTAGAGCAGCATCGCGTACAGCGACCCGTTCATCGCGAACGCGGCGATGGCGCCGCCGCTGAACGTCGGGACGCGCAGCAGGGCCAGGTCGAACATCGGGTGCGCGACCAGGCTCTCGGTCACCACGAACGCGGCCAGCAGCACCACGGCGCCGGCCAGGCAGCCGATTACCCCGGCGTTGGACCAGGTGGTCTCCCCGGCCCGGATCAGCCCGTAGACCAGGCTGACCAGTCCGCCGGTGAACAGCACGAAGCCGGCCCAGTCGGGGTGCCCGGGCTGCGGGGATCGGGATTCGTCGATCCGCCAGATGGTCACCGCCAGCGCGAACACGCCGATCGGAATGTTGACCAGGAAAATGCCACGCCAGTTCCATTCGGTGGTGATGATCCCGCCGAGCACCGGGCCGAGGGCGGTGGCGATACCGAGGACCGCCCCCCAGACGCCGAAGGCGACGCCCCGCTCGCGGCCGCGGAAGCTGTTCCCGAGGAGCGCCAGCGAGGTCGCGAACATCATCGCGCCGCCAACCCCCTGGCCGCTGCGCGACAGGATGAGCATGAGCGGGCTGACGGCGACCCCGCACAGCAGCGAGCCGAGCGTGAAGATGGTCAGCCCGATAGTGAACAACAGCTTGCGGCCGTACCGGTCGGCCAGCGACCCCGATGTCAGCAGCAGCGAGGCGAGCGTTAGCGCGTAGGCGTCAAGAGTCCACTGCACATCGCTGAAGCTGGCGTGCAGCCCGGCCTGAATCGACGGCTGCGCCACGATGACGATCGTCACGTCGAGCAGCAGCATGAACATCCCGGCGCAGACCGCGATGAGGGTCCACCACTTCTTTTCCATTGGACCAGGTCCCTTCCCCTTGGTGGTTCACCGTCTATCCTGGGCGCGATCCCGGTGCCGACCCGGATTCAAGGGCTATCCGGCCGGATCTCGACATTAGTAGCCTGGCATCCGTGAAAACCAATCAGCTAGACGAGGTTGACCGCCAGCTTGTCCACGCGCTCATGCTCGCACCGCGGGCCTCCTTCCGCCAGCTGGCCGTGGTGCTCGAGGTCTCCGACCAGACCGTCGCGCGCCGCTACCGCCGCCTGGCCGAGGCCGCCGGGCTGCGCGTTTTCGGCCTCATCGACGCCCCGCGGGCCGGCTGGGTGAACTGGCTCGTCCGCCTGCAGACCGCCCCCGGCAGCGCGCAGCGCATCGCCGACAGCCTGGCGCAGCGCACGGATACCCGGTGGGTGCGGCTGTATTCGGGCGGCGCCGAGCTGGTCTTCTCGCTCCAGGCGCGCAGCCCGGAGCAGCGCAACACGCTGTTCCTGCGCGGCCTGCCCGGCAGCCGTCACGTCACGACGATCACCGCGCAGTCGGTCCTGCACGTGTTCACCCCGGTCGCGTACGTCGGCCACGCGAACGCACTGTCGGCCGCACAGCTGGCCGCGCTGCGCGAGACGGAGCCGGCACCCCAGCCGCCGCCGGAGCTGGAACCGGGGCCGTCCGAGTTGACGGAGGTGCCCGGCACCGGGAACGCACGGACCCCGCCGGCCGCACGATGCTGCGGGCCGAGGATGACCTGCTGATCGACGAACTGGCGCGCGACGGCCGGACGCCAGTGGCCGACCTGGCCGCCGCGACGCACTGGCACGAGTCCACCGTGCGGCGCCGGATCGAGGAGCTGCGCCAGGCCGGGCTGCTCTACTTCGACCTTGACATCGACGATACGGTGCTCGGCGTCAACGCCAACGTGATGCTGTGGCTCAAGGTCGAGCCGGCCTCGCTCGACGCCGCCGGGCGCGCCGTGGCCGCCCACCCGGAGGTCCCTTTCGCCGCCGCGACCACCGGCCCCACCAACCTCGCCGTCAGCGCGGTTTTCCGCGACAACCGCCACCTCTACCGCTACCTCACGACCCGGCTGGCCGACCTGCCCGGCCTGCAGTCGGTTGAGACCACGCCGATGATCACCACGGTCAAGCGGGTGGGCCGGTGGAACGCCACCGAGTGACGCCCGCTCGCTGCGCGGTCCTTGGCCGGCGATAAGGGTGAGACGTTGCTGGCGATAAACAGGTAGCCGCCGAGCACAATGGCGGACAGCACGATCTGCGCGACGAAGGTCCCGCTGTGCAGCTGGCCTGTCCCCGCCGCCCGCAGCATCGGGTAAGTGCCGATCAGGCCGACGACGACGCTCAGCAGGCGGCTGATCATCCACGGCGGCGTCGTGCCCATCGCCGTGTTGGGCCCCTGGTCGGCCGGGTTGAGCGGCGCGGTCCGGGCCATCCGCAGCGAGGCCGCGGCGGCGCCGGGGCCGGCCACCAGGCCGAGCAGCGGCCAGAGCCAGCCATGGAGCACGCCCGTTGCCACCAGCACCGTGAGCGCCAAGGCGAGCCAGGCCGCGGCCAGCAGCGCGGGCAGCACGGCCCGCGCCATCAGCGCCGAGGCGGCGTCGATGCCGAGCATCCGGCGCAGCGCCTGGTCGTTGGTGTCCCGGCGGGTGG
Organism: uncultured Actinomycetota bacterium; assembly: GCA_963714295.1. GTDB lineage: Bacteria > Actinomycetota > Actinomycetes > Streptosporangiales > Streptosporangiaceae > Trebonia. The sequence continues at coordinate 153,869 of CAVQOE010000009.1, read as the reverse complement.
TGGCGGTGCCATGCAGGCCCGCCACGATGGCCCCGGCCAGCAGCGCGATCGCGATCGCCGCGCCGTGCGGTTTGCCGGTGATGGCGGCGCCGGCCAGCGCGGGCACCAGCGTGCTGGCCGCCAGCACGGCCAGCAGCGCCGGGCGGCGGCCCAGGCGGCGCCAGTCGGCCCAGGCCAGCGCCATTGCCGGCGGCATATTAGGCCATGGCCGCGATGGCAGCAGCCGGCCCCGCCAGTAGTTGTCCTCGGCGATCCAGGTCAGCAGGGGCACATTCAGGAACGCGGCCGCCAGCAGCGCCCGGCCTGCCCGGGCCGAGTCGGTCCGCAGCACGCCGGCCGGGAAGCTCCGCAGCGACCGCCAGACGAGCACGCCGGCCAAGGCGGCGAGGACGACCGACACGGCGGCGAGCACACCGAGCGTCCCGGTCGACGTCCGGGCGAACCCGGCGGTGATCGCGTGCGCCAGGGCGGTCCAGCGTTCCCCGGCCACCGCGCCGACGACCGCGATCGCGGCGACCGCCCCGCAGCACGCGCGCAGCCGGTTGCGCCAGCGCTCCCGGGGCTGGGCGAGCGCCGCGGCGAACACGACCGTGAGGAAGAGTCCCGCGCCGCTGACGGCGGACAAGGCGACCCAGGCGGCGGGCAGCGCGCGCGGCCCGTGGCGCAGGTACGGCCCGGCCATCGCCAGGGCGAGCACGCCGCCCGTCACGCCCGCCAGTGCGCCCAGCCCGGCGACGGTCGCCGCCGGGCGGCGCAGCAGCGCGCGCCGGTCAAGCGGCGAGAGCAGCAGCCAGAAGGAGTCCGTGGGGGAGAGCGCGATCGGCCCGAACGCCTGCGCGAGCATTAGCAGCCCTGCCGCGATCCCGATCACCAGCGCGGAACCGGCCACCGCCTGGCTGGCGGCCTGGCTCGCGGCCTGCCCCGCCGCCTGCGCCGTGGCCCGGCCCGCCGCCCCGCCCAGCCGGCTGAGCGGGGCGGTCAGCAGGTCCGACAGGTAGATCAAGCCGATCACGATGGCGAAGCCGACCGCGTACAGGTCCACCCAGGACCGGCGACGGCGCCCGCGCACGAACGACCGGATGGCCCTGACGCTGGTCAGGGTCTCGGTGGCCTCAGTCTCGCCGGCGACTAGGAGAGTGTCGGCCTGCTCGGCGGCCACCGGCCTCAGCCCGTCACCCGCGGCGGCACGTCGACCGCGTGTCCGCGTCCGCCGCATCGTCGTCCGTGTCCGTCGCTCGTCCGCGTCGCCGTCGCTCCGTCCTCGCGGCGCCGTCAAATCGTGCCGTCCGCGACGACCGTGCCTTCCGAGAGCCGCACCTCGCGCGCACCGGCCGCCATCGCGAAGTCGTGGTCGTGGGTGGCCATCACGACGGTGCCGCCGTTATCGGCGTACCCCTCGCGCAGCAGCGCGGCGAGCTCCAGCCGGAAGTCGGCGTCGAGGCTCTGCTCCGGCTCGTCGAGCAGCAGCAGCCTGCTCGGCCGGGCCAGCGCCGCCGCCAGCGAGAGCCGCTGCCGCTGGCCGGAGGACATGTCCAGCGGGCTCGCGTCGGCCCGCGCGGACAGCCCGAAGATCTCGATGAGCTCATCGGCCGGCAGGCACCAGCCGCGCAGCGGCTGATGGGTGAGCCGGATGAGCTCCAGGTGCTCGCGGACCGTCAGGCCCGGGTACCAGGTCGGCTGGTCGGCCACCAGCGCGACCGCGCGCCAGAAGGCCGGGTCGTCGCGCGGTGCCGCGCCGAGCACCGACATCTTGCCGTCGGCGGGGCGGCGCAGGCCGGCCAGGCAGGTCAGCAGCGTCGATTTGCCGACGCCGTTGACCCCGGTCACCGCGACGATCTCGCCCGCCGTCACCGTCAGCTCAATGTCGGCCAGCACCACGACGCTGCCGTAGGCGACGCGCAGCCCGCGCACCGCCACCACCGTCGCAGCACCACTCATGAAGGCCACGCTATCGCGGCCCCGGACTCTTGAACCCAGGCCCAGGCCCCTGCGCTGGCGCTGATAGGTGGCGAACCCGCGCCAGCCGTGCGCTTGCATGCAGGAGAACAGGGCGCTCGGCGCGGGGCCGGACTTCCCCCCCGGGGCTCGTGTTGCTAGCAGTTTCTGGCAGGAGACCGGAAGCGCGGCGTACAACGAGCCCCAGCCCGCAGGCACGACCTGCCCGGGTCTTGCTGACCGCGCCCTGGCTGAGCACCCAGGCCTGACCCGGCGGCGTGAATGATCCCGTCACGCTGTAGTAGGTGGTGACCGCCGACATGTAGTGCTGCCGGACGAGATCGCTGATCACCAGGCGCAGTGCGATGAAACCGCCGAGCACGACGGCTATCGCGGGGAGGGTCCGGCGCGCCACGGTGCCCGCGGCGATGCCGAGGGCCATGGCGAACAGCGCGTACCCGATGGGCACGATGCCCTGGGTGTCGAACTGGCCGAGCGCGAACGCGTCGGCCGACTGCGCGTTGCTCGGCCCGGACCACCAAGTCGTCAGGGCGGCGATGCCGCCGCCGCAGGCGGCCGCGGCGAGCAGCAGCCAGCCTGCCTTGACGGCCAGCCAGCGCGTCCGGGTGACGCTCTGCGCCCACGCGAAATCGCTGGTGCGGGCCTCGAGCTCGTGCGCCACGAGCGGCGCGCCCCACAGCATGCCGAGCACGGCGGGCACGATCAGGGCGATGTAGGGCACGTCACTCACTACCCCGTTGACCAGCGGCCCCTGCTGCTGCAGGCACGCACTGTTCCCCGCGCACGCGAGCAGAACGGCGTGCCACCGCGAGGCGATCCGGAAGCCGTCCGCAAGTATCACCGCGGCGGCCGCGGTGAGGAGCACGGATACGATCGCGGCCTGAGCGCGGTACTGGCGCCAGACAAGCCAGGTCATCAGTCTTCTCCGACCGTCATGAGCTGCTTGTCCGCCGGACCCTCGCCGACGCCCATGTAAGCCAGCACCAGCTCCTCCAGGCTCACGTCCTCGGCCTGGTAGGCGGGGTCGATAACCGGGCCGTTGAGGCGGACGAGCAGGGTGGCCTGGCGTGCCGTCGTTACCGTCTGCACGACCTGATGCGCCCGCTCGATCGGCGCGGTGTTCTTGCGCAGCCCGACCAGGACCTTGTGCTCCGCCAGCAGCGCGTCGATGTCACCGCAGAGCTGGACCCGGGACCCGGCCAGCAATATGAGATGGTCGCACACCCGCTCCAGATCGGTGACCAGGTGCGAGGACAGCACGACGGTGAGGCGCCCCTCGGCTTCCGCCACGGCTGAGGTAAGGGTGGCGAGGAAATTCCGCCGCGCCAGCGGGTCCAGTGCCGCGAATGGCTCGTCCAGCAGCAGTACCCGCGGCCGCTTGGCCAGCGTCAGCGCCAGCGCCACCTGGGCACGCTGACCACCGGACAGGTACCTACGCGCTGGCCGAGCGGAATGCGCAACTGCGCCAGCCGGGTGCGCACCAGCGGCCGTCCCAGCGCTGGTTCATATGCGCCCCGATCCGGATGTGATCCTCGGTGGTGAACCTGCGGTACAGCGGGATCTCCTGGGAGAGGAACCCAATTTCGGCGAGAAACGCCGGATCCTGCCGTGGCGCGCCGCCCAGCACGCAAGAGGTGCCGCCGGTTGGGCTGGCGAGACCGGCGAAGAGCCGCAGCAGCGTGGTCTTGCCAGCGCCGTTCGGTCCGACCAGAGCGGAAACCCGTCCTTCGGGCACGGTGACCGTGCACTCGGTCAGCGCGCTGACCCGCCGGTAGCGCTTGGATAGGTCGTGGGTCTCGATCGCTATGCTCACGCGATCCCCTCCGATCGGGAATCGGCTTCGTCCGCCGCCCGCAGCGTGATCCGCAGCAGCGACTCCATCGACTCATCGTCCAGCCCGGCCCGGCGGGCCTCGCGGACCCAGTCGGCCAGGCTGCGGCCGAGCCGCGAATGGGTGCCGGGCGGCGGCCCCGGCGGGCGCGCCAGAACAAACGTGCCGTGCCCCGCGCGCGCCTCTATCAGGCCCTCGCGCTCCAAGTCCCGGTAGGCCTTGAGCACCGTGTTCGGGTTGACCGCGACCGTGGCCACGACCTCCCGCACGGTCGGCAGCTGGTCACCCACGCCGAGGATGCCCATCCGCAGCGCCTGCCGCACCTGCCGCACGATCTGCAGGTACGGGGCACCCCGGACCGCCCGTCCACCCTGAAACTGATCATGTCCGCCATCCGGTGTCTTAATTAACTAGCACTTTAGATAACCAGCACGCTCGGCGTCAACCTGTGGAGCGTCGGGCGGGGCAGTGTCCATCTGGACGATTCCGTTCGTCGTCCGAGTGACGGGCCGAAAGGGCGGCTTGAGCGAACTTCCACCGGACGGAGCAGCGATGCTTTACACACTGTCGAACCAGATGTACAAGTACGAGCACGGCCTGAGCGCCGCCGAGCAGCGGGCCGCGGACATGCGCGCGGGTGAGGCCGCTGCCGCGCTGAGGGACCTGCGGCTCTGCCTCGGGCGCATCTTCCGCGTACGGCATCGCGCGCGGCCCGCCCTGGGGGCGGCGGACGCGGTGACGGGAAGCGGGGGCGCCGCAAGGACGCGGGTCCTGTCGAGTGTCCGGTAAGGGGAGCGATGATGCAGTACATGCTTATCCACGCGGGCGCCCCGGACCTGGGCGAGGCGTGGGACGGCGAAGCCTGGGCCGCGCTACGTCCTGGGTTGACGAGACCATCGGCTCCGGGGTGAGCATTGAGGGGGCCCCGCTGCGGCTGGATGCGGACGCCACCACCGTCAAGGTGCGAGACGGCCAGCTCATCGTCACCGACGGGCCCTACGCGGAGACCAAGGAGCAGGTGGCCGGCTACGACGTGATCGAGTGCGCCAGCCTGGAGGAGGCGGTGCGGTGGGCTGGCAGGCACCCCCACTCCTGGATGGGGGCGGTCGAGGTCCGCGCCCTGGCCGGCGGTTCCCCGGTTGTGCACCGGCCCGAGCCGGGCGCGGGCAAGACCAGGTACCTGATGCTCGTCTGTACTGACCCGGCGGCCAGCCCGCAGACCTTCGCCCGCATGGAGCCGGCCGGCCCCTGGGCGGCCGAGATGGACGGCCAGGGCATCCGCCTGTTCGGCAGCGAACTGGAATCGCCCGGCACCGCCCGGACGGTCCGGGTAGGGACTCCCACGCCATCGTGACAGACGGCCCGTTCGTCGAGACGAGGGAGCAGATCGTCGGCTTCGACGTGCTTGAGTGCGCCGACCTGGACGAGGCCATCGAGGCAGCGGCCAGGCATCCGATGGCCCGCGGCGCATCTTGGAGGTGCGGCCATTCCGTCCGCTCGGGGAGGACTAGCCGGGCCCGGCGGCCAGCCCCAGGAACCGGCAGGCGGCGCGGGCGAGGCACCGGCCGCGGTCACCGGGGACAGCGTCCTGGGGACGGTCGTGGCCGATGCCTTCCGGCAGGAGTGGGGCCGGATCAACGCGGCCCTGATCCACCAGACGGGTGACTGGGACCTGGCCGAGGAATGCGCCCAGGACGCCTTTGCCCAGGCGCTGCGGCGCTGGCCGCGCGACGGAGTGCCGAACCGCCCAGGGGCGTGGCTGATGACGGTGGCCCGCAACGGGGCCATCGACCGGCTGCGGCGCAGCAGCACCTACCGGGCCAAGGTCGAGGAGGTGGCCGTGATGGCGGCCAGGGAGACGGGAGCCGACGACCCGGATGCCAGTCGCTGACGATAGCGGCGTTCCGGACGAACGGCTCCGGCTTATCTTCACCTGCTGCCATCCCGCGCTGGCGATGGAGGCGCGGGTCGCCCTGACCCTCCGCACCCTGACCGGGCTGAGCACCGCCGAGATCGCCCGCGCCTTCCTGGTGCCGGAGGCCACGATGGCCAAGCGGCTCGTCCGGGCCAAGCAGAAGATCGCCAACGCGCGCATCCCCTACCGGGTCCCGCCGGCCAGCGCCCTGCCGCAGCGGGTACCGGGCGTCCTGGCGGTGCTCTACCTGGTATTCAACGAGGGTTACTCGGCCAGCGCGGGGGACGACCTCATCCGCCGGGACCTGTGCGACCGGGCCGTCGTCCTGGCCCAGCTGCTGACGGAACTGCTACCCGAAGAACCGGAAGCCAGGGGGCTGCTCGCCCTCATGCTGTTCCACCGCGCGCGGCAGGCGGCGCGGGCAAACGACCGCGGGGACCTGGTGACCCTGGAGGATCAGGACCGCACCCGCTGGGACCAGGCCCAGATAAGCCTCGCCCCCAGGACCTTGAAGAGCCTCCGCCTCCGGCAAGCTTCGTGTGGATATGGGCCGGGGCGGTCGGCCTGCTCAGCAGCTCCTGGGCCGACACGGCCGCCCGCAAGCGCCGCGTCTACGCGCTGACGGACAAGGGGGTCACCGCGCTGGCGGCCGAGCGCAACGAATGGCGCCGCTTCGCCACCGGCATCGAGGCCGTGGTCGGCCGGTCCTTCTGACCGAGTGGCCATCGCGGACCTAGGGCAGGACGACCGTGCGGTTGCCGTTCAGCAGGACGCGGTGCTCGGCGTGCCAGGTGACGGCGCGGGCGAGGACCTGGGTCTCGACGTCGCGGCCGGCCTCGACCAGCCGCTCCGGCGAGTAGGTGTGGTCCACCCGCATCAGGCCCTGCTCGATGATCGGGCCCTCGTCGAGGTCGGGGGTCACGTAGTGGGCGGTGGCGCCGACTATCTTCACGCCCTTGGCGAACGCCTGGTGGTAGGGCTTGGCGCCCTTGAAGGACGGCAGGAACGAGTGGTGGATGTTGATCATCCGCCCCTCGACCCGCTTGCACACCTCGGGCGAGATGATCTGCATGTAGCGGGCGAGCACCACCAGCTCGGTCCTGGTCTCGTCGATCAGCGCCAGCAGCCTGGCCTCGGCGGCCGGCTTGGTGTCGGCGGTCACCGGGACGTAGTGGAACGGCACCTTGTAGTTCTCGGTCAGGCCGCGGAAGGTCTCGTGGTTGGAGACCACGCCGGTGATGTCGATCGGCAGCGAGCCGGATGACCAGCGGAACAGCAGGTCGTTCAGGCAGTGCCCGAGCTGGGAGACCATCAGCAGCGTCCTGACCCGCGCGGTCTTGCCGCTCAGCTTCCAGGTCATGTGGAACGACTCCGCCACCCAGGTGAAGTCGCGCTCAAGCTCAGCCGTCTGGCGTCCGGGCTGCGGCACCGAGAAATGCACCCGCATGAAGAACAGGCCGCCGTCCGGCTCGCCGAACTGCTGGCTGCTGATGATGTTGGCCGAGTGCTGCACCAGGAAGCTGGACACCGCGTAGACGATGCCGGGCTTATCCGGGCAGGAAAGGGTCAGGATGAACTCCAGCCCGGCCGGCTCCGCCGCGTTCGTATCAACCACCATGGGCCAAATGTAGGGCGAGCGTCGCTGTGCCGCGACCGGTCCGGGCGGCCTCCGGTACTGGGATAATCGCCCTATGCGGTTTCACCGGGTGCGCGTGGTGCGGCGGCTGCCGCATCCTGAGATCGGCTTCACCCAGGGACTGATCGCCGAATGGGGCGGTCAGGACGGCACCAGCTCGGTATGGGAATCCACCGGGCAGTACGGCCTGTCGACGCTGCGTCGGTACGCGGCCGGCGCGGACGTCCCCGCGGCGGAGGCGGAACTGCCCAACGAGCTCTTCGGCGAGGGGATCTGCCGGGTGGGGGACGCCATCTGGCAGCTCACCTGGCGCGAGCGGGTCGTGCTGCGCTGGGACGCGGCGACGCTCGAGCTGCGCGAGCAGGTCCGCTACAACCGTGAGGGCTGGGGCATGTGCGCCGTCGGCGGCGCCACGTCCCCGCCGGAGGTGATCACCAGCGACGGGACCAGCGAACTGGTCCGCCGCGACCCGGCGACGCTTGAGGCGCGTGAGGTTGTCCAGGTCCGCTGCCAGGGCCAGCGCGTGCTCGGGCTGAACGACCTGACCTGGGCCGGCGGCCTGGTCTGGGCCAATGTGGCCGGCACCGCCAGCCTGGCCGGCATCGATCTGGCGTCCGGCGAGATCACCGATGTGGTCGACGCCCGCGCGGCGGCCGAGCGCCATTGGGGCAACCCGCAGGCGATCATGAACGGCATCGCCGCCCTCGCCGCCCCGGGCGAGTTCCTGCTCACCGGCAAGGAATGGAAGTTCATCCGCCAGGTACGCCTGGAATCCGACCGCGACCGCGGCCAGATCGACCGCCTCCTGTCCGGCTTCGCGCGCTGAACAACCATGGCCGGCCGCTAAGGCGACGGGCGGCGGCGGAGCGGGCGGGCGGTGTAGCCGCCGTCGGTTAGGCCGGCCGCGCGCTCGAACGGGTTCCAGGCGCCGAAGTCGCCCGAGAGCAGCCAGGACGCGCCCGCGGCGGTGAAGTAGAGCGGCAGCATGAGCAGGCCGCCGCACCAGGCGTACTGGGTCGAATGCCTGGCCTCGTGCCTGAACAGGGCGCTGCCGGCATCCAGCGACTCCCGGCGGGTGATGATCACGTTGCCCAGGGTGAAGGCGGGGGCGGCCGGCACCGGCAGTTGGTAGCCGGTGGCCGCCAGCAGCCCGTCGGGGCGGCGCGCGAGCCGGGCGGAGCCCAGCCGGGCAACGCCCAGCCCGGACAGGGTGGACCCGTTCACCAGGTTCACCGCCTGCCGGACCCGGTGCCTGCGCCGCGGCGGTGGCCGCCGTGCAGGCGCGTCCCGCGGGTGCACTGCCACGCCCATGACCGTGCGGTCTGTGCTACGAACCGTCGCCGGAACCGTCCGGCGGATCGTAGGTCGGCGCGCCGAGCGGACCGGTCCCGCCCTGCGGACCGGTCCCGTTCCCGTTGGCACCGTTCCCGCCGGCGGGACCGCCGAATTCGATGACCTCATCGCCGCCGGTCCCGGTCCCGTTACCGGCCCCGGTCCCGTTACCGGACCCGTTGCCGCCGTAGGTCCCGTCGAGGTAACCCCCGGTCCCGTTGCCGATGGCACCGTTGGCGCCGTTGCCGTTAGTCCCGTACAGGTCGCCCGCGCTGTAGCCGATCGCGTAGGCCGGGGTCGCTTCCGGCAGCGGCAGGCTCGGCTGGTTGTGGTCGCGGTGGGCGAGGGCCGCGGCCACGTGGTACGCGCGCAGCCGGTCGATGAACGCGTCGTCGGCGTACGGGGCGCCGTCGACCACCGGTCCCCGGCCGCCGTCGAACACCGCGGTCACGTCCTCGCCGCTGAGCGTCTTGTGGGACTCGAGCGCGTGCGCGACCGCGAGCACGTAGCGCTCGTTCTCGCGCAGGATCGCCTCGGCCTTCACCAGCAGCGCCGACAGGTTGTCCTCGATCCGGTCGGCCAGCTTCTGCACGCCCGGCATCGAGCCCCGGTCACCGCCGGCGCCGATCCCCGCGGCGGCCCGGCTGCCGCCGGGGGTGCCGCCCTCGAGACGGCGGGACGCCTGCGACGAGGAGACCGTCCGGCCCATGCCCCAGTATCCCTCCATGTAGGAGGCCACCGTGGTCGCGGAGTCGAGGTCGCCGGAGACCCCGGACGAGCTGTCGCTGTCGAAGAACATCCGCTCCCCGGCCAGCGAGGCGAGCGCGACCAGGATGTCCGCCTCGTACTCGCTGCGCCACCGGGTGAACTGGTCCTCCGGCTTGATCGACGACACCATGCCGAGGTAGTTGCTGCCCTTCTCGATGGTGGCGATGTCGATCTCCATGTGCTGCCGGGTCCGGTAGGCGATCACCGCGTGGCACGCCTCGTGCACCGCGACCGCGTGCCGCTCCCGCTCGATGTACTCGACGTCCTCGGGCGGCCCGAGCTCCTTGAGTTGCTTCGCCTTGACCACGTCGGCATAGGTGATCACGTCCCGGCCGTCCCTGATCGCGATGATCAGCGACTCGTTGACCAGGTCCTTGATGGTGGCGCCGGTCGCGTAGGGGGTGATCGTGGCGAGCTTGTCGATCTGCTCGAGGGTCAGCTCGTTGGCGACCTTGGACAGGTACCCCTCGTAGGTGCGGATCCGGCCCGCCTTTGACGGGTAGCCGACCCGGTACATCCGGTCGATGCGGCCCGGCCGCAGCAGCGCCTCGTCCAGCGCGGTTGGCATGTTGGTCGCCATCATGATCAGGATGCGGTAGTGCGGCGGCGGCTTGGGCCGCATGCCGAGCGCCCGCCGGACCACCCGGTTGACGAACCCGCGCGGCTTCTTCAGCCCGGACAGCTCGGTCAGCAGCGCCTGCAGCGTGCCCATGCCGCCGCCGCCCGCGCCGCCGTTCATCATGCCGCCGACCATCTGCTTGTTCCGGCGGGGGCCGGGCTCGGCCGGGGCTGCGGAGAGCTCCGAGCTCATGGCATCGCGGGTCAGCATCGACTGGGTGTCGGGCGAGAGGTAGGAGAAGCCGTGGCAGCCGGCCGTGGCGAACGGCGCGGGCGTGGTGCCGGTCGGCCCGCCGCCGGGGGCGCCGCCCATGGCCATGCCGCGGTTGCCGAGCGAGTCGGCCTCGTCGAAGAAGACGATCACGCCGCCGTAGCGCAGCGAGAGCCTGCGCAGCTTGCGGAAGAGGCCCTTGACCTTGAGCACGCCGACGCCCATGAACATGTTGATGAACGCGCCCGGGTCGACGAACACGTACGGCTTGCCCGTCTCGCCCGCGACCGCCTCGGCCATCAGCGTCTTGCCGGTGCCGGGCGGTCCCCACAGCAGCAGGCCGCCCGGCACGTAGCCGCCGCGGTCCTCGACCAGCTCGGGGTGCTCAAGGAAGATGATGTTCTCCTTGACCCGCTCGAGCACGTGGTCCTGGCCCCACACGTCGGTGAACCTGGTCTTGATGTCGTCCGGGTAGTAGACGTCGACGCCGCCCCGGGACAGGAACCAGAACAGCAGGCCGAACTGGGCGACGACGAAGACCAGCGTGAACCCGATCTGGATCACGAACGGCATCGCGTGCCAGATGATCGCCGGGATCTGCAGCAGCGCGGTCAGCGGCGGGACATGGATGATCTTGCCGGTGACGATCGCGATGACCGCGAGGACGACCAGCCAGCTGATCACCCGGCTGATCCGGAACCGCGTCCAGGCCGACAGCTTGCTGTCGGTGGCCCGCTGCCAGCCGCCCCAGACCCGCTTCATCCAGAACTGGTGGTAGGCCGCCCAGTGCTCGCTGATCAGGAAGTGCAGCTGGTGGATCACCTCGAGGCCGGCCAGCACGAAGACCCACCAGCCGGTCTGGATCTCGATCCGGCAGGCGTCAGCGAACCCCAGGAGCGGGTTGTCCGCCATCAGCGACCAGACCAGCAGCAGCCAGATGATGCCGAGCAGCAGCAGCCACTTGATCCGGTCCCAGAGGGACAGCCGCTTGCGGGTCAGGATGTCGTCGTCTTTCGGCCGCCCGCCCTGAAAGCTGAGCCCCTCCGGTAGTCCCTGGGCTGGCCGCCTGGACTTCTTCATGTGGGACTCCCGATGGTGAATGAGGCCATGACCGTGTTGATAGCGCTCTGGTTCTGCTCGTAACAAGCGTTCGTGCAGTGCACCAGGAGGTAATAGACGACGGTCTGATCGGCGTTGGTCAGCGAGTCCTCGTCGAAGGTGTCTGACTGACCGGTTGGGAAGGTGTACTGGAACGTTTCACGGACTCCGTGCACGCCCTGCGCCGCGGTGATCGTCTGGTCCCGCAGCGACTTGAAACCGGTCAGCGGGAAGCTGGTGGCGGCCTCCGACCGGGCGGACGAGGTAACCGGCAGCAGGAAGTCGCGCAGCATGTTGTAGGAGACCTCGTTGCTGGCCGTCGAATTGAGCGACCCCACCTCGGCGAACACGAAGGGGTGGGAGAGATTGGGGGCGAGGAAGTCGCTCGCCGAGGGCGCCCCGGCCCCGTCGAACGCGGTCGACCAGATGCCGCCGCCCGTCAGTCCGATCGATGTCAGGGCCGTGTCCAGATTCTTCTGGGAGAGCTGATGCCACTGCTCCGGCACCTTGTAGTACGTCCCGGCCTTGCCGTCAGCGACGTAGTTGTACGAGGGGGCGCCGCAGCCGCTCAGCCCGATCACGGTGAGAGCGCCAAAGAGGAGAGTCAACCCCCCGGTGAGGCCTCGTGGTGGGCGGAAGGCCCGATTCGTCAACGGGGTGACCTCCACGTTGTGTGTTCTCCGACTTAGTATGCCGTTTCATATCGTTTTGGTAAAGGAAAACGGCATAGGGAACGCACGCGGCCTATTGTCCAGGCGGCCATTGACTGTGACCAGGTCGGCGAGCGTAAGAGCGGCGGCAACCGCCCATCCGTACGGGTAGTACCCCGGTTGGCGAGCGGTGCCACCACAAGTGTGCAGCGACCTTTATATCCGGTGCAGGCGCTAGCCGAAGCACTGGCCCTCCCCGCGGTACGTGGGGACGGGCACCGCTTCCGGCACCACCGCTTGGGGCTCAGCCGGGCTGATCAGGTGATACTCGTGAAGCCGTTCGGCCAGCTCGCCGCCCTTAGCGTGCCGCATCCAGACCCGGTCGCCGATCTTCAGCTCGTCGGCGGCCTCCCCGAGCACCGGGGTCTGCACCTCGCCGGCGCCCTCGGTCCTGGTCAGCCGCAGTCCGGCGGGCCGGAACGGCGACGGCAGCCGGTCCGGCGTTCCGGTCCCGGAGGCCACGTAGCCGCCGCTGAACAGGGTGGCCACGCCCGGCCGGGGCCGCCGCACCACGGCCAGCGCGTAAAGCAGCGCGGGCTGGGGGTGGAAGGCGTGGTACGCGTCGAACAGGGTGGGGCCGACCAGGCCGGACCCGGCCGCGAGCTCGGTGACCGACTTGTCGTCGGAGGTGGACTCGAGCGAGCCGGTGCCGCCGCCGTTGACGAACTCGAGGTCGGTGAGCGCGCGGATGCGGCTGACGGCCGCCGCGCGGCGCACGTTCAGCTCGGCCGCCGAGCGGGCCTGCATCGCCCGGACGAGCGCGGCGCGGACCGGGCGGCCGGGGGGCGCGTCGCCCAGCCCGGCGATCTGCCCCTCGTAGCCGAGCACGCCGACCAGGGTGAACCCGGGCCGCTTGAGCACGGCCTCGGCGAACAGCGCGGCCTCGGCCGGGGTGCGCAGCGGCGAACGCCAGGTGCCGATCTGCACCACCGGGCCGTGCGGCAGCGGGCGCCAGGACATGTCCAGGTCAAGGCAGACCCGCAGCTCCGGGTGGCCCGCGCCGCCGAGGGTCGCGTCGATGAAATCCAGGTGCGCGGCCGAGTCGATGGTGACCGTGATGTGCTGCCGGGCCGCGTCGTCGGCGGCCAGCGCGCGCAGCGCCCCCCGGTCCGCCGTCGGATAGGCAACCAGCAGGTCATCGCTCATGCCGAGGGAGTGCAGCCAGATCGCCTCGGCGAGCGAGTAGCACATAATGCCCCGGTATCCTGGCCGGGCCAGCGCGCGCTCGATGAGGTGCCGGCAGCGCAGCGACTTGCTCACCACCCGGATGGGCAGGCCGCCTGACCGCCGCACCATGTCGGTGGCGTTGCTGTCGAACGCGGCAAGATCGACCACAGCAAACGGCGGGTCTAGGCGAGCGGTTGCCTGGTCATACCGGTCCTGCTCGCTTGCTTTCGTCATCAAGCCATACATACCGGCACAGTAACCGGTCCCGCTGACTAAGCGGATCACCGGGCGTGCAAATCTCAGAAAAGTAGGCGTATGACCTGGCAGAACTGGGCGGGTACGGCCACCGCCGACCCGGTGCGGCGGTACTGGCCGCGATCGGTCGAGGAGATCGCCGACGCGATCAAGGCGGCGGCTGACGCGGGCCTGACGGTGCGGGCGCTCGGCAGCGGGCATTCGTTCACCGCGGCCGCCGCGACCGCCGGCGCCGCCCTCGACCTATCCGGCTGGGCCGGCGTGGTTGCCGCGGATATCCCATCCGGGCTGGTCACGGTGCGGTCGGGGACGACCATCCGGGAGCTCAACCACGCGCTCGACTCGGTCGGCCTGGCCATGCCCAACCTGGGCGACATTGACGCGCAGACCATCTCCGGTGCGATCTCCACCGGCACGCACGGCACCGGCGCCCGGCTCGGCGGCATCGCCACCCAGATCGCCACGCTCGAGCTGGTGCTGGCGGACGGGACAGTCGTCTCCTGCTCGGCCGACGAGCGCCCCGACCTGTTCGCCGCCGCCCGGGTCAGCATCGGCGCGCTCGGCGTGCTGTCCAGCGTGACCTTGCAGTGCGTGCCGGCGTTCACGCTGGCCGCCGACGAGCGGCCGATGCCGCTGGGCGAGGTGGTCGAACGGTTCGGCGAGTTCTCGGCGGCCAACGAGCACTTCGAGTTCTACTGGTTCCCCTACGGCAAGAACGCCCTGGTCAAGCGGAACAACCGGGTCGCCGGGCCCGGCCCGGCGCCGATGCCGTCGTGGCGCCGTTTCCTCGAGTACGAGGTGATGGAGAACACCGCCTTCGGCGCGCTTTGCCGGACCGGGCGCGCGGTGCCCGCGCTGATCAAGCCGCTGAACCGGTTCGCCGCCACCACCTTGTCCAAGCGCTCGTACTCGGCGCCCTCGCACCAGGTGTTCGTGACGTCGCGCCGGGTCCGGTTCGTGGAGTCGGAGTACGCCGTGCCGGCCGAGTCGGTGCTCGACGTGCTGGCCGAGCTGCGGGCCGGGGTCAAGACGCTGGCCGACCCGGTGATGTTCCCGGTCGAGATCCGGGTCGCCGCGGCCGACGACATCTGGCTGTCCACCGCCTACGGGCGGGACTCCGCCTACATCGCCATCCACCAGTACGTGGGGCTGCCCTACCAGGAGTACTTCCGGCTGTTCGAGTCGATCGCGACCTCCGCCGGCGGGCGCCCGCACTGGGGCAAGATGCACACCCGCGACGCGGACTACTTCAGCAAGGTCTACCCCCGCTTCGGCGACTTCCTCGGCGTCCGCAACGAGACCGACCCGGGCCGCCGCTTCGCCAACCCCTATCTGGAGCAAGTCTTCGGAGCGTGAGAAACCACGCGTGCGTTCGGGCTGAGCTTGGCTATCGCGGCTGGTGACGGTCAGTTTTCCGCAGCCCCGGGGCGGATGCCCGGCACACCGCGGGAACTTGGTCGCGGTCCACCTCTTGCCGTTCCCGTACCAGGCCGTGCCCCTGCGCTGGGCCCGGATAGCGCTGGCAGCCAGCGGTGTTGGCGGCCGTCCGGGCGATGACCGCCCTGGAGCCGATTGCGGACTGGTTGGCGCTGGACAGCGCCGCGACCGGCCGGCCGCCGGCCAGCACGCCCACCGCCGCGGTTGCCACCAGTGCACTGGCGAGCACAGCGGGAGCGATGAGGTTACGCGGAGCCGTAGGCCGACGACCACCATAGGGGGACCGGGCAGTTCGCATTGTGCTGGCTCCGTAACTCCGACGTTAAGCGCCGGTTTCGTCGTACCCCTTTGACGCGCTTCCGAAGAGTTCCGGTGGCAATGAACCGGTAATCATGACTATGCGTATATGAGGTGTGACGTTTAGTGCTGCGGTGCCGCCCGGCTGTCCGGCGTACCGGATCGTGGAGATGCCGCGGCTGGCCGACCCGCATGCGCCGGACGCGGGGCGGGGCGGCCAGCGGGGGGATCCCGGCCGCGCGCAGCGGGTGGCCGCGCTGGTGGCCGCCTACCACGCCGGAATCGCGGGGCCCGGGGACGGCACCGTCGCGTTCGGCTGGGTGCGGACGGCCGCGGGCGGTCCGGTGCGGGTGATCGCGGCCGGGCGCGCGCTGGCCGGCAGCGCTCTCCCCGGCAGCGCTCTCCCCGGCAGCGCCGACGCGGGGGGCGGGGAGGTGCTGCTCGCGCTGCCCGGCGGGGCGCGCGCGGCGGTGCTGGCCCCGGGCGCGCTGGCCGGGCTGCTCGACCAGATCGGCTGCTGGCGCGAGGTCGCCGGGATTAGCGACGGCCTGCTGCTCGCCTCGGGCGAGCCCGGTGAGGCGGGCGGACCCGGGGCGCCCCGGACGCCGGGTGAGGCCGGGCTCTCGCTCGACGAGGGGCTGCTCGGCAGCTGGACCGGCCCGTTCGGCTGGCTGGTGACGGCCCAGCCGGTTGCCCCGGCCGAGCTGCGGGCGCTGTCGGAGGAGGCCGGGCTGCGGCAGCGGCTGGCCGAGGGGGCGGGTGACCGGTTCCCCGAGCGGGCGGCGCAGGCCCGGCGGCTCAAGCAGCGCCACGCCGAGCTGCAGCGCGGCGTCTCCACCGGCTTCTGGCGGATCACCATCGTCGCGGGCGGCGGGGACGAGGCCAGCGCCGCCCGCGTCGCCGGGTTGTTCTGCGCGTCGGCTGACCTCAGCGGGCTCCCGTACGCGCTCTGCCCGGCCCCCGGCCCCGGCTCCGCCCTGGCGCCCGGCGGCGGCCCCGGCAATGGCCCCGGCAGCAGGCCCGGCGCCCGGCCCGGCCCGCCGCCCGCGGCCGCGCTCGAGCCGGGCGGCGACGCCGTCCCGGCCTCGCCCTTCTATGGGTCGGGCGAGCTGCTGGCCGCGATCGCGCGCCCGCCGGAGGCCGAGGTGCCCGGGGTCCGGCTGGCGCTCCGGCCCGAATTCGACGTCACCCCGGAGCTGCCCGCGGCCGGGGCGGCGGGCGGAACGCCGGGTATCGAGCTGGGGGAGGTGCTCGACCGGAACCTGCGGCCGGCCGGCCCGCTGGTGCTGCCGCCGGACTCGCTCAACCGGCACGTGTTCGTCTGCGGCGCGACCGGCGGCGGCAAGTCGCAGACGGTGCGGTCGCTGCTCGAGGCGGCGACCGCCCACGGCATCCCGTGGCTGGTGGTCGAGCCCGCCAAGGCCGAGTACCGGCTGATGGCCGGCCGCCTCCCGGGCGTCGAGGTGATCAGGATCAGGCCGGGCGAGCCGGACGCGATCGCGGCCGGGCTCAACCCGCTGGAGCCGGCGGTCGATGAAGCAGGTGCCCGGTTCCCCCTGCAGACGCACGCGGACCTGGTCCGGGCGCTGTTCATCGCGTCCTTCCGCTCCGAGGAGCCGTTCCCCCAGGTGCTCAGCGCCGCGCTCGGCCGGGTCTACACCGACTCCGGCTGGGACCTCGCGCTCGGCGAGCCGAACCCGGGGATAACCAACGCCGCCTACCCGACGCTCAGCGAGCTGCAGCGCGCGGCCGAGCGGGTGGTGGCGGAGATCGGCTACTCCCAGCGGGTGACCGACGACGTGCTCGGCTTCATCCGGGTCCGGCTGGCCAGCCTCCGGCAGGGCACCACCGGCCGCTTCCTCGAGGGCGGCCACCCGCTCGACTTCGGCGCGCTGCTGGCCAGGAACGTCGTGCTCGAGATCGAGGATGTGGGCGACGACGCGGACAAGGCATTCCTGATGGGCACGGTGCTGATCCGGCTGGCCGAGCACCTGCGGCTTACCCACCGCACCGCGCGGGCGCGGGCGGGCGGCGGCCAGCTGCGCCACCTGACCGTCGTCGAGGAGGCGCACCGGCTGCTGCGCCGGGCCGGGCCGGCCGACGCGCCGGGCGGGGGCGGCGCGGCCGGGCACGCGGTCGAGATGTTCGCCGGCCTGCTGGCCGAGATCCGCGCGTACGGGGAGGGGCTGATCATCGCCGAGCAGATCCC
This sequence comes from uncultured Actinomycetota bacterium, assembly GCA_963714295.1. Taxonomy (GTDB): domain Bacteria; phylum Actinomycetota; class Actinomycetes; order Streptosporangiales; family Streptosporangiaceae; genus Trebonia. Next base: position 136,429 of record CAVQOE010000009.1, on the reverse strand, counting down.
CGCCCTGCTGGTCCCCGACGTCATAAAAAACACGGCAGTGAAGATCGTCCACCGGCTCCCGGCCGCCGACGACCGCGAGGCGGTCGGCGCGACCATGAACGCCACCCCGTCCCAGTCCCGCTACCTGGTGACGCTGCCCCCGGGCAGGCGGCGGTGTTCTCCGACGGGATGGACTTCCCGATCCTGGCGAAGATAAGGGATGGTACTGAACGTGAGGTTGCTTCGCCCGCGCTGACCAGCGATGCCCGGACCGTGGTGCACCCGCGCTCGGTCACCTGCGGGGCCGAATGCCAGGCACGGCCGTGCACGCTGCGGGACATGCGGGCCGCGCAGCGGGCGCTGGACGCCGTCGGCTGGGTACGGCCCTGGGCGGAGCTGGCGGTGCTCGCGCACCTGACCGGGTGGCCGGTCCCGGCGCCCAGGCCCGGCCCGCTGGCGGCCTTCACCGCGCTGCCGGCCCGGGTCCGGCAGTGCGCGCTTTCGCACGCGGTGGACGCCGCGGTCGCCTCGCGGGCGGCCGCCGTCGTGGTCACGGCCGGTGCCGCGCGGCCCGGCGATCGCCGATCCGGCGGCACTCGCGGCCCACATCCACGCCGCCATCACCGCCTGGGCCGAACGGGCGCAGTGGCTGTGCGAGCCAGACGAGCCGCGGTGGCGGCTGACCGGCGCGGTGACCGAGGACCTGGCGTTCGGCGTCGGCCGCCCGTCGGTCATCGAAGCGGCCGGGCCGTTGCCTGACCTGCTCGCCCGGTTCGTCGACTGCCGATGGCCGGTGCGCTACCTTAAGCGCCCGGTGACAGATTAGGCTGCAGGACCGGTGGCCGCACGTCGGTCGACGGCTGGTCCAGTGTGCTGCCCCAGCGGCCGGTGACGCATATCCAGATCAGCGCCGCGGCCGTCAGCAGCCGGACGGTCGAGGTGAGCCAGTCACCGACGAAGAACTGTGCCTGCTGGAAGAAGTAGATGTCCCGCGTGTGCACCGCCTCGATGTAGGTGACGGCGCCGAAGCAGAGCCGGACCAGGACCACCGCGTCAAGGCTGGACGACGGGTAGAGCGCGAGCAGGGCGATGATCATCACGTCGTACCAGGGGCGCTGGAACGGCCAGAAGAAGATCCAGGCGATGCTCAGCGCCAGCGCCGGGCTCACCGCGGGCAGCCCGGGCACCCGGTCAGGCATCCGGACGAACGCGAGCAGGGCGACGGCGAGGAACAGCGCCAGCGCCACCGGGAAGACCCAGCCGGGCACGTTGTCGGAGCCGAGCGGCCCGCCCAGGCCGAGCGGACGGTAGAACAGCTGGTACAGGTTGTCCCAGGTGACCTGCTGGCCGCGCAGGAAAAGCACATTGACCGCGGCCTCCCCGGCGATCGCGTAGGACGTCAGCGCCAGCCAGAGGAAGCCGCCCGCCAGGGCGGCGATCCGCGCGGGCGAACGCCGCACCGTCCACAGCGCGGCGACGAAGAAGAGCGCGAACGGTGACTTGGTGCAGGCCGCCGCGGCCAGCAGGGTGCCGGCCGCCGCGCAGCGGACCAGCGTCGGTTTGACCCCATCGGGGGTGAAGCGCAAGGTGGCCAGTCCGGCCAGCCCGAACGCGACCGCGAGCCCGTCGATGTGCCCGGTCGCCACGATCTCCCACAGCACCAGCGGGTTGACCGACCAGAGCAGGTGGGCGCGCAGCCGCATGGCTGGCCGGTCCCGCAGCAGCCGGTCGAGCAGCAGCACCACCGCGACGAACGCGAGCGCCACCAGCAGCTTGAGCCAGAACGTGATCAGCGCCATCGAGTGACCGCCGAGCTCGGCCGCGAGCCACTCCTCGGCGGTCGCGATCGGCCCGTAGTCCGACAGCTGGTGCGCCCAGGTGGGCGGGCTGCCGACCGCGAGCTTGTCCCCGAGGGCGACCATCCTGGCCGGCGTGTAGACGTACGGGCTGTACCCGGTCACGGCCATATTGCCGTCGATGGCATACGACTGCGTGTCGGTGCTGCCGGCCGGCGGCAGCAGCGTGAGGATCCCGATGGCGATGAACGAGACCGCGAGCAGCGGTTTGACCGGGAACCTGGCGCCGCGGTAGACGGCCAGCAGCCCGGTCCCGACCCCGATCGCGCCGATCGCCGCGGCACCCCAGCCGGTGAAGAGCACCAGTGCGCTCGGCAGCCCGAACGAGATCCAGTAGGGCGGGGCGCCGCCGGGTGCGTGCGTCATCGCGGGCACCGCGATCGATGGCCCGGCGAAGGATATGGCGATCATCAGCAGAAGCGAAACAGTGATGCAGGCCGCCGCGGTCCAGACGAGGCCCCGAGGCGGCCCGACGTCCCGCACGATCCGGTTACTCACGGTGTTCACTCCGAAGGAGGATGCGTCCAGGTTCGTCGGCCTTCGGGGAGAAGACCAACCTAACCGACCGTATCGAGCGGCCTCTTCAGGATTGGTTAAGAACCTTTTGATGGAAACCTAAGATGCCTGACCGCCGCGATCGGTGCCTACCGTGTTCACAATGCTACATTCTGTAGTCAAACCTGGGCATGCGGTGGCCATCCGGTCTGCCAGTGATCACCCGGTCTGGGCTGCGGTCCTGGTCAGCCGGTGATCTCCCGGTCGAGCGTCGCCTGGATGACTAGCTGGTCCCGCAGCGCGCCGGGGTCGTCCGCGTCGACGGTCATGACGCGCGCGGTGCCCAGATCCTCGCGGCGCAGAACCGGGCCGGTCCGGGTGGCCCAGCAGCGGCCGGCATTCGACCGCCAGATGTGCCACCCGGGAAACTCGGCTTCCAGTTGCGCGATGCGCTCGTCCCACCCAGTCATGGCGTACCTCCCGGAGTGGGACTTCGGACCTCTATTAAAAAATGAACGTGCATCCGCACAGTGTCAATAGAACAGGAGGCTTAAAGCACCACGGGACACCACGTATGGCCAGTCCTTACCATCCGTTCGTGTTGGCGTGCCCATTCACTGACGCATCAGTGACGGTGTCGGTCCCGTTGTCCGACGTGCTCGGGCTGGCCTCGGTGCCCGCAGCCACGGGATCGGCCGGCTTGGCCGCGGCCGGCGTCGAGACGGTCGGCGCCGGAACGGCCGGAGCGCTTTCCACACCGGTCGCCGTCTCGTCGAGCACGTCGTCGGGGACCACCGCGTCAATTTCCGCTGTGGCGCGGCGGCGGTAACGGACCACCGCGGCCGCGGCGCCCGCGGCGGCGAGGACGGCGGCGCCAAGCAGCGACCAGGTCAGGGCCGAGGCCAGCCGGTGCTTGTCCGGGCTGACCGGCTCGGCCGGGCGGACCTGCGCGGCGGTGTTCCGCAGGGCGGAGGACACGGTCGGCGCGACGGTGCCGCTGGCGTAGTCGGCGGTGTTCCGCAGGGCGGAGGACACGGTCGGCGCGACCCTGCCGCTGGCGTAGTCGGCCGTGTTCTGCAGCGCCGAGGACGTGTTCTGCAGCGCGGAGGACACGGTCGGGGCGACCGTGCCGCTGGCGTAGTCGGCCGTGTTGTGCAGCGCGGAGGACACGGTCGGGGCGACCGTGCCGTCGGCGTAGTCGGCGACGGTTTCCAGCTTCGGCGCGGCCCACTTACGGGCGGTGTAGACGCCCTGCTGAACCTGCTTGGTTACCCCGGCCGCGGTCGTCTGGGCGGTGTTGCCGGCGTTCTGCGCCGCCACCTGGGACTTCTGCGCGACTTCGGTGGACTTCTGCGCCGCGACCTGCGCCGCGGCCTGGGACTTCTGGGCGGCGTTCTGCGCGGCTACGGTGGCGTTCTGCGCCGCCGCCTGAGACTTCTGGGCGGCGTTCTGCGCCGCCGCCTGAGCGGAAGCGGCGGCGGCGCGGGCAGCACTCGCCGCGTTCTGCGCCGCTACCTGTGCGGCCTTGCCAGCTGCACGCGCCCGGGCGGCCGCGTCGTTGGCATCGAGATTGGCTTCGCGTGACTTTGTCAAGAACACGATTCTGCCCCCTTTTCTGTCTCTCGGTGAGACAAGGTTCCCCTCAACTTCAGCTTCAATCATCTGGCTCGGCTTCGAAGGACATTGCGGTCCACCCGGTACGGTGAATGTGAGACAGGTCGGATCGCCCGGCCTGGAGATGAACCGGAGTCACGTAATGACCGAAACGCTGACCGCGACGCTGACGACGACGCAGGGGACGGTCACTGTCCGGCTGTTCCCTGACCAGGCGCCGAAGACCGTGCGGAACTTCGTGGAGCTGGCCGAGGGCGGCCGGGAGTGGACCAACCCGGAGACCCGGGCCACCACCAAGGACAAGCTGTACGACGGCACGATCTTCCACCGGGTGATCGCGGGCTTCATGATCCAGGGCGGCGACCCGCTGGGCACCGGCACCGGCGGCCCGGGCTACAAGTTCGCCGACGAGATCCACCCTGACCTGCGCTTCGACAAGCCGTACCTGCTGGCGATGGCCAACGCGGGCCCCGGCACCAACGGCTCGCAGTTCTTTATCACCGTCGGGGCGACGCCGTGGCTCAACGGCAAGCACACCATCTTCGGTGAGGTCATCGACGGCGCCGACGTGATCGACAAGATCAGCCGCGCGCAGACCGCCCCCGGCGACCGCCCCAACCCCGCCGTGGTGCTTGAGTCCGTCACCATCACGCGCGACTAGGCGACGGCAGCCCCCGATGACCACGCCGGACCAGCCGAGCCCCTACGGGCAGGACCAGCCTGGGCCTTACGGCCAGGAAGCCCCGCCCACCTGTTACCGGCATCCAGACCGGGAAACTTGGGTCTCCTGCGTCCGGTGTGGTCGTCACGCCTGCCCCGACTGCCTGCGTTCGGCGGCGGTCGGGCAGCAGTGCGTCGAGTGCGTGAGCGGCGCGGGCCAGCCCACCAGGCGGCCGACGACCGTCTTCGGCGGCAGGCCCGCGCGCACCGCGACCGTCACCTTTGCCCTGATGGGCCTGAACATACTGCTGTTCCTGGTCGAGCTGGCCAGGCCGAACATCGCCAACGACTGGGGCCTGCTCGGGTACGCGACGTTCAGCTCGAACGGCCCGCTGCAGGGCATCGCCGCGGGCCAGTGGTACCGGCTGATCACGTCGGCCTTCCTGCCGCCCGCGACCGGGCTGGGCGGCCTCGGGTTCCTGGACATCGCGTTCAACCTGTGGGCGCTGTACGCGGTCGGGCCGAGCCTCGAGCAGCTGCTCGGCCGGATCCGTTTCCTGGTGGTCTACCTGCTCAGCGCGCTCGGCGGCGCCGTAGCCTATTACCTCATCGGCCCGTCGAACGTGCTCGCCCTCGGCGCCAGCGGCGCGATCTTCGGCCTGTTCGGCGCCTGGCTGGTGGTGTCGCGGCGGCTGCAGCTCGACAGCCGCGGGATCCTGGTCCTGATCGGGATCAACCTGGCCTTCAGCTTCCTGTACCGCTCCACGATCGCCTGGCAGGACCACGTCGGCGGGCTGGTCGTCGGGATGGTCGTCACCGCCGCCTTCGCCTACGCGCCGCGCAAGCACCGGGTCCTGGTGCAGACCGCCTCGGCCGTCGCCGTGTTCGTCATCCTGATCGCGATCGTGGTGCTCAGGTCCCACCACCTCACCGCCGAGTTCAGCCAGGCAGCGGGTCTGTAAGGCGGCTAATGCCACCTGGTGTGGGCTAATGCCACCTGGTGGCGAGGACCACACCGACCACGATCAGCGCGAACCCGCAGACCAGGTTCCAGCCGCCGAGCGAGCTCAGCAGCGGCATGTCCGCCTGGGTGATGTAGTAGAGGGCGATCCAGGCCAGCCCGAGCACCAGGGACGCGATCATGGTGGGCACCAGCCACACCGGGCTGACCGCATGCTTTTTCGACACCGCCGCCGCTGGCGGGGTGTAGACCGGCTTCTTCCGAACGCGGGACTTGGGCACCGCGAACCTCCTGCTCGGGGACTGCGAAGACACCGGGGACGATCCCCGGGCTAACACTGTGTCTGTTGCTGGCACTGCGCCTGTTTCGGGGTAAGCGTAGTGCACCTTGGCCGCCCTGGCACCGTGCCCGCGGCAGCGGGCTCAGGGGGTGACGGTGCTGGGCGCGGTCGCGCTTGCGCTCGTGGTCGGCGTCGTGGTCGGCGGCGTCGTGGTCGGCGGCGTCGTGGTCGGCGGGGCCGTGGTCGGCGGCGTCGTGGTCGGCGGGGCCGTGGTCGGCGGGGCCGTGGGCGTCGCGTTCAGCGGCTGGTAGAAGATCTGCACGATGCTGCCCTTGGGCTTCACGGAGTTCCCGGACGGGTTCTGGTTGTAGACGACCCCCGGCGCGTACGTCCCCGACGTCGCGGCGAGGGGAAAGGCGTGCACGACGAACCCGTCCTGCTGGAGGATCTGCTCGGCCTCTTGGTAGGACTCGGTGCCGTTGGAGACACTGGGCACCTGGACCCCGCCGCCGGAGACGTAGAGCGTGATCGGCGTACCCGGGGCGTACTTGCCCGGCCCCGGGGTGACGCGATCCACGTCTCCCGATTGCAGCGTCGAGGTTGGGTCGGACGTCTCATGGACGTTGGTGAAGCCGAGGCTTGTCAGCTGAGCCGTGACCGCGGCCGCCGGCTGCCCATTGAGATTGGAAGGCAGCACGATGGTGCCCGCGCCGAGGGAGACGTCAACGATGACCGTGCCGCCCTTGGCGATGCTTGAACCGCTGTCGGGGTTGGTGCTGATCACCAGGCCCGTGTTGACGTTGGCGTCGGTCTTCTTCTGCACGTTCGGCACCAGGCCCGCGGCCTTGATCTGGGCAACGGCGGTGGCCTGCGGTTCGCCGACCAGGCCGGTCGGGACGTTGGCGCCGCCGCCGCTGCTGTGCAGCACGAAGATGGCCGCGATGATCGCGGCGAGCACTACCACCGCGGCGATGACCCAGGCCACCCAGCGGCGGGCGCCGCCCGGGTCACTCTCGCCGTTGTCGTAGCCGCCGTTGTAACCCTGCTGGTAGTCGGGCGGGTAGCCGCCCTGCGGGTACTGCGAGACGGTGGTCGGGGACATGCCCACGCCCATCGCCGTCTGCGGGCCCATCCGCTGGGTGTGCTGCTGGTAGTCGTAGTAGTCGGCCCGGGTCGGCTGCTGATAGGCCGCGGCCACCTGCATGCCGGAGGCGGCGCGCTGGATGTCGGCGTTCATCTCGGCGGCGGTCTGGTAGCGGTCGTTGGCCGACTTGGCCATCGCCTTGAGGACGATCGCGTCCGCCCACGGCGGGAGCTCCGGGTCGAGCCGGGACGGCGGGATCGGGTTCTCCCGCACGTGCTGGTAGGCGATCGCCACCGGGGAGTCGCCGGTGAAGGGCGGCCGCCCGACCAGCAGCTCGTACATCAGGCAGCCGGTGGAGTACAGGTCCGACCGGGTGTCCACCCGCTCGCCCCGCGCCTGCTCCGGCGAGAGGTACTGGGCGGTGCCGATGACCTGGGCGGTCTGCGTCATGGTGGCCTGCGAGTCGCTCATCGCGCGGGCGATGCCGAAGTCCATGACCTTGATGTCACCGTTCCTGGTGACCATCACGTTCCCCGGCTTGATGTCGCGGTGCACGATGCCGGCCTGGTGGCTGTACTCCAGGGCGCGGAGCACGCCGGAGACGATCTCCAGGGTGCGCTCGGGCAGCAGCCGGTGGCCCTCGTTCAGCAGTTCCCTGACGGTCTTCCCGTCCACGAACTCCATCACGATGAAGGGGATTGACGTCCCGGTCGACATGTCCTCACCGGTGTCGTACACGGCCACGATCGACGGGTTGTTCAACGACGCGGCGGACTGCGCCTCGCGGCGGAAACGCGCCTGGAAGGTCTGATCCCGGGCAAGATCGGCGCGGAGAGTCTTAATCGCGACAATGCGGTCAAGCCGGAGGTCCCGTGCCCGGTAGACCTCCGCCATGCCGCCCCGTCCGACGACGCCTTCGAGCTCGTATCGGTCACCGAGCAGCCGGGGCTGTGTCATGTCACGCACTCTTCCAAACCACCCTGCATTGAAGTGTCACCCCTGGTTACTTCCGTCAACCGGTGGGTTCGTGTCCGTCGGGTCCCCGGTGCTTGTCGGCGGCGCTGATGTCGGCGGCGCTGATGTCGGCGGCGCTGATGTCGGCGGCGCTGATGTCGGCGGTATCGACACCGGCGGTATCGACACCGGTGGTGGGCCGGTCACCGGCCCGGTTGGGGCCGACGAAATGCTTGTGGCCGACCCGGAGGAGGATGTGCCCGTTGTCGGCGTGGTCTTCGTTGTCGGCACCGAAGACAGCCGCCCGCTCGACGTGGGGCGCGCCGAATGGTCGCGGCCCGGAGTCTTCGATGCTCCCTTTAGATTAGTCCCTATGCCGCCGCCGTAGTCCGCGCTTACCGGCACCACGCTGCTGGCGCCCGTCGCCGGATGCTTGGCGAACACACCGGGAGTGGTCGAGGTTCCCCGCTGCTGTATCGCCCTCATGTCCGGCGTTACGCTGGTGGTGAGCAGGACCGCGATGAGCGCGATGATCCCGCAGGCGGCCAGGCCGGCCCCCGCCATGAGCAGACGATTCTGCCTCGGGCTGGAACCACCGGAGCGTTCCAAGCCGTCGTTAGGCAAATCGTTACCGTCGCCGGGCGGAAAGTCCGGCACCACCGGCAGGTCGGCGGTGATCGGCCCGGTGTGCCCGGTGCGGTTACGGCCCTCGCGGATGATCTCGGCGCGGTCGGCGACGTGCTGCGCCGTCTCCGGGCGGCCGTCCGGGGTCTTCGCCAGCATCCCGTACACCAGGTCGGCGACCGGGCGGGGCACGTCCGGCGGGAGCGGCGGCACCGGGTCATGCTTGTGCATGATCGCGATCGCGAGCGGCTGGTCGGCTATGAACGGCGGCTCGCCGGACAGGCACTCGTAGGCGACGACGCCGAGCGAGTAGATGTCGGACGAGCCGGCCAGCGGCGAGCCCGTCGCCTGCTCCGGCGATACGTAAAGGGCGGTGCCCATCACGATGCCGGTCGCGGTCAGCTGCATCGCCTGCAGGGAGTTGGCCTTGGCGATGCCGAAGTCGGTGATCTTGGCCGTGCCGTCGGCCATGATCAGCAGGTTGCCCGGCTTGATGTCCCGGTGCACGATGCCCGCCTGGTGGGCAGTGTCGAGCGCGCGGGCGGACTGGGCGATGATGTCGAGCACCACGTTGGGGTCGAGCCTGCCGTAGCGCTCGATGATCTCCGACAGAGGCTGGCCGTCCACCAGCTCCATGACCAGGTAAGGGCCGCCGAGCGGGCTGTGCTCACCGTAGTCGTAGACGCGGGTGATCCCCGGATGCGAGAGCGAGGACGCGAAGCGCGCCTCCGCGCGGAACCGGGCGCGGAACTGCTCGTCCTCCGCGTGCATAGCGGACAGCATTTTGATCGCGACCGGTCGGCCGAGGATCTGGTCGCTACCCCGCCAGACCTCGCCCATGCCGCCGGTCGCGATGCGCTCAACTAGCGCATACCGGCCGTCGAGAACGTACTCGTTCACCCTTGCCCCGTAGCCTGCAGATAAGCCTTGATGACAGCGACCGCAATCGGCGCGGCCGCCTGGGCCCCGTAGCCCCCGCCTTGAATCATGACGCCGACGGCTATCTTTGGGTTGTCAGCGGGTGCGAATGCGGTGAAAACCGCGTCCGACTGACTGCTCCCGTTTTGCGCCGTCCCGGTCTTGCCGGCGATCTCTACGCCCTCGGCGCCGGAGTTGAAGGCGTGGGCGGTGCCGTTCGAATCCTGCACCACCGCGATCATCATCTGCTTCTCGTAGCCGGCGATGGTCGGCGAGATCGGCGTGCTGAACTGCTGCGGCTGGGTCTGCGACACCACCGACAGGTCGGAGGCGGTGACCTGCTGGATCAGGTACGGCTTCATCTCGACGCCGTCGTTGGCCACGGTCTCGGCGATCATGGCCTCCTGCAGCGACGTCTCGGTCGTGTCGTGCTGGCCGATCGCGTCGTAGGCGGTCAGCGACGCGTCCGACTCGGCCGTGAAGTTGGACGCCGCGGTGGTGACGCCGGGGACGTTCACCGCGGTGTTGAAGCCGTACTTGTCGGCCATTGAGCCGATCGCCTGGCCGCCGAGCTGCATGCCGATGTTGGCGAACGGGGTGTTGCAGGACTCGGCGAACGCGACGATGATCTGCGTCTGCCCGCTCCCGTCGCCGCACGGCTCGTCGCTGTCGTCGTTGAGGTCGTTGCCGTTGGGCAGCTTGAGCGGCTGCGGCGAGTAGACCGCCGTTGTCGGGGTGGTCGACGGCTTGTTGGTGTACAGGGTGGAAGTGGTGACGATCTTGAAGGTCGAGCCGGGCGGCAGGGTGGTCTGGCTCGCGTTGTTCAGCAGCGGGCTGGGATTCTCCCGGGTCAGCTTGGTGACGAGTTTGGCCGCGGCCTGCGTGTCGGGCACCGCCAGCAGGTTCGGGTCGTAGCTGGGGTAGGAGGCCATCGCCAGGATCGCGCCGGTGGACGGGTTGAGCGCGACCACGCCGCCGACCTGCTGAACGCCGTTAATGGTCTTGCCCGCAAGGGTCGACTGGAGCCCGGCGTAGGCGGCCTGCTGCGCCTTGGAGTTGATCGTGACCTGGACCGACGCACCCTGCTGTGGCTTGTCGGTGATCATGTCGATGAAGTTGCGGAAGGCGAGCTGATCCCCGGTCCCGGACAGCAGTGAGTTCTCCGCCCGCTCAACGCCGGTCGCGTAGTTGGGCGCCTGGGCGGCCGTGAAGATCGTGTCGTAGCCGGTGACCGGCGCGTACACCTCGCCGTCGGAGTAGCTGCGCTGGTACTTGAGCCCGCTGGCGTTGTTGGTCGCCTTGCTGCTGGCGATGGTGACGCCGTCGGCGGTCACGATGGCGCCCCGCTGGACCTGGGCGTCGTTGTATTCGGTGCGGTCGTTGAGCTGGCCGTTGGCCAGGCTTGGCGCGTCCACCGCCTGCAGGTAGTTCACGTTGACGAGCAGGATCAGGAACAGGACAAGGACCGCGATCGAAACCCGCTTGATGGGGCGGTTGAGGTCGCGCTTGAGCTGGTTCACCGCAGCGACACCACCTGGGTCATTCCCTCGTCCTGAATCGGCCGGGGCGCGGGGCGGCGCGCGGAGTCGCTCATCCGTGCGATCGCGGCAGTGAGCAGCCAGCTGGCCACCAGGCTGGAGCCACCCTGGGAGAGGAACGGCGTGGTGATGCCGGTGTCCGGCAGCAGCCGGGTCACGCCGCCGACGATCACGAAGACCTGCAGCGCGAACATGAAGGAAAGGCCGCTGGCCAGCAGCTTGGAGTACTCGTCCTTGGCCAGCAGCGCGGTGCGCAGGCCGCGCTGCACGAACAGGCCGTAGAGCAGCAGGATGGCCATCACCCCGGCCAGCCCGAGCTCCTCGCCGAAGGCGGTGAAGATGAAGTCGCTCTGCACCAGCGGGGTCCACCACGGCTGGCCGTTGCCGAGCCCCCGGCCGAGCAGGCCGCCGTTGGCCATCCCGTACAGGCCCTGCACGACCTGGTAGGACTTTTGGGAGCCGTTGACGAGGTTTGCAGTGGAGAATGGGTGCAGCCAGACACTGAACCGCTCGCCCACGTGCGGCACCAGCGTCGCCGCGAGCCACGCCCCCACGACGAACATGCCGACCCCGATCACCACCCACGAGCGCCGTGAGGTCGCGATGTAGAGCATCGCCACGAACAGGCCCATGAAGACGGCGCTGGTGCCGATGTCGCTCTCGAAGATGAGCAGCAGCATGCTCAGTGCCCAGACCACCAGAATCGGCGCGAGGTCCTTGCGCCGCGGCATCCGGAAGAAGAGCCACTTGTCGGTGAGCAGGGAGAGCTGCTGGCCGTGCTCCATCAGGTAGCTGGCGAAGGACGCCGCCAGCAGCAGCTTGCCGAACTCCTCCGGCTGCACCGAGAACCCGCCGATGGCGATCTGGACCTTGGCGCTGGTGCCCTGGACGCCGCTGATGGAGGCCGGCAGCAGCGCCGGAATCGCGATCAGCACCAGGCCGGCCAGGCCCAGTATGTACGTGTAGGGCTGCAGGACCTTGATGTCCTTGACCAGCCAGAGGAACAGCACGAAAACGACGACGCCGATCACGGTGTAAATGACCTGCGTGACCGTGGCGGACGAGGCGAGAAGGTGGGGATCAGTCGGGCCCGGATTGCCGGACCGGCCCACCTCGGTCAGCCGGTAGATCATCACCAGGCCGAGGCCGTTGAGCAGGGTCACGATCGGCAACAGCAGCGGGTCCGCGTAGGGCGCGAACCGGCGCACAGCCAGGTGCGCGCCGACGATGATCGCGCTGTACGCGACGAAGTACTCGATGACCGTCGCCGGATGCTGGCCCTTGAGGGTGAACGCCGCCGACGCGAAGGCGAGCGCGACGATGCCGAGCGCGAACGCGATCATCAGCAGCTCGCTCGACCGGCGGGTGGCGGGCGCCCCCTCCGGCGGCTGGCTGCCCAGCGCCACGGGCGGCATCGTCGTGCTGCTCACGCGGTCGCCCGCGGCGTCGCGGACTTCTTGGCGCTCGCCGATGGTGTGCTGCTGGGCTTAGCGCTGGGCTTGGCGCTGGGGCTCGGGCTGGTGCTCACGCCCGTGCCCCCCGCCTGCGCGGGCAGGGCCGATGCGGGGATGCCGAACGCCGCGGCCTGGGCGCAGCTCGCCGCGTCGGGCACGGGGGGCATCGGGCCGGGGGCGGCGCTGGCGGGGACCTTGACCTTGACCTTGACCCTGGGCTTGCTGTGGGCCGCGGTGGCCTGCTCGGCGCGGTACTTGACGCCCTGGGCCTGCCAGGCGGCCAGCGCCGTCCACTGCGATTTGCACTGCTCCGATCCGGCCTGGAGCTGGCTGATCAGCGTCTCGGCGTCGGCGACGCTGCCCTTGGAGATCGTGTCGCTGATCGTGTCCTGGTCGTTGCTGCCGAGCTGGCTGACCTGGAGGGTGGAGCGGCTGAGCAGGCTGGAGAGGCTGACGCCGGCCACGCTCTGGTTGGTGCCGCGGAAGATCGCCACGTAGCCGTCGTGCACGCCGACGTAGTACTGCTGCTGGTTGTACCACCAGGCGCCGTACGCGCCGCCGGCGAGCAGGATCACCAGCAGGACGAGCGCGCCGGTCACGATCGGCCAGCGGCGCCTGCCCCGGGGGCCGTAACCGTCGTCATCGAGGCCATCGTCGTAGCGGTGGCGGCTGCCCCGGCCGCCGCCGTCGTAGCCGTCCTCGTCCTGGCCGGGAAGCCCGTCGAAGCCGGGCCGGTCGAAGCGGCTGGGCCCGGTGCCGAAGTCGTCCGTCTCGAACGGGGCGGTATCGAACTGGCCGGTGTAGCTTTCATGCCGCCCGGCGGCCCACGCGCCGGTTGCCTGCTCGTCACGGACCGCGGGCTGCGGTGTGGTCCTGGTCAGCCGCATCGCCCTGGTCGCGGGGGAGCTCTGCCGGACGGGCTGGCGCAGTTCGCTGGGGGCGCCGGTCGCGGCCGCCCCCGCGAACACCGGGGTCCAGGTCGGCGGCACCGTGCTGACCTGGGTGTCCAGCACGTCGGCGACGATGCAGGTGATGTTGTCGGGGCCGCCGCCCCTGATGGCCAGCTCGACCAGCTGCAGCGCCGCCTTGTCCGGGTCCCTGACCGCGCTGAGCGTCTGGTAGAGCGTCTGCTCGGTGACCACGCCGGACAGGCCGTCGGAGCAGAGCAGGTAGCGGTCGCCCGGCAGCGAGTCGAGCTGGGTCAGGTCGGGCTCGGCCACCGTCCGGCCGTCGAGCGCGCGCAGCAGCAGCGAGCGGTGCGGGTGGGTGGCCACGTCGTCTTCGGTGATCTTGCCCTCGTCGACCAGCGACTGGACGAGCGTGTGGTCGTGCGTGATCTGCACGAACTGGCCGTTGCGGAGCAGATAGGCGCGCGAGTCGCCGATGTGGCAGAGGGCGGCGTACCCGTCCGACCAGAGCAGGGCGGTCAGCGTGGTGCCCATGCCCTCGATGGCCGGATCGGAGATGATCAGTTCCTGCAGCCGCAGGTTGGCCGTGGCCACCGCGTCGGCCAGCGCGCCCACCAGGTCAGGCCCGAGGTGCCGCGCGTCGAGCGGGGCGATCGTGGTGATGGTGGCGGCGCTGGCCACCTCGCCGGCCGCGTGCCCGCCCATCCCGTCGGCCACCGCGAGCAGGTGCGGGCCAGCGTAGGCCGAGTCCTCGTTCCCCTCGCGGAGGAGACCGACGTCGGATCGGATCGCATAGCGGAGAGCTAGTGTCATCTGCGTAGTTCCAAGACCGTCTTGCCGATGCGGATCGGTACGCCTACCGGCACCGGCGTGGGCCGGATCACCTTCTGGCGGTCCAGGTAGGTGCCGTTGGTGGAACCGAGGTCCTCAACGATCCACTGTCCGTCTTGCGGGAAAATCCGGGCATGGTGCGTTGAAGCGTAGTCGTCGTTCAGCACCAGCGTGGCGTCATTTGCCCGGCCAAGCGTGATTTGCTGATCCGCGAGGTCGAGGCTCACGCCGGCCAGCGCACCCTCGGTGACGACGAGGAAACGTGGCGTCCCCCGGCCGGGCTTCTGCGGCTTGGGCGGCGCGACCGGCCGGGGCGGTGCCTGATTCCGCGGCCGCCGCACCTTTGCCGCGGCGGTCCCGAACAGGTCGGTCCGAACGACGCCGATCGCAGCAATGACGAAAAGCCACAAGACGGCCAGGAAGGCCACCCTGATGAGGGTAAGGGTGAGCGCGTTCATCCCGTGCGGTGTCCTCGGCTCCTACGTCGCTTGCAGTTGGGCTGCCCTAAGGGTAGTCACTCTCCGGTCCTGCCGTGCGGCTCTGGTTACTACCGGGTTGGCATCAACTAATACCTGTCGTCCTGGCGGAAAACCATCGTCGTCCGGCCAAGCGTGACGGTGGTGCCATCAGTAAGCGCCACCCGGCGCACCGGCTGCCCGTTGACGAACGTGCCGTTGGTGGACCCAAGATCGACCAGCACCACCTGGCCGTCCTCTACCCGCAGCTCGGAATGGTGCCGTGACACCCCCGGGTCGACGAGCCGCAGGTCACAGTCGGTGCCCCGGCCGAGCAAGGTCACCGGGGTCTGCAATTCATAGGTGCTGCCCGCGGTCACGCCGGTGCCCGGTGAAGAGCCGGAGACGACCAGCCGCGGCCGGCCGGGAAACTGCGAGGACGCCACCCGCGGCAGGTCGCTGACCGGCTGGCGGACCTCGCCCGCCTCCACGGTGTGCCCCCGGATCACGCCCGAGCGGATGCGGAAGGTGCCGGTCACCAGGTCGGGAACGCCCTCGAAGCGGATCCGCACCGGTCCGACAAACGAGTAACCCTGCTCCTTGGCGTGGTCCCTGGCCAGCGTCGCCAGTTCCACCCCGAGGTCCTCCGCCAGCACGTCAAGACGGTCAGCGTCGGTCTGCGCTATCTCCACCACAAAGTCGTTGGGGACCAGGGTGCGACCCTGCGCCACAATGGCGGCGCGCTCGTCCATCTCATGCTGGACGGCGCTTGCCACCTCGACCGGCTGCAGTTCAGACTTGAACACGCGGGCGAAGGTCCCCTCGACCATGCCCTCAAGCCGGCGTTCGAAGCGTTGCAGAACTCCCACCCGTCGGGCCTCCCTTCGGCTCGTTACCCATCCGATGTTATCCGGGGTGCGACCACACTTCGGGTCGTGCTAACGTGAGTCGTCCTTCCAGCGGGCGAGTGGCGGAACGGCAGACGCGCACGGTTCAGGTCCGTGTGTCCGAGAGGATGTGAGGGTTCAAATCCCTCCTCGCCCACCGATGGTTTACCATGCTTGCTGGCCTCCGGGCCATCTTCGCCGTGTCCGCAGTATCTTTCCGGGGGGCGACCCCCGGACCCCCGATGTGGGCTGCGCCCACAAAGCGTGCGGGGTTTCTGCGGTCTCGGTCAAGGGTCGTACACCGACCTTTTGCTTTGTATCGCCTCTGGGGTTGCTTAGGGGACGACTATTACCGGGCAGCGGGCGTGGCGGGCTAGCCAGCCGGGGACTGAGCCCATCAGGCGGTGCCAGAAGTGCGCCGGCGAGCCGATAACCAGGGCGTCGGCGCTGAACTCGGCCGCGATCGCGGCGAGCTCGCGGGCGGGGCTGCCGCGCCGGGTGCGGACGTGCACCTCGAGGCCGCCGGAGTCGGCCGCCAGGTCGAGCTCGGCCAGCAGCCAGCGCTCCAGCGAGTCCGCGTCCCGCAGCAGCCCCACCACCTGGCCGGTCATCGGCTCGCAGTAAACGCCGGGCGAGGTGACGTAGACGATGAGCAGCGGTCGGTTGAGCCGCCGGGCCATGCCCGCCGCGTAGGCGAGGGCGTTGCGCGCGGCGGCGGAGCCGTTGTACCCGGCAATGACGGGATGGGCCAGCGCGATCGGCCGCTGCTGCGCGGGATGCAGCTGCGGCTGCGGCCGTGTGCGGTCCCGCTGGCGGCGGCGTTCCGGCCGTCGCTGCTCAGGCGCGCCCTGGTCCTGGGAAGGGTCCATATCCGCGTCCTCGCGGCCACTGGTGGGTCGATAGTTTTGTTACAGCGAATACCTACCCCGCTTGGGTTAAGCGGAGCCTGTGCGTCACCTGAGGGGTGCCCGATCTGACCCGTTTTATGCGGGACCGAGGGGGCGTTACTCCAAGTGTCCAGTTGGCGAAAACTACGAAAACTATGAGCACTATAGGTGCCAGACGGCCGTCGCGGAAGGGCCCAGGCCGGGCCGGGGCGGAGCCAGCCACCCATGCGCCACACGCTGCAATCCCGCCACAGCCGCGTGAGGTTGCCCACTGCAAACCCATCCAACCCAGGATGAAACCAGGACGCCACCAGCGCTGACGGGCATCATTGAGAAGACAAGTAACTCCCTTCCGCAGACCTAGGCCGCCGCAGGTGGCACCATGAGGGTGTGGTGGCAGAGCAGGCGCACCCAGCGTGGGGAGGCGGACCAGGGTCCCCCTCTCCCGGCGAGCCCGTGGGGCGGAACGGCCGGGACCGGGCCGACGCTACCGCCCGTGCCGTTATCGAGAGCGCCGCCGACGCCATCGTCGCCTACGGCACCGACCGCACCGTCATGCTCTGGAACCCGGCGGCGGAGCGGATGTTCGGCTGGGCGGCCGAAGAGGTGATCGGCCTCGAGCCGCCGACGATCCCCGAGGAGAGCGCGGCCGAGCACAACGCCGTCTTCGAGCGGGTCCGCGGTGGCGGGCAGATCTCCTTCGCCACCCGGCGGACCCGCAAGGACGGGTTCATGATCGACGTGCGCATCGACACCAGCGCGCTGACCGATGCCACCGGCGAGGTAATCGGCTGGGTCAACATCTGCCACCAGACCGGTGAGGATGACGTCGCCCGGCACTACATGGCCGAGCGTGCGCGGGTGGTGCGCCGTCTGGGCGACGTGGTCGCCGACATGAACGCCCAGCGCGACCTGGAGTCCGTGCTCGACCGGATCGCCGCCAGCCTGCGCGAGCTGACCGGCGCCGACGCGGGCGGGTTCGTGCTCATCGAGGATGACCGGCTCCGCCTGGTCTCGACCGCCGGGCTGCCCGCCCGGCTCCGCGGCCGGGTCGCCTCGCTGTCCAGCAGCCTGGTCGGGGAACTGCTGCGGACCGGCAAGACGGTGATGATGGCGACCGGCGAGTCGGGCGGGTTCGACGACCTGATCTGGTCCGCGCTGCCCGGCCTGCACACCATCGCGCTGTCCCTCTCCCACGTCGGCGGCCGCCCCTACGGCGCGCTCTACGCCCTCTACAGCCGCCGCACGCTCAGCCACGTCGAGCTCGAGCTGCTCGAGCTGCTGGCCGGGCACGCCGGGGTCGCGCTGACCAACGCGATGGCGTTCGAGGAGGTCGTCAAGCAGCGCGCCCACGAGCGGGCGGTCATCGACGGCAGCGCCGACGGCATCGCCGTGCTCGACGAGAACGGGAACGTCAAGCAGTGGAACCCGGCCGCCCACCGGATCACCGGCACCCCGGCCAGCGAGGTGATGGACGCGCCGCCGCCGTTCCCGCTGCCGGCCCCGGGCGAGCGCCGCACCCACAAGCTGCCCAGCGGCCGCTGGCTGGACGTGCTCTGCACCGAGCTGGCCGACAGCGGCGAGAAGGTCGTCGACTTCCGTGACGTCACCGCGGCCAAGGAGCTGGAAGAGGCCAAGGACCTGTTCCTCGCCACCACCAGCCACGAGCTGCGCACCCCGATCACCGTGGTCCAGGGCTTCGCCTCCACGCTGGCCAGCCGGTGGGAGCAGCTGTCCGATGCCGACCGGCGGGCGGCGGTCAGGACGATCGCGGAGCGCGCCGGGTCGCTCGGCCGCCTGGTTGAGCAGCTGCTGCTCGGCGCGCGGGCGGGGGCCGACGCGCTCCCGGTCAACAACGCCTCGTTCGACCTGGCGGCGCTGCTGCGCGCGACCGTCGTCTCGTTCGGCCCGCTGTCGGACAAGCATGAGGTGCTGGCGGACGTGCCCGATGAGCTGCCGCCCGCCTCGGGCGACGCGATGGCGACCGACATCATCGTCGGCCAGCTCCTGGAGAACGCCTTCAAGTACTCCCCGTCCGGCGGCACCGTCACGGTCCGCGCGCGGGTCGTCGGCCCGACCATCGAGGTAGACGTCGAGGACCAGGGCATCGGCATCTCACCGGGCGACCACGAGCGCATCTTCGAGCGGTTCGTGCAGGGCGAGACCGGCGACCGCCGCCGCTTCGGCGGCGTCGGCATCGGGCTCTACATCGTCCGGCGGCTCGCGCTGGCGCAGAACGGCACCGTCATCGCCAAGTCGCGCCCCGAGGGCGGCACGATCATGCGGCTGACCCTGCGCCGGGGCGGCGACTAGCCCGGGCCTTAGAGGCGGGCTTGCTCGCGCTGGCGGGCCTCGCCGCCGGTGGCGGCCAGGTACTCGTCGATGACGCCCTCGACGTCGTCGCTGTCGCGCAGGATCTGGCCGGCCTCCATCCAGATGACCCGGTTGCAGCTCTGCTCGATCTCGCCGAGGTTGTGGGCGACCAGGAAGACGGTGCCGGCCTCGTCGCGCAGCTCCTTGATCCGGTTGTGGCTCTTGGTCCGGAACGCGGCGTCACCGGTGGCCAGGGCCTCGTCGATCATCAGGATCTCGTGGCTCTTGGCCGACGCGATCGCGAACCGGAGGCGCTGGGCCATGCCGGTGGAGTAAGCGCGCATCGGCAGGTCGACGAAGTTGCCGACCCCGGAGAAATCGACGATCTGCTGGTAGCTGGCCTTGACCTCGGCCGGCGGCATGCCCATGGCCAGGCAGCCGAGCACCACGTTGCGCTCGCCGGTGAGGTCGTCGAGCAGCGCGGCGTTCACGCCCAGCAGCGCCGCCTCGCCCGAGGTGTAGACCGCGCCGCCCTTCTCGGCCGGGAGCAGCCCGGCGATGGCGCGCAGCAGGGTGGACTTGCCCGACCCGTTCCGGCCGATGATGCCGACCACATCGCCGTGGCTGGCCACGAAGGAGATGCCCCGGATGGCGTGCACCTCTTTGATGGAGACCCGGCGCTGCCGCCTGACCAGGCGCATCAGCGAGGTGGCGGCGGTGCCCTTGTTGCCGCCCGCCCCGTAGACGCGGTAGACCACGTGCAGGTTATCGACCACGACGGTCGGGTCAGCCATGGTGTCCATCCACTAGGTAGTCCGGCGGGCGAGAAGCGGGACAACGCAGAGATTGCCCACAAGTACGGTACCGCCTCCGCCGCCGACGCGCGTCAAGCCGGTGAGACAGGCCGGGGCATTATGGCAGATAACGCGTTAGAAATCTGGCGTTCACGTTTTCATGTCCCCGGCAGGGGGCATTTCGGCCATGCCGGGTTCGAAGGGTTCGCGGACGGGGCGGGGGTCTCATGGAGGTGGGAACGTCGAGCGTGCTAATGCTCCCGTACACAGCCTCTAGCGTCGGCGTGGCTCGCCGGGCGCTAATGGGCGACCTCGCCGATGCTGGCGTCTTCGAAACTACGGCATGTGATGCCGGCCTCGTGATCAGTGAACTTATCAGTAACGCCCTGCGTCACGCTACACCCCTGCCGGACGCCACCGTGCGCGTCGCCTGGTGGCTGGACGGCGACTGCCTGGTGATCGCGGTGAGCGACGGCGGCGGCCCGACCGTGCCCGCGGTGAACGAGCCCGGCAGCTCCGCGATCGGCGGCCGGGGCCTGGGCATCGTCGACCGGCTCGCGCTCCGCTGGGGCGTTGACACCGCACCGGACGGCGATGGCGGCAGTGAGACGACGACGGTGTGGGCCGAGATCGCGCTGGGCTTCGACCGGGAAGACGAGCACGCGGATGCCGGGAACCACGCGGCCGGTCCGGCGGGCTGGTCGCCGTCGCGGGGCCCGGGCCACGGGGCGGGCGACGACAGTCTTGTAATCGCATCGTCACGAGATGCGTAATCGCGGCCGGAAGCGGAGATAATCCCCGGCGGGGATGCTGCACCGCGAAGCAGGAGGCTCATTGCTGAACTGTGCGGCAATCGGACATTTCCGGGGGGATTCGTGTCCGAATTTTTCGGGGCAGACAGTGAAGTCGGCCGGCTGCGCACGGTACTGGTGCACCGGCCCGGAGCAGAACTCAGGCGGGTAACGCTGGCGGTGTCGGTGTCGGTGTCGGTGCCGGTGCGCGGTGCCGGGGCCGCGGCTGGCCTCCAGCGAGGCCGAGTTCGCGGCGTGAGTGACGGGTGGGAGATGATATGCCATCGCTCGCTGTTACGTATGGGTACGTGAATGTACGCGTGTTAACAGCATGTGAATTAGGGCATACTGCTTGCGGTCGCGGCTAGCGTTTCGCCCGTTCGGGGAGGTATGGTTCCAGCCGTGGAGTTGAATGTCTCGAGTCGGTCTCAGGGTGATCACGAGCTTGTGATCGCCACTGGGGAAATCGACCTCTATACCGCGCCGCGCCTGCAGAGCGAGGTCGCCGCGGTCATCGCCGGTGCTGCTCCGTCGCCGCGCGTCATCATCGATATGTCCGGGGTGGAGTTTTGCGACTCAACCGGCATGAACGTGCTGCTCTCCTGCCTCCGGCAGGCGCGCGAGCGGGGCGGGGAGCTTGAGCTCGCCGCGCCCCGCCCGGCGGTCAGGAAGATCCTCGAGGTGACCGGGCTTGATGCGGTGTTCACCGTCGCGGACTTCCCCGCCAGCAACTAGTGCGGTTAGCTCCGCCGCCCGCAGAACGCCGCCCGCCGCTGATTCCCGCGCGCAGCCGGGCTGAACGGCCGCGCGCAGCAGTGGCCGCGCGCACTAGCATCGCCTCATGGTGCACGTAGCCGTTGTCATCCCCGCCTACAACGAGGCCGACCGGGTCGGCGCGACCGCCACCGCCGCGGGCACGCTGCCCGGCGTCGACGTGGTGGTGGTCGTCGACGACGGCTCGCGCGACACCACCGCCGACGTCGCCCGGGCGGCCGGGGCGCGGGTGCTGCGCTACGCCGGAAACCACGGCAAGGCGATGGCGATGGCGGTGGGCGCCCTCGAGGTCGCCGAGATCGACCGCCGCCGCCCGGCCGGGGGGCCGCGCCACCTGCTCTTCCTCGACGCCGACCTGGGCGACACCGCGGCCAGCGCCGGACCGCTGATCGAGCCGGTCGCGGCGGGCGACGCGGACATGACCATCGCCGCCTTCACCAGCCGGGTCAAGCTGGGCGGGCACGGGTTCGTGGTGCGGCTGGCCGGGTCCGGCATCAGGCGGGCGACCGGCTGGGCCCCCGCCCAGCCGCTGAACGGCCAGCGCTGCCTCACCCGGGCCGCCTTCGAGGCCGCCCGCCCGCTCGCCCGCGGCTTCGGGGTCGAGACCGCGATGACGATCGACCTCAAGCGCAAGGGCATGCGCATCGTCGAGGTCGAGGTGCCGATGGCGCACCGGGCGACCGGCGGCGACCTGGCGTCGCAACTGCACCGCGCCCGCCAGTTCGCCGATGTCGCCCTGGCCCTCGCGACGCGCCTGCGCTGAGGCCCATCGACCCGCTGGGTAGCCGTCTGGCCGCGGCGCCCGGCTGGGAACGGGACTGTCGTCGATGGTCCCGGCGCCGGCCGGACGGCGCGACCGCGCGGCCAAGCGCGCCGCCGCCCGGACGTAAGACGGCGAGACGGGGCGGTGTGGCGGTCGCCGCATGCGCCCCGCTGCGGCAAGATGAGCACATGCGTTATGCCTATCTCGGTCCGGAAGGAACGTTCACCGAGGCCGCGGTGGCCCGGCTGGCCGAGGCCGGCCCGCGGGTCGCGCGCGACGTGGAGCCGGTGCCGTGCGCCACGATCGGCGCGACGCTGGACGCCGTCCGCACCCTGGCGGCCGAGCGGGCCGTCGTCCCGATCGAGTCCTCGGTCGAGGGCATCGTCACCGCCACGGTTGACGACCTGGCCGGCGGCGACCTGCTCATCCTCGGCGAGACCCAGCTGCCCATCGAGTTCGCGCTGCTGGCCAGGGAGGGCACCACCCTGGCGGACGTGAAGACCGTCGGCGGCCACCCGCAGGCCGAGGCGCAGTGCCGGCGGTGGCTGGCGGTGAGCCTGCCCGGCCGGGAGTGGGTGCCGTTGCCGTCCAACGCGGAGGCCGCCCGGCTGGCCGGCGAGGGGGACCTGGACGCGGCGCTGGCGTCGGCCGCGGCCGCGCCCCGTTACGGCCTGGTCGTGCTCGCGCCCGACGTGCACGACCGGTCAAACGCGGTCACCCGGTTCGTCGAGGTCGGCGCGCCCGGCTCGCTGCCCGCCCCGACCGGCTCCGACCGGACCTCGGTGGCCGCGTTCCTGGGCGAGGACCACGCGGGCGCGCTGATGGAGATCCTCACCGAGTTCGCGGTGCGCGGGATCAACCTGTCCACGATCCAGTCCAGGCCGACCGGCGACGGGCTCGGCAGCTACTTCTTCTTCATCGACTGCGAGGGGCACATCGACGACGCCCGGGTGGGCGAGGCGATGATGGGCCTGCGCCGGGTCTGCGCCGAGGTCCGCTTCCTCGGCAGCTACCCGCGCAGCGACGGGGGGCGGATCCAGGTCCGCGCGGGCACGTCGGACGGGGAGTTCGCCGAGGCGGCCGCGTGGCTCGCCCGGCTGCGGTACGGCCGGCCGTTACCGGCCCGGTGTTGGCCGCGCAGTCTTGGCCCGGGCTTAGACCGGGTCGCGGTCAAGGTCGGGCGCGAAGTCCGCGGTGAACAGGTCAGGCAGTCAAAGGTAGGGGCCGGAGCCACGGTGCGGCGGCTGGTCCTGGTCCTGGGCCGGCAGCAGGCCGGGCGGGAGCGCGCGGCGCATCTGCTCGAGCTGCGCGCGGGCGGCCATCTGCTGCGCGAACAGCGTGGTCTGGATGCCGTGGAAGAGTCCCTCGAGCCAGCCCACCAGCTGCGCCTGCGCCACCCGGAGCTCCGCCTCGCTCGGCGTGTCGTCGCCGAACGGCAGGGAGAGCCGCTCGAGCTCCGCGACCAGCTCGGGCGCGAGCCCGTCCTCCAGCTCCTTGATGGAATTCTGGTGGATCTCCTTCAGCCGCGCCCGGCTCTTCTCATCCAGCGGCGCCGACTTGACCTCCTCCAGGAGCTGCCGGATCATCGAGCCGATCCGCATCACCTTGGCGGGCTGCTCCACCATCTCCAGGATCGGGCGCTCGGCCGTGCTGCCGTCGGCCTCCACCTCGGTGCCGCCACCAACGGCCATCCCGTCCGGCCCGACTATGACGACCTGCGGCCTGCCCTGTTCCTGCGGGCTGATTTCGTCGCTCATGTTCACACGCTATCGTCCGCCGAACGTGACTTGGCGCGCAGCAAGATCTTGCCCATGTGAGTGGAGGCGGTCATGATCCGGTGCGCCTCGGCGGCCTCCGGCATCGGCAGCTCGGTGTCGATGATGGGGCGGATCACGCCGGAGTCGACGGCCGGCCAGATGTTCTCGGCGACCGCCGCGACGATGGCCGCCTTCTGCTCCCGCGGGCGGGCGCGCAGCGAGGTGGAGATGATCGATCCCCGCTTGGCCATCAGCAGGCCGAAGTCGAGTTCGGCCTTGCGGCCCTGCTGCATGCCGATGTTGGCGATCCGGCCGTCGGGAGCGAGCGCCTTGAGGTTGCGGGCCAGGTAGGAGGCCCCGATGATGTCCAGGATGACGTCCGCGCCGTGGCCGTCGGTGGCCTCCATCAGGCTCTCGACGAAGTCGTCCTCGCGGTAGTTGATGGTGATGTCGGCGCCGAGCGCCCGGCAGGCGTCGAGCTTGCCCTGCGACCCGGCGGTGACCGCGACCCGGGCGCCGGCGTGCTTGGCCAGCTGGATCGCCAGCGTGCCGATGCCGCTGCCGCCGCCGTGGATGAGCAGCGTCTCGCCCGCCGCCAGCCGGGCGCTGAGGAAGACGTTGGAGTACACGGTGCAGACCGTCTCCGGCAGCGCCGCCGCCTCGATCAGGGTGGCGCTCTTGGGGACGGGAAGCAGCTGCCCGGCCGGGACGACAACCTGCTCGGCGTAGCCGCCGCCGGACAGCAGCGCGCAGACCTCGTCGCCGATATGCCAGCCGGTCACGCCCTCGCCCAGGGCGGTGATGGTGCCGGAGCACTCCAGGCCCGGGTAGGGCGGCGCGCCCGGCGGCGGCGGGTAGAGCCCCTGGCGCTGCATCATGTCGGCCCGGTTGACACCGGCCGCGGCCACCTCGACCAGGACCTCGCCCGGTCCCGGCCGCGGGTCTTCGACCTCGGTCCACTGGAGAACCTCGGGGCCTCCAGGCTCGCTGATGACGACGGCGTGCATAGCTGCCTCCTAGGACGGGAATCAATGACTAGGCTCATTCAACTAGTCACCGGATCGGGGTGATTGAACTGCATGACGAGTTAACGAGCGCCGCGAACAGTATGGCAACAGCACATAGGTGGCAACTGGGGGCGCCCCGATGACGCACGAACAAGACAACCAAGCAACCTCCGCCGAAGGCGAGACCACAGAGCTATACCCGTTCTCCTCCGGTTATCCGGGACAGACCGGGACGGCGCGCGGTCCGCTGCCCGATTGGCAGGCGGCGGAACAGCCGCTGCCCGAACTGCCCGCGCTTGAGCAGCTGCCCGACCCGGAGGCGCTGCCCGATCCCGGCTACCCGGCGATGCCGGCCTCGCCGCCACCGGTGGCGTCGCAGCCGCTGCCGATGCGCCCGCCGTGGCCAGTGCCGTCAGCGGCGGCCGAGCCCGCGGCTCCGGCCGAGCCGGAGCCGGAGCCGGAGCCGCCGTCCGCGCTCCCGGAGTCGGCGGCACCGGTAACCCCGGCGGAGCCGCTGCCGGCGGTGCGGCCGCCCTGGCCGCCGCTGCTGGAGGATCTTCCGTCCGCGCCGCCGCCGTATGCCGCACCAGCGCCCGAGCCCGAGGAGCAGGCCGGCCCGGTGACGCCGCAGGAGCCGACGCCGCAGTGGCCGACCCCGGAGGAGCCGCCGGCGGCAACGCCGTTTGTGCTGCGCCCGTACATGGAGCCGATGCCGGTGCCGCCGTCCTCGACGGGGCCGTCATCGCCTGGGCCGTCGTTTGTGCCGCGGCCGGCCGAGTTCAGCAGCGGCCAGGTGGAGCTTCCGCCGAATGCTGACCCGGCGGCCGGGCCGCGGTTCTCGCCGCGCCCGCCCGAGTACCCGCAAGACGCGCCGGACCCTTCCGGTCAGCGGCCGCCGGACGGGCAGCCGCCGTGGGCCCCCGAGTCACCCTCCGATCCGACGGCGCCGCGCCCGCCCGCGTACTGGCAAGCCGAGCCGCGGTTCTCGCCGCGCCTGCCCGGGTCCCCGCAAGATCCGCCGCGCCCGGCGGCCCAGCGGCCGCTGGACGTGCAGCCGTCGTGGACCTCGGAGCCGTACCGCGCACCGCGGCCGCCGGAAGCGGCGCCGCCGTTGCGCGGGCCGTCGGTGCCGTGGTCGGAGGTCCGGGCGGGCGGCTACCAGCCGGCGGCCGAGCCGGGAACCGCGGCGCCGTCGCCGCGGGCTCCCGCATCGCCCGAGGCGCCACCGGAGGCGCCGCCCAGCGTGCCACTGGACGCCCATGCCCGCGCCCACGCCTGCCCCCCCGAGGCCCGCGGCTGACCCACCGGTGCCGCGGCAGACCGCCGACACGCTCACCTCTGACCTGCTGCTGCCGGGTAAGCGGGCCTCGCCCGACGGCGGCTGGCGCCGCACCGTCTACCGCGCCACCGGCGGGCTGGTCCGGGTGGGTGAGTCCGCCGCCAGCGTGTACCGGCGCGACCTGATCAGCCGGGTCCGGGCGCCGGTCGCGGGCGGGCACCACCGGGTCGCCGTGCTGAGCCTGAAGGGCGGCGTCGGCAAGACCACGGCGACGGTCGGCCTCGGGTCGACGCTGGCATCGCTGCGCGGTGACCGGGTGATCGCGGTGGACGGCAACCCGGACCGCGGCACCCTGTCGGACAAGGTCCACCTGGAGACCGCGGCGACGATCAGGGACCTGCTCAACGAGCGGGCGATGGTGACCAGGTACGCGGACGTCCGGGCCTACACGTCCCAGGCGTCGAGCAGGCTCGAGATCCTCGCCTCCGACCGCGACCCCGGCGTCTCGGTCGCGTTCAGCGCCGACGATTACCGCACCGTGGTCGGCGTCCTGGAGCAGTTCTACTCGATCTGCATCACCGACTGCGGCACCGGCCTGCTCCACTCGGCCATGGCCGGCATCCTTGAGCTGGCCGATCAGATGGTCCTGGTCAGCTCGCCGTCGGTGGACGGCGCGCGCAGCGCCAGCGCCACCCTCGACTGGCTGGAGGCGCACGGTTACGGCGACCTGGTCCACGGGGGCGTCGTGGTGCTGTCGGCCATCCGGCGCAAGAGCAAGTCCACGGTCGACCTCGACCGCCTTGAACAGCACTTCGCCGCCCGCTGCCGCGCGGTCGTCCGGGTGCCCTACGACGCCCACCTGGAGGAGGGGGCCGAGGTCGAACTGGAGATGCTCAACGACGAGACCGCCGACGCCTACCTAGAGCTGGCCGCCCTCGTCGCCGACGGCTTCGCCCACCCCCGCCGATCGGTGGCTGGCAGCACGCCCGGCTTCCCGCTCGCGTAAGGTTGATGCACACGGGAGGGCTCGCCTAGTGGCCGATGGCGGTTGTCTTGAAAACAACTGTGTCGGGAGACCGACACCGTGGGTTCGAATCCCACGCCCTCCGCCTAGACACCGCGGCCTCCGCCTTGGGTGAGGATTGTCCGGGGATGATCGGCCCGGCGTGGCGATGCGCCTATTGCCGAGGGATCCGGGCGGCGGGCACTATTATCCGACGGGGTGGCCTGTAAGTACCCTTTCTGCCAGCGGTCGGAGGTGGCATGTCCAGGAAGACGATCGTTCTTTTTGTCTGGCTGATCGTCGGTGCCGCCGCGGCCGGGCAGCGCGGTGATTTCAGCAAGGTCGGCATGAGCTGCAGCGCGGGCGCCACCATCGCGGCGACGATCGCGGTCGGCCCGCTCAACTATCTGGGCGTCGACCCCATGATTACCTGCAACTGGCCGTCGCCCGCCTCGTGAGCGGGGCAAGCGGGGCGCGTTAGTCCTTTCCGGTCTCACCGCCTTTCCGGACGCACCACCGCAGTCGGCTACGACGCGGTGTAGGGGTAGTCTCGCCGTATGGGAAGCTCCATGTTGCCGCCCTTCACCTGGAGCGAGGCAGCCTTCAACTGGCAGTTCGCGCCGGTCGTCACGGGGTTCACCGCCGTGCTGGCGGTGGCCTACCTGTGGGGCACGTACCGCGTCCGCAAGCGTCACCCGCGGCGTCCGTGGCCGGTCGGGCGGACCATTGCGTTCTTTCTCGGGTTGCTGGCCATCAACGTGTCCACCCAGAGCGGGATCGGGACCTACGACGACACCCTGTTCTGGGACCACATGATCCAGCACCTGATGCTGCTCATGATCGCGCCGCCGCTGCTGGTAGTCGGGATGCCGGTGACGCTGCTGCTGCACGCGAGCAGGAACCCCGTGCACGCCTGGGTGATCAAGATCATCAGGTCGAAGCCGGTGACCTGGATCACCTGGCCCGGGGTGGGCATCGTCGCCTACGCCGCCGTGATCGTCGGCACGCACCTGACCGATTTCATGAACCTGGTCATCCAGTACGACGCGGTGCACGAGGCCGAGCACGTGCTCTACCTGGTCGTCGGGTACCTCTACTTCCTGCCGCTGATCGGCAAGGAGCCGATCAAGTGGAAGTTGTCCTACCCGCTCCGGCTCTTCCTGCTGTTCCTGGCGATGCCGGTGGACGCGTTCACCGGGGTGGTGCTCGGCTCCTACCAGACCTACCCGTTCCTGCCGATGGCACCGCGCAACTGGGGGCCGACCCCGCTGAACGACATCCACCAGGGCGGTGCGGTGATGTGGATCGGCGGCGCGGCGATCATGTTCGTGCTGATCATGGTGACGTTCTTCTCCTGGACCAGGGAGCCCCGGTCGTCGGCGGCCATGGGCTGGTTCGAGACGGCGCGCCGGGCGACCATGGCCGATCGCGTCAGCGAGGGCGCGCCCGCCCCGGCGGCGGCCACCGTCCGCGGACCGGCGCGCGGGGCGGGTCAGGGCGCCCGTCCCAGCGGCCGGCCGGTCGATGTTGATGACTCCGACGACCAGCTCGACGCCTACAACGCCTACCTCGCCCGGATCAACAAGCCGGTCAGTCACAGCAGCGAAACCACCGAATAGCCGACGATGTGAGTTACATCACGCAGTACACGGGATAACGCAATAACCGCGAGTGACCGCCACGCATGGGTGTTTCGGCTGTGAACAATGAGTTAACCCAGGTGAGCCCGGCGACCCGTGCAAATGCGATTGACTAGCCAGCCGGGGTGCAGCATGAAAGGTGCACAAGGTGACCGTGAACATGAGCAAGGCCGACACCGAGTACGTCGATGACGCGCTGACGATTGAGGACGAGTACGAGTCCGAGCTCGCGGCCGTGCAAGTCGCGCTCACCCGGTTCGAGGTGGCACCGCACGAGTACGCCAGGCAGCGGGCCGAGATAGCGGCCCGCGCTTACCTCAAACTGGCCGAGGCGCATAAGCGCTTTATCGGCCGCAACAACTGACTGCCTGTCCGTGCCCACCGCTAACCGCGACACGCCCGTAGCACTCTCTACGGAAATCTACGGTTCCGGCTAGAGGAACCCATAGAGTCCAATCGTGGACCCCATACGCAACCCCTATGCGCCCGGTGCCGGGCAGCGGCCGCCCGAGCTCGCCGGGCGGGACCGGGAGATCAGCCAGTTCGAGGTGGTCCTCGAGCGGGTGGCCCGGGCCCGCCCCGAGCGGTCCATGGTTCTCACCGGCCTGCGCGGCGTCGGCAAGACCGTAATGCTCAACACCTTCCGGTCGATGGCCCTGCAGCGGCTGTGGGGGACGGGCAAGCTGGAGGCCCGGCCGGACCAGTCCATCCGCCGTCCGGTCGCGAACGCACTGCACATGGCCGTCCGCGAGCTCGCGCCCAGGCACCGCGCCCCGGACCGCGTCGATGACTTTCTCAGCGTCCTGAAGGCGTTCGCGCTGCGCGACCCCAAGGCACCCAAGGGCAGCACGGTGAGCGCCCAGTTCGGCATCGACGTGCCGGCCGCCCGCGGCCGGGCCGACTCGGGCGACCTTGAGCTGGACCTGACCGAGCTGTTCACCGACGCCGCGTCGGTCGCGGCCGACCTCGGCGTCGGGATCGCGCTGTTCGTCGATGAGATGCAGGACGTGCCCGCCGAGGACGTGTCGGCGCTCTGCGCCGCCTGCCACGAGCTGTCCCAGGTGGGCGGCCCGCTCATCGTCGTCGGGGCGGGACTTCCGCACCTGCCCTCGGTGCTGTCGGCCAGCAAGAGCTACTCGGAACGGCTCTTCCGCTACGCGCGGATCGACCGGCTGGACCGGGAGGCGGCCGACCAGGCGCTGCTCGCTCCGGCCGAGCGCGAGGACGTGCAGTTCAAGCAGGAGGCGCTCGACGCGCTTTACGAGGCGGCGGACGGCTACCCCTACTTCGTCCAGGCCTACGGCAAGGTCACCTGGGATGTCGCCGCGGCCAGCCCGATCACCCTGGCGGACGTCAGGGTGGCGGCACCGGAGGCCGAGGGCGAGCTGGCGGTCGGGTTCTTCGGCTCCCGCTACGAGCGGGCAACCCCAGCCGAACGCGAGTACATGCGCGCGATGGCGGCGATCGGCGACGAGCCGGTGCCGACCTCCAACGTCGCCGACGAGCTGGCACGCAAGCCCTCAAGCCTCTCCCCGGCCAGGGACGGGCTGATCAAGAAGGGCCTCATCTACAGCTCCGAGCGCGGTCTCATCGCCTTCACGGTGCCCCACTTCGGCAAGTTCCTCCGCTCCCAGCCCGTCTGAATTCTTCAGCCGAGGAACTCCCGCAGGCAGGCCAGCAAGGCCGCAGGCTGCTGCAGGACGCCGTGATCCTGTCCTTCGAGGATGAGGAAGCGGGCTCCCGGGACGGCCTGGGCTACCTGCTCGGCTGCGGCACTCAGCCACGGGAAGGTGCTGGACCCGGCGATGACCAGGGTCGGCACCTCGACGCGAGCCAACCGGTTGTCCGGCAGGCGGCAGCCGGGCTCGAATAGCGCGTAGTCGTAGGGCAGTGAGTGGGCCAGGGGAGTGAAGAAGCCCCACATTTCGCGCCGCTTTCCCCGCGTCCGCGGCGGTCGTAGGTCACGACCCGGTAATACGGGGCGAGGACCTGGGCCAGGCCGGCGGTCGTCGTACGGTCGTTGAACGCCCCGCCGATCAGCACGACCGGGCCGCCGTTGCCGGTCACCTCGAGTGCAATGGGGGTGCCGTCGGCCGACTGCACTCTTTCAACTGACGGTTTCATGTCACTCCGTTCCTCTTCGGCGGGCGGATTCGCCTCGCGCCGATGAGTCGGAGCCCATCAGCCGACTTCGACATCGGGCCGCCAAAACTTTGTGCCGGGTCCGGGTCTCATGGGCGGGACCAGAGTAAGCGCGGTACGTTCGAGCGAATATTGATTTTATTCTTTGGTATTGAGTTTTTGGTATACACCGTTAGAGAGCTGTAGCGGCGCGAGAGCGTGGTCGGGATGGGCGGGGGCGTGTCGACGTCGAGCACGCCCGCCCGGACCGGTGCGCGGCGGCGGCCAGGTAGACGGCGAAGACGACCTCGACCCGGCGGCTGGCGAGAATGCCCGGGTAGGCCGCGAACCGCCAGCAGCCTTCGCGCCATACGTCGGTCGGCGTGGTGCTGATCAGGGAGCCTCGGTAGTGCCGCCAGGGTGCGCTGGCGCGGAGGGCGGCCAGCGTCCGGCTGACCGGTACCCGGCGCAGCTCGCACGGCTCGGCGTGGCCGAGCCTGACCATGACCTGACCGATCTCCGGGGACAGGGTAGCCAGCAGCGCCAGCTCGGCGACGTCGAGCGCGAGCATCGCGGCCGCCTGGCCGGGCGAGCTGGGCATGTGCAGCGCCGGCGCCCCGATCGTGGCCAGCGCGGCCGCGCACAGCAGCGCCGCCCGGGTGATAGTCCGCCAATTCACCGGCGTGGAGCTCAGCTCGCCGAAACAGCCGCAGCCCGCGTTCGGCCGCCGTGCGCGCAGTTCGTAGAGCGCGGCCACGGCCGTGCAGAACAGCAGCGCGGCGCCCCCGCGCACCGCGATCACGGGCCAGCCCGCCCCGATGCGGCCGACCGTGACCAGCAGGCCGATGCCGAGGAAAAACTCGCTCGCGCAGATCGCGGTCGCGAAGCCGCGCAAGGACGCCGAACTGGGCGCGGACGCCGAGTTACCGGCACTTCTCGCTGGGTAGACGTGTGAAATCATTATCAGATGCGGCAGCCCTTGGGGCTTAACACCCGCCCGTATCCCGTGGGAATATGCGGTTCGACGCCCTTTGGGAGATGCTGAGGTTCCGGGGGTATGCATAGTCAGGGAACTTCACGAGGAGGTGGGGTCGGCATGGACAGCACGATGCAGGACTTCCAGCTGACGGTTTCGACGATCTTGCGCTACGGGACCACGGTGTTCGGTGACAAGGAAGTCGTCACCTGCGCCGGGGACGAGCCGGCCAGGCGGCGGACGTACGCGGTCGTGGGCGAGCGCGCCGCGCGGCTGGCCAACGCGCTGCGCGCGCTTGGCGTCGACGGCGACCAGCGGGTCGGCACGTTCATGTGGAACAACGCCGAGCACCTTGAGGCCTATCTGGCCATCCCGTCCATGGGCGCGGTGCTGCACACACTGAACATCCGGCTCTCGGCCGATCAGGTTGGCTACATCGCCACCCATGCGGCCGACCACGCGGTCATCGTCGACGCGTCCCTGGTGCCGCTGTTCGCCCAGGTCCTGCCGCACGCCGACACGATCAAGCACGTGATCGTCTCGGGACCCGCCGACGACGCCGCGCTCGAGACGCTGGCCGGCCCGGGCCGCGAGGTGCACTCCTATGAGGCCCTGCTGGCGGCCGCATCGGACTCCTTCAGCTGGCCGGAGCTGGACGAGCGCTCGGCGGCGGCGATGTGCTACACCAGCGGTACCACCGGGCTGCCCAAGGGCGTCGTCTACAGCCACCGCTCCACCTACATGCACTCGATGGCGGCGTGCACCGCCAACGGGCTCGGCATCTCCGAGCGGGACCGGGTGATGCCGATCGTTCCCCAGTTCCACGCGAACGCCTGGGGCCTGGCCTACGCCGCCCTGATGTCCGGCGCCGACCTGGTGATGCCGGACCGGTTCATGACCCCGCCCGCCATCGTGAAGCTGATCGAGACCGAGCGGGTGACGGTCGGCGCGGGAGTGCCGACCATCTGGCAGGGCGTGCTCGCCCACCTGCGCAGCTCCGGCGGTGACCTGTCGTCGCTGCGCACCCTGGTCTGCGGCGGCTCGGCGCTGCCGGAGGCGGTGATGCGCGCGTACGCGGACGAGTTCGGCATTACCATGACGCACGCCTGGGGGATGACGGAGCTCTCCCCGCTCGGTTCGATCGCCCGCGAGCCGACCGGCGTCACCGGGGAGGCGGCCTGGCCTTACCGGGCGTCCCAGGGACGGCTGATCTGCGGCGTGGAGGGGCGGCTGAGCGGCGACAGCGACGACATCCTGCCCAGCGACGGCAAGGCGGTGGGCGAGCTGGAGACTCGCGGCCCCTGGATCACGGCGTCGTACTACAAGGACCCGGCGCCCGAGAAGTTCCACGACGGCTGGCTGCGCACCGGCGACGTGGGCACGCTCGACGAGCAGGGGTTCCTCCGGCTGACCGACCGGGCCAAGGACGTGATCAAGTCGGGCGGCGAGTGGATCTCGTCCATGGAGCTTGAGAACGTGCTGATGGCGCACCCGGCGGTGGCCGAGGCAGCGGTGGTCGGGGTGCCGGACGAGCGCTGGGGCGAGCGGCCGCTGGCGGCCGTGGTGCTGCGCGCGGACGCGCCGCCCACCACCCCGGACGACCTGCGCGCCTTCCTCGGCGAGCAGATCCCCCGCTGGCAGCTGCCGGAACGCTGGTGCTTTATCGCCGAGGTGCCGAAGACCTCGGTCGGCAAGTTCCAGAAGACCTCACTGCGGGACCAGTACGCGGCCGGGTCGCTCGAGGTCACGACGCTGGCCCCGGTCCCGCACTGACCTGCGGACGGGTGCCCGCGGTGCCTGGCGGCGGCGCTCGCTTTGCCGAGCGCCGCCGGTACCGGTACGCTGTGTCGACACCGCGTCCGTTACGGCTGAGTTCGGCCAGGACACGGATGGAGGATTCGCCTAGTCCGGTCTATGGCGCCGCACTGCTAATGCGGTTTGGGAGTGATCCCATCCGGGGTTCAAATCCCCGATCCTCCGCTCTCTCCCCTAGAACGGCCCGCTAACTGCGAATTCCCGGCTAGGCGGGCCGTGTCCTTGAGTGCGGGTGCCCGTAGTTCGCCCGGAAGAGCCCGCTGTATCGGTTCAGTCAGTGGCGGAGAGTGCCGGGATGATGTCAGTCTGGGTAAAGTCGTTGCCCTTGTACAGCAGCGGCTCGCCGGTGGCCTTGGCGAGGGCGTAGGCGAAGCAGTCGCCGAAGTTCAGTCCTGCTTTGTGGCCGCTGCCCTGGCCGAAGTCACGGTAGGCCTCGCGGGCGATCCGCGCCTGCTCCCCGGTGACGGGCTCGACATGCAGGTCGGCTGCGGCGACAAGTTCGTCGAAGCGGCGACTGGCGACGGGATCGCGGCTGCCGTCAATGACGACGGCGGCCTCTAGGTAGTTCGCGGCAGAGATCCGACGGTCGCGTGCCCGTTCGATGGCGTGCGCCATGTCGCTGGCGTCGTCTTCTGCGCGCAGGACGGCGATGCGCGCGGAAGTGTCGGCCACGCTCTCGGCGAAGGAGGTTGTCGCTGTCTTCGTTCCGGTGTCCGCTGGGTCAGTCCTCTCCGGAGAACCGCTCCCAGGCCGCCTGCTTAGACACGCCGAGCGCTGATCCGATGCGGGTCCAGCTGATGCCCCGGGCGCGCAGGAGGCCGATGTAGTCGCGCATGGCGGCGTCGATCTGGGGGGCAGCCGCCTGCGCCCGGGCCACGCTGGCGAGCAGCTCGTCGTCTGACAGCTCGTGCCGCGGGTTGATCGCGGGCGGCCCTTCCGTGGCCAGGATCTCGGTGCACAGGTCGATGCACTCGCTGCAGATGTAGACGCCAGGGCCGGCCACCAGCTTGGCCACCGAGTCCTTGTCCTTGCCGCAGAAGGAGCAGTACAGCGTGCCGGACCGGCTGAGGCCTGGGGGCAGGCTGGGGGAATCAGTCATGTCGTCAAGGTAACCCTGACGGTCAGGGCAAGTCAAGGCAGCCTTGACCTCGGACCGCGTCGTACGTCGGCCGCACGGCACCGAGCACTGGCGGCAGGCCGGCTTGCGGTTATGAGCCCACCGTGTCAGGGAGCTTGCCGGTCGCCCCGAGCTTGTAGGCGATGATCATGTTCTGCTGCTTAGCGGACAGCGCCACGCCCGCGCCGGCGATGACGTAGTCGCCGTCGACGGTGACCGGTGCGTTGCTCCCGGCGGACATCGGCGTCTTGAGCAAGATGGCGCCGGTGGCCGCGTCGAGCGCGTACAGGTCGCCGTTGAAGGTGGTGGTGAGCACGACGTCGTTGGTCACCGTCGCGGCGCCGTAGGGCGAGGACGGAAGCGGGGTGTCCCAGACGATGGCTCCCGTGTCCTGGTCGACCGCGACCATCTCGCCGGTGGCCTTCTCGACGTCATCGAACAGGGCGGTCTCCGAGGCGCTGTAGCCGGCCGGGGTCGCGGGCAGCGCGAGGTCGTTGACGGCGGCGAAGGTGGTGGTGCCGTTGCTGGCCAGCTGGGTCAGGATGCCGCCGTAGGGGCCCGGCTCGAGGCAGTACTGCGCGGGCAGCCCGCTGTGCGAGGTCGGTGTGGCGTGCTCGGTGAGCACCCCATCGTTCTCATGCCCGTCGTGCCCGCCGACCGGGCGTTGCCACAGCAGCTTGCCGGTCTGCGCGTCCAGTTCGATGACAATGCCGGCCTTGCCGCCGTCGATCACCACCGGCCGCCCGTTGGCGGTGCTGAGCATGGGCGGGTTCTGCAGGTCCCAGTCATACAGGTCGTGCGGGGTGAGCTGGTAGTACCACAGCAGCTGGCCGGCCGGGCTCAGCTTGACCACCGAGTCGGTGTACAGGTCCGGGCCCGGTCGGCTGCTCCCCAGCGGGTAGCTGGTGGTGCCGAACAGCGGGCCGGGATTCCCGACGCCAAGGTAGATGTTGCCTTGGGCGTCGAACGACGGTGGGTACCACAGGCCGCCGCCGGAGTTGACGCCCGGGTTCCCCCACAGGTTCTGCACCGAATTCCAGGACCACTCCGGTGCACCGGTCTTGGCGTTCAGCGCCCACAAGATCCCCTCGCCGCCGGGGAGGTACTGGCCCGTGGTGTTGGCCGGCAGGGTGGACACGTACACGGTGCCGTGGTTGTAGCCGGGGGCCATGGCGATGCCCTCGTGATCGTTGCGGACCAGCGTCCGGCTCCACAGCTGCGTCCCGGTGGCGGCGTCCAGGGCGACCGCGGCGCTATTGGTGGCCGTGTACACAACCCCGCCGGCCACGTTGACGCCGTCCGGGCCGCCGTTGGGCGAGTTGTAGTCGTGCTTCCACAAGACCTTGCCGGTGGCCAGGCTGATCGCCATCACGTCGGACTCGAGGTCCTGGACGTACACCACCCCGTTGACGATCACCGGCGTGCTGGCGTAGGCACCGTCGGTGCGGGCCGTGGGTATCGTCAGCGGCACGGTCCACGCCACCCCCAGCTTGGACACGTCCGTGCTGGTGATGGCGCTGGCCACGTACCGGGTGTTCGCCAGGTCGGCGCCCGGCTGGGCCCAGCCCGCCGCGGGCTGGCCCGTTCCAGCCGGGGCGGTCCCGGTGACCGCAGGGCCGCGCTTGGACGGGCACGACACGGCGCTCGAACTGCCACTGCTGCCCGAGCAGCCGGCGATCAGGCCCGCCGCGACGACCAGCGCCGCGCCCGCCACCGCGCGCCAGCGGCCGCCGACCGTGCTGGCTTCCTTACTCATGCCTCACGCTCCCGTTGCCACGTCGCCTGTTATGACGGCGCAGACACCCGGAACTCATCGCGGGAACGCGGGCACCCCGTGAGCGGGCAAGGCACGAGAGCTAGACGACGCTGACGCCGAGCAGGCGTTCGGCGTTGCGGTGGGCGATGTCCTCCTTGACGGGCTCGGGGAGGTCGGCCTGGCGCAGGAAGTCGAGCGCGCCGTCATTGCCGACGAACGGGTAGTCGACCGCGTAGATCATGCGGTCGGTGCCGAGGACGTCGACGCAGAAGCGCAAGTGCGGTTCGGTGAACATGCCGGCGGGCGTGTAATAGCTGTTCTGCCGGACATAGTCGCCGATGGTGCGCTCCAGCTTCGTGGCCCGGGGCGGCAGCGCCTCGTCCAGCCGGTAGAGGAACCACGGGATCATCTCGCCCCAGTGGCCGAGGATGACCTGCAGGCCGGGATAGCGGTCGAAGACGCCGCTGAGCACCAGGTGCAGGAAGTGGATCCCGGTCTCGTTGTGCCAGCCCCAGGCGGCGCTGGCGAAGCGGGCGGCGACGATCGGGTCCAGCCCCGCCTCGTAGTTGTCGGCGCTGGTGACGCGGGTCGGCAGGGCCGGATGCAGGTAGATCGGCACGCCGAGGCGGGCGGCGGTGGCCAGGATCGGGTCGAAGCGCTCGGCCGAGAGGAAGTCGCCCTCGGTCCGGCCCATGATCATGGTGCCGACGAAGCCGAGGTCGCCAACGCAGCGTTCCAGTTCGGCGACGGCGGCCTCGGGGACGGTAGTGGGCAGCGCCGCGAAGGCGGCGAACCGGTCAGGATGACGGCGCACGGCGGCCGCGAGGTTGTCGTTGGCGGACCGCACCAGATCCGCCGCGACGTCGGCCGGCACCTGCTGGGTGGACAGGTTCGACAGCACCTGCATGGTGATCCCGTGCTTGTCCATGTCGGCGATGCGGCCCTCGTCGAGGTCGCGCAGCACCTCCGGGGAGGGCGTGTACGGCAGCCCGGACTCCGGGCTGAAGGCGGCCGCCCAGTAGGGACTGAGCTGCTGGGAGGTAGCCGCGCTGGCCCGCGCTACCGCGGGATTGAGTACGTGCTCCTCGATCGTGATGACCTTCATCCCGCGTCCCCGGTCCGGCCGGGCGCGTCGGCCACGGGCAGGCCGGCGCACCATACCGCCGCGATCTTGCTGACCGCGGTGATGTCCTGCAACGGGTCACCGTCAATGAGCACGAGGTCGGCCCGCTTGCCCGGCGCGATGACCCCGCGGTCGGACAGCCCGAAGTAACCGGCCGCGAGGACCGTCGCCGACCGCAGGGCTTCGGCCGGGGACAGGCCAGCGTCGACCAGCAGCCCCAGCTCGTGGTGCAGGCTGGTGCCGTACGGCGGGGAGGCGGGCGCGGACGCTGCCTGGTTGGCGTCGGTCCCGGCGAGGATCGTGACGCCCGCCCGGTGCCACTGCCCGACGGTGGACCGGGCGACGTCGTAGGAGACCGGCGCGAAGGCCTTTATCTTCTCGACGATCGCCTCCATCATCGTCAGGGTGGGCACCACGACCTGCCCCGCCGTGCGCGTGGCGGCCACCTCGCTCTCCTCCAGCGCCCGGTCGATGGGCGCGTGGGTGAGCACGTCGACCCCGGCTGCCTGCGCCAGCAGCACCGCGTCACGAGTGGCGGCGTGCGCGATCGTGCGCAGGCCCTGCGCGTGCGCGGCCTCGACCAGGGCCCTGACCGTGGCCTCGTCGAAGCCGGGAGGATCGACAATGATCTTGATGTAATCCACGCCCTCGGCGACCCGCTGGGCAACGTAGGCCCGCGCCTCGTCGGGGTCGGCGACCAGGCCCTGCGCGCGCCCCATCCGCTTGGCATGCGCGCTGTCCGGGTGGGTGGCGCCGGTGCCGCTCGAGCGCACGTCGGTGACACCGGGCCGGTTGCGCAGCGACGCGACGAGCTCCGGCGGCCAGGTGCCCATGTCGAGCCCGGTGGTGACGCCCTCGCGGGCCAGCGCCGTCAGCGTCGCGTCGTCGGTGAGATGGATGTGGCAGTCGATCAGGCCGGGCAGCAGCACCCGGCCGTCGCCCGCCACCGTGGTGGCGCCCGCCGGGTCGCCGCCGATGCGGTCGCCGTCGATGACGACCGTCGCCGGTTCGAGCAGCCGCTCGCCGTCAAACACCCGCACGTTCGCTAGCGCGATCTTGTCCATGTGTCTCAGCTCCTAGGTCGGCCACAGAGCATGGCCATGGTGGTGTCAAAAAATTCGTGGTCGGGCGCGGGCGCCGGCCAGACGGCCGCGACCACCTGATCCGGCCGGACGACCAGCAGCTCCGCGCCGAGACGGCGCATCAGTGGCTGCTCGAGCCGGACCACGGTCGCGGGCAGCCCCGCGGCCTCGGCGGCGCGGCCTGCCCGCGCTCCCAGCCCGCCGTCGGCCGTCAGGATCACGTGCGTGCCGGTGACCAGGTCCAGCGTGGATACCTGGGGGGACAGCCAGTGGTGGGGCAGGCGGCGGCCGGGCGCCGCGCAGCTCGCCCAGGGCCCCGGCGCGGCCGGCGCCTGCTGCAGCACCGGCGATTGCCCGTAGCGGTGGCCCAGGATCAGGTCGGAGCTGAAGTACTCCGCCCGCTTGGTCTGCTCGATGCGCATGGCCGCGGCCGTCCGGGCGCGGTCGCCTTCCGGGCCGGGCTGGTCGAGGCCGTCGGCCAGCAGCTCCGGCGCCAGGGTGGCCATGTTCGAGGCCGCCTCGTCGATCACCCGCCGGTGCAGCGGCCGGCGTTCGGCCTCGTAGGAGTCGAGCAGGCCCGGCGCCCCCCAGCCGGCCAGGCAGGCGGCGAGCTTCCAGCCCAGGTCGACCGCGTCGCCGATGCCGGTGTTGAGGCCGTGGCCGCCGAACGGTGGGTTGAGGTGCGCGGCGTCGCCGACCAGGAACACCCGCCCGCTGCGGCAGCGGTCCACCAGTTCCATCCGCGCCGTCCACGGGTCGGTGCTGACTACCTCGACCGGCAGCTCGCGTCCGAGCGCCCCGCTGATCAGACGACAGGGGTCGATCTCGGCCGAGCGGGAATCGACCCCGAAGGCGATCAGCCACCACAGGCCATACCGGTCGATCGGCCCCATCATCCCCGGCGTCTGCTGATTGAGCAGCCAGGTCTGCACCGCGGGCGGGTGCGGCGCGGCGGTGACGAGTTCGGTGCTGCGGAACACCACGCCGGTGTTGGCCCGCAGCGCGGTTGACCCGGCGTAGCGGGCGCCGATCTGCTCGCGCACGGCGCTGCGGGCGCCGTCGGCCCCGACCACGTAACCGGCCGCGACCGAGACCGTCTCCCCGGCCGGGTCGCTCAGCTTGACCTGGACCGGGCCCGGCCCGGCGGCGTCGAGGCTCTGCAGCCGCCAGCCCAGCCGCAGGTCCACCGCCGGCAGCTCGGTCGCGACCTCGCGCAGCACCTCCTCCAGGACGTACTGCGGCATCTGCTGGCCGCGCTCGGGGGAGTCGCCGTCGTCCGCGAGCCCGAGGACCCCGGTGAACCTGGTGATCTCCTCGCCCAGGAAGGTCGTGCAGAAGGAGACGTCCTGTGACCAGGAGACCGGCAGCGGCGCCGCGGCCCGCAGGCGCTGCGCCAGGCCCCACCGCCGGGCGTGCTCCATGGTGCGCGCGTTCAGCGTCTTGGCCCGCGGCCGCAGCCGGGTGGGCTGCGGCCGCGGCTCCACGACCAGGCACTCGACGCCCCGCAGGCCCAGCTCGAGCGCGAGCGCGAGACCGACCGGGCCGCCGCCGGCGATCAGCACCGGCGTGTCCAGAGAACCCGACGGCAACGTCATGCGACGGGGGCAGCCTGACCGCGCAGCGCCATGCTCGACTGGGCGAACGACAGCTGCATCAGGTCCAGGGCGGCGCCCGTCAGGTGGTGGTCGACCGAATGACCGGTGGAGCGCATGACCGGAGCGGACACCGGAACGGTGAAGCGGCTCTGGTAATCCGCCCGGGCCTCGGCCGAGGAGTCCCACAGCGCGTCGTGGTCACCGAGAACCGTCAGCACCGGCACCTCCACCGCCGCCGCGACGGAGCTGAGCCGCTCCCGGGCCCAGACCGGGGCGCGCACCAGCTCGATGAACGGGGTGGGGGCGTAGGAGCCGTGCGCGGCCTTTCTGGCGTCCTCGGTGAAGGAACCGGCGGGGCCGAACATCACCCCGTCGCGCTCGGGCACGGGAAGGTCGACCACGCCCGAGAGCGGCAGGCTGCCGAGCGCCTCGGCCGCGCCCCCGGCCGGGATGCGTGCACCGTTACCGCTGGTGGTCACGGCGACCAGCGGCCACCGGGGGTGGCGGGCGGCGATCTCGAGGCCGATCATGCCCCCGATCGAGTGACCGACCAGCACCACGCCCGGGGCCGGCCACAGCTCGAGTGCCGCCGTGATGACCTGGTCCAGGATCTCGGCCTGACGGGCGAAGGTGTTCTCCTCGTCCGGCAGCAGGGTGCTCTCGCCGTAGCCCGGTCGGTCGATGTTGAGCACGGCGAACCCGTTGCGCCCGGCGATGTCGAGGAAGGATCCGGACGGTCCGCCCGCGACGCCGAAGTAAGCGCTGGTGTAGGTGCCGCCGTGCAGGGCCACCAGCAGCGGCAGCCCCGCGATGGCGGCGGCCGGGGCGTGGTACGACACGGCGACCCCGACGCCGCCGTCGGCGGCTATCAGTCTGCGTTCCATGGATCCTTCTTCCTTGAAGTAATCGCGTTGAGGTGATCGGGTGCGGTAATCGCGGGCTAGCGGCCCACCAGGGTCAGCGCGGCGTCGACGATCGAGCCGGTGTCGATGTGGTGGATGCGGTAGGCGTCGTCGAGGCCGGAGGACTGCCCGAACTCGCTGACGCCGAGGCAGCGGACGCGGTCCCCGCGCACGCCGGCCAGGAAGGCGAGGGTGTGCGGATGACCGTCAAGCACGGTGACCAGCGGGGCGGGATCGCCGGCCGGGAACAGCTCGTCGACGATGCCGCCGCCCAGCCCGGGCTCGCGCCGCCCGCGCTGCTGGAAGGACCGGAAGACAAGGTCCGGGCTGGTCAGGCAGACGACGCCGGCGTTGACGCCGGCCTCGGAAAGTACCGCGGCGGCGGCGACCGTCTCGGGCATGATCGCGCCCACGCCGACCAGGGTGACGTCCTCTTCCCCAGCCGGGTGCCCGGCGGGCAGGCGGTAGCCGCCCGCCAGGGCCTGCTGCCGTCGGCGTTCCGCCAGCGCCGGGTCGGCGGGCACCTGGGCCAGGGCCGGGTCGATCGGGCGGGTGCTCAGCCGGAAGTACGACGAGGTGCCGCCCTGCACCCCGACCCGCTCCATGGCGTGCAGCAGGCACCATTCCAGGTCCAGCGCGAAGGCGGGCTCCCAGGCGATGCAGCCGGGCTGCTCGAGCCCGATCGACGGGGTGGTGATCGACTGGTGCGCCCCGCCCTCCGGCGCCAGGGTCACGCCGGAGGGAGTGCCGACAAGGATCGACTGGCCGCCGGAGTAGATGCCGTAGGACCAAGGCTCGAGCGCCCGCGAGACGAATGGGTCATACAGCGTCGCGACCGGTATCAGCCGCATCCCCCAGCGGGACCAGGTGGCGCCGAGCTCGCCCAGCAGCGACACCAGGTTGACCTCGGCGATGCCCAGTTCGATGTGCTGGCCGTTGCTGACCTCGCGCCAGCGCAGCACCCGTTCGGAGTCGTCGGCGAACCAGTCATGCCGGTCCTGCACCGACCAGACCCCGGTTTTGTTGATCCAGCCGCCGAGGTTGGTCGAGGAGGCGACGTCGGGACTGCAGGTGACCACGCGCGCGGCCGCCTCGGGTGCGTCGTGCGCCAGATCGGCCAGGAAGCGGCCCAGGGCCGCCTGGGTCGAGACCGGCTTGCGGTGCGGGTGGCCCAGGGACGCCGGTATCTGCACCGCGCGGGACGGGGTCACCGGGTCCCGGTGCAGCTGCCGTGCTCGCCGCTG
The DNA here is from genome assembly GCA_963714295.1 of uncultured Actinomycetota bacterium. Classification (GTDB taxonomy): domain Bacteria; phylum Actinomycetota; class Actinomycetes; order Streptosporangiales; family Streptosporangiaceae; genus Trebonia. The sequence goes on along the minus strand of CAVQOE010000009.1, from coordinate 94,192 downwards.
GCACAGCTGGCCGGCCGGCGTGTCGGGGTCGAAGCGCTGCCAGGGCCGGGCCGGGTCCACCGCGCAGGCGCCGGCCAGGGCCTGCATCTGCGCGGGGGTCAGCAACGCGGAGTGGTTATTGGGATGCCCCTCCGTCGGCAGCCCCCGCCCCTTGATCGTGTAAGCGAACACGATCGTCGGGCGGTGCGAGTCGATGCCGCGGAAGGTGTCCACCAGCAGGCCCAGGTCATGGCCGCCCAGGTCGCGGATGGCGGCGGCCAGCTCCGCGCCGTCGATCGCGGACAGCAGCGCCCGCAGTTCCTCGCTGCCGCTGGTCCCGATGATGCGGTCGGCGATCTCCGACGGCCGCACTCGCAGCATCCGCTGGTACTCCTCGTTGGGCATACTCTCCAGCCGGGCGCGCAGCTCGGCTCCGCCCTTGCGCTGGAAGAGCCTGCTGATCAAGCGGCCCCACTTGATAGTGACGACCTGCCAGCCGGCCGCGCTGAACATGCCCTGCAGCCGCTCGATCTGGATGTCGGGGACGACCCGGTCCAGCGACTGCCGGTTGAGGTCCACCACCCACAGCAGTTCACCCAGGTGAGCCACCGCCGGGTCGGCGACCGCCTCCCAGATCGCGCCCTCGTCAAGCTCGGCGTCGCCCAGCAGGCTGATAAACCGGCCCGCGGGCGGCGAGCTGGGGAACTGGGAGGCGATGTAACGGTGCGCCATCGCGGCCCACAGCGCGGCGGTGGCGCCGATGCCGACCGAGCCGGTGGAGAAGTCGACCGCGTCGGGGTCCTTGAGCCGGGAGGGGTAGGACTGCAGGCCGCCCTTGGCCCGCAGGGTCGGCAGGTAGGACTCGTCGAGCTCGCCCAGCAGGTAGTTGACGGCATGCAGCACCGGCGAGGCGTGCGGCTTGACCGAGACCCGGTCAAGCGGCGTGAGCTCGGCGAACCAGAGCGCGACCATGATGTCGACCATGGAGGCGCTGGACGCCTGGTGGCCTCCCACCTTGACCCCCGAGTGGTTGGCGCGGCCGGCGTTGGCGGCGTCGACGATCGCCGCCGAGAGCCAGCGCACCCGGCTGGCGATCTCGCGCAGCACCCCCTGGTCGTAGGCCGGTCCGGGCGCCCCTAGGCCGGTCTGGTCAGCGCTGGTGGTCATCTGGGTTCCTTCGTTTCGCGGGCTAGCCCACGGTCGCGTGCGCACGGCCGCGGACGATCCCCTCGTAAGCGAGCCTGACGTCCTTGGCCAGGGCCTGCGCGGCGGGCACATCGCGGCCCGAAGCGAGCAGCTGCAGCAGCGCGCCCCCGCGCAACTCCGGCGGCACCTGGTCGCCGCGGGCGGCGATCAGCGCGTGGAAGTGAAGGTAGTTTTCCCCGAAGGACAGCAGGTAGACCGCCGGTGCGCCGGTGACCTGCTCAACCGCGTTGACCAGGTCATGCGCGTGCCGGCCGAACGTCGCGGTTTCCGCGTCGTCGAGGCCGGTGAGCTTCTCCGCGTGGCGGCGCGCGCGCAGGAAGAACCAGCCCGGGACCTCGTGGCCGGGCGCCACCTCGGCCGCCCACAGGCCGTCGAGGAAGACCCGCGACGCCGGGTCGGCCTCCTCCATCGAACAGATCAGGCACGCACGCTCGGGCACCCGGGCTCAGCCGCCCATCAGCACTTCGAGCGGGTTGGGAAGCTCCGTTTTGAGCGCCCAGGCCCGGTCCGACAGCTCCTCGACGCTGGCGCCCGCGCGGCGGGCGGCCAGCAGCTCTTCCGGATCGAAGGCGGGGCCGACCGAGTCGGCCGCGTACTCCGGGCCGAGCATGTAGGCGGTGGCCTGCGCGGGCTCGGCGAACCGGTCGATCTGCAGCTCGACGAAGTTGCGGTCCGGGTCCTGGTAGTACATCGAGGTGGTGACGCCGTGGGCGATGCACACCGCGGGGGTGATCCCCTGATCGCGCAGCAGCGCGTACCGCTCGAGCAGCCCGTCGATGCTGTCGAAGGTGTAGGCCGAGTGGTGCAGCGAGGCGGTGATGGCCGTCTTGGGCTTGAACTCGACCGGCGGGTGCAGCAGCGCGACCCGATGGTGCTCGTCGTCGAAGGTCAGGAAGGTCAAGGTGGCGTCCTCGTAGACGACATGGGCATCAAGAACGGTGCAGTACCAGTCGCGCATCGCCTCATGGTTGGCGGTCTGGAAGACGTTGTGGGCAAACTTGGGCTTGGACATCGCGGTCACCTCGTTGGGCTCTGACGTGCTGCCGGTCACACCGTAAGCCTGATATGTGATAACAGTCAAGGCTCTGATATTTTTGATATCGTCGCCGAAACAGCCGGAAACCGGGAGCGGACATGACGGTCACGTTGGGCAGTTCAGGATCGGTCCGCCCCATCGAGAGCCGGTCGCTGTCGGAGCAGGTGACCAACGAGATCCGCCGCTCCATCCTGGCCGGCACCCTCCCGCCCGGGCAGAGCCTGTCCCTGCGCAAGCTGGCCGAGCAGCTCGCGGTCAGCTTCATTCCGGTCCGCGACGCGCTGCGGGTGCTCGAGGCCGAGGGCCTTGTCGTCAATCCCCCCGGGCGCAGCGCCAGCGTCGCCCCGCTGGATCTCGAGGAGTTCCACGCGATCTACCGGGTCCGCCGGATGCTCGAGCCCGACCTGGCCCGCCGCTCGGTGCCGCAACTGGAGGAGGCCGAGCTTGACCGGCTCTACCGGGCCGCGGCGGAATTCGGCGGCGCCGAGCGCAGCATGGACGACATCTACGACGACCATCGCGCGTTCCACCTGGCATTGCTCGCGCCGGCCGCCCTGACCTGGGACATCCGCATTCTCATGATGAGCTGGCGGGCGAGTGAACGGTACGTGCGGATCGGGTTCGGCCTGCTCGACCCGGACCCCAGTGAGCACGACCGGCGCCGCGACGCGCACCAGCTGCTGGTGGACCAGTTCCGCACCCGCGACCCGCGGGTCGCCGCCCGCGCCCTGGACGTGCACCTGGCGCACAACGAGACGCTGGCCCACGCCGCGCTTTCCGGGTCGGTGGCGCACTAACCGCGGGGAAAAGAGAAAGCCCGGACCGCTGCGTAGGTCAAAAGCCTTTTTACTGAACGGTCCGGGCTGTTTCTTGGCTGGCTGGTTGCCGCCTACGGCCTAAGGCGGACCAGGCCGCCCACGTAGGCGGACTGCGTGTTGCCGATGGAGGTGCAGTTGGTGACCGACTCGGCCCAGGCCGAGCCGTCCGTGGTGCCCGCCGGGTTGCCGGCGATGGATAGCAGGGTGCCACAGCCGGGTACCGAGAACTGGTACGCCTGCGTCCTGTTTCCCGAGGTCAGCTTGAGGAAGTACTGGCCCGTGCCGGCGGCCGAGCCGCGCACCAGCAGCCACACGTTGCCGCCGGTGTCCATGGACGGCCCGGAGCTGCCGGTCACCCGGCCCGGGGCGGTGCCGACGTGGGACAGCCTGCCGCTGGACGAGACCGACTCGAAGCAGATGCTGGAGCCGCAGCCGGCCGTTTCGATCACCCGGCTCGAGCCGTCGCCCGCCACGCCCCGCGCGGTGATGCCGCGGGGGGTGCCGTAATACGCCTCGCCGCCGGAGGAGGTGAGCCGGACGAGCCCGGTGGCCGAGTGGGAGGAGTTGTAGCCGACCGCCCACATGGCCCCGCTCGGGCCGGCCGCGAGGCTGCCGAGCGTGGCGACCCGGGAGAGGCCGAAGGTCCGCATCGCGCCGCTGGAGGTGACGCGGATGGCCTTGGCCGAGTTGCAGGCCAGCCAGACCACGCCATTGCCGGCGGCGGTGATGTCGTGCGGGGACGAGCAGTTGGAGGCGAGCTTGAAGAAGCGGCGGCTGCTCGGGCCCGGGGTGTAGCGGACCAGGTAGTGCGACACGGTGCCGGAGAACGTGGTGGAGGTGGCGATCATCCAGGCGTTCCCGCTGCCGTCGAAGGCCGGGCGGCCCATCGTCGTAGGCCAGCAGGGTGTTGGCGTTTCCGACGTAGGGCGGCAGCGACCCCCAGTAGCGGACCTTCCCGCTCGCGGGGCTCACCTCGTCCAGCACCTGCGAGCCCGTCGGGTTCCCCTGCATGTTCGGCGGGTCCAGCGCTATCAGCCAGATCTGCGGGCCGGCCCGCCTGGCCCGCCGGGGCCGCGGACCGCGCCCTGCTGCGTGCCGTAGGTCTGGTAATGGGAAAGGCTGGCCCTGGTGACCGCGGCCGGCGCGGCGACATTGGCCGGGGCCGCGCTAGCGGCGGCCACGGCCGGCCGTGCCGCCGAGGCGTCCGCCGCGCCCGGCAGCGCCGCCAGAGCCATCAGTGCGGCGCCGGCCGGCACCAGCGCCAGCCGGACGGACCAGGAAACACGACTCAACGTTTTTCACCATCCAACCCCAGAACCGACAAGTTATGCTCGGCTATTGTTCCACTGTGCCCTGTGGGATGTCTGCCCGATAAGCCATAATTCGCCGGTCCTTTATCTATTCTTGATGTTTGTCCGCCGCCCGCACTGCCGACCGTGACTTCGAAATCAAATCGCTCGGCCTGAACCGGAACGTGTGCGTATCCTTCGGAGCGAACGGGGCGGCACGGATGCCCGGAAAACTGCCACTACCGCTCACCCGCCCGGTACCTCTAGTGTGGTCCCAGCCAGTAACGGACGCTGTTTCCCCCGTGACTGAGCAGCTTCACCCACACTGGATCGAAGGTCATCGAAGCCGTGTGGTGCCCCTGCTCAAAGGGCCAGGGCGAATTCCAGAGAAAGCTAAGACGCGCGAAACCCCCGTTTGGTTTACATCGTTTCAGAGAAACTTCTATTAATTCTTGGTTTCGAATCTAACGAAATGATCAGACGTGTGAATCTTCCCTTCCTGGGCTTGCCTTGCCGCCAAGTCTCGCTTAACTTCAGATTGCCACTATCTGTGGCATTGCGGAAAGTCGCCGGCTAACTACCATCCGTTAAGTACGTATGTACGTCTTGCCATCTTCCGGGGCCCAGAGGGGGAGCGCGGGGTAATGCTTGCTGCAGCAGTACTCGTAACTTCGATCGTCCTGTTTAGTCTTGCTGCGGTAACGCTGTGGTGGATGATGCACGCGTGGCGTACGCCGGAGGTGTTTGAGTCCACCACGTTCGAACGGCCCGAAGGCGGGACCGGCCTGTCGATCACCCTGATGCTGGCGATCAGGCACGAACGGCAGGACGTGGTCGAGAACACCGTGCAGAAGATGCTCGAGAGCGACCACGAGAACTTCGACATCGTCATCATCACCGGCTCGGATGACCCAGAGACCACGGGCATCGCCCGGCGTCTGGCCCAGATCGACCCGACCAAGATCCACACCGTGATCGACCACTATCACCGGAACAAGGCGACCGCGCTCAACTCGGCGCTCGCCGCCGGGGTGTGCCGCGGCGACATCCTCGGGGTGTTCGACGCCGAAGATGTCGTGCACCCGGAGCTGCTGAGCCACGTCGACTACGCCTTCCGCTCGGAGAACGCCGATGTCGTGCAGGGCGGCGTGCAGCTGCTCAATTTCTACTCGAGCTGGTACAGCCTGCGGAACTGCATGGAGTACTTCTTCTGGTACCGCAGCCGGCTCGCACCTGCAGGCGGAGAAGGGGTTCATCACCCTCGGCGGCAACACCGTCTTCATCAAGCGCGAGCTGGTCGAGCCGGCCGACCCGAACGCCCAGTGGGGCTGGGACGACAATTGCCTGGCGGAAGACTGCGAGCTCGGCGTGCGGCTGTCAAGTGCGGGCAAGAAGACGGTCGTCGCCTACTCGCCGGAGATGGTCACCCGGGAGGAGACGCCGGACACGCTGAAGAGCTTCGTCAAGCAGCGGACCCGCTGGATGCAGGGCTTCCTGCAGGTGTACCGCAAGGGGGACTGGCGGCAGCTGCCGACGCGCCGGCAGCGCGTGCTCGCCCGGTTCACCCTCTCCACCCCGTTCTACCAGGCGGCCTGCGGCCTGGCCATCCCGCTGGGAATCCTGATCGGCATCCTGTGCAGCGTGCCGATGTGGGTCGCGATGATCTCCTGGCTGCCCGCGGTGCCCATGTTCCTTGTCCTCGCCTTCGAGGTCGCGGCGCTGCGCGACTTCGGCAAGGAGTACTTCGGCACGGATCAGCCCGGCCAGACACACAAGATCGGCTTCGGCACCTACCTGACGCTGATCATCAGCATGCCGTTCTACATGGTCGTCTTGATGTTCGCGGCGCTCCGCGCGGTCTGGCGGGAGCTGCGCGGCCACCGCGACTGGGAGCTCACCAAGCACGTCGGTGCCCACCTGGCCACGCCCGCGCCGACCTCGGCCACCAGCAGCGTCTGACCCGCTCAAGGACTAGCAGGAGCCTACTGTGAGCACCACGCTCGACCGCCCGCTAGAGCGGGCACCTATTAACAAGGCCGAGGGCTGGCGGTTCCTTGGCCGCTCGGCCGACTTCTGGCTGTGCGCGGCCGCGTCGCTGGCGGTGCTGCTCGTCCAGGCCTGGAACATCGCCGGCTACCCGCGGGTTTTCGACGACGAGGGCACCTACCTGGCGCAGTCCTATGCCATCGACCACGGCATCGGGATGACCCCGTACACGTACTGGTTCGACCACCCGCCGCTCGGCTGGATGCAGCTCTCGCTGCTGGCCTGGATCCCCGAGGCCATCTGGCACTCCCCGGGGCAGCTGGTCATCGCCTATTCGCGGATCATCATGCTGCCGTTCACGGTGGCGTCCTGCATCCTCCTCTACGTGCTGGCCCGCCGGATGACGCTGCCGCGGTGGGCGGCGACGGCCGCAGTGCTGCTCTTCGGGCTCTCCCCGCTCTCGGTCACCCTGCAGCGCGAGATCTTCCTCGACAACATCGCCGTCACCTGGATCCTCGCCGCCCTCGTGCTCGCCTACTCCCCCCGCAAGCACCTGTGGTCGCACGTCGCGGCCGGGCTCTGCGCCGGGATCGCGGTGCTGTCCAAGGAGACGATGCTGCTGGCCGTGCCGGCGGTCGCCGTCGCGCTCTGGCAGAACGTGGACAAGCGCACCAGGAAGTACTCCTTCGTCGGCTTCCTCGGCGCGTTCTTCCTGCTCATCGTGCAATACCCGCTGTACTCGATCCTCAAGGGCGAGCTCTGGTCCACCGGCGGGAAGGTGTCCCTGATAAACGGGCTCACCTTCCAGCTCTCCCGGGAAGGGTCGGGGTCGATCTTCGACAGCGGCAGCAACGCCCACATCGTCCTGCACAACTGGCTCTTCTACGACCCGGTGCTGATCGTGGCGGGCTCGGTCGCGCTCGTGGCCGCGCTCGGCTTCCGGCACCTGCGCCCGGTCGCGATCGCCGGCGTGGTGCTGGTGCTGACCGCGATCCGGCCCAGCGGCTACCTGCCGTCCATGTACATCATCCAGATGCTGCCGTTCTTCGCTCTCGCCATCGCCGGGATGGCGGACCAGGTGGTGCACGCAATCCTCACCTTCCGGGCCCGCCCGGTCTTCTGGCAGCAGGTCACCCGGCTGGCCGCGGTGGCGGTCCTCATCGTCATCGTGCTCGTCCAAGTGGTGCCGAAGTGGTACTCGGGCGACCACAACGCCGACACCCAGGACCTGAATACCGGGTACGCGGAGGCGGTCGAGTGGGTCCACACGCACATCCCGAACCCCGGCGACCAGCGGATCGTGGTCGACGACACGCTCTTCCTTGACATGCTCCAGGACGGCTTCAAGCCGAGCCGCTATGACATCTACTTCTTCAAGCTCGACGTCGACCCGGACGTCATGGACTCGCTTGGCGGCCCGAGGCCACCAAGTGGAAGAGCATCCAGTACGTGATCGAGACGCCGTACATGTGGGAGAACGTCGCCGGGGTCCTACACCACCAAGACGCTCCTGAATAACTCGAAGGTCGTCTGGTACTACGGCAACTATCCTCCCAACAGCATCGCGGGCCAGAACAGTGACGTCGAGATCCGCAAGGTCATTCCTTAGCCGCGAGGAAGGGGCAGCAGTGACCGCATCCTTTACCGGGGAAGGGCTTCTGGGCACGCGGGATGATCCGGAGACCCCGGTGATCTCGCTGGTCATCCCGACCTTCAACGAGTCGGCCAACATCGGTGAACTGCTTGACCGGCTGACCGAGGCGCTTCCCGAGGCGCCGTGCGAGGTCATCTTCGTCGATGACAGCACCGACGACACGCCCGCCGTCATCACCGAGGCCGCCGGGCGCTCCCGCCTGGCGGTGTCGGTGCGCCACCGCGAGACGCCCGCGGGCGGGCTCGGCGGCGCCGTCGCGCTGGGGCTGCGCGCGGCGTCCGCGCCGTGGATCGTGGTGATGGACGCCGACCTGCAGCACCCGCCCGCGCTCGTGCCCGAGCTGGTCGCGGCGGGCGAGCGGGCCGACGCCGACCTGGTCGTCGCCACCAGGTACGCGGGCGGCGGCAGCCGGGCCGGCCTGGACGGCGGGTTCAGGAAGGTCGCCTCCGGCGGCTCCACCGCCCTGGCCAAGACGGTGTTCCCGCGCCGCCTGCGCGACGTGTCCGACCCGATGAGCGGCTTTTTCGCGGTCCGCGCGGCATCGCTTGACGCCGACGTGCTCCGGCCGCTCGGCTACAAGATCCTGCTTGAGCTGATCGTGCGCTGCCGGCTCGGCCGGATCACCGAAGTGCCCTATCAATTTCAGGACAGATTTGCCGGAGAGTCGAAAGCGAACTTCGGCGAAGGACTACGATTCCTGCGTCATCTAATGGTGCTTAGGGTTAGTAGTGTGTCGTCCACCTTGACCCGCTTGGCGCGGCCTGGGCGTCGGACAGCCCTTCCTGGTGTCCAGGAAACTAATAAAGCGGAGATACGATGAGAAACCCATTGAGCCGGGGAGCGTAAGGCCCGGCAACGCTCGCGCGCGAATTCGCCGGCAGCTCCCGAAGAAGTGGCACAGCAGCCGGCCGCTGCGGGCCGCCGTCGGCGCGCTGGCGCTGGCGCTGCCCGTCGTTGTGGTGGCCAGCTCCAGTGCCTCGGCCCAGGTCAACCTGGTCGTCAATCCAGGCCTGCAGAAGTCCGGCTCGGGTTTCCCCGCCTGCTGGAGCGAGGCGGGCAACGGCACCAACAGCTACTCATTCGCCACGACGAGCAAGGCCTATTCGGGCTCCACCGCGGTCCAGTTGTCGATTTCCAAGTACACCAGCGGCGAACGCCTGGCGATGATCTCGGAGAACTCATCCTGTGCGCCCGCGGTTACCGCGGGGAGACCAGTACAACCTTGGCGTCTATTACATGTCGAGCACCCCGAACGCGGTGATCGAGGTCTACCGGCATGACGTGAAGACCGGCTGGCAGTTCTGGATGGACCTGAAGAGCCTGCCGGCCGCGGGCACTTATCAAGTACGCGTCGGTGCGGACGCCGGCCATCCCGGCGGGCACCAACCAGATCTCCTTCGGCGTCGCGCTCTACGGCACGGGCACGGTCATCACCGACAACTACTCGATGGTCAACGCGTCGGTGACGTCGAGCCGCGGTCAAGTGCACGGCGGGCATTGCCTGCACCAAGGGCGCCTGGCAGGTGCTGCCGTTCCCGTCGCCGGTGCGGACCATCCACTCCGTCGTGCTGGACAACGGCGACATCCTGTTCGTGGCCGGCTCGGGCAACGACCCGAACGAGTTCGCCGCGGGCACCTTCGAGTCGGCCGTGTACAACCCGACCAAGGGCACCTTCCAGGTCATCCCGACGCCCGACGACTTCTTCTGCGCCGGCCACGTGCAGCTGCCGAACGGCGACATCCTCATCCTCGGCGGGAACAAGGCCTACCCGAACGCGGCCGGCACGGTCGGGTACGAGGGACTCAACACCTCCTACATCTTCGACCCGGTGACGCTCAAGTACTACAAGGTGAACAACCTCAACGAGGGTCACTGGTACCCGTCGGCCACCGAGCTCGGCAACGGCGACATCATCTCCTACGGCGGGCTCGACCAGACCAGCGGCGCCGCCGAGGACATCGAGTACTTCAAGTACCAGTACGACACTAACCTGACCGCCTCCAGCCCGGTGGCGGGCGCCGACGGCCAGTGGCTGCCGGCCAAGGACATCAATGGCGACAACCCGGGCAACACCAACTACACCGGCTTCTGGGGCCTGTACCCGGCCATGATCCTGACCCAGAACGGCGAGCTCTTCTACACCGGCAGCCACGTGTTCGGCGACAACGAGACCCCGGTCGGGGAGGCGGGCACCGCGCGCGGCAAGGGCGGCGCCGGGTTCCTCAACATCTCCGACATCCTCAAGCCCGGTGCCGGCACGGACAAGACCACCCCGGTCGACGGTCTGCAGGACACCCCGGGCGGGCCGGCCGGCACCGACATGACCGACCAGTCGATGTCCCTGCTGCTGCCGCCCGCGCAGACCCAGCGGATCTTCCTGGCCGGCGGCGGGAACATCAACTACCTGGCTCCCGGCACCCGCCTCACCGACCTGATCAACCTGAACGCGGCCGACCCGGCCTACAAGGACGGGCCGCTGCTACCGCAGGGCAAGCTGTCGAACGGCAGCACGAGAGCCGGCCAGCGAGGGCAAGATGTACGCCTCGATGGTGCTGCTGCCGAACGGGAACGTCTTCGAGACCGGCGGCGGCCTGATCAACCGCGAAGACCCGGTCTACGAGGCGTCGATGATCAACACGTCGGCCCTCGAGGCCGGGGACTCGGCCTCGAAGGTGTACACCGAGATGGCCACCGACCCGGTGCCGCGGACGTACCACTCGCAGTCGATTCCTGCTGCCGGACGGCCGCATCATCTCGATCGGCAACAACCCGGGCGACGGCTCGTTCAACATGCAGATCTCGGTCTACTCGCCGCCGTACCTGTTCGACGGCGCCCGGCCGGTGATCAAGAGCGTGACCGACGCCAACAACTGGGTCTACGGCAAGAACTACACCATCAAGACCAGCACGCCGATCAAGTCGGCCGAGCTGCTCAGGCCGGCCGCGGTCACCCACCAGTCCGACCCGAACCAGCGCTTCGTCGCGCTGCCGATCAGCGGCTCCGGTGACACGGTGAGGCTGAACCTGACGAGCAACCACAACATCGCGCCGCCCGGCTGGTACATGCTGTTCGTCACCAACGGGAACAACGTCCCGTCGGTCGCCAAATGGGTCCACGTCGGCTGAGAGGGAGGCAAGCGATGAATCTGAATCTGAACACCACCATGCACAGTGCCCTCGCCGGGGTCCGGCGGCACCCGGCGCGCGCCGCGGCGATCTGCGTTCCGCTGAGTCGCGGCGAGCGTGTTCACCGGCACGCACGATGGCCTCGGCTGGCCCCGAGGCGACGCTCGCGGTCCCGGCGACGGCGCTGAACGCCGCCCCGGCCCAGCACGTGATGCTCTTCGACAACGGCCTGCCCGCGTCCGGCGGCGAAGGTCAAGCTGGTCACGCCCAAGATCGCGTGGAACGTGGACGGCTGCGACCACGACTACGGGGCGCCCAACGTCTGCGTACCGTGGTCGATCCCGGGAGCGACGCCCGAGGCGAAGTGCGCCTGGCTGACCTCGAACGGCTTCGGCGAGCTCAAGGTGTACGGGACCAACCGGCAGGATCTGGCCGAGAACGCCGCAGGGCTACGTCTGCGCGTCGGGGCATGATCGGATGACCTGGCTGACGCGGATGACCGCGGCGGCATCGTCGGCCGGCTGCTCGCCGCCTCCGCCGCGGCGGCCCTGCTGGCCGTCACGGCGAGCGGGTGCGCGAGCAGCTCCGCCGCCACCGCGTCGGGCAACAGCGACCCCGGGCTGGTGCTGATCAACACCAGCAAGTACAAGGGGAACATCATCTCCCCGGTCGCCAAGCCGTCCGGCACGCTCACGGCCGACGACGGCAAGCCGTACGACATCAGGGCCAAGACCAAGGGCGTGGTCACGCTGCTCTACTTCGGCTACACGCACTGCCCCGACCTGTGCCCGCTGACGATGTCCAACACGGCGGTGGCGATCCGTGAGCTGCCCAAGGCGGACCAGTCCAAGGTCCGGGTGCTGTTCGTGTCGGTTGACCCGTACCGGGACACCCTGGCCCGGCTCCGCTCCTGGCTCGGCAACTACAACCCGGCGTTCATCGGCCTGCGCGGCACGCTGAAGCAGGTCGAGGCGTTCGAGCAGCAGACGGGGCTGCCGGATCGGCCCGGAGTTCAGCGACGGCGCGGGCCAGGTCCAGCTCGACCACGCGACCGAGATGTTCGCCTACGGCACCGACAACGTCGCGCACGAGGCGTTCTTCCCGTCCACGCCGCCGGCCGACATGGCCAACGACCTCAAGCTCCTGATCGCCGGGGGCGTTCCCTCCTAAGCTCCTGGTCACCGGTCACCACCCCTGACCGGTGACCAGGGCCTGTTCTTTCTGCGCCAGCACTCTTCTGCCTGTTCCCTCCTGCGCTCTCGCTGGGATACCGTCTTCTGGATACTGGACAGGCTGAGGGTTTGGGAGGATTCATGCTCGCACCGGGCGGCTGGGTGACGGTGGGCATCGACAACGGGGGCACGGCGAACAACGGGACGGTCCTCGACGACCGCGGCCGGTTCCTCGTGGACACGATGGCGGAGCTGCCCAGCCTGGTCAGGGAGGGGCCCGACAAGGCGATCACCGCGCTGGTCGACTCCTTTGACAAGGTGCTGGCGATGACCTCGGTGCCGAGGGACCGGGTGCGCGCGGTCGGGCTCGACACGCCCGGCCCGGCCAGCGGGGCCGGCGTCCTGATGACCGGCGGCGCGACCAACTTCGGCCACCCGGACTGGTCCAGGTTCGACATCAGGGGCGCCCTCGAGGACCGGCTCGGCATCCCCGTCGTCTACAACAACGACGGCAACGCCGCCGCGCTCTACGCCCACTACGTGCGGCACGGCGCGGACGCCGCGGCGCGCGGCTCGGTCTCCGTGATCGTCGGCACCGGCTGCGGTGGCGGCGTGATCCACGATGGCCGCGTGATCAAGGGCGCGGTCGGGATGGCGGGCGAGCTCGGCCACATGATGATCCCGCTTGAGGGCCTGCTCGAGCCGGGCCAGGCGCTGCCGTCCTGCAACTGCGGGCAGTTTGGCGACGCCGAGTCGGTCGCCTCGCTGACCGGGATAACCCGCAACCTGCTGCCCTACTGGCTGACCAGGTTCCCCGAGCACGAGCTGGCCGGGGTGGAGATCGGCCGGGCGGCCAAGCTGGTGCGCGGCTACGCCGAGCGCGGCGACCTGATGGCGCTGGAGATCTTCCGGCAGCAGGCGATGGCGATCGGCCGGGTCTTCTCCATCGCGGCCAAGTTCACCGACCCGGACACCTACTTCGTCGGCGGCGGCGTGATCGAGGCGGCGCCGCACTTCCGCGACTGGTTCGTGGACACCGTGCAGGAGAACACGATCTTCTACGTGGAGCAGGCCGAAATCGCGGAGATCACGCTGGTCCCCGACCTGGACATGGCCGGTGCCCGCGGTTCCGCCATCGCGGCCAAGGAGTGGGCGGAAGAGGCGGTAATTCAGTCGTCCCCGGCGCCTGTGTCCTTGAAGATCAGCCCGCATACCTCTAGGTAGAGCTGCTCCGGATAGGGCAGATGGTCCACCTTGCGGAGCGCCTGATCCTGGCCGGCCGACTCGACGATGAACGTGCCGTAGCCGAGTATCCGGCCCATTGCCGAACGCTCGAAGCGCATATCCGTGACTTTGGTGAGTGGCATCATGTTCACGGATTTTTTGAGGACGCCGGTGGAGAGCAGCAGCCGCTGTGAAGTGACTACGAAGTAATCCTCGAGCCACACATAGATGCGGTAAAGCAGCCTGATCAGCAGGATCAGCCAGAGCAGCCAGACGACGAGCAGGACCGTGCCCTCGAGGTGCGGGATGACGGAGATCAAGCCGGCAACCGCCAGCCCGACGTAGGGCCCAGGCTACCGGCCTGATCAGAACCGCCGGGTGGAACCGAACGGTGATCACCCGGCGCTCATGCGGCAGGAGTACCCGGTAGATGCTGGCCGGGACCGTCTCGTTCGGTACGACCCTAATGCCCATTTGTACCTCAGATCGATTTTTTACCTCAGATCGATGCCACGAAATTCGACAGGCCGTGCGCGGCTTCGCTGAGCAGCGTGCCGATGTTATGCACCAAGTGCGCGGCGCTCGTCGGCTCCTGGATCACCCACCATACGACGAATGCGATAGCCACATAGGCGAGGATCGTCTTGAGTTTCACTGCCGCCTCCCTGGAAGCGCAGACTGCTCCATCGTGCCAGTTCCCTTAATAGTAGACCGAAACGCAGCTTGGAGGGGGGTCCAAGCAGGTACGGCTCTGGCCATGCCCGTCCTACCGGGACCAATTATGCCCGCATCTCGCGCGCGCTACGCATGCCCAGAACGAGAATGCGCCGCCCCGCGACCAGTCTGCCCCGGCCTTGCGACGGTCGCGAAGCAGCCACGCCGACGCGGCCAGGACTCGGCTTGGTCACCATCACCACCGTCGATCTGACAACCTTCCTCCCGGCAAGGCATGCTTGGACCATGGCCATGCCTGAGGTGAGCGAGACCGACTTCGCGATCGTCGTCTTCCGCGAGGACGACGGATGGAATGCCGACGTGCTGCCGGTGGCGGTGACCGATGACCTGAAGGGGTTCATCCGCGCCCTGCGACAGCAGCCGAGCATCGCGGGCACGATCGGCCTGGCCGGGATCGACGACTACTTCTTCGTCGCCGTCCGGATGATCGGCAACCAGGTCTCCGTGCTGCTGTCCGATATCGGCGCGGCACTCGACTACCCACTGGCCGAGCAGGTGCTCGACTACCTTGACATCCCCATCCCGGACGAGGAGGACCTGGACCAGGTGCTCCCGGTGGGTGACCTGTCGATCTTCGCCGACCTCGGCCTGGACGAGATGGACCTCGCCGCGATCTGCAGCCGCCTGGACTTCGACTCCGAGGACGACCCCTGGGACCATGTCGAGGACGCGGTGGAATCCATCGCGGTGCGGCTCGGTTTCGGCCCCGCCATGGAGCGCGCGCTCGACGTCGCCCTCGGCGCCTGACCGCCGGGACGAAGTTGCCCACTGGGTACGAGGCCTCGTTCGAGCCGGCCATGCGGGCCGCGCTCGACGAGGCGGACGCCGCCCTCGGCACCGGGGACGTGCCGGTTGGCGCGGTCGTCCTCGACGCCGCGGGGACGGTGATCGCGCGCGGCCGGAACCGGCGCGAGGCCGACGGCGACCCGACCGGCGCACGCGGAGATCGTCGCGATCAGGGCGGCCGCCCGGTCGGTTGGCGGATGGCGGCTTGACGGGCTGACGCTGGTCGTGACGCTCGAGCCCTGCACCATGTGCGCGGGGGCGGTTACCGCCGCCCGGCTGAGCCGTCTGGTCTACGGCGCGGCGGACCCGCGGGCGGGCGCGGTCGGCTCCGTCTGGGACGTCGTGCGAGATCAGCGGATCGCACCGGTACCCGAGGTGATCGGCGGAGTGCTCGCTGACCAGTGCCTGAACGTGATTAGAAGATTCTTCTCGGAACACCGCTAGCTGTCCGACTCGTTGTTTGAGTCGGAAGTCAGGTAAGCTCACCGGCGGTGGAGTCGCCTAGTGGCCGAGGGCGCACGCCTCGAAAGCGTGTGAGGGGGCAACCTCTCCGTGGGTTCAAATCCCACCTCCACCGCCACATATGGTCTCCGGCTGGGTCTGGGCCGGAGACCACCGCGAGGAGTGGAAGTGCTCGGATCCACAGGGAACTCTGTTCCTTATCTTGCTGCTGGTTGCGTTCGGTGGCCTTGTCACCTGGCTCGCGCTTACCGGCCAAGTCGTGTTCCGGGTAATCGCGGCCTGCCTCGCGTTCATTCCGGCCATGGTGTTCGGCATCGCCGCGGTCAACAAGTACTACGACTACTACCAGACCTGGGGCGCCCTCTACAGCGACCTGTCCGGGCAGACGTCGTCCATACCGCACCTGACCGCGGCCGGCCTGGGCAAGGGCACTACCGGATCGGTGAAGGACCTGATCGCGGGATCGAGCGATGCCCAGTTCGACGCGCAGTACGGTACGGACTTCTACGTCACCATCGCCGGCCGCCACAGCCACATCAGGCGGCAGGCCCTGATCTACCTGCCGCCGCAGTACTTCAGCAAGGCCTACGCCACCTACAAGTTCCCCGTCATCGAGCTGCTGCACGGCTCGCCGGGTAATCCGGCGGCGTGGGTGAACGTGATGAACGTGGTCCCCATCTACCTGCAGGCGATGGCCAGCGGCAAGGCCGCCCCGGCCGTCCTGGTGATGCCGGACACCGACGGGGGCGAGCAGTACGGGCTGCAGTGCCTCAACGACACGCACGGCCTGCAGGACATGACCTACGTCGCCGAGGAGGTCCCGGACTGGGTCGCGGCCAACCTCCGGGTGCAGAAGCCGGGGCAGGCGTGGGGCATCGCCGGCTACTCCGAGGGCGGCTACTGCGCCGCCAACATCGCCCTGCAGCACACCAACCTGTTCGGCTATGCCGGCTCGCTGAGCGGCTACTTCTCGCCGGTCGAGAGCCAGGTGCCGGCCAACGGCAAGCCCGGCGGCCATCCGGTCGACGTCTCCGAGTACGCCCGCGACAAGAAGCTGCTCGCGCTCAACTCGCCCGACAGGTACGTGAACCGGGTACCGATCTCGGTCAGCGTCCCGCAGTTCTTCCTGGCGGCCGGCGCGGCTGACGAGGGCGACGTGCAGGCGGCGGAGATGTTCAGGCAGGAGCTGCTGCTCAGGGACGCCAGCGTGCCGCTAGACATCGTGCCAGGCGGCGGCCACCAGGCCAATGTCTGGCGCTCGGCGCTGACCCCGATGTTTGACTGGATGACGCCGCAGCTCGCGCAGGAGGTCCTGCGGATCGAGCGCCATGAGGCGTCGCTGCACAAGGCGGCCAGGCATCATCACGGGGCGGCCAAGCCGACCAAGACGAAGAACTTGACCTGACCCGCCACTGACGCCACCTGACCCGCCTCACCTGACCCGCCGCGCCTGACCCGCCGGAGTTTCTGGCCCGGAAATGCCGGGGTATCACCTCGTCTGCGCTATTCTCACGCAAAGAATTCAGTTGAATACTTAGCGTGATGGGTGTGCGATGTTCGACGGCCGCGGCCGGCGAACGGCGGTCCTGCTGCTTGTACCGGCCGCGGTGGCCGCCAGCCTCGCCGGGTGCAGCAACTCCTCCAGCAGCCACTCCGGCGATGCCGCGCTGTCGGCCAAGGCGGCGGCGGGGGCGTTCAGGCCGCGAAGGCTGCGCGGCGCCCTGCTCGAGCCCGGGTCAACGGCGTGGAGCCGCGGCCGCGCCGGTGGCGAGCGGCGACTTCCCTCGCTGCGGCCCGGGCGGCGAGCGTCGGACGCGCCACACCGGGACGGCAGCAGACCGGATTCGACCCCCCGCTGGCCTGCCGCGGCGGCGGCACTTCGGTGGCGCGACGGCGCACGAGGTCTCGCTCGCGCCGACAGCTCGCCGGCCGCACTGGCCGGGGCCGGCCTGCGCGCACTCAAGGGACGCGACGCAAGGCCTACACAGTCGCGCCACGGCGCAACGTCGCTAGTCCTCAGACCCGTCGCTGCAAGTCCGGCGGTGCCTCGGCCCCGGCAGGCCCCGTGCTGGCCGTCCCGGGCGGACCGGTCGCGGCAGTGATGCGCTGGTGGGAAACTTATCGGCATGACTGATGTATCGCCGCGATTCCGTCCGGTGCTCGACACCGTGCCCGCCTATAAGCCCGGCAAGGCGCCGACCGCCGCGGCCGGCGAGGCGCACAAGCTGTCGTCCAACGAGTCCCCGTACGGGCCGCTGCCGTCCGTCGTCGAGGTGATCACGGAAGCCGGCCGCGCCGTTAACCGCTACCCGGACAGCGGCGCCGGGGCACTGACCGAGGCGATCGCCCAGCGGTTCGGCGTTCCCGTCGGCCACATCGCCGTCGGCTGCGGCTCAGTGGGCGTGCTGCAGCAGCTGATGGGGGCGGTCAGCGACCCGGGGGCGGAGATCATCTACGCCTGGCGCTCGTTCGAGGCCTACCCGCCGCTGGCCGACCTGGCGGGCGCCACCTCGGTCCGCGTGCCGCTGCGGGACGAGACCCACGACCTGTCCGCGATGGCCGCCGCGATCACCCCGCGGACCAGGCTCATCCTGGTCTGCAACCCGAACAATCCCACCGGCACGGTCGTGCGTCAGCGCGAGCTCATCGGCTTCCTCGACCAGGTGCCGGCCGACTGCCTGGTCATCCTGGACGAGGCCTACCGCGAGTACATCCGCGACAGTGATGTCCCCGACGGCATCGGCATTTACCGTGACCGCCCGAACGTGGCCGTGCTGCGCACCTTCTCCAAGGCCTACGGCCTGGCCGGGCTGCGGGTGGGCTTCCTGATCGGCCACGACCCGGTCGCGGAGGCGGTCCGCAAGACCATGCTCCCCTTCACCGTGAGCTCGGTCGCCCAGGCCGCCGCCATCGCCTCCCTGGGGGCCGAGGATGAGCTCCTCGAGCGGGTGGAGATGGTGGTGAAGGAGCGCGACCGGGTCCGCCAGGCGCTCATCGCGGATGGCTGGACCGTCCCGGCGACCGAGGCGAACTTCGTCTGGCTGCGCCTGGGCGACCAGACGACGGCCTTCGCCGAGGCGTGCGACACGATCGGCATCGCCGTCCGCGCGTACCCCGGGGAGGGCGCACGGATCTCGATCGGCACGCCCGCCGCGAATGACGCATTGCTGGAAGCAGCACGCGCCTTCCCCACCGGGCGTAGCCCCGAGGGTCGTCCCCCGGGGGAGCTTGAGCCTTAACCCCAGCCACCACAAACCCCGGGGTGCCCGCGGTTTTTGCGGGTACCCCCCAGGGGGTTTGGGGGGCGGGAGCCCCCCAAATCGGGGGGTCGCCGGGGGGTTCGTCCCCCGGGTGGCTAACACAGCTCTTCGGCGGTGACGTCGGCGCCGAGGGCGCGCAGCCGCTCGGCGAACGTCGCGTGGCCGCGGTCGATCAGGTAGCCGCCCGAGACCACGGTCTCGCCCTCGGCCGCCAGCCCGGCCAGGATAAGCGCCGCGCCGCCGCGCAGGTCGTGCGCCACGACGTCGCAGCCGCGCAGCGCCGTCGGCCCGTGCACGATCGCGACGTTGTTGTCGATCTCGACCTTGGCGCCCATCTTGTTCAGCTCGGGCACCAGGGTGTACCGGCCGTCGAAGATGGTCTCGCGGATGTAGCTGGCCCCGTCGGCCAGCGTGGCCACCGCCATGATGGGCGACTGCAGGTCGGTCGCGAAGCCGGGGAACGGCGACGTGATTACGTTTATCGGCCGTACCGGCTTCTCCCGCCGGACCTGGAGCACCGCGCCGTTGGAGGAGAACTCCACGCCCATCTGCTCGAGCTTCCAGCGGACCACGCCGAGGTGATCCAGGTTCGCGCCGACCAGGTTGATCTCGCCGCCGCTGGCGGCCGCCGCCATCGCGAACACGCCCGCGTCGATCCGGTCGGACATCACCGTGTGCTCGACCGCCTGCAGTTCGGGGACGCCGTGCACGGTGATGAACCCGGTGCCGCCGCCGGTGACCTCCGCGCCCATCTTGGTCAGGAACGAGATCATGTCGAGCACTTCGGGCTCTTGCGCCGTGTTGTCAATGATCGTGGTGCCGGGCGCCATCGAGGCCGCCATCATCAGGTTCTCGGTGCCGGTGTGGGACGGCGTGTCCAGGTACAGGTGCGCGCCGCGCAGGCCGTCGGGGGCGGTGATCCGGATAACCGTCTCGCCCTCGTCCACCGTCGCGCCGAGCCGGGCAAACCCGCGGTAGTGGAAATCAAGATTTCTGTCGCCGAGGTTGCAGCCGCCGATGCCCTCGATGACCGCCTCGCCGAACCGGTGCAGCAGCGCGGGCACGAACAGCACCGAGCCGCGGAACCGTCGCGCGATCTCGGCCGGCAGCACCGGCGAGGTGAGCGTTGAGGCGTCCACCACCAGGGTGCGCTCAGCCTCATGAAACTCAACCTTGGCCCCAATGGCCTGCGAGAGCTCGACCGCCCGGCGCACGTCCTCAATCGGCGGGACGTTCCGCAGCACGGTCCGGCCCTTGCTTGCTAGCAGAGCCGCCGCGATCATCTTCAGGGCCGCGTTCTTAGCGCCCTGGATGAAAACCGTGCCCTCGAGCGGCGCCCCGCCGCGGACGCGGTAGCGAGTCTCGGTGCCCTTGGTCATGTGGAAACAACTCCTGTCCCAGGGAGAACTGCGAGAACGGCGCACTCTGTGAGCGCACCCGTGCGAACGCGTTGTCCAGTATGCCATCGGATGGGGATGCTCAAGCGAGGTCGGCCAGACGCTCGAAGACATGTCCTAGCCGCTCGACATAACTCTCTGCGCGGAAGGCCCGGTCAAGGGCCGCCTCGTCCAGCACCATGCCCCGCTTCTTACCCTCAGCGATCAAAGAATCACGGAAGGGAGCCTCGTTGTCCCAGGTCTCCATCGCGGCGGCCTGCACCAGGGCGTACGCGTCCTCCCGTGACAGCCCGCTGCTCACCAGCTCAAGCAGCACCGACGAGGAGTAAAGCAGCCCGTGCGTCACGTTCATGTTGGCCCGCATCCGGTCGGCGTCGACCACCAGGCCCTCGACCAGACCGGCGGTCAGGTTGAGCAGGTAGTCGGTCGCGATCGCCGCGTCGGGCAGCGCGATCCGCTCGGTGCTGGAGTGAGAGATGTCCCGCTCGTGCCAGAGCGGGATGCCCTCGGTGACCGGTGTCACGTAGGACCGCACCACCCGGGCGAGCCCGGCGATCCGCTCGGACCTGATCGGGTTCTTCTTGTGCGGCATCGCCGACGAGCCCTTCTGGCCGGTACGGAACGGCTCGGCCAGCTCACGCACCTCCGTCCGCTGCCCGTGCCGCACCTCCAGGGCGATCGCCTCGCAGACGGTGGCCAGGATCGCCAGCGCGGACACCCACTCGGCGATGCCGTCGCGGATCACCACCTGGGTGGCGACGTCCGCGGCGCGCAGCCCGAGCTCCGGCATCACCTCGGCCTCGATCGCCGGGTCGATGTTGGAGTAGCTGCCGACCGGACCCGACAGCGTGCCCACCGCGACCGCGCCGCGCGCCTGGCGGACCCGGTCCCTCGACCGGGCGGCGGCGAACGCGAAGTCGGCCACCCGGTGCCCCCACACGTCCGGTTCCGCGTGGATGCCGTGCGTGCGGCCGGTGCGCAGCGTATTCCGGTGCGCCAGGCCGTGGTCGCGCAGCACCGCGACCAGCCGGTCGGCCTTGGCCAGGATGAGGTCGGTGGCCTCGACCAGCTGCAGCGCGAGCGCGGTGTCGAGCAGATCCGATGAGGTCATCCCATAGTGCACGTAGGCGGCGGCCGAGCGGGGCTCGGTGTTGTCCGCCCAGGCGGTGAGGAACGCGATCACGTCGTGCTCAGTTACCGCCTCTACCTCGGCCACCGCCTCCGGCGTCGGCGGCGGGGCGGCGCGGACCGGGCCGACCGCTTCGGCAGGCACCGTCCCCGCCCGGGCGTGCGCCTCGAGTACCAGCGTCTCCACCCGGCACCAGAGCTCATACTTGTGGGCCTCGGACCAGACCCGCCCCATCTCGGGCAGCGTGTACCTGTCAATCATGCTTCTACGGTAGCCGCCAGCTGCGATTCAGCCCCCGGCCGCCTGCGGGGGAAGCACGGCGATGTCGCCCCGGTGCCAGCCGCCGCGGAAGGACGCGCGGCCGGCCGCCGCGTAGGCGGCGGCGCGGGCGCTGGCCAGGTCGGGTCCTGAGCCCACGGCGTTGAGTACCCGCCCGCCCGCCGTTACCAGGTCGCCCGCGGCCAGCGCGGTGCCGGCCTGCAGGAGATAACCATCGGTCCGTTCGGAATGATTGATCTGGATCCTGTCACCCTTGGCCGGTGAGTCGGGATAGCCCTCGGCGGCCAGCACGACCGTCACCGCCGCGCCCGGGTGCCAGCGCAGCGCGGGGGCGGCCGCCAGGTCGCCGCTAGCCGCCGCGTACAGCAGCCCGGCCAGCGGGGTGGCGAGCCGGTCGAGCACCACCTGCGTCTCCGGGTCGCCGAAGCGGGCGTTGAACTCGATGACCTGGATGCCCTTGCTGGTCAGCGCGAGCCCGGCGTAGAGCAGCCCGCGGTACGGGGCGCCGCGGCGGGCCAGCTCCCTGATGGCGGGCAGCACCACCCGGTCGATCACCTCGCCTGCCAGGCCGGGCGGGGCCCAGGCCAGCGGGGCGTAGGCGCCCATGCCGCCCGTGTTCGGCCCCAGGTCGCCGTCGTACGCGCGCTTGAAATCCTGGGCCGGCAGCAGCGGGACCGCTGCCGTCCCATCGCACAGCGCGAACAGCGACACCTCGGGCCCGTCCAGGTACTCCTCGATCACCACCCGATCGCACGACGCCGCGTGCCGCAGCGCCGCATCCCGGTCGGAGGTGACCACAACCCCTTTGCCCGCCGCCAGCGCATCGTCCTTGACCACATAAGGCGGCCCGAAGGCATCAAGCGCGGCGGCAGCCTCAGCCGGGTTAGTGACGACGCGCGCCTCAGCCGTCGGCACCCCAGCCGCCGCCATGACGTCCTTGGCGAACGCCTTAGACCCCTCGATCCGAGCCGCCGCCGCATCCGGCCCGAACACAGGCAACGCCAGCGGCGCGAAGCGCGTCAGCGACGCCAGCCACCAGCGGCGCCTCAGGCCCGATCACAACCAGGTCAGAGCCAAGCTGCTTCGCAAGCCGGACGACGTCGCCCGGATCGTTAGCCGAGACCGTATGCGTCGGCGCCATCCCAGCAATCCCAGGATTCCCCGGCGCCGCATGCAGCTCGCTCACGTCTGGGTCAGCCGCAAGCGCCCGGACAATCGCATGCTCTCTACCGCCGCCACCAATCACAAGTACGCGCACGGTCCGGGAGCCTACCTTCCTGGTCAGCCGGCCCGTCTATCAGGCGGAGCGGTGGGCGGACAGGGTGAGCCCGCGCGCGTTCGGCCCGCCAGAGTGGTGTTCTCAGGCGGACCGACTTGCGCGCGGGCGCACCCTCCCGCCGCCCCGCCGCCACTAGGGGTTAACCCGCACCGGTCATCGACAGCAATCCATCGCAGCCTTTAACGCGGCGCACGCTCTAAAGAAGCGGCCGGATCTCTAGCGTCTGATCACGCCGCGGCCCGACGCCGACCGCGCTGACCGGCGCGCCGGAGAGCTCCTCGATCGTCTTGATGTAGTCGCGCGCCGCCTTGGGCAGCTGCTCGAACGTCTTGGCCTGCGAGATGTCCTCCCACCAGCCGTCGAGGTATTCGTAGACCGGCTTGGCGTGGTGGAACTCGGTCTGGGTCATCGGGATGTCGTCGTAGCGCTTCCCGTCGATCTCGTAGGCGACGCAGACCGGCACCTTGTCCAGGCTGGAGAGCACGTCCAGCTTGGTGACGAAGAAATCGGTGACCCCGTTGACCCGGGTCGCATAGCGCGCGATCACCGCGTCGAACCAGCCGGTGCGGCGCGCGCGGCCGGTGGTCACGCCGTACTCGCCGCCGGTCTTGCGCAGGTACTCGCCGGCCTCGTCCTTGAGCTCGGTGGGGAACGGGCCCGCCCCGACCCGCGTGGTGTACGCCTTGACGATGCCGATGACGTTGGTGATCCGGGTCGGCCCGATGCCGGACCCGACGCAGGCGCCGCCCGCCGTCGGGTTGGAGGAGGTGACGAACGGATAGGTGCCGTGGTCGATGTCGAGCAGCGACCCCTGCGCCCCCTCGAGCAGCACGGTCGCGCCGTCGTCGAGCGCCTTGCCCAGAACCAGGCCGGTGTCCGCCACGTAGGGGCGCATCCGCTCGCCGTAGGCCAGATAGTCGTCGGCGATCTGCTTGGCCTCGATGCCGCGCCGGTTGTAGACCTTGGTCAGCAGCTGGTTCTTGTCCCGCAGGGCGAGATCGAGCTTCTGCTGGAGGATGCCCGGGTCGAACAGGTCCTGGACGCGGATGCCGACCCGGGCGATCTTGTCGCCGTAGGTCGGGCCGATGCCGCGGCCGGTGGTGCCGATCTTGGCGTTGCCGAGGAACCGCTCGCTGACCTTGTCCAGGGCGCGGTGGTAGGGCATGATCAGGTGCGCGTTGGCGCTGATGAGCAGATGCTCGCAGCTCACACCGCGGGCCTCGAGGGCGTCGACCTCCTCGAAGAGCACCTTCGGGTCGATGACGACGCCGTTTCCGATGACAGGCGTGACGGTCGGGTTGAGCACCCCGGACGGGAGCACGTGCAGCGCGTACTTCTCTTCGCCGATCACGACCGTGTGGCCGGCGTTGTTGCCGCCCTGGTACCTGACGACGTACTGCACGAGATCCCCGAGCAGGTCGGTCGCCTTGCCTTTACCTTCGTCGCCCCACTGGGCGCCGATCAGCACGATGGCAGGCATTTCTCTTCACGCCTTTCACACGACGAAAGCCCCTGGCGGCGCAAGCGCTACAGGGGCTCTTGCCTTGTGAGGTTACCCGAAACACCCAGGTGAAACCTAGTCCGCGAAGGGCGCTGATCCGCGATGGGCGCAAGTAGCAGGCAGCTCTTGCGATCCGATCTGGCACACTGCTGCGCATGAGTACTCACAACAACCTGCTGGGCGAGCCTCCGGCGACGCTGCTGCCGCCGACCCCGGCGGCGGCGAAGATGCTGGCCGAGGGGAAGCCCGCGGTCGAGGTCGCGGCCGCGTTCCCCACGTTCTCGCTGGCCTGGGCGCTGCTCGCGGAGCTGGCGCTCGAAGGCAACCGGTTCGTCGAGGCCTACGCCTACGCCCGCACCGGCTACCACCGGGGGCTCGACGCGCTGCGGCGCAACGGCTGGAAGGGCCACGGGCCGATCCCGTGGTCGCACGAGCCCAACCAGGGCTTCCTGCGCTGCCTCGCGGCGCTCGCCCAGGCGGCCGACGCGATCGGCGAGGAGGAAGAGGGGCAGCGCTGCTGGACGTTCCTGGCCGACAGCAGCGCCGAGGCAGCCGCCGAACTGAAACCGTTATCCCGCTGATCCCATGGCGACGAGATCTCACTGATCCCAGCAAGCCCTCATCTCACTGATCCCGGCCACGAGGACAGCAGCCTCCTATCAGTTTTGACCACTTTCCGGCGCCTTCCTATCGGTTCTAACCACTTTGACGTCCCATTTGTCATAGTTTGTCTAGTCAAAAGTGATAGGAAGCTGCGATCGTGTGGTCAAAACCGATAGGAAGGCGTTTCTCACGGTTGGAAGGGGAGTGACTGGGCTGGTGCGGACGGGGCTCGTGCGGCCGGAGGTGAGGCGTTCGCTTTGGTCGTGGCAATTTGGGTTGCTGCACGGAGCCACGGGACCGTTCAGAAGGAAGACTTTGATCCTGGGCTTAGCCGAGCTTGGTCCCGGCTCTAGATTTTGGTGCCAGCACTGAGCAGGTTCTGGCAGGCCTCGGTGACCCGGGTGGCCATGCCCGCCTCGGCCGCCTTGCCCCAGGCGCGCGGGTCGTAGGCCTTCTTGCTGCCGACGTCGCCGTCCACCTTGAGCACGCCGTCGTAGTTGGCGAACATGTGGCCGGCGACCGGGCGGGTGAACGCGTACTGCGCGTCGGTGTCGACGTTCATCTTCACCACGCCGTAGGAGAGCGCCTCGCGGATCTCACTCTCGGCCGAGCCGGAGCCGCCGTGGAAGACCAGGTCGAACGGCTTCTCCCGGCCGTACTTAGCGCCGACCGCGTCCTGGATCTCCTTGAGCACCGCCGGGCGGAGCTTCACGTGGCCCGGCTTGTATACGCCGTGCACGTTGCCGAAGGTCGCGGCCAGGATGTACCGGCCGTGCTCGCCCAGCCCGAGGGCCTCCGCCGTCGCCAGGGCGTCTTCCGGGGTGGAGTAGAGCTTCTCGTTCATCTCGCCGACGACGCCGTCCTCCTCGCCGCCGACGACGCCGATCTCCAGCTCCATGATGATCCGCGCGGCGGCGCACTTGGCCAGCAGATCCTTGGCGATCTGGAGGTTCTCGTCCAGCGGCACGGCCGAGCCGTCCCACATGTGGCTCTGGAAGAGCGGCTCCTTGCCCGCGCTGACCCGCTCGGTCGAGAGCTGGACCAGCGGGCGCATGTAGCTGTCGAGCTTGTCCTTGGGGCAGTGGTCGGTGTGCAGCGCGATGTTGACCGGGTACCTGGCCGCCACCACGTGCGCGAACTCGGCCAGCGCGGTCGCCCCGGTGACCATGTCCTTGACCGCCTGGCCGGACAGGTACTCGGCGCCGCCGGTAGAGACCTGCACGATCCCGTCGCTCTCGGCCTCGGCGAAGCCCTTGAGGGCCGCGTTGAGCGTCTGGCTCGACGTGACATTGATCGCCGGATAGGCGAAGCCTTGCTGTTTGGCCCGGTCGAGCATCTGCGCGTAGATCTCTGGGGTCGCGATCGGCATGGCGAAGTCTCCTTGGATTCCCTGGTCTCTGGAGAACTCTAATGGCCGGCGCGGCGGCACTCTAGGGGGCAGCGCGGGTGTTGGGCGACTAAAATTCATAGCGTTCTCAGCGTCCCGCCTGCCTGCAAGTGGGCTATCTCACCCCTGCTCATGCTGTACAAAGGTGCCCATGCAGAGCTTCCTCGTATCGCACGCCATCTACGGCATCGTCTTGTTTGGCGTGCTCGAGGCAATGTGCATCCCGATCTCCTCGGAGCTGGTGTTCCTGCTTGGCGGCGCGATCGCCTCAGGAGCGGTGGTGCATCCGCACCCGTCGCTTGCCGCCGTGATCATCGTGGGCACCGTGGCCGAGATGGTCGGTTCCTATATCGCCTACGGCGTCGGCCGGTGGGGCGGTCACCCGCTGGTGCGCCGCTGGGGCCGGTACGTGCTGATTACCGAGGCGGACGTGGCGCGGGCCGAGCGTTTCCTGGTCGGCAAGGGCGCGTGGGCACTGCCGGTGGCGCGCATGCTGCCGTTCGTCCGCGCCTTCGCGTCGATCGTGGCCGGGCTGGTGGACATCCCGCCGGTGCGGTTCGGCGTGCTGAACTTCATCGGCACGGTCATCTACGTCACCGTGCTCTCCAGCATCGGCTACAGCCTGGGCGGCGAGTGGAGCAAGCTCAACCACAGCCTGTCCCTGGTCAGCTACATCCTGGTGGCTGTCGTCGTGCTGGCGATCATCGGCTTCGTCCTGTACCGGCTGCGCGAGTTCCGGCGCGAGGCGGCGGCCGGGGGTCCGGTGGCCGGCTCCCCGGCCCCGCCCGAGCGGGCCGGCCGGCACCGGCAGAGCTAACCCGGCTGGGCTCCTGCCCGGCCGGCGTTCTCAGAGCCCGAGCTCGGCCATTTCGTAGACCGCGATGTAGGGCAGGCCGCGGTCGAGGATCGTCTGCCGGGCGCCGCGGTCGACCAGCACGGCCACCCCGACCACCTCGGCGCCGGCTTCCTGCAGGCACTCCACCGCGGTGAGAACCGAACCACCGGTGGTCGAGGTGTCCTCGAGGGCGAGCACCCGGCGGCCCTTCACCTCGGGGCCCTCGATCCGGCGCTGCAGGCCGTGCGTCTTCTCCGCCTTCCGCACCACGAACGCGTCGACCGGGGTGCCCCGGTTCGCCGCCGCGTGCAGCAGCGCCGCCGCCACCGGGTCAGCGCCCAGCGTCAGCCCGCCTACCGCGTCGTAGGACAAGTCCGCGGTGGCGTTGAGCAGCACCCGGCCGACCAACGGGGCGAGCCGGCCGTCGAGCGTTACCCGGCGCAGGTCCACGTAGCTGCTCGCGCGCTGCCCGGAAGACAGCACGAAGTCGCCGTGCACGATGCCCTTGGCCTGGATCCCTACCAGCAGTTCTTCGCGATCACTCACAGCTCCGAAGTCTATGGCCGGCGATGATCTTGTTCCGTGTCGGCAGGTGACTTCGGGGGTGACTTGTGGCGGAACGGTCATCACGGGCGGCGCATTTCATTACCCTAGGAGGGCGAAGGACGCTCGGCCATTGTGTCGCTGTGGCTGCTGACCTGGATGTTCTCGTATTTGTAGTGAGGGAAGGACGGTGTGGCGTGGATCGCTGCGCGCTGTTCGTGGACGCAGGCTATTTGCTAGCGGACGGCGCCATGGCGGTGCACGGTACGCACCGTCGGGAGTCGGTTACCTGGGATTACCCTGGCCTGCTGCAAGTGCTCGCCAACCTGGCCATGGAGCGGTCGCGGATGCCGCTGCTCCGCTGCTACTGGTACGACTCGACCGTCGAGGGGCGCCGGACTCCGGACCACGACGCGCTGGCCGACCTGCCCGGCGTCAAGCTCCGGCTGGCCAAGATGCGGCCCGGCCGCCGGGAGGGCGTTGAGGGGGAGATCCACCGCGATCTCACCACGCTGGCACGGAACAAGGCCGTGAGCGACGCGATGGTGGTCACCGGGGAAGAGGATCTCGCCGAGGTCATCGCCGATGTCCAGGACATGGGCATGCGCGTCACCCTGCTGCACATCGCCACCGACGCCAACTCCGAGATCCCCCGGGCGCTCCGCCAGGAGTGCGACGACATCGTCGAGATCAACGTGGCCCAGCTGCGGCCGTACGCCGAGCTGATCTCCGGGGCGGAGCCGCCGCGGCAGGGCGAGCGGGAGGGCGGAATGCTCGCGCTCCGGGCGGGCTCGAGCTTGGGCTCCACGGCCCTGAGCTCCGCAGCCCTGAGCTCCGCAGCTCTCGAGCTCCGCGGCCTCGGGCTCCGCGGCCTCCGGGTCCGCAGCCCTGAGCTCCGCGGCCTCGGGGTCCAACAACGGGAACGGGAACGGCCACGCGCTGCTGGCGGGGCGCGTTACCGGCGGCCAGCAGGCCGCCGCGCCGAGCTACCCGGCACCCGCCGCTGCCCAGTATCAGCAGACCGCGGCGCAGCCGCGGGACCGCCGCGATGAGCGCAGCGGCGACCGTGAGGATGCTCAGCGGGCCGAGGTGCCGGCGGTGCCGGAATTCACCCCGGCCGAGTTCGGCCGGGGTGACCGCGGCGACGCTCCCCCCGAGTACGCGCCGCTGGAGGAGTACGGCACGGTGGCCGACTACGGCACTGCCTCTGACTACCGGTCGCCGCTGGGCGACTACGGCTCCGGCCCGGACTACGGGCCTTCGATTCCGGACTTCACACCGGCCCCGCAGGCGGCGCCCGCTGCCCCGGCGAGTCCTTCTGGTCCTTCTGGGCCCTCCGGCTCTGACTTCGCGAGCGTTCCTGACTTCGCTAGCCGGCCTGGTGCCGGGCGGACCGAGTTCGGCGGGCGTGCCGAGCTGCCCGGCCGGCCGGACGGCCAGGGACGGGCTGGCCTGCCCGAGTACCCCGCGCGAGACGAGCTCTACGGGGCGCCGGTCGCCGAAGATCTGTCCGTGGAGCGCTCGCCGGCCCGGCAGCGCCCGGAGACGGATTCGCTGCTGAGGCCGGCCGAGTCGGGGTCCGGGTACAGCCCGGGCGCCGTCCGGGACCCGTTCCCGCTGGAGACGGGCGTGCGCGAGCCGGTCCCGGCGGGCGCCGCTCAGGTCCGGCGGCTGCCGGCCCGCGGCGCAGGGCAGCCCGGGCACGCGGCGAGCCAGCCGTCACTGGGCCAGTCGTCACTGGGCCCGTCGTCGCTCGGCTCTTCGTCGCTCAGCCAGCCGTCGCTCGGCCAGCCGGGGCAGTCCGTGTCTGCGGGCGGCCCGGACTCTGGTGGCGGCCCGTCGGGATCGGGCGGCCAGCCCATCGCGCCGGTGGTGCCGATGGACCAGGGCGGACTGGGATACGGCGCTAACCGCGGCGGCGGCGGTTACGGAGGTTCGCGCCCGGCCAACGGGGCTGGGGCCCCGGTCTCCGGAATTCCCCCGGTCTCTCTGGTCGGCCCGCCGCCGGGCGCGCCGGGGACGTCGGTCCCCGGGGACGCGGCCGGTCCGGGCAACGGGAACGGCGGCCAGCCGGGCCAGGGCGGTCAGAACGGGCTGGGCGGTCAGCAGGAGCCGGGCTCCCATCCGTTGCTGAGCCCGGTGGCGGCGGCTCCGGCCGGCTACCAGGACGCGGGCGGGCCGGCGGGCTATTCGGGCGGGCAGTCCGGGGTCTCGCTCGCGGACGCGGTGCAGTCCGCGCACGAAGAGGGCCAGGCGTTCGGCGAGTCGGTGGCGCGCGACGCCCCCGCGCTCTGGCTGGAGGCGGTGCTCGCCCGCAAGCCGCGGATGCCGTCCGACCTTGAGGCCAGGCTGCTCCAGGGATCGGCGCTGCCGATCGACTTCCTGCTCCACGACGAGGTGCGCCACGCGCTCCGTCGCGGCTTCTGGGACGCACTTGAGCGCGCGCGCCGATAAATCTGGACATATGCAGAAGGGCCTCTGAGGTACCGTGGGAAGAGTGGCAGGAGTCGATGAATTCGACGAGATCGAGTTCCAGGCAGCGCGCACCGGTAACCACGTGCGGGCTGCCGTCCGCATGAGCAAACTCGCCCAGGAGGTCGACCCCGTCCTCCGCGGCGAGGCGCACGTGCGCGCGGGCGAGCAGTGGATGATGGCCGATGAACCGCAGCCCGCGGCGGACGAGTTCTCCGCCGCGATCGAGGATGGCGGCCTGGTCCTGGCCGAGGCCAGGGTCCACCTGGCCCGGGCGCTGTTCGGGCTTGAGCGCGAGTCCGAGGCGGAGCTGCTGCTCGCCGGGCTGACCGCCGAGCGCGACACCGTCAGCCCCCGCACCTGCGACCTGCTGGCCGAGCTGTTCACCGAGCAGGGCGACCTGAGCCGGGCGCTTGACTGGACGACGGTCGGCGTTGAGCGCTGCATCCAGCTGGGCGATGAGGCGGAGCTGCAACTGCTGCTCCGCCTTCGGTTCCGCCTGCGGGTAGACCTGGGCCTGGGCGAGGACGACTACGACCGCATGCTTGACGGCACACCACGTAAGGCCTGACCGAATCTCCGGTCAGGCCCTACGGGTTTTCGGCCGGCTGCTCAGCCGGCGTTCGCCGGGTTAGCCAATCTTGGCCGGCACCTTGGCCCCGGCCTGGACCGTGAGCTGGTCAGAGGTCTCGTCCAGGTCGACAACGACCTCGTCGCCCTCGGTGATCTGGCCGGACAGCAGCGCCTTGGCCAGCTTGTCGCCGATCGCGGACTGCACCAGCCGGCGGAGCGGCCGGGCCCCGTACACCGGGTCGAACCCGGTCAGCGCCAGCCACTCCCTGGCCGCCGGGGTCACCGTCAGCGTCAGCCGCCGGGCCGACAGCCTGCGACCCAGCAGGCTCACCTGGATGTCCACGATCTTGGACAGCTCGGAGGTGGTGAGCGCGTCGAAGATGATCACATCGTCGAGCCGGTTGAGGAACTCCGGCTTGAACGATGTCCGGACCGCGTTCATCACCGCGTCCCGCTTCGCCTTCTCGTCCAGGGACGTATCGGCGATGAAGGACGAGCCGAGGTTCGACGTGAGGATGAGGATCGTGTTACGGAAGTCCACGGTCCGCCCCTGGCCGTCGGTCAGCCGGCCGTCGTCGAGAACCTGGAGCAGCACGTCGAAGACCTCGGGGTGCGCCTTCTCCACCTCGTCCAGCAGCACCACGCAGTAGGGGCGCCGGCGCACCGCCTCGGTGAGCTGGCCGCCCTCCTCGTAGCCGACGTAGCCAGGGGGCGCGCCGACCAGGCGCGCGACCGAGTGCTTCTCGCCGTACTCGCTCATGTCGATGCGGATCATCGCCCGCTCGTCGTCGAACAGGAACTCCGCCAGGGCCTTGGCCAGCTCGGTCTTGCCGACGCCGGTCGGCCCGAGGAAGAGGAACGAGCCTGTGGGCCGGTCCGGGTCGGACACTCCGGCCCGCGCCCGGCGCACCGCGTCGGAGACCGCCTGCACGGCGGCCGCCTGGCCGATGACCCGGCTGCCGAGCTCCGTCTCCATCCGCAGCAGCTTGCCGGTCTCGCCCTCGAGCAGCCGCCCGGCGGGGATGCCGGTCCAGGCGGACACGACATCGGCCACGTCGTCCGGGCCGACCTCTTCCTTCACCATCGGCGGGGCACTCAGGCCCGCGCTGACGGCATCCGGCTGGCCCTCATCGCCGCGGTCGCTCGCGGCCGCCTCGGCGATCTCCGCGTCGAGCGTGGGAATCTCGCCGTACAGCAGCCTGGACGCGGTCTCGTAGTCACCGTCGCGCTGGGCGCGCTCGGCCTGGCCCTTCAGGTCGTCGAGCTTCTTCTTCAGCTCGCCGACCCGGTTGAGCCCGGACTTCTCCTGCTCCCAGCGCGCGGTCAGCGCGGTGAGCTGCTCCTGGCGGTCGGCCAGGTCGGCGCGCAGCTTGCCCAGCCGTTCCTTGCTCGCCGGGTCGGATTCGCGGGAGAGCGCGAGCTCTTCCATCTTCATCCGGTCGACGGCCCGGCGCAGCTCGTCGACCTCGACCGGGGAGGAGTCGATCTCCATCCGCAGCCGGGACGCGGCCTCATCGACCAGGTCGATCGCCTTGTCCGGCAGGAACCGGGCGGTGATGTAACGGTCGGACAGCGTGGCCGCGGCGACCAGCGCCGCGTCCGAGATCTGCACCTGGTGGTGCGCCTCGTAACGGCCCTTGAGCCCGCGCAGGATCGCGACCGTGTCCTCGACGGACGGCTCGCCCACCAGGACCTGCTGGAACCGGCGCTCGAGGGCGGGGTCCTTCTCGATCCGCTCGCGGTACTCGTCAAGCGTGGTGGCGCCGACCATGCGCAGCTCACCGCGGGCGAGCATCGGCTTGAGCATGTTGCCCGCGTCCATCGCGCCCTCGGCGGCGCCCGCGCCGACCACCGTGTGCAGCTCGTCGATGAACGTGATCACCTGGCCAGCGCTGGCCTTGATCTCGTTGAGAACGGCCTTGAGCCGCTCCTCGAACTCGCCGCGGTACTTCGCGCCGGCCACCATGCTGCCCAGGTCGAGCGAGATCAGCCGCTTGCCGCGCAGTGACTCGGGCACGTCGCCGGCCACGATCCGCTGCGCCAGGCCCTCGACCACGGCGGTCTTGCCGACGCCGGGCTCGCCGATCAGCACGGGGTTGTTCTTGGTCCGCCGGGACAGCACCTGGACTACCCGCCGGATCTCGGAGTCACGGCCGATAACCGGGTCAAGCTTGCCGTCCTTGGCCTGCTCGGTCAGGTCGACGCCGTACTTCTCCAGCGCCTGGTAGGTGCCCTCCGGGTCCTGGCTGGTCACCTTGGCGCTGCCCCGCACCGCGGTGAACGCCTCGGTCAGCGCGTCGGCGGTGGCGCCGGCCCCGCGCAGCAGGGCGGCGGCCTGGCCGCCGTCGGCGGCCACGCCGACCAGCAGGTGCTCGGTCGAGACGTACTCGTCCGCCAGCTGGCGGGCCCGGCTCGCGGCCGTGTTGATCACGGAGAGGAGCTGCCGGGAGGTCTCGGGAGCACTGGTGGAGGCGCCGTGCATCCGGGGCAGCCGCTCGATCTGGTCGCCGGCTTCCTTGGCGATGAGCGCCGGGTCGACGCCGACGGCGCGCAGCAGCGGTGCGGCGGTCCCGTCGGACTGCTCAAGCAGCGCGGCGAGCAGGTGCAGCGGGTCGACCTGGGGGTTGCCGTTCGCCGCGGCCTTCCTGATCGCTACCGAAAGCGCCTCCTGGCTCTTCCGGGTGAGCTTGTCATCCATGGGTCTTCAATCCCCCTTCATCCTTATTGACTTTTAATTAGCTGTTCTCGTCCGCGCTGGCCCGCGGCGCAGCCGGCGGGAGCGTCGCCCGCGCGGCCGTAGCCTGCGGGGCGGCGGCCTGCGGGGCCGTGGCCGACGGGGCGGCCGCCTGCCAGAAGGTCACCCTGGTGGACGGGCGTACCGGGACAAGCGTGGCGTCCGGGTCGACGGTCCGTGACCGGCGCAGCTCGGCCAGCCGGGCCGCGACCGCGCGGGTGGATTCCAGCTCGTTCCGCAGCATGGATACCTCGGCGTGCAGCCCGGCGGCCATCAGCCGGGTCTGCTCCAGCTCCCGCTCCAGGTCCAGGATCCGCTTGATGCCCTCAAGGTTGATCCGCTCTTCCTGCGACAGGCGCTGGATCTCCCGCAGCGTGAGGATGTCCCGCATCGAGTACCGGCGGCCGCCGCCAGCGGTCCGCCGGGGTATGACTAGCCCGACCCTCTCGTAGCCGCGAAGCGTCTGCGGATGCATGCCGGACAGGTTCGCTGCCACGGAGATGACATACACGGGCATGTCGTCAGACAGCGCGTATGGGTTACCCATGTCATCTCCTTCCCTTCGTTCTCTTTCCTGATAGTCCTGCGGCCGGCTGCCCGGCCGCGCCCGGCGGAGTTGTTACCCCTGCCGGGCCCGGCGGAGCAGGTCCTCGCGCGGGTCCGCGTCCGCCGTGGCGATACGCAGGTCCTCGAGCGCCGACCGTGCCTTCTTGTTCAGCTCCTGCGGCACGACCACCTCGACGGTGGCGAGCAGCGCGCCGAGCGTCCCGTCCTTGCGGCGGACACCGCGGCCGGGCACGCGGAACACCTGCCCGTTCGGAGTGCCGGCCGGGACGCGCACGGTGACCGCGGCACCCCGGTGGGTCGGCACCTTGATCTCCGCGCCGAGCGCGAGCTCGGGCATTGTCACCGGCACCGCCACCGTGAGGTTGTCGCCAGTGCGGCCGAACACCCCGTCCGGTGTCACGTGGACCCGGACGTACAGGTCGCCCGCCTTGCCGCCATGCTCGCCCGGTGCCCCCTTGCCGGGGATCCGGATCCGCTGGCCGTCGGCCACGCCCGCCGGGATGCGGGCCTGGATGGTGCGCGAGCTCATCGCCCGGCCGCTGCCGCTGCACTCCGTGCACGGGTCCTCGACCACCAGGCCGCGTCCCCGGCAGGTCTTGCAGGGCTCGGAGAGCCCGAAGCCGCCGAGGTTACGGGCCTGCTGGCCGGTGCCGTGGCAATCCGGGCAGACCTTCGGCACCGTGCCGGCCTTGGCCCCGGTGCCGTGACAGACCGGACATGGACCCTCGCCAGTAAGCCGGAGCGAGACCGTGACGCCGTCGATCGAATCGCCGAACGACAGCGTCGTCTCGGTCTCGACATCCGTGCCGCGGCGCGCCCTGCTGGCGGCCGGGTTCGGGCGTCCGCCGCGGAAGATCCCGCCGATTACGTCGCCCAGACCCTCGCCGCCGAACAGGTCGCCCAAGTCGAAGTTGCCGCCCGTGCCAGGAGTAGCCGGCCGTCCGGCGGTCGGTGCCCCGAACCGGCCGAAGACCGAGCGCTGCTCGTCGTACTCCTTACGCTGCTTCTCATCCGACAGCACGTTGTACGCCTCGGTGATCTCCTTGAAGCGCTCCTCGGCGTCGGTGCTCCCCTTGTTCGCGTCGGGATGCCACTTCCGAGCGAGCTCGCGATAGGCCTTCTTGATCTCAGCCGCCGTCGAGGTCTTGGGGACGCCCAGCGTCTTGTAGTAGTCCTTCTGGTAGTCCTTCGCGCTCATCTGGCCTCGCCGGGCTCTTCGCTAGTTATTGTCTTCTCCGGTTGACCAGCCGTCGGCATCCTCGCCGCCGTCTGGCCCGCTGCCGTCTGGTGCGGCCACTGCCACCCGCGCCGGGCGGAGAATCCGGTCGCCCACCTTGTAGCCGGGCTGGAAGATCTCCACGCAGGTGTCCTCGGTCACGTCGGGCGAGTCCGCGTACGACAGCGCCTCGTGGATCTTCGGGTCGAACGCGTCGCCGCGCTGCCCGTAGCTGACGAGGCCGAGCTTGCCGACCGACGCCTGCAGCGAATCCGCTACCGACTTGAAGCCGCCGGACAGCTCGCCGTGCTCGCGTGCCTGGCTGATCGCGTCGAGCACCGGCAGCAGCTCGCCGAGCGCGCCGGCCACCGCCTGCTCGCGCACCGTGGCCCGGTCCCGGTCGACCCGCTTGCGGTAGTTGGCGTACTCCGCCTGCAACCGCTGCAGGTCCGCGGTCCGCTCCGCGAGCTGACCGCGCAGGTCGGCCGTGCCCGCGGGCTCGGCCGTCGGGGACCCGCCGCCTGGCTGGGACCCGCCGCCTGGCTGGGACCCGCTGCCTGGCTGGGGCGCCGACGGCCGGGGCTCGGCCGCCTGCGCCGGGGCCGGGGTGCTCGCGGCTGCCGCGGCGGCCTCGGGCTTGGCGCCCGGGCCGGGCTTGGCGCCGCCGGCACCCCCGGGGCCGACACCCCCTGGGTTAGCGCCGCCCGGGCCAGCATTGCCCGAGGCGGCGCCCCCCGGCCGGCCGGCACTTGCGGTGCCTGGCCGGCTGGGATGCCGCGTGCTTGCCCCTTTTTGGCTGCCCGGTTACCGGGTCGATCCGACGGTTGTCGCGGATCACCGGTCCGATGGGCTCCTCAGGTGCAGTCATCAGGCGGCTCCACCTTCGCCTTCGTCGACGATTTCGGCGTCGACGACACCTTCGTCTTGCGGGACGTCGGTCGCGGACTCGTCAGAGCCGGCGGCTTCCTGCCGCTCCGCCTGAGCCGCGGCGTAGATGGCGCTGCCCATCTTCTGGCTGACCGTGGCGGCGTGCTCGCTCGCGGCCTTGATGGTCTCGAGGTCGTTGCCCTCGATCGCCTTCTTGAGGTCGGCGATAGCGTCCTTGACCTCGGCCTTGACGTCCGCCGGGACCTTCTCGTCGTTCTCGGCCAGGAACTTCTCGGTCGAGTAGACGAGCGTGTCGGCCTGGTTGCGGACCTCAGCCTCCTCGCGGCGGCGGCGGTCCTCCTCGGCGTACTCCTCGGCGTCGCGGACCATCTTCTCGATGTCGTCCTTGTTCAGCGCCGAGCCGCCGGTGATCTGCACCGACTGCTGCTTGCCGGTGCCCAGGTCCTTGGCCGACACGCTCACGATGCCGTTGGCGTCGATGTCGAAGGCGACCTCGATCTGCGGGATGCCGCGCGGGGACGGCGCGATGCCGGTCAGGTCGAACATGCCGAGCTTCTTGTTGTAAGCCGCGATCTCGCGCTCGCCCTGGTACACCTGGATCTGCACCGACGGCTGGTTGTCGTCCGCCGTGGTGAAGATCTCCGACTTCTTGGTCGGGATCGTGGTGTTCCGCTCGATGAGCTTGGTGAAGATCCCGCCCTTGGTCTCGATACCCAGCGAAAGCGGGGTCACGTCGAGCAGCAGGATGTCCTTAACCTCGCCGCGCAGCACGCCGGCCTGCAGGCAGGCGCCGACGGCGACGACCTCATCGGGGTTGACGCCCTTGTTGGGCTCCCGGCCGCCGGTCAGCGACTTGACCAGGTCCACGACCGCGGGCATCCGGGTGGAGCCGCCGACCAGGACCACGTGGTCGATGTCGGCCACCTTGACGTTGGCGTCCTTGATGACCTGCTGGAAGGGGCCCTTGCAGCGGTCGGTCAGGTCGGAGGTCATGCGCTGGAACTCGGCCCGGGTGAGCCGGGTGTCCAGGTGCAGGGGGCCGTCCGGGCCATGGGAGATGTAGGGCAGGTTGATCTGCGACTCCATCGACTGCGAGAGCTCGATCTTGGCCTTCTCAGCCGCCTCGCGCAGCCGCTGCAGCGCCATCTTGTCCTTGGACAGGTCGATGCCATAGCCGGACTTGAAGTCCTGCACCAGCCAGTCGACGATGCGCTGGTCCCAGTCGTCACCACCGAGGTGGTTGTCGCCGCTGGTCGCCTCGACCTCGACGACGCCGTCGCCGACGTCGAGCAGGGAGACGTCGAAGGTGCCGCCGCCCAGGTCGAAGACGAGGATCTTGGCCGACCCTTCCTTCTCCAGGTGGTAAGCGAGCGCCGCCGCGGTGGGCTCGTTGATGATCCGCAGGACGTTGAGCCCCGCGATCTGGCCGGCTTCCTTGGTCGCCTGCCGCTGCGCGTCGCTAAAGTACGCCGGGACGGTGATCACCGCGTCGGTGATCTTCTCGCCGAGGTAAGCCTCCGCGTCCCGCTTCAGCTTCATCAGGATGTACGCGCTGATCTGCTGGGGGTTGAACTTCTTGCCGTCAATGGTGACGGTCCAGTCGGTCCCCATGTGCCGCTTGACTGAACGGATTGTCCGGTCAACGTTGGTGACAGCCTGCCGCTTAGCGACCTCGCCGACGAGAACCTCGGCGTTCTTGGCGAACGCGACGACCGACGGTGTAGTCCGCGATCCCTCCGCGTTGGCGATGACCGTCGGTTCGCCGCCTTCGAGGACGGCGACAACCGAGTTCGTCGTCCCGAGGTCAATACCTACCGCACGTGCCATGAGCAGTCCTTGTAGTGTGTGTGAAGTTGAGTCTTCCGGGCTCAAGCTTGCCCCAGGGGGTCCCCGGTGTCAAATGACTTGAGTCACTTACGCTCAACTTTTCTCACCCCAGGATCATTCCCGGCCGTGGCAGGATTCCCCGCGATGCGGCGGAGCAAGGCCTTATCCCTCGTCGCGCGCATCCCTCCCCGCGCGCAGAGCCCCGAAAGTAGTGATCCCCCTCACGGCGCCAAGCCTTGGGTCTCACTGACCACCCCGTTACGCTTAACCCCCAGGTACTCAAGGAGGTTACGCGTGGTATTGCGGATGATCGTCGGCCTAGTGCTGACCGTGGCCGCGTTCGCGATCGCGGGGCGGCGGGTGTGGTGGCTGCGTCGGCTGGCGTTGTCGGGGCAGCCCGCGCCGGAGCGCGTGCTGGCGGTGCGCAGGCATCCCGGCAGCGACGTGGAGACCCAGCTGAGCGAGGTGGTCGGGCAGCGGAAGCTGCTGCAGTGGTCGGTGCCGGGGGCGGCGCACGCGGCCACCTTCTGGGGCTTCATCGTGCTGCTGCTGACGATTATCGAGGCGTACGGGGACCTGTTCTCCCGCACCTTCGCCATCCCCGGGTTCGGCCACTGGGCGGTGGTCGGGTTCCTGGAGGACCTGTTCGCGGTCGGGGTGCTGTGCGGGATCATCACCTTCACCGTGATCCGGCTGCGCAGCGACCCGCACAAGGAGGGCCGCCGGTCGCGGTTCTTCGGCTCGCACACCGGCGCCGCCTGGCTCGTGCTCGGCATGATCTTCCTCGTCATCGCCACGCTCCTGCTGTACCGGGGCGCCCAGCAGAACACCGGCACGTTCCCGTACCCGGACGGGTGGGCGTTCGCGTCCTGGGTCGTCGCCCAGGCGCTGCACCCCGCTCGGCTACGGGGTGAACAGCGTCCTGGAAGTCGTCTTCCTGCTCGCCCAGCTCGCGGTCGTCCTGGTTTTCCTGGTCTTCGTCGACCTACTCCAAGCACCTGCACATCTTCCTGGCCCCGGTGAACATCATGTTCTCCCGCCGTCCGGACGCCCTGGGCCCGCTCGAGCCGATGCGCTCAGCCGGGAAGGTGCTGGACTTCGAGGAGGCCGACCCCGATACCGACGTGTTCGGGATCGGGAAGATCGAGGACCTGACCTGGAAGGGCCTGCTGGACCTGGGCACCTGCACCGAGTGCGGCCGCTGCCAGTCCAAGTGCCCCGCGTGGGCGACCGACAAGCCGCTGTCGCCCAAGCAGATCATCCTGGACCTGCGTGACCACGCCTTCGCCAAGGCCCCCTACCTGCTGGCCACCGAGGAGGAGCGCGAGCACCTGCCGGCTGATGTGCTGGCCGAGGCGGGCCGGCCGCTGGTGGGCGGGGCCGACGTCAACGGGGTCATCGACCCCGAGGCGCTGTGGGCGTGCACGAACTGCGGCGCCTGCGTGAACGAGTGCCCGGTCGATATCGAGCACATCGACCACATCAACGGGATGCGCCGCCACCAGGTCCTGGTCGAGTCCGCGTTCCCGCAAGAGGCCACCGGCATGCTGAACAACCTCGAGCGCCGCGGCAACCCGTGGGGCATGGCCGAGGACCGCCGCGCCGACTGGATCACCGAGCTTGACTTCGAGGTCCCCGTCCTGGACGGGCGCATCCCCGACGACGTGGAGTACCTGTACTGGGTCGGCTGCGCCGGGGCGCTGGAGGACCGGGCGAAGAAGGCGACCAAGGCCATCGCGGAACTGCTGCACGTCGCCGGGGTCAAGTTCGCGGTCCTGGGCCCGGCCGAGGCCTGCACCGGCGACCCCGCCCGGCGGCTGGGCAACGAGTTCGTCTTCCAGATGCTCGCCACCCAGAACGTGGAGACCCTCAACGACGCCGGCGTCGGTGCCGGGACCGGGAAGAAGGTCATCGCGTCCTGCCCGCACTGCTTCAACACCATCAGCCGCGAGTACCCCCAGCTGGGCGGCAACTACGAGGTCATCCACCACACCGAGCTGCTGGCCAAGCTGGTCGCGGACGGCAAGCTCACCCCGGTCAACCCCGTCGACGAGAAGATCACCTACCACGACCCGTGCTTCCTCGGCCGCCACAACAAGATCTACACCCCGCCGCG
Organism: uncultured Actinomycetota bacterium; assembly: GCA_963714295.1. Classification (GTDB taxonomy): domain Bacteria; phylum Actinomycetota; class Actinomycetes; order Streptosporangiales; family Streptosporangiaceae; genus Trebonia. The sequence continues at coordinate 54,112 of CAVQOE010000009.1, read as the reverse complement.
GCAGATCATCGACGCCGTCCCCGGCACCCGGGCCGAGGAAATGCACCGCTGCAAGGGCAACGGATTCTGCTGCGGCGCCGGCGGCGCCCGCATGTGGCTCGAAGAGCGCACCGGCACCCGCATCAACAACAACCGGATCGACGAGGCCCTCGCCCTGGACCCCGACACCGTCTCCACCGCCTGCCCCTACTGCATGGTCATGCTCGGCGACGCCGTCAACGCCAAGAAAGCAAGCGGCGAAGCCAAGGAGAGCCTCGAGGTGATCGACGTCGCCCAGCTGCTCATCCGCTCGGTCCGCCTCCGCGAGCAGAGCGAAGAGGGAACCAAGTCTTAAAAGACCAGAACCGATCATCCTGAACGGACCGGTGGTTCCCCCCACAGGCCCGCTATGGCCGGCTCCTCCGGGGTCGTCCATCGCATTGGCTTCGCCGTGCCGGAACTGCGGCCAGCCGGGCGGAGTCGGCCCGGTAAGGGCGGGATACCCGCTTCTTATTACGTCCAGCGTGACCAGATGCGCGTGCTGGACGCTGGGGATGACCCGTACCTGCGTCGCCCAGCAGGCGGCGGCCAGCATCTGCCGCGCGGCGAACAGATCGGCCGCGGTGATGCCCGCGCGGCACCACAGCTGGGCCCGCTCGCCGTAGTCGGTCGGAATCGTGTACAGGATGATCGGCAGCCTGCCGCGCCTGGTCTGCACCCAGGCGTTGAGGCAGCCCACCCGGATCCGGTGCGGGGTGATGATGCGCCAGGCCTGGGCGACGATCCACCGACGGGCTGACGGCCAGCACACGAGTGCGCTGCTGACCGCCAGCCCGGCCCCCGCGGCGGCGGCCAGCCCGATGAGGCCGAGGCTGGCCGCTATGAGGCCGCTCAGTCCGGCTGTGGTGGCGAGGATCCCCAGTTCCCAGCGCCAGTTCCAGCAGGACTCGAGCGGGCCTGGTCCGCGTATCTCCCGCACGGCGGACTCGAGGCTGGACATCACGCTCGGGTCGTTCGGCCGTCGCGGCCGCCCGGACGCCATCACCCTTCCCCGTCCCACGGCCAGCCGTGCACGTCGTCCCAGCCGTCGGCTGGGCGCACGGGCTGCGGCAGATCCATATCCGGCTCCCCCGGATCGAGCGCCCGCAGGGCGCGCAGCAGGTCGAACCGCGGATCGCGGTAGCTCCGCCCGAGGCCGCCATGCGACTCGGTGACCTCCCAGCGGCGCCAGCCCGCCTCCGTGTCGTTCATGGCGAACAGCAGTGCCCCGGCCCGGTGCGGGAGGCTGGCCAGCCATCCGGCGAGCGAGGCGGTGGCGGAGCGGAAGGCTGTCCGGGACGGCGGGCCGGGGAGGTGGTCCCGGGTGGGCGGCCGCGGACGGCGCCCCGACCCGGCCAGACCCAGTGCGCCGCCGGTAACCTGCACCTTTATCGTTTCCAGCGCGTTACCTTTTGGCCATCCGGGGTTGTATTTTCCGGGTGCGTTGGTAGGGTTAAACACGTCACTAGCCCTTCTCGGTGGTTCCTGAGGACGGGTGGTGTTTCGTTGGGTCGGTGTGGCAGCACCGACCCAACGGTATTTCCGGGGTATCTCGCAGTGGGTAACCGCGGGTCTTCCGGGATCACGGCCTTTATGCCTACGGTGTCCTGCGGTGGGGCATACGCTCGTGCAGAGCGGTGGCGGACGCAGTGAATGCAGTGGAATGGCAGCGCCTCCTGTCTCAATCGCCGGCTCGCGCAACGCCCAGGTGCTAGCGATCTTGAATCGGTAACCCTTGGGTCACCGCTCGACCCCTTTGTCGGCGGGTCGCTTGAGGATGCCTGCTGCGGTTACTTCCATGTTGCATCCGTCACAAGCCGATGGCAAGTGCCATATTCAAGTGCCACAGGCATGTATCATTGGCATCACCCACTTCGACGGGATCTGTGGTACAGCATCATGGATCCCCTGTGCCGGAAGCGGAAGGAAGCGACCTCCAGTGCCGGAAGTGCGCAGCCCCACGGTTCGCCGCCGGGAACTTGGCGCTCTCCTCCGTGCGCTGCGCACCGAGCGGAGCATGACGGTCGACCAGGTCGCCGCTGTACTTCTATGCTCGCCATCCAAGGTGAGCCGCATGGAGACCGGTCAGCGCGGTGCGACGGCCAGAGACATCCGCGACCTGTGCGACCTCTATGAGGTCGCCGACCCGGAGGAACGGGCGCGGATGGCGAGGCTCGCGGCCGAAGGAAAGCAGCAGGGCTGGTGGCAGTCATACGAGCTCGACTATTTCGCAACTTACGTCGGACTAGAGGAAGACGCGACAGCGACCAAGAATTTCCAGTCCACGACCGTCCCAGGTCTATTGCAGACGGCGGACTATGCCAAGGCGATGCACGAGTCCGGAGTTCCAGAGTTCACACCTGAGAGAATTGAACAGATTATCCAGGCGCGGCTGAAGCGCCAGCAGTCACTTACCAAGGAATCTCCTTTGCGGCTCTGGGCGATACTCGATGAGCCTGTGCTGCATCGCCTTGTCGGTGGTTTTCACGTTATGCGGGACCAATTGCTACGAATGGTAGATGCCGCGCAACTGCCCAACGTGACGATTCAGGTAATCCCATTCAGCGCCGGCGCTCACCCCGCCATGGAAAGCTCTTTCGACATCCTTGAATTCAGTGGCGCGCCAACCCCAAGTTTGGTGTATGTTGAGGGCTTGATCGGATATATGTATCTTGAGCGGTCGCAGGACCTGCTGAGGTACGAAGAAGTGTTTGAACGTCTGTGCGATATAGCTTTGACTCCACAAGAGTCGACCGAACTGATAGCTGAAACGGCGGCGCGATACGACCGCGCCGCCGTTCTCGCTGCTCATGACGCAGCAAGCTTGAAACGATAACCGCATTGCCAAGGCGCGGGCTACTCACATTTTAATTTTCGAAGCCCGCTTTAAAGATGGAGTGTAATATATGGACATGCCGGTGCCCGGGGATAAAATAAGCCTCCTTGCGTGGCGGAAGTCAGCGCGCAGCATCAATGCGGGGAACTGCACTGAGGTTGCGTCGAGCGTCGGAGTTGTCGCGGTCAGGGACTCGCAAGACCCGCGCTCTCTAGTTCTGCTTTACCCCGCCAATAGCTGGCGTTCTTTCCTCACTGCTGCGCGCACGGGTCACTTCGACTCGATTGGGCGGTCCTGAATTCATTCCTTGTGTCCGGGCTGCGCTATACCGTTGTCGGCTACGGAAAATAGCGTAGCCCGGACACTGTCGTTCTTGAAAAAGGCTTCTTCGGTCAGCCGCGACCGGCATCCCACTGGCACATTCGGTCGCTCTAGATTACTAGAATCACATGCTATTATCAATATTCCTGCTGATCGTGAGCAAGGTGATGGCATGACATCAAGAGAAATAGGCGCGCCGGGCTCGGGCTGGCGGAAGGCGAGCCGCAGCGTGAATAACGGCGCATGCGTGGAGGTAGCCGCTGATGACGTCGTTCTGGTCCGCGACTCGGCAGGCCGGTCGGATTCGATCGTCAGTTACTTCGCCCCTGCCTGGCGGCATTTTCTCGCTGCCGCGAAGGCTGGCACTTTCGTCGTCACGCACTAACGTCCGACTTCGGCCGCGGTTCACACCTTGGTGCGGTAGAAGTTCAGGTACGAGCGGGACGGCGTCGGGCCGCGCTGGTCCTGGTAACGGGAGCCGTAGACGGCGGAACCGTACGGGTGCTCGGCCGGCGAACTGGTTCTGAACAGGCAAAGCTGGCCGATCTTCATCCCCGGCCAGAGCTTGATCGGCAGCGTCGCCACATTCGACAGCTCAAGCGTCACGTGCCCGGTAAACCCGGGATCGATCCAGCCCGCGGTCGAGTGCGTCAGCAGCCCCAGCCGCCCGAGCGAGCTCTTGCCCTCGAGCCGGCCGGCGATATCGTCGGGGATAGAGACGACCTCGTAGGTCGAGCCGAGCACGAACTCGCCTGGGTGAAGGACGAAGGCGTCCTCTCCTTCAGTCTCGACCAGACGGGTCAGGTCGGCCTGCTCCACCGCTGGGTCGATGTGCGGGTACCGGTGGTTCTCAAAGACCCGGAAGTAGCGGTCAAGCCGTACGTCGATGCTCGACGGCTGGATGAGTTCGGGGGCGTACGGGTCGAGCTTGACCCGCCCGGCCTCGATCTCGGCCCTGATGTCACGATCGGAGAGGAGCACGCAAGCAAGCTACCTGTTCCTGTACGATGTGTGGGCAAGGACGGCCTAGGAGACCGCCACCGGCGGCGCCTGGCAGACCTGCGGATGTAGTTCAATGGTAGAACATCAGCTTCCCAAGCTGACAGTGCGGGTTCGATTCCCGTCATCCGCTCCAACGTCGCTACTTCTCTGGCCGTCTACGGCCGCTGCTGATCTTCTACGGCTGTCCGCGCCCAATCAGTGGCCAACTCGGCCAACCCGCCGCCGCCGTCCCTGGTCGCGCCTTTCTGAGCTGTTCCATGGTAGGGAGAAGTTCGGGCCAGCTTCCAGGGCCGAGCATGCCCGATACGCGCCCGTATCAGGGTCCTGGTGCCGCTTTGGGCCTGCTCGGAGCACAGATGATCGGCCGCCTGTTAGTGAATCGCTTGCCTTTGTTCGCGCTTGTCCCAGTCTTGCGTTGCGGAGATAAGCCGTATTGGATCAAACGGCGCCTTGGATCCAGTCGCGTCGGCGAACTCAGGCTTTCCCACTGCGGTTATGACGATATAGGCGACCGGACCACGGCCCGGAAGATCACGCGTGCCGGAGTGGCAGAGGCGATCTTGGCAGTTACTGATTGTGATCTGCTGCGTTGCTCAGTCTGTGAGGGACGCGTGCACCGGCTGGCTCGTTGCCGTCTGTTCAAACCCGGGTGACGGGCGGGACGGTGTAGGTCTGGCTGAGTATCTCGGCTGCGGGCTCGTACATGCGCAGGACCGGGCGGAAGGCACCGGCGGGAGCGGGTAGCCAGTTGGCGGCGGCGGACGCGTTGTCTGGTCTGGTGTGGCTGATGGTGATGGTCAGGGAGCCGTCGTCGGCGTAGACGATCCCGGGGGTCCGGTCGCCGATTGAGTACCGGTTGATGTCGTTGGCGACAAGGAAGAAGTCCGGGACGTCGTACATGGTCAGGGACCAGAACGCCCTGACCGGCGGGGGCGGGTCGAGCCGGAGCGTGTAGACGTGTTCCCCGACAAGCTGATCGCCGTGGTCGTCCTGGTAAGTCATGATGTAGACGGCCTCATAGGCGTGATTGCCCCACAGGCCGCCCATGGCCGCTGCGGCCCGCTCGGCGATGCGCACCCGCGGGTCGGTGATCTTGAACTGTGGGTCGTCCAGGGCGCCGATTTGGAAGTAGTCGAGGTTGTAGTCGAACACGTGCATGGTCAGCCGCCAGCCATTGACCTGCGGGCTGCTGCCGCCACCTTCGAGGATCTTCGTCAGCTCGGTCTTCCCGGCGGCTAGCCCTTGGCGCAGCGCCTCGGCAAGGCCTGCCTCGGGTGCGGCGTAGGGCGACTTACCGGGCTGCGTGATCCCGGTCGGCGCGAGCCTGTCCTGCAGGGGAAGGTCGCGGGGAGCGGGCGGGAAGGCCTGCGACCATAGTCGCAGCTTCTCCCAGAACGCCAGGCCGTCTCCGACCGCAGGATCCGGGCTGGGGATTCCAGCCAGTTGCCCACCGGAATCGGTCGGTTCGAGGGTGGTCGCGTCCTGCAGGGCGTGGACGGCGGGCAGGTCGGCCTCTCCTGCACAGGCCCAGCGACCTACGATGCTGGCGACACCAGTCGGGCTGCGGATCACCGTCACCCCGCTGGGCACCTCACTAGACCAGCCGGCCGGTACCAGCAGGAAATCACCCGCGCTCGTACCAGTGGCCCGGTGCCCAACGTAGGCGAAGTTGTCGGTCCAGGCATCGACGAACTGCAGGACGTAGTAGCGCCCTTGAGTGTCGGGGACGTGCAGGCGTACCGGCCCGGCGCTCAGGTCAAGCTGGGCCATCGAGTAGACCGTGTCGTTGTTGATCGTCACGAACGTGTCCTGCGGCCCGGCCAGCTTCCGGGCATGACTGAACTGGTTGAATGGCGCCGCCGGGTTCGAGCCGACCCCGCTGGTCACGAACCGCTGCACCTGGTCGAGATTGAACACCAGGGGGAATCCGTACAGGTACGCCTCAGCCGCCAGCTTCGCTACATCGTCATCTGCCATGACGCCGACCGTAGCTGTGCTGGTAGAAAGTGCGATCATCCGTAGAGGGTGATGGGACACCGCTACCGGCACTTGCCCGCTGGACTGCCCGCTAGCAGAGCGTGAATGAAGACCTAAAGCCTCCGGAGCCCCGATGTAGTAACCAGCCGAGTAAGAACGGCTCTCTGCGGCGGCGTACGCCCGTGGATTTCAGCGGACCATACGCCATAGTTCAGAGGCAGGATACGAAAGCAAGAACACCCGACAGCGTTCCCCGGAACGGAAGAGGTCACTGATTTCAAATCCAGTACAGCCCGGTCTCCGGTGGTCCGCTGCCATATCGCTATCGAGCTGCCTACGTCTGGGCTGGGACGGAGGTGATGTCGCCCAGCTTCCAGCTGCGGTCGAAATAGCTCTCCAGCGGGCCGTAGAACCGGAAGTAGGAGAACCAGTGCTGACCCGGGATGGTCTGGATCCAGTTGGCTTCCCGCCCGGGCGGAGGTTCCGGGGCGAAGTGCACGTCAACCGACCGATCGGGGTTGTAGACGAGCTCAGCGTCACGGGAGCCCCGGTCGCCGCGCTGCTGGGCGTTGTCGATCAAGCAGCGGGTATCGATGTCGTAGACGGAGACCGACCAGAAAAGTTTCGCCGGCGGGTCGGCCGGGATATGAAGCGTGTAACTCCTGCCGCCGTCGAGCCAGGCGCCGCTCGCGTCGGTGTAACAGCCCAGGTAAGCCTGTCCGGCCCCGGGGGCCTGGCTTTTCATCGCCTCGGAGAAGCTGACCGCCTCATAGAACCAGGCGGCGCGCTCCAGTAGCTGGTCATAGCCGCGGCCGCGCTGATCGGAGTGGTCGAGCTGGACGACGAGATCCCATTGGCGGTCCGGCCAGTACCGCGCGCCCGGGAAGCGCTTGGCGAACGAGTTCGCCTGAGCCATCAGCTCACCAGCGGCGGTCGCCTCGGCTAGGATGTCTGCCAGCCGGGAATCGGGGTCAAAGGGCCGGCCCTTCTCGATGCCGAGCTGCCTGAGCATGGCCAGGTAGAACCGGTCCCGCTCATCGACAATCTCCCGCTGGTAGATCTCGTGCAGCCGGGCCCAGTAGTCCAGGCCGCTGGGCTGGTCACCGTTCCACGCCCGTCCGTCCGGGGACACGATCCGGGTCTGCGGGGCGGGACGGCCATCAAACGGCGTGATTCGGACTCCGTCCACCAGGGCCTGTGAACGCTGCGGGTCTGGGTCCAGCGTCCGGAACCCGAACATCACGTTCATCCCGGTGGCCTGATGCACGATAAGGCTGCGGTCGGCATCCGGTGAATCCTGCCCGGGTGGCACGATGAGATGCTTGCCGCCCCGGCCGCGGTCCGGCCCCATCTCCCCCATGATCGCGCACTCACGCTGCCAGAAATCCGACAGCCCGCCCGCTGTCGGCCCGGGTGGCAGCTCGATCACCAGCGGGCCGGTCTGGCCCAGGTCGATGAAGTTCAGGATGTACGGAGTCGTGGCATTCGCCGTAATCAGCCCGAGCCGATCCCGGTAGCTCACGTACTGCACGAGATCGTAATTGGTGGCCCCGAACACCTCACGGTGCTGCAGCTGCCACTGCGCATACGACACCAGCGGCAGCGACCACAGATAGGCCTGGCAGCCGAGCTGGTAATCCAGCTCGTCGAACACCACCGGCAGATCCTCCCGGCGCGGCAACTCCCGATCCATCCGGACACCGCCCAGCCGCCCGGCCAGCGGACGATCCGGTACACGACCCTCGGCGTTCTGCATAAAGCCAGCATCCCGAGGCATCACCCCACGGGACCTCACCTGACACGGGTGATGTCCAGTAAGCCCCACATGCCTATGGACGCCAAGTGCTAGACATGCTGACGGGTGCGGCGCTGGACCGTCAGATTGGACCTTGGGTGCTTGATCACGCCCGATGCGTGCCCAGGTCAGCTGGCCACGCGGCGTCTTCCCAGGTCACGGCGTGGTTGCTGTGTCCCATGATAAAGAGACGGGCCGCCCGGGATAGTGCTATGGCGAGGCTCGGTACAGAATGTGTCCCCGGCGTCCCCCCGTGTCCCCGAACCCCACCTGGTCTGCGAAGACGCGGCCTGTGACCGGGGACACGGGCGGGGACAGGTGTCCCTGGTGTCCCCGCTACTGGGCCTCCGATGGCGGGCCCATTAGAGGCGGTGATCAGGGGTCTATCACGGCTACTCAAGGTAGGCGTTACATGCTGCTTAAGATGTATTATTCGAACAGAATCGGCAAATTCCCAAGCTGACAGTGCGGGTTCGATTCCCGTCATCCGCTCCCATACAAAAGGCCAGGTCGGAAGCTGTTTCCGAAGACTGGCCTTTCGTCATTTTGTGGGCCGCACTGGCTGTCGTGCCATTAGGCGGGCGCCCCGGCCGGGCCGTCGTCCGCGTCCCCGTCGTCGTCTTGGCGTTGCCCGTCGTCGACGTGCTTGTCGATCGCGTCGGCTGTAACGCTATGGCCGGTCCGGGGCGCCCCAAGTGTTGCAGCGCTCGACCTTCGTCCGGGTTGCCGTACCGCAACCGGATACCGAAACGAGCACGGTCTGAGCAGTGCGTCAGCCAACGCTCACGGACAGACTTACCTACATATATGAGGATCTCGTAGGCAAATGCTATAGCTACGGATCAGAAGGTTGGGGTTCGAGTCCCTCCGAGCGCGCCACCGTTCCCGCAGCTAGAACCGGTGTTCACGATTCGGTATCCTCGTCCTCGTCTGGCCTTACTTCGGCCCTACCGCAATCGGTGGCCGCCCGGCTATAGTCGGCTTATCTGATCGAATTTGGCTTTTAGACAGGGAGCGAAGACCCATGAGCGTCACTACGTCACTCAACCAGGTCGACCTCGAGGCCGTCGGAGCGCTCGTCGGGAAGATCCAACAGGATCCAGAGGCGGCCCGAACTACGTGGGCGGCCAACGTCCAGTGGGTTGGAGCCTTCCGATCCGAGAGCCAGGTGCGCTCCTTCCCGCCGACCGCCTCCGACGAGCCCAGTGGCCTGGGCGGCAGCGACACCGCTCCCAACCCCGTCGAGCAACTGCTATCCGCTCTGGGCAACTGCCTCGCCGTCGGGTACGCCGCCAACGCATCGGCAGTCGGCATCGCAATCAAGGACCTGAAGATCGCGGTCGACGGCGACGTCGACCTGCGCAGCTTCCTCGGCCTCGCACCTGGGCACGCTGGCTTTTCCGCAATCCGGGTCCGTGTCGACCTGGACACGGACGCCGACGCCGAAGCGGTGGCCGAGCTGCACCGTAGAGTGGCGGCGAGTTCCCCGGTCGGCCACACTCTTCAGGCGGCCGTCCCGGTCGAGATCACCCTCGCCTGACTGGCTTCGACGCCGATCGTCCGACCGACGGCATCCCTGCACGGCGCGCCTGTCTTGACACCTGATCGGCTGTCAACCTTGGGTTAATAGCTAGTGTGCTGCGTCCGAGATTTCGCTGGTTATTCTTGCCTGGTTTTGGGCTGTCCGGTTGGGAGCTTGGCGAGGTAGTCGGCGAGGGAACTGAGGATCTCGTCGGCTGTCTTGGTCCAGGTGAAGGGGCGGGGGTTGTCGTTCCAGGTGGCGATCCAGTTCCGGATGTCGTTTTCCAGGCCTGGACGGAGGTGTGGACGCCGCGGCGGATCAGCTTGTCGGTGAGCAGGCCGAACCAGCGTTCGACCTGGTTCATCCAGGAGGAGCCGGTGGGGGTGAAGTGGACGTGGAAGCGCGGGTGCCTCTTGAGCCATGCCTTGATCTCGGGGGTGCTGTGGGTGGCGTAGTTGTCGCAGACCAGGTGAACTGCCAGGCCGGCCGGGACGGTCTTATCGATCTTTGCCAGGAACTTTCGGAACTCGGCGGCCCGGTGGCGGCGGTGCAGTTCGCTGATGACGGTGCCGTCGGCTGTGTTGAAGGCGGCGAACAGGCTGGTGATGCCGTGGCGCAGGTAGTCGTGGGTACGGCGTTCGGGCATGCCCGGCATCATCGGGAGGACCGGCTGGGAGCGGTCCAGCGCCTGGATCTGGCACTTCTCGTCCACGCAGAGCACGACCGCTTTCTCGGGCGGGTTGTGGTAGAGCCCGGCGACGTCGATGACTTTCTCGATGAAGAACGGGTCCTTCGACAGCTTGAAGGAGTCCTGCCGGTGCGGCTTGAGGCCGAAGTCCCTCCAGATCCGCCCGATGGTGGACCTGCTCAGGCCTGAGTGAGCGGCCATCGAGGCCCGCGACCAGTGGGTGTCGCTGCCCGGCAGGGACTCCAGGGCGGCCACGATGACGTCCTCGACCTGATCGAGGCGGACCGACGAGGGCCGCCGGGCCGCGGCTCGTCGTGCAGCCCCTTCACCGGCCGCGACGAACCGGGCCCGCCAGCGGTCCACCGTCGACTCGTCGACGCCCAGGTCCGCGGCGACCTGCTTGTTCATGACGCCCTCGGCGCAGGCCAGCACGATCTTCGCCCGCATCGCCAGGTACTGGGCCGTCTTCGCGCGCCGGGCCCACCGGGTCAGCTGCGCCCGCTCGGCTCCGGACAGGACCAGGTCCGCCTTCGGCAGGCCAATCGGCGCGTCGTCCTCCAGGCCGGCCAGCCGCTGCTCGGCGAACCTGCGCCGCCACTTCGACACCGACTTGACCGCGACCTCCAGCTCTCGCGCGGCCACGGCATTCGGCATCCCCTCCGCGCAGGCCAGCACGATCCGGGCCCGGTCAGACCGACGGCGCTCCGGCAGCGCCGCCCGTCGCGCTAGCTCGGCCCGCTCGTCCTCGGACAGCACGATCACGGCGGCAGAAGGACCCGAATGTGACATGCCAGTAAACTCACAGACATTAACCGTTCAATCTCGGACGCACCACACTAGAAGCTAGCTGGCCTTGTCTTGGCCTCACAACGACGCTCAACGTCGCCGCTCAGTGTCCCCAGTGTCCCCAGACATGACTTGCGGCTGAAACACTTGGGGGGCAGCCGACCCACCCCGAGTGTTCCAGCCGCTCTTTTCGTCCGGTGACGTGCCATTAGCATGCCATTAACACCGGGAACGCGCGGTATCTCACGGGCATTCGGGGACGGCGCATTCTGTTGCTCAACATGTATATTTCGAACAGAGTCGGTAGATTCCTAAGCTGATGTGCGAGTTCGGTTCTCGTCACCGCTCCAGGTTCGTAACGGGGTCAGCCGACCGCCCCATCATTCGGTCGTCGCGGCTGCGGGCTGGCCACCTCAGCGCCGCCGCGCTAGGCTTCGCCGTACCGTGCTGATAGGGGAGGCGCTGGTGACAGCAGAGCCGGAAGGCCAGATGGCGGTAGCCGCGGGCCGCAGCCGCCTCAGGGCGTCCCATGCTGACCGCGAGCACGTAATCGACATGCTCAAGGCCGTGTTTGTGCAAGGTCGGGTTACCAAAGACGAGTTTGATGTGCGGGTAGGCCAGGCATTCGCGTCGCGGACCTATGCGGAACTGGCCGTAGTCACCGCCGACCTCCCCGCCAGGGAGATCGCAGACCAGCCGCCAAGCAACCGGGCCCGCGCGCAGGGTCGGCCCACGATGGGCCATGCGGCCAAGGCCCGCCGATGTGTGGTCATTGCGCTAGCCCTGATGACGGTGGCCACGTTCGCCCCCGGTCGTCCGGCGCTCCTCCTATTCGCGCCTCTCTGTCTTACGGCGTTGATGGTTGCCGCTGCACAGATACTCGCCTCACAGCACGAGAAGCGCTCCTGTGGTCAGCTAGCGGGGCCCAGCACCTAGCGGTGTTAGAGCCGCCCTTTGTGTCAGGCGACGTGCCATTAGCGTGCCATTAGCACCGGCGAAACACGGTATCTCCCGGGCACTCGCGATCGGTCAAAACTACTGCTCAATCTGTATAATTCGAACGGATTCGCCAAATTCCCAAGCTGACAGTGCGGGTTCGATTCCCGTCATCCGCTCCACCTGAAAATGCGCAGCTAGCGGCAAGTTTTCCGAGATCACTAGCGAAGCCATAAAGAGCCTTTGTTCTTGTTGCGTGCCCGCTGCGTGCCCGATCGCTTCAGCTCAGCCTCAGCGCGCTTGCCACGGCCATTCCAAGATCATTATGTGAGTCCGAGGATGGTGAAAGGCCTGTCCATGGAGCGTGCGGCCCATCGGGTGGCCTCGGTGATGTCGGTGCGCCCGGCCATGCGGAGTGCGCCGATGGCGAGGTTTCTCAGCGCGGCCATGGCCCTTGGCCCGGAGCGGGTCCTGACCTGGGACTTGTCTTCCTGGTAGAGGGTGTCGCGGATCCAGTGCAGGGACTCGATCGACCATTGCTCCCGGACGTAGCGGGCCAGGTCGGCGGGGCCTGCGTGCCCGGGCTCCGGGCTGGCGACGCCGAGGGCCGCGACGGCCGAGACCGGCTTGCCTTGCAGGTCGGTGACGTACCGCTCGATGAGGAAGACCTGGCTGACGTGCGGGAACGGCAGCCCTTCGGGGGCTGGCAGGACCTGGATGGTGCGGGTGGTGATCCGCCCGTGGCCCTTGTCGGTGGCGGCGTGCGCGATCGGGACGTCCTTCCAGGGCAGGGCGTCGATCGCGTCGAACAGGGCACGCCGGTTCTCCTTCACCGGGAGCACGAACTCGCCGCCGCCCTCGCGGATGAGGCGCGCGGTGGCCTTCACCGTGTGCAGCGCGTCGGCGGTCACGACCTTGCCGTGCAGGTCAAGCTGGCCGAGGACGACCGCGGCCACCGGCACCTCGTTCGTCTTCGCGCCGACCCGGCCTGCGCGGCGACCACCGAGGACGCGGCGTCCGGGCCGACGAGGGCCGCGAGCAGCCGGACCTGGGTCCCGTCAGCGTTCCTGGCGCCCCTGACCGCCTTGCCGTCTAGCCTGACCTGCGTCAATGCCGGCGGGCAGTCCTCCCCGCCAGCCGCGGGCGGCCCGGCGAGCCCGGCGAGTTCCATCAGCCAGGTGCCGGCCGCCGCGTCGAGTTCCTCGGTCCCGGCGTCGGTCAGCACCCGCCAGATGGTGGTCTTCGACGGCGGCGGGGCCGGCTGCGGCGCCGCAGCGCAGGTACAGGCCTGCCAGGACCGGCGGCGGCACGTCCGCGACCCACCCGCAGATCGCGGTATAGCCCTTCATCCCGGCCACGACCGCCGCCGCGGCCAGCGCCAGCACCGCCGCGACCGGATGGTCCCTGCCCTGCCCCGTCCGCCCGTCCGGCACCTCTGCCAGCAGTTCCAGCAGGTCACAGCACCCATCCGGTACCGGAAGAGAAACAATGGGCGCTGCGGGCGCGGGCACGGCAGCAGGAATGGCAGACTTGCCCACGACGAGGCTCCGGTGGCTGGGATCTGTGAGAGGACCCCTGTTCCTACCGGGGCCTCGTCGCATTCCCCGGCACGACACGCCGCCGACGACCAGATCGCAACGCGCCGCTACGAATCGTGATCTAACACGTCAAATGATCTTGGAACGCCCGTGGCGCGCTTGCCCATCGCGTCGGCGATCGCCCGTCACGCTGCATGGTCCGGTGCTGGTAGATGAGAGCGGCCCTCGATGAGCTGTGGCCCATCCGTTCCATCAGTTCGCGAAGTGACGCGCCCTCTTCACCGGCCAACGCGTTGCCGGTATGGCGACGGGCGCTGAGTCTTCCGCGCTCGGCACTGGCTGGATAGGATCCGGGCAGGACGCCAGCGCCAGGAGGCGGGCATGGCCGAAGAGGTCACAGCGCGGGTCAGCCGGTACGTTAACGACGGCTCAGATCAAGACCTCCGGCGGCTCTTGCGCGGCGCCGAGCTCGTCGCGGAGCCCGCCCGCGCGGCGTTCCGCAGGGCCGGTGTCCAGCAAGGGTGGAACGTGATCGACTGCGGCTGCGGCCCCCTCGGCGGGCTCGCGGTCCTGGCGGAGATGGTCGGCCCCGCCGGGCGGGTCGTCGGCGTCGATCTCAGCCCGGCGGCCGTCCAGCGGGCCCGGGCGGTCGTGTCCGCCCTGGAGCTGGGCAACGTGGAGGTGATCGCAGGCGGCCTGCACGACCTGGATTCCGCGGCGCTGGGCGGCCCGTTCGACCTGGCCTTTACGCGGCTCTTCCTGATGCACCAGCCCGACCCGGTACGGACCCTCCGCCACATTGCCGGTCTCCTTCGCCCGGGCGGCTGGCTTGTCGCGCACGAGCAGCTGCCCAGTCCGCCGCCGCGATCACACCCGAACCTGGAGGCCCTCACCGGCACTTGGGATCTGATCTATGAGGTGCTGCACCGGAATGGAGTACCGGCCAGAGTCGTCGAGGACCTGCCGCGGTCGGCGCGCCAGGCGGGCTTGGAGGTCACTGCGATGAGCGGTTTCTTCGGGGTCATAGACCCGGAGGTGATGTTCGAGCTAAACGCAGCCAGCATCGCGGCGCTGCGAGAACGCGGCATCCAGTTGGGCATCGCGGCCGAGAGGATCGATGGCCTAGTGCGAGACCTCCAGGCCGCCGCGAAGGACGGCGGGTATGAGTGGGTCACATCGCCGTTCTTCCTCGACTTGGCACTGCGTAAGCCCGCTGCTGGGTGACAGCCGGGCGGGCGTGCCGGACCGCAACTGGTGACATGATGAGCAGGTGCGCGGACGATCCAAAACCGACCCTCGTGTTGGTCGACAGCAAAGAATTTTGCTCGTACCGCACCCAATGCGTTGTCGTGGCCCTCGCAGCAGTACGGGCTGAAATCAGGCGGCGCCGGCGACGGCCGGGTGGTTACGCTCTTCGAGCCGACTGCTGGTGCCGGGCGATCGCTGTGCGTTGGTTGCCCCGTCTAGTTCGGCGACCAGGGACAGGATCAGTCGGCGAAGCCAGGTGTGGCCGGGGTCGGTTTCGGCGGAGCTGGTCCAGAGCATCAGCAGGTGGATCGGCTGCAGCGGCATGGGTGGTTCCAGTAGCCGGAGGGTTGCCTGGTCGGCTATGGCCAGGGCCAGGCGTTCGTGGACCAGCGCGATCATCCGAGAACCGCTCACTAGGGTCGGGACCATTCCGAACGTCGTACTGAACTCGACATTCCGCGGGATGCCGAGCCGGTCGAGCTGCTCCTCGGCGGCCGTTTTCATGCGTTCGCAGGTGGTGGCCAGGTAGGGCAGCGAGCTGAACTGCTCCAGGGACAGCGTCTCGCCGACGGCCTCGTTGTGACGGTCGACCGCGCAGAGTAGGCGGTCGGAGAACAGGAACGTATTCCGGAAGCTCTGGTAGTCGGTGAACGCCTCACGGGGCGTGATGACGATGTCTACCTGATTGCGCCTGAGCCGTTCGGCGTCATCAACGGCAGGGGGAGCGACCAGCACGCGGACGCTGGGCGCCTCGATGGCCAGCCGCGCCCGCAGCGGTTTGAGCAGGATGACTGACAGGACGTCGCTGGCGATGATGGTGAAGGTCCGTTGGGTGCGGGCCGGGTCGAAGTCGGTACGGTCGGCCAGGATGGACTCGATCTGGTCCAAGATGTCTCGTACCTGCTTGGCCAGCGATTCGGCCAAGGGGGTCGCGATCATCTTCCGTCCGTCGCGACTCAGCAGCGGGTCGTCGAACAGCCTGCGGAGCCGGGCCAGGGTGGAGCTCATAGCCGACTGTCCGACGCTCAGGCGCCGCGCTGCGTGGGTGACGCTGCGTTCGGAGATGAGGGCATCGAACGCGACGAGCAGGTTGAGATCGACTCGGTTGAGATCGACTCGGCTGGGGTTCATCCGCGTACTCTAGCGATCTATTGATTCCATCGATAGCTGCCGCCGTCGAAGACTGTTGGTGCTTGATCGTCTGGCCGGCCTATGCTCCTGACCAGCACAGTAGAAGATCAGGTGGGGAGAACCAGATGATGATTATGATGACCAGCGATATGCCGGGAACCACCCAGTCCGACTATGAACAGCTCGCGGCTGCGCTGCTCCCCGTGCTGCAGGCGGCAGACGGATTCATTGCCCATGCCGCCGGCCCGGTCGATGGTGGCTACCAGGTCACCGAGCTGTGGGAATCAGAGTCGGCCCATAGCGCCTGGTTTGCTTCTTACGTCCTTCCCGCCATGCCGCCGGGTGCCACCCCGCCGATCATGACGACCCGCCCGATCACCAAGATCGCGACCCGTGCCTGATGTCGGTTGGTGCTGTGCTGCCACCCGGTGCGGGACGTCGGATAGCCGGGGGCAGTCTCGACGCGACGGTCAAGATGACCATGGACTATCCGGCGTCGACATCGACGTTCGAGGTCGTCATCGGACCGGGATTTGACGTCGGCGCGCATGTGCACGCCGTCGGCCAAGAGATCTTCTATGTCGTGGAAGGCGAGCTCGACGTCCTCGCGTTCGAGCCGGTCGACCGTGCCGTCGGTGATTGGCACCGGTGGGAATCGGCAACGGGCCAGACGTTTGCCACCGGCGGCCCTGGTGCGTTCATGTTCGTCCCGCCAGGCATTCCGCACGCGTTCAGCAATTCAAGCGACAAGCCGGTGAAAGTGCTCTTCCAGTCCTCAGTGCCCGGTGGCCACGAGAACTACTTCGACGAGCTCATGGCGATCATGGAGGCGAGCAAGGGCCGGCCCGACGCCGATGTCGTGGCCGACCTTCGCGCCCGGTACGACATCGAGCAGATCACCGGCCTCCACTAGACCCGGAGCATGACCGGCCGTCCGCGGACGGACAACCGGGCGCGAAGTCGGGACCGCTGGACGCGGGGCGTGCGTCCATGCCGGATTACTCAATCGGATGTCCGTCGTCGCATCGACGGACTCTTCGTTGTCGGTAGGGCTGTACGTCTTCGCAGCGTGGTCGTTGTGAAGTCTCCTCACGGTCCCCTCCGCATCTGTGCCTACCACTGACTGAAGCTGAGACTGCGGGCCGACAGAAAATGTCCCCGTCGTCCCCGGTTTCCCCGAACACACCGTGACCAGTGGAAAGAGCTTGATTCGGCGGGGACACTAGCCCGTAGCCGGTGTCCCCGGTGTCCCTGCTCTCTCTAAATTCTCTGTCCCCACGTCCGGTAGGAAAGACCGCCGTAACACGCTGGTCGGGGGCCTGTCTCGGTAAATTGACAGACCCGATGTCAGTGCACGTCGACGTAGGAGACTTCGATTGCGTTGTTTCCGTAGCCGATGCGATTCCAGGGGGGGACGTCTGGCTGCACGTTCCCGGCGGCGTCGGTAGCGCGGGCGCGCAGTGTGTGCCGTCCTGGCGCGTTCGCTTCCCAGTCGAACGACCAGTCCTGCCACTGGTACGGGCCTTGGGAAGGGGCGAGCCGTGCCTCATGCCACTCGCCTTCGCCGGTGAGGCTCACGTGGACCTGCGTGATCGGCCCGGTGCCGGACCAGGCTTTGCCGCGTACGGTGTAGGCGCCGACGGGGATGGTCGCGCCGGGTGCGGGGTCAGTGATGCGGGCGCGCACGCGCATCGCGGTGACGAATTCATGCGGACGGTCGGCCCACTCGTACATGTAATGGCCGATCTGGAACTCGCCGGCGTAGTGCTCGGTAATGACGTCGATGCGCTTGAGCCACTTCACCGATGCGACGCCGTACCAGTGGGGCACGATGAGCCGGAACGGCGCGCCGTGATCGGAGGGGAGCGGCTCGCCGTTCATCTCGTACGCGATGAGGATTTCCGCGGCGGGGTCGGCCGCGTGGCTGAGCGGCAGCGACCGCTTGAAGGCGATGTCGTTGTACTGGTAGTAGGGACCGTGGTCGGCGCCGGTGAACTTGACATCGATGGCGTTGAGCGCCGGACGTGCCTGCCTGAGCACCTCATGCAGGAAAGTGCCGGTCCAGCTGGCGGTGGAGACGGCGTAGTCACCCCAGGGTTCGCCAGCCGGGAGCGGCGTCTGGCGGAGGCGTCCGTTGCCTGCGCATTCCAAGGTGACGACCCGTTCAGCGGCGGGCATGGCCCGCAGCTCGTGGAGAGTAAGTGTGGTCGGGCTATCGACTGCGCCGCCGATCTGAAGAGTGCCGTCGTGGTCCGGTAGCGCGAAGTTGCTGCGCACATAGTGGAAGCGGGTAGGGGTGATATCTCCCGCCAGCGCTTCCGGTGGTGCTTCAGCATTGAACGGTTCCGGCTGGATCATAATGAGATCCTCGCGCGCCTTCTCCAGATCTTCTGCCATCGGCATGTTTCTCAGCCTTCCTTGGACGGCTTGGTCTCGGGAGGTCGCTGAGCGCCAGTACGCCTCCATCACGGTCGCGATGGCCTGCTCGATGTCCCTCGCCCATTCGGACGGCTCGCTCGACCGCCACTCGCACCGGCTAGCCCGGATACTACTTTCCCCGAAAGCCACCGAACAGTCCTCACCCTCCGCGGGGTGAAAACGCGTATGGTCAGGCCCGCGACAACCCGGCCGTCACATCCGCCTGTGATGGGGTCTGCGGCGTCCGCCTGTCTGCGCGGCGCCGATGGCCCCAATTGAACCGCTGAGCCCGAAGGGTGTTGAGGTTGCCTGGTTTGGGGTCGGTTGATCCTGATTATCGAGGTCATCGAGGCGTGACAGGCCAGTTCCCAAGCTGACAGTGCGGGTTCGATTGCCGTCATCCGCTCCAATGTAAAGGCCCAGGTCGGACGCTGGCTCCGAACACTGGGCCTTCATCATCTAGGGACCCGTTCGAGTTCTCGCCATTAGCGGGCCATTAGCCAGCCGGGGTGAGAGGCGACGGGTGAGATGAGCAGGCCGTTTTCCTAGAGGTCGATGACGACCTTGCCCTTCACGTGACGGCCGGCCTGGAGCTCGACCGCGGTGCGGATCTGCTCGACCGAGAAGCTAGCGGCGATGGGCACCCGGAGTCGGCCGGTCGCAATCAGGCGAGCGAGCTTTTCCAGTGCGCCTGGGGCGGCGTTGGCGCCGTTGGCCGGTGTGATCCCGTCGACCTGGGTGGCGATGGTGGTGATGCGCGTGTCAGGGACGCCGAGTGCCCTTGCGGCGTGCGCTGTCTCCGTTCCATAGAGGTCGATCGCAGCGGTGATACCGCGGGGAGCGAGGGCACGGACCCGGTCCGCCAGGCCGTCGCCGTAGGCGACCGGCTCGGCTCCGAGATCGCGCAGGAAATCAGCCGATGTCGCCGATCCCGTCCCGATCACGCGCGCCCCTGCGATCCGGGCCAGCTGGACGGCGAACACCCCGACTCCGCCCGCCGCGCCGCCGATCAGCACGGTGTCGTCCGGCCCGGGTTCGACCACGGCCAGGGCGGCGGATGCCGTGCGCCCGGCGATCGTGAGGGTGGCGGCGGTGCGGTCGTCGACGCCGTCGGGGGTGTGATGGGCCTCGTTCGCCGCGATGTCCCCTGTCGGGTCGACCACCACGAAGTCGGCGACCGCGCGGGACAGGGCGCCGCCGAACACCCGGTCGCCAGGTGCGAAGCCGGTCACCCCGTCACCGACCTGGTCGACTACTCCCGCGTAGTCGGTCCCGAACCCGGCCGGCAGGCTCAAGCCGAACCGGACGGCGGTGTCCGCATCGGCGGTCATGAACCAGTCCATCGGGTTCAGCCCGGCCGCGGTGACCCGGACACGGACCTGTCCCGGTCCGGCCTGCGGAGCGGGAACCTCACGGATGTCCAGGACTTCGGGGCCGCCGAATGAATCGAGCCGGACCGCCCGGCTCCTGCTCGTCGGCAGTTGATCGCTCCGCTCCTGCATGCTCGCCTGTCTCCTTAGTAAGGAAGGAACGCACTGAAACGGACTATGCTCCGTTTACATGGACGACTGTAACACAAACGGAGCGTGATCCGTTTTGACTGAGGCGGAGATCCGCGCGCTACGGGCGGACGCAACCCGTAACCGCGATCAGTTGCTCGCGGTGGCGACCCGCGTGTTCGCGTCGGCTGACACCGAGCCGTCGATGCGTGCGATCGCCCGCGAGGCCGGGGTCGGCATCGCCACGCTCTACCGGCACTTCCCCACCAGAGAGTCGCTGGTCGATGCGGTCTACCGGAGCCAGGTCGTGCGGCTGACGACCGGCGCCCGCGAGCTGCTCGACCAACTGCCGCCGGCCGTGGCGATGCGGCGCTGGATGGACCTGTTCGGCGACTGGATCGCGACCAAGAACGGCATGCTCGACACACTGCTGGCGATGATCGAGACAGGCGAGATCGCCCACGGCCAGACCCGGACCGAGCTGCTGGCGGCCATTACCACAATCCTCGACGCCGGCCGCGCGGTGGATGACCTCCGCCGAGACGTCACCGCCGAAGACATCGCCGCGAGTCTTATCGGCATCTTCACGGTGGCCCCCAAGCCCCAGCGAGAAGTCCTTGCCAGTCGCCTGTTGAACCTCCTAATGGATGGACTGCGGCCTCCAGTCCGCCGGTAACGGCAACGCTGCTGCCTACTGGCGCCCGCCCGCCGCCTGGCAGGTCAGCCTGTTCGGCTGGTGTGCAGGCGGCGGACTTCGGCGGCGACGGACGCGACGTCGACCGGCCCGGTTGTGTCCACGGTGATCAGCGGTCTCCCCGAGACGTACGCAATTCTGCTCACCCGAACCATTATTGAGCGCTTGTTCTTGCCGTGGGCCCGATCGCTTCAGCTCGGCCTCAGCCTAGAACTGGGCTTTGAGTTGGTTGATTTCGTGCACTCGTTCCTGGATTTGCGCGTACGCGGGGTGCTCGCGGATGCGGCCCACGGCCCAGCGCATGACCTCGGCGCGGCTTGACGCGATGCCAGCGGTGATCAGGGTGTCCACTGTCGCCAGGTCGGCGGGCCCGAGCCGGGTCATCACGGGCGTGAGTTCCTCCGGCACATCGTCCAGAGGCGGTGCCGACCCACCCCCGCGGCCTCCGATCTTGAGGACGGAGTGGGATTTGGCCGTCCCGGCCGGGCGGAACTCGACCCATTCGATGAAGCGGGGCAGCTTGCCGCGGAGCTCCTCGAGCGCCGTGCGGTTGGCGCGCTCGAACTCGTGAGTGATCTCCTGGTCGGCCTCTTTGCCCTCCGGGCGGCCTGCCCGGTCGATCGACACGCGGATGGCGGTCTGACCGGGCTCGACCACCGGATCATCACCGTATTTGAGCACCTCAACCCCGTCGATGGCGCCTTCGGGGAAGACCGACCTCAGCTGTTCCTCGATGCGCCCAGGCGCTGTCTTACTCATGTCGCCTCCGCGAGTTACCATATTTCTACAGTAACTCATGTAAGGCGAATATCAAATGTTATATGAGTATGACGGGTGCCTGCCTGAGTGTCGGCGTGCCGCTCCGTGCCCAGGGGTTCCGATTCGTCCAAGGCGACGTCCGGATCCGCCGGGATAATTAAGTACCAGGAGGGATGCTGATGACCTCAAGTGATCAGACGAAGGCGGGCGACGGCGGCCGATCGGGGACGGCAGGCACCGACGCGGAAACAGGCCAGGCGGTGATGGCGGCATGGCGAGCACTAGCCCCGCTGATGGACCTGGTGACTCCGATGGCGCTCCGGGTCGCCGCGACGCTGCGGCTCGCGGACCTCATGCCCGACGACGCCAGCGGTGAGGGGGCCTTGCTCGGCTCCCTGGCCGAACGTGCCGGGGCTGCCCCCGAGGCCCTGGCCCGCATGCTGCGCCACCTGGTGCAGCACGGGGTGTTCACCGAGCCGAGTCGGGGACGGTTCGCGGTTAACCCGACCGCTGCGCTGCTGCGCACTGGCCAGCCGGCCGCGACGTGGCTGGACCTGGATGGCTTCGGCGGCCGGATGGATCTGGCGTTCACCGGCCTGGCACAAACCGTGCGAACCGGGCAGCCGGCCTGGGAGCAGGTTTTCGGCCAGCCGTTCTGGCCCTATCTGGACGCCAACCCCGCGATCAGCGCCTCCTTCGACGCGACCATGGCGGTGGACGGCGGGAACGCCGCAGTGGCGGACGGCTATGACTGGTCGACGATGCGGCACGTGGCTGACATCGGGGGCGGGACCGGGACCCTGATCGCCCAGGTGCTGCGGCGCAACCCACGGCTGCACGGCACGCTGGCCGACCTGCCGGAAACCGCGGCCCGGGCCCGGCAGTACCTGGCCGGGCTCGGCCTGGACGACCGGTGCGAGGTCGTCGGTCAAAGCTTCTTCGACCCGCTGCCCGCTGGCGCCGACGCCTACCTGCTCAACCGGGTCATCCATGACTGGGACGACGCCGCGGCGAGTGCGATCCTGCGCCGCTGCGCTGAGGCAGCGGGCAGCACCGGCCGCGTGCTGGTGATCGAGTCGCACGGCACCCCCGGCGGCGACCCCGCCTCATTCGCCGAGATGAACTTGCGCATGCTTGTACTGACCGGGGGGCGCGAGCGCACCATCGACGACTACTCAGCTCTCGCCGCGGACGCCGGCCTGAAGGTCGCCGCAGTCCGCGACATTACCGAACGTCAAGTGATCATCGAGTTCCTCGCCGGGTAGCTGCGGCGCTTCGACGGCGGGCAGGTCGCGCTGGTACCAGGTGCCTTGCTTACCGCCGATGTGGGCCGGATCGGCCGGGCCGACCGGGACAAACCCGGCCTTGGCCAGCACCTTCTGGGACGCGGTGTTCTCGCGGGTGGTGGCCGCCCTGAGCGTGCGCAACCCGTGCCGGGCCGCCGCTAGCCGGCACAGTTCCCGCACCGTCGCGGTGGCCAGGCCGCGGCCGGCGGTGTGCTGCGCGACCCGGTAGCCGAGTTCGGCCGTGCCGTCCTCAAAGCGGTACAGGTTGAACCGGCCCAGGACTGAGCCGTCCTCGGCGACGAGCACGTAGTAGGCGCCGACGCCAGCCTCCTGCTCAGCCAGCAGGGCGTTGTGCTGCTCGGGGAACTGGTCGAAGTACTCATCGCCGCGGTCGGAGATGAAGGCCGCGAAATAGGAGCGGTTGGCCAGCTCGAAGGCCAGGACCGCCGGGGCATGGCCGGGACGCAGTTGCCGCAGCTTTGGCACCGTCCGAGCCTATCCAGCTGGGGTGCCGGTGGCATCTTGGTTTCCGCCGGGACAGCCGTCTCCACCGCAGCGAGGACCGGCGTATCGGGTCAGCCCGGGAGGCGAAGAGCCAGCAGGGCGGTGTCGTCGCTGGCCCAGCCGCCGTGGCGGGCGGTCAAGGCGGCGGTGATGTGACTGGTGGTGGCGGCGGCGTCCATGCCGTGGCTGTCGGCCAGGGTCCGGGCGAGGGCGGCTTCGTCGAATACCGGCTGCCGTGGTTCCGGGCTGGCGGGGGCGGGACGTGCTTCGACGGCGCCGTCGGTATAGAGGAGCAGCAGGTCTCCGGGGGCGAGGCGGAACCGCACGTCGGTCAGCTCCAGCGATCTGATGTAGCCGAGCAGGGGACCAGTCACCCCGGCCTGCTCTACCCGGCCGTCGGCGCGGCGGATCAGCGCCGGCGGGTGCCCGGCCAGGCACAGCCGCCCGGTCAGGCCGGCCGCGGAGATGCGGAAGCTGGCCAGGACAGCGGTGAGGAACAACGGGGCATCTTGGGCGAGCATCGCGGCGTTCAGCCGGCCCAGGGTATCCGCGGGGGACAGGTGCTCGCCGGCGTCCGCGCGCAGGGTATAGCGGGCGAGCGCGGTCACCTTCGCCGCCTCGGTTCCCTTGCCGCAGACGTCGCCCATCACCGCGGTCCACCACGGCCCCCGGGCCTGGAACAGGTCGTAGAAGTCCCCGGTCACAGGTTCGCCCCCGGCGGTCGCAGGCAGGTACCTGGCGGCCGCGTCGAGCCCCGGCGCAGGACGCAGCACCGGCGGCAGCAGGCTCTCCTGGAGGCTGAGAGCCAGCGCGCGGGCCCTGGTAAGCGATTCCACAGAGCTTTCCAGTGCGGTGCGGGTGGCCTGCAGGGCGACGCGCAGGTTGACCTCGTTGCACACCGCCCGGGCCAAGGTGGACAGCGTCTCCAGTTCGCCCGGCGTCCATTTCCGCGGGCTCGCGTCGATGACGCACATGCTCCCGACCGGCTGGTTGTCGGCCGTCACGATCGGGAAGCCTGCCCAGGCACCCACTCCCCACGGGCCGATCGCCGGATGTCCCGCCGTGCGGGGGTCGTTCTCGGCGTCCTCCACAATGAACGGCCCGTTCAACCCGATGGGGAAGTAGCAGAAGTCGTCGCCCACCGCGTTCTGCCACGCTTCCGGGCCCGCGTAGGGCAGCGTCGGGACCGATTTCCAGTAGGTGCGGTGCTCGCCGACGAAGGTGATCGCGGCCAAACCGCAGCCGGTCACCGAAGCCGCCAGGCGGGCCAGGTCGTCGAACGCCGCCTCCGGGGCGCTGCCTACCTGGCCGGTAGCCGCCAGCGCGGCCAGCCGCTCCGGGTCCGACAGAACCGCCGGCAGACCGTCCGCCCGCACGCCTCCCGGATAATCCACCGACCGTCCCCAATCCGCCGCGCATTTTCGTCGATTGACTGTACGCACATCGGCAACTCACCGGCCATCTCGGCAGTCTTTCCACAGATAGAGGTCGCGAAGCAGGCAGACCTCCGCGCCGTGGTGGATGACCTCCAGGTGGGTGTACAGGACGAGCCTGGCCAGCGGCGCATCGGCAAACTCCGGTGGTGAGATGGCGCCTTGCGGCCGGGCTAGCCCGGCCGCGCCCAGGCTGCGCACATCGCTGACCCATGCGTCGTGGCCTTCATCGAGCTGGCGCAACGCTTCTTTAGCGGTGCCGGGATAGCTGACGGTCTGATGATCGGCGGGCGGGTCACTGAAATGGGCTGCGGTCGGTGGCCCGAACAAATCGATGAGGTGGGCGAGCCTCCAGGCGACGGTCGTGACGGGCTCGCGATCGAGCGGCGC
The DNA here is from genome assembly GCA_963714295.1 of uncultured Actinomycetota bacterium. Taxonomy (GTDB): domain Bacteria; phylum Actinomycetota; class Actinomycetes; order Streptosporangiales; family Streptosporangiaceae; genus Trebonia. The sequence continues at coordinate 29,331 of CAVQOE010000009.1, read as the reverse complement.
CGTGGCGTAGTCCATGGTGAACTCGCCCGCGCCGAGCGAGGCGGGCGCCGAGCTTTCACCGCGGCGGCTGATGGTCCAGCTGCCAGGGACCGGCTTCCAGAAGTACTCATCATCGGTCAGGCCATCTAGCCGGGGCCGGAGCTGGTGCTGCCAATGCCATTCGAGCTGCTCGACCAGCTCGGCGTTCCAGTCAATGCCCATGCCCATGCCCATGCCCATGCCCCAACACTAGGTCAGAGACTGACGGGACAGCCCTCAAACGCAGACGACCGTTCAGGCCGCAAATGGGCCATGGCCGCTGACAGCGGTCTTACTCGATCTCGCCGCGCAAGCTTGCGGTCAGGGGCGCCGGTCCGCGAGTACGCAGAACTCGTTCCCCTCGGGGTCGGCCAGGGTTACCCAGCTCTCATCGCCTGTCTGACCGACATCGGAGTGCCGAGCACCTAGGTCGAGCAGGCGGCGGACCTCCTCGTCCTGCTCCCTGTCGGTTGGGTTGACGTCGAGGTGGAGCCGGTTCTTGACGATCTTGCCCTCGCGCACGCGCGCGAAAGTCAACGTGGGTGGAACCAGGCCAAGACGATTTTTGCCTTCAGGCACGCCAGGGGAGCCGATTGTGACAAGTCCGTCTTCTTCGTCTTGCACGACGTAGTCAAGGACCGAGCACCAGAACCGGGCGAGAGCGCTGGGATTGGCGCAGTCGATCGCAAGCTCGGTGAACTTACTGGTCATGTCGGGATCCCCAGTGAGGTGGCTAGGCCACCTGGGCGTGGACCCATTCCAGGGCCGCCGGGGCGGAGTCGAGCACCGTGATGTGGCCGGCGTCTGCGATCAGCCGAAGTTCCGCCCCTGGGCAGTGCGCCGCAAGCCACTCGCCATGCGTGGCCGGCACCATCCGGTCCGCCGCTCCGTGCAGGATGAGCACCGGCACCGCGATGTCCGCTAGCGGGAACCCCCAGTCCCGGGCGCCCGCCAGCAGGTCCTCCGCCATTCCCTCGTTGCCATGTTCCAGGGCCTTGCCGACCACTTCGCCGAACCAGGACCAGCCGCCCTCCAGCGCCGCGTAGTCGCCAGGGGTGAAGGTCTCCGGATCGAACTCGGCCGACGGCAAATACGCCTCCAGGGCGGCCCGGCCGTCGCGGGCCGCGCGCTGCTCGGCCACTCCGCTCGGGCTCCAGCCCGCGAACCAGTCAAGCCCCTGGGCATCGGATGGGGCCGGGGCGGATGCGCTAACCACGGCCAGCACCCGGTCGGGCAGCAGCGCCCCGCAGGCGAGAGCGTGCGGTCCGCCGCCCGAGTGGCCCAGTACCGCGAAGCGGTCGATCCCGAGCTCGTCCGCGATAGCAGCCACATCAACGGCGGCCGAGGCAATGTCGCGGTCGGGGCGCGGGCTTGATCCGCCGTACGCGGGCCGGTCGTAGGACACCCAGCGCAGGCCGCTGCGCGCCGCGGCCGCGAACAGCGGCTCCGGAGGAGTGCCGATGTTGGGCGTGCCGTGGAGCCAGAAGACACCCACCCGGCCGTCGCCGACGGCATCGCCGGTGTCGTAGTAGTGCAGCGTCCGACCGTCACTCAGCTCAAGGTCAGCTTCCCTCACCATCGTCAAAGCGTAGTCCGGCCGAGGGTGGCAATGTATCCAGGGATGACTACGGTCACGTCCCCGTCCGTGAAGACCGTCTCCAGCGTCTGCCGGCACCAGTCGCGGGCCTCTTGGGCGCTGCAGGCCCCGCGCGCGATGGCATTGTCCACGTTGACCTCGCTGAGCATGTAGCGAAGGTAGGCATCGAATGCCATCGGCAACCGGATCTCGGTGTCTGTGTAGTCAAGCAGGCGCAGGCCATACTCGACCAGTGGCAGCTGGCGCACGTCAAAAGGCTGCCAACCAGGCGGCCAGGGGAAGCGTTGCTCGAACGAGGCGAACCAGGCCGCCAGCTCGTCGCCGCTCACTGAGCGTCGGCCGACGGAAAAGTCGTAAAGCAGGAACGTTCCGTCCGCGGTTAGCACGCGCGCTATCTCGGTGAGAGCCGGCCGAAGGTCGGTGTAATTTAGCGAGCCCGCTGCTGTGACCAAGTCGAATGACCTGGCCGCGAACGGCAGCCGCTCGGCCTGGCCGATGACGAATCTGGCCTGCGGCGCGACGGTCCGCCGGTGGGCGAGCATGGTTGGGATCGGTTCGAGGCCAATTACCTGGCCCGCCATCGGCGCCAAGGCGGCGGTGGACAGGCCCGCGCCGCACCCCACGTCCAGCGCCCGATCGGCCTGCCGGCTCAAGCGAGCTGACCGAAGGATCTGCTCGTGTATCGGGGGCCGGTCATAGGCGTAGGCCACCGCCAGGCGCTCGCTGTCGTAGACGCTTGTCATGGACGCCTCCGGGTTCGTTAGCGAGGCAGGAAGTCGAGCAGCAGGGCGTTCACCTCGTCTGGCGCCTCAAGTTGCATCCAGTGACCTGGGCCGGCCACACGCTCGTACCGCCACGGGCCCGCGACGTTCTCGGCGGAATCTGTCATCTGCGTCTCTGTCAGAGCGCCGTCTTCCGTGCTCCAGATGCCCATGGTGGGAGCTTGCACTGGTGGCAGCTTCAGCGGTGGGTCCACCCACGACTCGGGCGGCACGTTGGCCCGGTACCAGTTCAGGCCCGGTGTGAGCGATCCGGTCGCCTCCAGGTCGGCGATCACCTGGTCGGTATCGGGGTGCCGGGCCCAGTTGCGGAGGTTGGCCCAGTCGTCCTCGGTCAGCCAGCGTTCGGCGATCCCCGGGAATTGGAACAGCAGCATGTACCAGGACTTCTCGCGCTGCCGCGGCGTGCGGCGGAAGGTGGCCGGGTGGCCCACCGACAAGACGACCAGATGGTCGACCGTGTCGGGCGCGAGCGAGGCCAGCCCCCAGGCCAGGGCGGCACCCCAGTCGTGGCCGACCACGTGGGCTCGGGTGAGGTTGAGATCGGCCAGCACGGCCATCACATCCCCGGCCAGCAGCCCCAGCGAGTAGGCCTCGACCCCCTCAGGTTTGTCCGAGTGCCCGTAACCGCGCAGATCGGGGACTATTACCTGGAACCCGGCGGCGGCGAGCGCTGTTACCTGGTGCCGCCAGAGTCGGCCCGAGTCGGGAAAACCGTGCAGCAGGACCACCGGCCGGCCGTGCCCGGTGACCTCGTACTCGATCCCGACCCCATTGACATCCACCCGTGCCATCTGGCCTCCTTTTACGGTGCAGAAACGAGCGCGAGGAGGTCCTCGCGGTTTGGGCCGAAGGGCGGCTTGTCGCGCCAGCCCGATCCCAACTGAAGTACCTTGTCACGCAGCCCCGGCCGGGCGAAGACCGCATCCTCGGTCTGCAGCACGAACCGGATGTCGAAACTCGCCCGCATACACTCCGGGTCCTTCGCGAACGCGTGGTCGAGTGCCCTCTCCAGCTGGTACGCAGGGTCCGGTGAGTCGTAGGCCGCGCCCCGGATGCCGGCCTCGATCTCGCCCAGCCGGTGCCTGTCACTGGTGAGAGTCGACCGGTACCACGGCTCGACGTTCTCGGCGGTGGCGGCATGGAAGGCCTCGGCGAAGGCCGCCGGATCATCGACGCTAATCACCCGCAACTGGTCCCGCAGGGTCAGGGCGTGCAGCAGGCCGATCGACGCGCCGCGACCTGCGGATGGATTGGAGCACGACCAGGAATCGGCCACGGCCACCACGCCCGTGGCGACAGGTTTCCCGTCGACCACGAAGCCGCGGTAGCGATCCTGCAACCTGGCCATCACCTGAACGCCATCGTCGATCGGAGCCCCGTCCAGCCAGTGGGCGACCAGCGGAAGGCCGCGAACCACCGCTTCCCAGCGGTCTGCCTCGCGCAGCGCTCGCAGTGCCTTGTCCTTGGAACCGGTCACCACCACGACTGACCAGGTCCCGTTATCCGCGGGCAAGGTGACCGAGGAGACGGTACCCCAGTCAATCAGGGCCGGGCCGAACATGGCTGGCACTGACCCGTCGGCTGACTGGAAGTGCCGCCCGTAGTACACAAATCCGCTGTCTTCTAGCTCCTCGCTCGGACGGCGGGCGCCGATGTTCTGGAGCCAGTCCGGCAACGCCGACCGGCGTCCGCTCATGTCCACCACCAGGTCAGCAGTGATGGACCCACCGTCCTTGGTGCGGACTCCGGTCACATGCGGGACACCAGTCCGCGCCGGAGCGCCGCTGATGAGGCCCGCGACGGCCACGCCCCGGCGGACCTCCACACCGGGGGTCGCCTCGGCCGCCGCGGCGAGCACAGCTTCCACCAGGACGCGCCGGCCAGTCAGCCACTCGTAGCGTTCGTCGCCGTCTTGCCAGCCGCCGCTCATCCTCGCGGGCACCACATCGCGAATGAAGTTCAGGCGCAGTCCGCCGGCCTCCTGCAAGGCCCTGGAGACCGCAGGCAGCTCGGCATCGACAACCGCCCGGAACCCACCCAGGAAAGCGTGTCCCATCCGGAACTGATTCAATCCCGGACGCTGCCAACCCGGCCAGGCCTCAGCCGGGTCACTCGGCGGCCCCTCCGGGTCGCGCTCCAGCATGGTGACGCGATGACCATCGCCGGCCAGGAGCATAGCGGCCCCCAGAGCCACGACGCCGGCCCCCACGACCACGATGTGCGCCATGGTCTGAGGCTAGACCCACACGCGCGGAAACGACAGCCGCGCCCACACCCGGAGAGTCCGCGCCGCAGGCACGGGCTACCGTATGCCGATCCGGCCGAGCCCCGTCCGTGTCTTACTCTGGGCTGCCGGGATGAGCCCCGTTGCCGCGCAGCCAGGCCGCGGTTTCCCGCTGGAGCTTGGCGGTGGCGGCGTCGAGGGGCGTGCTGCCATCCCAGGGCGCTGCCCAGTTGAGGTCGGCCCCACGGGCGAGCAGGTAGCGGGCGACGGGGAGCTGCCCGGCGCGGCACGCGTTCCAGAATGCCACCGAGATGTCATCGCGATCAGGCGGCGTGCCCGCCTCGACCAGCGAGGCTACGGTGTCGGCCAGGCCCAGGGCGGCCGCGTGCGAAAGGCCGGTCTTGGCGCCGCGCTCCCAGAGCCGCCGCGCGGCGTCCCACTGCGCGTAGCCGAGCGCGGACTGGATCGGCGAGCCGCCGTCGATGGACGATCCTGGATGCTCGATGTCGGCGCCGGCGTCGAGGAGCGCGTCGATCAGCGCGACATCGTCGTTGCTGGCCGCCCAGTGCAGCGGGGTCTCGTGGTGCCAGGTGTCCCGGGCATGGGCGTTCGGGTCGGCCCCGGCCGCCACCAGCTCGTTCACCACCGCGGCGGCATTCGGGCGGTGACCGGGCGCGTCGGCGAAATGATGCAGCGGCGTGCACCCGCCGATCCAGCTGGATGCGAGGCCGGGATCCGCGCCGAGGATCCGGCTCAGCTGCCCGGCATCTCCGCGCTTGACCGCGCGCAGCAGCTCGAAGGCGCTCTGGTCGCTGTCGGGGAGCGTGCGGGGCCCAGCAGCCTGCGCGGGCTTCCCGGCGGTCTCCCCGGCGGGATCTTGCGGGTCAGGCAGACGCCCACGCGGCACGTCGAAGGTGTTGGGTTGGTCAGTCACGCGCGGTCTCCTCCTTTATCTCCCTGAGCGCGTCCAGCCCTGCTCGCAGCCCGGCCAGCTCGGCTGGCGACAGCATCTGGGCCAGCCTGTCATTCACCTCCCCGGTCGCGGCGTTGATCGCCGCGGCGGCGGCGCGGCCCCGTTCGGTGAGCACGATGTTCAGCCGCCGCCGGTCGTCGGGGTTGCTCGCGCGGCTGAGGTAACCGCGCAGGACCAGCGTGTCGATGAGCTGGCTGGCCGCCTGCCGGGTGACTCCCAGGCTGCGGATCATCTCGACGGCGGAACCGCCGCGCTTCGCCATCCCGCCGAGCAGGAAGGGCCCGTTCCTGGGCAGGTCATCGAACCCCGCCGTCCACAGGTGCTCGCCGACCGTGTTGGCGTAGGCGCCCCGCGCCCGCACCAGCAGGACCAGGATCTCCTCCTCTTCCGCGGGTGGGGTCGGTTCCGCGGGTGGGGTCGGTTCCGCGGGTGGGGTCGGTTCCGCGGGTGGAGTCGGCATACCAGGACGCTATCCAGGCCGCCCGTGATGGTCAAGTTTCTTGTCAGTCAATTTTCTTGCACTTATCTTGGACTTCCTGCGCTACCTGCGCGCCTGGTAGCGCAGGAAGACGACGCCGTTGGTGAAGCGGCGTTCCTCAGCCAGGTCCAGGGAAACCCGTGTCCCCTGAGGGAGAGCCGCCAGGCCACCGCCCACGATGACCGGGGTCACGAAGAGCTGGTACTCGTCCACCAGGCCGGCCCTGATCGCGTCGGCCGCGAGGGTCGGTCCCGCGATGCTGACCTCGCCGTGCCCCTTCAGTGCGCGGACGGCTTCCAGATCGAAGGTCCGCTCGAGCCGCGTCCGGGCCGTCGGGGCTTCCGGCAGCGACCTGGAGTAGACGATCTTGTCCGCCGATCGCCATATCCCAGCGAAATCGCGCGTCGCGGCCGACCGCCCCGCCAGGTCGGTGTCCTCCCAGTACCGCATGACCTCGTACATCCGGCGGCCGTAGAGATAGGTGCCGACCGGGCGCTCGAGGTCGTTGATGAGGGCCAGTACCGCCTCGTCCGGTTCGGACCAGTCGAAGTTGCCCTCGTCATCGGCCGTGTAGCCGTCCAGCGACGTGATCGCCGAGTAGATCAGCACAAGTACCGCCTCCCAGCCCCTCATGAGGCCCAGTGTCACCACGGCAGACGGCCCGGGTGGGCCAATCTCATCGCACATCGCGGCGCACTGCCTTGCTTAGGGCCTTAGTTGCATGCCAATTTGTACTATTTATACCTATTTAGCATAGTTGTAAATGTGCAAGATAGGCCCTAAGCCGCTGACTGCGGGCCGGGGGCTGACTGCGGGCCGGGGGTGGGTGTCGGCGGCTCGCGGGAAACAGTGGCGGGGGCCGGCGGCGGATCCGGTGGTGAGGCAGTCGCCGGGTCAGGGGGCATGGTTGGGGGAGGAAGCGGTGGCGTGGATCGGGGGGCGTGGCGGGGGTCGGGTAGGCTGGCCGGTGCCGGATGGGCAGACTTATTGGCTGCAAGTGCGGGCTTGACCCCTTTGGTCGCCTGCGTCGTGCGGTAATGGTGCGTAGGCGTAGGTCCACGCGTCCGTTCGGGAGAATAGATCTTTATCTTCTCCTGTTTGGGTTTTGGGGCGTCGCGCTGAGTGGGACGCGCCTAGTTAAGGAGTGCTGCCGCGGTGTCGGTGTCAGATGTTGTTGAGAAGCGGTCCGCGTTGGGCGCGGTCGTGCGGGATGAGGCCGCCCGGCGGCGCACGTTCGCGGTGATCAGCCACCCCGACGCGGGCAAGTCCACGCTGACCGAGGCGCTCGCGCTGCACGCGGCGGCGATTAACACGGCCGGCGCGGTGCACGGCAAGGCGGGACGCCGCGGGGTCACCTCGGACTGGATGTCGATGGAGAAGGACCGGGGGATCTCGATCACCTCGGCCGTGCTCAAGTTCGACTATGACGGGCACGTGCTCAACCTGCTCGACACGCCCGGCCACGCGGACTTCTCCGAGGACACCTACCGGGTGCTCGAGGCCGTGGACTGCGCGATCATGCTGCTGGACTCGGCCAAGGGCCTGGAGCCGCAGACGCTCAAGCTGTTTGACGTGTGCCGGTCGCGCCACGTGCCGGTGGTGACGTTCGTGAACAAGTGGGACCGGCCCGGGCGTGAGCCGCTTGAGCTGCTTGACGAGATCGAGCAGCGGATCGGGCTGCGGCCGACGCCGGTTAACTGGCCGGTCGGCATCGCGGGCGATTTCCGCGGGCTGATCGAGCGCTCCACCGGGGTGTACACCGCCTACACGCGTATGCCGGGCGGTGCCGAGCGGGCGCTTGAGTCGGTGCTGAGCACGGATGAGGCGCGCGAACGCGAAGGGGCGGCCTACGACGCCGCCGTGGAGGAGATCGCGCTGCTCGATGAGATCGGCGCCGGGATTGACATGCCGTCGTTCCTGGCCGGGGAGTCGTCGCCGGTGCTGTTCGGGGCGGCGCTGTCCAACTTCGGGGTGCGGCGGCTGCTCGACGCGATGTGCGAACTGGCGCCCGCGCCCTCACCCCGGCAGTCGGTGGAGGGTGACGAGCGGCCGGTGGCGGCGCCGTTCTCCGGACTGGTGTTCAAGGTGCAGGCCAACATGGACCCCGCGCACCGCGACCGGGTGGCGTTCGTGCGGGTCGCCTCGGGCCGGTTCGAGCGCGGGATGGTGCTGACGCACGCCGCGACCGGGCGGCCGTTCGCCACTAAGTACGCGCAGGCGATGTTCGGCCAGGAGCGGGAGACGGTGGAGGTCGCCTACCCCGGCGACGTGATCGGGCTGGTGAACGCGGGCGCACTGCGGCCCGGGGACACGCTTTACGCCGATGTCCCGGTTTCCTTCCCGCCGATCCCGTCGTTCGCGCCCGAGCACTTCGCCGTTGTCCGGTGCAAGGACGCCGGGAAGTACAAGCAGTTCCGGCGGGGCATCGACCAGCTCGACACCGAGGGCGTGGTGCAGGTGCTCGCCTCCGACCTGCGGGGCGACCAGGCGCCGGTGCTCGCCGCGGTCGGGCCGCTGCAGTTCGACGTGGTGCTGCACCGGCTCGAGCATGAGTTCGGCGCGCGTTCCGAACTCGACCGGCTTGGCTACGAGCTGGCCCGGGTAACCGATGAGTCGGCCAGCACGGTGCTGGCGGGCACGCGCGGCGCCGAGGTGCTGACGCGGCGGCTGGACGGGGCGCTGCTGGCGCTGTTCGCCGACAAGTGGCGGCTGAACGCTATCGCGCGGGACAACCCGTCGCTCAGGCTCGACCCGCTGCTGGCCGGCACGGTGGTGTAATCCCGCTCCCCCGGCGCGCGGTGCCTTCCGGCTACTTCAGCCGGGCGAGGTCGATCTGGTCGAAGTCGCCGACGCCGTTGGTGACGCCGCCGCCGCCCGACCACTGCCACATCAGGGTGTACTTGCTCGACGAGTACTGGCCGCCGAACCACTGCGCGCACGTCGATGAGCCGCGCAGGCACCAGCCGCTGGGGGCCTGCGACAGGTGCGACGTCTCCGGCCAGTAGGTCCACTCGTAGGTGTTCGGGATCTTCGCGTAGCTGCTGGTCCCGAAGATGCTGGTCCAGACCGAGTTGGAGGAGTAGACGCCGACCTTGTACTTCGAGTGCGCGGTGATGTAGCCGGCGAAGCCGTTGAAGTCGGCCCGGTCGACGCTCGCCGCGACGGAGTCGTGGACCACCCGCTCGCTGCAGGGCGCGGAGTAGACGCTGTTCCAGCCGTTGTCGAGCGCGGGCTCGATCCCCGGCAGCTCGATGTCGGCCCACACCACCGGGTAGGTGATGGTGCCCCTCTTCATGGCCGCGAGCGCGTCCGCCGCCTGCTGCGCGCCCCACTTGGACGCCTCCGCCGCGGTGCCGTTGTAGTGCGGGTCGACGCCGGGACCGCCCATGTACCAGTAGGCGCCGGTGCCGACGCCGATGTGGTACTTGGTGTAGTTGGTGTTCGCCTTGGCGCTGTCGTCCGCTGACCAGGCGAGCATGTTGCCGGTCTTGCAGCCCTCCACGCGCGCCCAGTTCCCGGCCATGCCGATGTAGCCGCTGTAGTCGCCCCCGATAACGGGTTCGTAGTACGGGCCCTTGCCGGTGATCGGCATCGGCCAGCTGTCGGTACCGTAGCCGAAGCCGGGCGAACTGGTCGCGGTCGCGGTGCTGGCCGTGGTCGCGGTGCTGGCCGCGGGCGCGGCTTCGGCCGTGGTCGCGGTGAAGGCCGCGGCGGTGCCGAGCCCCGCCAGGGCGGACACCGTCGAGGATGGCGCCTAGCGCCTTGGATACCGCACGCATACAGGAGTCCCCACAATCAGCACATCTCGCTCTTTTGCTCTGCTGTCACACAAGACGTCAGCGAAGCGGCAATGGTTGTGAGAATATGTCGGAAAATTACCTAGTCAGACCGATGGCACGAATCGGGCACCAGTACGCCTGCGTAACACCCCGGCGCAGTGCCCGCTACTCGTGCTGCCCGTGCTTCTCCTGGCTCGCCCTGCGACGGGAGGTCCAGTGAGCTGATCGCCTGGCCGTACGTCGGCGGCGGCGAGCTTGGCGATGTTGGCTGTGCGCGCCGATGGGCGCCGCGCAGTCCGCGCCGACGGCGAGGAGTGATTCCAGGTCGCCCCGGTTGGCCTCCGGGCCGATGAAGCACGGCGCGATCGCCAGCCGGTTGACGCCCATCTCCTTCAGCCGCATCACGCCCTCCTGGACGGACGGCGCGCTGTCCATGGACGCGGTGATGACCGGGAGCGCGAGCCGCGCCGCGAGCAGCACCGAGGTCACGTTGGCCGACGCGGCCCCGTTGGGGCCGCCCACGGTCGCGATCAGGACGCCGTCGGCGGCGGTGACGATGCTGAACAGGCGCACCCGGTCGGCCCGGGCGAGGCCGGCTTCCGCCAGCCGGATGTGCAGCGCCTCGGCGATCATCGCGTTCGAGTTGATGAACCCGCTGACGATCGCGTTCACCCCGCTGGCGGCCACCGACTCGCGCAGCCGGTGGATCACCGGCGGGTTGACCGTCGCGATCAGCGGGATCACGACGGCGCAGGGGGTGCCGTCGGGCCGCCGGGTCGCCGTGTCGGCCAGCACCGCCTGCAGGTCGGACGGGTCGCCCGGGCCGCCGCCGTCGATGCGCGCGGCCCGCACCTCCACCGCCGGGTTGTCCACCCGGAGCACGGCGGTCAGTTCCCCGGCCGCGCCGGAGGTGAGGTCGGTGTCGCTGCCGGGGACGGCGAGCACCAGCGCCGGGGCGCTCTGCGGCAGGCTGGCGGGCACGGCCCGCCGGTGCCGGCCGCCGCTGGTCGTCCGAGGCGGCCGCACGGACGGCCTGCGTACCGGGAAAGCCTCTTGCCCGCGCTCCGGCGCCCTGTGCGGCGCAGATCGCCGCGATCGCCACCGTAGCGCCGGTCGTAGCCGCCGCGGTCGCCGAAGCCGCTACGGTCGCTGAAGCCGCCCGATCGCCCCGGTCGCGGTCGCCGAAGCCGCCCGGGGCGGCCGCATTCGGGTGCCTCTCGGGCAGATCGCCGGTGAACTGGCGAGCGGCCGTCGGCCCACCCGGCTGCCGGGAGGGCACGCCGTCGCTAGGCTGCCGCATGGGGATGCCTGCCGAGGGGTCGCGTGCGTCCGTCACGAGTCGGAAGCCTAGTGCCAAGGTGTCCTTTGTGCCGTAAAAGTGCTGAAACAGGCCCACGAGGGATGGGCTCTGTAATCAGTTTCTGACGCACTGTAGCAGCCTGGCGCGGGCATCCGCAGCCGAAAATCCGCACCCGAAAGCCGAGCGCCGGGCCTGGCCGGCTGCCGAGCGTTTGCTACTAGCGAGTAACATGGAGTGAGGCACGGCACCCACCTTGCGGAGCGATACATGAGCCACTACAAGAGCAACCTGCGGGACATCGAGTTCAACCTCTTCGAAGTTTTCGGCCGCCAGGAGATCCTCGGCACCGGACCGTTCGCGGAGGTGGACGAGGACACCGCGCGCGACATGCTGGCCGAGGTCAACCGGCTCGCGACGGGGCCGGTGGCCGAGTCGTTCGCCGACGCCGACCGCAACCCGCCGGTCTTCGACCCCGCCACCGGCAGCGTGACGATGCCGGAGTCCTTCAAGAAGTCGTTCCGCGCGCTGATGGACGCCGAGTGGTGGCGGCTGTCGGTGCCGCCGGAGCTGGGCGGCACCGTGGTGCCCCGGTCGCTTTCCTGGGCGGCCGCCAGCTTCGTCCTCGGCGCGAACCCGGCGGCCTGGATGTTCTCCAACGGGCCGTCGTTCGCCACCGTCCTGTGGACGCTCGGCACCCCGGAGCAGCGGCGCTTCGCCGAGCTCGCGGTCGAGCGCGGGTGGGGCGCCACCATGGTGCTGACCGAGCCGGACGCAGGCTCCGACGTGGAGCCGGCGGACCAAGGCGATCGAGCAGCCCGACGGCACTTGGCACATCGAGGGCGTCAAGCGCTTCATTACCAACGGCGATCAGGACATGACGGAGAACATCTTCCACCTGGTGCTGGCCCGCCCGGAGGGCGCGGGACCCGGGACCAAGGGCCTGTCCATGTTCCTGGTGCCGAAGTACCTGGTCAATTCCGACGGCACGCTCGGCCAGCGGAACGGCGCGCGCGTCACCAACCTCGAGCACAAGATGGGCCTCAAGACCTCCACCACCTGCGAGCTGACGTTCGGCGGCGACCCGGCCCGGCCCGCCGTCGGCACCCTGATCGGCGGGGTCCACGACGGCATCAGGCAGATGTTCATGATCATCGAGCACGCGCGGATGCTGGTCGGCAGCAAGGCGATCGAGACGCTGTCCACCGGCTACCTCAACGCGCTCGAGTTCGCCAAGAACCGCGTGCAGGGCCCCGACCTGGCCAGGCAGTTCGACAAGACCTCGCCCCGGGTGACGATCATCAACCATCCGGACGTGCGGCGGATGCTGATGCTGCAGAAGGCGTACGCGGAGGGACTGCGGGCGCTGATGCTCTACACCGCCACCCAGCAGGACGCGGTGCAGATCGCGGCGGCCGACGGCGAAATCGACGCGGCCGCCGCCGCCCGCAATGACCTGCTCCTGCCGCTGGTCAAGGGCGTGGGATCCGAGCGCGCGTACGAGACGCTGACGCTGTCGCTGCAGACGCTCGGCGGTTCGGGGTTCCTGCAGGACTACCCGATCGAGCAGTACATCAGGGACTCCAAGATCGACTCCCTGTATGAGGGCACCACCGCCATCCAGTCCCTCGACTTCTTCTTCCGCAAGTTCGGGCGCGACGGCGGTGCCACCGCCCAGGCGCTGCTGGCGGAGATCGCGGCGTTCACCGCGGCCGACAACGGCAACGGCCGGCTCAAGACCGAGCGGGCCGCCATCGCCGAGGCCCTGGCCAACGTGCAGGCCGCGCTCAGCGCGATGGGTGCGTTCGCGCTCGCCTCGGCGCAGCGGCCGGAGGAGGTCTACAAGGTCGGCCTCACCTCGGTGCGGCTGCTGCTCGCCGTGGGCGACTTGATCATCGGCTGGCTGCTCGCCCGGCAGGCCGAGGTCGCGCTGCGCGCGCTCGACCACGCGGACTCCCTCAGCGCGGCTGACCGCGACTTCTATGCGGGCAAGCTCGCCGTGGCCAAGTTCTTCGCCGCGACGGTGCTGCCCCGCCTGGAAAGCGACCGGAAGATCATCGAGCAGACCACCACCGACCTGATGGAAATCCCTGAGGGCGCGTTCTAGCCCAAGCGCCGGTCGCTGCGCAGCGAGCTTAGAAGCCCTGCTCCTTAAGCTCGCGCAGCAGGTCGTCGGCCGACTTGCCGCCGGTCCACCCGTCGACGGCCGGCCGCGGCCGCGGGGCGGCGGCCGGCGGCCGGGACCGCACCACCCAGGCCGCGATCACACCGCCGACCAGCCCGCCGAGGTGCCCGATCCAGCTGACGCCGGGCGTGCCCGGGAGGGCGACCTGGAGGATCGTCCAGTAGAGCACGCCCGCCACGACGCCGACCCCGATGTCGATCAGGTTCCGGTCAAGGAACCCGCGGATCAGGACGTATCCGAAATACCCGAAGATGAGCCCCGAGGCGCCCACCGTCAGCTCGTTGCTCGACTGGAACAGCCAGACCGCCATCCCGCTCGTCACCAGCACAATCAGCGATACGAGCAGGAACCGGCCGATGGACCGGTAGGCGGCGAGGACGCCGAGCACGAACAGGGGCAGTGAGTTGCCCTCGATGTGCTGCCAATTGGCGTGCAGGAACGGCGCGATGAAGATGTCCGGCAGCCTGCTGAGATGCTCCGGCAGGATGCCGAAGTCCGCGTCCAGCCGGTACCCGTCCGCCCAGTTGAATACCTGCAGCGCCCAGATCAGCGCCAGGAACCCAGCCATCACCACGAACGCGTCGCGCAGCTTGTGAACCGTCATGCCGGGCCGTCTCTCTTCCTTGGCGCGCTTGGCGAGTCGGTAGCAGGGATGCTCACCCCTGCGGCGGGGCCGCTAGGACCAGGCAAGCATCCGGACCGGGTCCTCCAGCATTGAGCCTACGTCGCGGAGGACGGCTGAGCCCAGCTGCCCGTCCACGATCCGGTGGTCGAAGGAGAGCGAGAGAGTCGTTACCTTCCGCACCGCGAGCGCCCCGTCGACCACCCATGGTAGGTCACGGATCTGCCCGAAGGCCAGGATCGCTGCCTCACCCGGGAGCAGGATGGGCGTACCCGCGTCAACGCCGAATACGCCCACGTTGGTGATCGTGATCGTGCCCCCGGCCAGGTCCTCCGGTGTCGATTTACCCGCCCGCGCGGTGGCCGCGGCGGCGTCGAGCGCCCGCGCCAGCTCCGGCAGCGGGAGCGCCTCGGCGCCCTTGACGTTCGGCACCAGCAGCCCCCGCTCGGCCGCGACCGCGATGCCCAGGTTGACCCGCCGCTTGACCACGATCTCCTGCGCGGCCTCGTCCCAGGACGAGTTGATCATGGGGTGGCGCCGAACCGCGACGATCAGCGCCTTGGCCACGAAGAGCAGCGGCGATACCTTGACCCCGGCGAACTCGGGCAGCTCGCGCGCCCGCCGGACCGCGGTCATCGTCTCGGTCGCGTCCACCTGCAGGAATTCCGTTACGTGGGGCGCGGTGAACGCACTCGCCACCATCGCCGCGGCGGTGTGCTTGCGCACCCCGCGTACCGGAATCCGCTCCTCGAGAGGCCGCGGGTTCCCCGGGGCTGAGGTCCGCGGCACCCTGGCGGCCGTCGGCTTGGCTTTCCGAAGACTGGGATTTGGAACGGTCCCGTGCTTCGCCTGCCGCCTTCTGCACGTCGTCCCTGGTGACAGAGCCCTGCGGCCCGCTCCCGGTCAGCCCGCCGAGCTCGATGCCAAGATCCCGGGCTAGCCTCCGCACCGGTGGCTTGGCTGTGCTCTTTCCCGGGGGACGGGCTGTGCTCACTCCCGGGGGACGGCCCCCCGGAGACCCCCCGAATGAGGGGGCTCCCGCCCCCTCATGCTCCCCCGGGGGCCCGCCCGCAGAAGGCGCGGCCGGGCCCGGGGGTTTGGCGGGGGTTCTGTTAGTGCCCGCTAGGAAAGCGGCGAGCTGCGGGGGGACCGGGCCGTTCCGGGGGCGGGGGGCCGTTGGGCGGGGCTGCCGGCGTGGTGGGGTAGGAGCCGGGGCGGGTCGGGGCGCTCTTGCGCGGGCGGCGGCTGGTCGAGCCCGGCTTGACGCCGTAGCCGACGAGGACCGGCTGGCGGGCGGGCGGTGATGGGGGAGTGGCCGGGGGCGGGGGCTGCGGCTCGGCGGTGGCCGGGGCCGGGGCGGCCGTCGGGGGCCGGGGCTTCGCCCGCCACCGGCACGTCGACGTCGATGATCGGGGTTCCGACATCGACGGTCTGACCCTCGTTCACCAGCAGCGCGCTGACGGTGCCGGCGTAGGGGCTGGGCAGTTCGACCACTGCCTTGGCGGTCTCGATCTCCACGATGACCTGGTTGATCGTGATCGTGTCGCCCGGCTTGACGTGCCAGGACACGATATCGGCCTCGGTGAGGCCCTCCCCCACGTCGGGGAGCTTGAACTCCTTGTTCATGCCAGATTCTCCGGGGCTCAGAAGGCGAAGGTGCGGTCCACCGCGTCCAGGATGCGGTCCAGGTCGGGCAGGTAGTGATCCTCTGACCGGGCCGCCGGGTAGGGGGTCGCGAAGCCGCCGATCCGCTGCACGGGCGCCTCGAGGTGGTAAAAGCACTGCTCGGAGACCCGGGCGGCGATCTCGGCGCCGAGCCCGGCGTAGACCGGGGCCTCGTGGGCGACCACGCACCGCCCGGTGCGGGTCACCGAGGCGCTGATCGTCGCCATGTCCAGCGGCGACAGCGAGCGCGCGTCGATCACCTCGACCGACCGCCCGTCCTCGCGGGCCGCGACCGCCACCTCGACGCAGGTGCGGACCAGCGGGCCGTAGCAGACCAGGGTGACGTCATCCCCCGCGAGCACGGTCTTGGCCTGGTCAAGCGGCAGCGCGGACGACAGCGGGGCGGAGGTGTCGACCTCGCCCTTGTCCCAGTAGCGCCGTTTGGGCTCGAAGAAGATCACCGGGTCATCGGAGGCGATGGCGAGCTGGATCATGGCGTACGCGTCGGCCGGGTCGGCGCAGGCGACCACGCGCAGCCCGGCCGTGTGCGCGAAATAGGCCTCGGGGGACTCGCTGTGGTGCTCGACCGCCCCGATCCCGCCGCCGAACGGTATGCGGATCACGATCGGCAGCGCCACCTCGCCCTGGGACCGGTAGCGCATCTTGGCCAGCTGGCTGACGATCTGGTCGGTCGCGGGGAAGACGAAGCCGTCGAACTGGATCTCGCACACCGGCCGGTAGCCCCGCAGCGCGAGGCCGATGGCGGTGCCGACGATGCCCGCCTCGGCTAGCGGGGTGTCGATCACGCGGTGGTCGCCGAAGTCCTTCTGCAGCCCGTCGGTGACCCGGAAGACGCCGCCGAGCTTGCCGACGTCCTCGCCCATGATCATGACCTTGGGGTCGGACTCGAGCGAGCGCCGCAGGCCCGCGTTGATCGCGCGGGAGAGAGTCAGCGTGGTCATCGGCCCTCCTCCGGGCCGACGCCGGCATCCGCGAACCCGTCCAGGTACGCCGCGTAATCGGCGCGCTCGGCGTCGAGGATCGTGTGCGCGCCCGCGTACACGTTGTCGAACAGCGCCAGCGGGGGCGGATCGGGCAGCGCCAGGCAGCCCGCGCGCAGCCGGGCCGCCTCGGTGTCGGCCGCCGCCTCGACCTGCTCGAAGAAGGAGCTGTCGGCCTCGCCGGTGCGGGTCAGGTAGGCCCGGACGCGCGCGATCGGGTCGCGCTGGCGCCAGGTCTCGAGCTCGGCGGCGACGCGGTACCTGGTCGGGTCGTCGGTCGTGGTGTGCGCGCCCATCCGGTAGGTGAACGCCTCGATCAGGGTGGGGCCCTGCCCCTCGCGCGCGGCCCGCATCGCCTGCCTGGTCACGGCATAGCAGGCGAGCACGTCATTGCCGTCGACCCGGACGCCGGGGAAGCCGAAACCGCTCGCCCGCTGGTAGATGGGGATCCGGCTCTGCCGGTCGGCCGGAGCGGAGATCGCGTACTGGTTGTTCTGGCAGAAGAACACCACCGGCGCGTTGAAGACCGACGCCCAGGAGAACGCCTCGCTCACGACGCCCTGGCTGGTCGCGCCGTCGCCGAAGTAGGCGATGGCCGCCTCGTCCTCGACGCCGTCGCTCTTGATGCCCATCGCGTACCCGGTAGCGTGCAGGGTCTGGTCGCCGATGACGATCGTGTAGAGGTGGAACTTGTGCTCTTCGGGGTTCCAGCCGCCGTGGTTCACGCCGCGGAAGAGCCGCAGCAGCAGCAGCGGGTCCAGGCCCCGGCACCAGGCCACGCCGTGCTCGCGGTAGGACGGGAACGCCATGTCCTTGGGGGAGAGCGCTCGGCCGGAGCCGACCTGCGCGGCCTCCTGCCCTAGCAGGGGCGGCCAGAGTCCGAGCTCGCCCTGTCGCTGGAGCGCGACCGCCTCGTTGTCGATGCGGCGGACAAGCACCATGTCGCGGTACATGCCCTTGATGTCAACGTCGCCGAGCGGGTACTCCGGATGATCAATCCGCTCGCCCTCGGGGGTAAGGAGTTGGATGGTCTCCTCGGTCACTGTGACTCCCTTCGGTGTGGTCGGCTTCGGGATCGCCGTCGCCGGCCTGACCAGGATTGACGTCCCGGCATGGGCTGTACGCTTCATGGGCGGTAGCCGCTTGCCGGGACGCGCGTAGTTCTTGCATCTGACGTTATATGCCCTGATCGCCTTGGAGGGATACGTGGCCAGAGTGATTGTCGACGTCATGCTAAAGCCAGAGATTCACGACCCGCAGGGCGAGGCGGTGCTGAGTGCGTCACATCGCCTGGGCTTCGCGAACGTGACCGGGGTACGCCAGGGAAAGCGCTTTGAGCTGGAGATCGACGGGCCGGCCGACGGCCAGGCGCTGGCTTCGCCTCGAGGAGCTGGCCCGCGAGCTGCTGGCCAACCCGGTGATCGAGGAGTTCTCCTTGCATATCACAGACTGACCTGTCAAGTCCCGGACCAAAAATATTGATTATTACCGCGTGTCGCGGGAAATCCCACAAGTGTGAGAACGCAGCGAGATACGCGGCCGAAGGTACGGTTCTGCCTCGTGTTTGAGCGTGAGGTACTGAGCATCCCGGTCATGCGCCAGGTGCTCGGGGACACGCTGCGCGGGATCGGCCTCAACGAAGAGTCCGTTTCTGACATCCTGCTCGCGGCCACCGAGGCGTGCACCAACGTTGTGCTGCACGCGGGCCACTCCGCCGCGGCCTATACGGTGGCCGCCACCGTGGACGACGCGGCCTGCCGGGTAGAGGTCACCGACGCCGGGCGCGGCTGCCGCGCGCCGCGCGCCAAGCGCCGCCGGAGCAGGCCAGCCCACGGCGCAGCCGAGAGCGCGCTGTCGGAACGCGCAGCCCGCGACCACGGGGGGCTGGCGGAGTCCGGGCGCGGGTTCGCGATCATGAGTGCCTGCGTCGACGAGGTGACGCTGCGGTCCGCCCCGGGCCGGGGCACCCACGTGGTGCTGGCCAAGCGCATCGCCTGGAATCCGCCGCTGGCCCGCAGCGCCTAAGCCAGTCCGGCGCTGGCCCGATATCCTTGCCTTTGATCGGGCCAGCATCGGGGGAGTACGGGGGGCTGTCCCCCCGGGGACAACTGAGCTGCGCGTTTCGCCGAGCGTGACCGGCGCCAGGTAGGCTGCCTGTACGTGCGGATAGGCGTTGTGACGTTCCCTGGCTCCCTTGACGACACGGACGCGGCCCGCGCGGTGCGCTACGCCGGGGCGGTGCCGGTCTCCCTCTGGCACGCTGACCCCGACCTGCGCGGCGTGGACGCGGTCGATTCTCCCCGGCGGCTTCTCCTACGGCGATTACCTGCGGTGCGGCGCGATCGCGCGGTTCTCCCCGGTGATGGCCGAGCTCGTCCCCGCGGCCAAGGCGGGCCTGCCGGTGCTCGGCATCTGCAACGGCTTCCAGATCCTGTGCGAGGCGCACCTGCTGCCCGGCGCGCTGACCAGGAACGCCAAGCGGCGCTTCATCCACACCGACGTGCGGCTGACCGTGGGAAACGCGGCGACGGCGTGGACCTCCGGTTACGCCGTCGGCCAGCAGCTGACGGTGCCGCTCAAGAGCGGCGAGGGCGCGTTCGCGGCCGACGAGGCCACCCTGGATGAGCTGGAGCGGTCCGGCCGCGTCGTCGTCCGCTACGCAGCGCCGGGCGCCCAACGGCTCCGCCCGCGACATCGCGGGCATCTGCAGCGAGGAAGGGAACGTGGTCGGCCTGATGCCGCACCCCGAGCACGCGATTGACCCGCTGACCGGCCCGTCCGCCGACGGGCTCGGCTTCTTCACCTCGGCCGTCGCCGCGTTCGCGGGAGCCGGAGCTGGCCGCCGGTGCCGGGACGGCCCAGTGAGCGGCCAGGACACCGTTGAGGTAGCGGAGCAGACGCCCGACCAGCAGCAGCCGTACAAGCAGCTCGGCCTCACCGACGACGAGTACGCCAAGGTCCGCGACATTCTCGGCCGCCGGCCGACCGCCGCCGAGCTGGCCCTCTACTCGGTCATGTGGAGCGAGCACTGCTCGTACAAGTCCTCCAAGGTCCACCTGCGCAACCTCGCGCCCGACGCCGGCCAGGCGCGGCACCTGCTGGCGGGCATCGGCGCCAACGCCGGCGTGGTCGACATCGGCCAGGGCTACGCGGTGACCTTCAAGATCGAGAGCCACAACCACCCGTCGTTCGTCGAGCCGCACCAGGGCGCGGCGACCGGAATCGGCGGCATCGTCAGGGACATCATCGCGATGGGCGCCCGCCCGGTCGCGGTCATGGACGCGCTCAGGTTCGGCCCGGCCGACGCGCACGACACCGCCCGGGTGCTGCCGGGAGTCGTCTCCGGCATCTCGCTACTACGGCAACTGCCTCGGCCTGCCCAACATCGGCGGCGAGCTCGTCTTCGACCCCTGCTACGCGGGGAACCCGCTGGTGAACGCGCTCTGCGTGGGCCTCATGGGGCACGGCGACCTGCAGGCCGCGGTGGCGAGCGGCGCCGGGAACAAGGTCGTGCTGTTCGGCTCCCGCACCGGCCCGGACGGCGTGGGCGGCGCGTCGGTGCTGGCCAGCGCTACGTTTGGCGGAGCCGAACTGGAAAGCACAGCTGGTGCCGACGGGGCCAGGGTCTCGAAGAGGCCCTCGGTCCAGGTGGGCGACCCGTTCCTGGAGAAGCTGCTGGTCGAGTGCTGCCTTGAGCTGTACGCGCAGGGGCTCGTCGAGGGCATTCAGGACCTGGGCGCGGCCGGCATCGCCTGCGCGACGACCGAGCTGGCCGCGGGCGGTGACGGCGGCATGCGGGTCGACATGGACGCGATCCCGCTGCGCGACCCGAGCCTTACCCCGGCCGAGATCCTGATGAGCGAGTCGCAGGAACGGATGATGGCGGTCGTCACGCCCGCCAACGTCGAGGCCTTCCTCCGGGTGTGCGCGAAGTGGGACGTGCAGTCGACCGTCATCGGCGAGGTGACCGAGGACGGGCTGCTGACCATGACCTGGCGCGGCGCCACGGTGGTGCGGATCCCGCCCAGGACCGCGGCCGACGGCCCGGTCTACCACCGCCCGATGGCCCGCCCGCTCGCCCTGGACGCGCTGAACGCCGACGGCCCGGAGACGCTGGCCCGCCTCGGCGGACGGCCAGGCGCTCCGCGCCACCCTGCTTGAGCTGATCGGCTCGCCCGACCTGGCGGACAAGCGCTGGGTCACGCAGCAGTACGACCACATCGTGCGCGGCAACACCGTGCTGGCCATGCCCGAAGACGGCGGCCTGCTCAGGATCGACGAGGAGACCGGCCTCGGCATCGCGCTCGCCACCGACGGCAACGGCCGCTACTGCCGGCTCGACCCGTACCAGGGCACCCAGCTGGCGCTGGCCGAGGCGTACCGCAACGTCGCCATGACCGGGGCGCGCCCGGTCGCCGTGACCAACTGCCTGAACTTCGGCTCGCCCGAGGACCCGGAGGTCATGTGGCAGCTGGCCGAGGCCGTCCGCGGTCTGGCCGACGGCTGCAAGACGCTCGGCATCCCGGTCACCGGCGGCAACGTAAGCCTCTACAACCAGACGGGCGCCCGTCGATCAACCCCACCCCGGTGATCGGGGTGCTCGGCGTGCACGATGACGTCCGCACCCGGCTCGGCACCGGCTTCGCCGCCGACGGCGCGCAGATCATGCTGCTCGGCTCGACCAGGGAAGAGTTCGGCGGGTCGGCCTGGGCCGCGGTCGTCCACCAGCATCTGGGCGGGCGCCCGCCGGCCGTCGACCTCGGGGCCGAGCAGAACCTGGCCGCGCTGATGGCCGCCGCTGCCGCGGCGGGCGTGCTGGCCAGCGCCCATGACCTCTCTGAGGGCGGCCTGGCGGTGGCCCTGGCGGAAGTCCTGCCTGCGCGCCGGCGTCGGCTGCCGGATCAGCCTGGCGGGCATCGTTGACCCGGATCCGGAGAGCGATTCGGTGGGGAGGCCGTTGGACCCCGCCGCCGCGCTGTTCAGCGAGTCGGCGGGCCGCGCGATCGTCTCGGTCGCGCCTGGCCGCGATGCTGAGTTCGCGGAGCTCTGCGCGGCCCACGGGGTTCCCTCGACCGCCCTCGGTGTGACCGGCGGGGACACCCTCGCCGTCGACGGCGCCTTCGAGGTGCCGCTGGCGGAGCTGGAGCGGGTCTGGACGGCCACCCTCCCCGCCCTCTTCGGCTAACCGGGGCGTCGCCGGGATCTCCAGCCCGCGTAAAGCTCTCATTTCGCTCATATCGGACAGCGGAGACGTCATGATCACGAAGGCTTTTTTCCTGACGAAAGAAATTCGTGCTATGCGCACGAAAAGTCTTCGTGATCATGGCCAGGGCCGTGCCGCCGCGCAAGGCTGACCCCGACGGGGAGGCGACTGTGGCCGCTGTGACGGCCGCGCTTGACCGGGGGGAGAACCCGCCGCAGGCGGCCGTCCGGGCTGCCGCCAGACATCTTCTCTTTGCGCTGGAACGCGAAGTACCCGGCCGTTCAGTAGAAGTAAGAGTGGTTCCCGTGGCGGCGGTGCAGGCGGTCGCGGGCCCGCGCCACACGCGCGGGACCCCTCCCAACGTGGTGGAGACCGACCCCGTGACCTGGGTCAGGCTGGCGACCGGGCGGCTGGGCTGGGCCGAGGCGGTGCGCAGCGGCGCGGTCCGGGCCAGCGGCGCCCGCGCGGACCTGTCGGCGTACCTGCCGCTGAAGGAGCGCTCGGGCTAACCAGCGGACCTCTGTGCGCTCTTTCCGCTGGAGGTCGCGCTTGGCCTGACCACGCTGGGGGTAGCGCTTGGGCTAACCAGCGGCGTCATCTCAGGGGGGTCCGGGGGGCGTCCCCCCGGGGAAGCAGGCCGTGTGGGCGCCCGATTACGATGGCCGATTTTGCCATCGGGCGCCCACACGGGGGTGTGCGCAGGTCAGGAGAGCAAATAGACTGGCGTTGTGGCTAAGCCAGACGGGCGTCTTACGCACGATCTAGATCCCAATGACCGTCCGCCGAGAGATGCCTGTGGAGTCTTTGGTGTTTGGGCTCCCGGAGAAGATGTTGCCAAGCTCGCCTATTACGGGCTGCACGCCCTGCAGCACCGCGGCCAGGAGTCGGCTGGCATCGCCGTCAGTGACGGCCGCCGGATCGTGGTGCACAAGGAGATGGGCCTGGTCGCCCAGGTCTTCGACGAGCCCTCGCTCACCGCGCTGCGCGGCGACATCGCCGTCGCGCACTGCCGCTACTCGACGACCGGCGCGCCGGTCTGGGCCAACGCACAGCCGACCTTCCGCTCCACGCCGATGGTCTCAATCGCGCTTGGGCACAACGGCAACCTGACCAACACCCGCGAGCTGGCGGCCATGCTGCCACCCGAGAGCGGCTACTCCGCGCTGCACGCGACCTCGGACACCGACGTGCTGACCGAGCTGATCGCCGGCGGTGCCGCGTCCTACGGCAGCGTCGAGGAGGCGGCGGCCCGCATCCTGCCGGTGGTCCGCGGCGCCTACTCGCTCGCCTTCATGGACGAGAACACCCTCTACGCGGCGCGTGACCCGCAGGGGTTCCGGCCGCTCGTGATCGGCCGCCTCAGCGGTGCGGCCGGCGGGTGGGTGATAGCGAGCGAGACCGCGGCGCTGGACATCGTGGGCGGCGCGTTCGTGCGCGAGGTCGAGCCCGGTGAGCTGATCACGCTGGACGAGCGGGGGCTGCGCTCGCGCCGGTTCGCGCCCGCCGTGCCCAAGGTGTGCCTGTTCGAGTACGTCTACCTCGCCCGGCCCGACACCACGATCGGCGGCCGCGGGCTGCACGTGACCCGGGTGGAGATCGGCCGCCGGCTCGCCGCGGAGTTCCCGGCCGAGGCGGACCTGGTGATCCCGGTGCCGGAGTCGGGCACGCCGGCCGCGATCGGCTACGCCGAGGCGAGCGGCATTCCCTACGGGCAGGGGCTGGTCAAGAACTCCTACGTCGGGCGGACGTTCATCCAGCCGAGCCAGACCATCAGGCAGCTCGGCATCCGGCTCAAGCTGAACCCGCTGCGCGACGTGATCGCGGGCAAGCGGATCGTCGTGGTGGACGACTCGATCGTCCGGGGGAACACCCAGCAGGCCATCGTGGCCATGCTGCGCGAGGCGGGCGCCCGCGAGGTGCATGTCCGGATCGCGTCCCCGCCGGTGAAGTGGCCGTGTTTCTACGGCATCGACTTCGCCACCCGCGATGAGCTCATCGCCGGGCACTCCTCGGTCGAGGAGATCCGCGCCGCGATCGGCGCTGACTCGCTCGGCTATGTGTCCCTGGAGCAACTCGTCGCGTCGACGGAGCAGCCGCCGGGATCGCTCTGCCGCGCCTGCTTCGACGGGCACTACCCGGTGCCGGTGCCGGAGAGCGAACGCGGCAAGGGCGTGCTCGAACCAGCGGTGAGTGCCTGAAAGGGCACGCGTGAACCAGCAGTGAATGCCCGAAACCGGCTGCGCAGCAAACGGCAGCGGCAGGCGCTTAAGCGTCCTGCCGCTGCGCGATGGCGTGCACTAGCGGGATGACGACGACCAGTCGTCCTCGTCGTCTCTCTTCGCCAGCGTCGTCGTCAACGGCGTCGTCAGCATCCTCGTCGTCGTACGCGGTATACGGGTTGTCGTGGTCCGCGCTGTGCGATTCCGATGTGACGCCCAGCTCTGCACGCAGCCGGTCAAGATCCGTGCCGCCGCCGTTGTACTTCAGCTGGCGAGCAACCTTGACCTGCTTGGCCTTAGCTCGGCCGCGCCCCATTGGCTCGACCCCCTCGAACGTCCGGAGCCATGCGGCCCCACGATGCCTCTATAGCTGGCACGCCTGTGACACACACAGAACCGCCGTAGATCCCTCTCAGGGACCTCGGCGCTTGGCCAGCATCCGTACAGGTATAACCGTACCTGCTTTGCGGCCCTGATGACTACGCCGATCGGCTGTCACGGTGTACTCACCTGTATTGCCTGCGGGGAAGAGCTCGAGGAGCCTTCCGCGGGCCGTTCCGGCCTCCGCCAGCCCCCTGCGGCGCCCTCGCACCCCGCGCGTCCGCTCCCCCTCGCGCGGCGCCCGCGCTGCGGCGGCTTTGCAGGCCGCGCACTTGCGAAATCTCATCCGGTGCGGGGGTTGACGCGCGGTACCTGTCGCACCATCGTGGTTAACAAAGAGAAGTGTCTGGTTATATACCGATTCAGTCGTGGTACGTTACAGTCAGTGGCTAGGGGGCTACAGCGGCTGGGATCGTGGTCTCCACCGGGGAGGGCGGTGTTGAGCTGCACGAAAGCAGAACCCGCAGGGCAGTTTTTCCGAATCTGGCCCGATGCGACGATAAGTATCGCTAGAATCACTGACAGTGATCAGTCGCAGCGGGGGCAACGGGGCATCCAGAGTCTGAAGCAGAAAATGTACAGACAGTTATCGACTAGTCACCGCTGGCGATGGCATGATGGCCCTTGAGGGCCATATGGGGATATCCACGACAAGCTCCTTCGGGGCACCAAGGCCAGACAAAACAACGCGAGGATCGCTACAACCGATCCAGGAGGAGAGGCCGCACCAATGTCCGCACGCACTCCAGAGGCCGAGCCGCTACTGACCCCGGCCGAGGTCGCCACGATGTTCCGTGTCGACCCCAAGACGGTCACGCGCTGGGCCAAGGCTGGAAAGCTGACGTCAATCCGCACGCTCGGGGGGCACCGGCGTTACCGGGAGACCGAGGTCCGTGCACTGCTCGCGGGTATTCCGCAGCAGCGTTCCGAGTAGCATCCCGCCTCTGGAGCATGGCCGGGAGGACGGCATGTTTTCTATGCCGTTGACCATGCTTATGGCGGAGCTCGTCCGGAGGGTTGGGGGGACGGTCCCAGCGGGCGAGGGCAGTTCGCGCGAGTGATCTTGACGGGGTCTTGATTCTGGCGCAAGCGGCGCTCGCCGCGCTGGGACCGGTCCGGATCGAATCCGGGACATAACTTTTTAGGGGGATCGCACGATGCGTGATCCAGAGTTGGTCGCCCGTGCACAACGCGCGGCCGCGCGTCTGGAATCAGCCTGGGAGCGTTGGAGAGCGCTTCAGGGACTCGGGGAGACACCGGCTCAGCCGGTTGTTGGTTATGTGGGCTACGCGCTCAGCGAGCCGTGGGGACAGCCGCGTGCCGTGATCGGCTTCAGCGCCGACGAGGCCGAGCGGCTGGCGGAGTTTCTTGAGCGGGGCAACACCGACCACCACGCCATTGAGCTCGCTCAACGGCACGTTCCTGATCAGTCGAGCGAGCGCAGCTGCTCTCAGTCGCTTCGGCCGCCAAGACCGATGTATTGGCCGCTACAAGCCAGTTAGCTGGTTTGCAGCGTTGCCTCAGCTTCCCAACAGGAAGCGATGCCAGACTGTAAACCACAGAGGCCGAACTGAGGTCGCTGTACAGAACGTCTGGACTCGGGACGGCCAGGCCCCGGCCCGAGTCCGGACGTTTTCTGTTTCCTCGTTTCTTGCTGGCACCGCATCAACCGCTGGCACTGCCTAGTTGCCTGAGCTGTGCCTACCGGTGCTTCTCGGTTCTTGTGCGCTGCCTGCCGCGACGGCCGCCGGTGCGGGCGCGGTTGTCTTTGCCGGGAGTTCGACCGTGCAGTACATGCACCGCGTCGCCGCGATCGGGATAGTGCTCAGGCACTCGGGGCAATCCTTGGTGGTCGCGTCCGCCGTCTTCGTCAGCCGATCGTGGACCGCTACCGTCGGCGCCACCACCAGCCAGTAGACGACCCCCGCGATAATCAGGAACGACAGCAACGCGTCGATGAACAGGCCGTACGTGAACCTGCTGTGGTTGATGGTGAATGTCAGGCTGGAGAAGTTGGGCTTGCCCCCGATCGCCGCGATGAGCGGTGTGATTATGTTGGCGACGAACGACGTCACCACGGCGGTGAACGCCGCGCCGACGACGAAGGCAACCGCCAGGCTGATGAGGTTGCCCCTCATGAGGAAGGCTTTAAAACCTGACACTGCGTGACCCCTTGCGTGTGTGAACGGCTTGTTGTGTACGGCGCGGCCCGAACCGCCGGCCCGGTTCGCTACCCCGGCCAAGCCCGGCGGAACTAAGGAACCTAGAAAAGCACGACTCATTTCACCGGAAAGTCCCTCGCGCTCGCGCCCAATCGGCCGTGAGGTGCGTCACGAAGCCCAGACCAAGCAGCTGGCCAAGGCGATGGCCAGCGGGTTCGCCCCGGCCATGTTGATGATCCGGCGGCGGTCCGCTCAGGCCGGCCTGGACGCGCCGCCGGGCAACGTGCTCGGCGGGCTGCTGGTCGCCGCCTTCGGCTGGCGGTCGACGTACTTCATGAACGTCCCCTTCGCCCTGGTGACGATGGCCATGGCCGTGTTCTGGATCCCGCGCGACGCACCCGCCGGAGCGGCGCGGCATGCCCGTGAGGTGGCCGCGCGCATCGATGTGATCGGGATGGTCGGCTTCGCCGTGGCCATGACCGGCCTGCTGGTGTTTCTCTTGTCGCTGCCGTACCCGGACTGGATCGCTCTCGCCGTCGCCATCATGGTCGCTGTCGCCCTCGTTTTCTGGGAACTGCGCGGCCACCCCCTTCTTCGACGTGCGCCTGCTCGCCGCGAGTGGCGCCCTAACCCGTACCTATATTCGGACTGGATTGACGTTCACCGGTATCTACACCGTCCTGTACGGCATCACCCAGTGGGTTGAGATCGGCCGGGGGTTCTCCGCCGAGCAGGCCGGATTGCTCATACTTCCCTTGACCGCCGTCTCGGTTGTGGTGACGCGCCCGGCCAAGGTGGAGGGGGCCCGGTCCGGTCGCCGGACCGGGCGCGATGAGATGCGCACGCTAGGTCTCGGTGGGGCGCCAGGGACTCGAACCCTGAACCCATGGATTAAAAGTCCACTGCTCTGCCATTGAGCTAGCACCCCGCAGTGTCGCCCTGCGTTCGACACTCCGAAGTGAAGCGTACCGAAGGTCGGCCGCAGACTGATATACGAGTCGGCGTCGGGCCGGTTCCAGGGGTGATTCGGCCGGACTCTCAGGGAGATCACTGGGTAAATCCTGATGACAGGGCGCAGGGCGACTGGGCATGATCACAGCTATGAGTGAGAACAACGGCGGCGGGGGGAAGCGGCTGCTACGGCCGCGGGAAGGGCGGATATGGGCTGGCGTCTGCGCCGGGCTCGCCGTGTACTTCGGCATAGACGTGAACCTGGTCCGGCTCGCGTTCGGGGTCTTCACGGTCTTTTACGGGCTCGGCCTGCTGATCTACCTGCTCGCCTGGGCGGTACTGCCCGAGGAGGGCGGGGGCGGCTCGATCCTGGAGTCCTTCGTCGGCAAGCGCCGGCTGTAGTATGTGGAAGTCGCGGAGGATCGGTTGCCGCGCCATTCGCCCCTATCGTCTAGTGGCCTAGGACACCGCCCTTTCAAGGCGGCAGCACGGGTTCGAATCCCGTTGGGGGCACCCAATTCGGCGTGTGTTCGCTGACCTGCGGACAGCTTCCCGTCCCCGGGCATCTTCTGGGACGACCCACAGACCCCGATGTCGGTTTCGCCGACGAGGCGGACGGTGGAGCCTCTACCCGGAGCTCCGTCGGCTCCAGAACCTTGTTCCCCTGACCGGGCAGCGGTCGAAGAACCGGCCGAGCACGTAGCTGGGCACGGCCGCGATCGCGATCATCAGCAGAGCGAACGGGGCGGCTTGGCCGTAGGCGAGGTTCTGCTGGTAGTCCCAGAACTGGGTGGCGAGGGTCTGCACGCCGGTCGGCACCAAGATCAAGGTCGCGGTCAGCTCGGTCACCGCGGAGAGGAACACCAGGCAGAACGCCGCGGTGAGGCCGGGCGTGACCAGCGGGCGGGTGACGCGCCAGAACACGGTGAGCCGCCGCTGGCCGAGGGACCTGGCCACGTCCTCGAGCCCGGCCGGGGCCTGCGCCACCGACGTGCGCACGCCGACTAGGGCGAGCGGGAAGAACATGATCGCGTAGGCGACCACCAGCGTCGGCGCGCTCTGGTAGCCGATGCCGTCGCCGTAGCGGTTGCTGAAGTAGGACAATGACAGAGCAATGACCAGGCCCGGCATGGCCAGCACCAGATAGGTGCTGCGCTCGAGCAGGTGGGCGACCTGGCCCCCGCGGCGGACCGCGAGGATCGCCACCGGCAGCGCCATGGCCGTGGCCAGCGCGGCCGCGCAGGCGCCGTAGGCGGCGGTGTAGCCGGTCGCGCTCAGCAGCGAGGTGCCCTGGAACGGCTACCACGGGCACGATGTGCTGGTTACTGTGAATGCCGCCGGCACCGGGCCGGTGCAGGTGCGGGTTCTCGGTGCGGAGCCGCCGCTATGAGGCGATGAGGTCATCCTGACCGTCGACGGCGCCGTCACCGCCTGGCCAGCCGCGGATCGTGATCCGGTAGGCGCCCCGGCCTGGCCAGTAGGGGCGGCCCGGAAGCCCGACTCGACCACGGGAGTGCCGGTGATATGCTCTGTCAGGCGTAGGAGGTTACGGCTTCCGCGCCAAGCCCCGCGAGGGGCACGTTGTCCGCTAAGGTGGGTAACAACAGATGGTCCTGTAGAGCAGTTGGAGTGCTCGCCACCCTGTCAAGGTGGAGGTCGCGGGTTCAAATCCCGTCAGGACCGCCGCGGTTTAAGCCTTGCGCTTCATCGCCAAGGTCAGGTAGCTCAGTTGGTACGAGCGTCCGCCTGAAAAGCGGAAGGTCGGCGGTTCGACCCCGCCCCTGACCACACTTC
>CAVQOE010000008.1:0-12743 GCA_963714295.1 uncultured Actinomycetota bacterium | reverse complement strand
ACGGAGACCCTGCGTGCAGACCTTAGGGGCCGCATGCAGGGGAAGGACCGCACCCGGGTCCGGTGGCTACTTCCAGCTTCCCGATTCGCCGTCCGACCATGTGCATTGCCCGATGCACGCCCAGGCTGGCTCTTGAGAGAGAGGTCGCATCGATGCAGTCCGCGACCTCGGGGGCCGCAATCCCGCGACGTTCACGCTTTTTTTACGATTTAGTTCAAGGTCAGGTCTTCACTTGTGCACGCCCGTCGCCGTACGTTCTTCTGGAGACTCCAGCACAGTGAGGTGCCTTATGCGTCGAATCGTTCGTCTCCTGTTCAGCGCGGCGCTTTTGGTAGCCGCTACGCTGACCGCCACGGCCGTGGGGGCCAGCGCGGATCCCTCACCACCAGCAAGTCTTTGTGCGGACGCCGTCACGGCGACGTTCGGCCCGAATGTGTGTGTGTTCACCCCGTCGATGGGCCAGGCGGCGATCCAGGCCGACCTTAACGCGATCGCCACCCAGCAGGTTCCGTTGTCGGCTCAGTTCAACGATGATGGTTACGGGGTGTTTTTCGAGCCGGGTACCTACGGCTCGGTGGCGGACCCGCTCGTGTTCGAGGCCGGCTACTACACGCAGGTGGCCGGGCTGGGCGCGGTCCCCCAGGACACGACTATCAACGGGCAGATCGAGGCCTTCCCCAACGCCCTGGACTGCGCCAGTTCCAGCAACTGCTGGGCCAACTCGACCGTCAACTTCTGGCGGTCGATGTCGAACCTCACGCTGAACGTCATGGACACGGCCAATAACTACGTGCCCCAGCCGATCACGCAGCTGCCGCCCATCGGCGACTCCTCCGACTGCTACGGGGGCTCGACGGATATGTGGTCGGTGTCGCAGGCGTCGCCGGTCCGCGACATGATCATCAACGGCAGCCTCAACTTCCAGGCCTACTGCTCGCAGAGCGGTTACGGGTCCAATGACTACGGCAGCGGCAGCTACGTCGCCGACAGCGAGATCAACGGGCAGCTCGACTGGTCGGGCAACCAGCAGGGCATCGCCCGCAACAGCGACTTCGACAGCGCCGCCGGGTACGTCTGGAACTACGTCTACTCCGGTGACGGCTGCCCGCCGGGCTACACGCCGGCGGCGGGCACCGCGTGCTCGCCCAGCCAGGACGCGTTCGGCAGCGACCCGGCCGGCACGCAGGGCGTCATCGGCGTGGACCAGGTCACGGTGCTGCCGCAGAGCCCGGTCACCGCGGAGGAGCCGTTCCTTTACGCCGGCCCGGGCGGGAAGTTCAGCGTCTTCGTGCCGTCGGTGCGGCAGGACTCCAGCGGCCCGGACTTCCTGGGCGGCTCGAAGGCCGGCTCCTCGCTGCCGCAGTCGTCGTTCTTCGTGGCGAACCCGGGCACGCCGGTCGCGGCGATCAACCTGGCGCTGCTGGCCGGGAAGAACCTCGTGCTGACGCCGGGCACCTACGACCTGTCCGCGCCGATCGTCGTTGAGCGCCCGCACACGGTGGTCCTCGGCCTCGGCTTCGCCACGCTGGTGCCGCAGCACGGCAGCGCGGCGCTCATCGCGCTGCCCAACGTGGGGGTGAAGATCTCCGGGCTCATCGTCGACGCGGGCCCGGTGAACTCCCCGGTGCTGGTCTCGGTGGGCGTCCCCGGCCTGACGGCCGGCACCGCGGCCGACCCGGACACGGTCCAGGACGTCTACTTCCGCATCGGCGGCGCGGAGACCACCCCGGTATCGGCCACGGTCAGCCTGCTCGACAACGCGTCGCACTCGATCATCGACGACGTATGGGCGTGGCGGGCCGACCACGGCGCCAACACCTCCATCACCGGCCCGCAAGGCCAGGTGGGAGCGGGCTGGACCTACAACAAGGCCGACACCGGCGTGGTCGTCAACGGCGACGACGTCACCGCGTACGGCCTGGCGGTCGAGCATTACCAGAAGAGCGAGGTCATCTGGAACGGCCAGGGCGGCACGGACATCTTCTTCCAGAACGAGCTGCCCTACGACCCCCCCAGCCAGGCGGCCTGGGACAAGTCGGCGGCCCAGGCCGGCTACCCGGCGTTCGAGGTCAGCCCGAACGTCACGTCCTTCACCGGGTACGGGATGGCCAGCTACGTCGTGTTCATCTACACCAACGCCACCCTGCAGGACTCCATGGCCTACCAGGCGCCCGACAAGCCGGGCGTTAAGTTCACCGATGCCGGGGACCTGTTCATCTCCAGCACCTGCTCGGTGAACGGCACCTGCCCGACGCCGGGCCAGTCCGGAGGCCTGCAGTCAGTCATCGACGGTGCCGGCGGCCCGGCCACCGACGCCAACCCCACGACGATGGTGGACGTCGACTCGTACGCGAATGGAGTCTCCGTTCTTCCCTGACCTGACGGCCCGCGCCAGCACTCCCGCGCCGGGAGTGCTGGCGTGCCTTCGGTCGTGGCGGTCGCGGTCGTCACCGTGGCTGCCGCTGCAGTGGTGACCCGCGCGGGAGACCGCTAGCCGAAGGTGCCGGCCTGTGCCTGGACATGTCCGTGCTCCTTGACCTGCAGGTCCGATCGCGCATGACCAACGAGGCCAAGGAACGTGGCATCGTGTCGGGCTAGGCATCGTTGAGGGGCTGCGGCTACCCTTGTGAGGCGTTCCCCCCTAGCTCGGTGAGAGCGGCACACACAATGCGGTCGTACGCCCACGTGCCGCGCGACCGCTTGCAAGTCGCAGTCATTGAGGAGGTTCGCGGTGCCGGACACCACCTGCCACATGTCGATCTCGTTGGACGGCTTCGTCGCCGGGCCGGATCAGAGCGGGGAGGACCCCCTGGGCAGGCGGGGAGGGGAGCTGCACGGCTGGCATATCGGCGACCCGCGGGCCAACGACGCTGACAAGATCGCGAACGAGTGGCTCATGCGCCCCCGGGGTGCGTATGTGATGGGGCGGAACATGTTCGGCCCGATCCGCGGGGACTGGGGTGATGACTGGTCGGGCTGGTGGGGCCCTGAACCGCCGTATCACGCGCCGGTGTTCGTGCTGACCCACTATCGGCATGATCCGATCCCGATGGACGGCGGGACGACCTTCCACTTCATCACCGAGGGCTTCGACGCGGCCTACTCCGCAGCGTGTGAGGCCGCTGGGGACAACGGGGTGGACATCGCCGGTGGGGCCTCGACCGTCCGGCAGGCACTGGCGGCCAGGGTGATCGACGAGCTCACCCTCGACATCGCGCCCGTCCTGCTCGGTTCGGGCGAGCGCATCTTCGACGGGGTTGAGTCCTTCGGCTTCGAGCCTGCCGAAGTGCTTCACTCGCCGCTGACCACCCACATCCGCTACCGCCGGGTCAGCTGACTTCGCGGCCCGCCGCCGGATCGTTCACGGTGCCACTGCTGGCTGGTTGCCTGCAGCGTCGTGAACCGCGATGCGGATGTGGACGATCTGTGCGGGCAGGCGGCTTCCGGCCTGATACCGGCGGGAGAAGGGCGGCGTATGGCCATCATCCATAAGACCACGTTGGTCCCGGGGAAGCTGGACCTGCTGGCGGGCTGGCTGCCGGCTCAGCCCTGGTATGCCGGCCCGGGACGGAGCCGGCGCTGGCCAAGGTCGGCGGATTCCGGCTCGATGACCCGCAAGGGGAAGTCGGAATCGAGTTCATGGTGGTGACGGACGGCACGGGGGACGGTGCTGTCACCTACCAGGTGCCGCTGACCTACCGCAGTGCCGCGCTGCCCGGAGCCGGGGGGAGCCTGATCGGCACGGCCGAGCACGGCGTGCTCGGCCGCCGCTGGATCTACGACGGGACCGATGATCCCGTCCTTGTCGCGCAGTTGGTCGCGCTGATCCAGGGCGAGGCCGAGCCCCAGGCCCAGAGCCTCAGCAGCACGCCGGACTCGACGGTGACCGCCATACCCGTGACGGACGAGTCCCTGCAGGTGACAGGGCCGGTCGTCGCGGCCAGCGGTCAGGCGGGCACCGACCTGCGGATCGAGACCGCCGCCGCGAATGGCACCGGGAAACGCCTGCTGACTGTGCGGGTTCACCGGGTCCTGCGGCCGGGCGGCAGGGCTGCCCTGGGCGGTGAGGCAGGACGCCCGTGTCTTTCCGCAGTCTGGCAGCTGCCTGACGGTACCCAGGCCCGCGGTGTTTTCGCTACGGCACAGTAGGCTCCGGGCCCTCGATATGGGCCATGCGGAGCAGGTCGTTCGGGTGCGCGCCTCATGACCGCTCAGCCAGGTCGCCCCCTACCAGTCGGGCCAGGCGCAGGTGGTGCGCGGTGGCGGCAGTTACCGGCTGAGCGCGTTCTTGGCCACGAGCGCGGTGGCGGTGTCGATGATCGTCTGCTCAGTGGGACGGGGATGCCAGCCGAGCAGCGTGCGCGCTTTGCCGCTGTCGACAAGCCTTTTTCGGCCGAGTTCGTGGCGCAGCATCGCCATCTGCGGGTTCCGCCGTGCGAGCAGCTTAACGGCGAGGTCGGGCATGGCCCGCGTGCGGACTTTCCCGGCCGCGGCGGGAAGCCTCTCACGCAGGAGGCGGGCGATGTCGCGGTACCAGATGAAGCTGCCCGAGCCGAGGAAACGCTGGCCGGCGGCGGCTGGGCTCGTCATGGCGAGGATGTGCAGTTCGGCGATATCCCGGACGTCGGCGACGTTCCACCCGACGTTCGGCACGGCGGGAACCTGGCCGGCCAGCAGGCGGCGGACGACCTCGGTCGTTCCCGCCCTCGGCGCCCCCAGCATGGGGCCCTGCATGAAAGTCGGGAGAACGGCGGACAGTTCGAGCCCGGTCTTCGCGGCGAGATCCCATGCGTCGCGCTCGGCGAGGATCTTGGAATCGGGGTACGCGCGGGCCGGCGTGCCGGACGGCTCGGTCCATACCGTTTCTGTTGCGGGCGTGTCCGGGTCGTCAGTAACGGCCGTGACGCCGGAAGAGGTGAGCACGGCGCGCGCCACCCCCGCGCGGGCGGCGGCGCCCAGGACACGGCGGGTGCCCTCGCGGGCGGTCGCGATGAGGTCAACGCCCGGGTTGAAGGGCATGGGTGACGCGGTGTGCAGCACGTAGTCGGCACCCCCGGCCGCCTCATCCCAGCCCTCGTCGGACAGCAGGTCGGCAGCCGCGAACTCGACGGACCTGGCCGCTTTCTCGCCTGTCTGCTCGCTGACGGCGCCGCGTACCTGCTCCGCCTGCCCGAGGCTGCGCACGGTGGTGCGCACCCGATAGCCGCGCTGGAGCAGCCCGGCCGTGACCCAGCAGGCCAGGTAGCCCGTCCCGCCCGTAACGAGTACCGTCGCGCCGGTGTGAGAACTGGTCATTTAGGCCCCTAAACTCATTGAGTTTCTCATTGATATTTGGAATGTATCATAGACCGCATGACCACCGGGCATAACGTGAGAGCGCCGGCCGCCCCACGCGCCGACGTCGAGCGGAAAGCCGAGATCGTCCGTGTCCTCATGGAGGCGGGGAACGCCGTGGAGGCGATCGTCGCCCAGGTGCTGGCCGAGTTCGAGGTGCCGGCCTCCGTCGCCGGCGTCCTGTGGGCGCTTACCCCGGGAACTGAGCCGCCGACGATGCGGAATGTGGCCGCCCGCCTTCGTTGCGACCCTTCTACGGTCAGTCTCGCCGCTGACAAACTTCAGGCCACGGGACTCGTGGCCCGGCAGCCCCATCCCGGCGACGGCCGCAAGCGCACCCTGGCCCTGACGCAGCGCGGGCACGAGCTGTGGGAGGCGCTAAGCACGCGACTCCACTCCTCCGGCCTGTTCGCCGACCTCGACGCGGAGGAACAGCGCACCCTGCTCGCGCTGCTCACGAAAGTGCGACTGCCGCACCGCCCGTAGCCGGTCCTGCGCGAGCAGGGCGGCCGGATCGGCGTTACTTTAGATCGGTGGCTGCGCGAGCGCGACGCCCGTACGGACGCGATCGGCGGCTGACGATCACTTAGTTAGACGACGGCCGGGGTGAGTAGTTGATCTACCGGGTGGTCGGTGAGTCGAGCGAGTGGGTCTGGTCGGAGGAGTCCGGCGCCCTGGAGATCTCGCTGGGCCCAGGCCGGCTGATGGGTGCGTGGAACGCCGGAGTCGCGGATGAGGCATGGGGCGACCTGCCGATGCCTATGCTGTCCAACCCCCGGG
Source organism: uncultured Actinomycetota bacterium (assembly GCA_963714295.1). Classification (GTDB taxonomy): domain Bacteria; phylum Actinomycetota; class Actinomycetes; order Streptosporangiales; family Streptosporangiaceae; genus Trebonia. The sequence continues at coordinate 6,629 of CAVQOE010000008.1, read as the reverse complement.
TGCGTTTCTGGTTCACCGAGCGCGGATGGCGTGCCTACGGCCTGCGCGTGGCGGCCGGGGCTCGAGCCAGTGGTCGCGCCTTCCGCGTCATCCGGCGCAAGAACCCGTCCAAGTCATCGGTGGTGTACCGAGACGACTGGCAAGTCGCGTTGCTACCTGACCGCGATTAGGCCGATGCCGAGGGAGAGGCTGAGGCCGAAGATGTTTCGGTTGGGGATGCTGAGCTCGCCGGCCTTGTCGTGGCGGCCGGTTCCGGCGCGGGAGAAGACTTGGCCTGCGCGGTTGATCTCGGAGTGGTGGGAGAGGGTGACGCAGTGGGTACCGGTACGGGTGAGCCCGGGGTCGGTGCCATCGCCGGGGACGTTGCCGTCGCTGGGGTAAGGACAACGATTGCGGTTGGTGATGGCCTGACGAGCAGGTAGGTTGCCGCGATGATGAGGAAGACCGCGGTCAAGATCCAGGTCGAGGTCCGCATGCGCCGCATCAGGCGGCTTCGGCCGGCTCGGCCGTCCCCAGGTCGGCCGGGAGGTTGATGCCCTCGCGCCGCAACCCGGACGTGATCCGGGCCCGCAGGATACGCCCGACCTCGAACTGCTTGCCCGGCAAGGTTCTGGCGACCAGGCCGATCTGGAATTGGTCGAGGTCGATTCCCTGTACGCCCATGACGGCCGGGGGATCAAGCAGCAGCCGCCGTACGCCCGGTTCCTTGTAGGCCGCATCCCCAATCAGCCGCAGCAGGTCGCTCACCTGGTTGACGTCCACGGCCGCGGGCACCGGCACGTCCACCACGGCGCGCGCCCAGTCCGCATCGGGGATGAGGTCTTCGGCAACCTTTACCTCACCGAGCGCGCCGCGGGTGGGGAGTTCACCGCCGACGATGAGGAGCTGGCGATCGCGCTCGCCGCCACCGCCGGTGCGGCGATCGCGAACGCGCGGCGGTTCGCGGAATCCGAGCAGCGCCGCCGCTGGCTCGACGCGTCCACCCAGCTGACACCGCTGCTGTTGGCTGAAAATCAGGGACGTCCGCACGCGCTGATCGCCGGCGACCGCCTCCAGGCGGCGGCCGCGGCGCTCGGCGCCGGGATAGGCCCGCTGATCGCCGTCCCGCTGGCGGCGGGCGAGCGGGTTCTCGGCGCGCTGCTGCTGGGGCGGCTGGCCGCACGCCCGGGATTCACCGAGACCGACCTGGGCATGGCCGCCTCGTTCGTCAGCCATGTCGCCGTGGCTATGGAGCTCGCACAGGCTCGCGCCGACCAGGTCCTGCTGGCCCGGGCGGAAGACCACGACCGCATCGCGGGCGACCTGCACGACCAGGTCATCGGCGAGCTGTTCGCCCTCGGCATGGAACTTCAGGGCCAGGCCGCCCGCAGCGATCCGGCCACTGCCGCGCGGGTCAACGGCTACGCCGACACCCTGGACGAGGTCATCAAGAACATCCGCGCCAGCATCTACGGGCTCCGGCAACCCCGCCGCGCCCCCGCCGGCCTGCAAGCCCGGGTCATGGAGATCATCGACGAGCACGCCCCGCAGCTCGGGTTCACCGCCGACGTCCGCTTCACCCTCCCGCCCGGCCCAGGCCCGGACGAGACCGTGGCCCACGACATCCTTGCCGTCACCCGCGAGGCCCTATCCAACTGCGCCCGCCATGCCCGCGCCACCACCGTCACTATCGCGCTGAACCGGCAGGATGGGCTGATCACGCTCGACATCGCCGACAACGGCCGCGGCCTCGGCGCACCCGCCAGATCCAGTTCGCTGACCGAGGCGTAGCCCTTGCGGGCCATCCATTCCGACAGGCCGTCAAGCAGGACGGCGGCGTGGCCGGGTCCGTGCCGGATCAGCGCGGACGCGGTCATCACGACGTCGGCCCCTGCCAGCAGGTACTTGACCACATCGGCTGATCCCTCGACGCCGCTTGTCGCCGCGAGTGAGGCACGGACCTGGCTGCGCAGCAGGGAGATCCAGGTGCGCGGCAGCCTGGCCTCGGCCGGGCTTGACAGGTCCACACCGGGCACCACGGCGAGGGATTCCGCGTCGATGTCGGGCTGAAGGAACCGGTTTGAACAGAACCAGTCCGTCCGCGCCGGCCTCGTCAAGCCGCAGCGCGATCTCGGCTGGAGAGCTGAACTGCGGGCCCAGCTTGACCGCCACCGGCACGGTCACCGCGTCTTTGACCCGGCGCAGGATGTCGATGTGCCGTTGCTCGACTTCCCGGCCGGTGATGTGCGGGTCGCCGGCTACGTAGTAGATGTTGAGCTCGATCGCCGCGGCGCCCGCGTCCTGGATCGCCCGCGCGTAGTCGGTCCAGCTGCTGGGGGTCACGCCGTTGAGGCTGCCGATCACCGGGATGTCCAGGGCCGCGACCGCGCGCTCGAGCAGGCTCAGGTAGCGGCGTGAGCCGGGGTCGGTGTCCGCTCCGGCCGGGAAGTAGGACAGCGACTCGGCGAAGCTGTCGGTGCCGGCGTCGGCGAGCCGCGCGTTCTGCTCCGCTTCCTGGCGCAGCTGCTCCTCGAACAGGGAGAAGAGCACGACCGCGCCGACCCCGGCGTCGGCGAGACGGCGCACGCCGTTGAGGGTGTTCGAGAGCGGGGACGCCGAGGCGACGAGCGGGTTCCGCAGCGCCAGGCCCAGGTAGCGGGTCGAAAGGTCCATCAGCTGCCCTTCCGCCCGTCGGCCGGGAACCAGTGCGCGCCGCGGGTGGCCATCTCCTCGTAGGTGTCCCAGCGCTGGTCGACCGCTTCCTGCGCCAGGATGCCCAGCCGTTCGGCCTCAGCCGGATGGGGCTATACCGCCCGTCTGGCCGACCTGGCCGCCCTCGTGGGCAGCCAGCTGTAGCCCCTAGAGGCCAAAGCCGAGAGAGCGTCCGGCCTCCCGGAGCTGGTCGCGCACCGACGGGTGGGCGACATGGTCGATGACCTGCTCCGCCTGCCCTTGCTCGTCATGGCCCCAGATCGCGGCGGTTCCCTGCTCGCTGACGATGAAGCTGTGCTGGAAGGATGTCACCGGCCCGTCAATCCGGGGCACCACCGTGGACACGTCCGCCTTGGGGTGCCAGGACGGGAGCGCGATGATCGCCTGCCCGCCTGGTGAGTGCAGTGCGCCGACCACGAAGTCCGGCTGCCCGCCGAACCCGGAATGAACCCTCCCGTTGACCCTGGTCGCGTTGGCCTGAGCGAACAGGTCTACCTGCAGCGCACCGTTGACGGAGGTCATTCGCGGTCGCCGGGCGATCTGCGCCGGGTCGTTGACCGTCTCGGTCCGCAGCATCCGCACGTCCGGGTTGTGGTCCATCCAGGTGTAAAGGTCGGTGCTGCCGAACGCGAACGACCCGGTAACCGGCTGGCCCGGGTCAAGCGCGCCCGCCTTGGCGAGGCCGAGCACGCCGTCGCTGAACATCTCCGACCAGATGGCCAGCCCGTGCCTGCGGTGCAGCCCGGCCAGGGCGGCGTCCGGGACAGCGCCGATGCCGGCCTGCAGCGTCGCGCCGTCGCCAATGAGGGCAGCCACCCGGTCGCCGATGCTGGCGGAGATTTCCGCCACGGGCCGCTCCGGCGGCGACGGCAGCGGCGCTTCCGCCTCGATCGCGTAATCGACGGCGTCGCACGGCAGCACCGCGTCCCCATAGGTGTACGGGACCCGTGGGTTAAGCTGCGCGATCACCAGGCCGCCGCGGGACCGGGCGCCCTCGATCGCGGCGGGCAGCACGTTCACCTCGGTCCCGAGCGACACAGTGCCATCAGACGGCACTGACGTCTGAACCAGTACCACGTCCGGCGGCAGAACCTTGCTCAGCAGCGGGGGCACCAGCGACAGCCGGCAGGGGAAGTAGCGCAGCCGACTCTGCCCGCGCATGCCGGGCCCCACGAACGGCGACTCAAACATCACGCCCTCCCGGTTGGGCATTCCTGCCTGCGCGTTCAGCGCGAATAGCCGGTACCGCGCTAGCGTGCCGTCCAGCACGGCCAAGGCCCGCCATGGGGTAGCGAAGTTGCCGCCGACGACGACCCTCGGGGTGCCGGCCAGCCCGCCGAGCACGATCGCCAGCTGCCGTTCAGTAATGACGCGCATAAGAGCCTCCGCTAAATTGCTGGGCGCCGACGCGCCGTCCGTTCACGATGACCGGCGAGATGCGGATGAAATGGCCGCGCTGCCCTGGGATCCATGACGTCAGCACGACCCGCTCCAGGCAGCGGGTCTCCTCGCCGTCGGTTACCGCCCGCGCCTGCCCCACAATGGCCACGCTCCAGCCGGCCTGCCCGGCGAGGTCCACGCTGTCAGTCTCGAACGCAACGACGGCCTCGCGCGTGGCGGCGGCGAGCTCGCCCTCGGCGCTCGTCTTGATGACGATGTCGCCGTCGACAAGCGCGAAACTGACAAGTTCGACCGCGGGGAGCGCCTGCCGGGTATAGACGATCCGGCCGACGGGCACCGAGCCCATCAGGCGAATGCACTCATCCCGCGACAGCTGTTCCAGCTCCGGGCTACAGGAATCCATAACAAGCAGGATGCGCGCTGGCGCCCCGGCGGCCGAGAGGCCAAGGTCCCTAAAAGGCAGGGTTTCCGCCGGCGCGCTCCTCCGGGGCCACCTGTCCCAGTTAGGCCAGCAGCTCGTAGGCGGGGTTGGTCATCGTCGGCTGGCCGCCTGCGCCGATGCCAACCGTGCCGTGCAGCCTGATGCGGCAACCTGGCTCTAGGCCAGCGATGTGGGCGCGGCCGAGGAAGACCGCCGTGAGCTCCCCGGTTGAGTCGGCGACCTCGCAGGCCAGCACGCTGGTTCCGGCCGGCTGACCGGACCGGATCTCAGCGGCGCGCACCCGGCCCTCGACGATGGCCTGGCCGGGCTGGCACAACGACCCGATGGGATCCGTCTCCGGCGGCGGTGCGGGCCATTCGTAGTCCTCAAGGCGCCCTGGTCTCAGTGCCGCGGCAAGCGTGGACCGCTTCGCCTGGGCCACCCCCACCCGGTGCGTGACGTCGAAGGGGACGATCGTGGCCGCCGCGTCGGGCACGCGGCTGACGACGCGCGCGATCCGGTCCGCGGTGTGGTCATGCAGTAGCCGCCCGGCCAGTGGCGGGTAGCAGCGGCGCGGCAGCACGACTGTGACGTGCGTGCCGGGTGCGGCGGCGAGCGAGGTCGCCAGCCGGGCCGCAGCGTGCGCCAGGCGGCGGTCCGGGCAGTCAGCTAGCTCGAGCGGGATCCCCGTTCCCGCGTCCACCCATTGGCGACAGAGCTGCTCCGCGCGTGCGTTGTCCAGGCTGAAGTGCACCGCGCGGAGCACAGTGGGCCGCAGGCTCCTGGCATACCTCAGCGCCGCGATGGTCGCGGGGTCGTAGCCGTCGACGAGGAGCAGCACGACGCGACGGGAGTAGTTAGGCTGCTGCGCCTGCGGGGCGCGCTGGCTAGTGTCGGCGAGGCACGCGGCCTCGACCTGGTATTCGCGGTTGAACCGGATGAGGATGAACACCAGCACCGGGAAGATAATCACGATCAGCCACGCGCCCTCGGTGAACTTGACCACCGCGAACAGCAGCACGACCAGCGCTGTGTAGATCCCGCCTGCCAGGTTGATCACCAGCTTCCGCCGCCAGCCCCGCTCCCGGGTCCGGCGGTGGTACCTGGCCATGCCGAACCCGGCCATCGCGAACCCGGTGAATACGCCGATCGCGTAGAACGGGATGAGGGCGTCTACCGTGGCCCCCGCCACCAGCATCAGCGCCACCGACAGCACGGCGAGCAGCACGATGCCGTTGGAGAACACCAGCCGGTGCCCGCGCCTGCCGAGCCAGCGGGGCAGGAACGAATCCTCGGCGACGAAGCTGGCCAGGAACGGGAACCCGGTGAAGCTGGTGTTTCCGCCGGTGAACAAGATGGCGGCGGTCGCGGCCTGCAGGGCGATGAACATCACCTGCCCGGCGGCGGTGCGACCGAAGACGACCGTAGCCTCCTGGGCGAGCACGGTGGGGAAGCCCGCGGTGTAGGGGATCGCGTGCGTGATGTGCGCCAGCCAGGAGATCCCGGCGATCAGCACCGCCACCAGTGCGCCCTGCGTGGTAAGGAGCTGCCGGGCGTGCCGTCCTTCCGGTGGGCGCAGCGCGCTGACGGCATTGGACACCGCCTCGATTCCGGTCAGCGAGGACCCGCCGTTGGCGAAGGCCTTCGCCATTATGTAGATGGCACCGATGGCGATCAGCCCGGAGTGGGTGCCGATGCCGACGGCGCCCGCACCTGGGACGACCTGCGGCAGGCCGCCGCCCGTCAGTTCGCGGATCAGGCCGGTGATGATCATCACCAGCAGCGAGCCGGCGAACAGGTAGGTGGGCAGGGCGAAGACCCGGCCCGCCTCGCGGAGGCCGCGCAGGTTGCCGAGGCACATGAGGCCGATCGCGGTGACCGAGGTAACCAGCAGGATCTTCGGGCCGATGACCGGGAGGTGGGACAGCGCGGGGAACGCGGAGACGATGGCGGCGCTGCCGGCGGCGGTCTGCACCGCCACCGTGACCACGTAGTCGATCAGCAGCGCGACCGCGGCCACCTGGGCAACCCGCGGGCCGAAGTTCTCCCTGGCCACCACGTACGATCCGCCCGCCCTGGTGTACACCGACACCACCTCGCGGTAGGACAGCACGAC
>CAVQOE010000007.1:0-12373 GCA_963714295.1 uncultured Actinomycetota bacterium | reverse complement strand
ACCACGAGGTCGTTCACCATCGCGTTCCGGATGGCCTGGATCAGGATCATCCGGGCCAGCCTAACGCTCCTGGTTGACAAGCGCTCAGCCAGCGTGCCAAGCGCGAAGCCCACGTCCCGCACCTTCAGGTCAGCGAGCTATGACGTTGCCGACCAGCCCGGTCAGGTGCCCGGCCATGATCCGATAGCCCGTTACCGTGCTTCCTGCCTGCGTGTCCAGGGTGTCCAGCCAGTCGTTCAGGCACCGCTCGACGGTGATGGGCCGAGTGTGCGGACGCTGGGGCTGCTAGAAGGGAGGCGAGCTATGCCGTCCGATGACCCAGGCCTGCGTAACGAGGTCAGTAACGGTGACCAGCCGGGTACCGGCGGCCTGCCAGGGCCACTGCACCGCTTTGCGGATCGGCTTGATGAGGTCCGTTCGGCCGAAATCTTTGACATGGACCGGGTGGGGCGGGTTCTGGTGGAACTGGCCGGCGATGAGGAGTTCTTCGGTCTCACCTCGGGCGCGGCGCTTGGTCTGCCATGGCTGCCCTTCAGTCCGTCGTCGGCCAATGGTGACCGAGATACGGATCAGGATGGTCCCTGTCCCAACGGTCCAAGATCCTGGCCAACGCGGCAGCCTGCCCGCCTCCCGCTGGCAGGTTCTTCTTCAGGACGAACACCAAAACCAGGTCGCGCTCGGCGGCGAAGTCCGCGACATTCTCAGTGACGACAGCCCGCCCTTCGGCCCGGGCAGCCGCCGCAACCTGCGTATCGTCGGCCGGCCGTGGGCCGACCTCGCCGACCTGGACGGCGTCATGGCCGTACTTAGTGCGCAGGATCTCGGCCGCGGCCGCCGGGAACATCTCATCGATCAGGAAGGCAGTCACGCCAGGAGGGCTTCGCGCTGCCGTGCTGTGTGGCGGCTCCGCTCGGCCATGGCCCGGTTGCGATCGATCCGTTCGCGGATCCCACTGGGGTGTTCCGCCGCGTAATCCAGAGCAATGCGGATGAGCCGGGGGTGCAGATCCGACTCAGCGGCCAGAAGGCTGATTCGCTGTTCTTCGCTACCGTCCAGTTCTTGCAGGCGCGAGATGATTTCCCAGACGTCCGGGCCGGCCGCAAGCGCGGCGCGCCGGTCGTGCGCAGGACCTCGGAAGACGATCCCGGGGTAGTCGAGCTGGTCGATCCCCTCGATGATGAGCTGATCCAGCAGCGCGGTGGCGGTTACGCCCTCGTGGGCGGCACGCGATGCCAGGCGAGCCCGGGCTGCGTCGCTGATCCGGAACGAGGTGCTTGCGGCCATGGCTAACCTCCCTACTCCTTCGCGACTCATTGTACCGCAGCGTAGCTCTTATGCGGTACAGGCTATTACCTACCCCGGGCTGACCTCCTTGGACAGGGATTTGGAGAAGTTGGCCAGTGCGGCCATCGCCGAGCGCTGATGTCAGACCAGGCCGGGGCCGGGGGCACAGTGGCCGGTCGATGATGTCATCCGAATCCCCAGAGGTCTCCGGGTTACGGCGCCACCAGCGACCAGAACACGTCCACATCGAAGTGGCCAGCCGACGGGTCGGGATCGCCATAGATCTCCCAGTGGGTGCCAGCCAGCCGGTACCCGTTCGCCTTGCTCCACTCGCACACCGCGTGATGGGTGTCGCCGATCCTGGCGATCGGGCCGGTGTGGGTCGCGGTGGCGACGAGCCCGCCCGGCAGCGTTGACGCGACGACTTGACCGACGGGATCGAATGAGCCGCTCACCTGGACGCCGACTTCGACGTTGGGAACATCGTCCTTGTAGAGCATGATGTTATGCCCCTGCGTGTAGAGCCCCTCCGGGGCGCCGCCGCGGAGAAAGCCCCACACCTCGTCCAGCATCGGCCCCCACACCTTCGGGAACTCCGCCCACGTCGTAGCCGCCGCTACCACCGCTGTCGGCGTCGGTTCGATCGTCTTCACGATTACATCAACAGTCATGGCGCGCAGCATACGCCGCGGGTGATGCACCCAAGGCCCCTTGCCGCCCTAACTCTTGCTATGTAGAGTTAGTGCCCGAGAGCTACTCGCCGGCCACCGCGACTCAGCCGGCCCCACGATGCGGCGAATGCGGTCGCGGCTGGAGGGGTGAGATGGTTGTCCTGCTCGCGGTCGTCGTGATCGGCGGCCTGGTGTGGCTGGCGCGGCTTAATCGCGGCGGCACGCGCACGGACCGCGCACCACGGACGGCGCCGGGCCGGGTTTCCCTGACCGGCCGCTCGGCGGAAAGCGGGTCTCTCCCGCGCTGATGTCCCGGGGACGGATCGACGTCTGCGGGCTGACGAAGGAATACCGCGGCGTCAGGGCCGTCGATGACTTGTCGTTCACCGTGGAACCGGGCCGGGTTACCGGGTTCCTCGGCCCGAACGGTGCGGGGAAGACGACGACATTGCGGATGCTGCTCGATCTGGTCGAGCCGACCGCGGGAACGGCCACCATCGGCGGCGTCCGCTATGCCGACCTGGATCAGCCGATCCGGCGCGTCGGCGCGGTCCTCGAGGCGGGCGCGGCGCATAAGGACCGCACCGGGCGCGATCACTTGCGTATCGTCTGCCAGTCCGCGGGCATCCCGCTGGCGCGGGCGGATGAGGTGCTTGAGCTTGTCGGGCTCGGCGTAGCCGCTAACCGGACGTTCCGGGGCTACTCCCTCGGCATGCGCCAGCGTCTCGGCGTCGCGGCGGCGCTGCTCGGGGACCCGCAGGTGCTGATCCTCGACGAGCCGGCCAACGGGCTGGACCCGGAGGGCATCCGGTGGATGCGCGACCTGCTCAGGACCCTGGCCACGCAGGGCCGGACGGTCCTGGTGTCCAGCCACCTGCTCGGGGAGATGGCACAGCTCGCAGACGACCTGGTCATCGTCGCGGCCGGACGGCTGGCCGCCCAGGGAACGGTGGCGTCCGTGATCGGTTCGATGACATACCTGAGCCGGACCCTGGTGCGCACTCCCGAACTGGAAAAGCTCGCGGCCGTGCTCGGCGGCGACGTGGTTGTAACGCCGGCCGGCGACGGCGGCGCGTACATCACCGGGGCGGACGCGGTCGCGATCGGCGACGCCGCGCTGCGGGCGGGCGTCGCCATCCACCAGCTCGTCACGCAGCTCCCTGACCTGGAAGCCGCGTTCCTCGAGCTCACCGCGGGAAAGGCGGCGATCCGATGACAGCGCTGCTTGACAGCGCCGCCCTGGACCAGGCCGGCGACACCGGGACCACCCTGGCTCGCCTGCTCAGGGCCGAGTTCATGAAGCTCCGCACGACGAGCACCGGGTGGCTCTTTCTCACCGGTTTCATCGTGTTCACGGCGGCTGGCGCTGACGATTAACGGGTTCGGCATTCACTATCAGCTTTACCCGCAGCAGGGCCTCGTCAGCCCGGCGCAGGCCCTCGCGCAGGCGGCGCAGGCCCGCTCTCCCGCGGGCGTGGCCGCGATGGCCGCCAGCATGATGACCTCGGGGCAGCGCGTCGGCGTCCTGTTCGCGCTGCTCCTCGGCGTGGTGATCGTGACGAGTGAGTTCGCGAACCAGACGGCGGCCGTGACGTTCGTGACCGTTCCGCGCCGGACCACGGTCATCAGGGCCAAGGTGGCCGCCGCGGCCTGCTGCGGAGCGCTGTTCTGGCTGGTGGGCACGGTCATCGCCGCGGTGGCCACGCCGCTGTTCCTGTACAGCCAGCACGTCAGCACGTCACTAGCCGGATGGATCGTGGCCCGTTCGGTACTGCTGAACCTGCTCGCGTTCGTCGCCTGGGGCGTCTTCGGGCTCGGTCTTGGCGCGGTGCTGCGCAACCAGATGGCCTCCGTCATCGCCGCGATAGTCGTGTACGCGGGCAGTTTCGGCGCCGAAACTCGCCTTCACCGCGCTCTACAACCTCTTCCACCAGGGCTGGATGCTCGGGGCGCCGGTCATCGCCCCCGCGCTCGCCTCAGAGGTCATGACCACCTCCGGACCGGCCTTCCCGAACGCCCCGCCCGGGTGGGTCGGCGGGGTCATCCTGATCGGATACACGGTGGCTCTCGTCGCTGGCGGAATCGCCCTGACCAAGCGGCGCGACGTGATCTGACCCGTCAGGCCGGAATGGGGGCCGAAGCGGCCGATGCTGGTGCAAGGTCATCGGGTGCGGGGGCGGGTACGCCGGCCCCGCCCTGGTCCAGACGGAACGGCGGGTAGGCGTCGGTCATCAAGGCGGCGTACGCGATGACCCGTACCACCCAGCGGTTCATGCCGACGACGAAGTCGTACAGCCCTCGCGGGTAGCGGCCGCGAACAGCAGCGTGATCGCCGCGAAGAACACGAGCAGCCCGATCAGGCCGCTGGAAAGGGCATCGGCCTGCCACGTTGTTTCGCCCGAGGCCCCGGTCGCGGTGTAGGCGGCGCCGCCGGCGAACACGGCGACGATGGCGTACTGCGGGATCGCCAGCAGCCACCACTTGACCAGGACCAGGCCGCGGGAGAGCCGCTCGGGGTAGGCGACGTCCAGCGTCGCGGGGTAGTCCGGCTCCTCAGCCAGGCTGAACGGCGGGTAACGGTCGGTCCCCAGGGCACTGTAGGTGTAGTAGGCGACCCGCCACGACCAGCGCAGCACCCCCAGATTGAAGCTGAACAGCGAGCGGGGGTAGCGCGCGGTGAACAGGATCGCGAAGAACGCGATGACGGTGACGACGGCGAACGCGATCCACAGGAAAAAGAGCACGATGTAGTGCGGGATCGCCAGCAGCCACTTGACCAGCCACAGCCAGCGGCTCAACGGTTCGTCGAGGCGAGCTCGCACCTGTACGGGGTAGCTTTGGTCCATGGTTTCCTCCTTGTCGGTGCCTGCGGATGCCACATCCATGAAACGGGCACGCGATGCGCGGGCAGGGGCGAATAATCCGGGCTGATTAGTCCTTATCCCCCGGCCTATCTAAGAACCGTCATATGGATGGCAGGTGCATTTTCCGTGGAGATCGTATGAAGGTGCCCATAGCACACCAGGGCCGTCACGGGATTTCCCGGTTAACGTTTACGACCGCACTCGAGACTGGAGCACCGAGGGCCCACCACGTTGGGGTTCCCAGCACCAAAACTGGTGCCCACATGTCGTCGAATACAATCGTCACGGCATTTGGCCGCTAGCTGAAGAGGCGTCGAGCCCGTACGAGGCGACAGACCGCAGGCGGTCGTCCTGCCGGAACCAGGCGTCTCATGGATCAATCCGCTAAGCCAGCGCTACCAGGGTCCGGAGCAACGCTCCCGGAGGCTGCCCAAACTGCCTTAAGCAGAGACCAACACGGCTACGGGAAAATCAGACGTGCCGTTAATGACGCTACATCAGGCCATATTGTACTTCAATAGACGCTGACTTATTTCTAAGTTTCTATAGGCACTCCGACGAAGATGCAGCGGGCCTTGTCTCGGCGGGTCAAAATCACTTCCGGCTAGCAGTCGCCAGTTCTATGCCAGGGGCCGGCCTCGGCCTGCAGCCCACTGACCCGCTGCAGATCCGGGCCACGCTCAGCGGCACCGGCCGGACTGTCACCCGGGGAAGTGACGGGGGCCCCGGCCCGTCGATCATCAATCTCCCCACGGCGGGGTGCTGGTCTTTGAACCTGAGCTGGTCGGGACATCAAGATCACCTGGAACTGCGGTACGTAGCCAGCTGACCCGTGCGGGGCGGGACCAGCACCTACGGCTTGTGCGGCAGGCAGTCCGGACCGGGCGCGGGCGACCTGCGGGCTAACCCGCTGCGGTCTGCGGGGGTGTCTGGCCCGGTGATGACTGCCTGGTGACGGCGGTGGCGGGGCCGGCGGTGGCGGGGCCGGCGGTGAGGGTTTTCTCGGCGGCGTCGATGATGCCGAGGTCGGCGCGGATGTGCAGTTCGGCCGCGGTGATCAGCAGCGAGTCCACGGCGGTGGTGCTGGTGCCGCGGGCGCCGGCCAGGGCGTGCAGTTGCCGCAGCAGGCAGGCGCGCTGCCGGCTGAGCACGCCGGGCAGCACCGCCGGGTCGGCGGAGCGGACGGCGGCCATGACCTTGAGGAAGAAGTCGTCGCGGTAGCCGCGGGCGGGGACGGCCGGCTCGGCGAGCCAGCGGTGGAGTTCGGCGCGGCCGGCCGGGGTGAGGCGGTGGATGATGCGGTCGGGCTTGACCTGCTGCGGCTGTCGCTCGGAGTCGATCAGGCCGTCCCGGGAGAGCCGGTCGAGGATCTGGTAGAGGTGGCCGATGTTCAGCCCGCCCCACTGGTCGCCGACGGCCTGCTCGAAGCTGGTTTTCAGCTCGTAGCCGTGGGCTGGCCTGGCCGCCAGCAGGGCCAGGACCGCGTGGTGCAGGGGCATGCGCCTTACCTTGCCGCTAGGTAACGATCCGGCGGCCGTTCTTGCATTGCCGCTAGGTAAGGGGTGAGCATAGTCCCATCTCCCGGCCGGCGCCAGCCCCGGGGGACAGGCGCGGGCACGCGGGAGGTGCGGTGATGGGCAGGCTCGCCTGGTGCCAGGCGCGGTTCCGCCCGGCCCGCACGCTGGCGCTGATCGCCGCCGTGCTGGTGGCGGCGACCGCGTTCACCGTGCTGACCGCGGCGTCGCGGACGGCGCAGCTGCGCACGGCCGGCGAGGTGTCGGCGAACTACGTGCCGGCCTATGACATCCTGGTCCGGCCGAAGGGGGCCAGGACCGCGGTGGAGAACCAGACCGGCACGGTGCAGCCGGATTTCCTGTGGGGCATCGACGGCGGGATCACGATGGCGCAGTACCACCAGATCCAGCAGATTCCCGGGGTGAAGGTCGCCGCGCCGATCGCGATGGTCGGGTACGCGCAGCTCCAGACCGCCGTGTTCGTGCCGGTGCCGGCCGCCGCGCTGGCCGGGTCCGGCCGCCAGTTGTACCGGATCTCCACCACCTGGGTCAGCGGCAGCGGCGCCAGCCGCATTGCGCAGCCGCCGTCCTACCTGTACGTGACGCCGCTGCCACTCAAGGGCAACACGAACGGCATACCCGACACGGACGTTGTAGCCTACACCGACGGCACCGGCCCGGGATGCGTGCTGGGGGACGGCAGCACCCCGGCACCGGGAACGAACCCGTTCGGCACGGCCGCGCAGTCCTCTGCGTCGTGCTGGTCACGGGTGAACCAGTACGATCAACCGCCACCGCCGGGCGGGGTGGTCAACCACACCGAGGCTGGCTACTACGTCGCCTGGACCGTCCCGGTGCTGATCGCGGCGATCGACCCGGACGCCGAGGCGGAACTGGACGGGCTGAACAAGGCGGTTGTCTCCGGCGGTTACCTGAAGGAGAACGAGGTCAGCAACGGCGTGACAGTGCCGGTGCTGGCCTCCTCTGACAGCGGCATGAGCGAGTACGCGCAGACCGCCCTGCAGCAGCTGACGGCACCGCCTGCGATGCCTGCCATGAACGCTGCCTGGGCGAGCGCGCAGGCCTCGGCTCCCGGCCGCGCGGTGGCCACCGTGCGCACCACGGCCCAGCAGGCCTATACCGCCGTGCTCAAGGGGCTCGAGACGGCAGTGACAATTATGCAGCTCGGGCCGGGGCGTCAGAGCGTCGGCACCGGCACTCCTTTCGCTGGCTACTGGTCGGTCGGCCCGGTGGACTACCAGCCCGCCGCGGCCGGGGCGCTGACGGCGCGTCAGGTGGTCAACCCTCCGGCGGTCTGGTTCACCGGCACCTCGGTTCCGGTCGCCATGGACGACGAGGACAGCCAGTACCGGACGGTGACCTCGCACGTGAATGTGAGCGCGGGGAACTCCGCGGCCCCCCCTGATCAAGGTCGCTGGCGTGTTTGATCCGGCTAGGATCAAGTCGTTCGACCCGCTGTCACGGGTGCCGCTCGGCGCCTACAGGCCGCTGACCGTGGCGCCGGCCACCCCGGCCAGCCGCCGGGCGCTGCACGGCGGCGACCTGCTGCCGAACCAGAACCTGGGTGGCCTGGTCAGCCAGCCGGTGAACCTGATCACCACCTTGACGGCGCTGCCGGCGCTGGAGAACACCCGGTTGTTCACCGGCGTGCCAGCCGCGATCCGATCAGCGTGATCCAGGTCCGGGTCGCGGGCGTCACCCGGCCGGATGCGCTGTCGCGGGCGCGGGTCAGCACGGTGGCGCAGCAGATCGCCCGGCGCACCGGCCTGGACGTGGACATCGTGGACGGCTCCTCCCCGTCGCCGGTGACCGTCGACCTGCCCGCCGGCACGTTCGGGCCGCCGCCGCTGACCTTGTCCGAGAACTGGGTGAAAAAGGGCGTCGCACTGCTGATCCTGAACGCGGTGGACAAGACCAGCGTGGCGCTGTTCACGCTGATCGTGGTGGTGTGCGTGCTGTTCGTCGGCAACGCCGCCACCGCGGCGGTCCGCGGGCGGCGCCGTGAGCTGGGAGTGCTCGCCGCCGTCGGCTGGCGCCGGTCCCGGCTGTTCGCCACCGTGCTGGGCGAGCTGGCCGGGATCGGGCTCGCCGCCGGGCTGCTGGCCGCGGCGATCGCGGTGCCGGCCTCAGCCGGGCTGGGCCTGGACGCCTCGCCCGGACGGGCGCTGCTGGCGGTCCCCGTCGCCATCGCGGTGGCCGTCGCCGGCGGCCTGCTGCCGGCCGCCCGGGCCGCCCGGGCCGATCCGGTCAGCTCGGTCCGGCCGCCGGTGCTCGCGGTCCGCCGCGCGCACCACCCCCGCGGGATCACCTCGCTGGCGCTGCTCAACGTGGCCCGCACCCCCGGCCGCACCCTGATCGGGGTGGCCAGCCTGGCCACCGGCATCGCCGCGGTGACGATGCTGGCCGCCGTCACCGTCGCCTTCCGCGGCCAGATCGCCGGTCCCTGCTCGGCACCGCCGTCACCGTCCAGATCAAGGGCGTCGACTACGCCGCCGCCGGGGCGACGGCCGCGCTCGGCGCGCTGGCCGTCGCCGACGTGGTGTTCCTGAACATCCGGGAGCGGGCGGCCGAACTGGCCACCCTGCGCAGCTTCGGCTGGCGCGAGGGCGCGCTGGCCCGGCTGGTGGTCACCGAGGGCGCGGTCATCGGCGTCACCGGCTCGCTGGCCCGCGCCGGGCTCGGGCTGGCGGGCGCGGCCTGGTTCGCCGGGCAGCTGCCCGCCCGGCTGCTGGCCATCGCGGCCGCCGCGGTGGCGGCCGGGGCCGTCATCACCGCCGCGGCCACGCTGCTGCCCGCCGCGCTGCTGCGCCGCCTGCCCGCCGCCCGCCTGCTAGGCGAGGAGTAATCACATGCCTGCCAGTGCCCCCGGCCGCGGCGCGCTTGAGCTGCGCGGCGTCACCAAACGGTACGGCACCGGCCAGGGCGGGCAGGTCACCGCCGCCGAGGCCGTCACGTTCACCATCGAGGCGGGCGCGTTCGCCGCGCTGACCGGCGCCTCGGGCTCAGGCAAGTCGACCATGCTGCACATGATCGGCGCGATCGAACGGCCGACTCCGGCACCATCATCAGCGACGGCACCGAGATCACCGCGCTGCGCGGCAACGCCCTGGCCGACTACCGGCGCACCGTCGGCTTCGTCTTCCAGCGCTACAACCTGCTGCCCGCCCTGACCGCCCTGGACAACGTGCCTCGCCCCGGGCCTGCCCTACCGCACCGGCTGGGACAAGCGCGACCGGGCCCGGCAGCTGCTGGCAGCGGTCGGCCTGGCCGGGCGCGAACGCTCCCTGCCCTCCCAGATGTCCGGCGGCGAGCAGCAGCGGATCGCCATCGCCCGCGCCCGATCAACACCCCCGCCCTGCTGCTCGCCGACGAGCCCACCGGCAACCTCGACTCCGCCACCGCCGCCGGCATCCTTGACCTGCTCGCCCGCCTGCGCGCCGAACACCACATGACCATCCTGCTCGCCTCCCACGACCCGCAGGTCGCCGCCAGAGCCGAACGGGTGATCCGGCTCCGCGACGGCGCAGTCAGCGACGACATCCAGCTCACCGCAGACCGCCCAGTCGAAGACATCATCCGCCACATCAGCCGCCCCGGCTGACCAGCCAGCCCACCCGCCCCAGATGCTCCTGTGGTGGCCCGGCCCGGCGTCCCAGGGGAAGTAGTAGTGACCGATCACCTGCTGGCGGCCCGGGACTACGCCGGGCTTTCGGCTACCTGGGGACCCGAATGCGGCGCGGACCCAGGCGACGATCTCGGTCGTGGACGCTCCCGGCGTGAAGATCCTGGCCACGCCCATCCGGGACAGCTCCTCGATGTCCTCGTCCGGGATGATGCCGCCGCCGAACACCACGATGTCCGAGGCGTCCCGCTCCTTGAGCAGCTCGATCACCCGGCTGAACAGCGTCATGTGCGCGCCGGAGAGAATGGAGAGCCCGACCGCGTCGACGTCCTCCTGGATGGCGGCGGCCACGATCTGCTCCGGCGTCTGGTGCAGCCCGGTGTAGATGACCTCCACGCCGGCGTCGCGCAGCGCGCGGGCCACGACCTTTGCCCCGCGGTCATGGCCGTCAAGCCCGACCTTCGCGACGATCACCCGGATCTTGCCCATGACGCAAGCGTAGCCGCAACATCCAGGGTCGCATCACACCGGCTGGCTGCCCGGCGGTCGTGACCCGGTGGTGCTAGCTCAGTCGACGCAGGGAATACCGTTCTTCGCGTTGACGGCGCCGCCCTGCGCGCCCGTGGTGGGGACGGGAACCGCCGAGCTCGAGGCCGTCGGCGTGCGGCTGGCGCCGGGCACCGCGGCGTTCGCGCCGAGCATGACCTCGACGTGCCCGGCCGCCACCGTGGAACTCGCGGTCGCGGTGACGCCGAACAGCGAAGCGATCTTGCTGGCGCTGGCCGCCGAGCCGGTGCCGTAGAGCACCTCGGTCGTGGTCAGCGCGCTGGTGTTCCCGATCTGCCCGGCCTTGTAACCGTCCTTGACCAGGGCGGCGGAGACCTGCCCGGCCAGCCCCGGGGTGCTGCCCCCGTTGTACACGTCCACCGTGGTCTTGGCGGCGTCGGCCGGCTGGCCGCGGCCGTCGTGCTGGCGGGCTGGGGGCCGGACGAGCTGGAGGCGCGGGGCGCCGGGTAGAACGTCTCCTGCACCAGCTGCTGGATCAGGGCCGGGTCGACCTGGTTGGCGTCCTGCCCGTCGATGGTCTCGTAGCCCACGATCGGCAGCGTGTGGAAGGTCAGGTTGCCGCTGGTCAGGCTGCGCATCTGGCTGGCGAAGTCGAGCAGGTTCCAGCCGGAGTCGGTGATCACGTACTGCTTGGCCACCGACAGCAGCGAATTGATCTTGGTCAGGTCGCTGAGCACGCCCTCGGTGCGCAACTGCTGCATGACCGAGTCGAGGAACGCCTGCTGGCGGTGCGTGCGGTCGAGGTCGCCGTTGAGCAGGCCGTCGCGCTGGCGGACGAAGGCCAGCGCCATCGCGGCGTTCAGGTGCTGGTAGCCGGCCTTATGGGCGTAAAAGCCCGAGTTGGGGTCATAGCGGGACCGGGTGGTTGAGGCAGACCTCCACGCCGCCGAGCACGCTTCGCGAGCTCGTAGAACCCGTCCAGGTTGACCTCGGCGAAGTGGTCGATGTGCACCCCGGTGAGCTGCTCCACCGTCGCGACCGTGGCGGCGCGGCCGGCCTCGTTGCCCTGAAAGGCGACCTGGTTCTGGCTCATGCCCGGATCCTGCGTGCCGGAGCTGGGACTCCTTGGCGGCCAGGGAGACGCCGTAGGCCTGGTCGATCTTGCCCGACCTGCTGCGTTCCGAGCGTGTCGGCGAAGTTGACCCAGTCGTCGCGCGGGATGGAGAAGCCGACCGCCTTCTTGCCGCCCGCCGGGATGTGGATCAGGATCAGCGTGTTGGTGGCGTTCCCGCCGACCCCGTCCTCGACGCCCTGCCTGCTCCCGGCGTGCAGGGCGTTCAGGATGTTGTTCGGCAGGATGTTGCCGTTCCAGTCGGTCCGGCTCTCCAGTCCCATCAGCAGGATGTTCTGCGCGCCGATGGACGGGCCGCTGTGTGATCGCGTGCGAGCCGCCGATGCTGCTCACGTCGCGCACGACAAAGTAGGAAAAGCCGCTCACCGCCAGGACCAGGGCCGCGGCCACGCAGCTCAGGGCATACCCGGCCTTCCCGGCGGCGCCCCACAACGGGGCCGAAGAGCCTGGCCTAACCATGGCATCTTTCCTCAGCAGTCCCAGCTCTGGATCGATACCGTCCGTCGAAGCCTACCGTCACGTTCCCGTTATCAATGCACAACGGCTAACATCCGAAGCACATATGAGCGACCCACAATGGCGCGAAGCACGCCCGAGCAGGCCGTACGGCGGCGAGCCTGGAGCCAGGCCGCGCGGCCGCGATCCCGGGCCTCCACCGGGCGCCCCGCGGACGCCGCCTGCCGGTGCCCGGACGCAGCCGGGCGGTGCCAGGACGCCGTCGGCCGATGCCCGGACGCCCCGGCGCGACCCCGGTCGCG
>CAVQOE010000006.1:0-1646266 GCA_963714295.1 uncultured Actinomycetota bacterium | reverse complement strand
CCGCCCGGCCGTGGACATCCTCTTCGGCGTCCGTCTGCAACGCTATGGCATCGACGCCCATGCCGGTCGCAACACCGCCCGCCTTGCACTGGCTGCAGAACTTCCTGCCTCTGTCCTGGCTGACCTGACGGGCATCAGCGTCGGCACCGCCGAGCGCTGGTCCCAGTGGGCAAAGCGAGACTGGGCTGCCTATGTCGGCCAGCGCACGGCCGATGACCGAAGAGGCATAGGCAGCCAGAAACTTACCAATCCAACCCGCTAAACATGCTAATAGCCGCTAAGATTAGGTCGTTTGTTAAGTTCGTTGGGAGGTTCCTTGCGCAGCTTCACAGACCTTGACGCCCTCATCGGGATGGTGCCCTCGCAGGTCGTCACCCGGCTCAGCGCCATCGACTTCGGCCGGGGCTCGGAAGCGCTTTACCGTGACCAGATGCCGGGGCTGCTCACCGAGCTCGCCGACCGGGCCCGCGTCCTGAGCATCACCGCCTCCTCGGCGATCGAGGGCGTCATCGTCGCCGACGCCGACCGCGCCCAGCGGATTATCGACCGGCGGACGACAACGCTGCGCAACCGCAGCGAGCAGGAACTCGCCGGCTATCGCGACGCCCAGGACTACCTGTTCCGGGAGGACTGGCGACCGCTAAACGTCGGCCTGATCCTGCACCTGCACCGGCTGCTGTTCGCCCACACGGCGATGCCCGGCGGGGGCTTCAAGACAGAAGACAACCTCGTCGTGGACCGATCTCCGGACGGCTCGACAACCGTCCGCTTCAAGCCGGTGCCCGCCGCGAGCACCCCGTTCGCCGTCGATGACCTGATCAAGCGCTACCCCGAAGCGGTCGCGGCGGGCGAGCACCACCCGGTGCTCCTATCCGGGCTGTTCATCCTCGACCTTCTCGTCATCCACCCTTTCGAGGACGGCAACGGACGGGTCGCCCGCCTGCTCACCGGCGCCCTGCTCGGCGAGCACGGCTACACGGTGGGCCGCTACGTGAGCCTTGAGCAGGAGATCGCCGAGTCAGCCGACGCCTACTACCAGGCGCTCCTGGACTCCACCCACGGCTGGCACGAAGGGACAGCCGACCCGTGGGCGTGGCTCGGCTACTTCACCAGCATGATCGCCAGCGCCTACGCTGTCTTCGCTGACCGCGCCGCCGCGGCCCGGACCCCGGGGACGAAGCAGGAGCGCGTCCGCGAGCACATCCTGCGCCACGCGCCCGCCACGTTCCGCCTCGCCGACATCAGGACGGCGGTGCCCGGCGTCAGCGACCAGACGATCCGGCTCGCCCTGGAGCAGTTGCGGGGCGAAGGCAAGGTCCGGGCCGACGGAACAGGCCGCTCCGCCACCTGGACGCGGATCCCGAATACCGCACCCTCCAAATAAGTGCCCTGCGCCAGCATTCAAGTACCGCTGTCACGGGAGATTTCCCTGCTCAGGAGGGGTGCGGCCAAGTGGCTGCGCGCCTCCTGAGCGCTATCTGGACGCCGTTCGTTTGCATCTGATGCAAATCTGCGTCGCAGGGACTGGCGACAGCGTTTCTGGGGGAGCTCGTGACGCGCGGCGGGTCACGGGACGCATCATGGGATATATGCGTACCCCCTTCCGCTGGTGGACCGGCCTGAGCCCGCGGCGCAGGGTCCTCCTCGGAGCGCTTGCCATTGCCGTCGCCGTGGCCGCCATCGTGACCGGGGTACAGGTATCGGCAGGGCCGCCGGAAGCGGTACCCGGGCGGCCGGGCGCGGTGCTGCTCGTCCCTGGATACGGCGGGTCGACCACGTCACTGGACGAGCTGGCCGCGCGGATCCGCAGCACCGGGCGGACCGCGACCGTGGTAGCGCTGGCGGGCGACGGCACCGGCGACCTGACGGTGCAGGCCCGCGTGCTGGACGGGTACGTAAACCAGGCCATCGGCGCAGGGTCAGGGCCAGTCACCGTGATCGGCTACTCGGCGGGCGGCGTCGTGGCGTGGCTCTGGTACGTCGACTACGGCGGCGCCTCGCGGGCAGGCAAGGTCATCACCCTGGGGTCCCCGCTGCACGGTGCGCGCATCGCGGCCGTGGGCACCGGGTTCGACCCGGCGGAGTGCCCGGTCGCCTGTCAGCAGCTGGTCCCCGGCAGCGCGCTGCTGACCCAGTTGCAGCAGTCCACGCAGGTGCGGCCGCCCTGGCTGTCACTGTGGAGCACCGATGACCAGACGGTGCAGCCGCCAGACTCGGCACGGCTGCCCGGCGCGGTGAACGTGCCGCTCCAGTCCGTCTGCCCGGGGGCGGACATCCAGCACAGCCAGCTACCCACCGCGCCGCTCGTCGTCGGCCTGGTCCTCCGCGCGCTGGCCAGCAACCGCCTCACCGCCCCGCCCCCCGGCGACTGCGCGACTCTGCAGTCCCTCGGCCGGTGACGCTCAGGTTGTTATGTCCCTGGTCGCGAAGTTAGCCCAGGCTGCCGCCAGGAACACGACCACGTACACCGCCTGGATGGCGAAACCGCGCTGGATATCCCGCCAGAAGATGGGCTGCCGGAAGAAGTCGATCCACGCCAGCCAGTACCGGGTCGGCAGGTACGGCTGTACCACGCTCGCGGCGTTCAGCGTGACGAGCACCTCGCTGGCAACCAGCGTCGCCAGCGCTCCGAGCGCGGCGCCGAGCGCGGAGTCCGTGAACGTGGACAGGAAGATCGCGATGGCGGCCACGCCGAGCATCGAGACGGTGATGAACGCCATCGCGCCGAGGACGCGCTCGACGAGCTCAAGGGTGGTCAGCGGCGCGCCGGACAGCGACGTGATGGCCGCGCCGGCCTGCAACCCGGCCGTGGGCGCGCCGCCGGCGCCTGGCGCGATCGAACCGGAGAGCCCGCCGGGCGCGGTGCCGACGGCCGCCGCGCGAGACGGTCCGAGGATCAGCACGCCGGTCGCGTATGAGGTGACCGTGACAGCGACGACGGTCACCAACGTGAACGTAGTGACCGAGATGAGCTTGGCGACCAGGAGCCGGGTCCGTCCCACCGGGCGGGCCAGCAGGTAGCGCAGCGTGCCCGCGGAAGCCTCGCCCGCGATCGACTCGCCCGCCACCACCGCCACGGCGACCGGCAGGAACACCGGCAGCACGAGGGCCAGCGCCGCTGCCGGATAAAGCTGCCCGTCGTCGAGCACGGCAGAAAGGAACGCGCTGGCCTGCCCCGGCGGCGGTGCGAGGTGCGTGACCGCGATGAAGATGGCGACGACCAGCGGCAGCGCGCAGATCAGCCCGATCGTGAACCAGGTTCGAACCCGCCGCACTAGCTTGAACAATTCGACAGCGATCACGATATTTCCGGATCTTCGGGGGCGGGGGGATCGGCGTCCGCGGGGACAGGGGGAACGGCGTCCGCCGGGCCGGGGGGCGCGCCGCCCGCGGACTGAGGCGGCTCAGCCTTCACCGTGCTGCCGGGTTCGGCAGCGGGCACGCCGAACTGGTCTGAGCCGGTCCCGGTCATGTCAAGCACGATCTCCTCCAGGCTCCGCCGCTGCACGACGAGCGAGCGGACCGGCACGCCGGCGCCCACGAGGCGGGCGTTCAGCTCCGCCGGATCAAGGCACCGGACTACCAGGTCCGCCCCGTCCCGGTGTTCGACGAGGCCGTCCAGAGTCGCGACCGCCCGTTCCGGATCGTCGGTGGAGATGAGGACGCGGCCGGTCGGCTGCTGCAGGGACGCGAGCTGATCTTGCAGCACCAGCCTGCCGGAGTCGAGCACGCCGATCCTGGTGCACAGCGCGGAGACCTCAGGCAGCAGATGGCTGGAGAGGAAGACCGTCACGCCTGCGGCGTTCAAGCCGACCAGCAGGTCGCGGATGTCCCTGATGCCACGCGGGTCGAGGCCGTTGGTCGGCTCGTCGAGGATGAGCAGCTGGGGGCGGCGCACCAGCGCGGCGGCCAGGCCAAGCCGCTGCCGCATGCCGAGCGAGTAGGCGCGGACCGGCCGCCGATCGATGCCCGCCAGGCCGACCTGCTCCAGGGCGTCGTCCACGCGGCGGTGCCGGGTGCGGCGCGCCCCGTGCGGTCCCGCCGCGTCGAGCAGCCGCAGGTTGGCGCGCCCGGACAGGTGCGGGTAGGCCGCTGGCTCCTCGATCAGCGCGCCGATCTCGGGCAGGACGCGGCTCACCTGCTTCGGGACGCGGTGCCCGAGCACGGAGATCTCGCCGCTGGTCGCGTACACCAGGCCGAGCAGCATGCGGACGAGGGTGGACTTGCCGCTGCCGTTCGGGCCGAGGAGACCGTACCGGTCGCCCTCGCGGACGTCGAGGCTGACCTCGCGGACCGCCTCGACGTTGCCGAAGCGCTTCGTCAGGTCCCGTGTCGTGATCAATGGTCAAAATCCTGATCCGGTTTGGCGGCCAGCACCGCGCCCGCCCGCTCGAGCGCGGTCTTGCTGACCAGCCCGACCAGCAGGAACGTGTCGGGCGAGCGGTATGGGTGCACGAGGACGAGGTTGATAAGCGGAGCGCTCGCGACCGCGCCGGTTCCATCGTCATACGTCAGCGGCGCCGCGCCCGCGTCAAGCGCGTCGCCGAGCAGTTGCCGGCCGATGCCGCGGCGGAAGGTGAGCACGGCGAACGTGGTCAGCCCGCTGCCGAACACGCCGATCTGCGGGACGGGCGACGGCTGCCGCGCGAACCCGGCGAGGCTGCCGGGAAGCACCTCGTCGTCCAGGTTCTTCAGCACGCCGATGAAGCCGGCTGGCGTGGTGGTGGTGAACCCGGTGCCCGGCCCGCGCTGCGGGGTCAGAACACTGGCGTCGGGTGTCCATGGGCCCGCCTGAAGGAACTGGGTTTCCAGCGCCGGCTGGGCCGAGCCGCGGTTGAAGACCTCCACGAGCAGCGGCAGCCCGGTTCCCGGTGAGGCCCAGACGTCGGCCTGCGCAACCGTGGACTGCGGGCTGGCCGGCGTGATCTTCAGCCCGGCCGCGCTTTCCCCGGCGACGCGCCGTGGCGGCAAGAGGCCGAGCTTCGCTCCCGGTCCGGCCTCGCTGATGATCCGGATGGCCAGGGCCGACGGCACGAGGTCGGCGGCTCTGGGCAACCGGACGACTTGCGTCCCGTAGATCCCGGTGAGCAACTGCTCACCGGAGTCCCAGATGAAGGCGTTGGAGCCCGCCTGGTAGGTGTCGTTCTCGCCAGCGTCGGAGAGTGTGTCCACCCGCCAGTGGTCCGGCGAGGCTTGCCAGACCCGCATCCGGGTCACCCCGTCAAGCAGCGGTGTAACGCTGGAGAAGGCGGGCAGCGGGGGGAGTCCGAATGTCGCGTTGCTTTCCGCGTAACCGGAGAACGACATGCGCTCCGAGCCGAGGATGCGATTCTCGAGCTGCTGCGGGGTGAGCTTCGGGACGCTCACCGGGAGCGCGCTGGCCAGAACGGGCAGACAGCAGAGCACGGCGACGCAGGCCAGCACGGCGAGCCAGCGCCATCCCAAATGCCAGGCACGCCCGGGATGCACCTAATCACGATACGATAACCGCCTCGATTAACCAGGGCAGCGGGCCCGCCGAGGGCTGACAGTCACGAAAATGTAAGGAACGAAGCCGCTAAAGCGGCCATCCGCTGTTGGTTCCCCGTAACCCAGCACCTGCTGCGCGCCGGGCCGACGCAAACCCATCTGCCCCACGGCAGAACGCCCAGGCAATGCCCGGCAGAACGCCCACCGATGTATCGGCAGACCGTGCGCACAAGTAGCGGCAGATCGGCCACAGACTGGTCGCTGGACCGGCGAACTGCCCTCCCCATGGCCGCCTTGTGGATGCTCGACACTGCGCCATCCTGAGCGGGCGTGAGTGTGACCAGTGCGATTGAAGTGGCTGGGTGACCTTGTGCGTGGTTTTCAGACACACCTTTGTTGCATCTGATGCATTTGATTCGATTCTGCCGCCGCATCACCTGAGTGACTGGTGTGTCCGATTGGCCGTGACCCCGATCTGCCCGCTTGACTCGGCGGCATCTCTTCCAGCGCCTTGGGCGGCCATGATCGAGAAGACCTCTGTCCTAGCGAATGATTCAAATCGAATAGATAAACAAAATCGTCCTGCTCATTGAGCTTGGACTAAAGTGCCGCGGTTGATCCGCCGTCGCGCCGGCATCTCGTTGCGTAAAGTTTACAGAAATCAGTCATCGTTTTGCGCAAACTACGTACGCCAGGATGCGCGACGATGCCGCCCTATGCGCCCCTCGGAGTGCCATGGACGCCATCATCCGCGTCAGCCGGCATATGTGAGCCTCTGAGCTGGCAGTTCTCATTAGTTGATAGTTACATCTTTGCTTTGATCCGTTTATCTCAACCTAAATTTCATTCAGATATTGCAAAGGGATGCTTAGAAGTTTAGCTTCAAAGCCAAGTGTCGGCGATGAGCCCGGCGCTAAGTGTCGAGAGGAGCAAAGGTGTTCCACTCTGTCCGAAGACTGAGTCGCATGCTAGTCGTGGGCTTCAGCACCGTATCGCTCGCCGCAGCAGGCCTTGCCGCTATAGCGGTCCAGCCAGCGCCGGCGTCGGCGGCGGTCCGGCCACCATCCGTATCGGTGGCGGCGGCGCCCGCGGCGGCACCGACGGCTACCGGCGGAAGCGGGGCGAGCCTGCCCTACGCCGAAGTACAGGCGGAGAGTTCCGCCACCAACGGAACCATCATCGGCCCGAGCTACACCCAGGGCCAGCTCGCCGATGAGGCCTCCGGCCGCAAGGCCGTGACCCTCGCGGGCAACGGCTCGGGTCAGTACGTCACCTTCACCACGCCCGTGTCAACCAACTCCATCGACTTCCGGTACAGCATCCCCGACAGCTCGGATGGGTCGGTCTACACCGACCCCCTGTCGCTGTACATCAACGGCGTCAAGCAGCCCGACTTCACCCTGACCAACGCCTACAGCTGGTACTACGGCAGCTACCCGTTCGTCAACACGCCGGGCAGCGGCAACCCGCACCACTTCTACGACGAGGTCAGCCGGCTGTTCTCCACCACCTATCCGGCGGGGACCACGTTCAAGCTGGAGGTCGACTCCGGGGACGCCGCGTCCTCGTACACGATCGACCTGGCTGACTTCGAGCAGGTAGCCGCCGCGGCGGCGCAGCCGGCCGGATCAGTCTCCGTGGTCAGCGAGGGCGCCGACCCCACCGGCGTGAACGACTCCTCGGCCGCGTTCGCCGCGGCGATCACCGCGGCCGGCTCGGGCGGCACCGTCTGGATCCCGCCGGGCAGCTACCTCGTCCCCGGCCACGTCGCCGTGCCTAACAACATCACGATCGACGGCGCGGGCATGTGGTACTCCACCATCATCGGGGCGGCACCCGGCTTCTACGGGAACTCCGCGCCGAACCCGAGCACGGGCGTGACGCTGGAGAACTTCGGGATCTCCGGGAACGTCCAGATACGCGACGACAGCGCCCAGGTCAACGGCATCGGCGGCGCGTACAGCAACTCGACGATCAAGAACATCTGGATCCAGCACATGAAGGTCGGCGTCTGGCTCGACGGCCCGATGACCAACCTGACCATCAGCGGCATGCGCATCCGCAACACCACCGCCGACGGCATCAACCTGCACGGCGGTGTCACCAGCTCCACCGTCACCAACAACGACGTCCGCAACACCGGCGACGACGGCATCGCGCTGTGGGCCGACTCCAGCATCGGAGCCGACTCCGGCATCACGATCTCCAACAACACAGTGCAGCTCCAGCAGCTGGCCAACGGCATCGCGGTCTACGGCGGTAACAACAACACCGTCAACGGCAACCTGGTCGTCGACACCGGCATCAACCAGGGCGGCGGCATCACGGTGGCGCAGCGCTTCACCTCTACCGCCCTCGGCCTGACCACCGTCTCCAACAACACGATGATCAGGGACGGCGACCTGGACCCGAACTGGCAGTTCGGCGTCGGGGCGTTGTGGTTCGATGCCGACCAGGGCTGGGGCGGTGGCCCGGTCAACGTAAGCAACGCGCTGATCGAGCAGAGCCCGTACGAAGCGGTCCAGTGGGTTGAGGGCTCGATCACCGGGACCAACCTGAGCAACGTGTCCATCGTCGGCACCGGCACCTTCGCCCTGCAGGAGCAGGACTCCGGGTCAGCCTCGTTCACCAACGTCACGGCGACCGGCGTGGCCCAGGCGAACTTGGGCAACGCGCCGAGTTACAACTGCGTGGGCGACGGCTTCGTCATCACCGACGGCGGCGGGAACTCCGGCATCACCCCGACTCAGTGCGACGGGTGGCCCGCCCCGGTCTACCCGCCGTACCCCGCCACCGGTGTCAGCGCGAGCCCGACGGCATTGAGCTTCGGCCCGCAGGTGGCCGGCACGACCAGTGCCGCGCAAACCGTGACGGTCTCCAACCCGACCAGCGCGGCCGCGTCGGTCTCGTCCATCTCCACCAGCGGAGCCTTCGCCCAGACCAACACCTGCGGGTCGTCGATCGCGGCGAACGGCTCCTGTACGGTCAGCGTGAAGTTCTCGCCGACAGCGACCGGCAGCGCCACCGGGAGCCTCACGATCAACGCCGGCGGCGTCACCAACACGGTGAGCCTGACCGGTACCGGCACGGCACCAGGCCCGGTGCTGAGCGCCTCCCCGGCTAGCCTGTCCTTCCCCGCCACCCTGGTCGGCTCTTCCCCCGCCACCCAGACGGTGACGGTGACCAACTCCGGCACCAGCGCCGCGACCGTCTCTAGCGTCGCGGTGACCGGGGCCTTCAGCCAGACCAACAACTGCACCAGCATCGCGGTCAACGGCACCTGCACGGTGACGGTCAAGTTCACGCCCACGGCGGCGACCAATACCGGCACCCTGACCGTCAACAGCAACGCCAACAACACCCCGCTGACCGTCGGGCTGAGCGGTAGCGGCATCACCTCCACCACCAACCTGGCACTGAACAAGCCGGCCACGGCGAGCAGCGACTACCAGTCCTACGTGCCCGCCAACGTGACCGACGGGAACACCAGTTCCTACTGGGAGAGCGCCGACGGCGCGGCGTACCCGCAGACCATCTCGGTGGATCTGGGGTCGGCGCAGTCGATCGGGTCGGTCACGCTGGACCTGCCGCCGTCCTCGGCCTGGTCCACCCGCACGGAGACGCTGTCGGTCCTGGGCAGCAGCAACGGGACGTCCTACAGCCAGATTGTCGGCTCGGCCGGGTACACCTTCAACCCGTCGACCGGCAATACGGTGACGATCAGCCTGCCGTCGGGGACCAGCGCCCGCTACGTCGAGCTGAGCTTCACCGGCAACACCGGCTGGTCGGCGGCGCAGCTGTCGGAGTTCGAGGTGTTCCCCGGCGGCGGCTCCAGCGGCGGCGCCAGCGCGCTGTCGGCGTCCCCGTCGAGCCTCTCGTTCGCCAGCGCGGCGGTCGGGTCGGCCAGCGCGGCGCAGACGGTGACGGTGTCGAACCCGGGCACCGCCGCGGCGTCGGTCTCGTCGGTCAGCGCCAGCGGGCCGTTCAGCGAGACCAGCACCTGCGGCAGCTCCATCGCCGCGGGCGGCTCGTGCACGGTCAGCGTGAAGTTCGCCCCCACCGCCACCGGGTCGGCGAGCGGAAACCTGTCGGTGGCCTCCAGCGCACCGGGCAGCCCGCTGACGGTGGCGCTATCAGGCACCGGCACCGCCAGTACCACCAACCTGGCGCTCAACGCCCCGGTCACCGCGTCCAGCTACACCCAGGTGTACACACCCGCCAACGCCGTCGACGGGAACACCAGCACCTACTGGGAAGCCAACAACGGCGCCTGGCCGAGCACGTTCACGGTGAACCTCGGGTCCGCCCAGACCCTCGGCTCCATCACCATCGACCTGCCGCCATCGGCGGCATGGTCGACCAGGACCCAGACCCTGTCCGTCCTCGGCTCGGCCAACGGCAGCAGCTACTCCACCCTCGTCTCATCCGCCACCTACACCTGGAACCCGTCCACCGGCAACACGGTCACCATCGCGCTGCCGTCCGGGCACCAGCGACCAGTACGTGCAGCTCAGCTTCACCGCCAACAGCGTCCAGAACGGCGCGCAGATGTCCGAACTGGAGGTCTTCTCGTGAGGCATTGCCTCGCGGCAAGCCGGGGCTGATTCTCCCCGGCACGGGGGCGCACGCTTCGGCGTGCGCCCCGCTTTGCTGCTCCCGGGGCCGCAGGTCACTACCGTGGGCCGTCCGGAGTAACCCACGGCCCGTTCGAGGGAATTCGAATTATCTTGAACGGTCCGTGGTTTCTCCCGCTCCTACATCAGCGCGTTCGCCGGTAGGGATGCCTAGCCGAGGTACTTGGCCAGGCCGTCGAGCATCTCGCTGGTGCCGCCCTCGCGCAGCCGCGGCGCGTCCTGCCCGTCGAAGCCGTCGAGGTACGCGCCCTGCTCGGTCCAGGTCAGGGTGGTGCCTTCAGCCGTCTGGCCGAGCTCGATGGTGGCGACGGAGACCGAGAAGCGGACGCCGTCGGCGTACATCTCATAGCTGTAGACGAGGCGCTGGTCGGGCACGATGTCGTAGTAGAAAGCGTCGTAGGTGTAATTGACGCCCTGGTAGACGAACCCGAACCGCTCGTGCCCGCTGACCCGGAAGTCGAACTCGGCCGGGCCGGCGGCAGGCTCGGTGCCGGCTATGTCGCCGGTGTCGCCCCAGGTGTCCTTGGCCTCCTTGGACCCGAACGCGGCGAACACGCGCGACGGGGTGGCCGGGTAGGTCCGCTCGATCACGAACGTGTCGTGGATGACGGAAAGCTCTGTCATGGGTTTTCCTCCTGGTCTGAGGCTGTGGCATGCGGTGCGGCCGGTCCCGCGTCCACGCTGTCCGGTTAGTCCGGTTGGTCAGCGGTACTGGCCAGGTACTCGCCGAGCCGGTCGAGTCGCCGCTCGACGAAGGTGCGGCGCTCGGAAATCCAGCGCTCGGCCGAGCGCAGGGTCTCCTCGTTGAGGGCGCAGGTTCGGGTGCGGCCGAGCTTGCGTGATTGCACGAGGCCGCTCCCCTCGAGGATCTGCACGTGCTGCAGCACGGCGGCGAGCGACATCGCCAGCGGCTTCCCCAGTTCGCTGACCGATGCCGGACCCTGGCTGAGCCGTTCGAGCATTTGCCGGCGGCCTGGGTCGGCGAGCGCGTGGAAGACCCGGTCCAGGTCCAGCTCCGAATCCAGCACATTGTTAAGCACATGCTTGAGTATGAGCCTTCGCCACGGCATAGTCAAGCGAACACTTGAGTATGAGAAACGGCCATGGAAAAGCAGGGCCAGCTCGGACGGCTCAGGAGCGGCGACGCGGCCGCGTACCTCGAGATCGCCAACAGCGGGCCGTTCATCCCGGACGACGTCGTGCCCTCGCTGTTCGATCCGTTCCGGCGCATGGAGACCAGGACCGGCGTCCGCGACGGCGTCGGGCTCGGCCTGTCCATCGCCCGGTCGGTCGGCACCGCGCACCGCGCGACCGTCACCGCCCGCGGCCAGGCCGCCGCGGCCTCGACATCCCCGTGGTGATCCCCCGCGACCTCGCCGCCGAATCGCGGCCGTGCTGACGCCACCTGGCAGGCTGGTCCATCTTCCGCACGGGGCACCTTGCCTGCATGAAACAGTCCCCTAAGCGCCCGCTATTTGGTGATAATGTGCCGTGCGTACACCCGGATAAGCCTTGCTTGCTCACAGCTGCTTGTGATGTTTGAACGCAAGAAAATCCACCGAAGCCGGGGTTGGGAAGGAACACTGATGGCGGGTAAGCCTCCGGGCGTCCAGGCGGCTGCGGAAGAGCCGGTCATGGGCAGGCTGGATCGGCTTAAGCCCGATGCGATCGGGCTCGGGCAAGCCACGGTGATCGGCATGGCCACGTCCGCCCCGGCGGCGACGGTCGCGATTACGCTCGCTTTGATCGCGGCGACGACGGCTTACAGCGGCGGCCTCATTCTGCTGATCGCGGCGATCCCGATGCTGATCATCGCGAACGCGTACCGTCGGCTGAATCTGTGGAGCGCCAATTGCGGAGCGTCGTTCGAGTGGGTCGGCCGGGCGATCAACCCTTATCTCGGGTTCATCACTGGGTGGCTCATGATAGTCACGTACATCGTCGGCACCGTCGCCGGGGTGATCGTCCTGGGACCGTCGGTCCTGGCGGTTACCGGTGCCGCGACGGCGGGCACCGGGGCTTCGGTCGCCATCGCCGGTGCCGTCATCCTGGTAATGCTCGTCCTCGCGGTACTCGGCATCCGGATCTCCGCCCGTGCTCAGATCGGCATGGCCGTGATCGAGTACGTGATTCTCGTCGGGATAGCCATCGCCGGCCTGGTCCTCGTGCTGAGCCACCATCCGGGCACTTACCCGCTGACTTCGAGCTGGTTCACGCTTGGCGGGGTCGGCGGCCAGAGCAATATCATGGGTGGCTTCCTGATCGTCATCTTCGTTTATGGCGGCTGGGACGGCACCTTGTATGTCAACGAGGAGGTCGAGCACCGACGGGTGTACCCAGGCCGGGCGGCAATGATCGCGGTGGCGCTCCTGGCCGTGATCTACACCCTGGTCCAAGTCGGCCTGCAGGGTGTCGTCTCCCCTGCGAAGCTGCAGGCGAATGGCGGTTCCGCGCTGGTCTACATCGCCCAGACCATGGGCGGCACCAGCCTGGCGCGGATCATGGCGCTGGCCATCGCGCTGTCGGTGATCGCGACGACCGGGCCGGCATCGTCCTCGGCGCCCGCATCGTCTACGGTATGGCCAGCTATCGGGCGCTGCCGGGATTCCTCGCGCGCGTCTCGCCGAGATTTTCTACCCCGGTTGCCTCGAGCGTCGTCGTCGGCGTGCTGATTGCCGCTCTCAGCGCGATCTACCTGCTCGCCACCTCAGTGCAGAATGCGTTCAATGACGTCATCGCGATTGCCGGGCAGCTCCTCGCGATCCTCTACATCCTCACCACTCTCGCAGCGCTGACCTACTACCGGCGCCGGATCATGGCCTCGTGGCGTGACGCGATTATCGTGGGCATCCTGCCGCTCGGCGCGGCCGGCTTCCTTGGTTACATCCTGTACAGGTCGATCTCGAGCGCCTGGGACTCGGCCAGGCCGCAGGTGTGGTCACTCCTCGGCGTAGTTGCCGCCGGTCTCATCATGCTGCTCATCGCACGATTCGTACTCCGGTCGGTCTTCTTCCGGCTGCCGCGGGAAAGCGAGTCCCTCGAGCCACACTGACCACAATCGCGTCTATCTAACGGAGGACCCGGGCGGGCCTGACCTCCCAGGTGGACCACAGGGGCCGGTATCCCTGGCCTCCCCAGAACGGGACGGACAGTGGATTGACCTGCTCATACTGGAGCAGGATGACAGAGACTCGGGCTGCTATGGCCGTACGGTGCAGCTGCCCGGTGAGGGCAGCCCCCACGCCAGCCTCACGCTCGGCGGGCACGACGAACAGCGCTAGCAGGTAGGCCACGGGTGACCCGCATGTCCGCGGTGCGATCCAATCGGCGACCTCCGGTCGCTCCGCGATCAGCAGCCCGACCGGATCGCCGTCGCGCTCGGCCAGCCACGTCCAGGGGGCATGCTCCAGCAGCCCAGCGACCTCTGCCCGCAGTGCTTCGGCGGCTCCGGGCCGCTCTATCACACCGCCGAACTGCGCATCGAACCGGACTACCTCCATGGCCATCCGCACGACCATATCGAGATCCGCTGGGGTTGCCCGCCTGATCCGCACACCCGGCGGGCAGTCAGCGACTACCGCAGGCCGTCGGCTCGCGGACCAGGCGGCGATCACGCCGAGCGGCGCTAGCCCATGGGTCACCAGAGCCCGCACCCCGGCCACATCACGGCTAGGCCAGCAGATCAACGCGGCGGTGTCCTCGCCGGCGGCTTCCGGCACCGCGGCGAGGTGATCACGCCACTGCGACAGCAATGTATCCAGTGAGGCCAGGACATCAGAGCCCGTCATATACGGCGTTAGCCGGAACCTGCGTGCGGCACCCTCGATCAGGTCCAGCGAACCGGGTTCCGCAGTCCAGTGGCTGCACGACCCCGCTGCCACCAGGCCCCGGTCCGGCCCGTCCACGGCCAAGTCGGCGCCACAGCCTGGCGTCCAGCCCGGGATGGCTGGCAGCAGCGGGTCGATCGCCTGCCATCGTCGGCTAGCAAGTTCCGCCAGCAAGTCCAGGTCCGGCCGACTCGCTTTCAGGTCGGGCTCAGGATTCGCGGAGTATCGCCTGGAGTGTCTTGCCGCTGTCCGCCGGGGTCGCAGCATCGAGACACAGGCGCTCCATCACCGCTAGGTACTTGCCGACCATGTCCGGTTTTTCCAGATATTGGGCGGTTGCCAGCTGCTCAAGGTAGACGATGTCGGACAAATCCGTCTCCGCGAAGTGCAGCACGCTGAACGAGCCGCCAGCCGCAGCGTGGCCACCCGCCTTGAATGGAAGGATCTGGATCGTCACATTCGGCCGCTGGGACAGCTCGATGAGATGCCTCAGCTGGGCCCGCATCACGGATGAACCGCCGATCGGGCGCCTCAGCGCAGCTTCGTCCACCACCATCTCGAAGCTGACCGGCTCCGGTCCGGAGAGCCTGGCCTGGCGGGCCATCCGCAGGCTGACCCGGCGGCTGATCTCCTTGGGATTGGAGTACGCCAGCAACGTAACGGCGCGGGCGTATTCTTCCGTCTGCAGAAGCCCGGGCACGAACTGCATCTCGTACCCGCGGATCTGGACGGCGGCCTCCTCGAGGCTGATGTATTCCTCGAACCAGCCTGGCAGGATATCGGAGTAGTCATGCCACCAGCCGCGCGAGTTAGCGCGGGTGGCGATTTCGCGCAGCGTCTGAATCTGTGCCTTGTCGGTCACGCCGTAGTAGATGAACAGGTCGACGATGTCGCGGTCCTTGAAGGCCACCCGGCCGGACTCAAGCCGACTGATCTTCGAGTGGGACGCGCGGATGACGTTCCCCGCTTCCTCGAGCGTGATCCGCTTAGCCTCGCGCAGCCGCCGTAGTTGCGCTCCAAGGAGAATGCGCAGCACAGCGGGGTTGCCAGCGCCGGTCAGCGAGGTCATGTTCAGGACCGGGCCCTCGCTGGGCGCGGCCGTAGTGATCATTGCATCCTCCCTGCGCTACACCGGCGGAGAATAGATAACTTAAGCAGTCTCCCATGTCAGATGATCCTTGCGCCATAGCTTAGGCAGAAGAGGGCGTCAGACACTGAAGTTCGGGTCCGATCAGGCGAGGTCTCTGTCCTTCACCGTGCGGATGAACGCGTCCCACGTCGCACCGGTGAAGACCAGCGCCGGACCGTCAGGAAACCGGGAGTCCCGCAGCCCGACGCCGCCCGCGAGCTCAGCCGCCTCTACGCAGTTACCGCTCGGGCTACTGTGGCTGCTCTTTCGCCAAGCAGCGGTTTGCGGGAGCGTTGCCTGCACACCGCTGACGCCATCATTCATTCGTAGTCCTTCGCCGCTAGCCAGACCCCGGGTGGCACAGATAATTGTGCAGAAGCACGTGCATATGCACATCTGCCCGTCATGTTAGCGGAGGAACCGCTCCGAGCGGGCCGATTTTCCGCGTGACAACGACCTCCTGGTGGCTCTGCTCACGACCGTCTCGGCACCGTCGCCTAGCTGGGCATAGACGCGCGGAGCGCCAGCAAGATCCTGACCGCGGCGGCCGGAACTTGACCGAATTTCTTGTCGCCCGGTCAGCCAGCGCAGCGGGCCGCCGTGGCGGCGATGTCAGGAAACCGTAATGACATCGATGTCCTGCGGTCCGGCGCGCCTGGATGTCGGCAAAGGGGCTGGTAGTTGAGGCGATACGCTGCATTCATTCACATTGCCGTAACCGGGAACGAGCACTGGCGTTATTCGAGCTGCTCATATTGACTGCTGTCATGACCCGTTGACTGTGTCAAGGCCCGCGATCCCCGCGCTGGTCGTTGACGAGGTCAGCAAGGAGAACTGCTCGTGTCCTCAGCCGCCCTGCGCGACGGCGTCCTCGCCGTCCCCAAGATCGACATCTCCAGCTTCCGCATGCCGTACGCCGACGCCGCCGCGCGCTCGCAGGTCGTCCGCCGGGTCGATGAGGCGGCCAGAACCGTCGGCTTCATGCAGATCACCGGGCACGGCATCGCCGCGTCCGCCCGGCTCGAGCTGACCAAGGCGGCAGACGCGTTCTTCGCGCTCGACCCCGGGACGAAGAAGCAGTACCGCTGCCCGCCGGGCATCAACCGGGGTTACACCCCGCCGAAGGCGGAGTCGCTGGCCAACAGCCTGGGCTTGCGCGGGGCGCCGCAGCTCAGCGCGGCGGATCTGTTCGAGGCGCTCAACGTCGGCACCAGCGCCGCCGACTACCCCGGCCTCGGCCTGCCGGAAGACGTCTACGCGGCCAACGTCTACCCGTCGGCCGAGGTCCCGGGTTTCGAGGCGGCGGTCACCGAGTGGTTCCGGGCGGCCGGCGCCGTCGCCCGGACCATGGTCAGGATCTTCGGTGTGGCCCTGGGCGGCCGCGAGGACTACTTCGCCGATGCCACCGATCACTCGATCGATGTTCTCCGCCTGAATAACTACCGGCTGCCGGACCCCGGCACCCCAGTCGAGCCCGATCAGCTGGGCATGGGGGCGCACACCGACTACGGCATCGTCACCGTGCTGTGGGCCGATCAGGTGCCTGGCCTCGAGATCCATGGTGCCGACGGCGAGTGGCACCCGGTCATGCCGACCGACGGCGCCCTCCTGGTCAACCTCGGCGACGCCATCGCCCGCTGGACGAACGAAGAGTGGATCTCCACCATGCACCGCGTCGCCGCGCCGCGGGTCAAGGGGACCCTGGTCCCCAGGAGGTCCGCCGCCTACTTCCACGACGGCAACGTGGACGCCCTGATCGAATGCCTGCCGAGCTGCGTGAGCGCGGAGAATCCGGCCAGGTACGCGCCCGTGACGGTGGGTGAGCACCTGGCCGCCAAGCTGGCCGGCTCACGCGGCGGCGAGCTCAACCCGTACGCGACGCGGGAGGTCGCGCGACTGCGCAGCGGCTGATCGCTGGCCCCAACGATGCCATGAGCCCGCCAAACGGCACTCGAAGGTCATAGCCTGAGGCGAGTTCGGGGCCACGTCGGCGTACAGAGGGCTGGGGGAACGGGGTTGCAGACCGACAACACTGGCCCGCAGGAGGCTGACCGGTCCGGTACCGGCGCGGGTACCGCGACGGCCGAGCCCGGCGTCCCGGCGGGCCCGGGCAAGATCGCCGTCGGCATCACCCGCGGTGCCGCCCTGATCGCGGCCCTGACCGCCCTCTCCCGGGTGTTCGGCCTGGTCCGCACGCTCGTCTTCGCGCAGACGGTCGGCGCGGGCTGCATGGGCACGGCCTACGTAACCGCGAACCAGGTGCCGAACCTCATCTACGAGCTGGCGGTCGGCGGCGCGCTTACCAGCGCCATGGTCCCCGTGCTGGCCCGGTCGGCGGCGCGGTCGGCGGCCGACCCGGAGGAGAAACAGCGCGTCGCCCAGATCACCTCGGCCCTGCTCACCTGGTGCGTCGTCATCCTGCTGCCGCTGACGGTGATCATCATGGCCGCTGCCGGCCCGATCGCGGACCTGCTCATCCCCAGCAATCCGAACGCCGCCTGCGCCCGTCCGGCCATGATCAGCACGACCTCGACGATGGTCGTCATCTTCGCGCCGCAGATCCTGCTCTACGGCATCTCGGTGGTGCTCTCCGGGCTGCTGCAGGCCTACCGGAAGTTCACCGGGCCGACGCTCGCGCCGGTCATCGCCAACCTGGTGATGATCGGCTCCTACCTCGCCTACGCGGCCCTCGATGACGGGCGCTCGCTGACCGCCACGCCGCTGGCGGCGGAGCTCGTGCTCTCCATCGGGACCACGATGAACATCGGCACGCTGGTGCTGGTGGCGCTGCCGCCGGCCCTGCGGCTGCGGCTGCGGGTGCGGCCCACCCTCACCTTCCCGCCCGGCGTGACCAGCCGGGTCAGCGGCCTGGCACTGGTCGGGGTGCTCGAGTTCGTGGCCGGCGACGTCGCCAGCGTGATCACCATCGGCCTGGCCAACGGGCACGGCCAGACCGGTGCCCTGGTGCTGGTCAACTACGCGTTGCTGGTCTTCAACTCGGTGACCGGGGTGCTCGCGCTGTCCATCGTGACCAGCACGTTCCCGGTGCTCGCAGCGGCCGACGACGACGCCTCGTTCAACCGGATATGCGCGGGGTCGACCCGGGCGCTGCTGCTGTTGTCCTGTCTCGGCACGGCGGTGATCGCGGCGGTCGCGATACCCACCGCGCACCTCCTGGTCAGGCCGCCGTCCCAGGTCACGCAGCTGATCGAGGCGTTCATGCTGTACGCGCCGGCGGTGGTGGGGCAGGCGCTGATCGCCAACGTGTCACGCGTGATGTTCACCTTGGGGCGGCTTAAGGTAGCAGCGGTTTCCCTGGTTGGCGGCCAGCTGATCGGCGTGCTCATCAGCGTGCCGCTGGTGCTGGCCGCGCCGCCGCGGCTGACCGTGGCGGCGGTGGCGCTCGGCGCGTCAATTGGCCAGCTGGTGGTGGCTGTGCCGATGGTGCTGGTGATGCGCCGGATCCGGGGCGCGTCCTCGGTCCGGGGGGTGGGCCGCGCGACGCTTGCCAGCGTCGTGGCCGGGCTGGCCGCGAGCGTCGCCGGCCTGGCGGTGGCGCTGGTCGCCCCGACTGACGGGAAACTGCAGGACGCCGCGACCGGTGCGCTGGCGGCGGTCGTCGCGCTGGTCGTCTTCGCCCTGGTGGCCTACCCACTGGACCGGGGCGACCTGCGGATGGTGGCCGGGCGGCTGCGGCGGTTCGCCGCAGCCCGCTCCTAGCTCTCTCCAGCCCGCGGATAGCTTCGCGCTCGCGGGGCGGATTATGGTGGTTCGGGTGGAATCACGGATGTGTTCTGGATAATGGTGGGCGTGTATCAGCGGGACGTGACGGTCAGACCCGTCGAAGAGAGTGACCGGCCGACGGTCGAGTGGCTGACGACCCAACTGTGGGGCGCGGCCGAGGTGGCCGTCCATGACGGCGTGTTCTGCCCGGCTGACCTGCCGGGCTTCATCGCCGAGCGCGGCGGCCGCATCGCCGGCCTGGTCACCTTCGAGGTGCGGGCGCCGATCCTCGAGATCGTCACCATCAACGCCCTCGACCTGTACCAGGGCATCGGCACGATGCTGATCGAGGCGGTCAGGTCCGAGGCCAAGCGGACGGGCTGCTTCCAGGTCACGCTGACCACCACCAACGACAACATCGGCGCGCTCCGCTTCTACCAGCGGCGCGGCTTCCGGCTCGCGGCCCTCCGCCCGGGGGCGGTGGACCGGTCGCGGCAGCGTAAGCGGGAGATCCCCAGAACCGGGGATTTCGGCATTCCGCTGCGCGACGAAATAGACCTCACCTGTCCCATCTGAAAGGAAACGACTCAGGTTACTGCTCGCGTCCTGTCGCGAGCCGGGTGTGATGCGCTATACAAGGACATACCACTGTCCGAGGGAGCACGATGTTGCCACCAGATAGGGTCCAAGCAACG
This sequence comes from uncultured Actinomycetota bacterium, assembly GCA_963714295.1. Taxonomy (GTDB): domain Bacteria; phylum Actinomycetota; class Actinomycetes; order Streptosporangiales; family Streptosporangiaceae; genus Trebonia. The sequence continues at coordinate 1,626,789 of CAVQOE010000006.1, read as the reverse complement.
GCGGGGGGCGAACCAGTGCCGGTGGTCGATGGCGTCCACCGGGCCATTGCCCGGAGCCCGCTGCTGCTCCGGCCCGTGCTCGCGCTTTTCGCGGTGGCATTCCTGCCCTGGCTGCTCGCGCCCATTTCGGTTTATCGCGGAGTTCGCTCCAAGATGGCCTCGCTGTACGTGGCCGCGTTCGGGGCATGGACCCTTTTTGTCATTAACGTCAACCGGGTCTCCTCTGTTTCGGCTGGGGCGCCAAAGGACTCGGTGCCACCGGCGTGGCTGTTCGCGCTGCTGGCGACGCCGTTCGCGATCGCCGCACTGGCCCACCTGCCGCCGCTTCCCCGCTGGTTTGTGCCCTGCCGCACGGTTGCCTGGGCGCTGCTCTGGTCGGTTCCGGTCGCCTTCCTGGTGGTGCAGGCATCGCCGCAGAACGCCATGTTCGCGGTCATCGCCGTCTGGGTGGTGGCCGCCGCCGTCATCGGCTGGCGCGCGGCCAAGGGGTCGCAGGAGGCGCGCATGTTCGGCCCCGACGGCGTCCTCGCGGCGTACACGGGGGCCGACGGGGCGCAGCCCCCGCCGGCCGCGCCCGCCAATCAGCAGGGGCCGCGTCCGGCCGCCGGCCGCCGCCCCACCGGTCCTATCCCGCGCGGCGGCCCCGGCGGCTCCGCCGGGCCGTCCGGTCCCGCCGGGCACTCCCCGGCGCAGTACGGGACCCGCGCGCAGGGCGTGGCCCAGGTGTTCGCGGACCGCTCGGCCCGCAAGCGCCAGCCCGCCGAGGCAGAGCGGCCCGAGCCGCCGATCACGCCCGAGGACGCGCTGGCCGAGCTCGACGCGATGATCGGCCTCGGGCCGGTCAAGGAGCAGGTCCACTCGATCGCGGTGTCGATCGAGGCCGCGCGCCGCCGGGCGGAGGCCGGGTTCGGCGCCGATAAGCCGATGCGGCACTTCGTCTTCCTCGGCCCGCCCGGCACCGGGAAGACGACGGTCGCCCGGGTGATCGGCAAGATCTTCTACTCCTTCGGGCTGCTCGAGAGCCCCGACGTGGTCGAGGCGCAGCGCTCCGACCTGGTGGGCGAGTACCTGGGCGCGACCGCGATCAAGACCAACGAGCTGATCGATTCGGCGCTCGGCCGGGTGCTGTTCATCGACGAGGCCTACAGCCTGGTCAACGAGGGCGACGGGCAGAGCGACCGGTTCGGCGCCGAGGCCGTGCAGACGCTGCTCAAGCGGGCCGAGGACGACCGGGAGCACCTGATCATCATCCTGGCCGGGTACCAGAAGCAGACGGAGTCGTTCCTCGCCACCAACCCGGGCCTCGCGTCGCGCTTCGCCACGCGCATCCGGTTCCCCACCTACTCCACCGAGGAACTGTTCGCCCTGGCCGAGCTGCAGCTGCGCGGCAAGCAGGAGCTGCTCGCGGCGGAGGCGCGGCCGGCCCTGTGGCGGATGCTGGAGGAGGTCGGCCGCCGCCGGACCACCGACGAGCTCGGCAACGGCCGGTTCGTCCGTACGCTGCTTGAGAAGGCCGGCCAGGCGCGGGACGTGCGCGTGATGGGCGAGGGCGACCCGCGCGCCGAGGACCTGCTCACGATCGCCGGGGTCGACCTGACCAAGGCCTTCCTGGAGCTGACCTCGCGGCTGCGCGGCTACGAGGAGACCCCCACACTCGAGTCCGCGATCGCCGAGCTGGATGAGCTGGTCGGGCTTGAACCGGTCAAGCAGCAGGTGCGCGCGATCGCCGCGCAGCTGCGGGTGGCGCGGCTGCGCGACCGGCAGGGGCTGGCCAGCCAGCCGCCGGTCAGGCACTTCGTGTTCACCGGGCCGCCGGGCACCGGGAAGACCACGGTGGCGCGGATTCTCGGGCACATCTTCGCCGCCCTCGGGCTGCTGGTCCGTCCCGAGGTGGTCGAGGCGCACCGCGCGGACCTGGTCGGCGACCACCTGGGCTCCACCGCGCTCAAGACCAACCGGCTGGTCGACTCGGCGCTGGGCGGGGTGCTGTTCATCGACGAGGCGTACTCGCTGCATAACGAGGGCTACTCCGGCGGCGACGCGTTCGGCTCGGAGGCCGTGCAGACGCTGCTCAAGCGGGCCGAGGACGACCGGGAGCGGCTCGTCATCGTGCTCGCGGGCTACACCGCCGACATGGACCGGTTCCTCCGGTCCAACCCCGGCCTGGCCTCCCGCTTCGGCACCAGGGTGACGTTCCCCAGCTACACCGCGCGTGACCTGTCGCGGATCGCGGTGCTGCTGGCCGAGCAGGCCGGGGACGCTTTCGAGCTCGAGGCCCTGCACGCCCTCGACCAGATCTTCGCCCACGCGGAGCGGGGCGGCCGGATCGACGAGCTCGGCAACGGCCGCTTCGCCCGCTCGCTGTTCGAGCGCGCCTGCGCCTGCCGCGACGTCCGCGTCGTCCGCCTCGGCGAAGGCGCGACCGCCGCCGACCTGACCACGCTGACCGCCGACGACGTCCGCGGCGCCTACGCCGAACTGGCCGTCTGAGCCCGATCGCGGGCGCCGCGTAGGCTTGGCTGGTGGGCGAGCGGTGGGAGTTCTGGGTTGACCGCGGGGGCACGTTTACCGACATCGTGGGGCGGCGGCCGGACGGGTCGCTCGCCGCGCACAAGCTGCTCTCGGTCAGCCCGGCCTACCGCGACGCCGCGGTGGCCGGGATCAGGCACCTGCTCGGCGTCGCCCCCGGGGCGCCGCTGCCCGCGGACCAGATCGCCGCCGTCCGGCTCGGCACCACGGTCGCGACCAACGCGCTGCTCGAGCGGAAGGGCGAGCCGACCGTCCTGGTGATCACCGAGGGGTTCGGCGACGCGCTGCGCATCGCCTACCAGAACCGGCCGCGCATCTTCGACCGGCACATCGTCCTCCCCGAGCAGCTCTACGACCGGGTGATCGAGGTGCCGGAGCGGGTCGGCGCGCACGGCGAGGCGGTCCGCCCGCTGGCCGCCGACTCGGTGGAACGGGATCTGCGCGCGGCCTTCGCCGCCGGGTTCCGGGCCGCCGCGGTGGTCTGCCTGCACGGCTACCGCTACCCGGCGCACGAGCAGCAAATCGGCGCGATCGCCCGCCGGATCGGGTTCACCCAGGTCAGTGAGTCACATGAGGTCAGCCCGCTGATGCGGCTGGTCTCCCGGGGCGACACCACCGTGGTGGACGCCTACCTCTCACCGGTGCTGCGACGCTACGTCGAACAGGTGGCGGCCGAGCTGTCCGGCGTCCCGCTGCTGTTCATGCAGTCCAACGGCGGTTTGGCCGACGGCGCTTCATTCCGGGGCAAGGACTCCATCCTCTCCGGGCCGGCCGGCGGGATCGTCGGGATGGCGCGCACCGCCGCCGCGGCCGGCTTTGACCGCGTGATCGGCTTCGACATGGGCGGCACGTCCACCGACGTGTCGCACTACGCGGGGGAGCTCGAGCGGCAGTACGAAACCGAGGTGGCCGGGGTCAGAATGCGGGCGCCGATGCTGTCCATCCACACCGTCGCGGCCGGCGGCGGCTCGATCCTGCACTTCGACGACGGCCGGTACCGGGTGGGCCCGGACTCAGCGGGGGCCGCGCCCGGCCCGGCCTGCTACGGCCGCGGCGGGCCGCTGACCGTGACCGACGCGAACGTGCTGCTCGGCCGGGTGCAGCCGGGCCACTTCCCGCGCGTCTTCGGGGCCGACGGCGGCCAGCCGCTGGACATCGGCGTCACCCGCGGCCGCTTCACCGCCCTGGCGGCGCGGATCACCGCCGCCACCGGCGACCGGCGCACCCCCGAGCAGGTCGCGGCCGGCTTCCTGGAGATCGCGGTGGCGAACATGGCGAACGCGATCAAGAAGATCTCCGTGCAGCGCGGCTACGACGTGACCAGGTACGCGCTGTCCACCTTCGGCGGCGCGGGCGGCCAGCACGCCTGCGCCGTGGCCGACGCCCTCGGCATGACCAGCGTGCTGATTCACCCCCTGGCGGGCGCGCTCTCGGCCTACGGCATCGGCCTGGCCGACGTGATCGCGATGCGCGAGTCCGCCATCGAGGCGCCGCTGACCGGCGAGCTGGCGGCCGGCCCGCTGGCCGAGGCGTTCCGCGCGCTGGAAGAGTCGGCGCGGGACGGCCTGGCCGCCCAGGGCGCGACGCGGCGGGTCCAGGTCACCCGCTCCGTCCACCTCCGTTACGACGGCACGGACACCCCGCTGCCGGTCCCCTACGGCACCGCCGGGGAGATGGCCGGCGCCTTCGAGCGCGCCTACCGCAGCCGGTTCTCCTTCCTGATGCCGGACCGGCGCATCATCATCGAGGCCGTGTCGGTCGAGGCCGCCTGCGCCGCCCCCGGCCATCCGGGCGACGCCGCCGGACCGCCCCGCACCGTCCCGCCCGCGCGACCAGCGGCCGGACGTCCATGAGCGGGTACGGCTGTTCGCGGCGGGGGAGTGGCGGCCGGTGCCGCTGTACCGGCGCGCCTCGCTCGCACCGGGGCAGGCAGTGGACGGCCCGGCCGTCATCGCCGAGGAGCTGGCCACCACCGTGGTCGAGCCCGGCTGGCGGGCGTCGGTCACCGGCCGGCTCGACCTGCTGCTCACCCGCACCGCGCCGGACCGGGGGACGGCCCGGGCGACCACCGAGGCGGACCCGGTGCTGCTCGAGGTGTTCAGCAACCTGTTCATGGCGATCGCCGAGCAGATGGGGGAGCGGCTGCGGGCCACCGCGCACTCGGTCAACATCAAGGAGCGGCTCGACTTCTCCTGCGCGATCTTCGACGCCGACGGCGGCCTCATCGCCAACGCGCCGCACATCCCGGTCCACCTGGGCTCGATGGGCGAGTCGATAAAGATGGTCATCGAGCGCAACCGGGGGTCGATGAGGCCGGGCAGCGTCTACGCCCTCAATGACCCCTACCACGGCGGCACCCACCTGCCCGACGTCACCGTGATCACCCCGGTCTTCGCCGCCCGCCGCCCGGGCCCGGCACCAGCCGGCGCTCCCGGCGAAAGCGGCGAGGGCGACATATGGTTCTACGTCGCATCCCGCGGCCACCACGCCGAAATAGGTGGCATATCCCCCGGCTCGATGCCCGCGACCAGCACCCGCATCGAGGAAGAGGGCGTCCTCATCGACAACTGGCTGCTGGTCGAGAACGGCCGCCTGCGGGAGCGGGAGACCGAGCGCCTGCTGGCCGGCGCCGAGTACCCGTCAAGAAACCCCGGCACCAATCTGGCCGACCTGAGGGCCCAGGTAGCGGCGAACGAGAAGGGCGCCGAGGAGCTCTACCGCATGGTCGGGCAGTACGGCCTCGACGTGGTGCACGCCTACATGGGCCACGTGCAGGAGAACGCGGCCGAGTCGGTGCGGAACGCGATCGCCCGGCTGACCGACGGCGAGTACACCTACGAGCTCGACAACCAGGCGAAAATCCGGGTTAAGGTGACCGTCGACCGGCAGGCCAGGACGGCCACCATCGATTTCACCGGCACCAGTGCCCAGCTGGGCGATAACTTCAACGCCCCGTCGAGCGTGGCGATGGCCGCGGTGCTGTACGTGTTCCGCACGCTGGTCGATAAGGACATCCCGCTGAACGCCGGCTGCCTGCAGCCGCTTAACGTGATCATCCCGGCCAAGACGATGCTGAGCCCGGAGTATCCCGCCGCCGTCGCCGCGGGCAACGTCGAGACCAGCCAGGCGGTCACCGGCGCGCTCTACGCCGCGCTCGGCGTCATGGCCGAGGGGTCCGGCACGATGAACAACGTGACCTTCGGCAACGACCAGTACCAGTACTACGAGACGGTCGCCAGCGGCTCGGGCGCGGGTGAGGGCTTCGACGGCGCCGACGTGGTGCAGACGAAGATGACCAACTCCCGGCTGACCGACCCCGAGGTGCTCGAATGGCGCTACCCGGTCCGCCTGGAGTCCTACGCGATCAGACGGGGCAGCGGCGGCGCCGGCCGCTGGCGCGGCGGGGACGGCGGTACCCGGCGGATCAGGTTCCTCGAGCCGATGACCGTCACCACCCTCAGCGGCCACCGTCGGGTCCCCGCCTTCGGCCGCCAGGGCGGCGCCCCGGGCGCCCTCGGCCGCCACTGGGTGGAGCGGGCCGACGGCGCCGTCACCCCGATGCGCGGCTGCGACACCGCCGACCTCGCCCCGGGCGAGGTTTTCGTGATCGAGACCCCCGGCGGCGGCGGATTCCAACCCCCATCATCCTGAACGCACGCGTGGCTTCGTGCCCCTGGCTCAGGACTCGCGGTCGCTGGGGCGGCGGTGCTTCCCGCGCTGTCGGCCCCGCCCGGAGGAAACCGCTCCTGCCGGGGCCGAGAACCCGTCCGCGCCTCCGATTCAAGGCGAAGCCGTCATCGGGTGTTGTTTGCGGTGATATCCACCGTAAACAACACCCGATCATTGATAGTCGGTGCGGGGCGGCCCTCAGGAGTCCATGTTGCCCAGGCCGTTGATGTCGTCGTCGGTCAGGCCGGTGGCGAGCTCGCGCAGCGCCACCTCAAGCGCGGTCTCGTCGCCGCCGGCCGCCTCGAGCACGTCCATCAGGGCGTGCAGCACCATGTGGCGGTCCTCGCCGGTGTCGAGCAGCCGCTGCGCGGCGTCCCAGAGGGCCGGCGGGGAGCCGCGCCAGAGCCGGTCCGCGAGGGCCAGGTGCCGGTCGATGTGGCGGCCGACGCCGGCCGCGCTCGGTGACCCGGTCTTGGTGTCGTGGTCGGCGCCGAGCAGCAGCCGCCGGTCGGACGGATCGGCCGGGTCGAGCTTGGACAGGTCGACCCCGCCGTGCTTGCCCACCAGCAGCGGGAAGGCGAAGACGCGGCGCGGCAGCGCCTCCAGGTCGGAGTCCGGCAGCAGCCGGGCCGCGAGCTCCTCGTCGATGCCGAGTTCGGCCGGGTCGCGGTAGATCCGGGTGAACGTGGACATCGAGTCGAAAAGCGTGTCGAGCGTCTGCGCGATGGCCTTCTCGGCGACCCCGCGCTTGCTGCCGGACCAGCGGATCCACGCGTTGAGCACGTGCGGCATCGCGTTCTGGTCGGCGGCCGAGAGCACCACCTTGCGCGGCAGCCAGGTCAGCATGAAGCTCTGCACCTTGACCGGGGACATCCGCAGCGGGCGGCCGTTGTCCTGGTCGCACCCGAAGTCGATGATGCGGTCCGCGCAGCGGCTGGCGGCTCTGCGGTCGGAGAGCTCCTCGACCTCGTCGGAGGCCGAGGAACTCGGCCGCCAGCAGCGCCCGGCGCTCGGTGGTCCAGAACCGCTTGGCCCTGGCGCCGCGGACGGACGTCGGCGGGAGCGCGCGGATGCGGGACCTGATGAACGCGTGCTTGGCCGCGAAGGTCTCGCTGACCAGCGGATCCTCGGCGTCGTCGGTGGCGGCGAGCGCGGCCTCGAGCATCTTTCTGGCCTGCGGGGGCTCGATCTCGCGGAAGCTGTCCTCCGGCCGGGCACCCTTGCGGGCGGCCGACGCCCGCTGGCAATGGTCGAGCAGCTTCTCGACCTGCGAGCTGACCCAGCCGTCCTTGATCATGCCGGACGAGTTGTAGTCGATCACGCAGACGAGCGCGTGCGGCTCCTCGCCGTCGTAGCTGTAGACGCAGATGAGCTCGTCCTGATCGCCCCATTCGTCGGGGTTCACGTAGCAGTTGGCCGCGGTGACCATGCCGAGGTGATCGGCCCAGCGCGGGGTCCTGACCCCGGCGTCGATCAGCGTGATCGCCGCCTGCTCGGCCGCCGCCGCCTGGCGCGAGGTGCCCAGGCAGGCGATGCCGGAGAGCAGCGCGAGCGCGGCCGGCGAGCGCTGGCCCGCGGCGTACTCGACCAGGCCCTCGCCGACGAGCTGCTCGACGCCGGCCCCGCCGATGGTGTGATGGCGCTGCGGCCACCAGGTGCCGAGCAGGTCGCTGACGAGCAGCTCGGCATCGAGCGGACTGCGCACCGCCAGCAACTCCCGCGCCGCGTGCAGGAACTCGTCGAACAGCGCGTTGGGGGGCGCCACGTTACCTGCCTCGCCGTGACGTCGGCTCTGCGGGCTCACCCTGATAGCCTCTCAGATCTGGACATGTGAAACAACGCTCGCCCCGTCGCCCGCATCGGGTTGCGGTCAGCCGAGGGAAGCACATCATCCGCTGTAGGAGAATTTACCCATGCTGTCATCATTGTGCCCTGCGATGGCAGCGATCCTGTCCGTGTCGCGTTTTTGGGTGCTGTCAGGCCTGCCGGAGCCCCGGCGCCGCCGGGCTGATAAAAACCGGCGGCGATTCACGCTTGGCTTCCGTGCCGGTAGCTGGCAGCATCGCATCCTGGATTGTGGCACGCTTATTCTGTATGAGCGTTGTGCGGCCGGCACCTAGCCGGCTCGCTGGCGCGACTGCCGCCACGCGCCAGGCAGCATGTTACTGGCGCGGCTGGCAGGGCAGCGCAGGAAGGAGCCGCCAGTGGCAGGCGCCTGCACAGGAGGCGAGGTGCTCGTTGAGCGCTGATACCTCTGTGCCGAAGCAGCGGGAGGCCGGATTGAGCGAGTTCGAATCCTGGCTCCCGGCTGCCGTCTTGCGTGACGCGCCCGCCGGGATGGCGTTCCTCGGCCCGGACCAGCGTTTCCTGTGGGCCAACGCCGCCCTGGCCGGCATGTACGACCGCCCGGTCGCGGACTTTGCCGGCAATCTGGTCACCGCGGTCATGCCCGCGCTGGACGCCGCCCGCGCCGAGGCCGCGCTCCAGCAGGTCCTCACCCAGGGGCGCCCGGCCATGGAGACGTTCGCGCCGGGCGCGACGGGCGCGGGCGCGCAGCCCGGCCAGCGGATCTTCCACTGGTTCGGCGTCAACGGGCCCGATGGCGCGCTGTGCGGGGCCGGCCTGGTCGTCATCGCCGGCGGCACCGGCCCGGCTACCGAGGAGGCGCTGCGGCGCAGCGAGGAGCGTTACCGGGCCCTGGTCCAGGGCGGCGCGCAGATCACCTGGGTGGCCTCGCCGGACGGCGAGATGCTCGAGGACTCCACCGAGTGGCGCTGGATCACCGGCCAGACCGTGGCCGAGTTCCTCGGCAACGGGTGGCTGGAGTCGATCCATCCCGAGGACCGTGAGCGCGTAGAGCGCGACTGGCGGGAGTCGCTGCGCACCGGCCGGATCTTCGAAGAGCGCTTCCGGATGCGGACCAGGAGCGGCGGTTACCGGCATTACGACGTGCGCGCGGTGCCGATCGAGCGGGACGGCAAGATCGCCGAGTGGGTCGGCGCGTGCACCGATGTGACCAGCCAGCGCGAGGCCGAGGAGATGCGGCACCGGCTGACCGATCAGCTCTCCGCCGCCGCGCTCCGCACCGCGCGGCTGCAGCAGGCCACCGCGATGCTGGCCGAGGCGCTCGACGTCGAGCAGGTGGTCGAGGTGATCACCGAGGTGGGCCGGACCGCGATCGGCGCCCTCCGCTCGGCGGTGGCGCTGCTCGAGGACGACAAGCTCAGCCTGCGGGTGGTGAACCCGAGCGGGCTCGCGCCGGGCGGCTCGGACGGCGCCGGGGTGCGGCTGACCCTGGACACCCCGAGCGTGATGACCCGCGCGATCGCGACCCGCCGGCCGGTGCTGATCGCCGATCCGGAGGAGCTGCGCAAGCAGTTCGAGCCGGACGCCGGCGACGGTGGCAGCGCCGCGGACGGCGATGCCGGGCGCATCCTCGACACCAGCGACGAGCAGGCCTGGGTGGGGCTGCCGCTGCTGGCCGCGGGCATGCCGCTTGGCGCGCTGCGGTTCTCGTTCCGGACCCCGCGGACCATCCTGGAGGAGGAGCGGGTCTTCCTCGAGGCACTGGCCGGCCAGTGCGCGCTGGCGGTGGAGCGGGCCGAGATGTACGAGAAGGAGCACACCGCCGCGGTGACGCTGCAGCGCAGCCTGCTGCCCGACGAACTGCCAAGCGTTCGCGGCTTGGTCCTTGACGCGCGGTACCTGCCGCGGTCCACTGAGGTGGGCGGCGACTGGTACGACGTTTTCCGGCTGCCGGACAGGCGGCTGGCGGTCACCGTTGGCGACGTCATGGGCAAGGGGCTGCTCGCCGCGGCGGGCATGGGGCGGGTGCGGAACGCGCTGCGCGCGCTGGCGCTGACCGACCCAAGGCCCGCGGCGGTGCTGGCCGGCCTTGACCGCCTGTTTACCGCGACCGAACGGGAGGAGCAGGTCACCACGATTACCTACCTGGTGATCGACCCGGAGACCGGCGAGGGACAGGCCGGGAACGCCGGCCACCCGCCCACGCTGCTGCTCACCCCGGGCGCGCTCCCGGTGCTCGACGGGGCCGAGGCGGGCACGCCGCTTGGCTGGGCCAGCCCGCGCCGTCAGCACGCCTTCCGGCTGCCGCCGGGCTCAACCGCCGTGTTCTACTCCGACGGCCTGGTGGAGAACCGCAGGCGCGGGCTCGACGCCGGCCTTGACGAACTGGTCCGGGTCGCCGCCAGCGCCCCGGAGGAGCTGGCCGACGCCCCCGGGCGGTTGCTGCAGTACCTGCTAGACCACATGCTGGCCGGGTATGAGCAAGATGATGACGTAACCGTGCTTGTCATGCATGTGCCCAACGACGCGAGCATTCCGCCGGTTGCGGGGACGGAGCGCTCGTGGCCGCCGCGGTGACCCGGGCGGCCGCGGCCAGCGCGGACCACGCGATGCGCCCGGCCCAGGCGTACAAGGCACTCCCGGGTGCCACCTATGGTGGTGGAGAGGAGGCGGGTGGGTTGCTGTCGAAATCCCCTGGGCGAGCGGGAAGCCTGCTTCCCGGCACGGTCCAAGCGTCAAAACCCTCTCGGGAGGGCACGATTATCGCTGTTGTCATCCGGGGGGACGCCCCCTTGTATCCCCCAGCTGCGGGCCCGATGGCGGGAGTAGCCGTCGTGGCGGGCACGCAGGTCCCCGGGGAGACGCGATGCGTACGCAGCTCAGCCATGCTACCCAGCGAAGGAAGAGGTGACCGTGGTAGTGAGCGCTCCCAACTCCGCGGCGCGCAAGCGCTCCCGGCCGTCTAGTTCCGCGGCCCGGGATTCGCGGGTGCCGGACGGTGTACCGGAGGCCGCGCAGGTCACTGCGACGGCGGCGGGCAACGGCAACGGCGCAGCGAGTAACGGCCGGGCGGCCAAGGCCCGCGAGGAGCTCGCGGCGGTGCCGGCCCAGGACCCGTCAGCCAAGGCGGCGTCCGGCGGCGGCCTTGACGGCGACGCCGACCTCGATGGGGATCTCGACGTAGCGGTCGACGTCGACCTCGAAGACCTCGAAGATCTAGACGATGAGGCGCTAGCGGCCGACCTGGAGATCGTCGACACGCCCGACGACCGAACTGGCGGAAGCCGACCTGCCCGAGGACGCTGACGCCGAGGCTGACCTTCCCGAAGACGCCGATCCCGCTGCCGCGAAGGCGGTCGGCGAGACCGCCGGGCCGACCGACGCCAAGGCCAGCGGCGGCGACGGCGCCGAGGACGAGGTCTTCATCTTCGGTGACGACGACGATGACCTGCCCGCGGCCCAGGTCGCGGTGGCCGGCGCGACGGCGGACCCGGTCAAGGACTACCTCAAGCAGATCGGCAAGGTACCGCTGCTCAACGCCGAGCAGGAGGTCGAGCTGGCCAAGCGGATCGAGGCCGGCCTGTTCGCCGAGGAGAAGCTGGCCGAGATCCAGGGCATGACCCCGGACCAGCGCATCGACCTTGAGTGGATCGCCGAGGACGGCCGCCGGGCGAAGAACCACCTGCTCGAGGCGAACCTGCGGCTGGTCGTCAGCCTGGCCAAGCGGTACACCGGGCGGGGCATGCTCTTCCTGGATTTGATCCAGGAGGGCAACCTCGGCCTGATCCGGGCGGTGGAGAAGTTCGATTACACCAAGGGCTATAAGTTCTCCACGTATGCCACCTGGTGGATCAGGCAGGCGATTACCCGGGCGATGGCTGATCAGGCGCGCACGATCCGTATCCCGGTGCACATGGTCGAGGTCATCAACAAGCTGGCCCGGGTGCAGCGGCAGATGCTGCAGGACCTGGGGCGCGAGCCGACGCCGGAGGAGCTGGCGGTTGAGCTCGATATGACGCCGGAGAAGGTCGTGGAGGTGCAGAAGTACGGCCGTGAGCCGATTTCGCTGCATACGCCGCTGGGTGAGGACGGCGACAGCGAGTTCGGTGACCTGATCGAGGACTCCGAGGCGATCCAGCCGGGCGAGGCGGTCAGCTTCACGCTGCTGCAGGAGCAGCTCCACTCGGTGCTCGACACGCTGTCCGAGCGCGAGGCGGGCGTGGTGTCCATGCGGTTCGGGCTGACCGACGGCCAGCCGAAGACGCTGGACGAGATCGGCAAGGTCTACGGGGTCACCCGCGAGCGGATCCGCCAGATCGAGTCCAAGACGATGTCCAAGCTGCGCCACCCGTCCCGCTCCCAGGTTCTGCGCGACTACCTGGACTAACAAGCAGGCTGGCTCAGCGCAGTAAGCCAGGCACACTAAACCCCCCGGGCGACAACCTGTTCGCCCGGGGGGTTTAGTTCGCGTCTGCTGCCGGTTAGCTCTCCGACTTGGTCAGGCGCTGTGACTCGTCCTGAATGTCTACGGCGACCTTCGCGAGCGCCTGCGCGTGTTCCCGGCCGTGGTGGGCGCAGAAGAGCAGCTCACCCGAGTTCGGGAGCAGGACACGGACGTACGCTTGGGCGCCGCAGCGATCGCACAGGTCCAGTGCGTTCAGCGGCTTGGTGGGGGCTATAGCTCCGGTCACGTCGCCTTCTCCTGGTCTCATGCCTCCGGCTGCTCCGTCCGGCTGGCTCCGGTTTGCTGCGTTGTCCCTTACAGAACAGCACAACACATACCCCGGCGTCAGGCTTCCCGTGACCGGGGGGTGTACGCCACAAGCGAAAACCGCACTGACCTCGCCGCTAGCCGACCTAGCCAGCGCAGTCGCCGGTGACTACACCACCGTTTGGGTAGTCACCGGTGAGGTACCCGTGCGGTTCGTGAGCTTGATACCCAACGCTCGCGCCGTGACACATTTGCGGATAACTATCCCATCGCGTGAGAGCGTGAAAGGCGTGGCGCAGTCCCGGCACCCCCCGGGGGACGCTACTCTTCGAATGGCAGCACCCACGCGTGCCGTAACTACGTTCGAGAGGAGCCCGCGCCGCCCGTGCCACCGCTCACAGAAACCGCCCGGGTGACGGCGGACGCCGCCGACTCCTACAGCGCCAGGCACCTGTCGGTCCTCGAGGGCCTGGACGCGGTGCGCAAGCGCCCCGGCATGTACATCGGCTCGACCGATGGCCGCGGGCTGCAGCACTGCCTCTGGGAGATCTTCGACAACGCGGTGGACGAGGCGCTCGGCGGCCACTGCACCCGGATCGAGGTCATCCTGCACGCCGACGGGTCGGCCGAGGTGCACGACAACGGCCGCGGCATCCCCGTCGACACCGAGCGGAAGACCAAGCTCTCCGGCGTCGAGCTGGTGCTCACCCGGCTGCACGCGGGCGGCAAGTTCGGCGGCGGCTCCTACACCGCCTCCGGCGGCCTGCACGGCGTCGGCGCCTCGGTCGTCAACGCGCTCTCGGCGCGGCTCGACATCGAGGTCGACCGGGACGGCAAGATCTGGACCACCAGCTTCCGGCGCGGCGTGGCCGGCGAGTTCGCCGGCCCGGGGCCGGGCGCGGACTTCGCCCGCAAGGCCGGGCTGCGGCAGGCCGGGACGGTGGCCAAGGCCAAGACCGGCACCAGGATCAGGTTCTGGCCGGACCGCCAGGTGTTCCTCAAGGACGCCACCTTCAGCTACGACGGCCTCGAGGAGCGCGCCCGGCAGACCGCTTACCTGGTGCCGGGCCTCGCCATCGCCGTCCGCGAGGAGCACGCGGACAACCTTGCGCACCCGAACGGCGACGGCGGCGCGGAGATCGCGCGGGAGACCCGCGCGGCGGAGTTCCGCTTCGCCGGCGGCATCGGCGAGTTCTGCGAGCACCTGGCGACCGGCGAGAAGATCACCGAGGTGCTCCGGCTGACCGGCGACGGCACGTTCACCGAGACGGTCCCGGTGCTCGACGACCGCGGCCACATGACCCCGACCGAGGTGCAGCGCCAGCTGGACGTCGATGTCGCGGTCCAGTGGACCAACGGCTACGAGACGATCACCCGCTCGTTCGTGAACGTGATCGCCACCCCGCATCACGGCACCCACGTCACCGGCTTCGACCGCGCCCTCGCCCGCACGATCAACGAGCAGCTGCGCAGCGCGAAGCTGCTCAAGAACGGCGACGAGCCGGTCACCAAGGAGGACATCCTCGAGGGGATGACCGCCGTGGTCTCCGTCCGGCTGCCCGAGCCGCAGTTCGAGGGCCAGACCAAGGAAGTCCTCGGCACCCCGGCGGCCACCGCGATCGTCCGCCAGGTCGTCTCCAGCCAGCTGGCCAGCTACTTCGAGAACCCGCCGCGCGGGGCCAAGCAGCAGGCCCGGGCGGTCCTGGACAAGATCGTGTCCGCCGCCAAGACCCGCATCGCGGCCCGCGAGCACCGGGAGAACCAGCGGCGCAAGTCGGTCCTGGCCAGCTCGACCCTGCCCGCCAAGCTGGTCGACTGCCGGTCGGCCGACGACCGCAGCGAGCTGTTCATCGTCGAGGGCGACTCCGCGCTGGGCACCGCCAAGCTCGCGCGCGATTCCGAGTTCCAGGCGCTGCTGCCGATCCGCGGCAAGATCCTCAACGTGCAGAAGTCGTCGCTGGCCGACATGCTCAAGAACGCCGAGTGCGCCGCGATCATCCAGGTCCTCGGGGCCGGCTCGGGCTCCACCTTCGACCTCGACTCCGCCCGCTACCAGCGCGTCATCCTGATGTCGGACGCCGACGTCGACGGCGCCCACATCCGGACGCTGCTGCTCACCCTGTTCCACCGGTACATGCGCCCGATGCTCGACGCGGGCCGGGTGTTCGCCGCCGTCCCGCCGCTGCACCGGGTGGAGCTGTCCAACCCGCGCAAGGGCCAGGAGAAGTACATCTACACCTACTCCGACGGTGAGCTGCGCCGCACGCTTATCCAGCTGGAGAGCAAGGGCCAGCGCTTCAAAGACCCGATCCAGCGCTACAAGGGCCTGGGCGAGATGGACGCCAAGCAGCTGGCCGACACCACGATGGACCCGCGGCACCGCACCCTCCGCCGGATCAGGATGGAGGACGGCGCCGCCGCGCAGGGCGTGTTCAACCTGCTCATGGGGACCGACGTGGCCCCCCGGCGCGACTTCATCATCGGCGGCGCGGCCCAGCTCGACATGTCCCGCATCGACACCTGACCTAGCAGACCCAGCAAAAGACAGACACCGTACGAGGACCCCGCATGCCACCAAGCCGCGGCCGCACCGCCGCACCCCCTCCGGAAGAGTTCGAAGAGAACATCGTCGACATCGACGTGACCGAGGAGATGCGCGGCTCGTACCTCGAGTACGCCTACAGCGTCATCTACTCGCGCGCTCTGCCCGACGCCCGCGACGGCCTCAAGCCGGTACAGCGCCGCATCCTGTACCAGATGAACGAGATGGGCCTGCGCCCCGACCGGGGCCACGTCAAGTGCGCCCGCGTGGTCGGCGACGTGATGGGCCGTCTGCACCCGCACGGCGACTCCGCCATCTACGACGCCCTGGTCCGGCTGGCCCAGCCGTGGGCGATGCGGCTCCCGCTGGTCGACGGCCACGGCAACTTCGGCTCGCTCGGCGGCGACGACTCGCCCGCCGCGATGCGCTACACCGAGTGCCGCCCGACCGAGGCCGCGATGGCCATGGTCGAGAGCATCGACGAGGACACGGTCGAGTTCGGCGCCAACTACGACGGCCAGGAGACCGAACCGCAGGTCCTGCCCGCCGCCATCCCCAACCTGCTGGTCAACGGCACCGCCGGCATCGCCGTCGGGATGGCCACCAACATGGCGCCGCACAACCTGGTCGAGGTCATCGCCGCCGCCCGGCACCTGCTCAAGCACCCGGACGCCTCGCTCGACACGCTGATGCGCTACATCCCCGGCCCGGACCTGCCGACCGGCGGGCACATCGTCGGCCTGGACGGCGTCAGGGAGGCCTACCAGACCGGCCGCGGCATCTTCCGCACCCGTGCGACGACCAAGATCGAGCAGCTCAACGCGCGCAAGACCGGCATCGTGGTCACCGAGCTGCCCTACAGCGTCGGCCCCGAGAAGGTCGTCGCCCGGATCAAGGACCTCGTCCAGGCCAAGAAGCTCACCGGCATCTCCGACCTGAAGGACCTCACCGACCGCCACCGCGGCCTGAACCTGGTCATCGAGGTCCGGGCCGGCTTCAACCCGGAAGCGGTCCTGGCCGAGCTCTACCGGCTCACCCCGATGGAAGAGACGTTCGGCATCAACAACGTCGCCCTCGTCGACGGCCAGCCGCGCACCCTCGGCCTCAAAGAGCTGCTCACCATCTACGTCGACCACCGCCTCGACGTCACCCGGCGGCGCAGCGAGTTCCGGCGGCGCAAGCGCCAGGAGCGGCTGCACCTGGTCGACGGCATCCTCGTCGCGCTGCTCAACATCGACGAGGTCATCCAGGTCATCCGCACCAGCGACGACTCGGCCGAGGCCAAGAGCCGCCTCTGCCAGATCTTCGACCTGTCGGAGATCCAGGCGCAGTACATCCTCGACACCCCGCTGCGCCGCCTGACCAGGTTCGACCGCATCGAGCTGGAGCGCGAGCAGGAGACCCTGCGCGCCGAGATCGCCGCGCTGACCGACATCCTGGACAACGACGACAAGCTCCGCGCCCTGGTCAGCGGCGAGATGTCCGACCTGGCGAAGAAGTTCGGCACCCCGCGCCGCACGCTGCTGATGGAGGCGGGCGCGGCGGTGACCGCCGCCGTCCCGCTGGAGGTGGGCGACGACCCGTGCCTGCTGGTGCTGTCGGCCGCGGGCCTGCTCTCCCGCTTCCCGCTGGCCAGCCAGGACCAAAGCCAGAACGGGAATGAACGGAAGGTGGCTTCGCCGTTCGTCCGCTCACCCGAGCTTCAAGACGGCGGATATCGCGGTCACGTCCCTGCCGACCACCGCCCGCGCGACCATCGGCGCGGTCACCACGGCCGGCCGGATGATCAAGTTCAGCGTCCTCGAGATCCCGGCGGCACCGTCCAACGCCGTCGCCGGAACGCTCGGGAACGGGCACCCGGTGGCCGAGTTCGTGCCCGGGCTGGCCGACGGGGAGACCGTCCTTGCCCTGGCGTCGCTTGACGGCGGCGATTCGGCCGGGGTGGCCCTGGGCACCGCGTCCGGCATCGTCAAGCGGGTGCAGCCCGAGTACCCGGCCAACCGCGACGAGTTCGAGCTGATCACCCTGAAGGACGACGACCGGGTGGTCGGCGCGGCCTACCTGCCCGGCGACGAGGCCGAGCTGGTCTTCATCACCACCGACGCCCAGCTGCTGCGGTTCCCGGCATCGTCCGTCCGCCCGCAGGGGCGCCAGGCGGCCGGCATGACGGGCGTCCGCCTGGCCGACGGCGCCCGCGTGCTGGCGTTCGGCCGCGATCGCCAACGGCGCGCCCGCCGAGACCGTCGTTGTCACCGTGGCGGGCCGTTCCGGCGCGCTGCCCGGCACCGGCGGCGCGTCGGTCAAGGTCACCCCGTTCGCCGAGTACCCGCCCAAGGGCCGGGCGACCGGCGGCGTCCGCTGCCAGCGCTTCCTCAAGGGCGAGGACGGCCTGATCCTGGCCTGGGTCGGCCCCACCCCGGTCATCGCCGCCACCGAGTCCGGCGTCATGGTCGACCTATCCGACATGCAGGGCAAGCGCGACGGCTCCGGCACCGCCCTCACCCGCCAGCTAGCCCGCGTAGGCCAGCCCTTCCGCCTCCCCTAGACGGCTCACGGGGGCGCCGATGGCTACATGGCGGAGAAGCCGCCGTCTACGTAGATGGTCTGGCCGGTGACGTAGTCGCTCGCGGTGGACGCGAGGAAGACGGCGACGCCCGCGAAGTCGGACGGCTCGCCGTTGCGGCCGATATGCGTCCGCGCGGCCAGGGCGGCCGAGCGGACCGGGTCGGATGAGACCTCGCGGGTGAGCGGGGTGGCCACGAACCCGGGGCAGACCGAGTTGACGCAGACCCCCGACGGGGCCCAGGCCTCGGACTGCGACCGGGTCAGCGAGGCCAGGCTGCCCTTGGAGGCGCCATACCCGCCGCTGTAGCCGAACGCCCGCTCGGCCTGCTGCGAGGTGACGTTGATGATCCGCCCCCAGCCCTGGGCGGCCATCTGCGGCCCGAACCGCTGGCCGAGCAGGAACGGGGCGTCCACGTTGACCGCGAACATCAGGTCCCAGTGCTCTTCGCTGAGCGAATTCAGCGGCGGCCTGAGGTTGACGCCCGCGCAGTTGACCAGGATGTCCGGCTCGCCGAAGGCCGCCGCGGCGGCGGACGCGCCCCGGCGCACCTCGGCCCGGTCGGACAGGTCCGCGCTCACCCAGGCGACGGAGCATCCGTCGTCGCGCAGCGACTGGCTGGCGGCCGACAGCCGGGTCGGGTCGCGGGCGATGATCACGACCTGGGCGCCGGCGAACGCCAGCGCGGAGGCCATCACCTCCCCGATACCGGAACTCCCGCCGGTGACAACCGCCACTCGGCCCTCAAGCGAGAACAACTCCGTCAGGAAGGCTGTCATGGCGAATTTATTACCACGCGGTAGCTAGCGCCACAGCGACAGTCGCGCAAATGTGCCTGAAGCGTAGCTGAAGGTTCCGCCGCCGAGCCGGGCTACAAGATGGGGCGGGCGCCGATGAGGTTGAGCGCGTGCGCCGCCAGGCGGCAGCCGCTGCCGAGCGCCTCGACCGGCGGCTTCTTGTCCAGCCAGGCAGGCAGAAAGCCGGCGATGAAGGCATCGCCCGCTCCCGTTCCGTCGATGACTCTTTCCACCGGCGGGGCGGCGACGCGCACCGGGGGACGGCCGTTGGCGAAGAACAGCGCCCCCTCCGCGCCGAGCTTGATGACGACCTGCGGGTACCAGGCGGTGAGCACCCGGGCGGCCGCCTCCGGGTCCTCCCGCCCGGTCAGCACCTTGGCCTGCGCGACGTTCACGAACAGCAGCACCGCGTTGCCGGTCAGCTCGAAGAACGGCTCCGCGCCGACCCGCTCAAGCGGCGCCGCCGACGCGCCGTCGACCGAGGTCGACATGCCGGCCCGGCGGGCGAAGTCGAGCGCGGCCAGGGCCGCCGCGCGCGACCCCTCCGAGAGCAGCGTGTACCCGGAGACGTGCAGGTGGGCGCCGGCGATGAACAGGTCGTGGGGCAGGTCTTCCGGGGCCAGCGCGGCGTTGGCGCCGGGGTCGGAGAGCATGGTCCGCTCGCCCTTGTGCGTGACCATCACCACGCAGGTCCCGGTCGTCCGCTCCGGGTCCATCACCAGGCGCGCGTCGACGCCGTAGCCCATGAGCTCCATGTCCCGGTTCCGGCCGGCGATGTCCGCGCCGCGGCGGCCGATGAACGCCACGTCGGCGCCGTCGGCGGCGGCCCACGCGGCCACGTTGGCGCCGGAGCCGCCGCCGTGCGTGGTCACCTTGGCCGGGGTGTCGCAGCCGCGCGCGAGCGGCAGGGTCGCGTGGGCGACGGTATCGGTCATCAAGTCGCCAATGACAACGATGCGGGCCATGGTCGTCATCACCTCATCATCAAGCGGCTGTCAGGAGGGCGGGGCCCGGAACTCAGCCGCCGGTGCCCTGCGTCCTTGCAGGCGGTTGGCGACATGAACCTGATCAAAGGACTCCCTACGGTATCCTCCCCGGCCCGCCGCTGGCCACTGCGTCTATCGCTAGTTATCGCATTGGTAGCTGGGGGTATCGCCTACGATCCGTATTCATGACTGACGGACCTGGTACGGCTGGTGCGGGACTGCGGCTGGCCCGGCAGGCCCGCGGCTTCTCGCAGCAGCAGCTGGCGGGCATGGCCGGGGTCAGCAGGCAGGCGGTGTCCGCGGTCGAGTCGGGCCATTCCGACCCGTCGCTGCGGGTAGCGCTCGCGCTCGGGCAGGCGCTCGGCCTGTCGGTGGAGGAGCTGTTCGGCCCGGGGGAGCCGGCCGCGCTGGTGGCCGCGACCAGCGTCGCCGGGATGGCCGGCCAGGGCGCCCGGGCGCGGCCCGCGGTGGAGCACGCGGGCGGCGAGCGGGTGATGCTCGCCCCGGTCGGTGACCGGCTGGTCGCCCTCCCGCTGCGCGGCGACACCGGGGCCGGGCTCGGCTTCCTGCCGGCCGGCGGTTTCGCCGTCCGTGACCCCGGCGCCGGCCCGAAGGCCGCTGCCGACGGCGGCGGCGATGACGGCACCGAGGACGCCACCGAGGCCAGTGCCGCGCCGGAGGTGATCGCCGTCCGCCCGATCGGGCCGCCCCGCCCCACCCTCCTGGTGGCCGGCTGCGACCCGGCCCTGCCGCTGCTCGCCACCCCGCTGTCCCTGCTCGACCCGCCGGTCGCCTTCGCCTGGTGGCCCTGCGGCTCCGGCGAGGCGCTGCGCCTGGCCAGGGCCGGCCTAGTGCACGCGGCCGGTGTGCACACCCAGGCCGATCACGGGCCGGACGGGAGGACCGGCTCGGTCATCCCCGATGGCGCCCTGGTGGTGGGGTTCACCGCGTGGCGTGAAGGGCTGGTGGTATCGCCTGGTCTGCGGGCCACCGTGACCGGGCTCGACGCCGTCGCCCGGCACCGGCTGCGCCTGGTCAACCGCGAGCCGGGCGCGGAGGCCCGCCGCCTGCTCGACGCCGAGCGCGTCCGGCTCAACCTCGAGCCGGGCGATCTGATCGGGTACGGCACCCAGGCGGCGGGCCATCTGCAGGTCGCGTCGGCCGTCGCCGCGGGCCTGGCCGACGCCGGCGTGGCCAGCGAGCCTGCCGCCCGCGCCTACGGCCTGGCCTTCGTTCCGCTCGCCCGCGAGCGGTTCAACCTGGTCATCCCGGCCGAGCACACCGCTTCCCGGGAGGCGCAGGCGCTGCTCAAGGTGCTCACCTCGCCCTGGCTGCTGGCTCAGCTGGCCAGCATCCCCGGCTACGACAACGCCACCTGCGGCGAGCGGTTCAGCCAGCCCCCGGCGGCAACGGCAGCGGGGGTACGGGAGCCGGCCGGTACTCACGAGTAGTCACGGAAGGACGGCCAGGCGGTGACCCAGGGCGAGCGCAGGCCGGTGGCCACGTAGACCACCGCGCCCTCCTCGTCGTCGGACACGCGCAGGCCGTTCCGGTACACGGCCGCCACCCGGACCGAGCTGAACCAGCGGTGCAGCAGCGCCGGGGACACGTTGACCGCGACCGCGACGGTGTCGCCGGGCGGCGGCGGTCCCCACAGCCAGTAGTCGTTCGCGCCGCTGTAGGCCGCGGGCAGCCCGAACGCCGCGCCGTAGCGGCCGACCGCGCCTGCCTCGCCGTAGTTGCCAGTCAGGACGGCCGCCACCGACCGCTGGGCAGCGGGCAGCGAGTCGTAAGTGCGGGCGAGCAGCGCCACCTGCGACGGCCAGCCGATCTCCTCGCCCAGGTCGTAGTTGACCTTCTGCACCGGGAACCGGGCCAGCGCGGCGGCGGGCAGCAGCGGCAGCGATATCACCGCGCTGACCGCCGCGGCGGCGACGTAGCGGGTTGCCCGCCGCCGCGGCGGCCGGCCCGCGAGCGCCGTCGCGCCCGCGGCGAAGCAGAACGTGTAGATCCCGCCCGGGTAGTACCCCTTGCCGCCGAGCACGAACTGGGCCGCGATCACCGTCACCGCCGCGATCCCGACCACCCGCAGCCGCGTGTCGCGCAGCGCCCAGATGATGCCGCCGACCCAGAGCGGGACCAAGATGATGCTGGTGTAGACGACCTGGATCGGCCAGTACAGCGCCCGGTTCTGCCAGGCCTGCTGCTGGAGATGGCCGAAGACCGCGAAGTTGGGCCAGCCGTGCAGCGCCTGCCAGACGAAGTCCGGCGCGGCCAGCACGGCGAACAGGACCGCCGCGCCCAGCAGGTAGCGGCTGCGCAGCAGCGGCCGGGCGGCCGGGGTGAGCGCGAACCCCAGGGCCAGCGCGGCCACCAGGAAGCCGATGTTCCACTTGGCGTCCATGCCGACGCCCGCGTACCCGCCGAGCGCGAGCCACCAGCGCGGGTCGGAGCTGGTGAGCAGCTTGGTCACCGCCAGCAGGGCGGCGGCCCAGCAGACGAAGTCGACCGGGGTCGTGGTGAGCTCGTGCATCGCGCCCAGGTACTCCGCGCAGCAGGCGGTGGCGATCGCGGCGAGCAGCTGGCCGCCGCGCCCGGCGCCCAGCGTCCGCGCCATCGCGGCGGTCAGCAGCACCAGCGCGGCCAGCCCCAGTGCGGGCAGCGCCCGCAGGCCGACCAGGGTGTTCCCGGTGAGCAGCGCGTCGAGCCGGGCGAGCAGCGGGGTCAGCGCGGGCTGGTCCACGTACCCCCACGCGAGGTGCTGCCCGCAGGCGAGGAAGTACAGCTCGTCGCGGACGTACCCGTACCGCCCGCTGACCGCCATCTCCACGCAGAAGGCGGCGGCGGCCACCAGCCAGACCGCCCTGTTGCCCAGTACCCGGGTCACCCGGGCGGCCAAGGGGCCGGCGGCCGGTGCCGCTGCCCGTGTCGTCATGGTTGCGTCCATGCGGCCAGCGTCGGCTGCGCGCGATCCGATCGCGCGTCCGCCGCACGGATGAACTCGCGTCTCCCGCTTACGGCCGATGGTTACGCGGCAGATCGCAGGCCTTACGATCGGTTCGTGACGCAGACGGCGCGCAGGGCGGCACGCGGCGCAGGCCGCGCCGCTAGCGGCGCGCCGGCCGGCCAGCGGCCAGGCGGCGCGCGCGGGGCGCCCGGGCAGGCGCTGGCGGGCAAGGCCGCGTCCTGGTATGCCGCGCTGCCCGTCCGCGGCCGGGAAATAGTGCAGGACACCGCGCTGGCGCTGGCGCTGGCGGTGCTTAACCTGCTGTCGCTGGTGGCCTACCAGTCGTACCTGCACCCGCTCTGGCTGGCCTTCTCCTGGTCAGCGCGCAGTGCCTGCCGCTCGCCCTGCGCCGGGTCTGGCCGGTGCCGGCGGCGATCTGCTCGGGAGTGCTGCGGGACCTCTATGACGGGCTTGGCTACGGTTTCGCGCCGCTGCCGCTCGCGCCCGCCATCGCGTTCGCCACCGTCGCCGAGCGCAGCCGCCCGTGGATCCGCTGGATCACCGTCGTCGGCACGACCATCGGGATCACCTACTCGCAGACGCTGCCCGGGCATAACGAGCCGTACGACGCGATCGTCCAGGCGTTCATCTTCGCCGCGGCCTGGGCGATCGGCACGCTGAGCCGCCACCGCCGGGCCGCCCTGGCCGACGCCGCGTCGCGCGCGGCCCGGGCCGAGGCCTCGCTCGACGTCGCCGCGGCCCGGGCCGCCGCCGCCGAGCGGCTGCGGATCGCCCGCGAGCTGCACGACGTGGTGGCGCACCACGTGAGCCTGATGGCGGTGCAGGCCGAGGCGGTGGGCGCGCTGCTGCCCGCGCGGCCCGACGAGGCGTCGCGGTCGGCCGACCTGATCGCGGCGACGGCCCGGCAGGCGATGACGGAGCTGCGCCGCCTGCTGGGGGTGCTCCGCTTCAATGCATCAGATCAAGACCGTCCGCCGGAACGGACCGTGCTTACCCCGGCACCGTCCCTGTCGCGCCTGGACGAGCTGGCCGGGGTGATGCGCGGCGCGGGCCTGACCGTCGCGCTGACCGCGGGCAGCGGGCCGCCGCTGGCTCCGGGGGTGGACCTGACCGCCTACCGGATCGTCCAGGAGGCGCTGACCAACGCGCTCCGGCACGCCCCGGGCTCGGCCGCCGCCGTCACCGTGGCCTACGACGACGGCTACCTGACGGTCGAGGTCACCAACACGGCCCCACCCGCCTCGGCCTCCGCCGGCCCCGGCGGTTCCTGATCTGGCCGGCGGCTACGGCCTGGCCGGGATCACCGAGCGGGTCGCCTCCTGCGGCGGCTCGCTCAGCCTCGGCCCCGGCCGGGACGGGAGTTTCACCGTGACCGCCCGATTGCCGCTGACGTGACCGACCCGTTGCGCGTCCTGGTGGCCGACGACCAGGAGCTGGTTCGCGCCGGGTTCCGGCTGATCCTCGAGGCTGCCGGGTTCGACGTGGTGGGGGAGGCCCCCGACGGCGCCGTGGCGGTGGAACTGGCGGCCCGGCACCGGCCCGACGTGGTCCTGATGGACATCAGGATGCCGGTGCTCGACGGCATCGCCGCGACCCGGCAGCTCACCGCGGCGGGCCCGGACGCGCCCAAGGTCGTCATCCTCACCACCTTCGACCTCGACGACTACGTGTACGAGGCGCTGCGGGCGGGCGCGAGCGGCTTCCTGCTGAAGGAAGCGCCGCGGGCGGACCTGATCGCCGCGGTCCGCGTCGCCGCCGCCGGTGACGCGCTGCTCGCCCCGTCGGTGACCAAACGGCTGATCGAGGCGTTCGTCGCCCGGCCGGCGCAGACGCTGCCGTCGCCGTCCCGGCTGGCCTCGCTGACCCCGCGCGAACGCGACATCCTGCTGCTGCTCGCCCGCGGCCGGTCCAACCTCGAGATCGCCCGCGAGCTGGTGGTGAGCGAGGCAACGGTCAAGACGCACGTGGCCCACCTGCTGGCCAAGTTCGGCCTCCGCGACCGCGTCCAGGCGGTCATCCTCGCTTACGAAACCGGCGCCGTCACCCCCGGCCGCCCCGATTAACGCATTACCCCGCGCATTAGGGACGGTGTTTGGCGGCGCAGCGGACGCAGGTGAGGGCGGCTGGGCGCGCCGCAAGGCGCTCGGCGCCGATCGGGTTGCCGCATATATCGCATATTTCGTAAACACCGGAATCGACCTTGCGCAGCGCCGCGTCGATCGCGTCCAGATGGGCGCGGGCCTGGGCGAGCAGCGCCGCGACGTGCTGGCGCTCGAAAGCGACGGTGGCGCCCTCGGGGTCGTGCTCGTCGTCGCTTCCGGCCGAGCCGTCGGCGGCGCTGGCGACGATCGCGGTGAAGTCCCGCTCGAGTTCGGCGATCTGGCGCAGAGCCCGCTCGCGGTCGGAATTCAGCCGTGACTCGGGCGGCTCCTGCTCAGTCACTTGCATCGCCTATCATTTGGGAAGACAATACGCAGCGCGGGGCGGACATTTTTGCCCCGAATCTTCCGGCATTGTGAAGGCTTATGACCCGCTCAGCCAGCAATCGTTTTCCTGTCACGGTTACCCAGCTGCCAGTTACTCGCTGCAATCTCTGCCAGCGCACCGTAGCTTATCGGCCTGGCGAGGCGGGCGCGGCGAGCGCAGCCCTCACCAAGCACTATGAGCTCAAGCACAAGGACGCGCTCGGCACTTCGCCCGTGTCAGCAGACGAGGAAGACCTCTAGGGCCGACAACCCGCGCCGGGACCGCCGGGTCCCCGCGGCGAAAAGGGCTGGTGCCCCCGCGCCCGGGTGATCTGCCGGGCACGGGGGATCGGTGATCGCGGGGCCGCGGTCCGCTCAGTGCCCGTAGACCGGGATGAGCAGCGCGCGGGCGATCGTGTGGAACCGCAGGTTGAACCCGGCGACGGCCGGCGTCACGTCAGAGTCGATGCCCAGCTTCTCGACGTCGACCGCGTGCACGGCGAACACGTACCGGTGCGGCTCGTCGCCCTGCGGCGGCGCGGCGCCCATGAAGTCCTTGGTCCCGGTGTCGTTGCGGACGTGGAAAGCGCCGGCCGGCAGCTTGCCGGTCCCGGTCCCGGCGCCATCGTCAAGCGAGGTGACCGACACCGGGATGTCGATCACCAGCCAGTGCCAGAAGCCGGAGCCGGTTGGCGCGTCCGGGTCGTAGCAGGTGACGGCGAAGGACTTGGTCTGCGCGGGGAACCCGGACCAGGACAGGTGCGGTGATACGTTCTCCCCGGTCATCCCCATGCTGTTGGCAACCTGCTTGTCGCCCATCATCTCGCCGTGGGTCACGTCCTCGCTCGTCACGGTGAACGACGGGACCGGCGGCAGGTAATCGTAGGGAAGCGGTGCGCGGTCGGCCATCTGATACCTCCTTGTATAGAGTCAGACGCTATCGGAGGGCCAGCACGCCCGCCACCGGCGGGCGGTCCCCGGACGTGAGTGGCAGCGCACGGGACCGTTCACAAATATCCTTATTGCCTATTCTTCCCACGGCATCGCGGCATGCGCGGCACGGGCGGCAGGACGGCAGGTGATGACCGCGGTGCGTACGGCGGCACAGCGGCACCGGCCGCGGCCGGCTGGCCCGGTCGCGGCGCCGGCCCGGCCGCGCGGATGGCACCGCGGCGCGGCCGGCGCCGGCGGCGGGCGGCCGCGCCGCGGCAGCGGCTGCCCGGCCTGCGGCCGGCCGTGGCCCGGCGCGTCCTGCTGGCCCTGGTGCTGCTCGCGGTGGTGTTCTTCCCGGTCTCCGGCCTGGTCCCCAGCGACCAGCGGCAGCAGGCGCCCTGCCACGGGTGCGACGCCGTCCAGCCCTCGGTCACGCAGCGCTGGACCGCCTCGCTGCCCGGCGCCTGGCTGGCCGGCGGGAGCAGCGGCAGCGGCGTGACCGGCACCGTGCCCGCCACCGGGCAGGCGTACGCGGCCGTCGGCGGCGGGATCGCCGTCCTCGGCGACGGGCTGACGCTAACCGCCTACTCCGTCGCCAACGGCAGTCAGCGGTGGCAGGTCACGCTGCCCGGGCCGGCCGGCGCGTCGATCGTGTCGGTCCGCGCGTGGCCGGGGGCGGTCACCGCCGGGGTGCTGGCACCGGGCGGCCGGAGCCGGACCGAGGCGGTCGTCGCCGCCGCGACCGGCGCGGAGCTGGGGGAGTACCCGGCCGCCGTTTTCGGCGGCGCCGTCACGGCGTCCCCGGCGACCACCGTCGTCGTCGGGCGTAACGGCGTGACCAGCTACGACAACGCGAACGGGCGCGTCCGCTGGTACCGCCCGACCGGCCGGAACAGGTCCTGGCGCGCGGACGGGCAGACCCTCTACGTGGCGGAGTCCGCCGACGGCTACCTCGGCTCATCCCCGGTGACCGCGCTTAAAGTCATAAACCTGAAGACCGGTACGGAACGCACGCTTGGTTCCCCCCTCGGCCACCCCTTCTCCGGCACGCTGGCGATCGCCGACGATGGCATCGTTGTTTTCGCGTCGGCCAGCGGGGTGACCGCGTACAGCGGGTCAACCGGCGGCATGCTCTGGTCGATCGCCGGGGCGGTCCCCGAGGGCACCGACCCGGCGGCGCAGCTGGTCTACCTGACATCGGCCGGCACCACCCTGACCGGCGTCGACCCGCTGACCGGCCGGGTGAAGACGTCGGTCTCTGGTTCGGTGGCTGACGGCGCCGCGGAGATGTACGTGGTGCGCAACGGGGTGGCGCTCGGCCTGGACAGCGGCGCGAACGGCGACGCCTGGGGCTACGACGTGGCGGCCGGCCGGGTCACCTGGACCTCGGCTCAGCTGCCCTGGCCGCATTACTTCGCCGACCTGTCCGGGCTCGGCGGCAGCGCCGCCAGCGACGGTGACGGCACCGTGGTGGTCGTCGCCGCCTGCCCGCGGCCCGCCGCGGCGGGCACCTGCGCCGACCCGGAGCTGGTGGCGTTCACCCTCTAGGACCCGGTTCCGGTGAACCCCCCGGCAAGGGCGGGCGGGCCGCAGGCGACAATGAAACAGGGGAGAGCGCGTCTGCAGGCGACGGGAAGACAGGGAAAGCCGCATGACTGATCCGCCGCACGTCATCATCGTCGGGGCCGGCTTCGCCGGGCTGGCGATGGTGGGCAAGCTGCGCAAAGCCGGCCTTCGGGTCACCGTGCTGGACAAGAACCTCTACAGCACGTTCCAGCCGTTGCTCTATCAGGTGGCGACCGGAGGGCTTAACCCGGGCGACGTCTCCTACCCGGTCGGCGGGGTCACCGGCCGTCGGGGTGCCCGCTATCTGCGCGGCGATCTGGCCGGAATCGACGTGGCCGGGCAGCGGGTGAAGCTCACCGGCGGGCGGGAACTCGGCTACGACTACCTGATCCTGGCCACCGGGGTGTCGGCGAACTACTTCGGCACGCCCGGTGCGGCCGAGAACACCTTCGGGCTCTACACCCGCGTCGACGCCATCCTGCTGCGCGATCACATCATGAACGGGTTCGAGCAGCTGAGCGCCGACCCGGACCCCAAGCGGGAATTCGCGGTCACCGTGGTCGGCGGCGGGGCGACCGGGGTAGAGCTCGCGGGCACCCTGGGCGAGCTTCGCGGCAACGTGCTGCGCTCGACCTTCCCCGACGTGAACCCGGACCGGCTCCGCGTCCACCTGGTCGAGATGGCATCGGGACTGCTGATGCCGTTCCACCCGAAGCAGCGCGAGTACGCCCGGCGGCAGCTGGTCAAACGAGGCGTGGACATCCGCCTGAACACCAAGATCCTGGAGGTCCGGCCCGATCGCGTGGTGATCGGCGACGGCGAGTCGCTGCCGAGCGACCTGACGGTGTGGGCGGCCGGCGTCGCCGGGCCGGACGCGCTGGCGGACTGGGGGCTGCCCCGGGGCAAGGCCGGCCGGGTGCTGGTCCTTCCCGACCTGCGGGTCGAGGGGAGCGACCGGATCTTCGCGATCGGCGACATAGCGCTGTGCGAGCAGGACCCGGCCCCGCAGCTCGCGCAGCCCGCGATGCAGCACGGCAAGCACGCCGCCGAGCAGGTGCTGCACCTGGTGCGGGGCGAGCCGACGCAGCCCTTCAAGTATCACGACAAGGGGATCATGGCCACCATCGGCCGTCGCTCGGCCGTGGTCGAGCTGCCCATCGGCCTGCGCTTCAACGGGACGCTGGCCTGGCTCGCCTGGCTTGGCCTGCACCTGCTCTACCTGCTCGGGGGCAGGAACCGGGTCAGCACGATGATCAACCTGTCCTGGCGCTACCTCTCCTGGGGGCACGGCGGCAGCGTGATCGTCGGCGACGAGCCGCCCGAGCCGCTGCCGGGGGGAACGCAAACCGGGGGTGCGGCGGCGAAGGCAACCGGGAAGGCGAGGGCGAACCCGGAATGATCTATTACGACCCTGTGTAGTAGCGTGGCCCCATGATCAAGCGGGTTCCGGCGTTCGCCGCCCTGGCCGCTCGCCGCGACGCTGGCCGCGGCCGGCTGCGCATCATCGTCAAGCTCGTCGGCCGCGTCGGGCATGCCCGCCATGGGCGCGGCCAACCAGGCCGCCATGCAGAACCCCAACCTGGACCTCGGCAGCTCGCTCAACGGCGAGCAGGCGCCCGACATCAAGCTGGTCAACCAGTTCGGCCAGCCGATGTCGCTCAGCCAGTTCCGCGGCCGGGTGGTCATCCTGGCCTTCAGCGACTCCGAGTGCACCACGGTCTGCCCGCTGACCACGCAGTCGATGGTCATGGCGAAGGAACTGCTGGGCAAGGCGGGCGACTCCGTCCAGCTGCTCGGCGTGGACGCGAACCCGGCGGCCACCAAGGTGTCCGACGTGATGGCCTACTCCCGCGCGCACAGCATGGTCAACCAGTGGGACTTCCTGACCGGTTCCGGCGCCCAGCTCAAGGCGGTCTGGAAGGCCTACAACATCGCAGGTGGCGATCGAGTCCGGGCAGATCGACCACACCCCCGCGCTCTACGTGATCAACCAGCAGGGCACCCTGGAGAAGCTCTACCTGACCGCGATGGCCTACTCCAGCGTGACCCAGTCCGCGCAGGTGCTCGCCACCGAGGTGGCCAGCCTGCTGCCCAGCCACCCGAAGCTGTCCAGCATCGAGTCGCTCGCCACCGTCCCGGCTCAGGGCCCGGCGGTCACCGTCACGCTGCCCCAGGCGGACATGGTCGGTGAGAAGGGCAAGGACCCGCATACGGTGACCCTGGGGCCGGGCGCGCCGCGGCTGGTCGTCTTCTTCGCCACCTGGCTCACCGAGACCTCGGACCTGTCGGCCGAGCTGACCGCGCTCAACACCTACGCCAAGGCGGCGGGCAAGAGCCAACTGCCCGCGCTGACCGCGGTCGACGAGACCGTGACCGAGCCGTCGGTGGCGGCGGTGAACGACTATCTCGCCGCGCTGGGGCCGCTTGCCTATCAGGTCGCGCTGGACAAGACGGGCCGGGTGGCCGACGGCTACGGCGTGCAGGACCAGCCCTGGCTGGTCCTGGTGAACGCGGCGGGCAAGATCACCTGGTCGCATGACGGCTGGGTGCCGCTGGCCGCGCTGGACAAGGCCGCCGCCGCGCATCCCTGACCGGGCCGCCCTATAAATTGGGCGTATGGCGCAGCGAGACTGGCATGAGTGGCATGCCGCCTACGACAACCCCGACAGCGGCCTGGCCCGGCGCCTCGCCTGGGTGCAGGACCAGGTCAGGGCCGCGCTCGACGCCGCCCCGGCCGGACCGCTGCGCGCGGTCAGCCTCTGCGCCGGCCAGGGCCGCGATCTGATCGGCGCGCTTGACGGCCACCCCCGGGCCAAGGACGTCACGGCCCGCCTGGTCGAGCTCGACCCGCGCAACACCGAGGTGGCCGCCCGGCTGGCCGGCCAGCGGGCCTGGACCAGGTGGAGATCGTCACCGGCGATGCCTCGCTCGCCCGCCAGTACGCTGGCCTGGTCCCGGCCGACCTGGTGCTCGCCTGCGGCCTGTTCGGCAACATGACCGACGCGCACGTCAAGCAGACCGTTGGTTACTGCGCCCAGCTCTGCGCCGAGGGCGGCACCGTCGTCTGGACCCGCGCCCGCTGGGCGCCGGATCTGGTCCCGCACATTTGCGCCTGGTTCGAGGAGCGCGGCTTCCAGCGCGTCTCGCTGACCGGGCCCGGCTACGACCAGTGTGTCGGCGCCCATCTCCGCATTGCCCGGCCCGAACCGCTCGAGCCCGACGCGGTCATGTTCGCCTTCACCAACCACCACACCGGAACCGGCCCGGTCCGTTCCTAGGCCGGTGCCGCGGGCGGGGGCGCCGCGGACCAGGGCGGGGCGGCCGGCGGGCTCTCCCGCCCGGCCATGTCCAGCAGCAGGGCGGTCGCGTCCAGATTCTTGCTGCTTGGGCCGCCCGGCCAGCCGTGGCCGCCGCCGTTGATCCGGTAGAACGTGACCGGATGGGCGCCCGGCCTGGTCCAGCTTTTCCGCGTCACCGGCAGTTCGCCGGCCGGGGTGTCCAGCTCCTCGATCGCCGGGCCGCCCATCATCCCGTTCGCGGCCGCCCAGTCGACCATGAGCGCCTCCGCGCTGAGGACGATGTCCTCGTCCTGGAGTTCCCCGTGTTTGACCGCCCGCCGTTTCTGCCGCAGCCCGGTGAACCCCCGCCTGATCAGCCGTCCGCCGTCGTAGGGGGTGGTTCGGTCGGCGGTGCCCATGATGAGGGTCATGCTCGCGCGCAGCTGCGGCACCGGCGACTGCCGGCGGCTGAACTCAAGTCCCGTCCCGGCGACGAGAAAAAGGCCCGCCACCGGGAGCAGACCGTGCCGCGCGACATGCTCGGCGTAGCGTGCTCCCTGGGACAGCCCCGCCAGCAGGATCGGCCAGGAGCTGGCCGCGCCAAGCCCCTCCAGCTGGGTGGCGAGCTCAAGCAGGAACAGCGCGTCGTCCAGATCCGGCTCGGCGTCCGGTGGCCGGGCCGGATGCCACGCCTGCCGCCAGCCATCGGGGAACACCGTGCTGACCCCCGCCGCGGGACCGCGGTCGGCCAGCCCGGTGAACCGGGCCATGCCGCGCCCGTCCATCCCGGATCCGTGCAGTGCGATGATCAGCGGCGGCGCCGGCTGCCCGCGCTGCCGGGGCGCCCGCGCCAGCCAGTACGACCGGCGCACCCCGGCCACGTCGATCTCCCCGCGCTCAAGCTCGCTCCCGCCGCGTGCCGCCATGCCCAAATCGTAGGATCACGCCGCCTTTTGCGCGAGACTTGGGTAATTTAGTCGGCTTTACCGGGAGACCCAGGCTGACCGCACGGGAACGGGGATCACTGCTCCGCGCTGAGCGGGCCCTCAGTGCTGATGCAGACGGCGACGGGCAGGCTGCCGCCGCCGTTAGCAGGGCCAAGTCCGAGGTCAGGCCGCCGCGCGGCCGCGGCGGCGCCGGTTAGCGCCGCCCGCAGCCCGGCGAAGCCAGCCGCGCCCGAGGGCCCGGCCGGGATCCCGGCCGCCGCCAGTTCCGCCATCGCCGCGCGCGCGTCGTCGTCGGAGACGGCGATCGCGGCGTCGAGGCCGCCGCGCAGGTACGGCCAGGCGACCGACGAGGGCGTTCCGCAGTTCAGCCCGTTCATCACGGTGGCGTCGGTCGGGACGGAGACCAGCGCGCCGCCGGCCAGGCTGCGCAGCACGCACGCGGCCGTGTCCGGCTCGACCGAGAGCAGCCGCGGCCGCGCCGCGGCGGGCAGCGCGGGGCTCCGGTAATGCGCCACCGCGGCCTGGGCCAGGCTGCCCACCCCGGACTGCACGCTGACCAGGTCGACGGCGGAGACGCCGGCCGCGAGGAGCTGCGCGTCGATCTCGGCGAACAGCGTCTCGTAGCCGTCGACGACCCATCCGGGCACCTCTTCATATCCCGCCCAGGCAGTGTCCTGGATCAGCAGACCGCCCGCGGTGCCGTCCGCGTCGGACCGGGCCGCCATGACCGCGCCGTCGTAGTCCGCGTCGACCACGGTGATGCGCGCGCCCTCGGCCGAGATCCGGTCGGTCACGATGCCGGGCGCGACCTTGGGCAGGTACACCCGGGCGGGCAGCCCGAGCAGCCGCGCGGTCCGGGCGACCGCCCGCCCGTGGTTCCCGTCGGTGGCGGTGACCAGGGCCAGGCCGGCGTCACCGGCGCTCTCGCGCCCGCGCAGATGCGCCCGCAGCCCGTCGAGCTCGGCCGGCCCGCCGTACCCGGTCCGCGCGGCCACCGCGCGAAAGCCGGCCCACGACGCGCCGAGGAACTTGAACGCGCGCAGGTCGAACCGGGCCGACTCGTCCTTGACGAACAGCCGCCCGAGGCCGAGTTCGGCCGCCAGTCCCGGTGCCTCTGCCAGCGGCGTCGGCGCGTACCCGGGCAGCCCGCGGTGGAACGCCGCGGCGCTTGAATCCGGCGGCCCGCAGGTCCAGCCGCGCGCGTCCCGGGCAAACCACGACTGATGCATGGGGGTCATGAACCCATCATGGCCGACTCGCGCCTCCCGAAAAGCACTCGCGCCCTTCGCCCGGTGCGGCCATCGACGCGCTGGCCAGCGCGATCGGCCTGGGGCACCGACCCGTCCGCGACCGCCGACTGACCCGAGGTGCTGCTTTACATCGGTAACCGGCACAATGGCGATTGGGATCAGGCCGCGTCCGGAGGAGGGCCAGTCGCATGTCATGGTCGAGTCGCCTTGCCCCGCTGATGCCGGGGGCGGTCGCGCGCGACACCGGTGGCACCGAGCCGGACCCGAGGTTCACGTTCGCCAACGAGCGAACCTTCCTCGCCTGGAGCCGGACGGCGCTCGCGCTGGTGGTGGCGGGGCTCGGCATCGTCCAGTTGCTGCCCCCGTTCCCCGGCGTCCCGGTCGGCCGTCACCTGCTCGGGGTGCCGCTGATCGTGCTCGGCGCGGTGCTGGCGGTGGTCGCCTACGCCGAATGGGTGCGCAACCAGCACGCGCTGCGCCGGGGCGAGCCGATGCCTCAGTCCTACATGCCGTGGATCCTGGCCGCGGCGATCACCGGGATGGCGATCGTGTCCGCCATTGTCCTGCTCATCTCCGCCGTCCGATGACGACGCAGCGGTCCCCGACGCCGGGGGAAGGAGCGCGGCCGGGACCGGGCCAGGACCCAGCGGGGGACGACCCGGAGCACACCCCGGGCCTGGCCCGGGAGCGGACTTCGCTGGCCTGGACCAGGACCGCGATCTCATTCGCGGCCCTCGGCGGGGTCGTGCTCAGGGAGAACGTGGTCACCGGTCTGATCATCTTGGCCGTGACCCCGGTGATCTGGCAGCTTGGCCGGGTGACCCGGGGCGGCGCCCCAGAGGGCGGCGACCGGGACCCGGCCGTGCCCATGGTCGGCGCGAAGCGGCTGTTTCTCATCGCCGTCACGATCGCCGCGGTTGCGCTGCTCTGCCTCATCGTCGCGATCTTCGGCAAGTCTGTCCCCGGCGCCCTGCGCTGACCGGGGGCCGCGGGTTGTCCGGCATAGTGGGATCGTGGATCATCGACCCCGGCCGCGGACGGCCGAACTGCTTGACCTCGCGCCGCACCCCGAGGGGGGCTGGTACCGCGAGACGTGGCGGGCCGTCCCGGAGTCCGTGCCGGACGGCTACCCGGGACCGCGGGCCGCGGCCACCGGCATCTACTTCCTGCTGGCCCCGGGCGAGGAGTCAGCCTGGCACCGGGTCAGGTCGGACGAGGTCTGGCTGTGGCACTCCGGCGGGCCGCTCACCCTGCTCGATGGCGGCGCCGCGGACGCGCCCGCGGACACCCCGGCCGCCGTCACCATGGGACCGGACCTGGCGGCCGGCCAGCGGCCGCAGCATGTCATCCCGGCCGGCCACTGGCAATCGGCCCGCCCCGCCGCCACGGCCGAGGTCCTGGTGAGCTGCGTGGTCGCGCCCGGCTTCGACTTCGCCGACTTCACCCCCGCCTCCCGCCCTGACCGCCCGGCGCGTCGATGAGGGCGATCAGAGCGCGCCGGGCCATGCCACCGCGGTCAAACTGGTCGCGACCAGGGCCGCGATCAGCCGGTCGAGCAAGCGCTCGCGCTGACCGCAATAACGGATTGACCAGGAAGAACCCGCTGGATCGGCACTACCGGGATGTGCTCTGCGCCCGCGTCCATACTCCCCAGGAGGACTCGATCACGGGCGGCGCCGGCCGGGCCGCCCTTGGCCTGTGACGGCCGGCGCCCGCCAGCCGCCGGCCGTCTCGATCAACCAGCCCCAGTGTGCAAAGCGCTGGCGGGAACCAGGCAGACTGAACACAAGCTTCGATAAAGGAGGGTCTTGAGCGCGGTCGGCCGGTTTCAGTCGGGGAACGGAAAGACGCCGCGGGTGCGCCGCGGTGACGGGCGCGCCATCCAGTTGCGCGCGGATGCGACGGTCACGTTCGCGGCCGAACGCGAGGCGGCCGGAATCGACGACATCATCGGGAACCTCAGCCGCGAACTGATCGGACTCGGCCCGGTCAAGAAGCGGGTGGAGGAGATCGCGGCGCTGCTCCTGGTCGATCAGGCCAGGCAGCGCTACGGGCTGACCGCGCCCCGGCCCAACCTGCACATGTGCTTCACCGGCGCGCCCGGCACCGGCAAGACCACGGTCGCGCTGCGGATGGCGGAGCTGCTGCACCGGCTCGGCTACCTGGAAACCCCCAACCTGGTCCACGCGATGCGCGACGACCTGGTAGGGGAGTACATCGGCCAGACCGCGCCGAAGACCAAGAGGGTCCTCGACCGCGCGATGGGCGGCGTGCTCTTCATCGACGAGGCGTACTACCTGTACCGGGTGACCGACTCCAAGGACTACGGCCAGGAGGCCATCGACATCCTGCTCCAGGTGATGGAGAACGACCGCGACAAGCTCGTTGTCATCCTGGCCGGCTACCACGACAAGATGGAAGTGTTCTTCGAGTCCAACCCGGGGATGCGCTCGCGGGTCGCGCACCACCTGGACTTCGCCTCTTACGAGATCGACGAGCTCACCGCCATCGGCAAGATGCTGCTCGAGAGATCCTCCTACTACCTGTCGCCGGCGGCGGAGCAGGTGCTGCGGGCAGAGGTGTCGCGGATGATGACCGAGCCGCACTTCGCCAACGCCCGCACGGTCCGCAACGAACTTGAGCTCGCGCGGCTGCGGCATGCGCACCGCATCTCCTCCGAACTGCACCGCGAGTGGAACCGCGACGACCTCATGCGGCTCGAGCGGGCCGACATTCTGGCGGCAGGCTAGCCGGACAGCCGTCGGCTCAGTTCGCTGACCGGGGCGCCGGGGCGGATGCCGGGAAGACCGGGATGACGCGGCCCGGCTGCGCCGTCGCCCAGGTTCTTTGCGGGCGTCG
The DNA here is from genome assembly GCA_963714295.1 of uncultured Actinomycetota bacterium. GTDB lineage: Bacteria > Actinomycetota > Actinomycetes > Streptosporangiales > Streptosporangiaceae > Trebonia. The sequence goes on along the minus strand of CAVQOE010000006.1, from coordinate 1,590,920 downwards.
GTTAGCCTTCTAAGACGAGGTTTCCGCCCCCGCGCAACTGGATAACACGATGATCCTGCCCCGCCGCCAGCAAATGGTTCTCAACCAGATCGAGCAGGCTCTGCAAGCGGCCGATCCCCGGCTGAAATCGATGTTCGCCGCCTTCGGGCGCTCGGCCAGGGCGCAGGCGGCGGCGGAGGGCGTCCCCGACGCCGAGGTCATCTCGGGCCAGCCGTCCCGCCGGACGCTGGCGATCTTCATGATGGTCGTGGTCAGCATGCTCGGCGTGCTCGTCATCGGCATCCGCTCCACCAATAGCGATTGCCCGGGCCTGCCGTCGGACCAGGTCGTCGCGAGCGCCCCGGTGCGGTACGCCGCCTGCAACCACAGCACCGACGCCTGGAGCAAGGGCGGGCGCTGAGGCCGCCCAGGCCCTCGCTTCCTTTGGCATCATCCGTCGCCTAGACCTCTTGGCTCTCGGGTTGGCTCCCGTCGCGGCTCCCGCTGGCCGAGTCGAGCAGTTGCCGGAGCACCGCCGAGTACTCCTTCAGCGCGGACCGGCCGTCTGGGGTGATCGCGACCGCGGTTCGCGCGGTGACCCCGCTGCCGTTCTTCTTCGTGGTCACGTACTCGGCCTCTTCGAGCTTGCGCAGGTGGGTGATCAGGTTTCCCGGCGTCAGCCCGGTCACCTCCTGCAGCCCGGTGAAGGACAGGTCGTCGCCGTCCCGCAGCGTCGCCAGCGTCACCATGATGCGCAGCCGGGCGGGCGTGTGGATGACCGGGTTGAGGTCATCGTCGCTCACTTCCGCACCCAGGTCTCTATCGCCGCCGCCAGCAGGAACGCCAGGCCGACGGCGAGCGCGCCCACGGCCCAGACCCCCGCGGGCCCGGCGTAGCCGCCGACCGCCGCCACCACGACCAGCCAGAGGCCAAGGCCGGTGACCACCCAGTTTCGCTCGGGCGAGAACCGGACGAGGTAGAGCAGCCCGAGCACCAGGATGGGCGCGGAGGCCTCGAAGACGCCGACCACCGACGGGCTGGCGCCCGCCCGCACCAGCGCGCCCTCCAGGGCGAACATCGCGCCGAACCCGGCCAGCGCTGACAGGAAGAAGGTCCACCGGCGCAGTACGGACCGGCCGCGGACGCCGGTCTCCGACCGGACCTGGTTTACCGCGGCCAGCGCGACCACGGTGCTCAGCAGGACCGACGCGGCAAACGCGCCCGCGTTCGGCCCGTGCACGGGGTGCTGGTCCCGGACCGCCAGCCAGTTGATCCCGTAGGCGATGATCCAGAGCGGCCCCCAGATGGCGAAGAGCACCCGTTGATCGGGCTCAAGCGTGCGCCTGGCCCGGTCGCTCGCTTCGGCCATGATGGCGGCCGCCGCCGCCGCGTCCATGGTCACGTCCTGGGCGTTCACGTTCTGGTCGGTGCCGGTGCCGTCTTGCATGTCTGCCTCCTGAGCAGCATCTACTTTGCACTGCAAAGCTAGCTTGCTTTGCAGTGCAAAGTCAAGGCATCGGATCGGCGGCCGCACGGCTCGCCGCGGGCGCCGCTGCCGGAGCTGGCTGCGCCGCGAGTCGCGTCACGATCGGGCCAAGGCGCCGGTTGCCATCTCGCGGTTGCCGGGCATCGGATCCCCTTTCCGGCGGAAGATATGTAAGTCGCCTTATGCGCGGTGCGGCGTTCCCGGCTGAATTGTTTTTCGTTGAAGGCCGCCTGTCGTGCATGGCATGCCTTTCTTTCGACCGCCGGGAAAAAGTTTGCATAAATCCTTAACCCGCCGGGTGACACCCGCTTGAACCATGAACGTCCCTGCTGTTCCCGTTGACGTTGCTACGGCGCCGCTGGGAAACTGGAGGCGGGGGGCAGAGATGATAGACGACTGGCAACTCGACGCGATCCGGCGGGAGAAAGCCGCGCGGATCGATCCCGCTGTGCCTAACGCGGCGCGGGTGGCGGATTACCTGAATGGTGACAGGAACAACTTTGAAGCCGACCGCAAGGCGGCGCGGATCATGCTATCGAGCGCGCCCGCTATCGCGGCGATCGTGCCCGCGGTCCTTGATTTCCAGCAGCGCGCCGTGCGTTTTCTCGCGGCCGAGGCGGGCGTCCGGCAGTTCATCGACGTCGGTACCGGCCTGCCCGGCGTGGAGACCAATCGCGACATCTTCCAGTCGGCTGATCCGGAGTGCCGGGTTGTCTACGCGGACAACGACCCGATGGTGCTGTCGTATGTACGGGCCTTCTCGGTAGCAAAGTCGCCGGGAGCGGTGGCCGCGCTCGACGCGAAACTCACCGACCCGGTCTCGCTGCTGGCGGGGGCGGCCGCGACGGTGGACTTCCGGCAGCCCGTAGCCGTGCTGCTGCCATCCACGCTTCCGTTCATCCGGAGCACCTCGCGGGTGGCCGCCATCTTGTCCACGCTGCAAGCGGCCTTGTCTCCCGGGAGCTATCTCGCGCTCTGCCATGTGGCGAGCGACCTGGACCCGGCGGTGGTGGCCGGCGCCGATCATTGGAACAGGATGTCGGCGCTGCGCATCACCCTGCGCTCGCGGGCCGAGGTGGCCGGCCTCACCAACGGCCTGGACCTGGTCGAACCCGGCTTGGTGCGGGCCAACCAATGGCGCCCGGCCGCCAGCGGGAACGGCGCTGGCCGGCCGGTCCCGGTCTACGCGATGCTGGGCCGGAAGCCCTGAGCTAACGGGCCTGCGGTGGCCGCGGGCAAGCCCCCGGGCGCGCGTGTGATCGGTGATCAGCCGGGTAGTGCTGCCCGGGCCGGAATCAGGCGTTGAACTGCGCCAAGGCGAACAGCGGGGAGCTGATGGGCGATCGCGAGTTGTCTTCCGCCGACTTCCAGGCGCTCTATGAGCGGCTGCGCCGGCAGGCGCAGTGGGGGAAGGATGACCGGCGCGGCGCGCTGAACAACATCACGCCGGCCCGGTTGCTCGCCGCCGCGAATGCGGTTCAGACCGGCCGGTCGGTGACCCTGGCGTCGCCGCTGGCCGGCAGCGCGGCCGACAACCCCGAGCCGGCCGCGCGTCACATGATGCACCTGCCGGGTGAACATTCCGACGTACCCGGGCTGTCGTTCGCCATGGACCAGGTGGCCATGAACGTGCACGGCAACGCGGACAGCCACATTGACGCCCTCTGCCATGTCAGCTATCACGGGAAGCTCTACAACGGGGTAGCGCCCGACGCCGTCACCTCGCAGGGCGCGAGCGCGCTCTCCATCGACGACACCCGCGACGGAATCGCCGGCCGCGGCGTGCTGCTTGATATCCCGGCGGTGCGCGGCGTCCCGTGGCTGGACCCGGGCGACTGCGTAACCGCGGCCGACCTGGCCGCGGCGGAAAAGGCCCAGCAGGTGGACGTCGGCCCCGGTGATCTGCTCTTCGTCCGGGTCGGCCACCGCAAGCGGCGGGAGCAGCTCGGGCCCTGGGATGTCGCCGCCGCCCGGGCCGGACTGCATCCGCAGGCCATGGAGTACCTCGCCGAACGCCAGGTGGCGGCACTGGGCAGCGACAGCAACAGCGACACCGCGCCCAGCGTGGTCGACGGCGTCGCCTTCCCCGTTCACGTGCTGGCAATCAACGCCCTGGGTCTGCACCTGCTCGACTACCTGCAGTTCGAGGATCTGCGGCCGCTGTGCGAGGCGTCGGGCCGCTGGTCTTTCCTGTGCGTCATCGCACCGCTGCGGTTGCCCGGCGCAACCGGTTCGCCGATCAACCCGATCGCCATCCTGTAAGCAGGCCGCCGCCAGCGGCAGTCTGCGGCGAGAACCTGAAAGCACTGGCCCGAACGGTCCGTGATTCCACCCGGACTGGCCATTTGATCACTTCGGGCACTCCGGCGATCACTATCAGTGATAGTAATCGATCCGGCCGACTGTGATCTGTGTCATGAAAGACCGGCTCCGGTCGGCCATTTCCGCCTGTGGCGCGGGGTTTTCGCGTGCCCGCTGATGGCGCGGGCCGCGCCCGAGAGAAAAGACTTGCAACGGTTGTGAATCGTTTTGTTGCACGGGTAGCTGGCCGGTGTTCGACGCACACGCCACGGGGAGGTAACACATGCGGATGGTCCAGACACTCGCCTACACCGACGATGACGTTCACCCGGGTCCGGCCACGGCCGCCGGCATCACGCGGTGGCACGAGGACGTCCGCGAGCGGACCGGGGCCGCCCTCGCGGGCTTCGTCCGCGACCGGTGTGACGAATACGTCCGCGGGATCCCCGGCGCGGACTTGGTCAGCGAGCTGCTGAACAGCTACGTTTCCGGCGGCAAGTACATCCGGCCGACGTTCACCTACCTAGGCTGGCTGTGCGGTGCGGACGAGAGCGATGCGGCGCTGCGGGCCGCCGCGAGCACCGAGCTGCTGCACGCCTTCGCCCTGATCCAGGACGACGTGATGGACCGGTCGCTGCTGCGCCGCGGCCGGACGGCCGCGCACGTGCGGCTAGCGGACTGGTACGGCGCGCGCGGCCTGGCGGGAGACGAGCGGCACTTCGGCGAGTCGGCCGCGATCTTGCTCAGTGACCTGCTCCTGGTGTGGGCGGAGCGGATGCTGCGTGAGAGCGGCCTCCCGGCCGAGGCGCTCGCCCGGGGCTGGCCGGTCTACGACACGCTGCGCGGCGAGCTCGCCGTCGGGCAGTTCGCCGACCTCTTCTACGACGCACGGCACCTGCCGCCGATGGAAGTGGTGCTGGAGACGAGCCGGCGCAAGTCGGGCAACTACACCGTGCGCCGCCCCCTGGAGCTCGGCGCCGCGCTGTCCGGCTGCGGGCCGGCGGTGCGCGACGCGCTCGGCCGCTACGGCGGGCTGGTCGGCGAGGCGTTCCAGCTCCGGGATGACCTGCTCGGCGTCTTCGGGCAGCCATTGGTCACCGGGAAGCCGAACGGCGGCGATCTGCGCGAGCACAAGGCGACCAGCGTCACCACGCTCGCCGCGGAGCTGGCCGGGCCCGCCGCGCGGGCGGAACTCACCCGGCTGTACGCGCAGGACCGGCTGGGCGAACCCGGGCTGGCCCGGGTACGCGAGCTCATCGAGGGCACCGGCGCGGTCGGCCGGATCGAGCAGATGATCGAGTCCCGGGTGCGAGTCGCCTGCGCGAGCCTTTCCGGAGCCGGGATCAACGAATTCGTGCTGGACGCCTTGCGCGAGCTCGCTGTCCGCGCTACGACGAGGGTTCGGTGATCCCGGTGCACGTCATCAGTAAGAGTTCCGGCGAGGTCGTCATCATCGGGGCCGGTCTCGCCGGGCTGGCCGCGGCGCTGCACCTGGCCGGGCGCGGCCGGGCCGTCACCGTGGTGGAGCGCGAGACCTTCCCCGGCGGCCGCGCGGGCCGGCTCGACGTCGGCGGGTACCGCATCGACACCGGGCCGACCGTGCTGACCATGCCCGATGTGGTCGAGGAGACGCTCGCCGCGGTCGGGGAGACGCTGGCCGGCCGGCTGGACCTGGTGCGCCTGGACCCCGCGTACCGCGCGATGTTCGCCGATGGCAGCCAGCTCGACGTGCACACCGACGCCGACGCGATGGCCGACGCGGTGGCGCAGTTCGCCGGGCCGGCCGAGGCCGCGGGGTACCGCCGGCTCCGGGCCTGGCTGACCGAGCTTTACCAGGCCGAGTTCGGCCGCTTCATCGCCGCCAACTTCGACTCGCCGCTGTCCATGGCCGGGCCGTCGCTCGCCCGGCTCGCGGCGCTGGGCGGCTTCGGCGGGCTGGAGCCGGCCATCGGCCGTTTCCTGCGGGACGAGCGGCTGCGGCGGGTCTTCACCTTCCAGTCGCTGTACGCGGGGCAGTCACCGCAGCGGGCCCTCGCCCTCTACGCGGTCATCGCCTACATGGACACCGTGGCGGGCGTGTACTTTCCCCGCGGCGGCATGCGGGCACTGCCGGACGCACTGGCCGGCGCGGCCGAGGCGGCCGGGGTCCGGTTCCGCTACGGCAGCCCCGTCACCGCCCTCGAACGCAGCGGACCGCGGATCTCGGCCGTGCGGACCGCCGACGGCGAGCGGATCGCCTGCGACGCGGTCGTGCTGGCGACCGAGCTGCAAACGGCCTACCGGCTGCTCGGGCGGAGCCCGCGGCGCCCGGTCCCGCTCCGGGCGTCGCCGTCCGCGGTGGTGCTGCACCTGGGGATCCGCCGGCAATGGCCCGATCAGGCGCATCACACGATCTCCTTCGGCGCGGCCTGGCGCGAGACATTCCGGCAGATCATCGACGACGGCCAGCCGATGAGCGATCCGTCTCTGCTCATCACCCGGCCGACCGCCTCCGATCCCGGGCTGGCGCCCCCGGGCCGCGACCTGCTGTACATCCTCGCTCCGGCGCCGAACCTGGCCGCCGGGCCAATTGACTGGGACGCGGCGGCCGGCGCTTACACCGACCGGCTGATCGCCACCGTGGCGGACCGGCTGATGCCCGGCCTGGCCGCCGAGATCGAGACCGCCCAGGTGATCACGCCGGCTGACTGGGCCCGCCAGGGACTGGTCGCCGGCACCCCGTTCTCCTACGCGCACTCCTTCGGGCAGACCGGGCCGTTCCGGCCGGGGAACCTGCCCCGCGGCGCGGCCAACGCCGTCCTCGCCGGGTGCGGCACCGTCCCCGGCGTGGGGGTGCCCACCGCCCTGATCTCCGGCCGCCTGGCGGCGGACCGGGTAACCGGGGCGCCATCGGCGCGGACAGCCCGCGTCATCGACACCCGCGTGCGGGCAGTGTCATGATCGGCGCCGAACTTGACTCCGCGGGCGTGGGCGACCCCCTGCTGCGGACGGCGTACGAGCGCTGCCGTCAGCTCAACGCCCGGCATGGCCGGACGTATTACCTGGCGACGAAGCTGCTGCCGCGCGCGCAGCGGCCCGCGGTGCACGCGCTGTACGGGCTCGCCCGCTGGGCCGACGACATCGTGGACCAAGTGCCGCCCGGCACCGGGACCGATCAGGTCGCGGCGGACCTGGCCGCGGTGGCCGGCGGTCTGTCCGCCGGGCTGCGCGCCGGGCACAGCCAGGACCCGCTGCTGGCGGCGGTCGTGCACACCGCGCTGCGGTACCGGATAGAGCCGCAGCTGTTCGCGGACTTCTTCGCCTCCATGCGGATGGACCTGACCGTGCGCGACTACCCCGACCGGGCGGCGCTGGACGTCTACGTGCATGGTTCGGCCGAGGTCATCGGGCTGCAAGTACTGCCGGTACTGGGCGCCGTGGTGCCCGCGGCGCAAGCCGCCCCGTACGCGGCGGCACTGGGCAAGGCGTTCCAGCTGACCAATTTCCTGCGCGACGTCGCCGAGGACCTGGCGCGCGACCGCGTTTACCTGCCCGCCGACGAGCTGGCCGCCTTCGGGGTGGACCGGGACCTGCTCGGGTGGTGCCGGGCGCACCGGGTGACCGACCCGCGGGTCCGCGCGGCGCTGGCCGACCAGCACGCGCGCACCCGGGAAATCTACGCGTTCGCCCGGGCCGGCATCGCGATGCTGGCCCCGGTATCGAGGCCCTGCGTCGCCACGGCGCTGTCGCTGTATTCCGGCATCCTCGATGAGATCGAGAACTGCGATTTCGCGGTCTTCGACCACCGCGCCAGCGTGGGGCAGCTGCGGCGGGTCCGGGTGGCCGGGCCGGGCTTCGCGCGGGCGCTGTGGGCCCGCCGCCCCGGCTGGCAGCGCCCCGCCGCCGCTGCGACTGCCGTGGCGGCGACGTGACATGGGCCATTTCCAGTATCTCCTGCTGATGGCCTGCTGCCTGGCGGTGACCGCGCCCCTGGAGCTGCTTGGCGCCCGGGTTTACCGGCAGCCCGCGCGGCTGGCCCGCGCGGTGCTGCCGGTGGCAGTCGTGTTCCTCGCCTGGGATGCGATCGCGGTCGCGGCCGGGGTGTGGACCTACAACCCCCGGTACATCAGCGGGCTGCTGCTGCCGTTCCGGGTTCCCGTCGAGGAGCTCGTGTTCTTCCTCGTCGTGCCGGTGTGCGCCATCCTCACCTACGGCTGCGTCCAGGCGATGCTCGCCCGGGGGCAGAACTGGCGGCTCGCCCGGCGGCAGAGCCGGTGACCGGGCTCGGCTATACCGTCCCCGCGGTCGCCGCCGTGCTGGCGGTCGGCGCGTGGGAGCTGCTCTTCCTGCGCACCGGGCTGTTCCGGCGCCCGGCGTACTGGCTGTCGATGCTCATCGTGCTCGGCTTCCAGATCCCGGTCGACGGCTGGCTGACCAAGCTGAGCGCCCCGGTCGTGGAGTACTCGCCGGCGCAGGTAACCGGGCTGCGCGGACCGTGGGACATCCCGGTAGAGGATTTCCTGTTCGGCTTCGCGCTCGTCACGGCGGCCCTGCTGTTGTGGGAGCGGCAGGGGAGCCGAAGGGCGGCCGAGCCGGACCGCGCGGGGCAGGACCGCGCGCAGCAAAACCTCAGTGAGCGGCGCCGGGCCCAGGTCAGTGCCCGGCGACCCGCGGAAGGGACGGGATCACGGTGAGCACGGAAGAGGACGCAATTACGGTGAACGCGAAATCGGCAGGCCTGCGGCGGGACATGGTGGCGGCCGCGTTCGACGCGGGCGCCTTCGCCTACGACCGCCTGGTCGGCGCCAATCCCGGTTACCACGAGCACCTGCGGCTGTCCGCCCGCCGGATGCGGCTGCCGGACGGCGGGCGCGGCCTGCGGCTGCTCGACGCCGGCTGCGGAACGGGTGCTTCCACGGCGGCGCTGCTCGCCGTCGCGCCGGACGCCGAGATCACCGCGATCGACGCCTCGGGGGAGATGCTGGCCCGCGCCCGGGCCAAGCCGTGGCCGGCCTCGGTCACGTTCGTGCACACTCCGGTCGAGGAGCTGGCGGCCGCGGGTGTGCGCGGGCCCTTCGACGGCATCCTCGCCGCCTACCTGATCCGCAACGTGCCCGACCCGGACACCGTGCTGCGCCAGCTGCTCGACCTGCTGTGGCCGGGCGGCACGCTGGCCGTGCACGAGTACTCGGTCCGGGACTCCCGGGCCGCCCGCGCCGTCTGGCAGGCGGTGTGCCTGAGTGTGATCATCCCGGCCGGGCGGCTGGCCACCGGCGACGCCTCGCTGTACCGCTACCTGCAAAGCAGCGTCAACCGGTTCGACGGGGCGGCGCGGTTCCGGCGCCGGCTGAGCGCCGCCGGATTCACCGGCGTGCACAGCGAGACCGTCCCCGGCTGGCAGCACGGCATCGTGCACACGTTCCTGGCCAGCCGCTCGCCGCGGGAACCGGTGTGAACGCGGCCCGGCCAGGCCGCGACAGCCAGGCCGTCCGGCATCCCGCGCCCGCGGGAAAGCCTGACGCCCGGCTGCTGCCGCGCCGGCCGCACGTGGTGGTGATCGGCGGCGGGATCGCGGGCCTGGCCGCCGCCACCGGTCTGGCCGAGCGCGGAGTGCGGGTGACCCTGCTGGAGCGCGAGCGCCAGCTCGGCGGCCGGGTAGCCGGGTGGGCCGAGCCGGCCGCCGACGGCACCCGGCTGCCGATGAGCCGCGGCTTCCACGCCTTCTTCCGCCAGTACTACAACCTGCGGGCGCTGCTGGGCCGCGCCGATCCCGGCCTGTCGCGCCTTGTCCCGGTGGCTGACTACCCGCTCATCGACGGGGCCGGCCGCCAGGACAGCTTCCGCGGCCTGCCGCGCACCCCGCCGTGGAACGCGCTCGCGTTCGCGCTCCGCAGCCCCACCTTCCGGCTGTCTGACCTGCTGTCGCTCAACGCCGCCGCGGCCGCGCCGCTTGCCGCGGTATCGGTGCCCGCCATCTACCGCCTGCTTGACGAGGTGGACGCGGAGACGTTCCTGCGCAGCATCAACTTCCCCGCCGCCGCGCGGCACCTGGCGTTCGATGTGTTCTCGCGCAGCTTCTTCGCCGAGCCCTGGCAGCTATCGGCGGCCGAACTCGCGGTGATGTTCCACATCTACTTCCTCGGGTCCAGCGAGGGCCTGGTGTTCGACGTGCCCGACGCTGGGTTCGACCTGGCTCTGTGGGACCCGCTTGGCCGCTACCTGCAGGGCCTTGGCGTGGAAATCCGCACCGGGGCCGAGGTCGCCGGCGTCGACTTCCGCGGCCCGGGCGCGTTCGGGGTGCGCGACCGGGCCGGCGGTACCCTCGCTGCCGACGGGGTGGTGCTGGCCGCCGACGTGGCCGGCCTGCGGCGGATTGTCGGGTCATCGCCCGCGCTGGCCGCGCCGGACTGGCGGGCGCGGGTGACCGGGCTGCGTAATGCGCCGCCGTTCCTCGTCCGCCGGCTATGGCTGGACCGGCCTGTCCGGGCGGAGCGTCCCGCGTTCCTGGCGGTCGGCGGCCGGCCGCCGCTGGACAACATCAGCGTGCTCGAGCGGTATGACCGCCAGGCGCGGGACTGGGCCGCGCGCACCGGCGGGTCCGTGGTCGAGCTGCACGCCTACGCGGCCAGCGGGGACGGCGATGGCGAGCGTGCGGTCGCCGCGCTGCATGAGCTGTACCCGGAGACGCGGGAGGCCAAGGTCGTGGCGGACTCGGTGCTGTGGCGGGCCGACTGCCCGCTCTTCGGCCTGGGCGATTTCGCCCGCCGGCCGCGGGTGCGGACCCCGTTCGGCGGCCTGGTGCTGGCCGGCGACGGCATCCGCGTCGACGTGCCGGTGGCGCTGATGGAACGGGCGGCGACGACCGGCTGGCATGCCGCCAACTGCCTGCTCGCGCGCTGGGGCCTGGCCGGGCACGACCTGTACACCGTGCCCACCCGGGGCCGGTTCGCCCTGCTGCGTGCGCTGGCTGAACGTCAGCAGGCAGCGGCCGGGCGCAAGCCGAAGGAGGACCGGCGATGACCGATCGCTTGCCCGCGCCGGGACCTGCGCCGCGCTCGCCGCGGAACTGGCCGCTGCGCCCGCTAGCCGCGCAGGCCTGGACGCGGCAGCAGCCCACCTACCCAGCCGCCCGGCCCGCGCTGATCGAGGCCGCGCTCAAGCGGGCGCAGAGCCGGCCGTCGGGTAACTGGTTCGTCCTGGGCGCCAGCCGCGACGTGCGGCGCGACCGCCCGTACGGCGTGACGGTCGCGGGCGCCGAGCTGGTGGCGTGGCGGGACGCCGACGGGCGGCTCGCGGTCGGGCCCGGTGCCTGCCCGCACCTGGGCGGGCCGCTGTCGGCCGCCGCCGTCGACTGCGGCGAGCTTGTCTGCCGCTGGCACGGGCTGCGGGTGAGCGGCCGCGGCGGCGGGGGATGGCGGCCGCTGCCCGCCTACGACGATGGCGTGCTGGCCTGGGTGCGGATTGACGCCAGCGGCGGCGAGCCGCCGCTTTCCGCGCCCGTGCTGTCCGCGCGGCCCGCGCTCTCGCGCAGTGTGCACGCCGTCGCTACGCTGGTCGGCGTGTGCGAACCGGAAGACATCGTGGCCAATCGGCTCGACCCATGGCACGGCGCCTGGTTCCACCCGTACTTCTTCAGCCGGCTCTCCGTGCTGGCGGCACCGGAAGAGGTAACGGCCGACGATGACGACCGGTTCACCGTCTCGGTGACCTTCCGGGTCTCGCCCGGTCTGGGGGTTCCGGTCCGCGCGGAATTTACCTGCCCGGAGCCACGGACCGTGGTCATGCGGATCACCGAGGGCGAGGGCGTCGGCAGCGTGGTGGAAACCCACGCCACCCCGCTGGGCCGCGGACCTGACGGGCGGCCGCGCACCGCGGTCATCGAGGCCGTCATCGCGCAGTCCGGCCGGCCCGGGTTCGCCCTGGCCAGGCGGGCCGCTCCGGCCCTGCGGCCGGCTATCAAGCGGGCCGCGGCGCGGCTGTGGCGCGACGACCTCGCCTACGCCGAACGCCGCTACCGGCTGCGCACCGCCTGACGCCGCGGTGGACCCCACATCGAGCCCGGCCTGGACGGCCGGCCAGGTCGCCAAGAACCTCGGGATCTCCGAATCGACGCTTCGCACCTGGCACCGCCGGTACGGCCTGAGCCCGCAAGACGCGCAGCCGGGCCACTACCGGCGTTACCGCGCCGAGGATGTCGCCCGGCTGCGGCGCATGCTGGAGCTCATCAACCTGGGCATGCTCGCCTCCGATGCCGCGCGGACCGTGCAGGCCGGCGAACCCACCGCCGTTCCGCCCGAACGCGACGTGGCCGATCTGGTCGAGGCGGCCAAGGCGCTGGACACCGCGCGGTGCGACCTGCTGCTCGACCGCCTCTTCGCCCGCCGCGGCGTCGTGGACGCCTGGGAACTGGTCTGCTGTCCCGCGCTGCTGGGCGTCGACTCCCACCCGCGTGACGACCCGGTGTTCATAGCGGCCGAGCACGCCCTGTCCTGGGCGCTGCTCGGCGCTCTGCACCGGCTGCCCCGCCCGCCCGCGGCTCCGGGCGCGGCCCCCGTCCTGCTCGCCTGCACCGAGGGCGAGCAGCACACGCTGCCGCTGGCGGCGCTGACGGCCGCGCTGGCCGAGCACCGGGTGCCGAGCCGCATGCTGGGTGCCGCGACCCCCGGGCCCAGCCTGGAAAGAGCCGTGCTGGAAACGAGGCCGGACGCCGTGATCCTGTGGGCACAGCGCCCGGAGACCGCCGCCTACGGCCTACTGCGGGCGATGTCCCGCTACCCAGTTCGCCGGATCGCCGCGGGACCAGGCTGGGACACCCGCCGTATGGCCGGCGTCCCGCAGGTCATCACCCTGCGCGCAGCGCTGGCAGCGTTGCTCGACGGCCTGCAAGCGGTTTTACAGCCCTCCGGCTCGACAACAGTCTATACGTTATGCATAATGAATGCATGCCGTTGATCCAGGTCCGTGACGTCCCTGAGGACGTGCGCGACGAACTCGCCCGTAAGGCCGCCCAGGCCGGCAAATCCCTGCAGTCCTACCTGCTCGGCGAGCTGACGAAGCTCTCCGAGCGCCCCAGCATGGCCGAGATCGTCGCGCGGAACCAGGCCCGTGCCAGGGCCACCGGCTCCACCGTCACGATGTCCGACGCCGTTGCCGCGGTGCGCGCCGAACGGGACCGGCACGAGACGTGAGCGGATACGTCCTCGACGCCAGCGTCGCGGTCACCGCACTGACCGAACCCGGATCAGGCGCCGCCGACCTGCTCGCCGACACCGACGCGGTCTTCCAGGCTCCCTCGATCTTCGACGTCGAGGTCATCAGCGCCCTGCGCGGGCTGGTACGCGGCGGAAAGTATGACCGCACCGCGGCGGGCGAGCTGATCACCGATCTGATCATCCTGCCCGTCGAACGGTGGCACACCTCGTCGCTCCTGCCACGCATCTGGGAACTGCGCGAGAATCTCACCCCCTACGACGCCGCCTACGTAGCCCTGGCCGAGATGACCGGAGCGACCTTGCTCACCGGCGACGAGCGCATCACCGCTGCACCCGCGACCCGCTGCGAGATCCGCATCATCAAATGATTACCACCTGACGGAGCACGCTCGGCCTGACGGCCGGTCCGCGTCACCGGATGAGGCGCCAGCGTCCAGGTCCGGGCAACAGGCTCGGGCGCGCGATCTGGCCCTAGCTCAGTCGCATTACGCCTGGCTACAGTGAGAGAGCGTTTTCTGTGGCGGCCGCAGGAAGGTGGGCAGGTGTCGCGCGACCTGTATGACGTTCTCGGCGTACCGGGCACAGCGTCCGAGGCAGAGATCAGGCGCGCGTTCCGGGCACTGGCCAAGAGGTACCATCCCGATGTCAACCCCGGCAGCCCTGATGCGGCGCGCAGGTTCGTCGAGGTGGGGAACGCGGCGGAAACTCTTCTTGATCCCAGGCGGCGTGCCTCCTATGACAGGTCCCGGACGCCGGGTGCCCGCGCCTGGCCGCCGCCGGACGCCGCACCGAAGCCGCCGCCACCGCCACCGCCACCGCCCAGCACCGCACACGCGGCCAGGACACCCCCGCAGGGTGCGCCGGAGCCGGTCAGCCGGCGTCCCGGTGATCTCATCGGGAGAGCCCTGAGAGCCGTCGCGGCCGTTGCCGTGCTAGCGGCCGTCGTCGCGGGCTGGATCGTCTGGGAGGTGGGCCCTTCCGCGGGGCAGAGGGACGCAGCCACCCCGGCCAACGGGACCGTGGTCTGGAAGGCGGCAGGCTTTGGCCTCGGCGACGGCTGGGGCATCAACCTGGCCGGCGACGGGGCGCGCATCCAGATCGTTCCCGGGACGAGCACCGACATCGAGTTCGCCGGCGGGTACCTCGCATCGGGCGGGCACCTCGCCCTGCTACCGCACGGCGAGGCCCTCACGTACCAGCACTGCGTAAGCGCCGTACGGCAGGAGGCCAGCCAGTCCGAGCCGCTCAGTGGGATCGCGCCGGCCTTCCCGCAGCAGCCTGTGCGCGTCCGGGAGCGGGGGAGACCTCGCTTCCATCCGGGTCACCCACGACGACGGCTCCAGCCTCACCGCCAACATCACGGTGTGGGAGTACGTTTAAGCCCTTAGCTCATGGTTCTGTCCCTGGACAGAACCGGGACTACTTGCGTCCCGGATGGTAGATGTCCGACCTGTCGGCGATGTCGATCACCGTGATCGCGTGCTTGTCATCATCGATCTGGTACCTGACACGGTAATGTCCGCGCCAGGCGGACCAGTCGCCCTGAACGGCGGCGAGACAAGCTGTTTGCCGACACGCTGCGGATTCCCCACGAGCGGCCCGGCCATGAACTCCCACACCGCGAAGGCCGTCGCCTGCGCGAGCTGGTGCTCGAGCGCGCGACGCGCCTGCGCCCTGATAATGAGATGGTAGGGCTCACTCACCTGAGCGACGGCAACCTAGACAGAGGCGCGGTGACAGTGATAGCTTGCGAAAGTCATGACTAACGCAAGGTCCCTGATCCTGGCGCTTGGTGAGCCGAGGGCGGCTGGGACGTTTTCGCCGCCGCGGGCTAACGGTGGCGCGGGAGCGGGCCGCCGTCCGCGACGCCAGGGAAGGGGCCGATGACCGGGTCGCAGCCACCGCAGCCGGCGCCGTACCCGGCAGCAAGCAGCCGGGGATCGGATGGCCAGCTAATTGGCCTCGGGGCGCGGGTACATCTGTTTGTCCGGCCCGAGGCCCGCGAGCAGTTCGCCTCCCTGTTCCGCGATGTTCTCGGGTGCGATGCGGTCGAGCTGGATTTCGGCCTGGCGCACCCGATCCTGCTCGTCTCGTTCGGCGACGGTAGCCGCTTCAGCGTTGAATTCTCCGACCTGGCTCCTGAGGACGCTGCAGCGGGCGCCCTTGATGACGACGCTGCGTTCCGGGGAGCCTGGATCGAATTTCGCACAACTGATGTTCCTGGGTACCAGCGGCGACTACGGGAGGCCGGCATTCCGCGAGTTCCGCCATCCCGGCAGCACCCATGTCTACTTCAGCGCTCCCGGCGGCCAGGTTTTCCGGTTGATAGACGTCGCCTACGACGGCCCCTAGTACAATGCGGCTATGGCTGTCGACGACCGCAGGATGACCGGGCGCGCACGCTCTGCGGCCTGTACGCACGGGCGTGCGTCACCGCGACGGCGAGGGCAGCGCTGGCCAACGGGCTAGAGGTCACCGTCCTGCGCGACGCGGTGGCCTGCTGGTCGGACGCGTCGCGGGAGGCGGCCCTGCGCCGGCTGGCCCGGCGCGGTATCAAGATAGGTGAGGCTATGCCTGGGCAGCGCAGCTGAGGGACGCCGGGTGGGATTAACGTCCCGGGGGCATTCCGGGGTCGCTCAGCTCTTTACCCCATCGTTACCTTGACGCTAAACCCGGTAACTGCCCAGCGACGTGTATTGATTATCCCAGCATTGCGTTGTGCCGCGGCGAAAGACAGCTGTCGAACGCGGCAGTGAGTTCGCTGAGGCTGCGAAGGCTGCTCAGCGAGCAGTTCGATGATGCGCCGCCGGGTGGGGTCGGCGATCGCGCGGAACACATCCGCGCTTGCTGCCGGGCGGTTCGCCACCTTCCGTGATCCGACGGCAACCGCATGAGCCTGCGCCAAGCCGACGGCCGCTGACCGGGCGCCCCGACGAGGACGGCATCTCGGCCAGGTCAGCCCGCGTAGACAAGATGTAGTGACAGTGGTAGCTTGCGAAAGCCATGACTAACGCAAGGGATATGCTCGAGGTGCTCGGCGAGTCGATGCGCGTCACGATCCTCGAGCGGCTCCTCGAGACACCATCCACCGCGACAGAGCTCGCGCAGCACCTTCCGGTGACCCGGTCAGCGGTCTCGCAGCATCTGCAATTGATGAAGTCCGCCGGGCTGGTCGACGACACGCCCGCCGGCACCCGCCGGGTGTACCGGGTGGACCCGGCTGCCCTCGCGCTGCTGCGCAGTTACTTCGACGCATTCTGGAACCGCTCGCTCGAGGGTTTCCGCCGCGCCGCCGAGATGACCGCCCAGTCCCCCGCTGGCCGCCCGGGCGCCCGCCAGGACCCTGATAACCCGCAGCCCGGTTCCCCAGGAGGAGCGCAATGACAACGCAGACCAGCCCCACCTCGGTCAGCACCGAAGTCGAGGTCGATGCCAGCGCGGAGCACGCGTTCCGCGTCTTCACCGAGGGAATCGGCACCTGGTGGGACGACGACAAGCACATTCTGCAAGCCCCGCTGGCCGAGATGGTGTTCGAGCCCTACGCCGGCGGCCACATCATCGACCGCGGCACCGATGGCAGCGAATGCCGCTGGGCCCGAGTCCTCGCCTGGGAACCGCCGGTCCGGGTCTGCTTCAGCTGGGACATCAACCTGCAATGGCAGATCGAGCCCAACCCGGAGCGCGCCAGCGAGGTCGAGATCACCTTCACCGAGCTGACGCCCGGACGCACCCGGGTCGTGCTGACCCACCGGCACCTCGACCGGCATGGCGACGGCTGGGAAGGCATGCGCGACGCGGTCAGCTCGGGCTGGAGCCTGAACGGCTTCGCCAAGGCGGCCCAGCAGCCGTTCAGCGGCGTCGCGCTCGGCCAGCCGCTCCCGACCATCAGCGATGACATGATGCGCTCCCGGATCGCCCAGGCCAAGCCCTACACCGTCATGGTGCTGCATACCACCGCAGCGTTCGCCCGTCCCGCCTGCGACGCCGTCGTCTGGGAACACGGACGGCGCAACATGGCGCTCGTCGAAGCGGGCCTGCTCCCGGTCGTGGTCCCCGCCGCCGACGACAGCGGTATCTCCGGCGTACGGCATCTTCAACGCCGACCTCGACACGACCCGCCGCCTCATGGACAACGACCCCGGCGTCCGGGCCGGCATCTTCAGCGTCGAGCTGCACCCTGTTCGGGGTTTCCCAGGATCATGCCTGCAATGAGGCGGCACGTCACAACGGTAAACGCGCGGCGCGGGAAACCTCGAAGCCATCGCACAGCATCGCGTCAGTAACAATCCGTTTTCAGCATGGCGGGATGACAACGCAACCAGCTATTCATCCTGTCGATGAGGTCCTGCCGGCACCCGGCCGTTCCACTTCGGGCCGCCGAAGTTCGAGGCCGCCGCGATCATCTCCATGTGCATCGTGGTCCTGGTGACCTACACCGAATCCACCGCGGACATGCTCGCCGTCGGCGAGATGGTGGAGAAGGAACTGAGCCCGAGCGACCTGGCCCGGGGCCTGGCCACCGACGGCCTGTCGGCCCTGCTGGCCGGCTTCATGAACTCCTTCCCCGACACCGCCTACGCCGAGAACGTGGGGCTTATCGCGATGACGAGGGTCCGCTCCCGCTGGGTGGTCACCGTGTGCGGCGGGTTCCTCATCATCCTCGGGCTGGTTCCCAAGGTCGGTGCCATCGTCTCGAACCTGCCCGGCCCGGTCATCGGCGGCGCGGCTACCGTGATGTTCGCGATGGTGACCGCGATCGGCATCCGCACGCTGAACAAGGTCGAGTTCGAGGGCAACCACAACCTGCTGATCATCGCCGTGTCGCTGTCGTTCGGCCTCATCCCGGCGGTCGCCTCGAACTTTTACGAAAAGTTCCCGCGTGACTTCCAGATCATCTTCGGCTCCGCCATCACGTCCACCGTCATCACCGTCTTCCTGCTGAACCTGCTGTTCAATCACTGGACGGCCTTCAGCGATCCGCACCCCGGCGTGCTCGCAGAGGCGGTCGACGCCGGCGCGGTCGTCCCGGAGGCGGAGCCCCCTGGACTGGAGTCCGCCGAACTGGAGCCGACTGAACTGGAGCGCACCGAACTGGAGCCGGCCCAACTGGAGCCAGATGCCGCGCCCTCGGATGCGGCGCCGTCCGCTGACTGAGCGCTATGGGGCGTAGTCGTCCAGGGTGAGACCGGGGCCGACGATGTCGATGCCGTGCTCGGCGGCCAGGCCGCCGAGCACGGCCCGGTCGGGCGGCGCGGGGCGGCATCGCTCACCGCGCGCCACGGTGACCGATACCAGTTGCTACGCAGAAGAATACTCAGTATAGTACTCAGCATGATGCCGAGTAGGACTAGGTCATGAGCGTCCGCCACGCGATGCTGGCGCTGCTGAGCGAGGGTCCCAAGTACGGCCTGCAGCTGCGCGAGGAGTTCGAGGCCCGGACCGGCGAGGTCTGGCCGCTGAACGTGGGCCAGGTGTACACGACGCTGCAGCGGCTGGAACGCGACGGGCTGGTGGAGTCCGACGGGAACGGCGACGAAGGCCCGCAGCGGGGTTTCCGGATCACCGCCGAGGGCGAGCGGGAGCTGGCTCGCTGGCTGCGCACGCCGCCGGACCTGAGCTCCCCGCCGCGCGACGAGCTGGTGATGAAGGTGCTGGTGGCGCTGCGCATGCCCGGCGTCGACGTGCACGAGGTGATCCAGGCGCACCGGCGCTACCTGGTGGAGCTGATGCAGCAGTGGACCCGGATCAAGGAAGACGACGCCGGGACCGACCTGAGCATGCTGCTGGCGGTCGACGCCGAGCTGTTCCGGCTCGACTCGGTCGTCCGCTGGCTGGACGCGGCCGAGGCCCGCGTCCGCCGGGCGGCCGCCGACGGGACGCTGACCTGGGCGGACCAGGCGAGCCAGGCAGACCAGACACGAGCGCCGCTGCCACGGCACCGGCGGGAAGCGAGGACACGGCGATGAGCATGCTAGAGCTGCGCCAGGTATCGAAGTCCTACGGGGAGGGCGGCGCCGAGGTGCACGCCCTGCGCGAGGTCAGCCTGACGGTCGACGAGGGCGCGATGGTGGCGGTGATGGGGCCGAGCGGCTCGGGCAAGAGCACGCTGCTGACCATCGCCGGGACCCTGGAGGAGCCGACCAGCGGCGACGTGTTCATCGCCGGCCAGCCGGTCCGCCGACTGTCCCGCGGCACCAAGGCGCGGCTGCGCCGGCGGGTGATCGGCTACGTGTTCCAGGACTTCAACCTGCTGCCCGGGCTGACCGCGGCCGAGAACGTCTCGCTGCCGCTCGAACTGGACGGGGTGTCCGGCCGCAAGGCCAGGGTCGAGGCGCTTGCGGCGCTCGACGGGCTCGGCCTGGGCGGGCGCGCCGCGCACTACCCGGACCAGCTGTCCGGCGGCGAACGGCAGCGGGTCGCGATCGCGCGGGCGATGGTCGGCGACCGCAGGCTGCTGCTGGCCGACGAGCCGTCCGGCGCGCTCGACTCGGTCAACGCCGAGGCGGTGATGCGCCTGCTGCACGACGCGTGCAAGAACGCCGGGATGACCGCGGTCGTGGTGACCCACGACGCGCAGCTCGCTTGCTGGGCGGACCGGGTGCTGTTCCTGCGCGACGGCCGGGTGACCGACCAGACCGCCCCCGCGCCGGGCCCGGAGTCCCTCCTCATCCCGGAAGGGAAGCAATGAGCACCACTCTTGCGGAACGGCCGACGGGGAGAGCGCCCGAACGGGGGCCTGCCCGCCCGCCGGGCGGTCATCCGCTGGGCGATCCGGCTGCTGCGCCGCGAATGGCGGCAGCAGCTCCTCATCCTCGCGCTGATCACGGTCGCGGTCGCCGCCACCGTGGTCGCCTCGACGGTCGCGACCGACACGCCCGCGCCGATCGCCGGGGTGCTCGGCAGCGCGCACGACGCCGTGTCGATCTCCGGCCCGCCACGGGCGATCAACGCCGATATAGCGAAAATAGAACGGCTCTTCGGCCAGGCCGACGTGATCGAGAACCAGACCGTCCCCGTTCCCGGCACGCTCAACACGTTCGACCTGCGAGCGCAGAACCCGCACGGGCCGTTCGGCGGGCCGCTGCTGAGCCTGGTCAGCGGGCAGTACCCCGCCGCCGCCAACGAGATCGCCCTCACCAGCGGCGTCGCGGCCGACTTCAACCTGAGAATCGGAAGCAACTGGAGCGTCGCGGGCCGGACCTGGAAGGTAACCGGCATCGCGAGGAACCCGCAGAGCCTGCTGGACGAGTTCGCCCTGGTGCTCCCGGGCCAGGTCACGAATCCGATCAGCGTCACCGTGCTGTTCGACGCACCGCGCCGCCTCAGCGCGTCAACCGCCAAGGCGACGGCGGCCTGAACATCATCACCGCGCAAACGGTGGCCAACAACAACGAGATCAACCCCGAGACGATCTCGGTCGCCGCCGCCGTCCTTGGCATGCTGCTGATCGCGCTGGTGGGCATCGGCGGCTTCACCGTCCTCGCGCAGCGCAGGCTCAGGGCGATCGGCATGCTCGCCGCCCAGGGCGCCACCGAGGGGGACATCAAGCTGGTCATCCGGGCCAACGGCGCCGCCACCGGCGTGGTCGGCGCGGTGGCGGGGCTGGTACTCGGTTTGCTGGCGTGGCTCGCCTACCGGCCGCAGGCGGAGAACAGCGCGCACCACGTGATGGGCGCGTTCCAGTTGCCGTGGACGGTCATCGGCATCTGCCTGGTCCTGGCGATCGCCGCGACTTACTTCGCCGCCTCCCGGCCGGCCAAGGCGATCGCGAGAGTCCCGATCGTGGCCGCGCTGGCTGGCCGGCCGCCCGCGCCGAAGAAGACGCGCCACCTGGCCGTCCCGGTCGGCCTGTGCTTCCTGGTTGGCGCATTCCTCCTGCTCGGCGCGGCCGGCGCGGGGCCGGCGGTGGCGGAGGTCAGAACAGCGGAATCGGGGCAGTCGTGCTCGGCTTCGTCGCGCTCGCCGTCGCCATCGTGCTGCTGGCCCCGTCTCTGCTTTCGGTCGTCGCCGCGGCCGGCTCCGCGCCCCGATCGCGGTCAAGCTCGCGCTGCGGGACCTCGCCCGTTACCGGGCGAGGTCCGGTCCCGCGCTGGCCGCGATCAGCCTGACCACGATGATCGCGGTCCTCATCTGCGTGGCCAGCGCCGCCCGGTTCGGCAACGTCCTCGACTACGCCGGACCCAACCTCACCTCCAGCCAGCTCATCGTCTACGCGCCGGTCGGGAACATCCAGTTCGGCCAGGGTAACCACCCCGGCCCCAGCGGCCCGACGGCGGCTCAGACCGCGGCCGGGGTGAAGACCGCCAAGGAGATCGCCGCCGACCTCGGCAGCGGCATGGTCGCGCTTGAGTCAAGCAGCGTTGGGCTCATCCACGCGGCACCCGGCCGCTCCTGGTCCGGCCAGATCTACGTGGCGACCCCGCAGTTGCTCAAGGCGTTCGGCATTAGCCAGAGCGAGATCAACCCCGGCGCCGACATCCTCACGATGCGGCCCGGCCTCTCCACGATGAGCTTGATGCAGCTCACCTACGGCAACGGCGGCTTCGGCAAAGGCGGCGGGCCGAACACCAGCGCCGAGTGGCCCTGTCCGGCGGGCTCCTGCATCGCCAACCCGCCGATCCAGCAGATCAGCCAGCTCCCGTCCGGTACCTCGGCGCCGAACACGGTGGTCACCGAGCACGCGATCAGCACACTGCACCTGCAGAACTCCATCCAGACCGACGGCTGGCTGATCACCGTACCGGGCGGCCTCACCCCCGCTCAGATCACCACGGCCCAGCACCTCGCGGCCAGCGCGGCCGGCAACATGAGCGTCGAGACCCGCAACAGCATCCCGTCGCTGCGGCAGATCATCGACGTGGCGACGATCTTCGGGCTCGTGCTCGCGCTCGGCATCCTCGGCCTGAGCGTCGGCCTGGTCCGCAGCGAGGCGAGACGCGACCTGCGCACCCTGGCCGCCACCGGGGCGAGCGGCGCCACCCGCCGCACGATCACGGCGGCGACCGCGGGCGCGCTCGCGTTCACCGGCGCCGTGGTCGGCATCGTGGGCGGCTACGTCGCGGCGATCGGCTTCTTCCGCGGCAATTCGCTCGACGGCCTGTCGTCGCTGGGCAGCATCCCGGTGACCAACCTGCTGGTGATCCTGGTGGGCATGCCGCTGGCGGCGACCGTTCTCGGCTGGCTGCTGGCCGGCCGCGACCCAGCCGGCCTCGGCCGCCAGCCACTCGAATAACACCGAACACAACCACGGTGCCCTTGGCGCCGCACTCCCTGCCGGGTGGGGCGTCAAGGCCAGTGCCCGTTCGCCAGGAGGTACTCACGGCCGCGGCCGTGAGGTGGGACCACGCGTGCGTTCCCGATCGGGGATTTGAAGATCTTTCATCTTGAACGGACCGTTGCTTCGCCCACGCCCGCCCGCCGCGACGCCACCGCGGGCCGGCGCTGGCTCGGCCCGGCCAGCGCGTCGCCCGATAGTCACGCTAAACGTCTAGCAGGCAGCATCAGGAGGACGAATGAATCTCGTCGAGTGCCGTCCGGGCAGCGCGCGACGCCATGGGCTGCTAGGTCGCGTGTCCGGCCTGGCGCTGGCGGTAGGTCTGCTCGTCGCGGCCTGCGGCCCAGGGCAGACGGCTGCTACCGGGACCCCCACGGCTCACGCAACGGCCAAGCCGTCGTCGTCCGCCAGCCCGCCGGTCGCCGCACCGGCCGACTGCGAATCCGTCGCGACCTGCTATACGCCGCAGCAACTCGAGGTCGCCTACGGCGTCCAGCCGCTCCTGCGGCGCGGGATCGACGGCACCGGCGAGACCGTGGTGCTGCCGGAACTCGCCGAAACGCAGCTGAACCCGCCCGCGGTCTCTGACCTGCGGCAGGATTTTGCTGCCTACGACCGCCTGTTCCACCTGCCGGCGCCCCGCCTTAAGGTGGTGAGCACCTTCCCCGGCCCGGCGCACCCCTGGCTCGCCTTCGGCGAGGAGGTCCTTGACGCCGAGGTGGTGCACGCGATCGCTCCGCGCGCCGCGCTCACCGTCGTCTTGGTCGAAGGGGCCTCCCTGGACGGCGCCGACCAGGCGGTGGCGGCCTCGGTCGCCGCCTTGCGTCTGGGCGCCTCGGAGGGCGGCATCATCTCTCTCAGCCCGGCCGGCCAGATCGGCGGGGAGCACTGCGTCGACGACGCCCAGCTCACGCAGCTGAATGCCGCGCTCCAAGCCGATGCCGACCACCGCGTGACCGTCGTCGCCGCCACCGGCGACACCGGCGCGGCGGGCGAGCCGTGCGCCCTTATCGACGCCCTGGGCGGCAGCATGAGCGGTTTCATCCCGAGAAAGGAAGTCATCCTCGTCGCCTCCGACCCGCTCGTCCTCAGCGCCGGGGGCACGACTCTCG
The DNA here is from genome assembly GCA_963714295.1 of uncultured Actinomycetota bacterium. Classification (GTDB taxonomy): domain Bacteria; phylum Actinomycetota; class Actinomycetes; order Streptosporangiales; family Streptosporangiaceae; genus Trebonia. The sequence continues at coordinate 1,567,577 of CAVQOE010000006.1, read as the reverse complement.
ACGCGAACCACGCAACCGGCGCCTGGATCGGCGAAACCGCCTGGGGGCTGCCCGACGGCAGCCCCGGCAGTGCCTTCCAGGCATCGGGCGGAGGGTTCAGCCAGCTCTTCCGCCGGCCCTTTTATCAGAACGGCGTTCCGGGCATTGGCTCAATGCGCGGCATCCCTGACGTCGCCGCGGACGGCGACCCCGTCACGGGGATAGCGGTCATCACGAGCAATACCGGCGGAGGTTACACGATCAGCGGGCACGCCGGCACGAGTGCGAGCGCCCCCCTGTGGGCAGGGATCATTGCCCTCGCCGACCAGTACGCGCAGCGCCACCTCGGCTTCGTCAACCCGGCCATCTACCAGATCGCCCGCAGCTCGCACTACCACCAGGCCTTCCACGACGTCACCGCCGGCAACAGCAACACGGCCGAGTTCCCCCCCACGACGATCACCGGCTACCGGCCGGGCCCGGGCTGGGACCCGGTCACCGGCTGGGGCAGCCCCGACGCCCAGATCCTCATCCCGCTGCTCGCCCGGTACGCCACCTCATGACAGCCGGATGCCCGGCCGCGCCGATCCGGCCAAAACCGAGACGGCTGCTGCTAGCAGATTAGGCCCGGCGTGATGTACCGTTGTCGCACGGCGCTATACCGTCTTGCGGTATAGCGCGGGACGGTATAGTGTGAGCCGCGTGAACATGGCGAGCGAGGCGCGGAGGATGAGATGAGAGACGGGCTGGACCGGTGGGCCGACCCGCCGTTGCTGGTGCTGGCCAGCCTGGCCGATGAGCCCAGGCACGGGTATGCGATCACGCAGGACATCGCGGACACGATGGGGGTGCGGCTGTCGGCCGGCACGCTGTACGCGGTGATCTCGCGGCTGGAGTCGCGCGGGCTGATCGAGCCGCTGGAATCCGACGACCGGCGGCGTCCGTACCGGCTCACCGCGGCCGGGGCGCGCGAGCTGGCGGAGCAGTCCGAGCGGATGCACCAGGTCGCCTCCGTCGCGCAGCGGCGGCTACGCGCCAATTACGGCTGGGCCGGCGCATGAGCGCCCCGCAGCCCCGGCGGGCGCAAAGAGCCGGCGTCGCCGTCCGTGCGGCGCTGAGCCTGTACCCGCCCGCGTGGCGGGCTCGTTACGGAGATGAGGTCCGGGCTCTGCTTGAGGATTCCGGGGCCGGCCCGCCCGCCGCGGCCAGCCTGGCCTGGCATGCGGTTCCCGCCTGGGCCTGGCCGCCGCGGCACCTGCAGGACGGGTACGGGCGGATGCGGTCGAGCGTGGCCATGGCGGGAGTGGCGTGGGTGCTGCTGGCCGGACTGTCGGCCGTCTTCGCGCAACTAACCCAGGCGCAGGGGTCTTCGCAGGGCATGGCGCTGGCACAGCACCCGGTCATCCAGTGGTCGTACTGGGCGTTCGACGGGTTCCTGGCCGCATCCGCGTTGGCCGTCGTGGCAGGCGGGGTACCGCTGTGGGTGCTGATGTTGCGTACTGCCCAGCGACGGCGGGAACGGGCCTGGCTGCTGGCGCCCATCGTCGTGCCCGCCGCCTTTCTCGTGGCGACTTATGTAATCGCCCGTCTTGTCAGCCGGGCCGGTCTGACGGTCGTGCCGTCGACGTCAGGGCCCGTCGCGGACCTGGCCAACGGCGGGGTCGGTCCCTGGTGGTTCCTGGCGCTGGTGCTTCTCGGGTTCGCCGCCGCCGCGCTCTGCGCGGCCGGGCCTGCCCTGGCGCTGCGCAGGCTCCGCCCGGAGGGCCCGGCCGTCGTGCTGGCCGCCCGTGCCGCGATGCTGGCGACGGTGACGATGGGCCTCGCCTGCGCGGCCAGCGTGGTCGCGGCGGTCGGCCTCTACCTGTGGGCGCCGGCCTACGCGGGCTACCACGAGAGCTGGCAGCTGGCTGTCTACCTGCCGGCCGTACTCCTGGCCTCCGCTGTCGCGGTCGTCAGCGCCGCGCGCGGCATCCGTGCCGCGCGTCCGCCTGCCGTGGCCTGACCCGGCGCGCGCGTAACTCACGGGGAGCATGACCATGGAAGAGACGACCACGATCGCGGACGATCCCGGCGCCGGACGCACCGGCAGCGGCAAAGGCACTGGTCGGCTTCAGCATCGCGACCGCTGTACGGGACGCCGCGGTCTCCATTGGCATTGTGCTCGGCCTGCTCTATCTGTTCCCGGTCGTGCGCCTGGCGACCAGCCGTCCGGGTTGGCATCGGCCCGTCCAGCAGGTCTGGTACTGGCCGCTCCAGGGGATCGGGGGCGACACGCTGCTCGCCCTGGCTGTGCTGCTGGTCGCCGCGACTATCTGGCTAGCCCACCGCAGGGCCGCTTAGCCCCTTCTGGCGCGGCCGGAACCCCGGGCGATGGCGAGACGTTGTCCGGGCGTGCGCATATCGAGCATCGTGCGGTGGTTGCGGCAGCAGCCGGGAACAACCGAGCTGGCACCCTTCCTGGCGCTGCTGCCCCAGGTCGACGCGCATGAGCAGCGGCTGCGCGGGCTGACCGACAGCGAGCTGACGGCGGCCGCGCAGGCGGCCGGTGACGACGCGGAGATCTGCGCCTGCGGCCGTGAGGCGGCGCGACGGGCACTGGGCGAGCGGCCGTACGACGTGCAGCTGCTCGGCACCCTGGCTATGCTTTCCGGGCTGGTCGCCGAGATGGCGACCGGTGAGGGCAAGACCCTGAGCGGTGCGCTCGCCGCCGCCGGGCACGCGCTGTCCGGGCGGTCGGTGCACGTGATGTCGGTCAACGATTACCTGGCCCGCCGCGACGCCGAATGGATGCGCCCGGTCTACGACCTACTGGGCGTGAGCGTCGGCTGGATCGGCCAGTCCGCAACGGCGCCGGAACGGCGGCGCGCCTACGCGGCGCAGGTCACCTACGCGCCGGTGAGCGAGTTCGGCTTCGATGTGCTCCGCGATCGCCTGGTCACCGACATCGCCGACCTGGTCGCGGGTGAGCCCGATGTGGTCCTGATCGACGAGGCCGACTCCGTGCTGATCGACGAGGCGCGGGTGCCGCTGGTCCTGGCGGGCGCGGCGGAGAGCGCGGACGCCGACCGCGAGATGGCACGGATCGCGGCCGGGCTCCGACCCTGGACGCACTACGAGATCGAAGCGGACGGCCGCAACGTGTCCCTGACCAGCGCGGGAGCGCGAGCCGCGGAACAGGAACTGGGCGGCGTCGACCTCTACACAACCGAGCACGCCGAGGCACTGAGCCGGCTCAATGTGGCCCTGCACGCCCATGCGCTGCTCCAGCGCGACGTGGACTACATCGTCCGGGACGGCGCGGTGCACCTGATCAACGAGTCCAGGGGCAGGGTGGCCCAGCGACAGCGATGGCCCGACGGCCTGCACGCGGCGGTCGAGGCCAAGGAGGGCCTCGGGGTGAGCCAGAGCGGCGAGATTCTCGACACCATCACCGTCCAGTCCCTGGTCCGCCGCTACCGGTCGATCTGCGGGATGACGGGGACCGCCGTCGCGGCCGGCGAACAGTTCCGTGAGTTCTACAGCCTGGAGATCGCGGTGATCGCGCCGAACCGCCCGTGTGTCCGCGCCGATGAACCCGACCGGTTGTATGCCACCCTGGCGGACAAGGAGCAAGCGGTCGTCGACCAGGTGGCCGAGGCGCACGCCGCCGGGCGGCCCATCCTGATCGGCACGCTCGATGTAGCCGAGTCCGAACGGCTGGCGGGCCAGCTCGACCAGGCCGGACTGCCGTGTGCCGTGCTCAACGCCAAGAACGACGCTCAGGAGGCCGTCATCATCGCCGAGGCCGGTGCCCGCGGCGCGATCACGGTGTCCACCCAGATGGCCGGCCGCGGCACGGACATCCGCCTCGGCGGCACCGCCGGTGACCGGGACCGGATAGCCGGGCTAGGCGGCCTTTACATCATCGGCACCGGCCGGCACGCCAGCAGCAGGCTGGACCAGCAGCTGCGCGGACGCGCCGGGCGCCAGGGCGACCCGGGCGGGTCCGCCTTTTTCGCCAGCATGGAAGATGAGCTGATCCTGGCGTACGCGGCCGACGAAACGCGAACCCCGGTCCCTGACGCAAAGGCGCAGTGGACGCTGGACCACGCGCAGCGCGTGGCCGAGGGCGCCAACCTGGAGATCCACCGGAACACCTGGCAGTACAACAAGCTCATCGAGGACCAGCGGCGCATCGTCTGCGACCATCGCGAACGGGTGCTGCGGACCGACGACGCGCTGTCGGCGCTTGCCCGGGAATGCCCGGAACGCATGGCCGAGCTGAGCCCGGGCATCGACCGCGGCGTGCTGGCCAACTCCGCCCGCCAGATCGTCCTGTTCCATCTCGACCAGGGCTGGGCGGAGCACCTGGCCTTCCTGGCCGATCTGCGCGAGGGCATCCACCTGCGCGCCCTGGCCCGCGGGACCGCCCCGCTGAATGAGTTCAACAAGGAAGCGATCCGCGCATTCGACCCCCTGCTCGAGGAGGCAGCGGTTCGGTCGGCCGAGACCTTCAGGACCGCCCCGATCACCGCCGAAGGCGTTGATCTGGAGGCGATCGGGCTGAAGCGCCCCACGTCCACCTGGACCTACCTGGTGCATGAGAACCCGTTCGGCACCGATATCGACCGGGCCCTCGGAAGCCTGGGCCGCCGCATCCGCAAGCTTGTCGAGTTATCCGGCTGAGTAGCAAAAAGACAAGTTCGCATCGCCGGAGAACCTTTCCGCTGTCGTGTGCAATAGAGAGTCGATGGACGATGACGAGCTGATCACGCGCCTGGCGGGCGGTGACGACACGGCGCTGCGCGAGCTGTTCACCCGGCATGCGCCGATGCTGGCCGCCCGGCTGCGCGCGGTGCTGCCGGCGTCCGACGTCGAGGACGTGCTGCAGGAGACCTTCCTCGCCGCGTGGAAGGGCGCCGGCTCCTACCGCGCACAGGAGAAGGCGGGCGGCTGGCTGTGGGGGATCGCCCGTCGCCAGGCCGCGCTTCTGCTGCGTCGGAGGGGCCCCGCCACCGCGGTCCTGCCCGATCTCCTCGATCCCGGCACGCTCGGCCTGTCTGGTTCCGGCCTCCCGGGCGATCCCGCGCAGCTGCTCAGCACCGCATCCGAGCTCGCCTCCGCCGTCGGTGCCCTCAGCCCCGCCGACCGCGAGGTGTGGCAGCTCAGGTACGTCGAAGACAGACCGGTCGCTGAGGTGGCGCAGCTGACCGGCGTTCCCGAGGGCACCGTGAAAAGCCGCGCGCACCGTGCCCGCCGCCTCCTGCGCGCCGCCCTCGGAGGGGGACTCGGATGACTAACGACAATGACCGCGGCAGCGATGGCCCGACGACGCTGAGCCCGCCCGTGAGCGGCATCGACTTGGGGCGGGTCTGGACGGCAGTCGCGGCCGAGGTGTGGCGGCGGCGGCCCGGCCCGGCCGAGCGTCTCGCGGCGCGGCTGCTGCGCTCGCCCGGCCTGGCCCGCGCCCTGCTGACCACCCCTTCGCTGCTGCTGCCGTGGCTGATCTCGACCGTCGTCATCTTGGGCCTCGGCGCGATGGTCGACGTGGCCGGCGGGGAACCGTCGGTTTGGCTGCTGGCTCCCGGCATCGCCGCGATCGGCATCGCCTACGCCTACGGCCCCGGCATCGACCCGGCCTGGGAACTGGCCAGCAGCATGCCCGTCAGCGACCGGATGGTGCTGCTCGTCCGCGCGGTGACGGTGTTCGCCGTCAACGCGTGCCTGGGCCTTGCGGTCAGCGGCATCGCCTACTGGGCGACCGCGCACGGCCTGCACGGCGCCGGCGGGCACGCCACCGCGGCGGCGACCGCCGCCGTCACTTTCGGCTGGCTGATTCCGATGACCGCGGTCTGCGCCCTCACCCTCGCGGTCGCGGTCGTCACCCGGTCGGCCAGCGCCGCCGCACTCACCGGAGTGCTCGCCTGGGGGGCGGCCGTGCTCGCCACCCGGGCCTCGGCCGGCGCGTTCACCGCCGCCGTCACCGACAGCGCGACCTACCTTCCGTACCTGGCCGTCGCCGCCTGCGCGGCTGCCGTCATCGGCTACGCCACCCGGACCCCGAGGAGGACCCAGTGAATATTGAGCTGACCAGCGTAAGCCGGTCGTTCGGCAAGAATAAGGCCGTCGATGGCGTGAGCCTCGAGGCCGGGCCGGGCGTGCTCGGCCTGCTCGGGCCGAACGGCGCGGGCAAGACTTCCCTGCTGCGCGTGCTCGCGACCGTGCTGCCTGCGTCGTCCGGCGAGATCCGGTTGCTGGAGCGGGACCCGGGCCGTACCGGCGACCGCCGGGAGATCCGCCGCCGCCTCGGCTACCTGCCGCAGAACCTCGGCTACTACCCGGCGTTCACCGTGGTGGAGTTCATCGAGTACTTCGCGCTGCTCAAGGAGGTCCCGTCGGCGCGGGTGCCGAGGGCCGTCGCGGCGGCGGTTGAACGCGTTGACCTGGGTGCCAAGGCCAAGGCCAAGCTGCGCACGCTGTCCGGCGGCATGCTCCGCCGGGTCGGCATCGCGCAGGCCATCGTCAACGACCCGGACCTGCTGCTGCTGGACGAGCCGACGGCCGGCCTCGACCCCGAGCAGCGGGTCGGCTTCCGCGCCCTGCTGCGCTCGCTGGGCGAGACCTCGACCGTGGTCGTGTCCACCCACCTGGTCGAGGACGTGGGCGCGGCCTGCTCGGAGGTGACCCTGATGGACAGCGGGCACATCGTCTTCCGCGGCACCCCAGACGAGCTGGCCGCCCGCGGCGAGGGCCACGGGATCGGCGACGCCCCGCTGGAGCGCGGCTACAGCGCCGTCCTGCAAGCCACCCGCGCGGCTGCCCGCGGTGACGGGGTGGCGGCATGAGCGCGGCCACCGTCTCGGAATCCGCGCCTGCGCCGCTGGCGCCGGATAACCCCCGCCCGTGGCGGCAGGCCGGCCGGATGCTACGGATGGAGATCCGGCATAGCGCCTTCGTCTGGTGCCTGCCGCTGCTCGTCGTCTTGTTCATCTACGACCCGTTCCGGACGGCGGCCGGCTATCCGGCGCTCTGGCCGGTGCGCTCGACCGTGGTGCTGAACAAGTTCTGGCCGGACATGGTGGTCTTCGCGGCCGGCTTCTCCGCCTGGGCCGGGTCGCGCGAGGGCCGGCGCAACGCCGGCGACCTGCTGGCGACCACCGCCCGGCCGGCCTGGACCCGGCAGCTGTGCTCGCTCGCCGGCACCGCGTTCTGGGTGGTAGGGGCGTTCCTGGCCGGTGTGATCGCGCTCTACGTGCAGACCTCGCTGCAGGCCACCTGGGGCGGCCCGCCGATCGCGCCCATCGTCGTCGGCGTCCTCGGGCTGGTCGCGGTCTGCGCGCTCGCGTTCACCCTGGGCGCGCTGTTCCCCGGCCGGTTCACCGCCCCGATCGTCGCGGTCGCCCTGATGATCATCACGCTGTACGCCTTCCGGCAGGCAGTCGGGGACAACGGCGGCAGCTCGGGCGTGATCGGCGTGCTGTCACCGGACGGCGGCGTGCCGGGCGACGACTGGGGCGTGTTCTACCCGGTGTCGATCGGCGTCCCGATCGTCCAGGGCGCGTTCATGGCCGGGGTCGCGCTGGCCGCTCTCGGCGTGCTCGGCCTGTCCCCGCGCACCGGCGGTGTCGGCTGGCGGGGCGGCCTGTCCGCGGTGGCCGCGGGCGGCGCGCGACTGCGGGCCATCGCCGGGTCGGCCGTCGCCGTCGGCGTGGCCCTCGTGGTGGCCGCCTTCGCCCTGGCCGGGACGGCCAACGTGTCCGACGCGACCAGCACCCTGCAGATCCCGGCGCTCGACAACGCGCTGGCGGGTAGTCACCCGATCCCGTATACCCCGGTGTGCTCTTCCAGCGACGGCGGGTCGGCGTTCACCGTCTGCCTGCACCCGGCCTACCGCGATTACCTCCCGCAGGTCACGGCGGCGCTTAACCAGGTTATGGGAGAGCTGTCCGGCCTGCCGGGACTGCCCCAGCGAGCCAGCCAGATCTCTGCCGCGGCCCTGCCCCAGTGGGCGCAGGGCGGGCCGGGTAGCAGCCAGCTCGTCGGCCACACCTACGAGTTCGTCCTGTCCGCCTCAGTCGGCTGGTCAGCGAACTCGTCAATGATCAGGAACATCCTCCAGCAGGACCTCACGGACGCGATCATCGTGGGCACGGGCAAGACGGTCACGTCGCCGGACGGCACCCGGATCGTGGGCCCTCGGCACCCCGGCGCAGCAGGCGGTCGTGGACGGCGTCTTGAAGGTGCTCGGCACGCCGGCGTACCCGGTGCCCGAGTCCCGCAACGGACCCGCGCCGGCCGGCCTGTCGACCCCGGCTCAGCAGGCGAAGATCATGGCCGCCGCCGCCAAGTTCGCGGCACTGCCCGCCGCGACCCGGCACGCCTGGCTGGCCGCGAACCTGGCGGCCCTCAAGGCCGGCACGATCACCCTGGCGCAGATCCCGTGAGCGCGCTCCCTGACGTCTGCGGAGGTTCCGGCCAGGGAGCGTCGGGGGCGGAAGCCCCCACGCCGGGAGTCCGTCCGCCCGGGCCGGCACCGTGGCGGAAACGTGGTCACCGCAGGCGCCGTCCCGGTGGCGCGTCCCGGCGGTGGCGCGGCTGGTCTGGCTGCACCTGCGCAGTCGCCGCGTCCCCTCCGCGCTCATCGCGCTGCTGGCCTGCGGCGTGGTCCTGTGGGCGGCGCTGCATTTCCACTGGTGGTATGGCACCGGCAAGGCCGCCGACGAACTGCCCATCCTCCTGGAGGGGTGCGCGGCGGCGATCATCGGGGTGACCACGCACAGCCCGTTCGGCGAACCAGAGCGGGCGACCGGCCGCTGGCTGCCGTTCCTGCGGCCGGCCCTGATCCTCGCGCTGTGCGGGGCGGCGATCGGGTTCCTGGCCCTGGGGGCGGCGGTCGCCTATGACCCGCGGGCCGGCGTCGGCCTGATCCACGGGATGCTCCCGGTCGCGCGCAACCTGCTCGGCTTCACCGGCATCGCCCTGCTGTGCTCGCTGGCCGTCGGCGGCCTGCTGTCCTGGATCGGCCCGCTCGCCTACGTCGGGATCTGCCAGTGCGCCGTGATCGCGAACTACTCGGAGCCGCTCACCTGGGCATCCCGCCCGCCCGCGGACCGAGGCGGCTGGATCGCCGCCCTGGTGGTCTTCGCCGTCGGCCTGATCGCGTTCACGATCCGGGGACCCCGCCTCCGCCCCTCCGGAGAGTGAGCGGGCCGCCCGCCAGCCGGCCGGATCGCGTGTTCGCCGGGGTTGTCAGGCGAAGCCACGCGTGCGTTCCGGGTCGGGATCTGGCTAGGCGGGTGCCTCCGGTGGCGTGAGCGCCGTTCCGGGCTGGACGATGCCGGCCTCGTAGGCGAGCACCACGACCTGGACCCGGTCGCGCAGGCCGAGCTTGGCCAGGATGCGGCCCACGTGGGACTTCACCGTGGCCTCGGATACGTACAGCGCGGCGGCGATCTCGCAGTTGGACAGGCCGCGGGCCACCGCCGTGAGCACCTCGCTCTCCCGTTCGGTCAGCGAGGACAGCTGCGGGTAGCGGTCAGTCCGCTGCCCGGCGGACCGCGCCGGGGCCCGCGCGTACTCCTCCAGCAGGCGGCGGGTGACCCGGGGCGAGACGACCGCGTCACCCGACGCGACCGTCCGGATGGCGGCGACGAGCTCGGCCGGGTGCACGTCTTTCAGCAGGAAGCCGCTGGCGCCCGCGCGCAGCGCGCCGAAGGCGTACTCGTCCAGGTCGAAGGTGGTGAGGACGAGCACCCGCACATCGGCGTTGGCGGTGACGATGCGGCGGGTGGCCTCGATGCCGTCGCAGCCCGGCATCCGGATGTCCATCAGCACGACGTCCGGCGGGCTCCGGCGGGCGAGGCTGGCGGCTTCGTCGCCGTCGCCCGCTTCCGCGGTCACCATCAGGTCCCCCTCGGCCTCGATGATCATCCGGAAGCCGCGGCGGAGCAGGGGCTGGTCGTCGGCCAGCAGCACGGAGATGCTCACGTGACCACCGCCTGCGGCTGGCTGTCCAGCCGCAGAACAGCCGAGACCAGCCAGCCGCCGCCGGGCGCGGGCGCGGCGCTGAGGGTGCCGTGGTGCAGGGCGGCCCGCTCGCGCATCCCGTCGATGCCGTGCCCGTGCTGCCCGTCCGGTGCGGCAGCGGTGCCGTCGTCGGCCACGCATACCTTCAGCAGGGGGGCGTCGTAGCAGATGGTGACCCGCGCCTGCCCGGCCCCGGCATGACGGATCGTGTTGGTCAGCGCTTCCTGCACGATGCGGTAAACGGTCAGCCCGGCGGCGGCGCCGACCGGGAAGGGGGCGCCCTCGGCGCCGAAATCCACCGCCAGCCCGGTCGCCCGGACCCGCTCAAGCAGCACGCTGAGCTCAGGGACGCCGGGCTGCGGGGCCAGATCGGCGGCCTGCTCGTCGGTGCGGAGCACGCCCAGCATCGCCCGCATGTCCGACAGGGCCTGCCGGCCGGCCTGTGAGACCTCCGTCATGACCTCGCGGTCGGGTTCGGAACGGCTGACCACCGCGGCCGCGTCGGCCAGGGTGATCACGACGGACAGGCTGTGCGAGACGATGTCGTGCAGTTCGCGCGCGATCCTGGTCCGCTCGGCCGCCGCCGCTATCGCCGCCTGCTGGTCCCGCTCGATTGCCAGCCGCCGGGCCCGCTCGTCCATCCAGGCCAGGTACCTGCTGCCCGACGCGACGGTCAGCCCGGAGAAAAGTGCCGCTATCACCGTCGCGGTCAGGAACAGCAGTGAGTGCGTCACGTTGCCGGCGGGCACCCATTTCACGGCGGCCATGATGACCCCGGCCTCCAGCAGCCCCGCGGCGGCCAGCGCGCGGATCCGCGGCTCGTGCGCCGCTACCGTGTACAGGCCGATGAGCAGGGCACTGTCGCCCAGCAGGGGAAAGCCCATCAGCCACTGGGCGAAGGCGATGGCGCAGGCGATGAGGAAGACGATTGAGGGTTGCCACCGGCGGACCGCGACGGTGGCGATCAGCGCCGTCTGCACCACCCCGGCGCGCACGTCGGCGAAGGGCGATTTGACCAGCCAGGCGGTCGAAAGGACGAGCAGCGCGGTCGCCAGCAGCGCATCGGTCGCCAGCGGGTAGCTGCGGACAATATTGCGGCCCCACCCGAACAAGCCGCCGGTGATGTCGTCCGGCGGCTGCAGAGAGGTCGGCCCCCGGCTGGGGTATTCGGTCATCGCGGGCATAGACGCATCCTTCGCGGTCACTTAACGGCAGCGTACCGTGCCTGCGCGTCCGCCTTAAGGATGAGACTCCGGCAGCGGGATCTCGTCCTTAAGGCCGTCGCGCGGCAGGCCGGCGAAACCTTACGGTTGCCGGAGAGGGCCCGATGCCCAGGCTCAGCCGACACAACAGCCACCGGGGGTAGCAGACACAATGGCAAGTCACGGCCGCTTTTTCCCGGAACCGGTCGCGGCGAAGGTGCCGGAGATCACCCTGGCATTCTGGGTCATCAAGCTGCTCACCACCGCGGGCGGCGAGGCCACGTCCGACTACTTCGCGCTGGGCAGCCACGTGATCGGCGCCGCCGTGGAAGTCGGTCTCCTCGTCATCGGCCTGATCTGGCAGTTCCGGGTCCGCCGCTACACCGCGGCCGCCTACTGGTTCCTGGCCTACGCCATCGCGATCTTCGGCACCGGGGTGTCGGACACCCTGCACCTGACCGTCGGCATCCCCTACACGGGCACCACGCTGCTGTGGGCCATCGTGCTGGCCGGGGTATTCACCGTCTGGTACCGCAGCGAACGCACGCTGTCCATCCACAGCATTATTACCCGCCGCCGTGAGGCGTTCTACTGGGCGACTGTGTTCGCCACCTTCGCGCTCGGCACCGCGCTGGGCGATCTCACCGCCATCACCCTGGGCCTGGGCTACTTCGGCTCAGTGGTGCTGTTCTTCGTGGTCATCATGATCCCCGCCATCGCCTGGCGCGGTTTCGGCCTCAACCCCGTAGTCGCGTTCTGGTCGGCCTACGTGGTGACGCGGCCACTAGGGGCGTCGGTCGCCGACTACGTCAGCAAGCCCAAGTCGCTCAGCGGCCTGGGCTTCGGCGACGGCCGCACGGCGCTGATCGCCACCGTCGCCGTCGCGATCGGCGTCGCGTATCTCGCCATCACCCGCACCGGCATTCAGGATCCGGCCGGTCCAGCCGTTTCCGGGCAGGGGACCCGCATGGGTGACCCTGGCCAGCAACAGGGGCGGGTCATGCGCCCTCGGTGAGCTATCCGTCGCGTTACCTGGCCTGGAGGACGCAGACAGATGACAGTGATACAAGCCGCGGCACCTAAAGCGGCTGGTTATGTGGAGTAGTCACGGTGCTGGCGTGATGCCCGCTCTCGCGTCTGCCGCCGGGGTGCCATCCGTGCTGGGCGCGATGCCGACCGTGGTGGCGGTCAGCGTGCTGTGCGCCGCCGTGATCATCGAGATCGTCGCGGTACCGGCCGTGCTGCTGCCCGGCGGGACCTTCACGCTGCTGGCGGGCGCGCTGATCGGCTCCGGCCGCCCGGCGCTGGCGGTGGCCCTCCCGGTCGTCGTCGCGGTCATCGCGGGCGACCAGCTGGCCTACTTCAGCGGTTCCGCGGTGGCCCGCTGGTGGCGCCGCCGCCGGCCCGGGCAGGAGGCCGGGGAGCCCCCGCGGCGCGGGCCGGCCGCGGGCTGGCTCACGGCCGCGATGCCGTCGCTCGCGGGAGGGGCCGGGATCGGCTACCGGCCGTTCACGGTCCGCGTGGTCATCATGCGGGTGCCATGGCTGGCAGCGGCGCTATGCGCGGGCGCGCTAGCCGCCCGCTCGCTCGCCTCCATCGGGCACGTCGCCGGGATCGTCGGCATCATCGCCAGCGCCGTCGTCGTGACCGGCCTGCTGGCCGCCCGGCACGGACCCGCGATGATGCGCGCGCTGGCCCGCAGGAAGAACCCGTGAGCGGGGGACCGGGACGTGCCGTCCGCGAGCAGTGCCCACGCGTAGAAGGTGATCGGGTAGATGAAGTAGCCGAAGCGGGTGGCCGGCGACAGCATGAACAGCGCGGTCAGCCCGAGAGCGATCCGCCGGGCGGCCGCCGGGGGAGTGGCGGGCGGCACGATCACCAGGGACGCCACAGTGGCCAGCCCGGCCGCCGCGAGCAGCACCAGAGCGGCCAGATGGCCGCCGGGCCCCAGCATCGCCAGCAGATGACCGGGCAGCGGGCTCTGCGCGGGTGATTTCGCCGAGGTAAGGCCGAGCGGGTAGGACACCGTGTTCAGCAGGATCGACGCCGGGTGGCGGAGCGCGGCCGGCGCGAGCGCCGCGATGAGCGCGGCCGCGGCCGCGAGCACGAGGGCCGTGAACCGGATGGCCGGCCGTGCGCCAGCGCGCGCGGCGCCCAGGACGGCGATGATGGCCAGGGCAGGCCAGGCCGTGTACTTCAGCGCGCAGGCGACCCCCAGGACGAGCGCGGCCAGCACGGCGTCACGGGGCAACGCGCGGTCCGCCGGCGCGCGGCCGGCCCGGGCCAGCAGCGCCAGCGCCAGGCAGATCAGGGCGATCACCGGCGGGTCGGTGATGCCCATCGTCAGCGGGAAGGCCATCACCGGGCACGCCAGCCAGAACGCGGCGCGCCCGAGAGCGTCACCCCGCCGGCTGTCGCCCTTGGCCGCAACCGCGGGGGTGACCCGGAACGTCGCGTACAGCAGCAGGAACGTCGCGATGATCAGCCAGGGCCAGGTCTTGCCGGGCAGGCCGAGCGCTCCCGGCAGGCCGAACAGCGCCATGACCGGCAGGTAGGGGTTGTAGGCGAGCCAGCCGCCGGCCGACAACGCCCCCACCGGCAGATACGGGGTGCCGTGGTGCAGCAGCAGGACCCCCGCCCTGGCCACCACGGCGACATCCGGGGGCGTCGGTTCCCCGGTCATCAACCACAGGGTCGGCGCCACGAGCGCTCCCGCCAGACTGGCCGCGATCGCCAGCCGGCTGCCCCACGCCCGTCCTGCCGCCGTCACCTCGATCACCGCGGCGAGAGCGTAGCCCCCCGCTGCCCAGATTCCCCACCAGTGGTCAAGTCCCGGCCCGCTGAAGAGTCCCACCCCGGCCGCGTACACCGCGAACGCGGCGTACCAGGCGGCACGGTGGCCTCCGCTCATGCTGAAGATTCGGCTTCCCATACGGTCGAGCATGCCGGGGCACCAGGCGGCGAGGCGATGGGGCAAAGCCCCCAAATGCCCCTGAAGCTGTCCCCCATGCCATCAGGGAACCTAGCTACACCCCGGTCCGGCCCATCGGTCAATGCCCACTAGTGTCGCGGTCCGGCCAGATCAGGACCACCTCAGATCACGGCAACAAGCGTCCCATAAAGCACAGTAACTAGAACAAATAATCTTTGTAGCACATTTGATTTACATGGATCGAATTGATAGCCTAGGGGTGAGCAGAAAACCCGTGGCCGAGCAGCCGCGAGGGGCGCTGCGGGAGAGGCCGCGATTGTCATCGAAGGCGGCCAGCACCCAGGGAGGGAGGTGGTTCAGGATGTGCACAGCAGACGGCGCAAGTTCTGGCGGCGCAGTCGTCGGCTCCGGGTTCGGGAGCGTGCTGGAGGCGCTGCGCGCGGGTCGCGCCATGGTGGACTACCTGAACACCCCGGCCGCACGGGAGCTGGACGGGGCCGCCTGCGGCGAGGCCCTAGTGCAGATCGGCGCGATCCTCTCCGGGCTGGCCGCGGTGCAGAACGGGCTGCTGCGGCGGTTCGACGCTGACAGCGCCCATGATGCGGACGGGTACTCGAGCACCGCGGCCTGGCTCGCCTACAAGACCGGGCTGGGCCGCAGGGACGCCAAGGCCGCCGTCAAGCAGATGCGCCTGCTGGCCCGCCACCCGCTCTTGGCCGCCGCCGCCGCCGAGGGCCTGGTCACCACCTCGTGGGCGCGGGAGATGGCCGGCTGGACCGGCCGGATCAAGGACGAGGAGCTGCAGGAAGACGCCGACCAGATCCTGCTGCAGGCCGCCACGGCGGGCGCGGACCTGGACGGGCTGCGGGTCATCGCCCAGGCCGCTTACGAGGCCTGGCGCGCGCAGCGCCCCGACGAGGACCCCGGCGGCAAGGGCTTCGAGGACCGGTTCCTGCAGCTCGACGCGACCATGGACGGGGCCGGTCGGATCGTCGGCGACCTGACCCCCGAATGCGCCGCCGCGGTCACGGCGGTGCTGGAGGCGTTGGGCAAGAAGCGCGGGCCAGAGGACGACCGGACCGTCGCCCAGCGATTTCATGATGCGCTGCAGGAGGGCTGCGAGCTGCTGATCCGGGCCAAGATGGTGCCCGACCGGGCCGGCTCCGATACCCGTGTCGACGTCGAGATCCCGCTGTCGGCGCTGCGTGGCATCGACGGCGCCTCACTTGTTGAGGAAGCCTGGCTGCGGGCGCGGGCCGGCCAGCCTGGGTACCTTTCCGGCAAAGACGCTGAGGTGATCGCCTGCGACGCCCTCATTTTCCCGGTCGTCACCGGCAGCCCGGACTGGGCCGTGATCGGCCAGATGATCACCCTCGTCACCAACGCCCACAGCCGCGGACACGGCGAGCCTGCCCCGCCCGGGTGGCCGCGGGTACTGCCGCCGCAGGAGCGTGAGGCGGTGCTGTACGGGCTGGGCAGGCTCGCGATCGACTTCGTCTCCGGCCCGAGCGGCATCGTCTCCGCCTTGCGCCGCAACCTGCTGGGAGCGCCACTGAACGGCAAGAGCGCCATCCTGGATGCTGGCTACTCCGACCACATCCCCGCCGCGATCCGCCGTGCCGTCGTCCACCGCGACAAACACTGCGCCTGGCCCGCCGGCTGCGACCGTCCCGCGGCCGTCTCCGACGTCCACCACATCAAGCACAAGAAAGATGGCGGCGCCACCAGCGTCAACGACTGCGTCCTGCTGTGCCAGTATCACCATGACATCTGCATCCACCGATGGGGTTGGGAGATCGAACTCCTGCCGGACGGATCCGTCCGCGCCACCGGACCCCAGGGCCAGGTCATCCAAAGCCACCCGCCGCCCGCCCTCCCCGTCCCGTCTGCTGGACTGCCCCGTTAGGCCGTCACGTCGCTGCGGAGGAAGACGGCCATCGCCGCCGCGATCGCGACGGCGACGTAGACCGCGCCGAGGATCATCCCGTGCGCGTAGTCCACGCCCTCGGCGCCGCCGGACGCCACCGCCGTGATCGACGCGCCCGGCAGCCACTGCTCGGTGCTGGGCACGATGCGGGTGATGATGTTCTCCACCGCGACCAGCCAGGCGAACCCGATGATGACGGTGAACACCGCTGACCGGACGAACTGGCCCAGCGCCATCCCGAGGATGCTGTAGCCGACGGTGGCCAGCGCGAGGTCGCCCAGCTCGCGGAACAGGTCACCGAGCCCGGTGCCGGTGAACCACGCGCTGGTCGGGACGTGGCGGCTCTGGGCGGCGGCGACCGCCACGATCAGGGCGACGACCGCGGCGAAGCACAGCGCGAGCACCAGGAAGGTGATCGTGCCGAGCATCTTGCCGGCCAGCAGCACCGCGCGGCGCGGCTGGCGGACGAGAAGCTGGCGCAGCGTGCCGAGGCTGTACTCGCTGGCCACCTGCGAGGCCGCGATGCCGAACGCCACCACTCCCAGCAGCATCGAGGCCCGGGCGACGCCGATGACCAGGCCGTTCGGCTGGGCCAGCTGGTGCAGCGTCACCAGCCCGCCGTGGGCCGTGGCCTGGGAGAACATCAGGACCACGAAGAGCGAGGCCGCGAAGGCGAGGCCGAGGAAGGTGGAGAAGAACAGCGTCGGCCGACGCAGCTTGGTCCACTCGCTGGTAAAGGCGGCCCAGATCATCTCATCGCTCCCATCTCCTGGCCGTCCGGCACGTCGGCCGATACGGTGCCCGTCAGCGCGAAGAACGCCCGCTCAAGGCTGCGGGTGCTCTCGGTGAGCTGGCGGAGGGTAATCCCGCCGCTGGCGGCGAGCCGGTTCAGGTCCGCGGCGCCCAAGCCTGGCGCCTCGACGAGTACCGCGGCCTCGGCCGGCCGCTCGGTCACCGTGCCGCCGGCCTGCTGGAGCAGCCCGGCCAGCAGCGGAAGATCGGCGTCGCGTTCGGGCGCGACGATGAACTGCGGCTGCTGGGAGGCGCGCAGTTCGCCGACGCTGCCTTGGTGGACCAGCCGGCCCGCCCTGATCATGACCACGTAGTCGCAGATCTGCTCGATCTCCGAGATCAGGTGGCTGGAGACCAGGACGGTGATCCCGTCCCCGGCGAACGACCTGATCAGTGCGCGCATTTCAACGATGCCGGCCGGGTCGAGGCCGTTCGTCGGCTCGTCCAGGATCAGCAGCCTGGGGCCGGCCAGCATGGCCGCCGCGATGCCGAGCCGCTGCTTCATGCCCAGCGAGTACGAACGGTACTTGTCTCCCGCCCTGGCCAGCAGGCCGGAGCGCTCGAGTACCGGGTCGACCGCCGCGAGGGGGAGCTGCCCCAGCCGGGCCAGGACCTTGAGGTTGTCACGCCCGCTCAGCTGCGGGTAGAACGCCGGCGATTCGATCAGGGCCCCGACCTTGTCCAGGTAGGTGGCGGGTTCGGTGATGCTGCCGCCGAGGATCGTCCCGCTGCCGGAGGTCGGGCGGACGAGGCCGAGCAGCATCCGGATCGTCGTGGTCTTGCCGGCCCCGTTCGGGCCGACGAAACCGCAGACCGACCCCGCGGGGATGGCTAGCGCCAGGTCCTCCACGACGGTACGGTCACCGAAGCGTTTCGTTAGCCCGGAGGTCGAGACGGCGAGGCGCCCGCGTGGCCGCCCGTCCGTGCGAAACGTCGCCTGTTGCATGGTCATGGCCGAACAGTACGGACCGCGGTCTGCGTGTCGCGCTTGTTGGCGGCCACTTTCGTCCCGTGGGATGAGGCCCCGCGGCGGATTTCATCCCCAGGTCTGAGGATGTCAGGACCGGGGCGGCCAGCCCGGCACTGGTCCCTTGCCGGAGGGGAAGCGGATGTTCTTCGCGCGGACGTACTCGCGCAGCGTCTCCGCCGCGTTCTCGCGCCCGAAGCCGCTGCCCTTGACGCCGCCGAACGGGGTGCCAAGGAAGGCCCGGCGCATGTAGTTGTTGACGAAGACCATGCCGGCCTCCAGCCGGTCGGCGAGCCGGCTGGCGCGGAAATGATCCTCGGTGATCAGGGCGCAGGTCAGCCCGTAAGCGGTGCCGTTCGCGATGGCCACGGCCTCGTCCTCGGTGTCGTACCGCATGACGCAGGCCACCGGCCCGAAGATCTCCTCCTGGGCGACCACCATGCCCGGGGTGACGTCCGCAAGGACGGTCGGGGGCACGAAGAACCCGCCCGCGAGACGCGGATCGGCCGGGAGGCTGCCCTGGGCGGCAAGCCGGGCTCCCTCCTCGAGCCCGCGGCGCAGATAGCCGAGCACCCGTTGCTGCTGCTTGGCGTCCACCATGGCGCCGATGTCGGTGCGCGGGTCAAGCCCGTCACCAACGACAAGGCTCTCGGCGGCGGCGGAGAAACGCGCCAGGAACTCCGCATAGCGGGAGTTGTGCACCAGCAGGCGGGCGGTCGAGGTGCACGCCTCACCTTGGTTGTAGAACATGCCCTCGACCGCGACGCTGACCGCCGTGTCCATGTCCGCGTCATCCAGCACGATCAGCGCGTTCTTGCCGCCGAGCTCCATCGTCGCGTAGGTGAGATTCTCGGCCGCGGCGCGCAGCACCGCGCGGCCGGTGCTCGTCGCCCCGGTGAAGGTGATCCGCTCCACCACCGGGTTCGCGGTGAGCGCGGGCCCGGCCGCCGGCCCGGTCACGGCGTTCACCACGCCCGGCGGCAGGACCTGGCTGACCAGCTCGACCAGTCGCAGCACGGCCAGCGGCGCCTGCTCACCCGGCTTGATCACGACCGTGTTCCCCGCCGCGATGGCCGGGGCGGTCTTCTTGCTGAAGTGCAGCGGCGGCCAGTTGAACGGCAGGATCGCGGCGACCACCCCGTAGGGCTCGTACTTGACCCGCGCCTCGATCGGACCGGAATCGATGACCTCACCGTGCAGCGTCTCGGCCAGGCCAGCGTAGTAATCGAACGCGGCCGAACAGTAGGAGATGTCGAACCGCAGCGCGTCCCGCCGCGGCTTGCCCACCTCACGCGCCTCAAGCTCGGCGAGTTCCTCCGCGTGCCCGCGGATCACCGCCGCCGCCGCCCGCAGGTAGGCCGACCGCTCCCGCGGCGTGGTACGCCGCCATTCCTGCTCATAGGCCCGCCGGGAATCCGCGACCGCTGCCGCCGTGGTCGCCGCGTCCGAGGCGGCCACTTCGGCGAGCGGTGCACCCGTGGCGGGCTCATCGACGGTGAACGTGTCCCCGGTCGCGGACGAACCGGCCCAGGAACCGCCGATAAAGGCCGACCACGGCCGGCCGGCCGCCAATGCCCCTTCGGTGGCAGCGGCCACACCGCTTTCCGTCATGCCCAGCCTCCGATGCCGCCAAAATGCGAACGATTGCATCGTACGCCGGGCACGGTCGCCTGGCGCGACTTCCGGACCGTGACGGAGCCCCCCGGCAGAGCCGCTCAGGCGAGACGCAGGAGGCTGGCCGCGTTTTCGCCGGCCACCTTGGCCTGGTCAGCGGGGCTGAGGGCGAGAGCATCGAGGAGGTGCCGGCCTGCCATGTTCGCAGCGAACGGGTAGTCGACGCTGAACAGCACGCGGTCGACGCCCAGCACCGCGATGCTGCACAGCACCGGCGGCAGGGAGAACATGCCGCTCGTGGTCACCCACACGTTCCGCTGGAGGTACGTGCTGGGCGGCTGCGGCAGGCCGGTGACCTCCGGCGGCAGCATCTCGTCAATGCGGGCGAGCATGAACGGCAGCATCTCGCCGCAGTGCCCGACGATCAGCTTCAGCCCAGGGTGGCGCTCGAAGGTGCCGCTTGCCACCAGGCGCAGCGCATGCAGCCCGGCCTCGGCGTGCCAGCCCCACGCGTTGGTGGCGAGGCGGGCAGCGACGGCGGGCTTGAGGCCGCCGAACAGGACGTCAGCCACGATCTTGGGGGCGATTGCCGGGTGCAGGTAGAGCGGGACGTCCAGGTCCTCGAAGGCCGCCAGGAGAGGCTCGAATCGCTCGTCGTCGAGGAACGCGCCGTTGGTGCCGAGCGTGCTGTGCACCATCCCGCCGACGAGGCCGAGGCTCCCGGCGGCGCGTTCGAGTTCCGCCGCCGCCTGCCCCGGATCGCTGGTCGGCAGCGTGGCGAAGCCCTCGAAGCGGCCGGGATGGCGGGCAATGGCCGCGGCGAGGGTGTCGTTTGCCTTGCGGGCGGCGGTGATGCCCTGGTCGCCGGGGAGGCCCTGCGCGGCCGGCTGGACGTGCGACAGGACCTGCACGTCGATCCCGGCCGCGTCCATGCTGGCGATCCGGTCCGGGCCGAGGTCGCGCAGTTGCTCATCGAGGCGCGCCCCGTCGGGCCGGGCAAGGGGGCCGGTGCCCGGGGCAGCCGCGAGCTCGGCCGTCCAGAAGTGCTCTTCGAGAGCAATCGTTCGCATGGCCTATTGTCGCGTCGGGCTGGCGTGGTGGGCGGGGGAATGCATCCTTCGCCCCTGGAGGGCCGCGAATGAGTACTGTGAGTTAGGCGGATCGGTCTAGGCGACTGGAGCATGATGGCCCATCATGATGGTCCGGCGACGCTGCGGGATGTGGCCGCGGCCGCCGGGGTGCACCCCGCTACCGCGTCGCGTGCGCTCAACCCGGGGACGCGGCTGCTGGTCAGCGAGGAGACGGCGCGGCGGGTGGCGGAGGCGGCCGGGCGGCTGGGGTACCGGCCCAACCCGGTGGCGCGGTCGCTGCGGACCCGGCGGTCGAACACGGTCGGGGTTCTGATCCCCGACCTGAACAACCCGCTCTTCCCGCCGATCATCCGCGGCATCGAGGACCGGCTGGCCGGGCATGGCTATGTCGCGCTGATCGGCAACACCGACGGCGACCCGGGCCGGGAGCGGCTGGTCTTCGACCAGATGCGGGCCCGGCATGTGGACGGGTTCGTGCTCGCCACCGCGACGCTCAACAGCCCGATCCTGGCCGAGGCGGCCGAGGCCGGGCTGCCGGTGGTGCTGGTGAACCGGACCGCGCAGGACTACCCGTTCTCATCGGTGTCGGTCGACAATGAGGCGGGGGTGCGGGCGGCGGTCGCGCACCTGGTCTCGCTCGGGCACACCCGGATCGGGCACATAGCGGGACCGCAGGACATCTCCACCGGCACCGCCCGCCACCGGGGCTACCAGGAGGCGATGGGCTCGCACGGGCTCACCGCCGGCGAGGGCGATATCGTCTACGCATCGGGTTACACGGTGGAGGAAGGGCTGCGCTGCGGCCGGGAGTTGCTCGGGGCGGGCGGCGGGCTGAGCGCGGTGGTGGCGGCCAACGACATGCTCGCGGTCGGCTGCTACGGGGCGCTGGATGAGCTGGGCCTGCGCTGCCCGGAGGACGTGTCGGTGATCGGGTTCAACGACATGCCGTTCGTCGACCGGCTCCGCCCGCCGCTGTCGACCGTCCGGTTCCCGCACACCCAGGTCGGCACCGAGGCGGCCGGGCTGCTGCTCGAGCGGATCGAGACCGGCGACGGCAGCCCGGTGAAGATCCTTTTCCTCGCCCCCGAACTGGTCGTCCGGGGATCGACGATGGCCATCGAGGGTTCAGGCGCGGTCCCGCTGCGCCCCACCGCACGCCGCCGCCAGCAGTAGTGACGACGCAGGCGGTGAGTAAATAGATATTTGTGAATATTGCACACAGTAACGATGATTCCTGGAGAAATCTGTGCTGACCTGGTGTTTTCCCTCTGGGAGCTATGAACCCATAATTACCGTATGCAACATTCGTCACGCCTGTTATGCAACGGTCATTAAGTAACGAATTTGACATTCTCTGTACAAACCACCACGACCCGGTGCAGTCTCTTATGCAAACGATTGCTTGAGTGAGGGTGGCGGAGAGTGGCGGGCGGTGCGTCGGTGGCGAGCAGTGACCGATGTCACTGTGGCCTCCGGTCACGGTGCCGTACAGATGGTGGCATTTATCGGACGCATCCGGGATTTCGCCGGTATACCCCTGAAGGTGAGCGCGGAGTTTTCCCCGTGCTCGATTCCGAAGATTTTCCGAAGAATTCTGAGCGATGAGGAAGGAGGAACCGGGCGTGAGCGCACACCTCCCCTGGTTCTCCAAGAACGCTGTCGCGCTGGGCGCCGTAACCGCGCTCTCCGTCGGCGTGCTTGCCGCATGCAGCAGCAGCAGTAGCAGCAGCACCACCACTAGCAGCAGCACCACTAGCAGCAGCCCCACTAGCAGTAGCCCCACTACGTCCGCGACAACGTCTGGCTCCGGCACCAAAGCGCCGATCACCATCGGCATCTCGCTCTCCCTGACCGGTGACTTCTCCGCCGACGGCCAGGCGTTCGAGCAGGGGTACAAGCTCTGGGCCAAGGACGTCAACGCGGCCGGCGGCATTATCGGCCGGCCGGTCGAGCTGAAGATCCTGAACGATGACAGCTCCACCAACCAGGTCGTCACCAACTACAACACGCTGATCAGCGCCGACCACGTGGACCTGGCCTTCGGCCCGTTCTCCTCGCTGCTGACCGGCCCGGCGTCGGCGGTGGCGGCGCGGTCCGGGTTCGCGTTCGTCGAGGGCGCCGGCGGCGCGCCGACCGTCTTCGACACCCAGTCCAACGAGGCCGACCACAACACCTTCGACGTGTCGCTGCCGATCGCGGACGAGATGCTGCCGTTCATCAACTACATCAAGTCGCTGCCGGCCAGCGAGCGGGACACCCTGACCGCCGCCTACCCGATGGCGAACGACCCGTTCGCCGACCCGCCGGTGCAGCTCGCGCAGACCGAGCTGCAGGCCCTCGGGGTGAAGACCGTCTACTCGGAGATCTTCCCCGAGGAGCCCTCGTCCTACGCGCCCGCCGCCGCCGCCGTGGCCGGGAAGACCCCGGACATCGTGGTCCTCGGCTCCACCGACGTGCCGACCGTGGCGGCGTTCATGCAGGGCTTCCAGCAGGCGCACTACACCCCGAAGATGTTCATCTCCGCGGCGGCCCTGACCAGGGTGCCGCCTTCATCAAGGCGGCGGGCGTCCCCGCCAACGCCGCCGCGATGATGGTGCCCGACGGCTGGTACGGCGGTTACGTCAACCCCGAGAGCCAGAAGATGGTCGCCGAGTACATCAAGCAGTACGGCGGCACCGTCTCCGACGTCAACGCCGACGTGGCCGAGGCGTACTCGGTCGGCCAGGTCGTCGACCAGGCGATCGTCGCGACCAACGGCACCGACAACAAGGCGATCATCGCCTACCTGCACAGCGGCGTCACGCTGAACACCGTGCAGGGCGAGGTGCTGTTCAACTCGCTCGGCGAGAACTCGGCCGCGGTCGCCTTCGTATTCCAGTGGAACAAGAGCGGCACCGTGTTCAACCAGGTCCTGCCGAAGGGCGACCCGGGCACGAAGGTGGCGATCATCACCGTCAAGCCGCCCTGGGCCGGCCCGGTCGGCTGACCGCGGCGGCGCCCTTCCATCCCCGGGCGACACCGGGGTGCTTAACCGACCAGGACGGAGTGGTTGATGGCGCAGGAGATTCTGCAGGAAATCATCGTCGGGATCCTCGTGGGCGGCGTGTACGCCCTCATGGCGGTGGGCCTGACGCTTATCTTCGGCGTGCTCGACATCATCAACATCGCCCAGGGTGTCCTGGTCATCCTGGGCGCCTACCTCAGCTACACGCTCTCCACCAAGGCGCACATCGACCTGTTCGTGGGGCTGCTGATCACGATCCCGGTGATGTTCATCATCGGGATCGTGATCCACTGGGCGTTCATCCGGCGGCTGCGCGGCACCGAGCGGACCGCGATGACGCTGCTCGTCACCTACGCGGTCGCGCTGATCATCGAGGGCATCCTCTACAGGTTCTACGGCGCCACCGACGTAGGGCTGACCGCCTCCTACACCGGGACCAGCGTCCATCTCTTCGGCTTCTACCTGCCGTGGATCTACGTCTACGGGTTCATCCTGGCGGTCGCGCTGGTCGCGCTGATCTACGCCATGCTCTACCGGACACGGTTCGGCCGCAGCGTGCGGGCCACCATGCAGGACGAGACCGCCGCCCGGCTGGTGGGCATCGACGTGAACCGGGTCGCCGCGCTGACCTTCGGGATCGGCGTGGCGGTGACCGCGGTGGGCGGCATGCTGTTCGGCGCGACCAATGAGTTCAACCCCAACAGCGGCTACGACCTGATCTCCCGGCTGCTCGCCATCATCATCCTCGGCGGGCTCGGCAGCATCGGCGGCGCGCTCGCCGCGTCCGTGTTCATGCTCGTCTTGGAGTCGCTGGTGACGATCTGGTCGCCCAACTGGGCGGTGGCCGTCTTCTACGCGGCGCTCGTCGTCGTCCTGGTGGTCCGCCCGACCGGCTTCTTCGGCCGCAAGGAGGTGCGTGCCCAATGAGCGAGGCACCCAGGCGGCAAGTACGCCGCGCCCGGGCTCGCCCCCGCGCTCAAGGGCGGCGGGCTGGTGGCGCTCATCGCCATCGCGATCGCCTTCCCGCAGGTCTACACCAACCCGGCCGTCACCAACTACGGCGTGCTGGCGCTGATCTACGTCACCGCGGCGACGGCGTGGAACATCTTCTCCGGCAACACCGGCTACATCTCGCTCGGCCAGGCGGTGTTCTACGGCAGCGGCGCCTACACGATGGGCATCGCCGCGCGGGACTGGAACATCACCGGGGACTCGGTCTTCGCCCTGCTCCCGCTGTGCGGGCTGGTGGGGGCGGCCATCGCCGTCCCCTTCGGGCTGATCGCGCTCCGGGTCAGGCGGCACACGTTCATCGTCATCACGATCGCCTTCTTCTTCATCTTCCAGCTGATGGCGTTCAACTTCAGCTTCACCGGCGGGTCGAGCGGCCTGCAGTCGCCGTTCCTCAACTGGCCGTCGGCGACCTACGACATTCCCTTCTACTACATCGCGCTCGCCTTCGCGGCCGGCGCCATCGCCATCGCCTGGCTGGTGCGGCGGTCCCGGTTCGGCCTCCAGCTCCGGGCGATCAGGGACGACGAGGACCGGGCGCGCGGTCTCGGCGTCAAGGCGATGCGGGTGAAGCTCTCCGCGTTCCTGCTCTCGGGCACGATCACCGCCATGATCGGGGCGGTCTGGTTCTACTACATCAACCAGGTCGAGCCGCAGACCGGGTTCGACCCGATCTTCGACCTCACGCTCGTGCTGATGGCGTTCCTCGGCGGCTACGGGTCGATAGCGGGACCGGTGCTCGGCGCGCTGATCATCGAGCCGCTGACGCTCTGGCTGAACACCCAGCCCCAGTTCAGCGGCTACCTCAGCGAGATACTGCTCGGCGCCATCTTCCTCATCGTGGTGCTGTTCCTGCCGAGGGGGATCATCCCGACCGGCGGCGAGCTCATCACCAAGGTCCGGACCCGGGGTCGCCCGGCGGTCATCCCGGCCACCAGGATGGGGCCGCCCGCCGCGGCAGCCGGGACCACGTCCGGCCCGTCGTCAGTCAGCTCGGGAGGTGGCCGGTGACCGCGCTGCTGCGCACGGACGGGCTCATGAAGGCCTACGGCGGCGTCCAGGCGCTCAACGGCGCGACGATCGCCGTCGAGGAGGGCACCGTGGCCGGCCTGATCGGGCCGAACGGCTCCGGCAAGACCACCCTGTTCAACGTCATCACCGGCTATCAGCGGCCGGACGCCGGCCAGGTCTGGTTCGGCGAGCGGGCGATCACCAACCTCGCCCCCGACAAGGTGTTCGCGGCCGGCATCGGCCGCACCTTCCAGCTCACCCGGATCTTCGCCCGGCTCACCGTGCTGGAGAACATGCTGGTCGCGGCGCAGGCCAAGGACGGGCCGCGGAACCTGCTGTCCTGGTTCGGCCGCGACGCCTGGACGCACCACCGGCGGCACGCCATGGAGCTGCTCGAGTTCGTCGGCATCGAGCGGCACGCGGAGGTCCTGGCGGGCTCGCTCTCCTACGGCCAGCGCAAGCTCCTCGAGCTCGCCTACGTGCTTGTCGCCGACCCGGCGGTCATCTTGCTCGATGAGCCGGCCGGCGGCGTGAACCCGACCCTGATCAACCACATCACCGACCGAATCCGCCAGCTCAACGCCACCAAAGGCACCACGTTCCTGCTGGTCGAGCACAACATGGAGTTCGTGATGGGCCTCTGCTCCACCATCACCGTGCTCGAGTCGGGCAAGGAAGTGGTGAGCGGGCCGCCGGACATCGTCCGGACCGACAAGCGCGTGCTCGACGCCTACCTCGGCGCGGACCTGGAGGAGGAATCCCGATGACCACGCCAGCGGGTCAGTCCAGCCGGCCGGGCGAGCCCGGCGCAGGCCAGCGAGCCCGCCCTCGTGCTGGACGGCGTGGTGGCCGGCTACGGCGGCGGCGACGTGCTCCGTGACGTCAGCTTCGCGGTGCCGGAGGGGTCCATCACCTGCGTGGTCGGGCCGAACGGCGCGGGTAAGTCGACCGTGATGCGGGTGATCAGCGGACTGCTCAGGCCGCGGCTGGGCACGGTGACGCTGCGCGGGGAGAATCTGGCCGGCAAGTCGCCACGGCAGATACTCCAGCTGGGCGTGGTCCAGGTCCCGCAGAACCACAGCCTGTTTAAGGACATGACGGTGGCCGAGAACATCGACCTCGGCGGCTACCTGATCTCCAACCGGGCGAAGGTGGCCAACCGGATCGACGCCGTCTATGACCTGTTCCCCCAGGTCAAAGAGTGGGCGAGCATGAAGGCAGGGTCACTGTCGGGTGGCCAGCAGCGGCTGGTGGAGTTCGCCCGCGCGCTGATGCTCGACCCGGTGCTCATCCTGCTCGACGAGCCGTCGATGGGGCTGTCGCCGATGGTGCTGAGGTCGGTCTTCGACGCCGCCAGGCAGATGAACGCCAACGGCGCGACGGTCCTGCTGGTTGAGCAGAATGCCCGTGCGGGGCTCAAGCTCGCGCAGCGCGGCGTGGTGATGGAGAACGGCACCGTGCGGCTGACCGGTACCGGCCGCGAGGTCCTCGAGCACCCCGAGATCGGCGAGCTCTACCTCGGCGGCGCGGTCAAGAACGAGAAGCAGTAGGCCCCGTGTCAGTGACGCCGCGCCTCCGCTATCGCTGCCCGCCCGTCCGGCAGCGAATGGCAACTCTATGATCACTAGTCGGCATATGGCCGGAATTTCACCAGAAGCCGCATTAGAGTGACTCAAGCATCGCCGAATAATGCCGGGGCGGTACGGGCCTGCGGGTCGGCCACATCCCCCTGTCGGTAGGCGCAGCTCGTCAAGCGCAGCGACGTGCAATAAGTCCGCTTTACAGCGAGGACACTGATTAATGGGAACCCATGGTGCCACAGGCACGCGAGCGCGTGCTCTTACGCGCGGCCGAAACACCGGTGATTCGAATGCCGTCAATTCTGCCAGGCGGCTGCCGCTGAATTTGTCCGACTGGCCGGTCGCCCGCCGCCTGTTCGCGGTTATCGTGGCAGCGTTGCTGATGGGCGTGATCTTCGGCGGGCTGCGGGTGGCGGACGCGGCGAGCAGCGCCGGCCAGTACTCCCGGGTGTCGCAGCTCGCGAACCTCGGCCAGCGGCTCACTGTGCTGGTCAACGACCTGCAGAACGAGCGCGACGAGACACTCAGCCTGCTGACCGCGCCCGAGCCAATCGACGCTGCACACGACGATGAAGCCCTTCTTCGCCAGCAGCGACACCGCGGCCGCGCAGGTCCGGCAGGCGTCCGACATCGGCGGCCTGCCCGCGAACATCGAGAACAACATCACGACCGTCACCGACGACATCAAACCGTCGCGCCTCCAGGTGCTGCAGAAGACCCTCAACCAGCCACAGGATGTGTTCTCGGTCATCGGGAACTACGCGGCCGACATCAACGACATGGTCGCCCTGGCCGACCAGGTCGATCAGGGTGTCTCCGACGCGACCCTGGCCAGCGACGTCCAGGCGTACAACGCGCTGGCCCTGGCCAAGGAGCAAGCGTCCGAGCAGCGCGGCCTGCTCAACTCCGCCTTCGCCAGCCCGACGGTCGTCAACGTGGGGACGTACCAAATCGGTCCGGGACCCGCCTACACGATCGGAACCGGTCCCAAGGTCACCGGACCATCGGTCGACACCATGGACCCGGACACCGAGGCGGCGCTGGCGAACGCCTACGGCCAGGAGTTCATCGACGAGCACGCCTTCTACCAGGCGGCCACCCCGGCTGAAGCCATGCACTTCACCGACCAACTCGGTCCGCTGGCCGTGGGCATCGCGCTGGGCCTCGAGCAGAACATGTTCTCCAACGTCAACAGCGACTACTTCGTCGATGGCGGCGCGGCCGACACGGGCGTGAACATAGCGGGCAGCCAGCTCGTCCCGAACGTGCAGACGCTGGTCTATCCGCCGAGCCGCCGCCAAGCCAGCCCACCAACCGGCAAGCAGCGGCGTGCTGGGATTCCAGCTCGCCACCAGTCCCAGCATCCAGAAGCTGAGCCCGAATGCCCAGGCCCTGACGCAGGGCCAGGCCGCCTGGGACACCGGCACCGACGACGAGCTCAGCGCCATGCAGAACACCGAGACGCTGATCGCGGGTAACATCGCCACCCGGGCCGCCCAGCTCCAGCAGGCAGCGAGCAAGACCGCGCTGATCTACGGCATCATCACCGTGCTGGTGCTGCTCATCGTCTTGCTGGCCGCTCTCGCGGTGGCCAGGTCGGTGACGCGGCCGCTGCGCCGGCTGCGGGCCGGCGCGCTGGACATCGCCTCGGTCCAGCTGCCCGAGCGGGTCAAGCTGCTCACCGAGTCGCCTGATGCCGCCGCCTCCATGGAGGTGGCGCCGATCGACGTCACCGACAAGGACGAGATCGGTGAGGTGGCGCGGGCATTCGATCAGGTGCACTCCGAGGCGGTCCGGCTGGCAGGCGAGCAGGCGCTGCTGCGCTCCACCTTCAACGCGATGTTCGTCAACCTGTCACGCCGTTCCCAGTCGCTGATCGAGCGCCTGGCGCGGATGATCGACAACCTGGAGCAGAACGAGGCCGATCCGGACCGTCTCGGCTCCCTGTTCTCAATGGACCACCTGGTCACCCGCATGCGCCGCAACTCGGAGAACCTGCTGCTGCTGGCCGGGCACGAGGACCAGCGCAAGCGGTCGGAGCCAGCCTCCCTGGCCGACGTGGCCCGCGCCGCGATCTCGGAGATCGAGCAGTACAACCGGATCACGCTGAACATAGCGCCGGGCATCGCGCTCATCGGCGTGGCCGTCTCCCGACGTCGCGCACCTGCTCGCCGAGCTGATCGAGAACGCCACGATCTTCTCCCCCAAGGACACCCAGGTCCAGGTCATGATGCAGGAGGTGTCAAGCGGCGGCGTGCTGATCGAGATCAGGGACCAGGGTATCGGCGTCTCCGACGCCAGGCTCGCGGACATGAACTGGCGGCTTGACCACCCCCCGACCATCGACGTATCCGTCTCCCGGCACATGGGCCTGTTCGCCGTGGCGCGCCTGGCCGAGCGGCACCGAGTCCGGGTCCGGCTGCGGCCTGCCGCCCCTCAGGGGCTCTCCGCCCTGGTCTGGCTGCCGGAAAGCGTCGTCGAGCGGACCGGCATCTACGGTCCCGTCACC
This sequence comes from uncultured Actinomycetota bacterium, assembly GCA_963714295.1. Taxonomy (GTDB): domain Bacteria; phylum Actinomycetota; class Actinomycetes; order Streptosporangiales; family Streptosporangiaceae; genus Trebonia. The sequence goes on along the minus strand of CAVQOE010000006.1, from coordinate 1,537,956 downwards.
GGCTGGCAGAGCCAGCTCGCCGGAACCGGGTCCGGGGCGCCGCCCACTGCGGGCGGGCGGGCGCTGGGCGAGATGGCTGAGGGCGCCATCGCTCTCGCGCCGAACGGCAGCGCGATCGGGTACGGTTCGTCCGCCGAAGGCCCGCGTACCGCGAAGGGCTGGTTCCGTGGCCGAGAGAGCGGCACGCAGGGCCTCGGCAGTGCGCAGAACACGCAGGGCCTCGGCAGTGCGCAGAACTGGAGCGGTCCCCGCAGTCGGTCCTTCGACGATCGAACATCCGCCGGCCTGCCGGCGCGCACCAGTCCCGCGACGGATCTGACGTCCGCGGGTCTGCCGGCCCGCACCCCCAAGAACGACCTGAACTCCAACAACGACCTGAACTCCGGTAGCGGTCCCGTGACCCAAGCGGGGCTGCCGGACTGGGCCGACTCCGCCCGAGGCGGACCGGCACTGAGCAGCGGCAGCGCGCCGGATCGGGCCGCTGCCCGCAGCCGGTCCTTCGATCAGACGTCCACCGGTCTGCCGGTCCGCGCTCCCGGGACCAACCTGAATTCCGGCGCCGGGTCCGACTCACAGGCGGCGCTGCCGCAGCGGGCCGACTCCGACCGGGGAGGACCGGTACCTGGACGCGGGACGGGGACCGACAGCCATCCGTTGCCGCAGCGGTCAGCGGACCAAATCCGCAGCCGCCTCGCCGGGTTCCAGCGCGGAACCAGGCGTGCGGAGACCGAGCAGGGTCAGTCACCCCGCGCAGCAGAAGGAAGCGAACGTTGAGTCACGCATACCGCCAGGATCTGAACTGGCTCATCAGCGACTTCACGGCGCGAGTGGCCGACGTGGCGCACGCTGCCGTTGTATCCGCGGACGGCGTGCCGCTTGCCCTGTCCGATGGCATCCCGGAGTACTTCGCCGAGAACCTCGCGGCCATCACCGCTGGCCTTGCCAGCCTGATGGCAGGGGCGGCGCGGATCTTCAACGCGGGGCTGCCAACCCAGGCGTTCGTCGAGATGGTGGGCGGCCTGATGATCATCAAGGCGATCAGTGACGGATCGAGCCTGTGCGTCCTGGCCGCTCCCGACTGCGACACGGAGCTCGTTTCCTACGAGATGTCGCTCCTCGTCGAGGCGGCCGGCGAGGTCCTCTCGCCCGCCCTGCGGGGAGCCGTTCCGCAGCGGTACTGACGGCCGCCAGTCCTGCCCGGACCCGGGCAGGACTGGCGGAACCGGGCGCGAAGGCCGGTTCTCACCCGGGCGGGGGGATGCCCACGGCCTACGTGGCGTGCTTGTCTGGCATCAATGCCAGCGGAACTGCCGGTAGTGCGCCCAGGCCAGCGCAAATCTCCGGCAGCCCGAGGTGGCACCCGTCCGTGGAAGGGAATGCTCATGACCGACGTAGCAGCGGACCCGGACCCGGGCCCGCTGGCGCCTAGGGGCGCCCTGACGACGCCCCGGGCCGCCGCCCTGGCCGGCATCATCTTCTCCGTGCTCCTGATCACAGCGCTCGCCCTGCTCAGGCTGTCTGTCCCGGCTAACTCTTCCGTCGCCGGCGGGTGGCTGACCGATTCGGGGAAGAGAACCGCCGTGGCGGTCGGGCTGAACCTCATCCCGTTCGCCGGAATCGCCTTCCTGTGGTTCATCGGGGTGATCCGGGACCGGATCGGAGTGCACGAGGATCGCTTCTTCGCCACCGTGTTCCTGGGCAGCGGCCTGTTGTTCGTCGGCATGATGTTCGTGGCCGCCGCATTCGCCGGCGGCCTCATCGCGGGTATATCCCCATCCGGCCTGCCGGGGGCGGACACCCTGGCGCTGGGCCGCAACGTCACCTCGATCTTGCTCAACGTCTATTCGATGCGGATGGCGGCGGTATTCACCCTGACCACCGTGACCATCGCCCGCCGTACCCAGATCGTGTCCCGCTGGCTCACCTTGGCCGGGCTTGCGACCGCGCTGGTGCTGATGGTTGGCGTCGGCATCTCACCCTGGGTTGAACTGCTGTTTCCGGTCTGGATCCTGGCCGTGAGCATCGAGATCCTCATCGCAGGCCGGCGGGGCCTGTCCGGCGCCGCTTCCGCCGCCGCCTAGGCGCCTCCAGGCGCCTGGAGGCGCCTAGAGGACGTTAATGGCGCGGGCGATGACGAGCGCGGCCAAGACGATCGAGCAGCCCGCTTCGACCATCATGAGCAGCTTGGCCCATTGCTTGATCGCGGATATGTCGGTCGGGCTGATCGCGGTGGCGGTCCAGAAGGCCAGCGAGAGGTAGTCAACGAACCGGGGCACCCAGTTGGCGGGCACGTACGCCGAGTGCTGCATCTCCGGGAAGACGAACGCCGGGTTCCGGTCCGGATGATGCGCCCTGGACGCGGCCCCGCCGCGATCGAGGTCCCAGTACCAGAGCCCGAAGGCGATCACGTTCGTCGCCCAGACCACGCCGCCAGCGGCGAGCAGACCGATCGGGTGCGCGGCGAAGAGCTTGTTGTTGGTCAGGATCTTCTCGACCAGCCGGGCCGCGGCGAGCAGGTTCGCCAGGGTCAGGAACGCAATGACGGCTCCGGTGACGATCCGCAGCCAGGCCTTCTGCTTGTCGATGCGGCCCGGGTCCCCGACGATCAGCACGGCCAGCAGCCCGAGCAGGACGACCGGGACCACCCAGGCTGGCTGGACCCGGTACTGAGCGGGCAGCGCCACATGCAGGCCGGCCGCGACGATGATGGCCAGGGCCACCGGCCACCAGTGCTCGCCTCGCTCGGCCGGTGAAGCGAGCTCAAGTACGGGGTCGCGGGCCGGCCCCTGTTCGGTGGTCATAGTCGATGATGTACCAGCGGCGTCGCGCTGAACTCATACCTACCGGGTGAAGTCCCCCTGGTTACCGCGATGTAGGGTTCCTCAGCGGGCGGCCGCCCGGTGGGCGGCCGGCCGGGCCGCCCCGGCCAGGTAGCCGAGGGTCCGGTCGAGCAGCCCGCTGGCCCGCCGCAGGTCCGCGGAGGGCGGGGCCGGCTCTTCGCGCAGCCGGGCCGCGAGGCGGCCGGGGATCTCCGGGAAGGCAGCGGCGGCCAGGCCGGTGCCGATCCGGGCGGCGGTGCGGACCACCTGAGGGTCGACCGACCAGAGCGCTTCGAAGACCCGGTCCTGGTCACGGTCCTGGTCTTGCCCCAGGTGCTCCCATGCTGTCAGGCAGGCCGGGTGGTCGGGCGCGTCGCAGATCAGCGTCCACTCCCGCCTCATCGGGGAGTCCGCGGCAACCGGGATCTCCGCCGCGGGGCCGGGCAGCAGCCGGCCGCGGCCGAAGTCGGCGAAGATCATCGTCTGCTCGGCCGTGCGGGCCAGGTCCGCCCAGCGCGCTGCCGCGGCCCGGTAGAAGCGCTGCCGCTGGAAGGAGCCGAGCAGGATCGGCCGCTGGGCGCGGGCGCAGCACTCGTCCTCGATCGCCCGGGTCAGCGCGAGCAGGAGTGGCTTGCCCAGGGCGTGAACCTGGAGGTCGGGATGATGGCGGCGGACCCCGGCGAAGATCGACTGCCCGGGGCCGCTCCCGGCCGCGGCGGCGTTGGCGGCAGCGGCGCGGGCCATCGCCGCGGGCAGCGACAGGCCGCCCGCGCGGTGCTGCAGCACCGCGGCGAGCAGGTCGCAGTCGGCTTCGGTGTAGCGGCGCTGCCCGGCGGGCGAGCGCCGCGGGCGGGGCAGGCCGTAACGCTGCTCCCAGTTCCGCAGGCCAGCGACCGGGATCCCGGTCCGCCGCGACACCTCGCTGATCGTCAGCCAGGCCGGGTCGCCCCCGGCGGCATCCCCGGGTATCTCAGAGTTCATCATGCTGATGACCACCATTTCATCAAGATGATGTAAGGTTAGCCTAGTTAGCTGGCACTCCGGCATCGACACCGTCAGGGAGGGACCCATGACCACCACCGCTAGTACCCACGACCTGACCGCTCTCGGGGCCGCTCTCTCAGATCCGGCCGCCGGCCGCCTGCCCCTGTGGTGGCGGGATTCGGCGGCCTGCCGCCAGGCCGATCCCGAGCTGTTCTTCCCGATCGGCACGGCCGGCGCCGCGGCGGCGGACATCCAGCAGGCCAAGGCGGTCTGCGCCGGCTGCCCGGTGCGGCGCCCGTGCCTGGAATACGCCCTGGCCAGCCGGCAGGAATTCGGGATCTGGGGCGGCCGCGATGAGAACGAGCGACGGCTGCTGCACCGGCAATGGCGGGAAACCGGCATCGCACGCCAGCCACTCGAATAACGCCGAACGCACTGGTGTACTGGAACCACGCGACCGTTCCGGATCGGGCTTCGCAGTTCCGCCGCAGAGGGTTGCGCCGCGAGCGCTCTAAGAACTACAAAGAGGTGTCGGTTCAGCGTTCGGTTTGTTGAATGATGGCAGGCTGAGCCTGCCCGCCGAGGGAGCATGATGACCAACGCCGGTGCACCCCCGCCCCTATTCGCGCCGCCCAGCATCACGGTGGGGAGACCGCGGTGGCCCGCGGGCAGCGACGGCATGGTGCTCCGCTCGGCCGAGAAGCTCGGTGATTACCCCGTCACGGTGCTGCACAGCGTGCGCGAGCACGCCCGCACAGCCCCCGAGCAACTGCTCGTCGCCGAGCGCCGGCAGGATCCCGCGACTGGCTGGCGGACCTGCGGCTACGGCGCGGCGGTGCGGGCGGCCAACTCGATCGGGCAGGCGTTGCTCGACCGGGGACTCGGACCGGGCCGGCCTGCTCCTCATCCTCTCCGGCAACAGCGTGGATCACCTGCTGATGACGCTGGGCGCCATGACCGCCGGCGTCCCGGTCGCGCCGACGAGCGTCGCCTACTCGCTGATGAGCCGCGACCACGCCCGGATCCGGGAGATCACGGAGCTGATCAGCCCCGGTGCGGTGTTCGCGGAGGACGCGGACCGCTTCGGCCCGGCCCTGGACGCTGTCGGCGCGCTGCCGGCGATCATCTCCGCGGGCAGCAGGCCAGGGGCGCAGCGGCTGGCCAGCCTGCTCGCCACTGAGGCTGGCCCCGAGGTGGAAGCGGCCTTCGCGGCGCTCGGGCCGGACGCGGTCGCGAAGATCCTCTTCACCTCGGGATCGACCGGCGCGCCCAAGGGCGTGCTCAACACCCACCGGATGCTGGCCGCGAACCAGCAGATGATCAGGCAGGCCTGGCCCTTCCTGGCGGGCGAACGGCCGGTCATCGTCGACTGGCTGCCGTGGAGCCATACCTTCGGCGGCAACCACAACGTGAACATGGTGCTCACCGCCGGCGGCACGCTGTACATCGACGGCGGCGGCCGGCCCCGGGCCTGTTCGGGCAGACGATCGCCAACCTGGCCGACGTGCCGCCGACCATCTACTTCAACGTCCCGGCGGGCTACGCCCAGCTGGTGCCCGCCCTGGAGGGCGACCCGGCCTTCGCCGCCCGCTTCTTCTCCCGCCTGCGGCTCATGTTCAACGCCGCCGCCGCGCTGCCCGAGGGATTGCGTGACCGGCTCGGCGCCGTCGCCCAGCGCACGACGGGACGGACCATCCCGGTCACCGGCTCGTGGGGAGCGACGGAGACCGCGCCCGCGGTGACGTCGGCGCACTACGAATTCACCGACGCCCGCTGCATCGGGGTGCCGCTGCCGGGCGCGGAGGTGAAGCTCGTCGCGACCGAGGGCGCGTACGAGATCCGGGTCAAGGGCCCGATGGTCACCCCGGGCTATTTCGCCCGGCCCGACCTCACCGAGGCCGCGTTCGACTCCGGCGGGTACTACCGCACCGGCGACGCGGTCGTGCCAGCCGACCCAGCCGACCCGAATGCCGGGCTGCTGTTCCGCGGTCGCGTGGCCGAGGATTTCAAGCTCGCGACCGGCACGTTCGTCCGGGTTGGGGCCGTGCGGACCGCGCTGCTGTCAGCCATCCCGGTGCTGGCCGACGCCGTGCTGGCGGGCGAGAACCGCGACTACCTGTCCGTGCTGGCCTGGCTGAACGCGGCCGAGGCACGCAAGCTCCTGGGCCAGGACGCGCAGCCGGACGGCGGGCTGATCCGGCATGAAGCGCTGCACGCGCACCTGGCCGCCGCGCTCGCCGCGCACAACGACGCGGCGGGCTCGTCGGCCCGCATCGAGCGGCTGATCGTGCTGGCCCAGCCGGCCAGCCTGGACGACGGCGAGATCACCGACAAGGGGTACGTCAACCAGCGGAAGGTCCTGGCCCGCCGGGCGGCGCTGGCGGAAATGCTGTACGCCGACCCGGTCCCGGACGGCGTCATCGTCGCGGGAAAGATGGCTTGACACGTGGCCGGCCACTGAGAGACAGTGCGCATCACATCGATCAACGTCGCAACGGAGCTGCGCATGAGTGAGCTGACGCACCAGCCGGTGGTCCGGCTGAAGGACGGAGCCGTCCGCGGCCGGGCCGAGGGCGGCGTTTCCGCGTTTCTCGGCCTCCCCTACGCGGCGCCGCCGTTCGGCGCGAACCGGATGCGGCCGCCGCAGCCGGTGCTGCCGTGGGCTGGCGAGCGCGACGCGACCGCGTTCGGGCCGACCGTGCCGAAGGGCGACTACCCGCCGCAGTATCAGCTGCTGTTCCCGGAAGAGGTGATCGCGGGGGAGGAGTGCCTGAACCTCAACGTGTGGACGCCCGACCCCGGCGCGGCCGGGCTGCCGGTGCTGGTCTGGATTCACGGCGGCTCGTTCATGAACGGCTCGGGGTCGGTGGGCGCCTACGACGGCACCGCCTTCGCCCGTGACGGCGTGGTCTGCGTCACCATCAACTACCGGCTGGCGGCCGAGGGCTTCCTCTTCCTGGGCGACGACGCGGCCAACCTCGGCCTGCTCGACCAGCTGGCGGCGTTGCGCTGGGTGCAGGACAACATCGCGGCGTTCGGCGGCGATCCGGCGCGGGTCACCGTCGCGGGGGAGTCGGCCGGGTCGATGAGCGTCACCACGCTGCTGTCCATGCCGCTGTCGCAGGGCCTGTTCGCGCGGGCCATCGCGCAGAGCGGGGCCGGCGCGCACAGCCTCACCGCTGAGGATGGCCTTACCGTGGCCGGCTACCTGGCCGAGACGCTCGGCGTGCCCGCCGACCGGGAGTCGATCAAGGCCGTCCCGCTCGACAAGCTGGTTCAGGCCGCGTCCGACCTCGTGGTCGAGGTGCAGACGAACCCCGACCCGGCCCGCTGGGGGCAGCTCACGCTGAGCCTGCTGCCGTTCGCGCCGACGGTCGACGGCACCGTGCTGCCCGTCGCGCCGCTGCCCGGCCTGACCGCGGGCCGGGGGAGTGATGTCGAGCTGCTGATCGGGTCGAACCGGGACGAGGCGCGCCTGTTCCTGGTCGCGCCGGGCGTCATCGACCAGGTCGACGAGCCCGCCCTGGCCGCGCGCGGCCGCCGCGTACGGGCTCAGCCCCGAGGGCCTGGACGTCTACCGGTCCGGCAGGCCGGACGCCAGCCCGGGCGACATCCTGGCCGCGGTGATCACCGACTGGTTCTTCCGCGTCCCGGCGATCCGGGTGGCCGAGGCCAGGGCGGCCGCGGCGGCGGGCACCTGGATGTACCGCTTCGACCTGCCCGAGCCGGCCGACAACCACCGGCTCGGTGCCTGCCACGCGGCCGAGATCCCGTTCGCCTTCGACACCGCCACCCGGCCCGAGCTGCGGCCGCTCATCGGCGCTGCGCCCGCGCAGGCCGTCGCGGACCGGGTGCACCGGGTCTGGGTCGACTTCATCACCCGCGGTGAGCCCGGCTGGGCGCCTTACGACCCGGCCAGCCGCACCACCGGCCTGCTCACCGAGGACGTCAGCGCCGTCGATGACCCGGCCGGGGACGAGCGCGCGGTCTGGGAGGGCGTCCGCTGAACCGGCCGGAGATCTAAAAGCAGCAGACCCGGCCGATGGAACGTACGCGTGACTGGCGTCCACCAGGCCCATTGCTCCAGACAAGGCGAAGCACGCTCCCGTTCCATCTCCCGCTTTTGACCCGGCGGCCGGGCGAGGTGGTCGGCCTCGCCCGGCGCTGTCGACGGGTTAACTGGCTTCCGGGCGGCTGAGCTGAACGGTGACGGAGCGGACGGCCGGGGCCAGCGTGACCGTGCCGGTCTTGTTGTCGACCGTGCCCGCGCTGGCGTGCGCGATGTTGCCGACGAACGCGGGCAGCTGGAACAGCACCTCACCCGAAGGCTTGTCGCCGGTCAGGGTGAGCGTGACCGTCCTGCCGCTGGTGCGGATGGTCAGCCCGGCGTGCCTGCCGCCGGTGGTGGGGAAGTTGGCCAGGCTGATGACCCGGCCGCCGCGCACCCAGGAGTCCGGCACACCCCGGCCGACCACCAGGGAGCCGTCGGACCGCTGGGCGGCCAGCGAGTCCAGCAGCACCATGTTGGCGTTGGCGATGCCCCAGGCGTGCGGGGACGAGCCGTTCCCGGCCTCGGGGTGAGTTCCGGTCCAGGGCGAGCCGGGGTTGGGGAACTGCTGGCTCTCCCACCAGGAGTACGGGCCGCTCTGCCCGTTGCGCACCATGAACTCGTACGACAAGATGCCCTGGTCCCGGTAGTCCTGGCTGGCCAGGCCCCATTCGCCGTACCCGGCGTTGTAGGCGGTGCTGTAGTACTGGGTCGGGTAGCCGCCGAAGGTGTTGGCGGGCAGCTTCCCCTTTAGCCGGGAGAACCCGTACCGGTACGTCGCGTCGATCAGGCTGGTGCCCGGGCCCGATAGCGGCGCGCCGAACAGGTAGCCGTCCCACGCCCAGCGGCCGAACAGGAACGGCGCCGCCCAGTTGGCGTCCTCGGCGTTGACGCACCGGTTGTCGGTGTTGGGCTCGGTCATCGAGCACGGCAGGTAGTTCAGGTGGTTGGCCGAGATGGTGGCGCCCAGCGTCTTGTTCACCGCTTTGAGCAGGCTGCCGTACTGCGCCGCGGCCCAGCTCGCCTCGCTGGTGTCACCGACTTTCTGGGCCAGCCAGTGGTACGTCCACAGGCCCATCAGCGCCTCGTAGTTGTCGATGGTCCAGTAGCCGTCGGCGTCGATGTCGTTGGTCTCCTCCATGATCCCGCCCGGCCCGGTACGGTCGGCGGCGATCAGGTGGGCGGTGGCCTTGATGCTCGGCTCGGTCGCCCCGCTCGGGCCGTCGGTGGCGAAGTTGGCCTTGACGAAGCTGAGGTCGCCCGTCTTGAGCAGGTAGATGGCCCAGATCCAGGGGTAGGTCCACACGCCGTCGTCGTACTGCGTCTGGGTGCCGATGACGTAACGCGCCCGGTCGAGCAGCCCGTGCGCCCCGGTCGTGTAGCCCTGGGTGAACAGGTTGGCCAGGATCCCGATGACGTCGTGGCTGAATTCCTTGTCGTAGCCGTTCGCGCCGGTCTTGAGTTCGTCGCCGGCCCGGATGATCTGGGTGTAGATGAAGCCGGTCTTGTACGCGTTGATCAGGCTGCTGTCGGGCAGCGCGGTGATCTGCGCGATCGCGGCCAGCTGGCTCTTCCAGTAGGCCCGCATGTGCGCGAAGTGCTGGTTGTAGCCGCCCGCGGCCACCAGTGCGCTGGTGGCGGGATAGCCGTAGCTGCCGCCGAACTTGTCCGACGGCACCGCGTAGTCGTGGTTCACGGTGGCGTGGGCCGGCACCGCGAGAGGCGCCGAGTTCAGCGGCACCAGCCCGGCCGAGGGCTGCGGGTTGATCGTGATGGCGGCGCCGGTTCGGTTGGTCACCGAGACCCGGCTGTAGATGACCACGTAGGCGTGCCCGCCGATGCTCACGTCGTCGCCGAAGTTGGTGATCGAGATGCTGGCGCCATCGCGGTGGAAGGCCGTCACCAGGGCGGGCAGGTAGCCGTCGGCGTTCGTCCAGGTGGTCGGGGTGTCGTCGTAGACGCCGTAGCCGTAGGTGGTGCCGGACACCGCGGCGGTGCTGGCGCTGCCCGGGCCGCCGTCCGGGCCGCTGGTGTCCACCCAGAAGCTGCCGCCCAGGCAGGCCACCACGGCCTGGCTGTTGCCCTCCCAGCCGATCACGCTGGCGTCGCCGAAGGTCCCGTACACGGTCTGGCTGCCGGGCGGCCCGTTAGCAGAGCAGTTGTACGGCGGCGCCGCGGCCGTCGTGGTGGTTGCGGTGGCTGCGCTCGCGGCGGGCACGGCGCCGAGCGCCACCAGTGCCAGCCCCGCGACCACTCCGAGCAAGGAACGAACCGACATCGTTGTCATCGTTTGCCTCCCAGGCCAGGCAAGGCACTACCCAGGACATGTCGCTACATTCATCATTTGCGCGGGCAGCGGCATTTAGCACGGTGCCGCCCCCAGCACGGGCGTTGCCCGCCTGGCGTTGTCTGCCGGACAATTGCCGTCATGGCAGCAGATCCGAAGGATGCCCGCGTTGCCGCCGCCGCGGCGCACTGGGCGAACCGATTCGTCGCGAACGGCACCGACTACGGCGACTTCCAGGCGACCCTGGCCAGGATCACTTGCTGGGACGACTGGTGCCGCGAATGGGGCAGCACCGCGGCGCACTACGAGCAGCTCGCCGAAAGCGCGGAAGACGCCGGCCACCCGAAAACGGCGGCCGGCGCGTGGCGGCGCGCGGCCCTGGCCTGGCACTGGGGCAAGTTCGTGTTCATAGACCATCCCGACGAGCAGCGGGCCGCGCACGACCGCGCGGTCGCCTGCTACCGCAAGGCGGCCCCGGCCCTGCGCCCGCCAGCGGAACTCGTGTCCATCCCGTACGCCGGTACCGCCCTGCCGGCTTACCTACGGGTGCCGGGAGCAGGACGGAGTCCCGTCGTGATCATGGTGCCCGGCCTGGACTCGACCAAGGAGGAGCTGCAGGCGACCGCCGAGTACTTCCTCGCCCGCGGCCTCGCGACCCTCGCGGTCGACGGCCCCGGCCAGGGCGAGTCCGAGTACGAGCTGGCGATCGAGCCCGCCTACGAGAAGGTCGTCACGGCGGCGGCGGACTACCTGGCCAGCCGCGATGACATCGATGAGAGCGGGCGGCTGGGGCTGTTCGGGGTGAGCCTCGGCGGCTACTTCGCCGCCCGCGGCGCCGCCTACGAGCAGCGGGTAGCGGCCACGGTCGCGCTGGCCGGGCCTTACCGCTTCGACCTGGACTGGGATGATCTGCCCGCGCAGACCAGGGCCGCCTTCCGGCATCGCTGCGGTGCCGGAAGCGAGCAGGAGGCGCGCGCCCGAGCCGCCCGGCTCACCCTCGAGGACGCGGCCAGGCTGATCACGCGCCCGCTGCTGGTCGTCGGCGGCGGACGCGATTCGATTGTCCCGGCCCGCCATCAAGAGCGCTTGGCGAAGGAGGCGCCGGGCGCTGAACTGGTCATCTACCCGGACGGCAGCCACGGCGTCACCAACCACGCCTATGAGTCCCGCTCCCGTATGGCCGACTGGCTCGCCGCCCGCCTGCAGGCCCATGACCCGCGTTTAGGTCGTTGGTGTGTCGGCAAGGCGACAGGGAGGGTGTCCGCGGGCTGACTGACCGGCACCGGCTGGCTCGGTGATGCTGGGGGCAGCCGGTTGATACCGGACACCGCCGGAAACGGAGAAGGCAATGAACTACTACCTCACCAGCCAGCTCGTCGCCGACCGCAAGGCCGCTCTGGCCTCCGACCTCACGCACCGCGCCCTGCTCAAGGAGGCCCGCGCCGCGCGCAAGGCCAGCGCCGCGGCCCGGCCGGCCCGGACCCGCATGCTGTTCTTCGGCCGGCTCGCGCACGCAGGCGCCTGAGAGCCCCGGATCCTGCGGCCCGCTCCAGATCTCAGGGAGCTTCCCGGCTGTCTCCCTTCGGGTCACCGGATGAAGACCGCTACCGCAGGCAAGAGGAAAGAGGCGGCGTCAATGCCGACTCGTTATGAATTCATTCATCGCGGACACAGGTAAGGCCAGCGAACCGCTCGGCCTTACCTGGTGAGAAGGCCAGCGGTCCGATTCCGTAACGGGGGGCCCGTGAGATAACGTCCTTGGACGGAGTACGCGGGATTGGGACAGATGTGGCTGGGCAGTCAAGCGTTGTGATGCGCGACCATCGCGCCGAGGGGCAATTCCTTCGCCGCGCCCCACGGACTCGACGGCGCGCATGCTGAGCAAGTTCCCGCAGCTGACCCCGTATGAAGTCGAGACCGTAGCGCGGGCCGCGGCCAGCAACGCCGAACGCAAGAATGGTGGCTGCGATGGCGGCTGATCTCGCAGCTGTCCTGCGGCGAACTTCCCTGCTTGCCGCTGTCCCGGACGACGACCTCGCGATCCTCGCCGCGGCAGCGCGGACGCGGACGCTGCGCCGCGGCCAAGTCGTGTTCAGTACCGGGGATCCGGGCGACACGCTGATCGTGGTGATTTCCGGTCGGCTGAAGGTTGTGACGCGCTCCGCCGACGGCGGGGAGCTGACGCTGACGATCCTCGGCGCAGGCGCGACGCTCGGCGAGGTCAGCATCGCCGATGGCGGCCCCCGGTCGGCGGACGTGGAAACCCTGGCGGACAGCCAACTGCTCTTCATTGCGCGCGAACGGGTCCAGGATGTCTGCGCGCGGATACCGGCGGCGGCCCTGGCCGTGGCCGCCTCGGTCGCGGCCACCGTGCGCCGGCTTACCGACGCGACAGCGGACCTGGTGTTCCTCGACCTGCCCCGGCGGGTCGCCAAAGTGCTGCTCGGCCAATCCCGCGACGCCGCCGGGGTCATCCGGCCGCGGCTGACCCAGGAGCAGTTCGCCCGTCTCGCCGCGGGCACCAGGCAAAGCGTCAACGCCGCCATGCGGGGCTTTGAGAAGCGGGGATGGATCACGGTGGACGGGCGGGACGTGACGGTGCGGCAACCGGAGCTGCTGGCGCACTTCGCCGGCGAATAGGTACACCCGCGATTGCGCGGTGCTGGACTGGCCGCCGGTTCGGGTGAGGTGATTGCCGTTCCCCGGTTGCGTGGGCGGCGTTTACGATGAGGGCTGCGTCATTTCCTTACTGTCCTGATTCATTTCCCGGGCTTGGGTGAGCTGAGGGGGTTTCATGGAGCGGTGCCGGCAGTGCGGGGCTGCCGTGGGGGCTGGCTACCGATTCTGCGGGGAGTGCGGGTCTGCGGTAGGGGGCTGCCCGTCATGCGGGCAGCCGCTCATCCCCGGCAAGCGCTTCTGCGTTTCCTGCGGGCAGGCGCTGAGCGCAGTTGCGTGGGCGCCTGCCGCGCCCGTGCCAGCAAGTACTGGCGTGCCGACGTTCGGCCAGCCTGGGGTTCCCAGTGGAGGTGGGGGCCGGGTGGCTGGGGTTCCGGTGGCGGAGCGGCGGGTGTGTTCGGTGCTGTTCTGTGACGTGGTGGGGTTCACGCCGTTGTCGGAGGCACGGGATCCGGAGGCGGTGCGGGAGCTTCTGTCGCGGTATTTCGCGGTCGCGCGGACGGTGGTGGGCAGGTACGGGGGGATGGTGGAGAAGTTCATCGGGGATGCGGTGATGGCGGTATGGGGCACGCCGGTGGCCGGGGAGGGGGATGCGGAGCGGGCCGTACGCGCTGCCTTGGACCTGGTCGCGGCCGTGGCCGGGCTGGGCGCGGAGGTTGGCGTGCCTGGGCTGGCGGCGCGGGCAGGGGTGGTGACGGGGGAGGTGGCGGCCACCCTGGGGGCGGTCGGTGAGGGGATGGTGGCCGGGGACGCGGTGAACACCGCCTCGCGGGTGCAGGCGGCGGCCGAGCCCGGATCGGTGCTGACGGACGTGGCGACGCACCGGCTGGCGGCGTCGGCGATCGGGTTCGCCGATGCCGGTGAGCACTTGATGAAGGGGAAGACGGAGCCGCAGCGTTTGTGGCGGGCGGTCCGGGTGGTGTCGGCGGTTGGCGGAGCGCAGCGGGTCGACGGCCTGGAGGGGCCGCTGGTCGGCCGGGACGCTGAGTTGCGGACGGTCAAGGAGCTGTTCCACGCCTCGGCGGACCGGCGGGTACCAAGGATGGTGCTGGTCTCCGGATCTGCGGGCGTGGGCAAGTCGCGGCTGGGGTGGGAATTCGAGAAGTACGCTGACGGGCTGGCCGGGGATGTGTGGTGGCACCGCGGGCAGTGCCCGGCCTACGGGGACGGGGTGGTGTTCTGGGCGCTGGCGCAGATTATCCGGCAGCGGCTGGGCATAGCCGAGGATGACCCGGCCGAGGAGGCAGCGCGCAAGCTAGCCGAGCGGGTGGATCGGTATGTGCCCGATCCGGCCGAGCGGCCCTACGTCGGGGTGCGGCTGGCCCGGCTGCTGGGCGTGGCGTTCGCCGGGGACGGCGGGGGGCCGCTGGCGCGGGAAGAGCTGTTCGCCGGATGGCGGTTGTTCCTGGAGCGGCTGGCGGCCGTGAGCCCGGTGGTGCTGGTGGTGGAAGATGCCCAGTATGCGGACCCGGGGCTGCTGGATTTCCTGGACTACCTGACCGACTGGGTACGGAACCTGCCGGTGTTCATTCTCGTGCTAGCCCGCCCGGAGCTAGGGCTGTCCCGCCCGGGCTTCGGGGCCGGGCGCAACCGGGTCACCCTGACCCTGGACCCCGTCGATGCCGCTTCGATGGACGCCCTGGTTGATTCGCTGGTGCCGGGCATGCCTCCTGCCGCACGGGCCAAGGTGACCCGGCAGGCGCAGGGCCTGCCGCTGTTCGCCGTCGAGGTGATCCGCTCGTTGATCGACCGGGACATCGTGCGTCCCATCGACGGGGCCTACCGGCTGACCGGCGACATAGGCGAGCTGCAGGTGCCCCACAGCCTGCACGCCCTTCTCGCTGCCCGGCTCGATGCCCTGGACCCGTCCGCGCGCCGTCTCGCTTGTGACGCCGCCGTGCTCGGCACCATGTTCGCCGCCGAGGCGCTGATCGCCGTGTCCGGCCAGGACGAGCACGCCGTCCGCTCTGCGCTGGCGGACCTGGTGCGCCGGGAGGTGCTGGTCATTTCCGCCGACCCGCTGTCGCCGGAGCGAGGCTCCTACGGATTCGCCCAGCAGATGCTGCGCCAGGTCGCCTACGAGACGCTGTCCCGCCGCGACCGCAAGGCCCGCCACCTGGCCGTCGCCGCGCACCTGCGCGCCGCGTTCCCCGAGGACGGTGAGGAGGCCGCCGACGTCATCGCTTCCCACTACCTCGACGCCCTGCACGCCGTCCCCGACGACCCCGACAACGGCACCATTCGCGGCCAGGCGATTAGCATGCTGGTCCGCGCCGGGCAGCGCGCCGAACGCACCGGTGCGCCTGCCTCCGCCGCAGCCATCTACGCCACCGCCGCCGCCCTGGCAGCCGGGGAAACCGCCCCGGGCGCCGCGTACCCAGCTGGCGCGGAAGTGGATGCCGGTGCGGTCGATCCGCGGACAGCCGGGTGGCTTTGGGAACTGGCGGCCTGGGCCGCGTATGTCAGCGCCGACTATTCTCTGGCGGTACGGCATGCCGGGCGGGCCCGCGAGGATTACCTGCGGCATGGGCGGACCCGGGATGCGGCCCGCGCCCAGTCGACTGAGGGCCGGGCCCTGCGCCGCTGGGGGCGGTTCGGCGAGGCCCGTGACCAGCTCACCGCCGCGCTGACGGTGCTGCGGGACGACCCGGACGCCGACACCGTTCGTGCCTTGGAAGAGCTAGCCGGACTGGAGGCATCGGCCGGCATGCCGGACGCGGACGCGCTGACCGCCGAGGCTCTTGCCCTTGGTCAGGCCCTCGCCGTTGATGACGCTACCCTTGCGGAGCTGCTGACCACCCGCGGGATTCACGTCTTCACCGCAGGCCGCAAGGTGGAGGCGGCCGCCTACCTCCGGGAGGCGGCCAGGCTGGCCGGGCTGGCCGGCGACCGCCTGCTCTTGGGTCGGGCCCTGCTCAATCTGTCCAATGTGGTGACCGGGATCGACCCCGCGGCGGGCGCGGCGGCGGCCCGGGACGCGGCCGCCCGCCTGCGCCAGATCGGCGCCCGCGAGTACCTCGCGGTGGCCACCGTGAACCTGGCTGATGCGCTGCTCACGCTGGGCGACTGGGACACCGCCGCAGCCGAGCTCGGCCAGGCGGCTGACGCCGACGGCCTGGCCGACGTGGAATTCCTCGCCTGCTACCAGGGCTGGGTTGCGGCGCTGCGCGGCGACGTCCCCGCTGCCCAGGCGTTCATGGCCGGCCTGGAGAAGCTGCGGGCCACCGAAGACCCTCAGGACCAGGCGATCATCGCGCTGGTTGAGGCGTTCACCGCTGCGGCCCGCCGCCAGCCCGCCGCCCTCGACCTGGCCCGCGTCGTCCTCGACTATGCCGGCGCCCTGGGGATCAGCAGCGAGCAAGCGCGGTGGGCGTGGCCGCTGGCCGCCCGCACCGCCTGGGACCTCGCCAACACGGAAGCCTCCACCGAACTGCTCGCGCTCCTGGACCGCTACCGGCCCGGGGAGCTGGCCCCGATGCTGCGCGCCGAGCGCGACCTGGCCCGCGCCCGCCTCGCCACTCTCGACGTCGGCCAGGATGCTGCGGGCACCGCGCTCGCCAGTGCGGTCGCCGGGCTGCGCCAGCATTCCACTCCCTACCACCTCGCCCATGGCCTGCTCGACCACGCCGTCTGGCTCACCGCCAACGGCGACCCCCAGGCTGCCGCTGCCTGCGTCACCGAAGCCACCGCCATCGCCGCCAAGCTCGGCTGCCAGCCGCTCCTCGGCCGTGCTGCCAGCCTCGCCGCCGTCACAGCACCCCTGGCCGACTAGCCGCGAGGGGGTGCCTGGTTATCACGTGGGGCGTACTCAGGACGGTTCAGCGCACTGACCGGGGACCAGGGTGACCGCTGGAGGGCAGCGGCGTTACGCTGTTCTTTGGCTGGTTCTCGTCTTGGGGGAGGCGCTGTGTGACCGAGACGGTAGGTGGTAATACGGCAGACGTGAAGCTGGCAGCTACGGCGGGCCGCGGTCACCTGCGGGCGTCGCGCGCCGACCGCGAGCAGGTGATCGACACGCTCAAGGTCGCGTTCGCGCAGGGCCGGCTGGCCAGGGACGAGTTCGACGCGCGGATCAGCCGGACGCTTGTGTCGCGTACGTACGCCGACCTGGCCGCAGTCGTCGTCGGCCTCCCCGCCGACCTGGCCGCAGCTCAGCAGCCCCGCCGGATGCCCCGGCAGCGGGTCAGCAACGGAGCCAGGTGGGCGGCATCCGGGCTGGTTACTCCAGCCGTCATCGCCGCCGCTGTTGCGGCTGATTCCCTGCGCGGAGATGGCGGGTATGCGGTCGTGGCCTTTATCGCCGCATTCGTCTATTTCGCTTGCTGGCTGTCCGCCGGAGCCGACATGCTCTGGGAATGGCACCGTACGTCTTTGCCAGCCGCAAGGATGTGCGTCCGATGCGCGCATACCGTCGCCTCTCACCGCACGCGAGCGTCCTGCGCGGTGCGGGTGGGTTCTCCGAAGGTGTGGAGACGCTGCCCGTGCGCGGGCTATGTTCCGCCGGGGCTGTCGCCGGAGAGCGTCGACCTGACTGCGCAGCAGTCCCCGGGTAGGGCTCAGCGAACGGCTGGCCAGACCGCATGTTTATCCCGCCGCCGCAGGCAGGATCTGCCTATCGCTTAGATCGGCTCAGACGGTTCCCGCGTTGAGGTAGCTGGCGTGGTTGTCGGGCGCGTACACGACCCAGACCTGACCGCGGGCGAACTGCATCCGCTGGCCGCCGGGCAGCGTGAAGGTGGTGCCCGCGTTGAGGTCCGGCCTTGACCAGTGCACGGTGAACGCGCGGCCGTCGCGGAGGATGACGGCCTTGCCCGAGCCGACGGAGATGGCATACGGCGGCCGGCCGCCGTATTCATGGAACCGCGAGGTGGCGATCCTCGTGTACTGGATGATCACGGTCTTGCCGCCGAGTTGGCCGCCCTCGGCGGCCTGCCCGGGCGCGCCGTCCATCCACAGCAGCCATCGCCCCGCCTTCGCTGACCAGCGGAAGGTGATCGTTGTCGCCGGGTAGCGCACCGTTATGGACCGGGTGGTGCGGCCGCCGGCTGGCAGTTGCCCGAACCGGAACCCGATGTCGCGGGCCTTGCTTGCGTGCGGTGCCTCGCGCAGCAGTGTCCGCGGGTTGGCGTACAGGTTCTCCGGGGCGGCGCGGAAGCCGACCCGGTAGTACCCGCCAACCTGAAGCGCGTAGAGGTCATCGAGCGGCGCCCGCTCGATGAACGGCACCAGGTGCGGGGTGGCGCCGGACCAGGCGAACGCGGGCCGCCCGAATTGCCGCAGGATGTCCAGGTCGCTTTGCCTGGCGCTGCGCACCGGGCCGACGACCGGCGGGACATGGGCGGAGAAGACGGCCATGAAGCGGGTCAGCCCGCCTTCGACCGGGATCACGTACATCAGGTCAGCGGACTGCAGGCCGGTCTGCGGCCGGGCCGCCGCGATGTTGTCGATCTTCACCGCGAGCACCCGGCCGAGCTGCTTGACCGGCTCGCCGGTGAACGGGTCGAACAACTGTGTCGCATGATGCGCCGTCGGAATCGGGGCAGGTGCCGCCACCGCCGGGGCCGCGCGGTGCGGCAGCATTGGCAGGCCCTGCGGCGTGACCGTCGCGGCCGAGCCGGCCAGCGCGGCGATCAGCGAGACGGTGACGACCGCGCCGCTGACGATGGCAACCCCGCCGCCGACGATCATCCAGCGATGCCGGCGCAGCACCGGATGCGACGCCAGCCGCCGCACGCGCTGCCTGATTGCCCGGACCGCTTCGTTGCTGCTGGGCAATGACCGTCCTCCCGTCGATCCCGCTCGCCAGATTACCGGGAAAGGCTAAGCGGGAAACAGTGCGGAATCAGGTAGTTCGCGGTGTTGCGTGCGGTAAATCGTGGTGTTGCGTGCGGTAAATCAGGTAAGCGGCAGATGCCGACGTCATTGACCCGGTGACCAGCCAGCGGGTATCCAGTCCCCCTGCGGGTCCGTGGTCTGGCCCACTTCGATCAGGTAGCCGTCGGGGTCGCGGATGTAGCAGCGGGTCTCGTACGGGTGCTGTTTCGGCGGCGTCAGGAACTGAGCGCCCCGCGCGGTCCAGGCGGCGTACGCGGCCGCGATGTCTTTGACCCGGAGATTGAGGAAGCTGCTGGTCCGGTCGGGATCGCGCGGCGTCTCGAGGGTGACCGTCGGCTTGTCGTCGGTCGGGCCTCCCCCGGTGTTGATGACGATGAAGCTGTTGGATAGTTCGACAACGGTCGGCACGGGGCCGAAGACCACTGTGCCGCCGAGTACCTCGGTGTAGAAGTGCGCCGAGCGTTCGACGTCGTCCGAGGTTATGAAGTGGTTCACCACAAATCCGTCTGGGAGCGGTGGGAGCTCGGCCATCGGGGACCTCCAGTGGTTGGGTCTCGCACCCCGCGAACGACGGGCCTGCAGCCGATGCTACTCCCGCATCCAGACGCATACTCGGCGACATCTCGACGCCGTTGACCTGGGCGATGGGCGCTGCCCGATTAGGGGCTGGTGTCCCGGCCAAGCTGGTCGCGGGTTTCGCGTAGCCGGATCGCTATCGCGGCCCGCTCTTCACGCAGTGCGCGGATGCGGGTCAGGGTGTCGTCCAGGCGGCCGACGAGCTGGTCGTTGGCGGTGATGGCCTCGTCCAGAAGTTCCCGGCGGCGCGACGAGGACACCTCGCCGTCCCTGAGTTCGGAGTGGACGCGGTCGAGGATGTCGACGTCCCCGGTGTTAAGGACGGCTTTGACCTCCTCCAGGGAAAAGCCCAGGAGTTCTTGCAGATCGCGGATTCTGGTCACCCGGCGCAGGTCGGTCGGCGTGTAGAGGCGCTCGCCGCCGTCGGTGCGGCTGGTCGGCCGGAGGAGCCCGAGCTCTTCCCAGTAACGCAGAGCCCGGGTGGTGACACCGGTCAGCTTGGCCACCTCGCCAATGCGCCACAGGACCGGTTTGGCCTGCGTCGCCGCCCTTTTGCCGGTCATCAGGCAATCGCCTCCGAATCCTCGGCGTCAGCCGGTTCGCCGTCCGCGGCGACCGCGGCGTCGGCGTCGCCGGCCCGGACGGCGGCAGGGCGCACAGTCGGCGCCACGGTGGCGACCTTGCCACCTCGGGTCCAGGAGACGGCCGCGGCCACCAGGCTCGCCACGATGGCGAAGCCGAATGTCAGGCGCAGCCCGGCCCTGAACGGCGCGGTGATCAGCGTGGGGAAGAAGCTCCGGCCGGTCAGGGCGGCCTGCTGGGCGGCCGACAAGTGGGACAGCACAGCGGGGCCGACGAGGTGCTGGATCGGGTTGTAGCCAAGGAAAGCGGCGAACAGCGTGGAGACCGGCGGCAGATGCGATACGCGGGTCGCCGCCGCCGGCGATACGCCGTGAGCGACTAGCCCCTGGTACAGGCTCTGCGGCAGGGATGAGGACAGCCCGACGATCATCAGGCTGAAGAAGATCCCGATCGACAGGACCTGGGCGGAGTTCTGGAACGTGGTGTTCATCCCCGATCCGGCTCCGCGGTACTCGGCGGGAATGCTGTTCATGACCGCGGCCCGGTTCGGCGAGCCGAACGAGGACATGACCACCCCGGTGAAGAACAGCAAGATGGCGAAGAGCCAGTAGGGAAAGTTGACCGGCAGCAGTTCGAGCAGCACGAACGCGATCGCGGTGCCGATCATGCCGCCGGTGGCGAACGGGCGGGCACCGAAGCGGTCCGACAGGATGCCGGACAGCGGGCCGGACAGCAGGAACCCGACGGTAAGCGGCAGCATCGCCAGCCCCGCCCAGAGCGGCGTCTGGGCGAAGTCGTATCCGTGCAGCGGGAGCCAGATCCCCTGCAGCCAGATGATCAGCATGAACATCAGCCCGCCGCGGCTGAGCGCCGCCAGGAAGCTGGCCAGCACTCCGGCGGTGAACGCGCGGATCCTGAACAGCTGGATGCGGAACATCGGCTCGGCGACTTTGGTCTCGATGATGCCGAACGCGATGAGCAGCGCCACACCGCCGGCCATTTCGGCTATCACCAGCGGATTGGTCCAGCCCATGGTGTCGGCCCGGTACGGCTCGATGCCGTAGGTGATGGCGACCATGATCAGGATGAGCCCGATGGCGAAGGTGAGGTTGCCGGGCCAGTCGATACGCGCGGGCCTGCGCTGGCTCAGCTCCCGCAGCTTGAGGTAGCCCCAGATAGTGGCGAACAGCCCGATGGGCACTGAGACCAGGAAGACGAGCCGCCAGTTGATCGGGGCCAGAATGCCGCCGAGCACCAGCCCGATGAACGTGCCGCTCATCGCCGCCGCCTGGTTGATTCCCATCGCCATGCCCATCTCATTGGCGGGGAAGGCGTCGGTCAGGACAGCGGCCGAGTTCGCCATCAGCATCGCCGCGCCGACGCCCTGGAAGAGCCGCAAGACGATGAGCCAGATCCCCGCGGCGCTGCCAGACATCCACGTCACGGTGAGCAGGAGCGAGAAGAAGGTGAAGACGGCGAAGCCGAGGTTGTACATGCGGACCCGGCCGTAGATATCGCCCAGCCGGCCCAGCGTGGTCACCAGCACGCTCGTGACCACCAGGAACCCAAGGATCATCCACAGCAGGTAGAAGCTGTTGCCCGCCTGGAGGGGGTCGATGCCGATCCCGCGGAAGATGTCCGGCAGGGAGATCAGCGTAATCGAGCCATCGATCGTGGCCATGAGCATGCCCAGGGTCGAGATCGTCAGCGCGGTCCACTTGTACCCAGCTGGCACGACTATCTGGCCGGCACCGCGGCTTGCCGCTGATCGCACCGATTGCTTGGGCTCGGACAACGCGCCTCCTGGGAATTTCTACCATTACGCCAACGGCAGCTAATCTTAACGTGCGCGTTAAGAAGCAGGAGAGCCCGGCGGGTCCGGAAGCTGCGTCCAGGGACCTTGCAGCAGGCACGACTGTCGCTGCAGGAGTACCTGGCTGGCCGACTCGTATCGGCTACGCACTCGCCGGTGGCAGGCTGGTCAGGAAGGCGGTCAGGCCGGCGAAGTAGGTTTCCTGGTCGTCGTACATGGCCAGGTGGCTTCCGTTCGGGCAGTGCAGGTAGCTGCCGTGGGGCAGGCGCCGCGCCATCATCTGCATGTGGGCCGGGTCCATGGTGTCGTACCTGGCGCCGATGACCAGCGTGGGCACCTCGATCGTGTGCAGGTCGGCGACCCTGTCCCAGTTGGCGAGCTTGGCGTCGGCGCTCATCCCGAGTTCGCTCGGCCCCTGCATCGGGACGTAGATCTTGGGGTTGATGTGCGCGAAGCCGCGCACGGCCGGGATCCGGCCAGTCGGCGGCGGGCATCCGCAGCGTGTGGTGCTCGTAGTAGTGCGGCATGAGCAATTCCATGTACCGCGGGTTCTCGATGTCGCCGGCCGCCTCGAGCGCCTTGATCTCCGCGAGCGCGCCGGGGTCGATGTCGGGCATCAGGACCTGCTCGGCGTAGGCCGTGTAGGCGGGGGCGCTGGCCATCATGTTCGAGATGACAAGGCCGCGCAGGTGCTCCTGGTGGGCCAGGGCGTACTCCATGGCCAGGAGCCCGCCCCACGACTGCCCGTACAGCACGAAGTTCCGGCGGTCCAGGCCCAGGGCCTGCCGGACCTGCTCGACCTCATCGACGAAGCGGTCCAGGTCCCACAACGCCGGATCGTCGGGCTGATCGCTGAACCCGGAGCCGAGCTGGTCGTAGTAGTAGTACTCGATCCCGGCGGCCGGCAGGAAGCTGTCGCACGCCTCCAGGTACTCGTGCGTGGCCCCCGGCCCGCCATGCAGCAGCAGCAGTTTCAGGTCCGGGTTGTTTCCCACCCGCTTGGTCCACACGCTGAACCGGCCGCCAGGCGTGTCTACCGGAATGCGGCGCGCCCCGCCGCCCAGCCGGTCCGCGCGCCCCGAGTTATCCAGATAGCCATCGCTCACTGCCCGAGCCTCCAGATCGTGAACCGCACCCGCCGCACCGTGACGGGCGAATCATAGCGTCGGTGTTCTCCCAGGTGAGCCGAACGTCCGGCGGCCTCTTGATGAGCTAGAGCGTCGAAGCAGTCGTTGTGGTAGCAGAACCGCTTTGTGCTCGGGGAATTGCCGGGTGGTCCACGTGACGCTGTGCTCGGCATGGAGTTCAGTCGCCGCCGCCCATCGGGCAAGCCCGTAGTAGAGCTTGCTCTGCAGGAGCCAGGCCGAGTACTCGGCGTCGCGGTCGAAACCGTAGCCGGTCATTACGTGTCCGACGATGTCATGGACCGCCCGCAACCGGTCGTAAGGGCCGCCAACCGAACAGTCCAGTCCCGGGTGAAGGCGGTCGCGGTCGACTCGCGCTGCGGTCACTTCAAGCACACCGGTCGTGCGGACCGCTTCGATCAGCTCGGCCGCGGTTGAGTAGGGGGCGGGTTGTCTCGTCCACGCGACGGTGTAGCCGAATGCTTCGCCCGGCTCGGTGAGTTCTGCGAACTGGCGATCGGTCTGTGCCTGAAGCTCGCGGTACGCGGCGGTGACCAGCCGTTCACGGCCCATTGCCGGAGCGTCTATGAACCACTGCGCGACGTTGCGCGCTACGTCTGGATCCACTCGCCGTAGCGGCGCATCCGGTTGCATGGCGGTCCCGGGTCTGCCTGCCCGCCTGCCCCTCCCGACTGCGTGCATCGCGCCCGCGGGTCCGATACGGTTCATGGTCGAACTCCTCCCTGGTCGCTCTGCCGCACCGGGACCGTTCCCGTTCGGGTC
This sequence comes from uncultured Actinomycetota bacterium, assembly GCA_963714295.1. Taxonomy (GTDB): domain Bacteria; phylum Actinomycetota; class Actinomycetes; order Streptosporangiales; family Streptosporangiaceae; genus Trebonia. Next base: position 1,514,429 of record CAVQOE010000006.1, on the reverse strand, counting down.
ATCGCCAAGCTTCAGGCGGAGACGGGGGAGAGAGTCTTCATCGTCACATAGCTGGTGACCGCGGCGACGCTGGGCAGGGTTGCCAGCCGGTTGGCATGAAAGTCCTCGTACGCGGACAGATCGGCGACCTCGACTTGGAGCAGGTAGTCGTAGTTGCCGGTGACGTGGTGAGTGTGAATAACCTCAGGTAGCCGGATCACCGCACGTTCGAAGGCCAGCACGTCAGCGCGAGCGTGCCGGATGAGCCGCACCCCGGCGAAGACCCGCAGCCCGCGGCCGATCGTTGCGGGATCGACCAGCGCCTGGTAACCGCGGATCACCCCGGTCTGCTCCAGTCGGCGAACTCGCCGCAGGCATGGCGAGGGCGAGAGGCCGACGCGCGCGGCGAGCTCGTCATTGCTGATCCGGCCGTGCTTCTCGAGCGTGGCCAGTATCGAACGGTCGATGTCGTCCATGTTGGCAGAATATTGCGCGCTGAACGCGTCTACCACATGATGGCCTCGCGATTTGCCGCAAATTACTGCCAAAGTTGCCAGGATGGCTCGCCTTGGCGGTGGCCGGCCTGCCACCGTCCAAAGTGTTGCACAGGCTGTCTAACCGGAAGGGTTGTCTATGTCGGGCAGCAGCACGGCCGCCATCCACGCCGACCGCGACGTCTATCCCAGCCGGGCGGTCGCGCGGCCCATCTACCAGACGGCCGCGTTCTGGGCCGAGGACGCTGAGCAGTTCGCGCGGGCCGCCGTCGAGCCGCGGGGCCACGACTTCTACACCCGCTACGGAAACCCGAACCACGCCCAGGTCGCGGCGGTAGTCGCCGAGCTCGAGCACACCGAGGCGGCGATGGTCACGGCGTCCGGGATGGCCGCGCTCACCACTGCGGTGCTGGGGCTGGTGTCCGCGGGCGACCACGTCATCGGGCAGAGGTCCACCTACGGCGGCACGGCGTCGGTCCTGCTCAACCTGCTGCCGCGCCTTGGCGTTACGGCCACGCAGGTCGACCAGACTGATCCTGGCGCGTTCGAGCGGGCTGTTACGCCCCGGACCCGCCTAATCCTGGTGGAGTCACCCAGCAACCCGCTCCTGCAGATCACCGACCTGCGCTCCATCGCAGCCATGGCCCGCGCGCACGGCGTGCTGACCCTGGCTGACAACACCTTCGCGACACCGCTCAATCAACGGCCAATCGACTTCGGCATCGATCTGGTCTGGCATAGCGCTACCAAGTACCTGAACGGCCACTCCGACGTGTCCGCCGGGGCGCTGGCCGGCCCGGCGCAGCTCCTGGACCGGATCTGGGATGTCGCCGTGCTCACCGGTGGGGCGCTCGGCCCGTTTGACGCCTGGCTGCTGCTGCGCGGCCTCCGCACCCTTCCGCTGCGTATGCCCCGGCATGACAACAACGGCCAGGCGCTAGCAGAAGCGCTCAGCGGGCATCCTGCTGTTTCCCGGGTGCATTACCCGGGACTGCCCAGCCACCCGCAGCACGCGCTGGCAGCCAGCCAAATGCGGGGATTCGGCGGAGTGCTCGCCGTCGAGCTCGCAGGCGGCTACAAGGCCGCTGATTCATTCACCGGCCGCCTCGTCCACTTCCGCCGCTCGGCAAGCCTCGGCGGCGTGGAATCGCTGGCGGTCCACCCGGCAGCCATGTGGCGCGGGATGCTCAGCGAACAAGACATCGCTGCGTCCGGGGTCCCAGCGAACCTGATCCGGCTGGCCGCGGGTGCCGAAGACACCGCTGACCTGGTCGCCGACGTGCTCGCGGCTGCGGACGCGACCGCGGAATCCACGGCCACCTGAGTGGCACCCCAGTACCGACTCGGACTGATCGAAGGGCCACCCGCATGCGCCGCCAACGCCCGTTTGCCCAAGTCGACGTCTTCTCCGCTACTCCATATCTCGGTAACCCGGTGGCCGTGATCCTCGACGCCGACGATCTCGAAGACTCGGACATGCAGCGTATCGCCCGGTGGACGAATCTTTCCGAGACGACCTTCGTCCTGCCCCCGGCCACATGCAAGGGCGACTACCGGCTGCGGATATTCACCCCAGGCGGCGAGCTGCCCTTCCCCGGCCACCCGACGCTCGGCTCCGCACACGCCTGGCTGGGACGGGGCGGCACGCCAAAGCAACCGGGCCCGCCTCGTACAGGAGTGCGATGCAGGTCTGGTCGAAGTACGGCGGCGCGCCGGGTTGCTCTCGTTCGCGGCCCCGCCCACCCGTCGCAGCGGGGACATCGAGAAGAAGTACCTGGGCCAGATCCTCGATGCGTTCGGCATCGGCCACGACCAAGTGCTCGCCCACCAGTGGGTCGACAACGGGCCAGGCTGGGCCGTCGTCCGGCTTGCCACGGCGCGCGAGGTGCTGGAACTGCAGCCGGATCTGTCACGGATCCCCGCCGCGATGGTCGGCGCGATCGGCGCCTACCCGGACGGAAGCGAGCACGCATTCGAACTACGCACGTTCGCACCCGGCGTCGGCGTCGCCGAGGATCCCGTCTGCGGCAGTATGAACGCCGCTGTGGCGCAATGGCTGTTGCGTACCGGCGCCGTGCCGGGCAGCTACCGCGTCTCCCAGGGCCGACGACTCGACCGGGCCGGAGACGTCACGATCACCGCCGATCCCGACGGGACCATCTGGGTTGGCGGGAACACGAACACCCTGTTCCACGGCACGGCCTTTGCGTAATAGGACAGCGGGAACTCCGTTCATGACCCAGAGGTCGAGCATGCTCACTTGGTCGGGCCTCGTCTTGCGAGGAATACAGGCGGGCGGACGCTGGTTCTGATGCGTGTAGGACTGGACTATATAGTCCCTTATAATGAGAGCAGTCGTGCGCCAGGAACCAATGCCCGCCGACGACCTCGCGACTGGGGAGCACGATATGGGCGCCGACACCCACGCTGCCGAGGGCCCGGCCGGACGGAGAGATCCACGATGATTGAGCAGAGCTTGTTCTCGCTGGCCAGCACGCCTGATCCCGATCTGGAGCGGACCGGCGGATTGCAGGTGGCCGTCGACGAGACGTTCCCCACCGCGGTGCGGATCCAGCTCGACGACACCTCATGGGTCGACCATGTTCAGGGTTGGCTCGCCGGGGACGCCGAGCTCATGGCTGCGCTGATGAAGCACGCGTCCTGGGAACAGCGGTCGCGCTGGATGTACACCCGGATGGTCACCGAGCCGCGGCTGACGGCCGAGTACCCGGTCATCGCCGACGCTCCGCAGCCCGTGCTGCGCTACCTCACCGAGGTTCTGTCGGAGCACTACCAGCGGCGGTACACGCGGCTGTGGATGAACTGGTACCGGGACAACAACGACGGCACCGGCTGGCACGCTGACCGTCCGGCTAATAGGCAGGACGAGGCGGTGATCCCGGTGCTCAGCCTCGGGGCGACCCGCCGGTTCCTCATCCGCCCGGAGAGCGGCGGGCCGAGCACGACCATCGTGACCCACGGCGGGGACCTCGTCTCATGGGCGGCCGCTGCCAGAAGGACTACCAGCACTCGGTGCCCAAGCGAAGCAGTACGCCGGAGCCCGGCTAAGCCTTAATTTCTCGACTGCTATCCCGGCCGGGTGACGATAGCAGCCATAGCAGCCGTGAATGAACGCGCCGGGCAGCGCAGCCCGGTGACGAAACTGGACTGACAAGTCCCTTATCCTGCGACTACCCGGGCTGGAAAGTGCTGCGCCGGTTCAGCGCACGGAATTCTTTACCCAACCGGGCAGCCCCGTGAATAACCTCGAAAAGTAGTATGCAAGCATGGCCGTCCAGGAACCCGGGGCCTCGCCGCAGGATCGCAGGCTCACCACGCGAGGGGCAGTGACAAGGGACCGGATCGTCCGCGCAGCAGCCGATCTGATGTTCGTCAAAGGCGTCCATGCCACCACCCTTGACGACATCCGGGCCGCAACCGGCACCAGTAAGTCTCAGCTATACCGGCACTTTCCGGACAAAGATGCGCTCGTCCACGCGGTGATCGCGCTGCGGGGCCAGGAAGTAATAGAACGGGAAACCCAGCGACTTGGGCGGTTCAGCTCCTTCAGCGGCCTGATCCGCTGGCGTAATGCCATCGTGCAAGTCAACTCTCTCCAGGATGGCGCCTATGGATGCGCCCTCGGATCGATGGCCAACGAGCTCGCCGACGAAGACGAGCACGCTCGCGAGAGCCTCAACGAGCTCTTCGAATCCTGGGAAGAACTGATAGCTGCCGGGCTCCGGCGCATGCAGGCAAAGGGCACCCTGAGCCCTAAAGCCGAACCCGAACAGCTGGCCATCGGCCTGATCGCCGGGCTGCAAGGCGGCTACCTACTGGCAAACACCGCGCACGATGTCCGGCCTATGGAGATCGCACTGGACCTCGTACTGGAACACCTCAAGTCATACCTGACCGAGCCTTAGCGCGGGGCAGTAGGCAGCGCCCGTCCGGGTCGACAACCGCGCCGCCAGCGCCCGGCCACGTAGGTGGCAGCGAGGCCGGGTTGCCGTCACGCCGCTGCCACTCCAGCGATTCCGGCGCAGTCTGCTTGAGGACCCGCGCCCCTAGCGACTCGCGTTCACCACCGTACATCAGCTGACGACTTGCTTGACACCGCTAGCGCTTGTTGTGCATCGTACGTGCAAATGGTCGCATGCCGTGCACTACGGGGTTCGGTGAGCGTGACACGGCCCCCTATGGGGCTATCTCAGCAGCACAACGCGAGGTCAGCTTATGACAGGCAGACTTGACGGCAGGGTGGCCCTGATCACCGGGGCGGCCCGTGGCCAGGGCCGTTCGCACGCCGTGCTGCTGGCCCGCGAGGGCGCCGACATCGTGGCGGTGGATCTATGCGCCCAGGTCGAAAGCGTTGCCTATCCATTGAGCACCCCGATGACCTTGCCGAGACCGCGAAGCTGGTGGCCGAGACCGGCCGTCGGATAGAGACCTACATCGGCGACGTACGGTCGCCGGCCGACATGCGCACCGCTACGCAGCTCGCGCTGGACACATTCGGGCAAATCGACATTGTCGTGGCCAATGCCGGGATCTGGACGCCTGGTGCGCTTTGGGAGATGACCGACCAGACCTGGCAGGACATGATCGACATCAACCTGACCGGCGTCTTTAACACCGTGCGGTTCGCGATCCCGCACATGATCGAGCGCAAATCAGGGTCACTGGTCCTGATCAGCTCTACCTGCGGGGTGAAGCCACTCGGCTGGATGCCGCATTACAACGCGGCCAAGCACGGCGTGATGGGCCTTACCAAGTCGCTCGCGCTTGACCTGGGTCCGTACTTCGTCCGGTCGAACGCTGTGCTGCCTTCGACGGTGAACACTCCGTTGATCCACAACGAGCCGTCGTACAAGATCTACCGGCCGGACCTGGAGAACCCGACTCGCGAGGAGGCGATGGCGGGTTTCTACGCGCACAACGCCATCCCGCTGCCCTACGTCGAGCCCGAGGACGTTAGCGAGGCTGTTCTGTTCCTGGCATCCGACGCCTCTCGCTACATCACCGGCCTCGGTCTGACCGTTGACCTCGGCACGATCCAGAAGACCTGATCAGAAGGAGCCATCAGAGACCATGAAAACCGGACAAGCGGGAGCGATGAGATGAGCGACTCCCCCCGAGAGCCGCGAGCTGGCACTGGCAGCAAGAGCGCGCTGGCAGGGGAGAGCATCGGATTCCTGGAGGTGCTCTTCCAGTCCCTGACCTTTGTCAGCCCGGGACATCCCTGGCGCTGGTGCTGCCGTTCGTCGTCGTCTTCTCGGGCGGCGCGCTGCCTCTGGTGGTCATCTTCATCTTCGTCGGCTGCTTCTGCACCGCCTGGCTCCTCGGTGAAATGTCCGGCAAGCTGCCCAGCTCCGGCGGCATGCTGACCTTTATCGCCAACGGCCTCGGGCCCGACATCGGCTTCGTCGCCGGCTGGTTCTACGTGCTGTGCCTGCTAGTGGATGTGGCGGGCATCTATCTGCTGCTGGCGGGCTTCGTGGCTGCCCAGCTGCACGCCAGCTGGAACTGGAACACGACCGCTGTCTGGATTATCGTCACCATCGCGTTGGCTGCCTTCGTAACCTTCAACGGGCTGCGGCAGGCGTCCCGCGGTACCCGGCTCGGTGCGATCCTCGGCACGATCGAAGTACTGGTCTTCGCGATCCTGTCGATCTGGCTCATCTTCGCGGCCGGCTCGCGCAATACCCTCCAGGTGTTCTCGACCCATTTCGCGAACGCGCCTGGCTACCACGGTATCTCCGGCATCATCGCCGCGGCGGTTCTGACGATTCTGGCTTACCAGGGCTTCGAGAGCGCCGTCGTCCTCGGAGAGGAGGCCAAGCAGCCGCGCGTCTCCGTGAAAAACGGCATGCTGCTGTCGGTGGCCGGGATCTTGGTCTACTTCGTCCTGGCAACGTACGCATCGACGGTGTACTTCGGGCCCGGCGAAATTCCTTGGGTTCGGCAGCTATGGCGGTGGCGCGCCCTGGGACCAGCTGGCTCGCGACGTCTGGGGCGTCGGCTGGGTGATCGTGTTCCTGGCGATCGTGAACTCGGTGACCGCCTGCGCCAATGCCGCCAACCTGACCACCACCCGGACTCTGTTCGCTATGTCCCGAGCGGGTGTGCTGCCCGACAAGCTCGCCAAAACCAACAAAGCGCGGGTACCTGGGCCCGCCCAGTGGCTGACCACCGGCATAGCCCTGGTTGTGGCGTATCATCGCGGCTTCGATCTGGGGGCCGGGTATAGCCGCCACGTTCCTCCTCACGATCACCAGCGGAATCATCATCGTGCTCTACATCGTTTCCGCGATCACCTGCGTGTCGCTGTATTACCGGCGCTACCGCAGCGAGTTCAGCTGGCTGAAGCATGTTCTGCCAGGCGGTGCTGGTGGTGGTGTGCTTCGTGCCCGCGTTCCTGGCAACGTTCGGCATCCGCGCGTTCCGGTTCATCACGCCCCTCGCCTGGCCGGAGACCCTCGTGGCGCCGATCTGCGTCGCCTGGCTGATCGTGGGCATCGGAGCCGCTGTCTACCTCAAGCGGACGAGGACGCAAGGCGTCAACGGAGTGCGGGACCTCTATGCCGAATCCGTGTCCGAACCCGAAGCGGCGGCAACCACTGCCAACTAAAAGTGCTGCCTCGCGGGCCCGAGCCCGAGGCAGCCGCAGTGGGCATCGGCGATACTCAGGTGACGTAGCAGCCAGGAGGAACGCGAAGATGGCAGCCGCTCGCAGTAGGTTCGGGGCGCTCACCGGTCTGGACCACATTGGCCTAGGCGTCTCCGACATGGCTGCCTCGATGGCCTTCTACGGCGAACTCGGGTTCGACGATCTCGCGTTCGACTACACCGGCCCCCTGCCCGGGCTCTCCGGCGTCAGCGGGCCATGAGCGAACCGACGCTCGCGTGGTAATGCTGCGCAGCGGCAACCCGACCGTGCTCGGACGCGCGGGAATCGAGCTGGTGCACACGCTCAGCCGCCCCGTGCCGCCGATGCCCGAGGGTATGGCCTGGGGCGAGCCCGGCATCTGCGAGGTCTGCGTCCATGTGCGCGGCCAGGCCCAGTTCCACGCGGACCTGGTCGCGCGCGGTCACCCGAACCTGATGGACCCGAACGAGGCGTGACCTGACCCTTACCAGACGCACTGCGGCCTGTCCTATGTCGCCGATCCCGACGGAGCCAAGATCGAGCTGATCGAATGGTCGACTCTCGAAGCGGGCTGGCCGGTGGCCGACGGTCCTCAGGGTGTCAACCACGTCGCCTTCGGCGTCACCGACATCGAGCGCACGCGAGCTTTCTACCAGGGGCTCGGCTTCACCGGGCGGCTGTTCGAGTCAGACGGCTACTTCGAGCCGATGCATCCGTGGTATGCCCCCCGCACGCCGCCCAGGCAGCGAATGATGCTGTTGACCAGCCCGCTCGGCGGCAACCTGGAACCGGTGCAGCACACGCCGGCCTCGCCCGACATGCGGGGCGAGTGGGGACATCGGGGGACCTTCGAGTTCGCGATCGGGTCGCGCTGCCTAGAGCGCTCGCTTGACCTCTTGGTCGCGCGGGATATCAAGCTCGTCGGCGACCCTGCCGTGATCGACCTCGGCGGCGGGGCCACCTGGCGCTATGCCTATTTTGCCGACCCGGACGGGCTCTACGTCTGTGTCGCCGAGGTCCGAGCGTGACTGACAGCGGCGGTCAGTCTCGTTAGTTCGGCGCTGACCGCAGGCCCGCTTCGATGTCCCGGGCGGCGGCGGTCAACGCGGGAACAAGGCCGCGCATCTCTTCGGCCGACTTGCGTCCGATGTAGGTAGAAAGGTTGATCGCGGCCCGTACCCGTCCGAGCCGGTCCCGCACCGGCACCGCCACCGCGACAAGCCCAGCTTCCAGCTCCTGGTCGACCAGGGCGTAGCCGTCCCGGCGGACCCGCGCCAGCTCCTCACGGAATGCGGCCGCATCGGTGATCGTCGACGGCAAGATCGGGTGCAGCGGGCACGTGTCAAGGAACCGCTCCAGCTCGTCCGCAGAGAGATCGGCCAGCATTACCCGACCCATCCCGGTCGCGTAGGCCGGACGGCGCTCGCCGATGTTCACGGAGATCGTCATCATCGCCGGCCCCGGCACCCGGACCACGTACACGATGTCGCCGTGGTCCAGGATCGATGCCTCGCTGGCTTCGCCAGTCTCTGCCACGAGTTGCTCCAGGCGCGGTAGCGCGATGTCGGGCAGCGAGAGGGCTGATAGATACGAGTAGCCGAGCTCCAGGACCTGGGGGGTTAGCGTGTAACGGTTGTTTGTCGCGCGAACGTAGCCGAGCTCGTTGAGCGTTATCAGGAAGCGGCGCACGGCGGCACGGGTCAGGCCGATCTCTTGCGCGATCTCGGAGACCGACATCGACGGCCTCTCCCCGCTGAAGGCCCGAATGATCGCGAGCCCGCGCTGCAACGACTGGACGAAGTCTGGCGACCGGCCGTTTGCGGCAGTCTTCTGGTCCCCATCCTGCACGTCGGACCTCTCTTCGAGCGGATTGGCTCTACTCACTGGCCTGCCACCCCCTCCTCACTTGGCTGGGGTTCTCTTCCGGTCTCGGCATGGCGGTTTATCGTATAGCCCGCCGACGTTGGCCGCCTAACCCGGCGGGCCGAAGCGTGCCGGGCTGGAGCGTGCCCGGCCGAAATGGCGACTCGACGTCGAGGCCTGTCCGTGTCGCTGGGATCAGGCATCGAGGCCGTCGATGCACAGGTACTTCAGGTCGAGTGAACTCGTCCATGCCGTGCCGTGACCCCTCGCGCCCGAGGCCGGATTCCTTCACCCCGCCGAAGGGAGCGCCCTCGTAAGAGATCAGCCCGGTGTTCACGCCGACGACGCCGAACTCCAGTGCCTCGGCGACGCGCCACGTCCGGCCGAGGTCACGGGTGAAGAAGTAGGAGGCCAGCCCGAACGGCGGTCGTCGTTGGCGATGTCGAGGGCCTCCTGCTCGGTGTCGAACCGAATGACGGGGGCGACCGGCCCGAAGGTCTCCTCCCGCGCGATGAGCATGTCGGGAGTAGCCCCGGTGAGCAGCGTGGGCTCGAAGAACGTCCCCCGAGCGCGTGCCGGCTGCCGCCGGTGACGACCGACGCGCCGCGCTCTACCGCGTCGGCGATGTGCCGCTGCACCTTCGCCAGCGCGTCCGCCGACGATGAGCGGCCCCTGCTGCGAATCGCCGGCGAACCCGGGGCCGACGACCAGCGACTCGATCGCCTCGCGGAAGCGCTCAACGAACGCATCATGGATGCCAGACTGCACCAGCAGACGGTTGGCGCACACGCAGGTCTGCCCCGCGTTGCGGAACTTCGAGGCCATCGCGCCGGCCACGGCCGCGTCCAGGTCGGCGTCATCGAAGACGATCAGTGGCGCGTTGCCGCCGAGTTCCAGGGCTACCCTCTTCACCGTCCGCGAGCTCTGGCTCATCAGCAGCTTCCCCACGGCGGTCGAGCCGGTGAAGCTAAGCACCCGCACGCGGGGGTCGGAGGTAAGCAACTCGCCCACCATCTCGGGCACGCCCACGACGACGTTGAGGACACCGTCCGGCAGGCCGGCCCTGCGGGCCAACTCGGCCAGCGCCATGGCCGACAAGGGCGTCTCGTCGGCGGGCTTGACGACCATCGGGCACCCCGCGGCGAGGGCCGGGCCTGCCTTGCGCAAGATCATGGCCGACGGGAAGTTCCACGGGGTTATCGCCGCCGCGACGCCCCCGGCTGGCGCATGGTGAGCAGCCTGCGCGAACGCTGGTTGGTCGGAATTACGTCACCGTAGACGCGCTTGGCCTCCTCCGAGTACCACTCGATGAAGCCCGCGCCGTAGAGGATCTCGCCGCGCGCCTCGCTGAGCGGCTTGCCCTGCTCGGCTGTGAGGATCATCGCCAGGTCATCGGCGTTCTCTACGATGAGGTCGTGCCAGCGGCGCAGAATGCGGGCGCGCTGCTGCGCGGTGAAGCCCGCCCAGACTCCGAACGCCTCCTGCGCGGCTGCGATCGCATCGCGGACGTCAGTCTCGTCGGCCTCCGCGATCCGGCCGATGACGTCGCCGGTCGCCGGATCGGTCACCTCGATCCTGCGGCCGGTGCCCCCGGAACGCCACCGCCCTCCGACGAACAGATCCTCGCGGAACAGGTCCGGGTCGTGCAGCCAGGAGCGATCGAATGACACATCCACCGCGGCACCTTCCTCATGGCCGAGCGACCCGGATCCGCCTATCCGGCGTTGCTCGGCAGTCGTGCAATCGTACGCGTACCGTGCAATACTCTACTTGATTCGCCACACGCCGGACATGGGGTCCGATCCATCGCGGTCATCGGCCCCAACCGCCGCAGCACACAGACAGGTAGGGCATCCATGACGGTCGAGGATCTGGACAAGGAATACTTCTTCCATCCCTTCACCAACCTGCGCAGCCACGAGGAGTCCGGCCCGCTGACCATGGTCGAGTGGCCACGGCACCACGCTGGTCGACACGCGCGGGCGCGAGTACCTCGACGCCATGGCGGGGCTCTGGTGCGTGAACGTCGGCTACGGCAACAGGAGATCGCCGAAACTCTCCGCGCCCAGGCGGAGAAGCTCGGCCTACTACCACTCGTTCTCGTCGATGAGCAACGAAGCCTGTCGACCCTGCTGTCGCAGCGGCTGGTCACCATGGCACCCGGCCGATGTCAAAGGTGTTCTTCGGCATCAGCGGCTCCGACGCCAACGACACCCAGGTCAAGCTGGTCTGGTACTACAACAACGTCCTCGGCCGGCCCCGACAAGAAGAAGATCATCTCCCGGCTGCCGCGGCTATCACGGCGTGACCGTGCTGTCCGCCAGCCTTACCGGCCTGGGCAACTGCACGCGGCTTCGACCTGCCGCTGCCGATGATCCGGCACACCGCCGCTCCGCACCGCCTCTGGAACCCGGTCGCCGGGCATGACGGACGAGCGAGTTCAGCCGCCTCGCTGGCCGCAGACCTCGAGGCAGCTCATCCTCGCCGAGGGCCCGGACACGGTCGCCGCGTTCATCGCCGAGCCGATCCAGGCCGCCGGCGGTGTCATCGTCCCGCCGTCCGGGCTACTTCCCCGCGATCCAGCGAGGTGCTGCGCCGCTATGACGTGCTGATGATCGCCGACGAGGTGGTCTGCGGATTCGGCCGCCTCGGCGAGCTGTTCGGTTCCGAGGTCTTCGGCATGCGAGCCCGACCTCATCACCCTCGCCAAGGGGATCACCTCCGGCTACATCCCGCTGTCGGCGTGCCTGGTCTCGGAGAAGATCTGGCCGATGCTCTCGCCTCCGGCCAGCGACACTTACGGCGTCTTCCATCACGGCTACACCTACTCGGCGCACCCGCTGGCCGCCGCCGCCGCCCTGACGAACCTCGATATCATCGAGCGGGACGACCTGGTGGCGCAGGCCGGCCAAGCGCGGCGCCTATCTGCAGGCCGCCTCCATGAGGCCTTCGACGATCATCCGCTGGTGGCGAGGTGCGCGGCCACGGCCTCCTCGCCGCGGTGGAGTTCGTGCGCCAGCCACGACCCGCTGCGGCCGTTCGAGCCGGCCGGGCAAGTTCGGCCGCCGTGGTCGCCCGCTCACCCGGGCGAGCGGGCGTGCTCACCCGGGCGCTGCCGTCCGCTGACTCGATCTCTTTCTCCCCGCCGTTCGTGGTGTCCGAGGAGGAGATCGACGCGATCGTCGGCGTGGCGCGGCAGGCGCTTGACGAGGTCGCCGCCGACCTGCGGTTGCGTCTGAGAGCAAGCTGAGAGCAAGCGGATGCGCGACGTTGACTCATCTGGGCTGATCCTTGTGAACCCGATCGCCGGGATGGGGGGCCGCGTCGGCCTGCACGGCACCGACGGCGCCAGCGCTTTGCCGAGGCACGTCGCGCCGCGGCGCCGACGCCGGTCAGCCCGTTGCGGGCGCGCCGGACTCTGAGCCGCCTGCGCCGCACCCTGGCGGTCACCGGATGATGAGCGGCAAACCATCGATCACCGTGCTCGACTCCGCCTGCGGCCGATGGGGGGAGCCCTGCTCGAGGAGATGGGCTGCCGTACCAGGCCGCTGGCCCGCCGGAGCCGGCCCGGACCACCGCCGCCGATACGCGGCGGCTGCCGGCCGCCATGGTCGAGCGGGGCGTCGACCCTGCTGATCTTCGCCGGCGGCGACGGCACCGCGCGCGACGTCGCCGCGGCGCTAGCGCTGGCGCGACGCCTGCCAGTCGGCTCCGTCACCGTGCTCGGCATCCCGGCGGGGTCAAGATGCGCTCGAGCGTCTTCTGCGCTGACCCCGGAGGCAGCCGCCGACATCGCCAGCCGACGTACCTGGCCGCCGCCGGCCGCGTCGGGCGCAGAGGCTGAGATCCTGGACGCCGTCGATGACTTCGCTGAGCGCCGCAGCTGATCTACGACGATGCCGGCTGCCCCGGCGGTCGCGGCAGGCCTGCCGGGCCCCAAGTCCGGCGAGCTTCAAGCATGTCGACGCGACTGGCGACCTGGCCGACCTCGCCGCGCTTGGCAGGCGGTCGCGGCAACGATCTGGAGCCCGGCCGCTCTACCTGCTCGGTCCGGGCTCGACCACCGGCCGGAGTGCTGCGCCGCTCGGTCTGGCGGGCCAGCCTGCTCGGCGTCGATGCGGTCCTGGACGGCGCAGCTCCTCGGCCGACGATCTTAGCGAGGAGGCGATGCATCGCGCTGATGGACCGCGCCGCCGGCGACGCGCGCTGGTCCTCGGTGTCGATCGGCGGCCAGGGCTTCCTGCTTGGCCGCGGCAACCAGCAGCTCTGCGCCGGCAATACTTTCGCGCCTCGGCGCCGGATGACCTGGTCATCATCGCGGCCGCGGCAAGGTGTCGGCGCTTGACCCGCCCGTGCTGCTGAGTCGACGTCGGCGACGACGCCCGTTCGGCGGTCTGCTGCGGTTACCACCGCGTGCACGACCGCGCCGGGCCGCAACATTGTGCTCAAGGTCAGCTCCGGCTGAGCGGCCCGTGTTTGCCTTCAGCACCACCACAGCTCTTCAGAAAGAGACGACTCGTGGCTAGTGGCTCACCCCTACATGCCGAACTCGACCTCGGCGCACGTGAACTCATGATGCGGGCGCAGTGGGGACGCACAACGTCGATGTGCTCTTCGAGCAGATCCCCTCCGATCACCTCCGCACGGCCCCGCTGGCGCTGCCCGGCATCCGCGCTTGAGTCCGAGCTGCAGCGGCGGCTGACCGACCTGCTGCGCCATGACACGAATTCCGCGGAGGTCATCAGCTTCCTCGGCGGTGGGTACTGGCCGCACCATGTGCCCGCGATCTGCGACGAGATCGCGTCGCGGAGCGAGTTCCTCACGTCGGTGTGGGGACGCCGTCCTCCGACCTCGGCCGCAACCAGGCGTGGTTCGAATTCGCCTCGCAGCTCGGCGAGCTGGTCGAGATGGACTTCGTCGGGCTGCCCGTCTATAGCTGGGGCGCCGCGATCGGCCACGCGCTGCGGATGGCGACGAGGATCACCGGCCGCGACGAAGTGTGCTGGCCGGCCTCGATGGACCCGGAGAAGCTCGCGGTCATCCGCACCTACTGCGGACCCGAGGGCATGGCCCGGTCCATCGCCGTCCGCGAGCTGAGCTTCGACGCCGCGACCGGCCGGGTAGACCTGACCCGGCTCGCTGAGTCCGTCGCGTACCGCACCGCCGCCGTCTACTTCGAGAACCCGAACTTCCTCGGCGTCCTGGAGTCCGAGGCCGCGCACATCGCGGCCCTGGCGCGCGCCGCGGGAGCAGAGACCATCGTCGGAGTGGACCCCATCTCCCTGGGGCTGGTGGCACCGCCGCCCCGTTACGGCGCCGACATCGTCGTGGGGACGACCCAGCCGCTGGGCGTCCACCTCAACGCCGGCGGCGGCGCCGGCGGGTTCATCGCCACCCGTGACGAGGAGCGGTACGCACGCCAGTACCCGACGCTGCAAGTCAGCCTGGCGGGCACGCTCCGGCCCGGCGAACACGGCTTCGGGATGACCTTGTTCCACCAGTCGTCCTACGGCTCGCGGGACGAGGGCAATGACTGGACCGGGAACTCGGTCTACCTCTGGGCCGTGGTCAACGCCGTGTACATGGCGCTCCTAGGGCCGGTCGGCTTCGCCGAGATCGGGCACACGATCCGTCCAACAGCGCATACGCCGCGCGGCAGCTCGGCGGCGTCCCGGGCGTCTCGGTCCGCTGGAGCGGGTTCTTCTCCGAACTCGTGGTGGACTTCAACGCCACCGGGCGAACCGTCGCTGAGATCAATGTCGGCCTGCGCGACCGGGGGATCTTCGGCGGGCACGACCTCAGCGCGGACTTTCCCGAACTGGGGCAGGCTGCGCTCTACTGCGTCACGGAGATCCACAACGGCTCCGATATCGCCGCGCTGATCTCCGCACTGAAGGAGCTGACGGCATGAGCGCACCGATCCGCCAGTACCACGCCCCGGTCTGGGACGAGCCACTGATCATGGAGATGGGGGCGGCGGGCCGCCGGGGCGCGGTGCCGCCCGCCCCCATCGACCCGTCGGTGTCGGCCGACATCCCCGCCGCCCTGTCCCGCCGCGATCGGCCGCCGGGACTGCCCGAGCTGTCGGAGCCCGAGGTGCTGCGCCACTACCTGCACCTGTCCCAGGAGACGATGGGCATGGTGGGCATCAGCCTGTTCGGCACCTGCACGATGAAGTACAACCCCCGCGTGAACGAGCGGCTCGCCGCCCACCCGAGAGTCGCGGACGTGCACCCCCGCCAGCACGACGACACCGTGCAAGGGCTGCTGGAGATCATCCACCGGATGGACCTCTCGCTGCGGGAGCTGTCGGGCATGGACCGCTTCGTCTTCCAGCCCGGGGGAGGCGCGGCGGCGGCTTACACGCATGCCACCGTCACCCGCGCGTATCACGCGGCCCGCGGCGAGTTGGGACAGCGCCGCGAGGTGATCACGACACAGCAGGCGCACCCGTGCAACCCCGCCACCGCCGCCGCGGCCGGCTTCGACGTGATCACCTTGCCGATGGAGAGCGATGGCTTCCCCTCGCTGGACGCGTTGCGCTCGGTGGTCAGCGACCGCACCGCGTCCCTGATGATCAACAACCCGGACGACATGGGGATCTATAACCCCAACATCAAGCAGTGGGTGGATGTCGTCCACCAGGTCGGCGGTCTGTGCTTCTACGACCATGCCAACTTCAACGGCGTGATGGGGCGCATCCAGGCCGCGGAACTCGGCTTCGATGCCTGCATGTTCATGCTGCACAAGACGTTCGGTGTCCCGAAGGGCGGCGGAGGGCCGGCGGTTGGCGCGTACGGCTGCACTAAGGAGCTAGCGCGGTTCCTGCCTGGCCCGCTCGTGGAGTTCGAGGACGGCCGCTACCTGCGACGAGAGAATCCGGGCGGCGTCGGTCGAGTGCGGGAGTTCCTCGGCAACGTGCACCAGGTCGTGAAGGCCTACTCGTGGGTGCTGGCGATGGGCGGAGACGGGGTGCTGGCCGCGGCCGACCTGTCGGTGCTCGCCAACAACTACATGGAGACCCGGCTGCTGGCCATCCCCGGCGTGACGAAGTCCTACCCGCACCTGACCAAGCACCGCCTGGAGATGACCCGTTACAGCCTTGCCCCGTACACGGAAGAGACCGGCGTCACCGTAGCGGACGTGCAGAACCGAATGGCCGACTTCGGCATCGACGCGATGTGGCTCAGTCATGAGCCGTGGATCGTCCCGGAGCCGTTCACCCCCGAGGCCGGCGAGAGCTGGTCGCTGGAGGAGATCGACTACTGGATCGACGTCCTGGCGCACGTCCTGGAAGAAGGGCGCAAGGACCCCGACCTGGTCAAGTCGGCACCCCACCGCCAAGTGGTCACACAGCTGGACCCCTCCGCACTGGACGACCCAGTCGGCTGGGCCACCACTTGGCGGGCGTACCGGGCCAAGCGCCGATGAGCCCGCTACGAGGGGTCGACATGGCCGAGGAACGGCCCATTCCCCTCCCGCCTGAGCGTATGGCGATAGTCGGGGCCGGCAGCATCGGCCTCGCCTGGTCAGTCGTCTTCGCCCGGGCGCACTGGTCGGTGTCGCTATTCGACATCGCCGGGCAGATGCGCGAGGCCGCACCCGCAGCGGTCGAGCGGCGCCTGCGCGACCTGCACCGTATGGGGCTGCTAGCAGAGCCAGTCGAAGCCACCGCGGCCCGGATCACCATCAGCGACGACCTGAGCGAAGCGGTGGACGGCGCCACCTGGGTGCAGGAATCCATCGTCGAAAACCTCGAGGCCAAACGCGAGCTCTGCACCCAACTCGACCGGCTCATCCCGGACAGCGCGGTGCTGGCCAGCTCAAGTTCGATGATCGCCGCCTCTCGCTGGGCCGGCGAGCTGCCAGGGCGGCAGCGCTGCCTGGTGGTCCACCCCGGCAACCCCCCGTACCTGCTGCCCGTGGCTGAGGTGGTACCAGCACCGTTTACCTCAGAGGAAACGATCCAACGCGCCCGGGAGGTCATCGAGTCGGTGGGCATGTCGCCAGTGCTGGTGAACGGTGAGCCGGAGGGCTTCGTCTTCAACCGCCTGCAGGGGGCGGTCCTGCGCGAGGCATACTGCCTGGTACGTGACGGTGTGGTCTCGCCTGCCGACGTCGACCGCTTGGTGCGGGAGGGGCTCGGGCGACGCTGGGCGGTGCTCGGCCCATTCGAGACGTCCCATCTCAACACACGTGGCGGCATCCGCCGTCACGCGGAGCTCATGGGGCCCGCCTACGAGCGGATGGGAGCCGAGCGCGGACAGCACGACCCGTGGACGCCCGATCTCGTCGCCACGGTGGCGGCCGACATCGAAGGCCGCCTACCGATGGACTTCTGGGAGGAGCACGTCGCCGCCCGGGACGCCGCGCTGCTGCGCACGGCAGCTTATGCCGAGTGGAGTCACCACGGACCGTTCAGGGAAGATCAAAATCTATTTCCCTGAACGGCCGGTGGTGACTCTGTCACCCTCAGCCCCCGGCACCACCCGTCAGCCGCAGACCGCCGGCGGGAGCGTTATCTCGGCCGTGGTCCCCACCTCCGGCACGCTGCGGATCTGCAGGGTGCCGCCCATCACCTGGGTCAGGGCGCGGGCGACCACGAGGCCGAGGCCCGCTCCCGGCTCCGCCGAGCATTCGGCGCTGAGCCGGTCGAACGGCGTGAACAGTCGGCCCATCATCGCGGCGGGGATCCCGCGGCCCGAGTCCCGGACCGCCACGGTCACCGTGGACGCGCCGGAGTCCGCCGCCCCGACCTCGACCCAGCCCCCCGCGCGGTTGTAGCGGATGCCGTTGGTGACCAGGTTGATCAGCACTTGGCGGAGCCGGCGCCGGTCGGCGCGGACCGCGGACCCCCTGGCCGGTACGGCGGGCCGCAGCATGACGTGGTGCTCTTCGGCCAGCGGGGCCAGCAGGGTGAGCACCTCGTCGAGCAGGGCGCACAGCTCGACCGGCTCGACCCGGATCGGCAGCGCGTCGGCTTCGATCTTCGCGATGTCGAGCAGGTCATCGACCATCGAGAGCACGTGCTCGGTCGCCGCGCCGATGTGCTCGAGCGCCGCCTGCCTGCGCTCGGGCGGCAGGTCCAGGGTGCGCAGCAGCTCGGTGAACCCGGTGATCGCCTGCAACGGGGTGCGCAGCTCGTGGTTGAGCGCCGCCACGAACTCGGACTTCGCCCGGCTGGCGGCCTCCGCCGTCGCGCGGGCGACCTCGGCCTCGCGCCGGGCGCGCCGCTCCCGTTCGGCGGCCCGCCGCTGGGTGATGTCGAGCAGGTTCACGCTCAGGTTGACCGGCACGCCGTCCGCGCCGCGGACGAC
Source organism: uncultured Actinomycetota bacterium (assembly GCA_963714295.1). Taxonomy (GTDB): domain Bacteria; phylum Actinomycetota; class Actinomycetes; order Streptosporangiales; family Streptosporangiaceae; genus Trebonia. Next base: position 1,496,127 of record CAVQOE010000006.1, on the reverse strand, counting down.
CGACGCCGCCACGGCGAGGTCGATCGTGCGGCCGTCGGTGTGCCGGGCCGTCGCCTCGTAGTGCGCGCTGCCAGCCCGGTCCCTGGCGAGCCGCTCGAGCTGCCCCGCCGTGCCCGCCGCCGGACTCACGACGTCGTCGAGGGGGTAGCCGAGCAATTGCGGCTCCGTGCGGCCGAGCAGGTCCCGCAGCGCGCGGTTCACCCGCACTATCCGGCCGTCGACCCTGGCCAGCAGCATGCCGACGGCGTTGTCCTCGAACGCCCGGCGGAAGCGGTCTTCGCTCTCCGCGAGCGCCCCGAACAGCCCGGCGTGGTCGATCGCGACCGACGCCAGGTGCGAAAACCGGTCGACCAGCCTCCGCTCGCGCTGCGGCGGGCGGTGCGGATGGTCGTGGTAGACCGCGAACGTGCCGACGATGCCGGCCCGGCCCCGGATCGGGCTCGACCAGCAGGAGCGCATTCCGTGCGGCGTCGCGACATCGCGGAACCGCTGCCAGCGCGCGTCGATGCGGATGTCGGCCGCGACGACCGGGGTGCCGAGGTAGGCTGCCGCTCCGCACGATCCCTCCTCGGGGCCGACGAGCAGCCCGTCGATGCGGGCCGAGTAGGCGGCGGGCAGCGACGGGGCGGCGCCGTGGTGCAGCGTCGCCGTCGCCGCGTCAAGCAGCAGGATCGAGCACCGGCTGCCCTCGATCAACTCTTCCAGCGCGACGACCACGCAGGTGAGGACCTCGGCCAGCGGAGTGCCTGCCGCGATCAGCTCAAGGACCGAGGTCTGCCGACGGAGCAGGTCGAGGCTGTCGGCATGGTCGAGGTCGAAGCTCGCGCCTGTGTCGATGGCAACGGTGTCCGTGGCAACGGTGTCGGTGGCAACCTCACCCGCCTCATCCGTGCGCATCGGCCGGCTCCATGCGGTACCCGACGCCGCGGACGGTCGCCACAATCGGACGGCCGTCACCGTGGGCGCCGAGTTTCTGGCGCAGCCGGTGCACGTGCTCGGTGACCGTGGCCTCGCCCTGCCAGCCCTTGGCGCTGCCCCACACCTGCTGCAGCAGCTGGGCTCGGGTGAACACCTGCCGGGGATGGCGGACGAGGAAGGCCAGCAGATCGAACTCTTTCGCCGTAAGGTCGACCGGGCAGCCATTGACCGTGACGTCGCGGCTGGTCTCGTCGACCCAGAGTCCGCCGGCTGGCCGGGCCGGGACGGCGCCGGGGCGCGTGCGGCGCAGCAACGACCGGACCCGCGCTGCTAGTTCCCCCGGCGAGAACGGCTTGACCAGGTAGTCGTCGGCGCCGAGGTCGAGCCCGATGATCCGGTCGGTCTCCCCGCTGCGACCGGACAGCACGATGATCGGGAGCAGGGCAGCCGCCCCCTCCGCTTCGCGCACCCGGCGCAGGACGTCGAGCCCGCCGACGCCCGGCAGGGAAAGGTCGAGGACTACGAGGTCGGGCCGGTCGTGCTCGATCTGGGCGAGGGCGGACGGGCCGTCGCCGGCTTCAGTGACCGCGAACCCGTCCGCCTCGAGCTGCCAGGCCACCACCGTCCGCACCCGCTGATCGTCGTCGACGATCAGGATCCGGAAACGGGCGAAGTCGGACACGCTCGGACTCCTCGGCCAGGGACGACCACAGTGTCGCCCGTATCAATAGTGCGCGCTGCGGTGAGAGCAGGGCAAGGCACCGCGTCCACGCTGCGGAGTTGAGGAAGCGTTGAGATCCCGTTGGTGCGGTTGTGACGGTCGCCCGTCAGTCTGGAAAACGTGCCCGTCCGCCCGCTGCCTCGATCCACTCCGTGCCCTCGATCCGCCACCTGCCCTCGATCCGCCACCGCCCGGCAAGGAGGCCGTCTGTTATGAAGCTTGCTCTCTACCTGCCGAACTTCCGCGACAAGGTGACCGTCAAGGAGCTCGAAGATCTCACCAGCCTCGCCGAGGACCTCGACTTCGACTCCGTCTGGACGCTCGACCGGATCGTCGTACCGGAAGCCTCCGACCGCCAGGAGCTGCAGTACTCGTTCGGCATGATGCCGGGGCTCCCCAAGGCCCTGCCGGTGTCCTCGCGGGGGGAGTGGTTCCAGGGCATGCCGCTGATCCCCTGGCTCGCCGCGAAGACGACGAAGGTGCGGATCGGCATGAGCATCACCGATACGCCGTTCCGCGCGCCCGGCGTCCTCGCCGCCGAGATGGCCACGATCGATCACCTCTCGGGCGGCAGGCTCAACGTAGGCGTCGGCTCCGGCTGGATGCCCGAGGAGTTCGCGGCCGCCAGCGCCACCCACATCTTCCCCAGGCGGCACACGCACGTGCGCGAGACGATCGAGATCATGCAGGGCATCTGGACGAACGATCTCTTCGAGTACCACGGCGAGTTCGCCGACTTCGAGCGGTGCGGGTTCGGGGCCAAGCCGCTGCAGCAGCCGCACCCGCCGATCTTCTTCAGCGGGCTCAAGGACCCGAAGCGCTCGGCCGCGCGCATCGCGAAGTACAACCTGTCGGGCTGGATCGGGATCCAGGACTCGCCGGACGACATCCTGCAGTGGCGCAGCGCCATCCAGCGGGAACTCGACGAGCTCGGGAGCTCGCGCTCGGTGGACGACCTCGAGATCATCAGCATGCTGTGGACCGTCATCACCGAGGAGAAGACCGACCAGTCGGACAACGGCCGGGTCACCAACCTCATGGTGGGAACGGCCGGGCAGATCACCGACCGGCTCAAGCGGTACAAGGAGGCCGGGCTCACGATGCCGATGATCTGGCCCCCGTTCGCCGACGTGCCGGTCTCCAAGACGCTCGACGACCTCAAACGGCTGAAGGAGGAGATCCTGCCCGAGGTCGAGGCCTCCTAGGACACCGCGATCTAGGACACCGCGATCGTGAACATCGCCAGCCGCCCGGCCCGGCGCGCGTCGAACCGCAGGGACGGGTAGTGGAACGCCGCGTCGTGGTCCTTGTCCGCGACGTCATCCAGCCACGCGGTTTTCTTCACACGTCGCTCCTGCAGTGAGTGGCGATCCGGGTGAGCGCGGCGATCGTCGCGGCGTCGCCCGGCAGCCACGGGCCGGACAGGCTGCCGATGCCGGCGTCGGTGCGCCAGTAGCTCCAGTAGCCCAGCGCCCGGCCGCCGTTCTGGGCGCTGTAGCCCGCCAGCCAGCCGTAGACCGTGGCGAACCACGACGGGCGCTGCGCTGGCACGTTGCTGTTCGTCTCCGCGATCGCCAGCACCGGCGACTCCTGGACGTGCTGCTCGAGGTTCTCGCGCCAGGCGTTCAGCGCCCGGATCAGCGGCGGGTTCCAGTTGTCGTACCAGTCGAGCGCGTAGAAGTCGAGCCCGGGCGGGCAGAACAGCACCTGGTCCAGGCCGGTCCCGCAGATCACCGCGCCGTACTTCACCCGGCTGCCGCGGCACAGCGCCTGCAGGTGGGCGTGAACCTGGAAGAGCTTCGCCTTGGTCAGCCCCAGCGGCGCGAACTGGCCGCCTTGAGCGGCGTGGCCGTCGGCCTCGGCGTACGCGGTGAGCACGCCGCCCTGCGACGGGGCGCTGCCAATGAAGGCGCGCAGCGTCTCGTCCAGCTGGCCGGCCAGCAGCTGGCCCGGATTGGGGTAGATGGTGTAGAACCCGGTGACGCCTGCGGGGGTCGTCGGCCAGGCCGCCGGGATCGGGCCGTTCACCGACGGGAACACGATCTTCCCGGCGCTCACCTGGTAGAGGTGCTCGCGGTACCCGGTCACGTCCGGGATGCCCAGGGCTCCCAGGTTGATGTTGGCCGCTCCGAACAGCATCAGAGTCCCTCCAGCGCGATCAGCAGGTACCGCGCGTTGCTCTCGAACGCCCGGTGACGCGCTCGCCTCGGTGGTCTGATCCACGAGTATCGCCTAGTCGCGTGACGTGGACGAGGTTCTCGGCACCCACCCGTCCGCCCAGGAAGGGTCACCCCGTCGGGGGTGATGCGCGGGAAGCCTCATCGCGCGGCACTCTGACAGTGTGCGCGGGCGCTTTAGGGCAGGGAGGCTACATGTCAAGATCGGGGCAGGGTGCCGGTAGGCCGCCGCTGGCCATCGCGGCGGGCAGCAGCAGGTCGGCGGCGCAGCCGGGGAACTCGGGCTTTAACGGTCGGGCGGCGCTGGGGCTGGTCGGGCTGGGCGTGGCGGTTCATGTGCTGCGGAGCCGCCGCTTCTATGAGAAGGTGGCCGTGGCCGCGATCGTGCTGGGGGCGCTGCGGGGGATCGGCCAGGACAACCGGGCCAGCGCCATGGCCCGCCTGCGGGCCTGGGATAAGCGGCAGATCCAGCGCATGGAGCGTGAGGCTGAGCGCCAGGGCCGCACGGTCACGGGCTCCGCGCGGATGGCGCGTGCGAGGCCGCGAGGCCTGGGCGAGGCAGGTCCCCAGAACTGACGATCATGGGCTTGGCTGCGGCCGGGGCGATCTTCGAGACTTTGGCTGCTGAGCCGTCGGGCTGCTGGTTACCCCGGCTGGGACGCGACGAGATCAAGCTCCTGCCATCCCGCACCACTCGGGCGGCATAATCCGCCGGTGCCGGGCGAAGATGGCTAGCATTGTGTGGCAGGGGAGGCCGCGTCAAGTGTCGCCCCGCCTGCAGGCTCCGCTCCGGGAGGTATCACGATGGCAATCGACACGTTCATGGCCTATGTCGGGGTGTATGACTCCGTCAGCGATGCTGACGCCGACTACGACCTGGTTAAGGATTTGCACACCAAGGAAGGCCTGATCGACGCCTATGACGCTGCGGTGGTCGAGCGGCGTCCCGACGGGAAGGTCAAGATAACCAAGAAGCACGAGACGCCGACCCGGGTCGGCGGTGTGCTCGGCGGAGGCGTGGGCCTGGCTACCGGCCTGGTCGTGGCGCTGTTCCCGTTCGCCGCGATCGGCGGTGGCCTGCTTGCGGTTGCTACCGGTGGCGGCGCGGTCCTAGGCGCGGTTGCCGGTCACGCCGCAGCCGGCATGAGCCGCCGGGACCTCAAGGAACTCGGCGAGCACTTGGACGCCGGGCAAGCCGGCCTGGTTGTGGTAGCAGTGTCCGACATGGGTGCGAAGGTCGAGCGGGCGATGAAGAAGGCCAAGAAGGTGGAAGCCCGGCAGTTGAAGGCCGACACCGCCGACATCGAAGCCGACGCCAAGTCTGCCCCAGGTGACACGTGACCGAACTGGATACCGCTTATCCGAAGTCGACGCCTTCGATGTCTGCTGCGGGAGCGATGTCTGGGAGGCGAAGCATGCGGAATGAGTTGCCCAGACCGAGGAGGGAGGCGAGGGCGGGAACGAGTAGCGCTATCTGAAGGGAGCGGTTCCGGGCGTAGGTGTTGATGGCGAGGACCTCAGCCTCGACGGCCGGGGGCTCGCCAGCGATCTGCTGCTGAAGCTGTGTATTGCTCATGATCTCGGCATCGTGCTCGAGCTCGGCGGAGATCTGTTGTTGTTGGGCCGGGGGGATCACGGTGCTGGTCTCGGTCAAGTGGGTGAAGCTCAAGGCCAAGGTCCACAGCATGATGCCGCCGGCTATGGCGAGTCCGAAGGACAGCCCGAAGGAGCCTGCGGCGGAGTTCACCCCGGCCGCTTCACTGACGCGTTCCTCGGCGATGGGTGCGAGGGTGAAGTTGTTGAGTTGGGACACCAGCAGGCCCAGACCCGAGCCGGTGATCACCAGCGGGATCACCAGATACCATCCCGAGTCCACTCTCGGCACCAGGGGAATGATTGCGGCCATGCCGACGGTGCTGAGGGCGAATCCGGCCATGACGATGTGAGCCGGGCGCCGATTGCCGGCCTTGCGTCCGGCAAGCATGGCCATGCCGAACATGGAAAGGGAAAGGGGGGCGAGGGAGAGGCCGGCCTGCATGGCGTTGTACTCGAGGGTCATCTGCAGGAAGAGCGGCAGGACGATCATGGCGCCGCCCAGGGTGATCTGCTGGAGCATCTGCTGCGAGATGCCGATGCGGAAATTCAAGTGCTTGAACAGGTCAGGATCCAACAGGGTGGGCTTGCCGCGCCGCTTGCGGCGGACGAGCCAGAAGGCGAGCGCGACCAGGGTCACCGCGCCGATGCCTATGATCAGGCCTACGTAGTCGCCGCCCTCCTGCCAGACGAGGATGCCGAGGACGACGCCGCCCATGCCGACCACTGAGAGCGCCGCGCCCACAAAGTCGATCTGGCGCGGCCCTGTGTAGGGCACGTCTTTGACCACGCGGATCTGGGACAGCACGACGAGGATGACGACCACCTCGAGCCCGAAGCCGACACGCCATGACAGGTAGGTCGTGAGGAACCCGCCGAGGAGCGGTCCGACGGCGGCGGCGATCGCAGCAGATGCGCCGGTGAGCGCGTAGGCCCGCCGCTGGGCTGCGCCCTTGAAATTGCCGTGGATGAGGGACTGCATGGCCGGTAGCAGCAGGGACGCGCCGAGTCCGCCGATGATCGCCCAGAAGATGATGATGGCAGTCAGGCTCTGGGCAACGGTCATGGCCAAGGCGCCGACGGCATAGGCGAGCAGGCCGATCACGTAGGCACGCTTGCGCCCCATGAGGTCGCCCATCTTGGAATTGATCAGGATGAAGGCCGCAGAGACGAGCGCCTCCAGGGCGATCGCCGACTGGACGCCGCTCGCCGTCGTATGCAGATCCTTGATCACCGCGGAGATCGACACGTTCATCAGCGAGGTATCGACAACCAGGACAAACATCGCCGCGGCGAGCAGGAGCGCTAGCCGTGGGCTGCCGGTGTCCTCATCGCTCACGGCGTCAGGGGCGGTGCTCATGGAGGCGGCATCCCTTCATCCGGCGGCATAGGGCTGTCCTTGGCCGCATTGTTGATCGCATCGAGGGCCTAGCCGAGGCTGGGATGGAAGTGCTCTCGGTCCAGCGTAGTGTTGAGGCCATAGCGGCGCACCAGGTCCTGGAAGCGATCGCGTGGCTCGACGAATGCTAAGTGCATCCCGCGATCATTGAGCTCCTCATCCAGAGCCTCGACCACTTCAGTCGGACTGGTAATGACCAGAGGGCGCTGAGCGGTAGCACCGCGATCTTGCTTTCCTTTCTGGTAGGCGAGTTCCCCGAGATTGAGCACGAAGCCGCCTGCGAACCTGTCGCCGAGGCGGTCGCGCAGCAGGCGGAGGCCGTTCAGATCCGGGTCCTTGATCCTGGTGCCGGCTTTGATCTCGAATCCGGCGACTCTGCCGTCCCAAGTCTCCAGGACAAGGTCGACTTCGTCCCCGGCCTCAGTGCGGAAGTGCGACGCCGTGATCACCTCATCCGCCCAGCTGACCTGCTTGAGGATCTCGCCGACGGCGAACGTCTCCACTAGATGCCCGAACTCGGTCAGGGCGGCCGGGTTCCGGCTATTGATCTTCGCGGCGCTGAGCCCGAGCAGCCAGCCCGCCAGCCCGGAGTCGATGACGTGCACCTTCGGGTGAGCGGAGAGTCGCTTGCCCAGTGTCTCGCCCCAGGCTGGCAGCCGCTGGATCATGAATGCCGCTTCGAGAAGGGTCGCGTACCGGTTCGCGGTGCTGCTTTCCAGCCCAACGGCCTGGCCGGCCTTCGTGATGTTGAGCAACTGGCCGGTCTGCGCCGCGAACTGGCGTAGCAGCCTGGGGAGAGCGTCACGCTGCCGGATGCGCGCGATGTCGAGAACATCCCGCATGACCACCAGGTCCACATAATCAGCAAACCAGGATGTGCGCGCCCGCGAAGTTTGCCTCTGCAGGATCATCGGGAAGCCGCCAGCTAGGATCCGGTTCACGTATTCGTCCCTGCTGCACGCGGGAACCGCCGCTGGCGGTATTCGTTCCGGGTCCTGCCACAGCAGGTCAATGAAGCGCTCGCGGTGACCGTCAAGCTCCCCCTGGGACAGCGGAAGCACGTTGACGACGTGCGCCCGCCCGGTTAGTGACTGCGCGGCCTGCGGCAGCACGGTGTACCTGGTCGAACCAGTCAGGACGAAGCGCCCCGGCCGGGTGTCCCGGTTCAGCGCGGCCTTGATCGCGTCCAAGATCTCGGGGACGTGCTGGAACTCATCAATGAACACCGGTCCTGGAGCAGAGACAAGGAAACCCGGATCCGCGGCCGCGGCTTCCCGTACGTCCGGCTGGTCCAGGTCGAACACGGGCCGGTCGAACTCTGTGCTGAGACTGGCGAGCAGCGTGCTCTTCCCTACGGTGCGCGGCCCGGTAAGGATTACGACCGGTTCCTCGGCTACACGCTGCGAGACGACTTCGAGGAGCCGCCTGGGGCGTAGTCCGCTGATGGCATTCACACCCTACAGACTGCCGCATCAGCCCGGCCGCAGACGATTTTCTGGGAAGATTTACATACTTTTCGTGGGAGGATTTACACAGTTCCCCTGGGAGAACCTACATGCCTCTGCTGGGATGTCTACGACTCGATCACGTCCTGCGAGATGCCCGCTTGCCTCACTTCTGCGGATCGGACGCGCACATCTGGCACGAACGCGGCACGTCGCCGCGGCAGGGCGTCGTGACATGCCTCTACGGAGTACGAAAATCGCCTCTACGCTTCATAGAAGCTGAGTGCGCCGGGCAGGATTCGAACCCGCGACCCGCTGCTTAGAAGGCAGCCGCTCTATCCGTCTGAGCTACCGGCGCTCGAAGACCATTGTGCAGGGCGAAGATCACGCAACGGCTACACGTAGGTCGCAGTCTGCGAGAAAGCAGACCCAGCCAATATACCGAACGTGTCCATATCCGTAGCCCTCGTCACTCAGCGCTGCCTTCGTGGGTCCCTGCCCGCGCGGGCGGGTCGCGATAGGCTCGTTGGTATGCCTGAGAAGGTTCTCTACACCGCCGAGGCGACCTCGACCGGCGATGGGCGCAACGGCCATGTCGCCTCCTCCGACCACAAGATCGACCTGGACCTGGCGTTGCCCGCGGAGATGGGCGGCACCGGCGCCGGGTCCAACCCCGAGCAGCTATTCGCGGCCGGCTACGCCGCCTGCTTCCATAGCGCGCTGCGCCTGGTCGCGAGCCGCGAGCACGCCTCACTGGGCGACTCCACGGTGACCGCGCAGGTCGGCATCGGCCCCGACGGTGACACCTTCGGCCTCATCGCGACGCTGGTCATCCACGTCCCGGGGATGGAGCGGGAGAAGGTCCGCGAGTTCGCCGAGGCGGCCCACCAGGTCTGCCCGTACTCCCGGGCGACCAGGGGGAACATCAGCGTCGAGCTGCGGGTCCTTTAAAATTCACCAAAAGGTCAGGATTAACGGGCCGTTGCTCCGCCTCGTCCCCGCATTACCGCTATCCCCGGGGGAACGACCACCCATGACAACCGTCGCGCGCCCGGAGGTAAGCCGATGACCGAGATCGACCTGGACGCCATCAAGGCCGAGCGGGCCCGGCTCGAGGCCGTGTACATCACGCCCGACCGGCCCGCCACTTCCGCCCGCGGTATCCACCACGCCGCGCTGATCTGCTCCGATGTTGAGCAGACGATCAGGTTCTACCAGGGCATCCTGGAGTTCCCGCTCACCGAGCTCTTCGGCAATCGCGACTACCAGGGATCGACCCACTTCTTCTTCGACGTCGGCAACGGCAACCTGCTGGCGTTCTTCGATTTCCCCGGCCTCGACCTCGGCCCGTACCTGGAGACGCTCGGGAACATCAACCACATCGCCATCTCGGTGACAAAGGACAAGTGGCTCCACCTCAAGGCCAAGCTGGACGCCGCCGGGGTCGAGTACGCCGAGGCCAGCGGCACGTCCATCTACTTCAAGGACCCGGACGGCGTCCGCCTGGAGCTGCTGGCCGACCCGCTCGGCGAGATGTACGGCACCAAGGTCCTCTGACCCGCCGGTGCTCTTTGCCGCCGGTTGCCAGCCAGGGTTACGGTGGGCTGGTGAACGGGGACAAGAGCACCTCGGCGGCCGCTGCCGTCCAGGTGGACGGCCGTCGGCCAGCGTCGGTTCCGTGCGGAGCTGCAGAGGATCCCGACGGTCACCCATCAGGTGTACGGCAGCTGCCTGGCACCGGAGTACCCGTCGCAGCTGCTGATCGCGCTTGGTCACCTCGGCAGTCTTCCGATAGGCGCGTGGAGAGGCCAGGCCAGCGTTGGCTGGGGCCTTGATCCGTCGCTGGTCCGCCGTTACCGCCGGAACCGGGGGAGCGGGCCGGGATCCGCGCTGACCGAGGCGGGCCTGCGTGCCGTGGAGAGAGCGCTGATCGAGCGCGCCCGGACGGCCGGGCTTGGTAGCGAACTGGGCGAGCTCGAGCTGCTGGCTCGTCTCCAGCATCATGGCGCCGCGACCCGCCTGCTCGATTGCAGCCGGAACGCGTTCGTCGCGCTGTGGTTCGCTTGCCGCTGGGAACCTGAGCAGGACGGGGTGCTGATCGGGTTCGAGCTCGGGGAGAACGCGGTCCACCTCGGCACCGAGATGCTCCGCACCGGCGTCGATGACCTGCTCGGCATGGCCTCCGGGCGGCTGCTGTGGTGGCAGCCGCGCAGTCTGTCGCCGCGGATCTCCGCCCAGCAGGCCGTCTTCGTGTTCGGCCAGGTGGTCGATGAGCCGTGGGGATCCATCCGGCTGGGCGAGGGCGGAGTCAGCCTCGGCGGCACCGGCGCGATCCCCGGAGCTGCGGTGATCTTCGTGTCAGCCGCACTCAAGGCGGCACTAAACGCGATCTGGGAGGCGCTGCTGGGCTTCAGCGAGGAAGCCCTTTTCCCTGACTTCGACGGCTTTGCCCTCGCGCACGGCGTCGATAAGCCGTTCCCCGCTGACTTCAGCATCCGCGGCGACGTCCAGTAGACAAGCGCCCGGCGCTCGGCCGGGACCGGGTGTGAGACCGTCGGTTGGGGTGAGCTGCTCGCATGCCTAGGCGGGCGCCACGGCCCATCAGCCCCGGAGACCTCTCCCTCCCCTCGCGTTTGCGGTCACTTTGCATAGCGCCCGGACACTTTTTCGACTTTGCATAGCGGCCGGACATTTTCAGGCCCGAAAACCGGCCGATTTTGTCCGGGAGCTATGTAATGTCGCTCTTGCTGCGGGATATCCGCTTGTGATTGCGACTGGTGACGCCGCACAACTGGTCCGCCGGTTGAGGCCGAAGGACTGGCCGCGCTGCAGAGCGAGTGGGCCGACGTGACCAGGGCAGCAGGCGGTACCTACGGGCGTGCCCTACCCGACGATGGGGCGGTAGGCGTCGCTGGCCGATCCCGTTGCGGTCGGGGACGGCGAGCTCGGGACTGACGGTACGGGGGAGGGCGGGGTCGTTGCCGCGCGGCCGGCGCCGTGGCCGCTGCCGCTGAGGTGGTGGGCGTCGGGGACGTGGTTGGCGTCGATGACGACCTGGCCGGCGTCGGCGTCTGGGTCTGGGTCGGCTTCGGGACGGGCGTCGCCTGGCGTTCGACCTGCTGGTAGAGGCTGCGGGTGGCCGAGCCGAAGTAGGCGCTGTAGGAGGCCCACTCGTAGTCGCCGCCGAGCTCATAGCCGCCGATCACGCCGAACACCGTGCCGGTTCCTTTCTTGGCGTTGTAGCCGATGATCCACGGCCCGCCGCTGGTCCCCGTCCAGAACCCGTGGCAGTAGAACTCCATCTGCCCGGTGCGGAACCGGAAGCTCTTGGTGGCGCAGCGGATAGGTTTCGCGCCGGTGTCGTTATGCCCGATGACCTCGATTTTCTCGCTGTACCAACGGGTGAATCCGATGGTGAGGCCGCCGGTCCGGGCCTGGATCTGCTGCCTGCCCACCGTGGCGACCGTGAGGAACGCGAAATCAAGGTCGGGGTTGTGCGAAGACTGCCAGCCGCTGGCCACCGTGATCTTCGCGACCGGCCACGCCCCGTACGGCTGCGCCCCGTCGTGGTACCCCGGCACGTACTCGATGTTCGTCGCGAAGCCCTTCCAGTACACGCAGTGCGCCGCCGTGAGCAGCATGTCGCCTGCCGGGGAGTCCACCACCGATGCGGTGCAGAAGTGGTTCTTGCCGCCCGTCGTGTAGAACAGCGCCCCGGTAGTGGGCGAGCCGGTGAACGGGACCGCCCTCGGGGTTCCCTTGGGCGCGGTCACCTCCGGAGCCAGCTGGCTCTGTATCGGCCGCGTCGGCAGCTGTGCCGTCGCCGGCCGCCCGGAACGCTCCAGCACCGGGGAGAGTGCCGTCGCCGTCCGCATCCGCGCAGACGTCCAGTGGGCCAGTGCCCCGCTCTGCGCCGTCCCGCTCACCTGGTAGCTGACCGCGGTCGGGGAGCCGCCGGTCACGCTCGCGTCGGCCACGCCGGCAATGGCGACTTGCGCGGTCCCGCCCGCCTCGGCCACGCCGATCACCACGGCGATCGCGGCGGCGATCGCGGCGGCCATGGTGATTGCGGCGACCGCCCCCAGCGCCGCCACGCCTGCCTTGAACCTGCTCCGCCAGGACACCCGGGTTCCCCAGTCTGTGTGAGTTAGTGCGCGGGCACCGGATCCCCAATCGGTGCAGCTTCGCGCGCAACGCGTGCATTCAATCACCCGCGAGTCAGCCGCGGGGGATCCCGAAACAAAAAGTTGTCATTCGTTGTAGTCAGGCTCTCTTCCTCTCGCCACATCATCAACAACACACTCAAGTAAACTCAAAATAACATCGGCAGCTACCCCCTTACCTGCGCAACTGCCTCCGATACGTCCTCAACCAGGCACTAGCCGCGCCCCGGGTGGCGCCCTCAACCGCTCAACTACCTACGTCCGGCGGCCCGCAATGCGCCCTCGGCCGTTCGGCCGCCTACGTTCGCTGGCACACGCAATTGCGCCCTCGGTAACGGCTTAATCCCTGCCCGTTACTTCTTCGGCAATGTCCCGGCCTCGCCTCTCAGGCGGCCCCGGTAAAGGCGTTAACCATGTGCGATGCCTCCTCAACAATGGCCCCAACAACGCTCTCAACCGCGTAAATACGCTCCAACCACGCCTGATACGTCATAAACAATGCTCCCAGCAGCGTCCCCGGCGGCGCCGCGGCCACGGGACCGCGGCACCAGCCCCGCCCCGAAATTTCGGTATATATTTACCAAGATCAAAGCAATCCGGCGAGGCGATGACCGAACTGGAGAAGGACCTCGGCGCCCGGGGCTTCGGCGACAAGCTGGTGCGGGCCGACGATCCGGGCGCCGACATGGCCGTCCTCTCGATCGCCAGCGGCCTCACGGCCTGGTGCCGGGCCGCCGCGGCCTGGCTGCGGGCACCGGGCACCCCCGTGCAGCAGTGGAGCTACTACGACCTGGTCGAGGTGGCCGGGCAGGCCGTCCAGGCGCACGAGACGACCATCGCGCGGGCCGAGCCGGGCACCCTGGCCGCCGCCAGCAGAACCGGCGCGTTGGCGCCTGGGGGAGCGGGGCCGGCGGGCACGCGCGGTGGTCAGCCGATCCGGGCCGCGACCGTCCGATAGGCGTCAAGCACGATCTCCCAGAAACGGTCGGCGTGGACCGCGGTAGCCACGCGTGCGTTCGGGATGACCTTGGCTGAGAAATCGGTCACGGTCATGCCCGACGTGAGCCTGCCGGTGGTCTCCACCTGCACCAGGGCCGGCGTGTAGTCGAAGACCGAAGGGTCGGCCAGTGAGACCACCGCGCACACGTCGTGCACCGGCGGCTCGCCGGTGGTGTCGTCTGAGTCCCGGTATTGCGCCAGGGCCGGCAGCAGCAGCCGCGAGCCGAGCGTGCCGAGCGTCCGCATCTGCTCCTGGATGCCGCGCGTCGCCCGCGCGCGCAGCGTGACGTCGAGCCCGATCATCGCCACACCGTTCGGCCACCTCGCCTCGAACACGATCGACGCCGCCTCGGGGTCGGCCCAGATGTTGAACTCGGCCGCGGGAGTCTCGTTGCCGCGCGACGCCGAGCCGCCCATGATCACGAAGTCCCTGACCCACGACGCCAGCCGGGGCTCGCGCCGGAGCGCCAGCCCGATGTTGGTCAGCGGGCCGGTCGCGACCAGGGTGATCTCACCGGGTGCGGCGGCCGCGGCCTCGATGATGAAGTCAATCGCGTGCCCGGGCTCCGGCTGCCGCGCGGGGGCGGGCAGCACCGCGCCGCCCAGGCCGGTCTCGCCGTGCACGTGACCGGCGTGCAGCGCCGGGCGCAGCAGCGGAGCGGCGCACCCGGCGGTCACCGGCACGTCGCCGACGCCGACGAAGGACGACACCGCCAGGGCGTTCGCCGTGGTCTTGGCGACCTCGACGTTGCCGGCCACGGTGGTGAGGCCGGCCAGTTCGATCCCGGGCGACCCGGCCGCGAAGGCGATCGCCAGCGCGTCGTCGATGCCGGGGTCGCAGTCGAGAATGATGGTGCTGCTCATGGTGGGGTCCTGTCCGTCTGCTTTAGGGGAACAGACCGAAGGTACCGAACGGTCCCGTGTTTCACCCCGCCTGGTTGGTAGCCTTGGCCAGACGAGGAGGTCATCATCCCCATGCACCAGCCGCCCATCCCGCACATCGACGCCGAAGACCCGGAGATCGCGGGGCTGATCCACGACGAGGCTCGCCGCCAGCACGACAAGTTCCGGCTGATCCCGTCGGAGAACTACGTATCGGAGGCCGTGCTCGAAGCCTCGGGCACGGTGCTGACCAACAAGTACTCCGAGGGTTACCCGGGCAAGCGGTACTACGAGGGTCAGCAGCTCATCGACCCGATCGAGTCGATCGCGGTGGCGCGGGCGCAGGCTCTGTTCGGCGTGGAGCACGCGAACGTGCAGCCGTACTCGGGGTCGCCCGCGAACCTGGCCGTCTACCTGGCGTTCGCGTCGCCGGGCGACACGGTCATGGGGCTCGCGCTGGCGATGGGCGGGCACCTGACGCACGGGGCGCCACCGACGGTCGGCGGCAAGTGGTTCCACTCCGTCCAGTACGGGGTGCGCCGCGACACCGGCCGGATCGACTTTGACGAGGTGCGCGACCTGGCGCTGCGCGAGCGGCCCAAGATCATCTTCTGCGGCGGCACCGCGCTGCCCCGGACGGTGGACTTCCCGGCTTTCGCGCAGATCGCCGCGGAGGTTGGCGCCGTGCTGGTCGCCGACATCGCGCACATCGCCGGCCTGATCGCGGGCGGGGCGCACCCGTCTCCGGTGGGCTTCGCGCCGGTGATCACCACGACCACGCACAAGACGCTGCGCGGCCCGCGCGGCGCGATGATCTTGACCGACGCCGCGCACGCGACCGCGGTCGACAAGGCGGTCTTCCCCGGCCTGCAGGGCGGCCCGCACAACCACACGACGGCTGGCATCGCGGTGGCGCTGCACGAGGCGGCCCGGCCGTCGTTCCGCGGCTACGCGGCGCAGGTGGTGGCCAACGCCGCCGCGCTCGGGTCCGCTCTGCAGGCACGCGGCTACGACCTGGTGTCCGGCGGGACCGATAATCACCTGCTGCTGGTCGACCTCACCTCGAAGGGGGTCGCCGGGCAAGCCGGCCGCGAAGGCCCTGGACAAGGCCGGCATCGAGCTGAACTTCAACGCGGTCCCGTACGACCCGCGCCGCCCGTTCGACCCGTCCGGCATCCGCCTCGGCACCCCGGCGATCACCACCCGGGGCCTGACCGAGGAGCACATGCCGCAACTGGCGGCCTGGATGGACGAGGCCATCACCGCCGCCGCCAAGGAAGACGAGGAACCCCTCGGCCGCATCGCCGACGAGATCCGCGACCTGCTGTCCGCCTACCCCATCCCCGGCTGGACCGCGGAGTAGGCACTACCTTCCTGCTCGCCTCCGGGCGCTCGGACCGCCCGTTGGCTCGCAGCGGTCGTTCGATCAATCCGTACATGTCGGGCGCTGGCGCGCCTCGACATGTACGGATTTTTCGTTATATGCGCCTGACCTGCTGGGACAGGTGTGACCAGTGTTGCTGAAATCACCTTGACTTGCGCGTTGCAGTGAACCTATATTCGATCATGCTGTCAGGTTCGTCGGGTCGGGCGAACACTTAGTTTCGCCCGTCTTCCCCCGGGCGGGCCGGCCCGTGCGAGCCACGCACGCACGGTGCCGGTGGCTTGGCGTGCGGGAAGTGCAGGACAACACATGGCGCGGTTGTACGGAGAACCGGTCGAGGTTCAGACGGGGGAGGACGGCCGGCCCACCCAGTTCGGGTGGCGGGGACGGCGCTACGCGGTGCACGCGGTTTATGAGTACTGGCTGGTCAACCGCGACTGGTGGCGCGAGTCCAACCCCGTCCCGGCCCAGCCCGAGCTGGAGTTCTGGCGGGTTGAGGCATCGCCCGGCCGGGGCCGGCCTGCCGGCGCCTACGAGCTCCGCCGGGAGATCGCGGCCGGCACCTGGACGCTGCGCCGGATCGAGGACTGACGCCGATGACACTCGCCGCCCGCCCGGAGTTCACGCACCTGCACGTCGCGTCCTCGTACTCGCTGCGCTACGGCACGGCGACCCCGCGAGCGCTGGCCGCCCGCGCGGCCGACCTGGGCATGCCCGCGCTCGCGCTGACCGACCGCGATGGCCTGTACGGCGCGTTCAAGCACGTCACTGCCTGTGTCGACGCCGGCATCAAGCCATTGCTTGGTGCCGATCTGGCGCTGTCGCCCGCTGACTCCTGGGATGGGGGGCTCCCGTCTTCTTCCCGCCTGGGGGGCTCCCGCCTTCTTTCCGCCTGGGGGGCTCCCGCCCCCCATTCCCCCCTGGCCATCCCTCCCGGGCGGGTGACGCTGCTCGCCGTTGGCCGCCAGGGCTGGGCGTCGCTGTGCCGGCTGGTCTCCGCCGCCCACGCCGTGGCGGAGGCGGAATCGGGGGCGGGTCGCGCGGCCGACGACGACGTACCGGCGGTCACCCCCGGACTGATAGCGGAGCACGCGGCCGGGCTTGTCGTGCTGCTCGGCCCGGCCAGCGACGTCGGCCAGGCGGTCGCCGCCCGCCGCCGCGACCTGGCCCGGCGGCTGCTGGCCCGGTGGCGCTCGCTGGACTGCGAGGTCGTCGTCGAGATCACCGATCACCTGGAGTACAAGTCCACCGCCAACGCCGCGCGGCTGGCCGAACTCGCCCGCGATACCGGGACCGCGGCCGTGCTCGGCAACGCCGTCCGGTACCTGGATCCGGCCGACAGCCCGGCCGCCCAGGTGCTCGACGCCGCGCGGCACCTGGTCCCGCTCGGCTCGCCCAAGCTGGTCCCGCACAACGGCCGGGCCTACCTGGCCGGCCCGGTCGAGATGGCCGTGGTCGCTGAGCGCGTGGCCGCGGCGGTGACCGGGCCGCCCGGCCGGCCGGGCACGGCCGGCTTCGCCGCCCGGCTGCTGGCCGCCACCGCGGAGCTGGCCGCGCGCTGCACCCTCGATCCGGCTCGCGACCTGGGCGTCGGCGCCCACCATCTGCCGGCCATCGGGGGCAGCGCGAGCGAGCAGCGGCAGACGCTCCGCGACCGCTGCGAGCACGCGATCCTGCACGGTCAGTACCGCACCGCCCGGGCCGACAGCCGCCCGCCCGGCGTCAGCAGGCAGCGCGCCGCGCGGGACGCCCGGGACCGCCTTGAACGCGAGCTGGCGGTCATCGCCGCGACCGGCATGGCCTCCTACTTCCTCACGGTGGCGGACGTGGCGGACCGCGTCCGCGCGGCCGGTATCCGCTGCGCGATCCGGGGCTCGGGCGCGGGCTGCTTCGTTAACCATCTGCTCGGCATCAGCGCCATCGACCCGCTCGAGCATGATCTGCTGATGGAGCGGTTCCTGTCGCCGATCAGGGCTACCCTCCCCGACATCGACCTGGATGTGGAGTCGGCCCGCCGCCTGGACGCGTACCGGATCATCTTCGACGCCTACGGGGCGGAGCGCACCGCCTGCGTCAGCATGATGGAGACCTACCGGGCGCGCAGCGCGATCAGGGATGTCGCCGCCGCGATGTCGCTTCCCCCGGACGAGATCGGCGCGATCGCCAAGGCCTTCCCGCACATCCGCGCGAAGCACATCACCGCCGCGCTCACCGAGTTGCCGGAGCTCCGCCGCTCCCGGGTCAACACATCACAGCTCGCGACGATATTCAGCATCGCCGAGCAGTTGGACGGGCTCCCGCGCCACGTCGCGATGCACCCGTGCGGGGTGCTGCTCTCCGACCGGACCCTGCTCGACCGGACAGCGGTGCAGGCGAGCGGCGAGGGGTTCCCGCTCAGCCACCTGGACAAGGACGACGCGGAGATCGCCGGCGTGATCAAGCTGGATGTGCTCGGCGTGCGCATGCAGTCGGCGATGGCGCACACGCTCGCCGAGATCGGCCGGACCACGGCCGGGAAGATCGACATCGACGCGATGCCCCGCGATGACGAGGCCACCTACGCGATGATCGGCCAGTCGGACACCCTCGGCTGCTTCCAGATCGAGTCGCCCGGCCAGCGGGAGCTGGTGAAGAAAATGGCGCCGCGCGACGTCGCCGACCTGATCGTGGACATCTCGCTGTTCCGGCCCGGCCCGGTCAACTCCGACATGATCTCCCCGTTCCTGCGTGCCCGGCACGGGCTGGCCGAGCCGCACTACCCGCACGACAAGCTGCGCGCGGTGCTGCGGGAGACGGGGGGAGTGGTGGTCTTCCACGAGCAGGTGCTGCGGATCATCGACGCGATGACCAACTGCGGCCTGGCCGAGGCGGACCTGGTCCGCCGCCACCTGTCGACGGAAAAGGGCCCGGAGCGGACCGGCCCGTGGTTCCGCGCCAAGGCCGCGGCCCGGGGCTTCGACCCGGCGACGATCGAACGGGTCTGGGAGATCGTCGCCGCGTTCGGCGGGTTCGGCTTCTGCAAGGCGCACGCCGCCGCGTTCGCGATCCCCGTCTACCAGTCGGCGTGGCTCAAGCGCCACTATCCGGCCGCGTTCTACGCCGGTGTGCTCACCCACGACCCCGGCATGTACCCCAAGCGCGTGATCATCGCCGATGCCCGCCTGTCCGGCGTCCAGGTCCTCCCGGTTGACGTCAACGCCTCCTCCGGCCACTGGAAGACAGAACAGCCATCGGCCGGCGATCCCGCTCCCGACAGCCGGCTTGCTCCCGATGAACACCAACCTGCTCCGGATGGCCGCCGGGTCGCTTCTGATAGCCGTCGGGCTGCTTCCGGTAGCGGGCTTGCTTCCGGTAGCCGGCTTGCTTCCGATGGCCGCAGGTCGGGCCGCCGGGTCCTCCGCTTCCCTGGCCGCCGCGACGATCGCCCGGCAGCGGACGGCGGTGCTTGTCCGCCCCTGGCCATCCGCTGCTCGCTGCGCGAGGTGAAGGGCATCAGCGACGCCGAGGTAGCCCGCATAATTTCCAGCCAGCCCTACACATCCCTGCGGGACTTCTGGGACCGCGCGCGGGTCTCCCGCCCAGTGGTAGAGCGCATGGCCCTCATCGGCGCCTTCGACTCTCTGCTATCCCCGGGCGCACCCGCGTCCGGTTTGCCTGAAGGCGCACCCGCGTCCGATCTATCCACAGGCGTGCCAGTATCCAGTTTGCCCGGCGGTGCGTCGGCGGCCGGTTTGCCCGGCGGCGCGTCCGCATCCGGTTTGCTCGGCGGTGCGTCCGCGGCCAGTCTGCCCGGCGCCGTGCCTGTGTCCGGCGGCGCACCCGTGCCGACGCGACGGGACCTGCTCGCCCGGGTAAGCGTGCTGGCCCGGCAGACCGCGGCAGCGCGACAGGGAACGTCCGCCGCCCCGGACCTGTTCGCCGCCGCCGAGGTGGTCGATGACATGGCCGATCTGGTCCCCGCGGGCGAGCTCCGCGACCTCGATCTCGCCGAGCGCGTGGCCGCCGAACTGGAGATCCTCGGCTTCGACGTCAGCCAGCACGTGCTTGAGTTCTACGCCGACCTGCTGGCCGAGCTGAAGGTGGTCCGCTCGGCGGACCTGGACGGCTGCGGGAACGGGGAGACGGTGCTGGTGGCCGGCGCGAAGGTGGCGACGCAGACCCCGGCGGTCCGCTCCGGCCAGCGGATCATTTTCGCGTCGCTGGACGACGCGGTCGGCCTAGCGGACCTGGCGTTCTTCGAGTCGGTGCAGGACCGGTGCGCGGCCCGGCTGTTCGGCTCGTGGCTGCTGCTCGTCCGCGGCCGGGTCCGCCGGGCCGGCGCGGGCCCGATGGCGGTCACGGTGAACGCGGCCGAATGCTGGGACATCCCCGCGCTGGAAGAGATCCGGGTGGCTGGCGGCATAGACGCCGTCCACGCCGCGATGGCGGCCGGCGACGTGGGCCCGGGCACTCCCTACCTCACCGGCCCGCAGAACCTCGCGGTACCCCACGACCCCAACAACCCCAATAACCCCGACAGTCCCGCTGACCCCGCAGGCACCGACCCGTCTAGGGACGGCGCGTCCGCCCGGCCGGTGGTCTTCGCCAACGGCTTCACGCTCTCCCCCTACGCCGAGACCGGCGCCCCCGGCGGCAACATCAAAAACCCGCCCAGAAACCTCTGGCACGCCAGCCCCGGCAGCTCCGGCAGCACCACCTAACTGCCTCCGATTAGAGCCTCACCAACCTCCGATTAGCGCAGCTTCCTATCGGTTTTGACCATGTCCCGTCAGCTTCCTATCAGTTTTGCACCGACAATTCACCACAAAACGGACACGAAAGTGGTTAAAACTGATAGGAAGACGTTTTGAAGTGGTAAAAACCGATAGGAAGCAGAGGATCTCCGCTCGCGTTGGCGGCTCGTGTTTGCGAATATTTAACGGTGACCCGCGTTGAGGTGCCAACTGCTGTTAGCAGAAGTACGGTTATGACGGCCAAGCGCTGGCGGGCCAAGGGAGTCTCGCCGGCGCTGATGCGTTCGCTGATCCGTTCTGGTCAGCTGGTCCGGATGCGACAGGGGGTGTACGCGACCAAGCGCGCGCTGGACTGGGCCGGGGCCGACCCGGTGCGGGTCCACGTCCTGGCCCTGCTGGCGGCGAAGGCCACGGTCGGGAGAAACGCCGTCGCTAGCTATCATTCGGCCGCCCTGCTGCACCGCCTGAGCCTGCTCACGCCGCCGCCCGACCAGGCCGTGGCCCTCACGCTTCCGTTGGCCAAGCAGTGGAATAGGGCAAGGCCGGCCGACATCGTCTTCCACGCCAGCGACCTTCCGCCGGAGCACGTGACCAGGCTGCATAATCTGTCGGTGACGACGGCCGGCCGGACGGTGGTGGATCTGGCGCGGACCCTGCCCTTCATGGACGCGGTTGTGGTGGCGGACTCGGCCCTCAAAGAGGACAAGACAACGAAGCCGGAACTTCGCCGGATTCTGCAGGAATGCGCTGGTTGGCCGGGCGTAAGGCAGGCGAGACACGTTATCGATTTCGCCGATGAGCGGGCCGAGTCGCCGCTGGAGTCGGCCGCGCGGGTGGTGTTCGATCAGCACAGCCTGGATCCGCCGGAGTTGCAGGCCACCATTCACGGCACCGACTTCGCCTACCGGGTCGATTTCCTCTGGCGCGGCCAGCGGGCGATCGCCGAGGCCGACGGCCTCATCAAATACAACGACCGCAAGGATCTGCTGGCGGAGCGAGAGCGCGATCACCAGCTCCGTGCAGCCGGCTATACGGTCGTCCACTTCACGTGGCGGGAACTCTTCCAGACACCGGAAGCCGTGATCGCCACTATCCGCGGGCCACTAGCGGCGGCCGCCACCGGAAAACAGCCCGAGACGACGCCTTAAAACCAGCCGAAGGCCAGCAAACCCAAAAACGCCGCTCACGCATCCGGTGCGGGCTTGCGCCAGTCAATCGTCGGTCGGAGCGCCTCCGCCCGGACCCGGTGCGCGTACCGCTTGGTGATCGAGAACAGCGACTCGATCAGCGTCTCTGACAGCAGGTGCGGCTCGAGGCCGAGGTCGATGAGGGCCGTGTGCGTCACCTTGTAGTAATGCTCGGGCGCCTCCACCCGGGGATTCGACAGGTTCTCGACGGAAACCGTGCCCGGGTACGCCGCGGCCACGACGGAGGCGATCTCGCTGACCGACATCGACTCGGTTATCTGGTTGAACACCCGGTACTCGCCCGCGTGGGCCGGGTTCTCGATGGCCAGCCGGACGCAGGCGACGGTGTCGCGGATGTCGATCAGCCCGCGCACCTGCCCGCCCGACCCGTACACGGTCAGCGGGTGCCCGATCACCGCCTCGATCACGAACCGGTTCAGCACCGTGCCGAAGACGGAGTCGTAGTCGAACCGCGTCGCCAGGCGATCGTCGGCCAACGTCTCGGGCGTGGCCTGCCCGTACACGACCCCCTGGTTCAGGTCGGTGGCGCGCAGGTCCCAGATCCGGCAGGCGAACTCGATGTTGTGCGAATCGTGCACCTTGGACAGGTGATAAAACGAACCGGGCCGCTTGGGGAACAGCACGCGGTCCGTCCGCCCATTGTGCTCGATGTCCAGCCAGCCCTCTTCGATGTCGATGTTGGGCGTGCCATAGGCGCCCATCGTGCCCAGCTTGACCAGATGGATCCGCGGGTCGATCTCCGCGATCGCATACAGCAGCGTCAGTGTGCCGAGCACGTTGTTCGACTGCGTGTACAGGGCGTGCGCCCGGTCGATCATCGAGTACGGCGCGGCCCGCTGCTCGGCGAAGTGCACGATCGCGTCGGGCCGGAATGAGCGGATCATGGCGTAGGTGAACACGGGATCGCACAGGTCACCGACGTAGCAGCCGATCGAGGACCCGGTCAGCTCCTGCCAGGCCGCGATGCGCGCCCGCAGCGGCTCGATCGGGACCAGTGACTCGACGCCGAGCTCATCGTCGTAGTGCCGCCGCGCGAAGTTGTCGGCGACCGCCACCTCATGACCGTGAGCCGACAGGTGGAGCGCCGTCGGCCAGCCCAGATAGCCGTCACCGCCAAGTACCAGGATTCTCATGCCGTCTCCTCCTGCCCGGATCTGGCCCGGATCTGGCCCGGGACTGCCCGGACGGCAAAGGTTACGCTCCGAAGCGATTGCCCACGAGTCGGCGGGTCTGGGCAACGGCAAGCGGCCGTACAAGGTAACGTAAATGAGGTACGCGTGACCGAAGCATCCTCGCAGATGTGCCAGGTATGGCGCTTACGGGGGTGGTGTCGAGGGCCTGCGGTTCTCGTGTTGTTTACTGGAGTAACACCGGTCCCAGTCCCAAGGAAGTATATGGCATTCGCTCAGAACCGCCTCGTGGCAGCAACGTGGCAGAAGCTCCGCACCAAGGTGGGCATTCGTTTCACCCGCTTTGTCGGCGTCGCCGCCGCTGCGCTGGCGACCAGCGAGATCCTGCTCGCGATCTGTGACAGCGTTCTCCACATGACCGCCGTCCCGGCGGCGCTTGTGAGCACCTTCGCCGGCGCGGTTGTCAGCTATGTGCTCAGCCGCTGGGCGTGGGAGCGCAAGGGCAAGCCGGACGTGCTGCGCGAGACCGTCCCGTTCTGGGTGATCTCGGCGATGGTCTGGGTGATCCTCCTCCTGGCGACCAAGTTCGGCTACCATCTCGCGTCCTGGATGGGCTTCGAGCAGGGGGTCAAGCGCGCGCTGGTCGTCGGGCTCGTGTACCTGGCGGCGAACGTCGTGACGTTCATCCTGCGATTCGTGATCTTCCACTACGTGCTGTTCGCCGACCGCACCACCGCCGCCCGCGCCGCGGCCACCGGCCCGGACTCGGTGCCGCCAGGCACCCGCACCGCCCCGGCCCCGGCCGACGTGGCGGCGTCTACCGCATCCGACGCCGCGCCCGCCGCCGGCAGCGCCGCCGAGACCGCCCCGGCGAAGCCGTCCGCCGCGAAGCCGTCCGACGCGACCGCGAAGCCCGCGGGCCGCTAAGAACTCAGTCAGCCAAGCCGCAACGCCGCGCCGCCCACTGGGGTTGGCGCGGCGTTCTGTTTAGCGGCGGCGTTCTGCGTAGCGGGCGGTCGCCCCAGGTTTGCCGGTTCCCCGCGGCGGCTACACTGCCGCGGCCGCCACTCAAAAGCCGCCGCGGGCCGCCCGCGGCGGGAAGGTCAGAACCTTTTATCCCGAACGGTCCCGTGTTTCACCTCAACCCCAAAGCCAACCGCCCAGAGCCGCCGCCTAACGTGTCGATCGCGCAATCGACCAGCTCTAGCCGGGTCGATTGCGCAATCGGCACGCGGTGATTCTGGGGGCTGGCGGGTACTGCGGGGCCTACTTGCCGCGGTTCCGGCGGCGGCTCTCGCGCAGCCAGGTGCCCAGGACGACCCGCATGAAGCGGCTGCCGTAGAAGACGTTGTTCAGGCCGGGGATGTGCAGGTTGTAGAGCGGGTTCTGGCCCTTCTTGGACTCGCCGACCGCCCGCTTGTGGATGGTGGCGGGCACCTCAAGCAGCTTGTAGCCGTGGGTGATGACCCCGATCAGCAGTTCCGACGCCTGGTACTGCGGCTGCTCGAGCTGGACGGCCCCGGTCACCTCGGCGCGCATGGCACGCAGGCCGAAGGTGGTGTCGCCGATCTTCTGCCCGGTGAGCAGGGTCACCAGGGCGGCGAAGAACCGCACCCCCGCCTTGCGCACCGGGTCCTTGGTCTCCTCGCTGCCCAGACGGCGCGACCCGGTGACGAAGTCGGCCTTGCCATCGAGGATCGGCTGCAGCAGGGTGGGAATCTCGGCCGCGTTGTACTGGCCGTCGGCGTCAGTCGTGACGATGTACTGAGCGCCTCCCTCGCGGGCGATCCGGTAGCCGAGGCGCAGCGCGGCGCCCTGGCCCCGGTTGACCGGGACGTCAGCCACGATCGCGCCCGCGGCGTCCGCTTCCTTGGCGGTCGCGTCGGCGCAGCCGTCGGCGACCACGATCACCTCGGCGGCGAGCCCGCACACGGTGCGGGGCAGGGCCTCAACGACGGGGCCGACGCCGCCCTCTTCGTTGTAGGCGGCGATCACTAGCGCAACTGGCGGGAGCTTGCTTGCCCGCTCCCCGTAGACATCGGCGAGGGTCTGCAGTGCGTCGGCATCGGTCGCCGCATCGGCCGGATTGGAATAGAACACGCTGATTGCCTCCGGCAGAGATAGTTGCGCCGGCGGGAGTCACCCGGCCCGGCTGATAGATCTCGCTGATCGTCTGTGCGGTCTACGGCTAGGGTGCGGCCTACGACTCGGCACGGGACAAGATCAAGCGCCCCGCAAGTGTATCGGCCTTGCGCTACAGCATGATGTGACTTCCCCGGAGCCGCGCACCATATCGCCCGAAACGGCCGATCTTTAAGGCAATTTGCAGTTCTGCTGAAGAAGTTGCAAAGATTTCTGTTGCTCGAAAGTAACACTAGCTCACTCGGCGCCGGCCGAGTGACGAGTGGGGTCGTGACGCAAGGTAGCCTGCCGGCGTGAGAGGACCACAGCCTTGACCGGATGGCGATCGTGACAACCCCCCCGGCTCCCGAGGAGGCCTACCTGCTCGGCCTGCGGCTGCGCGGGCGGCGGGTAGCGGTCGTCGGCGGCGGTGCGGTGGCGGCCCGCCGGGTGCCGAGGCTGCTGGCCGTGGGCGCCGACGTGATGCTGATCTCGCCGGCCGTCACCCCGGCGCTCGAGGAGCTCGCCGCCCAGGGCCGGATCGACTGGCGGCCCCGCGAGTACGCGTCCGGTGACTGCGCGGGCGCCTGGCTGATTGTCGCCTGCACGGACCAGCCGGACGTCAACGCGGCGGTCGCGGTCGAGGCGGAACAGGACCGCACCTGGTGCGTGCGGGCCGATGACGCGGCCGCGTCCACCGCCTGGACGCCCGCGGGCGGCCGGGTCGGCGATGCCAGCGTCGCGGTGCTGACCGGCGACCCGCGGCACAGCGCCGCGATCCGCGATGCGATCACGACCGGGCTCCAGTCCGGAACGATCTCCGCCCGTCACTACCGAAGGCGCGCCGCGGGCGTCGCGCTCGTCGGCGGCGGTCCCGGCGACCCGGGCCTTATCACTGTCCGGGGGCGGCGGCTGCTGGCCGAGGCGGACGTGGTGGTAGCCGACCGGCTCGGGCCGCGGGAGATCCTGGCCGAGCTGCCACCCGATGTCACCGTGATCGACGCGGGCAAAGTCCCCTACCGGCGGCAGATGTCACAGGATGAGATCAACGAGGCGCTCATCCGGCACGCGCAGGACGGGAAGTTCGTGGTCCGGCTTAAGGGCGGCGACCCGTTTGTCTTCGGCCGGGGCGGGGAGGAGATGCTGGCCTGCCTGCGCGCTGGTGTGCCGGTCACGGTCGTGCCCGGCATCAGCAGTGCGATCGGGGTGCCGACGGCGGCTGGCCTGCCGGTCACCCACCGGGGCGTGGCGCAGGCTTTCCACGTGATCTCGGTGCACGTGCCGCCAGGCGACGAGCGCTCCACGGTGGACTGGCCGGCGCTGGCGCGGGCGGACGAGACACTCGTGTTGCTGATGGCTTTGGAGAGGATCGGGGCGGTGGCGAGAGCGCTCATCGAACACGGAAGGCGGGGGACCTGTCCGGTTTCGGTAATCGCGGACGGTACCATGCCCACGCAGCGCACAATTTACTCAACGCTAGAAGACATCGAGAGACGGCTGGCGGATGAAGGCGTCCGGCCACCGGCCGTAGTGGTTATCGGCGGGGTGGTAACTATCGCGGCGGAACTCGCCGGGCTCGGGCGGGCGCTTGGCGGCGGCGGGGACCACGATGCCCCCGGTGCCGTCCCTTCGCCGGTACCCCCGCTGGCGAAGGACAATTAACGAGCATAAAACCAGGCGGGACCATGGAAGGTAAGGGCATGACGGCGGAAGAATCGCCGTCGCCCGGTGATAACGGCGAGCAGAACGAGAAGATCGGGGCTAAAGCGCACGACGGTGAAATGGCTCCGGCACGGGGTGCTGTTTCGCCGGTGACCGGGAATGATCCGGGCATGTCGGCGAACTGGCAGCGGCCGCGAGTCCGGGTGGACGCCCGGCTACTTGAGGCGACCCTGCTGAACCTCAGGAAGCGGATCGCCGCAATCCCGCTTGTCTTTGATATTCCCGGCGCCGATGAGATCACCGGCGAGCGGGCCAAACTGCTCAGCCAGATCGACGACTATCTGCTGCCCCGGGTAAGGCAGTCCGCCGCGCCATTGCTCGTGGCGCTGGTCGGCTCCACTGGCGCGGGCAAGTCCACACTGGTGAACAGCATTGTGGGAACCAAGGTAAGCCAGACCGGCGTCAGGCGCCCCACTACCAACTCGCCGGTCCTCGCCTGCCACCCCGACGACATCCACTGGTTCGCCGAGAACATGTTCCTGCCGACGCTGCCCCGGGTCCGCCAGGAGGGCCTGGCCAGACCGGGCCGGGACGGGCTGCTCGTGCTGGCCGCCAGCGAGGGCATGACCAAGGGGATCGCGCTGCTTGACACCCCCGACATCGACTCGGTCGTGCGCGCGCACTACGACTTCGCCTACCAGTTCCTTGACGCCTCCGACCTATGGCTGTTCATGACGAGCGCCAGCCGGTACGCGGACGCGCCGGTCTGGGAACTGCTGCAGCACGCGCGGGAGCGGGGCGCGGCGCTCGGTGTCGTCCTCTCCCGGGTGCCGCCGAGCCATCGCACCGAACTCGTCGCCCATTTCAACGCGATGCTCGACGCCAACGGAATCCAGGCGGACAACCGGTTCGTGATCCCGGAGACCGGCCTGGTGGACGGCTACCTTCCCGACGACATCTTCCAGCCGGTCAGGGACTGGCTGGAAGACACCGCCAAGCGCACCGACCGGCGGGTCGCCGTGCTCAGCCAGACGATGGCCGGCATGCTCGACACGTTCAAGACCCGGGTGCCGAGGCTCGCGGCGCACGTGGACGCCCAGGTGGTGCTGCGCACGCGGCTGCGCGGGGAGGCGGAGGCCGCTTACGCGACCGCGCTGGCGGAGTTTGACCGCGATACCCGCGACGGACGGCTGCTGGCGGGCGAGGTGCTTGCCCGCTGGCAGGACTACGCGGCCAGCGGCGACCTCAGCGCCGCGCTGCGCGGCAAGCGGTCTGTCTCCGCGGTGCGGCGCGGCAGGCGGGCCCGCACCGACGCGGGCGCCGCGAGGCTGGCCGCGCTCGACGCCGCGCTCCGCACCGCCCTGCAGTCCCTGGTCGTCTCGGTCGCCGACCGCGCCGCCGAGCAGGTCGCGCGGGTCTGGCGGGACAACTCCGGAGGCGCCGCCCTGATCACCGCGGCGGAGGCGAGCCGGGCCCGGGATGAACTGGCCAAGCGTGAGTTCGAGTCGGCATTCGGCAGCACCCCGGCGGACCGCTCGCCGGCCAAGCCGAGTGCTTTCGACCGCGCATCGGCCGATCTGCCGCTGCGGGTCTCCCGCGCGGTCAGCGCGTGGCAGGATCAGCTGATGCGGCTTATGTCCTCCGGCGGAGGCAATCCCCGGGGCGCACCCGACAGAAAGGCAACGGGAACGGGCATGCAGTCTTCCGGTGCGGGCAAGCAGGCCGGCCCGCTGAGCGTGGTCACCCTGGTCGCGCTGCTTAGCCAGCCGAGCGAGCCCGGTCAGACGGCCGGCTTCGCCCAGGCGGTGCAGGTGCAGGTGCCGGCGCAGCCGGGTGACGGCGGGAACGAGATCGGTGCCCTGCCGCAGGAGACGCTTTCCTCGCTCGTCGGGCCGGCCGAGTCCGCCGCCCTGATGGACCGGGCCAGGCAGGATCTCAACCAGCGCGTCGGGCTGCTGCTCGATGAGGAGATGCTCCGGTTCAGTGCGGTCATCGATGACGTCGGCCCGGTCGACTCGGTGGCCGCTGTCCGTCTTTACCAGGCTGAGTACTCGCTGGAGGCCGCGCGGTGAACTCGTTCTCCTCGGCGTATCCGGTAGCCGGCCAGCGACTGGGCGAGCAGACCCTGTCCCGGCGCCTGGACGCGCTGGCCGAGCTTGTCCGGATCGGCCGGGCCCACGACGGCCAGGGCGAGAACCTGCCGCAGCCCCAGGGGCCGCAGTCGCCGGGGGCGGAGGACGGCGCCGACCCCGGCTTCGGCCAGGCGGTGCTCGATGACGCGGACGCGGTGCTCAAGCGGGCCGGCGAGCGGCTGCGCCTGTCCAGCAACCACACCGTCGTCGCGCTGGCCGGCGGCACCGGCAGCGGCAAATCGACGCTGTTCAACGCGCTGGCCGGGGCGGCCTTCTCGCCGCCCGGGGTGACCCGGCCGACCACCAGGCACGTGCACGCGTGCGTGTGGGGTATGCAGGGGGTCGCCCCGCTGCTCGACTGGCTGAACGTGCAGCGCCGCCACCGGTACGCCCGGGCTAGCGTGCTTGACTCGGGTGAGTCCGACCTCGACGGCCTGGTCCTGCTCGACCTGCCGGACCACGACTCGGTGGTGACCGCCTCGATGGCGGCGGTGGACCGGCTGTCCAAGCTGGCCGACATGGTGATCTGGGTCCTTGACCCGCAGAAGTACGCCGACGCCGCCGTGCACAACCGGTACCTGATCCCGCTGGCGGGCCACGCGTCCGTGTTCACCGTGGTGCTCAACCAGATCGATGTGCTCCCCGCGGAGCAGATCAGGGACTGCGAGCAGGACCTGCGCCGCCTGCTGGACGCCGAGGGCCTGGCCGAGACCCCGGTGCTGCCGGTCTCGGCGCGCACCGGCGCCGGGCTCCCCGAGCTGCGCGCGCTGCTCATCGAGACGGTGCAGCGGAACCGGGCGGTCACCGACCGGATAGCGGCCGACATCGACGCGGTAATCGGCGGCTTCGCCCCGTACGCGGGCCCGCAGGTCGCGCCGGACGCAGCCCTCCCGGACGCGCTCCCGGCCGGGGCCGGGGCTGGGGCCGGCCCGTTCGACGCGCCGCTCGGGGCGCCGCTCAGCGACCTCGATGACGGGCAGAAGGTGCCGTCCCGCCCGCCGTGGGACCTCGGCGACGAGCAGTCCGCGGCCGCGCCCGCCGCCGCGAGCAGGCCGCCGTGGGAGGACGCCACCCCGGAGGAGACCAAGCGCGGCACCGTCGACCTGAGCGGCAGCGTCCCCGAGGCGCCCGCCAAGCAGCTGACCGAGGCGTTCGCGCGCGCGGCGGGCGTGGTGGCGGTGGCGCAGGCCATGGCCAGCGCCCGCGGGGCGCAGGCGGCCGGGCTGACCGGCTGGCCCGTTGCCCGGCTGCTGCGCCGCCGCGGCGCGGCGTCCGCGCTGCGCGGCGGGGCCTCGGCCGGCCGTCAGGCCGCGGAGGCGGCCGGGCAGGCGCAGCAGTCCGAGGTGGACAACGCGATCACCGCGTTCGCCGACTCGGTGGGCGGCGCGCTCCCCAAGCCATGGGCGGCCAGCCTGCGCGAGGCGGCCCGGGGCAACGCCGGCCTGGTGCCGCAGGCGCTGGCCGACGCGGTGCGCTCGGTGGCGGCGGCGGGCCGGTCACGGCCGCCGGCCTGGTGGCGCCTGGTCACGTTCTGGCAGTGGCTGCTGACCGCGGGCGCGGTCGCCGGCGTGGCGCTGTCGATCGTGATCGGGGTGGCGCGCCTGACCGGTCACCATAAGGGGCTGATCAGCGAGGCGTCGCTGATTCCGTGGCTGCTCGCCTTGGCCGCGGCGCTGCTGGTGCTTGGCTTCCTGACCGCCGTCGGCTGCAAGAATATGACCGTGGCGGCGGCCGGACGGGAACAGGACGCCGCCGAGCGGGCGATGCGCGACCGGGTCTCCCGGGTCACCCGTGACCTGGTCCTGCAGCCCACCGGCAGCGAGATCGTTCAGTACGAGCGTTTCCGGCAGGAACTGGCCGTCGCCTCGGTCTCGTGACGGGGCGGGCCCGTCGCCCGGCACGCACCACCCACCCGCTCACCCGCAAAATGATCTTGAACGTACCGTTGCTCCACTCGGCCCCGCCCGTTCCCCACCCTGCCACCTACGCCATCGACCCGGTCGAGCCTGTCAGGCCGCTCGTCGTGAGACGCGGGGTATCGGCGCAGGAGACCTCGCAGCTCAGCACCTGGCCATAGCACCGGCCGACGGCAGGCGGAATAGGGTCGGGCCAGGCGGGTTAGCGCTGGCCGAGCGTTACCGCCGTGCCGGCGAGTCGGGGTCGCAGCTGCGGGATTCGGGATCGACGGGCGCCCCGGGTCAATAAGCGTTGGACGGCTTTGCGCAGTCCTGGCACAGTGGCCCACCATGACGGACTTCGAGCTTGTGACCGCCGCGGATGTACAGCTCATGCAGGGTCTGGCGCAGCGCGTCACGGCCACCCGCCCGGACCTGATCAGCGGCGGCGCGTCGTACGGGGAGCTGGCCTGGGTCTGGGGCCAGGGGTGCGCCCGCTACGGTGCAACCTGGCCGCGTCGGCTGTGGTTCTCGGGTGACGAATTGGTGGCGTGGGGCTGGGCCTTTCTTCCGCGCCAGGTGCGGCGCAATGACGGGTCCGTCACCGACGTGACCGGCGCCTTTCTGAGTTATCAGGTCCATCCCGACCACACCGAACTGGTCGACGCAGTGATCGAGTGGTACGACGGTGTGGCAGCCGGCCTCGAGCGCACGGTGCTGCCGACGGATGCTGAGGAATTCGCCCTGAAGCGCTGGGCGGCGCGCGGCTATCGGACCGACGTGGCGGCGCTCGGCGAGAGCGGTGACTGGACTCAGCTCAACGAGCGGGACCTGACCGATGTGGAGCAGCCGGTGCTGCCGGCCGGTTTCCGGTTCCGCACCGCCGAGGAGGCCGGACCGGAGGCCGCGGTCCGGGCCCATGTGGACGCTTGGTCTCCCTCGGCGTACACGGCCCAAAGCTACGAGGATGTCCGGCGGACGGCGGCCTACCGCGGCGACCTGCACGTCCTGGTGGAGGCGCCGGACGGGACAATGGCATCCTCGACGATCATGTGGCTCGACAAAGCGAACAAGACCGTCGAGTTCGAGCCGGTCGGAACGCATCCGGGCTATCGGCGGCTCGGGCTGGCAAGGGCGATGATGCTGCACGGGATGCAGCTGGCGCGGGCCGCCGGGGCTACTCATGCGACGGTCGTCTGCCTGGGTGCGCCGGGGCATCCCGAGGCGCGCGCGCTGTACTACGGTCTCGGGTTTCGGGAACTCTCGCGGGACGCGCCGCTGATCAAAACCACGACCGCGGGCTGAGGACTGCACCCGCTCGGCCACGCGCGTAGACCTGCGGGTTTCCAACGGGCCATCCGCGCGGCGGAGTCCCGCCCGGATGGCCCAGGCTTCCTTAGATTCCGTAAGTGGCTTCGATCGTCAGGCGGCGTGTTGGGGATTTGGCGCATACCCCTAGCCGATGTTGTTGGCGTATCCGACGTGTTCCCGGCGGCTGGTTGGCGTAGCGGCCGGCCGGGGGGCCGTGTCGACGGCGAAGGCGGCGGATGAGGGTGCGCGCCGTCCGCGGCTTGGGCCGGCTGCGGCTTGGGCCGGCTGCGCCCTCGACGCGGACTGCGCGGTCAATGGCGTCCGGGGCGGCCCGGCGGATCATCGTTCCCGCCGTTCACAGCCGTGCGCGTCTTCCTATCACTTCTGACCACCCCGGTTCGCCTTCCTATCAGTTCTGACCATAAAATCCCGACAATTCGGGCGCTGAAGTGGTCGGAACCGATAGGAAGATGAAAAAAAGTGGTCAGAACTGATAGGGAGCTGGCTGCGGACGCCAGTGCCTGGTGGCGCCGGGCGCGGGAGTTGGCCGGCGCGAGAGCCGCCGGGCCGGCCGGGTGCGCCCGGCGATTGCGACCCGCTTTCTCGATTTTGTACGCGGCTTCGATCGTGAGGCGGCGCCTGGGGGATTTGGCGTGTACCACGAGGCGATGCCGTTGGCGTAGGTGACAGGTGGCCGGGCCGGTCCGCATCCGGTGGCCACATCTCTGCTGTCACGTCAGCGCTCGGGTCCCTGCTGCGCTCTCGCCGGTGGGCCGCGCGGTAACGGACCTAGGCGGAGCCGCGATCCGTTCCGCATCGCCCATTGGACTTTTTGCTTTGTAATGATGTAATCAAAGTATGGGAGTAAGTGAACCACTGGATGCCTACTCGACCGTCGTCGCCGGCGTGGCCGAGCGGCTCACGCCCAAGGTCGCGAGCGTGCGGGTGCCGAGGCGGGCGGGGGAGTCGCTTGGCTCGGCCGTGGTGTTCACGGCGGACGGGTTCCTGCTGACCAACGCGCATGTGGTCGGGCAGGCGGCGGGCGGCACGGCAGCGTTCTCGGACGGGACGACGACACCATTCAACGTCGTGGGCGCGGACCCGCTCTCGGACCTGGCGGTGCTGCGCGCCAGCGGTGACGTTCCCGAGCCCGCTGAGCTCGGCGAGGCCGACGAGCTCGTGGTCGGGCAGCTGGTCGTCGCGGTGGGCAACCCGCTCGGGCTGTCCGGGACGGTCACCGCGGGCGTGGTCAGCGCGCTCGGCCGGTCGCTGCCGGTGGGGGATCGCGGGCTGATCGAGGACGTTATCCAGACCGACGCCGCGCTCAACCCGGGCAATTCCGGCGGCGCGCTGGCCGATTCCCGCGCCCGGGTGGTCGGGATCAATACCGCGGTGGCCGGGGTGGGGGTCGGGCTGGCCGTCCCCGTCAACGCGACGACCAGGCGGATCGTGTCCGCGCTGATGCAAGACGGGCGGGTCCGCCGCGCCTACCTGGGCGTCGTCGTGGCCCCCGCCCCGGTGGCACCGGTTTGGCGGTCGCGTCTCGGCGGCCGCGCCACCGGGCTGCGGGTCGCGTCGGTGGTATCCGGCGGGCCGGCCGGCCGGGCCGGGCTCCGCCCCGGGGACCTGCTGCTCACCGCCGCGGGCGCGGAGGTCGCGACGGCTCAGGACCTGCAGCGGCTGATGTTCGCCGAGGCGATCGGCCGCCCGCTTCCTATCACCGTGATGCGCAACGGCGCCTTGGTCGACGTCATCGCCGAGCCGTCTGAGCTGGTATCCGCGTAACCGCGTGAGCCGCCATCCGCCTCGCACGCGTGGGTCTGCCGTGACGGCGTCCGAACCGGGCTGCGGGCGTCGCGGTGTGCCCCGTTGCCCCATCGGGCCGCGGTCGGGGATTATGCCCCGTCGCGGCCTTGACCGCAAGTCGTTGTCCACAGGCAGTGGACAATTCGGGC
Organism: uncultured Actinomycetota bacterium; assembly: GCA_963714295.1. Lineage (GTDB taxonomy): Bacteria > Actinomycetota > Actinomycetes > Streptosporangiales > Streptosporangiaceae > Trebonia. The sequence goes on along the minus strand of CAVQOE010000006.1, from coordinate 1,462,299 downwards.
ATGTTATCCACAGGCGGCGGATCGCCACTGCCGGGGCGGCGGCGGCTCGGGCATGGTGGGAATGCGAGCCGGGCGGCGGATGCCGCCGGACGCGGCAGAGCGATAAATGCGAGCTAGGAGGACTTGGCGATGAGTCAGGAGAACACGATTACGCTGCGCGGATTCGTGACCGCAGAACCGAAGTTCTGGCAGCCGACGCCCACGCATACGCCGGTCACCGAGATCCGGGTGGGCTCCACTCCCCGGCGGCTGAACCGGGCCACGGGGGAGTGGGAGGACGGTGAGACGTCGTACTACTCCGTCAAGTGCTGGCGCAGGCTAGCCGTGAACGTGAAGGGGTCGCTGCGCAAAGGGGACATGGTCATCATCCGGGGCAAGTTCGTCACCCGGACTTGGCTCGATGATCAGCAGCGCACCCGGATGCAGATGCAGGTCGAGGCGGATTCCGTCGGGCACGACCTGGCGTTCGGCTGGTCGCACTTCAACCGGGGCGCGCAGACGCCGTGGAACTCGGCCCGGGAGCAGGCGGACGGCGAGCTGGCCAGGCAGGACCTCGACGCGATGGTGGACGCCCATGACGACGGGGATGAGCCGGATGAGGGGGACGGGTCGCGTGACTCCGGGATGGCCGACTTTGGGATGGCCGACCCCGGGATCGCTGGCTCCGAGGTAGCCGATCCTGAGATGTCCGACACCGATTTCGAGAAACTGGCCACTGGTCTCAGCGCTCAGGCAGAGATCACCCCGGTCTACTAAACAGCCAGTGACCTGCCACGACGGGTGCCGCACGTTGTCATCGTCACTCATAGTGACGAATGTCCGATCGTGCGGCACCCGAAGAGCCGGCGGCGAACATAGAAGTTCCGCGCACGCACGGCACAGTTTGCATCTATGGTGTCACCTAGAGTGACTTAGAACGCTGGGCCAGACCGGACGTCGGGGAAGTCAAGGAAGGCGACCGGTATGCTGAACGCGGGCGCCTGCATACCTCGACCGCCCCGGCGATCGCCCGGGCGGAGCGCAACCCGGAGCCGCTCGCGGTGCTGCTCGCCGACGTTGATCACTTCAAGCGGGTCAACGACACCCATGGCCACCTGACCGGCTGACGCCGTGCTCAGGACGCTGCCGCTGAGTGCGACCAGCAGGCTCGCGAGTCAGCCCTCGTGGGCCGGTTCGGCGGCAGGAGTTCGTCATCCTGCTGACCGGCCGTCCGCGCGGTGGCGTGCGAGGTCGCGGACCTGCTCCGCCGGGGGCTGCCGCCGTGAGGTGCTCACCGACGCACGATCGTCGCCTCACCATCTCTCGCTCGTCGCCGCGCTCGGCATCACGGCGAGGATCTGTTCGAACTGCTCGCCGCGGCTGACATCGCCCTCTACCGGGCCAAGAACACCGGCCGCGACCGCGTCTGCCTCTACGACCCATCCGACGCGACGCCAAGGACCAGGCACCTGTGAAGAGCGAACCCGCGCCGCCCGCGCAGTGCTCGGGGACATCGCACGTAGAATGAGCGGTGGAAGTTGCACAGCTTGTTGGGGTCAGGCTCGTGGCTGCTGCGGTCGCACGTCGTGAAGAAATGCCGGTGCGGCGCGCTGCCAGGGTCATGACTCGCAACCGTCCGAGACTTTTCCCTGATTAGACGATGGCAGCAGGCTGTTGACCTGCTGCAACAGGTAGGAACGAGACATGCCGGAGTTTATTTACAGCCTGCGCGCCGTCCGTAAGGCGCATGGTGACAAGGTCGTGCTCGACAATGTCACGCTGAGCTTTCTCCCCGGGGCGAAGATCGGTGTCGTAGGCCCAAACGGCACCGGCAAGTCAACGCTCATCAAGATCATGGCCGGGCTCGAGCAGGTCTCCAACGGCGAGGCCAAGCTGATGCCCGGCTTCACCGTGGGGATCCTGGCCCAGGAGCCGACGCTCAACGAGGAGAAGACGGTCCTCGGCAACGTCGAGGAGGGCGTCGCCGAGACCAAGAAGGTGCTCGACGAGTACAACGAGATCGCCGAGAAGATGGCGGTCGACTACTCGGAAGAGCTCATGGAGCAGATGAGCAAGCTCACGGAGGAGATCGAGCACAAGAACGCCTGGGACCTAGACAGCCAGCTCGAGCAGGCGATGGATGCGCTGCGCTGCCCGCCGCCGGACTCCGACGTCACCAGCCTCTCCGGCGGTGAGCGACGGCGCGTCGCCCTCTGCAAGCTGCTCCTGCAGCAGCCCGACCTGCTGCTGCTGGACGAGCCCACCAACCACCTGGACGCCGAGTCGGTCCTCTGGCTGGAGCAGCACCTGGAGAAGTACCCGGGCACCGTCATCGCCATCACCCACGACCGGTACTTCCTGGAGAACGTGGCGCAGTGGATCCTCGAGCTCGACCGCGGCCACGCCTACCCCTACGAGGGCAACTACACCACCTACCTGGAGACCAAGGCCTCCCGGCTCAAGGTCGAGGGGGCCAAGGACGCCAAGATGCGCAAGCGCCTTGACGGCGAGCTCGAATGGGTCAGGTCGAGCGCCCGCGCCCGCCAGACCAAGTCGAGGGCGCGCCTCGACCGGTACGACGAAATGGCCGCCGAGGCGGACCGGAACCGCAAGCTCGACTTCGAGGAGATCCAGATCCCGCCGGGCCCGCGCCTGGGCAACACCGTGGTGGAGGTCGAGCACCTGGTCAAGGGATTCGGCGACCGCGTCCTCTACGACGACCTGGGCTTCAGCCTGCCCAGGAACGGCATCGTCGGCGTCATCGGCCCGAACGGCGTCGGCAAGACCACGCTGTTCAAGATGATTATCGGCGAGGAGAAGCCCGACAGCGGGTCCATCCGGGTCGGCGACACCGTCAAGATCTCCTACTCCGACCAGAACCGCTCGCGGATCGACCCGAAGAAGAACGTCTGGGAGGCGATCTCCGACGGCGAGACGTTCATCCACGTCGGCAACGTGGAGTTCCCCAGCCGGGCCTACGTGGCGGCGTTCGGTTTCAAGGGCAGCGACCAGCAGAAGCTGGCCGGGGTGATGTCCGGCGGTGAGCGGAACCGGATGAACCTCGCGCTCACCCTCAAGCAGGGCGGCAACCTGCTGCTGCTCGACGAGCCGACCAACGACCTCGACGTGGAGACCCTGGGCAGCCTGGAGAACGCGCTGCTCGAGTTCCCCGGCTGCGCCGTGATCACCAGCCACGACCGCTGGTTCCTGGACCGGGTGGCGACGCACATCCTGGCCTGGGAGGGCGGCGCTAACTGGTTCTGGTTCGAGGGCAACTTCGAGGCCTACGAGAAGAACAAGGTCGAGCGCCTCGGCGCCGAGGCGGCCAGGCCGCACCGCGTGACCTACCGGAAGCTGACCAGAGGGTAGTAACCACTCCTCCGTTCGGGAGAAAAGATTGTGATCTTCCGAACGGAGGAGTGACTTCGCCTGGTCCCCGCATTGCTCAGGCGGGCGTGAGACCGAAGCCGCCGCGCCCGCCCTGGTCGGGCCCTTCCTCTGGTACCGCGTTGACCAGGGAGTGCGCGGCCATCACGAGGTAGTCCCACAGCTGCGCGTCCAGCGCCGCGGGCAGCCCGAGCTCGTCGAGCGCGGTCCGCATGTGCTTGAGCCACAGGTCCCGCTCGGTCTCGCCGATGCTGAAGTGCACGTGCCGCATCCGCAGCCGCGGGTGCCCGCGCAGCTCGTTGTAGGTGGCGGGGCCGCCCCAGTACTGGACGAGGAACAGCCGCAGGTGCTCCTCGGCCGGGCCCAGGTCCTCCGTCGGGTAGACCGGCCGCAGCACCGGGTCGGCCGCGACCTCCTGGTAGAACCGGCGCACTAGGCGGGTGAAGGTCTCCTCGCCGCCCACGGCCTCATAGAAGGTGCGCGGCGTGCGCGCGGTCTCCTCGCTCATAACGGTGCCAGCCTATCGGTACGTGCGACTGTGACTCAGGCCGCTGATTCGCTCGGCGCGGGGTGGATGCCGGCCGCGGCCAGCGTCGCCTTCACCCGGGCGCGCAGTTCCCGCTCGACCTCCCACTGCCGCAGCGGCGCGGTCTTGGCCACGATCCGCATCGTGACCTCGTCGCTGGAGATCTCCTGCGCGCCCCACACCTCGGGCGGGTCGAGCAGGACTATCCGCCAGACCGGGTCGTCCCAGAGTTCATCGGCGACGTCCGTGAGCAGGGAGCGTATCTCCGCGAGGTCCACCTCGTACGGCACCGGGAAGTCGATGACCGCGCGCGCCCAGCCCTGCGACTCGTTGCCGACCTGCTCGATCGAGCCGTTGCGGATGTGCCAGACGATGCCGCTCACGTCGCGCATCCGGGTAACCCGCAGAGTGACGTTCTCCACGGTGCCGGTCGCGCCCCCGATGGTGATCACGTCGCCCACCCCGTACTGGTCCTCGACCAGCATGAAGATCCCGGCCAGGTAGTCGCGGACCATGCTCTGCGCGCCGAAGCCGATCGCGATGCCGACCACGCCGGCGCTGGCCAGCAGCGGCGCCAGGTTGATGCCGAGGTCGCCCAGGATGACCACGGTGGCGATCGAGAAGATGGTTATCGACGCGATGCTGCGCAAGATCGACCCGAGGGCGCGGACCCGCTGCTTGCGGCGCTCGTCGACCAGGGCCCGTTCGGCCTGCGCGGCGGCGCTGTTGATGGCGCCGTGACTGACTTCGCCCGTCGGGTCGGTCACCGTGCCGCGGGCCGCCGCCGCGCCCAGGGACGCGGCGTCATCGGTCCCCGCCTGCGCGGCCGCCCTGCCGTTGCGCCGCCGCTCGGCCAGCCGCGCGGGCGCGCGCCGGGCCGCGGCCGCGCCGTTGCGCAGATGCGGAAGGAGGGAGTGCGTCGCCCGCTCGGTCAGCCGGTTGATCACCCGGTGCACGATCATCTGGATGACGAGCGCGAGCACCACGACGAAGATGACCCGCAGCAGCAGGTGGGCCGGCCCGGACAGAAACTCCGCGCTGATCGCCGAGGCGTGCCGGTTGTGCGACAGGTCCCAGACGAGCTGGCAGGTCACGCCCGGATTGGCGCCGCAGCTGCTGAGCAGTGTCGGGGGTGCGTGATCCGCACCGGCGAGCACCGCCATTGGAACGCTAACCATCACACCGGCCCTTCCCGTGACCCATCCGAACTCCGCGTCTCCAGGCGAGGGTACCGGGACCGGGTGCCCGCAGGTTGAAATGCTACAAATAACTTGCGTAGACGTATCGAGTCGTGGAACTATTGAGCCTCCGACGTTACGGGGGCAATGTCGCGAATCTTTGCCTTCACATACCCTCAAAAATCGGTCTTTTTTCGGGAACTACAGGCTCGATTCGCTACTCGCGTGTGAAATTTCCATCGTCATTTGTAGTAAAAAGATTGCGATGGGGGCCACGGTGCGGTTGCGGTGCGGACAACGATGGCGGCGATCGCCGCCATCACGGGCGGTGGAAGCGCCCACGCGGTGCTTGCATCGCGCAAAAATAGGCGCTTATCTGGAGGAACCATGCGCAACGCATCGACCTCAGGCCGCGCGCACACGGCCGAGCCCGCCCCCGGCACGCTGCTGACCGAGGCCGGCGGGCATGCCGACCTGTTCGATGTGAGCCATTACCCGGTGCAGGCGGTCTGCCGGATCTGCCAGCAGCCGATCAGCGCCGAGACCTTCCTGCGCGCCTTCGAGCACGACAGCGACGCCTGAGTACGCCACCGTTGGCCCGGCAGGCCCGCCGCCGTGGCGCCGCTCGCTCCGCGGGGCTAGCTGCCGTGCAGGCCGGTCTCGCGGGCGACGAAGGCGAGGCAGTCGCCGGCCAGCGCGGCGGACAGGGACACCGCGCGCTGTCCGTGCCCCACCTGCCCCTCCGCGCGCAGCAGTACCGGATGATCGGAGGACGTGGCGTGCTGCATGGCGGCGCACATCTTGTACCCGTGCACCGGGGCCACCCGCGTGTCGTTGCTGAAGACGGTGAACAGGACCGCCGGGTACGGCGTCCCGTCACCCACATGATGGTAGGGCGAGTACCCCAGCAGCCACTCCAGCTCCACGGGTGACGCGGCCGTCCCGTACTCCGTGTTCCACGTCTCGCCGATCGGGAACCGCTCGTACCGCACCATGTCCAGCAGCGGCGCCGAGCAGACGACCGCGCCGAACAGGTCCGGCCGCTGGGTGACCGCCGCCCCGACCAGCAGCCCCCCGTTCGACCCGCCCCAGACCGCGAGTCTGGCCGGCGACGTCACCCCGGTCGCGATGAGGTGCTCGGCCGCCGCGTGGAAGTCGTCGAAGACGTTCTGCTTGCGGTCCAGCATCCCCGCCCGGTGCCACTCCTCGCCTTCCTCGCTCCCGCCGCGCAGCGCCGCCACCGCGTACACGCCGCCCGCCTCCACCCAGGCGAGGATGTTCGCGGAGTAGCCGGGGGTCATGCTGATGTCGAAGCCCCCGTAGCCGTAGAGAATGCAAGACCTCTCGCCGGAACGGTCCGGTGCTTCGCCTTTCGGCTCAATGACCACCATCCGGACCTCGGTGCCGTCGGCGGAGCGGTACGTGACCTGCGACGCTGTTACCTGCGGAGGGGCGGCAACCGAGCCGGGCGATCTCGCCCAGGTGGCCAGTTCCCCGGTCGCGGCGTCGTAGCGGAGCACGACGGGCGGCGTCGTGTAGTCCGTGTAGCCGAACCAGGCCTCGTGCCCGCCGCCGGCCGCTCCGCGATCCCGCCGATCGAGCCGATCCCCGGCAGGCCGAGCGTGGTCAGCTGCCCGCCGGAGGCGAGGTCGTGCACGGTGACCTCGCTGACCGCGTGCCGGGTGCGCGAGACGAGCATGACCGGCCGGTCCAGGTCGTCCAGGACCGCGTAGCTGCGCAGTACCGAGGCGGTGTCCTCGCCGATCAGGTCGCGCCAGTTCTCCGGACCCGGCGCGGCCGGGTCGGTGACGCAGATCCGCCCGCGCGGCGCGTCCAGGTCGGTGAAGACGTAGAGCCGGCCGTCCCGGCCGACCCAGGGCGAGGCCTGGGCGTCGAGCCCGACCATGAGCGGGACGAGTGCCGGGGCCGCCGGGTCGCTGGCGGTCAGGTCCGCGATCCAGATGTCCTCCCGCGGCGCGGTCCCGATCGACGCCGAGATGATCAGCCACCGGCCGTCCATGCTGACGCTGGCCCCGTAATAGGTCGTCTTGTCCCGCCCGGCGCCGAACACCTCCACGTCCGACTCCGGGGTTTCTCCCACCGTGTGCAGGTAAACGCGCCGGTGGTACTGCGCCTCGCCCTCGGGGACCGTGTCCGGCGGCAGCCGCCGCACGTAGTAGAACGCCTTCCCCCGGGCAGCCAGGCGATCCCGGAGTACCGGCAGCGGTCGATCGGCCCGTCCACCAGCTCGCCGGTCGCGACGTCGAGCACCCGCAGCAGCGACTCCTCGTCCCCGCCATGGGAGAGCTGGTAGGCGAGCAGCCGGCCTTCCTTATCCGGCTGCCAGGCGTCCAGCGTCGTGCGCCCGGAGGGATCGACGGCGACCGGATCGAGCAGCGCGCGCTCGCCCGCGTCGGAGACCGGCAACTCGGTAATGTCATGATCTGAGACGTAGAGGACCGCGTGCTCCTGGTCCGGGTCGCGCCGGGTGTAGAACCGCGTCGTCCCACGCCAGGCGGGCAGGCCCACCGAGCCGACCCGGAGCAGTTCCGCCACCCGGGCGGCGAACGTCTCCCGGTCGGTCAGGCCTGCCCGGTAGCCCTCCCACAGCGACTCCTCGGCGGCGAGCCACTCGCGGGTCCGCGGCGAGTCGGCATCCTCAAGCCAGCGGTAGGGGTCAGCCACGCGGTGTCCGAACAGATCATCGACAAGATCGAGCCGCTGCGCTGCCGGGTACCCGGCGCGAAAAAATGCCATAGCGGCACCTTAATCGTTGCTCGTTACCAGGCGTTAACCAACATTCCAAGATCGCCTTGTACTCTAGAGACGTTGGCGGAGGCACGTGGCTTCGGTCACACCGAGATCAGTCCTGTCTCGGTGATGCGAGCGGCGCCTCAATACCGGTGCCTCCGGAGGTGCCCGTGCGACGCGTGCTACTGCTCAACGTCACCTATGAGCCACTGACCACCGTCGGTCTCCGACGGGCCGTCTGCCTAGTCTTGGGCGACAAGGCAGAGATAGTGCATAACGACCCCGGCGGGCGGATGCTGCACTCGGCCGCGGTCGAGGTGGTAACCCCCTCGGTGATCCGGCTCCGCCGGTACATCCGCATCCCGCAGCGCAACCGCGTGCCGCTCACCCGGGCCGCGCTAATGCGCAGGGACAATTACAAGTGCGCCTACTGCGGCCGCCATGGCGAGACAATCGACCACGTGATCCCGCGGAGCCGGGGTGGCGGGCACGCCTGGGAGAACTGCGTCGCCGCGTGCCAGCTCTGCAACCACCGCAAGGCGGACCGGCTGCTGTCCGAGCTCGGCTGGACCCTCCCGGTGGCGCCGGCTGTGCCGAAGGGCGCGCACTGGCGGCTCATCGGTGCGCAGTACGACGGTGACCCGCAATGGGAGGCCTACCTGAGGCGGAGCGCTGCGTAGGTGGGTACCTAGGCCAAGTCAAACCCGCTGGGGTGTCGCTGGGGCTTGCGGGTGTCCGGCGCGTCAAGTCCTCCCACCGATAAAACGCGATCGGAGGGAGGAACGACGCGGCGGACACCCGCTGCGCCCCGGCTCCGCGCTGTTAGGTGGAATTGAACGCTTGCTTAGCTGCCGGTTACGTCGTGCAGGTGGTGGATGGGGTCGTGGATGAAGTAGCGGGCGAAAGTTTCCACGGTGAAGGAGGCGCCGTCGCTGCGGCGGCCGGGGCGGAGCCACTGGTCGGCGGAGAGGGCGGCGAAGTGGCCGGCCAGGGTATCGGCGGCCACCACTAGTTCGCCGACTACCACGGCGGGGTCCTGCACGGCGTAATTGTCGGCCGCCGCGGTCTCGTCCTGGTCCCAGTTGGGGTAGAGCGGGTCGTCTTCGGTCAGCATCAGGTTGAGTCGGTAGTCGTACAGGCGGAAGACGTCGCGGACGTGGCAGCCGTACTCGAGGGACGACCAGCGGTCCGGCCACGACCGGTCGCCGGCACCGGGGGCGGTGAGGGGCGCGCTCCAGGCGGCCGCGTTCGCCCGGAGCATTACCGGAATCTGCTCACGCGGGAACGAGCGGGTGTCGAGCCCGCACTCGGGGCAGGGGCGCTCGAGCACCCAGGTCCAGTCCTTGGTGTCAGGAGTGATGGTCATATCGTCCAACGCTACTTTCCGGCGAGACCGGCCGCCAGTAAAGGCAAACCACTCCCGCGGGCCTAGTCCTGATCGCGTGAGCCCGGGACGACCAAGCCGCTCTCGTAAGCGGTGACGACGGCCTGCGTCCTGTCGCGCAGCCCCAGCTTCGCCAGGATCCGGCTGACGTGTGTCTTCACCGTCTCCTCGGTGACCACGAAGCGGGCGGCGACCTCCGGGTTGGACAGCCCCTCGGCCATCAGCCGCAGGACCTGGGTCTCGCGCGGGGTGAGCGTCGCCAGCCGGGCCGCGCGCGAGCTGTCCGTCTTGGGTCGCTGACTGGCGAACTCGCGGATGAGACGGCGGGTGACGGTCGGGGCGAGCAGCGCCTCGCCTGCCGCGATCACCCGCACGGCGTGGAAGAGCTGTTCGGCGGTGACATCTTTGAGCAGGAAGCCGCTGGCCCCCGCGCGCAGCGCGTCATAGACGTAGTCGTCGAGGTCGAAGGTGGTCAGGATGAGGATGCGCGGCCGATCACCGCTGGGGCCGATCAGCTGCCTGGTCGCCTCGATGCCGTCCATCCCCGGCATGCGGACGTCCATCAGGACGACGTCGGGGGATACCTCCCGGCAGACGCGGACCGCTTCCGCGCCGTCTTGGGCCGTCCCGACGACCGCGAAGTCCGGTTGCGTGTCGAGCAGCCCGGCAAAACCGCTGCGCACTATCTGATGGTCGTCGGCCACCACGATGCGGACCGGCGCGACCGGCGCGGCTGGCGCGCTCATCCGTCTGTCTCGCACTTGCCAGGCAGCCGGGCGTCGATAAGAAAACCGCCGATGGCCGCTGCCCCGGCATGCAGCTCGCCGCCCACCGCCGCCGCGCGTTCCCGCATGCCGGTCAGCCCGTGGCCGCCGGCCGGCGCGGCCTGCGCCGGCCCGGGCCCGTTGTCGCGGATCAGCAGCCGCAGTTCGCCCTCGCCGTAGCGGACTTCCACGTCGACGGCTGCCCCCGGGGCGTGCCGCCGCGCATTGGTGAGCGCCTCCTGGGCAATGCGGTAGGCCGCCAGGCTCACGCCCGGGTCGATCGTGGCGGGCGGTCCGGAGATGATCAGCCGGCACCCCGCGCCGGAGGACTCCCTGGCCTCGTCAACAAGACGCGGGAGCTGCTCCAGACCGGGCTGGGGATGGCGGTCCGCCGCCTCGGCCTGCGAGTCCTCGCGCAGCACGCCGAGCAGCCGGCGCATCTCCGTCAGCCCGGCCCGTGCCGTGTCCCCGATCTCCGATAGCCGCTGTGCCCCCGCGGCCGGCATTCCGGGCGTGGTCAGGCGGGTGGTCTCCGCCTGGACGGCGATCATCGAGATATGGTGCGCGACCACGTCGTGCAGCTCCCGGGCGATGCGCGCACGCTCGCCGCGAGCCGTGTGCTCCACCAGCGTGCCCGCTATGACCTGCGCCGCCGCGGTGTGCAGCCGGGCTTCGGCGCGCGCGCGTCGGGCGACTCCGGCCCAGGCCGCCGCGGGGACCAACGCCGCGAGCATGACCATGAGCACCCGGGTGTCCGTCCCCCCGGCGGTGCCGGTGACGAGCGCCAGGACAAGGAACGGCACGGTCAGGCCCAGCGCGGCGTACTGCGCCTGGTCGATGCGGCCGCCGCCTGTGGCGTCACCGCCAAGCCCAGGGCCGTCTTGCCATAGGCCGCCCCGCCCGGTGCCGCGCCCGGTGCCGCGCCCGAACCGGTAGACCGCGATCAGCTCGGCGGCCAGGCCGGCCACGGTGAGGAAATGGAATGCCCCCAGCGAGAGCAGGCTCGCCGCCGACAGGATGACGGCCGCCTGGGCCGGGCGGAGGAACGCCAGCGGCACCGTCGTCGCCAGACCGAGCACGCAATAGAGCAGACCCAGGGCGAACAGCTGGCCGCCATGGTTCTGCGGAACGGTGGCCGTGGTGGCATTGGCGGCCACCGCGGCCCGGGCGAGCGCCTCGATGACCGAGGCCAGACCGAGCAGCCCGGCGGTCGCGGCGAGCCCGTGCTGGGCGGCGGCGACTCGCTCGGCCCGGCCTGTCCATCCGGTGCGCCAGTCGGCTGTCAGGCTCATGCCTCCCATTGTCGCCGCTGGCCAGGGGTCGTCGCGTCCCTCTGGCAAGGCATCCCGGGGTCCCTCTCAGGGGGGACAGGAGTCCGTCGGCCAGTGAGCAGAAGGACCCGGAAGACCGCTCCCGGGCGTGACGACGATCGGGGTCCGGGATCTCTAACCTGCCTAGCATGGAAGCAACGATCGATGTGACCGGCCTGCGCAAGCGGTTCGGTCCGACGCTGGCGCTTGACGGGATGACCTTCAGCGTCCTGCCCGGGCAGGTCACGGGGTTCGTCGGCCCCAACGGGGCGGGAAAGTCCACCACGATGCGGGTGATCCTCGGCCTGGACGCGGCCGACCAGGGCACCGCCCTGATCGGCGGGCACCCGTACCCGACCCTGCGGCACCCGCTGAGCCATGTCGGCGCGCTGCTCGACGCCGCCGCGCTGCAGCCGAGCCGCAGCGCCCGCAACCACCTGCTGTGGCTGGCCCACTCGCAGGGCCTTGGCAGCCGGCGGGTGGATGAGGTGGTCGCGCAAGCAGGCCTGGAGTCGGCCATCGAGCGCCGGGCGGGCGGTTTCTCGCTCGGCATGCGGCAGCGCCTCGGCATCGCCGCGGCGCTGCTGGGCGACCCGCCGGTGCTGATCCTGGACGAGCCGTTCAACGGCATGGACCCCGAGGGCATCGTGTGGATGCGCGGTTTCCTGCGCGGGCTGGCGGCCGAAGGCCGCGCCGTGTTCGTCTCCAGCCACCTGATGAGCGAGCTGCAGGACACCGCTGACCACCTCGTGGTGGTCGGCCGCGGCAAGGTCATCGCCGACGCAGCAGTCAGGGACATGATCGCGGCCGCGTCCGATGACCGGGTCGAGCTGCGCACGACCGCGCGCGCCCAGGCCATGACGGTCCTCGCGCGCGCGGGGGCCGAGGTCGCCGCGACGGCGCCCGATGTCCTCACGATCAAAGGCCTTTCCGCCGAACGTACGGTGGCTGCTCTCACCGCCCACCGGGTTTCCTTCACCGAGGTGAGCGCCCACCGGGCGACCCTGGAAGAGGCCTACATGGAGATCACCCGCGACGCGGTGGAATACCGTGCCGCCCCGGCTGACTCATCCGGCCCGGCCCCCTCCACCACTCCGGGAGCGGCGCTATGACCACCCTGACGCCGTACCGGTCAACCGCGCGGGGCAGCCGCGACGGGTTCGGCCAGCTGCTGCACGCGGAGTGGACCAAGTTCCGCACCGTGCGCGGCTGGGTCATTGGCATGATCATCGCGGTCCTGGTGACGGCGGGGATCGGGATCTTCGTCGCGGCGGGGGGCGCCAGCCCATCGTGTCAGAGTGTCAACGGGACGACCGGCCAGAGCGGGGGGTGCGGCGGTCCAACGCTCACGCTGGGGCCGGGCGGCGAGCCGGTGACCAATAACTTCTACTTCGTCCGGCAGCCCCTCGCCGGCAACGGCAGTCTCACGGTCCGGGTGAGCTCGCTGGCCAGCCTGCTCCCGCCGGCCGGGTCCGAATTCGGCACGCCCCCCGCACGGCCCGGCACCGTGCCGTGGTCCAAGGCGGGAATCATCATCGCGGCGACGAGCCTGTCCACTCCGCAGCCGTACGCGGCGATGCTGGTCACCGGCGCCAACGGGGTGCGGATGCAGTGGAACTACACTGGCGACACCCCCGGCCTGCCCGGCCTCGTCTCGGCCGCGAGCCCGCGCTGGCTCAGGCTGACCCGCGACGGCGACACGATCACGGGCTATGACTCCGCCGACGGCGTGCACTGGACGGTCGTCGGTGCCGTGCGGCTCGCGGGACTGCGGCCAACCGTCCAGGCTGGCCTCTTCACCGCCTCACCGACCCTCCCGGTGGATGCCGTTAACATCGCCGGGATCACCCAGGGGGGCGGCGGCGTATCGGCGTCCACCGGCGTATTTGATCACCTCAGCCGGGCCGGCGCGTGGCCGGCCAGCCGGTGGACCGGTGGCTACACCGAAGGCGACGACGCCGCCGAAGCGCAGGGGATCGGCGGGTACCGGCAGGTCGCCGGCCGGCTCATCGTCAGCGGGCAAGGCGACATCGCGCCCGCCATCCCCTACCAAGGCGACCCCGGCTCCGCCACGGCGACCATCGCCAGCTACCTCATCGGCACGTTCGTGGGGCTGATCGCGGTGGCCGTGGTCGCGACGATGTTCATGACCGGGGAGTACCGGCGGGGCCTGATCAGGACGACCCTGGCCGCGAGCCCGCGCCGGGGCCGGGTGCTCGCGGCGAAGGCTCTGGTGGTCGGGGCGGTCGCGTTCGCGGCCGGGCTGCTCGGCGCAGGCGTCGCGGAGATCGTCGGCACCCGCCTGGCGCACTCCCGCGGATCCCAGGTTTTCCCTGAGCCGTGGCCGACCGAGGTACGCATGATCGTCGGCACGGCGGCGCTTGTCGCCGTGGTCGCCGTCCTCACCCTCGCCGTCGCGACCATCGTCCGCCGCAGCGTCGCCGCCATCTCGATCATCTTCGTGGCGATCGTGGTGCCGTACTTCTTGTCGGCCGTCGCCACCCTGCCGGTCGGCTTCGCGGACTGGCTGATGCGGGTCACCCCGGCCGCGGCCTTCGCCGTCCAGCAAGCCACGCCGCGGTACCCGCAGGTGGACGCCTACTACGCGCCGGTGGCGGGCTTCTACCCGCTCGCACCGTGGGCCGGCTTTGCCGTCCTGTGCGCGTGGACGCTGCTTGCGCTCGGCGGAGCCGTCTACCTGCTGCGCCGGAGGGACGTGTGAGCCAGACGGCTCGAGCGGCTCGGCCGGAGCCGGACCTGCTGGCCGACGCGCTGCACGCGGAGTGGACCAAGCTGCGGACGCTGCCCGGCACCGGCTGGCTGCTGCTGGCCGCGGCGGTGCTCACCGTCGCGGTGAACACGGCCTTGGACGCCGCGACGACCGCGGCGGCCTGCCCGCCCGCCGGTTGCCAGGCGGACCCGGTCAAGCTCAGCCTCACCGGCGTGCAGGCCGGGCAGGTGATCGTCGCGATCGTGGCCGTGCTGGCGGTCAGCGGCGAGTACAGCACCGGGATGATCCGCATCACGCTGACCGCGATGCCGCGCCGTCTGACGATGCTGGCCGCCAAGGCGGCCGTCCTGGCCGCCCCGGTGCTCGCGGTCGGCGCCGTGGCCATGCTCGCGTCGGTGCTGGCCGGACGGCTGATCCTGCCCGGGCACGGGTTCACCCCGGCGCACGGATATGCGCCGTTGTCCCTGGGGACCGGTCCGGTGCTGCGGGCTGCCTCCGGCTCGGTCCTCTACCTCGTCCTGATCGCGCTGCTCAGCCTGGGCATCGCCACCGCCGTGCGGGAGTCGGCGGTGGCGATCGGGCTCGTCCTCGGCCTGCTGTACCTGTTCCCGATCGTGGCCGACGTGGTCGGCAACCAGCACTGGCAGCGGCACCTGGAGCAGGTCGCGCCGATGACGTCCGGGCTCTACATCCAGGCCACCGTCAACCTGAGCGAGCTGCCGCTCACGCCCTGGCAGGGGCTCGGTGTGCTCGCCGCCTGGGCGGCCGGAGCGCTTATTGCCGGCGGCCTGGTGCTCCGCTTCCGCGACGCCTGAGCTCGTCAGCGCAATTTCTGGAGCCGTTCCGCTTCGGCGGCTGGCAGCCGGCGCACTGCCTCCCGGAACGTCACCCCCGACATTCCGATAGGTGCTGTTGCGTCCAGGACGCGACCCAGCCCGGATCGTGCTTGGAGATCTCCCGCAGCACCCAGCCGATGGCCTTGCGGATGAAGAACTCCCGCTCCGCCAGCATCGGTTCCGCGTACCTGGTGAACCGGGCCAGGTCCGGCTGGCGGCGGCGGATTCCGCGCAGCAGCGACAGCAGCGCCGACCGCCGCACCCAGAAGTCCGCGTCCACCGCCCACCCGTCGATGACCGGCCACGACCGCGGATCGCGGAGCGCGATCTGGCCGGCCACGTTGACCGCCAGCCCGTCCACCAGCGCCCAGGTCCCCGACTCGCGCACCAGCCGCTCGACCACCGCCAGCTCGGCCGCGCCCAGCCGGGGCGCGGCCAGGGTCAGGATCTCCACCGCCGCCATCCGCCGTTCATGCACCGGCTCGCCCCAGAGCGCGACCGCCCAGGCGACCATCCCGGCCCCGTCCAGCCCGGGATACCCCCGCACCGCCCCGGTGACCACCCGCCGCATTTCCGGCACGGTCACGCCGTAGAACTCAAGCTCGCTCTTGAGATACCGCTTCTCCTGCGCGGCCCGTTCCGGCGTCCCGGCCGCCCGCAGCGCTTCCGCGACCGCCAGCGCCGCCGCCTCCGGCTCGAATCCATCCATGCGGTCACCCTAAGGCCAGCGGGCTCGGGCAACCCCGCCTGTGCTACGTGTGGCGTTTGGCCTGCTAAACCCGGCCGGAACTCAAGCGGGATCTAGGAATCCCAAGGCCATTCGGGTGAATGCTTCCGGATCGGCAGCGTGAATCAGATGCCCGGCCGGGATGGTTTCCAGCTGGGCGCCGGGGATCCGCCTGGCCAGCTCGGCCACCCAGTCCTGGGGGATGTAGCTCGCCGGGCCACCGCCGATGACCAGTGTTTCCGCGGTTATCTGGCCGAGCCGCCCCAGCCACGCCGGGTCAGGGTTGTCGATCTGGCTTCGGATGGCAAGCACCATCTCCCAGTCATAAGGCAGCTCCCCTTCCGGGTGTTCGGGGACGCCCCGCTTGCGGGGGAGCAGCGCCGCGACGTCCTCGAGGATCAGCCGGCTCACCCGGTCCGGGTGATCGCCGGCCAGCAGGTAGGCCACGAGGCCGCCCATCGAGTGCCCGATCAGCTCCACCGGGCCGAGCTCCAAGGCGTCAAGGAGACCGAGCACGTCCGCTTCCATGAGTTCCACCGAGTAGTCGCCAGGCCAGTCGCTTTGCCCGTGGCCACGCAGGTCTGGTGCGTAGACCCGTCGTTGCTGAGCGAAGGCCGGGGCCACCGCGTCCCAATCCGCCGCACCTTCGCCCAGCGCGTGCAGCAGGACAAGCGGCTCGGCGCCGGGCGGACCCCAGACCCGGTAAGCCAGCCGAAGCCCACCGATCTCAATCAGGCAGTTTTCGTTCACGCCCGGACAATACGCCGGGCTGAACGCTGCCCGAGGTTCAGGCCGCCTGGGGAGGCGGTGCGTCGGCGGCGAGGGTGATGACCGGCACGGCGTAACGGTCCAGTTCGGCGGCCAGCGCGGGGGAGGCGCCGAGCAGCAGCAGGCACTGGCCGCCCTCCTCGAACGTGCGGGCGGGGGCCAGCAGGTCCCTCGCGAACGAGCGCGGATTGATGACGACGGCGGCGGTCAGATCGACGATGACCATGTTGCTGCTGCTCGCCAGGTGACCGAGCGACTCGCTGAGCCCGCGCAGCGCCACCTTGTCCAGCGTCCCCGCCGGGCGCAGGATCGCGGTCAGCCACCGTCCCTGGTCGGCCGCCGCGCTCGCCACCACCCCGACCGTCGGTGCGGCCGCGAGCCTGGCCCGCCTGCTCTGCCGGGTCCGCTGCGCCTCGGCCAGTTCGTCGCGATCGGACAGGTTCTGAGTCGTCATGATCCGCTCCCGTGCGTTCGAGGTCGTTCGGTCCTTACGCCATCCAGCATGGCCACCGCGGATCAGCGGGAGATCGGTGAATCCTTAGCCTCGTCTCAGAGTCGGCGAGACGGGCAGCGCAGCAGAAGGAACCCAGAACAAAGCCAGCACGCGCTATCCCGCAGTCAGCCGTTGAGCCGCCCGAGCGCCGACTCAAGAAGCTCTTCCACGCGGGCTGTCATGCCGACTGCGTCGACCGGGACCCGCCCGCCTACCTGGACCGGAATGAACCGCGGCCACGCGTCGCTGTAGGCCGCGAGTTCGTGCAGGTCCCACCACGGATCGGTGCTGCGGCCGGTCGCCGCCTCATAGGCCAGCCGGAACCGCTCGGCCCAGTCGGCTGAGTAGAGCACGGCGAGGTTGAGCCGGCAGTGCCCCACGTCGATCTCCGGCGGCCCGGAAGCTGCGACGCTCCAGTCAACGGCCCCGGTGAGCCTGCCACGCGCCCACAGCAGGTTGAAATGCTGGAAGTCGCGGTGAATAAAGCACGTGGTTCGCTGCTCGTGCGGCGACCGGAGAACCGCAAACGCGGCCCGCCACAGGTCCGGCCGCACGGCGGTGGCCGGGACGGTCAGCCCTGCCGGGTCGATCCAGCGCTCGAAGGCCGGGCCGGCAACCGGCGCGGCATGGATCGCGGCCGCCATGGCGGTCATCTGCCCGAGCCAATGGTCAGGATCCGCGGGCGCTAGGCAGAGGTGGCCGCGCAGCCGGCTCATCAGGAGCGACGGCCGGCCTCCGGCATCCTCCCCACCTGGGGAGTAGCCGATCAGCGACGGCGCGGCGAGCCCGGCCGCCCCCACATCCCGCAGGATGCCGGCCTCCCGCTCGATCAGGTGCATGAAGTGCGGCACGGCCTGCTCATACTGCCGCAGGACGACGAAAAGCCGCGTTCCGTCGCCCCGCTCCACGGTCAGCCGATGAACCGCCGAGGTAACCCCGCCGGTCATCCGCCGCGACGCCACCACCCGGAAGCCGCGGCCCAGCGCCCGCTCGACCCAGGCCAGGGCCTCCTGCGACGGCCCCTGCCGACGAAAATCCACAGCTAATCACCCTAAGCGACGGGCAAGCGCCGGCCCGCCTGCCCAGTGATGGCCTTACAGCTTGCGGGCGTTGGCGCAGAGCATCCAGATGCCGGGGGCGGCGTCCTCGGGCGAGTACACGAAGGTCGGGTCGGTGTAGGTCCGCACGTCGGTGAGGCCGGGCGGCAGCAGCTCGTAGCCGGTGAACAGCTCCCGGATGGCGGTGGTGCTGCGGACCTGCGGGTCGGCCGGGGACGCCTCGTACGCCTCGGCCACGCCGGACACCTTGGCCTGGTCGGCGCCGTCGGTGACCACGTGCGACAGCGCCAGGAAGCTGCCCGGGGCGAGGCGCCGCGTGTACTCGGCCAGCAGCGGCGTGATGTCGCCGCTGACGAAGTGCAGCACGGACATCATCAGCACTGCCGCACGGCTGGCTGAAGTCGATGAGCTTCCCGACCTCGGGTGCCGCGAAGACCGCCGCCGGGGAGCGCAGGTCGGCGCGGACCGTGGCGGTGCCGGAGCGGCCGCGCTTCACCCGCGAATGGTTGACCACCACCGGATCGACGTCCACGTAGACGACGCGCGCATCGGGAACCGTCGCGCAGGCCACCTCGTGCACGTTCGGCGAGGTGGGCAGGCCGGAGCCGATGTCCAGGTACTGGCTGATCCCCGCGGCGGCCATCTTCTCGACCGCGGCGACGGTGAACGCCCGGTTGGCCCGGGCCAGCAGCGGGATCACCGGCATCGCGGACGCGGCCTTCTCGGCGGCGTCCCGATCGACGCGGAAATTGTCCTTGCCGCCGAGGTAATAGTCGTACATGCGCGCCGGGTTCGGCGCGGTGGGGCCGGCGCTGTCCCAGTCCCAGACATCGGGGGCCGCGGCGGCCGGAACGCTATCACTCATGAGGGGGAGCTCCGCGTGGGGCAGAAAATGGTGGGTTGCAGCGATATCGTACGCCGCGGCCCGGCACCGGCCGGCTGTGCGGGTCCCGATCGCAGGGCAGTTCCCTGCGCTTCTTCGCATTCTCATGGTTATCCCGAACCGGTGGGTGATCCGTCGGTACGTCAGTGGCTCTCCGGTCGGCCGGCACGGTAGCGTTCTTTCATGACCACCACCTCGGCGCCCTTCGGCCGGCTGATGACGGCCATGATCACTCCGATGACCACCGGCGGCGCGGTCGACTACGATGGCGCGGCGAGGCTGGCCGCCCATCTTGTCGATGACATGCGCAGCGAGGGGCTCGTCGTCAACGGCACCACCGGTGAGGCGCCGACGACGACCGATGAGGAGAAATCCCGCCTGGTCAGGGTAGTCCTCGAGGCCGTCGGGGACCGGGCCGCGGTGATCGCGGGCGTCGGCACCAACATCACCGCCCACACGATCGAGCTCGCGAAGCAGGCCGAGCAGGCCGGCGCGCACGGCCTGCTGGTGGTGACGCCGTACTACAACAAGCCCGCCCAGGACGCCCTGGCCGCGCACTTCACTAGCGTCGCCGACAGCACCGGGTTGCCGGTGATCATTTACGACGTCCCCTCCCGCACCGTAGTTGCCGTGGCGGCCGACACGCTCATAAGTCTCGCGCAGCACCCGCGGATCGTCGCCGTCAAGGACGCCAAGGGCGACCTCGCCGCCTCGTCCCAGGTGCTGGCGCACACCGATCTCGCCTATTACAGCGGCGACGACCCAATGACCCTGCCGCTGCTGGCGGTGGGCGGGATCGGCATCATCAGCGTCACCGCCCACGTGGTCGGTGACCGGATCCTCGAGATGATCGAGGCGTTCGCCAACGGCAGGAACGCCGAGGCGGCAAGGCTCCACCGCTCCATGCTTCCGGTCAACGTCGGCCTCTTCCGCAATCAGGCGGCAGTGCTGACCAAGGCCGCGATGGACCTGCTCGGCCTGCCCGGAGGCGGCGTGCGCGGCCCGCTGCTCCCGGCCAATGCGGCCGAGCGCCAGACGCTCCGCGCGGATCTGACCGCGGGCGGCGTCAAGCTTCCAGACGAAGGAATCCTGTGAGTTATCCGCATCCCGATCTGACCCCGCCAGCCCCGCTATCCGACAACGGTTTGCGCGTTGTTGCGCTCGGCGGGCTCGGCGAGATCGGTCGGAACATGACCGTTTTCGAGTACCACGGCCGACTGCTCATCGTCGACTGCGGTGTGCTTTTCCCCGAGTCCGACCAGCCGGGCGTGGACCTGATCCTGCCGGACTTCAGTTACCTCGACGGCCGTCTCGACTTGGTCGAGGCGGTAATCCTTACGCACGCCCACGAGGACCACATCGGGGCGGTCCCGTACCTGCTCCGCCAGCGGGGCAACATCCCGCTGGTCGGGACCAGGCTGACCCTCGCCCTGGTGAAATCCAAGCTCAACGAGCATCGCCTCTCGCCCGAGACAATCGAGGTGAAAGAGGGCACCACGCGATCGTTCGGGCCATTTGACCTTGAATTCTTCGCGGTCAACCACTCGATCCCCGACGCGATGGCGGTGGCC
The DNA here is from genome assembly GCA_963714295.1 of uncultured Actinomycetota bacterium. GTDB lineage: Bacteria > Actinomycetota > Actinomycetes > Streptosporangiales > Streptosporangiaceae > Trebonia. The sequence continues at coordinate 1,441,953 of CAVQOE010000006.1, read as the reverse complement.
ATCAAGACGTCGGCCGGCACCGTGCTGCACACCGGCGACTTCAAGATGGACCAGCTGCCGCTCGACGGCCGGCTGACCGACCTGGCCGGGTTCGCCCGGCTCGGCGGCGAGGGCGTGGACCTGCTGCTGTCCGACTCGACCAACGCCGAGGTTCCCGGCATCGTGCGCTCCGAGCGGGACATCGCGCCGGTCCTGGACGAGGTTTTCACCAACGCCGCGCAGCGCATCATCGTGGCGTGCTTCGCCTCGCACGTGCACCGGGTGCAGCAGGTGCTCGACACGGCCGCCAGGCACCGGCGCAAGGTCGCCTTCGTCGGGCGCTCCATGGTCCGCAACATGGGCGTCGCCCGCGACCTCGGCTACCTGCGCGTCCCCGGCGGCCTGCTGATCGACCTGCGCGACGCCGAAGAGATGCCGCCGGGCGACGTGGTGCTGATCTCCACCGGGTCGCAGGGCGAGCCGATGTCCGCGCTGTCGCGGATGGCGGGCCGTGACCACCCCATCCGGATCGCGGCCGGGGACACCGTCATCCTCGCCTCCTCGCTCATCCCCGGCAACGAGACCTCGGTCTACCGGGTGATCAACGGGCTCACCAGGCTCGGCGCGCGGGTCGTGCACAAGGAGTCGTCGCTGGTCCACGTGAGCGGCCACGCTCCCGCCGGGGAACTGCTCTACCTGCTCAACCTGGTCAAGCCGAAGAACTTCATGCCGGTGCACGGCGAGTGGCGGCACCTGCGGGCGCACGCCCGGCTGGCGGCGCTGACCGGGGTGCCCGATGACCGGATCGTGATCGCCGAGGACGGCATCGTGGTCGACCTGGTCGACGGCAAGGCGTCGATCGTCGGGGCGGTCGACTGCGGCTACGTGTACGTGGACGGGCTCACGGTCGGCGAGGTCACCGAGTCCCAGCTCAAGGACCGGCGCATCCTCGGCGACGAGGGGTTCATCTCGGTGATCATGGTTCTCGACTCATCCAGCGGCAAGATCGTGGGCGGCCCGGAGATCCACACCCGCGGCTCCGGCATCGACGACCAGGCGTTCCGGGTCGACGTGCTGCCCAAGCTGGAGGACGCCCTCGAGCGCGCGGCGAGCGAAGGCGTGGCCGACGCGCACGCGATCCGCCAGCTCTCCCGCCGCGTGATCGGCAAGTGGGTGTCGGACAACTACCGGCGGCGGCCGATGATCATCCCGGTGGTCGTTGAGGTCTGATCCTTCAGCGGCCCCCGGGATTTGCCAGGCAGCGTTACCAGGAAGGTGCCCACATAACGCCCCGCCACTGCGGTGAGGGGGGCCGCAAGCCCTTCCGCTGCTTCCTGGTGGCAGCCTGGTGCTCGCGCAGGATCTCCGCCGCATGCTTGTTGATCTCGGCCAGCTCGGTCTGGAGCTTGCGCACTTCGCGCGCTCCCCAGATCGGCGAGCTGAACTTGTGGTGGGTGATCGCGGTCACCATCAGGAACCGCGCGTCGGCCGAGTTAACGCGATCATCCAGCCAGTCAGCTCGCTCCATGCCATCTCCTTGCCGTCGCTGGTGCCAGCGACGTCGCCGTCCCAAAAAATGGATGACTCCGGCCTGCATGGGTCATTCCATGTGACCGGAGCGCTAGGTATGCAGTGGCTGCCGTCTGCGCGCCCTCGCACGACGGCCAGCTCCTACCTAGGGATAACGTTTGCGTCACGCTACAACATTCCGGCTTTCCTTGGTGGTGCTTTGCCTAGGTGTTGACCGTCACATGCTGCGGGTTTGGGCCGAAAACGCGATAGATCTCGAGTGTGGCCGTGCGCTAGCATGGGAGGCGGTATTGGGGCGGTCTCGGCCCTGATCGGGAAGGCGACGTGATCACGGCGACGGACACGGTTCGGGTCGGTGTGCTCGGCCCGCTCGAGGTCACCGATGCCGCGGGCCGGCCGGTGCACGTGGGCGGTCAGCGAGTCCGGGCGCTGCTGATCCTGCTCGCCCTGGACGCGGGGCGGGTGGTCTCCGCCCGCTCGCTGATCGAGCGGCTCTGGGCCGATGGACGGCCGGCGGACGCGTCGAACGCGCTCCAGTCGCTGGTGTCCAGGCTGCGCGTCGCGCTGCGGCAGGCGGGCCTGCCCGCCGCGGTGCTCGAGTCGTCGGCGGTGGGCTACCGGCTCGCGGTGCCGGCCGAGGCGGTGGACGCCCTCGCCTTCCAGGCGCAGGCCCGGGCCGGCCGGGAGGCTCTGTCCGGCGGCGATCCGGCCGCCGCGGCGCGTCTGCTCCGGGTGGCGCTCGCCTGCTGGCGCGGCCCCGCCCTGGCCGACGTGGCGGGGGAGGAGTTCGCCGCCGTGCCGGCCGCCCGCCTGGCCGAGCTGCGCGACGCCGCACTGCTCGACCGGATCGAGGCGGACCTGTCCCTCGGCGCAGGCGGGCCCGGTGCTGGTCGGCGAGCTCCGCGAGCTGACCGCGGCCGACCCGCTGGCGGAGCGCCCCACCGCGCTGCTGATGCGCGCCCTCGCCGCCACCGGCCGCCAGGCCGAGGCCCTCGCCGTCTACCAGCGGACCCGCGAGCTGCTGGCCGACAGCCTCGGCGTGGACCCGTCCCGGCAGCTCGACCAGGCCCACCTCGCCGTCCTCAGGCAGGAGGTCCCGGCCGCCGGCGCTCCCGGCGCTCCCGGCGCTCCCGCCGTTGCCCCTCTCGTTGACGGCGCGCCCGCCGCCGACCGCGGCGTTGACGGCGCTCCCGTACGCCGGGCCGGCGGCTGGAAACAGCCGAACAGCTTCGTCGGGCGGGACCAGGATGTCATCGGCCTGCTGAGGCAAGTCGCCGCTGAACGCCTGGTCACGCTGACCGGGCCGGGCGGCGTGGGCAAGACCCGGCTGGCGGCCGAGGCGGCCGCGCGGCTGGCCGACTCCGCGTGGTTCACCGGCTCTGCCTGGTTCGCCGAGCTCGCCCCGGTGACCGAGCCCTCCGAGGTGCCCTACGCCGTACTGGACGCGCTTGGCTTGCGCGAACGTTCGCTCGCCCCGCACGGCTTGAACGGCGCGGCTGACCCGCTCGACCGGTTGTGCACCGCGCTGGCGGCCCGGGAGGCGGTGCTGATCCTCGACAACTGCGAGCACCTGATCGACGCGGCCGCGGTCCTCGCGGCCCGTCTGCTGGCCGACTGCCCCCGGCTGCGCGTCCTCGCGACTAGCCGGGAGCCCCTCGGGATCGGCGGCGAGACCCTGTACCCGGTCAACCCGCTTCCCGCCCCGCCAGCGTCGGCCGTGCTCCGGACGAGCGGTCCGGGGGGCCAGGAAGGGGGCGCCAGTTCCTATCCGGCGGTGCGCCTGTTCGCGGACCGGGCCGCCGCTGTGCTCCCCGGCTTCACGCTCAACCCCGGCAACGAGGCCGACGTGGCGCGGATCTGCCGGGCGCTGGACGGCATGCCGCTGGCCATCGAGCTGGCCGCCCCGTGGCTGCGCACGCTGGCCCCCGCCCAGCTCGCCGAGCGGCTGGCCGAACGGGTCGCCGGGCCGCTCGACGGCCGGTTTGACCTGCTCATCGGCGGCAGCCGGACCGCGCAGCCGAGGCACCAGACGCTGCGCGCGGTCGTCGACTGGAGCTGGCAGCTGCTCTCGGACCCGGAGCGGGCGCTCGCCCGCCGCCTGGCCGTCTTCCCCGCGGGCGCCACTCTCGCCGCGGCGGAACAGGTCTGCGCCGACGGCACGGGACCGGGAAACGGCACGGGACCGGGAAAACAGCCGCCCGCCGTGGCCGGCCAGAGCGCCGGCCGCGCTCAGGCGCTGCCGCGGGCCAGCGTGCTGCCGGCCCTCTCCGGCCTGGTCGGCAAGTCGATCATCACGATGGCGGACACCCCGGGCGGCTGCGCCCCCCGGTACCGGATGCTGGAGACGGTGCGCGCCTACGGCCTGGAGCGGCTGGCCGAGGCGGGCGAGGAGACGGCGACGAGGGACGCGTTCGCGCGCTACTACCTGGACTTCGCCGAGACCGCCGACCCGCTGCTGCGCCGCGCCGACCAGATCCGCTGGTTCCGCGAGCTGCTGGCCGAGCAGGATAACGTCAACGCCGCGCTCCGCTGGGCGATCGCCCGGCGGGACTCGGCTACCGCGCTGCGGCTCGTCCGGGCGCTTGGCTACTACTGGTTCCAGCGCGGGCACGGGGAGGCCGACGTGCTGGCCCGCCGAGGTGCTGGCGCTGACGCCACCGGAACCGCCGACCGAGCGGACCGCCGAGGCGCGGGTGATCTGCGCGCTGCTGGCGGCGGGGTGGTCCTTCGACCTGGAGAAGGTCAAGGAACCGCTGCTCGAGGCCATCGCCGGGCTCAGCGAATGGGGCGACGACTACATCGCCTTCCACCCGCTGGTGGCGCTGGCCGAGCCGGTGCTGCTGCAGTTCGCAGGGGGAGCGCGAGCAGCGCCCAGGACCACTACGACCGGTACGCCGCAGGCACCCGATCCATGGCTGCGGGCGATGGGGCTCGTCTACCGGGCGTCGCATGCCCGCGAGCTCGGCCGGCTGGGCGGCGCCGAGGAAGATCTCCATGCCGCCCTGCGCGAATCACGGGCGATCGGCGAGCAGTGGGGTACCGCCCTCGCGCTCACCGAGCTAGCCGAGTTCACCGAGCTCCGCGGGGACCACGCCGCGTCGCTCGCCGCCCTCGAGGAGGCGGTGTCGATCTGCCGCGAGCTAAGCGCCTGGGGCGACGCGTCCTATGTGGAGGCCAGGCTCGCGCTCGTCCGGGCGCGAGCCGGCGAGTTCGGCCAGGCCCGCGCCGATCTCGACCGGATCGATGCGACGATCGCGGTGCGCGGCGGGGCGGTCGACGTCGACCGCTGGGTGACGTTGATCCGGGCCGAGCTGGCCTGGCGCGAGGGCGACCTCGCGCTGGCCGCCCGCTGCTGCGCGGACGTGCTGGCGGTGATCGAGCCCTACCGGGCAGTCTGGTGGCAGCCGCTGCGCGCCCGTCTGCATACCCTGCTCGCGGTGGTGGCTCTGGCCCAGGGCGACGAGCGACGCGGCCGGGAAGAGCTTGCCGCCGCCCTCGACGCCAGCGCCGCCTGGACCGATCACTCGGCCCTGGCCGCGGTCCTGGACGCGTGCGCCTACTGCCTGATCCAGCGCGACCAAACCCAAACCCAAACCGCAAACCAAGCCAAAGCCAAGACCAGAAGCCAGACCGACGACCACGCCCGCGGCCCGGCCACGGGGCACGCCGAACGCGCCGCCAGGCTGCTGGGCGCGGCGCACGCCGTCCGCGGTGCCTTCGACGAGTCAAGCCCGGACGCACCGCAGGCCCGCGCCGCCGCCCGCGGCCGGCTCGGCGGCGCCGCCTTCGGCGCCGCTTACCAGTCGGCGGCCGGCCTGACCTACGAGGCGTCCATCGCCCTGGCCCGCGAGACGCTGACGCCTCCCGGGTGACGATCCGGACGACGGCAATGGAGCGTCCGGAGTAGGCCGCGTGCGTTCCAGCACTGAGAGATTCTGAATTTCCGCCGCCAGCGCCCCCAGGGATCAGGTCCGGCGCCGGTAGGCCGCGACCGCGAGCGGTGCGAACACCACGAAGATCCCGAGCGTCCAGAGCAGGGACCGCTCGACCGCCCCCGCGGCGGGGCCGCCGGTGAGCAGGGCGCGCTCCGCCTCGGTCAGGTAGGTGACCGGGTTGACCTTGACGAACGCCTGCAGCCAGCCCGGCAGCGTCGCCGTCGGCACCAGCAGGTTCGACCCGAAGACGAGCGGGAACATGAGCAGGAAGCCGAACCCCTGCACCGCCTGCGGTGACCGCAGCAGCACGCCGATGAGGGCGGAGAACCAGCACATGGCGAGCGCGAACACAAGCAGCAGCAGGCAGCCCATGGCGGCGGAGAACGGGGTCGTCTCGATGCGGAAGCCGAGGATCATCCCGAAGCCGAGGGTGACCCCGATCGAGATCACGTACCGGACCGCGTCGCCGAATATCGCCCCCGCCAGCGGCGCCCAGCGGGCGATCGGCAGCGACCGGAACCGGTCGAAGACGCCGGTGGTGATGTCCGCGTTGAGCATCATCCCGGTGCCCATGGTGGCGAACACCACGCTCATCACCAGGACCCCCGGCAGCGAGAACTGCAGGTAACTGTGCGTGCTGCCGGACACGGCGCCGCCGAACACGTAGGTGAACAGCAGCAGGTACACGATCGGCGTGAGCGAGAGGCTGAACAGGTCCTCGACGTTCGTGGGCATCTTCAGCAGCGACCGCCAGGTGAGCGTGAACGAATTCCGCAGCCCGCCGAGCGGGCTGAGCCTGCGGGCGGGAATCGAGGGGACGAAGGCGGTCATCGGGCGCTCCCGTTCAGTTCCGGAGCCGCAGTCGCGGCGGACGGGCCGGCGGCCTGGCCGGTGAGGGAGAGGAACACCTCGTCCAGGCTGGCCTTGCGCAGTGCGAACTCGGCCAGCTCGATGCTGGCCGCGTCGATCTCGCGGACGATCCCGGGCAGCAGCCTGCCGTTCTCGACCGCGGCCGACACGGTGCCCGATTCGGCGCTGACCTCGGGCGCGGTTCCCAGCCGGGCCGCAAGCAGCGCCGCGACCGCGCCCACGTCGTCCCGGCGCGCGGGGGTCACCTCCAGCACCTGCCGGCCGGACTGGGCCTTCAGCTCGTCCGGGGTGCCGGTGGCGATGACCGACCCGTGGTTGATGACCGCGATGGTGTGCGCCAGCTGATCCGCCTCCTCCAGGTACTGGGTGGTGAGCAGCACCGTGGTGCCGTCGGCGACCATCTCCCTGACCATCGCCCAGACCTCGTTGCGGCTGTGCGGGTCGAGCCCGGTGGTCGGCTCGTCCAGGAACAGCACCCGCGGCCGCCCGACGAGGCTGGCGGCCAGGTCGAGACGGCGGCGCATGCCGCCCGAGTACGTCTTCGCGCGCCTGGCCGCGTCGGCGAGCTCGAACCGCGCCAGCAGCTCCGCCGCCCGCGCCCGCGCCTGGTGGCGGCCGAGGCCGAGCAGGCGGCCGATCATGATCAGGTTGTTGGTCCCGGAGAGCCCCTCGTCGACCGACGCGTACTGCCCGGTGAGCCCGATCAGCTGGCGCACCTGGTGCGCGTCCCGCTGGGTGCTGTATCCGCAGACGTACGCCTCGCCGCCGTCCGCCTGCAGCAGGGTGGCGAGGATGCGGACGGCGGTCGTCTTGCCGGCCCCGTTCGGGCCGAGGAGGCCGAGCACGGTGCCGGTGCGCGCGGTCAGGTCCACGCCGGCCAGCGCCGTCGTCTTGCCGAAGCGCTTGGCCAGCCCGCGCGCCTCGACCGCGTAAGGTTCGTCTTCCGCTTTCATGCCGGTAATACTGCGGCAGGCCGCTGTCAGGTCCCGCACGAACGGCTGCCAGCCCAGCACGCCGTCGGTCTGGGATACCAGGAAGCGCTCGCGCCGGGCAGCCACCTGCAGCTCACGCACTTCTGCGACGAATCCCCCGAAGCCCGGGCCAACGCGCAGGTGCTGACGCGGACGCTGGGCCGGGGGCAGGTGCGCAGCCGGGCAGAGATCGTCAGCTTCTTCGACGGGCTCGACCTGGTCGCGCCGGGCGTCGTCTTCCTGCCCTGGTGGCGCCCGGACGCCCCGAAGCCAAGCCCGCCGCCCGCGGGCAGCATGCTCATGCTGGCCGGGGTGGGCAGGAAGGACTTACAGAGCCGCGACCGCCGGGGCGGCGGCGATCTGCGCGAGCAGATCGTGGACCTTGGCCGCGCCGTCGGCGACCTCGTGCCGCATGGCGTAGATGCCGATCAGCTTCTGCCCGCCGAGGTCGGGCGTGCTGTCCTGGACGAGCGGCCGCGGGTGGGTGATGTCCGCGATCCGCTCCTTCATGGCGTCGAGGCGCAGCCCGGCCTCGGCCACCGGCCAGCGGTCCAGCGGGTGGCCGCCGGAGCGGCTGTCAGCGGGCGATTCCGCGTGGTCGGAGGCGGCCGCGGCCATGGCGGCGTTGAACGCGCGGCGGGCGTCGGAGTACTGCACGCTGGCCAGGATCGAGTGCCCCCAGCCGATCGCGGCAGCGGTGAAAATGTCCGTCGGCGCGCCGGCCGGGGCGACCCGGGCGACCCGGAACGCGGGCGTGCAGCGCGAGCCGCGCCCGGCGAACGCGAGCACCGCGTCCGGCCGCGGCCGCCCGGTCCCGGCCGACGGGTGGATGGCGTGCACCGCGATCCAGTCCCAGGTGGGTGTCAGCGAGGAGAGCACCGCGGTACTGCGGAACCGGTAGCCGCTTTCGCCGGCCGGATCACAGCGCGACTGCGGGTCGGCCAGCCGCAGGTCGCCGCCGGCCGAGGTCGCGCCGTGCCCGGCGGCGAAGAGCGCGCCGCGGGCGGCCTCGAGCAGTATCCAGCGGACCGAGTTGTCCCCGGCGCGGTAGGCGTCCGCCGCGGCGCCGGTCCAGTACAGGTGGGCGCTGACCGCGAGCGCGGTGAGCGGGGCGTGCCGGGCGAGCCGCCGCTGGCCGCAGGCGGCCTGCCGCAGCGTGCAGCCGAGCCCGCCGAACTCCGGCGGCAGCGTGACCTTCAGGTAACCCACGTCGTCGAGCTTGGCGATGTCCCGCCGCATGACCGCGGCCACGTCCGGCCCGGTGCCCGATGTCCCGGAGATGGCCGATGTCGCCGATCCGGCCCCGGGCAGCGCGGGGGCGCTGCCCGCGAGGACCTGCCCCGCGAACGCGCTCGCGTACGGTGACGTGCCACCGAGCCGCGCCAGCAGGCTGTCGGTAAGCAGGTCACGGGGCCTGATCTGTGTCATGGACCGGTTTCACTCCCTACGGGTTCACGCTGATCCTCATCAGATCATGGGGGCGGGCCTAAAGTCAACTTATTTGGTAGGAATTATCTAGTTATACTCGCATTTGCTCGAGCGCACCCCCGGCCCGGGTTGGCCGGGGACGCGCACCAGCCGCCCGCTGGCGCAGGCGGCGAGGTCCCCGACGGCGTCCCCACAGAACATCCGGTAACCATCATCGGTCACGTATCCCAGCTGCGGGGTCCGCCCAGTCCTCGGCGCGGACCGCGGCGGATGCCCCACTGGCAACGGTCCCCATCATAGACGTCAAGTGCGGCCCCGCGATATCCCCAGCGTGCGGAGCTGCGGGCAGCGCAGCGCGGCTGGCTCCCCCACCGGCCCGGTGGGACCGGGCTGGTACCGTCTTCTCCCATGACCTGGCTTGATGCGCTCGCCGATAAGGCACTCGACTGTGAGCTCCCGGACCGGGCGGAAGCCCTCGCCGTACTCCGCTCCTCCGATGACGATCTGATGGACGTGGTGGCGGCCGCGTTCCGCGTGCGGCGGCGGTTCTTCGGCCGCCGGGTCAAGCTGAACTACCTGGTGAACATCAAGTCCGGGCTCTGCCCCGAGGACTGCTTCTACTGCTCGCAGCGGGTCGGCTCGGCCGCCGACGTGCTCAAGTACAGCTGGCTGAAGACCGACGAGGTGATCGCCACGGCCGAGGCGGGCGTGGCTGGCGGGGCGCGCCGGGTCTGCCTGGTCGCCAGCGGCCGGGGCCCGACCGACCGGGACATCGACCGGGTGGCCGGGGCGATCGCCTCGTTCAAGTCCCGCAACCCGGAGGTGGAGGTGTGCGCCTGCCTCGGCCTGCTCTCCGACGGCCAGGCCGAGCGGCTGGCCTCGGCCGGCACGACCGCGTACAACCACAACCTGAACACCTCCGGCGGCCACTACGCGGACATCTGCACCACCCACGAGTACGCGGACCGGGTGTCGACGGTGGAAGCGGCCAAGGCGGCCGGCCTCTCGCCCTGCTCGGGCCTGATCGCGGGACTGGGGGAGACGGACGAGGACCTGGTGGACGTGGCGTTCGCGCTGCGCGCGCTCGCGCCCGATTCGGTCCCGGTGAATTTCCTCATCCCGTTCGACGGCACCCCGCTGGCGGGCCGGTGGGAGCTGACCCCGCAGCGCTGCCTGCGCATCCTGGCGATGGTCCGCTTCGTCTGCCCGTCCTCCGAGGTCCGGCTGGCCGGCGGCCGCGAGATCCACCTGCGCACGCTGCAGTCGCTGGCCCTGCACATCGTCAACTCGATCTTCCTCGGCGACTACCTGACCAGCGAGGGCCAGCCCGGCGCGGCTGACCTGGCCATGATCGCTGACGCCGGCTTCACCGTCGAAGGGGCCGAGAACCCCTCGGCCGTCCCCGCGGCGGCGACGGCGGCCCCGGCGGGCACAGCGCCGGTCCCGGAGCTGACGCCGGACACGCCGCGCCCCGACCTGGTGCACGTCCGCCGCCGGGGCGCTGGCACCACCCTCCCGGCCAACACCTAACTCCGCCTGCCCCCGCCTGCGCCCGCCTGGCGGGTCGGCGCGGTGCTATCGCGGGGCCGGCGCGACCCGGTAGTGGTAGCGGTGGGAGTAACGGAAGCCGCACTGCTGGTAGAGCGCGACCGCGGCGGCGTTGCCGGTCTCCACCTGGAGGAATACCCGGCTGATACCGCGCTTGGCCGCCTCGCCGCAGACCGCCGCGGTCAGCGCCGTGCCCAGGCCGGCCCGCCTTCGGGCTGGCGTCACCTCGACCGCGGTGATCCCGGCCCAGCCATCGGCGATCGAGAGCCGCGCGATCGCCAGCACATCGCGGCCGGCCCGGATGCTGGCGAACGCCTGGGCGGGGGCCGAGGTCAGCACATCGCGCATCACCGGCGGCTGCCGGTCCTGCCCCCGGTAGTGGTACCTGGCCAGCCAGGCCGGGTCTGGTTCGGTGTCTACCTGGAACGCGGCCCCGGGGGGAAGACCGGCGGCCGCGTGGTCACCGATCGGGCCGGTGCCGTCGGACAGGTCGGCCACCATGACGAACGCGGGGCCCGGGCGCGTCGTCCACGAGCGTTCCGACAGCGACCGGTCGAGTTCGCCGCCGGGTGAAGCCGCGTCCAGCAGCACCGGCACCACGATCATGGGCGGCAGATCGCGGTCTCGGTACCAACCGACGACGGCGTCAAGCGCGCTGTCCAGCGGCAGCCCCGGATCGCCGAGCGGGAGCGCGGAGTTGGCGCGGCCGGTGAAACCCTCGGCCGCGCGCAGCAGCCAGCCGCCGAGCCACTCTTCCTCGGTGCCCCGCCAGTGCCGCGCCGCCACCCGCTCAAGTTCGATGATCTGGTCATACATCCGGCCATGATGGCCTGCTGGCGGTGCGAACCGCATCAGATATACCCCGGCGGCCGCCTGCCGGGGAGGCACGACACGACCGGGGTTCGGGGGTTGGTCCCACGATGGTGGCGGGGTTCTGGCTACGTTTGTCAGTATGGCTACCTCTCGGTCCAGGGGCGCGGCTGGCTCGCGGAGCGGGCGGGCGCGCGCGGTCGACGACGACTACTACAACGATGAGTCGTCCGACGTGATCCTGCCGAGTGTGCCGCGAGGCGGCGCGCGCAGCGGCGGGACGGCGCGCGGCTCGGGCGGGGCCGGGTCGGCCGGCGGGCGCGGCAGCGGTGCCGGCGGCTCGGGACGCGGCACCGGGACGGGCGCGCGGACGTCGAGTAGCCGGTCCGGCGGCAGCCGCGCCAGCGGGAGCGGTAAAACCGGCCGCGGCGGCAGCGGCTCGGCCGCCGGCCGGGGCAGGTCCACCGGAAAGGCAGGCCAGGGCGGCGGACGGCGGCCCGCGGCGAACGGAAGAGGCGGCAGCGGGAAGTCGGGCGCGGCCAAGAACAAGAAGGGGACGGCGACCAGGCGGGGCGGCCCGTCGACGGCGCCGACGAAGGACCCGGTCGTCATCCTGGTCCGCTGGGTCTACCAGGCCATCACCCACGTCTGGCTCCTCATCGCCTGGGCCGCGGGGTCCACCGTGCGCCGGTTCGGGCGCAACGCGCGCGAACTCGAGTCCGATCACCGGCGGGACGGCGCCGGGCTGTTCTGCCTCGGGCTCGCGATCGTGTTCGCCGCGGCCATCTGGGCGCGCATGGACAACCTGGCCGGCCAGGGCATCTACAGCCTGACCAGCTCCGTCGTGGGCGAGGGGGCGTTCGTCATCCCGGTGCTCTTCGCCCTGCTCGGCTGGCGGTTCTTCCGCCACCCGGACCGCAATTCGGCGCTGCCGCCGGCCGAGATCGGCTGGACCGCGCTGCTCGTCGGCTGTCTCGGCCTGTTCAGCATCGCCAAGGGCGTGCCCACGCTGGCGCACGCCGGCGGCGGCTGGCCCGCGGTCAGGACCGCGGGCGGGCTGCTCGGCCTGGCGGCCTCCTGGCCACTGGCCCGGGGGCTGACGCCCTGGGTGGCGACCCCGCTGCTCGGCCTGCTGGCCTGCTACGGACTGCTCGTCATTACCGGCACGCCGGTGCGTCACGTGCCGAGCCTGGCTGGCCGAGCTGGCGGAGCTGTTCGGGTACGAGCGGCCGGCCGGCGACGACTTCGGCGACGGTGCCCACGACGAGGACGAGGACGAGGACGGCGAGCTGACCAGCGGGCCGCGCCGCCGCGACATCGGCCGCGGGGTGATCAAGCTGAAGGGGGCGATCGAGGCCGGGGAGCACCTCAAGCCCTACGACACGCCCGTGCTCGGCGGGCGCCGCCGGGGCGGCAGCGTCGCCGCGGGCGGCGCCGACGCGGCCGCGTCGGCGGCCCCGCTGCCGGAGGCCAGGATCGGTGACGACCTGCTGGAGGAGCTCGGCTTCAGCGCCCCCGAGGGCGCGGGCGATTACCCGCCCGGCGCCGCCCAGCCGGCCGGGGACGCCGATCTCGCGGCCGCCCCCGAGCCGCCTCCGGCCACGTCCCGGCCGCTGGCCCCGAGCCCGGTCCTGCCGGGCGAGCAGCTGACGCTGACGGGGGCGGCAGCGGGCAGCTACACCCTGCCGCCGACCGCGCTGCTGCGCCCGGGCACCCCGCACAAGCCGCGGACCAAGGCCAACGACGTCGTGATCGCCGCCCTGCAGGACGTGTTCGAGCAGTTCAAGGTGGACGCGCAGGTGGCCGGGTTCAGCCGTGGCCCGACGGTCACCCGGTACGAGATCGAGCTCGGCCCGGCGGTCAAGGTGGAGCGCGTCACCCAGCTGTCGAAGAACATCGCCTACGCGGTCAAGTCGGCCGATATCAGGATCCTGCCCGTCATCCCGGGCAAGTCGGCGATCGGGGTGGAGATCCCCAACGCGGACAAGGAGATCGTCAGCCTGGGCGACATGCTCCGCTCGGACGTCGCGCTGGCCGACCACCACCCGATGGTGGTCGGGCTGGGCAAGGACGTGGAGGGCAAGACGGTCCTGGCCAACCTGGCCAAGATGCCGCACGTGCTGGTCGCGGGCGCGACCGGCAGCGGTAAGAGCGTGTGCCTGAACGGGCTGATCACCTCGGTGCTGATGCGGTCCACGCCGGACGAGGTGCGGATGATCCTGATCGACCCCAAGCGGGTCGAGCTGTCGATCTACGAGGGCATCCCGCACCTGATCACGCCGATCATCACCAACCCGAAGAAGGCGGCCGAGGCCCTGGAGTGGGTCGTCGGGGAGATGGAGCGCCGCTACGACGACCTGGCGGCGTCGGGGTTCCGGCACGTGGACGACTTCAACAAGGCGGTGCGGGCGGGCAAGCTGACGGCGCCGCCGGGGTCCGAGCGGGTCTACGAGCCCTACCCGTACCTGGTAGCGGTGGTGGACGAGCTGGCCGACCTGATGATGGTGGCGCCGCGCGACGTGGAGGACTCCATCGTCCGGATCACCCAGCTGGCGCGGGCGGCGGGCATCCACCTGGTCATCGCGACCCAGCGTCCGTCGGTCGACGTGGTGACCGGGCTGATCAAGGCGAACGTGCCGTCCCGGCTGGCGTTCGCCGTCTCCTCCCTCACCGACTCCCGGGTCATCCTCGACCAGCCGGGCGCGGAGAAGCTGGTGGGGCAGGGCGACGCGCTGTTCCTGCCGATGGGCGCGTCCAAGCCGATCCGGCTGCAGAACGCCTTCGTCTCGGAGAAGGAGATCCGGGACATCGTGGAGCACTGCAAGCAGCAGGCGCGGCCCGAGTACCGCAGCGACGTCGAGGTGGTCCCGGAGAAGATCCGCGAGGTCGACGCCGAGATCGGCGACGACCTCGAGCTGCTGATCGCCGCCACCGAGCTGATTATCAGCAGCCAGTTCGGGTCTACCTCCATGCTGCAGCGCAAGCTCCGGGTAGGTTTTGCAAAGGCGGGCCGGCTGATGGACCTGCTGGAGAGCCGGGGTATTGTCGGGCCAAGCGAAGGTTCCAAGGCGCGCGATGTCCTGAAAAGGCCAGATGACCTTGACGAGGTACTTACGTCGCTGCGGGGCGGGTAAGGCGCGAAAACGCGGATAAAGCGAACATGACCAGAGAACGTGGGCAATTGCGGGGGCAATGCCGGCGTGACCCGGGAGACGGTAAATAATTTCCTGGGATACGTTGTACTACTCTGAGTGACTCATCGTGTTCGCCGGGTAAGAAGTGGTCAGGACCGAGACCTTTCCTGGAGGCGCAAAGTGAGCATCGGTGACACCTTGGCGGAAGCACGACGTCAGGCCGGTCTCACTCTTACGCAGGTAAGCCAGCAGACGAGGATCAGGGAATCGATCGTCGGCTCGATCGAGCAGAATGACTTCTCGTCCTGCGGGGGCGACTTCTACGCCCGCGGGCACATCCGGTCGATCGCCGGCGTGGTCGGTACCGACCCGGTGCCACTGGTCAGGGAGTACGACGAGGAGCACGGGGCGCCGGGCGGGATGCGCGCGTCCCAGATCTTCGAGCCCGCCACCCCGATCAGGATCCGCGAGCCCAGGAACCTGCACCTCGGGCGGGTGCTCGCGGTGCTGGTGCTGGCGGCGCTCGGCTTCGGCGCGTACCACCTGTACACGACGCACGACGCGCACGCGACGGCGAGCTCGACGGCCAGGGTGCGCTCCAACTCGGCCGCGACCGCCAAGACGCACGACACCAAGACCGCCGTGCACAAGACGGCCCCGGCGGGACCCCCGGAGGCGGTGATCAGGCTGACCGCGGCCCAGGACTGCTGGGTCGGGCTGAACAGCCCCACCGGCCAGTCGCTCTACCAGGGGACGGTCCTGGCCGGCTCCACCATGACCTGGCACGAGAAGAATCCGGTCTCCCTGGTGATCGGCAACCCGCCCGGGGTCACGCTGACGGTGAACGGCAAGCACCAGCAGATGAGCACGGTCCAGGTGGTCACCCTGAGCATTAACCCGCTCAGCAAGACCCCGGTCACCGTCGGCTGAGAGTCTGTGCCCGCCCGCGAGCGTGATCCCCGGGCGATGACAGCGAGCGCCGCGAAATCACATACCCTCTGCGTGTGTCTAGTTCCCGTACCGTCAGCTTGGTTACTCTCGGCTGCGCGCGCAACGAGGTGGACTCCGAAGAACTTGCCGCCCGCCTTTCGGCCGGTGGGTGGACGCTGCGCGAGGAAGGGGAGGACGCGGATGTCGTCCTCGTCAACACCTGCGGCTTCATCCAGGCAGCCAAGCAGGAGTCCATCAACGAGGTGATCGCGGCAGCCGAGTCGGGCGTCAAGGTGGCCGCCGTTGGGTGCCTGGCCGAGCGTTATGGCACCGAGCTCGCCTCCGCCCTCGAAGAAGAGGACGTCGACGCCCAGGTGCTCGGCTTCGACGACTACACCGACATCGCCTCCCGCCTCGATGACGTGCTGGCGGGCAAGCAGCGGCCCGCGCACGTGGCCAGGGACCGCCGCACCCTGCTGCCGGTGAGCCCGGCCAGCCGCCAGGCGGACCGCGAGGCCGCGCTGAGCGCGCGCTGGGTCCCGCCGCTGCCGCCCGGCGTCGCGCCCGCCTCGGGCCCTCAGGTGATGCGCAGGCGGCTCGCGGGGGGCGTCACGGCGCCGTTGAAGATCGCCTCCGGCTGCGATCGCCGGTGCTCGTTCTGCGCCATCCCCTCGTTCCGCGGCGCGTTCGTCTCCAGGCGCCCGCCGGAGCTGCTGGCCGAGGCGGAGTGGCTGGCCTCCACTGGCGTCCGCGAGCTGCTGCTGGTGAGCGAGAACTCCACCTCCTACGGCAAGGACCTGGGGGACCTGCGGCTGCTCGAGGGCGTGCTGCCGGAGCTGGCGAAGATCGAGGGCATCGCCCGGGTGCGGGTCAGCTACCTGCAGCCCGCCGAGGTCCGGCCGGGGCTGGTCGAGGTGCTGACGTCGACCCCCGGCGTGGTGCCGTACTTCGACCTGTCGTTCCAGCATGCCAGCGGCCCGGTGCTGCGCCGGATGCGCCGGTTCGGTGACCGGGCGCGCTTCACCGGCCTGATCGAGCAGGTCAGGCAGGCCTGCCCGACGGCCGGCGTCCGGTCCAACTTCATCGTCGGCTTTCCCGGTGAGACGGCCGACGACCTGCGCGAGCTTGAGCTCTTCCTGAGTGAGGCCCGGCTGGACGCGATCGGGATCTTCGGCTACTCCGACGAAGACGGCACCGAGGCCGCCACTTTCGCCGACGACACCAAGCTGCCCGAGGACGAGATCGCGCGCCGGGTCAGTGAGTTCGCCGACATCGCCGATGAGGTCATGGCGCAGCGCGCCGCCGACCGGATCGGCGAGACGGTCGAAGTGCTGGTCGAGGAGGTGCTTGGGGACGGCCGGTTCGAGGGCCGCGCCGCGCACCAGGCGCCGGACGTGGACGGTTCGACGACCTTGCTCGCGGACCGCCCGCTGGCCCCTGGCGACCTTGTGGAGGCCCTTGTGGTGGAGTCGGCAGGCGCGGACCTGGTCGCCCGCGCGTGACTGTGCCCGCCCCGGAGGGCCGCCCCCCGGCTGCGGACAGCGCAGTCGGGGAACACGGCGGGGACGGCGCGGTCCAGACCGTGCCGCCGGGGCTCGTGAACGTGGCCAACGCGCTGACGGTGCTCCGCATCTGCCTGGTGCCCGTCTTCGTCTTCTGCCTGGCCCAGGGGGGCACCTGGTGGCGGCTGGCCGCCCTGGCGGCATTCGGCGGGGCGTCGCTGACCGACCTGCTTGACGGGCAGCTGGCGCGCAAGCGGGGCCTGGTGACCGACTTCGGGAAGATCGCCGACCCGATCGCGGACAAGGCACTGACCGGCGCGGCGCTGATCACCTTGTCGGTGATGGGGGAGCTGGCCGTCTGGGTCACCGCGCTGATCATGATCAGGGAGCTTGGCGTCACCGCGCTGCGCTTCGCCGTGATCAGGCGCGGTGTCATCGCCGCCAGCCAGGGCGGCAAGCTCAAGACGCTGCTGCAGATCATCGCGATCTGCCTCTACATACTTCCCCCGTCGTTCGGCATCCCCGTCCTGATCCGGGAGGTTGCGATGGGAGCGGCTCTGGTGGTAACGCTGGTGACGGGCGTGGACTACGTGGTACGCGCGGTGCGGCTGATGCAGAAACCGGCCGGATGACGGGCCAGCCGGCAGCGGCGCCGGGCCGCGCGGGCGAGAGCGGAGGATGGCGGATGGCGGATGGCGTGGCCGGCCCGGCCGCCCGTGAGCTTGCCGCGGAGGTTCTCGGCCTGCTGACGCAGACCGGGCAGACGCTGGCCGCCGCCGAGTCGCTGACCGGCGGCCTCGTCGCGGCCGTGCTGACCGACGTGCCCGGGGCGTCCAGCGTCTTCCGCGGCGGGGTCGTCGCCTACGCCACAGAACTCAAGGCGCGCCTGCTCGGCGTGGACGCCCGCATGCTCTCCGAGCACGGCCCGGTCTACGCCCCGGTGGCGGCGGCGATGGCCGAGGGCGCCAGGAAGCGCCTGGGGGCGACCATCGGCGTGGCCACCACCGGCGTGGCCGGGCCTGACCCCCAGGGCGGCCATCCGCCGGGCACCGTGCACATCGCGGTGAGCCTGGCCGACGACACGGTGGTCCGCACGATCGCGCTGCCAGGAACCCGGGATGAGGTACGTAGACTGACAGTAGAACGGGTACTTGGTTTGCTACTAGGCCGACTTAGGGAAGAGTGTCCGTGATTACAGTGTTACGTCGGAAGCGAACACACCCGGTAGTGGCCTCGCCGGTTACCGTACCGAAAGGTACGGTGGTGATAGCGAGGATCGCGATCCGGTAACTTCGCAAGTGAGCCCGGCAAGCGGTTGCGCCTTTAGGAACGGTTGCGCCACAGGGAGGGAGTGCGACGATGGTGCTGCTTCGTCAACTACTCGGCGACGTACTGCGTCGGCTGCGCATCAGGCAGGGCCGCACTCTGCGCGAGGTGTCTGCATCGGCGCGAGTGTCGCTTGGTTATCTGTCCGAGGTAGAACGCGGCCGCAAGGAGGCTTCGTCGGAGTTGCTCGCGGCGATCTGCGCCGCCCTCGACACCCCGCTGTCCCAGGTGTTCCGCGAGGTGTCCGATGGCTTCGCCCTGGCCGAGCTGCAGAACGAGCCGGTGCTCTCCGGTGCTCTGCGTGAGCCCGGCCTGCGCATCGCGGCTGACCGGCTGCCAGTGAAGCGGATCGCGGTCGAGGTGCCCGAGGCGGCGGAATCGCTCGACGACGATCTAGGCCAGCTTGACGACGGTCTCGACCACCTGCCGTCGGTGGTAGGCGTCTGAGTCAATCGCAGAAGGCTGTGGGCGGCGCGGTCCCCGCGCCGCCCACAGCCGTAAACGGGCAGCTTCAGCCGCGGTCAGGTGGCAGGCGGTCAGGCGGCAACGGCAGTCAGGCAAGACAGCAGGCAAGGCAACTAAGGCCGCGCGGTTCCCCGCGCGGCCTTATGACGTCTGTGGGCCTACACCCAGGCCTGCGGGCTGTCGATGAGGAGCTGGATCGCGTCCGGCAGCTTGCCGGCCACGATGTCGGCCAGCGTCACGGTCTCGAGGACCGCCCGCTCGTTCGCGCGCAGCGCGATCCACACCCGCTGCAGCGGCTCGGCCGCGCCGGGGTAGCTGACGTTCTCCGGCCGTTCGCCGCGCACGCCGAGCAGCTGCCCGTCGATCGCGCGGATGATGTCGGCCAGCGAAATCTCGGCGGCCGGCCGGGCGAGCCAGAACCCGCCGTCCGGACCACGCTGGCTGCGCACGATGTTGCTGCGCCGCAGGTGGGTCAGGATCGTCTCAAGGAACTTTCCGGGGATGTTCTGCGCCTGTGCTAGCTGTTCGGCCGTTACATGGCCTTCCTGCGCCGCGGCAAGCTCGATCGAGGCGCGCAGTGCGTAGTCGGCGCGTGCAGACAGTCGCATGATCGCTATTATGCAGCTTCCCGACCGGTTTAGTGACATCGGGCCGCTAAAGAACGCCTTGCAAACGATTGCAACGATGAGAAAGGGGCCAGAGGGACAAGCCCGGCGTTGGCGGGCAAGACGATTAAACGTCAGCCCGGGCGAGGAGGCAAGATGTCCGGGATGGCGCGGTTCCGCGCGCTATAGCCTTTTACATCATGGTCGCTTCGAGGGAGGCACCTCGGCGGTTTCCTGCTGGAGCCAACGCCGTCGGCCTTCTCCAGCGTGCCGTCGATGTCCGCCCATTTCTGGTGGGTCACGCAGGGCGTTTTCGCGCTGTTCGGGTCCGACTTCTACTCGAGCACGCTGCACGCCGGCACCGCACTGGTGCTGCTGCACCTAGTCGGCCTGGCTCTCGCCGTGACCGCGGTCTGCCTCGGTGTCCGCCGCTTCCTCGCGGGCGGCGACCTGATCGTCCCGGTGCTGACCAGCGCGATACTGATTAACCTCGGCCTGTACGCTTTCAGCACGGTGCCGGTGTCCATCTGGTCGGCCAGGGAGATCGCGTACATCCTGCCGGCCGGGGCGGTGCTCGCGGGGCGGACGCTGGCGGGCCCGGTCATCCGCAGGAGGTTGCTGCCGGTTCTCGGCGTGGTCGGCCTTGGCTACCTGGTCGCGCTCGGCTATGGCGTCACCCGCCCCCAGCAGCCCGCCGAGGGACAAAACCTCGCGGACTGGCTGGTGGCTCATCACTTGAGCTACGGCCTGTCCGGCTACGGATTCGGCCCCACGACCACGCTGGCCAGCGGCGGCAGCGTTGAGTTGCGTCAGGCGACCTGGCTGCCGAACCGGATCGCCCCCGGTCCGGAAGAGTTCGAGACCAGCTGGTACAACCCGGCCTGGCATGACGCGAACTTCGTGGTCGCGCCGACCACCCCCGGTCCGTCCGACCCGCTGACCGCCGCACGGGTCACCCGCATCTTCGGCCCGCCGGTCCACGAGTACCACTTCGGTGGCCAATTCATCATCATGACCTACGACTACAACCTCCTGAGCAACTCCTGACGTGCCTACCAGGCCACTTACCGCGCTTATCTGACGGCTTCGGGTAGGTTGCCGCGCTCCACCAGGCCCCCGGCGTTCGGCCCCGGCGGCCCAGGGCCCGGCGCAGGGGCGGCCGCGCCATCGTGAGCCTCGGCGGCACAGCGCGAAAATGTGGGGGTGCCGGCGGCGGACCTCGCCGCCGGCCCCCCACGCCCGGTTGGCCGGGTTACCCGCCGATGGTGTAGCTGTAGGAGAAGGCGGCCACGTCGCTGCCCTCCGGCGAGAAGCCCGGCATTTCGTTGAAGCTCAGGTCGGTGGACATGAACGAGGAGTCGGCCAGGTAGAGAGTTCCGGCCACCGTGCTTCCGGCGTTGCCCGCCGGCGTGATGGTCACCGGGATGGAGACGCTCTGGCCGGGGTTGACCACGTAGGGCGTGAACGGTGTCGCGGGGTCGGTGCTGCCGAGCCACAGGTCTCCGGTCGGAGAGCTGACCGCCGGGTCGAAGCCGGCCGTTGTCGCCGTCAGCGACGTGCTGGCGGTCACGTTCTTGGCCGCCTTCTTGCCGGTCGGGCCGGTGAGGAACGGCGTGATGGTCCAGTCGCCGGCGCCGACGTCCGACGCCGAGTAGTTCGCGGTCGCGGTCTTCCCGGTCGACGAGATCACATCCGGGTCACCGTACGGATAGGTGACGTCGAAGTACAGCGGCGCCGACGACGACGCCGTCGCCTTCAGCGCGGTCGTGTGCGACGGAACGAGATACGCCGGCACCACGCCCGCCACGTTGGGCAGTGTCAGGGTGGAGGTCGTCTGCGCGGCCAGGTCGAGCTTGACCTGGCCGTTCAGCCGGGCATCGACGAAGTACGCCTCGGGTGTGGTGCCGTTGTTGGTCACGTTCACGTAGGCGGTCACCGGGGTGCCCGCGGCCAGCAGGCTGCCGTCCGGCAGGCCCGAGGCGTCGGCGCTGACCGGGGTGTCGTTGAGGCTGACCGTGAACGGCTGGGCCACCGCGGTCCCTGACACGGTGTTGTAGAAGTCGACGACCAGCGTCCACAACCCCGGGCTGGGGTCGATGACGTGCAGCTGGGTGCCGACCTCGGGCTTGACCGCGGTGGTTCCCGTCGTCGTGGTGGCCAGCAGCCCGTTGGCCGCGGCCGAGGCGGCGTCGCCGTTCGGGTTGACCAGCTCGGCGAACAGCGTGTTGCTGGCGTTGCCGGTGTCGATGCTGGCGTTCAGGGCGGCGAGCCCGCGCGGCACCGTGAACTGGTAGTAGGCGGTCTGGCCGGTGTTCGTATCCCGGCCGTTGCCGCCGGTCAGGGTGCCGGTGAAGGTCGTCGACGGGGACGGCGTCGGCACCAGCGAGCGCAGCGTGACCGGTATCGAGGTCACCGCGGCGAACGCCGGGGAACTGGCCGAGCTGCGCACGATGATCGAGCCGTCCTCGTCGCCGCCCTGCGCAGGCGTGGCGACGGTCAGCGTGACGCTGCCCGAGGCGCCGGGCGCCAGCGTCAGCGAGTTGCGTCGACAGGGTTCCGAACGACCGCCAGGTCGCCGTGCTCGCCTGGAACTGCGCGGGCAGCGCCGCGCCGGTCCCGCCGCTGGAGATCAGCGCCGTCCACTTCCCTGGCGCCGGGTCGGCCACCTGGGCGTTGCCGTAGTTGCCGATGCCTTGCGGCAGGTTGTACTCGGCCAGATCGCCGTCGGGGGCGATGAGGCTGAGGTTGACCACGCCGACCAGCGCGACCGAGGCGTTCAGCCGGGCCTGCCCCTTGGCCACCGTGAAGGTGACCTCGCGTGGTGTAGTTCATCGGCGCTGGTCAGCGACAGCGACTTGGTCGAGACCGGCGTGTAGGCCGACAGGGTCCGGCTGGACAGGCCGACCGTCACCGTTCCCGGCCCCGTCGTTGGTGAGCGTCTCGGCGAAGTGCTCGGTGGTGCCCGGCGGCCGACGGCGTTGAGCTGGGTGGCGCTCTCCAGGATGGCGTGCCCGGCCCGCTTGACCGCGTGGTAGGAGGCGGCCGCGAGCACCGCCTGGTAGGCGTCGATCAGGCCGGCGCCCTGCTGATTGGCCGGGGCGTCGATGTTCTCGGCGGTGGACACGATGATCTGCTTGACCACGGCCGGGGACGGAGTCGCCCCGTTGTGCGCCTTGCGGTAGGCCTGGATCACCAGGGCGGCGACTCCGGCGGTCAGCGGCGCCGCCTCGCTGGTGCCGCCGCTTAGCTGGACGGCGGCGGCCTGACCGGAGAAGTTGCTGCAGTCGGCGAACTTCGCCAGGTCCGCGGTGCACAGGGTCCAGTTGAGGTCGCCCGGCGCGACCACGTCGACGGTAGCGCCGTCCTGGGCGAAGCCGGCCGAGCTCAGCCCGCTGATGTTGTTGTCAATCCAGCCCTTGACGCCGGGAGTCGTGATGCCGCCGACCCCGGTCTGGGCGTAGGAACGGTACGTGGTCGACGCGCCGGCCGAGATGATCTTCGGGTCGGTCGCGGGCGAGCCGATGGTGTTGGTCGGCCCGGCGTCGCCGGTGGAGACCGTTACCGTCACGCCGGCCTTGACCGCGGCGTCATTGGCCATCTTGGTCAGATCCAGGCTGGAGCTGTCCGGGAAAGGATTCGAGCCGAACGACTCGTTGAGCACGTTCACGTGGTCATGGGCGACCGCGTAGTTGATGGCCTCGAGGAACACGGAGTTGTAGGCGAACTCGGCCGAGCCGAACACGTTCAGCCCGACCAGGCTGGCGCCCGGCGCCACGCCGAGGATCCGGATCCGGCACGGGGTGCTGAGCGCTTCGCCGTAGCCGGCGACGTTGTAGACCTCCCGCCCCTGCGCGGCGATGGAGCTGGAGTCGATGAATGCCTCGCCGCCAGCGGTCGGGGCGTCGGTGCCGGTCCCGCTGAAGTCCTGATAGTCGACGAAGACGTGCTGGCCGTTGGCCCGGATGAAGTCGGGGTTGTCGGGGTCGACGCCGTCGGCGATGTAAGCCACCTTCACGCCCGCGCCGGTGTAGCCGAGCGCCTGGGCCGCGTCGCCCTTGCCCGACTGGGTGGCGGCGTGGATGTTCTCGATCGCCTCCGGGTTGAGCTGGACCGTCTTGCCCGACGTGCAGGCGCCGGGGAGCGGCTTGATGCCGTCGGCCGTCGCGGCGCTGTGCGCGATGCTGACCGGAGAATCGCCGGCGACCGGGATCGGCAGGTCGGGGACCACCTCGCTGACCACGGGGTTGGCCGCAAGATACTTGGCCTCGCCCGCGGAAACGGTCGCGGAGACGGCATTGATCAGCGAGAAGCTCTTCACATTGAGCGCGTGCGTCTGGCTGAGCTGGGAGAGCACACCGCTCTGGGCGGACCTGACCGCGGCCGACCGGACGCCCGTGCCGGTCGGGGTGTCGGCCAGGCCGGCGAACTGGTTCTTGAATACGACGATCACCTTGTCGGTGACGTTCGTCGACAGCGCCTTGGCCTGCGCCGCGGTGAGCGGCGCCTGGCTGGCGGCCCGCTGGCCGGCGGCGGACGCGGTCTGCGCCTGCGCGGTCGCCGGCAGCGCTACTGCCGACATGGCTACCAGGGTGACTGGGGTCGCGATCGCGCCCCAGCGCAAAAGTCTCATGTATCTCATCCGACTCATTTCTCGCAGGGTGCTCTTTAGCCAGCCTGCCAATCCTGCGCTGCTCAGATAACGATGTCCACGAGAAACGGTCATCGCGCAACAGAAACGAGCGTTCTCGCGCCCCGGCGGCCAAAAACGGCCGGAAAATCCCGATGCGGCAATCAGCCGCGCAGGCGCAGGCCGCGGGGGGTCGCGCGGAAGCCCGCGGTGGACAGGGCCGCGGCTAGCGGGGAGTCGTGGACGGCACCGCCGTCGGCCTTCTCGACGGTCATCCGGCCGAGCGCGCCGTCGCGCACAGCGGCGGCGAGCGCCTGGGCGGACGGCTGGAGCAGGGCCGGATCGTCGGTCCAGGACAGCAGCGTCTTGCCGCCGCGCTCGACGTACAGCACGAGCTCACCGCCGAGCAGGACAGCGACCGCGCCCGCCTTGCGCCCCGGACGGTGCGAGGTAGCGGTCTCCTCGGGCCGGGAGGGCCAGCCGAGCGCTGCCCCGTAGGGCTGGGCCGGGTCGCCCGCGGCGAGCACCACGGCCTGCCGGGAGCGGTCAGGACGTGAGTTGCCCGGCCGATGGGCTGACTCGCGCCGGGGCTCCCGGCCAGGCCGGCTCGCTGACTTCGGCCGCCTGCGCGCCGGCGTCCAGTTCGCCGGCTAGCGCACGCATCCGGTCGACCGCCCCGGGCAGTGCGAATTGCGCCGCGCCGAGTCCCTCCACGAAGTAGCCGCGGCGGCACTGGCCAGTCTCCTCCATCGCCCGCAGCACCGGGTAGACCGCGGCGAACCCGCCCGGTACCCGCTCGGCCGCGACGGCCCCCTTGGTGAGGACGCCGTGCCGCTCCAGCAGGGTGAGCGCGAGCGCGTGCGCCCGCATGGTCGCCGCCGCTCCGTCCGCCCCGTTGCCGCCGGTTATCCGGTCCGGCAGCAGCGACCAGCGGCCACCCGCGGTGGGCGGCCCGGTCCGCGACGGCATCGCCGGGCGCCGGGCCCGTCCGCCATAGCCGCCGTACCCGCCGGACCGGCGCTGGGCGGGGCGCGGATTGAAGACACCGGGCACCGCGGCGCTCCGGCCCGCTCCGCCGGGCCCGCCCGCCGGGCTGAATCCGGCTGCTCCGCCGAACCCGAGCGCGTCGCCGCGCCCCAGGGCCGGCCCGCGGCGCGGCGGTGCCGGCCGCCGGACGGCCGTGCCGCCGCCGGACGTCACCACCCGCAGCGGCGCCAGCGTGTCGTTGGTCAGCAACCCCGCCCAGACCAGGTCCCACACCGCCGAGACGAGGTCGCCGTCGTCGGCCGGGTGACCGTCGAGCACCGCCGCCACCCGGTCGCCGAGCATGCGGAAGAACAGCCCGCCGCCTCCGGCGAGCGCGGTCAGCACCGCGCCGTGCAGCAGCGTCATGGTCAGCTCGCCCGGCTCGGGCAGCAGCAGCGGCGCGGACTCGGCCGGGGCCAGTACCAGCCAGCCGTCGCCGGTGCCGACCGTGCCGGCCCCGGCCCAGACCACCTCGCCCGCCGAGGTGAGCTCGTCGAGCAGCGCGGGGGAGTAGCCCGGAACCCGGCCGGGAAGCACCAGTGTCTCCAGTGCCGCCGCGGGGACGGGGGCACCCGCCAGCCGCTCGACCGCTTCCAGGACGGCGCCCGCGTCCGCGCGCCGCCGCCAGCCGCCGCCACCCGGCCCGTCCTGCGCTTTGCCGCCGCCGGCTGGCCCGCTGAAGCCCTCGATCCCGTGCCAGGCGGGCAGGAACCGGCCGAGCACCACCGGCGGCACCGGCTCGGCCTCCTTGCGCAACCGGGCCAGGCAGCGCCGCCGGAGCATGCGCAGCACGCCACTGTCGCACCACTGGGTACCGTGCCGCGTGGTCAGGAACTCGCCCTCGGCGATCCGCCCGTCGGCCGCGAGGCGCCGCAGCGCCACCCCGACGACGGCGACCCCGAGCCCGTAGCGCACCGCCACCTCGTCTGCGGTGAACGGCCCGTGCGTCCGCGCCCACCGCGCCACCAGGTCGCCTAGCGGGTCGGTGACCGGCTCGGTGAACGCCTCGGGGATGCCGACCGGCAGGGCCACGCCGAGCGCGTCGCGCAGCCGCCCGGCGTCCTCGATCGCCGCCCACATCTGCTCCCCGGCAACCCGCACGGAGATGGCGCGCCGGGTCGCGGCGAGCCCGCCCAGCCAGTCCGCCGCCGCCGCGGGCAGCACCGATCGCGCCGCCACCTCGGCCTCCGTCAGTGGCCCGGACGTCCGGAGCAGGTCGGCGACGGCCTCGGCGTCCCGGCAGCGGCGGCCCTCGGACAGGTGCTGCAGGTCGGCCTCGGTCTCCGTCACCACGGCCGGGTCGAGCAGTTCGCGCAGCCCCTCGGTGCCGAGCAGCTCCGCCAGCAGCGTCGGGTCGAGCGCGAGGGCCTGCGCGCGGCGCTCGGCCAGCGGCGCGTCGCCCTCGTACATGAACGCGCCGATGTAGCGGAAGAGCAGATTCCGCCCGAACGGACTCGGGGTGGCCGTCTCCACCTCTACCATCCGTATCCGGCGGGCGGCCAGATCGCGGAGCACCTCGGTCAGCGCGGGCACGTCGAACACGTCCTGCAGGCACTCCCGGACGGTTTCCAGCGTGATCGGGAACCCGGGGAACTGCGCCGCGATCTCGAGCAGCTGGGCGCTGCGCTGCCGCTGCTGCCAGAGCGGGGTGCGCCGTCCCGGCTGCCGCCGGGGCAGCAGCAGCGCGCGCGCCGCGCATTCGCGGAACCGGGAGGCGAACAGCGCGCTGCCGCCGACCTCGGCGGTGATGATGTCGCCGATCTCGTCCGGGTCGAGCAGCGCGACGCCGGCCGGCGGCGGCTCATCGGAGTCGGGCACCCTGATGATGATCCCGTCGTCGGTGTGCAGCGCCTGCACGTCCATCCCGCCATAGCGCTCGCGCAGCCGGGCGGTGATGGCCAGCGCCCACGGCGCGTGCACCCGGTCGCCGTAGGGGGAGTGCAGCACGACCCGCCAGTCGCCGAGCTCGTCGCGGAACCGCTCCACCACCAGCGTCCTGTCATCCGGTACGTGGCCGGTGGCCTGCCGCTGGTCGGCCAGGTAACTGACCATGTTGCGGGCGGCCAGTTCGTCAAGCCCGCTGCCGCGCAACGACTCCACCGCGCGCGGTTCCGTCATCGCGGCGAGCTCACGGACCCGCGCGCCGATCGCCTTGCCCAGCTCGGCCGGCCGCCCGGGCGTGTCACCGTGCCAGAACGGCAGCTTCCCCGGCTGGCCGGGCGCGGGCAGCACCAGCACCCGGTCCGGCGTGATGTCCTGGATCCGCCAGGACGAGGCGCCGAGCACGAACACGTCGCCGACCCGCGACTCGTACACCATCTCCTCGTCGAGCTCGCCGACCCGCTTCGGCTGCCGGGCGCCTGCCCCCCGCACGGTGGCCGTCCCGCCTCCCTCGTCGGCGCCGCCCAGGCCCGAGGTCTCGCCCGACGCGAGGAAAACCCCGAAGTAGCCCCGGTCAGGGATCGTGCCGCCGCTGGTCACGGCCAGCTTCTGCGCCCCCGGCCGGCCGTGGATGACCCCGGCCACCCGGTCCCACACGATCCGCGGCTTCAGGCCGGCGAACTCCTCGCCCGGGTACCGGCCGGCCAGCATGTCGAGCACGGCCTCGAGCACCGACCTGGTCAGCCCGCTGAACGGCGCCGCCCGGCGCACCACGGACTCAAGCTCGTCCACCGCCCAGTCGTCGAGCGCGGTCATCGCGACGATCTGCTGTGCCAGCACATCCAGCGGGTTGCGCGGAATGCGCAGCTCCTCGATCTCCCGCGCCTGCATCCGTTCGGCGACCACCGAGGCCTGGATGAGGTCGCCCGCGTACTTGGGGAAGATGACGCCACGGGAGACGTCGCCCACGTTATGACCGGCGCGCCCCACCCGCTGCAGGCCGCTGGCCACCGACGGCGGCGACTCGACCTGGATAACCAGATCGACCGCGCCCATGTCGATGCCCAGCTCCAGGCTGGAGGTGGCGACGACGGCCGGCAGCCGCCCGGCCTTAAGCGCCTCCTCGATCTCGGACCGCTCGGCCCGCGAGACCGACCCGTGGTGCGCCCGCGCGATCACCACGGTCCCCTCGGGGCCAGCCGGGGTCCCCGCCATCTCCCAGCTCCCGGCCGTGCCGCCGGGCAGGAATGAGGTGTTTGCTGTGTTTGCCCCGGGGGGCGGGCCCCCCGTCGACCCCCCGTATGGGGGGGCTGCCCGCCCCCCCATGCCCCCCGGGGGGATCCCCGCAAAACCCGCAGAGATCCCTTCCTCGCCGCCGCCGCCGGCCGGCGTCCCAGGCCCGCTCGGTGGCCAGTTCGTTGAGCCGTCCGCAGAGCCGCTCGGCCAGCCGTCGGGAGTTGGCGAACACGATCGTGGACCGGTGGGCCTGGATCAGGTCGAGTACCCGCTCCTCCACGTGCGGCCAGATCGAGCGCCGCCGCGCCGGGTCGTCCTCGCCGTCCGCCCCCTGCACGCTGTCAAGCGCGCTGAGGTCCTCAACCGGGACGATGACCTCGAGTTCCATCTGCTTGGAGCTGGCGGGCTGCACCACCGTCACCGGCCGCGCCCCGCCCAGGAACGTCGCCACCTCGGTGGCCGGGCGCACCGTGGCCGACAGCCCCACCCGTTGCGCCCGGTCGCCCGCCCGCAGCGCGTCGAGCCGTTCCAGCGACAGCGCCAGGTGGGCGCCCCGCTTGGTGCCCGCGACCGCGTGCACCTCGTCCACGATGACCGTCTCGACTCCGCGCAGCGTCTCCCGTGCCTGCGACGTGAGCAGCAGGAAGAGCGACTCCGGGGTGGTGATCAGGATGTCCGGCGGGTGCGTGGCGAGCTTGCGCCGCTCGTCGGCCGCGGTGTCGCCGGTCCGCACCGCCACCGCGATCTCCGGCTCCGGCAGCCCGAGCCGGCGTGCCGCCTGCCCGATCCCGGTCAGCGGCGACCGCAGGTTCCGCTCGATGTCCACCGCCAGCGCCTTCAACGGCGAGATGTAGAGCACCCGGCACCGCTGCTTCTTATCGGCGGGCGGCGGCGCCGCGGCGAGCCGGTCGATCGCCCACAGGAACGCCGCGAGGGTTTTGCCCGACCCGGTCGGCGCGATGACCAGGACGTCTTTCTTCTGCCCGCCCGGTCCCTCCCACCCGATGGCCCGCCAGGCCTGCGCCTGCGCCTGCGTGGGTACGGCAAACGCGCCCTCGAACCACGCCCGCGTCGCGACCGAGAACCCGTCGAGCGCTTCCGCGCTGCTCACCGGCTCCTCACTGCCGTGAGCCGCCGGCTTCTTTCCTGCCACCCCTCCAGTCTGCCCTCATCCACCGACATTCCCGTCCGGTGGCGTTAGCCGGCGGTGGCGGACGCTCCGCGGATCGACCCGGTGAGCTGGCCGCTCGTCGCCCGGACCTCGCAGATCACCGTCCGGGTCCCGGCCTGCCACGCGACCTGGTCGGGGTAGATATAGGTCGATGACAGGCTGATCGCGAGCTGCGGGTTGAGGTAACCCGTCAGCCGGGTTGAGCATCCCGCGCTGGCCGCGGTGGTCACCGCGGTGGTGCCGGGCCAGGCCGACTTCGGCAGCGAGAACGCGGCGAAGACCTCCGCGTCGTGCGGGCTGTCGCAGGAGACGATGGTCGCCGACTGCCCGTTCGGGTCGATGCACTGGCCGGTCTTCAGAGAGAAGACCGCGGACTTCTTGTAGTGGATGACGACCGGCTTCTTGAAGCCGTGCGTGAGCGAGCCGACGATGGCGATCGCCCCGCCGACAATGACCAGCGCGGCCAGCACGAACGCGCAGGCGATCAGCACCCCGTGCCCGCGCCGCCTGGGTCTCGGGTCGTCGACCGGCTCGGCCAGTTCCACCGGCTCGGCCATGGCGATCAGCTCGGTCGGTTCCGCCGGGTCCTCGAGTTCCGCGAGGTTCTCGGCCGCCGTCTCCCCGGGCGCGGCCTCGTCTGCCGCCTCCGCCCCGCTCTCGGCCTGAGTTTCGGTCCCCGGCAGTTCGTCGGGCTCGGCGCTGCCGGCCGGCTCGTCACCGTCCGTGTTCTCGGTTACCTCGGTTACCTCGGTTGGCTCGTCCGGCGCGGATTCTGCCGCCGATTGCGGCGTCGATTGTGATTCCGCTGCCGGCTCGGTGTTCTCTGCCACCGTCACCGCCCCCGCCCCCTGCCAAATTCTCGACTATTTCAGTCGGCAAAGCCTGGTCAGTTTTAGCCCCGGTACCCGCGTCCGGCTTGGCATCGCCTGTGGCCTTTGAGGACATTGCCGCTCCTGCTCCGCGGTGCGCCGTACTGGCTGCACGCGCCCCTTGGCCTATAAAGTTCCCCACCGGGCACAACGACATACCAGCGTTAAATGTCCTGATTATCTCGCAAAGATCCTGAAAGCTTTCTCAGGGCCTGGGTTTCCGTATCGTTGCTGGTGGATGACGTAACCGTGACGTAACCGAGCCGCCAGGGCAGGAGTGCGCGTGCACGCCGGGTGACGTGCGGGCCAGCCGCGCGCGGGCCAAGCGGGCGGTCGGCAACCGCCGGTAGCCTGAGACGATGCGGCTGACGATGTTCTGGGACCGGATGCGCGCGCAGTTCGGCGAGGGCTACGCCGAGAGCGTCGCGAAGGACTATGTGCTGTCCGGCCTCGGCGGCCGCACGGTCAACAAGGCCCTGGCCGACGGCGAAGACGCGAAGGTCATCTGGCGCGCGGTCTGCGACACCTTCAACATCCCCGATTCGCTCCGCTAAGGCGTCAGGGCAAGCATCGGGGTCTGCTCGCGATCTCTGCGAGTGGACCCCCGGGGGCATGGGGGGCGGGCCCCTATATCGGGGGGTCACCGGGGGGCGTCCCCCGGGAGCAAACACTGCGCCGATCGAATGAATCGGCGTGTCTTGCCCATGATCGAACAACCGTTCCACTATAGTGGTGGCTACCGGGCCGCCAACGGTGGTCCGGAGCGCGTTTTCGCTGGTCCGTGCGGAGCGGCCCGGGAATGTCAGTGGCGACGCGTAGCGTGTGCGGTGATGGCCAGGGACGAGGCACCCGGGCACCATCCCAAGTTCCTCTGCAACCGCAGAAGCTACACAACCGGCAGGGAGTCCTCATGGCACCAAGCGGCAAGTCGGCCCCGGAACGGGCCGGCGACAAGGACAAGGCGCTCGAGGCGGCGCTCCTCCAGATCGAGCGGCAGTTCGGCAAGGGCTCGATCATGCGGCTCGGGGAGGAGACGCGCGTCCCGGTCGAGGTGATCCCCACCGGGTCGATCGCGCTCGATGTGGCTCTCGGCATCGGCGGCCTGCCGCGCGGCCGCATCGTCGAGATCTACGGGCCTGAGAGCTCAGGAAAGACGACCCTGGCGCTCCACGCGGTGGCGAACGCGCAGAAGATGGGCGGGATCGCGGCGTTCATCGACGCGGAGCACGCGATGGACCCCGAGTACGCGCAGAAGCTCGGGGTCGACACCGAGGCCCTCCTCGTCTCCCAGCCGGACACCGGCGAGCAGGCGCTGGAGATCATGGACATGCTGATCCGCTCCGGCGCGATCGACATTGTGGTCGTCGACTCGGTGGCCGCGCTCGTCCCCAAGGCGGAGATCGAGGGCGAGATGGGCGACAGCCACGTCGGCCTCCAGGCCCGCCTTATGTCCCAGGCCCTGCGCAAGATCACCGGTGCCGTCAGCAATACCAAGACCACCGCGGTCTTCATTAACCAGCTGCGGGAGAAGGTCGGGGTCATGTTCGGGTGCTTTTCCTATGGCACTCGAGTGACCCTAGCTGACGGAACGCAGGAGAAGATCGGCAAGATCGTCAACCAGCGGATGGATGTCGAGGTCCTCTCCTACGACGCGGAGACCGACCGCATGCTCCCGCGCAAAATCGTGAACTGGTTCGACAACGGCAACGCTGAGCGATTCCTCCAGTTCACTGTCGCGAAGTCGGGTAAGAACGGTCGAGCCCAGTTCGCCGCGACCGAGAACCACCTCATCCGGACGCCAGGCGGCTGGTGCGAAGCGGGCGAGTTGATCGCTGGTGACCGGCTCATGGTCGCCGAGGACCACCTGCTTAGCGAGCAGCAGATCCAGGTGATCCTCGGCTCGCTGATGGGCGACGGGAACCTCTCGCCGAACCGGAGAGGCAGGTCCGGTACGCGGTTCCGGATGGGCCACGGCGCGCGCCAGGCCGATTACCTGGACTGGAAGGCGTCGCTGCTCGGCAACCTCCAGCACTCGCGCAGCGCCAACGCTAAGGGCGCCGTCTTCGCCGACTTCACGCCGCTGCCCGAACTGGCTGAGCTGCACGAGACCGTCTACTTCGGTGATGGCAAGAAGCACCTCACATGGGAGTACCTCAAGAGCCTCACGCCGCTGGCGCTGGCGATCTGGTACATGGACGACGGCGGGTTCACGGTCCGGTCCAAGGGTGTCCAGGAGCGGACCGCCGGAGGTACCGGTCGGATCGAGATCTGCGTGGAGGCGATGAGCCCAGGCTCACGGGACCGCCTCGTCCAGTACCTACGGGACACTCGCAAGCTGGACGCTGTGCTCACCGTTCGTGGAGCCAGGCAGATAAGCGTGATCCGGTTCACGACCGCGGCGTCGGAGAAGTTCCAGAAGCTGGTCGCGCAGTACATCCACCCGTCGATGGAGTACAAGCTCCTGCCGCGATTCCGTGGCCAGTTCGCGGTGGAACCGCAGTTCGCGCCCAAGGGCCAGCGGCTGGTTCCGGCACGGATCCTCGATATCCACGTGAAGCCGTCGACCCGCTCGATGAAGCGCTTCGACCTCGAGGTGGAGGGCCTGCACAATTACTTCGTCGACGGAGTGATGGTGCACAACAGCCCCGAGACGACCACGGGTGGCAAGGCGCTGAAGTTCTACGCGTCGGTGCGGCTGGACATCAGGCGGATCGAGACGCTCAAGGACGGCACCGACGCGGTCGGCAACCGGACCCGCGTCAAGGTCGTGAAGAACAAGATGGCACCCCCCTTCAAGACCGCCGAGATGGACATCCTTTACGGCATCGGCGTCTCCAAGGAGGGCGGTCTCATCGACCTCGGCGTCGAGCAGGGGATCGTGCGGAAGGCTGGCGCCTGGTACACCTACGAGGGCGACCAGCTCGGCCAGGGCAAGGAGAACGCGCGCAACTACCTGCGCGACAACCCGGACCGGGCCGACGAGATCGAGAAGCGGATCAAGGAGAAGCTCGGCGTCGGCCCGCGCCTGGACAACGACGCCACCGTCCCCGAGCCAGTGACCCCGGTACCCGCTGGCGGCCTGTGACGGGCGTGAATCTCTGTGGCGGACCACGAGGACCGGGAGAACGTCACTGACAACCCGGAGGCGCGAGCGCGGCAGGTGTGCCTGACACTGCTGACGCTCGCGCCCCGGACCCGGGCGCAGCTGGCCGGGGCACTGCGCAAGCGGGGCATCCCCGATGAGGTGGCGGCGGAGGTTCTCGGCCGGTTCACCGACGTTGGCCTCATAGACGATGCCGCCTTCGCCCGGTCCTGGGTTGAGTCACGGCATTACAGCCGAGGGCTCGCCGGGCGGGCGCTGAGCGCCGAGCTAAGGCAGCGCGGGGTGGCGGCCGACGAAATCCGGGCGGCAATCGATGAGCAGCTCAGTCCGGATGCCGAAGTCAGCGCGGCGAGGCGGCTCGTGGAGCGGAGGATCGCCGGAACGAGGGGGCTCCCGGCCGAGCAGCGGACCCGGCGGCTGGCCGGAATGCTCGCTCGTAAGGGGTACCCGCCGGGGCTCGCCTACCGTGTGATCCGGGAGGCCCTTGAGGCGGAAGGGGACAGCGCGGCGCTAGAGGAAGAGCCGTCGTTCGACTTCGAAGACGTAGATACGGAATGACGCCAAATAACTACATAGAACGAACTTTGGTATCCACAGTGCTTATCTCCTTGCTCAAAACGTTATCAACGCTTAACCTCACGGCAGTGAAGCGTTGCACGGCGCTGGCCGGGTAAGCACCCGCACTGACCCGACCGCCCGGCCCTCCCGCAGGCCGCTCGTTGCCGACAACGCGAGGTTTCCGGTTGAGAACGGAAGGGGCGGCCGTGAGCGGCGCAGGCGCGTTGTTGGTGATCGGCGTGGTCGCCTTGGCCCTCGCGCTCGGCGTGTTCGTCGTTGTCCTGCGGCGCATTCCTGCCCGCCTCCCCGCGACCGCCGACTCAGGACTGCTGGCCGAGCAGGCGCAGGCCGACGCCGAGCAGGTCCGGGTCCGCGCGCAGGGCGAGGCAGACAAGATCCTCAGCCACGCGACGGAGGCAGCCGAGCAGGCAGCCAGGCAAGCCGCGCAGGTCGCAGCGGAGCAGGCGGCCGAGCAGGCCGCGGAGCGCCGGCGGGAGGTCGAGGACGAGATCCGCCTGGTTAAAGACGAGATCCGCCAGCTCCGGGGCGACCTGGAACGGCGTGAGCAGCGGATCGGCGAGCGTGAGCAGCGGCTAGACGACGAGAGCCGCCGCCTGGAGGAGCGCGGGCAGGGCCTTGACCGGCGGCGCAGCGAGCTCGACGAGCGGGCGAACGCCATCGCCGAGGCCGGCATCAGGACCCAGACCGAGCTTGAGCGGGTGGCCGGCCTGACCGCCGACCAGGCCAAGGCCGAACTGGTCGCCGTCCTGGAGAACCAGGCCAAGCGCGAGGCCGCGCTGACGATCAGGGACATCGAGGCGACCGCGAAGGCCGAGGCCGACAAGCGGGCCCGCAAGATCGTGACGCTCGCCATCCAGCGGGTCGCGGTCGAGCAGACGACCGAGTCCGTGGTCTCGGTCATGCACCTGCCCGGCGATGACATGAAGGGCAGGATCATCGGCCGTGAGGGGCGCAACATCCGCGCCTTCGAATCCGTGACCGGCGTCAACGTGATCATCGATGACACGCCGGAAGCGGTGCTGCTGTCTTGTTTCGATCCGGTCCGGCGGGAGATCGGCAGGCTCACGCTTGAGCGGCTGATCAACGACGGCCGCATCCACCCGCAGCGCATCGAGGAGGCCTACGAGCGCGGCAAGGCGGAGATCGAGCAGATCTGCCAGCGGGCGGGCGAGGACACGATGACCGGCCTCGGCATCACCGATATGCACCCCGAGCTGGTCACGCTGCTCGGCCGGCTGCGGTACCGCACCTCCTACGGCCAGAACGTGCTGAACCACCTGGTCGAATCGGCGCACCTGGCCGGCATGATGGCCAGCGAGCTCGGTCTGGACCCGATGCTGCTGCGACGGTGCGCGGTGCTGCACGACATCGGCAAGGGGCTCACCCACGAGGTGGAGGGCAGTCACGCGCTGATCGGCGCGGAGATCGCCCGCAAGTACGGCGAGTCCGAGGACGTGGTGCACGCGATCGAGGCGCACCACAACGAGGTCGAGATGCGCACCGTCGAGGCGGTCCTCACTCAGGCGGCCGACGCGATGAGCGGCGGCCGTCCGGGCGCGCGGCGCGAGTCGCTGGAGATGTACGTCAGGCGCCTGGAACGCCTCGAGCAGATCGCGGCCGAGAAGGAGGGCGTGGAGAAGGTCTTCGCGATGCAGGCCGGCCGCGAGATCCGTGTCATGGTCAAACCGGACAAGATCGATGACATCCAGGCCCAGGTAATCGCGCGCGACATCGCCAAGCAGGTCGAGGAGGAGCTGACCTACCCCGGTCAGATCCGCGTCACCGTCGTCCGCGAGTCGCGCGCCACCGAATTCGCCCGCTGAGAGGCGAAAACGCCCCGCGGGCCGCTCGCCCGGTAACGGTCACCAGGGAACGACCCGCGAAAACGAACGACCCGCGAAGACAACACCTCGGTCACCCCTCCGCGAACAGGGCGAGCACCGCCTCCGGCGTCTCGAGCTGCGGCAGGTGGCCGGCCGCGGGGAGCAGGCGGAAGGACGCGCCGCCGATCGCGGCCGCGTACTCCTTACCGTAGGCGGGCGTCATCATCCGGTCGGCCTCGCCCCAGACCACGAGCGTGTCGGCAGTGATGCCGGACAGCCGTCCGGCCAGGGTCGGGTCGGCCATCGTGGGGCCGCCGTAGGTCGCCAGCGCCGCCCGGTTGCCGCCCGCGATCGCCCGCTGCGCGTCGGTCAGGGCCGACAGGTCGATCCGGTGCCCCTCCGGGTTGGCCCAGCTGAGCTCCGTGATCTGGTCGAGCGTGAGCGAGTAGAAGTCGGCCATCGGATGGTCGGCGCTGTCAAGCCCGGCGCCGTCGATGATGACGAGCCGCGACACCCGGTCCGGCGCGGCCAGCGCGAGTTCGGCCGCGACCCAGCCGCCGATCGAGTTGCCGACGACGGTCACCCCGGTCAGGTCGAGCTCCGCCAGCAGGCGCCCGTAGACCTCGGCCAGCTTGCGGACCGAGTCGAGCGCCTCCGGGCGCGGGGTGCCGTCGAACCCCGGGTGGACCGGGGTGAGCACCCGGAACGGGAACCGGGCCGCGAGCTGATCGGCGAACCCGGCGAAGGAGGCGGGGCCGGCGCCGCCATGCAGCAGCAGCACCGGGGCGCCCGCGCCGCGCTCGGTCACGGTGACCGGGACTTCGCCGAAGGACATGGGCAGCGGGTAGGTATGCGAGGACATTGCGGTCTCCTTGATGACGTGATTCCTGCAGCGTCTTACTTGCTAATGAGGTAATTGAGATCGGTGAGGTGTCTGAGGCAGTTAGGGCAGACAGGACGGCCGGGACGGCCTACTCGTCGGCGTACTGGTCGGACACCTCGGTGGCGTAGCGGCTCATGACCCGCGCGACCGCCTCGGCCGCCAGCGGCGCCCCGCCCGGCCCGCCGCCCGGCCCGCCGGGCTGGTGCCGGCGTCAACGGGGGCGTCGGCCAGCTCCCGCAGGTCCCGGAAGTACTGCACGTACAGGTCGGGGGTGAAGGTGTTCAGCAGCACCAGCGGCTCGTCGCCCGGGTTGGCGAACGTGTGCGGCGCCCCCGGCGGGATCATCGCCAGCGTCCCGGCCGGCGCGTCGTGCACGGCGGCGCCGATGGTGAACCGGGCGGTGCCGGAGACGACGTAGAACCCCTCGTCGTGCCGGGCGTGCCGGTGCTGCGGCGGGCCGGACGAGTGCGGCGCGACGGTGATCTCGCCGATGCCGAGCCGGTGGCCGGTGGTGGCGCCGTCCTCCAGGATCCGCACGGTGGCGGGTCCCAGCCGCACGATCTCGCCGCCCTCCGGGCCGACGATTGATTCCCTGGTCATGAACATCTCCTTGCGATGGTGAGCCAGTCTTCGTAAGAGCTGACTCTCATGACGATAGCTTGCCATCATTAATTATGCAAGTACACTCTCATGAAGAGAACCAACCTTCATGAAGGAGAGCGGCGGATGACCACGGCACTGAACTCGCCCGGCGGACGCGCGAACCAGAAGGCGCGCACCCGCGCGGCCATCCTCGAGGCCTGCGGCGAGCTCGTCCGGTCCGGCGCCGAGGTGAGCATGCCGGAGGTGGCGGCGCGGGCCATGGTCTCCGAGGCGACCGCCTACCGGTACTTCCCCGACCTCATCTCGCTGCTGCGGGAGGCCCTGGAGGGGACCTGGCCCGCCGCCGAGCAGGCCCTCGCCCCGGTCGCGGACTCGCGGGACCCAGCCCTGCGGGTCGCCTTCGCCTGCGAGTACCTGCTCCGCGGGGTGCACGCCTACCAGGGCGCGGTGCGCGCGATGATCTCGTACACGATCACCGCGCCCGCGCAGGCGCGGACTCGTCCCGGCATCCGCTTTGGCCTGCTCGACT
This sequence comes from uncultured Actinomycetota bacterium, assembly GCA_963714295.1. GTDB lineage: Bacteria > Actinomycetota > Actinomycetes > Streptosporangiales > Streptosporangiaceae > Trebonia. Next base: position 1,404,590 of record CAVQOE010000006.1, on the reverse strand, counting down.
ACGCCCTGGCGCCCTTCGCGGCCCCCGCCAACCCGCGAGGCTTGGCCCCCGAGGCGATGACCCGCCTCAAGCAGGACCTCGCCGTGGTGGTCAGCGCCGAGGCGTTCTTCGTGCTCACCGACCTGTGCGGGCTGGCCCCCGACGATGCCATCGGCAGCGCCGCCCGGACGGCGGCGATCCTCACCCGCGCCGCCTTCGCCGGATGAAAACCGGGATCAAGAACGCGATGATGAACGCACGCGTGGTCCCCCGAACCGGCCCGGGCACGCCGTCCGCGTTGCCTACGAGAGCTTGACCGGTGCCACGCCCGGTGGCGTGAAGCCGAAGACCTGGCCGTAGAACGAGAGCTCCGCCTCCAGGCAGGCGATGACCGTCTCCGCCTTGCGGAAGCCGTGCGACTCGCCCGCGAACGCCAGGTAGGCGTGCGGGATGCCGTACGCCGCCAGGTCCGCGGCGATGGCCTCGGACTGGGCCGGCGGCACGATGGGGTCGTCCAGCCCCTGCAGCAGCAGCACCGGGCAGGTCAGCGGCGAGACGTGCCCGACCGGCGCCCGCTCGGTGTACAGGGCGTCGGCCTCCGGCAGCGGGCCGATCAGCCCGTCCAGGTAGCGGGACTCGAAGTCGTGGGTGTCGACCGCGAACGGACGCAGGTCGGTCACCCCGTAGTACGACGTCGCGGCGGCGAACACCGGGTCGTCGGCCCCGGTGAGGGCCAGGCCGCTGGTCACCGCGGCGAGCGCCGTCCAGCCGCCCGCCGAGCCGCCCCTGATGCCGAGCCGGGCCCGGTCGGCCTCGCCCGAGGAGGCCAGCGCCAGCGCCCCGTTCATCGCGTCGGCCACGTCCACCACCCCCCACTCGCCGCGCAGCAGCTCCCGGTAGGCCCGGCCGTAGCCGGAGGAGCCGCCGTAGTTCACCTCGATGATCCCGATGCCCCGGCTGGTGAAGAAGGCCCTCTCCAGGTCAAGCGAGGGCGGCGACTCCGACGTCGGGCCGCCGTGCACGTCCACGATGAACGGTGGCAGCTCACCCGCTGGCGCCGTCACGTCGGGATTGGCGGGCGGGTAGACGACGGCGTGCACCACGCGTGCGTTCCTCCCGCTGGAAAGCTGTACCGGCCATGCGTCCGGAAGGTAGGCAGGGTCCGGCACCGCGACCGGCTGCTCTTTGATGATCTCGAGCCCGCCGCCCGGCTGCCCGGGCGGGCTGACCAGGGCGCGCAGCACCCCCCAGGGGGTGCGCGGGCCGCCCGCCACCGCCGTGATCGTGGTGCCGGACACGGCCAGCTCCGGGCGGACGGTCCGGTAGCCCGGCAGGTCCACGTCGTCTAGCGAGCCCGTGGCCGGGTCGAGGACTGCCAGGTGCAGCTCGCCGAGGCCGTGCAGCACCGCCAGCCGCCCGTCCGCCAGCAGCTCGAACGGCCGCCCGCCGAGCAGCCAGAGGGGCGCGGCGAACTCCTCCTCGGCCGGGTAGAGCGGCCGCGGCGTGGCCCCGCCCACGGCGGCCGCCTCGTACAGGTTCCACCAGCCGGATCGGTCGGAGATCGTGTACAGGCTCTCGTCGTTGCGCCAGCACGGCGCGAGGACTGACTCCGACGGGCCGCCCATGACCAGTGCCGAATCCGCCACGGTGACGCCGCCGGCGGCCGATCCGACGCGGAGCTCGGTGCCGTCCCAGGGCATCCGCGGGTGGTCCCAGTTGACCCACGCGAGCTTGGTGCCGTCCGGTGACGGGGTGGGGAACGCGAAGAACTGCGCCCCGCTGACCAGGGTCCTGATGCTTCCGGCGGCGGTGACGCCGTCTTCTGCAGCGGCACTGTCTTCCGCGGCACTGCCGTCGAGCGGTACCGCGACGATCGCGCGGTTCACCTTCATGCCCCCGCCGACGTGGAACCCGGTCTCCGGTTGGCCATCGTCGGGCCGGCTGGTCTCCCGCACGCACCAGATCTCCCCGCCGTCGGGGGAGAGGACCAGGTCGGCGAACCGGAACCCGGCCCCGTCCGGCGTCAGCGGGGCCGGCGCCGGGCCGGCCCCGCTGGCCTCAGACAGACGGTAAAGCCGCTGGTCGGCGAAGTTCGCGAAGACGAGATCGAACCGGCCCGGCTCGGCCGACGGCACTGGCAGGTACGACCGGCCGCCGTACTCGTGCACCCGGGTGCGCGCGTTCCACGGGGCGGCAAGCAACTCGCGCGGCTCGTGCGCCGGGCCGGCCGAGGCCATGACCGTCACCCGGCCGCCCTCGGCCGGGCGGCGCTCCTGCCACCAGACCTCGTCGCCCGCGATGGCAGCAAAGGAGGGCGACACCGCACCCCGGGCCGCGTCGGCGGCGCTGATCGGCGACTTCCAGGTTCCGTAGGCTGCGATCTCAGTCATGGTCGTTGATACCACGAGCGGGCCTTCCGGCGCGTATCCGCCCCTATCCTGGTCAGGTGGGAGAAGCACGTACCTACGAGATCCGCACCCACGGGTGCCAGATGAACGCGCACGACTCCGAACGCGTCGCGGGCCTGCTGGAGGACGCGGGCTATGCCCGCGCGCCCGCGGGCGAGACCCCTGACCTGGTCGTGTTCAACACCTGCGCCGTCAGGGAGAACGCGGCCGACCGCCTCTACGGCAACCTGGGCCAGCTGCTCCCGGCCAAGAAGGCGCACCGGGGCATGCAGATCGCCGTCGGCGGCTGCCTCGCGCAGATGGAGCGGGAGCAGATCACCAAGCGCGCTCCCTGGGTCGACGTGGTGTACGGCACGCACAACATCGGGTCGCTGCCAACGCTGCTCGAGCGCGCGCGGGTGCGCCAGGAGGCGCAGGTGGAGTTCGAGGAGACCCTCGCCACCTTCCCGTCGCTGCTGCCGGCCCGCCGCGAGTCCGCGTACTCCGCCTGGGTGTCCATCTCGGTCGGCTGCAACAACACGTGCACCTTCTGCATCGTCCCGTCGCTGCGCGGCACCGAGCGCGACCGCCGCCCCGGTGACGTTCTGGACGAGATCGGCCAGCTGGTCGACGACGGCGTCATCGAGGTCACGCTGCTCGGCCAGAACGTGAACTCCTACGGGGCCGAGTTCGGCGACAAGCTGGCGTTCGGCAAGCTGCTGCGCGCCTGCGGCCAGATCGACGGCCTGGAGCGGGTCCGCTTCACCTCTCCGCACCCGCGCGACTTCACCGACGACGTGATCGCCGCGATGGCGGAAACCCCCAACGTGATGCCCAGCCTGCACATGCCGCTGCAGTCCGGCTCGGACGCGATCCTGCGCTCGATGCGCCGCGCCTACCGCCGCGACCGCTACCTGTCGATCCTGGAGAACGTCCGCGCGCAACTGCCGCACGCCGCGATCACGACCGACATCATCGTCGGCTTCCCGGGCGAGACCGAGGCCGACTTCACCCAGACCCTGGACGTCGTGCGGCAGGCCCGGTTCGCCTCCGCCTTCACCTTCCAGTATTCGATCCGCGCGGGGACGCCCGCCGCGACGATGGACGGCCAGGTGCCGCGGGCCGTGGTGCAGGAGAGGTACGAGCGCCTCGTCGCGCTCATCGAGGAGATCGCGACCGAGGAGAACGAGAAGCAAGACGGCGCCGTGGTCGAGGTTCTCGTGGCCGAGGGCGAGGGGCGCAAGGACGCCGCCACGCACCGCATGTCCGGCCGGGCGCGGGATAACCGCCTGGTCCACTTCGTCCCCTGCGCCTCGGCCGCCGACGGGCCGGACCCGTCCGGCCCGGCCCCGCGCCCGGGCGACGTCGTCACCACCCGCGTCACCCACGGTGCGCCGCACCACCTCATCGCCGATGGCGCTCCGCTCGAGGTCCGCCGGACCCGGGCGGGCGACGCCTGGGAGCGGCGCCGGGACGCCGCCGCCCACGCGGCCTCCGCCCCGGCGGCGTCAGCAGCCTCGGCGCCTGCCCCGGTACTGCTCGGCATGCCCGCCCGGCGCGGGTAGCCCGCGCCGTCGCCCATGCTGATCGCGATCGTCGGCGCCACCGCGGCGGGCAAGTCCGACCTGGCGGTCGAGCTCGCCCGCACCCTCGGCGGCGAGGTCATCAACGCCGACTCGATGCAGCTCTACCGGGGCATGGACATCGGCACGGCCAAGCTGACCATGGCCGAGCGCCGCGGCGTCCCGCACCACCTGCTTGACGTCTGGGACGTCACCCGGACCGCCAGCGTGGCCGAGTACCAGGTGCTGGCGGGCCACGTCATCGACGACATCGAGGCCCGCGGGGAGGTTCCCGTGCTGGTCGGCGGCTCCGGCCTCTACATCAGGGCGGCCCTCGGCGACCTGGAGTTCCCCGGCACGGACGAGGGGATCAGGAACCGGCTCGAAGGCGAGCTCGCCGCACACGGCCCGGGGCTGCTGCACCAGCGGCTGCAGACGGCCGACCCGGCCGCGGCCGCCGCGATCCTGCCCTCCAACGGCCGCCGGATCGTCCGCGCCCTCGAGGTGATCGAACTGTCCGGCCGCCCGTTCAGCGCCACGCTGCCCGGCTACGACGCGGGCCGCCCGGCCGTCCAGATCGGGCTCGCGATCGACCGGCCGGAACTCGACCGGCGGATCGAGGCACGGGTCGGCCGCATGTGGGCCGCCGGGTTCGAGACCGAGGTGCGCGGACTGGCCGGCCAGGGCCTGCGCGCGGGCCGGACCGCCCCCCGCGCGCTTGGCTACCAGCAGATGCTCCGCGCCCTGGACGGCGAATGGACCCAGGACCAGGCCCGCGATGAGACGGTCCGGTCGACGCGCCGCTTCGCGCGCCGCCAGGAATCCTGGTTCAGGAGAGACCCCCGCGTCAGCTGGCTCGCCCCCGGGGCCGACCTGACCGACCGCGCGCTGGCCCTTGTCGCGTCCTCCCGAACGGACCCGTGACTCGGCTTCCCCCGCCCGGGGCGCCGCCCGGCCGGCCCCTCCCCAGGGCCGGCCGGGCGGCCCGGGCCATCCCCCGGCCCGGGCACTCTCGCCGGTGCGCCCCCAGCGGGCCGGCCTCTCAGCCGGCCAGGCCCCGTGAGCGGTCTGGTCGGCTGAGGGCTGTGTGGTGGTTGTTGACTGCGTGAAGATGGTGCATTCATGATCAGCGAAGCAATAAGGATTGGCGTTTTTCTATCTGCCGGTCAGGCTCGCGTTGCGCATGGGGACGACGTGATTTCACACGCATCAAGATTCTCTTGAGGTGCGCGAATTATCGAGACCGGTGAATCCTCTCGCGCCGAAATTACTTAGAGTAAGCATTGAAGAACTATTCGTGATTTTTTGCTGGCAAAGTCTGGGTATTTCGCGCCCTCCCCGTTACTATCGAAAGCGAGGGACCAGCCGATAGAAGTTCTGGACGCAAAGGCCGCGCCTAGGGCTGCTACGGAAAGTAACTTTGTGCGGACTCGGAGTAGTCGATGACCGACGTGATTCGCCCAGCGAACGGCCAGGCGGCTAGTACGCGGTCCGCACAAAATGCTTGGCAAGACCCTCAGAGCACGGCCGGATATGACGCCGCCATAGGGGAAGGAAACCTTATGGCGGCGGAAGCCGGAGAAACCAGCGCCCGGCCGAACAGGCTCGGCGCGGCAAGTCCGGCGGGCTGGTTCCCGCCAGCCGACGGGGAAGCGGCCCCCCCGTTTCGGCTTGGTCGGGAGCCAGCCCGCTCGGATCACCTATCCGCGGTGTCGGGCGCGGATGACGGCGGCGCGAATGACGGCGGCGCGAATGACGATGCCGCCCGGTACAGCGGCCCGCGCCCGGACACCGTGCACCCGGCCAGCCCGCTTTGGCCGTGGTCATTCGAGAATGGATCGCGGCACATCCCCGTGGTCGGCCCGACCGAGGCATTGCGCGGGCGGGCCGGCGGCCCCGGAATGGCCGTGCCGCCGGGCGCGGTCCCCGGGTTGCTCGATCCGCAGCGGCGTTCCGGCTGGCAACTCGCCCAGGAAGTCTGGCAGGAATCCGGAGTGGCCTGGGAGTTTACCGATAACGAACTTGCGGGCACCCGGTTTCCCGGCCCCGGTCTTGGGCCGGCTGAACCGCCCGGCCCCGAGCCGGCGGATAGGGAAAGCGCCCGTACCTGGGTCGATCACGCCGAGCCGGTCGATCACGCCGAGCCGATGGACCCCGACCCTGAGGACCCCGACTCTGCCGGCTTCGACTCTGTCGGCTTCGACTCTGCCGGCTTCGACCCTGACGACGCCGGCCCCGCCGATACCGAGCTTGCCCCGGGCGGGTCAGCCGGCACCTGGTTCGACGGCCCCGGGCCGGCCGACCCAAGGCTCGCCGCTGCCCGTCCCCTGGCCGACCGGCCGACGGTCGTCGAGTTCACCCGCCCCTCCTTCGCCGATTCCGGCGTCGTCCCGGTGCGCTCCGATCTCACCTCCCCCGAGATCCCCAGGCAGCCCACGTTCACGCCCGCCGGTAATCCGCCGCTGCCGTCGCGGGACCGGGCGCAGCGGGGATCGGTGCGTGACTATGACCTGCCGGGGCCGCTGCGTTCGGTCCCGGATCGCCCGCGCCCGGAGTCCGTGGCGGGCGACGAGGAGCGCGACGACCGTATTTGGTTCGGATCAGACCAGGCAGCGCGCAGCCGCCAGCCGGTCCCGGGCTGGAACGGGTACCCGGAGAGCGGGTACCCGGAGAGCGGGAACCCCGGGCAGGCCTGGCCGGCGGCCAGCGGGCAGGTGCCGCTCGGCGCGCCGGTCATGGCCGCCGCGCCGGCGCCGGCCGCGTTCGGTGCGACCGGATTCGCCGCCGCGGCCGCAGCCGCGGCCCCGCCCCCGCGGGCGGCCGGGGAGCCGGCGCTCGGCGAGCCCGATGAGCTGTTCCGCGCCTGGCAGGGGTCGGTCAGGGAGGCGGCGGCGCCGCGCAGGCCGTGGTCGGGGTCCCGGCCGGGCGCCTCGTCCCGCCGCCGGCGCGCCCTGCAGGTGGCGACGATCGGCGTGCCCGCCGCGGTCATTGTCACCGTGGGGGCCGGCGCGCTGATGATGCTGACCGGCAAGGCCAACGAAATGCTGGTCCCCCGGTCGAACACCGGCGTGGTGTCCCCGGCGGCCCCGGCCAGCATCAGCCCGGCGGCCACTGCCGTGCCGCCCGCCTTCGCCGGCGCGACCCTGCCCGGGTACCCGGGCCAGCGCGGCGCCGTTACCGTCGCCTCGATGCGGATAGTGGGCGGTGCCGCCCTGGCCGTCGGTACCGCCGACGGCCACCCGGCGATCTGGCGCCGGGCCGCGAGCGGCGCCTGGACGCTGGAATCGGCGGCCACCCTGGGCGCGTTCGCCGGCCGGGCGGGCCTTGCCTCGGTGGCGCACGGCCCGGCGGGCTGGCTCGCCGTCGGCACCGCCGCCGACGGCGCGACGACGCACCCGGTGGTCCTCGCCTCCGCCGACGGCGTCAGCTGGCAGCCGGTGGGCACCCTGGCAGCGCAGGCGGGCAATGGTACCGAGTTCCTCGGCACCACCGCGGGCCACGGCGGCTACGTGGTCGTCGGCAGGCAGCTGGCCGGCGGCCGGATCTTCGCGGTCCTGTGGTACTCCGCCGACCTGCGCAGCTGGACCCTGGGCAGCAACGGCGGGCTGGATGGCAGGCTCGCCGCGTCCACCGCTAACGCCGTCGCGGCGACCGCCGGCGGCTTCGCCGCCGTCGGCTCGCACGGCGCCGGCCAGGCCATCTGGCTCTCGGCCGACGGAAAGCACTGGAACCTGGCCACTGTGAGCCTGCCGTCCGGCGCGCACAGCGCGACGCTCAGCTCCGTCGTGGCCAGCGGTACCCGCGTGGTCGCGGCCGGCTTCGCCGCTACCCCGGCCGGTGACGTCCCCGTGGTCATGGTCTCCGCCGATGGCGGCGCCCAGTGGCGGCAGGCCGTCGTCCCTTCCCCGGACGGCCTCGGGGTGGTCACCGCGCTGGCCGCCACGCCCAACGGGTTCGCCGCGGCCGGCCTGGCGGGCAGGGGCGGGTCGGCGCACGCCGTCACCTGGACCTCGCGGGACGGGCTGACCTGGTCGCGGCCGGCCCAGCTGGCCGGCGGCGCAATCACCGCCCTGGCCGCCGCCGGCACCGAGGTCATCGGCACCTCCGAACGGGGCGCGAGCCCCGCCGTGGTGGCGTTCCCCGCGCCCTGAGCGGCGGTGCGCAGCCCTGGACGACGGTGCGCAGCCCTGGACGGACGGTGCGCAGCCCTGGCTCAGGCGAGCGGGACGCCGTTGATCGACGCGTCGAGGAGCTCGGCCGTGTGCGCCGTCCGCATCGTCACCCCCCGCTCCGCCAGCGCGGCGGAGATCTGCAGCGTGCAGCCGGGGTTGGCGGCGATCAGGAGGGATACGTCCGCGGCGACGACCGAGTCGGCCTTGCGTGACCCGAGCGCCGCCGCCGCTTCCGGTTGCAGCAGGTTGTAGACGCCCGCCGACCCGCAGCAGACGCCCGCGTCGCGCAGTTCGACCAGGTCGAGGCCGGGGATCGCGCGCAGCAGGGCGCGCGGCGCGGCGGTGATCCGCTGCGCGTGCCCGAGATGGCACGCGTCATGGTAGGCCGCCCGCACTGGCACTGGGCGCCGCACCGCGACCGGCCCCAGCTCGTCCAGGAACTCCGCGAAGTCCCGGACCCTGGCCGACAGCGACGCCGCCCGGGTTGACCAGGCGGCCGCCTCCAGCTGCCCGGGCAGCGCGGGCGAGGCCCCGGCCTCCGGCTCCCCCTCGCCGCCGTCGGCCGCCAGCCGGGCGAACAGCCGCTCGTACTCCTTCATGGCCGACCCGCAGCCGGCCGAGTTCACGATGATCACGTCCACCCCGGCCGCCTCGAAGGTCGCGATGGTCCGCTGCGCGAATCGCACCGCCTCGGCCGCCCGGCCCGAGTGCAGCGACAGCGCCCCGCAGCAGCCCTGGTCGCGCGGGATGATCACGTCGCATCCCTCCGCCGCCAGGACCCGGGCGGTGGCCGCGTTGACCCCGGGATAGAACACCGACTGCACGCACCCGGTCAGCATCCCGACGACCGCCCGGCGGGTGCCGAGGGCAGCCACCCGCTCGGGCAACCGCCCTGGTGGCAGCGGGTGCGACGGGGGCGCGAGTCGCAGCGCCTGCTCGGCCGCGGGGGAGACCTTGCCCACCAGGCCGCTGCGGGCGAGCAGCCGGTCCGCCCCGGTCCGCTGCGCGAGCCGCAACGGCGCGATCGCGACCCGCAGCCGCCGCGGGTAGGGGAACAGCGCGAAGATGGCCGCCCGGGTCACCCGGTCGGCCAGCGGCCGCGGCGCGGTCGGCGCGACGGCCGTGGCGGCGGCGGTATCTTCACCGACCGCGGCAGGACCGCCATCGACGGCACCAACGACACCATCAATGCCATCCCCGGCACCCGCATCCCCGGTGCCGCTCTCGGCCCGGCCGTCGGCGGCGCCCCGGCCCGCCAGCTCGGCCGGGGGCAATGGATTCGCCCCGGCCTCGGTCCAGTCCCGGGCCGCCTCGATGATCTGGTCGTACTGCACTCCCGAGGGGCAGGCGGTCATGCAGGCCATGCAGCCCAGGCACCGGTCGAAGTGCCCGGCCGTGGCCGGGGTGAGCGGCGCCCCGTCGAGCAGTTGGCCGACCAGGTGGATGCGCCCGCGCGGGGAGTCCATCTCCTCGCCCCACAGCTGGTACGTAGGACAGGCAGGCAAGCAGAAACCGCAGTGCACACAATCCTTCACAGCCGAACGGACGCGTTGCTCCGCCCCGTCAGTCTCGTGATTGGCCGCTGCTGGCCGCGTCGCCTCGTCGCTCATCGAGATCCCTCACATCACGTCGGGGAACCGGCCGGGCGCCATCCGGTGCCCGGGATCGAACTGGTCCTTGACCGCCCGCATCAAGGCGAGCGCGGGTACGGTCCCCGCCATCCCGCCGTCACCGGCGACCGCCGCCCGCACCGGGGCCGGCGCCGCCAGCAGCACAACCCCGCCGCGCCCGTCCGCGAGCTCCGAGCGCAGGGCCCGCACGAATCCGGCGATGTCACCGGCCGCGGGAGACACGTCACCCAAGGCCGTCGTGCCCGCGGAAACGTCACCGCCGAGTTGCAGGTAGAGCACGCCCGCGCCGGCCGAGCCGTTGACAACCGGGGAGACGCCAGCGCCGCGCGCCGCGGCGTCGATCGCGTCGAGCACCTTCGGCAGCGCCGACACCCAGAAGGAGACGCGGACCAGCGTCCCGCCGTCAGCCTCGGGTGCGCCGCGCCACCAGGGCGGCGGCGTCAGTGCCGTCTCGGCCGGGCCGAGCAAGGCCGCCATCCGCACGGCTCGCGCGGCGACCCCCTCGGCCGACCCCTCGATGAGCACGCCCAGCCTGATCGGCCCGCCTGGCTCCGGCCTGCTCAGCTCCACCGCGGAGGGGACAAGCGGCGAGTTGGCCGCGGCCGCGACCGCGTCGCACGCCACCCCGGTGGCCACGTACTCGGCGGTGACGTAGGCCCGGGCGGCGGGCAGCGGGTGCAGCCGGAACGTCGCCTCGGTGATCAGCGCCAGCGTTCCCGCCGACCCGGCCAGCAGTTTGCCCAGGTCGTACCCGGCGACGTTCTTGACGACCTTCCCGCCTGACCTGGCCACCGTGCCGTCCGCCCGCACGATGGTGATGCCGATGAGCAGGTCGCGCGGCGTCCCGTAGCGCAGCCGCCGGGGCCCGGCCAGCCCGGTCGCCACCACCCCGCCGATGGTTGCCCGGCCCGGCACGTCGAGCGCGATCTCCTGCCCGTCGCGCGCCAGCACCGCCGCCACATCCCCCATCCGCGCCCCGGCCTGGATGCGCGCCACCAGGTCCCCGGCCGAGTGCTCGGCCACTTCGGTCATCCGTGACATGTCGATCACCAGATCACAGCGGGACGGCGGCACCCCCCACCCGAGCCGGCTCCCGGACCCGCGGACCACCACCGCGAGCTCCTGCTCCGCGGCCACCCGGAGCACGGCCGCCGCCTCGTCGGTGGACCCCGGCGCGACAACGAACGCGGGCACGATCCCCCCGCCGCCCCCGCCAGCCTCAAGCCGTGCGCCGTCCACGTCCGCGTGGCTGGCCGTGCCGCCGCCAGCCTCCTGGCCCGCGCCAGCCGCATCCGCCGCGCCAGCCGCATCCGCCGCATTCGCCCGCGCAGACACGCTGGTCGCACAATCCCCACCGATCGCGTCGGACTCGGTCCCCTCACGCGTCTCGGCGCAGGCCGCCGCCAGCGACTTCCGGACCACCACGGACAGGTCAGCCATGAGTGCGACCTTCCCGGTCCGATGATGATGGATCGTTGTCTACACGCGGATGTACACAATGATCCGCCATCCGAGTTCTGGCCTCGTTCGGCCGCCACGCGTGGCGGGTCGCGGACGTGAGAGAAAAAGCCGCGATCGTTACCGATGGCATTAGAAGATCTCCAGGCCGGGGGGCGCGGCCGGGCGCGGGCCGCGGTGATGGCCGGGGACCTCGCCGCACAGCCGCGGGGTGGGGAAGATCTTGCCCGGATTGCACAGCGACGCCGGGTCGAAGGCGCAGCGGACCAGCTGCATCGTGTCCAGGTCGGCCGCGCTGAACATCTTCGGCATGTACCGGGCCTTATCGACGCCGACGCCGTGCTCGCCGGTGATCGAGCCGCCGTACTCGATGCAGGTGTCCAGGATGGCGCCGGAGAGCATCTCCGCCGCCTGCGTCTCACCGGGCACGGCGTCGTTGTAGAGCACCAGGGGGTGCAGGTTCCCGTCCCCGGCGTGGAAGACGTTCGCCACCCGGATGCCGGCCTGCGCCGACAGGGCCGAGATCCGGGCCAGGACATCGCCCAGCGCCGTCCGCGGCACCACCCCGTCCTGCACGATGTAGGCGGGGGAGAGGCGGCCGACGGCGGCGAAGGCCGACTTGCGCCCGGCCCAGATGCCGGCCCGCTGCACCGGGTCGTCGGCCGCGCGGATCTCCCGCGCGCCCGCCCGCTGGCAGAGGGCGCGGACGGTGGCGAGCTCGGCCTCGACCTCGGCGGCGGCCCGTCCAGCTCCACCAGCAGCACCGCGGCCGCTCCGTCGGGGTACCCGCAGTGCACCGCCGCCTCGGCCGCCTCGATGGTCAGGGCGTCCATCATCTCGATCGCGGCGGGCACGATCCCGGCGCCGATGATGTCGGTGACCGCGCGCCCGCCCGCCTCCAGCGAGTCGTAGGCGGCCAGCACCAGGTGGACCGCCTCGGGAGCGGGGCTGAGCTTGACGATGATCTTGGTGGCGATGCCGAGCGTGCCCTCCGAGCCGGTGAACGCGCCGAGCAGGTCGTACCCGTTGCCGACGCCGGTGCCGTCGCCGAGCCAGGTCAGCTCGCCGGCCGGCGTGACGATCTCAAGGCCGAGCACATGGTTGACGGTGAACCCGTGCTTGAGGCAGTGCGCGCCGCCGGAGTTCTCGGCCACGTTCCCGCCGACCGAGCAGACCACCTGGCTGGACGGGTCCGGCGCGTAGAACAGCCCGAACTGCCGGACCGCCTCCGTCACCGACAGGTTGGTGACGCCGGGCTCCACGACCGCCCGCCGGGCGACCGGGTCGATCTCGAGGATGCGGCGCATCCGCGACATGACGATCAGCACGCCCTCGGAGTGCGGCACCGCGCCGCCGGACAGACCGGTGCCGCTGCCGCGCGCCACAAAGATCACCCCGGCCTCGGCGCAGGCGCGCACCACCGCCGCCACCTGCCCGGCCGACTCGGGCAGCACGACCAGGGCCGGCGTGGCGCGATGCGACGTCAGCCCGTCGCACTCGTAGGTGCGCAGCTCCAGCGGGTCGGTCAGGACGTTGGCGGCGCCGCAGATCGCGCGCATCCGCGGGGCGAGCTGCGCGGCGCGCGCCGTCGCGGCCGATGCCACGGCCGGCCCGGCTGGAGCTGATGCGACTGATGCGAGTGATTCGGCCATCGAGCGCCCCTTCCTACGATCGGCCCTGCGGCCCTGCGGCCCTACGGCATGCGCTCGTACGCCGGGAGCGTGAGGAACTCCGCGAATGAGTCTGCCAGCGCCACCTCGGTGAACAGCGCGACCGCCTGCCCGTACCTGGCCGCGTCGAAGGCCTCACCGGCGAGCTTCTGGATCTTCACCAGCTCTTCATCGATCATGCGCTCTACGACATCCTTTGTCACCAGCGGGCCGTCGTCGAGGATGACGTCGTTGTGGATCCACTGCCAGATCTGGGACCGCGATATCTCCGCCGTGGCCGCGTCCTCCATCAGGTTGAAGATCGCGACCGCGCCGGTGCCGCCGAGCCAGGCGGCCAGGTACTGCAGGGCGACGGAGATGTTGTTGCGCAGCCCTGCCTCGGTCACGCCGCCGGGGGTCTTGGCCACCGCCAGCAGGTCGGCCGCGGTGACGGCGACCTCGGGCCGCTGCCGGCCGACCTGGTTGGGCCTGGCCCCCAGCACCTTGTCGAACGCCTCCTGGCAGACCGGCACCAGGTCGGGGTGCGCCACCCAGGAGCCGTCGAACCCGTCGCCGGCTTCGCGGGTCTTGTCCTCGCGCACCTTGGCCAGCGCGATCTCGTTGACCGCGGGGTCGCGCCGGGATGGGATGAACGCCGCCATGCCGCCCATGGCGAAGGCGCCGCGCTTATGGCAGGTCTGCACGAGCAGCTCGGTGTAGGCGCGCATGGCCGGGGCGGTCATCGTCACCGCGTTCCGCTCCGGCAGCATGAAGTCGCGGCCCCTGGTGCGGAACTTCTTGATCAGGGAGAACAGGTAGTCCCAGCGGCCCGCGTTGAGGCCGGCGCAGTGCTCGCGCAGCTCGTACAGGATCTCGTCCATCTCGAAGGCGGCCGGGATCGTCTCGATCAGCACCGTGGCCCTGACCGTGCCGCGCGGGATCGACAGGAAATCCTGGGCGATGTTGAACGCGTCGTTCCACATCCGCGCCTCGAGATGGGACTCCAGCTTGGCCAGGTAGAAGTACGGGCCCTTGCCCTTGTCCAGCTGGCGCTGCGCGGACGCGGCCATATACAGGGCGAAGTCGGTGAGGCTGCCGGAAGCGCGGCGGCCGTCGATCAGGATGTGCTTCTCGTCCAGGTGCCAGCCGCGCGGCCTGACCACGATGGTGGCGAGGTCGGCGTCCGCGTTGAGTGCGTAGTCCTTCCCCTCCTCGGAGGTGAAGTCGATCGTCCGGTCGAGGGCGTCCTTGAGGTTGAGCTGGCCGTCGATCATGTTCTCCCAGAGGGGAGTGTTGGCGTCCTCGAAGTCGGCCAGCCAGACCTTGGCCCCCGAGTTGAGCGCGTTGATCGTCATTTTGCGGTCGGTCGGGCCGGTGATCTCGACCCGCCGGTCGACCAGGCCGGGCGCGGGCGGCGCGACCTGCCACGACAGGTCATCGCGGATGTGCGCGGTCTCCGGCAGGAAGTCGAGCATCGCGCCCCCGCTCAGCTGCGCCTGGCGGCGGCGGCGCGCGGCGAGCAGTTCCGCCCGCCGGTCACCCAGCGCGTCGTGCAGTTGCACCAGCAACTCCAGCGCTCGGGGGGAAAGGACCTCGACATACCGCTCGCCGGTTGGCCCGGCGATCTGCACGCGATCACCCATTAGTACAGCTCCTCCCAGGTACGGCTGTCATCCTAGGCCGCCAGCGCGGGCTGGCCCAGCGGCAGGTGCCGCTGCGGCGGGGTGCGGCGGCTGCGGCGGGGTGCGGCACCGGAGCCGGCGCCGGCGCCGGGGTAATTACCGGGGGGAAAGCCGCGCTTAGTCGCGGTGCGGGTGCAAATGACGCTCGTGGTAGGCTTAATAATCCTGCCCACGGCATGCAGCGCTTCCTAAGACATAGCAGTGCTTCCTAGGACACAAAAGCAACCCGGCACGTGCCGGACACTCGGGAGTATACCAAGCATTATGGCAATGCGTCAAACGGATTCCGAGCCGCCGGTCGCGGAAAGCTCCAAAGAAAACCCCGCAGAAAGTCCCGTGACAGTTCCTATGCGGGACTCTGACGAAAGCCTTGCCGAAAACACCGGTAAAGGCGCCAAGAATGCGGAAAACCCCCACGTCAGCGGATATTCAGTCGCCCTGCGTACCGAGCAGGAGTACGTGACGATGCTCTATGGCCTGCTGGACAAGGCACGAGAGCGGAGCGAGCACGAATTGACCGCGGTCCGTTCCCGCGGCGGGTTCGGCGGCACCCATCAGGCCAGGCTGGAGCGCGACGTATCAGCCGCCGAGCACGAAAAGCGCCTCGCCCAGCTCAATCTCACTGAGCGCGGCCTATGCTTTGGCCGGTTCGACGACGAGAATCGGCTGACCCTTTACATCGGCCGGATCGGCCTGCGCAACGACGATTATGAGCTGAAGCTCATTGACTGGCGCGCCCCCGCCGCGCGGCCCTTCTACGCGGCCACGCCGCGCAATCCGGTCGGGCTGATTCGCCGGCGGCACATTTACACCCGGCTGCGCAAGGTCACCGGCGTCGACGACGAGGTTTTCGACCTCGACCGGCTGTCCGACAGCGACCGGGCGACCCTGTCCGGCGAGGCGGCGCTGATCGCCGCGGTCAGCGCCGCGCGGACCGGCCGGATGGCCGACGTGGTGGCCACCATCCAGGCCGAGCAGGACCGGGTGGTCCGCTCCGAGCTGGCCGGCGTGCTGGTGGTGCAGGGCGGCCCGGGCACCGGCAAGACGGTCGCGGCGCTGCACCGCGCCGCCTACCTGCTGTACACGCACCGCCGCGCGCTCGACCGGCGCGGTGTTCTCGTTATCGGCCCGAACGCCACGTTCCTGCGTTACATCAGCCAGGTGCTGCCGTCCCTGGGCGAGACCGACGTCGTGCTGCACACGCTGGGCGACCTGTTCCCCGGCGTGCACGCGACCGACACCCGCGACCCGGCCGCCGTCGTCAAAGGCGACGGGCGGATGGTGCGGGTGCTGCAGCAGGCGGTCCGCGACCGGCAGCAGGTCCCCGGCCGCGACCTGCTGGTCGATGCCGACCGCGTGCAGATCCCGCTGCGCCGCGACGCGGTCCTGCGCGCCCGCGACCGCGCCCGGTCCACCCGCCGGCCGCACAACATCGCCCGCAAGCTCTTCGTCACCGAGCTGCTCAACGAGCTCGCGCGGGCGGAGGCGAAGGTGCTCGGCGGCCCGTTCGACGACGAGGACTTGCCCTACGCGCGCGAGCGGCTGTGGGCCGAGCCCGGGGTGCAAGAGGCCCTCGACTCGCTCTGGCCGATGCTGACACCGGAAAAGCTGGTCTCCGATTTGCTCAGATCGTCCGGGGCGATCAGGTCCGCCGCGGGCTCGCATCTTTCGGCCGAGGAACGGACCGTGCTTTCACGTCAGTCCCGCCCGTCCCGCTGGACGGTGGCGGACGTCCCGCTGCTCGACGAGGCCGCCGAACTGCTGGGAGTGGACGACTCGGCGGCCAGGGCGGCGCGGCGCGAAATGGAGCGTGCCCAGCGCCTGGAGGCGCAGTACGCCCAGGAGGTGCTCGACGTCACCGGCATCGCCGACCTCGGCATGGTGGACGCCGAAACGCTGGCCGCCTGGAACCGCGACAACGGCCCGTCGCTGTCGACGGCCGAGCGCGCCGCGGCCGACCGCTCCTGGGCCTACGGCCACGTGATCATCGACGAGGCCCAGGAGCTCTCCGCGATGGCCTGGCGGATGGTGCTCCGGCGCAACCCGTCGCGCTCGATGACCGTGGTCGGCGACGTCGCCCAGACCGGCTCCCCGGCCGGCGCCCGGTCCTGGAAGGAGATGCTGACCCCGCTGGTCGGCTCGCGCTGGCGTGAGGAACGCCTCACGGTCAACTACCGCACCCCGGCCGAGATCATGACGGTGGCGGCCGATGTGCTGGCCTCGGTGGCGGCGTCCGAGCGCCCGCCGGAGTCAGTCCGCTCCGAAGGCGTCCCGCCGCGCGCGGTCCACATCCCAGCCGGCTCGGACTTCGCGGCCGCGGTGGCCCTGGCTGCCCGCGCTGACCTGGCCCAGCTGGGCGGTCCCGACGGCGGACGGCTGGCGCTGATCGCCCCCGACGCCCGCATCGCCGAAGTCGCGGCGGCGATCCCCGAGGCGGTCACCGGCGACCGCCCCGATTCCCTCGACGCGGCAGCCACCCTGCTCACGGTCTCGCAGGCCAAGGGTCTGGAGTTCGACCGCGTGGTGCTGGCCGACCCGTCCGGCATCATCGGCCAGTCGGCCAACGGCGGCCACGACCTCTACGTCGCCATCACCCGCGCCACCCACCGGCTGACCGTCGTCCACCAGGGACCGCTGCCCGCCCCGCTCCGCTCCCTGGCCCCGCCGGCTGACGCCGCCGCCGGCTGACGCCGGGCCCCGCCGCTGACGCCGGGCTGACGCCGGGGTCCCGGGGAGCGGGCGGATAAGGTTCTAGGGTGCACGAAGTACTGCGCGTAATCGAGGAGCGGGCACGGTCGGGCAGCCGGCCGGGCCACCGCGGCGACGGGCTGCGGATAGTGCTTTCCATCGAGGGCGGCGGCATGCGCGGCACCGTCTCGGCCGGCATGGCGCTGGCGCTGCACGAACGCGGGCTGGTGGCCGCCTTCGACGCGGTCTACGGTTCGTCGGCCGGGGCGATCAGCGGCGCCTGGCTGCTCAGCTCCACGCCCGAGGGGCTGCGCGGCTGGGCCGACCCTGACTACGCCAGGTCGCTGATCCGCTGGTCCGCGATGCTGCACCGGCGGCCCCGCCGTCGCCCCGTGGTGGACGTCGAGACGCTGGTCGAGGTGTTGTACCAGACGGAATTTCCGCTGGACTTCGCCTCGGTCCTGGCCAGCCCGATCGAGTACCACCCGCTGGCGACGGACGCCGCGACCGGGGCGTCGACCGACCTGCGCCCGCTGATCACCGATGAGGCCGAGCTACGCCTGGCGTTGCGCGCCAGCGCCTCGCTCCCGTTCCTGGCCGGCCCGCCGATCGAGCTGCACGACCGCCGTTTCTTTGACGCCGGCGTGGCCGAGTCGCTCCCGTTCCGAACCCCGCTGGCCCAGGGCGCGACGCACATCCTGATTCTCCGTTCCCGCCGCCCGCTCGACGTGGCGAACGGGCCGGCCGGGGCCGATGATCCGGCGGGAGCCGACGATGCGGCCGAACTCATCGGTGAGGCGGAACTCGCCAGCGAGGAGGAACTCGCCGCTGAGGCGGAAGACGACGGTCAGGCTGGACTCGATGGTGCGGCCGCGGCCGACGGGGACGCGGCCGCCGCGAGCGCGCTATTGGCGGCGGGCTCGCCCGCGGACCGGCCGGCCAGGCCGCCCCGCTCGGTCCGGCTGCTAACCCGTACCACGCTCAGGAACGAGTCCCCCGAATTCCGCGCCGCCCTGCTGGGCCGCGCCGCCCGCAACCTCGCCGACGCGGCCGACATCGCCGACCGGCAGGCAGCGGGCCGGGCGTTCACCGTCTTCCCGCCGGCCTGGACCCCAGCGGTTAGCCGCCTCACCACGGATGGCGCCCTGCTAACAGCCGCGCTGGTGTCAGGGCGCGAGGCGATCAACGTTCTTTTCGCCGAGGACGCAGGCTAGCGGCGGCTAGCGGGCATCCGCCGCACCCGGCCTGAGGTGCTGGCGGAAAACGCGAAGCACGCGGCCGTTCCGTACCCGGCTCGCGCATTGAGCGGCCGGCAGTGCACCGCGGCTCGGGCACAACCGAACGCAGTCGGTTGTTTATTAAGGTGACTGCCGCCTCCGATGGTGTCACCATCGATGGAAACGGCGAATGCTTGGAGGAAAATGACAACTGCCTACGGCGAGCGCGAGCGGGAGCAACTGCGCGAGGGCCAGCGTGAGCGGACTGAGACGGACGCCGCGACGGGGGAGCTAGACCTGGCCGACCGGCACGCGCTACGGCGCGTCGCGGGGCTGTCGACCGAGCTCACCGATGTCACCGAGGTCGAGTACCGCGCACTGCGGCTCGAGCGGGTGGTGCTGATCGGCGTCTGGACCGAGGGCACGCAGGCGAACGCGGAGAACTCGCTCACCGAGCTGAGCAGGCTGGCCGAGACCGCGGGCTCCGTGGTCCTCGACGGCCTGATCCAGCGGCGCAGCCGGGTCGATACCGCCACCTACGTCGGCTCGGGCAAGGCGCGCGAGCTGGCCGGGATCGTCGCGGCGACCGGCGCGGACACGGTGATCTGCGACGGTGAGCTCAGCCCGAGCCAGCTACGGCGCCTGGAGAGCGTGGTCAAGGTCAAGGTGATCGACCGGACCGCGCTGATCCTCGACATCTTCGCCCAGCACGCGAGGAGCCGCGAGGGCAAGTCGCAGGTCGAGCTGGCGCAGCTGCAGTACATGCTGCCGCGACTGCGCGGCTGGGGCGAGTCGCTGTCGAGGCAGGCCGGCGGCCGGGTGGCCGGCGGTGGCGGCATCGGCACCCGCGGTCCCGGTGAGACCAAGATCGAGACCGACCGGCGGCGGATCAGGACGAAGATCTCCAAGCTGCGCGGCGAGATCAACGGCTTCAAGATCGGCCGCGAGACCCAGCGGGCCCAGCGGCGCCGCAACGCGGTGCCGAGCGTGGTCATCGCCGGCTACACCAACGCGGGGAAGTCGAGCCTGCTCAACGCGCTGACCGGGGCGGGCGTGCTGGTCGAGGACGCGCTGTTCGCCACCCTGGACCCGTCGGTCCGCCGGGCCAAGTCGCCGGGCGGCCGCCCGTTCACGCTGACCGACACGGTCGGGTTCGTCCGGCACCTGCCGCACCAGCTGGTGGACGCCTTCCGGTCCACCCTGGAGGAGGCGGCCGACGCGGACCTGGTCCTGCACGTGGTGGACGGCTCCGACGCCGATCCGCAGGCCCAGCTCTCCGCCGTCCGGGCGGTGCTCAAGGAGATCGGCGCCGACGGCGTGCCCGAGCTCGTCGTGATCAACAAGATCGACCACGCGGACCCGGTGCCGCTCAAGGCGCTGCAGCTGCGCGAGCGCGATTCCCTGCTCGTCTCCGCGCGGACCGGCGAGGGCCTTGACGCGCTGCGCCACGCGATCGAGGAGCGGCTGCCCGAGCGGGACCAGCTCGTCCGGGTGAGCGTGCCCTACAGCCGGGGTGACCTGGTGGCCAGGGCGCACGCCGCGGGCGAGGTCACCAGCACCGAGCACGGCCCCGACGGGACGATCCTCGAGGCCCGGGTGCCCCCGGAGCTCGCCGCCGAACTGGAGCAGTACGCCGTCATCTAGCCGCCGGCCTGGCCGGCAAACGGGCGTCTAACTGACGGCGGCCGGCTGGTGAACAGCAGATCTGCGCGGGCCGCCTGACCGGGCGGCCGCCGGCGGCCCGCGCAGCGTACCGATGCGTAGCTCTGCGTCCGCTTAGTTCCTGGCCGAGGGGGGCTTGTATTAAGGCCCTTCAGTGCAATACCGTAACGGAACCGATATGTGGGGCGGACCGCGCAACCGGGTGCCAACCGTACGAGCGCGCCGTTTTACGTATCGCCAGGAAACGTAAGCACGGTCAGCGCCGACGTCTAGATGCATGGCAGGTGGCCGCTCATGATGGCAGGGACCGAATCACGTGGTTCCGGGCAAGACGTGATGCCCGGATGACCGCCCGGCTGCTCACAAGCATCGGCCGGCTCTGGACCGGGTCCGAGTTCATCGGCAACGCCGCCATCCTCATCTCCGACGACCGGATCGCCTGGGTGGGTCCGTCATCGGAGCTGCCCCGCAGCGTTCCCGGCGTGGTTGACGACATCGTCGACGTGGACCTGGTCGAGAACCTCGGCGGCGGCCTGGTCACCCCGGGCCTGATCGACTCGCACACGCACCCCGTCTACGCGGGCAACCGGCACGCCGAGCTCGCGATGCGCTCCACCGGCCTGTCGGACACCGAGATCACCGCGGCGGGCGGCGGGATAAGCTCCACCATCACCGTGACCAGGGGCACCGACCCCTGGACGCTCTGCAGCAACGTGCGCGAACGGCTCAGCGCGTGGCTCCAGTCGGGCACGACCACGATCGAGGCGAAGACCGGCTACCACCTGACCAGGGACGGCGAGCTGGCCGACGTGCGGATGCTCCGCTCGCTGGAGAACGAGCCGGGCATGCCCCGGGTGCACGTGACCTTCTACGCGGCGCAGGCGGTGCCGCCGGAGTACTTCGGCCGCCGCAGCGACTACATCGACGCGGTCTCCGCCTGGTGCGCCGACGCCGCCGCCGTCGGCGCCGACAGCGTGGACGTGAACTGCGAGGACGGCCGGTTCACGGAGGAGGAGGCCCGCTGGATCCTCAACGCGGGCCGCCGCTCCGGCCTGCTGCCGAGGCTGCACGCCTGCGGCAACAGCAAGAACGGCGCGGTCCGGGTCGCCGCCGAGCTCGGCTGCGCCTCGGCCGACCTGCTCTACGCGGCCACCGACGAGGACGTCGCGGCGCTGGCCAGGGGTGGCGTCGCCGCCGTGATCTCGCCCGGATCGGCCCTGCAGCAGGGGGTCAGGCCGCCGGTGCGGTCACTGCTGGACAAGGGCGTGGTGGTCGCCCTTGGTTCCGACCACACACCGGGCGGCGTCGGCATCACCTCAATGCCGCTGGTCATCGCGCTGGCCGTCTCCTACCTGGGAATGTCGGTGACCGAGGCGCTGCGCGCCGCCACGCTGGGCGGCGCCTACGCCCTGCGCGCACCGGACCGGGGCGCGCTGGTCCGCGGCCGCCTGGCCGACATCGTGCTCTGGGACGCCGACCACGAGGGCGCCTTCGCCTGGAACTACGGCCTGCAGCCGCGCCGCGTCTGGCGCGGCGGCGAGCCCGCCACCCCCTGACTCACCCGCGGGGTTACCGAGCCACCGGCTGGCCACTTCTGCTGGTTGGCCATTGGCCGCCTTTCGTCACGGTTGCCGTGCCCTAGACCGAGCAGCCGCCAAGGCCGAACTATTCACGCGGGCCTGCTGAGGATTGCAGAGCATCGAGAGCGGCATGTGAATACAGCGATGGTTTAAGGGGATCTGAGCGCGGGCCAGCCGAATATCAGAAATCATATTGGTTTGGCTCGCTGAGCTGCATGGTGACCCGCAGATCAGTTCTTACCTTATCGAAAGAGCGGGTGCAGCCGCGGAAACTATTGCATATGAGCAGGATCCTGGTAGAGTGCGCTAAAACCGGTGGCTAAGCGCATCAAACACAGCGGGGATGATCCACCTTCGGGGAAGTGGCCGCAGGACGGCGGAATAAGACCACCGCTGTTCATGCGGGCCATTCAATAGGCATGCAATACAACCGGCCATGCAATACAACCGGCCATGCAATACAACCAGCTACGGTGCAATGGGCCATGCACTGTATGGGCCGGGCGGTGCCGTAACCGTGCCTCGTGGGTCGCGAACATCAGCCATCAAGCGCTGGGCCTTCAATCGCACCAGGAGGATAGTCCAATGCGGAAACCAAGGATTCTGATCGTAGCCGCGCTCAGCGCTGTCGCGGCGGCGGCGCTCGTGCTGCCGGGAGGGATGGCTAGCGCCGCGACGAGCGCGCCGGCCCAGCCCGCGGCCGTGACCCGGGCGACCACAGGGGTCACGCTGCTCCCGCTGAAGACCGCCAGTAAGGCATCGCCGAGCGCGGTCAACCCGGAGTGCAAGCTCTTCTTCCTGACCCAGCAGGGCAAGCCCGGCGGCCTGGCCCACATCTCCAGCTTCCTGCTGAGCAACCACAAGATCCGCGCGGTGAAGATCAACGCGCAGATCCAGTGCCGGCGGGTCAGCACGGATGTGTTCCTCCAGGTCACGCTGTGGAAGACGGGTGCCATATTCCCGCACAAGCAAGCCGGTCCGGAAACCGCTACCGCGGCCAAAACCAACAGCCTCAAGAATCAGAAGACGTGGCGGGAGTGCGCCAACACCAAGAAGAGCACGTTCTACGGGACCTCCTACGCCCGGGTGGTCTTCCAGGGCGTGACCTACACCGCATCGCTTCAGTCAGGCAAGGCGACGCTGACCTGCGGCACTTGATGACGCCCGCGACATGCTGACACCATTGCCCGCCGCCGGGCGCAGGAACACCTGCGCCCGGCGGCGGACCCGTAAAGAATGGGGTCCATGGGAGACGCGCAGACATTCATGGCGACGGCGGTAGGCCTGTCGCTGCTGGCCGAAGTGGCAGGGCTAGATCCATGGGACTTCATCGACCAGGTCGGCGAGTCCAGCCGCGGGCTCCCGCCCTCAGACGTGGTTTCCAGTCACATCGCCGTGATGGCCGGAAGCCTCGATCAGCTCGCCGAGTGCGAAGACCGGGCGGCGCTGCTGTCCGCGTTCGCGGCCGTGATGCTCCCCGGCCCGATCGAAACCGAAGCGGCCCCCTACCTGGCCGCCGCCGCGGAGTCCTTGCTGCCGGTGGCCGAGGCTCTGGCGGCGGCACCGGGGGCGCAGTGGTGGTGGGAGCCGCCGGCGCCGGGCCGCCAGCGCTGGCTGACGAGCGCCGGGCCGCCCGCCCGGGGGGCGGCGCTGGCCGCAGCGCTCCGGGAGCAGGCGGTGGCCGACGCGGAGGAGGAGCGGCGGGCGGCGCGGGACTGGCCTTGGCCGCCCCCCAAGGACACCGTGTACTCGGGGGACTGGTGGTCGCCCCCGCTCGGAAGCGGCGTATTCACCTCGACCGGCCCGGTGGGACCGCTGCCCGCGGTGGCGGCCGGATGCGCCCTGGACAGCGCGGGTGAAGAGCGCTTTGAGGTCTGGGATGTCGAGATCAGTCCCCGGGCCCGGATCTGGGCCATCACCCGCCCAGCCGACTGGGGGCGGCTGGCCGCGCGCTACCCGCGAGACGTCACCGCATCGCGACGGCACGACTGGTTCCGCCTCACCGGCCGGGACGGCCCGTGGCTGCTGCCGGACTGGGCGCGGGCGGCTCGCGACTGGGACGGCGTCCACCTCAGCATCGCCGGCTACATCGCGGCGACCGGGGGGGCGATCCCGGCGGGTGACGCGGCCACCGTTCTCACCGGATGGAACCCCGACGAGACGCTCTGGCTGAACGACGTTTTCACCCGCGTCGACCGGGTCGGCACCTGGACCGGGACTCCCGGCCCGGAATCCTTCCCGCAAGAGCCGCTGCCCTGGCTCGGGCCCCGCTAGCGCCCGCTAGCGCCCGCGGCGTCCCGTGGGGAGACAGGGAAGATCAAATCTGTCAGAGTAAACGGACCGTTGATCTACCGTCGAACCGTCGGCGCCGCCCGCTCCGGTGGCCAGCGGCCCGTTCCCGACAGTAGTTTCCCGCTCGGCCGGACGTGGCATGCTTGCGTGCATGGATACCTACCCTCCGGTCACGCTGGTTGTCGGCGAGGAGGAGTTTCTCGTCGACCGGGCGGTGCGGCAGGCGCTCGCGCAGGCCCGGGCCGCGCTGGCCGAGGAGGCGGGCGGCGCTGACGCCGGCGGGGACTCCCACGACCTGGAGGCGTCCGCGCTCGAGGCGGGCGAGATCGGCGCGCTGACGTCGCCCTCCCTGTTCGGCGGCGGGTCGACCGTGATCGTCAGGAACGCGCAGCACGCCAGCAAGGAGATCGCGGCCGAGCTCACGAAGTACGCCAAGGCCCCGGCGCCCGACGCGGCGGTGATTCTCACCCACGCGGGCGGCGCCAAGGGCAAGGCGCTCGTCACCGACCTCGGCAAGGCCGGCGTCACCACCATCAGCTGCCCCAAGCTCACCCGCGCGAGCGAGCGCACCGACTTCGTGCGCCAGGAGTTCCGGCGGGTGGGCCGGCAGGCGGACGAGGGCGCGGTCCGCGCGCTGCTCGACGCGATCGGCGGTGACCTGCGCGAGCTGGCCAGCGCGGTCGACCAACTCGCCAGCGACACCGACGGCAGGATCGGCAGCACGGTGGTGGCCAGGTACTATCGTGGCCGGGCGGAGGCGACCGGCTTCAGCGTCGCCGACCACGCGGTCGAGGGAAGGCTGAACGAGGCCCTGGAGCAGCTCCGCTGGGCCCTCGCCACCGGCACCGCGCCGGTCCTGATCACCAGCGCCCTGGCGACCGGGGTGAGGCTGCTCGGGCGGGTCGGCGCGGCCCCCAGGGGCGCTAACGCGAACGCGCTGGCGGCCGAGGTCGGCGCCCCGCCGTGGAAAATAGACCGGGTCCGCCAGCAACTGCGCGGCTGGCACCCGGACGGCGTGGGCCGCGCCCTGCAGGCCGTGGCGGAGGCGGATGCCCAGGTCAAGGGGGGCGGCGTCAGCCCCGAGTACGCCCTGGAGCGGGTGATCAGGCAGATCGTGGCCTACCGGGTCAGCGCCCGCTAACTTCGCCAGGCGCACCGCGGCTGCTGCTGGCACGCGATCGGGCCAGGACGCGGCTAACCCGTCAGCCGGGCAGGCACGCTAACGCGGCGGCGGATGGCAACCCGGCGAGGCAGCGAACCCGTCAGCGCGGTAGCTCATATGGGCACGCTAACGCGCCGGACGCTACCAACATGCGTCCGGCGCGGCGGGGGAAGATCAGGCTCAGGCCGCCTGAAGCTCGGAGAGCTTCTTGGCGATCGCGGACTTGCGGTTCGCGGCCTGGTTCTTGTGGATAACGCCCTTGGAGACGGCCTTGTCCAGCTTGCGCGAGGCCACCTGCAGCGCGGTGGCCGCGGCGGCGAGGTCGCCTGAATCAACCGCCTCGCGGAACTTGCGCACGTGGGTGCGGAGCTCCGACTTGACGGCGCGGTTGCGCTGGTGCGCCTTCTCGTTCTGCTTGTTGCGCTTGATCTGCGACTTGATGTTCGCCACGCGTGTCTGTCCTTCGTTGGATATGTAAGTCTGCTTGACCGGGCCCAGGGAACGGTCTGCCCGCCCCGAGCGGCATGCGGCAGCGTGAGAAAGTGGGCGCGAACGCCAAGGATAGCCGACCCGCCGCCCACACCTCAAACCAACGGCGTTATCGCCCCGATGGGACAGGGCGGCGTCGCTTTGCGCCAGGACCGTGGTCACGCCACGATACCCTGATGATGGCGACGCCCGCGCGATGAGCGCAAGCAGCCGCGACCGGCCGCGCCAACCGGCGCCCAGCCACGGTCGCGGTGACAGTGCCGCGATTCCCGCACAGCGCCGCGCGCCCCGCGCAAGGCGCACCGCATGCGCATACGTTTCGCAGGTCCAAGGAAGTATTCGCAGGTCCAAGGAAGTAAGGGTGGCAATGAGCGATCCGGCCCAGGCCGCAGCCCAGGCGAAGGCCCCGGCACCGGGCGGTACCGAGCAGGCCGTGATCCGCAACTTTTGCATCATCGCGCACATCGACCACGGCAAGTCCACCCTGGCCGACCGGATGCTGCAGCTGACCGGCATCGTCGACGCGCGCCAGATGCGGGCCCAGTACCTCGACCGGATGGACATCGAGCGCGAGCGCGGCATCACGATCAAGAGCCAGGCCGTGCGCCTGCCGTGGGAGTCCGGCGGCACGCACTACGTCCTGAACCTCATCGACACCCCCGGCCACGTCGACTTCACCTACGAGGTGTCGCGTTCACTGGCCGCCTGCGAGGGCGCGGTCCTGCTGGTGGACGCCGCCCAGGGCATCGAGGCGCAGACGCTGGCCAACCTGTACCTGGCCCTGGAAGCGGACCTCAAGATCATTCCGGTGCTGAACAAGATCGACCTGCCCGCCGCCCAGCCCGAGAAGTACGCCAGCGAGCTGGCCGCGATCATCGGCTGCGACCCGTCCGACGTGCTCAGGGTCTCGGCCAAGACCGGCGCCGGGGTGGAGGAGCTGCTCAACTTGATCGTCGAGCAGGTGCCGCCGCCGCACGGCGACCCCAGTGCCCCGGCGCGGGCGCTGATCTTCGACTCGGTCTACGACACCTACCGCGGCGTCATCACCTACGTCCGCGTCGTCGACGGCAGGTTCAGCAAGCGCGAGCGCATGCTGATGATGTCCACCCAGACCGCGCACGAGACCCTGGAACTCGGCGTTATCTCGCCCGAGCCGATCCCGAGCGATGGCCTCGCGGCGGGCGAGGTCGGCTACGTCATCTCGGGCGTGAAGGACGTCAGGCAGGCCCGCGTCGGTGACACCATCACGCTCACCACGAACCCGGCCAAGGAGCCGCTGAGCGGCTACGACCATCCCCGGCCGATGGTCTTCTCCGGCCTCTACCCGGTTGACGGCGACGAGTACCCCGACCTCAGGGACGCCCTGGACAAGCTCCGGCTGAACGACGCGGCCCTGGTCTTCGAGCCGGAGACCTCCACCGCGCTCGGCTTCGGCTTCCGCTGCGGCTTCCTCGGCCTGCTGCACATGGAGATCGTCCGGGAGCGGCTCGAGCGCGAGTTCGACCTGTCCCTCATCTCCACCGCGCCGAACGTCGTCTACCGCGTGGTCATGGAGAGCGGCCGTGAGCTCCAGGTGACCAACCCGAGCGACTTCCCCGGCGGCATCGACGGCTTCCCGGCGGCCGGCGGCTCGCCCAAGGGCCACACCGGCGGCAAGATCAAAGAGGTCTACGAGCCCATCGTCAGGGCCACGGTCATCTCCCCGACCGACTACATCGGCACCATCATGGAGCTCTGCCAGAGCCGCCGCGGGGTGCTGAGGGGCATGGAGTACCTGTCGCCGGAGCGGGTGGAGATCCGCTACACGATGCCGCTCGGGGAGATCATCTTTGACTTCTTCGACAACCTCAAGTCCCGCACCAGGGGCTACGCCAGCCTCGACTACGAGCCCGACGGCGAGCAGGCGGCGGACCTGGTGAAGGTCGACATCCTGCTGCAGGGCCAGCCGGTGGACGCGTTCAGCCAGATCGTGCACACCGACAACGCGCGCGAATACGGCCTGGCGATGACCTCGAGGCTCAAGGAGCTGATCCCCAGGCAGCAGTTCGAGGTGCCCATCCAGGCCGCGGTGGGATCGCGTGTCATCGCCCGCGAGAACATCCGTGCCCTGCGCAAGGACGTCCTGGCCAAGTGCTACGGCGGTGACATCAGCCGCAAGCGCAAGCTGCTGGAGAAGCAGAAGGAGGGCAAGAAGCGGATGAAGACGATCGGCCGCGTCGAGGTCCCCCAGGAAGCCTTCGTCGCCGCGCTCTCCACCACGCAGACCGAGTCCCGCCCCAAACAGTTATCTTCCGGGGGGACGACCCCCCGTACCCCCCGATGTCTCGCGGGGAGGGCCCGATGGCAAAAACCGCCATCATATCGGGCCCTCCCCGCGGGACGGATTCCGTACGCAACTCCTCGTCCGTATTACGAGACTAGGAGTGGGCGGCCAGCGCGATGATGATGAGCGTCCAGATGCCGATGCCGAGGTAGCCGAGGACGAGCCCGGCGATGGCCATCCCGTCGCCGCGCTCACCGGTCCGCTTGATCTGGGACCGGGCCAGATGGCCGAGGATGACCGCGGGGACCGCGGCGAACCCGAGCGTGAAGAGCTCGGCGATCCCGCACACGAGCGCCCCGATGGCGAGCCCGCTGGTCGGCGTGTTGAGGGCCGGGTAGTAGCCGGGCTGGTAGGGCATGATGCCGAGGTGCGGCCCGGCGGGCAGGTCGGCCACCACGCCCGCCAGCTGGGCGTAGGTCCGCGCGCTCATCGCGCGGCCCGCGCGCAGGTCGAACTCGTCCTTGGTGATCCGGCCCTCGCCATAGGCGGCCTTGAGCACGTCCATGGTCCGCTCCCGGTCGGCCGTCGCGGTGAGCATCCCGGGGTGGACGGCACCGGGCTGCCCGTAGGGCAGCTGACCGTAGGGGGCTTGACCGTAGGGGGCTTGGCCGTAGGGCAGCTGCCCGTAAGGCGGAACCGGCCCGTACGGCGGGACCGGCCCGTAGCTGGGCGGGCCGTAAGCCGCGGTCCCGTACCCGGAATGGCCGTTGAACTGGCCGTTGTACGGCATGAACTGACCGTTGGAAACCGCTCCGGGCTGCCCGTTCGGCTGGGTCCCGGGCTCGCCATCGGACACCGGCGGCTGCGGAAAATCGTCTGAACCAGGTCCCGGATCTGACGTCACCAGTTCCTCCCGCCCGTGATGTACCAAGTACAGCTTATCCTCGGCAGCATGCCAGGTACGCTGCCGGACGGAGAACCGGTACCGGAAGACGGGTCGCTGCCGCCCACCGCGACCCGGAGCTTTGGCGATACCCCGTTCGGCGTTTACATACACGTACCGTTCTGCCGGACCCGCTGCGGGTACTGCGATTTCAACACCTACACCGCGACCGAGCTGGGCGGCGGCGGCAGCCAGGCCGCCTACCCGGGCCTCGTCCGCGCGGAGATCGAGCTGGCCGCCCAGGTGCTGCCGGGCGGCCGGGCGCGGGCCGCCACGGTGTTTTTCGGCGGGGGCACGCCGACGCTGCTGCGCCCGGCCGAGATCGCCGGGCTGCTGGCGGGCGTCGGCCAGGCGTTCGGCCTGGAAGACGGCGCGGAAGTGACCGTCGAGGCAAACCCGGAGTCGGTCGGCCCGGCCGAGCTCGAGCAATTGCGGGCGGGCGGTGTGACCAGGGTCTCGTTCGGAATGCAGAGTTCCGTCCCCCATGTCCTGCGGGTGCTTGAGCGCCAGCATCAGCCGGGCAGGACCGCCGAGTGCGTTCGCTGGGCCAGGGAAGCGGGTTTCGAGCAGGTCAGCCTCGACTTGATCTACGGCACGCCGGGGGAGAGCGACGACGACTGGCGGGCGTCGCTGACCGCCGCCATCGAGGCGGACCCCGATCACGTCTCGGCCTACGCGCTGATCGTGGAGGAGGGCACCCGGCTGGCGGCCAAGGTCCGCCGGGGCGAGATCGCCGCCCCCGACGACGACGCGATGGCCGACCGGTACCTGATCGCCGACGACCTGCTCGGCCGCGCCGGATTCGGCTGGTACGAGCTCTCGAACTGGGCCACCGGCGATAAGGCGCAGTGCCGTCACAACATGCTCTACTGGTCAGGCGGCGACTGGTGGGGGTTCGGCCCGGGCGCGCACAGCCACGTCGGCGGGGTCCGCTGGTGGAACGTGCGCCATCCGAGCGCCTACGCGCAGCGGCTGGCGGCTGGCCACTCCCCGGCGGCCGCCCGCGAGCTGCTTACCCCGGCCGAGCAGCGGATGGAGGAGATCATGCTCCGCACCCGGCTGGCGGAGGGCCTCCCGGTGACTCTTCTCACACCCGCTGCCCGCGCCGCGGCCGAGTTCTCCCGCGACCCGCGGCCTGATCGACGACGGGGCGTACGCATCAGGCCGGCTGGTGCTGACCCGCCCGGGGCGCCTGCTGGCCGACGCCGTCATCCGCGACCTGACCTAACCGCGCCCGCGCCCGCCCTCACCCGGCTTCGGGCTCGGTCACGAAGTCGATGAGCTCCTCGACCCGGCCGAGCAGCTGCGGCTCGAGGTCGGCGTAACTGTTGACCGCGCGCAGGATGCGCCGCCAGGCGACCGCGACGTCCTGCGGCGTGCGGTGCGGCCAGCCGATCCGGCGCAGCACGCCCTCCTTCCACGGCTCCCCCCGGGGGACGTCCGGCCAGGCCGCCAGGCCGAGCGCGGCCGGCTTGACCGCCGCCCAGATGTCGATGAAGGGATGGCCGACCACCAGCACGTGCGGATTGCCGGCCACCGAGGCGGCGATCCGGCTCTCCTTGGACCCGGCGACCAGGTGGTCGACGAGCACGCCGAGCCGCTGCCGGCGGCCCGGCTGGAACTCCAGGGCGATGGCCGCCAGGTCGTCGACGCCCTCCAGGTACTCGACCACGACGCCGACGTCGCGCAGGTCGTCGCCCCAGATCTTCTCCACCAGCTCGGCGTCGTGCTTGCCCTCGACGTAGATCCGGCTGGCCTTGGCGACCTTGGCCCGCTGCTGCGGCGCGGCGATTGACCCGGAGGCGGTGCGGTTCCCGGTGGCCCCGGATGCGGAGGCGGCCGCGGGGCGCGGCCTGACCAGGGTCACCCGCTTGCCGTCGAGCAGGAACGAGCCGGGGACCGGGAACACCCGGCGCTTGCCGTGCCGGTCCTCGAGCGTCACCGCATCCTTGTCGAGGGCGACGACCGCGCCGCAGAAGCGCCCCTCGAAGTCCTCGACCACCAGCCCGGGCTCGGCCTCGACCTGCTCCACCGGCCGCTGGCCGGGCTTGGGCTTGCGGTTCTCGGGCGCGAGTACGTCCCGCCCGTATTGTCGGCTTTGCACCGTTTCCTCCCACTCTGGGCGGCCCACCGCGCTCACCCGGGGCCCGTCCGCCGCGCCTCGATCGCTGGACGGAAGCGTAACCCAACCGTTCTTGCCGTCCGGAGACTCTCGTGAGCAAATAGAATTGGCACTCAGGGATAGTGAGTGCCAAGGAGGTGAACACGGTGCTTGACGAGCGGAAGCTGGCCGTTCTTCGCGCGATAGTCGAGGATTACGTGTCCACCACCGAGCCGGTGGGGTCGAAGTCGCTGGTCGACCGGCATGGCCTGGACGTGTCGCCCGCGACCATCCGCAACGACATGGCGGTCCTCGAGGAGATGGGGTTCATCGCCCAGCCGCATACCAGCGCCGGGCGGATCCCCACCGAAAAGGGGTACCGGCTGTTCGTGGACCGGCTGTCGTCGATCAAGCCGCTGTCGGTGGCCGAGCGGCGGGCGATCGAGGCGTTCCTCGCCGGGGCCTACAGCCTGGACGAGATCGTGGCGCGGACGGTCCGGCTGCTCGCCCAGCTGACCAGGCAGGTGGCGGTGGTGCAGTACCCGTCGCTGTCCCGGTCCGCGGTCCGGCATATCGAGCTGGTGTCGCTCACCCCGCAGCGGGTGCTGCTGGTGCTCATCACCGACACCGGCCGGGTGGAGCAGGCCACGGTGGACCTGCCCGACCCGGCCGAGCCCGAGTCGGTCGCCCATCTGCGCGCCGTGCTCAACGCGTGCCTGGATGGTCATAAGCTTTCCGACGCGGCCGCCACCGTGACCGGCCTGGCGGACCGCATCCCGGCGACCGACCGGCAGAACGCGGGGGCCGTCTTCTCCGTGCTGCTCGACAGCCTCGCCGAGCGGCAGGAGGAACGCGTGGTTTTTGGCGGTGCCGGCAACCTGGCCGCCCCCGATTTCGGCAAGGGGCTCCGTGACGTGCTCGAAGCGCTGGAGGAACAAGTGGTACTAATGCGGCTCCTCGGTGAGGCCGCGAGCCCGTCCGCCCTGACCGTCAGGATCGGCGCGGAGACCGGCCTGCAGGGCACGTCGGTGGTGTCGGCCGCGTACGGCTCGGGCGGGCAGGTGGTGGCCAAGCTCGGCGTGCTCGGGCCGACCAGGATGGACTATCCGGGCACGATGAGCGCGGTGCGCGCCGTCGCCAGGTACGTCGGCCAGATTCTCGGGGAGTCATAGTGGCTGAGGACTATTACGCGCTGCTCGGCGTCCGCCGCGATGCCTCGCAGGACGAGATCAAGCGCGCCTATCGCCGGCTCGCCCGCGAGCTGCACCCGGACGTCAACCCCGATCCGGAGACGCAGGAGAAGTTCAAGGAGATCAACCAGGCCTACGAGGTCCTGCAGGACACCGACAAGCGCCAGATGTACGACCTCGGCGGCGACCCGCTGGCCGCCGCGGGCGCGGGTGCGGGCGGTTTCGGCGGGTTCGGTACGGCCGGCTTCCCGTTCAGCGATTTCGTCGACGCGGTCTTCGGCGCGGCCGGGCAGGGCGGCGCCCGCGGCCCCCGCTCCCGGGCGCGGCGCGGCCGGAACGCGACGATCAGGATCGAGCTCGACCTGTCGGAGTGCGCCTTCGGCGCGACTCGTGAGCTGACGGTGGACACCGCTGTGGTCTGCCCGACCTGTTCCGGCGAGGGCACCGCCCCCGGCACGCACCCGGCGACGTGCGAGGTCTGCGCCGGCCGGGGCGAGATCAGCCAGGTGCGGCGGTCCTTCCTCGGCCAGGTGGTGACCAGCCAGCCCTGCCCCAACTGCGGTGGCTACGGCACCGTGCTGCCGCGGCCCTGCCCGGAGTGCGACGGCGACGGCCGGGTCCGCACCAGGCGGACGATGAAGGTGCGCATCCCGGCCGGAGTCGAGGACGGCACCCACATCCAGCTGGCCGGCGAGGGCGAGACCGGCCCCGGCGGCGGCCCCCCCGGAGACCTGTTCCTCGAGGTGGTGCAGCGTCCGCACGCGATCTTCGAACGGCAGGGCGACGACCTGCACTGCACGCTGACGATCCCGATGGTGGCGGCGGCGCTCGGCGCGACGGTCTCGGTGGAGTCCCTGGACGGGCCGAACGACGTGGATGTCCGGCCGGGCACCCAGTCCGGCCAGGTTCTCCCGCTGTACGGCCTCGGGGTGAAGCACCTGAACGGCAGCGGGCGCGGTGACCTGATCATCCACGTCACCGTGGAGACCCCGAGCCGGCTCGACGCCGAGCAGGAGAAGCTCCTGCGCGACCTGGCCAAGCTCCGCGGTGAGGAGTCACCGCCGGGCAAGTTCCAGCCCGGCCAGCAGGGCTTCTTCTCCCGCCTGCGCGCCGCCTTCGACGGGCGTTAACGCCGCCGCTACCAGCGGGCAGTCCGGCTTAGCAGGACCGCCACGGCCGCGGCGCCCGCGGTGGAGGTGCGCAGCACCGTCGGCCCGAGCCGGGCCGCTACGGCGCCGGCCTCGGCCAAGGCGGCCCGCTCGGCCTGGCTGATGCCGCCCTCCGGGCCGACCACGAGCAGGATGTCGCCGTTGCCGGGCAGCGCCAGCTCGTGCAGCTTGGCTTGCGCATCGGCTTCCAGGAAGACCGCGCACGCCGCCGCGGTGACCCGCTTGGCCAGCACGGCCGTGCTGGCCAGCTCCGCGATCTCGGGCAGCCAGCCGCGGCGGGACTGCTTGGCGGCCTCACGGGCAGTGGCGCGCCACTTGCCCAGGGCGCGCAGACCCCGGTCGCCCTGCCACTTCGTGATCGAGCGTTCGGCTGACCACGGGATCACGGCGTCCACACCGACCTCGGTCATCAACTCGACCGCGAGCTCGCCCCGATCGCCCTTGGGCAGCCCCTGCGCGACGACCAGGCGCGGCTGCGGCGGCGGGACCGAGCAGACGGCCTGGATCTCCAGGGTGACCGAGTCCCGGCCGACGCTGGTGACCAGCCCCAGGGCGAGCGTTCCGGCGCCATCGCTGACATCCGCGCGCTCACCCGGCCGCAGGCGGCGCACGGCCGCCGCGTGGTGCCCCTCCGGCCCGGTCAGCGTGAGGACCGGCGCCGTCAGCTCACCCGCCGGTACCAGGAAGACCGGCGGCCCGGTGGCCGGCCTGAGCGATGATTCCATGTCGGCCAGGCTAGCGCTAAGCGTCCTGCCCGGGCGTCTTACGAGGAGCTGGGCGACGGGGTGGCACTCGGTGTCCCGGCGGACGGGGTGGCACTTGGTGTCGCGGCGGGCGGGGTGGGGCCGCCGGCGCCGCTTTCACCGGTGTCGCCGCCGGAGTCCGTCGGCGACGGCGTCGGGCTGTCCGAGCCGGTGGTGATGGGCGTCGGCGTCGTCTGCGTGGCCGTCGGCGTCGGCGACGTGGCCGTCGCGGTTGGCGTCGGCGTCGATGAGGTCGCCGTGGCCGTCGGCGTCGGCGACGTGGCGCTGGCCGATGGCGTCGCGGACATGCTGGGGGAGGGAGTCGGCTTGGCCGCCGCGGGCGGGGTAGCGGTGCACGACGGGGACGGGGTCGGGGAAGCCGGGGCCGACATTTGCCGACCCGCCGCTGCCTTCGGCGAGACCGGGGTCGCCGCGCCGCCCGCGTTCGCCGTCTTCGAGACCAGCCGGTCGGACCAGTCCGAGGCGAGGGCGGGCGGGCAGTTCACGGTGGCGGCCGGGCTGGCTGACGCCCCGCCGCCGGACGCGGTCGCGCCGACCGGGTCGGGCGCCGCGCCGTAGGTGCTACCCGACCTGGTGGGAGTGGCAGAGGAAGAATGAGTCACGTCGCCCGTCGGTGAGCCGGTACCCTCGGTGCCCGCCCCACCGGAACCGGCCGGCGGCTGGCCACTGTTCAGCACGGTGCTG
The DNA here is from genome assembly GCA_963714295.1 of uncultured Actinomycetota bacterium. Lineage (GTDB taxonomy): Bacteria > Actinomycetota > Actinomycetes > Streptosporangiales > Streptosporangiaceae > Trebonia. The sequence continues at coordinate 1,369,866 of CAVQOE010000006.1, read as the reverse complement.
CTGGCCTGGATGATCGCCTGGCGGAAGGGCTGCACCCCGAACGAGACGATGGCGATGAGCGCGATCCCGGCCAGCACTGCCACCGGCCGGAGCCAGCCGACGTTAACCGGGCGGGCGGAGCGCACGGGCCGCGCCGGGCCGGGCAGCGGGGCGCCGTCCGGCACCAGCGTGGCGCCTGGCGCCGGTGTGCCCGGCCGTGGCAGCCGCAGCAGCCGCGGCCAGGGCAGAGCCGAGGGCGCGGGCATCGCGGCGGGCCACGCCCAGGACGTCTGCCACGCCCAGTGGCCGCGCCAGGTCCAGTGCCTGGCGCCGCCAAGGACGTCGGCGGCGACGCTGACCAGCCAGGGCCGCGGCGGGCGCTGGCTGATCCTGGCCTGGATTCGCTCGAGTGCGTCGGTGCCGGGTTCAACCTGGCTGACGGCTTCGGCTAGTGCGCGCCTGAGCGCCTCCTCCACGCCGTTATCGGGTGCGGTCACGGCCTCATCAGCCCCGCAGCGGTCGGCCGCATCATGGCGTGTCCTGAGAAAGGATCGTCTTGAGTGACGACATGGCGCGCGCCGTGTGACTCTTGACCGCGCCCTTGCTTATGCCCATGGCCTTGGCGATGTCCGCCTCGGAGAAGTCGGCGTAGTACCGCAGGGCGATGGCCTCGCGCTGCCGCTCGGGCAGCGAGCGCAGCGCTGCCGCGACCGCCGAGCGCTCGAGCAGTGCGAGCGCGGCGTGCTCGGCGCTCGGCTCATCCGGCGCCGGCTTGGGCGCGTGCATGTCCACGACCTTGCGGTGCCGCAGCACCGACCGAGACCGGTTGACCACCGTCTGCCGCAGGTACTGCAGCGCCTTCTCCGAATCACGCAGCCGACGCCAGGCCAGGTGCATGGCCTCGAAGGCGTCCTGCACCACTTCCTCGGCCGTCTGCACATCGTGCACCAGCAGCACGGCAAGACGCACCAACTGGTTGTAATGGCCGTGGTAGATCTCGGTGACGACGTCGGCGGCATCCCAGACGGCAGGCGTCCGCTGCTCCTCGGCATCGAACGCGCTGGTAGCGAACGTGTCAGGGGCTAGCGCTTCATCGGCAGGTACGTCCTCAAGCAGGAGGTCGCTCTCCGAGAGTGTTGCCGTCACGTCAGTAGGACGCCCGCCTGGCACAGGAGGTTCACCTGCTGCGCCGAGGTTTCCTTGGTTTCCGTGGTTTTCGTCATCGGCACCCGTTGCGCCGGGCTCCTGTGCCGGTTCCGGTTTCGATCCGTTGGACGCGATTTTCGATCCGTTGGACGCGCTGCCGGGAGCGGCCGCCTCCGCCGCCTCCTCGCCCAGCAGGCCAGGGCCGGCCTCGCCGCCGGACGCCGCCGCGGCGTCAGCCGGCTCGCCGGCCGGCGAGCCGATGATGAGGGCCGGCGCGGGCCCGAGGACCGGATCGGCGGCGGGGCTGCCGCGGGCAGCCTCGGTGGACTGACTCTCCACGACGGTGGTGCTCACTGGCTCACCGCCCACGCTCGTGCCGCTTCCGCGTTGCGGCGCGCGGCATTGCCCAACGCTGCGCGCCGATCTTGTAGTGCCCAACCCACATTCGGTAACTCCACCCCAGAAACCGCCGGAGGATTGCGGAAAGAACAAGAATAACCGTCATCGCGGGTGTAGGCAGCACTTAAGAGGATGATGTGGGCTGTGGACCCAGTGTCTGCTAACTCCGACTCGTGAGTAATGAGTGACGCGTGGGTCAATCGTCGGCATTGTGGGCGGAGTTGCCTCCGGCCCGTGCATCGACGCCGGCCTCCCCGGCCGGCTTTCCGGCGCGCACTGCCGCAGGCCAGGATCCAGCTGGAGAAGCGGTCCGGCACCGTGCGCTAGCGCCGGGCCACTATGATCGTGGACGTGCCAGATTGCTTGTTCTGCGGGATCGCTGCCGGGCAGATCCCGGCCACGGTCGCGGCGGAGGGAAAGCGGACGCTCGCCTTCCGTGACATCAGCCCGCAGGCGCCGACGCATGTCCTGGTGATCCCCAGGGACCACTTCCCTGACGTGGCGGCGCTGGCGGCCGCCGGTGACGGGCTCCTCGACGAACTCGTCAGCCTGGCCCGCGAGATCGCCGTGGCCGAGGGCATTGACGCCACCGGCTACCGAATCGTCTTCAACACCGGCGCCGATGGCGGGCAGACGGTCGGGCACGCGCACGCGCACGTGCTTGGCGGGCGCCCGATGACGTGGCCGCCGGGCTAACCCGCGGGCACGGCGGCTGGCGCGACGGCGCCGCCGCCAACCGCAGAAAAATCGCCCGCGGGGCGCTCCCGGGGCCATCGAGAGCAGCGAATTGACAGACACAAGCAGCGACCTGCCAGTCTCCAAGACAGGCTCCCAGATCCGCATCGTCATTCCGGATGGCCACTCCATGGTCGGCCTGCTCGGGACCAGGGACGAACTGCTGCACGTCATCGAGCGGGAGCTCGCCGCCGATATCCACGTCCGCGGCAACGAGATCACCGTGTCTGGCCCGCCGCGCGAGACCGAGCTGGTCGGCAGGCTCTTCGGCGAGCTGCTCGAGTTGCAGTCCAAGGGGGCCGAGCTCTCCCCGGATTCGGTCGAGCGCGCGCTGGCCATGCTCCGCGGCGGTGACGGCCAGCCATCCGTCCGCCCGGCGGACGTGCTGACGCAGGGGATCCTGTCCGGGCGCGGCCGGACGATCCGCCCGAAGACACTGAACCAGAAGCACTACGCCGACGCGATCGACAAGCACACGATCGTGTTCTCCGTCGGCCCGGCGGGCACCGGCAAGACGTACCTGGCGATGGCCAAGGCGGTGAAGGCGCTGCAGGCCAAGGAGGTCAACCGGATCATCTTGACCAGGCCCGCGGTCGAGGCCGGCGAGCGGCTCGGTTTCCTGCCCGGCACGCTCTACGAGAAGATCGACCCCTACCTGCGCCCGCTCTACGACGCGCTGCACGACATGGTCGACCCGGATTCGATCCCGAAGCTGATGGCAGCGGGCACGATCGAGATCGCTCCCTTGGCGTTCATGCGCGGACGGTCGCTGAATGACTCGTTCATCATCCTCGACGAGGCGCAGAACACCACACCCGAGCAGATGAAGATGTTCCTCACCCGGCTCGGGTTCGGCTCGAAGATGGTGGTCACCGGCGACGTCACCCAGGTTGACCTGCCGGAGGGCCAGGTAAGCGGCCTGCGCGTGGTGCAGGACATCCTTGATGGCCTCACCGACATCCACTTCTCCCGGCTGACCAGCCAGGACGTGGTTAGGCACAAGCTCGTAGGGAAGATCGTCGAAGCCTACGAACGTCACGACGCGAAGTCCCAGGATCACTCAAGACGGGGAACACGACGGTGAGCGTCGAGATCAACAACGAGTCGGGCCTGGCGGCCGACGAGGACGTACTGCGCGAACTCGCGCAGTACGTGATCGACCAGATGGATACGCACCCGCTGGCCGACCTCTCCATGCTCCTGGTGGATGAGGCGCACATGACCAACCTGCACGAGAAGTGGATGGAGGAGCCCGGCCCAACGGACGTCCTGTCCTTCCCGATGGACGAGTTGCGCCCGCACTCGATGGCCGGGCCGAACCGCTCCAGGGGACGCGACAGCGACGAGCCGGAGCCGGTTCTGCTGGGCGACGTGGTGCTCTGTCCCCAGGTCGCGGCGGCCCAGGCCAAGCAGCACGGCCACTCCACCCAGGCCGAGCTTGAGCTGCTCACCGTGCACGGCGTCCTGCACCTGCTCGGCTATGATCACGCCGAGCCGGAAGAGGAAGCCGAGATGTTCGGCCTGCAGAACGAGCTGCTGCGCGACTGGCGGGACGAGTCGGCCGTGCCCCAGGCGGCCGTTGACCAGGCGGCCGGCGGGCCGCCGGAGTCCGGGGAAGGCCAGGTAGGTCCGGCCTTATGACACCCGCCGGGTGGTTGCTGCTCGCCGCGATCATCTTGATCGGCGTGGCCGGCTGGTGCGCGGGAGCGCAGGCGGCCATGGCCCGGGCCGATTCCGACGGGCTTGACCAGTTCGGCAGCCTGCTGACGCTACTCCAGGTCTGCGCCGAGGTGGCGGCCGCGGTGCTGGTCACGCTGGCCTTCGCCCACTGGCTCGGCGGTGGCTGGCAGGTCTTCCTGCCCGCCGTGGGCCTGCTCCTGCTCGCCCGGTACGCGCTGATCGGGGTCGGCCCCCGCGCGATGGGCAGGCAGCGGGCCGAGCGGGTGGCCAGAACCGCGCGCCGCCTGCTCGGCCCGCTGCGCAGCGCCCTCGGCCCGCTCGCCCGGGCGCTTGACGCGGTGGCGGGCGCGCTCCCGCTCGGCAGCCACGGCGCCGACCCCGACCTCAACGGCCGTCCCGGCGTCGATGACCTGGTCGACTACATCGAGTCCCAGGACGAGATCGAGCCGGGGGAGCGGGCGATGGTCCGCTCGGTCTTCGCGCTGGGCGACACGATCGTGCGCGAGGTCATGGTCCCGCGCACCGACATGGTCTTCATCGAGCACGACCAGACCGTGGGCCAGGCCCTCTCGCTCGCGCTCCGCAGCGGATTCTCGCGCATCCCGGTGACCGGCGAGAATACCGACGACGTGGTCGGGATCGGCTACCTCAAGGACATGGTGGCCTGGGATCACGAGCACCCGGGCACGGAGCACACCGAGCGGGTCGAGAAGATCATGCGCCCCGCCACCTACGTCCCCGAGTCCAAGCCGGTGGACGAGCTGCTGCGCCAGATGCAGGTGCAGCGGATCCACGTGGCGGTCGTGATCGACGAGTACGGCGGCACGGCCGGCCTCGTCACCATCGAGGACATCCTGGAGGAGATCGTCGGGGAGATCGCCGACGAGTACGACAACGAGCGCGCGCCGGTCGAGTGGCTCGGCCCCGGCACGGCCCGGGTGATCGCCCGGCTGCCCGTCGCCGAGCTGGAGGAGCTCTTCGGCGTCACCGCCGAGGCCGAGGACGTGGAGACCGTCGGCGGCCTGCTCGCCCACGAACTGGGCCGCGTTCCCATCGCCGGCTCCGAGGCCACGGTGGCCGGCCTGCACCTGACCGCCGAGAGCGTGGCCGGCCGCCGCAACCGGCTGGGCACCGTCCTGGTCGAGCGCGTCCCCGACCAAGAAACAGAAAAGGACTAAAGCGTCAAACCATCATCCCGAACGTACGGTGGTTGTCTCCTGACTGGTCCTGGTGCCTGTGGGTTGCGTGGGTCTCGACAGACACCAGTGCGAGCCGCAGCCCGCCGCCGCAGCGGCGGGTCCATGCGAGAATCCAGGTGGGACATCCACGGCTTCCGCGTTCGCGGGAGCCGTGGCGCTGCGATGGAGCGGGGGCCGCGTTGAGTGAGTACCTGGCCAGCTGGCGGAGCGGGGCGGCCAAGCAGACGATCCTGGGCTTTGTCGAGGCGCTGACGACGCCGGGGCCCGGCTTCGCCGAACCGGCCGACCGGATCGCGACGTTCGACAACGACGGCACGCTGTGGGTGGAGAAACCGGCGCCGCCACAGGCCGATTTCCTGATCCGGGTCTGGACCCAGGCGGCCGCGAACGACCCCTCCCTGCGCTCCAGGCAGCCGTACAAGGCGATCATCGAGCAAGACATGGATTACTTCCAGGGCCTGGTTACCCAGGACCCGGATGTGGTGGCGTCCCTGGAGGGGGCGGTCGCCGATACCTGGGCCGGGACCAGCCCCGAGGTGTTCGACGCGCAGGTGCGCCAATGGGTCGCGACGGTCACCCAGCCCAGGTTCAAGGTCGGGTACACCAAGCTGGTGTACAAGCCGATGCTGGAGCTGTTCGACCTGCTGAAGGCGCACCAGTTCCGGGTATTCGTGTGCTCGGGCGGCGGCCGGGACTTCATGCGGGTCTTCGCCGAGCAGACCTGGGGGATCTTGAAGGAGAACGTGATCGGCTCCGCCCCGGCCTATCAGTACAAGGACGGCAGGATCACCCGCACCAGCGAGCTGCTCGGCGGGCTGTCCCTCGGGCCGGGCAAGCCCGAGCACATTTTCGCCCAGACCGGCCGCATGCCCATTCTCGCGTGCGGGAACGGCGACGTCGACATTGAGATGCTCAGCGCCGCGTCGTTCGCCCTCTTGGTCAATCACGACGACGGCGAGCGCGAGTACGACTACACCCAGGCGGCGGAGAACGCCCTGGCTGAAGCCGGGAAGCTGGGCTGGACCGTGGTCAGCATGAAAGACGACTGGACGGACATCTTCTGACGGCGCGCACAGGGCGGGAGGCCGGGTAAAGATGACCGACATCGATCCTGCGGCGGACATCGAACTCGTCTCCGCCGACGGGCACGTGACGGTGCGGGTACCGCTGGCTGGTGCGGTGGCCGGCGAGTGGCTTGGGCGCTATCAGCAGCTGGCGCTGGCGGCGAAGGTGCCCGCCCACGCCCAGTCAGGGCAGGACCGGGCCTGGGTTGTCGTGAGCGTGCCAGTCGCCAGCGATCAGGCGGCGGCAGCGGCGACGATGGACGCTGCCCGCGCCCTGATCGCCGAGGCCGACGCCGCCGTCGGCCAGCCGCCCGCCACGGCCAAGGTGGAGGCGGATGTCCGCGATTGGTGGGCCGGCCGACGGGAAGGCGCTCCCCGCGTTCCGCTAGCCGGGCCGCCCACCGCGGCGGCGGGGCCGACGGCTGAGAAGCGCTGGCCGATGGCCTTCACGCTGGTGCTGGCGATGGCCGTGCCGCTGCTGCTGCCGGCCAGATTCAGCCTGGGGCCGTCCTGGGCGGTCCCGGCGGTGGAGGCCGTGCTGCTGGTGGCCATCATCGCCATTGACCGGGGCCGCATCGACCGCCGGTCGGCGGCCGGCCGGGCGCTGTCCCTGGTGCTGGTGGCGGTGCTGGTCGCCGAGGCGGCCGGGGTCACCGGCCGGCTGGTCGTCGATATCGTCGAAGGCGGCCCGGAGACGAATTCGGCGGCGGATCTGCTCAAGGCCGGCTTCCTGGTCTGGTTCTACACGATCATCGCCTTTTCGTTCCTCTACTGGTCGCTTGACGGAGGCGGCCCTGAATCACGCTTTCTGGCTCCGCCGCAGTTCCCCGACCTCGCCTTTCCCGCCCAGCTCAATCCCGGGGTGGCGCCGCCGGGCTGGCGCCCGGAATTCTTCGACTACCTCTACCTCGGCTTTACCAACGCCACCGCGTTCAGCCCGACCGACGTGATGCCGTTGGTCCGCTGGGGCAAATTGGCCATGACCGTACAGGCGGTCGGCTCCATCATGATCCTGGGACTGGTAATTGCCCGGGCCGTCAATATCTTGAAATAGGCTAACCATCTTGAAATAGGCTAACCTCCGCCGCCGGCCTGGCGGCGGAGGTGCACGCTTCGCCGCTTAAATCAACCCGACCGAGCTGCCCCGCGACTCGGATTCGATGAGCAGCGATACGGCTTCGATGAGGGCCAGGTGGGTGAAGGCCTGCGGGAAGTTCCCGAGATGCTCGCCCGCCGTGACGTCGATCTCCTCGGCGTACAGCCCCAGCGGTCCGGCGAAGGCCAGCAGTTTCTGGCACAGGGCGCGGGCGCGTTCGGTTTCGCCGATCATGGCCAGGCAGCTCACCAGCCAGAACGAGCAGATGGTGAAGGTTCCCTCCTTCCCCTCGAATCCGGTGTCGGTTCCCTCCACCTTGTACCGCAGGACCAGGCCGTCCTCGGTGAGCTCGTCGGCGATGGCCAGCACGGTCGCCCTGATGTGCTTGTCGCCCGGGGGCAGGAATCCCATGATGGGCAGCAGCAGCAGCGAGGCGTCCAGGTCGTCGGTCTGGTAGTGCTGCCGGAAGACGCCCCGTTCGGAAACGCCCTTGTCCAGGATCTCGGCCTTGATCTCGTCGGCGCCTGCCTGCCAGCGCTTGGCCCGTTCCTCGTCGCCCCGCTCGGCCGCCAGGTCGGCCCCGCGGGCGGCCGCCACCCAGCACATGACCTTGGACGCGGTGAACTGCTGAGGGTCGCCGCGGACTTCCCAGATGCCCTGGTCGGGTTCGCGCCAGTGCGTCAGGGCGGCGTCCACGAACCCGGCTAGTCCCTCCCACACCGGCCCCACGATCGTGGCCGCGCCGCGGTGGAACTGGACGTCCACGGCGTCGAGGATCATTCCCCACACGTCGTGCTGCTGCTGGTTCCAGGCACCGTTGCCGACCCGCACCGGGCGCGCCCCGCGCCACCCGGACAGGTGGTCCAGGGTCTTCTCGGTCAGGTCGCGTTCGCCAGCGATGCCGTACATGATCTGCAGCTCGAACTTCCGGGTGAGGTCACCGCCGCTGACCGCGTCGATGACAAAGCCCCAGTACTCGATCGCTTCCCAGTCAAAGCCCAGCCGGTACAGCGCCCGGAGCATGAAGGCCGAGTCCCTGATCCAGCTGAAGCGGTAGTCCCAGTTGCGGGCCCCACCGGGCGTCTCCGGCAGCGAGGTCGTCGACGCGGCCATGATGGCGCCGGTGGGGGCGTAGCTGAGCCCTTTCAGCGTGAGCGCGCTGCGGTCGAGGTAGGGCTTCCACGGATGGTCGGGAATCTTGGCTGTGCTCAGCCAGTCACGCCAGAATTCGACGGTGGTGTTGAGCATGCCGAACGCCTCGTCCTGGCTCGCCGGGACGGTGCCGTTTCCCCAGGACAACGCGACGAAGGCCGACTGGCCCGCGGTGAGCGTGGTGCGGCCGTAGCAGCGGGCGCCCAGCACGCCGAGCGGGATGCTGCCCGACAGCCCGAGCTCCATGTCACCCTCATGGGCGGTGAGCGTCATCGAGTCGTAGCCGTCGCCCTGGTAATTCCAGGTGCCGCCGGTAGTCCCGTAATTGAACAGCGGGCCGCAGTTCACCACGGCCTCGGCCCGGCCGCTGAGGCAGGTCGCGATCCGGACGAGCACGCCGGCGGCACCGAAATCAGTCGGGGCCCGGTGGTAGTCCGGCCGTCGTCCCGCACGCTGGATCGGGCCGACAGCCAGAAAGTCCTGCACCATCATCCACCCCGTGGGGGTCTGCCAGGTCGTCTCCAGCACCATCGTCCCGGGGACGTAGCGGCGATGCTGGGGAACATTCGTAGTGCCGGGACTGAACCGGAACAGGCCGGCCGAACGGTCAAGCAGCGCCGCGAACACGCTCGGGGAATCCGGCCGCGGCAGGCACAGCCACTCCACCGACCCGTCCGGCGCCACTAGGCAGCTCTGCTCGCAATTCGACAAGAACGCGTAATCAGCGATCGGCGGAAATGCGCTCACCGACGCCGAGCCTTCGATAGCCACCACACGGCCTCCCGACTCTGGAATGTAACAAAACATTAACAACCGGTCAGGCGTGCCGTCATCACCCCGGACGGGTGAGTCCGAGACCGCGGGCGGCGGGTGCGGACGTTGGCGGGTCCTGTGCCCGGGCGGGGAAATCACTCGTGCCGGATGATGATCGCCTTGGCCGGCCGTGGCACTGTTCTTGACGGAGTTCCGTCTTTCAGCGGCGAGTCACGGTCCTTCAGCGGCGAGTCACGGCCAGTCGTGGCCTCGCTCGGCCGGCTTCGCGAAGGGCCCCGTCATGACAGCGCCGCATACCTCACCGCCCGGGCGCCGCCGCGAGGTAATCACCGTCTACGCGATCGGGCTCTTCCAGGGCCTGAGCCTGGTCGCGTTTCCCGCCGCGGCCATCGTCTTGACCGCCAAGACAGGCTACGACCTGTCGAAAAGCCAGTACGGCGTACTGTTCCTGCCGCAGGTCGTGCTGGCCATCGCCAGCTCGCTGGCCCTCCCGGCGCTGGCCCGCCGGTTCGGGCTGAAGCAGGTCCTGCTGACCGGCCTGATCGCCAACACCCTGGCCATGAGCCTGCTGGCCGGCAGCTATCCGCTGCGGTCCGACGCGGTCGCCTACCCGATGCTGCTGCTGGCGACGGCCTCGCTGGGCCTGGGCTTCGGGCTCACACTGGGATCGACCAGCACCTACGCCGGCGCCTTCATGCCCGACCGCCGGGCTGTGGCCCTGACCTCACTGAACGTCCTGCTGGGGCTGGGCACGGCGCTGTCCCCGCTGCTGATCGCGGTCTTCACCGACGTGGGCCAGTGGTGGTACCTGCCGCTGCTGGCGGCCGCCGGGCTCGCGCTGCTGACCGCGGTGACCCTGGCCCAGCCGATGAGCCTGCCCGCCGTGGAATCCAGCACCGGCAAGGCGGGTATCCCCAGGCTGTTCTGGATGTTCGCCGCCGCACTGGTGATCTACGGGCTGGCCGAGACCATGTTCGGCAACTGGGGGACGACCCTGCTGACCGGCCACGGAGTCAAAGCAGGCTCCGCCAACGGTGCCCTGGCCGCGTTTTGGGCGGCCGTCACCGTCGGCCGGCTGCTGATCGCCCTGGTATCGGGCAAGATCCGCTCGACCCGCATCTACGTCGTGCTCCCCTGGGCCACCTGCGCCGCCCTGCTGCTCGCCCCCACCGCCCGCAGCGCCGGGGCCGGCATCGCCCTGTTCGCCTTCGGCGGCCTGGCCTGCTCGGGGTTCTTCCCGATGACCGTTGGCTACGGCGAAGCAACCTTCCCCACTATCGTCGAGCTGGCGACCGGCTGGCTCATCGCGGCCTACCAGCTCGGCTACGGCATCGCCGCCTTCGGCGCCGGCGCCCTGCAGAACGTCATCTCCCTGTCCGCCGTCTTCCGCCTCGTCGCCGTGCTGGTCGTGCCCATGGCCGTCCTCGCCGCGATCATCGCCCGTCGGCGAGACCAATCCACCGCCAACCCAACACCAGCCGCCGACAAGGTCACCGCAAACTGACCTGACCACCCGTTGCCGTAGGCCAGCACCGAGTTGCCGTCCCCGCTGGCGGGCAGGCTCACTACACTGCTGCGCGTGAGCGATGTGACAGTCGGCGCGCTGGACGCCGAGGATCAGAAGATCATTACGCTGGCGCGGTCGACCAGGGCGCGGGTGGCGGCCTCCGAGGGCGCCGCCGTCCGCGATGAGACCGGCCGCACGTACACGGCGGCCGCGGTCGCGCTGCCGTCCCTCCGGCTCTCCGCGCTGCGCCTGGCGGTGGCGATGGCGGTGTCCAGCGGAGCCGAGCGACTTGAGGCCGCGGCCCTGGTCAGCGACTCCGAGCCGGACCCGGGTGACCTGGCGGCGGTGCGCGATCTGGGCCCAGAAGCCCCGATCTTCCACGCCGCTCCGGACGGCACCCTGCGCGCGACCCTGATCCCCTGAAGGCGGGCCGGAGATGTGGCCGCCGTTAGCCGCTGTCGGGAAGCCGGATGGGGCGCTCGGTGATGTCGTCGCGCAGCAGCTGGCCGATCAGATCGGCCAGGGCGGCCGGGAAGATGTCATCCGTCGCTGCCCGGAGTTCGTCCAGCGTCCACCAGCGGTGGCCGGTGATGTAGGAGCGCTCGAAGTCCTCCTGCCCGTCGAAGTCGAGCTCCGGGTGGGGGACCCGCAGGAAGAAGAACGAGTGGGCGCTGAGGAACATCCGGCCGTCCTTGCGCGGCCAGCGGGCTATGGAGGTGGCCACCACCGGGCCGAGTTCCTCTTCCGTATAGGCGAATCCGGTCTCCTCCGCCAGCTCCCGGACCGCCGCCGACGCCACCGTCTCGCCCCGGTGAACCCCGCCGCCGGGGGTGAACCACCAGGTCTGCCCGGCCGGGTCGCCCGAGCTGAAAAGCAGCACCCGATTGTCGGGATCGACGACAAACAACCGTGCGGTCGGCCGCCATACGGGGGTATCAGCCACGCCAATGACGGTAGCGGTCTCCCGAATGCGGGACAATTGAATAATGAGCCCGCCGCGAGTGACCGAGAAGAAGGCCGGGCGCGCCAAGCAGAACGGCGCGCCAGCCGGTTCCGCGTCCCCCGCCCCGCCCGAGCCCGGCTTTCGGTCAGGGTTCGCCTGCCTGGTCGGGCGGCCGAACGTCGGCAAGTCCACCCTGACCAACGCGCTGGTCGGGACGAAGGTGGCGATCACCAGCGACCGCCCGCAGACCACCCGCCGGGTGATCCGCGGCATCGTGCACCGGCCGGACGCGCAGCTCGTCATCCTGGACACACCCGGATTGCACCGGCCGCGGACGCTGCTCGGCGAGCGCCTCGACAGCCTGGTCCGCTCCACCCTGACCGAGGTCGACATCGTCGGGTTCTGCCTCCCCGCCCCCGAGCTGATCGGGCCGGGCGACAAGTACCTGGCCCGCGAGCTCGCGGGCCTCAAGAACACCCCGGTCGTCGCGATCGTGACCAAGACCGACGAGGCCTCGCAGAGCCGGATCGCCGAGCAGCTACTCGCGGTCAGTGAGCTGGGGGAGTGGGCCGACGTGGTGCCGGTCTCGGCCGTGGCCGGCTACCAGCTCGAGACCCTGCTTGACGTCCTGGTCAGCCACCTGCCGGTGGGCCCGCCGCTCTATCCGGACGGCGACCTGACCGACGAGCCTGAGCACATCATGGTGGCCGAGCTGATCCGCGAGGCCGCGCTTGAGGGCGTCCGCGATGAGCTGCCGCACTCGATCGCCGTGCTGGTCGAGGAGATGGGGCCGCGCGAGGGGAAGCCGGACCTGATCGACGTGTACGCCGAGATTTACGTGGAGCGGCAGAGCCAGAAGGCGATCGTCATCGGTACCAAGGGCGAGCGCATGAAGGATGTCGGCACCCGGGCCCGCCAGCAGATCGAGGCGCTGCTCGGCTCACGGGTCTACCTGGACCTGCACGTGCGGATCGCCAAGGACTGGCAGCGCAACCCCAAGTTCCTGCGCCGCCTCGGTTTCTACGACTGACCTGCGCTACGACCGGTCCAGGATGTCCGCCACGGGCATCTCGTACCACTGCCAGCCCGGCTCGACGACCTCGTAGCCGAGCTGATCATTGACCGCGATCATGTGCTCGTTCGCGGCGGCGTTGCCGGTCTCGATGTACCGCAGCTGCGGTTCGGCCTCGGCCAGCAGCTCCAGCATGGCCGTCTTGACCAGCAGCCCGAGCCGGTGCCCGCGGTGCGCCCGGGTGACCGCGGTGAGCTGCTGGTGACCAAACTGCGCAGACTCGGGATCGACCAGCACCCCGGTATAGGCGGCCATCTCGCCGGTCGCCTCGTGCAGCGCGGCGACGCCGTAGCCGTGCACCAGCCCGGCCCGCACCTCCCGGCCGGAGTGCTCGCGCAGCCGGCCGGCGTCCCACGACTCCGGCTCGACGCCCTCGCCGCGCGGCGCGTCCTCGAAGGCCTGGATGACGTTCGCCAGCGGGCCGAGGTACTGCTCCGGGACTTCGCCGGCCCAGTTCACCAGCGAGTAACCACTGGCCGCGCGCTCGCCCTGCTGGCGCAGGGCCCCGACCTGCCCCGGCGCGATCTTGTCCAGGTACTGGATGCGCCTGACCTCGTCGAGTTCGAGCTTCGCGCCGAGCACCTGGGCAAACGATGCCCCGGCCGAACCGGCGACCACGACGCCGTTCAGCACCGACCGGCCGTTCGCGGCCGCCCGCTCCGCCTCGTGCCGGAGCAGGGCCCGGCCGAAGCCGCGCCGCCGCACCGCCGGGTGGACCACCGGGCCGATGGAGGCCCGGTCAAGGTTCTCCAGGTTCCACAGGTGCACCCGGTAGAAGCCGACGATCCCCCCATCGGCGTCCGACGCGACCCAGGTCTCGCCGGGCGTGTTCTCGTACCCCTCGCGCAGGAACAGGCCGAACACCCCGGCTGACATGGGCGGTGACAGCGGATCGTCGGCCAAGGCGGCCGCGCGGTGCACCTCATAGCAGCCCAGTGCGGTCGTCTCATCAGTCGGATCCCACGGCTCGATGCGCATCCGTCCAGCCAACACCACCGGGTCCGGGGAAGCCAACGATTTAACGTCCAGTGGACGTTACGCCCGCCATCCCAGCGCGTCCGCGACGGCCAGCTCCTGCGACTGCTCCAGTGGTTCGAGCAGCTCGTAGCCGAGCCTCTCGTTGATCCCGATCATGTGCCGGTTGGTGGCGGCGTTCCCGGTGACGATCTTGCGCCAGGCCCGGCTCCGCCTCCGCCAGCCACTCAAGCATCGCGGTCTTGACCAGCAGGCCGAGCCGGTGCCCGCGGTGCTTGCGCGTCACCGCGGTGATGTGCTGATGTCCCCACTCCGGGTAGTCCGGGTCGAGCTCGACCACGGTGTCGGCCGCCATCTCGCCGCTCGCGTCGTGCAGCGCGGCGATCGTGTAGGAGTGCCGGCCCCGCCGCTCGCGGGGCTCGTCGATCTGTTCCCTGACCCGGGCGGCATCCCAGACCGCCTTCTCCTCGCCGGCGTCGTGCGGCGCGTCCGCCATCGCGTTCTCCACCTCGGCCACCTTGTCCAGGAACTCCTCGGGGGTGCGGTCCTGCCAGGAAACCAGCGAGTAGCCGGCCGCCGCCCGGGTGGCCTCCGCCCGCAGCGACGCGATGCGGCCCGCCGGGATCTTGCCCAGCAGCTGAACCCGCCGTGCCTCAACCAGCCCCGCCGTCGCGCCCACGCGGTCGGCGAACGCCGCTCCGGCCGAGCCCTGGAGCACACCGCTGGCGAGCACCGACCGGCCGCCCAGCTCCGCCCGCACGGCGGCGTGCCGCAGCAGCGCGGTCCCGATCCCGCGCCGCCGCCACGACGGGTGCACATCGAGGAACAGGTAAGCCCGGTCGCGGTTCTCGCGCTGGGGCAGGATCAGGTAACACCAGCCCTGGGCGGCGCCGGTCGCCTCGTCGCGGCCGAGCCAGATCTGCGCGGGATCGGTGGGGTACTCGAGCCAGCCCCGCAGCCGCTGGATCGACGACGGCGGCCCGAGCGGGTCGTCGGCCTCGGCCGCCGCTCGCACGATCTCGAAGCACTCCCGGGTCGTCGGCCGGTCCGATGGGTCTCCTTCTACGATGTGCATGCCTCTAGCTAACCTCCCGCCCCCGCCCGGCGCGACTGATTTTTCACCCCGGTACCCCGCGCCCAGGCCCCGCCCTAAGGGCAAGTCAGGGGCGTATCCGGGGGAACGCCGGCCCGCCGTAACCGCGGACCCTGACCGTGCGGGTGAAACACGGGACCGTTCAGGCTGCTATGCTCTTACTCGATATGTCGTACGAGCTGCTCCTCCTTAGCGGCCGCGGCGGGGGCCTGTAAAAGGCCGGCTCCCTCGTCGCGGGTTCTAAGCATGTCCGCTGGCCGCCATCAAAGCCCAAAGCAGACACACCGCGTAGGAAGCAAGCAACGATGCCAAGCAGTAACGCATATCCCTCGGTAGCACCTGTCCACCAGCAGCCCAGCGGCATGCCGTGCCATCGGTACGTGCCGTTCAAGCCGGTCGATCTCCCGGACCGCAGCTGGCCGTCCAAGAGCATCACCCGCGCGCCGCGCTGGCTCTCGACCGACCTCCGCGACGGCAACCAGGCGCTGATCGACCCGATGTCCCCCACCCGCAAGCGGGCCATGTTCGACCTGCTGGTGAAGATGGGCTACAAGGAGATCGAGGTCGGGTTCCCCTCGGCCAGCCAGACCGACTTCGACTTCGTCCGCGAGCTGATCGAGGCCGACCGGATCCCGGCCGACGTGCGGATCTCGGTGCTGACCCAGGCGCGCGAGGACCTGATCGAGCGCTCGGTCCAGTCCCTGATCGGCGCCCAGCGGGCGACCGTGCACATGTACAACGCGACCGCGCCGACGTTCCGCAAGGTCGTGTTCCGCATCGGCCGCGAGGAGTGCAAGCAGCTCGCGGTGGCCGGCACCGAGCACGTGATGAAGTACGCGGAAAAATACCTCGAGGGCACCGACTTCGGCTACGAGTACTCGCCCGAGATCTTCATGGACACCGAGCTGGACTTCGCCCTGGAGACCTGCGAGGCCGTGATGGACGTCTGGCAGCCGGGGCCAGGCCGCGAGATCATCCTCAACCTGCCCTGCACCGTCGAGCGGTCGACCCCGAACGTGTACGCCGACCAGATCGAGTGGATGTCGCGCCAGCTGTCCCGGCGCGAGCACGTCTGCGTCTCGGTGCACACCCACAACGACCGCGGCACCGCCGTGGCCGACGCCGAGCTGGCGGTGCTGGCCGGGGCCGACCGGATCGAGGGCTGCCTGTTCGGCAACGGCGAGCGGACCGGCAACGTCTGCCTGGTCACCCTGGGCCTGAACCTGTTCAGCCAGGGCATCGACCCGATGATCAACTTCTCCGACATCGACGAGATCCGCCGCACCGTCGAGTACGTGAACCAGCTGCCCGTCCACCCCCGCCACCCGTACGCGGGCGAGCTCGTCTACACCGCGTTCTCCGGCTCGCACCAGGACGCGATCAAGAAGGGGTTCGAGGCCCTGGAGGCCGAGGCGGAGCAGTCCGGCGTCCCCTTCGGTGAGATCAAGTGGGATGTCCCGTACCTGGCCATCGACCCGCACGACGTCGGCCGCTCCTATGAGGCCGTCATCCGGGTCAACTCGCAGTCCGGGAAGGGCGGCGTGGCCTACGTGATGAAGACCGGCCACTCGCTCGACCTGCCCCGCCGCCTGCAGATCGAGTTCTCCAAGTTCATCCAGATCCGCACCGACGAAGACGGCGGCGAGGTCACCCCGACCGAGATCTGGGACACCTTCAGCGCCCAGTACCTGGCCCCCGGCCCGGTCGCGCTGCTTGACCACCAGTCCTCCTCGGTCGTCGACGGCAAGCACACGCTCGTCGCCGCGATCTCGGTCGACGGCGAGGTGCGCGAGGTGGAGGGCGCCGGCAACGGCCCGATCTCCGCGTTCTGCTCCGCGCTGGCCTCGGTCGGCATCGACGCCCGTGTCCTGGACTACGCCGAGCACGCCCTCACCGAGGGCACCGACGCCCAGGCGGCGGCCTACGTCGAGGCCTCGGTCGGCGGCCAGGTCCTCTGGGGCGTGGGCATCGACACCAACACCGCGACGGCCTCCATGCGCGCGATTGTCTCGGCGGTTAACCGCTCCCGCCGCGCTTAGCCAACACATCCCGTTTAGCCCACAAGGCACATTCAATACCAGTCCCTCGAACGGACCCGTTGCTCCGCCCCACCCGCAACATGGCTCTGGCGGCCGGGTAGCGCTGCGCTGCCGGAATGCCGGGTGCCACAACCGCACCTGGCAATTCCGGAAGTTTCACCGTCTTCTAGTTCCCACTTTGCATAGTTCCCGGACGCTTTTTCCACTTTGCATAGTTCCCGGACATTTTATGGTCCACTGAAACGTATTATTTTGTCCGGGAGCTATGTAATGTGGCCAGGCTGCGCGTTAGCGGATGTCGGGCAGCGGTTGTCCGGTATGCAAAGCCTTGGGATCACGGTATGGCCCGGCTGCTGGGTGGCGTAGGGGACAATAGAGGCGTGCAGGGGTACCGGGATGACGGAGTCGTGCTGCGGACGCAGAAGCTAGGCGAAGCGGACCGCATCATTACCCTGCTCACCAGGCAGAACGGCCGGGTCCGGGCGGTCGCCAAGGGCGTGCGGCGGACCAAGTCCCGGTTCGGCGGGCGCCTTGAGCCGTTCACTCACGTGGACGTCCTCATCCACCCCGGGCGATCACTCGACGTCATCATGCAGGCCGAGGTGATCAGGGCCTACGGCAAGCCGCTGGGCGCCGATTATCCCCGGTACACGGCCGGCACCGCGATGCTGGAGACCGCCGAGCGGCTGACGCCGGTGGAGAAGGAACCCGCCATCCGCCAGTTCCTGCTGCTCATCGGCGGCCTCCGCGCGCTCGGCGAGGCGCTGGAACCGGCCGACCTCGATGGCCTCGATGAGCCTCGATGACTCCGCCGGGCTCGACACAGCCAGCCTAGGCGGCGATCCCGCGGCTGATGGCCCCGCGGCCGATGGCCCCGCGGCCGGCGACGCCGCCGAGGCCGAGGCCGAGGTGGCCAGGGAGCCGCGCCTCGTCCTCGACTCGTACTTCCTTCGCTCGCTTGCCCTCGAGGGCTACGCGCCCGCGCTGGCGGAGTGCGCCCGGTGCGGCACGGCCGACACCCCGTTGGTGGCGTTCGCGGTCGCCATGGGCGGCATGGTGTGCGCGAACTGCCGTCCGCCGGGGGCGGCGTCGCCTGCCCCGCAGACCGTCGCGCTGATGCGCGCGCTGGTCCGCGGCGACTGGGAGCTGGCCATGCGGAGCGAGCGCAGGCACCGGGTAGAGTGCAGTGGCCTGGTCGCCGCCTACCTGCAGTGGCACCTAGAGCATTCGATCCGGTCGCTGCGGCATGTGGAGCGCGCTTGAGCAAGACCCCCCGGGAGCCGAAGCAGCCCCGTGAGCCCCGCCTGATCAAGCCGCCCTACCCGCACCCGAGCGGGGTCCGGCCGCCGGTTCTGCCCAGTGATCTGGTTCCCCAGCACGTCGCGATCGTGATGGACGGCGACGGCCGGTGGGCCAAGGAGCGCGGGCTGCCGCGCACCGAGGGGCACAAGGTCGGCGAGGCCGCGCTGATGGACGTGCTCATGGGGGCCATCGAGCTGGGCGTCAAGTACGTCTCCTCCTACGCCTTCTCGACCGAGAACTGGCGGCGTCACCCGGAGGAAGTCGCGTTCCTGATGAGCTTCAACCGGGACGTGATCCACCGCCGGCGCGAGGAGCTGGCGGAACGCGGCGTCCGGATCCGCTGGGCGGGCCGCAGGCCGCGGCTGTGGCGCAGCGTCATCAGGGAGCTCGAGGACGCCGAGCAGCTCAGCGAGGAGAACACCGTCCTCACCCTGCAGTTCTGCTGCAACTACGGCAGCCGGGCGGAGATCTCGGACGCCGCGGCCGCGCTCGCGCGCGACGTGGCCGCCGGGAAAATCCGCGCGGATAAGATCGATGAGGACGTTTTCGCCCGTTACCTCGACGAGCCGGATATTCCGGAAGTTGACCTGTGGATTCGCTCGTCCGGCGAGCAGCGTCTGTCTAACTTTTTGCTCTGGCAGTCGGCCTATGCCGAGCTTGTCTTTCTCGACACGCTCTGGCCCGATTTCGACCGCAGGCATCTCTGGCATGCGTGCGAAATATACGCGTCCAGGGATCGCAGATTCGGCGGCGCGCGGCCGAATGCGGCGCCCAGCATCAGCCCCATTCCGTAACCAAAGGGTAACGGAGCGTATTCCGGGAACAAGCTATTCCGGGATGCGCTGGGGTACTCAGCTGATCAAGGCTGTTAAGTGACCCAGTCCCCGTAAAAAACGCAGCGCTGCGCAAAACAGAACCACACGACGCTACGCGAAACCGGGGGTCAGATGCGTCGCGCGATGGCAGCTGCAGTTGTGGGCGGGCTGGTGCTCGGGGGAGTCACAGCCACATCGGCGTTGGCCGCCACGGCCGCAAAAACGACCACCAAGCGCGGTGACGCCGCAATGACGCGGTAGTCACGCGGCGATGCCCCAATGGCGCGGCATTGAGGCGGCGGTTCGCACGGACCGGGGAAACCGGTTCGCGCGAACCGCCGCCGACTCATAAGCTCACTTGACATGGCCCTACGCAGCGACCGTCTTGACGCAATTGTCAACCTCAGCAAGCGACGTGGATTCGTCTACCCGTCCAGCGAGATCTACGGTGGTCTGCGTGCCGCATGGGACTACGGACCGCTTGGCGTGGAGCTGAAGAACAACGTCAAGCGCCAGTGGTGGCGGTACATGGTGCAGGAGCGCGACGACATCGTCGGCCTCGACTCCTCGGTGATCCTGGCCCGCGAGGTCTGGGAGGCCAGCGGCCACGTCGCCACGTTCACCGACCCGCTGACCGAGTGCCAGTTCTGCCACCACCGGTTCCGCGCCGATCACCTGATCGAGGCGTACGAGGAGAAGCACGGCCACGTCCCGCCGGGCGGCCTCGACGATATCGCCTGCCCGCACTGCGGGAACAAGGGCACCTTCACCGAGCCCAGGAACTTCAACGGGATGCTCCGCACCTACATCGGCCCGGTGGAGGACGAGTCCGGCCTGGCCTACCTGCGGCCGGAGACCGCGCAGGGCATCTTCATCAACTACAAGAACGTGCTCACCACCAGCCGCAAGAAGCTCCCGTTCGGCATCGGCCAGGTCGGCAAGTCGTTCCGCAACGAGATCACGCCGGGCAACTTCATCTTCCGCACCCGCGAGTTCGAGCAGATGGAGATGGAATTCTTCGTCAAGCCGGGCACTGACGAGGAATGGCACGACTACTGGATCCAGCACCGCCTCGACTGGTGGACCGGCCTGGGCGTGAACCGGGACAACCTGCGGCTCTACGAGCACCCGAAGGAGAAGCGCTCGCACTACTCCACGCGGACGGTCGACATCGAGTACCGGTTCGACTTCGCCGGCTCGGAGTGGGGCGAGCTCGAGGGCATCGCCAACCGCACGAACTACGACCTGACCCAGCATCAGGAGCACTCCGGCCAGGACCTCAGCTACCTGGACCAGGAGTCCAACGAGCGGTTCATCCCGTACGTCATCGAGCCGGCCGCCGGCGCTGACCGGGGCACGCTGGTGTTCCTGCTCGACGCTTACACAGAGGACGAGGCCCCCAACGCCAAGGGCGTCCCGGAGAAGCGCACCGTGCTCCGCCTCGACCCGCGGCTGTCCCCGGTCAAGGTGGCGGTGCTGCCGCTGTCCCGCAACGCCGACCTGTCGCCCAAGGCCCGCGACATCGCCGCGACGCTGCGCAAGCGCTGGACGACCGAGTTCGACGACGCCCAGGCGATCGGCCGCCGCTACCGCCGCCAGGACGAGATCGGCACCCCGTTCTGCGTCACGGTCGACTTCGACACCCTCGAAGACCAGGCCGTCACCGTCCGCGAGCGTGACACGATGGCCCAGGAACGAGTCGGCATCGACGCCCTGCCCGGTTACCTGGCCGAGCGCCTCCCGCTCTGGTAAGCCGGACCGCCTACATGAGGGCGGCGATGACCGTGTCCAGGGTGGAGGCGGGTTCCTCGGCGGCGGCGGGGCGGCGGGTAGTGGGCGCTTCCGCTTGGGAAGCGCGGTTGTAGATGTCGGCGGCGGCCTCGTGGAAGCCGGCCGGCAGGCCGGCCGCGGTCATGGAGGCGGCGATCTCCTCCATTTCGGCGAACCAGCGCCAGCCCTTGGCCGCGGCCGAGGCGGCGGCGCCCTCCGAGCGGGCCGCCAGGGCGGGCTGGGAGAGGGACCACTCGGCCAGCAGGGTCCGCTCCACGCCCTCGGCCCGGGCCAGGGCGCGGGCGGCGAGCAGCAGCGCCATGCTGCCCTTGGTCCAGGCGGCGTAGGCCATCTTGACCGCCGACGCCGCGTACAGCGGGCCTTCGGCGATCCGCGTGTCGAGCGCGGACCGGGCGAACAGCAGCCGCACCTCGTTGCCGCGCGGGCCGGACAGGTAGAGCCTGGTCTGCCCGGCCGTCTCGGGCGGCAGGCCGATGATCCCGCCGTCGACGTAGGCCGCGCCGGCCGCGGTGACGATCCCCGAGACCTGCCCGGCGCTGGCGACCGAGATCGCGTTGGCGTCCACGTAGAGCCCGGCGTACCCGGCAGCGGCCACTTGCCGCGCGACGTCGAGGGCGGCGTGCGGCGGGCAGATCGACAAGATCACCGAGACTGCGCTTGATCAGCGCGTCGAACTTCACCCCGGTCAGCCCGGCCGCCAGCGCGCGCCCGGTGGAGGCGCGGGACCGCCCGGCCGGGTCCCAGAGCACCTCATGCCCGACCGAGACCAGGCAGCCGCCGACGGCCGCCCCCATCTCCCCCGGGTGCAGCAGCCCAATGGTCGCCAACGGAACCTCCAGCGCGGTAAGCGGCGTTCGCCCCCATTGTGCCGGTTGACCTTGGCGCGCAACCGACCCGGGTCCGAACCTCCATCCAACCGGAACAATTCCAGCTTGTGCGCTTGTGAAGGTTTCGAACGCACGCGTGGCTTCGCCTGGCACCGCGCGCCGGACGGCGCGCCGCTACCAGGCGATGGCGGGCGCCACGTCAAGCAGCTCGCCGGGCGGAGTCGGCAGCGGGGTGAACTTGCCCTGGCTCAGCAGGCCGAAGTGGGAGACCGTGCCGCTCATACCGTGGGGTCTCCAGGCAATGAGCAGCGTCGAGCCCGGCGGGTCGGCCCACAGCACGCCGGCCTTCCGGGCCGCCTTCCTGCTCGGTGTTGATGGTCGTGATCTGGTAAAGGGCGCGGGCAACCTTCGGGGCCGAGATCTGGTACGTCAGCCACGTGGACCACCAGCGGGCGGGTGCGTTCTTGCCCGATCCGACGCGGGTCGACATCGAGCCAATGCACACGATCGTCCTTCCGTTCGCGGTCAGCGAAGCGGTGCTGCCCGGCGCGCAGGTGTGTTTGCTGCTCGCATCACCTTCATGAGGTGTCGGCACAGTCCAGACCGCGCGGCTGTCGGCGACCAGATCGTGCCCCCTCGCCGCTGCCACGTTGAGCACCCGCACCGTGGTAGCGCCCGTCGTGTACTCCCCGGGGTCCCGGTCCAGGGTGTACGGGGTGGTCGCAAACGTCACCGCGCTGTCCCCGTCTACCCAGCTCAGCTCGGAATTGGATTGTATGAGCGAAGTGGGTGCGAACGGGCTGAACAAGAATTTCTGATCCGTGGACCAGGTGTGCAGCAACTGCCCGGTGGCCACCGAGTAGATCCGCAGCACGGTGCTGCCAGTGCCCATCGGCTTCGGCGACCCCTGGTGGTAGAGGACGGCGAGTTCGCGCCCGGACGGTGCCAGCGAGAACATCTCCAGCTGCGCGGTCGTCGGCGTGGCCGGGACGGGCAGCCTGGCCAGCCGGGCCGGATCGGGCGAGCCGGGCTGGATCGTGATCAGGTACCAGGTCACATGCTGCGTTGTGGCGGTCAGGGAAACGGGGTAACTGACGGTGTCGGTGACGAAGGTCCGGTCGTCGGCCGCGCCCGACACGGTGGCGAACATGGTGCCGGGCGGCGGTGTCAGGGTGGCCAGCTTGGCCCCGGTGTAGGTGTCACCCACCACCAGCGAGGTCGGGGGACACGTCTTCGACTGGCAGCTGTTCTCCCCTGCGACGTAATACGTGGGTGCGCTGCCGGTCGCCGGGTGGGTGGGGCCGGCCGGGTGCTTCGCGTTTTCGCCCGACAGATCCCGCACGGTCACCAGTGCGATGGCAAGCGCGATCACGGCGACCGCCGCGGTGAGCGGCACCGCCCACCGCGCCCAGCGCCGCGGCCCGGCCATCCGGGGTGCGCGGGCGCCCCGGCTCGGCGCCAGCCGCAGCGGCGGGGCGTCGGTGACGGTGCCCGCGAGCTCCCGCATGGCCTTGGCCGTCTCTGCTGCCAGTGCTGTCTCGTCCTGTGTCATTGCCCCTCCTTCAGCATGCGGCCAAGCGCGGCGACGGCGCGCGACGTGGCGGATTTGACCGTGCCCCGGCTGACCCCCATGGCGCGGGCGGTCTCTTCCTCCGACATCTCCAGGTAGAAGCGGCAGACCAGCGCCTCGCGCTGGCGCCCGGGCAGTCTCCGGACCGCGGCCAGGATGCGCCGGTGGTCCTCTCCCAGCAGCGCCAGCGTCTCGGCCGAGCCGACGTCCTGCCACGACCTCGCGGCGGCGCGGTCCCTCCGCTCGCGCCGCACCCGCGTCCGCAATGTGTCGCGGCAGCCGTTGAGGACCGCCGACCGGACGTAGGTCAGGGCGTTGGCTGGGTCATCGAGTTTGGACCAACGCCGGTAGAGGCCGAAGAACGCGTCCTGCACCACGTCTTCGGCGGCCGCGCGGTCGCCCAGCATGATCAACGCGATCCTGATCATGGCGACTGCGTGCGCCCCATAGAGCGCGGTCACACCGAGCTCGGCGTCACCGCCCGGCCGCCCGTGCTGGCGGCGGGCCGGGTCGGCATCTGTGTCCAGTCTGTCCACGAAGGGGAGACGACGCCGACGGGAACAGGTTGCTCCGGCCGGAGCAGCAATTTTCGCGGTGCCGCTGCAGACGATTGTGCCGGTCTGATCCCGCTGGGAGAAACGGGCCTGGCACTACCGGGCCGGGAGCCGCCGGCCCAGTCCGCTACCAGGCGATAGCGGGGTAGCCGTTGTCAGGGTTATCAATGACGAACTTCACCGGCAACTCGCGCAACCGGCCCTGGCTGATCAGGCCGACATGCAGGTACTCGGCCGGGTGGTCGCCCGCAAACTGGAACCAGATGGCGATGATCGCCGGGCTGGGCGCGCTGATCGGCTCCGCGGTCAAGGCGAGGGCACCAGGGAGGGACACGGGGACGGTCACCGTCTCCAGCACCCGCGCCACCGTGGGGCCCGTGGTCGAGTAGGTCAGCCACCGCACCGTCCAGTGCTGGCCCTGGTGATACGGCCCGGCCGGGAAGGTGATGGAGTCGCACACGATCGACTTCCCGTCGGCGGCGACGAGGACGCCATCCGGGAAATTGCAGCTATCTGGCTGAGAGAGGGGCTGATTGGGCTTCGTCAGCGACCACGTCACCCGGCTGTCCGCCAGCAGTTGGCCGCCACTCGCGGTTACATTGAGTTCTCGGACGGTCTGATGGTTGAAGTACTTGCTCGTCTTATTGCTGGGCTTGGGGGTGGTCCACATGGTGTAGAACGCGATCGCGTGATCATCATCGACCCAGGTCAGTTCGGTGGTGTTCTCCGAGATGATGCCAGGGCCCGCGCCGAAAACCGATTGGTCACTGGTGGACCAGGTGCGCAGCAGCTTCCCGGTGGACACCGAGTAGAGCCGGAGCACCCCCGGCAGGCTGGGCGGGAACGTGCCGCCCGATAGCCCGACGAACCCGAGAGCCCCGCCACCGCCGCCGGTCGCCACCGCGAGCTCGGCCCCGGACCCGGACAGCGCTATCGCGGTAACGTTGGCCAGCTGCGGGATCGCCAGCCTGGTCAGCCGGGCGGGCGTGGCGGTGCCGGGGACGAGCTTGAGCAGGTACCAGGTACGGGCCGCCGTAGAGTTATAGACCTTCCCGACCGGCAAGGTATCGACGACGAAGGTTCGGTCATCAGCGGCTGCCGTCACGCCGAAAAACGTGCTGCCCTTGGGCGGCGCCAGCGTGGCCAACTGCTTGCCGGTGCGCGAGTTGCCAACCACCAGGTCGTGTCGGATCGCGGCCAGGGACGTGGGGGGGTACTGGCCGGACTGCTGGGTGAGCATCACGTAGTACGGCGGCACGCTGGCAGCGGACCCCGCGGCAGCGGGTGGAACCACGGGACCGTTCGACATATCTCTGACTATCACCAACGAGACGGCGACCGCGATAACGGCGATCGCGGCGGTGACCGGCGCCAGCCATCCCCTCCACCGGCGCCCGCGGGCGGGCCGCCGCGCGGGCGCTGCGCCGGGCGCGGGCGGCAGGCGCAGTGGCCGCACCTCGCGCAGCGCCGACGCCTGCGCCCGGGTGGCCGCGCGGACCAGATCTTCGACCGAGTTCATGAGCCCTCCCCGGAGCGGATTGCGCTGAGCCGGCCGCCGCCAGCGGGTACGCCGAGCATCCGGCCGACCGCCGCGATCGCCCGTGATGTGGCGGACTTGACCGTGCCCCGGCTGACCCGCATGGCCTCGGCCGTCTGGTCTTCGGTCAGGTCGAGGTAGTAGCGCAGCACGAGTGCCTCGCGCTGCCGGGCCGGGAGCCGCCGGATCGCGGCCAGCACCGCGCGCTGCTCCTCGCCGTGCACCACCGTGGCCTCGGCCGACTCCAGCGTGGGCCCATTGAAGGCAGCATCATCGTCGCTCGAGCCGTCGGTGAGGACGCCGTGCCGCGACTGGCGGCGCAGTGCGGTGCGGCAGCCGTTCAGCACGCTGGTGCGCAGGTACGACTGGGCGGCGGCCGGGTTGGAAAGGTTGTCCCAGCGGCGGTAGAGGCCGAGAAACGCGTCCTGCACAACGTCCTCGGCCGCCGACGAGTCGCCCAGCATGACCAGCGCGAGCCTGGCCAGGCTGAGCGCATGCGCCTGGTACAGCGACGTCACCTGCCGCTCGGCGCTGCTCGCGCGTACGTCGGAGTCTTCCGTGCCCAGTTGGTCCACCTAGTAAAGACTCGGCAAGCGCCGGAAGGTTGCTCGCCTTTCGCGGCCAGGCACGCACGGTGCCGGCGTGTGGTTGTCGTCACGCGGCCGGTCCGGGCGGGCGGCTTGGCAGGAACGTAAAGGATGCGTCAAGTTGAGGTCCTGCGCGATTTTCTGAATTCTCCGTGTGAAATTCCCGAAGTCAGGACACTAGTCCATTCCGGCGGTCTACACCAGCGGTCTATACCAATGTCCCGTAAGGGGTCGAACCGCTTCGCATGCCGCCCTAACCAGCGGCGACGCCGTGTTTAATGCCACACTATTACATCCATTGTCCGGTTCTATGTAATTGTGTACAGTCAAATTTCTTAGACCGTATCGGAGCCGGGTACAGTCCGTACAACGGAGCTCGCCCGGCGCGAGGAGTGTTCAGTGCCGAAATTCGTCTATGACTTCACTGAAGGTAACAAGGACCTCAAGGACCTCCTAGGGGGCAAGGGGGCCAACCTGGCCGAGATGACCAACCTCGGCCTGCCGGTCCCCCACGGGTTCACCATCACGACCGAGGCCTGCCGCTACTACCTAGCCGAAGACGCGGTCCCCGACGGCCTTGACGACGAAGTCACCCGGCATCTGGACGCCCTTGAGGACGGCATGGGCCGCAAGCTCGGCGACCCCGCGGACCCGCTGCTAGTCAGCGTCCGCTCCGGGGCGAAGTTCTCCATGCCCGGCATGATGGACACCGTCTTGAACATCGGCCTGTCCGACGAGTCGGTCGACGGCCTGGCCAAGCAGTCGGGCAACGAGCGGTTCGCCTGGGACGCCTACCGGCGGCTGATCCAGATGTTCGGCAAGACCGTGCTCGACATCGACGGCGCGCACTTCGAGCACGCGATCGACTCCGCCAAGAAGGCCAAGGGCGTGACCAGCGACACCCAGCTGAACGCCGAGGACCTGAAGACGCTGACCGCGGTCTACAAGAACATCGTCGTGGACCACGCGGGACGGGAGTTCCCGCAGGACCCGCGCGAGCAGATGGACCTCGCGGTGATGGCCGTCTTCAACTCATGGAACTCCGACCGCGCGGTGCTCTACCGGCGCCAGGAGCGCATCCCCTCCGACCTCGGCACGGCCGTCAGCGTGGTGGCGATGGTGTTCGGCAACCTCGGTGACGACAGCGGGACCGGGGTGGCGTTCACCCGCGACCCGGGCACCGGCGCGCAGGGCGTCTACGGCGACTACCTGCAGAACGCACAGGGCGAGGACGTCGTGGCCGGCATCCGCAACACGGTGCCGCTGCAGGACCTGGAGAGCATCGACAAGGCCTCCTTCGACGAGCTGATGTCGATCATGGCGACGCTGGAGAACCACTACCGCGATCTGTGCGACATCGAGTTCACCATCGAGCGCGGCAAGCTCTGGATGCTGCAGACCCGGGTCGGCAAGCGGACCGCCGGCGCGGCCTTCCGGATCGCGACCCAGCTGGTGAAGCAGGGCATGATCGGCCTCGACGAGGCGCTCACCCGGGTCACCGGCACCGAGCTCACCCGGCTGATGTTCCCGAGGTTCGACACCAGCGGCGACGTCACGCTGATCACCAAGGCTATTAGCGCCTCCCCGGGGGCGGCGGTCGGCAAGGCGGTCTTCGACTCGGCCACCGCTGTGGCCTGGGCAGACCGAGGCGAAAAGGTCATTCTTGTCCGCCGCGAGACCAACCCCGAGGACCTGCACGGCATGATCGCGGCCGAGGGCGTGCTCACCGCCCGCGGCGGCAAGACCAGCCACGCGGCGGTGGTCGCCCGGGGCATGGGCAAGACCTGCGTCTGCGGGGCCGAGTCGCTCGAGATCGACACGGCCGAGAAGCAGTTCACCGGGCCAGGTGGCCTGGTCGTGGCCGAGGGCGACGTGATCTCGGTCGACGGCACCTCGGGCGCGGTCTACCTGGGCGAGGTCCCGGTGATCGCGTCCAACGTGGTGCAGTACTTCGAGGGCGAGCTCGAGCCGGACGCCGACGCGCTCGTCGCCGCCGTGCACACCCTGATGACGCACGCCGACGGCGCCCGGCGGCTCGGCGTCCGCGCCAACGCCGACAACGGCCCCGACTGCGCGCGGGCCCGCCGGTTCGGCGCGGGCGGCGTCGGCCTGGTCCGGACGGAGCACATGTTCCTCGGCGAGCGCCGCCAGTTGGTCGAGGACCTGATCCTGGCGGGCACCGACGACGTCGCCCGGCGGGCCGCGCTGGACGCGCTCGAGCCGCTGCAGCGGGGCGACTTCGGGGAGATCCTCGAGGCGATGGACGGCCTGCCGGTGACAATTCGGCTGATCGACCCGCCGCTGCACGAGTTCCTGCCCGACTTCACCGACCTGTCGGTCAAGGTCGCCCTGGCGGGCGACCAGGCCAGCCCGCAGGACGTGCGGTTGCTGGAGGCGGTCCACCGCCTGCACGAGCAGAACCCGATGCTCGGCCTGCGCGGCGTCCGCCTCGGCCTGGTCATCCCCGGCCTGTTCGACATGCAGGTCCGCGCGATCGCGCACGCGACCGCCGACCGGCTGGCGGCGGGCGGCGACCCGTCACCGGAGATCATGATCCCGCTGGTCGCGACCGTGCAGGAGCTCGAGATCACCAGGGAATCGGCCGAGAAGGTGCTGGCCGAGGTGGCGGCGGAGACGGGCGCCGCGGTGCACGCGCTGATCGGCACCATGATCGAGGTGCCGCGCGCCGCCGTCACGGCCGGGGAGATCGCCAAGTCGGCCGACTTCTTCTCCTTCGGGACCAACGACCTGACCCAGATGACCTGGGCGTTCTCCCGCGACGACGTGGAGGGAGCGTTCTTCTCCCCGTACATCGCCAAGGGCATCTTCGGCGAGTCCCCGTTCGAGACCCTCGACGTGGAGGGCGTCGGCCGGCTGGTGAAGATCGCCGCCGCCGAGGGCCGGGCGACCAAGCCCGGGCTGAAGCTCGGCGTCTGCGGCGAGCACGGGGGTGACCCGGCGTCGGTCTGGTTCTTCCATGAGGCCGGGCTCGATTACGTGTCCTGCTCGCCGTTCCGCGTCCCGATCGCCCGGCTGGAAGCGGGCCGCGCCGCCGTCGCCAGCGCCGGGAGTGACACCCGCTGACCCGGCGACCGCGGGGGCCGCAGGACCCGCGAACTGTTAACAACGGGGTTAACAGTTCGCGTCTGCGGGCGGGGCGTGGCCCGGACTGTCGCACCTAGTCGGCACACTGGACAGGTGACCTACACGTCGCACGACACGGAGCGCTGGGTGGCCGAGCCGCCCAAGCGCCCCGAGCGCACGCAGTTCCAGCGCGACCGCGCCCGCGTCCTGCACAGCTCCGCGTTGCGCAGGCTCGCGTCGAAGACCCAGGTGATGCGGGCCGGTTCGGCTGATTTCCCGCGAACCCGGCTCACCCACTCGCTGGAGTGCGCGCAGATCGGCCGTGATCTGGGCGCGGTGCTCGGCTGCGACCCCGATCTGGTGGACGCGGCCGGCCTGGCGCACGACCTCGGCCACCCCCCGTTCGGCCACAACGGGGAGTCCGCGCTGGCCGCCCTGGCCGATCCCGGCGGCCCGCTGGCCTGCGGTGGCTTCGAGGGCAACGCCCAGTCCCTGCGCCTGCTCACCCGGCTGGAGCCGAAGGTTCCCGGGGCCGGCCTGAACCTCACCCGCGCCACCCTGGACGCCGCGCTCAAGTACCCCTGGGCCGCGCCCCTGACCGCCCGGATGCGGCGGCCCCTGGCGCGCCCGGCGCGCCCTGGCGCCGCGCCCGGCTCCAGCGACGTACCCGCGAACGTCACCCTGCATCTGCCCGCCAAATACGGCGCCTACAACGCCGACCTCGCCGTGTTCAACTGGATCCGGGCCGGCGCCCCCGGCCGCCGGCGCTGCCTGGAGGCGCAGGTGATGGACTGGGCCGACGACGTGGCCTACTCGGTCCACGACCTGGAAGACGGCCTGGACGCCGGGCTGGTGTCGATCAAGAACCTGACCGACGCCGCCGAACGGGCCGTCGTCTCCACCGTGGCCCGCACCTATTACTGCCCGCCGTCGTGGGCCGTTACCGTGGCGGAGCTCGATGAGGTCTTCGCCGGGCTCATGGAGCTGGACTGCTGGCAGTTCAGCTTCGACGGCGGCCCGGCCGCCCTGGCGGCCGCCAAGAACCTGACCAGTGAGCTGGTCGGCCGGTTCTGCCAGGCCGCGGAGGATGCCACCCGCGCCGCCGCCGGCACCGCCCGCCTCACCCGCTACGCCGCCGACCTGGTGGTGCCGCGCCGCCAGCTGCTCGAGTGCGCGCTGCTCAAGGCGGTGGCCGCGCACTATGTGATGAGACGGCAGGCCGCGGTCGACCAGCAGGCCCGTGAACGCGAGGTGATCACCGAGCTGGCGCTGGCCATCGAACGGGGCGCGCCCGCCACCCTCGACCCGGTCTTCCGGCCGGCCTGGGACACCGCCCCCAGCGAGGCCGAACGCCGCCGGGTGATCATCGACCAGCTCGCCTGCCTGACCGACACCTCCGCCCTGGCCGCCCACGACCGCCTGGCCTAGCGTTTTGGGCTATCGTCGGCGTCGACGGCTTACGCTCCGGAGGCGGCAATGACGACGTTCGTAATCGTGGGTGGCGGGCTGGCGGGCGCGAAGGTGGCCGAGACGCTCCGTAATGAGGGGTTCGACGGTGACATCGTGCTCTTCGGCGATGAGACGGAGCGCCCCTACGAGCGCCCCGCGCTGGCCAAGGGCTACCTGCTGGGCAAGGACGACCGGGACTCGGTTTTCACCCTGCCGGCCGGCTGGTACCCGGAGCACAACGTCGACCTGCGGCTGGGGACCCCGGTCATCGCGATCGACCGCGCCGCCCGCTCGGTCGCGTTCCCTGGCGGCAAGCTCTCCTACGACAAGCTGGCCATCACCACCGGCGCCGCCGCCAGGAAGATCCCGATCCCCGGAGCTGACCTGGGCAATGTGCTCTATCTGCGGACTCTGGCGGAGTCGGACGCGCTCCGGGCCGCGTTCACGCCAGAGGCGCGGGTCGTGATCATCGGGGCGGGCTGGATCGGGCTCGAGGCGGCCGCGGCCGCGCGGCAGGCCGGCAGCTCCGTCACCATCGTCGAGCCGCAGCCCACCGCGCTCTACAGCGCGCTCGGCCGCGAGCTGGGCGAGAAGTTCGCGGAGCTGCACCGCTCGCACGGCGTGGTGTTCCGCTTCGGCGAGTCGTCGACCGAGTTCCGCCCGGCCGAGGTCGCGGGCAAGCTGCCCGCGTCGGGCGACTCCCGCGAGGGCTGGCCGGTCGGATGGGTGCTGACCGACTCCGGGGCCGAGCTTGCGGCGGACGTCGTCGTGGTCGGCATCGGCGCGGTCCCGAACGACGGCCTCGCGCAGGCGGCGGGCCTCGACGTCGATAACGGCGTGCTGACCGACGCCGCGCTGCGCAGCTCGGACCCGGACATCGTCGCGGCCGGGGACGTGGCCAACTCCTGGCTGCCGCTGCTCGGCCGCCGGATTCGGCTCGATCACTGGGCCAACGCCCTGCACGGCGGGCAGGCCGCGGCCAAGTCCATGCTCGGCCAGCAGGTCGAGTACAACCGCGTGCCGTACTTCTACAGCGACCAGTACGAACTGGGCATGGAATGCTCCGGCCTCCCGCTGCCGGGCAGCTACGACGAGGTTGTCTACCGCGGCGACAGCGCCGCCCTGGAGTTCATCGCCTGCTGGCTCAAAGCGGGCCAGCTGGTGGCCGGGATGAACGTCAACGTCTGGGACGTGACCGACGACATCCAGGCCCTCATCCGCTCCGGCCGCGTCCTTGACCCGGCCCGCCTGGCCGACCCCGGCATCCCGCTCACCGAGGTCTGATCCCACAGTTCCCGCCACCCCCTCAGCGAGGTCTGATCCCACCAGCGTCTCAACCTCGACGACGTTATCGCCTATGTGACCGGGGCCTTCGGGCGGAAGCTCATCAGTAAGGAAAGGCTGCTGCGAGAATCGGGCGGCGCGCACTCGGTCAGCAGCGTGCCGTCGATGTCCCAGAGCACAAGCTGATCGCTCACTGAATCTCTCCCTACAGTGGCGGCCACCGCACCAGCGATTTTCCCGAGCGGCGGCGCCGCTAATCGCCACCCAGGGGTGAGCCAGTCCCCGCCAAGGTGCGCCCGGCCGTGCCGGCCTCAGCGTCGGAGGGTGAGACGGCGGGAACCGTGCCGCGCCGGCCCCGCCGGCGGCCATAGACTCGAAGCCATGCCAGGTCGTATACGTCAGGAAGACATCGCCGCCGTCCGCGAGCGTTCCCCCATCGCGGACGTCGTGGGCGAGTACCTGCAGCTGCGGCCCGCGGGCGGCGGGAGCCTCAAGGGCCTGTGCCCGTTCCACGACGAGCGCTCGCCGTCCTTCAACGTCACGCCGGGCAAGGAGCTGTACCACTGCTTCTCCTGCGGCGAAGGCGGCGACGTCATCACGTTCATCCGCAAGATCGAGCACCTCGACTTCACCGAGGCGGTGGAGCGGCTCGCCGCCCGCGCGGGCATCGAGCTCCGCTACGAGCAGGGCGGTTACGTCCCCGGCCAGGAGCACAGCCAGCGGCGGCGGCTGATCGATGCGCACAGTGCGGCGCAAGACTTTTATGTGGAACGGGCCGTGGCGTCTGCCGCTGGCCCCGCTAAGGCGTTCCTGGCGGAGCGCGGGTTCACGTTTGACGAAGCCACCAGGTTCGGCGTCGGGTACTCGCCCAACGCGTGGGACGAGCTGGTCAAGCACCTGCGGGCCCGCGGTTTCAACGAGGATGAGATGCTCAAGTCCGGCCTGGCCCGCAGGACCAGCCGGGGCGGGCTGATCGACATGTTCCGCGGCCGGCTGATGTGGCCGATCAGGGACCTGACCGGGGAGACGGTCGCGTTCGGGGCGCGCAAGCTCAACGCCGACGACGACGGCCCCAAGTACCTGAACACGCCGGAGACGGCGATCTTCAAGAAGAGCCACGTGCTCTACGGCGCGGACCTGGCCAAGCGGGAGATCGCCAAGCGCCGCCAGGCGGTGATCGTCGAGGGGTACACCGACGTGATGGCCTGCCACCTGTCCGGGGTGGTGACCGCGGTCGCGACCTGCGGGACCTCCTTCGGCGAGGATCACGTGAAGATCCTCAGACGGCTGATCATGGACACCGACGGGTCGACCGGCGAGGTGATCTTCACCTTCGATGGTGACGCGGCCGGGCAGAAGGCCGCGCTGCGGGCCTTCGCCCTGGAGGAGCGGTTCGTCACCCAGACCTACGTCGCCGTCCAGCCGGACGGCCTCGACCCATGCGACCTGCGGGTCTCCCGCGGCGACGCCGCGGTCCGTGACCTGGTGGCCAGGCGGGTGCCGCTGTTCGAGTTCGCGATCAAGTCGGTGCTCGAAAAGCATGACCTGAACACCCGCGAGGGGCAGTTCGCCGCGATCGACGAGGCCGCGCCGATCATCGTCCGGATCAAGGACCGGTCCAAGTGGAAGCAGTACGCCGTCGACCTGGACCGCTGGATCGGTTTCATGGACGAGAGATACGTGCTCGACCGCGTCCGCCAGGCCGCCGCGGCAGTGCAGCCGAAGCGTGGAACCACCGGCCGTTACGCCAACCCGGAAACGGCCACCGACGAGGGCCGGCAACGCCCCGCCAACCCCCGCCAGGGGCAGGCTGGGCGGAACTCCGACCGGGGCGACCCGGTGCACCGGGTCGAGCGCGAGGCGCTCAAGCTGGCGGTGCAGTGGTCGGGGCTAACCGGGCCGGAGTTCGACGCGCTCGGCGCGGCGGCGTTCACCCTGCCCGCCCACGCGGTGGTGTTCGAGCTGATCGCCAGCTGCGGCGGGGTGGCGACCGCGGGCCGGGCCAGGGACTGGGCGGCCGCGCTGCTGGCGGCGGCGCCGGACGACGTGGTGCGCGGGTTCGTGCGGGAGCTGGCGGTGGAGCCGGTGATGCCGGACGAGCCGGATGAGAAGTACGCCGACGCCGTCCTCGCCCGGGTCGGCGAGCTGGCCGCCGGGCGGCAGATCGCCGCGATCAAGGCCCGGCTGCAGCGGATGAACCCGGAGGAAGACCAGGCGGCGTACAACAAGATGTTCGGCGACCTGGTGGGGCTAGAGCAGCGCAGAAAGTGGCTGCTCGACCGGGCGAGCGGGGCCTGACAAGCGTCGGCGCGGCCCAGTTAACAGACATTACCGGGGCAATATGCTCACGTTGCCGTGTTGTTAAACCTCTGGTCAGAGTTGTGAAATTGGGTCCCCCGGAACGGGGGTGACCAGGGGCACACTGGTCGGGTGAGCCTCACCGTAGTAACGAGCGGACCATCGCTTACGCAGCAACTAACGGAACTCGTGGCGCTCGGGCGTTCACGGGGCTTCGTGACGACGGGGGACGTCACAGCGGCAATCGATTCGGCCGAGCTACCCAGGGACGCACTGGACGGGGTGGTGCGGGTACTGGCCGACGAAGGCATCGAGGTGCTTGACGCACCGATTGAGGAGGAAACCGATACCAAGCTGCCGGACACCGACGCCGAAACGGCCCGCCGGGCCGGGACCAGCGACCTAGTCCGGATCTACCTGCGGGAGATCGGCCGGGTGCCCCTGCTCACCGCCGAGGACGAGGTCGAGCTGGCCAAGTCGATCGAGGCAGGCCTGTACGCCGAGGAGAAGCTGCACTCAGCCTTCACCGTCTCCGACGCCGACCGCGGCGACCTGGAGTGGCTCTCGGCCGACGGAATGCGGGGCAAGCAGCGGCTGATCGAGGCGAATCTCCGGCTGGTGGTGTCCATCGCCAAGCGGTACATCGGCCGCGGTCTGGTCTTCCTCGACCTGATTCAGGAAGGGAACCTGGGCCTGATCCGGGCGGTCGAGAAGTTCGACTACACCCGCGGGTACAAGTTCTCGACCTACGCGACCTGGTGGATCAGGCAGGCGATCACCCGGGCGATCGCCGATCAGGCGCGGACGATCCGGGTCCCGGTGCACATGGTCGAGACGATCAACAAGCTCGCCCGGGTGCAGCGCCAGCTCCACCAGGAACTCGGCCGCGAGGCGACCGTGGATGAGCTCGCCGCCGAACTCGGCGTCGAGCCCGAGCGGGTCGCGGAGATCCAGCGGATCGCCCAGGAGCCGGTCTCGCTGCAGTCGCCGATCGGCGAGGAGGAGTCGGACCTCGGTGACTTCATCGAGGACGCCGACGCCGTCGTGCCGGTCGAGGCGGCGGCCTTCATCATGCTGCAGGACCAGCTCGACCGGGTGCTGTGCGAGCTGTCGGAGCGGGAGCAGCGGATCATCCAGCTGCGGTTCGGGCTCTCCGACGGGCATCCGCGGACGCTGGAGGAGGTCGGCCGGGAGTTCGGCGTCACCAGGGAGCGGATCCGTCAGATCGAATCCAAGACCCTGGCCAAGCTGCGGCACCCGTCCCGCGCGCTACTGCTGCGCGAGTACCTGGACTAACGCGAATTAACCCGCGGGCCTCAGCCGGCCCGCGGGTTAATCACGCCTCCCCCCGGGGGCCAGGCCTGCCGGCGCCGACAATGTGGTCGGCGCCGGCATCCGGGCCTGGTCAGCCTCGGGGTGTCGCGCTAGGGCGTGTCGGGCGTGTAATGGGTGCCGTTGACCGAGGGCGCGCCACTGTCCACGGGGTAGACGAGGTTCCCGTCCGGCCCCACGTCATCCGTCGCGTCGGTGCCGCCGCCCGAGCCGCCGAACCGCGCCGGGATCTTGTCCGCCGCGGCCTGCTTGGCGCTCGAGACAATCTTGGGCACCTGGGTGGAGGCCGACTTGGCCGCGGCCGTCGCGTTCACCGCGGCGGTCTTGGCGTAGTCCGGCGCCTTCGCCGCCGCCTGCTTGCCAAGGTCGGTCGCCTTCGCCTGCGCGGCGCTGGTGGCCTGCTGAACCTTAGGATGCGCAGCGATCGTGCGCCCGCCGTTGATGATCTGATCGTAGACACCACGGCCTGCCCGCGAGCCAGCCATGAACCCGACCGCGACCCCAGCTATGAATGCTGCCTTGTACCGCATCTGGTACCCCTTTTCAGTGCGCAGCGTCGTTTCTTCCAATACCCAGCGTCGATGCTGTTGTCTTCTACCCCGGCGCCCGGCGCCTATACGTTCCGGCTATCCAGCGCTACGCCGCCTCGGCTGTTTCTAGGTTAACTGTCTCACGTTGCCTTGCCCATGGCTGCCCGGTCGCGGACGCGGCTAAATCCGGGCCAACGGGGCGCAGCCGGGCGCGGGCGATGGGCGTGCAACGGGTACACGAAAAGTGCGCTACCCTTTATCCGCAGCACCACACCAGGCCTGGGCCCCCAGGCTTGGGGTGCTCGACGGTCCCGCGTAGCTCAATTGGCAGAGCAGCCGGCTGTTAACCGGCAGGTTTCAAGTTCGAGTCTTGACGCGGGAGCCTAGTAGGTGGCCAGCCCTCTCACCTGCGACAACGCAGGAAGAGAGGGAAGGATCGTGACGCAGGCCCCGCCCGCGACGAACGCGGGCCGCTGGCGAGCGGTCTGGCCGAGGCTGGGCGCCGCGAGCAATGCGAGGCGGTCACCGAGGAGAAGCTGGCCGCCAAGCCCGGGCGCTACCAGGCGATGGTGTCCGGAATCGTCGTGGTGGTCGGCGGGAGCCGCAGCGGCGTGTACTCGCCGTGGCTGAAGACGCCGAACCGGAAGACCGGCTTGCTCGCGAACAACCCGCCGAGCGAGTAGTAGCCGATCAGGGTGTCGCCGGCGGCGCTGGTCCACAGTACGTCGGTGTTGCCGGGGGCGCAGTTCGTGTCGTACCGGAAGAGCGGGCCGACCTCCTTCCCGGTGCCGGTCGAGTAGGCCACGAAACCGACGGAGGCCCAGTCCGGGACGGCGGGGCACGTTTTGGCGAAGGGGTTCGGGGTGTAGTCGCGCAGTAGGCCGTACCCGGCGCAGACCACCGTCCCGTCGGCCGAGACCACCACCCGGAGATCGGGGGCGCAGGTGAGCGGGGTGGGACGGCTGAGCCCGCTTTCTGCCCGAAGCTTGGACCAGGCGAGCTTGCTGTCCGTGGTCAGGTCGTGCCCCCGGCGTCCCACGTCAAGCAGCCGGACTCCGATATACGGCCAGGACCGCTTGGACCCGGCCGGGGTCAGCGCGAACGTGTACCCGATCGCCAGCTGGCGTCCGCCGTCGGTCCAGGCGAGCGTGGTGTAGCCGCCCGACGTCGTGTTGGGCAGGCCGGACCACGAGTGCAGCAGCGCCCCGGTGGCCACCGAGTAAATGCGCACCCACATCAGCACCGTCGCCGAGTCAGCCCCCTGGTATGTGCCAAGCACGGCAACTTCCTTGCCGTTGGGCGACAGGGCCGTCGCCGCGTCCCAATCGTCCTTGCCCGGCCCCGGGATGCGCAGCTTCCGTTCGGTGGCGCGGAACTTGGCCCCGGGCGTGATGTGGACCAGGTACCACTCGGTGGCCGACGGGATGGCCGGGGGCTGCGGGTTCGGGTTGGCCCCGAGGACGAACGTCCGGTCGTCGGCCGCCGCCGACACCGTGACGAACTTGTCCGTCCCGAACGCCCGGACGGTGAGCAGCCGCTTGCCGGTGAGCGTGTCGCCGACCACGGCCGTGCGCGAGCCCGGCACGTTCGCGAAGTTATTTCCCCCCGGCAGCGCCAGGTAGTACTCGGGCACCGCCGTCGAGGCGGCGGCGTGAGCCGCCACGGCCACGGGGGTGCTCGGGGCGGCGACGCTGGCGGCGGCGATGCTCGGGGTGGCGACGCCGATCGCCATCGACGTGACGAGCGCGCCCACCGCCGCGACGGCCCCAACTGTTGATGATTCGTGCCTTCCATTTCAACAAAAACTCACATGTGTGCTACCACGCGGTCATATCGAGCAGGCTGCCAGCCTCGTACTGATAGGAGTTGCCAGGAACGGGGTACGGCAGCGGCCGGAAGGAGCCAGCGCTGAACACGCCGAATTTCCCGCTGGTCTTGTCCCCGAAGATCATGTAGCCGATAACCATGCTGCCGGTTGTGTTCACCCACACGGGATAGTCCGTGACGGTGTAGCCGTAGCACCCCGTCCGGTACCCCGACAGGATGCGGGTCAGCTTCCCCGTCGCGAGCCAGATCCCGGCGAACGCCAGCGCGTTCCAGGTCGGCTGTTTGAGGCAGTACAGCTTCGGCAGCTGAGCCGTCGACGTGCCGCTTCCGCCACAGACGTACGACTTACCGTCCCCCGTGATCATGACGTCGCCCCAGAACCGGTTGCAGCCGAACGGGGCAGACTTCTCCTCGTCGTTGGGCGCCGGCAGGATGGCGGCGGTCCGGCTGCTGCCGAGCAGGTCGCCGTCGGGGCGCGACACGTCCAGCACCTTCACCTCGAGAGTCGCACCGCCCGACTTCAGGCGCGCGCCCTCGTTGAAGGCGAGGGCGCGCTCGCCCACCCAGACGAGCGTCGTGTTCGGGTCCCCGCCGTAGTAGCCCCCGCCCTCGATCGGGGGGTACTGGTCAGCCGGCGATGACCAGCTATGCAGCACCGTTCCGGTCGCGACCGAGTACACGCGCAGCAGTTGCCGCTCGTCGGGATTGTCGGTGACGCGTTCGCTCGCGACCGCGAACTTCGTGCCGTCAGGGGACAGCGCTATCGCGGCGATGCCGGTGCCAACCGGCGTCGGCGGGATCGGCAGCTTCCTCATCCTCAGCGATGCCCGCGAGTCGGCGCGAAGACCCCCACCAGCTACCAGGTCCGCGATCGCCCCGCTGAGCCCCGGACGCCGTACGGATCCGCATGTGCATCGGCGACGAACGTGCGGTCGTCGGCCGCCCCGGTGATCCCGGCGAAGCTCAGGCCGCGCGGTGGCTGCAACGTGAACAGCTTCTTCCCGGTCAGAGTGGCCGCGAGCACCAGGCCGACCGGAGTCGTGGTGTCCCCGACGGGCTGGCTGAGCGACACGTTATAGGCCGGGATGCCGGTGGTGGCGGCGACGGGGCCAGGCGGTGGAGCCGACGCCCCGTCCGGCAGGTCCCTGACGGCTACCAGCGCGATCGCGATCGCCACGACGGCGGCGGCGGCGGTGACCAGCGCCAGCCACGAGCCCCAGCGACGCCGGGGGAACGGCGCGCGCCCGCGGCGGCGGCGGGACACCGCGCCGGGTGGCGGGGGCAGCGTCAGCGGCGGAACGCGCTCAACCAGCCCCGTGACCGCATCCATGGCCGCGCGGGTCCGGTCTTCGACGGCCGTCACGATTCCTCCTTGAGCATCCGGCCGAGCGACGCCAGCGCCCGGGACGACGACGACTTGACGGTGCCGCGGCTGATCCCCATGGCGGCGGCGGTCTCCTCGTCGGACAGGCCGAAGTAGAACCGCAGCACCAGCGCCTCGCGCTGCCGGTCCGGCAGCCTGCGCACGGCCAGCAGCACCTCCCGGTGCTCCTCGCCCAGCAGCACCAGCGCCTCGGCGGACTCGAAAGCCTGCCCGGCGTCCGCACGCGGCAGCGCGGTCGCGCTGCTCGCGCCGTATCTGCCGCCGCAGCGCGGCGCGACAGTTGTTGAGGACGCTTGAACGCACGTAGGCCAGCACGTTGGCGGGATTGGAGAGGCCGCCCCAGTTCCGGTAGAGGCCGAAGAAGGCGTCCTGGACCACGTCCTCGGCGACCTGCCGGTCGCCCAGCATGATGACGGCCAGCCGGATCAGGCCGGACGCGTGCGCCTCGTAGAGCGCCGTCACGCCGGCCGCGGCGTCGGTCGCCCCGCGCGGGCGCCCCGGTCTGGCGGAGTGTGTGTCCACGGATCCACGTAGCAGAGATGCCGCCGACCGGACTTGGTTGCCTCGATCGGGGCGGGAACCTGTCCGAGGGAGTCATACTCAAAGGCGGCCATTGAGGTGCGACCTAGCGCGCCCGCGCCCGCGTCGCCCGCGACAAGGAGGCAGCAACACCCCTCCATTTTCAACTTATAGCGCGCAGGGGGGCTTGCGGCAAGCCCCGGGTCGTAGGGGAGAATCGCCGATCGGGGCCAGAACCTGCGGAAACGGGGAGTCGCGAAATGCGTGTGCAGTTGTCAACGGCGGGGCCGGGCGGGCACGTCGAGCCGCCGGCCGGGATCCGGGCGCCTTGCCGCGGGCGATGGCCGCACCCGGCCCCGGATCGGGGCTGACGGCGTGAGCTCACCGGCTGGCAGCGCGTTCGACCTTCCCGACCGTCTCGCCGCCAAGGCCGACCCGGCGCTGATCGCCGGCGACGAGGAGCAGTTCGCCGCCATCGGGGCCAGCCTCGAGCAGTCGATCGCCGACCTGTCCGACCGGCTTGAAGCCGAGCTCAGGGCGCCCGGCGGCATCGGCCAGAAGGCGATGGACCGGGACATGGAGATCCACCGGCTGACCTCCCGGCTGCGCGTCCTGAGCCGCTTCGGCCTTGACCTGTGCCTCGGGCGCATGGTCAGCGCGGATAACCCCGAGCCGGTGTACGTCGGCCGGCTGGGCCTGTCCGACAGCGCGGGCGGCCGGCTGCTGGTCGACTGGCGTTCGCCCGCCGCCGAGCCGTTCTTCGGGGCGACCCACGCCAACCCGATGGGCCTGGCCAGCCGCCGCCGCTACCGCTGGACCCGCGGCCTGGTCAGCGACTACTGGGACGAGGTGTTCACCGCGGACGGGCTGGCCGGGCACGCCGCGCTCGACGACCAGTCCGCCTTCATCGCCAGCCTCGGCAGCAGCCGGTCGGCCCGGATGCGCGACGTGCTCGCCACCATCGCGGCCGACCAGGACGCCATCATCCGCGCTGGATCCCGCGGCGCTCTGGTCGTCGACGGCGGCCCGGGCACCGGCAAGACCGTCGTCGCGCTGCACCGCGCCGCCTACCTGCTGTACTCCGACCCTCGCCTCGGCCACCGCCGCGGCGGTGTGCTGTTCGTCGGCCCGCACCAGCCCTACCTGGCCTACGTCGCCGACGTGCTGCCCAGCCTGGGCGAGGAGGGCGTGCAGACCTGCACCCTGCGGGACCTGGTCGCCGAGGGGGCCGCGGCGGCGCCCGAGGCCGACCCGGAAGTAGCCCGGCTGAAGTCGTCGGCGGACCTGGTGCGGGCGATCGAGCCGGCCGTCCGGTTCTACGAGAACCTGCCCGCTGAGGGGATGAAGGTCGAGACCCCCTGGTCCGACCTCTGGCTGAGCCCCGACGACTGGGCCGAGGCGTTCGAGGCGGCAGAACCCGGCACCGCGCACAACGAGGCGCGCGACCGGATCTGGGAGGAACTGGTCACGATCCTGACCGACAAGTTCGACGGCGACGCCCCGCCCGGCCTGCTCCGCCGGTCGCTGCGGCAGAACCGGGAGCTGCGCGCGGCCCTCAACCGGGCGTGGCCGCTGATCGAACCGGCCGACCTCGTGGCGGACCTGTGGACGGTACCCGCCTACCTGCGCAAGTGCGCTCCCTGGCTCAGCCTCGACGACGTCCGGACGCTGCAGCGCCCGGACGCCCAGGCCTGGACGGTGTCCGACCTGCCGCTGCTTGACGCGGCGCGGCAACGGCTGGGCGACCCGGAGGCCCCCCGGCGTAAGCGCCGGCGTGAGGCCGCTCTCGCCGCCGACCGCGAACATATGGCCAAGGTGGTCGACAACCTCATCGAGGCCGCCGACGACGAGTACGGCATGGGCCTGGTGACGATGCTGCGCGGCGAGGACTTCCAGGACGCCCTGGTCAATGAGGCCGCCCTGCCCGGCGCGGAGCTGGACGCGCTCGCCGGGCCGTTCGCGCACATCGTCGTGGACGAGGCCCAGGAACTGACCGACGCGGAGTGGCAGATGCTGCTGCTGCGCTGCCCGTCCCGGAGCTTCACCATCGTCGGCGACCGCGCCCAGGCCAGGCACGGGTTCACCGAGTCGTGGCAGGAGCGGCTGGAGCGGATCGGTTTCGACCGGATCACGCTGGCCTCCCTGAGCATCAACTACCGGACGCCGGAAGAGGTCATGGCGGAAGCCGAGCCGGTCATCCGGGCCGTGCTCCCGGACGCCAACGTGCCGACCTCCATCCGCAGCAACGGCGAGCCCGTCGTGCACGGGCACGCTCTCGGAGCTGGACTCGATCCTCGGCAGCTGGCTGGCCGCGCACAGCGACGGGATCGCCTGCGTCATCGGCGATCCCGCCTTCCGGGCGACGCCCCGCGTCCGGTCGCTGACCCCGGAGCTGTCCAAGGGTCTCGAGTTCGACCTGGTCGTCCTGGTCGACCCGCAGGCGTTCGGCACGGGGATCGAGGGCGCGGTCGACCGCTACGTCGCGATGACCCGGGCGACCCAGCAACTCGTCATCCTCACGAGCTCCCAGGAGGCCGCTGAATTAGGCGCTGGTTTTCCGGGGAACCAGCTCGGCGGCGCGGATGGCGGCGGCCAGAGCGGCCGCGCGGCCGGTGCGGGCGTACACGTCAGCCGCGGTGTCGGCGAACTTGATCACATGCTCGTCACCGTGGTCCACGGCGCGGGCGAAGACCTCCTCGGCCGCCAGTGGCCCGGCCGGGGCCGCGGGCAGCACGGCCGCGGGAGCGGGGTCCGCGGGGGCGTAGATCGCGGTCAGCGCGGCGGCGGCCGTCCACGCGGCGGCCGTGCTCGGCGCCCACAGCCCGTCGCGGAGGGCGGGCAGCGTGCGCAGCACCGCGGTCGGGGCGGTGGCCGAGTGCACCAGCATGATCGGGTTGCCGTGGCCGTACTCCAGGTACTTGGCGGTGGCCTCGTCGGCCAGCCCGGCCAGCCACGCCCGGGTCTGGTCGGGTGACGCGGGGATCGCCGCCGCGGCCAGCGCCGCCTGCCAGCCGGGCAGCCCGTTCAGCCGCGGCAGGCGCTCGCTGATCCCGCCGGACTGATCGGCGATCCTGGGCACCGCGGCCAGTGCGGCCGCGGCGGTGAGCTCCGCTGCCTGGCGCCTGGCGGTGGGCCGCGGTTCCGTTTCCGCGCCCGGTACCGGCTGCCATCGGGCGGCCCAGTATGCCAGCCCGTGGGCGAGCTCGGTGAGGTGCTCCGGGGTCTCGCCGTCCGATAGCAGCGCCGCCACCGCATGCCCGGTGCGTATGACGCCGTGCGTGGCCGCCGCGGCGAGGCCGGGCAGCAATCGCGGCCACCACGTGTCCAGCACCTCGCGCCAGGGCTGGCGGCCGGCCTGCTGGCGGAAGTACGCGGTCCAGTCGGCCACCCGCCGCGGGTCTCCCAGTGCCTCCCGCCACTGCGCGCCGATCGGGCCGGTGCCGCGCGGGAACTCCTCGAGCCGCCGCACGTAGAAGTCGAGCCACCGCTGCACGCCGTCGGCCCGGCCGCGGCGGGACATCGCCTCGGCGACCATCGGGCCGTGGTTGGACAGCCAGCCGTCGAACTCCGGCCCGGTGGCATGGAGCCGCTGGTACGCCTCGTCGAGTGTCCCGGCCGTGTCGGAGGTCATCCGCCGCCCCCGGGGGTGCTGGGCGGCGCTCGGGCGGCTGATCGGGGTCATACACGCAGTTGAGCAGGTCCGGGTGGGCGAGTCCAGGGCCAATGCCGCTGTCGCGCTGGGGGCCAGTTGCCGGGGCAGGTCACCCCCGAAGCAGACCGGTCATGACTGGGCAGGCAACCCGGCGTCACCCGTCCCGGCCCCCCGTCCCGGAATTGCCCGCCCGGCCGCCGCGAACGTCAGCGGCAAGCACCTGCCCCGGCCTGGAGCATGCGGCCGTCGCTATGCTGGCCAGGGAGCAAGGGAGCGGGACTTGACCGAGACGTCGCCCAAGACGGCGCCCGCCGAGCGGTCGATGCCGCGCGGCGCGCTGGTGAAGAACATGACGTGGGTGCCCGGCGGCGCCTTCGCGATGGGTTCCGAGCAGTTCTACCCGGAGGAGCGCCCGGTCCGCCGGGTCGAGGTCGACGGCTTCTGGATCGACACCCGCCCGGTCACGGTGGCCGAATACCGCCGCTTCGTCAAGGCGACCGGCTACCTGACGGTGGCCGAGCGGCCGCTCGACCCGGCCGAGTACCCGGACGCGGACCCGGCCCTGCTGTTCCCCGGCTCGCTGGTGTTCTACCCGACCGCGGGACCGGTCCCCCTGAACGACGTGTCCCAGTGGTGGCGCTACACACCCGGCGCGAACTGGCGTCACCCGCGCGGCCCGGAAAGCACGCTGGACGGCCTGGAGCAGCATCCGGTCACCCACGTCGCGGCCGAGGACGCCGACGCCTACGCCGCCTGGGCCGGCAAGGAGCTGCCGACCGAGGCCGAATGGGAGTTCGCCGCCCGCGGCGGCCTCGACCAGGCCATTTACACCTGGGGCGATGACCCCGCCCCGAGGGACCGGGTGATGGCCAACACCTGGCACGGGGAATTCCCCTGGCAGAACCTCAGGGGCAAGCACGGCACGTCCGCGGTCAAGAGCTACCCGCCCAACGGGTTCGGGCTCTACGACATGGCCGGCAACGTCTGGGAGTGGACCAGCGACTTCTATGCCGCCCCCGCCGCCGCCCACGCCTGCTGCGTGCCGCGCAACCCCAGGGTGACCTCGGCCGATGACAGCCTCGCGGCGGGCCTGCCGGGCGAGAACATACCGCGCCGGGTCATCAAGGGCGGCTCTCACCTATGCGCCCCCAACTACTGCCTCCGCTACCGGCCGGCCGCCCGCCAGGGCGAAGCGGTCGACACCTCCACCGCGCACCTGGGATTCCGCTGCATCGTGCGCGAGCCGCCGGCCGGCCGGTGAGCAGAGATCAAAATCATCAAATCAGCTGAGTTAACGGACCGTGGCTCCACCAGTCCGGCCAATTGCACCCGCCGCGGGCAGCGTCTAGCGCACGGGCCGCAGCGCCTCCGGGGTCAGGTCGGCCAGCGCCGGGTACCCGTCGACCGCCATGATGAGGTCCGCCTCGGCCAGGATGGAACGCAGGACGTGCACCACCCCGGCGGTGCCGCCGATGGCCAGGCCCCAGGCGCAGGGGCGGCCGATGCCGACCGCGGTGGCGCCCAGAGCGAGCGCCTTGATGGCGTCGGCGCCGGAGCGGACGCCCGAGTCGAACAGCACCGGGGTACTGCCGGCCGCCGCGACGATCCCCGGCAGCATGTCCAGCGCGGGCAGCCCGCCGTTGGCCTGGCGCCCGCCGTGGTT
Organism: uncultured Actinomycetota bacterium; assembly: GCA_963714295.1. Classification (GTDB taxonomy): domain Bacteria; phylum Actinomycetota; class Actinomycetes; order Streptosporangiales; family Streptosporangiaceae; genus Trebonia. The sequence continues at coordinate 1,325,008 of CAVQOE010000006.1, read as the reverse complement.
GGAGCAGTAGACGCTGTCCACGCCGCCGTCGATGACGCGGCGGGCGTCGTCGGGGTGGCAGATCCCCTTGACGATCAGCGGAAGCGTGGTCAGGGACCGCAGCCACGGCAGGTCATTCCAGGTGAGCGGGTTGCCGAACAGCTCCGCCCATTTCCCGATCGCGGCCCCCGGGTCCTGTGCGGGGTCCTTGCCCAGCAGCTTGCGGAAGACCGGGTCGGTGAAGTAGTTCGCCAGGCAGTGCCCCCGCAGCTGGGGGAAGTTGCTGGTGGCGAGGTCACGCGGACGCCAGCCGGTGACCCAGGTGTCGAGCGTGACCACGATGCCCTTGAATCCGGCCGCCTCCGCCCGGCTGACCAGGCTCTCGGCCAGCTCCCTGTTGGTCGGCGTGTACAGCTGGAAGAAGCCGGGGGTGCCGCCGAACTCGGCCGCCACCTCCTCCATCGGGTCCTCGGTCAGGGTGGAGGCGACCATCGGCACGCCGGTGCGCGCCGCCGCCCGGGCCGTGGCGAGGTCACCGTGGCCGTCCTGGGCGCACAGCCCGATCACACCCACCGGCGCCATGAACAGCGGCGTGGGCAGCGTAAGGCCGAACAACTCCACCGACAGGTCCCGCCGGGTGGCGCCCACCAGCATCCGCGGGATCAGCCCCCACCGCGAGAACGCCGTGACGTTCGCCCGCTGGGTGCCCTCATCGCCCGCCCCGCCGGCCACGTAGGACAGCACCGATGGCGGCAGCGCGTGCGCGGCCCGCGCCTCCCAGCCCGCATAGTCCATCGGGTAGTGCGGCACCACCCCGCCCAGCCCGGCCAGGTAGATCTCGTTCTGATACCCGCCGAACCCGCCAGCCGGCCCTGAGCTATCCGCCACGCCAACCCCTCAAGAACGCAGGCCACCCGGCCACCCTCTGGATACGAGCACGCTACCGCCCCGCCAGCACACGAGAGAAGACCCAGCACTCCGCCACCAGCGGGTTGTGTGGGGTCACCAGGTCCCGGAAGCGAGGGGCATCGTGCGAGAGCCCCGCATCAGGGCTTGCGCGCGACCGCGCCGTAAACGCTCACCTCAGCAGGCGAAGGGCGGGGCTGGCTGCCCTCCGGCCGCCACTCCGACACAAGCACCACACCCGGCGGAACAAGCTCCAGGCCGTTGAAGGCGATATCCGCGAAAACATCGGAATCGCGTTTCTGCATGGTGATCCCGGCGTCTCGCATCACGGCCTGGCCGGCCGCCGTCCGCTCCCGGTCGTGCTCCGTGGTCAGATGCGAGGCGACGAGGTAGCTCCCCGACGGCATGGCATTGAGCAACGTCGCGACGATCTCGGCCGGATTGTCGGCATCGGCGAGCAGATGCAGGATCCCGACGAGCAGCAGCCCGACCGGCTGGCTGAAGTCCAGCAGTTCCCGGACGGGCGGTGCGGTGAGGATGGACTTGGGGTCGCGAATGTCGGCCTGGATGTAGGCGGTGCGGCCCTCGGGGGCGGAGGTGAGCAAGGCGCGCGCGTGAACCAGGACGAGCGGGTCATTGTCGACGTAGACGATCCGGGACGTGGGGTCGATCGCCTGCGCGACCTCATGCACGCTGTTGGTCGTCGGCAGGCCCGTGCCAATGTCGAGGAACTGCCGCAGACCGACCTCGGCGGTCAGGAACTGGACCGCCCGGCCGAGGAACGCCCGGTTCTCGCGCGGCGCGATCCGCGCGTTCGGCGACTTGATCAGCACCTTCGCGACCGTCTCGCGGTCGGCGGCGAAATTGTTCTTGCCGCCGATGAGATAGTCATAGATCCGCGCGGGATGCGGCCTGCTGGTGTCGATCTCCGGGGGTAGGTCGGACATTCTGGCGCCTCTCGCATTTTCAGTTCTCAAGCCAGCATCGTACAACCCGGCGCGCTCTCATCCGCAGGCCGGCGTGCGTTGCTCCCCCGGGGACGTGGCTGGCAGGCGCCGCCTACTGCCCTTGACCGACTTGGTCATAGCCGGGGAGTGACGGCCAGCGGACGGACACGACGACCGATTCCTCCTCGGCCTGCCAGGTGTGGCTTATGCCGTGGAACACCACGTAGTCGCCCTGCTCGGCCAGGACCACCGACCGGTCCGGCAGGTCAATCCGGAACCGGCCGCTGACAAGTACCGACAGAATCGAGCGCGGGTCGTCCGTGACCCAACCCGGGCGCTGCTCGCCTGCCGGGTGCACGCCCCACTTGACCTCCACCGCGTCACTACTGCGCGCGTCACCCGGCGGCATGAAGTGTCCCAGGAGCCAGCCCCGGGCAGCTGCATTGGTCGTCGCATTGCCAATGTAGATCTCTTCAGCCACGGCCAGCGACGATAGCACCATTCATTCGCATCAATGCGGCACTCCCATCTCGACAGCGAGCAGGGTGGCTGGCGCAGGCGGGCAGCAGGCGTTGGCAGGGTCACTCGTCCGCTCGGTACTGCTTGAGCAGCTGATGCGCTGTCGCGATGAGCCGCGAGCGCACATCGGCGGGGGAAAGCACCTCCACCTGTCCGCCGAACCCAGCCAGCCGGTGCACCGCGGCAACCTCGTGCTCGAAGGTCAGCGCGACGTTCCGGAATCCGTGCTCGTCGGCGGGCGGCGCCGCCTCCAGCGCCCGCCGTACCGCGTCGCCGAACACCTCGGGGAAGGCCGAGAGCGCATCCGGCGACGCCCTGACCAGGACTTCGATCTTCGGCCGACTGGTCATGAACGAGTCCGACCAGCGGCTCCAGAACGCCGCCAGTTCGAAGCCTGCCGGCCGGGTAAATTCCTCAGGCAGCGCGCAGGCCGAGGTGACCCGTCCGACGCGGAAGACCGTGGGATCGTCTTCGGCGGTCCCGTCTCCGGCCGCCGCGCGCTTGCCGCCCGCCGCGACCAGGTACCAGGTCCCGGCCTTGTTCACCAGGCCGAGCGGGCAGATCACGCGAGTGGTCTCGTCATCCGTACTGCCGCGTCGGTAGCCGAGCCGGAGCTGCTGGCGATCGTGCACCGCCGCCGCCAGCGTCCGCAGCCAGGGCGCCGGCTCGCTCCCGCCGAACCACCGCGGCATGTCGAGGTGCACGAGCGCGGGCACCGGCCCGCCACCGCCGCCGCCGCTGGTTGCGCCAGCGCCACGGCCGGCGCCGCCCCCGGTAGTGAGCCGGATCTTGTGCTGCGCGGCGGCCAGGGCGTCTGCCAGCCCGAGTTCGGCGACAGCCGCGGGTACGCCGAGGACCAGGAGCGCCGCCGCCTCGTCGCCCGACAGCCCGCGCAGCGGGAACCGGTAGCCGTCAAGCAGCCAGCACCCCCCGCCGGGACCCGATTCGGTGACAACGGGCACCCCGGCCAGATTCAGCGCGGCGATGTCGCGGTAGACGGTACGGACCGACACCTCGAGCTCGGCGGCGAGGGCGCTAGCGGACACGCGTCCGCGCGCCTGCAACAGCAGGGCAAGCGAGACCAGCCGATCGGCGCGCATGCCGCGAAGCCTATTCCGGTATCGCTGACACCTGTTGTCAGCGATACCCCGACGCGCGTAAGCCCGGCCGGCACGACGGTAAACGTCGTGCCGGCCGGGCTTACGGTTCCCCTGGGCCCGGTCTGGGCTTAGACCGGTGCCGCCATCGGGTCGATCCCCTCAAGGTCGGCCCGCTTGATCCGGATCATCACCAGCGCGATGACCACCGCGAGGAGCGAGATCAACCCCGACACCAGGTACCCGCGGCCGAACCCGTAGGCGAGCGCGTGGTTGCTGATCGCCACCATCTGCGCCGCCGTCTGGTGCGCCCCGTTCGTGGCGGCGATGGCCGACTTCGTGTTCGACGCCACCGCCGACCAGGCCACCGTGCCGAGGATCGCCAGGCCGATCGACCCGCCGACCTGCTGCCCGGTGTTAAGCAGCGACGAGGCCACCCCGGTGTCCTTGTTCGGCACCTTCGCCAGCGCCACCAGCGACAGCGGCACGAACGTCAGCCCCATCCCGAGGCCGGTCAGCATCATCGGCCCGAGCAGGCCGCCGGCGTAGCTGCTGTGCTCGGTGATCCGTGACAGCCAGAACATGCCGACGGCCGCCAGCGCCGGTCCGCCGGTGATCAGCGGCCGCGCCCCGATCCGCTGGACCAGCTGCGAGGAGAGCGCGGCCCCGAGCACGATCATGCCAACCATCGGCAGGTACGCGAGCCCCGAGCGGACCGGCGAGTACCCCCAGACCTCCTGCACGAAGATCGTCATGAAGAAGAACATGCCGAAGATCGCCGTGCCGATGCACAGGCTGATCAGGTACGCCGCGGTCCTGTCGCGCGACTTGAGCACCCGCGGCGGTATCAGCGCGTGCCGCGACCGTGCCTCGATGAACGCGAACGCCGCTAGCAGCAGCACCGCCGCCGCCAGGCTCACGATGACCTTGGTGCTGCCCCAGTGCCCGACCGCCTGGCCGTTGCTGAACGTGGTCGCCGCCTCGGACAGCCCGTAGACCAGGGCGCCCAGGCCGAGCGAGCCGGTGATCGCGCCGGGCAGGTCGAACTTGCCGTGCGCCCGCTCCGATTCGCCGATGACCCGGGGCGCCAGCAGCACCAGGGCCAGGCCGATCGGCACGTTCACGAAGAACACCCAGCGCCAGTTGGCGTAGCTGGTCAGCAGGCCGCCGGCGATCAGCCCGATGGCCGCGCCGGAGATGGACACGCCCGCGTACACGCCCATCGCCCGGGCCCGCTCCTTGCCCTGGGGGAAGGTGACGGCGATCAGCGACAGCGAGGCGGGTGCGGCGAGCGCGCCGCCGATGCCCTGGATGACCCGGGCGGTGAGCAGCTCGGGCTGGCTCGGTGGCGAACCCGCCGGCCAGCGAGGCGAGCGCGAACAGCGCGACGCCCGGCCATGAAGATCCGGCGCCGTCCGAGCAGGTCACCCATGCGCCCGCCGAGTAGCAGCAGGCTGCCGAAGGCGAGCGTATAGGCGTTGACGACCCACTCAAGGTTGGTGCCGGAGAAACCGAGCGCGTGCTGGATGTGCGGCAGCGCGACGTTGACGATGGTCGAGTCGAGCACGACCATCAGCTGCGCGGCCGCGATGACCACGAGCGCGAGCCCAAGCCGTCGCGGTCGCTCGGCCGTCTGCCCGTCGGCCGCTAGGCCACCGGCCGGGCCGGAGGCCGCAACGGGGGCGCTCCCCGTCTGGCCTGAGGTTGTGGACACTATGTTCCCCTTACCTGATTTTGGGCGCGTTTGACCCACGCACTGACTGCGTCTCGTTTTGAAAATCTTTAGATATGTTCGGAACGGGCGCGTGTCTTCGCGTCACCCGCCCCGTTCTCGTCACCGAGGCAGACGTCGGAGCGGGCACCGCCGAGCGCCTTCTTCAGCAGCCCGAGGAAGCACCACCGCTCGGCGTCGTCGAGCGCATAGCTCCATGGCATCTTCGCCGCGAGTTCCCGCATCAGCCGCTCCTTCGCGGCGATGCCCGTCCGGCGTGAGGACGAGATTCTTCACCCGCCGGTCGCGCTGGCTGGGCTCGCGCCTGACGAAGCCGCGCCGTTCCAGGGTGTCCGCGACGGTCGTGATGAACGACGCGTCGCACCCCATGTGCTGGGCGAGCTCCTTCATGGAAAGCACGGAGTCCAGCTTGAACATGGCGAGCAGATCGTGCGGAGCGATACCGAACTCCGTCGCGATTTCCTGGCCCACCCCCCCGACCAGCTTGATGAGGCTGGTGAGCGTGTCCAGGATGTCCCGGTTCACCGCGGACGCGTCCGTCCCCGTCTCACCCGGTCCCTGCACTCCGATGCTCATGACTAGCTAAACAGTTGAGCAACTCAAGCAATTCCCGACCCCGGCAACTTTTCTTCGGTTCATCTCGCGCCACCCCGTTCCCCGGCCCGGGCGAGACGCTCGGCCCCGCTATGACCTGTGCCCACTTGCCTCCGCCATATCCCTCTCGCATAGCTGAGACGTCCGGCCGTCCTCGTTATCATCGCTCGATCCCTGATTACCGGGCGCCGCCGAGCCGCGTGAATCCCGATATTTCACGATTTGGACTGGTATATTCCACCCTTTTAACCTTGGACAACGTTGACCTGGCGGGCAACCGTCCGGGGGACCGCGGCGTCCTTCTATATGTGACCAATACCTCAGAACCTTCGCTGAAGCGCCGGGCGTTCCTTGGCGTGGCAGCGGGTGGCGTCGCCGCGATCGCCACGCCCGCAGTTGCCCAGGTCGCCCAGGCCGCCGTGATCCGTAAGGCTGCCCCGGTCGGCATCGCCGCCCGGGCGACCGGCCCTACCCCGGCCGACTGGACCGCCCTCGGCCGTGACCTGGCCGGCCCCCTTATCCGCCCCGGAGACCGTAGCTACACGGTCGACAGCTACCTGTTCGACCCCCGCTTCGACGGGATCCACCCGGCCGGGATCGCCTACGTGAAGAACGCGCACGACGTGGGGACCTGCCTGGCCTTCGTCCGCAAGTTCGGCGTCAAGTTCGCGGCGCGCTCCGGCGGGCACAGCTACGCCGGCTGGTCGTCCTCTACCGGGCTGATCATCGACGTCGAGAACCTCAGGGGCGTGCAGGTCTCCGGGTCGACCGCGAACGTGGGCGCGGGCACCCGGCTGATCGACTTCTACAGCGGCCTGGCCGCGCACGGCCGGGCGGTGCCCGGCGGATCCTGCCCGACCGTCGGCATCGCCGGCCTTACGCTCGGCGGCGGGGTCGGCGTCATGGCCCGAGCGTACGGGCTGACCTGCGACAAGCTGGCGTCTCTGAACATCATCACCGCGAACGGGAAGGCTCTGACGGCCAGCCCGTCAGAGCACTCGGACCTCTACTGGGCCTGCCGGGGCGGTGGCGGCGGCAACTTCGGCGTCGTCACCTGGCTCCAGTACCACACCGTGCCGGCCCCGTCGCCGGTGGTCTTTTTCCTGTCCTGGCCGTGGTCGAAGGCGGCCAAGGTGATCGCCGCCTGGCAGTCCTGGGCCCCGCACGCGCCCGACGAGCTCTGGTCGAATCTGCACCTGTCGGCCAAGCCCGGCGGGAAGACGCCCACCATCCAGGTCGGCGGCTGCTACCTGGGCAGCATCACCGGTGCGCACAACCTGATCGAGCAGCTCTACGGCAAGGTCGGCTCCAACGCAACCGGCTACAACCTCAACCATTACTCGTTCCTGAACGCGATGCTGCTGGAGGCGGGCTGCTCCACAACCGGCCTGCAGGGCTGCCACCTGCCCTGGTACGCCTCGGGCGGCAAGCTGAACCGTCAGCCTGAGCTCGCCAAGTCCGGCTACTTCTCCCGGCCGCTGTCCAGCGCCGGGATCGCCACCCTGCTGCACGGCGTCCAGTCTCTGCAGTCGGTGCACGGCGCGGCCGGCGGCGTCGGCGGAGTGGCCTTCGACGCCCTCGGCGGCCAGGTCAACCGGGTCTCGCCCACCGCGACCGCCTTCGTGCACAGGAACGCCCTGTTCGGCGCCCAGTACACGACCAACTGGACCAGCGGCGCGGCATCGGCGGGGATCAACAACCAGCACGCCTGGCTCCGGTCGTACTGGGCCTCCATGCAGCCCTACGCCAACGGCCAGGCCTACCAGAACTACATCGACCCTGACCTGACCAACTGGTCCCAGGCCTACTACGCCCAGAACTACGCCCGGCTGCGGGCGGTCAAGAGGACCTACGACCCAACCCGCCTGTTCAACTTCCCGCAGGCCATCGTGCCCGCGGCGGCGCCGTAGGCGGCGGTCACCGGATAACAGCGAGAAGCGGCGGCTCTTCGGGACCGATCTGGGGCCGACGGCAACACGGTGGATCGTTATGTACCCCGGAAGGTACACAACGATCCACCGTCTTTTCAACCGCCCCGCCAGTCTGGGATAACAGCAAGAAGTGGCGTTGGCTGCGGTCGTGGCGTCGGCGTAGGCGCCGTCGTGACGGTGGCGCCGCCGCGCCGTCGCGGCGATTAGTGGTCGCTGGAGGCGGACCAGATGTTGATGCCGGCCTCTATCGCGTTTTTGTCGATCGCGGCGATCTCGTCGGCGGTGAAAGTCGTCTTGCCGGCGGCGGCGAGGTTCTCCTCGAGCTGGGCCACGCTGCTCGCGCCGACCAGCGCGGAGGTGACGCGGGGATCGCGCAGCGTCCAGGAGACCGCCATCTGGGCCAGCGACTGCCCGCGCCCTTCGGCGATGGAGTTCAGCGCCCGGACGTGGGCCAGCGTCCGCTCGCTGAGCTGCTCCTGCGAGAGCGACCCGTTGCGCGAGGCCCGCGAGCCGGCCGGTATCCCGTCCAGGTACTTGGTGGTCAGCAGGCCCTGCGCCAGCGGGGAGAACGCGATGCAGCCGACGCCCTCGGCCTCGAGCACGTCGAGCAGGCCGCCCTCGATCCAGCGGTTCAGCATGGAGTAAGACGGCTGGTGGATCAGCAGCGGCGTGCCGAGCGAGCGGAGGATGGCGGCAGCGTCACGGGTCCGTTCGGGTGAATAGGAAGAGATACCCGCGTACAGAGCCTTGCCCGACCGGACGGCCGTGTCCAGCGCGCCCATCGTCTCTTCCAGCGGGGTGTCCGGGTCGAAACGGTGGCTGTAGAAGATATCCACGTACTCAAGGCCCATCCGCGCCAGCGACTGGTCGAGGCTGGCGAGCAGGTACTTGCGCGAGCCCCACTCCCCATAGGGCCCCGGCCACATGTCGTAGCCGGCCTTGGTCGAGATGACCAGCTCGTCACGGTACGGGCGGAAGTCCTCCCGCAGCACGCGCCCGAAGTTGATCTCGGCTTCTCCAAAAGGAGGTCCGTAATTGTTCGCGAGGTCGAAGTGGGTGACGCCGAGGTCGAAGGCGCGCCGCAGGATCGCCCGCTGGGCGGCGAGCGGCGACTCGTCGCCGAAGTTCTGCCAGAGGCCCAGGGAGACCGCGGGCAACTGCAGCCCGCTGCGACCGCAACGCCGGTAGGGGTGCTTGGTGTATCTGTCTTCGGCAGCCTCGTAGCTCATAACCATCATTTTGTCACGGTGGCAGCCAGCGGCGGGACCCCCCCAAGGCCCCGCCCAAGCCAGCCCGTTCGCATCGCTAACGACTTAGGTGGGATGATTCGGCTGGACCCGATGGGGCAGCCCTGCCGCGAAGGCGGGGGCCAGCTCACGGCCATAGGCCCGTGGTCCGTCTCGTCGGCGCAAGCGGAAGGAGTCCTGTCCATGTGCACGTACCTGACAGAGAAGATCGCGATCAGCGGCAGCGCCAAAGGGGCGTCCGGCTGGATCAAGGTGACCGACGCCACGGTCTACCTGGACCATCCGGTGCACGCGCCGTTCGGCCACACGCTCAACATCGACTTCCTCGCCCCCGAGCTCGGCCCGGCCGGGCGGGTGGCGGTCGAGCTCAGCCAGGAGTCGGCCCGCGCCCTGGTGAAGGCGATCGAGGCAACGCTCGACTCCGCCCCTCCCGGCCTGGAGTAGCGGCCTCGCACCGGCCCCTGAAGTACCGGCTCACGCCGGACAAGCGGACAAGTCACGAAATAGGAGACAGCAGAACATGTACGACGCGATACTCGCTGAGTCCATCACGATCACCGGCGATGGCGGCGACACGATCGAGGCCTACTCGGCCCGCCCGCTCGACGGAGCGCCCCGCGGCGGCGTGGTCGTCATCCACCACATGCCCGGCTACGACGACTCCACCAAGGAGATCGCCCGCAACTTCGCCTTCCACGGCTACAACGCGGTGATGCCCAACCTGTACTGGCGGGACGCGCCCGGCGCGAGCCCGGACGACGCGGCCGCCACCGCGCGCGCCAAGGGCGGCGTCCCCGACGACCGCCTGGTCGGTGACGTGGCGGGCGCCATGGCTTACCTGAAGAACCTCAGCAATTCCAACCAGAAGGTCGGCACCATCGGCTACTGCTCCGGCGGCCGCCAGTCGTTCCTCGCCGCGGTCAGCCTCCAGCTTGACGCGGCGGTGGACTGCTACGGCGCGTTCGTCACCGGTGAGGCGCGCGAGGGGACGACGATGGTCCCGATCGTGGACAAGACCCCGGACCTGTCCTGCCCGCTGCTCGGCCTGTTCGGCAACGAGGACAAGTACCCGTCGCCCGCGCACGTGGACGAGCTCGAGGAGGCGCTCAAGGCCAACGGCAAGACCTACGCGTTCCACCGCTACCCGGACGCCGGGCACGCGTTCTTCGCGGTGAACCGCCCGGCCTACCGGCCGGAGGCCGCGACCGACGGCTGGGCGAAGATCTTCGCCTTCTACGGCCGGTATCTGTAACCGCAAGGGGACGATGCTCCTGGCATGGGGGGCTCCCGCCCCCCATGCCCCCTGGCCCCCTGCACCCCCCGCGCAAGGGGGGCCTCAGACTCCCCGCACGGGGGCCCCTGGCCCCATGCCGCTGGCCCCGATTCCCCCGGTAGGGGGTGCCGCGAAGAACGCGGCACCCCATGATGTGGTCAGGGTCAATTCTCCGTCGGGTGCCCGAAATGTCGGTGGGGCGTGGCACGATCCCCTGACGGACAATGGCGGGGCAGCGCGCGGCGGTCGGCGGCGCGCATGTGGAGGGACGCGGTATGAAGTTCACGGTAGACCGGGACGCGCTCGGCGAGGCTGTCACCTGGGTGGCCAGGGCACTGCCTACCCGGCCGGTGCTGCCGGTGCTCGCGGGCCTGCTGCTCCGGGCCGAGCGGGAAGATCAGAATCAGGCCGGGGGGAACGGTCCGGGGTTGCTCACGCTGTCCTGCTTCGACTATGAGGTGTCGGCCCGGATGCAGGTGCGTGCCGAGGTAGCCGAGCCGGGCACCTTCCTGGTGCCCGGCCGGCTCCTGGTCGAGATCGTCCGCAGCCTGCCCGCTGCCCCGGTCGAGTTCGGCGAGGATCCCGACGGCATCTCCGTGACCTGCGGCGAGGCGTCGTTCGCGGTGGCCACCCTGCCGTCGGCCGAGTATCCCGAGCTGCCGGACCTGCCGCAGTTGGCCGGCACGGCGGACGGCGGGGTGCTCGCCACCGCGATCGGCCAGGTGACGCCGGCCGCCAGCCGCGACGACACGCTGCCGATGCTTACCGCGGTCAACGTCGAGCTGGACGGGGAGACGATGACCCTCGCCGCTACCGACCGCTACCGGCTCGCGGTCAGGGAACTGGCCTGGAAGCCGGCCCCGGGCTTCGCTGGCCAGGGCCGGGTCGCGCTGCTGGTGCCGGCCAGGACGCTGAGTGACGCGGCCAAGATGATGGGCGCAGAAACCGAGGTCCGGATCATGCTCCGGCCAAGCACCGACGGCAAGGGCGCGGCGGCCTCGGGCGGGGCTGGCGCGGGCGGGGAAGGTATCGCGGGCGGGAAGGTATCAGGTGGCGGGCGGGGGAGGTAGCAGTGCGGGCGCGGCCGAGGCCATGATCGGCTTCGAGGCCGGCCCGCGCCAGCTGACCGCGCGGTTGCTGGCCGGGGAGTTCGTCCGATACCGCTCGCGATTCCCGGAAGAGTTCGGTTGCACCGCCGACCTTCCCGCCGAGGCGTTCGCGGAAGCGGTGCGGCGGGTGGCGCTGGTCGCTGAGCGGGGTACCCCGGTGCAGCTCACGTTCGCGCCGGGACGGGTCACGGTGGGTGCGGCGACCCAGGGCCAGGCGCGGGCCAGGGAATCGGTGCCCGCGGACTTCACCGGCGACGAGCCGCCATCGCGTTCAGCCCGCACTACCTGCTGGACGGCGTCATCGCGGCGACGGCCACCCCGCCGGGGTCCGCGGCGTCCTCGGGCGGCCATCCGGCAACCGGGCGGTCCGCTGGTGCCAGTGGGGGTGCAGTGCCTGGTGGGGCGGCTGAGGCCGGTGGTGAACGCGCGGCGTCCAGTGGGCGAGTCCGCCTCTGGTTCACCAGCGCGAGCAAGCCGGCCGTCATCTCCAGCCAGCCAGACCCGGACTCGGACGCCAAGCAAGCCGACAGCGACTTCCGCTACCTCGTAGTCCCGCAGCGGGTCGCGCGGTTACCCGGCCGGCGCTACTTCCGGCCGGGTAGCTGCCGCCGAGCGGGGTGGAGAAACCGTGCCGGGCGAACAGCAGGGCGGTGAACAGCCAGATGAGCATGGCCAGGATCAGCAGCGACAGCGCGGCGAACTTGGCCGTGCGGTCCACCGTGGGCGAATCAGGCTGCGCGTCCCGTGACTGGAACGGCCCGCCCGGCCCGAAGCCCGCACCCGGGGCGAAGCCGGCCGCGGTCGGCCCCAGGGCCGCCCCCTGCCTGCCGTTTGGGTCCCAGTAGCCGCCCCAGTGGTAGCGCGTCCCGGGCGCCGGCATCCACGGCAGCCCGGGCGCGGCGGGCATCACCGCAGGCCCGAAGGCCCGGGCCGGGCCGGGCGGCCGTCCCTGCCCGGGAAGATCGGACATGATCCGGGCGAGCTGGCCGAACGTCTTCGCGGCGAATACCGACTCAAGGCGTTCGTGCAGCTCGTCGAGGGTGAGTCGGCCGGCTGTGTAGTGCTCGCCGAGATCGGCCGCCGCGGCGTCGCGCTCTGCGTCCCCAACACGCATCGCATGCGGGCCTCGCGGCCAGAAAGGGTCGCCGCCGCCAGGCAGGGGAGCGTAGTAACGCATCACACCATCTCGCCTTCCGTGTTCGCTCGGAAGTTCGGTCCCTTCCACGATAAATCGCGGATCTCAGCCAGGGAACCCGGCCCATGCGTATGGTGTGCGGGCGATCTACCGACGGCGTCCCCGCGGGCCGCCCCGGCCGCCGCGCCGCGAGCCGCCCCGGCCGCCCCGCCGACGTCCCAAAAGGATGAAGACAAGCCGCCTGAGCAGCGCGAACGCCGCGAGGATGAGTATGAAGCCGAAGGGCCGTGGGCCGCCCAGGCCGAATATCGAGTAGATGCCGAGTCCGAGCACCGCGAGCAGCATGAGCGGGGCGAGCACCATCCCGGCCGTGCGCCTGCCGGAGCCGCCAGAGCGGCCGCCGCCGCCAAACGGGTCGTCAGTCCCGGAGCCCGACCGCCCGCCGTAACCCGCGCCCCAGTCGACCCACTGTTCCCCGGGCCGTCCCAGCGACCTGTTGGCCCCCCACGGCTTCGGGCCGAAGTTGGCCCCGAATGGGCCGCCCGCCAAGGCGTCGGCGCCGTCGGCCGAGGCTTCCTGCCACGCTGTTGACGAGGGCAGGTCGGAGAAGAGCCCGCTCAGATCCCCGCGCGTCTTGGCGCCAAGGGCCCGGTCCAGCCGCTCGTTGAGCTCATCCTGGGTCAGCCGTCCGCTGGCGAAGTGCTCACGCAGCTCGTTCGCCGCGGCATCCCGCTCGGCGTCGCCGACCCTCATGTCGTAACCCGAAGCCACAGTTTCCTCCACCCAAAGGCCTTAGTAAGATCCACGATATATCGCGACAATCGCGCAAGCAAGCGATCCCCCGGCCCTGCGGGCCCAACCTGGCCCGCTGGCTACAAAAATCGATGGTAATTCGATGGTGCCGATGGATCGGTCGGCGCCGGGCGGGTCCGCCTGGCTCGAATGTCAGGGGTGCTTCTTAGTCTGGTATCCGATACCCGGACGAGGGGAGGTGTGTCATTGGTCACCTACGAGTCCGCCCAAGCGCTGGGGCGGGCCAGCGGGCAGGGAGCGGCGACCGCCCAGGCGCCGGCGAACGCGCAGGCCCAGGCGCCGGCGAATGCGCGGGCGTCGGCCAGCGCAACGGCGCAGTGCAGGCGACGTGAAGAGCTCGGCAAGTTCCTCAAGGCCCGGCGGGCGCGGCTGGCGCCGGAGAATTTCGGCCTGCCCGCCGGGTCGCGGCGGCGCACACCCGGACTGCGGCGCGAGGAACTCGCGCTGCTGGCAGGCGTCGGTGTCACCTGGTACACCTGGCTGGAGCAGGGGCGCGAGATCAACGCGAGCGTGCAGGTGCTGGACGCGCTGGCGCGGACGCTGCAGCTGGACCGCGCGGGCCGGGAGCACCTGTACTGGCTGGCCGAGGCATCGCCGCTGCTGACCGGCACCGCGCGGCGTGCTATCCCGGCGGAGGTGCGCGAGATCGTCGCTTCGCTCGACCCGCTGCCCGCCAGCCTGACCAACGGCCGGTTCGACATCCTGCTTTCGAACGACGCGTCCGAGGAGCTGTTCTGGAACTGGCACGAGATGCCGTGCATCCACAAGAACACCCTATGGTGCTGCATCACCGAGCCGAGCGCCCGCGAGAAGTTCCCGCAGTACGAGCAGGAGATGCCCTACCTGGTAGCGCGACTTCGCGCCGCGTACGCCAGGCACGTCGGCGACCCGGACTGGGAGGAGGACATCCGGCGGCTGTCCAGCCTGAGCGAGGAGTTCGCCGGCCTGTGGGCCAGGCACGAGGTGGCCGACCCGGAGCCGCGCATCCGCACGTTCATCCACCCGAAGGCGGGCCCGGTCACGTTCGCGGTCACCGAGCTTGAGTTCCCGATGCTGCCCGAGGCGCGGCTGACCGTCTATACCCCGGCCGACGAGCAGACCCGCGCCCGGCTGCCGCTCACCCGGCGGGTCAGTTGAGGAAGTAGCTCGAGCCGCCGTTCTGCGGGTTGGTCACCAGGGCGATGACGGTCATCGAGCCCGCGTGGGCGAACGTGAGCTTGAGGTAGATGTCCTTGCCGTCGTGCATCGCGCCGGGGTGGGTGATCAGCAGGTGATAGCTGTTCGGGATCAGCTGCGTGGTCGCGTCGGAGGGGATCGGGATGTCCTTGACCGTGTGCATGACCACCGGGGAGACCCCCTTGGTGACCGGCCCGCGCAGTTCGACCAGACCGCCGACACTGGTGGACACCGAGATCAGCTCGTCCGCCGCGCCGTTGTTGCGGATGTCCAGGTAGCCGACGGTGGTCTCACCGATCGAGATCGACTGCTGAACGTACGCCCCGTTGGTGACGATGCCCGACCCGCCCGAGTGGTTACGGGAGGAGCATCCCGCCGCCCCGAACGCGGTCGCGAGAGCGACTGCCAGCCCCATGACCCGGATGTACCTTTGCACGAGCAACAGGCTACCGCTGCCCGACCGCGGTTCCGATCAGCCCCAGGGGCGGGGAGCCCAGGTCCATCAGGGCGGTGTGGAAGCGCTTGAGGGTGAAGCCCGCGCCCCAGGACGACCTGGCCTGCTCGCGCAGCGCCATGATCTCCAGCTTGCCCCAGGTATACCGGCCGTAGGTCGGGTCGAACGTCGCCCGCGCGGCCTCCGACAGGGCGGCCGGCCCGGTCAGGTGGGTGTCCGCCTCGAACCGCGCCGCCGCCTCCTGCACCGTCATGCCCGCCGTGTGCACGCCGAGCGCGCAGGCCAGCCGGGTCACCCGGACCAGCGCCTCGAGCCAGACGCCGAACGCGAACCGGGGGTCATCGGCCAGGAACCCCTCCTCGACGCAGAGTTCCTCGGCGTAGTGCGCCCAGCCCTCGACGAAGGCGCTGGAGAACAGCGTGCGGCGCACGTCGCCCCGGGTGCGGCGCAGCGCCTGGTGGTGCGAGAAGTGCCCGGGTGCGACCTCGTGCACGGTGATGGCGGGCAGGGTGGAGGCGCTGAACACCTCAAGCCACTCCTCGGCCTGCTCCTGCGGCCAGGACTCGTCGGGCGGCGTGATCCAGTACCAGGACGGCGCGTCCCGCTCGGCGGGCGCGTTGGTCGAGATCATCGCCATCGCCCAGCGGCGCGACTCCGGTGACTCGCCGACCAGGCACACGCCGTCGTGCACCGGCACCAGGTCGCGCTCGCGGGTGAACTCGATCGCCCGCTCCGTCCAGTACCGGGCCGTCTTGATCACGCCCGCCCGGTCGGGATGGTCCTTGACCAGCTCGCGGGCGAGATCGAGGGGTGCGCGCCGCCCGTCGATGCGGGCGGCCGACTCGGCCAGCCGCTCCATCAGCCGGTCCCGTTCGGCGTCCGCCCGCACGGCGAGCGTGCCCAGGTCGACGTCGATCGCCTCGGCCGACGACAGCAGCGAGGTGAGCGCGGCCGCCCCGAGGGCGGCGTCGGGCGGCCCGGAATCGGCGGCCCGCTGCACGTGGGCGACCAGCCGCACGTGCGCGGCGAGCGCCGCCTCCCGCGCCCGCGGGTCGGCGTCGTCGGGGATGCCCCGCGGCCAGCCCGCGCACCGCGCCGAGCAGCGAGCCGGCGATCGGGGCGGGGATGCGGTCGAGGGTGCCGACCGCCGCGTCGATCACGGCCGGCCAGGCCGCCAGGTGCGCGGCCCGCGCGGCGTAGCCGGTCCGCCTCGGGCGCGTAGTCCTTGTCGTAGCAGGCCAGGTCGAGCTCGCCCAGGTGCGCTATCGGGTTGCTCCGGTGCAGTTCCAGGTCGGCGTAGACGACCCGCTGCAGGTTCTCGAACGCGCGCAGGTGCGCCTCGTCGTGCGGGTCGGCTTGCGCCGCGGCGGACTCGCGGGCCGCCGCCAGCCGCGCCAGCCCGGTGGCCACCCCGTCGGCTGACAGATCCTGCGGCACCCCGTCGTACTCGTGCCGCCCGGCGTATTCGCGCGCCTCGGCGACGTTGAGATCGCAGATGGCCCGTACCCGTGCGTCCAACTCATCCATGCAACAGACGTTACCGGCGCGTGCGTCGGTGCGGTTGGATGGGTACCCATGATTCCTGAGTTCACGACCAGGCCGGAGCTCGCGGGGACGTTCGGGATGGTCGCGTCCACGCACTGGCTGGCGTCCGCGGCCGGGATGGCCGTCCTGGAGAAGGGCGGCAACGCGTTCGACGCCGCCGTCGCCGCCGGGTTCGTGCTCCAGGTCGTCGAGCCGCACCTGAACGGGCCCGGCGGCGAGGTGCCGGTCATCGGGCACGACGCCCGGCGGGGCGAGACGTTCGTGGTCAGCGGGCAGGGCCCGGCCCCGGCCGCCGCCACCGTCGAGGCGTACGCGGGCCTCGACCTGGTGCCGGGCAGCGGGCTGCTGGCCGCCTGCGTCCCGGGCGCGTTCGGCGGCTGGCTGCTGCTGCTGCGCGAGTACGGCACGCTGCGGCTGCGCGACGTGCTCGGCTACGCGATCGGGTACGCGCAGGCCGGCTACCCGCTGGTGCCCGCGGTCAGCTGGTCGATCGCCAGCGTGGCGGACCTCTTCCGCGAGCACTGGCACTCCTCGGCCGAGGTCTACCTGGCGGGCGGCGGCGTGCCCGCGCCGGGCACCCTGTTCGCCAACCCGGCGCTCGCGGCCACCTACCAGCGGATCCTGGCCGAGGCGGAGGCGGCCAGCGGCGACCGCGACGAGCAGATCGAGGCCGCGCGCCGCGCCTGGTACGACGGCTTCGTCGCCGAGGAGATCGGCAAGTTCGCCGCGACCGAGGTGATGGACGTGACCGGGGAGCGGCACCGCGGCCTGCTCACCGGCGACGACCTGGCCAGCTGGCACGCCCGCCTGGAGGCCCCCGAGACGTACGACTACGCCGGGCTGACCGTCTGCAAGACCGGCCCCTGGGGCCAGGGCCCGGTCTTCCTGCAGCAGCTCGCGCTGCTGCGGGGGTTCGACCTGGCGGCCATGGACCCCGGCTCGGCCGACTACATCCACACGCGTGACCGAGGTGGCCAAGCTCGCCTTCGCCGACCGGGAGGCGTGGTACGGCGACCCCGCGTTCTCCGACGTCCCGCTGGACGAACTGCTCTCCGACGCCTACAACGACGAGCGGCGCGCGCTCATCGGCGAGACCGCCAGCGCGGACCTGCGTCCCGGCCGGCCCGGCGGGCAGGGAAACGGAGCTGCCGGAATTCGCCAGCGGTCCGTTCCGTACCTCTGAATTTGATTCTGCCCGGCGGCACGTGCGGGGGAGCGGCGATCCCGGGATCGACCCCGCCACCGGCGAGCCGCTCGGCCGGTCGTCGGCCGCGCAGCCGCAGGCGCGGCGCGGCGACACCTGCCACCTCGACGTCGCCGACCGGTGGGGGAACGTGGTCACCGCGACGCCGAGCGGCGGCTGGCTGCAGTCCTCGCCGGTCATCCCGGCGCTCGGGTTCCCCCTCGGCACCCGGGCGCAGATGTTCACCCTCACCCCCGGGCTGCCCGCCACCATCGCGCCGGGCAAGCGGCCGCGGACCACGCTGACGCCGACGCTGGCGCTGCGGGGCGGCGAGCCGTACCTGGCGTTCGGCACGCCGGGCGGGGACCAGCAGGACCAGTGGACGCTGCACTTCTTCCTCAGCCACGTGGTGTTCGGGATGAACCTGCAGCAGGCGATCGACTTCCCGGCCTTCCACTCGGCGCACATGCCGTCGTCGTTCTACCCGCGCGAGGCCTACCCGCTCCGGCTGGACATCGAGGAACGGGCCGGGGCGCCGGTCATCGACGAGCTGCGACGGCGCGGCCACGACGTCCATGTCCAGCCGCCCTGGTCGCTGGGCCGGATCAGCGCCGTCGCCCGCCGGGGCGGGCTGCTCTACGCCGCCGCCAACCCCCGCGGCATGCAGGGCTACGCCGTCGGCCGGTAGCAGACGCGGCTCTCGTTGTCATGGGCGACCGCTGAGATTTGTCATGGGTAAGCGCTGAGCCGTCGCACTACCGGGCCGCGGACGGCCGGTGGTGGGATGAGTTAGAACGCGAATCCAGCGGCCGGACCGGCCGACTAGGCAAGGGATCAGCGCATGAGCCACAGCGGAACGGGACCGGTCGTCTCGTTCGAGAACGTCAGCAAGCACTACGGCAGCCTGAAGGCGGTCGACGGGCTGAGCCTCGAGCTTCGCGCCGGCGAGACCGTCGCCCTGCTCGGCCCGAACGGCGCGGGCAAGTCGACCTCGCTCGACATGCTCCTGGCGCTGCGCAAGCCCACCTCGGGGAAGATCCGGATGTTCGGCAGGACCCGTACCACGCGGTCAAGTCCGGCGCGGTCGGCGCCATGCTCCAGTCCGGCGGGCTGATGCCCGAGGTGACGGTGCGCGAGCTGGTGACGCTGATCGCCGGCCTGCACCCGCGGCCCATTCCCGTCGCCACCACGCTGCGCGCGGCCGGCATCGAGTCCGTCGCCGACCAGCGGGTGGACCGGCTGTCCGGCGGCCAGACGCAGCGGGTGCGGTTCGCGCTCGCGATCGCGGGCGAGTGCGACCTGATCGTGCTGGACGAGCCGACCGCGGCGATGGACGTGGAGACCAGGCAGCGGTTCTGGGCGTCGATGAAGGAAGAGGTGGCGGAGGGCAAGACGCTGCTGTTCGCCACCCACTACCTGGAGGAGGCCGACCAGGCGGCCGACCGGATCCTGGTCATCAACCGGGGACGGCTGCTCGCCGACGGGTCGCCCGAGGACATCAAGAAGCGCGCCGGCGCCAAGCGCATGTCGTTCCGGCTGGCCGGGGCGGACGAGCCGTTCCTGCTCGGCCTGCCCGGCGTCGTCAGCCTGGAGACCAGGCACGATCTGGTGCACATCCAGACCGACGACTCCGACGCGACGCTGTACGCCGTGCTCGACGCCGGCTACCGGCCGAGCGAGATCGAGGTCGGCAGCCTCGGCCTGGAGCAGGCGTTCCTCGCCATCACCGCGGAAGACGACCGGGCCGGGGCCGAGGCGCCGAGCCTGCCCGCGCCCGCTAGGCAAAGCGCGCTGAGCGCACCCGAATCGCTGAGCGCACACGAATGAGGGAGACGAAAGAAATGCGTGGCATCCTGCTGCTGACGCGGGCCGAGATCAACCGGCTGCGCCGCAACAAGAGGTATCTGATCTTCACCGTGGGCCTGCCCGTGGTCCTCTACCTGATCTTCGCCAAGGCGGCGCCGAACACGACCTCTACGGAGTCAACTTCTCCGCCTACTACATGGTCGCGATGGCGACGTTCGGCGCGTTCGCGCGGCACGCTCAACGGCAACTCCATCCGCATCTCGGAGGAACGCAAGGTCGGCTGGATCAGGCAGCTGCGGCTCACCCCGCTGCCCGCCAACGCCTACGTGATCGCCAAGATCCTCACCTCCATGGTGACCACCATCCCGTCGATCGTGATCGTGTTCCTGCTCGGCCGCTTCTACGGGGACGTGCACCTGCCGGCCTGGCAGTGGCTGGTGATCGCGGTCATCATCTGGCTCGGCTCGACGATCTTCGCCGCCCTCGCCGTCGCGATCGGCTACCGCTACCCTCCGGACCAGGCCCAGCCGATCACCATCGCGCTCTACTTCGTGTTCGCCACCCTGGGCGGGATCTGGTACCCGTTCACCGGCGTGCTGGGCAACATCAGCAAGGCCACGCCCACCTTCGAGGCGGTGAACATCTCCACCGACGTGATCTCCAACCACTCGGTGCCCGCCTACCTGGCCATCGGGCTGGTGGCGTGGCTGGCGATCTTCGCCGGGCTGGCCGTCCTCTCGGTCCGCTCGATGGCGGAGTCGGTCTGACCGGCGCGGAGTTACCGTAGAAGAGATGAGCGCTATGAGCACCGACAGCCAGATCCCGGGCAGGCGGCCCGGCTCCGGATACCCCAGTCGGGGTGCCCAGATCGCCGGGCACCTTCTTCACCGGGATCTGGCTGCTGTACCTGGTCGGAGGGGTGGCCGACCTGGTCAGTCACCACTACGGCGCGCCCTACGTGGCCGGCGGCCTGGCCATCATCGTGGCGTTCTGCCTGCTGTACTTGGTCCTGGTGCCCACCTGGCCGACTCCGTCCCGGTACAAGCTGCCTGGCCTCGCCGCCCTCGCGCTCCTCGCCGTGGTCTTCTGCCTGTTCTACGGGCAGACCGGCGCGGTCGGCCTGTGGATCTTCGTGTCGTCCGCGTCCGGCCTGCTGCTGGCGAACCGCGGCTGGGCGCTGCGCGCCGTCCTCGGCTGCGTCATCTGCTACCTGGTGTTCAGCCTGACCACGCATGTCCACGGCACCGACTTCCTCAGCAACGTGCTGCCCGCGGTGTTCATCGGCCTGGCCATGATCGGCCTGCGCCATCAGGTCGAGCTGACCGCGCAGCTGAGCCAGGCCCGCGAGGAAGTCGCGCAGCTCGCCGCCAGCGAGGAACGGCTGCGGCTGGCCCGGGACATGCACGACCTCACCGGCCAGTCGCTGTCCATGATCACGCTCAAGTCCGAGCTCGCGGCCCGGCTGCTCGGCCGGCTGCCGCAAAGCGGCCCGACTGGACCGGGTCAAGGACGAGATCGAGCAGGTCGCGGCGGTCAGCAGGCAGACGCTGCGGGACATCCGCGAGGCGATCAGCGGGTACCGGCGGCCGACCCTGGCCGTCGAGATCATCACCGCCCGCGCCGCCTTGGCCAGCGCGGGCATCGCCGCCTGGACGACGCGGAGCTGACCCTGCTGTCCGGCACCTTCGACCCGGACGCGGAGGCGCCGCTGGCCTGGTGCCTGCGCGAGGCGGTCACCAACGTCGTCCGTCACTCCGGCGCCACCAACTGCCACATCAGCCTGGCCCAGCGCGGCGGCACGATGTCGCTGACCGTGCGTGACGACGGCACGGGCCACATCCCCCGCCCCCCGGCCGCCGCCGGTGATCAAGCCGGGGCGGCCGGTCCGGCCGGCGACCGCCGCCCGGTCCCGGAGGGCTCGGGTTTGCGCGGCATGTCCGAGCGGCTGAGCGCGGTCGGCGGCACCCTGGAGCTGCGACCGGACGCGCGCCCGGGTTTCTGCCTCATCGCCACCGTGCCGACCACGGTGGCCGCGGGCGCTCAGTCACCCGGTGCGGGCGGCCACCCGGCCAGCGCCCGTAACAGCGACGCGCTGAGCAGCTGACCCGTGACCCGGTCCGGCCGCGTTAACGTTACGCCGTGAACATCATCCGGGTCTTGATCGCCGAGGACCAGGCGATGATCCGCGAGGCACTCGCCGCGCTGCTCTCCTTCGAGGACGACATCGAGGTGGTGGCCCAGGTTGGCCGGGGTGACGAAGTGGTCGGCGCCGCCAAACGCACCAGCCCCGACGTCGCCCTGCTCGACATCGAGATGCCAGGCATGGACGGGCTCTCCGCCGCCGCCGGGCTGCGGCAGGCGTGCCCGCAAGACGAAGATCGTGATCCTCACCACGTTCGGCCGCCCCGGCTACCTGCGGCGCGCGATGGAATCGGGCGTATCGGGATTTATCGTGAAAGACTCGCCGGCCGACAAGCTCGCCCGGACCATCCGCGACGTGCTGGACGGCCAGCGGGTCATCGACCCGGACCTGGCCGCCGCCGCCCTGGCCGACGGCGCCAGCCCGCTCACCCCGCGGGAAACAGACGTCCTGGCGGCCGCGACCGACGGCGCCGCGATCGCGCAGATCGCCGGCGGTCTCTTCCTTTCCGAGGGCACCGTCCGCAATTACCTCTCCTCCTGCATCCAGAAGACCGGCGCCCGCAACCGCACCGAGGCCCGCCGCATCGCCGAGGAACGTGGCTGGCTGTGAGCCAACGCGGCCATCGCTCGCAGCGGATGACCGCCCATAGGATGAACCGCGTGGCAACCCCCGGTTATCTGCGCTTCCCTCACATTCACGGTGATCTGCTGGCCTTTGTCGCCGAAGACGACGTCTGGCTCGCCCCCGCCGACGGCGGCCGCGCCTGGCGGCTGACCACCGACGGCGGCCAGGCCAGCCACCCGCGGTTCTCGCCCGACGGCGCCACGATCGCCTGGACGAGCTGGCGGGACGGCGGCATTCCCGAGGTCTACACGGCCGCCATCGACGACGGGACCGGCGGCCCCGCGACCCGGCGCACCTACTGGGGCGACATGCGCACCCGCACCACCGGCTGGACGCACGCGGGTGAGGTGCTCGCCACCTCCGCCGCCGGGCCAGCCGAGCAGCCAGCGCACCTGGGCGTACGCCGTGCCGCTGGCCGGGCCGCCCCGCCGGCTGCGTTCGGCCAGGTCAATGACCTCGCGCTGACCACCACGGCGACCGCGCTGCTGACCGGGCAGCGCGGCGATCCGGCGTACTGGAAGCGCTACCGGGGCGGCACCGCGGGACGTCTCTGGGTCGCAGGCGGCGACGACCCGCTCTTCACCCAGGTGCTGCGCGAGCTGAACGGGCAGTTCGCCAGCCCCATGCTCGCCGGTGACCGGCTGGTTTTCATCTCCGACCACGAGGGCACCGGCAACATCTACTCGGCCGCGCTTGACGGCACCGACCTGCGCCGGCACACCGACCACGACGGGTTCTACGCCCGCAACGCGGCCACCGACGGTACCCGGGTCGTCTACCACCTGGCGGGCGACATCTGGCTGCTCGACAGCCTCGCGGCCGACGCACAGCCGCGCAAGCTCGACCTCCAGCTGGGCGCCCCGCCCGCCGCCCGCGCGCCGAAGCTGATCACCGCCGACGACAACCTGGGCGACCTCGACTGCGACCGGACGGGCCAGGCCAGCGTGGTGACGGTGCGCGGCACGGTGCACTGGCTGACGCACGCCGACGGCCCGGCCCGGGCGCTGCTGGTCGACCCGGCCGCGCGGGCCCGGCTGCCGCGCGTGCTCGGCCAGACCGGCACGGTGGCCTGGGTCACCGACGCCGACGGCCCCGACGCGGTCCAGATCGCCGAGGTCGAGCCGGAGCAAGCCGGGCCGCCGCGGACCATCGCCGCCGGCGCGGTCGGCGACGTCCTGTCGCTGGAGGCGTCGCCCGACGGCAGCAAGCTCGCCATCGCCGCCGCCGACGGCCGGCTGCTGCTCGTCGACGTCGAGTCGGCCGAGGTCACCGAGCTGGCGGGCAATGACGACGGGGAAGTCGAGGGCATCTCCTGGTCGCCCGACTCGGCCTGGCTGGCCTGGGCCCAGCCGGGCCCGCAGCCGCAGGCCAGGATCAGGATCGCGCGGATCGAAGACCAGCTCACGGTGGACGTGACCGACGGCCGGTTCGTCGACAGCCACCCGGTCTTCACCGCGGACGGCCTGTACCTGGCGTTCCTGTCCCGCCGGACCTTCGACCCGGTCTACGACATGCACTCCTTCGACCTGTCGTTCCCGTTCGGCGCCCGTCCCTACCTGGTCCCGCTGGCCGCGCACACGCTGTCGCCGTTCGGCCCCCAGCCGGGCGGCCGGGCGGCTGGCGCGGGGGAGAATTCCAAGGACGCAGAGGAACGGACCGCGCTTACTGTCGACACCGAGGCGATTTCCTCCCGCGTGGTCGCGCTGCCGGTGGATGAGGCGCGGTACTTCAGCCTGGCCGCGGTCAAGGGCGGCCTGGTCTGGCTCCGCTACCCGCTCACCGGCGTGCTCGGCGATGGCGCCGCCGATCCCGAGGAGAACCGGCCAAGCCCGCGCTCGAGCGGTTCGACCTGCGCAAGCGCGAGGCGAGCGTGCTGACCTCCGACGTGAACTGGTTCGCGGTCAGCGGCGACGGCGCGCGGCTGGTCATCGGCGACGAGCACAAGGTGCGTGTGGTGCCGTCTGACCGCAAGGTCGATAACGGCTCGTCCGACGAAGTGGTCACCGTGGACCTGTCGCGGGCCCGGTTCCAGGCCGATCCCGGGGCGCTCTGGACGCACGCCTACGCGGAATTCGGGCGGCTGCTGCGCCGGGACTTCTGGACCGCGGGCATGTCCGGCGTGGACTGGGACGGCGTGCTCGACGACTACCGGTTTCTGCTTGACCGGATCAGGTCGTCGGCCGAGTTCGGCGACCTGCTCTGGGAGGTCGCCGCCGAACTGGGCACGTCGCACGCGTATGTCCACCCGACCAGCACCTTCACCGCGCGCAACACGCTGCGCGGTGCGCCCGCGGCGCTGCTCGGCGCGGACGTGGCCCGGGCGGCTGACGGGCGGTGGCTGGTGACGCGGGTGCTGCCCGGCGAGTCGTCGGACCCGCACGCCCGGTCGCCGTTCGCCGCCCCCGGGTGGCCGTGCGCGCGGGCGACGAGATCCTCGCGGTCGACGGCCGGCCGGTCGACCCGGTCTACGGCCCGGGGCCGGGGCTGGCAGGCACCGAGGGAAAGCCAGTCGAGCTGACCATCCGCCCGGCCGACCCCTCCCTAGTCCCCCGGGCCGCCCGCCGCCGCCGCCGGCCGACGATGACGGCGAGGCGGGCGAGCGCGAACCCGCCACCAGCGACGCGGATAAGGCGCATACGAGCGACGCGGGCAAGGCCGAGGCCTCTGACCAGGCCGGCAAGCTGCGGGCGGTCGCCGCCGCCCGCGTCCGCCGCGCCGACCGCCTTCGCTGGCGCTGGGGACGTCGCCTGGCGCTGGCGCGGGCACGTGCCTGTCACATCGAATGCCTCTGGCACATCCGCCATGGCGGTCTTGCCTGCCACGGAAGCCTCGGTGACGCTCGAGTCCGGTGAGCGGGACGCGGCCGCGCCCGAGTACCCCGAGACGCGCCGGGTCGTCGTCGTGCCGCTCCATGACGACCGGCGCCTGCGCTATCAGGACTGGGTCGCCGGCGTGCCGCCAGTTCGTCCGCGACCGGTCCGACGGCCGGGTCGGGTACCTGCACGTGCCCGACATGATGGGCGAGGGCTGGGCGCACTTCCACCGCGACCTGCGGACCGAGATGGGCCTGGACGGGCTGATCGTGGACGTCCGCGGCAACCGGGGCGGGCACACCTCGCAGCTCATCGTGGAGAAGCTCGCCCGCCGCATCATCGGCTGGAAGATACCGCGGCGGCTGCGTCCCTACAGCTACCCGCAGGACGCGCCGCGCGGCCCGCTGGTCGCCCTGACCGACGAGTTCGCCGGCTCGGACGGCGACATCGTGACCGCCGCGATCCGCGGCCTCGGCCTCGGCCCGGTCATCGGCGCGCGCACCTGGGGCGGCGTGGTCGGCATCGACGGCCACGGCCACGGGCTGGTCGACGGCACCCGGATCACCGTCCCGAGGTACGCGTCCTGGTTCAACGAGTACGGCTGGTCGGTCGAGAACTACGGCGTCGACCCCGACACCGAGGTGCTGATCACCCCCGACGACTGGGCGGCCGGCCGCGACCCGCAGCTCGAGGCGGCGGTGGACCGTGCCCTGGCGATGCTCGGGGAGAACCCGCCGGCCCCGCTCCCGGACCCGTCCACCGGCCCGGTCAAGCGCCGCCCGCCGCTCCCGCCCCGCCCGTCTCGCCCGTAGCCACCGGCCCTCGCCCGCCCGTAGCCTTCCCGACCCCGCCCGTCCCGTCCTGTAACCACCGACTCCGTCACCCGCACCCGCCCGTAAGCGCGACCCTTCGCCATGATCACGAAGACTTTTATCCTGACGTAAGAAATTCGTGCTATGCATACGCACGAAAAGTCTTCGTCATAAGAAACAGCTTTCGTGATGCATGGCCGTACGCTGCGATGACCGATGCGGCTCTGGCGCCACATGGGCGCGCCTGCGCATCACCGGCACCGCGGGTCGAGCGGGGTCGCTGGTCCGAGCGGGCTAGCCGGGGTCGCGGGTGAGCAGGTCACGGCCGTGCTTGCGCAGCTCGGCCACCGACGTCATCCCGAGGAACTGCATCGTGGACCGGAACTGCCGCGTCAGCAGGTCGAGCGCCCGGTCCACGCCGGCCTCGCCCCCGGCCATCAGCCCGTACAGGTAGGCCCGGCCGAGCACGGCCGCGTCCGCCCCCAGCGCGAGCGCGATCACCACGTCCGCGCCGTGCCGCACGCCCGAGTCCACCAGCACGGTGAACGACGGCCCGACCGCCTCCCGCACCGGCGCGATCAGGTCAACCGGGGCGACCGTCCGGTCCAGCTGCCGCCCGCCGTGGTTGGACAGCTGCACCCCGTCCAGCCCGAGCTCCATGGCCCGCCGCGCGTCAGCGGGCCCCACCGGCCCCTTGAGCAGCAGCTTCCCCGGCCACCGGGCCCGCAGATCCGCGATATCGTCCCAGTTCAGGTCGGCGTCGAAGAAGTCCGCCGTCCCCATCACCGTCGTCCGCGGCCGCCCCGCGAAGTTGGCGTAGTCAAGGGCCGGGCCCGACAGCAGCCGGTACCAGTACGCCGGGCTTGCCGCCGACCGAGGCGACCGTCTTCAGGTGAGCGCGGCGGGATCGACAGGCCGTTGCGCAGGTCCCGCACCCGGTTCCCGGCCACCACCGTGTCCACCGTGACCACGAGCGTCGAGTACCCGTTGGACTCGGCCCGCGTCCACCAGGTTGTACGCCTGCGCCCGGTCCCGCAGTCAGGTAGAGCTGGAACCACAGGTCCCCGCCCAGGCCCCCGGCCCAGCCGCGGCGCCCCCGGCCCGGTCGCGGCGCGCCGCTCCAGTACCGCCGCCGACCGCTGCCCGCAGCTCCTCGATCCCGGTCGTCGCCATCGTCGACAGCGTGTACGGCAGCCCGTGCCGCAGGGCCGAGCGGGCCGCGCCGATCTCCCCGTCCGGGTGCAGCATCCGGGTGTACCCGGTCGGCGCGAGCACCATCGGCGCCGGCAGGGTCGAGCCGAGCACCGGGGCCGACGTGTCGACGGACTCCACCCCGGCCAGCACCCGGGGCAGGAACCGCCAGGACCGGAAGGCGGCCACGTTCGCCGCCACCGAGATCTCCTCGTCGGCCGCCCCGTCCACGTAGTCGAACACCGGCCGCGGGATCCGCCGCCTGGCCGCCCGCCGCAGGTCGGCGATGTCGTAGCAGGCGCCGAGCCGCCGTGTCCTGGCGTCCAGCGGAACCGTCCGCAGCTGGACGAGCTTACGCATCTCCCGCACCCTCATGATCGCGACGATACGCTTGCGCCAGGTGGCTTGCGAAGATCGTCAGCCCCAAGCGCTCTTGCCAGACCATGTATATTAAAACCATCAAAAAAGTAGGATTAATCGGAGAGAGGCGCGAGCGACTCATGTCGCTGCGGTTCCACTGGTTCCTGCCCACCAACGGCGACGGCCGCGACATCGTCGGCGGCGGCCACGGCGTGGCGACCGGCGCGGCCGGCGCGATCCGGCCGCCGTCCGTCAAGTACCTGGGCCAGATCGCCCGCAGCGCCGAGCAGCTCGGCTTCGAGGCCGCGCTCACCCCGACCGGCGCCTGGTGCGAGGACGCCTGGCTGACCTGCGCCATGCTCACCGAGGTGACCGAGCGGCTGAAGTTCCTCGTCGCGTTCCGCCCCGGCCAGATCAGCCCCACCCTGTCGGCCCAGATGGCCTCCACCTTCCAGCGCCAGTCGCAGGGCCGCCTGCTGCTCAACGTCGTCACCGGCGGCGAGTCGGCCGAGCAGCGCGCCTACGGCGACTTCCTGGACAAGGACGGCCGGTACGAGCGCACCGGCGAGTTCCTCGACATCGTGACCCGGCTCTGGCGCGGCGAAACCGTCACCATGCAGGGCAAGCACCTGCACGTGGAGGGCGCCAAGCTGTCACGGCTGCCTGACCCGATCCCCGACATCTACTTCGGCGGCTCGTCCGCGGCCGCGGGCCCGGTCGCCGCGAAGTACTCCGACGTCTACCTCACCTGGGGCGAGCCGCCGGGCGCGGTCAACGACAAGCTCCGCTGGATCGAAGCCCAGGCGGCACGAGCAGAACCGCAAGCTCCGGCTCGGCATCCGCCTGCACACCATCTCCAGGGACACCTCGCGAGGAGGCCTGGCGGCAGGCGGGCTACCTGATGGAGCGCGTCACCGACGACATGATCGCCAAGGTCCAGTCGGGCCTGGCGAGCAGCGAGTCGGAAGGCCAGCAGCGGATGCGCGCGCTGCACAACAGCGGCGACCGCCGCAGCCTGCGCGACCTCGAGATCTACCCCAACCTCTGGGCCGGCGTCGGCCTGGTCCGCGGCGGCGCCGGCACCTCCCTGGTCGGCAGCCACGAGGAAGTCGCGGACCTGATCGAGGAGTACGCAGGACGTCGGCATCACCGAGTTCATCCTCTCCGGCTACCCGCACCTGGAGGAGTCCTACTGGTTCGGCGAGGGCGTGCTGCCCATCCTCGAACGCCGCGGCCTCTGGCGCCACCCGGCGCCACCGCGCGAAGCGCCGCTGACGGCCACCCCGTTCGCGCCCACGCACACCGCCGGCAACCAAAGGACCGCCGCATCATGACCAAGATCGCCGTCATCACCGGCAACCCCAAGCCGGACTCCCGCACCCACTCCGTCGCGGTGGCCGTTTCCGACCTGCTGGCCAAGGAGCTCGGTGAGAGCGCCGACCGCGTGGTCATCGACCTGGCCAGACTACGCCCCCCGGCTGTTCGACTGGACCGACCCGGAGCTGACCAGCCTGACCGCCGAGGTCGCCGCGGCCGACATCGCCATCTTCGCCTCGCCCACCTACAAGGCCACCTACACCGGCCTGCTCAAGGCCTTCCTCGACCGCTACCCGAGCAACGGCCTGGCCGGCGTCACCGCCGTCCCGGTGATGACCGGCGGCTGGCCCGGCCACCTGCTCGCGGTCGAGGTCCACCTGCGCCCCGTCCTGGTCGAGCTGGGCGCAACCGTCCCCGCCCGCGGCCTCTACGTGACCGAGCCCGAGCTGGCCGACCTGGACACCGCCGTAGGCAAGTGGTCCGCCGCCGCCGTCCCGCTGATCAAGACCTCAATCAAAAAATAAAGACCAACCACATCATCCGGAACGGTCCCGTGGCTCCGCGCTCCAGCCCCTGGGCCCGTAACCACGGCGGCTCCCCGTCCCGGCGCCTGCTGCCGCACGGAAAGCGTGATCGTGGATCGTTGTCCACACGGGGATGTACACAACGATCCACGATCACGTAGTGCGCCCGCCAGGAGGGCCTGCATCACCTGTTTGCCGGCCGAACCGGGCGGCACCGCGCTCGTCCTGCCCGCATGAAATCCTTGCCGGTGAACCGGGCAACCTTCCGGCGGGCTCAGCATCTTTAAGGGCGTGCAACAACCCACGGAAACGCTTCCGGCCGGCCTGGAGGCCCAGCAGCGCGTCTCGGTGCTCTACCAGACGCACGCGCTGAGCTTGAAGAAGCTCGCCTTCCTGATGACCCGGCGATCAGCCAACCGCCGAGGACATCGTCCAAGACGCCTTCCTCGGCCTCTACCGCCGCTACCGGTCGCTCCATGATGCGGACAAGGCCCTCGGCTACCTCCGCACCAGCGTCCTCAACGGCTGCCGTTCGGTGCACCGCGTCCGGTTCCGGCGTCAGGGCGTCACCCTCGACGCTGCACCACCCCCACCACCACCCCCACTCCCAGCACCACCACCCCCACTCCCAGCACCACCCCCATCACCACGGTCGCGCTCTACTCAGTATCGTCCGGTGCGGAACTGCGTGCCTGGAGCACGAGCAAGTTCACGCCGGGTCGGCTCTTATAGCACGTTGTCCTGGCTTTCCGACGGCCGACAGCTGGCCTTCACTGACATACCGCCCTGGGCTGACCAGGGCGCCGCGAATCAGCTGCGCACGCTCGACGTGACCGGCTCCGGCACTAACCTGCTGGCCGCCAGCCGCGTCCTGCTCACGCTCAAGAGCCCGATACCAGCCCATCCAGCTGCTGGACGATGCACCTCACGCCGGACGGCGGGACCGCCATCTGCGGCACTCAGTACGGCCTGTCCGGCGGTTCCGGCACCAACGCGGGCTGCGCGAACGGCGGACTTGAGTTCACCGCGTACTCCGTCCGCACCGGCAAGCCCGTCCGCGTCCTGTACCAGTACCGGGGGGCCTGCAGCGACGGCCTATCCGCCGTGCTGTGGACGGACGCCTCGGCCAGGTACATCATCGGCGCGACGGAAATCGACGTGGCCAGCCAAAGGCGGCACAGCAGGCCGGCCAGCTCGGCGTGATCACCGACGGGCACATCCGCCTGCTCAAGCTGCCGAAGAGCGTGTCCTCGACGGATTACCAGATCGTCGCGTTCTAAGTCGCGGCGCCATCTGCAAGGTCGCAGCCACCGATGACGGGCGCACAGACCGCCGCCACGGCCTGCCGGATGTCGCATTGTCCGACGTGCTAGAGCAGGTGCGGGGGGACGAGGGCGTTGCTCAGTGGCGCGGGCGGTGGCGAAGCCGGGCTTGATGACCGTGTTGATCAGCAGCAGGCGCTCGTCGAACGGGGCGAACGCGCTCTTCATCGCGTTGATCGTCAGCCACTCGATGTCCGACCAGCCGTAGCCGAACTCCCTGGCCAGCAGCTCGAACTCCGAGCTGAGCGTGACCTGGCTCATCAGCCGGTTGTCGGTGTTCACCGTCACCCGGAACTGCAGCTGGCGCAGCAGCCGCAGCGGGTGCCGCTCGATCGACGGCGCCGCGCCGGTCTGCACGTTGGAGGACGGGCACATCTCCAGCGGGATGCGGCGGTCGCGGATGTAGGCGGCCAGGCGGCCGAGCTTGCACCGCGCCGTCGGCGGAGATCTCGATGTCCTCGACGATCCGCACCCCGTGGCCCAGCCGCTCGGTGCCGCAGTACTGCACCGCCTCCCAGATCGACGGCAGGCCGAACCCCTCGCCCGCGTGGATCGTGATGTGGAAGTTCTCCCGGTGGATGTACTGGAAGGCGTCCAGGTGGCGGCTCGGCGGCCAGCCCGCCTCCGCGCCCGCGATGTCGAAGCCGACCACGCCGTTGTCGCGGTGCCTGACCGCCAGCTCGGCGATCTCCAGCGACCGGGCCGCCGTGCGCATCGCCGTGAGCAGCGCGTACACCTTGATCGGGCGGTTCCTGCTGCCGTCGGCGAAGCCGGCCAGGACGGCCTCGACCACCTCGTCGAGGGTGAGGCCGCGCTCGGTGTGCAGTTCGGGGGCGAAGCGGACCTCGGCGTAGACGATCCCGTCGGCCGCCAGGTCCTCGGCGCACTCCCTCGCCACCCGGTACAGGCCGTCCGGTCGTCTGCATGACGCCGACCGTGTGCCGGAAGGCGTCCAGGTACAGGTTGAGATGGCCGCGGTGGGCGCCGGCGGTGAGGATCTTCGTCAGCTCCTCCGGGTCGCGGGTCGGGAGGTCCCGGTAGCCGGTCTCCTCGGCCAGCTCGATCGACGGTGGACGGGCGCAGGCCGCCGTCCAGGTGGTCGTGCAGCAGCACCTTGGGCACGGCGCGGATCTGGTCAAGGGTCGGGCTCAACCTGGCTCACGCTCCAACCTGGTCGACGATGAGAGACGTGCTGCGGCGGTGGCTCGCTGCCGATCGCCAGCGCGCCCGTCGACCGCTTCCAGCGCCGGGCCGAACCGGGCCGGGTCGTCGGCGTGCAGCTCAAGCACGTACTCGCCCTGCCGGACGTAGTCACCCGGCTTGGCCAGGCAGCGGACGCCCGCGGTGTGGCTGACATCATCTTCCTTGCGCGCCCGGCCCGCGCCCAGCCGCCACGCCGCGACGCCGACGGCGCGCGCGTCCAGCCGGGTGACCCAGCCGTACGCGGGCGCCGGGAGCGCGCCCTGCCGGTGCGCCGCCTGCGGCAGCGGGGCGTCCGGGTCGCCGCCCTGGGCCCTGATCATCGCCTTGAAGGTGTCGAGGGCGCGCCCGCTGGCGATCGCCTGCCGCGGGTCGGCGTCGATGCCGACGAGCTCCAGCATCT
This sequence comes from uncultured Actinomycetota bacterium, assembly GCA_963714295.1. Taxonomy (GTDB): domain Bacteria; phylum Actinomycetota; class Actinomycetes; order Streptosporangiales; family Streptosporangiaceae; genus Trebonia. Next base: position 1,292,853 of record CAVQOE010000006.1, on the reverse strand, counting down.
GCCGGGCGAGCGCGAAGGTGACCTCCATCAGGTCCTCGGGGCCCTCGCCGGACAGCGCGGCGATGGCCTCCGCGACCTCGAGGGCGTTGCCCACCGCCCGGCCGAGCGGGGTGTCCATGCGGGTGATGAGCGCCCGGGTGCGGACGCCGTGCTCGACGCCGAGGGCGACCATGGTGCGGGCGAGCTGCCAGCGCCTGCTCCTGGTCCTGCATGAAGGCGCCGGACCCGGTCTTGACGTCGAGCACCAGGGCGCTGGTTCCCTCCGCGATCTTCTTGGACATGATCGAGCTGGCGATCAGCGGGATCGACTCGACCGTTCCGGTCACGTCGCGCAGCGCGTAAAGCCTCCGGTCGGCCGGCGCCAGGCCGCCGCCGGCCGCCGCGATGACCGCGCCGACGCTGGCCAGCGCGGCGGTCAGCTCCTCGTTGCCGAGGCTGGCGCGCCAGCCGGGGATCGACTCGAGCTTGTCCAGGGTGCCGCCGGTGTGCCCGAGGCCGCGCCCGGAGATCATCGGCACCACCGCGCCGCAGCTCGCCACCAGCGGCGCGAGCACCAGCGACACCTTGTCGCCGACGCCGCCGGTGGAGTGCTTGTCCACCGAGGGCCTGGCCGGCCATGAGCGCCGAAGCCGGTCAGGTCAAGCCGCTCGCCGGAGGCGATCATCTCCCCGGTCCAGGCCCCCAGCTCGGCGCCGTCGAGCCCGTTGAAGTAGACCGCCATCAGCAGCGCCGCCATCTGCTCGTCGGCCACCTCGCCGCTGGCGTAGGCGGCGAACAGCCAGCCGATCTCCTGGCTCGGTCAGCGGCCGGGTGTTATCGCGCTTGAGGTGGATCAGTGATACGACGTCCGGCATTTCGCTCCCCAGGGCTGGCGGCTACGACGGGGGCGCCGTGCTCGGCTCCCGGCGGGCGGACAGGTCCGCGCCGCCGAAGGCGGCGGGCAGCAGTTCGGCGAGGGGAACGCGGCCGCCGGCGGTATCGACCAGCAGCGCCGGGCCGCCCGCCTCGAGCAGCAGCTGGCGGCAGCGCCCGCACGGCAGCAGCGGCGCGCCGTCCCCGGCGACGACCGCGACCGCGACAAGCACCGGGGGAGCGCCGCCGGGCGCGGCCGGCGGGGTCGCGTGCAGCGCGGACACCAGGCCGCACTCGGCGCACAGGGTGAGGCCGAACGACGCGTTCTCGACGTTGCACCCCGTCACGACGAGCCCGTCGCCGGTCAGCCCGGCGGCGCCGACGCGCAGTCGGGAGTAGGGCGCGTACGCGCGCCCGGCCACGTCAGCGGCGGCGGCGCGAAGCTCCGGCCAATCGATTTGCATCTAACCAAAATGCGCCAAATTCGGCACACAGGCAACCCACGCCACCCCTGATGCTCGCTTCTGTATGAAGCAACAGGAGCCCATCTGTAGGAAGCCACAGAAAAAACTAAGGTCGGCAGCCCGATTTGTAGCCGGTCGTCCGGCTGCAGGCGGCATCTGGTCGCGATTCGGCAACGAGGTGGCCGCAGTCCGGTCCGCCCTCTATCGCCCGACACGCTGACGAAATAATCTCCGGGCAGTCTGTCCGGGGGGATTACCCCGTTATGCCTAGCTCCGGCAACCCTGGCCCACTGGAGGAAACGGTGAGACACACCGCGTTGATCGCGGCGGCTGCGGCGGCGAGCACTGCTTGCTGCTGGCCGCTTGCGGTAGCAGTTCGTCAAGCGCTTCGTCGAGCGCGAGCGCGAGCACCAGCGCCAGCACGTCGAGCTCGCCCGCGGCTTCGTCGGCCGCGTCGAGCACCACCGGCGCTTCGACCTCAAGCAAGTTCCTCGGGTGCATGGTCACCGACACCGGCGGCATCAACGACAAGTCGTTCAACCAGTCGGCCTGGCAGGGCATGCAGGAGGCCGCCACCGCCAACCCGAACATCACGGTGAAGTACCTGCAGTCCACCACGCAGAGCGACTACGTGCCGAACATCAACACGTTCCTCAGCGAGAAGTGCGGGATCATCGTCACCGTCGGCTTCCTGATGGCCGACGCGACGGAGACCGCGGCCAAGGCGAACCCGAGCCAGAACTTCGCGATCGTCGACTGCTCGTACGCCTCGGAGTGCCTGACCGGCGCCAAGGAAAGCAACATCGACCAGTTGACGTTCAACACCGTGCAGGACGGCTTCCTCGGCGGTTACCTGGCCGCGGGCATGAGCAAGACCGGCAAGGTCGCCACGTTCGGCGGTGAGGACTTCGGGACCGTCACGATCTACATGGACGGCTACTGGGACGGCGTGCAGTACTACAACAAGCAGCACCACACCAACGTCGCGGTGCTTGGCTGGAATGAGCAGACCCAGAAGGGCGAGTTCACCGGCGACTTCACCAACCAGACCAAGGGCCAGACGGTCACCCAGACGTTCATCAGCGAGGGCGCGGACGTCATCTTCCCGGTGGCGGGCAACGTGGGCCTGGGCGCGGCCAAGGCGGTCCAGGACGCGGACAGCTCCGGCGGCCACGTCAACATGCTCTGGGTCGACACCGACGGCTGCATCAGCGCCGCGCAGTACTGCAAGTACATGATCAGCAGCGTCACCAAGGGCATCCAGGCCGCGGTGAAGGGCGCGGTGACGTCGGCGGCGGGCGGCTCGTTCAAGGGCGGCACCTACGTCGGCACGCTGGCCAACGGCGGCGCCGTGCTCTCGCCGTTCCACGACTTCTCCAGCACGGTCCCGGCCGCGCTGCAGACGGAGCTGAAGACGATTCGAGACCGGCATCGAGAACGGAACCATCCAGACGCCGACCAAGAGCCCGGTCTAAGCGCGGCCGAGCGCAGGTGGAACTTGAGCTCAGGGGCATCACCAAGAGGTTCGGCCCCCTCGTCGCCAACGACGGGATCAGCCTTTCGGTCGCCCCTGGGCAGGTCCACGCCCTGCTCGGCGAGAACGGGGCGGGGAAGACCACGCTGATGAACGTCCTGTACGGGCTGACCCAGCCCGACGAGGGCGAGATCCTGATAGACGGCAAGCCGGCCAAGTTCGGCTCGCCGAGGGACGCGATCGCGGCCGGCATCGGCATGGTGCACCAGCACTTCATGCTGGTGCCGGTCTTCACCGTCGCGGAGAACGTCACCCTCGGCATCGAGGAGGCCGGCCCGGACCGGTCTCCTCGACCGGCGCAAGACGCGCCGCGACGTCGCCGACCTTTCGCACCGCTACGGCCTCGACGTCGACCCGGACGCGCTCGTCGAGGACCTGCCGGTCGGCCTCCAGCAGCGGGTCGAGATCGTGAAGGCGCTGGTCAGGCAGGCCAACGTGCTGATCCTGGACGAGCCCACGGCGGTGCTCACCCCGGCCGAGACCGAGGAGCTGTTCCGCATCATCCGCCAGCTGCAGCGACGGCGGCACGTCCATCATCTTCATCTCGCACAAGCTCAGGGAAGTCCAGGCGATCGCCGACACCATCACCGTGCTCCGCCGCGGCAAGGTCGTCGGCCAGCGCACCCCGCCCGCCACCGAGGACGACCTGGCGTCGCTGATGGTCGGGCGTGACGTGCAGCTGCGGGTGAGCAAGACGCCGGCGCAGCCGGGCGAGGTCGTGCTCGAGCGTGGCCGGCCTGACGGTGGCAGGCGACCAGGGCGGCCTGCCCGTGAACGGGCTGTCTTTCGACGTCCGCGCCGGGGAGATCCTCGGGCATCGCCGGGCGTGCAGGGCAACGGGCAGACCGAGCTGTGCGAGGCGCTGATGGGCCTGCTGCCCACCGTGGCCGGCTCGGTCACGCTGAACGGCCGCGATCTCACGCACGCGTCGCCGCGGGCCCGGCTGCGCGCGGGCGTCGCCTACGTCCCGGAAGACCGCAAGGAGGACGGGCTTGTCGGTTCGTTCTCGGTAGCGGAAAACCTCATCCTTGACACCTACAACCGGCCGCCGTTCGCCTCCGGCGTCAACCTGAATCTCCCCGCGATTCGCGCTAACGCGACCGCGCTGATCGAGGAGTTCGACGTCCGCACCGGGTCTCCCGCCACCCCGGCCGGCACGCTGTCCGGCGGCAACCAGCAGAAGGTCATCCTGGCCAGGGAAGTCGGGCGCGAGCATAAGGTGCTGATCGCCAGCCAGCCAACCCGGGGCCTCGACGTCGGGTCCATCGAGTTCGTGCACCGCCGGATCGTCGAGCAGCGCGACCACGGCGTCGCCGTCGTCATCGTCTCGTCCGAGCTCGACGAGATCTACGCGCTGGCCGACCGGATCGCGGTCATGTACGAGGGCGAGATCACCGGCTTCCGCGACCCGGACGTGCCGACCGCCGAGCTCGGGCGGCTGATGGCCGGCGGCGCCGACGGCGGTCACGCACTCGCCCTTGGCCCGCTCCCCGACTCCGGCGGCGGCATGGCACCGGACGACAGCACGGCAGCGGACGACAGCACGGCAGCGGACGCCGCGACGACAGCGGGAGCGCCGGAAACGACCGCCTCGCAGGACGCGCCGGAAACTACCGCCTCCGAGGAGGAGACATGACCACCCCGCCCCCCGCGGCCGAGCCCTCGGCGACGCCGCCGCCCGCGGCGGAGAAGGACGGGCAGCAGAGCGGCAGCCGCTCGTTCGGGGACGTTCTCCGCCGGACTATCCAGGAAAACACCCTCACGGTCATATTTCTGGCGCTGGTGTCCGCCACGATCATCGGCGGACTGCTGACCGCGTTCACCAACACCACCGTGCTTGACGCCTGGAGCCACTTCTTCTCCGCGCCGGGAAACGCGATCGCGCAGGCCTGGGATGCGGCGTTCGGCACCTACTGGGCGCTGTTCGAAGGGTCGATCATCAACCCGCACACGGTCACGGCGCTCTTCCAGCAGGCCTCGCTGGCCACCGCCGTCCACGACGGGTACCTGTCGGCCGTGTTCAACCCGCTGTCGGAGACCGCGGTGCAGGCGACGCCGCTGATACTCACCGGGCTCGCGGTCGCGCTGCCGTACCAGGCCGGCCTGTTCAATATCGGCGGGCAGAGCCAGTTCATCGGCGGCGCGATCATGGCCGCGTGGCTCGGCTATGCCTACACCATGCCGTTCTTCGTGCATGTGGTCGTCTGCGTCATCGGCGCGTTCGTCGGCGGCGCCGCGCTCGGCTGGCTGGCCGGCGAGATCAAGGCGCGCACCGGGGCGCACGAGGTGATCGTCACGATCATGCTCAATTACGTCATGCTGTACTTCCTGGCCTACGTGCTGTCCTCGCAGTCGCTGATGGAGGCGCCCGGGGGGTCGGACTCGATCACCCTGCCGATAGCGTCCAATGCCCACCTGCCGCTGCTGGGCGGGACCCACCTGCGCATCAACGCCGGCTTCCTGGTCGCGCTGGCCGCCGCCTTCGCGGTGTGGTGGCTGCTCAACCGGACGACCACCGGGTTCGAGTTCCGCAGTATCGGCGCCAACGCCAGCGCCTCGCGGGTCGCCGGGATGAACGTGGAGCGCAACTGGACGCTGGTGATGACGATCGGCGGCGGCCTCGCCGGGCTGGCCGCGGCCTCGGTCATCCTGGGCACGGACTTCACGCTCAACCCGCAGAGCTTCGGCACCTACGGGATCGACGCGATCACGGTGGCGCTGCTCGGGCTCGGCCGGCCGGGCGGCGTGGTGGCGGCGGGGCTGCTGTTCGGCGCGCTGCACGCGGGATCGCCCGGGATGCAGGCGTCAACCGGTACCCCGGTGCAGATCGTGCAGGTGATACAGGCGCTGATCGTGCTCTTCGTGGCGGCGCCGCCGCTGATCCGGGCCATGTACCGGCTGCGCGCGGGACGGGTCGACGGGGTCAGCACGACGATGTCCAAGGGGTGGAACGGGTGACGACGCCTGCGTCGGCCGAGCGCTTGCCGGTCCTGCTGTCACCTGGCCCCTCGGGCGGTACCGCCGCTGTGCGGTGGGGCGGCCGGTTCGCGGCGGTGATCACCTACGCGGTGTTCGGGCTGGTCAACATCTTCGTGTTCGGGGTGCACGCGCACGGGTCGGCGACCTTCTCCTTCACGCCCGAGTTCGGCAAGGTCACGGTGCCCAACCTGACACTGCCGGCCGCGGCCACCTGCTATGTGTGCGGCGCGGTCACGCTCGCGCTGGCGGTGCTGCGGTTGCTGGACGTGCTCGGGATTGCCCGCCTGGGGCGCGTCTGGCGGCGGGTGATCATCGGGGTCGTGCTCTTCCTGTTCATCATCGCGCTGCTGGCCTGGGCCGACGGCGGCCAGTCGGTCTCGCTCAACGTGGTCAACCTGCTGTCGGGCACGCTGGACGACTCCATCCCGATCATGCTCGGCGCGCTGACCGGCGTGATCTGTTCCACCTCCGGCGTCATCAACATCGCGATCGAGGGCCAGTTGCTGCTCGGCGCGTTCTGTGCGGCGATCGCGACGTCCGTGACCGGGTCGCTGTGGCTGGGGCTGGTCTGCGGCGCGCTGGCCGGGTCGCTTGTCGCTGTGCTGCTCGCGGTGTTCGCGATCGCCTACCGGGTCGACCAGGTCGTGCTCGGCGTGGTTCTCAACGCGCTGATCCTGGGCCTCACCGGGTACCTGTACAACGCCCTGCTGACCGGGCAGTACAGCGACACGCTGAACAACCCCGCGACCTTCAACCCGGTGAAGATCCCGCTGCTGGGCGACATCCCGATCATCGGGCCGGTCTTCTTCGACACGTCCGTCTTCCTGTACATCACGTACATCGTGCTCGCCGGGGTGCAGATCGGGCTCACCCGGACCCGCTGGGGCCTGCGCACCCGTGCGATCGGCGAGCACCCGGCGGCGGCCGACACGGTCGGCATCCGGGTCATCGCGATGCGGTACCAGAACGTGATCCTGGCCGGGCTCATCGCCGGGATCGGCGGCGCGTACTTCACCGTCGGCTCGGTCGGCTCGTTCGGCATCGACATGTCCTCGGGCGAGGGCTACATCGCGCTGGCGGCGATGATCTTCGGCCGCTACACGCCGTTCGGCGCCATCGGGGCGGCGCTGCTGTTCGGCTTCACCACCCAGCTGCAGTCGATCCTGTCCAGCATCAACGTGCCCATCGAGTCCAACCTGCTGCTGATGACCCCGTACGTGGTGACGATCATCGTCGTGGCGGGCCTGGTGGGCAAGGTCCGCGGCCCCCGCGCCGAAGGCATCCCCTTCATCAAGTCCTGACCGCCGACGGCGGCCACCAAGCCGTGATCGGGTGTGGTCGACGGTGATATCCACCGCCAGCAACACCCGGTCCCGCTCAGCGCGGCTGATCAACAGCAAGAAGCGCGGAGCGCTGGACACCCCGGGATCCGGGTAACCCGGGCAAGTCAAAATCCGGTAACCGGGAACGGTCCCGTGCTTCGAGCTTCAGGACAGCGCGGGGATGATCTCGGCGCCGTAGGCGTCGAGGGTGGCTTCCTCGTCGTCGTGCATGAGGTACAGCGCGAACTGGTCCGCGCCGATCGAGGCCAGTTCGCGCAGCCGGGCGATGTGCGCCGAGGCCGGGCCGAGCAGGCAGAAGCGGTCCACGATCTCGTCCGGCACGAAGTCGGTTGACCGGTTCCCGGCCTGGCCGTGGTGGGAGTAGTCGTAGGCCTGGCGGCCGGCGATGTACTCGGTCAGCGCCCGCGGCACCGGCCCGTCAACCCCGTACCGGGCGACCAGGTCGGCCACGTGGTTGCCGACCATGCCGCCGAACCAGCGCAGTTGCGACCGCTGGTGCTCCAGGTCCGTCCCCACGTAGGCGGGCGCGGCGACGCACATCGTGATCGACGACGGGTCCCGCCCGGCCGCGAGCGGCCGCCGCGCGCACCGAGCCGAACGTCCAGCGGGCGATGTCCGGGTCGGCGGTCTGCAGGATGAACCCGTCGGCCTGCTCGCCGACCAGCCGCAGCGCCTTCGGCCCGTAGGCCGCCATCCAGATCGGCAGCGCCCCGTCGCGCACCCACGGGATCCGCAGCGGCTGGCCGTGGTGGATGACCTCGCGCCCCTCGGCCAGCCCCTTGATCACCGTCATCGCGTCCGACAGGGTGGCCAGCGTGACCGGGGCCTGGCCGATGTAGCGGCGGGCGGAGTCGCCGCGGCCGATGCCGCAGATCGTCCGGTTGCCGTACTCGTCGTTGAGCGTGGCGAACATGGACGCGATGACCGACCAGTCCCGGGTGCCCGGGTTGGTCACCATCGGCCCGACGATCAAGCTCGACGTCTCGGCCAGGATCCTCGGGTAGAGCACGAACGTCTCCTGCCAGAGCACGTGCGAGTCGAACGTCCACCCGTAGCGTGAACCCGGCCGCCTCGGCCAGCTTCATCATCGCCACCACGCCGCTGGCCGGCGGATTGGGCTGCAGTACCACCCCGAACTCCATAATCCCTCCCCATTACCCAGCAGAATGACTTTCCGCCTCCCGCGTCCACGCTGACCTCGGCCGGGCCGCCCCGCAGCTAAGGAGCCCTGGGCCGGTACGGGTGGAACCACGGTCCGTTCAGACGAGATATTGATTGAGCCCACGGGAGAGGAAACGGCCGTGCCCGGCCGATCCCCTGAATTCCCCGTCGGCCACCACCACCCGGCCGCGGGACATCGCCACGGCGACCTTGCCGGTGATCTCCATCCCCTCGTAGGCGGAGTAATCGACGTTCATGTGGTGCGTGCCGACGCCCAGCGTCTGCCTGGCGGCCGGGTCGTAGATCACGATGTCGGCGTCGGCCCCGGGGGCGATGACCCCCTTGCGCGGGTACAGGCCGAACATCCGGGCCGGCGTCGTCGAGCAGGTCTCCACCCACCGCTCCAGCGTGATCTCCCCGGCCACCACCCCCTGGTGCAGCAGGTCCATCCGGTGCTCGACCCCGGGTATCCCGTTCGGGATCTTGGAGAAGTCGCCCCGGCCCAGTTCCTTCTGCTCCTTGAAGCAGAACGGGCAGTGGTCGGTCGACACCACGGCCAGATCGTTGGTCCGCAGCCCGCGCCAGAGGGCGGCGGCGTGATCCGGGGTCCGCAGCGGCGGCGAGGCGACGAACTTGGCGCCCTCGAAGTCCGGCCTGGCCAGGTCCTGGAGCGTCAGGTAGAGGTACTGCGGGCAGGTTTCGGCGAACACGTTCTGGCCCGCGTCCCGCGCCGCCGCCACCGCCGTCAGGGCATGCGCGGCCGACAGGTGCACGATGTACAGCGGGCAGTCGGCCACCTTGGCCAGGGTGATCGCCCGGCCGGTGGCCTCGCCCTCGAGCTCGGGCGGCCGGGTGAGACCGTGGTGCACCGGCTCGGTCCGGCCGGCCGCGATGGCCTGCGCGACGAGCTGGTCGATGGCGATGCCGTTCTCCGCGTGCATCATGATCGTGGCCCCGGTCCGGGAGGCCTGCTGCATCGCCAGCAGGATCTCGCCGTCGGTGGCGTAGAACACCCCGGGGTAGGCCATGAACATCTTGAAGCTGGTCACCCCGGCGCCGATGCAGGCTTCCATCTCCTTCAGCGACGCGTCGTTCACGTCGGAGACGATCATGTGGAAGCCGTAGTCGATGGCGCAGTTGCCGTCCGCCTTCGAGTGCCACTTGTCCAGGGTCGCGAGCAGGCTGGTGCCCTTGGCCTGCACCGCGAAGTCGATGATGGTCGTGGTCCCGCCCCAGGCGGCGGCGACCGTGCCGGTGGCGAAGGTGTCGGCCGAGAAGGTGCCGCCGAACGGCATCTCCATGTGCGTGTGCGCGTCGATGCCGCCAGGGATCACGTACCTGCCGGTGGCGTCGATGGTGTCGTAATCGCCTTCGACCGACGCGGCGTCGCGGGCGAGGGCCGAATCCCGGGCCAGCACGGCGGCGATCTTCTCGCCCTCGATGACGACGTCGGCCTCAAGCGTCCCCTCGGCCGTCACCACCGTGCCGCCGGTGATGAACCTGCTCATCAGGGCTGGACCAGACCGTCGTAGGAGTCGGGCCAGGCGGTCCCGGTAGAACTGCCACAGGTCCCTGACCTCGGTCAGCCGGTCCATGTCGAGGTCGCGCACCACGACCTCGTCGGCGACGTCGGAGGCGGACTCCCCGACGACCTGGCCGCGCGGGTCGACGAAGTAGGACTGCCCGTAGAAGTCGTTGTCGCCGAGGGGCTCGATGCCGACCCGGTTGATCGCGCCGATGTAGTACTCGTTGGCCACCGCGGCGGCGGGCTGCTCCAGCTTCCACAGGTAGGAGGACAGGCCGCGGGAGGTGGCCGACGGGTTGAACACGATCCGCGCGCCAGCCAGGCCGAGCGCCCGCCAGCCTTCCGGGAAGTGCCGGTCGTAGCAGATGTAGACGCCGATCCGGCCGACCGCGGTGTCGAAGATCGGGTAGCCGAGGTTGCCCGGGCGGAAGTAGAACTTCTCCCAGAACCCCTTCACCTGCGGCAGGTGGTTCTTCCGGTACTTGCCGAGGTACGTCCCGTCCGCGTCGATCACCGCGGCGGTGTTGTAGTACACCCCCGGCTGCTCTTCCTCGTACATCGGCGCGATGATCACGATGTGGTGCTGGCGCGCCAGATCCTGAAACAACCTGGTCGTCGGCCCGTCCGGGATCGCCTCGGTGTAGCCGTAGTAGTCCGCGTCCTGCACCTGGCAGAAGTACGGCCCGTAGAACAGCTCCTGCAAGCACACGACCTGCGCCCCGGCGGACGCCGCCGTCGCGATGTGCGCGGCCGCGGCCGCCGTCATCGAATCCTTGTCCCCGGTCCACGCCTGCTGGACAAGGGCCGCCCGGATAATCTCCGGCATCCCAGCCTCCCGAAAGCCTGTGTATCCCGCAGCTCCATCTTGCCCGGCAATGCCGGGCCTAGACCAGCCACGCGCGGCCGAATCCCGGTATTCCCAGGGCTAACTATCCGCCCCGGTGGCCCCGCTGCCTACTGGACAGACCTACAGTTCCACATCAAACCCATCATCATGAACGGTCCCGTGCTTCGAGCCCCAGTTTCATGGCTGCCCGCTGCGGAGTGGCCGATGGCATAACCAGCGGCTGGCTAGGGTTAGGAAAAGCAGCAACGAAGCAGCAGTCGAAGCGACGACGCGGAGGCACGATGAAGGCGGTACGGTTCGACCAGTACGGCCCGGTGGGCGTCCTTGACGTGCGCGAAGTCCCGACTCCCGAGCCAGGGCAAGGCCAGGTCCTGGTCCGGGTGAAGGCAGCGGGCATCAACCCCGGCGAGGTCAAGATCCGTGACGGCTCGCTGCACGAGCGCTGGCCGGCCACCTTCCCGTCGGGGCAGGGCACCGACTTCGCCGGCGTGGTGGAACGGGTCGGCCCCGGCGTCGATGCCGTCGCCGCGGGCGCTGCCGTGATCGGCTGGGTCGACACCCGGTCCAGCCAGGCCGAGTACGTGGTGGCCGACGAGCAGAACCTGGCCCCCAGGCCGCCCGGCCTGCCCTGGGAGATAGCGGGCGCGATCCCGGTGGCCGGCTTCACCGCCTGGGCCATGGTCCGCGCGGTTGACCTCAAGCCGGGCGACACGGTCGTCGTGGCCGGCGCGGCCGGCGGTGTGGGCTCGATCGCCGTCCAGCTGGCCAAGCGAACCGGCGCGACCGTGATCGGCCTGGCCGGCCCGTCCAACCACGGCTGGCTGACCCGCCACGGCGTGATCCCGGTGGCCTACGGCGACGGCGTGGCCGACCGGATCAGGGCGGCGGCGGCCCCCTCGGCCGTCGACGCGTTTATCGACACGTTCGGCGGCGACTACGTGGAGATCGCGCTGAACGAGCTGAAGGTGGCGCCGGAGCGGATCGACACCGTGGTCCGCTTCGACGCCGTGGCCAAGTACGGGGTCAAGGCCGAGGGCAACGCCGCCGGGGCGAGCGCCGCCACCCTCGAAGAGCTGGCGAAGCTCATCGCGGCCAAGGAGCTCGAACTGCCGGTGGCCCGGTCCTATCGGCTGACGGAGGTCAGGGCCGCCTACGCCGAGCTGGCCAAAGGCCACCTCCGGGGCAAGATCGTGCTGATCCCGTAGCGTCGCGTCCGTTCGCTTCCGGGTAAGGTTTTGACCAGAATTAACCGGAACCGAACCATGCACCCGCCCGCCCCGGCTAGGAGCCCGCCAGCAATGACAGCCAGGCAGCAGATCGCCCGTCTGCTCCCGCTGGTGCTGCTGGTCATCCTGGTAGCCGCGGGCCTGCGCGGCGAGGTCGCCTCCCCCCGGTGGAACGGGCCGCTGAAGTCCGACGGCGTCCCGATCGGCCTGGCCCTCGAGGTCATCCTCGCCGTCCTGCTGGTGATCACGTTCCGCCGGGACGCCGCCGCCAGGCGTGCGGCCGAGCGGCGGCCTTACAACGGCGAGCCGGCCGACGTCGAGCCGTCGGCGGTGCTCCGGTCCGCGCTGAAGTGGCTGCTCAGCGCGGGCATGGTGGCGGTCGCGGTAGTCCTTATCAGCGATCTCCACTTGCACTTCTTCCGCAAGGCAGGCCCGCCGCGGCTGCCGCCATCCGCCAAGAAGCCGCCGAAGGCGCGGCAGCTGCCGCCCAGCCATGGCGGCGGCTGGACGGTGCACATCCCGTGGGGCCCCATCCTCTACGGTCTGCTCGTTGTCGCGCTGATCGCGGCCGTGGTGATCAGCATCTGGTGGTCCGCACGGCTGCGCAAGGCCGCCGCGCCGCTGGTCATCGTGGACACCAGCACCGAGGAACTGCGGGAAGCGGTGGAGTCCGGGCGCGCCGCGCTGGCCGAGATCGACGACGCCCGGGCCGCGATCATCGCCTGTTACGTGGCGATGGAGCGCAGCCTGGCCGAGCGGGGCACCCAGCGTTCGGTGGCCGACACCCCGGACGAACTGCTCGCCCGGGCCGTCGCCGCGGGAACCGTCCGCGGCCCCGCCGCCAGCAGGCTGACCGCCCTGTTCTACGAGGCGCGGTTCTCCTCCCATCCGGTCGCCGCTCGGCCAGCGGGCCGCCGCCGGCGCGGCCCTCGACGAGCTGGCCGACGAGCTGGCCGCGGCCAAGGCGGCCGCCGACGCGGCCGCCGCGCGGGCAGCGGAATCGGCCACGGCGGCCCCGTCCAGCACGCCGGCCGCCGGCGGCCGAGTGTGAGCGCCAGCCCGGCCCGCCGCGCGACCGCCGCCGGGACCGCTCCCGCGGGCTCCGGCAGCCGCTGGCGCGACGCCGTCCCCGAGCTGCTCATCGCCGCTATCGCGGTTGTCGTGGCCGCCCTGGCCGCCGCCGCCGTCTCCGGCTGGGCGGGTGTGGTCGTCGTCGCCGCCGCGGCCACCGTGCTCGCCCTGATCGCGGCCCGCGGCACCATCCCCAGGTCGTCCGCCCAGGCGTTCCGCCGCGCCACGGAGAAGCCGCAGGCGCGGTCGATCTCCGGCTACGGCCAGCGCCGGTTCATGGTCGCGACCAGCGTCGGCAGCCGCGCGGGCTACGAGTCGGAACTGCGCCCGGTGCTGGAGCACATCCTCGCCGCCCGGCTGGCCGATGACCACGGCGTCAACCTGTACACCGAGCCGGAGGCGGCGCGGCGGGCGTTCTGCCGCAGCCGCGCCGACGAGTCCCTCTGGCCCTGGATCGACCCAGCGCAGGCACTGAAGTCCGACGATCGGCAGCGGCAGCGGCAGAGGCATCCCCCGCCGCACCCTGGCCAATCTGATCACCCGATTGGAGCAGTTGTGACTCCGGAAGAGACCGCGCGGCAGGCCGCCGCCATCCTCGACGAGCTCGACAAGGCGGTCGTCGGCCGCCGCCGAACGCTTGAGCTTGTCCTGATCGGCATCCTGGCCGGCGGCCACGTGCTGCTCGAGGACCTGCCCGGCCTGGGCAAGACGCTCATCGCGCGCTCGTTCGCGAGTGTGCTCGGCCTTGATTTCGCCCGCATCCAGTTCACCCCCGACCTGCTCCCGTCCGACGTGGTCGGCGCGCCGCTTTACGACCAGCGCAACGGCGAGATGGTCTTCCGCCCGGGCCCGGTCTTCACCCAGCTGCTGCTGGCCGACGAGATCAACCGGACGCCGCCGAAGACCCAGGCCGCCCTGCTTGAGGCCATGGGCGAGAGCCAGGTCAGCGTGGACGGGCAGTCGCGGCCGCTGCCATCGCCGTTTATCGTGCTGGCCACCGACAACCCGATCGAGTACGAGGGCACCTACGAGCTGCCCGAGGCCCAGCTCGACCGGTTCCTCATGCGGCTGCGCCTCGGCTATCTGACCAGGGTCGATGAGACGGACATGCTGCGCCGGCGGGTCGACCGGGCGGCCGAGGCCGTCGCGCTGGTGCCGGTCACCGACGCCGCCGGCCTGCTCGCCATGCGCGAGTCCCTCGAGCGGGTCGAGATCAGCGATGACCTGCTCGACTACGTGATCGCGATCGTCACCGCGACCCGCAAGGACCCGCAGATCCAGGTCGGCGCCAGCCCCCGCGGCGGCCTGGCGCTGGTCCAGCTGGCCCGGGGCCAGGCGCTGCTGCACCAGCGCGACTACGTGGTACCCGACGACATCAAGCAGGTCGCGGTGCCGGCCCTGGCGCACCGGATCACGCTCCGTCCCGAGCTCTGGGTCCGCCAGGTTTCGGCCGACGACGTGGTCGCGCGGCTGCTGTCCGCCGTCCCGACCCCCCGCACCGACCCAACCGCCCGGGCCGGCCCGGGCGGTGCCCGGGCCGGCGCGGTCGCCGGCTGATGCTCAGCGGCCCGACCGGGGCGGCCGAGCCGGACGGGCGGACGGTCGACGCCGACCTGGGCGCGTCGATTCAGGTCACCGCCGACGAGATCGAGGTCCGCTGGCGGCCGTCCCGGCACGCCCGCCGCCTGCTGACGCTGGCCGCCGCCGCGCTGCTGCTGGCGGTGGTGACCCGCCGCCCGGAGCTGGCCGGGCTGGCCGGGCCAGCCCTGCTGCTGCTCGGCGCGGGCCGGGCGACCCGCGGCGCGCTGCCCGGCCGGCTCGGGGTCCGGGTCGGGCTGACCGCGAGCCGGATCTACGAGGGTGAGCCGGCCGCGGTGGACGTCGCCGTCTCCGACGCCGCCGAGCCGGGGAAAACCGCCCGTTACGACGCCCGGTGGGAGCTGGCGCCGGGCAAGGGCATTGAGCCGGGCAGCGCGATCGCCGTCAACGGCCAGGCGGCCCGGTTCACCTTCGCCATCGACCGCTGGGGCAAGCGGAAGCTCGGCTCCGTCACCCTCACCCTCTATGACCGCTGGCGGCTGACCGAAGGCCGGGTCGAGTACGCCCTGCCCACCATCGACTGCTACCCGTCCCCGGCCGCGCAGCGCAGCGAGGTCGTCCTCAGCAAGCTGCCTAACCGGCTGGGCGAGCACCGGGCCCGGGTGCCCGGCGACGGCACCGAGTTCACCGGCGTCCGCGAGTTCGTCCCCGGCGACCGGCAGCGGGCGATCAACTGGCCGGCTTCCACCCGGCTCGGCCGTTTGCAGGTGAACACGTTCGCGGCCGAGCGCTCGCAGGACGTCGTGCTGCTGGTGGACGTGACCTCGGACGTGGGGGAGCCCGGTCATTCCTCACTCGACCTGGGCCTGCGCGGCGCGGCGGGCGCGGCCCGGGCCCACCTGGCCGCCCGCGACCGGGTAGGGGTGATCACCTACCAGTGGGGCGGCGCGCGGTGGCTGGCCCCCTCCCTCGGCCGCCGCCAGGTCTACAAGATCATCGACGTGCTGCTGCAGTCCGACGCCGGCTACCACCGGGGCGCGGTTTTCAGCCGCCTGCCGCGCGCCGCGCTGCCCCCCGGCGCCCTCGTGATCGCGTTCTCCCCGCTGCTCGACGGCCGGTTCGTTGAGGCGCTGCGCGACATGCGCGAGCGCGGCTTCTCGCTGATCGTGGTGGACGTGCTGAACGCCGAGCCGCCGCGGCGGCGCGCGTTCGCCGATAACGCGGCCCGCCGGATCTGGCGCCTGGAGCAGGAGGCGATCCGCTTCTCCCTGCGCGAGCTCGGCATCCCGGTCGCCGCCTGGGACGGCGACGCCCCGCTCGACCTCCCCCTCGCCCCATACACCCGCCGCCCCCTGGTGACCCGCCGATGACCGACACGCCCGACCGCACCGATACCGCCGAGCCAGGCCGGCCCGGGGCGGCAGGCCGCCGCCGAGCGGCGCCCCGGCATCATGTCCGCGGCGGGCCCGCGGCTCGCCGCCCTGCTGCTCGGCGCCGCCTGCGTGGCCTGGTCGGCGGCCCCGCTCGGGCACGGCGGCTGGCCGACGGCCGCCCTGGTCGTCGCGATCATCGCGGTGACCGCGGGCGGGCTGCGGCTCGCCCTGGCCGACGTTCCCGAGCCGGACGACGCCTTCCTCCAGCCGGGTTACCTCCGCGCCTGGCTGAACTTCCTGTTCCTGCTGCGCACAGTCCCCTGGGAGGAAATCGCGGTCGTGGCCGTCCTCTGGCTCGAGGTGCAGCACCCCGCCCGGCCCTGGCACACCGCCGCCCTCGGCGCCGCCCTGACCGCCTACCTGCTGATCACGCACATCGCCGAGTCCGGGGCCGACCCCGCCCGCATCATCCGCCGCCAGGCCAAGCTGCTGGCGCTCGGCGCCTGCCTGCTCGCCGTGGGCGCGGGCTTCGCGATGATCCCCGCCGCCAGCCCCGGCGCCGGCGCATCCCTGCTCCGCGTCCTGGCCGCGGTGGCCGTTATCGCCGCCGCCGCCCTGGTAATCCCCGCCTAGTGTCGCGCGCGGAAGCAACCTTCTGGCGCGGCCGGCATCTTTGATACGTGGAATCACTGACGGAACCACGCCGCGGCGCACCGGAAACGGTGCGGCAGTACGTGACGGCGCTTTACCAGGCGCACGCACTCGGCCTCGTCCGGCTGGCCGTGCTCATGGTGGGCGACCAGCAGACCGCCGAGGACGTGGTGCAGGACGCCTTCCTCGCCCTCTACCGGCGCTGGTCCACGCTGAAGGATCCGGACCGGGCGCTGGCCTACGCCCGCGCCAGCGTGCTCAACGGCTGCCGGATGGTGCACCGGGCCCACTCCCGCCACGACGGGATCGCGCTGGCCGCCGCGGATGACACCGAGTCGGCCGAGGAGACCGCGCTGCTGGGCGAGGCCAACCGGGAGGTTATGACGGCGCTGCGCCAGCTGCCCGCCCGCCAGCGCGAGGCCGTGGTGCTCCGCTACTACCTCGACATGACAGAAGACCAGGCCGCCCAGGCCATGCAGGTCAGCCGGGGCACGGTCAAGTCCGCGACCTCGCGCGGGCTCGCCGCCCTCGGCCGCCTGCTCAAGGAGGAATCATGAGCGTCGAAGAGCGCGTTCGCAGCGCGACCAGGGCCAGGGCGGACCTGGTGCGCGACATCAGCCCGCTTGACCTGCCCGCCGCCAATTCGGTCCGGCAGCCCCGTGCACCGAGGGCATGGTGGAGCACATGGATGGCCCCCGTCACCGCCGCCGCGGTGGTCGTGGCGCTCGCCGTCACCACGGTGGCGCTGCGCGAGGTGCGGAACGGGCCGTCGGTTCCCGCCGCTAACTCCGGGCAATCTGGCACCGGGGCGACCACGGCCGCCGGGGTTCTCCCGCGGTACTACGCCGCCCTCGACAACCCCAAGGGGGCCGCGTTCAACGACAAGACGCTCACCGCGCCGGTGGACGTGGTCGTGGGTGATACCGGCACCGGCCGGCCGATCGCCACCGTCGCCCCGCCGAAGGGGCAGACGTTCGCGGGCCTGACGGCGGCGGCCGACGACCGTACATTCGTGCTGGCGACCGAGTCCCTGCCGGTGTCGGCGGGCATTCCCTCGGCCGCCCCGGTGGCCTGGTACCTGCTCCGTCTCGCCCCCGGGAGCGCCCGGCCCGCCACGCTCACCAGGCTGACCATCCCCGGGCAGCCGGACGCCACGCAAGTCAGCGGCATCGCGCTGTCGCCCGATGGCAGCGAACTCGCCGTGATGTACCAGCGAGCCGTCTGGCAGGTGCTGAACAAGCAAGGCGGCTTGGTCAAGACGGGCCCGCTCACGCTGAGCGTCTACTCGGTCTCAACCGGCAAGGCGCTGCGCACCTGGACCCAGCAGACGAACGGCTTCCCGGCGGGCTACGGCTGGTACTGGGGCCGGTACTCCAACAGCTCGATCACCTGGCTGAACGGCGGGCACACCCTGGCCTTCGTCGACGGCGGGAACTCGGGGGAGAACGGCCCCCCGCTGGCACCCACCTTCGGCGGCGTCAAGATCCGGACGATCAGCCTGGCCAGCGGCGGGGGAAGCCTGCTGGCCGACAGCAAGGTCATCTTCTCCTCGACCAACCACTGGTGCGACCAGCTGCAGCTCACCGCCGACGGGAAGACGGTCTTCTGCGGCGGGTACGGCGGCAACTTCGCCAAGAAGAGCAGCGCGTATGACCCGGAGATCACCGCGTACTCGGTCGCGACCGGCAAGGGCCGCCTAGTGTACCGGCTCAAGGGTGCCTACAACACAGACGTGGCCAACATCGAGTGGCTGAGCCCGAACGGGTCCGCGTTCCTCGTCGCGGCGGAAGGGCCTGATTACCAGCTCGCCGGGCACGTTTTCAAAGGCCAAAGCATCGCCGGCCAGGCCATCGACCTGATCACCAAGGGCACCGCTCAAACCGGTCAAGCTCCCGCTGTCCGGCGTCCCCCTCGCGGGCCAGATCGCCTTCTGACCGATCCGCCCGCCCAGCCCGGAAGGCCCGCCCTCGCCGCAGGGGGCGGGCCTTCCGTCTTGGCAGGCAACCTCCCGGCGGCGGTCGCGTCTCTTCTCGATCCCTTACGGATCTCTGGATCCCCTTACGGATACCCCGGCGCCGCCGGTCCCGGCCGGCACCCCGGCCAGTCAGGTGACGGCGCTGTACCAGGCGTACGCGACGGGCCTGGTCCGGCTGGCCATGCTGATGCTGACCGACCAGCAGGCGGCCGAGGACGTGGTGCAGGAGGCCTTCCTCGGGCTCTACCGCCGCCGTTCACTCTGCGGACCTTCTCCCTGGTCACCGGGAAAGCGCTGCGCACCTGGAAGGCGGCCGCCGGAAGGGTTCCTCTCATCGTGCCAGGCGGCTCGGACAACGAGGCCGGCCTCACCTGGACGGCAGACGGCCGAACCCTCGCGTTCATGTTCCCCCCGTCCGCGTGGCCGGATTACGAGCGGACGCTCAATGTCGCCGGCCAGGGCACCAGCCTGCTTGCGGACAGTCGGCCGGTTCTCGCGATACCCCAGCCCGTCAAGCAGGACTACTGCCTGACCCTGCTGCTCGCGTCCGACGGGCGGACGATGGTCTGCGGCACCGAGACCGACCCCCGCCCGTGCAGCCAGCGAGAGCCCCAGTTCAACCTGTACTCGACCGCTACCGGGAAGCTGACTCGCGTCCTCTACCGCTACCAGGGCACTTGTTTCAGCGCAGAGGCGGACGTGACGTGGGCCGGGGCCGGCGGTACCGCGATCGTAGTGATAGCGGCCTTTCGCATCGTCAACACCCGGGCCACCATCGACTGCGAGGTCGGCGTCCTCGCGGCGGGCAAGTTCACACCGC
This sequence comes from uncultured Actinomycetota bacterium, assembly GCA_963714295.1. Taxonomy (GTDB): domain Bacteria; phylum Actinomycetota; class Actinomycetes; order Streptosporangiales; family Streptosporangiaceae; genus Trebonia. The sequence continues at coordinate 1,273,493 of CAVQOE010000006.1, read as the reverse complement.
TGCACGTCCCGATGCCCACCGGCTACTTCAATGTCGGGACACTCTCCTTCTGACCCAGCCGCAGGCAGGCGCTAGCCCCCTGACACCCAATTATCGGCGATTTCCTGACTCTGGAGGGTCCCTGGCGCCGCCGAGGTGACATTACATAGCTCCCGGACAAAATTAGCCCGTTATCAGCCCTGAAAATGTCCGGCAGCTATGTAAAGTCGAAAAAGTGTCCGGCAGCTATGCAAAGTGGGGACAACCGAGCGGGGCGGACGGGTTTTCTGGGGCTGCCGGTGCACGAGGAACGCGGGCAGCCCACGACAGCCGCCTACGAGGAATGCGGTTGGCGGGTAATCGCCAACGGTGGCCTACGTGGCCGCCTTGGCCTTGGCGGCGGCCTTGAGCGTCTGCTTGTAGGACGCGGACCTTGCCCAGCGACTCGTCGTCGACGATGTCCGCTACCGACACATATGACCCGTTCGCGCCGAAAGCTCCCGCCGCCTCCCGCCATCCCGGCGGCCGCACGCCGAGCTGCTTGCCCAGCAGCGCCACGAAGATCTTCGCCTTCTGCTCGCCGAAGCCCGGCAGCGCCGCCACCCGCTTCAGCAGCTCCGCTCCCGAGGTGGCGGTCGACCACAGCGCGGCCGCGTCCCCGCCGTACTCGGAGACGATCAACCGGGCCAGATCCTGGGTCCGTGCCGCCATCGCCTTGGGGAAGCGGTGCAGGGCCGGCCGCTCGCCGAAGACCGCCGCCAGCTCCTCCGGGTTGAACGCGGCGAGCTCCTCGGCGGTCGGCTCGTGCCCCAGTCGGGCAACCAGATCGCGCGGCGCGCTGAAGGCGCGCTCCAAAGGCACTTGCTGATCGAGTAGCATCGCGATTAGCAGCGCGAGTGCGCTGCGCGTCAGCAGGGCGTTGGCCTCATCGTCGACCGGCAACGAGATCGGCACGGCGGTCCTCCACGGTTAACGGCTAAGCTGGACGTGACTGGGCGGGACAGCTCGGGATGGATGGAGTCATCATGACACCAGGCTTGAAGGTCGGGATAGCCGGGATCGTTCTCGGGCTGATCCTCTTGATCGTTCTCCCCACTTGGGCCATCTGGGCGGGGATCGCGGTCATCGCCATTGCCGCGGCGGTTCCGGTCGCCGGCTACCTGGCGCTGGACAAGTCGCAGCGTCGCCGGGTCAAGTCGATCCGCGCCCGCCAGCGCGGCGAGTAGTAAAGCCGCGCAGAGAACGGCAAACCGGCCCGCGGCCGCCCTACCGTCCCTCGGACACCCGGGTGATGTAGGTGAGCGCGACGAACGACCGGTAAATCTTGAGCGGGTCGTCTCCTTCGATCCGCACCGAGCGGGTGCCCGTCCGCTCGACGCCCTTGACCCAGCTGGCCACCTGTGCCATGTCAGCAGTCTGCGTCTCCACGTCGAGCCGGGCGGGCAGCGTGATGTCCGGCGGCGCGATCGATCCGGCGCGCCGCACGGCCGCCTCCGCCGCCGCGCGGATCTTCTCCCGGGCCTCCTCCGGGTGGACCTGCACGGCCGCGAACCGGCTGATCGACGCCTTTACCAGGGCCTGCTCGGCCCCCTGGGCGAACGGCTCGGCCTCGGCCAGCGCCACCTGGTCGCCGCTGATCAGTGCGATGGGCACGCCGTGTCCGAGCGCCACCAGCGCGTTGATCCCGCTCTCGCCGCACTCCACGCCGTTCAGCGCCGCGCGGGAGATGACTGATGGGTTGTAGGTATGCGACAGCGCCGACGGCTCACCGGAGATCGACCCGTGGTAGCCGACGAAGAACACCGCGCCGAATGAGGCGTCAAGCCCCTGCATCATGTAGAGCGGCTTATGCCGCCCGGCGATGTACGCCGCCCGCCCGTGCAGGTCTGCCGGGTTGAGGTTGTTCATCGCGCCGTGCGAGTCGTTGCACACGATCTCGGTCGCGCCGCCCGCCAGGGCCCCGTCGATCGCCGCGTTGACCTCGCCAAGCAGCAGTGCCCGCCCCTCCTCGTACGGCTGCCCGGGGGCCCGGCACTGCGCCCAGTCAACGATCCCGGCCACGCCCTCCATGTCGAACGAAATAAAGATCCGCATCTATGGATTATCCCGATTGCCCCCGAGCTGAGGAGTCGCCATGCCCGTTCGCCGTCTCAATCACGCTGTGCTCTATGTGAACGGACTGGAGCGGGAGGTCGCCTTCTACACCCGGGCGCTCGGCTTCGAGGTCCGGATGCAGATCCCCGGGCAGGCCGCCTTCCTCCGTTCCCCGGGCTCGGCCAACGACCATGACCTGGGCCTGTTCGAGATCGGGGCCGGGCACGCCGACGGCCGCCCGGCGGTCGGGCTCTACCACCTGGCCTGGGAGGTGGGCACGCTGGCGGAACTGGCCGAGATCAGGCAGCAACTGGTCGACGCCGGGGCGCTGGTGGGGGAGAGCGACCACGGGCTGTCAAAGTCCCTTTACGCCAAGGACCCGAGCGGCATCGAGTTCGAGGTGCTCTGGCGGGTCCCGGTCGAGGACTGGGAGAGCGAACGGGCCCGGAGCGGCGGCGTCACCGTTCCCCTCGACTGGGACCGTACCCTGGCCCGCTGGGACAACCACCAGCAGACCGGTGCCGCCGCGGGCTCCCCAACCTGACCGTCAACGATCGGGAACAGCCGGGCAGCCCCGGCTACCCGCTGCTGGCGGCCAGCTGGGCTAGCGGCGGCGGGTAGGGGGCAATGGCTGGGTGGGGCTGGTCCGGCGTCCCTGACGCCCGTCGACCGGCGTGCTCTGCTGGTTCCGGCCGCCGGGCCCGCCGGAGCCGGAGCCGCCGGAACGGAGCCGGGCGGTGGCCGTGATCCGCGCGGCGATCGTGATGATGATGGCGATCGGCAGCGTCTGGGGCAGCTCCGCCGCCGGGACGAACGCCACCGCGGAGAAGGCGATGGCCACCCCGCCCACGGCGATCAGCAGCGCGGTGGCGACCCGCCGGCTGGCCAAGGTCCGGCGGACCAGGTGCCGTGCCTCCCGGGGCAACCGCGTGACCATCAAGACGAAGCTGGCCATGATCGCCACCGCGACACCGGCGAACGCGAGGGCGAGCGGCAGCCGGTCCACGTGCGCCACCGCGGGAATCCAGAGCATGATCATCGCGATCAGCACGAATACGTAGATCAGCCGTGACACCGACCTGATGATCACCACGTCGATGTTGCGCGAGTAAATGTGCTCGCCCGGCGTGGTGCGCGCCGCGGAGATGAAGTGCCTGATCGCGCCGATCGTGTCATGCCGCCGCAGGCGGATCCGCCCGAGCTCGTTCATCGCCCCGCTGTGCACCGGGTCGAGCGCCAGTGCCCGTTCCTGGTGGGTGCGGGCGGAGACCAGGTCACCCCGGGCGAGCGCCACCTTGCCCGAGAGGAAGTGCACGTCCGGCTCGTTCGGGGCGAGCGACCGCGCCTCGGACGCCGCTGACGCCGCGAGGGCGGGCTGCCCGGCCGCCAGCGCCGCCTGCGCGACGCACACGTGCGTCTGCCAGTAAGAAGGGGCCAGCCGCCGGGACTCGGCCGCCGCGCGCAGCGCCTCGGCGTGGTTGCCCAGATGCATCAGGGCGTTGGAGGCAAGCCGGTGCGGCCACTCCTCGCCCGACTCGATGGCCGCCGCCCGGTTGGCGGCCTCGACCGCCTCGGTGTAGCGGTCCGCGCCCAGGTGGGCGCGGGCGAACAGGCACCAGGCCCGGCCACTGTCGGGCTCGGTGGCGACAAGGCGGGCGAGCAGCGTCGAGGCCTCGTCGTAACGCCCGAGGTCGAGCATGGTCGCGGCGCGCGCCAGCTCCTGTCTCAGCTCCGTCAAGTCACCGGTTTCCGTAAGATCAGCCGTCGCTTACGCAGGTATGCCACCAGATCATCGTATGCGCCGCCTTCGTTGGCGAACAGCGCGACATTCCTCGCAGTTTCGAACCAGGTGCCGAGCGAGGGCTTCACCTCGACAATCGAGGCCTCGAGGTCGGCCTGCCCGATCATCCGGGGCTCGCCCCGGCTCACCGAGTCGAGCAGCGCCCGCTCGGCCGAGGTCTCGCACACGTGCGCGATGTCGGCGCCCGAGTAGCCGTCGGTCAGCTTCGACAGCCGGGCCAGGTCGATCCCGGCGACGGGCCGGTCCCGCAGGTGGAAGCGGAACACCCCCTCCCGGGCCGGGCCGTCCGGCGGCAGCACCAGCAGCGTGCGGTCGAACCGCCCCGGCCGCCGCAGCGCGGAGTCGACGTCCCACGGGTGGTTGGTCGCCGCCAGCAGGAACACCCCGGTGTTGTCCGAAGCGACGTCGTCGAGCTCAAGCAGCAGCTGGTTGACGGCCGAGCGCATCGGCGTGTTGCGCAGCTGAGAGCGCTTCTGCCCGATCGCGTCCACCTCGTCGAGGAAGACCACGCAGGGCGCGTTCCGCCGGGCCACCTCGAAGAGGTCGTGGATATTCCGCTCGGACCGCCCGACGAACATGTCAATCAGGTCGGCGAACGACACGGTGATGAACCGCGCGCCGAGTTCGCCCGCCACCGCGCGCGCCACGAACGTCTTCCCGCAGCCGGGCGGCCCGTAGAGCAGCAGTCCGCCGCGGAGCGACTTGCCGTAAAGCTTGCGCAGCTCGGGGTTGCGCATCGGGGCGAGGAAGGCCGCCTCGAGCCGCTTCTTGACCTCATCAAGGCCGGCCACGTCGGCCAGGGTGAGCCCGGTGTGCTCCGCGTCATACGCCCCGGCCTCGTCAAGGCCGGCCGACACCGACCCGGCCTCGCCGACGAACATGGCGGGCAGCACGTCCCGCAGTTCGTCTTCGGCCTGTGACCAGTCGTAGCCGTCGGCGTGCTCCCCGGCCGGGGCCGCGGGCGCGCCGCCGGGATCCGCGGAGACTTCGGGGTCATCAGGGGCTTGGGCCACGGCCGCGTCCCCGTCCGCCCCGCCTGACCTCACCGGTTCGCCCGAACGCTCCCGTGGCAACGCGGGGGAGGCATCTTCCCCGGCCAGCGGGCCGGCCGACACCGGCGGAGCGGAAGCGCCGGGCGGCCCCGAGGTAAGCATGGCCAGCGCCTCGGCGTTCCCTGGGTCACGCTGCAGGACGGCGCCGAGATGCCGCACCGCCTCATCGCGCTGCCCGCCGCGCAGCAGCAGCGCCGCCAGGTGCAGGCGCAGCGGAACGTCGTCGGGCATCGCCGTTACCGCGTTCCGCAGGCTGTCAAGAAGCGGGTCAGGTTCCATGGGCCGGTTCCGGGGACTTGGAGATGGCTGCCACACATCCACAGTATGGCCAGCGGCGACCCCATGGGTACGGTCGCGACAATCAGCCCGAGTCGGCGTGCGCTCCGCTGGCTGGGGTTTCCGCCCGGCCGCCGGCCGGGCGTGACCACGAACCCCCACAAAACAGTCATATCGAACGGACGGTCGCTCCGCCTCACAGCGTCAGCTGCAGCCGGGCAATTGGGCAACCGGGCGTTGCCCAATTGCCCGAAGGCGTTTGCAGCCTAGTCCGCGGCCGCGCCTCAGCAGGCGCTGTCGGCGGCGGCGGAGTCGGCGTTGAGCGTCTTGACCGTGGACTCGGGGACCGAGCCCGCGGCCACGTCCGCGCGGACGACCTTGAACTCGGCCAGCAGCGCGCTGAGGGCCGCCTTGGCCGATGCGGACTGCGCCTGGGCCGAGGCGGTGGTGAGGTCGCCGATCGCCGCCGTCATGTCGGCGGACAGGGTGGCCTGCGACGCCTGGGCGTTAAGGTCGTCGATCGTCTTGTTGTAGGCGTTGAGGGCGGTGTTCGCGTACACCTTGCAGCCGGGATCGGACGGTCCCCCGAAGTAGCCGAACCCCTTGGTGACGAAAAGCACCACGATCACCACGACGATGACGATGACGGCCACGCCGCCGAACAGGGCTCGGTTCCGCCTCGGCGGGGCTTTGGCCACCGGCGGAGGGCCGGCCGCGGCGGCTGGCGCGCCGAACTGGCCGGCTCCCTCCGCCGGGCCGAACCGGGGACCGAACCCCGGTTGCGGCGGGAATCCGCCGAAATCGTCACGCGGCTGCCCGGAAGGCGCGGCAGTCTGGCCGGGGTAGCCGCCGGGCCGCTCCGCCGCTGCGGGGAACGTCCCCGCTCCCTGGAATTGCCCAGCGCTCTGCAACTGCGTTGGCCCCTGGTACTGGCCGGCACCGGAGAGCTGCCCCGGCGCTTGGTACGGGGCGGCCCCGGGAATTGCCCCGGCCCTGGGGTTGCGGTGCCCTTGGAGCTGGGCGGTGCCTGGTATTGGCCGTTGCCCGGGAATTGCTGCCCCGGCGTTTGGTACTGGTCCCGGGAATTGGCCTGATCCTTGGGGTTGCGGTGCTCCTTGGGGCTGGGCCGGTGCCTGGTATTGGCCGTTGCCCGGGAATTGCTGCCGGGGGTTTTCGTATTGCCCCGTGTCCTGGGATTGCCCCGGTCGCGGGGGCTGTGCTGATCCTTGATACTGGCCGGACCCCGGGAATGGCGCCGCCCCGGGGAATTGCCCTGATCCTTGAGGTTGCCCAAGACTCTGAGCTTGAGCAGGCCCTTGGAGCTGACTGGGCCCCTGGTACTGGCCAGTGCCGGAGGGCTGCCCCGGCCCTTGGTACTGCCCTGGTCCTTGGTACTGCGCCGGACCTGGATACTGGCCGGGTCCCTGATACTGGCCGGGTCCCCTGGATACTGGCCCGGGTCCCTGATACTGCCCGGGTCCCTGATACTGCCCGGGCTGCACGCTGGAATACCCGCTGGCCTGGGGTGGCGGGGGCATCTGGGGCGGCGGGAACGCGCCGAACTGCGCCGTACCGGGGGCCGGCCCTCCGGGCGGCATCGGCGGCGGTTGCTGGACTGGCCTGGGCGGCTGCGGTGGCGCGGGTGGCGCCGCCTGCTGTCCCGGCATCCAGCCCGCCGGGCCATACCCCGGCTGGGCGCCGTTCCCGTTGGGCGCCCCGTACTCGTTGAACGACCCGTACTGATTAGCGGTCCCGTACCCGCTGGCCTGCCCATAGCCGTCGGGGGAGCCGTACCCAGCGGGGCCGGCGTAGCTGTCCCTGGGCGGGTACCCGTTCGGCTGGCCCTGGGGCCTGAAGTCCGGTGCCCCGCCCTGCCCGCGGCCCTGCTCCGGCCTGGGCGGCTGCGCTTGGCCCTGGGGTGACTGCCTCGCGCCGCGTGGGCTGAACCACGAGTCCGGCGGTGGCGTCGACATCCCCGCGGCAGCCGTCGGGCCCGCGTACTCGCTGCCCGGGCGGCCCGCGCCGCCCGCCGGGAAGGCGTCGTCGGACACCGGGGCAGACGGCAGCGGCGGCTCAGGTGTTTCCCCGGCAGGCAGCGCCCGCGCCCGGCGGCCGGGCAGCGCGGCGGGCTGGGCCGGACTACCGGGGTACCCAGGCGTATCTGACGCAGGCGACATAACTGGCTGTTCCGTTCCTGGCGACGCGACATGCAGTCGTGTAGGTAATTCAGGCCAGGTCGGTCAGACGAAGCCGTTGCGGCTAAGGTTAGCCGGGTCTGGCTCGCCTCTGGGCAGCGAAACGTCACCGGTCACGTCCGCCGCGAGCCTGATCTGGTCGCCGTCCACCAGCCGGACCTCGGCATAGGGATTCACCCGTTCGTTGTTCACGAACGTTCCGTTGGTCGATCCCTCGTCACGGATGGTGGCACGTCCGGCGTCATCGACGACGACCGTCGCGTGCTTACGTGACACGTTGTCGTACTGCGCGAACGCAGCGGCGACAAGCGACTGGGCGGGGTCGCGGCCGAGGATGACGGAGGTGCCGGCCGGGACATCGACGTTGCCGGTCGGAAACGCGATGCGCAGCAGGACAAGCGAGGGACGGCGCCGTGCGCCGCCGTCGCCTGGCCGAATGTACTGCTGAGACACCGTGGGCGACGGGATGTCATCGTCGGGGTAAGGGGCGTGCGGCAGGTTAGCGCCACACCGGAAGCAGATCAGGTCCTCCGGCTGCACCCCGATGCCGCAGTTTGGGCAGGTCAGGATCGCCATCTCCTCGCTCGAAGCCGGTAGCCGTTGCCAGCTACCATACCGCCAGCGAGCCGCCTAACGCAGTAGTCTCCGGGGAACACCACCTCGGGACCGCTTTAAGCGGCGGCGCGGCGGTCCTCGTCGACCGCAAAACCGGCGCTAGCATGCGCTCATGGTGGATTACGAACTGGCGCCTGAGCAGCGCGACCTGCGCGCGACGGTCGCCTCGTTCGCCCGCGAGGTGGTAGCCCCGGTGATCGCGGACTACTACGAGCGCGGCGATTTCCCTTACGGCATCGTCGCCGGGATGGGCAAGCTCGGCCTGTTCGGCCTCCCGTTCCCCGAGGAGTTCGGCGGCATGGGCGGTGACTTTTTCACCCTCTGCCTGGCGATCGAGGAACTGGCCCGGGTTGATTCCTCGGTCGCGATCACGCTCGACGCCGGGGTGACGCTCGGCGCGATGCCGATCTTCCGGTTCGGCACCGAGGAGCAGCGGAACCGCTGGCTGCCGGAACTGGTCGCGGGGGAGCGGATCGCGGCGTTCGGCCTGACCGAGCCGGGCGGCGGCACCGACATTCCCGGCACCATGCGGACGACGGCCCGGCTCGACTCCGGCGAGTGGGTGGTCAACGGGACGAAGGCGTTCATCACCAACGCCGGCACCTCGATTACCTCGCTGGTCACGGTGCTGGCGCTCACCGGGGGCGAGGCCGGCACCCGGGAGAACTCGACCATCGTCATCCCCAGCGGGACCGCGGGCTTCCACCCGGCCCCCAAGTACTCCAAGGTCGGGTGGTGCGCCTCCGATACCCGCGAGCTCTCGTTCGCCGACTGCCACGTCCCCGAGGCGAACTTGCTGGGCGAGCGCGGCCGCGGGTACGCCCAGTTCCTCCGCATCCTCGACGAGGGCCGGGTAGCGATCTCCGCCCTCGCGACCGGGCTGGCCCAGGGCTGCGTGGACGAGTGCACGCGGTACGCCAACGACCGGGTCGCGTTCGGCGTGGCGATCGGCAGGCACCAGGCGATCGCGTTCAAGCTCGCCGACATGGCCGCGCGGGTGCACGCCGCCCGGCTCGCCTGGTACGACGCAGCCGCCCGGCTCGTCGCCGGGGTGCCGTTCAAGAAGGAGGCGGCGATCGCCAAGCTGATCGCGTCGAATGCGGCGATGGACAACGCCCGCGACGCCACTCAGATCTTCGGCGGTGCGGGTTTCATGAACGAGTCCGCGGTAGGCAGGTTCTACCGTGACGCGAAGATTCTGGAGATCGGCGAAGGTACCTCTGAGGTGCAGCGGATGCTGATCGCGCGGGCGCTCGGGGTATCCGGCTAGAGCGGATTCAACTGGCCGCGATTGGGCTGAGCTCGGAAGGGCAGTGCCCCGTGGGCTTCTGTGCCGTTTCTGAGTCATCGGGGCTAGAAGCGGGGTAGCCTTCCCTGAGTTGCGCAGGCCAGAAAAAGCCTTGCCCGGCTGCGGTGGACGAGGTGGGCGTTCGCCAAAGTTCAGGGTGATTCCCGGCCAATGCCCGGTCGTCGGCGGCTGATTGATGATTATATGTCCCTACCCGTTTCGTAGCGCTAGCTGGAAGAGTTGCCCTGTGCTTGTCCAGGTTGCCCTTGAAGCTGCGAGGTGTAAGCGCAGTGCGTAGACGTTCCATGACCAACGGAAACGGTGGTCCGCAGACGCCGGCTTCCGGCCTTCCGGTCAACGGAAGCGGAGGCCCGCAGGGCGGACCACCGGCCGTTAGCTTTGGCCAGAGCGGCCCCGGGGCCGGCTCTCCTGGCGACCCTGCCCAGGTGAACCTGCCGGTCCCCGCCTCGCCTGCCCGCCTTGATGGTGCGCCCGCGGGCAAGGCCACACCTCCCGTGCGCAAGGGCTCGCCGCTGTCGATCAGCAACTGGCGCGTGCGCTGGCGGCTCGTCGCGATCGTCGCGGTGCCGACCATTACCGCCTTGATCCTCGGTGTCATTCAGATCGTCGGCTCGGTCAACAATTACGAGTCGTACAAGCGGGTTCAGACCCTTGCCAACCTGAACGCTCTTGTTGTCACTGGAATCACAGATCTCGCCAACGAGCGTGACGCGACCACTGGTTACGTCGCAGCGGGCGGGGTCCACGGCGCAGCCGGATCGATGACGGCCACGCAGGAGAAGGCGCTGGCCGCGACCGACGCGACCATGGACCAGATCAAAGCCGCCGCCCCGGCCGTGGTCGACGGCAGCGGCTACCGCGCCCAGACCGTCCTCGACCTGCAGAACGGCGTGCTGGCCGGCATCAGCGACCTGCAGTACATCCGGCAGGCGGCGACCGGGACGCAGGCCCCGGCCATCTCGGTCATCACGAACTACGAACGCATCATCCAGTCGTTCATCACGTTCAGCGACGACATCGCGGCCGGCACCGGCAACGCCAACCTGCAGTCCAACGTCACGGTGCTGAACGCGCTGCTGCACACCGAGGACGACGCCTCGCTCGAGCGCGCCTATCTCTACCAGGCGCTGGAGACCACCCCCCCGACCCTGACTCCCCAGGCGCTGACCGCCCTGAACCAGGCGATCGCCCAGCAGGCGGCGGACAGCGCCCAGTTCGACGCGGTGGCCTCGGTCGCCGAGCAGCAGACGCTGAGCAACACCGTCTCCGGTGAGCCGGTGGACGAGGCGGATAGTGCCCAGTCGCTCGCCATCGCCACCGCGGGCACGCCGAAGCTGCAGATTGGCGCCCAGCAGACCTGCGCCAGCGACACCGCGGCCGAGTGCTGGTGGAACACCAAGAGCACCCAGATCACCGACGAGCAGAAGGTCAGCAACGGCCAGCCGAACGGCCTCGTCGAGCAGATCCAGGCGCAGGCCGACTCGCTCGCGCAGTCCGCACTGCACAACGCGATCGCCGTCTCCGTCGCCACGCTGCTGCTGCTGCTCCTGGTCCTGCTGATCACGACCTTCGTCGCCCGGTCGATGATCCGCCCGCTGCGCAAGCTGCGCGCGGACGCCCTCGAGGTGGCCGGCTCGAAGCTGCCGGAGATGGTGCGCCGGCTCAGCCAGAGCGAGGGCGGCGATGCCTCCCTCGAGATCGAGCCGATCGGCGTCAACTCGACCGACGAAATCGGTGAGGTGGCCCGGGCCTTCGACCAGGTCCACCGGGAAGCGGTCCGGCTGGCCGCCGACGAAGCCCTGCTCCGCGGCAACCTGAACGCAATGTTCGTCAACCTGTCGCGCCGCAGCCAGTCCCTGATCGAGCGCCAGCTGTCCCTGATCGACAACCTGGAGCAGACCGAGCAGGACGGCGACCGGCTGTCCAGCCTGTTCCGGCTTGACCACCTGGCCACTCGTATGCGCCGCAACTCGGAGAACCTCCTGGTCCTCGCGGGCCACGAGGCCGCCAGCCGCCGGTGGAGCCAGCCGGTGCCGCTGGTCGACGTGCTCCGCGCCGCGATCTCGGAAATTGAGCAGTACGAGCGCGTCGTGCTCAACGTGCAGCCGGGCATCCAGGTCATCGGCCAGGCGGTCAACGACGTGGTCCACCTCGTGGCCGAGATCGTGGAGAACGCGACCACCTTCTCGTCCGAAGACACTCAGGTGTACGTGACCGGCCAGCCGCTGACCAGCGGCGGCGTGCTGCTCGACATCACCGACAACGGCGTGGGCATCTCCGAGCAGGAGATGGCGCATGCGAACTGGCGACTGGACAACCCGCCGGTGGTGGACGTCGCCGTCTCCCGCCGCATGGGCCTGTTCGTGGTCGGCCGCCTGGCGGCCAGGCACGGAGTCCGGGTCCGCCTCCGGCACGCCCAGTCGGGCGGACTCACCGCGCTGATCTGGCTGCCCGAGTCGGTCGCCTCGCCGGAGTCGGCGCAGCCGCTCGGCCGGCTGCGCAAGTTCGAGGCCGACGACTACGGTCCCGCGCCATCCCTGTCCGCCCCGACGGCGACCCTGAGCAGCGGTCCCGGTGGGCCCGGCAGCTTCGGCGGCCCCGCGGTCATGCCTGGCGGGGTAGGCGCCGGTGCCGCGGGCGGGGCGGCAGCCACCGCCTCGCGCATCCCCCGCCTCAGCGGCAACGGCGGCAACGGCAACGGCGCCCCTAACGGCGGCTTCGGTACCTTCGGCGGGGCCAGCAGCGCTGGCAACGGCGGCAATGGCGGTGGCCTAGCTAACGGCGGTGGCCCCGGCAACAATGGTGGCCCCGGCAACGGCAGGCCCGGCGCCAACGGCGGAGCCGGCAACGGCCCGGCGCCCGCGATCAACGTCCCTGGCGGCACCCTGCCGGTGCGCACGCCCGGCAACAACCCGCTGGGCCCGGTCGGGAACGGCAACGGCAACGGGAACGCCGGCAGCGGCGGGTCCATGTTCGGTGGCGGCGACGACTTCGGCGCAGCGCCCGACTTCGGTGCCACCACGCGGCTGCCGGCGCTCGGCGGCGACGGGGGCTCGGCGCCTTCCGGCCCGGTCCCGGCGGCCACGCCGTCCGGTCCCGGCAACGGCGTCGGCGGCTCCGACGGCAGCCAGGTGACGATCCCGCCGACAGTAGGCGGGACGCAGGACCAGCGGCTGCCGATCTTCGACTCGCTTGAGTCGGACTGGTTCCGCCGCAGTGGCACTGCTTCGCTCAGCTCGGCTTCGGCCTCAGCAGCGGCCGCACCGGCCGCCGCCGGTGCCAGTGCCGCGGGGCAGACCTGGACCTCCCCGGCGGACGAGGGGTACCGGGCCGCTCGGGTGGCCGCGGCGCCCGAATCAGATGAAACTACGACGGCCGGGCTGCCGAAGCGCACCCCGAGGGCTAACCTCGTGCCCGGATCGGTCGGCAGCAGTGCTGGCGCAGAGACGGAAAGCACGCCACCTGCCCGGTCGGCTGAGACTATCCGCAGCCGGATGGCGAGCTTCCAGCGCGGCGTGCGCGATGCGCGCGCCACCTCATCTCAGAACGAGGAGCCATAGGACGGATGAATTCCACGGATAGAGCAATCAGGACACGAGGAGCTGCCTGCATGTTCGGGCAAGGAGAGGAGCGCGCGTGAGTACGCCAGGACGCCCGGTCCAGGACCTCAGCTGGCTGATCACGAACTTCGTGGAGCGGGTCCCGGACGTGGCCCATGCGGTCGTCGTCTCATCGGACGGCCTGCCGCTCGCGTTCTCCGCCGGGTTCCCCCAGGAGCGCGCGGATCAGCTTGCTGCGGTCACGTCGGGCCTGACCAGCCTTACCCAGGGCGCCTCCCGGGTGTTCGAGGGGGGCGCGGTCGTGCAGACCGTGGTGGAGATGCAGCGCGGCGTGCTCGTCATCATGGCGATCAGCAACGGCGCCAGCATAGCTGTGCTCGCTGCCTCCACCTGTGATCTCGGCCTTGTCGCCTATGAGATGACCCTGCTGGTAGAGCGCGCGGGCCGGGTACTCACCCCCGCCGCGCGCGGCGGCGTCATGCAAGGCGCGATTCCGGGAGACGGACGCCGATGATGCCAGCGGTAACGCCCGCGCTTAAGGGGCATGGTGGCCGGGCTCGGCCGCGGCGGTGACGACCGCGGCTCGCCCGCGTGGCAAGGCCCTGGACGGGCCGGGCCATGGGACGAGCCGCCGCCGCAGCGGCAGGCCTACGCCCCGGTACAACAGCAGCAGTACCCGGCCGAGGAAGAGAGCGGTGCGACGCGGCTAGTCCGCCCGTACACCGTGACCGGCGGCCGGACTCAGCCGAGGTACAAGCTCGCGCTTGAGGCCTTGGTTACAGCGTCCGTATACGAGCCGCGCGACCTGTCCGTGCTGGCACCCGAGTGCCAGGCGATCCTGCAGTTCTGCCTCGACTGGCGATCCGTCGCCGAGATCTCGGCGGTGCTGCGGATGCCGCTCGGCGTCGCGCGGATCCTCGTCGCGGACATGAGCGCGGACGGCCTCGTGCGCATTCACCAGCGTGACGACTCCGAGGGCCGCCCCGACCTTAACCTGCTCGAAAGGGTGCTTAGTGGACTCCGTAAGATCTAGCGTCGCCCGGCCGCACGGAGGCGGCGACGCTTCGGCGATGACATCAGTCAAGATCGTCGTCGCGGGTGGCTTCGGCGTGGGCAAGACGACCTTCGTCGGCTCGGTTTCGGAGATCACGCCGCTGACCACCGAGGCCGTCATGACCGTGGCCTCGACCGACGTGGACGACCTCTCCCACGTTCCCGACAAGAACACGACGACCGTCGCGATGGACTTCGGCCGTATCACCCTTGAAAAAGACCTGGTGCTGTACATGTTCGGTACCCCCGGACAGCACCGGTTCTGGTTCATGTGGGACGACCTGATCCAGGGCGCGATCGGCGCGGTGGTGCTCGTCGACACCCGGCGGCTGGCCGACTCCTTCCCGGCGGTGGACTACTTCGAGGCGAGCGGCCTGCCGTTCGTCATCGGCATCAACGGGTTCCACGGACAGTTCCCGCACCGGTCCAACGACGTGCGCGAGGCGCTCGCGATCCCGTCGACGGTCCCGGTCATCCCCTGTGATGCGCGGAACCGCGAGTCGACCAAGGCCACCCTGGTGACGCTGGTCGAGCACGCGATGTCGATGCAGGCGGCCGGCCGCTACTAACAACCGGGATTCCCTCTCCCACGGGGGGACTCCCGGGTACGTAGTGCGCCGCGTCCTCGATGCATGCCGCAAGGCTGGTTACCGGGGCTGACAACCGTCGCATAACCCCGCTTCCAGCCTGCCCGGTACGATAATCTTGCGCCTGGCACGGGGCGGTAGCTCAGCAGGTCAGAGCAGCGGACTCATAATCTGCCGGTCGTGGGTTCGAGCCCCACCCGCCCCACCTGGGATTTTGATAGCTTCCCGAGCCGGTTCGTGGACCGATGTCGGTGGGGCGATGTACTCTCCCGCCATGACGCGTCCCCCTACGGTCACGTAGAGCAACTGCCGGGAAGGACCCGCTGATCGGCCGCGAGCTCCGCTTCCGCAAGACCCGCAAGACCGAGGTCGAGGCGCAGATCGAGTTGGGCAAGCTGCCCGACCCGTCCGACCGGCGGACGGACTGGGAGCAGGCAACCGAGAAGCTACGGGAAGCCATCGCCTGCGGCGCGCTCATCCCGGGCGACGCATTGCCGTCGGTGCCCGAGCTCGCACGGCTCCAGGGCCTGAAGCCGGGCACGGTGCGCCACGCGTTCCTGCTCCTGGCAGCGGTGGGCTGCTGGTTATCCGCCATGGCCGGACTACGCAGGTCGCGGGGGACCCGCCCGGGGTCAGCGACGGCCGCGCGGTACCGGTCGGCCCGGTCACGTTCCGGCCATGACTGCAAGCTGTCCGGCTGCCGGCCGCACGCCTGCAAGCCGATGTCCAAGAGCACCATCCACAGCATCCTGTCCGGGGCGTTCGAAGCCGCCCAGCGCTGGGAGTGGGCCGACTATAACCCGGCCGAGTCCGCCAAACCGCCCACCGTGACGCAGAAGAAGAGGCAGGCCACCCCGCCGGCCGCGGTCGTGAAGGTGATCGGGCAGGCCCGCGCCGGCGGGCGGGTCGTCGTGGGATCGTCGAGCATTTAAGGTGGCGTGGGCAGCCCGCTGACTCTCCTTGACACGCGGACGAAGAGTAGATGCGCTCCCCCGATCCCACCGGATTCGATCTTCGATCAGAACAAGTGCCCTGGAGGCAACCATGCGCGACAGCGAACGATTGGCCGCGATCGAAGAGATCAAGCAGGTGAAGGCCAAGTACTTCCGTGGCGTCGACACCGGCGATGGCGATCTGGTGCGCTCGATCCTCGCCGAGGACTGCGTGCTTGACTACATGGGGGGCTGCACCGATCCGGCGACTGGCATCGACTACGCGCCTTCGACAAACACGATCCTGCGTGGCCGGGAGGCATGGCCGCCGGCCAACGCGTGAACATAGGCATGGTGAGCGTGCACCAGGGGCACACCGTCGAGATCGAGGTGACCAGCGACTCGACGGCCAGCGCGATCTGGTCGATGACCGACCGATGGTACTTTCCGCCGGGTGCCGGCTACTCGACGATTACTGGCTACGGTCACTACCACGAGACTTATGAAAACGTGGACGGGGCGTGGAAGATCAAGACCACTCGTCTGACGCGGCTCCGGGTTGAGGGTGCGAAGTCCGCGTGAAAACTTGGTTGATCACTGGCTGCTCGTCCGGCATCGGCCGGGCGCTCGCCCAGGCTGTCATCGCACGAGGTGACAACGCCGTCGTGACGGCGCGCAATCGCGATGCGGTGGGCGATCTGGCCGAAGCCGCGCCGCAGACCGTCCTGGCCCTCGCGCTCGACGTTACCGATCCCGCGCAGGTCAATGCCGCCATCTCGCAGGCGATGGTGCGGTTCGGCCAAGTCGACGTCCTCGTCAACAACGCCGGCCGCGGGTATCGGTCTGCCGTCGAGGAAGCCACCGACACCGACGTCACCAGCCTGTTCGAGGCCAACTTTCTGGGGGCGGTCCGGATGATCCGAGCCACGCTGCCGGATATGCGTCGTCGCCGGTCGGGAGCGATCGTGAACGTCTCCTCGATCGCGGCTCGCGTGCACCCCGTCGCCTCTGGCTACTACGGGGCGACCAAGGCCGCGCTCGAAGCGGTTTCCGGGTCGCTGGGCCAGGAGGTGAGGCCTCTCGGCATCAGCGTGACGACCGTGCGGCTGGGTGCCTTTCGGACCGGATTCGGCGGCGCTGTGCTGTCCCAGTCGGCCGACGAAATAGCCGACTACGCCGACACCGCCGGCAGGCGTCGTAAGGAACGGGACACGTACCACGGCACGGAGAAAGGCGATCCAGTAAAGGCTGCCGCGGCGATCATCACAGCCGTCAACGCGCCAAAACCACCGTCCCTCCTACTGCTCGGGACTGACGCCCTAGGCTCATTCGATCGCCTAGCCGGGAGCGAGCGAGCCGAAGTCGACCAATGGCGAACGCTCAGCGCGAGCACCGACCTGGCTGATTGAACGGCCAGCCTTCTTCTGGACTCTTTCCACCGCCAGGCTAAGAACCCGACCAGGACCTTGGCGTAGCGACAGATATCGACGCGATACTGTCGGCTCTGGCTGATCCCACCCGGCGCCGCATCCTGGAACTGCTTCCACCTGCCGATCGAAAGGGGCTGCAATGACCACCATCGATGAGCCGCAGGAAATCGACACCGGCACGACAGACTTGATCGCCACCCGGCAGGACGGGGTACTCACCCTGACCCTCAACCGCCCGGAGCGGCGCAACGCCATGACACCGGCAATGATCGAGGCGCTAGCTGCACAACTGCACGCCGCGGAGACGAGCGAACTTGTCGGCGCCGTCGTCATCACCGGCGCCGGAGCAGCCTTCTGCGCGGGAGGCGATGTCAAAAGCTTCAACGAGCGCGGCGGCGAAGGCGGCCCGCAGGCCACCGCGGCCGACCCGGCGCGGATCGCCAACCAGCAGAGCATGCAGCGGGCCACCGTCGGGCGCATCTACCGGCTTGCCAAGCCGGTCGTCGCCGCCCTGCCCGGCGGTACAGCCGGGGCCGGGCTCGGGCTGGCGCTCGCCGCCGACCTTCGGATCGGCTGTCCGCGCACGGTGCTCGCTACCGCATTCGCTGGCGTAGGACTGTCCGGCGACTACGGCGTCGCCTGGCTGCTGAGCACGCTTGTCGGACCGTCCCTGGCTCGCGATCTGATGTTCCTTGGCGAGCGGGTTGACAGTGTTCGCGCACTTGACCTGGGTCTGCTCAATCGGTCCGTCCCCGACGATGAGCTGCCTGGTGCTGCTTTCGAACTCGCCTCGCGGCTGGCGAACGGCCCGCAGGCTGCGCTACGAGCGATGAAGACAAACTTGCTGAACGCGGGCCGGCTCGACCTGGAACCAGCGATGGACCTTGAAGTCGGCCCGCACATGACCTGCGGAGTCACCGAGGATCACCGCAACGCCGTCGCGGCATTCGTCGAGAAGCGAACGCCGGTTTTCTCCGCCGCGTGGCGGCGCCCGTGACCGCAGCGGCCGACCGGCGCTAGGCCGCCGGCGTGAGCGCAGCGACATTGACGGTGGGCGTTGAGACCGCCTTCATTCGGATGAAGGTAAGAAGATCGGCGGCGATGCAGCTTGGAAGGAACCGCCGGCGTGGATGGCAGAGTCCGGGGTAGCGCGATGCCGGCGGTCGAGACCGCCGCCCGGCTTGGTTCCCATCGTGACCCGGCCATGCCACTTCCCGTCGCTGCCTTCGTAGATCGATGAGCGGCCGTTCGGCTTGCGACTCTTTGCGGACGAGTCGTCGAACTGGCCCAGTGGGTGTTCGTGCCCGTTGCCGGTGCGCTGCTGGCCGGCTGGGGAGCGGACGTCATCCGGGTCGAGCGGCTGGATGGGGACCCTTACCGCGGGCTGGCGACCCAGGGCATTGGGACCGACGGCGGCGGGATCAACCTGTCGGTCGCGCTCGCGAACCGCGGCAAGCGCTCCGTTGCCCTCGACCTGCGCGCTGAGCAGGGCCGCGCCGTCGTCGACCGGCTGCTTGAGGCGGCCGACGTCTTCCTGACGAACTTCCGGCCCGGCGCGCTGCGCCGGGCTTGGCCTGGACTCCGGTACCCTGACCTCGCGCTACCCGCGACTGGTGTACGCGCGCGGCCACGGCTTCGGCGTTCGCGGTCCCGATGCTGACATGCCCGGATACGACTCCTCGGCGTTCTGGGCGCGCGGCGGGGTGGGCCACGTCCTCACGCCGCCGGACCAGGACCAGCCGGTCCGCCAGCGCGGCGCGATGGGCGACCGCAACGGCGCGATGTCGCTCGCCTTCGGGATCGCCGCCGCGCTGCTGCGCCGGGAGCGCACCGGCCGCGGGTCGGTCGTGGACGTATCGCTGCTCGCCACGGCGATGTGGACGCTGTCCTCCGACGTGCTGGCCGCCTTGCAGGGCGGCAAGCCGCGGTCCCCCTCCGGGCGGGACGTCTCGCCGAACCCGCTGGTCGGTACGTTCCTCGGGACGGTCAGCGAGGACGGCCTGCAGTACCGGCTGCCGGCCGTCCCGGTGCAGATCGACGAGCGGCCACCGCCCATGCGGCGCGCTCCCGAGCACGGCGGGCACACCGAGGCCGTGCTGCTCGAGCTCGGCTACGAGTGGGACGAGATCATCGCCCTCAGGGACGCCGGGGTGCTGCCGTGAGCAGCCGGCCGGTACCCGTTCCCGACGAGTCGTCCGCCGTGTACTGGGCGGCGGCCGCCCGGCACGTGCTGGCCATCGCCCGCTGCTCGCGGTGCGGGTCCGCCGATGGCCTTTGACTCTTACAGTCAATCGTTACGGTCCGGGCAGGCTGCCGCGGCCCTGCGCCCGGCACGGTGCAGACGCTGGCAAGACCTCGCGCCGATGCATGGCGCGCCTTTGTCAGTTGATCTGAGCCATCTCCGTGGGCGCGGATTCTGTCCCTGCGCTGACCGTGCACGATGTACTCGACTCCGGCGTCGGTGTATTGCAGGTCACCGATCTGATCGGACCCTGCGCGGAACGGAGTAACCCAGGAACGACCTGCTCGCGCAGCACCTCACGGCAAGGCCCAGCGAGGACCTCCACCTACCGTCCGCGAAACGGAAGTGGTTCAATCACTTTGAACGGCGGTCGCTGAATCCTGGTCAACGGCGATGGAGGGAGAGTGCATGGGCAACGCATCAGGACGAGACGTCGGCCTGCTGGTCCTGCGCACGGCGATGGGCGGCATCCTGTTCGTCCACGGGGCGCAGAAGCTCTTCGGCTGGTTCGGCGGCGGCATCGCCGGCACCGGCCGCTGGAGAAGATCGGCTTCCGGCGCTGGAGGCCAGCGTGGTCGCGGCCGGCCGGGCACGGCCGGCGGCGGCGCCTTGCTGGCGCTGGGCCTCGCCACCCCGGCGGCCGGCGCCGCGGTCACCGGCACCATGGCGGTGGCCGCCGAGATGCACGTGCCCGGCGGGTTCTTCGCCCACGAGGGCGGCGTCGAGTACGTCGCCTTCCTCGGCGTCGCCGCGGCCGCGGTAGCGATCACCGGGTCGGGTGAGCTGTCGGTCGACGCACTGCTCGGGCACCGGCTGAACCGGCCGTGGATGCGCAACCTCGCGCTGGCGGCGGCCGCGCCCGCGGCCGCGTTCGTCATCCGCCGCCGCCAGGCGCTCGCGGCGACGCAAGCCGGCCGGGCCGGACCTCACGGCCCGGCGGGCCGACGAAGCCGAGCCCGCCGATGCTTAAGGTCCTGGTGGCCGGCACCCGGATCGGCTGTCAGACCCACGTGCACGCGTTGCGCGGGGCCGGGTTCGACGTCGTCGCGCTGGTGGGCCGGGCGCCGCGCGGACGGCGGAGCGGGCGGCCCGGGTCGGCATCCCGCAGCCGTTCACCTCGCTGACGGACGCGCTGGCGCGCACCGACGTCGACGCGGTGGTGGTGGCGACGCCGCCTAACACCCACGCGGAGCTGGTGCTCGAGGCAGTCGCGGCCGGGAAGCACGTGGTGTGCGAGAAGCCGTTCGCGCGCGACGCCGACGACGCGCGGCAGATGCTGGCCGCGGCCGAGCAGGCGGGGGTGGTGCACCTGGTCGGCACCGAGTACCGCTGGGGAGCCACCCAGGGACTGGCCACCCGCGCCATCGCCGAGGGCGCGATCGGCACCCCCCGGCTGGCGACGTTCCTGCTGTTTGGCGGGTTCCTGGCCGGCGAGGCCGGGGTCCCGGACTGGTGGGGCGCGCCCGGCCAGGGCGGCGGCTGGCTGCAGGCCCACGCCCCGCACCTGGTAGACCAGGTGCGCAGCAGCCTCGGCGAGTTCGCCGGCGTCAGCGCAGCGCTGCCGCGGGTAGCCGACCACCAGTGGGGAGCCGAGGACAGCTTCTCGGTCCGCTTCCGGCTGACCAGCGGGCTGGAGGGCGTGATGCATGAGTCGGCCAGCGACTTCGGCCCGCCGGTGTTCATGACGCGGATCACCGGCACGGCGGGAACGCTGTGGGTCGACGGCGGCACAGTGCACGTGGCCGACGCCGCCGGCACCAGGCAGCTCCCGGTGCCCGACGACCTGGCGGCACTCCCGTTCGAGCCGCCGCCGATGGACCTGCTGGTGAGCGACTACGACCGGATGCGCTCGGGCGCGGGTGAGATCCCGCCGTTTATCCGGCTGTACAAGACCTTCGCCGACCTGATCAACGGCAAGCCGGTGCCGGATGACCCCCGGCCCGGTACCTTCGCCGACGGCGTCGCCGCCATGGCGGTGATCGACGCCATCCGCCAGTCGGCCGCGGACGGCGGAAGCTGGGTGGCGCCCTGACAGTAAGGGCACTCGTTCGGATGGATGGTTTTCTGGTGATTACAACGACAGGAGAAGGTCATGGGCGACCTAGACAGTAAGACGATCGTCGTGGCGGGAACCGGACTCGGCCTGGGCCGGGAGACCGCGCTGGCCAGCTACCGGCAGGGGGCGAACGTCGTCATCGCCGCCCGCACCGCGGCGAAGCTCGACGCGATCGCGCAGGAGATCGACGCCACCGGCGAACGGGTCGCCAAGGTCACCGCTGACATCACCGATGAGGGCGACTGCCACGCGATCATCCAGGCCGCCGTCAACCGGTTCGGCTCCGTCGACGGCATCGTGAACGTCGCGGTGCGCAGCGGGGCCAGGGCGGCCTGCAGCTGGCGGGCGACTTCTCCGCCTGGCGGGAGACCTTCGAGGTCAACGTGTTCGGGACCATGCGGCTGATTCAGTTCGCGCTCGACGAGCTCAAGAAGTCCAAGGGCGCGGTGGTCATGGTCAACGCCCAGACCTACCACGCCCCGCCGCCCGGCCAGATCCAGATCGCCTACGCGTCGTCCAAGGCCGCCCTGACCGGGGCGATGCGCCACCTGGCGGCGGAAATCGGGCCCGACGGGATCCGGGTGAACGAGGTCACCCCGGGCTGGATGCTGGGCCCGCCGGTCGAGCACTACATCGAGCAGACCGCCCAGGAGCGCGGGGTCGACCCCGGCACCGTGCTGGCCGAGCTGACCGCCCAGTGGCCGCTGCGGCGGATGGCGACGGACGGGGACGTGGCCGAGGCCATCGCCTTCCTGCTGTCTGAGCGGCCAGGCATCACCGGCCAGACCCTGATGGTCAACGCCGGGCACGTCATGCACTGACCGGCCGCCCGGCGGCCTTGACAGCACGAAGACGGCCAGCTTAATTAGAGAATCTAAATTCCGTTTTGGAGCGGGAAGATCCTCTGTGGGCTGCACCAGGCTTAGGAGCAATGATGCCTCTCAACCAACAAGAGCCAGTTGTCATCGTGTCGGCCGACTCGCACGTCGGCCCGCGGCTGCGCGAAGACCTGCGCGACTACTGCCCGCGCGAGCACCTGGACGATTACGACGCGATGGTCGAGCAGGCCGGCCCGATCGTTAACGGCCAGGAGCTCCTCGATCACCCGAACTCCGGTCCCGGGCACTATGACCCGGCCGCCCGCCTGGCCGACATGGACAGCGACGGCGTCGCGGCGGAGGTCATCTACCACGGTAGCCAGAACGGCGAGCCGCTGCCCTGGGGCGGCAGCGCCACCTTCGGGATCGGCACCTTCGACGCCTCCGGCACCTCCCAGCTCGAGCTCACTGAGCTCGGGTGCGACATCTACGACCGGTGGCTGGCCGACTTCTGCTCGGCTGACCCCAAGCGGCTGCTCGGCCTGGTCCACATCCCGGGCTGGGACATCGCCAAGAGCGTGGAAACCGTCAAGCGGGCCGCGGCGGTCGGCCTGACCGGGGTCAACTTCCCAGTCTGCGGCCGGACCGGGATCAAGGCCTACAACGACCCGGCCTGGGACCCGTTCTGGGCGGCCTGCGTCGACAACCGGATCACCCTGCACACGCACGGCAACGGCGCCCCGGTCTTCGGCGAGGTCAGCGGCCCGGGGGCCGAGGAGATCACCATCACCGACCAGGCCAGCTGGACCTCGCGGCGCGCCGCCCACTACCTGATCTACGGGCAGGTGTTCGACAGGTTCCCCGACCTGACCCTGGTCATCACCGAGATCGAGGAGCAGTGGTACCAGAACACCCAGTGGGCGCTTGACTCGCAGTACCGGCGCTTCGGCCATACGCCCCTGGCGAAGGGCCTGCCCAGCGCCTACTTCCCGTCGAACATCTACATGGGCGCCAGCTTCATGTCGGTCGAGCAGGCAACCGAGGCGTCCGGCGGCTACGCCGACAACGTCATCTGGGGCCGCGACTACCCGCACATGGAGGGTGCCCACCAGGCGGGCGACTTCGAGGAGGCAGTGCACATCACCGCGCTGCGCAACGTCATGTCGCGCGTTCCGCAGGAGGACGCGGTCAAGATGGCCGGCCTCAACGGGGTGCGGGCGATGGGACTGGACGGCGAGTACCTCGCCGGCGTGGCCGCCCGGATCGGCGCGCCGACCCTGGAGCGGCTCACCACCCCGGTCGAGACGTTCCCCAACATCCTCCCGCTCTGCATGGCCTTCGCCGGCCAGTCCGGCCCGCGGCCAGTCGAGAAAGAGGAACTGGAAAACTTCAGGCTCGCGGCGCCTACCTGGGGGACCTGATATTCCATGACCGATTATCCCGGGAGCATTCCCGATAAGGCGGAGCTTGCCCTGAGATCCGCGGCGCAGCGTTTGGTGGGCGAGTATTTCGCCCGCCTCGACCGCGCCGATGTAGAAGGCGTGCTTGAGCTTTATGCCGATGATGCCACCCTCGAGGGCGAAAGGGCAAGGACGAGATCCGGCAGGCCATTCTGACCTCTTCGGCGGCGGTGGCCGGCCGGAACTCGCCGCATATTCCGCTGAACATCAGGGCGGCGGCGGCCGACGACGGCGTGATGGTCGACTACACCGTGGTCGCCTACATGCTGGACGAGCCCGGCCCCGATCCAGCCCATGCCATCCTGAACCAGCGGCAGATACTGAAACCGCGGGCGGCTGACGGTGGCCTGCAGATCGTGGAGCACCTAGTCCAGGGTTTCGAACTGCACCAGGGCTGACGGTGGGGGCCGGCGACGAACTGCCGCCGGGGCGGGCCGCATCCCGGCTCGGCTAGAGTGCGCTCATGACCGCTGTCGGCTCCTCCCTGCGCAGCGCCTCTGCCGCAGGCAAGGGCGTCTGGGGATGACTGCCGTCGACAAGCCGGTCCGCAAGGACGTGGCCCGCAACCGCGGCCTGCTCATGCGGTCGGCCGAGGCGCTGTTCGCCGAGCGGGGCACCGACGTGGCCCTGGAAGAGATCGCGCGCCACGCCGGCGTCGGGGTAGCGACCGCCTACCGGCACTTCGCGAGCAAGCAGGCGCTGGTCGAGGCTATGGTGGAGACTCGAGACCGGCCAGTTCATGGCGGTCCTGCGCGAGTGCGAGGCGATCGCCGACCCGCGCGAGGCATTCGAGGCCTGCCTGTACCGCATCTGCGAGCTGCAGGCCAATGACCGCGGGATGCGCCAGGTGATCTCGGCGACCCACGGGATCGACAAGGTCGCTGCCTTCCACGAGCGCGGCGGGCCGCAGTTCGAGCGTCTGTTCAACCGGGCCAAGCAGGCCGGGGCGTTCCGGCCCGAGTGCGAGGCGAGTGATCTGGTCGTCGCCTTCTGGATGATCGGCAAGGTCAGCGACGCCACCAGCCGGAACTCCCCAGCAGTGGCGCCGCCAGCTCGGCTTCCTGCTCGACGGGCTGCGCGAGGAAGCGGCGCCGCGCCAGCCGCCGACCGCGCCGTCGCTGTCGATGCAGCAGATCGAGACCATCATGGCGACCGTCTGACCCGCTGACGGCCTCTGCAACGCCAGCGGGTCAGCGGCTTGCTAGTTCTCGTTCATCTTGATGGCGGCGACGTTGCCCGGGTTGCAGTCGAACGTGCCCGCCTTGGCTGGGTACACCCGCTGGAAGGCGCCGTTCACCACCTCCATGATCACGTCGCAGGTCGACGAGGCACGGGCGGCGGCATCGGTCGCGCCGATGATGCCCTGGGCGTTGAACGAGTGCCCGGTGCCCAGCGCCGTGGTCAGTGGTCCCGCCCACCCTGGAGGGTGAGTCGTGACGGCCGGTGCCGATGGTGCCGGATCGTGCCGTGCCGTACCGGAACATCCGAGCGAGCACGGAGCCAGCACGGGCGGCGATTGGTTTAGACCAATGGTCCAGAGGGCGGGGCCACCGCCGGCAGCGGCCGGGCCAGCGCCCCGGTCAGGGCCAGGCACACCAGGCGGGCGGTCGCTGCGGCGACCGCCTTCGCGCACACGATAAACCGGGAATGGTCGTCGATGCCGGTCACGAACTTGACCTCCTGGCCACCGGCCAGGAGGACCGGCCCATCACGTCCATCTGCCACAGGTGCATCGCCCGGCCCCGCTCCACCGGCGGTAATCCTCACGCCGCCGCTTGCGCTTCTTCGGGCCGACCAGGCCGTGGCGCACAAGCGTCCGGTAGACCGCCGACCGGCCCGACAGCGGCTCGGTCCCAATCCAACCCTGGGACGCGACCTGAGCCTCGCGTTCAGTGCTGGTTGCGCCATGCTGAACGTCCCATTTGGCGAATACGCGCGGTCAAGTGACCCGTGACAGGGGTGCCGCACAAGCTGCTTACGCAGGTGAGAGGCCATGCGGGCGGTTGGTGGACGACGAGACTCATAATCTGCCGGTCGTGGGTTCGAGCCTCACCCGCCACCTGCGGTTATACGTGATATCCGGCGTTGCTTGGCCAGATTCGTGGACCGTGTTGGCCTTACGGTGTACCTCGCCATGACGCATAGCCCTTCCGGTCACACAAGGCAACTGCCGAGCGGATCGTGGCGTGCCAAGGTATACGCCGGGGAAGGACCCGCTGACCGGCCGGGAGATCCGGTTCCTGAAACCCGGAAGACCGAGGTGGAGGCGCAGATCGAGCTGGGCAAGCTGCTCGCGCTCCCGCGGGCAGGACGGCAGCCCGATTCGGAGGTCACCGTGGCCGAGCTGCTCGATGAGTACGTTCCGGTCGCCGGGTGGACGTGTCCACGATGGAAACCAACCTCGGCTACATCCGCCGCACCATCAAGCCCGCGCTGGGGATGAAGGAAATGCGCAAGGTCCGCGGACCGCTGCTGGATCACCTCTACGCGCGCCTGCAGCAGTGCGGCAGCCTCGCCTGTGGACGCCTGTGGCGGGTGCACGCTGGTGCAGTCGCCGGGCGCGGTGGCCTGCTCGCAGTTCATGCGTGTGCTTCTTCCGTCTGGGGTGAGTTGGGGCGTCGCCCGCGAGCGGCGCGATAACTGTGCGTCACGGCTCGCCGGTCGAGATCTTCGCCGTGGTCTGACCGCCGACGTGGAGTGGATCGGCACTGACTGTTCGTCGCGGCGGGGAGCCAGGCCCTGTAGGACCGGGCTCTCCGCCGCTGGACTCGCTGGCGTGGGTCAGTTAGCCGAGCTTCTGCAACTGCCACCTGACCGTGGAGTCGGTAATGTCCTGGCTGAGTTGGACCCCGGTGCCGTTGGTAGCGGTTACGTAGTCGGGGAGCGCGAGATAATAGGTGCCGGGGGGCCAGATCCCGGTTTTCTTGTCGAGGACGATTTTGAGGGCGACGTCTCCGGCGCCGTCGACGGGAACAATTTTCCAGAGGTGGTTGTCGGAGTCGGCGTCGCAGGGCCACTGGTCGATCCTGCCGTTGGTGCCGTTTACTTCGAGGCACAGCCCGGAGTCCTGGTTGCGGAGCTGGCCGGCATTCTTGTCAGCGTCGTACTCGTAGGACCATTGGTAGTTGGTTTGCAGCCCGTTGCTGTCGTGTATCGGCTGCCAGATGTCGACCCAATGCCCGGCTTCGGTGCTGCCGCCGTTGTCCTCGAGCATGAGCGCGCTCGATACGGCAGTTGTCTGGAAGGTGTAGGTGCCGCGCTCGTCGTAGAACCAGCTGATCTTGACGTAGCCGTTGGCGCTGCGGGTGGTGTTCAGGGAATGGCTTCTGCCGCTCAGCTCGGTGGTGTAGGAGTTGCCGCCGCCGCCGCCACCGCCACCCAGCACACCTTTGGTGCCGCCCTCGCCCGTCGTGTAGCCGCCGCCGCCGCCACCGCCACCGCCGGCGACGCCGGAGGTGGCGCTGCCGCCGTGCGGGTCGAGGTATTTGTCGACGGAGCCGGCGCCGCGGCCGCCGGTCTGGCCGGCCGAGGCGTCACCGTTTTCGCCTTGGGCGTTGCCCGCGTCGCCACCTTTCTGGCCGTCAAGGAGGGCTTGAGAAATCGTGGCCACCCCGCCCATGCCGCCTCCGCCGCCGGCGACCACGAGCAGATGGCTGTCTCGCGCGATGATCGAGGCGCCGCCACCGCCGGAGCCGTCGGCGCCGCCGGAATGCCCGCCCCCGCCGGTGCCCCCGGCGAACGAGCCGCCCGGAGCCCCAAGGCCCCAGCCGCCTGCCCGGGACTCTTGTTACCGTCGTGCAGCCCGCCGCCACCGCCGACCGCGATGGTGAGCTGTTCGCCGGGTGTCACGGCAAGCGTGCCCGATACTTCGTATCCCGCACCTGCCTGTCCCTCGGGGTCTTTTTTGGGGTTGCTGTTGGAGTCGCCTCCGCCTGCCCCGCCGGTGACGTCGACGGCGATCGAGGTGATACCGGTGGGCACGGTGAAGGTCTCGGAATGACCGGTCGACCCGAAGCTGGCAGTCCTCGTGGTGTCTGTGGCTCCGATCGCCGTGCTCGGGACCGGGCGGCTGAGGTCGGCTGCGCTGTCTGATTGGGATGCGCCGCAGCCGCTCAGCGTCAGCGCCGCCAGGGCGGCAGTCGCGGCGGCGGCCGTGACAACGGCGCATCGGCGCCGTCGCCGATCAGTCGAGGCGCGTCGTGGATGCGACTCGTGCGCGGTCGCTGTCGTGGTTTCACTCATGATGTGTCCTTCGTGATATGGCGGATTAGGTAAACCCGCGCGTTGTTGGGCAGCACGAACTCACCGAACGCAGACCGCGACCGACGCCGAGGCGCTGGTGCGGGAGCGAACGGGTCGAAAGGGCTAGGCGCCGCGGCGGATCGGCGCGAAGCGCGCGAACATGGCCGGCGTGGGCCAGCCGAGCCTCACCGGCTGGTGGACGTGGTCACCGCAGGCCGAGCTTGGCGAGCCAGTCGATGATGATCGCCACCGCTTCTTGGCGCTTGGGTGAGCAGCAGTGACCGGTGTTCGGGACGAGGCGGGCGGTGCAGTCGCGTCGGCCGTCGAAGACAAGCGTGTCCTGTTGGGGGACGTGGACGTCGTTGGCGCCGTTGATCGCCAGCATCGGTGCGTTCGAGTCTTGGTCGAGCAGGTCGCGCAGGGACATGGTCGCGAGCCGCCCGCTGAGCTCTTCAGGGCGAGGCGCCTGGTCGTAGCCGAGCGCGTTACCGACGATGTCGGCCATGCCATACGCCCAGCTGCGGTCGGGTGAGAACGCCTGGTCAACCGGGCCGCCCAACGACACCGCGCCGTCGACGATGCCGCTCAGCCCGCTGTAGGACGCGAAGTAGGCACCAAAGGAGAATCCGACGTGCACCACCGGCCCGTCCGTCATCTCGCGTGCGGTCCGCACCAAGCCGTCGATGACCTGCGTGCCCGCCCGGCCCAGAGGCACCTGCGACTCGCCCGTTCCCGGCAGGTCGAAATCTGATCACCCGGACCGGGAGAGCGCGCACGAACATCATGATCATGTTGTGCAGGTCCATCTTCCAGCTGTCCACCCCGCCGCTGAACAACATCACCGGCGCGTGCTCCGGCAGGCCGCGCTGGGCAAGAATGTGGACCGGCACGGTGGTCGTGGCGTCGCCGTAGGGCAGGGCCAGTTCCCGCCGCTCGAACGCGGCCGCAAACCCCGGCGCCGCCAACTGGTACTGCTCCAGTTGCCTGGCCAGTGCCGTGCGTTTGGGCTCATCGGCCAGAGTCGGGAAATGTGCCCACCCGTAGGCCTGGGCCGCGAGCAGATGCTTGCCCTCCGCGCCGTAACGCGCCGCGAGCTGGGCCCACTCGTGCACCCAGCCGCCGGGTGCATCGGGCCACATGTCCCTCGTCCCGGAGCGCACCGCCTGGGCGTCAGCCTCCGGGATGCCTTGGGTCAGCATCTGCGTGAACCGCTCCGCGAACAGGGGCTCGGGCTCCTGGGGCCACTGGTACGACATGTCTGGTCCTATCCTTCGGTGCTGCGCGTTGGAGTTATTCGGCCGGGGTCGGCCCGGGAGCGACTTCGTGGGCCCCGCGGTAGGCGAGGTTCTCGTAGTCACGGACCGCGCCGATCAACCCGTCCCGCTCGGTCAACACCTCGACGTAGGAGGGCTGGAAGACAGCGCCGGTCGTGGTGAGCGTGCCCTCGAAGGTGCACTCGACGATCACCGTGTGCGGGTCGTCGGTGTGGTGCACCACCGCGTGCCTGATACCGGAAAACGACACCGGAGCCCTCGCAAATCCCTCGGCGAGGTGCCGGCGGATCGCCTCGCGACCTTCCAGCACCGGTGCGCCGTCGCGGAACGGGAACGTGTGTGTTGCGTCCGGGCAGTACAGGGCCGCCATTGCGTCGACGTCCTTGGCCACGCACGCCTCGGCCCACGCCCAAAACACCTCAGTGACGTTCATGGCACTCCTTAGTCATCGGCAGTCATCGGCAGTCATCGGCAGATTGATTGATTGACGAGTCGGGTCGCTGTCGCGGCCGTCGACGTCACGCTGTATGATGACTACATGATGTCTGAACGACAACGTGTTGTCAAGCTAGGTTCGGATGAGCTTTCCCTACTCGTCGGGGATATCTACGAAGCAGCCGCAGCCCTGCGTCAGCGCGGAGAAGCACTCGCGGCCCTGGAAGGACAATCACAAGCCCGCTGGCAGACGATGGCCGTCTTCTCCGATCGCCCAATAACTGTTCCCCAAGCAGCCCGACGCCTAGGCGTCACCCGCCAAGGCGTCCAACGAGTCGTCAACGATCTTGTCGCAGCGGGACTCCTGCACACCGTCGCCAACCCCGACCACCGAAGCTCGCCGCTGCTCGAACTCACACCCGAGGGAAGCGCCTGCCTCGACCGCATCACCGCTCGGGCCCGAGACTTCCACGCCACCCTCGCCCCGGCATTCGACCTCGGACAAGTCGCCGAAATCCGTAAGGCGCTACAAAGCCTCATCGCCGCCATCAACGCCAGCTGACCGCCACCGACACCGGACTCCGCAACACGCATCCGCCGCCGCCCTCGCCGCCAGCATGCACGCCGCCGCGCTCATCGGCGGCGACATGGGCGACGTGTGGGCGTGGGCCAACGGGTACGGCGCCGGCGCCGTCAACGACGCCCGCAAGCACCCGCCGCGTCCATGGAACTGTTCGGCAGCCTCGCCGAGCTCGACCGGACCGGCAAGACCGCCGACTCCACGCGCCGACGTACTGCTCATAACCCAGCAACTACCGGGGAACCCTGGACGGCACCGGCGCGCCCGGGGCAGGCTCGTAGTAGCCGCCGTGCGGATGCGGGCGCTGAGTCCCATCGCCGCGGAACGGATCGCCTGGAAATCTCCTCGTTTTGGGTGCATCGATGGCACTTTCGTGTGGCATCCGTGCAGGTAGCGGAGGGAATGCTCCTGGGCATGCTTCTTGTAACTGGCTGGTTGGACTGGCCGGCGTCGCCTGGCGGTGTCTTCACGCGTCGCAGGAAATCGTCCAGGGTTTCCTCGTCCAGCCCGCCGTCGAGCCCGAGGGCCTGGTCCAGGGACCGCTCGGTGAGGAGGACGGGGATGCCGAGCGTGGTCTCGGCGTCCCGGGCGATGACACCCCAGGCGGCCTGAGCGTAGCCAGGGTCGTGGCGGACCAGCCAGCCGTCCATGCGGGCAACCGGGGGGCCGACGGGGTAGTAGTCGCCCGGGCTCCCAGCGGCCGGGTGCTCGGCGGTGAGGGCGTCATGTCCCATACTGGAGTTCAGCCGCTGCCATTCGGCGAACTCCCAGAGGACCGCACTGGCGACCGCGGTGATGAGGTCCTGGCCGGGGATGAGGCTGCGCAGCACGTAGCTGGCGGTGCTGGAGGCGAGGGAAGTGGCGACCTCGCGGACCGAGGCTGGGTTACGCCAGCGGAGCGCCCACCGGCTGCGGACCGGCCGGTAGTCCCATAGGGCGGAGTGGAACGAGCGCTCGAGGCCGGCGGCGAGCTCGGCCTCGCCGACCGGGACCATGCGTCCGTCGGGGCCGGGGACGGCGACGGACTCTCCGATGACGTCTGGGTGGCGCCGGCGGGCCTCGGCCCACTCGTCGGCGACGGGCCGGGACCACAGGGCGCGGCTGCCGAGGACGGCCTGGGGAGCGGCAGGTCGGCCTCGCCCCGGGAGGCGTAAGCGCGCAGCGTGGACGCAGCGATCCCGGTGATCGAGGCCATCTCCGGGACGCCGACGAGCCGGTCGGCGGCCAGCTCCGGGGCGGTGAGGGACACGACAGCCGCTGCCAGGTCGGCGCCGGGGCGCCTGCCGGCCCATAGCGCGAGGTCATCGTCCCAGGGTGCCCGAGTACGGGGCGTCCGGGTCGACGTCGATGACCTGCAGGAGGGTGCCGCGTCCTGGGTCGCCGGACCCAGCGGCCAGCAGGCTGGCCGCGGTGACGGTGACGGCACCGGGGACGGGCCTGTGGAAGTAGCCCTCGTGCGCCAGGTCGACCACCTGGTCGGGCCTATACCACGTCTTCCCGTCCCACCAGTAGCCACCCGCCCGGAATAGCAGCGGCCCTTCCAGGTAGACCGTGCCGGCCGGGGCGGCGTCGACGTCCCGGTACAGGACGACGGAGCGGCCGTGATCAGTGTGCCAGCGGACCATCCAGGCCAGGTCGTGGCGGAGTGGGTCGGTGGTCCAAGCCATCCAGCCGCCACCGTCCGGGTCACGGACGGGGTCGTAGCGGCCCCAGGTGTCGGTGCCGCGGTGGCGGCCGACGGCCTCGACCGCACGGGGGTCGTCAGCGGGGATGTCGTCGGCGCGGGCTCACGCAGTGTCACGTCGGCGCCCCGCCCGGACGGGTTCAGCGTGGACCGGGGCGTGGACCGCTGCCCGGGGAAATCCCAGTGCCACGTGTGCGTTCATAGCATCCACGCGAGGCATCGTTGCAGGTCAAGCGCCTGTTGCGACGGAGCGTGCTTCTCATAATCTGCCGGTCGTGGGTTCGAGCCCCACCCGCCCCACCTGCGGTCTCAGATGTACTCGCGCCGACGCATCCAGGCCAGGGTCAGCCAGCCCCAGACCGGAGGCAGGTAGGAGGTGAAGACCCGCTGGATGAGCACCGCTGCGATGGCCTCATCCTGGGGTATGCCGACGGCGGTGAGCCCGGCGATCAGCCCGGCCTCCACCACCCCCGCGCCGCCCGGCACCGGCACCGCGCCCCCGATGATGGCGGCCAGCGTGTTCACGGCGATGAGCGTCGCGAAGCTGGCATGCTGCCCGACCGCGTGCAGCGACGCGCCCAGCGCCAGGATGACGGCCAGCTGGGCCAGGGTGGCGCCGGCCAGCACGTAGACGATCTTGTGCGGCTCGGCGGCGATGGCCTTGACATTGCCCCAGATGTTTATCAGGTAGGGCCTGAGCCGGGTGCTGGCCAGCCGCCGCACCCGCGGTATCAGGGCGATCACCGTGGCGGCGATCCCGGCGGCGATGATGACCGCGAGGATGATCCAGATGGCTGTCTGGTTGTTGCCTGAAGTGGTCTGGACGTGGATGTCCCCTGCGGCAAAGGGGATGGCGATGAGGAACAGCAGGGCCTTGACAACCCATTCCGCCGTAGAAACGACGGCGCCCGAGCTGACCGCGGCCGTCGCGTCGGACCCCTGACGCTGGAAGAACCTGACCCGCACGGCGAAGACAGCGACGTTACCGCCGACCAGCGAGCTGAAGGCATTGGACACCTCGAGCGCCGCGCACCGCCCGTATGGCAACTCGCCGACGACGGCGCCAGTCAGCGCCCAGGCCGAGGCGAGCGGCGGCAACTGGGCGAAGACGAACGCCAGCGCCACCCACCCCCAGCTGGCCCCCTTGATGGCTGCGAATGCGCTGCCCGCGTCGGATAGCACGCCGATGATCGCCCAGATGCCGATCAGCGAACCGAGGCCGAACAGCAGGTTGGTCCAGCTGATCCGCTTGAACTCCGCGAGCTCCGGAACCTCGATGCCGGCTCCGCTTGCCACCGCCGACCGCAGCTGGGGGAGGAGGCCTTTCCGCTGTGCCAGCGCGGCTATGGTCGTCGGGTCCAGCGCCGGGCGCTGCAGGTGCACCAGGGCGCCGCGAACGGTGTCCGCATCGAGCACCCGGCCGGCCGCCGCGGCGGTGCGTTCGACGCCCGCCTGCACGGCCATGGCGGCCAGTGCGGCGGCCAGATCCGCATCCAGGCGGCTGGCCGGGGCCGCAGCCGATCGCGCTGCGGAAACCCCTGACGCAGACGCTTTGCTCGGCGAGGATGATCGTATCCCCGCCGAGCGCACCATGGGCGAGCCCGGCCGCGCGCAGCCGTAGCAGGGCGAGCAGGATCTCGTCAAGCGTGCCGTCGGCGAGGCCGTCGCCTGCCTGGGACAGCGCCAGGCCATCGGGTACGCGGGTCACGAGCGCCGCGTCCTTGCTCGGGCCGAACCTTCCGGCGGCGAGCACCTCGGGCACCAGGACCCTGGCACGTGCGGCCATTATCGTGAGGTACGCCTCGTGCTCGACCTGCTGGAGACGGTCGAGGATAAGGGTGGGCCCTGAGTCCCGGTACACGCAGAACCGCCACAGCTTCGCCAGCATCCGCGCGTCGGACGCGTCCCTGCCGTACACCGACAGCTCGATCCTCTCGCTGCCCGCGCCGCGGCCAGTGAACTGCTCGACCCCCCAGACCTGGCGGGGTGCCCGCGTGATGCCGGTCACCGCGACGTTCAGGTCGGAGATCCACTCCGCGACCTCTGCCGCCGACGGCAGGCCAAGCGGTGAGCCGACGGCCAGGTGCACGGCCGCCGCGACGCCCCAGCCCACTGCCATGCTGGATAGCGCGTTTACCGGCAGCGCCGCCCCGCCACAGACACCGGCCAGCACCGCCAGCGGAACCAGGAGCCACACCAGCCGGTGCACCGGACGGCTCAGGTAGGGCAGCGCGGTGGCCGCCACCGCGACCGCGACCGCGAGCCAGGTGACCGGGTAACCGGTATTCAGCCCGGCGAGCGCGCTGTGCGGCGGCCGCCCGGCCGCCGATCCGAGCAGCGCGCCGAGCAGCAGGCACACAACCCAGCTCAGCACGCCGGCCGCCGCGATGTGCCGGACTGCGGTCAGCCGCGGAACCAGCAGCCCGACGATCGCCAGCAACACCACTACCCCGGCCGAACCGAGCCAGAAGAGCGAGGTGACCAGCCAGCTGATCGCCGCCGGTGGCGGGTGCAAGGCCCGCACGATGCTCAGCTCGACAGCCGAATTGGCCCGCATCACCGGAACGGAAACCGCCACCACTATGATCGCGAACCCCAGCCGGAACGCGTCAGATGCCCGCCGCCGGGTGGTGCCGCCGCCGTGCGGTCCCAGCACGGCTGCACGCAGCCTTCCCGCCAGCCGACGGCGCGCCTGCGGGACGTCCTCGCCGACCACAACGGTCATCTGCTTCTCCTGGGGAGCGCCACCTCGCGATCGCTTCTAGTTAAGCACTAACCGCACGGACGCGAGCAGCGTCCCCAGGCCTATCGTCAGCGGAAGCGCGCGCGCCAGCAGCGGAGACCCGGACCTGGCCACTAGTGGGGACTTTCGCACAGTCACCCTCCCTTGGGTGATGCCCTGACGACTCGGCGGGGTAAGGGTGGAACGAACTCACTGGCAGGCACGGTGGACGATGCCTGAGCTAAGAGCCTAGAGGAGCTGCTGTGGGCATACCGGGGCTACCGGTCGGCTCGTCGCCGGGTGAGTATCCGGAGATGGCGAGTCAGGGTACCGTCGATCCGGCCGGGGTCGATCAGCCGACCGGCGAAGCGGCCGAAGGCCCTCAGCCGTCGGCGGAGTCAGGGAAGCCCAGGAAGCTGCTGTACGTCACCCTTCCCGGTTCTTGGGGCGCGCTGATTGCCGGCTGCCTTTCCTTCACGCCGTCGCTACTCCCAAGGGGCGGTGTTGTCCAGGGCCTAGTCTGGGGCATCACCGCGGCCATCGGCTACGGGCTTGGCGTGCTCGCCGCGTCGATCTGGCGGGCCTTCGCCGACCGGGACCCCCGGCGCGCGAAGCGCCGGTCTTGGCTCGTCTTCTTCATCAGCGCGGCTGTTCTGGTCGTGGTTTCCTTCGGGCTTGGGCAGTACTGGCAGTATGAGATCCGCAAGCTCATGGGGGTCACGGACTACAGTATCCCGCTGGTCATCGCCTCGCCCTTCGTCGCGGCGCTGGCATTTTGCCTCTTCCTGCTGATCGGGCGTGGCCTTCGCGGCCTCTACCGGTGGGCCGCGAACCTGCTCAACCGCTGGATCGGACGGCGCGCCGCGCACGCGGTCGGCTGGGTTCTCGTGGCCAGCCTGGCCTACCTGGTGATAAGCGGCCTGCTCCTTCAAGGCTTTCTCAACCTTATGAACAGCGCGTATTCGGTGCGTGACACGACGACCGCCGAGGGGGTGCATCAGCCCACGACCAGCCTGCGCTCGGGTGGACCAGGCTCGCTCATCCCCTGGGACACCCTGGGCTACCAGGGCCGCAATTTCGTCGGCAAAGGCCCGACGGTGAGCGACATCGAGAAGTTCACCAGCCATCCCGCCGAGGAGCCGATCCGGGCTTACGCCGGGCTCGCGTCGGCCCCGGACGCGAGCGCACGGGCCGCCCTGGCAGTCAGGGATCTCGAGCGCGCGGGCGGGTTCGAGCGCAAGGACCTGGTCGTGGTGACGACAACTGGCAGCGGCTGGGTGGATCCGGCGCTGGTGGATTCGCTCGAGTACCTCACCGGCGGCGACTCCGCGACCGTTGCGATCCAGTACTCCTACCTGCCGTCGTGGATTTCCTACCTGGTCGACCAGTCCAAGGCCCAAGACGCGGGCCGGGCGCTCTTCGATGCGGTCTACGGCGTTTGGTCGAAGCTGCCCCCAGATCGGCGTCCTAAATTGTACGTGGCCGGCGAAAGCCTAGGGTCGTTCGGCGGCGAGGCCGCCTTCAGCGGCGAACAAGGCCTGGCCAACCTGACCTCCGGCGCGCTGTTTGTCGGGCCGCCTAATTTCAATACGCTGTTCCGGCAGTTCAGCGACAACCGGGACGCGGGCAGCCCGGAGGTGCAGCCCGTCTACCAGGATGGACGGACCGTCCGGTTCGCGAATGACCCGACCGCGGAGATTCCCCCGCAAGGCCAGCCCTGGGAGGGCAGCCGGGTCCTGTACCTGATGCATCCGTCCGACCCGATCGTCTGGTGGAGCCCGCATCTGATTTTCAGTGAGCCGGACTGGATCAGCGAGCCTCCGGGTTCGGACGTGCTCAAGGGGATGTTCTGGGTGCCTTTCGTGACCTTCTGGCAGGTCACCGCCGACCTTCCGTTTGCCACCGGCGTCCCGGGCGGCCATGGCCACACGTACACATCCGAGTATGTCGATGGATGGAACGCTGTCCTGCAGCCGGCCGGCATCACCCCCCAGGAACTGGCCGGCCTCAGGGAAATCATCGCGGGCGATAAATAGTCCCGCGTTAAGCCGGGCCAGCCAGGATGGCCGCCAGACCGTGGGCCATTGCGCCTGGGACGGTAATTGTCAGCCTCAACCGAGGCTGACAATTGCTGTCCGCCGCTGCCGCTTACCTGGTCACCGGGAAGCCCATGCCCAGATGGCGGCTGCGGTCAGAACACCCAGCCCGTTCGTGGCCCAGTGCAGCCCGATCGACGCGAGCAGGCTGCCGCTGCGGCGCCGCAGTTCGCAGAACACAACCCCCGACAGACCGGTGAACAGGACCGTTCCCAGCACCGAGATGACTTGGCCGGATGTTCCCTTTCCGACCGTGCTCCCGATCGCCTGGTTGTCCGCAGCCAGACCCAACGAGGGAAGCACATGCCACAAGCCGAACAGCACGGAGGAGACGACGGTGGCGGTCAGAGTCCCATGTCCGCGCCGGAGCAGGCCCCACAGCACCCCGCGGAAGGCGACTTCCTCGAATATCACTGTGCCCAGCGGGATGAGCAGAAAAGCGGTCAGTAGGGCATGTTCCCAGTCCAGGTCGTAACGAGTGTCGCGGAAGGCGTGACGTGTCAGCGGAAGCGCCGCGCCTACCGCGAATACGACTGCTACGGCTCCGATCGCACCGGACGCCCAGATCAGTCCGCGCCGCCACGTTCCACTGCCCAGGCCGAGTTCCTGCCAGCTGAGCCCAGCCCACCGGGCGATGGCCAGGAGCCCCGCGGCGCCGACCGGCCCGATCACCAGCGACGCATGGGGCACGCGGATATCGACCACGTTGACGGCCGCAAGGAACGGGACCATACCTGCGATCACCCAGCTAACGCGCTTCGGAGGCTCGCCGGATTTCTCCGCCATGTAAGCTCCCTTCCTGCTGCTCGCGAAAGCGCGGACGGATCCCGGTCTCATAGCGTTACGCGGTGGCGTGTCTTAGCCTATCCATGTCCGCCCGCCCCGCGCCGTTCTGGCCGGTCCTGCCCCATCCCGATAGATCCCGGCTAACCAGCGCCGATGCGCATTAGGGGCTTCTGCCAGCACCAAATGGCGGCTGGGCCGGTTTCCTCATAATCTGCCGGTCGTGGGTTCGATCCGCACCCGCCCCACTTGCGGTTTTAATACTTTCACCGGTCGTTCCTGACGATTCGTGGACCGGCGAGACTGCAGCTGTGTACCCCGCCGCGTTATGCTGTCCGGTCACATGGAGCAACTGCCGAGCGCGGTGACGGTCCTACAGGTACTTCAGCAGCTCGTGGGTCCATCTCGTCGACGGTCATGTTCGCGTCCTGCAGCACGGAGCGGCAGCTTCCAGGATGTCGGCGACGCGCTCGTCGTCCCGGCGGCTCACAGGTCGACCGACTCCGTGAGGATGGCCCGGTCGCGGCTTTTCAGCCCGCCAGCCGACACGACGTCGACGGCACGGCCTAGCAGTGCCTCAAGCTCGCGCGACATGCGCATTAGGTCGAACAGGGAACTGCCTTCATCAAAGTCCACGAGCAGGTCGATGTCGCTGTCAGGCCGGTCTTCGCCGCGCGCCGCGGATCCGAACAGGCGGACTCTGCTGGCGTGATGGCGGGAGGCGATCGCCAGCACCTGCTCGCGCCTCGACTCAACCAGCAGGCGCAGCTGCCCGGATTTTTGCTCAGCCAACTCTCTCCACCTCGCGGTGCGTGTTCCCTGACATCCTCAGGATAACAACCGAAACCGCTGGCGGGGGACGTGCGTTCGCGGCGGCTGAGGCGCGAACGGGGCGCCGGGGTCCGGCAGCACGTCGGGGATCGTTTTGTCGCGCGCGGCGGCCAGGTCCAGCTTCACCTAGCCATTGTGCGGACGCGGCGGGCCGGCGGTCAGTCTTGCTGGGTGCCGAGTCCCGCCTCGCGGGCGCGGATGATCGCCTGGGCGCGGTCCGTCACCCGGAGCTTGGCGAACACGCTGGAGACGTGGTTGCGCACGGTCTTGTCAGCCAGCGTTAGCCGCTTGGCGATCGCCGTGTTGCTCAGCCCTTGCCCGATGAGCTGCAAGATCTCGACTTCGCGGTCGGTCAGCTCGGGGAAGGGACGCGCTGCCCGGCCGCCCGGCGGCGCCGCCGCGAAGAACGCGAGCGCGCGGGCCGCCACGCCGGCCCCGAACACCACCTCGCCGGCCGCCACCGCGTGGATCGCCCGCAGGATGTCGTCCCGGTCGGCCCCTTTGACCAGGTAACCCCGGGCGCCCGCGCGCATCGCGGTCAGCAGCGACTCATCGTTCTCGAACATGGTGAGCACGAGGACCTTGGTGTCCGGGCTGCTCGCGGCGAGCTGGCGGATCGCGTCGAGGCCGCTGCCGCCCGGCATGTGCAGGTCCATGAGGACGACGTCGGCGCCCAGCTCGGTCGCGCTCGCCACGGCCGCGAGCCCGTCGCCTGCCTCGCCGATGACGCTGATCCCGGCGGTATCGGCGAGCGCGGCCCGCAGGCCCTTCCGGAACAGCGGATGGTCGTCCGCGATCAGCACCTTGATCGTCATCGCGCCTCCCCGAACGGGATCGTCGCCGTCACGGTGGTGCCGCCGCCCTCCGCCGCCCCGGTCATGCACCGGCCGCCGAGCTCGGCCGCCCGCTCGGCCATCGACCGCAGGCCGAGCCCGTGCGGGTGACCCGCCTCGTTGCCCGGCTCGGGCAGGCCGCGACCGTTGTCGGTCACGGTCAGGCACAGGGCGCGATCGGCCGCCGTGATGAGCACCGTGCAGTGGCTCGCACCCGCATGCCGCGCCACGTTGGCGACCGCTTCCATGACGATCCGGTAGGCGACGATTTCCATGGCCGGGGACAGCGCGGGGATGGGGTCGTGTACCTCGACCCGCACTTTCAGCAGCCCCTCGCTGCGCAGGCTGACCGTGTCCGCGTACTGCCGCAGCCCCTCGACGAGGCCCAGCTGGTCCAGCGTCGTCGGGCGCAGGTCCGCGACGAGCCGCCGGATGTCGCTGAGGCTCGCCTTCACCTCGGCGGTCATGCTGGCCAGCAGTTCGGCCGTGTCCGGGGCGGTTCCCGCGACGGTGCGCCTGGCGGCGTCGAGGCCGAGCGCCATCCCGGCGAGCGTGGGGCCGAGGCCGTCGTGCAGGTCACGCTGGATCCGGTGGCGTTCCTCGTCCCTGGCCACCAGGAGGTCGTCCCGCGATCGGCGCAGGTCCCTGGTCAGCCGCACGCCGTCGGCGGCCGCCCCGGCCTGCTGCGCGAAAACCTGCAGCAGCCGCTCGTCGCCCGGGTCGATGAACCGCTGTTTATCGCGCAGCCCGATGGTGAGCTTGCCCACCTCGAGGCCGGCGCTCCGCAGCGGCAGCTCGGCGACGTTCGCGGTCGGCTCGCCGTCGTGCGCCGATGGCTCCGCGTCGCCGGACAGCGTGACCGCGACGTACGGCAGCCGCAGGGCGGTCCGCACCGTGCCGGCGATCACCGTGAGCACCGCATCCGCCGCGATGGTCTCCGATAGCTGGTCGCCCAGCCGGGTCAGGGCCGCGTAGGGGTCGCGACGCTCCCCGTACAGCAGCCGGTCGACGCCCCGCTGGACGATGTTCCTCGCCGGGGATACGCCGAGCGCGATTATTACCGCCGCTACCACCGCGCCGGTGCCGCTGCCGCCAAGGGCGCTTGAGGCGAGGCCCACGGTCAGGCCGAAGATCCCGGCCACCCCGATGGTCAGCACGGCGTAGACGAGGGTCCGGTTGAGCAGCCGGTCGCCGTCGAACAGCCGGTGCCGCAGCATCGCGACGCCGAGCGCCAAGGGGAAGAAGAAGACCGCCACGGCGGCCACCGCCGGGCTGACGGGCAGCACCCGGGCCACGACGACGATGGCGAAGGCGGCGAAGAACCAGCCGATCCTGCGCCGTTCATGGCCCCTGGTGCGGGCCATCCTGACCGCGAGCAGCACAGCGCCGGTCGCGCCGCAGGCCAGCGCGATGCCCAGCCCGGCGCCCAGCACCAGCATGAGCGCGTGCTGCGCCGACGCCGACGTCGGGGCCAGCGGATTGCGGCGCGGCGCGATGTCCGGTGTGTTGATGAAGGCCAGTGGAATGGTCACGAGCGCGACGCCGGCCGCGCCCGCCCACACCAGCGGCCGCCAGCGCCGCGAGGCCGGCCGCCCGTCCGGGAACAGGGGGGTGAAGAGCGCGACGCTCATCGCCAGTCCTGGCAGCCAGATGTAGTCACCGAGGAACACCGCGGCCGGGGCCAGCGGGGGCGGCGGCTGCCGCGCGCCGTACTCCGCCAAGAGCACCGCTAGCGCCTCCAGCTGGGCGACCGTGAGGAACAGCCAGCCGAGCACCTGGCGCGGGCTCTGCTGGAGTACCACCGCGGCGGCGATAGCGCAGGCCAGGGCGAATACCGCGGCGTCGAGCTCGTTCTGATCGGCCAGGTAGCTGAGAGACCGGCCGTTGGCCGCCGCGAGGACCGCCCAGAGCAGGATCTCCACCGTCGCGGCGACCGCCAGCGTCACCGCGGCGGCGCCCGCCCGCCCGCGAGGCGGCCGCGTCGTGGCTACCGCCGCCAGCTCGCCGCCGCCAGCATCGCCGATCATGC
The DNA here is from genome assembly GCA_963714295.1 of uncultured Actinomycetota bacterium. Classification (GTDB taxonomy): domain Bacteria; phylum Actinomycetota; class Actinomycetes; order Streptosporangiales; family Streptosporangiaceae; genus Trebonia. The sequence continues at coordinate 1,232,525 of CAVQOE010000006.1, read as the reverse complement.
CGCGGTCGCCGGTTGGCCGTGCGCAGTGCCCATTACGGCCTCCATCCGCTGATTCACCGCAAGGTACTCGAATGATGCACCGAAACCTGTCCCGTTGGCATCGGACTCGCGTCCCGATCGCACCTAGGACATCCCGGACCAGTTGCGGATAGCTAGTCCCACCTCAAGCCGGGACGCGAAGTCAGGACACCAGACACATGTGCCCGGGACACCTCGGCAGCCAGGCTTCACAGTTGTCAGCCCGATTGAAAGGAACGGCACAATGACGCACAGCACCCACTCTCCCGCCACTGTTTCAGGTTCACGGCGCACGGCCGGCCGCGCGCTTCGGCTCACCCTCGTCGCCGGCGCCATCGCGGCAGCGGCGGCGGTCCCGGCCGCCGCCCAGGCCTCGCCCCGCACCACAGCGGGCGCGGCGGCGAGCGTTTCCGGTACCGAGCACTTCCAGGCCATGACCACGAGTGCCACGTCGAGCAGCCGCCCGGTCATCGCCTACGGGCTGTTCGCCGCAGGCGGCGAGGACCACGAGAGCAGCGACGGCAGCACCGAGCTGTTCGACTTCGCCGGCGGCAGCTTCAAGATGAAAGTCGTCAGCTACACGGGCACGCAGAAGCTCGACGCGAAGAGCTGCCTGTTCACCATCACCCGGCACGTGAAGTACAAGCTCACCGGCGGCACCGGCAAGTACGCGGGGATCACCGGGAGCGGGGCCGCCGTGGCGCAGATCCTCGGCGTCGCGAGGCGTTCCGGCGGCAAGTGCTCGTTGAACGTCAACCCGGTCACCTTCGAGCAGATCATCACCGCGTCCGGGCCGGTCAAGCTCTAGCAGTCAGCCCTCGCGGAGACGCGGCGGCCCGGCTCGCAGTGCGAGCCGGGCCGCCGCGTTGCGTTCGGGTCGCCAGCAGCCCCGGGCCACTGTCGTTTAGGCATGCTGATCTGCCTATAGCGACGTAGTCCTTCGATCGCCACGTAGGGGTGGCGGCGATCACGGCCATGTTCTCCGCGTTGGCGATCGGCCCGCATCCGGCAGCATCCAAGCCGAAGCATCGCGGCGGCGAACAGGCTTCCTCTGCTTACCACCAACCCCGCAGACTCTTACGGACTCGAGTCCGTCGTAACCGTTGTCCCGGTCCCAGTCCCGGTTTAACCGCGGTAGGTCCCGCACTTCCTTTGAGCTGGTCAAAGGTGCCGACGGTCTCTCAGATCCCCTTGCGTTTGCCGATCTCCTCGATGAGCTGGGGGACGACGGTGAACAGGTCGCCGACGACGCCGAAGTCGGCGATCTCGAAGATCGGCGCCTCGGCGTCCTTGTTGATCGCCATGATCGTCTTGGAGGTCTGCATCCCGGCCCGGTGCTGGATCGCGCCGGAGATCCCCACCGCGACGTACAGCTGCGGGGAGACCGTCTTGCCGGTCTGCCCGACCTGGAACTGATGCGGGTACCAGCCCGCGTCCACCACCGCCCGCGACGCCCCCACCGCCGCGCCGAGGGAGTCGGCCAGCTGCTCGATGACACCGAACCCGTCCGCCGACCCGGTGCCGCGCCCGCCCGAGACCACGATCGAGGCCTCCGACAGCTCCGGCCGCTCGCTCGCCTGCGCCACCACATGCTCGGTGACCCTCGCCGCCTTCGCCGCGTCCGAGACGGTGAACGCCACCTGCTCGACCGCGGCCGCCCCCGGGGACGGCTCGGCCGCGACCGAGTTCGGCCGCACCGCGATGATCGGCGTGCCCGCCCGCACGCTGGAGTGCACGGTGATCGCACCGCCGAAGTTCGGCTGCTCCGCCACCGGGGACCCGCCGCCGGAGGCGCTCACCCCGGTCGCGTCGGTCAGCACCCCCGACCCGGTCTTGACCGCCAGCCGCCCCGCGATCTCCTTGCCCTCCGTCGACCCCGCCACCAGCACCGCCACCGGCGACTTCTCCGCCACCAGCGAAGCGAGCAGCTCCGCGGCCGGCGCCACCACATACCCCGCGAAATCCGGCGAATCGGCCACGTACACCTTGACCGCCCCGTACTCCGCCAGCCGCGCCAGCGCCGCGTCCGCGCCCGGGCCCGTCCACACCACCGACGGCTCCCCCAGCCGCCGGGCGGCGCTCAGCAGCTCCAGGGTGACCTTCTTAACCTCGCCGTCCGCGGTGTGCTCCGCGAGGACCAGTACCTCAGCCATGTGACCCAGCCCTCCCTAGATGAACTTGCGCTCGGCCAGGAACCCGGCCGCCTTGCCGCCGCCGTCCCCGTCGTCCTTCACGACCACGCCCGCCGCCCGCGGCGGCCGCTTCGCGAAGTCCTCCACCCAGCTCGCCGCGTTCGCCAGCCCCACCTGCCCCGCGTCCAGGCCCAGGTCGGCCAGGGCCAGCGTCTGCACCGGCTTCTTCTTCGCCGCCATGATCCCCTTGAACGTCGGGTAGCGCGGCTCGTTGATCTTCTCCACCACCGACACCACCGCCGGCAGCGACCCCGTCACCACCGCGTACCCGTCATCGGTCACCCGCCGCACCGTCACCTCCGACCCCGAAATGTCGACCTTGCCCGCCAGCGTCAGCTGCGGCACCCCCAGCCGCTCGGCCACCATCGCCGGCACCACCCCGGTCCGCGCATCCGTCGACTCCGACCCGAACACCACCAGATCGAACCCCACCACCCTCAGCGCCTCCGCGATCGCCAGCGACGTCCCCACCGCATCCGACCCCGCCAGCCCGTCGTCGATCACGTGCACCGCCTTGGCCGCGCCCATCGACAGGGCCTTGCGGATCGACTCCGCCGCCTTCGCCGGCCCCACCGAGAGGATCGTCACCTCACCGCCCTGCGCCTCGGCGATCTTCAGCCCCTCCTCGATCGCGAACTCATCCAGGTAATTGATAACCCCGTCAACCGAGGCCCGGTCCACCGTATTATCGCCCGGCACCAGACCGCGCTCGACCTCGGTGTCAGGCACCTGCTTAACGCAGACGACGATGTTCATCAGCGCGGACCGTCCTTCCATCCCACGGCTCGGCCGTCTTATGATTGAGTCGGCCAAATCAGCATACCGACTAGGTAATCTGGTTCGGAGCCGTCGTGTCAAGATCGCTGGTGGTAGGGATCACGCCTAAACTGGCAGGGAATCCCGCCTGCGTTGTGACTTGACGGGAGGACTTATCTGTCACAATATGGCCGTCTAAAGTCTGCACACCTTGGACTGGAGTCGCGTTGGAACCCAGGCCGGTCTTCATCTCGGGGCAGTCGGCCGCCGACGGATCCAGCGAGCCAGCCGCCTATCGCCAGCTCGCGTCGGACCTCCGTGGCGCGATTGCGGCCGGCCAGTATCCAGAAGGACAACGGCTACCGACCGAAGCGGACCTCGTCACCTCGACCGGGCTGAGCCGGCAGACGGTACGGCGGGCGTTCCAGGAACTCGCGACCGAGGGTGTCGTCTACCGGGTCCCTGGCCGGGGCACCTTCGCTGTGCCGGGTGACGGCAGGTACCTGCGGTCGGTCGGCAGCATCGACGACCTGGTGGCGCTGGCGGTCGACACCGAACTGGAAATTGTCGAGCCGCTCCATGTGCTGGCGAACGTCGAGATCGCGGACCAGCTGGAGCCCGGTGCGGACACGGTGATGACCCTCTCGTTCCTGCGGCTGCACGGCGGATCGCCGTTCTGCTACACACGGGTGCATGTGCCGATGCACATCGGCCGCAGGCTGCGGGACCTGCCCGAGATGACCGAGTTGGCGGATCCCGGCGCCCGCGCACCGTTTACCGTGATCAGCCTCATGAACCGGGTCAGCGACCTGCCTATCCACAGTGCCGCGCAGAACGCGACCGCGGTAGCCGCGGACGCCGATATCGCGCACCGGCTCGGATGCGCGCCCGGCCTGCCAGTGCTGCGCATCGACCGGCTCTACCGCGACCGCGAGCTGACTCCGCTCGAACTGGCGGTCAATCACTTCCATCCTGATCGTTACTCGTACCGGATCCAGCTGAGAGCACAGCTGGACGCCTCGTCACGGTGAACGCGGCACCGGCTCTCGGCGAGGACACCATCGCGGTTGTCACCGTTGGGCATGTCCGCCGTGGACGTGGCGGCGCTGGCCAGGCGCAAAGTCGTCACCAGCCAAGAAGGGAAACGAATGCCTCGCCTGGCCGAAACTGACGGCCTGCTTGACCGCTTCAAGACCACGGTCGGCTGATCTATCCGGGGAAACCACGCGTGCGTTCCATATCTCTCTTCCCGGATTCTCGCGCCTGGCTGCCGGCTGGTGTTCGCAGTCAGAGGCCGGTCCGGGTGGCCGCGAGCCGCTCGGCGGCTACCGCCCGGACCGCGTCGCCCAGGGGTGAGAACGGGTTGTCCGCCGGGTCCTTGCTGGCCGTGCTGAACATCCGGTTGTGGCAGATCGCGACGGACAGCCCGGTGTCGGTGTCGGCCCAGCCGACGGAGCCGCCGGCCCCGGTGTGGTAGAGGGTGTGCGGGCTGGCGCCGACCACCGGGTCGGCCGGCGGGCACGGGCCGCCGATGCGGAACCCGCCGATGCCGTTGGTGGTGGGAAACCCGAGCACCTGGTCGACCTCGTCCGGGCGCTCGCGCAGCGTCGTGAACGACATGACCCGCTCGGGCGACAGCAGGCGCACACCGTCGAGCTCACCCCGGTTGGCCAGCATCGCGAAGAACCGGGCCTGGGAGCGGGCGGTGAACAAGCCCCCGGCGGCCGGATGGCAGATCGTCCGCACCTCCGGCCGGTTGAAGATGGCCGCGCCGGTGCCGGGCGGGCTGGCCCGGCGGGCCAGCGGGCTGGGCTGCCCGGAGAACGTGTAGTCGGTGTCCAGCCGGGCCACCCGCCCGTCGTCCTCCGGCCGGATGCCCAGCCACAGGTCAGGGATGCTCAGCGGGCCCGCGATCTCCTCCAGGACGAAGGTACGGAAGTCCCGGCGCCGCGGATCGGTCCGGCGTACGACCTCGCCGACCAGCCACCCGAAGCTCGCCGCCTGGTAGGCGGTGCCCGTGCCCGGGGGGAAGACCGGCTCCGCCGCGGCCAGCTGCCCCACCATCCAGTCCCAGTCGCCGAGCCGCTCGGCCGTGACACCGGCCGGCATCTGGGGCACGCCCGAGCGGTGCGTCAGCAGGTGCCGGACGGTGATGCGGTCCTTGCCGTTGGCGCCGTACTCGGGCCAGTAGCGGGCGACCGGGGCGTCGTAGTCGACCAGCCCGCGCTCGGCCTGGACGTGCAGGGCCACCGCGGTGACCGCCTTCGTCACCGAGAAAACCGGGAAGAGGGTGTCCCCGTCGGCCAGCCGTCCGGTCGACGGGTCGGCGGTACCGGTCCAGGCGTCGACGATCAGCGCCGGCCCGAGGTAGGCCGCGACCTGGACCGCCGTCTCTCCCATCGCGGCCGCCCGGTCCAGGCCGGCCGCGATACGCGCGTCCACCTAGGCCGGGCGACGCCAGATGACCGGGGCCAGGTCATCGGGCAGGGGCGAGCCGGCCGGTGGTGCCTCCTCGTCACCCGCCGCCTTGCCGTGGCCGGTGTTGACCCACGGCAGCCCGTTGCAGACCTCGTCGGCCTTGCAGTACTGCCCGCCGGTCGAGCGGCGCACCCGCGGGGTCATGTTGGGCGCCGAGCCGTGCACCCCCAGCAGGTTGTAGAAGATGCCCATGCCGGCCCGGCCCTCGGTGATCACCGGCTCGATCTGCTTGAGCGCGGGGTACTCCTCGAGCAGGGAACCGAAAGACGCGTTGCGCAGGGACGGGGTCATGGTGCGCACGCCGAGCGGCATGATCTTCTGCGCACCGGGCAGGAAGTTAAGCGCCTTGTTGAACCAGCGGAACTCGTCCAGCGGCACGTAGAGCGAGAGCGCCTCGGCGCTGTCGAACGGCTGGTGCTCGTGCATGTTGCAATGCCACGGCGTGGCGCCATGCCCCTGCAGCACGTAGGAGATGCCGTCGCCCCAGTGCCGCACGGCATCGAAGCCGCCCAGCTGCCCGACGAGCGCCCCGATCGCCGGGTTGCGCCACAGGGCGGCGATGTCCGGGTTGGTGGCGCTCAGGCCGCTGCCGCGGATGTTGGCCAGGCCCTGCTCCGACGGCGCGCCCGCGACCGACTCGATGACCTTGCGCCAGTGCTCGAGATCGTCATCGTCGAGGAGGTCCTGGATCGCCACGAACCCGTTCGTCCGGTAGTACTCGACCTCGAAGTCGGTCAACTCGGTGCGCACGACGCCTCCAGCTCCCGCGGCCCGGGACAATCTTCGGACCAATTTATTCGTATGGATACGACACTAATGTCACAAGAGACGATCGTCTAGAGCTTCATTTATGCCGCATGAACCACTACATTCAATGTAGGAGTATTTCTCAGTCGGGAGGGACTGGCGTGGACGCATTGCGGGGACGTACGGCATTCATCACCGGCGGCGGGGCGGGCCTGGGCCTGTCGTTCGCGCGGTCGTTCGCCGCGCAGGGGATGCGGCTGGCGCTGCTCGACATCGACGAGGCCGGCCTGAAGTCGGCCAAGGCCGAACTGGCCAAGACCACCCAGGTCGAGACGTACGTGGCCAGCGTGGCCGACCGCCCGGCGCTCGCGGCCGTGGCCGACGCCGCCGAGGCGGCCCTCGGGCCGGTCGCGCTGCTGATCAACAACGCCGCGGCGGGCGCCGAGCTGCCGCCCGAGCAGATGACCTACGACGCCTGGGACCTCAACCTCGGGGTCACCCTGGGCGGCACGGTCAACGGCATCCAGACCTTCCTGCCCCGCATGCTGCGCCGCGGCGAGCCCGGCCACATCATCAACGTCACGTCGCAGGCGGGCATGGTCGCCAGCCACGGCGGCCGGATGTACATGTACACCATGGCCAAGTTCGGCGTCACCGGCCTCTCGGAGGCGCTGCGCGACCTGCTGCGCGGACGCAACGTCGGCATCACCCTCGTCGCCCCCGGCTACACCGCGACCGGCGTCCCCGAGCGCGAACTCCTGCGGCTGCCCACCCGCAACCTCCCGCCCGAGGTCGAGGCGTCCGAGCGGGTCCGCCTGCAGGCCATGGCCGAGCGCATGCACAAGTACGCGCAGCCCGCCGACGAGCTCACCGGGCAGGCGGTGGAGGCGGTCAAGGCCGGCCGGTTCTATCTGCACGGCGCCAACCGGGCCGACGACGTTATCGCCCGGATGAACGAGATCGTGGCCTCGATGCCGCCGAAGAACGACCGCGACCGGGCCCTCGAGGAGTTCCTCAACCACTGATCAGCTCAGCTGAAGTAGTCGCGGCCGAGCCGCTCAAGGAACGCGACCGTCTCGTCGCGGGTCGCGCCGCTCGGCCCGGAGAACATCAGCCAGCTGACGCCGGCCTCGGCCAGCTCGGCGAAGCCGTCGCGGTGCCGGCCGGTGTCGGCCTTCTCGTCGCTGATGGCGTGGTCGGGGTAGCCGATCCCGACGTCGATCGACGCCCCGCGCGGGCCGGCCTCGTCCCGCAACTGGGTCACCGCGGCCGCCAGCTCGGACACCGACGCGAGCTCGGACGTGCGGATCGTGGTGAACATCTCGCCGGTACCGAGCACCGGCAGCCAGCCCTGGGCGTGCTCCGCGACCCGGCGGCGGGCGATCTTGGAGTTGCCGCCGACCCAGATCGGGATCGGCTGCTGCACGGGACGGGGCAGCGCCACGGTGTTCTTGGCCGTGAAGTGCCGCCCCTGGTAGTCGAACGGCTCGCCGCTCCAGTGCTTCGGCAGCACCTCCAGGGCCTCGTCGAACAGCAGGTTGCGCTCCTCGAAGTCGACGCCGAGCGCGCGGAACTCGCCGCGCAGGTACCCGGCGCCGGCGCCGAGGATGGCCCGGCCGTCGGACATGATGTCCAGGGTCGCGACGGTCTTGGCCAGCAGCAGCGGGTTCCGGTAGGCCAGCACGGCGAGATAGGTCAGCAGGCGCATCCGGCTGGTGGCGGTGGCCACGGTGGCCAGCGCGACGAACGGGTCGAGCGACTGGTGCCCGCCCGCGTCGAGCCAGCGCGCCCCGGGGGCGGGATGCTCGGTGAAGGCGAACCCGTTCCAGCCCGACTCCTCGGCCACGTGGGCCAGCTCAGCGGGCCGTCCCGGTGCGAGCATGTCGACCGATGGCCCGTACGCTTCGGGGTAGCAGAACATGAACTGCATGGCCGGCCTGGTCTCCTTAGCGCTCGAGCGGGTCATGAGAACCCCCATTTCAGCAGAGTCCGAAAATCGAATCCATCATGCGGAACGCACGCGTGGTTCCAGCCCCAGGTCATGCTGCTCCGCCTGCGTTCAGATCAGCGTCGGCGCGCTCTCCCGGAGCGGGTGCCAGGCGTCGACGTCGATTCCCTTATTGGTCACGTAACCGGTCCGCTCCAGGTGGACGAGGTGAGCGTAGGCCTCGCCGATCGCGAACCGGCGCTGCAGGCCCTGCATCTGCTCCCAGGGCCGGCTCCACTGCAGCGCCTCGGTGACCTCGACGGTCGTGCCGCCCGGCTGGGCCTGCAGCGCGGTCATCACCTCGGCTAGCCGCTTCTGGTGGTGCGCGCGAAGGCCGCGGGCGCGCTCCGCCAGCCCGAAGAACCGGTACTCGTGAGCGGGCAGGACCTCGGCCCCGGCCAGCTCCGGCGTGGCCGCCAGCGACTGCAGGTACTGGCCGAGCACGTCCCCGGTCTCGGACGGGGAGGGGCTGATGTTGGGCGTGATGCGCGGCAGGATGTGATCTCCCGTGAGTATCACATCGCGGTCGGTGTCGACGAAGCAAACGTGGCCGGGGGTATGGCCAGGGGTCCACACCGAGAGCAGGCTGGTGCCCGGCCCGAGCGGCCGCTCCCCATCGACCAGGAACCGGTCGGGGCGCAGGACGAACTCGTCGGACGAGTCGGGCGGCACCTCGCCGCGAGCGTGCACGGCGCGGAAATCCGCCGCCTGGCTGCCGCGCCTGCGCAGCCACTCGTCGCTCGCCTGCCGGAAGCTGCCCCGGTCGCCGAACTCGGCCCGCTCGGATACATCGGCCTCATGCATCGCCACCCACGCGCCTGAGACGTTCCTGACCCGCTTCGCGAGGCCCATATGGTCCCCGTGCCCGTGCGTGATCAGCACTGCCTTGACATCGCCGATGCCCCAACCGGCGAACCGCAGGCCGGCCAGCAGCCCCTCCCAGGCCTGGCTCGCACGGCCATCCGGTGTCGACGAGCGCGACGCCCCCGTCGTACTCGAGGGCGTAGGACAGCACGTACCGCAGCGGGCTGCCGGGGAACGGCGTCGGGATGGACCACAATCCGGGCCGGACCAGCTCGGCGGGAGGCAGCACCCGGTCGAGCCACGCCTGACGCTGCAGCGTGCCGCTGACGGTAATCCCAGCGGGTAGCTGGCTCACCGGGCCTCCTTGGGATGAGCGGGAACCACCGACGCGCAGCTGCGGATCCACGTGGGGCAACATTTATATTTCACCTTATATGCAGTTCTCCTGTCATGCACGGGACGTCCCTGGCCGGACAGCGTTGATCCCGTCTCCGGGCAGGTCGGCTACGCGGCAGGCGGCCCTGCCCGGGCAGGGCCCTGCCCGGGCTGCGGGCCCGCCCGGTCGGCCGTTAGCCCCCGGGGCGGCGGGTGGCGAGGCCCAGGCCGTCGACCAGGTTCGCGTCGATTGTCTGGTGGCGGCCCGAGGTCAGCGTGCTTGTCCTGGTCGCGGCCAGATGAGCGCTCGCGATCGAGACCGCCCGGTCCTTGTTCCCGGCCTCGATCGCGGCGAGCAGCCGCTCGTGATCGCGCAGCGCCGCCCGCCGGGTCCGGCTGGCCAGTGGCGAATCAGGATCCTCGCCGGCCGGGGTGTCCGCGCTGGCCCCGTCCCAGACCGAAGCCTGGTGCGCCGACCAGATCGTCTCAAGCGCGCCGATCACCAGGGTCATCGTCTCACTGCCGCACCCCTGCACCAATGTTTCGTGAAACCGCCTAGCGTTCGCGTTGTAACGGCCCGCGTCCTCGAAATCCGCTTGCTGCGCGTTGACCGCGGCGCGGAGCGCGGGGATGACGGTGGCCGCCCGGTCCTCGCGCTCCGCGCACATGCCCGCGCAGACCGGCTCGATGCGGGAGAGCGCGCCGCTGACATCCGCCGGTGATGCTCCGCGCGCCTGCAGCACCATGGAGATCATCCGGGCCGCGCGCTCCGCGGTGGGCAGGTGCACGACGGCGCCGCCCTGGTTGCCCCGCCGCACGGTCACCAGGCCCTCGGTCTCCAGGATCCGCATCGCCTCCCGGATGGCGGGCATGCTCACCTGGAACTGGGTGAACAGCCCCTCATGCGAGGGCAGGATGTCACCCTCCTTGAGCCTGCCGGTGAGGATGTCCTCGCGCAGGGCAGCGGCGACGATCTCGGCCAGCCGGGGCTGGCGCAGCTGGCGCACGAAGCGCTCCCTTCGGGGTACCCGGCGGCACGGGCGGCGTCCGCTAGCCGGCCGGAGGTTAGGTTCCCATCGTAGTAATGCCGGTGCGTCGCTGGGTATCCCGCGGTTACCGTCTCGGCCGGTTCCGGGACCGTCCGATCGTCCCTGGCATCTTGGTGGTGCCGCGAGGCGACCGCTGGCAATTGCTAGACTGAAATTAGGTTCTTGTTCAACCGGAGCTCTTGCTTAGCAGCAGGGGAGGCGAGCTTGCTTCAGATCGACGGGCCGCCCGCTCCAGAGACACTGCGCAGCGATCGGCTCGCCCGCCGCCAACGGATCGTCCGCGCGGGGCTGAAAGCCCTGGCAAGCAGCGATTATGACCAGGTCAAGATAACTGAGATAGCGCGCGATTCCGGCGTCGCCCTCGGCACGCTTTACCGTTACTTCACTTCGAAGGAGCACCTCTTCGCCGCCGTGTTCGTCGAGTGGCACGGGGCGCTCACGAAGAAGCTCGAGAAAGAGCGGCCGGCCGGCGAAACGGAGGCGGGCCGGCTGCGTGACGTCTTTCACCGGATGATCAGGGCGTTCCAGCTTCAGCCGCAGTTCTACCGGGTCGTGATGATGCTGCAGGCGACGACGGATGTCTACGCGGCCGACCTGTACCACTCCCTGGCCGCGCAGTCCCGCGAGACCGTGGGGATGGCCTTCGCGGCGCCGTTCGACGACGATCGCAAGGCCATTTACGCCACACTCAACGCGGTACTCGACGAGTCCTTGCGTACTTGGGTGATGAACAGGGCCACGATCGACGATGTGTACGCCAGCATCGACGACGCGATCCGGCTGGTCTACGAATACCGCCCTGACTAGCCCGGGCCGTCGACGAGCCAGACCCGCAACCCGAGCCTCGGGTCGAACTGCGCGGGCCGCGCCGCGCGCAGGCTGCCGGGGCTGACATCAGGGGCCCCGATGGCCAGGTGCGCCACGCCGGTCGGCACCGTCCACAACTCCGGCAGGCCGGGCTGCGCCGGGGACTGGCGGACGAGCAGGCGGCGTCGCGGTCCCCAGGAGAACAGCCGCCACCCCGGGCCCGATTGCGTGAGGTCCCCGCCGAGCACCTCGCCGAACAGTGCCTGCGCGAACTCGACGGAATCCGCGGTCAGCCCGATCCAGGCGATGCCAGCCGGTTCCGGCGGGCTGGCGGGGAATCCGTCGGGCGCGGGCGAGTGGAACTGGCGCATCGCCTCATGGTCGGCCTCGCTCAGTTGCAGCAGCGTGCCCATGCCGGCCTTCTTCGGGTGCAGGAACGCCTCCCGCCAGAAGGCCGTCGCGGTCTCGCCGAACGGGGTGATCCCCAGCGCGGCCACCGCCGCGAGCGTGGCCTCGAGCGACGGAACCTCGAAGGTGATGTGGTGCGGGCCCGGGCCGCTGCGGTCAAGGAAACGCCGCATGAACCCGGTTCCTTGAGCGCCCGGGCTGATGATCTCCAGGCGCATGTCGTCGCGGTAGGACAGCTGGCACGGGGCGAAATCGCCCGATTCCCCGCCCATAACCCAGCGGCCGCCCAGGTTCTCCACCAGCACCGGATAGCCGTCCGTCCAGCGCTCGGTGCCGATGGCAAGATGATCAAGGTAAACCCGCCCGGACCCGTCCACCCAAGCTCCCGTCTGGCAGTTCCGGCCGGCCAGGCGGTACCAGGCCGACTTGCCTATCATATCGACAGGCCTTACTAGATTCCAATTTCAGATAGCGGCTTTTCCCTAAGGCGGAAACAAGCGAATTACTGCCTGTTCACGATTCCGTAGCATGACTAGAATCAGGTTCTTACTCGCTGCTTGAGCGGACCGCTGAGCGGGTGCGGTCGGCCCGCCCGCCCGGACGTCACCGGGACCTGATCCGCTCCCGCAGCGCGGTGACCTGCTCGATGAAGGCGGGCTGCTCGACCGACCACTGCTGCGCGGCCAGCTCCACCGCGGCCGCCTCGGCCGACTGGGCGTACCCGGTCGTCTCCCGCAGGGTCTGCTTCGCCCGCTGGACCAGCGCGGGGGAGCGGCCGGCGGCTCGCCGGGCGAGCCGAACCGCCACCGTCCGCGCCTCGTCGTCGGGCACGCAGCGCCAGGCGAGGCCCTGCGTGACGGCCTCCGCGCCGGTCAGCGTGTCACCGAACAGCACCAGCGCGGCCGCGCCCTGCGGTCCGACCCGCCGCGCGAGGCGCCACAGGTGGGCGCCCCCCGGGTGGATCCCGACGTCGAGGAACCGGGGATCGAAGCGGGCGCTCTCGCCCGCGATGACGACGTCGCAGGCGAGCGGCAGGTTCACCCCGGCCCCGATGGCAGCCCCGGTGACGGCGGCTATCGTCGGCACCGGCGCCTCGGCCAGCGCGAGGAACCCGGCATAGGCCGCCGCCAGCGGCTGATCGCGCTGGAGCAGGTCATCGAGCGAGCCGCCCGCGCAGAACACCGGCGGCTCGGCCTCGAGGACCAGCGCGCGCGCCCCGCCCGCGATCGCGTCCGAGACGGCGGCGGCCAGCTCGTCCGACAACTGCCTGCTGAGCGCGTTGCGCCGGCCCGGGTCGGCCAGCGTGATGACCGCGACGCCGTCGTCGGTGCTCACCCGGATAGTGCTCGGCATGTGATCTCCGATCAGACGTGGGCTCCGGCCGGGCGCGCCCGCAGTTCGTCGCCCGAGTACCGGTCCGGTTGGGCTGCGCGGGAGGTCGGCGCGGATCTCCCGCCTCCCTTCACACTCAATTCTGTATGAAATATACTTAGCTCCGCGCCGTTCTCCGCTCGCGGGTCCGGTCGGCTGGTCTGCCGCGGACCTCCTGCGGCTGTCCATTCCATAGAATTTTGCTCGGCGGCAAAGGGGCTGACATGGTGCACGAAGCGGTCGCCGGCCAGGAAACGGTCGACAGGAAGACGACCGGGCGGGATGAGACGTACGGGCAGATCACCGACGACGGGGTCACCCGGCTGCGGGCGCGGATCGGGATCGCGGTACGCAACCCCGCACCGCCGCACTACCGGGAGCCAGGTCTGGACGCGTTCCGGATCGTCGGGCAGGCCTACGGCGACGACAACCCGCTGTGGAGCGACCGGGAGTACGCCGCGGCAACCCGCTGGCACGAGCCGATCGCGCCGCCCGCGATGGTGGGCGGCGACACGCTGATCGGCGAGGATGACCGCGTGGAGATCACCGCCGAGCAGCGCGCGCTGCTCAAGGGCGACCCGCTGCGTGGCGTGCACGCCTTCTACGCGAGCAGTTCCCGTGAGTGGTGGGCGCCACTGACAGCCGGCCAGCGGATCCGCAGGCGGGACGCGCTGGTCGGCGTGCACGACAAGCAGAGCGAGTTCGCCGGGCGGGCGATCCACGAGTGGTCCGGCCAGCTCTTCGCGGCCGAAGGCGGCGGTCTCCTCTCCGGCCAGTACAAGATGATGATCCGCACCGAGCGGACCAAGGCGCGCGAGCGCAAGAAGTACGCGGAGATTGAGCCGTACGTGTACTCCGACGCCGAGATCGAGGAGATCGAGGCGGCGGTGCTGGCCGAGTCGCCGCGCGGGGCGACTCCCAGGTACTGGGAGGACGTCGCCGAGGGCGACGAGATCGACGGCCTGGTCAAGGGCCCGCTGACAGTGACCGACATCGTCTGCTGGCACTCCGGGGTAGGGATGGGCCTGTATAACATCCGCCCGCTCGGTCTCGGCGTCCGTAACCGCAAGCGCATCCCCGGCTTCTATCACCGGGATGAGCTCAACGTGCCGGACGTGATGCAGCGCGTGCACTGGGATCCGGAGTTCGCCCGCCGTTCCGGCAACCCGACGACGTTCGACTACGGCCGGATGCGCGAGTTCTGGCTGGTCCACGCCTGTACCAACTGGATGGGCGACGACGCGTGGCTGTGGAAGCTCTCGTGTGAGTTCCGGGCGTTCAACTACGTCGGCGACACCCAGTGGATCACCGGCGGGGTGACCAGGCGCTACCTCGCCGAGGGTGGCCGGCCGGCCGTCGACCTGACCCTGGTCGCCCGCAGCCAGCGGGATACGCAGACCACCACCGGCACGGCGACGATCCTGCTGCCCAGCCGCGAGCACGGCCCCGTCCGGCTGCCCGACCCTCCGGGCACAGACCTGGAGAGCGGCATCCAGGCACTCATCCAGCGGTTCGCCTCGTGACCGGAGCCGAGGCGGCAACCCCCGAGGCCGGCCAGCAGCGGGTCCCCGGCCTGGCGGTCGAGCAGGACGGCCCGCTGCTGCGGATCCGGCTCGAGCGGCCCGGTAAGCGCAACGCGCTCACCGACGCGATGGTCTCCGAACTCACCTCGGTCATCGAGGCCGCGGGAAACGACGAGGCCGTGCGCGCCGTCCTGCTGACGGCGGCCGGCCAGCACTTCTGCTCCGGCTTCGACATCGTCTCGCGCAACAGCGGGTCCGGCGGGCAGCGCCCGCGGGCAGGCGCCATCCAGCGCAGGCTGCCCAGCCAGGCCCACCGGCTGATCCCGGTCCTGCTGGAAACCCAGGTCCCGGTGGTCGCGGCGGTCCGCGGCTGGGCCGCCGGGATCGGGCTGGCGCTCGCCCTCGCGGCGGACGTCACCGTGGCCTCGGACACCGCCCAGTTCTGGACGCCGTACGGTTCCCGCGGCTTCACCCCCGACAGCGGGGTGAGCTGGCTGCTGCCCCGCCGGATCGGGGAGGTGCGGGCGCGCCGGATGCTGCTGCTCGGCGAGCGGGTGGACGGTGCCGCGGCGGCCGACTGGGGGATGATCGACCGCTGCGTCGCCGACGATGACCTTGAGGATGAGTCCGAACGAGTGGTGGCAGCCCTCGCGGGCACCGCCACCGTCGCTATCGGGCTGACCAAGTGGCTGCTGCAGGCCGGGCGCGGCGCACCGCTCGACGCGCAGCTGCGCAACGAGGCGTTCGCGATGGAGCTGTCCTCGCGCAGCGAGGACTTCCGTGAGGGCATCGCCGCGTTCACGCAGAAGCGGCCGCCGTCGTTCACCGGGCGATGAGCAGGACCTGCCGCGGCCCTGCGGCCCGCCCGAACACACCCGGAACTCCTTGGGAGAGTCCTCGTGCCTTACCCCGAATTCACCACCCTCAAGCTCGAGCGGCGCGGCCCGGTGGGCTGGCTGGTGTTCAACCGGCCGGAGAGCCTCAACGCCATGAACGCCGCGATGCGCGCGGAACTCGCGGACGCCTGGCTGGAGCTTGACCGCGACCCCGAGGTGCGGGTCATCGTGAACACCGGCGAGGGCCGCGCGTTCCAGACCGGCGCCGACGTCGCCGAGCTGGCCACCGACGAGGTCGGCAGGGAGCGCTACCGGGAGTCGCTTGAGTCCTTTGACCTGCACTTCACCGCCTGGCAGCAGCAGGTTGGCAAGCCGGTGATCGCCGCCGTCAACGGTATCTGCGCCGGCGGCGGCTTCCACTGGATCGCCGACGCGGACATCGTGATCGCGTCGACAACCGCGGAGTTCACCGAACCGCACGTGTCCGTCGGCCAGCTCGTCGCGATGGAGTCGATCGGGCTGCTGCGCAAGATGCCGTTCGAGTCGGTGATGCGGATGGCCCTGGTCGGCCGGTATGAGCGGATGCCCGCCCAGCGGGCCTACGACCTCGGCATGGTGAGCCAGCTCGTGCCGGCCGACGAGCTGCGGGACGCGGCGCAGGAACTGGCCGAGAAGATCGCCAGGAACTCGCCCGCCGCGATGGCGGCGACGAAACGCGCGCTGTGGGGAGCGCTGGAGACGGGCCTGACCGAGGCCTGCCGCCAGGGCGCCCGCGAGGTCGTCAGCGTGTGGGGGCACCCGGACCAGGCGGAAGGACCGCGCGCGTTCCAGGAGAAGAGGGAGCCCCGGTGGGCCGAGCCGCGGCGCGCCGAGACGGAAGGCACCCGGCGTTGACCGCCGGCCTGCCGCCGACGGTGCCGGCCGCGGTACGGCGTGCCGCGCGGCTATGGCCGGATGAAGACGCCGTCGTCGACGGCGGGCAGCGGGTGTCCTGGGCGCAGCTCGCGGAGCGCATGACCCGCGCCGCCCGCGCCTTCGCCGCGAGCGGCGTCCGGCCCGGGGACCGGGTGGCCGTGTGGGCGCCGAACTCGCTGGACTGGATCACCGCCGCTAACGGCATCTACGCGGCAGGCGGGGTGCTCGTCCCCATCAACACCCGCTTCAAGGGCGGCGAGGCCGCGCACGTGCTGCGCACTTCCGGAGCGCGGCTGCTTGTCACGGTCACCGACTTCCTCGGCGCCGATTACCTCGGCATGCTGGCCGCCGACCAGGAGCTGATGACGGCCCTGGAGATCGTGGTGCTGTCCGGGCCCGCGGGGGACGCGACGCCCTGGGGCCGCTTTCTGGAACGAGGCGACGAGGGTGACGGGCCTGCCCCCGCCGAGCGGGAACTTGGCCCCGACGACGCCAGCGACATCATCTTCACCTCCGGCACGACGGGAGCGCCCAAGGGAGCGGTGCTCACCCACGGGGCGAGCACCCGAAGCTACGTCAGCTGGTCGCACAACGTCGGGCTGCGCCACGGCGACCGCTACCTGGTCGTCTACCCGTTCTTCCACTGCGCGGGGCTCAAGTCGGCCGTGCTTGCCTGCATCCTGTCCGGCGCGGCGATCGTGCCCTGCCCGGTGTTCGACGTGCCCGTGGTGATGGACCTGGTGGTCAAGGAGCGCATCTCGGTGCTCCCCGGGCCGCCCACGCTGTACCAGTCGCTGCTCAACGCGGACCTGTCCGGCTATGACACCTCGACCCTGCGGCTCGCGGTGACCGGCGCCGCCTCGGTCCCGGTCGACCTGGTCCGCCGGATGGGGGCTGACCTGGGCTTCGCCTCGGTCCTCACCGCCTACGGGCTGACCGAGACCACCGGCACGGTGTCCACCTGCCTGCACGACGACCCGATCGAGGTCATCGCCAACACAAGCGGCCGCCCGATTCCCGGCATGGAGGTACGCGTCGTCGACTCGGCCGGCACCGACGTTCCCGCGGGCGACGCGGGCGAGGTCTGGGTGCGAGGCTACGCCGTGACCAGGGGCTACTTCAATGCGCCGGAGGCCACCGCGGCGGCGTTCACGCCGGACGGCTGGCTCCGCACGGGCGATGTCGGCGTCCTCGACGACGCCGGCAACCTGCGGATAACCGACCGGATCAAGGACATGTTCATCGTGGGCGGGTTCAACGCCTACCCGGCCGAGATCGAGAACATGATGTCCCGGCACCCGGACGTCGCGCAGGTCGCCGTCGTCGGCGTGCCGGACGAGCGGCTGGGTGAGGTGGGGTTCGCCTGGGTGATCCCGCGCCAGGGCAGCTCGCCAACGGAGGCGGAACTGATCGCCTGGAGCCGGGAGAAGATGGCCAACTACAAGGTCCCGCGGCGGGTCAAGTTTGTCGCGTCGCTCCCGCTCAACTCCAGCGGCAAGGTGCTGAAGTTCGAGCTGCGGGACCGGGCCGTGGCGGACCCCGCCGACGGCGGTGGGTCTCCCTCAGCGTGACCAGCGAACGCGGCCGGTCACGGCCCGGTGCTGGCCCGGACAGCATCCCGGACCAGCCCGGCCGCGACCGCGGCGAGCCCGCTGCGCGGCGTTAGCAGCCGCAGGCCGGGAAAGTCGGTGATCAGCACGGAGAACTTGTCCAACGGTCCCTCGGTCACCAGGAAGGCGTCGACCGTGCGTCCGGGCAGCGGCTGCCGGTAAGCCGTCAGGACCGACGCAGCGCCCCAGCCGTCGGGATCGGTCTGTACCAGGATCACGTCCGGCAGCGGGCCGGTGGCCTGGCTGATGTGCTTGACGTCGCTGGCCATGAGCACCCGGGCGTCGGGCACCGCTTCCGTGATGGCCCTGGCCATCACGTCCAGTCGGTCCTGGCGCTGGTCAAGGATGAGCACCAGCCGCCGAGACCGCGCGGAGGCGGCAGCCGGGGCCGGTTCTGCCGGAACTCCCACGCACTCCGCCACCTGCCAGCTCCTTCAGGATGATATTTGCGTAATCGCACAGGACGAGTGATGATCCCCGAATGGGTCTAAGGGCTCACGTGTCCGCGTCCGGACAGCTCCCGGCGCAGTACCTTGCCGACGTCGGAGCGGGGCAGAGTCTCGATCCGGGTGAAGCCGACGGGCACCTTGTACGGCGCCAGGTACTCACGGCACCACGCTGACAGTTCCGCTTGGTCGACCGGCTGGTCGGACACGATCCACGCGTGCGGGACCTCGCCGAGCCGCTCATCGGGCAGCGGGGCCACGCCGGCGTCGCGGACAGCGGGGTGCCGCCGCAGCACTTCCTCGACCTCGTCGGGGAATACCTTGAACCCCCCTCGGTTGATCATGTCGCTCACCCGGCCCTCGATCCAGAGGAAGCCGTCGGCGTCCACCCGGCCCAGGTCGCCGGTGCGCAGATAGCCGTCGACGAAGCGGTCGTCGTCGGTCCCGCCGCCTTGCTTCTCGTCGCCCGCGTAGCCGTCCATCCGGAACGGTGAGCGGACGAAGATCTCGCCCAGTTCGTCGGTCTCCGCCTCGGCTTCGTCGTCGCGACGTATCCGCAGGTCAACGTCCTTGTATGGGCGGCCAACGGCGCCGAGCTTAGACTCGCCGAAGTCGCGCTGGTCGGCGGCCGTCCACCCGACAACCTCGCCGCCCAGCTCGGTCTGCCCGTAGGAGTTGAGCACGAATGTGCCGAACTTCTGGTGGAACGCGCGGGCCCACCGCGGGGACAAAGGCGCCGTGATCGAGCGGACGATCCGCAGCGGGGACAGGTCGGTGATCGCGGGGTCATCGGCCAGCATCATCATCATCGCCGGCGCGAGCACCGTCGACTTCACCTGGTGCGCGCGCACGACGCGGGCGAACCCGGCGGCGGTAAAGCGGTCGAGCAGCACGACTCCGAAGCCCGCACGGAGGCTGAACAGCGTGTTCCATATCCCGGCCCACAGGGCGAGCGACACCGGGATCAGATTCAGCCGGGGCGCCGTTTCCGGCGCCGCGCCGCCCGGCGTCCGGCCCCGGCCGCGCAGCTTCTCCAGGCTCGCGTCGATCGAGCCGAGCGTCCCGCTGTGCCGCAGCAGCACCCCCTTCGGCCGGCCGGTCGTGCCCGAGGTGTGCATGATCAGCGCGACATCGCCCGAGTAGCTGACGGTGTCCTGGCGGGCGGGACGCAGCACCGCCGACGACGCCGACTCGTGCTGGTAGCTCACGGCGCCGATGTCCAACGGGTGCGTGGCGAGGTCGGCGGGCGCCCCGACAAGCAGCACCATCCCCGTCTCGGTGACGAGCCCCGCGACCTCGGACGCGGAGTACCGGGCGTTGACCGGGACGTACACCGCTCCCACGGCCCAGACCGCGAACATGACGACGACACCGGACGGTCCCGGGGCGACGAGGTTGCCGACGGCCTTGCCGGGCACCACCCCGGCAGCGCGGAGCGCCTCGGCCAGCGCGGCGACCCGGCCGCGCAACTCCCCGGCCGTGAGCAGCCCTTCGTCGGACTCGACAAGCGGCACGGTGTCCGCGTACTGATGCCCGTCAAGCACCTCCAGGAGGGTAGGCGCGGGTGGCTCGCCGGTTTCCGGCGGAAGCTGGTCGAGTGAGTTCAACGAGAATCCCGATCGTAGCTCGGCGGTGAGATGCTTCTTCGCTATCTTTACTACGATAGAGCCCCCGGCGCCGGCGCGGGAAGGAGCTGGCTTGCCCGGCTTGACCACCCGGCCGCCGGCGGCGTCGGTGCCGGCGATGCATGAATGATTTTTGATACTTTTGATTGCCGTCTTTATTCAGTCCCTGGGAGGATGTGGGAATCATGTCACCCCGAGAGGCAATCGCCGGGCTGCACAACATCGGCGGCCCCGCTGACATTGACCTGGCGGCGTCCGCGGCTGGCACGAGCGCTCCGCTGCCACGGCCCGGTGAGGATTTCTCCCGGGTCAGCAGCGGTGAGCAGGTAGTTCAGTATGTGCGCCGGCGGATCTTCGACGGCCTGCTCAAGCAGGGTCAGCGTGTTCCGCAGGATGCCATCGCCCAGACACTGGGCGTTTCCAGGATCCCGGTGCGCGAGGCGCTGATCGCGCTGGAACGCGAGGGCTGGGTCACCATCGTTCCGCACCGTGGCGCGTTTGTGAACCCGATCGACGAATCCGCCGTCCGGGATCAGTACGAGTTGTTCGCACTGATCCTCGGGTTCGCCATACGGCGGGCGATCGAGCGGCAGGGAGAGGTTCTCACCCTGCACCTGGCGCCGCTCCAGAAGCGGATCGCGGCGGCGGGGGAGGATGCCGACGAGATGTTCCGCGCCACCCGCGCTTTCCACCGGGCCGTGGTCATGGGAGCGAACTCGCCGCGGCTGCGCAGCCTGCTCCGGCAGGCGACAACCATCGTGCCAGGCAACTTCTTCGAGTACGTGCCCGGGACGGGCAAGGTGCATAAGGCGGGCGCGGCGGCGATCATGCGGGCCGTCAAGCGGCAGGATGCCGACGGCGCCGCCCGGGCCTACGCTGAGATGATGCACAAGCAGGGTGACCTGGTGGTCAGCCTGTTCCAGGCCAAGGGCATCATCGGCGAGGTCGCCTAGCCAGCTTGGCCTGCCGCGGCGTGAGCGAGGTGGTATTTCTCGCATTGATACTTACCGTTTCATCATTGATAAAATGCCTGGATAGCTTCCCCGGCTGCCCAGCGCATGCTGCCTGACCCATGGAGTGCTCTATGACCGCTTCCCTGCGCGACGTTGTGATCTGCGAGCCCCTGCGGACCCCGGTGGGCGGCTACGGCGGCGTCTTTCGCGACGTGCCCGCCGTTGAGCTGGCGGCGACCGTCATCCGCGAGCTGCTGGCCCGGACTGGCATCGAGCCCGGCGCGGTCGACGATGTCATCCTCGGCCAGTGCTACCCGAACGGTGAGGCGCCCGCGATCGGCCGGGTGGCGGCGCTTGACGCGGGCCTGCCGGTCGAGGTGCCGGGGTACCAGCTGGACCGGCGGTGCGGCTCCGGGTTGCAGGCGGTGCTCAACGCGGCGATGCAGGTGCAGACCGGTGCCAGCGACCTGGTCCTGGCCGGCGGCGCCGAGAGCATGAGCCAGGCCGAGTTCTACACCACCGGTATCCGGTGGGGGGTGCGTGGCGGTGAGACCGCGCTGCACGACCGGCTCGCCCGCGGCCGGGTGACGGCCGGCGGGCAGCATCACCCGGTGCCCGGCGGGATGCTTGAGACCGCGGAGAACCTGCGGCGCGAGTACGGCATCTCCCGCCAGGAGCAGGATGAGCTGGCCCTGGGCTCGCACCGGAAGGCGGTGGCGGCCCAGGGTGACGGCCGGTTCGCCGCGGAGATCGTCCCGGTGACCGTGCGCACGCGCAAGGGCGAGGCGGTGGTTGACACCGACGAGCACCCGCGCGCCGACACCTCGGCGGAGAAGCTGGCCGCGCTGCGGGCCGTGCTCGGCCGGGGCGATGCCGCGGCCACGGTGACCGCGGGGAACTCCAGCGGGCAGAACGACGGCGCCGCGGTGTGCGTGGTGACCCACCCCGAGCGGGCCGCCGAGCTCGGGCTGCGGCCGCTCGGCCGCCTGGTGAGCTGGGCCGTGGCTGGCGTTCCGCCGGCCACGATGGGCATCGGCCCGGTCCCGGCCACCGCGCGGGCGCTATCGCGAGCCGGGCTCAAGCTGGGCGACATGGACCTGATCGAGCTGAACGAGGCGTTCGCCGCTCAGGTGCTCGCCGTGCTGCGGGAATGGGGCATCGACGGCAGCGAGGAGCGGCTCAACGTCAACGGCTCAGGCATCTCGCTCGGCCACCCGGTCGGTGCCACTGGCTGCCGCATCCTCACCACGATGCTCCGGGAGCTGGACCGCCGCGAGGCCCGCTACGGCCTGGAGACGATGTGCATCGGCGGCGGCCAGGGCCTGGCCGCCGTCTTCGAGCGAATCGGCTGACCCATGCGAGCTGCCTGGATCACCTCACTGGACGGACCGGAGTCCGTCACAATCCGCGAGGCCGACGAGCCCCCCGCGGATCCCGCCGCCGTGCGGATCGACGTGGCCGCGGCCGGTGTCACCTTCCCTGACGTGCTGCTCACGCGCGGCGCGTATCAGTACAAGCCCGAGCTGCCGTTCGTCCCCGGCACCGAGGTGGCCGGGGTGGTGCGGACCGCCCCGGCGGACAGCGGGTTCGCCCCCGGGGACCGGGTAGCGGCAATTCAGTCCCTCGGCGGGTTCGCCGAGGTCGTCGACGCCAACCCTGACAGGGTGTTCGCGCTACCGGACCGGCTCTCCTTCGCAGAAGGATGCGCGCTGCCGATGAATTACCTCACCATGCACTTCGCGCTGACTCACCGGGCCCCGCTGCGGCCAGGCGAGACCGTCCTCGTGCATGGCGCCGCCGGGGGTATCGGCACGGCGTCCCTGCAATTGCTCCGTGCGTACGGCGCCCGCTCCGTCGCGGTTGTGTCCAGCGAGGAGAAGGCGGCGGTAGCCAAGGCCGCGGGCGCGGATGAGGTCGTCATGGCGGCTGGTTTCCGCGATCGGGTCGCCGCGCTCACCGGTGGCGCGGGCGTGGGCATGGTCATCGACCCGGTGGGCGGTGACCGCTTCACCGACTCCCTGCGCTCCCTTGCCACCGATGGCCGGCTGCTTGTCATCGGCTTCGCCGCCGGGGAGATCCCGCAGGTGCGGGTGAACCGCCTGCTGCTCAACAACATCGCCGTGGTGGGCGTCGGCTGGGGCGCCTACGTCAGCAAGCACCCGGAGTACCCGCGCGAGCAGTGGCTCGACCTGCTGCCGCTACTGGAAGCGGGCCAGCTCATCCCGCCGGTGGGAACGGTCTACCCGCTGTCGGACGCGCCACGGGCGCTGGCCGACATGGAGGGGCGCAGGACGAAGGCCCGCTCCGTGCTGCGCCTGGCCGAGCTGTGACGCGGCGGCGGCGCCGCGGCTAATCGGCGGCCAGCGAACTGTCGTTGAGCGGGCCGCGCAACTCGGTGAAGTGCGTGTTCAAACCGGACGGGCCGGTGGTCTTCTCGATCTTCCAGCCCTCGGGTTCACGCCGTAGCCAATTGCGCCGCGACGACATGCCGAACGTGACCGGCCCGCCCCGGGCCTGCAGCAGGATGAGCTGCACGGAATCCTCGACCGCGCGATCGCCGTCAACGGTGGCGCCTTTGTCGACGCCTGTCTGGAACACGTAAGGGAGCGGTCCCTTGTCTCCGTAGAAGTAGTGCCAGTACGCGGTGTAAGCCTCGCGGCCCTTGGGTCCCTCGCCTGGCTTGTGGAGCACTTCGATCTCGATCGTGCCGTCCTCGGTCAGCACATCGATGGCTTCCATCTTGCCGGCCTGGCTGCCACCGAAGCCACCGGTCGTGACCCGGTGCCAGTACTGGAAGGAGTCCTCAATCGCGCGCGCGTCCTCCAACTCGGTCACGCGCGCTTCCAGCGCCGCAAGGCGGTCTGCTATGGACTTGGTCATGATCGATCATCCCTCGAGACTGAATGCGGTTCACCTGTAAGCCGCAATATAGCAACCGCCGCTGCCCGGGGGAACCCGGTGTGTGCGTCGTCGCTGGTCAGATTGAGGTCCGCCAGGCCCGCGGCGGACGCGGACTCGCGCAGTGCCCGCACCACCCGGCTGCCTGATCGATCGAAGCGGTCCGACGGCATCGCGACGGTGAGCGCGGCGGTCGCCACGCCAAATTCGACCACGGGCGCGCTGATACAGGTGAGTCCGAGGGCGTACTCGTTGCGCCCGATCGCGATGCCCTGTTCCCGGATTCGTTCGAGATCCCGGCGCAGTGCCGTCCGGTCGGTGATGGTGTGCTGCGTCAGCC
This sequence comes from uncultured Actinomycetota bacterium, assembly GCA_963714295.1. Taxonomy (GTDB): domain Bacteria; phylum Actinomycetota; class Actinomycetes; order Streptosporangiales; family Streptosporangiaceae; genus Trebonia. Next base: position 1,208,387 of record CAVQOE010000006.1, on the reverse strand, counting down.
GGCGCAGTTTCATCCGGGACAGCTGTTGTTCGCGGAACTCGGGCTCGGCCATGGCGAGCAGCACGCGGGCGCTGGTGCGGGCATGGTGGTTCTTTGCGTAGTCGACGCTCAGGCCCGTCACTCGCACCAGGTTGTCGCCCTCCACGATGTCCAGGATGCGCACCTCGCCGGCCCGCCAGGCCGAGATGTAGGCGGTCTCGCCCGTCGTGGCTACTAGCGCGTCGAGAACCCGGCGCAGGTGCGCCGGCGCGCGGGTGTCACGGGCGACGGCGTCGGCGATGGTGCCGGCCAGCGGCCCGAGAACATAGGCCTGCCCGGACTCCTTGGCCAAGAGGCCCTCGCTGGCCAGCGAGTTCAGCAGGTGATACGCCGTCGGCAACGAGACCGAGAGCCGGGCGGCAGCGTCGCGTGCGGTGATCTGGCTGTCCTGGGCCGCGGCCAGCAGCAGTCGGGCAGCCCGCCGAACGGATTGGAGAGTCGTCCCCGCGGCTTGATCGGTCTCTGGCGATTGCGACTTTCTGGTCACCAAATGAAAGCTAGCAGCAGATGTTGACCGCGGCCGCTCCCACGTCCGACGCTGGCCTCATCAGTGCTTTACCGATGCGACACAGAGATGGGGTGACGGTCCGTGGGCACGACCTACCATGTGCAGCCGATTCCGCCGATCGAGGAGAACACGGTTCGGGTCGAGGCGGGCCCGGTGACCTTCGGCCTCGAAATGCGCGAGCTCAATGGCGCGATTGTCAGTGATTTCTACGAGGACCGGTCCGACGGAGCCGTGGCGCTCGAAGCAGTGGCGAAGAACCCGGAGCTCGCGGACGGCGGTCCGAGCATCCACGTCTTCAGCACCGCGGATGGCCTTGAGTATCTGCGCTTCGACTGTTTCGACAAGGGCCCGCACTACCACTACATCCACCCGCATGAGGACTTCCAGGTCGTCAACGAGATGGATCCGGTCGCGAACGGCGACTCGTTCGAGTGGGCGGTGGGACGGCTGCGGGCGCGACTGCCCGACATGCTGCGCGAGTCCGGCGGTGAGACGCTGGCCGACGCAATCGAGCCGGGCGCGCTCTTGGCCGCCCTCGATCAGGTGGTCAGCCTGCGGGCCGGCACGGCCGCCAGCCTCGCCGGCCGGGCTGCGTCATGACCGTGATCCCGCCGATCATTTCCGTCGACGACCATGTCATCGAGCCGCCCGACCTCTGGCAGCGCTGGCTGCCAGCGAAGTACCGGGCCGAGGGTCCGCGGGTGGTGCGTGGCCCGTACGAGATGGTGCCAGACTCGTTGAACCCGCGGGCGTTCCGCACCGGCTGGACCGCTTTCCGGGTAGCCCTGCAGGGCGAGCAGACCGATTGGTGGGTCTACGAGGACTTCCGCACCGGCACCCTCATCGGCAATGCCGCGGCGGGTAAGCCCGCGGCGGAGATCGTTCCCGGGCCGATCCGCTACGAGGACATGAGGCCCGGCTTCTACTCGGTGCGGGAACGGCTCGAAGACATGACGGTCAACCACGTCGAGCGGTCGCTGTGCTTTCCGACGTTCGCGCGCTTTTGCGGGCAGACGTTCCTGGAGGGGCGCGACCGCGACCTGGGGCTTGCCTGCGTTCGCGCCTACAACGACTTCATGGTCGAGGAGTGGGCGGGCGAGAGCGGCGGACGACTGATCCCGCTGTGCATCATCCCGCTCTGGGACGCCGACCTGGCCGCGGCCGAGGTGCGCCGTAATGCTGAGCGCGGGGTGCGGGCGGTGGCGTTCAGTGAGCTGCCGGCCGCACTCGGGCTGCCCAGCATTCACAACGCGGACCGGTACTGGGATCCGTTCTTCCAGGCCTGCGACGAGACCGGCACTGTGATCAACATGCATATCGGGTCGTCGTCGCAGGTACCCATCACCTCCATGGACGCGCCCGCCCACGTCCAGATCTCGCTCACCACGATCAACTCCCAGCTCTCGATGAGCGACTGGCTGCTGTCGGGGGTGCTTGCCCGCTTCTCGAATCTCAAGCTGGCGTACTCCGAGGGGCAGATCGGCTGGATGCCATTCCTGCTCGAGCGGCTTGACACCTTGTGGCGCAAGCGGAACTACAAGGACGAGTGGGATCCCAACATCACCGATTTTCCGAGCACGTACGTTCCAGGCCACATCTGGGGTTGCTTCTTCGAGGACGACTTCGGCGTCTCGATCCGCGACATCATCGGTGTCGACATGATCACCTACGAGACCGACTACCCCCATCAGGACTCGACCTGGCCCGACAGCCTCGCCTACGCCGAGAAGGTCTTTAGCGGAGTACCGGACGGGGACATCCGCAAGATAGTCAGGGACAACGCCATCACTCTGTTTGGCCTGCCGTCGGAGCTGCCCACGTCGGTGCTCCGCTGAACTGATGTGCTCCGCGGCCAGAACACCTAGGGTTTTTAAGTCCGTCTTATATTCGGCGGGCAGGATTAGGCGGTGTCCGCCGCCGCGATGAGCTCCAGGATCCGGAACGGGGGCAGGTGCTGCTCGTAGATCCGCACGCCGAACGGGGCGAGCGCGTCCTCGATCGCGTTGACCACGGTTGGCGGGGCGACGATCATGCCGCCCTCGCCGACGCCGCGGAAGTTGACGTCAGCATCCAGCGGGACGGTCTGCAGGTGCTCCACCTCGATGCGGGGGATTTCGCAGGCGGTTGGCAGCAGGTAGTCCATGAAGGTGGCCGTCTGGCAGTTGCCGTCCTGGTCGTAGGCCGACCGCTCGAGCAGGACGGCGCCGATCCCCTGCGCGACGCCGCCGCGGATCTGGCCGTCGACGACCGCTGGGTTGATCAGCGCGCCGCAGTCCTCGGCCACCACGTACCGCTCGATCTTCACCAGGCCGGTCTCTACGTCGACCTCGACGATGGCGCAGTGAGTGCCGCCGGACCATCCGCCTTGCCCGCCGTCGTACGCGGCCTCGACCTCAAGGCTGGTGTCGACATCGGGACCGAACTGCCCGGTAGCGGCCTGCCGGGCGACCTCGGCCACTTCGATGGCGCTGTCGGGGTCACCGCGCACCACGATCTGGCCGTCGGCGATGTCGAGGTCCCGGGCGCTGACCTCCATGAGGTGGGCGGCGAAATCGAGCACCCTGTCCTTGAGCTGCCGGGCGCCGTGCAGCGCGACGCCGCCGGTCATGGTGGCCGACCGGCTGCCGCCCGTCATACCGAAGGGCACCGCGTCGCTGTCCCCGATGACCACGCGGACCTGCTCGAACGGCACGCCGAACTCGTCCGCGGCGATCTGCGCGAGGGTGGTCTGATGGCCCTGCCCGTGCGGCATCTGACCGGTGAACAAGGTCACGATGCCATCGTCCTCGAGCCGCAGCCGCATGAACTCCAGGCCCATGAACCCCTGCCCCGCCATGGGCGAACGCGGCCCGGGAGCGGCCTCGATGAAGGTCGCCAGACCGATCCCCAGGTAACGCCCCTGGGCGCGCTCTGCGGCCTGCCGACGCCGGAAGGACGGAATGTCCATCAGCTGGGCGACGCGCTCCAGGGACTCCCTGGTGGTCACCCCGACCAGCGGACTCCCGGTGATCATGGTGAGCGGCGGGTCGGTGCGCGGCGCCACGTTGCGCAGCCTGACCTCGAGCGGATCGAGGCCGAGATCCCTGGCCAGCAGGTCGATGACGCGTTCGCGGACGAATGTCTCCGACGCCCACGGGCCGCGGTAGGCGACGTACGAGGGCTTGTTGGTGGTAACCGAGGTCGACTCGAAGCCCAGGGCGGCGAGCTTGTAAGGACCGGGCAGCATCGCCACGATGATGGACGGCACGACCGGGCCGAGAACCGGGTAAGCGCCGGTGTCGATGACCATCTTCACGTCCAGTCCGAGCAGGTCACCGTCCTTGCTCACCGCGGCCCGAACGTCGAAGCTCTCCTCGCGGGCCTGCCCGGAGGTGGTGAGGTTCTCCCCGCGGTCCTCGATCCACTTGACCGGCCGGCCAAGGGCCCGCGATGCGGCCGCGACGGCGATCTCCTCGCGGGAGGCGCCCACCTTCAAGCCGAATGACCCGCCGATATCGCCCGCGAGCACGCGCACGTGTTCTTCGTCCATCCCCAGGTGCCGGGCAAGGGCACCGCGGGTCATGTGAACGCCCTGGGTTGCCGCGGTTACGGTCAGCACCCCTGTGTCGGTGTCGTAGCTGGCCACGCAGCCGCGGCCCTCCATGGGCACGTTCTGGTGGCGGTGCACTGCCAGATGGAACTCAGCCACCTGGTCGGCGCCCGCGAACGTGCCTGCCACATCGCCGTACTCGCTACTCTGGCGGGCGATAACGTTGCTGCCCAGGTCGTCGAAGACCGGGGGCCGGCCCGGGTCGAGCGCATGGTCGGCGTTGGCGATCGGGGGCAGGTCATCGTAATCGACCTCGACGAGTTCGCAGCCGTCCTCGGCCAGGTAGCGGTTCTCGGCGACCACGATCGCCACCGGGTCGCCCGCGAACCGCACCTTGTCCGTCGCCAGCACGGAGTAGTCGGGCAGGCCGACGTTGGCGCCCATCATGACCAGCAGCGGATCATGCCCGTGGACTGTCACCGCGTCCAGGTCGGCGCCGGTGAACACCGCGACGACCCCGGGCACCTGCTGGGCGGCCGCGACGTCCACCGAGAGCACCCGCCCGTGCGCCAGCGGGGAGCGCACGAACGCCGCGTGCAGCATGCCCGGCAGCTTGACGTCGTCAACGTAGCGTCCCCGGCCGGTCAGGATGCGCGGGTCCTCTGACCGCCTGACCGGGGTACCGGTGTAACGCTGGGCCGCGATCTGAGTCATCGTTGCTCCCCATCAGCCTTCTTGGCCGCGCTGTGCGGCCAGCAGGACGCCGTCGATGATGCTCTGGTAGCCGGTGCAGCGGCAGAGGTTGCCGGACAGCGCTTCCCGGATCTCCTGCTCGCCGGCGTCCGGGTGAGCGCGCAGGTGCGCGGTGGCGGACATGAGGAACCCGGGGGTGCAGAATCCGCATTGGAAGCCGTGCGAGTCCCACATCGCCTGCTGCAGCGGGCCAAGCGTGCCGTCCGGGGCCAGCCCCTCGACCGTGGTGACCTCATGGCCGTCGGCCTGGACGGCCAGCATCAGGCACGAGCGCACCGGCCGCCGGTCGAGGATGACCGTGCACGCACCGCAGACCCCGTGCTCGCAGCCGAGATGGGTGCCGGTGAGGTCGAGGTCTTCGCGCAGGAAGTCCGCCAGCGTCTTGCGCACCTCCGCTTCGGCGGTGCGGGTGACACCGTTCACCGTTATCGTGATGTCTACCATCGGTCACTGCCTCTCGCGGGCGTTGTCGGCGGCCGCCCGCAATCCGCGGCGGACCAGCGTGGCCGCGACCTTCTTGCGGTACTCCGACGACCCGTGCAGGTCGGCGGGCGGATCGATGTCGGCGATCGCCCGGCGGGCGGCCTCCGCGAACAGCTCGGCCGACGGCCTCGTCCCGACCAGCAGTTCCTCGGCGTCCCTCGCCCGGACAGGCACCTCCGCGATGCCGGAAAAGGCGAGCCGGGCGTCGCTGATCACGCCGTCGGTAAGCGTCACTGACACGGCCACGCCGACCATGGCGAAGTCGCCGTGGCGCCGGGCGACCTCTTGGAAGGCGGCGCCCGTGCCCGGTGCCGCCGCCGGGAAGCGCACCTCGACCAGGATCTCATCCGGACGGCGGGCAGTGGTCAGGTAGCCCTCGAACCACTCCGCCGCGGGAATCACCCGCTCGCCCGCCCGGCTGCGCACAACGAGCTGCGCGTCGAGGGCCCGGGCGACGGCCGGCAGCTCGCCCGAGGGATCGCCGTGCACCAGGCTGCCGCCCACCGTGCCGCGGCTGCGGATCGCCTCATGGCCGATCAACGGCAGCGCCGCCGCCAGCAGCGGCACGCTGTCGGCGATCACCGGAGATTCCTCGGCCTCGTACTCGCGCGTCAGCGCGCCGACCGTCACCTGGCCGTCGGTGACCGACACCCCGGACAGCTCATCCAGGCCGTTGATGTCGATGAGCACCGCGGGGCGGGCCAGCCGCAGCGCCAGCAGCGGGATCAGGCTCTGGCCGCCGGCCAGGACGCTCGCCTCGTCCTGGTACTCGCCCAGCAAGTCGACCGCTTCGGCCATCGTCGCGGGCGCCTCGTACTCAAGCTGAGGCAGCTTCATAGCCACCGCCTTTCTTCGCGCCGACTCATGGTAGCCCGGCGCTGATGCTGGCCACTAGCTCGCTGGCGGCATCGGCTGAACGAAACTCAGTGACAGCCGTTCAGTGCCGATCCCCGCAAGATAACAGAAACCAGGACAGGTCATGCTCATTGCAGTGCCTCAGCGGCGATGATACATTTCTGCCGTTGAAGATGGTTCAGTATTGGCTGGCTGTGCCGAAGGAGAGAGCGAAATTCTATGACGACCGTCACTGACCCTCTTGAGGCACAGGTTGAGGCGCTCGAGGCGCGCGTACAGGAACTCGAGGACGTACGCGAGATCAATGAGGTCATGCGGCGCTGGCACGTCGCGTGCAGCGGCGGCTTCAGTGGCATCCAGTCGCTCCGCTCCGGCGAGACCCTTCCCCTGCTGACCGACGACGCGATCGTCGAAGTCAAGTACGAGGCGGGCAACAGCACCGTCGTCTCGGGTCACGAGGCGATCGCGGAGTATTTCGCGGCCTTCGCTGGCGACAATGGCGAGCTGCCGTACGTATTCCAGACGGGCGTCGACTACGGCGTGAAAGTGAACGGCGACACCGCGGTGCAGGAGTCGAACCTGGTCATCCTCCGGCAGAACAATGTCGGCGGGGCCACCTTCGGTCTGTCGCAATTCACCAACGAGTACCTCCGCACCGCCGACGGCTGGAAGATCTCCAAGCTCAGCTTGCAGATCGCGTTCTCGGTCCCCGTGCAGGAGCTGGTCGGCGGAAACCCGCTGGACTGAGCCCTCCCAGCCACGAGTGAGCACCTGCACCTCGTCGCCGCGGCCGAGGAATGCGCTACGCGCCGCACATTGTTGTTGGGTCCGCCCGCGACTATCATGATAAATATGACGGAATTGCGCTCGAACCACCTCGCGATCAGCGAACTGACCGATGAGCCGATCGGCTGCCTGATCGAGATCGACGACCCGGCCGCGATCGGTGAGCTCGACGATACAGACGATCGCCTGCTCAACGACGCCTTCGCCGAGCACTTCCTGATCCTGATGAGGGGACTCGACCTCACCTACGACCAGCAGGTCCGCCTCGCGCAGCGGATCGGCCCGGTCCTGCACCGGCCTGAACGGAATATGGTCTCGAACGTCCTCGCCGATGGCATCCTGGGTAATTCCGAACTCGAATGGCACTCAGACGTACTGTTCACCAAGATTCCGTATCTCGGGATCTCGCTCTTCGGCCTCGACGTCGTGCCCCGGTCGTCGTCGACCTGCTTCGCCAGCGGGCCCGCCGCGCTGCGGCGGCTGCCGGACGCGGAGCGGGCCCGCCTGGCCAACCTCAAGGCCCTCTCGCTGGGCCACGGGTTCAATGACATCCGTGATTACGACGAGGCAGTCGCCCGCAATGCCCCCCGCGCTATTCACCCGCTCATCTTCAAGCACCCGCGGACCGGGGTCGACACTCTCCTCGCCGACTCGCACACGGTGCGGGTACTCGACGTCGACGCGGCGACAAGCGAAGAGATCCTCGCGCTGATCAGCGCTTACTTCTACGCACCGGAGAACATTTTCGAGCATTGGTGGGAGCCCGGGGACCTCCTCATCTGGGACAACTTGCTGCTACAGCACGCGCGCGGTCCGCTGGACCCGTCGGTGCCGAGGACTCTCCAGCGCGTTCTGCTCGGTGAGGCGCGGCTTGAGGACCAGCTTCCGGACTACACCTTCGTCCGGTGAACGCCGCGCCCGCGATTCACCGGCGGAGCCGGGAGATCAGGCTGGCCGCGATCCCGGACGGCCCGCCTGAGGAGGCGGACTTCGTCCTCGGGGAAGCGGAGGTCGCAGCGCCGCTGGAGAATGAGGTGCTTGTCCGCGCCGTCTTCATCTCCATCCACCCCGGGATGCGCAGTCGCATGCGTGATGTCACCAGGCCGTGGGGGGTGGGCGACGTGCTCAGCAGCCCGGGCATCGCGCAGGTCCTGGCCTCCCGCTCGCCGCGGTTCCAGCCCGGTGATTTCGTGGTGAGCGCGATGGGATTCCGGATGCCGTGGCGCGAGGTTGGCGCGATCCCCGACGTCGAGCTCCAGCGGATCGAGGACATCGGCGTGCCGCTGTCGTCGCACCTTGGCGCGCTCGGGCACACAGGCAAGGTCGCTTATGTCGGGATGGTCGACATCGGCCAGCCGAAGGCCGGGGAGACCGTCTTCGTCTCCGCGGCCGCGGGCGCGGTGGGATCAGTGGCCGGGCAGATCGCGAAGGTGCACGGCTGCCGCGTGATCGGCAGCGCCGGGACCGACGAGAAGGCCGAGATCCTGCGCAACCGGCTTGGCTTCGATTACGCCTTCAACTACCGCAAGACGTCACCGGCCGATGCGCTGGACGAGGCGGCACCTGACGGCCTGGACATCTACTTCGATAACGTCGGAGCGGATCATCTGCAGGCGGCCGTCGACCGGATGCGTTCCTTTGGCCGGATCGTGGCCTGCGGTTCCGTTGCCGCCTACAACGACGACGGTCGCGGGCCGGCGCTGCACAACCTCCGCCGCTTCGTCACCCATCGGCTCACGATGAAGGGGTTCGTCATCTTCGATCACGAAGACCGGGCCGCGGCGCACTTCGCGGACATGTCGAAGTGGGTACGCCAAGGGCGGATCGAGAACCTTGAGACGATCTATGAGGGGCTTGACTCGGCGCCCTGCGCGTTCATCTCCATGCTGCGGGGCGACAACATCGGCCGGTCGCTGGTCCGGGTGTGATCGCGCTGGGTGACGGCCATCGGGGCCCCCGGTGATGACCAAGATGTATATATTATGTGTTGTATGAGTCAAGTCCCGCCCGGTACGGCAGACGGCCCGCTGGCCGGGGTCCTCGTCGTCGCGATCGAGCAGGCCGTGGCCGCGCCGCTCGCCACCCGCACCCTGGCTGATCTCGGGGCGAGGGTGATCAAGGTCGAGCGACCTGGTGGCGGTGACTTCACGCGTCACTACGACGACGTCGTGCAGGGCATGGCCGCCCACTTCGTCTGGCTCAACCGGGGCAAGGAGTCCATCGCCCTCGACCTCGTGATCCCCGCCGCACGGGAGGCCCTGCACGCGCTGCTGGCCCGGGCCGACATCCTGGTGTCGAACCTGGGCCCGGGAGCGACCGGGCGCCTTGGCCTCGGCGCGGACGACCTGACCGCGCGGCATCCGCGGCTGATCGGCATCGAGATCTCCGGGTACGGCAGCGGCGGGCCGCTGTCCGGCAAGCGCGCCTACGACCTGCTCATCCAGGCCGAGTCCGGCGCCTGCGCGGTCACCGGCCGCCCGGGCGAGCCGGCCAAGCCGGGGCCACCTTACGCCGACACCAGCTCGGGCCTGTACGGCGCCATCGCCGCGATGGGCGCGCTGGCGGAGCGGGCCAGGACCGGACGGGGCCGTCACATCGAGCTCGCCATGTTCGACGTGGCGGTCGAGACGATGGGGTACCCGCTGACCTGGACCCGGTACGCCGGAGTCGACCAGCAGCCGGTCGGGATGGGCTCGCCCGCGGTCGCTCCCTACGGTGCCTACCCCACGGCGGACGGGCGGACCGTGGTCCTCGGCACTACCAACGACGCCGAGTGGCAGCGGCTCACCGCCGCGATGATCAGCCGCGACGACCTCGCCGCCGACCCGCGATATGCCCGCAACGACGACCGGGTCCGCCACCGGGGCGAACTTGACGCGGTCTTGGGGGAGTGGTGCTCAGGTCACACGCTGGCCGAGGTCCAGGAGGCGGCCGAGGCGGCGGGGATCGGGAACGCCGTGTACCGGACACCGTCGGAGGTTGTCGCGCATCCGCACCTGGCCGCCAGGGACCGGTGGCGCGACGTCGACTCCCCGGTGGGGCCGGTCCGGCTGCCGCTGCCGCCGCTGGCGTTCGATGGGCACGCCCCGGGGATGGGGCCGGTGCCGGCCCTCGGCCAGCACACCAAAACGGTGCTGGCCGAGCTGGGCATCGACCCGGCGACGGTCTCCCGGCGATGACGGGGGACTACCGCGGCCTGCTGGTCGAGCGCGACGGCCCGGTCGGCTGGCTGATCTTCGACCGGCCCGCTGTCGGCAACGCCATGGACGCGGCGATGCTCACCGACCTGCCGCGCGCCTGGCATGACCTGGACGCCGACCCGGACGTGCGGGTCATCGTCAACACCGGAAACGGCAGCGCCTTCCAGACCGGCCTCGACGTCCGCCAGCTGGCAGGCGACCGCGCTGCGCTGCGCGAGCAGTCACGCCAGACCAAGAACGCCGACCTGCGGATCTCGGCCTGGCACAACCGGGTGGCCAAGCCGGTCATCGCCGCGGTCAACGGCGTCTGCGCGGGCGGCGGGCTGCACTTCGTCGCCGACGCGGACATCGTCATCGCCGCTGAGCGGGCGACGTTCCTCGACCCGCACGTCTCCATCGGCCAGGTCAGCGCGTTCGAGCTGATCGGCCTGGCCCGCCGCGGCCCGGTCGAGCCGATCCTGCGGATGGGGCTGCTTGGCCGCCACGAGCGGATGGACGCGGCCCGCGCCTACCAGCTCGGCATCGTCAGTGAGGTCGTGCCCGATGTCAGGGCGGCTGCTCGGTCACTGGCGGAAAAGATCGCCCGCAACCCGCCGGAGGCGCTGCGGCTAGTCAAGCAGCAGCTCTGGCGCGCGCTTGAGGTGGGGCTGAGCGACGCGCGGCGCGAGGCGGCGGCCGCGATCGCGCGCTCACCGCGGCCGTCCGGCTTGCCGTCCAGCCAGCAGGAGCTCCTGGGAGAGCCACCGTCAGCTAGCTGAAGCCCGCCGCGGTCAGCTGTGCGGCAGCTCCCGCCAGGGCTTACCGCGCCAGGGGTCGGGCTCCTTGGCCAGCCCGAGGACCCGCTCGGCGAGCACGTTGCGGTTAACCTCGGACGTGCCGCCCTCGATCGTGTTCGCGCGGCTGCGCAGCATGCCTCGGACCTCGGCTGGCATGCTGCGCGGGTAATCGTCTGGATCATCGGCGTCTCCCGGCCAGGCGACGCCCGCCGCGCCCAGCAGGTCGGCCGCCGCGGCCTGCACCCGCTGGTTCAGCTCACCAGCGTGAACCTTGCCGATCGAGCTCTCCGGCCCGGGTGAACGGCCTGCGGCTACCCGTGCGCGTACCCGCTGGTTCGTCCAGGCACGGACCCGTTCCTCGCAGTACAGCCGGACTAGCCGGTCGCGCACCCGCAGGTCATCCCACCCGCCAGGCAGACCGCGGGCAGAGATCTCGCCCGCCAGCCGGATCAAGTGCCGGGTGCTGGCGCCACCGATCCGGTCGACGCCGCCGGAATTGGCGCCCGACACCATCTGGCGCTCGCCGCTCAGCGTCGCCTGGGCCACCTTCCACCCGTTGCCCTCGGCCCCGACGCGCTGCGTGTCAGGGACCCGCGCCCCGTCCAGGAACACCTGGAAGAACTCGGTCTCGCCGCCTATGTGCCGCAGCGGCCGGATGGTCACTCCGGGCTGGTGCATGTCGATCAGGAAATAGCTGATGCCCTGATGCTTGGGCTGGTCCGGGTCGGTGCGGGCGAGCAGGACCGCGAACGACGCCTGGTCGGCCCACGTTGTCCATATCTTCTGCCCGTTGATGATCCAGCCGTCGCCGGACCGGGTAGCGCTGGTGGACAGCGATGCGAGGTCACTGCCCGCGCCCGGTTCGCTGAACAGCTGGCACCACAGCTCCTCGGCGCGGACGATCGGCGGCAGGAACCGCAGCCGCTGTTCCTCGCTGCCGTAGGCGAAAAGCGCGGGCGCGGCGAGGTTCAGGCCGAGCGGGTTCAGCCGGGGCAGGTGATAGCGGCCGGTGAGCTGCTCGACGGCGACGGCGGTCTCCCGCGGCCACGCCAGCCCTCCGTGCCGGACTTCCCATCCGGCCGCGACCAAGCCGGAACGGCCGTATACCGGGTACCAGGCCCGGTACTCGGCCGGCGTCCGTACCTGGCGCACGGCGGCGGGACCGCCGGCCTCGGCCGCCTCCCGCCACGACGCCGGCACGTTCTCGGCGATCCAGGTGACGACCGCCGTCACGGCGTCAGCGGGCGCGGTGTCTGGACCCGCGACGTGCGCGAGCCCCGGAGTCTGGCCGCCAGCGCTCATCAGGTGCCCCTTCGCTCCACTTATTTTTACATATTGTATAAGGTAGACTCACTGAACCGAAGGGGAGCCCTGGATGACGGCCACCGCCGAGGATAGTGAGCTGTTCCGCTCGTCCGTCCGCGCCGCGCTGAGCAGGCTGAGCCCTCCCGCCGACGTGCGTCGGGCGATGGAGTCGTCGCGCGGTTTCGATGAGCAGGTATGGCGCCGGCTGTCCGGTGAGATGGGCCTGGCCGGGCTGACGCTGCCGGAGAAGCTGGGCGGGGGCGGGTTCACCGAGGCTGAGCTGGCCGTCGCCTTCGAGGAGGCGGGCGCCAGCCTGCTGTGCGCGCCGCTGTTCGCGACGGCGGGTCTCGCCGTGCCCTTGCTGACGGCGCTCGGCGACGAGGAGGCCATCGCCCGCTTCGGGCCCGGCATCTGCGCTGGCGAGTTGACCGCCACGGTAGCCCTGGCCGAGGACGCCGGCCGCTGGCGGACCGACTTGGTGCGGTGCGCGGCAACCCCGGCCGGCGCCGGGTGGGTGCTCGACGGTGTGAAGAACTACGTCGTGGACGGCGCGAGTGCCGGGCTGATCCTTGTCGTCGCCCGGGCAGCCGGGGACCTCGGCGTTTTCGCGGTGCGCGGCGACGAGCCCGGCCTCGAGCGGGAGACGCTGGTGACGCTTGACCAGACCAGAAAGCAGGCGCGGCTGGTCCTGCGCGCGACGCCGGCGATGCGGGTGGGGGCGGGCGATGCCGCCGCCGCCATCGCCCATGCCACCGCCGTCGCGCGCGCACTGCTGGCGGCCGAGCAGGTCGGCGGCGCCCAGCACTGCCTCGACCTGACCGTCGACTACGCGAAGACCCGGATACAGTTCGGCCGGTCCATCGGGAGCTTCCAGGCCGTCAAGCAGCGTCTGGCGGAGATGCTCGTGCAGGTCGAGTCGGCCAGGTCCGCCGCGGTGGCGGCGGCGGCCGCCGCCGCCACCGGCGATGCGGAGCTTGCGCACGTCGCGGCGGTGGCGGCGCTCACCTGCGGCGACGCGTACACCTGGGTCACCGAGCAGACGATCCAGCTGCACGGCGGCATCGGTTTCACTTGGGAGCATGACGCGCACCTGTACTTCAAGCGGGCCAGGGCGAGCGCGCTGCTGCTCGGCACGGCGAGCGAGCTGACAGATCTACTCGGCCAGCAGCTCGAAGCCATCTTCGCGCCAACGTAGCCTGCCCGGTCCGCCGGGAGGCGCATCCACCCGAAGTAACCGGGGCGGCCGGCTGGTCAGCGGTTCACCCCGGCGCCCGGGCCATCCCCGGCCGAGCCGTCTATGGCGTCTGTCCCGATCACACCGCGCTCGGTCAGCAGGGCGATTACCAGGCCTGCCTCCTCGCCCAGCATGGAGATGAGCTCGCGTTCCGCGGTCTCCCCGTCACGCGCCTTCAGGGCCTTCATGACCACCCGCAGGTGGCGCTTCTGGACGCGGATGGCCGCGGGCACCCCGACGAAGAAGTCGCCAGGCACAATGTCGACGGCCATCAGCCTGACCGTCGAGCTGACCCGTCGCGACGCTGCCATCCGCACCACCCCGCGCAGAAACTCGACGTTGAGCTGGCTGAACTCATGCGGATCGGTGGCGGCCTGGAGCTTGCGGTGGAGCGCGGCCAGCGCGGCGATCTGCTCGGGCGTCGCCCGCTCGGCCGTCCGGCGGGCACCGTAACCGTAGACGCGCCCCAGTAGCTCGTAGTGATCCCGCGTTGAGTTCTCGTCGAGGCCAACGACGAACGCGCCCCGGTGGGGCTGGATCAGCACCCAGCCCTCACGGTCAAGCGCGATGACGGCCTCGCGCACCGGGACACGGCTGACCCCGAGCGCCGCGGCGATCTCGTCCTGGGGGACACGTTCGCCGACCTTGAGCCTGCCCTCGAAGATCAGCCGGCGAATGTATTCAGCGACTTGCTGGGTGCTGGTAGGGCGAAACAGGCCGTCAGGCAGTGCCTCCGGGTCTTCGAGGATCTGCCACGGGCCTGACGTGCGCTGAGCGATCGTAGGGTCCTAACGTCTAGCTGCTTATTTTTAACAAAGTGTACAGAATGTAAGCCCCCTGCGCCGTGATGTAAGTCCGCTGCACCGTGCCCGCTTGCCGGAACCAGGCCTGTGAACTAAATTTATCGTGATAATTATGCTCGACCGCTGAGCATTACCGGCCTAAGCCGAAAGGGCGGGTGACCCGGGATGCCGCAGATCACCGCAGAACCGATAGCAAGCGCCTCCTTCGGGCGTGTCGTCGAAATCGCCGGCGACATCGTCTGGAGCGATGACCAGGAGGCCAGCCTTCGCTCGGTCTTCGATGAGCACCAGCTGGTGCTCATCCGTCGTCAGTCCATGACGTACGACGAACAGCTGGAGTTCGTCGCCCGGATAGGGCCGGTGCTGTCGCAGCCCGAGCGCGCCCTGGTGTCGAACGTCGTTCCCGGTGGCATCTTGCGTAACACGGAGCTGGAGTGGCACTCAGACCTGCTGTTCACCAAGCAGCCCTACCACGGGCTCTCGCTGCTCGCCACCGATGTCCGGCCGGGGATCGCGTACACCGCGTTCGCCAGCGCGGTGCATGCCGCGCGGGCGATCGCGCCCGGCCTGCGGGCCCGGCTCGAAGGACTGCGCGCGGTCTCGATATCCGAGGCGTTCCCGGCCGCGCGCTCGCTCGAGCAGGCGATCGAGGAACGGGCGCCCTACGCCGTCCACCCGCTGCTCGGCCCGCATCCGTACACCGGCGCGGAAATGGTATTCGCGGACCGCATGCACACGCAGGAGATTCTCGGCCTGGCCGCCGCTGACAGCGCGGCCCTGCTCGCCGCGGTCTTCGAGGTCCTGTACGCGGCAGAGAACACGTACACGCACTGGTGGCAGCCGGGTGACCTGATCGTCTGGGACAACCTGGCGCTGCAGCACGCCCGCGGGCCGCTTGATCCCGCGATCCCGCGGACCCTGCAGCGGATTCGGATGGGCGAGGCCAGCCTGGAGGAGCAGATCCCGGGTTACGTGTATGCCCAGAACAACATGATGTGAGCCGTGTGGCTGCCGGGCCGGCCGCGTCCGCGCGGGCGGCCGTGAGCAGAAATGCTCCTTGACAACTATCGAGTTTATCCCATTAATTATGACTATCTCGTCCTTAGTTGCCGAACCGGCCAGCCGCGGGTCCGTCCTGCGGGGAAGCAGTTCGGGGCGGTCGCTGCCGCGGCTGCCGGGGGCGGGGCGGTCGCCCGCGCGGAGGTTCGTGATCGCGACGTTCACAGTGGCTATCCCGCCGCCGGGCAGAGCTCCGGTGGCAATCGGAGGATGAGGCTCCCATGGCAAGACTGACTTCCAGGGCAGGACTGAACAGACGGGCGGCAGCCGGGGCGGCCGCCGCCGCCGCGGTGCTGCTGATAGCGGCCTGCACGAGCTCAACCGCCTCATCGGGGTCAGCGGCGGCGCCGGCCACGTCGGGATCAGCGGGGGCGCCGGCCTCGGCTGCCAGCGGCGGCAGCGGGCTCGCGGCCGGCGCCCCCATCGTGGTCGGCGGCATCGGCTCGGTCCAGCTGGCGGGCGAGGCGGGCATGGACCAGGGCTTCCAGGCCCGCATCGACCGCGCCAACGCCGACGGCGGCGTGGCCGGGCACAAGATCCAGTTCACGAAGCTGTACGACGACGCGGGCTCGACCGCCACCGACCTGTCCGATGAGCAGACGCTGATCTTGCAGCAGGGCGCCTTCGCGGTCGCCCCGGTGGCGAGCGTGTCGTTCGATCCGGGCACGATGAGCTACCTCGCGGCGCACCACACCCCGATGCTCGGCTATGCCTTTACCCCCGTCTCGTGCGGGCAGGATTGGTTCTTCCCGGTCCTCGTCTCCGGTTGCAGCACCGCGGCCGCCTCGGTTGGCAGCAACGAGTCGCCCTGGTGGCTGTCGGCCTACCTGAAGACCACCGGGAAGAGCGCGTCCTCGGTCAAGTCGGCGGTGGTGGTGACGAACTCGACCGCGAACGCGTCCGAGACGCCGGCCATCGAGCAGTCGGCCAAGCAGCTCGGCTCGGACGTCGTCTACGCCTCCGACAGCATCCCCCAGGTCCCGCCGGCCAACTACACCCCGTACGCCCAGGAGATCATGAACACGAAGCCCAACCTGGTCTTCGTGGGCATCGTCTACGCCGAGGAGGTCGGCCTGATCCAGGCGCTCAAGGCAGCCGGGTACACCGGCGACATCGTCTCCATCTCCGGTGTCGCCCCCGATGTGTTCAGCGCCAGCCCGTCGGCGGCGGAGGCGCTGAACGGCACCTATCAGGGATCGCCGTTCCCGGTGGCGGGCGACAACACGGCCGCCTCCCAGCAGGAGGTCAAGGACCTGAAGGCGATCGGCGACTATGACGGCGGGTTCAGCTTCGGGCAGAGCGTGGGGTACTGGACCGCCGATGAGTTCGTCAGCATGCTGGAGGCAACGGCCAAGAGCGGCGCGCTTACCCAGCAACGGTTCGAGCAGATCGTCAACAGCGGCAGCTACACCTACACCGGCCCGGCGGGCTACTACACGCAGACCTGGCCGGCCTCCCACACCGAGTCGACCGCATCGTGCGGCTCGTTCTCCGTCCTTGACGACGGCAGCAAGACGATGGTCGTGAAGGCGCCGTTCCAGTGCTACCCGCTGGTCAAGATCACCGCGATCCCGAAGATGATCCCCTGATCCGGCCGGGCTCGCGCTAGCGGCGGTTCCCCCGGCACCGCGCCCGGCGTCGTCATGGCGCCGGGCGCGCGCCTTCGCCTGATGTCAGCGCGAGGGTTGCATCGGTCCATAAATATTGCAATTATCAATATAGAAAGAGTCTTCAGAGCGGAGCCGGGTAAGCCCATGAACCAACGTGAGACCGAGCAACGACACCGGCAGCTAATCCAGGAGGCGCTGGACCACGCCCTCGACGAGGGCGAGATCGGTGTGCAGGTAGCGGCGTACCTGGGCCCGCGGCTGATCGTGGACGCCTGGACGGGAATCGCCGACCGCGATACCGGCCGCCCGGTCGACGGCGACTCCCTCTTCCCCGTCTTCTCCGTCACCAAGGCGGTCACCGCGACCGCCCTGCACCTGCAGGCCGACCGGGGCCTGGTCGACTACGACGCGCCGGTCGCCCGCTACTGGCCCGAGTACGCCCAGAAGGGCAAGGACGGCATCACGGTGCGGCACGTGCTGACCCACCGGTCCGGTGCCCCGCAGATGCCCGAGGGGGTCACTCCCGAGCTGTCCTGCGACTGGGACTGGATGATCGAGCACCTGGCCCAGGTCACGCCCGCCTACCCGCCGAACGAGCGCAGCACCTACGCCAGCACCGCCTTCGGCTGGCTCATCGGCGAGGTGGTGCGCCGGACCGACCCCGAGCACCGCACCTTCCGCCAGTTCGTCATCGACGAGATCTCCGGCCCGCTGCGCATCCCCGACCTGTGGCTCGGCATCGACCCCGGCGTCGAGCCGCGGGTGGGCAAGCTGGTGGCCGAATACAAATTCATCTCCGACCCGACCCCGCTCGGCCGGGCGGCGGCGCCGGCCGGCATGGGCGGCGTGGTCTTCAACCGTCCCGAGATCCACCAGGCGACCCTGCCCGGCGGCGGCGGCATCTTCAGCGCCCGGTCCGAGTCCCGGTTCTGGGCCATGATCGCCGGCCTCGGGCAGCTCGACGGGGTGCGGATCCTCAAGGAGGACACCGTGCGCTCGCTGACCACGCTGCGCGACGGGGACGGCGAGTTCGACGAGGTGCTGCAGTTCGTACCGCGGATCGGCATCGGCGGCCTGCGGGTCGGCGGCCCGAGCCCGCCCGCCGAGCCGGTGGCCGGCGACAGCCCGAGCGTGCTGTGCCACAGCGGCGCCGGCGGGTCCATCGGGTGGGCCGATACCGAGACCGGCCTGGCCGTCGCGATCTGCCACAACCGGATGTTCAGCACCGCCGACCGCGACCCCGCCAAGAACCCGTTCGCCCAGCTGGGCGACGCGATCCGGGAGATCGCGGCCGACCTGGCGAAGCTCGGTAGCTAACCGCCCGCACCCGGGAGAGAAAGGAAATCGCATGCTACGCGATGACATCGAACTACTGTGGCGGGTCGGCCCGGGCACGCCCATGGGCAGCCTGCTGCGCGAGTACTGGGCGCCGGCGTTGCGCTCGGCCGCGCTCGCGCCGGACGCGCCGCCGCGGCGGGTTCGGCTCTACGGCGAGAACTTCGTCGCCTTCCGCGACACCAACGGCAAAGTAGGTGTGCTGGAGGAGGCGTGCCCGCACCGGGGCGCCTCGCTGGTGCTCGGCCGCAACGAGGAGTGCGGGCTGCGCTGCCTGTACCACGGCTGGAAGTTCGACACCTCCGGCCGCGTGCTTGACACGCCGAACGATCCCGGCCGCCGCCTGGACCGGATCCCGGTGCGCAAGGTCGGCGTGCGCGAAGCGGGCGGCATGATCTGGCTCTGGACCGGCGAGGGCACGCCCCCGCCGTTCCCGAACTTCGTCTTCAACGAGCTCGAGGAACCGACTCAGGTCCGGCCGGTCATGGGCATCATGAAGGCCAACTGGTTCCAGCTGATGGAGAACCTCTGGGACCCGTTGCACGGGCCGCTGCTGCACGGGCCGGTGAACAAAGAAGCCTGGTACGGCAAGGGGACCGGAATCGAGCATTCGAGCTCACCGATCTATGAGTCGTTCAATACCGCGCCTAAGCGCACTAGCCTGCCCGACGTGGCCGAGTTCGACGTCGACCCGACCGATTACGGTTTCCGGCTGCGGACCAGGTACCCGTACGCCAACATCGGCGGGTCCGACTTCAGGGCGACGGTCATGCCGTTCTGGGTGTTCGCGGCGGGCACCCGGCTCGGCTTCGAAGACCGCGAGGACGGCGACAAGGCCACGGTGGGCCACGTCCCGATCGATGACGAGACGACCATCTTCTGGCAGGTGGTCTACAACCCGACCAAGCCGCTCGGCCGGGTGGGCAACCACGTCGCCGACAGTGCCATGAACCCGGACAATTTCGTGCCGGAGAACTACGACCGCGAGCATCAGTGGCTCCAGGACCGCAAGGCGATGGAGGACCGGTCGAGCTACTCCGGCCTCGGCATCGGGCACAAGGTGATGTCGGTCTTCCTCGAGGATTTCGCGATGTGCGAGAGCATGGGGCCGATCGTGGACCGGTCCAAGGAGAGCCTGGGCCCGGCCGACCGCGGGGTGATCCGCGGGCGCCAGCTGTTCGCCCAGGCGCTCCGCGGCTATTTGGACGGCAAGGGCGCCCTCGGGCAGCACGCGGACCTGTCCCGCATCTCGATGCCGGACGGGCCCGAGCTCGAGCCGTACGAGCCGTCCGGCCAGGCCGCCGTGCAGGCCGATGTCCCCGCTCAGGGGGACGGCGTCCCCGCCGAGCAGGCTAACGTCGCGGTCAGCGCGGGCTGAGGCAGCAAGGAGGAACCACCGTACGTTCAGGCTGATGTCTTTGCTTCTCCTGAACGTACGGTGGTGCTTCCTCCCGGGCCCGTTGCTACCCGGGCAGGTGGCGGCGGACTTCCGGCAGTACCCGTTCCGCGATCAGCCGGTGCGATTTCGCCAGCAGGCCAGGGTCGGCGTCAGCCGATTCGACCGACAGCGAGATCCTGGTGTAGCCGAGGGAAATCCATTCCAGGATGCGCTCGGCGCAGTAGCCCGGCGGACCGTAGATCGAATAGGCGTCGACCACCGAGTCCGGGATGGTCCGGCTCTGCTGCGCCCCGGCTTGCGCGTGCGTGTTCATGTCATAGGTGTCGTGCACGGTTTGCAGCCCGGCCCGGACCTCCGCGGTGGCGGGGCCGGAGAACTTATTGTGCATGATGCTGAACCGGGCGTGCACCGCGGTCAGCGGCCGGGCGATCTCCCGCGCCGCGTCCGCGTCGTCGTTGACCGCGATCATGCACGATAGCCCAAGCACCAGGTCATCGGCCGGCCGCCCGGCCGCGGCGCAGCCAGCCAGGATCTCGTCGCGGGCCCAGGCCAGCCGGACCGGATCGGCCCCGACGACCGCGCTCACCCCGTCCGCGACCCGGGCGCCGAGCGCCATAACCCGCGGCCCGCTCGCGACGATGATCACCGGTACCGGCTCGTAGTCGGCCGGAAGCCACTTCAGGGTGCTGGACTTCGGGCGGTCGGCCAGCTCCAGCGCATCGGCGTCCTCGAGCAGGCCATGGCTGTCGAGGGCGATCTGCATCGGCACCTCTTCGCCCCGCAGGTAGCCGCGCAGCCGCTGGACGTAGTGCCCGAAGTACTCCACTGGCGCGGGGGACAGGCCAAGGAACGCCAGCGCCGAGTCACCGCGGCCGATGCCGACCTGGATGCGACCGTCCGACTCGACCTGCAGCGTCGCCAGCGCTCCGGCGGCCACCGCCGGATGCCGAGTGAACGGGTTGGTGGCCCAGGTGCACAGCTTCAGCCTCGACGTGGCCGCCATCGCCAGCGTCATCATCACGTACGTCTCAGGGCCGATGCACTGCGAGTCGCCGACGGTCATGCCGTCCCAGCCCTGGTCCTCGAACTGCCGCGCCTGGCTGCCGAGTACCTTGAGCCGGCCGTGGGACACTCGCCAGAACTCGAACGGGTGCCGCGGGGCGGCTGCGTCCTGGCCCGTCACCGCTTGACCCGGCATCGCGCTGCTCACCGGGCTACGTAGCCGGCCCAGGCCCGGTCGTGGTCGGTGAGCGGCGGGAAGGACGCGATCAGCGTCTTGCAGCGCGCCTCGACCTCGGCCGCCCGGTTCGCCGTATGCAGGTAGAACTGGTCGGCTTTGATCGCGGCCAGCACCTCGCGGCCCACCTCGTCGGCGTCGCGGCCCATCTCGCCCTGGCGGCCGACCGTCTGCTCGAGCCGGTTGAGCAGCTCCTGGCGCAGGTCGTCGTCCAGGGACGCGGTGTTGATCCGCTTGATCGCGTTGTTCCCGGCGGGGGTGGCCACGTAGCCCGGGCACAGCAGCGTCAGTCCGATGGAGGTCGGGGCGAGCTGCTGCACCAGCGCCTCGGACATGCCGACGATGCCGAACTTGGACATGTTGTACATGAACTTGCGCCCGCCGTGGCTGGCCACCAGTCCGGCCTGGGAGGCGGTGTTGACGATGTGGCCCGGCAGCCCGCGCTCGACCATCCGCGGCAGGAACGTCTGGATGCCGTTGACCTGCCCGCCCAGAGTCACGAAGAGGTCGAGGTCCCAGGAGGCGTAGGTCATCCTCGTCAGCGGGACCTCAAGGCCGGCGAAGGCGTTGTTGCAGAGCACCGCGACCGGGCCGAGCCGCTCCTCCGCCTCGTCGGCCACCCGGGCGTACTCGCCCCGGTCGGACACGTCCAGGTGGAACGGCTCCACCCGGGTGACCTTGGACAGCTCCGCGGCCGCACGCCCGAGCGCGTCATCGTCGATGTCGATGATGGCCAGCGTCGCCCCTTCCGAGGCGAAGGCCCTGGCCATGCTCAGGCCGATGCCGCTGGCGCCGCCGGTGATGAAGCACAGGCGGCCGTTGAAGTCGTCCACGTCGGTCCCTCCGTCGATCCTCGGGTCTTAGCGGTAGGAGCCGTACTCCCGAAATGCCCAGCTGTGGTTCTCCGGCACAACCTCGTCGGGCCGCAGGGGGGTGCCGACCTCGCTTGGCCGCGGGCCGATGCGGTCGGCGATTTCGCGCATCCGGGCCGGGTCCTGGTGATAGACGCCGGTGGCGCGCTCGCCGAGGGTGCGGCGGACGATGGGCTCGGGGATGCCCGCGAAGGTGTTGCGCAGCGTGTAGTAGGTAACCGGCCAGGTGCCCTCGGTGTGCGGGTAATCCGAGCCCCACAGCACGTTCTGCATCCCGGGGTCGGCGTACCGCGCGGCCTCGAACGGTGCCAGGAAGCTGCCGCCGACGAAGCAGTTGGCGTCCCAGTACTCGCTGGGCATCTTGTTGAGCGGGGCCCGCTCGTCGAACACGTACCCGGCCGGGGCGCCGCTGCCCCGCATCCGGTACTCCAGGTCAGGGGCGGCGACCGAGTCCAGGTCGTGGACCGTCTCGGTCACCCAGTTGGCCCGCTGCTCCGCGAGCACCAGGGCCAGCCCCGGGTGACGGTCGAACACGCCGCCGAAGATGAGCTGCCAGACGGTGCGGCGGGACAGCCAGTGGGTCTCCATGGCGATCAGCGCGTAGCCGTGCACCGCCTCGTGGCCGAGCGGCCGGTCACCGCCGCCGCTGTGCGTGGTGAGGGTGACGCCGAGGTCCTCGCAGACGGCCCACAGCGGCTCGTACTCCGGTGCCATGTAGGTCGGGTAATCCGAGCGCGGGGAAGGAAGGTTGAGCACGTGCAGGCCCTCGCTGCGGGCCCGCTTGATCTCGCGGACCGCTCCGTCGATATCCCAGATCGCGATCTGCATCACGCCGAGCATCCGGTCCGGCGCGGCCGAGCAGAACTCCGCCAGCCCGCGGTTCCAGATTTCGCAGCCCGAGCCGATCAGTTCGTGCGGCACGTCTTTGGGGCCGGCGTTGAGCCCGCCGCCGACAAACGGCATCTTCTCGCCGTTGCCGCTGCCGGCGAACATCACCTCGGCCGCGATGCCCTGCGCGTCCATGTCGCCCAGCCGGATCGCGGCATCCTGCGCACCTGGGCACTCCCGCATCCGGTCAAGCGAGCGCCGGTAGGACGGTGAGTACGGTGAATGCTCGGCCTCCACCGCGGCGGTGGTGTCGCGGTCGGCGTCCACCGATTCGACGAACGCGTCGTAGTCGTCCATCAGATTCGCCGGGCAGTACTGCCGCAGCTGGGTCCGCAGCGACAGCCCTACATGGCTGTCGGTGGAGACCACCACATAGGGAAGGTCATTATCCGGCACTGTTGCTCCTCTGGGCGTGTGCGGTTTCGTGGGTGCGTGCCCGGCCGCCCGGCGGTCGGCCGGGGCGGCGGTCAGTGGTCGAGGAAGCCGGCGAGGGACCGGTCGTGGCCGGTCTCGGCGGGCATCGACTCGATCAGCTCGCGCGCCCGGTCGGCGACGCCTTGGGCGCGCCGCGTCGTGTGCAGGTAGAACCGGTCGTCGCGGACGGCTTGCAGCACCTCGCGGCCGAGCTCGTCGGGATCGCGGCCGAGCTCGGCCAGCCGCTGGTCCAGCTCGGTGAGCTGGCGGACCACGCCCGCCCTGACTTCGTCCGGCAGCCGCAGGCGGGCCACCGTCTTCAGGGTGTTCTTCGCGGTGTCGGTGGCGACGTATCCGGGCAGCAGCAGCGTGATGCCGACTCCGGTGCCGCGCAGCGCCTCGCGCAGCGACTCGGAGAAGCCCACCACCGCGTATTTCGTCGTGGTCTTGGCGTAATTGCGGCCGCCGTGGGTCGCCATCAGCCCCACCTGCGAGGCGGTGTTGACGATGTGGGCCCGATTGCCGCGGCTGAGCATCCGCGGCAGGAACGTCTGCACGCCGTTGATGACGCCGCCGAGCGTCACGCCGAGGGAGTAGTCCCAGGCCTCGTAGGTCATCTCCGCCAGCGGCAGCTCGATGTTCATGGACGCGTTGTTGCAGAGCAGCGCGACCGGCCCGAGCTCGGCTTCCGCCTGGTCGGCGGCCGCGGCCAGGGCGGTGCGGTCAGCTACGTCGACCCGCAGCCCGGCCACCTTCGCGGCCGGGCTGAACTCGGCGGTTGCCCGGTCAAGGGCTTCGGCGTCGATATCGGCCAGCGCGAGCGTCATGCCCGCCTGGGCCGCGGCCCGCGCGATCCCGAGGCCGATCCCGCTGGCGCCGCCGGTGATGAAGGCCATCCGGCCACGCAGGTCATCCATGCGCGTTGCCCACTTGCCGCTGCCGTCAGTGGGCGACGAACGCCGCGAGGGCGCGGTCGTGATCGGTCTCCGGCGGCATCGAGTCGATGATCGCCTTGGCCCGCGCCGCGACCTCGTCCGCCCGCCGCGCGGTGTGCACGTAAGGCCGGTTCGCGATGATGGCCTCGAGGACCTCGCGGCCGACGTCGTCCGGCGAGCGGCCGAGCGAGTCCATCGTGCCGCTCAACTGGGAATTGCGGGCAAGCAGCTGCTCCTTGAGGTCCTCGGGCAGCCCCGACGCGATGATCGAGCGGCGCCCGTTCGCGGGCGCGTTCGTGTTGACATAGCCGGGGGCCAGCAGGGTCACGCCGATACCGTAGGGCTCGAGCACCAGCCGCAGCGCCTCGGTGAGCCCGGCTATGCCGAACTTCGCCATGTTGTAAGCGAACTTGCGCCCGCCGTGGCTTACCGCCAGCCCGGCCTGCGACGACGTGTCGACGATGTGGCCGCCCGCGGCGCGCTCGATCATCCGCGGCACGAACGTCTGCACGCCGTTGACCTGCCCGCCGAGCGTCACGTTGAGCTGCGCGTCCCAGATCTCGTAGGAGATCCTGGTGATCGGCACCTCCACCCCGGCGGCCGCGTTGTTGCACAGCACGGTCACCGGTCCCAGGTCGGCTTCGGCGCGGTCGGCCACCTCGGCGTAGAGTGCGCGGTCGCTGACGTCGAGGTGGTAGCCCACCGTCTTGGTCACCTTCGACAGTTCGGCGGTCGCGCGCTCGAGTGCCTCGTCGTCGCGGTCGGCCAGCGCGAGCACCATCCCGGCGCTCGCGAACGCGCGGGCCATGCCCAGCCCGATGCCGCTGGCGCCGCCGGTCACGAACGCCATCCGGCCATTGAGATCCTGCATGCGAACTCCACTTCCTCTTCCTGCTCAGTCGCGCCGCGGGCGCGACGGGGTCATCGGCGGGCGGTTACCACGGCTAGTCAGCGAACTCCGCGGCGACGCCAGGGAAGTCATGCTTCATCTTGCCGCTGGGGTCGTCGGTCTCGATCAGCTCGAGGTAGTTGCCGTCGGGGTCGCGGATGAAGCACAGCGACATGGCGGCGCCGAGGATGGAGCGGTGCGGCTTGTCGTCGATCGGGAAGCCGTGCTCGGTCAGCCTGGCCACGGTCCCCGCCAGGTCGTCGATCCACAGCGTCAGGTAGCGCAGGCCGACTTGGCCGAGCCGCTCGTCGGGACCCAGCGGCGGCGTGTAGTCGTGGATGTGCCACAGCTTGATCGCGGCCCCGCCGGCCTGGTAGGTCTGGACCGTCCGCGCGGGCGGCAGCACGTCCGGGGGAGGGGACTCGGAGAAGACCCGCTCCAGACCGAGCCCGTCACCGTAGAAGCGCTGCATTTCGTCGATGTTCGCCGTGACCAGGCCGATGTCGACCGCTTGGCGCCGAAGCTTCATTGGTGCTCCTCTGCTGTCGCCGGAGTCCAGGAACGCTCATCCGCGCGATGAGCTATTTAATGCAATATATAGGGTAGAAACTAATGTGTCGATAGCGAGATATCGCTGCTCACCGACTCGCTCACCCGCCGGTGCGCAGCCGCGGCTCCGGCCGGCCCGCGACGTCCACCTCGCACGCGTAGATCGCGCCCGTCGTCGCGGGACGGTCACCGCGGGCGCTGCGCGTCCCGGTGGTGAGGAACAGCGTCCGGTAGTCATCGCCGCCGAACGCCACCATCGTCGGGAACGATGTCGGCGCCCGCAGCTCGCGGTCGAGCGACCCGTCCGCGCGGAACCGCAGGACACGGCCGGCGTAGCACAGCGCCACCCAGTAGCCGCCCGCCACGTCCGTCGCGGCGCCGTCGGGCCCTGACCCTTCCGGTACCGCGGCGAAGACCCGCCGGTTGACGGCGGTGCCGGTGGCGAGGTCGTAGTCGAACGCCAGGAGCCGGCTGAGCGGCGAGTCGGCCAGGTACAGCGTCGCGTTGTCGGACGCGAACGCGATCCCGTTGGCGACGGTGATGCCGCCGATCAGCGGGCGGATGCCGCGCTCGTCCACCCGCCAGAACGACGCGGTGCCGAGATCGGCCGCCGTGTAGCCGGTTCGCACCGTCCCGACCAGGAACCGCCCGAGCGCGTCGCAGCGCCCGTCGTTGAACCGGAACTTCGCCCGGTCGTAGGGCGCGTCGTGCACCGGCGCGACCACCCCGGTGGCGAAAGACAAGGTGTAGATGCCGGAGTGCAGCGCGACGAGCGCACCCTGCCCGGTGTCGTGCAGGGCATAGGACCCGATCACGCCGGGGACGAGCCACCGGGTTGTCTCCCCGCCCGGCAGCTTCGTCCGGTTCACCGACGGCTCATGCACGTCGATCCAGTAAAGCGCCCGCTCCGCGGGCGACCAGATGGGGCACTCGGCGACATTCGCGTGCGCGTCGACCACGCAGCGCCAGTTCGGTTCCTCCAGCATGGCGTCAGCCCCTCACGGTCAGCCCCCCAGGGTGATCCACGCGGGATGTGGTTGTCGCGAATTACCCCGATAAACATGGTAATTTCTCACGCAGTTCAGCAGCAGCTGTCAACGGGACCGGGTAAGCGATGACAGCTGCTGCTGACGCGGCCTCAGGATCGCTTCCAGATCAGCGGGGCCTGCGCGTCGGTCAGCGGCTCGCCCGCCTTGAGCACGACGATGCCCTCGGCCGACTTGCCCTGCGCGACGCCCACGCCGGGCTGGCCGTTCGCGACCTCGCCGTCCTTGCAGAAAGTGGCCGAGGTCATCCGGCGGGCGCGGGGGGTCATGTTGGGGGCGGAGCCGTGCACGCCGAGCAGGTTGTAGAACACGGCCATGCCCGCCCGGCCCTCGGTGCAGACCGGCTCGATGTTCTTCAGCTGCGGGTACTCATCGAGCAGGGAACCGAAGGTGGCGTTGCGCAGCGACGGTGACATGGTGCGCACCCCCAGCGGCATGAGCTTGTGCGCCCCGGGCAGGAAGTTCAGCGCCTTGTTGTACCAGCGGAACTCGTCCAGCGGCACGTAGATGCTGATCGCTTCGGCGCTGTCGATGGTCGGCCCCTCGTGCATGTTGCAGTGCCACGGGGTCGCGCCGTGGCCCTGCAGGACGTAGGAGATGCCGTCGCCCATGTGCCGCACGCCGTCGAACCGCCCGAGCTGGGCGATCAGGCCGCCGACGGTCTCGTTGCGCCACAGCGCCGCGATCTCCGGCCGGGTGTCGCTCAGGTTGCGCGCCCGGATGTTGCTCAGCCCTTCTGCCGAAGGCTCACCCGCGACCGCCTGGACGACAGAACGCCAGTGGTTGAGTTCGTCGTCGTCGAGGAAGTCCTGGATCGCCACGAAGCCGTTCAGCTGATAGGACTCGATCTCGAATTCTGTCAGTTCCTTGCGCATGTCCGCCTCCTTGAGGGTGTTCCTTACTGGCTCTGGCTGCTATTTGGCCGGATGCTTTAAACCGAGGTCCGGCGACCACCGGGCCACATAGTTCTGTTCAAGCGTCGAGATCTCGGCCGCGCTGAGCTCGAGGTCAAGCGCCGCGAGGGCTTCCTTGAGATGATGCGGCTTGGTGGTGCCGACGATCGGCGCGGTCACGAACGGCTTCGAGTACACCCAAGCGAGCGCGACCGTCGCCATCGCGATCCCGCGTTCGCGCGCGACGCCCGCCACGTCGGCGACGATCGCCTCGTCGCTGTCCGCGTAGGGCGCGGTCGTGAAGTGGCTGGCCGCGCGCTGGGTCTGCGCACCCCAGGGCCGGGCCAGCCTGCCCTTGGCGAGCGGACTCCACGGGAGCACGCCGACGCCTTCCGCCGCGCACAGCGGCATCATCTCCCGCTCCTCTTCCCGGTAGACGAGGTTGTAGTGGTTCTGCATCGTCACGAACCGCGCCCAGCCGGCCTGCCGCTGGAGGCCGAGTGCCTGCGCGAACTTCCAGGCGGGACCGTTGGACATGCCGACGTAACGGACCTTGCCCGCGCGCACTACGTCGTCGAGTGCCTCCAGGGTCTCCTCGAGCGGGGTAACGCTGTCCCACCGGTGCAGCTGGTAGAGGTCGATGTAGTCCATCCCGAGACGGCGCAGGCTGTTGTCGACCTCCTGCAAGATGGCCTTGCGGGACACGCCGCTGCCGGTGACGGCCGGGCTCACCGCTTGGCCGACCTTGGTCGCGACGACGACTTCGTCCCGGACCGCGTACTCGCGCAGCGCGCGGCCGAGGATCTCCTCGCTGCTGCCGCCTGAGTACTGGTTCGCCGTGTCGAAGAAGTTGATCCCGGCCTCGAGCGCCTGGCGGATGTAGGGGCGGCTCTGCTCTTCGTCGAGCGACCACGGCAGGTTGTAACGCTCGGGCTCGCCGAAGCTCATGCAGCCGAGGGCGATCGCCGATACTCGTAGTCCGGTTGTTCCTAGCCGCTGGTATCTCATCGGCGGTCAGGATCGCTTCCAGATCAGCGGGGCCTGTGCGTCGGTCAGCGGCTCGCCCGCCTTGAGCACGGCGATGCCCTCGGCCGACTTGCCCTGCGCGGCCCCCAGGCCGGGCAGCCCGTTCGCGACCTCGCCGTCCTTGCAGAACAGGCCGGACGCCATCCGGCGGACGCGGGGCGTCATGTTGGGGGCGGAGCCGTGCACGCCGAGCAGGTTGTAGAACACGGCCATGCCCGCGCGGCCCTCGGTGATGACCGGCTCGATGTTCTTCAGCTGCGGGTACTCCTCAAGCAGGGAGCCGAACGCGGCGTTGCGCAGCGACGGCGACAAGGTGCGCACGCCCAGCGGCATGAGCTTGTGCGCCCCGGGCAGGAAGACGAGCGCCTTGTTGTACCAGCGGAACTCGTCCAGCGGCACGTAAAAGTTGATCACCTCGGCGCTGTCGACCTCGATCGACTCGTGCATGTTGCAGTGCCACGGGGTCGCACCGTGGCCCTGCAGGCAGTAGGAGATGCCGTCACCGAGATGGCGCACGCCGTCGAACCGCCCGAGCTGGCCGATCAGGGCGCCGACGGTCTCGTTGCGCCACAGCGCCGCGATCTCCGGATTGGTGTTGCTCAGGTTGCTGCCGCGGATGTTGCTCAGCCCTTCCCCGGACGGGCCGCCCGCGACCGAGTCCGTGACCCGGCGCCAGTGCGCCAGTTCTGTGTCATCAAGGAAGTCCTGGATCGCGAGGAAGCCGTTCTCGTGGTAAAAGTCAATTTCGAATTCGGTCAGTTCGGTGCGCATGATGAAATTCCTCTCCGGTGGGGAACATCGTGGTCACCTCAGGCGGCCGCCTGAGGTGCCGCTGGCATGTCATCTGCGGTCAGGAGATGCCCGACGTCATCCGGCGGGTGCGGGGCGTCATGTTGGGGCCTGCGCGGTCCGCGTCCATCGTCACAGACAATCGTAATAATTGCAATACATGGGTTACCAGCTGCCGCGCTGATCATGCAGTCGCAGCACGAGCGGTATGGTGCCGAGGAACAGCGCTGAACAGCAGAGATAGGCAATCGCCAGCGTTTCCTGCTGGTCGCTGCTCGCCGCGACGAGGGCGCTGACCACCGACACGGCGACGATGGAACCGATCGCGCGGAACATCGCCCGCAGGCCGGTCACGGCCGAGATCTGCTCGGGCGCGAGGCGCAGCGCGGCGTTGTTGAGTGCGGGCGACGCCGTGCCCATGCCGAGCCCCGCTATCCCGCTGGTAAGGGCTATCCAAAGGTAATCGGACGTACCCGGCGGCGGATACGCCCACAGCGCGGCGGAGGCGGCCGCCAGGACGGCGTAGCCGATGATGATCGGCGTCTTGTAACCGGTCCGGCGCAGCGCGAACGCGGCGAAGCCGGCGATGCACACCATGCCCAGGGCCCTGGCGGTAAGCACGGTTCCGGCCTGGAACGCGGAGAACCCGTAGCGCAGCTGCGCGTACAGCGGCAGCAGGCTGCCCATTCCCATCGCCGCGGCGCCGAAGACGGTGTTCACCGCGTTGAGCGCGGCGGGCTGGCGGCCGACGAGCAGGCTGTACGGGATCACCGGGTGCTCCGCGCGCCTGATGTGCCGCACGAACGCGGTGCCGAGCGCCACGGCCAGGATCAGGGCAACCGCGCTGCCCAGCAGCTCCGTCGTCCCGGTGCCGCCCGGCTGGCCGAGGAGCGTGACCCCGAGCATCGCCGCGACCAGCGTGCTGACCAGCAGGACGATACCCCGGACGTCGACCACGCGACTGGTCTGGCGGGTCGGCGCCGACCGGGGCAGATAGCGGGCGCCCAGCCCGATGACGATAAAGATCAGCGGGGTCGGCACCAGGAACACCGCGCGCCAGGTCGCGAATTCGACCGCGGCGCCCCCGATGAGCGGCCCGAACAGTCCGCCGGCGGGCAGGATCGAGGAGAAAAGGCCCACCGCCCGGTCGCGATTGCCGGGAAATGCCTCGGCGACGATACCCGTGCAGCACGGCAGCACGGCGCCGGCTCCGATGGACTGCAGCAGCCGCGCCACTATGAGCTCGGCGATATCCGTCACGAAGAACGCCGCGAGCGAGGCCAGGGCAAAGATCACCAGCGCGATGATCAGCAGGCGCTTGCGGCCGAACTGATCAGCCAGCCGCCCGGTGACCGGGAACACGATGACCGTGCCAAGCGCGAAGATGGTGATCGTCCAGGTGGCCCAGTTCACCGTGGTGTGCAGCGCGAGCTGCATCGTCGGCAGGATCGTGACGATGCTGGTCTGGTAGGTCGCGGAGAGGAACAAGGCCAGGCAGCAGATGGACAGGATCATCCAGCGGTGCTGCTGCCGCGCGGGGGGCGGCGCGTCGCGCGGCGCAGGGGCGTCTGGAACAGGACCGGATGCGGGTGCGGCGGGAACGCCGCTGCCGATGCCCATAGTTCGCGAACTCTATCAAAATTATTTGTATAAATAAAAGTAAGCTTACGGCGATCCACCCGGCCAGCCGACGATGATCGGTGGTCACGCAGCGTTACTCGGACGGCTGGCCGGCCCCCATGCCCCGGCTTCTCCGGTGCGGCACGGCCGAGATTCGGCGGAGCCTCGGAGGCCAATGCGCTCGCGCCCGCCATGGCCCTGAAGCGACTCAGCCGGGCTCCGCCCGGGCGCCGCGGCTGCGACCCAGGAGTTCCGGGCAGCGACCATTACTTGTCGGCTCGATCGGCTAAGCTCAACCTAGAGCATTGATCGCATTGAATAGGAAGGTCACCTAAAGCAGCGTGACCCGCCTTGATAAGACGTTAAAGGCGAAAGGACTGCCATGCCACCCAGGACCGAGAAGATCGCGCAGGCGGTCGCGCGCGAGATCGTCGGCGAGATGGTCACCTCGCATATGGCCCCTGGTACGGTGCTCGCGCCCGAACTGGCGATGGCCAATTCGTTCGGGATCAGCCGGCAGTCCCTGCGTGAGGCCCTGCGCGTACTTGAGGTTCTCGGCCTGATCACCATCAGGACCGGCCCCGGCGGCGGGCCGGTCACGCGGTTCGTCGATGCCAAGGACTTCGGCGAGATCACCTCGCTGTACTACCAGATGACCGGCACCACCTTCGCCGAGCTGGTCGAGGTGCGCCTGGCGCTCGAGCCATTCACCGCCTGTCTCGCGGCCAAGCGCCGCACCGACCAGGACGTCGCGCAGCTGCGCAGGCTGATCGAGGCCAACACGGCGGGCAAGCTGGACGACGGTGCGTTCCGCCGCGCGGGGCAGGACTTCCACCAGGCGGTGGCGGGCATGACCGGGAACAAGGCGCTTGGGCTCCTCGTGCACAGCTGCACCGAGGTCTTCCACGGCCGGGTGAACACGGTGCTGTACGCGCAGCGCCAGCGCCGCTCGGTGATCAACATCCACAACGAGATCGCCGAGGCGGTCATCGCGCAGGATGCCGACAATGCGGAGCGCCTGATGCGCAAGCACATGGAGGACTACTCGGCGAACCTGAAGACGAGGTTCCCCGAGGTGATGTCATCCGTCGTCGAGTGGTAGCGTAAGGTTCGCTATCTACCCGAATAATCGCGGTTAAAAGGGGTTGACGTGCCGCCCGAACAGTCTGCTGGGCAAACTGGTCCGCTGGCTGGGGTGCGGGTGCTCGACCTGACGCGGTACTTTCCCGGCAGCTACTGCACGCTCGCCCTCGCCCAGCTCGGCGCCGACGTCATCAAGATCGAGCACCCGCTCGGCGACCACGTACGCAACCGGGGGAGCGACGCGCCCGCGAACGTCGGACTGCAGCGGGGCAAACGCTCGGTCGCGCTCAACCTGAAGGCACCGCAGGCCGCCGACGCGCTGCGCCGGCTGGTCGAGGGCGCGGACGTCCTCGTGGAAAGCAGCCAACCGGGCGCCATGGAGCGCCTGGGCCTCGGCTACCAGGCCATGTCGCGGATCAACCCGCGCCTGGTCTGGTGCTCGATCACCACCTTCGGCGACGCCGGCCAGTACGCCGGGCGCGGCGCGCACGACCTGCAGGTACTGGGGGTCACCGGCCTGCTGGACGCCATCGGCGGCTCACCGCCGTCCCGGCCGCGGGCCGCCGTCGCGACGCCGGTGACCGGCCTGATGGCCGCTACCGGGATCCTCGCCGCGCTGCGCGAGTGCGACCGCACCGGGACCGGTAGCCAGCTAGACGTGACGCTGCTCGCGGCGACGATGTGGCTGATGTCGGATCTCGTCCCCGGCACGGCGGCCGGCGACCCGCTGCACGCTAAAACGCCCGCCAACGACGTCTACGAGTGCGCCGACGGCCTGTTCCTGAGCGTGTCCGCGATCGGGCAGCAGCCCTGGAAGTCGCTGGTGGACGTTACCGGCTGCCCGCTCGACCGCGAGTCGGCCCCGCGGACGCAGGACGACATGGGGCGCGCCGCAGCGGAACTCGCCGCGGCATTCCTGGGGCGGACAAGGGCCCAGTGGCTCCCGCTGCTGTACGAGGCAGGAGTGCCTGGCCGGCCCCGTACTTGGCCTTACCGAGGCAGTCGCCGACCCGGGGATCCGTGCTTCCGGCGTGATCCTGGAGGCCGACGGGCCGCCCCTCGTGGCTGCCCCGGTGCGTATCAGGACCGCGGGTCGGGTGGCGCCAGCGGCAGTCCTGTCGGGGGCGCCACCCGGCGTCGGTCAGCACACCCGTGAAGTGCTGCGCGAGGCGGGCCTGGCCGACAGCGAGATCGACCAGCTCGCGGCCGCGGGGACAATCTGACCCGCGCCGTGCCGCTCAGGGGGCCGGATGCTGGCAGGAAACGGACGGCCGGTCACGGTCGCCAGCCGTGGGGTCGCTAGCCGGGATCTGGAGCCCGCTCAGCTCGCGCCCGTCGTAGGCCAGCACGCCATCGCCGGCCGATGTGCACCGCAGGATCAGCCCGGACGGGTGATCGGCGTAGAGCACGCCCGCCCGCAGCGACCGCCCGCCGCCGGTGGCGGCCTCCGAGCACGGTGGCGGCGGCCCGGGACACAGAGGTACGCCATCGTGCGTCGGCGGGTGAGTCGCCGCCCCGGCGGTGATCACCAGGAACGCAAGCGAACGGTCACTTCGGCTGCGCAGCGTTACCCCGGCGCGGAGCACTGGAAATCCGTCTTTCATGTCCCTTCCCGCGTGATTCCTCAGCTCGCTGGGGCCGGGCGGCCGGGCTGTTCGCCGCCGCGTTCGTCGAGATAGGCCTGGGTGGGCACCATGACCTTGCGGCGGAACACGCAGACCAGGCTGCCGTCCTGCTTGTACCCGCGGGTCTCGACTTCGACGACACCGCGGTCGGGTCTCGAGGCCGATGGCCGTTTGCCGAGCACGGTGCTCTCGCCGTAGATCGTGTCGCCGTGGAACGTCGGCGCGACGTGCCGCAGCGATTCGACTTCCAGGTTCGCGATGGCCTTGCCCGATACGTCCGGCACCGACATGCCGAGCAACAGCGAGTAGATATAGTTGCCGACCACCACGTTCTGGCCGAAGTCGGTGGCCTGCCCGGCGTAGTTGGCGTCCAGGTGCAGCGGGTGATGATTCATGGTGAGCAGGCAGAAGAGGTGGTCGTCGTACTCGGTAACGGTCTTGCCCGGCCAGTGCCGGTAGACCGCGCCGACCTCGAATTCCTCGAATGTGCGCCCGAACTGCATCGCGATGCTCTCCTCAGGCCTGCGGGGATTCGAACTTCGAGGTGCGCTCGAGCCCCGCGGCGCGGCCCTTGGCCGCGATCACCAGCGCCATCTTGCGGGAGGCCTCGTCGATCATCTCGTCGCCGAGCATCGCCGCCCCGGTGGCCCCGCCGGCCTGCGAGGTGTACCAGTCGTACGCGTCCAGGATCAGCTCCGCATGGTCGTAGTCGGCCTGCGACGGAGAGAAGATCTCGTTAGCGGCGGCGATCTGGTCGGGGTGCAGCACCCACTTCCCGTCGAAGCCAAGCGCCGCCGCCCGGCCGGCCACCGCCCTGAATCCGTCCGAGTTGCGGACCTGCAAGTACGGGCCGTCGATGGCCTGCAGGCCGTGCGCGCGGGCGGCGACCAGGATCCGCATCAGGATGTAGTGATAGGCGTCGGCCGGATAGCCGGGCGGCTGTTCCCCTACCACCAGCGACTTCATGTTGATCGAGGCCATGAAGTCAGCCGGGCCGAACACGATCGTCTCAAGCCGGGGCGAGGCGGCCGCGATCCGCTCGACGTTCATCAGGCCCTGTGCGTTCTCGATCTGCGCCTCGATGCCGATCCGGCCGGCTTCCAGGCCGGTCGTCTGCTCGAGTTGGGAAAGCAACAGGTCAAGCGCCCGGACCTGGGCATCGTCTTGCACCTTCGGCAGCATGATGCAGTCCAGGTTCGCCCCAGCGCGCTCGACTACCGTGATCACGTCCCGGTAGGTCCATTGCGTGGTCCAGTCGTTGACGCGCACTACCCGGGTCTTGCCGGCCCAGTTGCCGGTATTGAGCGCGTCCACCACCAGCTGCCTGGCGCTGTCTTTCGCCAGCGGCGCGACGGAATCCTCCAGGTCGAGAAAGACCTGGTCGGCAGGCAGGCCCTGCGCCTTCTCGAGGAACCGCGGGTTGCTGCCGGGGACCGCCAGGCAGGACCGGCGCGGCCGCAGCCGGGCGGCCGCAGGGGTGTTGGTCATGTGGGTCTTCCATCCTTCGGGGGTCGCAAGTGCCCGGTCAGCGCGCCGCTGCCGCGGCAGGCCGACGCCACAGTCGCAGTAGACGCGGGGCTTTCGTAAGGCCATGATGCCGCCTTGCGCGCTGTCAGCCGCGGAAAGCGCGCGGGTCCCTCTGACAGGCTGATCTCCTTGGTGCCTCGTCATTGCCGATACATCACTGAGTCTACTACAATAAATATAGTCGTTGTAGGCAACGGAAGGGTGTACGCATGGTCTGGGGAAAGGTCGACGATGAGGCGCTCGCCGAGGCGCGCACGGTGATCGGGGTTCCGCTGCGGCGTGATACGTGGCGCTGGGTCGAGACCGCGACGAAGGACGCGATCAGCCACTTCGCCGAGGGCATGGGCGACGGGAACCCGCTGTGGACCGACGCGGAGTACGGCCGGGCGTCCTTCACCGGGACCAATCTCGCGCCGCCGTGTTTTCTCTACGCGGTGGACGGTACGACCGTCGCACCCAAGCTGGCCGGCGTTCAGTGGATCTACGCCGCCTGCGACTGGGTGTGGAATGACCGCATCCGGCTGAACGACGACTTCAAGGTCAGCTCGTACCTCCTCGACGTCGAGGAGAAGAGCACCAGCTTCGCCAAGCGGTGGGCGATGCAGACCGGCCGGGTCGACTTCTTCAGCGAGGGCGAACTGGTGGCCCAGGCCACCTCCAAGATCGCCCGGACGCCGCGGGGTTCCGAGCTCGACGAGGCAACCGGCGGCAAGCCGAAGTATGAGGTGCGCCCGACGCACCGGTACACCTCTGACGAGCTGGATGCGATCGAGAAAGAGGCCTTGTCGGAGCCGGTCCGCGGGCGTGACACGCTCTACTTCGAGGACGTGCAGGTCGGCGACGAGATCCCGGCTGTGGTGAAGGGACCGCTGACCGGGACCGACCTGGTCGGCTGGTACTCGGCGGTCCAGGGCGCCCGCCCGTACGGCGGCACGCATGAGCTCGTGTACAAGTACCGGCAGCGTCACGCGGACTATCACATCAACGCCGAGACCGGCGCGCGCGACTCGGCCGGCCGCGGTCATCTTGAGGCGCAGACCGGGGTGGACGTCGGCATGGGCGGTGCGTATGACATCGGCCCGCAGCGGATCGCCTGGGCCAGCCACGCGCTGACCAACTGGATGGGCGACGAGGGCTTCCTGCGCCGCCTGAACGTCGAGGTACGCCGGCCGAACCTGCTCGGCGACACGCTCTGGTGGCGCGGCAAGGTCACTGATACGGCCGAGCGGGACGGCTACTCCGTGGTGACGCTCGAGTTGTGGGCCGATAACCAGATCGGGGTGCGCACGGCATGGGGGACCGCCGAAGTCTTCCTGCCGTCAAGGAAGAACGGCGCGGTAAAGCTGCCGGTCCCGGTCGCTGCGGACGCCCTCGCGGTGCCCGCCACGCCGAACCCTGCCTGACCACGGCCTGCAGCTCGGTTCATCAAGACAGGAAGAACATGAATCTCGACACGATCGTCGTAGAGTTCCCCTTCGCGGAGCGGACGCCGACGCAGATGCTCCGGCGGCGGATGCACGATCAAGCGGTCTTCGCCACGCAGGCCAGCGACGGCCGGTCCTACAGCTACGCCGACGTGGCGAAGCTCGCCGCGCGGGTCTCGTGCTTCCTGCGCGGGCTCGGAGTCGGGCCCGGCGACCGGGTTGCCTGGGTCGCGCCGGCCTCCATCGAGAGCATCGCGCTGTGGCTGGGCATATCGGCGTGCGGGGCGGTCGATGTCTGCCTGGGCGAGGCGCTGAAGGGCCAGCTGCTGCAGCAGGTGCTCACCGACAGCGCGCCCGATGTCCTGTTCATCGACCAGCGGGCGGGAGAAGGCATCGGCAGCCTGCCGCCCGAGCGGCTGGCTGCCATCCGGCACGTCGTGTCGGTCGGCCCGGGCCGACCCGATGGGCCCGAGTCGATCACGTTCGACCTGCATGAGGCGATGTCAGCCGCCGAGGAGACGTTTGACCCAGTGCCTGTGCGGCCACAGGAACTGACCACCATCGTGTACACCTCGGGAACGACGGGGCCGTCGAAAGGCGTGATGATCTGCCACCACCACCTGTTCTTCGTGGGGGCGGGCTTCGCCGAGAAGTTCCGGATAGAACCGGACTCGGTCCTGTACCACTATTCGCCCTACAACCACATCACCGGCCGGCAGCTGATCACCGCCGCGCTGTGCACCGGGGCGCGGCTGATCTTGCGCGAACGCTTCTCGCTGCGCAGCTTCTGGGCCGACATCAACACCTTCGGCTGCACGCACGCGATCACGCTCGGCTCGGCCGTCCCCCTGTTGCTTGACCAGCGAGGCGATGACAACGTCAACCAGGGCAGCCTGAGGTTCGTCTGGGCCTCGCCCGCCATGCCGGGACCATACGCGGAATTCGAGAGGCGGTTCAGCGTCCAGGTCGCGGTGCCGTTCGGCAGCACCGAGACCGGCATCGTCACGCTGCCCAGCCTCGGCCGCGGCACGGCGCCGCCGGGGAACAGCGGACGCCAGTGCGATCAGTTCGACCTCGGCATCGTCGACCTGGACGAGCAGCTCCTCCCGCCGGGGACGGTAGGCGAGATCGTCGTGCGGCCGCGGTATGGCTGGACCACCCTGCTCGGCTACCTCAACCGCGAGGCGACGACTCTCGAGACAACACGCAACCTGTGGTACCACACGGGTGACTACGGCCGGATGGACGATCAGGGCTACCTGTTCTTCGTCGACCGCAAGCAGGATTTCATCCGGGTCAAGGGAGAGAACGTCTCGTCTTCGGAGGTCGAGCAGATCCTCGTGCTGAATCCCGATGTCGCCGACTGCGCGGTGGTCGGCGTGCCGTCGCCGGTCGGCGACGAAGACATCATGGCGTGCGTCGTCCTCTCGGCGACCGGCAGCTTCGACTACACGGCCTTCTACGAGTGGGCCGCCGATCAGCTGCCGTATTTCATGGTGCCGCGCTACATCCAGGCCGTCGACGACCTGCCCCGCGGCCACTCAGGCAAGGTCGAGAAGTACAAGCTGCGGACGGCCGGGACCCCGCAGGGAACCTGGGACGCCGCACAAGCGGGCCTGCGCGCGACGCGGCATGGCGTCGTGGCATCCGGCCCGGCCGTTGCCGCTGACAAGGCTGTGCCGGCATGACCGAGGTACCGCGGACCAGCGGTCCGATGTCCGGCCGGAGGGTACTGGCCGTGCACGAGCAGAGCATAGCCCCGCTGTACGCCGGCCGACTGCTGGCGGATATGGGGGCAGCCGTGCGCTGGGCTCGCGACGCGAGCCTGCCGCTCACCGCGGCCGAACAGGTGCTGCTCGGCCGGGGCGAGCCCATCGAGCTCGTGTCACTGCCGGCCGGGCAGAGCGCCGGCCCGCTGGTGGGGCCGGGCGAGACGGTGGTTATCCACGGAACCGTCGACGAACAGCTACGGGACAGCATCCAGCACAGCGACGCGAACCTGCTCGAGTTGAGCTGGGTCGTCGCCGGAGAGGCGGGCGGGTCGGATGCGATCAGCCAGGCCGTGGCGGGCATCGCGCATGTCATCGGCGAGCCGGACCGGGAACCGCTGTGGTTCCCGCACAACATGGGTGCCTACATCCTCGGCACGAACGCCGCGGGCGCGGCCCTGCTGCTCGAGCTGATCGGCGGCGGATCACGGACCGTCCAGATCAGCCTGGCCGATCTGTGGGCCTACGCGGCCGGCACGAACTGGATGCTGTGCGTCCCGAAGGGCATCCCGTACGTCCGCGAGGGGCGGCGCTCGCCGGGCAACGGCGGCGTGTACCCGCAGCGGCTCTACCGCTGCCAAGACGGGTTCGTCACCCTGCTGTGCCGCTCGACCAGAGACTGGCAGAACTTCACCTCCGCGGTCGGCGGTCCTGCCTGGTCAAAGGAACCCCGCTACAACGACCTGATCCGGATGGCATCGGTGTACCCGGACGAGGTCGACGAGCTGGTCGAAGCGGAGATGGTGAAGTTCACCCAGCGGGAGCTCTTCGAGCTGGCGCGGGAAAAGGGCTTTCCGCTGGCTCCGGTCCGCAGCCCGCAGGAGGCATCCCGGGACGTCTACCTGAACAGGCAGAATTTCTGGCAGCAGACGGCCGGGACCGCCATTCCCGGCAGCCTGTGGCGCGCGGAGACGTGGCTTGAGGGCGCCAGCGCGCAAGCGGCGGCCACCCTCCCGGCTCCCGGCGTCGGCCCGATCGCCGAGGCCCTCAAGGGGCGGCGGATCATCGACCTGAGCTGGGTCTGGGCCGGGCCGATGGTCGGGTCCTTCTTCGCCGACCTCGGGGCAGAGGTGATCAAGGTGGAGCACGAGTCGCGGCTGGACAACATGCGCCTGCGCGGCCGGCTCGGCGGGGTTCCCGACGGGCAGGATCCCCGGGAGATCGACCCGCTGTTCCACAACGTGAACCGGGGCAAGGAGAGCATCAAGCTCGATATGAAGACACCGCGGGGCCGCGAGGTCCTCCTTGACCTGGTGCGCCACAGTGACGCGGTCATCGAGAGCTTCCGTCCGCACGTGCTCAAGTCCTGGGGCATCGAGATCGAGGACCTGCAGGCCGTCAATCCGAGTATCGTGCTGCTGTCGATGCGCGGACTCGAGCTGGCGGAGGAGTTCGGCCCGTCGGGACTGCGCTCCTACGCCCCGATCACCTCCAGCCTCTCCGGTTTGGAGGACACGATTCGCTACCCAGGCGCCGCTGATCCCGTGGGCGGCATGGCGGTGGGCATCTCGGACCCGAACGCGGGCTGGCACGGCATCACGCTCCTGCTGGCGGCGCTGGTCAACCGGCAGCGCACCGGGCGCGGCGGCCTGGTGCGGCTATCGCAGCTCGAGACGCTGTCCAGTGTCCTGCTGGAGATGTTCCTGCCTGGCGAATTCGCCGGCGACCCGCTGCGGCGGCGCAGCGCGGTGGTCCGGGGCGCCGACGGCGATTTCGTGGTGACCGCGACAGCGGCTCAGTGGGAGCAGATCGAGGCGTCCGGCGAATTCCGGCCGGACGGTACCGCGCTGCGGTGCGACAGCGCCGACCGTGCCCGCCAGGTGATCGAGCAGTCCGGCGCGATAGCCGCGCCGGTCCTGCCGGTGGAGGAGCACCAGAACTGGCCCGAGCGGTACGGCCGGTCCGTGCTGAAGGAAGTCGAGCACGCGGTGGTCGGCCCCGAGCAGCTGTACAACCAAGGCTGGACGGTTGGCGGCGAGCCCATCACGCCCGCCCGCAGCGCTCCGCTCATCGGCGAGCATACCGATGAGCTGCTGACCGGCGTGCTCGGCTACTCGCCGGCGGAGATCGAGGAGCTCGAGAAAGGGAAGATACTCACGTGACCGGCCCCGCCGACAACGAGCCGGCCCGGGCGGGCGCCTGATCGGCTCGGTCCTGCCGTCGCGGGTCAGCGCCGCCGACGACATATTCCAGGACAACCTGCGGCTCAACCAGAAGCTGGCGGAGGAGCTGGCCGCGGCGATGCGGGACGCCTCGGCCGGCGGCGGACCTGACAAGATCGAGCGGCACCGGGCCCGCGGCAAGCTGCTCGCCCGGGAGCGCATCGACCTGCTGCTTGACTTCGACTCGGCCTTTCTCGAGCTGTCCGCCCTAACGGCCTGGGGCAGCGAGTTCGATCTTGGTGGTGCCGTCGTGACCGGTATCGGCACCGTATCCGGCGTCGAGTGCCTGATCAGCGCGTCGGACCCGACGATCAAAGGCGGGTCGCTCAACCCGTATTCGCTGCGCAAGGTGCTGCGCGGCCTGGAGATCGCCAGGGAGAACCGGCTGCCGTACATCAGCCTGACCGAGTCAGGCGGCGCTGACCTGCGTACGCAGGGCGAGACGTTCATCCTCGGCGGCCGCTACTTCCGCGAGATCACGTCCCTGTCGAAGGCGGGTGTGCCGACGATCGCGGTCGTGTTCGGCTCCTCGACCGCCGGAGGCGCCTACGTCCCGGGCATGAGCGATTACACCGTCTTGATCCGGGAGCGGTCAAAGGTCTTCCTCGGCGGCCCGCCCCTGGTGAAGATGGCCACCGGCGAGATCTCCGACGAGGAGACCCTCGGCGGGGCGGAGATGCACGCCCGCGAGTCGGGCCTGGCGGACTACCTCGCCGCCGACGAGCTCCAGGCGCTGCAGATGTGCCGCGGGATCGTCGGGCACCTCAACTGGCGCAAGCTGGGCCCGGGCCCGACGCAGCCCGCCGACCCGCCGGTCTACGACGCGGAGGAACTGTTTGGCGTCGTCTCGCCCGACCCACGGCGGCCGTTCGACGCTCGTGAGGTGATCGCGCGGTTCGTCGACGGATCCCGCTTCGAGGAGTTCAAGCCGCTCTACGGCGTCAACCTGGTCTGCGGGTGGGCGTCGGTCTGCGGCTTCCCGATCGGCGTCCTGGCCAACAACGGCGTGATCTTCAGCGCGGAGGCGGAAAAGGGGGCCCAGTTCATTCAGCTGTGCGACCGCATTGGCTCGCCGCTGCTGTTCATGCAGAACATCACCGGGTTCATGGTCGGCGCCCAGTATGAGCGCGGCGGCATCATCAAGGACGGCGCGAAGCTGATCAACGCGGTCGCCAACTGCGAGGTTCCGTTCGTCACGCTGATGATCGGCGCCTCCTACGGCGCCGGGAATTACGGCATGGGCGGCCGGGCCTACTCACCGCGGTTCTTGTTCACTTATCCCTCGCACCGGATCGCGGTCATGGGGGCGCCCCAGCTGGCCGGCGTGATGTCGATCGTCGCCGAGGCAGCCGCGCGCAACCGCGGTCAGGAGTGGACCGAGGAAGAAGGCGCGCGCCTGCGGGCCGGCTACGAACAGCAGATCGACGCCGAGTCGAGCGCGTTCTACGCGACCGGGCGTGGCTGGGACGACGGCATCATCGATCCGCGGGACACCCGCGTCGCGCTCGGGCTGGCCTTCTCGGCGGTGCACAGCGCGCCGGTGTCCGCGGGCGCGAGCTACGGGGTGTTCCGCATGTAGCGGCGGCGCCTCGTCATCCGCTGCCACGTCGCCGGAAAGGCTGTGCCCTTGCACAAGATACTCATCGCGAACCGCGCCGAGATCGTCGGCCGCATCGCGCGCACCGCGCGATCGCTAGGCGTCCAGACAGTCGCCGTCTACTCCGATGCGGACCGCGGCGCCTGGCACGTGTCCCAGTGCGACGAGGCCGTCGCGCTGGGCGGGGTGACGCCGCGGGAGTCCTACCTGTCAGTCGGCAAATTGCTGGCGGCGGCGGAGCTGACCGGTGCGGACGCCGTGCACCCGGGGTACGGGTTCCTGGCCGAGAACGCCGGCTTCGCCGAACGCGTCATCGCGGCCGGGCTGACCTGGATCGGGCCCTCGCCGCGGGTCATCGAACTCATGGGAGACAAGATCACGGCCAAGCGCATCATGCGCGAGGCAGGCGTGCCGACGCTGCCGAGTGCCGAGCTGGCGGCCGGCTCCGACCTGTCCGCGGCCGGCGCCGAGGTCGGATTCCCGCTGCTAGTCAAGGCGGCGGCGGGCGGCGGGGGCAAGGGCATGCGGCTGGTTGAGTCGATCGGGGACCTGGCCGAGGCGGTGGCATCGTGCCGGCGCGAGGCAGGCGCGGCCTTCGGCGACGACCGGGTCTTCCTCGAACGGTTCATGCTCAAGCCGCGGCACATCGAGGTGCAGATCTTCGGCGACCTGCACGGAAACCTGGTGCACCTGTTCGAGCGGGAATGCTCGATACAGCGGCGGCACCAGAAGATCATCGAGGAGTCGCCGTCGCCGGCTCTCACGGCGGCCGAGCGCGACGAGATCTGCTCGGCGGCGCTGGTCGCGGGCCGGGCGATCGGTTACCAGAACGCGGGCACGGTCGAGTTCGTCCGCGGCGAGGGCGGCGGCTTCTCGTTCCTCGAGGTCAACACCCGCTTGCAGGTCGAGCATCCGGTGACCGAGGCGGTGACCGGCCTGGACCTGGTCGCGCTGCAGCTGGCGGTAGCGGACGGTGCGGCGCTCCCGTTCACCCAGAGCGACCTGGTTCAGCGCGGGCACGCGATCGAGGCCCGCCTCTACGCCGAGGATCCGGCCAACGACTACCTGCCCGCGCCGGGCACGATCACCACCCTGCGCCCGGGCGGCGTGCCCGGCGTTCGCTGGGACACGGGCGTCGCGTCCGGCTCGGTGGTGGCTCAGTACTATGACCCGATGATCGCCAAAGTCATCGCATACGGCCAAACCCGGCAGCAGGCCGCGGCCGCGCTCGCCCTGGAGCTGCAGGGCACCGACGTGCACGGCATCCGCACCAATCAGGACCTGCTCACCGCGGTGCTGCGGGATGACGTCTTCCTGCGGGGCGCGGCGACCACCGCCTACCTGGACGAGCGCTTCCCGGCCAACGCCGACCGGCGGTTCGCCCCGGAGCCGTTCCTGCTCACCTTCGCCTGCTGCGCCGCGGTGATCGCCACGGCCGGCGGCCGGGCGGATGCGCCTGTCCCGCCGCGCTGGCGGAACAACCCCGCGGTGGACGGCACGATGTCATTCCAGGCGGGTGACCAGGTCATTGCCTGCACCTACCGCGTCGAGCGCGACGGCGGGTGGACGGTCCGCCTCGATGCGGCCGAGCACCGCGTGACCGCCGTGCCCAGCGGCGACGACCCCCAGCTGCGCACGCTCGAGATCGACGGGCGGCTGCTGACGGCCCGGCTCAGCCGCGCCGACGGCCCGGCCGGGACCTCGTGGTCGGTGAGCAGCCGCCTCGGCCGGGCCGGGCTGACGGCCCTGCCGCGCTTCCCCGATCTTCACCAGGCCCACGCACCCGGCGACACCACGGCCCCAATGCCCGGCAGCGTGCTGCTCGTTCCGGTATCCGTGGGCGACACCGTGGCGCGCGGCGCGCTCGTCTGCGTCATGGAGGCAATGAAAATGGAGCAGCGACTGCTCGCCCCGGCCGATGGGATCGTCACCGATATCCTCGTCAAGCCAGGTGATCAGGTGGAATCCGGCCAGCTCCTCATCGTGATCGGCGGTGCCGAATGAGCCAGCAGGAGACGCCGGACGCCGTTCTGGTAACCGTCACCGGCAATGTCATGGTGATCACCATTAACCGGCCCGAACGCAGGAACGCCATCAACGGCGAGGTTGCCAGGGGCATCGACGCCGCACTCGCGCGCTGCGACGCCGACCCGGACGTGCGGGCCGCGGTCCTGACGGGCGCGGGCCCGGTGTTCTCCGCGGGCGCCGACCTCAAGATGCTGAGCGAGGGCAGGCGCCATGAGGCCCAGACGCGCGACGGTGGGTTCGCCGGGATCGTCCGGCGGGTCAGGCGCACGCCGCTGATCGCCGCCGTCGACGGGCTGGCGCTGGCCGGCGGCTGTGAGATCGTGCTGGCCTGCGACCTCGTCGTCGCCTCGACCAATGCGGGCTTCGGCCTGCCTGAGGTGAAGCGCTCCCTCGTCGCCGCCGCCGGGGGCGCGTTCCGGCTGCTGCGCGCCGTGCCCGAGCGGGTCGCGGTGGAGTTGCTGCTCACCGGCGATCCCATTCCCGCCCAGCGCGCGTACGAGCTCGGCCTGGTCAACACGCTCACAGAGCCGGGCGCGGCGCTGGCCGCGGCGACCCGGATGGCCGAGGTGATAGCGGCGAACGCGCCGCTGGCGGTGGCCGAGACGCTGGACATAGTCCGCCTGGCCCGCAGCGACGAGGACCGGCTGTGGAAGGCGTCCAACGAGGCGATGGCGCGGTTGATGGAGACCGAGGACGGCAAAGAAGGCTCGATCGCCTTCCTGGAGAAGCGCCCCCCCGTCTGGCACGGCCGGTAAGATCCCGCCCCGCTGCCCACCCAGCGGGCCCTGATCTCAGACGATGCAGGATCCGCCGTCGACGAAGAGGGTGTCGCCGGTCACGTACGAAGACAGGTCGCTGGCCAGGTACACCGCCGACTTGGCGATCTCCGCTGG
Organism: uncultured Actinomycetota bacterium; assembly: GCA_963714295.1. Lineage (GTDB taxonomy): Bacteria > Actinomycetota > Actinomycetes > Streptosporangiales > Streptosporangiaceae > Trebonia. The sequence continues at coordinate 1,163,447 of CAVQOE010000006.1, read as the reverse complement.
CTCGGCGAACCGGCGCAGCGGCAGGGCGTCGAGGAGCAGCCGGGCCCGCTCGGGATCCTCCTCCTCCATCGCGGTCAGCAGCCGGGTCTTGGCCAGTGGGGCGATGCAGTTGACCCGGATCCCCTGGGGACCCAGTTCCCGCGCCGCCACCTTGGTCAGGGCGCGGACCCCGGCCTTAGCCGGGGCGTAGGCCGCGTACCCGGTCGTTCCGGCTATGTCCGCGCCCGAGCCGAAGTTGATGATCGAGCCGCCACGGCCTTCCATATGCGGTACGCACGCCTGGATGAAGAACAATGTCGCGAGCGGACCGGTGCGGAACATCGCCTCGCATAGCTCTTCGCTCGTCTCGAGAATGGGAATGCGCGGGGCGCCGCTGATCGCGGTATTGACCAGCACGTCGATCCCCGGGCCGAAGGCACCCACCGCTCGCCGTACCGCATCGTCGACCGCGGAGCGGATCCCGATGTCTGTCTCCAGGGCCAGCGCCCGGCCCCCGTTGGCTTCGATCTCGCGCCCGACCTGGGCTACTCCAGGCCCGTCGATATCAACCAGCGCAACGTGCGCGCCCTCTGACGCGAAGGTCAACCCGATGGCCCGGCCGATACCGTTGGCGGCACCGGTGACGATCGCTGTCTTGCCCTCGATTAGACCCGGCAACTTGGCCCCCCACGTCCGGCGCCGCCAGCGAGCCGTTCCCATGGCAGCTAGAGACAGTATCTTATACAATATTTATAAGGTTTGGCTCTCGCGCAAGCTCTTAGCTACCAGGTGGGTCGGTTGCCGGAATCGAACGAAGTCAGAGTCGCTCCGCTGCAGGGCCGACGGGCCCTAGTGATCGGAGGCGGAAGCGGAATCGGGCTTGGATCGGCCCGCCTGCTGGCCCGTGACGGGGCGGCGGTCACTATTGCCGGCCGGAGTGAGGCCAAGCTGGACAGCGCGGTGCAGAGCCTAGCCTCCGACGGGCTGGCGGTCCGTCGGGTGCGGTGTGACGCCCTGGTCGCCGAGGACGTCAGGGCGGCGGTCGCCGCCGCCGCTGGAAACGCTGAGCTTGAGATCGCCGTCGTCGTCCCGGGCGCCACGACGATCACCCCGGTGCTTCTGTACGACGACGACGCATTCGAGGCCGAGCTGGCGGGCAACGTCCGGCCGGTCTTCCTGGCGCTCAAGTACGCCGGGCGGTCGATGGTCCGCAACGGGCGGGGCTCCTTCGTCGCCATATCCTCGACTGCCGCCGCCTTCTCGGCCCGGTTCCTCTCGGCCTACGCCGCCGGCAAGGCCGCCGTCGACAAGCTGATCGAGGTGGCGGCGGACGAACTCGGGGAGGCCGGGGTGCGGGCCAATACCGTGCAGAGCGGGATGACGCGCACCCCGGCGAGCGAGGGATCGTTCGCCAACGACCGGCTGATGGCGGCCTTTCTCGCCGGTCAGGCCATCGCCCGGCACGGGGAGATCGCCGATCAGGCAGCCGCGGTCCGCTTCCTGGCCGGCCCAGAGTCCTCGTGGATCACCGGGCAGCACCTGGCCGTCGACGGCGGTCACACCCTAAGAGCGTTTCCCGACTACCGCCAGTTCCGCGACGTGCCTGACCAGATCGCGGCGGCAAAGGCACTGGGCGCCCATGACTAACCATCACCTCAGCCGGGAGCTCTCGCTCCAGCTGCCTTCTTACGCCGCCGCCGATCCGGGAGGATGGACCCACCTGCTCGAGTTGGCCCGACTGGCCGACCGAGCCGGAGTCGACCGGGTGGTGGTCTCAGAGCACGTGGTCTTCGGAGAGCACCTCGACGAGTACGCCCGCCCGGAGATCGGGGGCCAGGCGGGCGGTCGCCAGCCGACCGGGCCCGACGGGCACTGGCTCGAGCCGTTGACCGTGCTCTCCTTCGTCGCCGCGCAGACCAGCCGGATCCGGCTGGGTACCAGCATCCTGGAGGCCGCACTCAGGCGTCCGGTCGTACTGGCCAAGACCGCGGCGACTATCGACGTGCTATCGGGCGGGCGGCTCGATCTCGGTGTCGGGGTGGGCTGGCAGAAGGAGGAGTACGAGGCGGCCGGCTTGAGCTTCGCCGGGCGAGGCCGGCTCCTCGACCACACCCTCGAGGTGTGCCAGGCGCTGTGGACCCAGCAGCGGGCCTCGGTCAACAGCCCCTACCTCCGCTTCGATGCGATCCATCAGATGCCGAAGCCTCTTCAGGACGGTGGCATCCCGATCTGGGTAAGCGGCACCATCAACGCGAACGTCATGCGCCGGCTGGCCCGCTTCGGGCAGGGATGGATCGCGTGGGGGCGTGACGCCGGCGACATCGCCGGGGCGGTGCCGCGGATGTGGGAGGCCGTCGCTGGCCTGGGCGGCGACCCGGACCGGATCCGCGTAGCGGCGTTCCTCCCCATCAGGACCAGCCCCGACGGGGCGATCGACCTCGAACGGACGGCCGACGTCATCAACGAGTACGACCGTGCGGGCGTAACCGACTTCAGGGGGAAGATCCCCCTCCCCGACGATGATCGTGAGGCCGAGGACGTGCTCCGATCCTTCGTCAGCGCATTCCGCGCCGCAGTCGGCCGTCCCGCGCCGCGGGAGGGGAACCAGTGACGTACGTGCAGGGATCCGCCCCGGCGCTGGAGGTGATCGACCTGCGGCGGCTGGCCGAACAGTACGCCTCGGCGGCCGATCACCGGGACGCCGGCCGGTTCTGGGGGGCGTTCGACCCGGAAGACGGGGTGCTCCACGCCCGCAACGAGGTGCGCGACATCGGTGGCGCCGAGCGGATCATGGAGTATCTCAGCCGCTACGACCGCACCTTCCACTTCATCGGCAACACCCGCTATGACGTGGACGGCGACCGCGCCGCGGGCGAGGTCTACTGCATCGCCCACCACCTGACGGTCACCGGCGACGCGGGTACCTCCAACTACATCATGTACATCCGCTATCAGGACCTCTACCGGCGACGCCGCCATCCGGGGTCCGAGCCCCAGTGGCGGATCCTGGAGCGGCGGATCGTGGTGGACTGGACCGAAACCGTGGCCGCGGAATCCGGCCCGGACGTCGCATCATATTCCCGTGACGCAGAAGGAGACACATGACCAGCCCCTCGCAATGGACCACCGATCTCAGCGGCCGGGTGGCGATAGTAACCGGAGCAAGCCAGGGCATCGGGCGGGGAATCGCCATCGCCTTGGGCGAGCAAGGCGTGTCGGTAGTGGCCACAGCCCGCAACCTGGCCAACCTGGAGGATACGTGTGCGTTCATCGCTGCGAATGGGGGCCAGGCCGTACCGGTTGCCTGCGACGTTCAGGACCCGGCCCAGATAGAGGCGTGCGTCGACAAGGCGCTCAGCGCCTTTGAGGCGATCGACATCGTCATCAACAACGCCCAAACGATCAGCTACAAGATGATCCTCGACTCGACGCTGGAAGACATGGCCAACGCGTGGCAGTCGGGACCATTGGCGGCATTCCATTTCATGAAGCTCTCCCATCCCTATCTCAAGAAGCGGGGAGGGGTAGTGGTAAACGTTGGCTCGAGTGCCACGCATCTGCCCGACACCAGCCGGTACGCCATCTACAACGGGGTGAAGACCGCGCTGGAGGAGTTGGCCCGTTCTGCCCATTACGAGTGGGTCAATGACGGTATCAGTGCGTTCACTATCCACCCGGCGGCGGAATCGGCGATGACTTTGAACTGGAAGGCCCGAGACCCGGAAGGGTATGCGCGGGCAACCGCGGCCATGCCCGGCGGTCGCCTGGGCGATCCCCTCGACGACATCGGTCGGCCGCTCGTCCCCCTGATAGCTGATGCGCGCCGCTTCAGCGGGCGAACCATACACATGGACGCGGCCGGTGTGCATGAGACAGTCGAGACCATCAGCGAGGAGCCACTTCGGCCATAGGCAACGGAGCGGCAAGGACCAAACAAGGACTACCCGGCAAGCTCGCCCTACGTGAGCTGATGGAGTTCGGCCAGCCCAGGGTTCAGAACCTGGAGGCGTCCGCCTTCCAGTCGGAGGTCACGAAGCGATGGGCGATGAGCCACGTTCCCTCGGCTGGAACAAAGCGGTCACGGTAGCGGCCCATGTGGTCGAGGCCGATCTCCGAGAAGACGGTGTAATAGCTTGACACGAGAGCCTCATCGGGCGTTACCCGGTCGAATCTGATGTTGGCCACGTTGTGGCGCAGGAGCCGCGAGGCCGACACCCCGCCGGATCGCTGGCGCGCCTCCCGCCTGAACCGGTCGATGTTGTCGCGGCCCTCGATAGTCGGGCCGCCCTCGGCCTCCAATATGCCGTCCAGGCAGAACGAATCGGCCAGGCCGATCAGCGGAAACGAATCACCGGCGAAGGTGTAGCGCGCCATGGCATCACGAATGGCCTCACGGGCCTCGATCTCCCACATCTGCATTGACATCGACGATCTTTCCTTTCCCGCTATTGACCGAAGCCGGCCCGCAGCTTGCCGCGGTCGATGGGACGGCCCTCGATGTAAACGGCGGAGATGTTCCGTGAGTTCGAGATGTTGTCGAGCGGGTTCGCGTCGAGGACTATGAAGTCAGCGCGCTTGCCCGGCTCGAGCGATCCACGATCGGGAAGACCGAGCATCTGCGCGGGCAGCAGCGTCGCCGCCTTAATGGCATCGAGGGCCGGCATGCCCGCCGTGACCATCGCTTCCAGTTCGCGGTGCTCCGCGAACCCGGGGAACTGGGCGAACAGGCCGGTGTCGGCCGAGAGCAGCACCCGGACGCCGGCCGTGAGACAGGCGCGCAGCCCGGCCTCAAGGATGCCGTAGCCCGCTTTACTCGCCGTGGTCACCTCCTCCGGCCGCTGGCTGAGCTGGGTCCTGAGCGCGTTCCTTGACGCCTGGTCGACGGTCTGCGCGAGGTGCGGGTCATCCAGCCAAGCGGGGTCATCGACCGCGGCCTTCTGGATGCTCATCGACGTGAACACAAAGACGTCGTTGTCGGTGAGCAGCCGCAGCAGCTCCTCGTCCGGGCCGGGCGTCCGCACCATGTGAGCCGTCCCGTCGACTCCCGCCCGGACGACGCCCTTGGCGTCCGCAAGCTCGTAGATGTGCGCGATGGCCTTCTTGCCGTGCCGATGCGCTTCGTCAATGATCGCGGAGTACACCTCAGGGCCGAACTTCCGCTTCTCGCCGTTGCGGTCATCCACCCAGAACTTGATCACGTCCGGGTCCTTGGTGACGAGCTCGCGCACCGTCGCCCGCGCCTGCGCCGGGGTCGAGACCTCGCGGATCACGTCGGTCGCGAAGTACGGGCCGCCGTTGGCGGAACCGGGAGTGGGGGCAACGAGGCCGTTGCCGGCCGAGAACAGCAGGGCGAGCTCAGGGTCGTCCAGGATTCCGGCCCGCTGCTCGTCCCTGATCCCGAGCTCGACGTCGCCGCGGTCGGTTCCCAGCGACTGGAAGACGCTCACCCCGTAGTACGCCAGCCGCCGCAGGTGGTCGAGCACGTTCTCGCGGGAGAAGTTCTCCTTGGCCGCGGCGGCACCTTTGAAGTAGCCGATGTGACCGTGCGGGTTGACGATCGTCGGCATCACGGTCTTCCCCGCGAGATCGACGTGCAGGGCACCCTCGCCCGGCCGGACATCGGGCCCCGCGGCGGCGATGCGGCCGTCGCGTACCAGGATTCCCGCGCCTTCCATGGATCGGCTTCCGTCGCCGACGATGAGCCGGGCGCCCTCGAAGAAGGTCACCCGGCCATCGCGAGATCCGTTGCTGGGCGTCATCGTGATCCTGTTCCCGGTGTCGTTGCTCGCTGTGTCATTGGTCGCCGTGCCGTCGCCGGCGTCCGCGCTCCGCTGCCGTCAGTCGTCGAGGAGGCCGTACTGCCTGGCCTTTTCCCGTGCGGAGGGAATGCCGAGGAAGTCGTCGTAGGCACGCCGGCCGGGACGCCGCCCCAGCTCTCCTCCAGGCTCAGGGTGGAGCCATCGGCGGCCAGGGCCGAGAAGGCGGTACGGAGCCCGGCGGTAGCGGCCAGGTGCGCGACCGCGTAGTAGAGAATCACGTCCACTCCCTTCTTCGCCTGATCCTCGGCGCTCGTCCCGGGGGCGTCAGTGGTGAAGACGGGCACCCGGCTTTCCGTTTTCAGGCGGAGCCAGGAAGTCTCGTCGAGCCTGCCCGCGATGAAGAGCCCGTCGGCCCCCTCGTCCTGGTAGGCGAGCAACCGGTCGACGGCCGCCTCGGGCCCCTCGATGCCAGCGGAATCCGTGCGGGCGATGATCAGGAAGTCCTCGCGAGCGCGGGCGTCGAGCGCGGCCTTGATCTTGTCGACGGCCGCCTTGACCGGCACGATCCGGGGTTTGCCGGTGATGTGCTTGCCGAAGTCGTGGTCCTCGATGTGGGTTGCGGCGGCACCGGAGCGCTCAAGGACCTGCACTGCCCGGGCGACGTGCAGCGGGTTGCCCCAGCCGCCCTCGCCGTCCACGATGATCGGAACCCCGGCCACGGGCGCCAGCCGGCGGACCTGGTCGGCCATGTCCTCTAGGCCGATGTAGCCGATGTCGGGAAGGCCGTATCTGGTCGCCCCCGTCGCGTAGCTGCCGATGTACGCCGCCTCGAAGCCGAACTCGCGCAGCATGAGCGCCGAGATGCCGTCGTAGATCGAGGGCACCACCAGCGGATGGTGACGTGCGATGAGACCCCTGAGCGTGCTGGTCATGGCCGGTTCCTTCCTGCCGGTAGTCACTCTCCCGCGACCGGGGAGCATGCCGGGCCGTCCAGCAGGCACTCGGGGATGGCGGCGACGCGGGAGCGGAAGTACTCCGCCAGGCTTTTCGCCTGCGCGTCGCGGCGTTCCGCGGCCGCCGCACCGCTGCCGAGCAGCCCGTGCACGACGAAGTTGAGCGCGTAGAGGTTGGCCAGCTCGTAGCGGTCGATGGGGAGCTGGGCGCAGTCGGGGACCACTTCGCGCAGGCGCTCGGTGGTCAGGGTCGCGCGTAGCCACCCGAAGCTCCGCTTGTCACGGGTCCAGACGCCCAGGTTGGCGTTGCCCCCCTTGTCGCCGGAGCGGCCGCCGACGATCGTGCCAAGCGGTACCCGACGCACCGGGCAGTCGCACGACCAGCTGGCTTCCGGGTCGGCCGCGGGCTGCGGCAGCTCCGCCGGGCTGGCGGTATGCGGGCTTGGACGGATCACGGTGCTGGCTCCCGAGTCAATGGTCACCTCGTGACGCACCACGTCGCGGGACACGGTGGCCGGCCAGTAGGTGCCTACCGCGGTGGCATCCTGGGGCGGCCCGCCGAGGTAGAGCCCCGGGTAGTTGCCGAGCCCCAGCCCGGTGGCGGCGCTGGAGAACCGGCGGCCCACCAGCTCCTTATCCGGGCTGGTCACGGTGAACCGCATGGTGGCGCTGGCCAGGTCGTTGGATGGCGCGTCGGCCCGGTCGGTGCGGTTGAGCACCGCGCGGTAGCGGCTGTACTGGTCGCTGCCGCCAACCTCGGCCAGCAGCGCGCCCTCGAGCAGCGCCGCCTTCTCCTCGATGGCCAGGCCGGTCAGGATGAACTCGACGGAGTTGCGCCAGCCGGACTCCAGGGTCATCGCCACCTTGAGCGTGTCCGGCGGCGGATAACCGCGGGCTCCCGACAGCGCAACCCGGTCCGGTCCCTGCTGAGTCACCGCGAGGGTGGAGAAGTCGGACGTGACATCGGGATTGAGGTACAGCGGCGGCCCGATCTCGTACAGCAGCTGCGCGGTGACGGTCCCGACCGTGACCGCCCCGCCGGTTCCCGGGTGCTTGGTGATGACGGAAGACCCGTCCGCGCGGATCTCCGCGATGGGGAAGCCCGGGTGGCGCAGGTCGGCAATCTCCTGGAAGAACGGGTAATTGCCACCCGTCGCCTGCGGCCCGCACTCGATGACGTGCCCGGCTGCCACCGCGCCGGCCAGCGCGTCCCAGTCGTCGGCGCGCCAGCCGAACCGCCACGCGGCCGGCCCCAGGCACAGCGCGGCGTCGGTCACCCGGCCGGTGACGACAATATCCGCGCCGGCCCGCAGCGCCTCCGCGATGCCCCAGCCGCCCAGGTAGGCGTTGGCCGTCACCACCGGGGAGACGTCGTCAAGGCGGCGGCCGGTGTCAAGATTGACGAAGCCCTCGCCCGCCTCCCGCAACTGCGGCAGGCGGGGCAGGATGTTGTCGCCGGTGACGTGCGCGATCCGCAGGTCAAGTCCGAGCTTGCGCGATAGCTCGCGCAGCCTGGCGGCCAGCGCGCCCGGGTTGAGCCCGCCCGCGTTGCTGACCACCTTGATCCCGCGCTCGGCGCACGCCGCCAGCACGTCTTCCATCTGCCGGTAGAACGACGTGGCGTAGCCGCCGCCGTCGGGACTGCGCCGCGACGCCTTCCACAGGATCAGCATCGTCAGCTCGGCGAGGTAGTCGCCGGTAAGCACGTCGATGGGGCCGCCGGTCACCATCTCCCGCGCGGCCGAGGCGCGGTCACCGTAAAAGCCGCTGCAGTTGGCGATTCGAAGCGATTCCACCGCTGCCCGCACCTAATCCTGCGCCGGGCGCTTGACGTGCACGCCGCCGCCCGCCTTGTTACCCAAACGCCCCGCGGCGACGAGCCGGCGGTGCAGCGGGGTAGGGCGGAAGTGCTCGCCGTACGCGGCCTGCAGGGTTTCGAGTGCGGCCAGGCGGACATCGAGGCCGACCATGTCGAGCAGCTCCAGGGGGCCCATGGGGTGATTGAGGCCCAACCGCGCGGCGGCGTCGATCTCCTCGGCCGTCGCCACCCCCTCGGCGAGCATCCGCAGCGCCTCGTTGCCCAGCGCGCAGTTGAGCCGCGAGGCCACGAAGCCGGGGGAGTCCAACACGGTGATGGGCTCCTTGCCCAGCCGTCGGGCCAGTTCCCTGGCCGTGTCGCGGGCGGCGTCCGACGTCTGCACGCCGACGACTACCTCGCACAGCTTCATCCGGTGCGCCGGGCTGAAGAAGTGCATGCCAACACCGCGTTCCGGTGCGGTGATCCCGGCGAAGATAGCGGTGACCGACAGCGCGCTGGTGTTCGAGGCCAGCAGGGCGGTGGGGTTGGCGGCGCCGATGTCGGCCATCATCGCCTTCTTCACCCCCAGGTCTTCGACGACTGCTTCGATAACCGCGTCCGCTCCGGCGGCGGCGGTGACGGCGTCCGTTTCGTAGGCCACCGCGGCGGCCCCGGGCGGTGCGTCGCCCCTGGTGAGGCGGTCGGTGATCCAGCTGCGGGCGGAGGCGAGCTGCCCGGGGCTGACGTCGGCCAGCGCCGTGTCAATGCCCGCTGCCGCCGCGATCAAGGCGATCCCTCGCCCCATGGTGCCGGCGCCGACGACGGCCAGCTTCTTCACCGTTTCGCTCATGTCAGTGATGGACCTTTCCGTGCTCCGGGGACGTTCAAGCGCGTGCGGGCAGGACCTCGTCGGCGATCAGCCGGCGATGCTGCTCGGCGCCGCCGAGGAAGGACTGCGACCAGGCCGCGCGCTTGAGGAAGAGGTGGGCGTCGTGCTCCCAGGTGTAGCCGATGCCGCCGTGGATCTGGATGTTGGCGGTGGCGCTGTCAAAGAAGACGTCGCTCGCCTTCGCCTTGACCACGCTGCAGACCAGGTCGATGTCGTCGGCCTCGGCGGAAACCGCCCAGGCCGCGTAGTACACGGCCGGGCGCAGGTAATAGGTGCCCATGAACATGTCCGCGCACTTGTGCTGGATCGCCTGGAAACTGCCGATCGGGCGGCCGAACTGGGTACGGATCGCCGCGTAGCCAACGGACATGTCCAGGCACCGGCGCGCGCCGCCGAGCATTTCAGCGGCCAACGCGACCTCACCGCGCCGCAGCACCGCCGCCAGGGCGCGGCGGTCTGCCGCCGGTGAGCCGACAAGTTGGGCAGGCGTGCCGTCGAAGCGCAGGTCGGCTGCGCGGCGAGTCAGGTCAAGGCCCGCGACGGCGGTCCGGGTAAGCCGCGGCTCGCCCGCCGGCACGGCGAACAGCGCCGGTCCGTCGCCGGTCTCCGCGAAGGCGACGATGAGGTCCGCGCTCGCGCCGCCGAGCACCTGCGAGGCGGCGCCGTGCAGCGACCAGCGCCCGTCGGACGAGGTCGCGCGAAGCGGCAGGCCGCCCGTCCCCGCGCGGCCCTCGTCCGGGACCGCCAGGCAGGCGACCAGCTCGCCGCTGGCGATGGCCGCGAGATGCTCCGCCGCCTGCGGGCCGCCGGCCAGCGCCAGCGCGGCGCCTGCCAGCACGACGCTGGACAGGAACGGGCTGCAGGCCAGGGCGTACCCGAGTTCCTCCTGCACCAGCGCGACCTCGACGAAGCCGGTGCCGGTCCCGCCGGACTCCTCCGGGAGCCCGAGGCCGGCCAGCCCGAGCCCGGTGCTCAGGCCGCGCCATAGCACCGGGTCGTAGCCGAGGTCCCCGGACATGGCCTCGCGCGCCGCGGCCAGGTCAGCGCGCTCGCCCAGGAGCGCGCGGACCACATCGCGCAGCGCCCGCTGCTCGGGTGCGCGGGCGAAAGCCGACTCTGCCGCGGAGCAGTAGTCCAGGTCTGGGGCGAGCCAGTCCGTTTTGGCCACGGTCGAGGTCAACTGACCGCCGACCACGGCGACTTGGGCCTCCCCTCGACCGCCGGGCGGAACGAGGATTCCATCAGCTCGGCGAGCTCGTCGAACTCCCAGCGTCCCGGCTTGGTCAGCTGCCGCTCAAGCAGGGGATTGCTGTAAAGGCTGATCTGATAGCCCTGCGAGCGGATCACGCTGCCGTTCAGCCAGTCCGAGCGCTCACTGGCCACGTAGTTGACCGGGAGCGCGACATTGGCCGGGTCCCACTGGTCGTCGGTGGTCCCCGGGTGGTCGGCGCGCTGCCGCTCACCCGGGATGACGTCGATCATCCGCGTGTTGGCCTGGGGGGCGATGCAGTTGGAGGTGACGCCGTACTTACGCAGCGCGTTGGCGCACGAGAACGTCAGTCCCACGATGCCCATCTTGGCGGCGGCGTAGCTCGGCTGACCGGGCGCGCCGGACAGGCCGGAGCCGGACGTGAAGTTGATCAGGCGGTGGTGCGCGCCAGGCTGGCGCAGCTCGCGCCAGTAGGCGGAGGCCCACTTGGTCGTGTTGAACGTCCCCTTGAGGTGAACCCGGATGACCGCGTCCCAGTCCTCCTCGCTCATGTTGAAGATCATCCGGTCGCGGATGATGCCGGCCACGTTGATCAGGATGTCCATCTTCCCGTAGGTGTCGATCGCGGTGTGCACGATGCGCCGGGCGGCCTGGTGATCCGCGACGTCCTCGAACGAGGTGACGGCCTGCCCGCCCGCCTCGACGATCTCTTTCACGACCTGACTGGCCGGGCCGTCGTCCTGGCCCGTTCCGTCGAGCGTGACGCCGATGTCGTTGACCACGACGGCCGCGCCTTCGGCCGCCAGGCCCTTCGCCAGCGCGGCGCCGATGCCGCGCCCGGCACCGGTGACGACCGCTACGCGGTCCTTCAGTCGATCCATGACTGCCTCCAAGTTGGGTAGTGCGTCAGGTGGGTCCGCCGGTCAGGCGCCGGCGTCGCGTGGCAGGCCCAGCACCCGCTGGGCGAGGACGTTGCGCTGGATCTCGCTGGTTCCTGCGAAAATCGTTTCCGCGCGCGCCCGCAGGAACATCTCCTGCAGCCGCGTCGTCGGATAGCCGTCGCCGTCCGGACGGCGGTTGAACGCGTTGCCGGCTACCTGGGCCATCAGGTCCGCGAAGCGCTGGTGGTATTCGCTCCAGTACAGCTTGACGGCCGAGGCCTCGGCACCGGGCTCGGCATCTGATTCGAGCAGCGAGAGGAAGCTGAGCCGCTGGAACCGGATCAGCTCCAGCTCGGCGTAGAGCCCGGCCAGCTGGTCGCGCTTGGGCTCGCTCAACCGCGATCCGTCCAGGGCGCCGGTGATGTCGCGGAACTCGTGCTCGAACGGGGCGAACTGCATCGGGAAGTTCGTCGCCCGCTCGTGCGCAAGCACGCTGTTGGCGACCCGCCAGCCGTCGTTCGGCGCGCCCAGGATCTGGTCGACGTGCGCCCGTGCCCCGTCGAGGAACGTCTCGGCGAAGTAAGCGGCGCCGGTCATCTGCCGGATCGGGCGGAAGGTGATCGCATTGCCCTCGATCTCGAGCAGCACGCAGGTCAGGCCGCGGTGCTTGGCCGCGGCCGGGTCGGTACGGCACAACGCGATCATCATGTTCGACTCGGCGTACCCGGAGGTCCACACCTTCTGGCCGGTGATGGTGATGTGATCGCCGTCGATCACGCCCTTGGTGCGCAGGCCGGCCAGGTCGGACCCGTTGCCCGGCTCGGAGAAGCCCTGGCAGTACACGTCGCTGCCGTCGATGATGCGCGACAGGAAGCGGGCCTTCTGCTCTGCTGTGCCATGGGTGATGACCGCGGGGCCGACCAGCGACTCGCCCAGGCCGCGGGTAATTCTCGGCACCTGCGCCCGGAAGCACTCCTCGTCGAAGACGGCGACCTGCACCGGACCCCACCCGGAACCGCCCGCGGACACCGGCCAGCCCGCGCAGACCAGGCCGTCCGCCAGCAGTCGTTCCTCCCAGGCACGGTACGGCGCGGCCGCGGTGGCGGCGTCGAGCGCGGTCTTATCGCCGCCGGCGGTGATCGGCGGCAGGCGCCAGTCGTAAAGGCCGGACAGCCCGTCGGGGCGGTTCGCCTCGATCCACTTCCGGACCTGGCGGCGGAATTCGCGGGCCGAGTCGCTGTAGTCGAACTCGGTCAGCCCCACGTGAACCGTCCCCGGTCAAGGACGACGGCGCCGTCGTGGTCGCGGACGCGGAAGCGGGCCTGCTCGCCCGTCCACACCTCGAGCCGCAGCTCGGTGCCAGGGGTCACCGGCTTGGTGAAGCGCGCGAACACCGAGCGGAACCGTGCCGCGTCCGATCCGCACACGCTGGCGATCATGTTCCGCACAGCCATGCCGAGCGTGCACAGGCCGTGCAGGATCGGCCGGTCGAAGCCGCCTTCGCTGGCGAACACGGGGTCGGAATGCAGGCGGTGCCGGTCGCCCGAGAGCCGGTACAGCAGCGCCTGCTCCGGCCGCACGGTCAGCCGCGATTCGAGATCGGGGCGGCCGCCTGGCAGCTCGGCCGCCTCCGCCGGAGCCCGCTCCCCGCCGAACCCGCCCTGCCCGCGCAGGAACGCGACGAGACGGGTGGTGGCGATGAGCGACCCGTCCCCGGCATCGCGGACCTCCCCTTCGACGTGGGCCACGGCGCTCTTGCCCTGGTCGTAGATGCCCGCGATCGTGGTCGTCACCGTGGCGGAGCCGCGGGCGGCCAGCGGGCGGTGGCAGATCAGGTGCTGCTCGCCGTGCACGATGCACGACGCCGGGATGTCGCCGTAGTCGGGCTTGGGCGCATACCGCTGGACCATGGCGATGAGCATCGTCGGAATCGCGGTCAGCTCTACCCCGGCGCTGTTCTCGGTGGTGAATTGCAGCTCCGCGGTCGGGTCGTCCTGGCCGGCCCCGACGCCGAGCGCGTAGAGGATCGTGTCATCGCCGGCCCACTGGAACCTCACCGGCGCGCTTGGCCGTCCGACCGTGTCCAGGCTGATCACCCGGCCGCCGCCTGCTCCGGCGGGGCTTGCGCCGGGCGGAACCGGTACAGCGCCGAGCCCTGGCCGGTGTCGTCGAAGGTGATCGAGACCCGGTCGCCGATGGCGAGGGACTCCGGGTCCGCGTCCACGATGTTGGTGAGCACGCGCGGTCCCTCGTCGAGCTCGACGTACGCGACGACGTAGGGCGCGATCCCGTCGGCGGCATAGTCGCGCGGGCCGCGCCGGTTGATCGCGAAGGTGTAGATCGTGCCGGTGCCCGCGGCCGGCGTCTGCGTCACGTTGGTGCTCCAGCAGTGCGCGCAGAAGAACCGCGGGTACCAGGTGTACTGACCGCAGTCATCGCAGTGCGTGATCAGTAGCCTGCCCTCCGCCGTGGCCGCCCAGAACGGCGCGGTCTCGGGGTTGACCACGGGTGCGGGAGCGGGAAGCCGGCTGCTCATCGGCTGGCCGCCTCTCGCCCGAGCACCAGCGTGGCGCTGACCATTCGGTGCCCGATCGAGCCGCCGGTGCCGTGCGCGAGCGCGATCTCGCAGTCGGGCACCTGGACCGCCGGGTGCGCCTCGCCCCGCAGCTGCCGCACCGCCTCGATGATCTTGGTCATGCCGCCGCGGTTACCCGGGTGGTTGTTGCACAGGCCGCCGCCGTCGGTATTGAAGGGCAGCGCCCCATGCGGCGCGCGCAAGGCGCCGCTGGCGACGAACTGGCCGCCCTTGCCCCGCTCCGCGAAACCGAGATCCTCCAGCGTCAGCAGTACCGTGATCGTGAACGAGTCGTAGATCGAGACGTAGTCGATGTCCGCGGGCGTGACTCCCGCCTCTTCCATCGCCCTGGGCCCGGACCAGAGGGCGCCGGTGTGCGTCAGGTCAATCGGCGCCGCCGACACGCCCTTCGGCACCTCGCACTCCCCGAGCACCGCGACGCTTTGGCGGTCCAGGCTCCTGGCGACCTCCGGGCTGACCACGATGAACGCGCCGCCGCCGTCGGTGATCACGCAGCAGTCCTGCACGTGCAGCGGGTCGCTCACCATCCGCGAGTTCAGTACGTCCTCGACGGTGATCACCTTGCGGATGAACGCGTTCGGGTTGTGCTGCGCGTGCGACGAGGCAGCCGCCTTGATCTCGGCCAGCTGCGCGCTCGTGGTCCCGAACTCGTACATGTGCCGCCGTGCGGCCATCGCGTACAACCCGGGCAGCCCCGCGCCGAAGACTTCCTCGAAGCCGCCCTCCGGCAGGGCGTCGAAGTTCCGGCCGACCCCCAGCTTCTCCGCCCGCGGCCGCCCGGCCAGCGTCACCAGCGCGACGTGGCACTTGCCCATCGCGATAGCCGCGGCCGCGTGCCCCACGTGCGCCATGTACGACGACCCGCCGGTCTCGGTGGAGTCCATGAACACCGGCCGGATCCCCAGGTAGTCGGCGATGGACAGGCCGCCGAGGCCGTACCCGTCGCCGCAGAAGTACGCGTCGACGTCGCCCATGCTCAGGCCCGCGTCGGCCAGGGCGCCGAAGGCGACCTCCGCGTGGATCTGGGCCAGGGACTTGTCCGGTATCTCCCGCAGGGGATGCTCGTAGACCCCGGCGATGTAGGCCGCTCCGCGGATACCCATGTAGCTCCTATTCCAACTGTCTCAACGGTCGGTCCCGGCCGGGGAGGCCTCGGCCGTTCCGGACTCCAGCATCTCGCGCACCTTGAACCGCTGGACCTTGCCGCTCAGCGTGCGCGGGATCTCCTGGCCGAAGGCGATCCTGGTGGGCTTCTTGAACGACGCCAGGCGGCCGCGGCAGAAATCAAGCAGCGCGTCCGGCTCGACCGTGGCGCCCGGGCGCGTGACGATGTAGGCGCCGACGCTTTCGCCCCACCGCGGGTCCCGCACCGCGACGACCGCGCATTCGCTGACGCCGTCGAACTCGAGCAGCACGTCCTCCACCTCGGTCGGGTAGACGTTCATCCCGCCCGACACGATCAGGTCGGTGCGCCGCTCGACGATCCGCACGTTGCCTTCGGAGTCGAGAGTGCCCATGTCACCAGTGTTGTACCAGCCGTTCTTGAGCACCGCCGCGGTCGCCTCAGGCTGGTTCCAGTAGCGGTCCATCAGTGAGGTGGAGGTCACCACGAGCTGGCCCACCGAGGCGCCGTCGCTCGCCAGGCTCTCGCCGTCCTCGCCGATCACGGCCACCCGTGCGCCCGGCACCGGGGCGCCGACCGAGTCGAGGATGGAGGTATCGCCGAGCAGGGCGCGGCGCATCTGGAACGGTGAAGTCGCGGTAATGAGGCCGCCTGAGTTCTCGGTCATGCCCCACGCGACCACCAGCCGCCCGGAGACCGCCTCGTTGAGCTTGCCCAGCTTGGCCACCGCCACCTTGCCGGCCCCCTGGCTGATACTGACGAGTGACGCCGCGCGTTCCGGGCGCTTCATGATCGCGTCGGCGTACTCCTCCACTAGCGGCGGCGGCACGTGGGTGTAGGTGCACTGGTAGCGCTCGACGACCTCGAGTACCTCCTCGGGGGCCCGCGACGGGCACAGCACGACCGTCCCCGACACCTGGAAATGAGCGAGGATGAACGCGGGAATGGTCGCGGTGAAGGTCATCGGGGCCGTGTAGGCGCCGACACTGCCCATGGCCAGCCGATGGGCGATGATATTGGTGCGGCCCAGGTTCACCACCCCGCCGTGCGTGAGGACGGCACCCTTGGGGCGGCCGGTCGTGCCGCTGGTGTATCCGAGGATGAACGGGTCGGTCGACTGGATCTGCCCGTCCACGGCAGTGCTCTGCGCCTGGTACAGGCTGTCCAGCGGCACTGAGTTGCCGACCAGCGGCCCGGCCGAGATGAGCAGGCACGAGCCGCTGAGATCGAGCGCGGCGACCTGCTCGGCGGCGAACGAGCCGAAGACAAGCGCCCGTGCCTGGCAGTCCGCCAGCACGTGCGCGACCTCGCGCGCGACGTAGCGCTCGTTGACCGGCACCGCGATCAGGCCGGCCTTGGCCGCGGCGAGATAGAGCTCGACGTGGGGCAGGCTGCTGTGCAGCCAGAACCCGATTCTGTCACCCTTCTTCAGGCCCAGCCCGAGCAGCGCGTTGGCCAGCCTGTTCGAGTTGAGGTCGATTTCACGGTAGGTCGCCTGCCTGCCGTCGAGCAGGCTGATGACCGCGGGCCGCGACGGGACGGTCGCCACCGCGTCTTCGATCAGGTGGACTACGGTGTTTCTTGCCCTCATCGGTCTGCCACAGCCGCTCCCTCGCTCCGCGCGTTGCCGTCCCCGACCGCGGCGATCCTCGCCCGGGCCTGTCTGCTGAGTCCGCCTGGTGGCACCTCTCACATCCCCACCACTTGACTCTTATCTACTGTAACAATTCCAATAGTAAGGCAGACTGTGTGATAGGTCACCCAGAGACTAGGATCTAGATGCCTGAATCAAGTTCCGCCAGGGGGGCGCAGGTTGCCCTCATCAACGGCGCGTCGCGCGGCATCGGCTTCGAGGCCGCTGCCAGCCTGGCCCGGGAGGGCTGGAACGTCGCGATTACCGCCCGCAAGGCCGAGCCGCTTGAGAACTCGGCCGAGGTGCTGCGCGGGTTCGGCGTCGAGGTGCTGGCGCTGCCTGGTGCCGTCGACGACGAGGAGCACCAGCAGGCGACGGTGGGCGCCGTCATGGAACGCTGGCACCGCATCGATGCGCTGGTGAACAACGTGGCCACGTCCCCGCACCTGGGAGTGCTGACCGACGCCACGGTGGAGCAGATGACGCGGGCGATGTGGATCAACCTCATCGCCCCGTTCGCGTGGTCGCAGCTGGTCTGGCGGGCAAGCCTGGCCGAGCACGGCGGCTCGATCGTCAACGTGGCCTCCATAGGAGGCACCTATCCGGTGCCACGGGTGGGCCTGTACAACATCAGCAAGGCCGCGCTGATTCACATGACCAAGCAGATGGCGCTGGAGATGGCGCCCAAGGTACGGGTCAACTCCGTCGCCCCGGCCACCGTGAAGACGCGGTTCTCGCGGGCCAAGTACGAGGGCCGCGAGGAGGATGTCGCCGCGCAGTACCCGCTCAAGCGGCTCGGCACGGCCGAGGAGGTCGGCGACGTCATCGCGATGCTGTGCACCGGCCGTCTGGGCTGGATGACCGGGCAGAACATCGTCCTCGACGGCGGCGCGTCAATCATTCAGGGTGTCGTGTGAGCGCGCCGGGACCGGGCGAGGCCGCCGCCGCGGCGGACATTGACTTCGGCCCGCTGCTGCGGCCGGGCGACACCATCGTGTGGAGCCACGCCGGCGCCGAGCCGCTCGCCGTCATCCGCGCGCTGATGGCCCAGCGCCACGCGCTGCCGCCGCAGCTGTCCGTCCTGCTGTGCGGGCTCAGCTTCTCCGGCGTGCTCGGGCCCGAGTTCGCCGACGTCTTCCGTTTCACCGGCATCGGCGGCCTGGGCTCGCTGAGCCAGGCTGACGAAGGCGGGCAAGCTCGACGTACTGCCGGTGCGCTTCGCCGACATGCCGGAACTCATCGCGACCAGGCGCGTCCCGGTCGACGTGGCGATCGTCAGCGTCACCCCGCCGGACGCCGCGGGCCGGGTGAGCCTTGGTCCCACCGTCACGGTGAGCCCAGACGCCCTGGCGGCCGCCCGGGTGCGCATCGCGCAGGTCAATCCCCGGCTGCCGTACATCGCCGGGCCGGACGCCGTCGTGGAGCTCGGCCGTTTCGATCGCGTCGTGTTCGCCGACGAGCCGCTGCCTGAGGCGCTGCCCGCGCGGACGTCCTCGCCCAGCGTTGACCGGATCTGCGAGCTGACCGCCGGGTACATCGCCGACGGCAGTACCCTCCAGCTGGGCATCGGATCGGTCGCGGACCGGCTGCCGGCCTTCCTGCGGGACCGCCGTCACCTCGGGGTCCACTCGGCCATCTTGACCGACGGCCTGGTCGACCTGATCACGGCCGGCGTGGTGGACAACGAGCGCAAGGAGATCGACCCTGGCGTGTCGGTCGCCGGCGAGCTGGTCGGCACCCGCAAGATCTACGAATTCGCCGACCGCAATCCCCGCGTCGGGCTGCGCGGCTCGCGCTACGTGCTTGACCCCGCGGTGCTCGGCCGGCGGGCTGGCTGGTGTCGGTCAACAGCGCGCTTGAGGTTGACCTCAGCGGCCAGGTGAACGCCGAGACCACCGGCGGAGCCTACGTCGGGGCCATCGGCGGCCAGGTCGACTTCGTGCATGCCGCGGCGCACTCGCCCGGCGGGGTGTCGGTCATCGCGCTGGCCGCGACCCGCGGCAGCGGGCGGTCGCGGATCGTCGCCGACCTCGACGGCGGCAGCGTCACCACCGCCCGTTCTGAGGTCGACGTGGTGATAACCGAGCACGGCGCGGCGCGGCTGCGGGGACTGAGCCTCGCCAGGCGGGCCCAGGCCCTGATCGGCATCGCGCACCCTGATCATCGCGATGAGCTGCGCAAACAGCTGGCTGGCTCCTACATCGGGGCGATGGGACGGTGAGCGCGGACGAGTCCCCGGTCACGTACGCCTCTGCCGGCGGCGTCGGCCGGATCACCCTGAACCGGCCGCAGGCAAGGAACGCCTTGTCCGCGCCGCTGCTCACCGCGCTGCTCGCGGCGCTGCGCTCAGCCGGGCAGGACCCGGCGGTGCGGGCCGTGGTGCTGTCAGGGGCAGGCCCGGTCTTCTGCGCCGGCGCCGACCTGAAGGAGGACAGGGAGACGGCCAAGACGGCACCGCCGTACCCCCTGATCCTGTCGGCGATCATGGAGGCGCCAAAGCCGGTGCTCGCGGTGGTGCGCGGCCCGGCCCGGGCTGGCGGCCTCGGCCTGATCGCGGCGGCGGACATCGCGATCGCCGTCGACAGCGCCACCTTCGCCTTTCCTGAGGTGCACATCGGCGTCACGCCCGCGATCATCGCGGTGCCCTGCCTGGCCAAGATGAGTCCTCGGTCCGTGGCCCGGTACTGCCTGACCGCCGAGGTATTCGACGCGGCCGCGGCCGTCGCGGCCGGCCTGCTCACCGCGAGCGCCCCGGCCGACAGCTTCGATGAGCTCGAGCAGGCGATGGTCGGCGGACTGCTGGCCGCCGCCCCGAGCGCCCTGGCGGGTACCAAGCGCCTGCTCAGAGATGTCGCCGCGATGCCCGCGGACGCCGCCTTCAGCTATGCCGCCCAGCTGTCGGCGACCTTCTTCGACAGCGAGGACGCGGCCGAGGGCAGGCTCGCCTTCCGTGAGAAGCGGCTGCCCCGGTGGCGCGACGCCGGCCAGGGCGAGCGCGCGTGACCGGATGACCGAGGGGGAGCAGCGGATGAGGCCGGAGTTCTGGACGATGGGCGACCAGCATGCGGCCGGGGACGCGGCGCGAAGCGCCCGGCGGGCGGAGCGTCAGGGCTGGGACGGGGTCGTCTTCACCGATACCCAGAGCACCGGCATGGAGCTGTGGGTCACGATGACCATCGCCGCGCTGAGCACCGAGCACGTGCGGATCGGCGCCTACGTCACCAACCCGCTGACCCGCCATCCGGCGGTTACCGCATCGGCCATCGCGGCGTTGCACCGGGAAAGCGGCGGACGCGCCGTGCTCGGGATCGGCCGCGGTGACTCCGCGCTCGCCTACCTCGGGCTGGCGCCGGCGTCGGTGCAGAGCCTGAGATCGTACGTCTCCGTCGTGCAGGGCTATCTTCGCGGCGAGCCGGTTCGCTTCGACGACATCGGCTGGGCGGGCGGCGTGAGCATTGGGGCGGGCCTTCCGCTGGCCGACCGGCCGGACGCGAGCCGGCTGACCTGGCTCGGGGACGAGCCCGCCGAGCACAAGCCCCCGGTGTTCGTCGCCGCCTCCGGCCCGCGGGTCATCCAGCTGGCCGCCGGGCTGGCCGACCGCGTGCTGATCGCGGTCGGCGCCGACCCCGAGCGCGTCCGGGCCGGGGTCGAGCTGGCGAGGAGCGTTACGCCGGGCATCGGGGTCTCGGCCTTCGTGAACGTCGTCGTCGATGATGACCGCGACCGCGCCTTTGCCCTTGGCTCGCGCGGACTGGCCGGGCATGCCCGGTTCAACGCCATGCACGGCACCACCAGCCTGGCGGCCGGGGCGCGAGAGCAACGGGCGGTGTTCGAGGCGGTCGCGGCCGGCTACGACATGACCCGTCATGGCCGGGGGGTGAACTACGATTCCGTCATCACACCGGAGTTCGCCGAGCGTTTCGCGATCTTCGGACCCGCGGCCTACTGCGTCGAGCGGCTCGCCGAGCTCGTCGAACTCGGCGTTGACCGCTTCCACGTCCAGCAGGGCCCGCGGCTGGCCAGCGCGTTCGACGAAGCTAAACGACAGGCGAACGAGCGCTTCTTGACCGAAGTGATGAGTGCGTTTCGCTGAGCGCCGGTGAATATCTAGGCATATTATTCCACTAGATTGGGCAGTGCTAAGCCCCGCTGAGGTCCTGCATGAACTCCAGGTTGTTACCGTCAGGGTCCTGGACGAAGAAGACGATCCGGTCCGGCGACTCGCGGATTTCCATCGGGATGTTGTACCCGGCCGCACTGACCTCGTCGTAGATCTCGCGGGCGTTCTCGACGACGAAAGTCAGGTACCTGATGCCGGTCGCATCGGAGTGCTTGCCCGCCGGCGCGCCGGCCGACGGCGGCGTTCCTGGCCTGTTCATCTTGATGATCACGTCGCCGCAGCGCACGCGCCGGATCTCGCCGCCACCGGGGAGCTGCGCCGGCGGCTCGACCTTCGGCAGGCCGAGCACCTCGGTGTAGAAGTGCTCGGCCCGGTCTGAATCACTGGTGATGATACCGACCTGCAGCGGATTGCCCGCCAGCTTCATCTTCACCGGTATACCCCTCTCCGCGGCCACGGGCGTCTGCTCGCCCCGGCCTATCCGAGCATGGTCGCCGTCCCGCCGTCAACTCTTGTTCTTTAGTATTTATTACAATAGTATTTGTGTCGACCCGAAACCCTCAGCCAACCGGACGGAGCCCAAGCATGGACGAGCCCCCGGTTCCTGGGAAGCAGCTGCCCGGCTGGCGTGGCCCGGGCCTGGGCGGGCGCGCGTGACTGGAGCGTTCCGCCGGTCCGCCCCGTGGGCCACTGATAAGGACAGTCCCCGCTACAAGTGGGTTGTCCTGTCGAATACGACGCTCGGCATCTCGATGGCGACGATCAACGGCTCGATCATCATCATCGCGATGCCGGACATCTTCCGCGGCATCCACCTCAACCCGCTGCAACCAGGCAACATCGGCTACCTGCTCTGGATGCTGATGGGGTACCTCGTGGTGACCGCGGTGCTGGTCGTCTCGCTCGGCCGCCTGGGCGACATCTTCGGCCGTGTGCGGACTTACAACCTCGGCTTCGCCGTCTTCACCGCCGCGTCGGTGGCCCTCGCCCTCGACCCGTTGCTCGGCTCGGCCGGGGCACTGTGGCTCATCGGCTTCCGCGTCGTGCAGGGAATCGGCGGCGCGATGCTGTTCTCCAACTCGATGGCCATCGTCACCGACGCTTTCCCGGCCGAGCGCCGCGGTATGGCGGTCGGCATCAATCAAGTGGCCAGCATCGCCGGCGGATTCATCGGTCTCATCGTCGGCGGCGTTCTCGGCCCAATCGACTGGCGGCTGGTGTTCTTCATCTCCGTGCCATTCGGGCTGGTCGGGACCTGCTGGTCCTATCTCAGCCTGCACGAGACGGCGCCCCGCACGCCATCGTCGATTGACTGGCTGGGCAACGTGCTGTTCGGCCTTGGCCTGTCCGCGGTGCTCGTGGCGATCACCTACGGCGTCCAGCCGTACCACCACGACACGATGGGGTGGGTTAGTCCCTGGGTGCTCCTCGGCCTGATCGCCGGGATAGCGCTGCTCATCGCGTTCTGCGTCGTTGAGGCGCGCGTGGCCGAGCCGATGTTCGACATGCGCCTGTTCCGGATCAAGGCGTTCGCGGCGGGAAACCTCGCCGGATTCCTCGCGGCCGTCAGCCGCGGCGGCCTGCAGCTAGTGCTGATCATCTGGCTGCAGGGAGTCTGGCTGCCGCTGCACGGCTACAGCTTCTCGCAAACGCCGATCTGGGCGGGCATCTACATGCTCCCCATGACCGCGGCGATCGTGATCGCCGGGCCGATCTCTGGGTACCTGTCGGATCGCTATGGAGCCCGGGTCTTCTCCACCGGCGGCCTGGTTCTGGTGGCGTTCAGCTTCGTCGGGCTGACGATCCTGCCGACGAACTTCGTTTACTGGCAGTTCGCGGCGGTCCTCGTGCTGTACGGCCTCGGAGCGGGCTTGTTCGCGTCGCCGAACGCGACCGCGATTATGAACAGTGTGCCGAGCAACCGCCGCGGGGCGGCAGCGGGGATGCGCAGCACGTTCCAGAACTCGGGCAGCGCGTTGTCGATCGGTATCTTTTTCAGCCTGATGATCATCGGATTGTCGTCCTCGCTGCCGCGCGTGCTGACCAGCGGGCTCACCGCGCACGGGGTCGCTCCCGCCATCGCCGCGCGGATCGGCGCGGAGCCGGCCGTCGCCAGCCTGTTCGCGGCTTTCCTGGGCTATAACCCGGTTGGCACGATGCTCGCCCAGCAGGGACATGGCGCACTCGCGGGAGCGAACATCGCGGTTCTCACCAGCAAGGAGTACTTCCCGTCGCTGATCTCCGGCCCGTTCCATCAGGGTCTGGTCGTCGCGTTCCTCGCGTCGGCGGTCATGTCGGTGATCGCCGCTGCGGCGTCCTTGTTCCGCGGGGAACGTTACGTCCACCTGGAGGAGGCCGTCGAGGACGCCGGGACGGTCGCCGCCTCCTGACCTCGTCTGCCCGTCCGGCGGCGCTGGCCGGTTAGCGCCGGGATGCGGAGATGATGAGCTGGCCGAACTCGGCCACCCGATCGGTGATCTCCGCGACGGTCGTGCCGCCGATCGGCCCGCCCACCCAGGTGACGCCGATCTGCTCAAGTTCGCTGAGCCGGTCGAGGTAGCGCTCGGGTTCGGTGAACGGGTCGACGCCTTCGACGGTGAAGGTGACGTCGAGCGGATCGGGCCGCCCGAACCCGTCCCGGGCGGTTCGGATCTCCGCGATCATCGAAGCCAGTTGCTTGAGGGTGTCGAGCTCAGGCGTGCGGCGGCGGGCGACGGCGGCGCCCCGGGTGGGGATCGGCATCCAGCCATCGGCCACCCGGGCAACCCGGCGCCGCGTCAACGCCGCGTTCCCGCCTATCCAGATCGGCGGGTGCGGCGACTGCACCGGCGTCGGGTGACTCACGGTCGCGCTGGCCTGGAAGTGAATTCCCTGGTAGTCGACCGGGCGGCCGCCCCACGCGAGCAGCAGCACCTCCAGAGCCTCGTCGAACAGCGCGTTTCGCTGCTCGAAATCGACCCCGAGCGCCTGGTATTCCTCGCGCAGGAACCCGGTCCCGGTCCCCAGGATGAGTCGCCCGCCCGAGATGACATCGAGCGTCGCGGCCGTCTTGGCGAGCAGGAACGGATTGCGGTAGGGCACGACCGTGATGCTCGTGAGCAACCGGATCCGGCTGGACGCGCCGGCCGCGACGGCCAGGCCGACGAACGGGTCAAGCGCGTCATGACCGGGACCGGCCCGCCACGGGTCAGGCGGTGCCGGGTGCTCGGTGAGCGCGATGGAGTCGAACCCCGCCGCCTCGGCCGCGGCGGCGATCGTCGCGATGGCAGGCGCGGTGAGCAACGCAGCCGGAGGATCGATCGCGAGGATCGGGTACCCGAGGTT
The DNA here is from genome assembly GCA_963714295.1 of uncultured Actinomycetota bacterium. GTDB lineage: Bacteria > Actinomycetota > Actinomycetes > Streptosporangiales > Streptosporangiaceae > Trebonia. Next base: position 1,139,182 of record CAVQOE010000006.1, on the reverse strand, counting down.
GAACCGCATGACCGTCGCTGCCTCAGCCGACCATGACGCCGCCGGCGTCGACGTTCAGCGACTGGCCGGTGATCGTGCGCGCCTGCGCGGAGGCAAGGAAAAGCACGGCGTTGGCGATGTCTTCCGGGGTGCTGATCGTCTGCAGCGCGACGCCGGCCACCAGCGAGGCCGTGTGGTCTTCGACCGGGACCCCGGCCTCGCCCGCCATTCGCGCGATCCAGTTGCGCAGCAGGTCAGTGTCGATCATTCCCGGTACCAGGCAGTTCGCGCGGATGCCGTGGGGGCCGCCTTCGAGCGCGATCACCTTGGTCAGCGTGCGCAGCCCGGCCTTCGCCGTGCAGTAATGACTCTTCCGCACCTGGCCGTTCCAGCCCGCGGTGGAGGACAGGTTCACGATGGCGCCGCTGTTGCGCTCGAGCATGCTGCGGCGGATCACCTCACGGCTGCACAGCATCGCCGCGGTCACGTCGACCGCGATCGTGTTGTTCCAGTTCTCGAGGGTCTGCTCCCAGATGTACTTGTCCACCCCGGGCTGGGCCGCGTTGTTGATCAGCACGTCGACCTGGCCGAAAGCGTCCATCGCGGCGTCGACCAGCGCGATGACGTCAGCTTCCCTGGTGACGTCGGCGCGCACGGCAAGAGCACGTTCACCGATACTCGCGGCGAGCTCGTCGAGGAGCTCGACCCGGCGGCCCGCGACCACGACCTTGGCGCCCTCAGCGGCGAACATCCGCGCCAGCACCGGTCCGAGGCCGGTGCCGGCGCCGGTGATGATCACGACCTGGTCATCGAAGCGGGGCATCAGCGGACCGCCTTTCGCAGTACGTCGTGTGAGGTGGCCGTGCCGTCGAGCACCCGGTTGAAGCGCTCGGCGATGCGCCACCCCGAATCGGTGCGCACGAGCGACCAGTGGTTGGCCGAGGCCCGCCAGACGGCATAGCCGTCGTCGCCGCGCAGGACCACGATCGAGTACCCGACCGCGCTGGCTTTGTCGCCGTCCAGCGTTATCTGCGGTGTCATCGTCAGATGGCCGGATCCCTGGTTGATCAGATCGAGGTGCCCCCGACTGTCGTAGAGCGCGGCGATCGCGCCGCGGCCCTGATTGCGGTTCAAACCGCCGACGTCGTATACGCCGTCATCGGCCCACAGTTCGGCTGCCTTCACACTCTCACCCGAGTCGACCGCGGGCCCGTAGGTCAAAAGCAGTCGCATGATCTCGAGCTGATCTTCCGTGGCCCGTAGTCGGTTTTCCAGCGCCGTGATCCGCTCTTCAACACTCACCGGTAGGTCACCCCAGTCTTCCGCGACAGCCATGACCACGGAATTTACCGCAGCTGGCTGCAGCACCGCAGCGCACAATGATCCGAATTGTTGCAATAGTACAGATGCAAGCACGCTAGCTCAACGGCGCAGCGGGACTCGAGGCGGCCGCAGGTCCCGCGGCCGGAAGTTGCGCACCTTGACGGTCCCGACACGGGTGGCTATCGTCCTGAACATGGTTCAGGCCTGAGGCTATTGCGCCATGGCCGTGGATGCTCAGCTTGGCCAAACTCCCGGCGGTTCCGCGTTACCGGGCGGGGGAGCGTGATCGAGCGCGGAGTTATGGAGGCTCTCCGGTGGAGGATTCGCTGCTCGGCCCAAGCGCCCGGCCGTCCGACGAGGACGCGGCGGTTAGCGCGACCGGGTCAGGTGACGTAGAGGCGGCGGTGTTCTCGATGACCCGCCGCACCGCGGACGGCTCGGACGCTGCCTACCTGCGCTGGCACATGCTCGACCACCTGACCGAGCAGTACCGTATCGTCGGTTTCCGGCACGGTCAGCGCTGGGTGTCGACCCCGGAGTGCCGGGCGGCCAGGGCGGTGAGCGCCGGGTCCTTCGACGATGTCGATCACATCGTCAACTATCTCTTCGCCGAGCCGCTCGAGGCCGCGTTCGACGATTTCAGCGCCCTCGGGGCCACCCTGCTCGCGGCCGACCGGATGCCGGCCTCGTCCTTCGGCGCCGCTGGTTCGGACATGAATCAGGTCAGGCGGGTGCACATCGGCGTCTACGATGTCGTGGCCACCGCGGCTTCCCGCGCCGCCCTGGTAGGCGCGGCGGTGATTCCCTGGCGTCCTGCCCGTGGCGTCTACGTGCTGGTGGAGCGGGTGGCGGCCGGCGCCGAGCGCGGCGAGGAACTCGACCGGCTGGCCCAGACCCCCGGCGTCGCGGGCCTGTGGCGCTACCGGGGCAGTAAGCGGCCGTTCGCGGAACGCTATGGGGACCACGCCGACCTGACCATCTCGGTCTTCTACCTTGACGAGGACCCGGTCAAGGTGGCCGGCGAGCTGGGGTCAGGGCTGGCCGCCCGGTGGGCCGGCCAGCAGATCGAGCCGCTGCTGGCGGCGCCCTTCGAGATCGTCATCCCGTGGCAGTGGGACCGGGCACTGCCCTGATCGCCGGCCCCCGCCCTCGGGCAGCACTGTCGCACGACCGATGTTGCACGACGCGGCGCCGGGCGCGCATCAGTCTTGCGTTCAACCAAAATTATTGTAATTATTCGTGTAGAGAGCACGTTGCTCTCCAGGAACGGGCGGTTCTCCCGCCCCGCGGATCACGCGTAGCAAGCTCTTGTTCTCCTCAGCCAGACGGAGCCCACATGTCTCTCGTTGTCAGAATGGTCAGGCGTCCCGAGGGCGAGCCCGTCCTCGGCGACTTCAGCGTCGATGACGTCGCCCCGCCGGTGCTCGGCGACGGCCAGGCCCTGGTCAAGTCCGACTACCTGTCGCTCGACCCCGGCCTGCGCAGCACGATGCGCGACGTGGGCGGCCGCAACGTGGTGGGGGAGGTCGTCCCCGGCAGCGCGCTCGGTCACATCGTCGAGTCCCGCGACCCGGCGCTGCCCGTCGGCGCGGTCGTGCGCGGACGGCTGGGCTGGGTCGAGCACGGCGCGGTAACCAGCGACCAGGTGGAGGTCGTGCCGGTCGAGGCGGACATCGACCTGCCCCACGAGCTCGGGGTCCTGGGCCTGTCTGGCTTCGTCGCCTACGTCGGCTTCATTGACCTGGGCAAGCCGCAGGCGGGGGAGACGGTGTTCGTCTCCGGCGCGGCGGGCGCGATCGGCAGCATGGTCGGGCAGCTGGCCAAGATCTACGGCTGCCGGGTCATCGGCAGCGCCGGCTCCGATGAGAAGGTCGACTACCTGCGCAGCGTCGGCTTCGACGAGGCGTTCAACTACAAGAAGACCAGTCCCGGCGAGGCGCTGGGCAAATTCTGCCCGGACGGGTTCCAGCTCTACTTCGACAACGTCGGCGGTGAGCACCTGCAGGCGGCGGTGGACCACCTCGCGCTGCACGGACGGATCGTCAACTGCGGTTCGGTGTCAGCGTACAACGACTCGGGCCCGGGTCCCGCGCTCCGCAACATCCGCCGCTTCGTCACCGGACGCCTCAGCATGCAAGGCTACGTCATCTGGGACCACATGGACCGGGCCGGCGCGCACCGCGCCGACACGCTTGAGTGGCTGCGCAGCGGCCAGCTCAGCGCGCCGACCACGATAACCGAAGGCGTCGACCAGACGCCGCAGGCTTTCATCTCCATGCTGCACGGCGGCAACATCGGCAAGGCGCTCATTCGCGTCTAGTGCATGCGTCCGTAAGTTCGTCGGTGTTCAGCCGGCGGCCTTGCGGGCTCCTCGCGGTGTGGCGAGCGACTCCCCGTTCGGTGGTTGCCGTACGGGGCGGGCCGGTGCCGGCCAGAGGCCCCTGAGCGGGCGGCCGTGATGAGGGCCGCCGCCTGGGGTCACGTCTTTCAGGGCGCGGATGAGGTGGCCGACCCGCCAGTCCCGGAGGCGCTGATTGTGGCGCCGTCCGGCCGGCAGGGTCAGGACGCCGCGGGGGTCGCCGACCGCCAGCGTCCCCACCCGCTGCTCCACCGCCCAGCCCACCACCGCCTTGGCCGCCTCATGCTGGGCCTGCCGGACCCGCCGCCCGTGCCGGGCCTCCGCCTGCCGCACCCAGCGCTTGTGCTTGCGCCACCGCCGTGACCCCCGCTGCCCCGGCTTGGGGGCGCGGCGGGCGGCGGCCTGGGTGCGGCCTTTGCGGTCGCGCAGGTGCTGCCGGCATTCGGCGCGGATGGCCCGCCCGGAGACCAGCAGTTGCCGCCCGCCGGGCCCGGCGGCGGCGTAGGGGTGGATGATGCCCAGGTCCACGCCCGCCGACCCGGGCGGAGTCGGGCCCGGTTCCCTGCGGGTAGACGGCGAGGGGAACCTCGGCGGTCACATCCAGGTAGAGGCGCCCGGCGTCGAACCCGAGGGTCACCGAGCGGACCTGCCCGGCCGGGTAGGGGACGTCCCGGTCCAGGTGCACTAGCAGTGGCGGGCGCCCGCGGGCGACGGGGAGGCGCAGCAGTCGCCCGTCGAGGGTGAACGTGCCGGCGTACCAGCGGACGGGGACCAGGCCCCGCCTGCGCCGCGGGTACCGCGCCGAGGTGTCCCCCGCTTTGCGCTTGGCGGCGGCGGCGAACCAGGCGTCGGAGTACCGGCGCAGTACCGACCGAGCGCCGGTGCTGTCGAGTTCCCCGAACGTGCCAGGGCCGGACACCGCCAGTTCCCGGCACAGTTCCGGTAGCCGGCCAGCGGCGGGTCCTGGCGGCGGCGGCGCCACTGGTTCAGCTCGAGCACGGCGCACCAGACGTCGCCGGCGAGCGCAGCAGCCCGAAGAGCCGGTTCTGCTGGGCGCGGGTAACCCGCAGCCCGCAGCGGGCGGTGCGGTGCACCACCGGCGGCGCGTCCCGCTCACGTTTTCGAGGCATGAGCTCATGAAACCACCCGTCACCGACAAAACCATGACGCGAACCCGGAACCAGCCGCGACCAAGCGCCATCCCCGACGAATTAACGGGCGCGCCCACTAGTGTGCTGCGTCCGAGATTTCGCTGGTTATTCTTGCCTGGTTTTGGGCTGTCCGGTTGGGAGCTTGGCGAGGTAGTCGGCGAGGGAACTGAGGATCTCGTCGGCTGTCTTGGTCCAGGTGAAGGGGCGGGGGTTGTCGTTCCAGGTGGCGATCCAGTTCCGGATGTCGTTTTCCAGGGCCTGGACGGAGGTGTGGACGCCGCGGCGGATCAGCTTGTCGGTGAGCAGGCCGAACCAGCGTTCGACCTGGTTCATCCAGGAGGAGCCGGTGGGGGTGAAGTGGACGTGGAAGCGCGGGTGCCTCTTGAGCCATGCCTTGATCTCGGGGGTGCTGTGGGTGGCGTAGTTGTCGCAGACCAGGTGAACTGCCAGGCCGGCCTGGACGGTCTTATCGATCTTTGCCAGGAACTTTCGGAACTCGGCGGCCCGGTGGCGGCGGTGCAGTTCGCTGATGACGGTGCCGTCGGCTGTGTTGAAGGCGGCGAACAGGCTGGTGATGCCGTGGCGCAGGTAGTCGTGGGTACGGCGTTCGGGCATGCCCGGCATCATCGGGAGCACCGGCTGCGAGCGGTCCAGCGCCTGGATCTGGACTTCTCGTCCACGCAGAGCACGACCGCTTTCTCGGGCGGGTTGTGGTAGAGCCCGGCGACGTCGATGACTTTCTCGATGAAGAACGGGTCCTTCGACAGCTTGAAGGAGTCCTGCCGGTGCGGCTTGAGGCCGAAGTCCCTCCAGATCCGCCCGATGGTGGACCTGCTCAGGCCTGAGTGAGCGGCCATCGAGGCCCGCGACCAGTGGGTGTCGCTGCCCGGCAGGGACTCCAGGGTGGCCACGATGACGTCCTCGACCTGATCGAGGCGGACCGACGGGGGCCGGCCGGCCGCGGCTCGTCGTGCAGCCCCTTCAGCCGGCCGATGAACCGGGCCCGCCAGCGGTCCACCGTCGACTCGTCGACGCCCAGGTCCGCGGCGACCTGCTTGTTCATGACGCCCTCGGCGCAGGCCAGCACGATCTTCGCCCGCATCGCCAGGTACTGGGCCGTCTTCGCGCGCCGGGCCCACCGGGTCAGCTGCGCCCGCTCGGCTCCGGACAGGACCAGGTCCGCCTTCGGCCGGCCAATCGGCGCGTCGTCCTCCAGGCTGGCAGCCGCTGCTCGGCGAACCTGCGCCGCCACTTCGACACCCACTTGACCGCGACCTCCAGCTCTCGCGCGGCCACGGCATTCGGCATCCCCTCCGCGCAGGCCAGCACGATCCGGGCCCGGTCAGACCGACGGCGCTCCGGCAGCGCCGCCCGTCGCGCTAGCTCGGCCCGCTCGTCCTCGACAGCACGATCACGGCGGCAGAAGGACCCGAATGTGACATGCCAGTAAACTAGCAGACATTAACCGTTGAATCTCGGACGCACCACACTAGCGCCGCCGCTCGCGAACCCAGCGCTGGCCGGCTTCGCCAATTACTGGCCGGCTTCGTTAAGCAGGGTTATCGCGCCAGTGCAGTTATTGTGATCTACACCCATTACCCTTACAATAGTTTGGATAGTACAAGCCCAGTGGTGCCTGGGGCCGGAGTGTTTGCCCGGGGCACCCGTTTCCCGGCTGGCGCCAGGGACGGATCGGGTCACGCACCTTGACGACCGCAATGCGTGAAGGCGGAGGCAGCAACATGGCAATCATCGATGGCGACGGGCACCTGTTCGAAACCCGCAACCTGTGGCAGGAGCACGCTCCGAAGGCCGACCACGACAAGGTGCTGAGCATCGTCACCGACGACCTGGGCTATTCCTGGCTCGCGGTCGGCGGCGAAAAGACCGACACTTTCGTCTGGTGGGGCGAGCCGGGGGACTGGAAGACAGGCAACGTAGCCCGCCAGACGGCTGAACAGCGCCAGGGCCAGCAGGCTTACCGTCCCTACGACGAGCTGCCCGAGGACCACTGGAGCCCGCAGGCCCGCCTCAAGCGGGTGAACGAGTGGGGCATCGATTACTCGGTCCAGTTCCCGCAGTGGACGCTGAACGCCCCACGGGTCGTCGGCAAGGACAGTTACGAGCACATCCAGGCCAACTTCTCCGCGTGGAACCGGTTCGCGGTCGAGGTGCAACAGGACACAAAGGGCCGGCTGCTCCCGTCGGGTCTTGTCCACTTCACCGGTGACTTCTCCTACGCCGAGCAGCAGCTGGCGGCGCTCAGCGCGGGAGGCGTGCGGCTCGCCTGCATGTCCCCGGGCCTGATCAACGGCAAGGCGCTGTCGCATCCCGACAACGAGAAGGTGTGGCGCCTGTTCCTGCAGTACAACGTCGCGCCGTTCTGGCACATCTCCACGTCCGACTCGGTTGTCGCCAAGGAATGGGTCTACAACGAGCCATACGCCTATAAGGTGCTCGAGGCGTCGTTCTCCCGGGTCCAGCCGCAGCTGTGCATCGCCGACATGGCGGTCAATGGCACCTTCGCGAAGTTCCCCGACCTGCGCCTGTCGCTGATCGAGTACCGGCCTGACTGGCTGCCGCAGCTGCTGTTCCGCATCGACAACTCGTGGATGATGCGGCGGACGCACACCGGCCAGGTCCTCACTCCCTCCCTCACCATGGAGCCGAGCGGGTACATTCGCCGGCAGGTGCGGCTCGGCGTCTTCCCTGAGGACAACCCGGTCGAGCTGTCCAGCCGGCGGGTTGAACGACATGCTCATGTGGGGCGGCGACTACCCGCACCCGGAGGGGTACAACGACCCGCTCAACACCTTCGAGAACGTCGCGCACGTACGCGGCACCGCCATCGAGGAGTCCGTCTACGGCGGTACGGCCGCCTGGGTCCTGCACCTGAACGAGGAGAAGGCCGCGGTCTGACGCCGGCGGCCTCGATTCGAGGAGTTGTCCATGGACGGTGCAGACGTCGCCAATGCCGGCAGCCAGCCGGTACTGCAGGTGCGGGATGCCAAGGTGCGGTTCGGCGGCGTGCAGGCCCTCAGGGGCGTCTCGCTTGAAGCGCGCCACGGTCAGGTTGTCGGAGTTATCGGGCCCAACGGAGCGGGCAAGACCACGCTGTTCGACGTGCTCTCGGGCCTGTGCCGTACCGTGGGCGGCTCGGTCTGGTTCGACGGCGAGAACGTCACCGGCCGGTCCGCGGTATGGCGGGCCAGGTGGGGCATGCGCCGTACCTTCCAGCGCCAGCAGGTGTTCGGCCGTCTGACGGTCGAGGACAATCTGCTCGCGGCGACGGAGTGGCGCGGTGGCGGTGGCACGATGGCCGCCGACATCGTGCACTTTCCGACCAGGAAACGCCAGGAGAAGCGGCGCCGCGCGCTGGCGGCCGACGTCATGGAGCTGTGCGGGCTGACCGACGTGCGCTCACGCACGGCGGACGTCTTGCCGATCGCCACCGCGCGGCTGGTCGAGCTCGGGCGCGCCCTGATCGACCAGCCGAAGATCCTGCTGCTCGACGAGCCAACGTCCGGGCTCGGGGCGAAGGACGCGGCGGTGCTGCGGGCCGTGCTCGCGCGGCTGCGTGAGTCAGCTGACTGCGCCGTGCTCCTGGTTGAGCACGACATGAAGTTCGTCATGAGCGAATGCGACGTTATCTACGTATTCGCCGCCGGTTCCGTGCTCGCGCACGGAACGCCTGCCCAGATCCGTGAGCACGCGGGAGTGCGGGCAGCCTACCTCGGCTGAGACCCCTCCAGTCGTGACGAGAAGCGAGTTGACGAGGTTATGAGCCAGTTTCTTACCTTGGTCGTCACCGGCTTGGTCAGCGGGGCGATTTACTCACTGATCGCTACCTGCCTGACGCTGACCTACCAGACGACCGGCATCTTCAATCTCAGCTACGGCGCCATCGCCTTCATCTCGGCCTTTATGTACTACCTGCTGAACACCGGCCTCGGCTGGTCGGTCGTGCCGGCCGCGGTGCTGACGCTCGTCGTGCTCGGGCCTGGCATGGGCTGGCTGCTTGACCGGCTGGTGTTCCGGTCGTTGTCTGATGCCGACGACACCTCGAAGATCATGGCGACCATCGGCGTCCTGGTCTTCCTGCCCGCGTTCGCCTACCTGGTCGAGCAGATCATCAACAGTCTCGGTGCGCACTTGCCGGACACCACCCAGGTCGCCGAGGTGTCAGGCATCGGGCCCGCGACCGTGATCACCTGGCACGTCGGCAGCATCCCGATCACCTCCGACCAGGTGATCGTATTCGGCATCGCGGCGCTCGTCGCGCTCGGCATGTGGCTGATGCTCAGCCGGACGCGACTTGGGCTGCGGATGCGCGCGCTGGTGGACCGTCCTGGCCTGGCCCAGCTGCGCGGCGTGGACCGCAAGCGCACCTCGATGCTGGCCTGGATCATCGGCACCTCGCTTGCCTCGCTCACCGGGATCGCCGCGGGGCCGATCTTCAACTCGCTGTCGCCCGACACGTACACCCTGATCACGTTCGTGGCCGTGGCCGCGGCGGTGGCGGGGGGGTTCCGCTCGATCCCCATCGCGTTCACGGCGGGCCTGGTGATCGGCATTCTCGAGTCGCTCATCGTGCGGTACGCGACCTTCGCCTCGTCGATCAACGGGTTCGAGTCGGCCGTTCCCTTCGTCGTGCTGCTGGTCGGTGTCGTGGTCTGGGGACGCAGGCGGGGCCGGGTTGCCGGGGCCGCGCAGGTCAGCCGGACGGTCCGGGACTACACAAGCGACCTGCCGGCCTGGCGCCGCGGGCTGCCGTGGACCGTCAGCGGCGTCCTGCTGGTCATCTACACGGTGTGGCTCTCGGACGCGTTCTGGACCGGGCAGCTGATCGAAGGCCTCGCTTTCGGCCTGATCTTCCTGTCCTTCGTCATCGTCACGGGCCTTGGCGGCATGGTCACGCTCGCGCAGGCCGCGTTCGTGACGCTGTCCGGGCTGACCGCGGGGCTGCTGTTCAACCAGTTTCACGTGCCGTACATCGGCGCGCTGGTGCTGGCCGTGCTCGTCGCCATGGTATTCGGGCTGCTGGTCGCGCTGCCCGCGCTCCGGCTGGGCGGACTGGCGCTCGCGCTGGCCACCCTGGCGCTCGGCTTTCTCTGCGACAACGTGCTGTTCGGCTGGGGATGGCTGACCAACGGTTCCAACGGCTGGGTGGTCCCGCGCCCCAACCTCGGGATCCTCGACCTCAATTCCAACCGGTCGATGGGGATCGCGATGATCGTGCTGGTGGCCATCGGGGTGATCATCACCCGCAACCTGCAGCGTTCCGCCGCCGGCCGGGCCGCGATCTCGGTGACCTCCAGCGACGCTGGTGCCAGGATGGTCGGCATCAACCCCACCCGGGTCAAGCTGTTCACGTTCGCTATCGGGGCGGGCCTGGCCGGATTCGGCGGGGTTATGCTCGCCACTTACAACAACTCCGCCTCCGCTCCCGGTTTCGCGACCGAGGCCGGGCTCGTCTGGCTGGCCAGCGTGGTGCTGCAGGGCATCCGCCTGCCGGGAGGCGCGGTCGTGGCCGGCATCAGCGTGGCGATCGTGCCGGCGATCATCTCCAGCGGTTTCCACCTCCCGTTCTGGACATGGGAGGGCACGGCGAATCCCTATATCCCGAACGTCTTGTTCGGCCTTGGCGCCATCACCATGGCGCAGGACCCGAACGGCATCCTGAGCCTGAACGCGGCGCTATTTAGGGCACAACGCGATAAGAGGCGGGCGAGGAAGGCCGCGCGCGCCGGGCGGGCGGATCGTGCGATCGGCGTGCCCGCTCTCGCGGCGCAAGCCGCGCCCGCCACCAGCCAGTCAGTGCCGTCCGCCGCTCCCGGCGGCGAGCCTGCCGCTATCCCCGTGACCAACGCTACCGCCGTGACCACCGCAATTGCCTCGACCACCGCTATCCCCGCGAGCACAGCGCCGGCGGCGCTGTCCGACGCCATTCTGGTCCTCGATCAGCTTGATGCTGGCTATGGCGAGATTCAGGTGCTCAAGCAGGCCTCCCTGGTGCTGGCCAAGGGATCGATCACCGCGGTCGTCGGTTCCAACGGAGCCGGCAAGTCGACGTTGTGCAGCGTCGTCGGCGGGCTGATCGCACCGACGTCGGGACGCATCTTGTTCAACGGGCAGGACATCACGCAACTGCCGGCCCACGACCGGTGCCGCCTTGGGCTGCTTCTCGCGCCGGAGTCCCGCGGCATCTTCCCCAACCTCACCGTTGATGACAATCTGTCGCTGCGGCTGCGGGCGGAAAAGGACCGCCGCAAGGTGTACGAGCGGTTCCCGGTGCTCGGCGAACGTCGTAATCAGCCGGCCTCGAACCTGTCCGGCGGCGAGCAGCAGATGCTGACGATGGCGCCGTTCCTGGTAAACCCGCCGAGCCTGCTCATCGCGGACGAGCCGACGCTCGGCTTGGCGCCGATGGTGGCGGCCGAGATCATCCGGCTGATGGGTGAGCTCAGGGACGAGGGCGTGAGCCTTCTCCTCGTCGAGGAGAAGGCCAAGGCCGTCCTCGACATCGCCGACCATGCCGCGATCCTGGAACTGGGCAAGGTGGTATGGACCGGGAGGCCGAGTGAGCTGGCCGGCGACGACCTGGTCGACGCGTACCTCGGCCAGCTGGCCGTCCCCGAGCCGGCCGCCGGGCGTCCGGCCGAGCCCGCCGCCGACCGGTGACCCGGTTCCCGGCGTTCGACGCAGCAGACGGAGGAGCGCCATGACCGCGGACCGTTTCGAGCGCTCCCATGCCGTGCACGAGCGGGCACGGCGGACACTAGCCGGCGGCGCGGCGTCCGCGGTGCGCGCGGCGCAGCGGCCGGTGCCGATCTCGTTTGAGCGCGCGGCGGGCGCCCGGATGTGGGACGTGGACGGCAATGAGTACGTCGACTACGCACTCGCGTACGGCCCGATGCTGCTTGGCCACTCGCCTGAGCCGGTCCTGTCGGCCGTCCGCCGCCAGCTGGATACCGGGATCGGCTACGGAGCGTCGCACCGGCAGGAATCCGAGCTGGCGGAGCTGGTCAGCGCGGTCGTGCCGTCCGCCGAGCTGTGCGTCTTCAACAGCACGGGCACCGAGGCCGTCCAGACGGCGCTGCGTATCGCGCGCGCCGCTACCGGCCGGCGGCGCATCATCAAGTTCCTCGGCCACTACCACGGCTGGGTCGACAACATCTTCATCGCCAGCTACGGCCAGCCTGACTCGGCCGCGCCCGGTACCGGCGGGCAGGATGCCGGGGCCGCCGCGACGGTCACCATCGCGGCGTGGCAGGATCTGGCGGCGTTGCAGGACGCGCTGGCCGACGACGTCGCCGCCGTGATCATGGAGCCGATCGCGGTCAACGGCGGCTGCATCGTCCCTGACCTGGCATACCTGCGAACGGCGGCGAACGTGGTGCGGCGGGCGGGTGCCGTCCTGGTCTTCGATGAGACCGTGACCGGGTTCCGGGTCTCACTCGGCGGCGCGCAGCAGGCGTTCGGAGTGCTGCCCGACCTGACCATCCTGGGCAAGGCAATGGGCAGCGGCTTCCCGATCAGCGCGGTCGTCGGCCGCGCCGACGTCATGAGCGTTACCGTGTCCGGTGCGGTGACCCACATGGGAACCTACAACCTGAATCCCATCGCGACGAGCGCCGCGGTCGCCACCGTCCGGCACCTGGCGGCGAACGCGGCCAGCGTGTACCCGCACCTGGAGCGGAGCACAGCGGCGCTGGCCGGGATTCTCCTGGAGGAAGCCGGCAAGGCAGGGGTTCCTTTCCAGGTCAACTACCACACAGGCGTGGCCCACGGGTTCGTCAGCGAGCAGCCGGTCCGTACCTACGCCGACACCCTGCAGGCCCGCGACGCGGATTACCGGGCCTTCGCCGAGGCGATGCTCACCAACGGAGTGCACATCATCCCGAAGGGGATCCTGTACACGTCGCCCGCGCACACCGATGCCGATCTGGAAGCTACCCGCCTCGCGGCGCGGCGTGCGATGTCCGTGCTTGGCCGACTGTCCGACTAGAACCCGAGATACCTGGAGGCGATGTGAACGACGCACAGACCGTCCGCAACCGCGAGACCGCGCTGAAGGCCAACGTGCTGCTCGGCACGGCCGAGGTCGAGGAGTTCCTCAGCCTGTTCGCGGCCGACCCAGTGTGGCATCTCGGGCGCCGGGAATTGCGCGGCCGCGAGGCGCTGGCGGGCCTCACCGCGATGTCGGCCAAGATCTTCCCGCACGGGGTGGCCCGCGACGTGCGCCGCGTCGTCGCCGCGGCTGACTGCGTGGTCATCCAGCACGTCAACCGGGGCGAGACCGCGCAAGGGGTGGACTACGAGAACGAATACGCCAAGATCTACATCTTCGATCCCGACGGCCTTATCCGCGAGGTATGGGAGTTCACCGACACCGCGTACTCCGCCAAGGCTCTCAACCTAGGCAACGGCTGACCGGGCGGGCGGCGCCCAACTGCCCAACCTGCGCCGGAGGGGGGGGGGGGGGGGGGAGGGGGGGGGGGGTGGGAGGGGAGGAAGGGCCGGCTGGAGGGATGTGTCTTCGGCGTAAACGACCTGCGCGCCCAGCTGCTTCCAGGTCTGTTCCTGTGCCTCGGTGTCGGCCGCCTGCGTCGGCGAGTTCTCCCGGGGGGGGGGGGGGGTGTGGTGGGGTGGGGGGGGGGGGGGGGGGGCTCTCGCGTGGCTGGCGCCGAGAAGGGGTGCGCGGTTTCGCGGGCCGGATCGAGCGGAGGCCCTGGTCATGGGGGCCGCCAGGGCTCGCGCTCCCGGGCGCTGCCTGAGAACCAGACGAAGCCGCAGAAGGGAAGAAGGCGACGCGAAGAAGGCGACGAGGGCAGGCCGTCAGCGCGAGCGCCGCCGTCATGCCGACCGAGCCGATTGCCGTGATGGCCCGCCAAGACCGTCGTGCGCAGCGCAAATCCGCATCCTCTCTGACCCGCTCAGGGCAGCAGGGAACCATCTTACTATTGTGATAATCATAGAAGTTCGTAGTCATAGTCAACCACGTTTATCGGAACGTTACGCGATCTGCTGCCCGCCGCCAGCCGACCAATATTTTCCGTTGTCGCGTGGTCAGCGAGCGGCAACGGGTCCAAGCGCCCTCTTGATGAAGAGAAATAAAACAGCTACATTTATTTGGATAATAAAATTTCCAACCATTCCAATGGTTGGCGCCCGCCTGCAGGCTCATCCGCCAGCAGGTCGCGGAGCCCGGTCAGGTACCCCTGACGATTTTCATTCCCGGCGAGGAGCAGTCACCGAACAGCGGAGAATTGAGTGCCAATGCACAAGAACCGGCGAATCCACCTGAACAGACACAGACGCTGGCTGGCCGGCGGAGCGGCCGTCGCGGCCGCGACGTTGCTGGCGGCGTGTACGTCGAGCACAGCCAGCACCTCATCATCCGGAGCAGCGACAACTTCCGGGGCAGCCGCATCATCCGCATCAACCGGCACGGCGAGCGCCGCCGCCAGCGGCGCGCTGGCCGCGGGTGCACCGATCGTCGTCGGAGGCATTGGCTCGGTACAGATCGCGGGCGAATCCGGTATGGACGCGGGCTTCGAGGCGCGCATCGCGCGGACCAACGCCGCCGGCGGCATCGACGGCCACAAGATCGTGTACAAAAAACTGTACGACGACTCCGGCCTGACCTCCAACGATACCAACCTCATCCAGGAACTGATCGAGAAGGATCAGGTCTTCGCCATCGCGCCGGTCGCCAGCATCTCCTTCGACCCGGGCACCATGGCCTTGCTGGCCCAGCACCACACGCCGATGCTCGGGTACTCCTTCACGCCCGTCTCGTGCGGCGTTTCCTGGTTCTTCCCCGTCATCGGCGGCGGCTGCTACGTCGCCGAGCCCAAGATCGGGGGTAACTACTCGGTGGCGCCGGAACGCGCCTATCTCGCCGCGACCGGGAAGGCGGCCGCCGATGTCCGCATCGCCTTGGTCCTGACAAACTCGACGGCGAACGGGCTCGAGACCCCGGCGGGGGAGCAGGCGATGAAGCAGATCGGTATGGATGTGGTCTTTGCCCAAGACAACATTCCCCAGGTTCCGCCGACGAACTACACGCCGTACGTTCAGGCGGTGCTGGCGACCAACCCCAACCTGATCGACGTCGGCATCCCGTACGCGCAGGAGCTGAGCTTCATCCAGTCGGCGAAGTCGCTGGGTTACAAGGACGATTTCTACGCTCAGTCCGGCCTTCCCCCGAACCTGTTCCAGGGCTCGGCCAACGCGGCCTCGACGCTGGACGGTTCCTACCAGGGCTCGCTGTGGCCCCAGCCGACTGACAACAGCCCGGCGTCGAAGCAGGAGATCGCCGACCTTACCAAGGCGGGCATCTACTCCAACGGCAGCTTCAGCTTCGGCCAGAGCGTCGGGTACTGGACCGCGGACCAGTTCGTGAGCATGCTCGAGGCGACGGCCAAGGCCGGGCCGCTGTCGCAGCAGAGCTTCGAGCAGACCGTGAACGGGGGGATCTATACCTACCAGGGCCCTACCGGCTACCTCACGCAGCAGTGGCCGGCCTTGCACGACGGCCCCACGGCCGGCTGCATCGGGCTCGGTCAGATCGACGCCGCGGCCAAGGAGCTCAAGGCCGCGGTGCCCTTCACCTGTTACCCGATGGTCAAGCTCACTGCCCTGCCGCCGATGATTCCCGCCTCCTGACCCCACGACCTTCTGACCCCACGACCTTTAACCCCGATCCCGAACGGACGCGGCTTACTGTGGAAGGTGAGCCCCGTCCGTTCGGCGTGGAAGACAACGTCCTGACGGCGCTGTACCCGCACTAGCCATGCGGAGCCCGCGACGTGAATCTACTGGGCGTCCGCGGCCGGTGCTACCCGCGCCTGGTCGCGTTGAGCCTGGTCGCGCCGCTCCGCATCGGCGAAGGCCTCGGCTAGCTTGCCATGCTGCGCGGCCACGGCCGGCCAGTGACCGGGGTGCGTGATGATGTACGGCAGATCCCGTTCGACGGCGTCCACCACCATCAGGCCGACGTCTTCCGGGTCGAGCCATCCGGTGGGGCGGTTCACCGGCTCCGGTTCCCGCTCAGGTTCGGTCCGCTGCCCCGTCTGGATGGCGCGGACCTGCGCCGAATTGGCGCGCATGCCGCTGGTCACCGGGCCGGGGAAGAGAACGGACAGGCCGATTCCCATCGGTTCCAATTCCGCCCTGAGCGCTTCCGTCATACCGAGCACCGCGAACTTCGAGGCGGTGTAAATGCTCTGGTAGCCCATGACACCGAGCCGGAGGCCGGACATCGACGCGGTATTGACGATGTGGTGTTCGCCCGGCGCCCCGCCCATGATCGGCACGAACGCCCGCATGCCGTTCACCTGGCCGAAGAGGTTCACTGAGAAGACCCACTGCCAATCGGCCGGGGTCGATTCCACCAGCTCGCGCCGGCAGCCCACGCCGGCGTTGTTGCAGAGCAGGTGAACCTCTCCCAGTTCGCGCCGCGCCTGGTCGCGCAGCCTGATGACCGAGTCGGGGTCGGCGACGTCCACCTCGAAGCCGACGACGTTGGGTGAGCGCTCCCGCAATCGCGCGGTGGCGGAGCGCACTCGATCGGGGTCGATGTCGGCTATCGCGACCCGCATGCCCGATGCCGCGAACGCGACCGCCATGCCAAACCCGATTCCGCTGGCCCCGCCGGTGACCAGTGCTGTACGTCCCTTCAGCTGCAAGGGCGATCGGCCTCCTAAGTTCGTGATCTACGGGTCAGTGCGGGAGCTTCCCGCCGGCCCGCCAGGCTTCGATGGCCGGCTTGCGCACGACCGACAGGAGTTCGATGAACAAGCCCCCCAGCATTCCGTCGTGAAAGGCGAAATAGGGCTGGTCGGCATTGGCCGGCCCCATCATGCGCAACGGCATCCCCAGGCTTTCCAGGCGGTGCGACTCCGCGGGCAGGTCGTCCACCCAGAATCCGAGGTGATGCAGGCGCTGGGAGCCGTCGGCAGGCACGTAGATCTCCCCGTCGACCTGCTGGATCAACTCGATCGCGTGCGCTCCGCCAATCGAGTACGTGACCCAGCGGTGGGCTTGGACGACGCCGTCGCGCAGCCTGACCGGTGCCAGGATCTCCGTGGGCTGGGCCCATTCGAACCCGAATGCCTTCGACATGTCGGCGGTGGCCTGTTGCATGTCGTCGACCACGACGCCGGTGTGGAAAAAGTCGGTCAGTCCAGCGATCATTGCCCGATTGCCCTTCCGGTGCTCAGATTTCCCTTGGCGGGCGCCGCGGCTGACCCGGTCACTCGGCTGCCGCCGCGGCCCGTTCGAAGCCGGCCAGCGCGAGGTCGATCTCTTCCGCGCTTACCGTCAGCGGCGGCATGCACCGGACGACCCGTCCCGAGGGGGCGCCCATCACGATGATGGAGTCCACGGTGAGGCAGTGCCCGGCGAAGGCGCGAGTCCGCTCGGGCGTGTCGAACTCCATCCCGAGCATCAAGCCGAGGCCGCGCACATCGGTGATGAAGTCGTACCGCTCGGCAAGCTTGCGGACGCCGACGAACAGCTGGTCGGAGCGTGCCCGCACGATGTCGGCGACGCCCGGCTCGGTCAGGATCGCTATCGTTTCCAGAGCGGCCGCGCAGCCGAGCGGGTTACCGCCGTAGGTCCCTCCGTGCGAACCGGGCACCCACGAGGACATGATCGCTTCCGAACTCCCGATCGCCGACATCGGGAACCCTGACGCGATCCCCTTACCCAGCACCAGGATGTCGGGACGCACGCCGTAGGCATCGACGGCGAACATCTCGCCGGTACGCCCGAAACCCGTCTGCACCTCGTCGGCGGCGAACAGGATTCCGTGGGAGTCGCAGATCCGCCGCACGCCGTGCACGAACTCCCGGTCGGCCGGCAGATACCCGCCCTCTCCCTGAACCAGCTCCATGATGGCGATCGCGGTGTCAGACGGCGGTGACTCGGTTTCCAGCAGCCGGGTCAGAGCGGCCAGCGCCGCCGGGGTCTGGTCGGGGTGGGCGGCGAATGGCGCCACGTGCACGCCGGACGGGAGCGGTGCGTAACCCGCGCGGTGGGCGGCCGACGCGGTCGACATGGCCATGGTCAGATGAGTCCGGCCGTGGAACCCGCCGGAGAACACGATGACGTTGGGCCGGCCGGTCGCGTGCTTGGCCAGCTTGACGGCGGACTCGACGGCCTCGCTGCCTGAATTGGTGAGGAAGAACCGCTCGATGCCGTCCGGTGTGACCTCCCGCAGGGCGTCGCCGAGGGGCTCGAGCAGGTCGTGGCGGTACACGTTGACCTGCGCGTGGATGAAGCGCTCGGCCTGCTCCTGGATCGCCTGGACGACCCGCGGGTGGCAGTGGCCGGTCGAGGTGACGGCGATGCCAGACGTGAGGTCCAGGTAACGGCGCCCGTCGCCGGTGAAGACCCAGCTGCCGTACCCGCGAACGACGGGCAGGTCGGTGACGGTGAACCACACATCGCTCAGGTTGTCGGGCACGAGGCCTCCAAATACTGCGGCCACCGCAATCGGCGGACGCTCGGTCAGAAGACGGCCAGCGGGTTGACCGGGGAACCGGTCGCCCGTTCCAGTGAGAGCGGCGCGATCATGAACAGGAACTCCCACCGGCCGCGCTCGGCGCACGCGCGGGCGAGCGCGCCGAGGTCCGCGTTGTCAAGCAGCCACAGTCCCATCGCGACGATCGCCACCGCATGGATCGGGGTACGGACGAACCGGTAGGCGGGCGGGTGCACCTCGTGCGCGGTGTCGCTGCCGAGCAGGCTGATATCCCGCTGGTGCAGCCACGGCAGACAGCTGGGATGCAGACCCGACCGGGGATCGGACGCGAAGTCGCTGCCCTGCGGCACGTCCCGGCCGGTGCGGATCAGCAGGGCGTCACTGGCTCGCACGGTGACGCCCTCCGCGTTCTCGCATCGCGCGAGGTCTTCCGGGGTAATCGCGGTGCCGAGCGGCAGCGCGTCCGTTCCCCGTGCCCGCGGTACGTCGAGCAGCACGCCCCGCGTGACGATGCCCTGCCCGGCCGCTTCCACCGAACCGAATCCGACGCCAGTTTTGGTCTTGACGACATCGGCTGGCCTGCCGTTGTAGGTCCTGCCGTTGAAGAAGAAGTGGCCGAGGCTGTCGAGGTGGGTGATGCTGTGGCCGTGCGCGGCGATGCCGAACCAGTCCGACGACTCGTGCTGACCGCGGGCCGGTGCCGCCTCGCCTGAGGCGATCATGAAGCGCAGCAGCGGGCGGGGGTTCTCGTCTGAGTAGTCGCTGCTCAACTGCCGCTGGCACGATACCGGTACGCCGTCAAGCACGAGGCGGCCCGCCGCCGCCACGGTGTCCGGCGTGATCAGGTTGAGGGTGCCTCGCTCGTCGTCCTCCCCCCAGCGACCCCAGTTGCCGCATGAGTCGAAGTAGGCGAGGTACGCCGCCTCGGTCAGGTCAGGCTCGACGACGGTCACGGCGACTCGGATAGTTCGACGCAGTTCTCGGCCGGGTCATAGAAGAACACGTACCGGTGACGGCCGCCGTCGCCGCGGATCCTTCCGTTCTCGTCCAGTTCCCTGCGGGTCTGCGGGGTTGACACGCGCGGCTCGCCCACTTCTATTCCGGCCGCGCGAACGGCCTGCACCGTGGCGTCGAAGTCACCGGCCGGAACCGAGAAGCAGATGTGTCCCGGGGGCTGCGGCGTGCGTTCCGGCCGCATGATCACCTCGCGTGAGAGCAGTTCGATCTCACCTCCCTGGCCATCGGCCAGCAGGTGCACGCGGCCATGCGGCGCCGACATGTCCCGCGTCTTCGACCAGCCGAACACGCGCTGGTAGAAATCGCTGACGCTCTCGAACTGGTCGGCTTGCGCGGTGAGGGCCACATGTCTCAATGGCAGCGCTGTCATCAGCTTGACCCCTTTGGCGAAATATCCTTACAATAATCACAGTAATTAGAATCGCTATCCCTGGCAAGGGCCGGACCTGCGAAGGAGCGAACCATGATCGTAGACGTCGATGCGCATTTCGAGCCTGGTCTTGACTGGGCCGACGAGCGCCCGGATCTCAAGGAGGCGCTCAGCGGGCGATTCCCCGAGAGCGATCCCCGGTACCTGATCTTGCAACCGTCCGATGTCGAGGTGAAGCTGGAACAGCTCGGGGTCGGGCTGTGCGGCCACGTCCAGCGGAACCTGCCGGCCCAGATGCGGATGGACTACCGCAAGGTGGCGACCGAGCACCACGAGCGCCGCGAGACCGGTGCGTACGACGAGCACGTCTACGAGGGGGCCGAGCAAGACCAGGTGCTCCAGCCGGCCAAGCGGCTCGAGTGGCTGAACAAGGTCGGCATCGACGTGCAGAACCTGGTCAACGTGCTGGGCATGAAGCTCATGCAGAGGGTCGAGAACGTCAATCTCGGCCAGGCGGGCATCAAGCACCTGAACACCTGGATGAGCGACCGGCTCGACGGCTACCGCGACCGCCAGATGCTGGTGGCGTCCTGCCGCTACGAAGACATGGACTGGGCGATCGCCGAGCTCACCCGGATGCGCGAGCGGGGCTGCCGGGCGTTCGTTATCCCGGGTGAGCCGATCGGCTACCTGCCGCCCTACGACGCGCACTACGACCGGCTCTACGACGCGGCCGTCGACCTGGGCATGGTCGCGATGATGCACGTCGGCTCCGGGCCGGCTTTCTGGCACCCGGGCTGGGGGAATACCGACAACCCGCAAATGATCCGCTGGCTCGGCGGCGCCGGCTCGTACCAGAACGCGTCGCTGATGCTCAACGCGATGATCTTCGGCGGCGTCTTCGAGCGGCACCCCAAGTTCACGCTGCAGATCTCGGAGTTCGGCGTCGGCTGGGTCCCGTTCACCGTGCAGAACATGGACGCCAGGGCGAGCAAGGGCGGCGAGCGGACGAGCGGGCCCTATCCCTACTCGCTCAAGCCGTCGGAGTTCATGAGCCGCAACGTCAGGATCTCCGGGCTGCCGGGCCAGAACCCGATCGAGACGCTGAACTACCTGCCGAAGGTCGCGGTGTTCTCGTCGGACTACCCGCACTATGAGGGACACCCGGACCCGCTCACCTACTACACGCCGCTCATCGCCTCAGCGCCGGAGGACCGCCAGGAGCAGTACTGGGGCGGGGCGATGGAGGAGTCCTACAAGATGATGGGCGACCCGCTGACGGTCTCGCGCTAACGGTGCCGCACCGCACGTAGCCGATCGGGCCCCGGACGATCCGGGGCCCGCAACAACCTGGAGCGACGCGAGTGCCAGTACGCGTGGGAATCATCGGGGCGAACCCGGACATCGGGTGGGCGTCTCAGACGCACCTGCCTATCGTGGACGCACTTCCGGAGTTTGAGCTCGCGGCGGTGGCGACAACCCGGCCGGAAAGCGCCGAAGCCGCGGCGAGCCGCTACGGAGCGAAACGCTTCTACACCGACCCGGCCGCGCTCATCGCCGATCCGGATGTCGAGCTGGTCACCATCTCGGTCAAGTGCCCCGACCATAAAGACCTCGTGCACCAGGCGCTGGACTCGGGCAAGCACATCTACTGCGAGTGGCCGCTGGCGAGCAACGCCCGCGACGCCGAAGAGATCTACGCGCATGCGCAGCAGGCCGACGGGCACTACGTGATCGGCCTGCAGGCGATGGCCGCACCGGCCATGCGGTACGCCCGCGACCTGATTGCCCAGGGATACATCGGCACCGTCGAATCGGTGGTGGTCCGGTACGTCGTTTCCACCGGCAAGCCCGAACGGTCCGCACGGCACCGCTACCTGTTCGATCCGGCGGCCGGCGCCGGGGTGCTGGGCATCCACACCGGCCATGCCCTGTCCGGCGCGCTGATGATGATCGGCGGCCTGACCTCGGTCTCGGCCAGTATGCAGACCCGCAACCCCAGCCTGAAAATCGTCGAGACGGGCGAGTACTTCGACACCACCGAGCCGGATCACATCGCGCTGACCGGCATCAATGACGACAACGTGATGCTGCTGGGGGAGGTGCACTACTCGCATTACCGCGACCCGTTCTCGACCATGGCGATCCTCGGATCGGACGCGGCCCTGCGGATCGCCACCCGGCCGTGGCCGCCGCCCAGCCACGAGCGGGTGAGCCTCCAGACGGGCGACCTCCACCTCTACGTCACCCGCGACGGCGAGGGCAGTTTCGAGGAAATAAAGATCCCGCCGGCGTACATCGCCGCGCCGCCCGGGATCCCGGATCAAGGGCGGAGCGTCGCCCAGATGTACGCCCTGCTGGCGCGCGACCTGCAAGAAGGCACGCGCACCGCCCCTGATTTCGGCGTCGCGGTGCGGATGCACCACGTTCTCGCCGCGGTCGACGCCGCCGCCCGCGGCACCGTGAAGGTTGGTGACCCCGCCCATCCGGCGGGTTGATCAGGCCGAACCGCTAACCGAGCGACTCGACCGAACTCACCTCGTAAATGGCTATGTCACGCGTGATGACCGCGACGGACGCCATCGCGGGGTTTGGCTTGCTGCGCGACCCTTGCCGAGACGACTCGAGGTCCGCCCGGCTCGCCCAACGTTCGAAGATCCAGACCCGGCCAGGATCACCCGCATCCCTGCTCAGTGCATAAGTAAGGCAGCCAGGCGCCCGCCGCGCCTGCGCCACGTGCTCTTCACGTACCTGCAGAAACCGCTCGCGCTCCGCGGGCTCGACATCGAACCAGCCCGCCACGATAACGATCATGTCTGCCCCCGTCGGTCTCTCATAAATATCATGATTATTGGTATTGTAAAGCCAGCGCTAGGCGGGTTAGGTTGAGGTCAAGGATCCTTAGCGACGGGACTTTCCGTGACTGCCAACGACGACGCGCCGTACCTGATCATCTCGACCGACAGCCACGTCGGACTGCTGCTCCGCGAACAGTTGCGGTCGCACTGCCCGGCCCGCCTGCTCGACGACTTCGACGCGTTCACGGCCGCCGTTGAGGCCGACTTTGCCGAGACCAAGCAGATCGAGACGTCCGGCGAGGCGCCCTACTCGGCGCCTTACCAGCGCTCCATCGACCGGATGCGCGAGGCCCAGGGCGCCTACGACCCGAAGGCCCGGCTGGCCGCCATGGACGCCCAGGGCATCGCGGCCGAGGTGATGTTCGCCGGGAGCGGCAACGCCACCCAGATCCCGTTCGTCGGCGTCGGTTTCAATGCCGGCCAGGTCGGCGCATCGCCGCAGACGGTCGCGGACGGCTGCAGCATCTTCAACCGGGGCCTGGCCGAGTTCTGCTCGACCGACCCGACCCGGCTGCTCGGCGTCATGCAGATCTCCATCTGGGACGTGGACAAGACGGTCAAGGAGGTCAGGCAGGGACACCGCGAGGGCCTGCGGGTGCTCAACCTGCCCGCGCCGCGGCTGGACTACCCGCCCTACGTCTCGCCGGTCTACGAGCCGCTGTGGGAGGCGTGCGAGGAACTCGGGGTCACGCTGACCACCCACACCGCCGGCGGCGAGCGGCCGCTGGGCCACGACTCGGTGCACGGGTACGCGCTGGTGGGCATCGAGACCCACTGGCTATCCCGCCGCGCCGTGTGGCAGATGATCTTCAGCGGGGTGTTCGAGCGGCACCCCGGGCTCCGGCTGGTGCTGGCCGAGCAGCGGGCCAGCTGGGTTCCCGAGACCATCGGCGACCTGGACGCCCTGGCCGCGCCTGAGCTGGAATGGCGGCTGCGGGGCAGCGGCGGCGTGCCCGGCGGACCCCGCTTCGACGAGCACGTGCCGTTGCGGAAGCGGCCCAGTGAGTACTGGGACGCGCACTGCTTCATCGGCGGCAGCTTCCTCGCCCGGTACGAGGCACTGCGCTACGACGAGCCTGGCATGCAGAACGTGCTGTGGGGATCGGACTACCCGCACACCGAAGGCACCTGGCCGGTCACCGACTACGCGCTGCGCAATACCTTCGCCGGCATCCCGGAGCCGGTGGTGCGGCGCATCCTGGGCGAGCGGGCGCTGTACGCCCTCACCCTCGACCCGGCCCCGCTGCGCGAGATCGCCCAGCGCATCGGGCCGCGGCCGAGCGACATCGACCGGCCACTGGCCGAGGACGAGGTCATCCCGGAGAACTACAGCTGGGCCTTCCGCAAGTTCGGCGCCTACGCCTAGCCCGCTATCGACGACTGTCTCAGCCACGCCCACGACTTAGCAGACGGACCTTCAAAAAGGACATCGTAATGAGCGAACAGCCCTACATCATCGTCTCGACCGACAGCCATGTGAGCCCGTCCATGAAGACGCAGCTGCGCAAATTCTGCCCGCCCGACTATCTGGCGCAGTACGACGCGTTCGTGGCGGAGTCGGAGGCCCAGCTTGCGGCAAGCCTGGAACACGAGCCGCCGGCATCGGAGAAGTTCATCCGGTGCAAGGAGCGGATGCGGACCGCCCGGGGCGTCCAGGACCCGCAGGAGCGGCTGGCGGTCATGGACGAGCAGGGAATCGCGGCCGAGGTGATGTTCGCGGGCAGCGGTAACGGCGAGAAGATGCCGTTCGTCGGCTCGGGCCTCAACGCCGGCGACCGCCGGACCACCGATGAGCTGATCGCGGTCGGCTGCCGCATCTGGAACGACGGGCTGGCCGAGTTCTGCTCGGCCGATCCGGGGCGGCTGATGGGCGTTATGCAGATCCCGATCTGGGACATCCCCGGCACCGTGGCGGAGGTGCGGCGCTCGCGGGCGAACGGCCTGCACGTGATGAATCTCCCCGCCCCGCGGACCGACTACCCGCCCTACACCCGCCCCGACTACGAGCCGCTGTGGGACGTGTGCGAGGAGCTGGGGGTCACGCTGGTGACCCACAGCGGCGGCGGGGAGCGGCCGCTGGGCGAGAACGAGGACATCGGCTTCGCTCTGGTGGCGATGGAGACCCACTGGCTGTCACGGCGCAACCTGTGGCAGATGGTCCTCGGTGGCGTGTTCGAGCGCCATCCCGAGCTCAGGCTCGTCTTCACCGAGCAGCGGACCAACTGGGTCACGGAAACCGTGCGTGACCTCGACTCCGCCTGGTCCGAAGACCTCGAGTACCACCTGCTGAACGGGCGGGCCAACCGCGACGACTGGTTCCATCGGTCGGGGCTGTCGAAGAAGCCGAGCGAGTACTGGGCGCAGAACTGCTTCGTCGGAGCCAGCTTCCTCGCCGCCTACGAGGCCGCCCGGTTCCACGAGGTCGGTATGCAGAACGTCATGTGGGGGTCGGATTACCCGCACATGGAGGGCACCTGGCCAGCCACCGACTTCGCGCTGCGCAACACCTTCGCCGGCCTCCCCGAGGCCGACGTCAGGAAGATGCTGGGCGAGACTGGGGTGGGCGTCTACCACCTCGACGCCGCCCGCATGCGGGCGATCGCCGACAAGATCGGGCCCACGCCAAGCGCGCTGAACAAGCCGCTCGGCTCCGATGACATCATCCCGGAAAACCGCAGCTACGCCTTCCGCGAATTCGGGACCTGGGCCTGATCGTCAAAGCCTGAAGATCATCAGGCTGAGTTAACGGGAGCGTGCTCCGCCGGTCAGGCAAACATGGGCCTGGCAGGCGGAGCCACGCGCCCGTTCTGAATACCTGTCTAAGTTCTTCTTGTTCGTGCCGTTCCCCGGCCCGCCTCGTTCGGCCGTCGCGGCGATCGGAGGCGTTATGGGTGACGGTGCGGTGCGGCTGCGGCAGCTACTTGACCGCCCTGGCCTGGTCGACGCCGTGGGCGCGCACGACGTGATCTCGGCTCAGCTGGCCGAGAAGGCGGGCTTTCCCGTCGTCTACATCGGCGGGGCGGCGACGGCCGCCAGCAACTTCGGCCTGCCCGATATCGGGCTCGTGCCGCCGGACTTCTTCGTCGACCAGGCGCGCCGGGTGTGCTCGGTGGTGGCCTGCCCGGTGATCGTCGACCTGGACGACGGCGGCGGTAACCCGGTGCGCGTGCGCCGCCTGGTCATGCTGGCCGAGCAGGCTGGTGTCGCGGGATTCCACATCGAGGACACCGACATGACCGGCGGCAAGCACTTTCTCGGCGCCGACGGCGCGGATCTCGACGTCTCGCGCGACCGGATGCGGCCCGCCGACGAGTTCGCGGAGTCGGTCCGCGCCGCCGTCGACGCGCGCACTGACCCCAGCCTGCTGGTCATCGCGCGCACCGACGCGCCCGCCCTGACCTCGCTCGAGGACGGGCTGGCGCGGGCGCGGCGCTACGCCGAGGCGGGCGCGGACATGATCTTCATGCGCGGGGTGACGGTGGGCGACATGGAGCGGGTGATGGGCGAGCTCCCCGTTCCCGTCACCTACATGGGCCTGCTTGATTTCACCGCCGAGGACGCGAAAAGGGTCGAGTCCGCGGGGGTCAAGCTGCTCATCCGGCCCAACATCACGCGGGTGGTGGCGTTCCGCGCCGTCGCCGACGCGCTGGCCGAACTGAAGTCCACCGGTGAGATCCGCAGCTTCGAGCGGCCATCGTACGGGGAGACGGGCCGCGCGGTCGACAGCGACCAGTGGGGGAAGCTGGCCGTCAAGTACGGCATGTAGGCCACCAGCGGAGCCCGCCGGCTTACCGCTTCATCATCAGCGCCGGGTCGGCCGACGGGTCCCCGGCCGCGACCCCGGCCGGTGCGACCTGGTCGATCTCGTCGAGTTCGCCCGGGGTGAGCTCGACCGCCGCGGCGGCGGTGTTCTGCTCGAGATGCGCGATGTAGCGGGTGCCGGGTATCGGGAAGATGTCGTGGCCCTGCGCGTGCAGCCACGCCAGCGCGAGCTGGGCGGCAGTGATCTCCCGGCGCTCGGCTAGCGCCCGCAGCCGGTCGACCACCGCCAGGTTGCTAGTGAGGTTCTCGCCCTGGAAGCGCGGGACGATCCGGCGGAAGTCGGTGGCCGGCAGCGGCTCAAGCGAGCGGATCTCACCGGTGAGAACGCCGCGGCCGACGGGGGAGTAGGGGACAACGCCGATGCCGAGCGCGCGGGCCGCCGCGAGCACGCCGTTGGCCTCGACGTCCCGGGTGAACAGCGAGTACTCGACCTGGACGGCGGTCAGCGGATGAGTCGCGTGGGCGCGCCGGATCTCGTCCGCCGTCGCGTTGCTCACCCCGAGGTAGCGGACCTGGCCCGCCGCGACCAGCTCGGCCATGGCGCCGATAGTCTCCTCGATCGGTACCCGGGGGTCCGGCCGGTGCAGGTAGTACAGGTCGATGACGTCGGTCGAGAGGTTGCGCAGCGAGCGGGCGGCCGCCTTCCTGACGTACTCGGGGCTGCCGTTCACCGGCCCGAGCTTGCGCCCGTCGTCGTCGAGCTCGGTGCCGAACTTGGTGGCGATGGTGACCTGGTCGCGCCGGTCCCCGAACGCCCGCGCGAGCAGCCGCTCGTTCCTGAACGGCCCGTAGACCTCGGCGGTGTCGAACATGGTGATGCCCAGCTCCGCCGCCCGGTGCAGCGTCCGAACCGATTCATCATCGTCAGCGGGCCCGTAGGAGATGCTCATCCCCATGGCACCGAAGCACTGCTGCGAGGCGATCAGACCACTCGAACCGACTGGATACCTGTTCATCGTTTCTCCTTCTCCGTTTCTTGGTTGTGACGGCGGCCGCCGTGATGGCTGGCCGGACTGCTCGTACCTGACACCGCCGCGATTACCGCGCAGTTCGCCGCGGCGGGCGGCCCTTGCGCCAAGCGCCACCGTGACCAGCAGGCAGATCAGGCCGCCGCCGATCATTGCCCAGCGCGGCCCGGCCCTGCTCGCGAGCCACCCCATGAGCGGTGCCCCGATGGGCGCGCCGCCGCTCGAGCAGATGATGAAGACCGCCATCAGCCGCCCGCGCAGTGTCGGCCGCACCCCCAACTGCACCATGGTGATGACCGCGTTGGTGAGCAAGAGCATGGTCAGGCCAGCCGGCACGAGCGCGACCGCGGTGCTGGCGAAGGTCGGCATTGCCCCGGCGGCGATCTGGAGCAGGCTGAACATGAACGAGATCGCGACGACGAACGACAGGCTTGGCTGGGTCCGCCGTCGGGTCGCGAACACCGCGCCGAGGAGTGCGCCGCACGCGAGCGCGCTGGAGAGCAAGCCATAACCGGCCGCACCGCGATCGAACACCTGTTTCGCCAACAAGGCGACGCTGACTTGAGTGGTGGGGCCGAACGTGCCCGCCGCCAGGATCAGCGACAGCCCCAGTATCAGGTCAGGCCGCCCGCGCAGGTAGACCAGGGCCTCGCGCTGCTGGCCCCGCTTGCGCGGGACCGGCGGCGAGGGATGCAGATCGCCTGGGCGCATCAGGGCGAGCAGGAACAGCACGACGACGGAAGATGCGGCGTTGGCGGCAAAGGCCCAGCCCGTGCCGACCACGGCGATGGCCACGCCCGCGGCGGCCGGGCCGATGAGACGGGCCGAGTTGAAGATCGTCGAGTTGATCCCCACGGCGTTGACGAGATCGGCCTGCCCGACCAGTTCGACGACGAACGCCTGACGGACCGGCGTATCGACGGCGGAGACCACCCCGAGCGCCCCCGCGAGCACCAGGACTTGCCAGTACGCCACCACGCCGGTCAGATCGAGCAGCGCCAGCGTGAGCGCGGTCAGGCCCAGTGAGCCTTGCGTCACGAACAGGATCCGCCGCTTGTTCCCGCGATCGGCGACGGTACCGCCCCAGAGCGCCAGCAGAATCCATGGCACGAACTGCGTCGCGATGACAAAGCCGAGCTTGATACCAGAGTTGGTGAGCTGCAGGACCAGCCAGTCCTGGGCGATCCGCTGCATCCACGCGCCGGTCTGCGCCAGCAGCTGCCCGCCCGCGTAGAGCCGGTAATTGCGGTTGCGCAGGGACCGCAGCATGCCCCTGTCGTGGGTCACCGCGTCAGGACACGCGCTGCGCGCAGTTCCGGGAAATGACAGCCGATGGCGCCGCCGCCGTGCAGCTCCAGGTCACGCTGGTAGCTTTCCCTGGTGTGCCGCGCGAGCACCGGGTCCACGTCGAAGGTGACTTCCCAGTCGATGTTGGTGAGCTGCTGCGGGCAGTACATGGAATCGCCGAGCAGCAGTACCCGGTCATCGGTGCCGTGCACCGAGTACAGCGAGTGCCCGGGGGTGTGGCCCGGCGCCGCGATCCGGCGCACGTTCGGGGTGAGGTCCTCGTCGCCGCCGGAGAGGCGGACCTGGCCGCGTGCCGCCAGGGTCTCCAAGGCGTGCCTGACGTAGGGTGGCGGGCCGATCGGAACGTCCTCCGGTCCCATGAAGTACTCCCAGTCGCCCGCTCCGATCACGACCTGAGCCCGCGGGAAGACGGGCTCGCCGCCGTTCATCGTGCCGATGGTCCCGGAGTGGTCACTGTGCAGATGGCTCAGCGCCACCACGTCAATGTCCGCTGGACGCAGTCCTATGCCTGCCAGCGCGGGGAGCAGGTTCCCGCCGACCATCCGGCCCTCGCCGCGCAGGTTGAGCGGGCCCATCCCGGTGTCGATGAGCACGGTGACCTCGCCCCGGACGACGAAGCACCCGATCGGCATGCGGACCGTGCCGTAGCGGCCGGCCAGCGCCTCCGTTCCCAGGGTGCGGGAGCGCTCGTTACCGACGAGCCCGGCGGACGGCAGGTAGTAGCCGTCGGACAGCGCGACGAGCTGCACGCCGCCCAGGGGCAGCACGGCCGTCGCGGCCGCCGACACCGGGTCGTCCTGGTACGGCGTTCCGGTGAGCGGCGCGGGACCCGCCATCTTCGGGCCGCAGGTCACTGGCCGGCGCTCCAGATGACCGGGAGGCTCTCGGTGCGCAGCGGCCGGCCGACCACCTGGTCGGCCAGGAAGTCCCTGATGATCACGAATCCGTTGATCCTGAAGTTCGCGATCTCCAGATCGGTCAGTTCGGTACGCATGTGTCTCCCCATCGTCGTCGCCAGCCCTGGCCGGCGCTGGCGTCGCGGGCCGACGTCACGCCCCCCGTTGCCCGGTCACCGTCAATTGCTTACAATAAATCTAGTAGTTAACTCGGGTCTAGCCTGCGCAGAGGAGAAAGCCGATGCTGCCACCGGACGCGGAGCTGATTTCCGTCGACGATCACCTGATCGAGCCGCCGAGGCTGTGGCTCGACCGGCTGCCCGCCAAGTACGCCGAAGAGGCCCCGCGCGTCGTCGAGAACGAGGTGGGCGGCCACTCCTGGCTCTTCGCGGGCAAGCTCACGCCGTTGACCAGCGGCATCGGCCGGGTCAGGGACGGGATCGACGAGTCGAGCCTGCCGGCCAGGACCGATCGCAACGACCTGCCGTCCCGCTTCGTGCGCTTCGATCAAATCCGGCCGGGCTGTTACGACCCGATCGCGCGGCTCGAGGACATGGACATCGACGGGGTGCATGCCCAGCTGCTGTTCCCGCAGTTCGGCCGGTTCGCCGGGCACCGGTTCCTTGATACCCCCGATACCGGGCTGGCGCTCGCCTGCATCAGGGCCTACAACGACTTCCTGCTGGACGAGTGGTGCGCGGCCGCGCCCGACCGCTACATCGGCCTCGCCGTGCTGCCGCTCTGGGACCCCGTGCTGTCCGCCGCGGAAGTGCGGCGCGCGGCGGCCAAGGGGGCGCTGTCGATCGCGTTCTCTGAGAACCCCACCCTGCTTGGCTTCCCGAGCATCCACACCGACCACTGGGATGTCCTGTGGGACGCCGTAGCCGAGACCGGCCTGCCGATCTGCATGCACATCGGTTCGGGGGGCAAGGTGATCACTAGCTCGAAGGATGCCCCCGGCTCGATCGAGCACGTGCTGGCCGGCACCAATTCGATGGTGGCCGCCGCGGATTGGGTGTTCTCCGGGATCTTCGAGCGCTACCCGGATCTGCAGGTCGCTCTCTCCGAGAGCGGCGCCGGCTGGGTTCCGTACTTCCGGGAGCGCGCTCGGGTGATCTACGAGCGCCGCGGCGCGATCACCGGCGCCAAGTCGGACCCCAATGAGCTCTTCAACCGGCATATGTGCGTATGCGCCGTGAGCGACGCGTTCGCCTCCGAGGTGCTCGAGGCCGTCGGCGTGGACAACGTGATGTGGGAATCCGACTATCCGCACGACGAGAGCTGGTGGCCGCACTCGCGCGAGGTGTTCCGGCGGCAGATGGCCGACGTGCCCGACGAATGGGCGGTCAAGGTGGCCTCGGGCAACGCGCGCCGTGTGTTCAAGCTGCCGCAGCGCGTCGAGGCGCGCTAGGCGGGTGCTATCCGGGCCTGTGCTTTCCCAGGGCGGCCGGTCAGGGTTGCCGTCCGGAAGCGTCGCTCCACTGCCTCAGCCGGACGATGTCATCGCGCCGCCGCCGCGACACGGGATCGCTTGCGAGTGACTGGGCAACGCTGCCCGTCTCCCTGAGTTCGCGTAGCACGTTCCAGGCGGTCTCGACGCAGGCCGCCTTCACCACCGTGGGGTGTGTCATGATCTTCAGCCCGTCGGCCTCCGCCTGGGCGCGAACGGCGGCGGCGGGCGGGTCAACCGTGAAATTGAGCGTTGGGTAGCCGAGTAGATCGGCCACCCGCTTTGTTTCCTCCCACGGCTGATGGAGGATGAACGCGACGTCGGCCCCGGCGTCGCGGTAGGCGCGGGCGCGCTCTACCGCCGCGTCCAGGCCGTATCGGTCCAGCGCATCTGTCCGCGCGATGATGACCGTGTCCGCGTCCCTGCGCGCCTTGACCGCGGCCTCGATGTTGGCGGCCGCGCGCTCGACCGGCAGCAGCGGGTCGTTGCCCGTGGCCGCCAGGCCGGCCGCCCCGGCCAAGTGCTTTCCCCCGGCGAAGTCCACGTCTTCGATGTGGACGGCGGCCATGCCCGCCTCCTCCGCCATCTGGACGAACCGGCGGACGCGGAGCGGGTTGCCGCCGCCGTCGTCGAGGTCCAGGATGGCCGGGATGTCCAGCACGGAGGCGATCCGGCGGGCGATGCCGATAACCTCCGGTATGGACACGATCCCGATGTCGGGCAGGCCGTAGGCGGAGGCGATGAGCGAGGCGCCGCCCAGCGAGCAGGCCGGAAAGCCCGCGAGTTCCACCAGGCGCGCCGTCTGCGCGTCGAATGCCCCCGGCGCCTCCACCAGTCCCGGCTCGTCGAGCAGCCGGCGGAGTTTGGTGCTACCGCGTTCACCCATGATGACCTCCTCGGTAAGCGTGACAAGGGCGGTAAGCGTGCCATGGGCGGTAAGCGTGACATGGGCCGGGAGCGCGGTGGCTCACACGCTGAGGCCGAGAATCTCCGCGGCGTTCCCGCCGTACAGCGACTCCTCGATGGGCGTGCCCTTCACGTGGGCCATGTTCTCGTAGGTACGGAACGGATCGTCGTACCCCTCGGCATGGGGGTAGTCGCCGCCCCACATCAGGATGCTCTTCTCGGCCCCGATGGTCTTGGCCAGCTGCACCGGATTCTCTTCCGGGAAAACGCCGAAGCGGCACTGGCGCAGGATGTACTCACTGGGCTTCATCGTGAGCTCCGGAGTGAGGACGGCACCATGGTGAGTGCGCCGCATCAGGTACGAGTTGTCCAGCCGGAACATCAGCTGCGGGAGCCAGTCCGGGCGGTACTCGATCAGCGCGAGGCGCAAGCTGGGGTAACGCTCGAATACGCCGTGGATGGCGAGATCGGACACGGCCAGCTGCGGCTGAACCCGCGAGAACGACGCCTCAAGGACTTTGTACCAACCGGGCTCGTCGTCGGTCCAGGCGCTGCTGACGACCGACTGGCTCGTGTTGATGTGCCAGACGGGGGTGATGCCGTTTTCGAGGAAAAGCTGCCAGATCCGCTCGTTGTCGGGATGGGAAAGGCGCTTGGAGTTCACCAGGGCCGGCGGCATGAGCGCGATCCGGACTCCGCCCCGGCTGAGCGCGGCCAGTTGCGCCTGCGCCCAGGAAAAGTCACCGGAGAAATGCAGGATGCCGGCCGGGTAGAGCCGGCCACCGCCGTCACCCTGCACGTCGACCGCATAGCGATTCCACGCGCCCAGGTTGAGCTCGATGGCCTCGCGATCGCCCTTCAGCACCCCCTCGGCGAACAAGGTCCACTGCGGGAACACGATGGACGCGTCGACTCCCCAGGCGGCCAGCTGGTCTCGGCGGACCTGATAGTTCCAGTGGTCGACCGGCATCGCGTCGTAAGGCCGCTCGCTGCGCTGGCCGGCCCGCGCCCGAGCCGTCTCCGCCGCGACCGCGCCGGTCTTCCAGTCGCCCGGCACGCTGCTCCAGAGAAAGAAGTTCGTCTTCTCCCCGCCGACCGCGAGCCAGGCGTAACCGTTGTCATCATCGACGACCGAGAAGATCTTCTCCCGGTTGGCCGTGGGCGCGTACTCGGCCCACAGGTGGCGCGTTTCCTTGAGGTGGCTATCGGCATCAATGATCATCGCCGGTACTCCGGGTCAGTGCGCATCTGGACTTCCTCTGCTCAGAAGTAAGCGCCGCCCGACGCCTGGAGTACCTGCCCGATCTCGATGTTGTTGCCGTCGGGGTCCTGGACGAAGAACATGATGCGGCGCTCGTTCTCGGTGATGTCGATGGGGATAGGGCAGCCTGCCGCCTTGAGCTCTTCATACAGGGCGCGGGCGTTCCGCACCCCGAACGAGAAGTAGCGCATGCCCAGGCCGTCGCGGTGAATCCCGGCCGGCGCGGCGGCGCTCGGCGGGCTGGCTGGCTCGGAGAACTTGATCAGCGTGTTCCCGCAGAAGCAGCTGCGCATGATCCCGCCGCTCGGGATGGGGGTGTCGGGTCCCTTGCGCAGCCCCAGGACGTTGCAGTAGAAGTCCTGCAGCCGGATGGAATCCGCGGTCACGATCCCGATCTGAAACTTGCCCACCGCGGTCTCGTCCATGTCGATCGGCATCTGGGGCTCCTCACAGTCTCCCGAGGGTCAGCTCGAGCGTCGAGTCGGCCGGATACGCGTCCAGGGGCGTGTGCACCTCGGCCACGGCGGGCCCGAATTGCGCGGCCAGCGGCACGAGCGCGTCCACGTCGAAGCCGTAGATCTCCGCGGCGTTGAGACCGAGCATCCGCCGCGCTTCCTCGACCGGCACGTCCCAGAACAGCGCGCGCACGGCCGCGGCGGTGAACGGGAAGGTGCCCTCGTCGTGCGGGTAGTCCGAGCCGAACATGACGTGGCCGGTGCCGATGTCGGAGCGGTTGGCGATGTCCTCGTGCCGGACTTCACCCGAGGCGCCGATATAGCAGTTGCGCTGGATGTAGTCGGTCGGCCGGAGCGACAGCTCGGCCAGGGCCGGGCCGAACAGCCGGGAGTGGACCACTCGGGGGTCGGTGAGCCGGGTGTGCATGTTCTCCAGCCGCCGGGCCGTCGGGCCAACCCAGTCCAGCCCCTCCTCGGTCATGATGAACCGCGACCGGGGAAAGCGCTCGAACACGCCGCCGTACATGAGATGCCAGACCGTGCGCTGTGAGTAGAACCTCGTCTCGAAGACCCAGGCCGCCAGTTCGGCCGGATCCGTGCCAACCTCGGGTGCGCCCGCGCCGACGTGCTGGTTGACCGGCATATCGAGCTCATCCGCGAGCGCCCAGATCGGGTCGTAGCGCCGTGACCACAGGCCGGGCAGCGGATGGCCTGGGCGCACCGCGGGGATGAGGATCCCGGCCAGGCCGGCCTGCTTGCCCCAGCGGATCTCGGCCAGCGCGTCGTCGATGTCGTTGAGCATGATCTGCACCAGCGCGCGGCGCCGTCCCGGGGCCTGGGAGCAGAAGTCGACCGCCCAGCGGTTGTTCGCCTGGAGCCCGGCGAAGCGACGCTCGTACTCGTCGCGTGTCGTCGGCAACGTCGCGGTGAGGTCGTGGCGCGGGTAGAACGGCGGGATCGTGTTCGGGAAGATAAGCTCGGCCACCACGCCGTCGGCCTCGTTCTCGCGCACTCGCTGTGCGCTGTCCCAGTTCCGCGAGTTCTCCCGGCCCTGATTGCGTGCGTTCCACCGGTTCGCCGCGTTCACCGCCCAGGCGTCGAACTCGTCGTGCCAGCGGGACGGCAGGTAGTCCCGGTAGGACTGGATGTCAGCACCCGCGTGCGCGTCCGCCGAGATGATCAGATGCCGCTCGCACTGGTCCAACTGGTTCATGGCCGGCTCCTTCGCACCTGGACAGCCCTGATACCGTTATCTTACTATTTACTGTAATAATTGCAATATCGAACAGTGGTGCGGGCCGAGCCCCCTGACCACACCAGACGGCGGTCCGCACTAGATACCCTGACCACGCTTATCCGGAGCGCGGGAGCGGCGGGGCAGCCTGCGGGAAAACGTGCACACGGGTCTTCAAATGCTCTATTTAATGGGTTAAATTGGCTAGACGTGCTGTCGCCCGGCCGCTACCGGGGCGGTGGCCGCTGCGATCAAGCGGCGTCAACCACATACCGAGGAGCAGACATGATCGTTGTGGACGTGGACGCCCACGCGGAGCCGGGACCTGACTGGCTCGATGACCGCCCGGACCTGGCGGAGGCGCTGTCGGGGCGCTGGCCGCGGAGCGACCCGCGCGCCTTCATCCTGCCGGCGCCGACGATGGACGAGGAAATAGAGAACTTCGCGCTCGGACTGTGCGGGCATGTGCAGCGCAACCTGGCCAGGGACGAGCGGATCAACTACCGGCGGGTGGCCACGTCCTACCACGAGGCGCTGGCCAACCCCGAGATCGAGAACAACTGGGCCTACGAAGGCGCCAGCATGCGCCCGCCGGTTGACGCGGCCAAGCGCGCCGAATGGCTGATCAAGATGGACATCAGCGCCCAGAACCTGGTGAACGTCATGGGCATGTCACTGGCCCAGCGGGTCGATGACCCCCAGCTCGGCATGCGGGCGATCGAGCACCTCAACAGCTACATGGCCGACCGGGTCGACGGGTACACCGACCGGCAGAAGCTCGTGACGTCGGTCAGGTTCGAGGACATGGACTGGGCCATCGCCGAGCTGACCCGGATGCGGGCGCGCGGCGCACGGTCGTTCATCATCCCCGGCGAGCCCGTCGACCTGGTGCCTCCCTACGAGTCCTACTACGACCGGCTCTACGACGCCGCCGTCGACCTCGGCATGGTCATGGTGATGCATGTCGGGTCCGGCCCCAACTTCTGGCATCCCGGCTGGGGCAACACCGACCAGGCGCAGATGATCCGCTACCTCGGCAGCGCCGGCTCGCACACCAACGCCACCCTGATGATCAACGCCCTGGTCTTCGGGGGTGTCTTCGAGCGCCATCCCAAGCTGACTCTGCAGATCTCCGAGTTCGGCGTCGGCTGGGTGCCCTTCACCGTCGCCAACATGGACGGCCGCGCGAGCAAGCCCGCCGAGCGTATCCACGGACCTTACCCGTACTCGCTCAAGCCCTCGGAGTACGTCTCCCGCAACATCCGCATCAGCGGCCTGCCGGGCCAGAACCCGAGCGAGGCGCTCGAGAAGGTCCCGAGCACCGTCGTCTTCTGTTCCGACTACCCGCACTTCGAGGGTCACCCCGACCCCGTCAACTACTACCAGGAAATGGTCAAGGACCAGCCCAGCCAGGTCCAGGAGGACTACTTCGGCGGCTCCATGCTCAAGTCCTACGAGATGATGGGCGACCCGCTCGTCTAAAAACCGCGTCCCTGGCCACCCTCGCGGGGTGGCCAGGGACGCGGCGGACGAATCAGTCCGCCGATCAGTGGCTGCCGCCGGATGCCCACGCCGCGGCCAGGGCTGCTGGACTGAAGTCATCGGACTGGCACACCGCGATCACCGTGCGCTCAGTCGCCTCGTGCTCGCGGATCGCCTCCGGCAGGCGCGGGGCGAGGTCCCAGGGGATCTTGATGACACCGTGCTCGTCCCCGAGCAGCAGGTCGCCGGTCGCGACCGGGATGCCGCCCACCGTGACGTTGGGCCCGTTATCGATGGAGTCAACGAACCCGCCGCCCACGTCAGGCCCGGCGGCGAAGGTCGCGAAGCCGAGCTTCCGCATCTCGCTGACGTCGCGGACGGGGCCGTTCGTCACGCCCGCCACGAAGCCCATCGCCAGGTTGATGTTCGCGGCGACCTCTCCCCAGATGCAGACCGGCCCCTGCCAGTCCCCGGCGTTCTCGACCACCAGGAACTTAGGACCGGGGATCGACGCTACCAGCGCATCGAATTCCTTTCCGAGCTCCCGTGCCCGCCCCGGGTCGCCGCCCGTACGCTCGTCGCGGTGCGTCGCTACCGTGCGCGTCACCGCGATGCCTACCCGGATGCCAAGTTCCGGCGCGATGCACCGGATGAGGTGGCGGTCCATCGACTGCAGTTGCATCGGATGCTGACCGAGCCGCTTCAGGCCGTTCAGCGCCGACGGCGCCGAGAACTGCCGCAGCTCCGCGAGCAGTGCCTCGCGCCCGCCCAGCGATTCGTCCGCGACCGTGCCGCTGCCGCTCATTCGCACTCTCCGGTCGTTCGCTTGCCCGGACCTGCCAGGTTCCGGTGCTGGTGTGCTTGAGTGCCGTCAGGCGCCATTCACCGCTCCGATGATGTGCTCGCCGTACCAGGCCAGCCGGTCAACGATCTCATCGACACCGCCGCCGGCCCCGCCTTGCACCCACGTCACCCCGATCGACGCGAGTTCGCGGACCCGGTCGACGTAGCGCTCCGGCTCCTCCCATGCGTCGATCCCGTCGACGAGGTACATGATGTCGATTGCCTCGCTCCGACCGCGTTGCCGCAACCCGTCCTTGACTTCGGCGATCATCCCCGCGAGCTGGGATTCATGCGCCAGTTCGGCGGTGCTCCGGCGGGCGATCTGCGCACCCTTGGTGGGGATCGGCATCCACCCGTCGGCGAACTCGACCACGCGGTCGCGGGTCCGTCTGGCGTTGCCGCCGAGCCACAGCGGTACCGGCGTCTGCAGCGGCGTCGGCACGCTGACGGTGCCGTCGGCGTGGAAGTGGTGACCGTCGCGATACACCGGCTTGCCGGTCCATGCGGCCCGCAGTACCTCGATGGCCTCGTCGAACAGCTCGTTGCGCTGGCCGAAGTCCACCCCGAGGGCCGCGAACTCCCCCGCCAGGTAGCCGGTTCCGACGCCGAAGATCAGCCGGCCGCCCGAGACCCGGTCCAGGGTGGCGGTCGCCTTCGCGGTCAGGAACGGGTTGCGGTAGGGCAGCACCGACAGATAGGTGAGGAGGCGGATCGACCGCGTCAGCGCGGCGGCGACCGCCAGCCCGACGAGCGGGTCGAGCGCGTCGTGGCCGTGGTCGTCGCGCCACGCCTGCGGAGGGGCCGGATGCTCGGTCATGCTCAGTGCCTCGAACCCGGCCGCCTCCGCGGCGTGGGCGATAGCGCCGATCGCCTCGGCGGTAAGCAGCTCCGGTGCGGGATCTAGGGCGATGATCGGGTACCCGAACGAGAAACGCATCGTCTGTGGCTGGCGCCTTCCGTGCTCGCAGGTGCGCCCGCGCGGGCACGCCTGACGAATTCACCTGCGGGTTCACCTGCGGGCGGAACACACCGGCCCGGTATTGCTGCCTCAGCTAGAGAGCGCTGACTCAGCTGTAGAGCTGGGTGTTGCCCGGCCAGCCGTGGTCGGAGATGTCGAAGGCGACGCCGTCGGGGGTCCTCATCTTGACTTCCCAGGTGATGCCGGCCGCCTTGGCCTGCTCGCGGCTCATGTTGCCCATGATGGACTTGGAGCCGTGGGCCTCGGCCCGGGCGACCGCGGCGTCGACGTCCTCGACGACGAACCCGATGTGGTTAAGGCCGTCCGGCTTCGCGTTCGGGAAGTCGGCGTCCACCTTGATCAGCGCGACGTTCATCACGCCGTCGCTGAGGTACACCGCGCCCTGCTTGTTCATGTCGCCGGCCCGGCCGACTTCCTCGAGCTCGAAGGAGTCCGCGTAGAACTTGGCCCCCCATTCGAGGTCATCGCACCGGATCGCCACGTGGCGGAGCTTTGCCATGAATTACTCCCATGTCACAAGCCGGGAAAACACCCGGCTACCTGCACTGAACCGAATTCAGTGCCGACGCTACCACGTCAAAACACTCGAATCAATACAGTGGAATGCGCTAGCCGATGACGCGGCGGTCGCCTGCGCGCCACAGGTGGCGCGCCTGGCGCCGGTATACCCGCCAGCCGTCGACGGTACGCCGCAGCCGGTCCTCGTACCGGGTGCCGATCGAGAACTGCGCCCATTCGGAGTCGACCAGCCTGGTGAGGATGTTGTGCCCGTATGACCCGCAAGTCGCCTCGTCTCCGTCCACGCTGACGACGTGGCTGCCGAGCAGGTGCTGCGTCCGGCCGAGCCGTTCGTGCGACCTCGTCATGTCCGCGATGAACGAGTCCAGGTCGGTCCAGACCGGTCCTTCGTAATCGGCGTAGAGATCGGGTGCGAACACGTCGGCCAAGCGGTCACACTGCTTGCGGTCGAGCGCCCAGGAATAGCGGTTAATCGTGTCGATGATCTCGTCTCGGTCGCCCACGCGCTGACCAGTCCCTCCAGGTGGAGTGTGATGATCTGCCTCAATCCCGCCTTAGCGGGGCACCCAGCGCCACATCGTGATGTCTTCGTCCGGGATGTCCTGGAAAGCGACCTGGATCGGCATGCCGACCTGGACGTCCGCCGGGTCGATATTGACCAGGTTGCCGAGCACGAGGCACGGTCGCGGCTGCTCGACTAGCTTGGCCAGGGCGACGACGTACGGAACGTCCGCGTCGAAGGCGCCCGGCCCCCTGTGCACCACGGTGAAGCTGAAGACGTGGGCATCCCCGCTGACGTCGGTCCACACCTGGTCCTCGGACAGGCAGGTCCGGCAGGCCGGATACGGGACCCAGTTGTAGTCGCCACAGTTCGAGCACTTCGGGACCACAAAGCGGTGCTCCTTCAGCGCGTCAATGAACGGCCGGTTCAGGTCGGTCACCCGCGGCAGCGGCTTAAGGTAGGTGCCGACCGGCGGGTCGAGGACGATGGTCATCTGTTCTCCCTGGCGCTGGTGATATCTGGCCCGTCAATGGTCATCGGTGAGGTAGTCGTCATAACCGCGGCTGCCCAGGAGCGCGGACGGTAGCGGGACCGGCCGCACCGGGGCCGGGGCCATCCAGAGTCTGCGACAGCCAGGCGGCGCCGCGCGCGAGCGCCGCCTCGGCCCCCTGCGCTTCGATCGCGGCACCGTGCAGCTCGATGTCGAACGAGCCGCGGATAGCCGGCCAACAGCAAGTCGGCGAGGATCGGCGCGAGCGGGATGTCCCCGTCACCGGGCACCCACCGATTCGGCTGCACCGCGGTCCCGAATACGAAGTCGCTCACCTGCACGATGCGGAGGATGTCGAGGCTGCCCGCGACCGTCTGCGCCAAATCCGGCTCGATCCAGGCTCCGAAGAGGTCGAGGACGACGGCCAGGCCGACCTGCCGTGCGACCCGGACCGTGTCCCGGTAGCTGAACGCGAAGCTGAGGTCACTGCGCAGCGCGTGCGTATTCTCGACCGCGAGGTCCACGCCGACGGCCCGCGCCCGGC
Source organism: uncultured Actinomycetota bacterium (assembly GCA_963714295.1). Classification (GTDB taxonomy): domain Bacteria; phylum Actinomycetota; class Actinomycetes; order Streptosporangiales; family Streptosporangiaceae; genus Trebonia. The sequence continues at coordinate 1,098,974 of CAVQOE010000006.1, read as the reverse complement.
GCAGAACCGGCCGCAACCGCTCGCGCAGCTCGGCGACGCAGTCGTCGAAGCGGTGAGCGGTCGCGGCCCCAGTGGTGAAGTAGATGAAAGGAGCGCCGAGTTCCGCCGCCACCTCGATGCCCTCCTCGAGCAGCTTGCGGCTGCGCGCCCACTGCGCGGACGACCCGATTCGGTGCACCAGGTAGGCGACGTCGATTCCGGATTCCGCGATGGCGGTGACGGCGTTGCGGCCGTCACCGCCGCCAACCAAGTGCGTGTAGAAGCCGGCCTGGCGCGCGCCGATCCGCCGCAGCAGCGCGATCTGCTCTGCCACAGAGATCTCGCCCAGTGCTACCGGGCTGATACACACCCGTTCGTGCATGAGAGCCGCCCGCCCTGGAAGGTCACCCTGGGTAGGTCCAGGGGGTGCGCTCCTCCATCTTCTCCGGCAGCGGGTTCTTGTTGCCGTTGAGTTCCGGCAGCGGCGAGGAGTAGCCGCCGTCGATCGTGGTCTTATTGATCTTCCAGCCGTCCGGCGTGCGGACGTAGTAATTCGTCCGGAGGGACAGGCCGATCGTCGCGGCGTGACCACGGGGCTGGAAAATGCCAAGCTGATTGGACCGCTGCACCGCGGTGTCCCCGTCGACCTTGACCCTGTCGGCCACCGCGGTCTGGAAGACATACGGCAGCGGTCCGTTGTCGCCGTAGTAGAAGTCCCAGAACTTCGTGTAAGCCTCGCGGCCCGTCGGGCCCTGCCCGGGCTGGTGCAGTCCGGCGATCTCGATGGTCGCGTCATCGGTGAGGCACTCGAGTGCCTCCATCCGGCCGGCCTGGAGGCCGTTGAATCCGCCCGTGCAGTCGTGGTGCCACTTGAAGAAGACCTCGTTGATCTCACGGACGTCTTCCAGCTCGCGCAGGCGGGCTTCGAGTTCCTTATAAGTGGGTTCGGTCATCAGTCCTCCGGTCTCGTGACGAGGCCGCCGTTTCGGGCTGTGCCCTGCCTCCGGCGGGGGCACGGCGACCTCATCGCGTAACCGCCGACCATCTGCAGGTTCAGCACCGGTTCCTGAGCGGCGTTCAGTAGGCTATACAAAGCGGCAGCCGTCAGTCAAGCATCGCCCGTTCCGGCCCATTTCGGGAGGCCAGGCGGTCGTTACCTGGCATGACGTCAGCGGTCGGCTGCCTGATCATGCTCTATTGATTCACGTCTTTTGACGTGGTAGCGTCGGCACTGAATTCGGTTCAGTGTGAGTTGCCGGGTGTTTCGCGGCTCTCCTTCCTGTCGTGACCATGGGAGTGATTCATGGCAAAGCTCCGCCACGTGGCGATCCGGTGCGATGACCTCGAATGGGGGGCCAAGTTCTACGCGGACTCATTCGAGCTCGAGGAAGTCAGCCGGGTCGGTGACATGGCCAAGGGCGGTGCGGTGTACCTGACCGACGGCGTGATGAACGTCGCGCTGATCAAGGTGGACGCCGACTTCCCGAACGCGAAGCCGGACGGCCTTAACCACATCGGGTTCGTCGTCGAGGACGTCGACGCCGCGGTCGCCCGGGCCGAGGCCCACGGCTCCAAGTCCATCATGGGCAACATGAGCCGCGAGCAGGCCAAGGCGGCCGGCATCACCTGGGAAGTCAAGATGAGGACCCCCGACGGCGTCGCCTTCGACATCTCCGACCACGGCTGGCCGGGCAACACCCAGCTCTACAGCTGAGTCAGCGCTCTCTAGCTGAGGCAGCATACCGGGCCGGCGCATCCGCGCCGGTCCGGCCTAGCTTGACCACGTCTCTCCGTTCGACGCCCGTCCGTCGAGAGCTTCCGAGGAGCCTGTAGGTGGCATTCCCCAAACGGCAAGCGGCGATTGCCGGTGTCTATACGACTGTGCAGGGCAAGCGGCTCGGCCGGACCGAGTTCTCCCTGAAGCTTGAAGCGATCAAGGGGGCGCTGGCCGACGCCGGGCTCACCACGGCCGACGTTGACGGCGTCATCCCGCTGGAGTCGGGCATGCACGGCCAGGGGTCGATGTACCACATGTGGTGGGCCGAGCAACTGGGCGAGCGGCCGCTCTCGTTCATGGGCATCGGGCAGGCCTCGGGCGGGATCGCCAAGGCAGCGACCGCCATCGCGGCCGGCATGTGCGACGTGATCGTCTTGTTCTGGTCAAACGCCGGCTTCCAGGTCGGCCCGCGCGGTACGGCCGTCCCGACCAGCGCCCCGCGGGTCGGCGAGTGGGGCTTCGACCAGCATGGCGCCTACATGACGTCCTGGTACGCGCTGTGGGCGCAGCGCTACATGCACGAGTTCGGCGCCACCAACGAGGACCTCGCGCGGGTGGCGGTCACGCACCGCAAGCACGCGACGCTCAATCCCGACTCCATCATGGGGAAAAAGGGAGAGATCACGGTCGAGGACGTGCTCACGTCGCGCTGGATCTGCGAGCCGCTGCACCTGTTCGACTGTGCGCTCGACAACGAAGGCGGCTATGCCATCGTCATCACGTCCGAGTCGGTGGCTCGATCCGCACCGCGTCCGCCGGTTTGGATCCTCGGCGGGTCCGAGGCCGCGTACACCGACTTCTATGCGACAATCCAGGATCCCTGGTTCCCGGCGGACGGTTACGGGGTCCGCCGCTCGGCCGACCAGGCCTTCGATATGGCCGGCCTGCGGCGCGAGGACATCGACGTCGCGGGGCTCTACGACTGCTTTACCGTCACGATGCTGCGCGACCTCGAAGAGCTTGGCTTCTGCAAACTCGGTGAGGGCGCGGCCTACTTCGCCGAGGGCCACACGGCACTCGGCGGCGACATGCCATGCAACACCGATGGCGGCCTGCTGTCCAATAGCCACAACGTGAGCCCGTCCGGCATGCACACGATCGAGGTCGTGCGGCAGTTGCGTGGCCAGTGCGGTGAGCGGCAAGTCCCCGACGCGAAGATCGGGCTCTCCTTCGCCCAGGGGATGTCCCCGCACGGGCTGTCGTCCACCCTGATCATGGCTGTGGACTGACCGCGCTTCAGCACAACGAGAGGCAGCAATGACGAACTCGGTCATCACCGCGGCGATGCGGGCCGCGATCGGCACGGAGCTGTCACGCACTGTGTCTTATCCCGTCTCAGCGTCCGACATTCGGCGCTGGGCGGTTGCCGTCTACTACCCGGCGGAGCCGCCCGAGAGGTTCTGGGACGAGAAAGCCGCGCAGGAGAGCCGGTGGGGCGGGATCGTCGCGCCCGAGGACTTCAACCCGTTCGCCTGGCTGACGGCCGAGCCCCGCGGGGTGCGCAGGCGGGGCGAGGGCGGTGCCATCAGCAACGCCGACCACACCGAGAACCAACTGGGCATCGATGGGCCGGGGCTGACATACCAGCTCAACGGCGGCGTTTCGGCTGAGTACGGCGAGCCGATCCGAGTGGGGGACGTCATCACGTCGGTCAACCGTCTCGGCGAGTACACCGAGCGAGACGGCAGGCTCGGCCACATGCTGTTCACGATCTTCGAGAACAGCTGGACCAACCAGGCCGACCAGTTGGTGAAGCGCACCCGCATGACGCTTATTCGGTACTGAGAGCGGAGCTAACGATGCCGGTCAATGTTGAGGTGGGGCAGGAACTGCCGCCGTTCGTGCGCGAAACCGGTTTCCCGGTCTGGAACCGGTTCGCGGCGGTGAACGACGAGTTCGTGCCCATCCATATGGACGATGAGGCAGGCAAGGCGGCTGGCATGCCGGGCGCGTTCGGCATGGGCAATTTGCAGTGGGCGTATCTGCACAACGTGGTGCGCGATTGGCTCGGGGACGATGGCACGATCCTCACGATGCAATGCCAGTTCCGGGCAGTGAACAATAAGGGCCAGACGGTCACGGCACGTGGCAGGGTAGCGGCCGTACGCGAGGAAGCTGACGGTATCCACGTCGACATCGACGTGTGGACCGAGGACCAGAACGGCAGCCAGCTTGCCCCCGGGCGTTGCAGCGTGCTGCTCAACGGCTGACGGCGTTTGTCGAGAGAAGGACCTAACGTGGTATTCCCGTCCCGCAAGGCGGCGATCGTCGGCGTGTATTCGACCGAGCAGGCCAGGCGCATGCCCAGGACCTCGGTCTCATTGCAGCTGGAGGCGATCAAGGGCGCGCTCGACGATGCGGGGCTCAGCCCCCGTGACGTTGACGGGGTGATCCCGCTCGATCCTTCGCCCTACGGCATGACGCCGTCGGTGCATATGTTCTGGGCCGAACAGCTCGGCGAGCATCCGGTGACCTTCATGGAGGTCGGCATCGCCTCCGGTGGCCTGGCCAAGGCGGCTCTTGGCGTCGCGTCCGGGATGTGCAACGTCGCCGTGCTGTTCTGGGGCAAGGCGGGCTACCAGGTCGGTCCGGGCGGGACCGCGGTGGCCGAGCGAGCCCCGCGCGTCGATGAGTGGGGCTACGACCCGCACGGCGCCTACATGTCGGCCTGGTACGCGTTGTGGGCGCAGCGCTACATGCACGAGTTCGGTGCCACGAACGAGGACCTGGCGCGCGTGGCCGTGACGCACCGGTACCACGCGACGCTCAATCCCGACTCCGTGATGGGGAAAAAGGGGGAGATCACGGTCGAGGACGTGCTCGCCTCGCGCTATGTGTGCGAGCCGCTGCACCTGTTCGACTGCGCGATCGACAACGACGGCGGCTACGCGATCGTGATCGCCTCCGAGGCGATCGCGCGCAGCTGCCGCAAGAAGCCGGTGTGGGTGCTGGGCGGTGCCGAGGCCGCGTACACCGACTTTTACCAGACGATTAACGATCCGTGGTTCCCCGAAGATGGCAAGGCGGTGCGGCGTACGGCCGACCTTGCGTTCGATATGGCCGGGATCAGCCGGGATGAAGTTGACGTGGCCGGGCTCTACGACTGCTTCACCGTCACGATGCTGCGCGACCTCGAAGAGATGGGCTTCTGCAAGCTCGGCGAGGGAGCCGACTACTTCAACGAGGGACACACCCGCCTGGGCGGCTCGATGCCGTGCAACACCGACGGCGGGCTGCTATCGAACAGTCACAGCGGCAACCCCTCAGGCATGCACACCATCGAGGTCGTGCGCCAGCTCCGCGGCGAGTGCGGTCCCCGGCAGGTCCCGAATGCCAAGATCGGCGTTTCCCTCGCGCAGGGATACGCCGTGCACGGACAGGCGGGGACGCTCGTCATGGCCGTGGACTGACGCGTCAGGAGGACAGCGAAATGGATCACCGGACCGATACAGGGTGGAAGCGCACATGGTCGACCTGACGTTCAGCGATGAGCAGCAGGCGCTGCGCAGCGCGTTCGCGGACTTGTTCGCCAAGCACTCGTCGATTGAGCGGGTGCGCGCGGCAGAACCCCTTGGCTTCGACGAGCGGCTGTGGGACGAACTGGTGGCCACCGGCGCTCCTGTGCTCGGCGTGCCGGAGTCAGCGGGCGGCGCGTCCGCTTCCGCGGTCGATCTCGCCGTCGTCGCGCAGGAGCTCGGCCGGCGCATCGCTCCCGCGCCGCTGGCCGAGGCGATCGCCGCCAGCGAGGCGCTCGCCGCGGTCGGCGGCCAGCAGGGCCTGATCGCGGAAATCGCCGCCGGCGGGGTGCTGCCCACGCTGGCGCTGGCCCCGCCGCGGGGCGGCACGGTCCGGCTGGCGCCTGCAGGCGCCGTCGCCGACGCGCTGATCGCCTGGTCGGACGGGCGACTGCTGCTTGACCGGCGCAGCGGCTCGCGGCCGCACACCGAGGCGGCGCCCAACCTCGCCAGCGCGCCCCTCGCGGACTGGGTCATCAGTAACGACGCGATCGTGCTGGCCGAGGGCGAGCAGGCGCGGCGGGTCTACTCCGACGCGGTGAGCACGTGGCAGCTGCTCACCGCGGCCGCGCTGACCGGACTGGGGCAGACCGCACTCGACATTGGCGTGAACTACGTCAAGGAGCGGCACGCGTTCGGCGTCGCGCTCGGCTCGTTCCAGGCCATTGCGCACCGGCTGGCCGACGTGGCGACGGCCGCCGAGGGCGCGGACCTGCTGGTCTGGGAAGCGGCGTGGGCGCGTGCGGCGGCGCCCGAGCGCGCGGCCAGGCTAGCGACGATGGCCTTCCTGTTCGCCGCGGAGACGTCGTTCGACGTGTGCCGCGCCAGCCTGCAGTATCACGGCGGTTACGGCTACACGCTCGAGTACGACATCCAGCTCTTCTTCCGGCGGGCCAAGGCATGGCCGCTGGTGGCCGGCTCACCCAACGTCATCCTCACGGAGCTGGCCGACGCCATTTACCAGCCGGGGAAGGAGGCGGCGTGATCGACTTCGCCGAGCAGGACAAGCTGGCCGGGTACCGCGCATCCGCCGAGAGATGGGTCAGCGAGAACGTCCGCGCCGAATGGGTCGAGCAGGAGCACCGCACCGGCACCCATCACAACCATGAACTGCACAAGAAGCTCGCCGACGAGGGGCTGCTCGGCGCCGGGTGGCCGAAGGAGTACGGCGGCACCGACGTGAACCCCGACTACGCCCAGGCGGTGTTCGAGGAGATCGCGCGGTTCGGGCTGCGGATGGACGGCTGGATCACCACCTGGATGGTGGGGCACACCCTCCTGGCCGCGGGCGATGAGGCGATAAGGCAGGCGATCCTGCCCGCCGCGCTGCGCGGCGAGGTGGTGATCGTGCTCGGCTACACCGAGCCCGGCTGCGGCTCGGACGCCGCCGCCGCGAAAACCCGCGCCATCGCCGATGGCGCGGGCGGCTGGGTCATCAACGGGTCGAAGATGTTCACCAGCACGGCGCACGAGGCGACGCACGTGTTCCTGCTGACCCGCACGAATACCGAGGTGCCCAAGCACAAGGGCCTGACGATGTTCCTCATTCCGCTCAACCGGCCGGGCGTCGAGATCTCCCCGATCTACACGATGGGCGGGCAGCGCACCAACGCCACCTACTACAGCGACGTTCACGTGCCCGACAGTACCCGCGTCGGTGACGTCGACGCCGGGTGGAAGGTCATGCGGGCTGCGCTGGTCTTCGAGCGCGCATCCCCCGGCGGGCGCACCGGTCCCTCTCTCGCCCAGCGGGTGGCCGAGTTCGCGCGCGGGCAGGCCGGCGCCGACGGGCGCAGCCTCTGGGACGAGCCGGGCACCCGCGAGCTGCTCGCCCGCACGGCGATCGAGAACGAGGTGGGCAGGCTACTCAGCCTGCGGAACCACTGGGCGGCGGAGAACGGTGTGATGACCGGCATCGAGGGGGCGACGGCGAAGCTGTGGTCCAGTGAGAAAGCTCAGCGCCAGCACGCCGCGTTCATGGACCTGCTCGGGGTCGAGGGGACGCTCGACGGCGCCGGGCCGCTCGACGGGGTCGTCGAGCACGACTTCCGCAACAGCGTCGTCGGTACCATCTACGGCGGTTCAACCGAGATCATGCGGGAGATCGTGGCCGAGCGGCGGCTGAAGCTGCCCCGCAGCCGGCCGCTGAACTAGGCGACGTTACTCAGAGCGAGGTTCACCAAGCCGGCACTCAAGCCGGCTTGGTGAACAGCGGGCAGTGCGGATCAAGCTGACTATCGCATTGATCCTGATGAAATGTGTTGTTAGCATTTCACCTGACTAGCACTGAATCAGGTTCAGATCCGATAAAGGCCCAATGAGGGGAGCGTTTGTATGTCTGTTAGTGGTGTTGATCTGGATGCGTTGCCGGTGCCGGGTTCGCTGATTAACGGGGAGATGCTGACGGGGCCGACGGGTGAGGTGCATGAGCATCTGTATGCGGCGAACGGGAAGCTGACGTATGAGGTGCCGCTGGGCGGGGTGGCGGAGATGGATGCGGCGGTGTCGGCGGCGCGGGCGGCGTTCCCGGGGTGGAAGCGGGTGGCGCCCAATGAGCGGCGGAACCTGATGCTGGCGTTCGCGGCGGAGGTGCGGCGGCAGAATGATGATCTGCTGCGGCTGATCACGGCGGAGAATGGCAGCCCGTCGATGGCGACGGTGGGGATGCCGTCGTGGGTGGCGGAGCTGTTCGAGTACAACGCGGGGTTCGCGGACAAGGTCGGCGGGCAGGTGGTGACGACGTGGGGGAGCGCGACGGGGGCGTTCGATTACACGCTGGATGAGCCGTTCGGGGTGATCGCGGTGATTGTGCCGTGGAACGGGCCGTTCGTGTCGTTCGGGCAGACGCTGGCGCCGGCGCTGGCGGCGGGGAACACGATCGTGATCAAGCCGCCGGAGCTGGCGCCGTATACGTGTTTGCGGCTGGGGCAGATCGCGGCGGAGGTGGGGTTCCCGCCGGGTGTGGTCAATGTGGTGCCGGGCGGGCCGGTGGGCGGTAATGCGCTGGTGAGCCATCCGGGGGTGGACAAGATCTTCTTTACCGGCAGCGGGGGGACGGCGCGGCGGATCCAGACGGCGGCGGCGCCGAACCTGACGCCGGCGGGGTATGAGCTGGGGGGGAAGTCGGCGCGGCTGGTGTTCGCGGACGCGGATCTGGGGTCGGCGTCTTTGAATGCGCTGTCGGCGGCGATCGGGCTGTCGGGGCAGGCGTGCATCGCGGGGACGCGGGTGCTGGTGCAGGACTCGGTGTATGAGGAGGTGGTGTCGCGGATGACGGAGATCGCCGGGAGCATCCCGATCGGGGACCCGCGGGATGCCTCGACGGTGATGGGGCCGGTGATCAGCGCGGGGGCGGTCGAGCGGATCACGGGGTTCATCGAGCGGGCGCGGTCGTCGGGGGCGGGGCGGCTGGCTTACGGGGGGCAGCGGCTGGGCGGGGAGCTGGCGGACGGGTATTTCATCCAGCCGACGATCTTCGCGGACATGGACAACTCCGCGGAGGTGACCAGGCAGGAGATTTTCGGGCCGGTGGTCAGTGTGCTGCGGTTCTCCTCGGAGGAGGAGGCGGTGCAGGTCGCCAACGACACCGAGTACGGGCTGGCGGCGTATATCGAGACGTCGGACCTGAAGCGGGCGCACCGGGTGTCGGCGGCGCTGGATTCCGGGACGGTGTGGATCAACGGGTTCTATGACCTGCCGGTCGGGGCGCCGTTCGGCGGGGTCAAGCGCAGCGGGTTCGGGCGGGTCGGCGGGATCTACGGCATCCAGGAGTTCACCCGCCCCAAGAACGTCTGGATGGCCCTCTAACCAAGCCGCCAGGAACTGGCCGCTATGGGCGGCCAGCTCCTGGCACGTCGACCTGCGCGGCCAGGATCACGTTGCTCGCTACCTGGCCGATCTTCCCGCCCGAGCCGGCGACGGCGCAGACGAACAGTGTCTGCCGTCCTGGGCCGCCAAGCACGCATGCGATCGGCGTGTACGACCCGAAGCTCACCGACTGCGTGATCTCGCCGCCTTCCCGTACCCGCAGCAGGCGACGGCCGCGGATGTCGGCCACCCACACCGCGCCTTCGGCATCGAGGCAGATGCCATCCGGATGCGTTCGGTCCCGGCCGGGTGCCGGTTCTGGCCGGGCGAACATCCGGCGGTGGGCAAGCCCGCCGTCGGGCTTGACGTCAAAGGCCGTCAAGTGGCCGGCATGGGCTTCTGCGACGATCAGGGTCTGGCCGTCATCGGAAAGAATGCAACCGTTGGGCACCGTGAGGTCATCGGCGGCGATCTGCACCTTGCCGTCCGGCGTCACCCGCAACAGCCGGCCTGGCCGGGGCGCGGCGGAGCCGTCGAAGCTGCTCAGCCCGCTGTCGTCGACGTAGGCAGTCCCGTCCGCGGCCACGATCATGTCGTTGGCCATGCCCTGGCACAAGCCGGACAGGTCGGCGTGCTCGACCACCGTCCCCGAGTGCTCAAGGCGAAGTAGCCTGCGCGTCTGCACCGCCACCACCAGCAGTCTTCCGTCGGGAAGCCAGCCGAGCCCGGAGGGCATGTCGTCCGCTATGGACGCGACCTGCTCCAGGTCAGCGCCGGCCCGCCACCGCAGCACCTTGTGCCCGTGCATGTCGCTGAACCAGAGCCAGTCGTCATGCCAGCGTGGCCCCTCGGCGAAGTACAGTCCGTCGATCACAACGCTGAATGTCGTCTCTTCCATGGTCGGTTCAGCCTCCGCGTTCTCTCGATCGCAGCTGGGTAAAACGCCAGTTACGTGAGACGTGAACAAAATATACATATTGACTCGGATAGTTTTGCGATTTTAGGATGCGGAAGGTGACCGATCTTCTCATCAGGGGCGCCGAGGTCGTCGACGGCACGGGTGCCCCCGCGCGTCGCGCCGACATCGCTGTCACCGGCGGCCGGATCACGGGCGTCGGTAAAGTCGCCGGTGCTGACGCTGCCTCGGTCATTGACGCCAACGGCCTGGTGGCCAGCCCGGGATTCGTCGACCTGCACACGCACTACGACGCCCAGCTCTTCTGGGATTCCGCCCTCACGCCTTCCTGCTTGCACGGTGTCACCAGCCTGGTGTCGGGCAACTGCGGCTTCACGCTCGCGCCGCTGCCGGCCCAGCAGGATCAGTACCTCGTCCGGCTGCTCAGCCGGGTGGAGGGCATTCCGCTCAAGGCACTGGAGGAGGGCGTGCCGTGGAACTGGCGCACGAGCGCCGAGTACTTCGCGGCAGTGGACGGGGCCACTTCGCTCAACATCGGCTTTCTCATCGGCCACTCGGCGCTGCGCCGGTTCGTCATGGGCGAGGAGGCCACCGAACGGGCAGCCAGACCAGGCGAGATCAGGCAGCTGGAAGAACTGCTGCGCGCCGGGCTGCGGGCGGGCGGACTTGGACTCTCGTCCACGCGATCGCAAACGCACTTCGACGGCGAGGGCGAGCCGGTGCCCTCCCGCCATGCGGATCCTGACGAGTTCTTGGCGCTCGCCCGGGTCTGCGGAGAGTTTGCGGGCACGTCGATCGAAACCTCGCCGGTGGCATCGACGGGCGTTCTCGGGCCGGACGACGTTAACCTCATGATCGACATGTCCCTGGCCGCGCGGCGGCCGGTGAACTGGAACGCCATGACCGTGTCAGCCGCGGAACTGGACATCTGCCGGGCCAACCTCGATGCGGGCGCACTAGCCGCGTCCCGTGGGGCCCGGGTGGTCGCGATGACCATCCCGATGCCAGTTCAGGTACGGTACTCCTTCTACACGGGGGTGTTCCTCGACGCCCTGCCCGGCTGGGACGAGTTCATGCGGCGTCCACCGCAGGAGCGCCTGTCAGCGCTCGCCGATCCGGGCGAGCGCGCACGGCTGAACGCGCTGGCGCAGCAGCCGGGCCCTCGGCGCGAGCAGGCTAACTGGGGCGCCCTTACCGTGCTGGAGGGCTTCACCCCGTTCTCCCGGTCGTTTGAGGGGCAAACGATTGGCGACATCGCCGCGCGGGACGGCCGCGAGCCGTTCGACGTGCTGAGCGAAATCGTGGTCGCCGACCGCCTGCTGACCGGCGTCGGCCGTATCCCGCGCGATCCGAGCGAGGCCGACTGGGCGGCCAAGCACGAGGTGTGGACCTCCGGCCGGGCGGTCGTCGGCGCGTCGGACGCGGGCGCGCACCTCGACGTGCTCGGCATTTTCAACTACCCGACCTGGCTGCTGCAGGAGGCGGTGCGGAAGCACCGCGTGCTGAGCCTCGAGCAGGCTGTCGCGCTGCTGACCTCGGTGCCCGCTGAGCTGTACGGCTTCCATGACCGGGGCACGCTAGCGCCCGGCTACTGGGCGGACATTGTCCTGTTCGACCCGCACGCGGTGGGGACCACCGCGCAGTTCACCCGCAACGACCTCCCCGGTGGCAGCGCCCGGATCTTCGCGGACGCGCTGGGGATCGAGCGGGTCATCGTGGCCGGCCGCACCATCGTGTCGCAGGGCAAGCCAACGAGCGAACGCCCAGGCGTGGTGCTGCGCCGCGGCCGGGACACCCGCACGCCATCGCTCGCGATCCTGCGGCGATGAGCCACGCCGGCTGCGAGGATGGTGTCTCCTGAGTACCTGCTGATTCGTTCTGCGCACTCCTGTCTTCCCGGCCCAAGGCGGGGTTCCGGGTACCAAGCGCCAGGATCATCGGTGTAATCCAAGAGGGTCAGGTGTCTGGATTGATGGATCTCATGCCACAGTGTTTGCATGGCGCGTCGGATATTGGATGCTGCGGGTACCAGCGAACGAGCATGGAGCAGATCGCCAGGGGCACCAAGTCCGTCGCGGCTCCCGTTCTGATGACAGGGAGAAGTTTCCATCTGGCCGTTTCCCGCGTAAGCCTAATGAAGGTAGACGCCGCCCCCGTCTAGGGCGATGGTCGTTCCGGTGATCCACCGGGCCTCATCGCTACACAGCCACGCTATGGGCCGTCCGACATCGAGCTCGGGGTCGCCCAGGCGCCCGAGCGTACTGTTCTTGATCATGTCGGCCATCTGATCGGGGAATTGCTTCAGGCGCACCTCGGACATGGGAGTAAGGGCGGCAGGCAGCACCAGCAGTACCCGTATTCCGTCCTTCCCCCACTCCAGGGCGGCTGTTCGGCTGAGCGCCATGGTGGCGTCCTTGGCCGCCGCGTAAAGCCCCCAGCCTCCATTCCAGTGGAGATACTGCGCCCCAGATCCCATATTGATAATGGTTCCTCCCCGCTTCACGAGGTGAGGGTGGGCTTCTTTCATAAGCCGCAGTATCGCAAACGGGCCGGAGTCAAGGGCCACTTTAAAGTCTTCGTCAGTAGTGTCGAGCAGTGTGCCCCGAGGATATATCTGCGCGTTGTTGATCAGGATATCGAGACGGCCGAAGCGGTCGATCGCTGTCTGCACGCATTCGCGCACCCCATCGGGAGTCATGATGTCAGCCACCGCGGGGATCGCGCGCCCGCCGGCTTCCGCCACCAGCCGGCAGGTGTGGTCGAGGGTCGACGCGGTCCTCCCGGCGGCCACCACCGACACGCCCCGCTTGGCCAGAGCCAAGGCTACCCCCTGCCCGATGCCGGTCCCGGCCCCGGTGACGAGCGCGATCTTTCCCTCCAAGCCCAGCCCCGCCTCGCTCCCGGGCTCGCTAGACATCAGGCTGCCCGTATTTGACGACCGTGCGCGCCACGCAGCCGGTCACGATGGCGACCCGGCCGGTTAGAAACTGGTCCATCCGTTTTCTCCCTAGGGCTATCACTGAGTCATGATGGTGCCGCCGTTGACGCCTATCACCTGGCCTGTCACCCAGCCCGCTTCGTCCGAGGCGAGGTACAGGCACGCGGCAGCCAGGTCGTCGGCCGTTCCGAAGCGGGGGACGGGCGAGGACTCGAAGCATGCGGGCCCGCACTGTCTCCGGGTCCTCCCTGTCCTCTTGATGGCGGAGCGAACGTCCCCAGGAAATCGTGCCCCCTGGGCCGCCAGAATCCGGGCACAGCCAGCCCCGAGCTCAGCTCCGCGCGTGCCCGTACCCGCACCGGTGATAAGGACCGTCTTCCCATCGATACTGAACATGTGAGCTCCCCATCGCTACTCCCCGCCGGGAAACGGGCCGACTGCCTTCCATTCGGTGAATACGGCCGTTGCCGCGCCGGGAGAGACCGGCCTGCTCTTGCGGTGGAGGATCTCCCAATTTCCGTCGCTTCGCTGCAGATCCCAGTGGTTGTAGGACATGCTGTAGACCCGGTAGCTCGCTTCGGCCGATCTAATCCACACGATTGCGTTTCCTTCAGCCCAGGCGGTGTCGCCGTCGACCCGGATAGTGAGCGGGCCGGTGGTGTGCAAGCTGCCGAAACGCTCTATGTCGCGCTTGTGGACACCCTCTGGGTTGTCGATGGCGTCGAAGAACTGCGCTCTGCCAGTCATCCGGCCGCCCATGCCGTCATAGACCCCGTCGGGGGCATACGTTTCTGACCACTCCTGGGCGCTGCCGGTGTCGGCCGCGAACCCGTACCGGTTGAAGAGCTCCCGGATCTGTTCCCGGTCCCGCAGGTCTTCGACCAGCCGGGTCAGCGCGACCAGGGCCTCGGCCGTGTTACTCGCGTTACCGTGGAGATGGTCTGCTGCCTCGTTGCGGAACGCGCTGTTATCGCTCATCACGATTGATCGTGTCCTATTCAATTACTGGGCGAATTTCGACGGGGATAGCTGAGAAGTACGGCTGGGTGGTCAGAGTGTCGATCTCGCGGCTTCCGATGAGCTGGTTGACGTTGCGCCTGCCCCACCCATGGTTCATCCATACCGTGCGCGGGTGCAGCTCGGCATCTATTCTGGCGGGTCCGGTTAGCTCGCCGAATCTGGTCGCAATAGTGATCATGGCGCCATCCTGGAGTCCGTGGCTCTGCGCGAGTTCACGGCTGAGATGGATGGCGGGAGGGATCTCGTTCTTGCGCGCCGCCGGCGGAAACTCCACGGAATTCGTGGCGTACAGGACGCGACCGGCCACCAGGACTGCGCCGTCATCGTGCGATGCCTGCAGCCGCGCCAGCCGCTCCAGCATGACCTCGGGCGCGATCCTCCAGCCCCGGCCTGCCAGGACCTTTTCATGGAACCAGCCGATGTTGTGCGGCGTCGGCAGGCCGTGTTTGCCCGCCGCCGCGAGCTCGTCGTAGGTGACTCGCGCGCTTTTCAGCATCACGCCGTAGACTTTCGCCTCGTCGAGCTCGGCGAGGCGCCGGCCGTCGCCGACGAGGTCCAGCCCAAGCTGCTCGGCGATGGCGATCATGATCCACCAGCCCGGTCGCCGGTCGCCGCCGGGCGGAAGGATCGCGGGCGAGAACTCGATGCGGGTCGGACGTTGCTTGATGTCACCGCGTTCAAGCTGCCAGGTCGACGCGAGCGTATGCGTTGCCAAGCGGGTGAGGTCGCAGTCGAACGGATCGACGACCACCAGCACGTCCAGGTGGCGGAGCGCGGCGGCTGTCCGGTCGGCGTCGGGCAAGCACGTCAGCGGATTGCCGCCGAAAACTATCAGGGCTCGTAGGTTGCCCGCGTTGACCTCGTCCACCAGCGCCGTGGCGGCGTACTGGCCGGCGAACCCGGGCAAGTCCGGCCGGCTGGGCGGAGCTGGATCCCGGCGGCCTTCCGGCGGGGCCGGGTCAGACCAGGTTCGCTCCTCCGGCCGCGCCAGACTGGTCACCGGGAAGTACATACCGCCCGGTGTATCGAGGGAACCGGTCACGGCTAGCAGAGCCCAGCGAAGCCACTCGGCGAGAACCCCGTGCGGCCCGAATGCCACGCCGGTTCCGGCCAAGATCGCGATCTTCCCGTGTCGCCGGATGGCGGCGAGCAGGTCCTTCATCGCCAGTGGATCGAGTCCGGTACCCTCGGCGGCCACGGTTAGGTCGAATCGCTCCACGCCCGCACGCAGGGCGGCGACGTCGGCCGCGGAGCAATACCTGGCCACTTCCTCGGCGTCGTAGCCCTCCCGCAGGATCTCCCGCACGAGCCAGGCGAGCAGGAACACATCGCTGCCTGGTTGTGGCGCTAGGTGACGGTCCGAGATCCGCGCAGTCTTAGTGAGCCGCGGATCGACCGTCCACACCTCACCGCCGGCGTTACGGAACTCGCGCAGCCGGCGTAACCGGGTTCGTCCAGTCCGCACCGAGATACCCGTGCGCCACGCAGGGGTTGGTTCCGAGCAGCAAGGCCAGCGACGGCCCCGGCGTACCCGGAGTCCAGATGGGCTGCACGCCGTAAAAGCCCGTAACCAGCTCCGCGGCCCGAAATAGCGGGGCGGTATCCACCGTGCCTACGCTGTAGTTCTGCGCGGTCTCCAGTGCCGACACGAGCCGCGCCGTCGCCCACCAGCCCAGCGTGTCCCAGGCCCCGCCGGTGCCGGCGAACACGCCGACAGCGTTGGCGCCGTACGCGGCCCGCAGTTGGCGAAGCCGCCCGCCGAGATCCTCCAGGCACGACGTCCAGGTGGTCTCGACCCCGCGCAGGCGGGGCCGGTCGAGGCGCGAGCTGTCATGGTGCTTGGCCGGGACCGCCCGCCCCTTGGCGCAGCTATAGCCCTGCGAAACAGGGTGCTGCGGGTCGCCTTCCAGCTTCAGGATTTCTGAACCAGCGATGGTGGCGATCATGCCGCACGCCGCCGGACAGCAGCGGCAGGCGACACGCTCCGTCCGGAACTCAGGTACTACCATCCAACTGCCTCCGGCCGAAGGCGCGGCCTCCGTGTTCTCCTCAATGGGAGTGATGGGCTGTACAAGGTACTTAGTCCCATTGGGCTTCCTGGAGCTCCCGGACGTGCACCCTGAGCTGCGTCGCGCGGCTGCTGGCAACGACCTGAACGCTGTTCAGTAACGTATACAACGAGGTGAATGGCGTCAAGGGGGCCGTCGAGGGGGCTGGCTGGTTCGCCCGAGACGGGGATCGGCTTGTCCGCGAAATTGGCTGCCGGGCATCACCCAACCCCGCGCTGCGCCGGGAACTGGTAACGATCAGTGACGGCACCAGCCGCCCAACGGCTGCGGTTGCGCGGCCGGCGCTGTCGTCGTGAGTACGTTTCGTGGCCCTGAGATCACCGAGCGGCGTTCCCCGGTGACCAGGCCTTGCTCGGGCAGTTGGCAGTCCGAGTCGCGGGTCCAGGCCTCCCTCGATGGTTGTGACCTGGGGATCTAGGCAGATCTCGACCCTCACGTTGGCTCAGGAGAGCCAAGGTTTCCGGTCGGCTATGACGGGTGGCACAGCAAGTCGAAACAGCGGATCTCATGCATTGATTCAGGTGAAATGTGTTGGTAGCATTCCGTGCCATCGGCCCTGAATGAAGTTCAGGACTGGTGCAGTGTCGCAGGCAGTCCATGGCGGCTCCAGTTCCGATCGCGGCGCAGGCCGAGCGCTTGGCCAGGTGGCGGTAGCGTCCGGCGGTTCGGGTGTTGGTGGGGCCAGGAGGGGAGCGTTTGTATGTCTGTTAGTGGTGTTGATCTGGATGCGTTGCCGGTGCCGGGTTCGCTGATTAACGGGGAGATGCTGACGGGGCCGACGGGTGAGGTGCATGAGCATCTGTATGCGGCGAACGGGAAGCTGACGTATGAGGTGCCGCTGGGCGGGGTGGCGGAGATGGATGCGGCGGTGTCGGCGGCGCGGGCGGCGTTCCCGGGGTGGAAGCGGGTGGCGCCCAATGAGCGGCGGAACCTGATGCTGGCGTTCGCGGCGGAGGTGCGGCGGCAGAATGATGATCTGCTGCGGCTGATCACGGCGGAGAATGGCAGCCCGTCGATGGCGACGGTGGGGATGCCGTCGTGGGTGGCGGAGCTGTTCGAGTACAACGCGGGGTTCGCGGACAAGGTCGGCGGGCAGGTGGTGACGACGTGGGGGAGCGCGACGGGGGCGTTCGATTACACGCTGGATGAGCCGTTCGGGGTGATCGCGGTGATTGTGCCGTGGAACGGGCCGTTCGTGTCGTTCGGGCAGACGCTGGCGCCGGCGCTGGCGGCGGGGAACACGATCGTGATCAAGCCGCCGGAGCTGGCGCCGTATACGTGTTTGCGGCTGGGGCAGATCGCGGCGGAGGTGGGGTTCCCGCCGGGTGTGGTCAATGTGGTGCCGGGCGGGCCGGTGGGCGGTAATGCGCTGGTGAGCCATCCGGGGGTGGACAAGATCTTCTTTACCGGCAG
The DNA here is from genome assembly GCA_963714295.1 of uncultured Actinomycetota bacterium. GTDB lineage: Bacteria > Actinomycetota > Actinomycetes > Streptosporangiales > Streptosporangiaceae > Trebonia. The sequence goes on along the minus strand of CAVQOE010000006.1, from coordinate 1,081,540 downwards.
CGGGGGGACGGCGCGGCGGATCCAGACGGCGGCGGCGCCGAACCTGACGCCGGCGGGGTATGAGCTGGGGGGGAAGTCGGCGCGGCTGGTGTTCGCGGACGCGGATCTGGGGTCGGCGTCTTTGAATGCGCTGTCGGCGGCGATCGGGCTGTCGGGGCAGGCGTGCATCGCGGGGACGCGGGTGCTGGTGCAGGACTCGGTGTATGAGGAGGTGGTGTCGCGGATGACGGAGATCGCCGGGAGCATCCCGATCGGGGACCCGCGGGATGCCTCGACGGTGATGGGGCCGGTGATCAGCGCGGGGGCGGTCGAGCGGATCACGGGGTTCATCGAGCGGGCGCGGTCGTCGGGGGCGGGGCGGCTGGCTTACGGGGGGCAGCGGCTGGGCGGGGAGCTGGCGGACGGGTATTTCATCCAGCCGACGATCTTCGCGGACATGGACAACTCCGCGGAGGTGACCAGGCAGGAGATTTTCGGGCCGGTGGTCAGTGTGCTGCGGTTCTCCTCGGAGGAGGAGGCGGTGCAGGTCGCCAACGACACCGAGTACGGGCTGGCGGCGTATATCGAGACGTCGGACCTGAAGCGGGCGCACCGGGTGTCGGCGGCGCTGGATTCCGGGACGGTGTGGATCAACGGGTTCTATGACCTGCCGGTCGGGGCGCCGTTCGGCGGGGTCAAGCGCAGCGGGTTCGGGCGGGTCGGCGGGATCTACGGCATCCAGGAGTTCACCCGCCCCAAGAACGTCTGGATGGCCCTCTAACCAAGCCCCCAGCGCGAGCTCGCCGCGCGAGGCGCGGGCGGCCAGGCCCGCCGTTCTTCAAAAATGTTATCAAACAACAATGATCGGCAACCGGCGCGTCATCCCTGAAGATGGTTCAGTTAAAGAGGTGACGTGACGACCCTTAAGGAGATCTCTGTGAATATATTCGGATCGAGGGCCGACCTAGTCGGCTCTCGAAGACGACGCACCCGTACGTGCATGACCATTCTCGCGGCCGGCGCGCTCGTGACGCTGGGTGCCTGCTCCTCATCGAGCAGCAGTTCATCCGCCAGTTCCAGCACCAGTAGTGCCGCCGCCAGCACCCCGGCCAGCGCCCCGGCCAGCACCTCGGCGAGCGCCGTGGCCAGCGGCACCGCGGCGACCGGCAGCCCCTATGTGATCGGCGACATCGCCTCCATCAGCGGGCCGTACGCGACCTCGATCGGCGGCACCCCCAACACCGTCAACGCCTGGGAGCAGTGGACCAACGCGCACGGTGGCGTCAACGGCCACCCGGTCAAGGTCATCCTCCTGGACGACGGCTCAGTCCCGGCCAAGGGGATCGCTGAGGCAACTCAGCTCATCTCCGACGACCACGTCGCGGCCATCGTCGGCGCGGCCAGCAACACCGAGTTCGATTGGTACCAGCTCGCCGAAAAAGCGAAAGTCCCGGTCATCGGCGGCCAGACCAACGGCGGCTCGCTCTACGAGATGGCATCGATGCTATTCCCGACCGGGACGACGTCGACCCAGCCGGTCATGGACATGGCGGTGAAGGCGGGCAAGCTGAAGCTGGCCGTCATGTACTGCACCGAGGTGCCGATTTGCGCCGTGTCGGTCGCGACGCTCAAGTCATCGCTTGCCGCGAACGCCAGCCTGTTCCCTGGTCTCAAAATTGTCTACACGGGGGCGGTCGCGGGTGCGGCGCCTAGCTATACGGCGCAGTGCCTGGCCGCGGAACAGGCCGGCGCGAATTCCCTCGTGATCGAGGATGGCGCGGCCGTATCCCTGCGCGTCGTGAACAACTGCGCAAGCCAGGGCTGGAAGCCCACGGTCCTCGGAGCAGGGGCCGAGGCGGACAACACCTGGCTGGCCGACCCGCTATTCAACGGCGTGCAGGTCTACCAGCCGAACTTCCCCTGGATCGCGGACTCGACCCCACAGCAGCAGGCCTTCCAGAGCGCAATTAAGCAGTACGCGCCGCAGGAGCTCACCTCGCCGACCTTCAACCCGAACGACGCGCAGGTGTGGGCCGCGCTCGAGGTCTTCGCGATGGCCGTCAACAACGCCAAGCCAACCACGTTCAACAGCGCCGCGGTCGTCGCGGCGCTGTACGCTCTGCCGGCGAACTTCACCGTCCCGAGCCTCACGCCGCCGCTGACGTACACCAAGAACGGCGCGAACCCGAACATCAACTGCTACTTCCTCGTGCAGATCGAAAACGGGAAGTACGTCGTACCGGGCAACGGCAACTACATCTGCCCCGGCAAGTCCTAGCTAGCCCGACGCGGCCGGGGGCGCGCATCGGCCATTGGCCGACCGTGACCCCGGCCGCATCGGCCAGCCGCGCGTTCCGGCCTACCGATGCGTCCGACCGCCCGATGAAGGTCAAGGTCAAGGTGTTGTTATGAAGGATCTGCTGCCGTTTTTGATTCTTGGCGTGACCACCGGCTCGGTCTACGGCATCGCCGGCGTCGGCTTGGTCGTGACCTACAAAACGTCGGGTGTATTCAACTTCGCGTTCGGCGCACTCGGCACGACCGCCGCGTACCTGTTCTATAACCTGGACGTGAAGCACGGGATGCCGTGGTATTGGGCCGCGCTTATCTCGGTCGTCGGTCTCGGACTGGTACTTGGCTACCTTTCCGAGATCTTCGCACGGCACCTTGCGACGAAGGCGCTGGCGGTGCGCATCGTCGCGACCATCGGCGTCGTGCTCGTCGTCGAAGGCTACTTCCTGGTCAAGTACGGCACCGGCTTCCAGGTCTTCCCGACCTTTCTCCCGCAGAAGGAGTTCGAGATCGGCGGCGCGTTCGTCAGCGTCAGCCAGATCATCGTCACCGCTATCGCGCTGGTGCTGACGATTAGCCTGTACATCTTCTTCCGCTCGGCGCGGATGGGCGTCGCGATGCGCGCGGTTGTCGATGATCCCGACCTGGTCGATCTCGCCGGGACCAACCCGAGGACCGTGCGCCGGCTGGCCTGGATCATCGGCTCGATGTTCGCGCTGCTGTCGGGCATCCTGCTCGCGCAGAGCGTCGACCTCGACCCGGTGGTCCTCACCGCCCTGGTTGCGCAGGCGTACGCCGCCGCCGCGCTTGGCGCCTTCTCCAGCCTGCCCCTCACCTATGTTGGCGGCCTGGCGATCGGCATCGCCGCCTCGGTGCTGACGAAGTACGTACCAGGCTCGGAGTACCTGGCCGGCCTGCCCGCGAGCCTGCCGTTCATCGTGCTCTTCGTGGTCCTGCTGGTGATGCCCAAGCGGCGGCTGGCGACCCGGCTGCAGAGCATCCCGCTGAGGTCGGCGAGCTGGTCGGCTCCGCTGCGGGTCTACGCCTTCTGGGGGGTAATCGTCGTCGCCGGGCTGGCGATCGCACCGCAGGTCGTGGGCAGCCTGCACGTCGACGAGTGGACAGTGTTCCTCGCCACGATCATCATGTTCCTGTCGCTCGGCCTGCTGGTGAAGACCTCGGGCCAGATCTCGCTGTGCCAGGCGGGATTCGGCGCGATCGGCGCGGTGGCATTCTCGCAGCTCTCGGTCGGGCAGCATTTCCCGTGGCTGATCGCGCTGATCTGCGCGGGCCTGGTCGCGGTTCCGGTCGGCGCGGTGATCGCGATCCCGGCCATCCGGCTGTCCGGTCTCTACCTGGCGCTGGCGACGTACGGTTTCGGCCTGCTGCTTGAGAACATGTTGTACAACACCAATCTCATGTTCGGCACGACGGGGCTTGGGGTCGCCATGCCGAGGCCCGACATGTCCTGGCTCTCCTCGCTCGGGCTTAACACGGACAAGGGATTCTATTACGTCGTCCTGTTTATCACCGTGCTCATCTCGGCCGGCGTCGTCGCGATCACCCGGACCCGGCTGGGCAGGCTGCTGCGCGCGGTGGGCGATTCGCCGACCGCGCTGTCCATTGGCGGCACCAGCGTGCAGACGACCCAGGTGCTGGTGTTCTGCATCTCGGCGTTCCTGGCGGCGATATCGGGTGCGCTGGTGGGCATGGCACTGACGCGAGTCGACCCGACCTCGTTCGACCCGACGCTGTCGCTGACCTACCTCGCGCTGATCATCCTGGCGGTCGGCGGCGCGCCGTGGTACGCGATCGTCCAGGCCGCCGGGATCATCCTGATTCCGGATTACCTCAGCTCGGGTAACGTGACCTACTACCTAGAGATAATCTTCGGCATCTTCGCGATCCTCCTCGCGTTCCAACCGCCGGTCCGGGAAGTGCCACGATGGGTGGTCGCCACGTCCGACGCCATCGCGCGCCTGCTGCGCTACCGGCCCGCCGCCGTTGATCTGGCCGACCTCGACGTGCAGGTGCCGGTTGAGGAGGTCACCCGTGCGTCCGGCGCCGGTCTCGCGGTCGAGGACCTGAGAGTGCAGTTCGGCGGCCTGGTCGCGGTGGACGGGCTCCGGCTCGCCGCGCCGGTCGGCAAGATAACCGGGCTGATCGGGCCGAACGGGGCCGGGAAGACGACGACCTTCGACGCGATCTGCGGGCTCAACTCGCCCGCGCGCGGCAACATCACCTTGCACGGCAAGAATATCTCGGGAACCTCGCCGCCGGTCAGAGCCGCGGCCGGGCTTGGACGGACATTCCAGCAGATGCGGCTGTACGACTCCCTGACCGTCCTCGAGAACGTGCGCCTCGGTCGCGAGGCAGCCCGGGCGGGACGCAGCCCGGTAACCCAGATTCTCGGCAGCCGCGCGCAGCGGCGCGAGATCAACGCCGCCGGGCTTGAGGCACTGCGGCTGTGCGGTATCGAGGGGCTCGCGGACCGTTCGGCGAGCGGGCTGTCCACCGGCCAGCGCCGTCTCGTCGAGCTCGCCCGGTGCCTCGCGGGTCCGTTCGACTTGCTGCTTCTGGACGAGCCCTCTTCCGGACTTGACGGTTCAGAGACCGCGCGCTTCGGCGATTTGCTGCAGCGCGTCGTCCGGGAACGCGGCGTCGGCATCCTGCTTGTGGAGCACGATATGTCACTGGTCATGCGGATCTGCGATCACATCACGGTCCTGGACTTCGGCAAGCCGATCTTCGAGGGATCTTCTGCGCAGGTGGCTGCCTCGCCGGTTGTCCGTGCGGCTTACCTCGGCTCGGAGGGCGACACGGGCGTCATCGGGGACGCTCAGGGTGACGGCGGCCTGAAAGCGGCGGCGACATGACCGCGCCGGTGAGCGAGCCGCAGGTGCCCGCGCTTGAACTATCCGGCATCGACGCGGGGTATGGCGCGGTGCACGTGCTGCGCCAGGTCGACCTCGTCGTCCAGCCGGGACAAGTGGTCGCGCTACTCGGCGCGAACGGCGCCGGGAAGACGACGCTGCTGCGCACCGCCTCCGGGCTGCTCACGCCGTCTCATGGCCAGGTGCGGATCAACGGCAACGACGTCACCTCGCAGGCGCCCAACCGGCGCGGACGGGCAGGGCTGTGCCTTATACCGGAGGGCCGTGGCATCTTCCGCAACCTTACGGTGGCCGACAACCTGCGGATGAGCACGCCGTCATGGGTCAAACGGCCCGACTTGGACACCGTTTTCGAGACCTTTCCCATCCTTAAGGAACGCCGCAAGCAGGAGGCGGGCACGCTGTCCGGCGGCCAGCAGCAGATGCTCGCGCTCGCACGCGCCACGCTCTCGGAGGCCAAGCTGCTGCTGGTCGACGAGGTGTCGATGGGTCTCGCCCCGATCGTCGTGGACGTCATCTTCAGTGCACTGCAGGCGCTGGCCGACCGCGGCGTCGCGTTGCTCCTGGTGGAGCAGTACGTGAATCGCGCGCTGGCGATGGCCGACTCGGTGTACCTCATCAAGAAGGGCGAAATCAGGAACGCGGGAGCGCCGTCGAACCTGAGCTCGGGCAATCTCATGGCCGAGTACATGGGGACCGGTGCCGTCAGCGCCGTGGTGCCACCGGCAGGCGCCTGACCACACCGCTACCAGCCGGGGCCGCTCAGAGAAGGCCACCGGCACAGTCGAAATCGCAGGAGGAAACATGGGTCGCTTGTCAGGCCGCGTCGCGTTCATCACCGGGGCCGGTCACGGTCAGGGACGCTCGCACGCGCTCAAGCTCGCGGAGGAGGGCGCGGACATCGTCGCGACCGACGTGGCCGCGCCAGTTACCGACGTGGTCGGCTACCCGACCGCCACGCCCGAGGAACTGGAGGAGACCGGCGAGCTGGTTCGCAAACTCGGCCGTCAATGCCTCGTCCGCAAGGCCGATGTGCGCGACTTCGCCTCCCTGGCGGCGGCCGTCGATGACGCGCTTGCCGCCTTCGGCCGCATCGACATCGGCGTCGCGAACGCCGGACTCATCACCTACGGGCTGCTGTGGGAGCAGACCGAGGAGCAGTGGGACGTCATGTCCGACATCTGCCTCAAGGGCGTATGGAACACGGTCCGCGCGGTGGTGCCGCCGATGATCGCGGCCCGGTCGGGCGCCATCACGATCACCAGCTCGGCGACGGGGCTGCGCGGCGCGCCCATGATGGGCAGCTACTCGGCGATGAAGTGGGGGGTTATCGGCCTGGGTAAGTCCTTCGCGATCGAACTGGCGCCCTACAACGTGCGGGTGAACATCGTGCACCCGACCGGAGTGCGCTCGTTCATGACCCAGAGCGATGACCAGCTGGCGGCGAAGGCCGCCGAGGCGCATCCCGAGCTGTTCGCCCCGGTGGCGACGAACCTGCAACCCGGGGTGGACCTCATGGACCCGATCGACATCTCCAACGCGATCGCGTATCTCGTCTCCGACGAAGCCCGCCACGTCACCGGTACGCAGATGGTCGTGGACGCGGGCTACTCGGCCAAGCCCTAGGGGCCTCATTTCGCTTGGCCCGCATGGAGGTCGGGATCGGCGCGACCTCCATGCGGGCGATTCAGCGTGTCCTGCAGCGTGACCGCGCCGCTGCGGGGAGTGCCCTATGCCCGAAATGATGGGACTACGGGCGGGAAGTGAAGTTGCGCACGGTCTCGTGTGACGGCCGGCCGGAGTTGTGCTCCCGTGATACTTTGGTGCAGGACTATATACCAGGTCATTGATGTTACACGGATGTAACTGAATATGTCATCCTCGGGAGGGGACCGTTAGTGCCATCCGCAGATCGGGCACGTGAGCGAAAGCGCCAGTCGTCAGAAGAGGCGCGTTCCCTTGCCGAGTCAGGGAGCCTCGACCTCAGGGCGCCGCAGGACCTTGATGGCCTAGCCTCGAGATTGCTGCTCTCCGGCCGCCGTAATTTCGTCAAGTACGGATTCCACAAGGCAAGTGTCTCCAATATCGCCGCAGAGGCCGGCACAAGCGTCGGCCTAGTTTACTATCACTTCCAAAACAAGGAAGGGCTGTATCGGGCGATCTGGGCCGATTACCAGCGACGGCAATGGCAGCACGCGCACCAGGCGATCGTGCTGGTAAGGAGCGCTGGCGTCAGCGACGGGCGAGCACTTTTCCTGGCTGGCACCCGAGCGTACTTGGCGAACTGCTGGGACTACCGTGACGTCATCATCATGGTAGTGAATGGCAATGTGCCGCCAGGCTTCTCCGCCGCGAGCCGGGACGCCACCGAGGAGTGGGTGCGGATGAACACATTGCTGCTGAAGATGCCCGAGGATCTGTCTACCCAGGTCTTGGTCGACATGGCCTCGTCCGCAATCGGTGGTGCTAGCCATCTCATCGCGGAATGCAAGACGCGCGAAGAGGCAGATGAAGTGGTCGAACTTGCTATGCGGGTCTTTTCCCGCATGATCGGGCCGTCCGCCGATGAGGATGTCAATTCCCTTGTCCAGGTGTCCGCGGCGGTTTCCTGAACCGGGCGGCGGTTTCCTGAACCGGGCCGACGGGTGCCCGCTGATCGTCTCTACTCCGCGCTCGCCCGCGAGCCCGGCGGCTCGGTGCTGCCCTTTTCGCTCAACCCTCGCACCCTGACAGGGGCGCCGCGGCTCCTGTCGCGCTGACCGCTGCGACCAACTCCGCCCTCGCGATCGACCGGGCCGCGGCTTGGCCGGCGGGCCGGTAGGGATTCAGCCTGACGTGCCGTACAGCACATTTCCGCTGGACAGGATGTTGTTTATGATATGAATGTCGTTCAGTCGTAGTGTCCGGAGCGGCCGCTCTACCCGGAGGCTGGCCGTCTGGCTGCCTTCTAACGCGGGCCGGCGGCCGCGTCCCCGGCCGGCGGGCCAGCTCGCCCTGGAAGAAGGAGTTCAGATAGATGAGCGCACACGCGCTGTCGGCTGTCGAGCGGCTTCGGCCGATGTTCCGGCCGGAGTCCATTGCGGTGGTTGGGGCGTCAGAGTCACCGGGGCTGGCGGCCATGGTGTACGGAAACCTCATCAGTGAGTTCCCTGGGCGCCGCTACCCGATCAACCCCCGGCGAGCGACGATTTTCGGTGAGCGGGCGTACCCCAGCGTGGCCGACCTTCCCGAGCCGGTTGATCTGGTCCTCGTCCTCGTCCCCGCGGCGGCCGTGCCCGATGTCGTGGCCGCGAGCTTCGAGGCCGGGCATCGATCGGCGTACCTGCTGAGCGCCGGCTTCGCTGAGACGGGAACGGACGCGGGACGGGCCCTGCAGGAGCAGGTGGCCGCGCTGGCGGCTCGCTACGACCGGCCCGTCGCGGGCCCCAACTGCAACGGCTTCCTCAACGGCTTCCTGCCCCTGGTGAGCGGGTTTCTGGTCGCCCCCGGCGAAAAGCGCCCGGCCGTCGGTCCCGTCGCCCTCGTGTCGCAGAGCGGCGGATTCGGTTCGTTCATCCTCAACCGGGCGGTGACGGCCCACGTCAACGTCGGGTTTTTCGCCAGCACGGGAAATGAGACCGACGTCGGCGTCGCGGACGTGCTCGCGTTCGCCGTCGAGCAGCCTGAGATCACGACCATCGGGTTCTTCGCGGAAACGATCAGGAAGCCCGCCATCTTCCTCGCCGCGGCCGACCGCGCGGCCGAGCTCGGCAAGGTGATCATCAGCGTGACGCCGGGATCGTCGGAAACGGTGGCCAGGGCCGCGCTGAGCCACACGGCCTCGATCGTGGGCTCGGGTGAGGTCTATGCGGCGGTCTGCCGGCAGCACGGCATCGTGCCGGCCCGTTCCATCCAGGAGCTCGTCGATTTCGCGCTGATTACGCAAGGCGGGCGCCGCATGTCCGGCCGCCGCATCGGGGTGGTTACCTCCTCGGGCGGTGCGGGGATCCTGGTCGCGGGCAATGCCGCTGACGCCGGGCTTGAGGTTCCCGCACTGTCGCCGGCCGCGCAAGCCGAGATCGGCGCGATGATGCCGGACTTCGCCAGCGCGAAGAACCCCGTCGATACCACGGCTGGGATGGCCAGCTATGCGGGAAACTACGGACGCATCGTCGCGCGCCTGCTCGAGGAGGAAGAAATCGACGCGGTGCTGCCGCTGATCTGGTACGGAAAGGGCGAAGACGCCGAAGCCCTTGTCGATAGCTATCAGCACACCACCAAGCCCATTGTGCCTGTCCCGACCCTCGACCCTGAGTGGCTGCTCGAGCAGGGCCTGCCCGCGTTCTCTGATCCGACCCGCGCGGTGGCCGCACTGGCCACGCTGGCGGCGGTGTCAGAGCGGGCAGCGACCGTCGGCGCCTGGCCCGATCCCGCCGCGCCGAGCCCGCGGGCGAGCCGGGCCAGGGCTCATCTCGCGGCCGCCGAGGGCCGGCCGTTCGTCCTGGAGTCCTCAGCCAAGGCGGCACTGGCCGAATACGGGATCCCGGTGGCTCGCGAGCTGCTGTCCCATTCCGAGAAGGAAGCGGTCGCGGCCGCTGCTGAGGTGGGCTTCCCGGTGGCTCTCAAGGCTCTTTCCTACCAGTGGCCGCACAAGTCTGACGTGGGTGGCCTGGCGCTGCGGCTGAAGACCCCCGAGGAGGTGCGCGCCGCCTACCGCACGGTGACGGCCGCGGCGAGCGGCGTCGAGCTTGAGGGCGTGCTTGTCCAGGAGATGGTGAACGGCCGTCTGGAACTCGCCGTCGGGCTGCAGCGCGATCCGGTGTTCGGGGCGGTGGTCGCGGTCGGGCTCGGCGGCACCCTGGTCGAGATCGTCGCCGAGCCGATGCTGCTGCACGTGCCATTCTCCGCCGCGCAAGCGCGCAAGGCCGCCAGCGGCATCGCGGCCGGCCGGATCGCGCACCCGGTCCGCGGACTTGACGACAGGGAATTCGACTCGCTGGCGCAGCTGCTCATCGGCCTTGGCCAGCTGGCCCACGAGCTGCCTGAAGTGACCAGCGTCGACGTCAATCCGATCATGGTGGGCGAACATGGGCTGACCGCGGTGGACGCACTCCTGGTAGTCGAGTCGGAAAAGGCCGTCTGAAACCACGGATCGGGCCGACCGCGTTCCACCGCGCGGCCGGCCCGGTCTGTCAGCTCTTCCGGGTCACAAGCAGGGCGTCGACCGCGCACAGGCCGGTGCCGGTGACCAGCAGCGGGTTGATATCGATGGATTCGATCTCGGGCAGTTCCAAGGCGAGCTCGCACAGCCCGACGGCAGTGCCGGCGAGTGCGTCGAGCTGGGCCGGGGCGAGCCCGCGGGTCGCGTGCGTGATGCGTCCCCCGGCGATCCCGGCCACCGCGGCCCGTGCCTGCTCAAAAGAGAACGGGACGTGCAGGAGCTGCGGCTCGCCGAGGAGCTCGACCAGGATGCCGCCGAGCCCGACCGCGACGACCGGGCCGAAGACCGGGTCGCGCTGCAGGCCGAGGGCCAGCTCAAGCCGCGATGACACCATCTCCTGGACGAGGACGCTGTCGATTGTCACGGTATCGCTGGCCAGCGCGCTTACGGTGCGATAGGCCGCGCGGACCTCATCGGGGGTGCTCAGCCCGAGGACGAGGCCGCCGCTGTCGGACTTGTGCGGAAGGTCGTAGGACAGCGCCTTGACCACGACCTTACCGGGGAGCGCCTGCGCCGCCTTGACCGCCGCCTCCTCGCTCAGGCAAACGCTTTCCCGGGCGACCGGGATGCCGTAGAGCGACAGCAGTTCCTTGGCGCTGGACTCCAGGACGAACGGCCTGCCCGCGACAGCCGACAGGATGGACCGGGCCCGCCCGGCCCGCTCGGCGTCTACCTCATGACGCTGCGCCGCGACGAAACGCCGCTCGGAGACGCGCGCGACCGACGCGAGTGCGCGCACGGCCCGGGTTGGGTCGGCGAAGGTGGGCAGACCGCGCTCCGCCAGCAGCTGGGGGCCGATGGTCACGACCGGCACGACCGGTTTGGTGGTCGCCGCGTACAACGCGACCACGTCATCGGCCAGCGCGCTGTCGCCACCCCAGACGAGGGTAAGGACCGCGTCGACGGAGTCGTTAGCGGCCACCAGATCGTGGATCGTGCGGCCGTTCTCCGGCGGCATTGTCGTCATCGCGGCGGTCGTGTCGACCGGGTTGCGCGGGCTGGCGAAGCCCGGCATCAGCGCTTTCAGCTGTGCCTGGGCCGCCGGGTCAAGCTCGGGCAGCTCCAGGCCGTTCTCGTCCGCGTTGCCCGCGATGAGCACCCCCCCGCCGCCGGATGGGGTGATCACACCGAGGCGCCGTCCGGCCATCCGCCGCCCGTCTTGCAGGATCAGGGCGTAATCGATGAGCTCGTCGATCGACCTTGCCCGCAGGACGCCGTGCTGGTGGCAGACCGCGTCGTACACCTCGCCCGAGCCGACGATGGACGCCGTGTGGCTCAGCACGGCGCGGGCGACCGCCTGGGTTGACGGCGGCGTCACACTGATAATGACCTTGCCCAGTTCGGCGGCGCGGTCGGCTGCTTCGAGCAGCAGCGCCGGATTGCGTACCGCCTCCGCGAACAGGCCGATGACCTGGATCTCGGGCTGTTCCACGACGTAGCGCAGCACGTCGGCTACCGTTATGTCGGATTCGTTGCCCGTGCTGGCGAAGAGGCCGACCTTGACGTTGCCCGTCACGGCCCGGTTGAGGATGAAGGAACCGAACCCGCCGCTCTGCGACACCAGCGCGACCGCCCCGGGCACGGGCCGGTCGGCGTCGGGCATCAGCGAGAAGTTGGCCATCACCGAACGGTGCCCGTTCATGAAGCCGATGCAGTTGGGGCCGACGATGGGGAAGTCGTGCTCACGCGCCAGCTCGGTCAGCCGCGCCTGCAGCGCCCGCCCTTCGTCGGTGTCGGCCTCGCTGAAACCCGAGGTGATGACGTAGGCCGCACGGTGATGAGCGGCGATGCTCTGCTCGATAACGCCGGGAACCTGGGCGGCGGGGGCGAGGATGACCACGAGGTCGACCGGCTCGGGCAAGCTGGCGACGTCGGGATACATAGGCTGGCCGAGCACCTCCTTGCTCCGCGCGTTCACCCCGTACAGCGACCCGGGGAAGTCGCGCAGCAGGTTCCCGTACACCCAGTTGCCCAGGGCTCCCGGATTGGACGAGGCGCCGACGACCGCGATCGACCGTGGGTTGTAAATCGGATCCAGCCTGCTCGCCCCCGCGGGCTTCACCTCACCGCTCACGGGGCGGTCGCGGTGACGGTCGTGGTGCGCACGACGGGCTTCATCGTCTTCAGCTCGCCGGCCTGCTCGAGCAGGCCCGGCACGACGTCGTCGAGCTCGGCGACTTCCCACCGCGCGCCCTTGTCCGCCTCCGGGCCCTTCTGCCACGGCTGGGCGATCGCCACCGACCCTCCGGCGACGAGGAACATGCGCCCGGTGATGCCCTTCGCCGCTTCGGTGCCAAGCCAGACCACCAGCGGCGCGACGTTCTCGGGGGCGATGGCGTTGAACGCCTCTTCCGGCAGCTCGCGGTACTTCTCAGTGAACGGGCGGTCGGCGGTCATGCGGGACAGGGCCGTCGGCGAGATCGCGTTGACGTAGACGCCGTACCGGAGCAGCTCCTGGGCGGCGATGATCGTCAGCGCCGCGATGCCGGCCTTGGCCGCCCCGTAGTTGCCTTGGCCCGGATTGCCGAAAATCCCCGACCCGGACGAGGTGTTGATGATGCGCGCGTCCTGCGTGATGCCGGACTTCGCCCGCTCCTTCCAGTACGCGGCGGCGTGCCGCAGCGTGGCGAAGGTGCCGCGAAGGTGCACCCGGATGACGTCATCCCAGTCCTCCGCGCTCATGTTGGCGATCGTGCGATCGCGCAGGATGCCAGCGTTGTTGACCAGGATGTCAAGCTGGCCCCACGTGTCGATGGCCGACCGCAGGAGCCGTTGCGAGCCGTCCCAGTCGGACACGTCCTCGGCATTCGCGATCGCCTCGCCGCCGAATGCGCGGATCTCCTCGACCACCGCTTCGGCCGCCTCCGAGCTCGGCTCCCTGCCGTTGACCGATACCCCGTAGTCGTTGACCACGACTCGCGCACCCTGACGGGCATATTCCAAGGCCTCGCCGCGGCCGATACCGCGGCCAGCTCCGGTGACCACGACGACCTTGCCGTCACACCTGCCGTTGCTCATGATCGCGCTCCTCGCGCTCGCGGACGATACCGATCGCACGCTGCGGACGATACGGATCGCACCGAACTGAATGTAGTTCAGTCCGATGGAACCATGATCCGTGATCGGGGTCAAGCCCTGGGCCCCGGCGTGCGCCAGCCGGAACTTAGGCCATCAGGGGGTAATGACCGGCGGAAATTGCGCTCGCTCGATCAGCGCGGTCCACAGGTCGGCCGCCCGGTCGACGAGCAAGCGGGCCCTCGCCTCGGACCGGCAGTTGGCAACTTCGGTGCACATGCCGCCCAGGCTGCTGAGCAGGATGACGTGCGTAGCCCGGGCGGTGGCGGAATCCTCGCCGCCAAGCAGGGCGTAATTGCGTTTCATCCAGCGCTTATTGGCCTCATCCGTCACCGAATCGAATCCGCTCGGGCGGTCATGACCGTGAATCATCGGCATCAGGTCGCGCGCTTCCCAGGCGCCCTCGAGGTAGGCCCGCATACCGAGTATCAGCAGGCGACCGCCGTCAGCCTCGCCCGCCGCGCGCGCGGCGGAGATGGCCATTCGGGTTCGCGCTTCCTGTTTGGCCTGGTAATCCGACCACAGCGCGATAAAGATCTTCTTCTTGCTGCCGAAGTAGTAGTAGGGCAGCCCGACGCTGGTCCCGGCCTTCGCGACGATGTCGGCCATATTCGTCGCCGCGTAGCCGCGGGTGCAGAACAAATCGCGCGCGGCCGAAAGCAGTGCCTCGCGGGAGGCCGCTGAACGCTCTCCGGTAGGGCCGGCCGCCGGGCGCTGCCCCTGCTTGTTCTGAGGTGAGGCTCCCCGGGCCCTCGGCGTTTCTGTCATCTGCTTATTTTAATTCCGTTCAGTTTGAGCGGTAACCGGATGTGGGGCCCCGGCTTCGGCGCCGATCGCGCCCGCCGGCCGGTGGTCCTGGGGTCAGGGCCGGAACGAGCACTGGCCGTGGTCGAGAACTACGACGCCGGAATCGGTCGTCACCTGGAAGCTGGCCTCGGTACCTTCCGCCCAGATATGCACGGACAGCTGCTCGCCGGGCAGTACGGGGGCGCTGAAGCGTCCCGTCATCGATACGAAACGGCTCGGGTCGGACCTGCACAGCGTGTGCAGCAGAGCCCGTCCGGTGAACCCGTAGGTGCACATTCCGTGCAGAATCGGCCGCTCGTTGCCGCGTGCCCGGGCCAGCGACGGATCAGAGTGCAGTGGATTGCGGTCGCCGGTGAGCCGGTACAGCAGCGCCTGGTCCCGCCGGGTGGTGTAGCGGACCACGGCGTCGGGGGTGCGACCGGGCCGCTGCCAGCTCGCCGACGGCCCGCGGTCGCCGCCATATCCACCCTGGCCCTGGATGAAGGTGCCGCTGCGCGCGCTGATCAGCGGCCTGCCAGTCTCGGCCTCCACCACCTCGGTGTCGGTCACCACCAAGGCTCCCGACCTTTTGTCGAAGATGTTTCTGATGGTAGTCGTGGTCCGGATGCTGGCCGCGGTTGGCAGCGGGCCGTGCAGGGTGAAGGCCTGCTCGGCATGCAGTGCCATTCCCGCGGGAACGCTGCCGACGTCGGCCCTGCGGCCTGACTGCTGTGCCACAAGCGCAGCGAACGTGGGCAGTACCCGCAGCTCGGTTCCCTCGGTGTTCTCGGTGCTGAATGAGAGCTCGGACGACGCGTCGTCCTGGCTGGCGCCCACGGCCAGGGCGTAGAGCATGACGTCCTTCTCCGACCAGCCATAGCCGTCGGATTCGACGCTTTGCCCGATGGCGTCCAGGTTCAGCACGGCTGTCCTCCTGAGCATTCCGGACGGCTCACTGGTCGTCCTCAAACGAAACTGCGTGGCCACCGTCGGCGCTGACCACCACCGTGGCGCCCTGACGGCCGGCCTTTGGGCCCCCCACGTCCGACCCGGCGTGCCGCGCCGGTCACGATGGCTACCGTGCTTTGGCCCATGCCGGGAACCGGACGGCACCCTTCTCGTGGCATGACAATTCCAGCAACCTTCTCGTGGCATGACAATTCCAGCAACCGATCCGCGCTGACCGAACGATCGAATCCCGTTCAGCCGGTGGACCGACTGAATCTTGTTCAACGCACAACCCTTGTACCACCTCGTGGTCATATGCGTCAACGGGATCTGCGCACTAGCGGTAGACATGATTGAATGATATTCAGTATTATTGCCCCTAGTCTCGGATCCTCTATGAAAGTGGGTCTACCGGATGCTTGCGCTGTTGACCGACGAGCAGCAGATGTTCAAAGAGCTGGCCACCGAGCTCGCCGCGGCGACCGGCTTGATCAACCCCAGCGACCTCGACACCATTGACCAGGACAAGGCGTGGCACGACATCGCCGCCGCCGGCCTGCTCGGCCTCCGTGCTCGCGACGCCGGCCAGCCGGCGGCGAGCGGGGTGGAAGTGATGCTCGCCGTGCAGGCGCTCGCCTCCCGCCTGGTCCCGCTGCCGGTCCTGGGCTCGGGGGTGCTCTCACTTGAGCTGCTGTCCTTGGCCGGCGCCCCGGCGGAGTGGATCGATGAGCTGGCGGAAGGGCGGGCCAGGTACGCGGTCCTGCTGAGCCCCGACCTGTCCCGACTGGCCGACCTGGGCGACGCCGGGGCCGTGGCCTGGGACAGCGCGGGCGCCGACTACCTGCTGGTGCTCGACCGCACGGGCGGCTCCGTCCGGCTGGCGCGAGCCGCCGCGGCCGGCGCGCTCAGCCCGCTTGACAGCATCGACCTGACCCGCGGGACCGCCCGCGTGAGCTCGCTGGCCGGCGCCGAGACCGCGGGGCAGCCGCTTGAGCAGGCGAGCCTGGACCGCTGGCTGGCCCTCGCGCTCACCGCGCTGAGCGCGGACATCGTGGGCGCGATGCGTGGCGCGCTTGACGGGGTAGTCGAGTATTCCAAGCGGCGGGTGCAGTTCGGCGTCCCGATCGGCTCGTTCCAGGCGGTTCAGCATATGTGCGCGGAGTCGCTGGTGAAGGTGGAGGCGGCCGGCAGCGCCACCAAGTACGCCGCGTGGGCGGTCGACGAGCTCGACCCGGCGCAGGCCCTGCTCGCCGCGCGGACGGCGAAGGCTTACGCGGGCAGCGTCGCCCGCGGTGTCCCCGAGACCGTGATGCAGGTCTATGGCGGGATTGGCCAGACCTGGGAGAGCATCGCTCACTTCTACCTGCGCCGTACTCTCCTGGACCGCCAGGTGCTCGGCGACGATCAGGTGCAGCTCGCCCTGATCGCTGACAGCCGTCTCGGGAGGGCCTGACCATGGACTACCGCGACACCAAGGAAGAAGCGGAATTCCGCATCCGGCTGCGCGACTGGCTGACCGAGCACAACCCGGCGGGCTGGCAGGATATCCACGACGACGCCGGCAAGCGTGCCCTCAGCAAGCAGTGGCACCGCGAGCTGTATCAGGCGGGCTACGTGGGCATGTCCTGGCCGCAGGAGTACGGCGGCCAGGGCCTGAACCCGGTCTACGATGCCATCCTGAACGAGGAGTCAGCCACGGCGGACGCCCCGCCGCTGCCGGGCAACGTCAACTTCCTCGGCCGGGCGATGTGGACGCATGGCACCGAGGAGCAGAAGAAGCGCTTCCTGCCCACCCTGCTTACCGGCGAGTACGCCTGGTGCCAGGGTTTCAGCGAGCCCGAGGCCGGATCTGACATCGGCTCGCTGCGGACCAGGGCCGTGCTCGACGGTGATCACTACGTGGTGAACGGCCAGAAGATGTGGACCAGTGGCGCGCACGCCGCGGACTGGTGCTTCCTGCTGGTGCGTACTGACCCCGACGCGCCCAAGCACAAGGGCATCTCATGCCTGCTCACCCCCATGGACGTCCCCGGCATCGTCCCCCGGCCCATCGTGCTGGCCAGCGGGGACCCGGAAACCAGCGAGGTGTTCTTCGAGGACGTGCGGATCCCGGCGGATCAGATGCTCGGAGCTCCGGGCGGCGGCTGGGGCATCGCCATGACCACGCTGGCGTACGAGCGTGGGCCTGGTGACGTCGGGGCGATCGCCCGCTACCGCCGCACCCTGAGCGAGCTTGAGGAGCTGGCCCGCGACCGTGGTCTGCTCGGCGACCCCCACGTGCGCAATGAACTGGCCATGGCCTATGCCCGCGGTGAGGTCCTGCGGCTCAACGTGGTCGAGCAGCTCTCAGCCCGGGTGGCCGGCCACACCACCGGCTCCGAGGGGTCGGTCGCCAAGATGCTGTGGATCGACGCTGAGCAGAGCCTCAACCACCTGGCCATGGAACTCCTGGGCGAGCAGGCACTGCTCGGTGCCGAGCCCGAATGGCTGGCCAGGTACTTCTCTTCCCGACCGGTCAGCGTCTACGGCGGGACCGCCCAGATTCAGAAGAACATCCTCGCTCAGCGGATCCTGTCCATGCCGCGTTAACCATCGCCGGACAGGCCCAGAGCGGGCCCGCCGTTGCACACCCCGAAGCGGGCCTGCCGAGGTAACCACCCTCGGATCGGGCCCGTTGCGGTATCACCCACCCTGTTCACTCTGTGCGTCGGATGGTTGCAGTGCGACCAGTGCGACCGGCGTGATCTGTGATGCGGAATGCCGTCGACGGGCGGCAACTATACGAATCATTCGTAACGTCGGCATAACGAGCTACCTGTGGTATTGACACGTATTCAGGCCGCTGCGAAGATTCTTGAATCTAGTTCAATCATATTTAATACAATAGAACTGGCGGCCGAGACGCGAGCGTTCTGGCTGGCAGTGAGGCCAACGGCAGGTCTGGACGAGCTACATAGGGCTCAGCGCCCGCCCATCTCACCGAGGAGAGCTCAATGATTCGAGACCACAGACGCCGCGCGGCGGGGCTGGGCATTATCGCCTGCATTGCCTTGGTGGCGGGCTGCTCAAGCTCAGCCGCGAGCAGCTCCGGAGGAGGCAGCGGATCAGCCGCGAGCAGCTCCGGCGGAGCCGCCTCCGCGATCCCGGCAGGCGACGTCACGTTCGGCGAGACGCTCCCGCTCAGCGGGCCGCTCGGAGAGACTGGCACTTTCGAGGAGTTCTCGGTCAACTCGGCCGTCTCGGTCCTGAACGAAAATGGCGGGATCGACGGGCACCAGCTCAAGGTCATCACCCTGGACGACAAGGGTGACCCGGCCACTGCCCTGTCCAATGCCGAGACCCTGATCAAGACCGACAAGGTGGCGGCCATCTTGAACGGGAGCCTCGGTGCCGGATCCGAGCTCACCGTCCCGTACTTCATGAAGGTCGGCGTGCCAACGGTCCTGGCCGAGGCCAATACCGGTTTCCTCGATGTGTCGACGTACCCGACTTACTTCACCCCCTACTCGTCCGCGACGCAGTACGCCGCGGAGTACATCGCGTACGCCAAGGGGAACAACCTGAACGACCTCGGGACGCTCAGCGACGGTACCCCCATCTCGGACGACACCTCGCAGCAGGTCGCGGCGCAGGCTCCGGCGGCCGGGATCAAGGTCACCAAGGCAGTGACGTATTCGCCCACGGCGGCCGACCTGACGACCCCGATCCTGGAGCTGAAGAACGCGGGCACCAAGGTTCTCGTGGTCAGCGGCTTCACCGCCCTCACGCAGGTCTACGCCGCGCTCAACCAGGTCGGCTGGCATCCCATAGTCGAGGGCATCAGCGTTTCCGAGGTGCCCGTGGCATCGATGGGGGCAGCGGCCGCCAACTCGTACTACCTGTGCAACTACTACTACACCGGCACCTCCGGCCAGCCAACCGGCGCGGCCGCGGAAGTGATCAAGAAGATGGAACCACAGTACGGCGTGAGCACCACGTCCTCAGGCGCCCTGGGCTGGTACGACATCCTGCTCACGCTGAAGGCGGGCATCGAGCGGGCGAAGAGCCTCGACTACGCCGCCGTGGTGAAGGGCATCGAGTCAAGCCCGATCGCGTCGGTATGGCCGGGCATCACCTACACCTACACCGCGACTAACCACGAGGGCTGGCCCAACGGCTTGCTCCGGCTGTGCAAGGTCAGTCCGCTGGGCGGCGGAGGCGTGGGGATAGCGGCCTCGCAGTAACTCGAGAGGTGCTCATCGCCGGCCCGGTCACGACCGGGCCGGCCGCCCCTAGCGAACAGGAAAGCCACCATGACGCTGTTCTTTACCGCGGTCGTCGCCGGGCTGGCCATCGGCTCCGTCTACGGGATGATCGCGCTGTCCTACACGGTCGTCTTCAACGCGACCCACGTGTTCAACGTCGCCCAGGGCGACATCGTCGCGGTGGGCGTCCTGCTGACCTGGTTGTTCCTCGACCAGGCGCACCTACCGGAGGTTCTCGCGCTGCTGCTCGTCGTGGCCGGGGTCGTCATCGTCAGCCTGGTGGAAGAGCGCGTGGCGGTCCGCCGGTTCCTCAAGACCGGGGGCGGGGGCGGGATCGGCGTCTTCATCGCGACGCTGGCGTTCGCCTTGATCCTGGAGACGGTTAACGCCTTGTCCTACGGGACCAGACCGCTCGAAGACGTCCCGAGCATCGTCGGCTCATCGACGATCAGGATCGGGTCCGTGACCATCGCCCCGGACCTGCTGCTGGCCTTCGTGGCGCTGATCGTCATCACCGTCGCGCTCGAGCTGTTCTACAACCGGACCTGGCTCGGCACCGCGATGCGGGCGTGCGCCGAGGACCGGGAGGTGACCGCGCTGCGCGGTATCAACCCGATCAGGATCGGACAGACCGCTTTCCTGATCGCCGGGGTGGTCTCCGGTGTGGCTGGCTTCATCCTGGCACCGATCGTGACCTCGGACGTGACGGTGGGCCTGACCTACGGCCTGAAGGGTTTCGTCGCGCTGGCGATAGGCGGCTTCGGCAGCTTCCGGGGGGCGCTGATCGGCGCGTGGGTGCTCGGTGTCAGCGAGCAGCTCCTCGACCTTTACGGCAACTCCAACTACGAGGCCCTGGTCGGCTTCGTGCTGCTGCTTGTGGTGCTGGCCGTGCGGCCCACCGGCCTGTTCGGCCAGCGAACGGTGAGGGTAGTGTGAACCGCCGACCGCTGCCGGAGCTGGGACGGCCCGCGTGCATGGCGCTGGCGCTCGTCATCGTGCTGCTCCTGCCGGTTGCCCTCGGGCTGACGTCGAGCACGGTCCAGCTGCTGAACGAGATTCTCTCGTTTACGGTGCTCGCGATCGGGATGAATATCGCGGCCGGCTTCGCGGGCCAGTTCCTGCTCGGCCTGAGCGCGGTATTCGCCGTCGGCGGCTACAGTGCGGCCGAGATCGCCAGTCACCAGCCGTCGACGGGCTTCGTGGGCATGGCCGTCACCGCCGTCATCGTCGGGACCGCGGCCGGCATCCTGGTCGGCCTGCCCGCGCTTCGGGTCAGCGGGTTTTACCTCGGCGTGGTGACCTTGTTCGCGGCGGTGGTGGTCCCGCTGATCGCCACCAACTCCGCGTGGCTGGGCGGCGCGACCGGGATAGCCCTGTTCGCCACCCCCGGCTTCAACCCGGCGCTGACCACCAGCGACCAGTATTACGCGTTCATCGCCATCGTGCTGGTGCTGACCATCGGATCGGGCGCGCTGCTGCGCAGCCGGCTGGGTCACCGCTTCCAGGTCCTGGCGAGCAGCGAGGAGCTGGCCGCATCCCTGGGCGTGCCCTCCTACCGGACGAAGATGGCCGCCGTGATCATAGCCTCGGCGATCGCAAGCCTGGGCGGCGCGATGTACGTCTACAGCCAGCAGTTCTTCTCCCCCGACAGCGCCGGGGTCACCCTGTCCATACTCGTACTCGCCGCCGTGGTCATCGGCGGCCTCGCTTCGGTGAGCGGCCCGCTGGTCGGCTCCGCCTTCGTGTTCGGCCTGAACACGTTCCTGAACTTCCAGCAGTACGACGGGATCGTGTTCGGCGGTCTGGTGCTCATCTTCGTCCTGTTCGCGCCGCGCGGCCTGGTTCCCGAGATCGCGCGAGCAGCCACCGCCATCGGATTGCCGGAATTCCACTGGCGGCGCGTCCCGCAGGCGGCACAGGCACAGCCGCAGGCGGAACCTCCCGCCGTGATTGCCCCGGCGCCCGGCGAAGCCGGCCGCGAGCTGCTTGTCATCAGCGACGTGCACCGCGCCTTCGGCGGGGTCAGGGCGGTCGACGGCGTGAGCCTGACCGTCGGCCACGGCGAGCTGCACGGCCTGATCGGCTCGAACGGCTCGGGCAAGACGACGCTGCTGAACCTGGTGTCCGGGTTCTACTACACAGAATCGGGCCAGATCCGGCTGGACGGGCAGGTACTCGAGCGCATGCGCCCGTACCGCCGGGCCGTGGCCGGCGTGACCCGCACCTTCCAGACCCCGAAGCTGATGGACCACCAGACGGTCCTTGACAACGTCATCGCCGGGGCCGAGCTGAAGTTGCGAGTTTCCCACCTCTCGTCGGCGCTCCGCCTCCCCGCGGGCCGCCGGGCCAGGAGACAGGCCGAGGAAACGGCGGTCAGGGCCCTGGATGAGCTCGGCCTGGCCGGGGTCGCGGGAGCGACGGCCGGGCTGCTACCGCACGGTACCCGCCGCCTGGTCGAGTTGGCCCGCGCCATCGCGATGAGCCCCCGCGTGCTGCTGGTCGACGAGCCCGCGGCCGGGCTGAGCGAAGCGGAGCTCGGCACGCTGAGCGATGCGCTGCGCACGCTGGCCGCGCGGGGCGTGGCCGTGTGCCTCATCGAGCACAATGTGCCGATGGTGCTGAGGCTGGCGACCTCCGTTACCGCCCTGCACCAGGGCCGGGTCTTGTTCCAGGGAACGCCGGACGAGCTCCGGTCGGATGAGGACGTGGCCATGGCCTTCCTCGGCAGCTTCAGCGGAGTGGCGGACCAGAGCGAGGACACCGATCATGAGCTCATCTGAGCGCGCGCTCGTCGCCGCCGGCATCAGCACCGGGTACGGCTCGATGCAGGTCGTCAGGGAAGTGTCGCTGACCGTGCGCCCAGGCGAGATCGTCGCCCTGATCGGCCGGAACGGCGCGGGCAAGACGACGACGATGCTAGCCCTTGGCGGCCTGCGCTACGGGCGCTGGAGCGGCTCGGTTCGGCTGGGGGACACGGACCTGTCCCGCCTGACCCCCCACCAGATAGTCCGGCAAGGGGTCGCGCTGGTGCCGGAGGGGCACCGCATCTTCCGCACGCTCACCGTGCTCGAGAACCTGCGGCTGGGGGCAACCCCGATCCGGGCCAAGGGCGCCGAGGCGATCGCGACGACGATGAGCCGGGTATTGGAGCTGTTTCCCATCCTTGAGACCTATCGCGATCGCAACGCGGGCTTTCTCAGCGGGGGCGAGCAGCAGATGGTCGCCATCGGGCAGGCGCTGATGGCCCGTCCGGCGGTTCTGCTGCTCGACGAGCCAACGTCCGGGCTCGCCCCGGCCATGATCCGCGTGATTTACGACGCCCTCGACGCGCTGCGCGCCGACGGGATCGCCATCCTGGTCGTGGAGCAGAGCGTCGAGCGCGCGCTGGCCCGCTCGGACCGGTACTACGTGATGGAACAGGGCAAGCTCATCCGCGACGGCCGCTCCGACGACAAGGACGCCGCGGCGGGGGTCGCCGCTATCGTCCGCGGCGTGGAGGCAGTCTGACGGCGACCCCGCCTGGATCTCAGACCGTGGCGGCGGACCCCAGGACCGCCGTCACCTGACTGGACAGCTGGCCGCCGTTTCCGTGGGCCACCGCGATGTCCACGTCCGGCTGCTGGCGGTCGCCGCACTCGCGCCTGATCTGGCGCACGGCCTCGATGATCGTGAAGATGCCGAACATGCCGGGGTGACAGTACGACAGCCCGCCGCCGTTGGTGTTGACCGGCAGCTCGCCGCCGGGCGCGATGCGCCCGCCCGATACGAACGCGCCGCCTTCCCCCTTGGCGCAGAATCCCATGTCCTCGAGGAACAGCACCGTGTTGATGGTGAACGCGTCGTACAGCTCCACGACGTCAACGTCGGCGGGCGTCACCCCGGCCATCGCGAAGGCCCGCGCGGCCGAGTCGACCGCGCAGCTGGTCGTCAGGTCGGGCATCTGCGAGATCACCTTGTGGTCGTGGGCCTCGCCGGCTCCGAGGAGGTAGACCGGGGGCTTCGGCAGGTCGCGGGCGCGGTCCGCCCGGGTGACCACCACGGCGCCGCCGCCGTCGGTAACCAGGCAGCAGTCCAGCGCGCGCAGCGGGCTGGAGATCACCCGGCTGGCCATGACGTCCGCGATGGTCAGCGGGTCACGGACGAACGCCTTGGGGTTCAGCTGGGCCCATTGCCGCGCGGCCACGGCGACTTCCGCGAGCTGCTCGGTGGTGGTGCCGAACTCATACATATGGCGTGCCGCCGCGAGGGCGTAACCCGAGATGGGGCTGCGCGGCTGAAAAGCCCGCTCGTAGTTCGGCAGCTCGGGGGAGCCCCCGCCGAGCCGGGCCCCGCCGCGCCGGGCCCGGCCGCCGTCGGCCCGGGGTGTGCTGCCGTAGACGATCAGGGCGACGTCGCAGGCGCCGGCCTCCAGTGCCAGCGCCGCGTGATGCAGGTGCGAGACGAAGGCGCTTCCGCCGATCATCGTGCTGTCGGTGTAGCGGGGCCGGATCCCGAGGTACTCACCGACGTCGAGGGTCGACATCATCCGCCCGGCCACCACGGAGAACAGCCCGTCCACGTCGCGGGTGGTCAGGCCCGCCTCGGCCAGGGCCGCCGCTGCCGCCTGCGCGGCCAGGTCCAGCGGGTACCGGCCGGTGCCGACCTCGCCCAGGTCTGATTCGGCGACGCCGACCACCGCGGCCTTCCCCTTCAGCGCGGCAGTCACTGTGCCTCCTCGAGCTCGAATACAGGTCGGGGCTCGTCCCCGGTGGTCTCGACGTGGCCCCGCACCCGCTGGCCGATGCGCACCTGCTCGGCGGGCACGCCGACCACCGTGCTCATCATCCGGAAGCCCTCGTCCAGGTCGATCAGGGCTACGGTGTAGGGAACGTCGTCGCGTCGGCTGATCGCCGTCACGGAGTAGACCGTTCCCAGGCCCGCGCAGGAGTGCCACGCGAGTTCCGTGCTACCGCACGCCGGGCAGATGACACGAGGGTAGAAAATGGCACTTCCGCACGGCACGCATCTTTGGTAGGCCAGGATGCCCTCGGCCAGCCGCTCGGCATAGGTCCTGGCCGGCGCGTTGTCCACCGGGATCCCGACGGCGCCTTCACTCGACTGAATCATGTTCAAGAATTGTGGCACGCGCTACATGGCTGGTCAAGCGCGGTGCGCTATGAGTTTGCCCGGCATGCCAGTTAGCGCAGGGCCTTGACATGCCGTCCTCGTGTTGAGATAACCTAAGTACTGAACTTAATTCAGCTTTGTCTGTCTCTCTCGGCCGCTAGGCGATCGAGAGGCTGGCGCCCAAGGGAGTGCGCATGACTGTGCTAACCGAGCGTCAGGGTGCTGTGCTGACGGTCACGCTCAACCGCCCCGACCGGATGAATGCCCTGGACCTAGACCTGCTCGACGCCCTCACCGCCGCCTGGGACGAGGCGCGTGACCCCGCGGTACGGGCCGTCATCGTTACCGGGGCGGGCCGAGGGTTCTGCGCGGGGGCGGATCTGCGCCGGGGCGCCGACGCGCCTTTCCGGCCGGGCGGCCTCCGCGGGTCCTACATCCCGATGATCATGACTCTGTCATCGCTGGAAAAGCCCGTCATCGCCGCGCTCAACGGGCAGGCCGCCGGGGCGGGCCTGTCGCTCGCGCTGGCGGCGGACATCCGGGTAGCGGTGCCAACCGCGCGCCTGGTCCCGGCGTTCGTGCGGATCGGCGTGATCCCGGATGCGGGCGCCACCTGGTTCGCGGTCCGTGCCCTGGGGTACTCGGCCGCCTTCGAGTGGCTGACGTCCGGGCGCGAGCTCTACGCCGAGGAAGCCCATACCAAGGGCCTGGTGGCCGAGGTCACCGCGGCCGATGACCTGCTCGACCGGGCCATGCAGCGGGCGCAGGCGCTGGCGGCCATGCCCGGCAGTTCGGTCGGCCTGACCAAGGTGGCGCTCAACGGCGCGCTCCTCAACACCCTGGCGACCCAGCTCGAGCTGGAGGCCACGCTGCAGCACCGGGCGGTCTCCGACCCCGCGCGGATGGCCGCGCGGGAGGAAGTCGCCGCACGGATCGCGAAGACCCCGCCCGCGGCGGACCGCGGCCAGGCCGCCGCCACCACCAGCGCGCAAAGCTCCTGACACAGGAAGGCACTCTCATGCTCGACAGGTACAAGGACTTCAGCACGCTGCAGATCGAGCAGGAGGGCCGTCTGCTCTCCGTCACACTCAACCGGCCCGAGACGCTGAACGCGGTGGGCGGCGGCATGCACGAGCACCTGGAGGAGCTCTGGACGGTGATCCGCGGGGACACCAGCATTGGCGCGGTGCTGCTGACCGGAGCGGGCCGGGCTTTCTCCTCCGGCGGTGACGTCAAGGGCATGGCCCAGTCAGCCCAGGGAGGGGAGAAGACCGTCGTTGAGTCTGTCTCGACGTTCCTCGTCGGGGCCAAGAGGCTGATCGCCAACATGCTCGACGTGGATGTACCCATTGTGGTCGCGGTCCAGGGCTACGCCATGGGGCTGGGCGCGAGCATCGCGCTCTGCGGCGACGTGGTGCTCGCGGCCGAGGACGCCATTTTCGCCGACACGCACGTTGGCATCGGGCTAGTGGCCGGGGACGGCGGCGCCATCATCTGGCCGCTCCTGCTCCCGATCAACACGGCGAAGTACTACCTGATGACGGGCGACCGGATCACCGGCAAGGACGCGGAGCGCCTCGGCCTGGTCGTTCGCGCCTACCCCGCGGAGACCCTCCAGGCCGAGGCCAAGGCCATCGCCCAGCGCCTGGCCGACGGTCCCACGATGGCGATCCGGTTCACCAAGACCACGGTGAATAAGATTATCCGCGAGCGCCTGAACCTCCTCTTCGACACCTCCCTGGCCCTTGAGGCCGCCACCATGTACAGCGAGGATCACCGCGAGGCGACCGCCGCGTTCGTCGAGAAGAGGAAGCCGAACTACATCGGGCGCTAGCGCGGCCGCGTCAGCCGCGCCGCACCGCGGGCAGCACCTGGTCCGCGAGCAGCCGCTGCGATAGCGCCACCGCGTCGGGATCGGCGTCCGGCGACTCAACCGAGAGCGTGAAGCGGGTGAAGCCGAGCGCGATGATCTCGAGCAGCCGCTCGGTGCAGTAGCCGACCGGACCCGCGATGGAGAACGAGTCGACCAGTTCGTCAGGCATCGTCTTGTTCTGCTCCGCGCCCCGCCGGGCGTGCAGGTTCATGTTGTAGGTGTCGTGCAGAATCTGCAGTCCCGATCGCACGGCCGCGGTTGACGGCCCGTTCACCCGGTTGTGCATGATCGCGAACCGCGCCTGCACCGCGGTCATCGGCCGGGCGATGGCGCGGGCGGTCTCGAGATCCTCGCTCACCGCGACCACGCAGGAAGCGCCGAGGGTCAGCTCCCCGGCCAGGCCGGCTGGACGCCTTCAGCGCGGACAGGATCTCATCGCGCGCCCAGGCCAGCCGCCGCGGGTCAGGCCCGACCACCGCGGTCACTCCGTCGGCGATCCGCGCGCCCAGGGCCATCACCTTCGGCCCGCTGGCGGACACAATCACCGGGACGGGGCGATAGTCCTCCGGCAGCCAGGTGAGCTTGCTCGTCATCGGCCGGTCCGCGAGGTCGAGGCTCTTGGCCTCGGCCACCAGCCCCTTGCCGTCAAGCTCCGTCTGCATCGGCACGTCCTCGGCCCGCAGGTACCCCCGCAGGCGGCGCACATAGTTCTCGAAGTACCCGACCGGCGCGGGGGCCAGGCCGAGGAAGGCCAGGGCCGAGTCGCCCCGCCCGATGCCGGCCTCGATCCGCCCGCCCGACTCGGCCTGCAGCGTCGCCAGCGCGCCGGCCGCCGCGGCCGGGTGGCGGGTCAGCGGGTTGGTCACCCAGGTGCAGAGCTTGATGGTCGAGGTGGCGGCCACGGCCAGGGCCATGACGGTGTAGGTGTCAGGCGCGATGTTCTGCGAGTCGCCGACCGTCATGCCCGTCCAGCCCTGTTCCTCAAGCCGTTTGGCCTGTGCCCCGAGGGTTTTCAGCCGGGGCGGCGACACGCGCCAGAACTCACAGTCGGCGGCGTTGGCCATCTCTGCGTCCTCTCTTCTCTTCTTAGAGCCGGCTCTTCTTAGAGCCAGCGCGCGGCGGAACTGCCCGCCCGTTCCGGCGGCCGGTCCCAGTACGCGGCGGTGCGCGAAAAATCCACCGCCGGAGCCAGGTAGGTGAGCCGCGAGAAGTCCGGCGACTCCAGTTGCACCGTGCGCGGCACGGCGAGGCTGTCCAGCGTCAGCGGCAGACCGTCGACCGGCTCGCCGCCGGACGGGCCGAGGTCCTGCAGCCACATCGCGCACGCCGCGAGAGCGACCCTGACGTGGTAGCTACCGCCTTCGGTGGCCCTGCGCGCGAGCGCCGCCATGGCTCCGGCCGCGCCGAGGTACCCGACCAGCGGATCGGTCAGGGTCCACATCCGGTTCATTTGCGGGATCCCGTCGGCGCTGGCCTCAGTGTGGGCCAGGCCGGTGACCGCCTGCGCCACCGGATCGACCCCGCGACGCCGCCCGGTCGGCCCGTCGCCGCCATAGCAGCTCACCGACACCACGATGATCCCCGGATTGCGGTCAGCCAGCTCCGCGGGGGCGAAGCCCCTGGCCTCAAGCGCGCCGGGGCGGTACGACTGCACGAACACGTCGGCGCTGCGGGCTAGCTCGGTCAGCGCCTGCCGCCCGGCGGGCGCGGCGAGGTCGATCACCGCGTTGCGCTTGCCCACGCCCAGGTCAACTAGGAACGACTCGGGATCGTAGTTGACCGGCGCGGTGACGTGCAGGACGTCCCCGCCCTGCTCGGCCAGGGTCCGGCTGATCATCGGGCCGGCGATGACGTGGGTCACGTCGAGAACGCGCAGGCCGCTCAGCGGGCGCTGCGGTATGGCGCGGCTGCCCCGGCCCGCATCGGCCGGACGCGGCGGCCCGTCGCCGATTTTCTCGATTTCGACCACCGGCCGGCCCAGCAGGTAGCCCCCCTGCGGTGTCGCGCGCCACTCGTCCGGCGTGCGGACCAGCCCGGCGACCGCCCCGCGTTCGTAGATCGCCTCCTCCAGCGCCAAGCCGTCCCACTGGGCGACCGCCTGCGGGATCTCCTCGGCCTGGCAGCCGAGCACCTCGAGCGTCCGCCGCAGCTGGTGCGGCCGGGCACTGCCGACCACCAGCATCACCCAGCGGCCGTCGGCGCACCGATGACAGCCGGGCATCCCGGCGGTGACCCGGTTGCGCCCGAACGGCCCCGTCGCACTGTCGACCCCGTCGCTTCGCTTGGTGTGCGCGGAGACGTAGAGTGCCTGCGCCGCGCGGGCGATGTCCACGCTCACGTCCTGTTCGACACCCGAGCGAAGCGCCCAGAACCGTGCCGTCGCGGCGCCGTAGGCGGCGAGCGCGACCGCGGCGGCGGTGCCGATCCGGTGGCGGCTCAGCATCGTCGGCTCGCTGCCGGTGATCCGGACCCGCTCCCGGACGGGGCCGGTGACGCCGAGCACGTCGAGCAGCTCGCCCAGCGCGCGCTGCGCGTCCGCCGGCCAGCGCGCCGTCGCCCGCCCGCCCGCCCCCGGCGACCCGCCCGCCGCAGGCCGCGCCACGCGGCGGCCGGTCAACGGCCGCGGGCGTCGGCGGCGGCCCGGATCGCGGTCACGCGCCATCCCTCGCGTCCGCGGGCCAGATAACCGGCGTGTAGCGGCTGCGCAGGGGCTGTCCCGCCGCCGCGTCGGGGTAACCCTCCGCCGGTGCCGTGTAGGTGCCACCGGTGAACAGTTCGCCGTCGCCGTAGTAAAAAGCTCCGATCGCGCGCCTGGTGATCGTCGTCATGTTGGGCGCCGAGCCATGGACGCCGAGCGGGTTGGAGACGATCGCTGACCCGGCCGGGCCCTCGGCCACCACGGGCCTGATCTCGCGCAGGTACGGGTAGTCGTCGAGTAGCTGGTCGAACCGCGTGCCGCCGGGGCGCAGTGACGGGGACGGGTTGAAGACGTCAAGCGGAATGCTCTTATGCGTTCCCGGCAGGAAGTTCATCGCCTTCGTGTTCCACCGGTAGTCATCAAGCGGGATGCAGAACGACACGGCGTGCGCCGTGCTGACCGGCAGGCCCTCATGCATGTTGACGTGATACGGCGTGGCACCGTGACCGGGCTTGACGTAGGAGATGGCGTCCGACAGGTAACGCACCTTCTCGAGCGACTCGGCCTGGCTGGCGATCTGGCCGATCCCCTCGCTGAGCAGGATCTCGGCGCAGCGCGGGTCGGCGAACGCCGTGCGGTTGCCCCGGAAGTTGGTCAGGCCTTCCCCCGGGGCCCCGGCCAGCTTCACGGTCGCCTCGCGCACTCCCGCGAGCTCCTCGTCGGTGAGGAAGTCGGGCAGGACGACGAACCCGTTGATCTGGTAGGAAGCGATCTCGAGGTCTGTCAGGCTAGTGCGCATGAGAAATTCCCTTCACCCCCGGGCAACGGGGGCTTCGCGGCGGCCATGAGTCGACTCCCCGATTCTGGGGCAGCTCCTTAACTACTGCAATAAACGTAACTGATGAAGGCGTAATTGGAAATATGCGGCGACCGCCGGAGACGGGTCAGGCCCATCCCGCCCGACGTGCCTCGCCCGCCAGCGCGGCAGGCTAGGGCAGCCCGGCGTGCGGCACCTCGACGTCCACCCGCCAGATACGCCCCGTGCGCCGCGCCGGCGAAGTCGCGTGCCCGGAGCCCCGTTGCCGTCGCGATGAACAGCGTCCGTCCCCGCGGCCCGCCGAGCGCGCAGGCGAAGGCCCGCTGCGGTAGCGCGATCCGCTGGGACACCACACCGTCGGCGCCGACGCGCACCACGCCACCGCCGCTCGTGTCGGCGTACCAGATCCCGCCGTCGGCGTCCTGGGTGCAGCCGTCGGGATGGGCGCGGCCGAGGTCGGCCCACAGCCGTCGGCCCGACAGGATGCCGTCCGGCCCGATCGAGAAGGCGGTGTAGCGGTGGCCGTGGGTTTCGCCC
This sequence comes from uncultured Actinomycetota bacterium, assembly GCA_963714295.1. Classification (GTDB taxonomy): domain Bacteria; phylum Actinomycetota; class Actinomycetes; order Streptosporangiales; family Streptosporangiaceae; genus Trebonia. The sequence continues at coordinate 1,051,151 of CAVQOE010000006.1, read as the reverse complement.
ACGATCAGCGTCGCCCCGTCGGGTGTGATCACGCACCCGTTCGGGAAGTGCAGATCGCGCGCGGCCACGGTGGCGGCACCGGTCGGCGTGACCCTGATCAGCAGGCCAGGGCGGCGCGGCTCGCCCGCGTAGACGTCGAAGCCGAAGGTGCCCACGTACGCCGTCCCGTCCGCCGCGACGACCATGTCGTTGCAGGGTGTCGGGGTGAGAGGGGACAGGTCCGCGTGCACGGTGGGGGTGGTGGCGTCGGCGCCAAGGCACAGGACCTGCCGGCGCAGCATGGCGACGATCAGCAGCCGGCCGTCCGGTAGCCAGCCGAGCCCGCTTGGCTGATCGTCGTCCGCCAGGGCCAGCACCAGCCGCCGTGCGCCTGCCGCGGAAACCGCGAAGACCCCGCGGTACATATCCGAGTACCAGAGTTCGCCGTTATGCCAGCGCAGGCCCTCGGCGAAGTCCATCTCGGCGATGAACACCTGCGGCTGCGCCAGCACCCGGGATCAGCGCCCGGCCCGCAACTGCCGGCCTGGCTCACATCCGCGCGGCGTAAGCAGCAGCTGCCCGTCCGCGACCCGGACCGGGTAGCGGAGCAACCCGCCGCGCCCGCCGCCGCGCCCCGTGCGCTCGAAGCCAGAACGGAGATCGTACTCGCGCGCGTGCGCACCGCAGCGAAGCCGGGCGCGCCGGATCTCCCCGTCGTCTAGCCGCTGCCCCAGGTGCGGGCAGGCGTTCTCGATGGCGAAGACGCCAGCGCGGGTGCGCAGGATCAGCACCTGCCCGGTGTCGATGTCAAACACCGCCCGTCCGCTTGCGAGCAACTCGTCGGCCGGGCCGAGGTCGATTTCGCACGCTGGATCCGACTCAACGGCCGCGGCGCGCTTCAGCTGGCCACCGTGCACTGCTCACCGCCAAGTCAAGGCTCAGCCGACAGGAGGGCATCATCCGATATCTACAGCATAGATTACAGTAAATAGCCCGGCAAGTCTGGCTACCCCAGGGTCGGCCGCCGGTGCCCAATGCCGGCTGGGCGAGCGGCGAGCGGGGGATGTCATGCTGTCTTAAGCAGGCCTGAAGCTCGCGCCGCCGGGGCACAGGCAGGCGTATCTGCCCTGAGAGGAGCACCAGAGTGAAGTTGAAGCCCGGAACGCGGCTGCGCAGCCAGGTGGACGGGACCGAGGTGATCATCGTGCGGTCGTCCGCGGATGACCTCGGGGTCGCCTGCGGCGGGCAGCCGATGATCGATGTCGCCGCTCAGCCCGAGCCCGGGCTCGCCGCGGCGGGGGAACCCGATGGGGGGACCAAGCTCGGCAAGCGGTACACCCTGCCGGGGGATTCCGCGGTCGAGCTGCTCATCACCAAGCCCGGCACATACGGGCTGAGTATCGACGGGACACCGCTCGCGCTCAAGGAAGCCAAGCCGCTCCCGGCCAGCGACTGACATCGTGCAGTTCCACCTTTTCCTCCCGCAGATGCGGATGTCGTTCGACCGTCTTGTCGCCTCGGCGCAGGCGGCGGAGTTGGCCGGGTTCGCGGGGATCGCGGGCATGGACCACCTTGCCCCCCCTGGCGCGGAACATCATGCGATGTACGAGGCGATGGTCACGAGCACCTGGCTGGCGGCCCGTACCGAGCGGCTCACGGTCGGCTCGCTTGTGCTGTGCGACGCATTTCACCACCCGGCGGTCCTGGCCCGCCAGGCCGTCTCGCTTGACCACGCGTCGGGCGGCCGGTTCGAGCTCGGCCTCGGCTGGGGATCCTGGGCGGACGACTTCTCCCGGTTCGGCGTCGAGCCGGCCCGGCCCGCCGCGCGGGTACAGCGGCTGCGGGAGACGCTCGAGGTGCTCAAGGCGCTGTGGTCAGCGAAGACGGTCGACTACGACGGCACCTTCCATCACCTGCGGGGCGCCACGCAAGTGCCAGGACCGGTCGGTAAAATCCCGATCGTGATCGGCGGAACCGGGCCCAAGACGCTGGCGCTGGTCCGCGAGCACGCCGACTGGTGGAACATCCCCGCCACCCAGCTTGATCTCCTTGAGCGGTCCCGGCCCCTGGCCGGCGACGCGCGCGTGTCGATCCAGCAGATGGTGGCCTACGCCGGCCGGGCCGCTGACCGTGACGCTGTCGGCGCGGGAGCGGACCGCCGGTTCAGGCACATGGCCCCGATCCTCGGTACCGGCCCGGAGCTCGTCGACCACTTCGGCCAGCTGGCCGACCGGGGAGTTGAGCGGGTGTACGCGTGGTTCTCCGACTTCGCGCCGACGGACACCCTGGCCGGGTTCGGCGCCGAGGTGATCAGACCGCTCAGCCCGCCCGGGTCCCCGCGGCAGGCATGACGCGGGGACCCGGGCCGTGTGCAGGCCGGTAAACCGGGCTGCTAGGGCACGGTGTAGGCGACCAGCTGGGGGTTGCCGCCGCCCTTGGCCGAGCCCCCCGGCCCGCCGGCGGGGACCAGGACGGTGTTGCCGGCGATGGCGATCGGCGAGTTGGTCGTCGTGGGCAGTTTCTGCTGGTACACGATCGCGCCGGTCGTCCGGTTGAGCGCGATCAGCTTCCCGGTGACGAGGGTGGTGAAGACCAGGTTGTTGGCCACGGTGGTGGCGCCGACCGGCAAGGTGTTCACCTTGGTCTGCCACTCGACCGCCCCGGTGGCCAGGTTCAGCGCCTCGATCGCCCCGGTGGCCTGCTCCCCGGCCAGCGCCGCGTTGCCGTCGACCGAGCCCAGCGTGGTGGACTTGATCGGCACGTTGATGGTGGCCACGTACACGCTGCCGTCGGCCACCGCCATGTTGGTCAGCACGCCGCCGAGCGGCCCGGGCTCGAACGTGTAGGGCAGCTTGATGGTGATCTTGTGCTCGAGCAGCAGGGCCGAGTCGTTGTCGGTCCCGTTGTGCGCGCCGACCGGCGTCTTCCACAGCAGCGCGCCGGTCGAGGCGTTCATCGCGTAGACGATGCCCATCTTCCCGCTGCCGATGATCGCCGGGACGTTGCCCACGGTGGCCGCGATCGGCGATGCCTGCATGTCATGGTCCATGAAGTCGTTGGGCACCGCCTGGTAATACCAGCGCAGCTTCCCGGTCGCCGCGTCCAGGTTCACCTCGCTGTCGGTGTAAAGCAGCTTCGCCGGATGGTTGATGGCCCCGCCGATCGACTGGTACGGGTTCCCGATCCCGAAGGTCACCGACCCGTCGCTCCCCACTAGTGGCGTCTCCCACGCGCCGCCCGACCCGAGCCCGAGCGCCGCGACCCCGCCGGCAACCCCGCCCGTGACCGTGCTGAACTTCCACAGCAGCTTGCCCGACGACGCGTTCAGCGCCAGCAGCACGCCGCCGCCCGGCCCGGAGCCGTACGCGCTGGCCAGGTACACCCGGCCGCCGGAGACCTGCGGCTGGATCTCGAACGACCCCTGCCCGCTGGTCAGCAGCGCGTCATCGGTCCAGAGCACCTTCCCGGTCGCGGCGCTGAGCGCGAATACCGTGGTCGAGCTGTCCCCGTAGACGACCCCGCCGGCGACCGCCACCCCATCCGGGCCCGGTCCGGTTGCCTCCGGCACGTTCACCGCGTACTCCCAGCGCAGCTTGCCGCTGGCGAGCGAGATCGCGTAGACGTTGGCGTCCAGATCCTGCATGTACACGACGCCGTTGACCACGACCGGCGCGGCGGCGAATGACCCGACGCCGCCCGCCCCGGCGGCCGCCTTGCCCGTGAGGTGGAACGACCACGCCTCGCGGAGCGAGGACACGTTCGCCGCGGAGATCGTCGTATCGGCCGCCACCCGCGTGTTGGCCAGGTTCCCGTTCGGATACGCCCAGGTTCCGCTGGGCGTCGCCGCGCCACTGAAGGTGCTGGTCGTCGGCTTCGGCTGGCTCGACGAGCACGCCGCCGCCAGCAGCACCGTGGCCGCCGCCGCGGCGACCGCGCCCGCCTGCCAGGTAGATCGAGTTCCCATATGTACCACCCTGCCGCTTCCGTCCCGAAGGACGCTAAAACTGATATCACTATGATAGATCCATGACATCACATCAGTCAACGGCGTGCGCCCGCTGCCCGGGGGGCGCTCGCTCGGCCGAAAGGATCGAAAGTCAAGAACCCAGGGATGGAACGGACCGTTGGTTCCAGTAACAGCGCCGCGCAGATCGCGGTCGACAGCGGCCAGGTACCAGGCCGGCACTCTACGTATGACAGTCAGGTGCCGATCTGCCCCAGTACATAACAGTGATGTCCGTCGAATTTGATGTGTAGGGGTTTCGGTCTTAATCTCCCGGTATGGGGCTGCACCTTGGCTGGATTCCCAACGAACCGGGGCTGCGGGCTCGCGAGTACGCGGCGAAGGCGCCGGGCGCCCCCGACCCCGACTCGCCGGAGGCGGCGGCGCTGCGCGACGCGCACGCCGCGCGGGCACTGTGGACCCGGCTGCTGATTGTCGTCGGGCTCCTCGCGCTCGCGCTGTCCGCTCCCGTCGGCGCCGTCTCGCACCGGAGCTGGTTCTGGTACGCCGGGGCGGCCATCGCGGTCTGCTGCTGGCTGCCGCTGGCGGAATTCGCCGTGAACCGCCGGCGCGCCGCCCGCCGGATGCGGCGCGAGACCGAGGAGCAGTTCGCCCGGCACGCGGCCGAGCTGGCCGAGTACGAGCGGTCCAAGGCCGCGTGGCACAGCTCGGAGACGGAGCGGATCGCGGCGGCGCCGCGGTGGCTGCGGGTCGCGGCGCACGAGGACATCAGCCGGCTGGACGTCTTCGGCGGGACCCCCTCGGCGCGGCAGAACCTGCTCACCGGGGTCGGCCAGCGGCTGTTGGCGGAACGCGCCGTCATCGTCCTTGACCTGTCGCAGGAGCGGGTCTGCGACGGCCTGATCGCGGCGGCGGCGCGGGACGGGATCTCCGTTCAGGACTACCGGCTGCCGTGGGACCTGGCCGACACCCCGCTGCTCGCGGGGCTGACCGGAGACGAGATCGCGAGCCTGATCGTCGAGGTGCTGCACGCCGACGACACCAGCGCGACCGCCGCCGGGCGGGCCACTGACCTGATGATCTTGCGCAAGATCACCCGCGTGCTGGGCGACGGCGTGACCATGGCCCGGCTGCACGAGGCACTGCTCTTGCTGGTCGGTTCCGGCCCGGCGGGCCAGTACGCCGAGGGTCACCCGGCCGAGGTTCTCAGCGGGGAGGAACGCGAGCGGCTGGGCGGGCTGTTCGGCGAGGCGATGCGCGGTCAGGTCGCGGGGAACCTGATCCGGATCGCCGCGGTGATCGAGCCACTGGCCGAACTCGGCCTGGACGCGGCCGCCGGCGGCCGCGGCACCCGCCTGCCGCTGGCCCAGCTGACCTGCCTGTCGCTGCCTGACGGGCCGCGCGATGTGGCCGCCGACCTCACCGCCGCGCTGATCGTGCAGTGGGCCACCCGCTCCGTCGCCGCGGAGAACGGGTTCCGCCCCGCCGTCATCCTCGCGGGCGGGGACGAGCAGTCGACCAGGCACCTGGGCCGGCTCACGACCGTCTGCGAGCGGTACCAGGTCCCGCTGGTGCGGTTGTTCTCCCGGCTGACCGAAGAGTCCGCGCGCCACCTGGACAGCAGGCACACCGCGTTCCTGCGGCTGGCGACCCGGCCGGAGGCGCTGCGCGCGGCCGAGCACATCGGCCTGGCGCGGAAGTTCGTCGCCGGGCGCTTCTCGCACCGGCAGAGCGTGAGCCGGTCGCAGACGAAGACCTCGACCGACTCGACCACGCATACCACCGGGCGCGCGGAGGGCGAGGCGACAACGCACACCACCGGGACCACGACCGGCCAGTCGTACTCCGAGGCGGAGGTGCCCCGGCACGATACCCACGTCCACGTGCACAATGTGGTTAACAACGCGGGCAATAGCGGGTCAGGCAATGACCGCCCGCGCGCGAATGAGCCCCGCGAGCGGGCACCGCAGGCGGAGCCGGGCCGCGACGGGCGTCAGTCCCCGGCCGGGGGCGCGGGCGGCCGGCGGGCGCAGGATGCGGCCCCGCCGGGCGGCGGGGGGAGTGGCGGCAAGTCCGGCGGCGGCTCGCGCAGCAGCGGCGCGAGCTCGTCGGTGCGTGCCCGGGCCAAGAAGCCGGCCGTCGACATCATGAAGACCAGGACGAGGTTCACCGCCCAGCACGAAAGCGAGGCGACCACCAAGTCGGTGACCACCACCCAGGAGACCAGCCACACCCACTCGGAGTCCCGGTCGCGCACGGACGGCACCAGCGTCGGCGACGAGGTCACCTTCGAGCTCGTCTATGACCACCAGGTTCAGCCGGAGACGCTGATGGCGCTGCCCGAGGACCAGATGCTCGCCCCGCACGTCGTCTCCGGCGCACCGGGCACGCTCGGCTTGCCCGCAGCGCCCGCCGCGGCGAACATGGCCGGCCAGGCGGCCGCGGCTAACGCCGTGACATCGCGCCAGAGCGCCGAGACCCGGATGGTCGCCCTCGTCATCGACCCGTCGGTGGTCGGCACCGACCCGGTGGCCCCGGTCTCCCCGCACGAGATCCCGGCCTATGAGCCCCCCGCCCCCGCGGTCTCCTCGCACGTCCCCGACTACGAGCGCCTGCCCCGCCCCGCCCTCGGCCCGGGCGAGCGCAGCAGGTCGAGATAGCGCAAGCGCGCAGCGCTGCCGGGCGCTGCCCGGGAAGGGAGAGGATCGGCGGGAGACGTAGAACCACGGTCCGTTCCATCCCCTGGGTTTCGAAAGGTGCCTGACTATGACGGAGCAACTGCCACCCGACGTAATCGCCAAGCTGACCGCGATGGGCCCGTTGGTCACGCCGGAACTGGTGCAGGGGACCGCGGCGCTGCTGCGGCCGTTCCACGACAAGGTCGGCTACACCGCGCCGGTGATCAAACGGGACCTGCGCTACGGCGAGCATGAGCGTAACCGGCTCGACGTGCACACCTCGGGGGAGCCCGGCGCTGATTCGAGGCCGGTCCTGCTGTTCGTGCACGGCGGCGGGTTCACCGGCGGCGACAAGCACGTGCCGGGCAACCCGATGTATGACCACATCGGCGCGTGGGCGGTCCGCAGCGGCTGGGTTGGCGTCACGATGACCTACCGGCGGGCCCCCGAGTACACCTGGCCCGCCGGCGCGCAGGACGTCGCCGCCGCGGTGGCCTGGGTCCGGGCCAGCATCGCCGCCTACGGCGGCGACCCGGACCGCGTCGTGGTGGCCGGGCACTCGGCCGGCTGCGTGCACGTCGCCTCGTACCTCGTCGGCCAGGGCGGCGGCTCGCTGGACGGCGTGCGCGGCGCCGCGCTGCTCTCCGGCTTCTACGCCATCCCTGACGGCGACGAGCGCGGCGCGCTCGAGCTCCCGTACTACGGGGACCTCCCGTCGGCGACGGTCTCCACCCTCAGCGGCCTGCTCGACAGCGAGATCCCGCTGATCTTCGCCGTCGCGCAGAGCGACCTGCCGGCCAGCCACGCGCAGCTGGCCGGGCTGACCGCCGCCTGGTACGCCCGGCACGGCACGGTGCCGCAGGTGGTCTGGTCCGATGGGCACAACCACATCTCGCAGATCGGGTCGATCGGCGTGGACGACCTCGCCCTCGGCGCGCAGCTCGCCCGCTTCGTCGACCGCGTAACCGCCGTCAGCACGCAGGCCTGATCGCGATAGCGGCGGGTAAGATCTGCGCCGTGTCCGGCCGGGAATCCGGCGGCCGGGAATCTGGTTGAACCGTCAGGTAAATTAGCCGTACCCCATCACTACTCCGGAGGTTACGCGTGGCTAAGCCCGTGTTGCGGATCATCATTGGCTCTACCCGGCCGGGCCGGGTCGGCTCGGCTGTCGCCGAGTGGATCACCGAGCGCGCACGCGAGCACGGCGGCTTCGACGTCGAGGTCACCGACCTGGCCGAGCTCAACCTCCCGATGTACGACGAGCCGAACCACCCGCGGCTGAGGAAGTACGTCAACCAGCACACCAAGGACTGGTCGGAGCTGGTCGCGGCGTCCGACGCGTTCATCTTCGTGACGCCCGAGTACAACTACTCGTTCAATGCCGCGACCAAGAACGCGATCGACTACCTGTTCCACGAGTGGAACCACAAGGTGGCCGGCATCGTCAGCTACGGCGGCGTCGCGGCGGGCACCCGGGCCACCCAGATGCTCAAGCAGGTCCTCACCACGCTGAAGATCATGCCGGTCCCCGAGGCGGTCAACATCCCGTTCGTGGCGAAGTACCTCGACGAGGACAAGCGCCTCAAGCCGACCGAGGAGATGGAGCAGTCGGCCACGGCGATGCTCGACGAGATCCTGAAGTGGACGCAGGCGCTCCAGCCGATCCGCGCCAAGTAGCCGGCAGGCAGTACCCGGGCGTGGTCATCCTGACGGGATGCGTGCCCCTAGCCCCACGTGTTACCGTTTGTAGTCATCATGGTACATAGAGTATTATCGCTTTAAGCATCCGTCAAATCACTCTATGTGGTGGCATGCGTGGTCCGGGGGGATGGGCCATGCAGCCGGCCGCCAATCTGTTTTCGACTCGGAACGTAGTAGCCTTGTTACAGAAGTGATCGGGCAAATAGATGTATTTGGCAATAGGTTGCTGTCAGTAATGGAAAGGTGGCGTTCCGTTCATTTTGCGTGGTAATGTTGCCGTCGCAAGGAAGGAGCGGAACATGATCGTCATGACTCGTGAACCAGACGCTGAGGCGGACTTCACGCTGCAGGACTTTCTCTCCTTCGAGACCCCCGAGGGCTACCGAGCCGAGCTGATTGACGGAGAAATCGTCGTGACGCCACCTCCTGACGGCAACCATGAACGCTGCATCATGCGGATCGTCAAGCAGGTTCTTGCCAGTAGTGCTACGTCCATGGATTTCTCGGGGCAAAAAGGATTGATTGTCCCGGTCGCCGAGGGACGGCAAGGCCGGGTTATCCCCGACATAACCTTCGCGCCCGCACCGCTGGACCTGCTCTTGGACGCGCCAACGTCGATGCCGGCCAGGGGGGTGGCCATGGTGGTCGAGATCACCTCGTCCTCCCCCGACCATGACCGGAACGCCAAGCGGCGCGCGTATGCCGCTGCTCAGATCCCGCTCTATCTGCTCGTGGACCGCCAGCGTCATGAAGTCATTCTTTACGGCGACCTGGTACGCAACGAATACAGCAGCACTTCTACTGTCCGGCTCGGCAGCGGGGTCAAACTCCCCGAGCCGTTCTCATTCACCCTTGAGACCGAGTCCTTCGCGGTCTAGGGCGTCATGACCTTATGCGTTACTTCGTCAGACTGACGCCTGCCCCTGACCCGCGCTTAGCGAGGCTGGCGTGAATGCGGCGGGGCCAGCAGGGGCCCTCGTAGATGAAGGCGGTATAGGCCTGCAGGAGGGTGGCGCCGGCGGCCAGCCGGTCGCGGGCGTCTTCGGCGGTCTCGATCCCGCCGGCCGCGATCAGGACCAGGCGGTCCCCGGTGCGGGCGTGCAGCAGGCGCAGCACCTCGAGCGCGCGTGCCTTCAGCGGCGCGCCGGACATCCCGCCTGCCCCTGCCTCCGCCACGCGGGCGCCGTCACCCAGGCCGTCGCGCGAGATGGTCGTGTTGGTGGCGATGATGCCGTCGAGGCCAAGGTCGAGCGCCAGGTCGGCGACCGCGTCGATGTCCGCGTCGGCCAGGTCCGGTGCGATTTTCACCAGCAGGGGGACCCGCCGCCGGGGCGATGCTTGGTCGAGCGCCGCGCGCACCGCCGTCAGCAGCGGGCCGAGCTTGCCGACCGATTGGAGGTCGCGCAGGCCGGGGGTATTGGGGGAGCTGACGTTGACCACGACGTAGTCGGCGACATCGGCGACCAGCCGGGCGCTGGCCACGTAGTCGGCGACGGCCTCCCCCTCGGGGACGATCTTGGTCTTGCCGATGTTGACCCCGACGACCGGACGGTAACCGGGGCGGGCGCGCAGTGCCCGCAGCCGGGCGGCCAGCGCCGCCGCGCCATGGTTGTTGAATCCCATCCGGTTGACCAGCGCCCGCTCCTGCGGGAAGCGGAACATCCGCGGCTTCGGGTTACCCGGCTGCGGCTGGGCGGTCACCGTGCCGACCTCGACGAACCCGAACCCGAGCGCCGCCAGCCCGCTGACGCCCTCGCCGTCCTTATCGAACCCGGCGGCCAGCCCGAGCGGTCCGGGGAAATCAAGCCCGAGCGCCCGCACCCGCAGCGAAGGGTCACGCGGACCGAAGACCCGCCGCAGCGCCCACGCCAGACCGGGCACCGCCGCCGTCGTCCGGATCAGCCAGAACGCGGCCCGGTGGGCCGCCTCGGCCGGCATCCGCCGCAGCAAGACGGCGTAGATCGCCCGGTACACCCTGGTAGCCCCCAGTCGTTGCTCATCCCCGCCGGGATACCGCGCGGAATCCCCAGCAGGACACCTTACGCGGCCGGCAAGTCAATGCCGCCGTAAGCCGGCCAGGGTGCTGTCACCCTGGCCGGCTGTAGGCGGCGTACTCCGTGTCGCCGATGAAGGCGGCCCACAGGTTGCCGTAGACGCCGCCGTCGGCCAGCAGCTCGTCGTGGGAGCCGATCTGGGCGATCTGGCCGTGGTCCATGACGATGATGCGGTCCGCCCGCGCCGCCGTGGTGAGCCGGTGCGCGACGACGATCGTGGTGCGCCGGGCCGAGAGCTCATCCGTGGCGGCGGTCACGGCCGCCTCGGACGCCAGGTCCAGGGCCGCGGTCGCCTCGTCCAGGAGCAGGATGTCCGGGTCGGCCAGCTCGGCCCGGGCCAGCGCGATGAGCTGCCGCTGCCCGGCCGACAGGCTCCGCCCGCGCTCCCCGACCTGGTGCTCGTAACCGCCCGGCAGGTGCATGATCATCTCGTGCGCGCCCACCGCCCGGGCCGCCGCCTCGACCTCGGCGTCGGTCGCTTCCGGCCGGGCGTACGCGATCGCCTGCGCGACCGTGCCGCTGAACAGGTACGCCTCCTGCGGCACGACGCCGAGCCGCTGCCGGTAGTCGGTCAGGTCGTAGTCCCGCACGTCCACGCCGTCCACCAGCACGGCGCCGCCGGTCACGTCGTAGAACCGGGCCATCAGCTTCACGATGGTGGACTTGCCCGCCCCGGTCTGCCCGACCAGCGCCACGGTCTCGCCCGGCACCACGGTGAACGAGACCCCGCGGATCGCCTCTCCCGCCGCGGCCGCCTCGCCGCCGGAAAGCTCGGACCCGGTCGCGTAGCCGAACCGCACGTCCCGCAACTCGATCAGGCCGGTGAACCCGCCAGCCGGCACCGGCAGCGGGTCGGCGGCCGGCGGCGTCGAAGTCCGCAGCCGCAGCAGGTCCTTGATCCGCTGCAGGCCGACCGAGGCCTGCTGGTAACCGTCGAACACCTGAGACAGGGACTGGATCGGGGCGAACACCATGTCGATGTAGAGCAGGTAGGCGATCAGCGCGCCGACCGACAGCGCGCCCGACCGGACCTGGCCCACCGCGACCACCAGGACCAGCGCCGACGCGACGGTGGAGAGCGTCTGCACGAACGGGAAGTACAGCGAGATGTACCGCTGCGCCCGCAGCCGCGACTGCCGGTAGAGGTCGCTCCGCCCGGCGAACCGGTCCCGGTTGGTCCCCTCCCGGCGGAAGGCCTGGGTGACCCGGAGCCCGGCCACGTTCTCGGCCAGGTCCGCGTTGACCACGCTGATCCGTTCGCGCGCCTCGGTGTAGGCCTGCGCCGACTTGCGCCGGAAGATCACCGTGGCCACCGCGAGGATCGGCGTGATCGCCAGCACGAGCAGCCCGAGCTCCACGTTGATGATCAGCATCGCCACCAGCACGCCGACGAAGGTGAGCACCGAGCTGACCATCGTGACCAGCCCGGTCTGCAGGAACGACGAGAGCGCGTCCACGTCGCTGGTCATGCGGGTCATGATCCGGCCGTTCAGCTCGCGCTCGTAGAAATCGAGGCCGAGCCGCTGCAGCTGGGCGAAGAGCTTGACCCGGAGGGTGTAGAGCAGCCGCTCGCCGTTGCGCCCGACCACCATGGTCTCGGTGATGTTGATGATCCAGTCGGCCAACACGATCGCGAGCCCGATCATCGACACCACGATGACGTAGTGGAACGCCTTGTCTTGCACGCCGTTGTCGATCCCGCCGCGCACCAGGGCGGGCAGCGCCAGCCCGGCGACGGCGTCGAGGCCGTCGAGGACGAGCCCGAGGGTCAGCGCGAATGCGATCGGCTTGAGCAGCTTGGTCAGGGTGAAGTTGTGGTCGGAGGCCCGCGCCGTCGGCAGGTCGACGTTCGGCGTGTCCTTGATCGGCGGCAGCGCCTCGACCTTGGCCAGCAGCTCGGCGCTGGGCGGGACCGACCCGATCATGCCGTCCAGGTTGCCGCCGCGGCTGCCGCGTCCGCCGGCGCCGCGGGACAGAGCGGCGCTGCCGGGCCCGGCCGCGGTGAGCGCCCGGCTGGCCGCCGCGTCGGTAACAGCGGAGGCGGAACGCACGCGTGGCTTCGCCTGACCGTTCCCATTGCCCTGATCGGCGGCGGCCAGACCGGGGAGTTCGCCCATGTCGGCCCCCTCGACTCCGTCGCCGGGGCCGGTGATGAGCAACCGGTAAAGCTCGCACCGCCGCGTCAGCTCGGCGTCGGTGCCGATGTCGGCGACCCGGCCGTCGGCGGTTAGCACGGCGATCCGGTCGGCCAGGTTGAGGGTGGACTTGCGGTGCGCGATGAGCACCGTGGTCCGGCCGGCCATCACCCGGTGCAAGGTGGCGTGGATCTCGGCCTCGATCCGGGGGTCGACCGCGGAGGTGGCGTCGTCGAGCAGCAGCAGCCGGGGGTTGGTGATCAGCGCGCGGGCGAGGGCGACCCGCTGCCGCTGGCCGCCGGAGAGCGTGAGGCCCTGCTCGCCGACGACAGTGTCGTAGCCATTCGGAAGCTCGCGGATGAACTCGTCGGCCTCCGCCGCCCTGGCGGCGGCGAGGACCTGCTCGTCGGTGGCGTCGGGCCGGCCGTAGGCGATGTTGGCCTTGACCGAGTCGGAGAAGAGGAACGACTCCTCCATGACCATGCCGATCGTGGCCCGCAGCGACTCCTGGGTGACGTCGCGGACGTCGTACCCGCCGACCCGCACGGCGCCGCCGCGGACGTCGTAAAAGCGGGGGAGCAGCAGGCTGAGGGTGGACTTGCCGGAGCCGGAGGGCCCGATGACGGCGACCGTCTCGCCCGGCCTGACCTCGAGGGTCAGCCCGCGCAGGACCGGCTGCGACGGCACGTAGCCGAACTGAACGTCGTCGAAAAGGATCCCGTTGGCGTCAGCGGGCAGGTCGATCGCGTCGGGCTTGTCGGTGATCGTCGGCTTGGAGTCGATCACCTCGAAGACCCGGATCACGCTGGCCCGCGCCTCCTGGCCGACCGTCACCAGGTTGGTGACCACCCGGACCGGGCCGGCCAGCGCGGCCAGGTAGCTGGAGAACGCGAGGAAGGTGCCGAGGGTGATGTTGCCCTGGATGGCCAGCCAGCCGCCGAGCAGGAGCACGCCGACCAGGCCGAACGAGGGGATCGCGGTGAGCGCGGGGTTGTACCGGGCGGTGAGCCTGACCATCCGCAGCCGGGAGCCGAACAGGAACCTGCTCGTCCCCTCCAGCCGCTCCATTTCCTGCTCTTCCTGGCCGAACCCCTTGACCACGCGGACGCCGCCGATGGACTCATCGACGATGCCGGCCACGTCGCCGACCACCTGCTGAGCCTGCCAGCTGGCGGGGAAGAGCTTCTTGCGCGAGGCGACCGCGATCAGCCAGAGCGCCGGGGCGACCGCGAAGGCCACCAGCGAGAGCAGCGGGGAGAGCGCGATCATGATGACGAGCGAGAAGACGAACAGGACGCCGCTGCCCAGGATCAGCGGCATCCACTGGAGCAGCTGCTGCACCATGTTGATGTCGGAGATCGACCGGCCGACCAGCTGCCCGGTGTGGATCTCGTCCTGACGCGCGCCGTCCAGGTTGGAGAGCGACTCGAACAGCTCGGTCCGCATGGAGTGCTGGACGTCGAGCGCCATCTTGCCGCCGCGGTAGCGGCGCATGTAGACGCCGAAGAAGTTGGCCACCGCGGCGATCAGCAGGCCGATCGCGAGCGGCCAGACCGACTCGGTCTGAGTCACGATCACGTTGTCGATGACCGCCCGCTGCAGCAGCGGGATGGACAGCGTCGCCGCGGTGTACAGCAGCGACCCGATCAGCGCGATGATCACATCGCGCTTGAACCGCCAGCAGTACCCCGCCAGCCGCCTGATCCAGCGAGCCTCGTTGCTCCGCTGGCTACCGTCGTTGCTCATGCCACCCCATGCCGAGATGCTTGTCCAGATCGCGGGCCGCCCGTCGCCTAGGGCCCCGCCCACAGCCCGCAGACCAATGCAGGCCAAATTTCTGTAACGCTCAACCCCGATATTTCATTTCCCGAGCTAACGACTTTTGGCCGCTCCCGCCCCACCGCCAACCCCTCCACTCCAGGCTTCCCCCCGTCGCCCGCTGCACGGTCGCTCTCCCTGCCCCCCGTCGCCCGCTGCACGGTCGCTCTCCCTGCCCCCCGTCGCCCGCTGCGCGTCGCTCTCCCCGCTCCTCGCCTCCCCGCGCGCGGTCGCTCTCCCCGCGCCCCCCGTCGCCCACTCCGAGGGCGAGGCGCCCGCCCGCCGCAACCACGTCGCCGACGTGCCCGGCCCGGAGGCAGCCGCGCGGATCTGGTCCGGAGTCAGGAGCAAGAGCAACGCTCATCGAGATCGGCACCCTTTGATCGTATGGCAGGGTTCCGCTGGTGCAAATCGATTATCCAGGCGCCCAATTACCGGGCGCATTCGCACCGTAGCAGCGCCTGCCGACATTCCGCCCGGCCGAGGGCGGCCCTCGCAAATCAGCTGTTAGCCGGCCAGTATCGGCGGCCTGACCTGCGAATACCTGGTCGCCAGGCTCGCCGGTGGGAATGTTGTCTGGTCAATGGGCAAGATTCGCTATTAGTGATAAGCGGCATGCGTTTGCGGTTGATCAACTCGACGTCGATTCCGCTTCGACATTCGCCTTCATTCCCGGACAGTCGCGGATCCTGGCCCAAATTCCCGTACTCGGAACGGTGCCGTTCTGGCTGGCGAGGCGCTTCCGCGCTACCGGGCAGTCCGGCGACCACCGCCGGTGCAGCTCAACCGCCATCTTCCTATCGGTTCTGACCATTTTTTTCCATCTTCCTATCGGTTCTGACCACTCTAGCGCCCGAATTGTCGGGATTTCGTGGTCAGAACTGATAGGAAGGCGGACCTGGGTGGTCAGAAGTGATAGAAAGGCGGGGGAACCTGCTTACCCCGAAATCGGCTCTCGGCCGCTCGCGCTTGAAAAGCTCACTCGTAGTACGGCTGAATTACTCGAAGTGACTGTGGAGGTGCCATGGCGACTGTGCCGTCCGACGAGGAGTTCCTGGCTTATAACCAGGGGATCATCAGCGAGTTTCACGCCAATCACGGCGTTGTCAGTCAGCTGCCGTTCCCGACCCTGCTGCTGACCACGACCGGCGCGCGGACCGGCCGGTCGACGACCGTGCCGCTCGGGTTCGCGGTCGACGAAAACGGACGGGTATTCGTGATGGGCTCCAAGGCCGGCGCACCGAAGCACCCGGCCTGGTTCTACAACGTTCGGGCCAACCCGTCGGTGACGGTGGAACTGGGGGACCAGTCCTTCCAGGCCCGGGCCGTCGTGACGGAAGGGGAGGAGCGCGACCGCCTCTACGCCCTGATTTCCGGTGGCGCCGCCGAATACGAGAAGAACACCGACCGGGTCTTCCCGGTCGTCGTCCTCGAAGGCGTCCCCGCTCCCGCCTGAAGTTCGGAAGAGCCCCGAATGTCGGAGGGGTTCGCTACTGTCCCTGCCATGCGGTTCCTGCACACCTCTGACTGGCACCTCGGGCGGTCGCTCCACCGGGCCGATCTGAGAGAAGCGCAAGCGGCATTCCTCGACCACCTCGTCGCGACGGTGACCGCCGAGCGCGTGGACGCCGTGCTCGTCGCGGGCGACGTCTACGACCGGGCCATCCCGCCGGTGGACTCGGTCGCTCACTATGAGGACGCTCTGGCCCGGCTCCGGGCGGCCGGCGCCCGGGTGATCCTGATCAGCGGCAATCACGACTCCGCGCGGCGGCTCGGGGTCAACAGCGCGCTGGTCGACGCGGCCGGCGTGCACCTGCGGACCCGGCCGGGCAAGCTGGCCGAGCCGGTCATCCTGCACGATGAGCATGGCCCGGTCGCCGTCTACGGTGTGCCCTACCTGGAGCCCGCCATCGGCCTGCCGGAGGACGCCCACGCGGCCAGCCAGGCCGCCTCATCCGGCGCGGCCGGCGCCGGCGATACCGCCGAAGGCCACGAGGTGCCACGCCAGCGGAGCCACGCGTCCGTCCTCGGCGAGGCGACGGCGCGTATCCGCGCCGACGCGGCGGCCCGGGGCATGACCCGCACCGCGGTGATGGCGCACGCCTGGGTGGCGGCCGGCCACACCGACGAAGAGCGGAAGGACGCCGCGGAGCGGCAGCAGAGCGGCTCAGAGCGGGACATCTCCGTCGGCGGCATCGGCTACGTGCCGGCCGCGCTGTTCGACGGGTTCAGCTACGTCGCGCTCGGCCACCTGCACGGCCAGCAGACCCTGACCGAGCAGATGCGCTACAGCGGCTCGCCGCTGCCCTACTCCTTCTCCGAGAAGCACCACAAGAAGGGGAGCTGGCTGGTCGAGGTCGGTATCGACGGCAAGACCCGGGTCGAACGCGTCCCCGCCCCGGTCTACCGGCGGCTGGCCGAGCTGACCGGCCGCATCGACGACCTGCTCACGTCGGCCGAGTACGCCGGCCACGAAGACGACTTCCTTGCCGTCACACTCACCGACACCGCCCGCCCCGACGCGGCGATGGACCGGCTCCGCCGCCGCTTCCCGCACGTGCTCACGCTGGAGTTCAAGCCCGAGGGAGTAACCCCGGACCAGCGCAGCTACCGGGAGCGGGTCAAGGGCCGCGACGACCTGGCCGTCGCCGCCGAGTTCGTCAGGCATGTGCGGAACACCGCGGCCAGCCAGCCCGAGCGCGAGCTGCTCGAGACCGCGTTCGCCGCCGCCAGGGACACCGCCAACGACGCCCGCGAGGGAGACCGCTGATGCGCCCGCACCGGCTCCGCGTCCAGGCCTTCGGCGCGTTCGCCGAGACCGAGCAGGTCTCCTTCGATGACCTTGAGGGCCTGTTCCTGCTGCACGGCGAGACCGGTGCGGGCAAGACGACGCTGCTCGACGCGATCGCGTTCGCCCTCTACGGCCGGGTGCCGGGGGAGCGGGGCAGCGCCAAGCGGCTCCGCTCCGACCATGCCGCCGCGGGCCTGACCACCGAGGTGGAGCTTGAGGCCACCATCGGCGGCCGCCGCCTGCGGATCACCCGCAAGCCGGAGCAGGACCGCCCGAAGAAGGCGGGCACCGGCTTCACCAAAGAGCAGGCCACGGTCCGCCTGGACGAGCAAAGCGCCTCCGGCGGCTGGGAGAACAAGTCCACCCGCGTCGTGGAGGCGGACCAGGAGATCAGGGATCTCATGGGCATGTCGGCCGAGCAGTTCTTCCAGGTCGTCCTCCTCCCGCAGGGCCAGTTCGCCCAGTTCCTGCAGGCCAAGGCCCAGGAGAAGGAGGAGCTGCTGCGCAAGCTCTTCAGCACCGACCGTTTCCGCCGGGTCGAAGACTGGCTGGCCGAGCGCCGCCGCGCCACCGAGAAGGAATCGACGGCCGCCGCCGAAGAGGTCAGCCTCCTGGTCGCCCGGATAGCCCAGGTCGCCGAGGTCCCGGTGCCCGACTCGGCCCCGTCCGCGTCCGCCGCCCCGATGCCCTTGGCTGGACCGAAGCTCGCCGGCAACCTAAGCCCGTGGCAGTCGGCCTGGGCTGCGCGCCTGGCAGCCGAGGCTGCGGCGGCACGGGACGAGGCCGCCGACCTGCTGGCCGAGCGCAAGCGAGACCTCGACGAGAAACGGGCGGCGCAGCAGGCGGCCGGGCAGCTGGCCGACCGTCAGCGCCGCCGCCGCGACGCCCTGCACAGGCAGGGCGAACTGGCGGCGGCCGCGGCCGGGATCGGGATGCTGCGGGTTGAGGTGGACGCGGCCTCGCGGGCGGCCGAGGTGGCCCCTGTACTGGACGAGGCCGATCGAGCCACCCTCGCCACGACGACCGCAAGTGAGCTGGAGGGACGAGCGCGCGCCGCGATCCCTGCTGACCAGGAAGTACTGCGCGCCGCGGCTCCACAGGCGTTGCGGACGGCGGGGCTGGACCAGCGGGCGCAGTTCGGCCGGCTCGACGCGCTGCGCTCTCTCGCTCAGCAGGCGGCCGACGAGGACCAGAACGCGACCAGCGCCCGTGCCCGTGCAGCGAAACTCGAAGCCGACCTCACCGCCGCGGCGGCCGCGGCGGCACAGCGCGAGCAGGCGCGCCCGCAGGCACTGCTGGCGCGGGACGCGGCCGGGCAAGCCGCCGCTGAGCTGCCGGCCGCGCGGGCCACCGGGGACGCCGCTCGGCGCATCGCGACGGATGCCGCTGCCCTCGTCAAGGAACGCGCCGCGCGTGATCGACTGCATGCGAAGTACGTTGCCGCCCAGGACAAGGCCAACAAGTCACGCACGGCGGCCCTGGACGTCCGCGAGGCGCGGATCGACGGCATGCGGGCCGAACTGGCCGCCACCATGACCGATGGCAGCCCCTGCCCGGTCTGCGGTTCGCTCGACCACCCCGACCCGGTCGAGCCCACCTTCGAACCGGTCGGCCGCGAGGCCAGGAAGAGGCAGCCAACGCGCTCGCCGACCGGTGCCGCGGCCGCGGCGGAGCAGGCGGGCCAGCGGATGGCAGCCGCCGACGGCGCGCATTGGCGAGCTCGCGCAGCGGCTGGCCGAAGCGAGCTTCTCCGGACTCGAACCCGGCGACCCCGCGGCCGTCTCGGCGAGCGACCCGCTGTCACTGGCCCTGCAAGCCGACCAGGCGGCGCTGGCCGGCGCCGCCCGCCAGGCTGATGCCGAAGCGAGCCGCCTCGAGACCGAAGCCGCCCGCCTGGCGGCAGCGGCCACGACCTGCAAAGCCTGCAGGGCGCCTCGACGCTGCTCGACGACGCCATCGCCGACCGACAAGACCAGGCGCGCGGAACTTAACGAGCAGCGCGCCGCGAGCCTCGACGAGGCCGAGGCCGCCGCCCAGCGCGCCGCCGACCGCCGCGCTGAGCTGACCGCCCAGCTCGGTGATTCCGTGACCTGGACACCGCACTCAGCGCTGCCCGCGCCTTGGCCAGCGCCCTGTCCGAAGCCGCTGACGCCGCCGAGGAGGCCGCTCGGGCCGAGGTCGCGCTGCTCGACGCGCGCCGCCGAGCGGCCGCCGCCGCAATCAACGGCGGATTCGGGACCGCGACCGCGCTCGGCGCGGGCGAAGAGTCGCAGCCCGCCGCCGCGGTCGAGGCCGCCCGCGCGGCCTTCCGCGACGCCCGCTGGCGGCGCGATGCGGCCGATCGGATCAATCGCCACGAGGCCGACACCGAGGCCGTCGCCACCCTGCTGGCCGACCCCGACCTGGACGTCGCCCTCGACCCGCCCGCCCCGGTCGCCGAGACCACCGACCGCGGCCGAGGTCGCGGAGGGCGCCCACACGCTGGCGGCCGGCGCGCACGCCACCGCCGCGCGCACCGCCGCCGAGCTCGCCAAGCTCGGGCCGCGCTTGAGCAGCGGCTCGGCGCCCTCGCCCCGCTGATCGAGCGCGCCGGCCAGATCCGCCAGCTGGCCGACCTGGCCAACGGCCAGGGCGCGAACCAGTACAAGATGACCCTGTCGAGCTTTGTGCTGGCCGCCCGCCTGGAAGAGGTCGCCGCGGCCGCCAGCCAGCGGCTGCGCATCATGACCGGGGGCCGCTACAGCCTGGCCCACTCCGACGCCAGGAGGGGCAACAGCCGGGCGGGCCTGTCCCTGCTCGCCTGTGACTCCTGGACCGGTGCCGACCGGGACACGGCCACCCTCTCCGGCGGCGAGACCTTCCTCGCCAGCCTCTCCCTCGCGCTCGGCCTGGCCGACGTGGTCACCGCGGAGGCGGCGGGTACCCCGATGGAGGCGCTCTTCGTCGACGAGGGGTTCGGCACCCTGGACGAGGAGACCCTGGACGAGGTGATGAACGTCCTTGACGGCCTGCGGGCGGGCGGCCGGATCGTCGGCATCGTCAGCCACGTTACTGAACTCCGGCAGCGTATCCCCGCCCAAGTCCATGTGGCCAAGGGGCGCCACGGCAGCCACGTAACGGTCACCGCGGGATAGGCAGTCCCTGCGGCCACTCAGCGGCCCTCCTGTCCCTCGCGTAATCGGCTGCCATTCCGCCGCCATTCAGTAACTAAATCGGGCCATTTCGCATGAAATGTCCGTATATAAAGAGTTATCGAAACTTGATGTTAACGACTTGGTCTGGTTGACCTGCGAATACTCGGGAAAATCTCCGCTCGGGTCTCGTGCAATCGCGAGCCCCGGATTACGATCGGGCTTTGTAGCAACCGAACCCCTGACCAAACCGCCTGGGGGACGGCGGACTGGGGCGTCAGGCGGCGATAGAGGTATAAGGGGGTTCCGGCATGTCGGTTCCTGCTGTCCGGCGGATCGTCGTTGGAGTCGATGGCTCCGCCGAGTCCGCTGCTGCGCTCCGCTGGGCCGGCCGAGAGGCGTCCCTGCGCGGTGCGGAGGTGCACGCGGTGCACGTGCGGGAGGCGAACTGCCACAGCCTCGCGAGCTACGCCACGGCCGCGTCACCTAGCGCCACGACCGCCTTGCCCAACGCTGAGGACGACATCGAAGAGATGTGGCGCTCGGTCCTGCAAGATCAAGGCGGCGCGGTGCAGATCCGAACCGAGGTCGTCGAGGGTCTCGCGCCGCGGGTGCTGCTCGAACGCTGCGCGGACGCGGACATGCTGGTCCTCGGGACCGCCAGCGACGTGCCCGGCTCTTCCCGCTCGGCCGGCCCGGTGATCCGCGCGTGCCTGCGCCGGGCGCCCTGCCCGGTCGTCGTCATCAGCGCCGCCCAGGACCAGATCCCGCGCCACGAGCCTCCGCTGCGACCGGCCGACGTGCGCGTCGCCGTGCCGGCCGGCATCGGCGGCCCGGTGCACGCCGGCGTCTAACACCGCAGCTGGGTTCAGCGGTGCCGTGACTGCCTCCGCGGCGGGTCGTTAGCCGGGCGTAAGGTGTTAGCCATGGAAGCGTCCGGCACCGAACCACCCGCGGCGGAATCGCCCGTTTTCACGGACAATCCGGAAGAGTCCCGCTACGAGATGCGCGTCCAGGGGGAACTGGCCGGCTTCGTCATCTACCATCGCAACGGCGCGGCGATCAGCCTGCAGCACACGGAGGTAGAGCCGGCCTTCCAGGGCGCGCACCTGGCCACTCAATTGGCCAGGTTCACTCTCGACGACGCGCGCAAGCGCGACCTCGCCGTGCTTCCCTACTGTCCCTACATCAGCTCCTGGATCAAGAAGCACCCGGATTACGCGGACCTCGTCCCGCAGGGCCGCCGCGCCGAGTTCGGCCTGGCGTAGCGGGGAACAGCTCACTAAACGGCAGTAATCGGCTATTTGCGGCACTAGCGGAGGCGAAGTTGACCCGGGTATGGCTGCCCGACTCACCGGAAGCGTTCGGCGGCCTGCCCGCCGGCATCGAGGCGGATGTGTGGCAGGGCGGCGCCGAGTTCCCGCCGACCGCGGGCGACGTCGAGTTCGTTGTCCTGCCGTTCAGCGTAGAGCCCGAAATAATACGCAAGATCGGGACGCTGCCCAAGCTCAAGACCGTGCAGATACTCTCGGCCGGGGCCGACAACATCCTGCCCTACCTCCCCGCCCGCATCACGCTCTGCAACGCCAGGGGCGCGCACACCCCGGCCACCGCCGAGTGGACAGTGGGGGCGATCGTCGCCAGCCTCCGGAGTTTCCCCCGGTTCATCGCGGCGCAGCTGGCGGGGCACTGGGACTTCGCGCGGACCGGTTCGGTCGGGGGCAAGCGGGTGCTGATCGTCGGCTACGGCTCGATCGGCGAGGCGGTCGAACGCCGCCTGGCCGGCTGGGAGGTCGCCGTCGACCGCGTCGCGCGGCACGCCCGCGACGGCGTGCACGCGATGGACGAACTGCCCCGGCTGCTGCCGGACGCGGATGTGGTAGTCATCCTCGTCCCAGTCACCGAGGAGACGAAGAAGCTGGTCAACGCCGAGTTCCTGAAGACCATGAAGGACGGCGCGCTGCTCGTGAACGCCGCCAGGGGAGTCATCGTCGACACCGACGCGCTGCTCGCCGAGCTGACCAGCGGCCGGCTCAGGCCGCGCTCGACGTCACCGACCCGGAGCCGCTGCCGGACGGCCATCCCCTCTGGTCCGCGCCTGGCCTGCTGCTCACCCCGCACGTCGGCGGGGCGGTCCGGGCCATCTCGGACCGGGCCTACGCCGTGGTCGCCGCTCAGCTCACCCGGCTGGCCGCAGGCGAGCCGCTGCTCAACGTCATCGGCGCGGACGGGTATTAGGCGGCGGCCCGGGCAATCACCTAGCCACCGGGGGTATGCCTGGCGGGGATGCCGCTTACGATAGGGAACATGACGCGACCCTCCGGCGAGGCCGAGCTCCGGCCGGTGCTCGTCACCGTGGATGATGACCCAAGCGTGTCCCGCGCGGTCGCCCGCGACCTGCGCAGACGGTACGCCGAGCGGAACAGAATTGTGCGCGCGGAGTCGGGCGAGGAGGCCCTGGAGGCGCTGCGGCAGATGAAGCTGCGCGGCGAACAGGTCGCCGTCCTCCTCGCGGACTACCGGATGCCGGGCCTGAACGGCATCGAGTTCCTCGAGCGGGCGATGGACGTCTACCCGTACGCCCGGCGGGTCCTGCTGACCGCCTACGCGGACACCAGCGCGGCGATCGACGCCATCAACATCGTGGACGTCGACCACTACCTGCTCAAGCCCTGGGACCCGCCCGAGGAGAAGCTCTACCCCGTCATCGACGACCTGCTGCGGGCCTGGCAGCGCGACGAGCGCAAGCCGGTCCGGGTGGCCAAGCTGGTCGGGCACCGCTGGTCGGCGCCGTCGACCGACCTGCGCGACTTCCTCGCCCGCAACCAGGTGCCCTACCACTGGTACGCCGCCGACAGCGAGGAGGGGAAGCGCCTGCTGGCCGCGGCCGGCACCGACGACAAGCACATCCCGGTGCTGATCACCACCGACGGCGAGCCGATGATCGCGCCGTCGCACGCCGAGGTAGCGGCCCGGGTGGGCCTGGCGACCACGCCCGAGCGCGAGTTCTACGACCTGGTCGTGGTGGGCGGCGGTCCGGCCGGCCTCGGCGCGGCGGTGTACGGCGCCTCCGAGGGGCTGCAGTACCGTGCTGGTGGAGAAGTACGCCACCGGCGGGCAGGCCGGGCAGTCCTCGCGCATCGAGAACTACCTGGGCTTCCCCGACGGCGTGTCCGGCGGCCAGCTCACCGACCGGGCCCGGCGGCAGGCGGTCAAGTTCCGCGCCGAGCTGCTGACGACCAGTGAGGCGGCCGGCCTCGAAGTGAACGGCCCGGCCCGCACGATCCGGCTCAGCGATGGCCGGGCGATCGACGCCAAGGCGATAATCCTGGCCACCGGTGTCTCCTACCGGCAGCTCAACGCTCCCGGCTGCACCGAGATGACCGGCGCGGGCGTGTACTACGGCGCCGCCCTGAGCGAGGCGGAGGAGTGCAAGGACCAGGACGTGTTCGTGGTGGGCGGGGCGAACTCGGCCGGCCAGGCCGCGGTCTACCTGTCGAAGTTCGCCCGGTCGGTGACCATGCTGGTACGCGCTCACTCGCTCGAGGAGTCGATGTCGTACTACCTCATCCAGCAGATCGCCGACATACCGAACATTTCCGTGCGCAACTGCTCCGAGGTGTCGGAGGTCTACGGCGACGGGCATCTTGAGCGCCTCGAGCTTCGCGACCTCGCCGCCGGGACCACAGAAATAGTCGATGCCGGACAGCTGTTCATCTTCATTGGAGCGGCGCCCCGGACCGCCTGGCTCGACGGCGTCGTGGCCCGGGACAAGAACGGTTTCGTCCTGTCCGGTCCCGACATCGCCGAGCAGCTCAGTCGAGGCGGCCAAGACGATCACGGCGGCTGGCCGCTCGACCGCCAGCCTTACCACCTGGAGACCAGCGTGCCCGGAGTGTTCGCGGTTGGCGACGTCCGCGCCGAGTCGGCCAAGCGGGTCGCGTCGGCGGTCGGAGAAGGCGCCATGGCCGTCATGCTCGTGCACCGGTACCTGGAGACCCTCTAAACGAGACCCGATAACAAGACCCGGTAACGGGAGGAGGCCCCAGTGACCACGGACAACCCGGTGACGTCGGCGTGCAACCCGGAAGAACTGCGTACGCTATTCCTGTTCGAGAAGCTGACCGACGAGCAGCTGGCCCGGCTCTGCCAGGAAGGCCAGCTGGAAACGTTCCAGCCGGGCCCGGTCTTCGCCGAGGGCGACCCCGCGAGCTGCCTCTACGTGCTGATCGAGGGAACCCTGGTGACCTCGCGGCGGGTCGGCGCGGACGACATCGAGGTGGCCAGGACCAGCCAGCGGGGCGTCTACAGCGGCGCCTACACGGCCTACCTGGGTGACCGGGTGCCGCAGATCTACCAGAACTCGATGCGGGTCACCGAGCCGTCCCGGTTCTACGTGCTCGGCGCCGAGTGCTTCCAGCAGATCATGAACGAGTGGTTCCCGATGGCGGTGCACCTGCTCGAGGGTCTGTTCATCGGCGGCCAGCGCAGCCGCGAGGCGGTCGGCCAGCGGGAGCGGCTGCTCGCGCTTGGCTCGCTCACCGCGGGGCTGACCCACGAGCTCAACAACCCGGCCGCCGCCGCCGTCCGCGCGACGGCGGCGCTGCGCGAGCGGGTCGCGGGCATGCGCGGCAAGCTCCGCCTGCTCGCCGCCGGGAAGTTCGAGGCGGCCAGCCTGGAGTCGATCATGGAGCTGCAGCAGCGCGCGGCCGAGCAGGTCGCCAAGGCGCCGAAGCTGGACCCGCTGCAGACCTCCGACGCCGAGGACGAGCTCTCGGACTGGCTGGACGACCACAACGTCCGCGACGGCTGGCAGATCGCCCCGGTCTTCGTGCAGGCGGGCATCGATACCGAGTGGCTTGAGCGGGTGCTTGACACGGTCGGCGAGCAGATGCTCGAGCCCACCCTGCGCTGGCTGAATTACACGGTCGAGACCGAGCTGCTGATGGACGAGATCGAGGACTCCACCACGCGGGTCTCCACCCTGGTCGGCGCGGCTAAGCAGTACTCGCAGCTGGACCGGGCCCCGTTCCAGGTGGTGGACGTGCGCGACCTGCTCACCTCCACCCTGCTCATGCTGTCGGTGAAGCTCAAGGGGATCACGGTCAAGAAGGAGTACGACCCCGACCTGCCCAACATCCCGGCCTACGCCGGAGAGCTCAACCAGGTCTGGACCAACCTGATCGACAACGCCGCCCAGGCGATGCACGGGACGGGCACGCTCACCATCCGCACCGCCCGCGAGGACGACCGCGTCCTGGTCGAGATCGGCGACACCGGACCCGGCATCCCGGAGGCCATCCAGCAGCGGATCTTCGAGCCGTTCTTCACCACCAAGGCCGTCGGCGAGGGCACCGGCCTCGGCCTCGACATCGCCTGGCGGATCGTGGTCAGCAAGCACCACGGCGACCTGCGCGTCGAGTCCGTGCCGGGGGATACTCGTTTCCAAGTCAGGCTGCCGATCCAGGCGGCGCATGGGGAGGGTAAATGACAGACATCAAGGGCGTCGACCCGGCCGTTCCGCCGAGCGGCAACGGCTGCGTGGAGTGCGACGCGGACGGCGGCTGGTGGTTCCACCTGCGCCGCTGCACCCAGTGCGGGCACATTGGCTGCTGCGACAACTCGCCCCAGCAGCACGCCACCAGGCACTTCCGGGAGACCGGGCACCCGGTGATCCGCTCCTTCGAGCCGGGTGAGGCGTGGTTCTGGTCCTACCCGGAAGAGGACTTCTACGAGACCGGCCCGGCACTGGCCGCCCCGGAGCATCACCCCAAGGACCAGCCAACTCCAGGTCCGGCCGGACGTGTCCCGCACGACTGGCGGAGCAGGCTGAACCCGTAGCCCGCCGCACGTTAGGCCTGATCAGGTGAACACGATCTCCCGCGGTTTCCACGGCCGGCGGCAGAGCGACGTCAAGCTGCCGCCCGGCCAGTACCTCGAGCACAGTTTCCCGGTCCTGCAGGCCGGCCCGACACCGACGGTGCGCACGGCGACCTGGACGTTCACCATCACCACGGAGGCCGGCGAGACGCGCCGCTGGGACTGGAAGCAGTTCACCGCGCTGCCGGCCGACGACATCACGGTGGACATCCACTGCGTCACCCAGTGGTCGAAGCTGGCCACCCACTGGCGCGGGGTCTCCCTGGACACCCTCCTGGACGGCGTGACGACCGAGGCTGGCTATGCGATGGCCAGGTCCTACGGCGGCTACACGACCAACCTGCCGCTGCCCGACCTGCGCGACGGCCAGGCCTGGATCGCCTATGAGTATGACGGCCAGCCGCTGCGTGATGAGCATGGCGGCCCGGCCCGGCTGCTCGTCCCGCACCTGTACTTCTGGAAGTCAGCCAAGTGGGTCACCGGCATCGACTTGATGCTCAAGGACTCCCGCGGCTTCTGGGAGAAACTCGGCTACCACGACTACGGAGACCCGTGGCGCGAGCAGCGGTACCAGGGCGACTAACGTGGCACGTCGCCACCATCAAGGCGACTTCCGACGACACGGCGACGGCCCGCACGCTGGCCCTCGACGTACCCAGCTGGACCGGTCACCTGCCCGGCCAGCACGTGGACGTGAGACTGACGGCCGATGACGGGTACTCCGCCCAGCGTTCCTACTCGATCGCCTCCGCCCCCGAGGAAGGCCGCCTGGAGCTCACCGTCCAGCGCCTCGACGATGGTGAGGTCTCACCGTACCTGGCCGGGATCGCGGAACCAGGTGACCAGTTCGACCTCAAGGGCCCGATTGGCGGCTGGTTCACCTGGTCGCCGCGGTCCGGGACCGACCGCCCCCTGCTGCTGCTGGCCGGCGGCTCGGGCATCGTCCCGCTGATGTCCATGATCCGCGCCCACGGCGCGGCGCAAAGCCAGGTCCCGGTCTCGCTGATCTATTCGGCCCGTTCGCCCGCCGACGTCATTTACGCGCACGAGCTGTCTGAACGTACCGTGTCTTCGACCCTCAACCTCACCCTCCTTTACACCCGCTCAGCGCATCGGGGCGTGCCCCCGGGCCGCATCAACGCCGCGGTCATCGCCACGTCGGCCTTCCCCCCGGCGACCGCCCCCGACATCTTCGTCTGCGGCCCCTCGGGCTTCGTCGAGGCCGCTACGTCCCTGCTGGTCGAGGCCGGGCACCGCCCGGCATCGATCAAGACCGAGCGCTTCGGCGCCACCGGGACCTTACGGGTAAATCCGCTCCAGGTACTCGGCCACGCCATCGTCGTCAACCGAGCCGATGACCTGGGTGGCGGCGGCCAGCACCTCGGGATGGGCGTTGGCGACCGCGCAGGAGGTTCCGGCCCAGGTGAGCAAGGGCAGGTCGTTGGGCATGTCCCCGAACGCGAGCACCGATTCGGGGCCGATCCCGAGCTCGGCCGCGAGCTCGGCGACGACCGAGGCCTTGGACACGCCCAGGGCGGCGGCCTCGATGAGCCCCTTGCCGTTGGAGTGCGTGACGCTGACCAGCCCGCCGATCGCGGGCAGGGCGAGCGCGAGCAGGTCGTCGCAGTTGTACCCCATGTGCCGGCCGAGCAGTTTCGACGCGGGCCGGGAGAATAGCGCCGCGTCGCCGGGCCGCGGCATGGACTGGTTGACGTCCCAGTTAACCGCCAGGTAGAGCTCGTCGGCCGCGCGCCCGTCAGGGTACTCGACCGCGATCCCGATGCCGGGCACGGCGGCGCGCAGCGCCGAGGCCGCGGCGGCGAGGGCCGGCGCCGGGATCAGGTGCCGTGCCATGACCGCCTCGGTCCGCATGTCATAGGCCAGCGCGCCGTTGGCGCAGATGGCCGTGCCTTCATGCCCGAAGGTGGCGGCGATGTCCCGCATCACCCGCGGCGGCCGCCCGGTGACGAGCACGAACCGCGCCCCGGCCGCCTCGACCCGGGCGAATGCCGCAACCGTGCGCACCGAGATGGTCCCGTCCCCGCGGACGATCGTCCCGTCCAGATCGGTCGCCACCAGCAGCGGCCGCGATGGGGCGTGGCGCGCCGGCGCGCCACGAAACGCTGGACTAATCATCACGTGCCAGCGTAGCTCCGATGGCCAGCGAACGCTCCGCTCGCGCGCGGCGCCATCCAGCCCGTCTACCGGTTCAGCGGACGCCCCGGGGGCGGAACTGGACGCTGATCCGGGGCCCGACCGGCCGGGCCGATTTGGGCACCCCGTGCTCCCAGGTCCGCTGGCAGCTGCCGCCCATGACGATCAGGTCCCCGTGCCCGAGGCTGTAGCGCAGCGTCCGGCCGGCGCCGCCCTGGCGCGGGCGGAGCAGCAGCGGCCGCGCCTCGCCCAGGGACACGATCGCGACCATGGTGTCCTCGGTCGACCCGCGCCCGATCGTGTCGCCGTGGAAGGCCACGCTGTCCCGGCCGTCGCGGTAGAAGCACAGTCCGGCGGTGCTGAAAGACTCGCGCAGCTCGGCCCGGTAATGCTTGCTGAGCGCGTCGCGGCAGGCGTCGAGCGCCCGGTCGGGCAGGGCGGCGTCCTCGCCGTAGAAGCACAGCAGCCGGGGCACGTCGACGGTGCGGTCGTACATCCGCCGCCGCTCCGCCTTCCACGGCACCCGCTCGGCCAGCCGCCCGAACAGCGCGGCCGACCCGGCGAGCCAGCCGCGCTGCACGTCAATCCAGGCGCCGTGACTGAGCGGTACCCGCTCCGGCCGCAGCTTGCCCGGGACTGGGTCATCCCCGAAGTCAAGCAGCGAGTCCTGCACCGCGACGCTCATGCGAACAGGATATCGCAAAGATCAAATGCGCGTTCGACCTGCCCGGCTGGCCTGGCTCAACGCGGCTCCAGCGCTAGTTGATCACCGAGTGGACGACGACCGGCGGGGTGACCCGCCCGTCGACCTCGCTGAAGATCCCCGGCTTGTTCTGGAACTCCCCGCTGGGATTGTGGTGCAGCCAGGAGTACGAGATCCGCAGCGTCCCCGGCCCGCCGTCGACCACGTAGAAGATGGCGCCACCGCCCTCGCGGGCGGTGTTGCCGCTCATCGCGGTGCCGGCGATGGTCAGGTTGTAGGAGTTGCCGTCGGTGTAGATCGCGCCGCCGCTGCCGCCGCCCGCGGTGCCGGAGCCGGCCGGGTTCGCCCCGAAGCCGACCGCCCTGTTGTTGGTCATCAGGCTGTTGATGACGTAGAAGTTCGCGAACAGGCCGCTCAGCGCGGCGCCGTTGGAGCAGCTGTTGCCGGTGAAGGTGTCGTGGGTGATGTAGACCGGGACCTTCATGTACATCCCGAGCGCGCGGACGGCCCCGCCGCCAAGGTCGGGCCCGGTCTGGTAGCAGCGGTTGTCGATGAACGCGGAGTTGACCACCTTGAGCTGGCCGCCCTGGTCGAAGATGGCGCCGCCGCCGTAGGACGACGTGGACGTCTCCCGGACCGTCGAGTACGCGTTCACGAAGGAGATGTTCTGCACCACCAGCTGCGGCCACTGCTGCTCCCAGCAGTCGCTGGTGGTGTACTTCTGCTTGGGGTCGCAGGTGTTCATGTACAGGATGCGGATCTTGGTGCCGCCGCTCAAGGTGACCTTGCCGCCGCCGTCGAGCACGACCCGGTGGCTGGTGTTCACTACCTTGGCGGTGGCCGTCATCCTGATCGTCACCGGCTTCGGCCCGCAGTCGAAGGTGATGATGCCGCCCTCGGCGACCGCCCTGACCACGGCGGCCGACGTGCACCCGGCCGGGGTGCCGCGCCCGATGACATGGTTCGGGTGGCTGGTGCTGACCGCCCGCGCGGCCGCGGGCACGGGCTGGTGCCCGGCCGGGTTTCCGACGGCGGGAACGGCGGCAGCCCGGTTAGCGGCGAGGGCGACGGACTCGCGCAGGGCGGTGGCCCCGGTGCCCGCTGTCGCGCCGTTCGCTATCAAGGCCGCCGCAAGGCCCGCGCTGGCAAGGCCGCCGATCACCACTGCGCTCACGCGCTTCACTCGCATGACGCGCCATGCTAGTCCGTTCCGGAAAGCCAGAAGATCAATTTCAGCATCCGTCATATCTAACGAACCGGATGCGGCGCCGGTGTCCCGGGCCCGCGCTGCGGTGTATTGGCGTTGTGGGCGCAGAGGGAGAAGAGCGGGCGTCGTCGACGCTCAGAGGGGCGCGGGAGAGGATTCTCGGCGTCGAGCGACGGCGAGGCGCTCGGGATCGTGCCCGACGGCAAGAGCGCACGGGAACGACCGAGCTCACCGGATCGCGCTCATCCCTGAATGATCGCGCGGTCGTGGTCCGGGACAGTTGACGGGCCGGACCACGCGACTTACTGAACCCGAAAACCACGACGGCGGGCCTCTGCGCTGAGGGCGCGGGGACCCGCCGCCGGCTAGGTCTTCGTCAGACGGCTCGCACCTGCGCGGCCTGCGGACCCTTCGGCCCCTGGGTCACGCTGTACTCCACCTTCTGGTTTTCCTCGAGGCTGCGGTATCCGTTCGCCTCGATCGCGGAGAAGTGGACGAAGACGTCACCGCTACCGTCGTCTGGGGCGATGAAGCCATAGCCCTTGTCCGCGTTGAACCACTTTACGGTCCCCTGAGCCATTTTTGCTATTTGTCCTTCTGGATGTGCCTGAGACCCACGCACTTCACGCGAGTCAGCTGTGGGATACCGCCGCCGTACGAGACTTGGGCGTCGACCTGTAAATCGTCCGTTTACTTGAAACCGCGAGCGAATTCAAGATCGCAAAGTCCGACAACAGCTAGGGCTAATCTACCGCATCCTGCGACGCGGATCGGCGTTCTCTGGTCGGAAAACTAGGCCGACTCCCGAGCCTGCTGCCTGGGGTGATATGTCAGAAATGCCGTCAGTGTCCGTGGTCCCGCGTCGTGTAGGCCGCGCTGCGCCCTGCCGTTGACCCTGCACGGTCCCGCGCACCGCCCGGGCGCCCGGCCGCCGACGGCCTGCTGGCCCGCCCGGAACCGTCCCGGCTGTCGGCCGGCCGGTATCCGGAGAACGAGCGGGTACCGGTGCCAGCGCGGCTGTTTGAGTCGCCGGACGGCCAGCCGCCGCTGGCCCCCGGCCGCCGGTCTGCGCCGGTCGGGGCGCTGCCGCGATAGGGCCGGTTCTCGCGCGGGTACCAGTCGCCACGCTCGGGCCGGGCGTTGCCGCCGCTGCCCGAGTCGCGGTAGTCCCGGTTGCCACGGAACGGCGGGCGGTCCTGCGAGAACTGCCGGTCGCCGCGGCCGGCCGGGGCGGAACCCTGGCCGTCACGGACGTCGCGGTCCTGTCGGTACGGGCGGTCCCCGCCAGACGGCTGGCCAGCGTAGGGCAGCCGGTCACTGGTAGCGGGCCGGTCGTCGCGCCGGTACGAGTTGCCGCGCGGGGCGCGGCTGTCGCCGTATGAGCGCTCGTCGCGGCTGAACGTGTCGGTACGCGCGGCCGGGGCGGACTGCCCGTCGAATCCGTGCGGGCGGTCGCCGTCCACCCGGTCGGCCGGGGCGGGACGCGCGTCGCGGGAGCGCGGGGTGAAGTCGCGGCGGTCGCTGCTGCCGGAGCGGTCGCTGCTGTAGCGGCTGCCGCCGCTGTTGCGGTCGCGGCGCGGCCGGTCGTCGCGGGACCTGCCCGCGCCGCCCCGTCCGTAGCTGCCGCGCCCGCCAGGTCCGCCGGACCCGTTGCCGGGCAGCCGGTCCTCCGGCCGGACCAGCTCGGAGACCTTCCCGGAGACGGTCACCCGCGGCGCGGGCGGCCCGGCGATGTCGCGCAGCGCGGCCGCCTCGGGGTCGAACGCGACGGCGGTGTGCGGGGCGATGCCGGCCTTGCGCATCATCGCGGTGACCTCGCGCACCTGCGACCTCATCTGCAAGGTGACGACGACGCCGTCGGCGCCGCCGCGGGCGGTCCGGCCGGACCGGTGCACGTACGCCTTGTGCTCGGCCGGCGGGTCGGCGTGGATCACCAGGTCGATGCCGTCCACGTGGATGCCGCGGGCGGCGATGTCGGTGGCCACCATGACCCGGGCGACGCCGGAAGAGAACGCCGCCAGGTTCCGCGCGCGGGCGCCCTGGCGCAGGTTCCCGTGCAGTTCGGCGGCGGGGATGCCGAGCTCGGTGAGCTGCCGGGCGAGCCGCTCGGCGCCGTGCTTGGTCCGGGTGAAGACCAGCGAGCGCTTGTCGCCGCCGGTCAGCGTGGCCAGCACCTCGAGCTTCTTGGCCGGGTCGATGGTGATGACGTGGTGCTCGATCTCGGCCGGGGAGGAGTTCTCGTTCACCGAGTGCGTCGCCGGGTTGCTGAGGAACCGGCGGACCAGCACGTCGATGGCGGCGTCGAGGGTGGCGGAGAAGAGCATCCGCTGCCCGTCGGCCGGGGTCGCCTCAAGCAGCCGCCGGACGATCGGCAGGAAGCCAAGGTCGGCCATCTGGTCGGCTTCGTCGATGACCATGATCTCGACGGCGGACAGGTCGCACTCGCCCTGGTTGATCAGGTCGGCCAGGCGGCCGGGGGTGGCGACGGCGATGTCGGTCCGCCGCCGCAGCGCGGTCACCTGCGGGCCGTAGGAAACGCCGCCGTAGATGGTGGTGACCCACAGGCCCATCGCCCGGGCAAGGGGACGCAGCACCTCGTACACCTGGGTCGCCAGCTCACGGGTGGGCACAAGCACCAGCCCGCGGGGCCGCCCGGGGGCGGTCTGGCCGCCGGCCAGCCGGGTGACCATGGGGAGGGAGAACCCCAGGGTCTTGCCCGACCCGGTCTGGGCCCGGCCGAGGATGTCCCGGCCGGCCAGGGCATCGGGCAGCGTGGCCGCCTGCACGGGGAACGGGCTGATAATCCCGTCCCCGGCAAGCACCTGCACCAGTGCGGCAGGAACGCCAAGAGAGGCGAAGGTTACGTCAGTTTCGGTAGTGGCATCGGTTTCGGGCGCGGCAGAAAGCTCTGCGGGCATGGCACTCAACAGGAATCGTCTCCAGGACTCGGGTGGTCGCGTTGCCGCAGGCTCTGATCTTGAACTTGCCGGCTACATGGGGCTGTGGAGCCACATCTATGTGTCTAACCGGCGCCTGGGCTAACCGATGTCCGTGGAATCTGATTCCGGCTCACCGCGCGACCTACGCTTCGGTAATTCTACGTCACGGCCTGACCGCCTCGCACGGTGGCTGGCGGGGGCCGCGGTGCCCGGCCGGGGAGGGACGGGCATAGGTGAGAAGGCGGCTGAGCCCGCGGATATTCCATCTTAGAAAATCTTCGCGGATGCTGGAGGTTGCTGGAAATAGCCGGGTAGGCGCAGTAGCATCGGTTCGTGGCGGAGACTATTGAGGCGCTTGAGCGCCGGATTGACGAGTTGCGGGTAAAGGTGCGCGAGGCGATGCTCTCCGGCGAGCGGGCGCTCGCCTCCGCGCACCGCGCGCACCTCAAGCAGGCCGAGCAGGACTGGGAGGACGCGCTCGCCGAGGCCACGCAGGCGCCCGCCGGGCGGACGCCGGCCTCGCCGCGGCCGGGCCGCCCGGGTCGCCCGCGTCGCCCGCGCGGTCCGAGCCAGCCGACCCGCCCGGATCGCTGCTGCCGCTGCGCGAGCAGGTCTACGAGGCGCTCAGCCTGCTGCAGGTGCCCGCCGCCCCCAAGCTCATCGCCACCGTGCACGAGGCGTTCTTCGGCTCCACGTTCCCCACCACCCGGGTCACCAGCCTCAAGCGCGACGAAGAGCGCTCGTTCCGGACCGCGCCGTTCGCCCGGCCTTATTACATCTGTGCCGCGCTCTCGGCCGACTACCTGGCCCAGTCCCGCGGCCTGCTCGCCGTCTCGACCTGGCCGCTTGAGCTGCGCGTCATCGGCTCGCTGTCGCCGCGGGTGGATTTCCTGACAGCGGCCACCCGGGTGGCCGAGGCGATCGAGCGGATACCGGAACCGCCCGCGGCCGCCCGCCGCCTGCTTGAGCGGTTCGCCGCCTCCATCCCCGGCGCCAGCGGTACCGGTGGCGGCGCGCGCCCCGCCGCCGTCAGGGAGGCGGCCGCCGCCGAGCTGACGGTGCACGCCGGTGCCGACGCCAGGACGCGCCGCGCGGCGGCCGGGCGGGCGCGCCGGCTGGACGGCGCCGAGCAGCTCTTCGGCACGGCCGTCTTCCGGGAGATGGCCGGGAAGGCCGCCGCCGAGTGACCGGAAGCCGCCTTCTACCCGTTCACCGGCTTCACGTCGGCCACCGAGGCGGACGACCGGCGGATGACGTGGAACACGCGTACGTTCCGTCCGACTGATTTTGACCGCGCCCTGGAGACCGCGGCCGGGACCGGCTGGGCGCTGTACGAGCTCGGCCACCGGCACACCCTGCCGACCGACGCCGAGGCGGTGAGCGCCTGCGCCGGGCTGGCCGCCCGGCTGCTGCAGTGCGGCGCGGTCACCCTCTCCGAGCTCTCGCCGCGGCCGCGGCCGGTCACCGCGGACCGCATCGCCATCGGCGTGACGCGCACCGTGCAGACGGTCGCGGTGAAAAGAGCGCTGCGTGAACTGGGCGTGACCAATGTGGTGGTCGATACCGCGAACCGGCTGCAGGGACGCGAGTTCGACGTGACGATCATGCTGCACCCGCTCTCCGGCCGCCGCGACGCCACCGCCTTCCACCTGGAGGCCGGGCGGCTGTGCGTGCTGGCCTCCCGGCACCGGCACGCGTGCATCGTGGTGGCCCGCGCGGGCATCCCCGAGCTGCTCGACGCCCACCCGAGCACCGAGCCGGTCCACCTCGGCGTGCCGGTGAAGTTCCCCGATGGCTGGGAGGCGCACCAGGCGTTCATGGCGCATCTCGCCCTGCACCGGGTCTCCGCCGCGTAGCCCGCTCCCGTTCCGTCGCCGCGCGGTCGCGTTCGGTTGCCCCTAATAGCTTACATTCGGCTGTCCCTAATGCCCTAATGGATAGTAAATCTGGCCGCAATCGTGTGTAGTTTGGAATTTACTGGAAAACACTGTATCTGTGGTAACGTGCAGAGGTCGAAAGGGCGGGTGATGTGCAGTGCTCCTCGCGGAGAAGGACCCAGTCGGTGGCCAAGAGGACGTAGTTCAGCAGGATCCGGAAGTGCGGCAGGCGCGCAAGATCGCCGACGCCGCACGGTCCCGGCTGCTGACCTGCGTCGCCGGGGCAGCGGAAGGCGTCGATCTGACGGAGACGCAGCGGATTTTTGAGCTGCTGGGCGAGGCCCAGGCGCTCGTCGAGGACGCGGAGGACCGGGTGCTCGTGCACCGGGGCCTGCTGATCCCGGCCGAGGCGGAGCGGCGGGCCGCCGCCCGCCGCCCGGGTCAGCCGGGCGCGGCGGCCCTGACGGCCCCCCAGTGCGCGCAGGACACGGCAGGGGTGGCGGGTCCTGCGCGCGCGGCGGGCGTCGTCGGCCGGTACGCGGAGGCGGGCGCCCGTGCCCTCCGGTTCAGGCCGGGCCGGGTGCCGGCGCTGCCCCCCGCCGCGCGCCGCGCCGCCGCCAACGTCCTCCTGCACGCGCTGATCCCGGCGGCGGCGGGGTTCGCGGGTGCCACGGTCGCGAGGCGCCGCCGCTAGCCCGCGCTCCCCGGCCGGCCGGGGAGGCCGGCCAGGCGGCGCGAGCGGCGATGCCCCTGCGGCCGCCGCTTCCGCCGATGCACGATGCCCGGCACATCCCATAGTGGGTAATACGTCGGGCATCGTGCATCGGTTCAGCCCGCGCGCCCGAATCCGCGGGGCACGCCCGGGACTCCCGCGCGCCCCCGGTCATCCGGTCTTCTGGGTCCGCCGCGGCGCCAGAGCGCCGGCGGAACCGCCAACGCGCCAGGGTTTTACTTGCATGTCACCTAATGGTCGTTTTATATGACTTACATCTCATTCCGGGACTTGCGATCCTCGCTGGGGTGCGTTCTTGGTGATCTTCGTGGTGCCCGGAGCGGTTTTACCTGTGCAGGCGGTTCCTGCCCTCCGTCGTTAGGAGATCTTGCGTGGCAATAGAGCTGAGCCGGCGCCAGCTAATGGCGTCCGCAGGCGGGATGGTGCTGGGGTCTTTCGCCCTGCCGTCCAGTCTGCGGAAGATCATCGACGGCGCGCCACCGGCGCGTCTCAACTCGGTGCGGGCGACCGCACCCCTCTCCGAGATCAAGCACGTCGTCGTGCTGATGCAGGAGAACCGCTCCTTCGACCACTACTTCGGTGCCATGCCGGGAGTGCGCGGCTTCGGTGACCCGCAGGCGATCCCGGGCGTCTTCCAGCAGGCCGACCCGGACAACCCCGACGGCTACCTGTACCCGTTCCACGCCGACACGCACAGCACGAGTGCCCAGAACCTGCCCTCGACCAGCCACAGCTGGCTGCCGCAGCACGACTCGTGGAACAGCGGCGCCATGAACGGCTTCGTGACCGCGCGGCTGAACAAGGCGATCGACGCCTACGACGGGGCGGCCGCGCAGTACTCCATGGCGTACTTCAACCGGGACGACGTCCCCTTCCAGTGGGCCCTGGCCGACGCCTTCACGATCTGCGACGGCTACCACTCCTCCGTCCTCGGGCCGACCTGGCCCAACCGGCTCTACCTGATGACCGGCCAGATCGACCCCAGCGGGGCCAACGGCGGCCCGACCTACGGCGACTACGTCGGCCCCGAGGGTTTCTCCTGGACGACTTACCCGGAGCTGCTGACCGCGGCCGGCGTTCCCTGGAAGGTGTACCAGGAGGTCGATAACTACGGCTTCAACGTGCTCGAGTACTTCGACCAGTACCAGAACGCATCGACCTCGTCGCCGCTGTACCAGAACGCCATGAAGTTCTACCAGCCCGGCCAGTTCGAGTACGACGCCATCAATGACCGGCTGCCGACGGTGTCGTACATCCTGCCGACCTCCTACCAGTCAGAGCACCCCGACTTCATGCCCGCGGCCGGCGCCGACTACGTGGCGAGCAAGGTCAACGCGATCGCGGCCAATCCCGACGTCTGGGCCAAGACGGTCTTCATCCTCACCTACGACGAGAACGACGGGTACTTCGACCACGTCCTGCCGCCCACCGCGCCCGCTGGCACGCCCGGCGAGTACATCACCACGTCGGCCGCGACAAAATCCGCACCCGGGCCCATCGGCCTGGGCTTCCGCGTCCCCTGCATCATCGTCTCGCCGTGGACGGTGGGCGGCTTCGTCTGCCACGACACGTTCGACCACACCTCCGTTATCCAGCTGCTCGAGCAGGTGACCGGCGTGGTCAACCCCAACATCTCGGCCTGGCGGCGGCAGACGGCCGGCGACCTGACCTCCGCGCTGGGCAAAACCCCGCACGGCCGGTTCCCGCGGTTGCCGGACACCAAGGCCCAACTCGAGCTGGCCGAACAGGAAGTAGCCCAGTTCCAGCTGCCGCCCTTCCCCGGCGCCAGCCAGACCCCGCCCGTCCAGGGCGCCGGATCCAGGCCGGTGCGGGGCGCGCGGGTCACCGCTGCCCCCCGGAGCGTGACGGTATGAAACTCACCCTCCCCGGCAGCCGGCGGCGCACGCTGACGCGCGCGGCCATCGTCGGCGGCACCGCGGTGCTGGCCGCCGCCGCGGTCACCCTCTCCCTGACGCTCACCCACCGCGCCCAGGCGGCCAGGCCCGCGGTCGCGCGGCTGAGCAGCTCCTCGTGCACCGGCCCGGCCGGCGCGGCCTACATAGCGCTCCCCGGCTACCAGGCCTTCGACGCCGTCAACAGCGCCAACTGCAAGCTCATCCAGCAGTACAACGTGGCCGACCCGGCGGTGCCGAACACTGGCACCGACGACACCAACTACAGCTCGACCGACGAGGGCGTGGCGCTGTACGGCAGCACGCTGTACTTCGCCGACGCCGGCAACGACACGGTGGCGGTGCTCAACTCGGCCGACCTCAGCGTGAAAAACTACGAGTACCCGGCCGAGACTCTCATCCCGGTGGGCATCAACCCCACCAGTGTGGCCGTGACCCCGGACGGCAGCCAGGTGTGGGTGGCCGACACCGGGCCGCAGACGGGCCTGCCCGCGCTGGCTGACGTCAAGGTGATCTCGACGGCATCCGACACGGTGACCTCGACGCTGAAGCTGCCGACCGATCCCAGGACGATCGCGTTCTCGCCGTCGGGGTCCACCGCCTACGTGACCTCATCGATCGGGGTCTACGTGATCAGCACGGCCACCCGCAGGGTGACCGGCCTGATTCCCGGCCTCGGCAACCCGGAAGGCGTCACGGTCTCCCCGGACGGCAAGACGGTCTACGTGACCAACACGGCGCAGAACCAGGTGGACGTCATCAGCGCCGCGACCAATAGGGTCACCCGCACCATCGGCACCGGCCAGATGCCGTGGCAGCTGGTGCTCTCGTCCGACGGCGGCACGCTCTACGTGGCCGACGGCGACTCCAACGCCGTCTCGGTCATCAGCACCGCGTCCGACACGGTCACCAGCACGATCTCCGACCCGGGCGACCCCGTCAGCGTGGCCCTGACCCCCGACGGCAGCCAGCTGTGGGTAGGCGGGCTCACCTCCGGCATTGTCTCGGTGTTCGACACGGCCGGCGGCAGTCTCGTCGGCACCTTCAACGTCGGCTACGGCGGCGAGGCCAACGCCGGCGACGGTGACGAGCCGACCGGCATCGTCCTCACCTCCACCCCGACCCCCGGCTCCTAAGGCGGGACCGGCCAACCGAAGGCCGCGACCGCAACCGGGTCGTGTTAGCAAGCGGGCGATCGCGCGAGGCCGCTCGCGGCGCGGGGGGCCCTGCCAGCTGGCAGGGCCCCCGCGTGCTCTGTCCGCCCCGAATGCGGGCCCATGGACCCGGGACGTATACGCCGTGACCCGACGGGGTTGGCAACTGCTGCCATTACGGTGATCACCAGCGCTCACTGGTGCTCGTGTGATCTGTTGGGCGCTGGACGCGGGTAAGGCGGGTGGTGGGCGGCTGTTCGTCCGGATCCCCGAATGTCGCACTATCTCGATACTATGTTCCCGTGATGGCGGACGGCGTGGGGAGGTAGGCGGCGGTGACGGTGGTGCAGGCGTACCGGTTCGCGCTTGACCCCACCCCGGCGCAGGAGCGGATGCTGCGGTCGCACGCGGGCGCGGCCCGGTTCGCGTGGAACTGGGGCCTGGCCAAATGCCGGGAGCGGTACGCGGCTGAGCGGAAGTGGTACTCGGCCGTGGACCTGCACAAGCTGTGGAACGCGGAGAAGAAAGCCGACCCGGATCTCGCCTGGTGGGCGGAGAACTCCAAGTGCGTCTATCAGGAGGCCTTCCGGAACCTGGACCGCGCCTTGCGGGACTACGTCAAGTCGAAGAAGGGCGGGCGGAAGGGGAGGCGGGTCGGGTTCCCGCGGTTGAAGAAGCGCGGGAAGTGCCGGGACTCCTTCCGGCTCACCGGGGTGATCGGCTGCGGCCGGGGCTCGGTGACGCTGCCCCGGCTCGGGGCGGTCCGCACCCACGAGCCGGTGCTCAAGCTCGCCCGCAAGCTCGAAGACGGCACGGCGCGGGTCTTGTCGGCCACGGTGTCGCGGACCGCGCAGCGCTGGTTCGTCTCCTTCACCGTCGAAGTCGAGCGCGAGGAGCCGGGGCGGCACGCCCGGCCCGGGTCCGCGGCCGGGGTCGACCTGGGGGTCAAGACGCTGCTGACCGGGGTCGATGACCGGGGGCGGTTGATCACGGTCGCCGGGCCGAAGCCGCTGCGGGCCGCCCTGCGGAGGCTGCGCCGGGCGTCCCGCGCGCACTCCCGCAAACAGCCCGGGTCAGCGGGCCGGCGCAGGAGCGCCGCGCGGCTGGCCCGGATCCACGCCCGGATCGCCAGCCTCCGCGCGGACGCGCTGCACAAGGCGACCACCAGGCTGGCGGCCCGGTACGAGACGGTGGTGGTGGAGGACCTGAACGTCGCGGGGATGACTGCCAACCGCGGCTGGCGCGGGCGGTCTCTGATCAGGGGTTCGGGGCGGCGCGGCGGATGCTGGGTTACAAGGCAGCACGGGAGGGCGGGCGCCTGGTGGTGGCCGATCGCTGGTTCCCGTCGAGTAAGCGGTGCTCGGGCTGCGGGTCGGTGAAAGCCAAGCTGACCCTGGCCGAGCGGGTCTACCGATGCGGGGGGTGCGGGCTGGTGCTGGGCCGGGATGTGAACGCGGCCCGGAATCTGCTGTTGCTGGCCGCCAGTGGGGCGGACAGCGTAAACGCCTGCGGAGCGGCGGTAAGACCCGGCCTCACGGCCGGGCGCGCTGCGCTGAAGCAGGAACCCGGCACCGCGGACGCGGGTCAGACCGGGACCGCCGCCCACCAGGCGGCTACGGCGTGAGCGCTATTGAGCGCTCAACCGCAACGGCATCTACTCCTGCAATGAAGACATTTGCTGAGGTGTTCCGCGCGGCCACCGGGTCCGAGCCGTACGGCTATCAGGCACGGATCGCGCGCGACGGTTTGCCCGCCGCCGTCTGGGTGCCGACCGGGGCGGGGAAGACCGGGGTGATCCTCGCCTGGCTGTGGCGGCGGGTCTACGGACCGGATCCCGGCGCGACGCCGCGGCGGCTGGTGTACGCGCTGCCGCAGCGGTCGCTGACTGACCAGGTCTCGGGCGAGGCGCGTGGCTGGCTGGCCAACCTTGGGCTGACCGACGAGGTCGCGCTGCACGTGGTGACGGGCGCGCGGTGGCAGACGCAGGGGGAGTGGCGGGAGGACATGCACAAGCCCGCGATCGTCGTGGGCCCGGCCGACGTGCTCGTCTCGAAGGCGCTGGTGCGCGGGTTCGACGTCGGCCGGGCGATCTTCCCGATCGACTTCGCGCTGGTCAGCAACGGTGCGCACTGGATCATCGATGAGGTCAGGCTCTGCCCGCAGACAACCACGACGCTCCGCCAGCTCGCCGGGTTCGCTGCCCGGCTGGGCACGGCCGAGCCGTCCGGACTGACCGGCATGTCGGCGCTGGCCCCGGGCGGTCTGCTCCGGACCGCCGATAATCCGGAAATTCAGAGCACCGTTCGAATTCTTGAGATGGAACGGACGGGGGTGCTTGCCAACCGCCTCGCTGCTGCCCACACGGTGCGGCGTCTGACCGCCGAGTCCGGGGACCATCAGGCAATCACCGCGCTGGTGTCGCAGCGACACCGGCCAGGCACGCTCACCCTCGTCGTCATGAACACCGTCCACGCCGCCCGCGGGGTCTACCAGCAGCTGCGCTCGGGCCCGGCCGACTGCACGCTGCTGCACGGCCGTTTCCGCGGTGCTGAGCGCGAGCGGCTCATGGCGGAGGTGATGAGCCGCCCGGACGACCGGATCGTCGTCTCCACCCAGGTCATCGAGGCCGGCCTCGATCTGGAGGCCGCGCTGCTGGTGACCGAGGCCGCGCCGTGGCCGGCCCTGCTGCTGCGCACCGGACGCTGCGACCGGGGCGGCGCGCACAGCCCCGGCGCCGAGGTCTGGTGGGTTCCGCCCCCGGAACCGTTCCCCTATCAGCAGCGGGACATCGACGCGGCCGTCGCCGAACTCGGCCTGCTCGAAGGCACCCGCCTGACCGCCGAAGACCTGCTGGCGCGGCCTGTCCCCGCCACCGTGGGCCCGGTCAGCGTGATCGGCTCCGCGGACCTGGCCGGCCTGTTCGACACGTCGCCCGATCCGTCCGGCGACGACGTTGACATCACCCGCTACGCATCCGATACCGAAGACGTCGTCGCCGAGGTGGCCTGGGCCGCCTGGACCCCGGGCGAGGGCGGCGCGCCGGACCCGGAGGTTGGGCGTCCCCCAGTCGAGTACCGCTGCCGCGTGTCGCTTGGCGACATCACCGCGCTCGCGGAAGGCCGTGCCGTCTGGCGGTTCGACCGGCTCGAGGGTGTGTGGACTCCGGTCACGCCGCCGTCGCTGTCCCGGCTCAGGCCAGGCGAATTGCTACTGGTCAGCGCGGACGACGGCGGTTACGACCTCGAGACCGGCTTGGACCCGTCAGCCCCCGGTCCGGTCCCCGGGAGCCCGGAGCTGCTGACACCCGCGGAGCTGACGGACCGGCTGGCCGCCCGGGCCGCCGCGCAAGCCGAGCTGGCCGAGATAACGGCTGGTGCCGAAGACGCCGACGACGCCGAAGACGCCGAGCCGCGCCGGTGGCAGTCGCTCGACGAGCACAGCAGCCAGGTCCGTGACCAGGCCGCCGCGCTGCTGGCCGCCATGGCGCCGCCCGGGATCCCCCCGGCGGCGGCAGGCGGCGCCATCGCGGCCGGCTACCTGCACGATGCGGGCAAGGCGCACGAGATCTGGCAGGACGCGATCTGCGCACTGGCCGGGGACGCGGAGAAGGCCGGGATCGAGGCGGGGCGCCCCTGGGCCAAGTCGGGCGGCCAGGGCGGCGCGCTGCTGTTCGCCGGGGGCGTCGCGTTCCGCCACGAGCTCGCGTCGCTGCTGCTGATCGACGGCCCGCTCGCCGCCCTGCTGGCGCAATCGCCCGACCCGGATCTGACCCGCTACCTCGTACTCGCGCACCACGG
Organism: uncultured Actinomycetota bacterium; assembly: GCA_963714295.1. Taxonomy (GTDB): domain Bacteria; phylum Actinomycetota; class Actinomycetes; order Streptosporangiales; family Streptosporangiaceae; genus Trebonia. The sequence continues at coordinate 1,008,543 of CAVQOE010000006.1, read as the reverse complement.
CAAGCTCCGCGTCCAGGTCCGCGATCCCGGCCGTCCCGCCCTCCCGGCGGAGAGCGAGCTGGTCCCGGCCGAGGCCCAGCCGGTCCCGGCGGAGAGGGAAATCCGCGGGCTGCGGGCGGGCGTGACAACCGCTATCCCGGCCATGCTGGGCCAGCCCGCCAGTACCCTCACCGTTGACCTGGACCAGTTCCAGCCCGGTGGTGACCTGCCTGCGAATGCTTGGACGCGGACCGTGCTCGCCCTGCGCGACCGGTACGGTCCCTTCGTCCTGGCCTACCTGGAAACCGTGGTCCGGGTAGCCGACTGGCGGGCCAGCGGCGGCCGCGCGCTCCCGGGCGGCTAGCTGGCCGCGTCGCTGGTTAAGGGATGCTCAGCTCGACCGAGCCGCCGTGGGCCAGGTCCTTCAGCTGTTCCTTCATGTAGTCGACGCCGGCCGCGTGCACCGCGTCATACCATTCCTGGCCCAGCGCCTCGGTGGCCGCCCGCGCCGCCTCCCGGTGGAAGTCCATCATGATCTCGGTCCCGCTGAACCGCAGGCCGCCGCGCTCCCAGAGCGGGTCGGCGGCGCCGAGCGTCCACGCGGTCCGCTCCGGCCTGCCGGACTTGGCCGACACCCAGCCGAGCACGTCGAGCCCGTAGCCCATGCCGATGACGTCCCCCAGTTTCTGCTTGCCGACCAGCGCCCGGCGGACCACCGTCTCGCAGTCGGCCTCGCGGCCGGGCATCTGGAAGAGCGCGAAACCCTGCACCACCAGCAGGTAGCTCTGCAGCCACTGCTCGCCGGTGTCCGGGCCGAGCATCTCCAGGCCCTCTTCGCAGATGGCGACGGATTCGAGCGGCTGGCCCGCGAGCTGGCACAGGTGCCCGTGCTGGGCCATCAGCATGCGCTCGCCGTGCCGGTCGCCGCAGGCCCGCAGCCGCGGCCGCGCCTCCGCCCACGTCGCGAACGCCTCATCGTGGCGCCCGCCGAAGGTTTGCGCCAGGTGCAGGTGCTGGTAGCCGCGGGCGGTGACGGGGTCATCGCCAACGGCCAGCGCCACCGCGACGCCGGTCTCGAGGTCGGCCAGCGCGCCGTCGATCTCGCCTTGGAAGGAACGCAGGAACCCGCGGGTGACCAGCGCCCGGGCCCGTTCGTGGCCGTCCTGGGGGAACCGCTCGAGCGCCTTGCCCAGCCAGTACCCGCCCTCGCTGAGCAGCCCGGAGATCTGCCAGTAGCCGTAGAGCGAGCAGGCTATGTCGAGGCCTTTACGCCAGCGCGCCACCGCCCCGTTCGCGCCGCCGGACGGCACCGGCGAACCGTCCGTCCCGTCCAGCCCGGGACCTGCGGCTGAGCCGGAACTGCCGGAGGCGCTGGAAGCACCGGAAGACACCGCCGGCACCGGCGAACCGACTGGGTCGTCGATCGCGTACTCGAGCGCGGCCCGCAGGTTCGCGTGCGTCTGGTGCAGCTCGTGGTAGCGCTCCATCTGGTCATCGTCGGTGAAGTGCTCGCCGAAGTACCGCGCCATGGTCAGGTACCGCTCGATGTGCCGCGCCCGGCACGCCGCCTCCTCGCCCGAGGCCGCCAGCTGCTCGGCGCCGAACTCGCGCAGCGTGTCGAGCATCCGGTAGCGCGTGCCCACCTGCAGCACGACCGACTTGTCGACCAGCCCGATGAGCGCGTCGACCACCTCGGGCTGCTCGATCTCGACCTCGGCGCAGACCTCCTCGGCCGCCGCCAGGCTGAACGTCCCGGCGAAGACGGAAAGGCGCGCCCACAGCCGCCGTTCGGCCACCGTGCACAGACCGTACGACCACTCGATCGCGGTACGCAGCGTCTGGTGCCGTTCCAGCGACCCCGGATGCCCGCCGGTCAGCACCTTGAACCGGCGGTCGAGCCGATGGATCAGCTCGTCAAGCTCGAGCGCGCGCAGCTGCACGGCCGCCAGCTCGATCGCGAGCGGTATGCCGTCGAGGCGGCGGCAGAGCCGGACCACGGCGGCCGAGTTATCCGGGTTCACCGTGAAGCCCGGCAGGGCGGCGGCGGCCCGCAGCGCGAACAGCTCGATCGCGTCGCCGCGGCCGAGTTCGACATCATCGGCGTCGGGCACCGACAGCGGCTGGATCGCGAAGTTCTGCTCGCCCGCGGTGTCGAGCGGCTGCCTGCTGGTGGCGAGGCAGGTCACGCCGGACGCGTCGCCCAGCACCGCCTGGGCCAGTTCGGCGCACACGTCGAGCAGATGCTCGCAGGTGTCGAGGATCAGCAGCAGCCGCTTGTCCCGCAGGTACTCGAGCACCGCGTCCAGGGCGGACCTCGCGTCCTGCTCCGGCAGCCCGAGCACGCTGGCGACGGTGTTGGGCAGCAGCGCCGGGTCGCGCAGTTCGGACAGCTCGACGATCCACACGCCGTCCGGGTAGTTGCCCATGGCCTCGGCCGCGGCGACGCGCGCCAGCCGGGTCTTGCCCACGCCGCCGGGCCCGACCACGGTCACCAGCCGGGACCGGTCGAGCACGTCTGCCAGTCGGGCCAGTTCGTCGCGCCTGCCGACGAAGTCGGTGATCCCATCCTGTGGAAAGCGTCCGGCCACTGCAGTTACCACCGCCAAGTTAGACGCGCCTGAAGCAGGCTTGCTATGCGCCCCGACGACCTGCTCGTTCAGGGATATCATTTAGTGAGACGCGCTGTCACACCGAAACCGCAGTCTGTTCTGCGTTAGGTAGAACCACCCATACGACGGCGTGCCCGCGGGGCCCGGCGGGGCCCTAGGTATAAAGGTCACTAGGTATCCCTGTTGCCGGAGCAGCGGCAGGAGCGGAGAGATTTGTGAGCGACGACTGGTCCGCCGGCCAGCTGGACGTGGCGGCCTATCTAAGGCGGATCGGCTACTCGGGCCCCACCGACCCCTCGGAGGCGGCGCTTGCTGCCCTCTACCGAGCGCATCTCGGCCAGGTCCCCTTTGAAAATCTCGACATTTTCCTCAGGGGGGCCGTCAGCGTCGACTTGGAGTCGATCCAGGAGAAGATCGTCTTCCGCGGCCGCGGCGGCTACTGCTATGAGCAGGCGCAGCTGTTCGGGGCGGCGCTGGAACGGCTCGGCTTCGCGGTGGACCGGCTGCTGGCCCGGGTCGGCCCGGACGGCGGCCCGGCCAGGCCGCGGACCCATCTCACGCTCCGCGCGCAGGCCGGTACCGGGGTCTGGCTGGCTGACGTGGGCTTCGGCTCGTCCCCGCCGGCCCCGCTGTCCCTGCGCCGGTACCGTTCCGGTGGCCCGCAGGAGGTTGACGGCTGGATCTACGAAGTCGCCCCCGATGAGGACAACGGCGACCAGGTCTGGAAGCTCCGCGAGTACCAGGCGGGCGAGTGGGTCACCTTGCACCGCTGGGACGAGGCGCCAGTCCACCCGGTCGATGTCGTCCTGTCCAACCACTACACCTCGACGCACCCGGACTCGTGGTTCACCTGGCAGCCGATCATCGCCCGCCGTGACCCGGACGCGATCCGCTGGCTCATCGGCCGCGACTACACCGTCACCCGGCACGGCCACGTCAAGGAACGGCGCGAGCTGACCGACCGGGAGTTCGCGGAGGCCCTGACCGGCGAGTTCGGGCTAACCCTGACCCCGGGGGAAATCGAGGTCCTGGTGGCGGCGCCGACGAGCCGCTAGCCCGGCTCCGGTGCCCGATCCGGGTCGGCGGCGGGCGCGGGCTGCTCTTGGCTGGCAGTGCCGCCGAGCTCGGCGGCCACCTCGGCCCCGGCCTCGGCGACGGCCTCTTCCGCGGCATGCTGTGACAGCTCGGAGCGCAGGTGGGTGAACCCGGGCAGCGCCCAGGCCACCAGGAAGGCGCCCGCGACGCACGCCAGGCCGCCCGATACGACCGACACCGTGTCACTGAAGGCCGTCGCGACCACGCCCGCCTCCAGGTCCCCGAGCCGGGGGCCGCCCGCGACCACCGCCATCTGCACGCCCATCAGCCGCCCGCGCATCCCCTCCGGCCCGGCGAACTGGATGATCGTGTTCCTGAACACCGCTGACAGCACGTCCGCCCAGCCCGCGACCGCGAGCAGCAGCAGCGCGAGCGGCAGCCAGTGCGAGAGCCCGAACCCGGCGATCGCCAGCCCCCAGACCAGGACCGCGCAGATCACCGCCAGCCCCTGGCGGCGGACCCGGCCGACCCAGCCGGTGGTCAGCGCGCCGACAAGGGCCCCCGCCCCCGGCGCCGCGTAGAGCAGCCCCACCGTCGTTGCCCCGCCGCCGAACACGTTCGCGGCCAGCGCCGGGAACAGCGCCCGGGGCATCCCGAACACCATGGCGTTGACGTCGATGACGTAGGCGCCCTTCAGCGGCTGGGACCGCCGCACGAAGCGCAGCCCCTCGAGCGTGGAGCGCCAGCCGGGCCGCGCGGTCGACGCCCCCGCTGTCCCCGGCGCGGGCACCGGCTGCGGCGCCATCGACAGCACGAAGCCCATCGCGATCAGGTAGCTGGCGGCATCGAGCCAGTAGATGATGTGCACGCCCGCCCCGGCCAGCAGCAGCCCGGCCAGGGCGGGCCCGACGATCGCGCCGGTCTGGAAGAGCGACTGGAAGATGGCGTTGGAGGCGGGCAGCAGCTCCATCCCCACCAGGCCGGGCAGCATCGCGTTCCGCGCCGAGCTGTCGATCCCGCTCTGCGACGCGGTGATCGCGGGGAACAGGAACAGTGGCCAGAGCGCGGGCCCGAAGTCCGCGTTCAGCGCGAGGCAGGCGCTGCAGACCGCGCAGATCCCCTCGACCACGAGCAGCAGCTTGCGCCGGTCGACCGCGTCCACCAGCGAGCCGCCGAGCAGCGACCCGATGATCAGCGGGAACAGCTGCGCGAGAGAGACGAGCCCGACCGTCAGCGACGAATGCGTGATCGCGTACACCTGGAACGGCACCGCGACGGTCGTCAGCTGGTTGCCGAGGACCGACACCCCGAGCCCCGAAAGTAGCGCTCGGTAATCGCGCGACCGCCGCACCGGAGTGGTGTCGAGCAGAACGTGCCTGGCCACCCACTGTGATGCTCGTGGACTCATGCGTGACTCAAGTTGGCGCCCATCCCCTAAAAGATATCCGCACTATCCGTCAATTACGGACCCGGGCGACTCGTTACCCGCGGCCGGCGGCTGCTCAGCGGCGTGCGTGGCGGGAAATCGTTAGTGAGCCAGGTCACTCTCGGTAGACAGGACTCTTAGGTAAGCCTTACCTTGGTCTGCGTGACTTGGGCAGACAGCGTACCGAACCTCCTGATCGGGCTGCGGGAAGGCCTCAAGGCCGGCCTCGTGGTGACCATCCTGCTGGCGGCCGTGCGCAAGACGGCCGCGGCTCAGGCCGAGCGCGACGGCAAGGCACGGGTATCGACCGCGCCGATCTGGCTCGGGGTGCTGGGCGCGGTGACTGTCTCCGCCGCGTTCGCAACGGTGCTCACGTTCTCGGTCAGCGTGCTATCGAGCGCGGGCCAGGAAGCGGTCGGCGGCATCCTCAGCGTGTTCGCGGTCGGCCTGGTCACCGCGATGATCTTCTGGATGCGCCGCACCGCCGCCACCCTGTCGGCCCACCTGCGCGGCGAGGTGGCGCGCGCCGCCGCGATCGGCACCGGGGCGATCACCATCACCGCGTTCCTCTCCGTCGGCCGCGAAGGCCTGGAGACGACCCTGTTCCTGTGGACGGCGGCCCGCGCCTCCGGGCAGACGGTCGCGCCGCTGGTCGGCGCCGCGATCGGCATCGCCGCCGCGATCACGCTCTGCTGGCTGCTCTACCGCCGGGCGGTCCACCTGAACGTCGGCGTGTTCTTCAACCGGACCGCGATCGCGCTCATCGTCATCGCCGCGGGCGTGCTCGCCTACGGCCTGGGCGACCTGCAGGACGCGAATCTGCTGCCCGGCCACGCCTGGATCGCGTTCGACCTGACCGCGCACATCGACCCGACCTCCTGGTGGGCATCGATCATCACGGGCATCACCGAGCTGTCCCCCAAGATGACCGTTCTCCAGGTCACCGCCTATCTCGCCTACCTTGTGGTGGTCATCCCGGCGTTCGTGAACGCGGGCCGCACCGCCGCGCCGGCCAAGAGCCCCGCTGCGGATGCTCGCGTCCCGGCCACGGCCACGGCCACGGCGGCCACTGCCGCTGCCGCTGCCCCGCTCAGCACGACCTCGCCGCCTACCATCCCGCCGGGCCCCGCCCCGGTCCCGGTCCCGCCCCGGGCCGCTGGGAGCGGCTGGCGGGCGGACGGCCGTGGGTGGTCGCGGGCGTCCTGGTCGTCGTCCCCGCCCTCGCGGCCGGCCTGACGATAGCCGCGATGCCCGCCGCGGCCAGCAGCGCCGGCGCGTCGGTGTCGGTGACGGCGACCGAGTGCGCCCCTGAATGGTCGTCGGCGCGGGCGGGCACGCAGACGTTCACCGTCACCAACAAGTCCGGCCTGGCCGGCGAGGTCAATCTGGACAACGCCGCCGGCGCGGTCGTTGGCGAGATCGAGACGCTTGGCCCTGGCACCTTCGCCTCGCTGACCGCGACGCTCGGCGCCGGCACCTATACGTTCAAGTGCTTCATGGGCTCGCAGGGGGCGACGGCCTCGCAGCCGGTCACGGTCAGCGCCACCGGCACGGTCACCGCCCCCGTCGCGGTGAAGCCCGTCACCCTCAGCGAACTGACCCCGCCGAACAACCTCTACCAGAAGTACGCCGCTGCCCAGCTGGCCGTCCTGGCCGCGGACGTCAAGAAGCTGCAGCAGGACCTCGGTAAGGGCGACATCGCGCAGGCCAGGAAAGACTGGCTGCCCGCCCAGCAGGCGTGGGAACGGGTCGGCGCGTCCTATGACAGCTTCGGTGACCTCGGGCTGGCGGTCGACGGTCTGTCCGGCGGCCTGCCCGATGGCGTCAGCGACAAGTCGTTCACCGGCCTGCACCGTCTGGAGTACGGCCTGTGGGCGGGCCAGCCGGCCAAGGAGCTGGTTCCCGTCGCCCGCGCGCTGGCAGCGAACGTCGCCACGGTGCGGAAGAACCTGACCGCCGTGGACCTCGCGGGCGACCCGACGCAGCTGCCGCTCCGGGTGCACGAGATCATCGAGGACGCGCTCCGCGACCACCTGTCCGGCGTCGACGACTACGGCGCGGGCGCGGCGTACGCCATGACCTACGCCGACACCCAGGTCGACCGGGTTGTCCTCGGCTACGAGGCCCCGCTCATCGACGCCCGCGACCCCGGCCTGGTGGCGACCGCGGAAATCGAGGAGAGCGCGCTCGACCAGGCGCTGCTGGCCACGCGGACCAGCAGCGGCCAATGGCAGTCGCTCACCGCGGTCACCCTCGGCCAGCGCCAGCACGTGGACGCGGCTATCGGGGCGCTGCTGGAGACACTCGCGACCGTTCCAGATCTCCTTGAAGTTCCCCCCACGCACTAACTAGCATCCGTTCGGCCTGCAGCGACCTCAGGAGAGCTTTCCCGTGAACATCAATCGCCGCAACTTCCTCAAGGGCACAGCCGCTGGCGCGGCCGGCACCGCGCTGGCCGGCGGCGTGCTCATCGGGGGTGCCCGCGCCGACGCGGACGCGGCCACCGTCAGCGGACCGGTGACCGAGGCCTCCTACCCGTTTCACGGGGTGCACCAGTCCGGCGTGCTGACCCCGGGGCCGAGCGACAAGCAGGCGTTCACCTGCGTCGCCTCGTTCAACAGCACGGCGTCGGGCAAGGCCGCTCTCGCGGACCTGCTGCAGACGGTCACCGCCCGGGCGCGCTTCCTCACCGCCGGCGGCACCCCGCCCAATCTCGGCGTCAGCCAGCCGCCGTCGGACAGCGACGTGCTCGGCCCCGTCATCCCCGCTGACGGCCTGACCGTGACAGTGTCGGTGGGCTCAACTCTCTTCGACGACCGCTACGGCCTCGCCGCCGGCAAGCCGCTCAAGCTCACGCCGATGGAAGTCTTCCCCAACGACTCGCTCGAAGCGGCCTTTCTCGGCGGCGACCTGCTGCTCCAGCTGTGCGCGAACCACCCGGACACGATTCACCACGCGATCAGGGACATCATCAAGCACACCAGGGGTGGCATGCAGCTGGCGTGGAAGATGGAGGGTTACGCCTCCCCGCCCCGCCCCTCGGGCACGTCGCGGAACCTGCTTGGCTTCAAGGACGGCACCGCCAACCCGACCGGCGGGCTCGCGAGCGACCTGGTCTGGGTCGACGATCCCAAGGAGCCGGCCTGGGCGCAGAACGGCAGCTACGTCGTGGTGCGGCTGATCCGGATGCTGGTGGAGTTCTGGGACCGCGTGTCGATCAACGAGCAGGAGACGATGTTCGGCCGCCGCCGCGACACCGGCGCGCCGCTCGACGGGACCACCGAGTTCGACACGCCCAACTTCAAGGCCGACCCGAACGGCTACGTGATCCCGCTCGACTCCCACATCAGGCTGGCGAACCCGCGGACGCCCGCGACCGCCAACCAGCGCCTCATCCGCCGCTCCTACAACTACGACCTCGGCGTAGACCTGAACGGTAACCTGCAGACCGGCCACATCTTCATCTGCTACCAGCAGGATGTGGAGCGCCAGTTCGCGACCGTCCAGCGGCGCCTGATCGGCGAGCCGCTCATCGACTACGTGCAGCCGTTCGGCGGCGGCTACTTCTTCACCCTGCCCGGCGTCCGCGACGCGTCCGACTGGTACGGCAAGACCATGCTCGCCTAATTGGTTTCCCTAGTTCGGCGGGCGGCGATTCGCGGCCACCGCGAGAAGGCGCTGACCCTCGGGCGGCAGCGGCTCGCCGGGTTTCCAGACGGCGGTGAGCTGCCTGGTCAGCGGGGGACCGGCCAGCTCGACGGCCACGAGGCGGCCGAGCACCAGGTCGTCCCGGACAGCGAGCCGGCTGAGCACGCCGGGCCCGACCCCCGCCGCGATGGCCGACCTGACGGCGGCGCTGGTCCCGAGTTCCATCGCGATCTTCGGCCGCAGCGGCGGGTCCTGGGCGGCGAGGTGGTCGGTCAGCGTGTCCCTGGTGCCGCTGCCGGCCTCCCGCATGACCAGCGGCACCGCGGCGATCTGCGGCGGATGACAGCGGCCGGCGGCGGCGCGCCCACGGATGGGCCGGTGCGGCGACCACCAGCAGCTCGTCGTCGCGCAGGTGCTCGGTGACCAAGTCCGACGGCAGGTGCGGAGTCTCGATAAAACCGAGCCCCGCCTTCCCGTCGGCGGACCAGATCGAGCACGCCGGTGGAGTTGGCCACCGTGAGCTCGACGACCGTCGGGGGGTAGCCGTCGGTCTGCCCTGCACTGCGCTGCCCTGCACTGCGCTGCCCGGCCGCCGCGCGCTCAACACTGCGCAGTTCGACCAGCCAGTGCGGCACCAGGTGCTCGGCGATCGTCTGGCTGGCCGCGATGGCGAGCCGGTGCGACACCCCGGACCTGACCGAGCGCAGCCCCGCCTCCAGCCGGTCGGCGGCGTCGAGCACGTCCTCGGCCCAGCCGACCACCAGCCTGCCCGGCTCGGTGAGGTGCGACCCGGACGGCGTCCGCCCGAGCAGCGTGACGCCCATGGCCCGCTCCAGGGTGCGCATCCGCGCGGACAGCGCCTGCTGGGAGACGCCGAGCACCGCGGCGGCGGCGGCGATCGACCCCTGCCTGCCCACCTCGCGCAGCGCCCGGAGTGCGCCCAAGTCGTGCACCATCTCGGCCATCGGTTACAAGGGTAACTTGTACCCCCACAAGGGCCGCCGCCTTCCCGTAGGTCATCGCGGGAGCGAATCTGGAAGCGCCATGAACGCTGTTACACACCCGCGCGCCGCCGCTCCCAGCCACCTCCGCGATCCCCGCGCGCCCCAGCCGTCGCGGCGCCGGGGACGGCGGCCTGACCGGCGGCACGCGATGGTCGCGGCCGCACCGCCGGTGCGTACCCCGGACTCGCCCGCGGCCAGCTCGCACGCCGCGTCACCATCCGTCACGCTGACTCAGCGGGCGCGCGCTACCGTGCCCGGCCTCGCCCTCGCGGTCGCCGTGGCCGCGGTGGCCACCGTGGTGGGGGAGCATGTGCCGCTGGTCGGCAGTGCGGTCCCCGGCGCCGTCATCGGTGCGGTCATCGCCCTGGTGATCAAGCCCGGCGACCGGCTCGCGCCCGGCCTGAAGTACGCGAGCTCGTTCGTGCTGCAGTGCTCGGTGGTGCTGCTCGGCACCCAGCTCTCGATCGCCCAGGCGGCCCGCGTCGGCGTGGCGTCGCTGCCGGTCATGCTGGGCACGCTCGCCGTCTGCCTGAGCGCGGCGTGGCTGTACGGGAGGCTGCTCGGGATCCCGCGCGACCTGCGGACGCTGATCGGCGTCGGCACCGGCATCTGCGGCGGGTCGGCGATCGCCGCGGTCTCCCCGGTGATCGAGGCCGCGTCGACCGACGTCGCCTACGCGATCTCGACGATCTTCCTGTTCAACATCGCGGCCGTCCTCATCTTCCCCCTCATCGGGCACGCGATCGGGATGAGTCAGCAGTCCTTCGGGCTGTTCGCGGGGACGGCGGTCAACGACACGTCCTCGGTGGTCGCCACCGCGACCACCTACGGCGCCGCCGCGGCCAACCATGCCATCGTGGTCAAGCTCGTCCGGACCCTCATGATCATCCCGATCTGCCTGGGCCTGGCCGGGCTGACCGCGCGCAGGCACCAGGCCGGCCAGACCAGCGGGGCCTCAGCGGGAGCGGCCAGGCGCAGCGCCCGGGCCCGCGGCGGCCCGGATGTCACCGTTGCGGGTGGTCCGCCTGGTGCCGTGGTTCCTGATCGGGTTCGTCGCCGCGGCCGCGCTCAACTCAGCCGGCGCCATCCCGGCCGCCAGCTATGGCCCGCTCCAGCATGCGTCGGTGTTCCTCGTCGCCGTCGCCCTCTCCGCCATCGGCCTGTCCACCAACGTGCCGGCGCTGCGCAAGGCCGGCCCGAGGCCGCTGCTGCTCGGCGCCCTGCTGTGGATCACGGTCGCCGCGGCCAGCCTGGGTCTGCAGGCGCTCACCGGCACCATTGGCTGATCGGAACGCCTGGCCCGGTCCCGGTCGCGGTCCCGGTCGCGGCCGGGGGTCACCGCGGGGCGGCCGTCTCTTGTGTCAGGGTGTTGCGTTAGACAGGTCAGTCTGGTTATAGTGACGACTAGACAGAACGGTCTACCTAATTCGTGGAGTGACCATGAGCAGCACTACCGAACTCCCGGCGCCGGTCGCCCTGGTGACCGGGGCAACCAGCGGGATCGGCCGCGAAGTGGCACGGAAGCTGGGCGGCCGAGTTCAGCCCGCATGGCGTTAGGGTGAATACCGTCGCTGCCGGCCCCGCTTACACCGACGGCGCGGTGCCGGAACGGACCGCGGCGCTGGGCAAGACCACGCTGCTCGGCCGGGCCGCCGACGCGGGCGAGATCGCCGATGTGGTCGCCTTCCTCGCGTCGCCCAAGGCCGCCTACATCACCGGCGCGGTCATCGCCGCCGATGGCGGCCGCACCGCCGTCTGAGCGACCACCGGCCAGCTACCCAGACCAGCGCAAGCCGCAGGAGGCCCCGCATGAACGAGACCGCGAACCCACCGGAAACGGGGTCCGGCCAGAGCGCCGGACCCGCGTACGTGCCCAGCCCCAGCGACCGGGTCCGCGACCAGGTGGCGCTGTACGAGGCCACCGGCGGGGCCGAGGGCGGCGAGCTTGGCGGGCTGCCGGTCATCATCCTCACCACGGCCGGCGCGCGCAGCGGCCAGACGCGCAAGACCCCGGTCATGCGGGTGGAGCAAGACGGCGTCTACGCGGCGATCGCCTCCTACGCCGGGCGGCCGACCAACCCGCAGTGGTACTACAACCTGGTCGCGCAGCCCGAGGCCACGGTTCAGGACGGGCCGCGGCGGCACCGCGTCCGCGCCCGCGAGTTGTCCGGGGATGAGAAGCAGCGCTGGTGGGCCATTGCCGACGCGCTCAACCCGAACTACGCCAAGTACCGCGCCACGGCCGGCCGCGACATCCCGGTCCTGGCCCTCGAGCCCATCGAGCCGATCCCGCCAACCGAGTAAGCGACCCCCGGCTGGCCTGGCTGGCGTCGTGTGGCCGACGGCGGCTGTGGCAGATTGGGGGGCATGGTTCTGGACGAATTCCCCCGGCAGCTGGCCAGGACCCGGCGCTTCACGCTCGGGGTTCCGCGCGCGGTGACGATCTCGGCCGATGGCAGCCGGGTGCTGTTCCTGCGGAGCAGGGGCGGCGAGGATCCGGTCACCTGCCTGTGGCGGCTCGACCTGGCAGCCGGCCGGGGCGAGCAACTGCTGGCCGACCCGGCCGCGTCCTGGCACGCCGGGTCGGGGGATGTTCCCGAGGCGGAGCGGATCCGCCGGGAACGAGCCCGCGAGCAGGCGTCCGGCATCGTCGCCTACTCGGCCGACGCCGACTGCCGCACGGTGGCGTTCGCGCTGGACGGCCAGCTGTGGGTGCTGTCGGCCGTCCAGGGCAGCGTGGCCGATGGCCTGCCGGAGCCGGGTGTCCTCCCGCGGCTGGTGGCCACCGCCGGGCCGGTGACGGACCCCCGTGTTGACCCCACTGGGAACCGCGTGGCCTATGTGAGCGACGGCGCGCTGCACGTGGCCGAACTTGGCGACGGCACCGGCCGGATGCTCGCCGCGCCGGAGCACGCCGAGGTCAGCTACGGCCTCGCCGAGCATGTCGCGGCCGAGTCCATGTACCGGTACCGGGGTTTCTGGTGGGCGCCCGACGGCCGCCAATTGCTGGCCGCGCGGGTCGACAACTCGCCGGTACTGCGGTGGTGGATCGCGGACCCGGCCAATCCGCAGAGCCAGCCGCGTGCGGTCCGGTACCCGGCCGCCGGGACCGCCAACGCGGACGTATCGCTGCACGTGCTCCGGCTGGACGGAACCAGGACCGAGGTCGCGTGGGACCGCGGGGCGTTCGAGTACCTGACCGCCGCGAGCTGGGACGGGCACGGTCCGCTGCTCTCGGTGCAGAGCCGTGACCAGCGGACGGTGCTGATTCTCGCCGCCGACCAGGTGACCGGCGCGACGACGGTACTGCACCAGGAACGCGACCCGCTCTGGGTGGAGCTCTGCTACGGCGCGCCGCTGCGGACCGCGGCCGGCCAGCTGGTGCGAGTGTCGGACCTGGACGGCTCGCGGCGTCTCGTTATCGGCGCCACCCCCGTCACCCCGGACGGACTGCAGGTCCGCGACGTCTGCGGCGCCGACGGCGAGGCGGTTTACTTCACCGGCACGCAGGAGCCCACCGAGGAGCACCTGTGGTGCTACGACCCGCGGGCGGGCCTGTCCCGGCTGAGCGGTTCACCGGGCGTGCACGGCGGCAGCGCGGCCGGCCGCACCGTGGTCCGGTTCTCGCGCACCGAGGCGGGGGAGACGATCACCGTTACCCGGCCGGGAGCGGACGGGCCGCACGCCATTGCCAGCCTGGCGGCTGAGCCCGTGCTCAGCCCGCGCATCACCTGGCTGACGGTCGGCGCGCGGTCGCTGCGGGCAGCCCTGCTGCTGCCCTCCTGGTACGAACCGGGGGTGCGGCTGCCGGTGCTGATGAGCCCCTACGGCGGCCCGGCCATGCAACGGGTCGTCCGGATGCGCAGCAGCGCTTTCTGCCAGGAGCAGTGGTTCGCCGAGCACGGCTTCGCCGTGCTGGTCGCGGACGGGCGCGGCACCCCCGGCCGGGGGCCCGCCTGGGCGAAGACGGTGTACGGCGACACCCTGTCCGCCCCGGTCGAGGATCAGGCCGACGCACTGCAGGCGGTGGGCGAACGGTTCGGTGACCTGGATCTGAGCCGGGTCGGGATCCGGGGCTGGTCGTTCGGCGGTGTGCTTGCCGCGATGGCGGTGATCCGCAGGCCAGAGGTGTTCCATGCCGCGATCTCCGGTGCCGGGCCGCACGATCAGCGGCTCTACGACACGCACTGGCGGGAGCGGTTCCTTGGCCTGCCGGACGAGAACCCGGACGCCTACGACCGTTCCTCGACCATGACCGGGGCCGCCGGCCGACCAGGCCGCTGCTGCTGATCCACGGGATGGCCGACGACAACGTCGTGGTGGCGCACACCCTCCGGATGTCGTCGGCGCTGCTCGCCGCCGGGCGCCCGCACCAGGTCCTGCCGCTGTCCGGCTCGACCCACATGCCCACCGACGAGAACACCGTCAGCCAGCTACTGCGGCACCAGCTCGCCTTCCTGCGCGACGCGCTCGGGCTGGCGTCCCCGCGGCCGGCCACGTCCGGCTAGCTCAGCCCCCCGCCCTCGCGACCGTTACTCCTGGGCCCACCGTGCCCGGCGGAACATGCCCCCGTACATCCGGTTCCCGTACCGCCCGGTGAACGGGTTCGGCGGATCGGCCTGATCGATCGCGTTGGCGTAGAAAACGGGCGCGCCCGTAGGCGGCGGCAGCGTCCCGGCCTCGGACAGGTCCAGGTCACAGCGGATGTAGCCGACGGTGATGGCCGCGACCTTGTCCGCCTCGACGAACCGCAGGTCCTGGTGACGGAAGGCTTCCAGGCGGCGGGCGGCCGACAGGCGCCCCTGGCTCAGCTCGCGCTGGATCCGGCGGTCCACCCAGCTACCGCTGCCCACCCACACCACGATGCCCTCGAAGATGTCTTCCTCGGGCACCTCAAGGACGTGCTCCAGGAAACCGAACTGCTCGCCGTCCCTGGTCAGCACCGGAACGCCAGGGGAAACGCCCTCGTATGAAATCGGGAACTCGTCATCCATACGGCTCACAGTACCGGCCGCTAGCCGGGTTCCGCCGGTGGTGACGCGCTGCCCGTGTGCGGTCAAGCGACCTTCCAGGGATCGAGGAGTAACGCAGTCATCTGACAGGTCCTGCGCACCGGTGAGCCCGGTCATCATCACATCAGGCGGCCCGGGCAGACAGCCCGCAGCGCGTCCCTCAACGGAGGCGAAGATGACGGCACCCAAGATTCCGCTCGGCCTGTTTGCCATCCCGTTCGGCCTGGCCGGCCTGGCCGAGGCCTGGGCGGCGCTGGCTAGCGGGCACCACGCCCCGGTCCTGGTCGGCCAGCTGATACTGCTGGTCGCGGCGGCGTCATGGCTCGCCGTCGGCGCCGCCTATCTGAGCCATCTGGTCACGGCTCCCGGCTCGCCCCGGGCAGCGGTCACTGGTGACCTGCTCGACCCGATCGCATCCCCGTTCGCCTCGCTGGCGCTGATCGTCCCGATCCTGCTCGCCAGCGACGGGCTCTTCCCGCACGCCGCGTCGCCCGGCCGGGTGATCACCGACGTCTTCATCGCGCTCACCGTCTTGCTCGGCGGCTGGTTCACCGGGCAGTGGATACTCGGGCCCGCTCGAGCTCGACCGGTTCCACCCCGGCTACTTCCTGCCGACCGTGGCCGGCGGACTGATCGCCTCCGACGGCGCGGCGCTGGTCGGCCAGCAGCGGCTGGCCGAGGTCTTGCTCGGGTTCGGGGTCATCTCCTGGATCGTGGTCGGCTCTCTGATCCTCGGCCGGCTGTTCTTCCGCCCGCTGCTGCCACCGCCGCTGCAGCCGACGATGGCCATCGAGGTGGCGCCGGCGGCGGTCGCCAGCCTGGCCTGGTTCGCCATCCACGGCCCGCACATCGACATGGTCCGGCCTTCCTGGCCGGCTACGGGGTGCTCATGGTGATCGCTCAGCTGCGCCTGCTGCCCGGCCTACCTCCGGCTGCCGTTCATGCCCAGCACGTGGGCCTTCACCTTCAGCTGGGCGGCGGTCGTGACGACGGCGATCATCTGGCTGCAGAGCACCCAGCCGGCCGGTTACCGCGTGTGGCAGTACGTCCTCATCGCCGTCATCACCGCGCTCATCGGCGGCATCGCCATCCGCACGGTCATCGCGCTCAGCCGCCACCAGTTCCTGCCCCGGCCGCCTCGCCCGGCACCGCGCTACCGGTCCGCTAACCGCGGAATCCCCGGCTCCAGCCACCGCCGCTAACCGCTGACTGACCCAACACGCCTCGACCAGACTGCACACCAGCGCAGGAAGCGACATCATGTCGAGGACAAGAATGCTTCGCGAGCGCGATCAGCGCGGGCCTGGCGGCCGTGGGCCTGGCGGTCGCCGGGACCGGCGGCTCGGCCGGGGCAGCGCTGCGGCCGGCGGTCACGACCCGCCGGCGGTCACGACCGTGGCCGGGAGCCTGGCCCCCTTCACCAGCTACACACCGCGGCGACCGGCGAGCGTGCCAGCTGCCGCAGCGGCTGACGATCCAGCTCTGGCTGCAGCCGAGGACGGCCGCGGCGACCCTCTTCGCCCAGGCGGTCAGCACCCCTGGCAACCCCCAGTTCCACCACTACCTGAGCCCGGACGCCTACGCCGCCCGCTTCGGCGCCACCCCGGCCGCGGCCCGCGCGGTCCAGTCGTGGCTGCGGGCCAAGGGCTTCACCGGGGTCAGCATTTCCCGCTGAGCGTTCCTACGTGCAGGCCACCGCGCACCGCCGCGACGATCAACCGGGCCTTCAACGTGCGGCTGAAGCTGTACAAGGCCACGGCAGCGGTCAACGCGGGCGCGTACGCCCTGCGGTCCAACGACCGCCCCATCTCCCTGCCCGCCTCGCTGGCCAGCCTGGTGCTCGCGGTGACCGGACTCGACAACGCCGCACCGGTCAGCGCGGGCGGCCAGCCGCGCGCCACCGCGCCGGCGTCGTCACAGCGGCGTCTTCGGCGTCCACCGCGGCGTGCTCCGCCTACTACGGCCAGCATCAGGTGCAGCCGGCCTGCCGGAGCGACTTCGGCCGGACCTCGTTCCCGACCCAGATATGCGGCTACTCGGCCAAGCAACTGCGGGCGGCCTACGGGGCCAACCTGACCAACACCGGCAAGGGCCAGACCATCGCCCTGGTCGAGCTGGCGCCACCGGACCCGGACGACCTGCCGACACTGCAGGACTACGCCAAGGTCATCGGACCTGCCCGCGCCGTCCAGCCAAGCGGTTCGCCGAACGGTCGGTCGGCAAAGCCTGCGACGTGCCGCGGCCGGCGCCGCCCGAGCAGTCACGCCGCCGACCTGCGCGGCCCCGAGATCGAGGAGCAAATGGACGTGGAGGCGGCCTACGCGATGGCCCCGGGCGCGAACGAGGTGGTGGTCGCGGCGCGAGCTGCGGCGGCAGTGACCCGGAGTCGCAGGGGCTCATCGACGCCGACCAGGCCGTGCTGAACGGCTCCGGCCACCACCCGCTCGCGTCGATCGCGTCCAACTCCTGGGAGAGCGGTCAGCAGGGGCAGCCGGCCGGAGACCAAGATCGAGCACGCTTACCTGCTGCAGGCGGCGGCCGAGGGGGTCGGCATGTACTTCGCCTCAGGCGACGCCTCCGGAGACTGGGACCCCGCCAGCGACCCGTACGCGATCGCGGTGGGCGGCACCACCCTCGGGATCGGGAAGACCGGGAACCGCATCTTCGAGACCGGCTGGTCCGACGGCCTGCTGCTGGCCCGGCAGGGCAGCTGGTTCAACCAGGGCGAGGACGGCGCCTCCGGTGGCGGACCCAGCGCGGACTGGCAGCAGCCCGCCTACCAGCACGGCATCGTCCCCGCCGCCCTGTCGAAGATCGCCGGGCACACCGGCGCCTACCGATCAGTGCCGGACATCAGCGCCGACGCCGACCCGTCCACCGCGATGGC
Source organism: uncultured Actinomycetota bacterium (assembly GCA_963714295.1). Lineage (GTDB taxonomy): Bacteria > Actinomycetota > Actinomycetes > Streptosporangiales > Streptosporangiaceae > Trebonia. The sequence goes on along the minus strand of CAVQOE010000006.1, from coordinate 990,943 downwards.
CGTCGGCGCGTTCAACACGCGGGCAAGAAGCCGGTGTTCTACCTGTCCTCCGGCGGCGGCACGAGCGAGGCAACACCGCTGGTGGCCGGCCTGGTGGCCGCGGCCCAGCAGGGCAGCAAGGCGCCGTTCGGTTTCCTGGACCCGGTGCTCTACAAGTTGGCCGGGACCAGCGCGCTGCGCGATGCCCTGCCGCTTACCGCGGCCAGCCCGTCGCTGGAACGCGCGGTGTCGTGCGGCATCGCCGTCTGCGGGTCGCAGTCGCTGGTCAACTTCGACTACCAGAGCGACAACAAGTCCTGGGGGTTCACCGGGCAGGTCACCCTCAAGGGCTACGACACCATGACCGGCCTCGGCACACCCAGCGGGCAGTCCTTCATCAACGTCCTGCGAAGGATGGAGAAGCAATAGTCCGCGGCCAACGCGCCCGTGTCCGTGGGCATCGCTTAACGCACGGTGAAGAACACGCTGGCCTCGGTCCAGTTACCCTGATCTATCGCTCCCCGCCGGTGGTGGTCCCGGCGCGCGGCGCCAGGGTCACCCAGACCACGCGAGGGAGGCAGCACCTGGGTATCGCGGCGCACCGCGGCGGGGACCTGGACGAGGCCCGGCGCCGGCTGGAAGAGGCCACCCGGCTGCGCCGCCAGGCCGGGCAGCTGCCGTCAGCGGCCGCCAACATGATCGGGCTGGCCTCCATCGCCGCGGCCCAGTCACGCGGCGACGACGCCCGGGCAATCCTCGATGAGGCCAGCGCCATCGCCGCATCCAGCCACGCGGACCGCATCCTGCAGCAGGTCACCGAGGCACGCGGCAATCTAGGCGACTGATTCAGCAGCCGCGCGGCTGGCCCCTTCCTGTCCTTGGCGCCAGCGTAGGCGTGAACACCCATGGGTACGCCGGCTCTTCCAGCATTCTCGCGGGGCGGGGCGTACCGGGACGACGAGGTGACGTCCGCGACCGCCGAGCTGCTCGGTCGGCCACCGCGCACCTTCGATGACTGGGCGCGTTCGCACGCGGGCGCGTTCGCATTATCAGTCAGACGGCTTTTGCGCGGGGCCGGCGTTCGGGCCATCTCAGCCGGCGGACTTAGACATCGACGATGAAGTGCTAGCGGGCATCGACGGTGAGCTTCTACCCGGCATCGACGGAGAAGTGCTCGCCGAGGCCGTGGGCATGGGCGCTCCGGACATCAGCGGCGCCGTACCGCCCATGTCCATCGGCGTGCCTGGGAAGATGATGTTGTGATGGACGGCGGCCCACCACAACCACACGCGCGTGTGGTTGCCGCTTCCGATCGCGACGGCCAGCATTTTCCCGTAGTCGGTGGTCCATACGATGTCTTCGGAGTGGCTGGCCGTCGCCAGGCAGGCCATGCGGCCCATGGCTGTCTCGACCGGTACCTTGCCGGCGATCATCTCGGCAATGGTGTAGGCACTTGAGTGCTGCTCTCGATGGTTCCACGCGATCTCGCCGTATGGGCTGGGCGCGGACAGGCCGCAGTTCTTTACGTTCGGCCGATAGCGTCTGTGGCTTAGGGAACGTACCTCCGCTTCGTAAGCGGCGAACAGGTCGGTGCGGGTGGGGTATGTGGTGAACGTCGCGCTAGCTATCGCTGACGACGGCGCCGTGCAAACAACCGTTGTCCTGCCCTGCCCCTTGCAGCTTGACGGCGGCAGCATGCCCATCGCGACCTCGCTCGCGTTCGTGGACGTCAGCACCTTCGTCAGCAGGCTGACGGGCGCCCGCTGCAGCATCGGCTTCGACGGCATCGCGGACGCCGTCAAGGTGGTGGTCTTCTGGTGCGACGACAGCGCCGCGTAGGCGCCGGCTCCGCCTCCGACGCAGACCAGCAGCACCGCGGCGACCACAAGCCAGCGCGCCCGCCGCTGGCTGCTCCCTGACCCGGAGCCGTCGCCCGGCTCTGGTGCTACCCGGGAAACTTCCCGCTGGTAGCCGAGGGGTTCCGGCGGTACTCCGGCCAGGTCGACAGTGGGTGCCGGTGCAGCTTCCGGCTGATGGATGCCGGGCGCCGGCGTTGCCGGGTAGCTCGCGAGCGCCGCTGCCGAGCGATAGCTGGCGGACGCTGGCTCGGGCGCGCGCGAGCCGGTACCGGACACCGGCGTGGTCGCCATATCAGCCAGGGCGACGTTGGCCGCCTCCATGAACTCGCGGCAGGTGTTGAACCGCTCGCCGGGATGCTCGGCCAGTACCCGGGCGAACAGTACGTCGGCCTCCGGTGACAGGCCAGCCCGGAGCGGGGGCCGCGTGGACGGCGCGTCCAGCCCCTTCTCGAACGGCACCCGGCCGGTCAGGCACTCATAAAGCACGCAGCCCAGCGAGTACTGATCGGCCGAGCCGTACACGTACGGCTCGGTGATCTGCTCGGGCGCGACATAGTCGGTGGTGCCGAGGAACTGCCCGCTCGAGGTGAGGCCGTTGCGCTCCATGCCCAGCCGGGAGATCCCGAAGTCGGTGAGGTACAGGTGTTCGGAGCCGAGCTCGTCGTCCTCTTCGATCAGCAGGTTCTCCGGCTTCACGTCCCGGTGCACTAGCCCGATGCGGTGTGCGGCGTCCAGTGCGCGGGTGGCCTGACCGAGCAGCGCGACGGCGTCCTGCGGGGGCAGTGGGCCACGCTTGGCGATCCGCTGCCGCAGGTTACCGCCCGGGACCCGGCGCATCGCGATGTACAGCAGCCCGTCGCCTTCCCCCACGTCGTAGATGGGGATGACGTGCGGGTGGTTCATCGATGCGGCGATGCGCGATTCATCCAGGAAACGCGTCCGGAAGACGTCGTCCGCGGCGACCTCGGCTGCCAGCAATTTGAGCGCGATGCCGTTGCCGAGCCGCGGATGCTCCGCCTCGTACACGACGCTCCTGCCACCGCGCCCGATGACGGATTGCAACAGGTAACCGGCGAACTCGTCGCCGACCACAGGAAGCTCCGGCATAACCATCTCCCCACCCGGAATCGCCGTCCAGTCCCGGGCACCCTGGACGACGCCACGCAGCCCACCCCACCCGTGCCGCGGGTCAAAACCTATAGCACAATGAGTCTTGATATAGGGGTAATCACCCGAATGATTCGCTTCTGTGCCGGACTGCCCCTCAATCAGTAATGTTGCGCTCGGTGACGATTGGGCGGGCTCCCGGTACAATCCGGCCTTAGTAGTTTCTTTAGATTTATCCCGGACTATTCCCTGCCCAAGCCAATAGGCGACGCGGTGATGAAGCGGCTAATATCGGTATTTCCCGCAGGCGCGACCGCCTCGCGATCAGTTCTTCGGCGCCGGCACGACCTCGACGAAGACGCCCGGCCGCATGACGTCGGCGGGCAGGCTCGCGATCGGGCCGACGACGGAGCCCTCGACCGGCCCGGTGGCCGTGAGCGCCGCCTCGACCAGATCCAGGGCCTGGTCCCGGGAATTTGCCCAGGCCATGAAGTGCTGTCCGTGAGCCGCGGACTTGACGGTGCCGTAGTAAAGGTTGAGCTTCCTCATGGCGGCAAACGATTCCCTCCGGACGGTTTGTCGGCGCGCCTCGGAAGCATAGTTCCGGTAACGTCCGATGCCCAACGGGCTCGGCCCGAGACTGGCCGAACAGGAAGGCGGGAGGTCACCCACCACGATGCGGATAGTCGTCCTGTCCGACACGCACGCTCCCCGGCGCTGGAAATCCTGCCCGCCCGCGGTCGCTGCCCAGCTGCGCGGCGCGGACCTGATCCTGCACGCCGGTGACGTGTGCACCGCCGCCGTGCTCGACGAACTAGCCCAGTACGCGCCGGTGACCGCGGTCGTCGGCAACAACGACGGCCCCGACGTCGCCGCCTGGGGCGCGGCCGAGACGGCCTCGCTGACCGCTGAGGGGCTGCGCATCGCGATGATCCACGACAGCGGCAGCGCCGCCGGGCGGCTGACCCGGATGCGGGCCAGGTTCCCCGCGGCGGACCTTGTCGTGTTCGGTCACTCGCACATCCCGCTCGATGCCGCCGCGGGCGGATTGCGGATCTTCAATCCCGGCTCGCCGACCGACCGGCGCCGCCAGCCGCATGGCACCCTCGGCGTGCTCCAGGTCACCGACGGCGCACTCGTCGACGCCCGGATTGCCGAGGTCAGCTAGCCGTGGCGGATCACCCGGAGCGCTGGCGCTCCCCCCTCACCCAGGTCGAGCTGCGCAAACTGTGGACCTACAGCGATGGTGCCCAGACCGTTAAGGCGTACCGATGGCCGGATGACAGCGCCAAGGCCGGGAGCTGGGTCCTGGTCAGCCCGGAGACCGGGAACGTCGAGGGCACCGCGGCGGCGGGCCAGTTCTCCCGCCGGTTCCGGCCGGTGGACGTGTTCGCCGCGGTGACCGGGTTCCCTACCTACCTGGGGACGGTCACCGCGGCTGACGGCGCCGCGCTGGTGGATCTGGTGCTCGACCGTAACCCGTTCATGCTGGCTAACGGGCCCCGCCGGGCAGCGCGGCCGCACACGCTCATGGTGCCCCGCAGCCACCGCGACGGATGGTCGTCGGCCACGCCCGCCGAACTGGCGGCCTGCCAGACGGCGATGACCCTGGTCGCCGCGTGGTACCGCGGCCTGGACGGCGGTCACGTGGTGTTCGCCGCCAACGACAGCCCGCCCAACCTCGACTACCTGCGTGACACCGACGCCGCCAGCGGGACCACCGCCACGGCCGATGTCACCGATGCCACCGATGTCACCGATGTCACGGTCACCAGGAATCCCCGGCAGGAGGTGCAGCACGCCCACCTGCACGCCTTCTACGCCGAGGAGCGCGAGACCGACAACCACGAGTCGCCCGCGCGGGGCGGGCATCCGGCGGTGGCCGAAGGGCAACGGGCGTTTAGTGCCTCCCCCGGCGGCGATGCCGTGCCGGTTGCGGCGGACGCCGCCACGCTCGCCGCCGGCATTCGCGCCGCCACGCGGCCCTGGGGCGGCGGTTACTGCTCGTACCAACTGGGCACGGACGGCCCCTGCTGGGTCATGCCCGCGCTGGGGCCGGCCCAGGACGAGTTCAACCGGCGCCTCGCCCGGGCCGACGGCCTCCAGGCGGAGCCCGACCCGAGGCTGGGCGCCGCCGTCAACCTGGTGCGGCCCGGCCTGGCCGAAGCGGGGCGGCGCCAGGCGGCGCAACGGGCCACCGTCGACCAGCGGGCCAGTTTCGGGTCCTTCGCAGCCCAGCTCGGGCTGAACGCACGGTCGCTGACCGTGGGACTTGCGGTTAAGCATCTACCTGCAGGCTGAGGAGCACAGACGCATGAAACCGGATAACCCGCCCGGCACGTGGCAGGAGCACTGGTTCGACCACCGGCAACTGCTCAGGCTTTACCACGACGACGGCGACTGCGCGATTTACCTGGACCGCGACGTCCGCCTGGCCGAGGTGCGGTGGCTGCCCGGTTACATCAACCAGGTCTGGCGGTATTCCAAGGCGACCTACGGCGACGCGTTCGGCCCCGATCCGCGCATTTACTCCATCCACCATGCCGGCCGGCACGGCGGCGGCCACGCCGGCTATTACGTCAGCCCTGTCCACGACCACCACAACGTCAGCGACTGCGGCCTGGACAGCTGGCGGGACAGCAACCCCCTCGCCCCGGAGCTGCCCGCCCATGAGATAGGGCATACCGTCGAGAGCGCCAACAACGGCAAACACGGTTCCCCGGCCTACGAGATCTGGGGTGACAGCAAGTGGGCCGAGTTCTACATCTACGACCTCTACACCGCGCTCGACATGCGCCGCGATGCCCGGCGTGTCCACCGCCAGTTCACCGGCAACAGTGATGATTTCCCGCGGCCGGGTACGCGCTGGTTCCGCGACTGGTTCTACCCGCTGTGGCGGGACTGCGGGCAGGCCGCGGTCATGGACAGGTTCTTCCGCCAGCTGGCCGCGTACTTCCCCCAAGACGCAAGACGGGACGTACACCCGGCGGCTGAATTGGGGCGAGTACATCCACTTCACCAGCGGCGCCGCCGCCGCCGACCTGCGCCCGCAGGCCGCCCGCGCCTTCGGCTGGCCCCGCCAATGGGCCGGCCAGTTCGAGCGTGCGCGGGAGCAGTTCCCCGGCGTCACGTACTGAAGGGCGGACGGCAAGCCTGGCGCAGTCCCGCGGGGTAACCGTTGGGGCCGGCCGTTCTCGTGGCTGCCGCCGCCTTGCCACCGCAGCATCTCGAGCGCGACGCCGACGTTGAGGACGTTCTCCGCTAGCGGGCGGGGCAGCAGCTGGTCGGCCCGCGCGAGGCGGCGCAGCAGCGTGTTGCGGTGCGTGTACAGCCTGGCCGCGGCGTGCGAGGCGTTGCACTGCGCGGCGACGTAGACCCGGACCGCCTCGGTGATCTCCGTCCCGGCGCCCGCCAGCTGCCCGAGCGTCCGCCGGGCGAAATCCTCGGCGCTGTCGGGCTCGGCTGTCAGCAGTGCGACCAGGTTCACCTCGTCGTACGTGGCGAGCTGCTGCGGAGACCTGAGCCGGGCCAGCATCCGCTGCACGGTGAGCGCGTCCAGATGGCTGCGGCGGAACCCGTCCATCCCGGTGGCGGTCGAGCCCAGGGCCGCCCGCGCGGTCGGCACGGCCGAGATCGCGCTGCGCAGCCCGGCCGGGTCAGGACGGCCGTGCACCCACACCCAGCGGGTGGCGGCGCTGGCGAGCACGGTGAGCGGGCGAGGGTCGTCGGCGCACGCCGGCGATCAGGTCAGCGGCGCGGTCCAGGGCCCCGAGATCAGCCGCCGGGTCGTCGCTCCACACGATGGCCGCGGTGTGCTGGCCGGCCAGCCGGTAGGCGAGGCGTTGCTCCGCGTGGGCCTGCAGGATGGGAGCGCCGTCCAGCAGCAGGCTGACGGTTTCCCGCCGTTCCGCATGGGTGCCCCGGGTGAGCTCGGCGCGCTCGCGGGTGATCTGGTCGGTGATCGCGGCGAGAGTGTCGTCGATGAAGGCCGAGATTGAGCGGCAGGAGACGTCGAGCAGCTCCCGCAGCTCGCCGGGGTCGGCGGTAAGCGACAGGCAGATCTGGATCCACCGCCGGAGCGCGACGGCCTGGCCGGACCGGTAGGCGTCAAGCGCGGACTCGTTCAGCCCGCGGCGGACCAGGTCACGCGCGATCGTGAGCGGCGCGTCCTCTAGGTTCGCGGGCACCCGCTCGCCGGGGGCGCGCACGTTCGCGGCCGCCCAGTGCAGCAGGTTGGACCGGTTCGTGCGGCGGGCAGCCGCCGCGAGCACCGGGTCATCGGCGATCTGCCGGCGGTGCCGCCCGGAGAGCGTCGCCTCGTCGAGTTCCTCCAGCCAGTCGTCCGGCGGGCGCAGGGCCAGCTCCGCGCCCTCGCGGATCAGCTCGCGGACCCGCGGCGACGGTGTGTCCCACGGCATGCGGCCAGCCTAACGACCAGTGGTGCAAAGTGCCACCTGGCATCGGAAGATAGGTGCAGTCTGTGCTATGCCAGCGCCGGTCCAGCGGAGAGTATGGCAGTGTCCGGTGATCCTTCCCTGCCGCTGGGAGCTACCCGCATGACCTCGGCTTCCCCCGATAACACCTCGGTCGACGTGCTGATCGTCGGCGCCGGCATCTCCGGCATCGGCGCCGCTTACTACCTGCAGCGTGAGCACCCGCAGCGCAGCTACGCCATCCTCGAGGCGCGCGGCGCCTCCGGCGGCACCTGGGACCTGTTCCGCTACCCGGGCATCCGGTCGGACTCAGACCTGTTCACGTTCGGCTACGAGTTCAAGCCCTGGCGCGACGAGCAGGCGATCGCGAGCGCCGACAAGATACTCGCGTACCTGCGCGAGACCGCCGCCGAGAACGGCATTGACCGTCGGATCCGCTTCCACTCGAAGGTGGTCGGCGCGTCGTGGTCGTCCGCAGGACGCCCGCTGGACGGTCGAGGTGGAGCACGCCGGCACCGGCGAGCGAACCACGATGACCTGCAACTGGCTGTTCTGCGCGGGAGGCTACTACCGCTACGACGAGGGTTTCACCCCGGCCTTCGAGGGGCGCGAGCGGTTCCGGGGACAGATCATCCACCCGCAGCAATGGCCCGCGGACCTCGACTACGCGGGCCAGCGGGTCCTCGTGATCGGCAGCGGCGCGACCGCCGTCACCCTCGTCCCGGCGATGGCGGACACCGCCGCGCACGTGACGATGCTGCAGCGGACGCCGAGCTACATCATGGCGCTGCCGTCGGAGGATAAGCTCGCGAACCGGCTCCGCCGGCTGCTGGGCGACGACCGCGCCTACAAGTTCACCCGCCGCAAGAACATTGTCCAGCAGCAGGCGATCTGGCGGTTCTGCCAGAAGTACCCGGGGGCCGCGCGCCGGATTATCCGCAACCTCAACGCCAAGATGCTGCCCGACGGCTATCCGGTGGATGAGCACTTCAACCCGCCGTATAACCCGTGGGACCAGCGGCTGTGCCTGGTGCCGAACGGCGATCTGTTCAAGGCCATCCGGCACGGCCGGGCGTCAATAGTGACCGACCGGATCACGACCTTCACCGAGAAAGGCGTCCTGCTCGAGTCCGGCCGCGAGCTGGAAGCGGACATCATCGTCACCGCGACCGGCCTGCAGGTGCAGGCGATGGGGGCGATGGCGCTGTCCGTGGACGGCCGGCCGGTCAGCCTGCCGGACACGATCGCGTACAAGGGCATGATGCTGTCCGGTGTGCCGAACTTCGCCTATGCGATCGGCTACACCAACGCGTCCTGGACGCTGAAGATCGGGCTGCTGTGCGAGCACTTCTGCCGGCTGCTCGGTTACCTGGACGCGCACGGCTACGACACCGCGCGGCCCGAGCCCGCCGATCGCGCCATGCCGACGCGGCCGTTCCTGAACTTCGGGGCCGGCTACATCCAAAGAGCGATCGGCCAGCTGCCGCGGCAGGGGAACCGGGCACCCTGGCTGACGTCGGTGAGCTACGCCGGCGACGCCAAGCTGCTGCGCCGCCTGCCGGTCCAGGACCCCGAGCTGCGGTTCAGCTCCAGCCAGGGCAGCGGCGCCCAGCCCAGTCTCGTCAGCGAGACCGTCGCCTAATGGACAAGTTCGACTTCACCCCCGCGACAGCGGTCGTCACCGGCGCCGCCAGCGGCATCGGCGAGCAGCTGGCCTACGCGCTCACCGCGCACATCCCCGATGTGCTCGCGCGGGTCGCCCCCGCCCGCTATCCGGCACTGCTGAAAACCGCCCAGCGCCTGCAGAGCCGGGGCCACTGAGCTAGCGCGGCCCGGACTGGTAGTCGCGGGCCACCGCGGGCGCGACCCGCCGCGCGCCGGCGGCGATGTCGCGCAGCATGCCCCTGAGCGAGACGGTGTACCCGAGGAAGAACAGGCCGGGAGCCGCGGGCGGCCCGCCATGGACCTTGGGCATGCCGTCCTGGTCGAGCACCCCCAGCTGCCCGGCCATCTTGTCCAGCCCACGGCGGCGCAGCTCAGCCGCGGCGGCCAGCCCGGCCGGGCCGCCGCCAATGACGTAAACCCGCCGCGACTCGTCCACGCTCACGATCTCTACCCGCCCCAGCCATCCGGACCTGAACCAAAACGACCCCGGACCCGGTGCGGGTTCGGGGTCATTCCGATGTCTTGCGCTATCACCACAGTGGGCCGTACAGGATTTGAACCTGTGACCTTCTCCGTGTCAGGGAGACGCGCTCCCGCTGCGCCAACGGCCCGAGCGACATCGGAGAGCTTACCAGAGCCAGCGAGCACCCCGCACACGAGAAAGGCCGCGCTAGCCTGGCCCGAGGGCGCCCCCATGAGCCCTACGCGAAGTCGAGACCCAGGTCAAGCGCGCGCGAGGAGTGCGTCAGGGCCCCCACCGACAGGTAGTCCACGCCGGTCAGCGCGACCTCCCGCGCGGATCCGAGCCGCAGCCCCCCGCTCGCCTCCAGCCTTACCCCGCCACAGGCCCGCGCCACCGCCACGGCCTCCCGCAGCGAGGCGACTGACATGTTGTCGAGCAGCAGGAACCGCGCCCCCGCGGCCAGGGCCTCGCGCACCTGCGCCACCGAGTCGCACTCCACCTCCACCACGAGCCCGTCCGGCGCGGCCGCACGCACCGCCCTGACCGCCGCGGCCACCCCGCCCGCCGCCGCGACGTGGTTGTCCTTGACCAGCGCCGCGTCACCCAGCCCCATCCGGTGGTTTTCCCCGCCGCCGCACCGCACCGCGTACTTCTGCAGCGCCCGCAGCCCCGGCAGGGTCTTCCGGGTGTCGCGCACCGCCGCCCCGGTCCCGGCGATCGCGTCCGCCCAGGCCCGGGTGGCGGTGGCGATCCCGGACAAGGGGGTGAGGAAGTTCAGCAGCGTCCGCTCCGCCCCGAGCACCGCCGGGGCCGGGCCGCTCACCCGGAGCACCGCCTGCCCGGCTCCGATCCGCGACCCATCCGCCGCAAGGACCGTCCCGGATGCCGAAAGAGTGCCGTTGAAGTCACCCAGATACGTCCCGATCAGGTCAAGGACCGCGAGCGCCGCTGGCAGCCCGGCCAGCACGCCGGCCTCCCGCGCCACCACGTCCGCGGTGACCGTCCGCCCCGCGACCGTGGCCGCCGAGGTGACATCGGGCCCGTACCTGAAGTCCTCGTCGAGCGCCGCGCGCACCACCCGCGCGACGTCGTCGGCGTCCAGCCCCGCCGCCCGCACCGCCGCCAGCGTCCCGCCGCTCAGGCCGGCCACGCCCCTGCCGTCCGCGACGCTGACGCCCGACGCGCCCTCGTGCACCCGCACCTCACTAGTCACAGCTCCTCCTCATTCACCGAGAACCCCTGATTCACCAAGAACTCGTCCCCGTCCAGCGATGCACCGAGAAACTCCCGCCCGTCCCAGCGCGTCAGCGTGTGCCACGGCCGCCCCGCCGTCCCCGCCGCGTCCCGCCGCCGGTGGCACCCCCGGCTCTCTGCCCGCCGCAGCGCCCCACGGGCGATCAGCCCGGACACCAGGCGCAGGTTCGCGGCCTCAACCGCCTCAAGGGAAAGGCCAAAATCGAGATCCGCCGGTGGAACGCACGCGGCCTCCTCTGACCCGTCACGCTCCTCAGATCCGGTGGCAGGCGCTCCGCCGGCGATCACCGCGCCGCCCGCGGCGATCACCCGGGCCAGCTCGGTCAGCCCCTCCCGGTCCCGCATCACCCCCGCCCAGCGCGACATCGCCGAGGCAATTGCCTGCCGCCCGCCCTCGACGCCGGAGTCGCCCGGCGCACCGGCGTTACCGCTGATGTCCAGGTCCCGGTCAGTCCCTGCCAATCGCGAGCTGACCGAGGCGAGCGCCGGCCGCGGGTCGCCGAGCTTGTCCCCGTTCGGCGAGCAGGCATTCCCGGTGCCATCGCCGGCGGCGGGCATCGGGCCGGCCCCTGAGTTCGCGCCGCCCCGTGCGCCGCGATTCGGCTCGATGACCTGGAAAGCAGCCCGGGTGGCGATGACCCGGCTGGCACGCCGGCCGGCGATGATCGCCTCGGTGACCGAGTTGGAGGCGAGCCTGTTCGCGCCCTGCACCCCGGTCGACGCGGCCTCGCCGACCGCGTAAAGCCCGGGGATGCTGGTCCGCCCGTCAAAGTCGGCCAGGATGCCGCCGCAGGAGTAGTGCGCGCCCGGCGCGACCGGGATGAACTCGGTCACCGGGTCGATGCCGTGCTTGCGGCATGCGGCCACCACCGTCGGGAATCCGGCCTCAAGCACCTGCGCGCCGATCGCGGTCGCGTCAAGCCACAGGTGCCCGGCGTTCCCCGCGCCGAGCACCTCGGCCATCCGGGCGGACACCACGTCGCGCGGCGCGAGGTCCCCGCGCGGGTCATGGCCGGCCATCAGCGGCGTCCCGTCCAGGTCGCGCAGCACCGCCCCGGCCCCGCGCAGCGCCTCCGTGATCAGCGGGCACTGCCCGCTCGCGCCCGGCAGCCAGAGCACCGTCGGGTGGAACTGCACGAACTCCAGGTCCCGCAGCACCGCTCCCGCCCGCGCCGCGATCGCGATCCCGTCCCCGGTCGCCCCGGGCGGATTGGAGGTAGTCGCGAACGCCTGCCCGAGCCCGCCGGCCGCGATCACGACCGCGGGCGCCTGAATGACCCCGGTCACGAGCCGACCGCCCGGCCCGATCGTGCCCGGCCCGCAGCCCCGTAACCCGGCGGGCGGGGTCACCGGTCCCCGCCCGGCCCCCGTCGGCCGCCTCCCGCGCGGCCGGGTTCGCCGCGATGAGATCGAGCGCGACCGTGCGGTCGAGGATCTCGGCGCCGCTGGCCAGCAGCGCCGCCAGCAGCACCCGGTGGACCTCGGCCCCGGTCGCGTCGTCCCCCGAGTGCACGATCCGGTGGTGGCTGTGCCCGCCCTCGAGTCGTAGTTCCCGTGTCTCGAGCCGCGCGCCGAGCCCGGCGAGCCAGTCGACCGCCCCCGTCGCCCCGGCCGCGAGCGCCGTCACGACCTCCGGCTCGCACAGCCCCGCCCCTGCTGCCAGCGTGTCGCTGACATGCGATGTCGCGCTGTCCCCGGGCCCGATAGCCGCCGCCAGCCCGCCCTGCGCCAGCGCCGTGGCCCCGCCGATCAGGTCCTTGGTCACCACGACCACCCGCAGTCCGGACGCGGCGGCCGTCAGCGCGGCCGATATCCCGGCTGCCCCCGACCCGACGACCACCAGGTCCGCCTCTCGCCGCCACCGCGGCGCTGATCGTGGATCGTTGTCTACATCGGCCTGTACACAACGATCCACGTTCTTCGAATCACGCGCTCCGGCCCCCGTCATCGCGCGCTCTCCTTAACCCCGTCCAGGGCAGGCCCGGTCGCGATCATGGCCTCAACCGCCCGGCGGGCACGGGCCGCGATCTCCGGCGCGACGTGCACCTCGGGCGCCGCGTCACGCAGGCACCGCTCCAGCGCCGCCGGGGTAATCATCTTCATGTAATGGCAGGTCGCGTGGGGATTGACCGGTTCCCAGCGGACGGCCGGGTTGGCCTTCCGCAGCTGGTGCAGCATTCCCGTCTCGGTCGCGACGAGCACGGTGGGGGAGCGGACCGACCGGGCGGCCGCCAGCATCCCGCCGGTGGAGAGCACCCGGGTCCGCTCCGCGGGCAGGTCCCCGGTGCCCGTCTGCCACAGCGCCGAGGTCCCGCATCCGCACTCCGGGTGCACGAACAACTCCGCCTCCGGGTTGGCCGCCGCCATGTCGCGCAGCGCCGCCGGGCTGATCCCCGCGTGCACGTGGCATTCGCCCGCCCACACCTGCAGGTTCTCCCGGCCGGTGACCCGGCGGACGTGCGCGCCCAGGAATTGGTCGGGCAGGAAGAGCACCTCGCGGTCAGCCGGGATCGCGGCCACGATCTCGGCCGCGTTGGCCGAGGTGCAGCAGACGTCCGCGAGCGCCTTGACCTCGGCGCTGGTGTTCACGTAGGCGACGACCACCGCACCCGGGTGCTCGGCCTTCCAGGCGAGAAGCTGCCCGGCTGTGATGCTGTCGGCCAGCGAGCAGCCGGCTCCCGCATCGGGTATCAGCACGGTCCGTTCCGGAGCGAGAATCTTTGCCGTCTCCGCCATGAAGTAGACCCCGCAGAGGACGATGACCGCGGCGGGGCTCGCCGCCGCGAGCCGGGCAAGCGCGAGCGAGTCGCCCACGTGATCGGCGACCTCCTGAATCTCCGGCCGCTGGTAGTTGTGCGCGAGGATCACCGCATCGCGGTCGGCCGCCAGCCGCCGCACCCGCGCCGCCCACCCCGAGTCGATTGTCACGTCAGTGTGTTCCATGTTTTCGACTGTAAGTTGAAAACAATGAGTTTTCAACCCTTGAACGAAAACTGGTAGCCGCGCGAGCAACCGCAGCGTTCCCCAGCAGCCTGGGTCAGCGGGCGCTCCATGAGCCGCCCTCGAGGAGAAGCAAGCTGCCGGTCAGCGGCCTGGCTTGAGCGTCGGCCGCATCAGGTGGCGAACCGCCGGGCTACCTGTGCGCGCCGGCGGGCGATCACCGCGGCCCGCTGCGTCGGCGACACGGTCGGGGTGCCGGCCGGGATGTGGTCGCGGATGGCGGCGTGCGGGATGACCGTGACCTGCGCCTGCGGTGCCCGGTCAGCGACCACCCAGCGGAAGACGGGCACCCCCGAGGTGTGGCCCATCGTGTCCAGCCAGTTGGGCACGCCCGGGTCGGTGTGCGCCACGACCGCCCGGAACCAGCCGTCGGAGTCGAGCACGGCCTGATGGTCGTTGAGGCTCGTCTGGCGGATGGCGTAGTCCAGTGACTCGCGCCACGGGTTGGCCAGCATCAGGCTCCAGTACCGCGCCTTGGCCGGCTCGGCCTCGATCAGCAGCGCCTCGTCCGGCTCGATGTCGTAGTGGCCGTGGGCCATGATGTTGTCCCGGTCGCCGCCGGCCGCGGTCTTGTCCCGGGCCGGCATGAACGCGTTCCGGTAGGTGTTGCGGTCAGTGATCTCGCGCGCGATGTAGTACTCGGTGATGTCGTCGAACCAGCGGGCGAGCGCGGTGAACTGGGCGGCGACGTGTTCGGGACGGCCCGGGTGCGGGGCCAGCGCGGTGCCGGGACTGTCGTCGGCCCGCTCGATCGTCATCACCGCCGGGACCTCGTGCTCCCAGTCGGAGAAGAACTGCCGCACGAACAGCTGGTCGGTCTGGTCATTGGTCCGCAGCCAGTCGCCTTTGTGCGGCTGCGGGGACAGCCAGAGCTCGAACCGCCCGTCGGCGTCCATCGTCAGCTCATCCGACCGGCGGGTGTCGACGGTCCCTTCCGGCCCCTCGGTCTGGAAGCTCAGGAAGCGGGCCGACCCGGTCTGGCCGGACACTCGGTACACCGAGCTGCCGTCGACGGACGCGCTGCGGTACAGCGCGTCCGTGCAGTCATGGCCGTACTTGTAGGCGTCCGTCCGCCAGGGCGGCCCGACGCGCGGCTCGGACGCGTCGGGTGTCGCCAGCAGCTGGTTGATGCCGACACCGAGCATGGCCAGCAGGTGCCGGTGGCCGGTCGAGCGGTCCAGGTCGGTGGCGGGCAAGTCGGGGCTGAGGATCTTGCTGCCGGTGCGCCGCACCGACTCGCAGAACTCGTCCCATGCCTGCCCGCTGAGCAGGCCGGCCGGGTCGGCCTCGCCCGCGGCGTTCATGCTCGCGGGCCGCCAGGTGTGCGTCATCGGCTGGCCACCGGACGCTGGCCGTCAGGCGTGTTGTAGGACGGCCCGCCCATGGTGTTGACCCGGCCGCCGTCGACGAACAGGCACTGGCCGGTGGTGTAGGTAGACGCGTCGGACGCGAGCAGCAGGGCCGCGCCGAGATACTCCTCAGCCGCGCCCACGCGCAGCAGCGGGACCCCGGGGATCGTTCCGCGGATCGGACCGGTTGCCTCGGAGGCCGGGCTGCCCTCCGGCGTGGTGGTGCCCGCGCACAGCGAGTTGACGCGCACCTCCGGCGCGCACTCCTTAGCCAGGTAGCGCGTCATGTGCGCGAGCCCGGCCTTGGTGCACCCGTAGGCGATCAGCGGGGGGAGGACCAGGAACCCGGACGTCGACAGGACGTTGATGATGCTGCCCGAGCCCTTGGCCTTCATGGCTGGAACCAGCATCTTGGCCAGCCGGAAGGGGGCGAGCAGGTTGACGTTGAGACAGTCGACCCAGTCCTCGTCCGGCTCGTCGAACATGCTGTCGCGGATCGGCGCCGAGAACGCGTTGTTGAACACGATGTCGACGACCCCGAACGCGGCTCTGCGCGGTGTCCACCATCCGCTCGAGGTCCTCCTTGACCCCGACGTCGCACTGCACCCCGAGGGCGCTGCCGCCGGCCGCGGTGATCTCGGCCGCCAGGGCGTCGACCTTGTCCTTGCTCCGGGCGACGAGCACCACGTTGGCCCCCACCGCCGCGTACGCCTGCGCGACGTGCGCGCCGATACCCGGCCCGATGCCGGACACCAGGGCGGTCTTTCCGTCGAGACGAAACTTGCTGAAGATCTCCGTGTCGGTCAGCACTGAGTTCCTCTCCGTTCAGGTACGCGGGGTGGCCGGGCGGGTGAACTGCGGGAAACGGTCGGTGTAGAACTTGAACCGCTCCCGCAGGCCGTCGACGGTGACGCCGTACTCGGCCGCGTCGTAGCGGCGGGTGCCGTGCCGCCCGCGGGAGTTCTCATCCCACCAGCGCTCCATCTTGGCCCGGGTTTGGGGAGTCAGGTCCTCGCCCATCCAGGCGTAGAGGCGGGTGATCGGGTCCAGCGGGTCGGTCTGCATCTCCAGGAACCCGATATCGAAGAACCGCTCCTGCCTGCCGTCGTCGCGGAACGCCATCAGCCGGCGCAGGCACTCGACCCGGACATCGGCCAGGTGCTGGCCGAGGTACTTGTGGTCGGGATCGTCGGTGAGCGGGTCGACCAGCGAGGCGAACAGCGCCGCCTCCGACGGGATCATGGCGGCGACGTCACGGTGGGTGTGGATGAAGCGGGCGTCCGGGTAGACCCGGCCCAGATCCTTCATCGCGTGCATGTGCGGCGGCGAGCGCAGGAACCAGCGGGGTGTCGGGTAGCGCAGCTGCAGCATCTGCAGGATCCGGTGGTGATAGCGGTAAGCAGGCTCCATGTCACAGTTGAACAGCCACTCGCTGTAGGACGGTATCCGGCCGAATGCCTCGAACAGCTGCGAGCGGAAGTCGAAGGCCAGCAGGTACACGCACTCGGCGGGCCCCTCCGCCGCGAGTGGTACGAAGCTCCCGTACTCGGGGTTCTCCCGCAGCATCCGGTCGACCCAGCCTTCGGCCAGCGCGATCCGCGAGTCGGTGTGCTCGGTGGCCTTTTCCGGAGGCGGGCTGGGGGCGTTCGCCTCCCACGTCCGCAGCATCCGGCGGACCGGGTCCTGGCTCATCATGAATCCGAGCGCGTTCGACCCGGTCCGGCCGAGTCCGACCCCGAACAGCGGCGCCACGATCCGCTCGTCCGCGATCTCGGGGTGGGCGGCCCAGCTGGCTTCGAACTTCAGCCGCTCGGCCAGCTGCTCGATGAGCCGCTCGGCCATCTTCGTCTCGCCGTACGGCGTCAGCGACGCCTCTTCGTTGAGTGAGTCCACCAACGCGGTGAGACCCTCTTGCCAGGTGTCCGGGCCCAGGTCCGCAAGCCCCGTCAGCCGGCGCGCCCGTTCCACCAGTTCCTTTACCCGGAGAGAGCCGCGGCGATGTGGCGGCACGGATGTTATCGGGCCGCTCTTGCCCGGCCCGGTCGCCTGGCTGTCCTTCTTCCCACCTGTAACAGGTGCTCCCCTGTCCGCGGTCATCCACGCCTCGTTCCTTGGGCGGGCAGGACATCGCCGGGCTGCGGTGCCCATCACTCCATTCTTATATCTTATATAAGATTAGGTAGAATCTGTAGCATTGCCTCTCTGCGGCCACATGACCGCGACCGGCCTTTTCGGTCACCGGCCGGTACGCGTCACCAGAGTTTGCCCGCCGCCGCGGCGGCGTCGCCGTCCTCGGGACGTAGCCGCAAATTGTCGCCGTCCAGCCTCTTCACGGTGCGTTCCGCACCGGGCGCGGCCGGCCTGCGGAAGTCGCGGTTACGATTACCGTGTGCCTGCCGAATGCTTCCGCCACGAGGCGCTCGGGGTCGTGTTCCAAGTCCGCGAGCAGCAGCTGAAGGTGCTGCTCTGGCGGCGCGCGGAACCGCCGTTCGCGGGGACCTGGGCGCTGCCCGGCGGGGTGCTCGACGCGGGCGAACGGCTCGGCGCGTCCGCCAGCAGGCACCTCGCCGCCAAGGTGAACATCCCGCAGATCGCGCACCTCGAACAGCTCGAGACCCGTAGCGACCCCGCCCGCGACCCAGCGGACCGGGTGCTCGCGACCGCGTACCTGGCCCTGGTCACGCCGGACGCGCGCCCTGTCCTGCCGGCCGACACCGCCTGGCACTTGGTCGACGGCCTCCCGCCGACCGCCTTCGACCACGGCTCCATCATCGGCTCGGCCAGGAACCGGCTGCGGGCCAAGCTCTCCTACACCAACATCGGCTTCGCCCTGGCCCCGGAGACGTTCACCATCTCCCAGCTGCGCGACACCTACGCCGCCGCCCTTGGCCACCCGGTTTCGGCCACCAACCTGCAGCGCATCCTCACCCGCCGCGGCGTCATCGAGCCGACCCCGGACGTCGCCCGCTCGACCTCGGCCGGCGGCCGCCCCGCCGCCGTCTACCGCTTCGCCGCCCGCGAGCTGGTGGTAACCAACCCGTTCGCCGCCTTCCGCCCCCGGGTAGCCGGCTAACCGCGCGGCCGTCATGCCCAGGACGGGCAGGCACTCCTCGACGCCGGTCAGCTCGATGTCCTCCCGGCGGGTCCGTTCCCACGCGTCCCGGGTGAGCCGCCACTGCTGGATCCGCGCGGGCTCGCCGCGGCGGGTGTCCCAGTCCGTGCCGTTGGGTTCGTAGCCCAGGCCACGGGAAACGCGGTTGGACGCTTCGTTGTCGACGAAGGCGTCGCTGCCCG
Source organism: uncultured Actinomycetota bacterium (assembly GCA_963714295.1). Taxonomy (GTDB): domain Bacteria; phylum Actinomycetota; class Actinomycetes; order Streptosporangiales; family Streptosporangiaceae; genus Trebonia. The sequence goes on along the minus strand of CAVQOE010000006.1, from coordinate 972,540 downwards.
CCTCGCGTGCGCCCAGCCCGGCAAAGGCCAGTTGCAGGATCGCCGCCCGCATTTCCCTGCCGAACCCCTGCCCGCGGCTGCCGGGGGCCAGCCACGAGAAGCTAGACACCGTGCCGAACCGTGTGAAGTTCCTGCCGGTGAGGTCCTGCATGCCGACCGGCTCGCCGTCGGCGAGCACGGCGAAGTACAGCCGCCACGAATCCGGGCTCACGCGGGCACGCCCGGCCCAGATGCCGCGCAGCCATTGCCATTCGCGTTCGGGGCTGTCGGCGTAGAACGAGCTCGGGTCGTCGAACGGCCACGGCTGGGCGTCGGCGATCCCGGCCCGCACGAGCGGCACCAGACGTTCCAGCAGTTCGTCGGACGCGCCGGCCAGCGTCAGGCGCGGCGTGCGGACCTCGACGTTCAGCGGGGGATAGGTGTGGGCCACGCCCGGACGGTAGCCAGCCCGCCCGGCCCCCGCAACCAGTTTTCCCAGCGGTGTCCTGTTCCGACGACAGGTCCGGAGCATGTTAACTACGCCATCGACATCGCCTAGTGGTACACGCCAAATCCCCCAGGGCGCCGCCTCAACGATCGAAGCCGCGTACGCAATCTGGAAAGCGGGCCGCAATCGCCGGGCGCACTCGCCGGCCCGGCGGCTCTCGCGCCGGCCAGCTCCCGCGCCCGGCACCGCCAGGCACTGGCGTCCGCAGCCAGCTCCCTATCAGTTCTGACCACTTTTTTTCATCTTCCTATCGGTTCCGACCACTTTGACGCCCGAATTGTCGGGATTTTATGGTCAAAACTGATAGGAAGACGAACCGGAGTGGTCAGAACTGATAGGAAGACGCGCACGGCTGTGAAGGCGGGAACGATGCTCCGCCGGGCCGCCCCGGACGCCGTTGACCGGGCAATCCGCGTCGAGGGCGCAGCCGGCCCAAGCCGCGGACGGCCCAAGCCGCGGACGGCGCGCATCCTCATCCGCCGCCTTCGCCGTCGGCAGGTCCCCGGCCGGCCGGCTACGCCAACCAGCCGCCGGGAACATGTCAGCTACGCCAACAACATCGGCCATTGGTGTCATTGGCGTAGCCGACAGGATCCTGTTTTTGGCTGATGGGTAGCTGGCAGCTTGCGGGCTCGCAGATGTTCTGGAGAGCAGAATTTCTTGCTCGCCGCTGCCCCAGAGGGGCCAGGCTGGAGTCATGACGACCTCGCTTGACTTCGAATCGCCGGTGCGGCTGAAGGCCGTGGCGGCAGCGAACCTGCCCACGGTGACGCCCGCGCTCGAGGAGCTCTACCGGGGCTTCGAGAAGGAGCTGCTGATCCCGCTCTGGACCGAGATCGGCGATCTGATGCCGGTGCACCCGAGGTCCAAGGCGGTGCCGCACCTGTGGCGCTGGGAAGCGCTGCGGGCGCTGGCCGCCCGGGCGGGGGAGCTTGTCCCGGTCGGCCGGGGCGGGGAGCGAAGGGCGATCGCCCTCGCCAACCCGGGCCTGGCCGGACGCCCGTTCGCCACCCCGACGCTCTGGGCGGCGATCCAGTACCTGATGCCGGGGGAGAACGCCCCCGAGCACCGGCACACCCAGCACGCTTTCCGCTTCGTGCTTGAGGGCGAGGGCGTCTGGACGGTCGTCGGCGGCGACCCGGTGGCGATGCGCCGCGGCGATTTCCTGCCGCAGGCGGGCTGGAACTGGCACGCCCACCACAACGCCACCACCCAGCCGATGGCCTGGATCGACGGCCTCGACATCCCGCTGCAGTACATCACCGAGGCGCAGTTCTTCGAGTTCGGCCGGGACGAGATCAGCGAGCGGGAGAAGACCACGCCCGAGCGTTCGCGGGCCGAGCGCCTCTGGGGCCACCCCGGACTCACCCCGGTCGCGACCGCCGCCAAGCCCGCCGGGCCGGGCTCGCCGCTGCTGGCCTACCGCTGGGAGCACACCGACCGCGCGCTGGGCGACCAGCTCACGCTGGAGCGGGAGGGCTACCCGGGCACCGTCGAGCCAGGCCACGCGGCCGTCCGCTACACCGATCCCGCCACCGGCGGCGACGTGCTGCCGACGATCCGGGTGGAGATGCACCGGATCGCGCGGGGCGCCGAGACCAGGCCCGTCCGCGAGACAGGGTCCTCCGTCTACACCGTCTTCGACGGCTCCGGCACCGTCACCGTCGGCGAGAAGACCTGGTCGGTGGGCCGCGGCGACCTGTTCGTGGTGCCCTCGTGGCAGCCGTTCTCGGCCAAGTCGCAGGCCGGCGCGACCGACTCCGACTCCGCCGCGCTCGACCTGTTCCGCTTCAGTGACTCCCCGGTGTTCGAGGCACTCAAGCTCAACCGGGTCAGCACGGAACCAAGCACCGGGGCAAGCGCGGAAGGCGGTGCCCGGTGAGGCCGGCGACGGGGATCGCCGCATGACGCAACCGGACGTCATCATCGTCGGCGGCGGCATCGGCGGCCTGTCGGCGGCGTTCGCCCTGACCCGCAAGGGCCTCGGCGTCCGCGTCCTCGAGCGCTCAGCCGAGTTCGGCGAGGTCGGCGCCGGCCTCCAGCTCGCGCCGAACTGCACCCGCATCCTCGATGATTACGGCCTGCTCGACGAGGCCAGGCGCCTGGGTGTGCTGCCGAGGAACATGGTCATGAAGGACGCCCTCGACGGCACCGTGCTGACCAGCCTCGACCTGGCCGACCTGAACCGCCGCTACGGCTCTCCCTACCTGGTTATCCACCGTTCCGACCTGCACGGGCTCTTCCTGCGGGCCTGCCGTCGGGCCGGCGTCGACCTGCGCACCAGCCAGCACGTCACCGGGTACGAGAACACCGGGCCGGGGGCGAAGGTGACCCTCGCCGACGGCGCCGAGCACACCGCGAGCCTGGTCATCGCGGCCGACGGCCTGCACTCCAAGGCGCGCGCCGGGCTGGTCGGCGACGAGCCGGTCAACTCCGCCTACGTCGCCTACCGTGGCGCCGTCCCGATCGAGAAGGTCCGCGAGAACAACATCTCCGAGACCGACGTCGTCGTCTACGTCGGCCCGCGCTGCCACTTCGTGCAGTACCCGCTGCGCGGCGGCGAGATGTTCAACCAGGTCGCGGTGTTCGAGTCGGCCAGGGCGCGGGCGGGGGAGGAGGACTGGGGCACCCCGGACGAACTCGACGCCGCGTTCGCGCACACCACCGGGAACATCCAGCGCGGCCTGCCGCTGATGTGGCGCGACCGCTGGTGGCGGATGTTCGACCGCGAGCCGATCGGGACGTGGGTCTACGGCCGGATCGCCCTGCTCGGCGACGCCGCGCACCCGCCGCTGCAGTACATCGCCCAGGGCGCGATCATGGCGATCGAGGACGGCTACGTGCTGGCCGAGCACCTGGCCGCGAGCCCCGACCCCGACCGCGCGCTCGCGGCCTACCAGGCCGTCCGCCCCGAGCACTGCCGCCGGGTGCTGACGGCCTCCCGCGCCTGGGGGAAGCTCTGGCACCTGGACGGCGAGAAGCGCGACCGCCGCAACGAGATCCTCCGCGCCCGCGATGTCTACGACTACTCCTTCACCGACTGGCTCTACTCCGCCACGGCCCTCACCCCGGACCAGGAACCGGAAATGTTCAGGCCAATCCCGCTCACCACGCCGACCCCGGTCCCCGCCCCCTAAATTCAAGATCAGCCGATGGAACGGACCGTTGCTTCGCCTTGCCCGCCCCGGGATCCCCGGTGTGATTCAGGTCACCCTCGTTTTGTCAAGCCTCTCCCGTCGCCGCGCCCGTAGTCACTGTGAAGACAACGCCGCAGATCGACGGGAGACGATGACCATTGACCGCATGGATGTGGACTCGGCGTCCCGGGACGATGCGGCCGAGGGCGGCGCTCGCGGTGCGAGGGGGGGCCGGGGCGCCGCTTGGTTGCCTGCGTCAGCAGCGCCCCGACCACGAGCGCCGCGAGCTGCACGCCCGCACGGGCTATTGAGTAGTCGAGGGCTAGTGAGTAGTAATGTGCAATCGATGGCTACACCCGCCGAACGGCTGCCCGATGAGACGCTCCTGGCCGGCCTCGGCGCGGGCGACGCGGAGCTGTCGGTCGCGTTCGTGCGCCGGTTCCAGGGGCTGGTGTTCGGTGTGGCGGTGACCCTGCTGCACGACCGGAACCTGGCCGAGGACGTCGCGCAGCAGGCCTTCGAGCGGGCCTGGCGGCATGCGCAGATGTTCGACGGGCGGCAGGGGACGGTCCGCGGCTGGCTGACCAGGATCACCCACAACCTGGCGATCGACACCCTCCGGGTGCGCACGTCGGCGCCGGTGGACCCGGGCGACCTGGCCGAGCTGCTGACCGAGGTGGCCGACTCGACCGAACGGGTCGCGGTGGCGCGCGACAGCGCCGCCGGGCTGCGCTCCGCGCTCCGGCGGCTGCCAAGGGAGCAGGCCAGAGCGGTTACGATGGCCGGGATTTACGGGATGACGGCCCGGCAGATCGCCGAGACTGAGGGGGTGCCCGTGGGAACCGCGAAGACCAGGATCAGGTACGGCCTGGAGAAGCTGCGGGCCGCCCTGCTGCCAGAGGACGCGGGCGATGAGTGAGCCGACGGGTTACCAGGGCATGGGCTGCGACGAGTTCGCCGAGGTGGCCGCCGAGCTCGCGCTCGGCGTGCTGACCGGGCGCGAGCGCGCGGCCGCGCTGGCGCACCTGGATGACTGCGAATCGTGCCGCGAGCTGGTGCGCGAGCTGACCATGACGGGGGAGGAACTGCTCGCCCTGCTGCCGTCGCGCGAGCCGTCGGCCGGCTTCGAGACCCGGGTCCTCGACCGCATCGGCGTGGCCGCGTCCAGTCGCCCCCGGCCAAGCCCCCGCCGTCGCGCTGGCCATCGGGCCGGCCGTGGCACCGACCGCCCGGCGGGGGACCGCCCGCCCGCCCGGCCCCGCACCAAGGTGCGCAACATGCTGACGACCGCCGCCGTCGTGGTCGCCCTGGCCGTCGCCGGGTTTGCCGGCTGGGGACTGCGCGGCGCCGCCGCGCCGCCGGCGTCGTCGATTTCGCAACCGTCCGCCCTGAACAGCGCCGCACTGGTCACCGCGGCCCACCAGAGCGTCGGCATGGTCTTCGTCTACAGCCACACATCGTGGATGTACATGTCGGTGAACATGGACGGGCTCGGCAACGCGACGGTGGAATGCCAGCTGGAGAATGCCGCCGGGCAATTCACCCCGGTCGGGACGTTCCGTCTCACCGACGGTTACGGCACCTGGGCGAGCCCCTACACCGTCCACGGCACCGTCGTCGGTGCCCGCCTGCTCAGCGCGAACGGCACGGTGCTGGCCACCGCGACCCTGAGTTAGCGCGCGGGGCCGCGGTAAGCGCCGGTCAGTACGGGCCGTGCCTGGTCATGTCGAGGACGATCGGCACCATCACGATCATGGTGCGGATGCGCGACGAGACCGGGCCGGTGAACGTCACCGTGTAGTGGTCGGACGAGGTGAGCAGCTCCTTGCCGAGGCCGGCCCAGGTCTTGCGGATCTGGGCGAAGCGCTCGCCGTCGGCCCCGGTCACGGCGAACTTGCTGGCGCCGAGGTCGCCGACCGCCTGCCCGGCGACCTTGCCCTCCTCGTCGAGCAGGGTGTAGTGCCGCCTGCTGAACTCGATCCGGATCTTGCCGATCAGCTGGCCCTCTGGGTCGGTCAGCGCCGCCAGCCAGTCGCCGTCGCTGTCCTGCCTGACCAGGGTGAGCACCGGCTCGCCGGCCGCGGTGCGCACGGCGAGCACCCGGGTGCCCGGCACTATGTGCATAACGCTCTTCAGCACGCCGCGGCTCTCGGTCTCGGCGGCGATCGCGAGCAGGTGCTTGTCGGCGTCGAAGATCTCGTAGGTCGCGCGGCCAGGCAGCACCTTACCGGGCTGCCGGATCCGCAATTCCCGAAAGGCGAAGTGATCTGCCATGTAATCGAGTGTACGGGTTTGCTGTTTAGCGTGGTGCGCAGTTACCGTGGTCTGTTCGAAATGCAGGTCCCTTATATCGAACGGACCGTCTATTTCACCCCCAGTCCCGTTAATCTCTCCGCCCGCAGCGTTTTATGTGGGACCTAAGGGATGAGCACCGTACGCAGACCGGGCGGTTCGGGGGCGGTCCAGGCCGCCTCGACGTCGGCCAGCGGGACCGGGCGGGCGTTGACCGCGATGGTACCCGCGTCGATCTCCGCCACTAGTGACGGCAGCTCGGCCAGGTAACGCCGGGGCGATACCGAGCCCTGCCCGCTGCCCTGGAGCCGGAGATTGGCCGAGCGGAGCGCCGCCGACGGCAGCTCGGATGTCGGGTCCGGCCATCGAGCCGATCTCGATCCAGTCAAGCGCCCGGCCGCGGTCGGCGCGGGCGGTGAGCAGGGCGGTGATGGCGATGGCGGCCGGCTCGCCCCACAGGTAGTCCACCACGATGTCCACCTCGGCCGCCGCCTTCGCCAGCCGCTGCGCGGTGACCGCGGGATCGTCGTCGAGCGCGACGACCTCGTCCGCGCCGATGGCGCTGAGCTCGGCCAGCCGCGCGGGGTTGCGGCCTGCGCCGATCACCTGGCCGGCGCCCAGCCGCTTGGCCACCTGGACCGCCATCGCCCCGGCGTTGCCGGTGGCCCCGAGGACCAGGACCGACTGGCCCGGCTGGAGCTCGACCCGGCGGCGCAGCGCCACCCAGGAGGACATGGCCGGGTTCATCGCCGCGGCGATCTTGGTGACGTCGGCTTCCTCCGGCAGCGGCAGTACCCGGCGCAGGTCAACGACGGCCTTGTCGGCCATGGTCCCCCAGGTGTCATCGTCGGCGACGAAGTAGACCGGCCGGCCGTCGGGCAGCCGGCCGACCCCGTCGACGCCGGGGATCATCGGCAGCGTGCCGGTGCTGGTGTAGTGCCGGCCGGCCGCGCCGGAGCGGACGCGGGGGTGCAGCCCGACCGCGAGGACGTCGATGAGCGCCTCCTCCGGGCCGGCGGGCTCGGGCGTGTCGTAGCTCTCGTAGCGGGGCGGGTGGTCGAAGGACCTGACCACGGCGGCGTGCATGCTCATGGGTGCCTGTCTCCGTTCCGGCGTCTGCCTGGGTTACTGATTTAGTTTGTGACACCATCTACTATAGGTGGTGTCACAAACTAAATCACGCGTATACTCGGTGCCGTGGCCTCCCCTGATGACCTGACCCCGCGTGCCCGCCGCCCCGTTCTCACCCCGCTGCCGGGCGAGGGGGACCTGGGCCTGGTGGACGCGCTCGCCCAGCTGACCTTCGCCGTGCAGGGTGCGTTCGGCCGGATCGCGGCCGAGCATGACGTGTCGGTCCCCGCCGCCCGGCTGCTCGGGATCGTCCGGGACCGGCAGCCGACCATCGGCGAGCTCGCGACGTTCCTCCAGCTCGATAAGTCAAGCGTGACCGGCCTGGTCGACCGGGCCGCCGAACGTGGCCTGGTGGTCAGGACGGCCTCACCGGTCGACCGGCGCAGCGTGCGCGTCGCCATCACCGCCCAGGGCCGCGAGCTCATCGACCAGGGGGCGGCGGCCCTCGAGTCGGAGATCGCGGTCCTGGTGGCGGACCTGACCCCGGCCCAGCGCACCCGGCTGTCGCAGATCGCCAGCCGCGTCGTCGCGGCCGACGCCCGCCGGCGCGGCTTCGACATCCATACGGCGCCGGCCGGTGACGGGTTGTGGGGCGGCGAAGCGCGGGCGTAGCGTCGGGGCATGACCTCCGAACCAGCGACCCCGCCGGCCGCGGCAGCCGGCCCCGCCCGTGCGGGCCCAGACCATGCCCCTGCAAGGGCTGGCCAACAGCGTGGTCCGCACCCTGCTGCGGGCGCCGCTGATCGGGCCGGCCATGGGCGGCCGTCTGGTCACCCTCTACCTGGTGGGCCGCAAGTCAGGTAAGCGCTACGAGATCCCGGTCGCCTACACCCGCGACGGTAAGGATCTGCTCATCGGCACCCCGTTCGCCTGGGGCCGGAACCTGCGCAGCGGCGAACCGGTCGACATCCTGCTCAAGGGCAAGCGCCGGGCGGCCGACGTCCAGGTGATCACCGATGAGGCCGGCGTGACCGCCCATTACGCGGCGATGGCGCGCGACAACCGCCAGTTCGCCAAATTCAACAAGATCGGGATTGCCGCCGACGGCAATCCGGACCCGGGCGATCTCCGCGCCGCCTGGGCCGCCGGAGCGAGGGGCTTCCGCCTGACACCGCGCTAAACCGGGGCATTAGCCTCTCCTTTACCCGATATCTAATTCAGGAACGGATTTCCACCCACTCCCCGCCCGCCCCAAAGAAGGGACAACCATCGCATGTCGCATCACCTGGACACGCCGCTGGCGGCGCAGACGGGCCAGCTGCTCATCGACGACCTGTACGTCTTCCCCGGCGAGGCCAGCACGGTCTTCGTACTGGACGTGAACTCCGACGTCAACGGCCTGCACACCGAGCCGGGCTTCCACCCGGAGGCACGTTACGAGATCAAGATCCACGTCAACGGGGCCGACTACGAGGACCTTACCTACCGGGTGTCCTTCGGCGAGCCGGACTCCGACGGCCGGCAGGCCCTCCAGCTGCACGCTCTCACCGGGGACCAGGCCCGCGGTGACGCCGGCACCGGCGACCTGGTGCTCGAGGGCCGCACCGGCGAGACCGCCAGCGGCAGCGGCGCCCGCCTCTGGGCCGGGCACGTCAAGGACTCGTTCTACATCGACCTTTCCCTGCTCGCCATCGTCAACGGCGCGGTCGCCAACGGGACCGCGGTGGACCTGTCCGGCTGGCACCCGGACAAGGCGCAGAACAGTTTCGCCGGCAGCACCGTCCGCACCATCGTGCTCGAGGTCCCGAACCAGAACGCGATCCTGCGGCCGGGTAACCGCATCGGCGTGTGGGCCGCCACCAAGCTCGCCACCGATGCCGGCGGTTGGCGGCAGATCAACCGATTCGGGTATCCGATGATGTGGCCCATCTTCTGGCCTAATGACGTCCAGTTCACCGACCCGGCCAACACTCGCCACCCATCGGAGGACTTCGCGGCCGATGGCAGCCACCTGGCCGAACACGTCGCCGCCGTGGTCGCCGCGGGCGGGTCGTCGGCCGATCCCGACGCGTACGGGCAGACGGTCGCCCGGATTCTGCTCCCTGACATCCTCCCGTACGTGGTGGGTACGCCCGCGGTCTTCGGCTTCGTCGCCCGCAACGGCCGCACCCTGGCCGACAACGCCCCCGAGGCGATGATGTCGCTGGTGGCGGGGGCTGCGGTGCCGGGCGGACTGAAGCCCTCGGTCGCCGCGCGGCTGCGCAGCAGCCAGTTCCCGTTCCTCACGCCGGCCTGACCGACGCCGGCCGGCCCGGTTGAGCAGGGAACCGCTGACACCCCGCCCCGCGCCCCGGCCCCAGCGGGGCGTAGGAGCGGGGTGTGAAGGGAGAACGGCAACAAAGCGACCAGCCGGAAGCTGATCGCTTGAGGATGAGATTCGCCTGCTCAGAGGCCATAAAGGGAGGCGGAGACGGGAATCGAACCCGTGTACAGGGCTTTGCAGGCCCTTGCCTAAGCCACTCGGCCACTCCGCCGTAGGAGCGTGTCTGGCCGGCGGCCAACGTGCCGCATAGCCGCGCCTCCGAGCGGACGACGGGATTCGAACCCGCGACCCTCACCTTGGCAAGGTGATGCTCTACCACTGAGCCACGTCCGCACGCCACCCCGGAGGAACCTCCAGGAAGGTCCGCCGGATCGCTCCGGCGTTGCGTCAGAACTGTATCCGATCCTGGCGCAACCACCAACTCGGATCCGGAGGTAGAAGAAAAAATCTGCATCCTTAACGGTCCGTGGTTACTCCCGCCCCTCCCTTCCCCTGGTCAGCCGGTTGACAGCAACCACGGGCACCACCAGACGCCAAAGCCCCCGGCGGCGGGACGTATATCGGGCGAAATGCTGCGATTACGTCGCCGGGCTGCCGGGGGCTTTGGCTTGGAGGAAAGAATCCCGGCCCGTTACGGGGGCCCGGGCCGGGAATCCGGTGGTGCCTGCTACGCCTGGCGGAGGAGGTCGGTCAGCTCGGCGCCGACGTCGACGTGGTCGCTCTCGCCGCCCGCGGTGACGATCGCGTAGGTCCGCTCGAGGAAGTCGGAGATCTCCTTGATCGGCGCCTCGAAGTGGGCCTGGCCGAAGGGAGAGGAGAGCTCGATGTTCAGTACGCTGCCGGGCGCGCCGTCCGCGGACCCGGCCGACGGCCAGACGACGACGTCGCCGAGGCCCTCGCGGCCCTTGATGCCCAGGGACAGCAGGTCCCGCGCGAAGATCCACTCGACCGGCTCGTCGAGCCCGACGTGGAACGCGATACGGATCGCGTACGGATCTTCCTTGGAGTAGAACAGGCTCGCGACTAGGGGGACGATCGTCTGCTGGGGGACGACGAGCCGAAGTCCGAGTTCTGCTGAGACCGTGCTGCTGCTGTCCATCGTCAGGTCAACCTCAATCTGCTGGGTCCCGGAGGGGAAGCCGGGCTCTGTTTGCTGACACGACCTGCGGGGCAAGTGGCGCGAATACGGAGCGTTACGATCTGATATGTCGGAAAGCTTCCGTTTGCGCCAGTGTTGGCTGCGCGACAACGGGGGGAGTTGTCACGGCATCCGTCATGTCCTGAAGCCGTTAAGTATAAGAACGGCATGCCCACAGTTTATTGTTCCTGCGTATCGATTGCATAGGCTGTGAGTTAGCTGTGAGTTAGCTCGCAGCCCCCTATCTGCAAGGCTTTACGCAGAGTGATCATTTGATAGCGACAGGTGAACTTGAATGTCCTCAGTTGCTATCGATTGCACAACTGAGAGTAGCCGAACTCGACCTTACTCGCCAGTAGACGGAGCAAGTTCCGGCCATTCTGAGACACCTGCAACCCTTCCGCAACCCCGGCGCCACCGCCGCGCAATCCCGCCCGCCGGACGCTGTGCGCCACGCCACACCAGAACATACGCTAACCTAGGTGTGCGTCGGGCGATTGGCGCAGCGGGAGCGCGTCCGCCTCACACGCGGAAGGTCACTGGTTCGATCCCAGTATCGCCCACCCAGCCGGAAGGCGGCGGTTTCCTGAGGGAAACCGCCGCCTTCTTACGTTGAGTAGCCAGCGCGTACCGGGCCCATGGTCCGGCGGACGCGCCCAATCCGTTGCGGGAAACGGCAACCGGATGACTTGCTCGGACCGTCTAACCGGCGGGTTGGCGGCGCATGGCCGGCCGCCAACCCGGCCTGAGCGTGGGCGGCGTCAGCCGCGGGCGCGGGATCTCCGAGAGGCAGTGGCGATGACCGGTAAAGAGCAGGGCACGCGACGGAGACGCTGCGGCTGGCCCGCCGCAGCGATCGCGGCGACGGTGGCGGTGGCCGTGATCGGGACCGTGGGCAGTGCGCTCGCCTCGCCGCGGGTGATGGCCACCGCCTCGACGGCGGGAGCAGGAATCAGCCGCACCGGGCAGGCTGCCGCCCCGCTGGCCGACGTGTCCCGGACCCCGGCAGGCTGGTCACCGGTGCCGTACAAGGGCGCGCAGCTGTCCGTGCCGGGATCATCGTGGCTGGTCGAGAGCCCGCAGCAGTTCTCGTGCGGATTTCCGTCGATCAGCGGCATGATCTTCGTCGGCGTCAAACCCGGGATCCCGAAGGCCTTCGACTGCGCCGTGACCGCCAGCGCGGCCTGGATCCTGCCCGCCGGGCAGATCCCCAAGGGAATCACTCACCGCAAGCCCACCGCCGTGATCGGTGGCATCCCGGTCTACCGCCTGTCGAGCGCCAAGGGCAGCACGGCGTACCTGGTACCGGAACTGGGCGTGCGCGTCGGGGCTCGTGGCAAGCTGGCTGCGCGGGTGCTGGCCACGCTGGCCAGGTCGCCGCTCTCGGTTGTCCTTGAGCGCGGTGCGGCAGCGCGGGTGCCCGCCGGCTGGAACTGGCGGCAATTCGGCGGAGTCCGGTTCGCGACCCCGCGCTCCTGGAGTCCGCGGCGCGACGATCAGTGGGCCACCTGCGGAACAGGGGTGCAGCCAAGTTCGCTGCTGCTGATCGACGCGGTCAAGCCGCCGCTCCCCCTCCCGTGCCCGCTCGAGTTTCCCACCGCCGCCGCGTACCAAGCCCAGCCCGGCCTGACGGTTGTCACCGGGAAATACGCGGCCCAGTCGGTTGGTGAAAGCTACACCAGGTGCCAGCCAAAGCGGGGTGTGCGGATCTGCCTGTCGTCGGTCACCGGGCAGGGCGGCCTCCTCGGCGGTGTGCTGATCTTTTCGGCCTCCCGGCCGAAGCACGCGACGACGTTCTTCCTGCTCGGGCTCTCCGGATCCGGGGCCAGCGCGCGGGCGATCCTCGGCTCGATCAGGGCCTTATGGCCGTGATCAGCGCGCCGACCTGATCCCCCAGAGACACCTCGGCCGTCCGGCGGTTGTCGATGACCGTGTGCGGGACCGCCGGGCAGTCGTCAAGGCGCATGCGGGCGGTGAACGCATCGAAGTCGGTGAGCTTGGCCGCGTCCCGCTCCGACGCCCGGGCGATCAGCCGCTGCCGCAGGGTGGCCGCGTCGGAGCGGACCCAGACCAGGCGCACCGGATCGCCGCCCAGTTCGCCTGCCCACGTCCGCCACCGGCCGGGGTCGTGAATCTGCCGCGTGAACGGCCCCGACAGCAGGACCGGGCAGCCGAACGAGCGGATCTCCCGGGCGGTCGCCGTCATCCCGGCGTACTCGTGGACCTTGATGTGCTCGTCGTACCACGGCCCCTCGCGCTCGCCCGGCGGGCGGCCGGCGGCCGCCAGGGCCGCCGCGACGAACGACCCGTACATCGTGTCCTTGTCCAGCAACGCCGGCACCGGATCGAGCCGCGCGAGCAGCAGGCGGGCAACCGTGCTCTTCCCCGCGCCCGGCGGGCCTGCCACCACCCACACCGGCGCTGGGACGACCATGCCAGCCAGAATAAGTCCGGCTCAGCCTCCCCGGGCCACTGGCATTCGGGTGCTCGCAGAGACGAGAGTCTGATCCATCAGCTCCCTGGCCGGCTAGGCAGCGAGCATGATGGGTGGCGGACATGATGGGGACGGAAACCAGGTCCCTGACTTGAGGAGGCTGGCCGTTGATAACGCTCGTGATCGGCAATGCGGCGCTGTGCAGCGACGGGTACCGGGGTGAGGTGCGAGCCGTGGTCATTGACCCCGCCGTCCGCACCGTGACCCATATCGTGGTGGAGCCGGACGGCCGGAGCGGGCTTGCCCGGCTCGTTCCGCTCGGCCTGGTCGACGCGGCGCCGGGCCAGATCCGGCTGCGCTGCACCCAGGCGGAGTTCATGAACCTTGACGCCGCCGAGGAGACCCTGGCGGAGTTCGCGGTCGGCCAGACCGTGCCGGTTCAGCTGCTTGCTCCCGGCTGGCGCGGGGCGGACGGGCCGAGCACGGACGGCAGTGAAATCCTCCGGATCCCGGAGAAGGAAACCATCGATGTTGTCCCGCCGGGCGAGGTCGAGGAGCACGGCGGCGATCACGTCCACGCCACCGACGGCGACATCGGGCAGGTCCGCGCCTTCCGGATCGACCCGGCCAGCGGCCAGCTGACCCACGTGCTGCTCAAGGAGGGGCACGTGTGGGGCCGCAAGGAGGTCGCCATCCCGTTCGACAAGGTGTCCGGGTTCGACGGCGGTCTGCGGCTCACCGTCACCAAGCAGCAGATCCGGGACCTGGCGGCGGTGGACATCGATCACCTCGATGAGGGGGACCGGTAGCCCGCTGGCGATGACGGCCGCGGTCAGCGGCCTGGTTCGAGGACCGTCGCGAGCTGGAAATTCCCGAACACCCGCGGGTCCTGGAACACCACGTTGTGCGCGATCCCCTGGCCGGTCACGGTCAGCACCTGCAGCGTGTGCAGCCGCAGGGCGCCGCTGTCGTCGGGGCAGTAGGCGGCCAGGGCGGGCTGGCCGTTCGCCTGGGCCGCGATCATCCGCCACCCGCTGCCGCGCATGGCGAATATGCGGGCGATGAAGCGGCCGTAGTTGACGCGGCCGGCGTACCAGAGCGGGACCGGCGGCATCTCCAGGATCGCGTCCTCGGTCAGCAGCGTGACCAGGGCGTCGACGTCGGCGGATTCGAACGCCCGGATGTAGCGCTCGATCGCGGCCCGCACCGCCCGGTCATCCGGGCTGCGCAGGGCGTTCTCCCGCGGTGCGGCCTCGGCGATGGCGGCCCGCGCCCGCTGCAGGGCGCTGTTGACCGCCGCGGCCGACGTCTCCAGCTGCCCGGCCACCTCCGCCGCGCTGAACTGGAGTACGTCCCTGAGCACGAGGACGGCCCGCTGCCGGGGCGGCAGCAGTTGCATGGCCGCGACCAGGGCCAGCCGCACGCCGTCACGCTCGGCCGCCCGCGCCAGCGGATCGGCCTGGTCACGGCGCAGGTAGCGGTCGGGCAGGGGCTGCAGCCACGGCACCGCGAAGTCAGGCACGAGGGGCGTGCCCGGGTCCTCGCTGGCGGCGCCGAGGCCCGAGGGCAACGGGCGGCGCGGCCGCCCCGCAAGGGCGGTCAGGCACGCGTTGGTCGCGATCCGGTAGAGCCAGGTCCGCAGCGAGGCGCGTTCCGCGTCATACCGCTCGCGGGCCTTCCAGGCGCGGATCAGCGTCTCCTGCGCGATGTCCTCGGCGTCGTCGACCGAACCGAGCATCCGGTAGCAGTGCACCACCAGCTCGTGCCGGAAGGAGGCGGTGGCGGCGTCAAAGTCCGCGCTGGCGGTGGTGTTCACGCGCTCGCTCCCGTCTTCGCCCGACGTGTCATCCCGTGCTGTTCCGACGTTATCGCCTGGCGGCCGGGAAGCTCTCGCCACGCGGGCGATGAGTTGCGGGCCCGCCGGCGGTATGTACCTCCGACCGCGCGCCGTGCAGGGCGGCGCCGGCCCGAGCTCAGGAGGACCAGCATGAATCGCATCATCGTCATCGAGTTCATCACCCTGGACGGCGTCGTCGAGGACCCCGACGGATCAGCCGGGTCAGCGGACGGGGGCTGGGCCTTCCGGTTCGGCCCGGAGGCGGTGGCGGGGGACAAGTTCAAGCTGGGCTCCCGTCTCGACACCGGCGCGCTGCTCTTCGGGCGCGGAACCTGGCAGCTGTTCTCGAAGCTCTGGCCGGGTCGCTCGGACAAGTTCTCCACCCAGCTGAACACCGCCCCCAAGTGGGTGGCGTCCCGGACGCTGACCGACGTCAGTGCCTGGCAGAACTCTCACCTGATCGAGGGCGAGCTGACGAGCGGGGTTCAGCGGCTGCGGCGCGAACGCGACCTCATCGTCATCGGCAGCACCAGCGTGGTGCACACCCTGATGGAGCATGACCTCGTCGACGAGTACCGGCTGCTGGTCTTCCCGACCGTCCTCGCTAACGGTCGCCGGCTATTCGCCAGCCCGGCCCCGGCCGCCGATCTGCGCCTGATCTCGGCCGAGCAGAGCGGCGCGGCCGCCCTGCTGCGCTATGAGCAGGCAGGCCGGTGACCGCGCCGGTACCTGAGCCGGGCACGATGAGTTCCGCTGCCAGCTCCGGTCTACCCGGTATCAAACGGAGAGGAAAAACACGTGGGGGCACCTCAGGTTCTGATGAAAGGCATCGCGTTCGGCGAGTCGCCGCGCTGGCACGAAGGGCAGCTCTGGTTCTCCGACTGGGGCGCCAACCAGGTGATCGCGCTTGCCGCCGACGGCAGTCACGAGGTGGTGGTCACCGTCCCGTCGTTCCCGATGTGCATTGACTTCCTGCCCGACGGGCGGCTGCTCGTGGTGGACTCGGCGCAGCGGCGGGTACTGCGCCGCGAGCCCGACGGGTCGCTCGTCGAGCACGCCCGCCTCGCCGGGATCGCGGACAAGCCGTGGAACGAGATCGTGGTCGACGAGCACGGCAATGCCTACGTCAACTCCATCGGATTCGAGTTTCCCGGCGGTGATTTCGCACCGGGCCTGGTCGCGCTGGTCAGCGCGGCCGGGGACGTCCGCCAGGTGGCCGATGACCTCGCCTTCCCCAACGGCATGGCGATCAGCGCCGACGGCTCGACCCTGGTCGTCGCCGAGTCGTACGCGAACCGGCTCACCGCCTACGACATCGGCGCCGACGGCGGCCTCGGCGGCCGGCGGGTGTGGGCGGAGACGCCCGGCGATCATCCGGACGGCATCTGCCTGGATACCGAGGGCGCCATCTGGTACGCCGATGTCGCCAGAAAGCACTGCGTGCGCGTGCGCGAGGGCGGCGAGGTGCTGGCCACGGCCGACACCGATCGCGGCGCCTTCTCCTGCGCGCTCAGCCGCGGCGACGACCCGCGGCTGTTCGTCGTCGGACAGACCTGGGGCGGACCCGGCTCGTCCGAGCCCACCGGGCAGGTGGTGGCCTTCCCGGCCCCCGCGCCCGGTGCCGGACGCCCCTGACCGGCGGAAACCTGACCGAGGAGCCCCTGACCAGGAAGGACCTGGCTCAGGCGGCGCCCCGGTGGGCCGCCATCCAGGCAACGGCGAAATCGACCAGGGCGCGCTGCGGCATCAGGCGGGCCGCGGCACCGCCGACCTGGCCGGGCGACAAGCCGGCGGCGGCCTCGAAGGCCGCGCCGGCCTGCTCGAAGTCATCGGTGTCGGCCAGGACGTCGGTCCAGCTGATCCACTCGCTGGTGCCGTCGGGCCGCCGGACGGACGCGCCGGTGACGCCGCGTGGCGGTGACTGCTGCCGCCACTCGGCCAGGTGCAGCGAGGTGTTCGAATCGTGCCCGCAGCCGAGTAGCAGCACCTTCCCGTCGAGCCGGTAGATCGCGCCAAGCGGTGAGCGCTCGCCCAGGGCGTCGTCCAGCTGGTGCACATCGGTGACCCCGGCTGCCCGCCGCCCGAGGGCGGCGAACGAGACCTGCGGGTGATCGCTGCGCACGGCGCCGGGCCAGGTGCGCACCGTCTCGGCGATGACGCCTATCCACCGGCTCGGGGTGCGGGACCGGTCGAAGCCGGGCGCCTGCTCCCGGATCGCCGGCCACCACGATTGCGGGACCGGCGGGTTGATCCAGCCGGCCGGATCGCTGTTGTCGGGTGTGTGGGCGGGCACTACCAGGGTGCCGTCCGGCCCGAGGACGTCGAGCAGCGCCTGCACGACCGCCTGGACGCCGCCCGCCACGAAGCCGACGCTGCTGGCCGAGGAGTGCACCAGCACCGTGTCGCCCGAATTCAGGCCGAGGGTGCGCAGGTCCGAACTGAGCGAGGCGACGGTGTAGGGCGCGAGCTGATCCACCCAGCCGACCCTACACAGCAAAGCCTCTCTCAGCTCTCGTCATAGGGGGAGGGCTGGTTGCGGATGACGGCCAGTGAGACGATCTTGGAGTCCCGGACGGAGAAGTAGTTGCTCATGATGAGCTCGCCGGGGAGGTTGGTCTTGTCGTAGGTGCCGTCGTAGCGGCCGCGGACGATGATGTCGCCGTAGTGGTCGAGCACCTCGACCGGCTCGATGGTGACGCTGTCGCCGACCATTTCCTTGTTCACCCAGCGGCGGATCGCGTCGGCGCCGTGGATCTCGCGGCGGTTGTCGTTGACGTAGGCGTCATCGGCGAAGGTGGCGACGATCGCGTCGGTGTCGAAGTCGTTGACGGCGCGGATGTGCTCGGCGACAACCCCGGTGAGCTTCGCTGTGGTGGCCATGATGGGCTTCCCTCCTGCTTGTTTCTGATCGATGACTTCAGCTTCGCCGCTGCCGGAACAGGAGGGTCAAGACGATGTTCGCGGCTGGACTCTCCCGCGGGGGGAGACTTCAAGCTGGAACCATGCAGACTGGAACCGTGCAGACGACCGTGTCTATCGGCGACTTCGCCCGCGCTACCCACCTGAGCGTGAAGGCGCTGCGCCACTACCAAGAAGAGGGCCTGCTGGCGCCCGCGCAAGTCGATCCCGACTCCGGCTACCGCCGCTATGACCTCGCGCAGATCCCGACGGCGCAGGTTATCCGCAGGCTCCGTGACCTGGACATGCCGCTGGAAGACATCCGCGGCGTCCTGCGCGCCACCAATCTGGCCGAGCGCGGCGAGCTGATCACCCGTCACCTGCGCCGGCTGGAGGACGAGCTCAGCCGGACCAAAAGCGCCGTCGAGTCGCTGCGCGACCTGCTCGAGCACCCCGAGCCTGACCTCCCGGTCGAGCACCGGAGCGTCCCGCTGACGCGGGTGGCGGCGATCAGCGCGCAGGTCACGATGGCCGACCTCAGCCCCTGGTTCAACGGCGCGTTCGGTGAGCTCTACGCGACGCTGTCGGCCCAGGACACCGCGCTGGCGGGCGACGCCGGGGGAGTCTTCGCGAGCGCGCTGTTCAGCGACGAGGCCGGGCAGGCGACGGTCTACCTGCCGGTGAACACACCCTTCCGCGCGGCCGGCCGGGTCGAGGCGCTCGAGCTGCCGCCGGTCGAGCTGGCGGTCATCGCGCACAACGGCCCGCACGACAACATCGACCGCGCCTACGGCGCCCTGGCCGACCACGTCACCCGTCACGCGCTGGCCATCGAGGGGCCGATCCGCGAGTTTTACCCGGTCAACCGGCAGCACACCGGCGACTCGGCCCGCTGGCGGACCGAGATCGGATGGCCCATCTTCGAGACTGCGCCCCGCTAACGGCGCGCATTACCCGCCGGCGGGCCGCCGGCCGCCGCACCGCACCGTCCGGCCCGGACTGACCGATAGCATCGGCTCATCACATCACTGCGCTGCGCACGACCGCACTGCGCACGGGCGCGAGGGCAGCGGGAGGACTCATGGTGGCGGTGCTGGTCGGCTTCATGGGGGCCGGCAAGACCACGGTCGGGCACATCATCGCCGAGCGGCTCGGGCAGCCGTTCGTGGACAGTGACGTGGAGATCGAGCAGCGCCTGGGCCGCAACATCCGCGAGATCTTCGCCACCGAGGGGGAGACCTACTTCCGTGAGATGGAGCACGCCACGGTGGCCGACCTCGTCCGTGGCCCGGACGCGGTGATCGCGCTCGGCGGCGGCGCCGTCGAGGACCCGCGTACCCGCGCCCTGCTGCGCACCGCGCGGGTCATCTACCTGCGGGTCGACTACGACGAGGCGATGTCCCGGGTCCAGCGGGACGAGTACCGGCCGATGCTGCACCGGCCCGATCTCGACCAGGTGTACAAGCGGCGGCTGCCGGTCTACGAGGACCTGTCGGTGCTCACCATCGACACCGGCGGCCGCGGGCCCGACGCGATCGCCCGCGAGGTGCTGGCCGAGCTCACCCGCCTGAGCGACCTGGCGGGCTGAGAATCAAAAGCCCTCCACTGAACGTACGGTGGTTACTCCGTCTGGAGATTGAGCTCCTGAGCGCCGAATGCGCTGGCTTACCTGGCGGGTTACCCCGACCGCGGAGCGGCTGCGCTCATCGACGCTTCAGGAATATCAAATAGACGGCCCCGAATACCACGACGATTCCGACGTTCGCTATCAGCCGCAGCCAGAACTGGTCCTTGAGGACCAGGACGTCCACGCCGACCACGATGGCTACCATCGCGAGTACGTAAAGCACAACGGCTGCTCTTCCCACCGCTTCTTTCTACTCTGCGCCATGGGCCAGAACAAGAGCGGCCCTGGTCCCGGTGAGCGTCCGTGCCGGCTGGACCCAGCCCAGTCCGCAGTCCGCCAGTCCGCCAGTCCGCCAGTCCGCCAGTCCGCCAGTCCGCCAGTCCGCCAGTCCGCCAGTCCGCCCAAGGCTGACGATCGTGGATCGTTGTGTACAGCATCGTGTATACAGCGATCCGTGATCTTTGAAAATCTGGTGCGACGGGGCATGAGCTGAGAGCGCGGAACGGATAACAGCAAGAACTGCCCGGATCGGTGGCGCTGAAGCGGTCGTTGAACGGTCAGGCGAACTGGCGCAGCGGCTCATCCACCGGGGCGCCGGTCAGCCGGTTGGCCAGCGTGCTCATGGTGTAGGCGCCGATGCCGAGCACGACCTCAAGCGCGTTCTGCTCGGTGTAGCCATGCGCCAGAAACGAGCGCAGCGCGGCGTCGCCGACGTCGCCGGACGTCTCCAGGACCCGCAGCGTGAACACCCGGACCGCGTCCAGGCGCGAGTCGTCCAGCTCCCCGCCGCCGCGCAGCGCCGTGATCAGCCCGGCGTCGGCGTCCATCGCCGTGAGCCTGGCGGTGTGCATGGCCACGCACAGCTGACAGCCGTTCCGCCTGGCGATGGTCATGACCAGCACCTCGCGCGCGACCGGGTCCAGCGTGGTCCCCTCGAACATGCCGGTGAGCTTGAGGAAGGCGTCGAGCAGGTCCGGTGAGGTGGCCATCAGCGCAATGGCGGACGGGAGATAGCCGAGGTGGCTGGCGGTGGCGGTCATGGAGCGGCGGGCGGCGGCCGGCGCGGACTCGATGGTGTGCTCGGTGAAGATGGTGTTTCCGGTGACCATGGCGGTATGCTCCTGGAATTAAAGACAACTTGGTTGTCTAAAACAGTAAATGAGGTTGTCTAACTATGTCAAGCGCCGGATACGAGCTGCCGCTGCTGCTCTTCGCCGGGTTCCGGTCGGTCATCGACGAGCTGCACGCCGAACTGGCCCGCCGCGGTCACCAGGACATGCGCCCCGCGCACGGGTTCGCGATGCAGGCCATCGGGTTCAGTGGCGCGACCGCGACCGAGGTTGGCCGGCGGCTCGGCATCTCCAAGCAGGCAGCGGGCAAGACGGTCGAGCGGCTGGAGGCGCTGGGCTACGTGGAACGGGCAGGCGACGGAGCCGACCGCCGCCGGAAGCTGGTCCGCCTCACCCCGCGCGGTACCGAGGCGCTGACCCTCTCGGCGGCGATCTTCAGCGACATCCGCGCCCGCTGGGCGCAGACCCTCGGCCCGGAACGGGTCGATGACCTGGAGGCCAGCCTGCGGACCATGGCCCCGGGCGAGACCTTCCGGCTGGACGTGCCGGGCTGGTTCGGCGCCAGCTAAGGCGCCCTGCGGCCGGCCGCGCTGGCCGCCCTGCGTCTCGGCCGCCCCGCGTCTCGGCCGGCCTGTCGCCCGGCTCAGCCTGCATCTCGCCCGCCTCAGCCGTACTCGGTCGGCTCTGCCGGGCGCCACGCTGCGGTCTGCCTGGGCTGGGTCTTCGGCGGCTAACCCATCAGGTCGCGCAGCACGGCCGTCAGCGCGGCGACGCCAGCCCGGCAGTCGTCGTCGCTCGCGGTCTCGAACGGGGAGTGCGAGACCCCGGTCGGATTGCGCACGAACAGCATGGCGGTCGGCAGTTCGGCCGCGAGCACGCCGGCGTCGTGGCCGGCCCCGGTGGCGAGGACCGGCGGGCCGCCGAGCGCCGCGCCCAGCCGGTCGCGCAGGGCCGGGTCGAAGGTGACGGCGTCCACGTAGGACTCCTGCGTCACCGCAAGCGCGCAGCCGCAGTCGGCGGCGGCCTCCTCGGCCGCCCCCAGAACCTCGGCCAGCAATGACCGGGTCGAGGCGTCGGCGTCCCCGCGCACGTCGAGCCAGGCGTCGGCGCGGGACGCGATGACATTGGTACCGCCAGGAACGACGCTGCGCCGGCCGACCGTCGCGCGGGCGTTCCTGCCGCCCCGCGGGTCGTCGTGGCTCGCCGCGATGGCACGGGCGGCGAGGATGGCCGCCGCCGCGGCCGCCAGCGGATCGCGGCGGCCCGCCATGGGGGTGGCGCCGGCGTGGTTGCCTTCCCCGGTGAACCGCAGCCGCCACCGGCCATGCGCCAGGATGCCAGCCGCGACGGCGACGGCCGCGTCCAGGTCGGCCAGCGCCCGGCCCTGCTCCACGTGCAGCTCGACGAACGCGGCCAGCTCGGCCAGCCGCTGGTCATCGCGCCCGATCCGGGCCGGGTCCACCCCGGCCGACGCGGCCGCGTCGGCCAACGTCGTACCGCCCGCGTCGGCCAGCCGGAGCGCCGATTCCGGGTCGAGCGCGCCCGCCATCAGCTTCGACCCGAGACAGGCGATGCCGAACCTGGACCCCTCCTCCTCGGCGAACGCGACCACGGCGACCGGCCGCGACGGCGTGACCCCGTGCGACTTGAGCCAGGCGACGGCCGCCAGCGCCGACGCCACGCCCAGCGGCCCGTCGAGCGCGCCGCCGCCCGGCACTGAGTCGAGGTGGCTGCCGGCGGCGATCGTGCCGGGGCCGCGGGCGCCCCAGTAGGCCCAGATGTTGCCGTTCCGGTCCGGCTCAACCGCCAGTCCCAGTGCCCGCGCCCGCCGCGTGAACCACTCGCGCAGCCGCATTTCGGCCGGCTCGAACACGTGCCGCGAGTAACCGCCTCGCACCAGGTCACGCCCGATGCCCTCGATCTCGCCCAGCAGGTCCATGACGTCCCAGCTGACCTCCGCCGGGGGAGCGGGCCGTCCGGCGCCTCCGCCGTCCGCCATGCCGGTCATGTCCAGGCCACCAGGCTGCCGTCGCTCATGAAGGGCAGCGTATCGACATCCCGCGATGGTTCTTCACCCCGTGGGCCGCGCCTCTCCGACGCACCGTGACCGGGCTGGGCTGCGTTAGCCTCAAGGCGATGAATGATGACCCGACTGTCCTGCTGACGGCACAGGGCCGGGAGCTGCTGGCGCGGCTTGCCGCCGAGCCGGACAGCGGCGGCCTCGCGCTCGCGGTCAGGCTGCGCCGGGAGTACCCGGCCGACCTGGTCGCGGCGGCCACCGCGCAGCATGAACTGCGCCTGGCCGCCCGGGCGAAGTTCAGCCGGGCAGCGGACATGCTCTTCACCCGGTCCGGCTACGAGCAGTCCTCGTCCGAGCCCATCGCGCGCTACCGGGCGGGACGGTTCGGCGACGCCCGCCGGGTCGCCGATCTCTGCTGCGGGATCGGCGGCGACCTGCTCGCGCTCGCGCCCGGGCGGGAGGCGCTGGCCGTCGACCGGGACGAGGTCCACACCAGGCTGGCCCTGCACAACGCCGCCGTGTACGGGGCAGCGGAGAACGTACGCGCGCTCGTCGCTGACGTGCGTGACGTCAGCCTCAGCGGTCTCGACGCGGTCTTCATCGACCCGGCCCGCCGCTCCGGAGTCGGCACCGCCTCCGCCGGAGCGGCGCAGCGATTCCGCGCCGGGGAGTCAGAGCCGCCGCTTGGCTGGTGCTTCGCGCTTGCCGACAGGATGCCCGCCATCTGCATTAAGGCCGCCCCCGGCCTGCCCCTCGACCTGCTCCCGGAAGGCTGGGAGGCCGAGTTCATCGCCCACGGCCGTGATCTCAAGGAGGCCGTCCTCTGGTCCCCGGCCCTGGCCACGGCACCGCCGGCCGGTCCCGGCGGGCCGCGCCGCGCCACGGTCCTATCCGGCAGCGGGCTAAGCACCCTGGTCGCCTACCCCGGTGCCCCCGTCCCGGTCACCGAGCCGGGGGAGTACCTGCTCGACCCGAACCCGGCCGTCACCCGGGCCGGCCTGGTCGAGGACCTGGCCCGCTTGCTGAGCGACGAAGGTGCCGGCGGCGGCAGTGCCAACGGCGCCGGCGGCGACGGTGGCACTGCGGCGGCCAAGATCGACCCCCGGATCGCCTTTCTCACGCTGAGCTGGCCGGCGCAGACCCCGTTCGCCCGCACCCTGCGCGTCCTCGACTCCGCTCCCTGGAACGAGAAGCGCTTCGCGAAACGCCTGCGCGAGCTCGGCATCGGTGCCGCCGACATCCGCCGCCGGGGTCTGGCCGGTGACGTCGACCAGATCCACCGCCGCCTGAAGCTGGCCGGCCCTAACCGCGCCACCATCGTCATCACCCGCGCCAGCGATAAGCCCTGGGGCCTCATCTGCACCGACCCGGTAACCGCCGACCCGCGCAAGTAACGGCAGGTCGACGGCAGCGGGTGGGGCCTAGTCGCTTAGCAGCAGGCCGCGGACGTAGGCGGCCTGGCCGCTGTGCTGCATGTCGTCGTCGAGCACGGACATCAGGCGCACGGCCAGGGTGACCGGCGGCGTCCAGCGGGTATCCACGATCCGGTCCAGATCGGCGTTGGTTACCTCGGCGACCAGCTTCACCGTCTGCGCGTACGTCGCCTCGTGGTACTCCGCGAGCAGTTCGGCCGACGCGGTGGCGGCCGCGATCTCGGCGACCTCGGCGGCCGAGTGCCCGTAGCCGTGGTCCATCATCCCCGCCCGCAGCCCGAACCGGCCGGCCCAGCCATCGCCCGACCAGACCTGCTCGGCTCCGAACGCCTTGGCCACGTGGTCGTCCTGCACCCGGGTCAGGTGCCAGACGAGCCAGCTGATCGGGTTGGCGCCGGGGGCGACCTGGTGGGCAAGCTGGTCAGGGGTCAGCCCGGAGAGCACGCCCGCGACGTTCTCCCTGATCCGGCCGAAGCCGTCGACAAGCAACTCAGCACTGGTGGTCATAAGTCAATTATGTCGCGCGGCCAGGACGGTCAGCGGCCAGCGGGCCGCCAGGGAACGGGCCCGCCGGTCAGCGAACCCGCCAGGCCGGCAGCACGCTCACGTCGAGCACCGCCTCCGGGAGCCGGCGCATGGCGGTGACCCGCCGATCGGCGAATTTGGCCGGATGCCCGGTCCGGTCGCGGTCCACCCAGACCGAGCGCAGCCCCATCCGCGCGGCCGGCAGAATGTCATGCACCCAGCTGTTGGCGACGTGAATCCAGGTCGCGGGGGTCGCGCCCGACATTTCGGCGAATTTGCGGAAGTGCGGCAGATCCGGCTTATACGACTTCACCTGCTCCGCCGTGACCACGATCTCGAATGGCGCCGGCAGATTCGCGGCGGTGCTCTCGAACAGGTCGTTGTCGCAGTTAGTGAGAATGCCCAGGTGCCAGCCCGACGCTACCAGCGTGGTCAGCGCCTCGGCGACGTCGGGGAAGACCTCCATCGTCGGCCACGATTCGGCCAGCGCGCCCGCGATGGCCGGCGGGACACCGATTCCCGTCCGCCGCGAGGCCAGGGTGAGCCCGTCGGTGAGGATCTCGCGGTAGGGGCGCCACTGCGGCCCGGCCTCCAGAATGGACTCGGCGCGATGGTAGGCGGCGAGCAGCGCGCCCGCAGATGGGCCGGCGACCGGTTCGAGAGCCGACAGCATGCAGGAATTCCAGTCCGCGATCGTGCCATAGCAATCGAAGGTCAGCCATCTAGTGGCGGCCATCCAACCTCCCGAGAGTTCCTTACTAGACCAAAATCCCCCCGGAGTCGGCGCTCGTACCCAACAGTAACTGTTGCTAACTGTGTTTGAGTGGTGAATTCGCAGCGAATCCGAAACGATGCGCCTATCCGATTACGACTTCGATCACTGGGTCAGCCGGGCCGCCGTGCCGCACCGCGCAGCACTGCCGCCCGCCTGGCGGCGCGCTGCCCCCCCGCAGTGCCGCGTACACCCCGTGCCCCGACCTGGCCGCCGCCCGCGCCGGGGAGCATGATCTACAGCAAGCGTGATCGTGCACAGCGTGATCAGCGGAAGCCAGGCACGAGCAGCGAGGAGGCAGCCCGATGGCCGATGACGAGTTCCACTACTCAAGCGGATTCGGGAACGAATTCGTTACAGAAGCGATCGAAGGTGCCCTTCCCGTCGGCCGCAACTCGCCGCAGCAGGCGCCCCTCGGCCTGTACGCCGAGCAGCTCAGCGGCACCGCGTTCACCCAGCCGCGGGCGGTTAACCGGCGGACCTGGGTGTACCGGATCCTGCCGTCGGCCAAGCACCCGGCCTTCGGGCGGATCGGCAACGGGAACCTCAAGGCGACCCCGTTCGACGAAATCGAACCGAACCCGAACCGGCTGCGCTGGAACCCGCTCGCGCTCGCGGCCGACGACGGCGACGAGGGGCAGGACTTCATCGACGGCCTGTTCACCGTCGGCGGCAACGGCGACATCAAGACCCGCAACGGCATGGCCGTCCACCTCTACACCGCGAGCAAGAGCATGCGGGACCGCTACTTCGTCGACTCCGACGGCGAGCTGCTCTTCGTCCCCGAGCTGAACGCGGTCATCCTGCACACCGAGCTCGGCCCGCTCCGGGTCAGCCCGGGCGAGATCGCGGTGATCCCGCGCGGCATCAGGTTCCGGGTCGAGCTGCCCGACGGAATCGCCCGCGGCTACCTCTGCGAGAACTTCGGCGCCAGCTTCACCCTCCCCGAACGCGGCCCGATCGGCGCGAACGGCCTGGCCAACGAGCGCGACTTCCGGTACCCGCACGCCGCCTTCGAGGAGCGCAACCACGGGGTCACCGTGGTCAACAAGTTCGGCGGCAACCTCTGGTCGGCGGCCTACGACCACTCGCCGCTCGACGTGGTGGCCTGGCACGGGAACTACGCCCCGTTCAAATACGACACCGCCAACTTCATGGTGATCGGGACGATCAGCTACGACCACCCGGACCCGTCGATTTTCACCGTGCTCACCAGCCCGACCGACACCGCGGGCCTGGCAGGAGTCGACTTCGTGATCTTCGCGCCGCGCTGGCTGGTGGGCGAGAACACCTTCCGGCCGCCCTGGTTCCACCGCAACGTCATGTCCGAGTACATGGGCCTGGTCTCCGGCAGCTACGACGCCAAGGCGGCCGGCTTCACCCCGGGCGGCGGCTCGCTGCACAACACGTTCGCCAGCCACGGCCCCGACGCGGAGACCTACGCCAAGGCCAGCACGGCCGAGCTGGCGCCGAGCAAGCTCGACGGCACGCTGGCGTTCATGTTCGAGTCCCGCTGGACGATCACCCCGACCAGGCAGGCCATGGACTCCCCGGCCAGGCAGCGCGACTACGACCAAGTCTGGGCCGGATTGTCACGCAACTTCCGGTGAGGGTGTCGTTGACTCGCAGACAGGTACATTCGCGACATAGATTCCGCTAAGTTACGAGCCATGACTGGCTCATACGTCAAGGTCGGAACCGGCGACCACCGCGTTCTCGCGCTGCACGGCTGGTTCGGCTCCGCCCTCGGCTGGGGGAGCCTGCCCGACTACCTGGACGGCGGCCAGTTCAGCTACGTCTTCCCCGACCTGCGCGGCTACGGCTCCCGCCGCGGCGAGGCGGGCGAGTTCACCATGGCCGAGGCCGCGGCCGACGCCATCGCGCTGGCCGACTCCCTCGGCTGGGACCGGTTCAGCCTGGTCGGGCACTCGATGAGCGGCGTCGCCATCCAGCACGTCCTGCTCCAGGCCCCGCACCGGGTGCGCCGCCTGGTCGGGGTGGCCCCGGTCCCGGCCAGCGGTCTGCCGCTCGGCGAATCGGAATGGTCGCTGTTCAGCTCCGCCGCCGCCAGCCCCGCGAGCCGTGCGATGATCATCAACTACGCCACCGGCAGCCGGCTGACCGCCGCGTTCGTCGACCAGCTGGTCCAGCACTCGCTGGAGAATTCCGACCAGACCGCCTTCGGCGGCTACCTGGAGTCGTGGGCCCGGGCCGACATCCTCGGCCGGGTCAAGGGCAACGAGGTCCCGGTCAAGGTGATCACCGGCGAATACGACCCGACCCAGCCGTCGGAGTTCATGGAGCAGGCCTGGCTGCAGGTCTACCCCAACTCCGAGCTGGAGGTCCTCCGCGGCACCGGCCACTACCCGATGTTCGAGACCCCGGTCGCCCTCGCCGCCTCCATCGAGGAATTCCTGGCCCGCGGCTAGGGCCGCCGGCTAAAAGTCGGCCACCACCGGGATGACGTCGGCCCCGATCAGCTCGATGGGCGCCACGTCCCACACACCCGACACGCCGCCGATCGCGGCGTCGAAGCCGAGCGCGGCCAGCGCGCCCAGCTCGTCGATGATCCGCTGGCTGCCCCGGGAAGGGTCGAAGTAGTAGTACGCCGTCTTGTAGATCGTGTCGTAGTCGCGCCCGACCGCCTCGCAGTGCTGGCGCAAAACGTCGAGCTTGCGCGCCTCGTCCCGGCCCGCGAACAGGTTGCACGCGTCGGCGTACTGGGCGACCAGGCGCAGCGTCTTCTTCTCCCCGCCGCCGCCGACCATGATCGGCGGGTGCGGCCGGGTCAGCGACTGCGGCGAGTTGAGCGGGCGCTCGAGCGTGTAGTACTTGCCCCGGTAGGGCTGCTCGTCGCCATGCCACATCTGCAGGCAGATCTGCAGCGTCTCCTCCAGCCGCTCGAACCGTTCGGTCACCGGCGGGAACGGGATCGCCGAGCCCGCGGGACTCCTCCTCGTTCCACCCCGCGCCGACGCCGAGCCACGCGCGGCCGTTCGACAGCACGTCCAGGGTGGTGACGATCTTGGCCAGGATGCCGGGCTCGCGGTAGTGCACGCCGGTGATCACCGTGAGCAGCTGGGCGCGCGAGGTGCAGGCGGCCAGGTAGCCGAGCGTGGTGTACCCCTCGAGCATCTCTTTCTCGGACGCCCCCACCGCGGCGATCTGGAAGAAGTGGTCCATCACCGCGATGAACTCGAACCCGGCGTCGTCGGCGGTCCGCGCCACCGTCGCCAGCTCCGCCCCGAGCCGCTCCGGCCCGCGCGGCGTGCTGAAATCAGGAATCTGCAAGCCGATCTTCATTGTCGGTTACCTCCATCGCCAAGCCTCTCACGCCTGGCCGATTAGCTGGCAATCGTCGGCCAGAGAGAGCAAGCCACCGTCCGTTCGGAATAATGATCTTGTTCCCCTTACCGGGTAGAGCGGACCTATTCCTGGAGGCAGCGACCGATGGCGACCCGAGCGGACCTGGTCATCGTCGGCGCGGGGCTGGCCGGCGCCGCCGCCGCGTACGCCGCCGCCAAGCGCGGGATGAATGCCGTCGTGCTCGACGCGTTCGGCCCCGGGCACCGCAACGGCAGCTCGCACGGCAGCGCGCGGATCTTCCGCCGCGCCTACCCGGACCCGCTCTACGTGCGGCTGACCGGGCAGGCGGGCCAGCGCTGGCGCGAACTGGCGGCCGAGGCGGGCGAGGACCTGGTTACCCTGACCGGCGGGCTCGACTTCGGCCCGGGCAGGAACCCGGGGCAGCTGCACGCGGTGCTCACCAGCTGCGGCGTGCCGGCCGAGCTGATGACCGCGGCCGCGGCGGCCGAGCGCTGGCCCCAGTTCGACTTCGCCGGGGTGGGCCAGGTCATGTTCCACCCCGAGGCCGGCGTGCTCGACCCCGACCGAGCGGTCACCGCGATGCTCGCTCTGGCGGCGGCCCGCGGCGCCGACGTGCGCTTCGGCACCCCGGTCACCCGGCTGGCGGCGGCCGGGGAGGGCGCCGTCGCGCACACCGACAGCGGCACCTTCGAAGCCCCGGTGATCGCCGTCGCGGCCGGCGCCTGGATCGCGCCCCTGCTCGGCGGGCTGGTGCAGCTCCCGCCGCTGACGGTGACGCAGCAGCAGGTCTTCCACTTCGCCCCGGCGCCGGCCGCGCGCGACGCGGCCGGGCCCTGGCCGGTCTTCATCGACGACGACGCCGGCGGCTACGTCTACGGCCTGCCCGGCGGCCGCGACGGCGGGGTGCCCGGCGCGATCAAGATCGCCGAGCACAACCCGGGCACGGTCACCACCGCCGGCGGCCGCGACTTCCGCGTCGACCCCGCCGCACGGGCGCGGGTGCGGGCCTACGTGGCCAAGCGCCTGCCCGCCCTCGACCCGGCCCCGGTCAACGAAACGACCTGCCTCTACACCTGGACCGCGAACGAGGACTTCATCCTCGACCGGCCGTCGGGCGGCCCGTTCGTCGTCGCCTCGCCCTGCTCGGGCCACGGCGCCAAGTTCGCCCCGGTGCTGGGCGAGATCATCGCCGGACTGGCGGCGGGCGGCCCGACCGCGGACCCGCGCTTCACCCTCGCCGCCCACCTGGCCGGCCGCTAAGGCGAAAATCAAGGTCAGCGGGAGGAACGCACGCGTGTTCCACCCCATCCGCGCCCCGCCCGCTACGCGAGCCTGGCCGCCCGGATGACGCCGACCGGCTTGCCGCCGCCTACGATTTCCTTGGTCGCCAGCTCGGCCGGCGGCTGCGCGCCGAGCAGGGCCAGGATGGCGACCGTGATCGGCGTGCGCGCGCGGGGGTTGCCGTCGTCAATCTTGACCGCGGCGGCCGACCCATCCGGCAGCGCGAACGCGTCGACGCCCTCCGCGCCCGCCTTGAGCAGCAGCCCCGGGACCTCGGTCATCAGCCGGTTCTCGTCCCGGTTGGTGCCGGAGGTCCAGGACGGGAACTTGCGCATCGCATCGGCGACCACCCGCTCCGGGGAGCCCGGCTCGGCCAGCACCAGCGCACGGAACGCCCGGGCCACACCGCCGAGGGTCAGCGCGAAGACCGGGGCGCCGCAGCCGTCCACGCCGACCGCGTAGATCGGCTCCCGGGCCAGGTCCTCGACGGTCCGCCTGATGCGCACCTGCAGCGGGTGGTCGGGTTCCAGGTAGCTCTCGGTCGGCCACTCGTTGGCGATGCAGGTCGCCAGCATCGCGGCGTGCTTGCCCGAGCAGTTGTTGCGTACCCGCGACTCCGGGCCCGTCTTGCCCTCGGCCGAGCCGGCCGCGGCGATCAGCCGCCGCGCTGTTGCCTCGTCGGCCGGCAGGGCCGGCGGGCAGCGCAGGTCGTCTTCGGTAAGCCCGGCGAAGTCGAGGATGTCGTACACGCCGCGGACGTGGAAGTCCTCGCCGGAGTGGCTGGCGGCGGCCAGCGCGAGCAACTCGCCCTCGAGCGGCAGCCCGGCCCGGATCATCGCCACGGCCTGCAGCGGCTTGTTGGACGAGCGGGGGAAGACGGGCGCGTTCGCGCTGCCCGCCGTCAATGCGAACGTTCCGTCGGCGGCCAGCGCGACGATGGTGCCGCGGTGCCGGGACTCCACGAACCCGGACCGGACAACCTCCGCGAGCACGGGGTTGGCGGCCACGTCGCTCACGGACAACTGCTCCAAGGGTGTCACCCGGACATTATGGCCGGCAGCGAGACGCTCACCTGCCTATATTGGCCTGATAAGTGCCCGCCCGTCCGACTCACGCCCAGCCGTCCGGATCCTAGAGATCGACGATGATCGTGATGGGGCCGTCGTTGACGAGGGCGACCTTCATGTCGGCGCCGAATTTGCCCGTCTCGACGCGGGCGCCCAGCGCGCGCAACTCGGCGATGACCGCCGCCACCAGGGGTTCGGCCACCGGCCCGGGCGCCGCGTTGTGCCAGCTCGGCCGGCGCCCCTTGGCGGTGTCGGCGTAGAGGGTGAACTGGCTGACCACCAGCAGCGGCGCGCCCACGTCGGAGCAGGACTTCTCGCCGTCGAGGATGCGCAGCCCCCAGAGCTTGGCCGCCA
Organism: uncultured Actinomycetota bacterium; assembly: GCA_963714295.1. Classification (GTDB taxonomy): domain Bacteria; phylum Actinomycetota; class Actinomycetes; order Streptosporangiales; family Streptosporangiaceae; genus Trebonia. The sequence continues at coordinate 941,447 of CAVQOE010000006.1, read as the reverse complement.
GCTTCGCGGCCTTCTCCGCGGTGTCGTCGTGGGTTACCCCGACCAGCACCAGCAGCCCGGGCCCGTCGATGGCCCCGATGACGGCACCGTCAACGGTGACGCTGGCCTGGCTGACCCGCTGTGCCACCGCTCGCATGGCTCAGCCGGCCGCGACCTTCGACTTGGTCCAGCCCGCGAGGTCGCACTGGGGCCGGGCCAGCAGCGAGATCCGGTCGGAGTTGGCGAAGGCCGACGCGCAGAACGACTTCGCCGCCGCCCCGCAGTAGTGGCTGGTCGACCCGCCGGTCGAGCTGGCGAAGGTCAGCGTCACGCAGCCGTTCCCCGAGGGGCCGTACTTGTCGTGGCTGGCCCCGCTCCACACGCCGACCGCGATGCCCGCCGCCACCAGCAAGGCGACGACCAGCCAGACGATCCGCTTCCTGCGCCGGGTAAGCGAGATCGCGCCCGCGCTCTGGTCAGAGCCAAGGCTGGTCTTGCTGTATGAGGGGACCGGGTTGCTCATGATCGACCCATTGTAAGAGCAGACGATTGCTGCGCCGGGCCCTGGAGAGGGGAGATGCAGAGGTGTTACCGTCTGCGATAGCGTGGCCCGCGACGGAGCGTGCCTCGACCGACACGGAGGTGACAAGCGTGGTTATCCGTGACACTCCCTGGCCTGATGGAACCCCTTGCTGGGCGGACCTCGGCGCCAGCGACATCCCGAAGGCGATCAGCTTCTACGCCGGCCAGTTCGGCTGGGACATCGAGCCGGGCGGCCCGGAGGTCGGCGGCTACTCGATGGCCCGCCTCGACGGCCGCCAGGTCGCCGCGGTCGGCGCGGTGATGGGGCCGCCCGGCACCCCGTCCTCCTGGACCACCTACTTCGCGTCCTCCGACGCGGACGCGGCCGCCACCCGGATCGTCAACGCCGGCGGCCAGATCGTGATGGGGCCGATGGACGTGATGGACCAGGGCCGCCTGGTGGTCGCGACTGACGTCACCGGCGCGCCCTTCGGCGTTTGGCAGGGCCGCAAGCACACCGGCGCGCAGGTCGCCAACGTTCCCGGCGCGTTCACCTGGAGCGAGCACATGAGCAGCGACTTCGAGGGGGCCAAGGCGTTCTACGCGGCGGTCTTCGGCTACGAGTACGGCGACATGTCCAGCGACGGGTTCAGCTACGCCACCCTGCTCATCAACGGCCAGCAGGTCGTCGGCGGCATCGGCGCCCTCCCGGCCGGCCACGACGCCAGCCCCCCCGCGTACTGGTCGGTGTACTTCGGCGCCTCCGACACCGACAGGGCCGTCGATACCGCCACCGGCAACGGCGGCCGGCTGATCCGCCCCGCCGCCGACAGCCCCTACGGCCGGATGGCCGTCGTCGCCGACCCCGAGGGCGCGGTCTTCAGCCTCATCTCCATCCCCGCCGACGACGAGTAACCCCGCCAGCGCTCCGGCAGGCCGGCGTTAGCGTCCCGCCAGCGCCCACCGACGTGCCGGAGCTGGCGGCACCACCCCACCACCAGACACACCGGTCAGGGATGCCCCCATCGCCCCACGACTCAGACCAGTCACTCGCGCACCATCGCCTCATCAGCCGCGCTGGCCAGTCAAGCAACATCGTTCGCTTCTCTGATCGATTACCGCGAAGACTTTTCTGTTGACGTAAGAAATTCGTGCTATGCGCACGAAAAGTCTTCGCCATAAAAAAACCTTTCGTGATCATGCTCCCATTCACGGCCTCCCTCCGGATAACAGCAAGAAGCGCGCAGCGCTTGGGGCCAGCGGTGGGCTGACGGGGGGCGCGGGCTAACGGGGGAAGACGGTGCCGTCGAAGAGTTTGCGGGCGGTGCGGACGACGCCTGAGCGGAGGACCTTCGGCGGTGTGGCCGTGGTGTCGAGTTCGACCTCGACGGTGAGGGCGCCGCTCGGGTGCCCGATGGCCAGCCGCGGGCTGCCCGGCGTGACCACGGCCAGGTCGCTGCCGACCGCGCCCGGGACCATGATCGCCGTGCCGACGCTGACCGCGCCGAGCACCCCGATCGACTCGTGCACCCGCACCGGGATGAACGTCCGGGTGGCGATCGCCGCACCGTGTTCCGGCGGTGCGACCAGGGAGACCTTCGGGACCGTGGTGGCGCTGACGTCGCCCAGCCCCATCGCCTTGCCCGCTGCCAGGCGCAGTTCCCGGACCCGCCGGTTCAGCTCCTCGTCGCCTTCGAGCTCGGCGACCGACTCGCGCCCGGACTTGCCCAGGCTGGACGCGGCCACCACGACGACCGGCATCCCGTTGTCCACGCAGGTGACCGGGATGCCGCCAATGGTGTCGGTAATGTTGCCGGTCGGGAACACGCTGGCGGCGGCGCCGGAGTCCTCGAAGTCGAGGACGATCGCGGCCGCGGTGCCGGGCACGCCGTCGATGGCCGTCCCGCCGTCGTAGCGGGGCCGGCCGCCGGGGGTGGGGAACGTGGCGGTGACGATCCCGTTGCTGTTCACCATCCGGATGCGCACCTTCGTGACGTCGCCGCCCGGCGCCACCAGGCCGCGCTCGACCGCGAACGGGCCGACGCCGGCCAGGATGTTCCCGCAGTTCTGCTTGTCGGTGACGGCCGGCTGATCGACCATCACCTGCAGGAACAGGTAGTCCACGTCGATGCCGTCCAGCGCCGACGGGGACACCAGCGCGACCTTGGACCGCAGCGGGTGCGCCCCGCCGACCCCGTCGATCTGGGTCGGGTCGGGCGACCCCATGATCCGCAGCAGCAGGTCGTCCCGTTCGGCGGCGTCGGCCGGCAGGTCGCCGGCCAGGAAGTACAGCCCTTTTGAGGTCCCGCCCCGCATCTGCATGGCCCGGACCCCGTCGTAACGGGCATCGCCGGTCATGGGCTAGACGCCCTCGCCCGCGCGCCTGGCGTACTCGGCGTAGGAGATGTACTCGACGCCTGCCAGCTTGGGGCGGAGGTTGTAGAGGTCGACGCCGAGGTGGCCGGCGGCCAGCTCCTTGCGGTTGGCTTCTTCCTTGGCCATCCGCGCGGCGGACGCGGTGACCGCCTGAGCGACGTCCAGCCGGGGGACGACGCAGACGCCGTCGTCGTCGGCGACGATCGCGTCGCCCGGCCGGATCGTCTGGCCGCCCAGCGTGACCGGGACGTTGACCGCGCCGGGGGTCTCCTTGACGGTGCCCTGGGCGGAGACGTGCGCGGTCCAGGCCGGGAAGCCCATGTCGCGCAGCTCCTGGGTATCGCGCAGCCCGGCGCCCATGATCAGGCCGCGGACGCCCCGGGCGGCCAGCGAGGTGGCGAGCAGCTCGCCGAACGCGCCGTCGGAGGAGGGCGACGTGGTGGTGATGACGATGATGTCGCCCGGCTTGGCCTGCTCCACGGCGGCGTGGATCATCAGGTTGTCGCCCGGCCAGCAGACCACGGTGAGCGCGGTGCCGGAGATGCGGGTGCCCTGCTGGTTCGGCCGGATCGCGGGGCCGAGGTAGCCGTTGCGGCCGATCGCCTCGTGGACGGTGGCGACCCCGTATCCGGCCAGCTGGTCGACTCCGGAGAGCTCGGCGCGGGGCGGGTCGGTAACGATGACGTTGAGCATGGTGCGCAGGTCCTTCGGTCTGTCTCGGCGTGGACGGTCACGGATAGGGAGATCGCCCGTCCGGGCCCCACGAAATCAGATGCTTTCGCCGCTGCCCCCATGGGACCATGACCAGCATGCCATGGCAGACAACGGGCGAGGTGGCCGAATTCCTCGCGGCGGCGGGGCCTTACCTGCGCCGGGAGCGCGTGCGGAACACCGTGATTCTCACCGTGACCGAGACGATGCGGGTCAACGCGGCCGGGTCCGGCGGCGCGGCGGCGGGCGCCCCGGCGGACCGGCCGCTGCTCGGCTGGTGGTCCGACCCGGCCGGCCAGGTGGCCGGCGCGTTCATGCAGACTCCGCCGTTCCCGGTGGTGCTCACCGCGGTCGCCCCGGCCGCCGCCGAGGAGCTGGCGGCGGTGACGCTGGCCGGCCTGCTCATTCCCGGAGTGAACGCGCACATCGAGGTGGCCGAGGCCTTCGCCGCCGCCTGGCAGCGGGCCAACGGCGGCCGCGTCCAGGTCCACATCAACCAGCGGCTGTACCGGCTGGCCGGGCTCAGCTGGCCCGACCCGGCACCGGACGGGGCGGCCAGGGTCGCCGCCGATGCCGATGTGCCGCTGCTGACCGAATGGTTCCGGGCCTTCGCGTTCGAGGTGCACGACATGGGGCGCGGCGCCGCCGGACTGGCCGCCGACGTGCGCGAGCGGGTCAGCTACGGCGGGGTCACCGTCTGGGAGGACGGCGGCCTGCCGGTCTCCATCGCCGCCGCCACCAGGCAGGTGGCGGGCATGGCGCGGATCGGGCCGGTCTACACGCCGCCGGAACTGCGCGGCCACGGCTACGCCAGCGCCGCGACCGCGGTGGCCTCGCAAGCGTTGGTCGAGGCAGGGGCCGAGGATGTGCTGCTCTACACCGACCTGGCCAACCCGGTGTCCAATTCGATCTACCAGCGCATCGGCTACCGGGCCGTGGAAGACCGGGTCGTACTGGATTTCACGGCCGGTTAGCTACCGCCGCGTAATCTTGCGTTCCGCTGCCCGGGCGGCATACTTGAAGGCACTATGTTACTTGTTGGGAAGTTTTTCCGTTACGGTCCGCGACCTTCTGCCCACTGCCCGACACCGCCAGGCACCGGAGAACCGGGTTGGGCCCGGCATGAGCGCACGACGGGAAGCATGACCGCATGGGCTGGTGTACGACATCTGACCTGAACCAGTTCGCGGCGGCGGCCGAGGGCTACCTGAGGTCGCGGGCGGCGGAGAACACGATGCTGCTCTCGGCGACGTTCGCGGTCGGATCCGGCTGGCGCGCGCAGGTCGTCGGGCAGCCGTCGGGTCCCGGTGCGGCGGCCGGCGGCGTGGGTGAAACCAGCGGAATGCTGTACGGCTGGTGGGAGCCGCCGGATGGCAGCGGGGCACGCGGCGCCTTCATCCATGACCCGGCCGCGCCGCTGCTCATCGCCGGGCGGGCGCCGGAGATGGCGGCCGCGCTCGCCGGGACCCTGTCCCGGCTGGGGCGGCCCGTCAGCGGCGTGGACGCACCAGTCGAGGCGGCGGACGCGTTCGCGGCGGCGTGGAGCCAGCGGGAGAACTCGTCCATCCGGGTGCACCGGCACTCCCGCGTCTACCGGCTCACCGCGGCCGCCGCCAGTGCCAACGCCAACCGGGGCGCCGCCGGCGGCGGTCCTGGCGCCTGGCCGCCAGCGCAGACGCCCTCCCCGGCCGGCCGCTCCGGGTGATGGCCGCCGCCGACCGGGGGCTGCTGATCGACTGGCTGACCGCGTTCGGGCTCGAGGCGGGGGAGCGGATCAACTCCGCCGCGGCCGTGGCCGACGACCTGCTCAGCTACGGCGGCGCGGTGCTGTGGGAAGTCCAGCAGCGCACCTTCCGGATCAGAGAGGCCGCGCATTACCTGGTCAGCCCCCAGCACCGGGAAGCCGCGCAGCAGGCGGAGGCCGCCTACCAGCCGGTGGCGCTCGCGACCGTCGCCCGCCCGGTCGCGGGAACGGCGCGGATCAACATGGTCTACACGCCGCCGGAGCGCCGCCGGAACGGCCACGCGGCCGCGGCGACGCTGATGACCAGCCGTGCCGTCCTCGCGGGGGCGGTGCCCGGCTTCGGCCCGGGGGCCGGGACCGAGGCCGTCTCCGAGGTAGTGCTGATCGCCGACGGCAACCGGCCGGACCGCCAGGTCACCCGGCTCGGCTACCAACTCGTGGGGGAGCGCACGGTGCTCCGCTTCGGCCCGTCGACCGGCCCGCTGCCGCGGCTGCGCTCGGCCACCCGCCCGATGCCCCGGCTGCCCACCGGCCCGCTGCCGCGGCTGCGGCGGTAAGGCGCGGCGCACGGGATTTCGGGCTAACGCGGCCGGCGCCGCCAGCGTTACCTCGGCCGTCAGCTCGCCGCCGGGCGTGGGGACGAAGGACAAGTCGGTGATGTTCCCGGCGGCCGCCAGGTCGCCCGCGGACGCGTGCACAAGCTCGGCGTCCGGGCCGTGCACGACCACCCGCGCCGCCTCGGCCCGCATGGAGACCTTCGCCGCGCTCTTGGCCTTGCGGATCTGGGCCAGCAGGGTCGCGGCGGTCTCCAGTACCGCCGGGTCGCCCGCCCCGGCGGAGCCGGAGCCGGCATCGTCCGACGGCCACGCCGCGCGGTGCACCGACCCCTCCTGCCACCAGGACCACACCTCTTCGGTGACGAACGGCAAGAACGGCGCGAACAGCCGCAGCAGCACCGACAGCGCCGCCCGCAGCGTCCCCCGGGCCGACGCCGCTGCCGCGTCCGGGGCGCCGTCGCTGCCGGACCCGTAGGCGCGGGATTTGACCAGCTCGAGGTAGTCGTCGCAGAACCGCCAGAAGAACCGCTCGATCGCCTCAAGCGCCCCGGCGTGGTCGTAGCCCGCCAGTGCCGTGGTGGCCGACCGCACCACGCCGTCCAGCGCGGCCAGCAGTGACCGGTCGACCGGCGTCGTGACCGGCCCGGCCGCCCCGTCAAGCGACAGCACGAACTTCGACGCGTTGAGTATCTTGATCGCCAGCCGCCGCCCGACCTTCAGCTGGCCCACGTCGAACACGGTGTCCACCCCGTAGCGGCCGCTGGCCGACCAGTACCGCACCGCGTCCGAGCCGTACTGGTCGAGCAGATCAGCCGGCGTGAGCACGTTCCCCTTCGACTTGGACATCTTCTTCCGGTCCGGGTCGAGGATCCAGCCGGAGATCGCGGCGTCCGACCACGGCAGCGTCCCGAATTCCAGCTCCGACCGCACCACCGTGGAGAACAGCCAGGTCCTGATGATCTCGTGCGACTGCGGCCGCAGGTTCATCGGGAACACCCGCGCGAACAGGTCGTCGTCGGCTCCCCAGCGGCCGGCGATCTGCGGCGTCAGCGAGGAGGTGGCCCAGGTGTCCATCACGTCGGGATCGCCGATGAACCCGCCCGGCACGCCGCGCTGTGACTCCGCGTACCCGGGGGGCGGCTCGGCCGCCGGGTCCACCGGCAGGTGAGACTCGTCGGCCGCGATCGGCGACGAGTAGACCGGCGACCCGGACTCATCCACCGGGTACCAGACCGGGAACGGCACCCCGGAGAACCGCTGCCGGGATATCAGCCAGTCGCCCGCGAGCCCGGAGACCCAGCTCTCGTAGCGCACCCGCATGTGGGCCGGGTGCCAGGTCAGCTGCCGGCCCGCCGCCAGATAGCGGGAACGGGCCGATGCTTCGCGTCCGCCGTTCCTGATGTACCACTGCCCCGAGGTGACGATCTCCAGCGGCCGGTCGCCCTTCTCGTAGAATTTCACCGGCCGGGTGACCGGGCGGGGCTCGCCGCCGAGGTCGCCGCTCTCCCGCAGCAGCTCGACCATCCGGGCGCGGGCCGAGAACACGGTCTTTCCCGCCAGCTCCCCGTACAGCCCGGCGGGCACGCCGTCGGGCGGCTCGGGCAGCAGCCGGCCGCTGCGCCCGATGATCGCCCGCAGCGGCAGGTCGAGCTCTCGCCACCAGGTCACGTCGGTCAGGTCGCCGAAGGTGCAGACCATGGCGATCCCGGACCCCTTGTCCGGCTCGGCCAGCGGGTGCGCGAGCACCGGCACCTCGACGCCGAAGACCGGCGTGCGCACCGTCGACCCGAACAGCTCCCGGTACCGGGCATCGTCGGGGTGCGCGACCAGCGCCACGCAGGCGGGCAGCAGCTCCGGCCGGGTGGTCTCGATCCACACCGGGCCCGCCGGGCCGTGGAAGGAGATCCGGTGGAACGCGCCGGCCTGCTCGCGGTCCTCCAGTTCGGCCTGCGCGACCGCCGTCTGGAAAGTCACGTCCCACAGCGTCGGCGCCTCCGCCCGGTACACCTCGCCCCGGGCCAGGTTGTGCAGGAACGCCCGCTGGGAGACCCGCCGGGACGAGTCGCTGATCGTCGTGTACATCAGCGACCAGTCCACCGACAGGCCGATCCGCCGCCAGACCTCCTCGAAGGCGCGCTCGTCGATAGCCGTCAGCCGCTCGCACAGCTCGATGAAGTTCCGCCGCGAGACCGGCAGCTCGGACCTGCCCGGCTGCTCCGGCGGGGTGAAGCCGGGGTCATAGGGCAGGGCGGGATCGCAGCGCACTCCGTAGACGTTCTGCACCCGCCGCTCGGTCGGCAGTCCGTTGTCGTCCCAGCCGATCGGGTAGAAGACCGACATTCCGGTCATTCGGCGATAACGGGCCATAATGTCGGTGTGGGTGAAGGAGAATGCGTGCCCGATGTGCAGCGATCCGGAGACGGTGAGCGGCGGCGTGTCGATCGAGTAGACCTCGGCCCGCGGCCGGGACCGGTCGAACGCGTATACCTGGCCGGCCTCCCAGCGTGCGCTCCATACCGCCTCAAGACCGTCCAGGACGGGCTTGTCGGGGACGGCGGCGGGGCGCGGGTTCTGGTAGGCGTCGGTCATGCGCAAACTCTACTCAGCGTCACGTTCGCGACCCACAGAATTAACGGCGCTCGCCGCGACCGGCCCTGCCTGGCCGCCGCCGCCCACTAGGCTCCTGATGTACCTCGACAGCCAGGGAAGGCACAGTCATCTCCCGGGGGACGGGATTTCCAGCATGGGGGGCTCCCGCCCCCCATCCCCCCTGGCCCCGTACCCCCGCTGTCCCGGCTTGCGCGACCGATGGCAAAACCGCCATCGCAAGAGGCCGCGCAAGCCGAGACCGAAGCTTCAGTTAAGCTCACCAGGAAGATTTAGCGAGGCAGGAAGAACGTGACCAGCCAGATTATCGAGCACACCGCGGAAGCGACCGCGCACGGCATCGTCAAGCGGATCGCCGACGAGCTCGGCGTGCGCGGCAACCAGGTCGCCGCCGCCGTCGAGCTGCTCGATGGCGGGGCCACCGTCCCGTTCATCGCCCGGTACCGCAAGGAGGCCACCGGCACGCTCGACGACGCGCAGCTGCGCACGCTGGACGAGCGCCTGCGCTACCTGCGCGAGCTCGAGGAGCGGCGGGCCGCGATCCTGGCCTCGGTCGACGAGCAGGGCAAGCTCACCGGCGAGCTGCGGGCGCAGATCGAGGGCGCCGAGACCAAGGCCAGGCTGGAGGACCTCTACCTCCCGTACAAGCCCAAGCGCCGCACCAAGGCGCAGATCGCCCGCGAGAACGGCCTTGAGCCCCTCGCCGAGCTGCTGCTGTCCACGCCGGCCACCGACCCGAGGGAGGCGGCCGAGGGCTACCTGAACGAGAACGTCGCCGACGTGGCCGCTGCCCTCGACGGCGCCCGCTCGATCCTGGTCGAGCGGTTCGCCGAGGACGCGGACCTCATCGGCCAGCTCCGCGAGCGGATGTGGGCCCAGGGCAGCCTCATCGCCAAGGTCCGCGACGGGAAGGCGGAGGAGGGCAAGAAGTACAGCGACTACTTCGACTTCGCCGAGCCGTTCGGCAGGCTCAAGGCGCACCGCGTGCTGGCCATGTTCCGGGCCGAGAAGGAGGAGGTCCTCGACCTCACCCTCGACCCCAACGACGAGGGCTTCGACATAACCGCCGGGGCGAGTCTGTCAGCCTCCTACGAGCAGCCGATCGCCGAACGTTTCGGCATCCAGGACCACGACTGGCCCGCCGACAAGTGGCTGGTCGACACGGTGCGCTGGGCCTGGCGCACCCGCATCCTGGTCCACCTCGGCATCGACCTGCGGATGCGCCTCTGGCAGGCGGCCGAGGCGGAGGCGGTCGACGTCTTCGCCGCCAACCTCAAGGACCTGCTGCTCGCCGCGCCGGCGGGCCAGCGGGCCACGATGGGCCTCGACCCCGGCTTCCGGACCGGCGTCAAGGTCGCCGTCGTGGACCAGACCGGCAAGGCGGTCGCCACTCACACGATCTACCCGCACGTCCCGCAGAACAAGTGGGACGAGTCGCTCATCACCTTGAAGAACCTGGCGACCCAGCATCAGGTGGAGCTGATCTCCATCGGCAACGGCACCGCCTCCCGTGAGACCGACAAGCTGGCCATCGACTTGATCAAGGCCAATCCCGATCTCAACCTGACCAAGATCGTGGTCTCCGAGGCGGGCGCCTCGGTCTACTCCGCGAGCGCCTACGCCAGCGCCGAGCTGCCCGACATGGACGTCTCCCTCCGCGGGGCGGTCTCCATCGCCCGCAGGCTCCAGGACCCGCTGGCGGAGCTGGTCAAGATCGACCCGAAGTCGATCGGCGTCGGCCAGTACCAGCACGATGTCACCGGCAGCAAGCTCGACCGCTCGCTGGACGCGGTGGTCGAGGACGCGGTCAACGCCGTCGGGGTGGACGTCAACACCGCCAGCAAGCCGTTGCTCGCCCGGGTCTCCGGCATCACCGACTCGCTGGCCGCCGCGATCGTCGCGCGCCGCGACGACCAGGGCGCGTTCGCCACCCGCGAGGCGCTGCGGGAGGTGCCGCGGCTCGGCCCGAAGGCGTTCGAGCAGTGCGCCGGCTTCCTCCGGATCTCCGGTGGCGACAACCCCCTCGACGCCTCCGGCGTGCACCCCGAGGCGTACCCGGTCGTCCGCCGCATCATCGAGAAGACGCACGAGGACGTGGCCGCGCTCATCGGCGACAGCAAGACGCTGCGCGGCCTCAACCCGGCCGAGTTCACCGATGACGCCTTCGGCCTGCCGACGGTCAACGACATCCTCAGGGAACTGGAGAAGCCCGGCCGCGACCCGCGGCCCGAGTTCCAGACCGCGACCTTCGCCGACGGCGTGCACACCCTCGGCGACCTGGAGCCGGGCATGATCCTGGAGGGCGTCGTGACCAATGTGGCCGCCTTCGGCGCGTTCGTCGACATCGGCGTCCACCAGGACGGCCTGGTGCACGTCTCCGCCCTGTCCAAGAACTTCGTCGCCGACCCGCACGACGTCGTCAAGTCGGGCGAGGTGGTGCGGGTCAAGGTCCTGTCGGTGGACATCCCCCGGCACCGCATCTCCCTCACCATGCGCACCGACGACCCCGCGGACGGCGCCGCCGAGACGTCCTCCCGGCCGCCCCGCGGGCCGCGCGCGGACCGTGCTTCCGGCGCGTCCGGCCCTAGCTCGTCCCGCGGGGCCGGCCCGCGCCCGGGTCGTGGGTCCGCGGGCCCCGGCCCCGGCTCTTCGCGTGGGGGCGGCCCGCGCCCGGATCGTGCGTCCAGCGCCTCCGCCTCCGTCCCCGCCTCCACACCCGCGCCCGAGGCAGGCCCGCGCCCTGGTGGTGATCGCCCCGTCGGAGCCGACGGCACCGGAGGCAGCGGCGGTGACCGCCGCGGCGGCCAGCCCGGTGGGCGCACCGGTGGCCGGCGCGGTAGCGCGCCCGGTCAGGGCAACGACCGGCGCGGCGGCGGACCCGGCGCGCCCGGCAATCGCAGGGAGGCCGGCGCCGGTGCGGGGGTCGATCGTCGTGGCGGCGGACCCGGCCCGGGTAATGACCGTCGGGGTGGCGGTGCCGGTTCGGGCGACGCTGGTTCGGGCGGCGACCGTCGTGGTGCTGGCTTCAGCTCAGGCGGCGACCGCCGCGGTGGCGGTGCTCCCCAGGGCAGCGGCGACCGCCGCGGCGCGGCGCCGCCCCCGGCCAACGGTGCGATGGCCGAAGCCCTCCGCCGGGCCGGCCTCCTCAACGACTCCGGCCAGCCGTCCAAGGACGCGCCTGCGGCCCGACGTTCCGACCGCCCCTAACCGGCGCGCCAACCCGGTCGGCCACGTCTGGCAACTAGCACCGCCAGATGGTGGATCGTTGTGTACACGCGGATGTACACAACGATCCACCATCGTCACCGTCACGCCGTAGAACCGCCCGAGGCTGGCCCGGATCGGGGACCCACGCGTACGTTCGAGCTAACTGATCTGCTGCCCGACCGCCGCGCCTTAGCCGCGCAGCGTCCGTTTCCCGCCCAGCGGACGAATTCGGCCGGGCCGGCGGTTGAATAGGTTCATGGCGAACATCGAGGATTTCCAGCGGTTGATCGCGGCGGACCGCGGCCTTGTCGTGGTGTCAGTGACGAGGGGCGACGGGACGATCTCGGCGTCGGTCGTGAACGCGGGGGTGCTGCCGCACCCGGTCACCGGCGCGACCGTCGTCGGCATGGTCATCAGGGGCGGCACCCGCAAGCTGGCCTACCTGCGCGAGCGGCCGTACGCCAACGTCGTCGTCCGGTCCGGCTGGCAATGGGCGGCGGCCGAGGGCGCGGTCGACCTGATCGGGCCCGACGACCCGGAACCGAGCATCGACTCCGACGGCCTGCGCCTGCTGCTGCGGGAGATCTTCACCGCGGCCGGCGGCACCCACGACGACTTCGCCTCCTACGACAAGGTCATGCGGGAAGAGCACCGCACCGCCGTCTTCGTCCACCCGTCCCGCGTCTACGCCAACCCTGGCCAGTAACCGGGGGCTGGCCTCCTGGCCGATCCCGGTCCCGGCCACTGACCCGGGACCCGGGCGGGCCTAGGCTGGCGGGATGGTGACTGAGCGACGGCTGCTGCGGTTGGCGGATGGCCGGGACATTGAATTCCTCACGGCGGGGCCGGAAGACGGATTGCCGCTCGTAGTGCACGAGGGCACGCCGGTCGGCCTGGAGATCAACAGCAAGCTCGGCGCCGCGGCGGCCGAACGCGGGCTCCGCATCGTCCAGGTCGCGCGGCCCGGGTACGTGCAGTCGACGCCCCTGCCCGGGCGGCGGGTGGCCGACATTGCCGCGGATGTCGCCGCCGTGCTCGACGATCTCGGGTCGGGCACGTTCGTCTCGATCGGCTTCTCCGGCGGCGGGCCGCACTCCATCGCCTGCGCCGCGCTGCTCCCCGGCCGGTGCCTGGCCGCTGCCTCGGTGGCCGGCGTTGGGCCTTCCGGCGTCGACGGCCTGGACTTCCTGGCCGGGATGGGGCCGGAGAACGTCGAGGAGTTCGGCCTGGCGATGCAGGGCGAGGCGGCGCTGACCCCGTTCCTGGAGAAGGAGGCCGCCTCGCTCCGCGATATTACCGGCGAGCAGATCGTCGGGGCGCTGGCCGGCCTCATCTCCGGCGCTGACGCGGCCGTGCTCACCGGCGAGTTCGCTGACAGCCTGGCGGCCGGGCTGCGCAGCGCCGTCAGCAACGGCATCGCCGGCTGGCGCGACGATGACCTCGCGTTCGCCGCACCCTGGGATTTCTGGCCGGACACCCAGGCCGCCCCGATCGCGATCTGGCAGGGCGACCAGGACAACATGGTCCCGTTCGCGCACGGCCAGTGGCTCGCCGCCCGCATCCCCGGGGCCCGGGTTCACCTGCAGCCCGGCGCCGGCCACCTCACCATGACCGTCACCGCGATCAACGAGATCCTCGACGAGCTCCTCGTCCTGGCGGAGCTGCCCCGCGGCTAGCCGCGGGGCAGCTCCGCACGAACCCGCGCGAATCCGCACAATCGGAGCGCACGTGTGCCGCCGGCGCGCTCGGCTGCGGCATCCGGGCTGCTTACGCCGTGGGGAGGATGCCGCGCAGGGCCGACAGGGTTGGCTCGCGGCCGCTCTCGATGTGGGCGTATTCGAGGGCCGCGGCCAGGTCGGCGTTGCCCGCGAGGATGGCGTCGCGCAAGGCGTGGTGCTCGGCCTGGGCCACGCCGGGGTCGGGATAGGAAGTCAGCCGCGATACCCAGCGCGCGCGCCCGGTCACCGGTCGCATGATCGCGGTCAGCAGCGAGTTCCCCGCCAGCAGCACGATCTCCTCGTGCAGGTCGGAGTTGGCCCTCGTGATGGCGTCGATGTCGCCGTCAGCCAGGGCGGCGTCGGCGACATCGATCGCCGTCACCAGGGCGGCGGTCGGCGCGCCCGCGCCCGCCCGCAGCGCGGCGAGCCTGGCGGCGAAGACATCGACGCCGAGCCGCACCGCGTACATCTCCTCGATGTCCCGCACCGTTAGCTGGGCAACCCGCGCACCGCGGCGGGGCGAGGTAGCGATGAAGCCGTCGGCCTCGAGCCTGGGCAGCGCCTCCCGGAGCGGAATGCGGGATACCCCCAGCGCGTCCGCCAGCTCGCGTTCCCGCAGGCGGCTGCCCTGCGGGAACACGCCAGCGATGATCCGGTCCCTGATCTCGAAGTAGACCTTGTCCGCCAGCGAGGTGATGGCCCCCTCATCCAGCGGTTCGCCCGCTGTGGTTTCGCCAGTCACTGCCGCCGCTCCTCCAGGTCCGTTCGGGCATCCGGGCCGCCCGCGAGCCGCCGTCCCGGCGTCAGGCCGTCGCGTCAAGACCCTACATGCCCACTTTTGGTATACCGGACTATATCCAGCCGCTAGCTGAAAGCCCCTCTTCCTGTGATTTAACGGACATGAAACAAGGATGCAAAACCACGTTTCATGCCGTCTTGGAGCATTTGGTATACCAGAACTCCATGATGCCGCTCAGGGCGGCATCGCGGAGGAACCAGGAAGGTAGGCCCGATGTCCCACGTCCCGTCGAGCGGTAGCCCCAGTACCATCGCCAGCGCCGGCCTGGCCAGGGTCGCCGCGCACATCGCGGAGCTCAAGGACCCGGCGGCCTGGGACGCGGCCGACCTGTACGCACGGCGCGGCACCTGGGAGCTCACCCTGACCGCCGATCAGTCGGCGCGGCTGCGGCAGGCGGTGACCGGCACGGCGCTGGCCCGCGGTAACTGGGATGACGACCCCGACCCGGCCCGCTGGCTGCCGGCCACGGCCCCGCTCACTGGCTTCTTCGACGGAGCCGCGCACGCCCTCGAGGGCGGCCCCGGCATCGCCCGGTTGCGCAATCTGCCGGTGAGCAGGGGCGACAAGGACGTCGTCTATAACCAGAACCTGCTGTGGGCGATCGGAGTCCGGCTCGGCACCCCGGTTAACCAGATGGGCGGCGGCACCATGCTGGCCCGCCTGCAGGACCTGCGGGATCCGCGCCGGACCAAGGAAACCAAGCCCGAGGACACCAACGACCCGCTCAAGCACCACACCGACGGCTCGGACCTGCTTGCCCTGATGTGCGTCAGGCAGGCCCGGGCCGGCGGGAACTCCTTCGTCGCCAGCTCCGCGCGTACCGTCAGGGAGATCGCCCGGCAGTACCCGGAGCTGTTGATTCCGCTGCTCGAGGACTACTTCGCCTTCACCCGCAACGAGGAGCAGCCAGCCGGCGAGGATCCGTTCTACCTCACCCGGCTGTGCGTGATTCTCGGGGCCAAGATCAGCACCAGGTACTCACGCGAGATGATCGAGGAAGCGCAGGCCGCGCCCGGAGCGCCGCCGCTGACCGGCAGGCAACGTCAGCTCATGGACGTCTTCGACAAGATCGCCGAGGATTCCGGGGCCGAGGTCGAGATGACCTCGGGCGACCTCACCATCGTCAACAACTACAGCGTGCTGCACGGCCGCTCCACCTTCACCGATTCCGAGGACCCGGCGGAGCGGCGGCTGCTGCTGCGCCTGTGGATCGTGATGCGGAACGGGCGGCCGCTGCCGTTCGAATGGGACCGCGGCGTGAACACCGACGGCCGCGGACGCGGCGGCGTGCCGCTCAAGCACCCGGTGTCGGCATGAGCCGCCTGGAGCTGCGCGGCGTCGGCGTAGACCTCGGCGGCCGGACAATCCTCGACGGCATCGACCTTACCGTCGCCCCCCACGAGCTGGTCGCCGTCATCGGGCCCTCCGGTTGCGGCAAGACGACCCTCCTCGGCCTGGTGGCGGGATTCATTCATCCTGAACGAGGAGTGGTGTCAGTCGATGGTCACCCGATTTCGCGACCGGGGCCAGACCGGGGAATGGTTTTCCAAGACGACGCCGTCTTCGGCTGGATGCGGGTCAGGGGCAACGTGGAGTACGGGCTGAAAGTCCGCAAGGTGCCCGCGTCGCAGCGGGTGGCCATGACCGACCGTGCCCTGGACTTGGTCGGCCTGCGCTCTAGCGAGCGGCTCTGGCCGAGGCAGCTGTCCGGCGGTATGCGCAAACGGGTCGACATTGCCCGCGCTCTGGCCGTGAACCCGCCGGTGCTGCTGATGGACGAGCCCTACGGCGCGCTCGACATGATGACCAAGCAGCGGCTGCAGGCGGAGTTCGCGGCCATCTTCGAGCAGTCCGCGATGACCGTCTTGTTCGTCACCCATGACCTTGAGGAGGCCGTCTACCTGGCCGACCGGGTGATCGTGCTCGCCCCGCATCCGGGGCGCGTGGCGGGCGAGCTGCGGATCAGCCTGCCGAGACCGCGGCCGCCGGAGCTCAAGCTGAGCACCGAGTTTCAGAACCTGCGCCGGAGCCTGACCGAATTGCTGGCCGTGGCGGAAGCGGCCGGCGCCGGCGGAGCCGCCGCTGCCGCTTCCGGTGACCTCGGCCGCCCGGCGGCCGCGCCGTCGGCGGTGGCCCGGTGACCGCGCTCGAGACTCCGAGCGTGGCCGCCGCCCGGCCGCCGAGCCTCCCGGCCCGCCTGCCGAAGCGGCCAGGCCTGCGCCGCCTCGCACTGCGCGCGGTCGTCCCGCTGCTGATCGTCGCCGCCTGGTGCGCCGTCACCTACGGCGGAGCGGTCAAGCCCTTCTACCTGCCCACTCCCACAGCGCTAGGGGACGCGCTGGTGAACATGCACGCCGCGCTGCCCGGCGCGCTCGCCACCAGCGTCACGATGACGCTGACGGGCTGGGGTCTCGGCCTGCTGCTCGGCGTCGGGATGGGCCTGGCCTTCGCGGCCTCGCGGGTCGTGCGTGACCTGTTCGGCGGGGTGCTGAACTTCATCAGGCCCGCCCCGGTATTCGCGCTGATCCCGTTGTTCCTGCTCTGGTTCGGCATCGGCCGGGGGCCGCAGGTCGCGCTGATCGCGCTTGGCACCAGCGTCGCGCTGAGCGTCACCACGCTCGACGCGGTCCGTAACGTCAACCCCACGCACATCCGGGCGGCGGCCACCCTCGGCGCGTCGAAAGCCGTCATCTACCGGACCGTCGTGCTGCCGAGCATCTTCCCGCACCTTTTCGGCGCGATCCGGTTCTCCCTCGTCGCCGCCTGGGGCCTGGACGTCGCGGCCGAGCTGATCGGCAGCCAGAACGGTCTTGGCTATCTCATGATGGTCCGCGAGCAGTACATCGACACGGCCGGCATCCTCACCGTCGTGTTCCTCTACGGGATTCTGGCCGGAGTCTTCGACCGGCTGCTCGTCCTGGCCGAGCGACCCCTCACCCGGTGGACCACCAGAGGCCATGACCCCGATGCGACCGAGGCCGCCCTCGGCGGCGGCTAGCGCAGGCCGCCTCACCGTCACGCCGTAACCCGCCCTCGCAGTACCCAACCAAGGAGAATCATGTTCAGCATGCCCAGACGCGCCCCAGTTGGCGTGGCCGTCGCGATCCTCATCGCGGCTTTCACCGCGACCGCCTGCTCGTCCTCGTCCTCGTCCCCGCCCGGCGTCCCGGCGGCATCCTCGTCCGGATCGCCGTCGGCTGCAGCCGCCCTGACCACCGTCTCGGTCGGCATCGGCCCGTTCCTGGACAACCAGACCCTGCCGCTCGCCCAGGAACTCGGCTTCGCCGCCCAGCAGGGGATCAAGTTCAAGTTCACCACGCTGCCGTCCAACGACGCCATCTACCAGGCGATCGAGTCCGGCCAGCTGGACATGGGGGCCGGCACGCTGCGCGGCCTGGTCCCGCTCGCGTCCACCGCTCCTTCGCTGCGGAATTACATCATCCGCGATCAGTTCCTCGGCTTCTTCCTCGTCGGCCGCAAGAGCGCCAACCCGCCCGCCTACTCCGCCCTGATCGCCCAGGGTGTCGCGCCCGCCCAGGCCAAGCTGGACGTGCTCAAGTCCTGGGAGGGGAAGACCTTCGACATCGTCGGCGAGCAGAACTTCGCGCCGATCGCGGCGGGCCTCGCCGCCGTGGGCATCAGCCCGAAGTCGGTGCACGTCGACAACTTCGCCGATGACGCCAAGGCGGCGGCCGCGTTCCAGAGCGGCGTCGGCGACTACTACACCGGCAGCCTGCCGATCCAGAGCGCACTGCTGCTCGACCACCCGGCCGACTACGTGGACGTCGGCGGGTACCAGGTGCTCGGCCCGGCCGGCCTGTCCTACGACACCTGGACCACCAACGACTCCTGGCTGACAGCGAACCCGCAACTCGCGCTGAAGGTCCTCGCGGTCGTGCTGAAGACCTCGCGTTACATCAACGCCGACCTCACCGCCGCCGCGCCGCAGCTCACCCAGCTGGTCAACACGGCGTCTTCCGGCAACCTGCCGGTCGCTCAGGTGAAGCTGCTCGCCACCTCGTTCTCCGACTTCCTGACCCCCGTGCAGCTGGCAGAGCCGCGTGTTCGCCACCACCTCCCCGTTCTACTGGCAGAACGAGATCAAGCTCGACATGCAGCAGTCCACCCCCGCCCCGCCCGCCGGCTATGACGCCGCTTCGGTCGCCGACGCGCAGTCATGGTTCACCAAGCTGCAGGCCGACCCGGCGCTAGTGACCTGGGTCAACGGCCCGCTCGGCTAGGGGCACTGCTGGCACTGGGTGCCGCGCGCGGACACCGCGGCGCGGCGCCCAGTGCCGCGTGACGGGGGCAGCGCGCAAGCCAGGGCGTGCGACCGGCCGACGCATTTGACCGCCACCGATATCTCCTCACATACGGTCATGTGACGACAGCAATGATGCACCTCGGGGACGCTCGCGCGCGCTGCCGCGAGGCGTGCCGATACCATCAAGACCGTGTCGTCCGTTCCGTCACCTGAGCCGTCGCCGGCCGTGCCTGCCGCGCCAGCCGAGCCCCATCCGGATACCCCTGCCGAGGCGCAGGTGCCCGATGCGGCTCTGCCGGGTGCGGGCGTGCCCGACGCGTTCGGCCGGCTGTGGACGCCGCACCGGCTCGCCTACATCCAGGGCGGCGGGAAACCGTCCGGTCCCGGCGCGGAGGAGGGGTGCCCGTTCTGCATCGCCCCGACGCTGACGGATGAGGAGGGGCTCATCGTCGCGCGCGGCGAGCTCGTCTACGCGGTGATGAACCTTTACCCGTACAACAGCGGGCACGTGCTCATCTGCCCCTACCGACATCTGGCCGACTACACCGACCTGACCGGGGCGGAGACGTCCGAGTTCAGCGACTACACGAAGCGGACGATCGCCGCCCTGCGCGCCGTGTCCGCCCCGCACGGATTCAACCTCGGGATGAACCTCGGCACCGTGGCCGGCGCCGGCATCGCCGCCCACCTGCACCAGCACGTAGTGCCGAGGTGGGGCGGCGATACCAACTTCATGCCGGTCATCGGCCGTACCCGGGTGCTCCCGCAGCTGGTCTCCGACGCCCGTAAGCTCATCGCCGACGCCTGGCCGAGCTAGTCGGCACGGCCGCCAGTTAGTACGACACACGCTGCCAGCTGGCCCCGCCGTTGCTGGTGAGCAGCAGCTGTCCCGGCAGTTCCTCGGCGTTGTTATCGGAGAAGGCCGGCCCGTAGACGACGACGCCGTCGGTGGGCGTGGTGAACCCAAGGTCGTTGAAGCCCAGCCCGCCGTCGCCCGCGAAGAAGGCGGTCGACCACTTCGCCCCGCCGTCACCGGAGTAGTAGAGGAAGCTCGCCCCGCTGAACGCGGCCGCCACCAGTTGCGAAGCCGACCCGGCCGACAGCCCGGCCGGGTCCCCGCCGTTAGCCGGGGATCCCGCCTTCCGCCAGTGCGCGCCGAGGTCATCGCTGACGTAGACCGTCTTCCCCACGCTCCCCGCCGCGGCGCCCCCGGCGCACTCCAGCGCCAGCCCGTCCGGGCCGGTGACCGCCACCGCGGCGGGCGCCGGCACCTCAGCCGTGCCGCACGGGCCGGCCTGGGTGACCGTGCTGAGCCCCCCGTCCGTGGTGATCAGCACGTTGCTGCCGTCGAGCACCGCCGCTACCCGGGCCTGGGTGGCGATCGCGCCCGGTTCGGTCACCCGCGCGACCTGCTGCCAGGCGCCGCCGGCCAGCGGCCGCCGCACCAGGGTGTCGGTCTGCCCGCAGCCGTTGTCCGGCGTACAGGTGGCGGTGAGCGCCAGGATCTGGCCGTCGATCACCTCGAGGGACTCGATCGAACCGCCGGGGGAGGCCGCCGGGGCCCACTGCTCACCTCCGTCGGAGGTCTCCCACAGCCCGTTGCCGTAGACGAAGCCGTCGTCGGAGTTGGCGAACCGGATCCCCCACAGGGCCGGCCCGGTCGTGCCCGCGCGCTGGTTCCCAAGCAGCACCACCGGTGCGGGCAGCCCCCGCCAGCTGGCACCGCGGTCCAGCGTGCGCAGGATCGAGGTGCACGGTGCCTTCGCGCACGGCGCGGTGCCAAGCACGAACGCCTCTTCCGGCGAGACGAACGTGACCGACGTTGCCGCGAACCCGCCCGGCACCGGGCCGCCGGCCGGCCCGGCAGTCGGTGCCGCGGGCCCGGTGGCCGCCGACCCGCTGGCGGCGGACGAGGAAGGTGAACTCGCGGCGCGGGCCGTCGCCGCCGCCGCCGACGTCGAGGCCGGCGCGCTCGGTGAGCTGGGCGGTGCCCCACCGCCGCCTGCTCCGGAACTCGCCGTCCCGCACGCGGACAGCGCGATCACGGCCAGCAAGGCGCCGGACGAAAGCCTGGCGCGCGGCGCCCTGGGCGATGTGTTCATGAGATCCCCTAGCACCATAGATCGCTTCCTACGGCTACGGAGACGCGCGAGCACCGCCTCGGGTTAGGGGCATTTGCGGTAATTCTTCCCGCCGGCGGCGGGCGCGACGACCATTGGCCGCGAACGGCAGTCCGGTGGGCAACGCCGGAGCGCTGCCCACCGGAGAGTCCGATCCTGCCGCTATCCGCGGCTTAGCTGACTATCGCTCAGGCCGGCGAGATCTCGATCCCGTTGACCTGGGCGTTGTCCTTGACGGTGACGAACTGGATGGTGATGGCGCCGCTGCTGCTGGCAGTGGCGGTGAACGACTCGGCGACCGCCTTGTACTCTCCGCCGGCGGTGGCGTAGATGTCGAAGTTGGTCAGTACCTGGTTGCCGTTGATGAGGACGTTGAAGGTGCGGTCCCCGGCGGCGGTCCAGTATTCCTCGGCGAAGTCGAGCCGCACCGTGTAGCTCGCCCCGGCGGTGAGGCCGGGGATGGTGTAGGTGAAGTTGCCGTAGCGGTTGTGCTGGTAGACCGACTGGGGTGCCGGGTTGGTCACGCCGGTGGTGGTGATCGCGTTGGTGACGGAGGTGGCGGTGCCGCCGGTGTAGTCCTCGTCGGCCACGAACGGCGCCGCGGCCGGGCCGCCCGAGGAGATGTCGACGCCGCCGCTTCCGGTACCGGTGCCGCCGCCGCCGCTGACCGGCGAGATCTCGATCCCGTTGATCTGGGCGTTGTCCTTGACGGTGACGAACTGGATGGTGACCGCGCCGCTGCTGTTGGCGGTGGCGGTGAATGATTCGGCTACTGCCTTGTTCTGGCCGCCGGCGGTGGCGTAGATGTCGAAGTTGGTCAGGACCTGGGTGCCGTTGATGAGGACGTTGAAGGTGCGGTCCCCGGCGGCGGTCCAGTATGTCTCGGCGAAGTCCAGCCGCACGTTGTAGCTGGCGCCCGCGGTGAGGCCGGGGATGGTGTAGGTGAAGTTGCCGAAGCGGTTGTGCTGGTAGACGGACTGCGGGGCCGGGTTGGTCACGCCGGTCGTGCTGACCGTGTTGGTGGTGGTCGTGGCGGTGCCGCCGGTGTAGTCCTCGTCGGCTACGAACGGCGAGGCGGCCGGGCCGCCCGCTGAGATGTCAACGCCGCCGCTCCCGGTACCGGTGCCGGTACTGGAATTCACCGTCCAGCTGAACGACGCGGTGCCCTTCGCCCCAGTGGTATCGGTCGCGGTCACCGTGACGCTGGAGGTGCCCGCGGTTGTCGGGGTGCCGGAGATCAGCCCGGTCGAGGAGTTGATCGACAGCCCGGCGGGCAGGCCGCTGGCGCTGTAGGTGAGCGTCTGGCCGGAGGCCGAGTCGGTCGCGCCGACCTGCAGGCTGGCCGCCGTGCCGGCGGTCGATGTCTGACTGCCAGGGTTGCCGACGGTGACGGTGTTCGTTGTCGTGCCACTGCCGGACGGCAGGTTCCAGATCTGCGCCGCCGAGTCCGTGCAGGTCTCGAGTTCGAGTTGCCCACTCGGATTACCTCCCGGATCGGTCAGGCACAGCCCCGAGTTCGGGTTGAGCAGCTCCCCGTTGGACTCGTGCGTCCAGACCTGGGCGGGAGAGGCGTTACAGGCGTACCAGTCGATATCGGTGCCGCTGGTTGTCCCCGCGGCCACCACGTCCAGGCATCCGCCCTGGGTGCGCAGGGTGCCGTCGGTGTACGGGGACCACTGCTGGCCGGCGTCGCCGTCACAGCTGTCCGCGATGATCGGGTTGCTCTCGGTGTCCAGTGCGCTCTTGTTGGCCAAGCACAGGCCGCCGTCACCGGTCACCTGCCCGGTCGCGCTGGCCGTCCCGGACGGAGTGGAATTCCCGCCCTCCTCGTAGACCGCGACGTACTGCACGCTCATCGACGCGCCGGATGTGGTGGCAGATGTCGGGGTCGTGCAGTTGCACTCGCCGTTCGGGTAGTTGCCGCCCATGGCCAGGTCGAAGATGATGTAGAAACCGTGGTCGATGGCCGCCTGCCAGGCCGCCGTGCCGACCGATGCCTCGGTGATGGTGGACTCCACGACCCCGTCCATCACGTACTCGAGGGTCTCCGCGCTGGTGTTGGTCCGGTTGATGATCACCGAGTAGGTGTTGTAGCCGGTCTGGCAGCCCGTGGTGGGGCAGGCGATGAGCGCGTGTCCGGGGCTGTTGGCCGAGTCGTGCAGGGTCTGCGAGGCCTCGTTGAGCCCGTTGACGTCCTCCATCATGTCGAGCTCGCCGGACTGCGGCCAGCCGCCGCCGGTGCGCATCGGCGAGCCGAGCGCCCAGAACGCCGGCCAGTAACCAAGGCCGTTGGCCGGGTTCGGCTGCTCGATCGACGCGGTCATCTCCAGCTCGCCGCCGGCCGGCGCCTGGAAATCGTCACGCGAGCTCTCGATCCGCCCGGACGTCCAGGTGCCGCCGTTGTCGATCGCCTTGAGCACCAGGTCGCCGTTGCCGTCGAGGTAGACGTTGCTGGTCGAGTTGGTGGTGTTCTCGGTCTCGCCGGTGCCGTAGCCGCTGCCGATGTCGTAGAACCAGTTCTGCGCCGACGGCGCCGTGTTCGCCGCTCCGGCGAAGTTATCGCTGAACACCGTCGACCAGCCGGCCGGCGGGGCCCGCGCGGCGCCGGCCTGGGCGACCGAGGGCGCGACGACGAGGGCCGAGACGACGATGGCGGTCAGGCACCCCGCCGCCAGGACCAGTGCGCTGAAGGCCGACCGCAGCTTGGCCAGGCCCCGCCATCGGCCGCCAATATCGTGTTCCCGCCAGTTCACCCTGGACATGAGGTCCTCCTTGACTTCGTATAAGGCTTGAACTAACTCGGATCTTGTCTCCGCACGCGCTAGTTTGCAAGCCCCTGCCGGAATTGCCGCTTTCTGGCTCCGGTTACACTGCGTACATGACCTAAGGAGAACTAAGAAAAAGTAAAAGAAAAAGTGGGGGTGGAACGGAAAGGTGACAGAACGTAAACGATCGACCGTTCGGGATCTGCGCAGGGACAACCGGTCCGTACTGCTGTGGTCGCTGTTCATCGGGCAGCCCTGCAGCCGTCAGGACCTTAGCTGGGCCACGGGCCTGAGCACCGCCTCTGTCAGCAATGTCGTGCGGGAGTTCATCACTGAAGGCATCGTTGCCGAAGTCGGCTCAGTCGACTCAGACGGCGGCCGGCCGAGAGCGCTGCTATGCATGAACCCGGACTACGGACGGGTCATCGGCGTCGATGTGGGCGAGACCCGCATCCGCGTCGAGATGTTCGACATGACCATGGCCATGCGGGCCAGCGCGGATTACGCGCTCGACCCGCGCGATCAGGGCATCGATGTCGTCGTCGATCACGTCCAGGCGGGCCTGGCCAGCGTGCTCGCCGATGGTGCCTGCGCGCCCTCGGCGGTACTCGGCGCGGGCATCGGCGTTCCCGGGGTCATCGAGCACGAAGGCCCGGAGACGCTGGTCTACGCCCAGACCTACGGCTGGGACGCGGTCCCGCTCGGCCAGCTGCTGCGGCCGCCCGGCGACTTCCCGTTGTTCATCGACAACGGGGCCAAGACGATGGGGCAGGCCGAGCTCTGGTTCGGTGCCGGCCGCGGTGCCCGTCAGGTGGTCGTGTGCCTGATGGGTTCCGGGCTGGGCGCCAGCATCGTCACCGGCGCACCCGGCTGGGGCGGCACGTCCGCCGCGGTCGAGTGGGGTCACACCACCGTGGAGGTCGGCGGGCGGCCCTGCCGCTGCGGCTCGCGGGGGTGCCTGGAGGCGTACGTCGGTGCCGGGGCGATCCTCGACCGGTACGGGCACGCGCTGCCCGGCGGGGACGAGGAGTCGGCCCTGGCGGCGCTGGTCGCCGCCAGCGACCCGCGGGCCGAGGAGATCCTCAACGAGACCGCGGTGTACCTGGGCGCCGGGATCGCCGACCTGGTGAACCTATTCGGGCCGGAGCGGATCATCCTCGGCGGCTGGGCCGGGCTGCTGCTCGGCGAGCGCCTGCTGCCCGCGATCCGCGAAGCGGCCAGGCAGCACTCGCTGACGCACCGGTTCGCCCAGACCTCCATCGAGCTGGGCAGGCTGGGCCCGGACGCGGTGGCACTCGGTGCCGCCACGCTCCCCATGGAACGCTTCCTCGACGGCGCGATGGCCGCGCGGACGGGAGATCGCGAAGCGGCGGGCTAGCGCGCTCACCAGGAACGAACTTCTGGGGCTTGCCAGAAGTGCTACGCTCCGTAAAATACGAGTTAATTCAAGTCTTAGATTAACTCGAGGAGCGTCTATGCCCTCAGTATCACCGCCCGATGGCGTGCGGCCCAACACGCGACGCGAGCGACGCGATACGCCCGCGCGACGCACAGAGCACCGCGGCTCATCGTCGCCGCGCTCACCCTCTGCCGCATGGTTCTCGCCGTTCCCGCCTTCATGTCAGCTGCCTCGGCCGCGACCGAGACGCCGCTGAGCCAGACCTTGAGCCCTCCTGGTGGCCGATGGTCAACTTCACGGCTACCACGGCTACCACGGCCATCGCCAGCCTCGGCCGGGCCCAGCGACGTGGTCAGCGCCTCATAACCCCATGACCAGGTAACCCAACGCACCCGCCCCCCTGAAACGCCCGCACCCCCGCAGCTGCAGCACTGCGGGGGTGCGGGGCCATCAGGGGCGACTGCCCCTAGTCAGGCCGCGAGTCGGCCGCGACCTTGGCCGACAGGTGCGACGGGAGCGGCTCGTGCCGCAGGTAGGCGCGGGTGAACGACCCCGTGCCGTGCGAGACGGAGCGCAGGTCGATCGAGTACCGCGTGATCTCCAGCTCGGGCACCTCGGCGTGGATCAGGGTCCGCCCGGTCCCCACCGGCGAGGTTCCGAGCACCCGGCCGCGCCTGCCCGACAGGTCCGACATGACCGATCCGACGTAATCGTCGGGCACCAGGATCGACACCTCGTCCACCGGCTCGAGCAGCATCGGCGACGCCTTCTCGGCGGCATCGCGCAGCGCGGCCCGTGCCGCCTTCTGGAACGCCATGTCGGAAGAGTCGACCGAGTGCGCCTTCCCGTCGAACAAGGTCACCCGGATCCCGGTCATCGGGTACCCGGCCAGCACCCCCGCCTCCAGTTGCGCCCGCACGCCCTTCTCGACCGAGGGGATGAACTGCCGCGGCACCACCCCGCCGACGATCTTGTCCACGAACTCGAACCCGGACGCGCCGGCCGGCAGCGGCTCGACCTCGATATGGCAGATCCCGAACTCGCCGTGCCCGCCGGTCTGCTTGACGTTCCGCCCGAGCCCGCGCGCGGAGCAGCCGACCGTCTCGCGCAGCGGCACCCGCAGCGAGACCGTGTCCACCGCGACGCCGTAGCGCGACGACAGCCGGTCGAGCAGCACGTCGGCGTGGGCCTCGCCCATGCACCAGAGCACCAGCTGGTGCGTCTCGGCGTTCATCTCCAGCCGCATGGTCGGGTCCTCGGCCACCAGCCGGGCGAGCGCCGTCGCGAGCTTGTCCTCATCGGCCTTGGAACGGGCCACGATGGCCACCGGGAGCAGCGGCTCCGGCATCGACCACGGCTCCATCAGCAGCGGCGTCTCGCGCGACGACAGCGTGTCCCCGGTCTCGGCCGTGGCCAGCTTGGCCACCGCGCAGATCGAGCCCGCGCTGCCCTCGGCCAGCGGCCGCTGCACCTTGCCCAGCGGCGACGTCAGCGCGCCGATCTTCTCGTCGTCGTCGTGATCGGGGTGCCCGCGCGACAGGCGCCCGTGTCCCGACACGTGCACCACGGCGTCCGGCCGCAGCGTCCCGGAGAAGACCCGCACCAGCGAGATCCGCCCCACATAGGGGTCGGAGGTGGTCTTGACCACCTCCGCCAGCAGCGGGCCGCCGGGGTCGCAGGCGAGCCCGGAAACCGCCTCGCCCGCGGCGGCGGTGGCGGGCGTCACCGTCGGCAGCGGATGCTCCAGCGGTGACGGGAATCCCTGGGTGATCACCTCGAGCAGTTCCGCGAGGCCGATCCCCTGCGGCGCGGCGCAGGCCAGGACCGGGTAGAACGAGCCGTGCGCGACCGCCTTCTCCAGATCCCCGATGAGCACCGAGGTGTCGACGGTCTCCCCGGACAGGTAACGCTCCATCAGGGTCTCGTCTTCGCTCTCGGTGATGATCTGTTCGATCAGCGCGTCGCGGGCCGAGGCCATCGCCTGCTTGTCGCTGCCGCGGGTCACCGGTCTCGCGCTGCGGTGGCCGGATGAATACTCGTACATCGTCTCCGACAGCAGCCCGATCAGCCCGCTGACGCCGGGGGCCGCGCCCGCCACCGGCAGGTACAGCGGCGCCACGCCCTCGCCGAAGGCGTCCTGGCACTCGGCCAGGACCGTCGCGAAGTCCGCCCGCCCGTGGTCGATCTTGGTGATGACGACCGCGCGCGGCATCCCCACCTGCGCGCACTCCTCCCACAGGAGCCGGGTCACGCCGTCGATCCCGTCGGTCGCCGACGCCACGAACAGCGCGCAGTCGGCCGCCCGCAGCCCGGCCCGCAGGTCACCGGTGAAATCCGCGTACCCCGGGGCATCGAGCAGGTTGACGGTGACCCCGCCAACAGAAAACGGCAGCAGGGTCAGGTTCACCGACCGCTTCTGCCGCATTTCCACCTCGTCGAAGTCGCTTGCCGTGGTGCCGTCTTCGACCCGTCCCAGCCGCGGGATCGCGCCTGCATACGACAGCAGCGCCTCCGCCAGCGTGGTCTTCCCGCTCCCGGAATGGCCGACGAGCACGACGTTGCGGATGTTAGCCGCCCCGCCGCCACCACCGCCGGCCCCCGAATCCCTGCCCGTGTTCGCCGCTCCCGCGCCTCCTGCGCCTGATGTGTCAGTCACTCTCGTCGCCTCCTCGCGCTCGATGAGCTTCCGTGCTCACAGAGTGAACCCGCCGGGCGAGTTACCACAAGACCCCTTCCGGGAATCGGTGAGGTAACGGACGGGTGACAGGTAACGATGCGAAATGATCGCGGAAGGTAACGAAGCCGAAGCGGGACACCCAACCGCCGTGAGCGGAAACACGAGCCAAGTAAGATCTTGACCGGCCATGCTGAACTTCCTCCGTCCGGTCTTCGCGCGCCTGTTCAACCCGATTGTCCAGGGGCTCGCGCGAACGCCGGTGACCCCGAACATGATTACCGTCGCCGGCACCGTCGGCGTCTGCGCCGCGGCGCTGTCGATGTTCCCGATCGGCGAGCTCTTCCCGGGCGCCTTCACCGCGACGGTCTTCGTCTTCACCGACATGCTCGACGGCCAGTTGGCCAGGATCAAGGGCAATTCGGGCAAGTACGGTGCGTTCCTCGATTCGACCATGGACCGGTTCGCCGACGCGGCCATCTTCGGCGGCATCACCATCTGGTTCATGCGCACCAACCACCTGCTCGCCGTGGTCAGCCTGTTCTGCCTGGCCGCCGGGCTCTCCGTCTCCTACGTCAAGGCCCGGGCCGAGGGCCTCGGCCTGAACGCCAACGTAGGCTTGATCGAGCGCCCGGAGCGGA
This sequence comes from uncultured Actinomycetota bacterium, assembly GCA_963714295.1. Lineage (GTDB taxonomy): Bacteria > Actinomycetota > Actinomycetes > Streptosporangiales > Streptosporangiaceae > Trebonia. The sequence continues at coordinate 913,364 of CAVQOE010000006.1, read as the reverse complement.
TGATCATCGGCCTGACCTCGATCGGCCTGTCCGGTTTGGGTATTCCCTACGTGCTGCCGATCGGCATGTGGGGGCTGGCCGCGGGGACCGCGCTCACCCTCGGGCAGCGGATGCGCGCCGTCTACGTGGACGCCAAGTCCCAGACCGCGCGGGCCGCCGCCGAGCAGGCGGTGTCCGGCAGTGTCCGAGCAGGCAGTGTCCGAGCAAACCACGGCCGCGCAGGCCGGGGCAGCCGGGGAAACAGCGCCGCAGGCCACGGGCGAGCCAGGGACGACGGTGACCCAGCCCGCGCCGGCCGCGGACCGGCCCGGGCCGACGGTGGCCCAGGCCGCGGCACCGACCGAGGAGCAGTGATGGCGACCCTGCGAGAGCGGTTGAGCAGCGCGGCGTTCGGCGCGGGCTGGGGTCTGGTCTCCCGCCTGCCCGAGTCGGCCGCGCGCGGGCTTTTCAATTCCGGGGCCGGCATCGCCTGGCGCAGGCAGGGCGGCGGGGTGCAGATCCTCGAGGGGAACCTCACCCGGGTTCTTGGAACGGGCCGTGGCTCTACGTCCACCGACGGTGCCCCCGGTACCGGGGCGGCGGATCCGGGGGAGGAGGGCGCCGATCTGCGGGCGCTCTCGCGCGCCGTGATGCGTTCCTACGCGCGCTACTACCGGGAGACCTTCCGCATGCAGGTGATCGGCGACGAGCGCATCGCGTCCGGCATGCACGTCAACTTCGACCAGGCCGACCTGGCCCTCGGCTATATGAAGAACGGCCGGGGCGTGATCTTCGCCCTCCCCCACATGGGCGACTTCGAGCTCACCGGCCGGTGGATCATCGGCTACGGGGCCGGGTCGTTCACCACTGTGGCCGAGCGGCTCAAGCCCGAGGCGGTCTTCCAGCGGTTCCTCGACTTCCGGCAGGGCCTCGGCATGGAGGTGCTGCCGACCACCGGCGGCCCGCACCCGTTCGGTGTCATGGCGCAGCGGCTGCGGGCGGGCAAGCTGGTCTGCATCGTGGCGGACCGGGACCTGTCGGACACCGGGGTCGAGGTGGATTTCTTCGGTGAGAAGGCGCTGTTGCCGGCCGGGCCGGCCTCCCTGGCGGTGCAGACAGGCGCGGCGCTGATGCCGGTGTCCTGCTGGTTCGAGGGCGAGGACGACTGGGGCGCGCACATCTACGACGAAATCCCGGTCCCGGCCGAAGGCACCCGCAAGGAGAAGGCCGCCGCGATGACCCAGGCAATGGCCACCGTCTTCGAGGACGCGATCCGCGAGCACCCGGAAGACTGGCACATGCTGCAGAAACTCTTCGTCAGGGACCTGGACCCCAGCCGCCTGGCCCGCAGCCGGAACCGGGTCGTCAGCAACGGCAACGGTGATGCGCCATGAGGATCGGCATCGCCTGCCCGTACTCGTGGGACGTGCCCGGCGGGGTCCAGCAGCACATCAGGGACCTGGCCGAGGCGCTGATCGGGATGGGCCACGAGGTCTCGGTGATCGCCCCGGCCGATGAGGACAGGTCGCTGCCGCCCTACATCGTCCCCACCGGGAAGGCGATGCCGGTGCCGTACAACGGGTCGGTCGCCCGGCTCTCGTTCGGCCCGCTGTCGGCCAACCGGGTCCGCCGCTGGCTCCGCGACGGCGACTTCGACGTGCTGCACGTGCACGAGCCTGCCGTGCCGTCGCTGCCGCTGCTCGCCTGCTGGGTGGCTTCCGGGCCGATCGTGGCCACGGTGCACACCGCGATGCCCAAGTCGCGCTGGCTGCTCGCCACCCAGCCCGTGCTCCGCACCGCGCTGGAGAAGATCGACGCGCGGATCGCGGTCTCCGAGGCGGCCAGGACAACGTTCGTCGAGCACCTGGGCGGCGACGCCGTGCTGATACCGAACGGGGTCGCCACCCACCGCTACCGGGAGGCGCGCCCGCTCGACGGCTTCCCCGGCACCGGCGGCGTGATCGGCTTCCTGGGCCGGATGGACGAGTCCCGCAAGGGCCTGTCGGTGCTGCTCAAGGCGTTCGAGCTGCTGGCCGGGGGGCGGCCCGGGCTGCGGCTGCTCATCGCGGGCCCGGGCGACGCCGACGAGCAGCGGCACAAGCTCCCCGCGAGCCTGCGCGACCGCGCCGTGTTCCTGGGCGAGGTGTCGGAGGAGGACAAGATCCGCGTGCTGCACTCGGTCGAGGTCTTCTGCTCGCCCAACACTGGCGGCGAGTCCTTCGGCATCGTCACCGCCGAGGCGATGGCGGCCGGCCTGCCCATCGTGGCCAGCGACATCCCGGCCTTCCGCCAGGTGCTGCGGGACGGCCGGGCGGGCGAGCTGTTCGCCGTGGGCGACCCGGACGACCTGGCCCGGGTCACCACCCGGTTGCTGGACGACCCCGGCCGCCGGGCCGAGCTCTCGGTCGCCGCCCTCGACGCCGTGGCCGACTACGACTGGGGCACCGTGGCCAGGAACGTCGTCAGCGTCTACGAAACGGTCGTCCTCGGCCGCTCCACCGTCTCCATAGCCCAGTGAAAAAGGCGAGAGCATGATCTGGACCATTGCCGTTCTGGCCGTCCTGATCCTGGTGCTCCTCGGTTTCTGGGTCTACTGGCGCGCCAGTCGCCTGGACCGGCTGCACAACCGGGTGGAGGCCGCCCGCACCGCGCTCGACCTGGCTCTGGTCCGGCGGACCTCGGCCTCCTCCGATCTCGCCTCGTCCGGGACGCTCGACCCGGCCACCAGCGTGCTGCTGGCCGACGCCGTCCGCCGCGCCCGGCAGGCCGACCCGGCCGAGCGTGACCTGGCCGAGTCCGACCTGACCCGGTCGCTGCGCGCCGTCCTGGCCGAGCCCGGCTTCCGCAACGAGCTGGCGGAGAACGAGGGCGCCATCGAGCTGGTCGATGAGGTGGAGGCGGCCGCGCACCAGGTCTACCTCGCCCGCAAGTTCTACAACGACCTGGCGGGCCGCACCATCGACGACCGCCGCCGTCCGCTGTCCCGGATGCTGCGCCTGTCCGGCACCGCGACGCCGCCCGAGTTCTTCGACATGGACGACGCCCTGGTGGACGGCGACGGCCGCGGTTAACCCCGCTGCCCGTCCCGGATACGGCCGGTACGGCGGACGGCCGAGATCGAGGCAGTCGACGGCCTGGTCATCCCGGGTGGCGAGCCGACGACGCTGTGGCGCCTGGCCGCCGCCTTTGAGCTACTCGACCCGGTACGTAAGCTGATAGCGGGCGGGCTGCCCGTCTTCGGCTCCTGCGCCGGCCTGATCATGCTCGCTGACCGGCTTGCAGACGGCGTCGACGGGCAGCAGACGTTCGGCGGCATCGACATGACCGCGCGCCGCAACGCGTTCGGCCGCCAGGTGGATTCCTTCGAGCGCGACGTGACGCTGCGCCTTGACCGCAAGGGGGAGGTAACGTCGTTCCACGCGGTGTTCATCCGCGCCCCCGAGGTAACGCGGGCCGCTCCCGGCGTCTGTGCGCTTGGCGCGGATGACGGTAGGATCATCGCCGTCCGGCAGGGTGCGCTGCTCGCCACCGCGTTCCGCCCGGAACTGACCCCGGACCGGCGCATTCACGAGTTTTTCGTTTCAATGGTGAAGGGGACGTCATGAGCGGCCACTCCAAGTGGGCCACCACCAAGCACAAGAAGGCGGTGGTGGATGCTAAGCGCGGCAAGCTTTTCGCCAAGCTGATCAAGAACGTCGAGGTGGCCGCGCGGACCGGTGGCGGTGATATGGCCGGCAACCCGACGCTGTTCGACGCGGTCCAGAAGGCGAAGAAGTCCTCGGTCCCGAACGACAACATCGACCGCGCGGTTCGCCGGGGGTCCGGCAAGGAAGCCGGCGGCGCGCAGTACGAGAACATCACCTACGAGGGCTACGGCCCCGGCGGCGTGGCGGTTCTGGTGGAGTGCCTGACCGACAACCGCAACCGCGCGGCGTCCGACGTCCGCGTCGCCTTCACCCGCAACGGCGGCTCGATGGCCGACCCCGGTTCGGTGTCCTACCTGTTCAACCGCAAGGGCCTGGTCATCGTCAACAAGACCAAGGACCTGGGCGAGGACGACGTGCTGATGGCGGTCCTCGACGCCGGCGCCGAGGAGGTCAACGACCTTGGCGACACCTTCGAGGTCATCGCCGCGCCGACCGACCTGGTCGCGGTGCGCACCGCCCTGCAGGAGGCCGGCATCGACTACGAGTCGGCCGACCTGGCCTTCCTGCCCAGCGTGGAGATCGACCTGGACGAGGACCATGCGCGCAAGGTGTTCAAGCTGATCGACGCGCTCGAGGACTCCGACGACGTGCAGGACGTGTACGCCAACTACAACGTGTCCGATGAGGTCATGGAGAAGCTCGGCTAGCTTGTCTGGTTAGTTGCGGGGCCGGTGGGGATCGCCCATCCGGCCCCGCGCTGCGTTGTAGGGTCGGTCGTTGTGACTGACGTGGTTATTCGGGCTATTACCGGCGACGATGACGTGGACGCGCAGGTTGAGCTGGGGGAGCACGCGTTCGGGGCCTACACGGCGGGGCAGCGGGCCAGCTGGCGGTACGTCGCCGGGGTGCGGGCCCGTCAGGGGCTGTTTCTCGGGGCGTTCGCCGATGGGCGGCCGGCCGGGGCGGCCATGATTCATGACTTGCGTCAGTGGTGGGCGGGGCGCGAGGTGCCGTGCGCGGGGATCGCGTCGGTTAAGGTCGCGCCCGAACTGCGGGGGCAGGGGGTGGGGCGGCGGCTGATGACCGCGCTGCTCGACACCGTCGCGGATCGGGGTTACCCGTTGTCGGTGCTGTTCCCGGCCACGATGCCGATCTACCGGTCGCTTGGCTGGGAGCTGGCGGGCGGTAAGTACCAGGCGACGATCCCGGCGCGCTCGCTGTGGGCGCTGGCCGCCCCGGACAAGCACGCCATCTCGGGCACGCAGCCACCGCCAGCGGCGGCGCCAGCGGCGGCTGCGCAGCGCCGGCGCCGGGGTCCGCCGCGCTGGTGCCGATGACGCCGCCCAGATCACCGCCATCATTGGCCGGGCGCATCGGGCGGCCAGGGACGCCGGCGGGCTTACCTGGGACGAGGGGCCGTTCCGGCGGTGGCTCGCCCGCCCTGACCTGTACTGCTATCGGGCCGGTGATGACGGTTTTGCCGCCTACCGGTGGGCCGGGGACGGGCGGCAGGGCGAGCTGTTGGTGGAGCGGGTGCACGCGGCGACGCCGGAGTCGCTGCGCGCCCTCTGGTCGGTGATCGCCTCGCACTCGTCGGTGGCCCGCACCGTGACCGCGCTGACCGCGCCGGACGACCCGTTCTGGTGGCTCACGGCCGAGCGTGACGCCACCATCACCAAGCGCTCGATGTGGATGCTGCGGGTGGTCGACGCCCCGGCCGCGATCGCCGCCCGCGGTTTCCCGCCCGCGGTCACGGCCGCCGTGCCGCTGGCGATCAGCGACTCCGCCCGCCCGGCGAACTCCGGCAGCTGGCAGCTCGAGGTGGCCGACGGCACGGGGGCCCTGACCCCCGCCGCGGCGCCGTCCGCCCGCGGGGCGGCGCCGCTCACCCTGGGCGCCCGTGGCCTGGCCGCCCTCTACGCGGGCACCCCGGTCGCCACCCTCCGGCTGGCCGGACTGGCGGCCGGCGGCGCCCCCGGCACCGACGCCGCCCTGGACGCCGCCTTCGCCGCTACCGCGTACCTGGTCGACGATTTTTAATCGCGGTCGCTTTAATCCCCTCAATCGCGACCGGCCCGGCCGGCCGGCGCAATCCCAAGCGCAGCTGAGCGGGTGCGCATATCGCCTATGCCGGTTATGAAGATTTCGATCGGCTGGCGGGACAGGCCGTTATGATCACCACAACGTTGCCGACGAGAGGGGCGTCTGTGCCGGATAAGTTCTTTCGCAGTGTCCTTCCCGGTAATGAGCGCGACCTGCCGAAGATCGATACCAGCGTGGCGCACATCGCCCGGGTGTACGACTACTGGCTCGGCGGCAAGGACAACTTCGCGGTCGACCGGGAGATGGGGGACAAGGTTCTCCAGGTCCACCCGGAGACGGTCCTGTCGGTCCAGGCGAACCGGAAGTTCCTGGCCCGCTCGGTCCGCCAGCTGGCGGCGAACGAAGGCATCCGCCAGTTCCTCGACGTCGGCACCGGCCTGCCCTCGGGGAACAACACCCACGAGGTGGCGCAGGCCGTCCGCCCCGAGGCGCGGGTGGTGTACGTCGACAACGACCCGATCGTGCTCGCGCACGCCCGTGCCCTGCTGACCAGCAGCCCGGAGGGCGCGACGGCCTACCTCGACGCCGATCTCAAGAACACCGACGAGGTCCTGGCGGGCGCGGCGCGACTGCTCGACCTGCGCCAGCCGGTCGCGATCATGCTGGTCGCGGTGCTGCACATGGTCCGCGATGAGGAAGACCCGCAGGGCATCGTGGACCGCTTCATGGCCGCGGTCCCGGCCGGCAGCTTCCTGGTCATCTCGCATCTGGCCAGCGACATCCAGCAGGAGGCGATGGCCGAGATGGGCCGCCGCCTGAATCAGTCCATGACCCAGCAGTTCACCATGCGCACCCGCGGCCAGGTCACCAGCTTCTTCGACGGCCTCGGCCTGCTCGACCCGGGTGTGGTCCTCACCCACCAGTGGCGGCCCGACTCCGCGGCCGACGCCGAGACCCCCGGCGTCCTCTGGGCCGGCGCCGCCCGCAAGGGCTGACCGCGCCCGGCCGACACGCGAAGGGGGCGGATGCGGGACAGTTCGGCCCCGGAACGGTAGGGTGGCGAACAGGTGTTCGCTGGCGATGATCGGGCGGTGCGGTGCGCGGTAGCGGTGTGGCCCTGCGGATGCGGGTGACGCGGTGATGGTGTACGCGCCGCGGCCGGTGACCCGGGTATTCGGCATCGACCCCGGCCTGACCAGGTGCGGGCTCGGCATCGTGGAGGGCGTTCCCGGGCGGCCGCCGGCCATGGTCGCGGTCGGCGTGGTGCGCACCGATGCCGACGAGCACATCGCCGCCCGGCTGCTGGCGATCGAGGAGGAAATCGAGCGCTGGCTGACCCGGTACCAGCCCGACGCGGTGGCCGTGGAGCGGGTGTTCAGCCAGCACAACGTGCGCACCGTGATGGGCACCGCCCAGGCCGGGGCGGTGGCGATCGTCTGCGCCGCCCGGCGCGGCCTGCCGGTCGCGCTGCACACGCCGAGCGAGGTCAAGGCGGCGGTGACCGGCAGCGGCCGCGCCGATAAGGAGCAGGTGACGGTGATGGTGATGCGGCTGCTGCGGATGACCGAGCGGCCGCGCCCGGCCGACGCGGCCGACGCCCTGGCCCTGGCGATCTGCCATCTGTGGCGCGCCCCGGCGCTCAAGGCGAGGCCGGCCGCCGCCGCGCCAGTAGTGGGAGGCATAGCGTGATCGCGCACCTGAACGGCACCGTGGCCGCACTCACCCCCGACGGTGTCGTCATCGATGTCGGCGGGGTCGGGCTGCGGGTGCAGTGCACTCCCGACACCCTCGCGGCCCTCCGCCCCGGCGCCCCCGGCCGGGTCGCGACGTCGCTGGTGGTGCGGGAGGACTCGCTCACCCTCTTTGGCTTCGCCACCGACGACGAGCGGAACGTCTTCGAGCTGCTCCAGACGGCCAGCGGCATCGGCCCCCGGCTGGCGCTGGCGATGCTGGCGGTGCACTCGCCCGATGCGCTCCGGCGCGCCGTCGCGGCCGAGGACATCAAGGCGCTGACCATGGTCCCGGGCGTCGGCACCAAGGGCGCGCAGCGGATCATCCTCGAGCTCAGGGACCGCCTCGGCGCCCCCGGCGACCTCGCCGGCAGCGGGAGCGTGCCCGCGCGCCGGGCCGAGCCGTCCTGGCGCGACCAGGTCCAGTCCGGTCTGGTCAACCTCGGCTGGTCGCCCCGCGACGCCGAGGCGGCTGTGGTCGCGGTCGAGGCCGACTCCGGTGACGCCGAGCCCGACGTGCCCACGGCGCTGCGCGCCGCCCTGCGGAAGCTGTCGCGGCAGTGACCGACGTCGGTGACCACCTGACCGGGGCCGAGGAAGCCGAGCTGCGGCGCCGCCGCGACCTGCGCGAGGAGGACACCTACGAACGCGGCCGCGAGAGCAGCAGCCACACCGACAGCGTCGTCTCCCCGCTGGCCGACAGCGACGAGCGCGCGATCGAGAGCGCGCTGCGGCCCAAGCGGCTCGACGACTTCGTCGGCCAGCACCGGGTCCGTGAGCAGCTCACCCTGCTGCTGCACAGCGCGCTGCGGCGCGGCCGGCCACCGGACCACGTGCTGCTGTCGGGGCCGCCCGGACTGGGCAAGACCACCATCGCGATGATCATCGCGGCCGAGCTCGGCGCGCCGCTGCGGATCACCAGCGGCCCGGCGATCGAGCGGTCCGGCGACCTGGCGGCGGTGCTCTCCACCCTGCAGGAGGGTGAGGTCGTCTTCATCGACGAGATCCACCGCCTGGCCCGCCCGGCCGAGGAGATGCTGTACCTGGCGATGGAGGACTTCCGGGTCGACATCATTGTCGGCAAGGGCCCCGGCGCGACCGCGATCCCGCTCGACATCGCCCCGTTCACCCTGGTCGGCGCGACCACCCGGGCGGGCCTGCTGCCCGCGCCGCTGCGCGACCGGTTTGGCTTCACCGGGCACCTGGACTTTTACCAGCCCGAGGAGCTCGGGGTCATCGTCAGGCGATCGGCCGGGCTGCTCGGCGTCCGGATTGAGGACGGCGGCATCGAGGAACTGTCGCTGCGGTCACGCGGCACCCCGCGGATCGCCAACCGGCTGCTGCGCCGGGTCCGCGACTACGCCGAGGTCCGCGCGGACGGCCTGGTCACCAGGGAGCTCACCCGGACCGCGTTGGAGCTTTACGAGGTCGACGAGCTCGGCCTCGACCGGCTCGACCGGGCCGTGCTCGACGCGCTCATCCGCCGGTTCGGCGGCGGCCCGGTGGGCCTGTCCACGCTGGCGGTGGCGGTGGCCGAGGAGGCGGAAACGGTCGAGGTGGTGGCCGAGCCGTTCCTGGTGCGGCACGGCCTGCTGGCCAGGACCCCCCGCGGCCGGGTGGCCACCGCGGCGGGCTGGGCTCACCTCGGCCTGACCCCGCCGCCGGCGGCCGATCTTCCGACACTTTTTGATTGAGCCGAGTTCGGCTGACCACGGCTGGGCTGAGCAGCCCCGCTAACCGCCCGATCTCATCTCGACGGTAACGATCACGTTCGGAAACCCCGTAGGGTGGTTATGCGTTATTCCTAGCGCCGCTACACTGCGCAAGTTGGCCCGTGCCTGTCATGGCTATGACCGGGGCCCGCCAACTGGCAGAAAGTCAACCGGAAGGATGCCCCGATGCTGGGGACTTATGATCTCGCAGCCACCTCGTCCAAGGGCGGCTTTTCCTCCTCCACGATCCTCCTCATCCTCGTCGTGGTGGTGGCGTTCTACTTCCTGATGATCAGGCCGCAGCAGCGCCGCAAGCAGCAGGCCGCGCAGAAGCAGAGCTCGGTCGCAGCCGGCGCCCGCGTGCGGACTACCGCGGGCATGTACGCGACCGTCATCTCCGTCGACGACGACGACGTGGTCCTCGAGGTCGCGCCGGGCGTCGAGGTGCGCTACATGAAGCGCGCCATCATGGACGTGGTCAGCCCGGGCGATGAGCCCGAGGAGACGGTGACCGACTTCACCGGCACCGAGTCTGACGACACGGACGACACCGATGCACACCGACACCGACACCGACACCGACACGGACGTCAACCCCGACGCCGAGTGGGAGACGTTCGAGAGCGACGACGTCGCCGAGACCGGCACCACCACTGGCAGTACCACCAAGGACTAGCGGCACCAGCCCAGGCGACATCTACCAGGCAGGCGATAAGTGGCACCCCGAAGCAGGAGAGGCTCGCGCCCGGGCCTCGCGTTGGCCGGACTTGGCGCGCTGATCTTGATCATGCTGATCTCGATCCTCGGCGCTGAGACGTTCAGCCCAAGCAACTGGCACAACCAGTTCAAGGTCGGCCTCGGGCTCGACCTGTCCAGCGGCACCCAGGTCGTGATCACGGCGGAAACCCCGAACGGCCAGGTGCCGTCGGCCGAGGAGATGCAGGCGTCCATCGGGGTGCTGCTCAGCCGGGTGAACGGCACCGGCAACTCCGGCGCCCAGGTCCAGACGCAGGGCGCTAACCAGATCACCGTGACGGTGCCCGGCCAGCTCTCGACGAACCTGGTTGGCCTGATCACCGCCACCGCCAAGCTGGACTTCCGGCCGGTGCTGCTGATAGAGCCATACACGGGCGTGCCGACCGTCGCCCCGAAGGTGAAGTCCACCGCCACCCCGTCGGCCACGCCCAGCGGGACGGCCACCGGCACGGCCAAGGCCACGGTGTCGCCGACCCCGGCGGCCAGCGCCTCGGCTACCTCGACCGCGAGCGCGAAGGCCTCGACCTCCGACGTCTCCGCCGCGCTGGCCAGCCCGAGTGCCACCCCCACCGCCTCGGCCACGACGTCCGCCACGGCCGGCGCCACCGCGAAGGCGACTGCCACGCCAAGCGCCAGCGCCAGCGCGTCGTCCACCGCCGCGGCCGCCCCCGCCACCTATGGTGACGCGTCGGCGGTCAACGCGGTCACCATGAAGCAGTTCGACAAGCTGGTCTGCAAGCCGGGCCCGAACGCGAACACAGTGGACCCCAGCTGGAAGAGCACCGTCCCCGGGTACAGCCAAAACCTTGCCCCGTGGAACGACCCGACCATCCAGACCGTCTCCTGCGACGCGGACGGCACCAAGTACGTGCTCGGCCCGGCCGCGGTCCAGGGCACCGACGTCTCCTCGGTCGAGGCCGTACTGGACAACACCAATGACCAGTGGGTCGTCAACATCGGGCTGACCAGCGCGGGCGGATCCGAGTTCGGCAAGCTGACCACCAGCCAGTACGACAAGTACTACGCGGGGGCGCAGCAGGCGCAAGCCGAGGGCGCTTACTCCGACGATGGCGCGCTCGACCAGATCGGGATCGTGCTCGACGGCAACGTGCAGTCGGCGCCGGAGACCGACGGTGCCCTCACCTCCGGCTCGTTCCAGATCACCGGCCCGCAGCCGGACGGCTTCACCGAGGCCGAGGCGACGCAGCTGCAGAACGTCCTCAAGTACGGCTCGCTGCCGCTGTCCTTCAAGCTGACGGACGAGACGACGGTCTCAGCGTCGGTCGGCAAGGCCTCGCTTGACGCGGGGCTGCTCGCGGGCATCCTTGGCCTGTTCCTGGTCGTGCTCTACCTGTTCTATTACTACCGAGGGCTCGGCATAGTGTCGGTCTCCAGCCTGCTGATCGCGGCGCTGCTGGCCTACCTCTCGGTGGTGATCCTGAGCAAGTACCAGAACTTCACCATGACCCTGTCGGCCATCGCCGGCCTGGTGGTGGCGATCGGCATCACCGCGGACTCGTTCATCGTCTACTTCGAGCGGCTCCGTGACGAGGTACGGGAGGGCAAATCGCTCCGCCCGGCGGTCGAGGCCGGGTGGAAGCGGGCCCGGCGCACGATTCTGGTCTCCGACGGGGTGTCCTTCCTGGCGGCGGCGCTGCTCTACCACTTCGCCACCAGCGACGTGCAGGGCTTCGCCTACACCCTCGGCCTGACCACGGTCATCGACGTCGTGGTGGTCTTCCTGTTCACCAAGCCGATGGTGACCCTGCTGGCCGGGACGAAGTTCTTCAGCGGCGGGAGCAAATGGTCCGGGCTTGACCCGGAGCGGCTCGGCGCCAAGTCGCCCTGGCGGGGATCGGGCTCCCGGCGTACGGTCCGCGTTCAGCGGCCGCCAACCAGGCGTCCCGCCGACGGCGGCTCACCGACCTCGAAGGAGGCATGATGGCAGGCGTCGGCGGGATCGCGGGCCGGCTGTACCGGGGCGAGGTCTCGGTCAACTTCGTCGGCCGCCAGCGCACCTGGTACACGATCTCCGGCCTCATCGTGCTGGTGAGCGCGATCGCCCTGATCGTGCAGGGCCTGAACTTCTCGGTGGACTTCAAGGGCGGCACGATCTTCGCGTTTCCCTCCACCCCCAGCCAGGGCAGCACCTCCCAGGTACAGGGCGAGATCTCCCGGATCGTTAGCGTCAACGGCGGCGGTGACTCGACCGTCCAGCTGGTCGTCTCCCACCTGGTCAAGCTCGCGCCGCAATGGACGGCGACGACCAAGGCGCTGTCGCAGGCCACGCAGCAGCACATCGCGGTCGCGCTACAGCAGGCCTTCCACATCCCGCCGAGCACGCTGACGGTCCAGTTCGTCGGCCCGACCTGGGGCAGCCAGATCACGAGCAAGGCCATCGAGGCACTGATCATCTTCCTCGTCGTGATCATCGCCTACCTGACGATCTGCTTTGAGTGGCGGATGGCGGTCGCCGCGTTCGTGGCGCTGATGCACGACATCGTGATCACCATCGGGGTGTACGCGCTGACCGGGTTCGAGGTCTCCCCGACCACCGTGATCGGCTTGCTGACGATCCTCGGCTACTCGCTCTACGACACGGTGGTGGTCTTCGACAAGGTCCGGGAGAATACCGCCGGCCTGCTCACCACCCAGCGCTCCACCTACAGCGACGCGGCCAACCTGGCGCTCAACCAGACCCTGGTCAGGTCGATCAACACCTCGCTGACCGCGTTGATCCCGGTCGCTTCCATCCTCTTCGTGGGCGCGGGCCTGCTCGGCGCGGGCACGCTCAAGGACCTGTCCCTGGTGCTGTTCGTCGGCATGCTGTCGGGCACCTACTCCTCGATCTTCATCGCCACCCCGGTGCTGGCCGATCTGAAGGAGCGCCAGCCCGAGTACAAGGATCTGGCGGTCAAGGTCAAGCGCCGCCTGGCCGGCGGCCGCCGCGCCGCCGGTACGGCCAGCACCTCGGCCGCGTCCGCGGTCACCCCGGCCGGCACCACGCTGCTGGACCAGGACCAGGACCAGGACCGGACCCGCAGATCGGCGAGCCGGCCGAACCGGACAACGACCTCGACGACGTCAACGACAACGACGGGGTGGCGGTCTCCGCCGCCGCGGCCGCCCGGGCCGCGGACTCCGCCCGCCCCACCCGGCCGGCCCCCGGCAGCAGGCCGCAGCCGCGCACCGGCGGCAGCGCCCAGCGCCGCCCCGGGGCCAAGAAGAAGAGGCGGTAGCCAGGCGTGTCGGACATCGCCGACGTCATCACGGCCCACGTCCGCGATATCCCCGACTACCCGCAGCCCGGCGTGCTGTTCAAGGACATCACGCCGCTGCTGGGTGACGCGGACGCGTTCGGCGACGTGGTGGAGGCCATCGCCGCCATCTACGGCCCGGTGGACAAGGTTGTCGGGATCGAGGCGCGCGGGTTCATCCTCGCCGCCCCGGTCGCCTTCGAGATCAGGGCCGGGTTCGTGCCGGTGCGCAAGCAGGGCAAGCTGCCGGCCGCGACCTTCGCGCAGGAGTACGACCTCGAGTACGGCAGCAACGTCCTCGAGGTCCACCAGGACGCCTTCCAGCCCGGGGAGCGGGTGCTGATCGTCGACGACGTGCTCGCCACCGGCGGCACCGCCCGCGCCGCCGCCACCCTGGTCCGCCAGGCCGGGGCCGAGGTGGTCGGCGTCGCCGTCCTGATGGAACTGTCGTTCCTCAACGGCCGGGCCAACGTCGGCGACCTGGAGATCCGCGCGCTGCTGACGGTCTAAAAGAGCGCCGAAGTCCCCATAAGACCGTCTGACCAGGCAAAACCCTCCGCGAGCGGCCGCAGCCGGCAGCGAACAGGACGGGCGTCTGTGCATGCACAGGAATGCGCAGTGTCTACCCGCGGGTTAACTACGCCAAGTAGACTGTGTATCTGGCAGATGCGAGGAGCGCTAGTGGCCGGTGAGGTACTGACAACCGCCACGGCCGACGCCGAGGGGGCTGCCCGGATCGAGGAGACTGCGGAGACTGCGGCACCAGCAGAGCAGGCACCGCAGGCCTCAACCGAATCGGAGCAGACGCCGGCGCGCCCGGCCGCAGCGTCGCACGCCCGCGCGTCAGAGTCGCCTCCAGGCGCGCAACCAAGCCGGCCAGCAGACCGCGTCGCCGGCACAGCCTGCCCCTTCGCCTGGCGTCAGCGTCCGCCGCCGCCTGGCGAGGCTCGGAGCCCAGCGGGGGTCCGGTATGAATCCTGTGCTCGAACCGCTGATCAAGACCATCCGCGCGCACCACCCGAAGGCCGACGTCCACACGGTGGAGCGGGCCTACGACGTCGCGGCCCACTGGCACAAGGACCAGAAGCGCAAGTCGGGCGACCCCTACATCACGCACCCGCTGGCCGTCGCCACGATCCTGGCCGAGCTCGGCATGAACACCGAGACGATCTGCGCCGCCCTGCTGCACGACACCGTCGAGGACACCGCCTACACCCTCACCGAGCTCCGCAGCGACTTCGGCGAGGACGTCGCGGCGCTGGTGGACGGCGTCACCAAGCTGGACAAGGTCAAGTACGGGGCGTCGGCCGAGGCCGAGACGGTCCGCAAGATGGTCGTCGCCATGTCGCGCGACATCAGGGTCCTGGTCATCAAGCTGGCCGACCGGCTGCACAACATGCGCACCCTGCGTTACATGCCGCGGGACAAGCAGGAGCGCAAATCGCGGGAGACCCTCGAGATCTACGCCCCGCTCGCGCACCGGCTGGGCATGAACACCGTCAAGTGGGAGCTCGAGGACCTGGCCTTCGCCACCCTCTACCCCAAGCGGTACGACGAGATCGCCCGGCTCGTCTCGCAGCGCTCGCCGCGCCGCGACCAGCTGCTGCAGGAGGTCATCACCGACCTGTCGGCCGACATGCACGAGGCGCGCATCAAGGGCACCGTCAGCGGCCGCCCCAAGCACTACTACTCGATTTACCAGAAGATGATCGCGCGCAACGTGGAGTTCGACGACATCTACGACCTGGTCGGCATCCGGGTCCTGGTCGACACGGTGCGCGACTGCTACGCCGCCCTCGGCACCATCCACGCGCGGTGGAACCCGGTCCCCGGCCGGTTCAAGGACTACATCGCGATGCCCAAGTTCAACATGTACCAGAGCCTGCACACCACGGTCATCGGACCCGGCGGCAAGCCGGTCGAGCTGCAAATCCGCACCTGGGGCATGCACAAGCGGGCCGAGTACGGCGTCGCCGCGCACTGGAAGTACAAGGAAGACATGGTGGCGCACGGCCCCGTCCTGCCCGGCGGGGTGACCACCACGAGAAGGACAAGGGCAAGAAGAGCGACGAGGCGGCCGAGATGGCCTGGCTCCGCCAGCTGGTCGACTGGCAGCGGGAGACCGAGGACCCGGCCGAGTTCCTCGACTCGCTGCGGTTCGACCTGGCCGGCGCCGAGGTCTACGTCTTCACCCCGCGGGGCGAGGTCATCGCCCTGCCGCAGGGCGCCACCCCGGTCGACTTCGCCTACGCGATCCACACCGACATCGGCCACCGCACGATCGGCGCCCGCGTCAACGGCCGCCTCGTCGCCCTGGAGTCCACCCTGGACAACGGCGACACGGTGGAGATCTTCACCTCCAAGGCGCAGGAGGCCGGCCCGAACCGCGACTGGCTCAACTTCGTCAAGAGCGCCCGGGCCAGGAACAAGATCCGCCAGTGGTTCTCCAAAGAGCGCCGCGAGGCCGCGGTCGAGGCGGGCAAGGACCAGATCGCCAAGGTCATGCGCAAGCAGGGCCTGCCGCTGCAGCGCCTGATGTCAGCCGAGACGCTGCGCAACGTCGCCGGCGACCTGCGCTACCCGGACCTGTCCGGCCTGTACGCGGCGGTCGGCGAGGGCCGTATCAGCGCCCAGTCGGTGGTGGCCAAGGTGGTCCGCGCGGTCAGCGGCACCGTCGGCGCGCAAGAAGACCTGGCCGAGCTCACCCCCATCCCGAAGGTCTCCCGCGCCCCCCGGCCAAGCACCGCCACCGACTCCGGCATCGAGGTGGAAGGCGCCGCCGACGTCTGGGTACGCCTGTCCAAGTGCTGTACCCCGGTGCCAGGCGATGAGATCCAGGGCTTCGTCACCCACGGCCACGGCGTCTCGGTGCACCGCGCCAACTGCGTGAACCTCGCGCACCTGAGCGACACCCAGCTCGAGCGCATGGTCAGCGTCCACTGGGCCCCGTCGGATGCCTCGGTCTTCCTCGTCGCGATCCAGGTCGAGGCGCTCGACCGCACCCGGCTGCTGTCCGACGTCACCCGCATCCTGTCCGACCAGCACGTCAACATCCTGTCGGCCAGCGTCCAGACGACCAGGGACCGGGTAGCCCTCAGCCGCTTCAGCTTCGAAATGGGCGACCCGAAGCACCTCGGCGACGTCCTGCGCGCAGTCCGCAACATCGACGGCGTCTACGACGTCTACCGGGTCACCAACTAGCGATCCCGAAGATCAGCCCCGGAAAGATCAAACCCGTCATCCTGAACGTACGGTTGCTCCGAGTTGCCCCGTTCCGGAGTCTCTAACCGGCGGGGTCGCTGGACCGCGCCCCTGAGACGGCAGGGGGGTAACCCCACCGCTGAATGGGGGACCTACCGGATAGCCCGGGCGGTGCATCGCTCCTAGCGTGGTGTTCATGATGGTGATGATCGCGACCGCGCTGGCCGCCGCCGTGCTCTACGGGGCCGGGGCGGCGATGGAGCAGCACCAGGCGGCCGCGGCCCCGCGGTCGCTGGCGGGGCGCCCCCGGCTGCTGCTCCTGCTCGCACGCCAGCCCTTGTGGCTGCTGGGAATCGCCGTGCAGATCGGCGGGTTCGCGGCGCACGCGGTCGCGTTGCGCTCGGGGCCGCTGGCGACCGTGCAGATGCTGGTGTCGGTCGAGCTTGTCGTCGCGGTGGTGATCATGCGCGTCTGGTCGGGCCGTCCGCTGAGCCGGACGTCCTGGGCCGCCGCGCTGACGGTTGTCGCGGCCGCCGCCGCGTTCCTGGCGCTGACCTCGCCCGGTCACGGCCACCTGGCCGGCCAGCCGGACTACGCTCTGAAGGTGGGCGTGGCCGCCGCCCTCACCGGGCTCGGCGCGCTGGCGGCCGCCGCCGTCGGGCTACGCGCCGCCGGGCGCCGCCGGGCGGTCTTCCTCGCGGTGGCGGCGGGGCTGGCGGATTCCTGTTCGGCGGTGGTGACGCTGGCGTTCTCCCACCTGGCGAGCCACCATCTGGCCCCGCTGTTCACCTCATGGCCGCTCTACGCCCTGGTCGTGTGCGGGGCGGGCAATGTCCTGCTCACGCAGACCGCCTATCAGGCCGCCCGGCCCATGGTCACGCTGCCCATCATCGCCGTCGTCGCCCCGATCGCCAGCGTCGCCGTCGGCATCGGGCTGCTCGGGGAGATGCCGAGGACCGGCGTGGCGGGCGAGGTCGCGGCCGGCTTCGCCGTGCTCGTCATCAGCGTCGCGCTGGCCTGCCTGACCAGGTCGGTCCCGCACCCGGAGTCCCGGGCCCAAGAACCGGCCAAGCGGCCGGCCGACGCCGAACGGGCCGGCCGCGTCCCGCTCGCCGTCTTAGCTGGAGAACTCGGCCAGGGTTCGCTCGGCCTCCGCGAGCCAGGAACGGCGGGCGGCGATGGCTTCCTCGGCGTTGCTGACGGCCTTGGCGTCGCCCCGCGTCTGGGCCTTGGCCAGCTGGGCCTCGAGCGAGGTGATGGCGCTGCGGAGCTGGTTGACGGTGGCCTCGGCGCGGGCCAGGGCCTCGGGGTTGGAGCGCTTCCACTGGGCGTCTTCGGCCCGCTTGACGGCGTCCTCGACCTTGCGCAGGCCCTGCTCGAGCTGGTCGCGGGCCTCGCGGGGGACCGGGCCTGCCTGCTCCCAGCGCTCCTGGATGCCACGCAGCTGGGACTTGGCCGCGCGCCAGTCGGTGACCGGGAGCAGCGCCTGGGCCTCGGCCAGCAGCTGCTCCTTGACCCCCGCGTGCTCCCGCAGCTCGGTCTCCTTGGCCGCGAAGACCTCGGAGCGGGCGGAGAAGAACTTGTCCTGGGCGCCGCGGAACCGCTTCCATAGCTCGGCCTCGTCGTCCCGGCCGGCCCGGCCGGCTTCCTTCCACTGGCGCATCAGCTCGCGGTAGGCACTGGACGTGCCCGCCCAGTCGGTGGAGTCCGCCAGCGCCTCGGCCTGCTCGGCCAGCTTCTCCTTGTGGGTCCGGACGGCATCCCGCTCGGACTCAAGGGTGGCGAAGTAGGCCTTGCGCCGCTTGGTGAAGGAGTTACGGGCGGCGGAGAGCCGCTTCCAGAGGACCGCCTCGATGGCCCGGTCGGCGTGCGGGGCGGCCTTCCACTCCTCGAGGAGCTCCGCCATCCGCTCGCCGCTGGCCTTCCAGTGCGTCGCCTCGACCGCGATCCGCTCGGCCTCGGTGACGATCCGCTCCTTGACCTCGCGGGCCTCGCCGCGGGCGCGCTCGCGGGCGGCCTTGGCCTCCTCCCGGCGCTGGCCGACCACGCCGGTCAGCGCCTCGAGCCTGATCTTGAGGCTGTCGAGGTCACCGATCGCGTTCGCGTCGGAGACGGCGGCGAGCAGCCGCTCCACGGTCGCCTGGGCCTGGGCGGGAGCGACCTCGGTGGTCTTCATGCGCTGCTCGATCAGCGCGACCTCGGTCTCGAGGGACTCGAACTTGCGGCGGAAGAACGCGAGCGCCTCCTCCGGGCTCCCCGCCGCCCACGAGCCGATCACTCGCTCGCCATCGGCGGTACGCACGTAGACCGTCCCGTCGGCGTCTACCCGACCCCAAGGATCGTTGGCGGTGGTCACGGCGAACCTCCTGGTTCTCCATCCGGCCCGGCGTGTACCGGGGCGGAGTGTTGCTCAGCTTTTCTTCTTAATGGTCAAGTCTTGGTAATGCTCACGCTGTCGATGATGACCTTCTCCTTCGGAACGCCTCCGCCGGAATTCGGGTAAGTGCACGAAGCGCCAGCCTTGGCTACATTCTGGAGGATATTCAGCCCCGAGGTAATAGTCCCGAACGGCGTGTAGTCCGGCCCCAGGGTCGTGTTCTTGAACACGAGGAAGAACTGGCTCCCGTTGGTGGCGCCGCCGGCGTTGGCCATCGCCACGGTTCCGGCCTTATAGGTGACGGAGGCCGTGGCTGACTTCGCCGTCGGCAGGTTCTCGCTAGCGTATTCGTACCCGGGGCCGCCGGTGCCAAGCGTCGACGATGAGCAGGAGAGCGTTCCCGAGGCCTTCGCCGTCGGGTCGCCGCACTGCAGCATGTAAAGGCCGTCGCTGTTCGACATCCGGTGGCACTGGGTGCTGTTCCAGAAATCGGCCGAGGCCAGGTGGACGAAGGAGTTGACCGTGCAGGTCGCCTTCGAGTTCAGCAGGTCGATCTTGATCGGGCCGAGATTGGTGTTGATCGTCGCCGCGTACGTCGCCTGGTAATCGGGAGAGGCGGTCGGCAGCGGCGCCTTGACCACCGTGCCGCCCGTGGCGGACGTATAGGTGCAGTGCTGCGCGGGTTCGGTGACCGCGGCGGCCGAGGCCGACGCGCTCGGGGTGGCGGACGCGGTGGCCTTGGCAGTGGACTTGGGCGCGGCCGCGGATGTCCCGCCGCCGCCGACCAGGGCGATCGACACCCCGGCGATAAGTCCGAGGACGCAGAGCACAGCGACGCCGATACCCGCGCGTTTCCGGGTTCTGCGCTGCTTCTCAAGACGTGCCGCCCGCTCCCGCTCGTAACGTTCACGGGCACGCCTGCGTTCGCGCTCTGGGTTCCCCGCCAAGGGTTCCGACCTCCCTTATCCCGATAAATCCGTAACGCCCGCGTTCGTGGCGTTGTGCACGATCGTTCGCGCATCGTACCCGCCCGCCGCACTGGAGCGGTACTGTCGTTATCGGTTCGCTGCAGTGTGTTGAGTTAGAAACCGGTTCGCTGCGCTGTGTGCTGAGTCGGTAGCCTGTCTACGTGCTAGTCGCTGGCTTTCCCGCAGGTTCCTTCGCCGCCAACTGCTATCTGGCCGCCCCGGCCCCCGGCGAGGAGTGCGTCATCATCGATCCCGGGCAGGATGCCGAGCGCGGGATCGAGGAGCTCATCGACCGCTACCGGCTGAAGCCTATCGCGGTGCTGCTCACGCACGGTCACATAGACCACATGTGGTCGGTCGCCCCGGTCTGCGGGGCCAAGGGCATCCCCGCCTATATCCATCCCGATGACCGCGACCTGCTGACCGACCCGGCCAAGGGGATCTCCCTGCTGGCCAAGCAGCAGTTCCTCGGGGGCATGACGTTCAGCGAGCCGGATGACGTGCGGGAGCTGGCCGACGGCGAGGCCATCGGCCTTGCGGGCCTTGAGTTCACCGTCGGCCATACGCCCGGTCATACGCCGGGCTCGGTCACGTTCGGCCTGCCCGCGCGCGATTCCGGCGATGCCCCGGCCCTGTTCAGCGGTGACCTGCTGTTCGCCGGGTCGATCGGCCGGACCGACCTGGCCGGCGGCGACGACGCGCAGATGCTGCGCAGCCTGGCCAAGACCCTCACGCTGCCCGACGCCACGATTGTGCTGCCCGGCCACGGCCCGGGTACCACGATCGGCACCGAGCGCGCGTCCAATCCGTTCCTCACCGGTCTTTCCCGGCCGGCCCAGAAGGGGCTGTAACACATGACATTCCAGGCGCCCAAGGGCGTCTCCGAGTACCTTCCGCCGCGCGGCGCGCTGTTTGAGGAGGCGCGCGCGGCGTTCACCGAATCCGCGCGCCGCGCCTGCTACGGCCCGGTCGAGACGGCGGTATTCGAGGACACGTCGCTGTTTGTCCGCGGCGTCGGCGAGTCATCCGACGTGGTGAGCAAGGAGATGTACTCCTTTACCGACCGCGGCGGCCGTGAGATCACGCTCCGCCCGGAGTTCACCGCGGGCGTGCTCCGGGCGGTCCTCGAGCACAACCTGCACCGGGGCGCGCTGCCGGTCAAGGTCTTCACCAGCGGCCCCGCGTTCCGCTATGAGCGCCCGCAGGCCGGCCGGTACCGGCAGTTCTACCAGTTCGACCTGGAGGCGATCGGGACCGAGGACCCGGCGGTCGACGCCGAGACGATCGCCGTCGCCTGGGACGCCTACCAGGCCCTCGGGCTGCGCCAGCACACGCTGCTGCTGAACAGCCTGGGCGATAAGAACTGCCGCCCGGTCTACCGCGAGGCGCTGCAGAAGTTCCTGCGCGGCCTGGACCTGGACGACGAGACGCGGCAGCGGATCGAGATCAACCCGCTCCGGGTCCTCGACGACAAGCGCCCGCAGGTCCGCGCGCAGACGCAGGGCGCCCCGGTGCTGGCCGACTACCTCTGCGCCGAGTGCAAGGCGCACCACGACACCGTGCGCTCCCTGCTGGGTGACCTGGGCATCCCCTTCACCGACGCGCCCCGCCTGGTCCGCGGCCTCGACTACTACATGCGGACCACCTACGAGTTCGACCACGCGCAGCTCGGCGCCCAGTCCGGCATTGGCGGCGGCGGCCGCTACGACGGCCTGTCGGAGGACATCGGCGGCCCGGCGCTGCCCGGGATCGGCTTCGCGGCCGGCCTTGACCGTATAGTTCTAGCGATCGAGGCGGAGCGGACCGGGGCGGCGGAGCAGGCCTCCGCGTGCCAGGTTTTCGGCGTTCCGCTGGGCGAAGAGGCCCACGCGGATGTCCTCACGCTGATCACCGGCCTGCGCCGGGCCGGGCTCCGGGCGGACATGGCCTTCGGCGCCCGCGGTCTCAAGGGCGCGATGAAGGCGGCGGACCGGTCGGGTGCGGCCTTTGCCGCGCTCATCGGGGCTGAGGAGCGGAGCAACGGTACCGTTCGGATGAAAGATCTTAAAAGCGGTGACCAGCAGGACGTGGCGGCGGGCTCGGCCATCGAGTGGCTGAGCGCGAGACTTCAATAGAAAGACTGAGGGACGAGCGATGATCCGGACCCACCAGGCCGGGACTCTGCGCGGCGAGCACGCGGGGGAGCGGGTGGTACTGGCCGGCTGGGTGGCGCGGCGGCGCGACCACGGCGGCGTGGTCTTCATCGACCTGCGCGACGCCAGTGGCATCGTGCAGGTGGTGTGGCGTAGCGAGGAGGCCGAGGCGCACGATCTGCGGGCCGAGTTCTGCGTGAAGGTGACCGGCGAGGTCCGGCTGCGCCCGGCCGGGAACGAGAACCCCGAGCTGCCGACCGGCGCGGTCGAGGTCGCGGTCGAGCAGCTCGACGTGCTCAGCGAGGCCGACCCGCTGCCGTTCCCGGTCGAGGGGTCGGCCGACATCAGCGAGGACGTCCGGATCAAGTACCGGTACCTGGACATCCGCCGCGACGAGATGTCGCGGGCCCTGCGGGCGCGGTCCACGGCGGCCTACCTGCTGTCTGACGTGATGCGCGACCACGGCTTCGTGAACGTGGAGACGCCCTACCTGACCAGGTCGACGCCGGAGGGCGCGCGCGACTTCGTCGTCCCGGTGCGGCTCCGCCCGGGCAACTGGTACGCGCTGCCGCAGTCGCCCCAGCTGTTCAAGCAGCTGCTCATGGTCGGCGGGCTCGAGCGCTACTACCAGCTCGCCCGCTGCTTCCGCGACGAGGACTCGCGCAAGGACCGGCAGCCGGAATTCACCCAGATCGACCTCGAGATGTCGTTCGTGACCCGCGACGACGTGATCGCGGTGGGCGAGGCCATCGTCAAAACGCTCTGGCGGGAGATCGTCGGCTACGAGATCGGCCTGCCGCTGCCGCGGATGACCTACGCCGACGCGATGGCCCGGTTCGGTTCGGACAAGCCGGACCTGCGCTTCGGCCTTGAGCTGACCGACCTGTCGGCCTACTTCGCCGGCACCGCGTTCCGGGTGTTCCAGGCGCCCTACGTGGGCGCGGTGGTGATGCCCGGCGGCGCGTCCCAGACCCGGCGCGAGCTCGACGGCTGGCAGGACTGGGCCAAGTCCCGCGGCGCCCGCGGCCTCGCCTACGCCCTGATCAGCGCCGACGGCGAGATCTCGGGGCCGGTGGGGAAGAACATCTCCGATTCTGAACGTACGGGGCTTGCCGCCGCTGTCGGGGCTGAGCCTGGCGACTGCGTGTTCTTCGCCGCGGGCGCTGCCCATGCTTCCCAGGAGCTCCTGGGAGCTGCCCGGCTGGAGATCGGCAACCGGGGCGGGCTCATCGATGAGTCGGCGTGGTCCTTCCTCTGGGTGGTCGACGCGCCGATGTTCGAGGAGACCGACGGCGGCGGCTGGACCGCGGTGCACCACCCGTTCACCGCCCCGCTGCCCGAGTGGGCCGACAAGTTCGCCACCGAGCCGGGCGGCGCGATCGCGGACGCCTACGACATGGTCTGCAACGGCTTCGAGATCGGCGGCGGGTCGATCCGTATCCACCGGCAGGCGATGCAGCAGGCCGTCTTCGACGTGATCGGGCTGACCCAGCAGGAAGCCACCTCGCAGTTCGGCTTCCTGCTCGACGCGTTCAAGTACGGCCCCCCGCCGCACGGCGGCATGGCCTTCGGCTGGGACCGCATCATCATGCTGCTGGCCGGCGCCGAGTCGATCCGCGACGTCATCGCCTTCCCCAAGGCCGCCAGCGGCGCCGACCCGCTGACCGGCGCGCCGACGCCGATCACGCGCGGCCCAGCGCAAGGAAGCCGGCGTAGACGCGGTGCCCGGCCGCGCAGCAGCCTGCGAAGCCTTCTTCGTAGGCGTCCCCGCCTGGGGCGTCCCAACGATCATCGGCAGGCAACTTAGGGCGAAGTTGTACGCTTCCGGACGGCTATTTGTCCAAATGGGTAGTTTTGGGCGTACAGGATTCGCCCCAAGTCGATTTGGGCGGTCGGCTGGGGGCGTGGGGTTAGCGCAGGGTGATGGTGTTGCCGGTTATCAGGGCGGCGGCGTCCGAGGCTAGGTAGGCGATCACCTCGGCGACCTCGTCGGGGGTGGCGACGTTGAACAGGGTGCGGCTGCCCGCTACCTCGGCGCGGACGGCGTCGGTGACCCAGCCGGTGTCGGTGACCGGCGGGTGGACCATGTTGGCGGTGACGCCGTACGGTGCCAGTTCCGCGGCGGCCGACATCGTGTAGTTGACCTGGGCGGCCTTGGCGGCCCCGTAGGAGACCTCCTCGGGGAAGCCGAGGTCGCCGCCCGAGGTCAGGCCGATGATGCGGCCCCAGCCGGCGCCGCGCTGCGCGATGGCGGCGGGCGAACTCGGCGATCATCAGCGCCGGGGCCATCGCGTCGACCGTGAACTGCCTGGTCCAGCCTGCCGCCGTCACGGGCGGCAGCGATCGGCCCAGCCGGTCGGTGTCAGCGCCCGCGAACGAGTCGGCCAGCCAGCCGGTCGCATTGTTGACCAGGACGTCGACCGGCCCGAGTTGCTGCTCGGCCAGGTCGAACAGCGCCGCCGGGGTGGCCGGGTCGGACAGGTCGGCTTCCATGGCGATGGCCCGGCCGCCGGCCGCGATGATCTCCCCCAGGACGGGGCCCGCGTTGCTTGTCCGGCTGTCGCGGTACCTCTGCGGGATGCCGGGATCGACCGGATCGATGACCCGGAAGTAGGCGCACAGCACCGCGCACCCCTGCCGCGCTAGCGCCCGCGCGGTCGCCGCGCCAATGCCGTGATTGGCGCCTGTCACGATCGCCGTGTGGCCGGAGGTCATCTGGCTTCCCTTCGTCAGGCAGCGGAAGATCGTGGATCGTGGTACACCGGGTGTAGGCAACGATCCACGATCTTCCGATCTTTCGCGCGGCGGCGATCGCGCGCCTCTCCATATTTTCCGGATAACAGCAAGAAGGCGGCGCTGTCGCGGGCAGGGCGCTCACTGCGGTTACAGCTTGTACTTGCCAGTGACAGTAGGCTCAACGCGTGGACAGTTTGTTCGATGACGCGGGGGAGCGGGCCGCCGCCAGCGCGGCGCCGTTGGCCGTGCGGATGCGGCCGAGGACGCTTGATGAGGTGATCGGGCAGCGGCACCTGACCGCGGCCGGGATCGCCGTTCCGCAAGCTCATCGAGAACGACGCGCCGATGTCGCTGATCCTGTGGGGGCCGCCGGGCACCGGCAAGACGACGCTCGCCTATGTGGTCAGCCAGGTGACCAAGCGGCGCTTCACCGAGCTCTCGGCGGTGACGGCCGGCGTCAAGGACGTCCGCGCCGCGATCGACGGGGCCAAGCAGGCGCTCGCGTTCAACGGGCGGCAGACCCTGCTGTTCGTGGACGAGGTGCACCGGTTCTCCAAGACCCAGCAGGACGCGCTGCTGCCCGCGGTGGAGAACCGCTGGGTCTCCTTCATCGGCGCGACCACGGAGAACCCGAGCTTCTCGGTGGTCTCACCGCTGCTGTCGCGGTCGCTGCTGCTGACCTCGCAGCCGCTGGACGACGAGGACATCAGGGCGCTGATCACCCGCGCGCTGGCCGACGGGGAGCGCGGCCTCGGCGGCAAGGTCGCGCTGGACGACGAGGCCCTCGGCCACCTGGTCCGGCTGGCCGGCGGGGACGGGCGGCGCGCGCTCACCTACCTGGAGGCGGCCGCCCTCGGCACGGTCGCGATCGACACCCAGACCCTGGAGCGCGCGGTCGACAAGGCGGCCGTCCGCTACGACCGCGACGGTGACCAGCACTACGACGTCATCAGCGCGTTCATCAAGTCGATGCGCGGCAGCGACGCCGACGCCGCGCTGCACTACCTGGCCCGGATGATCGAGGCGGGCGAGGACCCGCGGTTCATCGCCCGGCGGCTGATCGTGCACGCCAGCGAGGACGTCGGGATGGCCGACCCGACCGCGCTGCAGACCGCCATCGCCGCCGCGCAGGCGGTGGAGTTCGTCGGACTGCCCGAGGCGCGGATCAACCTGGCCCAGGCGGTGATCCACATCGCGCTGGCGCCGAAGTCCAACGCGGTGGTCAAGGCGATCGGCGCGGCCCAGGCGGACGTGCAGGCCGGCCTGATCGGGGCGGTTCCCAACCACCTGCGCGACGCGCACTACCCGGGGGCCAAGCGGCTGGGCCACGGGAAGAGCTACGTGTACCCGCATGACCTGGCCGAGGGGATCGTCAGCCAGCAGTACGCGCCGGACGAGGTGAACGGCCGCGCGTACTATGAGCCCTCAAGCCACGGCATGGAGGCTCGTTTCTCCGAACGGTCACGGCTTATCCGCGAAATCCTGCATCCTGGAAAGGATCGCGGGCAGGACGGGGGCGACGCGGAGAAGTCCCCGCCCGGATAGGGCCGCGGCCCGGCCCGGCCCGGTAGACCGGGCCAAACAGCCAGGTAGTAAGAAACCACGGAGATCCCAGGTCTTGGGTTGAGCCTTGGGATGAGCGGGAGGACATGCGATGAGCCTCACCGGGATCGCCGCGCTGATCGCGGCGCTGAGCTTTGCGGTGCTCGCCTGCGCCGGCGTGTACCTGGCGGTGCGGTTCACCCGGGTGCTCGACGACGCGGCCACCCTGGTCCGCGACACCAGGTCTGACCAGAAGGCGCTGTTCGCCCGGGCCAACACCGCCGTCGACCGGGCCAACGCGCAGCTGGACCTGACCGAGGCCGCCACCGCGAGCGTCGGCGAGCTCGGCATCGCCATGACCGAACTCGCCGGGCAGGCGTCGGCGCTGGCCGGCGTCGGCCGGACGGTGGCGGGCGCGGTCGTCAGCGGACCGCTGGGCAAGGCCGCCGCGGTCGCCTACGGCATCCGCCACGCGGTCGGGGTGCGCAGCGGGACCCGGCGCCGGCGGGCGCTGGCCGGGCAGCTGGTGCGCCGGCGCGGAACTGCCCCCGGCGGCACCGGGACCGCCCGCGGTAGCCGCAGCCCCGCCACCGGGCCGGGGCCGCGCGATGATCCGCCGCGGCTTCTGGCTCGCGGTCGGGGCGACGGGCGGCATCATGGGCTACCGGCGCGTCTCCGCCCTCGGCCGTCAGCTGTCGCAAACGTTGTCGCCCGCCGGACGAGACGGCCGCCGCCCCGCCGGGGCGGGGCAACCGGCTGGCACCGGGGCGCCGAACGGCCCTGGCGCCGCCACCGAAACCCCGAGCGCGCTGACCCGTAAGGCGGCGCTGAGCCGAAAGGCCCGGCGCGGCCTGGTGCGCGGGACAATCCGGTTCACCCGGGACGCGCACAGGTTCGGCCGGGACGTCAGGGAAGGCATGGACCTTTATATGGTTCGGCGTACGGTCCAGGGAAGCCCTACGCTGGAACCGGGCGCCCCGTCGCGGCGCTCACCAGCGCCGCCCGTCGCTCCGGCCCTTGGCGCACCCACCGGCAACGATGAACGTGTAAAGGATGACCGCTGATGCAGTCGGCTGAGATCGCCCGCCGTTACCTGGCGTACTTCGAGGCGCAGGGGCATGCCATCGTGCCCTCGGCTCCCCTCGTCGCCGACGATCCCACGCTGCTGTTCGTGGTCGCCGGGATGCAGCCATTCAAGCCCTACCTGCTCGGCCAGCGGACCCCGGAGTTCAAGCGGGTGGCGGACGTGCAGAAGTGCGTGCGGACCCTGGACATCGAAGAGGTCGGCAAGACGACGCGGCACGCGACGTTCTTCCAGATGCTCGGCAACTGGTCGTTCGGCGACTACTTCAAGGAAGGCGCGATCAGGTTCGCCTGGGAGCTGCTGACCCGGTCGGAGCGGGACGGCGGATTCGGCTTCCCCGAGGAGAAGCTCTGGGTGACCGTGCTGCACGGCGACGACGAGGCGTACGGGATCTGGCGGGACGAGATCGGCGTCTCGGAGAGCCGCATCCAGCGCCGCGGCCTGGCCGACAACTACTGGCACATGGGCGTGCCCGGTCCCGGCGGCCCGTGCTCGGAGATCTACTATGACAAGGGTCCCGGGGCTGGCCGCGAGGGCGGCCCCGAGGCGGACGAAGACCGGTACCTGGAGATCTGGAACCTGGTCTTCATGCAGGACATGCTGAGCGAGGTCCGGTCGAAGACCGACTTCGACATCGAGGGCCCGCTGCCGATGAAGAACGTCGACACCGGCATGGGCCTGGAGCGGATGGCGTCGATCCTGCAGGGGGTCGACAACCTGTACGAGATCGACACCACGTGGAAGATCCTCGACAAGGCGGCCGAGCTCACCGAGCAGGAGTACGGCACCGACCACCGCAGTGACGTCGCGCTGCGGGTCGTCGCTGACCACGTGCGCAGCGCGGTGATGCTGATCGAGGACGGGGTGCTGCCCGGCAACGAGGGCGGCAGCTACGTGCTCCGCCGGCTGCTCCGCCGCAGCATCCGCAACCTGCGCCTGCTGTCCGGCTCACAGCGCGGCGGCGGGGCGTCGTCGACCGCCGGGTTCATGCACGAGCTGACCTCGACCACCATCGACGCGATGGGCGAGCAGTTCCCCGAGCTGCACCGCGACGCGGCCAACATCCACATGGTCATCGACGCGGAGGACGCGGCGTTCGCGGGCACGCTCCGCACCGGCACCGCGATCTTCGACGTGGCGGTCGAGGAGACCAAGCGCAAGCACGACACCGTGCTGTCCGGCGCGCAGGCGTTCCAGCTGCACGACACCTACGGCTTCCCGATCGACCTGACCCTGGAGATGGCGTCCGAGCAGGGGCTCTCGGTGGACGAGGAGGGCTTCCGGCGGCTGATGGGCGAGCAGCGCGACCGGGCCAAGAAGGACGCGCGGGACAAGAAGACCGGCAACGCCGACATCTCGGTCTACGCGTCGCTCCTGGAGCAGGCGGGCAAGGTCACCTTCACCGGCTACGACATGGCCGCGGGCGAGTCGACCGTCGTCGGCCTGCTCGCGGGCGGCGTGCCGGTGAGCGCGGCGACGCCCGGCATGGAGGTCGCGGTCGTGCTCGACCGGACCCCGTTCTACGCCGAGGGCGGCGGCCAGCTCCCCGACCACGGCGTGATCAAGACCAACGGCGCCGGCGGCGCGGCCGAGGTCCTGGTGACCGACGTCCAGACCCCGCTGCCCGGCCTGGTCGTGCACCGCGGCACGGTCCGCTACGGCGAGATCACCACCGGGTCGCCCGCGTACGCGGAGATCGACGTCGAGCGGCGGCGCGCGACCTCGCGCAGCCACACCGCGACCCACCTGGTGCACCGCGCGCTGCGCGGTGCGCTGGGCGAGTCGGCGGCGCAGGCGGGCTCGGAGAACGCGCCCGGCCGGCTCCGCTTCGACTTCACCGCGTCCGGCGCGGTACCGGTGACGGTCCTGCGCGAGGTCGAGGACGAGGTCAACCGCGTGCTCATCGACGACCTGACGGTGCGTGCGTTCCACACCTCGATTGACGAGGCCCGCTCGATGGGCGCGCTCGCGCTGTTCGGCGAGAAGTACGGCACCGAGGTCCGCATCGTGGAGGTCGGTGAGTACTCGCGCGAGCTCTGCGGTGGCACTCACGTGGCCCGTTCCGGCCAGCTTGGCCTGGTCAAGCTGCTGGGCGAGGCGTCCATCGGGTCCGGCGTGCGGCGGGTGGAGGCGCTCGTCGGCATCGACGCGTTCCGCTTCCTCGCGCGTGAGTCGGTGCTCGTCAGCCAGCTCAGCGATCAGCTCAAGGCGCGCCCGGAGGAGCTGCCCGAGCGGATCTCCGGGGTGGTGACCCGGCTCCGCGAGGCTGAGCGCGAGCTCACCAGGCTCAAGTCCGCCCAGCTGCTCGGCGATTCGCAGCAGATCGCCGACGCGGCCGAGAACATCGGCGGCATCGCGTTCGTCGCGCACCGGGTCCCCGACGGGACCGACGCGGACGCGATGCGCAGGCTCGCGCTCGACGTGCGGTCCAAGATCCCGGCGCTGCGGCCGGCCGTGGTCGCGCTCATCGGCACCCCGGCCGACCGGCCGGTCGTGGTCATCGCGGTGAACGAGGCGGGCCGGGGCTTCGGCCTGGCGGCCGGACCCCTGGTCGGCGCCGCGGCGAAGGCCCTCGGCGGCGGTGGCGGCGGCAAGCCGGACATCGCGCAGGGCGGCGGCGCTCCCGGTGCCAGTCCCGCTGCGCTGAATGCGGCTTTTGAAGGCATTCGTAGCGCATTGGCCGACAGCGGGCGAACTGCCGGGTAGCGTGATGCAATGTTCATACGGATCGATAATCCAGTGAGGACAGGCGTGCGTCTGGCCGTCGATCCGGGTAGTGTCCGCATAGGCGTGGCACGCAGCGATCCGGGCGGTGTCCTCGCCACACCGCTGACCGTCGTGCGACGGGGCAAGGGCGATCTGGATGCTCTTGCCTCGCTGGCCGTGGCCGAACAAGCAATGGAGATCTTGGTGGGTCTGCCCCGCTCGTTGTCTGGCCGTGAAGGCCCGGCCGCCGTCACCGCCAGGCAGTTCGCGGCGGCTCTCGCCGACCGGGTGGCACCGCTTCCGGTGCGGCTGGTCGATGAGCGCTTCACCACGTCAACCGCGCACGGGGCGCTCGCCGCCGCGGGCCACGACTCACGCGCGCGCCGGCAGACCGTCGACGCGGCCGCCGCCGCCGTGCTGCTCGAAGCGGCGCTGGAGTCCGAGCGCCGCACCGGCGCCGCCCCGGGCGAGCTCCTGTCCCCGCGCCGGGGAGCCGCCCAGTGAGCGGCCGCGGCGGTTATTCCGGCCCCGGCTACGGGGGCCCCGAGTACGGTGAGGACGGCTACGTCCCCGGCGGGACGCCGCCGGCTGGCGGTGAGCCGCAGTGGGATGACTCGGTCTGGCAGCGCGACCAGCCCGACGCCTGGGGCGCCCCGGACCCCGACCAGTCGCGCGGTGTGCCCCCGGGTTATGACCCGCAGGGCTACGACCCCCAGGGCTACGACCCCCAGGGGTACAACGGCCAGGGCTACGGCGGCCAGGACTACGACCAGCCGGGCTACGCTCGCCAGCCCTATGCGAGCCAGCCGTATGAAGGCCAGCCGTACGCGGGCCAGCCTTATGACGGCCAGCCGTATGAAGGCCAGGGATATGCCGACGGCGGCGTGCCGGGATCCGGCCCGTTCCGGCCGCAGGGACCGCCGTCCGGCGGCCAGCAGTACCCGCAGCCGGTCTACCCCGGCTCGGCCGAGTACCCGGCCCAGCCCGGGCAGCGCGGCCCGGCCACCGGGGCGCGCCCGGTCCAGCGCGGCACCGGCGGCATGGCCCAGGTACCTCCCGGCTACGACCAGCGCGGCAGCGGCGGCATGCCCCAGGTTCCCCCCGGCTACGACCAGCGCGGCACCGGCGGGCAGCGGATGGCCGGCGCTGGCGGCGGCTACGACGATCCGCGGTGGCAGCGGCCGGGCGACGACTCCTTCCTCCCCGGCTTCGGTCCCCAGGACGACTTCGAAGGCGGCCGTGGCCAGGACAGCTCCCGTAACGGCGGCCGCCCCGGTGACGGGCGCCGCCCTGCCGACCGTGGCCAGGCCCCCGGCCCCAGTGGCTATGACGACGGGTACAACGGCTACGACGACCCGCGCACCCAGCGCGGGCCCGCCACCGACCCTAGGCGCCAGGACCCCCGCGATCCGGCCGGCTACCCCGACGGGCCCGGGAACTACGACGGGCAGGCTCAGCCCGCCCGCCAGGCAGGCCGCGGTCCCGACCCGCGCACCCGCTACCCCCAGGGCGGCGGGAGCGGCCGGGGCAACGGCATTCCTATCGACCTAGACGGCGGTCAGCCGCGCCGCCGGCGCCGCAGCCCGATCCGCCGCCTCGCGCCGTGGATCGCGCTGCTGGTGATCGTCATCCCGCTCGCCCTCCTCGGCTGGCACATCTACGGCATCTGGAAGGCCAAGACCCACCCGGCCGACTATGCCGGCCGCGGGACCACCCCGACGGTGACCGTCCAGGTGCTGAGCGGGGAGACCGCCGGCCAGCTGGCCCCGACGATGGTCTCCGATGGTGTGGTCGCCAGCACCCGCGCGTTCGTGCTGGCCGCCGAGAACAGCAGCAACCCGACCGGCCTCGAGCCCGGGTTCTTCGTCCTCAACCACCACATGCAGGCCAGCCTCGCCTGGGCCGCGCTGCTGAACCCGAAGAACCGGGATCAGGCGGTGGTCACGATCCCCGAGGGCAAGCGCGCCACGCAGGTCATCGCCATCATGGCCCAGAAGACCAAGATCCCGCTCAAGGACTTCGAGCAGGTCATCGACCACCCGGCGCAGCTCGGCCTGCCGTCCTACGCCGACGGCAAGGTGGAAGGCTTCCTGTTCCCCGCCACCTACACGATCGAGCCGCACGAGACCGCCCTGCAGATGCTGCAGGCGATGGTGGCCCGCTACAACGTCGAGGCGCAGCAGATCGACCTTACGGCCGCGGCCAACAGGCTCCACCTCTCGCCGCGCGCGGTGATCATCGAGGCGTCGATGGCCCAGGCCGAGGGCGGCTCTATCGCGGACTACCCGAAGATCGCCCGCGTCATCATCAACCGGCTCAAGGACGGCATGCCGCTGCAGTTTGACAGCGCGCTGCTGTACGGGCTCCACAAGTACGCGATCAACGTGACCGACGCCCAGATCGCCACGCCGGGCCCGTACAACGACTTCAAGCACGATGGCCTGCCGCCGGGCCCTATTTCCAACCCGGGCAACGCGGCGATCCAGGGCATCCTGCGCCCGGCGACGGGTGACTGGCTCTACTTCCTCACCGTGACCGGCGGCAAATCTGAATTCTCCGCCACCCCGCTGTCCGGCCAGTAACGCAACAAGACTCACGGTGGGCCCGGCACCGCTCGTAACCCCGGGCAAACCGGCCAACTCCGGTAAGTCAAGGTAGCCTCACTCTCCATGAAGGCAGCAGTACTAGGCAAGCCCATCGCCCATTCCCTGTCGCCCGTGCTGCACCGCGCGGCCTACCGCGAGCTCGGCTTCGACGACTGGACCTACGACCTGGTCGAATGCGACGAGGCGGGCCTGCCCGGTTACGTCCAGAGCCGCGGCCCGGAATGGGCCGGGCTCAGCCTGACCATGCCGCTCAAGCGAATGGTGCTGCCGCTCTTGGACCATGTCGACCGGATGGCCGTCGCCACCGGCGGCGCGAACACGGTCGTGTTCCGGCCCGAGGGGCGCTACGGCTACAACACCGACGTGCAGGGCATCGTCGACGCGCTGACCGAGGCCGGGGTGGCCGTGCCCGGTCCCGTCGCGATCATCGGCGCGGGCGCGACTGCCTGCTCGGCCCTGGCCGCGGTGGGCGAGCTGGGTGCGCCCGGCGCGGAGGTCTTCCTGCGCGACCCGGCCCGCGCCGCGCCCGTGCTGGCGACCGCCGACCGCCTCGCGCTCAAGGTGCGGCTCCGGCCGCTGGAAGATCTCGGGCAGGGCGGCGCGGTGGCGCCGGACCTGCTGATCTCCACCGTCCCCGCGGGCGCGGCCGATTTTTACGCGCAGCGGTCGGTGCTTTCCCGGACTCCGCCCATTGCCGTGATGGACGTGGTGTACCACCCCTGGCCGACTCCGCTGGCGGTCGCCGCGGCTGAGGCGGGCGCGATCGTGGCCAGCGGCTTCGACATGCTGCTGCACCAGGCCGCCGCCCAGGTAGAGCTGATGACCGGCAAGCCCGCCCCGCTGGAGGCGATGCGCGCGGCCGGCCAGGCCGAGCTGTCTAGCCGCGCCGCCGCGCGCTAGCCACGGCCGCTAGCCGCGCCGCCGGTCAGTTGGCCGCGCTCTGCGCGGCGCCCGCCCGCTGCACCGCGTCCGCGGCCTCGAAGTCGCCCCGGTCGCGCAGACCGGCGATCACGCCGTCCACGTCGGCGGCAGGCCGGTTCTGGCTGAGCTTGGCCTTCGCCTCGATCCTGGTGACCAGTAGCTCCACCCCGACGATCGCGCGCAGCTGCCCCTCGATGTAGGCGCGCGGCGCGTCGTCGACCGACCATGGATGGTCCCGGTAGGCCTCGTGCTTGGCCGTCAGCCGGCGGACCAGGTCCTCGGTCCAGACCGGGTCATCGTGCACGATGAAGCTGCCCGTAGACGTGCGCGGTGAGGTAGTTCCAGGTCGGCACGACCCGCCCGTGCTCCAGCTTGGACGCGTAAAAGCCCGGGGTGATGTACGCGTCGCCCGGCCCGCGCACGATCGCCAGCGACTCGCCGGCCGCGGGCCGCTTCCACTGGTCGTTGTTACGCGCCAGGTGGCCGTGCAGCGACCCGTGCTCACCCGCCGTCGGCACCCACACGAACGGCAGCCGCGTCGCCACCAGCCCGTCCGGCGTCACCGTCACCAGATCCGCCGCCCCGTGATTCGCAAGCAGTTCCTCAACCAGAGCCTCATCCGGCGAGAAATGGGCAGGAATGTACATGTGGGCCCTCCAATCCAGACAAGCTTAGCTGCGGGCCGTGGGAACGCCTTGGCGGTTGCCACCGGGACGGGAGGGGTCGGACGGAAGGGCGGGACTGGGCGGATGGGCGGGACCGGGCGGGAGGGTGGAACGAAAGAAAGAGTGTTAACATCCCGTAGGCATTGGGCCACCGGAATCGTTCATTTCCCGAAACAGTCAGAAACATAGCCGTCACCTGCTGAAATAGACGTGGAACAGGTGGTACCTACGCTGGAGGACGTGGCGGACATTTTCGATGGTTACCGGCTCGCCGAAGCGTGGGATGAGATGTTCGCGGCCCCCGGCAAGCCCCGCACGTCCTACGACGCGCTGGTCTCAGTGCTGCAGCCGATGGACCCGAGTGAGCTCCGGTACCGCGCGGATCAACTGGCCCGGGTGTTTACCGACCGCGGAGTCACCTACGACTACGCGGGTGAGGAACGGCCGTTCCCGCTCGACCTGATCCCGCGGGTCATCGACGCGGCAGAGTGGGACCTGGTCAGCCGGGGCGTCCGCCAGCGGGTCAAGGCCCTGGAGGCGTTCCTGGAGGACGTCTACGGCCCTGGCCGGGTGTTCGACGACGGCGTGGTTCCGTGGAGCCTGATCTTCACCAGCGAGAAGTACCGCCGGGAGGCGGCCGGCATCTCGCCGCCCAACGGCGTCCGCGTGCACGTGGCCGGCATTGACCTGATCCGTGACGAGGAGGGCAAGTTCCGGGTCCTCGAGGACAACGTGCGGGTCCCCAGCGGGGTCAGCTACGTCATCGAGAACCGGCTGGCCATGACCAGGACCTTCCCCGCCCTCTTCGCCGACCAGCGGATTCACCATGTCGACGATTACCCGTCCAAGCTGCTGAACGCGCTGCGGGCGGCGGCGCCGCATGGCGTGGTCGACCCGTTCGTGGTCGTGCTCACCCCTGGCGTGCACAATGCCGCGTACTTCGAGCACACCCTGCTCGCCCGGCTGATGGGGGTGGAGCTGGTCGAGGGGCGCGACCTCTTCTCCTGGCGTAACCGCATCTACGTGCACACCACCCACGGCCGGCGACCGGTCGACGTCATCTACCGCCGGGTCGACGACGACTGGCTCGACCCGCTGCACTTCCGCCCCGAATCGGTGCTCGGCTGCCCCGGCCTGCTCAACGCGGCCCGGCAGGGCACCGTGACGATCGCCAACGGCGTCGGCAACGGCGTAGCCGACGATAAGCTGATTTATACCTATATGCCGGATTTGATTCGGTACTACCTGACCGAGGAACCGATCCTGGACAACGTGGAGTCTTACCGCCTCGACGACCCGGACATCCTCGACTGGGTGCTGTCCAACGCGGAGGATCTCGTGCTGAAGCCGGTCGACGGGGCGGGCGGGGCCGGCATCGTCATCGGCCCGGCCGCCACCGGCGAGGAGATATCCGAGGTCAAGGCGAAGGTGGCGGCCAACCCGCGGGCCTGGATGGCGCAGCGCCCGGTAGCGCTGTCCACCTCCCCGGTGCTGATCGGCGAGAAGCTCAGCCCCCGCCACATCGACCTGCGGCCGTTCGCCGTCAACGATGGAACCGACGTCTGGGTACTGCCCGGCGGACTGACGCGCGTCGCGCTGCCCGAGGGTGAGCTCAAGGTCAACTCCAGCCAGGGCGGTGGCTCCAAGGACACCTGGGTGCTTGATGCCACGGTCCGTTCAGACGAAGGCGCTAAGGACCGGCATGACCCGGCTCCGGCGCAGCCAGCCCCCGCCTCCGGGCCAGGGATGGCCGTGGGCAGCCCCGGCAGAGCGGTCCCGAGCAGTGAACAGCGAGCTGCTCAGCCGCATCGCGGAGACGCTCTACTGGACCGGGCGGTACGTGGAGCGCGCGGACGACACCGCCCGGCTGGTCGACGTGTACGTGCACCGGATGCTGGGCGAGACCGGGGCCGACTCCGACGCCGCCTGCCGCGCGCTGTTCGGCATCCTCGGCGTGCCGGTCGAGGACGACGCCGAACAGCTTGACGTCGACATGGTGCTGTTCCGGCTGGTCTTCGAGGCGCAGAGCCCGAGTGCGATCGCCGGGTCCATGCTCGGCGCGCGGGCCGGGGCGCGCGGCATCCGCGAGGTCATCTCCAGCGAGATGTGGGAGTGCCTGAACGTCACCGCGCACGGCCTGTCCGGGCAGAAGCGCGCGGCCGAGCGGATCGGCCCGCACGTGTACCTGCGCTACATCAGGGAGCGCGCGGCGCTGTTCTTCGGCCTGGCCGACTCGACCATGAGCCACGACGACGCCTGGCGCTTCCTCGTCCTCGGCCGCTCGCTCGAGCGGGCCGACATGACCGCCCGGCTGCTGCTGGCGCGGATGGCGGCGCCCGACGACCTCGGCTGGCCGGTGCTGCTGCGCGCGTGCGGCGCGCACGAGTCGTTCATCCGTACCCACGGCTGGGCGGCCGAGCCGGACGCGGTGGCCGAGTTCCTGCTGCTCGACCGGCTCTTCCCCCGCAGCGTGGTGCACGCGCTGGCCAGCGCGGAGGAGTGCCTGACGGCGCTGAACCCGGGCGCGGTGCGGGCCGGCGTCGACGACACCGCCCGGCGGCGGGTCGGCCGGCTGCGGAACCGGCTGGAGTACGCTGACCCGAAGCAGCTCACCGCCCAGCTGCCCGAGCTGATCTCGGCCCTTGCAGGAGACCTGCGTGCAGGCGAGCGAGGCGATCGCCAAGCAGTACTTCCAGTATCAGGCCCCGGTCGCCTGGGAACGGGGCGGCTGAGTCGTGAGCTGGCGGCTGAAGATCGAGCACACCACCAAGGTCATGTACACCGGCCCGGTGCTGACCTCGTTCAACGAGGCCCGGATGACCCCGCTGACGCTGCCCACGCAGACGACCCTGGAGTCCCGGGTGACGGCCGGCCCGGGCGTGCCGGTCTGGACCTACGTCGACTACTGGGGCACCTTCGTCTCCGTCTTCGACCTGCCCGAGGCCCACGACGATCTGGTGATCCGCGCGGTCTCCACGGTGGAGACCGAGCCGTTCGGCGGCATCCCGGCGGCCGGCACCCGCCCCGGCTGGCCCGAGCTGCGCGCAGCGCGGCCGGGCCGGGCGGCTGCTTGAGTACCTGCTGCCGACCGCGCTGACCACCGTGGCCGACGACATCTCGGCCGGCGCGATCGCCGAGACCTCGGGCGCGTCCCTGTCGCCCGACGAGACCGCCGCCGCCATCTCCGCCCTGGTCCACGACCACGTCACCTACCTGCCGGGCGCGACCGGGGTGCGGACCAATGCCCAGGAGGCCTGGGACAAGGGCCAGGGCGTCTGCCAGGACATGGCCCAGATCGCCGTCTCCCTGATGCGCGCGGCCGGCCTGCCGGCCCGGTACGTCTCCGGCTACCTGCACCCCGACCCGAAGGCCGAGCCGGGCAGCAAGTCGGTCGGCCAGTCGCACGCCTGGGTCGAGTACTGGGCCGGATCGTGGGTCGCCCTCGACCCCACCAGCGGCGCCCCCGTCGGCGAGCGGCACGTCGCCGTCGCCCGCGGCCGCGACTACGGCGACGTCCCGCCGCTCAAGGGCATCTACCACGGCCCGCCCGAAAGCGACATGCTGGTCACCGTCGAGGTCACCCGCCTCGCCTGAAGATCAAACCCGGTTGACCGAACGCACGCGTGGCTCCACGTTCCCCGCCCCGGCGGACCGCCGCCCGCGGCCAGCCGTCCAGGCAGCCGCGCCAGGCGCCGACAGCGGCTGAAGCGCCGCGCAGGCACCGCCTCCGCGGCCGCCGCCGCCGCCTCCGCCATCGCCATCTCCGTGCCGCCTCGCCATCGCCATCTCCGTGGCCGCCATCGCCATCGCCATCTCCGTGGCCATCGCCACCGCCATCGCCATCGCCACCGCCATCTCCGTGCCGCCATCGCCACGCCGAGCGCCACTCGCCATCGCCATCGCCATCTCCGTGGCCGCCACCGCCATCTCCGCCTCCCGGCGAAGGCGACGGATGAGGTGCGCGCCGTCAACGGCTTGGGCCGGCTCGCCCTCGACGCGGACTGCGCCGTCAACGGCGTCCGGGCCGCCCCTGCGGCTCATCGTTCACAGCCGCACGCGTCTTCCTATCAGTTCTGACCACCCGGTTCGTCTTCCTATCAGTTCTAACCATAAAATCCCGACAATTCGGGCGCTGAAGTGGTCGGAACCGATAGGAAGATGAAAGAGAGTGGTCAGAACTGATAGGAAGCTGGCTGCAGACGGCGGTCGCTTGGCTGCAGACGGCGGTCGTTTGGTTGCAGGCGGCGGTCGCGTGGCGGCGCCCGGCGCCGAGTCGGCCGCCGCGAGAGCCACCGGGCCGGTTGAGCGCGCCCGTGCCACGGCGCCGGTCCGGGACGTGCTTGGCCGCCGCCGCGGTCGGTTAGCGGGCGAAGGAGGCGGGGAAGCCTTCACGCCAGCTCGGATAGCGGGGCGCCCAGCCAAGTTCCTTGGCCGCCTTGGCGTTGGACGCGCCGCGGGCCTGGGTCATCACCGGCAGCATCCCGCCCATGAGCAGTCCGGCCAGCCAGGTCGGGACACGGCGGGGCTGCTTGGCGCCGAGCGCCGCGGCGAGGCCGGGGAGCCACTCGCGCATGGGGGCGGGCTCGTCGTCGGTGATGTTGTAGATCGCGGGCCCGGCCGCGTCGAGGGCGAGCACGGTCGCGGCCGCCGCGTCGTGCAGGTGGATGAACGGCATGATGCCGCCGCCGTCGCCGATGAGGGGGAACCGCCGCTTCCGGACCGCCGCACCATCGCGTCCTCGTCCCCGTAGAAGCCGCCGTAGCGCAGTGCGATACCCCCCGCCGCCAGCACCGTCTCGTCCAGGTAGGCCATCGCGGCGAACATCTCCCGGGCCGAGGCGGGCGGGTCGGTCAGCAGCGGGTCGTCCTCGTCTTTGACCAGCCCGGGGGTGTGCGCGTAGCGGAAGGGCGCGAAGCTCTGCACGATGAACCTGGGTACGCCGCTCTCCCCGGCGGCCGCCAGCAGGTTGTCCAGCCCCTCGGTGCGCAGCCGGTTGGTCGGGCCGAAGCTACGGTCCATGTTCCTTGACATGGCCACGCCGGCCAGCGCCGTCGCCTGGTAAATGATGGCCTCCGGCCGGGTGCCGGCGACCGCGGCCCGCACCGCCGCCTTGTCGAGCACGTCGAGCGCCAGGGGTTCGGCGCCGAGCGACCGCAGCAGGCCGGCCTTGCTGGCGGACCGCGAGGTCGCGGTGACCTGGTGGCCACCGCTGACCAGTTGGGGGAGGAGCCGGCGGCCGATCGCTCCGCTGCCGCCTACGACGAGAACTCGCATCTGGTTTGCCGTCCTTCATACTGCCGTCGGCTGTCACGCCGGGCGGCGTCGCCGTGTCACTGTTACTGACACGGGACAAGAAGGGAACGTGACCGGCGTGCACGGTGAAGGCGGAGCGGCAGGTACGGCGGGCGGCGGCGGGGTGAGCGGCGAGTCCGACGCCTGGCTGGCGGAGCGGTTCCAGGAGCAGCGGGGGAGGCTGCGCGCGGTCGCCTACCGGATGCTCGGCTCGCTGGAGGAGGCCGACGACGCCGTGCAGGAGGCATGGGTTCGCTGCAGCGCGGCCGGCGCCGACGACGTGGTCAACCTGGGCGGCTGGCTGACCACGATTGTGAGCCGCATCTGCCTGAACACGCTCCGGGCGCGCGCGGCGCGGCCGGAGACCCTGGCCGGCCCGCGCATCCCTGACCCGGTGCTGAGCCCGGCCGACGGCCCCACCCCGGAGCAGGAAGCCCTGCTAGCCGACTCGGTCGGGCTGGCGCTGCTGGTCGTGCTGGACACGCTCGCCCCGGCCGAGCGGGTCGCGTTCGTGCTGCACGACGTGTTCGACGTCCCGTTCGCGCAGATCGGCCCGATGCTGGGCCGCTCCGATGACGCGACCAGGCAGCTTGCCAGCCGCGCCCGCCGCCGGGTCCGCAAGGCCGGCGCGACCGAACCGGACGGCGCGGTCGCCGCCCAGCGGGCAGTGGTCGACGCGTTCTTCGCCGCCGCCCGGGCCGGCGACCTGACGACGCTGGTGGGGCTGCTTGACCCGGAGGTCGTGCTGCGCACCGACGGCTTCCTCGGCGGCCCAGCGGTCCTGCGCGGCGCCACCACCGTGGCCAGTACCGTGGCCGGGGGCGCCAACCCGCTGGCGGAATTCCACCCCGTTCTCGTCAACGGCGTCGCTGGCATGCTCATCACCCTGAAGGGGCGCCCGGCCGGCCTGATGGCCTTCACGATCGTCAACGGCCGCATCACCGCGGTAGACGGCATCACCGACCCGCACCGCGTCAGGAAGCTGGTCGGGTAAGAGGAAGGACTGGCGGCAGGCCGAACATCGCGAACAGACCGGGCTGGCTGAAGGAGACGACACGGGTGATGCGGGTGGCGTCGACCGTGAGCACTTGCACCGCGTGGGCGCGGTAACAGCCGGCGCGGTCGCGGCGGTAGACGGCGAACCCGGGCTGCCCGTTGGCGGCGACCCGGACCAGCTTGAGATCGCCCGGCTGGCCGAGGACCCGGGCGGCGAGGAAAGCCGCGATCTGGTCCCGCCCGGCGAACCAGGATGGCGATGGCGGCATCTCAAGCACCGCATCCGCGCGCAGTAGCCGGATGAGGGCGATCGCGTCGGCGTTCTCGAACGCCGACGCGTACTGGTCGACCAGCCTCCGCTGTCGCGGGTCAGCCGGATCCCCGATTCCCTCGGCAACCGGTGCTGGCCGGCCACGTGGCTCCTCACGCATCGTTGCTGAAATCGCTCCCTGTGCCCCGGTCCGCCGGTGCGGATGCCCGGCGATGCAGCCATCACCTGTACAGACCTCCGGCAAGGGCGAAAGTCACCGCGGCCCCGGCGGCCAGTTCTCACGCGGGCCCGGCTCGGCACCGAAGAACCAGGCCAGTTAGGTGCAAGAAGCGCGAAACGCGGCGTTCGCCAGCGCGAGGCGTCGTGCCGCGGGTCAGGCCCGGTCCGGGTAGGATGGCGAGGTGGCTGCCAGGTAAGGCATCTGTGGCGCTGCGGAATACCACGAACCGCTCAGTTGCTGCTAACCTATGGTCATTGACCAGTCCGGTACGACAGACGTGCCGGGCGTGCAAGCGGAGGACCACCTCCCACCTGGCCAGCCCTCGGGTCGGCGGGTTCGGCTGCTTCCCGGTTCGCCAGGGTTCCTGGTTAGCACGAGGAGTGGCACGGCACGGTTGCCAGCGCAGCTGGCTGACGTACCGGAGATGTGGTTGCCCCGCGGCGCGCAGCGCCTTGCGGGGCTTTTCCGTTTGGCCAGGTCAGTGGGCAGGCAAACTGTCGTCGGACGGCCGGCGGCAGCAAACAGCAGCGTCGCCGGGGAAGCCGGCAACAGATGAGGCTCTGGAGGTCACATCAGCGTCGAAACGCGCATCAACGACCGCATCCGCACCCCTGAGGTCCGACTCGTCGGCGCCAAGGGCGAGCAGATCGGGATCGTCTCGATTACCGAGGCGCTCCGGCTTGCTCAGGAGGCTGACCTTGACCTAGTCGAGGTCGCCCCGACCGCGCGGCCGCCGGTCTGCAAGCTCATGGACTACGGCAAGTTCAAGTACGAGGCCGCGCTGAAGGCGCGGGAGTCGCGCAAGAACCAGACGCAGACGATCGTCAAGGAGATCAAGCTCCGCCCGAAGATCGACCCGCACGACTACGGCACCAAGAAGGGCCACGTCGAGCGGTTCCTCAAGGCGGGCGACAAGGTCAAGGTGACGATCATGTTCCGCGGCCGTGAGCAGTCCCGGCCGGAGCTAGGCTTCCGGCTGCTGCAGAAGCTGGCCGACGACGTGCAGGAGCTCGGTTTCGTTGAGTCGCAGGCCAAGCAGGACGGCCGGAACATGATCATGGTGATCGGCCCGCACCGCAAGCCGGTGACCAGGGCCGCCAGCAGCGGTTCGCACGGCGACCACGGCGCCCGTGACGCGGAGACGGCGCCGGCGGCGCAGTCGCGCCCGGTGCCGAGCCCGCGGATTGAGGCACCGTCGGAGAGCGCGGCCCCGGCCGCCGCGGGGGCCCCAGTCGAGGCCCCGGCGTCGACGGACGCGTAGAGCTTTACCCCGGCTAACGGGGAGAGGGCGGTCCGGCCAGGCATATGCCATGGCCGGACCGCGACCGACTTAGTTAAAGCTGCCTGCGAGCGGCGAACAGTTTGATAGGAGACGGCGATTATGCCGAAGATGAAGAGCCACACCGGCGCCGGCAAGCGGTTCAAGCTCACCGGCACCGGCAAGGTGATGCGGCAGCGTGCCGACCGGGCGCACTACAACGAGCACAAGTCCTCTCGCGTCACGCGGCGCCTCTTCGGCCGGGTTGAGCTTGCCCCGTCCAACGCGCGCCAGATCAAGCGACTGCTCGGCAAGTAGCCGACCCCAAGTCACCGCAGCCCAGAGGGAGATTGAACGATGGCACGCGTCAAGCGCTCGCTTAACGCCAAGAAGAAGCGCAGGGTTGTCCTCGAGCGGGCGAAGGGTTACCGGGGCCAGCGGTCCCGGCTCTACCGCAAGGCCAAGGAGCAGCTGCTCCACTCGATGACCTACGCCTACCGTGACCGCAAGGACCGCAAGGGCAACTTCCGCCGCCTGTGGATCCAGCGCATCAACGCCGCGTCGCGCGCGAACGGACTGACCTACAACCGCTTCGTGCAGGGCCTCAAGGCGGCCGGCGTCGAGGTGGACCGCAAGGTGCTCGCCGACCTCGCCGTGACCGACGCGGTGGCTTTCGCCGCTCTGGTCGAGGTGGCGCGCCAGGCGCTCCCCGAGACCGTCAGCGCGGCGGCCTAACACCCGCCGCCACGCGCTGTCACGCGCTGTCACGGCCGTGATGATGGAAGAAAAGCACGCGTATACGCGTGCTTTTCTTCCATCATGGACAAAGTGCGCGCGATCATGGGCCGCGGCCGTGGAAACCAGCCGCGATGGAAGCTGGCCCGGCCGCGCGAAACGCGCGAATCAGCTCATTCCACGCCAGCTAACATTCAGCTAACCGGCAGTTAACCAGCTAACGAGGCCATTGCATGTATGCGACCGCCAGCGCCACGCGGATCAAGGCCGCGCGGCGGCTGACCAAGCGGGCGCTCCGCGAGCGGGAGCGGGCCTTCCTGGCCGAGGGGCCGCAGGCGGTCTCCGAGGCCCTCGCGACCGGCGCCCGGGTCAGCGGCCTGTTCGTCACCGGGCCGGCCGAGGCCAGGCACGCCGATCTCGTCGCGGCGGCCGAGGACGCCGGCATCGAGGTGCAGCTGGTCAGCGGCGAGGTGATGGGCGAGCTGGCGCAGACCGTCACCCCGCAGGGGCTGCTGGCCGTCTGCGACTTCGTGGACGTCCCGCTCGACCGCCTCAGATAACAGCCAGCCGCGCCTTGTCGCTGTCCTGGCCAACGTCAGGGACCCGGGCAACGCGGGCACCGTGCTGCGCACCGCCGACGCGGCGGGCGCGGACGCGGTCATCTTCGCCGACGCGTCGGTCGACGTCTACAACGGCAAATGCGTGCGGGCGTCCGCGGGCAGCCTGTTCCACCTGCCGGTCGTGGCCGGCGGCCGCCTCCCGGAGACGATCGCCGCGCTCAGGCAGGCCGGCCTGCGCATCCTGGCGGCGGACGGCCGCGGGGGCAGCACCCTCGACGATCCGGCCACCGGTGCGGCCCTGTCGGCGCCGACCGCCTGGCTGTTCGGCAACGAGGCCTGGGGACTCCCTGACGACCTGCTCGCGCTGGCCGACGAGTCCGTGGCGGTGCCGATCTACGGCCGCGCCGAGTCGCTTAACCTCGCCTCCGCCGCGGCCGTGTGCCTGTACGCCTCCGCCTCCGCCCAGCGCGCCGCCAGCCATCCCGCCGCCGCCCGCCCGGCCGGCCCCAGCTAAGCGGCCGCCCGGCCGCCCGGA
This sequence comes from uncultured Actinomycetota bacterium, assembly GCA_963714295.1. Lineage (GTDB taxonomy): Bacteria > Actinomycetota > Actinomycetes > Streptosporangiales > Streptosporangiaceae > Trebonia. The sequence continues at coordinate 869,435 of CAVQOE010000006.1, read as the reverse complement.
CCCCGGTGCGGCAGCCGGCAGGGGGTCGGATTGGCCCCGTGGCCACGCGCGCGGATTTGCCAGCCACGCCGGCGCCCGCCGTCCCTCGATGGGTCAAATCTCACGTCGCGAGCCATTAGGATTACATCGCGTGGCGCGCCCTAAGTCGGCCAAAGAATCCCCGTGGCATTGGGTATTTACGCTATAACGTAGCGAAATCCCGAAGCGGGGTACTGTCGGCAAGGTACGTTTACGCGCTAGAGTCTGATCACATTCCGTCACCCGCATCGCGGTACCAGCCGGCAACGGCCACCGGATGCGGCCCCCTGCTGGACGGAGGCGTCGCAGTCGTGGAGGACAACAGACCGGGTCGGGTCACCGCCCGCCGGGTCCGTGCGTGCCGACGGCATGCCCACCCCGCTCACGCCCGCTGCCCTGGCCGAAGCGCAGGCGCTGATCGCGGATGAGCTGCCGGACGGCCTCGTCGTCGCCGACGACGCCGGCCGCGTGGTCGTCTTCAACCGGGCCGCCGTCCGCCTCACCGGCCTCGGGGCCGAGGAGGCCATCGGCAAGTACGTCTTCGACGCGCTGCAGTTCCGCGATGAGGACGGCCGCGACTGGTGGGTCTGCGTTCGACCCCTACAACGGCCTGGCCACCCGCACCCGCCACCCCGAGCGGTCCCTCTACCTGGCCGACGGCACCGAGCTGCTCGTCTCGGTCGGCTACGTCCGCGACGGCCGCTCCGGCCCGGTCCGCCGCCTGGTCATCTCGCTGCGGGGCGCACAGCAGCGGGCGCGGCTGGAGCGCAGCCGGGCCGAGCTCGTCTCCACCGTGGCGCACGAGCTCCGTTCCCCGCTGACCTCGGTCAAGGGGTTCACCGCGACACTGCTGGCCAAGTGGGGCCGCTTCACCGACGACCAGAAGCGGGTCATGCTGGAGACGGTCAACGCCGACGCGGACCGGGTGACCAGGCTGATCACCGAGCTGCTGGACGTATCGCGGATCGAGTCCGGCCGGATGGAGGTCCACCGGCAGCTGGTCGACGTGCCCGACCGGGCCAGGAAGATCATCGCCGGCCGGGTGGCGGCGGGCGAGCCCGAGGACAAGTTCCTCCTCGATGCCGTCCCCGACCTGCCCGAGACCTGGCTGGACGCCGACAAGATCGACCAGATCCTCGGCAATCTCGTCGAGAACGCCGTCAGGCACGGGGCTGGTACGATTTCGGTTGTGGTAGAGCGTGCGCGCATCAGCACCGGCGACCGGCCAGAGGCGATCGCCGTGTCCGTGCGCGACCAGGGGGAGGGCATCCCCCCGGAGATCGCGCCGCGGGTGTTCCGCCAGTTCTGGCGGGGCAAGCGCCGCGGCGGCACCGGCCTCGGCCTCTACATCGTCAAGGGCCTGGTCGAAGCGCTCGACGGCGACATCATCGTCTGCCGCGCGCCCGGCGGCGGCGCCGAGTTCCGATTTACCGTGCCCGCGGGCACGCCCATCGCCTAAGCGGCAGCACGCCGCCCGGCGGGCAAGCGCTCCACCGCGGGCTACCTCCCCTGTCCGCGAGGGCACACGGTCAAGACGCCGCCATTAGCGCGCGGACCCGTGCGGGATCACGGTGCTAACACGGCCCCGGCCCCCCACCCAGTACAGTTCGGTGTGCTGGAGGGAGTAGGCCCGGCTCGTTACTCATGACTCGCAACCTGTGCCCCGGCGGACCTTCCAGCGGCTCGAAGACCTCAAGGAAGCGACAAAATGTCCGCACCAAATAAGAACTATGACCCGGTCGCGGTGACCGCGCTGTCGGCCGAGGCGGTCGAGACAGCGACCGTGGCCGCGCTCGGCGCGATCGCCGCCGCGGGCGACCTTGACCAGCTCAAGGCGGCCCGCCTGGCGCATGCCGGCGACCGGTCGCCGCTGTCGGCGGCCCGGTCCGAGATCGGCGCGCTGCCGCCGGCGGCCAAGGCCGACGCCGGGCGCCGCGTCGGCGCCGCGATCGCGCAGGTCAGGGACGCTCTGGCCGTCCGCCAGGAGCAGCTTGAGCAGATCCGCGACGAGCAGGTCCTGGTCACCGAGAAGGTCGATGTCACGCTGCCCTACGACCGGGCACCGCAGGGCGCCCGGCACCCGGTTTCGATGATCGCCGACCGGCTGGCCGACGTGTTCGTCGCGATGGGCTACGAGGTCGCCGAGGGGCCCGAGGTCGAGGCCGAGTGGTACAACTTCGACGCGCTCAACATCCCGCCCGACCACCCCGCGCGGGAGATGCAGGACACCCTGTTCATCGCGCCGCAGGCGAGCGATGGGGGGGCGGACAGCCCTCCCCGAGGGGGGAATGGGGGGGCGAGCAGCCCCCCCGTAAGCGGGGGGGTCCAGGGGGGGCGTCCCCCCAGGAGTAGCGGCCTGGTGCTGCGCACCCACACCTCGCCGGTGCAGATCCGCTCGCTGCTGACCCGGCCGCTGCCGCTGTACGTGGTCAGCCCGGGCAAGGTGTACAGGAACGAGGCGCTGGACGCCACCCACCTGCCGGTCTTCTACCAGATCGAGGGCATCGCGGTCGACGAGGGCCTGACCATGGCGGACCTGCGCGGGGCGATCCAGGCGTTCGTCGACGTGCTCTTCGGGGCCGGGCTGCGGACGCGGCTGCGGCCGGACTACTTCCCGTTCACCGAGCCGTCGGCCGACGTCTCCATGGAGTGCCACGTCTGCCGGGGCGAGTCCACCAAGCCGGGCGCCGACGGCTGCCGGGTCTGCCGGTCAAGCGGCTGGATCGAGATCGCCGGCTGCGGCATGGTCAACCCGCGGGTACTGGTCGCCTGCGGCATCGACCCCGACCGGTACAGCGGGTTCGCGTTCGGGCTCGGCATCGAGCGGGCGCTGATGCTGGCCCACGGGATCAACGAGATCAGGGACACCTACGACGGCGACGTGCGGTTCAGCCGGGCATTCGGGACGGAGATCTAACAGCCATGCGGGTACCAATTTCCTGGCTGCGCGAGTACGCGCCGATCCCTGCGCCGGCCGACGCGCAGGAGGCCGGGCGGCGGCTCACCGCGGCCGGCCTTGAGGTCGAGGCGGTCGAGCAGGTTGGCCACGACGTGCACGGCGTCATCGTCGCCCAGGTGCTCACGATCGAGGAGCTGACCGAGTTCAAGAAGCCGATCCGGTACTGCCGGGTCGCCACCAGCGACGCCGAGCTGACCGCCGACCCGGCGACGGTGACCGGTGTGATCTGCGGCGCCACCAACTTCCGGGAGGGCGACCGGGTCGCCTTCGCCACCCCCGGGGCGGTCCTGCCCGGCGGCTTCGAGATCACCGCGGCCAAGAAGTACGGCCGGATCTCCCAGGGCATGATCTGCGCGGTCGACGAGCTCGGCATCGGCGAGGACCACAGCGGGATCCTGATCCTGGCCCCGGACACCCCGCTCGGCGTCGATTTCGCCGAGTACGCGCAGCTGCGCGATGACGTGCTCGACATCACCGTGACCCCCGACCGGGGCTACGCCGTCTCTGTCCGGGGCGTCGCCCGCGAGCTCGCCAGCGCTTACGGGGTGCCCTACACCGACCCGGCGATGACCTTCATCCCCGGCGAGGACGCCTCAGCCGAAGACGCCTCAGCCGAAGACGCCTCAGCCGAAGACGCCTCAGCCCAGCCCGTCTCCGGCGAGCCCGGAGACGACAGCGGCGAAGGGCCGGCCGAACCAACGCCGGCCAGCGGACCTGGCCGGCCGCCATCGCCGACCCGACCGCCTGCGACCGCTTCGTGCTGCGCGAGGTCCGCGGGTTCGACCCCGCGGCCCCGACCCCGCTGTGGATGCGGGTCCGCCTCGCCCGCTGCGGCATGCGATCGGTCTCGCTGGCGGTCGACATCACCAACTACCTGATGCTCGAGCTCGGCCAGCCGCTGCACGCCTTCGACCGGGACAAGCTCAGCGGGCCGGTCGTCGTGCGCCGGGCGGAGCCCGGCGAGACCCTGATCACCCTCGACCACGTGACCAGGACGCTGTACCCCGACGACATCCTCATCACCGACGACAGCGGCCCGATCTCGCTCGCGGGCACGATGGGCGGCCTGGCCACCGAGATAGATGACGACTCGGTCAATATCGTCATCGAGGGCGCGCACTTCTCGGACACCGGCACCGCCAAGACCGCCCGCCGCCACCGCCTGCACTCCGAGGCGTCCTACCGGTTCGAGCGCGGCACCGACCGCGAGCTGCCGCTGCGCGCCACCCAGCGCGCCGCCACGCTGCTCGCGTCCCTCGGCGGCGCGGCCATCGTGCCCGGGGTAACCCACGCGCAGGAGCCGGTGACGCCGGTCACGATCACCATGTCGGGCGACTACCCGGACCGGGTGGCGGGCATGATCTACGGCCTGGACGCCGTGGTCGCCCGGCTGGCCGAGGTCGGCTGCGACGTCCGCTCCACCCCGGCGGCACAGGAGCCGACGGTCGCCCCCTGGCGCGCGCAGCCGCCCGGCGGAACCGACCACCAGGCCAAGCACGACCATCAGCACACAGTGCTGATCGTCACCCCGCCGTCCTGGCGTCCCGACCTCACCGACCCGGCCGACCTGGCCGAAGAGGTCATCCGCCTGGAGGGCTACAGCAACGTCCCGGTGCGCCAGCCCCGCGCCACCGCGGGCCGCGGCCTCACCACGCGGCAGAAGGCGCTGCGCGCCGTCGCCCGCACGCTGGCCGACGACGGCTTCGTCGAGGTCCACTCCGACCCATTCGGGCCCGCCAGCGAGGCCGACAGCCTGATGCTGCCGCCAGAGGACCCGCGCCGCCCGACGGTGCAGGTCGCGAACCCGCTCAGCGAGGACCAGCCGAGCCTGCGCAGCACGCTGCTGCCCGGCCTGTTCCGCACCCTGGCGCGGAATATCGGACGCGGCTTCGGCGACACCGACCTGTTCGAGACCGGGCTGGTCTTCCGGCCCAGGCCCGGCGCGACGGTGACCGCGCCGATCCTGGCCATCGACCGGGGCCCGACCGAGGCCGAGCTCGCGACCCTCGCGGCGGCGCTGCCCGACCAGCCGCTGCTGGTCTCCGGCGTCCTCGCCGGACAGCGTGAGCTGCCCGGCTGGTGGGGGCCCGGCCGCGCCGAGACCTGGGCGGACGCCATCGAGGCGGCCCGCCTGGTGGCCGCGGCGAGCCACCTGACCCTGGACGTGCGGTCGGCCGAGGCGGCGCCCTGGCACCCCGGCCGCTGCGCCGCGCTCTACGTCCGGGCCACCGCCACCGCCACCGCGGGCGAGTGGCTGGCCGGGTTCGCCGGCGAGCTGCACCCGCGTGTCCTGGCCGGCTACGGCCTGCCCCCGCGCAGCAGCGCGTTCGAGCTCGACTTCGGGGTCCTCGCCGCCGCGGCGCAGGCCCAGGGGCCGGTCCGCGGTCCCGCGCTGTCGGCCTACCCGCTGGCCACCCAGGACGTCGCGCTCGTGGTCGATGACGACGTGCCCGCCGCCGACGTGGTGGCCGCGCTGCGGGCGGGCGCGGGCGAGCTGCTCGAGGACGTCCGGCTGTTCGACGTCTACACCGGCGCCCAGCTCGGCGACGGCCGCAAGTCGCTGGCCTGCACGCTGCGCCTGCGCGCGCCCGACCGCACCCTCACCGCGGCCGAGGCGACGGCGGCCCGCGACGCCGCCGTGGCCGAGGCCGCCCGCCGCACCGGCGCGGTGCTGCGGGCCTGAGGCGGCAGCGCCAGCAGGATCAGAACCGGCATACCGAACGCACGCGTGGCTTCGCGCCACTCGTCGCGGTCTGTCCCACCGGAGGGGCGGGAGCGGAGGGTCGCTCCCGCCCCTCCGGTATGCCCGGGCGAGTGCGGTGGGCGAGCGCAAGTGCCGTCGCCACCACACTTGTGGGGCACGCGGGACGCCTGGGATTAGATAACATTTGGGTAACATCGTGTGCCTGATGAGTGCCCGGAAGGGGTGCTGCAAACGCTTGCAGCATCGGAGTTTCACGCTCTGCGGCGCAAGTCCGTCGATGTGGCCCCTGTCGGTAAGTAGCCGTGTTTTGACAATGCGCACGTGAAAACTGTGACAATGTGGGGTTAGCACCGCACGTTGCGCTATCCAGCGTGCTCAGCGAGGACAGCGACGGAAATCATCGCGTAAGGCGGGGAGGTCAGATGGATCACGCGCGCAGCAGCGTGTTCCGCCACGGAAGCCCGCGTGCGCGAGATTGGCCCGTCTGGTCCCTGCCGAAGCCGCTGGTCGCCCTGATATCCGTAGTGACCTGCGGTTACCTCGCCTGGGTCGGCGTATACGCGGCCCACTTCCACTTCCGCCTCGCGAACCTCGGCCTGTTCGCCGCGCTGCTCGGCTGCGTCGCCTTCTCGGTTGAGATGTCGCGCCGCGCCAGCCAGCCGGACGGCGTGGTGAAGGACGTCTACGCCGTCTGGGAAGTCCCGATGGTTTTCCTGCTGCCCGGGGTGTACGCGCTGATCGTCCCGGCCATCCGGCTGACGCTGACCCAGTGGCGGGTCGGCCGGGTGCCGGTGTACCGCCGGGTCTACACCGCGGCGACGATCGGCATCGGCTACGGCTGCGCGCGCCTGGTCTACATATCGATGATGCCCAGCGCGCACCCCCGCGCCTACCTGTGGAGCGACACCCCGATGTGGCTGGTGGCGGCCGGGCTCGGCGTCATCGCCTACTGGGTGATCAACCAGGTGCTCATCGGCGCCGCGCTCAAGCTGAACGACCCGGCCGCGCAGGTCCGCGATGAGCTCTTCGGCCGCGAAGGGCTGCATAACGACGCGACCGAGCTGTGCGCGGCCCTGCTGGTCGCGGTGGGCATGACGATCAGCTGCCTGACCCTGATCATCGCGCTGCCGCTGGCCACGCTGCTGCAACGCTCGGCCCGGCACACGCACCTGCTCAACGAGGCCCGCGCGGACTCCAAGACCGGGCTGCTCAACTCCGCCACCTGGGAACGCGAGGCGGTGGCCGAGGTGGCCCGCGCCGTCCGCACCTCCTCGCCGCTGGCGGTGGCCCTGCTTGACCTGGACCGGTTCAAGCAGATCAACGACACCTACGGCCACCTGATCGGCGACGAGGTGCTGCGCCAGATCGCCGACACGATGACCGGGGTGCTGCGCGAATACGACGTGGCCGGCCGGTTCGGCGGCGAGGAGTTCGTCATGCTGCTCCCGCAGACCCGCGCGCCGGACGCGTTCAAGATCGCCGACCGGGTGCGCGCGCGCATCGGGCGGCTGCCGATGGTCACCGCCTCCGGTGAGCAGGTGTCGGTGACGGTCTCCATCGGGGTCGCGGCGCTCGACGCCGGCTCAAGCCGGGAGCTGACCGACCTCCTCGCCGCCGCCGACGCCGCCCTCTACCGGGCCAAGGCCTCCGGCCGCGACCAAGTGCAGATGATCAGCACCAGCCGCGGCCTGAGCGCGGTGCGCTCGCCGGCCGCCGGCGAACCGGCCATGTCCGCCACCGCGGCCGCCATGTGGCGCCCGGTCGCCGCCGCTGGCGCGCAGGATGCGCGGCGGGCGGCCGGCGAATTCGAAGACGACGAATTTCAGCTGCCGGAAGACGACGGCGACGCGAGCACCGCGACCACCCCCGCCATCGCGGTCTGATCCCCTTACGCGGCCGGGGGCGACGTCATCGCGCAGCACGTCGGAGTCTCCGACCAGGGATCAACCTCCGCTTCCATCTGCACCAATCACGGCTAATACACACGCCCGGGTCCGGCTGCCGGCCGCGCGGCACCGGTAGCATCGAGGCCGCGGATCAGCGCGAACACTCATCGCAGGCGATCGCCCGCCCGGCCGCGGCGCAGGAAAATCCTCCGCGAAATCTCGGCGGGGCGTCCGGATCGGGGCAGCGGGTTCGTAGCAGGGGTAACGGGCGGCCCGCGGGGCAGCCAGACAGCGACAGGAGATGATTGGCGATGGCGCAGTACGTGATTTCCGTGCTCACCGACACCGGCGACCTCGCCACCGCGGAGGAGATGGCCGCGATCGATGTCTTCAACGAGCAGCTCCAGGCCAACGGCCAGTGGGTCTTCGCCGGCGGGCTCGGCACGGCCACCGTCATCGACGGCCGGGACGGGGAGGCGGTGTTCACCGACGGCCCCTATCTGGAGTCGAAGGAGTACATCGCCGGCCTCTGGATCGTCGAGGCCGCCGACCTCGACGTGGCGCTCCGGCTTGCCGCGCAGGGGTCGAAGGCCTGCAACCGAAGGGTTGAGATCCGGCCGCTGCTCACCGAATGACCGACGTCGGCGAGGTGATCGCCCAGGCCCACCGCGAGGAGTGGGCCCGGGTGGTCGCGACCCTGGCCAGGGGCTTCGGTGACCTCAGCCTGGCCGAGGAGATGGCCGCCGAGGCGTTCGCGGCCGCCGTCGAGCACTGGCCGGCCGACGGCGTCCCGCCCAATCCCGGTGCGTGGCTCACCACCACCGCCCGCCGCAAGGCCATCGACCGGATCCGGCGCGAGGCCAGACGCCAGGACAAGCACCAGGAGGCGCTGATGCTGTCCGACGCGCCCGAGCCGCTCGGCGCCATCGACGACGACCGGCTCCGCCTCCTGTTCACCTGCTGCCACCCCGCTCTGGCGATGGAGGCGCGGGTCGCGCTGACCCTGCGGATGGTCGGCGGGCTGACCGTGGGGGAGATCGCCCGCGCGTTCCTGGTCCAGGAGAGCGCCATGGCCCGGCGGATCACCCGCGCGAAGGAGAAGATCAAAGCGGCGCGGATCCCCTATCGCGTGCCGTCACGGGCGGACCTGCCGGGACGGGTCACCGGGGTGCTCGCCGTCCTGTTCCTGATCTTCAACGAGGGCTACCTGGCCTCCGGCCCCGGGCAGCAGCCGGTCCGCGGCGACCTGACCGCCGAGGCGATCCGGCTGACCCGGCTGGTCCGTGACCTGCTGCCGGCCGACGGCGAGGTCGCCGGGCTGCTGGCGCTGATGCTGCTGACGGAGGCCCGGCGGGCCGCGCGGGTATCGGCGGGCGGTGAGCTCGTCGCCCTCGGCGAGCAGGACCGCGGCGCCTGGGACCGCGCGCTGATCGCCGAGGGCCACGCCCTGGTCCGCGCGCGCCTCGCCTCCGGCCAGGCGCCGGGCCGCTACCAGATCCTCGCCGCGATCAACGCCGTCCACACCGACGCCCGCGACGTCCGCGATACCGACTGGTCGCAGGTCGTCGCGCTCTACGACCAGCTCGTCGGCCTCGACCCCTCGCCGATCGTGGCGCTCAACCGGGCGATCGCGGTGGCCGAACTCGACGGCCCGGAGGTCGCGCTGGCGCAGGTGGACGCGCTGCCGCTGGAGGGCTATCACGCCTTCCACGCCACCCGGGCCGACCTGCTGCGCCGGCTGGGCCGCAGCGAGGAGTCGCGGGCGGCGTACGACCAGGCCATCGCGCTGGCCGGCAACACCGCCGAGACGGCGTACCTGATCCGCCGCCGCGACCAGCTGGCCGGCCGCTAGCGCGGCCCGGCATCCGACCCGCGGCCGGGCCCCGAGGAAACCATCTTGCATATTCATGCAATGGAATGCATACTTCTTCGTGGAGCTAGGAGGCAACATGGGCACACGGGTCGCTGTCGCAGGGGCCAGCGGCTACGCGGGCGGCGAACTGCTCCGCCTGCTGGCCGGCCACCCGGACCTGGAGATCGCGGCGGTCGCCGCGGGCAGCAGCACGGGCAAGCCAATCACGTCGGTTCACCCCAATCTCACCGGTCACCCGCGATTCGACGGCAAGAACTTCGACGCGACCGACGCCGGCACGCTGCGGGACGCCGAGCTCATCTTCATGGCCCTCCCGCACGGCCAGTCGGCCACTCTCGCGGAGCAGCTGCCCAATGCGAAGATCATCGACCTGTCGGCCGACTTCCGCCTCGGCGATGAGGAAGCCTGGCACCAGTTCTACGGCCAGGACGTCGGCTACGCCGGCCGCTGGGCCTACGGCCTGCCCGAACTGCCCGGCGCGAGGGAGAAGATCAGGGCGGCCCGCACCGTCGCCGCCCCCGGCTGCTACGCCACCACGTCCATCCTCGCGCTCGCCCCGCTGCTGGCGGCGGGCCTGGTCGAGCCGGCCGACATCGTCATCGTCGCCGCCTCCGGCACCACCGGGGCCGGCCGCTCGCCCCGCGTCGACCTGCTCGCCAGCGAGGTGATGGGGTCGATGTCGGCCTACAAGGCCGGCGGCACCCACCGCCACACCCCGGAGATCGAGCAGGCGCTGAGCGAAGTTCACACATCTTTCGCCGGAACGGTCCGGTGCTTCGCCTGGCCCGGTCACCCTCTCCTTCACCCCCACGCTGGCCCCCATGCCGCGCGGCATCCTCGCCACCGCCACCGCCCGGCTGACCCGGGCCGTGGCCGAGCGCGCCGACGTGACCGAGCGGCTGCGCGACGCGTTCGCGGACGCCTACGCGGGCGGCCCGTTCGTCCACCTGCTGCCCGCGGGCCAGTGGCCGGTGACCGGGGCGGTGGCCGGCTCCAACGGCGCGCACGTCCAGGTCGCGGCCGACCTGCACGCGGGCCGCGCGATCGTCGTCGCCACCACCGACAACCTCGGCAAGGGCGCGGCCGGCCAGGCCGTGCAGATCGCCAACCTCATGCTCGGCCTGCCCGAGGCGGCCGGCCTGACCACCCATGGAGTAGCGCCTTGAGCGAGCTTGCCAGCAAATCAGTAAGCACTGTGCGTCCGCGCATGCGGACGACGAGCGCCAGCGAGGACTCCGTATGAGCGTGACCGCCCCGCTGGGTTTCCGCGCCGCAGGCGTGGTCGCCGGGCTGAAGACCTCAGGCGAACGGGACGTCGCCGTCGTGATCAACGACGGTCCCTCCCGCGCCGCCGCCGCCGTTTTCACCACCAACCGGGTGCAGGCCGCCCCGGTGAAGTGGACCCGCCAGGTGGTCAGCGGCGGCCGGGTCCGCGCCGTCGTGCTCAACTCCGGCGGCGCCAACGCCTGCACCGGGCCGGTCGGCTTCCAGGACACGCACGCCACCGCCGAGCGGCTCGCCGCCACCCTGGACGACTCGCCCGGCGAGATCGCGGTCTGCTCGACCGGCCTGATCGGCGAGCGGCTGCCGATGGACAAGCTGCTGCCCGCGGTGGACGCGGCCGTCGCCGAGGCGGACCGGTCCGGGGGAGTGCACGCGGCCGACGCGATCCGCACCACCGACACGATCATCAAGATCGCCTTCCGCCGCGAGGGCTCCGCTCCCTCGGGCGGACGGCCCGCCCGGACCCCCCCGGAGCAAGGCGCGTGGACCGTGGGCGGCATGGCCAAGGGCGCCGGCATGCTCGCCCCGTCGCTGGCCACCATGCTGGTGGTGCTCACCACCGACGCGGACCTGTCCGCCCAGCGAACTTGACTCGGCGCTGCGCAGCGCGACCGCCGTCACCTTCGACCGGCTCGACTCCGACGGGTGCATGTCCACCAACGACACCGTGCTGCTGATGGCCAGCGGCGCGTCCGGGGTCAAGCCGGACAAGCGGGACTTCACCCGGGCGCTGACCGAGGTCTGCGCCGACCTGGCCCGCCAGCTGCAGCGCAACGCCGAGGGCGCCTCCAAGTACGTCACCATCGAGGTGGTCGGCGCGGCCAGCGAGAACGACGCGGTCACCGTGGGCCGCAGCATCGCGCGCAACAGCCTGCTCAAGTGCGCGCTGGCCGGCGCCGACCCCAACTGGGGCCGGGTGCTGACCGCGATCGGCACCACCGACGCGGTCTTCGACCCGGACCGGCTCAACGTGGCGATGAACGGCATCTGGGTCTGCCGGGGCGGCGCGGCCGGCGACGACCGCTCCAAGGTCGACCTGGGCGGCACGGACATCACCATTACGGCCGACCTGTCGGCCGGGCCGCACAGCGCGCTGATCCTCACCACCGACCTGACCGAGGCCTACGTGCACGAGAACTCGGCCTACTCCACATGACGATCATTACCTCGGGCGGCAAGGACGAGGCCCGCCGGGCGGCGGCCACCGCCAAGGCGACGACGCTGATCGAGGCGCTGCCCTGGCTTGATGAGTTCCACGGCGCGACCGTGGTGATCAAGTACGGCGGGCACGCGATGACCGCCGACGAGCTGCGCGCCGGGTTCGCCCAGGACCTGGTCTTCCTCCGGCACGCCGGGCTCCGCCCGGTGGTCGTGCACGGCGGCGGACCGCAGGTCACCGGCCACCTGGAGCGGCTCGGCATCGGGTCGGTGTTCACCGCCGGGCTCCGGGTGACCACCGAGGAGACCATCGACGTGGTCCGGATGGTGCTCAACGGCAAGGTCAACAAGGACATCGTCGGCCTCATCAACCGGTACGGCCCGTACGCGGTCGGCCTGTCGGGCGAGGACGCCAACCTGTTCACCGCCGCGCGCAAGCACGCGCTGGTGGACGGCGAGCCGGTCGACATCGGCCTGGTCGGCGAGATCATCGACACCGACCCGTCGATGGTCGAGGCGCTGCTCGACGACGGCCGCATTCCGGTCGTCTCCAGCATCGCCCGCGGCGACGGCGACGGCGCGGTCTACAACGTCAACGCCGACACCGCCGCCGCCGCCCTGGCGGTCGCGCTCGGCGCGGCCAAGCTGGTCGTGCTGACCGACGTCGAGGGCCTCTACCGGGACTGGCCCGCCTCGGACGAGGTGATCAGCGAGCTCGACGCCGACGACCTGGAGAAGCTGCTGCCGTCCCTGTCGGCCGGCATGATCCCGAAGATGGAGGCCTGCCTGACCGCGGTCAAGGGCGGCGTCGCCCAGGCCCACGTCCTCGACGGCCGCCTCAGCCACGCCGTCCTGCTGGAGATCTTCACCGACTCCGGCATCGGCACCATGGTCCTTCCCCCCGCCCCCGCCCCTGATGGAGATGCTCGATGAGCGAGAGCGAAGCACTGCGGCAGCGGTTCGAGGCCGCCATGATGGTGAACTACGGCACGCCGCCGCTCGCGCTGGCCCGCGGCGAGGGCAGCCGCGTCTGGGACGCCGACGGCAACCGCTACCTGGACCTGATCGCCGGCATCGCCGTCTCCGCGCTCGGCCACGCCCACCCGGCCATCGTCAACGCGGTGACCGCCCAGGTCGGCCAGCTCGCGCACACCAGCAACCTGTTCGTGCACGAGCCGGACGTCCAGCTGGCGGAGAAGCTGCTGGCCCTGCTGCAGGCCGAAGCCCACGGCGGCGCGCGGGTCTTCTTCTGCAACTCCGGCACCGAGGCCAACGAGGCCGCGCTCAAGCTGGTCCGCCGCCAGCAGGGCAAGGACCGCCCGGTGATCGTCGCCGCCGACCACAGCTTCCACGGCCGCACCATGGGCGCGCTCGCGATCACCGGCAAGGAGTCGATCCGCGCGCCGTTCGCCCCGTTCGGCTTCGACGTCCGCTGGGTCGACTACGGCGACGCCGACGCCCTCGGCAAGGCCGTCGACGAGCGGACCGCGGCCGTCGTCCTCGAGCCGACCCAGGGCGAGGGCGGCGTCATCCCCGCCCCGGCCGGCTACCTCGCCGCCGCCCGCGCGGCCTGCGACCGGGCCGGCGCGCTGCTGGTGCTCGACGAGATCCAGTCGGGCATCGGCCGCACCGGCGCGTGGTTCGCCCACCAGGCCGAGGGGGTCACCCCCGACGTGCTCACGCTGGCCAAGGGCCTCGGCGGCGGCCTGCCGATCGGCGCCTGCATCGGCTTCGGCGACAGCGCCACCGCGCTGCAGGCCGGCGACCACGGCTCGACCTTCGGCGGCAACCCGATCGCCTGCGCCGCCGCCCTCGCCGTGCTTCGACACGATCGAGCGCGCCGACCTGCTCGAGAACGTCAAGCTGGTCGGGCGAGATCGCTCGCCAACGGCATCGAGGCGATCGACCACCCGCTGCTGAAGGGCGTGCGCGGCAGCGGCCTGTGGCTGGCCGCCGTGCTCAACGGGACGCAGGCGGCCGCCGTCACCACCGCCGCCCGGCAGGCGGGCTTCCTCGTCAACGCCGTCCAGCCGGACGCGGTGCGGCTCGCCCCGCCGCTCATCCTCACCCAGGCCGAGGCGGAAGAGTTCACCGCCGCCCTGCCCGCCATCCTGACCCGCGCCCAGGAGGAGAGGTAACCCGATGGCCATCAGGCACTTCCTCCGCGACGACGACCTCGCCCCGGCCGAGCAGGCCGAGATCCTCGAGCTGGCCGCCGCGATGAAGCAGACCGGTTCGCCCGCCGCCCGCTGCGAGGGCCCGCGCGCCGTCGCCGTCCTGTTCGACAAGCCGTCGCTGCGCACCCGCGTCTCGTTCACCGTCGGCATCGGCCGAGCTCGGCGGCCTCCCGCTGGTCATCGACACGCAGACCACGCACATCGGCCGGGGCGAGACGATCGGCGACATCGCCCGGGTGCTCACCCGGCAGACCGCCGCGATCGTCTGGCGCACCTCCGGCCAGGAGCGGATCGAGGAGCTCGCGGCGGCGTCCACCGTCCCGGTGATCAACGCGCTGACCGACGAGTTCCACCCCTGCCAGATCCTGGCCGACCTGCAGACGGTCGCCGAGCGGCTCGGCCCGCTGCGCCGGCCGCACCCTCGCCTACCTGGGCGACGGCGCCAACAACATGGCCCACTCCTACCTGCTCGGCGGGGCCACGGCCGGCCTGCACGTCCGCGTCGCCGCCCCGGCCGGGTACCAGCCGGACCCGGCCATCGTCGCCCGGGCGCAGCAGATCGCCGCCGCCACCGGGGGCTCCGCCGCCGTCTTCGACGACCCGGCCGCCGCCGGCAAGGGCGCCGACGTGCTGGCGACCGACGTCTGGGTCTCGATGGGCCAGGCCGACGCACCCGAGCGCATCTCGGCGCTCACCCCGTACCAGATCAACGACGACCTGCTCGCCGCGGCCGGGCCGGACGCCATCGTGCTGCACTGCCTGCCCGCGCACCGGGGCGAGGAGATCACCGCCGAGGTGATCGACGGCCCCGCCAGCGTGGTCTGGGACCAGGCCGAGAACCGCCTGCACGCCCAGAAGGCCCTCCTCGCCTGGCTCCTGGAGCAGCGATGATGGCTAAGCTTCCGGCCCCCGGCCAGGCGACTCCGGCGAATCCGTCCCGGCCCGCTCGCCCGAACCCGCCCGGCCGGCCCCCGCGACCAAGACCGCCCGGCAGGCGCAGATCGTCGCGATCCTCTCGCGCGAGCAGGTGCACTCCCAGGAGCAGCTCGCCGGGCTGCTCACCCAGTACGCCGGCCTGCACGTGGCCCAGGCCACGCTCTCCCGCGACCTGGACGAGCTGGGCGTGGTGCGGCTCCGCGGGGCCGACGGCACCCTGGTCTACGCGCTCCCCGGCGATCCCGGCGGCCCCGGCTCGCGCCCCGGCACCGGCCTCGACCCCAAGAATTTTCCCGAACGGACCGTGGCCGCTCGGACGCGTCCTCCCTCCACGGCTACCCCGGTTGCCGCCGCCGAGCGCGGAGCGATCCCGCCGACGCCGATGCACGCCCGCCCGCACGACGGCGCCTGCGCCGCAGCTCGGCGGCGCCGACGGAACGTCAGCCGAGCCGGCCGACCAATCGGCGCGACCCGGGCAGCGGCGTCTCGGCCCGGCTCACCCGCTACCTCAAGGAGCTGCTCACCTCGGCCGAGGCGAGCGCCAACATCGTCGTGCTGCGCACCCCGGCCGGCGCGGCCCAGTTCCTCGCCTCGACCATCGACCACGCCGCCTGGCCCGCCATCCTCGGCACCGTCGCGGGCGACGACACCGTCCTGGTGATCGCCCGCGACCCAGCCGGCGGCGAGGCCCTGGCAGCCGAGTTCCGCCGCCTGGCCGAGGGCCGCCGCTAACAATGCCAAGCCGCCAACCTGCTGCAGATAACAGCCAGAGGCGATCCGGCACCTGGTGTGCGAGAGCAGACGTCGAGACAATGGACCGTTGTGTACATCCGCGTGTACACAACGATCCACTATCTTCGCTGCGGGCGGCGCAGAGTGCGATGCGTCCGCTAAGATAACAGCAAGAAGCGCTTGCGCTTTCCCGGGAGACGATCAAGAGCGGCCGTTGCGGCGGAGCAACGGTCCGTTCGATACCCCTAAAGACCGCACCTCTCGTGGCACCTCTCAAGACGGCACCACCCGCGGCCCGCAACCCCGAAAGAGGGGACCACCTGCGACCCGCACCTCGATTAGGGTGGGGGCACGGGGCCGATACATGTTGGAAGCGAGATGGGTGGGACAAATGGGAT
Organism: uncultured Actinomycetota bacterium; assembly: GCA_963714295.1. GTDB lineage: Bacteria > Actinomycetota > Actinomycetes > Streptosporangiales > Streptosporangiaceae > Trebonia. The sequence goes on along the minus strand of CAVQOE010000006.1, from coordinate 853,310 downwards.
CCGGCGAGCAGGCATCGGGCGGCACGCCAACCCGGTTGTGGGGCGGACGGTTTGAGGGCGGGCCCGCGGATGCCCTGGCGCGGCTGTCGCTGAGCGTCCAGTTCGACTGGCGGCTGGCCCGCTACGACCTGCTGGCGTCCCGGGCGCACGCGCGGATGCTGCACCGGGCCGGGCTGCTCTCCGACAGCGAGGCCGACTCGATGCTGGGCGCGCTTGACGACCTTGACCGGGCGGTCGAGGACGGCTCGTTCCGGCCGACGATCGCCGACGAGGACGTGCACACCGCGCTCGAGCGGGGGCTGCTCGAGCGGCTCGGCTCGCTCGGCGGCAAGCTCCGGGCCGGCCGCAGCCGCAACGACCAGGTCGCGACCGACCTCCGGCTGTACCTGCGCGATCATGCGCGGCTGGTCGTCAGCAGGCTCGCCGAGCTGCAGACCGCGCTGATCAACCAGGCCGAGTCTGCGGCGACACGCCCGCCCCGGGCATGACGCACCTGCAGCACGCGCAGCCGGTGCTCTTCGCCCACCAGCTCCTCGCGCACGTCCAGGCGTTCGCGCGGGACGTCGACCGGCTGCGGGACTGGGACAAGCGAGCCGCGCTCAGCCCGCTCGGCGCGGGCGCGCTGGCCGGCTCGTCGCTGGAGGTCGACCCGAGCCTGCTGGCGAGGAACTCGGCTTCGACGCGCGCCGTCGCCAACTCCATGGACGCGGTCTCCGACCGGGACTTCGCGGCCGAGTTCTGCTTCGTCGCGGCGCTGGCGGGGGTGCACCTGTCCCGGCTGGGCGAGGAGATCGTGCTCTGGTCCTCGCAGGAGTTCGGCTGGATCGAGATCGACGACGCGTACGCGACCGGGTCTTCGATCATGCCGCAGAAGAAGAACCCGGACGTCGCCGAGCTCGCCCGGGGCAAGGCGGGCCGGCTCATCGGCGACCTCACCGGCCTGCTGACCACGCTCAAGGGCCTGCCGCTGACCTACAACCGGGACCTGCAGGAGGACAAGGAGCCGGTCTTCGACGCGGTGGACACCCTGCTGCTGGTGCTGCCCGCGATGGCCGGCCTGATCGCCACCCTGCGGATCAACACCCAGCGGCTGCGCGAGCTCGCCCCGGCTGGCTACACGCTCGCCACCGACCTGGCCGAGTACCTGGTCAAGCGGGGCGTGCCGTTCCGCGACGCGCACGAGATCGTCGGCCACCTGGTCGTCTGGTGCCAGGTCAACGAGGTGGCGATGGACGAGGTGAGCGACGTGAACCTGGCCAACATCTCGCCGCACCTGACACCGGACGTCCGCGAGGTGCTCAACGTCGACGGCGCGCTCGCCGCCCGCAAGGGGTTCGGCGGCACCGCCCCCGTCCGGGTGAAGGAACAGCTGGCCGCGCTCCGCGGCACCGTCGACGCCGGCGCCGCCTGGGCGGCGGCGGGCGGGGCCTGACACGCTCACCCGGGAGTTCTTCGACCGGCCGGGGCCGGAGGTGGCGCCGGACCTGCTCGGTCTCGTGCTCGAGCACGAGACCGCCGACGGCCTCGTCGCGGTCATGCTGAGCGAGGTGGAGGCGTACGCGGGCGTCGATCGACCCCGCCTCGCACTCGTACCGGGGGATGACCGGGCGGAACGCGGTGATGTTCGGCCCGCCCGGGCACGCCTACGTCTACTTCACCTACGGCATGCACTTCTGCGCCAACGTGGTCTGCTCGCCGCCCGGTGTGGCCACCGGGATACTGCTGCGGGCCGGCCGCGTCGTGGTCGGCGAGGAGCTGGCCCGCCGTCGGCGCGGCTTCGATTCGGCCCGCTCGCCCCGCGACCTGGCCCGCGGCCCCGCGCGCCTGTGCCAGGCGATGGCGGTCAACCGTTCCCAGGACGGGGAGGATCTCCTCGATCCGTCCAGCAGACTGCGGCTGCGCGCGGCCGTAGGCGATGAGCGCGCCGCCGAGCCGGCTGCGGATCGAGGCCGGGCCCCGGGTGGGGGTCAGCCAGGCGGCGGATATCCCGTGGCGCTTCTGGCTCGCCGAGGACCCCACCGTGAGCCCCTATGCGCCGCGCCGTTCCGCGCCGCCGAACCTCGAAGACCTCAGTTGTCCCACAGGCACCAGAATGAGAATGTCCTAGTTAGAGATGGTGTGGAACATGGGTACAACCCCCGATTTGACGAGGGTTCGCCGTACCCGTAGAGTTCATCTTGCCCCGAGGGGGACGGAACGCCACGGTGTCGACCAGACGCCGAGCGGGACGGGACCCGGGGAGCCACCAAGCAGTCTTGCTTCTGGAGCCACCGTGCGTGCACGGAGCTCTGGAGGCCGGATGCTGGTGGCCGGAGACTCTGTCTGTCGGCAACCTTCCGGATAGCTTCCGGAAACGAAGTTGACACGAAAGAAACTCTGGGGTAATGTTTAAGGGTTGCCCCAACGGGGAAGCGCAAGCTGACCTGATGGTGTGCGTCTGTTTCTTGAGAACTCAACAGTGTGCTAAAAGCCAGTGCATTTAAAGATGTACTACCCCCGTCGGGATCGGTTCTTCGGATCGGTTCCGCGGAAATCATTAGCGAGGAGATCGCTCATGGTTGGGTAGCTGGTTTCCGGGGTCCTTCGGGGTTGCTGGTGCTAGTCATTCAACGGAGAGTTTGATCCTGGCTCAGGACGAACGCTGGCGGCGTGCTTAACACATGCAAGTCGAGCGGAAAGGCCCTTCGGGGTACTCGAGCGGCGAACGGGTGAGTAACACGTGAGCAACCTGCCCCTGGCTCTGGGATAGCCTCCGGAAACGGGGATTAATACCGGACATTCACTTCCTTCCGCATGGTTGGGGGTGGAAAGTTTTTTCGGCCGGGGAGGGGCTCGCGGCCTATCAGCTTGTTGGCGGGGTAACGGCCCACCAAGGCGACGACGGGTAGCCGGCCTGAGAGGGCGACCGGCCACACTGGGACTGAGACACGGCCCAGACTCCTACGGGAGGCAGCAGTGGGGAATATTGCGCAATGGGCGGAAGCCTGACGCAGCGACGCCGCGTGGGGGATGAAGGCCTTCGGGTTGTAAACCCCTTTCACCAGGAGCGAATCCAGACGGTACCTGGGGAAGAAGCGCCGGCTAACTACGTGCCAGCAGCCGCGGTAATACGTAGGGCGCAAGCGTTGTCCGGAATTATTGGGCGTAAAGAGCTCGTAGGCGGCCTGTCGCGTCCGCTGTGAAATCCTGGGGCTTAACCCCGGGCGTGCAGTGGATACGGGCTGGCTAGAGGCAGGCAGGGGAGAACGGAATTCCCGGTGTAGCGGTGAAATGCGCAGATATCGGGAGGAACACCGGTGGCGAAGGCGGTTCTCTGGGCCTGTTCTGACGCTGAGGAGCGAAAGCGTGGGGAGCAAACAGGATTAGATACCCTGGTAGTCCACGCCGTAAACGTTGGGCGCTAGGTGTGGGGCCCTTCCACGGGCTCTGTGCCGCAGCTAACGCATTAAGCGCCCCGCCTGGGGAGTACGGCCGCAAGGCTAAAACTCAAAGGAATTGACGGGGGCCCGCACAAGCGGCGGAGCATGTTGCTTAATTCGACGCAACGCGAAGAACCTTACCAAGGTTTGACATGGCCGGAAAAGCCGCAGAGATGTGGTGTCCTTCGGGGTCGGTCACAGGTGGTGCATGGCTGTCGTCAGCTCGTGTCGTGAGATGTTGGGTTAAGTCCCGCAACGAGCGCAACCCTCGTCCTATGTTGCCAGCGGGTCATGCCGGGGACTCATGGGAGACTGCCGGGGTCAACTCGGAGGAAGGTGGGGATGACGTCAAGTCATCATGCCCCTTATGTCTTGGGCTGCAAACATGCTACAATGGCCGGTACAGAGGGCTGCGAACTCGCGAGGGTAAGCGAATCCCGGAAAGCCGGTCTCAGTTCGGATCGGGGTCTGCAACTCGGCCCCGTGAAGCTGGAGTCGCTAGTAATCGCGGATCAGCAACGCCGCGGTGAATACGTTCCCGGGCCTTGTACACACCGCCCGTCACGTCACGAAAGTTGGCAACACCCGAAGCCGGCGGCCTAACCCGTAAGGGAGGGAGCTGTCGAAGGTGGGGTCGGCGATTGGGACGAAGTCGTAACAAGGTAGCCGTACCGGAAGGTGCGGCTGGATCACCTCCTTTCTAAGGAGCACCGGCGCCCTCAGGTAGCATACGTGTCACCTGGGCGTCCATGCTTTCTAGTGGAGCACTGGCTATTCGGTTCCCTTGCTCGGAGCGGCCCGGTTAGTACGCTCTCCCCTTCGGGGGGCTGCGGAACGAGGGCGCGTGAAGGCCGGCGAGGCCGAGCACACTGTTGGGTCCTGAGGAAGCAGCCGCTTTCGATGGGCGCTGACTCGAACGGCCTGCGGACGGGCCTCCCGGATGGGGGGCCCTGAGGCATGGTTCCGTCCGTATCTTGAGAACTGCATAGTGGACGCGAGCATCTTCTGTTTTCTGCAGAAAATTGCATGTAGTGCCTAGTGTCAAGTTTATAAGGGCACACGGTGGATGTCTTGGTACCAGGAGCCGATGAAGGACGTTGGAGCCTGCGATAATCCTCGGGGAGCCGGCAACCGGGCTGTGATCCGAGGGTGTCCGAATGGGGAAACCCGGCCGTCGTCATGGACGGTCGCCTCCGCCTGAATGCATAGGGCGGCTGGTGGTAACGCGGGGAAGTGAAACATCTCAGTACCCGCAGGAAGAGAAAGCAAAAGCGATTCCCCTAGTAGTGGTGAGCGAACGGGGAAGAGGCTAAACCTGTCACGTGTGATAGCCGGCGGGCGTTGCGTGGTGGGGGTTGTGGGACCGCCTGGCCAGTTCTGCCGGACTGGCGAGAGAGTTACAAAGTGGCGTGGTAGCGGAACAGTCTGGAAAGGCTGGCCGTAGCGGGTGACAGTCCCGTACGCGAAACTTCGCCGCCTCCTTGGCGTGTTCCCGAGTAGCACGGGGCCCGTGAAATCCCGTGTGAATCCGCCAAGACCACTTGGTAAGCCTAAATACTCCCTGGTGACCGATAGTGAACTAGTACCGTGAGGGAAAGATGAAAAGCACCCCGGTGAGGGGTCGTGAAATAGTGCCTGAAACCGTGTGCCTACAAGCCGTGGGAGCTCCTTTCGGGGGGTGACAGCGTGCCTTTTGAAGAATGAGCCTGCGAGTTACGGTGCGTGGCGAGGTTAACCCGTGTGGGGTAGCCGTAGCGAAAGCGAGTCTGAATAGGGCGTCTGAGTCGCGTGCTGTAGACCCGAAGCGGGGTGATCTACGCATGGGCAGGGTGAAGCGCGGGTAAGACCGCGTGGAGGCCCGAACCCACCAGGGTTGAAAACCTGGGGGATGACCTGTGCGTAGGGGTGAAAGGCCAATCAAACTCCGTGATAGCTGGTTCTCTCCGAAATGCATTTAGGTGCAGCGTCGCGTGTTCCTTCCCGGAGGTAGAGCTACCGGTTGGACTAGGGGGCCCACAAGCTTACTGAATTCAGCCGAACTCCGAATGCCGGTGAAGCCAGAGCGCGGCAGTGAGACTGCGGGCGATAAGGTTCGTGGTCGAGAGGGAAACAACCCAGATCGCCGGCTAAGGCCCCTAAGCGCGTGCTAAGTGGGAAAGGATGTGGAGTTGCGATGACAACCAGGAGGTTGGCTTAGAAGCAGCCACCCTTGAAAGAGTGCGTAATAGCTCACTGGTCAAGTGATTCCGCGCCGACAATGTAACGGGGCTCAAGCACGCCGCCGAAGCCGCGACATTCACACCTTAGGTGTGGATGGGTAGGAGAGCGTCATGCAGCGAGCGAAGCAGCGGAGTGACCCAGCTGTGGAGGCTGCATGAGTGAGAATGCAGGCATGAGTAGCGAAAGACGAGTGAGAAGCTCGTCCGCCGATTGACCAAGGGTTCCTGGGGCAGGCTAATCCGCCCAGGGTAAGTCGGGGCCTAAGACGAGGCCGACAGGCGTAGCCGATGGATAACGGGTTGATATTCCCGTACCCGCGCACGGCCGTCCAGGCTGAAACCCATGATGCTAAGGCTGCGGCTGACGCCCTTAGGGCGTGAGGCGGTCCGGACCCGATAGGGTAGTAGGCGAGGCGTAGGAGAGACGCAAGAGGCTAGCTCTACCGGGCGGTGGTTGTCCCGGGGTAAGGACGTAGGGCGGTCCGCAGGCAAATCCGCGGACCATGTGCCTGAGATCTGACGCCGACCCGCAAGGGGAAGTGAGTGATGCCATGCTGCCGAGAAAATCTTCGCGCCGAGGACGTGCGCGGCCCGTACCCTAAACCGACGCAGGTGGTCAGGCAGAGAATGCCGAGGCGATCGGGTGAACCGCGGTTAAGGAACTAGGCAAATTGCCCCCGTAACTTCGGGATAAGGGGGCCCACTACCCGGTGATGGCCCATGCGGTCTGAGCTAGGTGGGGGCGCAGAGGCCAGGGGGAAGCGACTGTTTACTAAAAACACAGGTCCGTGCCAAGCCGCAAGGCGATGTATACGGACTGACGCCTGCCCGGTGCCGGAACGTTAAGGGGACGGGTCAGCTCTGCGATGGCGAAGCTCAGAACTTAAGCGCCGGTAAACGGCGGTGGTAACTATAACCATCCTAAGGTAGCGAAATTCCTTGTCGGGTAAGTTCCGACCTGCACGAATGGCGTAACGACTTCCCCGCTGTCTCAACCGCGGGCCCGGCGAAATTGCACTACGAGTAAAGATGCTCGTTACGCGCAGCAGGACGGAAAGACCCCGGGACCTTTACTGCAGCTTTGCATTGGTGCTCGGGACGGCTTGTGTAGGATAGGCGGGAGACTGGGAAGCGCGGACGCTAGTCCGTGTGGAGTCGCTGGTGAAATACCGCTCTGGTCGTTCTGGGTGTCTAACCTGGGCCCGTGATCCGGGTCAGGGACAGTGCATGGCGGGTAGTTTAACTGGGGCGGTTGCCTCCCAAAAGGTAACGGAGGCGCCCAAAGGTACCCTCAGCCCGGTCGGCAACCGGGTGCCGAGTGCAAGTGCACAAGGGTGCTTGACTGTGAGACAGACATGTCGAGCAGGAGCGAAAGCTGGGACTAGTGATCCGGCGTCGGCTTGTGGAAGCGGCGTCGCTCAACGGCTAAAAGGTACCCCGGGGATAACAGGCTGATCTTGCCCAAGAGTCCATATCGACGGCATGGTTTGGCACCTCGATGTCGGCTCGTCGCATCCTGGGGCTGGAGCAGGTCCCAAGGGTTAGGCTGTTCGCCTATTAAAGCGGTACGCGAGCTGGGTTTAGAACGTCGTGAGACAGTTCGGTCCCTATCCGCTGCGCGCGCAGGAGACTTGAGAGGGGCTGTCCCTAGTACGAGAGGACCGGGACGGACTGACCTCTGGTGTGCCAGTTGTTCCGCCAGGAGCACGGCTGGTTGGCTACGTCGGGAAGGGATAACCGCTGAAAGCATCTAAGCGGGAAGCCCGCCTCAAGATAAGGTCTCCCACCACCTCGAGTGGGTAAGGCCCCCAGCCAGACGACTGGGTTGATAGGCCGGAAGTGCAAGCGCCGCGAGGCGCTCAGCTGACCGGTACTAACAGACCGAGGGCTTGACACACACTTACAGTTCTGCATGTATCCCCGGGCGACCGGGGGCTCGCGTCCACTATGCGGTTCCCGGAATACGGCCGGGAGCCCAAGGCTGATAATTCCATAGAGTTGCGGCGGCCATAGCGAGGGGGAAACACCCGGTCCCATCCCGAACCCGGAAGTTAAGCCCCTCAGCGCCGATGGTACTGCGAGGGAGGCCTCGCGGGAGAGTAGGACACCGCCGCACATTTCTTCCAAAAAGAGCCGACCCCACGGGCCGGGCTTTTTTCGTTTCCGGGGTGTTTCGTACAGTCAAAACCCCAGGTCAAATTCCAAGTCAAGGTCAGAACCTAGATGCGTGGTGCTTGGCCGGGACCAAATTTCTCGCGGCTCTCCTGCGGAAGGCCGCGAGGAAATCCGCCCGCCGCCCGCTACCCGTAACGCGGTGGTAGACTGGTCTGGTGCATGAGGTGACGCTGGACGGCGGAGTGTCGATCTCTTACGAGACTTTCGGGGAGGTGGGGGATCCGGCTGTCTTGCTCGTGATGGGGTTCGGGGCTCAGCTGATCGCGTGGCATGAGGAGTTCTGCGCGATGCTCGCCGGGCGCGGACGGTACGTGATCCGCTATGACAACCGGGACTGTGGGCTGTCGAGCAGGTTCGATGATCAGCCTGTCGACGTCGGTCAGCTCGTCGCGGCGGTGAGCGGCGGTCACGTCGCCGCGGCGCGGGCCATGCTCCCGTACTCCCTGCAGGACATGGCCGATGACGGTATGGGGCTGCTGTCGGCGCTGGGCATCGAGAAGGCGCATGTCGTCGGGTCCTCGATGGGCGCGATGATCGCCCAGCTGATGGCCATCAGCTATCCGGAGCGGGTGCTGACGCTCACCTCGATGATGTCGTCGACCGGGGAGTCTGCCTACGGCCGGCCCACCCCGGCCGCCCAGCAGGCGCTCTTCGATCCCAGGCCCGCCGACCGCGAGGGCTACATCGCCACCTCGGAAAGGGAACTGATCTGGTCGTCGCGGCGCTACGCCAACCTTGGTGCGATCAGAAAACTGGCGGCGCAGAGCTATGACCGTGCCTATTACCCGGCGGGCGCCGGGCGCCAGCTCGGTGCCATGCTCCTGGCCGGCTCCCGGGCGGACGCGCTGAAGGCCCTGACTGTCCCGACCCTGGTCATCCACGGCCTGGATGACACCCTCATCGACCCCAGCGGTGGCCGTCGCACCGCTGAGCTTGTCCCCGGCGCCAGGCTGCTGCTGATCGCCGACATGGGCCATGACCGCCCCCGGGAACTGTGGGACGACCTCTGCGACGCCATCGAAGCGCACACCCAGCTCCCCTGAGCGGTGTAACTCGATATCGTGGCCGGAACCCTCGGCTGACCGTCTTAACCGGTACCATCATCTGTTCCCGCGTTCGCCTCATCGCCCTTTTCCAGTCCGCTGTTTTCTGGCTGGCCCGTCTGCGGACAAATGGTCGGGGCGAGTTTTCGTGCGGAAGAATCACGCGCGTATAACGTGCCTTTCTTCTAATATCATTTCTCGGCATGGCCATTGTTCGGATAACAGCAAGAAGCGTCGGGCGTGCGACGGGTCGGTGGGGGGCTTGCTACAGGTAGGGTTAAGGGATATGTGTTCAGGAGGCGGTTTTAGTGGCTGAGGACGGCAACGCGCCGGAGCGCGACGGCGCCGATAACGGGCGTGGACGCCCAAGCGGCGGACGCCCGAGCGGTGGCGCAGGCCGTAGCTCTGGCGGTTCGGGACGCCCTGCGGGGTCGGGTGGCTACGGTCGATCCGGCGGCTCAAGCGGCGGCTACTCGAGCCGCGCCGGCTCTGGCAGTGGCAGCAGGGGCTCTAGCGGAGGATCCCGCGGCTCGGACGGCGGCCGCGGTGGGTACGGGGCGGGCCGTAGCGACTCTCGTGGCAGCGACTCTCGTGGCGGCTACTCCGGTAACCGGGGTAGTTCCGGCGGTGGCTATGGCGGCGGCCCGTCGCGGGGCCGGGACGGCGCTGGCGATGACCGGCGGTCCAGCTGGAGCCGCGACTCCGGTGGCGGCTCTGATCGCGGCAGTGCGAGCTCCGGCGGGTACTCCCGCGGCGATGACAATCGCGGAGCGGGCAGCCGGGGCGGTTACAGCCGGGGACCGTCTGACCGGCCGCCAAGTTCATACCGGCGCGATGACGCCGGTGGCAGCGGCCGCGATGGCGAGCGGGCATACGGCGGCGACCGCGGCTCGTCTTCCGGTGGCTACCGTTCCTCCGGTCCGGGCTCCCGGCCTGCCGGGGCGCGCTGGACTAGTTACCCTGCTCCCCGTCGCGAGTTCAATTCCGAGGGCGACCGTCCCTCCCGTCCCCCCTACGGTGGCGGCCAGCGCGATGGCGGCTACCGCGGCGGTTCCAGTGGCCCCCGTGACGGCGGGTACCGGGACCGGGACCGTGGCGCTGACAGCGGCGGCGACCGCGGGGACCGGCGTTCCTACGGTCAGGGCGGGAACCGTCCCGATGGTGGTTCCCGTGGTGGGGACCGCCCGACCGGGCGCCCCTACGGTGGCGGCAGTGGCCGTTCCGAAGGTGGCTACCGCGGCGGCGACCGGCCAACAGGCCGCCCGTCCTACAGTGGCGGCAGCACCCGCTCCGACAGTGGCTTCAGGGGCGGGGACCGCCCGACCGGGCGTTCTTTCGGCGGCCCTTCGCGTTCGGACGGGGGATTCCGCGGTGGGGATCGCCCCACAGGTTCCGGCGCTCCCCGGCGTGAGTTTGGCGGCGGGGACCGTGGTTATGACCGCGGGCCCAGTTCCGATCGTGGTTATGATCGCGGCCCCAGTTCGGACCGTGGTTATGACCGCAGGCCCAGCAGTGACCGTGGCGGCGACCGGGACAGTCGCCCGTCATCCGGCGGCGACCGCCCCCGCTACGACTCTGACCGCCGTGACGGCGGATACCGGGGCCGTGACGGCGGGCAGGGCCGCGACGGCGGCGAGCGCAGCTCTGGCGGATACCGGGGCAGCCAGGACGGGGAATCCCGTCCCAGCCGTCCCGCGTACGGCCGCTCTGGCGACCAGGACCGTCCGGCAGGCGGCCAGGGCTTCAGCAGGACCATGGCCAGCCGCATCGGCGGCGCGTTCCCGCAGGACACGACCGGCCGCCCCGAGCGGTCGGACCGGCCGCGCAGCGGTGGCCGGCCAGCCGATCGCCGGACTTCCTTCGGCGCGGGCAACCGGACGGACCGTCCGGCCAGGTCCAGTGGCCCGTCGAGCTACGGTTCGCGGCCGCGGACTGGCGGTGACGGCGACCGCGACCGTGAGCGTCCGGACCGGCGCCGCGATGAGCGGCGGGCCGCCGCCGCCGAGCTGCCCAGGATTCCGGACAGCATCACCGAGGATCAGCTCTCCAAGGATGTGAAGAGCGAGCTCGGCGGACTCCCGGCCGACATGGCCATCGTCGTTGGCCGGTACCTGGTCGCCGCCGAGCTGGCAGGCGACCCGGAGCAGTCGTACCGGTACTCTCAGGCGGCCCGGCACTACGCCGCGCGAATCGGCGTGGTCCGCGAGGTCTCCGGCATCGCGGCCTACAAGACCGGGCGCTGGACCGAGGCGCTGGCCGAGCTGCGGGCAGCCCGCAGGCTGACCGGGCGCAACGATTACCTCGCGCTGATGGCGGATGCCGAGCGCGGCCTTGGCCGCCTTGACCGCGCCCTCGAGGTCGTGCACAGCCCCGAGGCCAAGCGGCTGCCGCGCGCGGCCCAGATCGAGCTGCGCATCGTCGAGTCCGGCATCCGCCGTGACCAGGGTCTGGCCGACGCGGCCGCCCTGGCGCTGCAGGTTCCTGAGCTCACCGACGGCAAGCTCCGGCCCTGGTCGGCCCGGCTGTTCTACGCCTACGGCGACGCCCTGCTCGCCGCGGGCCGCAAGGAGGCCGCCAGGGAGGCGTTCTCCCGTGCCGTCGTCGCCGACGAGGACGAGCAGACCGACGCCCTCGCCCGTCTCGATCAGCTGGACGGCATCACCGTCGCCGACCTCGAGGACGACGAGGACGAAGACGAGGAGTTCGGCACCGCTGGCGAGTCCGACGCCGACCTCGATGACGAGGAAGACGATGACGAGGACGACGACCTCGACGACGAGTCCGACGCCGACCTCGATGACGAGGAAGACGATGACGAAGTCGGCGATGAGGACGACCTCGACGACGAGGAAGACCCCTACGAAGCCGATCTAGACGCCGTCGTCGAAGCAGAGCACGACGACGAAGGCGACGACGACGAGGACGAGCCCGGCGCAGCCGAGGGCGAGGACGAGCCGTCCTTGGTCCCGGAGACGATTCCGGGCACGGATCCCGACGCGGACCCGGAGAAGTAGCCAGCGCAGCGGCCCCCGGTTCTCGGCTTAGCCGGAGAACCGGGGGCCGCTGTGTCCGTCCGCGGAGAGCCTCCGCCCTACCGGGCGGGCTGCTCGAGCTTGTCCAGCCAGTGCCAGATCCCGCCGACGTTAGCCGCCGCACCCGAGATGTGCTCGAATTTCTCCGTAATCAGCGGGTCGGTGTCCGGTGCGTGCAACCGGTAGCGCGACATCGTCCGCTGCCGGACCGCCTCGACCGCGTGGTCCAGATCCATCCCCGCGTTCCGTGCCGCCCGGGTCGAATCCACCCACACGGAGATCTCCTCCGCCGACCGCTCGAGCGTCGCGGCCACATCCGAGACCGGCCCGTAGTGGCTGAACAGCAGCCGGGACGGCTGCAGCGAGGCGAACCGCGCGATCGACCCGAGCGCGACCTCGAGGTCGAAGTCCGGTGGCGGCGTCGCCGGGCGCAGGTCTCCGGTCTCGGGAACATAGACCCCGGCCGCGTCGCCGACGTACAGGTCGCCGTTGGCCGAGTCGACCAGCCCGACGTGGTGCCGCGCGTGCCCGGGGGAGTAGTAGCTCTCCAGCCGCCGCCCGTCCCCCAGGTCGATCACGCCCACGTCGTCCAGCGTGCGCAACCGCTCCGAGTCCACCGCGATCATGGAGCCGAAGAGCACGTCCAGCGCGTCCCCGTACACCATCCGCGCGCTCGCCATCAGCCGGCTCGGGTCGGCCAGGTGCCGGGCGCCCTTCTCATGCACCACCACCTGCGCGCCGCCGAACATCGAGGCGATATCACCGACGCCGCCCGCGTGGTCAAGGTGTATGTGCGTGACCACCACGGTGGCCAGGTCATCGGCCCCGATCCCGAGCGAGGCGAGCGCTGCCTGCACCACCGGCGCGGAGGTGGAGGTCCCCGTCTCCACTAGGCACGGCCGGCTTGACCGGATCAGGTACCCCGCTGTGATCCCCTGGTACCCGGCCATCCTGGTGTCGATCTGGTAGACATCGTTGCCAAGATCGGTAATGTCTGGGCCGTCAGATTCCTGCGAGTTGCCTGTCGTCGTAGCAATGTGATCACGCATCAGACTATTGTCCCAGACAACAGGAGAGGAAGAATGCATGGATCTCACGCTCAACGTGTATTCCGACAGCCCGGACTACACTGTGGTCGCAGTCGGCGGGGAGATCGACGTGTACTCCGCGCCGAAGCTGCGGGAGAAGCTGATCAGCCTCGTCGAGTCCGGTAGCTACCACCTGATCATCGACATGGAAGCGGTCGAGTTCCTCGACTCGACCGGCCTCGGCGTACTGGTGGGCGGCCTGAAGCGGGTCCGTGCCCACGACGGCTGGATTGACCTGGTCTGCACCCAGGGCCGCATTCTGCGGATCTTCCGCATCACCGGTCTCAGCAGGGTTTTCAGTATCTACGAGTCCGTCGCGGAAGCCGTCGCCGCGCACGTCGAGCCGCCTCCCGCCGCTGCCGACGACGACGCCGAGTAAAGCCAGCAAGCCCGAAAGCAGATCCGCTTGCACGCTGGGCTGCCGCGTCAGGCGTCGAAGGTGCGCAGGACCAGGCCGGTGCGCGGCTTGGGGCCGAAGGACGTGGACTTGCGGGGGACGCGCTCCCCGTGCGCGGCCAGGTCCGTGACGGCCGCCAGCCGCATCGGGTTGCACAGCACCGCGGTGCCCCCGGTCTCGATCGCCAGCCGCACGGCCTCCTCCGCGTCGTGCGCGATCAGCACGTCGCGATCGTTGTCCTTGATCGACCAGAGCCGGGCGAGCAGCAGCTCCTGCATCACCGAGGCATCGAGCGCCCGCCAGCGGGGCGAGGTGCCGGACGGCATCGCGTCCGCCAGTTCGTCCAGGTCGGGACGGCTGAGCAACCGGTACCCGTCCCGCCCGGCGAGCAGGAACGACGTTCCCGCCAGGCCCGCCTCGGCCAGCCGGCCCAGCGCGTCCGCCAGCTGCTGCCGGTCTATCCCCGGGTCCGTGCCACCGGCAGTGGAACCTCGGCCGGCCTCCGGTGGTTCCCCAGGGACGTTCACCGCGCCGGCGGCACCCAGCCCGGGCCCGGAAGCCGGCAACTCGGTGACAGTGAACGCCTGCGCCGCCAGGCGGGCCGCGTCCGCCGGGTCCAGCTGCGGGATCACCCGGTGAATCGGGCCGAGCCGGAGTGGGTACTCGTCCGCGTCGACCAGGAACGCGAGACCGTAATCCCACGGGCCCTCGTCGAGGCCGGCGCCGCGCATCGACGCGCGGAGCTCCCCGTAGGCGGCGTACCGGTGGTGGCCGTCGGCGATCAGCGCGGTCCGCTCGGCCAGGTCGGCCGCGATGGCCGCGTGCTCGGCCGGGTCGTTAAGCGCCCAGAGGCGATGCGTCAGGCCGTCATCGGTGACCGTGCAGGCAAGCGGCGTCCGCTGCTCGGCCGTGAAGTCCACCAGCCGCGAAGTCGTGCTCACCGAGCCGCCGCCGGTGCCCCCGTGCCCGCCGGCCCGGTTCCGGTTCCGCCGTTATAGACGAGCAAGATCGGCTCAAGGTTGCCGCGTACCGCGGCCATCAGCTCCCGGCGGCCGGCCACCGGGCCGGGCATCACGTCCTCATGCGGGTGGATCGCGTCCGTGCCCAGCCCGACCAGCCCGATCAGGCCGCGCTGCAGCTGCCCGGGTCCGCGCTGCTCGTAGACGTAGAGGGCGGGCGACGGGTCCACCGCCAGCACGCCGTCGTCCAGCCAGTCGCGCAGCCGGGCGGCGGCCAGCTGGCCGGCCGCCCGCGCGTCACCGCGCGGGGCTCCGGGAGGGCCCGCCGACGGGCCGCCGGGGCCGCGCTCGGGCTCGGGCAGAATCAGCCGGACGATGTTGTACGGCGAGGCCGCTCGCAACTGCTCGAGTGTGCCGGGTCCGATCACATCGTACGGTGGTGATGTGACGTTTGCGAGTTCGCCGACTCGGGCCGGGGCATAACGGACACCACGAAAGGGCATCAGGACGAGACCAGGGCCATCGCCAGACGGAAAGCGGGTCTTCACACCATGACAGAAGTGCCAAGCGGCAGCTGGGATTCCCCGTACCTGGAAAACTTCGCGCGCCCGGCCGGCCGCGAGCAGCACACATCGGGCGAACCGGCCGGCAACGGCAGTGCCAGCGGCGGCGACGACGGCGAGACCGACCCCGCCGACGTCCACTCCTGGTACACCAGCGGCCTGGAACTGCTGCGCAAGGGCAGCCCGGCGGCCGCCGCCCAGGTGCTGCAGCGTGCGGCCAACGCCGAGCCGGGATCGCTCAGTGTCCGTGAGGCGCTCGCCCGCGCCCAGTTCGACACCGGCCGGTACGAGGCCGCGGCGGCCAACTTCCGCACGATCGTCGAGGCCTCGCCGACCGACGACTACGCCCACTTCGGCCTCGGCCTGGCCCTCGCCCGCAGCGGCGAGCACAAGGCGGCCGCCGAGTACCTGGCCCTGGCCGTGGCCATGCGCCCCGACCGCAAGCCCTACACCGACGCCCTGCGCCAGGTCCGGGCCACCTTGAAGTTCCGCCAGTCCCCGTCCGAGTTAGCCGCGCCAGGCCGCGATCATGACCGGCCGCCGGGCTCGGTTAGGGTTGGTTCATGCCCGACGCGCTCGCCGCCGCCTATGATGTCCTCCTCCTCGACCTGGACGGAGTCGTCTACATCGGCGGCACCGCGATCCCCGGCGCCCCCGAGGCGCTGCGCAAGGCCAAGGACGAGGGCGCGCACCTCGCCTACGTGACCAACAACGCCTCCCGCACCCCGGCCGCGGTCGCCGCCCTGCTGGACGGCATGAACGTCCCCGCCACGGCCGCCGACGTGGTCACCTCGGCCCAGGCCGCGGCCCGCCTGCTGGCCGACAAGCTCCCCCCGAAGTCGAAGGTCCTCGTCATCGGCGCGCTGGCGCTAAGGCTGGCCATCAGGGAACGCGGCCTGACGCCGGTCTCAAACGCCGCCGACAACCCGCAAGCGGTCGTCCAGGGCTACTTCCCCGGTCTCACCTACGGCAGCTTCGCCGAGGGCGGCCTGGCCGTGCGGGCGGGCGCGCTCTTCGTGGGCACCAACGCGGACTCGACCATCCCCAGCGCGCGCGGTACCGCGCCCGGCAACGGCTCGCTGCTCCAGGTCATCGAGCACGCCACCGGCGTAAAGCCGGCCATAGCGGGCAAGCCGGAGCCTCCGCTGCACCACGAATCCGTCATCCGCACCGGGGCCAAGCGCCCGCTCATCATCGGCGACCGTCTCGACACCGACATCGAGGCCGCCTACAACACTGGCACCGATGGCCTCCTGGTGCTCACCGGCGTTGACGGCCCCCGTGCGGCGGTGCTGGCCCCGTCGCACCGCCGGCCCGCCTACATCGCCGAGACCCTTGACGCCCTGCTCCAGCCCTACCCGGAGGTAGGCCGCACCGACGACGGCGCGACCTGCGGCGGCTGGACCGCCAAGGCAGGCGAATCCGGGCCGGTCACCCTCACCGGCGACGGCGCCGCGATCGACGGCCTCCGTGCCCTCGCCGCCGCCGCCTGGGCCGCCCACGACCAGCGCGGCAGCCTGGACGCCGACCAGGTGGCGCAAGCCCTCGACCAGCTGGCGGCCAAGGGCCTCAAGATCCGGTAGCAGCCGGGTACCAGCAAGATCCATCTCTGTGAACCCGTCTCGCCATCCCGCGCTCACCGGTCCTGGGCGTTCATTGGCAGCAGATAACAGCAAGAAGTTCGCCAGCGCGAGCTTGGCATCCGATTCGGCGGCGGAAAATTTGACAACGCTCCGTAATTACGATGTGATATCGCGCATGCCAGCACCGCAGACGACCACGCGAGCCGCTATGCCGCGCCGTCGGACCATGCCGTGCTGCTGTCTTTCCTCGTGTTGTCGCTGACCCGATCGACCCGGAGTCAGGGCTGAACTGCCAGCCACAGCCGTCACACGAAGGAACCGTCGTTGAACACCGATTTTTCGGTTGCCCCCGAGATCGCGCGTCTCGCCGCACCGATTCGTCCCCGCGCAGCCGGAGACGCCGAACCCGCGCACCGACGGCCGGATCGCGGGCGACCTGGCCGATCTCGCCGCCACCCCGCAGCGCTGGTGGGACCTGGTCCGCTTCGACCCGGGCGGCCCGCTGCGCATCCCGGTGCCCGGTGCGCCCGGAACCTGGCTGCTGATCGTCCCTCCCGGTTCGGCCGCTGATTGCGACTGCCGCCAGGCCACCGCGCTGGCCGGCGAGGCCGACGAGATGGGCGACGGCGTCGCCCGCCCGCTCCGTCCCGGCCGCGTCCGGGTGCACGGCACCCGGACCCCGCACCGCCTGCGCACCGCAGGCCACGGGTACTCGGTGACACTGCACGCGGCGGCGACCGGGTAAATCGACAATCCTTGTATTGAACGGACCGCTGCTTCGCGCCCCTCTTCGGCGAATTCTCAGCCCCGGCCGGCGTCATCAGCGGCGATCTCAGCCTAAGGGAGTACCAACAATCATCACCCTGGCCGACGCGGTGCCCCCGGGCTACCTGCCAGACTCTGAGAAACTCGCACCCTAGAGAGGAACATCTCCCCATGATCGAGGTACGGGGCCTCACGAAGCGGTACGGCGCTAAGACCGCCGTAGACGGCCTGACCTTCGGCATTGAGCCAGGCAAGGTCACCGGCTTCCTGGGCCCGAACGGTGCCGGCAAGACCACCACCATGCGCTGCATTCTCGGCCTCGACTACGCCGACGAGGGCACGGTCACGGTTGACGGCAAGGAGTACCCCGACCTGGCGTTCCCGATGCGCGAAGTCGGCGCGCTGCTCGACGCGAAGGCCGTGCACGGCGGCCGCTCCGCCTACAATCACCTGCTCTGCCTGGCGCAGACCAACAACCTCCCGCGCCGCCGGGTGAACGAGGTACTTGAGCTTGTCGGCCTGACCGAGGTCGCGCGCAAGCGGTCCAAGGGGTTCTCGCTCGGCATGAGCCAGCGCCTCGGCATCGCCGCGACGATGCTCGGCGACCCCAAGGTGCTGATGTTCGACGAGCCGGTCAACGGCCTTGACCCCGAGGGCATCCTCTGGATCAGGAACCTGATGAAGGCGCTGGCCGGCGAGGGCCGAACGGTCTTCGTCTCCAGCCACCTGATGTCGGAGATGGAGTACACCGCCGACCATCTGATCGTGATCGGCCGGGGCAAGCTGATCGCCGACTGCTCGATGTCGGAGTTCATCTCCCGCTCCTCCGGCGCGTCGGTGCGGGTGCGCACGCCGATGGCGGACGAGCTGATCAAGGCCGTCACCGCGAAGGGCGCGACGGCCGCCGTGGGCGATGAGAACGCGATCGAGATCCGCGGGATGACCGCGGCCGAGATCGGCGACCTCGCCTTCGAGCAGGCCATCCGGCTGCACGAGCTGGCCACGGTGCGCGCCTCGCTCGAGGAGGCGTTCATGGAACTGACCGCGAGCAGCGTGGAGTACCGCGCCGAGGTTCCCGGCGGCGGTTCCGCCAGCACGTCAACCTCCATCGGAAGCGGAGTCTGACCGATGGCCGCCACGGCAACTCCTATCGTCCGCCTCTCCTCGCTGCCGCCTGCCGTCGGGCGGGCGGGGCTGCGCGGCGCGGTCACCTCGGAGTTCACCAAGCTCCGCTCGGTCCGCTCTACTTACTGGACCCTGGGCGCGCTATTCATCGTCTCGGTTGGCCTCGATGTCGCGATCACCGCGGGCACCGCGTCCAATATGGTCAACAACCCGGGCAACAAGGCCGGGTTCGACGCCACCCAGGCCTCGCTGGGCGCGTTCTTCGAGATCGGCCAGCTCATCATCGCGGTCCTCGGCGCGATGGTGATCACCTCCGAGTACTCCACCGGGATGATCCGCACCTCGCTGACCGCCCAGCCCCGGCGGGGCGTGGTGTACACCGCGAAGGCGCTCGTGTTCACCAGCGTGGCGCTTGTCATCTCGGTGATCACGTCGTTCGTCGCGTTCTTCGTCGGCCAGGCGATTTACTCGTCCACGGGGATAAGCGCCTCGCTCTTCCACACCGTCACAATCCCGGCCAACGCGAACGTGACCTGCAACGGCCCGGGCCCGTGCAAGGCGAACTTCTCCGGCACCATCGTCATCAGCCCGTCCACCGTGCTGACCGCGATCATCGGCACCGCGCTGTTCGTCACGCTCGTCGCGCTCATCGCCTACGGTGTCGGCTCGATCGTCCGGCACACCGCGGGCGCGATCGCGATCGTGATCGCCCTGCTGTTCATCATCCCGGTTCTCGAGCAGGCGCTGCCGGACAACTGGCGCTGGGACATCATGCGGTTCCTGCCGGACGCCGCGACCCGGGTCATCTCGGTCACCGTCGGCGGCGGCAACCCGCACCTGTGGTCATCCTGGCCGCAGCTCGGCGTGACCGCGCTGTGGGCGGCGGTCCTGGTCGGGATCGGCGCTTACCTCTTCCGCACGCGCGACGCGTAGCCGGGGCGACGATGGCTACCACGATTACGCCGATTGTGCACCTGTCCGCGCTCCCGCCCGTCCAAGGGCGGGCGGGGCTGCGGGGCGCGATCGGCTCGGAGTTCACCAAGCTCCGCTCGGTCCGCTCCACCTACTGGACCCTGGGAGCGCTGCTACTGGTCTCCGTCGGTCTCGATGCGGCGATCACGGCCGGCCAGGCGGCCCAGTTCAACAGGAACCCGTGGAACTTGGCCGGGTTCGACGCCACCCAGGCCTCACTAGGCGCGTTCTTCTACCTCGGTCAGCTCATCATCGGAGTGCTCGGCGTGATGGTGATTACGAGCGAGTACTCCACCGGGATGATCCGCGCGTCGCTGACCGCCCAGCCCCGGCGCGGTACCGTCTACGCCGCCAAGGCGCTGGTATTCACCGGCGTGACCCTGGTCGTCTCGCTGATCACGTCGTTCGTCGCGTTCTTCCTCGGCCAGGCGCTGATCGGCCACGGCGTGAGCGCCTCGCTGTTCCACACCGTGAAGATTCACGCGAACTCGGTGGTGAATTGCGGGGGACAGCCCGGCACCACGGGCAAGGGCGGCGGACCTGCCGGGTGCGCGCACCAGGTGGTGACGTTTTCCGGCACTGACATCATCACTCCCGGCGCCGTGCTCGCCGCGATCATCGGCACCGCCCTGTTCGTCACGATCGTGGCGCTGATCGCGTTTGGCGTCGGCTCGATCGTCCGGCACACCGCCGGTGCGATCGCGATCGTGATCGCGCTGATGTTCATCATCCCGATCCTCGAGAACGCGCTGCCGAGCAACTGGCACAACGACATCCAGCGGTTCCTGCCCGACGCCGCCAACATGGTCGTCGCGGTGACCGTCGGCGGCCCGGTCCAGCACCT
Organism: uncultured Actinomycetota bacterium; assembly: GCA_963714295.1. Classification (GTDB taxonomy): domain Bacteria; phylum Actinomycetota; class Actinomycetes; order Streptosporangiales; family Streptosporangiaceae; genus Trebonia. Next base: position 833,126 of record CAVQOE010000006.1, on the reverse strand, counting down.
GTGGTCATCCTGGCCGCAACTGGGCGTGACCGCGCTGTGGGCGGTGGTCCTGGTCGCCATCGGCGCCTACCTCTTCCGCACGCGGGATGCGTAAGCCAAGACCCACCTAGTGGGTCTGGGGCCGTGGGGCAGATTGCCGCCGACATCCTTCGGAACGTCGGCGGGAATCTCCCCACCGGCCCCATCAACACTCCATCTCCCGAGTAAAACGCGCGCAGTGTCGTCCTTCTCGCCACGGCCCTTGCCATGATCTCGAAGACTTTTATCTTGACGTAAGAAATTCGTGCTATGCGCACGAAAAGTCTTCGTCATAAAAAAAAGCTTTCGTGATCATGGCTGTACGCAAGCCGGGCAAGATCGCCGCCCGGCACTGTCGGCTATGGTGAAGTCATGTGCTGCTGCGCTGCCATGACTACCCGGACCGCCGCTTAGCGGCGGTACCGAGGCTGCGGTAACCGCGGCCTCATTGCCTGCCCCTGCCGGGGGCAGTGCCAGGACGTACCGCCGGATCAGTGTCCGGCCGGCCGTCACGCGTGTATCCCGTGCTGCCGGGCCATCCTGCCTGATCAGGGGACTCATGTCTCAGTCGCAGCGTTCACATTCACGGTACGAAGAACCATTCCCGTGCCCTTCCGCAGCCGGACCCGCCGTCACACACGACCCTCGTGCCGCCACCCTGGTCCTGATGGTCGGGCTCCCCGCGGCCGGGAAAACCACCTGGGCCAAAGAACTCGCCGCAACGCACCGGGCGCTGCGGCTGACCCCGGATCACTGGATGATCCCGCTGTTCGGGGATTCGATGGCCGACGGCAAGCGCTGGGTGCTCGAAGGCCGGCTCATCTCGGTCGCCCTTCAGGCGCTGCGGCTGGGGACCAGCGTCGTGCTCGACTACGGGCTCTGGGGCCGCGATGAACGGTCGGCACTGCGCTGGCTGGCCCGGTCGGCCGGGGCAGCATGCCAGGTGGTCTACCTGCCGGTGGACAAGGACGTCCAGCTTGCCCGCATCGCGCACCGCCAGGAAACGGCACCGCACCAGACGTTCCCGATGAGCGAGGCCGACGTGGACGCGTGGCGGGAGCAATTCCAGGTGCCTGACGCCGCCGAACTCGACGGCGGCGAGATCCCCGCCCCACCAGCAGGGTGGCCGGGCTGGCCAGAATGGGCACTAGACCACTGGCCCTCATGCACTGACAGCTGACCCTGCCGTTCTACGGGGTTTTAGCGTGTACCCCAAGGCGATGTCGATGGCGTAGCTGACCTGGACCAGACCTGTCGGTTACGCCATCGACCTCCTAGGAGAGGGTCACTAGCGTCTCGGCCGTGAGGTCGGTGAGGCTATTGAGTACTAGGCGGGCTTGGGCCAGGGCGTCTGGGGCTGGGGGGTACTCGGGGCGGGGGATGGCGATCACGGTGAGGCCGGCCGACGCGGCGGAGCGCAGGCCGTTGGAGGAGTCTTCTATGGCCGCGCAGGACTTCGGGGGGACCGAGAGGCGGCCGGCGGCTGCCAGGTAGACGTCGGGGGCGGGCTTGCCGCGGGGGACTTCCTCGCTTGAGACGACCGCGGCGAAGGCGGACGCCAGGCCGGCGGTGTCTAGGACCGTCTCGATGAGGGAGCGGGGAGATGAGCTTGCCACCGCCAGCGGCCACTGGCCGGACAGGGAGCCGACCGCGTCGAGGGCGCCGGGCAGCAGCGGCAGGTGCTTCTCGTACTCGGCCGCCATGGCGGTTATGACCTGCTCCGCCACCTGCTGCGGGGTAAGGCCGATCCCGAAGTCCGTTGCTAGGTAGGCGGACCATTCGGCGGTGGACATGCCCATCATGCGGTCCTGGGCATCGGCCGGCCAGTGGCCGTCCCGGTCGGCGATGAACCGACGCCGCACCCGTTCCCAGACCGGTTCGGAGTCGATGAGCACCCCGTCCATGTCGAACACGACAGCCTCGATCACGTAACCCCCTGATTAGGTCTCTGATCCGAAGGAAGCCTAACCGGGGCCGGTCATGGCTGGCGCGAACGGGCCAGCGGACGGGAATCATCCGTCGTGGATGAGCCCGGCCGTCTGCCCGGAGAATATGTTCCGAACCTGAACACCGCAGGCAGGAGCCGGGATGGAACTGGAATCGCTGGACGCCGCCTTCGTCATCGATACTTTCCTGCTGCTGCTGATCGGGATTGGCCCCAAGATCGCGCTGGTGCCGTTCCTCGAGGCGACCAGGGAGATGCCGCAGGCCACCCAGCGCCGCGTGCTGCGCAAGATGCTGACCACCGCCGCCACCGTCGCCGTGCTCCTGCTGATCCTCGGCGGGCTGCTGACCAGGCTACTGCACTTTTCCCCGGGCGCCCTGGGCGTGGCCAGCGGGATCATCCTGCTCATCATCGCGGTGACCATGGTCCTCGGCAAGCACGACCAGGACAGCGGCAGCCGCCCGGCCGAGGACACGGACCCGATGCAGCTCGCCGCCTTCCCGCTGGCCGTGCCCTACCTGCTCAACCCGGCCGGGATCGTCGTCTTGGTCACCGCCTCGGCCGAAGCCGCCTCGGTCGCGGTCGTCGCGGTTGTCGTCGGCATCCTCATCGTGGTACTCGCCCTCGACGTCGTCGTGTTCCGCTGGGCCGTCCAGGTCAGCAGCCACCTGGACGCAAGCCGGATGCTGGTCACCGAGAAAGTCTTCGGGTTCCTGCTCGCCGCGCTCGGCGTCCAACTGGCGCTCAACGGACTAGCCGACGTCGGCGTGATCCACCTGACAGGCCACTGAAAACGCGACCGCACGGCCGCGGCGACCACGTTACGGCAGGGTCAGGATCTCCTGGCCGTCCTCGGTGACCAGGATGGTGTGCTCGAACTGGGCGGTGCGCTTGCGGTCCTTGGTGACCGCCGTCCAGCCGTCCGGCCAGACGTCGTAGGTGATCGCGCCGAGGGTCAGCATCGGCTCGATGGTGAACGTCATGCCGGTCTCGATCGTGACCGAGGAGCCGGGGTCGTCGTAGTGCGGCACGATCAGCCCGGAGTGGAACGTCTTGCCGATGCCGTGGCCGGTGAAGTCGCGGACGACGCCGTAGCCGAACCGCTTGGCGTAGGACTCGATGACCCGCCCGATGACGTTCATCGACCGGCCCGGCGCCACCGCGCGGATGCCGCGCATCATCGCCTCATGGGTCCGCTCGACCAGCAGCCGGGATTCCTCGGCCACGTTCCCGGCCAGGAAGGTGCCGTTCGTGTCGCCGTGCACGCCGCCGATATAGGCGGTTATGTCGATGTTGACGATGTCGCCGTCGCCGACCACGGTGTCGTCCGGGATGCCGTGGCAGATGACCTCGTTCAGCGAGGTGCACAGCGACTTCGGGTAACCGCGGTAGCCGAGCGGCGATGGGTAGGCCCCGCGCTCAATCAGGAACTCGTGCCCGACCTTGTCCAGGTAGTCGGTGGTGACCCCGGGCTGCACGTGCCGCCCGACCTCTTCGAGCGCCTGGGCCGCGAGGCGGCACGCCACCCGCATCCGCTCGATGGTGTCGGCATCCTTGACTTCTACCTCGCCCAGGGTCGGATGTTTCTTGCCGACATACTCGGGGCGGGTGATGCTGGCGGGGACGTGCCGGGTGGGCGAAAGCCGGCCCGGGTTGAGCAGAGTGGCCATGCTTTGCAATTCTAGTGCGCATGGCCAATGATGACGAAAACAAGTGGTACTTCTGCACCAGACACAACACCGTCGAGCCGTTCGACACCCCCTGCCCGGGCAAGGATCTGCTTGGCCCGTACAACACCAGGGAGGAGGCGGCGCACGCTCTGGACAAGGTGAAGGAGCGCAACGCGGCCTGGGACGCGGAAGACTAACTGGATGCATGCGCGCGCCCGGCGAAATGAGCTGCATAGGTGAGCGTAGGCTAGGCCCGTGAGCAACGACTTGCCACCAGTGGCGGAAGCCCGGATGGCCGAGATCAGGCGCAGCGGCACCTGGGGGTCTTCGCTCTCCCCGGATGAGTTCGCCGGCGTTCGCTCGGTCGGCTTTGAGCCCTCTGGGCAGGTCCTCGGCGCGGCGGTCTACAACATCGGCTACGCCGGCGGTTACGGCTGCCCGGGCGCGTGGGGCAGCTACTCGCCGCTCGGCTACGGGCCCGCCGCCAGGACCCAGGTCTCGAGCCGGGGCGGCTACGGATCGTTCGGGCCGATGGTGCAGACGCTCTACCAGGCCAGGCGGGCGGCGATCAGCCGGATGGTGGCGGAGTGCGCCGAGCTCGGCGGGCACGGCGTGGTCGGCGTGCGGCTCACCATCGGCTCGTTCCCGGCGGGCGGCGTTGAGTTCAAGGCGATCGGCACCGCGATCCACGCCCCCGGCGCCCCGCCGCTGCGTCACCCGTTCACCTCCGACCTGTCCGGCCAGGACTTCGCGAAGCTGGTGCACAGCGGCTGGATGCCGGCCGGGCTCGCGCTCGGCATCTCGATCGCGGCCAGGCACGATGACTGGCGGACCGTCGGCCAGACCCGCTGGAGCTCGGGCAACGCCGAGGTCAGCGGCTGGACCGAGCTGGTCAACGACGCCCGGCACGACGCCCGGCTGCAGCTCGCGGCCGACGTCAAGCGGATCGGCGCGGAGGGCGTCGTCATCGCCGAGATGGACATGCGCGTCCGTGAACGCGAGTGCCCCGCCCAGGAGGGCGGCCACGATCACGTTGTCGAGACGGTCAACATCGGCACCGCGATCGTGCGGCTGAAGAACTTCGGCAAGGAACGCACTCCTCCGCCGCTAGCCATCATGTCCCTAGACCCGAAACGGCGCCAGGCGGCGCGGGTCGACATCGGCCAGAACAGAAGGTAGACCAACGCTATGACGGACCAGCAGACCGGCCTGAGCATGGCCGGCGTCCCGCAGGACGCGATCAAGCGGCTCGCCGAACTGCAGCCGGGCAAGGCCGGGTCGATCTTCACCTCCGACCTGTCGGTGAACGAGTTCCTGCTCGTCCGCGAGGCCGGCTTCCGCCCGGTCGGGCTGGTCCTCGGCTCGTCCATCTACCACGTCGGGCTGCAGGTCGGCCGCTGGGGCAAGAACCAGGAGCTTACCGTCCTCTCCCAGGCGATGTACCACGCCCGCGAGCTGGCGATGACCCGGATGGAGGCGGAGGCGGACGCGCTCGGCGCGGACGGCATCGTCGGCGTCCGCCTTGACGTCGAGCTGAAGGAGTTCGGCGCCGACATCGCCGAGTTCATCGCGATCGGCACCGCGGTCAAGGCCGAGCCGGGCGCGGGCGGCGGCGGCGTCGACAACTGGAAGAACAACAAGCGCCAGCCGTTCACCTCCGACCTGTCCGGGCAGGATTTCTGGACCCTGATCCGGGCCGGCTACGCCCCCCTGGGCATGGTCATGGGGACCTGCGTGTACCACATCGCCCATCAGCGCATGGGCTCGGTGATCGGCAACATCGGCCGGAACGTCGAGATCGAGCAGTTCACCCAGGCTCTGTACGACGCCCGTGAGCTGGCGATGTCCCGCATGCAGGCTGAGGCTGAGGAGCTCGAGGCCGAGGGCATCGTGGGCGTCCAGCTGCGCCAGCACAGCCACACCTGGGGCTCGCACACGACCGAGTTCTTCGCCATCGGCACCGCGGTCCGCCCGCTCCGCGCCGACCACGTGATCGAGCGCCCGACGATGGTCCTGTCGCTCGACTCGTAGCAGTACGCGCGCTTGCGCCACTCGGAGCACTCGCGCCCCGGCCCGGCCGAAAACCCTTACCGCCGGGCGGTTCCGCCGGGCTATTCTCGCTGTCCGGGGTGGCGGAGCGCGGAGGCGGACATGCTGGGAACGGTGACCATGCTGCGCCGCTACCCGGTCAAGTCGATGCTCGGCGAGGAGGTCCCGGCCAGCGACGTGACCGGCCGGGGGCTGGCTCATGACCGGGCGCTGGCGCTCGTGCACACCGAGACGGGCAAGGTCGCCAGCGCCAAGAACCCGCGGCTGTGGCGTGGCCTGCTCAAGCTGGCCGCCGCCGTCGATACCGGCCCGGGCGTTACCGGCCGAGCCATCGGCGCCGGCGCGGCTCGGGCATCCGGATCACCCTGCCCGACGGCAAGACGCTGTGCAGCGACGATCCGGGCATCGACGCCGTGCTGTCGGAAGTGCTGGGCCTGCCGGTGACGCTGACCGGCACCCCGCCGCCCAATGCGGAGCTGGACCGGGCGGTGCCCGAGGAGGTGCTGCGCGCCGGCATCACCGCGCGGGTCGCGGTCGAGACGGGGCAGATCGGCGGCGGCTCGCCGGCGGGCACCTTCTTCGATTTCGCCCCGGTCCACCTGCTCACCACCGCCACCCTCGACCGGATCGCCGAGCTCAATCCCCGCGGCACCGCCGAGGTGGAGCGCTACCGGCCCAACATCGTCATCGCCACCACCGCCACGGGCTTCACCGAGAACGACTGGGCCGGCCACGACCTGCGCATCGGCCGCCAGCTCACGCTCCGCGTGATGTCGCGCACTCCCAGGTGCGCCATCCCCACCCTGGAGCACGGTGACCTGTCCCGCGACAGCGCCGCCCTCCGGGTGCTGGCCGACCACAACCGGGTGACCCCGGTCGAGCCGCTCGCACCCCAGCCCTGCGCGGGCGCCTACGCCCAGGTCCTGCAGCCAGGCCAGATCCGCGTCGGCGACGTGGTGCGGCTGGCCGACGGGGAACCGGGCTTACCCGCCCGCCTCGCTCCGACGGCGATAGCCCGGCCGCCCCCACATTCTGGCTGAGTCGGTCCGCACCGGCAGCCTGTGGTGGCGGCTTCATCCGGGACGGGTGATGCGGGCAGGCCTGCCAGGGAGGATCGTCGGCCGTGAGCGCGGTACCAGGCACCGATCGCGCCATCGGGAAGGAATGGATGGCCATGAGCGACGCATCGGTGGATGTAATTGTTGCGGGTTACCAGGACACCGCCGCGGCCCGCCGGGACTTCGATGGCCTGGTCGGCCTGGTCAAGAGCAAGCAGGTCAAGGTCGAGGGCGTCATCCTGGTTGCCCATGACCTGGGCGGCAATGTCACCGTCGTGGACACCGGTGACCATATGGGCCGTAAGGGGGCGGGGTGGGGCGCGGGCGTCGGGGTGGTCGTGGGGCTGTTCGCGCCGCCGCTGCTCGCCTCGGCCGTGGTCGGGGCCGCCGCTGGCGCGGTAGTGGGCAAGTTCGCTGACCACCGGCTCAAGGCCGGGATCAGGGACAAGATCGGTGCGGCGCTGCCACCTGGCTCCGCGGGCATCATCGCCGTCCTCGACGATGATCAGCGGCTGGCGTTCGAGCGGGCGCTGCCGGGCTCACAGTTGAAGTCGGTCGTGCAGTCCGACCACCATGGGCTGGTCCGGGCGCTGAAGGCTTCGCTGGCCGAGGCGATGGGCAAGTTCAGCCCGGACCGGACGAAGCTGCCGATGGGGGACCCGGATTTCGGCGGCACCATCGGCCGGACGCTGGATGCGTCGGTGGCGGACTGGAGCATCAATATGGTCCCGACGGCGCCGGAGGGCGCGCCGAATGTGCTGCTGGTGCTGATCGACGATTCCGGGTTCGGGAACCCGGGCACCTTCGGCGGTCCGGTCGCCACGCCGACGATGACCCGGGTGGGTGAGCAGGGCCTGACCTACAACCGGTTTCATGTCACCGCGATGTGCTCGCCGACGCGGGCGGCCATGCTGACCGGCCGCAACAACCACGCGGTGGGGTTCGGCTCGATCGGCGAGCTGCCCGGGCCGTTCCCGGGGTACACCGCGGCGGTGCCGAAGTCCTGCGCGCCGTTCCCGCGGATCCTGAAGGAGAACGGCTACGCCACGGCCGGATTCGGTAAATGGCACCTGACGCCCGACCGCGTGCAGGGCGCGGCGGGCCCCCATGACCGCTGGCCGATGGGCTGGGGGTTTGACCATTTCTGGGGGTTCCTGGGCGCCGAGTCCGGGCAGTACGACCCGCTGATCACGCAGGACAACACGATCATCGGGGTGCCCGAGGGCGCCGACGGCGAGCAGTTCTACCTGCCCGATGCCCTGACCGATCAATCCGTGCGCTGGCTGCATTCGGTTCGCGCGCAAGATCCGGCCAAGCCGTGGTTCCTGTACTACGCCACCGGCTGCGCGCACGCGCCGCATCATGTCCCGGTCGAGTGGAGCCAGAAGTACCGCGGGAAGTTCGACCAGGGCTGGGACAAGCTGCGCGAGGAGACCTTCGAGCGGCAGAAGCAGCTTGGCGTGATCCCGGCGGACGCGGTGCTGACTCCCCGCCCGGACATCTTTCCCGCCTGGGACTCGCTCTCGGATAATGAGAAGAAGCTGTATGCCCGGCAGATGGAGGTCTACGCGGGCTTCCAGGAGAACGCCGACCACAATGTCGGACGGCTGCTGGACGCCGTGGCGGAGATGGGCGAGGCCGATAACACGCTGGTCTTGTTCATCTTCGGTGACAACGGGGCCAGCCTGGAAGGCACCGTCACCGGCTCGTTCAACGAAATGACCATGGCCAACGGCATCGCGCTGACCCCCGAGCAGCAGCTGTCCCTGCTCGGCCAGTACGGCGGGCTGGACGCGTGGGGGACCAACGACTACGCACCGCATTACGCGGCGGCGTGGGCGTGGGCGGGCAACACCCCGTTCCAGTGGGGCAAGCAGATCGGCTCGCACCTGGGCGGCACCCGCGATGGCATGGTGGTGGCGTGGCCGGGCCGGATCACCGATGCGGGCGGCCGCCGGTCGCAGTTCACCCACTGCATCGACATCGGCCCGACGATCCTGGAGGCGGCCGGCATCCCTCAGGCTGAGTCGGTAGACGGGATCGAGCAGGAACCGATGCACGGCACGAGCTTCGTGTACACCTTCGACGACGCTGACGCCGAGGAACGCCATACCCAGCAGTACTGGGAGACCTACGGCAACCGGGCGATCTATAAGGATGGCTGGTGGGCCTGCGCCAAGCTGGACCGCATCCCGTGGGACGCCACGCCGGCCACCCTGGCGAGGTTCGCGCCCGGCACCTACGACCCCGAGCAGGACACCTGGGAGCTGTACTACCTGCCGGACGACTTCACCCAGGCCAGGGACCTGGCACAGGACAACCCGGCCAAGCTCGCCGAACTGCGGGACCTGTTCTGGCAGGAAGCCGAGAAGTACAAGGTCCTGCCGCTGCTTGGCGGCCTGTCGGTCTTCTTCGGCATTTTGCCGCCGATGCCCACCGTCACCAGGACAACCTTCTACGGCGACGTGGAGAACATCGCGTCGGGCATGATCCCGCGCATCTACGGGCGCTCCTACGCGATCGAGGCGCAGTTGACGGTCCCCGGCGGCGGCGCCGAGGGCGTGATCGTCGCCGAGGCCGATGAGATGGGCGGATTCGCGCTGTGGGTCGACGGCAGCGGGCTGCTGCACCACAGCTATTCCGTGATGGGCGTCGACCAGTACAAGCAGGTCGCCACCCAGCCGCTACCGCCCGGCGATGTCACCGTCCGGATGCAGTTCGACGCCGACGCGGTCAAGCCGGGCACCGGCGGCACCGTCACCTTGTGGGCCAACCAGGACAAGATCGGCGAGGGCCGGATGGACCGCACCGTGGCCCTGCGTTTCTCCTTCTACGCTGGCATGGATATCGGCCGCGACAACGGCAACACGGTCGATGAGGCCTACCGGGACAAGGCGCCATACGCCTTTACCGGGACAGTGAAGAAAGTCGTCTTCGACCTCACACCCGGATCGCACGAGGACGAGAAGACGCTGCACCAGAGCGCCCACCAGGACGCCGTAGCCACAGCCATGAACGGATAGCGACCCCCGCCCCGCCCCCGCACCGGCAGCGCTTGGCGATTCCAGCGACAAGGCGTGCGGATTGGGGGTGGTACGTGCATGCTTGGTATGTGGACGCTGACCAGGTCGCTACGCTGCGTGCGCTGCTGGCTGGCTCGGGGTGGCTGGAGCGCGCCCGGATCTTCGGCCGTGCGCTGCGCACGACACCCAAGTCGGCCGGCGGGCTGCTGGTCGTCGGCACTCCCGAGTTCGAGCCGTGGCACCTGACCGCGCATCTGGACGATGAGAGCCGTCTGTCCGGCTTCGCAACGCTAGCCCCGACGCTGGTGCGCTGGTCACCGCCACCGGACGCGCCCCCGCACCTGTCGGTCGGCCTGGCCCGGCTGGAGGCCGCGCGCCGGGGTGAGACGCTGTTCGTCGTCACCGAGGACTCCGCCCCGGTCCCGCTCCTCGAGCGGGTCAACGACGCGCGCAAGTCCGGCGCCACCATCCTCGCCCTGGACACCGGGGAGGGTGACCCCGAGCTGGACGCCCTCGCCCACGAAGCGCTGGCGATTCCGGAATCGCTGTCCTTCGACGCGGGCCAGCACCTGGTGTCCGCGGCGGCCGGGGAACAGGACGCCGGCGGTGCGCGCAAGCTGACCCTCAGGGACCGCTTGGCGCGCCTGCTCGACACGGTAAGCGGCCCCACCGCCTAGCGCCCAGCGCCGCCGCGAACCCGCTGCTATGCGGTTTTCCCCGCTTCCGTCAGACCCGCGCCCGCGCAGTTCCCCGTGCCACCGCCAAACCCGCGGCCGCGCAGTGAAAGGATGGATACCGCAAGTCAATGATCGATGGAGGCGTTAATGAAGTTCGCCTGGCTATGCAGCCATGAGTCGTACCAGCCCGAAGACCTGGTCCAGCAGGCGGTGGCGGCCGAGGAGGCCGGGTTCGACGCTGTGCTCGGCAGCGACCACTTTCACCCCTGGGTCGATGACACGTCCGCGGCCGGCTTCGTCTGGTCTTGGCTGGGTGCGGTCGCGGTCAAGACGAACAACGTGCTGTTGGGCACCGCGGTCACCAGCCCGCTGTTCCACTACCACCCGGCGCTTGTCGCGCAGATGGCCGCCACCGTTGACCGGCTCTCCGACGGCCGCCTCTGGCTCGGCGTCGGCACCGGCGAGGCCCTGAACGAGCGCCCGCTCGGCTTCCCGTTCCCCGGCTACGCCGAGCGCCAGGCCCGGATGCAGGAAGCGCTGGAGATCATGCACCGGCTGCTGCAGGGGGAGAAGGTCACCTTCCACGGCGAGTACTACACCACCGAGACGGCCAAGCTGTACTCGCCGCCCAAGGGCAGCGTGCCGATCCTGATGGCCGCGGGCGGGCCCAAGTCGGCCGCGTTCGCCGGCACCTACGCCGACGGCCTGATCACCAGCGTGAAGGACCCGGCCGACACGGTGGCCAAGGTCATCGCGCCCTACCGCAAGGCGGCGACCGAAGCGGGCAAGGAGCACCTGGTCCTCGCCACCCGCTGGACCGTGCTGGCCGGCAGCCCGGACGAGGCCTGGCAGGCGCTGATGTCCATGCGCGGTCTGCGCGCCCCCGGCCGCCTCGAGGCCACCGACCCGGCCGAGCTCCGGATGAAAGCCGACGAGATGGAGCCCGACGACGTCCTGAACAGCTACACGGTCGTCCCTGACGCGGAAAGCCTGGTCGGCGCCTACCAGCCGCTGGTCACCGACGTCGGCGCGGACATCGTCTCCATCCAGGTGATGTCGGCCGACCCGCTGGCCACGATCGAGCTCATCGGCAAGGAAGTCCTGCCCAAGCTCCGTTCCCTGGCCAGCTAAGGCCAGCCGCCGCCCCGGCGCCGGAACCAGCGAACCGGCCGGCTAGGCCATCCACCGGTCTTACTGGTGTCCATGGCGTAGCCGGCCGGTCCGCAAGGGGCGCGCCGGGCGGGTAGCTATGCGCTGACGGCCCGCATGGCCTCCGCCAGCAGCGTGATGGAACGCAGGCGGCCCTCCAGGCACGGCGACTGGTGGACGGTGATGAACTCGTCGGCCTCCGTCTGCTTCCGGAACCCGTCGAGGTAGTCGCCCACCTCGCCCGGCGTGCCGACGGCGGCGTAGCGCAGCATCTGGTCCACGTGCAGGCCGGCCGCGCTGCCCAGCAGCTCGTCGGCCTGCTCGTCGGTCATGTCCTCGGCCGGGATGCCGACGTGCCGGGAGAACAGGCTGATGGCCCGGGCCCGCCGGACGGCCTGGAACTGCTCAGCGGCCGCGGCCGCCGTGTCGGCCGCGGTCACGTTGACCCCGACGATCACGTAGGGCCGGTCCAGCTGCTGCGACGGCTTGAACTCGCTGCGGTAGGCCGCGATGGCGGCGAACAGCGCGTCCGGCGCGAAGTGCGACGCGAAGGCATAGGGCAGCCCCAGCCGCGCCGCCAGCTGCGCGCCGAACAACGACGATCCCAGCATGTAGAGCGGAACCCGCGAGCCCTTGCCGGGGATGGCGTCCACCCCGGGCACCCGGGAGCTGCCGGCCAGGTAGGCCTGCAGCTCCTGGACGTCGGTCGGGAAGGCATCGGAGGACCGGGGGTCGCGCCGCATCGCCCGGAAGGTGTTCTGGTCCGAGCCGGGAGCCCGGCCCAGGCCCAGGTCGATGCGGTGCGGGTACATGGCGTCAAGCGCCCCGAACTGCTCCGCGATCGTCAGCGGCGAGTGGTTGGGCAGCATGATCCCGCCCGCCCCGAGCCGGATGGTCGAGGTGTGCGCGCCGATATGCGCGATCACCACGCTGGTCGCGGCCGAGGCGATGGTCGGCATGTTGTGGTGCTCGGCGTACCAGACGCGGCTATAGCCGAGCTCTTCCGCGCGCCGTGCCACCGCCACGCTGGCGGCGAAGGCGTCGGTTACGGTCTGACCTCGCCCGACGGGCACCAGGTCCAGGATTGATAGGGGTACGCGCATCGGATTACAGGTAGTTCTCCAGGTCGGCCTTGATGTCGGCCGGCGGGACCGGCGGCTCGTAGCGCTTGAGCACCGTGCCGTCGCGGCCGATGAGGAACTTGGTGAAGTTCCACTTGACCTCGTCGGTGCCGTCGGAGCCGGGGCGGATCTTGGAGATGGCGTCGTAGAAGCCGCCGTACTGGGGCCCGAAGTCGCCCGGGGCCTCCGCCCGCAGGTACTGGTACAGCGGGGCGGCGTCGGGGCCGTTCACCTCGAGCTTGCCCAGCACCGGGAAGGTCACGTCATAGTTGGTCTTGCAGAACTCCTGGATCTCCTCGTCCGTGCCCGGCTCCTGCTCCTTGAACTGGTTGCACGGGAAGCCCAGGATCTCCAGGCCGCGGCCCTTGTCGTCCCGGTACAGCGCCTCCAGGCCCTCGTACTGCGGCGTCAGGCCGCACTTGCTGGCCACGTTCACGATGAGCAGCACCTTGCCCGCGTACTCGCTGAGCGGCAGCTCCCCGCCGTCGGCGGTGGTGGCCGAGAAGTCATACGTGTTCGTCATGGTTCCTCCACATGGCTGGCCTCAGTCTTGACCGCCCCGGTCGGGCGCGATCCGCGTCCGTAGGGGTAGAACATGCGGGCTGGCGGCGATCATCCCGTCCGGCGGCCACATTGCGCGCCGTTGCCGTTCGAGTAACCTGGCTCGGTGACCGGAGACGCCACGCTGGGGACTTCCGCCGGGCCGGCCAGCCGGGTCAGCACCAGCCTGCCGGCCCTGGTCGCCCACGTCGCCGCCGATTACGGGCTGGGCGACATCGCCGACTGGTCGGTGCTCGCGACCGGGTACGAGGACTGCAACATCGACCTGCGGACCGGGCGGACGCGGGTGGTGGTCAAGGTCTTCGCGGCCGGCCGGCCGGCCGGGATCGCCGCGCGCACGGCCGGCGTCATCGACGCTGTGCGGCAGGCAGGCGTACGCCACCCGCGGGTGCACGCCGACGCCGCGGGCAGCCAGGTGCATGCCTACGACGGGCACCGGCTGCTGGTCATGGACTTCGCCCCCGGCCGGACCTTCTATGACCTGGGCCGCCCGCCGGAGGCGGCCGAGCTCGCCCGGGTGGTCGAGCAGGCGGTGCGCATCCACGCGGTCGGGGCGCGCCCGGAGCCGGTGTTCGACTCATGGGCCATCGCCAACCTGGTCCCGCTGGCCGGGCAGGTCGGCGATCTGCTCGACGCGCGCCAGCGCCGCCTGGTCGACGGCGCCGTCTCGGCGATGGCGGAGGTCGATTTCTGGTCCCTGCCGGTGACGCTGATCCACGCCGACCTGACGGCGGGCAACGTCCTGCTCGGGCCCGGCGGCGAGCTAACCGTGCTGGACTTCGCGCTGGCCAACCGCTGGCCGCGGCTGCAGGAGCTGGCGGTCATCGCGGCCAGCCTCATGCACGGCTCGCCGGGCACCCTGCCCGCGCGGCTGGACGCCGTCGCCCGGATGTACTCGGCCGCCGGGCCGGCCCGCTGACGGCGGAAGAGGAGGCGGCGCTGCCCGCCTTCGGCCGCGCGGCGGCGGCGATGGAACTGCTCGGCGGGCTGAACCAGTGGCGGCAGGGCAACCGCGGCCCGGAAACCGATTCCCTGATCGACATCGGCACGAACGGCCTGGCCGACTACGCCTAGCGACCGCGACCGTGGTCTGGATGTGGCCCCATGAGCCGTCGCCCGCGGCCGCGACGGGCCTAGCCGAGGGTGGCGGTCGCGGCCCGGAGCTGGTCGAGCGCCTGGCGGGTTAGCGCGGTGAGCGTCTGCTCGCTGGCCGGATCGGCCCACTGGTCAAAGGCGCGGTAGTAGGCGCCGATGCCGAGTTCGGCGGCGACGCTCGCGGCCGGATCGGGCACGCCCCGCTTCTCCAGGGCTTCTCGCATGGCCTCGGTGAGGCCGGCCCGCTTGAAGACGGCGCGCTCCCGCAACTCGCTGTTCCCGGCGATGACGGCGCGCAGCCGCCCGGCGAACTCGCGCCGGTCGTCGGTGAAGGTGCCGGTGAGAGCGTCCAGGCCCGCGGCGACGGCCTGAAGCGGGGTGGCCGGGCCGGGCGCGGCGGCGATCGCATCGGCCAGCAGCCGGCCGTGGATCTCCTGCCCGGCCGCGAACAGCACCTCCCGCTTGTCGGGGAAGTACCGGAAGAAGGTCATCTTGGTCAGCCCGCCGGCCCGTTCGGCGATCTGGCTGACGGTGGTGGCGTCGTAGCCCTGCTCGGTGAACAGCTCGAGCGCGGCCCGCACCAGCCGTTCCCGCGTGTTCGGTTCCCATCGCGCCATAGCAACAGAATAGGCGATGTGACTTGGTAACGTCATCGTGCTAGAGTGACGTTACCAAGTCACATTACCTCGCCCTGCCCGGGTGGGGCATCTCATCCCAGGAGAGCTGCTCATGCGTGTCTTCGTCACCGGCGCCAGCGGCCACATCGGCTCGGCTGTCGTCCCCGAACTGATCCAGGCCGGACACGAGGTCACCGGCCTGGCCCGGTCCGACGCCGCCGCCGCCGCGGTCAAGGCCCTGGGGGCCGAGGTGCGGCGCGGGGACCTCTACGCTCGCGACGGTCTGCGCGAGGCCGCGGCCAGCGCGGACGCGGTCATCCACCTCGCCTTCGACCACGAGACCATGATGGCCGGGAACTTCGCCGGCGCGGTGACGGCCGACCTGGCCGTCGTGCAGGCCTTCGGCGACGCACTGGCGGGCACGGGCAAGACCTTCATCGGAATCGGCGTGCGGCCCAACGGCGACCAGCGGCACGACGCCACGGTCAACGCCAACCCCCGCTCCGCCGTGCGGCAGGCGATCGACGCTCTCGGCCAGCGGGACGTGCGCACCATCCTGGTCGCGATCCCGCCGGTGACCCACAGCGCGCAGGACAAGCACGGCTTCATCCCCATGCTGATCAACTTCGCGCGCAACAGCGGCGTGTCCGGCTACGTGGGCGAGGGCGCCAACCGCTGGCCCGCCGCCCACACTTTGGACGTCGCCTCGCTCTACCGGCTGGCGCTGGAGAAGGCCCCGGCCGGAGCGCAGCTGTTCGCCGCCACCGAGGAGGGCATCGAAGTACGCGAGATCGCCGGGGTCATCGGCCGCCAGCTGGGCCTGCCCGCCGCGAGCATCGCGCCCGAGCAGGCCGCGGACCACTTCAAGGGCTTCCCGTTCATAACCATGGACATCACCATGCCCAACGCGGACACCCGGGAGCTGCTCGGCTGGGAGCCGACCCACCCCGGGCTCATCGCCGACCTCGAGGAGGGCCACTACTTCACCGCCGGCTGACGGTGACCAGTGTCTCCTCCCGGGGGCACGCCTCCTCGGATGGGGGGCTGTCCACTGGCATCGGGGGCTCCCGCCCCCGATCACCCCCGGCGCCCCCATCCCCCCTGGCCCCGGTGACCCCCCCGTCGCCCGCAGGCCGCGACCAGCTGCCAGCGGGGTGGAACCCGGGACCGTTCGAGCGAGGCGATGCTCTTGACCTGGTTACCGGTAGGAGTACTGCTCGGTCGGGAACGCGCCGGTGGAGACGTCCGACGCGAACTCGGTCGCGGCGTCGCGCAGGATGGCGGCGATGTCGGCGTAGCGCTTGGCGAACTTGGGCGAGCGGGCCGACAGGCCGGCCATGTCCTGCCAGACCAGCACCTGCGCGTCGCAGTCGGGGCCGGCCCCGATGCCGATCGTCGGCACCTGCAGCGTCTGGGTGATCCGGGCGCCAAGCTCGGCGGGAATGCCCTCCAGGACGACCGCGAACGCGCCGGCCGCCTCCAGCGACTTGGCGTCGTGGATCAGCCGGTCGCCCGCTTCCGATCCGCGTCCCTGGACCCGGAAGCCGCCCAGCGCGTGCACCGACTGCGGGGTAAGGCCCACATGGCCCATCACCGGAACGCCCGCCGCGACGAGCTCCTCGACGTGGCGCGCGACGCGCTGGCCGCCCTCGAGCTTGACCGCGTGCGCGCCCGCCTCCTTCATGAACCGGGCGGCGGCGTGCAGCGCCTCGGCCGGCGAGGCCTGGTAGGAGCCGAACGGGAGGTCCGCGACCACCATCGCCCGCCGGGTCCCGCGCACGACGGCGGCGGTGAGCGGGATCAGGTCATCGACGGTGACCGGGATCGTGGTCTCGTAGCCGAACACCACGTTGCCCGCCGAATCCCCGACCAGCAGGACCGGAATGCCCGCCTCGTCGAAGATTCCCGCGGTAAGGGCGTCATAGGCGGTGAGCATGGGCCACTTCTCGCCCCGGGCCTTCGCGGCGGCGATATCCCTGATGGTGACCCGGCCCGGCCGGCGGCCGCCGTACAGCGGCTCGGATTCCTGCGTGCTTAGCGACGACATCGTCGGAACCTCCAAGTCTCGAGGCGCCCCAGTGGCGTACCCGGACAGAACAATCCTCGCACGCCAGGGGCGTGCGAGGATAGTGGCGTGCTTAGTGACTCCCTAACTAACGCGCCTGCCGGGGCCGGCGATTTCCCGGCGGTCGACGCGATTGTCAGCGATTACTTCGGCCGCGGCGCGCAGCCCGCGATCGCCTACGGCGTCGTCTCCGGCGGCAAGCTGGTGCACAGCGCGCGGTTTCGGCGCGCGGGCGCTGGGCGACGAGCCGCCGGACGCGGACACCGTGTTCCGGATCGCGTCGATGTCCAAGTCCTTCACCGCGTCGGCCATCCTGCTGCTGCGCGACGCCGGCACGCTGGCGCTGGACGACCCGGCCGCGGCCCACGTGCCCCAGCTGGACGGGTGGACCTACGGGTCGGCCGACGCCGCGCCGGTCACGATCAGGCAGCTGCTGACGATGACGGCCGGCTTCCCCACCGACGACCCGTGGGGCGACCGGCAGCAGGGCCTGCCGATCCGGGCCTTCGATGAGCTGCTGGCCCGCGGGATCTCGTTCAACTGGGCGCCCGGCACCCGGTTCGAGTACTCCAACCTCGGCTACGCGATCCTCGGCCGGGTGCTGACCGAGGCGTCCGGTGTGCTCTACGACGAGTTCATCAGGACCCGGCTGCTGGCGCCGCTGCGCCTGGACCGGACCGGGTTCGAGCCCGGCGAGTTCGATAGCGGGAACCTGGCCGTGGGCTACCGGCGCGGCCCGCGCGGCTGGGAGGAAGTCCCGTTCGACCCCTACGGGGCGTTCGCCCCGATGGGCGGCGTGTTCTCGTCCGTTTCCGACCTCGCCCGCTGGGTGTCCGGCTTCGCGGCCGCCTTCCCGCCGGACGGCGGCCGCGACGGCGACCGGGGCCGGCGGCGCGCCGCACCCGCTCCGCCCGGCGTCCCGGCGGCAGATGCAGCTTCCGCAGGCGGTGACCGCCTGGCGCTCGGCCGACCGGCTGCCCGGCGGCCCGCCCGCGGCGCCGGCGTACTACGGGTTCGGGCTCTTCGTCGATGAGGACCCGGCCCTCGGCCGGATCGTCTCGCACAGCGGCGGGTACCCGGGGTTCGGGACCAACATGCGCTGGCACCCGGCCACCGGCACCGGCGTGATCGCCCTGGCCAACGGGACCTACGCCCCGATGACCGGCCTCACCGCCCTGGTCCTGGACGCGCTGCTGACGCCCTCGGCGGCCTACCACGTCGCCCTCGCGCCGGTCGCGCCGGCCGCCCCCGCGGCCAGCCCGGCATCGGCCGGGGCGCCGTGGCCGGAAACGCTGGCCGCGGCGGACGCGGTCAACCGCCTCCTGCTGGCCTGGGACGACCGCGCCGCGGACGGGCTGTTCACCGAGAACGTCGCGCTCGACGGCCCCTATCCCGAGCGCCGCCAGGTCATCGACCGGATCCGCGAGCGCATCGGCGATTTCACCGCCAGCCCGCGCCCGGCCGAGTCCGACACCCCGGCGCACCGCCGCTGGTGGCTGGCCGGCCCTCAGGGCACCGTCGCGGCGCAGATCCAGCTCAACCCCGAGCGGCCGCCCCGCGTCCAGTCCCTCGCCCTCGCCGTCCCGCCGGACAGCGGCTCGGTCCTGGCCCGCACTCTGGACGCCCTGATCGAGTGGCTGAACAGCGGCGATACACCGTGGCCGGCCGCAGCTCCCGGTCGCCGCCACGGCCGACGCGGCGCTGATCGCGCGCCGCCTGCGGATGGCCGCCGTCTGGGCGGGCAGCTGCGCACCCGGCGTGTACCAGGCCGGCAACGGGAGCTCCGCGGCCGCGGTCGAGCTCGTCGGCGAGCACGCCACGGTCACGCTCTCCCTGCTGGTCAACCCGGCGACCGGCGAGCTCCGCCAGGCCGACATCGCCCTGTAGCCAAAGCCGGAATAGATTCCGATACGGTCCTGTTCCGTATCGATAGTGTCCGGCCCCCGCGTCGCCTGGGACCACGGTGGAGCCCCCTCAAAGGAAGCCGGACGGCAAGCTTCCAAGTCTGTGAAGGGGGGGTCCGTGGACACCTCAACGATCCAGCGTCGACGGTGGACGATCCTCGGCGTTCTCGTGATGGGCCTGCTGGCCATCGTCATCGACAACACCGTGCTCAACGTCGCGCTGAAGACCATCGCCAGCCCGGTCGGCGGCCTTGGCGCGAGCCAGTCCCAGCTTGAATGGGCGATCAACTCCTACACGCTGGTCTTCGCCGGCCTGCTGTTCACCTTCGGCGTCCTCGGCGACCGCATCGGCCGCAAGCGCGTGCTCATCATCGGGCTCATCGTCTTCGGCCTCGGCTCGCTGTTGTCCGCCTACTCGCACTCGCCCGACGAGCTGATCGCGGCCAGGGCGATCATGGGCCTCGGCGGCGCCGCCGTCATGCCGCAGACGCTGTCCATCATCGCCAACGTCTTCGAGCCGGGCGAGCGGGCCAAGGCCATCGGCATCTGGACCTCCGCCGTCGGCATCGGCGTGGCCATCGGCCCGGTCCTCGGCGGCCTGCTGCTGACCCACTTCTGGTGGGGCTCGGTCTTCCTGATCAACGTCCCGGTGACGATCGCCGGCGCGGTCGCCGCGCTCATCCTGGTGCCCGAGTCGCGCAACCCGAGTCCCGGCCGGATCGACTACCTGGGCGTGCTCGGCTCGGTCCTCGGCCTGGTGCTGGTCGTGTTCGGCGTGGTGCAGGGCGGCGACGGGGTGCCGTGGCTGAGCGCCGGCGTGCTCGGCCCGCTGCTCGGCGGCCTGGCCGTGCTCGCGCTGTTCGTCTGGCACGAGTCCCGCACCGAGCACCCCAGCCTGGACGTGCGGCTGTTCAAGAACCGGACGCTGTCGGCGTCGGTCGGCTCGATCGCGCTGCTGTTCTTCGGCATGGGCGGCGTCTACTTCTTCACCAGCTTCTACCTGCAGAACGTCCGCGGCTACAGCCCGCTGGAGGCCGGCGCGCTGGCCGTGCCGTTCGCCCTCGCCCAGTTCATCATGGCGCCGCGCAGCGCGCCGCTGGTGAACCGGTTCGGGGTCAGGGCCATCGGCGTCACCGGCATGATGCTGAACGCGGTGGCGATCGCCGGGTACGCGTTCATCGGCACCTCCTCGCCGATCTGGATCGTCGGGCTGCTCTACTTCATCCAGGGCGCCGGGCTCGGCCTGGCCGTTCCCGCCGCCACCTCCAGCATCATGCAGGCGCTGCCGCGCGAGCGGGCCGGCGCCGGGTCGGCCCTGTCCAACACCGCGCGGCAGGTCGCGGTCGCGCTCAGCGTGGCCGTGCTCGGCTCGATCCTGGCCCAGGCCTACCGCTCCTCGCTCAGCCCGACCCTGTCGCGGCTGCCCGAGGCGGCGCGCGGCGCGGCGGGCACCTCGATCACCGCCACCCAGGCGCTGGCGCAGCAGCTCGGCCCGGCCGGCCGGTTCCTGCTCGCCCCCGCCAGCGACTCGTTCGTGGACGCGATGCGGATCACCACCGCGATCGCCGCGGCCCTCGCCGTCCTCGGCGCGATCGCGGTGTCCCGGTGGATGCCGGGCAAGCCCCGCCCGAGCGCGGAGGAGATGGAGCTGCTGATCGCCCTCGAGATCGAGGCGGCCGAGCGCGACCTGGCCATGGCCTCCCCGGCACGGGCCAGGGGAAATTCAAGTTCCAGTCAGATGGAACGGTCCGTTGCTTCGCCTGTCCCGTCGGCCGAGACAATCGGCGGGTAGGGGTCTGCTCGCGGTCTATGCGAGTGGACCCCCGGGGGTACGGGGGGCTGGCCTCCCGTATCGGGGGGTCACCGGGGGGTCGTCCCCCGGGGGAGATACCGACGAAAATCGGCGAAGATCAGGCACAATCAAGAAGACGCAATCGAGAAGAGGTGAATCCCGGCCATGCGAACTCACGACCGCTACCTAGCACCGGCCCAGCCCGCTGACGCCGCCGCCGGGACTTCCGGTCCCGGCGCGGCCGCCGGGACCGGGGGAACCGCCAGCGCAGCCCCGGACGCCCCCGCCGCCCGGCGTCCGGGCCGTCCCCGCAGCGAGCAGGCCGAGCAGGCGCTGCTCGATGCCACCATCGAGGCCATCGGCGAGTGCGGCATCGACGGCGTGCGCTGCGAGGACGTCGCGGCCCGGGCCGGAGTCGGGAAGGCGACGCTCTACCGTCGCTGGCCCGGCAAGGAGGACCTGCTCATCGCGGCCTTCGCCGCGCTCAAGCGGCCGATGCCGGAGCCGCGCGGCGAATCGGTCCGCGATGACCTGATCGCGATGCTCGAGGTGGTGGCGGCCGACGCCGACGATCCCCGGTACGCGCAGCATTACGCGCTGCTGCACGCCGAGGGGGAGCGCTACCCCCGGCTGGTGGCGCTGTACCGGGAGCGCGTGGTCGAGCCCCGCCGGGAGGCGATCCGGACCGTCCTGCGCCGCGGCGTAGCCGGCGGCGAGCTCCGCCCCGACATCGACATCGAGGTCGCCGTGCTCGCGCTCACCGGCGCCGTGATCACCCGCGGCAAGCACGACACGGTCCCGGCCGAGCCCTGCTTCGCGACCCGCGTGGTAGACGAGGTTCTGCGCGGGATCGCGGTCCGCTAACCGGGCGTTTACCCGGGTCGGGAAGTAGCGCGGGTCACCCGGCCCGGATGATGCGCGCCGTCATTTGCCGCGGCGATGCTTGAAGCCGACGCGCCGGCGATGGCCGGCGCCGGGTCGGCGGAGCATACCGAGCGAATGGGCGGGCGGGCATGATCAGCGAGGAGATGCTCGATACTCAGATCTTCGACGACGCGCAAAGCGCGGCGCGGGCGGCGCGGCGATTGGCCGCGGCGCGGTGAGCGGGTGGCCTGACGTCCCCGTCATCTACGAGGTGAACACCGCCGTCTGGCTGGCCGAGCTGACCCGGGCGGCGGGGCAGCCGGTGACCCTGGGCGGCGTGCCCGATTCCGGCTGGGATGCCATTACCCCCGCGGGCGTCGACGCGGTCTGGCTGATGGGCGTCTGGGAGCGCAGCCCGGCCGGCCTTCAGCTGGCCCTGGCCAATGCGGAACTCCTGGAGTCGTTCCGCGAGGCCCTGCCCGACGTGCAACGGCAGGACATCATCGGATCCCCGTACTGCGTCCGCCGCTACGTGGCCGACGCGCGCTTCGGCGGCCCGGCCGGGCTGGCCGCGGCGCGCGCGGCGCTGGCCGCCCGCGGGGTGCGGCTGATCCTGGACTATGTGCCCAACCACGTCGCGCCGGACCATCCCTGGGTCACCGAGCACCCTGAGTTCTTCGTCCAGGGCGGCGACGACGACGTTAAGTCGGATCCGGCTGGCTGGCTGCCGGTCGGCGGGAAGGTGCTCGCGCACGGCCGTGACCCCTATTTCCCGCCGTGGCCCGACGTGGTTCAGCTCAACGCGTTCGCCGCGTCGGCCCGCGCGGCGACCGCGCAGACGCTGTCGGACATCGCCGGCCAGTGCGACGGCATCCGCTGTGACATGGCCATGCTGATGTTCAACGACGTCTTCGCGAAAACGTGGGGGAGCCGGGCTGGCCAGCGGCCGGACACCGAATTCTGGCCCGCCGTCATCGCCGAGCTGCGCGCCCGGCACCCGGAGACGGTGCTGATCGCCGAGGCTTACTGGGACACCGAGTGGGAGCTGCAGCAGCAGGGCTTCAGCTTCTGCTACGACAAGCGGCTCTACGACCGGATGCTCGAGCAGCACCCGCCCGCGGTGCGCGGTCACCTCATGGCCGACCTGGGCTACCAGTCGCGCCTGCTGCGCTTCCTGGAAAACCACGACGAGCCGCGGATAGCGGGCAAGCTGCCGGCCGGCCTCGCGCGGGCGGCGGCGGTCACCATCGCGACCCTGCCCGGCGCGACCCTGTGGCACGAGGGGCAATTCGAGGGGCGCCAGGTCCGCGTTCCCGTCTTCCTCGACCGCCGGCCCGACGAGCAGCCGGACGAGGAGCTGGCCGCCTGGTACCGCATCCTGCTGTACACGGTGGCCGGGCACGCCGTGCGAACGGGGGCCTGGCAGCTGCTGCAGGCCGAAGGCTGGCCGGACAATCAGTCCGGCCAGAACCTGGTCGCCTGGTCGTGGGCGCACGAGCCGGTGGACGCCGACGGTATCCGCTGGCACCTGGTCGTGGTCAACCTCTCCGAGGCGCCGGCGCAGGCCCAGATCCCGCTGCCCTGGCCGGACCTGGCCGGCCGGGACTGGAGTCTTGAGGATCTGCTCAGCAAGGAGGTTTTCACCCGGGCCGGCGCCGGGCTGGCCAACCCCGGGCTCTACGTCGACCTGCGACCGGGCCAGTTCTACCTGCTGGCGGTGCACCAAGCGGCGTGACCGCGCCGCGCGAGCACCGTCGGCAGCGCAGTTGATCATGGGTCAGAGCTACCTGCTCGCCCTACGCTGACTAGGCAAGAAAAAGGATCATCAATGAACGTACTCTATTTCGGACTTGGCGCCATTTATCTCGTCCTGATCTTCACCCTCGCGGTGCTCAGCTTCCGTAAGGGGCACTGGGTTCTTGGCCTGATTGGGTTCATCTTCCCTCTCCTGTGGGTGTTCGGCGCGATCCTGCCCGACAAGCGCCGCCGCCGCTAGCAGAACCAGCCGGACAGCGCAGAAGCACCCGGACGAGGCGCGAAGGCGCACCCGCCGGTCTGCGGGCGCGCCTTGGCCCGTTTGCCCGCTTGACCTGGCGGTTAACTCCGTCGGCGCCGCACTGTCGTCGCCCGATGATTCACCCGGCGGCGGGTTTCGCCTGGCCGGCGCCCGGTAGGCGCTGACCAGCCGGGCGACCAGCGTGGCGAGGAAGACCTGGCCGGTCATCGCCTCCAGTACCGCCACCGCCCGGCCGAAGCTGCCGACCGCGGTGAAGTCGCCGTAACCCAGCGTGGTCAGGGTGGTGAAGCTGAAGTACTGGTAGGTCCGGATATTGGCCGGCTGCTGGTTCGCGAAAAAGTCAACGCCGCCGCTCAGGCCGTCGATGGCGCCGTAGAAGGCGGCGAACATCAGCCCGATGAGCATGTAGGCGCTCAGCGCCCCGAAGATGCTCTGCATGGTGACGGTATCCAGCTTGAGCACACCGTCAACGATGATCACCGCGGACGCCAGCAGCAGGATGCCGATCCAGATGCTGACCGCACCGCACGACCGGCGTATCTGACACCACCGCGGTCACGGCCGCGAGGACAGAGCCGGTCAACGTCGCCCACCGCGCCGCCGTGCGGTGCGGAAGTTCGGTGTTCCGCAGCGCGATCAGCGCCACGCCGGCACCGAGGATCAGTTGCCCGGCTTGGCTCGGCCGCTGCTGGCTAGCGCCGACAGCAGGTAAAACGCGATCAGGGTAGTGAGCAGCAGGCCATACCGGGGTGGCCTGCCGCTCCGCCCGCCCGCGGCCATCAGCGCGTAGCTTCGCGGGGAATACCGGACCGCCCACGGCGCTCGTACATGCGGTCGACCCTAGAGCGAGGCCGGCCGGCGCGGATCATCCCAGCCGGGTGATTCCTTCGCTTACCCGCGTTGCTTGAATCGCTTGTGACCACGAATCAGATCCTCATCGGCCTGGGCCTGACCGTTGCCCTCGCGGTCGGATCTCAGGTGCTGGCGAGCCGCCTGCGCATCCCCGCGCTCATCGTCTTGCTGCCCGTCGGCTTCGCCGCGGGCGCGCTGACCAGTGATGTCACTCCTAGCAAGCTGCTCGGGCCGGCCTTCCAGCCGATGGTCTCGCTCGCGGTCGCGGTCATCCTTTACGACGCGGGCCTCGGGCTTGAGCTGGGCAAGCTCACCGGGCACCCGCGCCGCGGTGGTCTGGCGGCTGATCGCCATCGGCGTCCCGGTCACCATCGCGCTCGCCACCTGCATGGCGCTGCTGGTGCTGGGCATGCCGAAGCAGGCGGCGCTGATGACCGGGGCCATCCTGGTCGTCTCCGGGCCCACGGTCGTGGGCCCGCTGCTTGCCTTCGTCCGGCCCAGCGAGCGCGTCCGGCAGATCCTGGCCTGGGAGGGCTCGCTCATCGACCCGGTCGGCGCCATCCTGGGGGCCGTCATCTTCCATGGCATCAGTGGCGGACACCCACCGCGGTTCGCGGCGCCCAGCTCGGGCAGTTCCTGGCCAGCATCGCCGTTGGCGCGGCCGGCGGCGCCGTCGGCATCGCGCTGCTCTTCCTGCTGCTGCGCGTGCTCCGGCTCGGTGAGGTACTCGGGACCACGGCCCAGCTAGCCGCGGTGATCGCCGTGGCCGCGGCCTGTGACGTGCTGCGCGACGATACCGGGCTGATCGCCGCGATCGTGATGGGCCTCGCCGCGGCCAACATGCGGGGCTTTGACATCCCCGCCCGGCGGCCCTTCTTCGAGACGCTGGTCCAGCTGATCATCGGCCTGCTGTTCATCTCCATCTCGGCCACGGTCACCCCCGCCTCGGTCCGCCATCTGATCCTGCCGACCATCGCCCTGGTGGCTGTTCTCGTCCTGATCGCCCGGCCGCTCGTCGCGTGGGCGGCAACGCTGCGGACCGACCTGACCGGCGGTGAGCGCGGCTTCGTCGGGTGGATGGCCCCGCGCGGGATCATCGCCGCCGCCACCGCGTCGACCTTCGGGCCCGCGCTGGCCGCCCAGCACGTCGGCGGCGCGCAGAAGATCCTGCCGGTCACGTTCCTCGTGATCGTGCTGACGGTGACGCTCTACAGCCTGACCGCGGTACCGGTGGCCGGCTGGGCGTCACCCGGCCGGCCCGGACGCGGCCGCTCCTGGTCGGCGGCGATCCCTGGGTGGTCGAGCTTGGCACGGCACTTCAGTCAGCGGGGCTGTCCGTGCTGATGTGGGCCGGCGCGGAAACGCAGCGCAGCCGGATCAGGCAGGCCGGGCTCGAACTGGCCACGGGTGAACTCCTCGCGGCCGCGATCGACGGCGGCCTGCTTGAGGGCATCACCATGGTTCTCCTGCTCACCGACGAGGATGACTTCAACGCGCTGGCCGCGACGATCCTGCGGGGCAACGTCGAGGGTCCCGTCTACCGGCTGCTGCCCCGGCTGCCCAGCCATGGGGTCGTCGCGCCCTATACCGGCGGCGAGGCTCTCTTCGGTGCGGAGCTGACCAGGCCGGCCGTCATCAGGCGATACCGGGCAGGAGCGCGTATCGCCGCCAGGCGCGAGTCCGATCCGCGGCCTGCCGGGTCCGAGGTGCTGTTCGTGATCCGGGCCGACGGCCAGCTTGTCCCGGTCACCGAGCACACCACGCCGGCGCACCAGGACGGGGACACCATCGTGCTCATTGAACCGCGGCAGCAAACGACGGCTAGTTCGGCCGATGCCCCGCCGCGCCCGGCGGCTCAGCTCCCGCCGGCGGCTCAGCTCCCGCCGGCGGCCCAGTAGGTATCCGGCTTTCTGCCCGACATCATCCCCCCGGGGTGAGGCGCTTCCCGCGTCTACCGGCCACGATGATCATCGTGACGACGCCCCAAGACCCTCAGGAGCTGTTGCGGAGCAAGGCCTACCTGAGACTGCTGATCCTGGCAGCGGTGCTTGGCGCGCCCATCTCGGCCGCGGCCTACGGGTTCCTTGTGCTGATCTCCTACCTGCAGGGCCAGATCTTCACCCATCTCCCCAACGGGCTCGGCTTTAACGGTGCGCCGCCGTGGTGGCCGATTCCCGTCCTGGTGGTGGCCGGCCTGACGGTCGCGCCGGTCATTCAATACCTTCCGGGCAGGGGCGGTCACTCGCCGGCGGACGGGTTCAAGGCGGGTGGCGGCGCGCCCACGCCCGCCCAGCTTCCCGGCGTGCTGCTCGCGGCCCTGGCCACCCTGGCCCTCGGTGTCGTGCTGGGGCCGGAGGCGCCGCTGATCGCGCTCGGCGGCGGGCTCGCCGTGCTCGCCGTGCGGCTGGCCAGGCGCGACAACATGCCAGCCCAGGCCATGGCCGTGGTCGCCGCGGCCGGCAGCTTCGCCGCCATCAGCACGCTCTTCGGCTCGCCCCTCGCGGGTGCGTTCCTGCTGATGGAGGCCTCCGGCATCGGCGGTCCCATGCTGGGGCTCGTGCTGCTGCCGGGCCTGCTCGCCTCCGGCGTGGGTGCCCTCATTTTTCTCGGCCTCGACGCACTGACCGGGCTCGGCACGTTCTCCCTGGCGGTGCCCGGGCTGCCCCATTTCGCGCGCCCGGACATCGCCGAATTCGGCTGGGCCCTGGTCATCGGGGTCGCCGCGGCCATCGTGGGCACGGCGATCCACCGGCTCGGCCTGCTCCTGCGCCCTCATGTCGAGCGGCGGATGCTGCTGCTGATGCCGGTCGTGGGCCTGGTCATCGGCGGACTGGCGGTCGCCTACGTCGAGGGAACGGGGCACAGCTTCTCCGACGTGCTGTTCTCGGGGCAGTCGCAGCTGCCAGCGCTGATCGGCAATGCCGCCGGCTACTCGGTCGGCGCGCTCCTGCTGCTGCTGGCGTGCAAGGGGCTTGCCTACGGTTTCTCACTGAGCAGCTTCCGCGGCGGGCCGACCTTCCCCGCGCTCTATATCGGCGCGGCGGGCGGCATCGCGCTTTCCCACCTGCCCGGCCTGCCGCTGGTGCCGGGGATGGCGATGGGGATCGGCGCGATGTGCGCCGTCATGCTCCGCCTTCCGCTGACGTCGGTGCTGATAACGAGCCTGCTGCTGGGTTCGGACGGGGTTACCGCCATGCCGCTGGTGATCGTGGCGGTGGTCGTCGCCTATGTGGCGTCGGCCCGGCTGATCCCGCCCACCGCCCCGGAGCCGGCCGCCTCGCCCGGTCCGGCCTCGGCCACGGCGCCGCCCCGGCCAGGACCCGGTCGCGGCGGCCACGGTGCCCGACGATTCCAGCGGCAGACCCGGCCACGCCACCAGTCGCAGCGGCAGAACCGGCCACACCGCCGGTCCCGCTGGCCAACCCACCGGATCGGGGCACCGAGCAGAAGCGGACGCCGTGACGAAGGCATCCGACCGGAGGCTGCTGGGCTACGCCCGCCCGGCCCGGCCCTACCTGGTCGGGCTGGTCGTGGCCACGGTCGCCATTGCCGGGCTGGTCATCCTGCAGGCCCAGTTGCTCGCCACGGCGATAACGGGCGCGTTCAGAGGTGGCCTGGACCTGTCGGCACTCCAGGGAACGCTCATCGCCCTGGCCGTCGTGGTCGCCGCCCGGGCGGCGCTGGGCTGGGCCGTCGAAGCGCTGTCGTACCGGGCCTCGGCCGGAGTGAAGTCGCAGCTGCGCCGGGACCTGCTGCGGCGGTCGGTGGAGCTGGGACCGCGCTGGCTCGCGACCCGCCGGGCGGGCGAGCTGGCCACGCTGACCACGGTGGGCGTCGACGCACTGGACGCGTACTTCGCCAAGTATCTCCCGCAGGTGGTGCTGGCCGTCGTCATCCCGCTGGCGGTGGTGGTGCGCTTGTTCGTGGCCGACCCGCTCTCGGCGGCCATCATCCTCGTCACGGTGCCGCTGATCCCGGTGTTCATGGCCCTGGTCGGCGCGACCACCGCCGAGCGGACCAACCGCCGGTGGCGGGAGCTGGCCCGGCTATCGCACCATTTTCTCGACGTCGTGGCCGGGCTGCCGACGCTGCGGGTCTTCGGCCGCGGGAAGGCCCAGGCCAAGTCCGTCGGCGAGGTCACCGGGGCCTACCGTCGGGCCACCCTCGCGACCCTGCGGCTGGCGTTCCTCTCCGCGCTGGTGCTCGAGCTGCTGGCGACCTTCTCGGTCGCGCTGGTCGCCGTCGCCATCGGGCTGCGCCTGGAGAGCGGCCACCTCGGCCTGCGGACCGGGCTGCTCGTCCTGATCCTCGCACCCGAGGCCTACCTGCCGCTGCGCCAGCTCGCGGTTCAATATCACGCCAGCGCGGACGGCCTCGCCGCCGCGGGGGACGTGTTCGAGGTCCTCGAAACGCCGCTGGTCACCAGCGGCGACCCGGCCGCCCGCCCCGCTGAGCTCGTGTCCAACGCACCCGAGCACGTGTCCAGCGCACCCGAGCACGTGTCCAGCGCACCCGCGGCCGCGCCCCCTCCCGCCGCGTCGCCGTCCCCACCCCTGTCGTCAGCGGCAGCCCGGTCAGTGCCGGCCCGGTCAGCCGAGGCCCAGTTGGAAGACGTGCGGGTGGTGGCGGTGCGGGTGGAAGACGTGCGGGTACGGCACCCCGGCCGGAGCCGGCCCGCTCCGGACGGCGCCGCCTTCCGCTTCGCGGCCGGGGAAGTCGTGGCGCTGGCCGGGTCAAGCGGCAGCGGCAAGTCAACCTTGATCGGCGTCCTCCTCGGTTTCATCAGCCCCGACGCGGGCGGCGTGGTGATCGAGGAGGCCGACGGCGAACGTCGCCTCGACCAGCTGGACCTGCGGGCGTGGCGGGCCCGCGTGGCCTGGACCCCGCAGGATCCGGTCCTCCAGCACGGAACGGTGGAATCGAACATCAGGCTCGGCCGGCCGGATGCGCCGCGCGCGGCCGTCGAGCTGGCGGCCAGCCGCGCCGCGCTGCACGAGGTGGAACTGGGCAGGCCCATCGGGGAAGGGGGCAGCGGCCTTTCCGCCGGGCAGCGGCGGCGGGTCGCGGTCGCCCGCGCCCTGCTGACGGAGCGGCCGGTGCTGCTGCTGGACGAGCCGACCGCCGGCCTGGACGCCGCCGCCGAGGCGCAGGTGCTCACCTCCGTCCGCGAGCTGGCCAGCAACGGCAGGCTGGTACTGATGGTGGCGCACCGGCCAGCGGTGCTCGCGGCCGCCGACCGCGTCGTGACGTTGCCCGCCGACATCCTGGCCGTCGGGGCCGTTGGCCGGCCGCCCGTGAGCCTACCCAGGAGCACAGACGGGAGCGGTGGTGTGAACGGCACCGGCCTCGATCGGGCCGCGATCAAGCAGCTGGCCCTGGCCGTGGCGGCAGGCGTCGTCGCCAGCGGGGCCGCGATCGCGCTGACCGCCACCTCGGCCTGGCTGATATCGCGGGCATCGCAGCGGCCGCCGGTGCTCAGCCTGACCGTCGCCGTCGTCGCGGTGCAGGCCTTCGCGCTCGCGCGCAGCGTTTTCCGGTATCTCGAGCGGCTGGGCAGTCATGACGCCGCGCTCCGGGTGCTGGCCACGATGCGGGTCACGGCGTACCGGCGGCTGGAACGGCTCGCGCCGGCCGGGCTGCCCGCGTTCCGCTCGGGTGACCTGGTCAGCCGGCTGGTGACCGACATTGACGCCATCGCCGACCGCTGGCTGCGGGTCCTGCTGCCGTACACCACGGCGGGGGTTGCGGGGGCGGGCATCGTCTGCTTCGTCGCGCTGCTGCTGCCGTCGGCCGCCCTCGTGCTGGCCGTCAGCCTGGTGGTCGCCGCCGTCGTCGCGCCGTGGGCGGCGGGCATCGCGGCCCGGCAGGCCGAGCGGAGGATCGCACCGCGCCGCGGCGACCTGACCGTCGCGTCGCTCGACCTGCTGCGCGGCTGCGCGGAACTGGTCGCGTTCGGGGCCGCCGAGGCTGGCCTGGAGCGTGCCGCCGCCGCCGATCGCGCCCTCGGCCAGGCCGAAAGCCGCAGCGCCCTCGGGCGGGGCATCGCCGCGTCGGTCACCGCCGTGGCCGCGGGCGCGTCGGTGTGGGCCTGCTTGGTCCTGGGGGTGCCGGCGGTCCGTTCCGGGGCGCTGCCGGGAGTGATGCTCGCCGTGCTCGTGCTCACCCCGCTGGCCGCGCACGAGCTGTTCAGTGCGCTTGCCCCGGCCGCCCAGGAGCTGCCCAGAATCCGCGCGTCGGCCGCGCGGGTCCAGGCCGTCTTGCAGCAGCCCGATCCGGTGCGTGAGCCGGCCTCGCCCCGGCCAGCGCCCGCGCCGCCGTATGACCTGGCGATCGAGGGCCTGTCCGCGCGCTGGGACCCGGCCGGCCCCGACGTACTGAGCGGAATCGATCTGTGCGTGCCGGCCGGGCGGCGGGTGGCCGTCGTCGGCCCGAGCGGGGTGGGGAAGACCACCCTGGCCAACGTGCTGCTGCGGTTCCTTGATCCCAGCGCGGGGCGGGTAACCCTCGGCGGGACCGACATCACCGAGCTCGACGGCGACACGGTCCGGACCATCATCGGGCTGTGCGCCCAGGATGCGCATGTCTTCGACACCACCCTGGGCGAGAACCTGCGGCTGGCCCGCCGCGAGGCCACCGACGAGCAGATCCGCACCGCGCTGCGCCGGGCCGGGCTGCTCGACTGGGTCGATGGCCTGCCCGCGGGCCTGGCCACCGACGTGGGCGAGTTCGGGGTGCGGCTGTCCGGCGGCCAGCGCCAGCGGCTCTCCCTCGCGCGCGTGCTGCTGGCCGACTTCCCCGTCCTCGTCCTCGATGAGCCGACCGAGCATCTCGACGAGCAGACCGCCGACGAGCTGACCCGGGACCTGCTGGCCGCCACCGAAGGCCGCACCGTCCTGCTCATCACCCACCGCGCCGCCGGACTGGACCAGGTCGATGAGATCGTGCGCCTGGAGGCCGGCCACCTGGCCGCCGTCTAGGCAGCTCCAGGGCTACGGCAGCACTAGGCTTAGGCCCCCGAGCGGTCGGGCTCCGGGACCGATTCGGGTGCCGTCACCGGCTCACCTGCCGTCACCGGCGCGCGGGATTTCCCGGGCGGAACGACCGCCGTGTAGACATCGGTCACCCGGCCCACTTGGTGAGTGGTGAGGGCGCGTTCGCGGCGACGGTCGCGGGTGAAGGCCGACCACCAGGTGAGGATGGCCCCGAACCGGTTGCGGTACCCGGTCAGGAAGGCGATGTGGATGAACAGCCAGCCGACCCAGCCGATCAACCCGGTAATCTTCAGCGGCCCGGCCGACATGACCGCGTTGCCGCGGGCAATGTAGGCGGCCGAGCCCAGGTCGTGGTAGCGGAACGGCTTGGCCGAAGACTCTCCCTCAGCCTCACGCCGGATGCGGTGCCCGGCGTACAGGCCGCCCTGCATGGCGACCTCCGCGACGCCGGGCAGTTTGTCCAGGCTCATCAGGTCGCCGATGACGGAGATCTCAGGGTGGCCGGGGATGGTCAGGTCCGGCTGCACGAGGATGCGGCCCGCCCGGTCGCGTTCGGCCCCGGTCGCCTTGGCCAGCGCCTCGGCGAAGGGAGGCGCCTCCACGCCCGCGGTCCACAGCACCGTGGCGGCCTCGTACTGGCTGATGGCGCCTTCGTGATCGCGCACGGCGAGCCCGTTGGCGTCGATGTCGGTGACGATCGAGCCCATGTGCATCTCGACGCCCAGCTTGTCCAGGCTCTTCGCTACCTTGCCGGACAGCTTCGGGCCGAAGGCCGCCAGCGGGGCGCTGCCGCCGTCGAACAGCAGCACCCGCGCCTCCTCCGGCTTAGCTACTGCGGTACTCGGCCCGCAGCGTCTTGGTGGCGAGCTCCCGGATCTGGCCGGCCAGCTCAACGCCGGTCGGTCCCGCCCCGACGAGGGCGAACGTCAGCCAGCGCCTGCGTTCGGCGGGATCTTCCGAGGTCTCGGCCATCTCGAACGCGCCGAATACGCGGCGGCGGATGGTCAGCACGTCGGAGATTGTCTTCATGCCCGGTGCGAACTGGGCGAACTCGTCGTGCCCGAAATAGGACTGCCGCATCCCGGCGGCGACGATGAGGTCGTCGTACCCGAATTCGATCCGGCCGCCCTCGGGCCGCAGGGCGATCAGGCGGCGGCCGGCGACATCGATGTCGGTCACCTCGGCCATGACGCACTCACGTTCTTGTTCCCTTTGAGCACGCCCCGCAAGGGCGCGGCGATCTGCCCCTCGGACAGGATGCCGGTCGCGCACTGGTAGAGCAGCGGCTGGAACAGGTGGTGATTCTCCCGGTCGATGAGGGTCACCGACACGTCGCGTCCGAGCGCGCGGGCGGCGAACAGCCCGCCGAAGCCGCCACCGATGATCACCACGCGACGCGGACCGCCCCTGCCTCCGCTGGAGGCTATGCTCGTCATCGCGCTCAGCCCGGCTGCCCGGTCGGGTCGTACCAGGCGAGCCCCCCGGTCAGCAGCTTGTCCGCCTCCTGCGGGCCCCAGCTGCCCTGCGCGTACGGGTGCACCGGGACGGCGTCGCCCAGCACTGGGTCGACGATTTCCCACATCGCTTCCACCGTGTCCTGGCGGGCGAACAGCCAGCGGTCCCCGTCCAGCGCCGCGCCGATGAGCCGGTCATAGGGGCGGATGTCCGACCCTGGCTGCACCGCGAACGCGAGCTCCTCCGGCTCCGCTTCGAAGGCGGCGCCGGGCTTCTTCCCCTGCAGGGTGAGGCTGACCCGCGTCTCCGGCCAGATGCGGAAGCTGAGCCTGCTCGCCGCCGATGGGCCGGAGCCGATCCCGAACACGTCATGCGGCGGCTGCTTGAAGGTGATGGTGACCTCGGTGGAGGTGACCGGCATGCACTTCGCCGCCCGGATCAGAATCGGTACCCCGGCCCAGCGCCAGCTATCGACGCTCAGCCGGAGCGCGACGTACGTCTCCACCGTCGACTCGGGGTTGACCCCGTTGACCTGGCGGTAGCCGTCGTACTGCCCGCGCACCACGGTCTCCGGGGTCAGCGTGCTCAGCGCCTTCACCACCGCGTACTTGGCGTCGGGCCAGGAGGCCAGGCCGGACCCGGTCGGCGGTTCGGCCAGGACCGTCGCCAGTACCTGGAGCATGTGGTTCTGCACCACGTCCCTGATCGCCCCGGTCTGGTCGTAGAACCGGCCGCGGTCCGAGACGTCGAACTTCTCCGCCATCGTGATCTGGATGTTGTCCACGTAGGTGCGGTTGAGCAGCGGTTCGATGATCGAGTTGGCGAACCGGGAGAACAGCACGTTCTCTACCGGGTCGAAGGCCAGCCAGTCGTCGACCCGGAAGATCGCTTCCTCCGGGAAGTGCTCGTGCATGGTGTCGTTGAGCTGCCGTGAGCTGGCCAGGTCGGTGCCGAACGGCTTCTCCACCATGACCCGCGCGCCGCTGGCGCGGCCGGCCGACGCGATCCCCTTGGCGATCCGGCCGAACAGGAAGGGCGGCACTTCCAGGTAGTACAGCACGCTCTGGCCCGAGCCGATCTCATCCGACATCGCCTTGTAGGTGGCGTCGTCGCCGAGGTCCCCGTCCACGTAGCGCAACAGCCCGAGCATCTTGACCGCGGCCGGCTCGGCCGGATCCATCCCGTTGAGCTTCAGCGACGCGGTCGCGTAGTCGCGGAACTGCTCGAGTCCCCATCCGCTCTTGGCCACCCCGACCACCGGGACGTCGAGGACGCCCCGCTTGACCAGTCCTACCAGCGCGGGGAAGGTCTCGATCTTGGCCAGGTCACCAGTCGCACCGAAGATGACGAGTGCGTCGACTCGGTTTGCTGCCATTATTAGCTCCTTACGATGGCTGTCAGCCCGATATCACCACGTCCGGGGCCGGAGCGCACCACCCACGGCGGATGAAGCGTGGCCTGCGGGTGAAAGGGTTCCCAGTAGTCACCCGATTCAGATGATGACAACGCGTGGCCGGTGGGCGACGCTGCTTGGATGAGCGATTACACGGTGAGCACGGGCGAGTTCCGCGCACTCTACGAGCGGTTGCGGCGGGTGTCCGAGCAGGGGCCGGCCGACCGTCTGGGGGCGCTCAACAACATCACCTCGGCCGAGGTGGTGGCGGCCGCCAGTGACGTCTGGCGCGGCCACACGGTGTCGCTGGCCGCGCCGATCGCGAGGGAGACGGCACTCGACAACCCCGATCCCGCGGTGCACCAGATGACGAACTCAGCCGACGACCCGGCCAGCGCTTCCGGGTTGTTTTTCGCCACCGACCGGCTGGCCATGAACATCCACGGCGACGCCGACAGTCACATCGACGCGCTCTGCCATGTGATGTTCGACGGAAAGCTCTACAACGGCATCGACGCGGCCGCCGTCACCGCGGCCGGGGCGACCGAGCTCTCCATCGACGTCGCCGGCCAGGGGATCGTCAGCCGCGGCCTGCTGCTCGACATCCCGCGGGTGCGGGGGGTGCCCTGGCTCGAGCCGGGTGATCATGTGACCGCCGATGACCTGCTCGCGGCGGAGTCGGCGCAGGTCGACCGCATCGGGCAAGGCGACTTGCTCTTCATCCGGGTTGGCCATCGTGCCCGCCGCCGGTCGCTTGGCGCGTGGGACGCCGCCGGGGCGCGCGCGGGCCTGCACCCGGCGGCGCTTGAACTGCTCGCGGAACGGCGGATCGCGGTTCTCGGCAGCGACGGGAACAACGACACGGCGCCGAGCACGGTCGAGGGGGTGGACTTCCCCGTGCACGTGCTCGCGATCAACGCGATGGGCGTGCATCTGCTGGACTACCTGGACCTGGACGCCCTGCTTGAACTGTGCGAGAAGCTGCGGCGCTGGTCCTTCCTGTGCGTCGTGGCGCCGCTGCGGCTGAGCGTGGGAACCGGCTCCCCGGTCAACCCGATCGCGATCTTCTGAAAACGGCAGCCGCGACACGGCAGGCCAATAGCCGAATCACCCGGTACGAGCGATGCGGCCGGCTTCGCCGCTCCGTAATACTGACGGCTGACTCGGGGTTTCGCGGTGACCGAAGGGGGCTGGATGGCACTCGATCTCGCACGCTGGCAGTTTGCGTTCACGACCATTAATCATTTCCTGTTTATCCCGGTCACCATCGGACTGGCCTTCCTGACCGCGCTGCTGCAGACGGCCTGGCACCGCAGCGGCCGCGGCGAGTACCTGCGGCTGACCCGGTTTTTCGGGACGCTGCTGGTCATCAACGTCGCCATCGGCGTGGTCACCGGGATCGTGCAGGAGTTCGAGTTCGGGATGAACTGGGGCGCGTATTCACGGCTGGTCGGCAACATCTTCGGCGCCCCGCTGGCGATGGAGGGGCTGGCCGCGTTCTTCCTTGAATCGACCTTTCTCGGGCTATGGCTGTTCGGCTGGGACAAACTGTCGAAGCGGGTGCACCTGCTGACGATCTGGGCGGTCGCGTTCGGCAGTGCGCTGTCGGCCGCGTTCATCATGGCCGCCAACTCCTGGATGCAGCATCCGGTCGGCTACGTGATGGTCGCCGGCAAGCCGGTGCTCAACGACATCTGGGCCGTGTTCACCAACCCGGTGTTCGTGTGGGGCTACTCCAAGGTCATTTTTGTGTCGCTGGTCACCGGCGCCTCGGTCATGCTGGCGGTCTCCGCCTGGCAGCTGCGGCACGGCGCGGACCGCGGCGTGTTCACCAAGTCGGCCCGGCTCGCGCTCATCGTCTTGGTCCCGGCGATGCTGTTCACCTTGCTCGTGGGCGACGAGCTCGGGGTCGTCGAGGGCACCTACCAGCCGATGAAGATCGCGGCCGCGGAGGCGCAGTGGAGCACCTGCCAGCCGTGCTCGTTCTCGCTGTTCCAGATCGGCGGCGGCAACAACGACCAGACCCCGACGCAGATCATCGAGATCCCGCACCTGCTGTCCCTGCTGGCCACCAACCACTGGAACGGCAAGGTGGTCGGGATGGCCCCGCTGCAGTCGCAGTACAGCAGCCAGTTCGGGCCCGGCAATTACGTGCCGAACGTATTCATCCAGTACTGGGGCATGCGGACGATGGCCTATCTCGGCGTCGTGGTCCTGCTGCATAGCGCTCTGGGGGCTGTGGCTGATCCGGCGAAAAACGCTCGCGACGTCCCGGCTGTTCCTGTGGGTAGCGGTATGGGGAGTCATTCTGCCGTTCCTGATGAACACCGCGGGCTGGCTGCTGACCGAGAGCGGCCGCCAGCCGTGGATCGTGCAGGGCATCATGCTGACCAAGAACGGCATCTCGCCCACCGTCAGCACCACCTGGCTGTGGATCAGCGTGGTCTGCTTCGTCGGGCTGTACGGCGTGCTCGGCACCGTCGACCTGCTGCTCATGCTGAAGTACGCGCGCAAGGAACTCCCGCCGCCGCCCACCGAGACAGACGCTGACCTGGATGCCCCAGTGCCAGCCGTCCAGTATTGAGGTCACGATGAGCGCACTCGTCCCGTTCTGGTTCATCGTCATCGCGGTGCTGTGGATCGGCTTCTTCGTCCTCGAGGGATTCGACTTCGGCGTCGGCATGCTGCACAACCTGGTCGGGGAGGACGAACCCGGCCGCCGGGCGGCGATCAACACGATCGGGCCGCTGTGGGATGGCAACGAGGTCTGGCTGATCGTGGCCGGCGCCAGCATGTTCGCCGCGTTTCCCGGCTGGTACGCGACCATGTTCTCCGGCCTGTACCTGGCCATGGTCTTGCTGCTGATGTCGCTCATCATCCGCGGCGTGGCCTTCGAGTACCGCGGCAAGCGCGACGCCGCGCAGTGGCGCCGCACCTGGGACGTGGCCCTAGTCGTGGGCAGCCTGCTCGCCCCGCTGCTGATCGGCATCGCCCTGGGCGACCTGCTGCACGGACTGCCGATCAACTCCGCGCAGAACTACACCGGGTCATTCTGGGATCTGCTCCAGCCCTACGCGCTGCTCACCGGGGTCACCCTGGTCTTGATCTGCCTGCTGCACGGAGCGACGTTCCTGTCGCTGAAAACCACCGACAGCATGCGCGAGCGGTCCGGGCTGCTCGCCCGCCGGGTGGCGCCGTTCACCGCCGCGGCGGTGATCGCCTTTGTTGTCTGGACGCACGTCTCTTCCGGCAGCACGTTCTTTCTCCGGCCGCTTGAGCTGCTGGCGATAATCGCGGTCCTCGCCGCGGTATGGCTGGTCTACTCCGGCCGCGACGGGTTCGCCTTCGCCGCCACCACCGTCACGATCGCGTCTTGCATCGCGTCGATCTTCGTCGCCCTGTATCCCAACGTGATGGTCTCGAGCACCAACCCGGCGTACAGCCTCACGGTGCAGAACACGGCGTCCGACCCGTACTCGCTCAAGGCGATGACCGTCGTCGTCATCATCTTCCTGCCGCTCGTGCTGGCCTATCAGATCTGGTCGTACTACGTATTCCGCCGGCGGGTGAGCCGGGAGGAGTTCGTCTCGGCCCCCCCGTCCGCCGTGCCGCCCCAGCCCATCCCCGCGCAGGAGGCAGCGTCCGGTGCGGCACCGGACTCCGCGCCACCCGGACCCGCTACCACCGTTTAGGAGCCAGCCATGGCCGAAAGTTATGACGTCATCATTATCGGGACCGGGGCCGGCGGTGGCACCCTCGCCCGTCACCTCGCCCCCTCGGGCAAGCGCATCCTGCTGCTCGAACGCGGTGACTGGCTGCCCCGCGAGCCGGCCAACTGGTCCACCGTGGACGTATTCGTGGACGGCCGCTACGTCTCGGAGGACAGCTGGTACAGCCCTGAGCACAAGTCCTTCTTCCAGCCGCAGGTGCACTACTTCGTCGGCGGCGCCACCAAGCTGTACGGCGCCGCGCTCTACCGCATGCGGGCCGAGGACTTCGGCGAGCTGCAGCACCACGACGGGGTGTCGCCCGCGTGGCCCATCAGCTACCAGGACATGGAGCCGTACTACACCGCGGCCGAGGAGTTCTACCAGGTGCACGGGGCGCGGGGTGAGGATCCCACCGAGGCGCCGGCCAGCGGACCCTACCCCTACCCCGCGGTTGCTCATGAGGCGCGTATCCAGCAGCTCTCCGATGACCTGGAGAAGTCGGGTCACCACCCGTTCCACGCACCGTGCGGGATCCTGGTCAACGAGGCCGACCTGGCCTACAGCACCTGCGTGAAGTGCGGGTCATGCGACGGCTTCCCGTGCCCGCTGCACGCCAAGTCCGACGCCGAGGTGCTCGGCGTCCGG
Source organism: uncultured Actinomycetota bacterium (assembly GCA_963714295.1). Taxonomy (GTDB): domain Bacteria; phylum Actinomycetota; class Actinomycetes; order Streptosporangiales; family Streptosporangiaceae; genus Trebonia. The sequence goes on along the minus strand of CAVQOE010000006.1, from coordinate 794,454 downwards.
CCCGCCATCGAGCACGGCAACGTGACCCTGCTGCGCAACGCGCGCGCGCTGAAGCTGGAAACCAACGCGGCCGGCACCGCTGTCACCAGCGTGGTCGTCGAACAAGACGGTGAAACAGTGCGGTACCAGGGCGGCATCGTGGTCGTGGCGTGCGGCGCGGCCAACTCGGCCAAGCTGCTGCTCGCCTCGGCCAACGACCGGCACCCGAACGGGCTGGCTAACGGTTCGGACCAGGTCGGCCGCAACTTCATGTACCACGACTCCCAGGCGGTGCTGGCGGTGTCGAAGGACCCCAACCCGACCGTCTTCCAGAAGACGCTCGGCGTCAACGACTTCTACTTCAGCGGCCCTGACTTCGACTACCCGATGGGCAACATCCAGATGATCGGCAAGTCGCAGGCGGCGATGTTCCGCGGCGAGAAGCCCCTGGAGACCAAGTTCGCGCCGAGCTGGGCGCTGCGCGATGTCGCCTCGCACGCCGTCGACTTCTGGCTGTCCACCGAGGACCTGCCGCGGCCGGACAACCGGGTCACGCTCGGCCCGGACGGCAGCGTCCACCTCGCCTACAAGCCGAGCAACCCGACCGCCGCTAAGCAGCTCTACGGCCAGCTCAAGTCGATGCTCGGCTCACTCAACATGCACGAGGGCCACCTCGCCCACCGGAACCTGTACATGAAGACCGACATCCCGATCGCCGGCTGCGCGCATCAGTCAGGAACTGTGCGGTGCGGCACCGACCCGGCCACGTCGGTGCTCAACGCCGACTGCCGGGCGCACGAGGTGGAGAACCTCTACGTGGCCGACACCAGCATCTTCCCGAGCATCAGCGCGGTGAACCCCGCCCTCACCGCGATGGCGAACGCGATCCGGGTCGGCGACCGCATCCTCGAGCAGATCCGCTGACACCGAGACCGCGCTAGTCTCCCGATGCTGCACGTCCGGGTGGTGAGCCCGCCCGCCTCGACCGACCACCTCGTCGCGAAGCTCTGCGTCGATCCCGGCATCGCGAACCTGGTGGTCGTGCGCGGCGCCGCGCGGCGCCCGGACGGCGACGCGGTGCAGTTCGACCTGGCCACCCGGTTCGCCAACCAGGTGCTGGCGGGAGTGCGGGCCGAGCTAGGCGATCATGGCTCGGTCGTCATCGAGAACGTCAACGGGGCGGCCAGCGGCCCGGATGACCAGGAAGGCAGTCCAGACCCGAAGGGCACCGCGGCCCGGGAAGTCTCCCAGGCTGGCCGGAGGCAGCGCGACGGCGAGGTTGCGCCGGTCTGGGAGATGGTCGAGGCGAGCATCCGCGCGGGCGGCGTTTACCCCGCCAGTTTCTACGCGCTGCTGGTCATCGCCGGCCTGATCGGCGCGGTCGGCATCCTCACCAACTCGCAGATCCTGGTCGTCGCGGCGATGGTGGTCGGCCCCGAGTACGGCGCGATCATGGCGACGGCGCTCGGCATCGACAAGGGGGAGCGCCGCACGGTCCGGCACGGCCTGGCCGCGCTGGCCGCCGGGTTCGCCCTGGCGGTTGTCGCGACGCTGGTTTTCGCGCTGCTCATCCGGTGGTCCGGGCATACTCCGCCGCTCTACCAGGACGGCGTGCGGCCGGTCTCCGACCTCATCAACTCACCGAACGTGTTCTCGGTCATCGTGGCGGTGCTGGCCGGCATCGTCGGCGTCGTCTCGCTGACCGAGTCCCGGGCGAACGCACTCATCGGCGTGTTCATCTCGGTCACCACCATCCCCGCCGCCTCCGACATGGGCCTGTCGGCCGCGTACGGCAGCTGGCCGGAGGCGCGCGGGTCGACGTTCCAGTTGCTGCTGAACGTGGTCCTGCTGATCGCGGTCGGCGCCGGCGGGCTCCGCCTGCAGCGGTGGTTCTGGCGCAACCGGACGGCGAGGGTCGCCGCGCGTGCGCGGCGGCCCTCGCCCGACGTCTAGCGGAGCCCAGCCAGCTAGCGCGGCACGCCCGGCTGCTCCTTGCGCCATACGCCCACGCCGGCGCTGGTCGCTTGGCGGACCGCGGACCAGTGCTGCTTCGCGAGGTCGCTGGGCGGCACCTCCATCTGCTGCACCCGGTCCTGCAGGGCCGCCACCAGGGCGGTCCCGGCCAGGGCGATACCCGCCAGGGCGAGTGCGCCGCCCACGGCCATCAGGATGGCACCGTTGCGGATCTGACCCGTATCGAGCTGGAACTTCGTCTGCGGCGCGACGCTGGAATTCATCTGGACCGTCCTTGAAGTAGTGGCCGTAGTGGCAGAGTCCCATTCCGCTAACGCGCGGACATCCCCCGCGATGGGTGATACGGGACCGGTTTTCTTAGATTCCGCTGACGGCTTCGGCTTTGCCGTCTTTGACGGCGGCCTGGAACGCGGCGTAGTCGAGTTCGTTCTGGTCGGCGTAGGTCTCGGCGAAATCGGCGATGGCATTGTCGAACTTGGCCGAGCCGCCGAGGTAAGCGGCCAGCGCGATGCGGTCGCCGGAGCGGGCATGGGCCCGGGCCAGGGTCCACCCGCACAGCCGGGCATACAACGCCAGACCGGGCGCGAGCATCAGCTCGACCGGCACGGAGAATTTCCAGTCCCGTAGCTGGCGGACGTAGAAATCGCGGTCGGCCCCGTCGGGGCCGGTGATGCGGGTCCAGCCGAGGAAGATGTCGCTCTGGGCCTGCATCAGATGCTGCCCGGCGACCACCCGCTCGCCCTCGTTGTTGTACCGGCTGCGCCCGGCGAATTCCGCCAGCACCGACGGCTGAGCCTCCTTGGCCTGCAGGACCAGCGGCTCGACGCCGTCGCCGGCGTCCATCAGCGCGATCCAGGCGCGGGTGCCGACGCTGCCCACCCCGACGACCTTGCGCGCGACGTGCAGCAAGGAGAACTCGCCGAGCAGGTGCCGCCGGTCGGACTGCAGGCTGCGCCGGTACTTGGTCAGCACCGCGCCGATCTGCTCGTAAATCGCGGCGGCCTCCAGGTCGGGGAAGAGCTCCTCGATCGGGACGATCGTCGGCGGGGTGCTGACGATCCGCCGCTGCCCGTCGATCTCGGCGGTGAGCTTGGCCAGGGCCGAGGTGCTGTCGGCGGTGTGGGCCTTGGCCAGCAGCTTGTCGATCGTCTTGAGGTTCTTGTACTTCTTGGCCTTGAGTGAGGACTGGAGATTCTTGAGGGCCGGCTCGATGTTCAGGTGCGCGTACCACACGCTAAGGAAGGTCTGCTCGGCGAACCCCCGCATGGCGGTGCGATAGCCTTCACCGGCCGCCAACGCCAGCTTGCGGCAGTCCTTGGCGCTGAACCCGTTGCTCCGGCCGGCCACGATCATGCTCGCGGCCAGCCGCTTGACATCCCATTCGAACGGGCCGGGCAGGGTCTCGTCGAAGTCGTTGACGTCGAAGACCAGGTTCCGCTCGGGTGAGGCGAAGGCGCCGAAATTCGACAGGTGGGCGTCCCCGCACAGCTGCACGCGAAGCCCGGCGGCCGGCGTGCCGGCCAGGTCCGCGGCCATCGGCAGGGCCGCGCCCCGGTAGTAGGTGAAGGGCGACACCAGCATCCGCCCGTGCCGGACCGGCACCAATTCCGGCACCCGCGACGCCGCCTGGCCCAGCAGCAGCCCGACCGGGTCCCGCTTGCGTCCCGGCTGGAACTCGGCCTGCGACTCCAGCGGCGCCACCGCCCTGGCGTCCTTTCCCTGTGCCGCCCGGTCCGCCCGGCTCAGCTGCTCCGCCGCCCCGGCCCGCGACGACGGCCGCGAAGCGGCACGCGTACCAGACTTTGCCCCCGCGCTGCGATCGGCTGTCACCGTCATGGACTCTCCTCCTGGGCCGCAGCGGCGTGCTACCACAGCCGGTTATGCACCGAGGGCGCATCCCTGGTGCCCCTACTAGATAAACATGTACACACCATGAACGCATCATCCGAACGGGTGAACAGTTCACCCGGTTCGGATGATGTCAGGGCAGGCCGCCCATGGTGAAGATCAACAGCATGGCTGAAATCGATGGCTTGTCTGCTGGGGCACGATGACCGGTGATCAACCGGGGCATGGCTGGACGGTGGTTCTGCGCCGTCAGCCGGCCCGCATCGTGCAGGGCCGTCATGAGGGCGGCTACACCGACGCGTTCGAGATCATCTGCTGCGACTGCGGTGACGATCCAGATGTGGACTACACCGAGGTCCCGCCCGAGCTGCGCCGGATCCGCGGGCCGTACCTGATCGCGGACGGCATTGCCGCGTACCGTGCGCACGTGGGGCGCTACCACCAGCCGGCCCAGGCCGTGCCCTGGCCGCGGATGCCCGCCACCGGCCCGTTCCTGGGCGCCGGCCGGGCCGGAAGCGACCTGACCGGGGTGACTTAGCCGGCCAGGTACTTGGTGCGTTCCTCGTGGTCGTAGGTGGACTCCGGGTTCGCCCGGACGAACTCGTCCAGCTTCTTCGCGTCCTCGCCGACCAGGATGCGCCAGGCACCGGAGCGCACCCCGTCGAGGATGATCGTGGCCGCCTCGGCCGCTGTCGTCGGGGCATTGTCGCGCCAGCCGGCGTTCGCCTTATCGATCTCCGCGCTGTCGGTGACGCCGAAGGCCCGCATTGAGTTGCCGACGATGTTGGTGCCGATGTACCCGGGCATCACCAGGACGGCACGGACGTGCGGCGCGTTGGTCCGCAGGTCCTCGATCAGCGACTCGGTGAATCCCTTGACCGCGAACTTCGCCGTGCTGTAGGCGGTGTGCGGCCAGGCCGGCCCGAGCGACGCCCAGATCCCGTTGACGCTGCTCGTGTTGACCAGGACCCCCTCGGGGCTGGCGATGAGCAGCGGCAGGAACGTCCGCGCGGTGTAGTAGACGCCCCACCAGTTGACCGCGAAGACCCGCTCCCACTGCTCGCGCGGGTCGTTGATGAAGCTGCCGCCGCCCCCGATCGCCGCGTTGGCGAAGACCAGGTCGACATGATCGGCCCGGTGCGCCGCGAGCGCCTCGTCGCGGAACCGCAGCACGGCCGCCTCATCGGAGACGTCGCACTGGTGAACGCTGACTACCGCGCTCCCCGCGGCCGGGGCCAGTTCCCTGGTCTCGGCGAGCGAGTCGGCGTTGAGGTCGCAGGTGGCGACCGAGCATCCCTGCGCCGCGAGCTGGCGGACCATTTCCCGCCCCATGCCCGAGCCGCCGCCAGTGACGATCGCGACCTTGCCGGCAAACGAGTTCATCCGCCCACAGTAACCCCGGCGGTCTGGCCCGGCTAGCCGGGAAGTACCTCCCGCCAGCGGCTGGTGATCGGCAGCCGGCGGTCGCGGCCGAAGTTCTTGACGGTGATCTTGGGGCCCGGCGGGTACTGGCGGCGCTTGTACTCGGCCAGGTCGACCAGCCGGATCACCCGCTCGACGAGCGCCGGGTCGTGCCCGGCGGCGATCAGCGCGGCCGACCCCATGTCCTTCTCGACGTAGTCATCCAGCAGCGCGTCGAGCACCTCGTATTCCGGCAGCGAGTCGGTGTCGAGCTGTCCCGGCGCCAGCTCCGCCGACGGCGGCTTGGTGATCGAGTTGGGCGGGATCGGCGGCGTCGCGCCGGTCCGCTCGGCGTGCTCGTTGCGCCACCGCGACAGGTCCCAGACCAGCGTCTTGAGCACGTCCTTGATCGGGCCGAAGCCGCCCGCCGAGTCGCCGTAAAGCGTGGAGTAGCCGCACGCGATCTCGCTCTTGTTGCCGGTCGTGAGGACCAGGTGCCCCTCGGCGTTGGACAGCGCCATGTTGATCACGCCGCGGACCCGGGACTGGAGGTTCTCGGCCGGCAGCCCGGTGGGCGGGAACCCCTCGCCCAGCCCGGCCTTGAACGCATCCACGATGTCCTGGATCGCGATCGTCCGCGCGTTCAGGCCCTGCCGCTTGACCAGGTCCTCGGCGTCGGTCACCGAGTGGCCGGAGGACCAGCGGCTCGGCATGAGGACCACGTGCACGTTCTCCGGCCCGATCGCGTCGGCCGCGATCGTCGCGGTCAGCGCCGAGTCGATCCCGCCCGACAGCGCCAGGATGACCGTGCGGAACCCGTTCTTGCGCACGTAGTCCGCGGTCCCGAGCACCAGCGCCGCGTACACCTCGGCCAGGTCATCCAGCCGCGGCCAGAAAAGGCCGTCCCGCACGGGGGGGCTACCCGCCCCCCCATAGCCCCCCCGGCGGTCGTCCGGAGCCGAAACGGCCAGATCCGAGGCCCCTGGACCCGGAACAACGCCCGACCCGGTCCCCGCCGTGCCGGATATTTCCGGCAGTTCCGGAATGTCCGGCAGCGATACCCGCTCGATCGTGATCACGGTCCCGTCGCCGGCGTCCGCGGCCTCGCCCGACGTTTCCGCCGAGCTGCCCACCGCCGCGGGCAGCTCCAGGTCCGCCACCAGGAGCGCCTCCTCGAACTGCGGCCCGCGCGCCAGCAGCTCGCCGGTCGCCGAGACGAGGATCGAGTCCCCGTCGAAGACCAGCTCGTCCTGCCCGCCGACCAGGTTGCAGTAGGCCAGCGCCGCCCCCGCCTCGCGCGCGCGCCGCTGGCACAGCTCGAGCCGGACATCGTCCTTGCCCCGCTCGTAGGGCGACGCGTTCGGCACCACCAGCAGCGCCGCCCCGGCCTGCCGGGTCACCGCCACCGGCCCGCCGTCCTGCCACAGGTCCTCGCAGATGGCGACGGCGACGTCGACCGGCTCGCCGCCGGCCGCCGGAACCCGGAAAACCGGCAGCGTGTCGCCGGGCACGAAGTACCGGTACTCGTCGAAGACGCCGTAATTGGGCAGGTGGTGCTTGGCGCTGGTGATCACGACCTGGCCGCCGTGCAGCACCGCCGCCGCGTCGAGCGGCGCCCCGGCGGGCAGCCCGGTCCGGGGGGCGAGGCCGGAGCGCCGGTCCAGGTAGCCGACGACCGCGGCGACGCCGCCCAGTCCCTCGACGTTGAGCCGCTCGGCCACGTCCCGCAGGGTGCCGATCGACGCCTCCACGAACGACGTCCGCAGCGCCAGGTCCTCCACCGGGTAGCCGGTCAGCGCCATTTCCGGGAAGACCACGACGCGCGCGCCCCTGGCCGCCGCGCGCCGCGTCCACTCCACCATGATCTCGGCGTTCCCCGCCAGATCCCCGACCGTCGTGTTCACTTGCGCAAGGGCAATCCGCAGCATAGGCACCCCTCAAGCTTAGGTCGCCGCACGTTCGGTCCCGGGTCCGGTACCGCGTCCCGGAGTAACCCCGGTCCGTTCAGAAAAATTCAGATCTATCCTTCTGAACGAGGAGTTGCTTCGCTTCTACCGCCCCGCTGAGCACCCAACTGAGCGCCAGCCCAGGCCGGGCTCCGCTCTACTCATCCGGTCGGGACGATGCGCCGACGGCCCGCATGCGATGGGATAGCTAGCATGGCGGTAAGAGCACGGTGACCCATCAGCACGGGAAGGGCTGGACGGCGGTTCCGCGCCGCCAGCCGCGGCCTGCCGCACGTTTGGAACGAGCCCGGATGCCAGCTGGCCGGCTATGAACGCCGAGTTCTTCGGGTTGGCCTTCCTCGCGGCCCTGAACCCGAAGCTGCTCGCCCTCGACCTGGTGCTGATCGAGAACCGGCGGCCGCGGGCGATGTTCCTGTGGCTGCTGTTCGGCGGCCTGGCCGTGGGCGTGACCATCGGCCTGCTGGACGTGCTCGTCTTCCACGCCGATGCCGTCAATCAGCAGCGCTCGGTCGGTGCGGGCACCGACCTGGCCCTCGGCCTGCTGCTGCTGGTGGCGGGCGCGCTGATCGCCTCCGGCCGCCTGCCCGGCCGGACCAAGGCGCCCGTCCCGGCCGTGGCCCCGCCGACGGAGGAGCAGCGGGCGGAAAAGGAGGCGGCGGAAAAGGAGCGGCGGAGGACAAGGAAGAAGGAGAGCTGGCCGCAGCGGTTGCTGGCCGAGCCCCGGCTCGGGCTCGCCCTGCTGGTCGGCGCGGTGATCGGCATCCCCGGCGCGAGCTACCTGCTGGCCCTGCACCACCTCGTGGCCGGCCACTACCCGACCATCATTGAGGTCGTCGGCGTCTTCGCTTTCATGGTCATCAGCCTCTTGCTGATCATCATCCCGTTCGCGTTCCTGCAACTGCGCCCGGAGGGCACCAAGGCGCGGCTGAAGCGCTCCCAGGCCTGGCTGCTGAGCCACGCCCAGCGGCTGATGGCCATGGTCGCCTTGCTGCTGGGCGCCTACCTGACGGTAAGCGCCGCGATCCGGCTGTTCTGACGCGCGCGCCGGCACTCGGTCCCGGCCGCAGCAGACCAGTACGAGTCCGGTCTTTTCACCCGCTTCGGAGGATGCGTCCGCGAGCGGCGTGAGGTGAAATCAAGGTGCGGTGAGTTAACGGGACCGAAGTCAGGTTCTGCCGGTTATGGCGGGGAGGTCACAATGAGGCGGACGTCGCAATGAGCTGGCCCGTGGGCCGGCAGCGGGTCCTGAGCGACATCGGGCGCAACCTGGCCGGCTCCGATCCGCGCCTGCATGAGCTCTTCTCCGCCTTTAACGAGCGTGCGAGCGGCGGGAAAATGCCCAGGACGGAGCGGATCAGGACCGGGCCGCTCGGATTTATCAGCCGAATCGGGTGCCGGATCCGCCCGGAGTCAGCTGACCCCGATCGCATGTCCGCCTGGTGGCTGTGAGGATGCCGCCTACCCGGCCTAACCTCGAATGTGAGGCAACGCCGTGACCGCAGCACAACAGGACGTACCGCCGCCGGGCCCGATCGGCCCGCTCGCCCGCTATGAGAAGGACCTCATCGACCGGGTCGCCGACTTCAACGACCCGCACCAGGAGTGGCGGCGGCTGTTCTCCGAAGTGCTCGGCACCTTCTTCCTCGTGCTGGCCGCCGCCGGCGGCGGCATGATGGGGCACGCCTTCCCCGGCGCCATCAGCCACGGCGCCGCCGTCGTAGCGCCCGCGCTGACGGTCATGGCGTCATCTTGTTCATGGGCAAGATCTCCGGCGCGCACCTGAACCCGGCCGTCAGCATCGCCTTCGCGCTGCGCGGCGACTTCCCGTGGCGGCGCGTCCCGGGCTACATCGTGGCGCAGCTGGCCGGGGCCACGCTGGCGGCGCTGATCTTGCACGCCATCATCAACGTCTCGGCCAGCTACGGGTCCAACTACCCGGCCCAGGGCTACTCCGCCGGTGCCGCGTTCTGGATGGAGCTCGTCTTGACGATGGGCCTGGTCAGCGTGATCCTGGGCACCGCCTCGGGCGCGCAGAATGTCGGCGTCATCGGTGCCCTGGGGATCGGCGGCTACATCGCCCTGGCCGGCCTGTGGGGCAGCCCCATCTCCGGCGCCTCGATGAACCCGGCCCGCACCTTCGGGCCCGACCTGGCCAGCGGCACCTTCACCAGCTACTGGGTCTACATCGCGGGCCCGATCGCCGGCGCCGTGCTCGCCGTCGGCATCGCCTTCGTCCTGCGCGGCCGCGGCGGCGACAAGTCCGCCATCGGGGCCGCCCAAGGTGACCTGTTCCCCGAGGTCTACGAGGCAGGCCAGTCCTGACGGATCCGGGTCGGCCGGGCCAAGGCCCGGCCGACCCGGCCCTGGCCTACTGCGTGGCCATGGCGATCTTGATGACTTCCGCCATGTCGATCAGATGGTCGTGGCTGTCGTCGCCAAGGTCGATCTGGACGTCATAGGTCACCAGCCCAAAGCCGGGCTGGTCAGGGATCGGGAGTACGCTCCGCTGCACGTCGCGAGCCATCGCTGTGTCTTCCTCTTCTTTCGCGCCCTGACCGAAAGACGGCCGGAGCTCGTGTCGGTCAATCGCCCGCGCAATGCCCGCAGCCATCATCAGCCCCACGCGTTGCCGTTGCCCTCCCAGCACAGCAGACCGGGCTTCCCGCGCGCATCACCTGCCGCGGATGAAGACCGCGAACTCGGCGGCTCGCGGCCAGTGGGGGAAAGCCTGCGAGGCAGCGCCGGTCTGCCGGGACCCCCGATATCTGAAAGCATCTCATTGGCTGAAACTTACTGATGTTTGTGTGAATAACGCCACATGTCCGTGTTACGGTAACAGCCCTGAGGTACCACGTATCAATGGCTGGTCACGCCGGGGGGGCCCGGCAACCGCGAGACAGTGCATTGGGGCTAAACCTGACGGCTTAGTCCGGTGCGTTCCTGTGAATTTCTGCGGGTGGACAGGCAGGCGCCCCCTCCGTGCTATTTATGTGAGGCGCTATGGCAGTCGTGCGGCGTCCTGTCCGCTCCTGGCCCATCCGGCTGTTCTTGATCATCATGTTCGCCGTTCCGCTGGTTTCCCTGGTGGGGTTGTGGGTGTTCGCGGCGAGCATTACTGTCCCTGAGGCCATCAACGACCATAACTTCAACGTATCCACCACGGCCGGCAACACCCAGGGCAGGCAGCTCGCGATCGAGCTGCCCACGGAACGGGCCGAGACCTACCTCTGGCTAATCACCGGCCGCAGGGCCCCTAAGGCGTCGTTGCTGGCCACCAGGGAACTGGTGAACAAGGCGATCCCGCCGGCCGAGGCCGCGCTGCACACCGAGAACGGCCTGCTCTCCGCGGGCCCGCAGGCGCAGCTGAACGCTTTCTTCAGGGACCTGGGACAGATCGGCGCTATCCGGGCCGCCGTCGATTCCGGCTCGCTGAGCCCGACGGCCGCCTTCCAGGCCTATAGCAACGTCATCGACACTCAGCTGCAGTCCTTCGAGGCGTCCGACCAGGACAACACCGGGGGCACGCTGGGCGGGATCTCGGTCGGCGTCATTCAGGCGGACTTCGCGATTGAGATGGCCAGCCAGGAGGCCACGCTCGTGGACGGCGCGCTGGCCGACCGCGGCCTGATGAGCGCCGACGCCCATCGGCTGTTCGACACCGCCGCCGCGAGCCGGCGCGTGTACCTCAGCGAGGCCGCGGACCTGATGACGCCAAGTCTTGACGCCGGGTTCGCGGCCGTCGCCGGCTCGCCCAATTACCGTCTGTTCCAGTCCATGGAAAACCAGATCACCGAGGCGGCCGGCAACCGGCCGCTGCCGGTGAATGCCAGTGCCTGGGAGTCGGTCTCGGCCGGGTATCTCGCTTCCCTGCAGCTCGCCGAGTTCAGCGCCGGCCGGCAGCTGGCGGCGCTGGGCGCGTCGCGCAGCAGCGGGCTGGTCACCGAGGCCGTGCTGGCCGGCGGAGTCGGCCTGGCCGCCGTCATCGCGTCGGTCTTCCTCGTCATCTGGTTCGGCCGCAAGGTCACCGGTGACCTGACCCGGCTGGACGGCAGCGTCCGTTCGATGGCGGAGGAGCGGCTGCCGCGGGTGGTGGCACGGCTGAGGCGCGGCCAGGACGTGGACGTTATGGCGGAGTCGCCGCCGCCGAGTGACAGCAGCATCCGCGAGGTCTCCCAGATCGCCGGTTCGTTCGCCACCGTGCAGGAGGCGGCCGTCGCGGCCGCGGTTGACCAGGCCCGGCTGCGCCGGGGGATCAACCAGGTCTTCTTGAACATTTCGATGCGCAACCAGTCCCTGCTCCACCGGCAGCTGGGATTGCTGGACGGGATGGAGCGACGGACGAGCGATCCAGCCGCGCTGGCCGACCTGTTCCGCCTCGACCATCTCACCACCCGCATGCGCAGGCACGCGGAAGGCCTGATCATCTTGTCCGGGGCCACCCCCGGCCGGGGCTGGCGTGATCCGGTTCCCGTCGTCGATGTGCTGCGCGCCGCGGTCGCCGAGGTCGAGGACTACGTCCGGGTCGACGTGGTCAGCGAGTCGCCCGACCTGGTAGCGGGGATCGCCGTCAACGACATCATTCACCTGGTCGCGGAGCTGGTCGAGAACGCCACGGTCTTCTCCCCGCCCAACACTCGGGTTGAGGTCAGGGCGGACCGGGTGGGCACCGGCCTGGTCGCCGAGGTCGAGGACCGCGGGCTGGGCCTGTCGCCTGATGAGATCGACGACATCAACCGGCGCCTCGCCCGGCCATCGGAATTCGACTTGGTGGACAGCGACAAGCTGGGCCTGTTCGTGGTCAGCTCGCTGGCCGCCCGGCACAACATCCAGGTCTCGTTCCGGCGGTCCGCCTACGGGGGCACGACGGCCATACTCCTGCTGCCCTTCGGCGTTATCGTCCGGGCGGAAGAGGTCGGATGGCCCGCCAATGGCCAGTCAGGCGGCATGCAGGCTCCGCTGCCCGACATGGGGGGCCTGCGGCCGGAGCCCCGCTCACCGGGCACGCGTGACCGGCCGCCGTTTGGCGTGGCCGGCCGGCACCGGCTGCCGGCGGCCGCGACCGGGCGGCGCGTGGACACCGGCGAAAACCCTCGCGTCGCGGACCAGGAATGGCCTCCGCCTCCCCGGACGTCCCTGCGGTCGCCCTGGGAATACCCGCAGCCGCAGCCGAGGCCGCAGGAGCCGGCGCTTCCGGCGCTGCCGGCGCCACCGTGGGACGCCGTGGCCGCTCCGACCTGGCCGCAGCCGGTGCAGCAGGACGCGGGCGGGCAGACGGCGCCAGCCGGCGGCGGGCAGGGTAGCCAGCACGGCGAGCCGCCCGTGTCCGCACCCGGAACCGAGGCTCCCCGTTCCACCAGGGGCAGTCACCTCGGCATGCCCATCCGCGTCCCCCAGGCCAGCCTGGCGCCGCAATTGCGGCCCGGTAGCGAATCAGGCCCGCAGCCGTCGGTGCGCGAGGCACCCGAAGTCGACCAGCGAGCGCCGGAGGCGACTCGCGACATGATGATGACGATGCAGCAAGGATGGCAGCGCGGGCGGCTGGATGATCTCGATGATCTTGATGACGCCCCCGGCGACGAAACTGACCGATAGCGAGGCTGGGTAATGGCACAGACTGACACGATCGGACAGCTGAGCTGGCTGCTGGACAACCTGGTCAATCAGGTCGAGCATGTCCAGCAGGCGCTTATCTTGTCCCGCGATGGCCTGGTGGTCGCGGCGTCGCAGAGCCTGACCCGCGAGGACGGCGAGCATCTCTCGGCCTTGGCGGCGGGGGTGCAGAGCCTCGCCCGGGGGACCGGGCTGCGCTTCAAGGGCGGCGAGGTGCGCCAAACCATCATCGAGATGGAACATGCCTTCCTCTTCGTCATCGCGGCCGGCAAGGGGACATGCCTGGCGGTGCTGACCTCCGCGGAGCCGAACGTGGGCGTCGTCGCCTACGAGATGGCGGTGCTGGTGCGCCGGATGGGCAAGTACCTCGCCTCCGAGCCGAGATTTCCTGAGCATGAAACAGCCGTCGAGTGACCCCGGCTGACGGTCACGGCGGGCGCTGGATGGACTCCGAAGCCGGCCCGGTGGTCCGCCTCTACGCGTTGACCAAGGGGCGGACCCTGCCGAACGGCGGGGCGTCATTTGGCCTGATCGACGTGGTGGCCGCGACCGGCGAACGGCCGTCGGATCATTTCCGGCTCGGGCCAGAGCACCGGCGGATACTCAGCATCTGCCGCCGCCCCATCCCCGTCGTCGATCTGACCTCGGAAATTGACCTCCCCCTGGGGGTGGTGCGCGTTCTGCTGGGTGACCTCACCAGCGACGGGCTGCTCAGGATCATCTCCGCGCAGCGGCAGCCCGTCCCCGATCAGAGCCTATTGAGGATGGTGCTTGATGGACTTGAATCACTGTGACGAGACGATGACCGCGGCCAGCGTGCCGAAGACCGCCAAGATCCTCATAGCCGGGGGCTTCGGCGTCGGGAAGACGACCTTGGTCGGCACGATCAGCGAGATCAGGCCGTTGCGGACCGAGGAACCGCTGAGCGAGCGCGGCGTTGGCATCGACAGCACGCTGGGCGTGAGCGCCAAGACCACGACGACCGTGGCTATGGATTTCGGCCGGATCAGCTTTCAGTCCGAGCTTGTGCTCTACCTGTTTGGCACGCCGGGCCAGGAGCGCTTCTGGTTCATGTGGGATGACCTGGCCATCGGGGCGATCGGTGCCCTGGTTATGGCCGATACGCGCCGGGTGGCCGATTGCTTTGCCGCGATCGACTATTTCGAGCGGAACGGCACGCCGTTCATCGTCGCCGTCAACTGCTTCGACGATGCTCCCAGGTTCGAGCCGGAAGACATCAGGATCGCGCTGGCCCTGAGCCCCGATGTCCCCATCGTGATGTGTGACGCACGGCAGCGTGAATCGGTCAAGCAGGTCCTGGTGAGCCTGGTCAGGTACGTCATGAACTCGCGCAGCCAGCCGGACCAGGTCAGCTTCGCCTGAGCCGCCTTCCCCGCGGCCGCCCCGGCTAGGTCAATACGCGCCGCAGCGCGCAGCGTCCCGTGTTCTCCCGGAACCCGTCCAATCCGGGCTCTGGTTGAACCGAGACCCAGGCGTAACAGCGGAAACAGGCCTAAACCGTGACGCGAAGCGACCGGCCGTCGTATGGTCATTCCGGCCGATCATGCGATAAGAGGGGACTATGCGGATGCAGCTGCCCGCACCGCAGACCCGCGCGCGGGCGCGACGGGCGAAGGCGGACTCGCCTGCGCGCCCGCGAACCTGGAAGGCTCGCTGGCTCGAGCTGACCGTCGTCATCGCGGCGATCGCGGTCACCGCCGTCTGCCTGGCAAAAGCCTGGCCCGCGCCGCTGGAACTCGCCCTGCTGCTCGCCGTCCTGCCCGCGCTGGCCGGCGTCGGCGCCACCACCATTAAGCGGCCGCTGGCCTACGGCCTCGCCGCCGTCATCGCCGCGGTGGTCATCGATGCGCTGCTCAAGGGCGGCATCACCGTCACCGACGGGGCGCACGAACTCGCGCTGGCGGCCATTGGCGGCGCCGCCGTGGTCACCGTGATCGCCATGATCGGGACGCGGGTCGGCACCGATAACAAGACGACCGAGCAGGCGCAGCAGGCACAGCAGATCGTCAACGTCACCTCGGTGGCCGAGGCCGCCCAGCGCGCCGTGCTCCGGCAGCTGCCCGAGACGGTCGGCCCGCTGACGGTCGGCGTCGTCTACCTGGCCGCCGCGGCCGAGGCGAGGGTGGGCGGAGACCTGTACGAGGTCGCCGCCACCAGCGACCACGGCGTGCGGCTGATCATCGGCGACGTGCGCGGCAAGGGGCTGGAAGCGGTCGAGGTCGCCGCGGACATCATCGGCCGGTTCCGCGAGCTCGCGCACAGCGTGCACACCCTCGACGAGATCGCGTACCGCCTCGACGCCGGCCTGTCGCGGCGCTGGGGCAAGCACGAGGAGTTCGTCACCGCCGTGCTGGTGCAGATCGACACGCAGAAGGGCAGGCTGACCGTCTTCAACTGCGGCCATCCGCCGCCCATCCTGATTTCCCAGGACTCGGCCGTCTCCGTGCTGGAGGTCCGCGCCCCCGCGCCCCCGCTCGGCCTGATCACGCTGGGCAACGATTCCGGGGCGAAGGAGATGTACGCCTTCAACCCCAACGACCAGCTGCTGCTCTACACCGACGGCGTCACCGAGGCGCGCGACGCGAGCAGGGAGTTCTACCCGCTCGACGAGCGGGTCGCCATCCTGGCGCCGCGGGCGCAGCCGAAGCCGGCCAGATCCGCGCGGGCGGCGGCCCGGCAGCTGGCCAATCACGATTCGCCGAGCCTGCTCGACCTGGTCCGCGACGACCTGATCAAGTACGTGGGCTCGCCGCCGCACGACGACGCGGCCATGCTGCTCATCCGCGCCCCGGCCTCCTGGCCGGACGCCCCCCGCAGGCCCGCCACGGCCCGCTGACCTGACCAGCGCTGGCGCCGGCCAGCGGAGCGCTGGCGGGCACCCTCGGGTAAGCAAAAGAGCCGTAACGCCCGGCTGAGCGGGCGTTACGGCTGCGAACCTGCCTTACCGCCTTACGGCTTGAGTGGCGGGTTGTCCCGATCGAACAGGTCGCGCTCCTTGAGCCAGCCGTACAGCGGGGTGTCCTCGGGGTAGTGGCCCCAGTGGTGGTCGCCGTCGCCCGGGCGGATCCCGCCCAGCAGCTGCCGCTGGACCGGGTTGATCTGGTCCGCCCAGTCGGCCGACCAGATGCCGTCGTTCTCGTCCCGCATCGCGACCCAGCGGTAGGTGTAGCCGACGAACATGGCCTTACGGGTGAACGTCGAGTAGTTGTCCGAGCGGGCGTGCCAGAGCCGCCGGTCGAACAGGACGGCGTCGCCCGGGTTCGCGGTCACCTCGATCGCCCCGTCCGGGTCGGGCCACTCGACGTCCCGCCGCGGCGGCCCGGAGATCCAGTTGGTCAGGTGGCTGCCCGGGACGACCTTGAAGTTGCCCCGGCCGGCCTGCGACACGTCGGAGAGCCAGAACGCGAACTTGATCGACAGCCGCGGCCGCGGGTCGGTCTCGATCTCACGGTTCTGCCGGCCGCCGTCCTGGTGCCACTCGAAACGGAACGGCCGCTTCGTCGGCAGCGGCGGGTGCACGTCCAGGTGGGAATGGTACGCGTGGACGTTCCAGCCCAGGATCGACCAGATGTACGGGAACGTCACCGGGTGGTCGAGCAGGCCGAGCGCCTCGGGGCAGTTCGCAACGGCGCCGAGCTGGTGCAGCGAGCCGCCCGGCTGGATCCGGCCGTCCGCCTCGGCCGCCGCGTACACGCGGTCAAGGGCGCCCCGGTAGTGATCAACCTCGTCCTGCGTGAGGGCGCCGGGGATGATGATGTACCCGTTCTTGTCGAACTCAGCCCGCTGCGCGGCCAGGTCCGGGCTTGTTGTGCTCACCACTGTGCTTGACATGCCTCACCTGTTTCTCAGTCACCGAAGTCTAGAAGATGTCCAGTCCTGGGGCCCGAACAAAGGGGCCGAAGGTACGAGAAAGCTTAAGAGAACGTAGCCCACTCAAGCGGGTGCCAGCGCACGCCACCCGGCGGCAGCTCACCGGAGCCGCTGCTGCCCCGTACCCCGCCCACGTTCCGTGGCCTAGGGCGGCCTATACCCGAAAACCATCACCCGAACGTAACCGCGGGGAAACTCGGCGCGGGCGGAGTGCCTGGTAACGTGACCAAACCGCCGGCGCCGGGTGCCAGCAGACGCCCCTGGCCGATGAATTAACAGCGAGCAGCGTTTAAGGTGATAGCCGTGGACAGGCAGGAAGAATTCGTGCTGCGCACGCTAGAAGAGCGGGATATTCGTTTTGTCCGGCTCTGGTTCACCGACGTGCTCGGTGCACTCAAGTCCGTCGCGGTCGCCCCGGCTGAGCTCGAGGGCGCGTTCGCGGACGGCATCGGCTTCGA
Source organism: uncultured Actinomycetota bacterium (assembly GCA_963714295.1). Taxonomy (GTDB): domain Bacteria; phylum Actinomycetota; class Actinomycetes; order Streptosporangiales; family Streptosporangiaceae; genus Trebonia. The sequence goes on along the minus strand of CAVQOE010000006.1, from coordinate 777,326 downwards.
CGGCAGCGCCATCGAGGGTTTCGCGCGGGTGCACGAGTCGGACATGATCGCCCGCCCGGACCCGGCGACCTTCCAGCTGCTGCCGTGGCGCGGCGAGTACCCCGGTGTGGCCCGGATGTTCTGCGACATCCTGCTGCCCGACGGCTCCGCGAGCTACGCCGACCCCCGCTGGGTGCTCAAGCGCAACCTCTCCAAGGCCAGCGAGATGGGCTTCACCTTCTACACGCACCCGGAGATCGAGTTCTTCCTGCTCCGTGACCGGCCGGAGATCGGCTCCATCCCGGTGCCGGTCGACTCCGGCGGCTACTACGACCACATCCCGCACGCCGTCGCGCACGATTTCCGCCGCTCGAGCATCACGATGCTCGAGGCGATGGGCATCTCCGTCGAGTACAGCCATCACGAGGGCGCCCCCGGCCAGCAGGAGATCGACCTGCGTTACGCCGACGCGCTGACCACCGCCGACAACATCATGTCGTTCCGCCTGATCATGAAGGAAGTGGCGATGGAGCAGGGCGTCTGGGCGACGTTCATGCCCAAGCCCTTCACCGAGTACCCCGGCTCGGGCATGCACACCCACATCTCGCTTTTCGAGGGCGACCAGAACGCCTTCTACGAGGCGGGCGCGGAGTACCAGCTCTCGAAGACGGCCCGCGCGTTCATCGCCGGCCTGCTGCGGCACGCCCCGGAGATCACCGCCGTCTGCAACCAGTGGGTGAACTCCTACAAGCGGCTCTGGGGCGGCGCCGAGCGCACCGCCGCGGCCGGCGGCGAGGCCCCCGCCTACGTCTGCTGGGGCCACAACAACCGCTCCGCCCTGGTCCGGGTGCCCATGTACAAGCCGCAGAAGGGCAACTCCACCCGGCTGGAATTCCGCTCGGTGGACGCGGCCTGCAACCCCTACCTGGCCTTCTCGGTCATGCTGGCCGCGGGCCTGAAGGGCATCGAGGAGGACTACGAGCTCCCGCCGGGGGCCGAGGACGACGTCTGGGCCCTGAGCAGCTCCGAACGCCGCGCCCTGGGCATCAAGCCCCTCCCGTCGGATCTCAACGAGGCCATCCGGGTGATGGAGTCCAGCGACCTGGTCGCGGAAGCCCTGGGCGAGCACGTCTTCGACTTCTTCCTCCGCAACAAGCGCGAAGAATGGTCCGACTACCGCCGCCAGGTAACCCGCTACGAACTAGACCGCTACCTCCCCATGCTCTGACCCCAGCACTGGTCTGGCCCGGGATCGCCTTCCTATCACTTTTGACCATTCTGATTCGCCTTCCTATCAGTTCTTGCTCCCCAAACCGGGACGAAACGGGCACGAAAGTGGTCAGAACCGATAGGAAGGCGACGGATAGTGGTCATATCTGATAGGAAGCTGAATCAGGGAACAGCAAGAACGCGGCACAGGGGAAGGTAACGGCGAATCAGGCCGGGCTGATCGAGACGGAGCCGACGTCCGAGCTCACGTTGATCGCGTACGGCGAATGCGCGGACTTGCGCACGGTGATCGTCGACGTGCCGACGAAGGTCCGGCTGCTGATGTTGTAAGCGACCGCCCCCGGCATCGTCAGCGTGATCGCGCCGACCTTGGTCGATGCGTCCAGCGAGCGCGGCGCGGCGGAGCACGTCGCGATGATCCCGCCCGCGTCCGACTTGAGGCTCACCTCGGCCGAGTGGAGATTCACGGCCGTGATCAGACCCGAACTCGTCTGCGCCGTCGCCGCGCCGGCCAGCGAGGTCAGCGTGACCGCGCCCGCGCCCGCCAGTACCCGGACCGCCACCGTACGCGGCACCTCGACGGTGTAGGAAATGCTGCAGGAGAGTTCGGTCGCGCAGCCGTAGGAGAGCGTCAGCGTGGTCCCGGTCAGCACCTGCCTGGGCGCCGGCGGCTTGGTCGAGTACGACGCCTGCTCGGAGACGCCGATCGTGGACCGGTTCGCCCCGGTAACGTCGACCGACCCGCTGCCACCGTCGATGACCAGGGTCGTCACCCGGCTGTCGATCGTGACGGACTTCGCCGCCGGGTAATGCGCGGAGGCGCCGAGCTTGCCGAGCGCGTCGCACCCGGCCAGCGTGAGCACGGCGGGGAGAACGGCGCACGCGATGGCGGCGCCGACGGCCAGCCGCGAGCGTTGGGGGGTCATAGCTCGCAATTCTCCCACCCGCACCGCGGGAAGTCGCGGCCTGATGACCGATGTCACCAAGGGGAAGCCCGGCCCCGCCTGGCCCAAGACTGCCGCCTAGTCATCATGGCCTTATGGCGCGCCCGGTCATTAGATGGAACCGTGTGGGCCACAGGGACGGCATGCCGGGCCGCCATTCCTGCCTTGTGGCCCACGATCGCGCCCGGGGCGCAAAGATCAACTCCGCAGCCCGAACGCACGCGTGGTTTCACGCCCCGGGCATCGCGGTCATTCCTCGAAGCGGCCGCCCAGGTACCGGGCGAGGAACCGCTCGGCCGTCGCGTAGAACTTGATCCGGTTCTCCGGCTTGGCGAAGCCGTGCCCCTCGTCGGGGAAGAGCAGGTACTCGTAGTCGATCCCGGCTTCCTTCAAGGCCGCGACGATCTGCTCGGACTCGGCCTGCTTGACCCGGGGGTCGTTGGCCCCCTGCGCGATCAGCAGCGGGATGCGGATGTCGTGCGCCCGCGACAGCGGCGACCGCGACCAGAGGAACTCCTGGTCGGTCTCCGGGTTGCCGATCCGCCGGTACATCTGCGCGATCATCGGCGCCCAGTACGGCGGGATCGTCTCGAGCAGCGTCTTCAGGTTGGACGGCCCGACGATATCCACCGCGCAGCAGAAGAAATCGGGTGTGAACGCCGCCCCGACCAGCGCCGCGTACCCGCCGTAGGAGCCGCCGTAGATGGCCACCCGGGCCGGGTCGACCCAGCCCCGGCCGACGGTGTAACCGACCGCGTCGAGCAGGTCGTCGTGCATCTTGGCGCCCCACTCGCGGTTGCCAGCGGCGGTGAACGCCTTGCCGTACCCGGTGGAACCCCGGTAATTGACCTGGACGCACAGGTAGCCGCGGTTACCGAACCACTGCGCCTCCGGGTTGTAGCCCCAGGTGTCGCGCACCTGCGGGCCGCCGTGCACATTGACCACGGCCGGCAGCGACGAGCGGTCCGCCCCCGGCGGGAACGTCAGGTACCCGTGAATGGTGAGCCCGTCGCGCGCGGCGAAGCTGAACGGCTCCATCGCCGCGAGCGTGTACCCCGACAGCTCCGGCCGGGCCTCGAACAGCAGCCTGCCCGACTTGGCGGCGCGGTCATACAGGAAGTACGTGACCGACCCGGCATCGACGTTGAACGCGACCAGCCAGGTGGCGTCCGCGTCGTCGCGCCCGGAGATGCTCGGGTCGCCCGGGTGCAGCGCTCTGATGGCCGTCAGGTCGCCGGCGACCGACTGGTCGAGGACCAGGTACTCCATCCGGTCCTTGAGCACCAGCACGATCTGCGGGTCCTGCGTGTCCGGGTGCAGTACCACCCCGGCGACGTCCGCCTCGGGGTCCGACGCCAGCATCATCTCGTCGCCGGTGGCCAGGTCGACCCGGGTCAGCCGCGCGGTGTCCGTTCCGGCCGCGGTGATCATCAGCACCGACCGCCCGTCGCCGCTGAACGAGACGACGTCGAATGACGTCACGTCCTCGGCCGGGATCGTCCGCAGCTGCCGCCAGTCCGCGCCGGCGCCCGCGTCCGCGTCCCGCACCAGCACGTCGAGTGACCCGTCGGGCAGCGGCTCGAGCGCGCAGCGGATCACCAGATCCTCGTCCGCCAGCCATCCGGCGTAGCCCGGGTTCTCGATCTCCTTGACCAGCTCGCCGCTGACCAGGTCCAGCCGGTACACATCGTGCAGTTGCGGATTGTCGGCGTTGATCCCGACCAGCACCTCGGAGGGCCGCCGCTTCGACGCCCCGATGATCGTGGCGTGGATCTTGTCGAACGGTGTCAGGTCGCGCCGTTCGAGCGACTTCAGGTCGACGTCGTACAGCCGCCAGTTCTCATCACCGCCCGCGTCCTGCACATACAGCAGGCGGCGTCCGTCGTGGGCCCAGGCGAACACCCGCACCCCGCGGTCGGTGTCCGCGGTGACCGGCCGCGCCGCCGCCCAGTCCACGCCGGCCGCGGCCTCGCCGACCGGCGCGACCCACAGGTTGAGCACGCCGTCCAGTGGCGCGATCCAGGCCAGCGAGCGGCCGTCGGGGGAGATGCGCGGCGCGGTCCGCTCCGGGTTGCCGAAAAGTACGCTGCGCGGGATGAGATCGACCATGGCTCATGCCTATCACACCGCCGGCCCCCGCTTGCGCCGCGCCGGTTGCCCGCGCAGGCAAGCGGAATCCGCACGTTACAGGCATATTTCTCAGCAGTTCAGCCGGGCGGTATACGCTCATACCCGTGAGCGGCACGCGTACTTCCCTGCCCGGCTGGCTGGCCAGGATGGGCTTCGCCGATGTGCCGAGGGCGGAACGCGAGCTGGCCTCCCTCGGCATCGGCACCGATGACCACCCGCTGCTCGCCGCCCTCGCGCAGGCGGCCGATCCCGACCTCGCGCTCATCGGCCTGGCGCAGATCGCCGAACGCGACAAGACCCTGGTCAAGGGCCTGCTGGCCGACTCCGCGTTCCGCACCAGGCTGCTCGCCGTCCTTGGCGTCAGCAAGGCGCTGGCCGACCACCTGTGCCGGCACCCGGCCGACAGCGCCGTCCTCAAGGGCCGCGACGCCGATCACCGTCCCGCGGCGGGGCAGGTCCGGGACGAGCTCCTGCTCTCCGTCGGGGCCAGCCCGGGCGACCGCGCGCCCGTCGCGGCCAAGGCCGGCCAGCACGCCACGACCGACCCGGCCGCCCTGCTCGCCGCCGCCTACCGCCGCCGCGTCCTGCACCTGGCCGCCTGTGACCTGACCGGCGTGGCCACCTTCGACGAGGTGGCGGCGGAACTGGCCGACCTGGCCGACGGCGTCCTCGACGCGGCCCTGGCCGTCGCCCGGGCCGAGGTCCACGCCGACGCGCAGTCGGCCGACGCCGGCTGCGCCCGGCTCGCCGTCGTGGCGATGGGGAAATGCGGCGCCCGCGAGCTCAACTACGCCAGCGACGTGGACGTCATCTTCGTCGCCGAGCCCGCCGACGAGCGGACCACCGAGCAAGCGGCGCTCTCCATGGCCACCAAGCTGGCGGCGGGGATGATCCGCGTCTGCGAGCGCTCCACCACCGAGGGCGCCATCTTCCCGGTCGACCCCAACCTGCGGCCCGAGGGCCGCCAGGGACCGCTCGTCCGCACCCTCGCCAGCCACCTGGCCTACTACGACCGGTGGGCGAAGACCTGGGAGTTCCAGGCGCTGCTGAAGGCACGCCCGGCGGCCGGCGACCAAGAGCTCGGGAACCGGTACGCGAAGGCCGTCACCCCGCTGATCTGGCAGGCGGCCAAGCGCGAGAACTTCGTCGAGGACGTGCAGGCGATGCGCCGCCGGGTCGTCGCCACGCTGCCCAAGAACATGGCCGGCCGTGAGCTGAAGCTCGGCCCCGGCGGCCTGCGCGACATCGAGTTCGCCGTCCAGCTCCTGCAGCTCGTGCACGGCAGCACCGACGACCGGCTCCGGGTCCCCGGCACCCTGCCGGCGCTCAAGGCGCTGGCCGACGGCGGCTACGTCGGCCGCGCCGACGCCGAGGAGCTCGCGCAGGCGTACCGGTTCCTGCGCCAGACCGAGCACCTGCTCCAGCTCTACCAGCTGCGCCGCACGCACACCCTGCCGACCGACCCGGCCGTCCTGCGCCGCCTCGGCCGCGCGCTGCGCCAGTCACGTTCACTGAATCCAGCCATCAGTAACGATCGCGTGGTCGCACCGGCCCCGCTGCCGTCCGTCGCCCCCGCGCAGCACAGCATCCGGGCTGCCCCGTCGGGCCGCCCGCCGTCGCCCGAGGAGGCCTTCACCCAGGCCTGGACCAGGCATGCGCAGCAGGTCCGGCGGCTGCACGAGAAGCTGTTCTACCGGCCGCTGCTCGAGGCGGTGGCCAAGCTGCCCTCCGGCGCGGCCCGGCTGACCCCGGACGCGGCCCGGGCCCGGCTTGAGGCGCTCGGCTACCGCGACCCGGCCGGCGCGCTGCGGCACATCGAGGCGCTCACCTCCGGGCTGCGCCGCCGCGCCGCGATCCAGCGGACGCTGCTGCCTGTGCTGCTCGGCTGGTTCGCCGACGCGGCCGAGCCGGACGCCGGGCTGCTCGCGTTCCGGCAGGTGAGCGAGGCGCTGGGGGAGACGCCCTGGTTCCTGCGGCTGCTGCGGGACGAGACCAAGGCGGCCGAGCGGATGGCCACCGTGCTCGCCTCCAGCCGCTACGCGACGGGCCTGCTGCTGCGCGCACCGGAAGCCGTCGCGATCTTCGCCGACGACGCCGAGCTTGTCCCCAAGTCGGCCGACGCGCTGCGCGGTGAGATGCTCGCCGCGACCAGGCGGCACGTGATCGGCCTGGGCCCCGCCAAAGCCAGCCCCGACGGCAAAACCAGCTCCAACGGCGAAGCCAGCCCGGCCGCGGGCGCGCCCGGCCGCGCCGCCCGCCGTCGCTGTCAGCGTTGCCGCCCAGCGCGGCCGCAGCGCCGCCGACGCCGAGCAGGCGGCGGTCGCTATCCGCTCGCTGCGCCGCCGCGAGCTGCTCCGGGTCGCGGCGTCGAACGTGCTCGGCCTGATCGGGCTGGCCGAGACCGCGCAAGCGCTGACCGCGATCACCTCGGCCACCCTGGACGCCGTCCTCACGGTGGCGATCGCGAAGATCGAGATGGAGCTGCGCACCCCGCTCCCCACCCGGTTCGCGGTGATCGCGATGGGCCGCTACGGCGGGCATGAATCGGGCTTCGGCAGCGACGCCGACGTGATCTTCGTGCATGATCCGCTGCCCTCCCTCGACGGTGCCGGTGACCGCCGGGCGTCGGAGGCGGCGCAGGCGGTCGGCACCGAGCTGCGCCGGCTGCTCTCGCTGCCCGCCCCCGACCCGCCGCTGCTGGTGGACGCGGACCTGCGCCCGGAGGGCAAGCAGGGCCCGCTGGTGCGCAGCCTGGCCGCCTGCCGGGCGTACTACCAGCGCCGAGCGGCGGCGTGGGAGCGCCAGGCGCTGCTGCGGGCCGAGTTCGCGGTCGGCGACGCGGCTCTCGGGGCGGAGTTCATCGCGCTCGCCGACCAGTTCAGGTACCCGGCCGACGGGCTTGACGAGCCGGCCGTCCGCGAGATCCGGCGGATCAAGGCGCGGATGGAGTCGGAGCGGATCCCGCGCGGCACCGACCGGGCGCTGCACCTCAAGCTCGGGCCCGGCGGCCTGTCCGACGTGGAGTGGACGGCCCAGCTGCTGCAGCTCCAGCACGGCCACGCGGTCGAGGCCCTGCGCACGACCCGCACCATCGAGGCGCTCGACGCGGCGGTCGCGGCCGGCCTGGCCAGCCACGCGGACGCCGAGGCGCTGGCCGCCTCCTGGCGGTTCGGCTCCCGCATCAGGAACGCGATCATGCTGGTCCGCGGCCGCCCGGGCGACGCCCTCCCCGGCAAGCATGACGAGCTCACCGCGGTGGCCCGCCTGCTCGGCTACAAACCATCGGCCAGCCCGGCCGATGCCACCGCCCGTTACTCCAATTCCGGTTCCGCCTGGAGCGACACCCCCGCGCAGGCCCTGGAAGAGGACTACCGCCGCACCGCCCGCCGCGCCCGCAAGGTCATGGACCGGCTGTTCTACGGGTGAGCTGGTCTGGGCTGCCGCAGTTTCTTAGATCTGCGGGGTCGCTGGGGTGCGGCGGTGCTTCCCGCGCATCGGCTCCGCCAGAGAACACCACTCTGGCGGAGCCGAACGCGCGGTGGCGCACCGCTCGCCCCCCGCTTCCACGTCCAATAGGGGAACCCCAAAATCCACGCTCAGCCGTCTCTTTTTGGGCTGACGCTCACGCATCTGGTTCGGGGTGTCTATCTGGGCTGACGCTCACGCATCTGGTTCGGGGGGTTTCATACTGGGCTGGCGCTTACGGCTCTCGTCTGGAGGTGTCTAGCTGGGCTGACGCCTGCGTAACCGGGCCGGCTGCCAGAGCTGCGAGCAAGGCGGCGGCCTCGTCGGCCGCCTGGGTGGTGTTGATGGCGGGACCGGGCGGTGCGGGCGCCGCGAGGCGGGCCTGTGTGATTGCGGTGGACATCGGTACTGGGCACGGGCGGTTGCCGCGTTTCCTGATGACCGAAGCCGCCGCCAGCAGCCGTCCGCTGCCCTCGGTGTCGGCGGGCGCCACGATCAGGGCGGCCGTCTCCAGGCAGAGGGCCAGGGGGAACCGGAAAGACAGTGAGCGGGCGGCCGCCAGCGCCTCGGCCGCCTTGGCCGCCGCTCCGGTCACGTTTCCGTCGGCCAGCATGGCCTGCGCCAGCACGCACCGGATGAGCGGGATTTCCCGGTCAATGCCCAGCTCGCGGGCGTCGCTGTCGGCCTGGGTGCCCAGTTCTACGGCGCCGCTGGGGTCACCGTCGGCCAGTGCTATCCCGGCGGCGGCGCAGAGCAGGACCACCCGCGCGATCCGTCGTGACCCGGCCAGCAGCGGCATTGCCTCGGCCACGTAAGCGCGGGCCGCGTCCAGCGCGCCGACCTGCCAGCAGACCATCGCGGCGGTCGGCAGGGTCGCGGCCAGCTGCTCGGCCGAGCCGGCCCGGCGGCAGAGCGCGATCGCCTCGGCGGCGAAGTGCGCCGCCTCGGGGCTGGCCCGCTCGGCCAGCACGCAGCCCATCCCGATCGCCGCACCGACTTGCAGGTCCGCACCGAACGGGGCGGCGGCATCGATCGCCCGGCGGACGTAGCCGAGCGCCTCTTCGCCCCGGTCAACGTCATCGAGCAGGCCCCCGAGGTAGATCAGGGCGCGGGCGGCGTACTCGTCGGGCTGGCCGGCCAGCTGCTCGGCCGCCGAACGCAGGTCCTCGCTGGCCGCCGCGGTGTCCCCGGCCCAGTAGCCGAGGTAGCCCAGGGCGTAGGTGGCGTGCGCGGTCGCGCTGCCGGGGGAAGCGCCGGCCAGCAGCCTGGACAGCCAGAACCGGCCCTCGGTGACGTTCGTCGCCGCCCAGTACCGGTGCAGCCGGAAGGCGACGTCAAGGCCGCGGCCCGGGGGGAGGGCGCCGGCCGCGGCCGCGGCCAGTACCGAGCGCACGGCCGCGATCACCTCGCTGATCGGCGCCAGGTAGGGGCCGGGCGGCGTCTTGGCCTCGGCCGGGAGAATGGCCGCCACGGCATCCGCCAGCCGGGTCATGATCTCACCCTCCTCGCCGGACGCACTGATCAGCTCCCTCGCCATCCGGTGCAGGTCATCATCTTGTTGGTAACGCCAGCGCGGGCCAGAGCGGTCCACGCTCAGCAGCCCGCGCGCGGTCAGCTCGCGCAAGATCCGCACCAGCCGCACCGGCGCGATCGCGCCGCCCGCCACCACCTCGCGCAAGAACGGCAGCGCGACCGGCCCGTCGAGCACCGCGAGCCGCCGGAACACCGTCGCCTCATCCGGGTCGAGCAGCGCGTAGCTGCTCGCGGCGATGGCGCGCACCAGGTTGGCGCCGTCGGTGGCCGGCTCGGACAGGTGGTCAAGCAGGTCCGGCACCGACATGGCGGCGAGCTGCGCACCGGCCAGCTCGATCGCGAGCGGCAGCCCGCCGCAGCGGCGGCATAGCTCGGCCACGAACGGCGCGGTCGTCTCGTCCAGGGTCAGCTCCCCGCCGCCGCTGCGCGCCCGGTCGGCCAGCAGCCGCACATGGTCGCTGGCGGCAAGCTCTTGCCAGGTGTCATGGCCGGGTGGCGGGAACGCCGCGATGCTGATGACCCGCTCGTCATCCAGGGCCAGCGGAACGCGGCTGGTGACCACGAGCGTCAGCGCCGGGCAGGCCGCCAGCAGGGTGGCGGCCAGCGACGCCGCCCCGTCAAGGACGGCCTCGCATCCGTCAAGGACCAGCAAAGCCCGGCCCAGCGGCGCGAGGTTGCCCGCGATCAGCGCCGCGGCGTCCTCCGTGCCGACCGGCAGCCCGAGCTCCATGGCCGCCTCCGCCGCGACCAGCTCATCCACCTCGACCGCGGCCAGCGAGACCCACAGCCGCCCGCCGCTCAGCGCGGCCACGGTCGCCGCGGCGCGGGCGACCTGGGTGACCAGCCGGGTTTTGCCCACACCGCCCCGGCCCGCGACGGTCACCAGGCCAGGCTGCCGGACAGCCTCCTCGATCGCCGCGACCTCCGTTTCGCGGCCGAAGAAGGCCGACGACGGCCGCGGTACCCGCGCCGCCCGCCCTAGGGCCGCTCCGCCCGGCGGGGTCCCCGCGGGCTGGCTTCCCGCGGGCGCGCTGCCGATCGCCGCCAGGTAGGTCTCGATGGTCTCAACCGCCGGATCCACGCCGAGCTGCTCGGCCAGGATCTCCCGGCAGGCCTCGTACGCCGCCACCACGCCGGCCCGGTCCCCGGCACCGGACAGGGCGCGGAGCAGGATGCGGTGCGAGCGCTCGTTCAGCGGGATCGCGCTCACCGCCCGGTGGCCGGCCGCCACCGCCCGGTGGTGATCACCGAGCGCGCCGGCCGACCCCGCCACCAGCTCCAGGGCCCGCAGCGCGAGCCCGTCGATCCGCGCGCGGTGCGGCGCCAGCCAGGAACCGTCCTCGTCCGGCAGCAGTTGATCGCCGGAGAGCCCCACCACCGGTTCGGCCGCGGCGATCGCCGCCTCATGCCGGCTCTGCCCGGCCAGGGTGGCCGCCTCGGCCAGCGCCGCCTCGGCCAGATCCAGGTCAACCCGGGCGCCGGGCGCCAGGCAGTACCCGGCGGGCGTGGTGGCGATCAGCCGCTGCCCGCCCGCCTCGACCGCCGCGAGTGACGTGCGCAGCGACCGGATGACGCCGCGCAGCGCGGCGGCCCAGGTCCGCGGCGGCGCGCCCGACCAGATCAGCTCGGCCAGGCGCTCGGCCGGGACCGGACCGTCCGCGAGCGCCAGCGCCGTGAGCGCCACCCGGGCCCGGCGCCCGCCAAGCTCCAGGCCCGTCACCGCGGCAGACCCGCGCCGCACCGCACCCGCGCCGATGACCTCCACCCGCACGCCCAGCGCGCCCACGCTCTGGCCCGGCTCGGCGGCGGTCCCCCTGACCGTCATTACTCAGACGTTACAGCGAAGATCTTTACTTTTGCGGGACACGACAGAAGCGACCGAATCTGCCTGGAGACCGTGATGCTTATTCTTTCCCGTCGTACGCCGAGGCGCCTCGCCTGGGTCGCCGTAGCCGCCTGCGCGGCGGCCTTGCCCACCCTGGCCGCGCTGTCCCCGGCACAGGCGGCGGTGCGCACGCCGGCCGGGCCCGCGGGCGTAACGTCCGCCGCCAGGGCCGGCCTTACGCACGCGCCGATCACGGTGGCCAACAACGCCGAGTTCTCCGGCTACGACCTGGGCAGCGGCCCCAATGGCACCGCCTACCTCGGCTGGATCGGCGACACCGGGCCCGGCCGCCAGGTGCACCTGTGCACGCTGCCGCGCGGCGCCACCCGCTGCGCGGGCGGCGTCCAGACCATCGCCTCCGCGCCCGACGCCACCTTCGCCTCAACCTCGGCCGGGCTCCGGGTGCTCGTCAGCAAATCCAACCTGGTGACCCTGATCTGGATGCACTCCACCGTGGCCTCGGAGAACGGCGCTGAGGGCGACGAGATCGCCATCGCCACCTCCCAGGGGGGCGGCAAGCTGTCGGCCGAGAGGGACGTCGCCCCTGGTCCGAGCTTCGGGTACTTCCTGGACGCCACGCTCGCCCCCAACGGCAGCATCTGGGCGGTCACCAACCCCTCGACGACCGCGGGCAGCCACACGGTGCAGATCACCAAGGGCCTCGGCACCCGCTATCAGGTGGTCAAAACACCCTTCTGGCCCGGCGAGGCCCTGCTCGCGTTCAACGGTTCCAGCGCCGTGCTCACCATCGACAAGGATGGCACCATCACCGCGCCGGTCTACTTCGACCGCCAGTCGGGCAACGGGTGGACGGCGTTCCAGCCCATCGCCAGGACCTGGGACGTCGAGGGGTTCGGGATGGCGGCGGCCACCAGCGGCGTGCGAGTGATCGCGTCGGAGAACAACGCCGACTACCAGTCGGTCGTGTCCCGGCTGTCCGGTGCGCGGTGGTCAGCGCCGGCGCTGACCGGCTCGCTCGGCAACTGCTTCCCCGACGGCCATGACGTGGTGGCCGACGCGAGCGGCAGGCTGGCCGACGCGTTCGAGGTGTGCGCGGACTCGGTGGCGGTGGAAAACCTGGCCGACACCCGGCACGCCGCCATCGTCCGGTTCGGCGTCGCCGGCACCTTCGCTGGCGGCCAGCCGCAGCTGACCACCTCGCCCAGCGGCCGGGGCTGGGTGGCCTGGTCGGTCGAATCAGCCTCGGGGGACAGGCTGCTCGTCGCCCCACTGGTGCTGCCGGGCCTGCGGCTGACCAACTCCAGCGCGGGTGCGCACGGCCGGGTCTTCGTCACCGGTCCGGCCTCCTGCCTGCCGCCCGTTGACCTGCCGGTCAGCGTCACCGGGAGGCCAGCCTCGGGCTGGCGGGTGGCGGCCAAGTCGCTGAAGCTCGGCGGCTCCGCGGTCGGCGTCGTGCACGGTGCCAGCCTGACGGCCGGCCGGAGCTACACGCTCACCGGCACCGTCACCTTCGCCCGCGGCGGCACCCGCGTCACCTACCGTGACCTGCTCGGGTTCCGGACCTGCCCTCGGCCGTAACCGGGGGCGCCGAGGGAACGCGGAACGGGGCGGGCTGCCAGTGCGGAGCCCGCCCCGTTCCGCGTTCCCGAGCCACTTAGCGGTGCGACCGGCCCGGGTCACCGGGTGCGAGCTTCCGCCACGTTCCCCGCGCAGGGTCGTACTCTTTCCGTTCGTAGCGGTACATGTCGTCACCCAGCAGGATGAGTGAGTAGGGGCTGGGACCTGTGCCGAGGACATGGCCATGGTTGTGGATGTCGCCCGGCGGGATCAGCGTCGCCACGTCGCCGCGGTGCATGGCCCGGTCATCGACCAGGCGCAGTTCAGCCCGGCCGTCTTCGTGGCGGACCGCGTCCCACCGCTGATGGGTCTCCACTCCGCGGACCGGGGCGACCGCGACCCAGCAGTGGTGCGAGTGGGTATAGGCCATCACGCCCTCTGGGCGGTGGAACAGGATCATGCGGGGACCCCGGTCGGGCTGGATCAGCCACTTCCCCCCGGCCGTCTCGGCGGGCATCTCCGCGATCAGCGGGGCGAAGTACTCTTCGTCGGCGGCCAGTTCCACCAGCAGGCGTCCCACCTGGTCCATATCGGGGACATCGGCCGAACGCAGCTCATCGAGCCGCACCAGGAAGCTTTGCAGTGGGCTGGGAAGATCGCCAGTGCTCATCGTCTCACCGTAACCGCCGGTCTGCGCGGCGACATCACCCCGCAGGGCTGAGTTCGGCCGCGAAGGCCAGCGCCGCCGTGTGCGGGATAACAGCAAGAAGCGGAGGGGTGACGCGAGCGCAGTAGTCTGCTCAGGTGGCGGACGGTGCAAGCGACGGTGGCGTGGTCGTCGAGCGGGGCGTCGACTACGGGCCGCGGAAACTGGCGGATATCTACTGGCCGGAGCGGGACACCCCCGCACCGCTGGCCTTGCTCTGGCACGGGATCGGGGTGGACGAGCGGGATGTGCTCGAGCCGCTGGCGACCGCGGTGAGCAGGCTCGGGGTCGCGGTGGTGGTGCCGGACTGGGAATCTGAGGCGTCCGACGGCGGCCGGGCGCACCTGCTGGCGTCGGTGGAGTTCACCCGGGCACTGGCCCGCGAGCGGCCCGCCCGGCTGGAGACCGGCAGCGACGGCGAGTTCGTGCTCGCCGGGTGGTCGCGGGGCGGGAAGATGGCCGCGTCGCTGGCGCTGAACCCGGAGACCGCCGGCGGCTGGCGTCCCACCGCGGTCGTCTGCCTGGCCAGCGGGTACTCCAAGGGGCCGGCGATGAGCCCGGTCGGGAACGGGCCGATGGCCGACCTGACCGCGGCGGCCGGGGCCGTCACCACGGCTAAGCCGGTCCCGTTCCGCCTCGTGCACGGCGTCCGCGACACGGTGGTGAACATCCAGCAGTCGCGTGACTTCGCCGCCCTGGCCGCTAGCCGCGGCTGGCCGGCCGAGCTGGCCGAGACGGACACCGACCACGCCGGCATCGTCATGACCGAGTACGACGAGCGCACCCGGCGCTGCCGCCCGACCACCGCGCCGCAGGCGATCGCCGCCGGCTGGAGGTCCGCCCAGACGATCGCCACAGCCGCCGCCGCGGCGATCCCCGGCGCCTTCGGCCAGTGACAGCACGGTGAGCATCCCCTCGATGTCCGCCCCCGGCGTGATGCTGGAGGTGGCCGACGGCCGCGCGGCGGCGGCGGGGGAGGCGGAGCACATCGCCCTGCACGAGGAGGTCCTCGGCGGCGATGACCCCGGCTTCGCGCGACGGCTCGGGGTGTGGCGCCGCCAGCCGGGCTTCGTGCTGGCCGAGGCCAGGCACGGGGGCTATCTGGTCGGCTACGCCTGCGGCCTGCCGCTGCGCCCGTCCACCGACTGGTGGCGGGACGTCACCGCCCCGCTGCCCGCCGCCATCACCGACGAACATCCCGGCCGCACCTTCGCGCTGACCCAGCTGCTGGTCCGCGGCTCCTGGCGCCGCCAGGGCATTGCCACCGAACTGCTTGACCTCGTCCTGCACGGCCGCACCGAGGAGCGCGCGACAGTCAAGCTCCGGCCGGCCGCCGCCGCCGCGCAGGCCGTCTTCAGGAATTGGGGCTGGGCCAAGGTCGCCCGCAGCCGCGGGCCGGTCCCGGCCGCACCGGTCTGCGACGTTCTGACCCGCCCGCTCTGATCTCGCGTCAGGCGCGGCCGTTGGCGCGCAGGATGCGCAGGTTATCGACGGTGCGGAAGCCGCGCCAGTCGGCCTCGGCGGCAGGTGACCAGGACGGCCAGTTGAACGTCCAGCCGCCGTCGTCACGCTGCGCCCCGGCCAGGTGGTCCAGGTACGCGTCGATCGTGGCCCCCGGGAACAGCTCCCGGGCGAGGCTGGAGGGCAGCGGCGCGAATTCCAGCGGCGTGTGCGCCTCGCCCCCGGCCGCGGCCGACGGGTCCAGGGCGACGAGCCCGCCCGACAGCAGCAGCGGCCCGACCCGTGCGAACGCCGCCGTGGCGCGCGGACGGTCCGGCACGTGCTGGAGGAACGCGAGCACACCGAACATCTCGTACCCGCCCGGCGAGGTGAGCGCGTCGATGCGCGACCACATCACCTCGGTGGCACGGTCGAGCCACGGGTGCGCGAACCCGCGTGCATACAGGACCCCGGCGATCTGCCCGGTCTGGATGAGCGAGGCCGGATGCCCCTGTTCCGGCACCCACCAGGGCGCATGCGGTCCTTCCGCCACGCTGGGCTCGACGAACGCGGCCCCGCCCTCGGCCGGGGCGACCGTCGCCAGCCAGTCGACCGCGTCGGTGACCAGCCGCGGGTCCCATTCATCGGCCAGGTCCATCAGCCGCAGCGCCATCTCGACCGCCGCGGGCTGGCTCGCCGCCGCCCGGCAGTCCGGCTCGAGCGCGAAGCCGAAGCCGCCGTCGGAGTTCCGGTACGCGGCCACCGCGTCCCGCACCGCGTCGGCCGATCCCGCGGAACCGGCCGTCCCGGCGGAGAACAGCCGCTGGAACAGCCGCCGGTCAACCACGCGCGCGTGCCCGGCAATGAACGTGGCCGCCGCATCAAAGTCTGGTGTCTTGTTCATGCCCCCCATCCCACCACCAGACCGCGCGCGGCGTATTGAACGAAACGGCCATTGCCGCCAGGCCCGCCGCAGGTGGCATCCTGGTGACATGAGGCCTTCGCGCGCTGACTGGGTCCCGCCCGGCGCGTGGCTCGCTCCCGGCTACGCGGAGTGGGCTCCGCCGCCCGCCCTGCGGGCCGAGGTGGCGTGCCTGTGGACCGGCCTCACCCTCGAACCGGCCGGCCGCGCCAGCCAGGCAGGCCAGGCCGCCCCGGCCGGCGGCGCCGGGCTGGTCCTGCCCGACGCCTGCAGCGACCTCATCTGGGAACAGGGCGTCGGCTGCTACATCGCCGGCCCGGACACCGGGCCCGCGCGCCCGATGACCAAGGCGGGCACGGTCATCGTCGGCGTCCGCTTCCGTTCCTGCGCGGGCGGCCGGGTGCTCGGGACGCCGCTGAGCGAGATCATCAACCAGCGCGTCCCGCTGGCCGATCTGCTGCCGGCCGCCGCAAGGCAGCTGCCGGCCACGCTGGACCCCGGCCAGGCAGCCGGCCGGGTGCTCGACATCACCGGCACGCTGATCGCCGACGGCGATCCCGACCCGGCCATGACCCGGGCGGCGGCCCTGCTGCGCGACCCGGCCGCGCGCACCGAGGCCGTCGCGGCGGAGGTTGGCCTAAGCGAGCGCCAGTTCCGCCGCCGCTGCCAGGCAACGGCCGGCTACGGCCCGAAGACGCTGCAGCGGGTGCTCCGTTTCCAGCGCTTCGTGCGCCTGCTCGACGCCGCGGCCGCGCCGCCCGACCTGGCCGCCGTCGCGGCCCAGGCCGGCTACGCCGACCAGGCCCACCTCACCCGCGAGTGCTCGGGCCTGTCCGGCCTGACCCCCGCGAACCTGGCCCGAGTCCGCCGCGCGTGGCCGGGAGAGCCAGTCAGTCCTCGGCCAGCTCGGCGATAAAGCTGGTGCCGATCTCGCG
Organism: uncultured Actinomycetota bacterium; assembly: GCA_963714295.1. Taxonomy (GTDB): domain Bacteria; phylum Actinomycetota; class Actinomycetes; order Streptosporangiales; family Streptosporangiaceae; genus Trebonia. The sequence goes on along the minus strand of CAVQOE010000006.1, from coordinate 760,639 downwards.
GAAGCCCAGCCGGGCGTAGATGCGGGCCACGGCCGCGTCGGTCGCGGACAGGAACACGGTCCGCGCGCCGTGAGCCACCGCGTCGGCCGCCAGTACGCGGGTGACCGCCGCGGCGAGGCCCCGACGGCGGCTGACGGGCAGCACGCCGATCCCGGTGATCTCCGCGGTGCCGCCGGCCAGCTGGTAGCTGCCGGCCGCGAGGGGGCCGTTGGGGCCGGACGCGGTGGCGAGCACCGACCGGCCCGACCGGAGCCGGCTACGGAGTATCTCGATGGTGGCGGCTTCGTGGTTGGCGGCGAGCTTGTCCCGCTCGATCGCGCCGGCCTCGCCGATGGCCGTCCCCGGGTGGCTGAAGGCGACCCCTGGCACCGCCCACGCCAGGATGAGGTCGGGGTCCTCCGGGCTGACGATCCGCACGTCGATCCGCTCCGGCACGGCCGGGGCCGGGGCGAGCGTGCCCAGCGCGAGCAGCGGGTGCGCGTGCACCACGAGGCCGGCCGCCGCGGCGGCGGACGCCATCTCCGGCGCCGTCCGCTCGATCCACTCGAAGGACTCGGGGATCAGCAGCTCCCGCTGCCTGGCCCGCACCGCGCGCACATCGGCGGCGGTCACCGGCGGCCGGCGGCAGGCCCGCGGCCGGGCATAGTACGGGAAACCGGCCCCAATAGGCACGAACAGCACGAGCGAGCCGAACGTCTCGGCTCGGGTGCGCTCTCTGGGAACAACGTCGCAGAAGGCGTCGATACGCTCAATTACCACGGAATCGCTCACGGCACTCCCCAGCCTAAGCGCGCGCGCCGGGACCCGCCAACTCGATTTACTGTGTTTTAGCGCTCGCTGTGCCCGCCCGCCGTGACCACGGGCGCACCTGGCCTGCCTGCCTTAACGCGAGATGCCGGTTGGGCGCGGCGGCCAGGCAGGCCAGGCCGGGCAGTTCGGTGACCTCGAGCCCGGCCTGGGCGAGCAGCTCCGCCCCCTGGCAGTCGGCGACGAACAGGCCAGGCTCCCGCCAGGCGATGACAACGCGGCGCAGGCCGCCCGCGATGATCAGCTCGGTGCAGGTGCGCGGCCGGGACTTCCGCGCCGAGCAGGGCTCAAGCGTGCTGTAAATGGTCGCCCCGGCCAGCCGCGGGCCGGCCGCGGCGAGCTTGCCGAGCGCGGACTCCTCCGCGTGCACCAGCGGGTCGTCCTCGCGGGAGAACCCCCGGGACAGTTCGCTGCCGTCGGCGTCCACGATGACCGCGCCGACCGAGTAGGCCGTCCGCGACGGCGGGCACTGCCAGGCGAGCTCGATGGCAAGGCGCATCCAGCGCTCGTCCGCCGCGTCGCTCATGGCATTCCTCCCCTAAATGTCTGATGCCAGTGTATTTCGGATATGCAGCGTACGCCAACGCTGACCTTGGCGAATCCAATTCAAGGACGTACGAGCTGTCCCTGCGCGATTTCGTATTAATCAGCCTATGACAACGTTGCGCAGCGACCTAAGTGCCGGACAAAACGGAAAGAAGGGGAATCGCAGCACCGGAGAACGGGGGGAATAGCGTGGGTAAACTCGGAGAAGCGGGCCTGGCCGGCCGTCCGCGGATTCCGGTCCTCCGCGGGCTGGGGGCGACGCTCGCGCTGTCCGCGGGGGCTCGCCCCAGCAGCGCTGGCATCGCCGTCTCCGGCCCCTCGGCCTGGGACAACGGCCGGAAGCGGGCCCGACGACGGCGTGGTCGGTAACGCGCCGTACTGCGCCCGCGATTACGAGCGCCTGGACGGCGACCTGTACATCGCCTACAACGATGACAGCGGCGACTATACGTGCTTGCAGACGACCGATCAGCAGAAGTCGACCGGTTTCCGGGTAACGACCTTTAAGCAAGACATTCCAGGCGGCGTCGGGGCGTTCCCCAATGTATTCGGCGGATTTGAGTGGGGGCGGCATCAGAAGAACTCGTTTCTGCCGCCCGAAGAGAGCAAGGATGGTAATCCGCTGAGCACAGTGTCGGTCAAGACCGTGCCGGGCGGCTTCTATAACGCGGCCTGCGACATCTGGTTCAACAAGACGGACCCGTACGACCACCGAGACCCCCGGCAGCGGTCATGCGTCCGCGGCGACGGTCTCCGGGGTCTTGGGCAGCAGCACGGTTGCTCCCAGGCCGAGCAGGCCGATGACGGCCAGGACGATCATGGCGATCCCGTAGGACCGGTTGGCGTCGGCGATGCCGGCGACCAGGATGGTGCCCGCGATCGCGGTGCCGATGGATGACCCGAGGTTGGAGACGCTGCGGGACAGGCCGGAGATTTCTCCCTGGAGGTTCTCCGGGAAGGCGGATTGCACCACGTTGACCGAGGGGGTGAGCATGACGCCGACGCCCAAGCCGAGCAGGAACAGCCCCGGGGCGAAGTACCAGGCGCTGGGGTGGCCTTTCACCTGGACCAGGAGCACGATGATGCCGATGATGGCGATCACGAACCCGGCCATGATCAGCGTCCGTTGCTGATACCGCTTGACCAGGCGCCCGGCGGCCAGCGAGGACAGCAAGATGCCTACGGTGGCGGCGGTGAAGATCACGCCGGTCTGGATCGCGTTGTAGTGCCGCACTGTCTGCAGGTAGACAGACACGACGAACGACGAGCCCAGCAGCATCGCCCATTGCACGTTCTGGGTGACCAGGGCCAGGTTCGAGGTGCGGTTGCGGAACAGGCCGGTGGACAGCAGCGCCTCCTTCCCGGCCCGCTCACGGTGGCGGATCCAGACGAAGAACCCGGCCAGGATCAGCGCTCCCGCCGCGAGCAGGACCACCATCAGGACCAGGTTCTGATCGGCGGCCAAGATCCCCCCGACCAGGACCACCAGGCCTACGGCGGACAGCACCGCCCCGACGATATCGAAGGGACGGGCCGGGTCAGCGGGAATCGGGTCGACGAGCTTGCGGCCGAGCACCACGATGACCACGATGACGAGGGCCTGGAAGACGAAGGCGGCCCGCCAGCTGATGGCCGTGGTGATCAGGCCGCCGATCAGCGGACCGGTGGCGGCGCCGATGCCGCCCATGCCGCTGATCAGACCGAATGCCCGCGCACGGGATTTGATGTCGCGAAAAAGTATGGTGGTGAGGATGTAGACGGGCGGGATCAGCAAGGCGGTGCCGACGCCCTCGAAGATGGAGTTGCCCAGGATCAGTACGCCCAGCCCGGGTGAGACGGCGCTGATGATGGCGCCAACCCCGTAGATCAGCAGCCCGAGCTCGAACAGCCGCTTGCGGCCATAGCGGTCGGTCAGCTTGCCGCACGGGATCATCAGCGCGGCCATCACCAGCAGGAACAAGGTGATGCAGACCTGGACGCCCTGGGTGTCGGTGTGCAGGTCGAGGCTGATGTCGTTGATCATGACGTTCATGTTCGAGCCGGCGAAACTGCAGATGAACTGGGCCAAGGCCAGCGGCACCAGCATCTTCCGCAGCGATGAAGCCGGGACCTCCACGGTGGCGTCGCTGGTCATGCCCATGCGTTTGTCCGTCCCTCCTCCGCGGCGGGCCCGCGCGTTCAAGGCCAAGATCATGGACAGCCACAACTAAAACCGCCATGCACATTTTGACGGGACGGCATACCCGCCGCAAGTCATGGCAGGCCGCGTCCGCAAAATTAGCAATTCGGTAACCTGGCCGCGGTTCTCGTCCCGACGCCGTTCCCCTTGCTGGCACCGGTCACGTGAGCCAAGAGAAGTTCGAGCAACTTAACCGACCGCTCGCCCGCTCGGCCAGTACGCCACGGAACCGGGTGATCACATGGAGCAAGCCAGCATCGAAGCCCTCGAAGGCATCGTCGGGCAGATCGGCGAACAGCTGGCGTGCGAGTCGGCGGTGGCTGTCAACGAGCGCCTGGGCTGTGGCGCGTCCCCGTTCGGTGAAGGTGACCAATGTCGCGCGGCGGTCGGAGGGATGCGGTTCGCGGGTGACGAACCCGGTGTCCGCCAGGCCGTCGATCAAGGCGGTGATGGTGCGGGGCGTGACGTGCAAGTCGGCGGCCAGTGTGGCCTGGGTACACGGTCCGCGCTGCTGAAGCTGCCACACAAGGTGCGCCCGGGATTCGGTCAGGCCCTGGCGGGGGAGGCTGTCGGCCATGTCCCTGCTGAGCAGCACCGTCAGTTCGAGTACCCGGTCCAGAGTTGCTTCCCACTGCTCGCCGCTCATATAGTTACACTAACACATGATGAGTGAGTTTCACTTTCTGCGTGACTCAGTCCTTGGTCCGCCGAGGCGCAGACCCGCCAGATCGATGGGAGACGAGCATGGCTTCGGAGATCACCTCGGCCGCCCCGAACGTCGAGCTGGTGCGCGCCGGATTCCAGGCGTTCAACGCGGGGGACGCCGACGAGTGCATGGCCCTCGCTAACCCGGACCTCATCATCAACCTGGCTGAGCTGCCCGAACCGCAGCATGGGCGTGAGGTGTGGCGACAAGGCTTCGAGATGATGAAGCGGGCCTTCCCCGACCTTCAGGCGCACATCGAGGACATCTTCGCCGCCCAAGACAAGGTTGCCGTCCGGCTCCGGTTCCACGGCACCCACTCCGGCGAGTTCTTGGGCTTTCCCGCGACGGGCCGCACTATCGATTACGTCAGTCACGAGTTTTACCGCATCGCCGACGGGCTTATCGCGGAGGAGTGGATCTGCTCAGACATGGCCACCTTGCTCCGCCAGCTCAGCTGACTATCTAATGAGGCAAACGTTGCGGTTCACGGCACTAGCCCCGCAGCACCTGGCCGAAGCATGCATCTGCTTACACAGGGGCTGCGCGCGTGGTCCAGGTGAGACTGCCCGCTTCGGGGAGTTGCGTCGAGATCTCATCAGCGACCAGGCGGCCGAGCGTGTCGGCGTCACGGGCGGTGGTGTCAGGGGCGATCCAGCCCTCTATTTCGACGCGCAGCGTCCGGCCGGTCCAGCGTGCGCGGGCGTGGGCGTGGATGACTCCGGGCACTGACCCTGCGGCGGCTTCGGCTCTGGTGATCAGATCTGGTTCCACTGCGTCGGCGAGGCGTCGCATCACGTCGGCCGTGACCTCGTAGCCGACGTGACAGATGAAGATGGTCACGGCGATTCCGGCCACCGGGTCGCCCCAGGACCAGCCCAGGGCGACCGCGATCAGGCCGGTCAAGGCCCCGGCTGACGAGAGTGCGTCCAGCCACGAATGCCGGGCGTCCGCGATTAGCGTGGCGGAGTTGATCCGCCTGCCGACCGACATCTTGTAGCGGGCCACCACCTGGTTGCCGATGATGCCGATGACGGCGCCCGCGATCCCCAGCCCGACGAACGATGTGTGGCCGTGCTCGATCAGCTTCCTTATGCTCTCGTAGCCGGCGAAAGCGGCACTCGCCCAGATGACTACGGCGATGCCCACTCCCGCGAGGTCCTCGGCGCGCTCAAGCCCGTAGGGGTACTTCTCGGTGGGCGGACGCCGGGACAGGCGGAACCCGAGGAACACCATGGCGCTGGTCGACACATCTGAAAGATTATGGATTGCATCGCCCAGCAGCCCGACCGAACCCGTCAGCAAGGCAAGCAGCAGTTCGACCAGGCCGGTGACTGCCAAACCGATCGCGCTGACCGCGATAGCACGGTTAGCCTGCCGTCGCTCATCCGCGTCATCTCGCGTGCCGGTGAGCGGGAAGGTCAGTGCCGGATCACGCTGTCCATAGGTCTTGTGCACCGGGCCAGGATAGTCGCCGTGGATCCGGTGACATGCTGCGTTGACCGGCCGCCTCACCAGCTCAGCCGTGCAGGACATCCGCGGCTGAGGATCTGCAGCGTACGACGCTTTGCCCGCGTGCTAGGCGGGGACTGGTTGGCGACGAGCAGCCCGGCGTTGTCGATGCCGGGCTGAGGGTCGATAGACTCGCAACGTCGTTCTGCCGTCTCCTGCTTCCGGCATAAAAGGGGATGCAATGCCACAAACATCGGTGAGCACCGTCGAAGCTGGTAAACGCAAGGTCTCCCGCCGCGTGACCGTGCACGCGCCGGCCGCCGAAGTCTTCGCTCTCGTCGCTGACCCCCATCGTCATCCCGACATCGACGGCTCAGGGACCGTCCGTCATGCCCCAGTGGCCGGGCCCCGCCAGCTCAGCACCGGGGCCACGTTCACCGTTGCGATGAAGCAGTACGGCGTCCCGTACAAGATCACCTCCACGGTCACTGCATTCGAGCAGGACCGGCTGGTGGAGTGGCAACACCCGATGGGCCACCGCTGGCGCTGGGAGTTCGCCGAGATCGCGCCCGGCACCACCGAGATCACCGAGACCTTCGACTACACCACTGCCATGGCCGCTCGAATGCTCGAAATTTTCGGCCAACCGGCCAAGAACGTCACCGGTATCACCAAGACACTCCAGGCACTGGTCACCCGGTTCGGCTAGCGGCCCGGCCATAGGCGGATGCCGCCTGCGCACCGCCGGAAGGTCACGCGACGCGATCTCCACACCAAGGGCGGGCACTTGGCGTGCTACCCGTTGAGGATCTGCTCCCTGATGATGTCGGCGTGCCCGCAGTGCTGGGCGAGTTCGCGCGGCAGGGTCGATCGGGGTCGGTTCGGTTGCTGCACTTTTCTGCTGCACTCTGGGAGCCCCTAATGGCATGACGATCGCCGACCTTGACGTGCTCATGTCGCCAGATTGCCTATCCTTGCGATGTGGCCTGAGCGGCCTTCGCGTCTGCGGTAAGGATGCGCTCGGCTACTACTTCGCCTTGGTTGTGCTCACCTGTGGGGTGGAAGCCCAGACGCTCATAGAAGCCTTCCGGGCCGTTCTCATGCAGATGGTAGGACACGGTCAGCCGGCGCTGGGCACGGCGCATGGCCTCCTGGCACAGGTCCTCGACAGCGAACCGGCCGTAGCCGCAGCCCTGGTGTTCGGCGCCGATGTTCAGACGCCACAAGTAGCTGTGATACAGCGCGGACGAGTTACCCGGATCAAATGCGGCCATGATGAAGCCGACCAGTCGGTCGCCATCGTAGATCAGGCGGGGCCATGCGATATCGGGGACCGTATAGGCGTCAGCCAGGGACCAAGCGACCGGGGCGACGAGATTGTCCTGGTCCGGCCGCAGCTTCAGCTTGCAAGCAGCCCTGACGTTCTCCTGGGTTACTGGTTCCAGTCGCAGCCCCGATGACATATCACCCACATTACGCCCGAAGCGGTTAAGGGTCGCGTTTGACGGATTCCGCCCCGTCATGGCTACAATCGCGGCAGCCATTGACCTTCTGGTGACCGTAATCAGGGCCGCGGTCATCGCAGGGGCGCTGTGAAGGGGACCACTTGAACAAGGCACTCGCCGGGGTGGGGACGCTCGCAGTGACGGCGGGTGTGCTGATGTCCGGCTGTTCATCATCTACGCCGGCGGCATCTAGCACGCCAGCTGTCAGCTCAAGTGCCAGCGTGACGCCCGTCGATAAAGCGGACTCAGGCGACTGCATGTTCGGCATTTTCGGGGCTGACGTCGAGGTCGGGATAGCTAACCCAACGAGTTCATGCTCCAGTTGGATGCAGAAGCTCGCGGGGAAGGGGCTCACCTGGGTCCCGATCAATCAGATGGTCAAGCTGGGATCGCCGGATAGTGCAGACACCGACACAATGGCAGAGACGTGCGACCTCACAGACGGCACCCAGGAGCTGTTCGTTGAGGACGGCGGCGAGATGCCCTACGGCTCCGGCACCTGCACTCGGGAAGAGCAAGACGGCTGGAAACCCGAAGCCACGCCGGGTCCCTTGGCATTGCAGGCCCAGCCGGCCTAACCGGCGGCGCAAGTTTCCGCGTCGGCATCCGCCGCTTCCGCGGAGCACCAAGCATAGTCCCAGGCCCCCGAGCGATTGCGTAATAACAGGTCGCATTGCGCGGCTAAGCCGGTCTTAGGCCTATGTTGGTACAGCCTCAATGAGCTCTGCCCCGGCACGCGACGGCAGCTTGAAATCCAGCCCTTCAGGGGACTGCGCGATAGAAGATCTTGGACGCCAGTGACCTCGCGCCGAGCGACGCGTAGAACGCCTTCGCTCCCACGTTGGACGTGTCGGTGGTCCACTCGACCCGCGACAGGCTGCGGCGCCGGGCGACGTCGTACACGCCGTCCATCAACAGTCGGCCTACGCCGGTGCGACGGTATGCCTCGGCAACGTACAACTCCTTCAGGTACAGGCTCGCGGTCAGGCCGCCCACTGGCCACAGGAACGAGTACGCGGCGAACCCGGCAGGAGCCTCGCCGTCCCAGGCGACCAGGGCGCGCGCGAGCGGCGGAGCGCCGAACAGGACGTCCCGCACCTGCGCCGCCCGACCCGCGGGCACGCCGTCCGGAAGGCTGCCGTAGAACTCGTCCAGCTCCGCGCACAGCGCCGCGATGGCGGCCTCGTCGCCCGGCCTGGCGTCGGAGATCGTGATCATTGGTACCTCCTTGTCGCCAGCCTTGGCTCGGATCGGCAAGCTTCTCGAGGTCGTTTCTGCGGGACGTCGAGGTCGGGGGCCGAGGTTGGCACTGGTTGTGTTGTCGGTTGTCGAGCAGCGTCTGGACGCGGTTCGCGCGGTCCTGGGCAATCGCGTTCTGTTAGACGGTGGTCCCCGGGGCAACTCGAACTCGGGCAGACCGGGTAACTGCCAGTCCCGGCTCAGGCTCCGGCGCTGCCAGCTTCGTTCGGGCCCTCGAACCAGACGGTGACCCCGGACGGAGACGTCACGGAGACTAGCCGGGTAAGGAAGCGATCACCGCCGTGCTCGGTGGCCACCTTGTGCTCCAGCCGGTGCGTGCGGCAGGTTGCGATGACCTCATCGACTTGCTGAGCTGTCTCGAGCTCGAACTGCCAGCGGAGCCCCTGCAGGTAGGCCGGCTGTTCGGGCGAGGCGCGCTGCAGCCCGATGATTGCCGCTCCGTGCCTGATCGCCAGGAAGCCGGGGAACTCTTCGCCCTCGTAGGTGCGCTCGAAGCCGAACAGCTCGTAGAACGACCGCTCGGCGTACTGATCGGCGACATACATGATGGGGTGAAGCTGCATGTCCTGATGATCTCGCACCCTCCAGGGCGGGGACCAGGCGGCACTCACAACCGGCCGCTCACCGTGGGCGATCGAGTGCGCAATGCGAAAAGCCCGCAGAAAGGTTAAGGGCCTCCCTGCGGGCTTCCGCTACTGCGAATTACGGTACTGCTAGCAGTCGAAGTACATCTCGTACTTCCGTCGGCGGTTGCTCTACCTGCGGGTATTTCGCCTGACCGGCGATTTGAATGCTCGTTGGTATGCGTCATTTGCCGCTGTTGATCAGCGTCTGACGGAACAGGCGCGGAACAGACGGTGCGGGGACCGGCAGGCTGCGGCAACGAGTGGCCTGGCGGCTCGGCGCACGGCCATCATGAGCCGTACTTGAGGATGACGCCCTCGGGCTGCCCGCTGTGCGTCATCGCCTCGCCGTAGGCGTATACCGAGGTGCTGCCGGGGATCGCGGCGAAGTCCTCGATCGTTGTAGCGCGAGCGCCCTTCGGCGCCGGGATCGGCAGCTTCAGCCAGCAGCCAGCCGCGCTGACGTGGTAGAGCCACTCGCTTGTGCCCGTGGCGGGAGTCGCCTCGATCCAGGCGCCGCCGTGGCCGTCGGGGCCAAGTGGCCCTGACATGATGTTCTGGCTCAGCGGATACGGGTTGCGCACCGTCGACCAGGACGTGCCGTTGAAGTGCACGAGCCAGTCAGTCTGGCTGCTGGCTCCCAGGCTGAAGTAGCCGTAGTCCCACACGCCGGACCGGCCGCTGACGGCGATCGCGAGGCCGGACACGCCGTCGGCGCCCTTCGGTGCCGCCGGCACGGCCTGCTTCACCCAGCGCTTGCCGTTCCAGCGGCTGACGGCCAGGCTGATCCCCTTGGGGGCGAGGCTCTGTACCCAGAAGTCGTCCGCCGACCGGGCGCTCGCGACCCAGACGCCATTGCCTGAATCGGGCTGGGGCGCCTTCGACCACGCCTTCCCGTCGAAGCGGGCCGTGTACATACCCCTGTCGTCCGTGGAGCCGAAGGCCCAGACGTCGGACGGGCCGATCGCGACGACCGACGTGAAGCCCACGCCGGCGGGGAACAACGTCGCCGCCCGCCAGGACTTGCCTGTCCACTCGGTCGCGCTCGCGCGGATCTTGCCGTCGTAGATGTTGTAGACGGCCCAGACGTCCTTCGAGCCCGGGGCGGTCGCGAGCCGCGGCTCGTCGTTGCCTGTGTGCTTCGACAGCGCCGGCTGCGGCTGCGCCGACCAGGCCTTGCCGTTCCAACGTCGCAGGATCACCCCGTCGGCGCTCTTGCAGGGCTTACTGCACGCCTCGACGGCCCAGGCGCTGCCTGGACCGCTGACGGCGAGGTGGTCGACGGTCGAGCCGGCCGGGAAGGTGGCGGCGATCCGCCAGCCAGGGGCAAGCGGGGCGCGGACACGGTGGCCGCGTGCGCCGCGACGGCGGAGGCGCACACGAGTGACGCGATGACAGGAGCGGCTGTGAGCAGGCGGGCGGTTTTTCGCACGGGTCATCCCTCGGGTCGTGCCGATGTTGCGCGACACCGCGTTGCGGTGACACTGCACAGATTGGACGTGCCGGAGGGGCGGCGAGTTCCCACACCGCGAGGAGGGAAATGGCGGGACGAGTGAAACCCGAAGCCACGTCGGGTCCTCTGGCATCGCAGGCCCGGCAGGGGCGCGATGCGAAAAGCCCGCAGAAAGGTTAAGGGCCTCCCTGCGGGCTTCCGCTACTGCGAATTACGGTACTGCTAGCAGTCGAAGTACATCTCGAACTCGTGCGGGGTGGGGCGCAGCCGCACCGCGTCGATCTCCTTTGTCCGCTTGTAGTCGATCCAGGTCTCGATCAGGTCCTCGGTGAAGACGCCGCCCTCGCTGAGGAAGGCGTGGTCGGCCTCGAGGTTGTTGAGCACGGCATCGAGCGAGCCGGGGACCGTCGGGACCTCGGCCGCCTCGTCCGGGGGCAGCTCGTACAGGTCCTTGTCGACCGGCGTCGGCGGCTCGATCTTGTTCTTGATGCCGTCGATGCCCGCCATCAGCATCGCCGCGAAGGCGAGGTAGGGGTTGGCGGACGGGTCGGGCACGCGGAACTCGATCCGCTTGGCCTTCGGGTTCGAGCCGGTGAGCGGGATGCGGCAGCAGGCCGACCGGTTACGCGCGGAGTAGACCAGGTTGACCGGGGCCTCGAAGCCGGGCACCAGGCGGTGGTAGGAGTTCACCGTCGGGTTGGTGAACGCCAGCAGCGACGGCGCGTGCTTGAGCAGGCCGCCGACGTACCAGCGGCCGATGTCCGACAGGCCGCCGTAGCCGGTCTCGTCGTAGAAGAGCGGCTCGCCGTCCTTCCAGAGCGACTGGTGGCAGTGCATGCCGTTGCCGTTGTCGCCGAACAGCGGCTTGGGCATGAACGTCACGGTCTTGCCCGCCGCCCGGGCGGTCGACTTGATGACGTACTTGAACAGCATCAGCTTGTCGGCCATCTCCAGCATCTTGCCGAAGCGGACGTCGATCTCGGCCTGGCCGGCGGTGCCCACCTCATGGTGCTGCATCTCGGTCGTGATGCCGCACTCGATGAGCTTGTTGACCATCTCCGACCGCAGGTCGGTGAAGTGGTCGGTCGGCGAGACCGGGAAGTAACCGCCCTTGTAGGCGGGCTTGTAGGCCAGGTTCGCGCCGTCCTCGATCGCACCGGTGTTCCACGCGCCCTCGATCGAGTCGAGGTGGTAGTACGCCTCGTTCGGGCCGGTGGAGAACCGGGCCGAGTCGAAGATGTAGAACTCCGCTTCGGGGCCGAAGAACGCCGTGTCGGCGATGCCGGTGCCCTTGAGGTACTCCTCGGCCTTGGCCGCGACGTTCCGCGGGTCGCGCGAGTACGGCGCGCCGGTCAGCGGGTCGAACACGGAGAAGGTGAGGTTCAGCGTCTTGTGCTGGCGGAACGGGTCGAGCACGGCAGTCGTCGGGTCCGGCAGCAAGAGCATGTCCGACTCGTGGATCGCCTGGAAACCGCGGATCGACGAGCCGTCGAACATCCGCCCCTCGGTGAAGACATCTGCATCGAACGTCGATACCGGAACGGTGAAGTGCTGGATAGTGCCCGGCAGGTCACAGAACCTGACGTCAATGAACTCCACATTTTCCTCAGCGATAAAGCTGAGGACTTCTTCGGCAGTGCTGAACATCAACCCTCCCTGAACAGGGGCGCGCATAGGTAGGTTTGTCTCGTTGTTTCGTCACGGACACCGCTTCGGACGTTATTTCGCCGCAATTTCGGCGCAGTATCCGCGACGTTTCACCAGTGTTACGCATGTGCAGTGCACGCCACCGACCCACCGTCCGATCAGCCGTGATCCGGGGACGGCCATTGGGCGGCCGGCAACGGCCGGGGAGTGCCTGTGCAGGCGAGACGGGCATGCGGATACCGTAGGTTCTGTGTCCCAAGAACCCCGACGCCCGCGTACCCGGAACGCGACGGCAGTAGCCACATCGCCCGGTACCGCTGCGGCTGATGATACGCCTGATTACCCGGGCAAGCGGTACGGCTTGCCGATGACGGGCCCGATGTCCGTCGCGCCAATGGGCAGACGGCTCGTCGCCCTGATCGTCGACTGGCTGCTCTGCTCGCTGATCGCGTCGAGCATTACCGGGCACGTCCTCTTCGGGAACGCGCAGGACCCGCACTACTTCGCGGCGCAGTACCTAACCCTCATCTTGTTCACCCTCGAGGTCTACCTGCTCACCGCGGTCAGCGGGCTGACCGTCGGCAAGCGGCTGCTCCGGATCCGCGCGATCCGCACCAACGGCAGCAACCCGGGCTTCAAATGGGCGGCGCTGCGCACCCTGCTGCTGCTCTTCATCATCCCGGCCTGCCTGACCGACCGCGACCTGCGCGGCCTGCACGACCGCGCGGCGGACACGATCGTCGTTCGCCTCTAGCGGCCCGGCCCCTAGCGCGGACGCGGCATCTTCGGCTGGCGGGCGCCCTTCGGCATCGGCCCCTTAGGCGCCTGCATGGTGGGCTGCAGCGCCTTGAGCCGGTAGTTCAGGTCGGTGACCGCGGCCGGCTTGAGGCTGCCGGGGATCTTCACGATCTCGCGCTGCAGCTTGCTGACCGGGATCTGGCCCTCGCCGCTGCCGACCTGGAACTCGAAGATCGGCACTCCGTGCGCGACCCGCTCGGTCTTCCTCCGCTCGGCGGCGAGCAGCCCGCTTACCCGCGTCGGGGCGCCCTCCCCGACCAGGATGACGCCCTTCTTGCCGACGGCCCGGTGCACCACGTCCATGGTCCGGTTGGCGGTGACGGCCGGGGTAACCGTCCAGTCGCCGCGCATCGACTGGAGGATGGCCGCGGCCGCGCCGAGCTGCCCGTCGATCGACGAGTACTGAGCCTGCTGCGAGAACCGCCCGAACAAGACCATGGCCGCGACCGCGCCGAGCAGCACGCCGAACGGGATGAGGAACGCCGCGAGCCCGGTCAGCAGCCCCACGACGACAAACACCACGATGACGCCGAGCGCGGCACCGATCGTGATCGGCAGCGCCCGCTTATTCTGCTGGTTGACCAGCTTGGCGACCATCCGGATCTGCTTTAGCCGCCCGGTCTTCGCGAGGTCCTCGGAGCTGTAATTGTCAACCACCGGTTCAGCCTTCCCTCAAATCGTGTGCCAACATCAGGCAGCATACGGTTTCCGGCGCCCAGGTCTGTAACCGAAGGGGAGGGCTGCCGCCGCTAGGGCGCGGTCGCCGCCGCGCGCTGCTCCATCGCCTGGCCGTAGAGGCGCCCGGCGCGGTAGGAAGAGCGGACCAGGGGCCCGGCCATCACGCCGGCGAACCCCATGGCCAGCGCCTCGTCGCGGAGCTCGACGAACTCCTCCGGCTTGACCCAGCGGTCCACCGGGTGATGCTTGGCCGACGGCCGCAGGTACTGGGTGATGGTCAGCAGATCGCAGCCCGCCGAGCGCAGGTCGGCCATGGCCGGCGCGATCTCGTCCCGGGTCTCTCCCATGCCGAGAATAAGGTTGGATTTCGTGACAAGCCCGGCCGCGTGCGCCTGCCGCAGCACGTCAAGCGAGCGCTCGTAGCGGAACCCGGGCCGGATCCGGCGGAAGATCCGCGGCACCGTCTCCAGGTTGTGCGCGAAGACCTCGGGCTGCGCGCCGAACACGCGGCCAAGCTGGTCCGGGTTCCCGTTGAAGTCGGGCACCAGCAGCTCCACCTTGCACCCGGGCACCGTCTGGTGGATCTCGACGCAGGTCTGGGCGTACAGCCAGGCGCCGCCGTCGGGAAGGTCGTCGCGGGCGACCCCGGTAACGGTGGCGTAGCGCAGCCCCATCGTCGCCACCGACTCGGCCACCCGGCGCGGTTCGTCGAGGTCCAGCGCCTGCGGCTTGCCCGTGTCGATCTGGCAGAAGTCGCAGCGCCTGGTGCACTGGTCGCCGCCGATCAGGAAGGTGGCCTCGCGGTCTTCCCAGCACTCGAAGATGTTCGGGCAGCCCGCCTCCTGGCAGACCGTGTGCAGCCCCTCGGCCCGGACGAGTTCCCGCAGCGCGGTGTACTCGGGACCGGTACGCAGCCGGGTCTTGATCCACTCGGGCTTCTTCTCGATCGGCGTCTGCGCGTTGCGCGCCTCAAGGCGCAGCATCCGCCGTCCGTCCGGCACCAGTTCCACCACGCCTCCAGCCTATGCGGCCGTGGCGGTAAGCGGCGTCACGGTGTGGATGCGGGACCAGGTGCGGTACCCCAGCGCCTTGGTCAGATGCCGCTCAAGCAGCGGCGTAACGTCGGAGACGGAGACGCCGATGCCGGTCTCCGCGGTGAGCGAAGTCACGCCGGCGTCCCTGATGCCGCAGGGCACGATCCGGTCGAACCACGACAGGTCGCTGTCGCAGTTCAGCGCCAGCCCGTGCATGGTCACCCCGCGCGCCACCCGCGCCCCGATCGCCCCGATCTTCCGTTCCGGCAGTGCGCCGGAGGCCGGGAGCCAGGCGCCGGACCGGCCCTGCACCCGGATGGCCCCGAGCCCGAACTCCGCGCAGACCAAGATCATCGCCTCCTCGAGCGCGCGCACGTAGGCCACCACGTCCATCGGCTCGCGCAGCTTCACGATCGGGTAGGCGGTGAGCTGCCCGGGGCCGTGCCAGGTGATCTTGCCGCCGCGGTCGACGTCGATGACCGGCGCCCCGGGGTCGCCGAACGGCCGGTCCGAGACCGCCGTCCGCTTGCCCGCGGTGTAGACGGGCGTGTGCTCAAGCAGCAGGCAGCAATCGGGGATCTCCCCCAGGACCCGCCTGCCGTGCACCGCGCGCTGCATCTCCCAGGCCTGGAGGTAATCGACGGCTTCCGCGCCGAAGCCGACATGCGCGTACACGAGTTCAGCATCCACATGATCGAGATTACGTCGCAGGTGAGACTCCCGCGTCGGCAGGGAAGAAACCACATGTGATCAACGAGTCAGACCTGCGCGACATGAGCGCGGCCGATCGCCGCCAGCTCGCTCGCACGCTGGCCGCCTTCGACTGCCCGGACCCCATGCTTGGCATGTACATCTCCCGCCGCCGCCGCGTCGGCCTGCTGTTCTCCGTCGTCGCCTGCGTCGCCCTGGCCGCGTGGATCATCGTTCTCGTGCTCACCCTGCACCGCTCCTTCCATACCCACTACTGGCGCGGTGCCTGGGTCGGGTTCGACATCATCGAGTTCCTCGCGTTCGCCGCCACCGGCTGGGCGTTCTGGCGCGGCCGCCAGATCGTGATCGCCTTCCTGCTGATCACCGCGACGCTGCTGTGCTGCGACGCCTGGTTCGACGTGATCCTCGACTCCGGCACCCGCGCCATCTGGGGCAGCGTCGCCTCCGCCGTGTTCATCGAGCTGCCGCTGGCCTTCCTGATGTTCAACGCGGCCCGCCGCCTGATCAGGATCACCGCCCTGGCCGCGATGGGCGAGGCCGGCCGTTCGGCCTGGTCGGCCGAGGACCGCCGGAAGATGCCGCTCTGGAAGATCCCGCTCGCGGGCCTCGAGGTGGCCGCCCGTGAGGAGCGCGAAGCGCACCCGCGCGGTCTGGGTGGAACCACGGACCGTTCAAGCCGGAAATCTCACAGCGACCAGTGGTAGACCGCACCTGACCGCGGTCGTAGCCTCATGCTCATGGCTACGGATTTCACCGAGGAAACGGCGGCCGAGGCCGTCATCGAGAGCTTCGGCACGCAGACCGACCCGAGGCTGCGGGAGGTCCTGACCGCACTGGTCAAGCATTTGCACGCGTTCGCCCGCGAGACCGAGCTGACGATCGGTGAGTGGGAGACGGCGATCGACTTCCTCACCAGGACCGGGCACAAGTGCGACGACGACCGGCAGGAGTTCATCCTGCTGTCCGACGTGCTCGGCCTGTCGATGCTGACCGAGACGATCAGCAACCGGAAGTACGGCGTCGCGACCGAGTCGACCGTGCTCGGCCCGTTCCACGTGGTGGAATCCCCGGTCCGCGAGCTTGGCGCCACCATCGACCTGGTCGGCGCCGGCACCCCGTGCGTGGTCACCGGCCGGGTCGTCTCATCCGACGGGACCCCGCTCCCGGGCGCCACCCTCGACGTCTGGCAGGCCAACGACCAGGGCTTCTACGACGTCCAGCAGCCCGATGTGCAGCCCCGCACCAACGGCCGGGGCTTCTTCACGGCCGACGGCAAGGGCGAATTCTGGTTCCGGACCATCGTGCCGAGCTACTACCCGATCCCGACCGACGGCCCGGTCGGCGAGCTGCTCAAGGCGACCGGCCGGCACGCGTTCCGCCCGGCCCACATCCACTTCATCGTCGCCGCGGCCGGGCACCGCTCGCTGACCACGCACATCTTCGTGGCCGGGAGCGAGTACATCGAGTCAGACACGGTCTTCGCGGTGAAGAAGTCGCTGATCGAGGAGTTCGAGGAGGTCTTCGACCCCGCCCTGGCGGAGAAGTGGCAGGTGGACAAGGTCCCCTTCCGGCACGCCGACTTCGACATCGTCATGCAACCCGGCTCCTAGATTCAAGGCCACAGCCATTTCGAACGGACCGTGGCTCGACGTTCCCCGCTGGTGACACGGTCTTTACGCGCCAGGCGGCGTGGAGTGGAGCTCTGCCGCGAGGGCGGCGGCGATGGTGGGGTGCTCGAAGACGAAGCCGGCGTCCAGCAGGCGGCTGGGCAGGACGCGGGCGCTGTTGAGCAGCTCGGCCGACATCTCGCCGAGGCCCACCTTCAGCAGCGGGGCGGGCACCCGCAGCCAGCGGAAATCCGGGCGGTGGAACGCGGCATCCAGCGCGGCGGTCAGCTCGGAGTCGGTGACCGGGTTGGGGGCGGTCAGGTTCCAGGGGCCGCTGCGGCCTTCGGCGCCGGGAGCGTCGAGCAGGAAGCGGATCGCGCGGACCTCGTCGGTCAGCGAGATCCAGCTCATCACCTGACGGCCGTCGCCGAAGCGGGGGAGCACGCCGAGGCGGGCCGGCGCCGCCAGCCGGCCGAGCACGCCGCCGCCGGAGCCGAGGACGAGGCCGCTGCGCAGGTGGGCGACGCGGATCCCGGCGTCGCGGGCGGGCGCCGCGGCGGCCTCCCAGTCGGCCACCACCCGCGGCAGGAACGTCTGGCCGGCCGGGGTGTCCTCGGTGACCGGGGCGCCGCCGGTGTCGCCGTACCAGCCGATCGCGGAGGCGGCGACAAACGCCGCGGGGCGCGGCGAGGCCGCCGCCAGGGCCGCGGCCAGCGCCCGGGTGGGCAGCACCCGGCTGGACCGGATCTCGGCCTTGTAGGCGGCCGTCCAGCGGTGGTCGCCGACCCCCGCGCCGGCCAGGTGCACGCAGGCGTCGACGCCGGCCAGGGCCGGGTCGCCGGCGTCGGCCGCGCGCGGGTCCCAGCGGACCTCGTCGGCGGCGTGCGGCGTCCGCCTGACCAGGCGGACGACCTGATGGCCGTCCGCCCGCAGGCTTGTCGTGAGCGCCGTGCCGATCAGCCCGGACGAGCCGGTGACCGCTACCTTCATCGGGATCGCAATTCCGGCCCGGTCCGCGGCTAAAGGCCGAGGTCGGCCTCGAACGCGCCCTCTTCGAGACGGCTCTTCACCGTGACGAGGAAGCGGGCGGCGTCGGCGCCGTCGACGAGCCGGTGGTCGTAGGTCAGCGCCAGGTAGACCATGGAGCGGACGGCGATGACCTCGCCCAGGGACGGGTCCTCGACGACCACCGCGCGCTTGACCACGCCGCCGACGCCGAGGATGCCGACCTGCGGCAGGTTGATGATCGGGGTGTCGAACAGCGCGCCCCGGCTGCCGGTGTTGGTCAGCGTGAACGTGCCGCCGGCCAGCTCATCGGGGCCGACGTGACCGGACCTGGTGCGGGAGGCCAGGTCGTTGATCTTGCGCGCGAGGCCGCCGATGTTCAGGTCGCCGGCGCCGTGGATGACCGGCACCATCAGGCCGCGCTCGGTGTCCACCGCGATGCCGAGGTGCTCGGCCGCGTGGTAGGTAACCTCTTGCGTCTCGGCGTTGATGACCGCGTTGAGCTTCGGGTGGATCTTGAGCGCCTCGACGGCGGCCTGCGCGAAAAACGGCAGGAACGTCAGCTTGACGCCCTCACGGGACTCGAACGCGGCCTTGCCCCGGTCGCGCAGCCGCGCGATGTTGGTGACGTCGGCCTCGACCACCGTGGTGAGCTGGGCCGAGGTCTGCAGCGACTCGACCATCCGCTTGGCGATGACCTGACGCGGCCGGGACATCCGCTGGGTGGTGCCGCGCAGCGCCGACGGCGCGACCGCCGGACGGGCCTGGGCCGCCGCGGGGGCGGCGGCGGGGGCGGCCGCCGGGCGCGGACTCAGCCGGGGCGGCGGCCACCGGAGCCGGGGCGGCGGCGGCAGCGGCCGCGGCCGCCTCCTCCGCGCGCTGCTTGGCGGCGGCGTCGATGACGTCCTGCTTGCGGATCCGGCCGCCGACACCGGTGCCGACGATCGAGTCAAGCGACACGGAGTGCTCGGCCGCGAGCTTGCGCACCAGCGGCGTCACGTACGGCGAGTCGCCCGACGGAAGCGGGGTGGGCTCGGGGTAGGAGCCCGTCTCGGCCGCCTCGGGCTCGGGCGCTGACTGCTCGGCCGGCGGGGCGTACGAGGGTGCCGGGGCGGGCGGCTGCTGGGCCGGCGGCTGGTAGGACGGCGCCGGCTGGGCGGCCGCGGCCGGGGGAGCGTAGGACGGCGCGGACGGCGCCTGCGGCTCGGTCCACGACCAGTTGGTGGCCGCGGCCTGCCCGCCGCCGTTGGCCGGGGCCGGGGGAGCGGGCGTCGGCGGCGGTGCGTAGGACGGGGAGGCCGACGACGCGTACGACGGGGCCGACGGGTAAGACGGAGCCGGGGCCGGCGGCTGGGCCGCGGGCGGCTGGTAGGACGGCGCGGGCGGCGCGGCGGGCTCGGCCGGTGCTTCGGCCGGCGCCTCGGCGGCCGGCGCGTCCGGCGTCTCGGCCGGGGCGGGCGCGGCGTCGGAGTCAGCGTCCTCGATCACGGCGAGCTGCGCGCCCACCGCGACCGTCTCGTCCTCATCGACCACGATGCCGCGCAGGATGCCGGAGGCCGGGGCCGGGATCTCGGTGTCCACCTTGTCGGTGGACACCTCGAGCAGCGGCTCGTCCGCCTTGACCTGCTCGCCCTCCTTCTTCAGCCAGCGCGTGACGGTGCCCTCGGTGACACTCTCACCGAGCTGGGGCATAACTACGGAGACCGACATGTCGGTACTAACTCCTTATGCGTGAAAGTGCAGTGGCTTGCCGGCGAGCGCCAGGTGCGCCTCACCGATGATCTCGGACTGGGTCGGGTGCGGGTGGATCAGCGAGGCAACGTCATCCGGTTCCGCATCCCAGTTGACGATGAGCTGCGCCTCGGCGATCAGCTCGCCGACCCGGCTGCCCACGAGATGGACGCCCAGCACCCGGCCGGGCTTGTCGCCGGGGGAAACGGGCGCCTCGGCCAGCACCTTGGCCTGGCCCTGCGTCTGCAGGATGACCGACTTGCCGTTGCCGCCGAGCGGGTAGATCACCTCGACCACGTTGATGCCGCGCTCGGCGGCCTGCGCGGAGGTGATGCCGACCGACGCGACCTCGGGCTCGGAGTAGGTGATCCGGGGGACGCCGTCGTAGTCGATCGGCCGCACCTCGAGCCCGCCGATCTGCTCCGCGACCAGGATGCCCTCGCCGAAGCCGACGTGCGCGAGCTGCGGGGTGGCGATCAGGTCGCCGACCGCGAAGACGTTCGGCACCGACGTCCGGCAGTAGCCGTCGACGTCCACATAGCCGCGGCTGACCGCCACCCCGGCTTCCTCGTAGCCCAGGTTGGCCGAGACCGGCCCGCGGCCGACCGCGACCAGCAGCAGCTCGGCCTCGAGGGTCTTGCCGTTGCCGAGCGCCACCGAGACGCCGTTGTCGGTGTGGGAGACCGACTGGAACGGCGTGTCGACCTCGAACTTGATCCCGCGCCGCCGGAACACCCGCTGCAGCACCTTGGCCGACGACTCGTCCTCCAGCGGCAGCAGCTGCGGCGCCATCTCGACGATGGTCACGTCCGCGCCGAAGGAGCGCCACACCGACGCGAA
The DNA here is from genome assembly GCA_963714295.1 of uncultured Actinomycetota bacterium. Taxonomy (GTDB): domain Bacteria; phylum Actinomycetota; class Actinomycetes; order Streptosporangiales; family Streptosporangiaceae; genus Trebonia. The sequence continues at coordinate 740,060 of CAVQOE010000006.1, read as the reverse complement.
CTCCACGCCGATCACGCCCCCGCCGAGGATGATCGCCGACGCGGGCACCCGGTCCAGCCGGAGCCCCTCGTCGGAGGAGATCACCCGCTGCCCGTCCAGCGTCAGCCCGGGCAGCGACCGCGGCACCGACCCGGTCGCCAGCACCACGTAGTCGCCGGTGTAGACCTCGTCGCCCACCGCGACCGAGTTCGGCGAGGTGAGACGGCCGTCACCGATGATGGTGTCGATCTTCCGGCTCGCCAGGGTGGACTGCAGCCCCTTCCAGAGCCGTTCCACGACGCCCTGCTGATAGGAGAGGACCTGGGGCATGTCGATGCCCTCGAACGCCGCCCGCACCCCGAACTTCTCCGACTCCCGGGTGGTGTCGGCGACCTCGGCCGCGTGCAGCAGCGCCTTGGTGGGGATGCAGCCTCGGTGCAGGCAGGTCCCCCCGACCTTGTCCTTCTCAATCAGGGCCACGCGCTTGCCAAGCTCGGCCGAGCGCAGCGCGCAGGCGTACCCGCCGCTGCCGCCGCCGAGGATGACGATGTCGTAATGGCCGCCCTCTGCCACTGTTAACCCCTCTTCTGCTTTACGCTCAGTTTCCCATCATGTCAGCGCGCACTGCTTACGCGCCGGGAAGTCGTCCGTCCGCGGTGGCCGCCGCGATCGCGATGAGTGCCCGCACCGCCGCGCCGGTCCCGCCCTTGGGCGTGTAGCCGAACGGCGCCTTCTCGTTGAAGGCGGGCCCGGCGATGTCCAGGTGCGCCCAGGCCGCGCCCTCCGGCACGAACTCGCGCAGGAACAGGCCCGCGACCATCATGCCGCCCTCCCGGTCGGGGGAGACGTTGGCCAGGTCGGCGACGGTGGAGTCGAGTCCCTTGCGCAGCTCCTCGGGGAACGGCATGGCCCACGCGGGCTCGCCCGCTTCCCGCATGACCGAGGCTACCGAAGCCGCGAACGAATCGGAGGAACCCATGACGCCGGCGGTGCGGCGGCCCAGTGCCACCGTCGCCGCCCCGGTCAGGGTGGCGACGTCAACGACCACGTCCGGGTGGTCCTCGGCCGAGCGCGCCAGCCCGTCGGCCAGCACCAGCCGGCCTTCCGCGTCGGTGTTCAGCACCTCGACGGTGGTGCCGCCGTAGATGGTGATAACGTCCGACGGCCGCTGCGCGCCGGAGCCCGGCATGTTCTCGGCGGCCGTCAGGTAAGTCACGATGTTGACCGGGATGGAGAGCTCGGCCGCGGCCACGGTGGCGGCGAGCACGGCGGCGGCGCCGCTCATGTCGCACTTCATCGTCTCCATGGACTTCGGCGGCTTGAGCGACAGGCCGCCGGAGTCGAAGGTGATCCCCTTGCCGATGAACGCGACCGTCTTGGCCGCCTCCGGGTGGGTGTAGCTGAGCCGGACCAGCCGCGGCCCCCGGGTCGAGCCCATGCCGACGCCGGTCAGGCCGCCGTAACCGCCGGCCTTGAGCGCGTCCTCGTCCAGCACCTCGACGGCGATGCCGACCGCGCTGGCCGCCTGCTCGGCCGCGTCCGCCAGCGCGGCGGGCGGCAGGTCGAGCGGCGACGTGTTGACCAGGTCCCGCACCAGGTTGACGGCGTTGGCGATCGTCTCGCCGCGGCTGACCGCCGCGCCGTTCTCCTCGTCGGTGAGCACGGTCACCGCGAGCGACGGGGCCGCGGTGGCGCGGTACTTACGGAAGCTGTAGGCGCCGAGCAGCGCCCCGGTGGTGACGGCCTCCGCCTCGTCGGCGGTCCGCGCGGGCAACGCCACCGCGACAGACTTAATCCCGCCATCCTTAACGGAAGGTGTCTTCGCGCTGGCCGCCCGCAGCGCCGTCCCGGCGGCCCGGCGGAGCCTCTCGGCGTCAAAGGGCGCGTCGCCGTCAGGCGCGCGGCCGAGCCCGACCGCGAGGATCAACGTGGCGGGCAGCTTGCCCCCGCCGGGGACCTTGGTCAGCTCATCGGGTTCGCCGGTAGCGCCAAGTGCGGTAAGCGCGTCGGCGAGGGTCCCGCCGAGCGCTTCGTCAACGCCGTCCGCGCCGGGTGCGGCGCTCGGGCCGTCCGGGGTCTGCACAACCCCGATGACAAGGACGTCGGCCTCGGCCGTTCCGGCCGCCGACTCGCTGTTAGAAAGGGAGACAGTCACGCTGCCGATGTTATTGCACCCTGCCGCGCCCGGATGCTACCCACAGCTCAGCCGTGACCGACCGCACAGTATTTACTAGTGGGGGGACGCCTTTTCCGGCATGGAGGGCTCCCGCCCCCATCCCCCCTGGCCCCCTGCACCCCCGCGCATGGGGGGCGCCGCCCCCATTCCCCCCGCGGGAGGGTGCCCCAGAAAGCGGGGCACCCTCCACACTGTGGCTGAGGTTGAAGACGTGGTGGTTGTTGAGGTTGAAGACGTGGTGGTTGCTGTGCAGGCGTTGCTTAAACCGCGCCGCCTCGGTGTGGCTGGGGTTAAGGCTTGGCGGTTGTTGTGGTGGGCCTGTCAGACGGTGGCGCGGCGGATGGTGGCCTGGCCGCCTGCCAGCAGCAGCGCCGCCAGCGCCGCGAGCACCCCGGTGAGTCCGGCTGCCGTCAGGCCGGTGAAGAAGTGCCCGGCGCTCACCCACGCGTCTGCCCAGACGAGGATCAGCACGAGGGCGACGACCACAGCGACCTGGGCGGAGATGAAGGCCATCGAGCCGAACAGGTTCCAGCGCCGGTAGACGATCCCGAACCACATGCCCCAGACGAACATCAGGGCGAGCACGACGAAGGAGGTCAGCCAGGTGCGGTACCACGGGCCGTCCAGGACGTAAGGGACCTGGAAGAAATGCATGCGTACGCCCCAGCCGCCGGTGGCCCGCTCGATCGCCTGCAGCGCGGTCAGCAGCAGTCCGTCGACCAAGGACAGCACTACCCCGAACAGCGCGGTCCCGGTGTAGAAGGAGCGGCGGCTGGCGCCGAGGGCCAGCCCGAACGGCAGCGACCGGCCGATGCTGCTGATCCCGATCACCAGGAAGAAGACGTAGATGGTGGCCAGCCCGCCGGTGAAGTTATGCGCGGGGTTGGCCACCTGGACCAGGCCGTGGCTGGTCAGGACCTCGTGGTAACTGGTGGGGACGAAGGCGAAGATCACCAGGTTCACGAAGAAGCTGAGTGCCAGGGCCGCCCACGGCAGCCCCAGCACCAGCCACGGCAGGACCAGGTGGTAGCGGGCGATGTCGCGCCACGTTCTCATGCGCTTGTCCTTTCCAGCGGGCCGGCCGGCTCTGCGGCGGCGGCATGGACCACCAGTTGCTGCAACGTCAGCGGCGACAGGTCCAGGCGCAGCGACCTGGCCCGCGCGCGGTCGGCTTCGTCAAGCGGGCCGACCACGACGGCCGAAGCCTGCGAGGCGATCCGCCGCCGGTCCCAGATCACGCGCCCGGCGGTGAACTCGTCGACCGCGAGGGCGGGGCCGCTCACGGCGGTGGCGACACCCCGCAGGTCGTCGGCGTCCGCCGTGAGCACGACCCGGCCATGGTCGATCACGATCACCCGCTCGAGCAGCCCGGCCGCCTCGTCGATCAGGTGGGTGGAGAGCAGGATGGTGCGGGGCCGCTCGGCGTACTCGGCCAGCAGCCGGTCATAGAAGATCTGCCGCGCCACCGCGTCCAGGCCGGCGTAGGGCTCGTCGAACAGGGTCACGTCGGCCCGGGCGGCCAGGCCAATCACGATCCCGAGGGCTGAGCGCATCCCGCGCGACAGCTTCTTGATCGCCCGGCCGGGGGGCAGTTCGAAGTCCGCCAGCAGGGCGTCCGCCACCTCTGCGCTCCAGTTCGGGTAGAACCAGGACGCGATCCGCAGCGCGTGGCGGATCTTGAAGTCGGGGTAGACCTGGTCCTCGCGGATGAAGACCATCCGGCGCAGCACCGCTTCGTTCTCGGCCGGCGGCGCGCCGTGGACGAGGACACGGCCGGCCGAGGGGAACTCCTGGCCCGCGAGAATGCGCAGCAGCGTGGTCTTGCCCGCGCCGTTGCGGCCGAGCAGGCCGGTGATCGACCCCGCCCCGACGTCGAGGCTGACCTGGTCGAGAGCAAGATGGCCGCCGTAACGGCGGGACAGGCCGGTCACGGAGATTGCTGGCGTCATACCGTGACACCTCCTTGCGTGTTGAGGGGGAGTGCGTGCGCGGTATCCCTGACCAGGGCGACCAGCTCGTCGGTGCCGATGCCAAGCCGCGCGGCCTCGGTCAGCAGCGGCTCGACGTACCGGCTGGCGAACTGGTCACGGCGCCGCGCGAGCAGCTGCTTGCGCGCACCGGATGCCACGAACATCCCGATGCCGCGGCGCTTTTCGAGCAGGCCGTCGTCGGCTAGCAGGTTGAGGCCCTTGGCGGCGGTGGCCGGGTTGATCCGGTAGAAGGCGGCCAGCTCGTTCATCGACGGCACCCGTTCGCCCTCGGCCAGACCGCCGTCGGCGATCTCCTCGGCCAGCCGCTCCGCGATCTGCGCGAACAGCGGGGTCCCCTCGTCGAGCCCGGCCATCTCCCGCAACGGATCCGCCTCTCCCCGGCCTAGCCACACTGGTTAGTTACTCAAGTAATGTACCAACGCGGCAACGAACCGTCAAGGCAGCGAACCGTCAAGGCAACGAACCGTCAAGGCAGCGAACCGTCAAGGCAGCGAACCGTCAAGGCAGCGAACCGTCAAGGCAGCAAACGGTCAAGGCGGCAAACCGCCGCACCGGGACTATCCCGCCGAAGGGAACCATCGCCGGCTAGGGACTACGTTTGCGTCCCATCGCCCCCGGCGTCCCCATCAGATCTAACTTGCTCGAAAATGATCACGAAGACTTTTATCATGACGTAAGATATTCATGCTATACGAGCGAAAAATCTTCGTGATAAGAAGATCCTTCGTGATCATGGCGCCTTTCTGGCCGGCCGAACGACGCGCAAGTGGCCGGTGCCACGAAAGTGACGCAGCTGCCGTTTGCCCGCTGCCCGCTGCCCGGAAGCCAGGGATCGCAGCTGCCGGGCAGGCCGGCCAGCAGGCGCAGCCGTGTGCGCGAGTGCGTACGGTTCATGGGGCCGATTCTGCGCAGCCCAGGCGACCCGGAAGTGTCCCGCCAGTTAGCCGCGCAGTGATCCGATTGTCACAACTTAGCAATAACGACAGTTATGAGTCTCGATCTAACGACTGTTACAATGGACGAGTGTCACTGGCCTTCCGCTTCCTCGGCGTAGACCCGGGCGGCGTACGCCTCGAGGGACTGCTCGCACGCTTCCAGCGCCCGCTCGGTGGCCGGCCGCCCGTCGGCGTGGAAGACGTCCCGTCCGGTGATCTTGGCGAACCAGTTCTTCAGCTTCACCAGGTCTTCCTCGTTCTCCTCGAGCTCGGCGTAGGTGAAGTGGTTCTCGTCGTACTCCTTCTGCACCTGCCGGAGGAAGTCCTCGCACTTGTCGACGATCTCGGCGTACTCGTCGTTGCGGGCGGCCAGGAACGAGGCGCGGACCTCCGCGTCCCCGGCCAGCGCGGCCGCCGACAGCAGGATGGCGGTCCCGGACATGTCCAGGATCTCCCGGCGGAGCTTGCGCAGCGACCGCTCGTTGGCCGGGCTGGCCGGCAGCGCCGCCACCGAGTTCTGCAGGTAGATCGCGCCCAGCGACTTGATCCGCCGCCACACGGTGGAGCGCAGCCTGGTCGGCTCCGGCGGCACCCGGTAGATGAGCAGCAGCCAGCCGGGCCCGGGGCCATCGCCGGCCGCCGGGGTGTCTGTCGAGGCCTGATCGTTCGTCACCCGCACATTCTCCCTGACCAAGCCATCTCTGCGACCTAGCCGAGGAGATTCATTGAATGCCCTCCCGCTGATCCTCACCGTCTTCATCGCCTGCGTGGTCGAGGCGGTCGAGGCGCTCACCATCGTCCTCGCGGCCGGCGTCACCCGCGAGTGGCGGTCGACCTTCCAGGGCATGGCCGCCGCCCTCGTCACCCTCGCCGTGATCACGGCGGCGGTGGGCCCGGCGATCAACGATCTGCCGCTGACCGCACTGCGGGTGATCGTCGGCGCGCTGCTGGCGATCTTCGGCCTGCAGTGGCTGCGCAAGGCGGTGCTCCGTGCCGCCGGCTACAAGGCGCTGCACGATGAGGCCAGCGCCTACCTGCGGGAGGTCGCCGCGGCCGAGGCCGCCACCAAGGAGGCCAAGCGCGGCGTGCGCGACTGGTACGCCTTCACCCTCGCGTTCAAGGGCGTGCTGCTCGAAGGGCTCGAGGTCGTCTTCATCGTGATCACCTTCGGCGCCAACCAGAAGAACATCGGCGCCGCGGTGATCGGGGCGGCCGCCGCGATCGTCGTCGTCACCATCGGCGGCATCGCGGTCAGGGCGCCGCTGACGAAGGTGCCCGAGAACTGGATGAAGCTCGTGGTGGGCGTGATGCTCACCTCGTTCGGCACCTTCTGGGGGGCGGAGGGCGCGGGCGCGCGCTGGCCGGGCAACGACGCCGCGCTGTTGGTGCTCATCCCGGTTGTCGCCGTGGTCGCCGCCGCCTGCATCCGGTGGCTGCGCTCGCGCCAGGCGGCAGTCACCGTATCAACCCGTCCCTCGGAGGTTGTCAGCTGATGAAGCAGCTCAAGGCGTTCGGCGCGTTCTGGTACGACTTCATCGTCGGCGACGACTGGCAGGTGGCCGCCCTCGTGGTGGCGGGGCTGGCGCTCACCGCCATCCTGACCCACGCGGCCAAGGTGAACGCGTGGTGGCTGCTGCCGGTCTTCGTCTTCGCCGCCCTCGTCTGGTCCCTGCACCGGGCCACGGCGAAAAAGTAAAACCTAGATGTGGAACGGACCGTGGCTCCGAGTTTTCCGCCGGCCGTTCGTGATCCGCGGGGTCGCGTTGCTTCGCCGCCGACCGTGAGCTGGTCGGCTGGCGGGTCAGGCGCCGAGGAAGCGGACCGGGAGCCGGGTCTCGGTGGCGCCGCCGGCGCCGTCCGGTTCGACCAGGTAGCCGGTGCCGCCGGGAAGGTCGGAGACCATCTCGTCCAGGTTGTCATCCACGAAGTGCCCGGCCACGCCGTCGTCGCAGGCGAGGCCGCCGGGCAGCGCGCGCTCGGCCACCAGCCGCTGGTAGAGCGGCCGCCGCTCCGCCTCGGACTGGTAATGCGGGCAGAAGCTGCCGGGCAGCATCGCGAGCCCGTCGGTAAACGGGCGCAGCCTGCGGCCGAACGAGTCCGTGGTCCCGCCGGTGAACCAGCAGATGCCGCCGGCCGAGGAGCCGGCCAGCACGATCCCCGCGTGCCAGGCCTTGCGCATGATCTCGTCGATGCCGTGCACCCGCCAGACGGCCAGCATGTTGGCGACGCTGCCGCCGCCCACGAAGAGGATGTCCTGCGACATCAGCAGGTCCTCGGGGTCGGAGACGTTCGGCATCGGGAAGAGGGCCAGGTGGCGGAGTTCGACCGGGGCGCCCGCGAGGCGGTCGTAGAACCTCAGGTAGCTGTTGGGATCATCGCCGACGGCCTGGTTGAGCACGCACAGCCGCGGCCTGCTCTTCCCACTCAACTCGATCGCGTACTGCACATGAAGAGGGATCGCGCTGGGGGGCATGAGCATGCCCCCGCCAATCGCGAGCACGTGTCGCCGTCCGTCTGCCGCCATGCCGTGAACGTATCGACGATCGCCAAGCACTGCAAAACGGCCGCGTCGCCGTGACCCAGACGCAACCTTCCGTTCAATATATTTAACGGTTTTCGCCCGAAGGCAGAGCATCTGCCGTGGGTGAAAATCGCTTTCCGCGGGCACCGGCAAAGACGTACTATCGTGAGTACGCAGAGCGCCCGGGAGGTTGCAGCCATGGCTGAATGGTGGTCGATCGAGGTCTTCTCCGGCGACAAGCTCCCGGCGAGCGGGTGGCGGTACGCCTACGAGGACGAGCTTACCGAGGCGGCCATCACCCACGGCGCGATGTACTACGAGTGGCACGACACCGAGTACGGCGTCATCTTCGAGGTGCTGTTCTCGGGCGATGAGCAGTGGGAGGCGTTCCGCGCGCTGCCCGCGGTGCGGGCCGCCCTCGACGGCGTGCCCGACCCGGTGAACGGGCTGCTGATCTACCGGGGCCGGGGCGGCGCCGCCGGCGGGCGCCGGCCGAACAAGCCCAAGCCCGCGCCGAGCGCGGCCGCGCTCGAACTCGAGGAGCCGCGCGAGGAGCGGCGGATCAGGCTGCCGCGCAAGCTCAGGTCCCGCGGCCGCGCGGCGGACGACGAATCGCGCCGGGAAGCCGGCATCGGGGCGCCCGGCGAGGACGGCCCCGGCACCGACGCGCCGGGCACCGACGCCCCGGGCACCGGAGTGCCCGGAGCTGAGCCGGTATGGCGCGATATCGCCGCTGTTGACCGTTCCCATGGCTAGCAAGCCCCGGGAAATGGCGGGTTTAGACCGCCCAGGGGGTGAAGCACGCCCCCGGACAGTGCAGGATGGAGCAATGACGGAAACCCGAGTCATGACCGAAGACCTGCGGGTCGCGATTGAGCGCAGCGGCTACTACCCGGGTCTGGTGACGGACGCTGTCGCCTTCGCGCTCGGCCCCGAGCCGGTCACCGCCTTCTTTGTCCAGCATGACGCGCTCTTCGACCCCGGCATGGAGATCCGCAGGCACATGACCGTGCTCGCGCTGACCCCGACCCGGCTGGTCTACTCGCACACTGACGAGCACCCAGCTGAGGACCCGCAGGACCGGCCGCGGGCCGAGACCTCGAGCGAGGCCATCAAGGTCTCCCGGGTGACATCGGTGTCGCTGACCAGGGTCGTGCCCGACCCGGCGGCCTACACGCCCGGCGTGACGATGCCGTCCGAGGTCATCTTGACGATCGGCTGGAACGTGCTCGCTCACCTGGAGCTGGAGCCGGCCCACTGCGGGGACGAGGCCTGCGAGGCCGACCACGGCTACCTCGGCACGATCACCGCCGACGACCTGACGCTGCGGATCAGCGAGGGCGCCGACGGCGAGGACGCCGTGGCGGCCGTGCTGAAGTTCGCCAGCGCGCTCAACGACGCCGTCGCGCGCGCCGGGAGCTGACGGATGACACGAGAGCCCCGCAATAGTCCCATCGTGCCCTCATACGGCGAGTCCAGCCTCGCTGACCTCTCCAACTCCATCCTCGCCTCGCTGACCGGGGACGCCTCCGGCAACGTGCTCGGCCTCCCCGAGACCGGCCGGGCCTGCCTGCTGCTGATCGACGGGCTCGGCCTTGAGCTGCTGCGCGCGCACCAGGCGGCCGCCCCGTTCCTGGCCGAGCTGGCGTTCAACTCCCGGCCGCTGACCGCCGGGTTCCCCTCCACCACGACGACCAGCCTGGCCTCCCTCGGCACCGGTCTGGTGCCCGCGGTGCACGGGATGCTCGGCTACCAGGTCGCCGTGCCGGGCCAGGACCGGCTGCTCAACGGGCTCAAATGGCCGGCCGACATCGACCCGGTGGCCTGGCAGCCGCGGCCGACGATCTTCGAGCGGGCGTCGGCCGACCGGCTGGACGCCATTTACGTCGGGCCGTCCGCCTTCCAGGGGAGCGGGCTGACCGTCGCCACCCTGCGCGGCCCGCAGTACCGGGGCGCGGACTCGCTCGGCGCGCTGGCCGCGCTGACGGCCGACGCGCTCGCCGAGTCGGACCGGGCGCTGGTGATGGCCTATCACGGTGACCTCGACGCCGCCGGGCACAGGTACGGCGTGTCCTCGCAGGCGTGGGAGTTCCAGCTGTCGCATGTGGACCGGCTGGCCGAGCACCTCGCCTCCACCCTGCCGTCCGGGACCATCCTGTACGTCACCGCCGATCACGGCATGGTCGACGTCGGCCCCGACGACAAGCTCGACGTCGATGTCGACGGCCCGTTCGCGGTGCTGCGCGACGGCCTCGCGCTGCTCGGCGGCGAGGCGCGCGCCCGGCACGCGTACGCCCGCCCCGGCGCGGCCGCCGACGTGGTCGCCACCTGGCGGGAGGTGCTCGGCGAGCACGCGTGGGTCGCGTCCCGCGATGAGGCCATCAAGGACGGCTGGTTCGGCCCGCCCGGCGTGGTCGACGAGGCGATGACGGCCCGGATCGGCGATGTGGTGGCCGCCTGCGCGGGCAATACGGCGGTCATCGCGTCCAAGGCCGAGCCGCGTGAGTCCGTCCTGGTTGGCATGCACGGTTCGCTGACCGCGGCCGAGCAGCTGGTGCCGCTGCTCACGGTCACCGCCCGCTAGACGCACACACGCGAGCGGAGCCGCGGTAGTGCTTCCCGCGCTGTCCGCTCCGCCCGAGAACACCAGGTTCTGGCGGAGCGGAACGCGCGGTGGCGCACCACTCGCGGCCCCGCTCACCGGGTCCGCAGGGCAGACCGTGCTAGAAGGACTGCTCGTTTTCCGTGCTGTTGTAGGCGACTACGCCGATGACGCCCGCGTCTTTGGCCGGCGCGTGGAACAGCCACTGCTCGGCGTGGGTGGCCGGGTTGAACCACAGCAGCGACGAGCTGCCGGGGCAGGCGGTCTGCGCGTGCACCAGCAGCCGGGCCCCGGACGCGGTCACGACCTGGTTGTTGTTGCCCGAGGTGTGCGGCACGTTGACCATCTTGATCGACCCGTTGCCGGCCTGCCGGAAGATCTGCATCGTCCCGCAGCCGGTGAGCCCCTGCACGTACAGCCCGGAGGAGAGCTGCCAGGCGCCGATGTCGCCCAGGTCCGGTCCGGCCGAGCTGCGCTGCGGGGTCAGCGCGACGGGCTTGCTTCCCGTTGGCCGGCACCAGCCAGAGCCGGGGGGTGTAGGTGCCCTTGGCCAGGCATTCGGCCAGCACCGTGCTCGGGTTCCACCAGCGCGACGGGGTGCAGCCGAGGGACGGGTCGGTGCGCGGCACCGGCAGCGACCGGATCACGCCGCCGCCGTTACTGGCCAATTCCAGGCCCGTCGGTCCGGACACCGCCAGGGTGGCCCCGTTCGGCGCGTAAACGGCGCTGGTCTCATCCTCGCCGCGGGTCAGCACCTTCAGCAGCTTGCCGGCCAGGCTGTAGCGGGCGACCGTCCCGATCGTGTGGCCGGAACTGACTCCTTCGGTGACTGCCGAGGATGTCCTGGCCGCTGGGCAGCGTGTAGCCCTGCGGCTCTGCCCCGCCAGCCAGCTTGCCGCTGGTCAGCGTGCCGGTCTTCAAGTTGACCTGCTCATACTGGCTCCCGAGCACGCCCAGCAGCGCCCTGGTCTTATCGCCGGACCAGGCAACCAGGTACGGGATAACGCCGCGGCCGTTCCAGGTGTGCATCGAGTAGCGCACGCCAGCCGGGCTGATCAGGTACAACGTGACCGGCGCGGTCTTCCCAGCCGGTCCCGCATCGTATTCGGCCAGCTCCCAGCCGGTGCCGACCTTCGTCCAGGGCACCTGCGCGCGTCCCGGGACAGCCGCCCCAACCGTGTTCGCCGTTCCCGCGGCAGTGCTTGCCTTGGTGGTGGCGGCCGATCCGGCCGTCGCGCTGAGGCTGACGGCCCCGACCGCGAGCACCCCGGCGGCGACCGCACCCGCGAGCCGCCAGCCGCCGGCGTCCCCCTGCATTGACGATCATCATTGCTCCTCGTTCTATCCCGGCCCCTGTCGCGGCGACCAGCTGTTTACGCTCAGGTCGCTGCCATCCGGTTAGAGCAATCTTCGGGGTTCCCGGCCTCGCCGCGCCCCGCGCCAGTGCGGGGTAATGCGAGCCGGCGTTAGACACGCGACTGCCAGGAATTCGCTGTGCGGCGGGGGATACTGGCCATGTGACCGATGACAGCGCCACCCTGATAACCGCTGACGAACTGGCCGCACTGCTGGCCGACGGCCGCCCGCCGACCCTGCTTGACGTGCGCTGGCGTCTCGGCGGCGCGCCCGGCCGTGAGCTGTACCAGGCCGGACACATCCCCGGTGCGGTCTTCGTCGACCTCGACCTCGACCTGGCCGGGCCGCCCGGTGCGGGCGGCCGGCATCCGCTGCCGGCCGCGGGCGACTTCGAGGCGGCCATGCGCCATGCCGGCGTGGACGCCGGCGGCCTGGTGGTCGTCTATGACGAGGCCGACTCCACCGCGGCCGCCCGCGCGTGGTGGCTGCTCGGCTACTTCGGCCACCCGTCGGTCCGCGTCCTCGACGGCGGCTTCCGCGCCTGGAGCGCGGCGGGCCACGCGGCCGAGCCGGGCCCGTCCGGGGCGCCCGGCGTGCCGGGGTCGATCGAAGCACCGGGGACCCTGAGCATGGCGCCCGCCCCCGGCACCCCGCTGGGGGACTTCAGCGCGTCTCCCGGCCACCGGCCGCTGCTCGACGCCGACGGCGCCGCCGCGCTGGCCAGTACCGGCCTGCTGCTTGACGCACGCGCGGGGGCGCGCTACCGGGGCGAGACCGAGCAGGTCGACCCGGTGGCGGGCCACATCCCCGGCGCGGTCAGCGCGCCGACGGCGGAGAACGTCAACGCCGACGGCACCTTCCGCTCCGCCGCCGACCTGACCGCCCGCTTCACCGGGCTCGGCGCCACGGCCGGGAACGTCGAGGTCGGCGTCTACTGCGGCTCCGGCGTCACCGCCGCCCACGAGGCCCTCGCCCTCACCCTGGCCGGCATCCCCGCCGCGGTCTACGTCGGCTCCTGGTCCAACTGGATCACCGACCCCGCCCGCCCGGTCGCCACCGGCGCGGAACTAGGCCCGCCCGCCTGACCGATCCGCCAGCTCCACCCGGTCAGCCGGCATCGCGCTGCAGCTGCCACGCATTTTCGAAGGCGTCCTCGATGGCGGCGACGTCACCGCGTGCGAGGTCAGCCACGACCATCATGTGCTTCGCGTACCGGGGTGGGACGCTGAAGGTGCCGGGAAACTGCCGCAGGATCACGTCCCGGTAATCGAAATCGGCGCGGATCACCAGCCGCGTCCCGTCGAGCTGCCGGGCGACCAGCCTGCCGTGGTAGCGCCACTCGGCCAGCCCCTCTGACGCCCGGAAGCGCACGCCGGCCAAGGTCCCGGCCAGGCGGGCTACCTCATCGATCTCCATAACGCGGCGCCGCCGGCCGTTCGGGAGGCGCGCTGGATGGCGAGCCATACGTTGCCCGGCGTCAGCGGCATGTCCGCGTGGGTTACGCCGAACGGGGCGAGCGCGTCTATCACCGAGTTGACCACCGCGGGCGGCGAGCCGACGGTGGCGGACTCGCCGATGCCCTTGGCGCCGACCGGATGGTGCGGGGAGGGGGTGACGGTGGCGCCGAGTTCGGGGGAGGGGCACTCGAGCGAGGTCGGCAGCAGGTAGTCCATGAAGGAGCCACTCAGGCAGTTGCCGATCTCGTCGAACGAGATGGACTGCATCAGGGCGATGCCGATGCCGTCGGCCAGGCCGCGGTGTATTTGCCCCTCGACGATCATCGGGTTGATCCGGACGCCGCAGTCGTCGACCGCGATGAAGCGGCGCACCTTTACCTCGCCGGTGCCGGGGTCCACGTCGGTGACGCAGATGTAGGCGCCGAACGGGAACGTCAGGTTGGGCGGGTTATAGACCGCGGAGGCGTCCAGGTGCCCCTCGACCCCGGCCGGCAGCTCCAGCGAGGAGTGCGCTGCCTTGGCGATCTCGATTATCCCGAAGGCCTGGTCGGGGTCGCCGCGCACCCGCCACTTGCCGTCCAGCCACTCCAGGTCGTCGGCGGACGCCTCGAACATGGCCGCGGCCACCAGCCGCGCCCGTTCGCGGACCTTCCTGGCGGCGACGACGGCCGCGGCTCCGGACACCGGCGTGGACCGCGACCCGTAGGTTCCCAAGCCGAACGGGGTCCGGTCGGTGTCGCCGTGCACTACCTCGACGTCGTCCGGCGACAGGCCGAGCTCATGCGCGACCAGCTGTGCGAACGTCGTCTCATGACCTTGACCCTGGGTCTGCACCGAGACGGCCAGCACCGCCTTACCGCTGGGGTGCACCCGCAGGTCGGCGCCGTCGGCCATGCCCAGGCCCATGATGTCCATGTGGCCGCGCGGGCCCGCGCCGACCCCCTCGGTGAAGAAGCTGAGACCGATGCCCATGTACTCGCCGCGGCTGCGCCGCTCCGCCTGCTCGCGGCGCAGCTCGCCGTAGTCGGCCATGTCCAGCGCCAGCTGCAGCGCCCTTGGGTAGTCGCCGGAGTCGTACACCCAGCCGGAAGGGGTCGTATAGGGGAACTGCTCGGGGCGCAGCAGATTGCGCATCCGCAGCTCCGCCGGGTCCGCCCCCAGCTCGCGGGCCAGCATGTCCGTCAGCCGCTCGACCAGGTACACGGCCTCGGTGATGCGGAACGAGCAGGAGTAGGCGACACCGCCGGGAGCCTTGTTGGTGAAAACACCGGTCACCTCGCAGTACGCCGCCTGCGTCTGGTAAGAGCCGGTGAAGATGTGAAAGAAGCCAGCCGGGAACTTGGACGGCTGCGCGACCGCGTTGAACGCGCCGTGGTCGGCGAGTACCTTGGCCCGCAGCCCGAGGATCCGGCCGTCCGCGGTCGCGGCTATCTCACCGTGCATCTGGTAATCGCGGGCGAACGCGGTGGACATCAGGTTCTCCGACCGGTCCTCCACCCACTTCACCGGCCGGCCGAGGGTCATCGACGCGGCGACAGCGCAGACGTAGCCCGGGTAGACGGGGACCTTGGCGCCGAAGCCGCCGCCCAGGTCGGGTGATATGACCCGGATCTTGTGCTCGGGGATCTGGGTCAGCGCCGTGTAGAGGGTCCGGTGGGCGTGCGGGGCCTGGCTGGTTGACCACACGGTCAGCCGGCCGCCGACCGGGTCGTAGTCGGCGATCACGCCGCAGGTCTCTAGCGGTGCGGGATGCGAGCGCGGGTAGTAGAACTCGCCGCTAACCACCACGTCCGCGGTGGCGAAGACCGCGTCCGTGGCCACCTTGTCCCCGGCGCTCCAGTCGAAGATATGGTTGCCGCCCGGCAGGTCGTCGCGGACCACGGGCGCGTCCGGGTCAAGCGCGGTCGAGGCGTCGACCAGCGGCGGCAGCGGCTCGTAGTCGACGGAGATCAGTTCGAGCGCGTCCCGGGCCGCGTACCGGTCGGTCGCCACCACGAACGCGATCTCCTGGCCCTGGAAGCGCACCTTGTCCGTGGCGAGCACCGCCTGCACGTCGCCGAACAGCGTGGGCATCCACGCCAGGCCTCGCTCGGCCAGGTCGGCGCCGGTGAGCACCTCTACCACCTTCGGATGGGCGCGGGCGGCGCTGGCATCGACGCAGGTGATCTTGGCGTGCGCGAGCGGGCTGCGCAGGATCGCGCCGTGCAGCATGCCGGGCAGCACGATGTCGTCGACGTACTTGCCCTGGCCTCTGATAAACCGCGCGTCCTCCTTGCGCGGGAACGACCCGTAAGCGTGGCTCATGCGCACCGGCCCCGGGTTCGGCCGCCCCGTGTTCGCCGGCTCCGTCGTGCTTGGCGGCCCACAGCACCGACCGGACGATATTCTCGTATCCGGTGCACCGGCAGACCTGGCCGGAGATCGCCTCGCGGACCTCGTCCTGCGTCGGGTCGGGGTTGTTGTCCAGCAGCCACCGGGCGGTCATCATCATGCCGGGGGTGCAGAAACCGCATTGCAGCCCGTGGCAGGCGGCGAAGGCCGTTTGGACCGGATCGAGCCGGTTGAGGCTGGCCAGGCCCTCCACGGTGGTGACCCGCCGCTCGTCCGCCATGACGGCGAGCACCGTGCAGGACTTGACCGGTGTCTCGTCCAGCCAGACCACGCAGGCGCCGCAGTTGGATGTGTCGCAGCCCCAGTGCGAGCCGGTCAGCCCCAGCTCGTCGCGCAGGAAGTGGATGAGCAGCAGCCGCGGCTCGACGACCCGCGAGTAGTCGGTCCCGTTGACGGTGACGGTGATCTTCACGTCACCCGCCCGGCAGAGGTGGCCAGCCCTTGGGCCCGGCCGACGGCGATGCGCAGCGCCCGGGCGGTGAGTTCGCGGGCCAGGTGGCGCTTGTACTCCACCGTCCCGCGCTGGTCGGAGACCGGTCGGCAATTCGCTGCCGCGATTTCGCCCGCCCGGTCGAAGTTCTCATCGGAAGGGGCCCGGCCGCGCAGGAACTGCTCGGCCTCGGCCGCGACGAAGTGCGCGGCTCCGACCGCGGTCAGCCCGATACCGACGTCCGCGATCACGCCGTCCGCCAGCCAGAGCGCCGCCCCGGCGGCGCCGATCGGCCAGTCGCCCGCCCGGCGCATCACCTTCAGGTACGCGCTGCCGCTGTCCGGCCTGACCGGCAGCCTGATCTCGGTCAGCATCTCGGTGGCTCCGACGACGGTCTCGTACGGGCCGGTGTGGAACGCCCGCGCGGATACCTCGCGGCTGCCGTCGGGTCCCTGGATGATCATGGAGCCCTTCAGCGCGGCGAACGCGGCGGACAGGTCCTCCGACGGGTCCGCCTGGCACAGCGACCCGCCGATGGTCCCCCAGCTCCTGACGACCGGGTCCGCGATGACCCGCTCGGCGTCGTGCAGGATCGCGAAGTGCTCGCCCGCCGCCTGCGAGTTCAGCAGGTCGGCGTGACTGGCGAGCGCACCGATGCGCAGCTGCGAGCCGGACCGCTCGATGTAACGCAGGCTCTGGATCCGGGTGATGTCGACGAGCACCTCGGGCTGCGCGAGCCGCAGTTTCATCATCGGGATCAGGCTGTGGCCGCCGGCCAGGATCCTGGCCTCAGGCGCGTACCGGGACAGCAGCGTAAGCGCGTGCGGCACGCTGGTCGCCCGCTCGTACTCCACCTGCGCGGGAACCTGCAACTCTGCCTCCCCCGCTAACGGGCCACACCCGTCTCGTGCGTGCATCCGGCCGATACCGTACGTTCTGAGTGTACGGAGGCGCGACGGTTCTGCCCGGCGCGCAACGGTCCACACTGGAGTGTGCCTTGACCCTAACCCAGCTGAATGCGTTTGTCCTGGTGGCCCGGCTCGGCTCGGTCCGGGCCGCCGCCAGCGCCCTCGGGGTCAGCGAGTCCGCCGTGTCGCAGGCGATCACCGCGCTCCGCCAGGACCTCGGGGACCAGCTGATCTCCCGCAGCCAGGCCGGCATGACGCTGACGCCGGGCGGTACGCGGCTGCTCGGCACCGCGTCCCAGATCGTCGTTCTCGGGGCCGAGGCGCACGCCGCTGTCCGTGCCGCCCAGGGCGCGCCCGAACAGCTGCGCATCGTCGCCACGACGACCTTCGCCGAGTTTGTGGCCGGGCCGCTGCTCGAGGCGTTCCGCCGCCGGTTCGGCAGCGCCGTGCAGATCACCACCGGGGTGGCGGCCTCCGGCGAGCTCGGCGTGCTGATCGCCAACCGGCTCGCGGACGTCGCCATCGGGCCCGGGGTGCCCGGCGAGCAGGAGCTGCCAGTCGTCAGCGAGCCGGTCTTCAAGTACCGGCTGGTCGTGGTGGGCCCGGGGGGAGCCGCGGCGCAGACGCGGCCGCGTGGCCCGGTCCGGCAGTGGCGCTGGCTGGTAGACCCGTCCGGGACCGATCCGGGAAGCGAGACCGCCAGGCTGCTGCGCCGGCTCGGCGTCGCGGACAGCAATATCGGGGTCTTCCCGAGCCAGACTGCCGCCTGGGCCGCCGCCGCTGACGGCGCGGGGGTCGCGCCGGCCGTTGAGCACCTGGTATCCCACCAAGTCCGGCGCGGTGAGCTGTCGCTCATCGACCTGCCAGGATTCCCGGTGGAGGAATGCTGGTACGCGACCCTGCTCGAGCGGGAGCGCCGCAGCACCGCCGCGAGCGCGCTGCGCCGGTTTCTCGGCACCCCGGAAGCGATGCAGCTGATGCGGTCGCCCGCGGCCGGGGTGTCGCCGTCGCGCTTCAAGCCCCCGGTCTACGTCACGATCTGGAGCTGAGACCCGCTTTACTTGCCATTGCGCCTGGCTGACCAGCCGATTAAGGATGAGCTTATTTCGCTGTTGCGGCCCGGTTAAGCGCGCGTGACGATACGACCACCTTCGTTACCACCAGCGTCAGGGCGGGTGGGCAACCGGGCGGCGGGAGATCGTGGCATGCCTATCGAGTCCGACGGACACAGCACAGACAACCCGCGGATGTTCGAGCTGATCGAGGACGCGCCCAAGACAGGAAAGAGCCCCACGGTCTGGGCGTGGCCGCAGCTCGTCGACTACCTCAAGATCGCCGGGCAGCCGGTTTCCGGCCCCTGGCCGCCGCACCAGGAGCCGCGCCCCGACCCGGACTATGAGTCGGGCCCGCAGGCGGTCCCCGACCCGCACTCCGTCCCCCGGTTCCGCGAGGACCCCACGGACGGGCCGTCGGCCGAGCGGGGGCAGTGAATGTTCCCGTCCCGTTTCCGTTACGAGGCGCCGCGCTCCCTGGACGAGGCGATCGGCGTGCTGGGTGACGGCGGCGACTACGCCAAGGTGCTGGCGGGCGGCCAGAGCCTGGTGCCGATGATGAAGCTGCGCTTCGCCTCACCAGAGCTGATCGTCGACATCAACAACGTGCCCGGCCTTGCCTACCACCGGGCCGACCCCGACGGCAGCCTGCACATCGGCGCGCTCTGCCGCCACGCCGACCTGGAGTTCTCCGACCTGCTCAAGGGCACGCAGCCGACGATGGCGGCGGCGGCGCCGCTGGTCGCCGACCCCCTCGTCCGTAACCGGGGCACGCTGGTCGGTTCGCTGTGCCACGCCGACCCGCAGGGCGACTGGGCATCGGTGATGCTGGCGCTCGGCGGCTCGGTCGTCGCCGCGGGCCCGCATGGCCGCCGCACCATCCCGCTCACCGAGTTCGTGACCGGCCCGTTCGAGAACGTCCTGGAGCACGACGAGATCGCGGTCGAGGCCATCGTGCCGCCGGCCAGGGGCAGCAGAGCGGGCGGCTACCTGAAGCTGGAGCGGCGGGTCGGTGACTTCGCGACCGTCGGGGTGGCGGTGGCCATTGAGACATCGGGAACCGACGTGATCCGCGCGGGCATTGCGCTCACCGGCGTCGGCGGGTCCACCATCGGTGCCACCGAGGCGGCCGCCGCGCTGACCGGCGGGCCGCTCACCGCTGGCAGTATCGCGGAGGCGGCCGGGCTCGCCGCCAGCGTGGCGCGGCCGCGGACCGACCACCGCGGCAGCGCCGAGTACAAGCGGAACCTGGTGCGCGTCTTCGTCACCCGCATCCTGGGCGGCGCCTTGGCAACCGACATGGAGGCCCGAGACAGCGGGGCAACCACCGAAAGGGCGGCCTGACCATGACGATGGTGTTCGACGACCTCGGTGACGAGGCGGACGAGTTCCCGGTCCGCAAGATCAGGTTCACCATCAACGGCAAGAAGAAGATGGCCGAGATCGAGCCCCGGCTGCTGCTGGCCGACCTGATCCGGCGCGGCGCGGCGCTGACCGGTACGCACCGGGGCTGCGACACGACCAACTGCGGTGCCTGCACGGTGCTGGTCGACGGCAAGGCGATCAAGTCCTGCACGATGCTCGCCGTGCAGGTCGACGGCCGTGCGATCACCACCGTGGAGGGCCTGGCCTCGGCGAGCGAACTGCACCCGATCCAGGAGGGGTTCCGGCAGGAGCACGGGCTGCAGTGCGGGTTCTGCACGCCGGGCATGATGATGGCGGCCAAGGACCTGCTCGACCGCAACCCGGACCCGACCGAGGAAGACGTGCGGTGGGCGCTGTCCGGCAACCTGTGCCGCTGCACCGGCTACCAGAACATCGTGAAATCGGTGCTGTGGGCGGCCGCGAAGCTCGCGCCGCCGAGTGCGGGAAACACTGAGCAGGAGGCGTAAGTTGACCACCACTCCGACCGAATCGCGGGCACTCGACGAGATCAAGATCGGCGGTCTCGGCTCCAGCCGCAAGCGCGTCGAGGACGACCGCTTCATCCGCGGCAAGGGCAACTACGTCGACGACGTGGTGCTCCCGGGCATGCTGCACATGGAGATCCTGCGCAGCCCGCTGCCGCACGCGCGCATCAGGTCGATCGACGCCAGCAAGGCCTGGGCCATCCCCGGCGTCCACTTGGTGCTGACCGGCGAGATGATGGCGACCAGAAACCTCGCCTGGATGCCCACCCTGTCCTATGACACCCAGGCGGTGCTCGCCACCGACAAGGTGCGCTTCCAGGGCCAGGAGGTGGCCTGCGTCATCGCGGACGACCCGTACATCGCCAAGGATGCCTGCGAGGCGATCGAAGTCGACTACGAGCCGCTGCCCGTCATCGTGAACCCCTGGCAGGGGCTGGCCCCGGACGCGCCGGTGATCAGGGACGACAAGGTCAACCAGGCCGACAACGTCGTCTACAACTGGGAGGTCGGCGACAAGGCGGCTACCGACCGGGCCTTCGCGCAGGCCGACGTGGTCTCCAAGCTGGAATGCCACTACCCGCGCAGCCACCCGTCGCCGATCGAGTGCTGCGGCTCGGTCGCCGACTTCAACCGGGCCACCTCCAAGCTCACCCTCTACGTGACCTCCCAGGCGCCGCACATCGTCCGCGCCGCGGTCGCCATGGTGGCCGAGATCCCCGAGCAGATGATCCGGGTCATCTCGCCCGACATCGGCGGCGGCTTCGGCAACAAGGTGCCGATCTACCCCGGCTACGTCTGCTCGATCCTGGCCTCGATTCTGCTCGAGCGCCCGGTGAAGTGGATCGAGGACAAGACCGGCAACCTCATCTCCACCGGGTTCGCCCGCGACGTCTACCTCAAGGGCGAGCTGGCGCTGCGCCGGGACGGCAAGATCCTCGCCTTCCGGATGCACACCGACGCGGACCACGGTGCCTTCTTCGCCGACGCGCAGCCGAGCAAGTTCAAGATCGGCCTGATGCACTCGGCCTTCGCCGCCTACGACGTCCCGGTCGCGCACCTGACCGCCCGCGGCGTGTACACCAACAAGGCGCCGGGCGGCGTGGCCTACCGGTGCTCGTTCCGGGTCACCGAGGCGATGTTCTTCCAGGAGCGGATGGTGCAGGCGGCCGCCGACGACCTCGGCCTGGACCAGGCCGCGTTCCGCCGGATGAACTTCGTGGCCGATGACGACTTCCCGCACCGCACCCCCCTCGGCTTCCTGACCGACTCCGGCCAGTACGCCAAGTGCCTGGACGTCGGCCTGCGGGCCATCGGCTACGAGGACTTCAGGAAGGAGCAGGCGGAGGCGCGCAAGCGCGGCCGGCTGCTCGGCCTCGGGATCTCCACGATGACCGAGCCGCTCGGCGCGGGCAACAGCCGGGAGTACGACATCCTCGGCATCAAGATGTTCGACTCGGCCGAGCTCAAGGTGCACATGAGCGGCAAGGCAATCGTCCGTACCGGCGCCAGGACCCAGGGGCAGGGGCACGAGACGACGTGGGCGCAGATCATCGCGCACGAGCTTGGCATCCCGGCCGACGACGTGCTCGTCGAGGAGGGCGACACCGACACCGCGCCCTTCGGCATGGGCACCTACGCGTCCCGGTCGACCCCGGTGGCCGGGGCGGCCGTCGCGATGGCCGCCCGCAAGGTCCGCGCCAAGGCCCGCAAGCTGGCCGCGCACCTGCTCGAGGTGTCCGAGGAGGACGTCGAGTGGGAGCTCGGCCGGTTCTACATCCGCAGCTCCCCGCAGCGCGGCGTGTCCATCCAGGAATGCGCGATGGCCGCGTACAGCAACATGCCCGACGGCATGGAGCCCGGCCTGGAGAACACGTCCTTCTACGACCCGCCCAACCTGACCTGGCCGTTCGCCGTCTACATCGTCACCGTCGAGGTGGACCCGGAGACCGGTGTCTGGGACGTGCTGCGGATGGTCGCGGTCGACGACTGCGGGGTGCGGATTAACCCGATGATCGTCGAGGGCCAGATCATGGGCGGCCTCACCGAGGCGTACGCGATGGCCAGCATGCAGTTCATCACGTTCGACGCCGACGGCAACTGCGTCGGCTCGAATTACATGGACTACATGCTGCCGAGCGCCTGGGAGACCCCCGGCTTCGAGCTGCACAGCGAGGTCGTGACGCCGTGCCCGCACCACCCGATCGGCGCCAAGGGGATCGGCGAGTGCGCCGCGGTGGGCGGCCCCGCCGCCTTCGTCAACGCGGTGATGGACGCGCTGGGCGAGACCGGGGTGCGGAACATCGACATGCCGATGCTGCCCGACCGGGTCTGGGAAGCGCTCACCTACCGCCGCGACGTGTCCGGGTTCCCGCCGGTGCGTCAGGACTAGCGCCAGTGCCAGAACCGCGGCCCGGTAAAAGGAGAAGCAATGAACGGTCTGGGCGTGCTCGAGCGGATCGGCGAGCTGGCCCGCAGCGGCCAGGCATTCGCGCTGGCCACGGTGGTGTGGCGGCAGGGGCCCTCGTCGAGCAAGCAGGGCTCGCGCGCCATCATCACCAGCGACGGGCAGCTGCACGGCTGGATCGGCGGCGCCTGCGCCGAGCCGGTGGTGATCCGCGAGGCCAGGCAGGTGATGGCGGACGGTAACGCCCGGCTGCTGCTGCTCGGCAGCCCGGACCAGTTCGGCACGGCCATCCCGGAAGGGATGACGGTGGTGCCGATCTCCTGCCAGAGCGAGGGTGCCCTTGAGGTGTACATCGAGCCGGTGCTCCCGGTGCCGCACCTGGTGATCGTGGGCAACTCGCCGATGGCGCACACCCTGGCCCAGCTGGCCCGGTCCCTGGACTGGCTCACCGACCTGGTCAGCCCGCAGGAGTTCACGGCGGGCAGTGCTGGCCAGCAATGGGCGGACGCGCGGTCGATGGTCATCGTCGCCACCCAGGGCCACGGCGACGAGGACATGATCGAGCAGGCGGCGGCGATGCGCCCCGCCTACCTGGGCCTGGTCGCGTCGCGCCGCCGCGCTGAGGCCGTGCTCGGCTACCTGGCCGAGCGGGGCGTGCCGCGCGACGAGCTTGACCGGGTGCACGCGCCGGCCGGCCTGGACCTCGGCCGGACCACTCACGAGGAGATGGCCGTCGCCATCCTGGCGGAGCTCGTCCAGTTGCGCGCGTCCGGCGCCCTGCCCGACGTGCCCGCCCCGCGCGGTGATCGGAGCGCGGCACTGAGCGCGGCACACGCCACGGGCCTGGGACGGGACACCGGCCCGGGCTGCCGCTGGCCGAGGCGGTGGACGCGGTCTGCGGGATGACGGTGCAGGCGAACGCGCCGCCATGCCGCTCGAGCATGACGGGGTGACCTACTACTTCTGCTGCGTCGGCTGCCGCCGGGCGTTCAGCGAAAATCCCGATACCTACCTCAAGGCGGTACTGCGGTGATCATCACCAGCGACTTCGAGGTCGCCCAGCCGGTCGATAAGGTGTGGCGCTTCTTCGACAACATCCCGCAGGTGGCGACCTGCCTGCCGGGCGCGGAACTGACCAAAGACCTCGGCGACGACCGGTACGAAGGCAAGGTCGCGATCCGGATGGGGCCGGTCCGGCTCCAGTTCACCGGCACCGCCGACATCGCCGAACGCGACGAGGCGGCCAAGCGCCTCGTGCTGCACGCGGCGGGCGCCGACGAGAAGGGCCGCGGCCAGGCCACCATGGTGGTCGGTGCCACGCTGTCGCCCAAGGGACGCGGCACCAAGGTTGCCGTCAGCCAGGACCTGCAGCTGTCCGGGGCGGCGGCGCAGTACGGGCGGGGCATGATCTCCGACTTCTCGGCCATCTTGATCCGCGACTTCTCCGCGAACATGCAGGACGCGATGGCGCGGCTGGATCGCGGCGAGACGGCGGAGCAGATCGCCGCCGCCGCCAGCGGCAGTTCGGTCAAGGGCTTCACCATGGCCCTGCGGGCCACGCGGATGGCGCTGATGCGCGTCTTCGCCCGGTTCTTCCTGCCCTACCAGCCAGCCGCCGGCTGAGCGACAGCGAAAGGAGGGCCAGCCATGGTCCTGTGGTGGATCGGCAACGCGGTCCTGCTCGTGGTGATCTTGCCCGTGGTGATCTATCTGCTCAACCGGGTGCTCGCCGCCCTCGAGCGGATCCGCGCGGCCAGCGACGACGTGCTGGCCGGCGGCGTCGCCCTGATCGGGCAGCTGCAGGGAGTCCCCGACGGCCTGGCCGTCACCGACCAGACCATCGAGGCAGTCAAGGTCGGCGCGGTCCGCTACGCGGGCTCCGTCGCGAAACTGCTCGGCTAGGAAAGGGAGCGCCAAACCATGCCCGCAGCAGCCTGGATGACCATCGCCGTGGCCGGCCTGATCATCGTCTTCACCGCGGTCGGCCTGATCAGGATCGTCTTCCACCTGCGCGCCATCCGCGGCACCCTGAGCGCCGTCACCGGCGGGGTACAGGTCGTCGACCAGCTCACGTCGACCGTGCCAGCCCGGCTGACCTCGGTCAACGCGAACCTCAAGCCCGTCCGCGACTTCCTCGAAACGGTGTAGCCGATGACAACCGACTGGACCATCGGCTACGTGATCGGCGGCGTCGTCGTGCTCGCCGTCGTCGTCTTGGTGACCACGATCCTGGTGCTCGCGCGGCAGATCGGCGACGAGGCACCGAAGATCAACACCGCGCTCGAGGGCGCCGTCCGCAACACCGCGCCGCTGGCCGCGCTGCAGACCACCATCGAGCACGCGACCATCATCATCGGCGGGCTGCAGCGCGGCCGCGCCCGGCTGGGAGGCTAACGGTGAACCCCACCGAGCACACCCTGTGGGTGTCCGTCATCATCGTCGGCTTTGTCGTCGTCCTCGCCGTCGCGGCACTGCTCAGCCTGCTGATCTACCTGATCAAGCGGATCGACCGCCGGGTCGACACCATCGGCGCGACGCTGACCGCGGCGAAGGCCAACACCGCCAGCACCGTGCTGATCGGTCAGGTCGCCACCGGCGTGGACGCGGTCCTCGCGGAAGGGCTGGAGCACCACCTGTTCCTCGGCCGGGTCCTCGGAAAGGTCAAATCGTGACCGTGCTCGTCGTTTTGACGGTGCTGGTGATCGTCGCGCTCATCGCGGGCCTGGCCGTCTACCTGTACTGGGCCGGCACGCTGCTCGACCGGATCGGCGCCAAGCTCGAGGGGGCCGCCGAGCTCGTGCGCGGCATCGTCGCCGACGCCGAGCTCATCGAGCCCGGTGTCGACCACATCAACCGGACCGGCGGCGTGGTCGCCGGCGCGCTGCCGCTGCTGTACGGCATGGCCGAGGGCATCGTCACCGGCGTCACCCCGCGGGACCGGAGCCCGAGATCCCGAGCCGGCCCGCGCCCGCCTCCGGCACCCGCCGGTCCCGGCTGCTGTCCGCGGTCGGGTTCACGCCGGACCCGTAGGAAAGCCGGGGCAAAGGTACGCCAACGAGGAACGGAAGCGGCCGGCGCAGCCCGGAGTCAGCCGCGTGCGTTCCGGATCAGGCTTTCAGTTCTTCGGCCTCTGGTCTGGGTCACGGCGGGTGACCGGAGCAGTGGTGGGGGCGGCCGAGTACTCGCCGATCCAGGCATCTTTCCAGGTGTGGTCGTACTGCTGCTCGTTGCAGCTCGGCCGGTAGACGGCGGTCAGCTCGCGGGTTATCTGCTCGCGATGGGCGGCCGTCCCGCCCGGCACCTCGTAGGTGCAGACGTAGACCTTCCACTTGGACCCGGCCCGGCTGATCCAGCACGCGGCCCGGGGGTGCCGGAACGGGAACCGCTCGGCCGACAGGTCGTCGGCGTGGCCGACGTAGCTGACCGCGTAGTTCTCCGGTTCGCGGCCGGCTCCGGTTTGTACAAGATGGCGTAGACCGCCGCGACGGGCGGCGGGGTCCAGCCGCCGAGCAGCCGCGGGCCCTCGAACGGGTAGCCGGCCAGCGAGCCTAGCCGGATCATCGCGGCTCACCCGGGTCCCAGGGCCGGCCTTCGAGGGCCTCGGCTTCCTCTTCCTCGCTGACCGCCTCGGTCCGGATGATCGGCGCCGCGGGCAGCCCGGCCGTCTTCGCCGCGGCGCGGAAGACGCCGGTCGCCAGGGCGATCGCGTCCTGGCGGCTGTCCGCGGTCACCAGCAGCTGGGCGCCGTACCGGCTGGTGCCGATGCCGGCCGCGACGCCGCTGCTGGCGGCGACGGCATCGGCGAGCTCGACGATTTCCTCCCGGGTGAAGACCCGGTCGCCTTCGGCCTCGATGCCGACACTCCACTTCACGGATGCTCTCCCGTCCGCCTAGCTCGGTAGCACTGCTGTCTGCCTGGTTCGGGCCGCCTAGTCAGGGCCGGCAACGTTGCGGCAAGCTCTTCCAGGCTGGCCAGGTCGTGTCCCGGACAGCAGCAGGTCGACGTGCGGCGCCGCCACCATCATGCCCAGCGTGCTCGGCCGGAAATCCGGATTGTCGCCCTTGTGCGGGTTGAGCCACACGATGCGGTGGCACAGCCGCGCCAAACGCTCCATCGCCATCGCCAGCACCTCGGGGTCACCTCGGTCGAGACCGTCGGAGCAGATCAGCGCCACTCCGCCGCGGCACAGACCGCCGCGGCCCCACTTGCGCACGAGCTCGTCGAGTGACTGGCCGATCCTGGTACCGCCGTCCCAGTCGGCGACGGTTCGCGCCGCCTCCTCCAGGGCGGCGTCAACCCGCTGGTGCGTCAGTTCCGTGGTGATGCGGGTCAGCCTGCTGCCGAAGCAGAACACCTCGACCCGGCCCGCCGCGTGCCTGGCCGTGTGCGCGAACTGGAGCAGGTGCCTGGAGTAGCCGGCCATCGACCCGGACACGTCGAGGATCAGGATCAGCGGCCTCGGCTTCATCTTGCGCCGCCGGAAGAACAGCTGGCCCGGCGGTTCCCCGTGCATCCGCATCGATTCCCTGATCGCCCTGCGCAGGTCGGGCTCCGTGCCCGCGGCCGACGGGCGGGTGCGCCGGGTGCGGCGGCGCGGCGGCGTCAGCCGCATCCTGGTCATGATCCGGCGCAGCGCGGCGAGTTCCGCTGGCGTGCACGCGGTGAACGAGCGGTGCTTGAGCGCGTCCACATCGGACGCCATCCAGCCGAGGACGGGCCGCTCCTCGTCCTGCTCGGGATCCGGCTCGGTGCCGGGCATCACGAGTGCTGCCTCGGCCTGGGCCACCGACTCGGCGGTGACCGTCAGCTGGCCGTGCGCGACCCCGTCCTGGCCGAGGAAATACTCCCGGAAGACCCGGTCATAGACCCCTTCGTCGTCATGGCGGCTGAGCAGCGTGGCTCGCCCGGCCCAGTACAGGTCGACCAGGTCGGTCGGGTCGAGCGGCGTCATGGCGGCGAGGTAGGTGAGCACGTCGCCGGTGCCGATCCGCGGCCCGGCGGCGCGCAGCTCACGGGCAAAGCCGAGCAGCACGCCGGTGAACGGGTCGGCTGCCGGTTCGGTGCCGTGGGCTTCGCTGCCCGGGTCTTGGCCGTCTGGGTTTTGGCTGTCTGGGTCAGGCACCGGAGATGATCTCCGCCAGGTTGTCCCGCACCAGGTCGAGGTCGTCGCGGTCCTTGACAACCGCGCCGAGCGTGTCGCCGGCGGCTTCCGTTGTCAGCTCGGTCTCGCCCAGGACGCCGAGAGTGCGCACCCAGTCGATGGTCTCGGCGACCCCGGGCGGCTTGGCCATGTCCAGTTCCCGCAGCCGCTGTACGGCGGCCACGACCTTCCCGGTGAGCTGCCCGGGGGCGCCGGGCGCGCGGACGGCGACGATTTCCGCTTCGCGCTCCGCCGTCGGGTAGCCAATCCAGTGGTAAAGGCAGCGGCGGCGCAGCGCGTCGTGCAGTTCCCTGGTCCGGTTGGAGGTCAAGATGACGACCGGGCTGGAGTCGGCCTTGACGGTGCCGATTTCGGGGATGCTGATTTGGAAGTCGGACAGCACTTCAAGCAGGAAAGCCTCGAACTCGTCGTCGGCCCGGTCGACCTCGTCGATCAGCAGGACCGCACGGTCGCCCTGCCTGACCGCTTCCAGCAGCGGCCGCTCCAGCAGGAACTTCGGCCCGAAGAGCTGGTCGACGGACCGTTCGTCGGTCGCCTCGGCCGCCGACAGCGCCCTGATCTGCAGCATCTGCCGGGCGTAGTCCCACTCGTACAGCGCCTGGCTGGCGCTGATGCCCTCGTAGCACTGCAGCCGGATGAGCTTGCGCCCGAAGACGGCGGCGAGAACCTTCGCGACCTCCGTCTTCCCCACGCCGACCTCGCCTTCCAGCAGCACGGGGCGGCGCAGCGAAAGCGACAGCAGCAAGATGGTAGCCAGCCCGCGGTCGGCCAGGTACCCGCCGTCGCGCAGGTGCCGGGTCAGCTCGGCGACGCTGCCCGGATAGTCCACCGGGTGGTCTCGGTCAGTGTCCGTGGTCAGCGGGCGGTGTCGGTGGCCGTGGCGGCCGGGCGCAGCAGGAGGTCGCGCAGGCTGCCCGTGGTGCTGAGCTTGCCCTCGCGCTCCAGCCGGGCCCGCCACGCGGCGACGCGGTCCGTCTCGTCCCCGGCCGCGTAGTCGTCGAATCCGACGCCGGCGTCGGTCATCTTCTTGCAGTGCGATTCGCAGCTGTCGTCCAGGTCTGCGACGTCCTGCCCCTGGGCCCGCCACACGTCTCTGAGTACTTCCAGTGTCTCCGCGTGTTCTGCATCCATGACGGGAACATCCCTCCTGCCGACAGCCGGGCGTACGAGTGACTGTAACCTCGGCGCGCCGACGGGCGCGACCGCCGATTAAGCCATCTCTTAATCCGCCTCCCGGCTTGGCGGACTACTTTCTCTTTCCAGTGAGCCGCTGGATGACGACCGCGATCACGGCGCCGGCGGCAGCAGCCGCGGCGAGGGGGGCGATCCGCTTCAGGACCGGGATGACGACGAACGTGAAGGCGTTCATCGACTCTTCCTGCTTGACTACCGGGGCAGCGGGCGCGGGAGCAGCGGTCGTGGCCTGGTTGGCGGAGCCCGCCGCCGGGCCGGCTGCCTCGGTGGCGGCGTCGGCCGTTTCCGTGCCTGCGGCTGTCTCCGTGCCCGCGCTGTCGTCGGAGATCATCGCCTCGAGGTTCGTCGCGAACTGCGCGATGAGCTTGCCGCTCACCTCGGGCAGCAGGGAGCGGCCGAACTGCGCCGGGCGGCCGGTCACGTTCAGCGAGGTGTGGATGGCGACCAGCGTGCTGCCGTCAGCGTCACCGGCCTTCAGCACGGCCTGGACGTTGGCCGAGGCCGTGCCGGCGCCGCGGGTCTCCTTGCCGGACGCATCGATCACGATCGTGCGGGTCTCGTGGTCCTTCTCGATGAACTTCATCGTGCCCTTGTAGGTCAGGGAGAGCGGGCCGAGCTTGACCTTGACCTGCCCTTGGACCTCGTCGTCCGCGACGGAGGTCACGCTGGCACCCGGCATGCACGGAGCGATCCGCTCGACGTCAAGCAGGACGTCCCAGGCCTGCTCGGGCGGCACCGGAACGGTGAACGAGTTGTCGAGCTCAATCGCCATGCGCATCTGCTTTCTGGCCGATTTTCAACTGACGCTGGTCTGCCCGGGAATGTCAATCCAGCGCGCAGCCGCTTCGAACGTATCAGCCAAGGCCCGACCATAGGTAGCGGGCACCGATGGCAACCACCAAGAAGCCCATCACCCGGCGGATCACCGCGTCGGGAAGCCTGCGCTGGATCCGGGCGCCGGTGTACGCGCCCGCCAGGCCGCCGACGCCCAGCGCTACCCCGGTCGGCCAGTCCGGGGAAACGGACCCATGGTGATGAACCGACAGGATCAGGAAGGTAACCACGCCCGCCACTGACGTCACGAACGTCGATGCCAACGCCGCAGGAGCGACGTCGGACGGCGGGCGGCCGGTGCCGATCAGGATCGGTGCCAGGATCGAGCCGCCGCCGATGCCGTAGATCCCCCCAACGCAGCCCACGATGACGGCCAGCAAGATCAGCACGGGCAAAGCGACTGCCCGGGCTGGCCGCACTTCCCCGTCCGCACCGGGCGGGGTGGACAGCGCCAGCCACATCCCCAGCGGCAGCAAGACGGCCGCGACGACGAAATCGAAGACATGGGCACTCGGCAGCAATTCCACCCGGATGACCGACCCGGCGATCACGCCAGGCAGCGTCCCCGCGATCAGGACCAGGGCGAGCCTGCCGCCGGTCTGCCCCTGCCGCCAGTACCGGTACAACGCACCCGGGGTAGCGACCACGTTGTAGAGCAAGTTGGTTGGTGTGACCGCGGGGCTCGGCGTGCCCAGAACACTGACCTGAAACGGCAGCAGCAGCACCGCCCCCGAGATGCCCGCGGGCGTGGCCAGCACCGCGATGGCGAACGCGGCCGCCAGCGCCGCGAGCTCTGTCCAGCCAGCGCCAAGCACCCGGTCACACTAGCGATTTTGCGGGCTCATGATGGGCTCATGACAGGGCTAATTGCGGCACGCAACCCTTGGTCGCGGCTATTAAAACCGGTTCCCTCCATCGCGATGAATTCGACGGCGGCCTTGCGTCAGAATGTCACCGGGCCGTGATGACGGTGGCCCGACGGCGATCACCCAGGCGGGCGCGTCCACGTGCCGGCGGGGCTGAGGGGAGCAGGGCGTGAGCGGTGTACGGGTGCTTGCGGGCACGCGCAAGGGCGCGTTCGTCCTGACCTCGGACGGCACGCGGAAACAGTGGGAAGTCAGTGGCCCGCACTTCGCGGGGTGGGAGATCTACCACGTGAAAGGATCGCCCGCCGATCCCGGCCGGTTGTACGCGTCACAGTCCAGCGGCTGGTCAGGGCAGGTGATCCAGCGATCCGACGACGGCGGTGCGACCTGGGCGCCGGTGGGGAACCAGTTCGCCTACCAGGGCACTCCCGGCACCCATCAGTGGTACGACGGGACTCCGCATCCCTGGGAGTTCGAACGGGTCTGGCATTTGGAGCCGTCGCTGGACGACCCGGACGTGGTGTACGCCGGGGTCGAGGACGCCGGGCTGTTCCGCTCCGATGACGGCGGGCATAGCTGGCAGGAGCTGCCCAAGCTGCGCGGGCATGAGTCCGGCCCGTCCTGGCAGCCGGGCGCGGGCGGGATGTGCCTGCACACGATCCTGCTGGACCCGTTGCACCAGGGCCGGATGTTCGCCGCGATCTCAGCGGCGGGAGCGTTCCGCTCCGATGACGCGGGCCAGACCTGGCGGCCGATCAACCAGGGCTTGCAGTCCGAGGGCATCCCCGACCCGGACGCCGAGGTCGGGCACTGCGTGCACCGCCTGGCGATGCACCCGGCGCGGCCGGAGGTGCTGTTCATGCAGAAACACTGGGACGTGATGCGCAGCGACAACGGCGGCGAGTCCTGGCGGGAGATCTCCGGGAACCTGCCCTCTGACTTCGGCTTCCCCATCGACGTGCACGCCCACGAGCCGGAGACGATCTACGTGGTCCCGATCACCAGCGATGCCGAGCACTTCCCGCCCGACGGCAAGCTACGGGTCTACCGCAGCCGCACCGGCGGCGATGACTGGGAGCCGCTGACCACGGGCCTGCCGCAGCAGAACTGCTACGTCAACGTGCTGCGCGACGCGATGGCGGTCGACTCCCTGGATTCCTGCGGGGTGTACTTCGGGACCACCGGCGGCCAGGTCTATGTCTCGGCGGACTCCGGTGACAGCTGGGAGCCGATCGTCCGCGACCTCCCGGCGGTGCTGTCGGTCGAGGTCCAGACGCTGCCATGATCCGGGTCGTGCTCCCCGCCCACCTGCGGGCCCTCGCCCGCATCAACGGCGAGGTCCACCTCGACATCCCCGGCCCGGTGACTCAGCGGTCAGTGCTGGACGCCATCGAGGTCCGCTACCCGATGCTCCGCGGGACCATCCGCGGTCACGACGGCGGACCCCGGCGGGCGTTTATCCGGTTTTTCGCCTGCGAGCAGGACCTATCCCACGACGGGCCAGACGCGCCCCTGCCCGAAGCCGTCGCCGCCGGGACCGAGCCCTACCTCATCGTCGGCGCCATGGCAGGCGGGTAAAAGCTGACCATCAGCGGATCGGGGGCCGAGCGAGGCCCGGAACTTTGTCCAGGGATACTTGGAAAGAGCCTTCGGAAAGCCAACAGGAAGAATCTGGATGCTCGCGAAGGTCGCGATCGGCGAGTTCTCACCTGGTAGTGGCCACACGAGAGGAATGACTGGACGTGAGCCCGATATCACGCGGATTCAGACGACGTCATACCGTGCCGGACGGGGCCGCCGACCGGGTGCCGCCGGGGCAGTACGTGACCGACGGATTTCCCGTGCTGTCTGCCGGGCCGACTCCGCATACTCCGCTGACGGAATGGACTTTCTCGATTCGCCAGGGATCTAGCACTCTCAAGTCCTGGACTTGGCCGGAGCTCCAGCAGTTGCCCGCGGAGACGCCGACCGTCGACATCCACTGCGTCACGCGGTGGTCGAAGCTGGATACTGAATGGCGCGGCGTTTCCGTCGACACCCTGCTGGGCCAAGTCGACCACAACGCCGGGTACGTCATGGCGTTCAGCGACGGCGGGTATACGACCAACCTGCCGCTGGCTGATGTCACCGGCGGAAAGGCATGGGTGGCCTTCAGCTTCGGCGGCGCACCACTTGAGCCCGAGCACGGCGGCCCGGCCCGGCTGCTGGTACCGCACCTGTATTTCTGGAAGAGCGCCAAGTGGGTCCGGGGCCTGGAGCTCATGGACGAGGACCGGCCCGGATTCTGGGAGAACTACGGCTACAACATGTACGGAGACCCATGGAAGGAACAGCGGTACCAGGGCGACTGACTTGGGAAGTCGCGACGGTCACCGCCGTGACATCGGAGACGCCCTCCGTTCGCACCATCGCGCTGGGCGTCCCGTCCTGGCCGGGCCACCGGGCCGGCCAGCATCTCGACGTCAGGCTGACAGACGAGGATGGCTACAGCGCGGAGCGCTCCTATTCGATCGCGGCGGCAGCCGACGACCCGGTGGCCATCACGGTGGAGCGGCTCGACGACGGCGAGGTCTCCCCGTACCTCACCGAGGACGTGGCCGTCGGCGACCAGCTGGAGATACGCGGCCCGGTGGGCGGTTACTTCGTGTGGGAGACGGCCGACGGCGGCCCGCTGCTCCTCGTCGCGGGCGGCTCGGGAATCGTTCCGCTGCGGGCGATCCTGCGCCAGCGCGAGCACAGCGGAAGCGACGTCCCGGTCAAGTTGCTCTATTCGGCCCGCACGCCAGCTGAGCTCATTTACCGCGATGAGCTCGACCGCTACCACGACGGGGTAGAGATCATCTACACCCTGACCCGGGAGCAGCCCGCCGGCTGGACGGGCTACGCGCGACGGGTCGACCGCGCGCTGCTGGCCGAGGCGGTGTGGCCTGCGGGAAAGAATCCGCTCGCGTTTGTCTGCGGGCCGACAGACTTCGTGGAGACCGTGGCCGGCGGGCTGGTCGCGCTGGGCTACGAGCCGGGCCGGGTCAAGACCGAGCGGTTCGGCGGTATGGGAGGGCAATGATGGGCGAACTAGACGGGAACGGCGCTGCCGGCCTGCTGCAAGAGATCTTCGGGACGGAGATGACCGGTGCCATCGCGACGTGCGGGTCGTGCGGGGCCGTCGCACCGATCGGCGAGAGCACCCTCTACCCGGGCGGCCCGGGGACGGTCATCCGCTGCCGCAGCTGCGCTGGCGTGCTCGTGGTGATCACGCAGGTGCGGGGCAGGCACTGCGTCGACTTGATGGGCATCCGCGCGCTCGACTAGCCGCTGAGGCCAATCCGGAACTCGGTTGGCTGCGAATGAGCAGTACTTGCGACCAATTCGCAACTGCGCTAGCCTGCGGTCTGTGCGCAGGACGCATACGCGCTGCTGACCAGGGGAGTTACGCCATGACCGCGCAGAGCCGGACGTCACCGCCGCGGACGGGCATGCGCAAGATGATCGGGCAGTCGTTCCATGGGATGACCCCGGTCGAGCGCCGCCGCACATTCTGGATGTACGGCTCGATCTTGTTCATGCACGCGCTGGGGTTCTTCGTCTTCATCGCCTACGTGCTCCCGGCCCATTACAAGTTCTTCGGCATCGGGCTGAGCATCACCGCCTACACCCTGGGGCTGCGGCACGCCTTCGACGCCGACCACATCTCCGCGATCGACAACACCACCCGCAAGTCGATGAACGACCGGCAGGGCACCGACCAGCCCCGCCCGCTCGCCTACGGGTACTTCTTCTCCCTGGGCCACTCCACCATCGTCTTCGCGATCGGGGTCGCCATCCTCATCGCGGCCAAGACCGTGCTGCCCGCGGTGACGCACAGCAACTCCTCCCTGGAATCCTTCGGCAGTACCTTCGGCACCATCGTCTCGGCCGGGTTCCTGTTCCTGATCGCGGCGCTCAACCTGGTCGTGCTGACCGGGATCGTCAAGGTCTTCAAGTCGATGCGGCGCGGCGAGTACGACGAGGCCGAGCTCGAACGGCAGCTGGAGAACCGAGGCTTCTTCTACCGCTTCTTCGGCAAGTGGATGCGGGCCATCAACAAGGAATGGCAGATGTACCCCGTCGGGGTCGTGTTCGGTTTGGGCTTCGACACCGCCACCGAGGTCGCCCTGCTGACCAGCACCGCCCTGCTGGCGTCGGAGCACATCCCCTGGCAGGCGATCATCTCCCTGCCCATCCTGTTCACCGCCGGGATGACCCTCGCGGACACCACCGACGGCCTGTTCATGAACATGGCCTACGGCTGGGCCTTCTTCAACCCCGTGCGCAAGGTCTTCTACAACCTGGCCATCACCGGCCTGTCCGTCGCCATCTGCATCTTCATCGGCGGCATCGAGACCCTGAGCCTCGTCCCCCTAGAAGTCCACGGGGTCAGCCAGACCAGCGGCTTCTGGGGCTTCATGTACAACTTCAACATCAACACCGCCGGCTTCGTGATCGTCGGCATGTTCATCGTCACCTGGATCGCCGCCATCCTCATCTGGCGCTACGGCCACATAGAGGAGAAGTGGAGCGCCCGCCTGCAGGGATCGGGCGGTGCCGAGACGCGGCTCTCGCCGCCGTTGGCCGAAGCCTCCGAATAGCCTGCCAGCGGCCAGCCGGGTACCCCTGGCTTCGTAGCCAAGGCGTCTGACCGTTGGCAGGCGAAGGTGGCGGCCTGGTCGCCGACCGGCCGTCAGCCTAGCCGCCGTCCCGATGATTACAGTGTTACATTGCTGGTATGAGCGAGACTCCGACACTGTACGAGTGGGCGGGCGGCAGTGCGGCGATCGGTCGGATGATCGACTGCTTCTACGACCGGGTCGAGCGCGACGACCTGCTCAGCCCGTTTTTCCCGGGCGGGGTCAGCGTCCCGCACCGCGAGCATGTCACGGCTTGGTGGTGCGAGGTTTTCGGCGGGCCCGCCGAGTACACCGGGCGGCTCGGCGGTTACGCGACGATGCTGGCCCACCACCGTGACCTGGGCATCACAGCCGAACAGCGGTTCCGGTTCGCGTCGCTCATGAGCCTGGCCGCGGATGACGCGGACCTCCCGTCGGACCCCGAGTTCCGCGCGGCCCTGGTCGGGTACCTGGAGTGGGGCACCCGGCTGGCCATGAGCAACTCCCAGCCCGGGGCCGACGTCATCCAGCAGGCCCCGGTACCCCATTGGGGCTGGGGGGTCGCCCCGCCCTACCAGCCCTGAACCTCTCATCGGCCAGCTGGGGTCAGGGCCTCCAGGAACCGCATAGTCGCCGTCATCGCCCCGTGCCGCCACAGGACCAGCGTGTGCTCGAAGCCCGTGCTGGCACGCAGCTGGTCGTCAGGGCAGCGGCAACGGGCAGCAGCAGGGCGATCTGAGCCCGGACCAGAACCTGGGAGTCGGACCCGGCCCGGTCCAGTAGCGCGAGCTTCATCAACAGCTCGGACCGGACCTGCCTGGGATGTTCCACGGGGGTGCTCAGCCAGGCCTGCGCCGCCGCATGGCCCGCGGGGGTGGCTGCCAGGAGCAGGCGGGCAGGCCCTCCCTGACTGCTCGGTTCCTTGCGCACCGTCCGGATCAGGCCGAAACGTTCCAGCCGGTGCAGGGCGAGGTACACCGCCCCTTCTGGACAAACCAGATCCGGCCCAGGCTGCCGTCGCGGTCCAGCAGCTGGGCGATAACCCAGCCGTAGGTCGGTTCCTCGCGGACGAGGCACAGCACCAGCCATTCGGCCAGTGACAGCCTGTGCTCGTCCGCGTTCCCCTCGTCGGCCTGCTCGTCGTCGGGGCGCCGCTGTTTAGCGCCGGCCATGGTCAGGGTCAGACTCCCGCCGCCGCGGCCAGTGCCCGCCCGGTGAGAACCCGGGCCAGGTGCCGCCGGTAGTCGGGCGCTCCGTGCAGGTCGCCAGGGGGATTCGTGCCCTCGTCCGCCCGGGCCGCGGCGGCCCGCAACGCCTCCCGGCTGGCCTCGGCCGCCGGCCGCGGCCGCCTCGGCCGCCAAGGCCCGTACCGGTGTCGTGCCCATGTTGGTGAGCCCGATCCTGGCCTCGGCGACGGAGCCGTTGGACCGGCGGACCAGCGCGGCCACGCCGACGGTGGCCCACGACTGCGCGGTGCGGTGGAACTTCTCGTAGCGGAAACCCCACCCGGCGCCCAGCTTGGGTACCCGGATCCCGGTCAGGATCTCGTCGGGTTCCAGGCTTGACGTCAGGTAGTCCACGAAGAAGTCAGCCGCGGGAATCTCCCGTTCGCCGCCTGGCCCCCTGGCGATCAGCGTGGCATCCAGCGCCAGCGCCACCGCCGGCAGGTCACCCGCCGGGTCCGCGTGCACCAGCGCGCCCCCGAGGGTGCCCCGGTGCCGGATGGCGGGATCCGCGACCGTGCTGGCGGCCTGCGCCAGCAGCCCGCAGTGCTCGGCCACCAGGGGGTCATGGATGACCTGGTAGTGCGTGGTCCTGGCGCCGATCAGCAGCGCGTCCCCGGCGTCGGTCACGCCCTGCAGCTCGCCGATGCCGCCCACGTCCACCAGCAGCTCCGGGAAGGCCAGCCGCAGCCGCAGCAGCGGAAGCAGGCTCTGCCCGCCCGCGATGATCTTCGCGTCGTCACCGCCGTCGGCCAGGGCCCTGACCGCCTCGTCGAGCGAGCCGGGACGGACGTAGTCGAACTTCGCCGGGATCATGCCGCGCCTCCCTCGATGCCCTGCGGGCTGTTGCCCTGGGTCTGGTCACTCTGCCGGGCCGCGTGCTGCTCCGCCGCACTGGCCTGTTCGCCGCCTTGGGCCGTCTGGATCGCGCGCCACACTCGCTCGGGAGTGCACGGCATCGTGACATCGTGGACGCCGAAGGGCTGCAGCGCGTCGACGATGGCGTTGACGACCGCGGGAGTCGAGGCGATGGTGCCCGCCTCGCCGACGCCCTTGACCCCGAGCCGGTTAGCGGCCCGGCTCTCGGTCCGGCCGGTGACGTAGGACGGCAGGTCAGACGCCGACGGGACCAGGTAGTCCGCCAGCGTGGTGGTGACCAGGTTGCCGTCGTCGTCGTAGACCGCTTCCTCGTACAGCGCCTGCGCGATGCCCTGGGCCAGGCCGCCGTGGACCTGGCCTTCGACGATCAGCGGGTTGACCACGGTTCCGATGTCGTCGACGCAGACGTACGAGCGGATCTTGACGAAGCCGGTCTCGGTGTCGACCTCCGTCGCGCACAGGTGGGTGCCGTGCGGGAAGGAGAAGTTGTCCGGGTCGTAGGTGGCGTCGGCGTCGATGGTCGGCTCCACGCCCTCGGGCAGGTTGTGCGCGGCGAAGGTGGCCAGCGCGATCTCGGCGATGGTGACCTTCTTGTCCGGGTCGCCGCGGACCGAGAACTGGCCGGGTGACCACTCCAGGTCGTCGGGCGAGGCCTCGATCATCGACGCCGCGATCACCTTGGCCTTCTCGATCACCTTGTCGCAGGCCGAGACCAGGGCCATGCCGCCGACCGCCAGCGACCGGGAGCCGTAGGTGTCCATGCCCTTGGGCGAGACCTGGGTGTCGCCGTGCAGGACGCGGATGTCCTCGAACGGCACGCCGAGCTGGTCCGCCACGATCTGGCTCCAGGCCGTCTCGTGTCCCTGGCCGTGCGCGCTGGACCCGGTGACGACCTCGACCTTGCCGGTGGGCAGCATCCTGATCGACGCCTGTTCCCAGCCGCCCGCCCCGTAGGCCAGCGAGCCGAGCACCCGCGAGGGGGCCAGGCCGCACATCTCGGTGAAGGTAGACACGCCGATGCCGAGCTGCACGGGGTCGTTGCCAGCGCGCCGCCGCGCCTGCTCCGCCCGGAGCCCGTCGTAGTCGAACAGCTCCTTGGCCTTGGCCGTGGCCGCCTCGTAGTTGCCCGAGTCGTAGGTCAGGCCGGCGATGGTCGTGTACGGGAACTCCTCGTGCTTGATCCAGTTCCGCTCCCGCAGCTCGAGCGGGTCGAGGCCGAGTTCCACCGCGAGCTCGTCCATGATCCGCTCGATGGCGAAGGTGGCCTCGGGCCGCCCCGCGCCCCGGTAGGCGTCGGTGGGCATCTTGGTCGTGAAGACCCCGGTGCATTTGAACGAGTAGGCGTCCATCTTGTAGATGCCGGGGAACATGAAGGCGCCAAGCAGCGGCACGCCCGGGGTGACCAGCATGAGGTACGCGCCCATGTCGGCCAGCAGGTCGACGTCGAGCCCGCGGATCCGGCCGTCGCGGTCGGCCGCGATCCTGATCCGCTGCCACTGGTCGCGGCCGTGGTGCACGGTCATGTTGCCCTCGCTGCGGGTCTCGGTCCACTTGACCGGTCTGCCGAGCTTGCGGGCGATCAGCAGGGCCAGCACCTCCTCGGCCGTGACCTGCAGCTTGGACCCGAATCCGCCGCCCACGTCCGGCGCGATGACCCGGATGTTCTGTTCCGGAATGCCAGTGACCAGCGCCAGCATCACCCGCAGGACGTGCGGGATCTGGGTCGCCGACCAGAGCGTGAACTCCCCGCCCACGCACGAGCACACCACCGAGCGCGGCTCCATCGCCGCCGGGATCAGGCGCTGCTGGCGGTAGTACCGGTCAAGCACAACCGGCGCGCCGCCGAAGGCGGCCGCCAGGTCGCCGCTGGCGAAGGGCCATTCGAAGCTCTTGTTGCCGGCCTCGTGGACCTTGGGCGAGTCCTCGCGCAGCGCGGTCCTGATGTCGAGCACCGGCGGGAGCGGCTCGTAGTCGATCTCGATGGCGGCCAGGGCGTCGGCCGCGGCGTAGCGGTCCCGCGCCACCACGCAGGCGACGGCCTCGCCGACGTAGCGCACCTCGTCGGTCGCCATCGGCGGGTGCGCCGGGATAACGATGTCCGGCGTGACCGGCCAGGCGCAGGGCAGGCTGCCCTGCTCGGCCGCGAAGTCCGCACCGGAGTAGGCGGCGATGACCCCGGGCTCGGACCGGGCCGCGCTGACGTCCACCGAGGTGATCCGCGCATGCGCGTACGGGCTGCGCAGGTACGCCACGTGCAGCATGCCAGGCAGCCGGATGTTGTCCGTCCAGTTCGTCTGGCCGGTGATGAGCCGCTCGTCTTCCTTGCGCAGGCGGGCGCGCCCGATTTCCAGGGGCGCCGTCTCGGTCTCAGTCTGCGCGGTCACGCGCCCACCCCCGCTGCTGCCGCACGCCGCACGGCACGCACGATGTTCTCATAGCCGGTGCACCGGCAGAGATTGCCTTCAAGCCCCTCGCGGATCTCCTCATCGCTCGGGTGCGGATTCTCCCTCAGCAGGTCTGACGCCGCCATGATCATCCCCGGTGTGCAGTAGCCGCACTGCAGGGCGTGCTCGGCGTGGAAGGCCTCCTGCAGCGGGTGCAGGCCGCCGTTGGTGGCCATGCCCTCGATGGTGGTGATCTCGGCGCCGTCGACCTGCACGGCCAGCACGGCGCAGCTCTTGACGGACTCCCCATTCAAAAGCACGGTGCATGCGCCGCAATTAGAGGTGTCACAGCCGATCGGCGTGCCCGTTTTGCCGACGATTTCTCTTAGGTAATGAACGAGCAGCAGCCGCGGCTCGACATGATCCGCGTACTTCACCCCATCGACGCTGACGGTGATCTCGGCCATGCGACTCCTCCCCGCGTACAGGACGTATTCCTCGGATAAAGTTAAGCCCACCGGGCCAGTCGCACCAGTACCAGGCAGTGTCGCTATTTGACACCCGGAACAATCGCCTGCTCAGCATCTTTGACTGCGCGCCTTGGTTTCGCGGCGCGCAGACGGGCCGCAAACATTGCTTGCGCGTGTAAAACAAGGATTGCCACTCGTCTCAATGAGACTACTTGTCGTCTCATTGAGAATGCTCGACTGCATTGAAGGAGGGTATTTCGGCCGCTCTCTGTCCACCCAAATTCCGGAATAGCGTGGATCGCGCTGTATGACCCTTTTCCATTGGGGTCTCGCGCGGATCCGCGCGTGCATCAACGACAGCGGGAAGGAAGGCCGATGATCCGCCGTCAGTGGTGTCGACGCCGCGCGAGCGCGTGCCGGGCGGCGAGAAACAGCCAGGTGAGCACCCCGGTCAGCACACCGACGACGCCAGGCGACCATCCCGCGATCACGACGGCGACCACGCCGACCGCAATGGCGCCGGTCACCCGCGCCACCGCCGCGCCGGCTTCCCGTGTCGGCCACCGCCGCGTCGGCCACCGCTGCGTCGGCCGTGGTGTGGGCCGCCGCACCGGCCCCCGCGGCCTCTGCGGCCGCAGCGTTTGCCACCGCGTTGGTCGGTTATGCCGCGCCCGGCCGGCAGAAACCTCAGTCATGCCGAGCACCGAACGCCTCATCCAGTACCTCGCTAACGTCC
Source organism: uncultured Actinomycetota bacterium (assembly GCA_963714295.1). Classification (GTDB taxonomy): domain Bacteria; phylum Actinomycetota; class Actinomycetes; order Streptosporangiales; family Streptosporangiaceae; genus Trebonia. Next base: position 699,557 of record CAVQOE010000006.1, on the reverse strand, counting down.
GGCAACGCCGTGCGGCCCGCCGCCGTCCAGCCATCCGCCTTCCGGCCCAGCGTCGCCGGCACCGGCATCCCCGGCCATCCGCTGCCCGGCACCCCCGAGGCCACTAGGGGAGCGGAATCCCAGGGCGGCCCGGCAACCGGACCGGAGATGGGAACGTTCGCGGCCCCCGCCGTCACCCCTGCCCCGGCGGAGGCCTCCGCTCCGACGCCGGACCCCGTCCACATGCCGGGCACCGCCGCGACGACAGGCAGCGGCATGGTCACCGCGTCGGCACCGTGCCCAATCGCCGGTTGCCGCCCGGTCAGCCGCTTGACCTGCAGGAACGTCACCCCGCCGCGGTAGATGTAGGCGACCTGGCCCACGTCGAGCCGTCGCACGAGGTCCCCGTCGAGTACCGGCGCGAGCCTGGTCCGCGACAGTCCGTCATCGGACCACGCGCCCGCCCCGTCGAATCGCCGGGTCGTGTCCACCAGCGGCTGGGTTCCCGCCAAGGCCACCACGGCGTCCGGCCGGGGAGTGCGGAGCAGCCAGATCCCGCCCTCGGCGGTGGCCGCGATCCGATGCCGCTCATCGTCGCTATCCGCCAGCCCCTCCCACGATTGCGCGGACACCTGCACGGCGAGCCCGAGCGACCGCGCCCGCTCGTAGAGTTGCCAGATCGGCAGCCTTCGGCTCACCGCGGAGAACTCGTCGACGCAGAGCAGGATCTCCCGCTCTCCCGGAGAGCGCGTAGAAGGCGAGCAGGTCGGTCAGCGCCCGCGCCTGTGCCTCGGCCACCGCGACCTCCGCCGTGCCCTCGAGCACGCAGTACCAGGCGTCCGCGTCCGCGTAGGAGGCACAGCCGTCAAGTCCGCTGCCGAGCCGCCGCCACAGGGCCGCGAACCGTAGCTTCACGTCATGAAAAGCCTTGGCCGAGGAACGGGCGGTGGCGACACCTGCACCGTCCCCGCTCGCGCCGTATACCGTGGCCAGCCAGTCCGGGTCGAGCCGGGCCAGGAAATCGGCCGAGTTCACCGGCGGCCCGCACGGCGCGAAGACCGCCAGTGAGACGAGCGCTTCCATCACGTCGGTGTAATAGGCGGCCCCGCCGGTGCCGTGCTCGATCAGGTCGAGCAGCGTGGTCACCAGCCGGTCGGGCGGCAGCGTCCAGAGCGAGAGCGGCGTCTCGTCCGGCCAGATCGCGGTCGAGCGCGCGCCGGCGTCGCGCAGCACCCGGCGGGTCCGGTCGGCGACCTTGCGCGAGGACGCGCCGCCCTTGCAGTCGAGCACGACCAGCAGCGGCCGCTGCCCTGACCCGGCGGCGTGGTTGCGCAGCCCGGCGGCCATGAAACCGGCCCAGAGCCGCAGCAGCAGGGTGGTCTTGCCGGTGCCGGTCGACCCGATCACCACCTGGTGCGAACGCAGCCGCGCGTACGGGATCGCCGCCGTTCCCCTGGTCCGGTGCCGGACGGAACGGATGGTCGCGCCCACCACCACCTGCCCGTCGGGCGACAGCAGCGGCAGCGCGCCGCGGGCGGCGATCGCCGCCCGCGCGGACCTGACCTGGTGCCGCCACTGGCGCTCGTCGAACGCCGCGGGCGCGGCCGGGGTGAGCCCGGCGGCGCCGCTCCGCATCCGGAACCGCCGGTAGGCCCAGCCAAGCCCGCCGATGGCGATCCCGGCCGGAACCGCGACCGACGCGACCGCGACTACCGCGACGGCCAGCTGCCCATGCGAGATGAGCTGCCACATCCCCGCCCACGGCCGGTAGGGCGCGGCGACGACCCGGAACCACACCGCCCCCGGCCCGACCCCAGGCAGAGGCGTCCCGTGCACCGGCCAGACGACGACCGCGATCAGCCAGGCAACGGCCATCGGCGAGCACCACGCCGCCGCCTGGTAAAGCCGTCGCGGCGTCCACCCCCGCCACCAGGCGCAGCCCGCCGCCCCAGCCGCGACCAGCGTCACCGGCGCGACCGCGACCGCGGCGGCGGCAACAAAGGCCGACCCGCAGCACCCAGAGGGCCCCGCGCCCCGCGGCGCGCCGCACCGGCTGCCGCGTCGTCTCCGGCAGGTGATGCCTGCTCACGCGCTAACTACACCACCGCGGACCGCCGCACCGGAGAAAGGAGCCGCGCGGCGAGGACGGCCGGACAGTAGCCCGTCCAGGTCGCTTTGCGGGAGCCGGGCGTGCCCGGCGTGGGAACGGCGGCGCGGACGAGCGGCGGCGGCCTGCGGAATCCCCATGGATACGGGTTCCCCTGTCCCTGAACGGCTGGCATCGGGCAGCAGCCCCGGCCGCAAATCGGGACTGCCGCTATGCTGCCATGCCGACCACGCCGGCGGGCAAGGCAGTAGGGGTTACCGTTTCCTTACGCATGCGAAAGTGCCCCTGAAGCGCTGTTAGATAGTCGGCCTTACCGACCGCAGGAAGAGCGGGCCCCGACGCATGGTTGACCCGATCCGTTACGGTGCGGGCGGCGTCCAGCCCGGCCCAAAAAGCACGGTCGGCTGTCAGGGAGTCGCCCGGCTCAACAGCAGGTGGCCTGCTGGGTGGTTCCGGCAGGGGCCTGATCGTTGGCGGGGGCACAGCAGGCTGGAGCCGGGTTGCTTGTCGAGGGTATCGGCGTCGCCCTTGACGGTGTAGACCTCCCAGGGCTCGCCGCCGGGGCCGGTGACCCAGACCTTGTCCTGGACGGCGTAGCAGCAGGCGGTGTTCTCCTCGGTGAGCGGTCGGCGAGGCCCGTCGGCGGCCAGCCGGGTGGTGGCGGCGGTGACCTCGCCGGTGGTCTCGACTTCGACGCCGAGGTGGTCCATGCGGGTGGGCTCGCCGGGGGTGCCCTCGATGAGGACGAGCTTGAGCGGCGGCTCGGTGATGGCGAAGTTGGCGTAGCCGGGGCGGCGCTTGGCGGGCTCGGCGCCGAACAGCTTGGAGTAGAAGGCGATGGAGCCTTCGAGGTCGGCGACGCGGAGAGCGAGCTGGACGCGGGACATGGCGTGTTCCTCCCTGTGCGGGGCGGCCAGCCGGCCGGCCTTGGTTAGAGACTTCTTTAATCAGTTCTCGCGGCCAGTTTGCGCTGTTGCCGGAAGATGTGTCAAATTAAAGACATGTCTAATCAAGAGCTGGATCGGGCAGGTCATCCGGGTGCGGGGATTGCTGCCCGGACCGGCGGACGGCGGCGGAGTGCTGTGCGCCGCTGGCGTGCGAGCCGCTGCCGGAGGCCGGGGCGCAGGAGCTGGCGCTGCTGTTCAAGGCGGTAGCCGATCCGGTGCGGCTGCGGCTGCTGTCGCTGATCGCCTGCCATGAGGGCGGGGAGTCCTGCGTGTGCGACCTGACGGGGGCGTTCGACGATGACCGCGCCGTCGATCAGCTATCACCTGCGGATCTTGCGGGAGGCGGGGCTGATCAGCGCCGAGCGGCGCGGGACGTGGGTGTACTACCGGGTGGAGTCGGCGGTGATGGCGCGCATGTCGGCGGTGCTGGTCCCGCAGCCGGCCGCGCTGGCGGCGGGGTGAGCGTGCCCGGGCCGCGCGGCCTGCGCTGGCGCGGCGCGCGCTGGCGGAGTTCACCGGGACCGGACTGCTAGTAGCGGTAGTGGTCGGCTCCGGAATCATGGCCGTCCGCCTCTCGCCGGGGAATACGGGGCTGGAGCTGCTGGAGAACTCGGCTGGCGACGGCGGCGGGGCTGGCGGTGATCATCCTGGTGCTGGCCCCGGTGTCGGGCGCGCACTTGAACCCGGTGGTATCGGCTGTTGACTGGGCGCTGGGCCGGCGGTCCGGGGCAGGGCTGCCGGGGCGGGACGCGGCCGTGTATGCGGTGGCGCAGGTGGCGGGCGCGATCGGCGGCGCGGTGCTGGCGAACCTGATGTTCGCGCTGCCCGCTGTCGCGGCGTCGGCGACGACGCGGTCGGCTCCGCATCTGTGGCTGGGCGAGGTGGTCGCGACGGCGGGCCTGGTCCTGGTGGTGTTCGCGCTGGCCCGGTCGGGCCGTGGCGCGCTGGCCCCGGCGGCGGTCGCGGGATGGGTCGGCGCGGCGTACTGGGCGACGTCTTCGACGTCGTTCGCGAACCCGGCGGTGACCATCGGGCGGGCGTTCACCGCCACGTTCGCCGGGATCGCGCGCGGCGTCGGTGCCGGGGTTCGTCGCGGCGCAGGCGGCCGGCGCGGTCCTGGGCGCGGCCCTGGTACTGGTGCTTCTACCCAGCCGCCCGGCCCGCGGCGGGCGGGGAGCCCGCGCCGGCCGGGCGGGAGACGGCGGCGGCCGGGGCGGTCCCGCCCGCCGGGAGATGAAGGGAAGGCGGTTGGGATGGCGGAGGTTCCCGAGGTGCTGTTCATGTGCACCCACAACGCGGGCCGGTCGCAAATGGCGGCGGCGCTGCTGGCCAAGGAGGCAGACGGTGCGGTGCGGGTGACGTCGGCCGGGTCGGAGCCGGCCGACGTGGTGAACCCGGCGGTGGCGGTGGCGATGGCGGAGGTCGGGGTGGACATCTCGCGGGAGGTGCCCAAGCCGCTGGCCGCCGGGCAGGCGGAGGCGGCGGACATCGTGATCTCGATGGGCTGCGGGGACGCGTGCCCGGTGTTCCCCGGCAAGCGCTACCTGGTGTGGGAGCTGCCCGACCCGGCCGGGCTGACGGTGGAGCAGGTCCGCCCGATCCGCGACGAGATCGCCGCGCGGGTCCGCGCGCTGCTCGCCGAGCTGGGCGCCGGGCCGGGCGGAGGCTGACCTCAGCTGGAGCTGCTAATCGACGATAGACGATGAAGTGGCGGGTCGGAAGGGGCCTTACAGCGAAGCGTCAGGCGGAAGGCCGCGCACCTCGATCCGGGCCGACAACGGGCCGAGTTCCGCTCGCGCGCGCAGCACGGTCGACAGCGCGGCCGGCGAGCAGAGGTAGAGCGCCCGCGCGTGCCGGGGCGGACGGCCTGGCACCGCGACCTCGGCGACGGTGCAGCCGTAGTCGCCGGTGCGGAGCAGGATCGCGCGCATGATCGCCGTGGTGCGGGCGACCGTCTTCGGCGTGAGCTCGGCCTCGACCGCCCAGCACTCGCCCGCCCAGCCAATCGGTGCGCCGTCCGCGCCGCAGGCCCCGTCCGGCCACTGCACCTCCGCGTCCGGCAGGTGCTGGCGCATACCGACCCCATGCCTGGACCTGATCCGCCGCTCGCACCGCCAGAACGCGTTCGCCGCGCGGTAGCCGCCAGTCGCCTCGAGCGCGATGCGGGTGGCCGCGACCGCCCTGGTGTGCGCCAGCCGGGAGAGCGCGGGCTGCGCTGGCGCGTAGCTGAGCCCGCAGGCGGCAAGCCCCGCTTTGGTCACCCAGAGCCAGCTCGGCCCGGTACTCAACCGGGCGGTCTCCGCATAGCCGAGCTCGCGCCACCGGGCCGCCGCCGCCCGCGCGGACCGCTCCCCGCCGGTCAGCCGGGCCAGCTGATCGAGCTGGATGCCGTACATGTCGGCCGCGAACACGAGGGCGCTCACGTCCCGAACCGCGAGCCCACGCGTCCCGCCGCCACCCCGGGGACGACCGTCCCCGCTGCCAGATGTCATTTAGCCATGCCCGAGCCGCCGCTTGCCGGCAGATTCTCCCTAACGTCAAGGAATCCGAGGACGCCAGGCTAGCCAGCCAGCCGCGCGAGAAATCGGTCAGATGACCTAACTGCATGGCGCAATGCCGCGCACCTAGTCACGATCGTCCGCCGTTAGGTGCCAATCACGCGGATCGCGCACCAGAGGGCGATCACCGACAGCGTTAGCGCGGGCACCACGGTAAGCACGCCCAGCCGGGTGAACTCGCCGAGCTGCGCGTCAGTCCCGTGCTCGCGCAGCACCCGCCGCCACAGCAGGGTGGCCAGCGATCCGGTGTAGGTCAGGTTCGGGCCGATGTTGACGCCGATCAGCACCGCCAGGACGGCGGCCGACCCCGAGGCCGCGGCCAGCGGCAGCAGCACGAGGACGGCGGGCAGGTTGTTCAGCACCGCCGCCAGCACCGCCGCGAGCGCGGCGATCGCGAGCAGCGCCGGCAGCGACGAACCGGCCGGAACGAGCGGCCGCAGCGCCGACCCGAGCCCGTTGTCGATGACCGCCGTCACCACGATTCCCAGCGCCAGCACGAACAGCAGGAACGGCACGTCGGCGCTGCGCACGATCGACGCGACCGTGGCCCGGCCTCGCAGCAGCGCCCGCACGGCCAGCGTCAGCGCCCCGGCCAGCGCCGCCCACGCCGGGTTCACCCCGGCCGCCGACGCCACCACGAACCCGCCCAGCGTCGCCGCGACCACGCACAGGGTGAAAACCGGGATATCACTGTTGTCCGTCCGCGGCGAAGGGCTGAGGTCGTCCGTGGAATCTTCCGGAGGATTTGGAACGGACCGTTGTTCCACCTCCAACGGCGCGCCGTCCTCCGATCCCGGACCAGACGTCCCCGCGGTACTGGAAACTCTCAGCTCCGCCGCGAAGAACCGCCTGATCACCACGTACTCCACCAAGATCGCGGCCAGCCAGGGCAACGCCATCAGCTCCGCGAACCGCGCGAACGACAGCCCGCTCACCGCGAACGCCAGCAGGTTTGTCAGGTTGGACACCGGCAGCAGCAGCGAAGCGGAGTTGGCCAGCTGCCCGCAGGCGTAGGCGTGCGGCCTGGCCCGCACGCCAAGCCGCCCGGCGGCGATGAGGACCACCGGCGTGAGCAGCACCACGGTCGCGTCGAGCGACAGCACCGCCGTCGTCACCGACGCGACGACGAACACCCGCGCGAGCAGCCGCCCCGCCGGCCGGCCGATCCGCCACAGCCTGGTCGCCGTTCGACGGCCCGCCACGGGCCAGCCAGCCCCCAGGAAGCGGAACAGCCCGTCATCGTCGCACAGCTGCGAGAGCACGAGCACGCAGCCGAGGAACCCGACCACCGGAGCGAGTCGCCGCGCCTCCGCCAGCGCGGCGTGGCCGGACACCGCCCCGACCGCGACCAGCAGCGCCGCCGCCGGCACCGCCGCGACCGCCTCCGGCCAGCCGCGCGGCCGCCGGACGGCCCACGCGAGAACCGCGATAAGGGCCGCCGCCGCGAGAACCTCGGCCGCGATGTCTGGGCGCATCCCCGCCATTGTTCCTGCTTCCAGATCTGCGCCCTTCCTCCCAGGCCGGATAGCGTCGGCCGGTCACGAGTCCCGCGTCTCTGCCCCGGACGCGAAGCAGCATGCATCGCCCGCCCGTGCCCGAACTGATAACAGCAAGAAGCGGCGTCGCCCGCGTAGCCGTAGTCCCGGTTCCGCCGGGGAGACGTGGTATTTCCTTTACCATCAACAGGCACCACGCGACCGTTCGGAATAATCACTTCCGTCTTTTCTGGAAGTCACAATGAGACCACCTGAGAAGTCACAGTGAGACTACCTGGTGGGCCTCCTACCTGGGGTTTTGCCACGAGTACGGCGCGCCAAATTTGCCCGACCCGGCGCTGGAGGATTGCCTTTCGCAAGGTGTAGGTTCGCGGAGGGAAGGCCGTAGCAGCGGAGGTTTTATGAGCATTCTGGGCACGCGGGTAATCCGTACGGAGGACCCGCGGTTGCTGACCTCGGGCGGCGTGTACGTCGACGACGTGCGCGAACCCGAACTCGCTGGGGCGGTGCGGGCCACGTTTGTGCGATCGACGGTGGCGCACGCCCTGATCACCGGCATCGACACCTCGGCCGCGCTTGAGCAGCCGGGCGTGGTCGCGGTGCTGACCGTGGCGGACATGACCGACATGCCCGATCAGGTGCCGCCCGAGCCGGAGCCCGAGGGCGTCCCGCCGGCCGAGGGCCCCATGCCGCTCGGTGGCCTGTGGTCCGAGCCGCTGCTGGCGGTGGACCGGGTGCGGTTCGTCGGCGAGCCGGTCGCGCTGGTGCTGACCGACTCCGCCTACCAGGGCGAGGACGCCGCCGAGCTGGTCAGCGTGGACTACGAGCAGCTGCCCGCGGTGACCTCCATCGAGGCGGCCCTCGCGGCGGAGACCCTGCTGTACCCAGACGCCGGCACGAACGTGTGCGTCCAGGGCCGGGGCGAGGTGAGCGACGACTCCATCTTCGACGGCTGCGAGGTTATCGTCGAGGGCGATGTCGTCAACCAGCGGGTCGCCGCCCTGCCGATGGAGGGCCGCTCCACCGCCGCGGCGTGGGTGGACGGCAAGCTGACCGTCTGGGCTTCCACCCAGAATGCCCAGATCGCCCGGCTGATCCTGACCGCCATCGGGCTGCCGACCGACGCGATCCGGGTGGTCGCACCGGACGTGGGCGGCGGGTTCGGCGCCAAGATCGGCCTTGACCGCGAGTCGATCGTCGTCGCCTGGGCGGCCAAGCACGTTGGCCGCCCGGTGCGCTGGGTGGAGACCCGCAACGAGAACCTGGTCGCGATGACCCAGGGCCGCGCGCAGCTGCATCACATCAAGATCGGCGGCAGCAAGGACGGGCACATCAAGGCCTACCGCCTCGACGTCGTCCAGGACACCGGCGCGTACGCGCGGATGTCCGGCTTCCTGCCGATGCTGACCAACCTGATGGCGCCGGGCGTTTACGACATCCCCGCCGTCCAGGCGGGCTACAAGGTCGTGGTGACCGACAAGACGCCGATCGCCGCCTACCGCGGCGCCGGCCGACCGGAGGCCGCCGCCACCATCGAGCGCGCGGTGGACTGGTACGCCGCCGAGGCGGGCCTCGACCCGGCGCAGGTGCGCAGGCTCAACTTCATTAAGAACGAGCAGTTCCCGTTCCTCACCAAGACCGGCGCACCCTACGACACCGGCGACTACGAGGGCGCCCTGGACAAGGTGCTCGCGGCCGCGGGGTACGAGGAGCTCCGGGCCGAGCAGCGGCAGCGCCGCGAGGCGGGCGACACCAGGCAGCTCGGTATCGGGCTGGCCTCCTACGTGGAGATCACCGCGGCCGACGGCGCCGCGGGCGAGACCGCGAAGGTCGAAGTGCACGACGATGGCACCGCGACCGTCTACACCGGCAGCTCCTCGCACGGCCAGGGGCACCACACCGCGTTCGCGATGGTGGTGACCGACGAGCTCGGCATCCCGATGGACAAGATCGAGGTCATCCACGGCGACACCGACCTGATCCCGGACGGCATCGGCACCTACGCCTCCCGTTCGCTGCAGCTCGGCGGGTCAGCCGTGCATAAGGCGGCGATCGAGGTGAAGGACGAGGCGGCCAAGCAGGCGGCGCAGCTCTTCGAGGCATCCGAGTCCGACGTCGTGCTCGACGCCGAGACCGGCACCTGGCACATCGTCGGCGACCCGGACAAGTCGCTGACCTGGTCCCAGGTGGCCTCGGCGGCCGACCAGGGGCTGATCGTGGCCAACGTGCGGTTCACCGCCGATCTGCCCACGTTCCCGTTCGGCACCCATCTGTCGCTGGTCGAGGTGGACATCGAGACCGGCAAGGTCACGCTGCTGCGGCACGTCACCGCCGACGACGCCGGGCCGGTGCTCAACCCGATCCTGCTCGAGGGCCAGCGGCACGGCGGCATCGCCCAGGGGGCCGCGCAGGCGCTGTGCGAAGAGATCCTCTACGACTCCGACGGCAACCCGCTGACCTCGACCCTCGCGGACTACGCGGCGATCACCGCGACCGAGCTGCCCAGTTTCGAGCTGCTCACCAGCGAGACGCGGACCCCGGGCAACCCGCTGGGCGTCAAGGGCATCGGCGAGGCCGGCACGATCGGTGCCACCCCGGCCGTGCACAACGCGGTGATCGACGCTGTGTCGCACCTCGGCGTCCGGCACATCGACATGCCGATGACACCGGAACGGGTTTGGACCGCTATCCAGAAAGCGAGCACCACGTGAAGGTCGAGCTGACCGTCAACGGCAAGGAAATCACCGCCGACGTCGAGGACCGCACGCTGCTCGTGCACTTCCTGCGCGACACCGCGGAACTCACCGCGACCAACATCGGCTGCGACACCACGTCCTGCGGCGCCTGCACGGTGCTGCTTGACGGCGAGTCGGTCAAGTCGTGCACCGTGCTGGCCGCCCAGGCGGACGGGGGGTCGGTGACGACGCTCGAGGGGCTGGCTTCCGACACCGGCGAGATGCACCCGGTGCAGCGGGCCTTCCACACCGAGCACGGCCTGCAGTGCGGCTACTGCACGCCGGGCATGGTCATGGCGATCGTGTCGATGCTCAAGGAGAACCCCCTCCCGACCGAGGAAGAGGTGCGGATCGGCCTCGAGGGCAACATCTGCCGGTGCACCGGCTACCACAACATCGTGAAGGCGGCGCTTGCCGCCGCCGCTGCTTCCCCGGAGACAGGGGTGCCCCAGTGATCCCACCGGCTTTCACCTATCTGCGCGCGTCGTCGGTTGACGAGGCGCTCGGGCTGGCCGCCGAGCACGGCGAGGACGCCAAGTACCTGGCCGGCGGGCACTCGCTGCTGCCGATGATGAAGCTGCGGATGGCCTTCCCCGAGGTGCTCATCGACCTCGGCCGGATCACCGAGCTCTGCTACGTCAGCGACAAGGGCACCTACGTCGCGGTCGGCGCGATGACCAGGCACCACGACGTGGCGACCGCGCCGCTGCTGGCCGCCGACATCCCGCTGCTCGCGCACACCGCGGGCGAGGTCGGCGACCCGCAGATCAGGCACCGGGGCACGATCGGCGGGTCGGTGGCGCACGGCGACGCGGCCTCCGACCTGCCCGCCACGCTGCTCGCGCTGGACGCGACGTTCGTGATCCGGGGCGCGGCGGGCACCCGGGCGGTGCCGGCCACCGAGTTCTTCAAGGGCATCTTCGAGACCGCGATCGAGCCCGGCGAGCTGCTCACCGAGATCCAGGTGCCCAAGCCGGCCAAGCCGTCCGCCTGGTCCTTTCAGAAGTTCACCAAGCGCAAGATCGACTGGGCGATCGTCGGCGTGGCCGTGCAGGGATCATCGGTGGCCTTGATCAACATGGGCCTGACCCCGCTGCGCGCGTCCGCCGTCGAGTCGGCGCTCGCGTCCGGTGCGTCCATCGCCGACGCGGCCGCCCTGGCCGCCGAGGGCACCTCCGCGGGCTCCGACATCCACGCGAGCAAGGCCTTCCGCGAGCACCTAGCCCGTGTCCTGGTCAGGCGAGGCCTCGAGGAAGCGGCGGCGCGCGGCTAGCCTTCCAGGCCTCCCGGGCCGTCCCGACCTTCCGGGCCGATCCGGCTTGCCCGGCCCAGGCTGGATGCGACAATGCGTCCGTGGGGGTTACCGCTGGCATGCCGACGTTGCTGTTTACCGATATCGAGGGCAGCGTCGGGCTGTGGGAGGCCGGCCCCGATGCCATGGCGACGGCGTCGGCCCGGCATGACAGCATCGTCCGCGAGCACGTCAAGGCGGCGGGCGGCCGCGTCTTCAAGACGGTGGGCGACGCGCACCGCGCGATGTTCGCCGACCCGGTGGCCGCGCTTTCGGCGGCGGTGGCGATCCAGCAGGCGGCTGGGGCCGAACCGTGGCCGTCCGGCCTGCCCATCCGGGTGTGCATGGCGCTGCACGTTGGCACGTTCGCGGAGCGAGACGGCGACTACGTCGGCCCGGTGGTGAACCGGGCCGCCCGGTTGCTTGACGTCGGTCATGGCGGTCAGGTCCTGGTGACCGCGGCGGCGTATGCGCAGCTGGCCGAGCGGCTGCCCGCCGGGATCGTGCTCAGGGACCTGGGCGAGCAGCGGCTGCGGGACCTGGGGCGGTCCGAACGGGTCTTCCAGGTGACCGGTTCTGGCCTGGCCGAGGAGTTCGGCGTGCTGCACTCGCTCGACGACCCGGCGCTGCGCCACAACCTGCCGTCGCAGGCAACCAACTTCGTGGGCCGGGTCACCGAGCTGGCCGAGTTGCGCGCGCTGGTGTCAGGCGGGCCTCGGCTGGTCACGATCGCCGGCCCGGGCGGGATCGGCAAGTCCCGGCTGGCGCTGCAGGTGGCGGCCGATGTGCTGGACGGGAGCGGCGACGGGGTGTGGCTGGTCGAGCTGGGACCGGTAGCGGAACCCGAGCTGGTGGCCCGCACCGCCGCCGCCGCACTCGGAGTGCGCGAGGTGCCGGGGCGGCCCATGGCCGACGCCGTCGTCGACGGCGTCGGCGACCGGGAGCTACTGGTGATCCTCGACAACGCCGAGCATGTGCTCGACGCCGTCGCCGAGCTGGCCGATGCCCTCATCCGGTCCTGCCCACGGGCGCGCGTGCTGGTGACCAGCCGGGAGCCGCTTGGCGTCAGCGGAGAGCGTGTCTTCCGGGTCCTCGGCCTGGCGGTCCCGCCCGCTGACCTCGACATCCCTGACCGGCTGGCCGCCTTCGAGTCGGTGCAGCTATTCGCCGAACACGCCGCCTTGCGCCAACGCGGCTTTGCCGTCGACGCCGCCAACGCGGCGGCGGTGGCGGCGATCTGCGTCCGCCTGGACGGGATTCCGCTGGCCCTTGAGCTCGCCGCCGCGCGCCTCGGCCCGCTCTCGGTGCCGGAGATCAATGCCCGCCTCGATCGGCGGTTCCGGCTGCTGACCATGGGAAACCGCACCGAGCTGCCGCGCCATCAGACTCTCCGGGCGCTCATCGACTGGTCCTACGACCTGCTCAGTACCGATGAGCGGATCGTGTTCGAGCGGCTCTCGGTCTTCGCCGGGGGCTGGACCCTGGAGGCCGCGGAGGCGGTCGCCTCGGACGGCGATATCGACCAATGGCAGGTGCTTGACCTGGTTGCCGCGCTGGTCGGGAAGAGCCTGGTCCAAGCCGAGACGATCCAAGGCTCCACTCGCTACCGGCTCCTTGAGACAGTCCGCCACTACGCCGCCGAACGCCTGGACCTGCGGGCCGGCCAAGCCCGGGACGAGGCCCGGGTCGCCCACCGCGATCACTACCTGGCCCTGGTCGAGACCGCCTACGCGAAACTGCGCGGCCCGGACGAACTGCACTGGCTTGACCGCCTCGAGTCCGAATGGGACAACATCCGCGCCGCGCTCGCGTTCAGCGTCGCCGACCCGGAAACCGCCGAGCCCGGGCTGCGGCTGGCGGCCGGGCTCAAGGGATTCTGCTACATGCGCGGCCACAGCGTCGAGGTCACCGAGGCGCTCAGCGCCTTGCTCGGACGCGCCGACGCCCATCAGCCGACTCGCTACCGAGCCCGGGCGCTGACCGCCAACTGCCACCTGCTCAATAACTTCGGCCCCAACCCGACGATCCCGGCGATGGCAGAGGAGGCCATCACGATCGCCCGCGGCCTCGCCGATGACGCTCTCACCAGCGATGCCCTCTGCGCGCTGGGCTGGTTCAGACTCCTGCAGGGCGATCTGCCGGCCGCGCTGGCCAGGGCCGATGAGGCCGTCGCGCTGGCCCGGCAAACCGGAGATCCCCGGCTGCTGACCGGTGCCCTCAGCAACCGCTCGACCTTCAAGGGCGAAGTCGGCGACCTGCCGGCCGCCCGCGCCGACCAGCAGGAAGTCCTCGCGCTTGCCCGGGCCTCCGGGGACAACTACGTGCTCGTGATCACCTTGGTCAACCTGGGCATCGACCAGATCGGAGCCGATCAGTTCCAGGCCGCCATGGCGACCCTCCGGGAGGCGCTCGGGGTGGCCCAAGCGCACGGCTACCGGCATCTGGCCGCTGGCGTGGAGGCGAACCTGGGATTCGCTTCCCTCATGCAAGCAGATGTCGCCAGTGCACGCCGTCCGCTGGTCGACGTCCTGGACATGGCGCGCACAACCGGCGACAAGACTTTCCAGCACGTTGCCCTGCTCGGCCTCGCACTTGCCGTCGGCGCAGATGGCGACCCGGTGCTCGCCGCCACCCTGCATGGCGCCGCCGAGCAGCAGTACGAACGGGCCGGGCAGGCCTTCGACGCCGTCGACGTGCGACTGCGCACCAGCGACCACGCCCGGCTGCTCAACGTGCTCGGGGTAGCCGCGTTCGAGGCCGCCCGCCAGCACGGCCGCACGCTCAGCCAGGCCGATGCGATCGCCCTGGCCCTCAGCACGGTCCAGCCAGACTCGGAGCCAGCTGGCCGGCCTGCCGGCAGTCCGGCCGGCCTGCTGTCGACGCGAGAGCGGGAGATCCTGGCGCTGCTGGCCGGCGGGGCGAGCTACGCCCAGATCGCGCAGACGCTGTTCGTGACGCCCAATACCGTTCGGACCCACCTGGACCGGATCAGGGACAAGACCAGTGCCCGCAACCGCGCCGACCTGACCCGCTACGCCATTGCCGCGGGCATCGAACCGGTGATCCCCTCGCCTGAGGGCCGCCCTCGTCCTTGACCTGCGTGGGCCGGGCGGCCCACACGCCAAGAACGTTAGTGGGCCGTCCGGCCTCTGACGTCCAGCGCGGCCGGACCTTACGTTCGGCTTATGAGAAAAATTCGATTCACCAAGGCGCCCACCTTTACCAAGGGATTTATCGCCGCGGCGATATTCGCGATCGCATACCTGGCGTCGACCTCCAACCTCCCGCCCTGCAGCGACACCAGCGTCGTGCTCACCGGCGGCGAATGCATAGAGCGCCAGAGCTTCCTGCATACCGCTTCCGGCTGGCTGACGATCATCTGCCTGATCGCCGCTGTGCTGCTGCTCGCGCTCAAGCACAAGGACTCCGTCCTAGGACGTCAGTCGCCAGCCCAGCAGGCCTATCAAGCGCCCCCGGCGCCGGCGCCGGGGGCGGTGCCGACACCGGTGCCAGGGCGGCCTTCGAGCTTCTGCGCCAAATGCGGTACCCGCATCATCCCCGGCGACAGGTTCTGCCAGGGCTGCGGAATCCCCACGACGTCTGCGTAATCGAGGCGGGATTACCAATGGAAAGTCACTAACCAGCGCCATCGCAAGGTCTCGCAAAAGCATAGTCACGCAAAGCATAAAGGGGAGAATCATGTCATTCAGCAAATCGCACAAGAAGCAGCTTCGCCTAGCCGGGGCGATAGCCGCCGCAGTCACCGCACTGACAGTCACCGCCTGCGGCGGCGGCGGTGTGGCGAGCGTGGCGGCCGTGGCCTCGGGATCGGCCGCCGCGCACTGGACTCAGGCCGAGGTCAGCCAGTTCACGGCGGCCGCCATCGCCGGGGGCGACACCGCCGGGGAGTCGTGCGCCGTCGGCTACGTCAAGCAGGACATGTCATTCCCGAACGCGATGGCCATCGCGGCGGTGGACCCGGCATCGGACACCGGCATGTCGGAGGCCCAGGTCAAGGCGGCCGTGCTCAGCAAGTACGGCACGGCCAGGGGCAACGCCATCAACGCCCAGTTCGGGCAGGCGGCCACCGACGCGGACAACAACTGCGCCGAGCCGGCCGCATCGTCGAGTACGCCCGCGGCGGCCTCGACCCCGACGGCGGATCCGGCCGCGACATCGGAGTCATCCTGCACCGTCGACTGCGTTAACCCAATCGCCAGCGGGGAGAGCGGCTGGCTGGCGCAGGTCCAGGTGCCACTCCAGAACGTCCAGCAGGACCTGACCAGTATTTCCTCGGACACCGGCAATGCCCCAGAAAACCTCGCCCTAGACGGCTCCCAGCTGGAAGAGGACGCGCAGGCCGCCCTGAACCTCAGTTATGACCCGCCGCCCGCCGACAACGCCGACTGGGTAACCGCGATGAACGATTACCTCACCGCCGGAGAAGACTACGTCGGCGACAACATGAATGAGCAGGACGATACGCCGGCCGCGGCCAGCCAGCAGATCACCGCGGGTAATTCCGCCCTCGCCAGCTTCAACTCCGCCAACGGAGGGGTACTCAACGGGACCATCCAGTCCTGATGATCGCCGCCCGATTTTCAGCTCCCGCATTCCGGACGGCTCGCAAGAGCCCCCTTAACGGAGGTTTTCGATGAGAAGCATCGCGCGTCTCTTGGCCGCGCTGGCCGGCCCGGCCGGTCTGGCGCTCTGCGTCGCGGTCGCGCCGGCCGGAGCGGTGACCAGGCCGGCCGCGGCGGTGACCGCATCGTCTCGCCCGGCGCCGGCCAGCACCGCCACCATGCTCGCGCTGACCGGGCCGACGCACCAGGCCACGCAGCGATCGTCGCAGGCCACGCAGGCGTCGGAGCAGGTGACGACGTGGTCGCGGCGGGCCATGGTCACGGAGGTACCCGCCGCCAAGCCGGTGGTCGCGGGCGGGATAACGATCTACCCCGACAGCGCCGGCTACGACCCGATCGGGATCGTCAAGGGATCCGACGGCGCCCTGTGGTACACCAACGCCGGCGGCGGCTCGACATCGATCGGACGGATCACCCCCGGGGGGAAGATCACCCATTACGCCGACCCCCGGCTGACCCGGCCCTTCGGGATCGCCGCCGGGCCCGACGGCGCGCTGTGGTTCACCAACGGGGGTGACCCGGGCTCGATCGGACGGATCACGACCTCCGGGGTACTGACATTCTTTGACTATCCGCATATTAGCGAGCCGGACTGGCTAGCGGCCGGGCCAGGCGGCGCGCTGTGGTTCACCAACGAGGCGGGCGGCGGTTACACCTATCCCTCGATCGAGCGGCTCACCATGACGGGAACGCTGACGACCTTCACCGCACCCAGCATCAGCGCCCCGGCCGGCATCGCCAAGGGCCCGGACGGTGCCATGTGGTTCGTGAACAGCGAAGACGGCGCCAGCTCAGCCGGGTCGATCGGGCGGATCACGGCAGCGGGCACCGTGACCAACTACACCTATCCCGACAGCTACCTCCCGAAGGACATAACGGCGGGACCGGATCACTCGATGTGGTTCACCAACGGCACCAGCGCCTCGTCGGTCTACCCCAGCTCAATCGAGCGGATCACGATGGGCGGCGCCGTCACCGACTTCGTTAACTCCGCCTTCGGCTCACTGGGCAGCGACTACCTCGGCGGAGGGAGCGGGATCGTCGAGGGCCCGGACGACGCCCTCTGGTTCCTGGACTACGGCTCCCTCGCTTCGACCGACATCTCCGTCGTCGGGCGGATGACGGCCGGCGGCGCGATCACCACGTACGTCACGCCCGGCCGTGCCGTGGCCGCGAACGGGATCGCGAGCGGTCCGGGCAACACGGTGTGGTTCACGATGGGCACCCGCGGCGTCGGGCGGCTGTCGACCCTCACCTTTACCTCAGGGCCGAGACTGAGCCGTCCCTCGCAGGTGGGGAAGGTCAGCAGCTGCCTATTCGGCGGCCTGAACACCACCGCGAGCAGCATCGTGTGGCTGGCGAACGGGGTGGCGGTCAAGGGCGCGACCGGCCACGATTTCACGCCGACGCCCGCGGCTCTGGGCAGGGAGCTGTCCTGCGCGGTAACGCTGAGGAACGCCGGCGGCACGCTGACGAAAGAGTCAGCCACCGCGAAAGTAGCCCTGGGGGCTCCGCTCCAGGTCGTGCGGAAGCCAGCGCTTTCCGGCCCGCGCAAGACGGGCAAGCCCGAGTCGGTGAGCTCGGGAACGTGGTCGCCAGCTGCCAGTTCCTACAGCTACCAGTGGTACCTCGGTGGCAGCGCGATCGCCCATGCGACGTCCGATTACTACACGGCGCCGGCCAAGGACCGGGGAAAGGCACTGCACTGCGTGGTAACCGCACACCGGCCCGGTTACGCTCCCGGCCGGTACGTGACGGCCTCGGTCACTCTCTCCTGATGCACGGGTGACGGGGCGGTTCCAAGCCTTAGACTTCCGTCACTGGTTCACCCCGCGCCGGTGATCGCGGACCCGGAGAGCAGCACCGTCTGGATCGATTACGCCGGCTCTGGTCACCCGCGGGCGACCGGCGCCTGACACAACGGTCAGGTCCGTCTTGGCTAGAACTGCGGATTCTGGCGACAATGGAAGCGTGAGGTTGCGCAGCGTGCTCGCCCGGCCTTTCCGGTACCCGATCCGGTGGCTGGCATTCCTGGCCGGCGGGGTGCCCGCCGTGCTCGTGTTCCCGGGTCCAAGTCTGTCCTATCTCGCCTGGTTCGCCCTGGTGCCCGGCATGGTGCTGTTCACCCGCGCGGGCACCACCAAAGAGGCGGTCGCCCGGGGCTGGTGGTTCGGCGCCGGCTACCTGATCGCGATCCTGCAGTGGATGGCGCCGGAGATCGGGCCGGGCGTGGTGCTGATCGGGGCGGTCTTCGGCTGCATGTGGACGCCGTTCTCGGTCGCGGTGCGCCGCCTGATGCGACCGCCGGTGTCAGCCCTCCGCGCGCTGGCCGCGCTGCTCGTCGTGCCGAGCGCCTGGCTGGTCCCCGAGTGGATCAGGTCCTACCAGGGGCTCGGCGGCCCGTGGGGGCTCTACGGCGCCTCCCAGTGGCAGCATCCGGCCGTCCTCGCGCTCGCCGCCATCGGCGGCACGTGGCTGGTGAGCGTCGCGCTGCTGCTGGCCAACGCCGGCCTGCTGTTCATCCTGAGCGCGGCCCGCCCGGACTTCCTCACCGGCGCCCCCCGGCCTGCGCCGCGGGCAAGGAAAGCGCGGAAAGCCCGGCAACCAGCGCCACCCCGGCAAGCACAACCACCTCACGCGCCACGGCCCGGCGCCGCGTCGGGCTCGCGGCGCTGGGCGCCGTGGCATTCGTGGCCGCCGCCGGATCGGGGCCGCTCGCGTTCGCCCTGACCCCGCCGTCCGCCGCCGTCCGCCAGATCACGATCGCGCTGGTCCAGCCGGGCGTGGTCAACAGCGACGGGCAGCGGGTCGACGCGTCGCTGGCGCTGACCTCCGCGTTCAGCGCCAACGGGGCGCTCGCCCGCGACAACCCCAACCTGATCGTCTGGGGCGAGTCGAGCGTGCCCGACGATCTGACGCTCGATCACGGGCTGCTGCGGCAGATCGAGCGGCTGTCGGCCGAAGACCACGCCGAGATCCTGGCCAGCCAGGACTCCACGATCCCGGGCCCGAGCTCCGGCCCGAGCAGCAGCGGCGGCAGCGACACCAACACCGCCGGCGGCCAGGAGAAGGTCGCCGTCCTGGTCAGCCCGGCCGGCATCCAGGGCGAGTACGTGAAGACGCGGCTGGTCCCGTTCGGCGAGTACATCCCGTTCCGCCAGCAGTTCGGCTGGCTCACTAAGCTCAGCAAGGCCGCGTCGAGCAACATGATCCCGGGTACCGGTGCGCACACGCTGACCGTGACCACCACGCCGAACGGCAAGCCGCTCACCATCGGAGTGCTGATCTGCTTCGAGTCGGCCTTCCCCGACATGTCCCGGGTGGAGACCGGCCAGGGCGCGCAGGTCATCGTCTACCAATCGTCGACCTCCACGTTCCAGGGCACCTGGGGCCCGGACCAGCAGGGCTCGCTCGCCGCGCTGCGCGCGGCCGAGACCGGCCGCCCGGTTGTGCAGGCCGCGCTGACCGGGGACACGGTGGCCTTCGACGCCCGCGGCCGGGAGCTGGCCTGGCTCGGCCAGCAAAATCATGGCGTGCTCACGGTCCAGCTGGACCTCCCCGCGGCGGCCGACCGGACGTTCTATGACCAGGCCGGCGATTACGTCATGTGGGCCGGCGTGGCCGTCACCGGGCTGGCCGCGCTGATCATGCTCGCGCGTCGGCGCGGTTTTATTGGAAATAACACTGGTGCCGATGATGCCGCTACGGCAGAATATGACGCAGACACCGGAGAACCCGTGCGCACGCAGTGAATACGGGTTCGCCAAAGCTAAGCCGAGGCCGCTGGGGAAGGCGAACCTCGTCCTTAGGGAGGCACCGGTGTCGGTATACGGCGTTCTGCAGGTCCATTCGGCGCCCGCCGCGCTCTGCCCGCACGTTGAGTGGGCCGTGGCGGGGATCGTTGGTGCGACCGTCAGCATGCCCTGGGTCAGTCAGCCAGCTGCCCCAGGGTCTCTTCGTGCTGAGCTGACTTGGAAGGGTCAGCCCGGCATGGGCGGCGCGATCACTTCTGCGCTCGCGGGCTGGAACCGGGTCCGCTTCGAGGTCACCGAGGAATCATCTCCCGGCTGCGACGCTGTCCGCCACAGTTACACGCCCAGTCTCGGCATTTTCTCCGCCACCACCAGCGCCAACGGCGACATCATGGTGCCGGAGAACAAGCTCCGCGCCGTCCTCGCGCTCGGCGCCAACGGCACCTCGCTGCTCGAGAACGAGCTGGAGCGCTTGCTCGGCAGCGCCTGGGACAACGAGCTCGAGCCGTTCCGCCGCGCCAGCGACGGTGCCCCGGTCCGCTGGCTCAACGCCACCGGCTGAGGCCCCGCCCGCCGCGTACGCCGCCGACCCCGAACACACCACCCGCCCGTCGGCGACCCGCGAAGATCGGAGAAGATCAGCCATGGCCACCTTCTCCGCAGCTGACATTCCCGACCTGTCGGGCAAGACGGTAATCGTCACCGGCGCCAGCAGCGGCATCGGCCGCACCGCCGCGGCGGCGCTGGCCAGAGCAGGCGCGCACGTCGTGCTGGCCGTGCGCGACCAGGCCAAGGGCGCGGCGGCCGCGGCGGCCATGCCGGGCGCGACCGAGGTCCGCGTGCTCGACCTCGCCAGCCTGGACTCGGTGCGCCAGTTCGCCTCCGGCTGGCAGGGCGACATCGACCTGCTGATCAACAACGCGGGCGTGATGGTCCCGCCGCCGTCGCGTACGGCCGACGGCTTCGAGTTGCAGTTCGGCACCAACCACCTGGGCCACTTCGCCCTCACCAACCTGCTGCTGCCGAACGTCACCGGCCGCGTCGTGACGGTGTCCTCGAGCGTTCACCAGATGGGCGCGATCGACTTCGCCGACCTCAACTGGGAGCGCAAGCGCTACCGCCCCTGGCGCTCGTACGCCCAGTCCAAGCTGGCCAACCTGCTGTTCACCAGCGAACTCCAGCGCCGCCTGACCGAGGCGGGCTCGCTGGTGAAGGCGACCGCCGCGCACCCCGGCTACGCCGCGACCAACCTCCAGTCGCACAGCGGCAACCAGGTCACCGCGTTCGCCATGACGCTGGGGAACCAGTTCTTCGCGCAGGACGCCGCGTCCGGCGCGCTGCCCACGCTCTACGCGGCCGTCGCGGGCATCCCCGGCAACAGCTTCGCCTGCCCGAGCGGGACCTTCGGCCGCGGCGGGGCCAAGCTGGTCCGCCGCTCCGCCGCCGCCCGCGACGCCGAGGTCGCCCGCCGCCTCTGGGCCGAATCGGAGACCCTGACCGGCGTGAGCTTCCCGGACAGCCAACTGCGGACTCACCCGCGGGACAGATCAGCGTAGGCTCGGTTGAGCGGATGACCACGACGCTGAAGGCATGGAGTAGCACATGAGTATCGCCGAACTCACCGGCATTGACGTCCCCACCGGCCTGCTCATCGGGGGTGAGTGGACCAAGGGGAACGCCACGTTCCCGGTGCTCGACCCGGCCACCGAGGAGCCGCTGGCGGAGGTAGCCGACGGCACCGTGGCCGACGCGCTTGACGCGGTCGGGGCGGCCCAGGCCGCGCTGCCCGGCTGGGCCGCGACGCCGCCACGGCAGCGGGCCGAGATCCTGCGCCGCGCGTTCGAGCTGATGACCGAACGGGCCGAGGCGTTCGCCCGGCTGATGTCGGCCGAGAACGGCAAGTCGCTGCGTGACGCCCGCGGCGAGGCGGCCTACGCCGCCGAGTTCTTCCGCTGGTACGCCGAGGAGGCGGTGCGCATCGAGGGCACCCTCGTGCGCGCGCCGTCCGGCGCGAACAAGATCCTCACGCTGCACCAGCCGATCGGGGTCAGCCTGCTGATCACACCGTGGAACTTCCCGGCCGCGATGGCCACCCGCAAGATCGGCCCCGCGCTCGCGGCCGGCTGCTCGGTGGTGCTCAAGCCGGCCGAGGACACCCCGCTCACCGCGCTCGCACTGGCCGCACTGCTGTCCGAGGCGGGCGTGCCCGACGGCGTGGTCAACGTGGTCACCACGTCCAAGCCGGGGCCGTCGGTGGAGGCGATGCTGAACGACTCCCGGGTGCGCAAGCTCTCGTTCACCGGGTCCACCGAGGTCGGCCGGCTGCTGCTCGGCCAGGCGGCGAAGTCCGTTGTGTCCTGCTCGATGGAACTCGGCGGGAACGCGCCGTTCATCGTCTTCGAGGACGCCGACATCGACGCCGCCGTCGAGGGCGCGCTGATCGCCAAGCTGCGCAACGGCGGCGAGGCCTGCACCGCGGCCAACCGGTTCTACGTGCACGAGGCGGTGGCCGGGCAGTTCAACGCGGCGTTCGCCGCCCGGATGAAGGCCATGGTGGTCGGGCCCGGCCTGGAGGAGGCCACCGAGATCGGGCCGCTCGTCAACGAGGCGACCCGGTCCAAGGTGGCCGGCCTGGTGGACGGGGCGACGAGCGGCGGCGCGACCGTGGTCACCGGCGGCGGCGCGCCGGACCGGCGGGGCTACTTCTACACCCCGACGCTGCTCGATGACGTGTCGGCGCAGGCCGCGATCCTCAACTCCGAGATCTTCGGCCCGGTCGCGCCGGTGGTGCGGTTCACCGACGAGGCGGACGCGATCCGCTGGGCCAACGCGACCGAGTTCGGGCTGGTCTCCTACGTGTACACGCAGGACCTGCGGCGCGGGCTGCGCGTGTCGGAGGCCCTCGAGGCGGGCATGATCGGCCTCAACCGGGGGATCGTGTCCGACCCGGCCGCGCCGTTCGGCGGGGTCAAGCAGTCCGGCCTCGGCCGCGAGGGCGCGCACGAGGGTCTCCTCGAGTACACCGAGACCAAGTACATCGCAACCGACTGGTAATATGAAATTAATCTCTCGATGTGCCCGGTTCGGCGTTCGACGGGCGATGCCCCGCAAATATACTGGGCCGCCGTACGGACACTGATCCGGGCGGCGGCTAGGCCGCTTAGTGGTGCGCGAGTGGCAGGTACTGCGCAAGCCGTGACATCCGTGCCGAAGCGTCTAGCTGGCAACACGGACGCACCGCGAGTAGTCAGGGCAATCTTTAGAACAAATTAGTAATTGACTGCGGCTTGCGGCAAATGATCGATCGGAAGAACGTGCGCTGGCAATGCCGATAGGGTAAGTGCTTCGGCAACCGTGACGTTGCTTACCAGGCAACCGGAGGGACAAGCATGGCGACACCGCCTGCCAACGGCGAGTTCGAGCGGGACGTGGTGGTCATCGGCGGCGGCGGCCACGTGGGCCTGCCGCTCGCGATCGCGTTCGCGGACCGGGGCGCCCGGGTAGCCATCTATGACTTGAGCGAGGACGCCGTCGCGCGGGTGAACGCGGGCAAGCTGCCGTTCGACGAGCCGGGCGCCCTGCCGCTGCTCGAGCGCGCCGTGGCCTCGGGCCGGCTGATCGCCTCGACCGACCCGGCCGTGGTCGGCACCGCCGAGCACGTGGTCGTCGTGATCGGAACGCCTGTCGACGAGCACCTGAACCCGAACCAGACGGCGATCCCGAAGGCCCTCGGCCACTGCTCGCCCTACCTGCGCGACGGCCAGCTGCTTGTGCTCCGTTCCACCGTCTTCCCCGGCGTCACCGCCTTGGTCGAGAAGATGATCGCGGGCCTCGGCGTCTCGATCGAGGTCGCCTTCTGCCCGGAGCGGATCGCCGAGGGCAAGGCGATGACCGAGCTGTTCGAGCTGCCGCAGATCGTCTCCGCTCGCTCGCCGCGGGGGATGGACCGCGCGGTCAAGCTGTTCTCCCTGCTGACCGACTCCATCGTAGAGCTGTCGCCGGAAGAGGCCGAGCTCGCGAAGCTGTTCACCAACGTCTGGCGCTACATCAAGTTCGCGGCGGCCAACCAGTTCTACATGATGGCCAACGACCGGGGCCTGGACTTCGAGCGGATCCGCAAGGGCCTGTCGCAGGACTACCCCCGGGCCGCGGACATGCCGGGCGCCGGGTTCGCCGCCGGGCCGTGCCTGTTCAAGGACACGATGCAGCTGGCCGCGTTCAACCACAACAACTTCGCGCTCGGCCACACCGCGATGACCATCAACGAGGGGCTGCCGCTCTACCTCGTGCACCGGCTCGAGCAGAAGATGGACCTGTCGTCGATGACCGTCGGCATCCTCGGGATGGCGTTCAAGGGCGAGTCGGACGACATCAGGTCGAGCCTGTCCTACAAGCTCAAGCGGATCCTTGAGTTCAAGGCGGACAACGTGCTCTGCGCCGACCCGTACGTCACGGTCGACCCGCGGCTGCTCCCGCAGGAGGAGGTCATCGCCCGCTCCGACCTGCTGATCATCGCCACGCCGCACCCGCAGTACCGCAACCTGGTGACCGACAAGCCGGTGGCCGACATCTGGAACGTGCTCGGGGAGGGTGTCCGCGTATGACCGGTGAGGTGCCGCGGGTCTCGGTGGTTGTCCCGGCCTATAACGAGGGGGAGCACATCCTCCCGGTGCTCGACCGCGTCTTCGAGGCGGTGCGGCTGCCGTGCGAGGTGCTGGTGGTGGTCGACACCCCCGATGACAGCACGGTTGCCGTGGTGGATGAGTACGCGCAGAAGGAGCCGCGGCTGCGCTGCCTGGTCAACACCTACGGACGCGGGCCGGCGAACGCGATCAGGTTCGGCATCGCCGCCGCCGCGGCGCCGGTCGCCGTGGTGACGATGGCAGACGGGTGCGATGACCCGCGGCAGATCGACGACCTGGCGAGGCTGGTGGACCGCGGGGTCGCGGTGGCGGTGGCGTCGCGCTACATGCCCGGCGGGCAGCAGGTCGGCGGCCCGGTGCTGAAGGGGCTGCTGTCGAGGACGGCGGGCCGGTCGCTGCGGCTGCTGGCGCACATCGGGACCAGGGACGCGACCAACTCGTTCAAGGCGTACTCGACGGAGTTCGTCCGCTCGGTCGGGATAGACTCCCGCGACGGGTTCGAGATCGGCATCGAGCTGACCGCCAAGGCGCGGCGGATGCGGATGCCGGTGGCGGAGATCCCGACAATCTGGCTTGACCGCCAGGCGGGGGTGTCGAACTTCCGGGTGGCCAAGTGGATACCCGGTTACCTGCGGTGGTACCGGTTCGCTTTCGGGCCGCGGCTGACCGCGGAGCAGGTGCGGGCCTACGGGCAGCAGATACGGAAGGAAATAGGTCAGTAACGATGCAGAAGGTTATGGTCAGCGGTTCGGCTGGCTTCATCGGCGGCTACATCGTCGAGGAGCTGCTGGGGCGTGGCGATGTAGTGGTCGGCATCGACAACTACTCGAAGTACGGGAAGGTGGTCAAGTCCTATGACAGCCACCCGAACTACCACTTCGTCGAGGGCGACGCCCGCGATGTGGAGTTGATGACGCGGCTGCTGTCGGACTGTGACCACTTCATCGCCGGGGCGGCGATGATCGGCGGCATCTCCTACTTCCACACCTATGCCTACGACCTGCTCGCGTCGAACGAGCGGATCATGGCGGCCTCCTGCGACGCGGCGATCGACGCACACAAGAACGGCCGCCTGAAGAAGATGACCTACATGTCGTCCTCGATGGTCTACGAGAGCGCGACCGAGTGGCCCTCGGCTGAGGGATCGGAGCGGGAGATCCCGCCGCCGCTGTCCTCCTACGGGTTCCAGAAGCTCGCGGTGGAGTACTTCGCCAAGGCCGCCTGGGACCAGCACCGGCTGCCGTTCACGATCGCGCGCCCGTTCAACTGCGTTGGCATCGGCGAGAGCCGGGCGCTGGGCGATGAGGAGATCCTGTCGGGCAACGTCAAGCTCGCGATGAGCCACGTGGTGCCCGACCTGGTCCAGAAGGTCCTCAAGGGCCAGGACCCGCTGCACATCCTCGGCACCGGCGAGCAGATCCGGCACTACACCTACGGCGGCGACCTCGCCCGCGGCATCATCACCGCGATGGACCACCCGGACGCCACCAACGAGGACTTCAACCTCTCCACCGCCGAGTCGACCACGGTCCTGAAGCTGGCCGAGGTGATCTGGCGGAAGATCAAGGGCGCGGACGTCCCGCTGCGGGTCACCAGCGACGACCCGTTCGAGTACGACGTGCAGCGCCGCGTCCCGTCCACCGACAAGGCCAAGCGCATGCTCGGCTTCGAGGCCACCACGTCGCTGGAGACCATGCTGGACGAGGTCATCCCGTGGATCACCCAGGCAGTCGAGAACGGGACGCTCTAGCTCCTGGTATTCACCATTGCCGATCACACCATGATCTGAGGAACGGGCCGTGGCTCTCCCCGCGGCCCGTTCCGCTGTCTCCGGCGCCCGGGGTGTGCGGTAACGGTGCCGAAACGGACTCGGCCGACCCGGACACCTCACGGCGCCTTTGGTCCTAAGCTGAGACCGTGTCCCTGGCCATACGCGATCAAGAGCATGTAAATCGATCGCCGGGCGATGATGATTCGGGTGGTTTCGTTCCGCGTCTGCTGATCGCGGCCGCCTCGTTCGCCGTCCTGTTCGCGGTCCTGGTGGCCAGGAACGCGTTCCTGTTCTCCAACCGTTATTACGAGGCCTCTGACCAGGGTGCCAACTCGATCCTGATCGAGCAGGCCAGGCAGTTCAAGCTGCTCGTGGGCAACTACTCCCGGCTGGGGTTCAACCACCCCGGGCCCGCCTACCTGTACAGCCAGGCCTGGGGCGAGGAACTCTGGTACGACCTGCTGCACGCGGTGCCGACCCCCTGGAACGGCCAGCTGCTCGGGGTCTACGCGCTGAACTGCGCGTTCGTCGCGCTGGCGGTGGCCGTCGCGTACGGCTGGACCCGGTCGGTGGCCGCCGCCGCGGCCTGCCTGGCCGCGTTCGCGGCGTTCGCCGCGATCCACCCGGAGATCCTGTCCTCGGACTGGATGCCGTACCTGTACGTGCCGACCTACACCCTGTTCATCCTCGCGGGCGCCTCGGTGGCGGCCGGGGCCAAGCGCGACGTGTGGATCTTCGCGCTGGCCGGCTGGTTCCTGATCCACGGGCACGCGGCCTACCTGTTCTTCGTGCCGGGGCTGACCGTGGTGGTGCTGGCGACGCTCTGCTGGCCGCGCCGCCGCGCGATCCTGGCCGCGCTGCGGACGGCGCCGGGAGCGTCGCTGCGCGCCTTCTTCGCCCGCAACCGGGGCGCCTGGATCCCGGCGCTGGCAATCAGCGCGCTCTTCCTGCTGCCGATCGTGGTCAACCTCGCGCTGCACTGGCCGGGGAGTTTCGACAAGTACTTCTCCTACGGCTCGTCGGGCAAGGCGGGCGGGCACTCGGCCGGCGCCATCATCAGGTACGTGCTCTGGTTCTGGTGGCCGGGGGGCGCCGCCCGCTTTATGGGGCTCATCCCGCTGCTCAGCTACGTGATCGCCACCGAGCTGGCCTGGTGCTGCACCAAGGGGCCGGCGCGCCGGTTCCTGCTCACCCTGCTCGGCCTGAACCTTGTCTCCTCGGTCCTGTTCCTCGCCTACGCGGCGGTCGGCGTCGACGAGCTGACCAGGAACGGCCACTACATCGGCTACTTCTTCTGGTCCGCGCCGCTGCTGACCCTGGTGGTGGCGGCCGTGTCCCTGGCCGAGGCCCTGGCCAGGGCGCTGGCCAGGGCGCCGGCCAGGCGGGTGCTGGCTGGCGCCGCGGCGGCCCTGGTCGCGGTCGCGGCCATCGCCGGGTTCGCGGCGGTGCCGCTCTCCCGCACCTCGGCGGTTTACTCCGACCCGGCCTCCCCGTGGAATTCGCCGCCCGCCACCGACGCGTCGCTGCCGGCCGCGGTCGCGGCCGTGGCGGCGCACTCGCCCGGCCGGGTGCTCGTGCTCAACCTCGACCACGGTGCCTGGGAAGACCTCACCGGCTTCCTGCTCCAGGCGGAGCGGACCGGAGTGCGCGCCTGCGTCCAGCAGGCCGGGTGGGAGTTCATGTTCACCAGCCAGTTCATCTGCACCCCGCGGGAGGACGCCACCGGCGCGCCCTACTACCTGCACTACGGCCCGGTCCCCGCGCACGCCAAGGTCATCGTGCGGATGGCCGTGTCCTGGGTAACCGCCGGCCGGAACTAACCCCGGCAACGCGGCAACGCCCGCCCCCCGTCCCGGGGACCCGGCTCGCCGCGATCTCCGGCCCGCCGGCCGGCCCTCGGGCCGCTCCGGGCCGGACCGCAGGGGGGTCTCGCGTAATTGTTTTCGCCTCGCGAACACGCTTGGCCAATCTTTTCGCGCGCCTGCTTGGGCGCGGTCAGCGCCCGGGTGCCGTCGCCTCCGTCGTCTTCGTTGCCGTCCTGAGCTGGCATTTTAGGCCAGCAAGGCCGGTCAGATGCGCTCCGGCGGCGGGACGCGGCGGCCGTCCGATCTACGTCTGCGTGCGCGGTACCGCCGCGCTTGCGGCTTCCGCAGTATTCAGGCTTCGGCGCGGGATAGTGACCGCAGGGGGTAAGTGAACGTAGCCTAGGGGCGTGGACAGGCGAATATTCGGGCTCGAGAACGAGTACGGCGTAACGTGCACCTTCCGGGGACAGCGGCGGCTGTCACCGGACGAGGTGGCCCGCTACCTCTTCCGCCGCGTGGTCTCCTGGGGCCGCAGCAGCAATGTTTTCCTGCGCAACGGTGCGCGCCTGTATCTGGACGTGGGCAGCCACCCCGAGTACGCGACCCCGGAATGCGACAACGTCGTAGACCTGGTCGCGCACGACAAAGCAGGGGAGCGGATCCTCGAAGGACTCCTCGTTGATGCCGACCGGCGGCTACGCGAAGAAGGCATCGCGGGCGACATCTACCTGTTCAAAAACAACACCGACTCGGCCGGCAACTCTTACGGCTGCCATGAGAACTACCTGGTCGGCAGGCACGGGGAGTTCGGCCGGCTGGCCGACATCCTGATCCCGTTCCTGGTCACCAGGCAGATCATCTGCGGCGCGGGCAAGGTCTTGCAGACCCCGCGCGGCGCGGTCTACTGCGTCAGCCAGCGGGCCGAGCACATCTGGGAGGGCGTTTCCAGCGCCACCACCAGGTCGCGGCCGATCATCAACACCCGCGACGAGCCGCACGCGGACGCCGAGCGGTTCCGCCGCCTGCACGTCATCGTGGGCGACTCCAACATGTCCGAGACCACGATGCTGCTCAAGGTCGGCTCGACCGACCTGGTGCTGCGCATGGTCGAGGCCGGGGTGGTGCTCCGCGACATGACCCTGGACAACCCGATAAGGGCCATCCGCGAGGTCAGCCACGACATGACCGGCCGCAGCAAGGTCCGGCTGGCCAACGGGCGCGAGATGTCCGCGCTGGAGATCCAGTGGGAGTACCTGTCCCGCGCCAAGGACTTCACCGAGAAGAACGGCATCGACCCGATCACGCTGCGCGTCATCGAGATGTGGGAGCGGGCGCTCACCGCGATCGAGGACGGCAACCTGGACAAGATCGCCCGCGAGATCGACTGGGTGACCAAGTACCAGCTCATCGAGCGCTACCGGGCCAAGCACGACCTGCCGCTCTCGGCGCCGCGCATCGCCCAGCTCGACCTCGCCTACCACGACGTGCACCGCGGCCGTGGCCTCTACTACCTGCTCCAGCGGAACGGCGCGGTCGACCGGGTGACCAGTGACCTCAAGATCTTCGAGGCCAAGTCGATCCCGCCGCAGACCACCCGGGCCAAGCTCCGCGGCGAGTTCATCCGCCGCGCCCAGGAGAAGCGCCGCGATTTCACCGTCGACTGGGTCCACCTGAAGCTCAACGACCAAGCCCAGCGGACGGTCCTGTGCAAGGACCCCTTCCGCTCGGTCGACGAGCGCGTAGAAAAACTAATAGCCGGCATGTAAGAAACGGGCACCCGCCTCCCAGCGGGTGCCCGTGTCATTAGGTCCTGGTGACCGGCGCCCGGCGCGGGCCCCCATCGGGCATGTCAGCTGCGCCAGCGACCCGATAGTCCCTGCCGGTTACGCCAGAGACCGTTGATGTCTTATGCCTAAAGTTTAGGTTGAGACATAAGGCTTGTCTCACTTATTGTGGGTAGTTCGGGTCGTATAGCGCCCAGAACTACCCACGATCACGGTCCCGTCCGGAAACGCGCGTTTCCGATCGCTCGCCGCCGGCCGTGAAGCGGTGGCGAGCTTCGAGCGGACCTTCACCAGGGGCGGCTGCGGGTCGTGGGGCTGGGGGATGGCGGCCAGCGAGAAGTCGGCGATGGCGCCCGGGCGGAAGACCAGGCAGTGCGTGGAGCCGCCGAACTGGAAGTAGCCGAGTTCCTCGCCCTTGGCGACGTGGTAACCGGGCTGGATTTTCGGGTCGATCAGGCACGACGATACTTCGGACATGCCGACCGGCACGAAGGCCGTCAGGCCGATGGCGGGGTTGTCGGCCTCGATGAGGATGACCGCCCGGGCCGCGACGTGCGCCAGGTAGGACTGCGAATACCGGGGCTCGACCGCGTCGGCGCCCTCGGAATCGGCCTCGGAGTAGTAGGTGCCTTCCTGGACGAAGGCCCGCACAATCGTCCCGGCGACCGGGCTGTGCCAGCGGTGGTAATTGGTGGCGCTCAGGAACGCCTGGTAGACGGTCCCGCCGACGAACTGATCGGCTGACTCGTCGTTGGCCAGCATGTCCCGCAGCGAATACGGCTGGCTCTTGAGCCAGAACTGGTCCTGCAGCTGAACGTTCACGGCGAGGCCGTACGGGGTGGACTCGCACGCGCTGACGATGACGCTGTCGTCGTCCGGCGAGTCGACCGGGCGCGCGCCGCCGGCCAGGCGGCGGGTGAAGAAGTCGTTCCACGAGGTGAAGCCCCAGTACTCGTCCCGCGGGTCGTACTGGTACTGCTCGATGCCGATGGCCTGCCGGGCGTCCTCGCCTTTCCAGCCGGACGGCGAGTCGTTGAGCACGTAGCGGGAACCGCCGCTGCTGAGAAACTCGCACCATACGCCAAGGATCTTCTTGAGCATCGCGTTGATCCGCCGGTCGCGGAAGGCGGCGAAGCCGGCCGGGGTGCCCATGGTCCAGTCGAGGAGCGCGCCCAGGGGCAGCACCACCATCGCGTCCTTGTTGTACTCCGGGGCCATCGTCAGCACTTCGTTGATCAGCCGCAGCAGCTGCGGCACGCTTTCCAGGTGCCGGGTGCGGTACTGCCGGTTCCGCGGTACCTGGGCGATCATCTCGTTGAGGTACAGCCGCACGACCGGGTCGCTGTCGATCAGCGCCTGGAACTCAGTGAGCACCGGGTGCAGCGGGACCTGCTCACCCTTGGCCGCTACGCGTTCCCGATGGCCGGTCAGCCAGGCCTCAAGGTCGTCCTGGTTATCCGGCAGCCAGCCGCCCTGCCGCCGAACGTCCCCCGCCGTGGAGTGAGCAGCCGAAGAAGCAGCCGCGATGAAATCCGCCATGGCAGCCAACTAACCAGCCTGGCGTTATCTAACCGTCGCGCTGCCAGGGCGAGCCAGCCGATAACCAGGTTGAGGTCCTGATGGCCGGTCGCCTAGGGTGCACTGGTGGCTGTTACCCCTGATTTCGCCGCCAAGCCCACCCTTAACGGGGAACGGGTGATCCTGCGCCCGTACAGCGACGAGGACCTGCCAGGGCTGCGCGCGGCCATGGCCGATCTGGACGTTCTGCGGCTCACCGGCAGCGTGCATGACGAGGCGGGGGCACGACGGCCGGTCAGCCCGGCAGAGGAGAAGGCCCGGCTCGACTGGTTCCGCACCCGCAACGACGCGGTTGACCGGCTTGACCTGGCGGTCGTCGACCGGGCAAGCGGTGCCTGCGTCGGTGAGGCGGTGCTGAACCAGTGGGACCCGGGCAACCAGAGCTGCAACTTCCGCATCCTGATCGGCCCGGCGGGCCAGAACCGCGGGCTCGGCACCGAGGCGACCCGGCTGATCGTCGGCTACGGCTTCGGGCAGCTGGGCCTGCACCGCATCGCCTTGGAGGTCTACGCCTTCAACCCGCGCGCCCGCCGCACCTATGAGAAGGTCGGCTTCCGCCCCGAGGGCGTCCTGCGCGAGTCGCTCCGCTACGGCAACCAGTGGATCGACGCCACCGTGATGTCCATCCTCGCGGCCGAATGGCCACCGCCCGCGGGTTAGCTCGCCAAGCCCCCGGCAGACCGCCTACTGGAAGCGGATGTGCCGGACGGCGATCAGGGCGAGCACCGCAATGGCAGGCGCGACGATCCAGGCCAGGCGCTTGTTGGTGATGACCCGGTCCTCGGCGAAGATGCGCCCCATGACCGAGGTGTGCGCGGAACGCGCGGCGTCGGTGATGGTGCCGGCCGGGGTGGCCAGCAGCAGGATGACGGCCATCAGGAACGCATCGATGTAGGTCCGGCCCTCGCCGAACGTGCTGTCCCAGAACTGACCGGAAGCGATCACCAGCTCTACCAGCACGAAGCCGACGAACCCGGCCTTCTCGTACAGCGATGCGGTGGAGGACCTGATCACCGCGAAGGCGGCCACGATGACGATCGCCAGGGCGATGAACTCGACCAGGTTGTAGTCGTGCAGGTGGTTGTGGGCCAGGCCGATGTCCTTCACGTCCCGGTACAGGGCCGGGATCATGGCCTTGAACGGCAGCGTGAGGTTGGACGTGGCGTCGGCCACGCCGCTGGCCTTGCCCTTCACCGCGAGCTTCTCGGCGATCTCGAGTACCACGTACACGGCGCCGGGCAGCACCCAGATCAGGTCAGGCTTGCCCGGCTTGGCCCGCTTCAGCCAGAACTGGTAGAGCCGCACGATCGCGATGGCGACCGCCAGGACCAGGATCGGCTCGTTGGTGAAGACGCCGTAGGCCACCAGCAGCGCCGCGAGGATGTAGCGGGAGTGCCGGTAGGCGAGCAGGCCGCCGAGCATGCAGGCGTCGGCCAGCGGCTCCGAGGTGTCCCGGCCCACGCTGATCACGAGGCCGAAGTAGGCGACGAACAGCAGCCCCCACAGCGCGTGCCGCCTGGACTCGTGAGCGAACTTCGCGCCCAGGTAGGCCATGATGCCGACGCAGATCAGGTTGACGACCACGAGGACGGTCGGCAGCAGCCGGCCGTGGCCGCCGAGCGAGATGATGTAGGCGACCAGCGAGTACCCGATGCGGGTGTACCGGTAGTTGTGGTCGACCTTGATGCCGTAGGCGGTGGGGTTCCAGTTGAACGGGTTGAACGCGAACCGGTAGTAGAACTGGCCGTCGTACCCGGTGCTCGGCACGTGGCTGATCTTGGGGAACATCTGCGCCGGGTGGCTGTACTTATTGTTCGACCCGGACATGATGAACATCGAGATGTGGCCCTTGGCCCACACCTGCCACCGGAGGACGACGTAAATCAGCCATCCGACAAACCCAATCAAACCGACCGGTATAGGGTTATTCAGTCGCGCCAGCAGGGAACCGCCGCCAGCGGAACGCTCCGACGCGGCGGGATCCGTAGTTGAAGTGACCTGCACCGTGTTCGTCCGTCCTGTGGGGTAAAACGGCCGCCCCAAGGTAGGAGGACGGACACCAAAGACTGCGCCGCAGCCTACCAGAGCACCGGTTCAGGCTACTCTGTGACACGTTAGGCCCGGGTTGCCTCCCGTGCGGGACTGATCGAGTAAGAGTGTAAAAGCTATATGGCGAAGGTGATCAAGCTGACGCACCGGAAGGACGGCTCGCGCTGATGCCGAGCCCCGCGCCGGGTGCGGACCAGCTGGCGGGCGGTGTCGAGGATGACGCGGCCCCCGTGACTTCTACGCGCCCGGCCCACCGCCGGGCCTGGTGGTGGGCCGGCGCAGCCGTCTTCCTGCTGGTCATCGTCGTGCTCTTCGACGCGTACCTGCACTTGTCCAAGACCTACGCGGAAAACTCGGACGAGGCCAACATCCTGCTGATGGCCAACGACATGCTGCACGGCAACGTGTACCTGACCGGCTGGAACGTCTCCGACGTACCGTTCATCACCACCGAGCTGCCGGAGATCACGCTGCTCGTGTGGATGTTCGGCCTGCACCTGAACACGGCGCACATCGCGGCGGCGGTCACCTATACCGCGGTGATCGCGATCGCCATGCTGCTGGCCAAGGGCCGCGCCCGCGGCCCGCAGGCGATCATGCGGATGGCCCTGGTGCTCGCCATCATGCTCGCCCCCCAGCCGGGCGTCGGCGTTTTCGTCCTCGTCTTCTCCGTCGGCCACATCGGCACCTCGGCCCCGGTCATGCTCAGCTGGCTCGTCCTCGACCGGTTCGGGCTGACCAGACGCGACGGGACCACCCCGACCCTCCGGCAGCGCTGGTACATCCCGCTGATCATCGCCGTCCTGATCGCCTGGGCACTGATGGCCGACCCGCTGGTGCTGGTCATCGCGGTCTACCCGATGCTCGCGGTCTGCCTCGCGCGGGTGGTCACCGGTTGCGTGACCGGGGCGCGGCACGGCGGCGGGCTCCGCGGTGCCGGGCGCGGTCTGGCATCCCGCTGGCTTGAGCTGTCGCTGGCCGCCGCCGCGGGAATCGGCTACCTGGTCGTCGTGTGGGGCCGCACGCTGCTCTTCAACGCCGGCGGCTACAACCAGCAGCCCGTCCCCTTCCAGCTCGACGGCGGCCGCTGGTTCATGCAGGCCCGGGTGGTGGCGCACGGGCTGCTGGAGATGTTCGGCGCCTATTTCGTGCCCGGGCAGGCGATCAACTACAAGTCGCCCGGGCAGTACGTCATCACCGGGGCGGCGC
This sequence comes from uncultured Actinomycetota bacterium, assembly GCA_963714295.1. Taxonomy (GTDB): domain Bacteria; phylum Actinomycetota; class Actinomycetes; order Streptosporangiales; family Streptosporangiaceae; genus Trebonia. The sequence goes on along the minus strand of CAVQOE010000006.1, from coordinate 665,210 downwards.
CCCTGTCCGGGCTCGACCAGGCGATGGCCATCACCCGGCTGGCCTGCGTGATCGTCGCCGTCTGGGGATGCTGCGCGATCGCCCGCCGGTTCTTCCGCCGCGACGCCGACTTCATCAGCCAGTTGCTGCTCATCGGGATCGTGCTCAACCTGGTCGCCTACATCCCGTCGGTGCTGGCCGACCACTCCGCGCTCAACGTGCGGGAGATCGCGCCGGTGCTGCCGTTCGCCGCGGTCCTCGCCGCGCGGATGCTGGGCGACCGGCTGCTCGCGTTCGGCCCGGCGATCCGGGTCCGGCTGCCTCGGCTGCGCCGCCCGCTCAGGCTCAAGCTGATCGTGATCCCGCTGGTGGTGCTGTTCGGCTGGTACAGCTTCGGCCTGTTCCAGCAGGCCGACACCCCCGCCGCGGCCGACCCGTTCACCGGGCTTGAGCAGTTCCTCGAGGCCAACGGCCTCAGCTACGGCCTCGGCGGGTACTGGGAGGCCTCCGTCATCACCGTCGACACCGGGGGCGCCGTCACCATCCGGGCGGTCAGCCCGTCCTGCATCCAGCCGTATGCGTGGGAGAACAAGCCCGGCTGGTACGACCCGACCAAGAACGTAGCCAACTTCATCCTGGTCTCCAGCCGGCCCGGCTACTTCAGCAGCTTCCAGCCGCGCGGCGCCGCGTTGCGCTGGTTCGAAGCGCAGTACCCGAAGGACAAGCTGAGCCGCCTGGACTACGGAAACTACTTCTTCTTGCGCAACGCCGTGACCCCGACCTACGACTACGACGTCCGCGTCTACCAGGCCAACATCCTCACCAAGCTGTACCCGCTGAAGCTGGCGCTGAACGGCACGCCGACAACCGACAACGAGCCCCTCAGCCCGACAAACCCGCCCGTGGTTTGCTGACTGGCGCCCACCCGGTCGGTTGCGGGCAGTAGCCTAGGCGCGTCAGACGCCCGTTCTGTCCGGGTAGCCTGGTGGAGCTTTACCAGAACCTAGAATTTGGGTGCCGGGCCTGGGCACACCGACACAACCCGCCATACCCGAGAGGTTTCCATGCGACGCCGACGCGCAGCCGCGCTTGCCACCACTACCTTGCTCGCAGTCGCTGTCATCGCCGGCTGCGGATCGTCCTCGTCGTCCTCCGGGTCGGCGGCTTCCTCGGCGTCGTCCTCCGCGAGCGCGTCGACCGGCACGTCCTCGTCGGTCACCGCGACCGGGGGCTTCGGCAAGGCCCCGACGGTGACGATCCCGAACACGACCGCGAGCACCGCGCTCTACACCAAGACGGTGATCCAGGGCAGCGGCCCCGCGCTGACCACCACGCAGTCCCTGCTCGGCGACTTCGTGATGTACGACTGGTCGGGCAAGACCCACAAGCTGATCGGCTCCACCTACTCCGAGGGCGTGCCCACGCTGTTCACCGGCTCGCTGCTGCCGGGCCTGGCGACCGCGCTTGAGGGCCAGAAGGTCGGCAGCCGGGTGCTCGCGGTGATACCGCCCAAGGAGGCGTTCGGCACCACCGGCAACTCCCAGATCGGCGTCGGGGCCAACGACACCGTCGTCTTCGTGATCGACATGCTCAAGTCGTTCGAAAACACCGCGGGCGTCAGCGGCACCCAGACCTCCAACGGCGGCGGCGCGCTGCCGACGGTCACCGCCGGAGCGGCGGGCAAGGGCCCCACGATCACCATCCCGGACACCGCCGCCCCGAAGACCCTCCAGGTCAAGACGCTGATCAAGGGCACCGGGCCGGTCGTCAAGAAGGGCGACTACATCGTCGTCCAGTACACCGGCGTGAACTGGCGGACCAAGAAGGTCTTCGACTCCTCCTGGTCGCGCAGCGAGCCGTGGGCCACCGAGATCGGCGAGGGCCAGGTCATCAAGGGCTGGGACACCGGGCTGGTCGGCCAGACCGTCGGCAGCCGCGTGCTGCTGGTCATCCCGCCGTCCGACGGCTACGGCAAGACCGGCTCCGCCGCGGCCGGCATCAAGGGCACCGACACCCTGGTGTTCGCGATCGACATCATCGCGGCCGCCTAACGACGGTCACGCAACTGCGCGGGCGGGGCGGGAACAGGGCACATCCTGTTCCCGCCCCGCCTTCGCTCCCGCTACCCGGTTCGGCCCCGTCCGCCAGCGCGGCATACGCTACCCGGTAGTCAAGGTGAGGGAGCGTTCAGCAGACATGGCCTCGGAGTCACCGGCGATTCGGAGCAAGGCCGACCCCGCCAGCGCGGCGTTCAAGCGCAACGCGCAGGTCCATGCCACGCTCGCGGCCGAGCTGCGCGAGCGGCTGGCCGCCGTCGGCCGCGGCGGTCCCGAGCAGTCCAGGCAGCGGCACGTGGCCCGGGGCAAGCTGCTCCCCAGGGACCGGGTCGATACCCTGGTCGACCCGGCGTCGCCCTTCCTCGAGCTCTCGCCGCTGGCGGCGACGGGGATGTACGACGATGAGGCGCCGGCCGCCGGCCTCATCACCGGGGTGGGCCGGATTTCCGGCCGCGAGTGCGTGATCGTCGCCAACGACGCCACGGTCAAGGGCGGCACCTATTACCCGATGACGGTCAAGAAGCACCTGCGGGCCCAGGAGATCGCGCTCCACAACCACCTGCCCTGCGTGTACCTGGTCGATTCCGGCGGCGCGTTCCTGCCCCGCCAGGACGAGGTGTTCCCCGACCGGGAGCACTTCGGCCGGATCTTCTACAACCAGGCCACCATGTCCAGGCGCGGCATCCCGCAGATCGCCGCCGTGCTCGGCTCCTGCACCGCCGGCGGCGCCTACGTGCCCGCGATGAGCGACGAGGCGGTGATCGTCAAGAACCAGGGCACGATCTTCCTCGGCGGCCCGCCGTTGGTGAAGGCCGCGACCGGTGAGGTGGTGACCGCCGAGGACCTCGGCGGCGGTGACCTGCACTCGCGGATCTCCGGCGTCACCGACCACCTCGCCGCCGACGACGCCGACGCGCTGCGCATGGTGGCCGACATCATCGCGACCCTCGGCCCGCGCGCGCCCCGCCCCTGGGACGTGCGCCCGGCCGCGGAGCCGCTGGCGGACCCGGGCGAGCTGTACGGGATCATCCCGGCCGACCCGCGCGCCTCCTACGACGTCCGCGAGGTCATCGCCCGGATCACCGACGGCAGCCGGTTCACCGAGTTCAAGGCCGAGTACGGGCCGACCCTGGTCACCGGTTTCGCCCGCGTCCACGGGCACCCGGTGGGCATCGTCGCCAACAACGGCATCCTGTTCAGCGAGTCCGCGCAGAAGGGCGCGCACTTCATCGAGCTCTGCGACCAGCGCCAGATCCCGCTGGTCTTCCTGCAGAACATCACCGGGTTCATGGTCGGCCGCCAGTACGAGGCGGGCGGCATCGCCAAGCACGGCGCGAAGATGGTCACCGCGGTCGCCTGCGCCCGGGTGCCCAAGTTCACCGTGGTCATCGGCGGCTCGTTCGGCGCGGGCAACTACGCGATGTGCGGCCGGGCGTACTCGCCCCGTTTCCTGTGGATGTGGCCCAACGCGCGGATCTCCGTGATGGGCGGCGAGCAGGCCGCCAGCGTGCTGGCGACGGTGCGCCGGGACCAGCTCGAGGCGCGCGGCGAGAGCTGGCCGGCCGGGGCGGAAGAGGAATTCAAGCAGCCCGTGCGCGACCAGTACGAGGCCCAGGGCAACCCGTACTACTCGACCGCCCGGTTGTGGGACGACGGCGTGATCGACCCGCTCGACACCAGGCGCGTCCTCGGGCTCGCCCTGTCCGCGGCGGCCAACGCCCCGCTCGAAGCCCCCGGCTACGGCGTCTTCCGGATGTGAGGAGCGCGTTGTTCAGCAAGGTCCTGATAGCCAACCGCGGCGAGATCGCGGTCCGCGTCATCCGCACGCTGCGCGCGATGGGCATCGGCAGCGTCGCCGTCTACAGTGATGCCGACGCCGGCGCCCGGCATGTGCGCGAGGCCGACGAGGCGGTCCGCATCGGCCCGCCGGCCGCCGCCGAGAGCTACCTGAACATCGACGCGATCGTCGCCGCGGCGCTCGCGGCCGGCGCGCAGGCGGTTCACCCCGGCTACGGGTTCCTGGCCGAGAACGCCGCCTTCGCCCGCGCCTGCGCCGCGGCTGGCCTGGTCTTCGTCGGTCCGCCGGCGGCCGCCATCGAGGCGATGGGCGACAAGATCGCGGCCAAGGCCCGGGTAGCCGCGGCCGGGGTACCGGTCGTGCCGGGCGCGGGCAGCGCGGGCCTGACCGATGAAGACCTGAAAGACAAAGTCCTGAAGTGGAACGATCCGTGGTTCCCCGTCCTGGTCAAGCCCTCCGCCGGAGGTGGCGGCAAGGGCATGCGCGTCGTCCGCTCCGCGGCGGACCTGCCCGAGGCGCTGGCGGGCGCCCGGCGGGAGGCCACCGCGTCCTTCGGCGACGGCACGCTGCTGGTCGAGCGGTACCTCGAACGCCCCCGGCACATCGAGATCCAGGTGCTGGCCGACACCCACGGGACCGTCGTCCACCTGGGCGAGCGCGAGTGCAGCCTGCAGCGGCGGCACCAGAAGATCATCGAGGAGTCCCCGTCCCCGCTGATCGACCCGGCGCGCCGGGAGGCGATGGGGCGGGCCGCGATCGAGGCCGCCCGCAGCGTCGGTTACGTGGGCGCGGGCACGGTCGAGTTCATCGTGCCCGGCACGGCCGAGTTCGAGTTCTTCTTCATGGAGATGAACACCCGGCTCCAGGTCGAGCACCCGGTCACCGAGCTCGTCTGGGGTCTGGACCTGGTCGAGTGGCAGCTCCGGGTCGCCGCCGGCGAGCGGCTGCCGTTCGCGGCGGGCGCCGCGCCCGCGACCGGCGGCCATGCCGTCGAGGCCCGCGTCTACGCCGAGGACCCGGCCCGCGGCTTCCTGCCGACCGGCGGCACCGTGCTGGCGCTGCGCGAGGCGGCCGGCCCGCACGTCCGGGTGGACTCCGGCCTCGCCCCCGGCGCCGCCGTCACCAGCGCCTACGACCCGATGCTGGCCAAGGTCATCGCCTGGGGGGCCGACCGCGCGAGCGCGCTGCAGCGCCTCGATGCCGCGCTGGCGGACACGGTGATCCTCGGCGTCCCGACCAACGTCGGCTACCTCCGCGCCCTGCTGGCCGACCCCGACGTGCAGGCCGGCCGCCTCGACACCGGCCTGGCCGAGCGCATCGTCGGGCAGCGGGCCGATGCGCCGGCGGGCGGCGATCCGGCGCGCGGCGAATCGGGAAATTCCAGCATGCCGCGCGCGTCAGAAGCGGTCCCAGTGCCCGACGAGGTGCTCGCCGCCGCGGCGCTCGCGCGGCTGCTCACGCAAGACCCAGGCCCGCGTGGCCACAGCGGTGCGGACGGGCCGGGTGAAGCATCGGCCGCCGTTGACCCGTGGGCGATCCCCGACGGCTGGCGGATCGGCGGCCCCGCCTGGACGAAGTTCCGCTTCGGGGCGGCGGGCTCGGTGGCCGAGGTGCGGGTGCGCGGGCTGGCGTCGGCCGGCGCCGAGGTCGCGGTCGGCGACGGCGTCCCGGTGCCGGCCGCGGCCGAGCTCCGCCCGGGCCCGGCGGGCGGCGGCGCCGACCTGCTCCTCGGCTACGGCGGCCGCACCGTCCGCTACGTCTACGCGGCCGGCGGCGGGATCACCTGGCTGGGCCGCGGCGGGCACGCCTGGGCGCTGGCGGCGGAGCGCGCCGCCCCGCTGCGCCCGGGCGGCGCCGGGGCGGCCGACGCCACCGTCCGCTCGCCGATGCCCGGGACGGTCCTGGCTGTGCACGTCACCGAGGGTGGCCAGGTAACGGCCGGCCAGCCGCTGCTCATTGTGGAGGCGATGAAGATGGAACATGTGGTCACCGCGCCGGCCGACGGCGTGGTCACGGAGCTGACCGCCCGGGTGGGCCAGCAGGTCCGGCTGGACGAGCCGCTCGCCGTCATCGGGGAGGGCCGATGACCGACGGGCAGCCGCGGCCGGTCGTGCAGCAGCGCGGGCTCTGGTTCGAGGAGCTCGACACCGGCGTCACCTACCGGCACGCCCCCGGCCGGACGATCAGCGAGGCCGACAACACCCAGTTCAGCCTGATGACGATGAACCAGCAGGCGCTGCACATTGATGCCGCGTTCAGCGCCGAGACCGAGTTCGGGGAGCGGCTGGTCAACAGCCTGCTCACCATGTCGGTGCTAGTGGGCCAGTCGGTCACCCACCTCACCCAGGGCACCATCGTCGCCAACCTGGGCTTCGGCGAGACCAGGTTCCCCCTGCCGGTGCGGGCCGGCGACACCCTCTACGGCGAGACGACGGTGCTCAGCAAGCGGCTGTCGTCCAGCAGGCCGGGGGCCGGGATCGTCACCTTCCGGCACGTCGCCACCAACCAGCGCGGCGAAGTGGTCGCCACGATGGAGCGCTCCACGCTGATGCGCTGCCGGCCGGAGGCGGGATGAACGCCGGGATGAGCGGGCCCGGGATGAGCCCGCCCGGGATGAGCCAGCGGGACCGCGGCCGCGGCGGCCCGCCGCTGCCCCGCCCCGCGCTGCTGTTCTGCCCGGCCGACCGGCCCGACCGGTACGGCAAGGCGCTGGCAGCGGCCGACCTGGTGGTGATCGACCTGGAGGACGCCGTCCGCCCGGCGGCCAAGCAGCAGGCGCGGGAGGCGCTGCTGGCGAACCCGGTCGAACCCGAACGGGTGATGATCCGGGTCAACGCCGTCGGCACGCCCGAGTTCGAGGCGGACCTGGCGGCGCTCCGCCAAACCGCGTACCGGATGGTCATGCTGCCGAAGGCGGAGGACGCCAGCCAGCTCGGCCCGCTGGCCCGGTGGCAGGTGGTCGCCCTGTGCGAGACGCCGCTCGGCGTGCTCAACGCCGCCGCCCTCGCCGCCGCGCCCGGCGTGGCCGGGCTGATGTGGGGCTCGGAAGACCTGATCGCCGCGATGCACGGCCGCAGCAGCCGGCACGGCGACGGCCGCTTCCGCCAGGTCGCCCTGCATGCCCGGTCGGCCGTGCTGCTGGCCGCCGCCGCGTACGGCAAGGACGCCATCGACTCGGTCTACATCGACATCGCGGACCTGCCCGGCCTGGCCGGGGAGGCGGAGGACGCGGCCGCCTCTGGCTTCGCGCTCAAGGCGTGCATCCACCCGAGCCAGGTGCCGGTGGTGCGCGCCGCCTTCCGCGCCAGCGAGGCCCAGGTGGCCTGGGCCCGGCGGGTTCTCGCCGCGGTCAGCGAGGGCGGCGTGGCCGTCGTCGACGGCCAGATGATCGACGGGCCGCTGATCCGCCAGGCCGAGCACATCCTGGCCGCCCTGTTAGCGGGCGGCCCACGCTTGCAGGCCCTCGTCGGTGAGCAGCCGGGTGAACGCCTCGTCGGCCGCGCCCAGGAGCGGGCCGTCCGCGCCGAGCCGGGCTTCGACGATCGGCGGCGGCGGCACCACCCGGTAGGCCATCAGCCCGTCGTGGTAGGCGGCGGTGATCTCGTCCGCGGCCAGGCGGAGCAGTTCCGGCCCGAGGCCGCCGAGCACCACCAGGTGCGGGTCCAGGCCGTTCACGAGCCCGGCGGCGCCCCGCCCGACCGAGCTGCCCACGGCGCGGATCGCGGACAGCGCGCTGGGATCGCCTGCCCGCGCTGACGCGAGCACCTGCGGCAACAGGCAGCCGTCGCCGCCGGGAACGTTCCCGGGCAGGAAGCGGGCCAGCGCCGGGCCGTCCATGCTGGTGTTCCAGCAGCCGGCGGCGCCGCAGCGGCAGCGCAGGCCGGGATCACCGAACGGCATGTGCCCGAACTCCCCGGCCGCCCCGGTCGCGCCCATGACCGCACGGCCGGCTTCGACCACCGCCCCGCCGATGCCGTCAGCGACGTGCAGGTACAGCATCGTGCCGGCGCCGAAGCCGGGGGCCCGCCGCGACTCGGCCACGCCGGCCAGGGTCGCGTCGTTGCCGGCGATGAACTCGCTGCCGGGCTCGTAGTGCTGCCACAGTCCCGACAGGTCCGCCCCGTGCCAGGAAAGCCCGGAGGCGATCACCAGCCTGCTGCCGGCCACCGTCCCCGGCACGGCCACCGCCGCTGCCCGCACCCGCGCGCCGAACCGGCCGCGGATCCGGTCCAGCGCGGCGGCGACCGCGGCGAGCACGCGGTCCTGGTCGCCGTCGTGCGCGCGGGCGGTCGCGGCCAGCATCGCCCCGCCAAGCTCAACCGCGGCGACCTGCCAGGTCGCCTGCCCGATGGCGGCCGCGGCCACCAGCGGCCCGTCCGGGTGCGCGCCCAGTACCGTGCTCGGCCTGCCGCGCCGCCCGGTGGCGGGGGCCGGGTGCTCGGCGATGAGCCCGTCCGCGACCAGGCGGGCGACGGTCTCCGCCGCGAACCCGCTCGGTATCCCGATCTCGGCGGCCGCCTGGGCCCGCGTCATGCCGGGGCGGTCGTGGACCGCGCGCAGCACCGCGGCCTGTGCGGACGTCCGGAACCCTGGCTTCATCTCCCCGATTATACTCGCCCAGCTATGATAATCTCTTAATATCCTCGCTATTCGAGTAAACCGCGAAGGAGGCCGCGCCGATGCTCAAGACAGCGGTGAGCGACTCGGCGGAGCCCGGACTCGGCCGTGCGCGGCCCGGCCTCATCATCTTGTCCCTGGCGGTGTTCGCGGCGGTGACGACGGAGATGGCCCCGGTTGGGCTGCTGCCCGCGATCGGTGCTTCCTTCGGCGTCGGCGAGTCGACGGCGGGCCTCCTGGTCAGCCTGTACGCGGTGATCGTGGCGGTCCTGTCGGTCCCGCTCGCCCTCGCCACCAGGCGGGTACCGGGCAAGCGGCTGCTGCTGGTCGCCATGAGCAGCTACGCGGTCAGCAACGTCATCTCGGCGCTGGCACCAAGCCTCACCGTGCTGGCCGCCGGTCGGGCGGTCGGCGGGGTGACCCACGCGCTGTTCTTCTCCGTCCTCATCGGGTATGTCACCCGGCTGGTGCCGCGCGCGCAGACCGGGCGGGCGCTGGCGCTGGCCTCGGCCGGCGCGTCGGCCGGGTTTGTTCTCGGCGTGCCGCTCACCACGGCGCTGGGCAACGCGGTCGGCTGGCGGGCCGCGTTCGCCGCCCTCGCGGCGCTCATGGCCGTCGTGTTCGTGCTCGTCGCGGTCATGCTGCCCGACGTGCGGGTGCAGGCTGATGAGCGCCGCCCGGCGCCCGGGCGGCTGCGCCAGATGGTCGCCGTCATCGGCTCCAACGCCCTGGTCTTCCTGGGGCAGTACACGCTCTACACCTACGTCAGCGTGCTCCTGCTCCGCTCCGGCGCATCGTCGGCCGTGGTGGGGCCGGTACTCCTGGTGTTCGGCGTCTGCGGGCTGATCGGGCTCTGGACCGTCAGCCCGCGGCTCGACCGCCACCTGCGCGGCAGCGCCCTGGTGACCCTGGTCCTGCTGGCCGCGGGGATCGCGGCCGCCGGAGCGGCCTTCCCCGTGCTAGCGCTGGTGATCGTCGCGGGCGCGGTCTGGAACGGCGCCTTCGGGGCGGTGCCGTCCATCTACCAGACCGCGGCGGTGCGCACCCAGGCCACGTCGCCCGAGCTGGCCGGGGCCTGGATCAACGCGTCGGCTAATACCGGCATCGCCGTCGGTGCCGCCCTGGGCAGCGTTGTTCTCGGCCAGGCCGGTATCCGCGAAGTTACCTGGCTGGCCGCGGCGCTGGTCATCCTGGCCATCGCGGCGGTCCTGCTCGCCCGCCCGGCGTTCGGGAAGGCGCCGTAACCGCATCCGGGTCAGACGTTCAGCAGCGCTGCCGCGTGCCGGCCGGCCGCCGCGGCGGCCAGGAAGTACTCCAGGTCCTGGTCCAGGGTCCGGCCCATGGTGGACAGCGGGACCGGGCAGCCGCGCAGCGCATCGGCCAGGCCGTCGAGCGGGACCGTGATCAGGCGGTGCCGGCCGGCCAGCGGGGCGGTGTCGGCGGCCAGCCGGGAGGCCTGCGGCCCGGGCAGGCCGGGCAGCACGATGTCGGCCGCCGCCAGCGCCACCCGGCCGTAGGCGGTCAGGCTGTGGTGGGAGACACCCTGGTGGCGGTCCCTGGGGTCGGCGAAGGAGACGCGCAGCGAGCCCACCGGGCGGCCGTCCAGGGTCGCCGCCGCGTTCACCGCCTCGCCCGCCGCCACGCCGGAGAAGCCCCACTTGGTCCCGGTGCCCAGGTTCCCTGGCCCCTGGGCCACGATCGCGATGTCGGCGCCGACCACGTGGCGGGCGGTCAGCAGGCCGGAGTGCACGGTCACCGCCTCCAGGTCGCCGCCGAAGGACTGGCCGGTGGTAATCGTCGCGGCCAGCCAGCCCGCCTCGCGCAGCCCCGCGACCGTGCGGGAGAACCACGCCGGGAGCGCCCCGCCGTCAGTCATGACATAGGCGACCCGCAAGGCGAAGTCACCGTCCGTTCCATAGGAGCTCTGGATTCCGGCCAGGACCGCGGGCAGGGCCGAGTGGAGATCGGCCACCACCACCGGCATCTGCCCCAGCGAATCGGCCGACCGCAGCGCCTCGTGGCTGTCGGCGCCCTGCTCGTCGGCGCTGGCCACCATCACCTGCAACGGGGTATACCGAGATTTCACGATATGTCCGGTCATGTCCGGATCATCGGGCGGCAACCGGTCCGGAATTGCCACCACTAGCGCGTAACCGCCGGTGCCCAGCCCGGCCTCGAGCGCACCCACGTTGAGCAGCACCCGGTCGCCGACCCGGGGCAACCCGACCAGCGCCGGGTACGCAAGCGCGCGAATGGAAACCCCGTCCACGGTTACCATGAATTCGGCAGCTCCGGCCCACTCTCGCCGCACCGCCGTGACAGTTCCGCTCCGCCATCGGATCACGACGGCAGACTAGCGGTCACGGACCGCTGATTGGGGTCCCGTCGCGGTTTGTGCGGCGGGGTCCCGCAGGGGGATTGGGGGGACGGCAGTCCCCCCGAACGCGGGGGGTCGCCGGGGGGCCGGGGGGAATGGGGGGCGTGAGCCCCCCTGCAGGAAAAACAGCCCCCCGGGAAAGATAGGGGTTCACAGGATGTCGAAGCGCAGGACCGAACGCCTCCTGTCCATCGTGGTGCTCCTGCTGTCGTCGCGGCGGTACCTGTCGGCCGAGCAGATCCGCGCCTCGGTCAGCGGCTACCCGGACGCGGAGGAGTCGTTCAAGCGGATGTTCGAGCGGGACAAGGAGGAGCTGCGCGAGCTCGGCATCCCCCTGGAGACCGGCAAGAGCAGCGCGTTCGACGACGAGATCGGCTACCGGATCCGCCGCCAGGACTACGAGCTGCCCGAGATCCAGCTCGCGGCCGACGAGGCGGCCGTGCTCGGTATCGCCTCCCGGGTCTGGCAGTCGGCCGAGCTGGCCGGCGCGGCCGCGGGGGCGCTGCTCAAGCTGAAGGCGGGCAGCCGCGAGGTCGACAGCGAGGACGACGGCGCCCGGCTTAACCGGTCCATCGAGCCGCGGCTGACCACCCAGGAGCCGTCCTTCGGCCCACTCTGGGAGGCGGTCCGCGACCGGCGCCCGGTCACCTTCAGCTACCTGGCCAGCGGCCGGTCCGAGGCCAGCAAACGCGAGCTCGAGCCGTGGGGCGTGGTCAACCGGCGCGGCCGCTGGTACGTGGCCGGCCACGACCGGGGCCGGGACGCGACGCGGGTCTTCCGCATGAGCCGGATCACCGGGCCGGTCAAGATGACCGGGCCGCCTGGCAGCGTCAAGGTCCCTGACGGGGCCGACGTCCGCGAGCTGGTCAAGGGCTGGGACCGCACGCCGCCACGCGACCGTACCGCGGTGCTGCGCATCCGCGCCGGCGCCGGGGTCGTGCTGCGCCGCTGGGCGCGCGAGATCGTCCCCGAGACCGGCGCCGCGGCCGGCTGGGACCGGGTCACGCTCAACTTTGCCGACGCGGGCTGGTACGCGGAGTACCTCGCCTCGTTCGGCCCCGACATCATGGTGCTCGACCCGCCCGACCTGCGCGAGGCGGTCATCACAAAGCTGAAGGGGGTACTCGCGTGAGCGTGCCCACCCCGGCCGGCGGACCGCGGATGGTGACCTCGGCCGAGCGCCTGCGCCGCCTGCTCGCGCTCGTGCCCTACGTGGTCGCGCGGCGCGCGGTCGGGCTGGCGGAGACCGCGGCCACCTTCGGCATGACCGAGCGCGAGCTGATCGACGACCTCAACCTGGCCTGGTGCGTGGAGCTCAAGTCGCCCGAGCCGTACTGCCCGATCGACCTCTCCTACGAGGACGGCCTGGTCACCATCAGCCAGGCCGAGTCGATCGCGCGCCCGCTGCGGCTGGCCGCCGATGAGGCCAGCGCGCTGCTGGTCGCGCTGCGGATGCTGGCCGAGGCGGGCGGCGACGGCGACGCCGTCACCCGGCTGATCGCCAAGATCGAGGATGCGGCGGGGGCCTCGGCGGCGCCCAGCTCCCAGGTGTCAATCCAGATCGAGGGATCGAACGAACGCGGGGTTCCCGCCGCCCTCGACGCTGCCCTGGCCGCGCGCAAGCGGGTCCACCTTCGGTACTACGTGGCAGGCCGCGATGAGGCGACCGAGCGCGACGTGGACCCGATCAAGCTGCTGGTGGTCGATGGGCGCACGTACCTGCGGGGCTGGTGCCGGCTTGCCGAGGAAGCGCGGACGTTCCGGCTCGACCGGATACTCAACGTCGAGGTGCTCGACGTGCCCGCCTCGGTACCGGCGGAGGCGGAACCGGTGGACGTGGAAGCCGGACTGTTCCGCCCGTCAGAGGCCGATGTGCGGGTCGAGCTCGAGCTTGCCCCGGGAGCGCGCTGGTTGGCGGAGTACTACCCGTGCGAGTCGATGACGGAGCTGGGGGAGGGGCGGCTGCACATCGTGGTGCGCACCCCGGACACCGGCTGGGTGCGCCGGCGGGTGCTCCGCCTGGGCGAGGAAGCCAGGGTCATCGCCCCGGCCGAATTGGCCGACGAGGTCCGCGCGGCCGCCGCGGCGGCCCTGGCCCTCTACGACTAACTAATTTCTCATGGTTCTTAACTAGTTCCTGTATTTCTGCGCTGCTGGTCGTCGCCGACACCCCGCTGAGGTTGCTGTTTTCTCGCTCTATAATCATTTGCCTTATGGCCATCGCTACTTTCCCGGCAGGCACGTGAGCCGGCAGGGACGACTCGAGCTAGCCGCCCCGGCGGCCGGGGAACCGGCGCCACCGGGCCGCTGGCGGGCGGCCGCGCGCCGGCTGCTCACCGTGACCGCGATCGCGGCGGTGCTGGTCGGGCTTTTCTGGTGCTATCTACTGCAGGCCAGGACCCAGGGCAGCAACGCGGACTCGGCCGGCATGGTGCTGCAGGGCTGGGACATGGTGCAGCATGGCAACCTGCTGCTGCGCGGCTGGGTGATGGCCGATGTGTCGTTCTACACGTTTGAGATACCGGTGGACGGCCTCGTCGGGGCGGTGTATGGCCTGCGCACCGACGTTGTGCACGTGGCCGCGGCGATCGAGTACACGCTGCTGGTGCTCTTCGCCGGGCTGGTGGCGGCCGGCGCGGCGCGGGACCGGCGACGCGGCAGGGGCGAGGCGTGGGTCCGCGGACTGATCGCCGCCGGGATCTTGGTCGCGCCCGGCGCCACTGGGGCCTCGGGCGTGCTGCTCGGAGGGCCCGACCACACCGCCGTCGGCGTCCCGGTGCTGATCACGCTGCTCATCGTGGACCGGGTGGTGCCCCGCCGCTGGTGGCCGGCGGTCGCGGCGCTCCTGCTGACGTTCGTGCTGCTGGTCTGGGCGCAGCTCGATGACTTGGTCGCCACTCTCAGCTGCGCGATACCGCTCGCCCTGGTCTGCGGCGCGTCCGTGGCGGCGTTCCTGATCGCGACCGGGGTCCGGCGCCTGGCCGGCCTGGTCCGTCGGCGGCGCGGCCGCCCGCCCGTCCCGCCGCCGCCTGGCCGCCGCGCGCAGTCCGCTGCCTACGATGCGGCCCTGGCGGTGCTGGCGGCGGCCTCCTTCGGCGTGACCGAACTGCTGATCAAGGGGATCTGGCACGTGGGCGGCTTCTACCTGCGCGCGATCCCGTCCCGGTCGCAGATCTCGCACTGGGCGACCGTCCCGGCGCAACTGCGGGCTCTGGGGCAGAATCTGCTAATCCTGTTCGGCGCCAACTTCCGGGGGCTGTCGCAGCCGTGGGAGGCCTTCGCCTACCTGCACCTGGTTGGCGTCGCCACCGCGCTGCTTGGCCTGCTCATCACCATCGCCCGTTGGCGGTGGGCGGACCGGGTGTCGCGGGCGCTCGTCGTCGGCGTCATCGTCATGCTGGTGGCCGGAGCGGCGAGCCCGCTGATGATCCCGGTCGGCGGCACGCACGAGATCGCCGTCGTGCTCCCGCTCGGTGCGGTGCTCGGCGGCCGGGCCGTCGGCCCCTGGCTGGCCGGCCGCGCGCGGTCGGCCCGTCCATGGGTCGCCCGGGCGGGGCGGGTGTCGCGGGCGACGGTGGCCTGCGCGCTCGCCGCCGTCGCCCTCGGTCTGCTGTCCAGTCTCGGCTACGCCGCCGCGCAGCCGCCGGCCAGCCAAAAGACACCCCGCTGGCCGACTGGCTAAGCGCGCACCACCTGACTAGCGGCCTCAGTGGCTACTGGAACGCGAACATCACGACGCTGATCACCGGGGGCAAGGTCCACCTCGCGCCGGTGACCAGCGGCGGCAAGTACGGCTATCTGTGGGTGGCCAAGCAGGACTGGTTCAACCCGGCCGTCTCCGCCGCGAATTTCATCGTCACGACCACGCAGCCGACCGACGGCAGCGACGTTACCCTGACCCAGGCTTTGGCCTGGTACGGCGAGCCCGCGATGGTCTACCAGTTCGAGCAGTACAGCATCCTGGTCTACGACCGCAACCTGCTGGAGAGCGTCGTCACGCCGGTGCCGAGCCAGCTCTACGCGGCGCCGGGCCTCGACGGCGAGGGCAGGACGACGGGCGAGGTTCCCCCGCCCTTCGTCAGCGTGCGGAACGGCAACTTGTAGCGCTCGCTGGTTAACAGCCCCTGATTGGCCCGAGTTCCGGACGCGCGGGCGCGCTACGCGGGCTCGCTGTCGCCCCTGCTGACCGTAACCTTCCGCGCGATGAGAAAGAACTGCTTGCCGAGCAGCGGCCACAGGGCCGGCGTGCGCAGGTAGGCGCGGGTGAGCGCGGGCGAGGGCGGCAGCAGGCCGCGGAAGGAGAAGGGCAGGAAGCGCGGTGTCACCGACTCGATCTCGAACCCGGCCGCGTACAGGTGCTCGGCCACCCCGAGGTGCGTGAGGATGACGGTGTGGTCGGCGCAGTCGAAATACTCGCGCGCGCAGTACTTGAAGTTCGGGCCCATAATCGCGATCCGGCCGCCCACGGTCATCGCCGCGTGCAGCTTTTCCAGCAGGGCCGCGACCGCGTTCTGATCGGGCAGGTGCTCGAGGAAGTTGGAGACCCATACCCCGTCGAAGTAGTCGGCGGGCAGCTCCGCGTCCATGATGTCGGAGATGATCATCTTCACGTTAGCGGCTTGCAGGTCGGCCTGCTCGACGAGGTCGACCCCCCAGCGTTCGGCGGCGGGGACGGAGCGGATGAATTCGCCCCGGCCGGCCGCCGGGTCGAGCACGCGCTCCGGCGCGCCCATCCGGGCGTGCACGTACTGGGCGATCTCGCGCCACACTGCTAGCTTGCCGGCCTGGTCCACATCGCGGAACCGGTATTCGTACAAGCGTGCGTAGTCGATGCCGGGCTCCGCTCGTGTTGACGTGGACGGGGACTGAAGGGTTTCGGCTGCCATGACAAGCAACCGTACAGGCCAATCTCTCCAAAAAAGGTATAGATGAAGCTTCAGGGAAGCTATAGAAGAAAAGGTATAGATGAAGCTTCAGGAAAGCTATAGAAACGGCGTAATTCAGGCTGGCTTCCAGGAAGCTGTGCGTCGCGAGAGGCTGAAACTGGCCACGATGCCACCAGCAGCGGACGCTTGATCACCCTCCGTGAGGGTCCGCTACCGTAGGTCAACCGGCCAGGGTTCTGCACAGTGCCGGTATTTGATCATGATCTTGCTCTGCTTACAGCGCCGGAAACCTCCGGGCTTAGACCGGTTGGCCGGCCCGGGTCCGGCCCGGGCCGTTCATAGCCGGGCTCGCCGGTAACCAGGGCTCTCATTGAGGCCCCCTCATATTTGCTATTTTCGCTCTTCGTAATCAAATGACGACGCTATGCTTCCCGTCACGCTGACGGGGGTGAGCGGCCGGGCGGGCGCGGCGGGCGCGGGCCGGGGCGGGGCCGCCGCGGACCGGGGCCGCCCGGTGGCGGCGCTGGCCGACGCTAGCCGTCGTAGCCGGGATCGCGCTGCTGTTCTACTGCGCGCAGAGCCAGGCGCGGCAGATGGGCGTGCAGTCCGACGGCGCCGGCCGCCCGATCCTGCTCGCCCTGCTGCTCCTTTACCGGGCCCCGCGGCGCTGGTCGGTGCCGGCGGCGAGGCGCCGGCGCATCGAGCCGCTGCTCGCCATCGGGGCTGCCGCCGCGATCGTCACGCTGGTGACGGCGCTGGCGGCCGTCACGCCGGGCCAACGACGTGAACTTCCTCGTCGCCCCCGCGCCCGGCCCGCACCCGGGATCGGCGGTGACCGCGGCCGAGGCGGACGCCCAGTTCGGACGGCCCTACCGGCAGTACCACCACCAGGGCTACCTGATCATGGTGTGGCGGAAGAACCTGCTCAGGGAGCTGGGAAGGTCTTCCCTGACAGGTTAGACGCGGCCCGTGCGGTGGAATGGACAGGCCATGTCAAGGGGCGGCGGAGGAGCCGGGAAAACTCGTTATGTCGCTATCTAGGCAATTCGCCTTCCGACGGCCGCTATTTTTTAGTAATGGATGAGAGCGGGCAGGGACAGCTGACGGTAGCCGCCCCGGTGGGTGGCGATCCGGCTCAGCCGGACCGCCGCCGGGTGGCCGTGCGGCGGCTGCTCACGGCGGCCGCCGCCGCGCTGCTGACCGCCGGGCTCTTCATCGGCTATCTGCTGCAGTCCAGGACGCAGGCGGCCAACTCCGACGCGGCCGGCATGGTGCTGCAGGGCTGGGACCTGGTGCACGGCAACCTGCTGCTGCGGGGCTGGGTCATGGCCGATGTGTCGTTCTACACCTTCGAGGTGCCGCTGGACGGCCTGGTCAGCCTGGTCTACGGACTGCGGTCGGATGTGGTCCACGTGGCCGCGGCCCTCGAGTACGTGCTGCTGGTGCTGTTCGCCGCGCTGGTGGCGGCGGGCGCGGGCCGTGACCGGCGGCGCGGCGCGCGCGAGGGCTGGGTCCGCGGGCTGGTCGCCGCCGGGGTCATGGTCGCGCCGGGCGCCATCCCGGGCGCGCATGTGCTGCTGCTGGGGCCCGACCACACCGCGATCGGGGTCCCGGTGCTGGCCACGCTGCTCGTCGTGGACTTGGTGCGGCCCGGCCGCTGGCTGTCCGCGATCGCCGCTGCGCTGCTGGTCTGCCTGATGCTGACCTGGGCGCAGCTCGACGATCCGGTCGCCGAGTTCGCCGGCGCGCTCCCGATCGCCCTGGCCTGCGCCACGCCGCTGCTCGCGGTCCCGATCCGGCGGCTGGTGGGCTGGATCCGAGGTCGTGCCGGACGGCCCGCGGCCCCCTCTCTTACCTGGCGTGACGAGCTGGCCCGGCAGCGGTACGACCTGTTGCTGGTCGTGGGGGCCGTCGTCTCCTACGTCCTCAGCCAGCGGCTGGTCCAGGCAATCGCCAACGCCGGCGGCTTCTACGTGCACGCGATACCGAACGGCGACGGCAAGGTGCAGATCTCCAACATGCATCTGTTCGGCCAGCAGGTGCACGCGCTCGCGCAGAATGTGATGTACCTGTTCGGCGCGAACTTCTGGGGGCAGCGGCAGCCGTTGACCGCCTTCGCCTACCTGCACCTCGTTGGTCTCGCGGTCGCGCTGCTGGGCGTGCTCGTCGCCAGCTGGAACTGGCCGCGGGCGGACCGGGTGACGCGGGCGCTCCTCCTCGCCGTCCTCATCGTGCTGGCGGCGGGTGCGGTCAGCCCGCTCATGACGCCGATTTCCGGCGCGCACGAGATCGCCATCGTCCTCCCGCTGGGCGCGGCGCTTGCGGGCCGCTCCCTGGGTCCCTGGCTGGCCGGCCGCCGGCCGGCCAGCGCGGAAGAGCCGGCCAGCGCGGAAGAGCGGCCAGGCCCCGGCCGGGCCGGCTTGCCCGGATGCAATCAGCCCTGCGGCTGGCGGCGGGCTGCGTGCTCGTCGCGGTGGGGGCCGGCTACCTGGCCAACCTCGGGTACAACGCCAGTCAGCCTTCGAGTCCGGCGATCAACCAGACTCTCGCCGATTGGCTGGTGGCGCACAAGCTGACCAGCGGCCTCGGCGGTTACTGGGACGCCAACATCACATCCTTGGACAGCGGCGGCATGGTCCGCATCGCGCCGATGTCCATCGGCGCCAACTACGGCTACCTCTGGGTGGCCAAGCGCGCTTGGTTCGACCCCGCGGTCTCCTCGGCGAACTTCGTCATCGCCCACGAGCAGCGTCTCGGGGCCGGCTACCTGTACGCGGGCACTGCCATCCACTGGTACGGCAAGCCCGCGATGACCTACCACCTCGGGCGGACCGTGATCCTGGTCTACGACCGCAATCTGCTGCGGAGCATCATCCAACCGGTGCTCAGCCACCTCAACGGGCCGCCGGGCCAGTAGCGCCGGCCTGTCTGCGCGGCGGGCGGGCGCATTCTGGTCGCGCCGTGAGAACCTGCCGGCCAGATTGAATTAACCGCCCGTCTAGGCCAATCCGTTAGCCTGGCTGGCACGAAGACGGGGTATAGACTCGCTCGCAAGGCGAGTCTCAGGCTAACGGGACTCATCCCCTGTCACTTTAAGGAAGCAAATGGACCTGTTCGACAGCCCATGGAAGATCGCGATCATCGCGATATTGGTCATCCTGCTGTTCGGGTACAAGAAGCTGC
Source organism: uncultured Actinomycetota bacterium (assembly GCA_963714295.1). Classification (GTDB taxonomy): domain Bacteria; phylum Actinomycetota; class Actinomycetes; order Streptosporangiales; family Streptosporangiaceae; genus Trebonia. The sequence goes on along the minus strand of CAVQOE010000006.1, from coordinate 646,313 downwards.
CCGACGCCACCCGCGCGCTGGGCAAGTCGATGCGCATCCTCAAGAGCGAAGTCCACGGTCTGCATGAGGACCACGAGACTGAGACGACCTTCAGCGCGGCTACCCCGGCCGTTACCCCCACAGTCTCCCCGACGCAGATCCAGCCGGTCGCCACCACGCCGGTGGACGCCCACCAGGCGCAGATCGACGCGCTCAGCGCCCAGCTGGCGGACCTGCAGCAGTCGGTTGCCGCGAACAAGACCACCGACAGCGCGCAGGCCCAGTAGCCCTGCCGCGCGCTTCAGCCTCCACCAGACCCCTTCGGGAAGTCGGTTGTAACGATCATGGCTTCGAAGCCCACCGCCATCCGGGGTGCCCGCGTCGTAGGTTCGCGTTACCTCAACCTCAAGCGACAGGCCAACCCGGACGGCCGGATGCCCCTGCTGGATCACCTGCGCGAGCTGCGCAACCGGGTGGTCAAGATCGCCGTCGTGATCCTCGTGGGCGCGGGCGTGGCGTGGGCGTTTTACAACCCGATCTGGAGCTTCATCCAGCGGCCCTACTGCCAGGCCGTCGGGTTCTGCAAGGTGAACGTGGTCGGGCACTCGCTCATACTCAACGGCGTGATGGACGGCTTCTACCTGCACATCAAGGTCTCCATCATCAGCGCGATCGTTGTCACCAGCCCGATCTGGCTCTACCAGCTCTGGGCGTTCATCGCGCCCGGCCTGTACTCGCGCGAGAAGCGGTGGACGTACCTGTTCATGGGTACCGCGGTCCCCCTGTTCGCCCTCGGGTGCTGCTTCGCCTTCATCGCGATGAGCCGCGGGCTGAAGTTCTTCATTGGGCAGTCGGCCGGGCTGACTAACCTGTTCACCGCCGACACCTACATCGGGTACTGGATCGCGATGATCATCGGGTTCGGGCTCTGCTTCGAGGTGCCGCTGTTCCTGGTCATCTTGAACCTGGCCCGGGTCGTCACCCACGAGCGGTTCAAGAAGTGGCGTAAGGTCATCATCTTCCTGGTCTTCGTGTTCGCCGGCATCGCGTCGCCGAGCCCCGACCCGCTGACGATGCTCCTGCTCGGCGGCGTCGTGGTGCTGCTGGTCGAGGCGGCCGAGGTCATCATCTTCTTCAACGACAGGCGCTATGCGCGGACGCACCCTGATCTGAACGCGGGCCTGGCCGATGACGAGCTATCCCCGATCGAGACGCCTGAGCCGGTCGACTACGACAGTTCGCTCAACTAGTAGCCACCAGTAGCGGAAGTCCCACCAGTATCACCCAGGACCGATGTCCCATACTCTGGAGCCATGAGCACCCCCGCGGTGGGCCCGGCCGAAAGGTACGCGCAGTTCCGCGACCGGCAGGCCAATCCTGAGCTCGCCTCGTTCCGCGACCTGTACGACTTCGATTTCGACCCGTTCCAGGTTGCCGCCTGTTCCGCGCTGGCGGGCGGCGACGGGGTGCTGGTGGCCGCCCCCACCGGCAGCGGCAAGACCGTCGTCGGCGAGTTCGCCGTCCACCTGGCCCTGAGCAACGGCCGCAAGTGCTTCTACACCACGCCGATCAAGGCGCTGTCCAACCAGAAGTACAACGACCTGGTCAAGCGCTACGACAGCGACACCGTCGGCCTGCTCACCGGTGACAACGCGGTCAACGGCAACGCGCCCATCGTGGTGATGACCACCGAGGTGCTGCGGAACATGCTCTACGCGGGTTCCGCCACCCTCAAGGATCTCGGCTACGTCGTCCTCGACGAGGTGCACTACCTGGCCGACCGGTCCCGCGGCGCGGTCTGGGAAGAGGTGATCATCCACCTGCCCGAGTCGGTCCGGGTGGTGGCCCTGTCGGCCACCGTCTCCAACGCCGAGGAGTTCGGCGACTGGCTGGCCCAGGTCCGCGGCGGCACCGAGGTCATCGTCGACGAGCACCGGCCGGTGCCGCTGTGGCAGCACATGATGGCCGGCCGCCGCCTCTACGACCTGTTCACCGACGACAACCACCGCCAGGTCAACCCGGACCTGGTGCGACTGGCGCGACGCGAGGAGATCCGCCAGCCGAGCAGCCGCCCCGGCCGCGGCGGCCACCGCCCGCGCCGGGACCAGGCGCCGTACCGCCCGGAGGTCATCGACCGGCTCGACGCCGAGGGCCTGCTCCCCGCGATCACCTTCATCTTCAGCCGGGCCGGCTGCGACGCCGCCGTCCAGCAGTGCCTGCAGGCCGGCCTGCGGCTGACCACGCCCAGTGAGGCGGAGTACATCGAGACGGTCGCGTCCCGGCGGACCACCGACATCCCCGAGGAGGACCTCACCGTCCTCGGCTACCACGACTGGGTGCTGGCCCTGCGCCGCGGCATCGCCGCCCACCACGCGGGCATGCTGCCGGTCTTCAAGGAGGTGGTGGAGGAGCTCTTCACCGACGGCCTGGTCCGGGCGGTCTTCGCCACCGAGACGCTGGCGCTCGGCATCAACATGCCGGCCCGCACGGTCGTGCTGGAGAAGCTCGACAAGTGGAACGGCGAGGCCCATGTCGCGCTCACCCCGGGGGAGTACACCCAGCTCACCGGGCGCGCCGGTCGCCGCGGCATCGACGTCGAGGGGCACGCGGTGGTGCTCTGGCAGCCGGGGCTTGACCCGGGCGCGGTCGCCGGGCTCGCCAGCACCCGTACCTACCCGCTCAACTCAAGCTTCCGCCCCTCCTACAACATGGCCGTCAACCTGACCGGCCGGGCCGGCCGCCAGCGCGCTAGCGCCCTCCTGGAGTCAAGCTTCGCCCAGTTCCAGGCCGACCGCGGCGTAGTCGGGCTGGCCCGCAGGCTGCGCCGGGTCAAGGAGGCGGGCGACGACCTGGCCCGCCAGATCAGCTGCGACCGGGGCGACTTCCTCGAGTACGCGGCGTTGCGCCGCAGGCTGACCGACGCCGAGCGCGGCGCGTCCAAGGGCCGCGCCTCGGCCCAGCGCGCGCAGGCCCGACGCATCCTCGCCACCCTCCGCCGGGGCGACATCATCCGCGTCCCGGCCGGCCGCCGGGCCGGCTTCGCGGTGGTGCTCAACCCGCCGCCGGCCGAGGGCGGCTTCTCGCCCAACCGGGCCGACGGGCCGCTCGTGCTGACCGAGCACGGCCAGCTCAAGCAGCTGTCCGCGATCGACTTCCCGGTCCCGGCCGAGCCGGTCGACCACCTGCGCATCCCCGGCAGCTTCAGTGAGCGCTCGCCCAAGCACCGCCGCGATCTGGTCTCCTCGATGCGGTCCAAGATCGCGGGCCGCGATTTCGGCTACTCGCCCCGCCGCGGCCGTCCGTCCGGTGATGCCACCGACGATGAGGATGAACGTACGGTTGACTCCGCGCCGGCCGCCCGCGATTCCGCCAGCGGTGGCGGCCGTGCACGCGGCCGCGCCGCCACCGACGAAGACTACGACGGGCCGGTCAACGACATCGACGAGCTGCGCCGCCAGCTCCGCCGGCATCCCTGCCACTCCTGCCCCGACCGCGAGCAGCACGCGCGGGTCTCCGAGCGCTACTTCCGGCAGCAGAAGGAGGTCGAGGACCTGGAGCGGCAGATCAACAGCCGCTCGCACGTGATCGCCCGCACCTTCGACCGGGTCTGCGCGGTCCTCGACGAGCTCGGCTACCTCGACGGCGACACCGTCACCGCGGACGGCCAGCGGCTGTCACGGCTCTACTCCGAGCTCGACCTGGTGGCGGCCGAGTGCATCCGCCGCGGGCTCTGGGACGGCCTCAACCCGGCCGAGCTCGCGGCCGTCGTCTCGGTGCTGTCGTTCGAGTCGCGTAAACAGCAGGACGACGCCGAGCCCGCCCGGCTGCCTAAGGGCCCGGTCCGCGACGTGCTCGCCGAGATGGGCCGGACCTGGGCCGAGCTCGACCAGCTGGAGCGGCGCAACGGCCTGTCCTTCCTGCGCGAGCCCGACTCCGGCTTCGTCTGGGCGGCCTACCGCTGGGTGCGCGGGGTCAAGCTGGAGGACGTGCTCGACTCGGCGCCCGGGCTTACCCCCGGTGACTTCGTCCGCTCGGTCAAGCAGCTCATTGACCTGCTCGACCAGATCGCCGCGGCCGCCAGCTACGACACCAAGGGCAACGCGGCGGCCCGGGCGAAGGCACGGTCCGTTCCTGGTGAAGACCTTGATCTTTCCCTGCCGTCGGGGTCGGCGGACACCGGCGAGCAGACCGACGCCGCTGACCCGGCCGCCCTCGCGGCCGGGACGGATCAGGTGCCAAGCCGCGAGCCCGCCCCGCGTCAGCGTGACGTCGCCGCGACCGCCCGCGCCGCGATCGACGCGATGCGGCGCGGCGTCATCGCCTACACCAACGTGGCCGTCTGACCGCCAACACCAACGTGGCCGCCTGACCGCTGCCCTGCCCGGTGTCCTCGTAGCCTTCCGGCTGCCCCGCGCGCTGCCCGGCCGACATTGGGTGTACTTACCGGTGATATACGCCGCCAAGTACACCCAATCGTGCGGCTCCGCGTTACAGCGTGGTGTCCTCGTAGCCTTCCGGCTGGCCCTCGAGGATCATGAACTTGACCTCGAGGAACGGCGTCAGGCCCTCATGCACGCCCTCGCGGCCGATGCCGGACTGCTTGAACCCGCCGAAGCTCACGCCGAAGTCGGTCCGCATCGCGTTGTGCCCCACGGTGCCCGAGCGCAGCCGCCCCGCGACCTGGCGGGCCCGGTTGACGTCGTTGGTGAACACCGAGGCGTTCAGCCCGTAGATGGTGTCGTTGGCGATCCGCACCGCGTCGTCCTCGTCGGCGGCCGGGATGACCGACAGCACCGGGCCGAAGATCTCCTCCTGGGCGATCACCGAGTGGTTGTCGACGTTGCCGAACACCGTCGGCTCGATGTACCAGCCGCGGTCGAGGTCCTTGGGGCGGCCGCCGCCGGTGGCCAGCGTCGCACCGTCGGCGATGCCCTTGGCGATGTAGCCCTCGACCCGGTCCCGCTGCCGTTCCGCCGCCAGCGGCCCCATCTGTGTCTGGGCGCCGAACGGGTCGCCCACCCGCACCTGGCTGAACGTGCCCGCCAGCGCCTCGAGCAGCTCGTCGTGCCGGGTCCGGGGGACCACGATCCGGGTGAGCGAGGAGCAGACCTGGCCGGACAGGAAGCACTCGGCCTTCGACAGCGTGCGCGCGGCGGTCGCGATGTCCATGTCGTCGAGGATGACCGCGGCCGACTTGCCGCCCAGCTCCAGGGTGCAGCGGGCGATCCGCTCGCCGCAGATGGAGGCGATCCGCCGGCCGGCCGCGGTGGACCCGGTGAAGGTGATCTTGTCCACCCGGGGGTCGCGGACCAGCAGTTCGGAGACGTCGCGGTCGGCGGTGACCACGTTGAGCACGCCGGCCGGCAGGCCCGCCGCCTCGGCCGCCTCCGCGATCAGGTAACCCTCGCCCGGTGCTTCGGGTGAGGACTTGAGCACCACGGTGCAGCCGGCCAGCAGCGCGGGCGCCACCTTGTTGCTGATCAGGCCCATTGGGGCATTCCAGGGGATGATCGCCCCGACGACGCCGACCGGCTCGCGCACGATCAGGCCGAACTGCCCGGCACTGGGCTTGACCGGCTCCTCGAACGGGAACGTGGTCGCCAGCGCGGCGAACGCGTTGAAGGTACCCTCCGCCCCCCGGCCGCCGTAACGGGCGACGGCGTGCAGCACACCGGACTCGCGCGGCCAGATCTGGCCGATGTCGTCGGACCGCCGGCCCAGCTCGGCGCCGATCGCGCGCAGGTACTCCGCCCGCTGCTCGTGCGTCAGCCGCGGCCACGGGCCGTTGTCGAACGCATCGCGCGCGGCCTCGACCGCCCGCGAGATGTCGGGCGCCTGCGCCTCGGCCACGGTGAAGTAAAGCTGCTCGGTGTCGGAGTCGATGACGCTGATCTTGGCGTCCGATGACGGCGTGACCCACTGGCCGCCGATGTAGAAGCGGTCGGCGTGGGCGATCGGCGCGATTTCCTGGCTTGCGAGGCTCATGCGTGTTCCTCTGATCCCCTCTGATCAAGGCTCCCGCGCCCGGATGCGGTCGGCCAATGGGCCTGCCGGCACGCGGGTAGTCTCACTGTTACTTCGTAGTAATCCCACCCTAGACGCGTACCGGCGGGCTGTCATGCGGCAGCCGACGGCATGACCGCGGAAAAGTTGTCATGTCAATCACTGTTTAAACCCCGGGCGTCCCTTCCGGTTTGCCACATCATCGGCGCTTTCAGGCGTTTGGTAATGAGATGCTAATGTTCGGCCTGTTTCCGGGACGCGGGAGGATTGGTGCGCGAGTACCGGCAGTGCATCGGCGGCGAATGGATCGGGTCGGCGAAGCTGTTCGATGACCTTGACCCGTACCGGGGCACGGTCATGGCCCGCATCCCCGCGGGCACCCGCGCGGACGCGGCCCGTGCGGTCGACGCCGCCGCCGCGGCTTTCCCGGCCTGGGCCGAGCTGCCGCCCGCCGAGAAGCAGGCGCTGTTCCTGCGCGCGGCCGACGTGGTCGAACGCCGCCGGGAGGAGATAGTCGGCCTGCTCGCGGAAGAGACCGGCTGCGCGGGCGGGTTCGCCGGTTTCCAGGTGCTGACCGCCACCAGGCTGCTGCGCCAGGCCGCCAACTGGGGTTACCTGCCGGTCGGCGAGGTGATCAGGTCTGATTCCCCGGGAACGTTCGCGATGGCGCTGCGGCGCCCGCTCGGGGTGGTGGCCGGGATATCGCCCTGGAACGGTGCCCACGTGCTCGCCTGGCGGACGGTGGTCAACCCGCTGGCCTTCGGCAACACGGTGGTGCTGAAGCCGTCCGAAGAGGCGCCGGTCTCGGCCGGGCTGCTGATCGGCGAGATCATGGCGGAGGCCGGGTTCCCGGCCGGGGTCATCAACGTCATAACCCACGCGCCGGGGGAGGCCGTGCCGATCGCCGACGAGTTCTTCGACCGGCCCGAGGTCCGCTGCATCAACTTCACCGGGTCGTCGGCCACCGGCCGGATCCTGGCCGAGCGGGCCGGGCGCGCGCTCAAGCGCTGCGTGCTCGAGCTCGGCGGGTACAACCCGCTGATCGTGCTGGCCGACGCGGACCTGGACTACGCGGTCGAGGCGGCCGCGTTCGCCGCGTTCTTCCACTCGGGGCAGATCTGCATGTCCGCGCGGAAGGTGCTGGTCGAGCGGCCGGTCTACCACGAGTTCATGGACAAGCTGGTGAAGCGGACCGCGGCCCTGCCGGTGGGCGACCCGGCCGACGACGGCACGGTGATCGGGCCGCTGATCAACGCGGCGGCCCTTAACCGGGTGTCGGGCGAGGTCCGCGAGGCGGTCGACGCGGGCGCGACGCTGCTCGCGGGCGGCGGCGCGGACGGGCCGTGCTACCGGCCGACCATCCTCACCGACGTCCCGGCCGGCGCCCGTATCCACTCCGAGGAAACCTTCGGCCCGGTGCTGGTCGCGCAGCCGGTGGACGACGCCGACGAGGCGGTCGCGATCGCGAACTCGACCAGGTACGGGCTCAGCGCCGGCCTCATCACCGGCGACAACCAGCGCGGCTTCGCGCTGGCCAGGCGGATCGACTCCGGCGTGGTGCACGTCAACGACCAGACCGTGGCCGACGAGCCGCAGCTCCCGCTCGGCGGCATGAAGGACAGCGGCTGGGGCCGCTCAGGTCCCGCCTCGATGCACGACTTCACCGAGATCCAGTGGATCACCACCAGGGAAGGCACCGGCCACTTCCCCATCTGAGTGCCCCATCTGAGTGCCCCATCTGAGTGCCCCGTCTGTGTTCCCCGCGACGGTCGTTTCGCCATGGATTTCGAGTGACTCGCCTTGCTTCCCGCTCGCGGGCCGGCGATCTGGGCTGATATAATGGGGGAAGCGAAGGGGAGTAGTCCCGCAGCTGGGATGTCGACATACTGGCGCAGCTCTTTACGGGCGGTGCCCGGCACCCAGGGCGCCCGTTTCGGGCGCTGGGCGAGACCTTCGGCCGCAGCTAACCGCTGCCGTGCCGAGGCCTCCCCCAAGAGCTCCCGGTGTGGCCCCACCAGAAGGACACCGAACCCCCGTGTACCTCAATTTCGCCGTCATCGGCACCGTCTTCGTCCTCGTCTTCCTGGCCGAGCTGCCCGACAAGACCGCCCTTGCCAGCCTGGTGCTCGGCACCCGCTACCGGCCGATCTACGTGTTCGCCGGGGCCGCGGCCGCGTTCACCGTGCACGTCGTGCTGGCCGTCGCGCTCGGCAGCCTGCTGACGCTGCTGCCGCACCGCATCCTGCAGGCGATCGTGGGCGCACTGTTCCTGCTCGGCGCGGTGCTGATACTGCGCGGGCGGCATGGCGAGGAAGACGAGGACCTCGCGATCGCCGAGGGCACGGCCCCGACGTTCCTGCGGGTAGCGAGCACCAGCTTCCTGGTGATCCTGGTGGCCGAGTTCGGTGACCTGACCCAGATCGTTACCGCCAACCTGGCGGCGAAATTTCACGATCCGCTCAGCGTCGGGCTCGGCGCCGTCCTCGCGCTGTGGTCGGTAGCGGGGCTGGCGATCGCCGGTGGCCGCGGTCTGCTCAAGGTCGTGCCGATCACCGTGGTCACCCGGGTCGCCGCCGCCATCATGATCGTGCTCTCGGTGATCAGCATCGTCGCCGCCATCCGCGGCTGACCGCGCGCTTCCCACCACTGCGGACTGCCAAGCGCGACACGGCTTACCAGCATTAGTATTCCCCAGTAAAAAGGTTGTAATTATTGACATTGCAAGGCTGACGTGGGAGCCTTGAAGGATGCTCGTGATAGCCGCGGGCTGATCTGGGCAGAGGTAACCGTGTGGCGTGTGCCCGGCTCATCTATAGACGGGGACTATGGATTCAGCGTGGAGTGGCATTTGTCCTTATGTATGACCGGTTGTTACCGTGGCAGTGGAGTTACCCAGGAGGTGTCATGTCAAGGTCAGTGGCCGAACTGGTCAAGGTCAGCGGCGCGTGTCCGGAGCTCCTGACCGCGGACATCCGCCGCGCTGTGCGCGGTGGCGGATCATGGCAGGAGACCTCCGACCGGGTGGTTGAGGCGCTCCGTAACCGACTGCCGGGCCCGGGCCTGCTCTCCGCCAAGCAGCTGGCCGGCGACCCGGGCGGCTACCAGACGCACCTGGTGCACGCCGAGCAGGACGGTTCGTTCTCCATCGTCGCGATGGTCTGGCTGCCCGGCCAGCGGACGGCCGTCCACGATCACCTCAGCTGGTGCTGTACCGCGGTGCTCAAGGGCACCGAGTACGAAGAGGTCTACGCCCTGCGCGGCGACCACCTCGAAGTAGTGGGTCGGAACGCCAACCCGGCCGGCTCCGTCAGCGGGTTCGCCCCGCCCGGTGACATTCACCAGGTCACCAACATCGGCGACACCGTGGCCGTCTCCATGCACGTCTACGGCACCGACATCAGCCGCGTGGCCTCAAGCGTCCGCCGCGTCTACGACCTCCCGATCCGCTAGCCTGCCCGGCCGCGGCCTGCCAGCCTAGCCTGGCCGCCTGCCGCTACGGTGGTGGATGTCCCCCGCCACGACAGCGGATGTCCCGCCACGGCGGCGGATGTCCCGCAACAATGACGGCGGACTTGCGCTTCCCGCGACGGTAACCAAGTGCTAGGGGTACACGCCAAATCCCCACCCCCGCCGCCTCACGATCGAAGCCGCGCACACAATCCAGAAAACGGGTCGCAATCGCCAGGCGCACTCGGTCGGCTCCGTGGCTCTCGCGCTGGACGACTCCTGCGCCGGGCACCGCCAGGCGACTGACGCCCGCAGTCAGCTTCCTATCAGTTCTGACCACTTTTTTTCATCTTCCTATCGGTTCCGACCACTTCGGCGCCCGAATTGTCGGGATTTTGTGGTCAGAACTGATAGGAAGGCGAACCGGGATGGTCAGAACTGATAGGAAGGCGCGCGCGGCCGTGAACGGTGGGAACGATGATCCGCCGGGGCGGCCCGCACGCCGTTGACGGCGCAGTCCGCGTCGAGGGCGCAGCCGCCCCAAGCCGTGGACGCGTGCACCCTCATCCGTCGCCTTCGCCGTCGACACGGCCCCCGGCCGGTCGGCGCCGTCGCCGATCCGGCCTCAAACCGTGTCTCGTTAACTGTTCACGGGATGGTGAATAGTTAAAAATCTATCGCGAAGTTTGCGTTAAGAACTACAGCGATATATCGTTGAGCTACCAACGAAGATACAAAGATCATAGAAAGAGGTGACGCGCCATGCATGAAGAACACAGGCGCGGAATGCGAGATGGAGACTGGGGACCGCCGAGGCCGGGTCGCCCAGAATGGGGACCGGGCACTGGCCGCGGTCCTGGCCGCCGAGGCGGCGAGCGCGGAGAGCGCGGCGAACGCGGCGAACGCGGAGAGCGCGGCAGCGGCCGCGGGGAACGCGGTGAGCGTGGCTTCGGAGGCCGCGGTGGCTGGGGAAGGCCGGATGAGGCGTTCGGCCCGTTCGGGCCGATAGGCCCGATGGGAGGGCCCGGCGGGCCGATGGGCGCGATGTTCGACCGCTCCTTCGGCCGCGGACCGAGGGCGCGCAAGGGCGATGTCCGCTCGGCCATCCTTGACCTGCTGGCCGAGGGCGGCCAGTGGAATGGCTACCAGCTGATCCAGGAGATCGCCGGGCGCACCAGCGGCGTGTGGCGGCCGAGTGCCGGATCGGTCTACCCGGCCCTGCAGCAGCTTGAGGACGAGGGCCTGATCGCCCCCGAGGGCGAGGGCCGCCGCCGGATGTACGCCCTGACCGACCAGGGGCGGACGTACGCCGAGGAGCACGCCGACGAGCTGAACAGCGCGTGGGATGCCGCCGCGGGGATGACCGACGACGAGGCCATGGAGCTTCGCGACCTCATTCGCCAGGTCATGGTGGCCGTGATGGAGGTCCGGCGCGCCGGGTCGGCTGAGCAGCTCGCCCAGGCCCGCGCGGTGCTGGTGCAAACCCGGCGCTCGATGTACCGGATCCTGGCCGAGGACGAGCCCGCCGAGGCCAGTCCGGCCGCGGCCGAGTCCGCCGAGCCCACTGGGGAGAGCGGCGAGCCGGCTGACACCCCGGACAGCAGCGCGTGAACGGGGCTGCTGTCCCGGGCAAGCCGGCCAGCATCAAAATCCTCGGCACCCTCGCGAATCCCTTCTCGGGGTCCGCGAGGGTGGCCGGGTTTGCTGTGGTCAAGGACCGGCGCCCCTCGCACTAGCTGGTCGACGCTGGCCGGCCATGGGCTGCCAGCGGACGGCAGCTTCAAGACGTTCGTATATCCCGCTGTGCTTGCCAAGTCGGTACTGTGCACGGCCATTTTCTCGGAAATCACTATTCTGGCCCTGGCCGGGGCGGCGCCTGTACCCTACGATCCCAATTTGTTTCTCACAGTAATCGGCAACCTACTGTTGCTCTCGTTCACGCTGACGGCGTTCGGCGTGATGGTGGCGGCGCGGATTAAGCAGGCGCAAGCGTTCATGGCGCTCGCCCAGATGCTCGTCATGCCACTCTTTTCCTGTCCGGCGCGCTCTACCCGCTGAACGGCCCCGGCCTGGCTGACCGTTCTCACCCGGTTTGACCCGCTAACTGACATCGTCTTCCCGATGCTGCACGCGGTCTTCCGTTACCTGCCCGTCTCGCCTGCGACGATGTCGTTTCCCGGCGCCCGGCGCCAGCTGAGGCGGCGGGCCGGTACCGACCGGCCTGTCCCTCGCGCTAGTTGCGGTCATGGGGGCGGTTACTGCCCGGCGTCGCGGAGTTCCAGAAGACCGAGTTATATCCGGATCTTTTAGGAATAGGCAGGGCGTTAGGATCCCGTTAAGATTTGCGCGAACAGGGATAATCGCCCACAGCGGCCTTAGGGTGACGGTGGCGCTAGATACATGTTAGGTACGGAGACAAAAAAGGGCGACGCCGGGTGGCTACGGGGGCAAACCACCCGGCGTCGCATTCATCGGCGTTCCGACGGGGGCCCGGAACGCCGGCAGTGGCACCCCGACGGGGGACCAGGGCACCGATATGAATGGTACACGGAGAGCCCCCCCTATGTGTCAAGACCCAATTTCGGCAAGGCCTCTGAAAGTTAATCTTTCATCTCTGGTACCTATGTGCGCATCGGCAGCACAGCCTATTTGCGCACGCAAAGTAATCGCTTGGAAACTTAAAGTAGTCAAATGAATGGGGCGGCCAAGCTACCGTCCGCCGCCGCCAGTGCCGGCGATGGGGCCGGATACAGGGCCGGAGCCGGGCTCGGCCTCGCCCCCGGTTCGGGGCGGCTCGCGACGGGCCAAGGCCGACGTCGTCGAGGAGGTCGACAGCCGCGGCCGGTGCTCAAGGAACCCGCGGGTGTTGTCCGGCTCGCGCCCGCCGTTGGCGAAGATCACCGCGACGTAGGGGATGATGACCGCGCCGATCGCCGGAATCAGGATCAGCCAGCGCAGGTGGGCGACGAACAACACGATCGCGATGGCGAAGCAGAGCGTCCTGATCGCCATCATCAGCAGGTACCGGTGCTGCCGGTACGTGATGTCCTCGGACATCGGCCGTCGCGCCTGGGTAACCAGGTGAACCTGCTCTACCCGCGCTCCTCCGTGACCCATCCTCATCCCCCCACGCTACCCCGCCTAAAGCAGCCCGCATACCACTCTCGCGGGTGCCATGGCAAGCACCGCACTCGGGACCAACCGGGACCAGGCCGCATTAACCGGGAGCAACGCGACAGCCTGGGCCAAGAGCAACAGACGGACGACAGGAAACCCGGGAACCCGGAATCTCAGCTGGCCTGGCTCACCGACGACATGTTGAACCCCTCCACCCGCAGCGACGGCATCGCGGCGCGGTTGAAGTAGTCGCCCCACTCACGCGGCAGCGTCCGCTCGGTCGCGCCCACCTCCACCACGCGCCCCAGCATCCCCACGGGTGATTCGTTGAAGCGGAAGTTGTTCACCGCCCCGGTCACCTCGCCGTTTTCCACCAGGTAGACCCCATCACGGGTCAGCCCGGTCAGCAGCAGCGTCTGCGGGTCGACCTGCCGGATGTACCACAGGCAGGTGAGCAGCAGCCCGCGCTCGGTCGAGGCGATCATCGCCGGGAGCGATTTCGACGCGCCCGGCGCCGTCATGATCAGGTTGTCCACCGGGGGCGTGACCGGGACCCCGGCCGTCTGGGCGGAGAACCGGCTCGAGTGCAGCGCGGACAGTACCCCGGAGGAGATCCAGGAGCCGCGCCCGGCCGGCAGCCCGTTGTCGAACACCGACGAGTCCCGGCCGGACGAGTGCGCCTCCACGAACGGCGCGCACTCCAGCCCGCGGTAGCCCGGGTCGCTGAACAGGTCCAGCGGCGCCGGGGACAGCCGCTCGCCGATCCGCGTGCCGCCGCCGGGCCGGGAGAACACGGTCCGGCCCTCGGCCGCCTCCCGCGCCCCGGCCGACCAGAACATGTAGATCAGCATGTCGGACACGGCGGTCGGGGGCAGCAGGGTCTCGTACCGGCCGGCTGGCAGGTCCACCTTCCGTGCCTGCCAGGACAGCCGCTCCGCCAGGTCCTGGTCGAGCGCGACCACGTCGACGTCGGTGAAGTCGCGGGTCGCCGCGCCGGCCCAGGCGGAGCGGGCCAGGTCGGCCGACTTCGCGTTCAGCTCCAGCCGCCCGGACGGCTGGTCGCTGCGCAGCCGCACCCCGGCCGAGGTGCCGAGGAACGTCGAGGTCACCCCGTGCTCGGCAAACCCGTACAGCTTCCGCCCGGCCCCCTCGGCTTCGCGCAGGGTGTCCCCGAGTTGCGCGGCGAATCCGCGGAACACCCCGAAGTCGGTGCCGACCGGAGGCGAAGACCAAAGATCGGAGGATGAACGTACCGCTGTTTCACCGGAGATGAGATCGGCCGCGTCCTCTGCGGGCGAGGCCTGCTCGGCGGCCTTCTCCGCTTCCCGCACCAATTCTTCGACCTGGTCGGGGATGATCCCGGAGCGGGCGACGATGCCGACGCCGGCCGTCCCGTCGCGCCGCCGGTCGATCGCGATCACGGTGAGCGAGCGCGTCGCCGCGACCCCGTTGGTGGTGAGCGTGTTCCCCGCCCAGCGCAGGTTGGCGGTGGAGGACTCATCGGCGATGACCACGCACTCACCGCCGGCCTTGGCCGCCGCGAGCGCCTGCTCCACCAGCGCCTGCGGCGCCGTGTCGGCACCCGGCATTGCCTCGTTCGGCATGCTCATTCCCCGCTTCCGCGCAGTGAACGATCCCTGGGCATGTGACGCGAAGCCACGCGTGCGTTCGAGATCATCGGCTTAGTTTCCTTCCTCGGCGGTGTTGAGCACCCGCACCGAGCGGAAGAGCGCGGCGGGCGCGCCGTGGCTCACCGGCGCGACCTGGCCCGGCTGGCCCTTGCCGCAGTTGAACGCCCCGCCCAGCACCCACGTCTGGGGGCCGCCGACGGCCTCCATCGAGTTCCAGAAGTCGGTCGTCGTCGCCTGGTAGGCCACGTCCTTGAGCTGGCCGTCCAGCCGGCCGTTCCTGATCCGGTAGAACCGCTGGCCGGTGAACTGGAAGTTGTACCGCTGCATGTCGATCGACCAGGACTTGTCGCCCAGTATGTAGACGCCGTCCTCGACCGCGGCGATCAGATCGTCGGCCGACGGGCCGTTCACGGCGGGCTGCAGCGAGACGTTGGCCATCCGCTGCAGCGGCATGTGGCCGGGTGAGTCGGCGAACGCGCAGCCGTTGGACCGGCCGAACCCCTTGAGCTGCGCCATCCGCCGGTCAAGCTGGTAGCCGACCAGGACGCCGTCTCTGATCAGGTCCCAGGACTGCCCGGCCACCCCCTCGTCGTCGTAGCCGACGGTCGCCAGGCCGTGTTCCTGGGTGCGGTCGCCGGTGACGTGCATGACCGGCGAGCCGTACTGGAGCTTGTTGAGCTTGTCCAGGGTGGCGAAGGAGGTGCCCGCGTAGGCGGCCTCATAGCCGAGCGCCCGGTCAAGTTCGGTGGCGTGGCCGATCGACTCGTGGATGGTCAGCCACAGGTTGGACGGGTCGATCACCAGGTCGTAGCGGCCGGCCGCGACCGAGGGCGACTTGAGCTTCTCGGCCAGCAGCTCGGGCAGCTCCGCCAGTTCGGCCGGGAAGTTCCAGCCGGTCCCGGTCAGGTACTCCCAGCCCCGGCCGGCCGGCGGCGCCAGCGTGCGCATGTCGTCGAACCCGTCCTCGGTGACCGCGGTCGCGGTCATCACCGGGTGCAGCCGGACCCGCTGCTGGGTCGACGTGGTGGCGCCGTCGGTATAGAACTTGCACTCCTTGACCTGGTACAGGCTGGCGTCGGCGTGCGTGACGGCGGGATGCGCGGTGAGCTTGGTGGACCAGGCGGCCAGCAGGTCCGCCTTCTCCTTGGGAGAGACGTCGAACGGGTCGATCTCGTAGGCGGAGACCCAGGTGACGTCGCCGTAGCCGGGTTCGGGCGCGAGCTCGATCCGCTCGGTGTTCATCGCCGCGGCGACCTTGGCCACCTCGACCGCGTGCCGCGCCGCGTCGCGCGCCGCCTCCGGCGTGAGATCGACCGCCGACGCGAACCCCCAGGTGCCGTCGACGATGATGCGCACCGCGAGGCCGCTGTCGTCCCCGTCGGAGAGGGCCTGCAGCCGGGAGTCCGACAGCGCGATCCGCTGCCCCCGTACCCGCTCGACCCGGAAGTCGGCGTGGTCGGCGCCAAGCGTTCTTGCTGTCTCGAGCGCGGCATCGGCGAGGTTTTTCAGCGGCAGCGCCGCGAACTCGTCGTCGATCCGTCCGTTGTGATCATCCACGCCACAAGAACCTATCCCACGATCAGCCGCCTTCCCTAACAGATAAGGCCCGCCGCGCCGTTCCGGCCCGAATGTCCGCATCTTTCGTGCCCTCCGCACCCAACAACCCCGCGGCGGCGCGGAGCGGTACGCTCTGGTTCGACTGCGAGGAGGGTGGACGTGGGACGTTCGGTACTGGTGACCGGCGGGAACCGAGGGATCGGGCTGGCGATCGCGCGGCGGCTGGCGGCCGACGGGGACAGCGTGACCGTGACGTCCCGGTCGGGCGACCCGGTCGAGGGGCTGGCCGTGGTCCAGTGCGACGTGCGCGACGCCGCCGCGGTGGACGCGGCGTTCACGGCGGTGGAGCAGGAGCAGGGACCGGTCGAGGTGGTGGTGGCCAACGCGGGCATCACCAAGGACCAGCTGCTCGCGCTGATGAGCGAGGACGCCTTCACCGAGGTGCTCGACACCAACCTGACCGGTGCCTACCGGGTAGCCAAGCGCGCCGTGCGGCCGATGATGAAGATGCGGCGCGGCCGGATGATCTTCATCTCCTCCGTGGTCGGCCTCTACGGTTCCGGCGGCCAGGCCAACTACGCGGCGTCCAAGGCCGGCCTGGTCGGCCTCGCCCGCTCGCTGGCGCGCGAGCTGGGCTCGCGCGGCATCACCGCCAACGTCGTCGCGCCCGGGTTCGTCGACAGCGACATGACGGCGGTGCTGTCCGAGGACCGCAAGGCCGCCATCATGGCCGCCGTCCCGCTGGGCCGCTACGCCTCGGCCGACGAGGTGGCAGGCACGGTCGCGTTCCTGGCCGGCCCGGACGCCGGCTACGTCACCGGCGCCGTCATCCCGGTCGACGGCGGTCTCGGCATGGGCCACTGAGTTGCACGGCCGATGGCAAAAACCGCCATCTTATCGGCCGCGCAACTCAGTGCTATCTCCCGGGGGACGACCCCCCGTACCCCCCGGTGCGGCCTTCGGCCGCAAACCCCCCGTACCTCCGCGGGCGCCCTACGGGCGAAGACCCCCGTACCCCGCGGGCGGGCTGCGGCCGCAGGAGTTGAAGAGAACCTACAAGTTTCACGGGCCGAGGTTCGTGACGTACGGCATCAGACTTTTGACGTCTACAGGGCAGAGTAAGCAGCGAAGTTCCCGCTATTTGACCATGAAAGCTGGTTCGTGATGGGCATCCTCGACGGCAAGCGGATCCTGGTGACCGGCGTGCTCACCGACGCCTCGATCGCCTTCCACGTGGCGCGGGTGGCGCAGGAGCAGGGCGCGACCGTCGTGCTTACCGCGTTTCCCCGGCCGACGCTGGTGCAGCGGATCGCCAAGCGGCTGCCCGCGGCCGCGCCGGTGATCGAGCTCGACGTCACCGACCCTGCCCAGCTCGACTCGCTCGCGGACCGGGTCCGCGAGCACGTCGACGGGCTCGACGGCGTGGTGCACTCGATCGGCAACGCGCCGCAGTCCGCGCTCGGCGGCAACTTCCTCGCCACCTCCTGGGAGGACGTGGCCAAGGCGGTGCACGTCTCCACCTTCTCGCTGAAGTCCCTCGCGGTGGCGGCGCTGCCGCTGATGCCGGACGGCGGCTCGGTCGTCGGCCTGGACTTCGACGCGTCGGTCGCCTGGCCAGGCTACGACTGGATGGGCGTGGCCAAGGCGGGCCTGGAGTCCTGTGCCCGCTACCTGGCCCGCGACCTCGGGCCGCGGCGCGTCCGGGTCAACCTGGTGGCGGCCGGGCCGCTGAAGACGATGGCGGCCAAGTCCATCCCCGGCTTCGACAAGTTCGAGGACGTCTGGGCGGAGCGGGCGCCGCTTGGCTGGGACATCACCAACCCGGAGGCGGCGGCGCGGGCCACCGTCGCGCTGCTGTCCGACTGGTTCCCCGCCACCACCGGCGAGATCGTGCACGTCGATGGGGGTGTGCACGCCGTCGGCGTCTGACTTAGAGGCGCAGCGCCGGAAGGCAGCGGCAGCCGGCCCGGGGGCGGTTCCCGGCGTTTTCCTTGCGCGGCGAGCGGTTGATCCCGATACTCGCTTTCATGGGAGGTTCTGCGGCCGAAAGCCCGACGGCGCCGGACGGGCAGCTGGCGCGCGACGATCGGCTGGTGCCCGACGATCGGCTGGTGCCCGGTGGGTTGCGCGCCTCCGACGCCGAACGCGATGAGGTGGCAACCAAGCTCAGGGATGAGTTCGTCGCCGGGCGCCTGTCGCACGACACGTTCCTGTACCGGATAAACGCGGTGCTCGCGGCCAAGCGGCGCGCCGAGCTGCCCCCGCTGCTGGTGGACCTGCCCAGCCAATGGCCAGCACAGCCGCCGACCCGGTCGAATCCCGCCGCGATCGCCCTGGCGGGCGGCCGCTCGGTGGCCGGCTGGTTCCGCGGCACATGGTCGAAGCTCTCCAACCCGGCCAGCCCCGGCCGCCCTGGCTTCCACGGGGCCGGCTCCGGGATGGCGGTCCCGCCAGCGGCGGCGGCAGGCCCGGTGGTGACCATCGGCTGGCAGACGGCGCCCGCTGTCCCCCGGCCCCGGCCGCTGGAGTTCCCGCGCGGCAGCGCCGACCAGTTCAGCATCGGCCGGGACGCCAGCTGCGACCTGGCGATCGCCGACATGACGGTCTCCCGGCGGCACGCCACGCTGGAGCGGACGCAGGACGGCTGGCTGCTTGCCGACCTGGAGTCGACCAACGGCACCCGGGTCAACGGCTGGCGCGTCCGCGGCAAGGTCAAGGTGACCTCCGGCGACCTGGTCAGCTTCGGCAACTCCGAGTACGAGCTCGGTTAGCCCGCGGGGGGACGACCCCCCTGCACCCCCCGCGCATGGGGGACGCAGCCCCCCATACCCCCCGCGGGAGGGTGCCCCAGAAAGCAGGGCACCCTCCACGCCGTGGCTGAGGTTAGGGCCAGTCCGGCCAAGTCGGGTGAGCAGGGCCGAAACAGCATCGAGAACGGGCTAATGCCGAAGATGTTCTAAAGTCTGGATACGTGACCACTGTTCTGCTCGTCCGGCATGGCCTGACCGCTACGACGGGTCAGCTCCTGACTGGCTGGACCCCGGGCGTCGGCCTCGACGACCGCGGCCGTGCGCAGGCGCGGGCGCTCGGCGCCAGGATCGCCCCGGTGGCGCTCGACGCGGTGGTGACGAGCCCGCTTGACCGCTGCCAGCAGACGGTCGCCGAGCTCATCGCGGCCAGGAACGGTCAGCACGGCCCGGCCACCCCGGTCATCGAAGACCGGGTGGGGGAGTGCCGCTACGGCGACTGGACCGGCAAGCCGCTGGCGGAGCTGGCCAAGGACCCGCTCTGGCCGGTCGTGCAGGCGCACCCGAGCGCGGTCAGGTTCCCCGGCGCCGAGGGCGAGTCGATGCTCGACATGCAGCACCGGGCGGTCAGCGCGATCAGGGAGTGGAACGAGCGGCTGGGCAAGGACGCGACCTACCTGGTCTGCTCGCATGGCGACGTGATCAAGGCGATCGTGGCCGACAGCCTGGGGCTCCACCTGGACCAGTGCCAGCGCATCATCGCCGACCCCTGTTCGCTGACTGTGATTAATTACACTCCGATGCGTCCCTTCCTGCTCCGGCTCAACGACACCGGCGGCGGCGTGGCCGATCTGCTGCCCGCCGCAAAGCCGGCCGGAAATGACAGCGATGCCGTGATCGGCGGCGGCGCGGGTACTAATGCGGTTGCCGCCAATGGGGATGTTCCCCAGTCCCCGGCCGCGGGCCCGGCGGAAAGCAGCGAAACTGGGCCTGCGAAAAACGAAGACGCGGAGTTTGGGTCTTCGAAAAACAAGGCCGCAGAGGTCGGCGCGCGTATTGACGCCGACGGTGCGGAAGGATAGGACTCATGCCGGTCTTTTACTATGACCCGCCGGACAGGTTCGTGGCCGGCTCGGTAGGGCAGCCGGGTGACCGGACGTTCTACCTTCAGGCGACCTCGGCTGGTCGGGTGACCAGCGTCGCCTTGGAGAAGTTCCAGGTGAGCCTGCTGGCCGAACGTCTCGACGAGCTTCTCGATGAGGTCCTGCGGCGCACCGGCGCGGCGGAGGAGATCCCGGAGACGGCGCCGCCGTCGCTGCGCGATGACGGGCCGCTCGACCTGCCGCTGACCGAGGACTTCCGGGTCGGCGCGATCGCCCTGGCCTGGGACAGCGACGGCGACCGGGTGGTCATCGAGGCGCAGGAGGACAGCGACGCGCCGATCGAGCCGCTGGCGGAGGACATTCCGGTCGACGGCCCCGGCGTGCTCCGGGTGCGGATCAGCCCGAGCGCGGCCCGCGCGTTCGCGAACCGCGCGCTCAACCTGGTCGCGGCCGGACGCCCGCCGTGCCCGCTATGCGGGCTGCCGCTCGACGCCAACGGCCACGTCTGCCCGCGGCAGAACGGCCACCGGGCCAGCAGCCGTGCCTGATAACGCGACGGCGGGCGATGACACCGACCTGCCGGAAGGGGAGCGGGAAGCGCTCGAGCTGCTCGAGCGGGGCAAGCTCACCGTGGAGGGCCGCATCGTCGACGCGTCGAACGCGACGCTGCTGTGCACGATCACGGCCGCGGGCACCCAGGCGACCTGCGTCTACAAGCCGATCGCGGGCGAGCGCCCGCTGTGGGACTTCCCCACCGGCACCCTGGCCGGCCGTGAGGTCTCCGCCTATCTGGTCTCCCGGGCGGCCGGGTGGAACTTCGTCCCGCCGACGGTGATGCGCGACGGCCCGTTCGGCCCGGGTATGTGCCAGCTCTGGATCGACCTGGACCAGGAGGTCGACCTGATCGCGCTCTCCCGCCGGTTCGATCACCCCGGGCTGCGGGAGATGGCGGTCTTCGACGCGGTCATCAACAACGCGGACCGGAAGATCGGCCACCTGCTCCCGGTCCCCGACGGCCACCTGTACGGCTGCGACCACGGGATCTGCTTCGCCGAGGAGTACAAGCTGCGCACCGTGCTCTGGCAGTGGCGGGGCAAGGCGCTGCCCGGCCACTCGGTCGAGGTGCTCCGCCGGCTGGCCGACGAGCTGGCGGCCGGCTGGCTCGGCGAGGAACTGGGCCGCCACCTGACCAGGGCCGAGGTCGCCGCGACGCTCTCGCGCGTCGAGGTCCTGCTGGCCAGCCGGGTGCACCCCTACCCGCCGCAAGACTGGCCCGCCATCCCCTGGCCCCCGGTCTGAAACCCAAGACCCGTCACCCGGAACGCACGCGGCCTGCCCTTCCCCCGCCCATTGCCCCCAGTCTCCAGGCAGGCACCCCCGGCCCGGACCGCCGCCCTCGGCGCAGCCACCTCCGCACCTGTTTCCAGGCAGGCACTTGCCGTACTTTCCCGCGGAACTAGTCGCCTTGGCGGGGCAACCTTCTTGCCATTGGTGCATCTCTTAAGGGGCGAAGATCCGATTTGCCCCGGACGGCGGCTCATGGCTTTCTCGATGTCCGCCGTTCTTGTACCGCACTGCATTCGTGTCTCCGCGGATGCGGGCACCCAGTGGAACAAGGAGCGCATGTGGCAATCAAACTCCGGTGGCCGGCCGCCATCGCCCTCGCCGCAGCCGCTGTCGTGGCCAGTGGCGTGGCTAGTGGCGTGGGCGCGGCGCAAGCCGCCCCCGCCCCCGGCTGGCGGATCACCGCCACGTACCAGGAAGACTCCGGGGTAGGTGACATTACCGCCGCCAGTGCGAACAACGCCTGGGTAACGGAGAACTGCACGCGGCCGTGCCACACCGGCCACAACGGCGTCACCCTGCGGCACTGGAACGGCAAGCAGTGGCAGGTCGTCGGCCCGGTGCCCGCGCACGAGGCCGGCACTTACGCCATCGATCAGCTCGAGATCGCCCCCGGCGCTAAGTCCACTCCCTGGGCTTTTTACTCCTACAAGACCTACCAGCAGACCGCCATCGCCCATTGGACGGGCAAATCCTGGTCAGCACCAACGCTGCTGCCCAAGAACGCGTTCATCGAGGCGACCGTCGCGCCCAGTTCGTCGGCCGTGTGGGGCTTCGGCGGGATCGGGACCGCCGACAAGCCCTACGCGATCCGCTACAACGGCAAGTCCTGGTCGCAGGCGCCCGCGCCGTCGATCCACGTGATCGAGGCGAGCGCCGCGTCCCCGGCCAACATCTGGGTGATCGGCACCAAGGTCGGCGCGGCCAAGGGCGCCTGGCCGATGGCCGTCAGCCACTGGGACGGGAAGAAGTGGACCACCAGCGTGCTGCCCAGCGTCCCGGTGCCGGGCAAGCTCAAGGGCCAGCCGCTGTCGATCGTGGCTGGCGGTCCGAATGCCGCCTGGGCGCTAGGCTACGTGCCGGGACCGTACGGCTCGATTGTCCCCAACGCCGGCCTGGTCCTGTATCACTGGAACGGCGCCAAGTGGTCCGCGGTGAAGTTCCCGTACGCGCAGTCGCAGGTGTTCTCGATCTCTTCTGACGGCCACGGCGGCATCTGGCTCTGGGACGAGGTCGACCCCGGCCACCACGACTTCATGGTCCATGACAGCAGCGCGGGCGACTGGTCGAAGGTCACCATGCCGAGGCCCGCCAACGCCTTCTCCGCCCAGGCCGACGCGATCACGCCGATTCCCGGCACGTCGTCCCTCTGGGCCAGTGGCATCGCCAGCGTGCCCATCCCCGTCGGCAACAACCCAGGCGGCACCGAGGGCCTGATCCTCAAGTACGGCGCCTAGCCCACCCCGGGGGCTGCCGCCCCTCAGCGGCAGCCCCCGCCCGTCGTCCCTAGAACTCAGAACTCGTCGCCGTCCGCGGAGTCGCCGCGGCGGCGCAGGTACCGCTCGAACTCGCGCGCGATCGCATCGCCGGACGCCTCGGGCAGGTCGGTGGCGTCCTTGGCCTCCTCCAGGGTGCGCACGTACTCGGCGACGTCGGAGTCCTGCTGCGCGAGCTCGTCGACGCCGCGCTCCCAGGCCCTGGCCTCCTCCGGCAGCTCTCCCTGCGGCAGCGACACGTCGAGCACGTCCTCGACCGCGCGCAGCAGCGCCAGCGACACCTTGGGCGACGGTGCCTGCGCGACGTAGTGCGGCGCCGACGCCCAGAGCGAGATGGTGGGGATGTCGGCCGCGGCGCAGGTGTACTGGAGCACCCCGACGATGCCCGACGAGCCCTTGTAGTCGTTCGGCTCGGAGCCGACCCCGCGCAGCAGTTGCGGATCGGAGCTGCTGACCTGAACCGGCACCGGCCGGGTGTGCGGGGAGTCGGCCAGCAGCGCCCCGACCAGGATGAGGAGCTCTATCCCGAGCTCGCTCAGCCCGCCGATGAGCTCGTCGGTGAATCCGCGCCAGCGCATATTCGGCTCGACCCCGTGCACCAGCACGATGTCACGGGAGAGCCCGGTGGCCGACGCGCGGGCGAGCGAGAGCCGCGTGGTCGGCCAGACCAGGCGCTCGGTTTTGCCCCCCACCACGTCGATCACCGGCCGGTTGACCTGAAAGTCGTAGAAGTCATCGGGGTCGATCTCGGCGATGGGAGCGGACTCCCACGCGATGCCGAGATGGTTGACCACGCCGCTGGCTGCCTCGGCCGCGTCGTTCCACCCCTCGAACGCGGCGATCGCCACCGGGTTGACGAGCGGTCCTTCGACGTCGCTGAACTTGATGACTTCACCTCCGCAAGTGCCGCGGGCCTGCGCCCGCGACTACAGCCTACGTCGCCAGAGACCGTCACCGTGCTACCTGTGTACGGCACAGTTTTCCGCGGCGCTTGTTGTGGGCAGACCATAAAAACCCTAGAATCTTGAAGTCTATGAGCAGTCTTGTGATTGAGGAAGCAGCACAGCGGTCGGCCGCGCTCCGGTCCGCCATCGCCAGCCGGGTCGTCATCGCCGACGGCGCGATGGGCACCATGCTCCAGGCCAGCGACGCGACGCTGGCCGATTTCGAAGGTCACGAGGGCTGCAACGAGGTACTGAACGTCACCCGGCCCGACATCATCGTCGGCATCCACCGCGCCTACCTGGCGACCGGCACCGACTGCGTCACCACCAACACGTTCGGCGCGAACCTGGCCAACCTCGGCGAGTACGGCATATCCGACCGCATCACCGAGCTGGCGGAGGCCGGCGCCCGGCTGGCCCGGCAGGCGGCCGACGAGTTCACCGCCGCCGACGGACGCCCGCGCTGGGTACTCGGCTCCATCGGCCCGGGCACCAAGCTGCCGACCCTCGGCCACACCACCTTCCGCGTGCTCCGCGATTCCTACTACGAGAACGCGGCCGGCCTGCTCCGCGGCGGCGCCGACGCGCTGATCATCGAGACCTGCCCCGACCTGCTGCAGGCCAAGGCCGCGATCATCGGCACCAAGCGGGCGGTGGCCGATCTGGCGCCCAACGCGCTCGTCATCGCGTCGCTGACCATCGAGACGACGGGCACCATGCTGCTCGGCACCGAGATCGGCGCCGCGCTGACCGCCCTCGAGCCGCTCGGCATCGACATGATCGGCCTCAACTGCGCCACCGGCCCCGGCGAGATGAGCGAGCACCTGCGCTACCTGGCCGCCAACTCGCCGATCCCGATCTCCTGCGAGCCCAACGCCGGGCTGCCCGAGCTCACCGCCGACGGCGCCTACTACCCGCTGACGGCGGCCGAGCTGGTCGACGCGCACGAGCGCTTCGTCACCGAGTTCGGCCTGTCCCTGATCGGCGGCTGCTGCGGCACCACCCCGGAGCACATCGCCGCGCTGGTGGACCGCCTCGGCGTCACCCCGGCCCGGCCGGACGGGCTGCCGCTCGCCCCGCGCAGCCCCAGGTCCGAGCCGGGCGTCGCCTCGCTCTACAGCCACGTGCCGTTCCGGCAGGACACCGCGTTCCTCGCGATCGGCGAGCGGACCAACGCCAACGGGTCCAAGGCGTTCCGCGAGGCGATGATCGCCGACCGGTACGAGGACTGCGTGTCGATCGCCAAGGACCAGACCCGCGACGGCGCGCACCTGCTGGACGTGTGCGTCGACTACGTCGGGCGGGACGGCGTCAACGACATGCGCGAGATCGCCGGGCGGCTCACCACCGCGGCGACGCTGCCGCTGGTGCTCGACTCGACCGAGCCGGCCGTGATCGAGGCGGGCCTGGAGCTGATCGGCGGCCGCTCGGTCGTCAACTCGGTCAACTACGAGGACGGCGACGGCCCGGACTCCCGGATGGCGCGGATCATGCCGGTCATCCGCGAGCACGGCGCGGCCGTGGTCGCGCTGACCATCGACGAGCAGGGCCAGGCCCGCACCGCCGAGTGGAAGCTGGCGGTGGCCGAGCGGCTGATCGGCGACCTGACGCTGAACTGGGGGATGCGCGAGTCCGACATCATCGTCGACACCCTGACCTTCCCGATCGCCACCGGCCAGGAGGAGACCAGGCGCGATGGCATCGAGACGATCCAGGCGATCGGCGAGCTCAAACGCCGCCACCCGGACGTGCAGACCACCCTCGGCGTGTCCAACATCTCCTTCGGGCTCAAGCCCGCCGCCCGCGCCGTGCTCAACTCGGTCTTCCTGCACGAGTGCGTGCAGGCCGGGCTCGACTCCGCGATCGTCCACCCGTCGAAGATCATGCCGCTGTCCCGCATCCCCGATGAGCAGCGCGAGGTCGCGCTCGACCTGGTCTACGACCGGCGGCGGCCCGGGTACGACCCGCTGTCGAAGATGCTGGAGCAGTTCGAGGGAGTGGACGCGACCTCGGCCAAGGCCGAGCGGGCGGCCCAGTTCGCCTCGCTGCCGCTGGTCGAGCGGCTCAAGCGGCGGATCATCGACGGCGAGCGCAACGGCCTCGAGCAGGATCTGGAGCTGGCGCTGACGGAGCAGCCCGCCCTGGCGATCGTCAACGACATCCTGCTCGACGGCATGAAGACGGTCGGCGAGCTGTTCGGCTCGGGGCAGATGCAGCTCCCGTTCGTCCTGCAGTCGGCCGAGGTGATGAAGGCGGCCGTCGGCTACCTGGAACCGCACATGGAGAAGAGCGCCGATGGCGGCCGCGGCCGGATCGTGCTCGCCACGGTCCGGGGCGACGTGCACGACATCGGCAAGAACCTGGTCGACATCATCTTGTCCAACAACGGCTACGACGTGGTCAACATCGGCATCAAGCAGCCGGTCTCGGCCATCATCGCCGCCGCCGAGGAGCACAGCGCCGACGTCATCGGCATGTCCGGCCTGCTGGTCAAGTCCACCGTGGTGATGCGGGACAACCTGGCCGAGCTGAACGCCCGCGGCCTGGCCCACCGCTGGCCGGTCGTCCTCGGCGGCGCGGCCCTGACCCGCTCCTACGTCGAGCAGGACCTGGCCACGCTGTTCGAGGGCGAGGTCCGCTACGCCCGTGACGCGTTCGAGGGCCTGCGCCTGATGGAGGCGGCCATGGCGGTCAAGCGCGGCGTCCCCGGCGCTTCCCTGCCCGCCCTGCGCCAGCGGCGCGTCAGCGCCCGCCCCGACCCCCGCGCCGCCGCCCAGACCGAGCCGGGCGCGCCCCCGGCCCCCGGCCGCAGGCGCACGTCCGGTCGGCCGCCGTCGCCGCCGACAACCGCGGTGCCCGAGCCGCCGTTCTGGGGCACCCGCATCATCAAGGGCGTGCCGCTGGCGGAGTACGGGGCCTACCTCGACGAGCGGGCCACCTTCATGGGCCAGTGGGGCCTCAAGGCGTCCAGGAAGGCGGGCGGCCCGTCCTACGAGGAGCTGGTGGAGACGGAGGGGCGGCCGCGGATGCGGATGTGGCTGGAGCGGGCCCAGACCGACGGGCTGCTGCAGGCCGCCGTGGTCTACGGGTACTTCCGCTGCGTCAGCGAGGGCAACGACCTGATCGTGCTGTCCGAGGCGGGGCAGGAGCAGGAGCGGTTCACGTTCCCGCGCCAGCAGCGCGACGACCGGCTCTGCCTGGCCGACTACTTCCGGCCGGCGGTCGTCCGGTGAGACCGACGTGGTCGCCTTCCAGCTGGCCACGATGGGCCCGGCGGTGTCCGCGGCGACGGCCGAACTGTTCGGCCAGAACGCCTACCGCGAGTACCTGGAACTGCACGGCCTCTCGGTCCAGCTGACCGAGGCGCTGGCCGAGTACTGGCATGTCCGGGTGCGCCAGGAGCTCGGCATCGCCGCCGCCGACCCGGCCGAACTCGACGGCTTCTTCAGCGTGAAGTACCAGGGCGCCCGGTACTCGATCGGCTACCCCGCCTGCCCGGACCTGGCCGACCGGGCCAAGATCGCCCGGCTGCTGCGGCCCGAGCGGATCGGCGTGGAGCTCTCCGAGGAGATGCAGCTGCACCCCGAGCAGTCCACCGACGCCATCGTGATCCACCACCCGGCCGCGAGATACTTCAGCGTGTGACTGTGACAGCCGACGGGCTCGCGGCGGTGCTGTTCGACATGGACGGGCTGCTGGTCGATACCGAGCCGCTCTGGTTCGAGACGGAGACCGAGGTCATGGCGCGGCTCGGCGCCGCCTGGACCAAGCAGGACCAGGCCGCGCTGCTCGGCGGTTCCATGGAGCGGACGGTGGCCTACCTGCTGGCCAAGGCGGCCAGCCCCGCGTCGCCGGCCGAGGTCGAGCGGTGGATGCTCGACGGGATGCTCACCCGCGCGGCGGCCGGCCGGGTGCGGGTGCTGCCCGGCGCCCGCGAGCTGCTGGCCGAGGTGGCCGCCGCCGGGCTCCCGTACGCGCTCGTCACCTCCTCGCAGCGCGAGTTCGCCCAGGCGGTGCTGGCGGGCACCGGGTTCCGGTTCCCGGTGACCGTCTGCGGCGACGACGTGCCCGCGACCAAGCCCGACCCCGCCCCCTACCAGCTCGCGGCCAAGCTGCTTGACGCCGATCCGGCCCGTTGCGCGGCCCTGGAGGACTCGCCCAACGGCGTCGCCTCGGCCACCGCGGCCGGCTGCCCGGTGGTCGCGGTGCCGTCCTTCGCGCCAATCCCGCCCGCCCCGGGCCGCCTCGTCGTCACCTCGCTGCGCGACGTCACCCTGGCCATCCTCCGCGCCCTCGTGAGATAACAGCAAGAAGCGCAGAACACTGGCTGGCCGGCGCGTCGGCGTTCCGTGCACTACTCGAGATATGTCACGATGGAAAGAGCAGGGAGGCGTCTCATGAGCTATAGCAGCATCGCCTGGCTCCCGCTCGCAGCGGGACTCACCGTGCTCGGCCTATTGCTGAGCTATGTCATTTACCGGCGCTCCGGGGTCCGGCCCGCGCTGCGCATGGTGGCCGTCTCGCTGCTGCCGATCGCGGCGTACCTGACCGGGGCGATCGAGATGCTCTGGAAGATCGGCGTCGCGATCGGGCAGTTCGGCACCGGGTTCGCGTTCTCCACCACCAAGTGGGTCGGCATCGGCGTCACCGGGCTCGCGATCGCGCTGTTCCTCGCGGCCGGCGGCCGGGCCCGCCGCAAGGCCTCCAAGGAGGCGCGCAGGGCCGCCCGGGGCAAGCAGGACGACTCGGCCGTGGAAAGCGGCGCCGGCCGCCATGACGCGCTTACCGGGGCGCGCACGCCCGCCACGCGCGCCATGGCCACCACCCAGACCCCGGTCCCCGCCACCCGCAAGCCGCGACCGGCCCCGCCAAGGCGTCGCGCAAGTCCGCCCCGGCCGACGATGACGACCTGAAGGACATCGAGGACATCCTGCGCAAGCGCGGCATCTGACCCCCGCGCTTTCCGCGTGGGCCGGGCATGCCCGTTCGGAGCTCTTCTGTGCCCCGAATCCCGGCTGGCCGCGCTCGTGGACATGCCATCGTTTGCGAGGTTTGTCATGGATGTAACATCCTTGTTACTGAATGTGGCAAACAGGAACATTTCAAGTCACAATCGAGCCACGACCCGGATTTTGGTGTGGTTTCCTCCTCGGTTTACCGCAGAATCTCTCTCTAGGTAGACAGTCATCGCTAGAGGCGAGGGCGCCGGATGGCTGCCCGACCCCGACCTGAGCTGAGCAGACCAAGAGGAAGATGTCCATGCCAAGAGCTTCAAAGCGCGTCGCCACGGTGGCCGTCCTGGCCATCGCCGCCGGCGGCCTCGCCGCGTGCTCGAGTTCGTCGAGCAGCACCGGCTCGACGGCCGCGCCCACGGCCGCCAGCAGCGTGAAGCCGCAGTCCGGCGGCACGCTGAACATCGTCGCGGCCAGCGGCCCCGACCACATCGACACGGTCCCGGCCTACTACACCCCCGACTACGAGCTCGAGCGCGTCTACACCCGGCAGCTGGTGAGCTACCCGACCGTGCCCGCCCCGACCACGTCGAGCGCCGGATGGACGACCGACACCACGCCTGAGCCCGACGCCGCGACCGAGGTCCCGACGACCGCCAACGGCGGGATCACCGGCGGCGGCACGGTCTACACCTTCCACATCAAGCCCGGCGTCGACTGGGACACCACCCCGGCCCGCCAGGTCACCTCGGCAGACTTCCTGCGCGAGTTCAAGGCGTTCTTCAACCCGGTCAGCCCGGTCGGCAACCCGACGTACTACACCAGCACGATCAAGGGCATGCAGGCCTACGGCAACGAAGAGACCGCCTTCTTCGCCAAGCAAGAGCAACGCGCCGACGGCGGCGAACATCGCCAACCTTCCAGAACACGCACACCATCTCGGGCATCACGACGCCGAACTCGACGACCATCCAGTTCACGCTGATGACCCCGGCCAGCGACTTCATCTACATGCTGGCGATGCCGTTCGCCTCGGCCCGCCCGGTCGAGTACGACAGCTACGTGCCGGACTCGATCCAGCTGGACAGCACACGATCTCCGACGGGCCGTACGCGATCAGCTCGTACGTGGCGGGCAAGTCGATCACGTTCGTGCACAACCCGGCCTGGAAGCAGTCCACCGACACGCTGCGGCACCAGTACCCGACCTCGATCGTGGAGACCCTCGGCGTCTCGTCCGCGGAGACGCAGCTGGCCGACATCCAGGCCGGCTCGCAGGACCTGACCAGTGACACCTCGGTCAACCCGTCGTCGGTCCCCGGCCTGGCCGCCTCCAAGGCCTCCAACTTCAACATCTGGCCGTGGTCGAACACCTTCCCGTACCTGGTGTTCAACCTGCGCAGCCCGAACACCGGCGGCGCCATGGGCAACCTCGACATCCGCCAGGCGGTTGAGTACGGCGTCGACAAGATCGCCGTCATCAAGGCGATGGGCGGCCCGCTGGTCGGCAACGTCATCAACACGGTCATCCCGCCGGGCAACGCCGGCTACGTGAACAACAACCTGTACCCGGATAACAGCGGGGCCGGGAACGTAACCGCCTGCAAGGCCGCGCTGGCCAAGGGCGGTCACCCCAACGGCCTCACGCATCAAGTACCTGTACCCGAACGACTCGACCAACACCCGGGTCTTCACAGGCCATCCAGGCGTCCCTGGCCCCGTGCGGCATCACGCTGCAGGGCGAGGGCGAGCCCGGCTCGTCCTTCTTCACCGACCTGGGCAACGCGCCCGAGAACAACAAGGCCGGCACGTGGGACATGGGCCAGGCTGGCTGGATCCCCGACTGGTTCGGCAACAACGGCCGCACCGTCATCCAGGCGCTCTTCCAGGGCCCGAACTGCGTGATCAACACGGTCAACTACGGCTGCTACGACAACGCGACCGTGAACTCGCTGATCACCAAGGCCGAGGCCGCGACCACGCTGAGCGCGGCGGCGACGGACTGGCACAAGGCGGACGTGCAGATCATGAAGGACGCGGCGATCGTGCCCCTCATGAGCCAGACGTTCCCGACGATCGCCAGCAAGCAGGTCCGCTCGGTGCTGCCGAACGGCACCACCTACCCGACGGCCATGTTCTCGCCGAACATCGGCGACCCGGACATCGCCAACGTCTGGCTGGCGAGCTGACGCTCGTTAGCAGGACGCGGTAGTACAGGCGCGCTCGCGCGGTCCGGCCGGTCCCGCCCGTGGGCCGGCCGGACCGCGCGTCGCCATGGCCAGAGGAAAAACCAGTGACACTGCTTGAGGTAAGGGACCTGAACGTCAGCTTCCAGACCGCGGACGGCCTCGTCCGCGCGGTCCGCGGCGTGTCGTTCGACGTGGAGCCGGGCCGGACCCTCGGCATCGTCGGCGAGTCGGGCAGCGGCAAAACCGTGCTCACGCAGACGCTGCTCGGGCTGACCCCCGGTGCCCAGGTAGCGGGCAGCGCGATGTTCGAGGGCGCCAACCTGCTTGAGCTCTCCGACGAGGAGTTGCGCAAGGTGCGCGGCGCGCGGATCTCGGTGATCTTCCAGGACCCGCTGACCAGCCTGCACCCGCTCTACAAGATCGGGTGGCAGATCGCCGAGATGATCCGCGCGCACGACCGCTCCGTCTCGAAAAAAGAAGCAATGGCCCGAACGGTAGAGCTGCTGCGCCGAGTCGGCATCCCCAAGCCGGACACCCGGGTCAACGATTACCCGCACCAGTTCTCCGGCGGCATGCGCCAGCGCGCCATGATCGCGATGGCCCTGGCCCTCGAGCCCAAGCTCATCATCGCCGACGAGCCCACCACGGCCCTCGACGCCACCGTCCAGGCCCAGATCCTCGACCTGCTGCTGCGGCTGCAGCAGGACTCGGGCACCGCGCTGATCATGATCACCCACGACCTCGGCGTGGTCGCCGACATCGCCGACGACGTGATGGTCATGTACGCCGGCCGGGCGGCCGAGAAGGGCCCCAAGCGGGACGTGTTCTACCGCCCGCACCACCCCTACACCACGGGGCTGCTCGAGTCGATCCCGTCGAGCTCGGCCTCCGGCGGCCGGCTCAAGCCGATCCCCGGGCAGCCGCCCAGCCTGATCAACCTCCCGGCCGGGCTGCAAGTTCCACCCGCGCTGCGGCTACGTGCTCGCCCGCTGCCGGGTGGACGAGCCGGTGCTGCGCCCGATCGACGACGGCGGGGCGCACACCTCGGCCTGCTGGCTGCCGGTCGAGGCGGCGGGCCTGTCGGCCGAGGCCGAGGAACTGCGTAAGGCGGCGGTCGCGGAAAGCAACGAGGCGGCCCCGGCCGACCCGGCCGCCGCGGCGGAAGCCGACGCGGCCGACGCCGCCGCCGCGGAAGCGGCCGAGACGGCGGGCGCCCAGGCCGCGGTGGCCGAGGGCGTGGCCAGGGAGAACGACGCGACGGCGGACAACAAGGGGAGCGTGGCGTGATGGCGACGGCGAACGACGACGGCGACGTCCTGGTCCGGGTGGAGAACGCGGTCAAGTACTTCCCGGTCAAGGCGGGCGGCTTTTTCACGCCACACCGTCGGGAATGTGCACGCGGTCGATGACGTGTCCCTGGTCATCGAGCGGGGCAAGACGCTCGGCCTGGTCGGCGAGACCGGCAGCGGCAAGTCGACCCTGGCCCGCTGCGTGGCCGGGCTGATCCCGGTGACCTCGGGCAAGGTCTTCCTCAACGGCACCGACATCACCAAGCTGTCGCGCGGCGCGATGCGGCCGCTACGGCGCGAGGTCCAGATGATCTTCCAGGACCCGTACAGCTCGCTCAACCCGCGGCGGCGGGTGGGCGCGATCATCGGCGACCCGTTCGCGATCCACAAGAGCGCCACCGGCGGCGAGCGCAAGCGCATGGTGCAGGAGCTGATGGAGCGGGTCGGGCTCAACCCGGAGCACTTCAACCGGTTCCCGGCCGAGTTCTCCGGCGGCCAGCGGCAGCGGATCGGCGTCGCCCGGGCGCTGGCGCTGCGGCCCAAGCTGATCATCTGCGACGAGCCGGTCTCGGCGCTCGACGTGTCCATCCAGGCGCAGGTGCTCAACCTGCTGGCCGACCTGCAGACCGAGTACGGCCTGTCCTACCTGTTCATCGCGCACGACCTCGAGGTCGTGCGGCACGTGAGCGACAAGGTGGCGGTCATGTACCTGGGCCGGATCGGCGAGGCCGCGCCCGCGGACGCCCTCTACGGCCAGCCGCGCCACCCGTACACGGTCGCGCTGCTGTCGGCCGCGCCTGCCGCCGACCCCGACGCGGCCGCGTCCCGGCAGCGGATCATCCTCACCGGCGACGTGCCATCGCCGATCGACCCGCCCGCCGGGTGCCGCTTCCATCCGCGCTGCCCCAAGGCGGAGGAAATCTGCGGACGGGTAGAACCACCGCTCGTTACCCACGAGGCTTCTGATCCTGATCTTTCCCAGGCAGCGCCGGAAACCGGCGGGCAACCGCTGGGCGACGGCGAGCCAGGCATTCCCGGCGGGGAGGCGCACGTGACCGCCTGTCACTTCCCGGTCCAGCCAGGCGAGACCCTCGCCACGGCCACCATCGCGACGGAGAGGGAGCCGGCATGAGCGTCACCGAGGTCGCGTTCGATGCCCACGTCGCCGAGGAGTCGCAGGCCTCCGGCGGGGCGATCCAGGGCCGCACCCAGTGGCAGCTCACCTGGATGCGGCTGAGGTCGGACCGGGTCTCGATGATCGCCCTGGCGGTCATCGTGATCATGATCATCCTGGCGATCGCCGCGCCCGCCATCGCCGCGCTCACCGGTCACGACGTGAACACGGCCTACCCGGTCACCGGCGAGACCTTGGACGGCAACCCGGTGCCGCCGGGCACCAGCGGGTTCCTCCTCGGCACCGACTCCAACGGCCGCGACCTGCTCGTCCGCATCTTCTACGGGGCGCGCATCTCGCTGTTCGTCGGCATCGTCACCACGCTGATCGCGACCGTGCTCGGGGTGGCGGTCGGTCTCATCGCCGGCTACTTCGGCGGGATCATCGACACGCTGCTGGCCCGGTTGACCGACGCCGTGCTCGCCTTCCCCTACATCGTGCTGGCGCTGGCGCTGGCGGCGGTGTTCGGGCCGAGCCTGACGATCATCGTGGTAATGGTCACGTTCTTCTCCTGGGCGGGCATCGCGCGCATCGTGCGCGGCCAGACCCTGTCGATCAAGGAGAAGGAATATATCGAGGCGGCCAGGTCGCTCGGCGCGGGACCGTTCCGGATCATGTTCCTCGACATCCTGCCGAACCTGCTCGCCCCGGTGCTCGTCATCGCCACGCTCTACATCCCCAACGCCATCGTCTTCGAGTCCACCCTCTCCTACCTCGGCCTGGGCATCCAGGCGCCGACGCCGAGCTGGGGCAACATGCTGTCCGACGCGCAGGACTTCTACCAGGTGGCCTGGTGGTACCTGGTCTACCCGGCGGCGGCGCTGCTGATCACCACGCTGGCGTTCAACCTGCTGGGCGACGGGATCAGGGACGCGATGGACCCGCGGACCGAGCGGATGATCGCGGCCCGGCGGCTGCGGCGGCGGATGCGGCGGTCAGTGAGCAAGCGGGAGAACTCCGAAGCGCCGCGGGGCGCCACCGCCGGCGGGGCCAAGACCGAGACCGGGAAGAAGGGCTGATACCTGATGGCTATGACTGGTTATCTGATCAGGCGCATCCTCACCGGGATCGTCGTGGTGTGGCTGGTCGCCTCGATCACGTTCTTCCTCTTCTTCGCGCGGCCGGTCTATACGGTCGCCCGCCAGGTATCGGGCCGGGCCGCGACCCCGCAGGTCATCCAGCGAGGCGATCAATAACCTCGGGCTCAACCAGCCGATCATGACCCAGTACTGGCACTTCCTCACCAACCTGGTGCACGGGAACCTCGGCTACTCCTACTACACCAAGGAGCCGGTGGACACGGTACTGCGGCAGGACCTGCCGCCCACGATCTCGCTGGTCATCGGGGGCACGATTATCTGGCTGGTCGTCGGGCTGGGGGTCGGTATCATCAGCGCCACCCGGGCCAGGTCGCTGTTCGACCGGGCGTCGACGGTCGGGGTGCTCATCGGCCTGTCGCTGCCGGCCTTCGTGCTCGGCGAGCTGCTGATCGGCTACGTGTTCGAGCCGCTGTACTCGCACGGCTTCCACTTCATCAACACCGGCTACTCGGGCATCACGTCGGGCGTCTCCCCGTTCGTCGGGCACATGCTGCTGCCCTGGATCACGCTGGCCGCGATCCAGGCCGCGGTCTACACCCGGCTCTCCCGCGGTCAGCTGCTGGAGACGCTGAGCGAGGACTACATCCGCACCGCCCGCTCCAAGGGCCTGTCGGAGCGGCGGGTGATCTTCCGCCACGGCGTCCGGGCGGCCCTCACCCCGGTGCTGTCCCAGCTCGGGGTGGACATGGGGCAGCTACTGGGCGGCGTGGTCGTGGTGGAGACGGTGTTCGGGCTCGGCGGCATCGGCCAGGCCTCGGTTCAGGCGGTCGACCAGGATAACCTGCCGGTGATCCTCGGGTTCGTGATCATCTCCGCCGTCTTCGTGGTAGTGGCCAACATCGTCGTCGACCTGCTTTACGCCGCGCTGGACCCGCGGGTGCGCATAACGTGATGCCGTGACCGAACGCTCGACCATCCGGCTGCGCCCGCCAGTCATTCTCTGGTGGGTGTGGGTGGCCTTCGTGCTGCTCAACGTGGCCGACTACTCGGCCCAGGGGCTGCCC
Source organism: uncultured Actinomycetota bacterium (assembly GCA_963714295.1). Lineage (GTDB taxonomy): Bacteria > Actinomycetota > Actinomycetes > Streptosporangiales > Streptosporangiaceae > Trebonia. The sequence goes on along the minus strand of CAVQOE010000006.1, from coordinate 611,238 downwards.
ACGGCGCGCTACACCACCGTCCTCGGCTCGATCCTGCTGCTGGTCACCGGCCTGGTCTACACGCTGGCGCTGCGCCCCAAGGTGATCGAGGACGGCGACGGCCTGACCGTGCTGAATCCCTTCCGGGTGCACCGCCTGCCCTGGCCGCTCATCCAGTCGGTCGACACGGGGGAGTGGGTCCGCATCCACTACACCCGCGGCACCGACGAGCCAGCGGGGCTGCTGAACTGCTGGGCCCTGTACGCCTCAACCCGCGCCCGGCGCAAGGCCGCCGTCGGCTCAGCGCCGAGAGCGGACGGCATGTCCAGGCGGCTGCGCGGCCTCGGCGCCGCTCCGCCGTCCGGCTACGCCCAGCCGTCCTCCCGGGTGCCCGACGAGGCCAGGTACCTGGCCTCCCTGCCGGTAAGCGCGGCGATAGCCATCCGCCTGGACAAGCGGGCCGAGAGGGAACGCAACCGCGCCGCCGCTAACGCGGCAGCCGCCGCCAGCGTGGCCACCACCACCTGGTCCTGGCCCGCCCTGGCCGCCGTCGCCATCCCCGCCCTGCTCCTCCTCATCGTCGCCCTGGTCTAGCGCGCCCGCCGCTACGCGTTCTCGCGGACGAAGACGCGCGAGCCCAGCACCAGGCAGATGACCGCCAGGCCCACCGCCACCAGGACGCCTTCCAGCATGACCGTGTTGACGTACTGGCCGGCGAAGGCCTCGCGCATCGCGTCGATGATGTAGCGGAACGGGCTGATCCGGGCGACGTCCTGCAGCCAGCGCGGTGCCAGCGTCATCGGCAGCAGGATCCCCGACAGCAGCACCAGCGGGACGATGACCGAGTTCAGCATCGGCGCGAACGCATCCTCGCTCTTGACCGTGAGGGCGGTCGCGTACGACACCGAGGCGAGGCCGACGGCGACAAAGACGATGAAGCCGAGGCTGATGAACACCGCGGCGACCGGCGCGCGCAGCCCGAACGCGATACCGACGAGCACCAGGATCACCGCCTGGACCACGAGCACCAGGGTGTCTCGCAGCACCCGGCCGCTCATGACGGCCAGCCGCGACACCGGGGTGACCCGGAACCGCTCGATCACCCCGCCGCGCCAGTCCGAGATGATGGCGAACCCAACGAACATCGAGCCGAACAGCCCGAGCTGGATCAGCAGCCCCGGCACGAAGAACCGGTACGCCTCGGCGTTCCCGGCGCTGCCCGAGCCGCCCGACCCGGCAAACGTGTCGGCCGGCAGCTTCGTCAGCAGCGGGCCGAACAGCACCAGGTACAGCACCGGCTGCACCAGCACGATCACCACCCACGCGGGGTTGCGCAGGCTGAGCCGCATTTCCCGCCGGAAGACGACCAGCGTGTCACGGATGAACGACATCGGGGTTACTCCTTGCTCGCTGGCTGGGGTTCCGGCTGGTCCGGCGCGGCCGCGGCGCTGAGCGAGTCGTCGCGCAGCGACCGCCCGGTCATGGTCAGGAACACGTCGTCCAGCGTCGGCCGGGACAGGTTGATCGAGGCCAGCGTGATGCCCGCGTCGTCAAGCACGCGCAGCAGGGCCGGCAGCGCCTCCGCGCCGTTGAAAACGTTGAGCCGCAGTACGCCGTCCCCGCCGACCGTGACCTCACGGGCGATCGGCTGCCGGGCCAGCAGCTCGCGCGCCTTGTCCGGCGCGCCGTTGACGGCCAGCGTCACCACGTCGCCCGACACCTGCCGCTTGAGCTCGTCCGGGGTGCCCGACGCCACCGTCACGCCGTTGTCGATGATGAACACCCGGTCGCACAGCGCGTCCGCCTCCTCCAGGTAATGCGTGGTGAGGAAGACGGTGGTGCCCAGGTCGGAGCGCAGCCCCCTGATGTGCTCCCACAGGTTCGACCGGCTCTGCGGGTCCAGCCCGGTGGTGGGCTCGTCCAGGAAGACCAGCGGCGGCTCGTGGACCAGGCCGAGCGCGATCTCCAGCCGCCGCCGCTGCCCGCCCGACAGCGTCTTGACCAGCCGCTTGTCGAGCCCGCCGAGGTCAAGCTGGCGAATGAGCGTCGCTGCCCGCGCCGCCGCGTCCGCCTTGCCGATCCGGTACAGCGCCGCCTGGTCGAGGAGTTCCTCGGAGACCAGGCACTCCGGGTCGGTGCCGCCCATCGTCTGCCCGATGGCCTGCGGCACGTAGCCGATCCGCCGCCGCACGCCCTTCGGGTCGCGGCGCAGGTCCGCGCCGGCCACCGTGGCGCTGCCGGCCGTCGGCTCGAGCAGCGTGGTCAGCATCCGCAGGGTGGTGGTCTTGCCCGCGCCGTTCGGCCCGAGGAAGCCGACGATCTCCCCGGCCTCGACCGTGAGATCCACCCCGCGGACCGCGTGCACGGTCCTTTTCCTGCTGGTGAAGGTCCGGGCGAGGCCCCGCGCCTCGATGATCGGCATGATCGTTGCTTCCCCTCGTGGGTTCTGATGGTGCCTTGGCGCGGATGGCGGCCACAGCAAGACCCGGCCACGCACAACCCTTACAGTATCGAGTAGTATCTCGATCAATTTCAAGTAGTATCGCGACTAATTCTCAGGCCAGGGCGACCCGGCCGGCCGCGATTACGCCTCCGCCGGGACGGCTTCGGCAACGGGCTCCGTGCCCGCGGGCGCCGCGGCCCCGCGTACCGGCATCGGCGGCAGGGTGCCGCCGAACGCCGGGCAGAGCGCCTTGTGCCGGCACCAGCCGCACAGCTTGCTCGGCCGCGGCCGGAAGTCGCCGGTCTCCCGGGCCCGCGAGATCGCGGCCCAGAGCGCGTTCAGCTTCCGCTCGGTGGCGAGCAGGTCGGCCTCGTCGGGGGAGTAGCGGAGCACCTCGCCGTCGCCCGACAGGTACATCAGCTGCAGCAGCCGCGGGATCACCCCGCGCAGCCGCCAGATCACCAGACCGTAGAACTTCATCTGGAACAGCGCGCTCGACTCGTAGGCCTCCAGCGGCACCTTGCCGGTCTTGTAGTCCACGATCCGCAGGTCGCCGGCCGGGGTCGCGTCGACCCGGTCGACGTAACCGCGCAGCCGCAGCCCGGACGGCAGCTCCGCCTCCACGTACCACTCGCGCTCGGCGGGCTCAAGCCGCCGCGGGTCCTCCAGCTTGAAGTAGCCCGTCAGGGACGCGGTCGCATCCGCAACGAAACGCGTGCGTTCCTCATCATCGGTGATCAGGGCGGCCAGCAGCTCGTCACCGGAGCACAGCCGCGACCACTCGGCCGCCAGCATCCCCGTCGCCGCGGCCGGCGTCCGCTCCGCCGCGGGCAGGTCGAACAGCCGCTCAAGGACGGCGTGCACCAGCGTGCCGCGCGCCGTCGCGGTGGTCGGCGGTTCCGGGATGCGGTCGATCACCCGGAAGCGGTACAGCAACGGGCAGGTCATGAAGTCGGCCGCGCGCGACGGCGACAGCGCCGCGGGCGGGTCGCCCGCCACCCCGAAGCCGGCGCCGTTGCCGGTATCGATCGCGACATCCACTGTGTTTTCGAGGTCCACAGGCCCAACCGTAGGGCAGTCCACTGACATTTCGCAGCGAACCCGAAGCTCCCAGCTGACCCGCAATGGCGCCGGATGCACGTAGCATCAGACTTGTGGCAAGTGGCCAGGAGGAGCAGCCGGACCGGGGCGGTCGCGGTCCACAGCGCAGCAGCTTCGTCGTGGCGAGGCCGTTCGGCATCCCTGTGCACGTCTCGCCCTACTGGTTCATCATCGCCGGCGTCTTCATCGTCATCTACGCCAATGACCTGTCCAACAGCCTGCCCGGCACGACAACCAGGTACCTAGTCGCCGCCGCGTTCGTGATCTTGCTCTACGTCTCGGTGCTGGTGCACGAGCTGAGCCACTCGCTGGTGGCGCGCGGCTATGGCCTCCCGGTCCGGCGCATCCTGCTCTACCCCCTGGGCGGCATCTCCGAGATCGACCGGGAGGCGCCCACCCCCGGCCGCGAGTTCGCCATCGCCGCGGCCGGCCCGGCGCTGTCGCTGCTGCTCGGCGGGGTTGGCTGGGGACTGTCCCAGGTGGTCAGCGAGGGCATCGGCGGCGCGCTGATCAGGCAGCTGATGTTCGCCAACATCATCGTCGGTCTTTTCAACCTGCTGCCGGGCCTGCCCCTGGACGGCGGCCGGATGCTGCGCGCGGTGATCTGGGGGATCACCTCCAAGCCGTACACCGCGACCATCGCCGCCGCCTGGATCGGCCGGGTCCTCGCCCTCGGGCTGCTCGCCATCCCGTTCTTCACCGGCGGCCTGTCCGGCGGTGACATGGTGTCCACGATCTGGGTCATCGTGATCGCCGGGTTCATGTGGACCGGCGCCACCCAGTCGATCAAGGCGACCAGGTTCCGCGAGCGGCTGCCCGCGCTGCAGGCCCGCCGGCTGGGCAGGCGGACGATCTCGGTGACGGCCGGCACCCCGCTGGCCGAGGCGGTCCGGCTGGCCGACGCGGCCAGCGCCCGCGCGATCGTCGTCGTCGACCATGACAACAAGCCGATCGCGATCGTCAGCGAGGCCGCGGTGATGGCCGTCCCGCCGCAGCGCCGCCCGTGGGTCGACGCCGGCTCGCTGGCCCGCACGATCGAGCCGGACCTGATACTCAACGCCGACCTGCAGGGCATGGCGCTGCTCGACGCGCTGCGCCGCGCCCCCGCCACCGAGTACCTCCTCGTCGAGGAGTCGGGGCAGGTCTACGGCGTGCTCGCCACCCGCGACCTTGACCAGGTCCTCGCCGGGGTCTGACGCTCGCTACCCTAGCCGGGTGACACAGTGGAAGGCAGCTCAGCGCGGCCCGTTCGAGGCCGGAGACCAGGTGCAGCTCACCGACCCCAAGGGCCGCATGCACCAGATAGTCCTGCAGCCGGGGGCGGCGTTCCACACCCACCGGGGGGCGCTCGGCCACGATGACCTGATCGGGGCGCCCGAGGGCAGCGTGGTGACCGCGACCAGCGGTACCCAGTACGTGGCGTTGCGGCCCCTGCTGTCGGACTTCACGCTGGCCATGAAGCGCGGCGCCACCATCGTCTACCCGAAGGACGCGGCGCAGATCCTCGTCTACGCCGACATCTTCCCCGGCGCCCGGGTGCTCGAGGCGGGTGCGGGCTCCGGCGCGCTGTCGTGCTTCCTGCTGCGCGCGGCCGGCCCGGACGGCGCCCTGGTCTCCTTCGAGGCCCGCGCCGACTTCGCCGAGATCGCCCGCGCTAACGTGCGGAAATACTTCGGGGAGGTCCCCCCGTGGTGGCGCCTGGTCACCGGGGAGCTGTCAGCCGAGGTCGCCCTGGAAAGCGCGGGAGTAACGGACCGTGGTTTCACCGGCACCGAAAACGATGCGCCGCCAGCGGGCGGCTGGTTCGACCGGGTGATCCTGGACATGGTCGACCCCTGGGAGAACGTGGCCGGCGCGGCCCGGGCGCTGATTCCCGGCGGGCTCATCTGCTGCTACGTCGCGACCACGACGCAGCTGTCGCGCATCGTCGAGGAGCTGCGCGGGCACGGCTCGTTCTACGAGCCTGCCGCCTGGGAGACGCTCTACCGGGGCTGGCACGTGGACGGGCTGGCGGTGCGCCCGGACCACCGGATGATCGGCCACACCGGCTTTCTGGTCACCGCCAGGCGGCTGGCCGACGGTGTGACGCCGCCGCCGCGCCGCCGCCGCCCGGCCAAGGGAGCGCATCCCGAGGGAGACCCGCAGGGTGACGCGGAGCCGTCCGCCGGGTAAATAAACACGTTAAGTGATCAACATATAACTCTCTGTTTAGATTGTGCCTCTGGCCTGCGGTTTCTCTCTTGGGACCAGGTTGTGTTACCAATCGAACACTCGCTGGGATGTTAGGAAAGACCGCCAGATAGGTAAGGTCGAGTTAGATTCATACTCCCCGGGAGGAGGTGAGGGCCGTGGTAGCTAGGGACGATAGCGGTCGCACTTCGCGGCACGAGGATGAGGTGAGCAGCCTCACAGCGCAGATCTCCTTCCTCGATGAAGAGATCGCTGTTCTGCGCCGAAGGCTCGCCGATTCACCACGCCAGGTCCGCTTGCTTGAGGAGCGGCTCCGCGAGACAGAGGCCTCACTCACGTCGGTCAGCGGTCAAAATGAGCGCATGGCTTCGACGTTGCGCGAGGCACGTGACCAAATCGTGGCGCTCAAGGAGGAGGTCGACCGGCTGGCACAGCCGCCATCCGGCTTCGGCATCTTCCTTGCGGCCTGCGAGGACAACACCGCGGACGTCTTTACCGGCGGCCGCAAGATGCGGGTCAACGTCAGCCCCAACATCGAACTCGAAGAGCTCAAGCCCGGCCAGGAGGTCGTGCTCAACGAGGCCCTGAACATCGTCATCGCCCAGGACTACGAGACGATCGGCGAGATCGTCATGCTCAAGGAGCTGCTCGCCGACGGCGAGCGCGCCTTGGTGATCTCGCACGCCGATGAGGAGCGCGTGGTCAGGCTCGCCGCGCCGCTCATGGACCAGGTACTGCGCAGCGGGGACTCCCTGCTGCTGGAGCCCCGGTCCGGCTACGTCTACGAGCGCATTCCCAAGGCCGAGGTCGAGGAGCTCATCCTCGAAGAGGTCCCCGACATCGCCTACACCGACATCGGTGGCCTGATGTCGCAGATCGAGCAGATCCGCGACGCCATCGAGCTGCCCTACCTGCACGCGGACCTGTACAAGGAGCACCAGCTGCGCCCGCCGAAGGGCGTGCTGCTCTACGGCCCGCCCGGCTGCGGCAAGACACTCATCGCCAAGGCGGTGGCGAACTCGCTGGCCAAGCAGGTCGCGCGCAAGGCCGAGGCCGACGCCGCGGCCGGCATCCCCGGGGCGAAGAAGCCCGCCGAGGGCAAGTCCTTCTTCCTCAACATCAAGGGCCCGGAGCTTCTCAACAAGTACGTCGGCGAGACCGAGCGGCACATCCGCCTGGTCTTCCAGCGGGCTCGTGAGAAGGCCTCCGAGGGCATGCCGGTGATCGTGTTCTTCGACGAGATGGACTCGATCTTCCGCACCCGCGGGTCCGGTGTCTCCTCCGATGTGGAGAACACCATCGTCCCCCAGCTGCTGTCGGAGATCGACGGCGTTGAGGGGCTGGAGAACGTCATCGTCATCGGCGCCTCCAACCGCGAGGACATGATCGACCCGGCGATCCTGCGGCCCGGCCGCCTGGACGTCAAGATCAAGATCGAGCGGCCGGACGCCGAGGCGGCCAAGGACATCTTCTCCAAGTACGTGCTCACCGGCCTTCCGCTCCACCCCGACGATGTGAAGGAGCACGGCGGGTCGAAGCAGGCGACGGTGGAAGCGATGATCCAGCGGACCGTGGAGCGGATGTACTCCGAGACCGAGGAGAACCGCTTCCTCGAGGTCACCTACGCCAACGGCGACAAGGAAGTCCTGTACTTCAAGGACTTCAACTCCGGCGCCATGATCGAGAACATCGTGGCCCGCGCCAAGCAGATGGCCATCAAGCAGTTCCTGGAAGCCGGGCAGAAGGGCATCCGCGTCGCGCATCTCCTCGCCGCCTGCGTGGACGAGTTCAGCGAGAACGAGGACCTGCCCAACACCACCAACCCGGACGACTGGGCGCGCATCTCCGGCAAGAAGGGCGAGCGCATCGTCTACATCCGCACTCTGGTCTCTGGCAAGACGGGCACCGAGGCGGGACGCTCCATCGACACAGTCGCAAATACCGGTCAGTACCTTTGATCGAAGCTGCGCTGTACCCCTATAGGGGCGCCGGGCTGGCAGACGATGGTGTCTGCCGGCACTACGCTGAAGAACTATGAGCGTGCTGCGGGTCATGAGCACCGAGACCGAGTACGGCATATCCGTACCGGGCCAGCCGGGTGCCAACGCGATGGTGACCTCATCGCAGATCGTCAACGCCTACCAGGCGGCCACCGCCGCGCGGGCTCGCCGCGCCCGGTGGGACTTCGAGGAGGAGAACCCGCTCCGGGATGCCCGCGGGTTCGACCTCGCCAGGGAGACCGCGGACTCCTCCCAGCTCACCGATGAGGACCTGGGGCTGGCCAACGTCATCTTGACCAACGGGGCGCGGCTCTACGTCGACCACGCGCACCCCGAGTACTCCGCCCCCGAGTGCACCAACCCGCTGTCGGTGGTGATCTGGGACAAGGCGGGCGAGCGGATCATGGCGGAGGCGGCGGCCAAGGCGGCCACCGTGCCCGGCAGCCACCCGATCCACCTCTACAAGAACAACACCGACAACAAGGGCGTCTCCTACGGCACGCATGAGAACTACCTCATGCGGCGCTCGACGCCCTTCGCCGACATCGTCAAGAACCTCACCCCGTTCTTCGTCACCCGCCAGGTGATCTGCGGGGCCGGCCGGGTCGGCATCGGTGCCGACGGCCGCGGCAGCGGCTTCCAGCTCAGCCAGCGGGCGGACTTCTTCGAGGTCGAGGTCGGCCTCGAGACGACGCTCAAGCGGCCGATCATCAACACCCGCGACGAGCCGCACGCCGACCCGGAGAAGTACCGGCGGCTGCACGTGATCATCGGCGACGCGAACCTCAGCGAGGTGTCCACCTACCTCAAGATGGGCACGACCGCGCTGGTGCTGGCGATGATCGAGGAGAAGTTCTTCAGCGTGGACCTCTCGCTGGAGGCCCCCGTCGCCGACCTGCGCGCGGTCTCCCACGACCCGACGCTCAAGTACCTGGTCACCCTGCGGGACGGCCGCAAGATGACCGCCCTGCAGCTGCAGACCGAGTACCTGGAGCTGGCCAAGAAGTTCTGCCAGGACCGCTACGGGGACGACGTGGACCCGATGACGGCGGACGTGCTCGCCCGCTGGGAGTCGGTGCTGACCCGGCTGGCCGAGGACCCGATGCAGCTCTCCCGCGAGCTGGACTGGGTGGCCAAGCTCGAACTGCTCAACGGCTACCGCGAGCGCGACGGCCTGGCCTGGGACGCGCCCAAGCTGCAGCTGATCGACCTGCAGTACGCCGACGTGCGGCAGCAGCGGGGCCTGTACAACCAGATCGCCATGCGCGGCCGGATGGAGCGGATGACCGACGAGCAGGCGATCGAGTGGGCGGTCGACAACCCGCCCGAGGACACCCGGGCGTACTTCCGCGGCCGGTGCCTGCGGCAGTACGCCGACGCGGTGGCCGCCGCTTCCTGGGACTCGGTTATCTTCGACGTCCCCGGCCGCGAGTCGCTGCAGCGAGTGCCGACCCTGGAGCCCCTGCGCGGCACAAAGGCGCACGTCGGTGCACTGCTCGACCGCTGCAGGACCGCCGCGGACCTGGTTGCCGCGCTGACGCAGCAGCAGTAACCGGAGTAGCACTTTAATTCCAATGCGGTCCGCGCAGGGTTGGGCGGGGGCGCGGCGGGCGAGGATAACGTTGGAGCTGCCGGTCGGGTTACCGGTCAGCACGGACGGAGGCATAGATGGCAACGAACAAGGACACGGGTGGCCAGCGTCAGACGACGCGGCGCACCGACGAGACCGAAGAGGACCAGGCGGCGTCCACCGCTGAGGTCACCGAGCGGCACGAGAAGCTCTCCGACGACGTCGACGCGATCCTCGACGAGATCGACGAGGTGCTCGAGGAGAACGCCGAGGAGTTCGTCCGCAGCTACGTTCAGAAGGGCGGCCAGTAGCCGCTCGCGGCGGCCCGGTCTTCGGTTCGCGTTAGGCGAAAAAGTCCGGGCTCCTAGCCGGTTCAACAACGTTCGGAACGGACGGTAGTGTCTGCACAAGAACAACAGACTCGGCAGGGAGGCGGCGGCGTGGGAGGATCCTTCGACGGCAGGCTGGGACAGCCGGCTGCATTCATGACGGCACGGATTCCGTCTTTCACGGACTTCCTCGCCGGGTACGCGCCGGACCTGCTGCCCATCGGATTCCGCGGCCGGGAGCTCCCCGGCGGGGGCGACATCGCCAGCGAGATGATCAAGAACCTGCCGCACGCCACCACGATCGTCGCGGCGGCCTGCGAGCGCGGCGTGGTGATGGCCGGCGACCGGCGGGCGACCTCGGGGAACATGATCATCAAGCGGGACGTGGACAAGGTCCTGCGCAGCGACGAGTTCTCGGCCATCGCGATCGCCGGCGTCGCCAGCATCGGCCTGGAGTTCGTCCGGCTCTTCCAGGTCGAGCTCGAGCACTACGAGAAGATGGAGGGCCGGGGGCTCACCCTCGAGGGCAAGGCGCACCGGCTGGCCAAGATGGTCAGGGACAACCTTGGCGGGGCCATGCAGGGCCTGGCCGCCGTCCCGCTCTTCGCCGGCTACGACGAGGATTCCTCGCTCGGCCGGATCTTCAGCTACGACGTGGCGGGCGGGCCGTACGAGGAGCACCGCTACCACTCGATCGGGTCCGGCTCGATCTTCGCCAAGTCCTCCCTGAAGAAGCTCTACCGCGACGACATGTCCACCTCCGACGCGGTGCTCGCCTGCGTGCAGGCGCTCTACGACGCGGCCGACGACGACTCGGCCACCGGCGGCCCCGACCTCACCCGGCAGCTCTTCCCGGTGATCACGACGATCACCGACGACGGCTTCCACCGGCTGGTGGACTCCGAGGTCGCCGACTACGCCGAGCAGGTCGTGGCCGGGCGGATGCACTCGCCTGACGGCCCCAACGCCCCGCTCCGCGCCGCTAGCTGACCGGCGGGCAACCCCCACAACGCCCCCCACCCCACCACTGACCTCACATCTTTACCACCCGCAACTCGACCAGCGAAGGGAGCGCCCGCGGTGTCCATGCCGTTTTACGTCTCGGCCGAGCAGCAGATGCGCGACAAGGATGACTACGCGCGCAAGGGCGTAGCCCGGAGCCGCAGCTCGGTGGCGCTGCAGTACGCGGGCGGCATCCTGATGGTGACGCCGAACGTCTCGACCGTGCTGCACAAGATCAGCGAGATCTACGACCGGATCGCGTTCGCCGCGGTCGGCCGCTACAACGAGTACGAGGTGCTGCGCAAGGCCGGCGTCACCTACGCCGACCTCACCGGCTACTCCTTCGACCGGGGCGACGTCACCGCCCGCGGCCTCGCCAACTGGTACGCGCAGCAGCTCGGCACCAGCTTCACCGAGTCGATGAAGCCGTACGAGGTGGAGATCGTGGTGGCCGAGGTTGGCCTGCGGCCGGACACCGACCAGATCTACCGGATCCGCTGGGACGGGTCGGTCTCCGACGAGCCGGGCTTCGTTGCCTTCGGCGGCCAGGCCGACACGGTCTCGGCCGCGCTGAAGGAGCGGTTCTCCGACGACATGTCGCTGACCGAGGCGCTGGGCGCCGCGCTTGACGCCCTGACCGCCCCGGCGCCGCCGCCCCCGGCCGTCTCCGGCTCAGGGTCGGCCGCGACGGCCGGGAAGGCGGCAGCGTCGGCCGCGGCGGCCGCGGCGGCCGCCAACGTCACGCCCACCGAGCTGCCTGCCGCCCAGCTCGAGGTGGCCATCCTCGACCGGGCCCGCGCCCACCGCACCTTCCGCCGCCTGCAGGGCCCCCGTCTGGAGGAGCTGATCGCCGAGTCCCGCGCCGCCACGGCAGCCGCGGCCCCCTCGGCTCCGGCCGGCACAGACGCCCCCACGGCGCCGCCCGCCTCCGACGACCCGCCCACCGGCCCGTCCGCGGGCAGCGACGGCATCCCCAGGCCCCCAGCCAAGTAGCCCCACAGAAGCCGCGAGCGTGAGGTCTCTCGCAGCGGCAGGGTGCCTGCTGATGCTGCTGGCGTGCACCGCCGCCTGCACCGTCGGTCACGCTGGTGGAGGTGCCCAAGGATCCGTGCTGCCGGTGGTGACGTACACGCCCAAGGGGGACATGGCGATTCCCTCAGATCTGATTGAGGCATCGCCTTTCCGTCTCGGGGTGTCGGTTCGCTCGGGCGTCGCCTGCTTCACCATGGGCGGCGCGCCGGTCGCCTGGCCGGCCGGGTATTCGGCGGTCAGGGGAGTTGGCGGAGCGCTGGAAGTCCGCGATAACGAGGGGCAGCTGATCCGCACCGGCCGCGCCCAGTACCTGGACGTGTATACCGTGCAAAGCGCCGGGGACGCCTGCTCGGGCAAGGGACAGAACATGACGGTCGTCGAGTCCCTGCCGAGGTCCGCCTAGTCAGCGGCGCGCGCCGCTGACTACAGCGGGATGTTCTTGTGCTGGCCGCGGCGGTTGGGGGCGGCGGCGAGCGCTGTGACGAGCGCGGTGGCGGTGTCGGCGGGGGAGATGACCTCATCGACGACGCCGATCTCGACCGCGCGGTCCAGGCCGCCGATGGTGGCCTCGTGCTCGGCGGCGAGCTCGGCCTCGGCGTCGTGCAGCTGGTCGGCCGGGACGGCGGCGAGCTTCCGCTTGTGCAGGACGCGCACGGCGGCGACGGCGCCCATGACGGCGATCTCGGCCCCCGGCCAGGCGTATACCTTGGTGGCGCCGAGGGACTTGGAGTTCATCGCGATGTAGGCGCCGCCGTAGGACTTGCGGGTTACCAGCGTCACCCGGGCCACGGTGGCCTCGGCGAAGGCGTGCAGCAGCTTCGCGCCGCGGCGGACCACGCCGTCCCACTCCTGGCCGACGCCGGGCAGGTACCCGGGCACGTCCACCAGCACCACCAGCGGCACCCCGAAAGCGTCGCAGAACCGGACGAAGCGGGCGGCCTTCTCGGCCGACGCCGAGTCCAGGCAGCCGCCCAGGCGCATCGGGTTGTTGGCGATCACGCCCACGGTCCGGCCGCCCAGGCGGCCGAGGATCGTCACGATGTTCGGCGCCCACCGGGGGTGCAGCTCGATGCCCTTGTCATCGAGCAGCTTGGCGGTGACCAGGTGCACGTCATAGGCGCGCCGGGCGGACTCGGGCAGCACCCCGGTCAGGTCACGCCCGGCCACCGCCTCGGCCGAGAACTTGCCCTGGTCGGACAGCAGCGAGACCAGCGAGCGGGCGTAGCCGAGCGCCTCGCCGTCGTGCGCCGCGACCAGGTGGACCACGCCGGACCGGCGGCTGTGCACCTCGGGGCCACCGAGGCGGATCATGTCGACGTCCTCGCCGGTGACCGAGCGGACCACGTCCGGCCCGGTCACGAAGATCCGGCCGGCATGCGAGAGGATCACGATGTCGGTCAGCGCGGGCCCGTAGGCCGCGCCGCCGGCCGCCGGGCCGAGCACCACCGAGATCTGCGGCACCACGCCGGACGCGGCGGTCATCGCCGCGAACACCGCGCCGACGCCGTGCAGGCTGGCCACGCCCTCGGCCAGCCGGGCGCCGCCGGAGTGCCACAGGCCGATGATCGGCACGCCCCGGGCGATGGCCTCGTCGTAGGCGGCGGCGATTACCGCGCACCCGTCAACGCCCATCGCGCCGCCCTGGACCCGCGGGTCGGAGGCGAACGCGACCGCGCCCGACCCGTCGATCAGGCCGGCCGCGGCGACCGCCCCCGAGCCCTCGTGCGGAACCGTGGCCAGCACCGACATCGTGCCGGAGTCGAACAGCGCCTCGAGCCGCGCGATCGGGTCACGGGGCAGGTGGGTCTCGGCCGTGGGCGTGTCAGAGACAGCGGTCATCGTGATCAGGCCTCCGCAGCCGGGGAAGAAGGGGAAGCGTACTCGGTGAACACGAGCGCGACGTTGTGCCCGCCGAAGCCGAACGCGTCGTTGATCACCGCCATGGGCTGCCCGGCGACCCGGGGAGCGAGCGGGCGCGGCTTGGTGGCGAGGTCGATGGCCAGGTCGTCATCGGGGTCTTCGAGGTTGATGGTCGGCGGCGCCGTCCGGTCGACCAGCGCCATGATCGCGGCCACCGTCTCGACCGCGCCCGCCCCGCCGAGCAGGTGCCCGGTCATCGACTTGGTGGCCGATACCACGACCCCGGCCGTCTCGGCCCCGAGCGCGCCCTCGATGGCCCGCGCCTCGAGCGGGTCGCCGCCGGGGGTGGAGGTGGCGTGCGCGTTGATGTGCACCACCTGGGACGGCGAGACGCCGCCGTTTTTCAGCGCCTGGTTGATCGCGAACGTCACGCCCTCGCCGTCCGGCGCCCCGAGCGAGATGTGGTGGGCGTCGGAGGAGTACCCGGCGCCCGCCGCCACCGCGTAGATGCGCGCGCCGCGCGCGACCGCGTGCTCCTCGGATTCAAGGATCACCACGCCCGCGCCCTCGCCAAGCACGAAACCGTTGCGGCCCTTGTCGAACGGCCGGGAGGCGCGCTCCGGCTCGTCGTTCCTGGTCGACATCGCGCCCATCCGGGCGAAGGCGCCAACGTTGAGCGCCATGATCGCCGCCTCCGCACCGCCGGCGATCACCACGTCGGCCCGGCCGTAGCGGATCATGTCGATGCCGTAGCCGATCGACTCGGCCCCGGACGCGCACGCGCTCACCAGCGCGTGCGCCCCGGCCTTGGCGTGGAACTCGATGCTGATCCAGCCGGCCGCGCCGTTCGGCATCAGCATCGGCACGGTGTAGGGCGAGATCCGCTCCCAGCCCTTCGCGTTGAGCGCGTCGTAGGCGGTGAGCGTGGAGCCGATGCCGCCGATGCCGCTGGTGACCGCGACGCCGAGCCGGTACGGCTCAACCTCGGGCGAGCCGGCGTCGGCCCAGGCCTCCCGGGCCGCGGCCAGCGCGAACTGCTCGCACCGGTCCATCTTGCGCGCCTGCACCCGGCCGACGACGGCCACCGGGTCGACCGCGGCCGTGGCCGCGATCTTCACCGGCAGCGAGTCGACCCAGGAATCGGTGAGACGGCGCACACCGCTGGTTCCCGCGAGCATCGCCGACCAGGTCGACGCGACATCACCGCCGAGCGGCGTGGTCGCGCCGAGCCCAGTGACGACGACGTTTACCTGACCGTTGTTGCTCACTGCAACCTCCGCACTATCAACGATTAACGACGGCTAACGAGGGTCACTGAGAAGCTCCCGAGTTCTTGGAGACGAAGTTGACGACGTCCTGGACGGTCTTCAGGTCCTTGAGCTGCTCGTCCGGGATCTCGACGCCGAACTTGTCCTGCGCGGCGACCGCGATCTCGACCATCGACAGCGAGTCGATGTCGAGGTCGTCGACGAAGTTGGCCTGCGGGGTCACCTCGTCGGCGGGCGTGCCGGCGATCTCTTCGATGATCTCCCCGAGCCCGGCCAGAATCTCCTGGTCAGTCACTGTTGCTCCTTTTGGCTTGTCTTGTGGTTTGCCCCGCTTGGGCGGTTTGCCCCAGTTAGGTAAATCGGGTGCTGTGATGGCCGCTAGGGTACCGTGATCACCTGCGACGCGTAGGAGAGCCCGGCGCCGAAGGCGAGCAGCAGCGCGGGCGTGCCCGGCTGCAGCCGTCCCTGCTCGGCCATCCGGGAGAAGGCGAGCGGGATCGACGCGGACGAGGTGTTCCCCGCGGTGATGATGTCGTCGGCGACGCGGTCCCGGGGGATGCCGAGCTTCTTGGCCAGCGCCTCGATGATCCGCAGGTTGGCCTGGTGGGGGATAAATGCCGATATTTCGGCCGGTGTCACCCCGGCCCGCCGGCACGCCTCCAGCGCCACCGGGTGCAGCGCGGTGGCCCAGCGGAACACCGCCTGCCCGTCCTGCTTCAGCGTCCCGTTCCGCCCGTCGATGACGATCTTCTGCGCCTGGTCACCCGCGCTGCCCCAGACGATCGGCCCGATCCCTGACGGCTCGCCTTCCTCGGTCGGCCCGACCACGGCTGCCCCGGCCCCGTCGGCGAAGATGATGGCGGTTGACCGGTCGGCCCAGTCGATCCAGGAGGTCATCTTCTCCGCGCCGATCACCAGCGCGTTGCGCGCGGACCCGGCGCGCACCGAGTCGGCCGCGGCGCCGATGGCGTAGCAGAACCCGGCGCAGGCCGCGTTGAGGTCGTACGCCCCCGGGGCGACGATGCCGAGCCGGTAGGCGACGGTGGCCGCCACGTTCGGCATCGGCGACTCCGGGCTGCAGGTGGCCACGATCACCAGGTCAATCTCTGACGGCTCGAGCCCGCTGTTGGCCAGGGCCTTCGCCCCGGCCGCCTCGGCCATGTCGCCGACGGTCTCGTCGTCGCGCGCGAACCGCCTGGACCGGATGCCGACCCGCGTCCTGATCCACTCGTCGTTGGTGTCGACCAGCTTGGCCAGGTCGTCGTTGGTGACCACCCGGTCGGGCTGGTATCCGCCGAACCCGAGGATCTTCGCCCCGGGCAGTGCTCCGTTCACGCCTACTCCGTTCACGCCAGTTCGGTTGGCTGAAGACGGACAAGCGGCTGCCCCGCGCCAACCGGGTCGCCATCCTCAACCAGCCACTCGGTGACCACGGCGTCGTGCGGCGCGGTCACCGCCTTCTCTCCGCCGCGAGCGACGATATGCCCGAGAACGTCACCTGCGCGGACGTTCGCGCCGGCTGGTACCGCCACCGCCAGAGTGTCGTTCTCGGTCGGTGTACCCGTTTTGAGCAGGCTGACCTTGCCCGCGCAGGGCGAGACCACGATCTTCCAGTCGGGGCCCGACCCGATGGAGTTCGCCACGTACCCGTTGGTGGCCGTCGCGTGCGCGGCGATCAGCGCCCGGGCGGCATCCAGCTGGTCCGGCGTCTTGATCGCCAGCAACTCGACGCCCGGCAGCGCCCGCTTGGCCACCCCGGTCAGCGTGCCGCCGGGAAGGAGCTCGATCATCGCGGTGACCCCGATGTCGGACATGGTGGCCATGCACAGGTCCCAGCGCACCGGGTTGGCGACCTGGTTCACGATCCGGTCGACCCAGTTGGGGCCGGAGGTGACGACCGCGCCGTCGCGGTTGGACAGCAGGGTGATCACCGGGTCCTTGACCCTGGTGCCGGCCGCCGCCGCTTCCAGCGCGTCGACGGCCGGGGCCATGTGCTTGGTGTGGAACGCGCCGGCCACCCGCAGCGGCCGCAGCCGCGCCCCCTTGGGCGGGTTGGCGGCGAAATCCGCAAGCTGCTCAAGGGTGCCGCCGGCCACGATCTGCCCGGTGGCGTTGATATTCGCCGGGGTGAGCCCGGCATTGGCGATGGCCGCCAGCACGGCGGCCTCTTCGCCGCCGAGCACCGCGGTCATCCCGGTCGGCGTAGCGCCGCAGGAGGCGGCCATGGCCTCGCCGCGGACCCGGGTCAGCGCGATCGCGTCGGGCGCGCTGATCACGCCCGCGATCACGCCGGCCGCGAGCTCGCCGACACTGTGCCCGGCCGCCGCGTCGGGCTCGCCGAGCAGCCCGGCGACCGCGATGGCCGCCGCGACCAGCAGCGGCTGGGCGACCGAGGTATCGGTGATCTCTTCCGCGCTGCCCGTGGTGCCGAGCCGGACCAGGTCTCGTCCGGCCAGTTCCGACCAAGAGCCGAACTGCTCCGCGAGACCGGGGATGTCAAGCCACGGGGACAGGAAGCCGGGAGTCTGAGCGCCCTGCCCGGGCGCGGTGAAAATCAGCACGTTGTTAACCTTGCCCTGTAGAGACCCACCACACTGATACCGAACGATACGAAGTTCTACGCCTTGAACTTGTAGGTTCTCTACAAATATCGTTAACCGTCTAGTCACCTTATGGTCACCAACGGCGTTTTCGCCGTAGTTGAATCCCCACGTGACACGGCACTCCGTCCCCGCGTCGCGGCGCTTAGATCACGACCGGTAGCGCCGCTTGTCATAGCCTTCGCAGTCACTGCTCCCCGAGATAGCGCGCCTCGAGACGGCGCTCGGTGAAGGCGTGCTCGGCGGACTTCTCGACCCGGTAGGCGGCGCTATTCGGCCGTGACGCGACCACCTCGCTCAGGGTCTCGCCGTGGAAGACAAGCGCGGCGCCGTCGTCGGCGGCCCAACCGTCGCTCAGTTCGCCGGACGCGACGAACTGCCGGTACACGGGCCGTCGCTGCTCCTCCCCGTCGTAGTGCGGGCAGCAGCTCCCGGGCAGCAGCCCCAGCCCGTCATGCAGCGCGGCAAGTTGAGAGAACCCGAATGAGTCGGTCACCGACTGGCCGAACCAGCAGTTCATCCCAGCGCTCAGGCCGCACAGGACGGTGCCCTGCGCCCAGGCGCGGCGGAGGATGGCGTCGAGCCCGTGCACCCGCCAGACGGCGGCCAGGTTGGCCGTATTGCCGCCGCCGACGTAGATCACATCCTGCTCAAGAACGAACGACTCCAGGTCGAGGATCTTGCGGTCGAACAGCTGCAAATCGGCGGGCCGGCAGTTGTGCGCCGCGAACGCCCGGTAGAACATCGTGACGTACTCGGTGGAATCGCCGCTGGCGGTCGGAAGGAAGCACACGCGCGGGCGCGACGTTCGCGCCAGCGACAGAACGAACTCATCTAGCAGCGGGTTCTCCGGTTCCATGGAGAACCCGCCGCCGCCCATCGCCACCACTCGCCGCATGTCCACGGGCAAAACGTAGCGAGTAGCCATTCCCGCTGTCACCACTAATTCCACCAGGACCGGCAAACGCTGGTGCCACGCATGGTTCCGGCGGCCCGGTGGGCGTATATTGCAGCGGCCTAGCATGACCTCAGTCATGCGACGGCAAGCTTCGGAAGGAACAGTCACCATGGAGCGCAAACCCAACCCGGTTGTGTTCGTCCTGATCGGCCACGCCCTCATCGCCACCGTGACGTGGCGGGACATCCAGCGACGGCCGGCCGAGCAAGTTCGCGGGAGCAAAACCCTCTGGCGGACTCTCAGCGCGGTCAATACCCTCGGCTCGGCCGGCTACTGGCTGGTCGGCCGCCGCTACGGGAAGCCGTAGCCGCGCTGACAGCCGTTTAGGGCTTCAGCCCCGCCGCTCGGCCAGACGGCCGAGGATGATCGCGGTCCACAGGGTGAAGCCGTCCCGGCCTTCGGAGGGGGTGTAGCCGGTGAGCTCGGTGACCCGCTTCAGCCGGTAGCGGACCGTGTTCGGGTGAACGAAGAGCATCCGGGCGGTCGCCTCAAGCGAGGATCCCTGCTCCAGGTAGGCGGTGAGGGTGTCGAGCAGCGCCGAGCCGCCGGCGAACAGCGGCTGGTACACCTGCGTGACCAGGACCTGGACCGCGTCCGCGTCACCGTCGAGTGCGCGCTCCGGCAGCAGCTCGTCGGAGCTGGCCGGGCGCGGCGCCTCCGGCCAGGCCGATGCCGCCCGCAGGCCGGACAGCGCCGACCGCGCCGAGGCGGACGCCGACTGCAGGTCGCGTACGGTCGGCCCCACCACCAGCGGTCCCGTGCCGAACAGGCCGGATAGTTTCTCGGCGGCCGCCATCGGGTCGTCGGTGCCGCCGAGCACCACGATCAGCCGCCCGCCCTGCACGCCGGCGATGAGGTCGAAGCGGGCCCGGCGGGCGGCCGCCCGCAGCTCGTCGATGACCGGCTCGGCGTCGTCGCCGTCGACCTCGCCGGCCACGACCGCGACGGGGGAGGAGGACCAGTTCAGCGCGGACGCCCAGGAGTTGAGCGAGTCGGCTCCCTCGCCCCGCACCAGCGAGTCGACGACCAGGGCCTCGAGGCGGGCGTCCCACGCGCCGCGGGCCTCCGCGGTCCGCGCGTAGACCTGCGCGGCGCTGAAGGCGATCTCCCGCGAGTAGATGAGCACCGCCTCGTGCAGTTCCGCCTCCGCGCCCGGCGCGGCCAGCGTGTCCACCTGGTCTTCGACGACGTCGATGATTACCCGGACCATCTCCACCGCGTGCTGCAGCGACACCGCCCGGGCGAGCTCGCGGGGCGCGGTGCCGAACACCTCGGTGGCGGCGGGCCGGGCCCGTTCCGGGTGCTTGATCCAGTCCGCGAAAGCGGCGATGCCGGCCTGCGCCACCAGCCCCAGCCACGACCGGTTCTCGGCTGACATCTTCCTGAACCAGGGCAGCCGTTCGTCCATCGCGGCGATGGCGGCGGTGCCGAGCGTTCCCATCGCCCGGTCGATCCGCCGCACCGTCTCCGCGTGCACCCGCGCGACGCCGTTCTCGCCCCGCGCGCCCTGCTTCTTCCCGGTCACCCGGCCACCCTCCGCTGCACCCTCCCAGAGTGCCACGGGCCGGACGGGAGTGCCGCCTCAGCGGGCGCGGACCCGTGCATGTCCGACCGGCGTGATCGTGGATCGTTGTGTACATCCCGAGGTACACAACGATCCACGATCCTTGCGCCATCGACATTTTACCCTTATAACAGCAAGAAAATGCAGGACCGATCCAGTCGGCTACCGAACGTCGCGGTGATTCAAAAGATAACAGCAAGAAGCGGGAGGACGCGGGCAACGGCCGCCGCGGCACCCGATCCGCGACCCCTCGCAACCGTCATTAACGACAGGACGCCCGTCCGGTCAACCGCGACGCTAAGCGGGGGCCGCGAAGGCAAAACGCCCCGCCCGGCAGTTGCGCAACTGCCGGGCGGGGCGCCCCGTGACTAGCCTCTCGCCTCCCTAGCCGAGCGCCTCCGACACCGGCAGGTCGAGCTTGTACTTCGCGATCGCCTGGGCCGGCAGCGACGCGTCGATCTCGCCCGACCGCGCCAGCTGCGACAGCACCGCCAGCGTGATCGACTCCGCGTCCACGTGGAAGAACCGCCGCGCGGCCGGCCGGGTGTCGGAGAAGCCGAACCCGTCCGTCCCCAGCGACGTGTAGGGCGACGACGAAGGCACCCAGCGGGAGATCTGGTCAGGCACCGCGCGGATCCAGTCCGACACCGCGACGACCGGCCCCGGGGAATCCGACAGAACCGACGTCACGTACGGCACCTGCGCCGCCTCAGCCGGGTGCAGCAGGTTGTGCGACTCGCACGCCATGGCGTCCCGGCGCAGTTCGGTCCACGAGGTGACCGACCAGACGTCGGCCGCCACCCCCCAGTCCTGCGCCAGCAGCCGCTGGGCCGACAGCGCCCACGGCATCGCCACGCCGGAGGCGAGAACCTGCGCCCGCGCGGCGTTGTCGGGCGCCTCGGTGGCCGGCGCGTACTTGTACATGCCCCGCAGGATGCCCGCGTCCAGATCCTCCACCGCCGGCGCGGCCGGCTGCACGTACGGCTCGTTGTAGACGGTGAGGTAGTAGAAGATGTTCTCCCCGTCCGGGTGCTCCGGGCTCGAGTCGTACATCCGCCGCAGCGCGTCCTTCGTGATCACCGCGACCTCATAGGCCCACGCCGGGTCGTAGGAGACGCACGCCTCCGACACCGAGGCGAGCAGCATCGAGTGCCCGTCGTTGTGCTGCAGCCCCTCACCGGTCAGCGTGGTGCGCCCGGCGGTGGCCCCGAGCAGGAAGCCGCGGCCGAGCTGGTCGCCGAACGCCCACATCGAGTCGCCGGTCCGCTGCCAGCCGAACATCGAGTAGAACACGTACACCGGGATCATGTGCGTCCCGTGCGTCGCGTAGGCGCTGCCCGCCGCGATCACCGAGCCCATCGCGCCGGCCTCGGAGATGCCCTCGTGCAGGATCTGCCCCCGCTCCGACTCCTTGTAGCCCAGCAGCAGGTTCCGGTCCACCGCCTCGTAGGTCTGCCCGAACGGCGAGTAGACCTTCGCCGTCGGGAACATCGAGTCCATGCCGAAGGTGCGCGCCTCGTCCGGGATGATCGGCACGAACCGGTCGCCGATCACCGGGTCCTTCATCAGGTCCTTGAGGATCCGGACGAACGCCATCGTGGTGGCGATCGACTGCTTGCCCGACCCCCGGCGGAAGTCGTCGAACAGCGAGTCCGGCGGCTGGGGCAGCGGCTTGGCCCGCACCACCCGGCGCGGCAGCACGCCGCCGAGCGCGGCCCGCCGCTCCTTCATGTACTGGATCTCGGTGGAATCCTCGCCCGGGTGGTAGTACGGCGGCAGCTCGGCTTCCAGCGCGGAATCGGAGATCGGCAGGTAGAGCCGGTCGCGGAACTCCTTGAGCTCGGCGTGCGTGAGCTTCTTCATCTGGTGCGTCGCGTTGCGCGCCTCGAAGTCCTTGCCCAGCGTCCAGCCCTTGATGGTGTGGGTGAGGATCACGGTCGGCTGGCCGACGTGCTCGCGGGCGGCCTTGAACGCCGCGTACACCTTCCGGTAGTCGTGCCCGCCGCGCGGCAGGTTGCGCAGCTCGTCGTCGGACAGGTGCTCCACCATCGCCCGCAGCCGCGGGTCGTCGCCGAAGAAGTGCTCGCGGGTGTAGGCGCCGGGCTCGACGCTGTAGGTCTGGAACTGCCCGTCGGGGGTGGTGTTCATCTTGTTGACGAGCACGCCGTCGGTGTCCTTGGCCAGCAGCGGGTCCCAGTCGCGGCCCCAGATGACCTTGATCACATTCCAGCCCGCGCCGCGGAAGAACGCCTCGAGCTCCTGGATGATCTTGCCGTTGCCGCGCACCGGGCCGTCGAGCCGCTGCAGGTTGCAGTTGATGACGAAGGTGAGGTTGTCGAGCTCCTCGCGGGCCGCCAGCCCGATCGCGCCCAGGGCCTCCGGCTCGTCCATCTCGCCGTCGCCCAGGAACGCCCATACGTGCGAGCGCGACGTGTCGTGCAGCTCGCGGGCGAGCAGGTAGCGGTTGAAGCGCGCCTGGTAGATCGCGTTCAGCGGGCCGAGGCCCATGGACACGGTCGGGAACTCCCAGAAGTCCGGCATCAGCCGGGGGTGCGGGTAGGACGGCAGCCCGCCGCCCCGGTGCGAGAGCTCCTGCCGGAATCCGTCCAGCTGGGTTTCGCTCAGCCGTCCCTCGAGGAACGCCCGCGCGTAGATGCCGGGCGCCGCGTGCCCCTGGAAGAAGACCTGGTCGCCCGATTCGCCGTGGTCCTTGCCGCGGAAGAAGTGGTTGAACCCCACCTCATACAGCGAAGCGGCCGAGGCATAGGTCGCGATGTGCCCGCCAACGCCCGCGCCGCCCGGGTGGTTAGCGCGCGACACCATGATCGCGGCGTTCCAGCGGATGTAGGCGCGGATGCGCCGCTCGACGTACTCGTCACCGGGGAACCACGGCTCCCGCTCTGGCGGGATCGTGTTGATGTAGTCAGTAGAACGCAGGCCGGGCACTCCGACTTGCTGCTCGCGCGCCCGCTCTAGCAGGCGGAGCATGAGGTAGCGGGCCCGGCCGCGGCCGCGGCTGCGGGTGACCGAATCGAAGGAGTCGACCCACTCCCGCGTCTCATCCGGGTCGATGTCCGGCAGCTGGGTCGGCAGGCCGTCGCTGATAATGGAGTAACGCTGGCGTCCGGAAGCCACGGGGTAGCCTCGCCTTCCGCAGTTCGGCGGCTGTTGGCCGCGGATAGTTCGACTAGCTTGTCCAGACCAATCGTCGTACGTCTTGGCCTGATTTTCATCTCTACTAAACGGTAACCGTTCCTGGGCCGTGACGTAGCTCACGGGTAGGGCTGACCGGCGCCCCCACGGCCGTTCTGCCGGCCTGATGTCGCGGAACGCGACATTACCGGTTACCGTACGTATTAACAGCGAGCCGCGGGAGCGGTCTGCGGCCGACAGGAAGGCAACAAATTGCAGCGGTTTCCAGCGGGAAGCAGATTGCCACTTGCGCAAGGGGCCGACCCAGTGTGAACTGTCCCAACAAGAAGTACTGACGCAGCCGCTGGCCTTGACAGGCGACGAGGCGGAAGCGGGGAAGGATTGGGGAGGAACGTCAGTGAGCGCGACCGCGCGCCAGGCGCAGGATGAACGCGGCCAGGCCGAGCGGCTCGGCATTAAACCGGGCCAAGTAGTGCAGGAACTCGGCTATGACACGGATACCGATGAGCAGCTGCGCCAGGCGATCACGGCTGTCGACGGCGTCGAGCTGGTCGACGAGGACTACGAGGACGTCGTTGACGTGGTCCTTATGTGGTGGCGGGAGGAGGACGGAGACCTCGTTGACGCGCTGGTCGACGCCCTGACCCCGCTGGCCGATGGGGGTTACATCTGGCTTCTCACGCCCAAAGCGGGCAGACACGGCCATGTCGAGCCGAGCGATATCGGCGAGGCGGCCCCGACCGCCGGCCTCGCACAGACCTCGAGCGTGTCCGCAGCACGCGACTGGTCCGGATCAAGGCTGGTGGCGCCCAAGGCGCGCCGGTAACAGCCGTCCCGGCCGCGGCCGGCCCTGAATCCACAAGTCAAGATCTCGAAACCCGGGTCATGGAACGGACCGTGGCTACGCCTTTCCCCTTCAGTGGCACACATAGGGTGGTAGGCGTAGACGCTGGTCCTCTTCGGAGGACCAGCCCGCCAGGACCGACACAAGGGATTCAGACATGGCAGTTGAGATCGGGGACACCGCTCCCGACTTTGAGCTCCCCGACCAGCACGGGACGCCGGTGAAGCTGTCCAGCTTCCGCGGCGTCAAGAACGTCGTCGTGGTGTTCTACCCGCTCGCGTTCAGCCCGGTCTGCAGCGGCGAGCTGTGCGCCATGCGCGAGGACTTCCCCGAGGTCAACGCCGACGACGTGGAACTGCTCACGATTTCGGTGGACTCCTTCTTCGCGCACAAGACCTGGGCGGAGCAGGAGAACTTCGAGTTCTCCCTGCTGGCCGACTTCTGGCCGCACGGCGCGGTCGCCAAGTCCTACGGTGTCTTCGACGACGACCGCGGCCTCGCCATCCGCGGCACCTTCGTCATCGACAAGGAGGGCGTCGTCCGCTGGAAGGTCGTCAACCCGATCCCGCAGGCCCGCGACATAGCCGACTACCAGAAGGCCCTGGCCGAACTCGCCTAACGCGATTCCTGGCCTGCCCCCATTGGCCCCGGCGCTGGGAGTTACGCCGCTCACAGCGGCATAACTCCCAGCACTACCGGAAACCCCTCTGATAACAGCAAGAAAGAGCGCCGGTCGTCCTTAGACCGGCCACACAGCGGGCAGCGCCGGCACCGCGTTCGCCTGCGCCACCTGCGAAAAGAATCCCGAGCTGGCCTTGGGGATCCGCTGCTGGGTGGCGAAGTCCACGTAGATGATGCCGAATCGCTTCTGGTACCCGTAGGCCCACTCGAAGTTGTCGAGCAGCGACCAGACGTAGTAGCCGGCCAGCGTCGCCCCGTCCCTGATCGCCCGGGCGCAGGCGTCCAGGTGCAGGTGCAGGAACTTGATACGTTCCAGGTCGTTGACAACGCCGTCCGGGTTGACGTAATCCTCGGCCGCGCAGCCGTTCTCGGTGATGTAAAGCGGCAGGCCCTGGGCGTCCTTGGAGACCCGTAGCAGCAGCTCGTACAGCCCTTCCGGGTCGATCAGCCAGCCCATATTGGTCTGTTCCATCTGGTCGGGCCGGTACTCCACGACGGCGCCCTCGATCCCCTCCATCGGCGCCGTCTCGCCGTGCCGCAGGTTCGCGGGGTCGCCGGCCTTCAGGTGCACCGGCTGGTAGTAGTTCACGCCGAGGAAGTCCAGCGGCGCGGCGATCGTCTCCATGTCGCCGTCCAGGATCAGCTCGGCCGGCGGCAGCATCGACGCGGGGGTGGCCGCCGGGTACCGGCCGAACAGGATCGGGTCAAGGAACAGGCCGTTCTGGCTGGCGTCGGCCACCTGGCGGGCCCTCTCCAGCGCCTCGGCCGAGCCGTTGGCGTCGGCCGCGACCCGGATCTGGGTCAGGTTGAGGGTGACGCCCACCTCGGCGCCGGGCACGACCGAGCGCAGCGCGGCGGCGGCCAGGCCGTGCCCGAGCAGCAGGTGGTGGGTGGTCGCGGCCGCCACCGCGTCGTCGCGCACGCCCGGTGCGTGCACCCCGATGCGGTGCCCGTTGTGCGCCACCACCAGCGGCTCGTTCAGCGTGATCCAGCGCGTCACCCGGTCGCCCAGCGCCTGCCCGACGCAGGCGGCGTAGTCGGCCAGCCGCAGCGCGGTGTCCCGCGAAGTCCAGCCGCCGCGGTCCTGCAACGCCTGCGGCAAGTCCCAGTGGAAAAGCGTGGCCGCCGGGGTGATCCCGCGCTCCGCGAGCGTGTCAAGCAGCGCCTTGTAGTAGTCAAGCCCGGCCTGGTTCAGCCGTCCCGCCCCGTCGGGGAAGATCCGCGGCCAGGAGATCGAGAACCGGTAGTTGGAGAGCCCGAGGGAGCGCAGCAGGTCGGCATCTTCGGGGTAGCGGCGGTAGGAATCGCAGGCGATGTCACCGGTGTCACCGCCGCGCACCTTGCCCGGCGTGTGGCTGAACGTGTCCCAGACGGAAGGGCCCCGTCCATCCACATCCGTGGCCCCCTCGATCTGGTAGGCGGCCGTCGCAGCCCCCCAGGCAAACCCTGACGGGAATGCGAGGGCTTCTCCGGACACCGTGACATTGGTCATGTTTCCTCCTTGACGTCATGCTTAGCGGGGTCTAGCGTAAGCGCTTACATCATTCCTTGTAAACGCTTACATTTCGGACAGGTGCCATCGTGGTAACGCTCTATGACGTAGCACGCCAGGCGGGGGTGTCAATCGCTACCGTCAGCAGAGTGCTACATGGGCAGGAGTCGGTGCGCGAGACTACCAGCGCCCGTGTCCGTGCCGCGATCGACGAGCTCGGCTATGTGCCGGACGGCGCGGCCCAGTCCCTGGCGCGGAACCGCAAGGACGTGATCGGCCTGGTCTGCGTGGAGCACACCGGCCTCAACCCGAACCAGTACGACATCGAGTCGATGAGCCTGCTCTTCTACGACGAGGTGATGCGGGAGCGGAGGCGCTCATCCGCGACCGGCACTGGTCCCTGCTCATCACCTACCTGCGCGAGGACGAGCTGCTGGCCAGCCACATCCAGGAGCAGCCGCAGCGCGGCGGCGGCGACGCGAGGATGAGCCGGTGCTGCCGAGGCTGCTCACGCTCTCCGGCAAGGTGGACGGGCTGCTGATCGGCGAGGGCGTGGTGCCCACGACGGCGCTGGCCCGGCTGGCCCGGCGGCTGCCGGTGGTCGTGGTGGCCGGCGACCCGGCGCTGCGCGGGGTGGACGTGGTGGCGGCCGACAACTGGTCGGGCGCGTACGCGCTGGTGAGCCACCTGGTCGTCGAGCACGGCCGCCGCCGGCTGTTCCACGTCGACGGGCCGGAGACCGCGCCCGACGCCAAAACCCGGCGGCTGGCCACGCAGGCGGTCATCGACGCGCATCAGGGCGTCAAGCTGGTCGGGGCGTGCAGCGGACGGTTCAGCGTGCGCAGCGGCGAGGCCGCGGCGGAGCGGATGCTGGCCGAGTTCGGCGGCCCGGGGAACGCGGCCGCCGGGCAGCGACCTGCCCGACGCGATCATCTGCGCCAACGACCAGATGGCCATCGGCGTGCTCCGCACCCTGACACAGCACTCGATCCGGGTGCCGGACGACATCGCGCTGATCGGCTTTGACGACATCTACCCCGCCACCTTGTGCAACCCGCCGCTGACCACGGTCAACCAGCCGATCCGGAGCATCGGCGAGCGCGCCTGCGAGCGGCTGATCGACCGGATCGCGCACCCCACGCTGCGGCCCGTGGTCGAGCTGCTGCGGACCGAGCTCGTCATCCGGACCAGCTGCGGCTGCCCGCCCGGCACAGTGATGCGGCAACCGGTGAAGACCGTCACCCCGGGGCCCTCCTTCTGCCTCCCCAGACAACAACACCCGGCGGCCCGACATCCACCGGCCAGACCCCAGACCCAAGAGACAACCAACCATCCGACTAAAGAAAGGTAGGTGGGAAGCATGTGGTACCTAGTGCGCCGCCTGGCCTTCTACCTGGTAGCCGCGTGGGTGGCGATTACCATCAACTTCTTCATCCCGCGCGCGGTACCGGGCAACCCGGCCGAGATCATCTTGTCCAAGTACCCCGACCTGACCCCGCAAGCCTTTAAGGCGCTGGAGCAGATGATCGGCGGTGTTGTGGGGACGGGCTCGCTCTGGTCGCAGTACCTGCACTACTGGAACGATGTCATCCACTTCAATTTCGGAGTGGACCTGGCCGAGTACCCCACGCCCGTCTCCCAGATCCTGGACCAGGCGATCCCGTGGACGCTGATCCTGGTCGGCTTCGCGACGGTGATCGCCTTCCTGATCGGCACCCTGCTCGGCATCCTGGCCGGATGGCGGCACGGCGGCGGGCTTGACCGCTCACTCCCCGGCTGGATGTTCTTCCAGGCCGCGCCGTACTTCTTCATCGCGCTCATCCTGGTCGACTTCTTCGCCCTCCAGCACCACTGGCTGCCAGTCGGCCAGGGCTACAACGGGGAAGTGACGTCGCCCGGCTGGACCTGGTCGTTTATCTCCAACGCGGGCGAGCACTCGCTCCTCCCGGCCTTCACCATCATTCTGACCTCGGTAGCCGGCTGGATGCTGCAGATGCGCAACGTCATGATCACCACGATCAGCGAGGACTACGTCATCGCCGCGCAGGCCAAGGGGCTGTCCAAGGGCAGGATCATCTACACCTACGCCGCCCGCAACGCGCTGCTGCCGCAGCTGCAGGGCTTCGGCCTGGCGCTCGGCTTCGTGGTCTCGGGCGCCCTGGTCATGGAGATCGTCTTCTCCTACCCGGGCATCGGCTACCTGCTGCTTGAGTCGGTGCAGAACAAGGACTTCCCCCTGATGCAGGCGATCTTCCTGACCATCACGTTCGCGGTGCTGATCGCCAACATGATCGTCGATCTGCTCATTGTCTTCTTCGATCCGCGGGCCCGTGCCCGGGAGGCAACGTGATGAAAAGCCTGGCCAACATCTGGCGGAACCTGCCGCTGAAAGCCAAGGTCGGCGTGGGGCTGTTCGGCTTCTTCGTGCTGGCCGCGATCATCGGGCCGTTTTTCGAGCCGTATGACCCCAGTCTCCAGACGCCCCTGACCATGACCGGACCGTCCGCGCAGCACTGGTTCGGTACCACGCAGGAGGGGCAGGACATCCTGTCCCAGGTGCTGACGGGAATCCGGCTGACGCTTGAGCTGGCCCTCCTGGTGGGCGTGATCGTCACGGTGCTGTCCGTGCTCATCGGGGTCACCTCCGCGTTCCTCGGCGGGATCTGGGACGACGTGCTCTCCCTGCTCACCAACGTGTTCCTGGTGATCCCGGCCCTGCCGCTGCTGATCGTGCTGCTCGGCTACCTGTCGCAGCAGGGTCAGACCCCGACCATCCTGGTGCTGTCGCTCCTCGGCTGGCCGTGGGGGGCACGGGTGATCCGGGCGCAGACGCTGGCGATCCGGGGCCGCGACTTCATCGCCGCGTCCCGGGAGACCGGCGAGAAGAGCTGGCGGATCATCGTCGTCGAGCTCATCCCGAACGAGGTCTCGCTGATCGCCGCCAGCTTCGTCAACAGCGTGCTCTACGCGATCGGCGCCTCGGTCGCCCTGGCCTTCGTCGGACTCACCAACGTCAACCTCTGGTCGCTCGGCACCATCCTCTACTGGGCCCAGACCGACAGCGCGCTGCAGGCCGGCGCGTGGTGGTGGTTCGTGCCCGCGGGGCTCGCGGTGGCGTTCATCGGCACCTCGCTGGTGCTGCTGAACAGCGGCCTGGACGAGCTCGGCAGCCCCCGGCTGCGCGCGACCCGCGGCACGGCGAAGGTCGCCGGGCACCGGATCTGGCCGACCGACCCCACCCCGGTACTCGGGCAACTCGAGGCGGACCACGGTCGCTTCGGATCGTTCCTCCATTCCTTCTCGCGCCGCTCGGCGCTCGAGGGAGGTGACCTGTAAATGGCTCCGATTTTTGACATCTCCGACCTGTCGGTCGCGTACCGGTCAGAGGGCGGCGATGTGCACGCCGTCGAGCACGTGAGCCTCACGCTCAGCGCCGGCGAGGTGGTCGGCCTGTGCGGGGAAAGCGGCTCGGGCAAGTCGACGCTCGCCTACGGCGCGACCCGGCTGCTCCGGCCGCCGGCCCTGATCACCAGCGGCAGCGTGTTCTACAGCGGTCGCAGGATCACCCAGGGCGGCGATCCCATCGACCTGCTGGCGATGAGCCACCGGGAACTGGCCCACACGCGCTGGCGTGAGGTCGCCATCGTGTTCCAGAGCGCGATGAACGCGCTCAACCCGGTGCTCCGCGTCCAGGACCAGATCCTCGACGCGGTCACCGCGCACCTGAAGCTGCCCCGGCATGAGGCCAAGGAGAAGGCCGCGGGCCTGCTCGACCTGGTCGGCATCCCGCGCAACCGGCTCCGGGCCTACCCGCACGAGCTGTCGGGCGGCATGCGCCAGCGCGTGATGATCGCCATGGCCCTGGCGGCCGATCCCGAGGTCGTCATCATGGACGAGCCGACCACCGCGCTCGACGTGGTCGTCCAGCGGGACATCCTGGCGCAGATCGTGGAGCTCAAGGAAACGCTCGGGTTCGCGGTCCTGTTCATCACCCACGACCTGTCGCTGCTGCTCGAGCTGGCCGACAGGATCGCGGTCATGTACGCGGGCCGGCTGCTTGAGACCGGCAAGGCGTCGGACATCATGCGCGAGCCCGCACATCCCTACACCCGGGGACTGCTTAACTCCTTCCCCTCGCTGCACGGCCCGCGCCGGGAGCTGGTCGGTATCCCGGGCTCCCCGCCTGATCTGCGTGACCCGCTGCCGGGCTGCCCGTTTATCCCGCGCTGCCCGTACGCCATCGACGTCTGCGCGGATGTCGACATGTCGCTCGCCCCGGTGAGCAAAACCCCCGGTACGGAGCTGGTCAGCCCCGCGCTGATCAACGCCGGCAGCCACCTCACGGCCTGCCCCATCGTGACCCCAGAAGTGAGTCAGGAAGGGGTGCTGTCATGACCGAGCCCATCATCGGCAACGTGCCCGCTACCGGCATCGGCCCGATGCCGAGCGATGCCGAGCCGTCCGAGAGCGACCAGGCCGGCGCTCCGGCGGTCAACGCGTCGGCCGAGCAGGTAGGCGAGGCGGCCGTCGTCAAGTCGGTCGCCGCGGCCCGCGGCCCGCTCGCCATGGAGGCCGTCAACCTCAATAAGGTCTTCAAGCTTGGCCGGGGCAAGGTCCTGCAAGCGGTGCGCGACGTCTCCTTCGGCCTCTACCAGGGCGCGGTCGTCGCGCTTGTGGGGGAGAGCGGTTCCGGCAAGTCCACCGTGGCCAAGCTGCTGACCGGCCAGGAGCGGCCGACCAGCGGGACGATCACGCTGGACGGCAAGCCGATCGACGTGCACGGCAGTCGCGCGTTCCGCGCGTACAAGAGCCAAGTGCAGTACGTCTTCCAGGACCCGTTCAGCTCGCTGAACCCGGTGCACACGGTCGGCCACGTCCTCACCCGCCCGGTGAAGCTGCACCAGCCGGGGGTCAAGGACGTCCCGGCCGCGGTGACCGCCCTGCTCGAGCAGGTCCGGCTGACCCCGGCGGCGCAGTTCATGGTGAAATACCCGCACGAGCTGTCCGGCGGCCAGCGGCAGCGGGTCTCCTTCGCCCGGGCCCTCGCCGCCCAGCCGACGGTGCTGCTGGCCGACGAGCCGGTCTCCATGCTCGACGTCTCCATCCGCCTGGAGATGCTCAATCTTCTCGACGATCTGCGCTCCAGGCTCTCCCTGGCGCTGCTTTACATCACGCACGACATCGCGTCCGCCCGCTACTTCGCGGACGAGGTGCTGGTGATGTACGGCGGGCAGATCGTCGAGCGCGGGCCGGCCGAGGACGTCACCCAGCGTCCCGCCCACCCGTACACCCAGCTCCTCATCGCCTCCGCCGCCGATCCCGACAATCTGGGCAGCTTGCTCAAATCGGGAAACGTCACGATCGGGCCGGGCGGGGCGATTGCGGGGAAGGCCGGGAACGTCGGCCCGGCCCCTGTCGGCTGCCCTTTCAGCAACCGCTGTCCGCTAGTCGACGACAAATGCCGGCGGGACAACCCCGCCCTTCAGTTGCTGACACCCGCCCGCGCGGCGGCCTGCTGGCACCTGGACGAAGCCGCCCCGCCCCTGGGGGGCGACTTCACATGAAACCGCGCCACTCGAATCAAGGGAAATTCCTCCTTTCAAATCGCATTACCCTCGGAAGGAAAGGTCAAAGTTGACAATCAAGAGAATCACTAGCAAGAGAGCGCTGGCGCTTACCGCGACCGGCCTGCTCGCCGCGGGCCTCGCGGCCTGCTCGTCGAGCACCTCCTCGCCGAGCGCGCCATCCACCTCAACCGGCAGTGCCGCGGCCAGCTCCCCGGCCGCGGCCCCGTCAAGCTCCAGCAGCCAGACACTGGTGATGGAGTCCTCCCCCGAGACCAGCATCGTGCAGAACTTCAACCCGTTCGACGGCAGCGCGCCGATCAACGGGATGGGTGCCACCGGCCTCGTCTACGAGCCGCTGCTCCAGTTCGACCTGGCCAACCCGTCGGTGAAGCCCTACGACTGGCTGGCCACCAGCTACACCTGGAGCAACGGCGGCAAGACCATCACCTTCGCGATCCGCCAGGGCGTGAAGTGGAACAACGGCACCCCGATGACCGCGGCCGACGTCGCCTTCACCTACAAGTACGTCACCGCGCACAGCAGCGGGTCCGACGACATCAACCTCGGCGGCCTCACGCCCACCAGCGTTACGCAGTCCGGCAACAACGTGACGCTGACCTTCGCCACCGCGCAGTACATGAACCTGGAGAACATCGGCGGCCAGGCGATCATCCCGCAGTCGGTCTGGTCCAGCATCAGCAACCCGTCCACCTACGCCGACCCCACCCCCGTCGGTACCGGCCCGTACACCGTCGGTAACTACACCAA
This sequence comes from uncultured Actinomycetota bacterium, assembly GCA_963714295.1. Classification (GTDB taxonomy): domain Bacteria; phylum Actinomycetota; class Actinomycetes; order Streptosporangiales; family Streptosporangiaceae; genus Trebonia. The sequence goes on along the minus strand of CAVQOE010000006.1, from coordinate 578,837 downwards.
CGAAGGCTTCACCATGGTCGCCAACCCGCACTACTGGGGTGGCCCCGTGCCGGTCTCCAAGGTCTACTTCCCGGTTTACTCGACGAACGCCCCGGCGCAGACCGCCCTGTTCGCCGGGCAGATCGACTGGACCGGCAACTACATCCCGCAGCTGCAGACCGACTTCATCAACAAGGACCCGGCGCACAACTACGCCTACGAGGGCTCGGACTCCTCCAACGCTCTCTACCCGAACCTGAAGCAGTTCCCGACCAACCAGCTGGCCGTCCGCAAGGCGATCGACGTGGCGATTGACCGCACCGCGATCGGCACCCAGGGCGAGTCCGGCCTGGAGGCCCCGGTCCTCAACGCCTCGGGCATCACCCAGCCGGCCTTCTCCGCCTGGCTCGCCCCGTCGCTGGCGAACGACAACCTCCCGGCGTCCGGCGACCCGGCGCAGGCCGCGTCCATCCTGGCGGCGGCCGGCTACAAGAAGGACGGCTCGGGCTTCTACGCGCTGAACGGCAAGGAAGTCGACGTCGCGATCACCACGCCTGGTGCCTACAGCGACTACGCGAACGACGTGGAACTCGCCGTTGCCGAGCTGAACAAGGCCGGCATCAAGGCCACCTTCAACAACACCACCCCCGCCGCCTACGACGCGGACGCGGCCAGCGGCGACTTCTCGCTGCTGCTCCGCTGGGGCTCCGGTGGCATCTCCCCGTTCAACCTCTACAACGGCTGGCTCAGCCCGTCCCTCATCGGCACCGGCAGCGGTAACTACGAGAAGCTGAACGACCCGACCATGACCGCTGATCTGAACAAGCTCAACGGTGACTCGACGATCGCCCAGCAGACCACGGACCTCGCCCCGATCGAGTCCTACGTGGCCACCCAGCTGCCGGTCATCCCGACGACGACCTCCGCCGAGTGGTGCGAGTACACCTCAGCGCACTTCACCGGCTGGCCGACCAAGGCCAACCCGTACGACTCCTGCCAGCCGTCGGGCACCAACAACGGTCCCGGCTCCGGCACCGACGAGTACGTCCTGCTCCACCTCAAGCCCGTCTCCTAGAACACCCAGAAAAACATAAGCGGGTAACCCCGCTGCCCAACGCGAAGGCCCGCCCCACACCCTGGGGCGGGCCTTCCGCTTTACTCCCCGCGGGAGGACAGCGAAAACGCCATCAAACCGGGCGCAACGGGTGCAGAATCAGATCCTGGGCGCGATCCGAGAGGACAGTCAGAGTTGACTATTAAGCCAATGGGCAGCAAGAGAGCGCTGGCACTGGTGGCCACGGTGCTCCTTGCGGCTGGACTCGCGGCCTGCGCATCGAGCGCCAGCCCGTCCACCACGAGTAGTGCGACGCTGGTCATGGAGAGCTCGCCGGAGAATAGCGTCACGCAGGACTTCAACCCATTCGTGCCCACCGTCGCACCGCAGGGCATGGGCGCCACCGGCCTTATCTACGAGCCGCTGTACCAATTCGACCTGGCCAACCCGACGATCAACTACCGCTGGCTCGCCACCGACTACCAGTGGGGCGACGGGCGGCAAGTCGATTACCTTCACCATCCGCAGCGGCGTCAAGTGGAACAACGGCACCGCGCTGACCCCCGCGGACGTGGCTTTCACCTACGACTACATCAAGCAGCACAGCGCGATTAACCTGGGCGCCCTGGACATCAGCACGGTGACCAGCATGGGTGACACCGTGACGGTGACCTTCCCGACCGCCCAGTACACCAACCTGGAAAACATCGCCGGGGTGGCGATCCTGCCTAAGTCGGTCTGGGGATCGGTCAGCGACCCAGCCACCTTCACCGACCGCAACCCGGTCGGCACCGGCCCGTACATGCTCGGCTCCTTCTCGCCGACGGGGTTCATGCTGGTCAAGAACCCGGACTACTGGCAGGAGAGCAAGGTCCAGGTGCCCAAGGTCTACTTCCCGGCCTACAACAACGACTCCGACGCGCTGAACGCCCTGTTCTCCGGTCAGATCGACTGGACCGGTAACTACATCCCGAGCCTGCAGCAGGACTTCGTGGACACCAACCCGGCCACCCACCACTACTGGGAGGCGGCGGGCAGCTCCAACGCCCTGTGGCCGAACCTGAACACGTGGCCGACCAACCAGCTCCCGGTCCGGCAGGCCATCGACCTGGCCATCAACCGCACGGTCATCGGGGCCGAGGGCGAGTCCGGCCTCGAGTACCCGCTGACCAACGCGTCGGGCCTCACCCTCCCGACGTACGTGGCGTGGGCCGGCCCGGTCGCTCATGACACCGTCCAGGCAGCCGGCGACGTGACCCAGGCCAAGTCCGTGCTCGAGGCGGCCGGCTACAAGATGGGACCCAACGGGTACTTCCAGATGGACGGCAAGACCCTGGCGCTGAAGCTCATCGATCCGTCCTCCTACACCGACTACGCCCAGGACGACGCCCTAGTCGCGCAGCAGCTCCGTTCGGCCGGCATCGACGTCACGTTCGTCGGCCTGTCGGTGGACGACTGGAACGCTGACGTCGCCAACGGCCACTTCCAGCTGACCCTGCACTGGGGCAGCGGCGGCGTCACTCCTTATAACCTGTACGACAACTGGCTGGACGACGCGCTGGTCAGCTCGACTAGCGCGACCGGCGACTTCGAGCGGCTGAAGGACCCGGCGATCGAGTCCGACCTGGCCGCCCTCAGCGCCGCTCCCAACGTCACCGCGCAGACCGCCGCGCTGGCCCCGATCGAGAAGTACGTCGCGGCCAACCTGCCGGTCATCCCGACCACCACCGCGGCGGACTGGTTCGAGTACAACTCGCAGAACTACGTCGGCTGGCCGACCCAGGCCACCCCTTACGACAGCGGGGAGCCCTCGGGCACCAACAACGGCCCGGGCACCGGCAGCGACGAGGTTGTGCTGCTGCACCTCAAGCCGGCCAGCTAATCAACAAGGCTTAACCTGCGGCTTCCGCTGCTGCCTGGGACCGCAATGGCCCGCCCGGTCTGCACCGGGCGGGCCGTCGCATCCATAGTGAACGCACGCGGCTTACCGCCCGCCGCCCATTTCCCTTATCTTGCGCAAGGCCGGAATAAGCCGGTTTGGCCGGGGTAGCGAGGGCGGCATGACAATTACACTGTCCGCCATTGTTATATGGCTCCTCATCGGGCTGGTGGTCGGTGGGCTGGCGCACCTGCTGGTCCCCGGCAGAAACCGCATCGGCATCCTCCTCACGATCCTGGTCGGGATCGTCGGTGCGATCGTCGGCGGCCTCGTCACCGCCGCCATCCTCGGCGCCGGCCACGCGATCATCACCTTCATCGTCTCCCTGATCGTCGCGGCCCTGCTCATCGCGGTTATCTCCCACCCGCGGTCGCACGCCTACCTGAACGGCGGTCGCCGTCGCCGTCGCCTCCACATCTGACCCGCGTTTAGCAGGTGTCCCTGCCGGTAGCGGGGAACGCCACCGAAGGAGGAGGGGACATCATGGACAAGAAGATTCGCGACATCATGACGCCCGACCCGGTCGGCGTCTACTTCGACCAGACCATCGGCGAGACGGCGCGGATCATGCGCGACGCGCATGTCGGCGCCGTCCTGGTGGTCAGCGGAGAGTCGCTCACCGGCGTGGTGACGGACCGGGACCTGGTGGTCCGGGGTCTCGCCGCCGGCGTCAGCCTCGATGAGCCCGTCGGCCCGCTCTGCAGCCCCAAGCTGGTCGGCGTCCCCGCGGACGCCGACGTGACCCACGCCGAGCAGCTGATCATGGAGAACGCTGTCCGCAGGCTCCCGGTCATCGACGCCGACGGCCAGATCGTCGGCATGGTCTCCCTGGGCGACCTCGCGGTCTTCTCCGCCGGCGACTCCCCGCTGGCAGCGGTCAGCAAGGCCGCGCCCAACGTCTGACACCAAGCCCACCGATTAGGTCCCCGCGAAGGTCAAAGGCGAAGGTCAAAGCCGGACGCGGGGGGCTTGGGCCGGGGCAAAATTTCTCGCGACGCTCCTTCGGAAGGTCGCGGGAAATTTGCCCAGCGGCCCGCCGCCTGTTACCAGTCGGAGGACACCGGTTACCGCACTGACTGGGCGATGCGCTCCAGCTTGTCGTAGTGCCGTTTCCAGGCGGCGGTACTGGCTTCATCCGGCAGGTTGCTGAGGTCCTCGCGCAGGCCGGCCGCGCCATCGATTGATTCCCTGATGATGTCCGCGTGCCCGGCGTGCCGGGCGATTTCCTGAAGCGTGTGCACGAGCAGGGTGTGCAGCGTCGGGTTCCTGCGGTCTTCCGGCCACCACCGGACGGTACCGCGCGTGGCCAGTGGCAGCTCCGCGACCGTGACGTCGGCGTGCGCCCAGACCCGCCGGTAGAAGACCGTTACCTGCTCGCGTGACTCGGCCGCGGTGGCGTAAAAGTCACCGCCCAGCTCAGCGTCGTCGCCCTCGTGCCAGTCCAGGTCATCTTGGCGGGGGAACGGCCGGTCAAGCACGGAGCCGAAGTACACCGCCTCGACTCCCGCGCAGTGTTTGACCAGCCCCAGCAGGTTGGTGCCGGTCGGCGTCATCGGCCGCCGGATGTCGTAGTCGGAAAGACCCTCGAGCTTCCACAGCAGCGCCCCGCGTGCGTTCTCCAGGTAGTGGCGCAGAGTCGCCTTCTCCTCAGCTTCGCTCATGGCCACGATTCTCGCGCCGGGCGGCGCCTCTTGCACCTCCATCCCACCGGAACGTTTCGTCTGCTTACCACGGGTAGAGGGACCGCATGTCCAGCGAAGTGCAAGAAGACCTCGAAGGGCTGCAGAACGCCCTGCTGACCACCGACAGCGTGGAGGCGTTCCTGCGTGAGCTCGCGGTCCTGTCCGCCCAGGCAATGGACGGCGTGATGTCCTGCGGTATGTCCCTGCGGCAGCACGGGCGCCCCCAGTCGGTCACCGCCTGCAGCGACCCGCTGGCATCGTCGGCCGACGAGGTGCAGCAGCAGACCGGCGACGGCCCGTCGCTGCACGCCATCCGGCATGCGCGGCCGGTCCGCATCGACGACACCGCCAACCGTGCGCGGTGGCCGAAGTTCTGCCGCCAGGCGGAGGAACTCGGCATCCGCTCCTGCTACGCGCTGCCGCTGATGGTTGACGGCGGACCGGTCGGCGCGCTGATCCTGTACTCCCGCCAGCCGTCCGCCTTCGGCCCGGAAGAGACCGGGCGGGCGGACAGGTTCGCCAAGGACGCCTCCGGCGCGCTCACCCTGGCGCTGCGGATGGCCTCCTGCACCGACCTTAACGAGCAGCTCAGGTCCTCGATCGGCTCGCGTACGGTCATCGACCAGGCGCTCGGCGTGATCATGGCCACCGAGCACGTCGCCCAGGACCGGGCACTCGCGCTGCTCCGCAGCGTCTCGCAGAACACCAACGTGCGGCTGCGCGACCTGGCCGCCAGCATCGTCACCCGGGTCAGCGGCCAGCCGCCGCAGCCCGGGTCACCGTTCGAGGAGGATGACTAACCCATGATGAACACGCGGATGCGGGAGTGGCGGCTAGCCGACGGGCAGATGGCGCTCGGCGGTGCCAACTCGCTCACCGAGCGGACCTTCCGGCGCGCCGACATCCCGTCCGTCCGGCGCTTCGCGCTGGAGTTCGGCACCCGGGCCGGCCTAGGTGCGACCCGCCTCTCAGACTTCGTGCTGGCGGTCAGCGAGGCGGCGGCCTGCGCGGTCACCCGCGGCCCGTGCACCGCCAAGCTCCGGCTCTGGGCGTCGGGCCCGCGTGTCTTCTTCGAGACGCACGGCGACGGTCGGTGCGAGCGCGCGCCGGGGGGACCCGGCCGGCCAGACGAGGCCGAGGCCCTGCGCCGCCGGCTGCTCCGCCAGCTGTGCGACTACGCCAGCGTGGAGTCGGGCCCCGACGGCGTGACCGTGCTCGCCTCGCTCGGCGTCAGCTGACGTTCTTCGCCTCTTCCGGCAGCGACGCCAGGGCGGCGTCCACGTCCGGGTATATGTCGATCAGCCGGTCAATGCCGACCAGGTTAAGCACCCGCAGCACCGGCGTAGAGGTAACGGCGAGCCGGACGGTGGCGTCGCTCGCCGTGCTCCGCCGCACGGCGCGGGTGATGGCGGTGATACCCGCCGAGTCGCAGAACGTTGTCGTGGTCAGATCGACCACCAGGCCTAGGGCGCCCGCGTTCAGCACCCCGAGTAGCACCTCGCGTAGTTCTTCGGCGATGGTGAGGTCCAGTTCCGTCGGCACCGCGACCACGGCGGTCCGGCCGGACCAGGTCACAGGAAAACGTACTTCGGGCACGACAAGTCACCGCCGCTTCTAGGCATCAGGCGGGCCGCGTCTCCGGACCCAAACAGCGGCCGCCGCTCAACTGGCGCAACCGCAGGCAGCATTATTCCGTTCCCGCTGCCCACACACAACTTGAAGCAGGTTACTGCCTGGTTTCGGTTCCGGCACGGGGGTAGTTGATGCCCGTACCCCTCAGGAGGTGGGCGGTGAGCGGAATCGAGACCGAGGAAAACGTCCTCGTCGCGCTAGCTTCCCACCCGGCCACAGCCTTCTCCTGGCAGCTTAGCCGCTCTCGACCATGGGCGGGTTTCTGTTCGGATACGACTCGTCCGCCATCGGCACGGACCGATCACGGTCCGCTTCGCTGTCCCCCCGCACCTTCGCTATCGGCTTCGGCGTCTGGTTCAGGCCGGAGACCGAGACCATCGGCCTTTTCGAACAGTAGACCGTCATGATAAGTGAACACGCGTCCTCCCCGGCGCGAGAAGGATAAGGACCATCATGAGACTCGGGACGATCATCCTCATCATCTGGCTCATCTTCGGCGCGATCGCGGCCGGCCAGCGCAACTATTACAACCACATGCCGAGCTGCGGTGGCACCGGTACGACCATCATCACGATCCTGGCCGGGCCGCTCAACTGGGTTGGGGTAAACCCGAAGCTAAGCTGTAAGTAATGCGTAACCAGAAGTAACTGGGGTACGGCGGTGGAGTTATGGAAAGCACACCCGGTCGAAGTGGCCCGGCTGACCGGCCATCCAGCCCGCTGACTGGCCCGCAGGGCCGCTCCCGTCGCAGGCATCGCCTGCGGCGGGGCCGCCTGCGCCGCGAGCTGGCCGTGCTGGAGGCCAGCCTGGCCGCGCAGACGCCCCGGCTGGCGGCGCTGTACGAGACGTTCAACCTGCTCCATGGCGGGCCGCCGCCGGCGGCCCGCCCGACGGGGCCGAGCCGCCGCGCGCGCCGCTGTGGCGCAGGCCACGGTTCGCGGGGGTCGCCACCCTGGCGGTGCTCGCCCTCGTGGTGGCACTCTGCGCCACGCTCAGCGTCGAACTCCGCCCGCCGGCCCCGTCCTGCCTGACCGCCGCGTCCGCCCCCGCCGCGGCGACCACGGCGACCACGGCGGCCGCGGCCCAGCTGCGTGCGCTGGACTGCGGCGAGTACCCTGCCAAATGACCGTATGCCGCCGCCGCTAGCGGCGGGCGGTCCGGCTACGGACGGGAGATGACGTGACGGTCGGCGATCTGGGCTACGGGGCGACGGAACTGGTGAGCCTGTCCAACGGCGAAGCCAGGTCGCTGAGCAAGCTGGCCGAGATGACCGTCCGCCAGGTTCCCGGGTGCGCGGCGGCCTACGTCACCATCTGGCGTGACGGTGAGCTCACCGCGGTGGCGGCCAGCCATCCCGACCCGGCCGAGCTGGTCGATCTGCAGCTGCGGATGGGGGCCGGGCCGCTGCTGCTGGCGGTGCGCGAGGGCCTGCCGGTCAGCTCGGGCGACACCCTGGCCGAGGAGCGCTGGCCGCGCTGGGCGCAGGAGGCGCTCCGCCGGGGCCTGCGCAGCTCGGTCCATCTGGTGACCCAGTTCCCGCCTATGACCCTGGTGCTCGGGCTCTTCGGGGTCCGGCCGGGAAGCCTGGACGCCGACGGGGTGCCGATGGCCGAGATGCTGGCCCGGTTCGGCTCCACCGTCTTCGCCAACGGCCTCGCCTACGTCGAGGCGCAGCGGGTCGCCACCCAGCTCAAGGACTCGGTCGCCGCCCGCGCGGTCACTGACCAGGCCAAGGGCATCTTGATGCACGCTCTCGGCTGCGACGCCGACGAGGCGCTCAAGTACCTGCGGCGCGAATCGCAGCGCCGCCACATCAAGGTCACCGACGTAGCGGCCCGGGTGATCACGACCTATGCCCCCGGTGTCCCGGGTGCCCCCGGCAGCCGCGGAGCCCGCGCCTAACTACGCCCCCCGGGCCCCTTCTGCCCATCAACGTCATTGGAACCGCTAAGAAGCGCGGACGTCCGTCGCCTGCTGCCAGGCCTGGCTTTCCTTGCGCCGTCGGGTGGCCTTGCGCCGGGCGCGGATCCGCTCCTCGGGCGTGGTGCCGCCCCAGATTCCGTGCACCTCCGCCGTCTGCATCGCGAAGTCAAGGCACTGCTGCCGTACGGTGCAACCGGCACAGACCCGCAGCGCGCTGCTGACCTGCCGGTCAGCGACCTCGCCCTGGGGGAACGGGAAAAACAACTCGGGATCGGCGGAGAGACATGCGCCCGCCGCACGCCAATCGGTGACGTAGGTGATCATTGACGTCCTTAAGGGAGGCTGCTAGTTAGGCGGCTTAGTCGCTGCACCGCAGTCCGCTGCCCAGACCGCCTTCGCCTATTCGCTCAAAAAGGACAAAGTTCAAGCTAGCGGCGGCCGAGCCAGCGGCGCGCCTTGTGCCGGGACGACCGCTGCCACACCTTCACCGCCTGCCGCTGGTACTCCAGCGCGTCGCGGTGCGCCCGCTCATTCAGCAGCCCGAAGCTGAACGCGTTTTCCCCGCCCAGGTAAGCCTGCACGCCTATGTCGCGCGCGACCCCGCGGGCGACGACGGCGTCCTGGTGGTCGCCGAGGACTGACTGGACCGCCTTCATCCGCTTGGCCAAGCGCTGGGCGTCCTGGCCGAACACCGGCTGCACCGCCTCGGCCGCGTACCGGGCGCGCTTGGCCGCCTTCCGCGCCTCGTGCAGCGCGGCGTCACGGGCGGCGCCTTCCGGTGTGTGCCGGGCTTGGTGCATCCGGTGACTGGCCCGCCGGTAGGCATGCGCGACGGCCTTGGGCAGCACCTCGGCGGCGGGCTGGGTCGCCGCTTCCGTCCGCAGCGGCTCCACCAGCAGCCGGTCCAGAGCGTGCAGTATCCCGAACCAGCGTGCGGAATCCAGTGCCTCGATCACCGCTTTCCGGGCGGCGGCGTGGGCCGGGGCGAAGTGCGCCACCACCCGCGCCTGGGCCGGGCCGAGCACCAGCTCCACCGGCGTGCTGCTCAGTCTCTCCTCGAAGTACCGCTCGAGCACCTCGGCGTCGCGGGCGTCGCCCAGCACCTGGCCGAGCCACCTCAGCTCGCCGTTCAGGTGCGTGGCGGGCTCGAGCACGACCATCGGGAACGCCTGCAGGGCGGCGCGCAGCCGGCGGGTGGTCACCCGCATCTGGTGGACGGCGTCCGGCTCGTCCCGGCGGACGGCGAGGTCGAGGGACCGGAGCCGGCCCGATTGTGCGCTGATGTAGGCCAGCACGACGTCACCCGCCTGCGAGCTGCGGGTAAGCCGGTCCGTTGCCCGTACTTCGATACTCATGAGGCCGCGACTACCCCGGTATCGGCCAACATCACGTCCATCCGGGCTCAGGTCCAAGACATCGGGGGACATTCATGTGAGGTAGGTCACAAGTTAAAAAGTTTAGAAGTTCTGGTGAGGGCACAACAGCTCCCGTCCGGCATTCCTCACCACCCCCGGAGACGGCCATGACGAAGGCAGTAGTAGAAGAAGCGCCCGCCTTGGGCTTTTCCCGCGCGGAGCTACGAGGGCTGTCCGATGACGAGTTGCTCACCCGGCTGCACGAGCTGCCGCGCGACAGCGACGAGCGCGCGGCGCTGTGCGAGCTCCTCGTCGAGCGGCACGAGAAGCTGGTCCGCTCCTGCGTGCGACAGTACCGCGGCAGCCCCGAGCCGGTTGAGGACCTGATGCAGGTCGGCTACGTCGGCCTGCTCAAGGCGATCAACAACTACGACCCTGCCTTCGGCAACAACCTCACCGCCTACGCCACCCCGTGCGTGAGCGGCGAGATCAAGCGGCACTTCCGCGACAAGCGGTGGCAGGTGCACGTCCGGCGCTCCGCCCAGGAGCTGCTGCTCTCCATGCGCAAGGCGTCCGAGGATCTCACCCACCAGCTCGGCCGGCAGCCCACCAACGCCGAGCTGACCGAGCGCCTCGGCGTCAGCCTGGAGGACCTGCTCGAGGCCCAGCAGGCGGACATGGTGTTCAGCGCCTACTCGCTGGACGCGCCGCTGTCGGACCACGAGGACCCCGGCCAGCTGTCCGACATGCTCGGCGACGAGGATGCCGACCTGGAGCGCTCGATCGACATGGAGGCCGTCGCCACCCACTGGGACGAGCTCCCCGAGCGCGAGCAGAAGATCCTCACCATGCGCTTCTACGGCAACCTGACCCAGGCCGAGATCGGCGCGACCCTGGGCATCTCCCAGATGCACGTGTCCCGGCTGCTCTCCCGCGCGCTGACCCACCTCCGAAGCCGCCTGCTCGACGTAGACGACGCGCTCGCGTCATGATGAGAGAACCTCTCACTGGAAAGGACAATCCTCCATGAAAACCGGAGCAGGCCTGGCACTCATCGCGGTCGGCGCGATCCTGGCCTTCGCTGTGCGAGCGACCCCCTCGTGGCTGAATCTGCACACCGTCGGCTGGGTGCTCATGCTGGTCGGCCTGGTCGGCCTGGTGCTGCCTAAGCGCACCTACGGCTGGCTCGGCCGCCGGATCCAGACCCGGCGGACCTACCCCGCCCCCCAGGCCCAGCGGGCGCAGTACACCACCCGCCCGGCGACCGGCTCGATTGAGGCGGGCAGCACGCCGCAGCCGACCTTCGTTGACCAGGACGACGTCATCGACGGGACCACGCTCAACGGCGAGCCGCAGGGGACCTACCGCACCGTCAACGGCCAGACCGAAGTAATCGAGGACCTCTACGAGCAGCCGGAGGACCTGTACGAGCCGTAACCGGCGCACCGGCCGGCGGCACCCGGAACGGCCGCCGGCCACTCACCTCACGATGCTCGCGCTTCAGGGCCGACCCTGACCGCGAGCATCGTGACGTCATCCCTCAGCTCGCCCTCGGAGAACGACGTCACCAGGTCCTGCACCGCGCGCACGGTGTCCGAGGCCGAGCGCCCGGCGACCGAGGCGAGCTCGTCCGCCAGCCGGTCCTCGAAGAACCCGTGGTCGGCGCTGCGGGCCTCGGTCACCCCGTCGGTGTAGAAGAACAGCAGGTCGCCCTCGCGCAGTTCCACCTCGGTCTTGCTCGCCTCCGAGTCACCGAACAGCCCGAGCGGCATCCCGTCCACATCGAGGATCTCCACCCGCCCGTCGGCCCGGACGACGGCCGGGCCGGGATGCCCGCAGCCGCCCAGCCGGACCTGCACCCGGCGGCCGCGCTGGCGCAGGAAGGCGAGCGAGGCGGTCACGAACCGCTCACCGTAGTCCCCGGCCAGCAGCACCTGGTTGGCCGCGGTGAGCACGTCCGCGGGTTCCTTGTGCACATGCGCCAGGGCGCGGATCGAGTGCCGGGCGGCGGCGGTCATCGCGGCCGCGTCCTGGCCCTTGCCGCAGACATCGCCGATCGCGATGGCCCAGCCGTCGGAGGTCGGGAACACGTCGTAGAAGTCTCCGCTGGTTTCCTGCCACTGGGTGGCGCCGATGTAGGCCGAGGCGAACTCGAGCCACGGCACCTGCTGCGGCAGGGTGGCAGGCATCAGGCTCGCCTGCAGCGCCTCGGCCACCTCCGACCGGCGGCGGAACATCCGGTCGACCCGGATGGCGGTCCCCAGGTGCCGGCCGAGCTCCTCGGCCAGCCCCAGGTCGGCGACGCCGAACGGGCCGCTGGCGGGCTGCCGCGCCAGCGTCAGCGTCCCGTAGCCGCTAGTGCTGTCAGCGATGGGCACGCAGATCAGCGAGGTGGCGCCGAGCGCCATCAGCAGCGGCGTGCCGTTCGGTCCCATCCCCAGCACCGAGGAGTCCTCGGGGTGCGCCAGCAGCATGGACTTGCCGCTGGAGTGCACCTGCCAGGGGGCCGACTGCGGGTCGGGATCGACCGACCGCGCGGTGCGCTCGGCCCCGGCCGGGTTGCGCCGGTCGCCCTGGCCGCCGCGTGATCCCGCCGCGAACTGGCGGCGGAGCTGGCCGCCGCGCTCGATGTCGATGATGACCCAGTCCGCCAGTTCGCCCGCCAGCAGCCGGGCGAACCGCTGCATGGTCAGCGCCTCGCTGAACGTGCTGTTGTCCAGCAGCAGCTGGGTCACCGCGGTCACCATGTCGAGCCGCTTGGTCATCGCCGCGATGGCGGGGTCGGACACGTCGTCGGCGGCGGCCCGGCTGGCGGCGGGGCCAGGGCCGTCGAGGGCCGCGCCGCCCGGAGCCGCGCCGTCGGCGGCCTGGCCGGCCGGCGTGATGGTGACCACGAACAGCGGCGGGTCGCCCGGCAGCTCCACCCGGGCCGCGGTCAAGGTGGCCTCCAGCGGCCCGCCTGACGTCAGCACCCGGCACTTGACCTGCCGGTCCTTGCCGGTCCGGGCGACCGCGGCCAGCTGCGTCTGCACCGCGGCCCGGAACGGCAGGTCCACGAACGCGGCCAGCGCCTTGCCGGTCGCGTAACCGGTCGGGAACCCGAGCAGCGTGGCCGCCTGGTCGTTGGCCCGCCTGATGGTGGTGTCCTGCTCGAGCAGGAAGAGCGCGGTGGGGGTGCGCTGGAAGGCGGCGTGCAGCAGCCGCCGCTCGGCCATGCCCGGCTGCCCGTCGGGCGGTGCGTCACCCCGGCCCGCCGGGGCGGCCGCGGCCGTCACCGCGTCGGCCAGCGCCTCGATGGCGCCGTCCAGCTCGGTGAGGGCGGCATCGATCAGCGACCCAGGATCGGCGCCGGGCAGGCTCACCGATTGGCGCAGTGCGTCGCGCCGTGTCGCGAGGTCCGTCAGCGCACCATCACGCCGTCCGACTGGCGGCATATTCCCGTATCCCGTCATCTCCGCGCGGTTGTTGTCGGGGCCCACCCCCCCGGCGGCACCCCGTGGCCGCGGCGGCCCGGTGCGCGGACTAACGGGCCAGGTTCAGGATAGGGGTCCGAACCAGGTGGCGGAGATCAAGAGCAGATCAAGATAAGTTCCAGACCTTGGTGAGGAACGCACGCGTGGCTCCGTCCATCCGGCAGGTTTACGCCGCTGGGCCGGGGTAGCCGACTACCGCGCATCACCGCCAGCCGCTGGTGGTCGCGCTGGTGGGCGGCCTGGCGGCGGCCTGCAGCACCAGTTCGCCGCCAGGTCTGCGCAGTAGCTACCCAGACCGCCCGCCGGAGCCCTATCCACCCCCGGGGTTCCGGCGGGTCACCTATGCCGGGGCCAGCCTGACTCAGCTGAAGGCCAGCCACCGTTCCATGCAGGCGATCAGCTCGTCGGTGTCGACCGGCTTGGTCACGTAGTCGTTGGCCCCGGCCGCGATGCTCTTCTCCCGGTCCTGGGGCATCGCCCGCGCGGTGACCGCGATGATCGGCAGCGAGCCGAACTCGGGCATCTGCCGGATCGCGGTCATCGTCGCGTAGCCGTCCATCCCCGGCATCATGACGTCCATCAGGATCAGGTCGGTCTCCGGGTCGGCCAGCAGCACCTCGATGCCCTGCCGCCCGTCGCTGGCCCGCGTCACCACCACGTCGTGCAGCTCCAGCGTGCTGGTGATGGCGAAGACGTTGCGGGCGTCGTCGTCGATCACCAGCACGTGCTTGCCGCGCAGCTCGGGGTGGTCGTGCTGGCCGTTCGCGGCCGCCCCGTGCGGCCCCGCGGCCCCGTTCACCGCCGGGACCCCGTTGCTGATCAGCGCGGGCACCCGGCCCGGCTCGGCCGCCGACAGGTGCAGCGTGATCCGTTCCCGCAGTTCGTCCAGCGAGGGCAGCAGCTCCAGCGTCCGGTACCCGGCCCGGAGGGCGGACAGCCGCTCGCCGCTGGCGCTGGCCGGCTGCCCGTTCAGGTGCGCGAGCACCGGGACGGCGCGCAGCTGCGGCTTCTCCTGCACCTGCTCGAGGAAGTCGAACGCGTTCGGCGCGGCCAGGTCGACCACCACGCACCGGTAGGGCTCCGCCGCCAGCAGCACCAGCCCCTGGCCGGGGCTGGTGGCGGTCGACACCCGCACCGCGCTGCTGACCCCGCCCAGGTCGGAGATGGCGCTGTAGGCCAGCAGGGTGAGCAGGCCGCCGCTGGTGCCCTCGAACACCAGCACGTTCCGGTCCAGTTCGGTGAACCGGTTCGCCCCCGCGCCGCTGCCGGGCAGGTCGGCCGGGCCGGGCGATGGCCGGTCGGCCGCGCGGGCGATGGCGGTGCCGTTGGCGGCGGGCGCGGAGTCGTCGTCGCCCCCGCCCGCCCCCGACTCGATCAGGGACGTGGCCGCGCGGGTGATGTCCGCCATCGCCGCCCGCAGCGGCTGGGCGGTCTCGTCCTGGCTTGCTTCCTGGGCGCCACGCTCCTGCTGGCTGCCCCGCACCGGCCGGGCGCCCCGCAGCCCCGGCCCGCCGTCGCCGGGGGCGGCGAAGGCCGCGTCGAACCCCTCGTCGTCCGGCGGGACATCGGGCAGCGTGGCGGGCACGTTCAGGGTGAACGTGCTGCCGCGGCCGAGGTCGCTGGTGGCGTTGATCTCGCCGCCCAGCAGCGCGCTGACCTGGCTGGCGATCGACAGCCCGAGCCCGGTGCCGCCGTAGCGGCGGCTCAGCGTCCCGTCGCCCTGCTGGAACGCACCGAAGATGACCGCCAGGTTCTCCGGCGCGATCCCGATCCCGGTGTCGACCACCGAGAACGCGATGTCGGGACCGTCTTGCGCGGCGCCCGACGCGGCGACCCGGAGGGTGACCCGGCCGTGCTCGGTGAACTTGACCGCGTTGGAGAGCAGGTTCCCCAGCACCTGGCGCAGCCGCTGCCGGTCGGTGGCCAGCTCCGTCGGCGCCGACGGCTCGACGTCGACCTCGAAGTCGAGGCCCTTCTCCGTCGTCAGCGGCTGGAAGGTGGCCTGCAGGTCCTCGATCAGGGCGGCCAGGGTGAACCGCTCGGCGTGCAGGTCCATCCGGCCCGCCTCGACCTTGGACAGGTCGAGGATGTCGTTGATCAGCTGGAGCAGGTCCGAGCCGGCCGAGTGGATGACGTTGGCGTACTCGACCTGCTTGGCGGTCAGGTTGCGCCCCGGGTTCTGCGCCAGCAGCCGGGCCAGGATCAGCAGGCTGTTCAGCGGCGTCCGCAGCTCGTGCGACATGTTCGCCAGGAACTGCGACTTGTACTGGGAGGCGAGCGCGAACTGCCGGGCGCGCTCCTCGATCTCGGTCCTGGCCCGCTCGATCTCGGCGTTCTTGGCCTCGATGTCCTGCTTCTGCGCGGCCAGCAGCTCGGCCTTGTCCTCCAGGTCGGCGTTGGAGCGCTGCAGCTCCTCCGAGCGCGCCTGCAGCTCCGACGACCGGGCCTGCAGCTCCGCGGTCAGCCGCTGCGACTGGCCGAGCAGGGTGTCGGTCCGGGAGTTGGCGATGATCGCGTTGACGCTGATCCCCAGCGTCTCGGCGAACTGCTCGAGGAAGTCGATCTGGACCGGGGTGAACTTGCTGAACGACGCCAGCTCGACCACGCCGAGGACCTCGCCCTCGAACAGCAGCGGGAACACGACCAGGTTGGCCGGCGGCGCCTCGCCCAGCCCGGAGGTGATCTTGATGTAGCCCTGCGGGATCTCGTCCACCACGACCAGCCGCTTGGACTTGGCCACCTGGCCGATGAGCGACTGGCCGATCCGGTACTGGATCGGCGCGTCCTTGTCGGCCCGCAGCCCGTACCCGGCGATCAGCCGCAGCCGGGTCTCGCCGCCCTGCTGCTCGGTCAGGAAGAAGGTCCCGTGCAGCGCCCCCATCAGCGGCGCCAGCTCCTCCATGATCAGCTCGGCGACGATCTCCAGGTCCCGGTGGCCCTGCATCATCGAGCCGATGCTGGCCAGGTTGGTCTTCAGCCAGTCCTGGTCGCGGGAGGCCTGCACCGTCTCGCGCAGCGAGCGGACCATCGCGTTGATGTTGTCCTTCAGCTCGGCGACCTCGCCCTCGGCCTCGACCGAGATCGTCCTGGTCAGGTCGCCCGACGCGACCGCGCTGGTCACCTGGGAGATCGCGCGGACCTGGCGGGTCAGGTTCCCGGCGAGCTCGTTGACGTTCTCGGTCAGCCGCTTCCAGGTGCCGGACACGCCCTCGACCTCGGCCTGGCCGCCCAGCTGGCCTTCCCGGCCGACCTCGCGGGCGACCCGGGTGACCTCGGCCGCGAACGACGACAGCTGGTCGACCATCGTGTTGATGGTGGTCTTCAGCGCGAGGATCTCGCCGCGGGCGTCGACGTCGATCTTCTTGGTCAGGTCGCCCTGCGCGACCGCGGTGGTGACCTGGGCGATGTTCCGCACCTGATTGGTCAGGTTGTTGGCCATCGAGTTGACGTTGTCAGTCAGGTCCTTCCAGGTCCCCGAGACGCCGTGCACCACCGCCTGGCCGCCCAGGTCGCCCTGGGTGCCGACCTCGCGGGCCACCCGGGTGACCTCGTCGGCGAACGCGGAGAGCTGGTCCACCATCGTGTTCAGGGTGGTCTTCAGCTCGAGGATCTCGCCCTGCGCCTCGACCCCGATCTTCTGGGTGAGGTCGCCCTTGGCCACCGCGGTCGCCACCTGGGCGATGTTCCGCACCTGGGTGGTCAGGTTGCCCGCCATCGCGTTGACCGACTCGGTCAGGTCCTTCCAGGTGCCGGAGACCCCGGGCACGTGGGCCTGGCCGCCCAGCTTGCCCTCGGTGCCGACCTCGCGCGCGACCCGGGTGACCTCCGAGGTGAACTGGTCGAGCTGGTCGGCCATCCCGTTGAAGACCGAGGCGATCTCATCCACCAGCGGGTCGCCGGTCGGCGCGAGCCGCCGGCTGAAGTCGCCGCCGCGGACCGCGGTGAGACCGGCCAGAAGTTGCTCAAGGGCCGATCTGTCGAGCCGGGGCCGCTGGTCAACGTCTGTCATCGGTGCTCCCCAATCCTCGCCTACGGCGGAGAAATCGTAAGGACTGACTGTTATACGATAGCTGCCTGCCTACCGGCAGTTGCCGCCAAAATGGCCATATAATCAGCAGCCTCTACCAGCTGCTTCCCTATATAAAGATAAAATCACACGTATCACCATCATGCTCACGCGCATCGATAGACCCGCCGGTCACGCGGCTGCTGGTGGTACGGTTTCCGCATCTCGGCGTCGCGCGCGTAGCGGCGGTGTTGGTGGCAGGCAGCGGTGACGCGGTAGCGCCGGGGGACAGCCCGCTGCCTCAAGACAATCAGTCTTACCAACAAGACGTGGACCCCATGGACAGTTTGCCGAGGCTTGCCGCAGTAATAGAGCGTCAGCGACGCGAGCTGGCCGTGGCGCGCGCGGACGCGCAGGCGGCCGACCTCGCCGCGATGGCCCGCGGCGTGCTGATGGAGCGGGACGGCCTGTCGGCCGCCACCGCGGCCCGTCAGCTGGCCGACATGGCCGCCGCGGCCGGCATTCCCGTCGCCGAGCTGGCCGCCGCCGTGCTGCGGCAGGAACCGCCGTCCGCACCGGACCCCGGGCAATCCGGGCTGCCCGGCCCCGATTCGACCGGAACGCCCGGTGCCGGCGCCCAGCCGCCCTCGCTGGCGGGGGAGCCGCCCGGGCCCGGGCGGCTGGCCGCCGCCGATGACCCGCTGGCGGTGGCGGCGGCCGTGCGCTCCAGGGACGGCGTCGAACTGGTGGGCGCGCTCGCCGCCCAGCTGGCGCCGCGGTTCGGGGTGTCGGCGGTCGCGGTCTGGCTGCTCGAGGCCGACGGCGCCCTCGAGCTGCTCGGCCAGGAAGGACTCAGCGGCACCGACACCAGCCGCTGGCGGCGGCTGCCGCCGCAGCTGGACTGCGCGGAGCAGCGGGTCGCGGCCACCGGGGAGGACCTGTGGTGGGAGGCCGGCCCGCCGCCGCGTGACCAGGTGGCCGTCGCGGCCCCCTGGGGGCACGGTGGGGCCCGCGCGGTGCTCGGCCTGTGGGACAGGGCAGGCACCCTGTTCGGCGTGGCCGAGGTCTGGTGGGGGACGTCCCGGCGGGACTTCGACGACGACACCAGGGAGCGGCTGTCCGCCGTTGTCGCCGGGTTCACCGACGTGCTCGGCGCTCGCCTCGCGGCCGGCCCGATCGGCGCGGTGACGCCGTCCCCCGCGATCTTCGCCACGCTGGCCGAGATCACCGGCTCCGCGCTGGTCGTCCGCCCGCTGCGGGATGCCCTGGGCGATGTGATCGACTTCGCCATCATGTACCTGAGCCCCGGCTACGCCGACCCGGCGGGCCGCCCGCCCGCCGAGATCGCCCCGCTCACCCTGCTCGAGGCCTACCCCCGCTCGACGACCGGCGACGGCCTGTTCGCCCGTGCCCTGCGGGTCGTCGCCAGCGGGCGCCCCGAGCACGCGCCCGGTCTGGTCGCCGCGCCGCTGGCCGACGGCGCGGCGATGGCCGTGCTGGCCGACCTGCACGCCGTCCCCTTCTTCGCCGGGGTGCTGTTCACCTGGCGGGTGCCGGGCGAGGCCGAGCAGGTGGCCGAGGTGCTCGAGCACGCGCAGCGGCTCGGCAGCCTCGGCGGCTGGGAAGAGCAGTTCGCGGCCGGCACCGTCCGCTGGACCCGCGACGCGTTCGCGCTGTTCGGGCTGGACCCGGCGCAGGCGTCGCCGATCCCCGTGGCCGCGCTGCACAGCTTCGTGATCGCGGCCGACCGGGTGGCCGTCCGCCGGTTCCAGGAGCAGCTGCTCGACCGGCAGGAGCCAGCGGTGGCGGCATTCCGCATCGTCCGCCCGGGCACCTCGGTGATCAGGCAGCTGCGCGTCTTCGCCGAGCCGGTGCTGGCGGGCGGCACCCTGGTCGCGCTGCGCGGCGCCTTCCAGGACGTCTCCGTGCAGTACCACACCCAGGTCGCGCTGGCCGCCACCCGTGACCAGCTGGCCGACAGCGAGCAGCGCGCCGCCGAGGAGCATCAGCTGGCGCTGCGCCTGCAGCAGGCCATCATGGCCCAGGACGAGCCGCCGCTGGCCGGGGCCGGGATCGACGTGGCCGTCCGCTACCGCCCGGCCGAGGTGGGGCACCTGGTCGGCGGCGACTGGTACGACGTGCTGCCGCTCCCTGACAACGACATCCTGCTGGTGGTGGGGGACATCACCGGCCACGGCATCGAGGCGGTGACCGGCATGATCGCCGCCCGGAACGCGCTGCGCGGGCTCGCCGCGACCGGCGCGGGCCCGGCCGAGCTGCTCAGGCACCTCAACTACGCGGCCTGCCACTTGACCGAGGGCATCGCCGGGACCGTCGTCTGCGGCCAGTATGAGCCGGCCACCCGGATGCTGCGCTGGGCCCGGGCCGGGCACCTGCCGCCCGTCCTGGTCCGCGAGGGCAAGGGCCGGTCGCTGCCGCTGCCCGAGGGGGTGCTGCTCGGCCTCGACCCGACCGCACAGTACGAGGAGGCCAGCACCCAGCTCAAGGTGGGCGACACCCTGCTGCTGTTCACCGACGGCCTGATCGAGCGCCGCTCGGGCTCCATCAGCGACATGCTCCGCGACTTCACCCTGGCCGCCGCCCCGGCCGGCCCCGACGCCCGCTCGCACGCCGACCGCATCCTCAGCAGCGCCCTGTCCGACACCGGCGACGACGCCTGCCTGGTCGTCTTCCGCATCCAGTAACCCGCGGCGCGCCTTGAGTACCTGATTTCGACAGCCTTCAGTACCCAGATCCGACGGTCCCCAGTACCCAGATCCGACGGTCCCCAGTACCCAGATTCGACAGGTTCCGGTGTCGCTTCCGGTGTCGCGACTACTGGCAAACCGGCACCGGGGGAGTCAGCGCCGCCTCCGTGAGCATCCAGGAGACCGCCGGTCCCTCTTCCTGCGGCACGAACATGGGACCGCCGTCGCCTACCGCGACAGCAGCCAACTCTCCGCCTGCCATACCCGTCTCCTTTGACGACCTACTGGAGAACCAGCGATGCGGAAGCACCGAGCGGTTCGGCCACCCACGTTAGTGCCCGATGCCTGGTGCTCGCCCCCGCGCGCCGTTGCCGCCCAGCCCCGCACTGAGCTCGCATGGCAACGACGTCCGCATAGCTTCGCCGATTCATCACGCGCCACGGAGTTACCCCGGGCATTCCTCCGCAAACACAACAAATCGCCAATATCGCACATAGCCCGTCCCAGCGGACATAGCCGCGCATACCCGCCGGCCGAGCGGGTAGCCGCCGCGCCATGGCCGACACTGACATTCAGCTCGAGCAGAACCCGGCCGCGGCGGCAGGCGGCCTTGAGCAGGACCTCGCCGCGGCGGTCGACGGTGAAGTCAGGTTCGACGCGGGCACCCGCGCTGCCTACTCAACCGACGCCTCGAACTTCCGCCAGGTGCCGATCGGCGTGGTGCTACCCCGCACCGTGGAAGCCGGCGCGGCGGCAGCCGGGGTGTGCCGCGATCACGGCGTCCCGCTGCTGTCGCGGGGCGGCGGCACCAGCCTGGCCGGCCAGACCACCAACACCGCGGTCGTCATCGACTGGTCGAAGTACTGCCACCGCGTCTTCGACGTCGACACGGAGCAGCGCACCTGTGTGGTGGAACCCGGGATCGTTCTGGATGTCCTGAATGATTTTCTCTCCCCGCACGGGCTGCGGTTCGGGCCTGAGCCCGCGACGCATATGAACTGCACCATCGGCGGCATGATCGGCAACAACTCGTGCGGCGCGACCGCGCAGCGCACCGGCAAGGTGGTCGACAACATCGCGGCGCTCGAGGTGCTGCTCTACGACGGCACCCGGTTCTGGTGCGGCCCGACCGATGACGACGAGTACACGGCGATTGAACGCCGGGGTGACAGTCAGGCGCGGATCTACCGGGGGATCCGCAAGCTCAGGGACGCCTACGCCGACCAGATACAGGCGAAATATCCGGATATTCCGCGACGCGTCTCCGGCTACAACCTGGACTCCCTCCTGCCCGAGCACAACTTCGACGTGGCGGGCCTGCTCGTCGGCAGCGAGTCCACCCTGGTCACCGTGCTGCGAGCCAAGCTCAAACTGATCCCGGTGCTTACCGAGCGGTCGCTCGTAGTGCTCGGCTACCCGTCCGTCGACCGCGCCGCCGACGCAGTCCCGCGCATCCTGCCGCATAAGCCGATCGCCCTCGAGGGCCTGGACAGCCGGCTGCATCCACGACGAGCAGCTCAAGCGGATGAACCCGCAGGCCGTGGCCGAGCTGCCCGATGGCAGCGCCTTCCTGATGGTCCAGTTCGGCGGCATGACCCGCGACGAGGTGGATAAATCGGCGCAGGAGATGCTGGACGCCCTGCACGAGACCGAGCACGAGCCGAGCGTTTCCTTCTACGACGACCCGGCCCGCGAGGATGAGCTCTGGGCGGTACGCGAGGGCGGCCTCGGCGCCACCGCGCACGTGCCGCACCGCCGGGACACCTTCGAGGGCTGGGAGGACGCCGCCGTCCAGCCGGACCGCCTCGGCGACTACCTGCGCGACCTGAAGCGGCTGTACGAGGAGTTCGGCTACGAGACCGACGCGATGCCCGCCCTCTACGGTCACTTCGGCCAGGGCTGCGTGCACACCCGCATCCCGTTCGACCTCTACTCGGCCGAGGGCGTTGCCGCCTACCGCCGATTCATGGAGCGCGCCGCCGACTTGGTGGTCTCCTACGGCGGGTCGCTGTCGGGCGAGCACGGCGACGGCCAGTCCCGCGGCGAGCTGCTCACCCGGATGTTCGGCGAGGACCTGGTCCGGGCGTTCGGCGAGCTGAAGGCAATCTTCGATCCGGCCAACAAGATGAACCCCGGCAAGGTCGTGCACCCGGCCCGGCTGGACGAGCATCTGCGGCTCGGCGCCGACTGGGCGCCCGCCACCCCGCAGGATCTCTTCTTCCGCTACCCCGACGATGGCGGGTCGTTCGCGCAGGCCGCCAATCGGTGCGTGGGGATCGGCAAGTGCCGCCATCACGACAACAAGGGGGGCGCCGTCATGTGCCCGTCCTACCAGGTGACGATGGAGGAAGAGGACTCCACCCGCGGTCGCGCCCGGCTGCTGTTCGAAATGCTCGACGGCCACGGCGACGGCCCGGTGAAAGACGGCTGGCGCAGTGCGGCGGTCCGCGACGCCCTCGACCTCTGCCTGTCCTGCAAGGGCTGCAAGTCCGACTGCCCGGCCAACGTCGACATGGCCACCTATAAGGCGGAGTTCCTTTCCCACCACTGGCAGGGCCGGCAGTGGCGTCGGCCCCGCTCGGACCTCGCGCTCGGCTGGCTTCCGCTGACCGCCCGCGCGGTTTCCAAGCTCAGGCTGGCGAAGCTGGTCAACGCGCTCACCCACACGCCGCTGCTGCACCGCGCCGCCATGCTGGCCGGCGGCCTTGAGCACCGCGAGGTGCCGCCATTCGCGGGCGAGACGCTGCAGCAGTGGTTCGCCCGCCGGGAGCCGCAGGGCGACGGCCGCCACGGCACCGTCGTGCTCTGGCCCGACTCGTTCACCAACTACTTCCACCCGCACGTCGGCCAGGCCGCCGTCGAGGTCCTCGAGGGCGCGGGCTGGCGGGTGCAGATCCTCGCCGAACCGGTCTGCTGCGGCCTGACCTGGATCTCCACCGGGCAGCTGGCTACCGGCAAGCGGATACTCGCCCACGCCGTACAGACGCTCGCCCCGCACGTCAGGCAGGGCGGCTACGTGGTCGGCCTCGAGCCGAGTTGCACGGCGGTGTTCCGCTCGGACGCGCCCGAGCTCTTCCCCGACGACCAGGACGTGCTCCGGCTCCGCGACCACACCCTGACGCTATCCGAGCTGCTGACCGGGCACACCCCCGGCTACACCCCGCCGACGCTGCGCCGGCCGGTCCTGGCGCAGGTGCACTGTCACCAGCACGCGGTGATGGGCTGGGACGCGGACGCCAAGCTGCTGGCCAGCGCCGGCGCGAGCACCGAGCACCTGGAGACTGGCTGCTGCGGCCTGGCCGGCAACTTCGGCTTCCAGGCCGGGCACGGCGAAGTGAGCAAGGCCATCGCCGAGCGTGCCCTCCTGCCTAAGCTGCGCGCCGCCGCTGCCGAGGCGGTCGTCCTCGCCGACGGGTTCAGCTGCCGCACCCAGATCCACGAGCTCGACAGCGGCGGCCGGGAGGCCGTCCACCTGGCCGAGCTGCTCAACAGCGGCGGCAACCTCGGGTACGAGTACCCGGAGCAGGCCATGGCCGTCCGCCTCGAGCCGCCGCGCCGCCCGGCACTGTCGCCGGGTGGCGCGGCCATGGCCGCCGCTGTGCTGGCGGGCGCGGCGACCGCGGTGGCGGCTGCCGTGGCGATCCGGCGCCGCCGGGCCTGACCGCTCAGGTGCCGCCCGGTCAGGCGCCGCCGAGCTTGGCATCGTGGGACAGCATCACCGCGCACTCGAGCATCCCGGCGTGCACGAACGCCTGCGGCAGGTTCCCCCGCAGCTGCTTCTGGTGCACGTCGTACTCCTCGGTGTAGAGGGCGGCGGGCCCGCAGGCGCCCCGGCCCCGCTCGAACCAGTGCGCGGCCGAGACCGGGTCACCCAGCGCGTGATCGACCTGGGCCATCCAGAACCCGCAGAGCAGGAACGCGCCCTCGGCCTTGTGCAACGGCCGCGCATCGTGCCGGAACCGGTAGACATAGCCGTCGGACGCGAGCTCGGTCCGCACCGCCTCGATCGTCGCCTGCGTGCGCGGATCCTCGATGGCGAAACCGCCCCTGATGGCGGGCAGCAGCAGGGCCGCGTCCACCCGCTCGTCATCGGGGGCCCGCTGCCACCGGCCGGAGGAATGCACGACGTCGCCCAGGCTGGCCGCGATGGTGTCGGCCAGGCTGCTCCACCGCGCCGCCTCGCGGTGCCCGTGGCTGCCCGGCGGCCCGGTCGCGACCGCGGTCGCGACCGCCCGCAGCCCGCTGATACAGGCCAGCCGGGAGTGCGTCCAGTGCTTGTCGTCCAGTTCCCAGATGCCGGCGTCCGGTTCCTGCCACCGCTTCTCGATGGCGTCGGCCGCGATCGCCGCCGCCCGCCAGTCGTCCTCGGCCAGCATGTCGTGGCCCTCCGCGGCGGCGAACAGCGACAGGCACTCGCCCAGCGCGTCCAGCTGGAACTGGCCGCGCACCCAGTTGCCGGCCCGCGCCGGGCTGCCGGAGTCGCCGTCGGCGCCGGGCACCGAGGTGGCGCCGGGGAAGCCGCGCAGCCGCAGCGGCTTCTCGTCGCCGATCGCCTCGCCCGCCACCGTGTAGGCGGGCATCAGCTCGGGCCCGTCGGACAGCAGCCGCTCGGTGACGAAGCGGACGGCGCCGGTCAGCAGCGGGTGCGGCCCGTGCGCGGCGACCGCGAGGCCGGCGTAGCACTGGTCCCTGATCCAGGCGTACCGGTAGTCGTAATTCCGCCCGCCCTCGAGCCGCTCCGGCAGCGACGTGGTCGCGGCCGCCACCATGCCCCCGTCGGCCGAGGTCAGCCCGCGCAGCACCGCGTAGGCGTGCTTCGCGTCGGAGACCGCGATCAGACTCGCGCAGTCCGGGACCACCTGCGACCAAGCCTCCTCGGTCCCCGCCCAGGTCCGGGCAGCGTCGGGCGGATCATCGCTAAGCTCACGATCAGAGATTTCCAGAACGAGAGCGTGTTCCTCCCCGGCTGCCAACTCGACCGTCATCGTCAGCAGGCCGCCGGCCTGGCGCGCCTCGTCCGCGCCCGACCAGCGGAACCAGGTCCCGGCGCTGCGCCCGGTCCAGATCCCGTCCTTCTTGGCCAGCTGCGTCATCCCGCTGCGCCCGTACCCGGCCCGCAGGTCGAGGGTCACGGTGACCTCGGCCGCCCCGTCGACCGCCACGATCTGCCGCAGCAGCACCGCCTTGTGCGGGTCGGCGGGCATGGCGAGGGCCTCCCGGCACTCGATCCGGGAGTCGCCGACCCAGCGGCTGCGCCAGATCAGGCTGCCGTTCTCGTAGTAGCCGCCCCAGACGTGCCAGGGGTCGGCGGGCCCGACGGTGTACCGGCCGGGGCCGCCCAGCAGCCCGCTGAAAACGGCCGGGCTGTCCCAGCGCGGCACGCACAGCCACGCCACCGACCCGTCCGGGGCGATCATCGCGCCGCGCTCGCCGTCCGCCACGAGCGCGTACTCCCGCAGCACCCGGGGCGCGAGCACGTCGCCCGCGCCATTGCCAACCCTGCGCTTACCTGCGCTATCACCGTTGCTTGCCATGCCATCGCTACTTCCTCGTTTGGACCCGTCCATGCCTGGAAGTAGAGAGCGCGATGGTTATCCCCGGGAGGTGCCCCCGTGTTTCCCGGGGATAGCTGTCAGGCCGGAGCCGTCGGAGGCGGGCGGACGAATGACCGTGACGGTTATCTGCCGGGAAAAGCAGATTTCTGGCATGGGGGGCTCCCGCCCCCATTTCCCCCGGGGACCCCCGGAGCCGACGCGACTATCCCGGGAGGGCAAAAATGACTGAGCCAGTAAAGAAGACTGAGACCGTGGTGATCACCGGCGCGAGCGCCGGCATCGGCCGCGCCACGGCGGAGCTTTTCGGCAAACGCGGCGCCAACGTGGTGCTGCTCGCCCGCGGCCTCGACGGACTCCAGGCGGCGGGCAGGGCGGTAGAGGCGGCCGGCGGCCTGGCGCTCACGATCCCCACCGATGTATCCGACTTCAAGGCCGTGGATGAGGCCGCGTCGCTGGCCGAGACCCAGTTCGGCCCCATCGACGTGTGGGTGAACGTGGCCTTCACCTCGGTGTTCGCCCCCTTCTGGGAGATCAAGCCGGAGGAGTTCCGCCGGGTCACCGAGGTGAGCTACCTCGGCTACGTGCACGGCACCATGGCCGCGCTGTCCCGGATGCGCCCGCGCAACCAGGGCACCATCGTCCAGGTCGGCTCGGCCCTCGGCTACCGCGCGATCCCGCTCCAGTCGGCCTACTGCGGCGCCAAGCACGCCATCAACGGTTTCACCGAGTCGATCCGGACCGAGCTGATGCACGACCACTCCAAGGTCAAGATCACCGTCGTGCAGATGCCGGCCGTCAACACGCCCCAGTTCAACTGGGTGCTGTCGCGGCTGCCACGCCGCCCGCAGCCGGTTCCGCCGATCTACGAGCCCGAGGTCGCCGCGCAGGGTGTCGTCTTCGCGGCCGACCACCCGGAGCGCAAGGAGCACTGGGTCGGCGCGTCCACCGTCGGCACGATCGTGGCCCAGAGGTTCGCCGCCCCGCTGCTCGACCAGTACCTCGCCCGCACCGGCTTCAATTCCCAGCAGACGGACGAGAAGGAGCCCGCGGACCGCCCGAACAACCTCTGGCAGCCGGTCGACCAGATGCCGGGCAGCGACCAGGGCGCGCACGGCCGCTTCGATGACCGGTCCAAGTCGCGCAGTGCCCAGCTCACCGTCACCGAGCGGGTCGAGGAGGCCAGCGCCACCGTCCGCCGCGCGTTCGACTCGCTGGTAGGCGCCGGCCGCCAGCGCCTGCGCCCGCCGCAGCAGGAGCCGCCCAGGTCGCAGCGGGAGACGTGGTCGGAGGCAACCAGCCAGCAGACCGGCCAGGACGCCCTGCGGGCAGGCCACGACACCCCCGCGGCCCAGAGCGCCACCGCCGTCGCCACTCGATGCCACCCTGCCGGAGTCCCCGACGCCGTCCGAGATCACCCTGTCGGAGTCCGGGGCGGACCTCCACCAGCCGTCAGAAACGGCCGCAGGGGACCCGTTCCAGGGCGCCCCGCCGCTGACCGGCATGGACGTCCCGCCGCCGGCCGACGCGGCCACCGCCGTGCCGACCGAGGACACCCCCTGGTGGCGAGGCCCTGAGACCACGCCGCCGGCCGAGGGCACCCTGTCGCCCGGCGTGGGAACCCTCTCACCCGACGAGGGCGCCCAGGTGGCCGACGAGGAGGTCATGGCGCCCGACGAGGGCACCCCGGAGACCGACCAGGGGGCCTGGTCAGCCGACACGGACGCCGCGTCAGCCGAGCCGGACCAGCCGCAGCCATGACGGACCAAGTGTGGGCCGAGGCGACCACCCGGGACTTCCCGGCCGTGGAACGCGTGACGGCGGCCGTCTACGAGATCCCCACCGACCAGCCGGAGGCCGACGGCACCCTCGCCTGGTCGAAGACCACCCTGGTCGTCGCGAACGTCACCGGCGCGGGCCAGACCGGGCTGGGCTACACCTACGCGACCGGCGCCTGCAAGCCGCTGATCGAGGGCGAGCTCTCCGCCGCCGTTGTCGGGCTCAGCGTCCTCGACACCGGCGCGGCCTCGCAGGCGATGATCCGGGCGGTCCGCAACATCGGCCGCCCGGGCCTGGTCTCCTACGCGATCTCCGCGGTGGACGCCGCGCTGTGGGACCTCAAGGCCAAGCTGCTCGAGGTCAGCGTGAGCAAGCTGCTCGGCGCCACCCGCGACGCGGTGCCCGTCTACGGCAGCGGCGGCTTCACCACCTACGACGAGAAAGCGGCCCGCGCCCAGCTCGAGCAGTGGGTCGGTGACCAGCGCATCCCGCGGGTCAAGATCAAGATCGGCGAGTCCTGGGGCACCGATCCGCGGCGTGACCTGGCCCGGATCGCCTTCGCCCGGGAGGTGATCGGGCCCGACGTCGAGCTGTACGTGGACGCCAACGGCGGCTACCACCGCAAGCAGGCGATCAGGATGGCCCACGCCATGGCCGACTACGACGTCACCTGGTTCGAGGAGCCGGTGAGCTCCGACGACCTGGACGGCCTGCGCGAGGTCCGTGACCAGGTGGCCCCCGACGTGACGGCGGGGGAGTACGGCTACGACCTGGTCTACTTCGCCCGCATGGTCGACGCCCAGGCGGTCGACTGCCTCCAGGTCGACGTCACCCGCTGCGGCGGCATCACCGAGTGGCAGCGCGCCGCCGCCGTGGCCGCCGCCCGCAACCTCGACGTCTCCGGCCACTGCGCCCCCAACCTGCACGCCCACGTGGCCGCCGCCGTCCCCAACCTCCGCCACCTGGAGTACTTCCACGACCACGTCCGGATCGAGTCGATGCTCTTCGACGGCGCCCTCGACCCCACCGGCGGCGCCCTCCACCCCGACCCCACCCGCCCCGGCCTGGGCCTAACCCTCAAGGACGCCGACGCCGACCAGTTCCGGGTCGCCTGAGCCGGTTCCCGCCTCGACCCACCTGCCGGCCTGACCAGGCGAGGACCTGATATCAATTCCATCCGCTCGCCTCGCCCGGTACGGTGACGAGCTTGTCCCCAACTGCAGGGGAGCCCATGAGATCCGCGTGCGGCCGCCCGGCAGTTTCCACGCCGAGAGTAGGTTTCGTTCATGGCATGCCGTATCAGTGAGCTCGTACTCCAGTGCCGCGACATCGACGTGCTGGCGCGGTTCTGGTGCGAGGTCCTGGACTTCGTAGAGCTCGAGCGCGAAGCGGAAGGCTACGTCGAGATAGGCCCGCGCGAAGGGTTCGGCGGCCCGCGGCCGACGCTCTTCCTCATCCGCAACGACGAGCCGAAGACCGGGCATAACCGGCTGCACATCGACGTCAACCCCACCGACCGCGACCAGGACGCCGAGCTCGAGCGCCTGCTGGCCGCCGGGGCCGAACTCATCGACATCGGCCAGCCCGCGGACGCGTCCTGGCACGTACTCGCCGATCCAGAAGGTAACGAGTTCTGCCTGCTCAAGACCCGCCTCGACCCACTCTGACGGCCCTCGCCCAACGGCACGCCGACCGCACCTCACTAGTCCCAGACGCGCGCGAGCCGGTGGAAAGTGTCAGGGTCGCTGTGCAGCGGGATAACGCACAGGAGGTGGCCGCCCGGTGCGCGGAGGATCCGGCAGTCGAGCCACCGGCGGAGCTCGACTGCCCCCAGGGCGGTGAGCCGGGTGGTCTCGGCCGCCACGTCGTCAGTCTCGATGTCGAGGTGGTAGCGGGGCTCGTCGTCCACCGCCTGGATCGCGGTGACCAGCCCGGGGAATGCGCCGGGGAGCGAGGTGAACTGCTCCTCGCCGGGCACCGGGTTCGCCGGCACGCCAAGCGCCGCCGACCAGAACGCGGCGGCGTCGGACGCCTGGTCGCTGGGAACGTCGATAAGCAGGGTGGAAAGCCGGCTGCGATGCATCGCTGCACCCTAGCAACTACCTGCCGACGAGACGTTCGCCTGCTGATGCCAAGGCCCGGGGCCCGCCGGCTGGTGGCGCGCCCCGGGCCGGGGGAGCGGGTTACGGGGCTGGCTGGCGGAGCGGAACGAAGGTCTCCGTGGTCTGGTAATTGGAGCGCCCGCTGTGGTCGGTGAACTCCGTCCAGGTCCGGACGGTCAGCAGGGTGCCGGCCGCGTTGACCGTGCCGTTGAGGAGCTTCTTCTCGAAACCGAAGGTATACGGGGCAAGGAAGGTGCCCCCAGTCGTCGCGCCGACACTGGGGCCGAACGTGATGCCGGCGACGTTCCCCCAGTTGCACGGGTCCGGGGAGCAGTAGCCGTAGGCGTGGACCTGGAGGACCGAGCCAGAGCGGGTGAGGATCACCGCGCGGACGTTCCCGGTGGCGGCGGTGTTGATCCAGATCGCGGGCAGTGACGCCACCGGGCTCACCGGGTCGCCAAGCGGGTAGTCCGAGGCGGCCGTCCCCGTCGTGGTCACCTTGACCGGCCTGCCCTTGGTGAACGTCTCGCTGGTCGTGTAGTTGGACCGGTGGCTGCCGTCGGTGAAAGTGGTGAAGTCCCTGACAGTCAGCGTCGGGACCTTCTTGGGGGCGCTGTAGACGGCCAGCAGTACGGTCCGTGCGAACCCGAAGTTCCACTCCGCGGTGAATGCGGTCCCGGTCGCGGCGCCGACGTCCGGGCCGAACACCGTCCCCGCGATCCTGCCCCACTGGCAAGGCGTCGGGCTGCAGGCGCCGAACCCGTCGACCGTGATCCCCTTGGTGGTCGTGGAGACCACCAAGTCCACGATGTCATTAGTCGCGTGGTTCGTGTTCACCCACGTTCCGGCCAGGGCCGTGCTCGGCGGGGGCGGCACCGGGGTGGCGGTCGCTGCCTGCGCGGCCGGCAGGGTCAGCAGCGTCGCCGCTGTCACCGCCGCTGAGCTGATCAGTGCCGCCGTGGCGGCACGCCAAGTGCGTTTCATTGAGTTTGTCCCGTCCTCGAGTGAAATGGCCAGCCTTTTCTGGCTGTCCTCACAGTGACGGAGAGAATAGCAAGCCTCCTGATACATCGAGGCTTATTCGGGACCGGCTCCACGCCACGGAAACTTTGCCCCATTTAGAACAGAGTCATCCACGACGCTGCCGTCAGCAAGCACTCTTTCATGACCATAAGGACAAATATTTCTTAATCACACCACAGAGCGCTGTATCGCTTCGATGGCACATAAAATGGGCCACTGGCGAGGCGACGGTCGAGCGTCTGCTTGCGGCTGGTAACACTGAGCAGGTCGCTTGCCGAGGAGGGAGCGGGGCCTACTCGCCGTCGCTGGCTTGAGCACGGATCCTGCTCCACGATCTGCTCCGCCTCCTCCGGGGTGATCTCGGTGAAGTCGAACATGGTGTCGCCGCGGTCGGCTGAGTAGAGCAGCGGGGAGAGCTCCCACTTCAAGTTCCGCGAGAACAACTCGTCGATCTCGGCCTTCGTCGGTCTCGACGCGTCGGAGCACGGTTCAGCGGTCTTTCCCGGCTGCTGTGCATTCGTCGGTCATCGCGTAGTAAGTGATCTTGTCTGTCATCGTCTCTGCTCCGGGAAGTCCTTGATCCGGTCGGTGCCTGGCGGAGTGGGTAGTAGGGCGTTTACTCGTCGCTGGAATGCTTCAAGTTCCGGCTTCTCGGTGGATGAGATGGTCCGGCCTCGGATTCGCTCGTAGGCCTGATGCGTGAGTTCCTTGGCTTCACGGCTCTCGGGCGTGTGGAATTGCATCTCGAAGCGCAGGCCCGTGTCTGGTCTTCGCCATTGGCTGTTGATGCCCTTGTACTGTTCGGCGTGCCATAGGTTCTTCAGCTTGATCAGCTCGAACCCTTCAGCCTTGAGCCCGTCGACGTCAGTCAAGGACACCGTCAGCGTAACGTCCTGCGTCGTGGTAGGTGAGTGTGTATCGCACTGCATCCGCCACCTAGTCGATCGCTTCCCTGACCGTGACGCCGTGGCCTCCATTGCAGCTCGTCCGCGATCTTTTCCTTCAGACGGTCTTCGCCTTTCAGCATGTGGTCAAGGCCCACGAGTTGACCGTCTGGGCTGGCTGCCTCTACGCGGCGCATCGCCGGAAGGACGACCTGGTCGGCCTCGTCGCGCAGGTCCGCGCAGGCCTTGCTGGCTTCGGCGTTCTGTTCCGGGGTGAGCCTGCGGTTGCCGTCTGCCACCCAGCCGCCATCGGGCTGGGTGCGCGGAGTTGGCCGGGTCGGTTCTGGAAACTTCTCTTTGTGCTCTTGCCAGGCAGTCCGCAGCCCCGGGGCCGCCTCAGCCCATGTCTGCCGGGCGGCCTCATAGGCGGCGTCGGTGATGCGATGGTAGCGGGCGTGCTCGGCGATCTGCTCCTGTCGGAAGGCTGCGGCCTCCGGGCCGTCGCGCGCCTCCCGGCTGGCCTGCGGTTCCGGTGCGGCGGGGGTCTCGCGGGCGCGGTCGGGCGTATCGGGGTCGGAATCGATGGGCACTGCTCACCACCCGCGGCCGTCGGCGCTGGTGACGGCCGACGTCATTGGCAATGCCGGCTATCACCCTTGGCAACGGACAACGGCGACAACCGGTTCGAGGGATGTCCCCGTCCAGCGTCTCGCGGGGCGGGAGTTGAGTTCGGCGGCCGCGGTTTCACCTGGACCGACCACGGCGAAGCGCTCCTCCAACGCCGCAAGGCCTGGTATTACGAACACGAGCCCCGCCCCGGCCTCTCGGTGATCGGCGCCCGCCTCCAGGAGCTCATAGCCCTCCGGTAACCCGCGGATAGCGACCAATTATCGAACGAGCCCGGTCGACGCCCCCTGTCCGAGGATGAGCTGGGCGAGGAAGCTCCACGACAACGCCGTGAGGTCCTTCCCGGAGGAGTGCGCTGCTGACCTCGGCGGGGGAGCGCTGAGGTGGCGACAGTTACCGCTCCCGGACTGCGTAGGTCAGGTGAGTCACCCGCCGCGTCGGCTCCGCGCGGACCGGCTCGAGGGCCATGCGGCCCGCGTCCACACCCTCGAACAGGCGGATTCCGGAGCCGAACAGAACGGGTGAGAGCGCGATCGTGAACTCGTCGATCAGGCCGGCGTTCACGTACTCCAGGATCGTTGCGCCGCCGCCCGCGATGCGGACGTCCCGGTCGCCGGCGGCCTCGCGGGCCTGGTCGAGCGCGGGCTCGATGCCGTCGTTGGCGAAGTGGAAGGTGGTCCCGCCCGGCCGCTCCCAGGGGTCACGCTTCTCGTGCGTCACGACGAAGACCGGCGTGTGGAACGGCGCCTCCTCCGGCCACGCCTGCTCGCCGAGGCCGAACATGCGCTTGCCCATCACGCTCGCGCCGGTGCGCTCGAACGTCAAGACCGACTCGAAGGCGTTCGGGTCGCCGCGGGACTCACCGTGCAGCAGCGCGATCCGCTCCGGCGGGGCTCTCGGTCCAGGCGATCCACTCCTGGTAGTCCGTCCCGTCCGGTCCGTGCATCACGAAGTCCCACTCCCCGCCGACGCGGAACTCGAACGCCCGCGTGGTGGTGGTGAACCCCTCCGGTCCCCACCACCGCGACAGGTGCCGCACCTCGGTGAACGCCTCGAACACCAGCTCCCGCGGGGCACGGATGACCCGGGAGATCACGATCTCGCGGTCGGCCGTCGCGGACTGCGCCGGCGCTCCTCGTCCCGTCGCGCTCATCAGCTACTCCTCCTGCCTTGCCTGCTTGAGGTCCTGCACGTACTCGTCCAGCCGGTCGAAGCTCTCGTTCCGGAACCGCTCGAACCCGCCGGTCCACTCGTGAACCGGTCGCAGCCCGTGGGCGTCAAGGCCGTCAAGCCGGGGAGGAATCACACCGCTTGTTGAACGTCGTCGCCTCGTCCTGCCAGTCCTTGGTCAACCTCGTGATCGTCGCCGCCGACAGGTTGGTGAATGATATTCCTGTGTCGCATTTTATTCGAACGTTAGATCGCTGAGACTTCCAGGTATGTCCTAGATAAGACGAACAAATGTGCTATTATTGAGATGTGTAGAAGAAGCTTCTCCCGAGTGGAGGTGGTGTCTCGTGTCTCAGTCCTCGTTCGACGGTCCCGAGCGCGTGCCTTCATGGAAAGCGTTCTCTCAGGACGGCACGGCGGACGTGCCTCCGCCCGGCCCGGAGCTGGCCGCGCTGCTAGGTGAGGCCGTCGCGAACCTCGGCCAGCTCGATGAGGGTCAACTCCTCGGCATGGGATCGGCGGCGCGGCGGCTGCAGGCGCATGCTGGCTATCTGGAGATGATGACGGTCGCGGAGTTCGCCCGGCGCCGCCAAGAGCAGTTCGAGGCGTCGAAGGCGCGCGGTGACAAGGTGCGGTCCCGGGATGGGGAGTACCCGGCCGAGGAGCTCGGCTTTGAGATGACCGCGACCGCCTACAGCGCCGCCATCCTCATCGACATGGCGCAGAACATCGTCGGCCGGATGCCGTCCACCCTGGCGGGGATGGCGGCGGGCAAGATCGACCGGGACCGCGCCCGCGCCATCAGCAACGCCACCCTCCACCTGCCCGATGAGCTAGCCAAGATCGCCGACAAGGTTCTGGCGGAGGCCGCGCCGGAGATACGGCTCGCGGACCTGCAGCAGAAGGCCGCCCGGCTCGAGGCCCGCCTTGATCCCGAGGGCGTGCAGGCGCGTAAGGACGAGGCGAAGCGGGACCGGCGGGTCGAGTTGCGCCGCGAGGACTCAGGTGCGGCATCGCTGGCTGGCCGGGAGCTTGACCCCGCCGAGGCGCTGGCAGGGAAGGCGTCAATCGACGCGGAGGCGGTGCGACTCCGCAACGCGGGTCTGGCCGGCACCCTGGCTCAGATCCGGGCCATGATCCTCATGGACCGTATTCACCAGCGCAGCCCCTGGGACCGCCTCGCCCCGCTGCCCCCTGAACCCGAACCGGGTGAAGCCCGTAGCTGTGACGGCTGCGATGGCACTGGCTGCGATGGCTGTGACGGCTCCGGCTGCGATGGAACCTGCGGCGACAGCCGCGGCCCAGCCGCAAACCCAGCCGCCGACCAGCCCGTCGCCCGGGAGAAGGAGCCTGGCCAGTCTCAATCCGCCGCCGACGATCCCTATGGGAACGGGCAGTCCCCGGACACCGGTGACGACGACGATGAAGACCGCGACGATGAGGATGACGACGAAGAAGAGGATGAGGGCCGCCCCGGCGGGTTGACCGGCGGGCCGCCCCCAGGATCACCGTTCGATCGGACCGGCCGCAAGACCCCTGCGCCCGCCCTCATTAACATCACCGTGCCCGTCGGAACGCTTCTCGGCTGGTCAGACACGCCCGCCGATGTCGGAACCTGGGGCCTGATGGAGGCCGGCACGGCCCGCGACCTCATTGCGGCAGCTTCTCGCCACCCCCGCACCCGATGGTGCTACACCGTTACGGGATCAGGCGGCGCGGCCATCTTGCACGCCTGCGCACGCGGATCCCACCCCTGGCTCCCGCCCCAGTCCGGCCGTGACGGCCCGGCCGGCCCCCGATCGGCACAGCTCGACGAGCTCCTGTCTCGGCTGAATGCCATCCCCGAGCAGATCGCCGAGGGAACCTGTGATCACGCCCACCAAGAGGACCGTTACATCCCAAGCAGGAAGCTGAAGCACCTAATCCGCGCCCGCTCGGCCCGCTGCACCGCACCCGGCTGCGGCGCCCAGGCCATTACGTCCGAGATCGACCACACCGTCCCCTACCCCGTGGGCGCAACCTGCGAGGACAATCTCGGCCCGGCCTGCCAGCGGCACCACCACGCCAAGCACGCACCCGGCTGGAAACTCGAGCAGACCGAGCCCGGCGTCATGCGCTGGACCACGCCTTCAGGCCGGACCTACACCACCCACCCCACCCAATACGAAGAGTAACCGCGGGATCAACCTGCGGCCTGGCCACGCTGAGCTACCCGGTTGGGAGGGGCCGGGCGCTCAGCCCCGCTCTGGGTCGATGCCGTCGTAGGCCAGGACCCGGAAGTGACGGTGGCCCTTCGTCCCGGACAGGATGACCGCGCGATAGGAGACGTCGTTGTGGTAGCTGACCTCCTTCAGCACATGCTCGGGGTTGGCGATCACCGCGACGTAGTACTTGCCGTTCGGAAGGCTGGTGATGTCGAACGCCTGGCCCGCCTTGCTCTGCGAGTAGGTGTCACCCCAGCCGACCGGCATCAGCTCGCGGACCCACAGCGCGGTCGGTGAGCCGCACTGGCCCTGGAGGCCGATGTAGTTCGGCTGCCAGAGCGCACCGTGCACCAGCATGTCGACAGCGTCGGTGGGTGCGATGCAGAAGCCGACCTTCTGGCTGCGGACGATGAGCTTCTTGTTCCCGCCGAGGAGCTCATAGGCGGCGAACTGCTCGAAGTGCCAGTGGTTGTGGCCCTTGGCGCTATCGAAGCCCATGGTCCCGGCGCGTACTCGCCCGACGACCTTCCCGTCCTTGTAGAAGTACTGGTAGGCCGGCATGACCGGGTTGGTCCCGTTCCGGAAGGCCTCGACGTCAAGCGGGCCGTTGCCGCCCACCCAGACGGTCGCGGAGAAGTTCAGGTAGTCGTGCTTGCCCTGGGTTGAGATGTTCATCCCCCACGCGGGCAGCGGTACCAGGTCCGGTTCCACCGACGCCAGCGGATTCTTCATCTCAGGCACCGCTGGCAGTGCGGGCAGCGGGCGGGCCGGTGTGCCGCCGGGGCCGACCGGGAGAACAGCTGGTACACCGGGACCTCCGCATCCGTGCGAGGCCTGCCGTCCGCGGCCGCGGACGCCTTCGAGGTGACCGTCGGCGTCGGCGAAGAGATCACCGTCGCCGACGCCGACGCCGACGCGGACGCAGTCGGCGAAGTCGTGGGCGGCGGGCGGCAGCTTGATGGCGGTCACCTTCACCTTCAGGCTGGACGTGGCGTCCTTGGCCGACACGTGGAAAATGTGCGCGACCGTCTTGGGGATGGTCTCCGTGACCGTGTAGGTCTGGCCGGCCACCAGGTTCAGCGAGTTGCCGAACGTCGTCGGGTCGAACGCCCAGTTCTTGGGCAGGCCCCAGACCGCGCCGAGCGGGAACGGGTCGTAGGCACCGCAGCCCTGCGGGTACGGGTCGTTGTCCGGGCTGTCCGCCGTTGCGCGTGCCACGTTGTAACTGCCCAGGCACGCGGTCTCCTTCTGGAGGGCCACGGTCTTGCCCGCGCTGTCGCGCACGGTCAGGGTGACCATGTCCTTGATCCCGTTCCACCCGTCGAGCAGCCCCGTGGGCAGCCTCCGCGTGGTCTGCTTCCCGTCGGGCGAGGTCAGGACCTGGGTGAGGGTGATCGGCTTGTCGTAAGCGGTACGGCCCACGTCGGAGCACAAGCGGTGCCCCAAGCGCGGCCAGCCAGATGCCGGGATCGAGGAAGACCTGGACGTTTTTGCTACCCCGCTTGGTCGGGAAGCCCTCGACGGTCATGCCGCTCTGCGTCCTGATCAGGGCCAGGCGCGGGATCCCCCCTGGAGCCGTTACGTCAGGAACGCTCACGGTGCCCGGGCGGGCCGTGCTCGCGAGCGCCGGGACCACGGTCGCCGCGCCAGCCACCAGGCCCATGGCTGCCAGAATGGCCGCGACCTTCCCCGGCGTCGTGCCTCTCTTGAGTGTCATCTAATGCGGTCCTTTCGCTTCGGTACGGGAGGAAGCGGTCGCATCCGATTAGTCAGACGGTGCGAACACGTCCGCCGTT
The DNA here is from genome assembly GCA_963714295.1 of uncultured Actinomycetota bacterium. GTDB lineage: Bacteria > Actinomycetota > Actinomycetes > Streptosporangiales > Streptosporangiaceae > Trebonia. Next base: position 541,949 of record CAVQOE010000006.1, on the reverse strand, counting down.
GCGCCCGACCTTAGGCGTTACCAAACGGGTACCTGACGGGCCGCAATCTCGTGCGCACGGCCGCGAGGCCATTCCCCGTCACTTCGCGTGGCCGGTGACCGCCGCCCGTGTCTTTGCATAGCCGGTGACCAAAATTAACCGGTATAGCAGACCAGGAAATAGTCACCAGCTATGCAAAGTCGGAAAAGTGTCGGAAAAGTGGTCGTGGACTATGTAAAGTGCCTCACGGCTCAGAGGCAACAAGGCGTTGCTGTAGTACGAGTGAGATGTCAGAGAGGCGTGCTAGCGCCGGTTTCCACGAGGCACTCCCTCATGAGAGGGCATTCCGGCTGCGGAGAGGGTGATGAAGTCCCGGCGTGACCCGGTGCGGCCTTAAGATAGCCAGCTGATACCGGCACAGCCGGAGCAGAGCGACTGCGAAGACAAAGAGCACAGGCGTGGAGGCAGCGTGAGCGAGCAGGTGCTGCTGCGGGACCTCGCACTTCATGGCGATCCTGCACGCCGTGCTCAAAGGCGACCCGGACGCCCGCGGTAAAAAGGGCCTGGCCGACATCGTCGCCAAGCACGATACGTGGCTCACCGGCCGCAAGTTCCTGCTCGTGCCCTATCGCCTGCCGGACTCGCAGTCACTCGACGCGGCCATCCTCGGCGGCTGGTCGCTCACATCGTCAAGGAGCACCCGGGCGTCGCGCTGCCGGCCGTCTACCCGCGACGACAGCCTGATCGCCGACGCCCGTTGAAGACCACACCCACATGCCTTCGGGGGAGGCCGCGAGCACTCCGTAGCCCGCGTGCGGGCTACGGAGGCCGACGGCCAAAGCGATGCCCGCGACAATGAGGGCATCGGTGCTCAGCAGCGTCCCCGCCCGGCTCGAGAGATTCGCCCGTAGACCATCGCCCCGCGAGATATGCCAGTTGATCAGATCAAGCTGCTGCTCGACCCTGCGCCTGGGCTGATCAGGAAATGGCATGAGGCAATGCTGCCATCGCAGCTTCCCGGGAAAGTGCTAAAGCGCCCGAACCCATGTCGGCTGGCTCAGGGAAGACGGGGCTTAAGGCCTACTGGTTCTGATCCGGCTGACTTGCCTGCTGACCGCCGTCGTCGCCCTGGCCTTGCTGGTCGCCCTGGCCTTGCTGGTCGCCCTGGCCTTGCTGGTCGCCCTGTCCCTGCCCCTGATCGAAGCCGAACTTGCTCTCCACGGCGTGCTCGGCATCCTGCTCGCCTTCGTGCACCTGCTGCGGATGATCTTTCGCGTACTGCTCCGCGTCACCCTTGAGCTGGTCGAACTCGCTCACCGTGGCCTCCATTCGCATCGCCTGCAGGCGATGCCTGCCGCTTGTCCATTGGGCTGATCGTCCCTGCGCGCTACCCGCGGCTCACCGCTCCACACCTGATGACCCGCCGGGCGGTGGCAAATGATCCGCGGTGCCATCCCGGCCGCTGGGCGCTCACGCTGACCTTGGGCGTTATCTCTCTGACATTAACATTGGCAATCGATTACATTTCTTCAGGAAATCTACATCTTTACTGCGGCAAACTCGCAAGTTACTCTCCCATAGTGCACGGTAATTGACCCATTCCACTTCCACCTTCTGCCTGTCGACAGGATCTGCCGCGGGAAGCACCCCAGGAGCCCGCATGCCGCGAAGATGGGGTATTCCCCTGGCCGCTCTGGCCATCGTTCTCGGTCCCGCGCTAGCGGCAGGCAGCGCATCGGCCACGACCACGGTCGCTACCGCGCCACCCTCGGCGGCCGCCCTGATCGCCGCGGAGGCGGCGCACGACGCCCACGCCGGACGCCATCCCGGCCGGATACGGATACGGCCCCGCGCACCGGCCTGCCGGCCGGCCTGTCGATCAGCGCCAGCTCCGGCCTGATCTCCGGCACGCCGTCCGCGGCGGGCACCTACAGCGTGACCGTCACGGCCAAGGACACCACCGGCGCCTCCGGCTCCGCGTCCTTCACCTGGACGATCAGCTCCTCGGGGACGACCTGCACCTCAACCGCGGCCGTGGTGGGGAACCCGTTCACTGGCGTCGAGAACAACGACAACAACACCGACTACGTCGTCGGCCAGGTCGAGCTCGACCCCTGACCGGCGTCCGTGACGACAGCGGTGCCCCCGAGCCTCAGCCCGGGGGCACCGCTGCGTGCGGACAGTAGCCCCGGTCCGTTCGGCACAACGGTTTTGATTGACTTTCCAATGACCGGCCTGTGACAATCGCCTCGCGAACGGAAACGACCCCTGGACGGCATCATGAGCGAGGGCGGCCACCATCACGGCGGCGACATGGGCGGCGGGCAGCCGGGGATGTTTTCGCCGCCTGAGCATCATCACAATCACCATCACCATCACGATCCCCATCACATCGCGGACCCGTCCGGCGTAATGCCCCCGGCGTCCGGACGTCTCGGGTATGGCGTACGCCGGTACCGGCCACGAGCGGGCAGTCCCGGCTGGGTGGTGCAGTGGATCGTCCGGCTGGCGGTCATCGCCTTCATCGTCTTCGTGGTTTTCCAGGTCCTCCACGGCGTGACGAGCAGTTCCTCGCCCTGAGCCCGCCGCGTACCGCGAGCCGCTCAGTAAATCAAGCCTCCTTCGAACGCACGCGTGGCCTTGCGTTACAGGGTCGACCTGGATCAATATCAAGGCCGTACCTATGTCTCGTGGCGGTGGCATGATTTAACCGATACGGGATCAAGCGCCGCTGCTTCGGCCTCGCCCTCTGGGAGACCGGGAGAATCGGCGCGTTTCGGCTGAGGGGATCGGGATTCCAGTATGGCTTCGACGGCGACCACGGAATCGCGCCAGCAGGCGCAGCTCCAGCAACTACTCGCGGGGCTGACCGCGGTACGCGGGGGCGATTTTGACACCAGGCTGCCCGAGGTTAACGACCCGCTGATGAATGAGATAGCGGCCGTCTTCAACGCGATGAGCGAGCAATTCGGGGTGTTCACCTCCGAAGTGACCCGGGTGGCGCGTGAGGTCGGCGTCGACGGCAAGCTCGGCGGCCAGGCCGAGGTACCCGCGGTCGCGGGCAGCTGGAAAGGCCTCACCGACTCCGTCAACTCGATGGCCAACAACCTGACCGGCCAGGTGCGGAACATCGCCCAGGTCACCACCGCGGTGGCCAAGGGCGACCTCAGCCAGAAGATCGCCGTCGAGGCCAAGGGCGAGGTCGCCACGCTGGCCGAGACCATCAACGGAATGGTCGACCAGCTGTCCGCGTTCGCCGGCGAGGTGACCCGGGTGGCCCGCGAGGTCGGCACCGAAGGACGGCTGGGCGGGCAGGCGGAGGTGCCCGGGGTCGGCGGCACCTGGCGCGACCTGACCGAGTCGGTCAACTTCATGGCGGGCAACCTGACCAGCCAGGTGCGGAACATCGCCCAGGTCACCACCGCGGTAGCCAAGGGTGACCTCAGCCAGAAGATCACCGTCGACGCGCGCGGCGAGATCCTCGAGCTGAAAAACACCGTCAACACGATGGTCGACCAGCTCTCCGCCTTCGCCGGCGAGGTCACCCGGATGGCCCGCGAGGTCGGCACCGAAGGACGGCTGGGCGGGCAGGCGCACGTGCCCGGGGTCGGCGGCACCTGGCGCGACCTGACCGAGTCGGTCAACTTCATGGCGGGCAACCTCACCGTGCAGGTGCGGTCGATCGCCCAGGTGGCCACCGCCGTGGCCAAGGGCGACCTCAGCCAGAAGATCCGGGTGGACGCCCGCGGCGAGATCCTCGAGCTCAAGGACACCATCAATACGATGGTCGACACCCTGTCCGCGTTCGCCGGGGAGGTCACCCGGGTGGCCCGCGAGGTCGGCACCGAGGGCATCCTCGGCGGCCAGGCCGCGGTGCCCAACGTGGCGGGCACCTGGAAGGACCTCACCGACAACGTCAACTCGATGGCCAACAACCTCACCAGCCAGGTGCGGAACATCGCCCAGGTCACCACCGCGGTCGCGCAGGGCGACCTGACCAAGAAGATCGACGTCGACGCCCGCGGCGAGATCCTCGCGCTGAAGACGACCATCAACACGATGGTCGACCAGCTGTCGTCGTTCGCGGCCGAGGTCACCCGGGTCGCCCGCGAGGTCGGCCGGGAAGGAAGGCTGGGCGGCCAGGCCGAGGTCGAGGGGGTGTCCGGCACCTGGAAGCGGCTGACCGAGAACGTCAACGAGCTCGCCGGGAACCTGACCCGCCAGGTCCGCGCCATCTCCCAGGTGACCAGCGCGGTCACCACCGGTGACCTGACCCGGTCCATCTCCGTGGAAGCCCAGGGCGAAGTCGCCGAGCTCAAGGACAACATCAACACGATGGTCCGCTCGCTGCGCGAGACCACCGAGGCCAACCGGCAGCAGGGCTGGCTGCAGACCAGCCTGGCACGGGTGGCCGGCCTGATGCAGGGCCAGCGTGACCTCGCCGTCGTCGCCGACCTGATCATGAGCGAGCTCATCCCGCTGGTCGGGGCGCAGCACGGTGCGTTCTTCCTGGCCGGCTCCAGCGGTGACCAGACCCAGCTGCGGCTCATCGCCGGGTACGGGCTGGCGGCCGGCGACGGCAGCGCCGAGCGGGTGCTGCTCGGCCAGTCGCTGATCGGCCAGGTGGCCAAGACCAGGAAGCCGGTGGTACTCGACAACGTGCCCGGCGACTACGTCCGGATCTCCTCCGCGATCGGAGAGTCCCGGCCGGTCAACGTGATGATCGTGCCGATCGTGTTTGAGGACCAGGTGCTCGGCGTGATCGAGGCCGGGTCGCTCTGGCAGTTCACCCAGGCCCACCGCGACTTCCTCGAGCAGCTGATGGAGACCATCGGGGTCAACGTCAACACGATGATCGCCAACGCCCGCACCGACGCGCTGCTCGAGCAGTCGCAGCGGCTGACCGCCGAGCTCCAGGCACGCCAGGACGAGCTGCAGCGCTCCAACGCCGAGCTGGCCGACAAGGCGGCGCTGCTCGCGGCGCAGAACCGTGACATCGAGACCAAGAACGCCGAGATCGAGCAGGCCCGGCAGGAGATCGAGGAGCGCGCGGTCCAGCTCGACCAGGCGTCCAGGTACAAGTCTCAGTTCCTGGCCAACATGTCGCACGAGCTGCGGACCCCGCTGAACAGCCTGCTGGTGCTGGCCCGGCTGCTGGCGCAGAACGTCGAGGGCAACCTCACCGGCAAGCAGGTCGAGTACGCCACCATCATCCACTCATCCGGCTCTGACCTGCTCCGGCTGATCAACGACATCCTCGACCTGACCAAGGTCGAGGCGGGCAAGATGGAGATCCACCCCGAGTCGTTCGCGCTCACCGGGCTGATCGAGGACCTGCGCACCGTGTTCCGCCCGCTGACGGGGGAGAAGCAGCTGCGCTTCGACATCACCACGACGTCGCGGGTGCCCGCCGAGCTCATCACCGACAAGCAGCGGCTCCGCCAGATCCTCTACAACCTGCTCTCCAACGCGGTCAAGTTCACCGACCGCGGCGACGTCACGCTGCACATCGACGCGCCGCTCCCGCGCCCCGGCGCGGTCCCGTCCGTCGTCTTCTCGGTCACCGATACCGGCATCGGCATCGGCAGCGAGAACCTGACCAGCATCTTCTCCGCCTTCCAGCAGGCCGACGGCACCACCAGCAGGCGCTATGGCGGCACCGGCCTCGGCCTGGCCATCTGCCGCGAGGTCGCCGCCCAGCTTGGCGGCGAGGTCACCGTGCTGAGCGAGCTCGGCGTCGGCAGCACGTTCAGCCTGCACATGCCGGTCACGGTCGGCGGCGCGGCCTCGCAGCAGAGCACCGCGAGCGCATCCCTGCCGCGTACCGCCGCGGCCCTGACCTCGGCCGGGGAAACCACGGCGCGCGGCACGGCCCCCGGCACCCAGCTGCCCTCCGGAGACCGGCCGGCCTACCCAGGCCTTGCCGGGCACGGCGACTGGAAGGCGCATCGCGCCGGCGCTGCCGGCCAGCCCGGCCGCCGCCCCGAGCGCGCCGCCGAGCCGGCCCCGGTCCCGCCCGCCCAGCTGCACGCGGCGCTGGCCGGCCACAAGGTCCTGGTGGTCGACGACGATCCGCGCAACGCCTTCGTCCTGACCGACGTGCTCGAGATGTACGACATGACGGTCGTGAACGCCCCTGATGGGCGGAAGGCCATCGCCGAACTGGTCGCGGGCGACATCGACCTGGTCCTCATGGACGTGATGATGCCGCTGATGGACGGCTACGAGACAACCCGCGCCATCCGCCAGATGCCCCGCTTCGCCGACCTCCCGGTCATCACCGTGACCGCCCGCGCCATGCAGGGCGACCGCGAGAAGAGCATCGACGCCGGCGCCAGCGACTACATCACCAAGCCCATCGACACCGAGGAACTCCTCGACTGCATGGAACGCTGGCTAAGCCCCAACCGCCGTGGCCCAGCCGGTGGCTGATCACCACGGTGGCTAGAGCGTGACCACGATTTTGCCGTGGACGTGACGGTCGGCTTGGAGCGCCGTGGCCGGAACGATGCGATCTAGTCGCATTGACTCTATCACTTCATGCGACCAAGTCGCATCGACGTTCCCCGGTCATGTGCACCGCTGGTGGCCGATACTGACGGGCTGTGGCGACGGTGAAGGCGGCGGATGAGGGTGCACGCCGTCCGCGGCTTGGGCCTGCTGCGCCCTGGACGCGGACTCGCGCAGGCGACGGCGTTCGGGGCCGCCTGGCGGGTCATCGTTCCCGCGATTCGCAGCCGTGCGTGCCTTCCTATCAGTTCTGACCACCCCGGCTCGCCTTCCTATCTCTATCGCCAGCTGACGGAGCCGGCCGTGCGGAAATTTATTGGTTGCCCCTATAACGCCCCCAACGGCCCACGCTAGTTGTTGCGCTCAGATAACAGCAAGGAGCGGCGCCAGCCGCACTTGTGGAGAAGCGGAGAAGCGCCCATCTCCCGTTCGGGCGCGATGCCGATCTAACAGCAGGCCGATCTAGCAGCAGATAGCGCCCGGCCGCGCCCCAGCCGCTGATCGGCTGTACGGGCGCGGCGGGCGCTATCTGCACCACCGGTGTTGTTCCGGCCGGTGCGGGTTGGGCGGCTCGGACCCGGTTGGCCGACGCGTTTGTCCGGGGGGGTTGAGACAAACGTGAGCGGCCGGGAGTAAGCCGGGTCCGTTCCTCCGCACGCTATTGAATTTGTGCTTTCCAGGCAGTCGCTGGTTAGGCGGCGAGGGCGGTGTCGTAGACGGCGAGGGTTTCGTGGGCGATGCGGTCCCAGGAGTAGCGGGAGCGGGCGCGGTCGGTGGCGGCGACGCTGAACGCCTCTAGCTGCATGGGGTGGTTGAGCAGGGCGCGGATCTTCTGGGCGAGCAGTGCCGGGGGGCGGGGCTCGACGATGATGCCGGTGGTGCCGTCGACGACGGCGTCGGAGTGGACGCCGTTGGCGGCGGCGACGACGGGGGTGCCGCAGGCCATCGCCTGGATGGAGGTGAGGGCGGTCGCCTCGTGCTGGTTGATGTTGACCATCAGGTCGGCCGAACGCAGCAGCGGGGGCAGGGCGGTGCGGCCGAGGTGGCCGGCGAAGAAGAGGCGGCCGTGCAGGCCGAGAGTGTCCGACAGTTTGGCCAGCCGCCGGTAGGACAGGTCGCCGCGCAGTTCCTGGTGGGCGGGGCCGCCGGCGATGACGAGCTCGGCGGCGGGGATCTTGGCCAGCGCGTGCAGCAAGGTGGTGAGGGCGTCCTGCTCGGTGGCGAGGTCGGCGACGGTGACCAGGCGGTGCCGGCCGTTGCGGTCGCAGGTGTCGCCTTCGGGGGTGAACTCGTCGGTGTCGATGCCGACGGGGACGACGCGGATGGCGCGGCGGGGGATGCCCAGATGGGTCAGGTCGGCTTCCTCGTCGGTGCTGGCGGCGACGACGGCGCTGACGGTGCGGCCGATGGCGGGCTCGAGCCGGATCCGCTCGGTGCCGGCCCCGGCCGGGATGAGGCCGTGGCGGCGTTCGGTGACGCCGAGCTGGTCGAAGGACTGCACGACGGGGAGCTGCAGGTCGCGGGCGGCGGACAGGGCGGCCAGGCCGCTGGTCCAGCGCAGCGCGTGGACGACGTCGGGCCGGTCCTTGCCCCACGCCGCGTGCAGCGGGGCGCTGAACGCCCCGATCTGCTTGACCAGCTGGGAATCGTCGCCGCTGGAGTCGGCCGGGCCGACGTACTCAACCGACACGCCGGGGGCCAGGTCGGCCCGCTCCGGCAGCGGCCGGCCGTCACGCCGCGCGTAGACGGTGACTTGGTGGCCCTGTCCCGCCAGGTGCCTGCTCATCTCAACCAGCTGGGCGTCGTCGCCGGCGGGAGCGGTGCTGTCGGTGGCGGGGACCGGGGTGCTGTGCTGGGCGACCAGGGCGATCTTCATGTCGGGGATGCCTCTCCTCGTAAACGGGGAGCCATCTTCGGCGGGCTAGTCGGCGCCGGAACCCTCAAGCGAAGAGCGAGGAGATTGTGGCCGCGCGAGCACGCACGCCAAGATGGCGTGGACGTGCCTGCGTCGTAGGCACCACGGCGTGTTAATTGCCCCCGCTGCAGAGGGCTAAACACACCGGCCTAAAAAACTTTCCCGGCCGCCGGAGTCATCCGGCGGTGGCCTCGTCCACCGAGGCGTAGACCGGCAGCAGCTGGTCGGCCGCGGTCAGCCGGAGCATCTTCGCCACCGGGTCGCGCGGGCCCGCGAGCGCGAGCACGCCGCCCTGGCGGTCCATCGTGCGGTTGGCCCGCAGGATCACGTGCAGCGCGGATGAGTCCATGAAGCGCAGCTCGGACAGGTCGACGACCAGCGTTCTCGGCTCCTTGGCCACTTCGGCGTCAAGGAGCTCGCGAAGAGCGCCGCTGTTGGTCACATCCGCTTCACCGGAGAGCGCCACCAGCGTGTACGGCTCGCCATCGGACTCGAACGTCGCGACGGTCGTGTTGAGCAGGTCCACATCCGTGTTTTACCACATGAAGGCTACGGTCAGCGTTACCGAAGCCGCACTGAGCCACACTGTTACTCACCCATACCTAGGTGTTTATACAGGTATGGCGTCCGTAACTCACGCGGACGGAGCGGGCGGGTGAATTCTCATGTGCATGCGGATCGTGGTCCCGGTCTGATCCGAGCGTAGTTCTACCAGGTCACAAACCTGGCGGACGAGCCAGAGGCCATGGCCGCCGGTAGCGTCGGCCGCGGGGCGGTGCTGCCCGGCCTCTGGGTCGGAGATCCTGCCTTCGTCGTGGATTTGGCACACCACTTCATTGCGGTCGTTCCACATGGTCAGGGTGCCTGACGAGTCGGTGTGCCGCAGCGTGTTCGCGGCCACCTCGCTGACCGCGAGCACCAGGTCGTTGGCCCTGCTCTCGGACAGGCCGGCCGCCAGCGACTGCTGCATCACCAGGCCGCGGACCTTGGACAGGTCCGTGCGGTAGGTGTGGTAGACCAGAGCGCCGTCGGCCGGGGTGATCGTCGGCCCGCTGGGATGCGAGGGTACGGCTTGATCGGGACCGTTCACGCGACTGCCCGCCCCGAATGGGCCAGCCAACGGCAAAAGCGGATCGGTCCGAATGGCGTCGGCCGCGGCGGCTGGGCGGGCGAATTCAGCGGTGTCATGTGAGCGGCGGATCTCCGAATCCGCGTGCGCGAACGCGAGATTGTTGAGCGCTGGGCGCTCAGGCAACGGGTCGCTGTCGGCATCGACGATACACCGATGATGTTTGCCCTGTGACTGGGTCCCATTGGGTTTTCGCCCGGCCCGGGCCGCTTGCGGCCAAGCCCATGTCGGCGGCTACGGCCCCGTCGGCCGTCACCGCCTTCACTCTGGTCGCGGGCACGGCGGACCGTCACCCAGACTCCAGCCACAGTGGAACGCGCTACCCGACCGTTTCTGCTGTAAACAGCCAGCTCCGTGCTGCGTCGTCAAGAAACCGCTAAGGCTTTGCGAGGCGCCGACCGTCACGCAGTTCTTCGCCGCCACGCGGGGCACGCCGAAGGTGGCTTGGCTTTTGATCTTCGTTTGCGCCTCCCTGGCCAGGGAAGACGCGTACACGTGCGGATGGCCAAGGAGAATGCCCGCCATGACTTGGTTAGCATCGGGGCTGATCGCTCGCTCGGAGGAGGTTCCATGTCAAGGCAGCCCCAAGCGGGCCGGCGGGGGACAGCGCCCCCGGACCAGAGCGGCCGAGGTGGCTATTCCTGGTGATAGGCGGGCTGGTCTACGCCAGCGCGCTGCTCGGAATGTGGATCGTGCTGGCTGGTCAGCCAGACGCGCAGGATCTGGCGGCGGGATCGGTGGCGGCGGTGCTCGCCGTGGGCGTCGGTTACCTCCTCAGCCAGCGCGGAAAGATGGTACCCAGCGTCCGGGCGGCCGACCTGCGCACCCTTGCGGCCGTGCCGTGGCAGGTGGTGGTCGAAACCGGGCAGGTCTTCGCGCTGGCCGCCCGCAAGGCAGCCGGCCGCCCGGTCGCGCCGGGCGCGCTGCGCACCGTGCCGTTGGATGCGGGACCGGATGTCCGGGGCTGGCCGGCCGCGCGACGGGAAGCGGTGCTGACCGCGCTGTTGTCCGCGGCACCGAACACGGTCGTGGTGGACATCGACATGGAAGCCGGCACGGCACTGGTGCACCAGTTGATCAGTGCCGCGCAGCCTGACGCACGCCCGGCCGAGGCAAGCCCGGCGCTGCCGGGATGAACTGGTTCCTCGCGGCGGCGCTCGTGCTCCAGGTAGCGCTGATTCCCTGCGCGTGGGTGTGCTGGCGTTTCGACTCCGAGCACCGGGTGGTGGCCCTGGGGCTGGCCGGCACGGTCCAGGCGCTGGCCGTGCTGTGCCTGGCCGTCGGGTACGGCGAACCTGCACTGGCGTCGCTGGCCGTGGTGCTGGCCGCGTTGTCCAGCGGAGGCTCGGTGGCCTTCGCGCGTTTCCTGGAGCGCTGGCTGTGACGGGCGGCCCGCGATGACAGTGACCGGGGTCGTCTCGGCCGTCCTGCTGATCGCGGGGCTGGTGGTGGTGGTTGGCTCGTGCGTCGGGATGGCGGTCCTCGACGACCCGCTGGACCGGTTGCACCTGACCACCCCGGCCGCGATGCTCGGCTCGACCGGGATCTGCGCCTCGGTGGTAGTGCGCGTCGGCCTCTCGGCGTCGGGACTGGCCGCTATCGGCGTAGCCGTGATCCTGATCGCCGCCAACCCGCTGGCCGGCCACGCCGTGGGCCGCGCCATCGCGATCCGGCACGGTGCCACCTGGTCGGATCGGCAGGACAAGTCCACCGGCTCTCCCGAGGAAGCAGGATGAACGAGGCGGTGATCGCGGTCGCGCTGATCTGGGTGGCCGCTTCGGGCACGGCCGTGGTGCTGACCAGGGACCCGTTGCGCCAGGCATTCACGGCCGGGTTCTTCGGGCTGGCGCTGGCCTTCCTCTACCTGTCGCTGCAGTCGGGAGACGTGGCGCTGTCGCAGATCGTGGTGGGCGCCATCGCGCTGCCGCTGATCGTGCTGCTCAGCCTGGCCAAGGTAAGGAAGGACCAGAAGTGAGCCGCCACGCGCGCCTGGTGTTCTTCGCGGCGGCCGCGGCCGGGCTGGCGGTGACCCTGGGCGTCGGCCTGGCGGGCCTGCCGTCGTTTGGCGGTCAGATCACCGCCTACGCCCGGATGCTCAACGAACTGGCCCCCCGGCAGCGGCACGTCACCGACGTGGTGTCGGCCATCAGCTTCGACTACCGCGGAATCGACACCCTGTTCGAGGAATTCATCCTGCTGGCCGCGGTAGCCGGGATCTCGGTGCTGCTGCGACCGCTCAGCGACGAGACCCGCAACCTTCCCGACGATAAGGCGCCGAACCGGGCGATCCCGCCGCCCAGCCCGGCAGTATGGCTGCTGGCGGTGTTCCTCAGCTCGCTGCTCGTGTTGACCGGCATCGAGACGGTCACCCATGGCCAGCTCACACCGGGCGGCGGCTTCCAGGGCGGCGTAATCCTGGCCAGCGCGCTCTACGTCGTTTACCTGGGCACCAACTACGTGACCGTCGAGCGGTTCCAGCCGGCCCCGCTGCTGGAGGCCTCCGACGGGGTGGGCGCCTCCGGGTACGTCCTCATCGGGTTGCTCGGCCTGCTGGCCGGCACCGACTTCCTGAGCGACGTCGTCGGCCTCGGCGGTACCGGGAACCTGATCTCGGGCGGCACTATCTTGCTGCTGAACCTGGTCGTCGGCGTCGAGGTGGCGGGCAGTTTCGCGATCCTGGCCTCGGAGTTCCTCGACCAGACGGCGGTCATCCGGACGAGGCAGCGATGAGCGTCCTGGCCTACGGCGTCGTCGCCTGGCTCTTCCTTATCGGCCTCTACGGCGTCGTGACCAGCCGTAACCTCATTCACCTGGTTGTCTGCCTGTCGGTTGCGCAGTCCGCCACCGATATCTTGCTGCTGGAGATCGGTTACCGCAGCGGCGGTCACGCCCCGGTGTTCGTCAGCCTGCCCGCGCATCCGGGGCCAGCCGTCGACGCGGTCATGCAGGCGCTGGCGCTCACCGATGTGGTGGTGGGCGCCGCGGTGACCGCCCTGCTGCTCGCGCTGGTCGTGCAGGTGCACAAGCGCGCCGGGACGCTGGATCCCGACGCGCTTCGGGCGACCAGGGACTGACCGCCGTGGACCTCTCCGTGTCGGCCTCGGCCGTCGTTCCCGCTTCGGTCGCGGTTCCGCTGGCCGGGGCGGCCCTGATGGCCGGGTTCAGCTGGCTGCTGCCCCGGTGGGCCAGGGACCTGGTCGCCCTCGCGGTCGCGGTCGCCACCACCACCTTGACCCTGATCCTGATGGCCGCCAGTGCGGGCCACCCGATGATCTACTGGTTCTCCGGCTGGCGTCCCGCCGCGGGCATGGTCATCGGCGTCGACTACGCGGTCGGCCCGCTCGGGGCGGGCATGGCGTCCCTGGCCGGGCTGCTGGTCTGTGCCGCCCTGGTCTACTGCTGGCGGTTTTTCGACAGCGCCCGCGGCCGCCACCACACCCTGGTCCTGATCTTCCTGGCCGGCAGCGTCGACTTCTGCCTGACCGGGGACCTGTTCAACCTGTTCGTCGCGTTCGAACTGGTCGCCGTAACCGCCTTCGCGCTCACCGGCTACAACGCCGGGTACCCCGGGCCGCTGCAGGGAGCGATCAACTTCGCGGTCACCAACAGCCTCGGGGGCATGTCCGTCCTCATGGGCATCGCGCTCCTGTACGCGCGCACCGGCTCACTGAACCTGGCCCAGATCGGGCAGGCCCTGGCCGGGCGGCACGCCGACGGGCTCGTGGTGGTGGCGTTCGCGCTGCTGGCCGGCGGGTTTCTGGTCAAGGCCGCGGTCGTTCCTTTCCACTTCTGGCTGCCCGACGCCTACGGCTCGGCCCCGATCCCGGTATGCGTGCTGTTCGCCGGGGTGATGAGCGAGCTGGGGCTGTTCGCGCTGATGCGGGTGTGGTACACCGTCTTCTCCGGGCTGGCCGGCGGGGTCGGGCCGCGGATGCGGGCGGTGCTACTCGGGTTCGGGATCCTCACCGCGGTGGTCGGGGCGGTCATGGCCCTGGCCCAGCATCAGCTGAAGCGGATGCTGGCCTTTGTCACCATGAGCCACCTCGGCATCTACCTGATCGGAGCGGGCCTGCTTACCCCGCTGGGCCTGGCGGGCGCGTCGCTGCTGGTGATCGGTGACGGCCTGGCCAAGTCCGCGTTGTTCCTCGGCGTTGGCGTCTTGCAGCATCAGCGGGCCAGTGTCAGCGAGACCAAGCTGCGCGGCCGCGGCCGCGGGCTAGCGGTCACCGGCATCACGATCGCGCTGGGTGCGCTGGTCTTGGCCGACTTGCCGCCCTTTGTGTCCTCGGTCGGGCACGCGCTGCTGGTGGACGCGGCGGACCAGGCTGGCCTGCCCTGGCTGGAAATCGTGATCGCGCTGTCCGTTATCGCCTCCAGCGGAGCCGTCCTGCGGGCCGCGGGGCGGATCTGGCTGGGCTGGGGAGACAGCGAGAGTGCGGATGCGGACGCTGGTGCCGCGGATGACCCCGGGGAAGAGGCCGAAGGCCGATCCGACACGGCTGGTGCGCAGCAGTCGCGGGACCGGCCGGAGCGGTCAGGGCAGCACCGTCGCGTTCCGCTGACCATGCTGGCGCCGCCGCTGGCGCTGCTCGCGATCGGGCTCGGGCTCGGGCTGACACCCGGCATAGCGGAACATGCCGTGGCCGCCGCGGCGGCCTTCTCGGACCGGGCGGCCTACGCGGCGGCGGTGCTCGGCACCCACAGCGGGTCTATCGCCGCGGGAGGCAGCATCGCCGTCCCGGCCTCCCCGGCGGCGTCGGCTGGCGGTGTCCTCACTGACCTGGGCCAGGTGCTGGCCGCGCTCTGCGTGGCGGGCATCGCCGTGGACCGGCGGGCCGTGCGGCTCCGCCGGGCACTGGCGGCCGGCACCGGATGGCTGCGCGGCCTGCACAGCGGCCTGGTCGGCGACCAGGTCACCTGGCTGGTGGCCGGCCTGGCGCTGCTCGCCGCCCTCGGCCAGTGGGCGCTGCACTGACCGGGTCTCCATAGGGACCGCGGCCCCTGGGGGCAGGCCAGGCCGGCCACCCCGGGCGATCGAGATCAGAGGTCGGCCACGCCGCCACCCTGATCACCCGAACCCCATACGCATCACGCGTTGGACTGCTCCGGGCGTCCGCTACACGTTCATTTGCAATTGCGTTCCCTGAAAATGCGCGATACGAAAGCGCAGTTGAATTTACGCACAGCACAAAGATCTCTTTCGGATATACGTCCGCCTTAGACCCTCAGAATTCTCCGTGCGCGGTGGTACCTTGCTGAAAATGTCACTATCAAGTAGCGGAAAGTGGCGGGGAGGAATGACGGTGGCGGTCAGCGGCGACCAGCTGCCCACGACGGCCGTCCAGCTGCTGAGCCAGCTAGCCGATTCCGTCCTCGTGGCCGAACCCGTCCGCGATGCTGACGGCGGCCTTGCCGATTTCTATATCGCCTATGCCAGCCCCGGCTACGTCGATCCGGGTGGCCGCCCGGGCGCCGAAATCGTCGGGCGCACGCTGCTCGAGGCCTATCCGTACAGCGCATCGAACAACGGGCTGTTCGCGCGGGCGGCCCGGGTCCTGGCGGACGGCATGCCGCAGTTCGCGCCCGGCCCGGTCGGCGCGCTGAGCGGGGACACCGACCGCGTGGGGATCGCGGACTTGCGCGCCGCGTGGTGGGACGGCCGCGTGGTCTTCACCTGGCGCGGGCGCGCCAGCGACGACGGCCGCCTGGCGGAGGCACTCGACCACGTGCGCACCCGGGTGGCGCTCGCCGCCGCCCGCGACCTGCTCGCGCACAGCGAGCAGCGGGCGGCGGAGGAGCACGAGCTCGCGCTCCGGCTGCAGCGCGCGATCATGCCGGTGGACGTGCACCTGTTCGAGACTGACGGGGTGGACATCGCGGCCCGCTGCCGCCCGGCCATGGTCGGGTCCCTGGTCGCGGGGGACTGGTACGACGCCCTCCAGCTGCCCGACGGCGAGCTGCTCTTCGTGGTCGGTGACATCGCCGGCCACGGCATCGAGGCGGTCACCGGCATGGTCGCCTCGCGCAACGCGCTGCGCGGCCTCGCCGCGACCGGCGCGGACCCGCACGAGCTGCTCGCCCGGCTCAACTACGCGGCCTGCCTCTTCACCGAGGGTGTCACCGGCACCGTGATCTGCGGCCGGTACAACCCGAAGACCCGGATGCTGTGCTGGGCCCGGGCCGGCCACCTGCCGCCACTGCTGATCCGCGGCGAGGTCGCCGAAGTGCAGCCACTGCCCCAGGGCATGCTGCTCGGCGTGGAGCTCGACTCCGAGTACGAGCAGGTCACGCTCCAGCTCAAGCCGGGCGACACGCTCCTGTTCTACACCGACGGCCTGATCGAACGCCGCGCCGCCTCCATCAGCGACGCCCTCACCGAGTTCGCCGCGGCCGCCGTCCCGGCCGACCCCGACGTCGACGCCCACGTAGCCCGCATCCTGGCCACCGCCGCCTCCGACACCGGCGACGACGCCTGCCTGCTGGCCGTCCGCATCCGCTAGCGTCGCGGGGGCCGTTTCAGGGTTGCCGGGCCGGCCGTCTTACGGCTGGCTAGTGCCGTAATAGCACTCCAGGACGGTGGCGCTCACGTCGAGCGCCGTCGACACGGTCGCTGAGCCGGCGGTCATATTCTGCAGCCCGGCGCCACTGAGGTTGACCTCGAAACCCGAGCCGCCGGCCAGGCAGTCGGAGAAGAACATTGCCCCGTAGTCCGCCAGCGTGGACAGGCCGCCAGTGGTGAAGCCCTTCCGCTCCACGATCCATTCGGCGGTGTTGCCCACCAACGTGAGATTCGCCGCCGGGGCGCTGATCGGCTGCGTCACGTACTCGCTCCTGGTGACGTTGCCGATGCTGGCGGCGCCGCTGGTGTCGTTGCTGGTGCAGACCGATACCGCGATCGTGTCGCCCGGGGTGACGGTGAAACCGCCCAGCTTGGCGTATCCGTTGTTGAGGGCGCTGTTCCACCACTCGAACCAGAAATAAGGCGTCACCGAGATCACGCCGTTGGTCACGTTGACGTCGGTCCCGGTACCGGCCTGCAGCAGGTTGGCGGCCCCGGCGCCGGTCGAGCCCGCGATGCCGACCCAGTGCAGCACGTTATAGGCGCCGTCGTTGTAGCTCTGGCCGTTCCAGGTCGACGGGGGCGGGTAGGCGTCTGGCACTACCCAGGTGCCGGATACGCTGGCGAACCCCTTGCCGGCGGGCGGCGTCGCGACTGCCCCGGACCAGTTCGAGGATGTGCCGTTCCCCGTCGGCAGCCCGGCGGGGAGGGGACGGGCGGGCTCCAGCTGGTACTGCGGCACTACACGACGCCAAGGGCGGTGAAGATTTCGTTCCCATTTGGCCCACAGGCCCGGCTGGGCCGCGGAGTCCGGCTCGGCCGGAAAGCCATAGCGAAGGCGGTCGCGGCTGGATGCGGCGGCGAAGTCAAACCCGGGCGGGGGAAGCTCGTGGTCCAGCAGCAGTGACTTCTGTGCCGTGTCGGCACTCCATTCCTCAGCCATCGGTCGATTCCCTTCGGGCGGGCCAGTCCGGCGTTGAACGCTTTCAGGCTTACGGAGTGGGCTACCCGCCCATCAGATACACAGCGGCCAGGCCTAAAACCGCGGCCTGAAGCCCAGCAGACTCGACGGACCGCGGCTGCCACTGTTAGTGACACTAACACTGGCGACCTACCCGGGGAGCAGGTGGCTCACGATGTCTCAGCAGCTAGCCGGTCGGCCGCTGCCGGTCAGGCCCGGCTGTCATAATGCACGGGTGACCGCACGCAACCCGACGATCTTCGCTACCAGCATCGGATTCTGGCCCGCGGGGCACGGGGCGATGGACTGGCGGCTGGGACCGGCCTACGGGCTGGCAGCCTCGCTGGCGCGAGCCGGTGACAGCCCCCGGGTATGCCTAGTCGGGACAGCGTGGGAGATGATCCGCGACGGTGCTGGCGATGTACTGCGCCTTCGGCCGGGCGGGGTGGCGCGTCAGCCACCTGGCTCTGTTTCCCGAGCCGAACGTCGCCGATATCCAAGAGCATCTGCTCGCCCAGGATGTTGTGTGGGTGGCCGGCGGCAGCGTGGCGAACCTGCTGGTCTTGTGGCGGCTGCACGAAGTCGGCCGGGCGATGCGGGCGGCGTGGCAGGCGGGCGTCGTCCTCATGGGCGTCTCGGCCGGCTCGGTCTGCTGGTTCGAGGGCGGCACCACGGACTCCTTCGGCCTGCCGTTGCGCCCGGTGACCGATGGCCTCGGGTTCCTGCCGTACTCCAACAGCCCCCACCACGACGCCGAGGAGCAGCGACGTCCCACCATCCACCGGCTGATCGGGGAAGGTGCGTTGCCAGACGGCTACGCGAGCGACAACGGAGCCGGGCTCATCTTCGAAGGCACCGAGCTCGTCGACTGCGTAACCGAACTCGACGGGGCCAGGACGTGGCAGCTGACCCGCCGCCCGGATGGGACGGTCAACGAGATTCCGCTGCCGACCCGGCTGCTGACGTCCTGACCAGTTCCGACGCTAGTCCACCGTCGGTGATGGCGACCACACCGAGGCCCTAACCTCGCCGGGCCCGCCGGATCCGCTTGCGGGCGGATGGCTCGTGCAGCAGCATCCCGGACGTCCGGGCGAGGAATTCGTCATACGTGTCCGGCGCGGCGTCGGGGTTCTCGACGTACCGGTCCGCGGCGTTACGCAGCACCAGGATCAGCTGCTGGGCCTCGTTCATCTCACGAAAGGTGTCCGCCAGCTTGCCGGCGGCCCGCCGCACTGCTGTCTTCATCGTGGCCTCCCCTGTGCTCTGTGCTCTGCCTCCAGGCTCGCAGTAAGACCCGCCGCTGATCATTAGGAAAAATCCCTAAAAGCCTTATGCTGAACGGTCCGTGGCTCCTCCCTCCGGCTCACTCATCCGCCCCCGCGGCTTACCCGGCAGCGCCCCGCCGCCGCCGGCCCGGCCCCGCGCGGCCGGACCAGCGGTAATCGGTTCGACGGAACGTCAGGCCGCGGCGGATAATAGAGACATGGGCACGCTGGTGGGGCGCGACGCGGAGCTGGCCCGGCTGCGCGGCCTCCTGCAGGACGCCGCGGCGGGGCGCGCGGTGACGGCGCTCGTCAGCGGTGACGCGGGCATCGGCAAGTCCCGCCTGGTGGCCGAGGCGATGCAGATCGCCGACCGCGACGGCTTCACCGTGCTGTCCGGCCAGTGCGCCGAGATCGGGGACAGTGTCCCTTATCTCCCGTTTGCGGACGCGTTCCGCACCGCACCGCCGCACATCGAGAAGGCCATTAAGGCGCGCCCGGTGCTGTCCCGCCTGCTCCCGGACGGCGGCGGGCAGGCCCATGAGACAGACTGGGCGGGCCTGGCCCGCCAGCAGATGTTCGGCGCCGTGCTCAGCCTGCTGTCCGAGCTCGCCGCCAGCAGCCCGGTCCTGCTGGTCATCGAGGACCTGCACTGGGCCGACGCCACCACGCGCCACCTGGTCACGTTCCTCGCCCGCATGCTGCACCGCGAGCGCGTCGCGATCATCGGGACGTACCGCACCGACGACCTGCACCAGCACCACCCGCTGCGCGCCGTGGTCGCGGAGCTGCTCAGGTTGCCGACGGTCGTGCTGGTCGAGCTCGGGCCGCTCCCCGCCGCCGCGCTGGCCGAGATTCTGTCCACTGTGCCGAACGCCCCGTCGCGTCAGTCCGCCGCCACCCTCAACTCTCTGGTAGCGCGGGCGGAAGGGAACGCCTACTACGCCGAGGAACTCCTGACCGCGTCGTCCTGCACGCAGGACACGCTGCCGACCGGGCTGGCCGCGCTGCTGCTGTCGCGCGTGGACCGCGTGTCGGACGCCGCGCAGCAGGTGCTGCGGGTGGCGGCCGTGGCCGGCGGTGGCGCGGCCGACGACCTGGTCCGGGCCGCCGCCGGGCTGCCCGACGACGTTTACGAGGAGGCGCTGCGCGAGGCGGCCGGCCACCAGTTGCTGGCGCCCGACGGCCCCGACGGGTACCGCTTCCGGCACGCGCTGCTGCGCGAGGCCGTCTACGGCGACCTGATGCCGGGGGAGCGGACCCGGCTGCACGCCCGGCTCGCGAGCCTGCTGGCCGATAAGCCGGGTGCCGCCGCCGAACTGGCGCACCACAGCATGGCCAGCCACGACATCCCCGGTGCGTTCGCCGCCTCGGTCCGGGCCGGCGCCGAGGCGATGCGTCTCGGCGCCCCCGCCGAAGCGCATCGCCACTACGACCTGGCCCTCGAATTGTGGGTGCGGGTGGAGGCGGCGGAGCGGATCGCGGGCATGACCCGCGGCAAGCTAGGGCTGAAGTCCGCGCTGGCCGCCGCGACCAGCGGCGACGTACCCCGCGCGGTGCACCTGCTGCGGCACATCCGCGACTGGGTGTCCAGTGCGGCGGAAACCGCGGAAAGTGCCGAACTGCGCTGCCGGGTCGGGGAGCGGCTCGCGTACCACCTGCTGCAGAGCGAGAACGCGCAGTGGTACGCCGAGGCCCTCGCGGTGGCCGAGGCCACCGTGCGGGAGACGCTGGACGAGACGCCGACCTGGTACCGGGCCCGCGCCATGGCGACCTACGCGATCACGCTGATGTCGGCGCACCGCTACGACGACGCCCGGGACTGGGCCAGCCGGGCGCAGGAGGCGGCCCGCGCGGCCGGCTCGGCCTCGGTGGAGGCGGACGCGCTCGCCACGACCGGGCAACTCGCCCTCAGGACGGGCAGCTCGGGCGAGGCGATCGGCCTGTTCACCGCCGCGATCGAGCAGGCCGGCGCGGCCGGGGCGGTCGGCGTCCGGTTGCGGGCCGTTTATCAGCTGGCCACTGAGCGCCTGGCGCGAGGCGAACTCACGCAGGCCGCCGACGTCGCCCACCGCGGGGTGGAATGGGCGGAGGCGGAGGGGCTCGGCCTCGCGCCGTTCGGCCTGGACCTGCAGCACCTGCACTTCCAGGCGCATTTCGCCGACGGGTGCTGGGACCATGCGCAGGAGCTGGCGGACGGGTTCCCGGTCCGGGTCACCAGGCAGGCGGAGGCGCTGCTGTCCGCGATGGCGCTGTTTGTCGACGTGGCCCGGGGCAACCCGGCGGTCGGCGAACGGCGGACCTGGCTGGAGCCGTTCTGGGACGACGTCTTCGTCGCCTACATCGCGCGCGGGATCCTCGCCGAGCATGCCCTGTGGCAGGGAGACTGCGCGCGTGCCCTGGCCGAGGCGGAAGCCGCGATCGACGCGGACGCGTGGCCCGCCCACAGCCCGTCGGTGATCCGGGTGACCGCGATAGCCCTCGCGGCCCGGGCCGACCGGGCCGCGCTGCTGCGGGCGGCCGGGGATGCGGCCGGCGCGGACGCGGAAGCGGCGGCCGGTGCCGCGCTGCTCGGTGTCGCCAGGGACGGCGCCAGCTTCCCGGCCCGGCCCAAGGCGGTGCTCGGGCCAGAGGGGCGTGGCTGGCTGGCCCGCTGCGAAGCCGAATACGCCCGCCTCACCGGGGCGAACTCCCCGGACGTATGGGAGAGGGTGCTGGCCGAGTTCGGGCCTGGCTACGTGTACGAGACGGCGCGGACTCAGTGGCGGCTGGCCGAGGCACTGGTGGAGGCAGGGCGCCGCGACGAGGCCGCCGCCGTCTGGCCCGCGGCCCGCGATACCGCGTCCCAACTGCGGGCGGCGCCCCTGGGCGCGGCCCTCGACGACCTGGCCCGCCGCGCCCGCCTGGACCCCGGGAACGGGCACCGGGGCGGGCACGGCCATCGATCAGGCGGCACCAGTCCGCTCGCCGCCCTCACCGACCGGGAACGCGAGGTGCTGAGGCTGCTCGCCCGGGGCATGTCCAACCGCGAGATCGGCACGGAACTGTTCATCACCCCGAAAACGGCCAGCGTGCACGTCTCCAACATCCTCAGCAAGCTAGGCGCGGCCAGCCGCACCGAAGCGGCCGCCATCGCCTACCGCGAGGGTGCCTAGACTCGTCGAACGCACGAGTTGGGCGGCATTCAGGCGAGCGGTGAGCTCGGCCACGATGTCCGCCGCTGGCTGTCGCTGTCGCACGAGGCCGACACCCTGTCCGGCCCACATCGACAGCGCTTCGATGTCCCCCGTTGTCCCGACCATCGGCGGCGCTGGCTCGTAGCGGACGATTGCCTCGCCCGAGGCGAAGTGGCCGACCACGTCGCCGATTCCCGGCCGTTGCGCGTCCGCGGGGCGGCCCGCGGCATCCCACGCTCTGGCGGTTGAGTTCTCGAGTGCGCGGTGCGGAGAGTCGGGCCACCCGACGTCGTACAGGTTGGGGTACCAGCGCGGATCGGTCTCGGCCGCGGCGATCAGCCGGCGCCGGTAGTCCTCGTGGATCGGCATCTCCTGCGCCAGCAGGAACCGCGTGCCCAGCCAGGCGGCCTGGGCGCCCAGGGCGAACACTGCCGCGACGCCGCGAGCGTCGGCGATCCCGCCCGCCGCGATCACCGGGACCGGCGCCACCGCGTCCACTACCGCGGGGACCAATGGCAGCGTCGCGACCATGCTCGACAGGTGCCCGCCCCCTTCCCAGCCCTGCGCGACGATAACGTCCGCGCCGGCCGCGACCGCCCGCCGCGCCTCCTCGGCGCTGCCGACCGTGACCATGGCAATGCCCGCGCCGTCGTGCACCCGCTTGATGTAGTCGCTTGGATCCCCCAACATGAACGAGGCGATCCGCAGGCCGGCCTCCAGCGCCTGGTCAAGGCGCCGGTGCCGATCATCGGTGAGCACGAGGTTGCCGCCGAACGGCCGCGTGGTCAGCGCCGCCACCGCGCGAACGACCGCGCCGACGTCGTCTGACCAGGTCAGCGTCACCATGCCGAGGCCGCCGGCGTTCGCGACCGCCGCGGCCAGCGGGATGATGTCGGACATCGGCGCCTGGACGATGGGCTGTTCAATCCCGAGCAATTCGCATACCGGCGTCTTCAATGCTTTCGCCCCCTCCGAGATTCTTCGCAGGTCAGCAGCTGACCCGCCTTGCCTAGCTAGCCCTTGGGCGCTGCTTCGACGTACGAGGTCGGCTTCGCCTTGGGGGAGCGCCGGTCCCAGCCGTGGAACTTCGAGAAGTCGCCCGCGTCCCAGGCTTCGCGGAGCCCCGGGGTGCTCAGATCCCAGTCCGGGCGGATCTCGCTGCTGGCGGCACGAACGTCGCGCCACAGCTCGTAGAACGACGGGCGGCCCCAGAACCAGTAGCCGTTGTAGACGCTGTGCACGACCAGCCCCGGCTTGAGCACCAGCGTGTGCGGGATCATGGGGTTGTGCTCGGGGTCGGTGTACTCCTGAATGTCGAGGTCCTGCTGGACGGTCCGGCCGGGATCGGACAGGAAGGGCCAGGGAGCGCCCACCGACAGGCGGAACTCCTGCAGGGTGTGATGGTCGTCGGTGGCGATCGTGGCGACCTGGGTGTAGGCCACCGCGATCTTCGGGTAGTTGGCCGCCAGCTCGAGGTGCTGCTGGTGCTCCTTGGGGCAGTAGTTGCCGCGCGCCAGGGTGAGGATCAGCGGATCGCCGCCCTGAAGCTCGCTGAGCCTGCGCACTGTGCCGGTCTGGTCCGGAAGTGCGTAATCGGGGAAGACACCGCCAGGCCTGATGTCAGAACGCATCGGAATCCTCTCAGCTGCTGTTGGTGGACTGTCTGGTTAGTGAACGCGGGCCCGCAGGAACTTCCCGATCCGCTCGGTGGCCTCGGCCGCCTCGGGCGTATCGCGCAACAACTGGTAGACGTGGGGCAGCCCCTCGCCGACCTCCAGGGTGACATCGACCCCAGCCTCGGCCGCTGCCGCGGCCAGCCGTTCGGAATCGCTGAGCAGCAGGTCGGACGTGCCCACCTGGATAAGCAGCGGCGGGAACCCGGACAGCGAGGCGAACAGCGGCGAAGCCAGCGGAGTCTTCGGATCGGCCCCGGCCAGGTAGTCGGAGGCGAACCGGCGCAGCAGGGCGGGGGTGGAGATCGGATCCTGATCGATGCGCTCGGTCATCGAGGCCCCCGAGCTGGTGAGATCCACCGTCGGGGACATCAGCACGGCCGCCGCGGGCAACGCCTCCCCGGCGTCACGCGTGGCCACCAGCAGCGCGGCAGCCAGCCCCCCGCCGGCCGAGGCACCGGATACCGCTATTGAACTCGCGCTCAAGCCGTGATCGGTGTGCAGCCAATCCCACGCGGCCAGAACGTCGTCGATCGCGGCGGGGAAGGGATGCTCGGGGGCCAGCCGGTACTCGGGAAACAGCACCCGCATCCCGCTGGCCCGTCCCAGCCGGGCGGCCAGCTCGCCGTCGCTGCGAACCGACCCCAGCTCGTAACCTCCGCCATGCATGAACAGGAGTACCCGGCCAGCGTCGACTTCCGGGGCGGCCAGCCAGTGGGCTGGCACTCCGCCGGCGTTCACGTCTGTCACCAGCACGTCGTCAGGCACCGGGTACAGGCGGTCGCCGGGGGTGAATCCGGCCCGGAGCTCTGCCAGCGTCGGCGGCGGCTGGCTGGCGCTGGCCTGCTGCCGGTCGCGCAGGGCGTCCTTCGCGTCCCGCATCGCCTGGCTCGGCATGTCGGCATCTCCTTCGACGTCGGTGAAGCTGTAGAGCCCGGCCGGCTCGAATGCAGTCGACGTGCCCCCGCTCGCCCCGCCTGAAGCCTCTAGTTGATGGGACCATCATCGCGCGCGCAGCGCAAGATCACCCCAGTGAAAACCCCTGGCCCGCACCCTGGTTGCCGGGATCGCCTTGACACGCCCGCCCTAGCGATGCATGGTAAAGACCTAATGGTTCGGTCTGTTTCGTCGCCCGGGCGCCGAGCGGGCATCGGGGTTATCCGTTAGGCTCTTATCTATGGCGATACCTGCCCACCGAAGTCGCGCAGAGGATGTCGTCGCCTACGTAGAGGACGCGATCGAGCAGCGCGGACTACGGCCCGGTGACCACATAGGCACCCGGGCCGATTTGCGTGCCGAGACCGGCGTCGCGCGGGCCACTATCAACGAGTCGATCCGGCTGCTGCAGGAACGGCAGCGGATCGTGCTTCGGCCTGGTCCGGGCGGGGGTCTGTTCGTTGCCAAGACCGATCCGGTGGTACGGCTCCGGCGAACGCTTCTGACGGTGAGGGGTGAGCCGTTGGCCGTCGCCGGGGCTATCGAGGTCCGCGAGCAGCTCGAGGCGCTGGTCGCCGTCCATGCGGCCCGGCACCGCACGGCCAAGGATGGGCGCGAGCTGAAGTCGCTGGTCACCGCAATGAAGAAGAGCCTTGACGACATAACCCGGTTCGTCTCGCTCAACTGGGAACTGCACACCCGGATCGCGGCCATCTCGCCCAACGCCGTCCTGCGGGGCACCTACATCGGCCTCTACGAGTTCGTCAACCAAATGTCGCTGGTTAACCCCCAGCCCCGCGACGCCGTCTACATGGCACAGCGGCTGAAAGTCCACAGTGAGCTGGTGGCCGCGATCCTGGCCGGCGATGTCGCCGCCGCGCAGCTCGCCGCGGAAGCGCACCGCCACCCGTACTGAGCCCGGTCCCCGCTGGCCGGTTCTTCGACTACTACCTGAAGGGCGTGGACAACGGCTGGGAACAGACTCCCCGCGTTCGTTACTCATTGCTCGATCTTGCGGGCGGAAACCGGGTTAACCAGCCGGCCAGCGAGTTCCCGCCAGACGACGTCGTCTACACGAAGTACTATCTGCACTGACTCCGGCGCACGCTGAGCCCCGAGTCGCTGTCCCAGGCAGCGGCCGTGGCCTACGAGGCGGCGGCGAACCCGGGCCTGGTCTCCTTCACCGTTCGCTTCACCGAGGAACGGTGCTGGTCGGCTACCCCAAAGCGCGGCTCTGGGTGGAAGCGAAGGGCGCCGACGACATGGACTTGTTCGTCCTCGTCCAGAAACTCGATGCGCACGGCACTCATTTGCAAGAGTTCACGATTCCCAATCAGAGCGCGATGGTGCAGGACATAACCGAACGCGGTGCCTCGGTGCTGCGGTACAAGGGTTCCGACGGCCGCCTGCGCGTGTCCGCCCGGCATCCGGATAAGGCGCTGTCCACCGATGCGGTTCCCGCGTACAGCTTCGACCGGGTGGAGAAGCTGCAGCCTGGTGAGATCGCGGACATCGAGATCGACCTGGCTCCGCTCGGCCTGGTGTTCTACCCGGGCGAGCAGCTTCGGTTCGTCGTCAGCGCGCAGAACCTGCTGGGTGCGCATATGCCAGCGACACGCGAGTACATTCCGCGGAACAGCGGGACGCACGTCATCCACACGGGCGGACCTTACGCGTCGTATCTTCAGCTGCCGGTCAAGGCGGTCAGCTGACTCAGTGGACGAGGGCTATCCAGGCCGCTAGCCCGCTGCCGAGTCCGATGCCCGTAGCGACCAGCCACTGCCAGTTGCCGACGAGGAACCGGCGGGTGCCGTAGGGGACGTTGACGCGAATGCGAATATCCCGTTCCAGCACCGGCACCGACAGTTGGCCGCCGCCCAGTTCGGCAACTTTTGGCAGTGCCACGCGTAGGCAAACGCAGAGCATGAGAGTTTGCACGCCGGCTGGAGGGGTACCACGTCAAACTCCCAGCGAGCGACGGGTGCCACGATCTGTTCAAGCGCGCTGTACGAAGTGATCTGAAAGGCATCGCCTTTCAGCTCAACACTCATGAAGGAGGACGTTTCTACTTCCGCAAACTGCGGCAGACCGCGACCATGCAGATTGCCTAGCAGCGATTCCCGCAGTGCGGCTGACCGTGCGACGCCGACTTCAACCCGATCCGTGTGTCCTTGCCGCATCTCTTCAGGCGGGTTGAAAACCAGAAGCCCTCGGTGCACCGCGGACTGAACCGCCTTGCTCACCAAATCGTTTGCTGTCTCGCGCTCACGGCTGCGTTGCCGCGATCTCGGGGGAACCCTAGGACCTTGCTGCCGTCGCGATGGTGGGGCCTGACTGGCCGGCCTTTGAGCCGCAGGAGGCCCGTAGTCTGCAGACTCCCCGCGATCTGCAGACCCCATGTAACCTGCAGGCCCCCCGTGATCTGCAGCCGATCCCGGGGGCGGCGGTGCCCCCCAAGACGGCATTGGGTATCCCGACGTTGGGTATTCCCACGGTGTCTGGTACGCCTGAATGTGAATCAAAGTGAGTTGCCCGAGGGCAGGGGCGGGACTTGTCAGAGGTCCACTGAACCCCTGGGCTTGGAAGCCATTGCTCACAGTCCGGCGGATGGCTTTAAGGTCGAGGAGAGGATCGCCGCCGACAACGCCGCGCTGCGTAATGCGAAGCAATTCACCGGTGAATGGAGTATATGGATCCCGAGCCGAGGATGGAGTGCTGACGCTTTTAGATACGCCCGCGAAAAGGTACGTGCCGTAATGGTGGGCGCTGGCGGCGAGCGCCTGGATGGCTTTGATTGCCTCTCCAACAGCGGGCTCGCTGTAAATACAGTCGAGGATGAGGATTCTACGGCTGGCCCGGCTGTCGAATAGATTGCGCAGGATGTGCCGGCCGGGGACCGCCGTATGCATCTGCTGCGGGTCCGATCCCGTGAGCGACAGGTAAAGCTCGCCGTCGGAAGGATCTATGAGGGCGTGGCCGACATAGTACGCCAGGAGCGTGTCGGTCGCTTCTGCCGCGGCCCGGGTGAGTGGGTCGAGGATGTCCCCGGCTAGGACAGGATCCTCCACGATCGCGCAGTTGCGAGACGTTAGTGCCCAAGTACTATCATTCTGCAACGCTTGGGCCAGAGCAGACAAGTCATCGGGCACGGCGTGGAGGTCGGGCAGCAGCTGGTAGTGCCCGGTCCCGATCAGGACGGCTTGCGACCGGTTAGTGACCGGCAATCCGTTCATGACGAGCTTGTCCTGCGCAGCAAGACCCCACCCCCTCTTGCCCTGTGTCCGAAAGCATATGATTTCAACGCGCACAATGCATCCCGACAACGCAAATTGTTGCCATGGTGCCACTTGCCGCCTTGGGCGTGCATAGCGTCATCAGATCCCGATCGGCATTTGTACTCTCACCAACGCCTGCGCCCGTGAGAGTTCTCTTTGGACGCAAGTGCTACTGATCAGCGCTCGGCCGTGGGCGACGCGGGTAATCTCGGGCTTGACCACCTGCCGGGCATGGCGAAGTATCCTTGGCCGGTGTTCTCGCCTCAAGGCCCCTCGCTGCGTGAGCTGTCGAGGCAGGCCCTGTCGTCGGTCGAGGACGGCTACGACCTGCTGGCCCCGAAGTTCGACTACACCCCTTTCCGCACCCCCGACGGGGTGCTTGACGCGACCGCCGACGCGTTGCGCCCGGCCGGCCCGTTCGGCCGGGGACTGGACGTGTGCTGCGGGACCGGCGCGGGCATGCGGGTCCTCGAATCCGTGTGCCAGGGACCGGTCACCGGCGTTGACTTCAGCGCGGGCATGCTCGCGCGGGCGAGCCGTTCTTACCCAGACGCCACCTGGGTACGGGCCGACGCCCGGGCCCTGCCCTTCGCCGGGGCCTTCGACCTGGCGGTCAGCTTCGGGGCGCTCGGGCACTTCCTGCCCGCCGAGCGGCCCGCGCTGTTCGCCGGCCTGCACCGTGCGCTGGCGCCCGGGGGGATTTTCGCCTTCCCGGTCGGCGCGCCGCCGCCCATCACGTCCGGCCAGTACTGGGCCGTGCTCGGGTTCGACCTGGCCATGCGGGTCCGCAATGCCGTGTGGCGTCCCCCGTTCGTCATGTACTACCGCACCTGCTCGCTGCACGCGCTCAGCAACGACCTGACGGCAGCCGGATTCACCGTGACGACCGTCCCCCTGACGGCTCTCGGCCAGCGCGACAAAGGCAGCCCGGGGTACCGTCTTGTCCTCGCGCGCAAGGCCCCCGGCCAGGCTCGCGCCGTTTTAGTCACCATCGCGGCCACCGCACCGCTTGACCGTTGGCCGATATGCAGTCAGGGTGCCAACAGCCAGAGTGCGTCCATCGGCAGCGCCTTGATCCTGCCGCCATAGGACAGGGTCTGCTGGCCGGTGTAGAGGACATACCCTGCCACGAATTTGTCACCAAGGTTGCTTGCCAGATTCCGCAGACCCGCAAGGTCCTCAGCTCTCACGGTCGCTCCGGCCTTGACCTCGACCGCTATGACACGCCCATCGGGTGTCTCGATCACCGCGTCGACCTCAAGCTTGTCCTTTGTCCGGTAATGGTAAAGGCGGGCGCGCTGGTCAGCCCACGTCAACTGCCGCGCCAACTCCATGACAACGAAGTTCTCCAGCACCGGCCCGGCAGCACCATCCGGTTCGTCGAGCCGGGCAGCGTCTTGGCCGATGAGATGACAGGCGATCCCGGTGTCGACGAAGGCCACCTTCGGAGTGCCAATGGCCCTGGTCGTCTGCCCGCTGGACCAAGCGGGGATGCTCTTTATGAGGAACACCGTGGACAGGAGTTCCAGATAGCGCACCAGGGTTGTTCGCGGGATGCCAGTCTGTCCTGCCAAGCTGTTAGGAACAAGCAGGCCACTTATGCGGCCAGCCAGAAGCGACAGCAACCGGAGCATGTCCCCCTGCCGCTCGATGCTGCTCACTTCGAGCACGTCGCGCTCGATGAGCGTCGACAGATAGGAGGAGAAGAAGGCCGCCCGTCGTCTGGGGGTGCGGCGGACCGCCTCCGGGAAGCCGCCAACGACAGCCCGTTCCAGGTAGTCACGCTTGCGCATACGCGAGGAATGCTCGATGGCGACGCCGTGCTGAAAAGCCGCGTCAACGAACCGATCCTGCCCGCCGCTTATCTCCCCTTGGGAGAATGGCCAGAGTTCGATAATCTCCATGCGACCTGGAAGCGCATCGGGAAGGCTCCGCAGGGCAAGCACCCGGGAGGAACCGGTGAGGAGAAAGCGCCCTGGGCGCGGATCCAAGTCGACCAGGACTTTGATCGCTCTCAGCAGATGGGGAGCGAGTTGAATCTCGTCGATGACCATCAGCCCGTCGTGCAGCCCGTCGTGCTCGACGAACCCCGCCGGGTCATCTTGCGCAGCCCGCAGTGTGGCGGCGTCATCAAGCAGGCGGACGATGGTGCCCGGCCGGTTGTCCGCCGCCAGCCGCGTGAGGGTGCTCTTGCCTGCTTGCCGGGCTCCGTTGACAAGCACCACGCGAGTGTCCTCGAGCGCCTCGGACACGATGCCCTGCGCATGCCGCGGGACCAGCTCAGACAGGTTAGTCATACCTCCATTGTGCCGCAAAGACATGGAAGTCGTGGTCACATGGCCGGTACTTTTGTGGTCACTTAGACGGTCGATCTGTGGTCACTTAGACGGCACCTCTGTGGTCATCTGGACGGTGGCACGATGGGCGTCTGGTCGTCCAGGCTCTCGCCCCGCACGCCCCATCG
Organism: uncultured Actinomycetota bacterium; assembly: GCA_963714295.1. Taxonomy (GTDB): domain Bacteria; phylum Actinomycetota; class Actinomycetes; order Streptosporangiales; family Streptosporangiaceae; genus Trebonia. Next base: position 512,110 of record CAVQOE010000006.1, on the reverse strand, counting down.
CCTCTGCCCGCAGGACCTTCCTGGACTTGCCAGGGAACAATCGCTGGCCCCAAACTGATGACCTCGCTTTATGCAGGTCAGCCCTGGCCTACCCGAGGCCACCGCGCCGTCCGAGAACGCTTGCCGGGTAAGCCGCCGGTAGCAGTGGGGACCTGCAGTGCAGAGGAGTGGTGATGGCGGAACCAGGAACGGGAACGCCCCAGTGGGAAATGGTGGACGAAGGCTGGGGCCGCAAGGCGGTAGATTTCGCGACGCTCAGCGAGCCCGCCAACTGCCGGGAGTACGTGGCGATGCATCATCGGCTGGGTGTCGATGCCGGGGACCGCTTGCTCGACGTGGCTTGCGGGTCCGGACTCGCCGTCGAGCTGGCCAGCCTGCGCGGCGCCTCGTGCTCCGGTCTTGACGCCTCGGCCAGGCTGGTCGCGGTGGCCCGGGACCGCAACCCCGGATCTGACATCAGGGTCGGGGATATGCACGCCCTGCCGTGGGACCCGGCGTCGTTCGACGTTGTCACCAGCTTCCGGGGGATCTGGGGCACCACGCCCGGCGCGGTAGCCGAGCTATACCGTGTCCTCCGCCCTGGCGGACGCGTCGGGATGACGGTCTGGGGCCACCTCAAGATATCCCCCGGAGTGTGGGCGCTGGCGCCGTTCCTGCTGGCGGCACCGCCGAAGGTCGACAACCAGGCGGTCATGGTGTCACTCGGCCGTCCTGGTGCCGGTGAACAGCTGCTCGCGTCGCACGGGTTCGTCGCTATCGAGCGGGTGGAGGTCCCGTTCGCCTGGGAGTTCGCGGACCCGGAACTGTACGCGCGTGCGCTGGCCGCTACCGGGCAGGCCTATGAGGCCATCCAGAACGTCGGCGAGGCGCAGTTCCATCGCGCCGCCGTCGAGCAGGCCCGGGAGCAGCTACGAGGCGGTCTGCCGCTCCGGGCCAAACTCAACGTCGTGGGCTACCTGGCCCGTAAACCCGAAGGAGCGCAACCCACATGACCGGCAGCTTTCTCCAGGAACCGGCGGAGTCACCGCAGGCGCGGGCGCTCTACGACGAAGACCTGGCGGACGACGGCTATGTCTGGAACGTGTCCCGGCTGTGGGCGCACCAGCCGGACACCCTGCAGGGCCTGTTCGGGCTGATGTCCGCGGCGTTCAAGCCGAGCGGCCTCAGCTTCCGCCAGCGCGGGATCCTGGTGGCCGCGGCCGCTTCGGCCCTCGGGGACTCCTACTGCTCGCTGGCGTGGGGCGGGAAGCTGGGCCACGCGTCGGACCCCACGCTGGCGGCGGGCGTTCTGACCGGCAGCGACGCCGGGCTGAGCGATCAGGAGAAGGCCATGGCCGGGTGGGCCAGGAAGGTCGCCCGGGATCCCAACGCCACGACGCCCGCCGACCTCCAGGCACTGCGCGATTGCGGTCTCGATGACGGGCAGATCTTCGCCATCACCGCCTTCGTGGCCCTTCGGCTGGCGTTCTCCACCATCAACGACTCGCTCGGCGCTCAGCCCGACATGCAACTCGCCCAGTCCCTGCCGGGCGAGATCCGCGCGGCCGTGACCTACGGCCGCCCGGTGGCTCAGGCGCCGTCTACCTGACCTGCTCTACCGCCAAGCCGTGGTCACCTCGCCCGTGGCTCACTCAAAGTTGCGGGTGATCCCGGAGGCATCTGAGCCCTCTTCGCCGACAAAGCGCATCGGGTCGCCGGCGCCGAGATCGCCGATGCCGGAGGACTCCAGCGCGCCGACCGCCAGGGTGCGGCGCACCGCGGCGAAGGTGAGGACGTGCGCCAGCACGCCGCCGAGGGTGAAGACCTGCGGGGGCTGGCAGGTCGCGTCCAGGAAGGTCTCCCCGCCCGCGCCTGCCGCGACCCGGTCCACAATGACCGCCCGGAATCGCGGCGCGGCCTGGCCGATCGCGATGATGGTCTCGGTGGTGGTCACCAGCCGGTGCGCGGCGCGTTCCAGCAGCAGCCGCCGGCGGAACGCCCCCGGTGGTTCTCCCAGCGCCGCGCTCGCCAGCCGGTCGAAGTGAAAGCGCGATAGGCAGGCCCGGCTGGCCAGCTGGCCGGCGTCCAGGCCAGCCTCGTCGAGGCTCTGCTCGACCAGCTGGATGATCTCTTGCAACTGCGCCATGTAAGCCATGATGGCCCGGCTAGCCCGTTGCTGTCCCGACCGTCATTGCTCTCTTGGGCGACGGAGGCGAGGGGTAGGTTCGTGTCATGGACTCCGGTAAATCGCCCGCGGACGACGGCGCCAGTCACTGAATCCGGGTCCGTCCCGCCTGCCCGCACAGCAGAAGAGAAGGAGCGGCCCGCCATGCGGTATCTGGACATCGACACGCCCACCAGGATTTCCAAGATAGGAGTGGGCACCTGGCAGTTCGGCGCGAAGGAGTGGGGATACGGCGATAGCTATGCCGGATCGGTGGCCCGTGACATCGTCCACCGGGCGGTCGACCTGGGCGTCACGCTGTTCGACACGGCGGAGGTGTACGGACTCGGGCGCAGCGAGCGCATCCTGGGGGAGGCGCTCGGCGAGCGGCGCGGATCGGTTTTCCTGGCCACGAAGCTCTTCCCGGCCCTGCCGCTGGCGCCGGTCGTGGAGCAGCGCGCCGTGGCCAGCGCGAACCGGCTGGGCACGCAGCTGCTCGACCTCTATCAGGTGCACGGGCCGAACCCGCTGGTCTCTGACGGCACGACCATGCGCGGCATGAAGGCGCTGCAGCGGGTCGGGCTGGTCGCGGAGGTCGGCGTCAGCAACTACTCGCTGGCGCGCTGGCAGGCCGCCGAGGAGGCGCTCGGCGCGCGGGTGCTGAGCAACCAGGTCCGCTACAGCCTGGCTGACCGCGCGCCCGAGAAGGAACTGCTTCCGTTCGCCGCCGGGGCCGGCCGGGTCGTGATCGCCTACAGCCCGCTGGCGCAGGGCCTGCTGTCCGGACGCTACGACCGGGCCAACCGGCCCGCCAACCGGGTCCGGGTCGGGAACCCGCTGTTCCTGCCGGAGAACCTCGACCGTGCCAGCGAGCTGATCGGCGTGCTGCGCGAGGTGGCGGACGCGCACCAGGCCACCCCGGCCCAGATCGCGCTGGCCTGGGTGATCCGGCACCCGGCGGTCACCGCCATCCCCGGCGCGTCCAGCGTTGAGCAGCTCGAGCGCAACGCCGCCGCCGCCGATATCGAGTTGCCCGACGACGAGTACGCCGCGCTGAGCGCCGCCTCCGACCGGTTCCGGCCGGTCACCGGGCGTGCCGCGGTTCCCGCCCTGGCCCGGGCCCGGCTGCGCCGCTGAGCCGGCCGGTCCGAAGACGCCCGGCGCCTACCGGGTCAGCTGCGCATACAGCTCCGCGGTCTGCGCCGCCACCGCGTCCCAGCTGAACTCGCGAACCGCCCGCTCCCGCCCGGCCAGCCCCATCGCCTCCGCCCGCCCCGGATCGCGCAGCAGCAGGTTGAGCGCGTCCGCCAGCGACGCCGGATCGTCCGGCGGGACCAGCAGCCCGGTCACCGAGCCCTCGACGACCTCCGGAATGCCGCCCACCCGCGACGCCACCACCGCCGTCGCGCAGGCCATCGCCTCCAGGTTGACGATGCCAAGCGGCTCGTACACCGACGGGCAGACGAAGACCAGCGCGTGCGTGAGCAGCTGGATGATCTCCGGCTTGGGCAGCATCTCCGGAATCCAGATCACTCCCGAGCGGGACTCCTGCAGCCCGGCCACCAGGGACGACACCTCGGCGCCGAGCTCAGCCGTGTCGGCCGCGCCCGCGCAGAGCACCAGCTGCGCCGACGGGTCGAGTGCGGCCGCCGCCCGCAGCAGCACCGGCACGCCCTTCTGCCGGGTGATGCGCCCCACGAAGATGACGTACGGCCGGGACAGGTCGATGCCGTGCTTGAGCAGGACCTCGGTCCCGAAGTCGGGTGCGTACTGGGCGGTGTCGATCCCGTTACGTATGACATGAATGCGCTCCGGGGACACTTCCGGATACGCCTCCAGGACGTCCGCGCGCATCCCGTTCGAGACCGCGACCACCGCGGCCGCGGCCTCCACCGAGACCCGCTCGCCCCAGGACGACAGCGCGTACCCGCCGCCCAGCTGCTCCGCCTTCCACGGCCGCAGCGGCTCCAGCGAGTGCACCGTCACCACGTGCGGGATCCCGTAGCGGAGCGACGCCAGGTGGCCGGCCAGGTTGGCGTACCAGGTGTGCGAATGCACGACCTCCGCATCGGACACCGCGTCGGCCATCGAAAGATCCGCCGAGAACACCCGCAGCACCGAGTCCGACAGCACGTCCCAGGGCTGATGCGCCACCGCCCCGACGCGGTCCCCGCCGCCCTGGCAGTGCACCGTCAGCTCGACCAGCGGGGCCAGCGCCCGCGCCAGGTACTCCACGTGCACCCCGGCCCCGCCGTAGATTTCCGGCGGCCACTCGCGCGTCAGCAGGGAGACCTTCACCGGGGTACGACCTGCCCCTTGCCGACCACGGTGATCCCGCCGGCCGAGACCAGGAAGCCGCGCGCCCGGTCGTGCTCCTTGTCGACGCCGATCTTCGCCCCCTCGGGCACGATGACGTTCTTGTCGATGATCGAGTTGCGGATCTCGGTGTGCCGCCCCACCACGACGTTGTGCAGCAGCACCGCGCGGTCCACCGTCGACCAGCTGTTGATGCGGACGCCGGGTGACAGCACCGAGCCCCGGACCAGGCCGCCGGAGACGATCACGCCGTTGGACACGAGCGAGTCGATCGCGCGGCCCACCCGGTCGCCGTTGTCGTGCACGAACTTGGCCGGCGGCAGCGGGTCCATGTGGGTGAGGATGGGCCACTCGTCGTTGTAGAGGTTGAACATCGGCTCGACCGTGCGCAGGTCCATGTGCGAGTCGAAGTAGGCGTCGATCGTGCCGACGTCGCGCCAGTAGCCCGCGTCCCGTTCGGTCGCGCCGGGCACGTCGTTGGTGAGGAAGTCGTACGCGTGCGCGCAGCCGTCGGCCACCATCATCGGGACGATGTTCCCGCCGATGTCGTGGCGGCTGGCATCGTCGGCCGCGTCCCGCTCCAGCGCGTCGACGAGTTCCTTCCGGCCGAAGACGTAGATGCCCATCGACGCGTAGGACTCGTCGGGGGAGCCCGGCATCGGCGGCGGGTTGGCCGGCTTCTCGAGGAACCGCTCGATCGTCCGCCCGTCCTTGGCCACCGCCAGGATGCCGAAGTCCTTCGCGTCCTGCCGCGCCACCGGGATGGCGGCCACGGTCACGCCCGCGCCGTACTCCAGGTGCTGGGCGATCATCTGCCGCGGGTCCATCCGGTACACGTGGTCGGCGCCGAAGACGACCACCAGCTCCGGGTTCTCGTCGTTGATGAGGTTCATCGACTGGTGGATCGCGTCGGCCGAGCCGGTGTACCAGTGCGGCCCCAGCCGCTGCTGGGCCGGCACTGGCGTCACATAGTTGCCGAGCAGGTCGCTCATCCGCCACGTGGTGGAGATGTGCCGGTCCAGGCTGTGGCTCTTGTACTGGGTGAGCACGCAAATCTTCCTGATGCCGCTGTTGGCCAGGTTGGACAGCGCGAAGTCCACCAGCCGGTACACGCCCCCGAACGGCACCGCCGGCTTCGCCCGGTCATCCGTCAGCGGTGCCAACCGGGTTCCCGCCCCGCCGGCCAGCACAATCCCGAGGACTCGCGGGTCTGCCATTTTTGCCCCTCCCGTGGTGATCTGAGGCAATGCTGCACCGTCCAGCGGACCAAGGGAAGACCTGGCCCCGGCGTGTCAGACGCCCGACTCAATTGTTCATTTCCCCTCCCCCCGGAAAAAGATCACATTCGATCGGGAGGAACGCACGCGTGGCTCCGCCCATCGGCCCATTTCCCCGGTCTCCGGGGAGCCGCATGCCCCCCGGTTCCGGTCACTTCCCCCCGCGCCACCGGACCGCGAGCTCGCCTGGCTCGGCCGCGTGCCCCGGTAGCGGCCCCGCCCCGGGCGCCCGCAGTGCCTGCAGGAACAAGGCCAGGTAGCGGTGCCGCAGCGCGCGTCCCCCTTCGTCGCCCGGCAGGGCAATGGCGCTGAGCGTCTCGAGCACCAGAACCACGTCGTCCGCGCTCACGTCCCGGGCGAGAACCCCTTCGAGCCCTCCGGCCACCCTCGAAGGCAGCGTCACCGGGCTCATTGAGCCGGCTCTGGCGGTCGCCCGCAAGGCGTGGGCCGGGATCGACAGCGACAACGACGCCGTGCCGACGCCACTGCCGCAGGGCCCGTTGCCCGCCCCGGTCGCCGCCGCGGCCTGCGCCCTCGACTCCGCCGTGCACGCGTGGGACATGATGACCGCCCTCGGCCAGCCCGGAACGCTGCCCAGCGAGCTGGCCGCCCAGCTTCTCCCCGCCGCCCGCGCCATAGTCGAGCCCTGCGCCGGTACGGCGCCTACGCCGCCGCGCTCCCGCCCCAGCCCGGCGACGACAGCACCGCCGAACTCCTCCGCTACCTCGGCCGCGACCCCACTGGCAGCCGACGTCTGCGTAAGCTCGCGGCCGTGAGCGGGTGGATTTCGTCGAGCACCGGCCCAAGTCGGTCTTTTCTCGACCTCAAGGTCATAACGCGACTGCAGGTTCATCCAGAACCGTTCGGAAATGACTTGTCTCCTCCGGCCCACTTGGCGGCCCGCTATCGATGGCGGCGGAAGCGCTCGATCTGTGTCTGCTATTGTGCTCATGTGGTAGCGCTGCGCCAACTTATTCAGTCGATACGGCGTCCAGCGCGCGTCCAGCGCGCGTCGACGATTCCTCATCGCTGGCCTGATGCAACCGTCGGCTTGCAGCCAGGAATCACCGAAGTCCCGGCGAGCATCGGGACCGCAACCCCGGAGCCTTCGGACTTGGTCACATACTCGCTCGATCTCGACATCGGTGAGGTTGCCCTCGGGCATCACCTGATCGTCCGCAGCATCTCCCTGTCGGACGACAACCTACTCTTCGAGTACGCGTTCGCCCCTGAACTTACAGAGGAAGAACGCCAGGAAGTTCGGCCGAATATGAAATACGGCGCCGATATCTCGCCTCCAGGCTGGAATCAAGGATGTTCGGAGGCGGAGGTATACGAACGGCCCGTGCCGCAGGCTCAGCATGCATGGTTCGACTTCTTCCATCCTGAATACGAATGGAACGAGCACATTGACCGCCGTGGACAGCCCGATAGCGACTACCTGCTGAATCGCGTAGCCAGACTAACATTTGACCTGAAGACCGGAAATGCACAGATCGAGAAGTGACCAATCTATTACCAGCCTAGGAAGGAAGGTTGGCCCATACGAGGCTGCCTTTCCACGGCACAACTCTTCCCGTATCCTCCTTCCACTTACCGTAGAGAGTAAAATACCTCTTATCGCTGTTCAATTTGAAGCTGCCGGTTCCACCCATCGTTACCGCGTCGGTTGACTTCAAATAACCAGTACAGGTGCCAAAAACATAACACGGGTATGAGTATTCTCCCCATTGGCCCGGAGGGTGATTAAAGCCCTAGGACCCATGAAAGAGCGGCTTCTGGTTCCCGTTCTTAGTGTGACCATAGTCTCTTGGCCCGTAAACAACTGTACCCTGAACCTGGATGCCGTAATTTAGGCTGATTCCTGTGGCATTCTTGTAAACACCTCTGAATACCGTATTCCAGTAGATCCCGCAGTTCTTCAAGTTATTGGTGCATTTCTTGACGATATTTATGCATCCCACTTTCCCGCACACTGGCTGGTATGTAATTCCCTTATAGGTGGGCGCCGGGTCCGTTTTAACCTCGTCTCTCCAGGAACCGCCCGCCAGCGTGACGCTGTACTTCACCTCCGCCACGGTCCCATGGGAGGAAGAAAACAGGTCCGGCGATGACGCGGTCTGGGAGGCGGTCGCAGAGGGTGCCAGGCCTAGCAGTCCAAGGCAGGCGAGAACCGCGAAAGTGGCATTGCGGACCGTTGAAAACTTCATGCTGTTCTCCTCGGCCTGAGTCCGTGGATTTCCAGCGGAGCAAGCCGAATTTCGATTTGCATTGCTGATAGCAAGGCTCTCATCCGGACATAGTGGTCGTCAAGGTGTTGCGCGGCGCTGGGGATGCCGATGAAGGCGGCGTTGGGGTTGCTGATGTCGCGGGCGTTTGAAAGCCCCGCAGCGGGGTGACTGCGGGGCCTTGTCGGCGTGGTGCCAGGTATGCGTCGGTGACTTCGGTGACGGGGGAGCGGGCGGCCTGCTCGTCGACGATGGCCTTGACGGCTTTCCCGTCCTCCCCGGCAGTTACCCCTGCGACTAATGCAGACACTCCGTCACCATGGGCTCGCGGCCTTTAGGCGATCCTCTGTTCGTCCTGACTGCAGGGAGCTGCGGCGGTTTCAGGTACCGTTCCGCCGAATTCGTTTTTTAATCGACTGGAGACTGAGGTCCAGGCAGTGCAGCTTTCACCATATTGCGAGGGTCTTGCGGCAATCGTCCCCGATACCCGGACCCGGCCGCCGCTTTAATGGCATGCTCCGGTCCCCATGGTGCTGGCCGACTCGCGGGCGGGGCGCAGCGCGGTCGTCCTGGACCAGGGACCCCGGCAAAGTCATGAATTGAGGCGGTGGCCTGCGATGTCGTAACAACAGGTGATGTGCCCGGCGTATCTGTGAGTGGGGCAGGGTCAGGGCGGAAAGATGGAAGTTCTCACGCTCGCTATCGCCTGCCACGACGGACACCCGCCCGCCGATGACATCTTCGCCTATCCCGGCTGCCCGCAGCCAGTACCTGCTCGATCTCCTTACCCAGGTCCCGGACCCGCGGAAGAGGCGCGGTCGCCGGCATCCGCTGGGGGGCTGCTCGCCGTCGGGATCGCGGCAGTGATCGCGGCTCGCGGTCGTTCGCCGCGATCGGGCAGTGGGCCGCTGACGCCGGCCCGGAGGTGCTCGCCGTGCTGGGCGCGGTCAGCGGCGCGGCGGATGAATCGACGTTCCGACGGGCATTTTCCCTGTTCAGCGCCGATGTACTCGACCGTGTTCTCGGTGCCTGGCTGTGGACGCGGGCCGTGAGGGCCAGCGGCCGGCTGGTGATCGCCGTCGACGGCAAGACCCGTCCGGGGCGCCAAGGGCAAGGACGGGAAGACCCCGCACCTGGTCGCGGCCCTGGCGCACGGCATCGGCGCGGTCCTCGGCCAGGTCGCCGTGGAGGAGAAGTCCAATGAGATCCCCGCGGTGCGGGAGCTGCTGAAGGCGTTCGCCGGCCTGGCCGGGGCAGTCCTGACGATCGACGCGATGCACACGCAGCATGCCACCGCGCAGCTCATCCTCGGCCGGGGCGCCGACTACGTGATGACCGTGAAGGCCAATATGCCGACCCTGCATAAGCAGCTCAAGAAGCTGCCCTGGGCCGCCGTCCCCGCTGTCTCGGACGTGAGCACGGACCACGGCCGCCGCGCCCGGCGCACGATCAAGGCCGTGCTGGCGCCTGCCTGGATCGAGTTCGAGGGCGCAGCCCAGGTCGCGCAGCTGCGCCGCACGGTCACGAAGAAGGGCAAGAAGACCGTCGAGGTCGTCTATCTCATCACCAGCGACCGCGACGCCGACCCGGTCACCCTGGCCGCCTGGGTCCGCAGCTACTGGGAGATAGAAAACCGCCTTCACCGAGCAAGCGAGATACTACGACGTTTCACGACCTGGCGGCCGCGATGCGGGTATGGGCCAAGGGCCTGCTGGGGGGCCTGGAGGCAGCGGTTGAGCTGCTGATCGGGCACGGCACCTGGCTCACGCGCGCCGACTTCGCGGCCGCTGCCCTGACGTCCGGCCGTGATGGCATCACCGGCGCGACGATGATGTCGGTGGACTTCGAGGCGGCGCTGGCCGCGCGGTGGGCGGGCGGTGGGCGGGCGGCCTGCCGTGCTCCCCGAGCGAGGAGGAGATCCTGGCGCTGGCGGCGAGCATCGCGGCCGGGGTGCCGGTCGCACTCGGCGACCTGATCCGCGCCGGGCGCAGGAAAGGCCTGCGCATCGAGCTACCCGCCCCCAAGAAGGCCTGTTCTAACCGCACTCCAACAGTCAAGGAGCAGTGTGATGTCCAATCGACTGGGTCAGGGACGTGACCTACCAGGAAGACAATTCTCTGGTCAGGACGGGGAACGCCCCCCGCGTGATGGCAACGCGGCGCAGCCTGGCCATCAGCCTGCTGCGCCTGGACAGCCACGTCAACATCGCCGCCGCCAACCGCCACCACGCCCGCGACCCGCAGCGGACGCTAAAGCTGCTCCAGTCGGCATGAACGACTTTGCCGGGTCCCTGCGTCCTGGACCCGGAGGGCGACATGGTTAATGACCTGCTGGCGCGACCTCAGCGACCTTACCCCTACGCAAGATAAAGAGTCCCGTCCGCGACAACTAGGCCCTGGCCGACAATGCGGATGCGCGTACCGGCGGCGTCGATTCTGATCCGGCTCGGCCGTCCCATGTGGTGACCCTGCTCGATCACCGCCGAGCTGCCATCGGGCAGGGTGCCGCGGGCGATCAGCGCCGCCACCAGGGGGCCGGCGGCGGTACCGGTGGCCGGGTCTTCAGCGATCCCAACCGTCGGGTTGAAGAACCGCGCGTAGGCCACCGCCCCCGACTCTGGGCGGAGCGGGTCGAGGCAGTAGAGATAGGCGCCTTCGCCACCGGCTGACTGCAGAACTTCCAACAGGCGCGGGCTGTCAGGACTGGCCCGGTCGACGGCGTCGCGGCTGGTGGCTTCGATGAGCAAGTGACCGGCGCCGGTGGAGACAACCTGGGCCGGATATGCCGCGGACAGGTCGCTCACCGTCAGGCCGAGTCCGGCGGCCAAGGCCGCACGGTCGTGGGTCGCAGCACCCCAGTCCGGCGGTGACTGCTCCATGGAGACCAAGACCCGCTGCCGTTCGTCGCGCTCGACGCCACCCCCAAGCAGGTCATCGCCGATCTGCTGGGTGTACGGATCGGGCGACGGTTGCACTCGGCCAGCCTGCGCCAGCCAGATCCACGCACCGAGCGCGTTATGCCCGGCCCCTCCGACCTCGACCCCGCCAGGGGTGAACGACCGCAGCCGCCACTGGGCCGCCGGTGTGGTCGGCCGGACCAGGAATGTCGTTTCCGACAGGTTGAACTCCTTCGCGATCGCCCGCATCTGGTCTTCCGTCAGCCCGTCGGCATCCGGCACGACGGCGAGCGGGTTCCCGGTCAGCGGTTCATCGGCAAAGACATCAACGAAGAAAAACTTCTGTTCGGCCACGGGAAATCTTTACCCCACCCACGCCCGTACCGCCAGCACATCCCTAACCACTGGGCGGGGTGACGATTCCGTATTCGTGAATGCGGCGGTAGACGGTAGCGCGGGACATGCCGAGCGCGCGGGCCGCCCGGATCTTGTTGCCGCCGTTGTCGAGCAGGGACTGCACGAGCGCGTCCCGCTCGATCGACTCCAGCGGCGACAGCACCCGGCGGCTCACCGTCCAGCATTCGGGCGGCAGGTCAGCCGGCTGGATCTGACCGACCCGGCGCTGCTGCACCACCTGCTTCAGCACCCGCCAGAGCTGGGCCGCGTTGCCCGGCCAGGAGTGCCGCAGCAGCAGCCGCATGGCCGCGGGGGAGCAGCTGACCTGGCCCTGCTGGCCCAGTCGGCCGAGGAAGAACGGCACCAGCTCGCGCACATCCTCGCTGTGATGCCGGAGCGGCGGCACCGTGACCGCGCCGGGGAACAGCCGCAGCAGGCCGGTCAGGTCGGCCCTGGCGGCGCTGCGGTCGAGGGTGACGGCCACCCGCAGCGGCTCCTGCTGGCCGGCCTCCTTCGCATCGCCCAGCGCGCCGGCCAGCCCGCGCAGCTGCCGGGCCGAAAGCGCGTGCACATGCCGGATGATCAGCATGCCGGCGCCCTCGAGCAGCTCCGACCGGGCCCGCGCCAGCCAGTCCTGCTCCCGGCTGGCGTCGTCCGCATCGAGTACGTGGCACGGCGCCGCCGGATGGCGGCGCTGGTGCACGGCGCGGATCAGCGCCAGCTTGCCCGCCCCCGCCTCACCCTCCAGGGTCAGCCATTCGCCCCGCTCGTAGCTCGCCTCCGCCGTCCGGCAGGCACGCCGCCAGGCCGCGCCCTTGCCCACCAGGCCGGGCAGCGACATCGATCCGGCCGCCATCAGTTCCGCCGGGTCGGCGGCGTCGGCGACGAGCTTGACGTGAAACACGCCGGCCGCGGGCAGCAGCGGATGGCAGAACATCCGGGCGACCAATCCGCCCGGCAGGTCCACCACGACCGCGCCGGCCGACTGGCGGCCGAGCGCCTCGGTGGCCTGCGAGATCAGCTCGGCCTGATCGGCGGGCGACAGGGCCTGCCGGGCAAGGTCGTTGAGCATGACCACGTCGCTGCCGAGGGCCAGGACGATGCCGCCGGTGTGCCTGCAGGTTCTGGCGTACTCCTGCAGCAGCCGTAGGTTGTGGCTGCCGCCGGTCTCCGCCAGGGCCTGGCTGAGCTGGTCGGCGGTGGACCGGGCGAGTGAGATCATCAGCGCGTCGGCGTGCCCCCGCCGGCAGGTCAGGTCGAGTATGCCGACGGTTTTGCCTGACATCGGGTCGCGGACGGGCGCCGCGGCGCAGGCCATCTCCTCCAGCCGCTCCGCGTAATGCTCGTGCCCGAACACGTGCGCGGGCCCGCCCGACTCAAGCGCCGTCCCGATACCGTTGGTCCCGACCAGGCCCTCGGCGTAGCAGAAGCCGGGCGCCAGCCGGATCGCGTCCAGGTGCCGTTCCAGGTCCCGGTCGCCGGTAAAGCGCAGCAGCACCAGCCCGTTCGCGTCGGTCAGCACGATGCTGATCGGCTGGCCCGCAAGCTGCTCATGCAGATGGCGCAGGACCGGCTGCGCCGCTCGCGCCAGCGCCGAGTCCAGGTCAGGCGGCCCCAGGTAGCTCAGGTCGATCCGGTCGGCCGCGACGTTCCACTCCCGCGACCGCGACCAGGAGGCCAGGATCGGCTCCCGCACCGCCGCCCGGTTGACCGGCTCGGCCGCCAGAAACTTGTCCCTGGCCTCGGCCAGGGGGTCTCGCTCGATGCCGCCAGCGGGGCGCCGCGAAGGTCCGCTCGTCGGAGCCACACCGTGCAGCCTCATTGATGCACGTCCCATATCGCCTCCTGCCTGCGTCCAGTCGGAGGGTCCCATCTCTGCCGCTAAGGGGCGTTTTGTAACCCCCGCGTTGCACCACGATAAATCCGGTGCATCTTCGCACTGTCTCAACTTGAGATCCGAGATGCAATCCCTCCGGCGTCTCCTCGGCTTTATACATACCCGCGCTGACTCGATTGGCCCGGGCCGGTCTGGAGGAGGGCGACTTGTACACCAAGGATGGCGAGAAGTACTTCATCGTCGACTCGCACATGCACTACTGGGACGCCACGCCCGCCAACTGGGTGTCCGGCGCCGAGCAGTACGCCAAGGGCTGGATCGAGTGCTTCCACGCCTACCAGTCGCTCGGCCCCAAGGAGACGCACTGGTCGATCGAGAAGTTCGAGGGCTACACCGAAGACGACCTGATGAAGGACCTCTTCGACGACGGCCACGTCGACATCGCGATCTTCCAGCCCACGTACCTCAAGGAGTGGTACACCACCGGGTTCAACACCACCGAGCGGAACGCGGCCCTGGGGGAGAAGCACCCCGGCCTGTTCATCGCGAACACCCGTTTCGACCCGCGTGACGGCGACGTCGGCCTCGAGGAGCTGCGCCGCAACGTGGAACGGTACGGGTCCAAGGGCCTCAAGCTCTACACCGCCGAGTGGAACAACGGCTCGCGCGGCTACAAGCTGTCCGACCCGGCCTGCTACCGGTTCCTGGAGGCGGCGCAGGACCTCGGCATCAAGAACGTCCACGTGCACAAGGGCCCGACGATCTGGCCGCTCGACAAGGACGCCTTCGACGTCTCCGACGTGGACCACGCCGCGACCGACTTCCCCAACCTGAACTTCATCGTCGAGCACGTGGGCCTGCCCCGGATCGAGGACTTCTGCTTCATGGCGACGCAGGAGCCCAACGTCTACGCCGGCCTGTCGGTGGTGATCGGCGGGCTGATGCACGCCAGGCCGAAGTTCTTCGCCAAGGTCATGGGCGAGCTGCTGTTCTGGGTGGGCGAGGACAAGATGACCTTCGGCAGCGACTACGGCATCTGGGAGCCGAAGTGGCAGATCGAGGGGTTCGTCGATTGGCAGATGCCGGACGACGACGAACTCTCCGACTTCGCCAAGCTGACCACCGCCACCAAGAAGAAGATCCTCGGCCTCAACGCGGCCAAGCTCTACGACATCAAGGTCCCGGCCGAATGCCAGCTTCCGGACAGCGCCGGAACCCCCGGCGCGAAGGACGACGCCGCTCTGGTCAGCGAGGCATGAGCAGCCTGACCGACGCGCCGGCCAGCCCGATACCGGCCGGCCCGGCCCGGGTGAACGGCGCCGTATGGGGGGCGCTCGGGACCGTGCGTGATCCGGAGCTCGACGAGCCCATAACCACCCTGGGGTTCGTCGCGTCCTGCACGGTCTCGGCCCAGGGTCAGGCGCAGGTCCGGCTGCGGTTGCCCACCTACTTCTGCGCGCCCAATTTCGCCTTCCTCATGGTGGCCGACGCCTACGACGCGGTGACCGCGGTGGCGGGCGTGCACTCGGCCGAGGTCATCCTGGACGACCACTTCGCGTCGGACGCGATCAACGCGGGGGTGGCCGCCCGGGCCGGGTTCGTCGCCTCGTTCGACGGCGAGGCGGCCGAGGAGCTGGATGAGCTGCGCGCCACCTTCCTGCGCAAGGCGGTGCTGGCCGGCACCGACCTCGTCGCCCGGCCGCTCGCCGCGGCCGGCCGCACGCCGGCCGACCTGGCCGCGATGACCCTGGGCGACGTCCCCGCCTCCCCGGAGCTGACCCGGCTCAGGCGCCGCCGGGCCGATCTGGGCCTCCCGGCCGACGCCGCCGCCCCGTTCCTCATCGACCCAGCGACCGGCGCCCCGGTCGCCCCGGAAGCCATCCCCCTGCACCTGCGCCGCGCGGCCCTCACCCGCACCGGCATCGAGGCCAACACATCCATCTGCTCCGGCATGCTCCGCGCCCGCTACCCGCAGGGGACCGACCACTTAGGGCCAAAGTTGTACGCCATTTACCCGGCAAAACGGCACAAATCAGACCTGTATCTGTACAAGTTAGGCCCTAAGACGAACCGGTCGCTGATCAGGAGGTTTTCGTGAAGGCCGTACGACTCCACAAGTTTCACTCGACCCCCGTCGTTGACTCAGTTCCCGAGCCGAAGATCGCCGGGCCGCTTGACGTGATCGTGAAGATCGGCGGCGCCGGGGTGTGCCGGACCGACCTGCACATCATCGAGGGGCAATGGGACGCGGCGATGAACACACCGCTGCCCTACATCCTCGGCCACGAGAACGCCGGCTGGGTGCATGAGGTCGGCTCCGCGGTCAGCAACGTGGCCGTCGGTGACACCGTGATCCTGCACCCGACACCGACCTGCGGGCTCTGCCGCGCCTGCCGCGCGGGTGATGACATGCACTGCGAGAACTCCAGCTTCCCCGGCCTGTCCACCGACGGCGGCATGGCCGAGTACCTGCTGACCAGCGCCCGCGCCTGCGTGAAGCTCGACCCGGCGACCAGGCCGCGGGACGTCGCGGCCCTGGCCGACGCCGGGATAACCGCCTACCACGCGGTGCGCAAGGCACTTCCGCTGCTTTATCCGGGGACTACGTGTGTCGTGATTGGCGCGGGCGGCCTCGGCCACATCGGCGTCCAGTGCCTGGCCGCGCTGACCGCGACCCGGATCATCGTGGTCGACCGCAACCCCGATGCGCTCAAGCTGGCCGCCGAACTCGGCGCCGGCCAGACGGTCGTGGCCGACGGCCGCCAGGTCGACGCGGTGAAGGACCTGACCAACGGCAAGGGCGCCGAGGTGGTGCTCGACTTCGTGGCCGAGCAGGGCGCGGAGATGGACGCCTGGAACATGACCGCCCCGGGCGGCTCGGACTTCGTGATCGGCTACGGCGGCACCGTGCACATCCCGACCCTGGACATCATCTCCACCGAGCGGAACATCATCGGCAACATCGTCGGCACCTACAACGAGCTGGCCGAGCTGATGGCGCTGGCCCAGGCCGGCCGGGTCACCCTGCACACGAAGGCCTACCCGCTCGACGCGGCCCCCGACGCCCTGGCCGACCTCGACGCCGGCCGCGTCCGCGGCCGGGCGATCCTGGTCCCCGAATAG
The DNA here is from genome assembly GCA_963714295.1 of uncultured Actinomycetota bacterium. Taxonomy (GTDB): domain Bacteria; phylum Actinomycetota; class Actinomycetes; order Streptosporangiales; family Streptosporangiaceae; genus Trebonia. The sequence continues at coordinate 495,894 of CAVQOE010000006.1, read as the reverse complement.
AGCCGTAGCGCCGGCCGGATGCCCGGCGATCACCGCGGCCGACGGTGCCGCGGCGATAGGGGCTGCCCGCTGGCCGCGCGGTATGTCACGAATTGATGCAACAAGAGCGCCGAACGCGTGAAAACAGGCCACATGAGTCGGCAGACCGTGGAAAATAAGGCGCGCGCATCAGAAGACAGATGCCTAACTGCGGGTGCTCCTTTCCCCGACGCAACGCACCCGGCAGGAACGCAGAGGCGGTTACATGAGTGTTATCGAAGCGGCGGGCGCTCGCGTGCTCTCCGGCCACACCGGGGCGGTCAACTCGGTGGCGTTCAGCCCGGACGGTGCCCGGCTCAGCACCGCCAGTGAGGACAAGACGGCCCGGGTGTGGAGCGCCGCGACCGGCGAGCTGCTGCACACGCTGAGCGGCCACACCGACGCGGTGTTCGCGGCGCCGTTCAGTCCGGACGGCGGCAAGCTGGCAACGGTCAGCGCGGACCTGACCCCGCGGTTGTGGGACGCGCGCACCGGCGCCTGCACGCACGAACTGGCCGGGCACACGGTCGCGGTCTTCGGCGTCGCGTTCAGCCCGGACGGCCGCGTCCTGGCCACCACCAGCTATGACGAGACCGTCCGGCTGTGGAACACCAGCACCGGCGCGGCGATCCACGTGCTCGAGGGGCACAGCGACATCGTCTACGGCGCGGCCTTCAGCCCCGACGGCAAGGTGCTCGCGACCGCGAGCGGCGACAGCACCACCCGGCTCTGGAACACCGGCAGCGGCGAATGCCTGCGCGTGCTCACCGGCCACACCGGCATCGTGTCGGCCGTCGCCTTCAGCCCCGACGGCAAGCTGCTGGCCACCGCGAGCTTCGACGGCACCGCCCGGCTGTGGGAGGTCGCCACCGGCAACTGCCTGCGCATCCTGAACGGCCACTCCGACACGGTGTGGTCGATCGCGTTCAGCCCGACCGAGCGCGTGGTCGCCGCCGCCAGCGAGGACGCGACCGCCCGGATCTGGGACGCCGTGACCGGCACCCCGATCCGCACGCTCGAGGGCCATACCGACTCGGCCTTCGTCGCCGCGTTCAGCCCGGACGGCAGGCTCATCGCCACCGCCAGCTCGGACACCACCGTCCGGCTCTGGGATACGGCAACCGGCAAGTCGGTGCGCGTACTCGAGGGTCACGCCGGCGCGGTCAGCTCGCTCGCCTTCAGCCCGGCCAACCGCCAGTTGGCCACCGCCTCCACCGACGAAACGGCCCGCGTCTGGCCGCTCTGAGCTAAGCCAGCGTCACTGGTGCGGGATGATCGCGTAGGTGAGCACCGCGGCGACCAGGCCGAGCAGCGAGCCCGCGATCACCTGGGCGGTGGTGTGGTCTTTCACCACCACCCGCGACCAGCCGGTGAGCGCGACCAGCAGGTACGCCGGGACCAGCCAGGGGCCGAACAGCAGCGCCAGGATCGTCACCGAGCCGGACGCGACCGCGCAGTGGATGGAGATCTTCCACACCGTGGTGATGGCGGCGAGCACCGCGACGCTGCCGAGCATGCAGGCGAAATAGGCGGACAGCTCGGTCGGCGCCCCGAACGCCACCAGCAACGCCAGCCCCACCGCGACGGAACCGGTGATGAACGCGAGCACCATCAGCCGGGCGCCCTTCGCGCCGACGTTGCGGTCGTCCCACCGGCCGTGCCTGACGCCGCGGCTGATGAACGCCATCGGCAGCACCCCGGCGAACAGCGCGGCCACCGCCCCCCAGGCCAGGCCCTGCACGCCGGCCGCGTGCCAGCCCACCGCCAGCGTGCTGGCGATGATCCAGTTCTTGGGCTCAAGCAGGTAGGTGACCCATTCCGCGGTCGATCTCCGGTTCACCAGTTCCTCACGGTCAACAGGCAACCACCAGACCGGCCCCACTGGCAAGTACCAGACGCGCCGCCCGCGCGTCAGGGTCTGCAGACCAGCCGAACTGAATGCCCCCGCATAGTCAGTTCAGCTGACCTGGAATGACCGCTTGGCCAGCCCCATCCAGTAGCCGTCGATCACGGCCCGCACGGGCTTTCCCGGATCGTTTGCCGCCCCCAGCGTGACGAACAGCGGCAGGAAATGTTCCGCCGACGGATGCGCGTACGGCATCCCCGGTGCCCGCCGGAACCCGGCCAGCGCCTCCACGTCGCCCCGGCCGAGTGCCTCGGCCGCCCACAGGTCGAACTCCGATGACCAGCCGGGCACGGACCCCTCGTTGATCATCGCCGGGGTGAGGAACGGCAGCCCGTGCGTCAGGAACCCGGACCCCATGATCAGCACCCCGGACTCACGCAGCGGCCGCAGCCGGGCCCCCAGCTCGAGCAGCTCCAGCGGATCCGACGATGGCAGCGACAGCTGCAGTACCGGCACGTCGGCCAGCGGGTACATGATCTTCAGCGGCACCCACGCCCCGTGGTCGAGCCCCCGGCTGCGGTGCTGGTGCGCGGGCGCGGTATCCGGCATCAGCGACGCGACCTCCGACGCGAACGCGTGGGCGGCCGGCGTCGGGTACGTCAGCGTGTAATAGCGCGCGGCGAAGCCGCCGAAGTCATACACCAGCGGCGTGGCCGCCCCGGGGGCCGACAGCATCAGCGGCGCCGCCTCCCAGTGCGCCGACACCACCAGCACCGCCCGCGGCTTGGGCATGGTCAGCGTCCACTGCGCGAGCTGGGCTATCCACTCCGCGTCGTCGAGCAGCGGCGGCGCCCCGTGCCCGATGTAGAGCGCGGGCATCGCCCCGTCCGACGGCTGCCAGGAGCGCTGCCCGGCCGACCGCGGCGCGCCGTCGGCGACGAACGAGTCGTACGCGCCGGCCGGCACCAGCGGATCGAAAATGGACCGGCTCATGACCCTGCCCCCGTCCGATAGAGAACCAAAAAAGTCGTTGAGCCTTCAACTCTACAGCATAATTTGAACCGTCAACAAGGCCGGGTAGAATAGTGGGCATGAGGTGGCTCACCGACGAACAGCAGACGGCCTGGCGCCCATTCGCCGCGCTGCTCTTCCGCTTCCCCGCCCTCCTCGACGCCCAGCTGCAGAAGGACGCGGGAGTCAACCACTTCGAGTACATGGTCCTGGTCAGCCTGTCCGAGGCCCCCGGCCGCACGCTGCGGATGAGCGAGCTGGCCGCGCTGGCCAGCGGCTCCCTGTCGAGGCTGAGCCACGTGGTCGCCCGGCTGGAGGCCAAGGGCTGGGTCCGCCGCGAATCCTGCCCCGGCGACGGCCGCTTCATCAACGCGGTCATGACCGAGGCGGGCTGGCAGAAACTGGTCGAGACCGCCCCCGGCCACGTCGCCGCCGTGCAGAAGCTCCTCATCGAGGTGCTCACCGCCGAGGAGCTCAGCTCCCTGGGCGAGATCAGCACCCGCGTCCTCGAGGCGCAGGGAATCAAACCCGTCATCCCGAACGCACGCGTGACTTCGCCCCCGCCCGCCGCCTGAGCACCCCAGGGGCGGGACGCGCGCTGGTGCTACGGGAGCGCCGGGACCTTGCCGACGGTCACCCGGCTGACGACGTGGGCGCGGAAGAGTTCGGCCGCGGGGAGCAGCGTCCGCTCGGCTGACCAGGTCAGGTAGATCGCCCGCTCCGCCCCGTGGTCGGCGATCTCCAGGTAGCGCACGGGGCCGTCGGCGACGGCCTCGGGTGAGGCGGCGCGCGGGGCCGGGACCACCGCGACGCCCAGGCCCGCCGCGACCAGGCCGCGCAGGCTGGTCAGGTCGTCGCCCTCGAAGACGACGGTCGGGCGGAAACCCGCCTGCCGGCAGAGATCGTCGACCAGTTTCCGCAGGGCGGAGGTCGGTCGCAGCTCGATGAACGGATCCCGGGCGACGTCGGAGAGGCGGATGCGCGGCCGGCCGCTGAACCGGTGGTCGCGGGGCAGCGCGAGCCGGAGCGGCTCGGTGCCGATCTGCTCCGTCCGCACCGCGAGATCGCCCGGCCGCATGACCTCCGGGCTGGTGCGGAACATCCGGGTGCCTATCTCCAGGTCCGCGAAGCCGCCGTTAAGCGGCAGCCCGTGCAGTTCGTCGCGCACCAGGGTCAGCTGGAACTGGACGTTCGGGTGCTTGGCGCGGAAGCTGCGGACCAGATCGGGCACGAGCCAGGTGCCGAGCGACTGCTGGAAGGCGAGCGCGACCGTGCCGGTCTCCGGCGAGATGAACTGGCCGACGGCCGCTATCGCGTCGTCGTAGCGGTGCAGCAGCGAATCGACGTGCGGCTTGAACACCTCCCCGGCCCTGGTCAGCCGCAGTGTCCGGCCCGACCGGCGGAGCAGCGGCGTGCCCACCTCCGTCTCCAGCCGGGCCAGCGCGCGGGATACGCCCGACTGTGTCACCGTATCCAGGTCAGAAACTTCCGTCACAGTCATGCCGTCGGCTACCTGCTGGAACCAGCGCAATACGTCAACGTCCACGATCTATGACTCTAGATCATGTAACCCTCATGATCTACTCATTGGACGCATGGGTCGATGCCGGGTTGACTGGGGTTCGCAAGGGTCAGTACCTGCAACCGCAACACACAGAAAGGCGCATCATGTCGAGTGCTACCACCCTATTCAGCCCGCCTTGGAACGTCCTTCACCAGGTCCGCGGCATCCTCGCCGAGCGCAGCGAAAGGCGCGCGCTCGAGCTTGAACTGGCCGACTACACCAGTGAGAACGATCTGAACGAGCTCTCCGCGATCCTCGACCGGCACAGCGAGGCCGAAGGCGAGGACATCCGCCGCATCCTCGGCGCGCGCGCCTAGCGCCACCGAGGGGGCCAAGTCCCAGCGGCCTGGCGGCCTGGCTGCCTAGGCGGCGCGCAGCCGCTTGGCCAGCGCCGCGGCGGCCGCACCCGGGTCGGCCGCCGCGGTGAGCGCGCGGACCACCACCACCCGGGTCGCCCCCGCCGCGAGCACGTCGTTCAGCTGATGCGGGCCAATGCCGCCGATCGCGAACCACGGCCGGCGCGCGCCCAGCATCGCCGTATGCGTCAGCAGCGACAGCCCGGTGCCGGGCCGGCCCGGCTTGGTCGGCGTCGCCCACACCGGGCCGGCGCAGAAGTAGTCCACGCCCTCCTCGAGCGCGGCGTCCGCTGCCTGCTCCGGACTGTGGCTCGACAGCCCGATGATCGGGCCGGGCCCGAGGATCCGCCGCGCCGCCAATACCGGCAGGTCATCCTGGCCCAGATGGAGCACGTCGGCCCCGGCGGCCAGGGCCACGTCGGCCCGGTCGTTGACCGCGAGCAGCGCGTCGTGCCTGCGGCAGGCATCCCCGAACACCTCGAGCAGCGCCAGCTCCTCGCCCGCCTCGAGGCCCTTCTGCCGAAGCTGCACGATGTCCACCCCGCCGCCGAGGACCGCGTCGAGGAACTCAGGCAGGTCCCCCTGGGCGCGCCGCGCGTCGGTGCACAAGTACAGCCGCGCGTCGGCCAGCCGCAACCGCAAGTCAGTCATTCCGCCATCATCCCCCACCAGGCAGGAACCGGCGCCGGACTAGTATGGGAAAACAACCACGGGAGCCCTACGCGGCTGAGAGGGAGGCGACCCGCCTCCGACCGTTGAACCTGATCCGGGTAATGCCGGCGAAGGGAGACCAGGCGGCCATGAACGCTGATGTTATCGTCGTAGGCGGCGGAGTGATCGGCACCGCCATCGCCTGGCGCGCGGCCCGCACGGGGCGGACCGTCACGCTCATCGATCCGGGCACCGACGACAAGGCGAGCCTGGTGGCGGCCGGGATGCTCGGCCCGGTTTCAGAGTCCGTCTTCGGCGAGCAGGACCTGCTCACCCTCAACCTGCACGCGGTTGGCCGATTCCCGTCCTTCAACGCCGAGTTGGAGGAGGCCGCGGGCAGCGCGACCGGCCTGCGGACCGAGGGCACCCTTGCCGTCGCCTACAACAACGACGATCTCGCCGCGCTCGACCGGCTCACCGAGTTCCGCCACTCGATCGGCCTGGCGGCCGAACGCCTCGACGCCCGGGCCTGCCGCCGGCTCGAGCCTTTCCTCTCCCCGTCCATCCGCGGCGGCGTGCTCGCCCTCGGCGACCTGTCCGTCGACAACCGCCGCTACCTGGCCGGCCTGCGCGCGGCGGCAGCCAGCGCTGGCGTCCGCACCGTCGTCGGCTCGGTCAGCCACATCGCCACCGCCACCGCCGTACCGCCACCGCCACCGCCACGGCCACCGAGAGCGGAATCGGGGTCTACCTCTCGGCAGTGGACGCAGCAGCGGAGACGGTCGAGCTGTCCGCCCGGCACGTCGTTGTCGCCGCCGGCTGGGCCACCGGCCACATCGACGGCCTACCCGACCAGATCCGCAAGGCGGTCCGCCCGGTCAAGGGGCAGATCCTGCGCCTGCGACATCCCGGCAACCTGCCGCCCATCCTCGGCCACACCGTCCGCGCGATCGTTGGCGGCCGCGACATCTACCTGGTGCCGCGGGCCGACGGCGAGCTCGTCGTCGGCGCCACTCAGGAGGAGCGCGACGACCGGGACGTGACCGCCGGCGCCGTGCACGACCTGCTGCGCGACGCCATGATCGCGGTCCCGGCGATCAGCGAGCTCACCCTGGCCGAGGCGAGCGCCGGCCGCAGGCCAGGGACCAGCGACAACGGCCCCATCCTCGGGAGCCTCGCAGGCGTCAACGGCCTGATCGTCGCCACCGGCCACTTCCGCAACGGCGTCCTGCTCTCCGCTATCACCGCGGACGCGGTGGTAGCGCTGCTGGCCGGGGATCAGCCGCACCCCGCGTGGGCGCCCTTCCACCCGAGCAGGCTCTGATGACCATCACCGTCAACGGCGAGAACCGCGACCTGCCCCCCGGCGTCAGCCTGGCGGACGTGGTCAGCCAGCTGACCGAGTCACCGAAGGGGGTCGCGGCGGCCGTCAACGGCGAGGTCGTGCCCCGCCGCGCGTGGCCGGCCACCGAGCTGGCCGAGCGCGACGAGGTCGAGATCGTGACCGCGGTCCAAGGAGGTTAAGCCCATGAACATTTATCCCGACCCGTGGCAGGTCGCCGGGCGGACGCTGACGTCGCGGCTGATCGTCGGCACCGGGGGAGCGCAGTCACTCGACGTTCTGGGCAAGGTTCTCAAGGCGTCGGGCACCGAGCTGACCACCGTCGCCATGCGCCGGGTCGGCGGCTCGGGGGAGGGATCCCTGATCGGCACCATCCGGCAGGCCGGCGTCGCCGTCCTGCCCAATACCGCCGGCTGCCACACCGCCACCGAGGCGCTCCTCGTCGCCCGGCTGGCCCGCGAGGCGCTGGAGACTGACTGGGTCAAGCTCGAGGTCGTGGCCGACGACATCACCCTGCTGCCCGACCCGGTCGAACTGCTCGAGGCGGCCCAGCTGCTCGTCGCCGACGGGTTCACCGTGCTCCCGTACACCAACGACGACCCGATCCTGGCGCGCCGCCTCGAGGAGGCGGGCTGCGCCGCCGTGATGCCGCTGGGCGCGCCGATCGGTTCCGGGCTCGGCATCAGGAACCCGCACAACATCTCGATGATCGTCGAGGCGGCGACGGTGCCGGTGATCCTCGACGCCGGCATCGGCACCGCCAGCGACGCGGCCCTGGCGATGGAGCTCGGCTGCGCCGCCGTGCTCGTCGCCTCCGCGATCACCAAGGCGGCCGACCCCGAGCGGATGGCGGTCGCGATGGCCCTGGCCGTGGAGGCGGGCCGTGCCGCCTGCGACGGCCGGCCGCATCCCGCGCCGCTGGCACGCGGTCGCCTCAAGCCCGGCCCGGGAGACCACGGTATGAGCAGCGGCAACGCCATTCCCCGGGTGCTGACGATCGCCTCATCCGATTCCGGCGGCGGCGCGGGGATCCAGGCCGACCTGAAGGCCTTCGCCCGCTGCGGCGCCCACGGAATGTCGGCCATCGTCGCGCTGACCGCGCAGAACACCCTCGGCGTGACCGCGATCGAGCAGCTGCCGCCGGCATTCGTCCGGGAGCAGATTGCCGTGGTGCTCGACGACATCGGGGCCGGGGCGGCCAAGACCGGCATGCTCTTCTCTTCCCCCATCATCGAGGCGGTCGCCGACGAGCTGACCGGGCGCGGCATCCCCCTGGTGGTCGATCCGGTCATGATGGCCAGTTCGGGCGCCCGGCTGCTGCTCCCGGACGCGGTGGCGACGCTGACCGGACGGCTGTTCCCCCTCGCCACCGTCGTCACCCCGAACCTGCCCGAGGCGCAGGCGCTCACCGGCCTGGACACCGAGGACCGGGCCAAGCTGGCCGAGCACCTGGTCGCGATGGGCGCGGGCGCGGCCCTGGTGACCGGCGGCCACGGGGCCGAGCCGGCCGATCACCTCTTCGACGGGCAGAATCACCTCTCTATCCCGGTTCCGCGCTATGCCGTCGCCGCCACCCACGGCGCCGGCTGCACCCACTCGGCGGCGCTGGCGGCGGGCCTGGCGGCCGGCCTCTCCCTGCCTGACGCGGCCGGGCAAGCCGCCGCGATCGCCTGCGACGCGGTCGCGCACGGCCTGGCCGGCCTCGGCGGCGGCGACGGCCCCGTGCACGCGCTGTATTTTCTCCGGGGGGACAGTATTTCCCCGGGGGGATGACCCCCCCATACCCCCCCACGCATGGGGGGACTAGCCCCCCATACCCCCCGACGGGGATCTCCGCAGAAGGCGCGGAGACCCCACGATTGTGGTTGCGGTTAGGGCCTGGTGGCTGAGGGGGCAGGCAGCGCATACGGCGCGCTGCCTCTTTGTCTGTGGTTGCGGTTACGGCGTGGTGGCTGGGCGGAGCAGGCAGCGCATAAGGCGCGCTTCCTCTGCGACTTGTGCCGGGTGTTGAGCTAGCTTTCAGGAATCTTGCAGAACTGGCGCGTATCGTCTGCTTCGTAAGCGACGTAGGGCTGGACCATGGAGGCTGGAACCGTGCCGGAAAAAGCGATCATTTCGCATCGCGGCGAGAAGTACGAGATCGGACGGGGAAAGCGGTTTTACGGTATCTGGGCGGTGGGCGCGCCGTATGACGCGCCGGTCGACCGGTGGCCGGAGACGCGCGACGGCTGGGGACAGGCCTGGATGCGGTTCGCCGCGATCGAGACGCCTGGCACCATCACGGACGTCCCACAGCAGCGGGCCGGGCTGCGCTCGGCCCTGAACTTCCGCCGCGGCGCAAGCAAGGCCGGCACCGCCGACCCCACGGCGGCCGATACCTCCGGCGCGGCCGCGGCCGGCGAGCCGGCGACGCGGCGACGCGGCGGGACCGCGCTGCTAGTCGGCGAGGGACTGCTCGTCCTTGGCATCGTGCTCAGCCTGGCCGGGTTGTTCCCCGCTTACTACGGCGGCCAGCAGAGCCTGCTCGCGCAGAGCGCCGAGGTCATCCCGCACATGCTGTACGTGATCGTGTGGGCGGCGGCCGCCGGTCTGATCGCGCTGAGCGTCTCGCGGCCGCGGACCGCCCGGCTCGGGGCCCTGTTCGCCCTCGGGCTGAGCGCGGTCACCTTCGGGCTGTTCCTGTCCGATCTCGGTGAGGTGACCTCAGGCGGTGCCACGCTCGGCATCGGCCTGGTGGTGAGCCTGATCGGCTGGCTCGCGTGCACGGTGGGCGCCGCGCTCGCGCTGGTCGCCTCATGCCGGGACTGCGACTCGGCGCAAATAGGGCAGCCGGGCGCGCTGGGCGCATCGGCCGCACCGGGCGTGACCGGCGCGGAGAAGGCAGGATCGGGCTGGCCGGCCCGGCCGACCCGCGGCCACGCCGGGCCGCTGGCGCTGCTCGTGCTGGCCGGAATCGGCACCGCCGCGGCCTTCGCCCCGTCCTGGGACAGCTACACGGCGACCCAGGCCTCGACGGGCACCACGCAGACCTTCACCTTGGGCAACGCGTTCAGCGACCCCGGCCTGATGATCGCCGGCAGCGTCGCGGTGATGGTGGCGATCATCGTGATCGCCGCGCTGGCCGCGCTGTGGCGGCCCGCCAAGCAGGGGGCGTGGCTGCTCGCGGGCGCGATCGTCCCGCTCATCGGGCAGGCGATCTCGGCTCTCATCCAGGTCCGCCAGCCGGCCTACGGTGTGTTCGGGCTTACCCAGGCACAGGCCAAGGCGGATGGGGTGACGATCTCCGCCGGGGTGACCCCGATCTTCTGGGTCTACGTCGTCTTCGTCATCGCCCTGCTCGTCTCGTGCGCCTGGCTGATGACCACCCCCGAGCAGCCGCCCGTCCCGGCAATGCCGATGTCGCCGTGGATGCCGTCGGCCGGCGCGGAGGCCGGCCAGTGGCCGGGCGCCCCGGCGGGCGAGGACCTCAGCGCCCCGGCTGACAGCCGGACAGCCGCTAACGTCGATTCAGCCGACCGCGACGCCGACGACCGTGACGTCGCCCAGAACGACGCTGGCGCCGGAGACGGCGGGCATTCCGCCTACGCCTGACGCCAGGGCGCTGCACGGCCCACGCCGGGCCGTGCAGCGCTGCGTGGGCCTAAGAAGCCGCCGCTCAAGACGGACACAAAAACGCCCCCGGCGATGTCGCCGGGGGCGTTTCCCGCTTTATAGCGAGCAGTGCTCGGTATACAGGCGCGCAGAAATAGGTGTTTCTGCGGATCACTACTTGCCGGTCGCCGCCTGGTACTTGGCAACCAGGTCGGCGGGCACGCGACCGCGGTCCTTAATGTCGTAACCGTTCTCGCGCGCCCAGTTCCTGATCTCGGTCGTGTTCAGCGTCGAGCCAGTCCCCCGGACCGCCCTACCTGCAACGCGACCGCCGCGACGTGCGGAGCCACCCACCTTGCGGGCGTGGCTGACGTACTTTCCGAGTGCTGAGCGGAGCTCTTCCGTGTGCTCCGCGTTCAGGTCGATCTCGTATTCAGTACCGTCAAGCGCGAACCGCACGGTGCCTTCTGCTGCCCCGCCGTCAATGTCGTCTATGAAGAGTGTCGTGATCTTCTGGGCCACTTGGAATCCGCCTTCCTTGTTTCGACAGCCATCATAAACGATTGGCTGTACTGTGAGGAGCGCTGGACCCACCCCGTCCTCGCACACGGCCGGTAATTCGCGGTACCCCCGCCGGAGCCCCCGGACCTTTGTGCAAACGCTTAGCCGAAGCTAATCGTATCCGACTTCCGGGCAATCCGGCGTGATAAATCGCACAAAATCATGACCGATCTGAGCTGAGATCCGGATCGGGACTGCCGAGCGGTACGGGGACGCATTCCCGCAAGCGCGGCATCACCGCCCGCAATCACGTGCCATACGACCCGCTATCACGGTAAGCGGTCAGGCCAGACCTGGCGCGTCTTAGGGCAATCACGGGAAAATGGGTATGGACCGGCCGGCGTCACCCGGGTGACTTGCCCAACATGCGGAACTTGCGGGCGGGAGTTTAGAGAGGCCAGCTTTCCCTCCGGTATCCGGCATCCCAGAACATCAACTCGTACCTGCTCGTGGTAAGGAAGTGCCGGCGCATCAGCGCGCGGTCGGCGGCGGAAACAGTGGGGGCGATCCGATCTGCTTCCGCGATGACCGCGGCGACGACTTCGCCGTACTCCGGCGCGGCGTAGGCGGAGATCCAGCGCTGGTAACGGGGATCGGGCGAGCCAAGTCGCAGGAGTTCCTTGCCCACCTCCCAATAAATCCAGTAACAGGGCAGGACCGCCCCGACGCCTTCGGCGTAGCTCCCGGCGTGCGCGGTAGCGAGCAGGTAGGAGGTATAAGCGAGGTTGGTCGGGGCCGGCTCGGCCCGCTTAACGTCCGCTGCGGAAATTCCCAGTTCGGCCAAGAGCGTCGCGTGCAGTTCAAGTTCGGCCGCGACCGCGTCGGCGGCGTGCCGGGCGAACATCTGCATGGCGTCTGATGTCGGCGCGCGGCTTCCGACCGCTGCTAGCGCGCGGGCATAGCCCTGAAGGTAAAGAGCGTCCTGGACAACGTAGAACGCGAACGACTCGGCCGGCAACGTCCCGCGGGTCAGCCCCGTGATAAAGGGGTGACCCAGGATCGCCCCGTAGATATCGCTGATGGACTCCCAGAGCTGAGCGCTAAACGAGTCGCCGCGGTCAGCAGCAAGAGATTCGGCCACTGCGCCACCCTATTGCCCGCGCACCGGAACGGAAACCCTCCGGCCGCGTTCGTGGTGTTCACACAACCATCAGCGAGAGTTTCGGGTGCCGGGCGGATGCGGTCCCTTGGTTTGCCTAGCGTCTCGCTTGAATCACCGGTCAACAAAGCTGAATCACCGGTCAATAATGACCGGTTGGCAACAAGCGAGGAGCGGCATCGCCTGTCCGATCCCAGAGCGCGGTCCACGTTGACGCCGCCGCCGCACCGGTGATGGCCCGGCCCGGCACTAACTTCTCCGCAATTGTGCCGGCACCACGGGCGACACTTCTGTCCACGGTTCAACCTCACCACCCGCCACGTCTACGCCCCGGTCACGGCCGGCCGATACCCTTCGGCTATCGCGATCACCGCCTGACCGTGAAGACGGGAGTCGCGCAGCGACTCGGAGGAGGCGGCATCGGTGATCCTTGGTCCCGGCGAGGGGCACGCGCACTACAGCGCCCGCGGCAGCGAGATGTTCTTCAAGGCGGTGGCGGAACTCGACGGCGGAGACCTGTCACTGATGGAGCGGACCCTGCCGCCCGGTGGCCGCCGCCCGCCGCCGCACCGGCACACGAACTGCTCCGAGGCGTACTTCGTCCTCGATGGGGTCGTCTCGGTCATCGTCGATGGCGAAGAGCTCCGGGTGGGACGTGAGGGGTTCGTGCTGGTGCCGCGCGGCACCGCCCACACCTTCGGCAACACCAGCGCCGAGCCCGCCCGGTTGCTGGTCATCCACGCCCCGGCGATGGACGCCTACTTCGCCGGCCTGCACGAACTCTGGAACCGCCCCGAGCCCCCGTCACCCGACGAGGAACGAGCCCTGATGTCCCGCTTCGGCATGGACCCCGCCTGACCGCCGCTCCCGACCACGCCAAAAGGGCGTGCGTTGGCTTTCCAACGGGCACGTCCGGCCGGGGATGAGTCTCGCCCGGACGGTCCTGGCTTCGTTAGATTCCGTAGGTGGCCTCGATCGTCAGACGGCGTATTGGGGATTTGGCGCATACCCCTAGCTGATGTTGTTGGCGTATCCGACATGTTCCCGGCGGCTGGTTGGCGTAGCCGGCCGGCCGGGGGCCGTGTCGACGGCGAAGGCGGCGGATGAGGGTGCGCGCCGTCCGCGGCTTGGGGCGGCTGCGCCCCCGACGAGGATTGCGCGGTCAACGGCGTTCGGGCGGCCCGGCGGATCATCGTTCGACAGCCGTTCGTGTCTTCCTATCGGTTCTGACCACTCCGGATCGTCTTCCTATCAGCCGTGAATGCCGCTCCCCGGCGCCGTGCCGGGGTGAAAATTGGGGGTGGTGCCGCCCGTGACGTCGTTGTAACTGTGGTCGGGTCGAGTCCGTCTATCAGCCTGACGCCGGGAGCCGGTTTTCCCTGAGGGGCCGTGCATTGCCGCTTCGAGCGCGCGGGTCAGTTTCTCCGCTAGCCCCCCGGTTCCCCGGGCGGCACCTTGTCCGCAGGTTAGCAAGCAGGGAAGGGCGTGGCGAGTGGATGAGGTGAGGGACGAGCCGCTGCACCGGGACCGGGTGTGCGGCATCGACATCGGCAAGGCCGGGATGGCGGCGACGATCCGGGTGCCGTCGGATAAGGATCCGTCGCGGCGGGCGGCCGAGACCCGGGTCTTCGGGACGACGCGGCGGGAGGTGCTGGCGCTGGCGGACTGGCTGCGGTGCTGGCAGGTGCCCGCGGTGGTGATGGAGGCGACGGGGGACTACTGGAAGCCGGTGTTCTACCGGCTGGAGGCCGAGGGCCTCGAGTGCGTGCTGGCGGATGCGAGGCAGGTGCGGAACCTGCCCGGCCGGCCGAAGCGGGACCCGTCGGACTCCCGCTGGCTGGCGGCGTGCTTCGAGCGCGGCGCGGTCGCCTCGTGCTTTGTCGCGACGCCGGAGTTCCGGGTGATCCGGGAGCACACCCGCTACCGCCGCGACCTGACCGGCGAGCGGACGAGGGAGAAGCAGCGGGCCGAGAAGCTGCTGGAGTCGGCCGCGCTGAAGCTGTCGAGCGTGCTGACCGACGTGCACGGGGTGACCGGCCGGGACATCATCGGCCGGCTCATCGCCGGGGAGCGGAACCCGGCGGTGCTGGCGGAGCTGGCCCGCGGCAGCGCCCGGAAGAAGATCCCGCAGCTGCGGGAGGCGCTGGAGGGCACGGAGTTCTTCACCCCGGAGCTGGCCGCGCTGCTGGCAGTGATGCTGGGCCGGATCGGCCGGATCAACGCCGGCATCGCCGCCCTGACCGCGGTGATCGAGGCGCTGCTGGCCCCCTGGGAGGAGCAGCTGCAGCAGGCGGAGTCGATGCCGGGCTGGGGGCGGCGCGCCGCCCAGGACGTGATCGCCGAGACCGGCGCCGACATGACCCGGTTCGCGACCCCCGGCCACCTGGCCTCCTGGGCCGGGCGGACCCCGCTGGACCATCAGTCCGGCAAGCGCGCGGGCCCGGGCCGCCGCAAGCACGGCAACCGCTACATCGGCGCCGTCACCGGCGAGACCGCCGCCGCGGCCGGCAAGACCCAAACCCGCGAGGGCGCCCGCTACCGCAGGCTCTCACGCAGGAAAGGCAAGGCCAAAGCCCTGGTCGCGGTCGGCAACACCCAGATGCGCACCTACCACGTGCTGCTGTCCAACCCCGGCATGCGCTACCAGGGCCTCGGCGCCGGCTACTACGACCACGACCGGAACACCGCCCGCCAGGTCAGCCACCACGTCGGCAAACTCGGCGCCCTCGGCTACGAAGTCACCCTCTGCCGGCGCCCCGACCCAGACGGAACCCCAGGCACCCAAACCGCCTGACCCCAGACCAAAACCCAGCCGGCGGCACAAACCGCCGCCGGCTCCTGCCGCCTGCCCGCGAACTCTCCAATTTTCGGGTCAGTTTTGACCATAAAATCCCGACAATTCGGGCGCTGAAGTGGTCGGAACCGATAGGAAGATGAAAAAAAGTGGTCAGAACTGATAGGGAGCTGGCTGCGGACGCCAGTGCCTGGTGGCGCCCGGCGCGGGAGCTGGCCAGCGCGAGAGCCGCCGGGCCGGCCGGGTGCGCCCGGCGATTCCGCCCGCTTTCTCGATTGCGTACGCGGCTTCGATCGTTAGGCGGCGTATTGGGGATTTGGCGCGTGCCACTAGAGGATGTCGCTGGCGTAGGTGACAGGTCAGCTCAGTAGTAGATCGGGCCGATGGCGCCGCCGCCGACGGTGATGGCGTCGCCGTTGATCGCCACGCTCTTGGGTGAGGCGAGGAACGTCACCACCGAAGCGACCTCGTCGGCGGTGACGATCCGGCCGATGGAGATGGAGGCGGCGACCTGCCGCTCGACCTCCGCCACCGAGATCCCGGCCCGCTCGGCCCGGCCGGCCAGGAACTCCGGCGTCTTCTCGGTGACGGTGAAACCCGGGTGGACCACGTTCACGTTGATCCCGTCCGGCCCGAGCTCGTCGGCCAGGTTCTTGGTCAGCGCCGCCACCGCCACGTTGCGCACGGTCCCGGTGATCGCGCCGGTCGACCGGGCCGCCAGGCCGCTGATGTTGACGATCCGGCCCCAGCCGCCGCCCCGCATCAGCGGCACGAACGCCCGGATGCAGCGCAGGTAGCCGAGCACCTTCACGTTGACCTGCTCGGCGAACTCGGCCGCGTCGAACCGGTCGATGCCGACCACCGCACCAGTGTTGGGCCGGGCGGCCGAGTTGACCAGGATGTCGGCCCCGCCGAGACCGTCGGCGACCGCGGCCGCCATCTCCCGCACGGAGGCGTCGTCACCGGTGTCGCAGCTCACCGTGATCACCCGCCGCCCCGTCCCGGCGGCGTCGGCCACCGCCGCGACAACCGCACGCGCCGCCGCCAGCGCGCCCGCGTCCCGCGCCACCAGCGCGACGTCGCACCCCTCGGCGGCCAGCGACCTCGCCACCGCCAGCCCGATTCCCCGGCTCCCGCCGGTCACGACCGCGCGCTTGCCCGTCAGCTCAAGATCCATGTCCCGATCCTTCCAGCCAGGCCGCCCGCCGACCGGACCAGCCCGGCCGCGGAAGGGAATCCACCGGCCGTTCACACGATCGGTTACCTATTTCTTGACCGTGAGTTTCTTGGCCGGGGAGGCCGCGCTCATGTAGATCTGGGTGGGGCCGTACCGGGCGACCAGCGAGTACGTGCCCGCCTTGAGCTTCGACTTGGCCGGCCTGGCAGGAGCCGGCGCCGTTGGTCAGGGTGATCGTGCAGACGACGGTGGACCCCGCCTTGACCGGGACCGTGCCCGAGAGCGGCTCGAAGTTGGCCGCCGTCACCTTCACTGACAGCTTCTCCGACTGCTCGTGCCCGTACACCACCGTCCCGGCCGACAGCGTGAGCGCGGCCGACGTGGGGACCGCGATCGACCCGAGGGCCACGAACGGCTGCTGATCGTCGGCGCCGGCGTAGTAGTAGCCGACGATCGCGCAGCGCCCGACCGACGCGCAGGACAGTCCGGTGACGGCGGAGATGCCGCCGGTGTTGAGGTTGACCAGCTCCTCCACGGTGCCGGCGATGCCCCAGGACCCGTTGTGCTGGCTGGCGACCCAGACCTGGGACAGGTCCCCGACCTCCTCGTAGGACCCGGCCACCGAGCAGTTGCCCGGCGACACGCAGGAGATCTGGGCCAGCGTGGCGTCTTTCCCGGTGTTCCGCGCGGCGACGCCGGAGATCGTGTTCGCCGACCCCCACGTCCCGTTCCGCTCGGTCACGGTGAAGACCTGCTGGCTCGCGTTCTTGGCCACGTAGTAGCTGCCGCCCGCGGTGCAGTTGCCCGCCGACCCGGCGGGCCCGCACGAGACCGCCGTCAGCAGGCTGTAGTGGCCGGTGTCGAGCGCGGCGATGCCCTTCACCGCGGTCGCCGTGCCCCACGTCCCGTTCTTGGACGTCACGATGAATGGCCGTGACTGCATGGTCCCCGGCGCGTAGTAGCCGACGGCGGCGCAGTTGCCCGCCGAGTGGCAGGAGACGCCGGTGATCTCGGCGTAGCCCTTGGTGTTAAGCCCGCCCGCGACCTCCTTGGCCGACTGCCAGTGGCCCTTCTTCTCGTCGACCACGAACGCCTGGATGCGGTCGTGGGCGTCGGTGTAGAAGCCGCCCGCGCTGCAGTTCCCGACCGACCGGCAGGAGAGCGAGACGACCTTGGCCACCGAGCCGGCGGGCGCCGCCGAACCCAGGGTGCCGGGCAGCGGCAGCGCCGCCGCCCAGGTGTGGGCGGGAAGCTGGTCGTCGAGGAAGCCGATCTCCCGGTCGGAGCCGCCGGTCAGGTAGCCGCCGATGGAGCACCGCCGCGGGGCGGCGCACGACTCGGCCAGCCCCTGGGAGTCCGCCGTTCCGGTGCCGGGTACCGCGATGGCCCCGTCCCAGGCGCCGCCCGACTGGGCCACGGCGAACGGGTGCACGCTGTCCCCGGCCCGGTAGTACCCGGTAGCGCCGCAGTTGCCGGTGGCCGCGCAGGAGACCGCTACCAGGTCGGCCGAGCCGCCGGTATTCAAGCTGGCGACCGAGGGCAGCCCCTGCGCCTTGCGCCAGGTCCCGCCGGTCTCCGCGGTCACGAAAACCTGGCCCGTCTTGTCTGTCCCGTCAGCGTAGGCGCCGCCCGCGCTGCAGCCGCCATTGACCGCGCATGACACCGTATTCAGCTGCCCGGTCCCGTTGTGGTCGAGCGTGGCGATGCCCGGCGCCTGCTCCGCCACTCCCCATTCGTAGCTCGCCCCGGACCGCGGCCGGGCCGCCACCGCGGGGCGGGGTGCGCCGCCGGAGGCCGAGGCCGAGACGGAGGTGGCGGCCGAGACGAGCGAGCCCGAGGTGGAGGCGGAGGCCGGGCTGGTGACGGCGAGCACGCTCAGGGAAGCCGCGCACGCGAAGGCCATCGCCATCGCTGAACGTCGTCGCCACATACCGGGATCGTGACATGCCGTGGGCCGCCTTGACCAGAAGATTTTCTTAATTGTTCGTTCTATAGGAAATTCGATGGCCTGAATGGGTGGCTCGCGGGGAGGCTGACCTTCCCGGCCGGCGAACGCGAAGCCACGCGTGCGTTCCAGTCGGAGGACCTTGCATTTCTGCCAGCTCAGGCCCGTGACGGCCGGGAACACTGGGGATCAGGCATTCGAGCGGGGCGGGCGAGACGCGGCTGGTCCAGGGGTGGACTTCATCGCTCGGATTCTTTTCGGGTTATTAATTTGTTACCTGGGTTACCCTGACCGCCTCTTGCGGTTGCTGTTAGCGTCGCACGGGTTGCGGCCGATCAGCGCCGCTTTATCCGGGACGAGGGACATGCCAAAAAACAGGTTCTTGTCCGTTCTGGCCGTGTCAGCTGCCGCCTCCGCCGTACTCGGCGGCGTGCCGGCGGTTGTGATCGCGGCCACGGCGGGAGGAGCTAGCGCGACGAGCGCCCCGGCCTTCGGGCCGCTGTCGCCGACGCTTGCCGCGCAGCTGTCGCAGAACGTTGACCAGCCAGTCATTGTGGTGCTTAAGGACCAGTTCGGTTCGGCCGGGGCGGGGACCACGGCCAGCGGTGTCCGCTCGGCGGCGGTGTCCGCCAGCCAGACGTCGCTGCTGAGCCAGCTGAGCCAGGTGCACGCGGCCGGCGTCAGGCAGTTCACATTGGTCAACGCGGTCTCGGCGACGGTCTCGTCGCTTGAGGAGCAGCGGCTCGCGGCGAGCCCGGCCGTCTCCGAGGTGATCCCCGACGCGACGGTCACCCTCCCGGCGTCGGCGCTGTCCCCGACGCACGGTCACCCCGGGCGCCTCCGCCACGCCCGACCGCACGGTTTCGAAGACGCTGAACAACGTCGCCGGCGCCTGCGCGCCGAAGGGCCAGAGCTCGCTCGCCCCCGAGGGCCTGGCGCTGACCAACACCGTGTCGCAGAACAGGCATGCGGCGACCGCGCGGTCGCTCGGCTTGACCGGGGCCGGGGTGAAGGTGGCGTGGATCGCCGACGGCATCGACCCCGACAACATCAACTTCATCAAGAGCAACGGCAAGTCGGTCTTCTCCGACTACCAGGACTTCAGCGGTGACGGCCGGGGCGCGCCGACCACCGGCGGCGAGGCGTTCCTGGACGCGAACACGATCGCCGGCCAGGGCACCCACGTCTACAACCTGAACGGCTTCACCAACGACACCTATAAGAACGGCTGCTATATCCGGATCGAGGGCGTCGCGCCGGGCGCGTCGCTGGTGGGCCTGGACGTCTTCGCCGCCGAGGCGAACCGCGAGTACGCCACCACCAACTCGGCGATCGCCGAGGCGGTCGACTACGCCGTCGAGCACGACCACGTGAACGTGATCAACGAGTCGTTCGGCGAGAACGAGTTCCCCGACACGACGCAGGACGTGATCAAGCTTTTCGACAACGCCGCCATCAAGGCGGGCGTCACGGTCACCGCGTCGACCGGCGACTCGGGCACCACTTCCACCATCGGCTCGCCCGCGACCGCCATCAGCGGCGTGATCTCGGCCGGGGCCTCCACCCAGTTCCAGATGTACGAGCAGTCCAACTACGGGCTCGCGCGCTACTTCTCCACCGGCTGGCAGTCGGACAACATCAGCGGCCTGTCCTCCAGCGGTTACGACGAGGAAGGCGGCACCGTCGACCTGGTCGCCCCCGGCGACCTGAGCTGGGCTTCCTGTGACGCGAACACGGCCAAGTTCTCCGAGTGCACGAACCTGCTGGGCAACGCGTCGAACATCGAGATCTCCGGCGGCACCAGCGAGTCCTCGCCATTCGTGGCGGGTGCGGCGGCGCTGGTGATCCAGGCCTACCGCAAGACCCACGGCGGCGCCTCCCCGTCGCCCGCGCTGGTCAAGCAGATCATCCTGTCCACCGCGACCGACCTGGGCATCCCCGCCCAGGAGCAGGGCGCCGGGCTGCTCAACACCGACAAGGCGGTTGAGCTGGCCGAGTCGGTCAACCGGCGCGCCCGGACCGGATCGAGCCTGCTCGAGTCGGCCACCCAGCTGACCAACCAGGGCCTGCCCGGCACCAGGAAGAGCTGGACCGTCACGCTCACCAACACCGGCTCCAGGACGCAGCACGTCAGCCTGCGCGGCCGGGCCCTCGGCCCCGACCAGAACACCCAGGCCGGCACGGTCACGCTCAAGGACTCCACCAGCAACCAGGTCATCGACTCGTCCGGCTACCCCAACAACTACGCGGAATTCAAGATCAAGGTGCAGGCCGGCCAGTCCCGGCTCGACGTCTCGATCGCCTACCCGGGGAACCTGGAGAGCCTGGAAGCGCCGGTGCAGCTCTTCCTCATCGACCCGAAGGGCCGCTACGCCGCCGCCTCGGACCCGCAGGGCCTGGGCAACTACGGCAACGCGGACGTGCGCACCCCGGTGGCGGGCACCTGGACGGCCGTCGTCAACGACGTGGTCGCGAAGTACGGCGGCTACAACGGCAGCGTGAGCTGGAAGGCCGTGACGGAGCACTACCAGGGGTTCGGCTCCGTCTCCGCGTCGTCGTTCTCCCTCGCGCCCGGCGCGTCGAAGAAGGTCACCTACACCGCTACCACGCCCGCCGCGGCCGGTGACTACGCGGCCTCGCTCGCGATCAACTCCAACCTGGGCGGGGCAACCTCGATCCCGGTGGTTATGCGCTCCAAGATCAACGTCGCCGCCGGCGGCGCGTTCAGCGGGGTGCTCACCGGCGGCAACGGGCGCCCGGGCAACGTGGCCCAGGACAACTACTACGAGTTCAACGTCCCGCGGGGCACCAGGGCCATCTCCGCGGCGCTGGCGCTGGCCAGCGACCCGCTCGAGAGCACCGGCGGCGTGGTCGTCGGCGCCTACCTGGTCAGCCCGGACGGGAACGTCATGGGCTCCGCGCAGAACTACGATGTTTCCTCGGCCGAGACGGGCGCGAGTTACCCGAACCTGGACGCGACCGTCCTCAACCCCGACGCGGGGACCTGGACGCTGATCGTGGCCTTCCAGGGGCCGGTGTCGGGCGCCGCGGTGGCCGACCCGTTCACCGGAAAGGTGTCGTTCGGCACCGCCGGGACCGAGTCGGCGGCGCTGCCCGACAGCACGGCGACCAAGCTGACGGCGGGCGGGACGGTCACGATCCCGGTGAAGATCACCAACACCGGGTCCGCGCCCGAGGACTACTACCTCGACCCGCGGCTCAGCACCAGGATGACCCTGACGCTGGCGCCGGTGACCTACTCGCTCGGGGCCGGGACGAACTCGCTGACCCTGCCGGGGCTGGCCACCGCCACCTTCCCGCTGTACTGGGTGCCCTCGCAGTCGTCGTCGATCTCGGTCAAGCAGACCTCGACCATCGGGGCGATGACCGACCTGTCACCGACGAACGCGGCCCCGGATGCGTCATCCTCGCCGCTGCGGTCGGGGTCGCTCTGCGGCCGGTCGGTGTCGGTCAGCTACACCGCTCCGGGTCACGACCTGACGCCGGGGCTGTGGGGCTCGGCGCCGACCGAGTGCGGGCCGTTCGTCCCCGCCGCCAAGTCGGGCAAGGCCACCGACAAGGCCACCGTCGCGACCAACGCCTTCGACCGGGCGATGACGCCGTCCACCGGCGACCTGCAGGAGGTGGCGCTCGGCGCGGCCGCGTTCAGCAAGGTCAGCAAGGACCTCGTCGAGCTTGCGCCGGGCGCGTCCGTCACCGTCAACGTGGTGGTCAAGCCATCGGGCAAGGCGGGCACCGTGGTCCGGGGCACGCTCTACCTCGACGACGTGGCGGTCGGCCTGCCGCCGTACGACGTCACCTACTCCAGCGAGGTCGCGGCGCTGCCGTACACCTACACCATCGGGTGAGTCGGCCAGGGCTTAACCGGCCCGCGCGAGCCGTCCGGTTAAGCCCTGTTAACAACGACGGAACCCCCTGTCCGCGCCCGCCTGAGGCCCTATAGCCTGAGGGCTGGTTCGGACAGGGGGTTCCGCTTATGTCTAGGCTCAGTTACTCCACGGTGCGCCCATCAGTCGCGGAGTCGGACCTGGCGGCGCTTGCCCCGTACATGTTCTGGCTGATGTTCAGGAACGTCGCCTCCGACGGCCTGGTCTTCAGCGACCCGGTCCACCCGGGGATCATCTCCGCCCCCGGCTGCGTGCTCGCCTCCCCGTCCTGGGAGAACACCGCGACGCAGGTCACCCAGGATTACGTCTACCACTGGACCAGGGACGCGGCCGTCGTGGCGATCGAGCTGTCCGCCGCCTACACCGCCGGGACGCTGCCGAACAGCCAGCCGCTGACCGACTACGTGACCTTCTCGGCCACCTGCCAGGCGTCGGCCGGCGACTTCGACCGGGCGAGCTTCTACCTCAACGGCACGCAGCGCCCGTGGACCGACCAGACCGACGGGCCCGCGCTGCAGACGCTCGCCCTGCTGGCGATGTACAGCCAGCTTGACCCGCCCGCCCAGGCGACCGCGGCCGCGCTGATCGACGCCAACCTGGCGTTCCTGTGCACCGCCTACCAAGGGCAGACGTTCAACTTGTGGGAAGAGGAGTACGGCTACTCCTTCTTCGCCCGCTCAGCCCAGCTGCGCTGCTTCCAGGCGGTCGCCGCCAACTCCGTCGGCATCGCGGTGCCAGGCTGGCTCCCGGCCGCGCTCAGCTGGCTGGTCAGCGCCCTCGAGAGCCACTGGAATGGCGAGTACTACCAGTCGATGCTCCCGGTCCCGACCGACAACCGCGCCCCCTACGACCCCAACATCGACATCATCATGGCGGCGGTCTACGGGGCCGAGTCGGTGACCGACCCGCAGCTGCTGGCCACCGCGGCGCTGATCCGGGCCCAGTGGGCCGACCCGGCGTCGAAATACTTCTACCCGGTCAACGGGGCCGACGCCGCGCAGGGACTCGGCCCGATGCTCGGCCGCTACCCGGGCGACGTCTACGACGGCGACACCGACGCGCAGACCGGCGACCACCCATGGGCGATCTCCACCGGCAGCTTCGCCGAGCTCTACTACCGCCTGGCGGCGGCGATCATTTCATCCCGAACGGTCCCGGCTGATTCCCTCAGCGACCCGTTCCTGGCCCAGGTCGGCATCACGTCCGCCACCGCCCCGCTCACGGCGGCCGCCGCCCTGCGCGCCGCGGGCGACGCCATGCTCGGGGCGATTGTCTACCACAGCGACCACTTCGAGCTCAGCGAGCAGTTCGACGCGTACACCGGTTACGAGAAGAGCGTCAGCAACCTCTCCTGGTCCTACGCCGCCTACCTGTCCGCCATCCGCGCCCGAGACGCTCTCACCCCCGCCCTCCCGATCCCGACCACCCCCGCCCTCCTGGTCCCCTAGGCGAGGTTGTTGCCCGCCATGGCGGTGCCCAGCGGGGTCTTCGCGGTGTTGGGCCGCAGCGCCGACGGCTTGACGAACACCGAGCCCTGCGGTCCGGCCACCACCGCCTCGCCCAGCGCCGAACCCGACAGCAGCTGGTTCCAGGACAGGAACCACTCGGTCCAGCCGTCATCCCAGCGGCCGGGGCGCGGGCTGCCGGTCACCGTGACCGGGTCGCCCGGCACCGCCAGCTTGTAATAGGTCGTGGCGTCGGCCGGCGGCAGGTTCACGCAGCCGTGGCTGACGTTGGTGGTGCCCTGGTCAACGACCGACCACGGGGCCGAATGGTAGTAGTCGCCGCTGTAGGTGAACCGCACGGCCCAGTTGACCAGCTCGTTGTAGTAGCCGGGGCTGCCCTTCTTGCCGCCGCCGATCATCCGCACCGGGTTGTTCTTATCGACCGTCAGGTAGCTGCCATCCGGGGTCGGGTCGGTGTCCCGGCCGGTCGAGATCGGCCAGTTGTACTTGAGCTTGCCGTCGATGTAGATCTGCGTGCGGTGGGTCAGCGTCGAGGCGACCGCGATCACCGACTGGCCGATGACGAACGATTGGGTCAGCGTGTGGTAGCCGTAGACGCCGGGCGCGCCCTGCACCCCGTTGAAGCGCCCGGTGAACGAGACCGTGGTGTGCGCCGGCCAGAAGTCGCGCGGCCGGAAATCGAGCGTGGAACTCCCGTCCCAGTACCAGGCGCCGACCACCCGCTTGGAGGTGGTCAGCTCGATGGACCGCTCCACCGCGGCCCTGTTCTTGATCGGGTGGCTGAAGTTGAGGATGATCGGCATGCCGACCCCGTAGGTCTCGCCTTCCCCCTCGAAGATCTCGGCCGAGAAGGTGCTGGCCGGCGTGAGCGTCCGGAACGCGGAGGTCTTCGTCGTGGTGGTGCCGTTGGCGGCGGTGGCGGTCGCGGTCACCGTGTAGGACTGCGACACGTCCAGCGTCGCCGCGCTGTGCCAGCCGGTCCGCCCGGCCGAGTACGTTCCGGCCACCGGGTCACCCGAGGTGGCCACGGTGACGTTCTTGAGCGTCCCGCCGGCCGCGGTCACCGTGATCGGCGAACCTGGGTCGGCCGTCTTAACCCCGCTCCCGGGCGTGATCGTCACCGCCGGCCCGGTCGGCGTTGGCTTAGCCGACGGGCTGGCCGGCGCGCTGGGGCTCGCGGCCGCCGAGCTTGTGCCGCCCCCGACCGGGACGTCCTTGATGACGGTGGTGGTGCTGGTGCAGGCCGCCAGCGCCAGCGTCACCGCTGCAGCCACCGCGGCGACGCCGGAAATAGCCCGAATGCCCGACATGTCACATCCTCCTCGCCGGTTTACGCTACCCGCTGGCCGCCCTGATCGCGCACTGCTGGCAACGTATACGACATTGTGGGCCGTTTTGGGTGCTACGCGACTCGAACTGCCCACAATCACCATGATGGGCGAATCGCCGACCGTGGCGGGTGCGCCCCGCTTAGCTTCCGGAGTAAGCCTTGGCGCCGGCGTAGTCGGCCGCCAGGGTGGCGTTGATGGTCGAGATCACGGCACTGTTGCTGGTGCGGATGCCCAGCTCCCGGTTGTAGCCGAGGGAGGCCTTGGAGAAGTTCTCCGAACCGACGAACAGCTGCTGGTCCGGCCGGCCGGCGTCGGCCACGACCGCCTTGGCGTGGATGTAGAGCGCGTTGTCGCTGTCGGCGTAGAGCCGGACGTGCACGCCCGCGCTTTCCAGCTGGCTGAAGGCGGAGTCCCACTCGCTCTCGGCCGTCATGATGACCTTCACGTCGACGCCGCGCTTGGCCGCGGCCACCAGCGCCGCGGTGATGGTGGAGTCGCCCATCTCCTCGTTCTCGACCGACAGCGTGTGCTTGGCGCCGTTGATCACGGCCAGGATCGACGACTTCGAGTTGGTCGGCGACCAGACCAGGTCGGCGCCGACCGGCGGGTTGATTGACCGGTGGGCGAAGTCGGCGTTGAAGGTGCTGACGATCGCGTGCACGTCAGCCGGCTTAGTGTCGATGACCGCGAAGTCGCGGGTGCCCGAGTAGTCCTCGCTCACCATGTTCAGCGTCATGATCGCCGACGTCTTGCCGTCGACCGTGAGCGTCTTCTGGTGGTACGTCACACCCGAGTCGGCCCAGGTGACGTGGACGCGGTGCGCGGACAGGAAGCTATAGGTGGCGGTGTTGCGCGACTTCTCCAGGTGCTGGTCGAGGATCACCCGGACGTCGACGCCGCGCTTGGCGTCCGCCGCCAGGTCGTCCTCGGCCTTCGTGTCGCGCAGTTCGTACATGGTCAGCTCGACCGACGACTTGGCGCCGGTGATGAGCTTGTAAATCGCCCCGACCCCGGCCGCGGGCTCGACCATAACCCGCAGCGTCCCCGAGCCGCCGCTGGCGGCCGGCGCTGTCGCCGGGTGGGTCGCCTTTTGTGCTTTCTGCGCAGCACTGTGCTTCGTCTTCGACGCGGTGTGCGTCTTCGCCTTCGCCGTCGCCGTCGGTCCGTCCGACATCGCCGCCGACAGGCTCTTGCAGCCCGCCAGGGCGATCACCAAAAGCAGTCCAGCAGCCACTACTGCCAACAAGCGCCGCATTTCACTCTCCGCCTATCAAGCCGTAGAAATCGCCATTATGCCGGTAGCTCTAACTACCGCGAATGCGGATCGATAACCGCGACTTTTCGCGCCGGATCAGTGACCGGCCGGGCTTAGTGCCCGAAGACCTCGTCCTTGAACCACTGCCACAGCATCGGGATGCCGTCCTCGCGCCGCACCGTGGGGGAGTAGCCCAGCAGCTCATGCGCCAGGTCGTAGGCGGCGAAGTTCCGCCCCACCTCGCCCGGGCGGGCGGGCCGGTACTCGATCGGGTGGTGGGGCAGCCCGGCCGCCTGGCGGCACAGGTCCGCCAGCGCGGTCAGCGGCGTCTCCACGCCCGAGGCGGCGTGCACCACGGTGCCGCCCGGCACGTCCTTCTCCAGTGCGAGCTGGAGCGCCTGCGCGATGTCGGACACGTGCACGTAGTCGCGCGAGGCGGTGCCGTCGCCGTAGATGACCAGTGGCACGCCGTCGTGCAGGGACTCGAAGTACACGTTGAGCACGCCGCGCTTGCGGGCGCACCACGGCCCGTACACGTTGCCGAAGCGGACGGCGACGGTGCGCAGCCCGTAGGTCTTGGCGAACGCGTGCGCGTAGCCCTCGCCCGCCAGCTTCGACGCGCCGTAGGGTGACAGCGGCTTGGGCAGCGACTGCTCGCTGACCGGGGGAGTGGCGTCCCCGATGAGCGCGCCGCCGGTGGAGGCCTGCACGGTGCGCGCGACGCCCGCCCGGCGGGCGGCGTCGAGCACCCGGAAGGTGCCGAGCACGTTCGACTCGAAGTTCCCGAACGGGTCCTGGATCGAGCCGACGACCGACCCCGCGGCCGCCAGGTGGACGACCGAGCCGATGCCGGACAGCGCGTCATCGAGCGCGTCGGCGTCGCGGATGTCGCCCTTGACGAGTTCGGCGTCCACGCCCGCCAGGTGCGCCTCGTCGCCGGTGGACAGGTTGTCAAACACGCGTACCCGGTAGCCGCTCGCCACCAGTCGCCGCACCAGCGTCGCGCCCACGAATCCGGCGCCGCCGGTGACCAGGATGCCTTCAGAACCGCTCACAAGACGGGCAGTCTAGTCCGTATCGGCCCCTGGTTTCACCCGATCAACCACGCTGGTAACACCTGTCCCACAGAGTTATCCGGCTCACGCCAATCACAGCACGGTAACGAGCTTTGCCCGGTGCAATAGGGATAAACGCTGCCTGTGAGACTCGCTGGGTTGTTGTGACATATCACACACATGACATGCGTGTTAACAGGCTTTCTGCCGCGATCGGCTGACAACGATGGTCAAGCCGTTGACCTGCGATGTTGCGCCACTTTGATGGCCGCCGATGGGCCTGCTGGTACCCCTCAGAAGGGCATTTACCGGGCCGTGATCTACCCGGCAGGCCGAAGCCAAAAGCGCCGTCTTACGAGACGAAAGCCCTTCCCCAGTGATAGGGAAGTATGCGCGGCGGGCATGTACAGCGCCGCGTGCGATCATCCGCATACGCATTGTGAGAAACGAAGGAAAGGACAGAACATGACCAGCAGCACGCTTAAACGGGGGTCATATACCGGCATCCGGGCCCATGCCTTGCGTGGAGGCGCCTAGGGTGCGGCGCAACTGGCTGGCGAAGGCGGCACTGGCATCGGTAGCGCTCAGCGTTCCCATCGCAGGTGTGGCGGGCACCGCCCAGGCATCAACTCAGGGCGGCGTTGGCCAGCAGAAAGTGGTCTTTCACAAGACCCCGAAGAAGAAGCACAAGAGCCACCGGTCGACTCGGCCGAAGAAAAAGCACAACGAGAATTACCGAGGCAGACACCGCTCGTCCTTCAATGAGGACGCGGCAGGCTACGTCAAGGACATGGAGGGCGTTCCGTACGTTTACGGCGGCACCAGCCCGGCCGGCTTCGACTGCTCAGGCCTCAGCCAGTACATCTACCGCCATTACGGCAAGCACATCCAGCGCACCGCCGAGGACCAGTTCCTCGAGTTCCGGCGCATCAGCAAGCAGCGCGCATGGGGAGGTGACCTGGTGTTTTTCCATGTGGACAGCAACCCGAACAGCTACGTCTACCACGTCGGCGTTTATGAGGGGGGAGACGACATGGTGGCCGCGACCACCTCGGGCAGCGACGTCCAATGGCAGAACTTCTCCTGGGCGGGCGACACGGTGACCTTCGGGACGCTCACGCACTAACACTCCCGGGGGACGACCCCCCGGAGACCCCCGATTTGGGGGGCACCCGCCCCCAAGCCCCCGGGGGCCCCGCCGCAGAAAACGCGGCGAGACCCGGAGGTCGTCTGTGGGCATGGGGGCTTCCGCCCCCATATCCCCCAACCCCCTCGCGAGCGGGCCCCGCCGCAATGGCGCGGCGGGACCTACACTGTGGTTGCCGGGGCCGGAGGTGGTCCGACGGTATGCTCCTTAGATCATGCCGATCAGGAACATTTAAGTGGAGTACGCCGCGCAGCAGCCGGCTCTCTCGCGCCGCCATGAGGCGGGCGCGGGGTCGGCCCGCGGCATGCTGTTCACTTTGCTGGGGGAGTTCGTTCTGCCGAGCGAGGGGGCGGCGTGGACCAGTGCGGTCCTCGCCGCCTTCGAGCGTCTCGGGGTCGCGGAGAAGGCGACCAGGCAGGCGCTGATGCGCACCTCCAACGCCGGCTGGCTGCAGGCGGAGAAGGTCGGCCGCCGGACCCGCTGGCTGCTGACC
Organism: uncultured Actinomycetota bacterium; assembly: GCA_963714295.1. Lineage (GTDB taxonomy): Bacteria > Actinomycetota > Actinomycetes > Streptosporangiales > Streptosporangiaceae > Trebonia. Next base: position 467,284 of record CAVQOE010000006.1, on the reverse strand, counting down.
CCGGCCGCGAAGAAGCTGCTGACCGACGGGGGCAGGCGCATCTACTCCTTCGGCCCGGCGGCGAAGTGGGACGGCCAGTGGGTGCTGGCGCAGGTGCGCATCCCCGAGTCCGACCGGCGGGCCAGGCACGTGGTGCGGACCCGCCTCGCCTGGGCCGGGTTCGGCTCGCTCGGCCCCGGCCTGTGGATCAGCCCGCACGCTAACCGCGAGCCGGAGGCGATCCGGGTGCTCACCGAGGCCGGGGTGGCCAAGGACGCGCATGTGTTCGTGGCGCGCCGCACCGGCCTGTCCGACACTAAGGCGATGGTCGCGTCGGCCTGGGACCTGCCCGAGATCGAGATGGAGTACGAGCAGTTCGTCGACGAGTTCCGCGCGCCCGGGGTGCCGGGCGACGTGCTGCTGCGCCAGCTCGAGCTGGTGCACGCTTGGCGCCGCTTCCCGGCCCTCGACCCGTCGCTGCCGCGCGAGCTGCTGCCGCCGCGGTGGACCGGGATCCGCGCCGCCGAACTGTTCGCCGACCGGCACCAGCGGTGGTCGCCGGACGCGCGCCGTGAGTGGCAGCGGCTGAACAGCCAAGGCTAATGCTCTACGAAACCTTGACGAATATGCAACTGTTCGTAGAGTATGAAGCGTATGGCGCATGTCGAATTCCGCACTTGCCCGGCAAAGTACCGTCACTGGCGGCTAGCCACCGACGGCCCGATCGCCACCCTCACCATGGACGTGGACGAGCAGGGCGGGCTGGTGCCCGGGTATGAGCTGAAGCTCAACTCCTACGACCTGGGCGTGGACATCGAGCTCTACGACGCGGTTCAGCGCCTCCGCTTCGAGCACCCCGAGGTCAAGGCGGTGGTGGTCACCAGCGGCAAGGAGAAGATCTTCTGCGCCGGGGCCAACATCCGGATGCTGGCCGCCTCCTCGCACCCGTGGAAGGTGAACTTCTGCAAGTTCACCAACGAGACCCGCAACGGCATCGAGGACGCCACCGCGAATTCGGGCCAGACCTACCTCGCCGCCCTCAACGGCACCGCGTCCGGCGGCGGCTACGAGCTCGCGCTCGCCTGCGAGGTGATCCTGCTGGTCGACGACCGCTCGTCGGCCGTCTCGCTGCCCGAACTGCCGCTGCTGGGCGTGCTCCCCGGCACCGGCGGCCTCACCCGGGTGGTGGACAAGCGGCACGTCCGCCGCGACCGGGCCGACTACTTCTCCACCAAGTCGGAGGGTCTCGCGGGCAAGAAGGCGGTCGCGTGGAAGCTGGTCGATGAGGCCGTGCCGCGGGTGCGCTGGAAAGAAGTAGTGGAGGAACGGGCGGTGGCTCGGGCGTCCGCCGCCGATCGTCTCCCCGGCGGGGCGGCCATCGAGCTGACCGAGCTGGCGAAGGAGCGCACGGCTGATTCCGTCCGCTACTCCCGCGTATCGGCGGTGCTCGACCGCGACCGCGCGGTGGCCGAGATCACCGTGGCCGGCCCGGACGGCGATGCGCCGGCGTTGATGGCGGACGCGCGCGCGGCGGGCACGGCGTTCTGGCCGCTGGCGGTCGCCCGCGAGCTCGATGACCTGATCCTGGACCTGCGCACCAACGAGACCGAGATCGGCACCTGGGTGCTGCGCACCGAGGGCGACGCCGCCCGCGTGCTGGCCCACGACGAGCTGCTGCTGGCGAACTCCGACCGCGACTGGCTGGCCCGGGAGATCGTGCTGTACCTGAAGCGGACGCTGAAGCGCTTCGACGTGACCAGCAGGTCGCTGATCGCGCTGCTCGAGCCGGGCTCCTGCTTCGCCGGCTCGCTGCTCGAGCTGGCCCTGGCCGCCGACCGCTCCTACATGCTGTTCGGTGTGTTCGAGGACACCGACCCGGACGCCGCGCCCGCCGCCCTGACGGTCGGCGCGATGAACGTCGGCCCGCTCCCGATGGGCAACGGGCTGACCCGCCTGCAGACCAGGTTCCTGGGCGACCCGGATGCCCTGGCCGCGGTGGAGAAGGCGGCCGGCGAGCCGCTTGAGGCGGAGGAGGCCGAGAAGCTCGGCCTGGTCACCTTCGCCCCCGACGACATCGACTGGGAAGAGGAGGTGCGGATCGCGGTGGAAGAGCGGTCGGCCTTCTCGCCCGACGCGTTGACCGGCCTGGAGGCGAACTACCGGTTCGCCGGCCCGGAGACGATGGAGACCAAGATCTTCGGCCGGCTCACCGCCTGGCAGAACTGGATCTTCTACCGCCCGAACGCATCGGGACCCGACGGCGCGCTGCGCGCCTACGGCACCGGCAAGCGGGCCGAATTCGACCGGAAGCGAGTCTGAGGTACCTGCCATGACGACGCCTGATTACGCGGAAAAGATCCCCAACAACGTCGGCCTGGCCTCCGACCGCCGGCTGCAGCGGGCGCTGGAGTCCTGGCAGCCGGACTTCCTGTCCTGGTGGGAGACGATGGGCCCGACCCTGCCGACCCAGGACGTCTACCTGCGGACGGCGGTCGACGTGCGCGGTGAAGGCTGGGCCCAGTTCGGCCACGTGCCGATGCGCGACTACCGGTGGGGCATCTTCCTGGCCGACCGCAACCCCGACCGGCGGGTCGCGTTCGGCCAGCACAAGGGCGAGCCCGCCTGGCAGAAGGTCCCCGGCGAGTACCGGGCCGAGCTGCAGCGCCTGATCGTCATCCAGGGCGACACCGAGCCTGCCTCGGTTGAGCAGCAGCGCAACCTCGGCGCGACCGCACCGTCCCTGTACGACCTGCGCAACCTCTTCCAGGTCAACGTGGAAGAGGGCCGCCACCTGTGGGCCATGGTCTACCTGCTGCACGCCTACTTCGGCCGGGAGGGCCGGGAAGAGGCCGAGGAGCTGCTGCACCGCAACTCCGGCAGCCAGGACTCCCCGCGCATCCTCGGCGCGTTCAACGAGGAGACGCCGGACTGGCTCTCCTTCTACATGTTCACCTACTTCACCGACCGCGACGGGAAGTACCAGCTCGGCACGCTGAAGGAGTCCGCCTTCGACCCGCTCAGCCGGACCTGCGAGTTCATGCTCAAGGAAGAAGCCCACCACATGTTCGTCGGCACCACCGGCGTCGACCGGGTGGTGGAGCGGACCGCGCAGGTGATGGTCGAGCAGGACACCGACGACATCGCCGCCTATGGGGCGATCCCGCTGGCGGTTATCCAGAAGTACATCAACTTCCACTACAGCGTCTCGCTCGACCTGTTCGGCGGCGAGACCTCGACCAACGTCGCCAACTACTACACGGCCGGACTGAAGGGCCGCTGGCTGGAGGAGCGGCGCAAGGACGACCACCTGCTCGGCAACGACGCGATCATGGTGGACGCGCTGACCGACGGCGAGATCGCGCAGACCGAGGTGGCCGCGCTGGTCGGTCTCAACACCGACCTGCGGCGCGAGTACATCTCCGACTGCGCCGGCGGCATCAAGCGCTGGAACCGCATCCTGGAGCAGGCGGGCCTGCCGCAGCGGCTCTACCTGCCGCACGTGGCGTTCAACCGGAAGGTCGGCGCGTTCTCCCCGATCGAGGCCTCGCCGGCCGGTGACCGGCTTTCCGCTGGCGAGTGGGACGCGCGCAAGGGACAATGGCTGCCAACCGATACCGACAAAACCTTCGTGCGGTCGCTCATGCAGCCGGTGTACCAGCGCGGGAAGATCGCGGCGTGGGTCGCGCCGCCCCGCAACGGCATCAACGGCCAGCCGTTCGACTACGACTACGTGCACCTGACCTGACCAAGCTGGCGGAACCGTAACCCCCGGGGGACGACTGCGATGGAGCAACTGTTCAACGCGTGCGAGTACCTGCTCGACCGGCGGCTGGCCGCCGGGGACGGGCAGCGGACCGCGCTGATCGGGCCGTCCGGCGAGTACAGCTATGCCCAGCTGCATGACCGGGTCTGCCGCACCGCGGCCGGCCTGCGGTCGGTCGGCGTGCAGCCGGAGCAGCGGATCCTGATGGTGATGTCGGATTCGCCGGACTTCGTGGTCGTCTACCTGGCGGCGATGCGGCTAGGCGCGATTCCGGTGCCGGTTTCGACGATGCTCCGGGCCGACGGGATCGCCGAATTGCTGCGCGACTCCCGGGCCCGGTTCCTCGCCATCACCAGTGAGTTCGCCGCCGCGGCGGAGTCGGCCGCCGCGGCGGCGCCCGAACTGGCCGGAATAATAGTGTCTGTATCTCCCGGGGGGGACGACCCCCCCCAAACCCCCCCCGCGCATGGGGGGCCGCCCCCCATTCCCCCCGGCCCCCCCTCCGGGGGGACAACCGGTCCGTGCCCCTGCCGGTTTACGCGCTCAACGACCTGGCCGAGTGCGAGCCCGACCTCACCGTGTATGACACCACGGCCGACTCGCCGGCGTTCTGGCTCTACACCTCGGGCACCACCGGCACGCCCAAGGGGGCGATGCACCGGCACGGGTCCGTCCAGGTGGTCTGCGAGACCTACGGCAAGCAGGTCCTCGGCATCACACCGCTGGACCGCTGCCTGTCCGCCGCGAAGGCGTTCTTCGCCTACGGCCTGGGCAACTCGGTGCTGTTCCCGCTGTCGGTCGGCGCGGCCTGTGTGCTGCTGCCGTCGCCGTCCCGCCCCGACCTGATCGCGGAGACGGCGGCCAAGTACGGCGCGACCCTCTTCTTCGGCGGGCCGACGTTCTTCGCCAACATGCTCCGCGCCGGGCTGCCGCCGGACGCACTCGGCGGGGTCCGGCTCGCCGCCTCGGCCGGCGAGGCGCTGCCCGCGGCGCTCTACACACGGTGGACGGAGCACTTCGGCATCGACATCATCGACGGCATCGGGATGACCGAGATGCTGCACATCTTCCTGTCCAACCGGCCGGGCGCGGTGCGGGCGGGCACCACCGGCGTCGCCGTCCCCGGCTACGACCTGAAGCTGGTCGACGAGGAGAGCGGCCAGCCGATCACCCAGCCGGGGGTGCCCGGCACCCTGTACGCGCGCGGCGCGTCGTCGGCGACCGGCTACTGGGCCCGGTACGACGCGTCCCGGCTGGTCTTCCAGGGCGAGTGGCTGCGCACCGGCGACACCTACGTGCGCGACAGCGACGGGTACTACGAGTGCCTCGGCCGGACCGGCGACATGATCAAGGCGTCCGGCATCTGGGTCTCCCCGATGGAGGTCGAGACCCGGCTGCTCTCGCACCCGGCGGTGGCACAGGCGGTGGTGGTCGCCGCGCCGGACTCTGACGGCCTGGAGAAGCCGGTCGCCTACGTGCTGCTCAGGACGGGGGCGGCGGCGACCGAGGCGGAGCTGATCGAGTACTGCCGGGAAGGGCTGCCGTCGTTCAAGCGGCCCCGCGCGGTGGTGTTCACCGACGGGTTCCCGACCACGGCCACCGGGAAGATCCGCCGGGTCGACCTCCGCTCCATGGCCGCCGGCGTACTCCGCCCGCCGCAAACGGTCGTGACCCCGGGATAATGGATCGTTGTGTACACATGAGTGTAGACAACGATCCACGATCGTCGCCGTGCCCGACTGAGTGAGGTAGCAAAGCGTCATGCTCGACGGAATGCCGCTCATCGACGTCCATCTGCACGCCGCCCGGCTGCCCACGCTCAAGATGGCGCGGGAGGTGTGGCTGCAGGGATTCTCCGGCACCGGCCCCCTGGACCGGATCTACGACGACGCCGGCACGGTGGTGCCGGCCGAGTTCGACGCGTACCTCGCCGCCGAGGGCGTGGACACCGCCCTGCTCATGTCCGAGTACTCCCCGAAGGTGACCGGTATGCAGGTCATCGAGGACATGCTCCCGATCGCCGCGCACAACCCGGACCGCATCAGGGTCATCGCCAACGTCAACCCCCACCTGCACTACCCGATCGACGAGGAGGTCCGCCGCCAGCTCGCCCTCGGCGCGGTCGCCCTGAAGATCCACCCGGTGCACGCGGGCGCCGCCGCCAACGACCGGATGCTCTACCCCGCCTACGAGGCCTGCCAGGCGGCCGGCATCCCGGTGGTGGTGCACTGCGGCACCTCGACCTTCCCCGGCGCGGCCAACACCTTCGGCGACCCCGTCGTCCTCGACGACGTGCTGCGCGACTTCCGTGCCCTCACCCTGGTGCTCGCGCACGGCGGCCGGGGCTGGTGGTACGACGCGGCGGCCTTCCTCGCCCTGTCTAACGACCGCGTCTGGATCGAGCTTTCCGGCCTGCCCCCGTCCCGGCTGCGCGACTACTACGCCCGGCAGAACTGGCCCCGCCTGACCAAGCGGATGATCTTCGGCACCGACTGGCCTGGCATCCCCGGCATAGCCGCCAACGCCCGCGCCGTCGCCCGCCTGATGCCCGACGAAACGACCGCCGCCCAGGTCCTGGCGGGCAACGCCACCCGCGTCTACAACCTGAAAACTCCCTAGCCGCGGATGCCGGCCTACGAAAGGCGCAGCTGCGGGTCCGGCAGGTCGAGCAGTTCCGATGCCACCAGGACCGGGACGCCGGTGACCGCCGCCAGGTTGATCGCGTCGCTTGGCCGCGCGTCGACCACCGCACCGCCGCGCAGCGTCACCTGCGCGTAAAAGATGTCGTCGGCCCTGCGCGTGACCCGCACCGACCGGACCGCGGACCCGGCCGCCGCGACCAGCGACGCCATGAACTGGTACGTCATCGGCCGCGGGAACTCCTGCCCCTGCAGGCCGAACGCCAGCGCGGCCGCCTCCGCGTCCCCGACCCCGATGAACAGCCGCCGGGAATCCCCCTCGTCCGCCGACGCGAGCATGATGAAGAACCGCTCGCGTCGGCCCGGCCCCTCGTCGGTCGCCGCCGCGACACCGACGATCGTTACACCGATCATGTCCGTCGTGCCAGCGTTCGTCATGACAGCGCGCCTTTCTTGGCGGTAGCAGCACCAGAGTAACCGGCCGCGCAGTTCGGTAACAGCGCCTGTCCGCGCTCAAGCCGCTCGCGACGCCGAGCCCGCATGAACCTCGAAATCCCGACCACCACGGCGGCCCGCAGCAGCTGGTTGTACCCGCGCGAGAGGACGGTCCGCTTCAGGCCGCGCTTGACCCGCGCCCCGGGTGCGAGCCGGGACCCGATCGCGACGTCGGCGTCCCCCGTCAGCAGCGGGGCGACCAGCGGCAGCAGCGCCGCCAGATCGGTCGCCAGGTCCACGTCCATGTAGGCGACAACGTCGGCGTCGCTCGCGGACCAGACGGCCCGCAGCGCCCGCCCGCGCCCGGAAAGGTCCAGCCGGACGGCCCGCACCAGCCCGGGATAGGCGTCGGCGAGACCGCGGGCGAGCGCCCACGTCGCGTCGGTCGATCCGTTATCGGCGATCGTGACCCGCGCGGTAAACGGAAAGCGGTCCCGCAGATGCGCGACGAGCCGCATCACGTTCGGCACCAGTTCACGTTCCTCATTCCGCACCGGCACCACGATCTCGACCTCTGGTGCCGCGTATAGCGGAGAATCGACGTCCATATTTCAGAGGTTGCCGCCGGGCCATGAGCGCCCCCTGCAGCCCGGTTCAGAGAAACCTAAGTCTTTTGGCGCTGCCTGAGGCCAGTTTCCCCTGACCCGCCGGGATTTAAATAATTCTCTCGAACGGTCCCGTGGCTGCGCGTCCCAGCTTCGCGACTCGATTAACCGGGCCCAACCGAGAGGTGCTGGCCGCGGCGTCTCAAGGTCATGACGAACAGACTGGCGCGGAGATCTAACAGGGCCGCGAGGACGGCGGTGAGCGCTTCCAGGAACTGGTCGGCTTGCGGGCGGGCGAAGGGCAGCGGGGGGCGGACCTTGAGGACGTGGCCGCGGGGGCCGGTGGCGCTGATGAGCACGTGGCGGTCGCGCATCCCGTTGACGATCGCCGCGGCCAGGCCGGCCGACGGGCCGCCGCTGTCGGGCGAGACGACGTCGATGCCGAGGTAGAGGCCCGCGCCGCGCACGTCGGCCAGGACCGGGCTGCCGGCCGCGACGCCGGTGAGAGCGTCCTTCAGGTAACCGCCGGTCTCCAGCGAGTTGGCCTGCAGGCCCTCGTCGGCGATCACGTCGAGCACCGCCGCCGCGGCGGCGACGCAGACCGGGTTGCCGCCGAAGGTATTGAAATACCGCGCCGTCCGCGCGAACTCCTCGAGCACGGACTGCCGGGCGACCAGCCCGGCGATCGGCAGCCCGTTGCCCATCGGCTTGCCCATGGTCACGATGTCCGGGGTCAGCCCGGCGTGCCGCTGGTACCCCCACAGCTGCGAGCCGGTCCGGCCGAAGCCAGACTGCACCTCGTCGGCGATGTAGAGGCCGCCCGCCGCGTGCACCAGGTCGGCCACCGGGGTGAGGAACCCCGCCGGGTCGGGCCGCACCCCGTCGGAGGAGAAGAGCGAGTCGGCCAGGAACGCCGCCAGCCGCAGGCCGTGCCGCCGCAGGTCCTCGATGGCGGCGGCGACGCCCGCGGCGAAGTCCGATCCGCCGGCGGCGCCGGCACGGTCCGGACGTGCGCGCCCAGCGGGACGTTGGCGCCGAGGCTGGGGGAGAGCTCCGCCACCGCCGCGGTCACCCCGTGGTAGGCGTTCTCGGTCACGATCACCCCGGTGCCGCCGGTGCACGACCGGGCGATCCGCAGCGCCAGATCGTTCGCCTCGCTGCCGGTGCAGGTGAACATCGCGTGCGCCGGGCCGATGGTGTGGGTCGCGAGCAGCCGCTCGGCGTAGCCGACGACGCCGTCGGTCAGGTACCTGGTGTGCGTGTTGAGCGTCGCCAGCTGCCGCGACACCGCCTCGGTCACCCGCGGGTGCGAGTGCCCGACCGACGGCACGTTGTTGTAGGCGTCGAGGTAGGCGACGCCGTCCGGGTCGTAGAGGTAGACGCCGGAGCCGCGGACGAACTCCACCGGCCGCTCGTAGAACAGCCGGTACGCGCCGCCGAGGGCGGCCTCCCGCCGGGCGATCAGCTCCTGGGCCGCGGCCGGCAGCCCGGGCAGGCCCGAGCCGTCGAACCCGTTGACCATCAGCGGAGCGGACTGGCTCACCGGACCACCTCGCGCGGCACAGGCCGCGCGCAGGCGGCGGCCGATCTCTTCGGACGGGAGGGCGCGCAGCGCCGCCAGCTGCGCGACCGCCTGCGGCGTCCGGCGCAGCAGGTAGCCGCTGTTGGCCGGATCGCGGGCCGCGGTCGACTGGCTCACGATGATCCGCGCCGCGACCCGGGCGACCATGAACTCGGCCACCAGGTCCAGCTCAGCACCGGAGAGCGGGTCAACCGCGTGGTAGCCGGCCACCACGTCAACCGCGGGTGCGAGCAGGTCGCCACCCGGCCGGCCAGCACCCAGCTGATAGCAGGCGGCCACGCCGACGTCCATCGCGACCGGCCCGGCCAGCGCGTCACCGAAGTCAAGGATGCCGGTAATCCGGCTGCCGTCGGTCAGCAGGTTCTCCCCGTGGAAGTCAGTGTGAATGACCTGCGCCGGCACGCCGGTAAGCGCGGGCCGCAGCACCGCGTCAAACCGGTCGAGGCACCCCGCCAGCGCCGCGCGCAGCCCACCGTCCGCGGTCAGCCCATCCGTCGTCAGGCCGCCCGTGACCAGCCCGTCCGCCGCAAGCGCCCGCCCCACCGACGGCAGCATGCCGCTCTCCGGCAGCTGCTCAAGCAGCGGCCGCAGCGCCCCGAAGTTCTGCAGGTCCCACTGGTGCGTCCGCCGCGCACCGGGGTGAGCGAACCCGCGCAGCGCGATGTTCAGCCGGCCGAGGGTGGCGCCGATCTCCCGCCGCAGCCCAGCGCTCGTGGTCCCCCGGCCGAGCAGCTCCCCGTCCAGCCACGTCGTCAGCCGGATGAGCCGAGGTTCCCCGGCGCTCCCATCGAGCAAGAGCCTCACCTCAGGCTGTCCGTCGAGCGTGGCGACAACGCGCTGCACCGGCAGCTCCGGCGCGACGTCGGCCAGGTGCAGCAAGAGGGCAGTCTGGAAGCCCGGCCCGTCCGCTGCAACATCGCCAGCCGAATCACGGTCCGCGGGAACCGGAAACGCAGGCGGAGCCGGAGCCACGCTGATCTTCAGCAGCCGCGCCACGCCGTCGGCCCCCGCCAGCCGGAATGTGTCGTCGTGCTCGGACGCGAGCCGCTCCGCCGTCCCGCTGACGCCGTAGTGCCGGAGCGCGATCTCGGCCGCCTGAGCAGGCGAGACAGGCGACACGCGATCCACGGCAGGCACAGCAACATGGTAGATGCCCGTGCGGGAATACCCGCCGTCCCGACAACGTTGCGCACACTGTAATATTTACGAGAACGCAAACTTGTAGACGTCGCAAACTTGTAGACATAGCAAACTTTTAGTGAGCGCACGATGACCGTAGTAAGCAGCGCCGCCGTCGAGACGGGGGCCGCCCTCGCCGGGGCAGGCGCCCGCCTCCCTGCGCGAGCGCAAGAAGCTGGCGACACGGCATGAGCTTCGCCGGGCCACGCTCAGCCTTGTCGCCCAGCGCGGTTTCTCGAACGTCACGGTGGAAGAGATCGCGGAGGCGGCCAACGTCTCGCCGCGCACCTTCTTCAACTACTTCCCGTCGAAGGAGGCCGCGCTCTTCGGTTCCAACCCGGAGCTGGCGGCGGCCACCCGCGACGCGATCGAGTACCAGACGCCGGGCGAGCCGGTGGTGACCGTGCTCCGCTCGGTCATGACGGCCCAGGCCCGCGCGGTGGCGGACGAGTTCGCCGAACTGGGCGGCGACCCGATGGAGTGGCTCGGCCGGATGCGGTCGGCCCGCACCGACCCGCAGCTGCACGCCGTCCACGGCGCGCAGATGGCCGCGATCGAGCGGTCCCTGGCCGAGGCGGTCGCGCGGCGGCTCGGCACCGACGTCGAGCGTGACCCCTATCCCGGGCTGCTGGCCGCGATGGCCACCGGCGTTTTCCGGTCGAGCATGTCGTTCTGGGCCGCCTCCGGCGGCATGGTGCCGCTCGACCGCGTAGTAGACCTCGCGTTCGCCGCGCTGGCCAGTGGGCTGGCCGAGAACTGCGATTTGCGTAATGTCACGGCAACCGTCACAGGAAACGACGTGACGGACAGAAAGGAAGACCTCTGATGGCATCAGCCACCCCAGCATCCGCGGGCGGCGGCACAGGCGGCACGGACGGCAGCGCTGCCCTTGTCAACGGCGCTATACCGAACCTAGACCGCCGTCGCATCCTGCTCATCATCGGCGCGCTGATGTGCGGCATGTTCCTCGCCGCGCTCGACCAGACGATCGTGTCCACCGCGCTGCCGACCATCGTCGGCGACCTCAACGGCGGCTCGCACATCGCCTGGGTCGTCACCGCCTACCTGCTCGCGCTGACGGTGTCCACGCCGCTGTGGGGCAAGCTGGGCGACCAGTACGGCCGGAAGTTCTTCTTCCAGGCGGCGATCGTCATCTTCCTGATCGGCTCGGTCCTGTCCGGTCTGTCCACCTCCATGGTGATGCTCATCGGGTTCCGCGCGCTCCAGGGCTTCGGCGCCGGCGGCCTGATGGTCGGCGCGCAGGCCATCGTGGGCGACATCGTCTCGCCCCGCGAGCGCGGCAAGTACTCGGGCCTGTTCGGCGCGACCTTCGGGGTGGCCAGCGTGATCGGCCCCCTGCTGGGCGGCGTCTTCGTGGATACCCTGTCCTGGCGCTGGATCTTCTACATCAACGTCCCGATCGGCGTTATCGCGCTGTTCGTAGTGGCCAGCCAGGTCCCCGGCCACCTGAGCAGAATCCACCACCAGATCGACTACCTCGGCACGGCGGTGCTCGCGCTCGCCGCGACCTCGCTGATCCTGCTGACCAGCCTGGGCGGTACCACCTACCCGTGGGCGTCGGCGCCGATCTACATCCTCGGCGTGGCCGGCGTCCTGCTGATCGTCGCGTTCGTCTTCGTCGAGCGCCGGGCGCCCGAGCCGGTGCTGCCGATGCACCTGTTCAAGACCCGGGTCTTCACCATGACCAGCATCGTCGGCTTCATCGTCGGCTTCGCGATGTTTGGCGCGATCACCTACCTGCCGGCCTTCTTCCAGGTCGTGAAGGGCATTTCGCCCACGATCTCCGGGCTGTACCTGCTGCCGCTGATGCTCGGGCTGCTGACGATGTCGATCTTGTCCGGGCAGATCATCTCCAGGACCGGCAAGTACCGGTTCTTCCCGATCGCCGGCACCGCGGCGATGACCGTTGGCCTGTTCCTGCTGCACCTGATGGGCCCGGGCACGCCGGTGTTCTTGGACGGGCTGTTCATGCTCATCCTCGGCCTCGGCCTCGGCAGCGTCATGCAGGTGCTCGTGATCATCGTGCAGAACGGCGTGCCGCACAGCGAACTGGGCGTCGCCACCTCGGCCAACACGTTCTTCCGCTCGATCGGCGGTTCGTTCGGCACCGCGATCTTCGGCGCGATCTTCGCCAACCTGCTGGTCGGCAACCTGGCCAGGCACCTGCACGGGATCACGCTGCCGGCCGCTTCAGCAGCGCGAACGTCACCCCGGCGATGCTCGACCTGCTGCACGCCGCGGTGCGGGACGGCTTCACGGCCGGCTACGCCGAGTCGATCCAGACCGTGTTCCTGGTCGCCGCGCCGATCGCCTTCCTGGCCTTCCTCGCCACCTGGCTGATCCCGCAGGTCGAGCTGCGCAAGTGGTCGCACGCCGACGCCGCGGCGGCCGCGTCGGGGGAGGCCGCGGAGATAGGAGAGTCGGCGGCCGCGTCGGCGCTGGAGTCGCCGCAGAGCCTGGAGTCCATCGAGTCCCTGGAGCCGCAGGACGCCAGCCCGGAGCACTGAGTTCGATATCCCAGTCAGCAGTAGCCACGGTCCGTTCAGGAGATCCAAGATTTTCCTGCTTGAACGGGCCGTGGTTTCCCATCGAAGCGACATGAATCAAACGCAGCGGCAAGCAGCAACGGAAGGGCGGTGCCAGTGAACGCACTCAAGGCCGAGATCGACCCGGCGGAGGTAGGCCTCGACGCGGGCCGGCTGGGGCGGATCGACGACAGCTTCGCCAAGTACGTCGACGACGGCAAGCTGGCGGGCTGGCTGGTCACGGTGAGCAGGCACGGCAAGCTGGCGTACGTGTCCGCTTACGGGCAGCGCGACCGCGAGGAAGGTCTGCCGGTCGAACCCGACACCCTCTGGCGCATTTTCTCCATGACCAAGCCGATCACCTCGGTCGCCGCCATGATGCTCTACGAGGAGGGCGCGCTGCAGCTGACCGACCCGGTCAGCAAGTTCATCCCGTCCTTCGCCGACCTGCGCGTCTACGCTGGCGGCTCGGACCAGAACCCGCTCACCGTCCCCGCCAGCGAGCCGATGCGGGTCTGGCACCTGCTCACCCACACCTCCGGCCTCACCTACGGGTTCCACCGGGTGCACACGGTCGACGCCATCTACCGCGCGGCCGGCTTCGACCCCGGCGCGCCCAAGGGCATGGACCTGGCCGCGGCGTGCGACGGCTGGGCGTCGCTGCCGTTGCTGTTCCAGCCCGGCACGGAGTGGAACTACGGCGTCTCCACCGACGTCCTCGGCCGGGTCGTCGAGGTCGCCTCCGGGCAGTCGCTTGACCAGTTCTTCGCCGAGCGCATCCTCGGCCCACTGGGCATGACCGACACCACCTTCTGGGTCGAAGACGACCGGGCGTCGCGGCTGGCCACGCTGTACGGCCTCGGCCCCGGCCGCGCGATGATCAAGATGGGCGCGCCGTGGGACAACGCCCGGATCAAGCCGCGGATGCTCAGCGGCGGCGGCGGCCTGGTCTCCACCGCGGCCGACTACCACCGGTTCCTGCAGCTGCTGCTCGACTACCCCGGCTCCCCGGCGGGCGAGCTGGACGGCGTGCGCCTGCTCAGCCCGCGCACCGTCCGCTACATGGGCCGCAACCACCTGCCCGGCGGGCTCGACATCGCCACCTTCGGCCGCGCGCTGTACGCCGAGTCGCCGATGTACGGCTCCGGCTTCGGCCTCGGCTTCGCGGTGGTCACCGACCCGGCCGCGCTCAAGGTCGACTGCTCGGCGGGCGAGCTGTCCTGGGGCGGCGCCGCCTCCACCGCCTTCTGGGTCGACCAGGCGGAGGGGATCACGGTCTCCTTCTTCACCCAGCTGATCCCGTCCAACGCCTACCCGCTCCGCCCCCAGCTGCGGCAGCTCGTCTACCAGGCGGTTGTCTAGCTGAGGAGGACGTAGCAGACCTGGCCCCCGGGACCGCTTACAGGCGGCGGTCCCGGGGGCCAGTTCGTGTAGCCGCGCTGTAGCCGCGGTGAAGCCGCGACCGCATAGCTTCTCATCGTGCCCAACTTGCTCGAAGGAGAACGATGAGATGACAGCTACTGACGCTATTGACGCCACCGGACTGGTCAAGACATTTGGTCAGCTGCGCGCGGTCGACGGCATCGACCTTGAGGTCCGCCAGGGTGAGATCTTCGGCGTGCTCGGCCCGAACGGGGCGGGCAAGACGACCGCCCTGCGGATGCTGGCCACGCTGCTGCCGATCGACGGCGGCCAGGCCCGGGTGTTCGGTGTTGACGTGGCCCGCGAGCCGCACCGCATCCGCCAGCTGATCGGGATGACCGGCCAGTTCGCCTCGGTTGACGAGGACCTGACGGCGACCGAGAACCTGTGGATGTTCGGCCGGCTGCTGGGGCTGCGCTCGGCCGATGCCCGCGCCGCGGCCAAGCGGCTGCTCGGGCAGTTCGATTTGGAGGAAGCGGCCGACAAGCCGATCTCGCAGTTTTCCGGCGGGATGCGGCGGCGCCTCGACCTCGCGGCCAGCTTGATCAGCCTGCCGCCGCTGATCTTCCTGGACGAGCCGACCACCGGCCTCGACCCGCGGACCCGCAGTCAGATGTGGGACACCATCCGCGGCCTGGTCAACGAGGGCTGCACGGTGCTCCTCACCACCCAGTACCTGGACGAGGCCGATCAGCTGGCCGGGCGGATCGCGGTCATCGACCGGGGCCGCAAGGTCGCCGAGGGCACCCCCGGGGAGCTGAAGGCCTCGGTCGGCAACTCCACCTTGCAGCTTCAGCTGGCGGCGGACGCCGACCAGGAACTCGCCCGCCAAATCGTCGCGCGGATCGCGGGCGCCGACCCGGTGCTCACGCCCCAGACGGGGCGGATGAACGTGCCCCTTGAGACCGCCGACGGCGCCGCCGACGTGCTTATCGCCTTCCGCGAGGCCGGGGTGGGGATCGCGTCGGTCACCGTGGCGCAGCCGACGCTGGATGAGGTCTTCTTCGCCATAACCGGGCACGGCGCCGACCCGGCCGACGAGCAGCAGGCAGCAGCAGAACCCGTTCTGGAGGTCCAGTGAGCACCATGATCGCGGGCGCTACGGCGTCCGACAGCCGCGCACCGCGGCAAGTCATCGACGTCAGCGCGGTCGTGGCCCGCACCCGCGCGCGCAACGGCATTGCCGAGACGGTCAGCCAGACGCTGATCATGGCCTGGCGAGCGCTGAAGAAGATGCGGCGCAACCCGGAGCAGTTCTTCGACGTCACGCTCCAGCCGCTGCTGTTCACGGCGATGTTCGCCTTCATCTTCGGCGGCGCCATCTCCGGCAGCCCGCACAGCTACCTGCCGCTGCTGATTCCCGGCATCGTCGCCATGACCGTCCTGACGACGTGCATGTCGACCGGGGTGCAGCTGCGCGAGGACATGGACAAGGGCGTCTTCGACCGGTTCAAGGCGCTGCCGATGGCCCGGATCGCCCCGCTGGCGGGCCCGATGGTGGCGGACTTGGTGCGCTACCTGATCGCGGCCGGCCTCACGTTCGTGACCGGGGTGCTCATCGGCTACCGGCCCGGCGGGGGCGTGCTCGGCGTGCTCGGCGCGATCGTGCTGGCGATGTTCACCGGCTGGGCGCTGGCCTGGATCTTCACCTGGATCGGGATCATTGCCAAGAGCGCCCGGGCGGTGCAGGGCATGTCGATGATGATCCTGTTCCCGCTGACCTTCCTGTCCAACGCGTTCGTGCCGGTGACCACGCTGCCCGGCTGGCTGCAGGCCTTCGTCAAGGTCAACCCGATCTCGCACGTGGTGTCGGCCACCCGTGAGCTGGCCAACCAGGGGACCATCGGCGCCCAGGTGGGCTGGACCGTGCTGGCCTGCCTGGCGGTTATCGCGATCTTCGCGCCGCTGTCGGTGCGCAGCTACCGGCGGCACATGTAGGGCCAGCGCAGCACACTAGCGGCCCGATCTGCCGGATCGGCGAACCGTCAGCAGGTAAGCCGTTCCACCGCCTGCCGGGCTTCCTCCTGGAGGCCCGGCAGCGGGCATTCCCGGTACTGCGCCTGCAGCCGGGCGAGCAGGCCGGGCGCCGCCTGCTGGGCCGGAGCCAGGATCCGCTCCCACTCCATCGTGGGGTTGGACCGGCCGTAGGCGAACCGGTCGGCCAGTGCCAGCAGCCGCAGCGCGTCCTGCGCCGGAGCGACCCGCTGGAGCAGGCTCCAGGCGCCCAGCGAGTAGATCAGCAGGCCCGCGGCGGGGTAGTCCAGGTGCGCGTTTTCCTGGCCGAACACCTTCAGCGCGCCGTCCCGGGCGCCGCGGAACAGTGCCTGCCCCTGCGCTTTGTCGTCGCTGCCCGACGCGTATTGCGCGTGCGCCGCCAGCGCCATCGCGTCGCCGAACAGCGCCCATGGTTCCTGCCCGGTCGCCGCGATGCCGGGGAACTCGAACTCGCGCATCCGCGCCGCGCTCTCGCGGTAGAGGGCCAGGCCCGCACCGATGTCGCCGGAGGCAAGCAGGAGTTCGGCGCGGCAGATCTCCTGGAAGGCGAGCCCGCCGAATGTCACGGTGGCGTCGTCGATCCGTTCCACCCGGTCGAGCTCGCGCGGCCGCGTCCGCCAGCCGCCCGTCCGCGATCGCGGACAGCACCAGCAGCATCTGCAGCTGGATCGCGTCATCACCGGCCCCCAGCCGCCGCATCACCGGCAGCCCGGCCCGGGCATGCTCGACCGCCGCGGCGCGGTCCCCCATGTTCATGGCCAGCTGGGCCAGCTGGGTATGGGCCATCGCCCGCAGCCACGGGCCATCTTCGTCTCGGGCCAGCGCCAGTGCCCGCTCGGCCGCGCTAACCGCGCCCGCCGGATCGCCGGCATTCTCCCGCTCATGGCCGAGCCATTGACTGGCGGCGGCGGCCAGGTGAGGGTCAGGGTCGCCGGTGAGGCGTTCAACGCGTTCCAGTGACGCCTCGGGCCCGGCCGGATCGGCCGGATCGGCTGCCAGCAGCACCCGGACGAGCCCGGCCAGGTACGGGTCGCTGCTCTGGCCGGGGCCAAGCTGGCGGAGCAGGTCGAACAGCGGGCCGCGGCTCGGGCCGCCGGTCATCAGGGTGTTGGTCAACGTGACCGCGACCGTGGCGCGGGTCGCATCCGCGAGCTCCGGCGGCGGCTGCCAGTCGCGCAGCACCGTGGCAACCGCACCGGCCAGGATGAGCACCCGAACGTGCTCGCCGCGTATCGTCCAGAAGACGCCGAGCACGGCGAGCAGCTGAACGAGGGAGCCCCGGTCATTGTCGGCCACCGCGCCGCGCAACTCGTCGGCCAGATTGGTTTCCTCGGCCGCGAGGGCGTCGACGGCCGCGAACTGGCCCGCGCCGCTTATCCGGGCCAGCTCGGCGTTCGCATAGCCGACGGCCCAGCGGCGCTGGGCGCCGCGCGCCGCGGCCTCCTCGCCGGCCTGGGCGAGCTGCATCCGCCCGAACTCACGCACCGTCTCCAGCATCCGGTAGCGCACCCCGGCCGGGGTTTCCCTGACGGTCAGCAGGGACTGGTCGACCAGGCCGCGGACGGCGTCGAAGGCATCCGCCCCGAGCACTTCTTCCGCCGCTTCCAGGGTGAATCCGTCGTGGAAGAGCGCCAGCCGGCGCAGCGCCCGCTGCTCGGCCGGGTCAAGCAGGTTCCACGACCACTCGATGACCGTGAGCAGCGCCCGGTGCCGGTCGGGTGCGCTCCGGTCGCCCCCGCGCAGCAGTGCGAACCGGTCCTCGAGGCGGCGGTCGATCTCCTCGACCGCCATCACCCGCACCTTGGCCGCGGCCAGCTCGATGGCCAGCGGCAGGCCGTCCAGCCGGCTGACGATACTGGCGACCACCGCTTCGGCCAGCCGCACATCCGGCCGGGCGGCGACCGCCCGCTCGCGGAACAGCTCGGCCGCGTCAGCCGTGCCGAGCTCGCCCAGCGGGTAGACGCGCTCGGCCGCGATCGCCAGCGGCGCGCGGCTGGTGGTGAGCACCCGCAGGTCGGGCGTGGCGGCGATGAGGAACGTGGTGAGCTCGGCCGCCGCTTCGATCAGGTGCTCGCAGTTGTCCAGCACCAGCAGGCCGGGTGCCTGGCCGAGGCGCTGCGCGATGCGTCCCCTGATGTCGGCCCGCTGCTCCGCCGTCAGGGTCCGGCGGCCGCTGACCGAGTCGCGCACCCCGAGCACCGACCCGACCTCGACCGCGACGTCCTCGGCGGAGGTGACGCCGGCCAGCTCGACGAAATGGACCACCGGCTGGGTTGCCTCCCGGGCCAGCACGTTCGCCAGCCGGGTCTTGCCCAGTCCGCCCGCCCCGACGATGGACACCACCCGCGCGCTGGCCAGCAGGGCCCGCAGCCGGTCCAGGTCGCGGTCCCGGCCGATCAGGTCGGTCGCGTCGTAGCGCACTCCGCGCCGCACCGGGCGGTCGAGCGCGAGCAGGCCGCGGTGCGCCCGCTGCAGCACCTCGCCCGGATCCGCGCCGAGCCGGTCGCGCAGCTCCCGCCGGTAGCGCTCGAAGCGCTCCAGCGCCACCGCCGGGCCGCGGACGGCGGCCTCGCTGCGCAGCAGGTCGGCCAGCAGCGGTTCGTCCTGCGGGGACCCGGCCTGGGCCAGCTCAAGCTCCGGCAGCGCCTCCGCGTGCGCTCCGGTCCGGCTGCGGGCCCGGGCCAGCACCACCCGCGCGGCGACCGTGTCGGCGGCGGCGCCCCGGCGGATCTCCGCCAGCGGCCCGGCCTCCTCATCGGTTACCCAGGTCAAGTCCGCGGCCAGTCCCAGCGCCTCCCGGGCCCGCTCCGCCGCCCGCGCCGCGTCCCCGTCGAGCGCGGCCGCCGCCTCCCGGACCAGGGCGGACAGCCTGACGCTGTCCACCTCGCCGGGCGCGGCGCCCAGCCGGTAGCCGGCGCCGTCACGGGCGATCGCGTCCGCGCCGCAGGCGCTGCGCACCCGCGACACCAGCACCTGCAGGCTCTTCATGCCGTTACTGGGCGCCTCATCGCCCCAGACGAGCTCGATCAGCTCGGCGGGCCCGACTGGGTGGCCCGCGCGGGCCGCGAGCGCCGCCAGCAGCGCCTGCGGCCGGTCGCCCGCGACCGGGGCGCCCCGCCAGCGCACGTCATCCAGCAGGGTCAAGGCGAAGCTCACCAGCTCAGTCTAGGAGCGTCCGGGTCAGCTGGCAGCCTTCGCCAAGGCCCGGAGGAAAACGCCCGGAAACACCGACAGGGGGCTGTCGCCATCCGGTCCCAGAGTGAGAAGGGCCGGGACGCGCCCGGCACTTCAGGGATCGAGAGGGACAACATGCCCGGATTCAACACCATCGCCTGGTTCGAGATCGGCACCGACGACCCGGCCACGGCGGAGCGCTTCTACGGTGACCTGCTCGGCTGGACGATTACGGCGGACGCCGCGCTGGCCCCGGACCCGGCGTACCGGATCCTCGCCACCGGCGGCGGCGACGGACTGCGCGGCGGCCTCTTCGCGACGCGGGGGGAGATCCCGAGTTACGCGGTCTTCAGCGTGCTGGTCGAGGACGTCGCGGCGACGTGCCGGCGGGCTGAGGAAATCGGCGGCAAGGTGCTGCGCGCCCCGCACACCAGCCCGGCCGGGGTGACGTTCGCGCATCTGCTTGACCCGGCCGGCAACCACTTCGAGGTGTTCAAGCCGCCGTCCATCTAGGGGATCGGCTTAGCGTGGGTCAGCCCGGGTCCGGCCACCGGCCGGCCCGGGCTCAGCCGAGGGTGAGCTGCCGCACCTTCCCGTAGGGGATGTCGAGGTCCTCCCGGCGCAGCGCACGCGCCGGGGGCACCTCGGCGGTGACCGCGACGGCGGTGATCCGGTCGGTGCGGAAGGCGCGCAGGCCGCCCCGGAGCCGGCACCAGGCCATCAGGTACCAGTGGGCGGCCGAGCCGACGTAGCCGAGCGGCTCGATCTCGCGCAGGGTGGCCGCGCCCGCCCGGTCGGCGTAATGGATACGCAGCACCCGGCGGGGGTGCAGCGCGTCCGCCACCAGCCGCGGCACCGGGCCCGGGGCCGCGGTGCCGGGGTCACCCATCAGCAGGACGCGGTCGGCCAGGTCGCGGGCGGCGGCCGCGTCGCCCGCCTGCATCGACGCGACCAGCTTGCGCAGCGCGGTCCCGGCGACAGCCTGGAACGGCGTGCCCGCGAGCCCTTGCAGCGCCAGCGCCATCGCGACGGCCTCGCCCGGCGTCAGGTTGACCGGCGGCAGCGTCCGCGCCTTGTCCAGGCAGTAGCCGCCGGTCCGCCCGGGCTCGGCCCAGATCGGCGCCCCGGACTGCTGCAGCGCGCTGATGTCGCGCTCCACCGTCCGCGCGCTGACCTCGAACCGCGCCGCCAGCCAGCGCGCGCTGCGCGGCCGCGGAGCGACGGCCCGCAGCTCCTCGACCAGGGCGTATAGCCGATCGGTTCGGTTCACCCGGTGAAGCTAACACCCGGGTACGACATTTAGCCGGAGCCGCACCGGATAACAGCAAGAAGCCCGGCTTGATGAGCCCGACTGGCCGCCATCTCAAAGTTAGGTTGATAACAGCAAGAAGTGGGTCAGCGGCCACCACCCAGGTCCCCGATAACCCCGCCTTCCGGGGAAACCGGGACGAACTGCTTGGCCGCGTCCACCGGGAACTTCGCGGTGGAGTTGATGCCGGTGTCGGTGATTAGCTTCAGCGCGTCAGGTGCGGAGATAAAGATGTTGTGCATGTGGTGCGACTGGTCGTAGAGCACCCCCCGTCTCCCGAGCGGTTGCTCCGCCTGGAAGGCCGCAGTCGCATGCCCTCCGGAGTCGGCTGCTGACATTCAGAATAGAGTGCATTAAGGCTCTTGAACTGCGAAGAAGGCGGGACGGAGGGCACGGGGGCAATGGGGGAGGCGCGGAGCGAGGGGCACGTACTGCTGTCGCGGCGCGTGCTGGCCTACTACGCCATCTCGCTGGTGTCGGTCGCCCCGCCGATCTTCCTGTTCGTCCGCGCGTTCCTGCACCGCGACGAGGGAGATGCCGTCGTCGCCGTGCTGTGCGGGGTACTGTACCTGCTCATGCTCTCCCGGTTGTGGGACGTGGCCTCGTCGCACCGCCGCGGCCTGGTCCGCGAGCGGACGCTCCGGATGGCAGGCGCGGCGCTCGCCTCGGCGACCTCGGCCGAGGAGATCGCCACGGCTGCCCAGAACGCGGCCGTCGCCCTGATCAGCCAGCCGGAACTCGGGGCCGGCGGCCGGGTGACGGCGGTGCTGGCGGTCCGCCGCGACGGCCGGCTGCGCGCGGTCACCATCGTGCCGGCGACCACGCCCGCGGCCGTCGCCGACGAGATGGCGGGCAACCGCCTGCGCGAGCTCACCGAGGGGCTGCTGCCCGAGCTGCACCGGCCCATCTTCATCCCGGCGGCCGAGTTCACCACTACCCGGGTCGCCGCCGGGGAAGGCGCCCTGCTCTGCCCGCTGAAGCTCAATGACCGGCCGACCGGGGACCCGCACATCGGCGTCCTCGCCGTCTACGGCCAGCAGCGGCTGCTGGCCGACCTGTCGGAGGCGCTGGAGATCCTGGCCGGCCAGGCGGCGCTGGCGGTCGAGCGGGTCAC
Source organism: uncultured Actinomycetota bacterium (assembly GCA_963714295.1). Lineage (GTDB taxonomy): Bacteria > Actinomycetota > Actinomycetes > Streptosporangiales > Streptosporangiaceae > Trebonia. The sequence continues at coordinate 445,542 of CAVQOE010000006.1, read as the reverse complement.
GCTCACCCAGGAGGTCATCAGGCAGCGCGGCCAGGCGCTGTTCCAAACGCTGGTGCGGAACACCTCGGACGCGATCCTGATCGTCGGCGATGAAGGCCGGATCAACTACGCGACCCCCTCCGCCGACGCGATCTTCGGCGACGTCGCGGTCGAGGGCAGCCGCCTTGAGAACCTGGTGGACCAGGAAACCCGGGCCGACGTCATCCGCGTGATGGACATGATCCTGGCCGGGATCACCGACGGCGCGCACGGCTTCCTGCTGCGGATCGAACGCCTCGACGGGCGTGACGCGGTGCTCGAGGTCCGGTCGAGCGACCTGCGCGGCGACCGGACCGTCGGCGGCGTGGTACTCACCCTGCGTGACGTCACCGAGCAGCACCAGCTTGAGCAGGAGCTGAAGCACCAGGCCTACCATGACGCGCTGACCGGCCTGCCGAACCGGGTGCTGTTCGCCGACCGGGCGGCCGACGCCATCGACCACGCGCACCGCACCGAGCGGATCGTCGGCATGCTCTGCGTGGACCTGGACGACTTCAAGGTCGTGAACGACACGATGGGCCACGGCAGCGGCGATGAGCTGCTGACGGCGGTGGCCGGGCGGCTGGCGGCGTCGGTGCGCCCGTCGGATACCGCCGCGCGGCTCGGCGGCGACGAGTTCGCGCTGCTCATCGATGACGCACCCGATACCGAAGCGGTGGAGGCGTTCGCGCAGCGGATCGTGGCGGCCTTCACCGAGCCGTTCCCGCTGACCGACGCCGAGGTGATCACCACCGCCACCGTCGGCGTCGCCACCTCCGCCGACAGCGGCGACGCGGACGAGCTGCTGCGGCACGCGGACCTGGCCCTGTACGCGGCGAAGACGGCGGGCAAACGCCGCTGGCGGCGCTACCAGCCGGCCCTGTCGGCCGGGATGCTGCGGCGGCGCGAGGTGCAGGCCGCGCTGGAAGAAGCGGTTAACAACTCGGAGTTCACCCTCGCCTACCAGCCGATCGTGGAGCTCGACAGCGGCCAGATCGTCGGCTTCGAGGCGCTGATCCGCTGGCCCCACCCGCAGTGGGGGATGATGCTGCCCGGCCAGTTCATCACCCTGGCCGAGGAGACCGGGCACATCGTCCCGCTTGGGGCGTGGGTGGTCAGGCAGGCGCTGTCCGACATGGTCCAGTGGCGCCGCCGGATGGAGGCGCCCGATGACTGCCGGCCCGCACGTGTCGGTGAACGTCTCCGCCCGCCAGTTCCGCGACCCCGGGTTCGTCGCCGGCGTCCGCGCGGCGCTGGAGGAGTCCGGCCTGCCGCCGTCCGCGCTGCTGCTCGAGCTCACCGAGTCGGTCCTGTTCGGCGACAGCGACCGGATCGGCGCCGAGCTCGGCGAGCTCAAGGAGATCGGCGTGCGGCTGGCGATCGACGACTTCGGTACCGGCTACTCCTCGCTCAGCTACCTGCTCCAGCTGCCGATCGACGTCCTCAAGATCGACAAGTCGTTCGTCACCGGCATCGCCGCCTCCTGGCGCCAGCACGCGCTGGTCAAGGGGATCATCCGGCTGGCCGGCACGCTCGAGGTCGAGGTCATCGCCGAGGGTATCGAGACCGAGACCGAGCGGGAACTGCTGGCGGGCATGGGCTGCCAGTACGGCCAGGGCTACCTGCTCTCGGTCCCGCTCGAGGCCGCCCAGGCCGAGGAACTGCTCTCCCTCGGCCTCGGTCTGGCCCCCGAACTACCCCACCAACGCCGCCGCCCCCCAGACCGCTCCTACCTAACCGACCTCTGAACCCATCCGGCCGGCCGAACGCGCGGGTTCTAGAGGGTGGCGGTCCACTCGTCGGCGGTGGTGACCTTGGCCTGGCGGGGGAAGACCTTTTCGGTCAGCACGCGGTGCACCTCGGGGTCCTGGTCGGCGCAGGCGTCGGCCAGCACGGTGAGGCGGTAGTCGAGGTCGGCCGCCTGGCGGACGGTGGACAGGACGACGCCGCTGGTGGAGATGCCCGCGAGGATAAGGGAGTCCGCGTTGGCGCCGCGCAGCAGGACGTCGAGGTCGCTGCCGCTGAACGCGCTGACCCGGCGCTTGGTGATGACCGGCTCGTCCGGCCGCGGCTCGAGCGCGGCGTGCACCTGGGTGGCGGGGTGGTCCTGCGTCATCGCGTCGCCCAGCTGGCTGAGCGCGCCGAAGGTCTGGTTGCCCGCGGCGGCCTCGGGATAGCCGGGGCGGAACGCCACGCGGACGAACATCACCGGGATGCCCGCCGCCCGGGCGGCCTTGGCGGCGCGGCTCGCGGCGTCGACGACGGCCGGGTCCGCGATCCGCTCGACGATGCCGTGCTGGAAGTCCATCAGCAGCAGGACGGAACGGGGGTCGGACATGAGCATGCCTCCGGTGGCGTGAGCGTCGCGAGCAGATGTTCAGTCACAACTTATCAGATGAGGTTGACTAATAATGCGATGACATAACAGCAAGAGGCGCGCGACGGCCAGCTAGCGGGGATCGTGGATCGTTGTGTACACCCGGATGTCGCCAACGATCCACGCTCATCGGCTGGCCATCGCCTGTCTCTGATAACAGCAAGAAGCGCGAAGCGCTAACGGGCAGGCGGCTCGGGCGGGCGCAGGTGCTCCCGGGCCACCTTGCGGAACGCCGCGACCAGGCGGCTGCGGTCGCCGGCCCGGGTCGCGACGAAGTCGGTGACCGGCGATGAGGTGGCCGGCCACTTCGGCTGGCTGGCCGGGTTCGTCACGGCCGACGCCCCCGCCTCGAGCGAACTGACCCGCAAGCTGCTCGGCTGGCAGCCCACGCATCCGGGGCTGATCTCCGACATCGACACCGGGCACTACTTCGACGACTAGCGCCAGAGCGCAAGCGCGCGGCGGCGGCGGGGAAACCACGCGACCGTTCGGGATGATCGGTTTTGTCCTGAGCAGCGGGCGCCGGCGGCGCTAGGCGTCAAGCACGCCAAGGCCGTCGACGACCGGCGGCTGGCTCGACCACGGGAAGTTGATCCACGCGTCGGTCCGCCGCCACACGTAGTCGCACTTGATCAGGGACTGGGTCTTCTCGTAGATCACGGCCGCGCGCACGTCGGCCACGTGCCCGGAGACGAAATTCCGCACCAGCTCAAGCGTCTTGCCGGTGTCGGCCACGTCGTCGGCGATCAGCACCTTCTTGGCCGAGAAGTCGACGGCACTCGGCACCGGCGGGAGCATCACCGGCATATCCAAGGTAGTGCCGACGCCGTTGTAGAACTCGATGTTCATCACGTGCAGGTTCTTCACCGACAGGGCGTAGCCGAGGGCGCCCGCCACGAACAGCCCGCCGCGGGCGATCGCCAGGATGATGTCAGGCCGGAACCCGGAGTCCGCGATCTCCTGGGCCAGGTCCCGCGCCGCGACGCCGAACAGGCCCCAGTCGAGTTCCTCCCGATCGTTGTCCATAGCCCGTGACTTTACCGGTGCCCCCCGTGACCGGCTCAGGGGGCCAGCAGACCGGGCGCGGTCGGCCCGGTGAACGGAAACTGCCGAACGGTTTACAGGTTAGCGGCGTAGAAGTCGGCCAGGGCGGACCAGTGACGCTCACTGGCCGGCTCGTCGTAGGTGTCGTGGTCGGGCACCGCGAACCCGTGATGCGCCTGGTAGAACTCGACCGTGTGGTCCACCCCGGCGTTGCTGAGGGCCGAGTCGAGCAGTTTGGCCTGCTCGGCGGTGAACGACCCGTCCTCGACGGCGCCGGCCACGTAGACCGGGCCGGCGATGCGGTCCGCGGCCAGGTGGGGGGAGTTCGGGTCGTCGACGACGGCGATCCGGCCGCCGTGGAACGACGCGGTGGCGGCGACCTTGTCCCCGATCTCGCCCGCGGCGATCATCGCCATCCGCCCGCCCATGCAGTAACCGACGGTGCCGATCCCCGATCCGCTGACCTCCGGCCTGGCCAGCAGGAAGTCGGCGTACGCGGCGGCGTCGGCGGCGATCCGCTCGTTGGTGAGCCTGCCCATGAAGCCGAACAGCCGGGTGCGCTCCTTCTCGTCGCTGAAGGCGGTCTTCATGTCGAACGGCGCCCAGTCGCCCTCGCGGTAGAAGACGTCGGGGACCAGCGCGACGTACCCAAGCCCGGCCAGCCGGTCACCCATCTGCCTGAAGGTGTCCCGCAGCCCGCCGGCGTCCGGGAAGACCAGCACTCCGGGCCACGGCCCCTCGCCCTCGGGCACGTGCAGCGACCCGTGGCTAACGCCGTCCGGGACAGGAATCTCTACATCCACTGCAGGCATCGCGCCGTCCTCCTCTATTGCGTCATCGCGTCATCGACGGCAACGTACACCACGCACCTGCCCCCGGTTCCGTGAGGTGCGGGCCCGAGGACGACTGGGCGTTAATCGCGGCGGGCGAGGGTAATCGTCCGAACGCCGCGGATGTGCAGGTCGGCGCGGCGCAGCACCGAACGGGGGCCGCCCCGTCAAGCAACTCGGTGAGCGTGGCCTGATCGCCGGGCTCGAGCCGGTCGGCCATGCCCTCGGCGAGCCGGGCGAACCAGGCCTGGGCGTACCGGGTGGCGTCCGGGTCCGATGGCGGGTCCAGGTCGATCGGGAAGTCGCGCTCGGCCACGACGTTCCAGCCCGCCTCGGTCAGTCGCGGCGCCCAGGCCGAGCCCAGGGTCGGCATCTGCTCGGTATGCGCGTGGCCGAGCACCTCGGCGATGCGGCTCTCGAAGCCAGGCCCGCCGAAGCCCAGGTCGTCGGGGAGGAAGCGCAGCGGCTCGGCGAACTCCGCCACCGCGATCAGCCCGCCCGGGCGGGTGGCGGCGAGCGCATCGCGCAGCACCTGACCCGGATCGGCCATGTGGTGCAGCGACATCGACGCCCAGGTCAGGTCGAGGACCGGGCCGCCCGCGGCGGGCCAGCCGAGATCCGGCCAGCCGAGGTCGAGGTCCGCCTCGACCGGCCGCACCCGCTGGGCCAGGCCGAGGCCGGCCGCCTTGGCGCGCACCCGGTCGACGGCGGCCGGCGATATGTCGAGCGCGACGACCTCCGCCCCGGGGAAGCGCTGCGCCAGGCCGACCGCGCCAGTCCCGGTGCCCGAGCCGAGGTCGAGCAGCCGCAGACCGGGCCCGTCCGCCGCGTCCCGCACCCAGTCCAGTGCCGCCGACCAGTAGCCGTGCAGCACCGTGGCGTCCAGTTCGAGCAGGTCGGTGTAGTTGTCCTCGGCGGCGCTCCCGTGCTGGTGAGCGCCCTGCCCGTGCGGCTGGTGGTCGTGGCTGCCGTGCGCGCGGTGGTCATGAGTATGTGTGTCGGCCATGCTCTTCACGGTAGACGGTGTTTGCACTAGTGGCATAGTATCTTGCCAATGACGCAAGAAGAGGTCCTCGATGCCGTCATCCGCGCCCGCATCAGGGGCCTGCGGGTCGCCCGCGGCTGGTCGCTCGACGCGCTGGCCGGCCGGTGCCACATGAGCGCCTCGACCCTCAGCCGCATCGAGACCGGGCACCGGCGCATCTCGATTGACCAGCTGGTGCCGATCGCCCGGGCGCTTGGCACCAGCCTGGACCAGCTGGTCGAGCCGGTCGAGGACGACGACGTGGTGATCAGGCCGCAGCGCGACCGGGGGCACGGCGCGGTGAGCTGGATGCTGACGCGCGAGGACGAGCCGCATGGCCTGGCGGTGGCCAAGATGCGCATCACCGCCCGCCGGCACGGCGGCGAACTCGGCGTGCACCCCGGCCACGAGTGGTTCACGGTGCTGTCGGGCACCGCCCGGCTGCAGCTGGGCGAGCGGGTCATCCTGGTCGAGACCGGGCAGGCGGCGCAGTTCTCCACCATGTCCCCGCACGCGATCACCGCCGACGGCGACGCGGTCGAGGTCATCGTCATCTTCGACCGTGACGGCCGCCGGGCCCACCTGGACGCAGTCGACCTGACCGAACCCGACGCGATCGACTTCACCGAGTCCCGCGAGGCCTGAGAAATTCAAGGTCTTCCGGATGAACGGACCGTTGCCGCACCTGGTCTCTCCGGTGAACCGCCATACTTACCTGATGAGATCGCGGGTACTACCGAGGCGGCCAAGGCTGACATCACTGCGGGCGGCGGTCGCCGTCGCGGTGGTCGCGTTCGCCGCCGCCGGCTGCTCGTCGGACCAGACCACGCCGACGGCGGCCCCGAGCGCGGGCAGCTGCGCCGGCCCGGCCTACTGCGACCCGGTCAGCTGGGATACCGACCAGGCGCCCACGCCGCTGCCGCAGATCCCGCCGTTCGTCGAGCCGCTCAACGTGCTCATCAGCGCCCGCTCGACGGTGTCGCTGGCCGGCATTGAGCAGGCGATGGACAACTGGCGCACGGTCTCCACCCAGACGGACGTGAGCCTGAGCGGCATCCATGTCCTGTGCATCTCCTCGGAAAAGGCGGATGTCACCGGGCACGGCTACCTGCCGCAGAACCAGGCCTGGCGGCTCGGTGGCTGCGTCGGCGGCAACACCCTGTCGCTGGCCGGGAACGAGGATCACGCCCGGCTCTGGAACGAGCCGGTCAAGGGGAGCAAAGACGGCGCGTGGTTCGTCGCCGCCAGCTACGAGACCCTGTGCCTGGTCAAGGACGGCAAGCTGGAGACGGCGAGCAAGGACCCGCTGTACGCGGCGACGCACGCAAGCCAGTCCTACCACTGCGTTGACGGCGGCCCCGGCAGCTTCGCTACCAAGCACCCCAACGGCTACGACGACGGCGCCGCCACCTTCGCCGCCGCGATCGCCGCGGCCGCCAAGGCCAAGGGCTGGCACTACAGCCAGCAGGTCATCACCGTCCCCCGCAGCGCCGACTCAGGTGAGGGCGGCGTCCCGTTCGACCGCAACGTGTACGTGATCACCGTCACCGGCTGAGATTCCGGGGTCTGCGGGCGGGCGCTATCGTAGCCCCGAGGCCGAGGGAGAGCAGATGATCATCGATTGCCACGGTCACTACACGACGGCGCCCGCCGCCCTGGCGCAGTACCGGGACGCGCAGCTGGCCCGGCTGGCCGACCCCGCGCTCCCGGCGCCGCCCGACCCGGAGATCAGCGACGATGAGATCAAGGCGACGATCGAGGCCAACCAGCTGCGGATCGCGCGCGAGCGCGGCACCGACCTGACGATCTTCTCCCCGCGGGCCTCGGCCATGGGCCACCACGTCGCCGACCCGGCCACCGCGGTCGCCTGGGCGCGGGTCTGCAACGACCTCATCTACCGGGTCACCCGGCTGTTCCCGGACAACTTCGCCGGCGTCTGCCAGCTCCCGCAGGTCGCGGGCGAGCCGCTGGACTGCTGCGTCGCCGAGCTTGAGCGGTGCGTCAGCGAGCTCGGCTTCGTCGGCTGCAACCTGAACCCGGACCCGTCCGGCGCGTGGTGGACCTCACCGCCGCTGACCGACCCCTACTGGTTCCCGCTGTACGAGAAGATGGCCGAGCTCGACGTGCCGGCCATGGTCCACGTCTCCACCTCATGCAACCCGGCCGCGCACACCCTCGGCGCGCACTACCTCAACGCCGACACCACCGCCTTCATGCAGCTGCTGATGGGCGACCTGTTCGGCCGGTTCCCGACGCTGCGGCTGGTGATCCCGCACGGCGGCGGCGCGGTGCCCTACCACTGGGGCCGCTTCCTCGGCATCGCCACCCGGGAGAACCGCCCGCCGATCGAGACCCACCTGATGGGCAACGTCTTCTTCGACACCTGCGTCTACCACCAGCCCGGCATCGACCTGCTGACCACCGTGATCAAGCCGGCCAACATCCTGTTCGCGTCGGAGATGCTCGGCGCGGTCCGCGGCAGCAACCCCGACGGCGACTTCCCCTGGGACGACACCAAGCGCTACGTCGACCAGGCGCCGCTCGCGGCGCAGGACCGCGCCCGCGTCTTCGAGCACAACGTCCGGCGCGTCTACCCGCGGCTCGACGCGGCGCTCACGGCGCGAGGCGCGTAACCGCGCCCGCAGCGTCGCGTCTGCGGGCCGACACCGGCTTTTGCGGTGCCCGCCTCGCACCACGAAGTAGCCGCCCAAGTGCAATAGCCAGCCCCCAGCATCGTCCATACCATTTCCGCCGCCCGCACCGACGTCGGCAATGCCTTGACGTCCGGGCGGCGAGACCAGAATGTCCAATTCTGGCATTGTTCACGGGCAGCACTGACAGTCTTTGCGGTCAATTCGGCCTGATGGTGCGACACTAAAGGGACGGCTCCCTGCGGTCACCCCCGGTCGCGCCGCCGTATCGATGGATGGGTGAGTACAGCGATGCCTCCCCGCATACCGAAAGCCCCGGGTCTTCCCTTCGGCGGAGGACTCAACTTGGTGCTGGTGGCCGGCGCGGCGTACTTCGTGCGGGAGCACGGGCAGGGCCGGCACGGGCGACCGCACCTGCTGTGCCCGCTGTGCTGGCTGGAAAAGATCGATCCGGCACCCAAGGCGTCCGGTGGGCCTGGTTCGGCCGAGCCGTCTGAACAGGCCTGACTGGCCTGCCAGCGCGAAGGCGCGTTCGTCGGCGAGGCAACGTCACGGGAGTACCGTCTTCCATGCGGGCGGGTGCGGCAGGAAGCCGCCCTGGTCGGGGAGGAAACAAGATGGACGGGCCGACCGCGCAGTACCTGCAGCCCATCGCCGGAATCGACGCGGCGATGTGGGTGCCGCCTAGCCGCGGGCAGTTGTTCTGGCTGCGCCGCGCGCCGGCCCTGTTCGCCCCCGCGCTGGGCACCGGCCGCGGCCTGGCCCGCTGGTGGGTGATCGCCACGGTCACGCCGGCCACCAACGTCACCGGGCTGAACCTGGCTTACCAGGCGTACCTGAACCACGTCTTCCACCGCACCCGGCTGGCCAGAGTCGGCCACGCTGTCTGCATGCCGGTCATCGTGACCGCCCTGCTCGCCCTGCTGTACCCGGTCCACGCCACGCTCCCCGGCGCCCTCGCGCTGGCGGCGTGGTGGGCGTACTGGGCGGTCAAGGAGCGCGACCCGGTGTGGGGCGGCTTCGCCGTCGGTCTCGCCGCCGCGCTGTACCCGCTCGCGCTGGCGCTCGGGCGGCTAGGCGCGGCCGATCCGTCGCCCCTGGCGCAGCCGTGGGTCTTGCTGCTGCTGGCCGGCCTGCTGCAGGCCGGATCGCACGTTCTGGAGCCGCTGCCACCGCGGGTGACTCGCTCGGTGCACTGGATACCGCCGGCTGAGTACCTGCTCGGGCGGCCCGGCCACCGCAACCCGCCAGGCACCGCGGCGCGCCGCGCCGGGCAGCTCGCCGCGCAGGCCGTCTTCGGCACGGTTGACGAAATCGTCGCCTCGCCCCGGCTGCTGCCGGTGCTCTTGCTGGAACTGCTCTGGCTGTTCGGGCACGACCCGGTGCGGCGTGCGGCCTGGCGGGCACTTTCCGCCCGGGCGATCGCGGACGGCAACCCCGCGCTCGACTACATCGGCACCGGCGGCCCTACGCCGCTGCGGGCCCCCGTTTAACGGCCAGGCCGGGCAGAAACCCCGTGAAATTTCTTCTGGCCGGGTGTCGTATCCGAGGCTGCGCCATTGTCTGGACTGGCCAGGCCGGGATAAACGATGGCTTCCTGATCGACCTGACCGCCTCGTACGGGTAAGCCCTTGGGCAACCTGCCCTCACGGGCGCGGCCGCTCTTTGATCCCCGCCGCGAGCAGGCCGACTACCTCAGCGATGCGGGCCGCGCGCAGATCCGGCCGGCGGGTGGTCGCATCGATCCAGCGCAGGTACGCCTTGCGGTAGAACTGCGCCAGCGTGTCGAAGAAGGCGCCAGCCGCCGGGTCGGCCGCAAGCGCGGCGGCGATATCGTCGGCCAGATCGCCGCGCTGCGGACCCTCCGGAGCCAGCTCGACGGTGACGGCATCGCCGATGGCGATACCCATGCCGTGCAGGCGCTTCTGGGCTAGGGGCAGCACCCATCCGCCGCCGGCCGGCATGAGCCTGGCACGGATCCGGCAGCCTTCGATCGTGCCGCCGACGGGATGGTCGGCCTTAGCGCCCCACTCCTCATCTGGGTCGAACGGCATCATGATGACCGCACTGTCCCGAGGACCGGCGGCGATGACGGCGCGGAAACGCTGCGAACCCATGACCCATATCGTGGCATGACCGCGGCAATGGCGTGGCAGGCTCGCAAGCAGCGCGCTCATCTGCTGCACTGGCGCCGACAGGAGGATCAAATGCCCTACTTCCTCGATCCCCACGGCTTCATGCTTGAGGTCGTCTGCCACAACGCCGAGCAGACGTGACAGCCGGCCAGGCCGACGCTCCGACGAGTGCTCCCGTAAACGGGAGCCGTCCCCTGCGGCCAGTGCTCGCGATCGGGCGGCGGGCTGGCTAGTCGGGCAATGCGCTGCCGGCCAGGGTCGCGCAGGTGGCGAGCAGGGCCTCCTGCAAGTTCGTGCGGTAGGCGTCCGGGTTGGCCCGCAACTCGCGGCGCCACTTGAAATAGCGGCCCGTGACAGCGGCATCCGGGTCGTCGCTCGTGGCCAGCCAGACCTGGGTTTGGGCACCGATGGGAAGCTCATCCGTCGCTCCTTGACCACCCAGCTTGGTCTTGATCCAGCCTGGGTCGACCGCATTGCTGCGCAACCACGGGTAGCGGCGCGCGATGGCGAAGGCCAGCAGCACATCGCAGAGCTTGGAGTCGCTGTAGGCCTGCATGCCGTCCCAGGCCCGGTGCTCCCATTGCAGGTCATCCAGGTTCACCCGGCCGGCCGACTCCAGGCCGGAGGTGAGGTAAACCAGCCGCGGCGGCAACGGCATCAGCACCGTGAGCAGGTAAGGTGCCAGCACGTTGACCGCGAAGATCCGCTCGCAGCCATCGGCCGTCCGGTGCCGCGCCGCGGCACTCCCCACGCCCGCGTTGTGGATTACCGCGTCGTACGGGCCAAGCGCGCTGGCCGACTCGGCCGCCTGCCCTATCCCGGCGACAACCGACAGGTCACCGACCGCGACGCCGGACGCCCCGGGCAGCGCCGCGGCGGCATCCTCAGCACGCGCGTCATCGCGGGCATGCAAAACCACCCGGTGGCCGCCCTTCACCAGCTGCCGTGCAGTCTCCCGGCCGATCCCGTCCGACGATCCCGTCACGAAAATGCTCGCCATGCCGCACACGCTACCGGTACCGGCGCTCAAGGCCTTCGCTATCGACGACCGAGGCGGACGATGGGGGTAACAGCGTCCGCACGACGTCGTAGTGCGTAACGGTGGTCTCGCGGTCGATGAGGTAGTCGTCATCCTCGGGGTAAAAGACGGCGACGTCGATGTTCTGGCCCGCGAAGCCGGTGATGTCCGCCCGCGAGGACCACCAGCTGACCGCCATGACTTCTGTCCGGCCGTCGCCGAGGTCTGTCGTCCACATCTGCGCGCCCAGGTTGCCCGGTGTCTTCCCGGTATCCGCTCAGCCCGGTTCTGGTGATGTACTCAACGTAGGCCGCTGCCTGCTCGGTCCTGACCCAGCCGCGCCACGTCCGGGCAATCATCGTCACCCCTTTCCGCACCCGGCACGGGTGCCGGCGTCTCGACCTGGACCCTGCGCCTACCCCGGCATCGCGGACCACGCCCAGGCGGTCCCCGGGTGGCCTCCGAGCACAGCGGCGCAGGCGCGTAACCGCCGCTGCTGCGCGCGGACCAGCCCGCCGCCGATGATCAGCCGCTGGATCTCGCTGGTGCCCTCGTACAGGCGCAGCAGCCGGACGTCGCGGTAGATCCGCTCGACGGGAACGTCGCGCATGTAACCGGTGCCGCCGTGCACCTGCACCGCCAGGTCGGCCACCCGGCCGGCCATCTCGGTGCAGAACAGCTTGGCGGCCGACGGGCCGATCCGCCGGTCCTCGCCGCTGACGTAGCGCGCCGCGGTCTCCCGCACGAGGGCGCGGCCCGCCAGCACGCCGGTCTGCTGGTCGGCGATCATGGCCTGGACCAGCTGGAAGTCCCCGATCACGGTGCCTCCCTGGGTGGCCGAGGCGGCGTAGGCGACGGACTCGTCCAGCGCCCGCTGGGCGGTGCCGACGGCGACCGCGGCGATGTGCACCCGGCCGCGCGCCAGCGAGGTCATGGCGGCCCGGTAACCGGTGTCCTCGTCCCCGCCGACCAGCGCCGAGGCGGGCACCCGGACGTTGGAGAACAGCACGTCGGAGGTCCAGGCGCCCTCCTGGCCCATCTTCCGGTCCTTGGCGCCGACCTCGACCCCGTCGGCGCGGGCAGGGACGAGGAACACGGCGATGCCGGTTCCGGACTTGTCCGCGGGCCGGCTGCGGGCGAACACCACGAACAGGTCGGCCGACGGCGCGTTGGTGATGAACCGCTTCTGGCCGTCGATCACCCATTCGTCGCCAGCGCGGACGGCGGTGGTCTGCAGCCCGGCCGGGTTGGAGCCGGCCCCGGCTCGGTCAGCGCGAACGAGGCGACCACCTCGCCCGCGGCCAGCCGCTCAAGCCACGTCGCCTTCTGCTCGTCGGTGCCGAAGTTCACCAGCACCTGCCCGGCGATCCCGTTGTTGGTACCGAACATCGAACGCACCGCCATGGACGTGTACCCGAGCTCCATCGCCAGCTCGACGTCCTGGGTCAGGTCGAGTCCGAGGCCGCCCCACTCCTGCGGGATGGCGTAGCCGAACAGTCCCATGTCGGCGGCCTGCTTGCGCAGGTCGTCGGGGATGGCGTCGGTGTCGGCGATCTCCCGCTCGCGCGGCACCACCCGGGTGCGGACCCAGTCGCGCACCTGCGCGAGGATCGCCTGAAAGTCCTCTGAGCTCACAGCGTCTGACATGCGTCCATTATCCCGGCAGCGGGTCATCCGATGTCGAGTACCACCTTTCCGATCATTTCCCGAACGGTACCGGGTTGCTCCGGTCTGACCTCCGTCCTCGCGGCGGCGGGGTTGCCGTGGTCGCAACGAGAACCGTATTCTCCCAATATGCATAGGGATTCGCGCTGATGGCGCGCGAAGCGGTCGTGGTCGAAGCGGTCAGGACGGCCGTCGGCAAGCGCAACGGAGGCGCTCTCGAACGTGCACGCGGCCGACCTGTCGGCCGACGTGCTGCGCGCGCTGGCCGACCGCACCGGGCATCGACCCGGCTGGTCGTGGACGACGTGATCTGGGGCTGCGTCGGCCAGGTCGGCGACCAGTCGAGCAACATCGGCCGCTTCGCCGTGCTCGCGGCCGGCTGGCCGCGAGTCGATCCCCGGCACCACCGTCAACCGCGCCTGCGGCTCGAGCCAGCAGGCGCTCGACTTCGCCGCGCACGCCGTCATGTCCGGGCAGCACGACATCGTCGTCGCCGGCGGCGTCGAGGTGATGAGCCGGGTGCCGCTCGGCGCGGCCCGGGCGACCGGGCATCCCCTACGGGCCCCGGGTCCTGGCGCGCTACGACGACTTCTCGTTCAACCAGGGCGATCAGCGCCGAGCTGATCGCCGAGCGCTGGGGGCTGTCCCGGCACCGGCTCGACGAGTTCGCGTCCCGGTCGCACGAGAAGGCCGCCGCGGCGATCGACTCGCGGCGCCTTCGACGAGCAGATCGTTCCGGTCAGACGGCGGACGGCACGCGGTTCGCGGTCGACGAGGGCTCCGCCGCGGCACCAGCCCGTCGAGACGCTGGCCGCGGCTCAAGCCGTCGTTCAAGCGAGGACGGCGTGATCCACGCGGGCAACTCCTCGCAGATCTCCGACGGCGCGGCCGCGCTGCTGGTGACCACGCCGGAGCGGGCGGCGGAGCTGGGCCTCACCCCGATCGTCCGCTACCACACCGGCGCGGTCGCGGGCGCCGACCCGGTGCTCATGCTCACCGGGCCGATCCCGGCGACCGAGAAGCTGCTCAAGCGCTCCGGCGTGGCGCTCGGCGACATCGGCGTCTTCGAGGTCAACGAGGCGTTCGCGCCGGTGCCGCTGGCCTGGCTGGCCGAGACCGGCGCCGACCCGGCGCGGCTCAACCCGCTCGGCGGCGCGATCGCGCTCGGCCACCCGCTCGGCGCCTCCGGCGCCATCCTGATGACCCGGATGATCCACCACATGCGCGACCGCGGCCTCCGCTACGGCCTGCAGACGATGTGCGAGGGCGGCGGCACCGCCAACGCCACGCTGGTCGAGCTCGTGGCCGGTGAGCGCCGGTGACCTGCAGGTGCGACGCGACGCTCTTCACCGCCGAGCACGAGGACGTTCCGGCGGCTGATCCGCGACTTCATCGAGCGGGAGGTCGTGCCCGCGCTACCCGGACTGGGAGCAGGCGGGCGAGCCGCCCCGGGCAGTTCTTCCGCCAGCTGGGCGAGCTCGGCGTCATGGGCATGGCCATCCCGGAGGAGTACGGCGGCGGCGGGCAGCGACGACTACCGCTACAACGTCGTGCTGCAGGAGGAGGCCGCCCGCGCGCGCTGGTGACGCTCGGCACGCTGCGCACCCAGCTCGACGTGGTCCTGCCGTACTTCCTGCGCGCTACTGCCGACGACCGACCAGCAGGCAGCGCTGGTTCCCCGGGCATCGGCGCCGGGCGAGCTGCTGACCGCCGATCGCGCATGACCGAGCCCGGCACCGGCTCCGACCTGGCCGGCGTCCGGACCGCGGCGGTCCGCGACGGCGACCACTACGTCCTCAACGGCGCGAAGACCTTCATCACCGGCGGCTGCGCTCGCCGACCTGGTCATCGTGCTCGTGCCGGACCAGCGACGCGACGCCGGCGAACCGCCGCGACGGGCTGACGCTGCTCGTCGTCGAGGACGGCATGCCCGGCTTCGCCAAGGGCCGCAAGCTCGACAAGATCGGGCTGAAGGCCCAGGACACGGCCGAGCTGTCGTTCACCGACGTCCGGGTCCCGGTCGGCCAACCGCCTCGGCGAGGAGGGCGCGGCGTTCGGCTACCTCGGCGCCAACCTGCCGCAGGAGCGGCTGGCGATCGCCGTCGGCTCGGTCGCCCAGGCCCGGGCGGCGCTCGACGCTGACCGATCGAGTACGTCAACGCGCGCCGGTCTTCGGCCAGCCGCTGTCAGCAGCTTCCAGAACACCAAGTTCGAGCTCGCCGCCGTGCGCCGCCGAGGTCGAGGCGGCGCAGGCGCTGCTCGACCGGGCGCATCGCGGCGCTGGTCGCCGGCGAGCTCGTCCGGCGCCGACGCCGCCATGGTCAAGCTGTTCTGCACCGAGCTGCAGGCCCGCGTGGTCGACCGCTGCCTGCAGCTGTTCGGCGGCTACGGCTACATCACCGAGTTCCCGATCGCCCGCCTGTACGCCGACGCCCGGGTGACCCGGATCTACGGCGGCACCAGCGAGGTCATGAAGTCGATCATCAGCAAGTCCCTGGGCCTGCTAAGACGTGAGGCGACTGATCGACGAAGTGCGCATCTGCATGGAAGTCGTCCGCGCTGGTCACCGGCGGCGCCTCCGGTCTCGGCCTCGGCGACCGCGAGGGAGCTGGTGGCCCGCGGCGCGACGGTCGTGCTGCTCGACCTGCCGGCTCAGCGACGGCGAGGCAGTCGGCCAAGGAGCTCGGCGACGCGGCGCGCTTCGTCGCCGGCCGACATCACCGACGACGGCCGGCGTCGAGGCGGCGCTCGACGCGGCCGAGCGCGACGGGCCCGCTGCGGGCCGTGGTGCACTGCGCGGGACGCGGCGGAGACCGGCTCCGGATCATCGACAAGGAGCAGCAACCCGGGCCGCTCGACACGTTCGAGCAGGTGCTCCGGGTCAACCTGGTCGGCACCTACAACGTGCTGCGGCTGGCGGCCGCGCCGATGAGCGGCAACGAGCCGGCTCGACGGCGACCGCGGCGCGATCGTCCTGACCGCCTCGGTCGCCGCGTTCGACGGGCAGATCGGCCAGACCTCCTACACCGCGTCCAAGGCCGGCGTGCACGGCATCACCCTCGTGGCCGCCCGCGACCTGGCCAGCTGGCAGATCCGGGTCAACACCATCGCCCCCGGCATCTTCGACACGCCGATGCTCGCCCGCCTCCGCGACGACATCCGCGAGGGCCTGGCCGCCTCGGTCCCGCACCCCAAGCGCCTCGGCACCCCGAGGACTACGCCCACCTGGCCGCGTCAGCCTCCTCGAGAACCACTACCTCAACGGCGAGACCATCCGCCTCGACGGCGCCATCCGGATGGCGCCCCGCTAGCGCTTCCTTTCCCCGCCGCCATGAGCGCCTTCTACGACAGACCGGTGCTGGACGGGCGTCATGTGCGGTTGGAGCCACTGACCCTCGACCACGCGCAGGGGCTGCTGGCGGCGCTCAGCGACCCCGGCGTGTGGACCTGGATTCACGCCCGTCAGCCAGCTGACCTGCCCCAGGCGCGCGCGCTTGTCAGCGACCTGCTCGCCCGGCAGGAAGCCCAGATGCAGGTGACGTGGGCCCAGATCGACGCATCGACCGGGGAAGTGGCCGGGGTCACCGCCTACCACGACATCGTGCCCAAGGACCGCGGCCTGTGCATCGGCGCCACCTGGCTCGGCCGCCGGTGGCAGCGCACGGGCGTGAACACCGAGGCCAAGCTGATGCTGCTGGAACGCGCGTTTGACACCCTGGGCGTGATCAGGGTCGGCTGGATGACCCACCATCGCAACCTGCGATCACAGCGGGCCATCGAACGGCTGGGCGCCCAGCGCGACGGCGTGCTGCGCAATCACAAGATCATGCCCGACGGCTCCATCCGGCACACCGTTGTCTACTCCATGACCGACACCGAATGGCCCGCGGCCCGCGAGGCGCTGCGAGCGCGCCTCGGACGGTAATCCCCGATCGAGGCCATGATCACGAAGACTTTTCGTGCGCATAGCACGAATTTCTTACGTCAAGAGAAAATCCTTCGTGATCACCAGCCGCGCAGGTCCACCGGCCACGCCTCGAGGACCCGGTCGCCCTCCACCAGGTAAAGGCGCTCGTGGTAGGCCATGGTCGGGTCGACGTGGGCGGGCAGTACCCGCACCTGGTCGCCCACCTGGGGCAGCGAACCTCCCTCGGGCGGCGAGAAGATGACGTGCTCATCGGAGCAGAACCACACCACCGAACCGTCGTCCAGCGACGGGTTGCCGTGGTCCATGCCGAGCGCCTTCAGCCCGCAGTCGGCCACCGCCCAGCCGCCCTGGTTGACCGAGATCACGGTGGCGAGAATGCTCAGTGCCTGCCCGAACGGCAAGCCAAGGGCGGCGTAGGCGGTGTCCATCAGCGCGTAGGAGCCGGCCTGGAGCTCGGTCGCGGAGGAGTTCAGATCCCAGCTGCCGGTCCCGCCGGCCGAGCGCACCGGGCCGCCCACCGCGGCGTGGGCCTGCTCGAGCAGGGCCATGCTCTCGGCTACCTGGCGGGCCCGGTCGGCCCGGTCCTGCACGATCATGGCGTGCCCCTCGTAACCCATCACGCCCCGCACCTCCAGGCCGGCGCCGCGGGCCAGCTCGGCCAGGGAGCCCGCCTCATCGGGGGAGCAGCCGCAGCGGGGCAGGCCAACGTTGACGTCGATCAGCACCTCGCGCAGCCCGGCCCGCGCGGCGGCGGCCGTGGTCACCGCCGAGTCCACCGCCACCGTCACCCGCGCCCCGGCCGCCACCAAGGCGCCCAGCCGGGAGGCGTCGAGCACCTCGTTGGCCAGCAGCAGGTCCTGGCCAAGGCCCGCCGCCGCCATTCCCTCCACTTCCCGGATGGTGGCACAGGTGAACCCGGAGTGGCCAATGTCGCGCTGATGGCGGGCAAGCTCGGTGCACTTATGCGCCTTGACGTGCGGCCGCAGGCGCTCGCCGGGCCACGCCTGCGCCATCCGGGCCAGGTTGGCCGCCAGCAGGGCGGCGTCCACCAGGGGCGCGGGGGTCTGCAGCTCGGCAACGTTGCTGGGGAGTCGCGTGGTGATCATCGTGCCAGCATGTCGGAGGCGCCGGCCACCAGCAATGGCCAAATAGTCCTATCCGGGCGGCCGGCCGCTACCCGCTGAACGCTACCGGCAAGGTCATGAAGGACCAGCTGAAGTAAATCTGGAGTAAGGGAGTAAAAGTACGGTGCAAATCTTGGTAAAAGCCACGCCGGTGTTGATCTTGACACCTTATGCGCAGGATGCGTCAATTTGTGGTAACTGGACGAGCTGCCGCCCCTTCACGCACACCAATGACGCCGGGAGGCCTCGTGTCCGACGAGACCACAGCGCCCGCGGTGATCAACGCCGATCAGCAGCGGCTGCATGAACTGGGCTACGCCCAAGAACTACGCCGGCACATGTCCGGCTTCACCAACTTCGCCGTCTCCTTCTCCCGCGACGGCGCGCTGCCCGGCAGCAAGTTCTGGCACCACATCAACCCGAGGACGCGGACGCCGACCAACGCGATCTGGCTGGCGGCGGGGGGCGCGCTGATCCTCGGCCTGCCCTACCTGTGGAACGGCACCGCGTATGCCGCGGTGACCTCGATCGCCACCATCGGCCTGTACGTCGCCTACGTGACGCCGACCTTCCTCCGGCTCCGGCTGGGCAGCCAGTTCCAGCGCGGGCCGTGGCACCTGGGCCGGTGGTCAAAGCCGATCGGGATCATCGCGTGTATCTGGGTGGTGTTCATCACCATTCTGTTTATGCTGCCGACCGTGTCGCCGATCACCCATGACAACTTCAACTACACGGTGGTGGCGGTCGTGGCGGTGATCGGCTTCGCCGGCATCTGGTGGCTGGTCTCCGCGCATAAGTGGTTCACCGGGCCGAAGGTGCAGGGCTCGGCCGCGGAAATGGCCGCGATCGAGGCCGATCTGGAATCACTCGCCTAGATTCACTGGCTAGATTCATCCGCCGAGGAGAGGCCGTGGGAGCACCGTGAACGTGGAAGCGCTGCGCGAAGCAATCCGGATGCATGACATCGACACCGTCGTCGTCGCCATCACCGACATGCAGGGACGATTGCAGGGCAAGCGCTTCCACGCACGGTACTTCCTCGACGAGGTCGTCCCGCACGCCACCGAGGCCTGCGCCTACCTGCTCGCGGTGGACACCGAGATGAACACGGTGGACGGGTACGAGATCACCTCGTGGGAGAGCGGGTACGGCGACTTCGTGCTCGTGCCCGACATGGACACCCTCCGGGTGACCGGCTGGCAGCCGGGCACCGCGCTGGTCATCGCCGACGTCGAGGCGCTCGACGGCAGCCCGGTGCGGGTGTCGCCCCGGCAGGTGCTGCGCGCGCAGCTAGAGCGGTCGGCCGTGCGCGGCTGGACGGCGCTAGCCGGCACCGAGCTGGAGTTCGTCGTCTTCGAGGGCGGCTACGAGCAGGCCTGGGACGCCGGCTACCGGGACCTGACCCCGGCCAACCGCTACAACGCGGACTACTCGGTGCTCGGCACCGGCCGGATCGAGCCGCTGCTGCGCGACATCAGGAACTCGATGGCCGACGCCGGCCTGTACGTGGAGTCGGCCAAGGGCGAGTGCAACCTGGGACAGCACGAGATCGCGTTCCGCTACGCCGACGCGCTCACCACCGCCGACCAGCACTCGATCTACAAGACCGGCGCCAAGGAGATCGCCGCGCACCACGGCTACGCGCTCACGTTCATGGCCAAGCCGAACGCGGCCGAGGGCAACTCCTGCCACATCCACCTGTCGTTCCGCGGCACCGACGACGACGCCCCGGTGATGGCGGGCGACGGCCCGCACGGCCTGTCGCCCGTCGGCGAGTCGATCATCGCGGGCATGCTTGACGGGCTGCGCGACCTCACGCTGCTGTTCGCGCCGACCATCAACTCCTACAAGCGGTACGCGGCCGGCTCGTTCGCGCCGACCGCGGTGGCGTGGGGGCCGGACAACCGGACCTGCGCGCTCCGCCTGGTCGGGCACGGCCCGTCGCTGCGGATCGAGTGCCGGGTGCCCGGCGGCGACGTCAACCCGTACCTGGCGCTGGCCGGGCTGATCGCGGCCGGGGAGCACGGTCTGGAAAACTCACTGGAGCTGCCGCCGCCGGTAACGGGGAACGCCTACGCGATCAACGGCCTCGAGAAGGTGCCCGCGTCGCTGGACGAGGCGCTGGCGCTGTGGGTTTCGTCACCGCTGGCGCGCGAGGCGTTCGGCGCGGACGTGGTCGACCACTATGCGAACATGGCGCGGGTGGAAATTGCCGCCTACGCAGCCGCGGTAACGGACTGGGAGCTGCGCCGGTACTTTGAGCGGATCTGAAGGGGAGTTTGTCTCGATGACCGAACGGCTTGCGGGACGGACGGCGGTCGTGACCGGCGCGGGCAGCGGCATCGGGCTCGCCACCGTCCGCCGGTTCGCCGCCGAGGGTGCGAACGTGGTCGCGGTCGACATCGACCCCGACGCCGGCGGCAAGGCGGCCGAAGAGGTCAGCGGGACCTTCGTCCAGGCCGACGTGAGCGACGTCCTCGATGTGGCGCGGGCCTTCTCGGTCGCGCAGGAGACCTACGGCTCGGTCGACATCGCCTTCAACAACGCCGGCATCTCGCCCGCCGACGACGACTCGATCCTCACCACCGGCCTCGACGCGTGGCGCCGGGTGCAGGAGGTCAACCTCACCTCGGTCTACCTCTGCTGCCGCGAGGCCATCCCGTACATGCAGCGCCAGGGCAAGGGCTCGATCATCAACACGGCCTCGTTCGTCGCCGTGCTGGGCTCCGCGACCTCGCAGATCTCCTACACCGCGTCCAAGGGCGGCGTGCTCGCGCTCTCCCGTGAGCTCGGCGTCCAGTTCGCCCGCGAGGGCATCCGCGTCAACGCCCTCTGCCCCGGCCCGGTCAACACCCCGCTGCTCACCGAACTCTTCGCCGCCGACCCCGAGCGCGCCGCCCGCCGCCTGGTGCACGTGCCCCTCGGCCGCTTCGCCGAGCCGGCCGAGATCGCCGCCGCCGTCGCCTTCCTCGCCAGCGACGACGCATCGTTCATCACCGCCTCGACGTTTCTGGTCGACGGCGGCATCTCCGGCGCGTACGTCACGCCGCTTTAGGCTCCGAGGCTGCCGCGAATTCCGCGGCGCTGAGAGTCAAGAACTCCGATCGTATGGAACGCACGGTTGCTTCGCCTTCACTCGTGACCTGTGGCCGATGTCTGCCTCAGCGCCTTGCACGCGCGCCCAGTTGTGCTCCTGGTGGTAACGCAGGTCCGCTGGATAGCCGGCCGCTGCCATATCAACCCTGCCCGCCTGGCGCCCTCGCCATCAGGTCGGCAGCTCCGCCCCGGCTTGCTCGGCCACCATGTACGAGGCATACCAGTCGGGCCAGTTCGCATCTTCATGCCCGATGCGCTTCTCGTGCTCGCCGTGGGCGGCTGACGCGCGTCTAAACGCGCTCGCCAGGTCCGCCGCGGATGCGAATGCTGTCTCAGCCGCGTCGATCCGGCCTGGCAGCCGTGTCGTGACCTCCTGCAGCAGCCAGCCATTACCGTCCGGATCGCTGAACGTGGCGAAGGAGCTGTAGGTGGCATGATCGGGTGCGGGTCCCTGCACCCGGCCGCTAGCGCCGTCAGGCTGGAACTGAGCACCCGGCGTACCGGCGTGGAATACTTCGCTTGGCTTGGCACCGCGGGAGGCGAGCTCGTCGCGCGCGGCCTGGATATCGGAAACGATCAGGTAAAGGCCCTGGGCGGAGCCGGGTGAGGCCGAGGTGATGTTCGAGCCGAATTGGACCGAGCACCCGGCGCCGGGCGGCGTGAACTGGACGACGCGAAAACCATTGTCGAAGGGGAAGTCGGCGTCAAGCCTCCACCCGAGTCCCCCGTAGAACGCCTTCGCACGGTCGACATCCGCGACAGGGATGACAACCACCTCGAGCTTCAAATCCACCATGCCGGTTTTCCCCTCATCACTTGTGGCCACGTCCTGGGTGCTCCATAGGTGCCTCAACGTCGTCATAGACGCGGGCCGCGACCAACAGCCCGTCCGGGCCGCGCTCATAGACGCCGAGTCCAGCCTGCGGCGGCAGGTCGTGGATGCCCCAGCGGAAACAGTTGTATTCCACCGCGCAGCGCACCCCGTCGTCGGTCACCGCGCAATGCTCCAGGCCGATGCCACCGCCTGCGCTGAAACACCAGGTGAAGAACGCGCGGATCTCACCGGCGCGGGGATCATAGATCACCACCTCGCCCGGCCACTCAGTCTCCAGGATGCGGGTGTCGCCTTCATTCAGTGCGGTGAGGTACTGCCCCACCGGATCAGCCAGACCCGCGGCGCGAGTCTGCCTACGCGCCAACTCCGCGGCGCTGGCGAAGTCCGGAAACCACGGCATCTCAACCCCTTGGCGCCTTGGCGGGCGGCAGCTCTCCGTAGGGTTCTGCCGTAAGTCCCTAAAATATTCTCGTCCTTAGCACCGCTGAATGGAACCCCCGCGCCTGCTTTCCCGGGGCCCGTGTGGGTTTGGAGCCCTCGATGTGTCAGGGTGATGATGCGGACGGCAGCTCACCGATCGAAGTCACGTGACCTGCGCACTTCACTCCAGTCTCAACTGCTCTTTTGGTTCACGAGAGGCGGTCATCGCAATGCGTCCCGACATCGTCCCCGGCGCCACCTTCCCGGATTACTCGCTGCCCGACCACACCAACACCGTCCGCACGCTCAGCGAGCTGCAGGGCGGCGACCCGCTGATCCTCACCCTCGCGCGCGGCCACTACTGCCCGAAGGAGCACCAGCAGCACCTGGAGATCGCCGCCAACTACCCGAAGATCGCGGTGGCCTACACCCAGGTCGTCACGATCGCCACCGATGAGCACCATACGCTGCAGGAGTTCCGCGCGTCGGTCGGCGCCCAGTGGACCTTCCTGGCCGACCCCGGCCGGATCGTCCAGCAGGACCTCGACATCGCCGAGTACACCGATCCCGAGCACAACCCGATGATCCCGTACACCCTCGTCCTCAAGCCGGGACTGATCGTGCACAGCATCTACAACGGCTACTGGTTCTGGGGCCGCCCCTCCTTCTACGACCTGTGGCGCGACCTGCGCGTAGCGATGAGCGAAACCCGCCCGGACTGGGACCTGGGCGCTCCCGGCCTGCGCGAGGCATGGGAAGCAGGCGACTTCTCCTCTTTCCACGGCTGGGACAAGCAGGCCGCCAAGCCCGGCCCCGCGACCTAGGCAGGCAGGGGCGTGATTCCTTCCAGCGCCGAGACCAGCCGAAGCGTGTGTCAGATGAGCTTGGCTGTATCTGACGACGGTCCTGGCGCTGGTCACGATCTCCGACATCCCTCGCGCAGGTTCGAGCCCATGCTGGCCGCGGTGCCGCTGGCTCAGCTGGCGCTTGCCTTCGCGTGGCCGCTGAGCTCGGTCAACTACAGCCAGTGGTTGCACATGGTCCTGTAAGAGCGTCGGCTGCTAGCCCGCGGCCCAGCCCATTGGGGGCCAAGGACAGTTCACTAGAGTGATCACATGACCTCGATCACGGATCCGGAAGTCAGCGCGTTCCTCACCGAGGGGACGCGAACCGGCAAGCTTGCCTTCACCAGCGCGGACGGACGACCGCTGGTGACGCCGGTGTGGTTCATCGTCGAGGACGGCTGCGTCGTCTTCAACACCGGCAAGGAGACCGCCAAGGGCAGGTCGCTGTCCCGCGATCCCCGGACCACCATCGTCGCGGACCTGGAGGCGCTGCCGTACGGTTTCGTCCAGGTGCAGGGCAACGCCGAGCTGTCGGAAGACCCCGGCGAGCTGCTCCGCACCGCGACCGCGATCGCCGCCCGCTACATGGGGCAGGACCGCGCCGAGGAAGTCGGCAAGCGCAACGCCGTCCCGGGGGAGCTCGTGGTCCGGCTGCGCCCGACCAAGGTCATCGCCGCCCTTAACGTAACCGCCTGACCGGACGCCGCACGCGAAACGGACCGGGCCGGCCTCCGGAAAGCGAATCGTATTCCGGAGGCGCGAAGCCACGGTCCGTTAAGCGCACTGAATGTGATCTTGGGGCGGGGGAGTGCCCGCGCCGTCAGTCGAAGTTGTAGTCGCCCCGGCGAAGCTGCACTATCCGGCCGCTTTGCTGCATCCGGGCGCTCTGCTCCCTGACCAGCTTGCGCACGTGCTGCACGCCGCTCAGCCCCGCGATCGCGACGGCCGCGACGGCCACCAGGATCGAGCCGCCGAACAGCGCAAGCCCACCCACGACGTGTCCAAGCACCATCAGGAACAAGCCGACCAGCAGCGCCACCGGCACGGCCGCCACTAGCAGCGCGGCGAGCAGCCCGACGGCGATGACCGCCTTCGTAGACCAGCCCATGCTCCGGGCCGTATGCCAGACCGTCATGTCACTTACCCTTCATAATCCCGTTTGCAATCAAGATATGTCGTGTCTCGTATACATGCAACATCCCAGGTGGCGCGGCGATTCCCGCGACTTTCGCTTGCGCGCCTTAGGTGTCGTAGCCGGTTGGGGTGGTGGTGCGGTTGCGCCTAATCGCCCTATCCGTCGTCGGCGGTTACCAACCCGGCAGGCCATCACCTGGGATAACAGCAAGAAGTAAGGCGCAGTGGTCACCACTGCCCATCGCCCCGCAGCACCCATCACCGTCAGTCTCCTACAGTGGCGGCTTATTAAGTGGCGCCCCGTCAGTCGTCGCTGCTTGACTCGCCTTGTGATCAGCGAAGAGAACGTATCCACGTTGCTGGCGCGGCACTGGGGCCTGACCGATGCCGAGGTTTCCGCGCCGGGCGGCGGCAGGCGTCCCAGACATGGCTCGTCACGCGCCCGGGCGGCAGCGCCGGACGCTGGCCGCCAAACTGTCGACTCCGACAACGCTCGTCCGCTTGCGGCTGGCTGGGCTGGCCCGGCTGCTTACGAAGCGGGCATCCCCGCTGCGCGCCGGTTCCCGCCCGGAATGGCCGGGACATCATCGACATCGAGCGGGATCTCTCGCTCTGCTGCGATGGTGCCGGACACCCGCTAACCGGACTCCGCGGCCGAACAGGAGATATCGGCACGACCTTGGCCCGCGGCATCTGCCCTGCCACAGACCGGCGAGGAGCGGAGCGATTCCACTGGTCGATCCGGCCGCGGATCACCTGGACCTGCGTCTGTGCTGCGGCCCGCGATCACGCGGCACTCACGGAGCTGCGCCGCACGCCCGGAGAACATGACGTGGGCTACTGCACTCCGATCCCGCGCCGGAGGCGTTCCGGTTCGATTCGGTACGGGGCGGTGCGGGGTCATCGACTGGAGCTATCTCCTGCACGGGCCGCTGCTTTACGACCTCGCGTCGGCCGTCATGTACGTCGCGGCCCGTCGCAGGCCGCCGACTGGTCTCTGCCTACCTGCGCACGGCCCGCTGACCAGGCCGAGATCTCGCACGGCCTCAACGCGATGCTGCGGTTCCGGTGGCGCGCAGGCGAATTACTTCGCGTGCGGATCGCCCGAACGACCTACCGAATCAGCGGACCGGAAGAAAACGAAAAGGGTCTCGAAGACGCCCACGTGGCTCTGGCTCAGAGCTGAGTATGGATATGGATGAGAGCCGAGATGCCAGCCGCCTGACACGGGGTCCGCCGGGCCGAAATTCACTGGCGCTGGCGCGCGCGCACGGCAGGGTGTGGGACATGGCTGGAGTGGGGATCGACGAAGACGGGTTCATCCGGCGCGAGAACCTCGCCGGTGCCCACCCGCCTTCGCGTCGGTCGTGGCGGCGGTGACGGCGGCAATCCCTGACGCCTTCGTCCCCGGTGCCCTGCACAGCGCCTACCTCTACGGAAGCATCCCGCGCGGAACGGCCGTGCCCGGGCGGTCCGACCTGGACCTCTTCCTTGTGCTGCGCGCCGAGCCAACCGCCGCGGACCGGGCGGCCGCCGCCAGCATGGAGCGATCACTCGACGACCGGTTCCCCGAGATCAACGGCGCCGGGATCGCGCCTGTCCAGCGTGGCCACCGTACTCAGCGACCTTGAGCGGCATGACCTCGGCTGGTTCGTGGCCTGCCTGTGCACACCCCTAACCGGAGAGGACCTGGCCGCGCGGCTGCCCCGCTATCGCCCTACGCCGCTGCTGGCGCGCGAGACCAACGGGACATCGGCGACCGGCTACCCCGCTGGCGCGCGCTGCTGCCGACGCGGAGAGCGGCACCGACCTGCGCAGACTCAGCAGGCTTGCCTCCCGTGGCATCGTCCGCTCGGGATTCACCCTGGTCATGCCGCGCTGGGGTGGCTGGACCAGCGACCTGGACGAGATGGCGGCCGCGTTCGGGCAGTACTACCCCCGCGGCTGGAGCAGATGCGGGTGGCGGCCGCGGTCTCCCGCACCCCGACCGCGGACCGGCCCGCGCTCACCATGCTCATCGACGACCTCGGACCGTGGCTGGCGGCCGAGTACCTCGCGGTCCACGGCCGGAAAACCCCCAGGCCGTGATCACGCCTGCCCTCGGCCGAGCACGTCCCGGACGAACTCGCCCTTGGCCTCGGTGTACGCCTCACGGTCCTCGGCGTGCTCCGCCGCCAGCCGCCGCTTGAGGTCCGCGTAACGCCCCGCCAGCTCATCGTCGCGGCGCAGCGCGTCGCGGAACGCGATCTGGTCCGCCCATCGCGGATGGCCTGCCGCGATCACATGCAGGTGCGCGTACCGGTGCTGCCCGGACTCGTCCGGCTTGACGAAGAACCGTCGCCACGACCCCCCGCTGTCCAGCTGCGGAGGGACATACCACCAGCCGTCGGCCCAGAGCCGCTGTCCGGCCTCATCGACCACCGCATCGAGATCGCGCACCGACGCCATCAGGTCGATGATCGGCTTGGCGGCCAGCCCGGGCACCGCCGTGGATCCGACGTGCTCAACCCCGTCCACCAGCCAGGGCGCCAGAACAGCGGTCAGCCGGTCTTTCTCGGTTGCCGCCAACTCGACGAGCCGGGGATCGTGCGCGCGGATCTCTGGCTTCGCATAAGCCCATGCCGGGACGTTATCGCTCACCCGGTCACGCTATCGGGCAACCTCGGCCGGCGCCTCTCCGCGTGAGTTTAGGTCATGACCGTCCCGGGCTTACTTCGGCGGGAAACGCAACGCACCGTCGAGGCGGATGACCTCGCCGTTGAGGTAGTCGTTCTCGGCGATGGCCTGGACGAGGGCCGCGTACTCGCCGGGCCGCCCCATCCGCTTGGGGTACGGGACCTGCGGGCCCCAGTAGGCCTCGAGTTGGTCGCCGGACTTGCCGTAGGCCGGGGTGAGGATCGTGCCAGGGGCGATGGTGACGACGCGGATACCGGTCGGTGACAGGTCGCGTGCGGCGACGAGGGTCATGGAGACGATGCCGCCCTTGGCCGCCGCGTAGGGGAGCTGGCCGATCTGGCCTTCGTAGGCGGCGATCGACGCGGTGTTGATGATGACGCCCCGGCCCCCGTCCTCGGCCGGTTCCTGCCGGGCGATGGCCGCGGCCGCCAGTCGCATCACGTTGAAGAAGCTGACCAGGTAGGACTCGAGGGTGGTGCGGAAGCCGTCGAGGCCCATCGGGCTGCCGTCCTTGCCCAGCAGGCGCCCGCCGGCGGCCGGGCCGCCGTGCACGTCGACCGAGATCCGCAGCGGGCCCAAGGTCTCGGCCTCGGCGATGGCCGCGAGGACGTCCGCCTCGCTGCCCGCGTCGACGTGCACATAGCGGACGCCGAGCTCGGTCTGCAGGGCCTTGCCCTTGTCGTCCGCGACGTCCGCGACGACTACCTTGGCCCCGGCCGCGTGCAGGCGCCGCACGGTGGCCTCGCCCATCCCGCCGGTTCCGCCGGTGACAATCGCGGAGCAACCACTGATCTGCATGCAGGCTCTCCCAGTCTTGCTAGCATCGCTCTTGCAAGCGAGAATAGCATTCTCACTTTGAGGAGGCTGCACACGCCCGAGGCTGTAATGGTTTCCGCGCTCCGCACCCCACCGTCCCCGGTCTGGCGCTTAACCGGCACTGCGCCGCGGTCTCGACCGCGGCCGGCAGCATCCGGGTCTTCAGGCAAGACACCTACCTGCTGCTCCTGACGCTCTTAATCAAGAAATTCAAATTTGCCTTTCCTAACGGTCCCGTGTCTCACCCAACCCGGGACAACTTCCCTCCGCTGCGGCTGACGGCGAGGTCAAGCTGGATCGGGAGGTCGGCCTTGCTCAGCGCCTGGCGGGCGTGGGCGAGGGCCTCGGATTCGATCCGCTGGTGCAGTTCGTGCAGGTCGACGTCCTGGTCGGCGGTGACGGCGAGGACGATTTGCGGGTCGTGGCCGTCACCGATGATCCGGCCGTGAACGGACTCGACACCGCGGTAGGCGCCGATTTCCCGGGTCAGGGCCCCGGTCACCGCGGCCGGCCGCAGGATGGTGGTCCCCTCGCGGCTGGCGACCGGGATGGGGATGTCGCCGGCCCGGTCGGTGGAGATCAGCAGGGCCACGATCCAGCGCAGCGCGGCCAGCAGGATCAGCAGGCAGACCGCGGCGATGGCCCACCACACCCAGCTGTGCTGGCCGATATAGGTGCTGACGCCGTTGTCCAGCAGGATGCGGTGCGAGTACCCGTTGCGGTACACGCCGACCGAGGCGGTCATCCCCGCCGCCCCGATGGCGAGGACCAGCAGGCCGAACAGGGTCAGCGCGACACGGTTGGTGCGGTCGGCGTGCATCAGCGGCTCCGGGTGTTCACGCGTACGGTCAGGGCCGGCGGATGGCGCAGGTCCAGGCTGTTCAGCTCGTCCTGCAGCGCCTCGGTCAGCGGCTGGCGGAGCGCGTCGGCGGCGGCCCGCCCGCGGGCGGCGGCGACGGCGGTGACGCGGGCGCGGCGACGCCTGACGCGGACCGCCGCCGCGGAGATCCCGTCGATCCTGGTCGCGGTGGTCCGCAGCGCCCCGGCCAGGCCGCGGCGGGTCAGCGCGGGGTCGGTGGCGTCATGCAGCGACCGCAGCGTCAGCCGCTTAGGACGCGCGGGCTTGAGCTCCACCACCAGGATGACCAGGCCAATGAAGATCAGGATGCCGCACCAGAGCTGGATCACCAGCTGGTCCCAGTGGGTCCGGCCGCCCCACCGGTACCAGGTGGTCCAGGGCAGCACCACCGGGGCGTGGTTGACGGCGAACGCGATGACCTCGATGATGACGAAAAGGGAGGCCACGGCCAGCGCGGCCGCGAGGATGAAGGCCAGCGGCCGGTTGAGAAGACGCATCGGCGGTTTCCTTCCTTACCGGACTCGTGGCGGCGGGGTGAGGTCGGTCGCCAGGTCGGACACGACGATATGAACCTCGTCAACCTGCAATCCGGTCAGCTCCGCGACCCGGTCCTTGACCAGGCGGCGGACCTGCTCGGTGACCTCGAGTACCGACGCGGGCCAGCGGACGCTGATTTCCATGTTCACGAACGCCTTGGAGCCGTCGACCTCGACCGAGGTCTTGGGCAGCGCGTCCAGGTCGGTGCCGCGCACGCCCAGGTGCCCGGCGCCGGGGACGGTGCGGCCGAGCATGCGCGCCGCCGCGGCGCCGGCGTCGGGGTGCTCGGCCGCGGCGGACGCGGCGATCTTGGTGACCACCTGGTCGGCGATGGTGATCGTGCCAAGCTCACCGCGGCCAGGCCGGACCAGCTCAGCGCCCGGGCTGTCACCTTCCCGCGGCCCGGCCGCCACGACCGCGCTCACCGGCGGAAGCGGCTGCGCGACAGCCATCCCTGCACGTCCAGCTCACCTTCGAGCACCTTGGCGATGACGTAGCCGATCAGCCCGAACAGGCCCACGATCAGCATGTCGCCGAAGTTGCCGAACACCAGCGCCAAGCCCAGGACCAGGCCAGTTATTGTCGCGAGGGCGATACGGTTCATTACTCACCTTCATATCGGACAGCGGGCCCGGCGGCCCCGGGCCTCATCATGCCGGGGGCACACCAGGACTGGCGGGGACGCGCCTGACCCGGCGTGGCGGGCCGGACGACGTGCCGGGCCGCGCGACGGGCGGATCGTCGATGTCGGCGATCAGCACGTCGACCGGGCGGCCGAGGGCGACCACGGCCAGCACCGCGGTGATCGCGGCGGCGAGCCGGGGGACCTCGGTATCCCAGGCGGCCCGGACCTGCACCCGCACCCGGCCGTCGCCGACGAAGACACCCGGAACCGTGCGGCCGGGCAGGTACGTGGTGACCTCGCCGTACTGGCCGCCGTCGAGCCCCGAGACGCCGGGGCAGCCCAGGACGACCGCGGCGACGGCATCGACGTCGATCCCGTCGATGACCGCGTCGCCCGCGGGCTGGCTGGTAGCGGGCAGGGTCACGAGACCCGGCTGGGGGCCGGAGGCTGCTGGTCGTCGCCGGGCAGGTAGACATCGGCGACGGCGACATTGACCTCGACCACGCGCAGGCCGGTCATCCGCTCGACCGTCTGCTTGACGTTGCGCTGGATGCTGCGGCCCAGCTCAGCGATGCCCACGCCGTACTCGACCACGATGTCCAGGTCGATCGCGGCTTCCGTCTCGCCGACCTCGACGCCGACGCCCTGGGCGAAGCTCGGCCCCGAACTGCCGGGGATGCGCTCGCGGATGGCGCCGAACGCACGGCTGCCGCTGGTGCCCATGGCGTGCACCCCGGCCACCTCGCGGCAGGCCTTTCCCGCGATCTTCTGCACGACGCCCTCGGCGACGGAGATATGCCCGTCCGAGGTGGCCAGCCGGTCCCGGGTGGCGGGACTGGCTGCGGTGCTCGTGGTGGCGGGCGTCTGCTCGCTCGTCGTAGACGTCTCAGTCTGGCTCATCAGACATGCTCCTTTGAGTGCCGTTGCTGTGCCGTAATCGGCCTAGTAGGAGATACCCACAG
Organism: uncultured Actinomycetota bacterium; assembly: GCA_963714295.1. Classification (GTDB taxonomy): domain Bacteria; phylum Actinomycetota; class Actinomycetes; order Streptosporangiales; family Streptosporangiaceae; genus Trebonia. The sequence goes on along the minus strand of CAVQOE010000006.1, from coordinate 414,923 downwards.
GGCCTTCTCTCAGTTAGACACCGCAGTCGCAGAAACCTCGCACACTTTCATAGTTTTTTTTCTGCGCGGCGGGCAGTCTCCCTGCGGCCATACCAGGCCAGACCAGCGTCGAGGCGGGCATCGCCGCCTCGAGGCGGGCACGGGTCGGCCTCAAGGACGTGGGCGTCCCCGGCTGTGTCATGCTGGCACCGCACGGGGGGCTTGAACTGATAGCAGGGGCGGGAATGCAGCCGGAACCGGAGGTCGGGGACGCCTATCTGGTGACCCGTGCCCGGGACGGCTATCTGGATGCCTATGAAATGCTCGTCCAACGGCATGCCCCGAATGCCTACCGCGTCGCGCTGCGACTGTGCGGTAACCACCACGACGCCCAGGACATAGCCCAGGATGCCCTGGTAGCGGCGTGGCAGAACCTCTCCCAGTTCCGGGGGAACTCCTCATTCGCCACCTGGCTCTACCGGATCGTGACCAGGCGGGCTCTCAATAAGATCGGCCGCGGCCCGGTCGCCGATCACGGCGACCTGCTGGAGGAGTTCTCCGACTCAGCCGCGGGGCCGGCCGAGCAGACCGAGCGCAACCTCGCGGTGGACGCGGTCACCGACGCGCTGGCGGCGCTGCCGTTCGCCCAGCGAACCGTGGTGGTATTGCACCATTTTGAGGGCCTTTCGTACGCTGAGGTGGCGGAAGTTACCGGTAGTTCCGTGCCGGCCGTCCGTAGCCATTTGTTCCGGGCCAGGCGCACACTGGGAAAGAAGCTAGGGGAGTGGAGGTGACCGGGTCCGTGAACGAGCCAGCTGCTGAGAGGGCAGCCGTGAGGCGCCTGCTGGACGCGGTCACGCTGCCGTGCGGGGCCGAGATTGACCCGCTGCTCGAGCAGGTCGCCGACGGCCGCGCGGCCGACCTGGACGATCACCAGCTGGGCTGCGTGCACTGCCGGGCGGCCATCGCCGAGTTCACCGCGCTGTGGGAACCGGTGGCGGAAACGGCGGCCAGCCCGGTGCCCGTTCCCCGTGGCTTGACCGCCGCGGTCATGAGCCAGATCCGGGTCCTCGTCCGCGACGTCTGGTACACGCTGCAGACCACCGAACTGGGGACCATCCGCATCGCCGCCCGGATCGTGGCCGCCCTGGCCCGCGACAGCGCCCGGATGGTGCCCGGCGTCCGCGTCGCCCTCGGCCGCAGCACCCAAAGCAAGCTCGCCGCGCTCACCGAGCGGGCAACCTTCGGCCACCGCTACCCCCAGGCCGCGGTGGGCGTCCTCGGCCGCACCGCCGTCGTCGACCTCGCGGTGGCGATCTCCTACGGGGATTCCGCCCACGCGGTCGCCCGCGATATCCAGCAGCACGTCATCACCACCTTGCGCGACCGGGTCGGGCTGCAGACCGTCGTCGTCAACGTCATCGTCGATGATGTCCTGACCGGCGAAGACGATCAGTGAGCTGATCGCGCCCACCGCATGACCGAAGTAGCCGGCTAACCAACTCGCTTCAGCGGACCCGCGGCGGCTTGCTGTCATGACGCAGACGCCGGACCGCCGCGGCGGCCAGCTTGCTCGGCCATGACTGGTGCGGTACGACCACCACCCGCGGCAGCGGGTCGTCGGCCGGCTGCCCGGCCTCGATCGCCCGCAGGCCCGCGATGAAGGACTCGGCATCCCCGCCCCGGTCGGGATGATTTTCCCGGATGAACTCCCGGCGGCGCCGCGCGGCTTCCCGCGCCCCGTCCTCGCTGCCGCTGCCTGCCATTTCCCTCGCTCACCGCCGGCGGTCACGTCGATATAACCCGAGACTACCCAAGAAGGCCTCGGCCGCGTCCCGCACCGGGCCCGGTCGCCCCCGCGGCGGCGATGCACTGTTTCCTTTGATATCGTGTTTTTGGTATCACTGATAATGCAAAGGGCGGCAGCACATGATCGTCATCACCGGCGCCACCGGTGCCCTCAACGGCGCCACCGTCGAGCACCTGCTCAAGCGCGTCCCCGCGGACCAGATCGGCGTGAGCGTGCGCGACACCGCGAAGGCACAGCACTTCGCCGACCGCGGCGTACGCGTGCGGCGCGGTTCTTATGAGGAGCCGGCGGCGCTGCTCGACTCGTTCGAAGGCGCCGATCAGGTGCTTCTCGTCTCGTCGAACGACCCGCAGGCCGACAGCGTTGCCCTGCTCCGCGTCGGCATCGAGACCGCCGTCACGGCCGGCGCCAGCCGGATCCTCTACACCAGCCACCAGCACACGGGACTCGACAGCCCGTTCTTCCCCGCGCGCCATCACGCCGCGACCGAGGCGCTGCTGGCGGACTCCGGCGTCGCCTGGACTTCCCTCCGCAACGGCTTCTACGCGCACAGCCTCGACTGGCTGCTCGGGCCCTGGCGCGAGACGGGCGCCATCGCGACGCCGGCCGACGGACCGGTGTCATGGACCGATCGCGCCGACGAGGCGGAGGCGGCCGCGGTGATCCTGGCCGGCCAGCGGCACTTCGACGGGCCGGTCACGCTCACCGCCAGCGCCGCCGTGACGTTCGAGGACGTCGCGGGGATCGCTTCCGGGCTCGCCGGCCGCGACATCCGGCGCGTCGTCGCAGACGACGGCCAGTGGGTCGCCGACCAGGTCGGGCAGGGCGCCCCGGAACCCATGGCCCGGTTCATGCTCGGTTTCTACCTGGCCGCCCGCGAGGGAAGCTTCGCGGCCGTCGGCCCGCTCCTCGGTGAGCTCCTCGGCCGCGAGCCGCGGACGGTCCGCGATCTACTGGCCGACCGGCTGGCCGCCTGAGGGCATCGCACCCTGCGGTCAGGTGAAACACGCGATCGTTCAGAATGACGGGGTTGAACTGGGTGAGCCTTCGAGCAGCTGGCGGCCGATGACGCTGAGCAGCGCCAGCCGGTCGTGGCTGTCCGAGCCGGGTGCGGCGGTGAACACCAGCAGGGACTGGCCGGAGCCGCTGTCGAGGAGCGTCTGGCAGTACAGGTCAAGGCCGCCGACCTCGGGATGGTCGAGGTGCTTTTCTGGCGGGAAGCGCAGGCCCACTTCCTGCAGGTCCCAGACCGCGCGGAACTCCTCGCTCTGGCCCAGCAGGGCGGTGACCACCTGGGCGGTGAAGGAGCCGTCGCCGTACCGGGTGAGGTTCTCGCGCAGCAGTGACGCCTGGATCCGGGAGTTGGCCGGATGGTCGCGGACGGGGTACAGGACCCGGCTGGCGGGATCGGTGAACCACCGGTACGCGGCGCTCCGCGCCAGCCCGCGGTAGGCGGTCTCCTCGCCGAGCAGGGCGACAGCGGGCGGCGTCTGGCGCAGGGTGGTGCCGGCCTGGCCCATGACCTGGGCTGGGGTGTCCTCGAGGCGGTCGAGGATCCGCTGGATGCCGACGTCGATGTGCTCCGCCGCGGGGCTCATCGGGGCGCTCCGGCCGCAGAGGGAGAAGAGGTGGTCGCGTTCGGCGGCGGTGAGGCGCAGGCCCCGCGCTAGCGCGGCCAGGACCTCGTTGGACGGCCACGGTCCGCTGCCGCGCTCTAGCCGGCCGATGTAATCGGTCGAGATACCGCACAGTTCGGCGACTTCCTCGCGCCGCAGACCGCCGGCCCGGCGGTGCGGCCCGCGGCGCAGCCCGATGTCCTCCGGGTGGAGCGCTTCGCGGCGGGAGCGAAGGAACGCGCCGAGCGTGTCCTTCGCGCGGGCGGGGCTCATGGGCGGCTCCTCTCCTCCTGTCGTTGGCACCGGTAGCCGACGCTATCGATCATCGACCATCCGCGCGCTGACATCCATGGACCGTTTGTCAGTGGATCAACGCGCCCTTCATCCCGCGGCCGACCGCGTCCATTCTGAGAATGAGCAGGTCGCAGCCGGGCCTGCCGGATGGAAGGAGCGGCCATGCCGAAGTGGACGAATGCGGATCTCCCGCCGATGGACGGCCGGACGGTGGTGATCACCGGGGCCGGGAGCGGCATCGGGCTGATCGCCGCGCGCGAACTGGCCCGGGTCGGGGCGCGGGTGGTCGCCGCCGTGCGGGACCCGGCTAAGGCCCGGGCCGCGCTGGCCGACGTGGCCGGAGCGGTCGAGATCCGCCCGCTCGACGTGTCCGATCTCGGGTCGATCCGGGCGTTCGTCGACGCTACCGAGGGGCCGGTCGACGTCCTGGTCAACAACGCGGGCGTGCTGGACATCCCCGCCCAGCGCACGGCCGACGGTTTGGATCGGCAGACCGCGACCAACTACTTCGGGCCGTTCGTGCTGACCAACCTGCTGGCCGACCGGATCACCGACCGGGTGGTGAGCGTGACCAGCCAGCTCCACCGCCGGGCCAAGCTCGACCTCGGCGACCTCGACTGGCGCGCCCGTACGTACAACCCCACGCAGGCCTACTGTGATTCGAAGATGGCGCTCACCCTTTTCTCCCTGGAACTGGAGCGGCGGCTGACCGCGGCGGGCAGCCCGGTCCGGTCGGTCCTGGCCCACCCCGGCATCGCCACCACCGCCCTGGCCGCCCACTCCTCCGCCAACCGCATCAACAGCCTGCGGTTCCTGCTCAACGACCCCGAGCACGGGGCCCTGCCCATCCTTTACGCGGCCACCCAGGACGTGCCCGGCAACGCGTACGTCGGCCCCGACGGCCTGGGCAGCGTCAAGGGGTACCCGGTCGTCCGCCGGCCGGGCAAGCGCGGCCTCGATGCCGAGGCCGCCCGCCAGCTCTGGGAAACCACCGCGGCACTCACCGGCGTCAGCGCCGTGCCCGCGGCCGCCTGAGCCGACAGCAACCCGAATCCCTGACAACGAGGAGCACACCGATGCCTTACCTGGAAGCGTCCGATCACCCGGAGCTGTTCGTGCCGCACGGCTTCGAGGAGCACCTTGTCGACCTGGGCGAGGTCCGCCTCAACTACGCGACCGCCGGGAGAGGCGATCATCCGGCGCTGCTGCTCATCCCGGCCCAGGCCGAGTCATGGTGGGGGTATGAAGCGGCCATGCGCCTGCTGGCCGACCGCTACCAGGTCTACGCGGTGGACCTGCGGGGCCAGGGGCGCTCGACCTGGACACCGGGGCGGTACTGCCTCGACATCTTCGGCGCAGACCTGGTCCGCTTCATCGACCGGGTCATCGGCCTGCCGGTCATCGTCAGCGGCCTGTCATCGGGCGGCACCCTCGCCGCCTGGCTGTCCGCCTTCGCCGCCCCGGGCCAGCTCACCGCGGCGGTCTACGAGGACCCCCCGCTATTCTCGTCGCAAGTTAACCCGGCTGTCGGCCAATCCATCCGGCAGGGGATCGGCCCCATGTTCACCCTCTGGCACAAATGGCTGGGCCCCACAATGGAGCATCGGCGACGTCGCCGGCATGCAGCGGGCCATCGGGACCGAACTGCCCGGCTGGATGGCCGCCGCCATCCGGCAGATGGCCGGGCCCGCCAAGGAGCAGCAGGTCGGCGGTCTTCCGCAGAATCTTCGTGAGTACGACCCGGAATGGGGTGACGCTTTTGTCAGCGGCCGGGCGACGCTCACCTGCGACCACGACATCATGTTGCGGCACGTGAAGGTGCCGGTCCTGTTCACCCACCACTTCCGCCACGTGGACCCGGACACCGGGCAGCTCATCGGCGCTATCTCCGACCTGCAGGCCGCCCGGGTCCGCCAGCTGGTCGAGGCGTCCGGCAACGCCGTCACCTACCGCTCGTTCCCGCAGATGCCCCACTCGATGCACGAGAACGACCCCGGCACCTACGTCGCCACCGTCACCGAATGGCTGGACGGCCTTTCCGGCAACGCCACCGCCTGACCGACCCCCGGTCATCGGGCCCAATCGTTCATTTGCCGTTTGTGCACAATTCATCTTTGCCCATTTGTCGCCGCGAAAGGTGGACGCGGCCGCCGCGATAATCATCATCCGTTGCGGGCGATGTGCTAGGACCCGCCGATTACATATAAAGGCACTGAGGTCTAGCTTCACGGTCACGTCGGGCAAAGGTCGGCGCGACACACGGGCAGTGCGGTACACCGAAACGCGATAGGGGTCGGCGATGGGTGCTGAGCGGGATCGAGTGGCTGGATTCGGGCATTTGGAAGACGGGCTGCGGCAGGGCGGGGAGTGGTACCGCTGGGGGCCGTACGTCAGCGAGCGGCAGTGGGGAACGGTCCGGGAGGACTACAGTGCCGACGGCGAGGCGTGGGATTACCTGCCGCACGACCACGCCCGGTCCCGGGCCTACCGGTGGGGCGAGGACGGCCTGGCCGGTTTCTGCGACGTCGAGCAGCGGCTGTGCCTCGGGCTGGCGCTGTGGAACGGGCGCGATCCGATCCTGAAGGAGCGCGCGTTCGGGCTGACCGGCCCGCAGGGCAACCACGGGGAGGACGTCAAGGAGTACTGGTGGTACCTGGACGCCCTGCCCAGCCACGCCTGGAACCGGTGGCGGTACCACTACCCGCAGGCCGAGTTCCCCTACCGGGACCTGATCGACACCAACGCCCGCCGGAACAAGTACGAGCCGGAGTACGAGCTGCTGGACACCGGCACGTTCGACGAGGACAAGTACTGGATCACCGAGGTGCACTACGCCAAGGCCGGGCCGGATGACCTGCTGATGGCCATCCAGCTGACCAACGCCGGGCCGGAGGCCGACACCGTCCATGTGCTGCCCACCGCCTGGTTCCGCAACACGTGGTCCTGGGACACCGACGGCGCTGACGAGCCGGCCGACCATGCGGGCCTCCGATGACGGGTCGGTCATTATCGACCACCCGTTCCTTGGCACCCTGGAACTGACCGCCGCGGCCGGCCCCGACGGTACCGTCCCGCAGCTGCTGTTCTGCGAGAACGAGACCAACGTGGCCCGGCTGTACGGCTCGGACCCGGTCACGCCTTATCCCAAGGATGGCATCAACGACCACGTGATCCACGGCGCGGCCACGGTCAACCCCGCCGGCACCGGGACCAAATGCGCGTTCTGGTATCAGGTCACCGTTGCGCCCGGGGAGACCGCTGAGCTGCGACTGCGGCTGCGGCCTGCCGCTACGGGGTCGTCGGGCGGGTCCGCGGCCAGTGCGGCGGACGCGCTCGGCACGGACTTCGAGCAGGTAACGGCCCAGCGCAAGGCCGAGGCGGATGAGTTCTACGCCGAGCTCACCCCGGCTAGCGCCAGCGCGGATGAGGCGCTGGTCCTGCGGCAGGCGTGCGCGGGCATGCTGTGGAGCAAGCAGCTGTTTTACTACGACGTTGCCCGCTGGCTGGACGGCGACCCGACCCAGCCGCAGCCGCCCGAGTCGCGCAAAACCGCGCGCAACTCCAAGTGGCGCAACTTCGAGGCGTTCGACATCATCTCGATGCCCGACAAGTGGGAGTATCCCTGGTTCGCCGCCTGGGACCTGGCCTTCCACACGGTCACGCTGGCCCACCTGGACCCGGGCTTCGCCAAGTACCAGCTGATCTTGATCTGCCGGGAGTGGTTCCAGCACCCGCAGGGGGCGCTGCCGGCCTACGAGTGGGACTTCGGTGACGTCAACCCGCCGGTGCACGCCTGGGCGGCGCTGCAGGTGTTCGCTATCGACGGCGGCACCGACCTCGCCTTCCTGCGCCGGATTTTCGCCAAGCTGCTGGTCAACTTCACCTGGTGGGTGAACCGGGAGGACGCCAGCGACAACAACGTCTTCGAGGGCGGCTTCCTCGGCCTGGATAACATCGGCCCGATCGACCGGTCCCACCTGCCCGCCGGCTACACCCTGGAGCAGTCCGACGCCACCGGCTGGATGGGCGCCTATGCGCTGTCGATGGGCGCCATCGCGGCCATCCTGAACTGGTCCGGCGAGCACGAGCAGCAGGATCTGGTGCTGAAGTTCCTGGAGCACTTCGCCGCCATCCGCACCGCGCTGGACCGGCAGGGCCTGTGGGATGAGACCGACGGGCTGTTCTACGACCGGCTGATTACCCCGTCGGGCTACAGCGTCCCGGTCAAGGTCCGGTCCATGGTGGGGATCATCCCGGCGCTGGCCGCCGGCGTCATCGACGGCGACATGCTGCAGAACGCGATGACCATGAACAAGAAGTTCGTGCAGTTCCTGCAGAAGGAGGTCGGGGACCTGGAGAAGCTGGGCGAGACCCCGCAGCTGCGCGGTGAGGGGGCCGACCAGCGGCTGCTGATCTCGGTGGCCCGGCCCGCCCAGGTGGAGCGGCTGTTCGCCAAGCTGTTCGACGAGAGCGAGTTCCTGTCCCCGCACGGGCTGCGCGCGGTGTCGGCCTACCACCGCGATCATCCCTACCAGTTCGACGCCGAGGGCTACCAGTCGTCCATCGACTATGAGCCGGCCGAGTCGACTACGTCCATGTTCGGCGGCAACTCGAACTGGCGCGGCCCGATCTGGATGCCAGTCAACTACGTGGTGGTCGAGTCACTCGAGCGCTACCACCGGTTCTACGGCGATGACCTGAAGCTGGAGTACCCGACCGGCTCGGGCAAGCGGCTCACCCTGGACCTGATCACGGCCGACCTGCAGGACCGGCTGATCTCCCTGTTCACGAAGGACGAAGAGGGACGGCGGCCCTGCTTCGGCGGGACCGAGAAGATGCAGACCGATCCGGCCTGGAAGGACAACCTGATCTTCAGCGAGTACTTCCACGGCGACAACGGCGCCGCGATCGGGGCCTTCCACCAGACCGGGTGGACCGGCCTGATCGCTGATCTGATCCTGCGCCGGCACGGCGCGGTCCGGGCCCTCGGAGACGTCCTGCGTGACCTAGCCGCGAAAGGCCGCAGCGATGACCAGCAGCCAAACCGCCGCCGCGGCCGGGGCCGTCCCGGCCGCCCGCGTCGCCCCGGACACCGGCGCCACGGTCGCGCTCCCCGGTACGGCGTTCCCGCTGGGGGCCACGTACGGTGAGCACCTCGGCCGGGCGGGCACGAACTTCGCGGTCGCCTCCACCGTCGCCGACGGCGTCACCTTGTGCCTGTTCGATGGCAGCGGCGCGGAGACGCAGATCCCGCTGCGGGACAACGACGCCGACGTATGGCATGCGTTCGTGCCCGGAGTAGGGCCTGGCCAGGCGTACGGGTACCGGGTCAGCGGACCCTGGGACCCGGCGCAGGGGCTGCGCTGCAACCCGGCCAAGCTGCTGCTCGACCCGTACGCCAAGGCGGTCAGCGGAACGGTCACGTTCGGCCCGGAGGTGCTCGGCCAGTCCGAGGCGGACCCCGACGCGCCGAGCGCCCTGGACTCCTCGGGGCACGTGCCCAGGAGCCTGGTTGTGGACCCGGAGTATGGCTGGCAAGACGATAAGCGGCCCTGGTACCGCTTCGCGGACACGGTCGTGTACGAGGTCCACGTCAAGGGCTTTACCATGCGCCATCCCGGCATACCGCCGCAGCTGCAAGGGACCTACGCCGGGCTGGGCCACGAGGCCGCGATCGCGCACCTAAAGAACCTAGGAGTCACCACCGTCGAGCTGCTGCCGGTGCACCAGAACGTGCCCGAGGCGTTCCTCGCCGCCCGGGGGCTGACGAACTACTGGGGCTACAACACGATCGGCTTCCTCGCGCCCCACAACGGCTACTCCGCCGCCGTCCGGGCCGGCCAGCAAGGCGGCCAGGTCAACGAGTTCAAGGCGATGGTCGAGGCGCTGCACCGGGCCGGCCTCGAAGTGGTCCTCGACGTGGTCTTCAACCACACCGCCGAGGCGGGCCCCGACGGGCCCGCGCTGTGCTTCCGCGGCTTCGACAACCGGGCCTACTACCGGGTCGAGCCGGGCGACCCCAGCGTCTACTACGACACCACCGGCTGCGGCAACGCGCTGAACGCGGGCGACCCGATCACGCTGCAGCTGATGATGGACTCGCTGCGCTACTGGCTGACCGAGATGCACGTCGACGGGTTCCGGTTCGACCTGGCACCGACCCTGGCCCGGCAGGACGGCGCCTTCGACAAGGTGTCGGCCTTCCTCGACATGGTCGCCCAGGACCCGGTGGTGTCGCGGGCCAAGCTGATCGCCGAGCCGTGGGACGTCGGCCAGATGGACAGCTACGACCTGGGTCGGTTCCCGGCGCTGTGGCGGGAGTGGAACGGCAAGTACCGCGACACCATGCGCGACTTCTGGCGCAGCCACCCGGTCGGGATCGGCGAGTTCGCCAACCGCTTCACCGGCTCGGCCGACCTGTACGCCACCGGCGGCCGCCGCCCGACCGCCTCGGTCAACCTGATCACCGTCCACGACGGCTTCACCCTGCGTGATCTGGTCTCCTACGACGACAAGCACAACGAGGCCAACGGCGAGGACAACCGCGACGGGACCAGCGACAATGAGTCCTGGAACTGCGGTGCCGAGGGCCCAAGCACCGACCCGGAGATCCTCGCGCTGCGCGCCAGCCAGTCCCGCGCCATGCTCACCACGCTGTTGCTGTCCTTCGGCGTGCCGATGCTGCTCGGCGGGGATGAGATGGGGCGCACCCAGGACGGCAACAACAACGCCTACTGCCAGGACAACGAGACGACCTGGCTCGACTGGGCCAGCGCCGACAAGGAACTGCTGGACTACACCAGGAACCTGATCGCGCTCCGGCGGGCCCACCCGGTTTTCCGCCGCCGCCGCTTCCTGGCCGGAACCGAGGCCTCCGAGCTGCAATGGTTCACTCCCGCGGGCACGCTCATGAACGGCGGCGACTGGGCCGACCCGGGCGCCCGGGCCATCGCCATCTACCTCGACGGATCCGACGCCCCGGACCGGGCCGAGGACGGCACGGACATGGTCGACGACGACTTCCTGGTCCTCGTCAACGGCTGGTGGGAGCCCCTCAGCTTCACCCTGCCGGCCAGCCGCGCGGACGCCCAGTGGCAGGCCGAGATCGACAGCTACGATCCCGCCCACCCCGCCGTAGCGGGCAAGCACCGCGCTGGTGACCAGGTAACCGTCGGTCCCCGGTCCATCGTGGTGCTGTCCGATCAGCGCCGGGGCTGACCGCCCCGGGCGCTGGCCGGGCGCAAAGGCTGACCGCGCCGTTTCGGACGCCGCTTAGGGCACTGCAGACAAGACTGGGCATCACCCGCCAGGGGTGATGCCCAGCCTTGCCGCAGGTAGCTGAACCCCGCCGTTATAGGTGGCTGAACCCGCCCGACTCGGCCTTCGACATCGGTACGGTGACCGGATGCTTCGAGAAGTGGGCGACCGAGTCACGGAAGTCGTCGAGGAGCAGGGAGGCCATGTCCTGGCTGACGCCCAGCCGAACGAGGATGCGCTGCACGGCTATGTCGGCGGCCGTCCCGGTGAGGGTGTAGGCGGGTACCTGCCATCCGCGGGTGCGTAGCCGGTCGGCCAGGTCGAACAACGTGTAGCCCGGGTCTTCGCCTTCGCGTATCCGCCAGGTGACGGTGGGGATGCCCGTTTCCGGGTTGCTGTCGCACAGCAGCTCGAACGGGCCGAGTTTGACGATCTCGCCGGCGAGGTACTGGCCGACCGCGTAGGACGCGTCGTGGATGCGCTTGTAGCCCTCGAAGCCGAGGCGGAGGAAGTTGTAGTACTGGGCGATGATCTGGCCCGCTGGGCGGGAAAAGTTAATCTGGAAGACCGGCATGTCGCCGCCCAGGTAGTTGACGTGGAAGATCAGATCTTCGGGCAGTTCCTCCCGGTCCCGCCACAGGACCCAGCCGACGCCCAGCGGGGCCAGGCCGAACTTGTGGCCCGAGGTGCTGATCGACTTGACGCGGGGGAGCCGGAAGTCAAACGCGACGTCCGGCGCGCAGAACGGTGCGAGGAAGGCTCCGCTGGCCCCGTCCACGTGAATGCCGACATCAAGCCCGGTGTCGGCCTGGAGCTGGTCGAGGGCGGCCGAGATGGCCGCCACCGGCTCGTAAGCGCCGGTGTAGGTGACGCCCAGGGTCGGGACGACCATGATCGTGTTCTCGTCGACCCGGGCCAGCACGTCGGCCGGATCCATCATGTAGTGGCCATGGGACATCGGGACCTCGCGCATTTCGATGTCCCAGTATTTGGCGAACTTGTGCCATACCACCTGCACCGGGCCGCAGACCATATTCGGCTTGTCGGCCGGCTTGCCTTCGGCCTGCCGCTTAGCCCGCCAGCGCCATTTGGCGGCCATCCCGGCCAGCATGCAGGCCTCCGAGGAGCCGATGGCGGACGCGCCGATGGTATTGGCGGCTTCGGGTGCATGCCACAGGTCGGCCAGCATGTGCACGCACCGCTCTTCGATCTCCGCGGTCTGGGGGTACTCGTCCTTGTCGATCATGTTCTTGTCGATCGACAGCGCCATCAGCCCGAGGATCTCGGGCTCCATCCACGTCTGGCAGAACGTGGCCAGGTTCTGGCGGGAGTTGCCGTCGAGCATCAACTCGTCCGACACAACCTGGAACGCCTGCTTCGGAGGCGTCTCATCCGTGGGGAACCGGTACTTGGGGACCGGCGACGTCAGGTCGCGGCCGACGAACACGCAGTCATCCAGCTGATGACGGACGGTCTCACGCTCATGCAAGGGCATGGTGGGCTCTTCTCGGTTTGAGAGACACGTTTCCTCTCATACTCCGGCCAAGGGCCGGTGACGTCATCACCCACGGCGAGTGACCTAGGGCTGGCCCTCGCGCGTGGTCACGGGGGCGCTGACTTCCTCGGTGCGTTCGGGCAAGAGCAGGAGCGCCCCGGCGAAGAAGAACACCGCGCCGATCAGCGTGCCGAGGTTGGACCGCTCCGCGTTGTGCAGCTGGCCGGTCGCCGGGCTGATGTAGCCGGCCACCGCGGACACGCCGAAGGCGACGGACCCGATGAGGTTGAGCAGGGTGATCCACCATGACCAGATGCGGGGGCGCCACGCGGTCCAGCCGTGACAGACCTCGTACCAGGCCAGCGCGCTGGCGATCAGGAAGCAGACCGAACCGACGGCGTCGGGCCGCCATACATGCTGGTTCGCGGCTTTGGCGGTGAGGTCAATGCGCAGCGCATTTCCGGTACTGACGTTGAAGAAGAGGGTGCCGGCCAGTTGCACGGCCGAGGCCCACCAGTCGATCCTGCGCGGCTGGAAGACGAAGAATCGCCGCCTGGCGCCACCGCCGGGCGCTAGCGGCCCGGCGTCCACGGCTTCCCGGTAGGTCAGGAACCCGGCCGCGGTGAAGAACAGCGAGCCGATGAAGAAGGTCAAGGCGTCCCAGCGGGTCCCGACGGCGCTGGCGTAGCCCGGGACCGCGCCCAGCCCGAACACCAGCGACCCGACGGCGAACAGGATCGCGATCCACCAGCCGCGGGAGCTGGGTGCCCACCACGTCGACCCAGCGGCCGAGGCGCCTTGCTGGTGCTTGCGGTGGCGACGGGATTCCCACCGGGCGACCGTGCCGTCTGGTCGGGCGTGCTCGACGAAGGTCGCCAAGGGACCGTCGTCGTCACTGCCCGCTCGTAGCCAACTCACTCCCCGATTGTCGTCAGCCGGCACGCCGCCGGAACCACCCTCCACGGACGATGAGCGCGGCCGCGTGAACGGAGATACTTCTGGGCAATGGGCACCGACGCGGTGCCGGAAATGAAGGGGAGACTTAATGTCTTATCCGCTCCTGAACCTCTTCTGGACGATCTTCGAGGTCTTCCTGTTCGTCATCTGGTTCTGGATCCTGTTCACCGTCTTCATCGACATCTTCCGCAGCAGCGACCTGTCGGGCTGGGGCAAGGCGCTGTGGTTCCTGTTCGTCCTGGTGATCCCGCTCATCGGGGTGCTCGTCTACCTCATCGTGCGGGGCGGGAAGATGCACGAGCGGCAGGCGCAGGTGATGCAGGCTCGGCAGTCCGAGTACGACGACTACGTGCGGAACGTGACGTCGTCGTCAACCGCCGACCAGCTGGCCAAGCTGGCCGACCTGCATGACCGCAACGTCATCTCTGACCAGGAGTTCACCCAGGAGAAGGCGAAGATCCTGGCCGCCTGACCGTTCAGACTCAGACCTGGCCGAACTTGTCGGGGTCGGGGCCGGTGCGCTGGTTCTTATTCAGCGCGCTGATCTCGGCTACGTCGCCGCCGGAGAGCTCGAAGTCGAAGATGGCGAAGTTCTCCTTGACCCGGGACGGGGTCACCGACTTCGGGAACACGATGTCGCCGCGCTGGATGTGCCAGCGCAGCACGACCTGGGCAGGCGTCCGGCCGGCCCGCTCGGCGATCGAGACGATGACGGGATCTTCCAGCACCAGGCCCTGCCCGATGGGGGACCAGGCCTCGATGGCGATCCCGTGATCGGCACAGAAACCGCGCACCTCGTCCTGGGTCAGGTACGGGTGCACCTCGATCTGGTCGACCGCCGGGGGGACCTCCGTGTCCTGGTGCAGGCGGCGCAGGTGGTGCGGCTGGAAGTTGGACACGCCGATCGAGCGGGCCCGCCCGTCGCGGTAGAACTCTTCCAGCGCCCGCCAGGTGGACACGTAGTCGCCGTCGTATTTGGTCGGCAGCGGCCAGTGGATGAGAAACAGGTCGAGGTAGTCGAACCCGAGCGCCTCGAGTGACGCGTCGAAGGCCCGCCGCGCGTCATCGGGGAGATGGGCGTTGTTGGCCAGCTTGCTGGTCACGAACAGGTCTTTGCGGTTGAGGCCGGATTTCGCGATCGCCTCACCGACCTCTTTCTCGTTGCCGTACATCTCGGCGGTGTCGATGTGCCGGTAGCCGGCCTGCAGGGCGGTGGTCACCGCCTCCACTGTGTCCTTAGGCTCAATCTGGAACACCCCGAAGCCGAGCTGCGGGATGGACTGGCCGTTGTTCAGAGTGATCTGCGGTACTGCGGTCAAGACGGGACTCTCCTCCGGAACGGGGATGTGGTCATGTGCTATGCCTGTTCCCCTGCCCCGCGCGAATCGCTTCACGCATCGTCGGGGGAGAGCGTCGCCAGCAGGGCGCGCGTCTCCGCGACGACGAGCCTTCTTCGCTACCATTCTCAGCATGGCTAAGCGGGCCGTCGTGGCCTTGGATGTCGGCGGTACAACCGTCGACGCCGCGTGCATATCGCAGGCCCGCGCCGTGCTTGGCGAGGTGCTGGAGAGCGCCAGCCCGTCGGCCGGGACCGAGGACGAGATACTGACTGAGCTGGCGCGCGCCGTCGGTGCCGCCCTGCCGGACCTTCCCGTCATCCCGGCGGCGGGCGGCAACCTGGCGTTGTGGGGTGCGGCCAAGTATTTGCTGACCTAGGTCGCCGATTGTTTCTTTACTTCATTGCTAGGGAGGACCACATGCCACGGCGGATCATCACGACTGCGAACGCGCCGAGTTCGCCGCTCTACAGCCAGGGCGTCAAGGCAGGCCCGTACGTGTTCGTCTCGGGCATTGTCGGCATTGACCCGGGCACGGGCAGCCTTGCCGGAGACGCGATCCAAGATCAGACACGACAGGCGCTGATGAATTGCCAGGCCATTCTCAAGGCCGGCGGTGCCAGTCTGGAGGACGTCGTCGAGGTGGGGATACTGCTCACCAACCCGGCCGACTTCGCCGGCCTTAACGAGGAATACGCGCGATGGTTCCCGTCCGAGCCGCCGACTCGTTACGTCGCCAAACTCGGCGTCGAACTGCCCGGATTGCTCGTCTCGATCCGGATGACCGCATTTACCGCCTGACATATCTGCCTGGCGTCTAGCGGGACGAGCGGCCTGCGCGGACATGCAACAGGATGACCAGCAGGACGCACAGCACCGAGAGCGCCGCCGGCGCCAGCGCGCCGGTCCAGTCGACGCCGGGCTGCGAGGCACTGGTGACCGCGACGCTGGAGAAGAAGATGGCGGTGAGGGACGCGGCGACGGTGAACCGGGGGACCAAGTAGCTACCGCCACGTCGCGACGCGGCGATATCCGCAGGGCCGGCGTCTCCGGCTTCTCCTGGGTCACGGTCCAAGGGCAGGTCCGCGAGCGTGGCGGTCAGTTCTCTCCCGGTGCGGGCGCTGAATGCCTGCGTGGACCGCTGGTCAAACTCGCCGGCCGTGATTCTGCCCGCCTGGTAAGCCTCGCTCAGCTCAGCCACCGCCCGGTCACGCTCAGCGTCGGATACCCGCAGATCTCCCAGCGGGAAACCTCTGTCGTCGGTGCTCATGATGGGTGCTCCCTCGCCGCGAAGGCCTTTACCCGAGTGTAAGCTCCGGCAGCCTCAGCGACGGCGTGGCCGTCCGGCGGGCCGCCGGCTCGCGCGATGTTCGACATTCGTTATCTGCGGTGATGAATGTTTGCCCTATGGTCGGTGAGTCGACTTCTTCGCTGACCTGGAGGGCACGTGCGCAAGGGGAAAGTCACCGGGCTGGCGGTTGGTGCCACCGTGCTCGCCATCGGCGTGCTCGCCGCCGTCGCGCCGTCGGGATCCGCCATGACCAAGTCGGCCGCTTCGGCCGGGCCGGGCATCGTCACCAAGACCGGTGTTATCCACCCGCTGGGGGTCATGTCGACGCCGTCGCAGAAGTACTGCGTGCAGTTCGGCTACTACCACTGCCTCACGCCTGGGCAGGTCCAGGCCGCGTACAACCTTTCCCCGCTCTACTCCCACGGCGTCACCGGCAAGGGCGAGACGATCGTGATCGTCGACTCGTTCGGCTCGCCGACCATCGCCCACGACCTCGGCGTCTTCGACAAGCAGTTCAACCTGCCCGCGCCGCCGTCGCTCAAGATCATCACGCCGGCCGGGAAGATCCCGAAGTGGAACGCCGGCAACTCCGATATGACCGGCTGGGCCGGCGAGACCACGCTGGACGTGGAGTACGCGCACACGATCGCCCCCGGCGCGAACCTGCTGCTGGTCGAGACCCCGGTGTCGGAGACCGAGGGCGTCACCGGCTTCCCGCAGATCGTCGAGGCCGAGAACTACGTGCTCAAGCACCACCTCGGCGACGTGATCAGCCAGAGCTTCAGCGCCACCGAGCAGTCCTTCACCGGCCTCGGGCAGATCAACCGCAACCACCTGCGCAGCGCCTACGTGCAGGCGGCGCAGGAGAAGAACGGCCCCACGGTCCTCGCCGCCTCCGGTGACTCCGGCGTGGCCGACGTGAAGCTCGACGGGGAGACCTACTACACCCACCGGGTGACCTCCTGGCCGGACAGCGACCCGCTGGTGACCGGCGTCGGCGGCACCGAACTGGTGGCGGGCAAGAACAACACGTTCACCTCGGTGGCGTGGAACGACACCTACAACAGCCACCTCGGCGGCGGGACCGGCCCGTACGCGAGCGGCGGCGGCCTGTCCGTCCTCTTCTCCCGCCCGTCCTACCAGAACGGCGTCAGGTACCTGGTGGGCAATGCGCGCGGCGTGCCGGACGTGTCGATGAGCGGTTCCTGCACTAGCCCGGTGTTCACCTACCAGAGCTTCCCGCAGCAGGGCACCCCGGCGGGCTGGTACCCAAGCTGCGGCACCAGCGAGGCGACCCCGGAGTTCGCCGGCATCGTGGCGCTGGCCGACCAGGTCGCCGGCCACGCCCTCGGGGTCATCAACCCGACGCTGTACAAGCTGTCAGAGGCCAAGGCCCCCGGCATCGTCCCCGTCACCTCGGGCAACAACACCGTGACCTTCGTTCAGGGCACGCCAGCCAAGACCTACACGCTCAACGGCTTCCACGCGCATCCCGTCTACAGCCTGGTGAACGGCGTCGGCACCGTCAACGCCTGGTACCTCGCCTACGAACTGGCCGGCAAGACCCCGCCGAAGTAGCCCACCTGAGGGGACGCCTCGTACCAACGTTGCCCGAGCCGGATGGCGTGCTCGTAGGCCTGCTTCGCTAGGGCGATGGCATCCCCGGTCAGGTGCTGCGTCATGGCCGCCTCCCAGTCCGCTTTCCGTGCTTGCGGTGCACGGTCTGCTTGGTGACGCCGAGCCGCTCGGCGATCTGCTGCCACGACCACCCGAGCGTGCGCGCGTTGTCAACTTGGAGGGTCTCCAGTCGCTCGGTAAGCGTCCGCAGCGCGGCCACGGCGCGCAGCCCGACGTCGGGGTCGGTGCTGGCCGCCCCTTTGGCGATGTCACGCACGGATTCCATGGCGTCAGCTTAAGCTGACGACTGGCCGACGTCAACATATGCTGACGAGATGCGGAAACAATCAAACGCTCACTCATTGAGGCACGACGGGAATGGCGGCTTGCGCGCCGACCGCACCCGCACGCTGACCCTGATGAGCGAGGGAACCGTCAAGGGCTTCTGCCCGGCCATCCAGCCGGGGCCGCCGCCGGCGCTGAACCCAGCTCCGAGCTGGCCGCCAAAGTGCCCCGGCGGCAGGTGAGGGCAAAGGGGCGCTGCCCTTGCCTTCGGTGACTGCCGCCGGGGACCGGGTGGCCCGCGTGACCGAGGGGTGGCCGGCCACGCGGGGTCTTGGTTGACTGCAAGCCGGCCGCCGCGAGCCCCGCTCTGCCCGCTCCTGCGGGCTGTGCCTGCGGGCTGAGGCGTTGGGGTTAACCTTTCGGGGCGCAATCGAGCTCCGTCACATGCTCATGGCCCCGTCCGTTTATCTCGCGTCCCGGCACGGAACGGTCAGAACTTCACCAGCGTGCAGGCGGTCCCGAGTTCCAGGCCCGCCTTGAACAGGTGCGTCCCGAACGTGGCGTCGAGGGCGCTCGCCGCCGTGTTGGTCAGCCGGGCAACGATCCCGGAGACCGCCACCGCGTGCTTGCCCGCGCCGATCTTCGCGCCGGCCAGGCTCAGCGTGAGGAGCGGTACCCGCGCCTTGGGGTTCCCGTTCACGATCGCAGTCAGCACGCGCTCCTTGAGGTTGATGACGAAATCGGAGACGGCGATCTCCCTGCCGCTCGCCGGCGCGATGAACAGGATCCCGCCGCTGTGGTCGATCGCGCCGGTCAGCTGCTTGAGGTTGACGCTGCCCCCGGTGACGGGGAAGGCGAACCGGACGGCCACGCCGCCGGAAACGGACTCCGCTCCCTCGGTGCCGGGCAGTGTGGCGAGCGGCACGATGCCGTGGCCCAGCAGCGCGGCGGCGATCCCCGGGGCCGTCGTCAGCGTCGTCTGGCCGCCGGTGAGGCGCACGACGGAGGGCGCGGGGCAATGAGGATGGGTCTCCGTCGCCGAGGCCGAGGCGACGCCGGCTGTGGTCCCGAGAAGAATTCCTGCCGCTGCGGCGGCGACCCCGAGGCGCTTGAACATTCGCATGCCAACTCCATTCGGTTGGGCCGCTCTTGATCGCGGCTCTCGTGTTGGCATACGGCGCGGCGGGCGCCTTTGGATGCAGGCAAAATCGTAAACCGACGAAGCGCGCTGCGGGCAGGCCGTGGGCGGTTACGCGCGGCCGCCGGTGCCGGTGGCCGCGGCCGGCAGGGAGCCGCGCACGACGCTGGTGCGCGAGTGCAGCGTGCTGCCGTTGAACGGCTGCAGCGAGACATCGATCCGGGAGTAGAAACCCAGGTCGACCCCGGCCGGTAGATCGAACGTCCCGGTATGGGCCGCGTTCAGGTCGCCCAGCGAGATCATGCTGGTCCCGTCCCGGCCGAGCAGCCAGACTTCGTAGAAGCCAAGGCGCTGGGGCGCGGTGACGCTGACCGCCAGCAGTTGCGCCGCTCCGTTGTCGTGAAGTACCGCGGTACCGGTCGCGCCCTGCCACTGGGGGAACTGAGGAAGCGGCCGCAACTCGATCTGGGCGACGACCAAGGTCGCCGGCGTCCTCGTGAGGTTGGCGACTCCGACCGCGCCGCCGATTCCGATGATCAGGCCTGCGGCGAGCCCGGCCAGCGCCACGGCCAGCCTCTGGTGCCCCCGCTGCATCCGCCGCGGCGGCCAGCCGGCCCCGGCTTCGGTCCCGGCCGTAGGCGCGGGCACCTGCGGGGCGACCGTCACCATGTCCTCGCCCACGGCGGCGGCGATCTGCTCCCACACCCCGGGCGGCGGCTGGTCAAGAGAAGGGGGCCCGTCCTGCCGGGCCAGATCGACCACCCGGGTCAGCCGTTCGATCTCGCTCTGGCAGTCGGCGCACAGGGCCACGTGGTGATCATCATGCGACGTCCCGGCGGGCTCGCCAAGGGCCCGCAGCGCCAGGATCGCCGGATCAGTGTGTGACACGGTCGGCCTCCAGCCTGGACCGCAGCCGGTGCAGGCCACGGCGGATGTGGCTCTTCACGGTACCGAGCGGGAGCCGGAGAACCTCGGCGATCTGCTCGTGCGTCAAGTCCGAGTAGAAAGCCAGGGTCATGACCAGCCGCTGCACCTCCGGGAGCCGGGCCATCTCGTCGGCCAGCACCACACGGTCCACCACCTGGTCAGATGGTACCGCCGGAGCCTGCGTCGAAGTGCCGGCGGCCAGCCGCAGCACTACGCGGTCGTCTCTCTGCCGCGCTCGCAGCATGTCGGCGATCCTGCTCCGGGTTATCGCCACCAGCCAGCCGGCCAGCGAGCCCCGGCCCGGATCGAAGGTGTCCCGGCCGCGCCAGGCCGACACGAAAACCTGCTGGGTGACATCCTCGGCATCGGCCCCGGCCCCCAGGGACCGGCAGGCGATGCTGAAGACCAGCGCACCGAAACGCTGATAGAGGAGCCGCAGCGCATCGGGATCTCCCTTGCCGAATGCGGCCGAGACCTCCTCATCCGACGGCACGTCCACCGGGATGACAGTAGTACATCCCTAATACGGGTTATGCCGGGGTTGATGGCGGCGGAGGTGACCGGCCTCCCGTCTCCACGACAGGCGCTGCTGGTCCCGGGGAAGGGGTGCTGTTCGTCCCTGCCGTTCGGGACCTTTGGCACCAGCGGCGGGAGGGGCCCGCGACCGAGACTTGGGGTGAGCCCAGGGAAACGGGCTCACCGGGCCTGGGGAACGGGCTCGGAATAATGAGATGTAGGGAAGCGATCTCAATGCCCGCAGTCAAGACCCCGATCAACGCAACGTCCCCCGTCGAGACCCCGGTCAACGCAACGTCCGCTGTCAGCACCTCGATTAGCGCAGTCATTGGCGAGCCCGCCAAGCGCACCAACCTTCAGGTATGGGAGTCGCTCAAGAGCTCGAAGCTCGCCGCGCTCGGCTGGACGGCGATGCGCGTCTGGCTTGGCGTGATGTGGATCCAGGCCGGAGCGGCCAAGCTATGGGGCGCGGAGGCCGCGGGGTTCATCCACAACAACGGCGCCGGTGTCGCGGGATTCGCCGCGCACGGCACCCCGGCGTACTCCTGGTGGGGCTCGTTCCTGCACGGGTTCGTGGTGCCGAACGCCGGGCGCTCGGCATCCTCATCGCCGTCGCCGAGTTCGCGATCGGCGTCGCCCTGGTGGCCGGCCTGTTCACCCGCCTCGCCGCGCTCGGCAGCCTGGCCCTGCTGTTCACCTACGTGATGTCCGGTACCGCCAGCGTCTGCGCCTTCTACGCCCTGTTCGCCATCGTGATCCTGGTCATGTGGCGGACCTCGAGCTGGATCGGGGTCGACGGCCTCATCTCCGGCTACCGCCAGCGTCACCCGGACCTGTTCACCTCCCGCCGTCCGCGGGGCACGGGGCGTGACCGGGACCGCAGCCGCTCACCCGGCCGCCTAGCCGGCCCGGGGGCCGCGGCAACGGTCCGTTTCCCCGGCTCGCCCCAACCGGCACGGCCCGCACCCAGCGGGCCGCGCCGGTTTTGCTTTGCCCCCCGAGCGGTCCCGGTTGACCACCGTGCCCGCCCGGCCCCGGACAGGTCAGTGGCTGGGATTCCGGAGGCGCCCCGGCGCCCGTTCGGGATTTTGATTTGAGTGAACGGACCGCTTGTTCCACCTGCACGGCCGGCCGGGCCGAGTCAGCGGGACGTAACACTTCTTACGGTCCTTTCCCGTTATCCGCCTGCGGTGCCGAGGTCTCCTGCGCAGGGGGCAGGTCAGGGAGGACGCCAGTGGCAGGTCGAGTCAGCTTTGGTCGGATCGCGGCGGTCATCACGATCACGGCGGCGGTTGCGGCGTTGGTGGTGCCGGGGGTGGCGGCCGTTTCCGGCGGGGCGCCGCCCGCGCAATCGCTGTCGGTTTCCAGCTCAGCGCTGCTCGCCAGCGCGTCCGCCCCGAGCGTGTGCCCGGGAACCGC
This sequence comes from uncultured Actinomycetota bacterium, assembly GCA_963714295.1. GTDB lineage: Bacteria > Actinomycetota > Actinomycetes > Streptosporangiales > Streptosporangiaceae > Trebonia. The sequence goes on along the minus strand of CAVQOE010000006.1, from coordinate 392,985 downwards.
CACCTCGCCGTTCGGTGCGGACGTGTGCGTTTTCAGCGACGCGATGAGCCAGCCGCGGATCCAGTCCGACCTCAACGCGATCGCGACTCAGCAGGTGCCGGTCGGCAGTCAGTTCACCAGCCGCCGGTACGCGCTGCTGTTCGAGCCGGGGACCTACGGGTCCGCCGCCGATCCGCTGGTGTTCCAGGTGGGCTACTACACCGAGGTCGCGGGTCTGGGCAGCCTGCCGAAGGACACGGTGATCAACGGCGCCGCCGACGTGTTCAATGACCTCTGCGGCGGCGGCAGCTGCAACGCCGACGACAATTTCTGGCGGTCGCTGTCCAACCTGACCCTCAACGTGCACCGGCCGAAAACGCCCCCGGCCTACGCGCCGAAGCCGGCCGACCCGGACGGCGCCGGCTGCGACAACAGCGCCGAGTTCTGGGCGGTCTCGCAGGCCGCACCGCTGCGGCGGGCCATCATCAACGGCAGCGTCGCGTTCCAGGACTACTGCGCGCCCAGCGACTTCGCCAGCGGCGGGTTCATCGCCGACAGTCAGGTCGCCGGCAAGCTCGGGTTCTACGGCAACCAGCAGTACCTGGTGCGCAACAGCTCCATCGGCGGCACCACCGGTTGCCCGAACGGCCTGTGGAACATGGTCTACTCCGGCGTCAAGGGCGCGCCCGCGCACGTCTTCACCGGTCAGTGCCAGCAGAACACGGTGCTGAGCACCAGCCCCGTCACCGAGGAAGAACCGTTCCTCTACACCGGCACGGGCGGCAGTTACCGCGTCTTCGTGCCCGCCGTGAAGACCGGCTCGTCCGGGACGTCCTGGTCCGGGGGCAGCGAAGCGGGGGAGTCCCGGCCGCTGTCATCATTCTTCGTCGCGTCCCCGGCCACCCCGGTCGGCGCGATCAACTCCGAACTCGCGGCCGGGAAGAATCTCGTGCTGACGCCCGGCGTCTACGATCTGCCCCAGCCGATCACCGTCGGCCGGGCGAACACGGTGGTGCTCGGCCAGGGCTTCGCGACGCTGGTGCCGCAACGCGGCACCGCGGCCCTGACGGTCGCCTCTGACGTGGGCGTGAAGGTCTCCGGTCTCATCATCGACGCGGGCCACGCAACGTCTCCCGTCCTATTCGCCCTTGGCCACTCCGGCACGGCCGCAACCGGGAATCCCGACCTGATCGCGGACGTGTTCTTCCGCATCGGCGGGGCGGAGACGACCGCCACCGCGGCCGCGGTCAGCCTGCTCGACGGCGCACCGCACTCGATCATCGACGACGTGTGGGCGTGGCGGGCCGATCACGGCAACCACGTCGGCTGGACCGCCAACGCGGCCGCCACCGGGGTCGAGGTGACGGGCAACGACGTCACCGCCTACGGCCTCGCGGTCGAGCACTACCAGAAGAGCGAGGTCACCTGGACCGGTCAGGGCGGCACCGACGTGTTCTTCCAGAACGAGCTGCCCTATGACCCGCCGAGCCAGGCGGCCTGGCGCCAGTCCGCGGCCGCGGACGGTTACCCCGCCTTCCAGGTCGGCGCCGGGGTGAAGACCTTCCGGGGCTACGGGATGGGCAGCTACGTGGTGTTCATTGACACCTCCGCCACCCTGCACGACACGGCCGCCTTCGCGGCGCCGAAGGTGCCGGGGATCGCGTTCCACGACGTGTTCGGCGTCTGGATCGCCGGTTCCGGCGGTCTCAACTCGGTCATCAACGGCGTCGGCGGCCCGGTGACCTCCACCCGCCCGGGCAAGGTGGTCCCGGTCGACGTGGCCAGCTACCACCCGTTAGGCGCATTGCCGCCGTTCAAGTAATCGAGGAAGGCAGGCTCCATGAATTCTCGTCCGCGAATACGCCACCGGTCGCTGCGCCACGCGACGGCCGGCGGGTGGCGATGGCACCGCATCGCGGCGGTCGCATCGGCCGCCATCGTGCTAGCGGGGATCGGGCTGGTCGCCTCCGGGCAGCTATCCAAATCCGGCGGCGCACCCGGCCTGGCCGACGCGCTGGCCGCCCGGAACGCCGGCCGCATGACGTCGGCCGGGCCGGCCGCGATGGACGTGCCGATCTCCCGCTACCTGCCCGCGTACGCGTCGTCCGACCAGGACTCCCAGGTCTACCCGCCGCAGGACGCGGTGGACGACGACCCGGGCACCCGCTGGGCCAGCGCGGCCGGCGGTACCCAGTGGCTGAAGGTCGACCTGCTCAGCGTGGCCTCGATCAGCAACGTCGTGCTCGACTGGAACCCCGCCTACGCCGCCGCCTTCAAAATCCAGACATCGGACAACGCCAAGACCTGGGCGACGGTCTACTCAACCACCCGCGGCCGCGGTGGCACCGAGACGCTGAACGTCAGCGGCAAGGGCCGGTACGTGCGGCTGTACGCCACCGCCGCGGCCACCCAGTACGGGTACTCGCTGTGGGGCTTCGATGTCTACGGCCAGGCCGGCCCGATGCCGATGATGAAGCCGGCCCCGCCGTCATTCAGCCCCAACCTCGATCCCGGCGAGTCCATCGATGTCAGCCCGGCGGACAAGGGCGCCGCGGAGAACACCAGCTTCAGCTACCCGTCCTACGTCACCCACTACGAGTTCCAGACCGACTGCACGGTGTTCAAAGACGCGAAGGACGACGCGATCGTCTACCCGCGGCAGGAGGGCCACGCGGCGCACACGCACGCCTTCATGGGCTCGAAGTCGGTCAACTCCGCCAGCACCTTCGGCTCTCTGTCGGCCGCCACGAGCTCCTGCGACACCCCGCAAGACCATTCGGGCTACTGGTTCCCGGCGCTGGAGTCCGGTACCGACAACAAGATCATCAACCCCGTCGGGCCGCAGACGATCTACTACAAGTCGGGGATCTACGACTACAAGGCAGTGCGGCCGTTCCCGAAGGGCCTGCGGTTCGAGGTCGGCAACCCGATGGCGACGCAGGCCCAGTTCGAGCAGAGCCGCGGCACCGTCGAAGGGTGGGAGTGCGGGAACAGCTTCTACAACTTCAACTTCCCCGCGTCCTGCCCGGCGGGCAGCGAACTGGACATCCGTTACCAGGCCCCGAGCTGCTGGGACGGCGTGCACCTGGACGCGGTGAACCACGAGAGCAACATGGCCTACCCGGTCCACAACGCCCAGGGCCGGGCGGTCTGCCCGTCCGGCTACCCGGTCGCGGTGCCGATGCTGGAGTTCAAGATGGCGTTCCCGGTCAGCGGTGACCTGGCCGCCATGGACCTGCACCTGGCCAGCGGGCCCGCCTGGACCTGGCATTACGACTTCTTCGATGCCTGGAACCCGACGGTCCTGTCCGACCTGGTCAAGCACTGCATTAACCAGGGCCTGCAGTGCGACAACCGCGGCTACGACCAGTACCTGCCCCAGTTCGGCGCCGTCCTCGGACCGCACTATCAGCTGCTGGGGTAGCCGGATCGCCGCAACCGCCAGCGCCGGGGCGTGACCCGCTCAGTCACGGGCATCGCCTCGTGGCTGAACAGCTTGGTGAAGGTGGCGAACAGCGGTCCGAGACCCGGGTGATCGTGCGCCAGCGTTTGCTTGATCCGGTCAAGTGCGCGCTGCTGGCTGGCCGTCAGACCCATCACGCGGTCCGGCCGGGCGCGACCTGGTGCTCCCCGGCGGCCCGGGCGCACGTCGCGCTCCCCTCGGTCAGCGCCGCGCCTACCCTGCCGGGCGACTGTGCGCCGGCCTGGCGGCGGACTGACCGCAGTTCGACACTCAAATCGTAAGACGCACCCAGGGCAATCGGCTACGGTGATGAGCCCTTTCCTGGTCGGCTATTTCCCCGCCGGGCACGGGCGCGCTTGACTCAGAGGTTTCACCGTTCACAGGACCGAGGACTTATGGCCCTGCCCCGCATCCGCTTATGCGCCCAGATTGGAGATATGCGAGACGCTCATCGCGAGCGCAGACCAAAAGGAGACTAGTGATGATTGATCAAATGGCAGGCGTACGGCAGCGATCGCTGTCGTCGTGGCCGCGTTCAGGTGAGAGAACGGGCGTGCCGCGTGCCGCCGGTGTAACAGGCCGCAGGTCTGGCGTCAGTCCCACGCGGTCCCGGCTGGCACGCGGAGGGTCGTGTTGAGGCGGTTGAAAAAGTTGGTGATCGCGACCATCAGCACCAGGGCCGCGAGCTGCCGCTCGTCGTAGTGCCGGGCGGCCTCGGCCCAGATCTCGTCGGTGACCGCGCCGGGCCGGTCGGAGAGCCGGGTCGCGGCCTCAGCGAGCGCCAGCGCGGCCCGCTCGGCGTCGTCGAAGAGTGGGTTCTCGTACCAGGCGGCGACGGTGAGCAGCTTCTCGGGGCTGACGCCGGCCTTCGTGGCGCTCTTGACGCCCGCGTCGACGCAGGCGCTGCAGCCGTTGACCTGGCTCGCGCGCAGGTGAACTAGCTCCAGTGTCTGCTGCGGCACGCCCCCGGCGTACACGGCCTTGAACAGGTGCTGGACGCCCGTGGTGACCTCGGGCTGGACCGCGTTCTGGATGCGTGATGTCATTCTGTTCCTCCAAGGAGCGGATCGTGGATCGCTGTACGGCACTACGACGTGCGGCCGCGGCGGAAGGTAACGCCGGCCGGGCTGTTACCTCGTCGGCGCCCGATGCGTCCTGGTAGTGACACCGCCGCGTGGAGGAGAACCGTGACCGAGGAACAGCTCGCCGCCGAGTTCGAGACCCATCGCCCCTATCTCCACGCGATCGCGTTCCGCATGCTCGGCTCGCACGCGGACGCGGACGACGCCGTGCAGGAGGCGTGGCTGCGCCTCGCCCGCACTGACGGCGGGGGCATCGAGAACCTGCGCGGCTGGCTCACCACCGTGACCGGGCGGATCTGCCTCGATGCTCTCCGGCGGCGCAGTGTACGAGCCGAGCAGCCGCTCGAGCTCACCGTCGGCACGCTCCCGCGCGAGGCGGCCGGCGCCGGGCGGGGCGATCCCGAGGAGGAGGCACTGCTCGCCGATTCCGTCGGCCTCGCCCTGTACGTTGTCATGGACGCCCTCACTCCCGCGGAGCGGGTGTCGTTCGTCCTCCACGATGTGTTCGAGGTCCCGTTCGACGCGATCGCGGCGATCCTGGGCCGCAGCACCGCGGCCACGAAGATGCTGGCCAGCCGCGCCCGCGGCCGGATCCGCCTGGGCCCGCCGACGGCGGCGGCGGACGCCGCAGCCCGGGAAGTCGTCGAGGCGTTCGTCGCCGCGGCCGGCCGCGGCGATATCGCCGCGCTGCTCGCGCTGCTCGCCCCAGAGGCCGAACTGCAGGCCCGCAGCCCCAAGGGGACCATCGTCGTGCGCGGCGCGGGAGAGATCGCCACCCGGGCGAGGATCGGGGGCGCGACTGGGCGCGCTGGCCCATCCCGCGCTCGTCGACGGCGCACCGGGCGTCCTCATCACGGTGGACGGGCGGCCGGTCACGGTCATGGCCTTCACGGTCACAGGCGGCGCCATCACCATGATCCGCACGCTGACCGACCCGGGCCGCCTCGCCCAGATCGTCCCCTCGTGGGTCGCGTGACCTAACCGCGCGTTACAGGTCATCGGTCAGGCATGGTCGTTGCCGCGGATCACGACGACAGGGCAGTGCGCGTGATGCACGCAGTGCTGGCTGACCGAGCCGAGCAGCGCCTGCGCGAATCCGCCGTGCCCGCGGCTGCCCACCACCAGGAGGTCAGCGCCGTCTGAGGCATCGAGCAGAACCTGCGCGGGAATGCCCTCGACGACGCGGGCGCGCACGGGGATGCCGCTGCCCGGGTCGACGGCGTTGCCGATCGCGTCGGCGACGATCTTCTCCGCGTTCTCCTTGAAATCGAAGGTTCCCTCCATGCCCGTCGGCGCCCACCCGTAGCCCGCGGCCGGGTACTGCCAGGCGATCACGGCGTCCACCGCCGCGCCGGTGAGTGCGGCCTGCCGGGCCGCCCAGCGCAGAGCGCTCACGGACGAGAGCGAGCCGTCGACCCCCGCTACGATGCGGGGTCCAGTGTGCTGTTCTTGCACTGACATCAGGCGCTCCTTGGTTTCGGCCTTGCATGGTTCTGGCCGGCGGCGCCCGCGGCGGCGCTAGATCGCATCTGTAGTTCCGGTCGCGGCGGTGACTTCCCGGAAGACGGTGAGGGTGAACTGGGCCGCCGAGGTGTGCACCGGGGTGCTGCGGACCTCGACCGGGAACGCTGCCCCGTCCTTGCGTGTCCCGTCCAGCCGCTCCCGCATTCCAGCCGGCCGGGGGGTGGCCACCTGCGCGAAGGCGGTCCCGTGGCCGGGCCGCCCTTCCCGTGGGCAGTCTGGGATCAGCGAATCGACCCGGTGCCCAAGCAGTTCCGCGTGCTGGTAGCCGAACATCTCCTCCAGCCTCCTGCTAGCCAGCACCAGTACCCCATCGCGGTCCGTCAGTGCCACCCCGTCATCCAGGGCGTCAAGCAGCTTTCGCAGCACTTCCGGGGTGATGGCCTTGCTATCGTCCCCGTCCGGCGGCCGGGCCATAGCAGCCGGTTCCCTGGCGGCGATGGCCGCCTCAAGCGACGGGTAGCTGGAGATCAGATGGTCGACTCCGCTCAGGCTGAGCGCGCGCCGGACGACGCTATCGGTGACCGCTAGCCGCATCTCAGTACCGCTGGCAATGGCGCGCTGGCGGGCACGCAGCAGGACCTCCGCGCCCGTGTAATCACACGAGATCGTCGCGGTCATGTCCACGATCAGTGCATCCGCGCCGCGGTTGATGACCGACAGCAGTTGCTCGCTGACCTGCCGCGCGTTCGCCTGGCCGATATGCTCCGGCAGCGCTACGACCGCGTGCCGGCCAGTCCACCGCACCGGGTAGCTGTTCTGAATACCGTGGCGGCCCTGGCTGCCCGCTGGCTGATCCATCGTGTCGTCACCTTGGACTTAGTCCGGCCAAATCGGGCCGTGCCGCCGAGGTCCGGGACGACGCGCTGAACATCGCGATCCGCGCCCGCAGGCGCAGGTTAAAGCAGAAGGATCTCTGTTTTCCCATTATAGGCCCCGCCTGGTCCAGGACTAAGGTCCCGCTCTTCCGGGTCGGTGGGCCCGGGTCATACCCGGGTAAACGACGTACGTTCGTGGGTCGAAGATCCTGACGCGAGCCGCGGAGGCGTATCGTTTGTGACACAACCTCGAGAGCTAGCTGCTGGGTCAAGACCCCTGCCTTGTTGCTGAAGCAAGAAGGGCATGCCCATGTTCAGCACGGACCTGAGTACCCGCGGCTATCACGGCTACACCGTGGTCACGTTGCGCGGGGAACTCGACCTGGCTGACGCTGTGGATGTCGCGGCTGAGCTGACGGAGATCGCCGTCCGCGATCCGGGGATCATCGTGGACCTAGCGGGCTTGGAGTTCATCGACTCCAGCGGCGTGGCAGCGCTGGCGCGCGCCCGAAGGCAGGCCCGGGAGGCCGGGGGCGACCTTATCCTCGCCGCACCACGGCGGAATGTGATGCGGGTTCTTGCCGTCATCCGCCTGGCCGAAGCCTTCTCCGTATATGCCACGGTGGAGGAGGCGGCCGGCCAGGCGGGGCACTTCAAGGAAAGGGCCAGGCCGGCGCCGCGGCGGCCTGGCCAGGCGCGCTGGCCCCGTACTGTCATGTGGTCAAAAACGCGAGGTCTGCGGAGTCTGTACAGCAGTCGCGCGCCGTCCGTGCCAGGCCTGGCGGCCTGCGGGCTCCTCCCGCCGCCGGCAGCGGGCTCGGGGGAGTGAGCGGAGCGCAAACGTCATTGCCGCCAGAGCCGGAACCACGCGCCACCGGGGGAAGCATGCGGGCCTGGCCAGGCGACAGGCTGCTGGTCAAGGAACGCCGCGCGGGTGAAGGCGATCGCGTAGCGGTGATCATCGAGGTGTGGAGCGAGCTAGGGAGACCGCCGTACGTGGTCCGCTGGCATGACGGCAGCCAGAACGTATGGTTCCCGGCGTCCGCCGACACGCTGATTGTGGGCGGTCTCGGTCGCTGAGCCGCGCTTACGGCAGCCCCGGCGGAGCGGGCCCGCCGGGGCGGCGCTGGTTTGAGCCTCGGGCTGCCGGGCACTTGGCCCGCCATGCGCATCGTCTCCCAGCTTGAGCAGGCAAAAGGTCTCGACCGCTTCGTCGCGATCGGTCAGCGAGCAGCGCGGAAGCTGCCCCCGGGCAAGATTAGGGACGGCCTGAACGGAGTCTGGCTCGGGCATCCGCTGCACCCGGTTCTGGTGCAGGCCCCCCTCGGGGCGTGGCTGTCGGCCGCGGTGCTCGACGGATGGCAGGGCATTGACGCGTGGCGCGGGGCGGACGGACGGCCCGGAGCCGAGCAGGCCGCCCGCAGGCTCACCGCGTTCGGTGTCCTCGCCGTGATCCCCGCCGCCGTGGCCGGGGCGGCCGACTGGTCGGAGCAGCATGAGCAGCAGATGCGGGTCGGCGTGGTGCACCTGCTGGCAGTGACCGCCGCGGCCGGCCTGTACGGCGCGTCGCTCGCGGCCGGCGACCCGCGTCGCGGCCGCGCGCTGCGGTTCGCGGGGCTGACCGTCGCCGGGATCGGCGGCCTGCTTGGCGGCCATATCTCCTTCCGGCAGGCGGGCGGGGTAAACCATGCCGAGGCGGTGCCGCACCTGGTCGAGCCGGGCTGGCATGATGTCGGCGCGGTCGCGAGCCTGCCGGGCGACTGCCCGGCCCGGGTGCTGCTGGGCGAGGTCCCACTGCTGGTCGTGGCGGACGGGGACCGTTTTCATGTGCTCGCCGACCGCTGCAGCCACATGTCGGGCCCGCTGTCCGACGGCGATCTGGGCGATGGCTGCATCACCTGCCCCTGGCACGGCAGCATCTTCCGGCTGGCGGACGGCTCGGTCGCCCGCGGCCCGGCCACCGCGCCCCAGCCCGTCTTCGACACCCGGATCCGGGACGGCATCCTGCAGGTGTGCCTGCCGGACGCGGGATGAGCCCGGCCGGGCAGCACCGATAAAGCCCGGTCGTTGGGGAGCACTCCCTGACCTGCCTGCGCAGACGCTTATGCCTCAGCGGCTGACGGCCATCAGTGGGGCGCGCTCAGGCCGTGGGGCCGCTGCTGAGCCAGCCGCGCCGCTTGAACAGGACCATCAGCGCCACGATCGCGACCAGCTCGGAGCCGATGCCGAAGAAGAGGAAGTAGCCCAGGTTGCCCTGGACGTGATTGGTCAGCCAGGAGAAGTTCTGCCCGAAGAACCCGGTGAGGAAGCCAAGCGGCAGGAAGATGGTGGCGATGATGGCCAGCTGCTTCATGACCACGTTCAGCCGGTTGGACACCATAGACAGGTGCGTGTCCATGGCGGCGCTGATCAGGTCCCGGTACTCGTCCACCATGTCGCTGATCCGGATGAGGTGGTCGTAGAGGCTGCGGAAGTACGGCCCTCCCGCCTCAGTCATGCCGGGGATCTCCACCATTCCGTTGTTGAGGCTGGAGATCATGTCCCGCTGCGGCGTGATGACCTTGCGGATCGCCATGATCTGCTGCTTCATGCCGAAAAGGGTGCCGAGCTGCTCCTCGGTCGGGGTCTTGAGTATCTCGCCCTCCAGGTCGTCGATCGAATCGTCGAACTCGGAGAGCATGGGGAAGAACGAGTCGATCAGGGTGTCCATGATCAGGTAGAAGATGGCGACCTGCGGCGGGGCCACCCCGGTCGAATGGTGGCCGGCGATGCGGTCGCACACGGTGCCGAGGCACGGGCAGTTGCCCTGGTGGAGGGTGATGATGAACTTCGCCGTGATGAAGCAGTGCACCTCGGCCACGTTCTTCCCGTCACCGGCCATGCCGAAGGTGACGACGTGGACGAAGTCGTCATAGTCGTCGATGCGGGGCCGCTGGCCGAAGTGGTTGGCCGCCTCCACCGCCACCGGGTGGAAGTGGAAGGTATTGGTCAGCATCCCTATGACGTCGTCGTCGGGTCCGGGATCGTGGATATCGAGATCGAGCCAGAAGAATTCGTCGGCGGCCGCGGCCTGCTTGATATCTTGCTGGGTCGGTTCGGTGGTAATGCCGTGCTGGGTGAGCGTGCCCTTCATGCCAGGCATGATCTCATGTCCGAGCACGTCGCTGGCGCACCCGGAGCCGGCTTATATAAGCAAAAGCGGCAATGGGACTGATGCTGGAATCCTCGGTTCGTTAAGAAAAATCAAAGACGGTTTGCTGAACGGACCGTGATTTCACCTCTTCCGCGCCGTCAGCCGTGTGGTCTGGGCGATGCCGAGTCCGGTCACCCAGATAAGCAGCAGGGCGCCGGATAGGTAGGCGGTCCAGGCCAGCTGCTGCGACAGCGTGAGGTAAGCGCAGCCGGACGCGACTAGCGCGGCGGCGAGCAGCAGGGCGGTCGCCCGCAGCCAGCGCGGGAGCGCGGGATTGGGCCGCCGAGCGCCGCCAGCAGGACGGCCGCGGCCGCGATCGCCAGCATCTTGACGCCGTCGAGCTGGTTGACCAGGTCGGACAGATCGCCGCAGCGGGCCACCTGATGGCCGGTCGCCGCGCTGGTGGCGGCGAGCCCGATGGCGCATTGCGCGAGCGACGTCCCGACGGCCACCGCGCCGAGCAGGGCGGCGCCCCCGGCCATCAGCGCCATGCCTGCACGGATCTGGGGGAGCAGGACGCAACCGAGCACGACCCCGAGCAGGAGCCCGGCCAGTCCTTCGACAAGCAGGTACTGGGCAGCCGCCTGCGCCGGGTGCGCCGCATAGCTTGCCGTCGTCTGCGCGGCGGTCGCGTTCAGCGGCAGATTGGCTGGCCAGGCGGCGAGCCCGGCCACCCAGGCCACCAGGTACCCGATGCCGGCGGCGGCGGGCAGGTAGGCCAGCAAGGCTGCCCGGCCGGCCGGTCCCCGTTGGTGCTGGCCGCGCACTGCCCCGCTGGCGCCGGCGTCAACGGCGGGGAGGACGGCGCGGGGCCGGGTGAGGTCGTCATGTCACTCGCCAATCTGGGCCAGCGCCCAAAGCTTCACGCAACATCTTGTTGCGTTAATAGCGTGACATGATGCGGTTGTAATAGCAACAAGATGTTGCGATAAGATCGGCGCCGTGAGCACCCCAGGAACGACGCGGCCGGGCGGCCGCACGGCCCGGGTGGCCGAATCGGTCTTCGCCGCGGCCATCGCCGAGCTGTCGTCCCGCGATTACGCCGACATCAGCGTGGAGTCGATCGCGGCCAGGGCCGGCGTGCACAAGACGACCGTCTACCGCCGCTGGGGCAGCAAGGCGGAGATCATCCGGCAGGCGCTGGGCGGCGCCGCGGCCGCGCACATCCCGGTGCCGGACGCCGGCGGCATCGAGCAGGACCTCCGGGAGCTGGCCCGGGCGGTGCAGTCGGTGCTGTCCGACCCCGGCGGTGCCGCGATTACCAGGGCGCTCATCGTGGGCGGGCTTGGTTCCCCGGAGATCGCCGGGCTGATGAGCCAGTTCTGGGCGGGCCGGCTGGCGGCGATCAGCGTGATCGTGGACCGCGCGACCGGGCGCGGTCAGCTCCCGGCGGGCACCGACCCGGCCGCGCTGATGCACGCGCTGGCAGCGCCCCTCTACTACGAGCTGCTGGTGACGCAGGTCCCCAGCACCGAACGGGACGCGGACCGCAGCGCCGCGGCCGCGCTGGCCGCCGCGCTGGCCGGCGTCTTCGTGAGCTGAAGCCCGCCTCTCGTCCGGACCCGGCCGCGGCTGCCGGTGTGGAGTGCGGTTAGGTGGGCATTAGCGGTGTTCGAACGCAAACGAGGGGAGCCCGCAGATGGCTACGACGGAAAATGCCACCACCATTGACCTCAACACCGCCGCGGAAGTGGCCGCGCAGCTGCGGGTCGACTCGGTCCGCTCCTCGACCAGCGCCGGATCCGGTCATCCCACGTCCAGCATGTCCGCCGCCGACCTGCTGGCGGTGCTCATCACCCGGCACCTGCACTACGACTGGGACGAGCCGCGGCTGGCGGGCAACGATCATCTGATCTTCTCCAAGGGACATGCCTCCCCGCTGCTGTACTCGGTGTTCAAGGCGGTCGGGGTCGTCTCGGAAGACGAGCTGCTCAACGGCTACCGGCGCTTCGGCCAGCGGCTGGAGGGCCACCCCACCCCGATACTGCCCTGGGTCGACGTCGCCACCGGCTCGCTCGGGCAGGGACTGCCCGACGGCGTCGGGGTCGCGCTGGCGGGCAAGTACCTAGACCGGCTCCCGTACCGGGTCTGGGTGCTGACCGGGGACAGCGAGCTGGCCGAGGGCTCCATCTGGGAGGCGTTCGACAAGGCCTCCTATTACGGGCTGTCGAACCTGATTGTGATGGCCGACATCAACCGGCTCGGCCAGCGCGGCCAGACCGACGTCGGCTGGAACCTCGAGCAGTACCAGCGCCGGATGGAGGCGTTCGGCGCCCGGGTGCTGACCGTCGACGGCCACGACCTGGCCGCCATCGACCAGGCGATGACCACCGCCGTGGACGGGGCGGACGGGCGGCCCACGGTGATCCTGGCCAAGACGATCAAGGGCAAGGGGTTCTCCGAGGTCGAGAACAAGGACGGCTGGCACGGCAAGCCGTTCCCGGCCGAGATGGCCGACCGCGCGATCGCCGAGCTCGGCGGGGTGCGCAACCAGGTGCTGCGCGGCCCGGTGCCGTCGCCGGCCGAGCCGGGCCCGGTGCCGGACATGCCCACGACCCTCGCTCCCGAGCCGGCCAAGCCGAGCACGGCGCCTCCCGAGTACGCCGTCGGGGAGAAGGTCGCCACCAGGAAGGCCTACGGCGACGCGCTCGTCGCCTTGGGCGCGCGCGATGACCGCGTCGTCGCGCTGGACGGCGAGGTGAGCAACTCGACCTACGCCGACGAGTTCACCGCCGCCTTCCCCGGGCGGTACTTCGAGATGTTCATCGCCGAGCAGCAGCTGGTGGCGGCGGCCACCGGGCTGGCGGTCCGCGGCTACCGCGCGTTCGGGTCCACGTTCGCGGCGTTCCTCACCCGCGCCTACGACTTCATCCGGATGGGCGCGATCTCCGGGGTGGACCTGCGCCTGGCCGGATCGCACGCGGGCGTCGAGATCGGCGCCGACGGGCCTTCGCAGATGGCGCTCGAGGACCTGGCGATGATGCGGGCGGTGCACGGGTCGACCGTGCTGTACCCGAGCGACGGCACCAGCACGGTGGCGCTGGTCGACGCGATGGCCGCCACGCCAGGCATCAGTTACCTGCGCACCACCCGTGGCTCCTACCCGGGGCTCTACCCGCCGGGGGAGAAGTTCCCGGTCGGCGGGTCCAAGCTGGTCCGCTCGGGCGACGACGACCAGGTCACCTTGGTCGGCGCCGGGGTGACGCTGCACGAGGCGCTGCACGCGGCCGAGATCCTGCAGGCGGAGGGCATCGCCGCGCGGGTCATCGACCTCTACTCGGTCAAGCCGGTCGACACCAAGACGCTGGCCGCGGCGGCGGAGGCGACCGGCGGGCGGATCGTGGTGGCCGAGGACCATCACCCCGAGGGCGGGCTCGGCTCCGCCGTCGGTGACGCGCTGCTGGCCGCGGGGCAGCAGGACCTGCATCTGGCCCACCTCGCGGTCCGCGAGATGCCGGGTTCAGGGACCGGCGAGGAACTGCTGGCCTGGGCCGGGATCGACGCCGACCACATCGCCGCCGCGGCGCGCAAGCTGGTCGGCGGCTAGGCCCGCGGTCGGCGCGCCTGGATTGACCCGCGACCGATCTGGCCCGCCGGTGCCCGGGAATCTCACCCCAGGCACCGGCGCCAGTGTACGCAGCACCTCACCCCAGGCACCGACGCCATGCACTTAGCTAGGCGGTCCCGTGGTGTGTCAGCTAGCTAGGTGGTCCCGTGGTGCGTCAGCGCGCTTGCGTGAGGCCTGATCACTCACATCGCGGCAGCGCATCCCCATGATCGCGAAAGCTTTTTTCCTGACGTAAGAAATTCGTGCTATGCGCACGAAAAGTCTTCATCAAAAGAAAAGTCTTCGCGATCACCGGGGCGCGCCCCGGAGTGCAGGTTGCCCTTGGCGCGCCTGGGTGCGGTGGGAAGAGAGGTACGGCGGCTAACGCTTCGTGCACCGAGTGCGGCTGACCCGATCACTGCGTGGCCGGCCGGTCCCGGTGAAAGTAGACGGTGATCGAGGGCCAGTTGCCGAATTCGTTGACGTCGGTGTCCATCAGGAGATCCTGGATCTGCACATCGCCGAATGCTTCGATAGTCTCCGCGACGCGCCGCAGCAGGAGGGGAACATCCCCTTGCCCCTGACCTAGCGGATTGGCCAGGCTGAAGTACTCCGCGGTCCATGAGGCCGGCTCGTCCATCTAGTCAGTATGCCGCCGCCGGACCCTCGCCGTCCTCCCCGGTTGGGCAGCGGATCCGGTCGCCGATCATCGGCTACGCAGATCAATGAGAATCAATAAGATCCAAATCCGTATCTTGTGTTGGCAGTAAGGGTGAGTATAAGATTCAATCTGGTATCTAACTAGGAGGGGATCATGTCGGCAGCGACTCAGCCGGCCGGGAAGGCCGGGGCGCTGACGCCGGAGGTCAAGCGCGCGGTGCTGGCGCTGATCATGGGCGGGATCGCCGCGATCCTGGACACCACGATCGTCACGATCGCGCTGCACACGCTGGTGATCAGGCTGCACTCGTCGGTCGGGACGATCCAGTGGGTCAGCACCGCCTATCTGCTGGCGCTGGCGGTGGCGATCCCGGTGACCGGCTGGGCCGAGGCGCGGCTGGGCGGCAAGCGGGCCTGGATGACCGCACTGCTGATCTTCGTCGTCGGCTCGGTGCTGTGCGCTGTGAGCTGGAACGACACCAGCCTGATCGCGTTCCGGGTGCTGCAGGGCTTCGGCGCCGGGCTGATCTTCCCGCTGATGCAGACGCTCGCGGTGCGGGCCGCGGGCGGTAAGGCCAGCAGCAACCTGATCGCGACGATCAGCCTGCCGCTGGCCCTCGGGCCGATCCTCGGCCCGGTCCTGGGCGGCCTGATCCTCAACTGGCTCAGCTGGCGCTGGCTGTTCCTGATCAATGTGCCGGTGATCGCCGTCGCCCTGGTGCTCGCCCAGCGGTTCCTTGCCCCGGACCGCCCGGCGCGCGGTGCCCCGCGGGCACGCCTGGACGTAACCGGCCTGGTGCTGCTGGCCGCGGCGCTCGCGGGCCTTCTGCTGGGGCTGTCCAACCTCTCGGCGGATGGCGCTATCGATCATGCCAGCGTGCTGATCCCGCTGCTGGTCGGCGTGGTGATGTCGGCCGCCTTCGTCGGGTGGGCGCTGAGGCGGCGCGAGCAGCCGCCGATCGTCAACATCCGGCTGCTCGCCTACCGCTCGCTCGGCAGTGCGTCGGCCGTGCTGTTCACCGCCGGCGCCGCCCTGTACGCGGGCATTTTCCTGCTCCCGCTCTACTACCAGCAGCTGCGCGGCCTGTCGGTCCTGGCGGCCGCGTTGCTGCTGATCCCGCAGGGCGTGGGCTCGCTGGCCTCCCGGTTTGTCGTCGGGAAGCTGGTCGCGCGCTTCGGGGCGAGTACCGTCACCATCGCCAGCTTCCTGCTGGCCGCGGCAGCGACCGTGCCCTTCGCGTTCGCCGGCCCGCGGACCAGCCTGTGGTGGCTGAGCGTGGCGCTGCTGGTTCGCGGATTCGGGATCGGTGCCGTCCTCATCCCGCCGCTGTCGGTCGCCTATACCGACATCGGGCCGGCCGACATCCAGCACGCCACCATGAACACCCGCATCGCCCAGCAGGTCGGTGCCTCCTTCGGGGTCGCCATCGTCGCCGTCGTCCTGCAGTCCCTGCTCGGGCACGGCGCGGTCGGCGCGTTCCACACGGCGTTCTGGTGGGCGATCGGCATCACCGTCGTCGCCTTCATCCCCGCCCTCGCGCTCCCGGCCGCGCGGCCGCCGGAGACGCCGGCCGCGCCCCGGCCAGCCGAATCGCTCCCGGTCGCGGGGACGGCGGACAATGGCTGAGGTGAGCACGGAACCCGCCCCGAGCGATGACCGCAAGCAGGAGCGCCGGCGCGGCGCCGACCTGGAAGACGCCATCCTCGACGCCGCCTGGGAGCAGCTCGTAGCCGAGGGCTACGGCCGGTTCACGATCGACACTGTCGCCGCCCGCGCCCGCACCAGCAAGCCCGTGCTCTACCGGCGCTGGAAGACCAGTGAGGAACTCCTGCTCGCCGCCATCCGCCGCCGCGGCTCCGTCGCCGAGGTCCCCGATCCCGACACCGGGACCCTGCGTGGCGATTTTCTCGCCCTGCTGCGCCGTTCTAACACCCTGCGCGGTGACATGGCCGCGCTGCTGTCCAGCATGCTCGGCAGCTACTTCAGCCAGCCGGGCCAGGCTCCGGCCGACCTGCGCAACCTGTTCCTGGAGGGGCGCCCATCGGCCACTGGCCGCGCTATCGAGCGTGCCGTTGCCCGGGGCGAGATCGACCCCGCCCGGCTGACCCCCCGTATCGCCAGCCTGCCCTACGACCTGTGGCGCCACGAGGTGATGATGACGCTCAAGCCGGTTCCCGATCATGTGCTGCGCCAGATCGTGGACGACATCTTCATCCCGCTCGTCGCGCGCCGCGACGAGCAGGATGGCCGGTGACCGTCGTGCCCGGTCGAGATGCCGCAGCCGACTGACCGGTCAGTGTTGGAGTCGGGAAATCAGATCCTGAGCAGATGAACTCCCCTCTGCAGGGCTGCTGACCACATCACCAAGCAGCCTCCGGGGATCAGTCGACGGGGCCGGAGCGGTAATGGGCGGTGATGGTGCGGGCGGGGCCGTCGACGGTGATGGCGCCACCGTAGGGGATCACCCACTGCGGGTCGGTGTGGCCGAAGTCGACGTCGAAGACCAGCATGGCCTCGGGGTTGTAGAGCGCGAAGGCCCGCAGCACCGCCGCCCGCTGCCCGGCGCGGTACCGGTCCCGCTCGCTGGCCTCGGCGGGCACGCCGAAGAGGGCCGCCTTGGCCCGTGCGACCAGCACCGCCGGGAACTGCGCGAGCAGCCCCCGTTCCCCCATGTTGCGCAGCATGCGGAAGACCGCCTCCGGGGCCGGCAGCTCCTCGTCGGTCTCGAGCAGCAGCACGCATCCCGCGTAATCCTCCGGCGGGCGGATCCACCGTCCCGCCGCCAGGTTCCACTGCAGGATCTCCAGATCGCCGCCCCAGGTCGGCCCGGTCACGACCCGGTCGGGCTGATGCCACGTCCAGCCCGTGCCCGGGCGGGTCGGTCCCTCCTGCGCGAGCGTCTCGGGCCGGTCCCAGTCGGCTTCGTCCTCACCGAAGCGTTCCGCCGGGAACAGCTCGAGATCATCGTCAGACAGCAGCGCCGCCCGCAGCGAGGCAACCGCGACGGGATGCGGGCCGCCCGCCCTGCCGCCCAGGTGAACCATCGTGGATCCGCCGTAGTATCCGGCGATCCCCAGGTTCCACAGATAATTCAGCAGGTTGGTGTTGTCGCTGTAGCCGCAGAAGGCCTTCGGGTGCGCGGCGAGAACCTCCGCGTCCAGGTACGGAAGCACGGTGAGCTGATCGTCCCCGCCGACCGAGGCCAGCACCGCGCCGATTCCCGGGTCGGCGAACGCCGCCATCAGATCCGCTGCCCTGGCCTGGGCCGGGGCTCCCAGCTGGCGGGTAGTGGGATACTCGACCGGCTCGACTCCAAATTCCCCGGCCAGGCGGCGCATGGCGAGCTCATGGACAGCGGGGAACGCGCCGGGGCCGGCGAAAGAAGGCGAGACCACGGCGACACGCTCACCGGGCCGGAGCTTTGGCGGGAGTGCTAGTCGGGGACGCATTCCGTCATCCCATCACCATGCCTGGGCAGCGCGCACGGGATTAAAATCCTGCGGAGATCAGGAGCCGTCCGCACGGCGCCCGCCGGCATTACCCGTGGTGAAACGCAAGATTAACATCCAAAGACAG
This sequence comes from uncultured Actinomycetota bacterium, assembly GCA_963714295.1. Classification (GTDB taxonomy): domain Bacteria; phylum Actinomycetota; class Actinomycetes; order Streptosporangiales; family Streptosporangiaceae; genus Trebonia. Next base: position 375,145 of record CAVQOE010000006.1, on the reverse strand, counting down.
TTGCCGAAGGCGCCCTGGGTAGGCGGTATGTCATGATCGCCGCATGCAGCAGCCAACGGCCGTCAAGCCGACTTTCCTCACCCCTAAGCAGCTGGCCGCGCAGGTGGGGCGGCTGACCGCGACCCCGGCTGAATGGGTGGCGCGGGTTCGCCTTGACGTCGAGGGGCGCTGGTACGAGCGGATCCACATGGGTACCGACTATGAGGTCTGGCTGATCAGCTGGATGCCTGGCCAGTCGACCGGCTTCCATGATCACGGCGGCTCGAACGGCGCGTTCGCCGTGGCCTGGGGGGACCTGGATGAGTGCGTGGTGCCGCCGGGGGAGGGCGCGGTACTGGTGAACCGGATCGGATCGGGCGGGGTACGCTCCTTCGGGCCGCGGCACGTGCACGATGTCCGCAACTCCTCGGCCAGTTCGGTAGCGGTCAGCGTGCACGCCTACTCACCCCCGCTGTCGGAGATGACGCGTTATGATCTCACCCCGTCGGGCCTGCTGGCCTGCGGTGCCGAGGGGTCGGCGGACTGGTGACGGGAACACCCGGCGGGAGCGCTGCCCCGCGGTGATCAGCAGCTGAGGTGCCAGCAGGGGACCACGCGTCCGTTCGGGATAAGTATTTTGATTTACCCGAACGTAAGGTGGTTTCCTGTTCAGGGGATGCGGGTTAGTTCCCGCAGGTGGGGGAAGCAGGGCGGCATGGTGAACCCGGTCGAGCCGGTCCGCAAGGGGATCGGCACAGTAGACGCCTGGCAGCGGCGGCACCGCTGGGCCGGCGTGCCTTACGCGGTGAATAAGAAGTTCGGCGACGACAACGCCAACCTGGTCGTCGTCGCGCTGGCCTGGTATGGGTTCACCGCGATCTTCCCGCTGCTGCTGGTCATGGTGACGATATTCGGGCTCATTGGCCAGGCCTCGCTGGGGACAGCGTGCTGCACACGCTGCGCGAGTTCCCGGTGATCGGCAGCGAATTCAAGCCGGGGAAATCGGCGGAGATGAGCGGCAGCGGGCTCGGGCTGGCTATCGGCCTGCTCGGGGCGATCTACGGCGCCCAGGGCGTCACCCAGACCGCGCAGCAGGCGATGGCCACCGTCTGGAACATCCCGCAGATCGAGCGGACCGGCTTCCTGCCCCGGCTCGGGCGGAGCCTGGCCGGGCTGCTCACCATTGGCTTCGCGTTCCTCGCGAACGCGTTCGTCACCACCTACGCCACCGGCGGCACGTCCAACTACGCGATCAGGATCCCGGTCCTGCTCGGCCTGCTGATACTCAACTGCGCGCTCTACTTCGCCACCTTCACGCTGCTGACGGCCAAGGCGGTGGGCCCGCGCGGCCACCTTCCGGGGGCGATCCTGGGCGGGGTGGCGTTCACCGCGCTGATCACCGTCGGCACCGGGCTGCTGACCCACGAGCTGAAGAACACCTCGGAGACCTACGGCACATTCGCCGGGGTTATCGGGATCGTGGTGGTCCTGCTGCTGCTGGCCAAGCTCAGCCTGTACGCGGCGGAGCTGAACCCGGTCCTGGCGCGCAACCTCTACCCGCGGGCGCTGCCCATGAGCAAGGAGCCGACCGAGGCCGACCTTGAGGTGCTCACCTATATCGTCCGCGCCGAGCAGCGCCGCAAGGACCAGGTGATCGCGGTTGGCTACGGTGACCAGGCGGCCGATGATGCCGCGGCTGACGCCAGGCGGGCCGCTGCGCAGCTACCCGCGGAAGCCTCGGAGTCCTCAGAACCCTCGGAGCCGTCGGCTCCGTCGACGACGCGGTTACGGCCGCCGGATGGAACATCTCCGGCCATGTGCGCGTTGGAAAGCGTTATCTCGCTACCAGGGAGGCTGCTCATGAAGCCTGACATCCATCCCGACTACCACCCCGTCGTTTTCCGGGACCGGTCAGCCGACTTCGCGTTCCTCACCAGGTCGACGGTGACGAGCGACCGCACGATCGAGTGGGAAGACGGCAACACCTATCCCGTCGTCGACGTGGAGGTCTCGTCCGCGAGCCACCCGTTCTACACCGGCAAGTCCCGCGTGGTCGACACCGCCGGCCGGGTCGAGCAGTTCCGCCGCCGCTACGGCGACAATCCCGGCGGCAAGCGCGGCTGACAAGCCGCGGGGCCGGTGGCTCAGGCGGTTGCTTCCAGCTGCCTGAGGTACTGGCTGAAGCCGTCCGGTGCGCGGGACTCGCGCCGGGCCGAGGTGACGACGGGCAGGGCGCGGGTCCGCAGCACCCGGCTGCCGGCCGCGGTTAGCGCCTCGACCAGAGCGTGGTCCTCCGCCGTGGCCAGCGCCGGGAAGCCGCCGGCCCGCAGGTAGGCCGAGGCGCGGAAGCCGAGGTTGGCGCCGTGCACATGAGTGTGCTGGTTGCCGCCGCCGTCGTAGGGCTGCTCGCGCTCGTCGCGTTCGTAGCGCTCGCGGAACAGCGACCGGGTGCCTGCCGGGTAGCTGGACCAGTCGGCCACCCGGATGGTGCCGACCATCGCGTCCCAGCCCTGGCCGGCGTAGCACGCCTGCTGACGCAGCCAGTAGGCGGGGACCAGCGTGTCCGCGTCCGTCGTCGCCAGCCAGACGCGCGCCGGGTCGAGCTGCCCGGTCCGGCGCAGTACCTCGCGCGCTCCCGCCGCGCGGGCGGCGCCGGCGCTGCGGGCGCTGAGCGTGACGACGGAGGCGCCGCCGCGCCGCGCGACCTCGGCGGTCCGGTCCTGGCAGGCGTCGGCGACGACGATCAGGTGCACCGCCGTGCCGGGCAGTGCCCGCGCCGCGCGGCGCAGGCTGGCCAGGCAGGAAGGGAGCAGATCCTGTTCGTTGTGTGCCGGGACGATAACGCCGATGGCGCCTGTAGAGCGGGTCACACGATCCCGTCGGCCTGGGCGACGGACCGCAGGTCCCCGCCGGAGTGGGTGTAGACCTCGGCGGTGAAGTCCGGGTCGCGGTATCCCGCCAGCCGGGCCAGCCGCGGGTCCCTGGCCAGGATCTGGTGGACCTCATCGCCGTCCCGCGGGTGATCGGGGGCGTGGTGCCGCCAGTGCACCGCGAGCAGGTGACCGCCGGGACGCAGCGCCCCGATGCCGAGGCGGAGCAACCGGTCCAGGTCGGTGTCGTCGAAGTAATAGAGGATCTCCGACAGCACGATGAGGTCGAACGACTGCGCCGGCCACTCGCCCGGGACCACGTGCTGCTCGACCCGCACGCCCGGCAGGCTCGCGGTCCTCGAGCGGGCCGCCGTGACCGCGTCCGGGACCGCGTCCCAGGCGAGCAGGGTGCCGCAGCGGACCGCGAGCCGCGCGGTCAGCACCCCGATCGAGCAGCCGGGCTCGAACGCGGTGCCGTAGCGCTCCCTGGGCAGCAGGGCAAGGCTGAGCGCGTACTTGCGCGCCTCGTACCAGCGGTCGGCCAGCCCGTACGGATCGGGTGAGGCGCCGTACCGTTCGCGGAAGTGAGCCGGATCGAGCGTCACGGCAGCAGTACCTCAACCGTACGGGTGAAGTGGGCGATCGTGGCGGGGGTCAGCACCGGCCCGAGGCCATGGCCCCGGTCTTCCAGCTGGCTGGCGAAGCAGGTGATGGCCGCGCGCTTCCTGCTGACCGTGCGCGGGGGCAGCGGCAGCCGCAGCGCCCGGTTCCAGGGCACCCGGCGGTCGGCGGGCGAGGCCCAGTGCCACATCCAGACCGGAAACGAGTAGAAGGCCCCGGCCGCGGCCTTGCGCGCGACCCGGCCCGCCGCCTCGTGGTCGGGATGCAGGTCGTGGTCCCACGGGGCCAGGCAGAGATCAAAACCCGCCAGCAGCGGGGCCAGCAGGGTCGCGAGCTTTTCCTCGCGCTTGGCCAGGCCGCTGTCGGGCAGGCCGAGCCGGATGACCTCGGTCGCCCTGGGCGCCCAGGGCACGCAGCGCGGCGGTGGTTTCCAGGGTCCGCCGCCGGCCGAGGGCGGCCGGGGAGCCGTGCCCGTGGTGCGAGCGCTCGCCGTCGGTGACCGCCACCAGCCGCAGCCGCGCACGCGAGGCCGCCAGCATCGAGATCAGGCCGCCGGCCCCGAGCACCTCGTCGTCCGGGTGCGCGGCCACGATGACGGCGCTCCGCACCCCGGACAGTCCGGACAGTCCGGTGCCGGCCAGCCCGGCCGCGGGCAGTGTGCTCAGCCACGGCCAGTCGGCCCAGCTGCGCTCGTCCGTGCCGGGTGCGTCAATCGGGTGCGCGCCGGCCGGGCGGCTCACCATGTGTCTCCCCGCTCGGCGACCATTTCGCCGAGCCGCGCCAGGTCGCGCTCCGCGTGATGCTGGCGCAGGTAGACCGTCAGGTCGGCGACCGCGCGGGAATGCGCCTCGTCGTGGCCGAGCGGCCCGGCGCCGAGCGCGCGGCCCGTTCTCGTCAGCACGTCGGCGGCGACCGCCTCGGTCAGCGCGCGTACCCGCAGCGCCCGCAGCGGTCCGTCGCCGCGCTCGTCACCGGGGTCCGCGTCGATCTCGTCGGCCGACTGGCCGAGCGCGGCCCGCGCCGTGCGCAGCCCGAGATCGACCGCCCCCAGGTGCGCCAGCGCGTGCGGGCCGATGTCACGCTTGGACGCGGCGCTGAGCAGTGTCCGCGCCACCCCGCGGGCCCCGCCGTACCAGCAGGCCGCCACCCCGACGCCGCCGTGGCTGAATCCCGGCCTGTTCGTGTACGCGTCCGGCGGCCCCGACCGGTACCGCCGACACTCCCGGGAAGCCGACGTCCAGCGTGTCGCTGCCCGCCATCCCGTGGCGGGCCAGCTGCCCGGATTCGGCTCCAGCCGCTCCGTGGCGACGGCGAACAGCCGCGCCCCGTCGCCGGCGGCCGCCGTGACCAGAACGTCCGTGCAGATCCTGGCGCCCGAGCAGTACTGCTTGGTGCCCTGCAGCACCCAGCTGCCTCCCGCCGGGTCGCCGTCACGTTGGGGCCGGGCGGGTTCGCCGCCCACACGCCCCAGCGGCTGCCGGGCTCCGGGCGCGGGCCGCCGAGCTCGGCCAGGATCGCCACCGCATCGGCGTGCCCTTCGGCCAGCCGGGCCAGCGACAGGTCTTCCCCGGCCAGGTCGGCGAACGCGGCCCACCGTTCCCCGGTCGCGCCCGAGCCGGGCAGCGGAAGGTCGAGCCGGCCCGACTCAACCGCCGCGGCGAACGCCCACGCGGTCCGCTGCCAGGCGGCCTGCCCCTCTTCGCCGCCCTGACCCGGGCCGTTCTGCCCCCGATGATCCCTTAGCTCCCCGTAATCCCTCACGTGCCCCGACGGTCCCTCATGCGCCGAGCAGGTCGACGAGGTCGTCGGCGTGCTCTTCCTCGTCGGCCAGAATGTCTTCCAGCAGCCTGCGGGTGGTGGGGTCGTCGTCACCGATCCAGCGGATGATCTCCTGGTAGGTGGTGATGACGATGCGCTCGGCGGTCAGGTTGTCGCGCAGCATCCCCTCCAGGTCCCCGTCGGCGAACGTCTCGTAGGTGGTGTGCGCCCGCTCGGCGATCGTGGCCGGGTCGAAGTCGGGGTCGCCGCCAAGCTGGCTGATCCGCTCGGCCGCCCGCATCGCGTGACCCCGCTCTGACTCGGCGTGCTCGGTGAACTCGCTGGCGACCTGCGCGCGGTTGATGCCGGTGGCGGAGATGGCATGGCGGGTGTAGCGCATCCAGCACACGATCTCGGTCGCCACCACCTCGTTGAGGACGGAGATGACGTCCTCCGGCTTCTTGCCGTACGAGCTGGTGACCGGTCCCTCCTCCATCTGCTGCCGGGCCCGCTTGCGGATCGCGGTGATGTCAGTGGTGAAGCTGCCTGCAGCTGGCATAGGGACCCCCGAGGTCGAATCGGTTAGCGGAGATCCCCTGCTACCCGCGCTTTCGCGGTTCACACCTAATGACGACACAGTCGGTCGCGGGTGGAATACATCGCGATGTCCGGGGCAGCGGAGGATCGCCAGCAACGCGCCGGGGCCGCACCCGCGACCCCGGACATCGAAAGGAACGCCTCTGATGGCACTCATCTTGCTCGTGCTCCTGCTCGCCATACTGCTGGGCGCGGTGGGCTTCGCCGTTCATCTTCTGTGGTGGATCGCACTGGTGGTCCTCGTGCTCTGGCTACTGGGCTTCCTCTTCCGCGCCGGCGAAGGCTCCTCCCGCGGCCGCTGGTACCGCTGGTGACCGCGGTCTCCGCCTGACCCGCAGGAATCCAGCGCCGCCGCCGGCCCGGCTCCGAACGGGCTGGCGGCGGCACCCACTCCCTGGGCTATCTGCCTTGGGGCCTTTCTTGCACGCCGATGCGTCCTAAATGTTCCATTTCGTCGGCTGCTTGCCGTGCAACTTAGGCCCTAAGCTAAGCGGCGAAGCGTCGCGTGGTCCCGATCGCAGTCGCTGTCAGAGGACCGCCTTAAGGCCGACCAGGACGTGGGCGTCAGTGGTTGCGGAGCGCGGAGATCAGCTGCGGCTTGCTCATCGATGAGCGGCCCTTGATGCCGATTTCGCGGGCGCGCTCGGTCAGTTCCTTCTTCGTCCACTCCTCGTACTTCGGGCTCTTGCCGCCACGGGCCGCGACTTTCTTGCGTGAGCTCGCGGCGGCCGCGTTGGCGATCCGGGCCGACTTCTCCTCGCTGTTACCCTCGCGCCGCAGCGCGCGGTAGGTCTCCTCGTCCTTGATCTGTGCCCTGGGCATCGCGGCTCCTCCGTGTCGTCCTTTCGGCCTACTCGGTCGCTCTGACGTGGGCCTACCCCCTGCGGATCGGCCAAACGTCCGGCCCGGCCTATGGGGACGGAGAACAGGCCCAAACCGCCTGCGGTCTAGGCAGGACTGGCCGAGAGCATCTTGAGTACCGCCCGCTCGGCGTGGCCCTTGGTGGCGACGTCGCCGAATTCCTGCCCCTTACCGAGATCGGCCAGGGACGACGCGATGGTGATGCCTTCCTCGTAGTGAGTGATGACACGCGGGTCTATGTAGGAGGCGCGGGCCACCGCGGGAGTGTTCCCCAGGTAATCGGCCACCTCGTGGACCACGCGGACGATGGCGCGCTTGCGGGCGGTCGGAGACTCCGCCGATTGCGATACCGCGAGCCCGACGGCGGCGAGCACGGTCGCGTGCCAGGTACGGAAGTCTTTGGCGGTGAAGTCGCCGCCGGATATATCCCGCAGGTAATCGTTGATGTTCCCGGCGGTGACGTTATGCCATCGGCTGCCGCTGCGGAAGACCAGCAGGTCGTCGCACTCGGGCCAGGACCGGCGGCGCTTGAGGCGGCGGACGACGGGGGAGACCAGGTCGTCGGCGACGGCCTGCACGTGGCGCTTGCCGCTCTTCCCGATGTACTCGAACGTGATCTCGTCCATGTGGCAGGTCACGTGTTCGCGGCGGATCGTCGCCAGCCCGAACGTGCCGTTGTCGGCCGCGTACTCGTCGCTGCCCGAGCGGAAGAAGCCAAGGTCGATCAGCCGGACGGCCGCGGCGAGGACCCGGTCCCTGGACAGCTCGCGTCCGTGCAGGTGCTCCTCCGACGCCGCCCGCACCCGGGGGAGTGCGCGGCCGAATTCAAGCACCCGGTCAAACTTCTCCTGGTCCTGCTGCGCACGCCAGCGGTCGTGGTACCGGTACTGGCGGCGGCCGGCGACATCGGTCCCGATCGCCTGAATGTGACCGTCCTCGCGCGGACAGATCCATACGTCCTCCCAGGCCGGCGGAATGACCAGTGCCTTGATACGGGCGCGCGCGAGGTCGTCGGCGAGCGGTTTGCCGTCGGGCGCGAAGTAGCGGAAGCCGCGCCCGCAGCGCCGGCGCCGGATGCCCGGCTCGCTCAGTTCGCTCCGCGTGAGCGAGGCATCCGCTGCCTGGGCCGAGGCCTCCGGTGCCTGGGTCAAAGCGCTCGTCATCGTTGGGCCCCCAATTCTGGCGCGCGCCCCCACCGGCTCGCCGTCAGCAGGCGGCTGCCCAGCACAGAGCCACTTATGCACCAAGGGCCACCCGCTGCGGTGCACTACGAGCCGCATCCCGCCGGTCACGGCGAAAATGTGGCGCTCACCACGCTCAGCAATGTGACGGCATCAGCGTGAATACCTCCAAGGAGCGAGGGGAGGGGACCGACCTCAACGGTTCAGAAGAGAGCCAGGGTGATGCCAGCACCGAAGGTGATGCGGCAAATCAGGGGAGTTCTGCATGCGTGCACTCGTGTATCACGGTCCGAAGAACGTATCGGTGGATGAGGTCCAGGACGCCACCATCGAGCGCCCGACCGATGCGCTAGTCCGGATCACGGCGACCAATATCTGCGGTAGCGACCTGCACATGTACGAGGGGCGCACCGATGTGGAAACGGGGAAGGTTCTCGGTCACGAGAACATGGGCGAGGTCATCGCGGTCGGGGACGGCGTCGACCGGGTCAAGGTCGGCGACATGGTCGTCCTGCCCTTCAACATCGGCTGCGGCTTCTGCAAGAACTGCGAGTCGGGCCTGACCGGATTCTGCCTGACCGCCAACCCCGGTAACGCGGGCGCGGCGTACGGCTACGCCGACATGGGCCCGTACAACGGCGGCCAGGCCGAGCTGCTGCGGGTGCCCTACGCCGACTGGAACGCCCTTGTCCTGCCGGACGACGCGCGGGAGAAGGAGAAGGACTACGTCATGCTCTCCGACATCCTGCCGACCGGCTACCACGGGACCGAACTGGCGCAGGTCGGCATCGGGGACTCGGTGGTGATCTGGGGCGCCGGCCCGGTAGGGCTGATGGCCGCGATGTCGGCCCGGCTGCGCGGCGCCGACCAGGTGCTCGTCGTCGACCGGCAGGCCGACCGGCTGAAGCTGGCCGAGGCACTGGACGCCACCCCGATTGATGACAGCGCCGGGGACGCGGTGCAGCAGATCCTGGACGCCACCCGCGGCGAAGGGGCGGACAAGGGCGTCGAGGCCGTCGGCTACCAGGCCCACGACCACCAGGGTCACGAGAAGCCCGGCCTGACCATCAACAGCCTGATCCAGGCCGTCCGCCCCACCGGCCGGATCGGCGTCGTGGGGGTGTTCGTCCCCGAGGACCCCTCGGCCGCTGATGAGCTGGCCAAGGAGGGCAAGTTCGCATTCGATTTCGGCACGTTCTTCTTCAAGGGACAGTCCATGGGCACCGGGCAGGCCAACGTCAAGCAGTACAACCGGCAGCTCCGCAACCTGATCCACCAAGACCGGCTGAACCCCGGCCTGATCGTCTCGCACGAACTGAGCCTGGACCAGGCGGCCGAGGGCTACCGCCACTTCGACGACCGCGAGGACGGCTGGACCAAGATCATCCTGCACCCGTGAACCCGAACACCTGAAAACTAGGGAGACAAGGACGCTCGCTTCTTATAACGCAGAGCCGCCCCCACTCTGGTGGGGGCGGCTCTGATCCGCTTCATCTCCCTGCGCTGCCCGGGCGCCGTTCAGGCACGCTCCCAGGGTGCTTCCTCGCCCATCTTCTTGTAGTACTTGGCGAGGTGGCTCTTGACCCGGTCGATATCGGATTTCGGCAGGTTGACGCCTCCGCGCGACCCTTGCATGACGTTTCCGGCCGCCATGATGCCGTGCGGGACGGCGACCAGCCGACCGTTCACCACGTCGGCGATGAGGAGCTTGTAGGCGGTGAAATTGTCCTTGTTCTCGGCGTCGTACCAGACGTGCGCGTCCCGGTACTTGGCGTTGGGCCCGTCCTCGGCTTCAGCCCACTTCCTGACGCGTTTCTCCGCCGCCGCGCCGTCCCACTCCCGGCCGCGGTCGGCGAGCGGGAAGTCCTGAAAAGCTGTAACCGCCATCATGTGTCCTCTCGTCGTCATCCGTCACGGACGCACACCCCTACCCCGCCCGTCTTATCCAATGCCCAGCTCAAGAGACCCGAGCCAGCATCAGGCTGGCTCGGGTCTCTTCTCGGCTCCGACTAGGCGTTGTCGAGGCGGGGGAAGGTGATTTCATCGAGGAGGAGCTGGATCGCGGCGGCGACGGGCAGGGCGATCAGCGCGCCGATAATGCCCATGACCACCCCGCCGAGGACGATGGCGACCATGCCGCCCAGGGCGGGGACCTTTACCGTGTGGCCGATGATGCGCGGCACCAGTAGGTAGTCCTCGGCCAGCCGGTAGGCGATGTAGAAGATCAGGGTCGCGATGGCCACCGGAATCGAGACGGTGAGCGCCACCAGGGTGACGATCGCGCCGCCGATCGTCGAGCCGATGACGGGGATGAGGTCGAGCAGGAAGATGAGCAGGCCGAGCAGCGCCGGGTACGGGATTCCCCACGCCAGCATCCACAGGAAGGTGCCGGCGCCGGCGATGAACGAGGTGATCACGTTACCGAGGACGTAGCCGCCAACCTTGGTGAAGATCGCGTCGCCGATGAGGATCGCCCGCGGGCGCCGGGAGTGCGGGACCAGGCGGTAGAGGAACAGCTTGGTCGACGGCATACCGACCAGGAAGTAGACGGTCATCACGGCCACCAGCAGCAGCGAGGACACCGTGCTGATCACGATCTGCCCCGCCCCGATCACCCCGCCGACCAAGCTGCTCCCATCCGAGCTCAGCAGGCTGGTGACGCGTTTCTGGAGTCCGTACTTGTCGTTCAGCTTGCCGAGGGTAGAGCTGTGGTTCTGCAGTTGGTGTGCGTAGTGCGGCAGCTCGTTGATCAGCGTGGTTATCTGAGCCGTCACCGGCGGGATGGCGGCGGCGATAAACCCGCCGACGAAAGCGAGGAGCGCGAGCAGAACGATAATCACCGACGCCCAGCGCCGCAGGCCATGGCGGGTCAGCCAGACGACAACCGGGTCAAGGCCAGCCGCGATGAAGAACGCGAGCCCGATCAGGACCAGTACCCCGCGGGCCTTCAGGAACAGTTCCACCAGCGCGTAGGTGACGGCGACGCCCGCGGCGGCCTTCATCCCGATCATGAAGGGGGAGCGGGCGTTCAGCGGCCTGCCCACGTGCCCGAGGCCGCCGGCCTGCCGCTCGACCTCGGCGTCCTCCATGGCCTCGCGAACCGGGTTGCTCGGCTCGACCTCCTCGACCAGGGGCGAGGTAGGAGGCGTCTGCGCCGCGTCATCCTGATCTTCGGCCGCGGTGGTCGTCGTCGTTTCATGCCCGGTAGTCGCACTCACGGGCGTCTTGCTGCCCAACAAGTGCGGCGTAATGCACAGAAACTACACAGATTATTTGCGAGTTCTTACAAGTCTTAGCAATGGGGCGCGAGCGTCGCCCGGTGTTGATCCACACCGTCCCGGTCCGCAGGCCCTGGGCCAGCCGGCGCGGCCGGGGCCAGCAGCATGACGTCTATGAGGGCCCCCGCCGCACGCGTGGGCCGAATCGCTCCATCGCCTAGGCCAAGCGGCGTGAGCCAGTCGTTAACGTCGGCCCAGCGCCACACGAGTGACCGCCCCGCGGTCCCTTCCGGTGCGGGAAACCGGCGACTGCCGTTCCGTTCGCCGTTCACCCACTGCAGGACGTTCTGCCGACTGTGCCCGGCCCGCTGTGCGATATCCGGAACCCCGACCAGATCGGGGTCCAGGCGGCAAACTCGCAGGGCGGGGAGCGCGGCCGTCAGGCGCGTGACGAGTATTCCAGCAGCGTCCACGCTGTCAGCGCCCGTGCCGGCAACGGCGTACCGGGTACGCCCTCGATTGGATGAGAGCACCCCGTCGAGGTCGCCGGTTAGGACAGCCGTGGCCTGACCGTCGTCCACGGATACGCCGTCGACCACGAAGCACGCCCGCCCCGAAGGCGCCGGCACCAAGCACGCCGAGAAGCAGACGGAGCCAGGTGACAGACATTGATGTTGTCATCCTGCTGACTGAGATCCCGTGAACCGGCTGATCTTCCGCTGCCGCGTCGCCAGGGCCGCCTCCGGGTTAAGCACGCCTATAGCGTGGCCACAGACCCCGGGCTCAATTCGGCATAAGCGGGCGTTCGCGCTCTGAGCTCTGGCCTGGTCCGCCGTCCTCATCAGTGGCTACGCCGCCGTCTGCCGCACCCCTTGCGTCGTCGGCTGGCGCAACGATCGTCTGCTGGGTGCGGGCGCGCCGGCTCACGCGGCGCAGCCAGAGCAGACCGAAAACGGGAAGGACGAGCGGGACAAAGCCGTAGCCGATGCCATAGGTAGACCACACCGTGGCGTCGGGGAAGCTGGCAGGGTCGGCGATGCTCCAGGTGCCGACGACCAGCACGCCGACGAGTTCGAACGAGCAGCAGAAGACGGCGATCCGGCGTGCCGTCGGACCGCCGCGCCCGAGGGTGACGGTGGCGATGATGTAGACCACGCCGGCCAGGGCCGACAGCACGTAAGCAACCGGGGCGTGCTGGAACTTCGTCGAGATCTGCACCGCGGCCCGCGCGGAGGCGGAGAGCGCGAAGAGCCCGTAGACGGCTACCAGCAACCGGCCCGGGCCTGTCCTGGTCGAGCCCGGCGGCGATGCCGTGAGCTCAGGCTGGTGCCACCGGCTCAGACATGGATCGCCGGCCAGATCTGATGCAGCCGGACCATCAGGATGGCCGCGACGAGTCCGGCCATGGCGACGACCGCGGAGCCCCACCGTGATCGCTCCAGCAGTCCCCAGAAAGCGGCGGCCGGGGCGACGAGCGGGATCGCGCACAGGTATCCGATAAGCGTAGCCAGCGCAGCCGGCCGATGGCCGTCGGCGAGATTGGCCACCACAATGCCGACCTCGACCAGCAGCAGGATCTCAAGGACGCCAAGCGCGGCGAGCAAGGGCACGTTCATGCGGTGGTTCAAGGCGGTCATCAGCAGCGCGTACCCGGCAAGCGCGAGGCCGGCGACGATGATCGTCGTGGGGACAACGCCGTTCATGCGCGCCATGCTACTACGTTTAGTAGTAAGGTGCGCCGGCCCGGTCCGGCGCGGCGGCCGTGGGCCTAAAGAGACCCTACTTTCCCGACCGTGCGGTGGCGGCTACCCGCGGAAAGACCAGGTACTCGACTGTTTGCAAGCAACCTGGCCGGCGTTAAGGTTCGGGGATGGAGATCGTTGAGGGTGCCGGCGTTGTCGTGACCGGCGGTGGCGGGGGGATCGGGCGCGCGATCGCCCGCAGGCTGGCGGCCGGCGGCGCCCGGGTGGTGGTGAACGACCTCAGCCCGGCTGCCGCCGGGGCGGTGGCGGCCGAGATCAAGGGGTTCGCCGCCCCCGGTGACGCGGGTACGGAGCAGGGCGTGGCGGAGCTCATCGCCGCCGCCCGGGGCCACCTGGGCGAGATCGACATCTACTGCTCGAACGCGGGTACCGGCGGCGGCACCGGCCCGGAGACCCCCGATGACGTGTGGCAGCGCGTCTGGGAGGTCAACACCATGGCGCACGTCCGCGCCTCGCGTGAGCTGCTCCCGGGCTGGCTGGAACGCGGCCGGGGGACCCTCGTGGTCACCGCGTCGGCGGCCGGCCTGCTGACCATGCTGACCTCGGCGCCGTACTCGGTCACCAAGCACGCCGCGGTGGGCTTCGCCGAGTGGATGGCGGCGACCTACGCGCACCGCGGGCTGGCCGTGCACTGCATCTGCCCGCAGGGAGTGCGCACCCAGATGCTCGCCGACTCGGGATCGGCGGGGGAGACCGTGCTGGCCGATACCGCGATCGAGCCCGAGCAGGTCGCGGATGCGCTCTGGGACGCGATGGCCGAGGGAAGGTTCCTTGTCCTGCCGCATCCGGAGGTGCGAGACTACTACGCGCTCCGCGCAACGGACACCGACAAGTGGCTGCGCGGTATGAACCGCCTGCAGCGCCGCATCGAGGAAAACAGCGAGCAGGACAAGGCGTGAAAGCCTGGCAAGTGACCCGGCACGGTGACCCGGTGGACGTCCTGGAACTCGCCGAGGTACCCACGCCGACCCTCAGTGACGGGCAGCTGCTGGTGCGGGTGCTCGCCGCCGCGGCCAACTTCCCCGACGTGCTGATGTGCCAGGGCACCTACCAGGTCCGCCCGCCGCTGCCGTTCACCCCGGGCGTCGAGCTGTGCGGGGAAGTCGTGGAGGCCCGGCGGCGACGAGTATGGCGCCGGGGACCGGGTGATCGGCGGGGTCGTGCTGCCCTATGGGAGCTTCGCCGAGTACGCCCTGATGCCGGCGGAGGGCGTCATGCCCGCGCCCGCCGCGCTGGACGACGCCGAGGCGGCGCCGTTCCACATGACGTACCAGACCGGCTGGTTCGGCCTGCACCAGCGGGCGCACCTGCAGCCAGGGGAGACGCTGCTGGTGCATGCGGCCGCGGGCGGCGTGGGCAGCGGCGCGGTCCAGCTCGGCAAGGCCGCCGGAGCGCGCGTGATCGGCGTGGTCGGCGGCCCGGAGAAGGCGGCGGCCGCCCGCCAGCTCGGCGCGGACGTGGTCGTCGACCGGCACAGCGAGGACTTCGTGGCGGTCGTCAAGGAGGTCACCGATGGCCGCGGGGCCGACGTCGTCTACGACTCGGTGGGCGGCGACGCCTTCCGCCGCTCGACCAAGTGCATCGCCTTCGAGGGCCGGATCATCGTCGTGGGCTTCGCCAGCGGCGACATCCCGCAGGCGGCGCTCAACCACGCCCTGGTGAAGAACTACTCGATCCTCGGCCTGCACTGGGGCCTGTACCAGCGGCTCAACCCGGACGCGGTCCGCGCCTGCCACGCCGAGCTGACCCGGCTGGCCGACGAGGGCGCGATCAAGCCCCTGATCAGCGAGCGCCTCACGCTGGCCGACGTCCCTGACGGCCTCCGCCGCCTGGGCGCCGGCACCACCACCGGCCGCCTGGTCTTCCAGCCCTAGTCCCGCGCCCCCCGGCGCACCTGTCAGCTACGCCATCGACACCAGTAGCCGATGTTGTTGGCGTATCCGACATGTTCCCGGTGGCTGGTTGGGGTAGCCGACCGGCCGTGGGTCTGTCGGCGGCGAAGGCGGCGGATGAGGGTGCGCGCGGTCCGCGGCTTGGGCCGGCTGCGCCCTCGACGCGGATTGCGCGGTCAACGGCGTGCGGGCGGCCCGGCGGCTCATCGTTGCCGCGGTTCACAGCCGTTCGCGTCTTCCTATCACTTCTGACCACTCCGGTTCGTCTTCCTATCACTTCTGACCACAAAATCCCGTCAATTCGGGCGCTAAAGTGGTTGGAACCGATAGGAAGATGAAAAAAAGTGGTCAGAACTGATAGGAAGCTGGCTGCGGACGCCAGTGCCCGGTGGCACCCGGCGCGGGAGCTGGCCAGCGCGAGAGCCGCCGGGCCGGCCGGGTGCGCCCGGCGATTGCGGCCCGCTTTCTAGAGTGCGTACGCGGCTTCGATCGTTAGGCCGCGCCTGGGGGATTTGGCGTGTACCCCTAGGCGATGTCGTTGGCGTAGCTGACAGGTCGCGGCCCCTGTCGTTGGCGTAGCTGACCGGTGGGACAGCCCGGTCCTGGCGAGATAACAGCAAGAAGCCGAGGCGCTGTGTCACAAGCCCAGGCACCGCGCAACAAGCCAGGCGCCGCGTCACAGTCTCAGCGCGCCGGCCCGCTAACTGCGCTGCAGCGCGACCCGAACCTCACCGCCGTCCCCAACCGGCTGCGGAGCCGCGTCGGCTACCTCCGCCGCGTCCACCACCGTCAGCGTCGTAGCCAGCGTCTCCCCGGCGATGAAGTCCGCGTGCGCCCGCACGGCCGCCGCCACCGCTCCATCCGCCCCGACCACCAGCGCGATCCGGTCGGACACGTCGAACCCGAGGTCCCGCCGCGCCTGCTGGATCACGCGCACCACATCCCGGGCGGTCCCCTCAGCCGCGAGCGCGGGCGTCACCACCGTGTCCAGCGCGATCAGCCCGTCGCTGCCGGGCAGCGCGGCGGTGGAGTCCGGGTCGGCGGCGGTCAGCCGCAGTTCGAACTCGCCCGGCCGCAACGCGACACCGCCCGCGGTCACGCCAGCGGCACCGCCGTCGCCGTCAGCGCCGGAAGCGCTCCAGTCCCCGGCCTTGACCGCCCGGATGACCTCCTGCACCTGCTTGCCCAGCCGCGGCCCCAGCGCCCGCGGGTTGACGGAGAGCTGAACCGTCCCCAGCGAGGCGGGGGAGTCCGACAGCACCAGCTCCTTGACGTTGACCTCGTCCTTGATGAGCTCGGCGAACGCGGTCAGCGCGGGCGCGGCCGGATGGGCCACCGTCAGCGACGCCAGCGGCAGCCGCACCCGCAGCTGGCGCGCCTTGCGCAGGCTCAGCGCGGCGCTGCACACCGACCTGGTCAGGTCCATGGCCGACTCAAGCGACACCTCCGACGGCCAGCCCTCAACCGACGGCCAGTCGCACAGGTGCACGCTGGCCTCGCCGGTCAGCCCGCGCCAGATCGTCTCCGCCGTCATCGGCAGCAGCGGCGCGGCGGCCCGCGTTACCGTCTCCAGGACGGTCCACAGCGTGTCCAGCGCGGCGCGGTCACCCTCCCAGAAGCGCGACCGCGACCGGCGGATATACCAGTTCGTCAGCACCTCCAGGTAGTCGCGGAGCGTGCCGCAGGCCGCGGGGATGTCGTAGACATCGAGCTCGGAGCGCAGCTGCTCGACGACAGCCCTGGTCTTGCCCAGGATGTACCGGTCAAGGACGTGCGGGGAGGACACCGAGGCGGACGCCGGGTAGTTCTCCGCGTTCGCGTACAGCGCGAAGAAGTAATACGAGTTCCACAGCGGCAGCAGTGCCTGCCGGACGCCCTCGCGGATGCCCTGCTCGGTGACGACCAGGTTCCCGCCGCGCAGGATGGGGCTGGCCATCAGGAACCAGCGCATCGCATCGGAACCGTAGGTGTCGAAGACCTCGTTCACGTCCGGGTAGTTCCGCAGCGACTTCGACATCTTCCGGCCGTCGTTGCCGAGCACGATGCCATGCGAAACGCAGGTGCGGAACGACGGCCGGTCGAACAGCGCCGTCGCCAGCACGTGCAGCGTGTAGAACCAGCCCCGCGTCTGCCCCATGTACTCGACGATGAAGTCGCCCGGGTAGTGGCTGTCGAACCACTCGCGGTTCTCGAAGGGGTAGTGCACCTGCGCGAACGGCATCGAGCCGGACTCGAACCAGCAGTCAAGCACCTCCGGCACCCGCCGCATGACCGACTGCCCCGAGGGATCGTCGGGATTGGGCCGGGTCAGCGCGTCGATGAACGGCCGGTGCAGGTCTTCGGGGCGCACCCCGAAGTCACGCTCCAGCTCATCCAGCGACCCGTACACGTCCACCCGCGGGTACTCAGGGTCGTCGCTGACCCACACCGGGATCGGCGACCCCCAGAACCGGCTGCGGCTGATCGACCAGTCCCGCGCGTTCGACAGCCACTTGCCGAACTGCCCGTGCTTGACATGCTCGGGCACCCAGGTGATCTCCTCGTTCAGCTCGACCATGCGGTCACGGAACTTCGTGACCTCGACGAACCAGGAGGAGACGGCCTTGTAGATGAGCGGGTTCCGGCACCGCCAGCAGTGCGGGTAGGAGTGCGTGTAATCCTCGCGCCGGACCAGCGCGCCGTCCGCGCGCAGCCGCGCGATGATCGGCTTGTTCGCCTCGAACACGTGCAGGCCGGCCCAGTCGCTGACGACCGGCAGGTACTTACCCTGCTCGTCGACCGTGAGCACGATCGGGATGCCGGCCGCGGCGCAGGCGTTGGCGTCCGCCTCGCCGTAGGCGGGCGCCATGTGCACCACGCCGGTGCCGTCCTCGGTGGTCACCTCGTCGGAGGCGATCACCCGGAAGGCAGTGCCGGTACCGAACGTCTCGGTATCGGTCAGGTAGTCGAAAAGCGGCTGGTAGCGGCGGCCGAGGAGATCTCTTCCTTTGAACGTACCGTTGATTTCTGCCCCCGCCAGCTCCTTGGAGTAAGCCGGCAGCCGGTCATGGGCGAGGATGTACCTCTCCCCGTCCGGCGTCTGGACGACGTCGTAGGTGATGTCCGGCCCGACCGCGACGGCCAGGTTCGACGGCAGCGTCCAGGGCGTGGTGGTCCAGGCGAGGATCCACTCGCCGGTCTCCAGCTTGAACCGCACGGTGACCGACGGGTCGGTGCGGTCGGCGTAGACGTCGTCGTCCATCCGCAGCTCGTGGTTGGCCAGCGGGGTCTCGCACCGCCAGCAGTAGGGCAGCACCTTGAAGCCCTGGTAGATCAGGCCCTTGCCGTGCAGTTGCTTGAACGCCCACATGACGCTCTCCATGTAGGGGAGGTCGAGCGTCTTGTAGTCGTTCTCGAAGTCGACCCAGCGGGCCTGCCGGGTGACGTACTCCTCCCACTCCCGGGTGTAGCGGAGCACGGAGTCGCGGCAGGACTCGTTGAAGGTCTCGATGCCCATCTTGAGGATGTCGTCCTTGCCGGAGATGCCGAGCAGCCGCTCGGCCTCGACCTCGGCCGGGAGCCCGTGGCAGTCCCAGCCGAACCGGCGGTCCACCTTGCTGCCCGTCATCGTCTTGAAGCGGGGCACGATGTCCTTGACGTAACCGGTCAGCAGATGGCCGTAGTGGGGCAGGCCGTTGGCGAACGGCGGGCCGTCGTAGAAGACGAACTCGGTGTCGCCGTCCCGATGCTTGATCGACTGCTTGAACGTGTCGTGGGCGCTCCACTGGGCGAGCACCCGCTGCTCAAGCTCGGTGAAGTCCGGCTGGGCAGGTACTTCGGACGCGCCCGCGCGTGGGTAGGTGGCCATCGGTCGCCGCTCTTCTCCTCGTGGCATTGGCTCCCTGTTGCCAGGGCACGTGCCGCGAGGACGACACGCCCGCTCCTGCGCGGGCACACCGCGGTACCACCTCGCTTGCCGCCTCGCCCCTGTGCCAGTGGACCTGTGCCAGTGGACGCGATGGCCGCTCATTGCCGGCTATGACGGGCCGAACCCGCCCGGTTCTACTGGGGTACTCATCTCAGACACTGTGGGTGAGATGAGCGCCTTTTCTTCCGGGGACTCCCCGGTGATAGCCGGATCAACGCCCTACACGACTAATTGTAGCGGAGTCCGCAACACGGAATTGAAGACTTCCCCGGCGCGGTCGCCAGCACCACGGTGGCCGGCGCCACCGTGCTCCGCGTCGGCCCTAGTCGGGATTGTCAGGCGTTTCCGCGCTTTCCTCCGCGGCGGCGGGAACCACCAGGCTCTGCTCCGGGGCGGCGGGGATCACGAGTTCGCTCGGCTCGAAGCCGCCCTCCCCGGCCATTGCGGCCAGTTCGTAACCCAGTGACTCGCCCGGGGGAACCGCCGGCACCTTCGGGCGCCGGCCGGTCAGGGCCGAGGCGATGGCCGCGATCACGTTGGCCGCGATAGCGAACGCGAAGGCCGCGCCGAGACCGCTGTGGAACGGTGCCGTGATCAAGTGCGGGAAGAAGTCCCGTCCCACCACGTAGGCCGCGTGGGCCGCAGGCAGCGTATGCAGGACCGGGCCGAGCAGTTGCTGCATCGGGTTGTAGCCCAGGAAGGAGGCAAACAGCACGCCGATCGGCGGCAGGTGCGAGATGGGCGTGGCCGTGGCGGCCGGGACGCCCTGCGCGGTCAGCCCGCTGACCATGGCGGCCGGGAGTTTGCTCGACAAGCCGGCCACCATCAAGGTGAAGAAGATGCCGATCGAGAGCACGAACGCGGAGTTCATGAAGGTGGCGATCATGCCGCCCGCCGCCCCGCGCCGGTCCGACGGGACCGAGTTCATCATCTCCGCCCAGTTCGGCGAGACGAACAGGCCGGAGCCGAAGCCGTTGATGGCGATAACCAGCGCGAACTCCGAGTAGGAGAAGTTCACCGGGACGAACAGCAGCAACACGAACGATGCCCCCGTGAGCAGCGCGCCGCCCACGGTGAACGGCTTGGCGCCATACTTGTCGGACAGCGCACCCGACAGCGGCGCGGCGATCAGGAACCCGATGGTCAGCGGGACCAGGTAGATGCCGGCCCACAGCGGGGTCTGGCTGTAGCTATAGCCGTGCAGCGGCAGCCAGATGCCCTGCAGCCAGATGATCAGCATGAACTGCATGCCGCCGCGGCCCAAGGCCAGCATCAGGTTCGCGATGTTCCCGAACGCGAACGCCCGGATCCTGAACAGCGAGATACGGAACAGCGGCTCGGCCACCTTGGTCTCGACGTACACGAAGATGATCAGCAGCGCTAGGCCGCCGAAGAGCATGGTCAAGACCATCGGGCTGGTCCAGCCCATCGGGTGCCCGCCGTACGGCTGCAGACCATAGGTGATGCCGACCAGGATGGAGATCAGGCCGACCGCGAACAGCAGGTTGCCCCACCAGTCCATCTTGGCGTGCTGGCGGATCCCGATGTCGTGCAGCATGAAATAGGCCCACACGGTGCCGAACACGCCGATCGGGGCGGAGACGAGGAAGATCAGGTGCCAGTTGATCGGGGCCAGGGTGCCGCCGAGGATGAGGCCGACAAATGATCCGCCGATGGCCGCGATCGAGTTCACGGACAGGGCGGTGCCGCGCTGGTTGGCCGGGAACGCGTCGGTGACGATGGCGGCGGAGTTGGCGAACAGGAACGCGCCGCCAACGCCCTGCACCACCCGCCAGATGATCAGCCACAGCGCTCCGTCCGCGCCGTGCATCCAGGTCAAGGTCAGAAAGATCGAGGCGACGCTGAAGATCGCGAAGCCCAGAGTGAACATCCGCACCCGGCCGAACATGTCGCCCAGCCGGCCGAACGACACCACGAGCACCGCCGACACCACCAGGAACCCCATGAACATCCACAGCAGGTAGCTGGTGTTCCCGGGACCTAGCGGGTCCAGCCCGATGCCGTGGAAGATGTCGGGCAGCGCGATCAGCACGATCGACTGGTTGACCGTCGCCATCAGCGTGCCGAGCGTCGCACAGGACAGCGCGATCCACTTGTAATGCGGACCGAGCGCACGCCCTGGCGCGCCTGCCACGTCAGAATTAACCGTCATTGGGCGGACATGCTCCCCATCTGAGAACCCGGTACTTGCTATTCATCAACTAACAATGACAGACCTTTGCACATGGGCGCACCTCGGCCCAAGCGTGAATTTTCCCCTAGCCTTGGGCCGAATGGCTGCCCGCGCCCTCGTCTCGCAGCCGGGCCACGCACTCCACGCTTCCGCAGGTCCGGCCGGAGCCCAGGCGGGGCCTGCCGCACCCGCACGGGCGCTTCGGCCGGGCCAGCCAGGCGGCATGCGCCAGCAACTCCAGAACGCCGTCCTCGCCGGGAACCGAGACAACGGGCCGGATCCCGCCGCCGGGCAGCGCAAGCCACTCCCGCGGCCTGTCCTCTGCAGCCGGTCGGCGCGGCACGTAACCCATGGCTCCATCTTCCCTCGCTCCGAGACCCTCTTCGCCGCGGCCGATGAGTGACAGCGATTTTCTTCGTCTGGTCAGTAAGGCGAGAGAAAGGGGTCACAGCATGGAACTCAACGGTCGTGTACAGGTCTCGGTCTCCCGGTCGATCGCGGCGCCGGCGGCGAGGATCTTCCGGGTGCTGGCCGATCCCGCGAACCACCCGGCGCTGGACGGCTCGGGCATGCTGCGCCCGGTCCCCGGCCAGCCGGTGCCCAGCCGGGTGGGCGACACCTTCACGATGGCGATGTACCTGCCAGGACTCGGCGACTACCTGATGCTCAACCGGATCATCGCGTTCGAGCAGGACCGGCGGATCGTCTGGGAGCCGACGCCGGGTGACGCGGTGGCCTCGCGCAACGCCGAGCTGCCGGTCGGCGCGTCACAGGGCTACAGCTGGGGCTTCCAGCTCCAGCCGGACGGGGACAGGACCATCGTCAGCGAGCTGTTCGACTGCACCGAAGCCGCCCAGGGCATCCGTGACGCCGTGCAGAACGGGCAAAGCTGGCTCCCGGCCATGCACCAGTCCCTGGAACGGCTCGACGCGCTGGCGACGGCGGCCGGCTGCCCGATAGAGTCAACGTAACCCTTCCGTGACGCACAGGAGCGGCCCCCTAATGCCCCCATCCATTGTCGTGTTCGAGCCGGCCCCGGCTTGGGCCAGGCAGTCGCCCGCCGCTACGCGCGAGCAGGCTACACCGTCGTCCTGGTGGCCCGCCGCCAGGCGCAGCTCGAGGCACTGGCCGCGGACCTGTCCAGTACCGGCGCGACCGCGCATGTCCTCACGGCCGACCTGTCCGACACCGACGCCGTGCCGCGACTGGCCTGGCAGATACGCGGCGCGGTCGGCGATCCCGGCGTGCTCTACTACGGTGTCTCCGCTGGCGGCTTCATTCCGGTCGCCGCCTTGACGCCCGAGCGCGCCCGGGACTTCATGCCGCTAGCCGTCTACTCGCTGCTGGCGCTGGTACAGGAGTTCCTGCCGGCCATGCTCGAACGAGGAGACGGCGCCATCTTGAGCGCACAAGGCGCCAGCGCCGTGCGGGGCATGCCGAACATCGCCCGCGGGTTCGCCCTGGCCGCACAGCGGAACTACCTGCAGTCGCTGCACGCCGCGCTGGCCGGCCAGGGCGTCTATGTCGGCGGCCTCTACATCGGAGCGGCTATCAAGAACACTCCCTTTTACGCCCAGCGGGAGGCGGCCAGGGCAGCCGGAACGCCCGTGCCGGACATGCCCGAGGTTGACCCAGACGATCTCGCCGACCTTCTCTGGACCATGCAGGCCGAGAAGCGCCACTCGGAAGCCACCTACCCCGATGGCCTTTCCGGCCACTGAACAGCCACCTCCATCCGCTGGCCGGCGCGCCGAGGCGGAGCTGTCATAGCGCCTTGAGCGCCCGCGAGTAGGCTTCGCGTGCGATCGCGGTATCCAGCGGATCTCTCCAAAGGAGAGTCACATGCCACTTTTCAGCAACAAGCCAGCCGACGGTGCTGCCTCCTGGGAGCCGCAGGCCGCGGCCACCAGACTGGCACAGACCGCGGGCGCCGCCCCGGCGGGGGTTTTCACCTCCGACCTGTCGGTCTCCGAGTATGTACTGCTCGGCGAGGCCGGGTTCGAGCCACTCGGCTTCGTGGTCGGGTCGTCGATCTACCACATTGGCCTGCAGGTCGGGAGATGGTCGCAGAACCAGGAACTGCAGGTGCTGACGCAGGCGATGTACAACGCCAGGGAACTGGCCATGAGCAGGATGCAGGCTGAGGCCGACCAGCTCGGTGCTGACGGGATCGTCGGCGTCCAGCTGCGCATGCAGAGCTACGTGTGGGGCCAGGGGGTCCTGGAGTTCATCGCTACCGGGACGGCGGTGCGCGCGCTGGGCCCGGCCGGCGGCGGCACCGCGGGCGCCCACCGGGCGCCGGACGGCCGGGCGTTCACCTCCGACCTGTCGGCTCAGGACTTCTTCCGGCTGCTGGCGGCCGGCTCCGTGCCGGTGGCGTTCGTTCTCGGCACCTGCGTCTACCACATCGCCCATCAGTCGGCGATGCAGTCGCTGCGCCAGGCCGGCCAGAACCAGGAGATGGTGACCTTCACCCAGGGCATCTACGACGCCCGCGAGCTCGCACTCTCCAGGATGCAGGCCGAGGCAACGCAGGCGAAGGCCTCGGGCATCGTCGGGGTGAACGTGGCGGTCCTCAATCACGTCTGGGGTGAGCACGCCACCGAATTCCTGGCCACCGGAACCGCCATCCGGCGCCTCGGCGACGAGCACCGGCTCCCCGAGACCTCGCCCAAGCCCACCTTTACCCTGGGGCTCGACAGCTAGGCCGTGCAGTGGCTCACGGAGCCGGTTGCTAGGCGTCGAGGGGCTCAAGGACGAATATGGGCATCGTCCTGGTGGTCTTCTTCTGGTATTCGGCGTAGTCCGGCCAGACCGCGACGGCCCGCTCGAACCAGACCACGTACTCGTCGCCGTGGACTTCCCTGGCCTGGTAGTCCTGCTTGACCGGGCCGTCCTGCAGTTCCACGTGCGGGTTGGCAATCAGGTTGTAATACCAGACGGGGTTCTTGGGTGCGCCGCCCAGCGACGCGACCACGGCGTACTCGCCCTTGTGCTCGACGCGCATGAGCGGCGACTTGCGTAGCTTCCCGGACTTGGCGCCGACCGACGTCAGCACGATCACGCGCTCACCGGTCGGGTGCGCGGTGCCCTCGGTACCGCCGGAGCGCTCGTAGAGGTCCACTTGATCGCGGGCGTGGTCGAACGCGCTCGGCGCGTACTCCCCGGTGAGTGGCATGTCTCCACCATCCATTCCTTGGTCGACTCGGCTGCCGCGGGTGCTGCCGCGGCTACAGCCATAAACGGACCATACCCCGTTTCGTATTCCGGCCGTAGAGTGAAGCCGTGAATCAGCCCGTCATCTGGGGAGCGCCGCAGGCCGAACGGGCCGACGCCGCCCGCAACCGGCTGCACCTGCTGGCCACGGCCCGCCAGATGCTGGCCGAACAGGACCCGGCCCGGCTGACCATGGACGGTCTGGCGGAGCGGGCGGGACTGGGCAAGGGCACCGTGTTCCGCCGGTTCGGCACCCGCGCGGGGATCTTCCAGGCGCTGCTGGACGACGACGAGCGGGCCTTCCAGCAGCGGGTGCTGTCCGGACCGCCGCCGTTGGGCCCCGGCGCCATTCCCCTGGAACGACTGATCGCCTACGGCCGCGCCCGGGCCGGATTCATGGTCAGGCGCCGGGACGTCGCCCGCGCCGCATTGGACGGCACCCAGCCCGCACCGGCCGGGCGGCGGACGCCGATGTCCCAGGTCCACATCCGCATGCTGCTCGCGCAACTGAGCCTTGGCCGGATGGACCTGGACATGCTGACCGTGCAACTCGCCGCCGCCCTCGACGGCCCCGTGCTGCTCTACCTGTCGTCGGTCGAACTCACCGACGCCGACGAAGCCGAACAGCGGATCGGGCAGGCCTGGCAGGACCTCGTGGAACGCGTGTGCCGGCCATGACGCGGGCGCGGGCAGCGATACCGGCCGAGGATGGGGCCCGGTTAGTTGACTAAGACCAGGCGTCTCGGGAAAAATACATTCCACGGCGGCGACCGGTCGCCGAGCTGTGGAACATCCGCCCCAGCCGGGGTTCCATCGGCGAAGGGGATTTGCCCTCTCGGTCGTCAATGTCACAGGCCATCTTCCTTTCACCACGCCGCTGGGGGACGAGGGTGTCACGGGGAGGCTTGTCCATGACTAAAGACGCCAGCTTCAAAAAGGTTGTCCGGCGCCACGCCGAGGAGACCGGCCAGCGCTACACCGAGGCGCTGACGGATCTCCAGGGTCTCGGTCCGCGGATGGACCACGAGCCCGATCCTGAGCGGCTTCTCGCCCATCTCCGGGATCGCCACGGCATAGACCCGGTCGCGGCGACGAAGCTCAGTGTGCACAAGACCTACGTGTTCCGCATCGACCGCAACGACGGCAGCCCGTGGGTCGCCCGAGCGTTTCCGCCCGCTCGGCCGCGCGCCGGGGTCGAGGGCGACGCCGCGATCCTGCGCTTCCTGGCGCGGCAGGACTATCCCGCGGAGCGCCTGGCGGTCGATGACGCCGTATCTGACTTCGACGGAGCGCGGTCCTCGTAACGCGGTTCGTCGAAGGCGTCCAGCTCCCCGACGGCGCCGCGAAGTTCGCCATGATGGGCGAGCTGCTCGGACGGCTGCACGCGCTGCCCTACGATGATTCCGTCAAACGCCCGGGTGGAGCGAGTGGTGAGGACCCGAGCCGCGAGGGCACGCCGCGCCAGGACCTGCTGGCCGCCCTGTCGTTTCTCGACGCCGTCGACACCAAGGTGGCGGCCGCCGAGCGCGAGCGATTCGAACAGCTCCGCGACCAGGTGCGCTCGGCCGACGACGGTCACGGCCTTCCGGAAGGCTTGCTCCACGGAAACCTCCTGCACGCCCCCGATCACGCCGTCCTGAGCGAACAAGGGCCAGTCGCGATCAACTGGAAAGCGTCCGGGCGCGGACCCCGCCTCGCCGACCTCGCCTACCTGATATGGGGCACCGGTTCGTGGAACCCACGCCGGCCCAATCAGGAGTGCATCGACGCTGCCGTCAACGCCTACCGCCGGCACGTCGAGCCGACCGACGACGAGCTCGACCGGCTCGAGGCGGTCATGTACATCCGGACGCTCTACCTGACCTGCTTACGGCTACCGGCGCGCCCTCACCAACGGCCGGCCTTCCGCGAGTGGGGCTTCATCCGACCAGCCGAAGTACTTCAGCTGCCACCGCAGCCGCAACCCGAGCCGCCTTCCGCCGGTAGGCCGTCGGTGCGGCAACGGAGAGCCCCGTGCCCGCCCCATCACCTTCACACCAGCCCCCCGCATCACTCTTGATGAGGGCCCCACTAGATTAGGGCCCCAGCAGGCGGGTAGCGGCAGTGGGCCTGCGGGGCGGCCACGGCTGGGTTCTGTCCCCGCGGGGCAGGCAACGCCAGCGCTTCTGTACCGGACCGTGGATGTGCTCGCCAAGGAGATGGCTTACGTGACCGAAAACGCTGCGACCGGATCAACGCCGCCTGAGGCGGAGTCAGCCCTGCGGCCCCGGCCGGAGCCGGATGTTCTCCAGTCCGCCGAGGATGCCGAGGTCTTCATCGAAGATCCCGAGGGCCTGGTGGAAACCGATCCCGGGTACCTGGTCGAAACCGGTCAGGCGGTCGGCGAGGACGGCTCGGTCGTTCCGATCATTGGCGGCCTGCCCGCCGTCGAGGGGTCGGCCTGGGATATCGGCGCCCCAGTCGAAGACCGCGGCCCGGGCCTGGCCCACGAGCAGGGCTAGAACCGCCGGGCTAGCGGGCTGTCCAGCCGCCGTCGACCATGATCGTCTCGCCGGTGATCAGCGACGCGGCGGGGGATGCGAGGAACACCACGACGCCGGCCACTTCGACCGGTTCGCCGATCCGGTGCAGGGCGGCGATCCGCTCGATGACGTCAGCGCGGAACTCAGGGTCCGACAGTGCGGGCTCGGTGCCGGGCGTGTGAATGAACGTGGGGGCCACCGCGTTCACGGTGATCCCGTGCCTGCCCCATTCGACGGCGAGGCAGCGGGTCAGGTGCGCGATGGCGGCCTTGGTCATGCAGTAGACGGATTCTCCCGGCAGCGCGACCGCGCCCGCCTGGGAGCCGATGTTGATGATCTTCCCCGACCCCTGGCCGATCATGACGCGCCCGGCGGCCTGGCTGGCCAGGAATGTCCCCTTGAGGTTGACCGCCAGGGTGGCGTCGAGGTCTTCTTCCAGGACGTCTTCGGCCGGGTTCCCGGGAGCGATGCCGGCGTTGTTGACCAGGATGTCCAGCTGGCCGAAGTGCCCGGCGGCCGCGGCCACCGCCGGGCTGATCTCGCCCGCCCGGGCCATGTGCATTTGCAGCGGCAGTGCCCGCCGGCCCAGTGCCTCGATCTCCGCGGCCACGCCGCCGTCGCTGGCCGCATCGCGCAGCCCCAGCGCGACGTCCGCGCCGGCCGCGGCCAGCGCCAGCGCGATAGCCCGGCCCAGTCCGCGGGCGGCGCCGGTCACCAGCGCCACCTGGCCTTGTAGGTCGAACCTCGGCAGTACCGGCATATCTGCTCCTCACCAGTTGACGGCCGGCGGCGACCGCACCACGATTATGACGACTGCGGCCTAGCAGGAGGGGACCCATGATCCTGATCAACATCAAGTTCCAGATCCGGCCAGAAAAGATCGACGAGTGGCTGGCGCTGGCTGACTCCTACGCCAGGGACGTCAACTCCGAGGACGGCTGCCTGTTCTTCCAGTTCGCCCGGAGCCTCACCGACGACAACGAGTTCGTCTGCGTCGAGGGCTTCAAGGATGCCGAGGCGGGCGCGGCGCACGTCAAGCATTCCTACGCGCAGAATTTCTTCGAGACCGCACCCGGCCTGGTCGCCGTGCAGCCGCAGATTCTCTACATCGACACCCCGCACGACGGCTTCGGCCCGATGGGCGAGATCCAGCCGCGCTGACCGCTGCCTTCCGGGTCAGGATTCCTCGGCCAGCGCGGCGAGCCGGTCGAGCGAGGCCTGGAGGTTGCCGGTGGTCATGGACCGGGCTCGTGTCAGCCGGCGCTCAGGCGCGTCGTCGGGCAGGCCGGTCCAGTCGTAGGTCTGGGTGACCAGCGTCCGCGTCTCGTCGACCGGCTCGAGTTCCCACCGCCACAGGTGCCCGGCTGGCTCCTGCCCCGCGTCGCCCGGCATCCACGCGATCAGCCGTCCCTCGGTGAACTCGACCACCCGGTTGTCCCGGACGCTGCCGGTGCCGAGCGTCATCACGAACACCTCGCCAACTGCGTGGACACGCTGCCCCGGAGCGGCCTCACCCAGGTTGTCGTTACCGTCCCAGCTGGGCTGCACCGCCGGATCGGCGATCAGCTCGAAGATCGTCCCCGCATGGGCCTTGATCTCCCGGCTGGCGGTGAGTATCCGCGGTTGCGCCTCTTGCGTCGTCATGTCCCCATCCAAGCACCACGCCACCAGCGGGCGCGCCACAATTTCGCTGGTTAGGCGGCGTGCATCAGGGGCTGGGCCGGGTCGAGCGCGATGATCGCGTCCTGCAGCCGGCCGTCCAGGCTGAGCGGGCCGCGCCGGCTGTACACCGGCGAGGTGGGGTCGGTCAGCAGCATGCTGGCCATGGCCACCCCCCGGGCCCCGACCGGCAGCGGCGCGGTGAGGCGCTCCGTCAGCTCCCGAATGGCGGGCTCGGCGGCCAGGATGACGGCCGAGCGCAGCGGGACGGCCCGGGTTCGGTGCGACGGAGCCCGCTGGGCGACCCGCAGCAGGTGGTCCCAGTGGCCGGCCAGGGAGGTGCGGCGGGGGAGCGACACAATGTGCTGGGCCCGCGCGGCCAGCAGCCGGGTCGATTCCGGCAGGCAGCCCGCGGCCAGCTGCTGGTCGAGCGATGCTCCGAGCGCGCGCGCCAGCAGCCGGTCGGTCAGCCGGCCCGGCTCCGGCACGATCAGGTCGCCGAGGTCGAGCGCGCGGGCGGTGGAGAACTCTGCGTTGTTCATACCTCCAGCCTGCGCGTTGCCCGTCACGGCCGATAGTGGCATTATTGACATGGTGCACGACGATACTGCCAACATGGCCGACCGGACGGAAACCTCCTCGCAGCCGCGCAGGACGAGGCAGCCGGGACGGCGCTCAGCCGAGCCTGCGGCACCGATCGTCGCGATTGTCGTGTTCGAGGGCGTGACGATGTTCGAGCTCGCGGCGGCCAACGACGTATTCGGCACCGAGATCACCTCGGCCTCCGGCAGGCCGCTCTACCAGGTCCTGCTCTGCGGCCCGGCGGCGTCGGTCACGACCGACATGCGGTTCCGGATGGAGGTTCCGCACGGCCTGGACGCCCTCGCCTCGGCCCAGACCGTGGTCGTGCCGCCGCCCCTGACTCCGGACGATGTGCCGGCCGGGGTGCTTGACGCGCTGCGCCTGGCGCGATCGCGCGGGCAGCGCATCCTGTCGCTGTGCACCGGTGCTTTCGTGCTCGCCGCCGCCGGTCTCCTGGACGGGCACACCGCGACCACGCACTGGTCGGAATGCGCGGACCTGGCCCGGCGCTACCCCCGGGTCCGCGTCGACCCGGGCGTCCTGTACGTGGACGAGGGCGACCTGCTCACCTCCGCCGGGAGCGCCGCCAGCCTTGACCTGTGCCTGCACGTGGTGCAGCGTGACTACGGCACCGAGATCGCCACCAAGGTCGCGCGGGACCTGGTGATCCCGCTGCACCGGGCCGGCGGCCAGGCCCAGTACATCGAGACGCCGGTGCCGGAGCCCCGCGGCGGCGACCTGTTCGCCGACACCATCAGCTGGCTGCAAGCCAACCTCGATCAGGAGGTCACGGTGGCCGACCTGGCCGCGCGCGCGGCGATGAGCCCGCGCACATTCGCCCGGCGGTTCCCGGCGAGCACCGGCACCACGCCGCTGAGCTGGATCGTCCAGGAGCGAGTGCGGCTCGCGCAGCGGCTGCTGGAGACGACCGACCTGCCGGTCGACGTGATCGCGGCCAAGAGCGGCTTCGGCACCGCCGACAACCTGCGCAAGCACTTCGGCCGCATCCTGCGGACCAC
The DNA here is from genome assembly GCA_963714295.1 of uncultured Actinomycetota bacterium. Lineage (GTDB taxonomy): Bacteria > Actinomycetota > Actinomycetes > Streptosporangiales > Streptosporangiaceae > Trebonia. The sequence continues at coordinate 345,306 of CAVQOE010000006.1, read as the reverse complement.
GCCGCAGTCCTACCGGCGCACGTTCCAGGCCCCGGCGCCGCACGCCTGACCCGGACGCGGCTGACCCGGAAAGGCGCCCGGGAGATGAGAGCCGGTCACGCGGGCTGTTCGGCCTGCAGCTTCTTAACCATCTCAAGCGCCTCGTTGACGTGCCCGCCAATGTTGGTCATCGAGTTGAACGTGTTCCGGACCGTGCCCTGGCGGTCGATCACATAGGTGACCCGGCCGGGAATGAGGCCGAGCGTCGCCGGCACCCCGTAGAGCTTGCGAACCTTGCCGCCCTGGTCGGCCAGGAGGGTGAACGGCAGGTTGTGCTTGCCCGCGAAGGCGGCGTGCTTGTCGGCCGAGTCGGAGCTGACCCCGATAACCTCGGCGCCGGCGTCGGTGAAGGCCTCGTAGCTGTCGCGGAAGGCGCAGGCCTCGGCGGTGCAGCCGCTGGTGTTGTCCTTGGGGTAAAAGTACAGGACAACGACCCGCTGGCCGAGCCGGTCGGCCAGCGTGACCTGCTCACCGGACTGCGCCGGAAGCGTGAAATCGGGTGCCTTGTCGCCGGCCTTTACAGAATTCGCCATGTCAGCCTCCGAGTAGTCGCCAACCAGCCTACTTGGCCTGCCAGCGCGTCAGCAGCAGCGCCGGCCGCACCGTCATCGGGTGAACCCGGGTGGTGCGGGCCGCCGGATGCCGAGTTAGCCTGGGGAGATGGGTCGTGAGCTCGCGGACCCGCAAAGGTCCGCCCTCGAATCGGCGATACCCCGTGTCCCGGCCGAAGACGCGATCACCGGCATCAGTACCGCCCTGTTCGTCGCCATTGCCGGAGCGGCCCCGTGGGCGTTCGGCGTGCTGATCTACCAGCATCCGCAGAGCTGGCAGTCCGCCGCCGGGCGGTACGCGCTGCTGCTCGCCCAGGCGATCGTGTTCGTCACCGCCATCGTCGTCGGCACCGGTGTCGTCCGCGCCCGCACGCGGGGCGACGAGGTCCCGGCGGCCGGCCAGGCGCGAGCCAGCCCAGCCCGACTCAGCACCGGTGATCCGCTCGCCGGTGCTGCTGGTCTCGACGCCCGGGCGGCGGCACTGCTCCGCCGGACGCAGAATGCTGTCCGCACGGTCATTTCGGCCGAAATCTGCCGGGACGGCCTGCTCGACGAGCCGGCCACCACCGCGGCGCTGACCGCGCAGCAGTCGGAGATAGCGGACGCCCTGCGCGAGCAGGCCAGGCTCCGGGCCGAACGCTCCTGGCTGGCCGAGCCGAGCCCCGGCTCGCCAGCGGCGGAACTTCTGGAGCAGCACCGGCAGGCGGCGCAAGCGGCGCACCGGTCCATCGCCGCCCGGGTTGCCGCCCTCGAGCGCTACGCGGCCGAGGTACGCCAGGCCGACGCCGATTACCGGGACTGGCGCCAGCATGCCGCCATCACCGAGCTCACGGACCCGCACCTGGACATACTTGCCCGCACAGCCGCCGATGAGCACCGCATAGCCGAGCTGATCGCCATGACTGACCAGGCCCGCGCCATGCGCCGCGCGCTCCGCGACAACCGGGACTGCTGAAGTTCCTGCCGCAGTCGTCAGCGTTCGTTGTGCCCGCTCGAAGGAATTGATTCGAGCCGGTGCGGCCGGGCGGGATAATGGCAGGTATGTCGATCCTGGTGGGCCGTGACGCGGAGCTCGGCCGGCTGCGGGCCCGGCTCGACGATGCCGCGGCCGGCCGCGCGGTCGCCGCGCTGATCGCCGGAGACGCCGGGGTGGGCAAGTCCCGGCTGGTCAGCGAGGTGACGGAGATCGCCGCGAGCCAGGGGTTCACCGTGCTCTGCGGGCAGTGCGCGGAGATCGGCGACAGCGTGCCCTACCTTCCGTTCGCGGACGCGATGCGCACCGCATCGCCAGAAGTCGAAGCCGCGGTGAAGGCACGCCCGGTTCTGGCCCGCCTGCTGCCCGACGGCGGTGACGGCCGCGATCCCGAGGCTGACCGGGCCGGGCTGACCCGCCAGCAGATGTTCGGCGCCGTCCTCGGCTTGCTGGCCGAGCTATCGGCCCGGGCCCCGGTACTGCTCGTCCTGGAGGACCTGCACTGGGCCGACGCGTCCACGCGCGACCTGCTCACGTTCCTGCTGCGCATGCTGCACCGCGAGCGGGTCGCGACGATCGGCACCTACCGGACCGACGACCTGTACCGCCGCCACCCGCTCCGGCCGGTGATCGCCGACCTGCTCCGGATGCCCTCGGTGCTGCCGCTGGAACTTGGCCCGCTCGCCCCGTCCGCGCTGGCCGAGCTCCTTTCCGCTCTTTCCGACGGATCCGGGCAACTGTCCGCCGCCACCATCAACCGGATCGTGGCCAGCGCCGAAGGCAACGCCTATTACGCCGAGGAACTGCTCGCCGCGCTGTCGGACGCGAACGGCGGCGCCGCTGCCGGGCCCGGGCTCCCGGCCGGGCTCGCGGCTCTGCTGATGTCCCGGGTCGAACGGGTATCGGATGCCGCGCAGCAGGTGCTGCGGGCGGCGGCGGTGGCCGGACGGCGCGCCGACGACCACCTCATCCGGGCCGTTTCCGGCCTGCCGGACGGCGCCTACGACGAGGCGGTGCGGGAGGCGGTCGCGAACCATCTGCTCGTGCGCGACGGCGACGACGGCTACACGTTCCGGCACGCGCTGCTGCGCGAGGCGGTCTACAACGACCTGCTGCCGGGGGAGCGGACCCGGCTCCACGGGCAGCTCGCGGCCCTGCTAGCTGGCCTGCCCGGAGCCGCGGCGGAACTCGCGCACCACAGCCTGGCCAGCCACGACGTGCCCGGGGCATTCGCCGCTTCGATCCGCGCCGGGCAGGAGGCGGGGCGGCTTGGCGCGCCCGCGGAGGCACACCGGCACTATGACCAGGCGCTGGCCCTGTGGGACCGGGTGGACGAGGCGGCCTCGATCGCGGGGATGAGCCGGGGCGAGCTCGGACTCAAGTCCGCGACGGCCGCTTCCGCGGCCGGGGATGTGCCCCGCGCGGTGCACCTGCTGCGGCGGATCCGCGAGCGGCTGGCCGAGCCCCGGGCCGACGGCCCGGCCGGCGAGGCCGGTCCGGAACTGCGCAGCCGGGTCGGCGAGCGGCTGGCGTACTTCCTGCTGCAAATAGAGGACAGCGGAGCGCCCGCGGAAGCCCTGCGGGTCGCCGCCGACACCGTGTCGCAGCTCCCGGCCGAGCCGCCCACCCCGTACCTGGCCCGCGCGATGAGCACCTACGCGATGGCCTTCATGATCACCGGGGACAACGCGTCGGCCCGGGAGTGGGCACAGCGGGCCCGCGCCGCCGGACAGCGGGTCGCACCCTGGGTGGCGGCCGACGCACTGGTCACGCTCGGGCAGCTGAGCAGCCGTGAGGGCGAAACCGAAGAGGCCAACGCGATGTTCACCGCCGCCTTCGAGCAGGCCGCCGGCACCCAGATGCTTCAGGTGGAGCTGCGCGCCACCTACTTCCTCGCCCTGGAACAGCAGACCCGGGGCGAGCTGGCCGAGGCGATGCGGATCGCGCAGCTGGGCGTGCGCCGGGCAGACGACGAGGGACTGGGCCTCGCGCCGTTCGGCCTGGACCTGCGGCACCTGCACTTCCAGGCGCGCTTCCTCAGCGGAGACTGGAAAGTAGCGCGACAGCTAGCCGACGGCTTCCCCGTCCGGGTCACCAGCCTGCCCGAGGCAATCCTGTCCGCGATGGCCCTCTTCGTCGATGTGGCCAGGGACGACCCGGCGGCCGAAGAGCGCCGGACCTGGCTGGAACCCTTCTTCGCCGACAGCTTTGTCAGCTACCTCGCCCGGGGGCTGCTGGCCGAGCAGGCGCTCTGGCACGGCGACACGGACCAGGCGCTGTCGCACGCTGAGGCGGCGATCCGGGCGGAAGCCCTGATCGAGGCGGAAGCCCTGCCCGCGTACACTCCCTCGGTGCTCCGTCCCGCCGCCGTCGCACTGGCGGCGCGAGCAGACCGGGCGGTCGCGGCGCGGCTGACCGGGGACGGCGAGGCCGAGGCGGCTGAGCTGGCAGCTGCCGGGAAACTGCGCGACATCGCCCGGGTGGGCGCCCAGTTCCCCCAGCGGCCCAAGGCCGTGCTCGGCACCGAAGGCCGCGGCTGGCTGGCCCGGGCCGAGGCCGAATATCTGCGGGCATCCGGTCATAACGCTCCCGAGGCATGGGAGGCGGTACTCGCCGCGTTCGGCCCGCAGTATGTCTATGAAACCGCCCGCGGCCAGTGGCGGCTGGCCGAGGCGCTCATCGGCGCGGACCGCCCCGAGGAGGCAGCGGCGGTATGGCACGCGGCGGCGGCGACGGCCACGCGGCTGGGGGCGGCGCCGTTGTCGGCCGCGCTGGAGGCGCTGGCCCTGCGCGCCCACCTCGCCACCGGACCCGCCCCCGGCCGTCCCCCGGGCCTGCGCGACCGGGCGTACTTGACGGCTGCCCTCACCGACCGTGAGCTCGAGGTTCTCCGCCTGCTGGCCCGGGGAAAGTCGAATCCCGCGATCGGCGCGGAACTTTTCATCTCCCCGAAAACCGCCAGTGTGCACGTCTCCAACATCCTGGCCAAGCTGGCCGTCAGCAATCGCACCGAGGCCGCCGTCATCGCCCAGCGCGAAGGCATCTGAGCCGGGGAGAGATTACCCGTCGCCGATATCGGCCAGGATCTCGCGCAGTTCGATGATCAGCGGATCGTCGTGGGGCAGGATGCGGTCCAGACGGTCGACCGTGTCGCGCAGCAGCGCACGGGCGTCGCCGTACCGTCCCAGCTGGCGGTAGGCCAGGGCCAGCTCCGCGCGGTTGCGCAGCGTATCGAGGTGACGGGGGCCGAGCACCTTCTCGAAGCCGGCCTGGGCCTGCTCGTAAGCCCGTTCGGCCGCCACCGTCTTGCCCGTCTTCTGGTAGGCGAGGCCGAGGCTGTACCGTGCCCTGGTGGTGTCCAGGTGATCGGGCCCGAGGGTGCGCTCCCGGTCAGCGACCACCCGTTTGTAGGCCGATACCGCCTCTTTCGCCTGGCCGCTGGCCAGATAGGAATCGGCCAGGCCCTGCCGGGTGGTCATCGTCTGCGGGTGGCGGGCCCCTTGAGTGCGCTCCCGGTCGGCGAGCGTGCGCCGGTACAGGGTAACGGCGTCGGCGTACCGGCCGGCCGACACGTAGGCGGCGGCGAGCTCGTCCCGTGCGCCCAGCGTGTCGGCATGCTCGGGGCCGCGGATCCGTTCAGAATCGGCCAGCACGCGCTCGAGGACGGAGATCGCGCTGTCGAATTGGCGGGCTTCGACAAGAGCGTGGCCCAGCCGGAGCCGCGTTCCGATCAGGTCAAGGTGCTCCTGCCCGAGCTGGACGGCCTGGGTGTCGAGCAGCCGCTGAAACCAGGTGACGGCGTCGTCCGGGCGGCCGGCCGCTAGGCAGGCCTCAGCCAGCCGCTGCCCGGCCAGCGTCGTCTGCGGGTGCCCGGCGCCGAGCAGCTGGTCGCTGGTCGTGACCAGGTCGCGCCAGTAATCCACCGCGGGACCGGTCAGACGGGCGTGATCCAGGCTGTCCCCGGCCCGCGGCAGCACCGGATGGCAGCCGCCGGCCCACAGCCGGTTTCCGGCGTTCTGCCGCAGGGCCGCCGCGCAGGATCGCAGACCGGAAGCGGGCCAGCCGGGCAGCTCCGGTGCCGGCCAGACCTGCAGCAGCGCGTCCGCGGCGACCCGGACCGCCTGATCCAGCATGCCTTCAGGCATTGCCGCTCGCAGCGCCGCCTGCAGCACTGGGCTGATCCGGACCGTTGGCGGTGCCGTCACTGGTTCGACGGTCAGCAGGCCGACGCGTTCCAGCGCCGCCAGCGCGGCGCGGGCGAGCTCGGTGCCGGGCGGAGCCTGGCCGTCGCCAGCGAGGTAGCCGGCTGCCGCCGGGGCGGTGAAGACGCTTGCGGGAATGCCGTGCCCGTCCAGCAGCGCGGCCAGGGCCAGCACCGCCTGGACCGACCCGCCCGGGGCGAACTGAGTAGCCCGCTCGAACGAGAGCGGCCAGGTGACCGCGCTGGCCAACGGCTGTGGGCCAGGCGAATTGGTCAGCTGCTCCCGCCAGCGGACGAAATTGTCCTGGTAGTTGTGGCACGACATCGTGGAGCTGGCGATCACCGCGCTGGCCTGAGTCAGCGCCACCGGCTCGAAGCCCATCGCGGTGACCAGGTCTATCGCACCGAGCCGCTGGCCCCGGTTGGCCGACAGCCGCTCCGTCAGGTAACTGAGGGCCTCGCGCTGGTTGAACAGCCCGACCGGCAGGACCCGCATGCCGCGAGGCACGGCGGCCGGGTCGGCGCAGGTCGTCACCAGAACCCGGCCAGCCGGGCCCGGCCACAGGCCGTCCAGGTCCGCCGGGTCGGCTACGTCATCGAGTACGACCAGCCATGGACGGCTGGTCTCGCTCAGCCAGCTGACAAACTGGGCGGCCACCGACTCGCACGTGCTTGCCTGCTCCCGGCCGGTCGCGGCGGCGGTCGCCGCGGCGTAGCCGGACAGCACCGCGGCCCGGCTCGTGGCCTGAATCCAAACCAGCAGGTCCAGTCGGCGTGAGTGCCACAGCGACTCGGCAAAGGCCGCGGCGAGCTGGGTCTTGCCCGACGATCTCAGCCAGTCCCGCGCCGTGGAGTCGGCCGCCGGGCCGGGGCCCGCCGCCCGGCCCGGGACCAACGCGACCGCGGACCCGGGCCGCAGCGCGGCCGCCAGGTCGGGAGCCGTCTCCAGCCGGTCGGTGTAACCGTCGGCCACCGTCGGGACCGTCCCCGATCGGACCGGCCAGGAGGGGCCGCCGGGGGCGGGGCCCGCCGGGCCGCTGACCTGCGCTGCGCTGGTCACCGTGATCACCTCCGCCGCCCGGCTCAGAGTTCCATTTCGGGGACCCGCGCGGGGGTGGCCCTGGTGAGGGTCTGCCTGCGGAAGAAGGCGGGGGCGGTGACACGCATGTAGACGAAGCTGACTACTCCGGCCAGTGCGGTCAGCGCGGCGATGATGAAGATCCCGCCGATCTGCCACTCCAGGCCGGGCACCGTCCAGCTGGTGTAGCTGTTGGACGCCACCCAGTCGCTTTGCAGGCTGTAGGCCCCAGCCGCGAACATGATCACGCCGCCCGCCGCCGGCAGGATGCCGCGCATCCACAGGTCGCGGGGGCTGCCGGCCAGCGTGGACCGGTAGTACCAGGCGCAGGAGAAGGCGGTCAGCCCGTAGTAGAAGGCGATGTAGAGCCCGATCGCGGTAACCGCGTCACCGATCGGGTTGCCGCCGGAGATGTAATTCAGCGGGATATACAGCGCGATAGCGACGACGCCCACCACGATCGTCGACACCGTGGGGGTCAGGTACCGCGGATTGATCTTGGCGAACTGCTGGGGCAGCGCCCGGTAGGCGGCCATGGACAGCGCGGTGCGGGCGGCCGGCAGGATCGTCGTCTGGGTGGACGCGGCGGCCGAGCTGAGCACCATCAGGATCAGCAGCCGGGACAGGACGGTGCCGAACCCGGACGTGCCGAAGATCGCGCTCCCGGTCACCGACAGCACGTCGAACTGGTGCGCTGGGTTCGTCAGCCCGACGCCCGTGGCGCTGACCCCGGCGAACGACTGGATGGCGACGATGACGATCGCGTAGGTGATCAGCAGCAGGACGGTCGAGATGATCCCCGCCCGGCCCGGCGTCACGGACTTGTCCGCTGTCTCTTCGTTCACCGACAACGCGGTGTCCCAGCCCCAGTAGATGAACAGCATCAAGATGATCCCCGACACGAACGCCGAGAGGGACAGGTGCGCCGGCGACAGCCAGCTGAGGCTCGGGTGCACCGACCCCGGTGGGCTGCTCACGTATACCCTGACCAGTGCCGTAACCGACAGCACCATCAGCATGACGACTTCGATGCTCAGCAGCACCCGCTGGAACTTGGCCGACAGTTCGATGCCGCGGTAGCAGATGTAGGTCATCAAGGCGATCCACGAGACTCCTACCAGCAGCACCCAGCCGCCGGAGGCGTTCGCCCCGATCGAGCTGTTCGGTCCCTGGAACAGGAAAAACCCGTACTGCCCGGCTACCTGGGCCAGGCTGGCCATGACCAGGATGTCGGCCGCCACGGTGGCCCAGCCGCCGGCCCAGCCGGCCGCGGGCCCGAACGCCCGGGTCCCCCAGATGAAGGTGGTGCCGCAGTCGGGGTCGGCCTTGTTCAGTTCGCTGAAGCCGATCGAGCACAGCAGCATCGGCACGAACGCCAGCACGGCGATCAGCGGGGACTTCAGTCCGACGGCCGCCACGACGAAGAACAGCGTCGCGGCCAGGCTGTAGGCGGGCGCTACGGACGCGACTCCGATAACGATGCTTTGCGCTAGGCCAAGGGCGCCAGTCTTGAGACCTTTGTCTCTCGACTCCTCCACTGGCTGCAAGCCAGGAGCAAATGTGGCCATGGTCCCCCTCCGGAACATACCCATCCTGGCGGGAGACGCTGGTACGGAATCGCTCCCGCCGATAAAGCTGCAGCGTAACCAATGATCTGAGCGAAAACCTGCATATTGTGACAATTGGCCTATCAGCACCCCTCGCCGAAGCCAGCACACCCACGCCAGGTTCGCCACGGCGCCAGGCCGTCGCTTAGCGGTAGCCGCGGTCGCTAACGGGCGCCAAATGTCCGCGCCGTCGCCGTCACCGCGAGACGGTCGTCGCGGCCGGAGTCGCGCAACTCCACCCGGCCAAGTCCGGCGCTGATGGTGGCGGTGGCGACGGCCGGCCCCACCGGCACCGGCTGCAGGTAGCGCAGCCCGAGCGAGCTCAGGGTCTCGCCCGGCGCGAGCGAGAGCACGGCTTCCTCGGCGGCCAGCGCGAGGAGCCCGCCGTGAACCGTGCCCACGCCGTTCAGCCCGTCGTCGGTCCGGGGGAGTACCACCGTGCCCGGCTGCTGCCGCTTGCAGCCGGCCCTATCCGCCAGCGGCAGGGTCAGCGTCGGTTCGCGCGGCGGCCGGTCGACGCTGGCCCGCGACGGAACTTTCCGGCTGGCGTCCGGCGCGGCCATGAAGGACGCGCCGCCGAACCCGAACTTCTCTCCGCGATCGTCGAGGAAATCGACCTCGATCACGGTGACCGACCGGCCGGTCTTGGCCATCCGGCCGACCGCTCGCAGCCGCCCGGTCGACGGGGCAGGACGGTACAGGTGCACGTCAAGCTCCAGCGTGACCGGCACCCGCGGGCCGATGACGCGCACGGTCAGGAGCCCGCCGAGCATGTCCGCCCAGACGGCCAGCAGGGAGATCCGCAGGAGTGAGGTGCCAGGCACGTGCATCGGCGGGGTGATCACCCCGGTGCCGTGCAGTTCGGCGCCTACCGCAGCGGTGGTGAAGCCGAGCTCGGCCAGCACGTGATGAGGTCGCGGGCGGTCAAGGGGCGCCTCCATGATCAGGCCTGGCCGGTGCGTGGCTGAAGATGCACCTAACGAACCTAGTGCACGTGTCCGTAAGTTCGTCGGTGTTAGCCGGCGGCCTTGCGGGCTCCTCGCGGTGTGGCGAGCGACTCCCCGTTCGGTGGTTGCCGTGCGGGGCGGGCCGGTGCCGGCCAGAGGCCCCTGAGCGGGCGGCCGTGATGGGGGCCGCCGCCTGGGGTCACGTCGGGCTGGGTGCACTCCTGGCAGGTGTGTCCCGGCTCGGCGGTGCGTGATCCCCGCGGTCCCATAGAAACCGGGGGGATGGTTCCGCCGCCGTTGCGGGCGGCGATGTTGGCTGCCGCGATCAGGTCGCGGTGGCCTGCGTGCCCGCAGTGCGGGCAGCGGAAGTTCCGCCCGGCGGGCTTGGGGACCCGCCGGGAACAGGAGGGGCACGTGGAGGACGTGCCCCGCTCGTCCACGAGCTTGACGGTGATCCCGGCGGCCTCGGCCTTGTCTTTCAGGGCGCGGATGAGGTGCCCGACCCGCCAGTCCCGGAGGCGCTGATTGTGGCGCCGTCCGGCCTGCAGGGTCAGGACGCCGCGGGGGTCGCCGACCGCCAGCGTCCCCACCCGCTGCTCCACCGCCCGCCCCACCACCGCCTTGGCCGCCTCATGCTGGGCCTGCCGGACCCGCCGCCCGTGCCGGGCCTCCGCCTGCCGCGCCCAGCGCTTGTGCTTGCGCCACCGCCGTGACCCCCGCTGCCCGGGCTTGGGGGCGCGGCGGGCGGCGGCCCGGGTGCGGGCTTTGCGGTCGCGCAGGTGCTGCCGGCATTCGGCGCGGATGGCCCGCCCGGAGACCAGCAGTTGCCGCCCGCCGGGCCCGGCGGCGGCGTAGGGGTGGATGATGCCCAGGTCCACGCCCGCGACCCGGGCGGGGTCGGGCCCGGTTCCCTCCGGGTAGACCACTAGCAACCCTTTCACCCTGCCCGGATCACCCTGGCGGATCGTCGCGCGAGGATCATCCTGCGAGGATGAGGCGGCCAGCGGCTGCGGCCCATATGGTCATATGTCTGTGAGCACATTGACGGGCATGGCCCGCGGTCTGGTTTGCGCCGCGGTTTCGGCAACGAAGCGGCTTCCCCGGTGAGCGCGGAGTCTGGGTTCGGTTCCCAGCTGGAGAGCTTCCGCGCGGCGCGCCGGAGCCTGGAGGCGGCAATCCTCCCGCTCGCTACCTCGGTCGACGGGCGCCGGTTCTCTTTCCAGGCCTCGCTGCACAACCTGGAATTCCAGATCGGCGGCTATGTCGTACTGGACGGTGACGGCGCTCCGCGCCTTGGCCAGGTTCTCACCCTCGAACTCGATCAGATGAGCACGGAACTGGTGCTGCCGGCTGAAGCGGGCGCCGCGGGGAACCGGACGCAGGTCATGATCAGGTACGCCCGCGGCGAGGGCACCATCCTCGATGGTGACCCGGCGCCGTTCCACGATGCCCTCGTTCGCGTCGCCGCGAAAGCGGACGTGCAAGCGTGGCTCGAGCACGGCCAGCGGCGCTATGCACAGCTGCCGCTGGGCGAACTCGCGCAGGCCGCCGGGGTGCCCGCCCTGGCGGACGCCAGCGGTTTCAACCGGCACACGTTCCTCTGCGGTCAGTCGGGGTCCGGCAAGACCTACTCGCTCGGGGTAATCCTCGAGCAGCTGCTGCTGGAGACGGACCTGCGCATGGTGGTGCTCGATCCGAACTCAGACTTCGTGCACCTGGGAAAGACGCGCGCCGGCGGCGACCCGGTACTGGCCGAGCGCTACCAGAAGGCGGCACAGGCGGTCGCGGTCTACTCGGCCGACGCCCCGGGGGAGCGAAGGCTGCGGGTGCACGCGGCCGAGATCGATCCGGCTACCCAGGCCGCCCTGCTCCGCCTGGACCCGATCGAGGACCGTGAGGAGTACGCGGCGCTGGCTGAGTTGCTCGCAACCGGGGGCGTGCCAAGGGTAGCGGGGCTGGCGGAGAGCGACCGCCCCGAAGAACGCCGCCTGGGCCTGCGCATCCGCAATCTGGGCATCGAGAACTTCACCGTGTGGGCGCCAGGCGAGGCCGGTTCGGTGCTCGACGCGGTGCACGATCAGAGCATTCGCTGCGTCGTCGTCGACCTGGGCTCGCTGCCAACGGCCGCGGAGCAGTCGCTCATCGCCGCGGCGGTTCTGGGCGACCTATGGCGGCGGCGGCAGGAGCGCAGTCCGGTCCTGATCGTGATCGACGAGGCCCACAATGTCTGCCCGGCCGAGCCTTCGAACCAGCTCGTCGCGATGGCAGCCGAGCACACCATAAGTATCGCCGCCGAGGGACGCAAGTTCGGCCTTTACCTGCTCGCGTCGACCCAGCGCCCGCAGAAGATCGCCGAGAACGTCCTCTCACAGGCCGACAACCTCGTGCTGATGCGAATGAACTCGCTGGCCGACACGGCTTTCGCCGAGGCGGTATTCTCCTTCGTCCCGCCGAGCCTGATCGAGCGCGCGGTCGTCTTCCGCCAGGGTGAGGCCTTGATCGCAGGGAAGATCTCGCCCCAGCCCGCGCTTCTCCGCTTCGGCGCACGGATCACCGAGGAGGGCGGCGCGGACGTGCCCGCGACATGGGCGGCCGAGCGCTGATTCAGCAGCCGACGGCCATCTGAGCGCACCGTCGGGCGATCCCGGCGGACAGAAAACAAATCCCGGAGCAGGTGTATCTCGCCGTACGGTCACGTCTCTGTGCGTTTGAACAGGCAGACGGAGATTGGAGCGGGAATGATAAAGAGACGTCTTCTGCAGGCCGTCGCGGTCGGCGCGGCACTGCTCGCAGTGGCGGGCGGCGGCGGGGCGGCGCTCGCCGCCACCAGCGGCAGCCCGAACATCATCGTCACCGGACCAGACCATCAGCGCATCACGTTCACGGTGTCTCCCGGCGGGAGCTTCGTGTTCAGGCTTCCGGCGACCAACGATCCAGTCACGATCGACATCGCCTCACCCTCGACGAATGGCGGGGTGCAGACCCCCAGCGAGGTCTTCAGCGCGCTGATCAACGCCAACAGTAACGACTCCGGAATGAGCTGGATCGGAACCAACAGCGATGGATCCCAGTCGGGGAACAGCACCATTCACACCACGGACGTCGCCAATCTGGTGTGCGGGACCGGCTGCGTGATCGCCTGGCTGCGGGTAAAGAGCATTTCTGCCCACACGCTCGTCTTGACGGCGAACCCGAATACGTCGATCATCCGCGAGCGTTATGTCGTGAACATCTGGTACTGATGCCGTGCGCGACGAAGTCCCAGATCTCGTCGGCGTCGACCGGGCGGTCCCCGGTCCCGCCGCCGAGGTCGCCGGGACGGGCCGACCCGCTGGTCTGCGCGGCGAACATCACCGTCTCCATGATGAGCGCGGCGGTGCGGCGCGGATCGGTGTCAGACCGGAGGGTGCCCGCCGCGACGCCGCCGACCACGAGCGTGGTGAGTAGGTCAAGCAGCGGCGTGTGGGCGCGGCGGACCTCGGTTGGGTGGCTGAGCAGCAGCTGCGGAGCGAACTCGGTGAACAGCGGCCGGTGCGCGCCTGGGTCGGGCCGGGTGAGCTCGAACAGCAGCTGGACGGCGGTGCGGAGCGCCTCGACCGGGTCGGCTTTAGTGTCAGCCGCGGCGGCGATCGCCGCGGTGGCCCGGCGCAGCGCATCCTCGAAGAGGGCCAGCAGGAGCTCATGCTTGCCGTCGAAGTGCTGGTAGAAGCTGCGGAGCGACTGCCGGGAGCAGTCGACGACCTCCTGCACGGTGAAGTCGGTAGTGCCCTTCTCGGTGATGATGGTCTGCGCCGCGTCGAGGAACCGCTGGACGCGCTGCTCGGCGCGGAGCTTGGCGGCCCGGGTAGACCGTTCCACCGCCCGCTGCTTCCAGGACGGCTCATCGTCCGGCGCGGGCCTAACCTCATCCATCTTCATGTCTGGGTCTCCCCGTCGACGTCCCGACAGAGAATTATATTCTCCTATATGAGTATCAGATTTTCACAACCGGCGATCGCCGTCAACCGCCGAGGCTCATGGATCGGCCTGGGGGTGACGCTGAGCGTCGTCGGGCCCGCGATCTTCCTGCGCTACTCGCTGACCGGCTTCCCGCCTGTGTTCACCGGCTCGTCCTGGTGAACACGGCGGCGGGTGCACCGCGCAGCCGGCCCGGGGGAGCTTCCTGCCACAGAAGACCAGCAACAGGTCCTGAGCCATGCCCGACAGCGGCGTTCCCGAACCGGAGGACCAGTCGATGTCGTCGGCCCGCAGGGCGATGCCCGTCAGGTCGGTGCCGAAGGGATTGCGGCGCATCCCGGTGAGCTGCCCGAGGACCAGCGCGAGCCGGTCCTGCGGCACCTGCCGGCCGAGGCCGAGGGCGACGGTGATGTCCAGTCCGTGGATCACGTCGTGGCATAGGGCCCCTTGAAGCCCGCCGCCCGGCGGGGCCCAGGGGTGGTCCACGTTGTCGCTCAGCGCGGCGGTCAGTTCCGCCGCCGACATCGACGCCGCGTCGCGCCGGGCCACCCGGTCGGCCATGAGGTTGAACCTGCCGCCTGCCTTGAGCATCTCGAGGGCGAACTTCCGGGTTGGGTAGCGGAACGGCATGGTCTGGTGAGCCACCACTTCGCGCACCCGCCAGCCCTCGCACAGCGTCGGAGCATCCCATTGCCGGGACGGCAGCGCTTCGAGTATGGCTGCCGCGTCGAGCCGTTCTGACGCTATGGCCTTCTTCAGGTCATGCTCCGTGGCCGGGGTCGCCGCGCGGGTCACGATGCGCCCCCTACGCTGAGCTGGCCCAGGTAGGCGGCGAACCGGTCAAGCGAGCTCAGGAAGCCGGCCTGTGCCGCGGACGCGCGGAATGCCTCGGGCACGTTGGTCTGGTGGATAGCGACCCGAGTCCGGCCGTCGCCGGTGTCTTCGAAGGTCGCGGTAACGGTCATGCCGGTAGGCCCCTCGGTCCAGACCAGCCGCTCTGGTTCCGTCACCTCGACGAAGGTGGCGTGGGTGGGGTACTGGCTGCCGTCGCCGTCATTGATCATGACGGTCTCGAACCTGCCGCCGGGGCGCGGGTCGACGTGGATGTGCTCGATGGGCGCGCTGGTCCCGGCCGGCCCCAGAAGTGGGTCAGGTGGCCCGGCTCGATCATGCAGCGGAATACCAGCTCCCTGGGTGCTTCGAAGACCCGGCTGAACCGCAGCTCACCGGGCGCCGTGGACGTGTCGTTCATGGAACGTCCTGTCCGCGGGCGGGCTTGGCCTGGATGTCGCGCAGGTGCGCGTCGAGCTTGTCGAACCGCTCGTCCCAGACGCGCCGGTGCTCCTCGATCCACTCGGCTGCCCCGTCGAGAACGGCGCTTTCGAGGTGGCACGGACGGAACTGGGCGCTCCGGGTCCGGGAGATCAGCCCGCATCGCTGGAGCACCTTGAGGTGCTTGGAGATACCCGGCAAGGTCATGTCGAACGGCGCGGCCAGTTCGTTCACCGTCGCGTCCCCGCGCGCCAGGCGGGCGACGATCGCCCTCCTGGTCGGGTCGGCCAGCGCGGTGAAGGTGGCGTCGAGGTGCTCATCGGTCAGCAGCGGCATGCTCACTAGTTTGCCATTCAGTTAATTAACTGTCAAGCTAAATATAGAGGCCATAGCCGTCTCACGACCACATAGAAGTCGACGCAGGCATCCAGGTCGGCCGGAAAGATCTCAAACCGCAGCGTCATCTCCATCCGCCGATACTCCCAGGGCGGCCGTCTAGCCGATCGGCGGGGGGATGAAGCCGGGGCCGACGGCAGCGTCCAGGAGCTCGGCAATGCGCAGCAGCCGCAGGTCGGCCAGGAATGGCCCGATTACCTGGACGCCGACCGGCAGGCCCGCCCGGTTCAGGCCAGTCGGCAGCGTCACCACGGGCAGCAGGGCCGACCCGATCGCGCAGCACCAGGCGAGGGTGGCCAGGTACGGTACCGGGGCGCCGTCGATGTCGAGCAGCCGATTGTCCATCGGGCGCTCGGTGTCGTGCGGGTACGCCGCCGTCGGCATCACCGGCGCGAGCAGCACGTCGTAGCGCCCGAAGAACTGGGTCCAGGCGGCGCGCTGGCGCTCGCGCACTTCGGTGGCCAGAAACCACGACCGGAACCGGCTGGTCGACACCTTTGCCTGGACAAGGCCCGGGTCATCGCCGGGAACGTTCTCCAGGCTGGCGAGCCGCTGGTACTCATCGTCGGGCAGCCCGAGGCCCAGGATCGGCCCGACCAGGTGCCACCAGGAGGCGAACCCGTCGGCCAGCGGCACTGGCAGCGCGACGGCGTCCACCTGCGCGCCCGCTTCGGCCACCCTGGCCGCGAACGAGTCCAGGTTCGCGCGGACGTCGCTGGCGATCGGCACCACGCCCGCGCCTTCCCCGAACGCCGTCGCGACCCGGAGCCCGCGCACCTCGTTCAGCTCGGACCCGGGGTCAAGCTCAAGGCGCCAGCCCGCCGCCTCCTGCGGCAGCGGCCCCGCCAGGATGCCCAGGGCGGTCCGCAGGTCGGCCACCCCGCGCGCCATCGGCCCGGCCACGCCGACGTCGACCGGGACCAGCGCGCCGGGCGGACCCGGGATGTGGCCGCGGGTGGGCACGATCCCCCAGGAGGGCTTCAGCCCGTACACGCCGTTGTAGTGCGACGGGTTGCGGATCGAGCCTCCGATGTCACTGCCGAATTCCAGCGGGGTCAGCCCGGCCGCCAGCGCGGCGGCCGCGCCGCCCGATGACCCGCCCGCGGTACGGCTCAGGTCCCAGGGATTGTTCGTCCGGCCGTAGACGTCGTTATAGGTCTGCACGTCCCCCGCGTAGAGCGGCGTATTGGTTTTGCCGAAAACAATGGCGCCCGCCGCTTTAAGCCGGGCAACCCCGACCGCGTCCTGGCCCGGCACGTGCCGGGCGAGCTCCGGAGCGCCGGAGGTGGTCACCAGGCCCTCGGTCTCGAACACGTCCTTGACCGTCATCGGCAGTCCGTGCAGCGGGCCGGCCAGCTCGCCCCTGGCGGTGGCCTCGTCGGCCGCCGCGGCGGCGGCGCGGGCGCGGTCAACGTCCCAGGCGACGATCGCGTTGAGTGCCGGATTAAGCCGTTCGGCCCGGTCAAGCAGGTACTCAAGCAGCTCGCGACTGGAGATCCGCTTGTCCCTGATCGCCTGTGTCAGCTCGGTGGCGGTAGCCGTCGCGACATCGAGATCCATAGTCGGCACATTACGTGCTCAGAGTGAATTCCAGTAGACGGTGACGCGCCCAGGTGAAGGCCGGGCAGCTTCAGACCCCACGACTGCGGAAGAGCCAACCGGCCGTCCCGGAGCCACGGATGCTACGCTAGTTCGGTCGGCGCAAGAGGGCGCCGCCGGGTTCGCGGGCAGGACCAGAGTCCACCTCTATTGCGGGGTAATGCTTTCCAGCAAGATCGTCTTCTTATCAAGCCCAAACGCGAGCCTGGGCTGCGAGGAGACGTCGTGCCCGAGCTTCCCGACCGCCCCAACCTTGACCAGCTCCGCCACCAGGCGCGGGAGCTGCTTCGTGCCGCCGCCGACGGCGAGCCAGCTGCCCAGACCAGGCTCCGTGCGGTCTCGGAACGCGTATCACTGTCGGCGGCCCAGCTGGCGGTAGCCCGTGAGCACGGCTTCGCGAGCTGGCCCGCGCTGCGGGCCGGGGTGGATCGCCGCCTGGCGGAGCTTCACCCGCACGAAGAGGGAGCCGGGCGGGCTGGAACCCGCTGGTCGTTCGGCGCAGGCGCCGCCCTCGAGACCGAAGCGGGAGTGCTATATCCCGGCATATTGACCGCGGCGGAGCATCAGGCGACCCTGGACGCCCAGCTGGCGCCCCCCGGGCAGACTCAGCGCCAGCCGACCGCGTCGCCCGCTCAGGAAGGTTCCCGGGAAACCTGGGGGATGGGAAACGAGGGTGGCATGAGAGCCCTGGGCCAGGCGATCGTCGATGCCGTAACCCTCATCGATGACCAGGAAACGAGATACAGCCTGCGCATCGTGGGGATGTCGGGACTCAGCCCGGTGCACTTGGGCCATGAGCGCCGTCTGATGTCCGTACGCCTGCGAGTGGATCCTGTTCCGGCGCTCGACCGCGGCTGGCTCGAACTGCGCGGCCGGGACCGGTCAGCGGCCCGCCTGCAGCGGTTTCCGCACCCTGCTGTGCGCGTGAGCCGGTTGGCGCCGGTGGCGGACAGCCCCGCCGCGCGGGAGCTCGCGGACCAGGCCCGGTGGCTTATTATTTGCGCGCCATACCTGGCTGGTGGATCTACAGTGCCGACCGGCGGCGTAAATGGGCCGTCGTGTCGGTCGATGCCGAAGACGACCTCGGAGGCAGGTACCTGGACCAGTTTGGCGGCAGTGCCACGAAGGGTGACGCTGAGGAAGTCATCCTTAGTTTCCGGCCAAGACTCAACCCGCGCGCCCGCGTCCTGACACTGACGTTCACCGGTAAGAGTGAACAGGTAACCCTTGAACTGCGCCTGCCGTGACCGGCAGATCTCTCGCCCCGGCGGCGCCGCCGGTGTTCAGCTTGCCGCGGCATTCAGCGCGCCGCCCAAGGCAACCTCCGGCCGGGAACGCTGGTGCGCCGATTCGTCTGCCTCCGCAGCGGGAAGACCATTCATGACTCTTCTGGCGAGAATAATATTCTCATTAGATGTAAGTCACGGTCTCCCGTCCCCGGGGATCCGCAAAGGAGCGTCAGATGGCACGGATGGATTTTCGGCTGCGAGCCTGGGGTGCGGTGACGCGGCGCCAGATTTCGGTGGCGACGCGGAGCGAGGCCGGCATCGTCGCGATGCAGAGCCGGAAAATCCCGGAGGGCGGCCTGGTGGGCCGGATCCTGGGGAAGGCGGTGCCGGGGACGGTGGTCGGCGACCGGTCCATACCCGGGCCGGGCGGGGACATCCCGGTGCGCGTGTACGCTCCGGTGCGGGTTGGCGCGGGCCCTAGCGCGGTTTCCGGCCCGCGGCCGCTTATCGTCTACTGCCACGGCGGCGGGTTCGTCTTCGGCGGCGGATTGCGGATGGGGGACTGGCTCTGCAGCAATGTTGCCGTGAACGTCGGCGCCATCGTCGTTGCGGTGGACTACCGGCTCGCGCCCACGCACCGATTCCCCGCCGCGGTCGAGGACGCCTACGCGGCGCTGGTCTGGGCGGCTAAGAACGCCTCTGAGCTTGACGCGGAGGGGCCGATCGGTGTGATGGGGGAGAGTGCGGGCGGCAACCTGTCCGCCGTGGTCGCCCTGCTCGCCCGCGACCGGGGCGGACCCGTCATCAGCCACCAGGCGCTGATCTACCCGGCCGCCAACATGACCGAGCACGGCGAGTCGGTGGCAGGCCCTGAAATGCCGTTCCTCTCGCCGGCCGAGATGACCGCCTACCGGGCCATGTACCTCGGGCCCGACGGCGACCCGGCCGACCCGATGGCGTCGCCGCTGCTGGCCGAGGACCACAGCGGGCTGCCGCCGGCGCTGGTCCAGGTGGCCGAGCACGACCCGCTCCGCGCCGAGGGGATCGCCTACGCCGCCGCCCTGCGCGCGGCCGGCGTGCCGGTGCGGCTGACCGAGTACGTCGGCATGCCGCACGGCTTCCTCAACTTCCCCGGCCTCAGCCGCAGCGCACCGCAGGCGCTGGCGGAACTGTGCGCCGAGCAGACGCTCGCGCTCGTCACGACATCGGAGCCCGCGCCATGAGCCGCAGCGACATGAAATTCATGAGCCAGTTCGTCCAGCGGCAGCTGGGGCTGGATGCGCCGCTGACCAGAGATCTGATTGTGGAGCGGGATCTGCGGGTGCCGATGCCGGACGGTGTCGTCCTGCTCGCAGACCGCTGGGCGCCGCGCGCGGGCGGTGACTCGCTCCCGGTCGCCTTGATGCGCACCCCCTATGGCCGAGGCGCGATGTTCAGCGGGGGCATGGTCAGGCCGCTGGCCGAGCGCGGGTTCCAGGTGATCATGCAGAGCGTCCGGGGCACGTTCGGCTCGGGCGGGAGGTTCGAGCCGATGCGTAACGAGCGCGAGGACGGCTTTGCCACCCTGGACTGGGTGGTCAAGCAGCCCTGGTTCGGAGACTCGATCGTGCTGGTCGGCCCGAGCTATCTGGGTTACGTCCAGTGGGCGGTCGCGGACAAGCTGCCGCCCGAGGTCAAGGCGATGATCCCGCAGATAACCGAGTCGGGGCTCACCCTCGACTTCCTGCGCCCTGACTCGTTCTCGCTGGAGACGCCGTTCGGCTGGGGCGTCATGGTCGACGGGCAGGAACGCCGGGGCGCGTTGCTCCGTCAGGTCATCAGCGTCAAAAAGAACGAGCGGGCCATGCGCGCGCTACCGCTGGGGCAGGCGGACGTCGCCGCGCTTGGCCACCACACCCAGTACACGCAGGACATCTTCGACCACGACGCCGATGACCCGTACTGGGCCCAGACCAACCACCGGGACCGGGTGGCGGAGGTTACCGTCCCGGTCAGCTCGATCGGCGGCTGGTACGACATCCTCCTGCCCCGGCAGCTGCGCGACTTCATGGTCTTGCAGGAGGCGGGGCGGACGGCGCGGCTGACGGTCGGGCCGTGGACGCACCTGTCGATGGACGGCGCGATGATGCGGGAGGCCATCGAGTTCGGGCTGGCCTGCGCGCGCGGCGAGGAACTGCCGCCGCGTAAGCCGGTGCGGTTGTGGGTGATGGGGGATAAGGCCTGGCGCGAGTTCGAGTCCTGGCCGCCGTCCGGCTACTCGCCGCGGCCGTTCTACTTGGCGGCCGATGGCGCCCTCGCCACCGAGCCGCCCGCCGAGGGCGCACCGGACAGCTACCGCTACGACCCGGCCGATCCGACCCCTGCCGTCGGCGGCGTGCGCATGCTCTTCCGCGGCGCCGGCCGGGTCGAGAACGCCAAGCTCGAGGCCCGGGCGGATGTGCTCACCTACACCACTGCGCCGCTGGAGTCCGACGTCGAGGTGATCGGCGAGGTCAGCGCCCAGATCTGGTTCCAGTCCAGCCTGGCGTACGCCGACGTCTTCGTCCGCCTCTGCGACGTCGATCCCGCGGGCAAGTCGTGGAATGTCTGCGACGGCCTTACCAGTGTCTCCGGGGCCGACGAACTCGCCGGCGTGACCGTGGCGCTGTGGCCCACCGCCCACCGGTTCAAGCGCGGCCACCGCATCCGGGTGCAGGTCTCAAGCGGCGCGTTCCCCCGGTACGGGCGGAACACGGGCACCGGCGAGCCGCGCGCCACCGCCACCCGCCTGCTGGCCGCGACCCAATCCGTCCACCACGACGCGGGACACCCGTCGGCGATCACCCTCCCGGTCCGCACCACGCAATAGCGGGCATTCCCCGCAGTATGAGATCCGGGGCAGGGATGTGGAACCACGGTACGTTCCAAGAATTATTGAAGATCTTTCCGGGCGGCCTGGCTGGCGCGAGCGCCCGCTTACGCCGGATGCGCTGCGCCGTTAATCTGTTGCTGTGCCCGGCGACGCCCGGAGCGATCCGGTTTCCGCGATGACGGCGGCTGATACGCAGTTCGCCGCGGCGTTGATGGAGCGGCGACGGCGCGAATACGTCCGCTACTCACCTGTGTTCTGGCGTCCCGCCGAAGGCGTAGTCGGACTGCACGAGCGTTATCTGCGCGGCCGGATCAGCGCGGAGACGACGGTGGCATTGCGCACGGCGCATGGCTTCATCATCTGCGAGCGGCGCCGATTGGAAGGCTTCGTCGATGACTTCGCCATCGAGCCGCCGGGGACGTGGGACTCCGATGGCGCCGCTTTGCTGCTGGCCGCGGCGGAGCGGCTTGCCGTCGTTTACGGAGTCGCCGCCGTCCGGGTGGTGACTGGCCACGCTGACCGGCCGAAGGCCGGAATGCTGGCCAACCTTTCGCTCACCCTGGCCGAGCAGTGGTGGGTACGCGAGCTGCTACCGGCGAGGCCCGCGGCAGCCCCCGGCCGGATCAGCGGGCCGGGCTTCTCCGGGATCCTCGGCCCCGCGCCCGATGTCTACGATCCCGGCGGCCTGGTGTTCCAGAATCAACCGGCTGGAGAGCACGCCGACTTTGACGCCATCGAACAAGGGGCGGCGGCATGTGGCGCGGTGCTCGCCGTCATCGCTGTGGCGCCCGACCCAGCCCGTACCCGTGAGCTGCGCCAGAAGAATTGGTCAGTCGCCTCGGACTGGTACGTGGGAACCCCAGCGAGTGCGTTGGCAGCTCACTGGTGAACGGCTACCGCCGTTCGAGCCGGGACGGGGATACTGGTCACCGTGCTCGGTGATGCCTTCCTTACTGGTGCTCCACCTGCGCCGAGCCGCGTCAGGCCAGGGAGCTCAGGAGAGCCAGTTCTACATCCGTGAGGCGCAGCGCGCCGGCGGCCACATTCTCATCCAGGTGCGCGAGGCTGCCGGTTCCGGGGATTGCCAGCACATGATTCCCTCGCGCTAGGGTCCAGGCCAGCCGAACCTGCGGGGGCGTCGCGTCGTGGGCGCGGGCGACCGCCAGGACGGGCTCAAGCTCGCTGGTCTGCCTGCCGCCCTCCCGCCCCTGGCCGGCGATCGCGAAGAACGGGACGAAGGCGATCCCGCGCTGCGCACAGGCCTCGAGCACTTCGTTGGCCTCCGGGCGCCGTGAGTCGATGCTGTACCGGTTTTGGACGGCGACGACCGGGGCGATCGCCAGCGCCTCGTCGATCTGCCCGACGGTCACGTTCGACAGGCCAAGGTGGCGGACCAGCCCGGCGTCGCGCAGCGCTGCCAGCGCGGCGAAGTGCTCGCCGACCGGCTTGCTGACCGACAGGGTCCGCAGATTCACCAGGTCCAGGTGATCGCGGCCGAGTTGGCGCAGGTTCTCCTCCACCTGGCCGCGGAGTTCTTCCGGCCGGGCCATGCCCTGCATCTTTCCCTGCGGGTCGCGCGTGGGGCCGACCTTGGTGGCGATCACCACGCCGTCCGGGTAGGGGGCCAGCGCCGTGTTGATCAGCTCGTTGGCCGAACGCAGCGGGGAGAAGTAGAACGCCGCGGTGTCGATGTGGTTGACCCCCAGCTCGACCGCGCGGCGCAGCACCGCTACGGATAGAGCGCGGTCACTGGGCGGGCCTTCCCCGGCAGGATCGCCGGTCAGCTGCTTCGCGCCGAACCCGAGACGGTTGACAGCCAGCTCGCCCAGCCGCCAGGCGCCCGCGGCAGCCGCGGTGAGCCGGGGTGAGGTCATCGGCACAGGCTATCCGGCCCAGCGACTGGCACCGCTCGTACCGTGGTGGGCGGCAGAACGTTAGTGACAGTGGCCAGCTTCGGTCGCCGTCGCGGCGGTGCCGAGGTCGTCGGAGCGTCCGGCCGCGAGCCGCGACCACTGGGCGATGGGGCGTCCGTTGGTCCGCATCCCCGGGCCGCCAGCTGGCCAGCCGGCGGGCGAGTCTTCCCACGCTTCCTGGCGTCCGTACACAGTGAGGTCCATGAGCCCGTAGCTGTTGTCCATTGCCTCGACACCGCGGCCGGTTGTCCAGTAGGTCTCAAAGACCCGGCCGCCGTCTCGGACATAGCAAACGAGGTGGAAGAGCCCGGCCTGCCGCCCGGTGAGGAGCGTGCCGACGGAAGCCTGGGCCGAGTACCACGGCATGTCCCAGCCCATGAAGTCACGGTAGCGGAGGCTCTCTTCGTAGGGCCCCTGGCAGAGCGCCGCGAAGGTGATGTCACGCGAGTGCAGGTAGGACAGCTCGGCGACCTGGGTGGTGAACCACGTGCAGCCCTCGCACTGCTCGGCGGCGGGATGGTCCAGCCACCACATGAAGTAGTACGCGATGAGCTGCTTGCGCCCGTCGAACGCGTCGAGCAGGGTCAGTGATTCGTTGGGGCCGACCAGGGGTGTGGCGGGGTCGACCTCCACCATCGGCAGTCGCCGGCGGGCCGCGGCGATCGCGTCGCCTTCGTGGGTATGCGCCTTCTCCCGGATCCGCAGCCGGTTCAGTTCGGCCTGGAAGGCGGCCCGGTCGACGGCCACGGGGAGGCTTGGTGCGGTGCTGCTGTCGTCCGTCGTTACGCCGAGGCGTGCTGATTCGTTCATGACGGTTCCCCTCCTTGCTTCTTCGCGTGGTCCTTGCTTTCCGCATGCGCGGTTTCGGCGAGCCGTTTGATCGCGTTCAGGCGCTGGTCCCACTGGGCAGCAAGTTCAGCCATCGCCCGGGTGGCCTGGTCCAGGCGGTCGGCCTCTACCTGGTAGAGGACTTCCCGGCCCTGCTTGCGCCGGCTGACCAGCCCGGCCTCTTCGAGCACGATCAGATGCTTGGAGACGGCCTGGCGGGAGAACGGCACCCGCCCGGCCAGCCAGCTGGCGCTTACCGCGCCGTTGCTGACCAAGAGGTCGAGGACCCGGCGGCGAGACGGGTCGGCGATGGCCGACCAGAGCTCGTCATCGGCCTGCGTTGTCATCTCGATCGGCTTTCCCGGCCAGCGTGGCGAGGCGATCCAGGAACGTGGGCCAGCCGCTTCCGTGCTCGTCGGCATAGCGCTGCTTCTCCGCGTCGGGCCAAGGAAGCAGTTCATGTCCGCTTTCGACCACGCGAAGGCGGGTCCGCTCGTCGCCCTCGGGCGTCAGCGTGAACTCGACCAGCATCGAGTTGCCGATCAACGGCTCGTCCCCGCGCGGGTAGTTCCATCGGAACGCGAAGCGGGCCGGCGGATCAACCACCTCCACGGCGACCGGCCCGCCCTGCTCGCCGAACTCCATAAACCCACGGGCGCCCGGTTCGACCACGAGGTCTACCCGGTCCGCGAACCACTGGCTTATCTGGTCGGGCTCGGTAAGGGCGCGCCACACCACCTCCACCGGCGCCTCGATCAGAACCTCGCGATCGATCGTTAGTCCTGGCATGATCTGCCCCTCTCGAGCTGCCTGCTGTCGCTGTATCTGCAACCAAAGGTAGCACGTTGAGAGCCGATCTGCAACCGATGATTGCAGGTCGTGTTATTGGGAGGCAGCGGAGAAGGTTGGTGCATCACCCGGTCGGGAACGTCGGCCAGGTCAGCGACCCTGGTCGTCGTAAATCTGCTGCCTCGACCAGGAGGAACGCCTCGCCGTGCGCACCGTGGCGAGGCGGATCGGCGGCAGTGAGACAATTTCTGGACCATTCTCAGTTGCCTCGCTTGCCAGCAATGAGTCGCAGAAACCAAGCACGGCTAGCTGTCCACCGTAATGGTGGACCACCCTGACCAGTGCGAGTTCAGCTGCTTTCCTCGCTGCCAGCGACCTGGTCGGCTCGGTGTCGGGCACGCGACGTCTCCTCGCGTAGGTGCTCAGCGGCGTCTTCGCCTCTTACTCCCACGGTACGGAGATCGGCATAGGCGCGTGGCCAAAAAACTGAAATTAGTCCGGGTTTTACCTCTGAGGTAACAATGTCATTTGCTGGCGTCGGGAAAGGGCGCAACAGAATGCGCCCTCCTTCGATTGCCCGCAATCCGGATACCTCTGCGGCTTTGCGCAAATCATTGACAGTCTGGCCTGTCACGTATATTTCCATTGGCGTCGGCTCAGCGAGCATCGGCGCCATGGCGTCGGCCGAGAGTGCGCCGGTGACCGCCCACCGGATGCCGCTCATGCCACTGCCTCCCGGCTTCGATCACACCCTGAGCGTGGTGGCGCCAGGCCCGTAGCACCTGGCCAGGCCTGTTCTCACTCACTGGCTCCCGGACTGGCCAGGTGGTAGACCACATGGGGCTTGACCGGGTTGCCGTCGGGCACGCGGGGATGCTCGAAGCGGGCGGCCTCGGTCATGCCGATGCGGCGCATCACCGCCTGGGACGGCGTGTTGAGCACGGCGGTCATGGACCATAGTTCCGGCAGGCCCACTCCGGTAAAGGCCACGTCGCGGGCGGCGAATGCCGCCTCGGTCGCGTAACCGCGATGCCAGGCGTGCCTGGCCAGCCGCCAGCCGATCTCGGTACCGCCGGCCCGGGCACGTCATCCGGCATCGGGGCGAGCCCGGTGAAGCCGATGAACTGCCCGGTGTCCCTGACTTCGAGGGCCCACAGCCCGTAGCCGTGCGCCTCGAACCGTGCCTCGATCCGGCTGACGAAAGCATCGCTCTCAGCTCTTGTCAGCGTCGACGGGAAGAACACGAGTGTCTCCGGGTCCCCGTTCAGTTCGGCGAATGGTTCCCGGTCCGCATCCCGCCACCGCCGTAGCACCAGACGCTCCGTCTCGATGGTGTCGAACCTTGTCATGGCCGCGCCTAAGCGATGATCGGTTTGATCGGGGTGCCGAGTTCGACGGTGCGGCTGACGGTGCAGTAGCGCTCGTGGGACTGCCTGACCGCGTCCGGCAAGATGGCGCGCGCCTTGTCGCCGCCCTCACCGTCGGGGAAAGCGATGCGGAACGTCACGGTGATGTCGGCCAGGTGATTGCCGCTGCCGTCCCTGACCTTTTCCGCGCCCACCTCGACCTCGAACCGGTCGGGTTCGGCGCGGCGTGACGTGAGGATGTCGACGTCGACCGCCGTGCAGCCGCCGATCGCGGTCAGCAGGAGATCAACCGGAGTGAAGTCGGTTCCCTCGCCGGTCCCGATGGTGATCTGGCCGCCGCGGTCGTTCGTGACGGTGTACCTGCTGTTGCTGATCCGTTCGATGCTCACCCGACGGTGCATGTCCTCAGCCATGACTTCCACGATGCCACACAGCCACCAGGGCACAACGCGTGGCACGGATGCGGAAGCGGCCCGCGAGGATCAATGCGCCGCCCTCGATGACGCATTTCCCACCTTGTAGTATCCCCCGGTGACCATCGCGTGGGAGCTAATCAGCAGCGAGCGCAAGGGCCAGGTAGGGCGGCGTGCCGTCGTCGCGAAGACCTTCCGGATGCCGGATGGATCCGAGACTGTGTTCACAGTGACGGGAGACGGGGGCAACCTGGCAGTGGCGTGCGTCGCGCTGACTCCCCGGGAGACCGTGGTGCTGGCCGAACAGTACCGCCCGGGGCCGGAGCGCCTGATGGCGGAGTTGCCGGGCGGGGCTGTCGAGCCCGGCGAGTCGCTTGCCGACGCTGCCGCCCGTGAGCTCGCCGAAGAAACCGGCTACGTGCCGGGGGAGCTGGTCTACCTAGGCGAGCTCCGTTACGACGCGTACTACGGCGGGTCCCGGAACTACTTTCTCGCCACCGGTTGCGAGCGGCGGCAGGAGCAGGAGCTCGACCCCACCGAGTTCGTTACCGTGCGCGAGGTAACCCCAGAAGACCTCGTCACCGTAGCCATGACCGGCCGGATGACAGATCCAGGGGGAGTCCTGCTGGCGCTGCCCTACCTGATGGGCGATCCCGGTGTGCGGGCGATGTTCACGCACCCGCCGCGCTAGCCGGTGCGCTGGCGAGGCGTATTTGCAAATCGCTCTCGAGGCAGCGAGCTTGTCGTCGGATTGGCTCCAGGCCACTATGACCACATGACCATGCCAGGCGAAGCGGCCGCGATAGAAAGCATTGTCCTGATGGGTGATCCGCGTGTGACCGCCATCCCGGTCAGCGACGCGGTCCTCGGCGCAGCCGGGCTCGTCAACTACCCGACAGAGTGGTGGCACTGGTCGTACGGCGACCGGTACTGGGCGATGGCAACCGGTGCTCCCGGCGCAATCTACGGCAGCGCACATCGCAGACGAGGCGCTTGACCCGGCAAGATCGCCCGAGGTCCCCCACAACGCAGGGGGCAGCTGGGTTTTTGTTAATGTGCCCTCGTGGCATGGACCTTCTCGGGAGCACTGCTCGACGGCGCTGCGGGCGATCGCATCGTTGTCGGGACGGGCGAGCCGGAGGCACTGCCCGGGAGGTACGCGCTCGCCGGTCTCGTCGACGCGCACTCCCACCCGACCGTCGCCGCTGACGAGCACGGGCCGTACCTCGCGGACGGCGAGTACGGTGCGGCGCGCCTGGATGAATACGCCGCCAGCGGCGTTACCGTGATCCGCGACGCCGGGGGCCGTAGCCAGGTCACCCTCGGCTTCGCCCGCACCGCGGTGGCCGGCCGCCCGGTCGTGACCGCCGCCGGCCGCTTCCTCGCCCCGGCAGGCCGGTACTTCCCCCGCATGTACGCCCCCACGGCTCCGGACGGGCTCGCTGCGGCCATCCAGGCCGAGGTGGCGGCGGGAGCGGCCTGGGTGAAGATCATCGGTGACTTCCCGGAATGGGGCGAAGACGGCCGGGTACCGAATTCGACCGCCGCGACCTACAACCTCGACGCGATGCGCCAGGCGGTCGACGTGGCGCACGCGGCCGGGGCACGGGTCGCCGTGCATAGCAATCTGCCGGATTCGGGACTGGTGGGGATCGGCGCGGATTCCATCGAGCATGGCCCGGCGCTCGGGCATGCGGAGCTTGCGTCGCTCGGCGCCCGCGGCGGTGCCTGGACGCCGACGCTCTGCGCCGTGCTCCAGAACCGCGATTCCCCCGATCCCGCGGCCCGCGCCCGGGCCGGGGAGCTGCGCGAGAGACTCCGCGACTGCCTTCCGTATGCCGTCGCTCATGGCGTCCGGGTGCTGGCCGGCACCGATGTCGTCGGAACGATCGCGGACGAGATCGCGCTCCTGGCCAGCCACGGCCTTACCGCCCTGCAGGCGATTGCCGCCGGCGGCTCAGTCGCGCGTGACTTCCTTGACATCCACCCGGCGGGCGACATCGTGACGTATGACGCAGATCCGCGAGAGGATCCCAGTGTGCTGGCTCGGCCCGCTGCCGTTGTGGTCCGCGGGGTGCGCGTGCGCTGAGGCCAAGATCCTTTGGGTGAGCGGCGGCGACGGCGCTACCCGCCATGAAGGGGCATGACTTTGCAGCTTGCTCAGGAGGAGCCGGAGGCCGGGCCGTGGCGGGCCGGGTTGCTGACTGCCGTTGTCGAAGCGCTTATCTGGCGTGGCCCGGGCCAGACCGTGTCTGGCCGCCCGGTCGTGCTGGCAGTTGACGGGCGCAGCAACGCGGGCAAGACCACGCTCGCGGAGCGGATCCGCGCGGTGGTTCCCGGCTCGGCTGTGGTGCACACCGATGACATCGCGTGGGAGCATTCTCGCTTCGGCTGGGCCGATCTGCTGGTCGACGGGATCCTGGTGCCGGTGCGTCAGGGCCGGGCGGTCAGCTTCCGGCCGCCGCGATGGTCCGAGCACGGCCGGGAGGGATCTATCGACGTTCCTGCTGGCTGCACGCTGCTGGTCATCGAGGGTGGCGGGGCCGGCCGCCGCGAGGTCGGGAACCTGATTGACGCCCTGATCTGGGTGCAGTCCGACGAGCGGGAGGCCGCGCGGCGGGCTCGCGCCCGTGCGGTGCACGCGAACGCGATCGACAGCGCCAATATGCCCGCGGACGGGTCGCCTGCCGATGAGGCCGGGTGGATGGCCGAGGAGATACCGTTCAACACTGCCCAGCGGACCTGGGAACGCGCCGACCTTGTCGTTAGCGGCACACCGGAGATCTCCTGCGACCCGGCCACCGAGATCGTCGTGGCACCAGCGCGGGCCTGACAGCAGACGTGACCGCAACGCCGGCCGTAGCCCATCTACGTTTGCTGCGGCAGGTGTCTATCGGGTGTGCGACAGATTTGTGGTGACCGGTGAGTAGGTTGCTGACGGGCCGGTCAGGCAGCGCCTGGGCTCAATACCTGGAATTGCAGCTCTGCGTGAATTAATCACAATTACTGCCCCGGCAACTGTGGGCCGATTTATATCCACGCGCTTGACTATACGCAGAATTCGTAGTCCTTGGTGACTACGAGGGCCGTAGAAAACCATTCCGGGGGGTGACGACGGTGCGGCATCTGGTTTCTAGTGTTTATCTGGTCAGCGGTCCGCAGTCGGTGCGGGCGGCAGCAGAAGAGCGCAGGAGAGTGTCATGACCCCTATTGCTGGGCTCATCATCGCGGTAATTGCCGGCCTGATGGTGCCTCGTGGACGACGGGCAGCCTTGGTCGTGGCTGTCGCGTGGTTGATCGTGCTGGTCTACCAGTCGTGGTACATCGCGTCCGGGCGAGCGATCAGCCCGCCCAGTACCGTCACTGACTTTCCGTCAGCGATGGGATACTGGCTGGTTCAGGTAATCATCGTGGCGCCCGCGCTGGGCATCGCGGCTCAGCTCGGCGAATTCGGGTCACGCCGTCGCGGCGCCGATCCCGGCGACCTGGCCCGCCGGTCGTGGATCGCCACCGTGCTGGGCGTCGCGGTCTCGGTGATCGTGATCCTGTGCGGTTTCGTGTGGTTCCGCGCGCAGGGCGGCACGGTGTATGCAGGGCATCACAGCTCAGAGGGAAGCCCGCCGCTGATCGGCACCCTGGGGATCGCGCTGTCCTACCTGACGTGCGCCGGACTCGCGGTGGCGACGATCAGGGCGCGGCGTGCGGCCAAGCGCGCCGCGGCCGGCCAGTCGGCGCCGCAGTACGAAACGTTGTAACCGCCGGGCACCCGGCGCGCGCCGGGAGGCGCGGCCGGGTGCGGCATTGCAGTGATCCGCATGCTGGGACAGACTTGCTACGAGGCCAGACAGGAGTACCAGATGACTCGCCTACCGCGTGGATGGCTGGTCGGCCCGCTGTTCGGCGTGGACCAGGTGGGCCTGGCCGACGTCGCGCTCGGCGTGCTGCTGAGCGGTTATGCGGTGTACCTGGTCACCGGCGGAGACGACAGGCATCTCGACGGCGGCTGGACGGCGGCGCTGGCGGCGCTGCTGATGACTGGCCCGGTGATATTCGCGCGCCGGGCCCCGCTGCTGGCGGCGGCCGCGCTAGCGTCCGGGGCCGCGCTGAACTGGTGGCTCATCGGGCACTTGGTCCGCTGCGGCGCGGCCCTTCCCGCGGTCTTCTACGTGGCGTTCGTCATCGGCACCCGCTGCGAGCGCCGGCGGGCGGCGTTCGGCCTGGCTGCGCTGGCCGCGGGCATTGTCTGCCAAGGCGCTTCGGACCCGCAGCTGGGCAGTCCGTCGGTCGCGGTGATCATGGTGCCTCTGGCGCTTGTGTTCTTCGGGCTCGGGCGGCTGCTCCGGTCCCGTAACGCCACGGTGCGTGAGTTGCGCGCGCGTACCGCCGAGCTGCATGAGCAGCGTGAGCGGACCGCGCAGGTGGCGGTCGAGGCCGACCGGGCCAGGATCGTGGGCGACCTTGACACGTTCCTGCAAGAACGGGTCGGGGAGATAGCGGCCAGTGCGGCGTCCGGGCACGCTGTTCTCGATTCGAGCCCCGGCCAGGCCCAGCAGGCGTTCGTGGCCATCCAGGACACAGGCCGGGACGCCTTGACGCACATGCGCCACGTCGTGCGGGACCTGCGGGATTCGGCTCCGACTGGGCCAGCCCCGGTGCTGGCCCAGCTCGACCAGCTCCTCAGTGATGCCGACCGCTCCGATGTCGCGTTGCGGATCAGCGGTGACCCCCGCGTCTTGCCGCCCGGCCTGGAACTGGCCAGCTACCGGATCATCGAGCACCTTCTCGATACCCTGGACCGCGATGCCGGCCCGCGCGCCGCGGTGGAAGTCCGCTTCGGATCAGGCGCGCTGGAGCTGACGGTGACCGGTCCGAGCGTGCGCCAGGGCGACGCCCGGCGGGCCTTGGCCGCGGCGGGCGAGCGGGCTGCCGTCCAGGGCGGCTCGTTGCGCTCGGCCGTGCGCAGTGGTCGCCGGGAGACGGTCGTGCTCCTCCCGCTAGCCACCGGAGCGACGTGACCGCCGTGCGGGGCCCCTGGCGCCTTGCCCCAGCTTTGCGGGCCAAGGCGGATCCGCTGATGGCGGTCGCGCTGACCGGCGGCGCGGCCGTGAGTCTGGCCGTGGCAGGGCAGCTCGGCGCTGTTCCGGGTTCGCTGTGCGTCCTTGCTTTCTGTGCGCTGGTGGCCCTGCGGGGCTGGAAACCGCTCCCGGTCGTTCTGCTGGCCAGCGTCCTGATCGCACTGCCCGCCTGCACGCACAATCTGGCGACCGTGAACGACGGGTCCGTGTTCGCCTCGCTGTGGCTTGCGACGATCCTGTACTCGTTCACCCTCGGGACGCGGTGCTCGTGGACAGCGGCGGTTGCCGGGATCGCCGGGCTCATTGTCGGCGTCAACCTCAGCTCCTCCCCCTTCAATCCCGTCCCGGAAATGCTGATCGCCGGGCCGTTCATCGCAGGCCTGCTGGTCGCCTCCCGGCGCCGCGCTGCTCACCAACTCGCCCAGCGAGCCCGCGAACTCGATGACGAGCGCGAGGCGTACGCCGCAGAATCCGTCCGCTACGAACGCGCGCGGATCGCCCGCGAGCTGCACGACATCGTCGCCCACTGCGTGAGCATGATGGTGGTGCAGGCCAGCGCCGGTGAGAAGCTGGCCCCCACCGACCCTCAGCGCGCGGGCGAGTCGTTCACCTCGATCAGTGAGGCCGCCCGCCAGGCCAGTGACGAGATCAGCCTGCTCGTCCAGCTCCTGGCCGAGTCCCCGCCGGCCGCCCGCTCAGCCGACCTGCGCATCGTCGAAGAACTCGTCACCCGCGCCCAGTCCTCGGGTCTGTCGATCACCTGCGAGCTCGCCGGCGATCTCGGCGGCCTTAGCGAGGCCAGCGCCGACACCGCCTACCGGCTGGTCCAGGAAGCGCTCACCAACGCCTTGAAACACGCACCCGGCGCCCCCGTACACGTCACCCTGTCGCAACAGGGTGACCAGGTACAGGTCCAGATCGTCAACGGCCCACCCCGGGCCGGCAGCTCCGGACTCGAACGCACTGGAGGCGGTCACGGCCTGGCCGGCATGCGTGAACGCATCTCCCACTGCTCCGGAACGCTCACCGCCGCAACCACACCAGCCGGCGGATGGGACGTCACCGCCGCATTCCCCCGCGGCAGTGGCCGCACCCCCCAGCGACCGCTCACACCGCCTGCGTCGCGGACAGGCAGGCAGGCGTGACCGCGCCGGCCGATGACATCTCGGTGCTCGTCGTCGATGACCAGCGGCTCGTGCGGGCTGGGTTCCGGGTCATCCTCGACCTTGAGCCCGGCATCACCGTCGTCGGCGAAGCTGGCGACGGGCACGAAGCGCTCACGCTGGCCGCCCGGCTCCGCCCGACAGTCGTGCTGATGGATGTCCGCATGCCGGGCATGGACGGACTCACCGCCGCTCAGGCAATCGTCGCCGGTACAACGAGCCGCGTGCTCATGCTCACCACCTTTGACTCCGACGAGTACGTCTACACCGCGCTCCGCGCCGGGGCCAGCGGGTTCCTGCTCAAAGACACGCCCAGCCAGCACCTGGTGACCGCCGTCCGTAGTGTGGCCGCTGGTGACGCCCTCCTCGACCCCTCCATCACCCGTCGGCTCATCCAGCAGTTCGTGCGCGCCGCCCGTCCCAGCGTCACCGTCCCCTGGCAGCTTGCGGCACTGACCCCGCGCGAACGAGAGGTGCTGCGCCACATAGCCCAAGGGCTTTCCAATGCCGAAATCGCAGTGGAACTCACCGTCGAGGAAAATACCGTCAAGACCCACGTCGGCCGCATCCTCACCAAGCTCGGCCTCCGCGACCGCGTCCAAGCAGTCGTCTTGGCCTACGAGACGGGATTCGTCGTCCCCGACCCGCCGCCATCGTGACCGGCGCGCCGTAAAAAGGGGCATTTCCCACGGCGCTGGGTGGTCCCCAGGGCGCCGGTAAGCAGGCGGCTCAACCGCATGCGACCGCCGAACGGGCCGCTGCGTCAGGGGTTGAACAGCTCCCAGTGCCCTTCGGAGACGACCTCAACGGTGCCATCGGCCACTTTGACGGCCGTCTCATCGTCTATCGCGTACGTCGGCACAGGTAGCCGGCCAGCCCATTTTTCCGCGTTCGCCACGTCTTGGGGATCGTCGTATTCCACGTGCGGAATGATCGCGAAATCAACGAGCCCGGCTCCCTCCGCCATGACCAGGGTCATGGTGATCTCTCCCTCGGGCCCGGCGAACACGATGTCTTCGGACGAGAGCTTTTCCCCGCTGCATTTAGGCGGATCAAAATACGTTTCCCCGAACATGGAGGCCATCGCGATACTCCCGGCGCTCACCCCGACGTACACCATCTCGGGCCGCAACGACGGCAAGAGGTCTGCGAGTCCCGAATGCTTTATCCAGTAGGACAGGTACACGGGATCGCCGCCCCAGACCAGCAGGGCGTCTGACTCTTGGACCGCTGCTGGCACGGTGATCTTTTTCAGGTCTTCGCTGTAGTCCTGGCGGATGAACTCGGAGACGCACTCGTACTGACCCGTCCGCATGGAAGACGATACTCCCGTGACGTTGCCTCGCCTACGAACGCGCAAACGCGCGTGTCTATCGGTCCTGGCCGGGGGATGTCGGTGGGCCGCGTTACGGTCGGAGCATGCGATTCGGATTCGTGATCCCGTATGCGGACGCCCGCGAGTTCGCCGAGATAGCGGCGCTCGGCGAACAGCAGGGCTGGGATGGCGTGTTCACCTGGGAGGCGGTCTGGGGCGTGCACGCCTGGGTGACCCTCGGTGCCGCCGCGATGGTCACCGAGCGAATCAGGCTCGGCACGCTGCTCACCCCCGCGTCCCGCTGGCGCCCGTGGGACCTGGCGTCGGCCGTGGTAACCGTCGACCGTCTCAGCGGCGGGCGGGCGGTCATGGGCGTGGGCCTGGGCGCGCTCACTGACAACTGGACGGCGTTCGAGGACGACGAGGGCCGCGGCGTCCGGGCGCAGAAGCTCGACGAGGGCCTCGCCGTCTACGACGGGCTGATGCGCGGCCAGCCGTTCACCTACGTCGGCCGGCATTACTCGGCGAAGCCCGTCGAGGATCTAGTCCCCGACCCGCCGGTGCAGCGGCCGCGGCCGCCCGTCTGGGTCGTCGGTGCGCAGGTCGTGGGCAAGGAGCGGCAGCCTTCACTCGAGCGGGCGGCCCGCTGGGATGGCCTGCTGCCCGCGGTCATCGAGAACGGGACCAGCCGGGACCTCACCGGCCCGTCAGAGCTTGCGGACATGATCGGCGAGGTCAAGGCGCTGCGCGCGAAGCAAGGGCTCGACGCGCAGCCGTACGACGTGATCATGGAAGGAGATTCCAGCGGCGAATTCGTCCAACTCAACCCCCCGGACCCCGCCTCGTGGGAGGCGGCAGGCGCCACCTGGTGGATCGAGAGCTGGTGGAGCATCGAGCGGGGTGAGGAGGGGCTGGCGGAGGTCCGCCGCCGGGTCGAGGCGGGGCCGCCCCGGTGAGCGGGACTTCGCCCGACGGCGCCGCGCCGGTGCGGCTGCACCGTGCCCGGTGAACTCGGTCGGCCGAGCGCCCGCTGGACTCAGACGACGGTCAGGGTCACCGGGATGTTGCCGCGGGTGGCGTTGGAGTAAGGGCACACTTCGTGCGCCTTGGCGACGAGCGCTTCCGCGGTCGGCTGGTCAAGGTTGGGGGTGTGGACTTCGAGTCCCACAGCGAGCCCGAAGCCGCCATTGTCCAGTGGGCCGATGCCGACGCTGGCCGCGACCTCGCTACCGGTGACGTCGAGCTTGCCCTGGCCGGCGATCATCTTGAGCGCGGAGTGGAAGCACGCGGCGTAGCCGACGGCGAACAGCATCTCGGGGTTGGCCGCACCGCCGGCGCCGCCGAGTTCCTTGGGCATCCGCAGTTCGAGGTCGAGGATGCCGTCGTCGCTGCGGGCATGGCCGTTGCGGCCATCGCCAGTGGCGTGGGCGGTGGCGGTGTACGCGATTTTCATGATGGAGCCTCCCGAAGAGTATGTGGCACAATCATATTGTGTGCAATATAAAGATGCAACCGGTAAAATATCACCATGGCCAGTTACCCGCAGCTTGAACTCGACCGTCAGCTCTGCTTCGCCCTGTACACCGCCAGCCGCGCCGTCGTCCGTAGCTACGGCCCGCTCCTGGACGAAGCCGGCCTGACTTACCCGCAGTACGTCACCATGCTGGTGCTATGGGAGGACCCGGAGCGCCCCCGCTCGGTTGGCGAGCTGGGGGAGCGGCTGCACCTCGACAGCGGCACCCTCACCCCGCTGCTGAAGCGGCTGGTCTTGATGGGCTATGTGACGCGTGCCCGCGACACCGACGACGAGCGGCGTGTCCTGGTCACCCTGACCGCCAAGGGGCTCGCCCTGCGGGAGCGCCTGGCTGACGTCCCTGAGTCGTTTCTGGGCTGCCTGGGCATGGACGTCGACGAGGCCGGCGCACTGCGCGACCAGCTGGCCGCGCTCACGACCTCACTGGGACCGGGCTCTGCACTGGCGGGGGAGTGACGAGCGCGCTCCCGTCTCGCTGCTGACTCGCGCTTCGCCGGCTGCGGGGAGACAGACTCAAAGAGCCCCAGTCGGAAAATCTTTAAGATGAGGAACGGACCGTGGATTTCTCCCTCACCGAAGACCAGCAGACCATCAGGGGCAAGGTCGGCGGAATGCCGCCTGCAAGACACGCAGGGCCCGCAGGTAGCTGTCTTCCGGGGTGGACTCCGGGTCGATCAGCCGGTGGAAGCGGAATCCGTCCTCCATGGCCAGCAGCATGGCCGCCAGCTGCTGCGGGTCAAACGGGCCGCCGCTAGCGCTGGCCAGGCCGATGCCTGCCACGATGTCGGCGATGAGCTGGCGCCGT
The DNA here is from genome assembly GCA_963714295.1 of uncultured Actinomycetota bacterium. Taxonomy (GTDB): domain Bacteria; phylum Actinomycetota; class Actinomycetes; order Streptosporangiales; family Streptosporangiaceae; genus Trebonia. The sequence continues at coordinate 309,404 of CAVQOE010000006.1, read as the reverse complement.
GCCCGCAGGAATTCGCCGGGCTCCGCGCTCCGCTCCGCCGTGTGGCCGGCGTGCAGCAGGAGCTCGAGGTGCAGGAGCGGCGAGCGGCCGAGAGGGTCCTGCCCGCTGCGGTCAACCGCCTGGAGGGCGGCCACGAAGTCCTCCGGGTCCCGGTTGCGGGCCAGCAGCTCCAGATGACGCCTGGTGGTCTGCTCCACATGGTCGGCCAGCATGGCGGTGATGAGCTCGTCCTTGCTGTCGAAGTTGGAGTAGAACGCGCCGCGGGTGAGGCCGGCCGCCGACGAGATCGCCTCCACGCTGGCAGCGCCGATTCCCTGCTGGGTGAAGACTTCCGCGGCGGCCTCGAAAAGCCGCTCACGAGTTTCCTGGCGCGTCGGACGAACACGGGGTCTTGACATGACCACCACGATACTACGTAGTATCTACTCGATACAGTTATGTATCGAGTAGGCGAGCAGGCCCCGTCGGCGGCACGGGCCCGGCGGCAAGGAGGTAATGGTGATGGCCGTACTGGAAGTGACTGGCCTGACGAAGCGCTTCGGCGCCACGGTGGCACTCGACGGCTTTAACCTGCGCGTCTGCGCGGGCGAGATCGCGGGGCTGGTCGGGCACAACGGGGCGGGCAAGACCACCTTCGCCCGGGTGATCGCGGGGTTGGTGATACCCGACTCCGGAGTGGTGCGGGTGGCAGGGATCGATGCTGTCCGCTCCGCCGGGCGGGTCCGGCCGGTACTGGGTCTGGCCCCGCAGGAGCTCGCCTTGTACCTGACGGCCACCGCACGGGAGAACCTCTTCGTCTTCGCCGGGCTGTACGGGATACGCCGCCGCGAGGCGCGGCACCGGATCGCGGCGCTGGCCGAGTCCCTGGTGCTGGCCGATGTCCTCGACCAGCGGGTGCGCAACCTGTCGGGCGGCCAGCAGCGCCGCCTCCAGGCGGCGACGGCGATGATCCACCGGCCCCGGCTGCTACTGCTCGACGAACCCACCGTCGGGGCCGACCCGGTCACCCGCGACGCGCTGCTGGCCGTCGTGCGGGCCGCCGCCGCCGACGGCGCGGCGGTCGTATACACGACGCACTACCTGCCCGAACTCGACACCCTGAACGCGACCCTGGCCGTCGCCGACCACGGCCGGATCATCGCCCGCGGCGACCGGGCAGAGTTGCTCGCCACCGTTCCCGGCCATGAGCTGAGCCCGCCGACTCTCGACGACTTCTACCGCTATGTGGTGACCGCGTGAGCGGCGTGGCCGGAGTCCGGCTGGCAGCCGAGGTCCGCCATCAGCGAACCCTGCTCGCCCGCGACCCAGGACCGATGATCGGCTACGCGCTGATGGGCCTGCTCCTCATCACCGTCACCCGCCCCCTCTATGCCGCCCTGGGCCGCCTGATCCCCGGATCGGCGTCGGATGGAATCGACCAGGCAGCCGCCGGGATGGCCGTCATGTTCTCGCTCTTCGCCCTCAAGATCGGCGCCGCGCACCTGCTGAACGAGCGCACCTGGCGGACCTGGGACCGGCTTATCGCCAGCCCGGCCAGCTTCGCCGAGATCCTGGCGGGCAAGGCGCTGCCCCTGTTCACCGCGATCGTCGCCCAGCAGGCCCTGCTCTTCGGGTTCGCTGCCGCCGCCTTCGGCCTGCACCCGCACGCGGGCTGGTGGGCCCTGGCGGCCTGCGCCCTCGTCTGGTCCGCCTGCGTCCTGCTGCTGGGCCTCGGCGCGTCCACCCTCGCCCGCAGCCCCGCGCAGCTCAGCGCCGCCGGTGACATCTTCGCGTTGCTCACCACCGTCCTCGGCGGCGCCATCGTCCCGGTCGCCCTGCTGCCCGGCTGGCTGCGCGCCATCGCCCCCGCTTCCCCCGGCTACTGGGCACTCGACGCCTATCGCTGCGCGCTCGTAGGCACTCCCGCTCAGCTCGGGCGGCCGCTGATCATGCTCGGCGTCTTCGCCCTCGCCGGGGCGGGCATCGCCGGCCTCATCAGCATCCGCCAGCATCCAGCGGCCCTCACCTTCGGCCGGAGGGTGCCATTTCGTGCCTCTTGACGGGGAAGTTGCCTTGTGCTTTACCAAGCCGAATCGGGGCGCATGTCACCACCCGCCGGGAATTGCCTCGGCGCGAGGAGTGCGATTCATGGGGTGCCGCTCAAGATAGCGGCACTTCGGGCAATTCGAATATTTATCGAAGTAGCAGGGAACGTGCAGGCAGGCAAGGCGAAAAACCTGAGGTAGCATGGCCAGGCGACGGTGTTAATTTTTGCTTCGTTACCGGGATGTGCTTTTTTTTGCGCGCCGGATCCATATCGTTTGGCCTGGGTATCGATTATTACCCCGGACTGCCCATCCCTGCTTACCGGGCGCACCGGGGGACCTGTCAGGCAAGCGGCCTGCCGGCCGCGCTTTCGTGGGTGAGGCGATTAGATGCACATTCCGAAGTCAGGCCGCAGGCTGAGAAGACGCGGTAAGAACCTATCTATCGTCACGGCGGTAGCCGGGGCGACGGCGCTGATCGCCGGGCAGGCTGCGGTCGCGGTGACGCCGGCCAGCGCCGCGCCGCTGGCGCTGTTCGGCCCGATGACGCCGGCCTTGGCCGCGGAACTGTCCCAGAACGTTAACCAGCACATCATCATCATCATGAAGGGCCAGCTCGCGCAGGACCGGGTAGGCAGCTCGGCCGCCGCGGCCCGCGCGGGCCTGATCCACAGCGCGCAGCGGCCGTTCATGACCGAGCTGGCGCAGGTGCACGCCACCCATATCAAGGCCTACACCCTGGTCAACGCCTTCGCCGCGACCGTGTCGGGCGGCGAGGAAGAGCGGCTGTCCGCGAACTCCTCGGTCGCCGAGGTCATCCCGGACGCGACCATCCAGGGCGGGAACGACACCCCGACCGCGCCCGTCAAGGCGATCGGCACGTCCAGCAAGCCCGGCAAGTCGTCGCCGAAGCCCAAGGTGATCCCCGGCGCGTGCGGCCGCGACGGCCAGGTGCAGCTCGCGCCGGAAGGCCTCGCGCTGACCAGCACGGCGTCGGACAACCCGCGCCAGCCGACCGCGCAGAAGCTCGGCATCACCGGCTCCGGCGTGAAGGTCGCCTGGATCGCCGACGGCCTGGACCCGGACAACGTCAACTTCATCCGCCCCAACGGCACCTCCGTGTTCAGTGCCTCGACGGGCGGCGACTACCAGGACTTCAGCGGCAGCGGCCCGGGCGCGCAGACCTCCGGCGATGAGGCGTTTCTTGACGCCAACCAGATCGCCGGCCAGGGCATTCACGTCTACAACGTGAACGGCTTCTCGGCCCAGTCCTACCCGACGCCGTGCAACATCCGCATCCTGGGCGTCGCGCCAGGCGCCAGCCTGGTCGGCCTGAACGTGTTCTCCGAGAGCACCACCGGTACGCTCGACACCACCGAGTCCAATTTCCTGCAGGCGATCAACTACGCGGTCGAGACCGATCACGTGAACGTGATCAACGAGTCGTTCGGCAGCAACCCGTTCCCTGATGTCACCGCGCTGGACGCGACCAAGCAGTTCGACGACGCCGCGGTCGCGGCGGGAGTGACCGTGGTCTCCTCAACCGGTGACGCGGGTTCGACCAACACGATCGGCTCGCCCGCCACCGACCCGAAGGTGATCTCGGCCGGCGCCTCGACGCAGTTCCAGGCCTACGCGCAGACCAACTATGCGCTGGCCCGCGACTTCGCCACGTCGGGCTGGCTGAGCGACAACATCAGCTCGCTGAGCTCCGGCGGCACCGACGAGACCGGCGGTACGGTCGACCTGGTCGCGCCGGGCGACATCAGCTTCGCCTCCTGTGACGCCAGCCCGACTTACTACGGGTGCGTCAACTTCAAGGGCGACTCCTCTGACATTGAGGAGAGCGGCGGCACCAGCGAGTCGTCGCCGTTCATCGCGGGCGCGGCGGCGCTGGTCATCCAGGCCTACGAGAAGACCCACGGCGGCCAATGGCCAACTCCGGCGCTGGTCAAGCAGATCCTGACCAGCACTGCCAGCGATCTGGGGGCGCCGGCCGACGAGCAGGGTTCTGGCCTGCTGAACAGCTATAAGGCGGTTGAACTGGCCGAGTCCATCGACACCAGCGCCGGCTCGCCGGGTCCGGTCGGAGACACCCTGGAGCTGTCAAGCACCCATCTCACCGCCAGCGGCAACCCCGGCACGACGCAAAGCTGGCAGGAGACGGTCACCAACACCGGCTCCACCGACCAGCCCGTGTCACTGAGCGGCCGCACCTTCGGCCCGGATGAGAACGTGCACACCGGATCCGTGAAGCTGAACGACAAGACCAGCCCGCAGGTGCCGAACTATCAGGGGCTGACCAACAACTACTCCGTGTTCCACTTCAAGATCGCGCCCGGGCAGCAGCGGCTGGTCGGCTCGCTCGCCTGGCCCGGAGACACGGCGTACTGCCTCACGGAGGCTTGCGAGGCCGGGCTGAACTCGCGGGTGCGGCTGATCCTCATCGACCCGCGCGGCCGGCTCGCGGCGCATTCGCTGCCGCAGGGGCCAGGCAACTACGGCAGCGTCGACGTGGTGGACCCGGCCCCGGGCCAGTGGACGGGCGTCATCTTCGGTGACACCAAGGCCAACGGCGGCACCAACGGGACCGTTCCCTGGCGGATCGCGACCGAGCAGGCCGTCCCGTTCGGCTCGGTGTCTCCGCCGCACGTGACGCTGTCGCCTGGCCAGAGCCAGACCTTCACGATCGAGGAGACCACGCCCTCCTCGCCCGGCGACTCGGACGGGTCGATCGTCGTGCACTCCGCCCTCGCCGGGACTACCTCGATCCCGGTGACGCTGCGCAGCCTTATTGACGTCGGCACCGGCGGCCGATTCAGCGGCGTCCTGACCGGCGGCAACGGGCGTCCTCCGGGGCAGGGCCAGGAGAGCTTCTACGAGTTCGACGTCCCGTCCGGGGTGAACGACATCACCGCGAACGTGACCCTCGCCAACGACGCCAGCAACCCGGTTGGCGCCTACCTGGTCAGCCCCGATGGCGACACCCTCGGCTACGGCCAGAACACCCTGGACGGGACCAGCGGGCTCTCGCTCACCGCATACACCCTCGACCCGGTACAGGGCAACTGGACGCTGATCGTCGACTTCGCCGAACCAGTGACAGGCAACGAGCTGTCCAACCGATTCACCGGGGACGTCGTGTTCAACCAGACCCGGGCCTCGGCCGCCGGCCTGCCCGACAGTGCCTCGACCACGCTGGCGGCAGGGAAGCCGGTGACCGTTCCGGTGACTATCAAGAACAACGGCGACGCGCCTGAGGACTTCTTCATTGACCCCAGGCTCAACAGCGTGGACACGGTCACGTTGCCGGCGGTCTCGCCGACGACGGACATGGTGTCACTCCCGATGACCGGCTACTTCCCGACCTGGTTCGTGCCGACCGAGACGTCGAGCGTGTCGGTGACGCAGACGGCGTCGTTGCCCGCCATGTTCGACTACAGCCCCTACAACGGCGATCCGGACATCCCCAGCGCGCAGCTTGGCAGCGGCCCGCTGTGCTCGACGACCGAGTCGTCCACCTACGCGCCGACCGGCGGCGCGGTGACCGCGGGCCTGTGGGAAGGCGGGCCGACCGAGTGCGGGCCGTACGCGAAGGCGGCCCCGGCGGCCACCGCCACCATCTCGATGAGCGCGGTGACCAAGGCGTTCGACACCTCGGTGAGCACGCCGCAGGGTGACCTGTGGCAGCTGTCCACCGACCCGTCGGCCGCGTTCAAGCCGATCACCATCGACCCGGGCACGTCGGCCACCATCAAGGTGACCATCACGCCGGCCGGGTCGGCAGGCTCCGTGGTCAGCGGCCACCTGTACGTGGACGACGCCGTTTCCGCCGTCCCGCCGTACGGACAGCTGGCTGGCGACGAGCTGTCCGCAATCCCCTACGAGTACACGATCGGCAGCTAACGCCTGACCGTTGACCAGGCCCGGCGCGCCACCTGACAGGCCGCGCGCCGGGCCTGGCGCATATCGCGTCCAATGTCGAGGCCGCAAGGCTGGCCAGAACCAGTCAGACGAGAGAACATGGCTATCACGTGCAACGGGGCACGATGCTGATGAAGGAGTCTGCCTTGGCCGAGACCACTCGCGGGCCGGCCGTCGCCGGGTTCCATCACTTCTCGCCGACCGTCTCCGACGTGGAGGCCAGCGCTCAGTGGTACCAGCGGGTCTTCGGGATGGACCGGGTGCCGGTCACGTTTCCGCACTACGGTGCCGAGGAGAGTGGCTACGCCGTGCTCCTGGCCGACCCCCGCTCCGGCATCATGATCGGTCTGCACCATCACGAAGCCAACCCCGGCCAGCCCTTCCAGGAGAGCCAGACCGGCCTGGACCACATCGCGTTCGGCGTCGCTGACCGCACCGCCCTCGACGTTTGGGCAAGCTGGCTCGACGAGCTCGCCATCGGGCATTCCGGTGTGATCGATACCGATAAGCCCGTGCCGTACTCAGTGGTCGTCTTCCGGGATCCGGACAACATCCAGCTCGAGCTCTTCTGGATGGCTGGCTGACCCGCAGCGCCTAGCTCACAGCGTCAGGATGGGCGAGCGAGGTACGCCGTTTTGGCCTCGGGCGAGAAACCGCACGCTCTGTAGAACGCGTGCGTAGCAGGATCATGTGAGCCTGTCATCAGCATCGCTTTGTAGCAGCCCGCGTCCCATGCGGCTCGAAGTGAGCCAGCCATGATCTGCTTTCCCAGCCCGGCGCCGCGCAAGGTCTCCTCAACGACGACGTTCTCAATGACCGCGTATGGCGACGCGGATCGCGTGAGGTTCGGGATCACGTTCAGGTACGCCGTGGCGACGATGGCCCCGTCGGCCGCAAGCACGAACAGGTGCAGGCCGGGCGACCTCAGAATCTCCCGGAAGGACGCTGCGTCCGACCCATCATGCAGAACCGGGTCCTCCGGGTGCAGTTGCCGGTAAAGGCGGATAACGCCGTCAAAGTCGCCGGGCCCGGCCTCGCGGAAGATAGCCACCGCCGCAGGCTACCGGTCTAGCCGTAGATCGTGAGGGTCTGGGGCGGGAGCGCTCCTGGTAGACCGCTTGGGTTAACGAAACCCGTCCGAGCGGGGTCGCCAGCGTTGCCAGGAAACGTCGACCGGAAAGAGCTGTGACGGACCCGGGGGGCGTGCGCCCAGCTCACTGCGCGAGACGAGCGTCAGCCCCGCTGGAACCGGTTCCCACCATGGCTCGCGGCGCAGCAGCCGGCTGAACAGTTCGGGTGGCCTGCCCGCGGGCCCGAGGATCATCTCCGCCGGTGCCGGGCGGCTCGGCTGCTGCCAGCGGACATCGGTGGACAGCCGGAGCTGACGGCCGGTGTTGGGCAGCGCGGCGTGCGGGGTCAGGCAGTGAAAGATAATCACGTCACCGGGACGGTAATCCGTCGTGCTCCAGCCGCGCTCAGTACCGGTCAGCACGCGCGGCCGCCGGGGCCGGGTCCGATGGCCGCCGGGCCGCACGGCGAGGCCGCCGAGCGCGGCCGGGACCTCAGCCAGCGGGAGCCAGGCAGTCAGCATGTCCTGGACTCCCGACCCCATGTAGTCGCAGTGGATGTAGCGGCCGCGGGTCGCACTCCCCGGCGACTCCGGGGCAACCGCCCGCAGCACCTTCACCGGGTAGGAGAAAGCCCCCGGCCCGAGGATGCCGCGTACCGTCCGGCGCAGCGGCGGCAGGTACGGGAGCGCGTTGAACGCCAGCCCGGTCACCGCGGCCCGGAACGCCGGGTCAGCCAGCGCCTCCCGCGGTCCCGCGGCACGGCCCAGGACCGGTGAGCCCGCCGCTGTCCAGCCGCCCGCACGCAGCGCCGCGGCCACCTGCTCGCCCGCGGCGCGGACCCGCCCGGCCGGCAGCAGGCCGCGCAGAAACACATAGCCGTCCATGGCGAGCCGTGCCCTCAGCGCCACCGGGTCACCGATCAGGTCGCGCGAATCCGCCAGCTCATCCACCCGTGCACGCTAACCAGGAACCCTGGGAGTTCGGTGTGCGCCAGCTGGGAAGCCTCCAGTCTTAGTCCGACTGCTGCTATAACGACCAGGTAAAACCGCGTGTCGGGCAGCTTGACCTTTCCCTTTGGTCAAGCCGCATGCTCATGGTGCCGGGCAGGCCGCCCGGTCCTGGAGGAGACCGATGGACTTGATGACGATCGGCGCGTTCGCCGAACGAACCCGGCTGTCGCCCAAGGCGCTGCGCCTTTACGACCGGCTCGGGTTGCTGCCGCCGGCGCGAACCGACCCCGTTAGCGGCTATCGCTTCTACCGCGAGGACCAGGTGGCTGGCGCCCAGCTCGTCGCGCAGCTGCGGCGCCTCGGCATGCCGCTGGCGGCCATCGCGGGCATCGCCGCGAAACCGCCCGGCGAAGCCGCGGACGCGGTCGGCAGCTACTGGGCCGGCATCGAGTCGGTGATGGCCGACCGCCGCGCCCTGGCCGCCTACATCCAGGCGAAACTCACGGGAGCCGACATGGCCAGATACGACATCCAGACCCGCATCATCCCCGAGCGCACCCTCCTTTTCATCAGCCGGCATCTGCGCTCCGGCGAAACGGACGCCTTCTTCGCCGATGCCTTCGCCCGGCTGCGGTCAGCCGCCCCCGGCGTGACCGGCATCGCCGGCTGCCCCTTCCTCGTGTTCTACGGCGAGGTCAGCGACGACAGCGACGGGCCGCTGGAACTGTGCCGCCCGGTGCCTCCCGGCACCGCCGTGGACCCGGCGGCGCAGCGGGCAGATGTCCGGCTCCGGATAGAGCCCGCCCACGATGAGGTCTTCATCCGGCTTGCCCTGCGGGACATGGGCTGGCCCGCGCTGGTGCCGGCGGTTGACGCGCTTGACGCCTGGATGCGCGACCAGCGGCGCGAACCGGCGGGAGCGCTGCGCCAGGTCCTGATCGCTGATCAGCGGACCGCGGCCCCCGACACCCCGGTCTGTGACCTCAGCCTCCCGCTGCGGCTCAGTGCATGAGTCACCGCGCCGGATTGGAGTGACCTGATCGTGGGTACAGCTGCGAGCACAGACGGTGCTGTGCCAATGGCGGGAGGGCCCGTATGCGTATCAGTGATGTGCTTCGCGTCAAGGGTGCACGGGTCGTCACGATCACCCCGGACACGACGGTGCAGCGTTTGCTCGCGGTCCTGGCCGAGCACCGGATCGGCGCGGTCGTCGTCTCCCGGGACGGCACGTCGGTCGACGGGATCGTCAGCGAGCGGGATATCGTCCAGGCGTTGGCCGGGCGTGGCACCGCGGTGCTGTCGGAACCGGTCACGGCCATCTACACCGCCGATGTGCACACGGTCACCCCGCAGACCGAGCTGGAGGAAGTCGCGCGCATGATGACCAAGCACCGGATACGGCACGCACCGGTCACGCTGGATGGCCGCCTGCGTGGCATCGTGAGCATTGGCGACGTGGTGAAGACCCGCATCGGCGAGCTGGAAACCGAGCGGGCCCAGTTGACGGACTACATCTCAGGCACCGCCCGCTAGCGCGTCGTTGTAGCAGGTTGGCCGGATGCCGAGCGCCGCCTCGAGCGCGGTCACCCGGTGATCTTGGCGCTGGCCTTGCGGACCGTCACCGGCTCGGCCAGCCGCTGCTCGTCGCAGATGACCTGCATCCGCGCGATCGTCTGGTCAAGCCCGTCGCCGATCCGCTCACCGGGGGTGAAGGTCGCCGGGAGATGCTGCATGCCCTGGATGACACCGATCGTCTGGTAGTGCACCGCCCCCTCCGGATCGCAGACGTAGTCCGGCATCCGGTCGAGCACCGCGGTCATCATCCGCTTGAACACCATCCGCGCCAGGTTGGACCCGATGCAACGGTGCAGGCCGAGGCCGAAGCTATGGTGCCGGTTGCCGGTGCGGGCCAGGTCGATCTCGTTGGGGTTGGCGAAGACCAACGGGTCGCGGTTGGACATCGCCCACGACAGCCAGAGCCGCTCGCCCTCCTTGAACTGGGTGCCCGCGATCTCGCAGTCGGCCGAGATCGTGCGCCCGTCGCCCGGCGCCGGGGTGTAGAAGCGAAGGAATTCCTCGGTTGCCGGGTCGAGCAGCGTGTCCCGCTCGCGCGACAGCCGCGTCCGCTCGGCCGGGTTCTCCGACAACCACTCGAGCGAGTGCGCGGTGAGCGCGGTGGTGGTGTCGAACCCGCCGCCGATGAGCAGCGCGATCACCCCCAGCAGCTCCATGTCCGGCGGGGTCTTGCCGTTGATCTCCGCCCGCACCAGCGCGTCGATCATGCCCGGCCGGGGGGTGGCCCTGATCTCCGCGAGCTGCCCGAACATGTCCGTGAACATCTTGATCTGGTCCTCGCGGACCTGCTCCATCTCGGGCGACCCCGGCGGCGTGTACACCGAGGCGTGCACCGCCTCGCAGTAGATGGACCAGTTCTTCAGCGGGACGCCGAGCATCGCCAGGGTGAGCACGGCGGGCACCACGTTGGCGAGGTGGTCGACGAAGTCGATCCGGCCGGTCTCGATGTGCTCGTTCAGGCAGGCGCGGACCAGTTCGTCCACGACCGGGGTCCAGCGGTTGATCGCGGCGGGCGACAGGTAGGGGTTGAGCGCCTGCCGGTAATGCCGCTGCTCGGGCGGGTCCATCTCCAGGAAGCCGCCCTGGATCGTGGAGCTCGCGCGCGAGGGGATCTCGATGCCCTTGTAACCGCGCCGCTCGTTGTTGATGTCGTGGTCGTTGGAGAGGTACTCCGAGGACCGGGCCAGCTCGAAGACCTCGGGGTGCCCGGCGGCGACCCAGTGCCCGCCGTAGGTGTCGCTCCACGCCACCGGGCACCTGCCGAGCATCTCGGTGGTGGTCTCCTCGAAGTGCTCCCGGTACTGCGGCGTGTGCCGGTCGAAGTGGTACTTGTTCTTCTTGCGCTCGGCGTCGTTTTCGGCGTCGTTGGTCATTTGTCTGTCTCCTCGGCCTGGGGTGCGGCGCCTTAGGAAATGAAGATTGCCTGTTCGGGGCAGGAACGGGCCGCCTCGGTGGCCTTGGCCTCGAGGTCGGCGGGCACATCGGAGTCGAAGATGGCGGTCGAATGGCCGTCGATCTCGTCGAGTGAGAACACGTCGGGGGCGATCATCGAGCAGAGCGTGTGCCCCTGGCACCGTTCCGGGTCTACGCGCACCTTCACCGGGGATTTCCTCTCATTCAAGAGCCTGAAAATCTTTGCTACTTAACGGACCGTGGTTACTGCGATAGGCGAAATTTCCGTCATTACAGGTGGAAGTCGTACCACTTGAGGTAGCCGCCCGCATCGACCCGCATCTGCATGCCGGTGACGTAGCGGGACTCGTCCGAGGCGAGGAAAAGCACCATGTTGCTGATGTCGACCGGCTCGACGTAGGGGACCGGCATCGCCTGCATGACGCCGAACGCCGGCTCCGCGTCGGCGCGGGTCGGGTGCTCCAGGTCGGGGCGGAACGACTTGTACATCGGCTCGCTCTGCAGCATGTCCGTGTTGCAGTTGGTCGGGTGCACGACGTTGGCCCGGATCATCCGCGGCGCGACGTTGCGCGCGAGATCGTGGATGTAGGCGGACAGGGCGCGCTTGGCGTACATGTACGAGTGGCCGCCCGGGTCCTGGCCCACCTGCTGCAGGGGCAGCGCGTTGATGTACGACGCGGTCGACCCGGTCGCGATGATCGAGGCGCCGTCGGGCAGGTACGGCAGCGCGGCCTGGATGGCGTTGATCGTGCCGAGCAGCAGGGTGTCCACGCCGTCGGTCCACGCCTGCATCGGCGGCTGGCCCTTCATCGGGGCGATTCCGGCCTGCGCGACCACGACGTCCAGCTGGCCGAGCTCGCTGATGCCGCGCTCGAGCGCGGCGGTGAGCTGCGACCGGTCGCGCACGTCGGCCTCGGCGGTGACGATCCGGCGGTCGAGCTTCTCCACCAGGCGGGCGGTTTCCTTCAGGTCGTCCGGCGTCGCCATCGGGTAACCGACGGTCCCGTAGTCCTGGCAAAGGTCGACCGCGATGATGTCGGCGCCCTCTTCCGCCAGCCGGATGGCGTGGCTGCGGCCCTGACCGCGAGCGGCACCGGTGATGAAGGCGACCTTGCCCTGAACGCGTCCCATGGGTGCTGTCCTCTCGGTACTGAAAATATGACTCCCAATTGTGAGAATATTACTCTCGCTTGCCCGGGTTGCGGAAGCCCGGGCACAGGAAGGACTCGGATGTCAGATCAGTACGCGCCCGCGCGGTCGTGTCCGGCAGCCCCCCACCCGCTAGCCTCCGCTTTCGACTCCAGGCCACCCCCCGGCATGGGCCGAAGCCCTGTCGCCTACGCCATCGACCTCCAAAGCCCTGTCGCCTACGCCATCGACACCACTAGGCGATGTCGATGGCGTAGGTGACAGGTTGCTGCCCGGTTGTTGGCGTAACTGACAGGTTGGCGCCGCGGCCGTTGGCATAGCCGCTAGGTGATATCGGCCGGATAACAGCAAGATGCGGAGCGTGACTTGCCGCCGGTTCGGTGGCGCGCCGTTTTGTCAGAGGGCGATGACAATCTGTAGGCATGTCAGTCCAGCCTGTCTATGATCGGGAACGGCTTAACCGACTGCTCGCTGAGCAGTTCGGGGTGATTGGCCGGGCTCAGGTGCTTGAGTGCGGCGTCAGCCGTGGGAGTCTCGATCATCTGGTCCGGCCGGGTGGCCGATGGCAGCGGATCCTGCCCGGCGTCTACGCCGGGACGAACGGGGCCGTGTCCCCGGATCAGCGGGCCATGGCGGCCCTGCTCTACGCGGGTCCAAAGAGCCTGCTCACGGGTGCCGTCGCCGTCCGGCGACACCGGCTGCGCTGCCCTGGCCTCAATCAGGTCGATGTTCTCGTTCCCGCGGACGTACGCGTGCAGAGCGCCGGGTACGTCCGGATCATCCGTACTGGCCGCATGCCGGAGAAGTCTTTCCGGACCCGCCAGATCCGGTTTGTCACGGTAGAGCGCGCGGTCGCGGACGCGGCCAGGTCCATGACTAGCCTCGGCGATGCTCGGGCGGTCGTCGCCGAGGCGGTCCAGAACGGCGGCTGCGATCTCGCCCTGCTTATCACCGAGCTTAACGAGGGCCCGGTCGCTGGCTCGCGCTTCTACCGGATGGCGCTACGCGAGACCGCTGCCGGCAGCAGGTCCGCCGCCGAGGGCGACCTGATGACCCTGATCGGCAGGTCGGGACTGCCCGAGCCGATGTACAACGCTGAGATCTATACGGCCGATGGTGTCTTCCTCGGCATCGCCGACGCCTGGTGGCAGGAGGCAGGCGTCGTCGCCGAGGTGGACTCGCGTCAGTACCACTTGAGCCCCCGGGACTACGGGCGCACGGTTATGCGGCACAACCGGATGGCTGCCCACGGCATCAACCTCCTGCACTTCCTGCCTAGCACCCTGAAGAGCGACCCATCGACCGTCGTCGCTAACCTCCGCGGCGCGATCAAGAGCGGTATGGCCCAATCGCCTCTCCCCATTGTGGCCAAGCCAGCAACCCCGTCCTCCGCCCCGCGGGACGAACGCCGGTGAGTTAAGGCAGCGGTCCGGGCCCAGCCTTCCGTCGGCGCCATCGGCTCCAACGCCCCTGTCAGCTGCGCCATCGACCTTCAACGGCCTGTCAGCTACGCCAACGACACCACTAGGCGATGTCGTTGGCGTAGGTGACAGGTTGTTGCCGCTGGGCTGATGTTGCGGCTCGCCGAAATTGAGAATGTGATTCTCCTAGATAGCTAATGAGGATCTCACGATACCGTCACGCAAGCTGCCATATCCGCTTTTCGACGCGGATAATCAGCTGTACGAGCCGCCCGAGGCGATGACCAAGTACCTGGCCAAGCAGTACGAGAAAGCGATCCAGTACGTCCAGATCAAGGGCCGTACCAAGATCGCGGTCCGTGGGCAGATCAGCGAGTACATCCCCAACCCCACCCTCGAGGTGGTCGCCAGGCCGGGCGCGATGGAGGACTACTTCAAGCACGGCAACCCCCGAGGGCAAGTCGCACGGGGAGATCTTCGGCAGCCTCGGCCGGCTTATCGCGGCCTGACCGAGGGACAGCGTCCTGTCCGCCCCGTTTCAGTTCGCCGCGGTGATGCCGTGGGCAATGAAGTCCCAGACCTCATCGGCGGTGACGGGGCGGGCGGCAACGCCATCAACGTCGCCCGGGTAAGGTGCGTCGCTGGTCTGCGCGGTGAACATGACCGTTTCCATGGTCAGCGCGGCGAGGCGGCGCGGCTGAAGGCCGGGGCGCAGCTGCCCGCCATCGGCGAGCGCCGCGGTCAGCGCGGTGAGCAGGTCAAGCAGCGGCGCGTGGGCGCGGCGGACCTCGGCCGGGTGGGACAGCATCAGCCGGGGGGCGAACTCGGTGAAGAGCGGCCGGTGGGCGCTCGGGTCGGGGCGGGACAGCTCGAAGAGCAGCTCGACCGCGGTTCGCAGCGCGTCAGCCGGGTCGGTCTTGGCCGCGGCGGCGGCGGCGATCTGCCCGGTGGTCCGGCGGAGCGCGTCCTCGAACAGGGCCAGCAGAAGCTCGTGCTTGCCGTCGAAGTGCTGATAGAAGCTGCGCAGTGACTGGCTGGAGCGCTCGACGACCTCTTGCACGGTGAAGTCGGTGCTGCCCTTGTCGGTGATGACCGCCTGGGCGGCGTCGAGGAACCGCTGGACGCGCTGCTCGGCGCGGAGCTTGGCGGCACGGGTGGACCGCTCTACCGCCCGCTGCCGCCACGTCGGCTCATCGTCACCCGGCAAGCCCGCAACGTCGGCCATGTTCTGCGTCATAGCTACAACCCTACTGCACGGTTACGTTAGGCGACCTATCACCCTGTCGAACTGTATTACCGCAGAATGAGAGCGACGCTACCGCTTACGGATTGTGACGACTCCGTGTGTGGTTCTCCAGCTTCTCCGCCGTTCGCGCACCTCATCTCCGGGCTCTCCCGGCTGGTCCGCCGGCCGGGAAATCTCCTTGGCATTTCCTCTTGTAAACCACCCGTCAACCAATCTAGTGTGCGTTCAGTAGGTTGGTTGAAGGGAGCTCCGTGGCCGATCAGAGGCAGGCCGATCAGCGGCGATACGCCACGCTCTTCGCCAAGGGCGAGGACCGGCGGCAGCGGATCCTGACCGTGGCGCAGCGGCTGGTGAGGCGAAATGGCGGGCGTGGCACCACGCTCGGCCAGATCGCGAAGGAAGCTGGCGTGACCACGGCCGGTCTGCTGCACCACTTCGAGTCCAAGGAACAGCTCCTGCACGCCGTGCTCGACGCCCGCGACGCTGACGACATGGCGCACGTGGACATGACGGGCGACGTCGTCGAGCAGCTGGAGAAGGTCACTGACCGGTTCCAGCGGTCGCCCGATCTGATCGGCCTGTTCACCGTTCTGCTGACCGAAAACCTCGCCCCAGACGCCCCGCTGCATGACCGCTTTCTCGGCCGGTTCCAAGACGCGGTCGCGATTGTCACCGAATGCATCAGGCGGGGACAACAGGCGGGCGCGTACCGCGCCGACCTTGATCCGGCCGTCAAGGCCGTGGAGATCATCGCCTTTCTTTATGGAATGGAGACTTCATGGCTGCTCGACCCATCGATTCCGCTGACCGACGTGTTCCGCGGCTACGCCAGCTCCCTCGCCAGTCAGCTGGCACTCTGCCCGCCGTGAGGCGCTCGCTCAGGCCGCGGCTGACCGTGCTCACGCCGAGCACGGCCGAGGCGGTGCGGTGCGCCGGCGGCTGGCTGTTCGACCAGGTGCTGGCGGGCTGGGACGTCACCGTGGTGACCGCGCAGACGGATGACCCGCGCCCGCTCGAGATCCTCGGCGCGCGACCGCGCGAGCTGGACGTCATCTGCGCTGACTACCCGATAATGGGGCCCTGCCTGCAGTCGGTCGCGGTGCGGACGGATCTCTACGACGCCGACGAGCGCGTGCGCGGGCTCGTGCTGGCCGCCGCCGAGTCGGGCGGGGCCGAGATCAGGCTCTGGGGTGAGGTGTGGCCCGAGGACTTCGACGGCCGCGCGGACTCGGTGTCACACCGGCTGAGCTTGGCTGCGCGCGCTTTCAAGGCCCAGGCGATGGCCGCGGCCGATCTCCGCGGCGAGCCGGCGGCCGACACCGAGGTGTTCCGCCGCGGCGAGTTCATCCGTCCCCGCCTGGTCCCGGCCACCTTGCAGAACGCGTGATTCCGTAGACTCGGATTATATGAGCGATGCGGATCGCCTGGCCTCGGCCTGGCTGCGGCGGCGGACCAGCCGCTGGCGGGATTGGCCTGAGAGCGAGCTAGCCGCGCGCAAGACCGATCTCGGCCTGAGCGTCAGCGTGGTCATCCCGGCGCGCGATGAGGAGCGCACGGTGGCCCAGGTGGTGAGCGCGATCGCGCGGCTCGCGGCCGACACCGGGCTGATCGACGAGGTCGTGGTCATCGATTCGGACTCCACCGACGCCACGGCGCGGGTCGCCGCGGAGGCGGGCGCGATCGTGCACCGCGCCAATCAGGTGGCGCCCGACCTGGGCACCTTCCCCGGCAAGGGCGAGGCACTGTGGAAGTCACTGCTGGTCACCAAGGGCGATCTGCTGGTCTTCGTGGACGCCGACCTGACCCACTGGGGGCCGCACTTCGTGACCGGCCTGCTCGGGCCGCTCCTGGCCGACCCGCAGGTGATGCTGGTCAAGGGGTTCTACGAGCGGCTCTACGCGGCCGGCGACGGATCGGTCACGGCCGACGGCGGACGGGTGACCGAGCTGGTGGCCCGCCCGCTGCTCAGCCTCTGGTGGCCGGAGCTGACCGGCGTCGTGCAGCCGCTGGCGGGCGAGTGGGCGGCGCGCCGCGACCTGATGGAGTCGCTGTCCATCCCGGTCGGGTACGGAATTGAGCTGGCGGCGCTCATCGACACCGCCGCCGCGCATGGCCTGGACGCAATTGCGCAGGTGGATCTCGGCAGCCGCGGGCACAAGCACCAGGCCAGTCATGACCTGGCGCTGATGGCGGCGGAGCTATTGCTGGTCGCCGAGCGGCGCCGGGCAATAACTGGGGAAACGGCGGCAGACGGCCAATCTGCGGTACTGCGGCAGTTCGTCCGCGTCGGCGGCGAGATGCGGCAGCGCTCGCGGCCGGTCCCGGTGGACGAGCGCCCGCCGGTGAAATCGATACGCATCACGCCGCGCTGACAAGCACATTCTCGCAAGATGGTAACAATATTCCGTAAGTCGGCAATCTGCTGATAACATCCGGCTCAACTGCTAGCGTCCAAGTTAGCTGCTCACAAAGTTTGCCGGCCAGGGCATAGCCCTGCGCAGAGGCGGCTTCACCGTGACCGCCGGCTTCCTGGCGATCGTTATAAGACTTGTTGTTTTTTGGTGCCCCCCGCCCGATAAGGCTTGATAAAGACGGGAAAATTCAATGGGTCCGGGAAGAGCTGACCAGGAGTGGCCGACCTCGCCTCCCCGCCTGGTGCCCCAATCAGACGGTTACGCCGACTATGCCGGCCGGTCCCAGCCGGGTCCGGCCGGGCCGCCCGCGGAGCCGGCCAGTGGTTCGCCGGGCACTTCCCGCAAGGAGCCCGGCCGGGGCCAGGACAGAAGCCGGGCGGCCCACGCGGGGCACCGGAAAGACCGCCGCGGCCCGGGTAGAGCCGGCCCTGCGCGTCAGCGGTCGATCAGGTCGACCATCACCATCCTGCTCGTCATCCCGTTGCTCTCCCTCATCGCCCTGTGGGCCTACGCCGCGGTGAGCACGGTTGGCGGCGCCATCGCCAACAAGAACGACAACACGCTCAACCAGGAGCTCGGCACTCCGATCGCGGCGTTGGTGGGTGCGCTTCAAACCGAAGGGGCGGACACCTTCGTCTGGCAGAGCGCGCACGGCCTGTACCAGAGCGCGCACGGCCACCTGCCGGCCAAAGCGGTGGAGACGATGAACGCGAGCAAGGCCGCGATGGACGCGCAGCGCCCGCGCACCGACGCCGCCATCGCCGGCTTCCAGGTCGCCGCCAAGGAGGCAGTAAGCCTTGAGCCGGCGCCGGACAAACCGGTAGCCGCCACGCTGCTCGCCGACCTGAACCAGATCCCCCGGCTGCGGGCCAAGGTTGACGCCGGCACGATCCCGGCGCTGACCGCCTTCGAGGATTACACCGCCACGGGGAACGAAACCGACCCGTACGCCGGCGGCCTGAGCGACCTCGACGGATCGTCGATCGCCGAGTACAGCCAGGGTCAGGCCGTGCTCCAGGAGGGCGAGGCGGCGGAAGACATCGGCGAGGAGGCCTCTCTGGTGGGCGGCGTGCTCGCCGGCGGCGGCACCATGTCCACGGCCGAGCACACGCTGTTCGTGCAGACGGTCAATGACCAGCGGCTACTCGAGTCGCTTGGCGACTCGCCGATCGACTGGCAGGAGAGCCCCAACCCATACGCGCCCGTGGACGCCTCCGCCGCCTTCAAGAACCTGCAGAAACTGGAGAACGCGATCATCGCGGGGCGCCCAGGCGCGCCGCTGCCAGTGAGTCCGGCGGGATGGCAGGCGGGCGTGGGCACGGTCTTCGCTCAGCTCACCGCCGCTGAGACCGCTACCCGGGGCGCTATAACCAGCGGGCAGGCGCAGCAGAGCGATGCCGTCGTGCGCAACGTGATCGTGGTCGGCGGCGCCGGGCTGCTCGCGGTCATCGTCTCCTCGGTCCTGCTGCTCGGGTTCGGCAACCGGATCAGCCGGGAGCTGACCGGGCTGCGCGGCGCGGCGCGGCGGCTAGCCGACGAGCGGCTGCCGAGCGTGGTCGGCCGGCTTCGGGCCGGCGGCGACGTGGACGTCGCGGTCGAGGCGCCGCCGCTTGACCTGGGCACCCGGACCAGAGAGGTGACCGAGACGGCGGACGCGTTCTCCGCCGTGCAGCGGACCGCGGTGGAGGCGGCCGTCGAGCAGGCACAGCTGCGCAGCGGCGTCAGCCGCGTCTTCCGCAGCCTGGCCCGGCGGAACCAGTCGCTGCTGCAGCGTCAGCTGAAGCTGCTGGACGAGATGGAGCGGGCGACCGAGGATCCCGACACGCTGGGGCAGCTGTTCCGGCTTGACCACCTGACCACCCGGATGCGCCGCCAGGCGGAAGGCCTGATCATCCTCTCCGGGGCGGCGCCCGGCCGGACCTGGCGTCAGCCGGTGCCGGTGGTGGAGGTGCTGCGCGGTGCGATCGGCGAAATCGAGGATTTCGCCCGGGTCGAGCTGGTCACCGACTCACCCGACTTCGTGCAGGGCACGGCGGTCGCCGACGTGACCCACATGCTCGCAGAGCTGATCGAGAACGCCGTCCAGTACTCCCCGCCGGGCACCCGCGTCCAGGTCAGGGGCGGCCGCGTCGCCAACGGGTACGCCCTCGAGATCGAGGACCGCGGCCTCGGCATCCCGCCCGACACGCTCAACACGCTGAACGAGCGGCTGGCCAAGCCGCCGGAGTTCGACCTCGCCGATAGCGACCAGCTCGGCCTCTTCGTGGTCAGCCGGCTCGCCGCCCGGCACGGCGTCAGAATCTCGCTGCGCGTCTCTGGCTACGGCGGCACGTCGGCGGTCGTCCTGCTGCCCAAGGCTCTGGTCGTGGCCGAGAGCGATGTCCCCTTCCAGCCAGGGAAGGCGGCGAAGGAGGCAGCCCGCTGGGATGCGCTCGCCGGGCCGGCCTCGGCGCCCCCTGCCGGGCCATCGGCCGGGCTGGCGGGCGGGGCGGCAGCGCAGGCGCTGGCTGGCCGGCGGATGCTGCGGCCGGAGCGCGGGCTGAGCCAGGCTTCCGCGGGCGACGCCGCGCCGTCCGCACCGTCCGGGTCCGGCGCGGCCGGCCTGCCCCGCCGTGCGCCGCAGACGAACATGGCACCGCAGTTGCGCGGCGGACGCCCGGCCGCGCCGCAGGGGCCGCCAGCCGGCCGTTCACCCGAGCATGCCCGTTCGCTCATGTCCGCTATCCAACAGGGATTGCGCAGCGGCCGCGCCGCCGGTACACCTGATGAGACTGATTCCAGGGCCGCCGGCGAAGACTCCGGAACCGGATCCGGCTGGAGTCAATGATGAGCGGAGGAAGTTCCTTGGGTGAGCTGGACTGGCTGCTCGACAACCTTGTCTCCTCTGTTCTGGGCGTGCGGATCGCGGTCATCCTCTCTCCCGACGGCCTGTCGCTTGGCCGGTCACCGGGGCTGAGCGAGGCCGACGCCGGCCATCTGGCCGCACTCGCGGCCGGCGCGCAGAGCCTCGCCCGCGGGGTGGGCGTCTGGTCGGCCTACGGCGACGTGAGCCAGACGATCGTCGAGATGGAGGCCGCACTCCTTTTCATCACGCCCGCCGGGCGCGGAACCTGCCTGGCCCTGCTGGCCGACTCGAACGCCGACGCGGGCCAGATCGCCTATGAGATGGCTGTGCTGGTCAAGCGCGTCGGACAGCACATGATCGTGAACCCGAGGTTCCCCGTGCAAGATTCAGTCTCCAGTTAAGCCGCGGCCATGAGCGAGGACGACAGATACGCCTACGAGGAGGCTGGCCCGGTCTCCCGGCCGTACATGGTGACCGGCGGACGGACCCGGTCGCGCGTCACCCGGTACTTCGACCTGGTCGACATGGTCGTCCGCAGCGCCAGGATGACCGAGTCCACCCCGGTCAACAGCCCCGAATGCGCGCAGATCCTGGACCTGTGCCGCATCCCCACCAGCGTGGCGGAAGTCGCCGCGATCATCGGCCTGCCGATCGGCGTGGTCCGCGTCCTGCTCGGCGACCTCCTCTACGAGAACCTGATCGAGGTCATGGAGACGGCGCCGCGCGGCGGCGTGGTCACCGACACCCACCTGCTGAGCCGCGTCCTTGAGCGCCTCCGCGCGCTGTTACCTGGGCGGTGCGATCTCGTCGACCAGCCCCCAGCGCAGCGCGGTGGCGGCGGGCAGCCGCTCGTTGCTGAGCATGAGCCAGGCGGCCCGCCAGCGGCCGATCCGGCGCACCACGCTGACCGAGCCGCCCGCGCCGGGGACCAGGCCCATGCGCACCTCCGGCAGCGCGAAGAAGGCGTCCGGCGCGGCCACCACCCGGCCCGCGTAAGCGGCGATCTCGGTGCCCGCGCCGACGCAGGCGCCGTGCGCATAGACGGTGACCTTCGGCGCGATCCGGTCGATCACCCGCCAGGGTGCGCGCGACAGCCGGACCAGGCAGGCCGCGACCAGGTCGGTCGCCGTGCCGAACTCGTCCAGGTCGCCCCCACTGCAGAAGGCGGGTCCCGTGCCGCTCAGCTCCACCGACTCGATCGTCTCGTCCGCCTCGGCCAGCAGCACCGCGTCGAGCAGGGCCTCGCGGACCGCGGCGCTGAACGCGTTCCGGCGTTCGGGCACATTGAGCGCGATCGACAGCCGGCCCCCGTCCCGCCGGACAAGCACGGGTTCGGTGGCCGGCGTGCGCGGCCGGGCCGCTCCCCGCTCGCCCAGCCATGTCCGGAACTCCGTCCCGCCGAGCAGCAGCGAGTAGGCCGCGGCCTCCGCCGCCAGCCCCTCCCCGGTGCCGAGCACAGCCGTCTGCCGCACCAGCTGCCCGCACGCGATCGCCGCCCGGGGCGACCGCAGCACCGCCGCCCGCAACCGCGCGGCCGCCGTCGGCAGGCCCGGCGTTCCGGGGACGTCGCCGACCGCGACGATCGCGCGCGCTGCCTGCCCCGATTGGTTGGCGAAGGTCAGCGTCGCCGCGGTGATCAGCGGTTCCAGGCTGGGGGCGGGCGGCCCGGTGAGGATTCCCATGGTGATGGGGAGGGCGCCGCCGACGAGCCGGGCGGCCTGCCGGACGGACTCCGGCGGGGCTTCGCGCCAGCGGTCGAAGTCCACTGTGACGAGCGGGTTGGCGGGCACGCCCGCCGCGGTCAGCTCAAGGTCAAGCTCGGCGGTGAGGCGGCGGAGTTCCGAGGTGAAGTCGGGCACCGGGCACACCTCCCTCTCTGAGCGGGCGGGCCAGCGGGAGTAACCCGGGTCCGTTCAAGATAATCATTGCGGAAACCCGGGCGGGCGGAAGGGCGGTCGCTCTAGACGAGGAGCCCGGTGGTCCCGTTACTGTGGCCTGGTGACTGATGAGAGCGCAGAGACGCCCGAGCCTGGTCCGCCGCCGCGGGAGCAGCGGCGCGGGCGCCGGATCGCCATGGACAAAGCGGAGCTTGACGCCTTCCTGACGGAGCAGCGGACCTGCCGGGTCGCGACCGTGAGCCAGCACGGCCCGCACCTCACCCCGCTCTGGTACGTCTGGGACGGGGAGGCGCTCTGGCTCACCTCAATCGTCGCCAGCCAGCGCTGGACGGACCTGCAGCGCGACCCGAGGGTGGCGGTGCTGGTGGACGCGGGGGAGGAATACACCGAGTTGCGCGGCGCCGAGCTGCTCGGGTCGGTCGAGATCGTCGGCGAGGTGCCGCGCACCGGGCTTCCCGAGCCCCGGCTGGAGGCGGCGGAGCGGCTCAGCGCCAGGAAGTACTCCGGCACCGACGTCACGCAGCACGACGGCAGGCACGCGTGGCTGCGGCTGGCGCCGGAGAAGGTCACCAGCTGGGACTTCCGCAAGCTCTACCCGGCCCCGAAGGCGTCGTCCTGATATGGCGGAGCAACTCGCGGAAGGCGAGCCGCCCATCCTCGACCTGCTCAATCTGGAGTACATCGAGCAGAACCTGTACCGCTCGTGCGTGCTCTCCGACCCGCGGCGGCCCCGGCTTTACGGCGGCCAGGTCGCCGCGCAGGCCCTGTACGCGGCCGGGCTGACCGTCCCGGCCGGCCGGCTGCCGCACTCGCTGCACGGGTACTTCCTGCGCGCGGGGAGCCCGCTGCGGCCGACCGTCTTCCAGGTCGAGCGGGACCGGGACGGCCGCTCGTTCTCCGCCCGCCGGGTAGTGGCCATCCAGAATGGCGAGGTCATCTTCAACATGGCCTCGTCCTTCGCCGAGCCGCGGCCGGGGCCGGACGTGGACGCCGGGCCGGGCCCGCAGGCCCCGGCGCCGCTGACGGTCCCAGTCTGGGCGCGGCATTCCCATCTGGCATCGTTCGAGTTCCGCAGCGGCCAAACGGAGCAGGACGGGTATCGCTTCCCGAACAAACTGTGGATCCGCTGCACGGAGGACCTCGCCGATGACCCGCTGCTGCACGCCGCCATCCTCACCTATACCTCGGACATGTCCAGCGGCCTGATCAGCTTTGAGAGCGAGGGCGGGAGCGCGGGACCGAGCGTGGATCATTCGGTCTGGTTCCACCGCCCGGCCCGGGTGGACCAGTGGACCTGGCAGGACCTGGTCCCGCAGACCGCCGCCGGCGGCCGGGGCCTGTACACCGGGGCCGTCTACAGCGAATCCGGTTACCGGCTGGCCAGCATCGCCCAGGAGACCCTCTTCCGCGAGCCGAAAGAGCCCTAGCCGCCTGTGCCGCCCGCGCCGTTGTGGCGGCGGTACACCTGGCTGCCGCCGACGAAGGTGACGGCGACCAGATCGGAGGCGAGCGAGCGGGCCGCCTGCTGTGGCGGGCAGCGGAGCAGGATGAGGTCTCCCGGATAGCCGGGAGCCACCAGCCGGGGCACGCCCGGCGCGGCGGGATCGCCGAGGAACAGGCGCAGCGCCGTGGCCGCGGCGACGGCCTCGCCGGGCCCGAGATCCGCCGGGCGGCGGGTGGCCGCGCGCATGACGTGCCACGGGTCCGCCCCGCCGAATGGCGCGTCGCTGCCCGCTGCCACCGCCACCTTGCCGTCGATCAGGCTGCGCAGCCGCCACAGGTCCGGCCGGTCCTCGGGCGCGACGTCGGCGGCGTACTGGGCGCCCCGCTCGGCGACGAAGTGCGGCTGGCTGACGACCGTGAGCCCGCGCAGGTCGGGTACGGTCTCGGCCGGGATCACGGCGCCGTGCTCGATCCGGTCGCCCGCCCTGCGTCCGGCCGCGTCCAGCGCGGCGAGGGTGAGGATCAACTGGACCCGGGTCACGCAGTGCACCGCCACCGCCCGCCCGGCCGCATGCGCCAGCCGTACCTGGCCGGCCAGATCGTCCAGGGACGGCAGGGTGTCGTCGTCGAGCATGATCTTCACCGGGCCGAGGCTGAACCGCCGTCCCCGGGCCTGCCCGGGGAAACCCGCCGGGGCGCGAACATCAGCGCGTGCCATGCAAAGCAGGCGCTGCCCGATCGTGCCGTCGGCGACCGCGGCGGCGAGGCCCGCGACATCGCTCGCGCTGGCGCCGGGGGTGGCGTCGGTGAAGCCGGTGACGCCGAGAGCGGCGGCGCGGGCACCCACCGACCCGAGCGCGGCCGCGAGCCCGGCCGGCCGGGCGGGAACGCGGCCGGCCAGCCAGCGGTCCATCCGCCACAGCCGGCCGGTGGGCCGGCCGTCGGCGTCGCGTTCCACTCCGGATTCGCCGTCAGCCTGAACCCCGGCCCGAAGCCCGGGCTGGCCGCCGGGCTGGCCGTCGGCTTGGCGGTTGAGCCCCAGGGCCGTCAGCGCCGCGGAGTTGACTACCCAGAGGGCGCCGGTGCGGTGCTGCACGCGCACCGGGCGGTCTGGGTTCGGCAGCATCCGGTCGAGCGCCCAGCGGTCGAGCGGGCCGGCCACCGACTCGTGGTAGCCGACGCAGCGCAGCCAGGCTCCGGCCGGCAGCGCCGCGTCGGCCTCGCGCAGCCGGGTTAGCAGTCCGGCCGCGGTCCGTACCTGCCCCGGCCCGACCTGGACGCTCGCCTGCGCGGCGGCCAGCGCCCGCAGATGCAGGTGATGGTCGTGCAGCCCGGGCAGCAGCGCGCACCCGTCGGCGTCGATCTCCTCCTCGCCGGCCAGAGCCGGCAGGGCGGCTGCGCACTCGGCGATGCGGTCCCCGGCGATCCGCACATCGGTCACCGGAACGGCCGCCAGGTCACCGTCGGCGTTGGCGTTGGCGTCACCGTTGGCGGACGTCGGCCACGCGCGCGCGTTCCTGATCAGCACGCGGCCAGCCAGCCAAGCACGGCGTCGGTATCCGCGCCCAGGCCGGCCGCCGCACCGCCGGGCAGCGGGCTGGCCGGCGGCAGGACCGCCTGTTCGAGGCCGAATTGAACGCAGCGCACGGTCCCGTCCGCGGCGACCTCATGCGGGCCGTGGCCGACCGCCGGGGCGCCTGCGAAGGCGGCGGCCACCGCGCGCATCGACAAGTCGATCAGCTCCCCGCCGCCGCTGGCGACCGACCGCGTCACCGCGAGCGCGCCGCAAAGTCCCGTCAGCGGATCGGCGATGGCATCCGCGCAGAACACCGGCTCGCCATCGCCCGTGTCGGCGCCATCGCCCAAGGCGGCGCCGGCGCCGGTCCAGCCGACCAGGCCGCCTGCCACCGCCGCGTCATCC
The DNA here is from genome assembly GCA_963714295.1 of uncultured Actinomycetota bacterium. Taxonomy (GTDB): domain Bacteria; phylum Actinomycetota; class Actinomycetes; order Streptosporangiales; family Streptosporangiaceae; genus Trebonia. Next base: position 284,111 of record CAVQOE010000006.1, on the reverse strand, counting down.
CCGAAGGCGACCCGGTCCGCCTCCGCGCGGCCGTACCCGGTAATGCTGAGCCAGACCTGGCCGTCCCGGTGCGGGATCGTCTCCGGGGCGAGCCCGAGCGCGGCCAGCGCCCGCGGCCGGGATGCCTCGATCACCACGTCCGCCGTCGCGGCCAGCGCCGCCAGCGCCGCCCGCCCCGATTCGGACCGGAAATCCAGCACCACGCTGTGGTGCCCCGCATGCAGCCAATCGAAGAACCGCCGGTCACCCGCCCGGGCGCCGTCCGGCCGGTCCGCGCTCTCGACCTTGATCACCTGCGCGCCGGCCAGCCCCAGCAGCCGTGCGCAGAGCGGGCCGGCCCACATCGACGACAGGTCGAGGACGACCGCCCCCGCGAGCCGTACGGGGGAGCGGCCGGCGATCCGGCTGACCCGGCCGGACGGCGGGCCCGGCCACCCAGGCCCCGGCGCCGATGGGGCGGCCCGCGGCGGCAGCGCGGCCGCGGGAACCCCGAGCAACTGCGCCGCGTCCGCCAGCGCGGCCGCGCTGGTGCCACCAGCCGCCGCCGCCAGCGCCGCCCACACCTCGTCGGTCCCGACGGCAGCTGAATCCGGGCCGGCATCCAGGCCAAGCACCCCGAGAACCGCCGGAACCGCGGTCACGTCGCCGGCCCGGCTGAGGTTCACGGCACACCACCCGTCGGCCGCGCGCAGCAGCCGGGCGGAGCCGCCGGCCGATACCCGCCCCCGCCGGCCGAACCCGGCCAGCGCGGCCCGCCCCGCCAGCAGCTCGGCCGGATCCGCGCGCACCTCCAGGCCCACCGCCCGGGTCGCCTCCGCGAGCTGCCGGGCGGCCAGCCCGAGCAGGCCGAAGCCCGCCGCCGGGGACACTACCGGCACGCCCCCTGGGTATCCGGTGAGCGCCATCGCCCCGGACGCCGCCCAGCCCAGCACCGGGCACTGTTCCCGCATGACTCAATTATCGGTGCCGAGCTCGATCTGCCTAACCGGCTGCCAGCCCCGGATAAATCCAGGTGCGCACGAACCGCGCACCGGGGTAACTTTGCCGCGCGGCCGAGACGAGGGCTATGACGGGATGGCAGGTGGCCGTTGCGGCTGTTGCAGTGGGACCGGGACTTCGGGGTCTTCTTCTCCACCCAGGGGATCTCCAACATCGGCGACGCCGCCTATGGCGTGCTGATCCCGCTCTACGTCCTGCAGTTGACGCACAATCCCCTCCAGGTGAGCGCGATAGCGATCATCGAGGCAGTCACGTTCGTGGTGCTCCGCATGCCGTTCGGCGCTTTGGCGGACCGCCTGGAGTGCCGGCGGCTGATGATCGTCGCGGACATCGCCCGGGCACTGCTCACCGCGGTGATCCCGGTAGCCACGGCGCTGCACGCGCCCACGCTGACGGTGATCTACATCGTCATCGTCCCGATCGAGGCGTTCTCGGCCCTGTTCGACTCGGCGGCCGGCGCCGCCGTCCCGATGCTCGTGCCCGAGGACAAACGAGCGGTGGCCTACGCCTGGCAGGAAAGCTTCGAGTCGGCCGCCTGGGTCATTGGGCCGCCCCTCGGCGGTCTGCTCGCGGTGGCCTTCGGCACCGGGAAGGCGGTTGGCCTGGACTCCCTGACGTTCCTCGTCTCGGTCGCGGGCCTGCTCGCCGTCAGTAAGCGCTTCGAGCCCGAGCCTGATGCGGCGGCCGAGCCGATCTGGGCGTCGATGCGGTCCGGACTCAAGCTGATGATCGCCGACCGCGTGCTCCGGCGCGACCAGCTGATCTGGTCCCTGTACTCGATCCTCGGTGGCAGTATCGTGCTCGGCCTGGTCTACGTCGGCACCGAAGGCGGAAGGGAGGACGCGGTTCTGGCCACCCTCGCGGTGGCGGCCTACGCGGCCGGGTCAGCCGTCGGCACACTGCTGGCGGGCAGGTTCGAGAACGCGCCCAGCCTCTGGCTGGCGGAGGCGGCCGGACCGCGTTCGTCGTGCTCGCCCGGCGGCCCTGGCCCTCGCGGCGGCGGTAGCGCTCGCGCCCAAGCCGGCCCTGCCGGAGCGGGAATCCGAACTGCCGTCTCAGTAGAATTATGCGGGCGTAGCGCGAGATCATCGTTAGTCAGCAGCTGACCACGCTTTCTTTCGAGCGTCTTCCCACGGTGCCAAGCAGCGGCGTAATGTTTAGTCGACGGCAGGGGCGGAGCCGAGGGGGAATAGATAATGCTTGATTCGTTTTACGGGGCCTTTTCCCCGGCCTGCTTCGGGCTGCTCGGGCTATGGATGGTCGTTGTGCAGATCCGCGGCGACCTCATGCGGAACGGGCCCTACCGGCGGGTGTCCTACAGCATCGCGCTGTGCTTCGCGCTGCCCGGCATCATGAGCGTGCTCGCTCTCGTCGATGACCAGAACCCGTTGTACTGGCAGATCTCTTTCATAATAGTCGCGCTTGGCGGCGCGATCATGATTTATGCCGTGCACCGCAAGGGTGCGGAGCTGGAACCGCACCATACGGTCACTAACCTGTTGGCCATCGGTCTTTATCTTGCCATTGGCCTGCTCGCCTTCATTGCCCTGCTGGAAAAATCCGCTGGGCCGGAACTGCTCCGCGTAGATGCCATCCTGCTAACCGCGGTGATATTCCTCGGGTTCAACGCGGCCTGGCTCATGCTCTACTCTCCGCCCGCGCCCGCCGTGCCCGCCGCGGACGAGAGCGAGACCGAGCCTTCGCGGACCTGATCCTGATCCTGATCCGGCATCCTCGGCCTACCTGCCGATAACGGCCGATAGTGTGACCTGGTGAAGGACGCGGCGGTCAGGTCAGCGGGCGTGCGCTGGGCGGCGTGCGCGGTGGCGGTGATCGTGCTGGCCGGGGATCAGGTGAGCAAGTCCCTGGTACTCGCGGCCCATCCCGGCCCGGGCGGCGGCGGCCTGGTCTCGGTCAGGCTGGTCAGGAACACCGGCGCGAGCTTCGGCCTGGAAGCGGGGCATCCGCTGCTGGTCGTGCTGGCGGCGGTGGCGATCATCGCGATCGTGGCGGTGCTGCTTACCCGTACTCAAAGCAAGGCCGCCGCGGTGTGCCTGGCCGCGGTGCTCGGCGGGGCGCTGGGCAATCTCGCCGACCGGCTCTTCCGGGCGCCCGGCCTGGGCCGGGGCGCGGTCGTCGACTGGATCCACGTCTGGTTCTATCCGGACACCTTCAACCTCGCGGACCTGGCCATCAGGGTCGGCGCGGTAGGTGCGGTTATCGCGATGCTCGCGGTTGGCGGCGCGCGGCGCGTCAGGGCGGGCCAGACGCACCCCGGCCGCCGATTCGCTGATGCCGCACGACCATCAGGCTGACGCGTAGGCTGTACTGCGTGGAAATCCGCGTAGCGACCGACAAGGACTGGCCGAGCATCTACCCCTTCTACGCGCAGATCATGGCCGAGGGTAAGACGTACGCCTTCCCCGAGCGGCAGAGCCTCGACGAGGCAAAGCCGTGGTGGATGGAGCAGCCGCCTGGGCAAACCGTCGTCGCCGTGGACGAGGGCGCGATCGTCGGCTCGGCCAAGATGGGCCCGAACCGGGCCGGGCGCGGGTCCCACATCGGCACCGCCTCCTTCCTGGTGGACCCGCAGTGCCGGAGCAAGGGCGTCGGGCGGGCGCTGGGCGAGTACGTCATCGACTGGAGCCGTTCCGCGGGTTTCAGGGGGATCCAGTTCAACGCCGTCGTCGAGGTCAATGAAGCTGCCGTGCACCTGTGGAAGTCACTGGGCTTTGAGGTCATCGGCACGGTGCCGGAGGCCTTTGACCACCCGGACCACGGGCTGGTCGGCCTGCACGTGATGTACCGCGGGCTGTAGATCCTGCCGTCGTGACACCGGCACACCGGCGGACCCTGGCCGCGATCGAGTCCGAGCTCAGCAGGCTGATCCGCTATGACGACGAATCGGTCGTGCATGACGCCTGGATCCGGCAGCGGTACGAGAAGGGCTTCGCCGCCAGCTACGCTCCCGCCCGGTCCGAGGCCGTGCGGACCGCGTGGCACGAGGCCGGGCACGCGGTGGCCGCGCTCTCGGTGGGGGCGCGGTTCAGCTCGGCCAGCATCCGGGCGGGCGGGTCGACGTCGGGCCGGGTGCACTCGATCCAGGGCGGCGGGGAACTGGCCTTCGTCATCGACGCGGCGGGCCAGGTGGCCGAGCGGCTGAGGAACTGGACCCTGCCCGAATCCGACGAGGAACTGCGCCAGTGGCTGGCCAGCTGGCGGTCCGACGGCGGCGACGCGCGCCGGTTCCGGGCCGGCCTGCGGGACCGGTTCGGCACCGACGAGGCCGCCGCCTGGCGGTTCACCGCTGCGACACTGACGCCGCTGCGGCTGCGGATCCGCCAGCTAGCCCGCGGCCTGCTCGTCCACCCCGGCTACCTGCCCTACGAGGTCGCCGCCGCCATCGCCGGCCTGCCGCCCAGCGCCAGCACGCACTAAGCCGGCCTACGCCAGGGCCATGGCGATGGCGTGCAGCGCCAGGCCTACGCCGGCCCCGACCACCGTGCCGTTGATGCGGATGAACTGCAGGTCGCGCCCGAGCAGCAGCTCCAGCTGGCTCGACGTCTGCTCGGCGTCCCAGCGCTGGATGGTCCCGGTGACCAGGCCGGCCAGCTCGTCGTGGAACTGGTCGGCGAGCGACCGCGCCCCCGACTCGACCACGCGCTCGAGGCTCGCCTGCAGGCTGGCATCCGAGCCGAGGCGCCGCCCGCCCGCGGCCAGCGCGTCAGTCAGCCGGCGGCGCAGCTCAGACTCCGGGTCGGCCGCCTGCAGGCGCAGCGTCTCCTTGACGTTTTTCCACAGCGACGACGACCAGTCACGCAGCAGCGCGCTGCCGAGGATCTCGCGCTTGATGTTCTCCCCGCGCTCGCGCAGCTCCGGGTTGGTCTCCAGGCGGTCAGGGAGCCCGGCGACCCAGCTCTCGAACTGCTTGCGGGTCTCGTCATCAGGGTCGGCCGCCATCGCCGCCAGCCGTTCGCGCAGCCGGGTATACAGGCGGTCGAAGGCCCGCCCGTACACCAGGTCGGGCACCCAGCGCGGCGCCTCGGCCTCGAACCGGTCGCGCAGCTCCTCGTAGTGGTCGGCCAGGTAGCGGTCGGTGCCGGTCGTGATGGTGTCGAACAGCGCGGCGTGATGCCCGCCCGCGATGATGACCCGGACGATCCGCCCGGCCAGCGGGGCCACCTCGACGGAGTCCGCCGCCCGGGTCAGCTCCTCGGTCAGCACCCGCTGGACATCCTCGTCGCGCAGGCCGTCGGCCACCCGGACGACCATGTCCGCCGCGTGACCGGCGAAGCGGGCGGCGTTATCGGTGTCGGTCAGCCAGTCGGCCAGCCGGGAGGCGATGCGGGCGGAGCCGAGCCGCTCGGCCAGGACGTCCCCGTTGAGGAAGTTCTCCTGCACGAACTGGCCCAGCGTGGCGGCGAACTGGTCCTTGCGCTCCACGATCACCGCGGTGTGCGGGATCGGCAGGCCCAGCGGATGGCGGAACAGCGCCGTCACCGCGAACCAGTCCGCGACCCCGCCGACCATCGCCGCCTCGGCCCCGGCCTGCAGGTAGGAAAGAAAAGTCCCGTGCACGCCGACCGCGGTCACGACCACGAACAGAACCGTCACCGCCCCGAGCAGGGCGGTGGCCCGCCGGCGGGCGGCGGCCAGCCGGCGCGTCCGCAACTCCACCGACTCGCGCTTGATCGTGGATGCCGGCGAAGCGGGCATCGGCGCGGCAGGTTCCATCGGACAGCCCCCGGTTGGTCGGCGGCGCGTCAGATGCCCGCGTCCGCGTCAGGCGAGTAGTTCCATCTCAGGTCATCCCAAGTCTTGCAGGACGGCCGCGATGCCTCGCACCGGATTGCCGGCCGTCACCGCGCAGCTGACGGCAGCGTCACGCACAGGCTGAAGTGAGATTGCCGATCGCGGTGGTCAGGCCGGGAGTCGCCTGTGCCGGGGTCTCGTTGCTGGCCTTCTCGAGCGCGCTGATGAACGAGGCCACGGCGGCCTTGCCGCCGGGCGAGGTCAGCTGTGCCTCGTCGGTGCTGAGCGTGGCCAGGTACGCCTTCAGAGTCGCCGCGGCCTTGGCCGTCGACTCGCTCGCCAATGGCTCAAGGGTGGTGACGACTCCCGCGCCGATCTTGCTGATGATCGCGCAGTCCGCCGCCGAGGGCTTGGCCGAGGAGGCGGCCGCGGTCGAGGTGGCCGGGGCGGACGTCGCCGGTGCCGACACCGACGCGACCGGCGTGGAGCTTGACGACGAGCTGCAGCCCGCGATGAGGGCACCGCCCACGGCCAGCACGGCCAGGATCGAGAGCGAAGAGCGTCTGGGCATATCAGGAACCTCCATGGGAGTGGAACGGGGCGTTGCATCTCGGTCGACGACCACGTTAGGACGCGGCAAAGGCCGCTGGCCTGAGAACGTCCCTAAAATCACACTAGGCGGTGCATGGTCGCTCTCTGTAAGTCCTTCACGGCCTGGTTGGACTGACTGGGGAGCGCGCCCATGCGATCGATCATGGTGACGATTGGCGTCGTAATCGGCGCCTCCTTATGAGGCAGGCATTTGACGGGTGTCGCGCTCGTGCCACGCGGGTGCGGGTGCGGGTGACCGTTGGGCGGTCGCTGGTGTCGCCTGCCGCGGGGAAGGCGAGCCGTCGGGTGAGATGGCGATTCCCTGCGGGTCGTCGAGGTCGGGGATCACCCGGACCACGCGCGACGTCGCCGTGTTGATGACGTAGATGCCGTTCTCGGTGGTGACGTAGGCACGGCTGCCGTCCGGGCTGATCACTACCTGGCGCGGGGCGGTGCCCACGGTGATGTCCCCCGTCAGCGTGTTCGTCGCGGTGCTGAGAACGGCGACCTGATTCGACCCGCCGGGCCGGTGTCGCCGCCGGTGACCGTCGCGTAGACCAGTGCGCCGTTGGGTGAGACGGCGACGTCCTGCGGTAGGCGCCGACCTCGATTTCCGACTGCGCGCCGGTCGCCGTGTTGGTCGCGATGACGCTGTACTGCCCGGTCTGCGCGATGTACAGCGGTTGAGCCGTCTGGGCGAGACGGCGATGCCTTCGCCGGTGTCGGCGCCGTACGCCCCGATGATCGCGTCGGCCGCGACGTTGACCTTGACCACCTCGTCGCCGCCGGCCGCGGCCACGTACCCGTAGGTGGGCAGGCCGACCGGCGCCGCCTCGGCCTTCGCTGCTGGCGGCTGGCTTGAGCACTTGCTTGCTGATGGTCCAGTGCGGTGCGCCCTCGCTGTTGCCGCTCGCGGTGGCGTGCGCGTTCGGCTGGCGTGGCGCTGAGACGTGCCGGTCAGCGCGAACGCGGTGACCGGGCGCGCCGACGATGAGCAGGCCGGCCGCGGCCGCGCCCGCCGACGATCGTGCGCTCGGCGTAACGCTGAAAGAGGTCGATGACATGTCAGTCGGATCTCCTTTCGCTGTCGACAGTCGCTACTCGGCGCGGCCGTGGACGAGGCCCGGTGTGCTGCACCGGAAGGACCTGGTCGGTGGTGGGGACCACCGGGGCAGGCAGGTTGTTGACTTCGAAGACGGCCTTGGCCAGCGCCGCCTTGGTGTCAGGCAGCCGGGGAACCTGCCTCCGGGGTGAACCCGCCGAAGCCGAGGACAGTCGCCGAAGGTCTGCCGCCGCCACGTGTGATGTTCGGATGGTCACGCCGGTCAGCTGCTCGAGGAACTGCAGCGTGGAGGTGTGGTCGAAGGTCTCGCTGGCGATCCAGCCGCCCATGCGTCCACGGCGAGATGATCAGCGCGGCACCGGAACCGCCGCCGATGGCGGCGAAGCCGTCGGAGCCCGATGCGGCAGAGTCGGTGAGGTACTCACCCGGCGTGCCGGGCGGCGCGGTGGGCGGCGGCACGTGGTCGAAGAGGCCATCGTTCTCGTCGTAGTTGAGGATGAAGACGGTGCTGTTCCACACGTCGGGGTTGGCCGCGATCGCGTTGATCTTGCTGGCCACGAAGTCCGCCCCGGCCGCCGGGGTGTAGTCCGGTGCTCGGACTGGTAGCTGGTGGGGATGATCCAGGAGACGGTGGGCAGCCGGTCGTGCAGCGCGTCCCACTCGAACTGGCCGTCCTGGTAGGAGCGGAGCCCGTTCTGGTACAGCGGCGAGCTCACCGGCGCGGTCTGGAACGAGTTGAAGCTACTCGAGCACGTTGCAGCGCGTAGTTGTCGGCCTCCTGGTACACCTTCCAGCTCACACCGGCCGCGGTCAGCGCCTCCGGGTAGGACTTCCAGCCGTACGGGGTCTGTCGTGCTGGTTGGAGATGATCGGGCCGCCGCTGCACGCCCGCCAGGTCGATCCAGGCGCTCATCAGGTACAGCCGGTTCGGCCAGGTCGGGCCGAGCAGCGAGCAGTGGTAGCCATCGCAGATGGTGAAGTTTTCGGCCAGGCGTAGTGGAACGGATGTCGTTCCGGTCCAGGTAGCTCATCGTGTAGGGGCCGTCGGTGGCGCCGTTGGCGGTGATGTGCGACGACACGAAGCCGTCCATCGCGCCGCCGTCCCACGAGTCGTGCTGGACGCTCCAGGCGTGGCTGGTCGACGGCTGCGCCTGACCGCTGGTGCTGAGGGTGTCGATGTGCCACGGCAGCAGGTAGCCGTCCGGGTTGCTCGGTGTCCGGCTGGTACCAGACCTTCTGCCCGGACGAGAGCGGGAGGTTGACCAGTGCGGCGGTAGCTGATCTCATCGTCTCTTGCGCGTGTTGCGCAGCTACGTCCGCCCGCGGGCGGAGAAGGAGGCTACGTTGGCCGGGATCTCGACCACCGACGCGTCGCAGGCAGCTCCGGTGGGCCCGCCGCCGCCGTTCGACCCCGAGCTGCGGCCCGCCCTGGCCGCCATGACCCCGCGCGGCGGCATGGTGCTGTCGCTGGAGCTGATCCCCGCGATCCGGCAGGCGCCGTCGCCGTTCCCCCAGCCCACGCTCGAGGACCTGCGGCGCGACGGCGCGTTCGAGGTGTCCGAGCGGCTGGTGCCCGGCCCGGCCGGGCGCGCCGGACATCTCGTTGCTGATCGGCCGCCCGGCCGGCGTCGAGGCCCCGGTCGCTTGCCTGTACTTCATCCACGGCGGTGGCATGATCATGGGCGACAACCGCGGCGGCGGGTTCGCCGGGGCGCTTGCGCACGCCGAGGAGTTCGGGGCGGCCGTGGTGTCGGTGGAGTACCGGCTCGCGCCGGAGACGCCGCACCCGGGCCCGGTCGAAGACTGCTACGCGGGCCTGGTCTGGACGGCCGAGCACGCGGGCGAGCTCGGCATCGACCCGGCCCGCATCATCGTCGGCGGGGCCAGCGCCGGCGGCGGGCTGGCCGCCGCGGTGGCGCTGATCGCCCGGGACCGGGGCGGGCCCGCGCTGCTCGGCCAGATGCTGCTCTGCCCGATGCTCGACGATAGGAACGAGACCCCGTCGGCGCATCAGATGGCGGGCATCGGCATCTGGGACCGCGGGGCGAACGAGGTGGGCTGGACGGCGCTGCTCGGCGCGGCGCGCGGCGGCCCCGATGTCTCCCCGTACGCGGCCCCGGCCCGCGCGACCGACCTGTCCGGCCTGCCGCCCGCGTTCATCGACGTCGGCTCGGCCGAGACCTTCAGGGACGAGGACGTGGCCTACGCGACCGCCATCTGGCGGGCCGGCGGCCAGGCCGAGCTGCACGTGTGGCCGGGCGGCTTCCACGGCTTCACCGGCGTGGTTCCCGACGCCGCGCTCTCCAAGGCGGCCACGGCGGCGCAGCAGAGCTGGCTTCAGCGCATTCTCGCCAGCTAGCCGCCGGCCGGGGCGAGCGTCGGTGCCATCGGCCGGGCCCGCAGCTGCGCCCTATTGCGGTTGACTGAGTCAACGAATTATCGTTGACTCAGTCAACCGAAGGAGCGCCGATGGCAGGCTCGATCATCGCTGAGCCCGGGGCGGCGGACCCGAGCGCCGCGCAGGTGGCCCAGGTCCGCGCGTTCAACCGCTTCTACACGAACGTCATCGGCGTGCTGCACGGCATGTACCTCGATTCGCCCTACACGCTGACCGAAGGCCGGCTGCTCTTCGAGATCGCCAGTCACGGCAGTGTGGAAGTGTCCGGGTTGCGCCGGGCGCTCGATATCGACGCCGGCTACCTGAGCCGTGTCCTGACCAGGTTCGAGGCCGAGTCCCTGGTGACCAGGCACCGCTCGGCGACCGACGCGCGCCGCCAGGAGATCCGCGTCACGGACGCCGGGCGTGCGGCCATGGCCGATCTCGACCGGCGCGCCGCCGGGCAGATCGCCGTGCTGCTGCGAGGTACCGACTGCAACCGGCTCCTCAACGCGATGCAGGTCATCGCAGCAGAGCTCGGCCGACCGGAGGAAGGCGACGCCATGGTCGCTGCCGTCCCGGAGCCCCGGACCACCGCCACCGCAACCGAGGCCACCGGGCGTGAGATCGCGTCACCTGTCGTGGCGCTGCGCCCGGCAGCGATCGGTGACCTGGGCTGGGTGCTGCAGCGGCACGCGACCATCTACGCCGCCGAATTCGGCTGGGATGAAAGCTTCGAGGCGCTCTGCGCGCGCATCATCGCCGAGTACACCGACCTGCGCCACGCTCACCCGGACCGCAGCGCGGGGTGGATCGCCGAGGTAGACGGAGTGCCGGCCGGCTCGGTCTTCTGCGTCCCCGACAGCGAGACCACGGCCAGGCTCCGCCTGCTCCTGGTCGAACCAGGGGCGCGCGGCCTCGGCCTAGGCGCAAAGCTCGTCGCGCAGTGCCTCACATTCGCCCGCGAGACCGGGTACGACGACATCACCCTGTGGACCTACGACCGCCTGGCAGCCGCCCGCAAGACCTACCAAGCCGCTGGATTCACCCTGACCAGCGAGTACTCCGACGATGCGTTCGGCCACCAGATGATGAGCCAGACCTGGTCCCGACGACTCTGATGACCAGGCTCAAGTAAGTCCGGGCCGCCTCTGGCTACGATCGATGTAACTTGCGGTAGGAGATCCGCTTCACTTCTGTCACTTGCGGTGAGAGGAACGGTCCGTGGGCGCTCCTGATGGCAGCACGCGCGCCAGTGCCAGGGTGGCGCTGATCGCGCTCACGGCGGGGACCGCATCGCTAGACGTCACCGCATTCCTCCGGCTCGGCGGTGTCTTCGCCAGCGTCATGACGAGCAACCTGGTCTTTGTCAGCATCGCCATCGTCAAGACCGAAGCCGCCTTCGGCATCCGGTGCGCGGTGGCCATCCTCAGCTACGTGGCCGGCGTCGCGGTCGGCTCGGCCATCGCCCAGCCGTCCGGACACGAAAACCGCCTGGGCACCCGGCCGCTCAGCCTCCTGCTGACCGGGAGAGCTGGCGATTCTCGTCGGCTACGCGATCTGGTGGATGATAATCGGCGGCCATCCGAAGGGCTGGACCCAGGTCGTGCTGCTAGGCGTGATCGCCTGCTCGATGGGTGCTCAGAGCGCCGCCGCCCGGCAACTGGGCAATCCGAACGCCAGCACCACCTACCTCACCGGCACCCTGACTTCCCTGGTAAGCAGCCTCGCCGCCCGCCAGCGCCCCGACCCCGATGCGGTGGCGGTGATACTCGCCCTACTGGCCGGCGCCGCCGCCGGAGTAGGCCTCATCGAGGTCGCCCCGCTCACTGTCCCGCTGCTGGCCCTGGCCGGTGTCGGCACGGCAGCCGCCCTCTCCTGGCGAATCGGGTCCCGCATAAGCGGTGCATCGGGCCCCATAGCTGAGCGCGACCTTGACCAGCGTGGCTGATGATTGCGTCTGCGTCAGCCGGGGACGTTGATCAACTATCCGCCCGACAGAAAGCCCATCAGCTTCCTATCACTTCTGACCACTTTTTTTCAGCTTCCTATCAGTTCTTACCACTTTGAGGTCCGCTTTGATCCGTTTTGTCTAGTCAAAACTGATAGGAAGCTGCAGCGTAGTGGTCAGAACTGATAGGAAGCGCGCGCGCCGCCCGGAAACCGGCGGCAAGCCCCGTCCCGGGACAGCGAACCGCGCATCACGCTGGTCGCTCGTGATGCGCAGTATGGGATGGATGCGGTTGCGGGGCTGGCTGGGTTCACGGACGGGTCTGCGGGCGTCACGCCTGTAGGCGCTTCGACGCGGTCTTGACCAGCGGCAGGGCCTACGCGGACCCGAGTGGACCCCGGCCGGGCCCACTGCGAAGTAATGGAAGTGGCGCGGCCGGCGAGCCAGCGCTAGTCGGCGGTAGGGCCGACGATCTCACCGGATGGTGTGCGGCGGACGCCGCGGATGCCGGGCACCAGGACAACGAGGGCGCAGGGGACCGAGATCACGATCGCGGCGGCGACCAGGGTCGGGGTGAAGCCGGCCGTGGCCGACAAGGGACCGGCGACCGCGAAGCCGACCGGCATGATGACCAGGGAGACGAGCCAGTCGTAGGAGTCGACCCGCGATCGCACCTTGTCCGGGATGAGTACCTGCATGGTCGATGACCACAGGGCGTTCAGCGTGACCAGGCCGAAGCCGCTCGCCGCGTTGGCCACCGCGATCAGAGCTACGGAGCTGGAGAACGCCAGCGCCAGCAGGGGCAGCGCACCGAGCGTAAGCAGCAGGTTCCCGACCACGAGGGGCCGTCCCGGCTTGACCCGGAGCACGAACAGGCCGGCCGCGACCGCCCCGGCGCCCCACGCCGCGGAGATCACGCCCCACGCCGCCGCGCCGCCGAGTGACTGCGCGGAGATGACCGGGCCGAGCACGAGGAAGGCGGGAATCGCGAAGTTCCAGCACGCGTGGGCCAGCAGGTTGATCCAGTACCAGGGGCGGATCGCCAGCTCGTGCCAGCCCTCGGCCAGGTCGGCCAGGAACGAGCCCGGCGCGGGCAGCGACCGTGGCGGCACCCGCAGCTGCGCCAGGCAGATAACGCTCACCAGGAACGAGGCGGCGTCCAAGGCGAACAGCCAGCCGGTACCGAAGACGGCGATGAGCACGCCGCCCACGACCGGGCCGCCAACGCTGAAGAAGCTCTGCGGCAGGCCGAGCAGGCTGTTGGCCTGCTGGAGTTCCTCCGCCGGTACGGTCTCCGGTACCAGTCCGGTCGAGGCCGGCCCGAAGAACGACGCCCCGATTCCGTAGAGCGCTGCGCCCAGGCCGATCTCCCAGACGTGCGCGTGGCCGGTGAGCAGCAGGACAGCCAGGACCGCCTCGACCGCGCCGCGCACAATGTCGGCCGCCAGCATCACGTACTGCCGCCGCAGCCGATCCGCCCAGACCCCGCCGATCAGCAGAAACGCGACCCGGGCGACCGTCTGCACGGCCGCGATCAGGCCGATGTCGGTGGCCGTGCCGCCGATATGCAGCACCGCGAAGACCAGCGCGATCTGCACAACCGCGTCACCGAGCGCGGACGTGGTGCTGCCCAGCCACATCAGCCGGTACGGCCGGCGCGCCAGCGGGCGTAGCGCCTCGGCGTACCGCGACCGGCGGGTCCGCCCGGCCGTCGCCGTGCCAGCCGCGGCATTCGGGTCCGTCACGTTCCCGTCGTCCGCACCGTTCTCCGCGTCCGCACCGTTGCTCCGCGTCCGCGACCGTTGCCCGCGTCCGCGCCGTTGCCCGCGTCCGCACCGTTCTCCGGGTTAGTCGGGATCGTCTCGTCCGCCAGGTTCGTCCCGTCCGCTCCGTCAGTCAAAATGACCCTCCGTCCGGCTCCGGGTGATTTTGTCGCGTCGCCCGGCTGGCCGCAACGCGTTATCGGAGGCGTGAAAACACGCGTGCGTTAGGGATGAAGATTGTGAATTTAGCCAGCCGGGCATGGATCTTCCCCGGTCACCGGTCGATCTCGCATGACGGAATCCTGGCAGCGGCAGCTCGGCTTGCGCCCCGCGGTAATACGGGGCCGGGCGCCCCGCTAGCCGGCCACGCTGGGAACGACGGCGCTGAAGTCGGCCAGCAGTTCCGCCATCCGCTCCCGGTACGCCGCCGCGTTGGCCAGCTTGATCTCCTCGTAGCCGCGGACCATGTCCGGCAGCCCGGCGATCTCCACCGCGAGATCGTGGTTGCCCGCGGTGAGGCCGTCGGCCAGCCGCGTGATCACGTCCCGGTACTCGGTGACCAGGGCCCGCTCCACCCGCCGCACCTCGGTCCGCCCGAACGGGTCGAACGCCGTGCCGCGCAGGCGCCGCATCGCTACCAGGGAACGGAAGGCCGGCCGGAACCACGGCCCGAGGCTGACCTTGTTCCGCATCCCCAGGGAACGCAGCACCGGCGGGTGCAGCCGGTACGCATAGCGCGCACCGGCGCCGAACTGCTCGCTGATCTGCTCGGTCACGGCGGGATCGAGGGACAGCCGGGCGACCTCGTACTCATCCTTGTACGCGGCCAGCTTGAACAGGTTGGCGGCCACCGTCCGGGCCAGCAGATCGCCGCCTTCGCCGTCGGTCACCTCCGCCTCCCGGGCACGCACCCGCTCGACGAACTTGGCGTAGGCGTACGCGTAGGCCAGGTCCTGGTAGGCGGCCAGCTCCGGCACCCGCGCCGCCAGCAGCTCGGCCAGGGACGCCGGGGCCGGCTCCGGCTGCCGCGGCTGCCCGCGCTCCGGCCGGCTGACCGACAGCCGTCCCTGCCGGAACGCGGCGATGTTCGCCTCCGCCGCCACCCCGTTGAGCCGGATGGCGTGCTCGATCGCCGCCGCCCCAATCGGCAGCGCGCCGGCCTGGTAAGCGACGCCGACCAGGATCATGTTGGCGTACTGCTCGTCGTCGAAAAGCTCCCGCGCCAGCCCGGCCGCGTCGAGGAACCGCGCCGCGGCCACGCTCCCCTCGACCGCGGACATCACCTGCCCCGCGCCGGGGAAGTGCCGGCCGGTGTCCACCACCATCTGCCCGGTCGGGACCTCGGCGGTGGAGACCACCGCCACCGTCCGTCCCGGGTCGGTGACCCGCAGGTTGGCGCCGTCGGTGGCGACCAGCGAGTCGCAGCCGAGGTACAGATCGCATTCGCCGTCCGCGAGCTTGGCCGCGTGCTCGGCCGGCGCTGAGTTGATCTTCAGATCCGACACCACCGCCCCGCCCTTCTGCGCGAGGCCGGTCTGGTCAAGCGTGCGCACGTGCCGCCCCTCGGCGGCGGCCGCGGTGGCCAGGATCTGGGCGATGGTGACCACGCCGGTCCCGCCGACACCGGTGATCCGCAAGGCAAACCCATCGGCATCGAACGCACGCGTGGGTTCCCTCGGCTGGTCCACCTGCTCTACCTGCGGCCGGACGCGCGAAGAAGCGGGGGTGATGCTGAGGAAGGAGGGGCAGTCGCCGTCGAGGCAGGAGAAGTCCAGGTTGCAGGAGGACTGGTTGATCCTGGTCTTGCGGCCGAACTCGGTCGGCACCGGCTGCACCGACAGGCAGTTGGACTTGGCGCCGCAGTCGCCGCACCCCTCGCACACCCGCTCGTTGATGAACGCCCGCTTGGCGGGCGCCTCCGCCTTGCCCCGGCGGCGCTTGCGGCGCTTCTCCGCCGCGCACTCCTGATCGTGCACCAGCACCGTCACGCCCTCGATCGCCGCCAGCTCCCGCTGCACGTCAAGCAGGTCGTCGCGGTGCCTGACGTCCGCGCCGTGCCCGATCAGACGCCGGTGCCCGAGCTGACGGCGCAGCCCGGCCGGGTCGTCGGAGGTGACGATCACCTTGCGCACGCCCTCGGCCGTCAGCAGCGCGAGCAGCCGGCCGATGGGCAGCTCGCCCATCGCCTGCTGGCCGCCGGTCATCGCCACGGCGGAGTTGCGCAGCAGCTTGAAGGTGACGTTCACCCCGGCGGCGACGGCGGCGCGGACCGCCAGGCTGCCGGAGTGGGTGAAGGTGCCGTCGCCGATGTTCTGCACGAAGTGCCGCTGCCGCACGAACGGCGCCATGCCGATCCACTGCGCGCCCTCGCCGCCCATCTGGGACAGCCCGGTGACCGTGCCGACCTGCGCCTCGGGCATCAGCAAGACCATGGCATGGCAGCCGATCCCGCCGCCGACCAGCGTCCCCGGTGCGACCTTGGTGGAGGAGTTGTGCGGGCAGCCCGAGCAGAAGTACGGCGTGCGCGACGCCAGCGGCAGCAAGATCCGTTCCTGCCGGGGCCCGGCGGGCGCGGTCACGGCGATGCCCGCCGCCTCAAGGTGGCGGGCCAGGCCGGCCGCGACGGCGTCGGCATCGAGCTCGCCGAACGAGCTGAACAGCGGGGACCCGTCGCGGTCGCGCTTGCCGTACACCGCGGGCGCGCCGGCCCGCCCGTACAGGACCGACTTGACCGCGTCCTCAAGGAACGGGCGCTTGTCCTCGACCACGACGATCTCGTCGAGCCCGTCGGCGAACTCGGTGACGATGCTGGGCTCGAGCGGGAACACCACGCCCAGCTTGAGCAGCCGGATGCCGTTGGCCTCAAGGTGCTCGCGGTCGGCCAGCCCGAGGGCGGCGAGCGCCTGGCGCAGGTCGAGGTAGGTCTTGCCCGCGGCGACCAGGCCGATGCGCGCTGTGCGGGCGCCGATGATGGTGTTGAGGCCGCTGCGGCGGATGTACTCGACCGCGATCGGCAGCCGGGTGAGCTGCTGGCCGCGTTCGAGTTCGGCCAGGGCGGCGCCGAGCAGGTGCGCGTTCGGGCGGTGCTGGTAGGCGACCAGGCCGCCCGGCAGGCCCGTCAGGTCCGGCGGCGTCCAGCTGGCGGTGACGGTCGCGGTGGCGGCGCTGTCGGCGACGGCGGTGGCCACCTTGATCGCCGACCACAGGCCGCTGGCCCGCGACAGCTCGACCGCGTGCAGGCCGTGCACGAGGACCTCGGCCGGGTCGGCCGGGTAGAACGTCGGCATCAGCAGGTCGGCCAGCGCCATCTCCGACGCGGACGGCACGGTGGAGGACTTGGCCGCCGGGTCGTCGCCCACCAGCGCGACCGCGCCGCCGGCCGGGGTGGTGCCGATCAGGTTGGCGTGCCGCAGCGCGTCAGTTGCCCGGTCAAGGCCGGGTGCCTTGCCGTACCAAATGCCGGTGACACCGTCGTAGACCGCGTCGCCGACACCGCTTTGCTGGCCGACACTGCCCGCCTCGCCGGGACGGCCGATCAGCTGGGTGCCGGATACCGCGGTCGCCGCCAGCTCTTCGTTGAGTCCCGGCTGGTGGGTGATCCGGTGCTCGGTCAGCAGTCCCGCTGCCGGGCCAGCTCCAGGTCGTAGCCGGCCAGCGGCGAGCCCTCGTAGCCGGACACATAGCTGGCCGTCCGCTGGCCGGCCGCCTCGTCGTGCCTGGACCGGTCGAGCAGCATCCGGACCAGCGCCTGCAGCCCGGTGAGGTAGATCGTGCCGTCCTGGCGCAGATAGCGCTCGTCAAGCGTGGATACGCGCGCAGCCGTCATATCGACAATCTACGCGTCGCAGCAGACCCGTCCCTTGAGCTGATGCACCAATGACGGGTTCAGTTCGGCGAGCATGACATCGCGAATCGCTAGGCTTGCGGGGCGCCGATGAACAGCTCGAGGATGGAGTCCCGCGGGTACTGCTCGATCCGGGTGGCGATCTCGGCCACCGTCGGGCCGATCCGGGCGGCCACCGCGTCAAGCGCCGGCAGGTCGAAGCCGTAGATCTCGGCCGGGTTGTGCGCCAGGACCTGGCGCAGCTCGCCTTCTGGCACGTCCCAGAACAGTGACCGCAGTGCCTCGCGGCTGAACGGGAATGTGCCCTCGTCGTGCGGGTAGTCCGAGCCCCACATGATGTGACCGATACCGATCTCCGCCCGGCGGTCGACGTGGCGCTTGCGGACGTCACCGGAGGCGCAGAAGTAGAAATGGCTGCGCACGTACTCCGACGGCATCATCGTCAGGCGCCGGGTGGCGCTGCCGAACATGCGCAGGAAGACGGCACGCGGATCCGACAGCCGGCGGAAGTGGTTGTCGAGCAGCTCAAGCAGCTCGGGTACCCAGCCCAGGCCGTCCTCGGTCATGACGAACTTCAGCCCGGGGAACCGCTCGAGCACCCCGCCGTAGATCAGGTTCCAGATCGCACGCTGGGAGTAGAAGTGGGTCGCGACGCTCTCGAAGTTATGCGCGGCGACTTCACCCGGGTCGGTGCCCACCTCCGGGGCACCCGCGCCGGAATGCTGGTTGACGGGCAGCTCGAGCTCCTGGGCAGCGGCCCAGATCGGGTCGTAGCGGTCCGACCACAGACCGTCCAGCGGGTGCCCGGGCTTGATCCCGGGAATGAGGATCGCGGCCAGGCCGGCCTCCTTGCCCCAGCGGATGTCCTCGACGGCGTCGTCGATGTCGTTGAGCAGGATCTGGACGACACCCCGGCGGCGCAGCGGAGCGGCCGCGCAGAAGTCAGCCACCCACCGGTTCGACGCCCGTACCCCGGCCAGCCGCCGCTCGTATTCCTCGCGGGTATCCGGCAGCGTGGCGCCGAGGGCATGCCGGGGATAGAACGGCGGGATGGTATTCGGGAAGATCAGCTCGGCCGCGATGCCGTCCGCGTCGCAGTCGCGCAGCCGGCGGTTGCTGTCCCAGTTGCGGGTGTTCTCCCGCCCCTGGTTGAGTTCCTCCCAGCGGCTCGCCGCAGTCCGGGCCCAGTCGTCGAACTCCTCGTGCCAGCGGGCCGGCAGGTACTCCCGGTAGCCGGGCACGGGTGCGCCCGCGTGGGCGTCCGCGGAGATGATCGTGTAGCGCGCTGATCCGGTTCTTCCCGTCATAGCTTCGCTTTCTAATCACTCGATTTATATAGATAGATGTTAGCCGCCGGAAGGGCGCAGTACTACTGCCCAGAATGGGAATCGTGCAGCATTGGCACGGTCCCGCAGGGACGGTCTACGTCTGCGCCGCCCCGGGCGCGGTGGGATCGGCGGCCGGGCAGATCGCGAAGGTCGGCGGCTGCCGATCCCACCGCAGCGCTGGTTACCAGGCCATGTGAGTATTAAAATTATTACAGTGCTTACGGCTGGGCTGTCGACGACGAAGGGGCAGATGTGCGTACTGAGCTGAACGATCAGGAGATCGCCAACTACCGGATCAACGGATTCGTGATCATCAGGGACTTCCTGACCGACCGCGAGCTGGCCGAGACCCGCGCCTGGACCATGGAGCTGGCGGGCGAGCGGGGCGCCGGCCACGGGCTCGGCCAGCTGCCGAACTACCGCGGCAGCCGCACCGCCTTCGCCGACAAGCGCGCCGCGGATCTGTGGCTCAGTAAGGACGTGGGGCGGATGCTGGCCCGCGCCATCGGCGCCCAGGCGATCCGGTACCTCAACGACGCGATCTCCTTCGTCGAGCCGGGGCACGGCGCCACGCCGTGGCACATCAACATGCACGAGGGATGGCCGATTGACAGCGCCAATGCGGTGTCTTTCACCGTCTTCCTCGACGACACCCGGTGGAACAACAAGGCGCTCAATATCCTGCCCGGCACGCATCTCATCACGCCGGTCGGGCGGCGCACGCCGTCCCCGTCGATGCGACCAGGCGGCACGCGTTTCGATCAGCTCTTCGACGACTTCCCCCACTTCCGCGACATCGAGCCGGTGCTATGTGAAACCGCCGCCGGCAGCGCGATCGTGTACAACCCGCTCGGCACCCACGGCTCCGCGCCCAACATGACCACCCGCGTCCGCCGCAACATCGGCGCCCGCTACTTCGCCGACGGCGAGATCTACAACGGCTGCGACAACCTGCTGTCCCGCGACTTCCTGGGCGACCAGGAGGTCGGCCAGCCGCTGCGCAGCGACAAGCTGCCCATCGTGTGGGGTGCCGGAGGGTGAGCAGCGCAGAAGTCGAGCAGGGCCATGAAGGCCGGGCGCAGCCGGTCGCGGCTGACGTCCAGGTCCGCGCCGATGGCCAGCGGGTCATCGCCGGGTTACTATTGCGATAGATATAATAATTATCGTTCGGGAGGGCCGGCAGTGGATACAACTGGCAACGACCTTGACGCGGACTGGATGATCTCAGTCGACGATCACATCATCGAGCCGGCTGGCATCTGGGCCGACCGCGTGCCGCAGCGGTTCCGTGCGGTGGCACCGCGCATCGAGGTGCTCGGCGGGATCGAGTACTGGGTGTACGAGGACTCCCGGGTGCGGACGGCCGGGCTGTCCGCGGCGGCCGGGCGGCGCCCGGAGGACATGACGGTCGACGGCTACAGCTACAGCGAAATGCCCCTCGGCTACTACGACCCCCGGGCCCGGCTGGATGACATGACCCAGGCCGGGATCCTCGCCTCGATGAGCTTTCCGTCCTACCCGCGGTTCTGCGGCCAGCGGTTCGCCGAGGCGCAGGACAAGGAACTGGCACTGCTGTGCGTCCGCGCCTACAACGACTGGATGCTCGAGGAGTGGTGCGGAGCCGACCCGGGACGGATGATCCCGCTCGCGATCGTGCCGATCTGGGACGTAGGGCTGGCCGTGGCCGAACTGGAGCGGGTACACGGACGCGGTGTCCGGTCGATCTGCTTCTCCGAGAATTTCGAGCCGCTGGGGCTCCCGACCATCCACACCGGGTACTGGGATCCGCTGCTGGATGCCTGCAACCAGCTGGGCGTGGTGCTGTCCATCCACATCGGGTCATCGTCGACCGTCCACCGGATCTCTAACGACTCCCCCACGATGGCGAACTTCGCGCTCGGTATGGTCCGCCCGGCCGACTGCCTGATGGACTGGATCTTCAGCGGCAAGTTCCAGCGCTTCACCGACCTTAAGATCGCGCTGTCCGAGGGGTCGATCGGCTGGATTCCCTACGTGCTGGAGCGGGCCGCCCAGGTGCACCAGACGCAGCGGCACTGGGTGAAGCGGGGCATGAAGATGAGCACCTCCCCCTCCTCGGACACCGACGCGCGGATCGATCACGATGCTATCGACGTGTACCGGGACTACCGGCGGCACTTCTACGGCTGCCTGATTGACGACGCCACCGGCCTGCGCCTGCTCGACGTGGTGGGCGAGGACAACGTCATGGTCGAGGCGGACTACCCGCACTCCGACTCCACCTGGCCGGACTCCATGCGGCTGATGCGGCGGCGGTTTGCCGACGCCGGGCTGTCTCCCGGCGTGCAACACAAGCTGCTGCGGGGCAACGCCGAGCGGCTCTACCAGTTCACTCCGGCGGCGCCGCCCGCCCAGACGGTGCCCGCGTGACCGGGACAGCGCGGGCCGCGGTCCAGGTCGGTCCCTCCCAGGTGGAGATGACCGAGATCGCGCTGCCGGCCATCGCCGCTGACGAGGCGCTGATCGAGGTCGAGGCCTGCGGGATCTGCGGCAGTGACATCGAGCTGTACCGGGCTGAGGCGGAGTACTTCGTGGGCCGCCGGAAGGCCGAGTACCCGGTCATCCGCGGCCACGAGCCGGTGGGCGTGATCACCGAGGCCGGGCCGCAGTTCCTGGCCGCCCGCGGGCTGCAGCTGGGCGACCGGGTGGCGGTGGGCACAGTCCGGCCGTGCGGAGTGTGCGACGCCTGCCTCGACGGCCGCTCCCGGCGGTGCACCGGGTGGGGGCAGGCACCCAAGAGCTACGGCGACACCCCGGTGACGGTGGCCCCGGGCCTCTGGGGCGGGTTCGCGACGCACATCTTCCTGTCCCGGCACGCGGTCGTGAACCGGGTGCCGGCCGAGCTGACCGGGACCTTCGCCACCCTGTACAACCCGTTCGGGGCCGGCATCGCCTGGGGCGTCGACCTCGCGGGTACCCGCGCGGGCTCGAAGGTCGCCGTCCTCGGCGCGGGCCAGCGGGGCGTCGCCTGCGCCCTGTCGGCCTTGTGGGCCGGCGCTGAAGCGGTCCTCGTCACCGGGCTGGCCCGCGACCGGCACAAGCTGGAGATCGCGGCCAGCCTCGGGGTAACGCGAACGGTCGACGTCGAGTCCGAGGACCTAGTCGAGGCCTCCCGGGAGCTGTTCGGCCCGGCGGGCCCGGACATCGTCATCGATACCACCTCGCACTCGGTGGCGCCCGTGGCGGACGCGATCACGATGGTCCGCGACGACGGCACCATCGTGCTCAGCGGCTTCAAGATGAAGCCGGTGCCCGACCTGCCAGTCGACATCATAATCCGCAAGGGACTGACCGTCCGGGGCGCTTACGGGGTGCCCACCGACGCGCAGGCCCGGGCGATCGACCTCATCGCCTCCGGCCGCTTCGACCTGGCCCGGCTGCAGACCCACCAATACCCGATCGACCAGCTTGACCGGGCCATCGCCACCCTGGCGGGCGAGGTCCCCGGGGAGCAGGCGCTGAACGTCGTCGTCACCCCGGCTTGACCGGGGTCATATCGACGATCTAGGCGGCGGCGCGCACCCGTCCCTTGAGATGATGCACCGATGACGCCCACGATCGTGCTGCCCGACGGCGATCCGCATATGGCCGCCTTGCTGTCCCGACCCGATTTCGCCGCCCGGCTCGACCGGCTGGGCGGTGCGCGGCTCCATGCCGACCTGCCCCGTGACGAAGACGAGCTGATCGCGCGGATCGGCGACGCCACCGTCGTTATCCTTGCCGGGTACCTCACCGGCCCGGTGCTGCGGAGGCTGCCCGCGCTCAAGCTCGTCTCGTTCCCCGGCACCGGCGCGGCGACCTTCGTCGACCTGCCGGCCGCGGCCGAGCGCGGCATCGCGGTCGCGAACGTCGCCCACTACGGCGATGCCGCCGTCGCCGAGCATGCCCTCGCCCTCACCCTTGCGCTGGCCAAGCACGTGACCGGCAACGACCGCGCCGTCCGGGCGGGGGAGTGGCACGTCGGGCAGAGTATCGAGCTGGCGGGCAAGACCGCGGGGATCGTCGGCTACGGCGGTATCGGCGGCCGGTTCGCCTGGCTGCTCGAGGCGCTCGGCATGCGGGTGATCGCCTGGACCCCGCACCCCGACTGGGACCGGCTGACGTCCCCCGGCCAGCGGTTCGTGGAGCTGCCGGCGTTGCTCGCCGCCGCCGACGTGGTCTCGCTCCATCTATCGCTCACCGATGAGACCCGGGGCATGATCGACGAGTCCATGCTGCGCTCGCTGAAGCCGGGCGCGTTGCTGGTCAACACCGCCCGGGCCGAGCTGATCGTCCCCGGCGCGCTCGAGCGGGTTCTGGCCGAAGGCCGGATCGCGGCCGCCCTCGACGTCTTCGACACCGAACCGCTCGCCGCCGCCTCGCCGCTGCGCGGCCTGCCGAACGTCGTGCTCTCCCCGCACCAGGGCTACAACACGGCGGAGAGCCTGGAGCGCATGCTCGACGTGGTCGTCGCCAACATCGAGAACTTCCTGGCAGGAAGCCCGGCCAACATCGTCGGGCTGGCGCGGTTAGCTGCCGAGCATGAAGTCGGCCATAAGGTCCTGCACGGCCTCGACCATATGCCCGCCGTTGGCCGTCTTGCAGCCCGCGGCCTGCGCGGCTTCGAGAAACGGGGTCACGCCGTGCCCAGCGATCACATCGCCGACGAACATCGACGAGGTGAGCTTGGCCGGATCAACCGGGAGCGGGTCTGCCTGCTCCATGCCCATCGACGTGGCATTGAACACGAGGTCACAGCCGGTCGGGTCCGGAGGCCCGGCGGTCACCCGGCCCTGGCCGAGGTCTGCCAGCAACTGCACGAGGGCGGTAACCCGCGCCTGATCGCAGTCGTGGATGACGAGCTTGCGGACCCCCGCATCGAGCAGTGCGGCGGCAATCGCACTGCCCGCACCGCCCGCGCCGACGAGGAGCGCGCGTGCGCCCTCGACGTGGGCGCCATGGTCCTGCTGGGCCTTGACGAAGGCGAGTCCGTCCAGCATGTCACCGTGCCACGTGCCGTCCGGGTTGCGCCGGATGACGCTCACGACCCCGAACAGCCCGGCCCGGCTCGAGCTGGTGGCGCAGTAAGCGAACGCGGTGAATTTGTGCGGCATCGTGACGAGGATCCCGTCCACGTTCGAAGTGACGGTGAAAGCGGCCATGACGGCATCAAGGCCTTCCGCGCCCACCTGCATCGGGATGCACACGCCATTGTGGCCACGCTCCGCGAGGGTGCTGGTCAGACGGACCGGCGACTCGACGTACTTGATCGGGTCACCGATGATGGGGAACAGCCGGGTTTCGCCGCTGAGCTGCTGGAACATCTCGCTTCTGGCCTTTCTCCTGGCACAGTCGATGAGGCTCGTGCCGCCAAGCTAACCAGATCCGCTGATTTGCGCGTCTCAGAGTTAAATCCGCAGGTCAGCACAGATAAAAACGGCAGCAAATCCGAAGCTGACAAAGGCCCAAATTTGGTAAGTGATCGGCTCACTTACACGTAGACTCGCCGCCGTGACCCCCAAGCGAAGTGCGCACGAGCGGTTCCCCGAGGTGATCGCCGCCGCTGTGCGGGTGTTCGCCAGGGACGGCTACCGATCCGCCCACATGAGCGATGTGGCGGGTGAGGCGGGCCTGTCCGAAGCGGCGCTTTACCGCTACGTCGACGGCAAGGAAGGCCTGTTCGTGCTGTCGATCAGGCACTCGCTGCTGCTCGAGCCGCTGCCGCAGGAGGATGACCCGGCCGGCGCGTTCCCGCTGAAGGCGCCGCCGCTAGCGGAGATGATCCTGCAGGCGCGCGAGTTCGTGGCCGAGGCGATCCCGTTCGGATCGCTGGCGGAGGCGCTCAAGGTAACTCAGACCGGCGACCCGGCGGCGGAGCTCGAGTCGATCATGCGCGAGCTGTTCGCCCTGGAAGAGCAGACCCGCGCCGCGGCCGACATGATCGAGCGCTCCGCCCGTGAACTGCCCGAGCTCGCCGACCTGCTCAACAGCGGACTGCGGGCCCCGGTGCTGGCCGCGCTCACCGGCTACCTGGAGAGCCGCGCTAAAACCGGGCAGCTCCGGACCACGCCGGACACGGCCGCGACCGCGCGGCTGGTCCTGGAGACGCTGACCTGGTTCGCCCGGCACCGGCTGTCCGACCCCTACGGCGCGGCCATCCGGCCAAGCTGGCGCAGGACACCGCCATCGACGCCCTGCTGCACGCCCTCGTCCCGCCGCGGTATCTGACCGAGCAGCACCAGGAGCACCTGTGAACGCGATCGAGGTCAGCGCCCTCACCATGAGCTACGGCGACCGCCACGTGCTGCGCGGCGTCGACTTCGAGGTGCGCAGCGGCGAGGTCTGCTGCCTGCTCGGCCCGAACGGGGCCGGGAAGACCACCACCGTCGAGATCCTCGAGGGCTTCCGGCAGCGGACCAGCGGCACGGTCAGCGTGCTCGGCATGGACCCCGCCGCCCAGCCGACGAAGCTCCGCGAGCGGATCGGCATCGTCCTGCAGGAGTGCGGCTTCCCCCGCCAGGCCCGGGTGAAGGAGCTGATCGACTGCTGGCGCTCCTATTACCCCAACCCGCGGGCAACCGGCGACCTGCTGAACGTCGTCGAGCTCACCGAGGACAAGAACACGCAGGTGCGCAAGCTCTCCGGCGGTCAGCGCCGCCGACTGGACCTGGCGCTCGCGCTGGCCGGCGATCCGGACCTGATCTTTCTCGACGAGCCGACCACCGGCTTCGACCCGGAGTCGAGGCGGCGCTGCTGGGAGGCGATCGAGAACCTCCGCGCGCTCGGCAAGACGGTCCTGCTCACCACCCACTACCTGGACGAGGCGGAGCGGCTGGCCGACCGGGTGGCCATCCTGCAGGACGGCAGGATCCAGGTCGCGGGCACGGTCCGGCACGTCGCCCGGCAGGCCGCCGTGCCGACCCGGATCTCGTTCATCGCCCCGCAGCGCCTCCGCGACGGCGAGCTCAAGCCGCCCACCTGCCTCGAGCTGACGGTCAGCGGCGAGCTGGCGGTCTGCCTGACCGCCTGCACCGAGTCCGCCTCGGTCGCGCTGCGCGAGTTGCTCGCCTGGTCCGCCGCGAATGATCTGGGCGAGCTCGACGACCTGTCCGTCGTCGCCCCCACCCTGGAGGACGCCTACCTCCGCCTGGTTGCCGGAGGCGGCCAGATGACCGCAGTCGCCGGGGACGTCCGTTGACCCGTGTCGTCACCCTCGCCGCCCGCCAGGCGCTCATGGAGCAGCGCACCTTCTGGCGCAGTGCCGAGTACGCCCTGTTCACCTTCGCCCTGCCGCTGGCACTGCTGCTGCTGATCGGGTCGACCACCGCCAGCGGGGACCTGCCCGGCACGGACGTCGAGGGGCAGATGATCTTCGTCCCGTCGATCATCGCCTTCGGCGTGATCGTCGCCGCCTACGTGAACCTCGGCGCCAAGCTGGCCACTCTCCGCCACGACGGCGTGCTCAAGCGGATCAGGACCACCCCGCTGCCGGCCAGCGCGTACCTGTCCGGCGTGCTCGGCTCCACCGCCGCCACCACCCTCGCCATCACCGCGTGCATCATGGTGATCGGCGCGGTCGCCTTCCACGCGGTACCGAGGACCAGCGGCCTGCCCGAGATCGCCGGCGGTCTCATCCTCGGCGTCATCTGCTTCGGCTCCCTCGGCGTCGCGCTCAGCTCGCTCGCCCGCAGCGCCGAGTCGGCCGGGCCGATGGCCAACGCCAGCTACCTGCCGATCGCGATCATGTCCGGCATCTTCGACCCGACCTTCAGCGTCCCCCGCTGGCTGGGGGCCGTCGTCGCCGTGCTCCCGGTCCGCGCTCTGGCCCAGATCCTCGAGCAGGGCTACACCCCGGTCGTGCACGCCTCCGTCACCGACCTGTTCGTCCTGCTGGCCTGGACCGCCATCGGCTGCGCGCTGGCCGCCTGGCGCTTCCGCTGGCACTGACCAACCCAAAGTCGAAATCACGATCATCGCGAACGGTCCCGTGGTTCCGCCCACCTCGCCCGCGCTCCTTGGGACAGCCCGGCCAGAGCGGCTACGACTCGCTGTGGCGCTCCCAGCTGTGAGCCGTCCGGGAGTCACACGTCCACGGGCATGCCGGCCGAAGGGACCCGGAGCTCGGTTCCCGCGGGCGCGAACTTCGCCAGCAGCGCGCAGTGCAGTTCGCGGTGCGCGGGGGCGAGGCCGCCCTGGTGGATCGGGATCGCGACGTCGGGGGCCACCGCACGCAGGTAGTCCACCGCCTCGGACAGCTTCAGCCATGGCGCCCCGATGGGCAGCAGCAGGACCTCGACCCGCTGTGCGGGCACCACGAGGGCATCACCCGGGTGCCAGATCCGGCCCGCCACCCGGTAGGCGTTGTTGGCCAGGTCGGGCAGGGCCGGGTAGATCGTGGCGTGCAGGTTGGTGGCGGCGGTGACCTCCCAGCCTGCCACGGTGGCCTGGTCAGTCCCGTCGGCGGACAGGACCCGCAACCGCTCGCGCTCCTCCGGCGGCAGGGCGTTCGGGGTGCCGGAACTCCCGTAGACCTCGAGGGCCGGGTTAGCGCGGCGCAGTTGCCCCAGCTTGGCGGGCTCGATGTGGTCCGGATGCTCGTGGGTGATGAGGACGGCGTCGATGTCGCCGACCCCGTCGAGGTCGCCGGCCAGGTTTCCCGGGTCGATGAGGATCCGGCCCGCGAACCCGGACGGGTCCTCGATCACGACGCAGGCGTGGCCGTAATGGGTGAGCCGCAACGGTTCTCCTTCGGGCGACTTATTCGGCTGGCTTCGGGCGGCGAGAGTGGTTAGGCGCTGAGCTGCCGGACGAGGTAGTCCCAGACCGAGGCGACCGCGCCGCCGGAGTAGATGTGGTCCCGCTTGGCGGCCGATTCGGTCTCGTCCGACCAGCTGGTCCAGCCGCCGAACGCACGCGTGAGCAGCTGCTGCCTCGCGGCCTGTTCCAGCAGCACCGCGGCGACGGTGGCGGTCGGCAGGTCCGGGCCGACCGTGACCATGCCGTGGTTGACGAGGAAGACCGCACAGGCGTCGTCCAGGCAGGCGGCGACCTTCTTGCCCAGTTCCGGGGTAAGGATGAGGTCGGCCGTGTCGGTGAACCGCGGCACGCCGCGGGGCGTGAAGTAGTTCGCGGCGTGGCTCACCGGGAGCAGCGGCGCGCCCGCCGCCGCGAGGGCCAGTACGTAGGGCGGATGGGTGTGCACCACGCCGCCGACGTCCGGGCGGGCCGCCATGATCTCGGTGTGAATCGCGTACTCGCTGTGCCGGGGACCATCGCCGGCCAGGACGTCGCCGGCCGCGTCGACCAGTTGCACGCGCGCGGGGGTGACCTCCTCCAGGCCCCAGCCGGCCGCCTTCAGCCACACGCCTCCGTCCGTGCCCGGGTCGCGCGCGGAGGCATGGCCCCACACCAGGTCGCCCTGCCCGGCTGCGGCGAGCACCCGGGAGGCCAGGGTGACGACTTCGCGGATCTGATCGCTCACGTTCCACTCCAGTGCTGGTGGCTCAAGGACTCAGGAGGCCGCGTCGGTAGCGGCGGTGAGCTCGGTGTCGGCGCCGGCCGGGCCGAAGTCGTCCGCGCCGCCCGGGGACCCGATCGGCTCCGATCGGCCGGGCAGCGGCAAGTCGAAGAACCGCCGGTTGTCTTCCGTCCACGCCCGGTCGGCGTCATCGTCGGTGGTGATGGCGTCGACCGGGCAGGCCGGGAGGCACGCTCCGCATCCGATGCACTCGTGCGGGTTGATGTAGCGCCTGCGGGCGCCTTCGTAGATGCAGTCGACCGGGCAGGTGCCGACGCAGTCGCCGGCCAGCTCGTCGATGCATCCGGGGCCGATGACGTAGGTCATGGGAGATCCCTGGTGCTGTCCGCCATGCTCACACCCAGATCAGGGCGTCGCTGGTGGCGAAGTCGCCCAGCTGCGCGTAAGGCCGACGCCGCCGCCGGGTGCAGCGGGATGACCGTGGTGGCGATCGCGGCCGGGTCCAGTGGGTGGGTGACCGGGCTGCGGTCAGGCGGGAAGTGCTGGTACTGCACCTCGAGCGCCCGGCGGGTCGCCACCATGCACCATGCCGCGAGCCGCGCCACGTCGTCGGGCAGGTCGTCGCGGCAGGCGACGAGGAAATCGGAGAACTCCAGGGTGGTCAGGTCCCGCTCCAGCTTGGGGAGGTACCCCGCGGGCACGACGGCCGTCGGCCAGTCCCAGGCGGCGAAGGTCGCGGCGGCCTCCGGGCTGATCGGCAGGTAGGCCACCGGCCGGGCATCGGCGACCCGCTGCCAGGCCGGCATCATGATCGCCTCGTGAATGAGCACGTTGGCCTCGCCCCGGGCGAACTCGGCGATGGCGGTGAAGGGGCGCTCGTGGTAGGAGAAGGTCGCCCCGGCCGCGGCCAGTCCGGCCGGGTCGGCCCCCGACGCTGTCAGCAGCTGGTGGGCGGCCAGGCCGATGAGGTTGACGCCGTCGTCCGGGCTGGTGGCGATGCGCAGCCGGGCACCCGCCGCGGCCAGGTCGCCGATCCGCGACAGCCCGAGCGAGGCGTCGGTGCACACCACCAGCCGGTCCCGCTGGGGCAGGGTGCCCAGGGCCCGCAACCGGCCCGCGCCGGGCATGGCCAGCGGCCCCGACCCGGCGGCCAGCATCGCCCCGGCCGCCGTCGGCGTGGCGATCGCGATGTCGACGGCGCCGTCGAGTACGGCCGCGAACGCGTCAGCGCCGCCCCGGCCCGACCAGATCCCGAAGCGGGACCCCGGCGGGCAGCGGTCGCCCATCTCCTGGGCCAGCCACCCGCAGATACGGTGCATGTTGGCCTGGCCCCAGTCGCCCTGGAAGGTCAGGGTGATCGGCCGGCCGATGACGGGGGCGGTCGCGCGGTCTGCCTGGTCGGCTCGGGTCACTGCGCCGACCCTTGCGCGACCGCGGCGTGCAGGGCGGCGGCGTCCAGGTCAACGTGCACCTCGTGGATCTCATCCCACGGGAAGCCGACCCGCTCGAACTCCTGCTCCACAGCGTCCTGGTCGGGGGCCTCGTAGATGGAGACGAGGCACCCGCCGTACAGGTCGACGTATAGATGGCGGAAGGTCGCGTACTCGGACTCGGCGACCAGCGGGCCGTTGGCCGCGATCTCCTCCGGGGACAGACCGGGGGAGCGGTGAATGGTCATGAACGTGGGCATGGGTCTCTCCGGTTTTGTAGCTGGGCGGATGGCTGCTCGGTGCCGGGTGGCTTGCTCGGTGCCGACAGGCTGCTCGGTGCCGGGTGGCTAGGCCCCGGCCGGAAGCCCGGCGGCCTGCTGGGCGGCTGCCGCCTTCTTCTCGGCGGCGGCGCGCTCGTCCTCAAGCTCCTTGGCGATGCCGAGCCAGCCGGTGAACCGGTCCAGGTCGAGGCGGGGGTGCCCCGCGCCGCAGCGGCGGCAGGCTCGCGCCTGCGGGTCGTCGTTGAACGCCGCGCACGCGTCGTAGTAGGCGCGGTGGGAGACCACCGCCGCGGTGTCCCACTCGGCCCGGCACAGTTCGAGCCCGCACTCCTCGCAGAACCAGGCGACGCCTTCCAGGCCTGCCTTGCGCGCCTTGTAGCGCAGCTGCACGGTCTCGGTGAGCGGCACCAGCCGGTGCGGGGTCCCGGCCGGGACGTAGACGTTGTCTCCCGGTGCCAGCGCGAAGGTGTTCACCGACGAGTCCCTGAGCTGGAGCTGCGCCTCGCCCGCGAGCTGGGCGATCACGGTGTCCTTCTCGCAGATCAGGAAGAACGGCTGCGGCACCGAGTTGCGCGACAGGTAGACCTGCGGGTCGACTTGCGCCGGCAGCATCGGCAGCTCGGTGTAGTCACCGGCCTCGCCGGAAGCCTTGAAGGCCTGGAACATGCGGCGGCGCTTCACCGGGCACCTGCCTGGGTCACGGCCGGGCCTGGGCCGCAGCGGGGGCCGCCGCGGGCCGCCGGCCGGCCAGGGTAGCGGCGGCCGTCGCCTCGAGCGCCTTCCTGGCCGCGTTGACCGTGCGCCACTGGGTGACCCACCGCTGCCAGCCCCACAGGTGCGTGGGGAACTCGGGATTCAGGTGGCCGCACTCGGAGCAGGTCCTGACGTCCTCGTGGTTGTACTCGGCCGCCGCCGAGACGCTGCCCCACAGCGTCGCGAACATCGGCACCCGGTCATCGGGCCCGCCTCCCCACTGAGACGCGTCGTGCCCGGCAACGTCGTGCGGGGTGGCGTCGTAGCCGAAGCGCACCAGCTCATGGCTGCACTTCTGGCAGCGGAAGATGACGGCCTCGGTCTGGTCGCCCTCTTCGCTCTGGTGCTGGGTGATGGTGATCAGGATGAAGGCATCCGGGTCGGCCGGATCCTTGAGGAAAGAGTTCACCCCGTGCAGCTGCTGGGTCGCGAACACCGAGCCGGTCGCGAGCATGGCGTTGTTGCTGCCGTAGACCAGGGCGATCTCCTCGATCGTGTTGAAGTGGAAGAAGTGCCCGTAGTGGCCGTCGTCGACGCCCTGCATGACTGCGGCGCAGGGCACGATGGCGCCCGCCCCGTCGTAGGGGAACATCGGCTGGAGCTGGGAGGACAGACCTACCGCGAACTCGAAGATGTTGGCCTTCAGCGGCGCTCGCGCGCCGTCTGGCGGCGCGATGCGATGGGCGGTCCCGCCCGGTTGCAGGGCGATGGCCTCCCCTGTCGTGGTCGCGTCCATCCGCGCCCCTCCTCCGCCTGACTGAAGTTGCGCGATATTCGCACAACAATGTGCTAAACTGGCACACCCAGTGGACCATGGCGCATGACACGCAGTCAAGAGGTGCAGATCGATGAGCCGCCGCGAGGCCCCGGCCGTCCCGGCAATGACGGTTCCGGCCGCGACTTCCCAGACCCTGGACCGCGGCCTGCAGGTACTGGAGGCGGTGGCCCGGGCGGGCGACCCGATGACGGTGGCGGAGGCCGCGGCCAGGGTCGGCCTGGACCGGACCGTCGCGCACCGGCTGGTCGCGACGCTCGCCGCGCGCGGCTACCTCCAGCGGGACGGCAACGGCGGCTACCGGCTCGGCCCGACCTGCCTGGCGCTGGCGTCCGCGATCACCGATCTGCGCACGATGGCCCGGCCGTTCCTCGAGGAGCTGGGCGACGCCACCGGCGAAACGGTCCACCTGGTCGTCCTGTCCGGGCGCGAGGTCGTGTTCCTCGACGGGATCGAGAGCGTCCACACGCTCCGGGTCGGCAGCCGGACCGGCCGCCTGCTGCCCGCGCACGCGACCTCGGTGGGGAAGGCGCTGCTGGCCGCGCTCCCCCCGGAGCACCTGCGCGCACTCTACGGGCACGCTGACCTGGTGGCGGTCACCCCCCGGACGATCACCGACCGGGACGCGCTCGAACGCCAGCTGACGGCTATCCGCGAACGCGGCTACGCGACCAACCACGGGGAGAGCGAGAACGGCGTCGGCTCCATCGGGATGGCGATCCGCAACCCGGCCGGCGAGCCCCGCGCCGCCCTCAGCGTCGCCCTGCCGCTGGAGCGCTGGAGCGAGGCGGCCGAGCTGCAGGCGGCGGCCGCCCTGCGGTCCGCCGCCGCCGCCCTCGGCGCCCACCTGTAACAGCACTGCTCTCGCGCCGCACCCTGTCAAGCACATTTAACGCCCCGGCTCAGCTGCTCAGGTAATCGGTTGCCCCGCCGCATTATCCAATTTACTTTACCAAAGCAATTTAATGGCAAAAGTTACTGACAAAAAACACAAAATCCAAAGAATTATAGGACCGGAGGCGCCGCGGAACTTCACCACATTTGATATCTCGATCTCGATGTTATCAAAGCGCGCCTCGGATATTACCACAATTATAAATGACAACAATGCGGCGCTAGGCAATCCAAATATAACGTCGTAATGTTCGCTAAAGATCACATAGAGCCATTGCTGGTGCTCTAGAACCGCTAGAACTAGCGGATAATAAGTGATCATTGCGAGCACTGGGCCGAACCCCAGCGAAAGCAGTGTGACAGCTTTCCGGATGAGAGGAGGCGGAGATGAGGATGCCGCCGTGGCCCGTGCGCTGCCCCCAGAAGCAAGAGTGCCGTTGCCGGTTTCCTCGGATCTGACAAGATTTGCCATGCTATCAGCATAATGCTCGCGATCGGATAGCGGCACGGATACTGAGAATTCAGTCTCCCATCGCGTGACGGGCAGCGAGCTTTGGCCGCAAGTGCTACTGGCGATGGCGGTTCCGTCGATGTCGTAGGTGTCGCGGCGGATACGTATGACCTGGGCGGCGTGCGGGAAGTCGATGCGGCCGGCGGCGGCGGCCCACAGGGAGCGCGTGACGGTATTGCGCGTTATGCGCCGCATCCTGTGGCTTAGTCGCCTTGTCACCTCATGGGCCGTCCTAGTTACGCTTGACGCGCCCGGAGCGCCGGGCTCCTCCGGAGCGAGCAGGCCGGGACACTGGTCCGCGGTACTCACGCCGGTTCCTGAACGGGCCATCTCACGAGATCGGGTTAACCATGCACGCGCCGTCGGGGTTCAAGATCATCACGCCGGATGGCGCGGTGCCCTCCTGGGACGCGGCCGATTACCACGAGACTAGCTGGGGCGCCGAGACCACCCTGGATGTGGAGTACGCGCACACGATCGCCCCGGGCGCGCGCATCCTGCTGGTCGAGACCCCGTCCGACGAGTCCACCGGCGTGAGCGGCTTCCCGCAGATCGTCAAGGCCGAGGACTACGTGCTCGCTCACTACCGCACCGGCGTGATCAGCCAGAGTTTCTCCACCGCGGAGGAGACGTTCACCGGCATCGGCCAGGTCAATCCATTGCGGGCCGCTTATGTGCGGGCCGCGCAGGAGAAGCACGGCCCCACGATCGTGGACGCCTCCGGCGACACCGGTGTGGCGAACGCGGAGCCGAACGGAGTGGACTACTACACCAAGCCGACCGTGAACTGGCCGGCCAGCGACCCGCTGGTGACCGGCGTCGGCGGCACCGAACTGCTAGCGGGCAAGGGCGGCAGGTACACGTCGGTCGCCTGGAACGACACCTACAACACAGACGTGCAAGGCAGCCTCGGCAACGGCCCCCTGGCCAGCGGTGGCGGCCGTTCGGTGCTGTTCAGGCGCCCGTCCTACCAGGACGCGTTCAAGGCCGTGTCCGGCACGGCCCGCGGCGTGCCGGACATCTCGATGAGCGGAGCATGCGACGGCGCGGTGGTCGCCTACCAGAGCTTCCCGGAAGTCGACGTCCCCCCGGGCTGGTATCCCGATTGCGGGACCAGCGAGGCGACGCCGGAGTTCGCCGGCATCGTGGCGCTGGCCGACCAGATCGCGCGCCACCCGCTCGGCCTCATCAACCCGGCGCTGTACCGGCTGTCGGCGGAGAAGGCCGCCGGAATCGTGCCCGTCACCCGGGGGAACAACAGGGTGACCTTCACCCAGGCGACGGGCAACGGGAACACCTATACGCTCAAGGGCTTCAATGCCCGGGCCGGTTACAGCCTGGTCGACGGTGTCGGCACGGTCAACGCCTGGTATCTCGCCTATGAGCTAGCAGGCAAGACCCCGCCGAAGTACCCGTCCTGAGAGTGGCGTGGTGGCAGATCGCGGAGGACGTCGGCTATGCCTGCCGGCTGAAGCGTCCTCTTCGTTGAAGAGAACGGTTCAATGAAGAGAACGGTTCAATCTCCGGGGCAGCATGCTAAACCTGCGTTCCGCGAGACTCTCGGTTTGGTAGCTCAGCCACGCGCAGATACCCGCAAGCGGAAGCTCGATGACCACCGCAAGGATGATCGACTCCAGCACCTGATGCGCGGGCGAGGTCAGGACATCGAACCAGGCGTCGACGACGAGAAGCGTCGCCGCCGAGGCGGAGGTTATCGCCAGGTACCGGGACCGGCGGAGCGCGAAGAAACCGGTGGCGCTCAGGGCTATCAGCTCGAGGACGTCAAATCCCACCCAGGCGACGTCGTAGTGCGAAGAGATCTGACGTGAGGGAAGGGAGAGCGCGAGATACACGATCCACGGGAGGAGCACCACCGAACAGACGAGGAAGGCAGGACCCACCCAGCGCGAAACCTGAAAGTCGTTCCGAATACGCATATTTGCAGACTATCGGTGATATGTGAGCTTCTCCTGCACGACCTTGCGTCAGGCGTTCAGCGGGAGCGCAGGCTCCGGCGCGAGATGTGTAGTTCGCGCCCGTGGCAAAATCAGTAGGTGCAGATCGGGATGCTTGGACCGTTCGAGGTTCGCACGGACGACGGCGTCCTCGCCGACGTGCCGGGCGACCGGTTGCGCGGGCTGCTGATCGCCCTCGCGCTCGAACCAGGTCACGTAGTCCCGAAGGCGACTCTCGTCGACTGGATCTGGGGTGAGCGCCCGCCCTCCGACGCGGCGAACGCCTTGCAGCGCCTGGTTTCCCGGCTGCGGAAGGCGCTGCCGGAAGGGTCGGTCGAGGGGCAGACGCACGGCTACCGGCTGATAGTGGAACCCGACGCGGTCGACGCGGTGCGGTTCGAACGCCTCGTCGCTCAAGCCCGCAATGATGCCGATCCACGGCGGGTGCCGCTGCTGCGCGACGCCCTCGCACTGTGGCGCGGTGCGGCCCTGCAGGGCGTCGGTCTGCGGGACAGCGCAGCGTTTGACGCGGCGGCCACCCGGCTCGAGGGGCTCCGCCTGACAGCCATGGAGGACCGGTTCGCGGCGGAGGTCAGCCTCGGCCATGGAGCGGAGCTGGTCGCGGAACTGACCGACTTGGTGACCGCGCACCCGGTACGGGAAAGGCTTGCGGCCGCGCTGATGCGTGCCCTCGGCGGCGCCGGGCGCGACAGCGAGGCGCTGTTGGTGTACCAGCGCACAAGGGAAGCCCTGGCCGACGCGCTGGGCGCGGACCCCTCGGCGGAGCTGTCGGCATTGCACATCGCGCTGCTGCGGGGCGAGTTGGGACGGCGGGAGGAAGACCGGAAGACCAACCTGCGGGCTGAGCTGACCAGTTTCGTCGGCAAGGACGCTGACGTCGACGCGGTCCGTGAGCTTATCGCCGGGCATCGGCTTACTACCCTGATCGGGCCGGGCGGCTCGGGGAAGACCAGGCTGGCCACCGAGACCGCGCGTGCGCTGCTCGGCGACCTGCCGGACGGGGCCTGGCTGGTGGAGCTCGCGCCCATTGGCGCGGACGGCGACGTGGCGCAGGCGGCGCTGGCCGGGCTCGGCCTCCGTGATGCTCTGCTCGGCGAGGTGCCGAACGCGGAGCCGACAGACCGGTTGATCGCCGCGATCCGCGAGCGGGACGCGCTGCTGATTCTGGACAACTGCGAGCATGTGATCGAGTCGGCGGCCGCGTTCGCCTACCGGGTGCTCGGGGAGTGCCGGCGGCTGCGGATCCTGGCCACCAGCAGGGAACCGCTCGGCATCACCGGTGAGGCGCTGTGGCTGGTCGAGCCGCTGGCCCTGCCGGATGAGTACCCCAGCCGCGCGGAGATGGAGTCCTCGCCCGCCGTCCGGTTGCTGCGCGACCGGGCCGGGGCGGGACGCCGGGGCCCGGAGGCTGACGTCCGCACGTTGTCGGCGATGGTCCGCGTCTGCCGGGCGCTGGACGGGATGCCGCTGGCGATCGAGCTGGCCGCGGCCAGGTTGCGCACCATGTCCATCGATCAGCTCGCCCGCCGGCTCGACCACCGGTTCCGCCTGCTGACCAGCGGCAGCCGTACCGCGTTGCCGCGGCACAAGACGCTGCGCGCGGTGGTCGACTGGAGCTGGGAGCTGCTCACCGACGCCGAACGGATGGTCGCGCGCAGGCTCTCGGTGTTCTCGGGCGGTGCGAGCCTGGAAGCGGCCGAGCAGGTCTGCGCCGGCGAAGAGCTCGAGCAGGAGCAGATGCTCGGGTTGCTCACCGCGCTGACAGAGAAATCGCTGCTGGTCGCCGAGGGCGACAGCACGCCGCGCTACCGGATGCTCAGCACGATCAAGGAGTACGCGGCCCAGCGGCTCGCTGAGGCAGGGGAATCGGATCTCGCGCGCCACGTGCATCTGGCGTACTTCACCGAACTCACCGAGACCGCGGAGCCGCATCTTCGCCGCGCGGAGCAATTGGAATGGCTCGCCGGGCTCGAGGCCGAGCACGGCAATATCGGGTCTGCAATGCGTGGCGCGCTCGCGGCCGGCGACGCGCAGGCGGCGATGCGGCTCGCGGCGAGCGCCGGCTGGTATTGGTGGCTCGGCGGGCACAAGGCCGAAGGCGCGGAGCTGATCACCGCGGCCACCACTATTCCGGGCGAGGTGGCCGATGAGATCCGGGCCATGGTGTACGCCTTTGTCGTGCTGTTCCTGGGCTCCGGGCGCGGCGATGAAAACCAGGTGGCGAAGTGGATCCGCGAGGCACACCGGTTCAGTCTGCGCAGTCAGCACGGCAACCCGCTGCTGGGGTTGATAGCTCCATTGGTGCGCCTGCTGGAGGCGCCGGACGAGGTGCTGTCCGCGTTCGAATCACTGCTGGACAGCGAGGACCCCTGGGTGCGGGCACTGGCCCGGCTGCAACTCGGCAAGATGCGGAACATGCTCGGCCACGGCGGACGGGATGCGGACGCGTTTCTCGAGATGGCGCTGGCCGAGTTCCGCGCGATCGGCGAACGGTGGGGGATTTCATTCGCCCTGACGGAGCTGGCGGACCGGATCACCGTGCGCGGCGAGTTCGCCGCCGCGTGCGATTACTACGGGCAGGCGGTCGCGGTTGTGACCGAGGCCGGGGCGATCGAGGACGTCGTCCGAATGCGGTCGAAACAGGCGCAGCTGTACTGGCTGCTGGGTGATGAGGACTCCAGCGCCGCTGCCATTGCCGAGGCGCAACGGTGTGCTGAACGGGTCGCCTGGCCGCATGCGCTGGCCGAGCTGGCTCTCTCGAAGGCGGAACTGGCCCGGTGGGGCGGCGACGCCGAGGAGGCACGCAAGCAGCTGGGCGTCGCGACAGCCATGCTGGGCGACGAAGCGGAGCAGGCGCACATCCGCGGGGTGACGCACGACCTGCTCGGCTACCTTGCCGACGACCTCGGCGAGGCCCGGGCGCACCGCGCGGCGGCCTGCCAGGCGGCGGCCGAGGCGGGGCACCCGCCGCTGATCGCGCAGGTACTGGTCGGGGTCGCGGACCTGGCGCTGCGTCGCGACCAGTACGAGCAAGCCATGCGGCTGCTCGCGGCAAGCGACGGCGTGCGCGGACTGCCGGACCGATCCCTGCCGGATCGGGCCCGGATCGAGCAGGCAGCGCGGCGTCGCCTTAGTGACGAGCTCTTCACCGAGGCGACGCGGGAGGGTGCGCAGGCAAGCTGGCCCGAGCTGGTCAAATCTACGCTCGCTGGCTGAAGGTGGCACGCGACCACAGGTACCCGGCCAGGGTGATCCCGGCGCACCAGGCTAGCGCGGCGGCGGCGTAGCCGCCCGACGGGTGGCCGGCCAGCAGTCCCCGCAGGGATTCGATGATCGGTGTGAAGGGCTGGTACTGCGCGAACTGCCGGATGCCCTGCCCCATCTTCGCGGCGGGCACGACCGCGCTGCTCACGAAGGGCAGCAGGATCAGCGGCACCATCGCCATACCCGCGGATTCCGGCGTTTTCGCAGCCATTCCCAGCGCGACCGCGAGCCAGGCGGCCGCGAAAGCTGCCGCCGCGGCGATGCCGATCGCGCCGAGCCAGTCGAGGGAGGTCGCAGGCGACCGGAACCCCAGTGCGAAGGCCATTGCGATGATGACCGCGATGGCGACCGAACTGATCAGCATGGTGGCCGCGACGTGACCGGTCAGGACGGCACCGCGGGAGACATTCATAACCTTGAACCGGTTGATGATGCCCTTGGTCATGTCGGAGTTCACGGTTACCGCCGTGCCCGACAGCCCATAGCAGATGGCCAGCACGATCAGGCCCGGCGTCACGTATTCGACGTAGTGTTCGCCGACGTTGAATGCGTTGCCGAACACGTACACCAAAAGCAGCATGACCACGACCGGCATCAAAGCGGCGTTGAATATCGTGACCGGATTCCGGAGGATGTGCCTGAGGTTGCGACGCAGCATGGTCCGCGAATCGGTCCACGGTGCTGAGGCGGTGCTCGGGGCCGTGATGGTGCTCATAATGCGATGACCTCCGTGCTGGCGTGACCTGTCAGTGCTAGGAAAACGTCATCGAGGTCCGGCGTGTGCACGGAGAACTCCTCGACGTTGATCGAATGCTCATCGAGCCGGCCCAGCAGGGCCCGCAGCGATTTGACCCCGCCATCGCTGGGGACCCGCAGGGTCAGGGCCGCCTCATCCGCGGTGGAGCCGTTCAGGAACCACGCGGCCGCGTTCAGCGCCGCGACGTCGGGGAACCGGAGCCTGACGTGGCTGCCGGGAACCTGGCGCTTGAGTTCGTCGGGCGTTCCCTCGGCGACCAGGTGGCCCTGGTCGAGCACCGCGATCCGGTCGGCGAGCTGATCGGCTTCCTCGAGATACTGGGTAGTGAGGAAGACGGTGACGCCGTCGGCCACCAGCTCGCGGACGATGTTCCACATCGTGCGACGGCTGCGCGGATCCAGTCCCGTCGTCGGCTCGTCCAGGAAAATGATCTGCGGCCTGGTGACCAGCGTCATCGCCAGGTCCAGTTTCCGGCGCATTCCGCCGGAGTAGGTCGATGCCATCTCCTGCGCCGACTCCGCCAGATCGAACCGTTCCAGCAGCGAGCTGACCACCCGCTTGCCCTCGCCGGCCCGCAGATGGTGCAGATCCGCCATCAACCGCAGGTTCTCTTCACCGGTCAGCAGGTCGTCCACCGCCGCGAACTGTCCGGTGACCCCGATTGCCGAGCGGACCGCCTTGGCCTCGGTCGCGATATCGTGCCCGGCAACCCGGACCGTCCCGCCGTCGGCCTTGATCAACGTGGTCAGCACGTTCACCGTTGTCGTCTTGCCCGCCCCATTCGGGCCGAGCAGGGAGAAGACCGTGCCCGCGGGCACTTGTAGATCGATGCCGTCCAGGACGCTCTTGTCCCCGTACGCCTTCCGCAGCCCTGAGACCGTGATTGCTGTGCTTGTCATGGCACCATTATTTGGCGCCACCCCTGACACGCCCCTGACACGCCCCTGACACGCCCCAGACACGCGCCAGACACGGCCACTGACGCCGTGTCCTTCTCGTTTTCCCGTCGCGCTGGCGTCGCTGGCTGCGACCGCTGGCCCAATGCCCGGCTAGGGCACGTTCGCCGCGTTCGCTTCCCGCGTCTGCCGGGCGCGGTAGGCCGCGACGTGCTGGCGGTTGCCGCAGTTGCCGGTGTCGCAGTACAGCCGTGACCGGTTGCGGGACAAGTCGATCAAGACGGCGTCGCAGTCGGGCGCGAGGCACTGGCGGAGCCGCTCGGTTTCCCCGAGGCGGACCAGGTCGGCGAACGCGAAGCCAGCCTGCGCGGCGATCCGGTGCACCAGTGGTGCGTCCGCCTTGGTGACGTGCAGGTGCCAGGTGCCGTTATGGTCGGTCAGCCAGGGCCGGGCGCTGGACTGGTCGAGCAGGTCGTTGGCGACGGCCGCCAGTACGGCAGGCTGCCCTGTCGATGCCCAGGCGGCAAGCAGTTGCGGCCGCAGCAGCCGGATGGCCTCCAGGGCGGCCGGGCTGGCCGGGATCCGCGGGACCAGCTGGTGGACGTCGAGGAACTCCTCCAGCGCGGCGGTGTCCGGGAGACCGTCCGTCTCGGCCGCTGTTCCGGGTTCGGTATTCACCAGGTCGGCCGCGAGCACGAGAGCGGCCGTTGTGTCATGAGCAAAAGTAATCTTGACTCCTGAGCATGCGATTGTCTAGCCTCATGAGCGTTCAGTCTATTTGGTGGTGACATCCGTGCTAGCAGATCTTCCCCGCCGACGGCCTGCCGTGACCGCGGTGGCCGGCGCGGCGTGCATCTCCAGCTCGGCGGTGGTGATGCAGCTGGCGGGGAGCTCGCCGAGCATGACGGCGCTCGGCCGCTGCGCCTTCGCGCTGCCCGTCCTGGGCGTCCTGGCCTGGCGGGAACGGCGGCGCGGCGCGGCCCCGATGACGGCACGGAGCCGCTGGCTGGCGCGGATCGCCGGGGTGTTCCTGGCGGGCGACCTGATCTTGTGGAGCCACTCCATCGCCGACATCGGCGCGGGGCTCGGCACGGTGGTCACCAACCTGCAGGTCGTGCTGGTGGCGCTGCTGGCGTGGGCCGTTCTCGGGGAGCGCCCGCGCGCCGCACTGGCGGTGGCGCTGCCGGTGATACTCGGCGGCCTCGTTCTGGTCGGCGGCCTGGCGGGCACCGGCGGGTACGGCAGGCATCCGGCGACGGGCGCCGTCTTCGGAATCGGTGTGGCCGTGCTCTACGCGGTGTACATCCTGATGCTGCGGCAGGCCACCTCGCCCGGGGCCGCGACAGCCACGGTACGGCCACCGGTGGTGGCGCCACTGCTGCAGGCGACGCTCGGCGCGGCGTTCGGGTCGGCCGTGCTCGGCTTGGTCCTGCGGGACTTCCGGCTCGGCCCGGCCTGGCCGGCGCTCGGCTGGCTGCTGCTGCTGGCGCTGACCTCTCAGGTACTCGGCTGGCTGCTGATCACCATGTCCATGCCGGGCCTGCCCGCCTGGCTGGTCGGCGTCCTGCTGCTGGTCCAGCCGGCCGGGTCACTGACCCTCAGCGCGGTGTTCCTCGGCGAACGGCCCTCGTGGCCCCAGCTCGTCGGCGTCGCGGTAATCCTGGCCGGAGTCCTGATCGCGGCGGCCGGCGCGGGCCGCGATGCCCGCCGCCCACGCGGCGAGGAGCAGCCAGACGCCCCGCCCCGGACAGTCCCGCAGCCCGTCCCTGGCGCCGACAGATAACCAGGGCCGGGCGTACGGCGTGCCCCGCCTGTCACTGGGAATCGACGGTATCTAAGCTGGGGCCATGGCGAGATGGAGTCCACTCCAGTGGCCGGTTGTCCGGCAGGTGCGCACCGGCGACCTGCTCGGCCGCGGGCCGGCGGTAACGTCCGAGCGCACCCGGAACATAACCGCGCGCACGACGACCGCCGACCGCGTCGTGCAGAGCGTCTGCCCGTACTGCGCGGTTGGCTGCGGGCAGCGGGTCTTCGTCAAAGACGAGAAGGTCGTCCAGATCGAGGGCGACCCTGACTCCCCGATCTCGCGTGGCCGGCTGTGCCCCAAGGGGTCGGCCAGCGAGCAGCTGGTGAACTCGCCCGGCCGCCAGACCAAGGTGCTCTACCGCGCACCGTACGCGCGCGAATGGCAGCGCCTCGACCGGGACACCGCGATCGACATGGTGGCCGACCGGTTCATCGAATCGCGCCGTCGCGGCTGGCAGCAGCGCGACGACAAGGGACGCCTGCTGCGCCGTACGATGGGCATCGCCGCGCTGGGCGGCGCGACCCTCGACAACGAAGAGAACTATCTCATCAAGAAGCTCTTCACCGCCGCCGGCGCCGTCCAGATCGAGAACCAGGCCCGTATTTGACACTCCGCCACTGTTCCCAGTTTGGGGACTTCGTTCGGGCGCGGCGGCGCCACGCAGACCCTGCAGGACATGGCCAACGCCGACTGCATCGTCATCCAGGGTTCCAACATGGCCGAGTGCCATCCGGTCGGCTTCCAGTGGGTGGAGGAGGCCAGGGCGCGCGGGGCGACGGTGATCCACGTCGACCCGCGCTTCACCCGCACCTCCGCGGTCGCGGACAAGCACATTCCGATCCGGGCCGGATCCGACGTGGTGCTGCTCGGCGCGCTGATCAACTACGTGCTCGCCAATGACCTCTGGTTCAAGGAGTACGTCGTCGCCTACACCAACGCCGCGACCCTGGTGAACGAGGATTTTCGTGACACCGAGGAACTCGGCGGCCTGTTCTCCGGCTTCGACCCCGCGACCGGCCACTACGACCCGTCGACCTGGGCGTACGCGGAAACCGAGGACGGCGCCGGGCCGTCAGGCGACAGCCATGAGCATGGCGCCAGCGCCTCGGCCCGCGCGGCCGGCGACGAGCACGGCAGCGGCGGCCCGGCGCTGCCGCACGCCCGGGTGCTGCGCGACGAGACCCTGCGGGACCCGCGTACGGTCTTCCAGATTCTCAAGCGCCACTACGCCCGCTACACCCCGGAGATGGTCCGCGATGTCTGCGGCATCAGCCTGGGCGACTTCGCCTACCTCGCCCGCGCGATCACCGAGAACTCCGGCCGCGAGCGTACTACCTGCTTCGCCTATGCCGTCGGCTGGACCCAGCACACCCTGGGCGCGCAGTTCATCCGCGGCGCCGCGATCCTGCAGCTGCTGCTGGGCAACGTGGGCCGCCCGGGCAGCGGCATCATGGCGCTGCGGGGGCACGCCAGCATCCAGGGGTCGACCGACATCCCGACGCTGTTCAATCTGCTTCCCGGCTACCTGCCGATGCCCTCGGCGGGCAGGCACGACACCTTCGCCGACTACCTGACGGCGGCCGCGTCGAAGAAACAGAAGGGATTCTGGGCCAACGCCGATACCTACATCATCAGCATGCTCAAGGCATGGTGGGGTGACGCCGCCCGCGCCGACAACGACTGGGCCTATGACTACCTGCCCCGTCTGACCGGGCCACACGGTACCTACCAGACAGTGACCGCCATGCTCGCCGACGAGGTGGAGGGCTACTTCCTGCTCGGCCAGAACCCGGCCGTCGGGTCGGCCAACGGCCGGCAGCAGCGACTGGGCATGTCCCACCTGAAGTGGCTGGTGGTGCGGGACCTCAACATGATCGAGTCGGCCACCTGGTGGAAGGACGGCCCGGAGATCGCCTCCGGCGAGCTGCGCACCGAGGACATCGCGACCGAGGTGTTCTTCATGCCCGCCGCGAGCCACGTGGAGAAGGCCGGGTCGTTCACCCAGACGCAGCGGCTGCTGCAGTGGCGGCATAAGGCGGTCGACCCGCCGGGCGAGTGCCAGAGCGAGCTGGACTTCTTCTACCAGCTCGGTCAGCGGATCCGGCAGAAGCTGGCCGACTCGACCGACGAACGCGACCGGCCGCTGCTTGATCTGACCTGG
The DNA here is from genome assembly GCA_963714295.1 of uncultured Actinomycetota bacterium. Lineage (GTDB taxonomy): Bacteria > Actinomycetota > Actinomycetes > Streptosporangiales > Streptosporangiaceae > Trebonia. Next base: position 240,442 of record CAVQOE010000006.1, on the reverse strand, counting down.
GATTATCCGACCGACGAGGACGGCAACCCCGACTCCGAGGCGGTGCTGGCGGAGATCAACGGTTACCGCCGCACCGACTCCGGCGCCCGCGAGCCGCTGTCGTCGTACACCGAGCTGCGTGCCGACGGGTCGACGACGGCCGGCTGCTGGATCTATACCGGGGTGTACGCCGGCGGCGTCAACCAGGCGGCCAACCGGGTGCCGCACGGCGGTCCGGGCCGGAGCCAGTCGCAGTGGGGCTGGGCCTGGCCGGCCAACCGGCGGATCCTCTACAACCGGGCCTCGGCCGACCCGGACGGCAAGCCGTGGAGCGAACGGAAGAAATGGGTCTGGTGGGATCGAGGAGCGGGGCCGCTGGGTGGGCGACGACGTGCCCGACTTCGTGCGCCGACCGCGCCCCCGGCAGCCGTCCCGACCCGGATCTCGGCGGCCCGGCCGCGATCGCGGGCGACGACCCGTTCATCATGCAGTCCGACGGCAAGGGCTGGCTGTTCGCCCCCAAGGGGATGATCGACGGGCCGCTGCCCGCGCATTACGAGCCGCAGGAGTCCCCGGTCGCCAACGCGGTCTACCCGCAGCAGCAGAGCCCCGCCCGGATCACCTTCCCGCGGACGGACAACCTCAGCGCGCCGAGCGCCGGCGCGCCCGGCTCGGACGTGTACCCGTATCGTGTTCACCACCTACCGGCTGACCGAGCACCATACCGCGGGCGGGATGAGCCGCTGGCTGCCGTACCTGTCGGAGCTGCAGCCGGAGATGTTCTGCGAGGTGTCGCCGGAGCTGGCCGCCGAACGCGGCCTCGAGCCCTACGGCTGGGCCACCATCATCTCGCCCCGCGCGGCGATCGAGGCGCGGGTACTGGTCACCGAGCGGATGACGCCGCTGACCATCGGCGGTCACACCGTGCACCAGATCGGGCTGCCGTACCACTGGGGGGTGGGGAACGACGCCATCGTCAGCGGTGACGGGGCCAACGACCTGCTCGGCGTCACCCTCGACCCGAACGTGCAGATCCAGGAGTCGAAAGCCGGGTCCTGCGACATCCGCGCCGGGCGCCGGCCGCGGGGCGGGGAACTGCTCCGCCTGGTGAAGGAGTACCAGGTCCGCTCCGGAGCCACGATCGCGACCGACAACGAGCGGATCACCGATCCCGCCCACGAGACGGTTGACCCAGTGCCCCGGCCTGACCCGGCGCAGGGGGAGAGCTGATGCCTCAGCTGACCGGACCGACCGACCCCGCCGCCGACGCGCGCTGGGCGGACATCAAGCCGCGCAAGGGCTTCTTCACCGACACCTCGATCTGCATCGGCTGCAAGGCCTGCGAGGTGGCCTGCAAGGAGTGGAACCACAACCCGCGCGACGGTGACCTGGAACTGCTCGGGTCGTCCTACGACAACACCGGCGCGCTCGGGGCCAGCACCTGGCGGCACGTCGCCTTCATCGAGCAGGGGCGCGATCGCATCGAGCAGGCGCGGGAGTCCGGCCGCGCGCTGGTCGACCTCGGCATGCCCAGGGTGGGAGCCCCGCGGACCGCGGGCCCGGTGCCGCCGGGCACGGAGACGGCGGATACGGCGTCAGCGGATACGGGGACGGGGGACACGGCGCCCCCGGACACGCCGGAGTTCCGCTGGCTGATGTCGTCCGACGTGTGCAAGCACTGCACCCACGCCGGATGCCTCGACGTCTGCCCAACCGGCGCGCTGTTCCGGACCGAGTTCGGCACGGTCGTCGTGCAGGACGACGTCTGCAACGGGTGCGGCACCTGCGTGGCCGGCTGCCCGTTCGGCGTGATCGAGCGCCGCCGGGATGGCACCGCCGCCCCGAAGAGCGAGCGCGGCGAGCGGAAGGGCGAGCAACCCGAGGTGCCCAATCTCGGCGTCGCCCAGAAGTGCACGCTGTGCTACGACCGCATCGTCGATGACCAGACGCCCGCGTGCGCGAAAACCTGCCCGACCACGTCCATCAAGTTCGGCGACCATGTTGATCTGGTCGCCCTGGCCCGGGAGCGGGTCGCCGAACTGCACGAGCAGGGAAGGACCGAGGCGCGCCTGTACGGGGCCAACGATCTCGACGGCGTCGGCGGCACCGGGTCGGTCTTCCTGCTGCTGGACGAGCCGGAGGTATACGGCCTGCCGCCGGATCCGCGGGTGCCGACCGCCGATCTGCCGCGGATGTACAAGCTGGCCGGCCTCGCCGCCGGCGGAATGATCGCCGCCGCTGTGCTCTCGTTCCTGGAAGGACGCTCGTGACCACCTCGGAGTACGACAGCCTGCGCCCGCCGGAGCCCGGCCGGCCGCCGCAGGCGCGACGGCAGGCGCCGCCGCCGGACCGGCCAGGGCGGCGCCGACGGCTCCCGCGAGATGCCGATGGTGCCGGAGGCGGAGTTCACGTCCTACTACGGGCGCCCGGTGGTCAAGCCGGCGCCGTGGGGTCCCGAGATCGCCGCGTACCTCTTCCTCGGCGGGGTCGCCGGAGGCTCGGCCCTGCTCGCGGCCGGCGGCCAGCTGACCGGGCAGGACGCGCTGCGCCGGAACTGCCGGCTGGCGGCCATCACCGCGGTCGGGCTTGGCGCGGTCGCCCTCGTGCACGACCTCGGCCGGCCGGAGCGCTTCCTGAACATGCTGCGCACGATCAAGCTGACCTCACCGATGAGCGTCGGCTCGTGGATCCTCAGCGCCTTCAGCGCCGGCGCGGGAGTGGCGGCGGCAGCCGAGGTCGACCGGATGACCGGGGAGCGGCTGCCGCTAGGCCCGCTGCGCCGTGTCCTGCGGGCGGTCGAGGGGCCGGCCGGGCTGGAAGCGGCAGCGTTCGCCCCGGCGCTGGCGGTGTACACGGCGGTCCTGCTGGCCGACACGTCCACCCCGACCTGGAACGCCGCCCGCGAGGAACTGCCGTTCGTCTTCGTCAGCTCGGCCAGCCTGGCCTCGGCTGGCCTGGCGATGGTCACCACGCCGGTCGCCGAGGCGGCTGCGGCCCGCAGGCTGGCCGTGCTCGGCGTCACGGGTGATCTGCTGGCGACGAGGATCATGCACCGGCGGATGGACCCCGTCGCGGCCGAGCCGCTGCACGAGGGCAGGGCGGGCACGATGCTGCGGCTGAGCGAGGCGCTCGCCGTGGCGGGCGGGATCGGGACGCTGCTCGGCGGGCGCCGCCGCGGCGTCGCGGTGGCCGCCGGGCTGGCGCTGGTGGCCGCGTCGGCGCTCACCCGGTTCGGGGTGTTCGAGGCCGGCATCGATTCCGCCAAGGACCCGCGTTACACGATCGAGCCGCAGAAGCGCCGGCTCGCCGCCCGCCGCGCGGCCGGCATCACCGACGACTCGATCACCACGGCCGGCTGAACAGGCCGTGGCCGGCGACGCTTTGATGTCACGCTGGCATCTGGTTGGCACTCTCGTTTCTGCGTCGGTCGGCCAACGGCCCCGGGACTGCGAGTCCCGGGGCCGTCACTAGCCGATCACGCCAAGGTCCGCGGACCGGGCTAGAAGCCGATGGCTACCTGCACGTACTGCGCATCGCTGGTGTTGAAATCGGAGGACTGGCCGTTGTCGTCGTCGTAGGCGAAGCCGTACTGCAGGCCGTTGACGGCAACCGAGTGCCAGAACGCGGAGTAGTAGTTGCACGGAGCGTTCTGGTAGTAGTCAGACGGCGTGTTCTGCACCGTCGTCGAGAACTGCGGCCACGCAACGGTTCAGCCCGGCGCACAGGCTCGCGTTTCCGTTGAGGGCCGGGGTTCCGCCGCCTTGGCAGCCGAAGACTTCCTGCGTGGTCTCGGTGGCTCCCACCGAGGCCGCGTAGGCGGTCATGTAGTTAGCGTCCGCGCCGCCCGGCTGGAAGGCCGCGACGTCGGCTGGCGAGGGGATGTTGTAGGGCGCGTTCACGGTGGCCAGTTGCTGGAACACCGCGGGCACGTAGTTCTCGAACTGCTGGAACAGGGCGGTCCTGCTCTCGCGCGAACACCTGGTCGTCCTCGCCCACCACGGTGTCGCTGCCGTCGGAGTTGTGCAGGTGGATCGCCAGCGGCAGCCCGAACGCGTCGACCCGCGAGGTGTCGGCGTTGATCGTTGTCCCGCTTGAGTTCAGCTCGATGAAGTCGTGGTACTGGCTGGTGGTCGATCCGAGGTAGAAGTTGATCCGGCAGGAGTTGCACGAGGCCATCGAGTAGTACGGCGACTGCGCGATCGATTCGGTGACGCCGTTGACGCTCCAGTAGACCTCGCTGTCGGGGTACGCGCCGTTGGTGGCGTTGATGAAGTCGAACTCGATGGCACCCGACGCGCTCGGGATGCTGCTGGTGTTGCCCCAGAACCCGGCCGGGAATCCGCCGTAGGTCCCGCCGGTCCCACTGCCTCCGGAGGTGGCGAACGCCAGATAGTTGATGTTCCAGCCGGGGCTGTCCTGGGCGACTTTCAGGGTCTGCACGCCGGCCGGCAGCGTGATGTTCGCGGTCACCGTCGTCCAGGTCTGCCAGCCGCCGGTCGCCGGCGCGGTGATGACCCCGGACAGGTCGGTCCCGGCCGCGTTGTTGATCTGCAGCGCGTTGGTGACGGCGGTGGGCGCGGCCAGCCGCAGGCTCACGGCGTAGGTGCCCGCGGTGGCGACGTTGACCGTGTACTTGAACCACTGCCCGGTCGCGGTCCAGCCGATGTCGTAGCCGCCGCCGCTGTCGGTGGTGGCCTCCAGGTCGACCCCGTCGGAGCGGTAGCTGTTGCCCGAGCCGTTGACCGCGGTGACGTTGTAGGCGACGCCCTGCCCGCCGGTGTCGTAGTTCTCCGCCTGCACGGTGCCGGGCACTGCCGCCGCGGTGCCGCCGTACGGGGCCTCACCGGTCGGCGGCGGGGTTCCGCCGCCGGTCGAGGCGAACGTGATGAAGTGCAGGTTCCAGCCGTTGGAGTCCTGGGCGACTTTCAGGGTCTGCACGCCGGCCGGCAGCGTGACGCTGGCGGTGACCGTGGCCCAGGTCTGGTACCCGCCGGTGTTGGGGACGGCGACCGAGCCGCTGAGGTTGGTGCCGGACGCGTTGGCGATGTGCAGCGCGTCGGTTATCCCGTAGGGCGAGGCGACCCGGAAGCTAAGCGTGTAGGTCCCCGCGGTGGCGGCGTTGACGGTGTAGTTGAACCACTGCCCGGCGGTGGTCCAGCCGATGTCGTAGGCGCCGGCACCGGTGTTGTTCTGGGTGTCGGCGGTGCCCTCGAGGTCGATCCCGTCGGAGCGGTAGCTGTTGGCGCTGCCGTTGGTAGAGGTGACGTTGTAGCCGACGCCCTGGCCGCCGGTGTCGTAGTTAGCCGCGTAGATGGTGCCAGGCACCGCCGCCGCGGTGCCGCCATATGGGGCGCCGGTGGCGGCCGAGGCCGCGTGCTGCTCGACGCTGACCAGCGTCAGGCCGAGCACCACCGCGACCGCTAGGCCCACCCGGCCTATCCGGCCGGGACGGCCCATGCGGGCCCGGCGTGGCCGGGCCCGCGCCACGGGAGGTGAACTGATCCCATTTCTTACTCCCTCTTCACATTCCCGGCCCGGGCTGAGGCTCATTCCTATTCCCGGGCCACGCGTTCCATCAGCCGATGGAACTGATCGCAAGAACGACAGGGTGCTGGCCGGGGCCGCGGGGGCCGACCGTGCCAGTAATGGCGGCTACAGCCACGTAAGCAAGGGACCTTAGTTACCAACAGGTAGACAGCGGTGTCCTGCCATGAAGGTGGGCGTGGTCGCATTCGGTACTCGTGATGCTCGTGTCTCGGCCGGAATCCCGAGCCCGGCACCTATTCGGCGCGGCATTTTCCGCGGGGCGAGTATTCGCCCCCGGCCAGTGCGCGCGCCGACGGCGGCCGGTCCCGGCCGCCGCTCGCAGCGGCCGGGAGGATCGCGGCCGACGGGTCGTAGATGCACAGGTAGCTCCAAATTTGGAACTTATTTTAAGTTGTGTTTTAACAGCGCCCGGCGGGCTCGTCAAGGGGACGGACGGCAAGCAGGCAGGACAGGATGCCCGGCCCGGGCCCGTTTCGCGTCGCCCGGCGCCGCCCGGCCCCGCCCACGGCGCCGCCCGGCCGGCCACGCCGCCGCTCCGTCCTGCCGGTGGCATCGCGCCGCGCTGGCCGCAAGGTGACTGGTATGCGCCGATTGCCCCGGTGTTCGTCATCCCCGGAAACGCGGCGCTGAGAGCTTGTTTCCGATATTGATCGGAGTTGTGCCGCTGTGAGCGGCGCTACTCCCGCACTATTATCGATGTTGGTGAGCTTGGTCGGCTTATGCTGATAAATTCGGCGGGCGTGTCGCCGTAGCGCCGTTTATAATTCACCAGATGGGCCCAGTCGTGGATTCGCCGCGCCATCCGGCTCAGGTGATGAGAAACGATAACCGTCACGAGGAACATTGAGTCAGCTATCCCCTTATCACCTCCGACGCCCCCGGCTGACCAGCCGATTGCTCGGCGCGAGCGCGAGCGTGATCGTCGGCGGCGGTGGCTACGGCAAGTCGGCCCTGGCCGCCGAGGCGGCCGAGCTCCTCGATGCGCCGGTGATCGTCACCGCGCTGGAATCGGCCGGCGTGTCGGCCGCGCTGCTGCCGCACCGGCTGCGCTCGGCCGCCGCCAGGGTCGGGCTGTCCGACCTCGCCGCCCTGATGGACCGGGCGGCGCCGGCCGGCCCGGCTGGCGTGCTTGACGCGCTGCTCGAGGCGCTGGCGGGCAGCGGCGTCATGATCGTGGTGGACGAGGTGCAGCATGCCGAGCCGGAGGCGCTGGCGCTGCTCACCCGCCTCGCCGGGCAGCTCGGGCCGGCCAGCGGCTGCTGCTCATCGGCCGCGAGGCCCCGGCCGGCATCGCGTCACTGCGCCGCAACAGCGCCACGGTGTGGCTCGGCACCGACGACCTGGCGATGACCACGCCCGAGGTCGCCGCGCTCTGCCTGCAGGGCTTCGGGCTGGCAGTCTCGCAGCCGGAGGCGGCACGGCTCAGAGCGGCCACCGGCGGCTGGACGACGGCGGTCGTGCTGGCGGCGGCCCAGGCCAGATCGGCCGACCAGCCGCTGCTGGCCAACAGCGCCCGTGGCGCCTCGGAAACGCAGGTGCTGGCGGGGCTGGTCGAGCAGATGCTGCGGGAGCTGCCCGAGCCGGTGCGGTCGGCAATCATCGGTGTCGCTCACCTCCCGCTGCTGCGCGAGCGGATCGTGGAGCGCGCCACCGGCATACCCGGCCTGCTCACGGTCATCGGCCAGGCCGGGCTGCCCCTGCAGGAGAGCGCCGACGGCTGGTTCAAGCTCATCGATCCCGTCCGGCATCTGCTGGTGGCGCGCGCCCCGGCCGAGACGGGCCTGCTGACCGCGGCGGCCGCCGCCTACATCGGCGAGGGCCGCCCTGACCTGGCGGCCGGCCTGCTGATCGGAGCGGGGCGAGCGAGTGACGCGGCCGCGCTGCTGGCCGCGATGAGCCCGCAGGAGGCCGAGCGCCTCGGGCTCGATGAACTCAGCCAGCTGGCAGGCCGGCTGCCGGCCGCCGTGGTCGACGAGTATCCGCGGATCCTGCTGCACATCGCCCGCGAGTGCGAGCCTCCGGCGGCGATCCACCGGCGGGCGGAGGCGCTGAACGGTGCGCTCGCCGTTCTCGGCGATCCGCCGTCCGACCCCGAGCTCGCCCGCGAGGTCAGAGCCGAGCTCGCCCGCGACCTCGTCCGCGACGACTATCCGGAGGAAGCCGAGACGCTCGCGGTGGCAGTGCTGGCGCAGACGCCGCCAGCTGAGGAACGGACCCGGGCCCGGCTGCTCGATACGCTGGGGCGCGTCGCTGCCCGCTATAAGGACGAGGAGCACCTGGCGATCGCCGCCGACCGGCTGATGACGGCCGCCCGCAGCTACCGGAACCAGGGGCTGTGGAGCTGGCTGGCTTACACGCTGGCGATACTCGGCATCTGGGTGCACGCCCACCGGGGCGCCTTTGACCAAGCGGTCGCCGCCCTGGACGAGGCTCTGCAGGTAATCCCCGACCGGCGGCAGCAGCGCGCGGTTCTGCTGACATTCCGGGCCGAGATCCTTCATACGGTCGGCCGGTACGAGGAAGCCGAGGCGAACCTGGCCGAGTCAGAAGCGATCGCGCGGGTCATCGGGGACATCCGGGTGCGCGCCTACGCCGCCTGGGAACGGGCCCGGGGACTTTCGCAGCAAGGCGACGGGCCGGGAACGCTGGCGGCGATCGCTGGCCACGGAGTCCTTCCGGTCGGACTGGTTCGATGGCTGCGGTGGCGAGTTCCTGGCCGATGCGGCCGACTTCCTCGACCGGGTCGGCTACCGCGACCTGGCCCTGCAGTACCTGGACCGGGCCGTGCTGCAATCCGAGCATGAGGACTTTGAGGTCGAGCGGGCGACGGCGCTGATCATGGCCCGCAGCGGTGATCCGGACGAGGCCGAGCGACGGCTGCTGGCGCTGGCCGCGTCACCGTGGTGCGAGCCGAGCGAGCGTTGGCGGGTGCAGCTGCTGCGGGCGCTGGCGGCCGAGCGCCGGGGCGATCCGGCGGCGACATCGCTCGCGCTTGACGCGCTGGAGCGGGCGGCCAGGCTCGGTCATCCCGGGCTCCCGCTGATCGTGGAACGGCAGGCGGCCACCAGCCTGCTCGGGCTGGCCGCCGCGACTGGCCACCCGTTGGCGATCGGCCTGGCGAACATGACCTTCCCGGTCACCGTGCGCCTGCTCGGCGGCTTCGCGCTGACCCGCGGCGGCCGGCCGGTCGACGTGCCGCCGGGGCAGGGGCGGCAGCTGATCAAGCTGGTAGCGGCCGCGGGCGGCCGCCTGACGGCTGACGCCGCGATGGAGGCGCTGTGGCCGGAAGCCGACCCGGACGCCAGCGCCAACCGGCTGCGCACGGTACTCAACCGGCTCAAGGACGCGGCCGGGGATGTGGTCCTGCGCGATAATCGCCAACTCCGCCTCGCCCCCGAGGTGCACACCGACGTGCAGGCATTCACCGACGATGCCCGCCGGGCCACGCTGCTGGCCGCGGGGGGATCGCGCGCGGCCGCATCCGCGGCCCGCGCGGCCCTCGCCCGCTACGGCGGCGACCTGCTCCCGGCGGACCCCTACGAGTCCTGGGCGGAGTTGCCGCGGCAGCGGCTGCGGAGCCAAGCGCTCGGCCTGCTCGACCTGTGCGCCGACTGGGCCGCGCGCGCCGAGGACCTCGACGAGGCGGTGCGCTGCCTGGAGCGCGCCATCGACCTTGCGCCCGACGAAGAGGAGCGGTACCTGAGCGCGGCGCGGCATCTGCTCACGCAGGGCCGCCGCGGCGCCGCGCGGCGGATGGTCGCCCGCGCCCGCGCGGTGGTCGAGGACCTCGGCGTGCAGCCGCCGGCCGCGCTGACCCAGCTGGAAGATCAGCTCCGGCGGCGTGCCCTGGCGGTCTGATTCCCGCCCCGGTTTTCCGTGTGCCGCTCGTGTGACGCGGGCCTGCGAGCGTGATCTCACCAAGGCACAGTGCCTGACAGGGGAGGAACCATGCGGAAAGCAACCCTTCGAATCGGCGGGATCGTCGCCGCGGCCAGCGCCGCCCTGACGCTCGCCAGCGTCGGCCCCGCGTTCGCGAGCGCGGCCGCGGCGAGGACGACCGGGCCGGAAGTAATCAGCGGATCGGCCCACGGTGCGGCGGCGATCGCGAACGTCACCCCCATCCCGCTCACCCTGTCCGGCGTGGTGGGGACCACTGATCACGGCTTCTCGCTCGGCCCCGGCGGCGGCAACACGCACACGCTGTCGACGCGGGCAGGAAAGCTCACCGTCACCGGGACCAGCAAGCAGGTCAACACCCAGGCGGCGAATATGAAGAGCTGCTACTTCAGCTACACCTCGCGGCAGACGTTCAAGTTCGTCCCGGGCAAGAGCACGGGTAAGTTCGCGGGCGCGACCGGGCCGGGAGCCTACCAGGTCTACTTCGCCGCCTACGAGCCGCGGTTCACCTCGGGCAAGAACAAGGGCAAGTGCAACTTCAACGCCAACCCGCTGGCCAAGGGCGCGGTCGCGACCTTCCTGGCGGCGGGCGTACTCACCGTCAACGGATAAGGCGTCACCGAGCCCTCGGGCCGGGCCTGCCGGGAAACCGGCGAGCCCGGCCCGAGGCCGTTGCGCGCCGTCCAAGCAGGAACGGGACGGAGAAGAAGAACCACGGTCCGTTCAGCAAAATTCAAAATCCCCCGCCTGAACGTACGGTGGTCCACCCCAGTGGCCCACTGCTTCCCAGCCGCCCCAACTCCGCGCCGGTTAGGGTTTGCCATCAAGTAGTTACCGATATATCGTCGAGTTACTTTGAGCGTCGGCGATATGAAGGAGAAGTAGTGATGCGCGAACAAGGCTCCGGCCGCGGGCACGGGGGACACGGCGGACGTGGCGGGCACGCCGGCGGCCACCGGGGCAGGCGCGGTGACGTCCGCGCGGTGATCCTCGCCCTGCTGGCCGAGCGGCCGATGCACGGCTATCAGATGCTCGAGGAACTCAGCACCAGGACGCGCGGGCTGTGGCGGCCAAGCCCCGGTTCGCTCTACCCGGCGCTGCAGCTGCTCGAGGACCAAGGCCTCGTGCGGTCGGCCGAGGAACAAGGGCGCCGCCGTTTCGAGTTGACGGAGGAAGGCCGCGCGCTGCAGGCGCGGAGCACGCCCGGCGCCGCCCTCTGGGAGAAGATCGTCAGCGCCGCTGACAACGGGGCCCTGACGCTGCGCAGCGCGCTGCGCGGGGTCGAGCTGGCGGTCAGCCAGGTGGCCGAGGCGGGCACGCCGGAGCAGAAGACCAGGGCCGAGGCCCTGCTGGCCGATCTACGCCGGCAGCTGTACCTGCTGCTGGCCGAGGCGCCGACGACGTGAGGCCAGTGTTCGTTTTTCGAGGGGAGCGGCAGTGACTGCCCAGGGGCTTATCGATACGCAGGAGATGTACCTCCGCACGGTCTTCGAGCTGGCGGAGGAAGGGATCGTCCCGCTGCGCGCGCGGATCGCCGAGCGGCTCGCGCAATCAGGCCCGACGGTCAGCGAGACGGTGGCGCGGATGGAACGGGACGGCCTGCTGCGGGTGGGGGACGGAAGGCAGCTCGCGCTGACCGAGACCGGCCGCGCGCTCGCGACGGAAGTGGTGCGCAAGCACCGGCTGGCCGAGTGCCTGCTGTTCAGCGTCTTCCAGCTGCCGCTGGCGGAAGTGGAGACCGAGGCCGACCGGTGGGAGCATGTGATCTCGGAGAGCGTCGAGCTGCGCCTGGTCGAACTGCTCGGGCACCCGGACAGCTGCCCGCACGGCAACCCGATCCCGGGTCTCGACGAGCTGGCCGCGGAGGCCCGGCTGCTCACGGCTGGTTAGCCGCCGGTCGTGCTCCCATGATCGCGCGATGTTTCCTCCGCTGTCGCGAACCCGTTTCTTCTGCCCCCTCCGTATCTGAATGCTCACGCGGTTGGCGGGTAGCTGGCAGTCCGATGCGGCACCGGGTCGCGGACTGAGAGGGTTGGATCATGGGATTGTTCCGGAAGACGTCGGGGTCCGAGCGGGCCGGCCGGAAGCCGAGCCGGCGGGAGCGGCAGGCGGCCGAGCGCACCGCGCGGGCCGAGGCCGCGCTGGTGCAAACCGAGCAGAAGATCCACCAGATCGCCGACGAGGCCCGCAGTGACCTCAAGGGTTCCGCCTAGCCGTAACGGGCCAGGCCGGCCTCGACTGCCCGTCTGGTATCCGCGTCGGCCGTCGACACGCACATTTACATAGCTACCGGATGTTTTTCGGCTTCCGGGAGCTATGTAAAGTGCTGCGCGGCACTTGCCGCCGTGTGGTTGCCCGCACTGCCGTGTTGCCGCTCCGGTACACCGTCGCAGGTGAAAGCGGGTTATCGTGTGTTTCGCCTTAACTCCGTTGAGCAGTGTGCTGGGCTAAGCGGAGTTCCGGGGATGTAAGGAGAGGAGAGCCGGTGGCGCTCGCGGCAGATGCCGGGCCGGGGTCGGGGGCGACAGGGCTGTTCGCCGCCGATGCGGAGGTCGGCCGCGACCTGGCCGCGGTGGACTGGGCCGCCACCCCGCTCGGACCGCCCGAATCCTGGCCGCAGAGCCTGCAGACGGCGGTGGACATCCTGCTGTCATCCCGCTTTTCGATGTGGATGGCCTGGGGGGAGCAGCTGACGTTCTTCTGCAACGCCGCCTACCGCCACACCCTGGGCCGCAAGTACCCGTGGGCGCTCGGCCGGCCGGCCAGCGAGGTGTGGGCGGAGATCTGGGACGACATCGGCCCGCGGATCGACACCGTGCTGGCCAGCGGGAACGCGACCTGGGACGAGGCGCTGCTGCTGTTCCTTGAGCGGTCCGGCTACCCGGAGGAGAGTTACCACACCTTCTCCTACAGTCCGCTGCGCGACGACGGCGGCGCGGTCGTCGGCATGCTCTGCGTGGTCAGCGAGGACACCGAGCGCGTGATCGGCGAGCGGCGGATGGCGACCCTGCGCGACCTGGGCTCCGACCCGAGCGTGGTGCGCACCGAGCAGGAAACGCTGGACTTCGCCGGCCGGCAGCTGGACCGCAACCAGCAGGACCTGCCGTTCACCCTGACCTACCTATTCGAAGGCGGCGGCGCCGCGGCCCAGCTGGCGGTGAGTACCGGCATCTCCGCCGGGCGCCCGGGCGCCCCGGCCGCGCTCGCGGCCGCCGACCCGGACCCGGTGTGGCCGTTCGCGGCGCTGCTGCGGGGCGAACCCGCGCTGGCGCAACTCGACGGCGCCCGGTTCTCCGGCCTGCCGACCGGGGCGTGGAGCGAACCGCCGGACCAGGCGCTGATAGCGCCGCTGGCCCAGCAGGGCGGCCATCCGTACGGGTTCCTGGTGGTCGGCCTGAACCGGTACCGGCCCCTGGACGAGGGCTACCGCGGGTTCGTCGGCCTGGTGGCCGGGCACCTAGCGGCCGGGATCGCCGGCGCCCGCAGCTACCAGGACCAGCAGCGCCGGGCGGAGGAGCTGGCCGAGCTGGACCGGGCCAAGACCACGTTCTTCTCCAACATCAGCCACGAGTTCCGCACCCCGCTGACGCTGATCATGGGACCGGTGCAGGAGCTGCAGCGCGTGCTGGCCGACGCCGGGCAGCCGGTGCGCGAGGAGCTGGAGGTCATCCGGCGCAACGGGCTGCGCCTGGGCCGGCTGGTCAACACGCTGCTGGACTTCTCCCGCATCGAGGCCGGGCGTATGCAGGCGAGCTACGAGCCGACCGATCTGGCGCAGGTGACGGCCGAGCTGGCCAGCGTCTTCCGGTCCGCCGTCGACCGCGCGGGCCTGGCCTTCGAGGTGGACTGCCGGCCACTGCCCGAGCCGGTCTACCTCGACCGGGGCATGTGGGAGAAGGTGGTGCTGAACCTGCTCAGCAACGCGCTGAAGTTCACCTTTGACGGCTCGATCAGCGTCATCGTGAGCGCCGAGGGCGGCGACGCGGTCGTCACGGTGGCCGACACCGGCATCGGCGTCCCCGAGCAGGAGATGCCCCGGCTGTTCGAGCGGTTCCACCGCATCGAGAACGCGCGCTCCCGCTCGAACGAGGGCAGCGGCATCGGCCTGGCCCTGGTCCAGGAACTCGTCCAGCTGCACGGCGGCACCATCACCGCGCGCAGCGCCGAGGGCGACGGCACCACGTTCACCGTCCGGCTGCCCTTCGGGCACGCCCACCTGCCGGCCGACGCTCTCGTCCCCGTCGGCCACGCGGCGACCGTCTCGGTTACCGCCGACCCCTTCGTCCAGGAAGCGCTGCGCTGGCTGCCCGGGACCGCGCAGGACGTTGACGACGGCGCCGAGGCGCAGCCCGGGCCCGAGGAGATCACACCAAGCAGTGACGTCGATCCCGCCGCGACGGGCCGCGCGCTGCCCGCGCGGGTGCTGGTCGCCGACGACAACGCCGACATGCGCGAGTACCTGGCCCGGCTGCTGCGCTCGGCCGGCTTCCGGGTCACGACCGTCACCGACGGGCAGGCCGCCCTCGACGCGATCCGCGTCGGCGCCCCCGACCTGGTGATCAGTGACGTGATGATGCCCCGCCTGGACGGCCTGGGCCTGGTGGCCGCGCTGCGCGCCGACGCGCGCACCGCCGCCGTGCCGGTGCTGCTGCTGTCGGCGCGGGCCGGCCAGGAGGCGTCCGTCGAGGGCCTGCGGGCCGGCGCCGACGACTATCTGGTCAAGCCGTTCTCCGCCGTCGAGCTGCTTGCCCGGGTGCGGTCCAACCTGGGGATGGCCCGGTTCAGGAACCGTGAGTCGCAGTTCCGCCGCACCTTGATCGACGCTATGCAGGAGGGCTTCTTCGTCACCGATGACGAGGGCACCATCCTGGAGGCCAATCAGGCCTTCCTGGCCCTGGTGGGCTACAGCGCCGAGGGCCTGCCGTACCGGTGGCCGCATCCCTGGGTTCCGGACGAAGATGCCGACCCCGACGGGTGGGCGGTGATGACGCGGGCGTTCACCGACTACCAGCGGCTAGGCGGCGGCCGGTACACGGTCCGGACCCGGCACCGCGACGGGCGCATCGTCTGGCTGGCGTGCAGCTCGGCCAGCCTGCCCAGCCCCGACGGGCAGGGCCGGCTGTTCGTCGGCACCGCGCGGGACGTGACCGCCGAACGCCTGGCCGGGCAGCGCGGAGCCACCCTGGCCAGTTTCGCCGCCGCCCTGGCCGCCGCCGGCGAGATCTCCGAGATGCTCACCACGGCCGCCCGCGAGATCGCCGCCGCGGTGCACGCCAGCCAGGTGACCACCGCGCTATGGTCCAGCGACGGCAACCCCGCCATCACCGGCTGGCCGCGGCGCCCCGCGGGCCAGGGCGCCTCCGCCGCGGTGACCGAGTCGCTGGACGCCATCCGCCATCAGCTGGCCGCCTCGGTCGCCGTGCTGCCAGGCGACGAGGGCACCAGCCTGCTGGCCGCCCCGCTCGACGGCACCGGATCATCGGCCATCGTCGCGCAATTTTTGGCCGGCCAGCCGGTCAGCGCCGAAGTGCGGGAACTGTTCTCGATCCTCACCAGCCACCTGGCCCAGGTCCTGGCCAAGGCGAGGGACTACGAGCAGGCCCGCGCCGTCGCCCTCACCCTGCAGCACGCCATCCTCGCCCCGACCGGGCTGCCGCACGGCTTCGCCGCCCGGTACACCCCGGCGGTTCCCCCGCTCGAAGTCGGCGGCGACTGGTACGACGTGGTGCCGCTGCCCGGCGGCCGTACCGGGGTCGTGGTCGGTGACTGCGTGGGCCGCGGGCTGCCCGCCGCCGCCGTCATGGGCCAGCTCCGCTCCGCCAGCCAGGCCGTCCTGCTGCGCGCGTCCGGGCCGGCCGAGGCCCTTACCGACCTGGACACCTTCGCCAGCCGGATCCCGGGAGCGGAGTGCACCACCGTGTTCTGCGCGATCATCGATCCCGCGGCCGGGACGGTCACCTACAGCTGCGCCGGGCACCCGCCGCCCATCCTCGTCACCGCCGGGGGGCACTACCACCTGTTCGACCAGGCCAGGTCCCTGCCGCTGGCCATGCTGCCCGACGGCTGGCAGCGCAGCGAGGCGACGGCCGCCCTGCCGCCCGGCGCGACCTTGATGCTGTACACCGACGGGCTGGTTGAGCGGCGGAGCCAGACGCTGGACACCGGGATCGACGCCGCCGCGATCACGGTGGCCGAGCACGCGCAGGATCACCCGGACCACGTCGCGGACCACGTCATGTCGGCCATGTCGCCCTCCGCGGGCTACGAGGACGACGTCGCCGTCCTGATCTACCGGCACCCGCCGGCCCCGCTGACCGTCCAGGTGCCGGCGGACGAACCGTCTTCGCTGGCCTTGCTCCGCGCCCGGCTGCGGCAGTGGCTGCCGGCCGCCGGCATCGACGCCAGGGAAGCCACCGACATCATGATCGTGGCGGGCGAGGCCGCGGCCAACGGCGTCGAGCACGCCACCGCCGGCCGCCCGGCCGATGCCCCGCCGGTCCAGATCACCCTCACCGCGCGCGCGGAACACGGGAAGGTCCAGCTGACCGTCACCGACACCGGGAGCTGGCGGTCTCCGCCGGCCGACCGCGAGGAGCCCGCCCCGGGCACCCGGGGCCACGGGCTCATTTTCATGCACGCCCTGATGGATGACGTCACGATCGACCCGTCCGTGCACGGGACAACGGTGACCTTGACCAAGGACCTGAAGCCATGACCGACAACGCCAACCCGGCCAGCCCCGCTGACCAGAGCTTCGCCAGCGCTAGCGCCACCAGCATCGCCACGGCCAACGGCAGTGCCTCGGCCGACGCCAGTACCTCCGCTAACGCCAGCACCTCCGCCAACGCAGGCACCACAGCCAACGCCAGCGGCCCGCAGGCGCGGTTCGAGTTCCTGGCCGTCGGCCCGCATGAACCAGTCATCGTCCGCTGCTCCGGCGACATCGACTTGACCAACGTCGGGCAGTTCCAGGCCGCCCTCGACCAGGCGGCCGCCACCTCCAGCGCCGTCACCGCCGACATGACGGCGGTGGACTACTGCGACAGCGCCGCCATCCGGGCCCTGTTCAGCACCGCCCGGCGGGCCCGGCTCACCATCCAGGTCAGCGCGGCGGGCCCCATCAACGAAACCATGCTGAAGGTCTCCGGCCTGGACCAGATCGCCACCGTCGTGACGTTGAAGTAGTGCACGTGGTCGGCGGAGCCGGTGCCGCGGGCCGAGGTTGAGCCGGCCGGACTGGCGAGATAGCGTATGAGCGCTATGACCGTGACCCTCATGCAGAATGACGGCGCTGTTCTGGAGCGCAGGTTTGAGGTGCAGGTCGCGGGCGAGCTGGTCCCGGGCCTGTGGTGGAGCCCGGAGGGCGCGCCGAACCCGTCGCCGGTGGTGCTGATAGGCCACGGCCGCACGTTGCATAAGCGGAGCCCCGGCATCCCCGAGCTGGCCCGCCGCTTTGCCGCTCGCGGTTGGAACGCGGTCGCGATCGACGCGCCGGGTCATGGCGAACGGCGCGTTCCCGACGCGGGGCCGGACTGGCCGCGGGCCGAACCTGATGAGACCGTCCGCGACTGGCACGCCGCACTCGAGCTCCTGCGCGACGAGGCGGGCCTGGACACCGACGTGCTGGCCTACTGGGGCCTGTCGATGGGCGCCTCCCTCGGCATCTCGCTCATCGCCGGCGATCCGCGCTTCCGGGCAGCGGTGCTTGGCCTGATGCACCCGAACTGGCCAGCCCCGCCGGGCACCCGCATCCGGGCCGACGCCGCCCGGCTCAGCTGCCCGGTGCTGTTCTTTGTGAACTGGGACGACACGCGCGCTCCGCGCACGCAAGCCTTCGAGCTATTCGATCTCATCGCCGCGACGGACAAACGCCTGCACGCCCATCCCGGCGAACACGGCCAGCTCCCTGAGGAGGCCTTCGCCGCCTCCGAGGAATTCCTGGCCAGATACCTCGGCCAGTCATAGCCGCGGCCACACGCGTTACCGGCCACTTGCTGTTCCCCACGGAAACGCTGCCCGGCGGCTAGTCGGCTTTGATTAGGTCGCTTACCGGTTCGGGCTCTCCCACGCTGGTGGGGGAGGTCCCTCGGCGGATGAACTCCCGGCCCGGCGGCCACAGGGCGACGTGCTGGTCTCCGGTGGGCGTGTCGTAGCTGATGAACGTGATCTGGCTGATGTCCACCGCGAACAGGTGGAAGCGTCCCGGCTGGGGGTTCCAGCCGAGTTCGGCCGCCACTAGGCCGGCGTAGCGGCGCTGTACGCCTGGATCGTCTTCCGCGCGGGCGCTGCCGCGGACCTTGAACTCTCCCTCGGCGCCGTCGCGGCCGGCGACCACGCTGTGCACGAGGATCCGGGGGTCGCGCAGCAGATCCCGGGCCTTCGCCGACTGCCACATCATGGACAGCCACAGGTCACCGTCCATCACCAGCGGTTCGACCGGGCTGAGCCTGGCCGTGCCGTCTTGGCGGATGGTTACCACCAGCACGACGCCGGGACGGATCAGGCGTTCGTGTCCAAGTCCCGCGAGGCGGGGCTGTGCGTTCTCGATGTCCGACCAGTGCATGTTTCCTCCCTTGGCCTCGGAGAATTGCTGTAATGGGAACACTGCTAGCTGGCTTATCACAGGGGACCGACAAACCTCCGCCGAAGGCTCGCTGCCGCAGGCATACCGGACAAGTCCTAGGCCGCTGTCGTCTCTCATTAGACGGTCGCAAGCGTTCCGTTGCCACTAGCATCGGTGCCATTAGCAATAGATTTCCGGTTCGATTTACGCCTTCGAGGCAGGGATTCTCCGCCTGAGCCCGGGCGAGGCGAAGAAGTACTATGAATACGGGCTCAGGATGTCACCCGAAGTCGTACGCGACGCTCTGGAGCAACTCATGGCAACGAAGTACAACGAGCCTTTCAGCAAGCTCGGCCTGAGCTACTACGGTCAGGGCCGGGAGGAAGGCCTGGAGCAGGGCTTCGAGCAGGGCCTCGAAGCGGGTCGGGAGCAAGGCCTGGTGGCGGGCGAGCGTGGCACTGTGCTCATGGTCCTGAAGGCCCGCAGCCTGCAGGTCAGTGAAAGCCAGCAGGCGCGCATCGACACCTGCGACGACCTGGCGATACTCAAGGAGTGGGCCGAAGCCGCGCTGACCGCCACGACCACCGACGATCTGTTCAAGATAATGACGGACTAGTTTCACTTGGTGTGACCGACTTGATGCGCGCGCTGGTAATCGATGGTCCAAGATCAGCACGGGTAGCCGAAGTCGAGGCCCCGGTTCCCGCCACGGGTCAGGTCGTGGTGGACGTTCACCGCGTCGGGATCTGCGGCACCGACTTTGAACTGTTCAGCGGCGAGCTGGCCTACTTCGCCCAGGGGAAGTCGCGTTTTCCGCTTCGTCCCGGCCACGAATGGTGCGGCGTCGTGTCAGCCGTCGGCGCCGGCGTGGCCGAAGCCTGGCACGGCGCCCGCGTCACCGGCGACACCATGCTCGGCTGCGGCCACTGCCGGCGCTGCCGCGCGGGAAACGGTCACGTCTGCGCGGACCGCCATGAGATAGGCATCATGGGCTGGCCGGGCGCACTGGCGGACAAGGTCCTCGTCCCGGCGGCCAGTCTGCACCGGCTGCCGGCCGCGGTGGACGACCGGGCGGGTGCGCTCGTCGAACCCGGCGGTAACGCCCAGCGGGCCGCGGCCGCGGCCCAGGCCGGACCGGGCAAGCGGATCCTCGTCTGGGGACCAGGGACCATCGGACTGCTCACCGCCGCCTTCGCTCATGCGGCGGGCGCGGAAGTCCACGTCCTCGCGCTCAACTCGCGCCACCAGGAACTGGCGGGCAAGTTCGGCGCGAGCCAGTACTGGACGGCCGGCGATCCGCCGCCAGGCACCTATGACGCCGTCATCGACTGCACCGGAGATCAGGCCGTGCCCTCGTCAGTGCTGACCCTGGTCGAGCGGCCGGCCGGGTGGTCTACATCGGCATCTCGCCCGAGCCGAGCCGTATCGACACCCGCGACCTGGCGCTCAACGACCTCACGGCCGTGGGCATCCTCGGTGCGTCAGCGGGGCTCGTGCCCGCCATTGAGCATTACGCGGACGGCCGTGTCGTTCCGGGAGACCTCGTGCAGGTCGTTGTAGGCCTCGAAGACGCGGTCGAGGCGCTGGCCGGCCGGCTCAATCCCGACCCGGGCATCAAGATCCACATCGACCCGCGCCTTTGAGCCCCGGGGATGCCGTCATTCTGACCATGCCTGGGTGCGCTTCCAGTTGGGCGAGCGGCCAAGGCTGGCGACGATCTGGTCCAGGCGGGACCCGCCTGACCACGCCACACTCGGAGCGAACGCGGCTCCGGGCGCAAGCCGCGCATCGCCGCCTGGCACGGCCTCGGCCACCCTGAGAGCCGCGTCGAGCAGTGCCGGGTCCAGTTGCACCGGAAGATCCAGCGTCCTGGCGACATCCCAGGAGTGGACCACGTAGTCGACGAAGTGGAAGCTGACCGCCTGCCGGGATGGGAACATCAGGCCCTGCTTGAACTCCGGCAGCGGGAAGTCCCGGTCAAGGGCGCCATCCGCCGCGAAGGCGGCCAGGACGCGCTCAGCCGCGGCGCGATAGGCGGCAATCGGGTGCGCGCCCAACGGCCGGATCCGCCATTGGGCCAAGTTGGCATCGCCGTCGGCGGCGGCCGCGAATCCGTGGTGCTGGGCGATCATGTGCTTCAGCAGACTGTGCAGCGTCCAGTCGGCGCAGGGCGTCGGCCGCGCCAGATCCTGCGTGGTTATCTGCGCCACCAGGTCAACGCTGGCCCGCACCGCCTGCGCGTCGAGCGTCACGATGTCAATCGTGGTATTTGTAGGCATGTGCGTATCATCTACTAGCGCTTATTATCTGTCAACCGGTATGTTCGTCGCATGGCAGATCAAGGCGGCGCCCGTCGGGACCTGGCCGCGATGCTGCACCCACTGACGCGGGCGCTCGTCGCGGCCGAGTTGCCCGTGCTGGCCGGGCACGGGATTTCAATGTGGGGCTATGTCGTCCTGAACGCGCTCGACGGCGGCCCTGCGCGCACCCAGGCCGCGCTGGCGCAGGCGATCGGCGCGGACAAGACGCGGATTATCGCCACCCTGGACGAGCTCCAGCAGGCCGGGCTCATCAGCCGCGAGCCGGACCCTGCCGACCGGCGTGTCCGGCTGCTGGCGATTACCGAAGCCGGGCGCAAGGTCCGCGCGGCGGCGCAGACCGCCATTCAGGCCAACGAAGAACGGGTGCTGGCCAGGCTCTCGGCCGCCGACCGGCAGGCCTTCCTGCGCGCGGTAGAGGTGCTATCGGCCCTGCCAGCGGAGGAGATCGTCGGCGACTGAGGGGCGTCCTGGCGGCCAAGGCGCTCGCTGTCTCGCCCCGGGGGGAACCGGCGGTTGGGCGGCATTGGCTCCCTGGTGTCAGTCGCTCTCTTCGAAGCTGACCAGCGCCAGCGGGCTCCGCTCGACCCACTCCTCGAGGACGCCCCTGGGCCAGGGGCTGTCGGGGCCGCCGTTGCGGTCGTTGTAGTCGTCGACGATGGGGGTGAGCACGCGACGGCGTTCGGCGGGGTCGGTGATTACCTCGGCCTCGGCTGGCAGGTCCGCCTGCACGGCGTGCTTGAGGTGAAAGGTGAAGTGAGGGCTGGCGGCCAGGTTGACCAGCCAGTCGCGCGTGCGCGGCCCGGGAACCCCGCTCAGGTAGATGGCATCCGCGACTCGGTAAAAGCAGATCTCGATCCGCCGCGGCTGCCCGGAACGCCGGCCGGTCGTCGTGATGTCGATCGTGCGGTCCTGCAGTGTCGCGGAGGGGCTGATCGCCAGCGCCTGGCGCACGTCGTCGCGCATCAGATGTGCCGGCCCGAAGCGAAGCGCATGGTCCCTCATTCTCCCGTACGCCGCTCACCGCGAGCCGCGCGTTCCAGTCTGCCCTCCGCCCGCCTCGAACGAGGACAGCCGCGCCGCATCACCAGTCCGTCGTGTCCCTTTGAGCGCCCGCACCTCGCACTAACGCGATGCCTTTAAGGGCCCGCCTTCCGGCGGCGCTGCTCGCGAGGTACTCATAGGTGCCGGCGTCGCGTAGCTCGGTCGCGGCATCGGCCAGCGCCCCGAGAGCGGCGAACGCGAGAGCGCCGCCGACCGAGACCCGGCTCACGCCGACCGAGGCGAGTTCTCTCACCGGCGGCGTGCCCGGCATGGCGAGGATGTTCACCGGGCGGTCCACCGCGCTGACCAGCTGCCGGATGTCGTGCAGGCTGGTCAGACCGGGGGCGTACAGAACATCGGCGCCCGCCGTCTGGTACGCCTGCAGGCGGGTGATCGTGTCCGCCAGGTCTGGGCGCCCGTACAGGTAGTTCTCGGCCCGAGCGGTCAGCACCAGGCGGACAGGCCCAGCGTGCGCGGCTTCGGCCGCGGCCGCGACGCGCTCGGCCGCGAGCCCGATGTCATAAATGCGCTCGTCATCGCCGCCGCTGTAGTCCTCCACCGAACAGCCGGCCAGCCCGGCTTCTACGGCGAGGGCGACCGTCTGCGCGGCACCATCCGGGTCGTCGGCGAAGCAGTTCTCCAGGTCAGCCGAGACTGGCAGGTCGGTGGCGGCAGCGATCGCGGCGGCGTGCGCCAGCGCCTCGTCGCGGCTCACCGAGCCGTCCGCGCGCCCCAACGTCATCGCGAACCCGGAACTAGTGGTGGCGAGCGCCTGGAACCCCAGCGAGGCGAGCAGCTTCGCGGATCCCCTATCCCATGGATTCGGCAGCAGCAGCGGCCTCCCGGGCCGGTGCAGCTCAAGGAACCCGGCCGCCTTCTCCCTCTGACTAGTCATAGCCACGAAAGTACAGCGTCGGACGGGAGCGACGCATGACCGACGTCAGCCCGTGGTTCCGTCTTGCGCGGTTTCGGCTGTGGCCACGGCGTCCTGCTTGGCCAGCCATTCCTGGTGCTGGGCGAAGTGGCTTATGTCCCGCAGCACCATGATCGCCTCGCCCGTGGCGAGCACCGCACCGGTGCTGGCCAAGGTCATCTCGCCCGCCACGTACAGGCGGTGCCCGTCGCGGCGCACTAGCCAGGCGCGTGCCTGCAGTGGGCGGCCCAGCGGCACGGGCTTGACGTAGGTGACTGAGAGCTGCCCGGTGACCGCCAGTTCGCGGTGGAGTAGCGGCACGTGCCCGAGTATTTCGTCGAATGCTCCGGCGGTCCAGCCGCCGTGCGCCACGTCCGGGCCGCCCTCGTTCTCGGGACCGCAGATGAGCTCCGTGCGCACCGATCCGTCGGGCTGGAGGTCCTCCCGGCCGAGCCCGAGTCGGCAGATGCCGGTCCGGCGGCACGCGCCGCACAGGGCGAAGGGGGAGTCCGGCTGGGGCGGCACCTGGAAATCCGACCCGGCCCAGGGCGAGGAGGTCACAAGCGTCCGTCCCGTCTCTATTCGATTAATCCGTTATCTAAATTACGGTACTGGTCCAGACGAGACTGCCGAAAAAGATGTGCATGACTGAGCAGCACCAGTCTGGGGCGTGGCGCAGGTAACCCGCTCCGCCGCTTACCTGAGAAACTTCGGTCCGCTCACGTGCCGGGCCCCCGGCCCGTCCGTCTTAACGGTTGGGCATACCGGGGCTGGGGAAGTAGAATTACGTTATGAACACGTTCAGCTCCCGATGATGCCCCGCTCACGGGGCCGCTGACGCTGCACGGATTTTTTCGATTCCGAGGCCCTTTTCACGGGGCCTCGATCTGTTTCTGCCGTCGGAGCCCCGGTTTACCTGGAGGTTCCGATGACCAGTACCTACATCACCACGACGATTCCGTACGTCAACGCGCGCCCGCACTTGGGGTTCGCGCTTGAGCTCGTGCAGGCCGATGTGCTCGCCCGTTATCTCAGGGGCGTCGGCGAGCAGGTCAGGCTGCAGGCCGGGACCGACGACAACTCGCTCAAGAACGTGCTTGCCGCGCAGGCCGCCGGGGTGGGTGTGCAGGAGTTCGTCGACGCCAACGCCGCCGCGTTCACCGGCCTGGCGGAGCCGCTGAACCTGTCGATCGACGATCTGATCCGCACCAGCAGCGACCCGCGGCACGCAGCGGGAGTCGAGCGCCTGTGGCGGGCCTGCGCCGCCAACGGCGACCTGTACCGGAGGCACTACGAAGGCCTGTACTGCGTCGGGTGCGAGCAGTTCTACACGGCCGCGGAGCTAGCCGACGGTCGCTGTCCCGACCATGGCACGGTGCCGGATCTGGTGTCGGAAGAGAACTGGTTCTTCGGCCTGTCGCGCTACGCGGGGCAGCTGCGCGGCCTCATCACCGACGGGACGATCCGCATCGAGCCGGCCGGGCGCCGCAACGAGGTCCTGGCCCTCATCGACGGGGGTCTCGAGGACTTCTCGGTCTCGCGCAGCACCGAACGCGCCCGAGGCTGGGGCATCCCCGTCCCCGGTGACCCGGACCAGGTGATCTACGTATGGTGGGACGCGCTCGGCAACTACCTGACGGCCCTTGATTACGCCACGAACGGCGAGAACCTCGACCGCTGGTGGACGGGCGCGTCGCGGCGCATTCATCTGCTCGGCAAGGGTGTCCTCCGGTTCCACGCCGTGTACTGGCCGGCGATCCTGCTATCGGCCGGGGAGGCCGTCCCCACCGATATCGCCATCCATGGGTACCTCACCGAGAACGGCCGCAAGATCAGCAAGTCCAGCGGCGCCACCGTCGACCCGTATGACCTCGTGGGCAGGTACGGGACAGACGCGGTGCGCTGGTGGCTGCTGCGCGAGGTGCCCCGGGGGGCGGACGCCGACTTCACCGTCGCCCGCCTTGTCGGCCGGGCCAACGACGAACTCGCCAACGGGATTGGCAATCTCGTCAATCGGGTCGTTTCCTTGATCCACAGGTATCGCGGCGGGTCTGTCCCCGCCGCGACGGCGGGCACCCACGACGCTGCGGCTCTCGACGGGGCCATCAGGGACGCTCCCGGTCTGATCGCTGCGGCATTGGATGACTTCGACTTCCGCCGCGCCACCGAGGCGGTCTGGCAGATCGCGGACGAAGCGAACCGCTACGTCAACCGCACGCGTCCTTGGGATTTGGCCAAGACGGGCAAGACTGCGGAGCTGGATGCTGTCCTGTCCGCACTCCTGCTCGCCTGCCAGGCGATCGGCACGCACCTGGTCCCGTTCCTCCCGGACGCGGCGGCGCGCATCACCCGCCAGTGCGCTCCGGACAGTGCCGGAGTCCTGCCGAGTCCGGCCCCGACTCTCCTGCGAATCGCCGCGCCCGCGCTATCCGACGATGAGGGAGGCCTGGGTCGGACCCGGCTTGACCACCGCCAGGGACAGTGCGCGGGCGCCGGGGTGCCAGGACGTGAGCTGCATCGTTGACTCGAAGTTGAACTCGGCGACCAGGGTGTTGCTGTTGTCCGGCCAGCCAAAACCGGCCAGGGCGTCGCTGCTGACGAAGGTTCCCGGCACGACCGTCAAGCGGCCGCTGGCGACGGACGCTACGTCGAGCCGCATGGCCAGCGCGCCGTTGTCTCCGGTGCTTTCTGAGGTCACCTGAAGCGCGAGGTAACCCCCGCTGGGACTGAACGCGCCGTTGGCCGCCGAACTCGCGGCGGGCAGCCTGATCACGGTATCCCTGCCCGTCGCCAGGTCGAGCACCTGGACGGCGCACGTCGGGGTGCACGGCGGTGCCGAGGCGATGTCATCATCCATCGCCGCACCCCCAACGGCCGGGCTGATCGGTAGTAACCACGATACGTCGACCCCCGGTGACGGTTTTGACCGAGAGGCGCTCACCTCATCGAGAGCAGCTACTCATGGTCACGATCCTCCTCGGCATAGCGGGCGCGGAGCAGCTTCTTGTCGATTTTGCCGGTGGTGATCACGGGCAATTGGTCCGTCACGAACACATGCCGTGGTGCCTTGCAGCGGGTCAGGTGAATGTCGCGCATCCGGCGGGAACCAGCCCGCCCGGATGCGATTTCGTGACACAACCGTCATAATCGCGCCACTAGTGGTGGTCATCCTGGCCTAAGAGGCAGCGTGAACGCTGTTGACCACATCGTCAGAAAGCTTTACTGTGCGTGCAGCCGACCGAGATCGCCGGCCTGACGGCGCCGGTCCGGGTCCGCGCGTGAGCGAGGCGTGACTCTGGTGACGCAACTGTCATAAACGACCTCCGTCTTGACGCATATTTGCCCGAACTGTCTGCGTGAACACTGTTGACCACACCGTCAGAAAGCTCTACTGTGCGGGGAACCGCCTTAGATCACTGGCAAGGGGCGACCTTCCGGTGATCAAGGCGGATTGGTGAATAACGGCAACATGGGAGTTGCTCCGTGCGCGTACTTGTCTTGCTGTGCAGCCTCCATGTATCGAGATCGGTCGATGCTAGAGCTCCGGGGCATCGAGGGTGGATACGGCGGCACCACCGTTCTCCGCGACGTCTCGCTCTCGATCCCCCCGGGCTCGGTCGTCGCACTGCTCGGGCCGAACGGCGCGGGCAAGAGCACGACCATGCGGATGGCCTCGGGACTGCTCCGCCCGCGCAGTGGCCGGGTGCTGCTCGATGGCAAGGACGTGACATCGGTGAGCCCGAGCCGTCGCGCCCGCCTCGGCATCTGCCACGTCATGGAGGGGCGCAGCATCTTCCCGTCGCTTAGCGTGCGCGAGAACCTGCTGCTCCAGGCGCCACCCGGCGCCTCCAAGGCAGAAATCATGGACCGTACGAACCAAGAGTTCCCGCAGCTGACCAACCGGGAAAGCAGCTCGCGGGAACACTGAGCGGTGGCGAGCAGCAGATGCTCGCGCTCATGCGGGCCTATCTCGCGCAGCCGCGCGTGGTTCTCGTTGACGAAGCGTCGCTCGGCCTTGCGCCGGTGATCGTCGATCACATCTTCGCTTTCCTCCAGCACATTGCCGGAGACGGCGTCTCGCTGCTCATCGTCGAGCAGTACGCCCACCGCGTCCTCGCCATCGCCTCAGCCGTCTACCTGCTCAGCCAGGGCAGCATCGTCTACAGCGGCCCCGCGGGTGAGCTCGACGAAGAGCAGATCTTCGCTCTCTACGCGCAGCAATCGGCACCCTCTAGCGACGCGTGACAATTCGCGTCGCAGTTGATCATGCCAGCCATCAGAGATCTATCCCCCCAGGAGGCCGGGATGAAATATAGAAGAATATCGACCGCGTGCGTTGCCGTCGGGCTTGCGGCTGGCGTCGCCGCCTGCAGCAGCAGCGGCAGCAGCAGCAGCAGCAGCAGCAGCGCCAGCGCCAGCGCCAGCGCTAGCGTCGCCGCCGCGCCCAGCCAGCAGGCGGAGCCGGATCGACCGCCACCGGGACGCCGATCGTGATCGGCAGCGTCGGCAGCTACACCGAGGACGGGTTCACCGATCCCGGCGAGCCCGCGATCGAGGCCTGGGCCAGCTGGGTCAACGCGCACGGCGGCGTCAACGGCCATCCCGTCAAGCTGATCGTGGAAGATAACAAGGGCGACCAGGCCCAGGCGGTCTCCATGGTCAAGCAGCTCGTCCAGCAGGACCACGTGATCGCGTTCGTCAGCAACCAGGACGGCTCGCTGAACGCGGGCTATGCCAGCTACCTGGACCAGCAGAAGATCCCGGTGCTCGGCGGCAGCGTCTTCACGCTCCAGCCCTGGGTCTCGGACCCGATGTTCTACCCCGAGGGCCTGACCGCGCATCCAGGACATGACCTCGCTCGCGCTAAGCGCCAAGGAAGATCGGCATCACCAAGGTCGGTTCGCTGGCGTGCTCGGAGGCCGCGCAGTGCGCCGCCGCCAACGTCCTGGCGAAGACGGTATTCGGCGAGGCCGGCATCAACTACGTCTACGGCGGGCTTGTCAGCTCGACCGCGACCGACTACACCGCGAGCTGCCTCGCCGCCGAGCAGACGGGGGCGAAGGCGCTCATCCTGCTCGTTCCCACCGCTTCCGAGGGGCAGGTCATCGCGGGCGACTGCCAGCGCCAGAGCTACACCCCCGCCTACATCATCCCCGGCGAGGCGATCGGCGCCGGCTACCTGGCCACGGCCGCGTTCAACAACGCGTTCACCAGCGCGCCGACGCTGCCCTGGTTCTCAACCGCCCCGGCGATCAGCGACTTCCACGCGGCCATGAAGGAGTACGCCCCGTCGCTCAACCTCAACAGCCCCAGTGTTCAGGAGCCGTTGACCGCGACCGACGCCTGGGTCTCCGGGCTGATGTTCCAGGAGGCGGTCAAGCTGAGTGGCGCGACCGGCATCCCCACGTCGGCCGACATGCTCGCGGGCCTGAAGAAGTTCAAGAACGAGACGCTGGGCGGGATGTCCGCCGGCCTCACCTTCACCGACCCGACGAACAAGTCCGAGGGCTGCTACTTCACCATCAAGATCAAGAACCAGCAGTTCACGCTGCCGAACGGCGCCACTCCCGACCTGCGTGCCCGCGACGCCTGCCGCTGACTAACCGATCACGCGCCTCCAGTCCAGCTGACGGCCGAAAGGGCTTGCCTTGGCTGAGTTCCTGCCATTCATTGTCATCGGGCTGTCTGTAGGATCGGTCTACGGACTCGCCGCGACGGGCCTGGTGCTTACCTACAAGACATCAGGCATCTTCAACTTCGCGTACGGCGCGCTCGCGTCGGTGTCCGTATTCATCTTCTACGAATTGCACGACGTGCAAGGGTGGCCCTGGCCGTTGGCGGGCGGCGCTGTGCGTCTTCGTGGTGGGCCCGGTCATGGGCTACCTGCTGGAATTGCTCGCCCGCCAGCTGGCAGCGGCAGACCGGACCCTCCAGATCGGTGCCATGGTCGGCCTGATCGTATGGATCGTCTCGATCACCGGCATCATGTTCAGCCGCACGTCGGGCGTCTTCCCGTCGTTCCTGCCGACGGTACCGTCCGCATGCTCGACGTCAACGTCGAGTGGGAGCAGATCATCGTCGCCATCGTGGGCTTCGCCGCGGCCGCCGCGCTGTATGCGTTCCTGCGCTTCACCCGGCGCGGCATACAGCTCCGGGCGGTGGTGGACGATCCGGATCTGCTGTCGGTAACGGGCACGAGCTCGGTCACCGTCCGCCGGCTGGCCTGGATGATCGGGTCGTCCTTCGCCGCGCTGTCGGGGCTGCTGATCGCGCCCAACCTCCAGCTGAGCGCGCTGGCCCTCACGCTGCTCGTCGTGCAGGCGTTCAGCGCCGCGGCGATCGGCTACTTCTCGAACCTGCCGCTCGTTTATCTGGGCGGCCTGCTCACCGGGGTAGCGGGCGCGATCGCGACCAAGTACGTCGTGAACGTGCCGTGGCTTATCGGCTTCCCGGCCAGCCTGCCGTTCATCGTCCTGTTCATCGTGCTGCTGGTGACACCGCGCAGCAAGCTCGTCGTCCGGAGCTTCGTCGTCGCGCGGCGGATTCCGCCCAGCTGGCACGCTCCGGTGCGCGCGCGCATTTACTCTGGCGTCGTTCTTCCTGGCCGTCCTGTGCGCGGTTCCCTGGCTCGTCGGGACGAACCTGGCCAGCTACACCAGCGCGCTCATCCTGGTGATCCTGATCCTCTCGCTCGGGCTGCTGCTGCGCACGTCACGCCAGGTCTCCCTCTGTCAGTACGGCTTCGCCGCCATCGGTGCCGCGGCGATGGCGCACTTCACCGGCGCGGGTATCCCGTGGCTGATCGCCCTGCTGCTCGCGGCGCTTGTCGCCGTCCCCGTCGGCGCGTTCATCGCCATCCCCGCTATCCGGCTGTCCGGCGTCTTCCTCGCGCTGGCCACGCTCGGCTTCGGGATCCTGCTCGAGCAGATGGTGTACACGCATGGGCTGGATGTTCGGCCCGAGCTCCAACGGCCTGCCGACGACGCGCCCCGACCTGTCCATCGGCGGCTTCCAGCTCGGCAGCGACGAGGGCATGTACTTCGTCGTGCTCGCGTTCGTGGTCGTCGTCGCGGTGCCGATCGCCGTGCTGACCGAGACGCGGCTGGGCAAACTGCTGCGCGCCATGGGCGACTCACCCGTCGCGCTCGACACCTACGGCGTCAACGTCAACGTGATCCGCCTGCTCGTCTTCTGCATCTCGGCGTTCATCGCCGCCATCGCCGGCGCGCTGACGGCGAGCGTGAACACCTACGCGATCGGTGATAACTTCCCCTCGTTCAGTTCCCTGACGCTCGTCACCATCGTGATCGTCGTCGTGCTGGGCGACCCCTGGTACGCGTTCGTCGCGGCGGCGGGGCTGACGATCATTCCCGTCTACCTGACGGGCGGGAACGTCGTCAACGTCATCCTGGCCGTCTCGGCCATCGGCGCCGTTCTCGTCCCGGTGTTCAGGCACCGCCTCCAGGTGACGCCGCCCCGCGCAGTCCAGTCGTTCGCCGACTGGATAAGCACGCATCCGTCGCGTCGGGCCCGCCGGCCCGCCCGCATGCCGCCGGACAGCCAGCCCCAGCCCTGCCGCCGGCGGAAACCGCCGGGCCGGCCGCCGGGCCGGCCCCCCAGCCGCCGCGCCCCGCCGGCTCGATCAGCCTTTCCGTCGAGAACCTGACCATCAGGTACGGCGGCGCGCTCGCCGTCGACAACGTGACCCTGGCCGTCAGGGCAGGCACGATCACCGGCCTCGTCGGGCCGAACGGGGCGGGCAAGACCAGCATCTTCAACGCGTGCTCGGGCCTGGTCAAGCCGTCCGCCGGCCGGATCACGCTGCACGGCACGGACATCACCCACGCGAGCCCGTCGCAGCGCGCCCGGCTCGGGCTCGGCCGCACCTTCCAGCGCGTCCAGCTGTTCGAGTCGCTCGACGTGCGGACGAACATCACGCTGGCCCGCGAGTCCGCGCTCGCGGGTTCCAACCCGCTGCGCCAGGTCGTCGGCCGGCGCGGCGACGCGCGGGAGATCGAACGCGCGGTCGAAGCGGCGATCGAGCTCACCGGCATCGGGGCCTACCTCGATAAGCCGGTCGATCACCTCAGCACCGGCCAGCGCCGCCTCGTGGAACTGGCCCGGGTGCTGGCGGGCCCGTTCGATACGGTCCTGCTCGACGAGCCCTCGTCCGGCCTCGACCCGGCCGAGACCGAGCACTTCGGTGAGATCCTGTGCCGGGCCGTCGCCGAGCGCGGCCTCGGGGTCCTGCTCGTGGAGCACGACATGGCACTGGTCCAGCAGACCTGCGCCCAGGTCTACGTCCTCGACTACGGCAGCATGATCTTCGAGGGCACCGCGCAGCAGATGCTCACCGCCGACGTCAGTCCGCGCCGCCTACCTAGGCGTCTCAACAACCACCCCGGCAACCTAGCGATGCTCCTGATGTTCCGGCGCGTTCACCTGCCGGAGCATCAGCATCGGGCGGCCCAGTTCACCGCCATGATCACGAATACTTTTTTCCTGACGTAAGAAATTCGCGCTATGCGCACGAAAAGTCTTCGCCATAAAAAATGTTTTCGTCATAATGGCGCGAATCGCACCGATCCGCTGGCGCGCTGCCGTCGAACGTGGCGCGCTGCCGCCGAACGTGGCGCGCTGCCGCCGAACGTGGCGCGCTGCCGCCGAACGTGGCGCGCTGCCGCCGCGGCGGCAGCGCGCCACCGGCGGGCGCTAGCGGACGACCACCCGCGCCGAGGCGAGGTTCTGCAGCCGCCGGTACTTCGCGTCGACGTCTCCGTCCCGGTGCGAAGCGACCAGCGCCGTAGCGAAGTACGTCCCGGCTCGTCATACTCATGCGTGGTCGTCAGCGTCACCGACGTGGCGGTCCCGTCGACCGACGGGTCGCTGTACGGGAAGGCGCCCTTGCCGTCGAAGTCCCACTGCACGGACGACGATCGTGCCCGCCGGCGGCGGGCGCCTCCGCCTGCACCGACAGCGTCACCGGCTCGCCCACGGCCACCTGGCGCATCGCGCCGCCGTTGGCCGTCACCGACACCACCGGCTGCACGCCGCCCCGCTCGGCCGCCGTGGCAGGCAGCCGCACCTGCCCGTCCACGTACTCGTACGAGGTCGAGGCGGGCGCAACGCCCTCCTCCACCCACCGCGCCAGGTCCACGAGCCCCTGCTCGATGATCGGCGTGTAGTCGACCAGCCAGGTGTTGCTCGCCCGCAGCGGCGACGGCGGCAGCCACGCGGGCATGATGTGCTCCGCGTTCTGCGTCCACTGCAGCCGGAACCGCGCCTCCGCGCCGGCAGCGCCCTGCTCTCCAGCACCGCACCCTCGTAGATGATCCCCTGGGACGGCCAGAGCGACGAGTCGTGGGTGTGGTGCACCCAGAGCAGCTTGCCCTAGTAGTGCCCGGTGTAGGAGACGCCCATCAGCGGGGACATCAGCGGCACCGGATGCTGCGCGTAGATCGGATGCCCGCCGACCCGCAGCCAGTCGAACTGCGCGTCGTCCATGATGTGGTGGCGGTGGAAGTAGCAGAACGCAAGGAACTTCCGGTTGTCCACGTGGATCTGGTCGCCCGGCTTGACCCCGGTGAACTTCTCCTTGTCGGCATCGCCGTGGCCGCCGCCCACCAGCAGGTCGCCCGAGTGGCTCATGACGTACAGCTGACGGCCCGCCGCGTCACCGGAAGCGACCCGCAGCCCGGCGCCGAGCCGGTAGCCCGACCCGGAGAGCCCGGACAACTGCACCGCGTACGGCGTCTCCAGCTTCTCCGGGTCGCCCGCCATGATCCCGGCCATCGCCTTCATCAGCATGTACTCAGGACCGGCGAAAGCGGGATCGGTGAGCAGGTCCTTCGGCGTGATCACCCGGTCGACCGTGACGGTCTCGTCGATGACGTCCGGCAGCACCGCCTCGGGATGTCGTGCCCGACATAGCCCGGCTTCGTCCAGAAGTCCTCGAAGTAGGCCGGGTCCTGCTCCACGAGCAGGTCGGCGATCGACGTCCACAGCCAGATCTGGCCCATCGGCGAGAAGATCATGAACTCGTCCCCGAACGGGAACCCCTGGCTGTACAGCGAGGCCAGCTCGTCCCGCTCGTGGCTGTTCAGCCCGGCGAACGGGTCGCCGCTGCCGCCCGGCTGCATGGCGTCGATCACGCCCATCGCCTTGGCGGGCGACCGCAGCAGCCGCTGCACGTTGAACATGCAGGCGAAGCTCATCACCTGGGCGCCCTTGATCCGCTCGGTGGCAGGGAACGGCCGCACGTCGCCGCCGCCCATGAACGGCAGCGCGCCGTCGAAGACGTCGGGCGCGTTCTCGAGCACCAGCGGCGACCGCCGCCCGCCGCCGATCCGCCCCAGACGTAGGAGTGGTGCGGCTCCGACCCGTAGACCTGCGCGGCGACGTGCTTGGAGAACCGGCCGGTCTCGGCGGCGGCGCGCCACCCGTACAGCGTCGGGTCGTCGCCCGCCTTGGGGTCGATGTCGTCGCCGATGTGGCCCATGTTGGTCTCGGCCATGTAGCCGCCGAGCCGCACCGTCAGCGCGAGACCGCCGATGAGCTCGCCCATCGGCCCGCCGAAGGCGTCCTCGTGCCCGGCGTGCGCCCCTTCCAGCGGCATGTACATGCGGCCCTGCCACTCCGATCGGTCAGGGAAGTAGAAGGTGAAGCGCGTGTCGCAGTCGGCGAATCCGCCGTGCACGTGCCGGTGCGGGTACGGTGCGTCGCGCTGCTCGTCCACGTCGATGTACGGCTGCCCGAAATACGGGTCGCTGACCTTGTAGGAGTCTGTTTCTAGGGGTTCGGGCATGACTGCTCCGTCTCGACCGGTCCGATGATGTCTGTATCAGGACCGTAATCGAGTCACGGGCGTCAGTCAACGGCGTTCACTGAACGGTGTTGACTGCGCATTTGGGCGCCGCGAAGGATAAGGTCCACCCCATCCGCGAACGCCGCCGCGGCCTCGTTCTCCAGCCCGGCCGGCACCCGGATGAGCATGTGCCCCGCGTTGAGCAGGATGAGCGTGAAGACGATCCGCCCGGCCTCGTCCGCGGACAGCCCGGCCGCCTGCAGCGGGTCGGTGATCAGGGCCGCCAGGCGCTCCGAAGTGAACTCGGGTATGTTCTGCGCGATGTGCGCGGCCATCCCCGGGTAGGCCGCAAGCACGTCGTGAATCTGCAGCATGACGTGCTTGGCTTGATCGAACTCGTCGCCGTCGGTGGCGTCCGCCGGCTTGACCCGCGCGTACAGGTCGGCGGCGACCAGGCGGAGCAGCTCGTTCTTGTTGGCCAGGTGGCGGTAGGTAGCGCCGAGCGACACGCCGAGCCGCTGTGACAGCAGCCGCATCGACAGTCCTTGCACGCCGCGCTCGGCGATGATGTCCAGCGCCGCGGAGACGATGGTGTCCTTGTCCAGGCCGGGTGACCGGTCGGCGGCAGTGGGTGGCTGCCCGTCTCCTGATGCGCTCATGCCGTCAGGCTATCGAGAAGATCTATATTCCGAACGGACGGGGCTTACTCCGCACCCGCAAGCCAATTGCCTGCCCGGGGTAAGCCGGGTCCGTTCGGGAAGATTCCGTTCAGAGCCGCTGCGCCGCAGCAGATGCTCGAAATAGACACCCGGGCCGCCGAACATCAGCTGGCTGGCCTTGGCCCGCCGGAAGTACAGATGAGCCGGGATGCTCCCAGGTGAACCCGATCCCGCCGTGCACCTGTATGTTCTCCATGGCCACGAACATGAAGGCCTCCGAGCACACCACGTGCGCCACCGCCGCCGCCACCGGCAGTGGCGACGGCGTCCGGGGCGCCTGAGGCGGCGCGCGCGGCCTCGGTGGCGGCGGCCTGCGCGAGTTCCACCTTCACCAGCATGTCGGCGCACTTGTGCTTGACCGCCTGGAAGGAGCCGATCGGCCGCCCGAATTGGTACGCGCTCGCGCGCGTATGCGGCGCTGGCCTCGAGGCAGGCCCGCGCCGCCCCGGTCTGCTCGGCGGCCAGCGCCGTCATGGCCCGGTCCAGCACGGCCTCCAGCGTCGGCCCGGCCGCCCCGGCCGCGCCGATCAGCGTGGCCGGGATCTCGTCCGAGCGCGAGCGTGGCCATCGGCTGGGTCAGGTCCAGCGTCCGCAGCGCGGTCCGGGTCAGTCCGGGGGCATCGGCCTTGGACGGCGAAGAAGGCTAGGCCCGGAATCGGTGTGGGCGGCGACGACGAGCAGGTCAGCGGTCGCGCCGTGCAGCACGAACTGCTTCGTTCCCGTCACCAGCCAGCCCCCACCCGCCGCCCGCCTCCGCCTTCCCCCGTCACTATCCGCCTTCACGGGCCGGGCCGAAGCCGACAGCTGATCGAAGGACCACTGTCCGCCGGACTCGGCGACCGCGAGCGCCGCGGTGGTCTTCCCCGACGCGATGCCGGGCAGGTAGGCCTGGGCGGCGACCTGGTCGCCCGTGGCGAGGATCGCTCCGGCCGCCAGGACCACCGATGGCGAAGAACGGGCTCGGCATCAGGAACGCGGCCCATCTCCTCCAGCACCACCTGAAGTTCGGCGAAGCTGAACCCGTCGCCCCCGTACTCCTCGGGAAGGGCCAGCCCGGGCAGGCCGAGCTGGTCGGCCATCTGCTTCCACAGCGCCTCGTCGTAGCCGCGCTCGGTCTCGATCACCGAGCGCACGCTGCTGCTCGTCCGACTTCGCCGCCAGGAAGGCATGCACGCTGTCCCGGAGCTCGGTCAGTTCGGCGGCTGAACTTGTCTGGGTCACTCTGCTTCGCCTTGTTCATCGTCGCTCCTCCTTATCGGCGCAATTCCCGGAAGGGCGTCTTGCTGTCGATGCCCGGCTCCTTCGGCAGGCCGAGTACGCGCTCGGCGAGGATGTTCTTCATGATCTCCTCGGTGCCGCCGAGGATGCGCAGCGCCGGAGTGGACAGCAGCAGTTCGTTCCAGGAGAAGGCACCCCACTCGCCGGTGTCGGCTATCAGGCTTCGGCCCGACGCACCTCGGCGGCGAAGTGCGTGCCCCGGGTCAGGTTCTGCCCGTACATGAGCTTGGAGACCGAGGCCTCCGGGCCCGGGCTGCTCGCCGCCGCGCATCCGGCGCGCCGTCTGCCGGTTGAGGTACTCGGTGGCCATCATGTCGGCGTGCAGCGCCGCGAGCTGCCGCCGGGCGGCGCCATCGTCTAGCGCGGCCGTTCGCCGCGTAGCAGTGCCGCCAGGAAGGGCAGCGACAGCGACGCGGCCGGCCGGGCCCGCGCCCTCTCCTCCGACGGTCGCCCGTTCGTTCATCAGCGTGGTCAACGCGACCCGCCAGCCCTCGTCGACGTTCCCCAGGCGGTGATCGTCGGGTACCCGGACGTCGGTGAGGAAGACCTCGTTGAAGTCCGATCCGCCGGTCATCTGGCGCAGCGGGCGCACCTCGACGCCGGGCGCCGACATGTCGACGAT
The DNA here is from genome assembly GCA_963714295.1 of uncultured Actinomycetota bacterium. Taxonomy (GTDB): domain Bacteria; phylum Actinomycetota; class Actinomycetes; order Streptosporangiales; family Streptosporangiaceae; genus Trebonia. The sequence goes on along the minus strand of CAVQOE010000006.1, from coordinate 204,758 downwards.
GAACGCCGTGATGCCCTTGTGCTTGGGCTGATCGGGGTTGGTGCGGCACAGCGCCATGCCGATGTCGGCATGCTGGGCGATCGAGGTCCAGACCTTCTGTCCGTTGAGCGTTCCACTCGCCGTCGCCTCGTCTCTGTTCGGCCTTGCGTCGACAGGCTGGCCAGGTCCGAGCCCGCCCCAGGTTCGCTGAACAGCTGGCAGGCGATCACCTCTCCCGAGTACATCGCGGGCAGGTACCCTCTGCTTGATGTGCGGCTGGGCGTGGGCGAGGATCGTCGGCCCGATCATGCCGAGCCCGATGACCGACAGCACGCCGGTGTCCGGGACGTCGTATTCGGACTCGACGGTGTCGTAGGTCAGGTCGTGAGCCGTCGACAGTCCCCGGCCGCCGAACTCGACCGGCCCGGTTATCCAGCCGAGCCCCGCGTCGTAGCGACGGCGCTGCCATTCCCGCGCCTGCTCGGCGTTGGCCTGGTCCACCTCCGGCGGATCGGTGCTGAAGTACGCGATCGTGTCCTCCCCCGCGCCCCACCGGACCGCCTGCGCCGGATCTGGCCTACGTTCGGCGCTTCACGTCCAGGAACGCGCGGACCTCAGCGGTAAACTCCTCCATGCCGCCTGCGTCCGTGCTCCCCAGGACAGCGGCCACGTCGTCACCCTCCTCTTACCCTGGAACTACCCCGGGACCTCATTGCAAGGTAGTTTATTTATTAAGTCGATTAAGCGATAGTGCGGAGCGTGCATGACCAGCGAAGAGGCGGCGGCGTTCGCTTTGACTTGACCGAGCTGACCCCCGCGGAACTGTCCCTGCAGGCCGAGGTGCGGGCCTTCCTCGCCGCCGAGCTCGGCCGCGAGGAGGCCGCCGTCCCGGGCTCGGCATGAACGGCGCCGCGTCCCGCGAGTTCTCCCGCAGCTCGGTGCCCGCGGCTGGCTCGGCATGACTCTGCCCGAGCGCTACGTCGGTGCCGAGCGCAGCGCTTTCGACCGGTTCGTCTTCACCGAGGAGCTGCTCCGCTACGGTGCGCCGGTGGGCCACCACTGGCTCGCCGACCGGCAGACCGGCCCGCTGATCAGCCGGTTCGGCACGGACGAGCAGAAGCGGCGGTACCTGCCCGGCATCGCCAGCGGCTAGCTCTGCTTCTCCGTCGGCCTGAGCGAGCCGGATGCGGGCAGCGACCTGGCGGCGATCCGGACCCGCGCCGTGCGCGACGGCGACGGGTGGGTCATCAGCGGGCAGAAGGTGTGGACGACCGGCGCGCACCGCAACGACTACATCGTCGCGCTCTGCCGCACCTCCGATGAGCCGGACCGGCGCGACGGGCTCACCCAGTTCATCGTCGACCTGGCGGCCCCCGGGCTCGCGGTGCATCCGATCGCCTTGCTCGACGGGAGCGCCGACTTCAACGAGGTCGTCTTCGACAACGTGGCCGTCGGCCCCGACGCGGTGCTCGGTGACCTGGGCCGCGGCTGGTCGCAGACGACGGCGGAGCTCGCGCTCGAGCGCGGCGGCCCCGACCGGTTCATGTCGGTCTACCCGGTGGTCGAGGCCTTCCTGCGCGAGGCCGGCGTCTGCCGAGCCTTCCGCCGGTCGGTCGAGTCAGGCGCGGCGTTTCCTCGGCCGGGCCACGGCGACCTTCTGGGTGATGCGGAACCTGGCGCTCTCCATCGCCCTCGCGGTCGACCGCGGCGAGTCCTCGGTCCACCAGGCCGCGCTGCTGAAGGAGATGGCGACCCGCTTCGAGCAGGACGTCATCACGGCCCTGCTCGAGGTGATCGACATCCAGCCGGTGTGCGACTCGCCGTCGGTCTTCGAGCAGATCCTGTGCGAGGCGATTCTCACCCGCCCGATCTTCACCATCCGCGGCGGCACCAGCGAGATCCTGCGCTCGGTCGCGGCCAAGGCCATCTCGGCCAGTTCGAGTCCGGCGCGCCGGGGGAGAGGTAACACCGATGACCGACTCGCTGCTCACCGACACCGTCGGCGAGATCTTCTCGGCCGTGTGCACCGACGACGCGCTGCGCGCGGCCGAGCGCGACGGCTTCGCCCCGCAGGCCTGGGCGGCCGTGGCCGAGGCCGGGCTTCCATGGATCTCGGTGCCCGAGGCGGCCGGCGGCGAGGGCGGCGACCTCGCCGACGCCCTCGCGGTGCTCCGGCTGGCCGCTACCACGGCCTGCCGCTGCCGCTTGCGGAGACCGGCGTCCTGGCCGGCTGGCTGCTCGCGGCGTCGGGGCTGCCGGGTCTCCCGCGTACCTGCGACGGTCGCTTCCGGCCCTGGCCTGGCGTGGAGCGCGGGAGACGGTACGCGGCTCGGCCCGGCATGTCGCCTGGGGGAGGTCGGCCGAGCAGGTGGTGGTGCTCGCGCGGGCGGCGGCGGCCGGCGTAGTGGTCGCGCTGTTCGCCGTCGCGCGACCTGCGGGTCGAGCAGCACGTGAACGTGGCGGGGAACCGCGCGACACGCTGTACTTCGACGGTGCCGCGCCGCTGGCGAGTGCCCCGGCCGGACCGGGCGTTTCCGCGGCTGACGCTCCACCGCCGCGGCGCGCTCACCAGGGTCGTCCTCATGGCCGGAGCGGCCGACCGGATCCGCGACATCACCGTGCGGTACACCGGCGAGCGGCACCAGTTCGGCAAGCCCATCGGCCGGTTCCCCGGCGTGCAGCAGCACGTGGTCCACGTCGCGCAGCAGGCGGCCATGCTCGAGATGGCCGCCGACCTGGTCAGCGCCGCCGCGGCCGCCGACCCCGGGCTGACCGGCCAGGCGGCGGCCTTCCAGCTGGCCGCCGCGAAGTCAGTCGCGGCCGACGCGGCGACGATCGCCACGGCCGCGGCCCATCAGGCGCACGGCGCGATGGGCATGACCCAGGAGTACCCGCTGCACAGCCTCACCCGCCGCCTGTGGGCCTGGACCCGCGAGTACGGCACCGGCACCCAGTCCGCCGACGAGCTCGGCGCGATCGTGGCCAGCGCCGGCGCTGACGCCCTCTGGCCCGCGATCGCCTCCGGCGGCGCCACCCTCACGCCCCCCTGATCCTCAACCGTTCCCGCGTCGCCGTAGACGCTACAGAAATTAGTACTTTAGGTGCTAATCTCAGGGTTCCTCGCACGCGGAAGGCGTCGATGAAAGAGGCCATCGAGGGACGTCAGGGCCGAGGCCGGCCGCGCAGCGAGCGCGCCCGGGCCGCGGTTCTCGCGGCGGCCACGGACCTCCTGGTGAGCGGCCAGATCGACGCGGTGACGATGGAAGCCATCGCGGCCCGGTCCGGGGTGAGCAAATCCACGATCTACAAGTGGTGGCCATCACGGGCTCACGTGATCCTGGAAAGCTTCTTTAACCGCGCCAGGCACACCATGGCGGTCGATGAGAACGCCTCCCTCCAGGAGGTCCTCACGTCCCAGGTCCTGTCGCTGATCCAGCTCTTCCGCGATAGCGATGCGGGACCGCTGATGGCCGATCTGCTGGCCGCCGGCCAGACCGACCCGGACATTCGCGCCGCACTGGATGAGCAGTGGCTGCGCCCGCGCCGGCAGGTCTCGGCCAGCCTGCTACGGGCGGGGATAGAGCGAGGCGAACTGGACCCGGGGACCGACATCGGCGCCGCGCTCGACCAGCTTTACGCCCCCGTGTATTACCGGCTGCTGCTCGGTCACGAGCCGCTGCCCGACGCGCTCGCGGCGGCTCTGGTCGGGCAGGTGCTTGACGGGTTGCGCATCAGGCCGCGGTTACGGCGCGAGCGGCGCAGGGCGGCCACCGTCCAGATGCAAAGCGCGGCGAACGCGAGCCCGGCGCCAAGCATGGTGACCCCGACCCAGCCCGCACCGTCGTATATGGTCCCTGAGATCGCGGTGGCGGCCGCCCCGCCCAGGAAGATCGCGGTCATGTAGACGGTGTTGACGCGGGCCCGGGCGTCGGCCCGCAGTTCGTAGATCTCCCGCTGACCGAAGACCTGGTGGCTCTGGACGGCGAAGTCAAGCAGGACGCCGGCCAGGGCCAGCACAATAAGGTTGCCCGCGCCGAGCCCGGCCAGGACCATGGCCGCCACGGCGAGCACGAGGGCGACACCGCTGCCGACGTGGCCGTGCCCGCGGTCACCCAGCCGGCCGGCCAGCGGGGCGGCGCCGGCGCCCGCCGCACCGACGAGCGCGAAGATCCCGATCCCCACCTGGCCGAGGTGGTGCCGCTGGATCAGCTCGAACGCCACCGAGGTCCAGAAGCAGCCGAACGCGCCGAATAGCAGCGCCTGGCACGCGGCGCGGCGCCGCAGGGCCGGCTCCGCACCGACCAGCCGCACGGTCGACAGCATGAGCTGGGGATAGGAACCGCCAAGCTCGGGCACGCGCCTGGGCAGCATCCGGGCCAGCAGGACGGACAGCATGACCATCAGGACCGCCGAGGCCAGGTAGATGGTCCGCCAGCCCCAGGCGGCGGCCACCAGGCTCGCGACGGTGCGGGCCAGCAGGATGCCAAGCAGGAGCCCGGCCATGACGTTGCCGACGACCTTGCCGCGATCGGCCGGGGATGCCAGGTGGGCCGCGTACGGGATGAGGATCTGCGCGACCATCGAGCTGATCCCGACCACCACGGACACGGCCAGGAACACGCCGAAATTGGGCGCCAGGCCCGCCGCGAGCAGCGCGGCCGCGGTCACCAGCAGCGTGCGTGAGGCGAGAGCCCGGTTCTCGAGCAGGTCACCGAGCGGAACAAGCAGGAACAGGCCGATGGCGTATCCGAGCTGGGTCAGGGTGACCACGAGCTCGGTGCGGCCCTGGCTGACGCCGAAGGTCGAGGAGATGCGGCCGAGCAGCGGCTGTGAGTAGTAGATGTTCGCCACGGCCAGGCCGCAGGCCATGGCCAGCACCAGCATCACCAGCCGCAGCCGGGCGGGGGACAGGGCGGCGGGTCCGGGTGGCGCGTCCAGAAGCGGCGCGGTGCCCGGCATCCGCTCTTGCTGGGACGTGCCGACGTAACTCATCTGACCTCTTCGCGATTTCCTGGACGGAGCGTTCGATATATCGGCCAACAGCACGCGGGACAGGGCTATTCCGGGTCCGCGTCCTACCGCACCGGGCGCGGAGTCGCCCCGCGTGGCGCGCGGCTAGCGTCGCGTCGCGGCGCGCCCGGCAAAGGAGCCGGTGCGCACGGCCCTGGTCGCCGCCTGGTCACAGTCCTGGGTCGCCACCGACACCGATCGGTCGCGCCGCCTCTTCCGGCTGCTCTTCGACGACGACGGCCTGCGGGCGACCTGGTTCAAGGTCATCACCGAGAGCGAAGCCGGCTGGGCGGATGTCATCGCACTGCGCCTCGGCATCGACCCCAAGTCGCAGCGGGCCGCGCTCATGGCGCGGTTGTCGTCGCCGCGTCCCGCCTGTCGACCAAGTGGTTCGTTGACTCCGGGACGGAAGCCAACCCGGCGCGCGTCTTCGCCGCCAACCTGGAGCTCCTCGGCGACGAGCTGTTCGCCGCGCCTTCGCCCACCACGATCAAGGAAGCAGGAACTAAGTCATGAGCGACTCCTTCCCGACCGTCCTCATCGAGGCCGCGGTGACGCCCCTGCGTAAGGGCGCACCGGTGCAAACGGCGGACCAGACCGTCGGCGAGGCGGTCGCCAGCCTGGCCGCGGGCGCCGCGATCATCCACCACCACCACGACTTCACGCAAGCTGAAGCGGCCGCGATGGCTGAGGTCATCGACGTCGAGACGCGCATCCTGGCCGCCTACCCGCACGCCTACATGTACGCGGACTACCTGCGCGGCGAGTCCATGGCGGAGAAGAACGCGCACCTGCAGCCGATGGCCGACGCCGGGGTGCTGCGGTAGACGGCCAGTGGCCGTGGGCCAGACGCCACGACCGTACTGCAGGGACGGTCGGCCGTACCCGCCTGACGCCGACCTGGACCTCGCTGGCGTCCGGTCAGCTGGTGATCTGCTTCAGGTCGCCTCAAGCGCGGTCAGGTCGAAGCCGGCCGGGTCGAGGCCGTTCGCCTCGATGAAGTCGGCGCTGATCACAGCGAACGACTCGTCGGCGTAGGCGTTGTAGAACCCCCAGCTCATGGCCTTGATCTGGCCCCAGGTCACGACGTAGAGGTTGTCCGCGTCATAGGACACCGCCGGGATGCAGTGGCCGTTGTTCTGGTCCGGCGCGGCGTCGCCGACCGGGCCGCCCGGCGGGACCACCCACGAAATGGTAAGCGGGTCGACGTTGGGCGGCACGGTGAAGTCCGGCAGCGCCACCCCGATGTAGATGCTGCCGAAGAGCCAGCAGGCGCTCTGCGCCTGCTCCTGGTTCTGCAGGTCGATGCTGGTGAAGGCCGAGCACCTTGTGTTCGTCGATCCCCTCCTTGCGCCAGTACCTGAGCACCGACAGCATGTCGCAGCCCTGGTCGGGGGGCGGCGGGGTGCCCACGAAGTGCTCGTAGAACGTGAGCACGCTGGGCGGCGGCACGGCGACCTCGGCCGTGGCGTTAGCGGTCCAGTTCTGGATCATGTGCCCGGCGGCGGCGCACGTGCAGTCACCGTACTGGTCGTTGTAGTACATCGGCCAGCTATCGACCTTGGCGCCGTAGCTGACCGCCGTCGGCGGCGACGGCAGCGCCGGCTTGACGTAGGTGGCGAAGCGCATAGTCCTGTCGTCGATGACCGGGCGATTCTTCCCGAGCCGGTAGGCCATTGCCGGTCCTCCCTTTGGTATATGACGGATGTTCCCTTACCTGGGCGCTGGCAGCAGGAAGGAATTCCCGGCCTGAATGGCCGAGGAAGCGCATACTGAGACGCGAGCAACCGCCTGTTAACCCGTGTTGCTTATCCCCGATTTGACCCGATTCCAGCTGACCGGCCTGCGCTCCCTTTCCCCGAGATGCCCCCTGCGTGCCCAGCCGAGGCTATTTTCGGTCCGTCACTGGAGAATGTCAATGCCCATTCAAGAAAACGAACCAGATTCGTAGCGCCTGGGAGATCGGGTGAAACCACCATCCGTTCGGAATAACTCCTTAACTCCATCCTGTGAGCGACGCCCCCGCCGGATCTCTGGATCACCAGGGACCGTGAGGTCCCGCGACCTCGGCTGTGACCGGGAAGCCCGACACTGATCGCCTTGGCCCGTCAGCTTGCCGGACCCGGCGTGACCAGGCCGCTTTCGTAGGCGTAGATGACGGCCTGGACGCGGTCTCTGAGGCCGAGCTTCTGCAAGATCTTGGCCACATGGGTCTTGGCTGTCGCTTCGCTGATCACTAGCCGGCGGCAGATCTCCGGATTGGACAGCCCGCGGATCAGCAGGTCGAGCACCTCGCGCTCCCGCGGCGTCAGCTCGCCGACCTCCCGGGGATGGCCAGCTGAGCTGGGGCCGGGACGCGGGAGAACGCCTGGATGACCGTGCGGGTGACGGCCGGAGCGAGCAGCGCGTCGCCACCGGCGACGATCCGGACGGCGTCGGCGATCGCCTCAGGCGGCGCGTCCTTGAGCATGAATCCGCTCGCGCCGGCCCGCAGCGCGTCATAGACGTAATCGTCGAGTCCGAAAGTGGTCAGGATCAGCACCCGGGTGGCAGGCTGGGCCAGCACGATCCGCCTGGTGGCCTCTATGCCGTCAAGGACCGGCATCCGGATGTCCATGAGCACGACGTCCGGTCGCAGCCGCCGCGCTGCAGCGACGGCTTCCTGCCCGTCACTGGCCTCGCCCAGTACGGTGGTGTCAGGTTCAGTCTCTAGGATCTTGCGCAGTCCTACCCGGACGAGTGCCTGGTCGTCTGCGATCAGTAGCGTGGTCATGTTGGCGCTCAGTTCAGGGGGAGCAGTACCCGGACGGCGAAACCGCCGCCGCGCAGGGCCGAGGCGTCGAATGTGCCGCCATACAAGGTGACCCGCTCGCGTATTCCGGCCAGGCCATGCCCGCCGCCGGGAACGTCGGCCGGGATCCCGCCGCCGTCGTCGGTGATCTCCAGCTCGAGGGAGTCGGGCCCGTACCGCACGCGCACCGCGGCCTGCACCTGGCCGGCGTGCTTGAGCGTGTTGGTCAGGGCTTCCTGCACTATCCGGTAGGCGGATAGCTCGATGCCGACTGGCAGCTCGCGGCACTCGCCGTTGACCTGGAGCTCGACCGGCAGGCCGGCCTCGCGCACCTGCGTGACGAGTGTCGGAAGGTCGGCCAGCTTCGGCTGCGGCGCGAGCCGGTCAGAAGAATCAGTCCGCAGCATGCCGACCAGCCGCCGCATCTCGGTAAGCGCGCTCCGCCCGATCTGCTCGATGGTCTGCAGGACCTCGCGGGTAGAGCCGAGATCGGCGGCCGAGCACCCGCCGCTCGGCGCCGGCCTGAATGACCATCATCGACACGCTGTGCGCGACCGCGTCGTGCAGCTCGCGGGCGATCCGGGCCCGCTCCTCCACGACGGCCTCGCGGGCGGCGACGTCTCGCTCGCGTTCGGCCAACCGGGCGCGGCTGTCGCGGTCGCCGACGATGCGGCGGACGAGCAGCATTACAACCACGGTTCCGATAGCGAATCCGATCGCCGTACTACTCCAGCTGCCCGGATCGGCGTCTCGTCCCACCGGGAGCAGGTCGGTCAGCCCGACGAAGGCCGCACCCGCCGCGAACCGCCACTTCGATGACCAGACGGCTAGGCCATAAAGCGAGCAGAACCAGGCGATCGTCCAGCCGCCGGCTTGCAGGTTATGCCAGGTGGAGAAGTCCAGCGCGCTGATCCCCTGGGCGGCCACGCCCGCGGTGGCCGGATATCGCTGCCGAAACGCGACGGTAGCACAAATGGCGGTGGCGAATAGCGAGCCGAGGACCTGCTGGTGGACAGCACCCGGTCCCAGCGACAGCTGCAGCAGCGAGGCAGCGGCGAGGATCCCGGCCACCAGCCAGTCCCGCTGTCGCCTATCGCCGAGCCGCAGGTGCATGGCGTCACCGTAATCCCGTCCGGCCCCCTTGTCATCGGCCAGTCGGATGATGCGGCGCTGGCCGGAAATCGGCCGGGCTGGCCGAGGCGAAGATCGCCCGTCTCGTCGATGACCGCGGGGCCTGCCCGCGCTTAGCGTCGACGTCGATGTCCGCACCACGACAAAGGGAAACCGAAATGGAACAGCCAGACTCCCAGCTACATCCGGAAACCGGCCCGCGGCCCGGCGCCTTTCCCCGGCCTGCCCACCCGCTCGCCGTCCGCCAGCTCCTGCCGGCCATGCTTAAGCGCCACAAGCTGCTGCTGGCCGCCATAGTCGCCGCAGCCATCGCCGTGACGGGCGGCACCGCCGCGACGCGTCACCAGGCGGTCATGGAGTTGTCTCCGGCACCGAATACGTCCAGGTCATGTCCACATCTACCGCATCGGGCCCGGCCGGCGCCATTGCCTACGGCGCGTTTACCGCGGCGGGCGAGGCTTACCTGGGCGACGCCAGGCTCGGCAGGATCGTATTCCCCGGCGGCACGATCGTGCTGGGTCATAAGGGCGGCAAGAGCACCTCGCGATTCAACCCCAAGACCTGCCTGGCCGTCATCAGCCAGCCCGGCACCTACACGATCGTCAGCGGAACCGGCACGTACGCGGGGATCAAGGGCTCCGGCAAGTACCAGCTGAGCCTGGAGTTCATTGCCAGGCGCTCGGCAAACGGAAATTGCTCATCGACCAAGGCGCCCGTGGCCCAGCAGAAGCTGCTCCGCCTGTGGGGGCCAGTCAAGCTGTAGGCAGCCGGACTGAGTGAATCCGCAAGAACCGGCCCCGAATGCGTGGCCGGGCGGTGTCAGCCGTCCCGGCCACGCATTCGGCCTGCGTCCGATGACACCTCTATCCGTGTCTCGCCCGTGCGTGTCCCGCGCTCCATGCGATGGCCAGGAGGCGCTGGGAGCACTCCGTCCACCACTCCCGGAGGTCGCCTAATGCATGCGCGCGGACTGGCCCAGGCCGATCTCGATGACGGTGCCGGCGATGTTGCCCGGCTCGGCCACCAGGTGCACGACCTCCCGGACGACGTCCTCCGGTAGACCCAGGGGCGGGGGATCGGCTTCGTCAAGACGATCGACCTGTATCTGGTCGGCACGTACAACGTGCTGCGGCATGGAGCGGGTCGGGATGAGGCGCTGGCCAAGTTCGCCGCCAACATCCCGATCCCACGGCGGCTCGGGCGCCCCGAGGAGTACGCGGCACTCGCCCAGCACATCCTGGAGAACTCCTATATCAACGGCGAGACGATCCGGGTGGACGGCGGGCAGCGCATGGCCGCCCGGTAGGTACCTATCCCCGAAACGCGGGTAAATTTAATGTAAGGAATTCAGCTCGTAAACGGAGGTTCCATGGGTATCGCGATGCTGCTTGAGTCGATCGCATCCGCCATGCCCGAGCGGCCGCTGGTCGGCGCGCGGGCCGACGCCCTGTCGGCTGGCGACCTGCTTGAGCTGGCCGGCGGCGCCACGGTGCTCAGGGACTCCGGCGCCGACGCCGTCGGGTTCATCGGCACCGGCGGCCCCGCGTTCCCGGTCAGCCTCTTCTCCGCCGCGATGACCGGGGTGCCGTTCACGCCGCTGAACTACCGGCTTGCCCGCGCCGAGCTCACCGAGCTCGCCGCCGGGCACGGCCAGCGGTCCCGATCGTCGACGAGCATACGCGGACGGTTCAAGGGCGAGCCCGTCACGGATCGTTCACCACCGGCGAGTGCTGGCCGCGGCGCGGGCTGGCCGAGCCCGATCGCCCGCGCGAACTCCACGACGAGACGCCGCCGCGGTCGCTGTTGTTCACCAGCGGGCACCACCGGCGAGCCGAAGGCCGTCGGTGCTGCGCCACGGCAACCTGACCTCCTACGTGCTCTCAGACCGTCGAGTTCGTCGGCCGCGACGAGGACGAGGCAGCGCTGGTCAGCGTGCCGCCGTACCACATCGCGGCATCGCGCACCGTGCTGACGAATGTCTATTGCGGGCGGCGCATGGTCTACCTGCCGCGTTCACCGCCCCCGAGTGGCTGGCCACCGTCGGCGACGAAGAAGGTCACCCACGCGATGGTGGTGCCGACCATGCTGGCACGGCATCGTCGATCATCTCGGCAGAGCGCGGCGCAACGTGCGACGCTTCGGCCGCGCTGTCCTACGGCGGCGCGCGCATGCCGCCGCCGGTGCTCGAGACGGGCGCTGCGGGTGCTGCCCGATGTCGGCTTCGTCAACGCCTACGGGCTGACCGAGACCAGCTCGACGATCGCCCTGCTCGGCCCGGACGATCACCGCGAGGCGATCGCCGCCGAGCGATCCGGCCGTGCGGGCGCGGCTGGGCATCGGTCGGCCGCCCGTGCCCGGCGTGGAGGTCGGAGATCCGCGGACGAGCGCGGAGACGTCAGGGCCGGCGCAGTCCGGCGAGCTCTGGGTGCGCGGCGCGCAGGTGTCCGGCGAGTACCTCGGACAGGAATCCGTGCTCGACGACGAGGCTGGTTCCCCACCCGGGACCGCGCCTGGCTGGACGCCGACGGCTACCTTTTTATCGAGGGTCGCGCCGACGACACGATCATCCGCGGCGGCGAGAACATCTCCCCGGCCGAGATCGAGGACGTGCTCGTCAACATCCCGGCGTCACGGACGTCGCGGTGTCGGCATGCCGGACGACGAGTGGGGCACGCCGGATCGCGCCGTCGTCGTCCGCCGAGCCGACTGCGCGCTTCGCCGGCGCACGGCTCAGGGACTACGCCCGGGCCCGGCTCCGCGGCTCACGCACCCCGGATGAGATCGTCTGCGAGTCCGCGCTGCCGCACACCCGACCGGCAAGCTGCTCCGCCGGGACCTGGTCAGCGATGTGCTCGGCACGACCCCGATCAGCGCGTGAGGTAAAGGTTTCCTGATGCCGACGTCGCTGCCCCATCCCGCCCAGGTGATGAACGGGCACTCGGTGTGCGGGAACTACCGCAACGCCTGCTACTGCCGCGGGGATCACCAGGTCCGCCAGGCGCACCGTCGCCGTCAGCGTCATGTCGTGGATCACCTGGTGGCCGGGACCGCCACGGCTGGACGTCGTCAGCCGCCCGACGACAGTCACGTGCTCGTCATCGGGCGCATAGGAGTCCATGATGATGCTGCGCCGGTGCACCGCCGTCGGCGGCGCGGGGGGCAAGTCGGGGACCGGCACGGTCACCGACGCACTATCGCGGTGACGCTCAACGCGGCATCCCGAAAACTCGCTCGGCCAGGATGTCGCGCATGATCTCGGTGGTGCCGCCTGCGATGGTCGCGGCCCGGGAGCGCAGGTAGGCGGCCTGCGCGGCGTCAGGCGGTGCCGCTGACGCCGTCGAGGCCGAGCGCCGCCAGGTGGCTGGCGCCCACCGACTGCATCGCCAGGGACCATGCGTGCTTGATGACCGAGTGCTGGCGCCGGGCCCGCCGCCCTCGGGCGATCCGGCCGAGCGCGCGCTGCCCGAGCACCCCGAGCAGCCGTGCCTCGGCGAACCGGTCGGCCAGGTCGAACCGGACGCCCAGGTCGAGCTCCCGCCCGGCGAGTTCGGCCACGACGTCAAGGATCGTCTGCTCAAGGCGGCCCCCTATCATGATCACCCCGACGCGCTCGAAGCTCAGCGTGGTCATGGTGACCGTCCAGCCCTGGTGCAGCGGGCCGAGCAGGGCGCTGCCCGGCACCCGGACATCGTCGAAGAACACCTGGGCGAACACGCCCTCCCCAGTGATCTGGGTAATCGGCCGGGAGGTTGATGCCGGCCGAGTCCATCGGCACCAGCAGCGCGGAGATGCCCTTGTGCGGCCGGGCGTCCGGGTCGGTCCGGACGAGCAGCATCCAGTAGTCGGCCTCCATGCCCTCCGAGGTCCAGATCTTCTCGCCGTAGATCATGAACTCGCGGCTTCTCGTCGAGCGCCGGCGCGGGTGCGCCGAACGACGCCAGGTCGCTGCCCGAGCCTGGCTCGGGCAGCGACCTGGCACCACACCTCGGTGCCCGCCTGGATGCCGCGCAGGTGCGCCTGCTGCTCGGCGTGCCGTACCGCATCAGCGTGGGCGCGACGTTGTTGACGCCGAGGACCCCGGCCAGGTCCGGCGCCCGGTACTGGGCGAGCACCCGGTCGCAGGCCACCTGATCGACGATGTTCAGGCCGCGGCCGCCGGGACTTCGCAGGCCAGTGCGGGGCGATCCAGCCGACGGCGTCCAGCGCGGCTTGCCAGTCGAGCCGGGCAGCGAACGAGTCGTCGTCGCCCCACGTGCGCCGGTGCAGGGGGAGCAGGCGCCGCACGTGCGCCGTTAGCTCGGCCGCCGGGGTGCCGGGAGGCGGCGGGGTGACGGTGGCCTCATCGCCGCGGGCGGTGCCCGACGCGTTCGTCGATGGGTCGAGCCGCAGCCGGTGGGCGGTCGCCGTGCCGAACAGCGGCGCGGACGCCCCGCCCGCCGGTAGTACAGGTGGGCCTCGTGTTCCCAGCTCGAAGCCGATGCCGCCGAGGATCTGGATGTAGGCGGCCGGCCTCCTGCGCCACCGACGCCGCCTTGAGCATCGTGAGCGCGACGGCCTCGTCCAGGTCGTCCGCGGACGGGCGCGCTGTCGCGCCGTCGTCCGCGAGAGCCTGCGCATCGAGCAGGCCTGCGAAGGCCGGCGGGCGGCCGCACGGGCCAGCTCGACGCCGGTGAGCGTGTCCGCGCAGATGTGCTTGACCGCCTGGAACGACCCGATGGGGTGGCCGAACTGATGGCGCTCGGCCGCGTAGCCGACCGCCCCGTCGAGGCAGTGCCCGGCCAGGCCGACGGCGGGGGTGAGACCGATCAGTGGCGGCTGCTGGGCCCCGTGGCCCGGTCGCCGACCTGATCGCCGGGTGACGCGCGGGGCAGCGCCGCGGGACGATGCCACCGGCGTTCCGTTCCGGTCGCGGCGCACATCTCCTCGCTGATGAAGGCGTCCTACTAAACGCGGGGGCACGATAGCTAGAATTAGGTGTGCTCTTCTTGTCGAGCCGGGTCCGGCCGTGATCCAGTTCCGGTACGGAGACTCACTGCCGGCGGTTCGCGTCGAAGACGACGATGCCGGCACCCTCGCCCTGGATCCGGCGTACGTCCTGCCCCGCCTGGTGGCGGCCTGGGCGGCCACCGCGCCGGACGTCCCTTCCTTGCGGAGGTCACCGGGCGCCGCGCATCCTACGGCGAGACCTGGGCGGGAGTCCGGCGCTGGACAAGCTGGCTCGGCGAGCTGGGCATCCGCCGGGGTGACCGTGTCGTCTCGATCCTGCCCGCCTGGTCGACGCCGTCATCCTCTGGCTAGCCGCCCTGCGCCGGCGCGCTGGAGGTGCCGGTGGACCCGGCGCTGCGCGGTGTTTTCCTCCGGCATGAGCTCACCGACTCGGGCGCCCGGATCTGCCTGGTCAGGCCCGAGCACGCGGCCCTGGTGGCGGACAGCGGCGTTGACGGACTGGAGATCATCGTGGTCGAACGGGATGCCTGCCCGGCCGACCACGCGATCCTGGCCGATGGGCTCCAGTTCCCTGCTCCTGGCGACCCCTCATGCGTCATTTACACTTCCGGCACCACAGGGCTTCCCAAGGGCGTGGTGATCTCGTGGGCGCAGATGGCCGCCTCAATTGGCCGCATCCCGCGCTCGTGGCTCTCCGAGCGGGACTGTGTCTACGACTGTCATCCGATGTTCCATGTCACCGGCCGCACCCCGCTGCTCGTGATGAGCGACGTCGGCGGCCGGGTCGTGCTCCGCGAGCGGTTTTCCGCCTCAGCGTTCCTCGATGACGTCCGCACCGGGGGATGCACCAGCACCACGGCGTACGTGCCGCTGGTCCTGGCTACCCCAGAGCGAGACGACGACGCCGACAACCCGCTGCGCCTGGTGTGGGGCGGGGGCAACCTGCCGCTTTCCGCCCGCTTCGCCAAACGGTTCGGCACGCATGTGGTCGAGGCTTACGGCAGCACCGAGGCCGGGTTTCCCCTCGTCCTGCGGACGACGCCGCCCGACCTTGACCACCGCTGGATCGGCCGTCCCCGCCGGGGTTACGCGCTGCGAGTGGTGGGCCCCGACCGGGCTGAGGCGCCCGACGGCACCGCCGGCGAGCTGTGGGTGCGGCCGCCGGCCCGGGAGCTGATGCTGCTGGAGTATCTCAACCAGCCTGCCACCACCGCCGCCGCGACCGCGGGAGGCTGGTACCGGACCGGGGACGCGGTTGTCCGCCACGCGGATGGGACCTTCATCTTCGTCGACAGGATGCGGGATACCATCCGCCGGAACGGCGAGAACATCTCCTCGACAGCCATCGAAACGGTCATCTGCAATGACCCCGCGGTCGGCGAGTGCGCGGTCCTCGGGGTACCCGACCCGATAGCCGGGCAGGCCGTCGCTGTCGTGGTCGTGCCCTCACCGGCCGGGTGCGAGCCGGCCCTCCTGTACGAGCGCCTGTGCGGCGAACTTCCAAGAGCACGCGCTGCCCAGCTACGTGATCCTCACTGACACCTTGCCTCGCACGCCGACCAACAAGGTCCGCAAAACCGAGTTGGAGACCTCGCTCGACCTCTCCCGCGCCTGGCGTCCGCCGGACACGCCGGGTGCATCGTCGTGATGAGCGATGTCGGCTGACAGGGCGACCGTCATCAGCAGCGCGGCCCGCCACTGGCCCAGGCAGGAGGATCACGCACTGTCCACAGCTCCAGGACACCATCCCTGACCTGGTACTGAGTCCGTCTTTCAAGCTCGGCGCACGTCCGGCACCGTAATCGCGGCGACGACAAGGTCGACAAGTGTCTCGGTCACTTCATCCGGTGTCGGCTCGTACCCATAGAACCGCTCGGGATTGGCGAGGATCTCGAACATCATCATCCTGCCGACCTGGCCTCTGGCGAGTACAGTCTCGACGCTCAGATGAGGGAGCAGCCGCAGGTATTCGATCTCAAGCTGATTCTGGAGGGGCCGACTTGTCTCCAGTATGGCTTCCCGCCACTGTCCACCGGCATGCTCGAGCATTCGCAGGAACTGCATGAACCGCTGCTGGCCCTCGTCGTAAGTGAGCGCCACGAGCGGGGTGACAAGAACGCGGACAAGGTCGGAGAGGGTCGAGTCGTCGTTAAATCCGGCCAGCAACTCAAGCTGACGCTCGGGCTGAACCGCCAGCCGACGCGCAAGGGCCGCCCTTACCAGGGCTAGCTTGTTCCCGAAATGATAGTGAACTGCGGCAACATTGCAGCCCGCATCCTCAGTGACCCGACGGAGCGATATCGCCTCGGGCCCGGTGGCGGCGATCGCCTTCTCGGCGGCGTCTAGCAGTCGATCCTTCGCGCCCGGCGGGTCCGCCACTACCGCCGTGGATTTAGTCGCCAATGTGGTGTTCCCCTTACCCGGTTGTCTTCGTCGCCAGGCTAGCCCTTGTCTGGGGCCGGTCACGCCAGCGCAATCACACGAGCGGGCGTCGCTCCTCAGCTGCTAGAACCGGTCAGGCACCCGTGCTGAGCTTTAGCGTCCCTGCGTACTGCACTGGTTTGACGTTCATGAGGTCTCGGAACGAGGGCGGCTGACGGCCCCCGCGATCCGTTATCCCATATTGCAGCGCGACCTCCGCGCCTATCAGCGTTCGCCCGCTTCGCTCCAGTACATCCGGATCGGCGTGCAGGGCGGCGATGACATGGCCGGTGAACTCGGGCGACTCTGCGATGTCATCGAGGTAGCCGAACTCCGGGCCGCTGTCGATGATCTGCTGAAGCCGTTCCGTCAGCACCGCGCCCATCCAAATAGACACCGCCGCAACTCCGAACGGCCGGAAATCGACGGCCATGTCGGCGGCAAACTTGTCGAGGGCTGCCTTGTGAGCCCCGTACGCCGGGCCGTACTGGTAGTGCACCGCTCCGGGCGCCGACGTGAAGGCGACCAAGCCGTGACCGGTTTCAACGAGCAGCGGCGCGGCATAGTAGCTGGTTACCAGGCTGCTACGCAGGCCGACATCAAGCAAGTCGACGCTGGCAGACAATGGCTTGCGCCAGAACGGCAGCGGAGCCTGCAACTCGTCGTGAATAAGAGCGGCGTTGTTGACGAGAAGGTCCAGCCGTCTGGAATCCGAGCGAATCTGATCGAACAAGGCCGCGACTTGCGTATCCTCGCGGTGATCGACTGCGACCGCGATTCCGTGGCCCCCCGCGGCGCTGACCGCCTCTGCTGTCTCGTGGATAGTGCCGCCAAGCGCCGACTGGCCAGGCCGCTGGGTCCGCCCTGTCACATAGACGTCATAGCCATGTGTCCCGAGTGCGATAGCGATTCCGCGCCCGGCCCCTCGGCTCGCGCCCGTGACGACTGCCACTCGAGGTTCGGCAGGCATGTGCGGTTCCCTTCTCCTACGCGGTGAGTCCCTGCGACTGGATGCAGGGGCAGGCTCAGTCATGCCGATCAGGCAAGGGGCTACCCGGCCCGCTCCGGGGCGCCGTACTCATCGGCGAGCGCACGGAGCTCGGGCTCCCGCTCGATCTGGAGGGTGTTGAAAACCATGCTGAGCATCGTGTAGCAGCCAACAACAAAGATGAGGTCCATCAGTTGCTTGCGATCTAGGCGCTCGGCGAGCTTGTTCCAGGTCTCGTCACTCAAATACGACCGCTCTACCAGCGCATCGACGGCAGCCACCACCGTCCTCTCGCCCTCCGACCAGTGCGGGGAGTTCTCGCCTGCCTTGATCGCCTCGAAGTCGTCGCGGGTGAGACCCACCGGCAACGAGACCCGCAGATGGCTCGACCACATGTAGGGGCAATGACGAATCCAGGCGACGCGCTGAATCGCGATCTGACGCAATCGGATCGGCAGGCTCAGCTCGGATGACAGAAGGAAGCCATTGAAGTTGAGATACGACTTCGTCAGGGACGGGTACTGAGCAAAGGTCCGCAGCACGTGATTGCGCAGCGCAGCCTCCGGAGCGCCGGACGACGCATCTGGCGCCCGTCCGGTTTGCACCCGGCCAAGAGCACCGAACACCTCGCGCGCTTCTTCCGTCCAGTCCGCCGGCTGAAGCTGCGGGATCCGAGCCGGCGGATCGGCCATCAGTTCATCCATCGTTGCTTCTCTGTCCCTAAGGTCGGTTGGCCTGGCCCGTTGCTCAGGCGAACGATTCCTCGCCGTGCAGCTTGGTCCGGTGCATCATTCGTCCGCTTTCCGCAGGGTAAGGATGAGCGCGGTGCATCGTTCCGGTGTTGTCCCAGATGACGAGGTCGCCGAGCTTCCACTGATGCCGGTACGTGTACTGAGGTTGCGTCGCCCAGTCGCGCAGGCGCACGAGGATACCCCATCCCTCGCGCAAGTCCGTGTCTTCAACGTGAGACGCCGTGCAGCCCAGTACCAGTGACTCGCGGCCTGACTTGTGCTTCCAGACCAATGGCAAGGTGTGCGAATTGCCCGACTGCCAGCGTTGAAACTCCGCCCAGGTGGGTTCGGGATTCCAGTAACGCTGTGAGGCCTCCATGAGGTGAACGACTCTGAGGCGCTGGATTTCAGCCTTGTCGGCTTCCGGCAAGTCTTCGTACGCGGCGTAGGTATTACAGAACTCGGTGTCGCCCCCCGTCTCTGGCAGGTGGCGAGCGCTCATAATCGAGGCGAGGATCGGCGTGTCGGAACTGGTGCCGTCGATGTGCCAGTAGAACGCGCCCTTCAGATAGTTCGCGCTCGAGTTGCTCTTCAGGTCCATCGTGATCTTGGTGATGTTGTTCTCGCCCTCGTCGACGATCCGACCAAGGGTCTTGGTGAACAAGACTTGCTCCTCATCCGAGAGGTTGATCTCCGGAAAGGCCAGCACACCGCGCTCTTCCAGTAGCCGGTGGATCTCATCGGCTCGTTTCCCGGAGAGCAGGGTCTGCGCGTCAGTCTTGATGCGCGTTCCGATACGCGGCGTCAGGTTGCTCGTCTCGAACGTCATGTCGGTGTCCTCCCAAGGCTCTTGTCGCGGCCGAGATGCCTGCAGGTCTCGGGGCTGCGGGCTCGACGTGCTCCTAGCGGCAGTTCGGACTGTACTCCAGATGCCCAGGATTGCAACAGATGATTGAATCGACTGTTTTAATTTCCTAGGCGGTTGACTTGGTCTTGGTGGACCTCAAGGACTCGTCACCGTCTGTAATCAGAGCGGCCAGAGACCCGACATGTGGGGAATCTATGGGAAAACAGGCGGCTAGCGCGGCGCCATCCTGATGGCGCCGTCGAGACGGATGGTTTCCCCGTTGAGCATGGGATTCTCGACGATGTAGGCCACAAGCGACGCGTACTCGGTCGGGTCGCCGAGCCGGGACGGGTGCGGGACCTGAGCCCCGAGCGAACTGATCGCCTCATCAGAGAGCGTGCTGAAAAGCGGCGTCTTGAATAGGCCGGGTGCGATTGTCACCACGCGAATCTTGAGGCCGGCCAGATCGCGGGCGATTGGCAGCGTCATGCCGACGATGCCGCCCTTGGACGCCGAGTAGGCGGCCTGCCCGATCTGGCCGTCGAATGCGGCGACCGAGGCCGGTTCAGCGCCCCTTCCAGACGGGAGCGCGCTTTTCCGCGAAGGCGAGCGCGCCTTCGCGGGCGTCCTCGGACTGGAACGCCGGCCGCATGATCGGTTCCTGGTTGACCCACACGTCGGCCACGTCCCAGTCGTGCTGCTGCGCGACGATCTGCTTGGTCGCGGCCACAGCGAGCGGGCCGTTGACGGCGATCCGCGCGGCCAGCCGCCTGGCGCCGTCCAACGCCTCGCCGGGTTCGGTCAGCACGTTGACCAGGCCCAGCCGGTAGGCATCGGCGGCGGGTAGCGGGTCGCCGGTGAGTGCGAGCTCCATCGCGATGCCCGCCGGAATACGCCGCGGCAGCCGGACCAGGCCGCCGGCGCCCGCGACAAGGCCGCGTTTGACTTCGGGGATGCCGAACTTGGCGTCGCTCGCCGCCACGATCAGGTCGCAGGCCAGCGCCACCTCGCAGCCTCCCGCGAGCGCCCATCCTTCTACGGCGGCGATCAGCGGCTTGCGCGGCGGGGCCTGGGTGAGCCCGGCCAGTCCCTTGCCCTCCACGGTGACGTTCTCGCCAGCCAGGAACGCTTTCAGGTCCATGCCGGAGCTGAAGGTTCCGCCGGCCCCGGTGATAATGCCGACCGTCAGGTCGTCGCGTTCGTCAAGCTCTGCGAGGGCGTCCGCCATGCCGACCGACACCGCGTGGTTGATGGCATTCCGCGCGTGCGGCCGATTGATCGTGATGATCGCGATCCGGTCGGCGTGCTCGACCAGTACTTCGTCTGCCACAGACCCTCCTTGTTCGGTGAATTCGTATAAAGATATTCCTGTAAGCGAGAGTGGCTCCGGCCGGCGGTACGTTAGGCGGTCCGGGAGAGCAGCTCCTCGGCCCTTTTCGTCACGCATCTAACAGATCCCCGGGAGTGCCAGGATCGGGATCGAGCGGGGCGAACGGGCCGTAGTCCGTGAGGGCGGACACGGGCCGGTCCTCGTCGCTGCCGATTGCGAGCCGCAGCTTGAATCTGTCCGGTGGCACGAGGGTCCAATGAAAGGCCAGGGGCGTGCCGTCGCGGTCGAACATGATGCGGGCCATCTCCAGCAGAGGGTCGCCGATCTGCAGTCCGAGCGCGCTGGCGGTCGCCGGGTCGGCCAGGGTACCACCCACTTCGTCCTCGGCCCGGTGGACGGGCCGGCCGATCCGGCGCAGCGCTTCGACCAGGGTGATCAGGCCGGGATCGTCGCGCCAGCTGTCCGCCGATCGGCGGATCGAGGTAGTTGGTGATGTGCCGCAGCGGCAGGCTGCCGCGCCGCCGAACCCGGACGATCTTGAGCACGGGAGAGCCGGACGCAAGCCGCAGCGCGCGGGCAGCCTCGCCCGGCGGCTGAGGCTGGTCACCCGCGCCGGCCCGGTCAGCCACGGTCGCCGGGCGAGATAGGCCCTCTCGTGCGCCCGTTCTAGCTGGTGACGCAGATGGAGCAGGTCCGGCAGTGCTTCCAGGACCCGGCCACGTTCTCCAGCAGTGCGGTGTCCCCCGAGGACCCGAACCCGCCGTACCTGTGGATCCCCGAGATGCTAGACCCGCCGCTGCACACCAAGTGGCGGCAGAAGCTCGGCCCGTTCTTCGCCCCCGGCGCCGTGGAACGGCTCCGGCCGCGGGTCCGCGAGGTGATCGACGAGATCCTCGACGAGGTCGCCGATCGCGGGCACTGCGACTACGTCGCCGATGTCGCGCTGCGCTTCCCCAACACGGTCTTCATGGAGATCATGGGGCTCCCGGTCTCCGACGCTGCCCAGTTCCAGGCCTGGGAGACGTCGATCCTGCACGGCGGCATGACTAATTCCGACGGGGCCGTGCAGGCGATGATGGACGTGATGGGCTACTTCAGCCAGCTCATCGCGGAGCGCCGCAAGGCACCACGAGACGACATGCTCAGCATCTCGCTCACCTGGACCATCGACGGCGAGCCCGTCTCCGACAACGACCTGCTCGCGTTCTGCCTGCTGATGTTCATGGCCGGCCTGGACACCGTCGCCGCGCAGCTCTCGTACTCGATGTACCACCTGGCTGCGCACCCCGGCGACCGCAGCCGCATCTTGGCCGAGCCGGGCCGGTGGGAGCCCGCGATCGAGGAGTTCCTCCGCTACTACGCGTTCGTGGCCCCGGGCCGCAAGGTGATGCAGGACACCGAGGTCGGCGGCTGCCGGGTCACGGCAGGCCAGATGATGTGGCTGCCGCTGGCGTCCGCGAACCGCGACCCGGCCGAGTTCCCCGACGCCGACCAGGTGATCATCGACCGGATGCCAAACCGGCACCTGGCGTTCGGGGCCGGCCCGCACCGCTGCCTCGGTTCGCACCTAGCCCGGCAGGAGCTCCTGATCGGGCTCACCGCCTGGCACGAGCGCATCCTCGACTACCGTCTCGACCCGGATGTCCCCGTCCGCGAGCACGGCGGGCAGGTAGGCCTGGACAACCTCCCGCTCGTGTGGGACCGGCGCTAGATGGGACTGTGTAGTTGCCGGCGTCGTCGATCCCGTCGCGGCTGGCCTGCTCCTGCAGGCGGGGCGCTGTCGCCGACTCCTTGGTCGCAAGCCGCACAGATGGAATCAAGATCTAGTTTTCATAGAATCAGAGTGTAGACAAAACGAGAGTCACGTTCTACCGTCTTCGTTAGTGAG
Source organism: uncultured Actinomycetota bacterium (assembly GCA_963714295.1). Taxonomy (GTDB): domain Bacteria; phylum Actinomycetota; class Actinomycetes; order Streptosporangiales; family Streptosporangiaceae; genus Trebonia. The sequence goes on along the minus strand of CAVQOE010000006.1, from coordinate 182,695 downwards.
TGGTTAGCAGCCCGTTACAGCGAGGGTGACGGTGGACGAAGAAGCGTTCAGCGGCCTGCGAGTCGTCGAACTGGCCCAGTGGGTGTTCGTGCCCGTTGCCGGCTCGCTGCTGGCCGACTGGGGAGCGGACGTCATCCGGGTCGAGCGGCTGGATGGGGACCCTTACCGCGGGCTGGCGACCCAGGGCATTGGGACCGACGGTGGCGGGATCAACCTGTCGGTCGCGCTCGCGAACCGCGGCAAGCGCTCCGTTGCCCTCGACCTGCGCGCTGAGCAGGGCCGCGCCGTCGTCGGCCGGCTGCTTGAGACGGCCGACGTCTTCCTGACGAACTTCCGGCCCGGCGCGCTGCGCCGGCTTGGCCTGGACTCCGGTACCCTGACCGCGCGCTACCCGCGACTGGTGTACGCGCGCGGCCACGGCTTCGGCGTTCGCGGTCCCGATGCTGACATGCCCGGATACGACCCCTCGGCGTTCTGGGCGCGCGCGGCGGGGTGGGCCACGTCCTCACGCCGCCGGACCAGGACCAGCCGGTCCGCCAGCGCGGCGCGATGGGCGACCGCAACGGCGCGATGTCGCTCGCCTTCGGGATCGCCGCCGGGAGAACCGGCAGGAGTGCTCGGCCGAGCTGGACGCGGAGTTCGGCCAGCGGACCTTCGCCGAATGCAAGGAATTGCTGTCCCGGATGGACGCGCCCTGGGCGCCGGTGCAGGCCGTCGAGGAACTGCTCGATGACCCCCAGGTGCAGGCCAACGGCTACCTCGGGACGGTCAGCGAGGACGGCCTGCAGTACCGGCTGCCGGCCGTCCCGGTGCAGATCGACGAGCGGCCACGATCGTGCCCCGCACATGGAGGTCGACGACAAGGGCATGGACTTCTGGGTCTACGACGGCAAGCGGTATCCCAGCTCCGGCCTGAGCGCCGTGGCCGGCAAGTCCAAGCAAGAGTTCAGCCCCGAGCCGCTGCGGTACAGCGAGATGCGGCCGGGCTGCTACGACGCCACCGCCCGCATCGAGGACATGAACCAGGCCGGCATCCTCGCCTCGCTGTGCTTCCCGACCGTGACCCGGTTCTGCGGGCAGCTGTTCTCCGAGGCCAGCGACCGCGAGTTCGGCTTCACCTGCCTGCAGGCCTATAACGACTGGATGATCGAGGAGTGGTGCGGCGCCGCGCCCGGCCGGTACATCCCGCTCGTCCTCATCCCGCTGTGGGACCCGAAGCTCGCGGCCACCGAGCTTGAGCGCACGGCCGCCAAGGGAGTGACCACGTTTGCGTTCTCGGAAAACCCGGCACCGTTCGGGCAGCTGCTGCGCGGCAACGCCGAGCGGCTCTACCGCTTCACCCCCGCCGAGCCGCCCGCCCTGGTGACGGCTTAGTCAGGACACCAAAGGGATCAAGGACAAGGCATGCTGCTTGAGGGAAAGAGCGCCGTGGTGACCGGCGCCGGATCGGGAGTGGGGCGGGCGTCCGCGCTGCGGTTCGCGCAGGAGGGTGCGCGCGTCATCTGCGCCGACATCAGCGCCGACCGTGCGCAGGAGACGGCCGAGCTTATCGAGCAAGGCCGACGGGACCGCCATCGCGTTCCAGGCCGACGTGTCCGCGGAGGACGACGTGATCGCCATGCTGGACGCGGCGGCCGAGAACTTCGGGCGGCTGGACATCCTGTTCAACAACGTGGGCATCCCCACCCCGCGGCTCGGCTCGAAGCTGGAGGACCACACGGTGGAGGACTTCGACCGGCTGACCGCGGTCAACCTGCGCGGGGTGTTCCTCGGCAGCAAGCACGCGGTGATCCGGTTCAAGCAGCAAGGCGGCGGCGGGGTCATCCTGAACACCGGCTCCGTCGCCGGCCTCGTCGGCTGGGGCGGCACGGTGTACGGCGCGACCAAGGGCGGCGTGCACCAGCTGACCCGGGGCGTGGCGATCGAAGCCGCCCCGTTCGGGATCCGGGTCAACGCGATCTGCCCGGGCGGCATGCCGTACACGGGCTTCATGGCGGCCGGCGGCCGGAGCGAGCCGATCGCCCCCGGCAGCGAGGCCGCGAAGCGGGTCGGCGAGTCGCACCCGCTCGGGCGGCCGATCACCGCCGAGGATTGCGCCGAGGCGGCGGTCTACCTGGTCTCCGACCGGGCGGCCAACATCACCGGCGTCCTGCTGCCGGTCGACGGCGGGTACATAGCGCGATGAGCGAGCGGGGGACGCGACGATGAGTCAGCCAGATGCGGTCGTACTGGACCGGGAGCGGATCCGGGCCCTGTTCGACCTGCGCAGCAGCTACAACGCCCGCTCCGGCGGCGACTTCACCGCCGACCCTTATCCCGTCTGGCGCCGGCTGCGGGACCAGGCGGAGGTGCACGAGGGCACGGTGCACGAGCTGACCGGCTGCCCGGGTGCCCCTGCCTTCCATGGCCTGCCCGAGCCGGACCGCCCGCATTACTCAGCGTTCAGCCACGCGGCGCTGGATGATGCCTACCGGGACCCAGACCTGTTCGCCTCATCCCCCCACCCCGTCGACATCGAGGACGGGTCACCGGCGGTGACCAACAGCATGCTCTCGATGGGCGGCGAGCGGCATCGGCGGTACCGCGCGCTGGTGCAGCCGTCGTTCGCCCCGGCCCGGGCCCGCTGGTGGATCACCAACTGGATCGAGCAGACCGTGCACGCGCTCATCGACGGCTTCGCCGCCGACGGGCGCGCGGAGCTGAACACCGACGTCTGCGCCGCCATCCCCCTCCTCACGATCACCGGCAGCTTCGGCATACCGCCGGAGCAGGCGCTGGACATGCGCGCGGCGATGAGCCGTCCCGAAGCGATCATCGAGATGATCGCGCCGATCGTGGCCGCCCGCCGCGAGGAGCCGCGCGACGACCTGATCAGCGTGCTAACCCAGACCGGCCTCAAGGACTCCGACGGCACGACGCACCGGCTGTCCGACGCGGAGATCAACTCCTTCGCCCTGCTGCTGCTCGCCGCCGGGTCGGGCACAACCTGGAAACAGATGGGCATCACGCTCGCCGCCCTGCTGCGGCGTCCAGAGCTCCTCAGCGCGGTGCGGGACGATCGGCGGCTACTCAAGCCGGCGATCGACGAGGGGCTGCGGTGGATGCCCACCGACCCGATGTTCTCCCGGTTCGTCACGCGCGACGTCGAGTTCCACGGCACGCGGCTGCCGAAGGGCGCGGTGCTGCACCTGTGCCTGGGCGCGGCGAACCGGGACCCGGCCCGCTGGGACCGGCCCGATGAGTACGACATGCACCGCAAGGTGCGCCCGTCGTTCGCGTTCGGCGGCGGGGAGCATATCTGCATGGGCATGCACGTCGCCCGGGCCGAGATCACGACCGCCATCGGGGCGCTGCTAGACCGGCTTCCCGGCCTGCGGCTGGACCCGGACGTGCGAGCCGCCGCGCTACATCGGGCTCTACGAGCGCGGCGTCACCGAGATCCCCGTGCTCTTCGGCTAGCCACGGACAGGAGAACAGGCCATGACCGCCAGCGAGCCCGGCTACCGGGCACCTGACCTGGCCCTGCTCGGGGCCGAGCACATCCGGCGTTACCAGGAGACCGGCGGCCAGGTCGGCTACCTATGGAACGGCGTGCCGACCCTGCTGCTCTACACCACCGGCCGCAAGTCCGGCCAGCCGCGCACCCACGCGCTGATCTTCGGCCAGGACCGCGATGACTACCTGATCGTCGCATCCATGGGCGGAGCGCCCCGGCACCCTCAGTGGTACCTGAACCTGGCCGCCATCCCCGAGGCGGAGATCCAGGTCCGCGCCGACGTGCTGCCGGTGACCGCGCGCACCGCGCAGTCCCCCGGCGAGCGCGCCCGGCTGTGGAAGATCATGGCCGGGATCTGGCCCAACTACGACACCTACCAGAGACGGACCGATCGCGAGATCCCCGTAGTGGTGCTATCTCCCGATGACTACGGCGGTGAGCAGCGTGAAACGAGGGGACGGTAACGTTTCGTCCGTGTCCTGGACCGAACGGGCGGCTGACCGGTCACCGCTCATGCAGCAGTGGCGGTCGCGCAACGTGCGGCAGATGCAGACCATGGTCGAAGCCGCTAAACGGTTGATCGCGCAGAAAGGCTCCAGCTTCACCACGCAAGAGCTGGCCCGCGAGGCCGGCGTGGCGCTGCAGACCTTCTACCGGCACTTCGGCGGGAAAGACCAGCTGCTGCTGGCCACCATGGAGGACATACACGCCTCGATGGCGGCGCAGTACGCGGCGGCCGCGCGCGACCTGCCCGATCCGCTCGCCCGCCTGCACTACTACGTCTCGGCCGTGCTCGCCCGGCTGGACGAAGGCGACCCGGCCACGCACCAACCGCAGTTCATCACCGCCGAGCACTGGCGGCTGCACCAGCTGTTCCCGGAGGAGATGACCCTCGCCACCCAGCCGATAGTCGACCTGTTCGCCCGCGAGCTGCGGGCCGCCAAAGAGCAGGGCCTGATCGCCGCCTCCGACGTTGAGCGGAGCGCGGAGCTGATGGTCATGCTCGTCCGGGCCGTATATCACCACTACTCGTTCAAGGCGAGGACTAAGCCAACGGAGGCGATCGCCGAGCACGTCTGGGAGATGTGCCTGCAGGGCATCGGCGGCCGACTGGACCAGCCAGGCCTCGCTTAGGTGCCACCTCGGCCGGCGGCTCCTGCCCGAGCTGAAAGAGGGGACCGGGCTTACCGTGGAGCAGATCGCGCCCAGGCCGGCCAGCTCCGAGAGGAAGTGGTCGAGCGGTGCCTGGGTGCTCTCCAGTCCGCGAATCGAGGTGAGCGCGCTGCGGGCGGCCTCAGTGACTGCTCAAGAGCGATGGCGCTTGGCTAGATGGTACTGACGACTTCGTTGCTTTGCTGATCGCGGATGACATTGCCGAGGGTGATGCTGGCGCTGAGGCAGGCCGAGAACTCTGTTGATCCGCTGCGTGAGCCGTACCGACGTGCCAGGCGGGCCGTCCCGCCCAGTGCGTGGTTAGCGGAACCGGCGCTCGCGCCGCTCGCGGGCCGACAGCGGCGTGTTCGGCCGGCCGTGGTTGCCGAGCTGGGTGTAGGCCAGCCCGTGCCGCTGCGACACCACCCAGGGCTCGTCGATCGCCTCCCAGATGGCCCGCACCGTCCCCTGAATCGCCTCGGGGCGCCGGGATGCGATCTCCGCCGCCAGCGAAGCCGCCGTGGGCCACAGCGAGTCGCGCGGCACGACCTCGGTCACCAGCCCGAGCCGCAGCGCCGTCGCCGCCGTGATCCGCTCCTCGTTGCCGAGCAGCGCCCAGCGCATCACGTCGCCCAGCGGCACGCCGCGCCGCAACATGCCGACCGGCTCGAGCGCGGAGACCATGCCGCCGTTGGCGTGCGGGTCGAAGAACGTCGCGTCGTCGGAGCAGATCACGATGTCGGACTCGTTGATGAAGTACATCGCCCCGCCGGCCGCCATGCCGTGCACAGCGGTGATCACCGGCTTCCAGACGCGATGCTGCTTGGGCCCGAGCAGCACGCCCGGGTCCTCCTGGTTCCATTCGTTCTGATCGGACCACCACGGGCCCTCGGACACGTCGATGCCGGTGCAGAACGCGCGGTCCCCGGCGGCCCGCACCACCGCGACGTGAATCGAGTCGTCGTCGCGCACCCGCTGCCAGAGGTCGGCGATCTCGCGGGTCATCTTCTCGTTGAAGGAGTTGAGCTTCTCCGGACGGTTCAGCGTGATCGTCGCCACGTGGTCTGCGACCTCGAACAGAACGGTCATTTGGTCTCCTTACGAGAAATCGCGCGACGAGCTCGCGCCTGTTACCTTGCCCCGGGCATTGGCCCGGTCCGCGGGCGGCCCGGCGACGGTCCGCGCAAGCCCGGTCGTCACCGCGCCGGACCGGGGTTGTACAGCCCCCGCTCCATCACCGCCGCGATCAGCTCCACGATCTCGGAATCCGGGCGATCGGGGTCCTGCTCGCGTGCCGCCTGCGGCATGCGCTCGAGGATGCCGCCCTGGATCACCGCGGCGATGTCAGGGTCGAGCGGGTGCGGCCGGTCGACCCGGTCGAGCACCGCCAGCGCGGCCAGGTGCATGTTGTGCCCCGTCTCCCTGACCACGGCGAGCATCTGCGGGTCGCGTGAGGTCCCCTCAAGCCAGGCGCGCATGATGCCGAGGTAGCGGGAGTGGAAGGGCAGGTAGCGACCCAGCCAGTCGCGCAGCCGCCCGGGGCCGGCCGGGCTGGTCGGCTCGATCAGCATGAACTCATCGATGAGCACCCGCATCTCGGCGTCGCACTCGCGGGTCAGCTCGAGCAGCAGGTCGAGCTTCTCGTCGAAGTACTTGTAGAACGTGCCGCGCGCGAAGCCGGCCTTGCCGACCACGTCGTCCACGCCGGTGCCGTGGTACCCGCGATCGGCGAACAGCACGGCGCTGGCGTCGAGCAGCCGCCTGACGGTGGCGGCGGCCCGCGGCCGCAGCCCGGCCAGCCGGTCAGGCAGCCGTGCGGACGCGTCGCTGGTCAGCACCGACGCCTCGGGCCGCCGCGCCGGCCGGGCGGGCTGGTCGACGATGCCGAAGACCTCCAGCGGCGTGTCGGGGAACAGCAGCAGCTGGACGAACACGGCGAGGCCATCGAGCAGCTGGTCAGCGGCGAACCGGTGCGGCACGAGGCCCATGTGCCGAAAGTAGTTGAACCGGTGGACGATGCTCGTCATCGCGATGGCCGCGTCGAGCGGCGGCATGCCGGTGACCCCGCTCGACTCAAGGCGCGCGGCAATCCGCGTGTTGTAGGAATGGGTGAAGCCGGTCACCAAGGGGCGCACGGTCGTGCCCGGCGTGCGGATCGTTGTCGATCAAGACGTGTGTACCGGGCAGGCCATGTGCGAATCGATCGCCCCTGACTTGTTCCTGGTGGCCGGCGGCCAGGCCGAGATCCAGGTCGCCGTCGCCCCCGACGGCCGGCTCAGCCAAGCGAGGCCGCCCGACACCCTGACCGCGTTCGGCGCCGAGGTGTGCCCTCGGAGGCGTGTCCGCGGGCTAGCATCACTGGTGCCGCCGTGATGAGGCCGCCTGAAGCGAGCCGCCCAAGCGCGCGGCCGGCGGCGGTCGGCGAGACACCCGCTCGCCGCGCCGCCTCGCGCACAGACGCCACCCCCGCGGTGACCGTGACAGCGCCGCAAGCACCTAGGTCTCGACCCGCGAAAATTGGGGCATCGGAAGCGCCTCGCCCAGATCAACCGCGAGCTCGTCTACCTGCTCCTGCGTTAGCCGGAAGACGCCAGACGCGGTGCGCTCGACCGGCATGCCCAGCCGATCGACGGCGCGACGTACCCGTGGCGCTGAGGTTCCCAGAGCCTGGGCCGCTACTGCGAGGCTATAGGTGTCCATATCGTTATGGTGCCAAGGTGCGCCAGCCCTGCTGGGCGCCTTAGGCAGCAGAATCCGGCGGCTGGCGGGCTCAGCCCGCCAGCGCCGGGGATCGGCTGACCTGGGATCAGTGGTCGGGTTCGTACTTGAAAGAGAGCTGGAGCTTGGTGCGATAGGTGATCGCGCCGCCCTCATCCAGGTGAATGTCCTGCTTGATGACCTCAGCCACTCGCAGATCGCGGAGCGTTCCGGCGGCGGTCCTGATCGCTTCTGATGCCGCGTCTTCCCATGAAGTGCTGCTTGTCCCGATGATCTCGGTCACCCTGTACACGCTCATGACGGTCTCCTTTGACCACGTGCGGCCCGCTCAGGGGCTGCTGCCGCCAGCCTTTCACAATGTCACAAGCTCGACGCGAGATAACAGCAAGAAGCGCCCGAAACACCCGAGGCGCCCGCAGCGTCAGTCATTGAAGCGGAATTGCGCGAGCTGTCCCGCGCATAGCTCAGCGGCTACAAGCAGCCGCGCGAGTACGTGTTCCGCTCCGAGGTGCCGCTCGGCCCGGCTGGCAGGGTGCTCAAGCGGGAGGTCAAGGCAAGCCTGGCCGACTGATCCGACTGACCGGCTGGTGGCCGCGGACCCGCTCCAGGCACCCGGTGCGCGAAAGCCCGCGTTCTCGACCGGCGGTTCGCCGTTTGCGGCACCGCTGATACGGGGCCCGATATCCTACATCCTGTAAAATCCTTAGCGGTGCGGGGTTGGAGCGGATTCGATGAGCGAGGACAGCGGAATCGTCCGGGCGGGCTTTCGCCGCGGGCAGCTTAGTGATGAGGTGGCGGGCTACGTCCGCGAGCTGATCATGAGCGGTAACCTGCGGCCCGGTGAGTTCGTCCGCCAGGAACGGATCGCCGACGAGCTTGAGCTGAGCGCCACCCCGGTCCGGGAGGGGCTGCTGCTGCTCCGTGGTGAGGGGTTCCTTGAGCTCAAGCCGCGCCGCGGGTTCGTGGTCGCCCCGCTGTCGGCATCCGACGTGCGGGACCTGTTCACCGCGCAGGCGCTGCTGGCCGGGGAGCTCGTGAGCCGGGCCGCTGTCCGGTTGGGGCCGGACGACCTGCGGGAGCTGACCGCGGTCCATGAGGCGCTGCGCAAGGCGGCGGCAGACGGCGACGGCGATCGCGTCGAGAGCCTGAACCACGACTTCCACCGCCGGATCAACCACGCGGCCGGCGCTCCGAGGCTGGCCTGGATGCTGTCGATCTCGACCAAGTTCGCGCCCCGCCGGTTCTTCGCCACGATCCCCGGCTGGTCGATGGCCTCCGCTCAGGATCATGCCGCGATCATCAAGGCGATCACCGCGGGCGACGCCACCGCCGCCCGCGTCGCGATGATGCAGCACATCGAGAACGCGGGGGAACTGCTGGCCGCGAACTTCGAGTCCGTCGATGCCATCGCCAAGTCCCGGTAGCCGCCGCGGTTACCGGGGCCCACCCCTGCCGCCCTTGCTAATGGGCCTGGCCGTGGCACGCCTGACTGCCATGCTGTCGCCCCTGCCGGGTCCCTTCCTGCCTCGACCGACCGGTACCGGCCCGTGACTTAGACCGGCGAGCTACCCCTGCCCTCCTCTCTTGACCTCGCCCGTAAAATCATCGAAGATATATTATGCACAAATTGTCGATTCGATGGGTGACCCGGTGACCTTCCTGAGCGATGAAGAGCGACTGGCGATCGCGATCGTCCGCAAGTTCGTCGATGACGAAGTGCGCCCCACGGTCCGCGAGCTAGAGCACGCCAACGCCTACCCCGAGAAGCTCATCGAGCAGATGAAGGAGCTCGGGGTGTTCGGGACCGCGATCCCGGCCAAGTACGGCGGGACGCCCATGTCCACCGTCTGCTACGTGCACATCACCCAGCAGCTGGCGCGGGGCTGGATGAGCCTGGCCGGCGCCATCGGCGGGCACAGCGTGGTAGCCAAGCTCATCTTGAAGTTCGGCACCGAGGAGCAGCGGCAGCGGCTGCTGCCCGAGATGGCGACCGGGGAGATCCGGGCGGCAATGGCGCTGACCGAACCAGGCGGCGGGTCCGACCTGCAGGCGATCCGCACCATCGCGACCCGCGAGGGTGACCATTACATGGTCAACGGCAGCAAGACGTGGATCACCAACGCGCGCCGCGCCGGGGTGGTCGCGCTGCTGTGCAAGACCGATCCGGGTGCGGCCCCCAAGCACAAGGGGATCAGCATCCTGCTGGCCGAGCCCGGCCCCGGCTTCACCGTCTCCCGTGACCTGCCCAAGCTCGGCTACAAGGGCGTGGAGTCCTGCGAGCTGTCTTTCGACGATTACCGCACCCCGGTGCAGAGCCTGCTCGGCGGCGCCGAGGGACAGGGCTTCGCGCAGATGATGAAGGGCCTGGAGTTCGGGCGGATCCAGGTCGCCTCGCGTGCGCTCGGGGTCGGCCGGGCCGCGTTTGATGACGCCTTCAAGTACGCGCAGGAGCGCGAGACGTTCGGCAAGCCGATCTGGAAGCACCAGAGCATCGGCAACTACCTGGCTGACATGGCCACCCAGCTGTCAGCGGCTGAGCTGCTGACTCTGAACGCGGCTGAGCGTTACGACGCCGGCCAGCGCTGCGACATGGAGGCGGGCATGGCCAAACTGTTCGCTTCGGAGACCGCGATGGAGATCGCGCTCAACGCGGTGCGGATCCATGGCGGATACGGATACTCGACCGAGTTCGACGTGGAACGGTACTTCCGTGACGCGCCGCTGATGATCGTGGGGGAGGGCACCAACGAGATCCAGCGCGACGTCATCGCCCGTCAGCTGGTCAGCCGCGGCGGCCTGGACTAGGGATGACCGGACCGGACCTAGCTGTACTGTCCGGGCACGTTGGTTGAGATCGTGTGACGACACGGTCTGAATGATCTTGGAAGGCGAAGGCCTCCGGGCGTGGCCCGGTCAGCCCGAAGGGCGTGATCGCCGTGACCGTCGCCCCCGGCGCCATTTCGTGGAGTGCGGAGGGCCGGAGCTCCGGCAGTTCGGCCAGTGCGGTCCCGGGTGACCAGACAATGCCTGCGCCGACCGGATGAGCTCCCGCACCCGGGCGAGGTCGGCCGCCGATCCCGGATCGGCCACGACCGACCGCTTCGAACTCGCCAGGCACAGGAACAACGCCCCGTCATCGCCCGGCTCGATCGGGGCTCCGCTGGCCGACCACGAGCGCAGCGGGTCGCCGTCGGGCGCCTCGATCTTCAGCACGTCGGCCCCGCCGTCGGCCAGGATCTTGCTGCAGTAACCGTCGGCTATGCCGCTGGGGTGGACGGCGGAGCGCGGCGGCAACGTCGTCGACGAGATCGGCGTGGAGCCGGGCGATCTCGTGCTGCAGCGCAGCTCGGGGCTGTCGCCCACGCACAGCACCGAGCTGTTCGCGGTGCTGCGCAACTCGGCGTGCGCACTCGTGCTGGCCGGCGTCTCGCTGAACGTGGCCATCCCGTCCGCGACGGTCGAGCTCGGCGACGAGGGGTTCAGCGTCGTCATCCCCCGCGACGGCGTGGCGGGCACGCCGCCGGAGTACGGCGACAGCGTGCTCCGCTACGCGCTGCGGTTCCTCGCCGCCATCACGACGGCCGACGAGGTGATCAGGGCCTGGACGTGACGGCAGAGGAGTTCCCCGGCCGGCTGCTGCGCGCCGGTTCCGTCACCGGGCTCCTGACCAAGCGGACGGCGCCCAGCGGCGATGCCCCATGCTGATCGACGCTTGCGGCCAGCGGCTTTCCTTCCGGGAATTCTCCGATCATCGTGAACGTACCGCGGTTGCTCTGTCAGCCCAGGGCGTCGGCCATGGCACGCGGGTGGCCTGGTAGCTCCCTGACCGCGCCGAAGGTCCCGAGCAGGTCGAGATCGTCACCGAACTACCGCGAACCGGCCTGGGCAAGGTCGCCAAGCTAGCCCTCCGCGACAAGTTCAGCGCCCCCAGCTTGGCAGCAGAGCAATGAACGCGTAGAACACACGGTGCGGGGGCCGGGGGAACCGGGTCATGGCCCGTGCCGTTCGCCGTCAGGGCCTGACCGCCCGGTCCCGACCGGGGCGGCAGCTGCCTGCGAGAGCACCGCTGCTCTATTGAGGTGCTTACCCCGAGCATCATGGTGAGCAGCGCCGTCATAACGGCGACAAGGGCCAGGAGAGCCAACGCCTTAGCGTGGGAATGATAGGGACTGGGACCGGAGGCGCCCTCAGCGAGGTGGACACCAGTCAGTAGGGCGGCGGTCGCGATGGCCAGGCACACGCCCGATATGGCGGCCGCCTTGGCCAATGGCCGACGGATTTCCTTGGCGGGCGGCCGCGCCGGCCCGGGCGGGGCTTCGGCCGCAGTCGGCACGGCCGGGGCGGGCAGGGCCGGTTCGACCGGTCCGGCCGGGAGGTCGGCGGTGAGCGCGGCCAGGTCGGCGTAGGTCCGCGCGGCGAGCGTCTGGCCCGTCCGCGCGGCGAGTTCGTTCTTCGTCAGCCGACCATCCACGAACGCGGTCTTCAGCGCCTCGATCACCTGCTCGCGGTCGGCGTGGCCCGCCCTGAGGCGGTCATGGGCCGCCGGGTCTTGCGGTCCTGTCGCCATCGGCACCTCCCTGCACCCTCAATACGGCCAAGCGTAGCGCGGCTGCTTCCCGGCGGAGGTAGGCGGCGCTTAGCCGCAGCCAGGGCTTGTTCTTGATGTCGTAGACCGCGCCCGTGTCGTAGTCGAAGATGCACTGGAGCGCGTTAGTTCGCGCCGGCGGCGCCGAGGCCGCTGAGTAGCAGGTCCGCGAGCCCGTCGGCGATCTCGCGGGCGGTGAGATCGCGGTCTGGCTCGTACCAGCGGTAGGTCCACGCGACGAGGCCGATCGCGGATTGCGCGAGCACGCCCACCGGGAGCGCGGACCGGAATTCGCCGTTGCGCACGCCCTCGGCGATGACCTCGCGGACCAGTTCGTAGCCCTGTTGTGACAGGTCGATCATCTCGTCCAGCACCGCGGAGTCGATGCCCTGCAGCCGCGAGGGGTCCTCGTATACCCAGACGTACAGGTAGGGGAAATGCGCGTCGTAGGACGCCATCCACCGGTGGACGAAGCTGCGCAGCTTGGCCGAGGCGGGCCCGGGCCCGGCCGCGATCTCCTTGAAGCTCTCGGTGTCCGCGGTCAGGGCGGAGTGCAGCATCTCCGCCAGCAGTTCCTCTTTCCCCCTGACGTAGTAGTAGATGCTCGCCCGGTCGGTGCCCGCCTCCTGCGCGATGTCGCCGAGCGTGGTCTCAATGACGCCCTTGCGCGACATCACGCGGGCGGCGGCGTCGATCAGTTCCCTGCGGCGGTTCAGGTACGTCCGGCTTGGCTCGACCGCGCCCGCGTGCGCGCCGGTCGATGTTGCTGCCGGTGCCGTCTCCCGTGCCCGTCTCCGCCTGGTTTCCGGCCTAGCCGTCCGCGGCGTTCGTATCGGTCATGCGCGACTTAGCGGTGGTCATCGTGCGCTCTCCCGGGCCGTCCGGCGTGGGCCGTCGCGGTTGCTACCGCTGGCGTTGTGCCCGGGACCGGTCGAGTACGGCGTCGCGCCGGGCCGCGATCCCGTCGGCGGTCGCCTGCCCGGCATACCCGGCCAGCCGGGCGTTCTCCTGGTGCATCCGCCGCGCCTCGCGTACCGGGGCGCCGCTGGTCGCGTCCCAGTCCTCGCGCATCGCGGCGACCATGTCGCGGTCGGCCTCGGCGATCGAGGCCGCGAGCCGCATCGCGGTTGGCAGCAGTTCCTCATGCGGGACCACGTGGTTGGCGATACCGATCCGCAGCGCGGTCGCCGCGTCCACGAAATTGCCGGTCAGCGACATCTCGCGGGCCCAGGCGGGGCCGACCCGGCGGGGCAGGTCGACCAGCACGGGACCAGGGTAGACGCCAACCCGCAGGTGGGTGTCGGCGAACGCGGCCCGCTCGGACGCGACGATGAAGTCGGCCATCAGGGCGAGCTCGAACCCGCCGGTCACGGCCTGCCCGTTCACCGCGGCGATCACCGGTACCCGTGAGGCGGCGACCGCCGCGTTGAACGGCGGCAGGTCCGTTAGCTGGTCCGTGCCGAGGGAGCGCAGGTTCAGCCCCGCGCAGAACGCCGGGTCGGTTCCCGTCAGCACGATGACCGCCGCGTCCTGGCAGTCGGTCACCGCGGCGCAGATCGCCGCGGCGGTCTCGACGTCGATCGCGTTGCGCACCTCGGGCCGGTCGAGGACGATCAGCGCGACGTCGCCTTCCCGCCGTACCACCACCGGCGGCCGGGCCGCGGTCACGCGGACGTCCCGGTTCGTCCGCTCGCGGGAACGGCAATCTCGGCGGCGGCCGCCCGCACCGCCGCGACCAGGTCGGCGGCCGCGCCGGGCGTCAAGCCCGTCCGGCGGCGTGAAGCTGGTTCGGTCGGCCAGCCCGCCGATCCATCGCGCGTACGCGGCGGGCAGCTCGTCAAGCGGCGCCACCACCGCGAACGCGGCGAGCATCCCGTCGTCGATCAGGCCGCCCATTTCCCGCCATTTGCCCTGGCGGGCCAGGGTGTTCAGCGCGGGCTGCAGGTCGCCCCAGCCGTGCAGCTCGAGGACGCCGCGATAGGACGGGGTGGAGGCGTAGAAGGCGATGCGCTCGCGGGCCACGGCGGCCGAGGCCGCCATCGACGCCTCGTCGTCGCCGGTCACGACGAACGGCGCGTACACCAGCTCGAAGTCTTTCTCCTCGCCGCCGCCGCGCGCCAGTCCCGCCCGCACCGCCGGCCGGGTGACTTCCTCGCAGGTAGCGGCGGGTGGTGAAGGTGTGCGCGATCAGGCCGTCGGCGACTTCGCCCGCCACCTGGGTCATCGCCTCGCCGACCGCGGCGACCAGCACCCGCGGCGGCCCGGACGGCAGCGGTCCCGGGCTGAACATGGGCGTCATCAGCGTGTGGCGGTAGAACTCGCCGTCGAAGTCGAGCTTGCCGCCGTCCTGCCACGACTGCCAGATCGCCCGCAGCGCGAGCACGTACTCGCGCATCCGCGCGGCCGGCCGTGACCACGGCATCGAGAACCGGCGCTCGATGTGCGCCTTGACCTGCGACCCGAGCCCGAGGTAGAAGCGGCCGCCGGTGAGCGCCTGCAGGTCCCAGGCGCTGTAGGCGGCGGTCATCGGGGACCGCGCGAACGCGACGGCGATGGAGGTGCCGAACTCCAGCTCAGGGGCGCCGCCGACCGCCTGGGCGAGCAGCAGGAACGGATCGTGGACCAGCTCAGCGGAGTAGACCCCGTCGTACCCGCTGGCCCGGGCGGCGGCGGCCTCGGCCGGCGCCTCGCCAAGGCCGCCACGCAACAGCGCATCGATCTTCACAGGCGTCGCCCCTCTCGCCCGCGTCGCTGCGGCGGGTAACTGATCGGTGCTGGCAGTGTAAATTTTCGCCGTGATCTCTGTCAACAGTGTGTTGACAAAAGGGGAGTGCCGGGGACGGCCGGGCGGGAGAGCGGGGCGGACTCGTGACAGGGGAGATCACCGCCCGTTACACTGGGCTATGTGAGAACTATGACCGTGGAAGCACCACCGGCCGGGACAGTCGCCCGGCCGCGCCGGATGCTGCGCCCGGTCATCGTCGCGCCGTCATTGCTTGACCTGCACGGCCCGTGGACCGGGGTGCTGGAGCTGCCGCAGCGACTGTGCTGGTCGCTGGGGGCGGAGCAGCGCCGGTTCGACCTGGGCGACCTGGACCGGGTGGCGTCCGCGTACGAGTACGTGCTGGACGCGGCCCGCACCCCGGCCGATCTGGCTGAGCACATCAACGGGTGGCTGCTGATCGCCGCGTGGGACCGGATCGGCCTGGACCGGCGCAAGCGGGCCGCGTGGGAGACCGCTCACCCGTTGCTGCGCCGCCGGGCCGCCGCTGCCGCTTGATGGACCTGGATCCGCTGCACCTGGACATCACCAGGATCGTCCTGGAGGCGACGGCCAGGTACCGGGCCGCTCTCGGCGGCGGCAACGCGCTCCTCGCGCACGGGGTGTCGGCCCGGCCGACCGAGGACATCGACGTCTTCATCGCCAACGGAGAGCTGGTGAGCGCCGCGTCCGCTGCCGCGCTGGACGCCCTGGAACAGCACGGTTACCGGGTCGCGGAGCATGGTGCTTCCGGCGGCCTCGGCGACTGGTGGCCCGAGGCGTGGGACGGGCTGGCCGAGCTGGAAGTCAGCGCTCCCGGTTCCGACCGGATGGTGCAGGTGCAGGCCTCCCACTTCGAGCTCATGTGCCCGCCGGTCGACATGCCGGGCATCGGCCTGGTCGTCGCGCTGGACGACGCGGCCGGCTTCAAGGCGGCGGCCACCGCCAGCCGGGCGCTCGAGCGCGACTTCGTGGACATCGCGGCGCTCACCGCGGCCGGCTACCCCGCGCAGCGGCTGATCGCGCTGGCCATGGAGCGCGACCCCGGCCTGCCGCTGTTCGCGTTCGCGGAGGCGGCGCACCGGCTGGACCGGATGGCAGACAGCCGGCTGGCGCCGTACCTGGACGCGGACCGGGACGCCGCGTGGGTGCGGGCGGCGTTCGATGACTGGCCGCGCGACGCCGAGTCCCCGGCCTAGTCCGGTAGCGTGCGCGGCAGGCCGAAGTACGCCGCGACCCCGCTGTCGACAAAGGTGGTTACCGCCGAGATCCGGTCGCCTGCCATGGTCAGCACCACGAGGCCGTGCAGGTGGAAGACCTGCGCGGCGGAGTCGGACACGTAGCGGGCGAACGCGGGCTGGCCGTTGGCCCGGGTCGGGATCAGCCGGACGCGGCGGCTGCCGCGGTAGCGTGCGCTTTCCGCCAGGAAGCCGGCGATCGCGGCGTGGCCTTGGTACTCCAGGTTGACCGGCGGCATGGTGAACCAGGCATCGCCGGTGAGCAGCGCGACCACCTCCGCGATGTCATCGTCGGCGAACGCCGCGGCGAACCGCTGCGCCAGTTCCCGTTCCCTCGCCGACCGGGGCAGCGGGGCGCGCTCGCGATCGGCGGCGGGCAACAGCGCCGTCATCGTGGCCCGGGCCCGCTGCAGCGCGCTGTTCACCGACGCCTCAGTGGCGCCGAGCAGGTCCGCGACCTCGGGGGAGCGGAAGCCGACCGCGTCGCGCAGCAACAGCACCGCCCGCTGCCGCGGCGGCAGATGCTGCACCGCGACGACGAACGCCAGCGCGATCGACTCCTTGGCCTCGTACCGCGCGTCCGGGCCGACGGCGGCGTCCGGCAGCCCGTCAAGCAGGTCGTCCGGGTACGGCTGAAGCCAGACCGGCTCACCGCGGCGGGTCGGCGCCGGCGGCTCGAACGGCGGCTCGGGCGCCTCCGGCCGCGGCCGGCGGCTACTGGCGCGCAGCGCGTTCAGGCAGCGGTTGGTCGCGATCCGGTACAGCCAGGTGCGCAGCGCGGCCCGGCCCTCGTACTGGCCGATGCCGCGCCAGGCCGCCAGCAAGGTTTCCTGCAGCACGTCCTCGGCGTCCTGGACCGAGCCGAGAATCCGGTAGCAGTGCAGCCGCAGCTCGGCCAGATACGGGCCGGTCACCTCGCCGAAGGCCTGGTCATCTCCCGCGCGGGCCCGCTCAAGCGCATCTGTCGTCACCTAAATACGGACACCGGGCGGGCCCGAAAGTCATCGATCAACTGCCGCCAAGCCCGGTGTCTGTATAACCGACGGCACATCGCCGCCGCGGCAGCGGGGAGGAAACGTGGGAACAGAGGGCAAACGGCTGGCGCCCGGGCAGGGCTGGGTGCTGGCGCTGACGTCGGTCGCGTCGTTCATGGTGTCGCTCGACAGCCAGGTGGTGGCGACCGCGCTGCCGGTGATCAGGGTGCAGCTGCACGCGTCGCTGGCCTCGCTTGAGTGGACGGTGAACGCGTACACGCTGACCTTCGCCGTGCTGCTGCTGACCGGCGCGGCACTGGGCGAGCGGCTGGGACGGCGCCGCATGCTGGCCGTCGGCACCGGGTTGTTCACCGCCGCGTCGGCCGCGTGCGCACTCGCCCCGAACGCGGGCGCGCTGATCGCGGCCAGGGCGGTGCAGGGCGCCGGCGCGGCGCTGGTGCTGCCGCTGGCCCTGGCCCTGCTTTCGGCCGGGTTCCCGCCGCAGCGCCGGGCCTGGGCGATCGGCATCTTCAGCGCGGTGACCGGCCTGGCGGTGGCGGCCGGCCCGATCGTGGGCGGCGCGGTCGTGCAGGGCATCGCCTGGCAGTGGATCTTCTGGCTGAACGTCCCGATCGGCGTGGTCATGATCCCGCTGATCCTGGCCAAGCTCCCGGCCGGCACCCGGGTAGCGGCCAGCCTGGACCTGCCGGGCCTGGTGCTGGCGACCGGCGGCGCGCTTGGCCTCGTCTGGGCGCTGATCCGCGCCAACAGCCTGGGCTGGGCCAGCCCGGAGATCGTCGGGGCGCTGGCGGCCGGGGCGGTGCTGACGGCCGCCTTCATCGGCTGGGAACTGAGGACGGCCCAGCCCATGGTGCCGATGCGGCTGTTCCGCTCGCGCGCCTACGCGGCCGGCAACGCGGCCTGCCTGTGCGTTTTCGCGGTGCTGTTCGGCCTGGTCTTCTTCATGGCGCAGTTCCTGCAGACCGGCCTCGGCTACGGCCCGCTCGGTGCGGGCCTGCGGCTGGCGCCGGGCTGGGCCGCCCTGATGGTGATCGCGCCGTTCGCCGGCTCGCTGATCCGCCGGTTCGGCGAGCGGGCGCTCATCGCGGGCGGCCTGACGGTGTTCGCCGGCGCCCTGATCTGGATCGCGCTGATCGCCCGGACCGGCCTGCCCTACGCGGAACTGGTCGTGCCGCTGATCCTGGCCGGCTCCGGGGTGTCGCTGGCCATACCGCCGACGCAGAGCGTGGTGATGACCGCGGTCGCGCCGGCCGACATCGGCAAGGCCTCCGGCACGTTCAACATGCTCCGCCAGCTCGGCGGGGTCTTCGGCATCGCGATCTGCGCGGCGGTGTTCGCGGCCCACGGCGGTTACACCTCAGCGGCGGCGTTCACCAGCGGCTTCGGCCCGGCGATGGGCGTCTGTGCCGGCCTGGCGCTGGTCGGCGCGACCGCCGGCCTGGTCATCCCGCGGCGCCGGAAGCTCGCCGCCATCCCGCCTGAGCCCGGCGCCACCCGCGCACCCGACACCGAACTGACCGGAACCGAAGTCGCGGCCTAGGGCCGGCTCCTACCGCATGTACGGCTAGATCGCGGGTACCCGGGTGTCTGCCTGGCAGGCGCCCGGGTATCTCCATTGCCAGGCGGTGCGGACGGGTTCATACTCCGCCCGAGCACTCAAGAAGAAGATCGTGACTTCGCTGAACGCACGCGTGGTTTCACGTCATCCGCCCAGCTAAGCGTTTCACCTTCTAGACGGCCGTCGCGTATTCGTTATATGTTGACCGGATGCGGTGGCCGCGCTAGGGGCCGCGGCTGGTGAGGAGGCGGGCATCGTGCGCATCGCGGTGGTCGGCGGCGGCCCGGGCGGCCTGTTTTTCGCGACCCTGATCCGGCGGGCCGATCCGGCGGCCGAAGTCATCCTGTTCGAGCGCAACCGGGCGGACGACACCTTCGGCTTCGGTGTGGTGTTCTCCGACCGCACCCTGGCCGGGATCTACCAGGCCGACCCGGTGCTGCGCGAGGCACTGACCATGCATGGCAGGCACTGGGATGAGATCGAGGTCAGGCTCAAGAGCGAACGGGTCCGCTGCGGCGGCAACGGGATGGCCGCCGTCGCCCGCAAGACGCTGCTCGCGCTGATGCAGGCGCGTGCCCGCGAGGTCGGGGTGGACCTGCGCTTTTCCACCGAAGTCAGCCTCGATGACCTGTCCCGCTACGACCTCGTCGTCGCCGCCGACGGCACGGGATCGCGGACCCGTGACCGGCTGCTGGCCGACGGCGCCGACCTGGGCATGACGGTCGAGACCGCGAGCGCGAAGTTCATCTGGTTCGGCACCGACTACCTGTTCGAGGGGCTGACTTTCGTGCACGAGCGCAGCCCGGACGGGGTGTTCGCGGTGCACGGCTACCCCATCTCCGGCGAGATGTCGACGTTCATCGTGGAGACCGACGAGGCGTCGTGGCGGCATGCCGGGCTGGACGAATTCGACGCCGAAGCCCAGCCGCGCGGGGCCAGCGACCTGCTCAGCAAGGAGTACCTGGAGAAGCTGTTCGCCGAGCAGATCGACGGCGGGCGGCTGCTGGTCAACAACTCCCGCTGGGCCAGCTTCCGCACCCGCCGCACTAAGCGCTGGCACGTTCTCCAGCCGCGCCCGGTGGCGCTGCTCGGCGACGCGGTGCACACCGCGCACTTCTCTGTCGGCTCCGGTACCAAGATGGCGATGGAGGACGCGGTCGAGCTGGCGCGCGCGCTCACCGGGCACCCCGGCGACCTCGCGGCCGCGCTCGCCGCCTACGAGCAGGCGGCCCGGCCATCGGTGCGGCGCATCCAGGACTCCGCCCGGCCGAGCCTGGCCTGGTGGGAGCACTTCGGCCGCTACTACGAGGAGTTCGCCCCCTGGCAGTTCGGCTATCACTTCCTGTCCCGCAGCATCAGCGACGCCCGGCTGGCGCGGCGGGCCCCGGAGTTCGTCGCCGCCAGCCACCGCGGCTGGGTCGCGGCGCATGGCGCCGAGCCGCTCGACACCCCGTTCGCGGCCGGCGGCTGGTCGGCGCCAACCCGGCTGCTGACGGTGACGGCAGCGGCCGACGGGCGGCCTGATGAGGTAGCCGGTGGTTGCGTGGCGCTTCCGCTCCGAACCCCATTCCCACCTGCGGTCCCGCTCCCGTCCGCAACTCCATTCCCGTCTTCGGCTCCACCTGCGGTCCCGCTCCCGTCCGCAACTCCATTCCCGTCTTCGGCTCCATCCGCGGTCCCGCTCCCGTCCGCAACTCCATTCCCACCCCTGTCCGCGCCGAGATCGGCGGACCGGGCCGAGTCGATGTCTGGACCGTGGGGCGCGGCGGTGGCCGCCCCGGCCGACGAGGCCGGCCTGCCCGCCGTGTTCGCCCGCCTGGCCGAGCTCGCGGGCCTGGATAGACCGCCGGTTCTGGTCGCCGTGCACGGCGGTACGGCGCTGACCCGGACGCTGGTCTGCGAGCGGGCCCGGATGCATGACCGCCTGCCCGCCCTGCTGGTCGATCCCGAGGCTGGCTTCGACGAGGCCGGCCGCGACCGGGCGGTCACCACCGTTCTTTCCGGCCGCGCCGACTTGGTCGGGGTACCCGGATGACCCGAACGAACAGCGTCCGCAGGGAGGCCAGCGATGCCCGCTCCCATCAGTGACGGCACCGTGCGGTGGCCGGCCGAGACAGCCAGGGACTACGTCGCCAAGGGTTACTGGGCCGGCCTGCCGCTTGGCACCCTGCTGCGCGAGGCCGCCGGCCGTCGTCCCGGCGCGCCCGCCCTGACCGACCCCGTCGCCGGCGTCCGCCTGACGCACGCGCAGCTGGCCGGCCGGGCTGAATCCGCCGCCGCCCGGCTGCTCGATCTTGGCCTGCGGCCAGGCGACCGGATCATCGTGCAGCTCGGGAACGGGTGGGAGTTCGTCGTGCTCACCCTGGCTTGCCTGCACGCGGGCATCGTCCCGGTCATGGCGCTGCCCGCCCACCGCCGCACCGAGCTGTCCTACCTGGCCATTCAGGCCGAGGCCAGCGCGATCGCGGTGACCGGCCGGATCCGCGGCTTCGACCACGAGGCGCTCGCGCACGAACTGGCCGCCGGCGTGACCAGCGCGACCGGCGGCCTCTGGCATGTCCTGGTCGCGGGCGCTGACGGCACCGGCGGTACTGGCGCCGGCGGCGGGGGCAGCATCGACCTCAGCGCCCTATGCGGGCCGGGTGAGGACCCCGGCGCCGACCGCAAGCGGCTCGGGCAGGTTCACGTCGGCAGCGGGGACGTCGCCGTCTTCCTGCTCTCCGGCGGCACCACCGGCCTGCCGAAGCTGATCGCGCGAACGCACGACGACTACGCCTACAACGCCGTCCGCAGCGCCGCGATGGCCGGTCTCGACGCCGACAGCGTCTACCTGGTGAGCCTGCCCGCCGGGCATAACTTCCCGCTCGCGTGCCCCGGCATCCTCGGCACGCTGCTGGCCGGCGGCCGGGTCGTCATGCTGCCCTCGCCCGAACCCGCCCGCGCGTTCGCGACCGTCGAGGCCGAGGGCGTCACCCACACCGCCGTCGTCCCCGCCGTGGCCGCCCGCTGGCTCGAGTACGCCGCCGGGCAGGCCGGCCACGGCGACCAGTCCGCCGACGCGGCCAGGCCGCGGTCCGCGTCCGCCCCCGCGCGCGCCCCCGACCAGCTGGCTGCCCTGCGCGTGCTCCAGGTCGGCGGCGCGCGCCTGCCCGACGAGCTGGCCCGCAAGGTCCGCCCGGTCATGCACGCCACCCTGCAACAGGTCTTCGGCATGGCCGAGGGGCTGCTCAACTACACCCGCCTCGACGACCCCGACGAGGTCATCTGCACCACCCAGGGCCGCCCGATGAGCCCGGACGACGAGGTGCGGCTGGTCGACGAGCTCGACCAGGACGTCCCCGCGGGCGAGCCGGGATCACTGCTCACCCGCGGCCCCTACACGCCGCGCGGCTACTACAAGGCGGCCGAGCAGAACGCCCGCGCCTTCACCAGCGACGGCTGGTACCGCTCGGGCGACATCTGCCGGCGCACCGTTGACGGCAACCTCATCGTGGAGGGCCGCGACAAGGACATGATCAACCGGGGCGGGGAGAAGATCTCCTCCGAAGAGGTCGAGAACCTGGTGTACCAGCTCCCCGCCGTCGCCCAGGTCGCGGCGGTGGCGATGCCCGACCGGCTGCTCGGCGAGCGGCTCTGCGTCTACGTCGTCCCCCGCCCGGGCCAATCGGTCACCCTCGATGAGATCCGCGAGGCGATGGACGTGGTGGGCGTCGCCCGGTTCAAGTTCCCCGAGCGCCTCGAGATCGTCCCCGAGCTGCCGTCGACCAAGGTGGGCAAGATCGACAAGAAGGCGCTGCGGGCGGACATCGCCCAGCGCCTCGGGGCCGAGTCGGCCGGGGCGCCCGGCTGGGGACCACACCCGTGAAACCCCGGTCGGTCGTGTTCGACCTGTTCGGCGACTACGTCAGGTACCGCGGCGGGGTGGCCCGGCTGCGCACGCTGGCCGCCCTGATGAGTTGCTTGGGCGTCAACGAGTCGACCGCCCGGGTGGTCCTCGCGCGGCTGCGGAACGAGGGCTGGTTCGAGGTGCGCAGGGACGGCCGGGAGTCGCTGTACGCGCTCAACGCCAAGAGCCTGCGGCTGCTTGACGAAGGCCGGGCGCGGATCTTCCAGCGCGAGCGCGACGACTGGGACCGGCACTGGCACCTGGTCATCTACTCGGTGCCCGAGGTCAACCGCGAGGTCCGCGACCACGTGCGCAAAGAGCTCGCATGGCTCGGCTTCGGCCCGCTCGCCCCGTCCACCTACATCAGCCCGCACGACCGCCTGCGGCAGGTCGCCGACACCCTCGCCGACCAGCCCGAGGTGCGCCTGGACATGCTCCGCTGCCAGTCGGGCGGGCTGGCGGTCGACCGCGAGATGGCCGTCCGCTGCTGGGATCTGGGCGAGCTCAACGCCGATTACCGGGCCCTGATGGGGGAGTACCGCTCGCGGCTGCCGGCCTACCGTGCGGGCGCCCTGAGCCCGCAAGACGCCCTGGTCGAGCGGATGCGGCTGACCCATGACTACCGCAAGTTCCCCTTCCGCGACCCGGACCTGCCGGTCGAGCTGCTGCCGGACGGGTGGCAAGGCCGGGCCGCGCACGAGATGTTCCTGCAGGCGCACGAGCTGCTGCGGGCGCCCGCGGAGAAGTTCTACGACGAGGTCGCCGGCCGCTGACAGTCCCAGCGGGTGGGACGGCATACCCACGGGCCCGTTCGGAATGCCTCGTCTCTCGACTGGTTGTAAGGGGATGAGACCAAGCGGAGGGCTATCCATGAAGACCTGGTTCATCACCGGAACATCGCGTGGCTTCGGCCGGGAGTGGGCGATCGCCGCCCTTGACCGCGGTGACAAGGTAGCGGCCACGGCGCGCGACACCGCGTCGCTGGACGACCTGGTGGGGAAGTACGGCGACGCCATCCTGCCGATCAAGCTCGACGTCACCGACCGTGCGGCGGACTTCGCCGCGGTGCGGCAGGCGCACGATCATTTCGGGCGGCTGGACATCATCGTCAACAACGCGGGCTACGGGCATTTCGGCATGATCGAGGAGGTCAGCGAGGCCGAGATCCGGGCGCAGCTCGAGACCAACGTGCTCGGCGCGCTGTGGGTGACCCAGGCGGCGCTGCCGTACCTGCGCGCCCAAGGCAGCGGGCACATCCTGCAGGTGTCGTCGATCGGCGGCATCTCGGCTTTCATGAGCACCGGCGCCTACCACGCCTCGAAGTGGGCGCTGGAAGGCTTCAGCCAGAGTCTGTCGCAGGAGGTGGCCGGCTTCGGCGTGAAGGTGACGCTGATCGAGCCGGCCGGCTACTCGACCGACTGGTCCGGCTCATCGGCCGTGCGCTCCGCCGAACTGCCGGCCTACGACGCGGCCCGCGAGAAGGCGGCCGCGTCCCGTAAGCGGCGGTTCACCACGCCAGGCGAGCCGTCCGCGACCCGCGAGGCGATCCTCACCCTGGTCGACACCGAGAACCCGCCGCTGCGGCTGTTCCTCGGCGAGTCCCCGCTCGGCATCGCCACCGCGGACTACGATTCCCGGCTGGCCAGCTGGCGCGAATGGCAGCCGGTCGCCGTCGCCGCCCAGGGCAAGCCGCAGCAGTAAGCCGCGAGTACGGGCACCGTCGCCCGCGGGCGCCTGCCCGAGCTCAGGCTCGGGCAGACGCGGAGCGGGCGACAGTGAGGTACCAATAGCCGCCCGCGAAATTCAGTGTCCCGAGAATCAGGAAGAAGGCTGCCCATCCCCAGGCGCCGTAGAAGAGGCAGATGAGGCCCGCGGCGACCGCGATACCGCCGCCGCCTACGCGTACGGCCCCGGAGAAGCGGAGGTGCCGGTACTCCCACGGGTTGATCAGGCGTTGCAGGCCGGGTCGCGGGGGATTCCGCCACCACCCGCGCAGGCCTGTCGGAGCGGTGTTGTCGTTGGCGGCGTTCACCGGGATGCCTCCCGTGGGTTGTGGTGGTTCCGCGCCGTCGGCCGGCGCCTCATCGATGCTAACCGGCCGGACGGGCGGACGCCGAGGGGCTACACGTCGGCTTGGTCGGCCAGCTCACCCACGGCGATCGCGAAGCCGAGAGCCCGCAGAATGTGGCCGGCTGCCGCCATCACCCGGGGCGTGCCCACGATCGGTGCGATGGCAATCATGATGCCCTCGATGTCTTCCGCGACCACCCCAGACTGCTCCGCCGCCTGGGCGTTGGCCAGGTAGGAGACCGGCGGGGCGTCCATCGCGATCAGGGCCGCCATCCGCGCGAGCATGAAATCGCGCGGCGAGAGCATATTGTGGTCAATCGAGGCGGCCGTGATGTCCACAATTGTGTCGAGGACGGGCGTTTCGCTACTCATAGTTCCTCCGGCTTTCAGTGCGGGACGGCGGACCGCCGCCCCACGGCTGGGTGACGCTCCAAGCTCAGCGCCATCACCGACCGGCCGCATCCCCCTTGACGGATGAATTCCCAGTCAGTCCTCCGGCCGGTGCTCAGCCGACTTCGGCCGCTAGTTCCTCATAGGCGGGGTGGAGCTCACTCCACCGAGCCCCGAAATCGTTGCCCTTCACCCCGGCGATGTAGGCACCGAGGTCTTCGACCTGGGCCTGGATCCCGGCTCCGTAGGGGGCGAGCAGCCGCACCGGCATGCCCCGCTCCTCCCAGACAAGGATGGTCTGATCGCCGTCGGCGGTCAGCGTGGCCTCGATGAACTGCTCGTCCGACTTTCCCTTATCCACGGTCCGCACCAGCAGCCGCCGCGGCCGCTCGCAGACCTCCACCCGCCCGGTGCCTTCCCAGCCGCTGGCCAGAGAGAAGTGCGCGCGGAACTCACCGCCGACGCGGAGGTCGCCCTCGACCTCGCCGAGCCAGCGGGCGATGCGCGCGGGATCGGTGATCGCGGCCCATAGGTCGTCGATATCGGTGTCGAAGCGGTCCTGTACGGTCACGACGCCCTTGCCATCTTGTGCTCGCAGGGCGCCGAGGATGCGCTGGCCTGTGCCTTCGCTGCTGGTCATCTGGTGCTCCTTCGTTCGTGTTTCCCTCTGGCGATCTCGGTGTGCAGGGCGTCAAGCCGGTTCTCCCACAGGGTCCGGTACCGGCCCAGCCAGTCATCGACCTCGGCTAGCGGCTCGGGGCGGAGGCTGTAAACCCGTCGCTGCGCGTCCTCGCGCACGTCGACCAGCCCCGCCTCCCGCAGCACCCGCAGGTGCCGCGACACCCCCGGCCGGGCGATCGGCAGCAGCGCCGCCAGCTCACCGGCAGTGGCCGGCCCGGCGGTCAGGGCTTCCAGCATCGTCCGCCGGCTCTCGTCCGCCAGCGCCCGCAGAACAGCTTCCACCCAACGAATGTACCAAGTCAGTTACGTAACCGTCAAGGTACATAAGAAGCGGCGCGATTCCGGGCTAGGGCCGGGTGACATCCAGACGGGCTCCCGCGTTCGACAATTTTGTACAAGTTTTGGTACACTTTTGATATGTCTAGTCCGGCGATAGTCCAGGTGCACCCGCTGTCCGAGGTCAGGGCGCGGCTGTCGGGCATCCTCGCCCGGTTTCGGCGTGAGGGCGCAACGGCCGAACCGGTCGCCTTTGGGTCGCACCGCAAGCCCGAGGCGATCCTCATACCGTATGAGGCTTACGAGCGCTACGAGGCGCTGGCCCGTCAGCGTGCTCGCCTGGATGACGCCCTTTCCGCCGCGCAGTCAGTGCAGGTAGAATTGCCGGGAGCCTTCAGTCCTGAGCACGACCGGGAAGTGTCGGCGTACGTAGACGGCGATATAAGTGCCGCAGAGCTATACCGCAGGACCGTTTCCCGGTATCGGCGGCCGTAGGTGCCTGATGCCGGCGCCGAGTGAGCCACATAAGTTGGGGTTCGGGGATCACTAGGCGTGCAGGCGGGTGCGCTGCTGGTCGATCACCTGTGTGAAGATCTCTGGCTCGTGCAGCGCCCTGGACAAGACGATGCCGCCCTGGATGGCGGCGACGACCTCGATGGCGGATGCGCGCGCTGCTGATTCGCTCTGGCCACCGGAACGCAGGGCCTCGGCCAGCGATGTGATCCACTGCTCGAAGTAACGGCGGATCGCGACGGCGAACCGGTCGCGCTCCCGGCCGAGCGCGAAGGCGCCCTGCAGGCAGACACGCCGGCCTGACCTGAAATAGTCGGCGACCGCGTCGAACATGGCGGATATCGCCGCGGCATCGCCCGCTGGGGCATTCCGCAGCGGTTCGAAGATGGCGCCGGTGAACCAGGCATCCACGTCGGCCAGCACCGCCGTCGCCATCTCCTCCTTGCCGCCGGGGAAGAAATGGTAGAGGCTGCCCTTCCCGAGCCCGGTGGCTTCGCACAGCTGCGCCAGGCTGGCCCCTTCGAACCCGTGCTCACGGAAGGCCTCGGCCAGTGCCGGTATGGCCGCCGAGCGTTCGGTCATGATTCTTGCCATTACGGGCCGGTCATGAGGTCAGCGGGCGGTGACGCTCACAGGCCAAGGTCGCTCAGGCCCGGATGGTCCTGCGGCCGGGGGGAGGAGCGGTCCCAGCGGAACTTGCGGTCGGCCTCGGCGATGGGCACGTCGTTGATGCTCGCGTGGCGCTCCGCCATGTAGCCGTCGGCGTCGAACTTCCAGTTCTCGTTGCCGTAGGCGCGGTACCACTGCCCGGCGTCGTCGTGCCATTCGTAGGCGAACCGTACCGCTATCCGGTCGCCGGCCCAGGCCCACACCTCCTTGATCAGCCGGTATTCCTGCTCGCGCTGCCACTTGCCGGTGAGGAACGCGACGATCTCCTGCCGCCCGTTAATGAATTGGGAGCGGTTACGCCAGCGGCTGTCCTCGGTGTAGGCCAACGCGACCTTCTCCGGGTCGCGGGTGTTCCAGGCGTCCTCGGCCGCCCGGACCTTCTTCGCGGCGGTCTCCGCGGTGAACGGCGGTACCGGTGGTCGTTGTGCCATGCGCCTGGTCCTCTCAGTTTTACCGAACGGTACAACACTAGCGGCCGGATGTCCCCGCGGTCGAATGCAACCGCAAGCCGCCACCACTTCGCCACGCGTAAACCCAATTCAAATCCAGTAAGAGGAACGGGCCGTGGTCTTACCTGCTAGCCCCATTCCCGGTTGCCGGTTTGATGTCGTCCGCGCTGGATCGGCTGGCGGCCGCGGCGGCCAAGGCCTCTCCCCGGCGCTTCTGGACCCGGCCGTAGCCCACATTCCAGACAACCAGCGCGGCGGTCACCACCCACGGCATCACCTTCGAGACCGTGAACGCGGTCCCGGTTGAGGTGTTCGCCACGATGACGATCCGGGCCGCGGCTTCGAGCAGGTAAGCGGTGCCCCAGACCGCGGTGATGACCCGGAAGACGTGCCGGAACTCCTGGTACTGCCACAGGTTGGTGAACTCGCGGCCTTGCTTGCTCTCGGGGCCGATGAACTCCATGGCCAGTCGGTACATCAGCGGCTCCGGCCGGGCCAGCGAGCCCAGGCAGAGCAGCCCGAACACCGCGGTGCCGACGGAATCCTCGTCCAGCACCAGCTTTGGGTTGTGGCTGACCAGCCCGAGGATGGCACCGACCGCTATGCCCGCCAGGACCAGGGCGCCGACCGCGTCCACCCGATGGTGCTTGATGATGCCGATGAGCACCCCGACGGCCGGGAAAACGCCGCTCAGCACAAGCGCGGATACCGTGCTGAACCCATGCGAACTGAGCAGGTTGTAGGAAACAAGGGGCCCCGCGATGTCGAAGACCACGATCATCGCGATCGAGCGCAGCCGGCCGGCGTCCACCTGGCATACCCTATAGGCCGATTCGACCTATAGATGGCTTGCACCTGCTGCGTTTCGTGATGATGGCGGGCGTGCTGCCGAGGACGCGGTGGTCGAATTCCTGGCCAGCCTGCGCGCCGCGCTGGCCGGGTTCGTCGCCTCCCTGGAGCAGTTGGCTGGCGGGCTGGACGCTGGCGGGAATACGTACGCCGAGCTGGCCGTCGAGCATGGTCTCGCGGTGCACCGGGCCAGCCTGGCCTGGGCCGACCAGGCGATCGCCGCGCTGGGAGCGGATGCCGAGCAGCGGATGCCCCGTGGCGCGGAGTCCTAGACTGGGCAAGTCGCTGGCGGGTTGCCGCGCGGGAACGGGGAAGGACGACGGGCATGGGCCAAGAGGTGCTTGCGGCAACGCGGCGCAGTCTGCACGCGGTTGCTGAACTTGTTCTCGCCGGACCGCAGTACCGGGCCATCGGCAAGCTGCGGCTGCAGGTGATCCCCGGTGGTTTCGCGACCGTCGGGACACCCGAACTGCGAGCCGTCGGTACCCAGGTCACCAGCGCCGGGGGAGTAGCGGTCGCCATCAACGGTCATACCGCGCGTGAGCTCGCAGCGGAACTGGGCGAGACGGCGGGAAAGCCGGAAGGCGCCTATGACGGCGGCTCCGGAGTGGACCTCGACGAGATGCTGATCCTGCAGGCCGGCCAGGCCGCGGTGATCATGGGGGCGCTCTCGCTTGGCCACGACGCGCTGATCGCCTTCGACCCGGCGCAGACGCCCATCCTCTGGCCCGAGCACTTCGACGTCGCGATCCGGGCCGGCGACACCAACTACGGCGTCTCCCCGGGAGACGGCTTCAGCGACGAGCCGTACGCGTACGTGGGAATCTCGGCCCCTCCCGCCGGTGACGCCTTCTGGAACGCCCCCTTCGGCGCCGCCCTGCCGCTACGCCAACTCCCGGATGCAGCCGCCGTCACCGGCTTCTTCGCCGAAGGCCGCGGCCGCACCAAGTAGCGCCAGCACTACTCCCAGCGGAAGAAGCGGGCGGCGGCGCCTGCGCAGACGAGGGTGCAGACGGTGAGGACGGCGATCGACGCAGGGTGCGGCCACGCCCCGGCCATGCTGTCGCCCAGCGCCTGCCGGGCCGCGCCGAGCGGGGTGAACTGGCCGATATGCCGGGCCGTGGCCGACAGCTGCGGAGTCCACAGGCCGGCGAAATACATCAGCGGGAAGAACAGCACGGTCCCCGCCGCGCCCGCGGACCTGGCGGTGGGGGCGACGGCGCCGATCAGCAGGCCGAGGGCAACCATCGCGGCGGCGGACAGGACGGCGACCAGGGCGAACCCAGCCGGCTGGCGCGGCAGCGGTACGCCGAAGCCGAGCCTGCCCACGGCGAGCACGCCGACGGTCGCGATGAGGATGACGGCCAGGCTGACAATCAGCTGCGCGCCGATCACCCGGACCGGGCCGGCCTGCGTGGTGGCCAGCCGCCGCAGCACCCGCCCCTGCCGGTAGCCCGCTATCTGCACCGGAATCCCCTGGACGCCGAACGCGACGCTGATGAACGCGATGACGATCGGCTCGTAGACGGTCACCAGCGGAACTCCGCCGATGTGGGATGTGGACAGGCCCATGACCGCGAGCAGCACCATCGGGAACGCCAGCCCCCAGAAAAGCGCGAGCGGCTCGCGGAACAGCAGCTTCGTCTCGGTGAGCGTGAGCATCTTCATCGTGGCCTCCGGTCGGCCTGGGTCGGGATGGTGGGCGCGTGGTCGGTTAGCCCGTGGTCGGTTAGCGCCTGCTCGGTCAGCGCCCGGCTGGTCAATGCGCGGCCGGGAGACGACCGGCCCGTCAGCGCTGGATTGGTCAGTGCCCGGTCGGTCAGCGCGACGAAGGTGTCTTCGAGGGTCGGGCCGCCAAGCGCGGCCGGGGTGCCGAGCGCGGCGATCTGGCCGTCGCGCATGATGGCGACGCGGTCGCAGAGCCGTTCCGCCTCCGGCATGAAGTGCGTGATCAGCATGATCGTGACTCCGGTGTTCCTGATGCCGTCGATGAGCCGCCAGGTGTCCCGCCGGGCGACCGGGTCGAGCCCGGTCGTGAGCTCGTCGAGGATGGCGACCCGCGGCCGGCCGATGAGCGCGAGCGCGATGGAGAGTCGCTGCTTCTGCCCGCCGGACAGCTTCCGGTATCTGGTGTTCCGCTTCTCGGACAGGTCAAGCACCGCCAGCAGGCTGTCGATGTCGGCCGGGTGGCGGTAGAAGGACGCGTAGAGCCGCATCGCCTCGGCCACCGTCAGCTTGTCCTGCAGCTGGCTCTCCTGCAGCTGGACGCCGAGCAGCTGCCGCAGCTCCCTCCGGTCCCGTCGCGGGTCCAGGCCAGCAACACGGATCCGACCCCGGTCGGGCACGCGCAGCCCGACGATGCAGTCCACGGTGGTCGATTTGCCCGCGCCGTTGCGGCCGAGCAGGCCGAAGATCTCGCCCTCGGCCACCGTAAAGCTCACGTCGTCGACCGCGACCTTGCGGCCGTAGAGCTTGCGCAAGTGCTCAACCTCGATCGCCGTACCTGATGTGTTCATGCCCGCAGCCTGGCCCAACGGCCGCCCGCAGGGCATCGGCCGCCCGGCGATGCCTGCCCCGACCGGAGGCGGCCGGCCGTCGACTTTGGTCGGTGTCGCCGCCGGCGGTGCCGCCTAGCCTGGGTAGGTGAGCGAATCGCCTGGGCTGCCGGTGACCGTGTCCGTGCTGGCGGGCGTCGGGGCACTGACCGCCGCGTCCATCTGGGGGCAGGCGGCCGGGGACACGTCGTCCGCGTTGCTGATTCTCGACGTCGCGGCCGGGCTGGCCGCCTTGGCCCTGCTGCCGGTGCTGCTGCGCTGGCCGGTCCCGGGCGCGATCGCGCTGGCCGTACTCGCGGCGCTGTCACCCGCGGCCACGCCTGCCGCGACCTACGCGACGCTGCACGTGGCGTTGCGCCTGCCCTTCGCGGTGGCGGCCGCGGTCGGCGCAGTGGGCGTGGTCGCCCAGCTGATTCGCGGTCTCTGGCGGCCGATCGGGTCGCTGCCCTACGTCTGGTGGGTGGTGCTGGTGATCGTCGCCGAGGCCGCGCTCGTCGGATGGGGACAGCTCTCGCGGGCCAGGCAGGCGCTGCTCGACTCGCTGCGCGAGCGGGCCAGCCGGGCCGAGGCCGAGCAGGCCAGGCACATCGCCGAGGCCCGCGCGGCCGAGCGGGCGAGCATCGCCCGCGAGATGCACGACGTGCTCGCGCACCGGCTATCCCTGCTCGCTACCTATGCGGGAGCGCTCGAGTACCGGCCGGACGCCCCGCCCGAGCAGCTCGCCCGCGCCGCCGGAGTTGTCCGCGCGAGCACCCACCAGGCCCTCGATGAGCTGCGCGAAGTGATCAGCGTGCTGCGAGACGACGACAGCACCGCCGGAGTGCGCCCGCAACCCGGCCTGGCCGACCTCGGCCCGCTGGTCGCGGAGACCAGGGACGCGGGTACCCCGGTCGACATGCTGGACCGGATCCCCCGGGCGCAGGATCTGCCGGGCGCTCTCGGCCGCACCGCCTACCGGATCGTGCAAGAGGGCCTGACCAACGCCCGCAAGCACGCCCCGGGCCAGCCAGTGCGGCTGCTGCTCGACGGTCGGCCCGGTGACCAGCTGCTGGTCGAGCTGACCAACCCGGTCGCGCTCCCCAGCTCCGCTGGGCTAGCCACCCCTGCCGGACGTGCCACCCATGACGAGAGCGCCCGAGCCGGTCTGGCCACCCCGGCCCAGCCGTCGCTCAATGGCAGCGGAACCGGCACCGGCCTGATCGGGCTGACCGAACGCGCGCGGCTGACCGGCGGTGAACTCCACCACGGGATAAGCGCGGACGGCCAGTTCCGGCTGCGCGCGCGCCTGCCGTGGCCAGCCGAGCCGATGGAATGCCGATGACTGACACGACGCCCCGCCGCATCCGCGTGCTCCTCGTCGATGACGACCCGCTCGTCCGGGCCGGGCTCACCATGATGCTGGACGGCGCGCACGGCATCGAGGTGGTCGGCGAGGCCACGGACGGCGGCGAGGTGCCCGCCGCGGTGGACGCCCACGCGCCCGACGTCGTGCTGATGGACCTGCGCATGCCGCGGACCGACGGGATCACCGCCACCCGCCGGCTGACGGGCCAGGCCGCACGCGCCGGAGGTCATCGTGCTGACCACCTTCGACGCCGACGAGAACGTGCTCGGCGGCCTGCGGGCCGGCGCCAGCGGCTTCCTGCTCAAGGACTCACCGCCGGCCCGGATCGTGGCGGCGATCCGCCAAGTCGCCGACGGCGATCCCATCCTCTCCCCGGCGATCACCCGCCGGCTGATGGACCGGGCAGTCGCCGAGTCGGGCACCCAGGCTCACGCCCTGGCGCAGTTCGCGGACCTGACCCCGCGCGAGCGCGAGGTCGTGCTCGGCGTTGGCCGAGGCGAGACCAACGCCGAGATCGCCGCCCGGCTGTTCATGAGCGTCGCGACCGTCAAGTCCCACATCACCCACATTCTGACCAAGCTCGACGCCACCAACCGCACTCAGATCGCCCTGCTCGCCCACGACGCCGGCCTGATTTAACCCCGGGCCTGAGGGGAGAGGTGCGGGTATGCCGTCGCCCGCGACACCGTCCCGCTTCGTCGTGCAGCTTCATGACGCGACGACGCTGCACTTCGACCTGCGGCTGAGGGTCGGCGACGTGCTGCGCTCGTGGGCAGTGCCCAAGGGGCCGTCACTGGACCCCCGGACCCGCCTGGCTAGCCGTGCCGGTAGCAGACCATGACCTGTCAGCGGGCGACTTCGAAGGCGTGCACACGGGGCAAAGGCGCGGCAGCGGCGCGGTGATCATCTGGGATGAAGGCGCCGCCGAGATCGTCCGCGACGAGCCGGGCCACCTGTCCTTCACCCTGCATGGCGGCAAGCTAACGGGCGGCTTCGCGCTGACCCGGACCGGCGAGCATCGCTGGATCCTGGTCAAGGCCCGCGATGCGGACGCACGGGCGGGCTCGGACATCGTGGCCGATTGCCCGGCCAGCATCCGCAGCGGCAAGACCTGGCAGGAACTGGCGAGTCATCCGCCCGGCCGGGACGGTTGAGTCACCGGTTGAGCGTGGAACCACGGTCCGTTCAGAGTGAAGACCTTGATTTGGGGGGAGTGAAAGACGGTGATGCCTGCCGCTAATGCCCGTCGCTGCCCCGGGACTGCCCATGGGAAGCGCCGGGGGCTAGGCTCGTAAACAGCTACTTATGTCGATTCAACGACGAATACCTTCCGGAGTACCTGTGACGCAGACCCCGCCTTACCAGGTGACCGATCCCGCGACCGGGAAGGTCACGGAGTCCTTCGCCTTCGCCACCGACGCGGAAGTCGAGCAGGCCCTCGCGTCCTCGACGGCCGCGTACGCGCAGTGGCGCAAGCGGCCGGTTGCCGAGCGCGCCGCGATCGTGGCGCGCGTGGCCGAGCTCTTCACCGAGCGGTCCACCGAGCTGGCCGCGATCATCACCAAGGAAATGGGCAAGCGGCCCGCGCAGGCGGTCGGCGAGGCCGAGTTCTGCACCGACATCTTCGGCTATTACGCGCAGAACGGTCCCGAGCTGCTGAAGGACAAGCCGCTACCCGGCCATGACTCGGCCCGCGTGGAGTACCTCCCGGTCGGCCCGGTCCTCGGCGTGATGCCGTGGAACTACCCGTACTACCAGGTCGCCCGGTTCGCCGGCCCGAACCTGGTAGCCGGCAACACCGTCATCCTCAAGCACGCGGAGAACTGCCCGACCTCGGCGCTGGCGATCGACGCGATCATGAAGGACGCGGGCGTGCCCGAGGGCGTCTACACCAACATCTTCGCCACCCACGAGCAGATCGCCACCATGATCGCCGACCCGAGGCTGCGCGGTGTTTCGCTGACCGGCTCCGAGCGGGCGGGCACCGTCGTGGCCGAGACGGCGGGCCGGAACCTGAAGAAGGTTGTCCTCGAGCTCGGCGGGTCCGACCCGTACATCATCCTCGACACCGACGATGTGGCGGCCGCGGCGAAGACCGCGTGGGTCACCCGGATGGAGAACGTGGGCCAGGCCTGCAACTCCAACAAGCGGATGATCGTCATGGACAACGTCTACGACGACTTCGTCGCCGCCCTGGTCAAGCGGGCCACCAGCATGGTCCCGCGCCAGCCGGGGGACGACTCCCCGACCGCCTACAGCCCGATGGTCACCCGCAAGGCGGCGGAAAACCTGCTCGCCCAGGTGCAGGACGCGGTCTCCAAGGGTGCGACGCTGCACGTGGGCGGGACGATCGGCGAGGGAGACGGCGCCTACTTCGCCCCGGCCGTGCTCACCGGGGTGACCCCGGACATGCGGGCCTACCGCGAGGAGCTGTTCGGCCCGGTCGCCGTCGTCTACAAGGTCAGCGACGATGACGAGGCGGTCAAGCTGGCCAACGTGGTCGACTTCGGCCTGGGCGGCGCGGTCTTCTCCACCGACGAGGATCGGGCGAGCCGGGTGGCCGAGCAACTCGAGGTCGGCATGGCCAACGTGAACACCCCGGCCGGCGAGGGCGCCGACCTGCCGTTCGGCGGGACCAAGCGATCCGGCTTCGGCCGCGAACTGGGCCCCCTCGGCATCGACGAGTTCGTCAACAAGCGCCTCTTCTACGTCCAGAAGTAGCCAACGGCCTGGTCCTGATAGTGCTGGGAGCCCTGCCCCGCGGGCGGCGGGGCTCCCAGCACTATTTTCGGCGTGAGGTCACTGAGTAACGGTTCACTAATGGCGATTTCCGTGCCAGCATTAGAATGTGACACAGAGCGATATTCCGGATGCTGTCCGTAAAGGAAAGGTTGCGACCGTTGCTGGCTGGCGGGATCTTGGGATTACCGAGAACCGGCTCAAGTCGCTGGTGCGTTCGGGCAACCTGGTGCGCGTGCGGCGCGGAGTGTACGCAACCAGACCCGCGATTGACTACGCCGCGGTTAACCCTCGCCGGGGACACGCTCTCCAGGTGGCCGCGGTCGGGAGCGCGGTCGGCCGGGACGCGGTCGCTAGTCATCACTCCGCCGCCCTCGTCCATGGCATCAACCTGCTGGACGCACCGACGGACATGGTCACGCTGACCCGGCCGCCGGCGAAGCGCACCAGCCGATTGCGGGCCGAAGGAATCGTTTTCCACACTGCCGACTTGCCTGCTAGCCACGTGACCAGTAGGTACGGCCTCTTGGTCACCACCGTCCCGCGAACGGTCATAGACCTCGCCCGCACGTCACCGTTCCGTGAAGCGGTGGTTGTGGCGGACTCGGCACTGCAGGCCGACCTTACGACGAAGCCTGATCTCGTGACCGTCGCGGGCGTGTGTCACCGGTGGCCAGGAATTCAACAGGCGCGACGGGTAATCGACTTCAGTGACGAGCGCGCTGAATCAGTCCTTGAGTCATGCGCGCGAGTCGCCTTCGCCGAGGCCGGCCTGGAACCACCGGAACTCCAGGTCACCATTCACGGTCCCAACTGGTCGTACCGCGTTGATCTCTGCTGGCCAGAACACCGAGTGATCGCCGAAGCTGACGGGCTGGCGAAGTACAACACCAGGAAAGACCTGGCACAGCAGTTCGAGCGCGACCGGCTACTGCGTGACCTGGGCTACCAGGTGATCCACTTCACCTGGCGCGAGCTTATGTACACGCCGGAGATCGTCACCGGCCGGATTCGTTCCGCTCATGCCGCCAGGACGGCGTTCTAGCACTTGGGGGTTCTAACGCCGACGCCAGAGCGAATGCAGTGGGAGCACTTTGCATAGCTCCCGGACTTTGCATAGCTCCCGGACAAAATAACCGTGTCAGAGGCGGCGAAAGTGTCCGGCCGCTATGTAAAGTCGAAAAAATGTCCGGCAGCTATGCAAAGTGGATCATAGGTCGATTGGAAGAAGGGGTTGCCGGGAGAGATTTGGGCTACTGGGACGCCGGATGACCTGGGATGGGGTGCCCATGTCCTCGGCAGGCGTGATCTCCCATTTTGTCTGTCAGAATGACGGGATTAGGAGGAGCTGCTGAATGGATGATCTAGACGCCCTGGTTGAGGCGCTGCGACGGTTCGACCGGGTGGCGGCACCGCTTGACGGGCGGCGCGCGGCGGGGGTGGCCATCGCCATCTCCGACGGTGCTGACAGTCCGGACGGCGCCGGCGGGCCCGCCGTCTTGCTCACCCGCCGCGCATCAAAGATGCGGGCGCACGCGGGTCAGTTCGCGTTGCCGGGCGGGCGCCTCGACGCGGGTGAGGACGCGGTGGACGCCGCCCTGCGTGAGCTCGGCGAGGAGGTCGGCGCCTTCGCCGACCGTTCGGCTGTCCTCGGCATCCTCGATGACTACCCGACCAGGTCTGGTTACGTCATCACGCCGGTGGTGGTCCGGCTCGGCGCCGGGCAGCGGCTGATCCCCAACCCGGCGGAGGTGGCCGAGCTGCACCGCATTCCACTCACCGAGCTGGACGTGGCGCCGCGGTTCGTCGCCATTCCCGAGTCGGACCGCCCGGTGATCCAGTTGCCGCTGCTGGGCCATTTTGTGCACGCTCCCACGGCCGCCGTGCTCTACCAGTTCAGCGAGCTGGCCGTGCATGGCCGGGTGACCCGCGTCGCGCACCTGGAACAGCCCGTCTTCGCCTGGCGCTGACCATCCGGTTCCGTCCGGCGTGGTGACCTGAGACGACAAGGACCCGGTGGCGTTGCCGCGGTCGGTTGCTTTCCGCCGTCTGCCCGCCGCTAACGCGCGGCCCTATGCTCAGGGAATGACGCCAGAGGCCCTTGTCCGGTCGGCCACCGCCAGGGAGCCGGTCCCGCTGGTCGGGGAGATCAGCCTGCTGACGGCGGCCCCGGCGCTCGAGCTGTGGGAACTCTGGCAGCAGACCGGGCGTGATGACCCGCCCTTCTGGGCGTATCCGTGGGCCGGCGGCCAGGCGCTGGCGCGTTACCTCCTCGACAATCCGGGCACGGTCCGCGGCCGGCGCGTGCTTGACGTCGCCTCCGGTTCCGGCCTGGTCGCGATCGCCGCCGCCAAGGCGGGCGCGGCCAGCGTCGCCGCCGGGGACATTGACCCGCTGGCGGTGGCCGCGATCTCGGTTAACGCCGCGGCCAACGGCGTACCGGTCACCGCCCGCATCTTCGACCTAGCCGAGGCGGACGTCGGGGAGGCCGAGGTTGTCCTCGCAGGCGATGTCTTCTACCAGCGGGAACTCGCAGAACTGGCGCTGAGTTTCCTGCGTGCCGCGGTCAGCGCGGGCGCCGAAGTACTTGTCGCCGACCCCGGCCGCGCCTTCGTCCCCGTCGCGTCCCTCACCGCCCTGGCCCGCTACCAGGTCCCGGTCCTGACCACGATCGAAGACGCCCCAGTCAAGACGGTCACCGTATACCGCCTCATCTGACGGCAAAATCGGGCGTTAGTGCTGGGACTTGTACCGCCCACAGCGGCACAAGTCCCAGCACTAATGAGATCCGTCGGATAACAGCAAGATGCGCGCAAGCGCCACAGTGCCGGTGCTGACCGTCGCCGGCCGGAAGGCGATCATGGTCACCTGACGGATGCTGGCGCGGGTACGACAGGCGCGATAGTGGGAACGGCCAGCAGAGCGGCCGCCGCGGCAGGGAAATCTAGATGTCGGGAGAACACGATGACCAGCAGCATCCAGGCGGAGACAGGGACCGTCACCAAGCTCAGCTCGCGTCCGGTTGCCGCCACCGTGGCGCGCCTGACCGAGTTGGTGGCGGCGAAGGGCATGAAGTTGTTCGCGGTGATCGACCAGGCGGCCGAGGCCAGCCAGGCGGGGCTGCGGCTGCGCGAGACGGTGCTGGTGCTGTTCGGCAGCCCGGCGGCGGGCACGCCGGTGATGGACGCCGCGCCGCTGGCGGCGCTCGACCTGCCGCTCAAGGTGCTGGTCTGGGACGACGGCGGGCAGACGAAGGTGACCTACACCGCCCCCGAGGCGATGGCCGCGCGGTACGGCCTGAGCGCCGAGCTGGCGGCCAGGCTGGCCGGCATCGGCCCGCTCACGGATGCACTGGTTGCTCCGTAAGCTCTCCGCCGGAAGGGTCATCGCCGGGAAGTTCTGCACTGGGAAGGTCCCCGCCGGGCCCGACGATCTCCGCCGCCAGGCCCGACGATCTCCCCGGCCGCGTTCCGGTGCACGCCCTTGACCCCTGGCAGCAGCACGACCAGGGAACACGGGATCGCGGAAATCAGTCCCGCGGCGACCAGGGTCGCGGTGTAGCCGATCGAGGAAGCTATCGGCCCCGCGACCACGAAGCCGATGGGCATGATGACCATGGAGATGAGCCAGTCGTAGGAGTCGACGCGGGCGCGCACCTTGTCCGGGATCAGGGACTGCATGGTCGTGTACCACAGGGTGTTGGAGATGATGAGCTCGAAACCGAACCACGCGTTAGCGGCCGCGATCACCACCACCGAGTGCGAGAGCCCCAGTGCGATCAGGGGCAGGGCGAGGCCGGTGGCCAGCAGGTCCGCGGTGACCAGCGGCCGTCGCGGCTTGAATCGCAGGATGACCACGCCCGCCACGATCGCCCCGACGCCAAACGACCCGGAGATGACGCCCCAGGCGGTGGCGCCGCCGAGGGATTGCTCGGCGATGACCGGGCCGAGCACGAAGAAGGCGGGCAGCGCGAAGTTGCCGCAGGCATGCGCCAGCAGGTTGATCCAGTACCACGGGCGGATCGCCAGCTCGTGCCAGCCTTCGGCCAGGTCGGCTATGAACGACCCGGGGGCCGGAAGCGCACGCGAGGGTACCCGCAGCAGCGCCAGGCAGGCCAGGCTGACGAAGAAGGAGGCCGCGTCGGCGGCAAACAGCCAGCCGGTCCCGAAGACCGCGATGAGCACACCACCGGCGGCGGGCCCGGCGACGCTGAAGAAGCTTTGCGGCAGCCCGAGCAGGCTGTTGGCCTGCTGCAGCTCAGCCTTCGGCACGGTCTCGGGGACCAGCGCCGTCGAGGCGGGGCCGAAGAACGACGACGCCGCCCCGTACAGCGCCGCCCCGACGCCAAGCTCCCAGACGTGCGCGTGCCCGCTCAGCAACAGGACTGCCAGCGTCGCCTGCACCACCCCGCGCACCCCGTCGGCCGCCAGCATCACGTACTGCCGTCGCAGCCGGTCGGCCCAGACTCCGCCGGCCAGCAGGAAGGCAACCCGCGCGACGGTCTCGATCGCGGCGACGATGCCGATGTCGGAGGCCGTCCCGCCGATGTGCAAGATCGCGAAGACGAGGGCGATCTGGACGACCGCGTCGCCGAGCGACGATACGGTGCTGCCCGTCCACATCAGCCGGTAGGGCCGGCTGGCGAACGGCCGGATGGCGTCCGCGACCCGCGAGCGCGGCTTCGGCTCGGCCGCCGTCGTGTCCGCCAATGATCCTCCGCCCTGACCTTCAGGCGATCCTGCCGCACCTCACATCGGGCCGCAACCGATTAACCCGAAAGCTGACATAATGCGATAAAGCGGGCAAAGTGTCCGGGGCAGGCGGGGATGGCGCGCCTGCAGAGCACCGGACGCGCGCCGGCGCAGTGCCGGCCGGGCACGCGGCGACGGTACAACGGGCCTGATCAGGGCGTTGCGGGTCAGTTAGCCCGCTTAGGGGCCATCACGTCGGTGCCGCCGGTCTCGGGCCCGAACTCGTCGGTTCCGCCCGCTTCCGGGCCGAATTCGTCGGTGCCGCCGGTCTCCGGGCCGAACACATCAGTGCCGCCGGTCTCCGGCCCGAATTCGTCGGTACCGCCTGTTTCGGAACCGAAAATGTCGGTGATGCCGGTCGTCTCGCCCGCGGGCTCAGGAACTTCTGCCGTCATTTCATCCTCCTTGATGATTGCTACCGTCAGTCTCGGCCTATTACCCCGGTTGCGCCAGCGCCGGAATCAGGGGCGGCTCGGCCGGGCGCTGTGACAAGCGCCCGCGGTCCGTTCGGAATAATGGATGTTGACTTTGGTTCTGGTGGGGGACTGGCGAGACGGCAGCGCGTCAGCTCACCGCGGCCGGCGAGCAGACAGACAGAGCTGAGCAGAGGGAGAAGCGATGACGGACGACCAGGTGCGGGCGCTAGCCGACGGGAACAGCATTCCGCTGCTCGGGCTCGGGGTCTGGCAGGTGCCGGACGGGAAGCAAACCGTGAACTCGGTGCGGTGGGCGCTTGAGCTTGGCTACCGGCATATCGACACCGCGCAGGCCTACGGCAACGAGGACGGCGTCGGCCAGGGGCTGCGCGAGTCCGGGGTGCCCCGAGAAGACATCTTCATCACCACGAAGTTCAACCCCAACCGCAAAGATCCCGCCCGCGAACTGGAAGGCTCGCTCAAGCGCCTCGGCGTCGACCAGGTCGACCTGTACCTGGTGCACTGGCCGAAGGGCGGCGCGCTGCGCGCCTGGCCGGGCATGGAGCAGGCCAAGGAGCGCGGCCTCACCCGCTCCATCGGGGTCTCCAACTACAGCGCCGACCAGCTGGAGCAGGTGCTCAAGTCGGGGACGGTCGCCCCGGTGATCGACCAGGTGCAGTTCAGTGCCTTCGAGCACCGGCGCCAGCTGGTTGAGGCGGCGGAGCGGCAGGGCATCGTGATCGAGTCCTACAGCTCGCTCGGCACCGGCCGGCACCTCCGCGATCCCCGGGTGGCGGCCATCGCCGACCGGGTCGGCCGGACCCCGGCCCAGGTACTGCTCCGCTGGTGCGTGCAGCACGGCCTGCCGGTCATCCCGAAGTCGACGCACCGGGAGCGGATCGAGGAGAACGCGGACCTGTTCAGCTTCGCCCTGTCGCACGAGGACATGGCCGCGCTCAACGCCCTCGACAAGACCGGAGGCACCGACAGGTCCAACGAAAGCACCTGGTGGTAAGGGGCCCGGCCCCCATATAACGGCCTCGGCGGAGGAAGGGAACCGGTCAGCTCACGGCGACGATGAGCTTGCCGAAGTTCTTGCCCTCCAGCATGCCGATGAAGGCCTCCGGCGCGTTTTCCAGCCCGTCAACGATGTCCTCGCAGTACTTCAGCGACCCGTCCTGCACCCAGCCGGTCCCGCGGGTGAGGAACTCCTCCATCAGGGGGGTGCCGGCGAACTCGTTCTGGATGAACCCGCGCACGGTCAGGGACTTGCGCAAGATGGCGGACATGAGCGCGGTGGAGCGGTCCGGGCCGGGCGGCAGCCCGGTGTCGTTGTAATGGGCGACGAGCCCGCAGACCGGGATGCGGGCGTAGTTGTTCAGCCGGGGGAAGGCCGCGTCCCAGACGTGCCCGCCGACGTTCTCGAAGTACACGTCGATACCGTCCGGCGTGGCCGCCGCCAGCTGCGCCTTGAAGTCAGGCGCGCGGTGGTCGAGGGCGGCGTCGAAGCCGAGCTCGCGCAGGTGCGCGACCTTCTCCGGCCCGCCCGCGACGCCCACCGCGCGGGCGCCGAGAATCCGCGCCAGCTGCCCCACGGTGGCACCGACGGGGCCGCTGGCCGCCGCGACCACCACCGTCTCGCCGGGCTTGGGCTGGCCGATCTGGGTCAGCCCGGCGTAAGCGGTGAACCCGGGCATGCCGAGCACGCCGAGCGCGGTGGTGACCGGCGCCTGGGCGGGGTCGAGCTTGCGCAGCCATTCGGCCGTCTGCACCCCGTACTGCTGCCAGCCGGTGTAGGCGAGCACGCTGTCGCCGGGCTTGAACCGCGGGTCGTTGGACGAGACGACCTCGCCGACGGTACCGCCGACCATCAGCCCGCCCACCTTGACCGGCGGCGCGTAGGAGGGGGCGTCGCTCATCCGCCCGCGCATGTACGGGTCGAGGGACAGGTACTGGGTGCGGATCAGCACCTCGCCCTCGCCCGGCGGCTTGACCGGCGCCTGCGTGATCGTGAAGTTCTCCGCGGTTGGCCTGCCGACTGGGCGCGAGGCCAGCCGGATCTGCATGTTCTGCTCGGTCATGGCGGCAGCGTACGCCATCCCCGCCGGAGACTGATTCTGGTCCGCCGGGCCTTTCTGCTTCAGCCGAACGGCATTCCGGTCAGCTGGGCGCCGTCCGACTGCGCCTTGCCCCGCGTGCCGCCCTGGCCGACGTCGATCGTGACCCGCTGGCGATTGTGCGGACTCACCGCTGGACTCCGGAACCGCTGGATCCGGAACCGCTGGATCCGGAACCGCTGGGCGACCTGCTCAAGCTGTAACGCCCGCGGCGCGAGCCGTTCGCGCAAACCGGGCAAAGCCGCCTAACGGCCGCGAGTGCCGAGATCGCCGGACAGCGCCCGGATCGTCCGCAGCTGGGCGGTGATCTCGGCCGCCTGCTGGTCGCTGAGGTCCGGCAGGCCGAACGCGGCCTGGTTCAGCGCCGTGGTGGCCTCGTCGGCGAGGGCGCGTCCCTCGTCGGTGATGGTGGCGAGGACGACCCGGCGGTCGGCCGGGGAGAGCTGCCGCTGCACGAGGCCGCGCACTTCCAGCTTCCTGATCGCGTTGGTCACCGAGGCGGGGTGGACCATGAGCCGCTCGCCCATCTTGCCCATCGGCAGCGAGCCCCGCCGGGAGAAGGCGAGCAGCCGCAGCGCCTCGTAGGCGGCGAAGGTCAGGCCGTACGGCTTGAGCGTGTCCTCGACCCGGCTCAGCAGCAGCTGCTGGACGCGCATAACGGTGGTGACGGCGGCCATGTGCTCGGCCGCGTCGGGCCAGCGAGCACTCCACTGCCGGTGCGCCTCGGCTATCGGGTCAAACGGCTCTCGTGCGGCCATGCGGTAACCGTACGCGCTCGGGACGGGTGACGCGGGGGTTGACTAGGCCCGGATTTTATTTTAATGTCCAAATATTGATCGTCCAAGGGATTGGGGGGGATCTCGTGGCAGCTCCGTCCAGTAGCGCCCGGAATGCGCGGGCCGGCAACGGCCTCTATGCGCCGGTCCATCCGGTACGGTTCGTCACCGCGGCCGCGTTGTTCGACGGCCATGACGCGGCGATCAACATCATGCGGCGGATCCTGCAGGTCCAGGGGGCCGAGGTGATCCACCTGGGCCACGACCGCTCCGTCGCCTCGGTGGTCGACGCGGTGCTGGAGGAGGACGCCCAGGGCGTGGCGGTCAGCTCCTACCAGGGCGGCCACATCGAGTACTTCGAGTTCCTGTCGGAGTCGCTCAACCGGGCCGGGGCGGGCCACGTGCGCATCTACGGCGGTGGCGGCGGCGTCATCGTGCCCGCGGAGATCGCCCGCCTGAACCGGGCCGGGGTGCGGATCTTCTCGCCCGAGGACGGCCAGCGCCTCGGCCTCCCCGGGATGATCAACGAGCTGATCAAGGACTGCGACACCGACCTGGCCGGCCAGCCGCCGGAGCCCGAGGCGGTGCTTTCCGGGGAGCGGCGCGCCCTCGCCCGTGCCATCACCTGCCTGCAGGCGGGCAAGCTGCGGGGCGACCCCGGCTTCGGGCCGCTGGCGGCCGCGGCCGCGGCCCGCCGCGTCCCGGTGCTGGGGATCACCGGCACCGGCGGCTCCGGCAAGTCCTCGCTCACCGACGAGCTGGTCCGCAGGCTCCGCTCCGACCAGCACGACAAGCTCCGGGTCGCGGTGCTCGCGGTCGACCCGACCAGGCGGCGCGGCGGCGGCGCGCTGCTGGGCGACCGGATCCGGATGAACGCCCTCGACGGCGACCACGTCTTCTTCCGCTCGCTGGCGACGCGGGGCGCCCGCGAGCTGCCGGACAACATCGGGGACATCGTCACCGCGTGCCAGGCGGCCGGCTACGACCTGGTGATCCTGGAGACCCCCGGCATCGGCCAGGGCGACGCCGGGGTGACCGGGCTGGCGGACCTGTCGCTGTACGTGATGACGCCGGAGTTCGGCGCCGCCTCCCAGCTGGAGAAGATCGACATGCTCGACTTCGCCGACGTGGTGGCGATCAACAAGTTCGAGCGGCGCGGCGCCGCCGACGCGCTGCGGGCCGTCTCCCGCCAGCTCGTCCGCAACCGCGAGGTGTTCGGCGCCCGGCCGGAGGACATGCCCGTCTTCGGCACCAGCGCGGCGACCTTCAACGACAACGGCGTCACCGCCCTGTACCAGCACCTGGCCGGCCTGCTGGCCGAGCTCGG
Source organism: uncultured Actinomycetota bacterium (assembly GCA_963714295.1). Classification (GTDB taxonomy): domain Bacteria; phylum Actinomycetota; class Actinomycetes; order Streptosporangiales; family Streptosporangiaceae; genus Trebonia. The sequence goes on along the minus strand of CAVQOE010000006.1, from coordinate 138,383 downwards.
CCTGCCGCTGACGGCGGGCGTGCTGCCCCCGGCCGTCGGCCGGGTCTCCACCGACGCCGCGCCGGTCATCCCGGCGGCCAAGACGGCCTACCTGGCCGAGGTCGCCGCCACCGTCCACGGCTACCACGAGCAGACAGAAAAGCAGGTCGCGGCGGTGCGGCGGCTGCAACGGCTGGCCGACGTCCGGGCTGAACTTTCCGGTGATAGTGAACGGACCGTGGCGGATCTGGAGGCGCAGGCTAAGCGCGCGGTCACGGGGGACAGCGCCGCCCTGATCGACACCTGGCCCGCCGTGGTGGAATCGTATTCCGGGGACGAACGCCTCGTCCGGGTCCGCGACCGCGAGCTGCGCACCGCGCTTACCCGCGAGTCGCTGTCCGGCAGCAAGATCCCGCGGGTGGCGCTGCCGCACTACGCCGACCACGGCGAACTCCTCCGGTTCCTGCGCAAGGAGAATCTCCCGGGCTACTTCCCCTTCACCGCCGGGGTGTTCCCGTTCAAGCGGGAGGGCGAGGACCCGGCCCGGATGTTCGCCGGCGAGGGCGACCCGTTCCGCACCAACCGGCGGTTCAAGCTGCTGTCCGAGGGCAGCCCGGCGACCCGGCTGTCCACCGCGTTCGACTCGGTCACCCTCTACGGCCGCGACCCGGGGGAGAGCCCCGACGTCTACGGCAAGGTCGGCACCTCCGGTGTCTCGATCGCGACGCTGGAGGACATGAAGGCCCTTTACGACGGGTTCGACCTGTCGTCGCCCACGACCTCGGTGTCGATGACGATCAACGGGCCCGCCCCGACCATCCTCGCGTACTTCCTGAATACCGCGATCGACCAGGGCATCGACGCGTTCGCGGCCGAGCAGGGCCGCGCGCCGACCGAGGGCGAGGCGGCCGAGATCAGGGAGCGGGTCCTGGCAGGAGTGCGCGGCACCGTGCAGGCGGACATCCTCAAGGAGGACCAGGGGCAGAACACCTGCATCTTCTCCACCGAGTTCAGCTTGCGGATGATGGCCGACATCCAGGAATGGTTCATCGCCAACAAGGTCCGCAACTTCTATTCGGTGTCCATCTCCGGGTACCACATCGCCGAGGCCGGGGCCAACCCGATCAGCCAGCTGGCCTTCACCCTGGCCAACGGGTTCACCTACGTCGAGTCCTACCTCGCCCGGGGGATGGCGATCGATGACTTCGCGCCGAACCTGTCGTTCTTCTTCTCCAACGGCATGGACCCCGAGTACACCGTGATCGGCCGCGTCGCCCGGCGGATCTGGGCGGTCGCCATGCGCGACCGGTACGGCGCGAACGAGCGGTCGCAGAAGCTCAAGTACCACGTGCAGACGTCCGGCCGGTCGCTGCACGCGCAGGAGATGTCCTTCAACGACATCCGCACCACGCTCCAGGCGCTCTGCGCGATCTACGACAACTGCAACAGCCTGCACACCAACGCCTACGACGAGGCGGTCACGACCCCGGGCGAGGAGTCGGTGCGGCGCGCGCTGGCCATCCAGATGGTCATCGGCAAGGAGTGGGGCCTGGCGCTGAACGAGAACCCGCTGCAGGGTTCGTTCATCGTCGACGAGCTGACCGACCTGGTCGAAGAGGCGGTGCTGGCCGAGTTCGAGGCGATCAGCGCGCGCGGCGGGGTGCTCGGCGCGATGGAGACCGGCTACCAGCGGGGCAAGATCCAGGACGAGTCCATGCTCTACGAGCAGCGCAAGCACGACGGCACGCTGCCGATCATCGGCGTCAACACCTTCCGCAACCCGCGCGGCGAAGACCCGGCGGCCACCCCCACGGTGCTCGCCCGCGCCACCGAGGAAGAGAAGCAGTCCCAGCTCAGCCGGGTCCGCGACTTCCAGCAGCGGCACGCCGAGGAGGCGCACGCGGCGATGACCGCGCTGCAGAAGGCGGCCCGGGCGGGCGACAACGTGTTCGCCGTCTTGATGGACGCCGCCCGCGTCTGCAGCCTGCAGCAGATCACCGAGGCGTTCTTCGAGGTCGGCGGCCAGTACCGGCGTAACGTGTGATGACACGCGAAGCCACGCGTGCGTTCGCGATGATCGGACTTTGACTTTCCGGAGAGATCATGACGCTCCGCGATGATCTCGGCCAGCCGGTCAGCGTGCGGCTGCCCGCCCGCCGGGTGGTATCGCTGGTCCCGTCGCTGACCGAGTCGGTGGCGGTCACCCGCCCGGACGCGCTGGCCGGCGCCACCATCTGGTGCACCCATCCCGAGGACCTGGACGTGCCCCGGGTGCGCGGCACCAAGAACCCCGACCTGAAGGCCATCGCCGCGCTCAAGCCCGACCTCGTGCTGGCCAACCAGGAGGAGAACCGCCGCGTCGACGTGGAGCGTCTGCGCGCGGCGGGGATACCGGTCTGGGTGACCGTGATCAGGAACCTGGACGAGGCCATCGCCTCGCTGCGGCGGATGTTCACCGAAGCCCTGGGCTGGCCCGAACCCCCGTGGCTGGCCGAGGCGGAGCGGTCCTGGCGCGACCCGGCCCCGGGACCGCGCGTCCGGGCGGCCATCCCGATCTGGCGCGACCCCTGGATGGTGGTCGGCTCGGCCACCTTCACCGGCGACCTGGCCGCCCGCCTCGGCCTGGACAACGTCTACGCCGACCACCCGGAGCGCTATCCGCACGTCACCCTGCACGACCTGGCCGCGCGCGAGCCCGAGCTCATCGTGCTGCCCGACGAGCCCTACACCTTCACCGCGGCCGACGGTCCCGAGATGTTCCCCAGGCAGCGGGTCGCCCTGGTCGAAGGCCGCGGCCTCACCTGGTACGGCCCCTCCCTGGTGACCGCCCGCGCGCGGCTAGCCGAGCAGCTCGGCCAAGCCAGGGCAAGGTTGGTCGCATGACCGCTCCCAGCGGTTGCTGCTCTTTGTTTCAGAACGAGCTGTGGTTCCACCACTGCCCGGCAACCGGCGCCTATCCCGCGGGCGGCCCCACTGATGCAACGCCGCGTTGCGCAATTCGGGCAAGCCCCGCAGAACTTCACGCCTGGACGGGTATGTGATGGACGTCGAGCGCGCCCGTGCTGGTGGCGCCGTCGGCTGACCCCGGAAGGAACCGCGTCATGAGCACCACCGAAGCTGCCGCCAGGGCCGTCCCCACCTCCGAAGAACTCCTGGCCCGGATCCGCGGGCTCCAGCCGCTGATCGAGAAGAACGCCGCCCAGGGTGAGCAGGACCGGCGCGTCGTCGAGGAGTCGATCACGGCGCTGACCGACGCCGGGGCGTTCAAGGTCGCGCAGCCGCGCCGCTACGGCGGCTACCAGACCTCGGTGCGCACCATGCTCGACGTGTCGGCCGCGGTCGCCGAGGCCGACGGCGGCACCGCCTGGGTCGTTGCGCTGTGCAACGTCTGCGCCTGGCTCACCGGCCTGTTCAGTGAGCAGGCGCAGGACGAGGTGTGGGGAGCCAACCCCGACGTCAAGGTCTCCGGGGTGCTCACCCCGAGCTGCGAGTCGGTCAAGGTCGACGGCGGGTTCCGGGTCACCGGACGCTGGTTCTACAACTCCGGATCCTGGCACTCCAGCTGGGCGATCCTCGGCTTCCCGGTCGTCAACGCCGACGGGGACATGGTCGACCAGGGCCTCGCCCTCATCCCGTTCACCGACCTGGAGCTCGAGGAGACCTGGTTCGTCGCCGGGATGAGCTCGACCGGCTCCAACTGCCTGATCGCGACCGACGTCTTCGTCCCCGAGCACCGGATCATGTCCGGCTTGACGGCGCTGGAAGGGCAGTACCCGACCGAGCACACCGACGAGCAGCTCTACCGCTCCGCGTTCATCCCGGTGCTCGCGCTGGTGCTGGCCGGCCCCCAGCTGGGCCTGGGCCGCAAGGCACTTGAGCTGGTGACCAGGAAGGCGGACGCGAAGCCGATCTCCTACACCTTCTACGCCGCCCAGGCCGATTCGACGGCGTTCCAGCTGCAGCTCGCGCAGGCCGCCCTGATGATCGACACCGCCCACCTGCACGCCTACCGCGCCGCCGACGACATTGACCGGGCGGCCGCGGCCGGCGTCTACCCGGACCTGCTGCACCGCGCGCGGGTCCGGGCCGACACCGGCTGGGCCCTCGAGCACATCACCAAGGCCATCGACACGCTGCTGTACGCGCACGGCGCCGGAAGCTTCGCCCAGGTCAACCCGCTCCAGCGGATCTGGCGCGACTCAGCCGTAGCCGCCCGCCACGCCGTTGCCCTGCCCGTGGTCAATTACGAGATCTACGGCAAGGCCCTGCTCGGCCGCCCGGACCAGCCCACCGCCTTGATCTGAGCGCGGAGATATCACCGTTCCTGCCCGGTGGCGGCGGGCTGGGGCCGCGTCGTAGGGTGGGTGCCAGGCCGTGACTGGCGTTCGGGTGGAGCACCACCGGGGAGCGGCCTGCCGGGCTGCTGCCCGGTCCAGCCGTGCGCCTGGGCGAGCATCTGCTGCCGCCTGAAGGAGCACGCGCATGACCAGTCCAGTTCGCGCAGCCGTCCCGCCCGGCCCGCTGCTTCCGGCGGGCGAGCCCCGTGTTGTCGGGATCGTCAATATCACCGCGGATTCATTCTCCGACGGCGGGCGCTACCTCGACCCCGCGGCGGCGCTTGAGCACGCCCGCCACCTGCGCGCCGAGGGCGCCGACATCATCGAGCTCGGCCCCGCTGCCAGCCATCCGGGTTCCGCGCCCGTCTCCGCCGCGGAGGAAGAGCGCCGGATTGCCCCGGTCCTCGAGCGGCTCGCCACCGACGGGATCCCCGTCTCAGTCGACTCGTTCCGGCCCGAGACCCTGCGGTTCGCCATCGCCGCGGGCGCGGCCTACCTCAACGACATCCACGGGTTCGGCGACCCCGGCCTGTACCCGGCCCTGGCGGCATCGCAGTGCCGCCTAGTCGTCATGCATGCCGTGCAGGCAGCGGGAACGGCCACCCAGGTGGCGACGGACCCGGCGGTCGTCTGGGACGGGATCCACCGGTTCTTCACCCGGCGGCTGGCCGCGCTGCAGGCGGCCGGCATCAGCCGGGACCGGCTCATCATCGACCCTGGGCTCGGCTACTTCCTGGGCAGTACCCCCGGTCCTTCGCTCAGGGCCCTGGCCGGGATCCGCGAGCTGAAGGACACGTTCGGCTTGCCCGTCCTGGCCTCCCCGTCCCGCAAGTCCTTCCTTCGCGCGCTCACCGGCAGGGACGTCGCCCATTCTGGGTCGGCGACCCTCGCCTGCGAGGTCTTCGCCGCTTGGCAGGGGGCCGACTACATCCGCACCCATGATGTCGCGGCGGTACGCGACGCGCTCACCGTCTTGGCCGCCATCACCGGCCAAGCTCGCACGACGCGGCCTTAGCTACGATGATCTCGTGAGCAGCGGCCTGGCGAGAGCGACCTTCACCCGTATGCAGGACGGCACTGTTGAGGAGTACGCCCTCATCCACGCGCGCGAGGGGGCCTATAACCGCACCTTGCACGTGCGGGTGCTGGACGCGGTGCGGGCGCTGGGAGCGGCGGAGCCGGACCCCGGGTACGCGGTCAGCCGGCTCGCGCACAGCCTGCAGTCGGCAACGCGGGCGGAGCGGGACGGCCGGGCGGTCGACTACGTGGTGGCCGCCTTGATCCACGACATCGGCGACGGCCTGGCCCCGTACTCACACGGCAGCTACGCGGCGGCGGTGCTGCGCCCGTTCGTCTCGGAAAAGCTGTGCTGGATCGTCTCCCACCACCCGGTGTTCCAGATGCACTACTACGGCGCCCAGACCGGGGACGACGTCGACGCCAGGGAGGAATACCGGGGGCACCCGTGGTTCGGCGCCACGGTCGAGTTCTGCGAGCGCTACGACGAAAACTGCTTCGACCCGGGCTATGACTGGCTGCCCCTGGAGCACTTCGCCCCGGCGGTCGAGGAAGTCTTCTCCCGCGAGCCGACCTTCCGCTAGCGCCTTCCGATACAGCCGCGGTAGGCACGGTCCCTCAGCAGCGTCGGAGTGGTATCGCTCATGATACCATGTCTGAATGGCGATGACACTGAGGCTCGCGGACGATGAGACTGCCGCGCTGCGACGGCGGGCCGACCTTGAGCGCCGGTCCATGCAGGAGGTTGCCCGGCAGGCGATCCGCGAGTACGTGGAGAACCACAGCCGCGCCGAGCTCCTCGACCAGGTACTCGACGAAGAATTGCCCCGCTACGCCGAAGCCCTGGAGCGGCTCGGCCAGTGATCTACCTGACCCTGCCCGAGCTCTTGCACATCGCTGGTCGCGTCCTCGGACCGGACTACGCGGTGCGCGACTATGGCCTGCTCGACGCCGCCTTGGCTCGTCCCCAGGCCACCGCTTTCGGCAAGGACGCCTACCCCGACCTGGACGCCAAGGCCGCCGCTCTGCTGCACTCTATCGCCCGCAACCACGCCCTCATCGACGGCAACAAGCGCCTGGCCCTCGCTGCGGTCATCGCCTTCTACGGCCTCAACGGCCGCCGCCTCACCCTCACCAACGACGCCGCCTATGACCTCGTCATCGCCGTCGCCGCAGGGCAGCTCGACACGGTCGACGAAATTGCCGCTGCCCTGCGGCCCGCCACGAGGCCACGCGGCTAAACCGGCAGGAACCACTGCGCGAGCGCGGCTCAGCTTCCCGTCGCGTCGGCCAGGGCGCCGTGCAGTGCCTCGGCCCAGTGCTGATCGCCTAAGGCACCTTCTGTTACCTGAGGGGGACGCGCCAGAACCGCTTACCAGGTGCCGTGACGGACGACTTCGTCGAACGGGCGGCGGTTGAGGTTGACGATGGGTGCCAGCGGGCGATCGGCGGGCCAGCCGATGCCGAGAAGGTAGGCCACGTTGTGATCGTCGGGCACGCCGAGGATCTTGCGGGCCGCTTCCTGGTCGCCGACCGAGGAGTGGCCGGTGCCGATGCCGAGATCGGCGGCGGTGATCATCATCGCGTAGGTGGCCTGCCCGAGATCGTAGTAGTCGACCAGGCGGGTGTGGTCATCGTCGGTCACAGGGACGACCAGCGCGATGGCGGCGGCCGCCCCGGCGATGTGCCCGGCGCCGCGCCAGACGGTGGATAGCGCCTGGAGCTGGTCCTTGTCGGTGACGATGATGAATTCCCAGTGCTGCCGGTTGGACGCCGATGGCGCGCGCCAGCCTGCCTCCGCGATCCGGTCCAGGTCCCAGGCGGGCACCGGGTCGGCCTGGTAAGTGCGAACGTTGCGCCGGGCTCGGATGGCGTCCCAGGTCTCCATAAACGGGTCTCTCCCTCAGTGTCGCCTCAACGTGCGTGTTGCGTGCAGAGTGCGCTGTCACCCGGCCGTGCGGTGCTGCGTATCGTGCGGTTCTGCCTCAAAGTGCAGTATCGCCCCAGGGGGCACTGCCGCCCCGAGGGGGTCCCGCCTCAACGTATCTCTACTTTAACGATAGACATAGTCGAATCTAGGGCATAGACGGGCGTCTCGTTTGGTTCGCCATGGTAAGTGCCGAGTCGCAAAGGAGCACGTTCATGACCGCATCAGTCAGCGAAACCGCCCCCGCCGTCGATGACTTCGCCGCGCAGTGGGATGCCTGGCATCGCCGGCAGGAGGCGCGGCTCGCCGACCCGCATGGGTTCCTCGCCATCACCAGCCTGAACTGGCTGTCCGACGAGCCGCAGCGGTTCCCGGACGCGCCGGGGGAGTGGTCCACCGGACCGGACGGCGTCGTCGTCGATCTCGCCGAGGGCGAGGAACTGGTGATCGACGGCTCGCCGGCGCGCGGGCGATACTCCTTCGGGGTCATCCCCGAGCGCGCGAGTGTAAACGCGGTGTGGGGTGACGCGGTGATCGAGGTCGCCAAGCGCGGCGGGAACGACATCATCCGGCCGCGGCACCCCGGCAACCCGCTGCGCACGGCGTTCCACGGCACGCCCGCCTACCAGCCCGACCCGCGATTCGCGGTCACCGCCCGCTACGTCCCCTTCGCCGAGCCGCGGCCAACCGCGGTCGGTTCCGTGGTCGACGGGCTCGAGCACGTCTACGACGCGCCGGCCAGGTGGAGTTCACCCTGGACGGGCAGGAGCTAGCCCTCACCGCGTTCCCCGGGCACGCGCCGGGCACCCTGACCATCCTGTTCACCGACGCCACCTCCGGCGTGACGACCTACGCGGCCAACCGCACCCTGCAACTGGCGGCACCCGCCGACGATGGCACCGTGACGCTGGACTTCAACCGCGCGGCCAACCTGCCGTGCGCCTACACCGACCTCGCCACGTGCCCGCTGCCGCCGGCCGAGAACCGCCTGCCGGTCCCGGTCGAGGCGGGAGAGAAGATCCCCTACGAGCACGCCTGATCCCCGGTTCCAAGGCCGGTCCGCCCTGCTGGGACCGGGGCGGGCCGGGTGAACCACGGTCCGTTCCACCATCGGGTGTTTCTTCGCATGACTGCGGGAGCTGGTAACGGCGGACCTGTAGGGTGCTGCGCCATGGATACCGACTGGCGCGCGGACAGGATCGGCAGTGCGCTGCGGGCTGAGAATCCCACTGTGCTGCGGCGACTTGACGCCGGGTTCGCGGTGATCGGGGACACGCAGTTCTTGCCCGGCTACTGCGTGCTCCTCGTCGATGAACCGGGCGTCCAGCGGCTGTCGGACCTGCCGCGAGGCAAACGGACGGCCTTCCTGTCCGACATGGACCGGCTCGGCGAGGCCGTCGAGCGGGCCTGCCGCCGCCTGGACCCGGCGTTCCGGCGAGTGAACCTGGAGATCCTCGGCAACACAGACGGCTTCCTGCACGCGCATGTATGGCCTCGCTATGAGTGGGAGCCGGCGGACCTGGTCGGCTGGCCGGTCTGGCTGTATCCGCAGGAGCGCTGGACAAGCCGGGAGTTCGCACTCGGCCCGCGGCACGACATGCTGCGGGAGGCCATCGGGGTCATGCTCGATCGGCTGCCCGGCAGCACGCCCTGAGGCCCCGCGGGGCCATGCCACCGGGCATTCACGGCGAGGCGGTTGACCGCGCTGGCGGCGGGTCTCAGTATCGATATGATGGAACTAAGTTCCTATCAGGCAGCGTAACGGCCTCCGTAGCAGGGGGATCGGCGTGATCCGGGGGATCGGGGAGAGGAGCGTTCTTGAGCAGGCCGTCGGCGCGGGACCGGCTCGCGGAAGCCGCGTTCGCCCTGTTCGGCGAGCGCGGGTACGAGCAGACGAGCATCGATGACATCACCGAGCGCGCGGCCTCGGCCGCACCACGTTCTTCCGGCACTACCGCTCCAAGGAAGACGTCATCTTCCCCGACCACGACCGGCTCCTGGAGCAGATCGGGGAGCGGCTGCGGACCTCAAGCGACGCCACCGCCCTGGTCGCGGTGTCCGACGCGGTCCGCCTGGTACTGCGGCACTACATCGCCGAGGGTGAGCTGGCCCGCCGCCGGTACGCGCTGACCAGCGCGGTGCCGACGCTGCGGGACCGCGAGATTGCCAGCGTCGCGCGCTACCAGCGGCTGTTCCGCGAGTTCATCGCCGGCTGGATGGGCGATCCGGGCGAGCCGGCGTCGCTGCGGGCCGAGCTGATGGCCGCGGCGGTGGTCGCCGCGCACAACCATGTGCTGCGCCGCTGGCTCAGAGGCGAGAGCCCGGACCCTATCGCCGAGGTCGACCAGGCCCTTGGCCAGGTCATAGAGCTGTTTACCGGGCCGGACGGCAATGTCATCGGGAGCAGTGTCGGCGGGAACGGCGCTGCCGCGGGCGGCGCCGACGGGGGCGCTGATGAGGTAGCAGCCGACGGGACCACCATCGTCGCGTTCCGCACCGGCCAGGACATCGACACGCTGCTGCCCGCCCTGCGGCGATTGATGGCGTGAGGCGGCCCATGTCTAATGGTCAGGTGCAGACATACCACGGCATCGCCGACCTTGAAGCGGCCATCGGCCAGGAAATCGGGCCCACCGACTGGTTCACGGTGGACCAGGCCCGGATCAACGGGTTCGCTGACGACACCGAAGACCACCAGTGGATCCACGTCGACCCGGAGCGGGCTGCCACCGGGCCGTTCGGGACGACGGTGGCGCACGGGTTCCTGACCTTGTCGCTCGTCCCTTACCTGTCCAGCCAGCTGCGCTCCATCGAGGGCGCCCGGATGGCCATCAACTACGGCCTGGACCGGGTGCGGTTCCCGACGCCGGTGCCGGTCGGGTCGCGTCTGCGGGCCCGGGCCATGCTGATCAGCCTGGACAAGGTCGGAGGGGGCGCCGTGCAGCTCGTCAACCGGGTCACCATCGAGGTGGAGGGGAGCGCCAAGCCGGCCTGCGTGGCCGACATGGTCAGCCGCCTGTACTTCGACGAACCCTGAACGCATAGCGCGGAACCTTGACCGCGCAACCCTGCATATGGCTGGAGTGGACATGCCGGTAGAGAGGCTGCTGCCCGACTCGGACGCCGAGGATCTGCTCGGCCTCACCCGCGAGATCGCCGTCAGCGAGCTCAAGCCGATCGCGAGCGAGTACGAGGCGGCCAGCAGGTTCCCGCGCGAGCAGTTCCGGCTGCTCGGCCGCAGCGGGCTGCTCGGCCTGCCGTACCCGGAGAAGTGGGGCGGCGGCGAGGTCAGCTACGAGGTCTACCTGCAGGTGCTCGAGGAGCTCGCCGCGGCCTGGATGACGGTGGGGTCGGCCTGTCGGTGCACACGATGTCCTGCTATCCGCTGGCCCAGTTCGGCACCGACGAGCAGCGCGCCGAATGGCTGACCGACATGCTCGAGCGGCAGACCTGCTCGGCGCCTACGCGCTGTCCGAGCCGCAGGCCGGGTCCGACGCGGCGGCGCTGTCGGCCCGCGCCATCACCGACGGCGACGACTACGTGGTGACCGGGACGAAGGCGTGGATCACCCACGGCGGGGTGGCCGACTTCTACACCATCATGGTCCGCACCAGCGCGACCGCAGCCGCGGCGTGAGCTGCCTGCTCGCCGACGCGTCGACGCCGGGCCTGACGACGGCCGCCGCCGAGCACAAGATGGGCCTGACCGGCTCGCCGACCACGCAGATCCTGCTCGACAGGCGCGCATCCCGGTGCGCCGCCGCATCGGCGCCGAAGGCGACGGCCTGAAGTTCGCCCTCGACGCGCTCAACTCCGGCCGGCTGGTATCGCGGCCTGCGCCGTCGGTCTGGCCCAGGCCGCGCTGGACGAGGCGGTGGCGTAGGCCAAGCAGCGCACCCAGTTCGGCCAGCCGATCATCGACTTCCAGGGGATGGAGTTCCTGCTGGCGGACATGGCGGCCGGCGTCGAATCCGCCCGCGCGACCTACCTGGACGCGGCGCGGCGCCGGGATCGCGGCATGCAGTTCCGCCGCCAGGCGTCGATCGCCAAGCTGGTCGCCACCGACATGGCGATGCGGGTAACCACCGACGCGGTGCAGGTGCTCGGCGGTTACGGCTACACCCGCGACTTCCCCGTCGAACGGTACATGCGCGAGGCGAAGGTGCCGCAGATCTTCGAGGGCACCAACCAGATCCAGCGCATGGTCATCGCGCGGGAGCTGCGCAAGGTCTAAGAGTTGAGTTTGGCTGGCACCGGAAGGGCTCCGCAAGCGTCAAAGAGACATGCTGAAGAAGACCCGGGTCACCCTGCTTGCGCGTGCTGGTGGCGCGCGCTTGGCGGATTTTTGCGCTCAGGAGCCCGTCCGAGACATCCACGTCGAGATCGGCGGAGGTAACGGTTACGCCACCACCAACGTGTTCGGACACGTCGGCGCGGTCTCGGTCGTGCTGCATGGGGCGTCCGCTGCGCGCATCGACCAGCTGCCGAGGCTGCCCGCGGCGGGCCTTGACGACCTGTGCACGTAGGAGGATGTACGAGTCCTTCACCGCCTGCCTGGCGCCCAGGGTTTGGACGTGTCGGCTTCGGGTGCGCCCGGCTAGTGGTGGGTACCCTCCCACGGCGCGCCCCGGCCTGGTCGCCGGACTGTGCCCTGCTGTCGGCCGTTCGCCTGCTGCTTCCCGCGGGTGCGCCGCGCTCATTCGGGTTGCGCGGGTGTCCGGGGCGGGCACCGGCGCGCTCTGTGCGTCTCATGATGAATAAGAACCGGGCAGCGCTGCACCACAGCGCTGCGGTGGCGGTCGCGCTGGCTGGGATACTGCTTGGGCTCGGGGGTGTGCCTGACCGCGACCGCTAAACCAGCGGACCCGGCCCGGCGGCGAAGTCGGCAGACGCAGCGAAGTCTCTAGACGCATCCAAGTCCGTAGACCAGGCGCGGCTAACGGGTTTCGCCTCGGCCACCGTGGCCATGGGGGTCTTCGCGATCCCGTCTCGCGTCGTGCTGCATGGTGCGTCAGCGGCGCGCCTGGACCAGCTCGTCAACGGGCTGCAGAAGTGGACCGGAGCCAGCTGCATGGAGAACATCCGGGTCTACCAGCTTGACTTCACCCACGTCGCCGGGGCCAAGCAGGGCTTTGAGGTGGCGGGCTACGAGTGCGCCAACCTGGTGGACATAACCTCCGGCGGCAAGACGGTGACCCGGGTAGACGGGAAGTGCGCCCTGCTCAACGCCGTCCGACGGCTACTTCCCGCAACCGCGAAAGTCACCAGGCAACAGACGCCACCGGATTGCGCCAGCTAGCCGCTGCCGGTCTCCGTATTCTCCTTTAGTCGCCAGCACGGTTGCCGAGGAAGTCCTTGAGCGCCTTGTAGTACGGGCTGATGGTGGTCAGGTCGGCGTACTCGTCGGGGCCGTGCAGGCCGTCACCGCCGATGCCGAAGATGACGGCGTCGGTGCCGTGCTGGTAATAGAAGCGCCCATCGGCGGCGCCGTGCTTGCGCAGGAAATCAGCCTGATAACCCTGGTTGGCGGCGGCCCGCTGGAGCCCGCGTATCTCGGGCCGCCGCCGGTCGGCGTGGTGCGGCGGGTCGGCCAGGTGGACCTCCGGGGTGACGCCCGGTTCGCAGAACGACGCCAGGTACGCGGTGATCTCCTCGGCGCCCTTGCCGTTCAGGTCGCTGTCCTCGGGCGGGAAGCGGATATCCACCCACGCCTCCGCCTGGGCCGGGATCTGGTTGCGGGCCTGGTTGGGGGTATCGATCCGCGCGATGTTGACGGTGGTCCGCCAGGCCTCCTCGGCGGGCACCGGGTAGGCGGCCAGCAAGTTGGCCAGGCTGCGGTTGAGCTTGACCAGGGCGTTGTCGGCGAGCCAGGGGTAGGCGCTGTGGCCGCCGCGGCCAACCGCCCGCAGGGTGGCGGTGATCATTCCCTTGGAGTCGGTCACCAGGCGCAGGCCGCTGTATTCGCCGATGACGACAAACTCGGCGCTGACGCCCTGCTCGATCTGGTGCAGCGTGCCGTTGCGCCCGCCGACCTCCTCGTCGGTGACCAGCTGCAGTGCGAGCGGGTAGGGCAGGTCGCTGGCCAGCTCGCGGAAGACCTGCGCCTCAACCAGCGCCGCCACCTTCATGTCCTCGGCGCCGCGGGCATACAGCCGGTCACCCTCGCGGCGCGGCCGGAACTGGCCAGGCTGGGCCGGCACCACGTCCAGGTGCGCGTTGAGGATGACCTGGAAGCGAGGTCGCTTCGCACCGAGGTAAACGAGCGCGCTCGGCTTGCCGCCTGACTCGAACCGCTGCACCGTGAAACCGGGCCCGACGAAGTCCAGCACGAAGTCGAGCGCCCGGTTCAGGTCGTCGGGCCGGTCCGCGGTCGACGGCACGGCCAGCAGCTCCGAGGCCGTGGCAAGGAACGACTCAAGCTCCATCCGGTCCATCCTCCCATTCTGGTCTGGTCCCTGCCCGCGACCACCACCCGCCAGCCCACGATCAGGCTGCGGTAACTTAGCTGCGTGGGAGAGTCTGCATGGGGATACGCGGTCGCGACGATCGCGCGGGACGGCGTTCCGCTCAGCTTTTACTTCGCGGCTCCGCGGCTGGGGACGCCGGGCGACGCCGTCAGCGCGGACCGGGCTGAAGCCGAGGACCAGGTAGATGAGGTCCGCGGGGTGGTGATCCGCTCCCCGTTGTGCGTGGTGGCTGACCTTGACCTGCCGCCGGCCGACACCGCTGACGCTTATCTGCGGCTGCACCTGCTGTCGCACCGCCTGGTCCGGCCCAACTCGATGAACCTGGACGGGATCTTCAACGTCCTGCCCAACGTGGCGTGGACGTCCCTGGGGCCGGTCGCCGTCAGCGAGGTCGGCGACGCCCGCCAGCGGGCGCTCTCCCGCGGCGTCTACCTTGAGGTCCGCGGCGTGGACAAGTTCCCGCCGATGCTCGACTTCGTCGTTCCCAGCGGGGTGCGGGTAGCCGACGCCTCCCGGGTCCGGCTGGGCGCGCACCTGGCCGAGGGGACCACCGTCATGCACGAGGGCTTCGTCAACTTCAACGCCGGCACGCTCGGGCCCTCGATGGTAGAGGGCCGGATCAGCCAGGGCGTGGTCGTCGACGCGGGCTCCGACATCGGCGGCGGCGCATCGATCATGGGCACCCTGTCCGGCGGCGGCAAGCAGGTCATCACGATCGGCCAGCGCTGCCTGCTGGGCGCGAACTCGGGACTGGGCATCTCCCTGGGCGACGAGTGCGTCATCGAGGCCGGGCTCTACCTGACCGCGGGCACGGTCGTCACGCTCCCCGACGGCCAGCAGGCCAAGGCGCGGGAGCTGAGCGGGAAGTCGGGGCTGCTGTTCCGCCGCAACAGCGTCAGCGGGTCGGTCGAGGTCATCGCCCGGTCGGGCAGCTGGGGCAGCCTGAGCGCGGACCTGCACGCCCATCAGTAACGCGCGTCGTGTCGCGCGGCGACTGGTGGCTTGCGGGCAAAAGGAAGCGCTTACAAGAGCGCGACTCAACCTCACACGGCCTAGCGTGCGCTCATAGGCTTGCATCATCCGACGTTCACAATGAAGTCGCGCTGCGGCTGTGCTCGAGACGCGCCGAGTGTCAGGTGACCGCTGGTGGGTCGGGTGACCTGGTCCTGTCCGGTCCGCGCCCGGCAGGTCCTCGAGCTACTCGACATGCCGGGAGTCGAGATGCTGCGGGGCAACACCGATCGTTACGTCCTGACCGGTGAGCAGCCTCCCCGCACGCCACCGCCGCCGACGCGGCGCAAAGCATCGACCTGGTCGAGCGCTACGGTCTGGGCCGCGGGGATCGGGTGGACCCGCGGGCGGCTGGCCCAGGCCCTGCTGGGGATCCTGACGGCCCTGCCCCGTCACCTGCGCCTGGGCCTGCCGGACGGCACTCGCGTGCTCGGCGTGCACGCGTCGCCGGAAGCGGACTCCGGCCCAGGGATCAAGCCTGGGATTTCTGACGACGATCTCGCCGGTTGCTGACGGGTTGCGCCGCCGACGTCGTCATCGGCGGCACACCCACACAGCCACCGATCGTCTGGTCGACGGATCCGGGTACTCAATCCCGGCAGCACCGGGATACCGCTGCTGCCCGGAGAGGCCGGCGGTCTTCTCCTTGAGTTCGCTGACGGCCCGGAGAGCCTCGATGATCCGGGCGCGGCACGGACGCTGGCCCGCGCGTTGAGCAACGCATGGTGCCGTTTGATGTCGATGCCGTGGTCCGTGACCTGCACGCCCGGCTGCACCCGAACACGGAGTTCCTCGAGGCCGTCCTGACCGGCAGCCTCCCGCAGAGACGGGAATCCGACACAGCTGATCGGGGAAAACGCTACCGGGTCACCGAAAAGGTCGAGCAATTCAGGCCATGGACGGCACCACTCATCGAGTTCGCGTGCGGCGATGATGCACTGAGGCCGACCATCTCGTAGTTCGCGGGTTCGTCGATCCAGTAGTCCGGGTTCAGAACCAGCCCCTTCGCGGTGGAATAGCTGCCGACTAGCTCGTAACTGCCGTCCGGGACGCCAGGGTTGCTCGCGACCGGGTAGAAATCAATGCGCGCCATGAGGGCTCCGCCGGTCGCGCCGGTAATCGTCAGCTTTACCCCGGTGAGGCCCTGACCGCAGTCGTACGTGCCGGTCCACACACCGTCCATGCTCGCCGCCGACCGCGCCGGGGTGATCGCCGTCTCGAGTCTTCTGCCCGCTAACCGCCAGCGCTATCCCCGCCGCCGCGACGGCCAGGACCGCCGCCGCGGTCACGATCCAGCCCAGCCTGCCGCGGCGGCGGGCCCGCGGTTGCGCGCGGACGGCTCGGCTACCGGCCCCGTCGGGAGGATCGGGCCACGGCAGGCACGGTTGCGACGGCCGGCCGACGGGGCGGGCCGGGTCTGGCGGCTGGCGCAGCAGCCGCGGCTAGCGGCTGGCCGAGCCACTGCGGTTCCGTGTGCCCGGCGGCGAGGGATGCGAGCAGTTCCGCCGGCGTCGGCCGGGCAGCCGGGTCCTTGAGCAGGCACTGTTCGATCAGGGGGCGGAGCTGCGCAGGTACACCGGACAGGTTCGGCGCGGCGTTCACCACCCGGAAGGCGAGCGCGGCCGCCGCACCGGTGCCGAACGGTGCCTCACCGCTGGCCGCGAACGTCAGCACGGCGCCCAGGCTGAACACATCGCCCGCTGGTTCGACCGGCCCGCCTTCAGCCTGCTCGGGCGACAGGTATCCGGGCGAGCCCATGATCACCCCGGTCAGCGTCAGGACGCTCGCGTCAGCTGCACGGGAGATGCCGAAGTCGATTACCCGCGGCCCGTCCGCGGCGAGCAGCACATTAGATGGCTTCAGGTCCCGGTGCACCAGACCCGTCCGATGGATCGCCGCCAGCGCCTCGGCGAGCCCCGCCGCCAGGGTGAGCACCACTCCGGGCGGCATCGGGCCCCACTCGGCGACCGCGTCCGCTAGTGACGGCCCCGGCACGTAGGCCGTGGCCAGCCAGGGCGGCTGCCCATCGGGGTCCGCGTCCACCACGGGCGCGGTGAACATCCCGCTTACCCTCCGCGCGGCGCTGACTTCGCGCGCGAAGCGAGAACGGAAACCGGGGTCGGCCGCGAGTTCCGGCCGGATGACCTTCACCGCTACCAGACGGCCGCCCGGTGACCTGGCCAGGTAGACCTGTCCCATGCCGCCAGTGCCCAGCCGCCGGATCAGGCGATATGGCCCGACCGAGGCCGGGTCCGCGGGCAGCAAGTCCTCTACCATCGCCGAACCTAGCTAAGCCGTGCGATGCGGCGGTCGCCCGATGCGGCGCCGGACACCGCTGCCGCTTGTCCGCAAGCCATGGTCAGGTGTCCCTCCTCGCTCCGGCGGCGCGCTACGGCGCTCAGTCACGGTGGCGGGGTACCCAGGCAGCGCACGTCCTAACGCGCCGACGGGCCGGGATCACTACTGGCCGATACGCCCGTCGATCCGTTCGCGCAGCAGGTCGGCGTGGCCCAGGTGGCGGGCGTACTCCTCGATCATCCCGACCAGCGCCTCGCGCAGCGACATCGCGCCGCCGCCGCTGCCATGCAGATTGTCGGGATCGTCGCCGGTGATGTCGAGGCTCGGCGCCGCGGCCACGTACCTGGTGGCGAAGTCGGCCTCCACGCGCCACGCCTGCCAGGCCTCGGCCACCACCAGGGGATCGGGAACCGCGCCGTCGAAGTCCCCGTCGCGATCGGTGGGGGAGCAGAACAGCTTGGGCACGTCCTGGCCCGCCATCAGCACCCGGAACGTTGCCCGCTCCACCTCGGCCAGGTGCCGGACCAGCCCGAGCAGCGACATCGTCGACGGCGGGACAGAGCGCAGCGCCATCGCCTCCGCGTCAAGGCCGGCGCACTTCATCTCGAGGGTGAGGCGCGCGCAGCGCAGCGCCTCCGCCATCGTGATGCGTTCATCGCCCAGCCTCGGCCCGTGCTCACGTGGGTCGTCGTCAGACGGCTTGCCGTCCGCGGTGAACATGTCGGCCCGCCTAGTCGTTGCCATGGGCGCCATCATTGGCGATGCTCGGGCCGGCGGGCAACCGATTAACGGCGGCAGCGCTGGTCAGCGTGCTCGTGAGCGTTACGAATCGAGGACCGCGGCAACGGCTTCGAGCTCCACGAGCTGATCTCGGTAGCCGAGCACGGTGACCCCCATCAACGTGCTGGGCACATCGTGCTGGCCACAGGCTCGCCGTCCGCGCGGCCCCCGTGGCCCTCGTGACGATCGGCCGTGCGGCGCCACGAGGGCCTGCCGGAACCCGCGCCCTCACGGCAGGCGCGCCTGCAGCTCGGCCAGGCGGCGGGTTGCGTAGTTCATCTCGGCGATCGTCAGCCGGAGCCGGTACCACAGGCACCGGAACCGCTCGGCGCCGGTCAAGGAGACCGACTTCTCCAGTTGCCGCCGCTGAACACGCTCGTCCGCGGCGGGGGCGATTGCCGTCACCGGAGCGGTTGCCATGACCGTCTTGCCGGCGCTGTGAGCCTTCGGCCGCAGCGGCGTCCTTGCATGTGTCTTCATCGCTACTACCTGCACCTTCTGGAACCAGCGGGCCCCGGAAGAACCCGTCCGTAAAAACTGATATCACTATGATATGCAGGCAATATCAGATACGTCAACGGATTAGTGCGCGCAGATGCACCGGTGCGGTGCCGCGCCTTGCTGGTCCGGCTCAGGCCGTCGCCGGTCCGGTGCACAGGTCGCGGATGGTGATGGTCAGGATCCGGGCCGCGTCCTGCTCGGCGATCCGGCCCGCCCGGACGTCGGCCGCGCAGGCGTGGATCACCGCGATACAGGTGCTGACCAGCCAGCCGACCGGCAGGTCGGTGCGGAACGAGCCGTCCGCCCGGCCGCGTTCCAGCAGTGCGCCGATCGTCTGGTGCGCTGCGTGGTGGGTGCTGGCCACCGCTTCCGGGCCCAGTTGCTCGGTGACCGCCTGCGCCATCGCGCTGTAGCGGGCCAGGTGCTGCCAGGCCGCCGCCAGCAGCCGCTCCAGCGCCTGGACCGGCGGCTCCCCGTCCGCCTGGGCGGCTTCCAGCGCCGCCGCCGTCCGCCCGACCGCGCGTTCCACGACCGCCTGGAGCAGCGCCTCCCCGGTGAGGAAGTGCGAGTACACGGTGACCCGCGACACCCCGGCCTGCTTGGCCACGGCCGAGATGCTCGCCTGGCCATGCTGGGCAAGCAGTTCCTCGGCCGCGTCGAGGATGGCCTCCACATTCCGGTCGGCGATGGCGCGCTGGTGCCCGGCCTGCCGCTGCGCGGGCATCTCAGTGCACCGTCATGCGAGTGCCGGGAGCCGGCCGGACGGTCGGCATTGCCAGCAGGGCGACGAGCGCGAGCCCGGCCGCGATCACGGCGGCGACCGCGAAGCCGTGCCGGTACCCGGCCGCCAGCCCGGCGGCCGCTCCCGCCTGGGCGACGGCCACGGCCGAGAACACCGCCACGCCGACCGCCGCGCCGATGTCGTGCGCGCTGGTCAGCAGGCCGGACGACAGCCCGGCGAGCTCATCGGCCGCCTCGCTCATCGCGGTGACGGAAACCGCGGGGAAGACCACACCGGCCCCGGCCCCGATGACCAGCAGACCCGGCAGCACCCCGGTGAGGTACCCGGGCCGGGTGGAAAGGCCGGCCAGCAGCAGCGCTCCGGCGCCCATCAGCACCAGCCCGGCGACGGCGAGTGCGCGCGATCCGGCCCGCGGCAGGAGCCTGGCGGTCGAATGCGCGCCCACGCCGACCACCACGACCAGCGGCAGGAACTCCAGCCCGGCGCGCAGCGCGGAGGCGCCCTCGACGTCCTGGAGATAGAGCGAGTTGAGGAAGAACGTGCCGATCAGGATCCCGGTCGCGCCGAGCATGACCACCAGCCCGGCCACCAGCGACCGGGTCCGCCAGGTGCGGGGCGGCACCAGCGGCCGGCGGGCCGAGCGCTCGGCCAGCGCGAACGCGGCCAGCAGGCCCGCCGATGCCGCCAGCAGCAGCAGGGTCCGGGGCGATCCCCAGCCATCGGCAGGCGCGCCGGTGACCGCGTACACCCCGGTGACCAGGCCGGCCGTCGCCAGCAAAGCGCCGGGCAGGTCCAGCTGCCGGCCAATGTGGGGAAGCGGCCGGGGGTGCGGCAGCAGGCGCAGGCTCAGCGCGCCGGCCACCAGCCCGACCGGAACGTTGATCAGGAACACCGAGCGCCAGCCCAGCCAGCTGGTCAGCACCCCGCCGACCAGCACCCCGGCGGCGGCGCCGCCCGCGCCGATCGCGCCCCAGACGCTGAGCGCGGTGGCGCGCCGCGCCCCGCAGTGCGACATTGACCACGGTCACATCGAGGATCACCATGAACTGAGCTGCGCAGAGCACGATCAGTGCGGCCCACGGCCAGCGCCGCGAGGCGCGCCCGGCATCGGCCGGGGCGCCGTCCCCGGCCGCGATGGTGGCCTGCTCCGGCCCGTGCAGCTTGCGCATCCCGTGCATCGCGTTCCCGTTCGCAGAGGGTTGACAGTGGTGTCAACCACCACGGTGCGCTGACCTTACAGCCATGTCAACCCTGTAAACCCGGGCCGAAACGGAGCAGAAAACCGGAAACCAGAACAGTCATGGGGAACGGTCGCGTGGTTCCAGCGGCCGGCCATGGTCCCGCCGCTGATGGCGGCAACGGGCCGGCCAGCAGATGACCACGCTCTCGTTCCACTTATTGTCTTTGTCTATGGACTCAGCTGCCCAACTGCCCCTGCGCGGGCTGCAGGTCGTCGAGTACGCGAGCTACGTGGCCTGCCCGACCGGCGGCTTGACGCTGGCGCAGCTGGGCGCGGAGGTGACCCGGGTCGACCCGCTCGGCGGCGCCAACGATCACGGTCGGTGGCCGGTCGCGCCGGGCGGCGACAGCTACTACTGGGCTTCGCTGAACAAGGGCAAGCGCTCGGTCGCGCTCGACCTGCGCTCGGATGAGGGCCGCGAACTGCTGATAGCGCTGATCGCGGCGCCCGGACCGGACCGTGGGCTGCTCATCGACAACGCGGTGGGGCGCCGCTGGCTGACGCACGACGCCCTCGCGGCCCGGCGGTCTGACCTGATCCACCTGCGGGTCCAGGGGCGGCCCGACGGCGGGCCGGCCGTCGACTACACGGTCAACGCCGAGGTCGGCCTGCCGCAGATCACCGGGCCGGAGGGCGGCAGCGCGCCGGTCAACCACGTGCTCCCGGCCTGGGACCTGATCACCGGGGTGAGCGTGGCGGCGGGGATGCTGGCGGCGCTGCACGACCGGGAGCGGTCCGGGCACGGCGCCTTCATCGAGCTCGCCCTCTCCGATGTCGCGCTGGCGGGAGTGGCCAACCTCGGCTGGCTGTCGGAGGCGGCGCTGCGCGGCGCGGACCGGCCCCGGCACGGCAACCATCTGTTCGGCAGCTTCGGCATCGACTTCGCCTGCCGCGACGGCCACCGGGTGATGGCGGTGGCGATGACCGAAGGCCAGTGGGCCGCGCTGCAGAAGGCGACCGGCACGGCCAAGGTCTTCGAGGCGCTGGCCCCTGTGCTCGAGGCCGACCTGAGCCGGGAGGATGAGCGGTACCGGCACCGGGAAACGATCGCCGCCATCCTGCGGCCGTGGTTCGCCGCCCGTGACAGCGGCCAGGTCGGCGCCGAACTGGACGACGCCCGGGTGCTCTGGGGCCGCTACCGGGGGATGGCCGATGTCGCCGCCGCCCACCGTCAGGGCGCGTACCCGGTGCTGGCCGACATCGAGCTCGGCCAGCCCGGCCCTGGCCCGTCGAGCACGGCGATCACCGGCCGCTCGCCGCTGCGCTGGAACGGCGGCTACGGTGCGCCGGGACAGCCCCCGGCCCTCGGCCGCGACACCGACCGGGTCCTCACCGAAGTGCTCGGCCTGACCGGCCCGGAGCTGGCCGGGCTGCGCGACCGCGGCGTCATCGCCGCCCCTGACCGGCGCCGCAGGCACCGAACGCCCGACCGACTCAAAGGAGCGCCGTCTTGACCCGTCTCGCGCAGACCGCCGGACTGACCGATGTGCAGCAGCAGATCCTGGCCACCGTCAGGGAGTTCGTCGATAAGGAGATCATCCCGCACGCGCAGGCGCTCGAGCACGCCGACGAGTACCCGTCGGACATCGTCGCGGGCATGCGCGAGATGGGCCTGTTCGGCCTGACCATCGGTGAGGAATACGGCGGGCTGGGCGAGTCGCTGCTCACCTACGCCCTGGTGGTCGAGCAGATCGCGCGCGGCTGGATGAGCGTGTCCGGCATCATCAACACCCACTTCATCGTGGCCTACATGATCACGCAGCACGGGACGGCCGAGCAGAAGGCGAAGTTCCTGCCGCGGATGGCGGCGGGCGAGGTGCGCGGCTCGTTCTCCATGTCCGAGCCCGACCTCGGCTCGGACGTCGCCGCGATCAAGACCAGGGCGGTCCGGGACGGCGGCGGTTACACCGTCAACGGGGCCAAGATGTGGCTGACCAACGGGGCCAGCTCCAACCTGATCGCGCTGCTGGCCCGGACCGACGAGGGCGCCGCCAAGCCGCACCAGAACCTCACCGCCTTCCTGGTGGAGAAGCCGGCCGGCTTCGGCGAGGTGCTGCCCGGCCTGACCATCCCGGGCAAGATCGACAAGATGGGCTACAAGGGCGTCGACACCACCGAGGCCCTGTTCGCCGACTTCCCGCTGCCGGCTGACAGCGTGCTCGGCGGCGCGCCCGGCCGCGGCTTCGCGCAGATGATGGACGGCATCGAGGTCGGCCGGGTCAACGTCGCCGCCCGCGCCTGCGGCATCGCGATCCGCGCCTTCGAGCTGGCCATCGGCTACGCGCAGCAGCGCAAGACGTTCGGCGTCGCGATCGCCGACCACCAGGCGATCGCGTTCAAGCTGGCCGAGATGGCGACCAAGGTCGAGGCCGCGCACCTGATGGTGGTCAACGCCGCCCGGCTGAAGGACTCGGGTGAGCGCAACGACGTGGCGGCGGGCATGGCCAAGCTACTCGCGAGCGAGTACTGCGCCGAGGTGACCCAGGACGCGTTCCGCATCCATGGCGGCTACGGCTACTCCAAGGAGTACGAGATCGAGCGGCTGATGCGGGAGGCGCCGTTCCTGCTCATCGGCGAGGGCACCAGCGAGATCCAGAAGACCATCATCAGCCGCGGCCTGCTGCGCGAATACAGGCTCAGTTAACCTGAGCAGCGTCGGGAGGTAACGCCGAGCAAGACTGAGGGGGAGCCGACAATGCCGTCAGCAGCCGAACTACAGCGCAACCTCATCCAGCGGGTCAACGTCGGCGACAGCCTGACCAGGACCGCCGCGCGCTACCCGGACGCGCCCGCGCTCATCGAGCCCGGCCTGCGGCTGAACTACCGCGCGTTCAACAGCCTGGTCAACCGGTTCGCCAACGGGCTCGCGGCCCGCGGCTACCGGCGCGGGGACGCGCTCGCGCTGGCCTCGGGCAACAGCATCGAGTTCCTCGTCACCTACTACGCGTGCGCCAAGCTCGGGGTGGTCTGCGTGCCGCTCAACCTCGGCTGGCGCAGCGAGGAAGTCGGCTACGTCCTCGGGCACAGCGGCTCCCGCGGCATCGTCGTCGAGGCGCAGCTGTTCCCGGCGCTGGCGCTGGCGATCGCCAAGTCCGACGGCGTCGCCGATGTCATCGTGGCGCCGGGGACTGAGGGGGAAACCACGGTCCGTTCGGGCGAAACGCTCTGGTTCCCCGATCTTTGCCAGGGCAGCGACACCGAGCCGGAATGCTTCGTGGCGGACCGGGACCCGATCAGCTACCTCTACACCAGCGGCACCACCTCGTTCCCCAAGGGCGTCGTCGGCAACCACACCTCGATCTACCTGGAATCGATGTCGATGGCGGTCGAGGCCCGGTTCAACGAGACCGACCGGTTCGCGGCGAGATGCCGGCACGGCGCGCTAAGAGCCACCACGCCCGCCAGGCCGCCGGTGGCGTGATCCCGGGTCAGCGCGACATCAGAGCCAGCACACAGCCACCCGCCAGTGATCCTCCAGCCGGGCGGGTAAGTTAGGCCCATGCAGGAGAACAGGGCCCGGAAGGTCACCGACGCATTGCGGGACCGTGGCATCAACGCGCATCTGCACAACGAGGGCATCGACATCTACGGCGTCCGCGTCGTGATCGACGGCGGGCGCGAGGCGATCTGGGGCACCGAGGGCACCACCTCCCTGGAGGCCGAGGTGATGCTCGACGGGGATCTGGTCGGCTTCATCCCGGAGATCCCCGGCTCGTCCGACTTCGACGACGCGCAGGTTGCGGACGCCATCGCCCGGGCCGACTACGACGAGCCGATCGGGCACGAGCGGGCCGAGGCGCCCCCGCCCGGGCGGCCGCTGATGCGCGAGGGCGGACTGTTCCGCCGTTTCATCGACGGCTTCCGCTACGACTCCAACTCCTAATACCGCCGGCCTGCCTCTTCAAGCTGGTCCAGCAAGATTTCCATTTACGAATTCGGCTCCGCAGGATAATTGCGCAGGCCGCTCCAGCGGCGAATGCACCGTGCTGGCGGAGCGGCCCCAAGGGGAGCGTGGCAGGTCCGGAGCGGGCCTCTTCAGCGGCAACCGCGGCTGCGTCGCGCAGGCGGCCCGGCCGCGAAGAGGCGATCGCCGGCGGCGCGTTTTATTCTGTCTTTAACGGCGGAGCTATTGCCCCCGCGAACGACACACGAGAAGGTGGCTCTCAGCTCGCGAATTACCCCAGCGATACGTGAGAGGCATTTCCTTGGTGAAAAAGAATTTGACACGCCTGCGCGCCGTCGGCGCGGTAGGCGTAGCCTCCCTGCTGGCCGTTGGCGGCGGCATGGTGGCGTCCGCCACCGCCTCGGCCTCGGTCAACCCGGGCAGCGTCCGCGTGACGCTCGCCGGGACCAAGACAGGGCTGGCGACCGCGAAGGCCCTGCGGAAGGCAGCGCCGGCGCTGCCGGCGCACATCACCGCCGACGTCTACCTGGCCGACAGGGACACGGCGGCCATGTCGGCCTTCGCGAAGGCAGTCTCCACCCCCGGCAGCGCGCAGTACCACCACTACCTGACGGCCGGCCAGGCGAAGAGCCTGTTCGCGCCGACAGCGGCCGAGGCGCACTCGGTTGAGGGCTGGGCCGCCAGCAACGGGCTGCGCATTGGCGCGGTGACCTCCGGCTTCGGCGCCCACGTCCAGGTCACTGGCGCGGCAAGCGCGATCGCGCACGCGTTCGGCGTGAAGTTCGGCAGTTACCAGGTGGGCACCAAGAAGCAAGCCCAGAGGTTCTGGGCCCCGGAGGAGGCCGCCTCGGTGCCGGCCTCCATTCGCAGCGACGTGCTCACGGTGACCGGCCTCGACAGCGCCAAGCACCAGGCGAAGCCGGACGAGGCCCTGCCGCCGCCCGGCCAGAACTACTTCGTCGCGCCGTGGTCGTCGGCGTACTACGGCCAGAAGGTCACGGCCGGGCCCTACGGGACGGTGGCGGGCACCACCACGGCGATCCCGGCCGTGGACGGCAAGGCCGTGCCCTGGACCGTCACCGGCTACACCCCGGCCCAGATCCGCGGCGCGTACAACGTGGCCGGGTCGGGCGAGACGGGCAAGGGCGTGACGGTCGCGATCATCGACGCCTACATCCCGCCGACCCTGAAGTCGGACGCCAACCAGTACGCGCAGTGGGCGGCCGGCCAGCCCGGCGGCGACCCGGCGCTGGACAAGCCGTTCACCGCCGGCCAGTTCAAGACGGTCCTGCACCCCGGGGCGACTACCTGGGACGACACGTCGGCCTCCGAGTGCGGCGCCTCCGGCTGGTACGGCGAGTCGACGCTGGACGTCGAGTCCGTGCATGGCGTCGCGCCGGACGCGAACGTCACCTACGTCGGCGCGTCCGACTGCACCGACGCGGGCCTCGGCAACGCCGTCGCCTACGTCGTCAACAACCACGCGGCGTCCATCGTGACCGACTCGTGGGGCGAACCCTCCGACGAGTCCTCGATGGTCTCGGTCTATGACCAGCTGTTCGAGGCAGGCGCGACCGAGGGCATCGGCTTCTTCTACTCCTCCGGCGACGACGGCTACGAGGACCCGAACTACGAGGACGCCACCGACCAGGTCCAGGTCGACTACCCGACCTCCAGCCCGTGGGTGACCTCGGTCGGCGGCACCAGCCTCGCGATCGGTCAAAACGAGAACTACGAGGCCGAGACCTCCTGGGGCACCTTCCTCAACCCGCTGACGGTCAGCGCCAAGGGGAAGAGCAGCTGGGCCTTCACCCCGGGGGACACCCGCGACGAGGTCGAGAACTACCTTTACGACGGCTCGAGCGGCGGCGGCGTGGCCGACGCCTACGCCCAGCCGTGGTACCAGAAGCTCGCGGTGCCGACGGCGCTGGCCGAGACCGAGGTCACCAGCACGCCGATTACCTACAACACCGGGACCACCGCCTACGGGACCGTCACCCTGGGCTGGAACGAGAGCCTGACCACGGCCAGCAGCCCGCGGCGGGTCATCCCGGACGTGTCGGCGCTGGCCGACCCGTCGACCGGCATCGCGGAGGGCGAGACCCTCTACGGGCCGGACAACGCGCAAGGCGTGCCCGGTCCGCTGAAGTTCTACATCAGCCGGATCGGCGGCACCAGCCTCGCCTCCCCGACCTTCGCGGGCGTCGAGGCGGATGCCCAGCAGGCCGCCGGGGTCCCGCTCGGCTTCGCCAACCCGGCCATCTACGGGCTGGACGCCCTGGACCGGGGCGCGTTCCACAACGTCACCGACCATCCGGGCGGCACCACGCAGTATGAAGTCCGGTCCAACTACACCGACCCCTACAACCTGACGCTCCCGTTGGTGACCTATCTGCGCGAACTGGGCGTGGACGGCTACACCGGCAGCAACGTCACCTTCCCGGCTGTCCCGGCGGGCGCGCTGGGCTCGGGATCGCCGGCGCTCCCGAGCGTCACCGTCAACCTGGAAAGCCAGCTGCAGGCCAATGGCGGCTACAGCGACGCGACCGGCGTCGGGTCCCCCGACAACTACATCCAGGCCTTCTCGCTTCACCTCGGGACCTAGGGCAGCCAGCTCTAGGCAGGAGTTAGCACCAAACGCTGGGGCCACCCGGAGTCATCCGGGTGGCCCCAGCGTCAGTTCCTGGCTGCAAGCAGTGGGTCAGTCGTGCCCGGCCGAGTAGGCCTGGGCGCGCTCGACGAAGATGCGGTGCAGATCACGGGCGGCCAGCGGGGGAGAGCCGGACCTGGTGCGCTGGATGACCAGCTGGACCCCGGTGTCGTCGTCGGCCAGCGGCCGCCAGGTGATCACCCCGTGCTGTTCGAGCGGGTCGCCGATCACGCTGAAATCCGGCAGCACGGTGAGGCCGAGACCCTCGGCCACCATCAGCTTGCCCATCTCGGCGCCATCGGTGGAGAAGGAGATGGCCGGCGGCTCTCCCGCAGCAGGCGATGCAGGTAACGGTGCATGAGGTAGCCGGACCGCCCCCGGCCCCGGTCGAGCAGGTCCACGCCCAGCTCCCGCTCCAGACTGCGCACGGAGCCGCTCAGCGCTGGCTGTGAGATGTGCAACTCATCGGCCGCGCGGCGGAACGAGCCGAGCCGGGCGACCGCGGCCACGTACTCAAGCTGCTCAAGCCGCAACGGACCGCCTCTTCCCGACGCCGATCGATAGCTAGTTATCGATCGGTTTGATAGGAAAAACTTATCACCCCCCTGCCGGCCGGTATTGGACGCACAGCTCCGGGTAGCCGCAAGCTGGGGGAGAGCTGCCGCTCCGGGCAGCTCCGCCGGGGCGGCGGGAGGTCGCCCGCAGGTGCGGGCCTAGCCAGCTGGCGTAACTTCATATAAAATCGATCGGGAATTAGGGAAATGCGTATATCGACTGACAGGAGAGCGTGATGGGCGTGGTGCTGCACTGGTTCCTGCCCACCAACGGCGACTCGCGAACTGACCTAAGTCTGGGCAACGCGGTCGGCTCGGCCGGCAGCCGGGCGGTCGAGGGCGGCAGCGAACGGGTGCCGGACATCGGCTACATGGGCCAGATCGCCCGGTCGGCCGAGCATCTCGGCTTCACCGGCGCGCTGACCCCGACCAGCTCCTGGTGCGAGGACGCCTGGGTCATGACCGCCGCGCTGACCCAGGTCACCTCCCGCTTCAAGTACCTGGTGGCGTTCCGCCCGGGCCTGATGTCGCCCACCCTCGCGGCCCACATGGCCGCGACCTATCAGCGTGTCTCCGGCGGCCGGCTGCTGCTCAACGTCGTCACCGGGGGTGACGACGTTGAGCAGCAGCGGTTCGGTGACCACCTCGGCAAGGAGGCCAGGTACGAGCGGGCGGGCGAGTTCCTGCACATCGTCCGCGAGCTGTGGAGCGGCGACCCGGTGACGTTCGCCGGCCGCCACTACGACGTGCGCGGCGCGCAGATCATCCCCGGCCCGAGCTGGCCGGAAATCTATCTCGGCGGGTCGTCGGCCGCCGCCCTCGACGTGGCCGCCAAGTATGCCGACGTGTACCTGACCTGGGGCGAGCCGCCGCAGGCGGTCGCCGAGAAGCTGGACGCGGTGCGGACCCGGGCCAAGTCGGCCGGGCGCGAGCTGCGCTTCGGCATCCGGCTGCACGTGATCACCCGGGAGACCGCGGCGCAGGCGTGGGAGCAGGCCCAGCGGCTGCTCGACGGCCTCGACCCGGCCGCGATCGAGCGGGCCCAGGCCATCCAGCGGGCATCGCAGTCCGAGGGGCAGCGCCGGATGTCCGCGCTGCACGGCGGGCGCACCGATTCCCTCGAGGTGTCACCGAACCTGTGGGCCGGGGTGGGCCTGGTCCGCGGCGGCGCGGGCACCGCGCTGGTCGGCAGCCACGAGGAAGTGGCGGAGCGGATCGCCGAGTACTACGCGCTCGGCATCGACGAATTCATCCTGTCCGGCTACCCGCACCTGGAAGAGGCGTACCAGGTCGGCGAGGGCCTGATCCCCGTGCTGCGGCGCCGGGGCCTGATGGCGCCGCGGGCGCTAACCGATTAGTCAACCGGAGGCTTGCCATGATCACATCGCCGACCACCGAGCCGGTGGGGATCGCGGGTGGTGCGCTGCACGACGCCCGCGAGTTCCTCAGGACCAAGGCGCGCCCCTTCTTCGAGGCCACCAGGTCCGGCTGGGCCGAGACGGCCTCGACCGACCCGCACACGATGCACCGCTTCGGCCGGCTCGCCACCCAGGTGGCGGCGGCCGAGGCACTGCTCGCCTCGGCCGCGGCCACGCTGGAAGAGGTCACCCGCTTCCCCCGCCACGCCGAGGCGGCGGCGCGCGGCTCGATCGCGGTCGCGGAGGCCAAGGCGTTCGCCAGCGACACCGCGGTCGAGGTGGCCAGCGACCTGTTCTCGCTGGCCGGGGCGAGCGCGGCCGACGAGAAATACGACCTGTCCCGGCACTGGCGCAACGCCCGCACGCACGCCAGCCACGACCCCGTCGATTGGAAGTATCACCATGTCGGCAACTACCTGCTCAACGACGCCCTTCCGCCTAACCACGGGCAGCTCTGAGGTGACCATCACCGACAACCACCAGCTGGATGGCGGAGACGTGTCGGCCGCCGACTTCCGCAACGCGATCGGCCACTTCGCCACCGGCGTCACCGTGATCACCACGGTCGACCCCGACGGCCAGCCCGTCGGCACCACCGCCAGCGCGGTCACCTCCCTGTCCCTCGACCCGCCGCTGATCCTGGTCTGCTTCGACCGCTCCAGCGTCACGCTTGAGGCGCTGGTCGCGCACGGCGCGTTCGCGGTAAACGTCCTCGGCGCGCGCCAGCAGCACCTGTCGGCCAACTTCGCCCGCCGCGGTCTCGCCGCGGCCTGGGACGAGGTCCGGCACCGCCGCGGTCGCAACGGCAGCCCGCGGATTGAGGGCGTGATCGCCACCCTGGAATGCACCGTCGAACACCGCCTCGACGGGGGCGATCACGAGATCATCGTGGGGCGGGTCAGGGAAGTGGAGACCACCACCGACGACGCCGCCCCGCTGATCTACTGGCGCGGCCGCTACCTGCTGCCGGAGTCCATGCCGGAGTAACGCCGCCGTCCGACGCCGCCGTCCGGCAGCGCCAGCGATATCCGGTTGCGGCCGCCTTGCGTGACTGGGAACATCACGCCTGTGCCCGCCTTCCACGCCCCCGACGGAACCAAACTTGTCTACCACCTGCATGGCGACGGCGACCCGCTGATCTGCCTGCCTGGCGGGCCGATGCGCGCGTCCGCGTACCTGGGCGATCTCGGTGGCCTCGCCCGGGACCGGCAGCTGGTCATGCTGGACCTGCGGGGCACCGGCGAGTCGGCCGTCCCGGCCGATCCGTCGAGCTACCGCTGCGACCGCCTGGTCGACGACGTCACGGCCCTGATGGATCATCTCGGCCTGGCGAGCGCCGACCTGCTCGCGCACTCGGCCGGCGTCAACATCGCCGTGCAGTTCGCGGTGCGGCATCAGCCGCGGGTGGGCAAGCTCGCCCTGATCACGCCGAGCGGGCGGGCGGTCGACCTGGAACCCGACGCCAGAATGCGCCGCGAGATCGTCAAGCGGCGCAAGGAAGAGCCCTGGTTCGCGGCCGCGGACGCCGCCTACGAACGGATATCCGCCGGTCAGGAGGCTGACGACGACTGGGAGGCGATGTCGCCGTTCTTCTACGGCCGCTGGGACGCCGCCGCCCGGGCGCACGACGCGGCCGGCGAGCAGCAGGTGAACGAGGACGCGGCCGCCGAGTTCGGCGCCGCCGGCGCGTTCGATCCCCCCGCCACCCGCGCGGCGCTGGCCGGGCTCGGCGCACCGGTGCTGGTCCTCGGCGGCGACCTCGACCTGCAGCGGCCGCCGCGGATCACCGCCGAGTTCGCCGCGCTGTTCCCGCAATCCCGGCTCGTCTTCCAGCCGGGCGCCGGCCACTATCCCTGGCTCGATGACCCCGCCGGCTTCGTCTCCGCCGTCACCGCCTTCCTCGACAGCGACCGGTGAAATAAGGGGCGCTCTTGCCTGTGCCTTACCGAGGTGTACCGAGCGGGACGCTGGCGAGCATCTCCCATTCGTACACATGCTCGTCGCGGCCGAGCCGGATCAGCTTTACCTCGCCCACCGTCATGGAGGCAACAGAGCCCTCGCCGCCGAGGGCGGCCTCGAGCGCGTCAGCAGGACCGTCAGCACAGCTGTAGGCAATGCTGACGTGCGGAGCCCAGGCCGAGCCATCCGGTACGCGCCGCGGCCCCCAGACGTCGGCGATCGCCGCGCGGATAGCGTCCCGCATCGGCGTCAGCGCCCTGTCCGGGGCGACCCAGAACAAGATCCCCTCGGACGCGACCTCGGCCGGACCGATCATGACCGGGATGGGCTTGATGGCGGCAAGCCGGGCGCGGGCCGCGCCAGTGATCGCGGCTAGGTCGGCGTCGGGGATCTCGTCAGTGAACCCGACGTCTTGGGTGGTCAGATGGAGCCACCGTCCGGGCACCAGATCGAGGCCGTCAAGGCCGGCCAGCCGCGCCTGCGCGGAAGCGGCGAGGTCCTGAACGACGGGCACCCCGGCGAAGGTGACATGCCAGGTGTACATGCGCCGCCCGGGCCGCCAGCCCGGCCGCCACCACCAGTGGTCCCTCATACAAGCCAAGGTAATGGTCCGAGGCTAGTAGGGCACAGGGCTGCCAGCCTGATCAGTACGGCATCGGCACCTGGGTGCAAGCGCGCGCAAGTCAAGATCAATGCTGCCCCACCAACCCGGTCCAGGCCCCTGGATCGTCCCGGCCGCATCAGCTGACCGCCTGAGCAGACGAGGGCGCGATGACGCTGCGCGTAGTGAAGTTGATCATGCCGGCCCGCGGTGGTCCACCCGCGCCCAGGTCATGGTCCAGAGCCTCGCCCAACCTGTTGCCACAAACGTCTTCGAGACGTTCAGAGACGACGAGGCGGTGCTCCCCGGCGCGCCACGGGTGGCTCGGGATGAGCCGCGCAGCGGTTCCGTCCGGTGCAAGTGACACACGCGTCGCAGCGACCTCTCCTGAAGGGGTCAGGACTCCGATCTCGTCCTCGCAAAGGGCGGCGTCCATAACCCTGTCGAAGTGCACGACGGCGGGATCGAGGCTCCCCGCTGTCGGGGAGGCGAGACGCCAGTGGGTCTCGTCGACCGCCTCCAGAACTGGATCGCTGACGCGGAAGGTATGGCGTGCTGTTTGCCCGAGCGCCGTGACGACAAGGCTGTACGTCCGCCCGACGACAAGCGCCGGCTCGTGAGACGGGTCCGCTCCAAGACCGCGTTTGATCCTTCCCGGCTCCATCAGGACCGTCAGGCGGCGCCCGTCAGCGGACCAGAGCTCCTGCGACAGGACGAGGAAGGGGTCACGCACCACCTGTTCCTCCTCGTTCAGCAGCCAGAGGTGGTCGCGGTCGAAGTGCGCCTCTCCTGACCTCGGGAAATGCAGGTAGAAACGCAGGGTGTTGGCGGGGAGGACCCTGGCTTGAGGAGAGATGCGGACCGGCACCTCAGGGGAAGTTCGGATCCGCATCTCTGCCGCCCTCAAAGTTCTAGCCCGCCGTTCACGCCGTCAGCTTGTGCGGACTCTCGGCGCCCGGGAAATCCATCTCCACCCAGATCTTGTCCAGCCGTGCGGGCATCGGGGCGACCATCAGGGTCTCAAGCGTCAGATCGCCGGTATCGGCGTAGCGGGTCAGCGAGACGAAGAAGCGGTCGCTGAACAGATCCGCCCGCAGCGACGATCCGACGAACAGCACCTGCTTGCCGACCGGCCCGGCCGGCATGAAGGGGGATTGGTCCAGCATCGGGCCCTGGGTCGGCCGGTTCTCGGGGGTGAAACCTTCGGCGGAGCGGATCCCGGAGAGCGGGACCACCATGGGGCCGCGGCTGAGATTGGTGATGAACAGCTTGTCCCCGTCCCCGTCACGGTAGGCGACCATGCTGATGGGCTGGCCGTTGCCCATGTCGCCGATCGTCTTGCCCCGCACCTTCGCGCCGTGCTTCAGCTCTGAGACCGGAATGGTGACGAGCGGGCTGCAGGCGTAGGCGGCGATGAGCGTGTCCTCGCCATCAATGGTGGCGAACTGCATGGTCCGGATTGGCGCACGCGTTTCGTATATGCCGTGGGCGAGATGGTAGATCTCCAGTTGGGTCTCGCTGGCGGCCCCGGTGAACGGGTACGGGATCCGCCGCAGCGTGGAGGAGAACTCTTGGTTCGAGACACCGGCGACGAACACCTCTCCGGCGTGAAACTTCAGGTCCACGATCGTCATGGATCGCAGCGGCGTGCGCGCCTTCTCCTCGAAGAAGGCCGCCGGTGGCAATGGGAAAGTGCCGGCCCGCGACTTGAAGGTCTTGCCCTCGTCGGGAACGTCGGACAGCCGGTGCACCGTCACCTTCGATGATGACAGGTCGAATGGGTGGACCTCGCCGTCGAGCGAGACGCTCACGACCGCGGCCTCCAGGCGGTCGCCGCTGCGCACGCCGACTGACAGGTATGGCTCGCGCGTCACCGGGTGGACGGCCATCCCGTTCATCACCAGGCTTTTCGCCGTTACGCCCAGCGCTGCAGCGATCTTCTCGTCGATCGACTCGAAGAGAAAGGGATCCAGCGAGGCTGGCGCCTGGCCGCGTTCCGTCTCGAAGGCGAAGACGGCCCCGAGCTTGCTGTCGCCTAGGAACAGGACCCCGTCGGGGCTGAAGGTCAGAGCTCCCGCCGATCGCGGAGTGACTTGGTTAATCGTGTTCATGATGGCCTCGTCGCCGCTCTTTCATAATGGCCTCGTCGCCGCTCTCGGCGGCTATTAGATTGAGTTAGAAGAGATCGCGCCTGACGGGGCCAGGTCACGACGGTGGTCGCACCGGAGGAAAGTAATCCGGATATTGAAGAACCGACTTGTGTCAGCACCTCGGTCCCCCGGTACCGAGCTGTGTACTTAACCTATTCGGTGGCCGGCCGGAACGCAAGCCATGTATACCGGTCGTTACCCACCTGGGCTATCCTGGAGGCATGACGGAGCTGGAGAAGGGCCCCCAAGGCCGGCGCCGCGGCAGGGGCGCGCGCGAGCGCATCCTCAGCGCGGCCCAGCAGCTGTTCCGCGACCAGGGCATCAACCGCACCGGCATGGATCAGCTCTGCGCGGCGGCCCAGGTGTCGAAGCGCACGGCCTACCAGCACTTCACCGGCAAGGACGAGCTCGTCGCCGAATACCTGCGCCGGTTCGATCCCGACGTCATGCCCGGAGTGTTCGACCGCACCGACCTCACGCCCCGCGAACGACTCCTCGCTGCCGTCGAGGGCCCCGCGACCGGGACACAGGGCATCACGCCGCTGTGCCCCTTCATCGCGGCGGCCGTCGAGATCCCTGACCCTCAGCATCCCGCACCCCAGTACGCCCGCGACTACAAGAAAGCCGTCGCCGCGCGGCTCGCCGAGACCGCCCGCGAAGCCGGCGCCGCCAACCCCGAACAGCTCGGCGAGCAACTGGCGCTGCTCATCGATGGCGCCTCGGCCCGCACCCGGGTTCTCAACACCGAATCCTTCCCCACCGCCGCCGCCATCGCCGCCGTCCTGATCGACAACGCCATCCCCACGACAGCCCAGGGGTCCGTGTAGTTAAAGGTGTTTCCGGCACTGACCGCTGAGCCTGGTGTTCAGCAGAAACGGTGCCGTGATGAGCGAGACACTAGAGACTGTGACGAAGAAGAAGCCGGAGCCGTCGGCCGAGCAGGCACGTGACAGCACTCAGGCCAGCCGCAGGGCAGCACTCGCCGTCCCCGACCGATAAAGCACGCGTTCTGATCAACCAACCGTATCTGCGTGCGGTGCGATCTCGGCGATACAGAACAGGTTGATCTGGGGCTGCAGTTATTTACCTGCGGGGATCCATGGAGGATCTGGTTTTGTGGCATCGGGACCGCAGCTGCGCCGATCGGCGGCTTCGCCTAAGGAATCGCGAGATCACCCGGGCCGCTGCGCGGTGCCGAATATCACATCGGTGCGCAGGGCCGTGATCTGTGCCACGCGCAGGCTGCGGAGCAGGCGGTCACGTAGCCCAGCCTGCTGATCGGGGCTGAGGGCATAACAGGGGATCGTTCGCCGTGCCGGGCAGCCCGGCGGCTGCTTAGCCCCGGCCGGTGGCCGCCCAGGCGACGGCGGTGATCGCTACGGCGCCTGCGGGAAGCAGCCGCCGGCATTGCTCGCGGAGCGCTGCCCGGCGGTCCGGGGCCAGCGATGCCACGTAGGCTCCGGCCGGGCCGACGCCGAGCGTGAACGGCTGCCACCAGTCGTCGAAGCTGGCATGGCGGACGCGGACAGTCAGCGTGGTGACCTGCGTGCTGCCCAGCCCGGCCTTCGTGAACAGGCTGGCCAGCTGGCCTTCGCGGACGCCGGCGAGATCCGACTCGCCGTGCCGGACGCCGGCCAGGTCAGCGAACCGCGCCGCCAGCGGCTCGGAGTACCGCCCCATGAACTGCATGTAGGCACCCGGACTGACATCAAAGCTCACCCAGGCAAACCTACTCGCCGCCGGAAGACCGGCGCAGTTCCGTCCCCGTGAGACGGGCTGGCCCGTCGCACGATGCGCGGCGGTCGCCGGATAACCGGATAAGTTGTGCTATATCACTCGGGGAAGGCCTGCTGGACTCGCACCGCGATCAGCTTCTCAACCAGGGGCGCGGGCAGGACGTGACCGATGTCGAAGCGCAATGCCCCTGTCGAGGTTGAGTAGCCCTCGAGCTCGTCCTTGAGCTGGGGGAAGACTGAGCCGCTGTGCGGCAGGTAGCTCAGGTGGTTCTTGAACGCTGCGAACCCGGCGATCGTCTTTCCGCGGACCTTGAAAGCCGGGACGCCGTAGGAGATCCCCTGATCGGCCTCGGGGATGACATCAAGGATCCGCTGGCGCAGCAGGGCCAGCGTCGAGCGCTTCGGTTCCTCCAGGGCGTCCAGGTATCGGTCGATCTCCTGAGCAGACACAGCACCATTGTGCTGAGCGGGCACCGTCACGGGCAAGAACGCCGTCAGCAGCGTGCCGGGGGGTGACGGGTCGCAACGGCGATGAGTTTCGCCGTGGTGTCCAGTCTGTCTTCTCATGTACCGGATCTCTCGACCCTCGAGGAGAGCGTCATGACCGCTGCGCCCGGGAGGCACGCGTGAGGCTTCTTCTCACGTCCGGAGGCGTCACGAACGCGAGCATCCGCGATGCGCTGGCCCTGCTGGGCAAGCCAATCGCCGACTCCGGTGCCCTCTGCATCCCCACGGCGGAGTGGGGCCACCCTATGTGCACGCCGGCCTCGGCCTGGCTTTCATCGCCGCCGGTCGCCGTCACCCATGTGCGACCTGGGCTGGAAGTCAGTGGGCGTCCTTGAGCTCACCGCGCTGCCCAGCATCGGCGAGGAGCGCTGGGTTGCCTGGGTCCGGGAGGCTGACGTCCTGCTAGTGGACGGCGGCGACGCGGCGTACCTGTGCCACTGGATGCGGCGTCCGGGCTGGCTGATCTCCTGCCGTCGCTGCAGGACACCGTCTGGGTGGGGGTGAGCGCCGGAAGCATGGTGATGACACCCCGGATCGGTGACGACTTCGTCAACTGGACGCCGCCCGCCGGAGGCGACAGCACCCTCGGCGTCGTCGGCTTCTCGATCTTCCCGCACCTGGGTGACATGCCGGGCAACACCATGGCTGCTGCCGAGAGATGGGCGGCCGAGATCGCGGGCCCGGCGTACGCGATGGACGACCAGACGGCCATCAAGGTGAGCGACGGCATCGTCGAGGTCATCTCCGAGGGGCACTGGAGGTTGTTCCCCGCATAGCCGCGGCCAACAGCGACCGGAGCGATGACCTCCCCGCCGCTGGAAGCCGCGCCGCCTGGCCGCCACTGACGTGGGGCCGCTTGGGGTTACCGCGACTGCGCCTTCAGCACTCGTCTGGTCTGCTCAGCGTGCCAGGAGAGTTCCATCGCCTCGAACCGCCGGAGCGCCTGGCGGAGCAGGGCTGGATCATCGCGCGCGATGCCGAGGGCGCGGAGCGCGAAGGGCTCGGCGAGAGCGCTTGGCTGCAGCCAGTTCGGCGCTTCTGCTTCGATGCGGTCGCGGTCGCCGAGCGCGACGAGCGCGTCCAGGTAAGTCGGAACCGGCTCCCACTCCCAGTCGAAGCTGGCTGCGGTGAGTTCGGTGAGTTTGCTGGTCTGGTGCCGGGCCAGCGCCAGGCGGATCTTGGGCGGCTCGAACCAGCCCTGATACCACCGGCCGCCTTCCATGCCGAGCCCGTCCGCCTTGGCCTCCAGTCGGCGGGCCTCGTCCTCGTCGCCTGCCTGCGCGCGGCCCGCCGCGCAATTTAGCAGGATGGAGACGTCCAGGCAGCAGGGGGTGGCCGCGGCTCGGTTGGCGTCCACCACCTGCTCGGCCCCGGCCGCCCGGGCCTGCACCTCGTCCCAGCGCCCGGTCGCGCTGGCCAGGATGAGCTGCCAGGCCGCCGCGTGCACGCGGTGGTGCGGGGTCGCCCCAGCCTCAGCCGCGGCGGCCTGCTCGCTGGCTCGAGCCGCCGCGGCCAGGCGGCCAGACTTCAGGTATATGAAGAACCCGGACATGAGCGCCGTGGAGCACACGTCGGGGTTGGGCAACCCGGGAAGAAGCGCCATTACCTCATCCATCAGGCTGCAGGCCCGGTCGATAGTCCCTGGCCGTCAGGGCCGTGCAGGCGATGTTATGCAGCATCGTGCAGCGAAGCTCGTGGTCGCCCAGCCGTTCGGCGATCGCCAGGGCCGAGCGCGAGGCGGATTCGTCGTCGGTGTGCATGGCCAGCGCGGCGAGTGCGTGGCCTGAGTGAGGGAGCCCTGCTCGGCGAGTTCCAGGGCCTGCTGGATCCAGCCGTCGACGAGGGCCCAGTCCGGTTGCTGCACCCACATCCCGGCCCGCAGCCCGCACTGCAAGGCGAGGTCGGCGTACACCTCGGCGGAGGGGCCGCCGATTTCAAGGGCCTTGTGCATGGCCTGCCAGAAGCCCTCCCCGTCGTATTTGAGGGCGCAGGCATGGCCGATACGCTGCCAGATTCCGGCCTGCTCGGGTGCGTCGGTTTCGAGGCCGAGGGCCTGGTGGAGCAGGGCCAGGCCCTGGTCGATCTCGTAGCGGCCGATGGCCAGCTCCGCCGCCCGCCGCGACCACCAGACGGCCTTGCCGCGCAAGGCCTCGGCCTGCTCTTCGCGGCCGGACCAGGCCAGATCGAGGACCTCCGGGCGAACTGCCTCGGCGTAATGGTGGGCTATCAGCGGCGCATGCTCGTCCTCGCCCCTCGCGTTGCGCTCCAGCCACTGCGCGAACCCGGCGTGCAGCGGCGCCCGCCTGGCCTTGAGCAGGCTGGCGTAGGCGACCTCGCGGGTGAGCGCGTGCTTGATCAGGTACTCCTGCTGCTCCTTAAGCGACGAATTGGGGCGGCGATGCGCGAAGTCCCGTTCCTGCAGCAGCCCGAATTCCGGGTCGGTTCCCGGCGCGAGCTCGCAGACCGGGCCGCTCCAGAACACCCGCCCGATCACGGCGGCCGTCTGCAGCGCCGCCTTCTCGGTCCGGGGCAGCAGGTCGATACGCGCGGCGAGCACTGCCTCGACAGTGTCCGGCACCGAGATGCCCGACGGCAGCTCACCGAACGACCAGCCGCCGCTGCCGCGGGAGAGCACACCGCGGTCGGCCAGCGTCGCGATCAACTCCTCCACATAGAACGGGTTCCCCTCCGCCCGGTCCGCGACCAGCTCCCGGATCGGGACGGGGCAATCGCGGCCGAGCAGCGTGCGGATCATCTGCTCCGACTGCGCCGGCGCCAGCGCCCCCAGCTGGACCAGCGATCCCCGAGCCGACCAGCGCGGCCGCTGATCGAGCAGCTCGGGCCGCGCGGTCACGACCAGGAGCAACGGGCCCGCCACCTGCTCGGCGAGCATCGTCAGCAGCTCGCACAGTTCATCACCAGCCCAGTGCAGGTCCTCCACTAGCACCGCGGTCGGCCGCTCGCTGGCCAGTTCCTGAAGGAAACCCGCCCACGACGTCTGCAGCCGGTCGCGCACGGTCAGCGGGTGCATCCCGGGCGGCGGCGCCAGGCCGAGCGTGTAGCCCAGCCCCGCACGGCCGGCGATGCGCTCGGCGACCACCTCCGGCGGATCGCTGTCCAAGATCTCGAAGTGCTCCTTCAGCACGTCACCCAGCGCCCAGTACGTGATCCCGCGGCCATACGACAAGCACCGGCCACTGCGCAGCAGCGGCCGCCGTGCATCCTCGCGCAGCCACCGCCAGAACTCGCGAACCAGCCGTGTCTTGCCCACCCCGGCATCGCCGACGACGGTCACCAGAAGCGGCCTGCCGCCGTCGGCCACCTGGCCGTACGCCTGCTGCAGGTCCGCTAGCTCGCTGCCGCGGCCGACGAACACCGACTCCAGCCCGCCGAGCCCGCGCGGGCGCGTCAACGACACCGCGCGCAACAGCCTGCGGCACACCACCCCGTCGGGCTTGCCCTTTGCCGCCACCGTCACCGGGCCGACGAACTCGAATGCGCCCCGCACGGCCGCCACCGTCCGCTCACCCACCAAGATCTCCCCTGGCGCAGCCGCCTGCTCCAGCCGGGCGCACACATTGACCGCATCCCCGGTGACGAACGAGCTGCCCTCCCGCGGCTGCCCGACCACGACATCGCCGGTGTTCACACCGATCCGGAGCGCCAGCCGCCCGCCGAACAACTCACTCATCCGCCGCTGCATCCCCAGGGCCGTATGCAGCGCCCGCTCCGCGTCGTCCTCATGCGCCACTGGCGCCCCGAAGGCCGCCATCACCGCATCGCCGACGAACTTCTCGACCGTCCCCCCGGCCCGCTCCACCTCCGCCGCCATCGCATCGTAGAAACGGTCGAGCAGCAGTCTGACCCGCTCCGGATCCTGACCGCCCGCAAGCTCGGTCGACCCGACGAGATCTGCGAAAAGAACTGTCGCGAGCTTGCGCTCCTCACCCGGCATAACCCAGATTCTCCCGCGCCGCCGGCGGCCCGCCAGCCCGTGATACGGGCTCATCCCTGGATGTCGGACACCAGCCGCACCGGGCGGGCCCGCCGGACAGCCGGGGTATACCGGGCGCGCCAGGGGCCGCCCCGCCGCCGGCCCGCGGACGGCGTGGCTAGGGTGGCAGTAACAGATAGGAGCGCTCATGCCACCCACGCCCGAATCAGAGCACCTGAGCGGCCGCCACCGCGACACCCTGCGGCAGATCTTCGATCACCCGACGAGCCACAACATCGAGTGGCACGCGGTCGTTTCGCTGCTCGAGGCCGTCGGCACCGTCTCCACCAGCCACGATGGCAAGCTCGACGTGACCGTCGGGGCCGAGAAGGCGTTCCTCGAGCCGCCCAAGGGCAAGGACATCGACGCCCAGATGGTCGTTGACCTGCGCCACATGCTCGCCGCTGCTGGCTTTCAGCCGGCCTGATCCCCGGCCGCGCCGCCGGGCACTTCCTTGAATTCGATGATCAGGAAGTCCCGGCGGCCAGCGCGGGTGGCGGGGCCGGCCGCTGCGCGGTCACCACCCACACCCCGGGCCAGGTGAGCGCGCGGAGCGGCGGCCCGTCCGGATCGGCCGAGGCGACGACCAGGCCGGCATCATGGCCGGCCTTCCGCGCGGCGGGAACGGTCATCCCGATCAGGTTGGGCACCACGACCTGGACGGCCTCACGGCGCCCGGCACTTCCCGAATCCGCATCCACACTGCAATGCTGCCTGCCAGGCGGCTCGCTGCGCAACGTACGGGCGGGGGAGTTTCGGCTTAGCTGACCCCGGTATCCGGTGTGGCGCACGCTTTCCGCTCGTATCGGAGGACACGATGATGACCGGCGCTGTGGCCAGCGTGCTTGACGCGATGGGAGTGCGGCCGCCAGACAGGATCACCGTGCTGAAAGACGTCCCCTCGCAGAACGGGAACTGGCTGGTCGAGACGGCCGGCGGGCGGCGCATCGTGCTGCGGCGCTACCACCGAGGGGCCGGCCCGGCCGATCTGGCCTACGAACACGCGGTGCTTGATCAGCTGGCAGCGACCGGCTGGACCGTACCGCACCCGGTCGGCGAGCCGGCCTGCCACGACGGGCTGTGGTACTGCCTGACCCGGTATGTCCCGGGCCACCCGGTCAGCGACGAAAGCCCTGATCAGCGCAGCCGCCGCGGCCGTGACCTGGCCCGCCTGGAGCTGGCCCTGCGCGGCCTCGGCCAGCAGATCGGGCAGCGCCCCGGCTGGCGGCCCCAGCACAGCGGCGTCGCCGCCCTCACCGGCCTCGACTGGCCGGCCTGCGTGCGGGGGCTGACGGCTGCCAGCCCCCGGCTCGGGTCCTGGGCGCAGGCCGCGGCCGGGCAGACCCGCGCCGCGCTGGCCGCCATCGGGGCGGCCGAACTGCCGGTCACGCTCATCCACGGCGACTTCGCCGAGTGGAACGTGCACTACCGGGACGGCCGGCTGGCCGGCGTTATCGACTTCGGCCTCGCGCACCAGGATTCACGGCCCTACGAGCTCGCCATCGCGCGCACGTACCGCGCCCCCGAGACCGCCGACGCCTACCGTGACGAACTGGACCGCGGCGGCTGGCCCCTCAGCGCGCTCGAGGAAGCCGCCATCGGCCCGGTCTACCACGCGTTCCGTCTCGCCATGGTCGCCTGGGAACTGCACGACCGCCGCACGGCAGGCGACTACGACCTGACCCTGATCGAGCGCCAGCTCTCCCGGACCGGCACCCCGCCGCCCTGACCCAGCGGCCGGACCGGGTGGAAGCCACCGGCCGTTCAGAAGGAAGATCTTTGAAATCCTTCAATTGAACTGAACGGACCGTTGCTTCGCCCGTCCGGCACGCTTCGGGCGCCCGCGCTGGCCGACCGGTCAGTCCCTGGTGTACTCGCCGTCGACCATGCGCAGCAGCCCGTCGGGGTTGGATTCGCGGACCGCGGACGGCAGCAGCCCGTCGGGTGCGTCCTGGTAGGCCACCGGGCGCAGGAACCGGTCCATGGCCAGGGTGCCGACCGAGGTGGTGCGGCCGTCGGAGGTGGCCGGGTAGGGGCCGCCGTGCACCATCGCGGGCACGACCTCGACGCCGGTGGGCCAGCCGTTGAACAGGATCCGGCCCGCCTTGCGCTCGAGCACCGGAAGGAGCTCGGCCGCCAGCGGCGTGTCCGCCGAGGCGGCGTGCACAGTCGCGGTGAGCTGGCCTTCCAGCGACCGGGCGACGTCGAGGAACTGCTCGCGGTCGGCCACCCGGACGATGATCGACGCGGCGCCGAACACCTCGTCGTGCAGGTCCCGCGCGGCCAGGAATTCATCGGCGGTGGTGGTGACCAGCGCCGCGCAGCCCCAGCCGGCCCGGTCGGTATCGGCCCCGTCCGGCCGGGCGATGACCTCGGTGCCGGGGTGGGCGGCCAGCCGGGCCACGCCGTCGGCGTAGGAGGCGGCGATCCTGCTGGTGAGCATCGGGGCGGGGGAGCTGGCGGTCACCGCGCCGCGGGCCGCCGCGGTGAACTGGTCGAGGTCGGGGCCGTCGAGCCCGATGATGATCCCCGGGTTGGTGCAGAACTGGCCCGCGCCGAGCGTCAGCGAGCCGACGAACGCCGCGCCGAGGTCCGACGCCGCCTCCGACAGCCGCCCCGGCAGCAGGAAGACCGGGTTGACCGCGCTCATCTCGGCGAAGACGGGGATCGGCACCGGCCGTCCCGCCGCCGCGGCGACCAGGGCGAGCCCGACCCGGCGGGACCCGGTGAAGGCGACGGCGGCGATGGCCGGGTGGGTGACCAGCTCGATGCCGACGGTCGGGCCGTCGGCGTAGACCATGGAGAAGACCCCGGCGGGGAGCCCGCTGGCGGCCACGGCGCGGGTGACCGCGGCGCCGACGATCTCCGAGGTACCGGGGTGGGCCTCGTGCGCCTTGACCACCACGGGGCAGCCGGCCGCCAGCGCCGAGGCGGTATCGCCCCCGGCGACGGAGAAGGCGAGCGGGAAGTTGCTGGCGGCGAACACCGCCACCGGCCCGACCGGAACACGGCGCTGCCGCACGTCGGGCCGCCGGGCGGGCTTGCGGTCGGGCAGCGCGTGATCGATCCGCGCCCCGTTCCAGCTGCCCTCGCGCAGCGCGGCGGCGAACAGCCGCAGCTGCCCGGTGGTCCGCGCCACCTCACCGGTCAGCCGGGGCATCGGGAGGCCGGTCTCGAGGTGGGCGCGCTCGGCGGCGGCGGCGCCCACGGCGTCGATCTCGTCGGCGGCGAGCTCGAGCAGGCGGGCGCGCTGCTCGACCGGGGCGGCGCGGAAGGGCCCGAACGCGGCCTCGGCCAGCTCGGCCGCGCGGGCGATGAGCTTGCCCCCGCCGAACTGGTACGCGGGTTCGAGCGCGGCCCCGTCGCTGGGATCGGCCGCCTGGAAGGACCCGGCGTCGCCGAAGACCGCCTCCCCGGCGATGTACATCGCGCCGACGACACCAGGGGAAGCGGTCTGGGTTCCGGCTGTCATGGGTCCTCCGTATCGCTGCTTTTCAATGCTGGCGTTGTTCCTGTTTTACCAGCGCGCCCGGGCCGGGGATGCCGCCCGGTGCCGTGAAGGGGCGGACAACCCCGGGACTGACTTGCCCGGTCGGGGCCAGGATTAGGCGTTGCTGCCGGTGAGCTGGTGCTCGATCTCCTGCAGGCTGCGCCCCTTGGTCTCCGGCACCTTGCGCCAGAAGTAGGTGAGCGCGACCAGCGTGAGGAAGCCGAACAGGAAGAACACGCCGGCGCCGCCGATCGCGTTCAGCAGCGTCAGGAACGAGATCGTGACGACGAAGTTGGCGCCCCAGTTGGCCATGGTCGCGACGCTCATCGCCGCGCCGCGGATCCGCAGCGGGTAGATCTCCGCGATCAGCAGCCAGAACACCGGGCCGAGCCCGATCGCGAACGAGCCGGTGTAGATGAGCAGGCCGATCACCGCGACGATGGCCAGCGCCCCGTGCAGGTTCTCCCCACCCAGGAAGCTGCACGCGACGATCGCCATGCCGACCGCCATGCCCGCCGTGCCGGACAGCAGTAGCGGGCGCCGCCCCACCCGGTCGAGCA
This sequence comes from uncultured Actinomycetota bacterium, assembly GCA_963714295.1. Classification (GTDB taxonomy): domain Bacteria; phylum Actinomycetota; class Actinomycetes; order Streptosporangiales; family Streptosporangiaceae; genus Trebonia. The sequence goes on along the minus strand of CAVQOE010000006.1, from coordinate 94,562 downwards.
GCCAGATGGCGACGATGGTCATACCGACGTTGACCGCGCCGTTCACCACGTTGGCCAGCAGCGCGGCCGAGGTGCCGAGCCCGGCGCCCTGCAGCAGGGTCGGGGCGTAATAGATGACCGTGTTGATGCCGGTGATCTGCTGGAATACCGCGAGCATCACGCCCACCATCAGCAGCGGCCGCAGCTTGGGCGACAGCAGCTCCCGGGTGCCCGCCTGCTTGCGGCTGACCTCCTGGACGTCGCGGATCTCGTCCTCGATGTCGTCGGAGTCCCGCACCCGCTTCAGCACGTCCCGCGCCTCGTCGATCCGGTCCTGCCGGATCAGCCAGTGCGGGCTCTCCTTCTGGAAGAGCATCCCGATGAACAGCACCACCGCGGGGATCGCGGCGAGGCCGAACATCAGCCGCCAGTTCCCCGTGTCCTTGAGCCCGTAGTCGATGAGGTAGGACATCAGGATCCCGCTGGTGATCGCGAGCTGGTTCAGGCTGACCATGCCGCCGCGGACCCGCGGCGGCACGACCTCGCCGATGTACAGCGGCACGACCATGGAGGACGACCCGACCGCCAGGCCGATGATGAACCGCGCGACCAGCAGGATGGGAAACGTCGGGGTGAACGCCGCGAGCAGCACGCCCACGACGAAGATGGCCGCGGTGATCAAGACGGTGAACCGCCTGCCGATCAGGTCGGCCACTCGTCCGGCCAGCAGCGCCCCCACCACCGCGCCCACCAGTAGCACGCTAGTGACCAGCTCTTCCTGGAAGGATGAGAGCCCGCCGAAGTCCTTCTGGAGGAACAGCAGCGCCCCCGACACTACCCCGGTGTCATAGCCGAACAGCAGCCCGCCGAGCGCGGTGACGCCCGCGCTGACCGCGACGTGCCTGCGCACCTTCTCCGCGGGTGTCGCATTCCTCGCCATCAGCATCATGGCAACGCCCCTCACCGCGCCGTCGTTGGCGCGACTTGCAGCCTCAAGCACCCCGTCCGGGGGGCCTGTCTGGGCGTTTTGTCTAACCCGTAACGCTTCGAACAAACTCTTAGCGAATGCAAAATTGTTGGCTGGGACGAAGATCGACAATCGGGGGAAGCGAAAACGTGCTGCTAGCGGGACTCCCGGGTAACTCCGCGGTACCCGGAGACCGGAGCACGGACGGGCCGAGCCAGTGGCCGGCCCGCAAGGCGAGCTCGATGTCGTGCCGGCCGCTGGCGACCGGGCGGCCGAGGCTCTCTTCCGCCTTGCGGATCCGGTACTGGACCGTGTTCTTGTGCAGCACCAGCCGTTCGGCCGTCGCCTTGTAGCTCCCCCCGGTATCCAGGAACACCAGCAGGGTGTCGCGCAGCCGGGCGTGGTGCTCGTCGTCGGTGGCCAGCTGCCCCAGCGTGCTGAGCACCCAGGCGCGCAGCAGGCCGCCGGAGCTGAGCATCATCGCCACCGGCGCGACCTCGGTGTAGGTCACCGCGCGCGGCGGGGATCCGCCGGCAAGGGCGGCCCCCTGGGCGGCGATGGCCTGCTGGTGGGTGAGGCGGAACCCGGCGGTGCCCTTGACCGCGTCGCCGAACGCGACATGGAGGTCGCCGTCCAGGCGGCCGCGCTGGCCGCCGCGGCGTCGAACCGGTCGCGGATCCCCAGCGGCAGCCAGGCCCAGGCGCTGGACTCGTCGCGGGGCAGGAAGAGCGGGTCGGCGCCGCTGGCGCTCTGCGCGGCCACGTGGCCGATCGCGCGCTCAAGCCGGGTGATGTTGTCCAGCGAGCTCGCCTCGTCGCCGGTCCAGCACACCACGCCCACGTGGTACTGGCGCAGCCGGTAGCCCAGGGTCGCCTCGGTCGCGCTCGACGTTGACCCGCTGGCCCGACAGCAGCTCACGGATCCGGGCGGCCCGGGCGGCGCTGCGGTTCCGCAGCCAGTTCTCCCGCTCCCGGGCATAGGCCGCGACGATCTCCTCGGAGGTCTGGTCGACGTACCCGGCCACGATCTTGGACATGCTCCATCGTGACGGCGGTGATCATCGCGGCGTCCTGCGGACTGCCGGGCCAGCTCCTGGAAGACCCAGTCGGAGAAGCAGGTGTGCCCGAGCCGGTAGGCGCGCAGCAGCGCGGTCAGCGGGGTGCCGCGCTGTGCCCGCCGCCGCGCCTCCTCCAAGGACGCGGCCGGGGCGTGCACGGCGGCCAGGTCGATCTGGTGCTGCATGATCTGCAGGCAGGTGCCGATGTTGCTGTGGATGCTCGAGGCGAACAGCGCGAGCACCGGCCTGTCGTCGTGCAGCTCCGGGATCTCCCGAGGTCACCTTGCAGACGTCCTGCGGACACTGCGGCGGCCCGGCGGCTCACTGCCGCCGCGACGCTGGCCATCAGCTCGGCGACCGCGGGACGATCCATGTCCACCTGCGGATTCTCTGCACATTCCGGATCCGGAGGCTGCCGAGCCAGTCGTCTGCCCGGATGCCTGCGCGCCAGTCAGGGACGGCCGGTCGACCGCGCCGTGCGCCTGTGCCCGCGGAACCACGCCCGGGCCGGGGTTCGTGACGAGCGACCAATGGAAGAACGCCCTCCGCGGGCTTACGCTCGGCTGATAATGAGCGCTAACACCGATTCGGACAGGTCCGCCAGCGCCGAGGACGCCGCTGCGGTACCGCTCGACCTGCTGCTCGGGGATGCCGCCACCGGCATGCTCCGCCGGCGTGAACCTGGGCGGCTCCGGCCTGCGCCTGGCCGCCGCCCTGGCGGTCCGGCCGCGGCTGGTCGCCGGACGGGGACGGCAACTGGCCGGCGAGCTGGCCCGCATCGGCGCCGGCCGGTCCCAGGTGCAGCCGTCCCGGCGGGACCGCCGGTTCAGCGACCCGGCGTGGGCGGGCAACCCGCTGCTGCGCGCCGCCATGCAGGCCTACCTGGCCGCCGCCGAGAGCGTGGCGGGCGTGGTGGCCGAGGCCGGGCTCGACGAGCGCGACGCCGAACGGGTCAACTTCGTGCTGACCAACCTGATCGACGCGCTCGCCCCGAGCAACAACCCGCTGCTGAACCCGGCCGCGGTCAAGGCCGCCCTCGACACCGGCGGCGGCAGCGCCGTGGCGGGCCTGCGGAATTTCCTGTCCGACATGGCGGTCCCGCCCCGGGTGCCGTCCATGGTCGAACCGGACGCGTTCGAGGTCGGCGTGGACCTGGCGGTCACGCCCGGATCGGTGGTCCTGCGCACCCCGGTGTTCGAGCTGATCCAGTACCGCCCGGTCACCGCAGACGGTGCGGCAGGTCCCGCTGCTGATCGTCCCGCCGGTGATCAACAAGTACTACGTGCTCGACCTGGCCCCCGGCCGGAGCATGGTGGAGTACCTGGTCAGCACCGGCCTGCAGGTGTTCATGATCTCCTGGCGCAACCCGGACGCCCGGCACGCCAAGTGGGATCTCGACACCTACGGCCAGGCCGTCCTTGACGCCATGGACGCGACCGCGCGGATCACCGGCAGCGAGCAGACCGCGCTGGCCGCGACCTGCTCCGGCGGCATCATCGCGGCGATGGTGGCCGCGCACCTGGCGCACATCGGCCAGCAGGACCGGATCGCCGCGCTGACCCTCATGGTCACCGTGCTCGACCAGGCGCACGCGGGCCTGGCCAGCGCCGTCATCGACGAGCGGACCGTGCGGCTGGCCGCGGCCGCGTCCCGCGCCCGCGGCTACCTGGACGGGCGGTCGCTGGCGGAGGTGTTCGCCTGGCTGCGGCCGAACGACCTGATCTGGAACTACTGGGTCAACAACTACCTGCTCGGCAAGAAGCCGCCGGCGTTCGACATCCTGTTCTGGAACGCGGACACCACCCGGATGACCGCGGGCCTGCACCGGGACTTCCTCGAGCTGGGCGCGGGCAACACGCTGGTCAAGCCCGGGCGCCGCGACCATGCTCGGCTCGCCGGTCGACCTGTCCGCGGTCAACCGGGACAGCTACGTCGTCGCCGGGATCACCGACCACATCTGCCCCTGGCAGAGCTGCTACCGCTCCGCCCGGCTGCTGGGCGGCAAACCCCGGTTCCTGCTGTCGACCAGCGGGCACATCGCCGCGATGGTCAACCCGCCGGGCAACGAGAAGGCCAGGTACCAGCTGGCGGAGGACTGCCCGGACGACCCGCAGGAGTTGCTGCGCCTGGCCGAGACCCGCCAGGGGAGCTGGTGGTCGGACTACGCGAGCTGGCTGGCCGAGCGCTGCGGGGAGGAGAACGCCGCGCCTGCCGAACTGGGCGGCAGCGGGCTGCTGCCGATCTGGCGAAGCGCCGGGAACCTACGTCTATGACCGCTGACCAGCCCAGCCCGGAGCCCGGCCGGGAAAGACCGAGCGGGCGGCGGCCGGGGCTGGATCCCCGGCCGGTCACGGAAGGCAGAGGCGGCCCAGCGGATGAGGATCCTCATCGTCGGCGGCCGGTCCCTGCGCGTCTCGGTCCGGGAAGGGACCCCCGGCTGGCCGCCGCTGCTGCTGTGCAACGGCATCGGCGTGAGCCTGGAGCTGCTGCAGCCGTTCGTCGACGCGCTTGATCCCCGGCGGCCGGTCATCCGGTTCGACATGCCGGGCGTCGGCGGCTCGCCCGCCCCGGTCATGCCCTACCACCTGGCCACGCTGCCGTCGCTGCTGGCCGGCCTGCTCGACGAGCTCGGCTATCAGCAGGCCGACGTGCTGGGCATTTCCTGGGGCGGCGCGCTCGCCCAGCAGTTCGCGCTCAGCCGGCCGGAGCGGGTGCGCCGCCTGGTCCTGGTCGCGACCTCGCCGGGCGTGCTCATGGTCCCCGCCAGCCCGGGCATCCTGCTGCGGATGCTCTCACCGCGACGGCACCGGGACCCGGACTACTCGGCCCGCATCGCCGGCGAGCTCTACGGGGGCAGCGCCAGGGAAGACCCGATCGTGGCCCGTGACCTGCTGCACGCCACCACCCGCCTCGGCCCGGCCGTGGGCTACTACTACCAGCTGCTGGCCGGCGCCGGCTGGACCAGCCTGCCGTTCCTGCCCAAGCTGCGGCCGCCCACCCTGATCATGGCCGGTGACGACGACCCGATCATCCCGGTGGTCAACGCCAAGATCATGCACCGCCTGATACCGCGCAGCGAGCTGCACATCTACCGCGGCGGCCACCTTGAGCTGGCCTCCGACGCCGATCGCCTGGGCGCCGTCGTGGAGGCGTTCCTCGACGCCGGACCCGCCACCACCACCGCGGAAGGAGAGGCAGCAATGACGCAGCCGACCAGCCCGACGCACCTCGGGGAATCCCTCGGGACGGACTTCTTCTCCGTCCGCGAGCAGTTCACCGACGAGGAGTGGTCGCACTTCCTCACCGTTCGGCGGTTCGTCGACGAGGAGGTGGTGCCGGTCGCCGGCGCGTACTGGGAACGGGCCGAGATCTGCTGGCCGCTGGTCAAGCGGCTGCCCGAGCTGGGCATCGTCGGGGAGGACATCCAGGGCTACGGCTGCGCCGGGATGAGCCCGATGGCGTGCGGGCTGGTCACCATGGAGCTGCACCGCGGCGACGGCAGCCTCGGCGTGTTCCTCGGCGTGCACGCGGGCCTGGCCATGGAGTCGATCGCGATGTGCGGCTCGGAGGAGCAGAAGGCGCGCTGGCTGCCCGACATGGCCCGGATGGACAAGCTCGGCGCGTTCGCGCTGACCGAGCCGGAGCACGGCTCGGACTCGGTCGCGCTGGAGACCTCCGCCCGCCCAGTGAAGGCGGATGGGGAGGCGGTGGGGGCGATTGGGTGCTGAACGGGCGCAAACGCTGGATCGGCCTGGGCAGCGTGGCCGACCTGGTCGTCGTCTGGGCCCGCAACACCGAGGATGGCCAGGTCAACGGGTTTGTCGTGGAGAAGGGCACGCCGGGCTACTCGGCCCGGGTCATCGAGGGCAAGATATCGCTGCGCTCGGTGTGGCAGGCCGAGATCACGCTGGAGAACGTGCGGGTGCCGGCCGCGAACCGGCTGCCCGGGGCGCGCTCGTTCTCCGACACCAGCCGGATCCTGGCGACCACCCGGAGCACCTGCGCCTGGGCGGCGCTCGGCCACGCCACCGCCGCCTACGACGCCGCCTTGCGCTACGCGCAGGAGCGCCGCCAGTTCGGCGAGCCGCTGGCCAGCTTCCAGATCATCCAGCAGCGGCTGGTGTCGATGCTGGCCGACCTGACCGCGATGCAGCTGTACTGCGTGCAGATCGGCCCGTCTGGGCGAGGCGGGCCGGCTGACCCCGACCGTGGCCGGGCTGGCCAAGATGCACAACACCCGCAAGGCCCGCGCCATCGCCGCCGACGCCCGCGACATGCTCGGCGGCAACGGCATCCTGCTCGACTACCAAGTCATGCGGCACATGGTGGACCTGGAGGCGATCCACACCTTCGAGGGCACCGAGACCATGCAGACGCTTATCGTCGGCCGCGCAGTCACCGGAATAGGAGCGTTCACATGACGAACCTGGCCAGGAACCTGACGGACACCACCCGCGCGCACGCCGGACGCGTGGCCGTCCGGGTGGACGACGCGGCCATGACCTACCGGGCGCTGGACGAGGCGAGCGCGCGGGTGGCCGGGCTGCTGCACGAGCGCGGTCTCAAGCCCGGCGACCGGGTCGGGCTCATGATGCCCAACGTCGCCGAGGTCCCGGTCGTGTACTACGGCGTGCTCCGGGCCGGCGGCGTGGTCGTCCCGATGAACCCGCTGCTGAAGGCGCGGGAAGTCGCCTACTACCTCGGCGACTCCGGGGCCGGGCTGGTCTTCGCCTGGCACGCGTTCGCCGACGCCGCCCGTGACGGGGCCGGCCAGGTGAACGCGGAAACCATCGTCGTGGACGGGGTCGGCTTCCCCGACCTGCTGGCCTCCGCCACTCCCGACGACCAGGTCGCGGACGCCAGCGATGAGGACACCGCGGTGATCCTCTACACCTCGGGCACGACCGGCCACCCGAAGGGGGCCGAGCTCACCCATGGCAACCTCCGCAGCAACACCGAGGTATCGCGGGCCGACATCATCCAGGCGGGGCCCGGACGATGTCATCTTCGGCGGCCTTCCGCTGTTCCACGTGTTCGGGCAGACCGTCGCGCTCAACGTGGCGGTCGCGGCCGGGGCGTGCCTGACCCTGCTGCCGCGGTTCGACGCCGCGCACGCCCTGCGGATCATCGCCGGCCACCGGGTCACCGTCTTCGAAGGCGTGCCCACCATGTACGTGGCCCTGCTGCACCAGCCTGACCGCGGGGAGTACGACACCACCGCGCTGCGGACCTGCATCTCCGGCGGCGCCGCCCTGCCGGTGGAGGTGCTGCGCGGCTTCGACGACGCGTTCGGGGTCCCGGTGCTTGAGGGCTACGGGCTGTCGGAGACCTCGCCGGTCGCCTCGTTCAACCTTCCCGGCCGCGAGCGCAAGCCCGGCTCGATCGGCACGCCCATCCGGGACGTGCAGATGCGGGTAGTGGACGGCGAAGACAACGAGGTGCCGCAGGGCGATGTGGGCGAGATCGTCATCAGCGGGCCGAATGTGATGAAGGGCTACTGGCAGCGGCCCGAGGCGACCGCCGAGGCGGTTCGCGACGGCTGGTTCCACACCGGTGACCTGGCCCGGGTCGACGAAGACGGCTACTTCTACATCGTGGACCGGAAGAAGGACATGATCATCCGCGGCGGCTACAACGTCTACCCGCGGGAGATCGAGGAGGTGATGTACGAGCATCCCGCGGTGGCCGAGGCCGCCGTCATCGGGCTGCCGCACCCCTCCCTGGGTGAGGAGGTCGCCGCCGCGGTGGCGCTCAAGCCCGGTGCCGTGACCACCCCCGAGGAGCTCCGCGACTACGTCAAGGGCCAGGTCGCGGCGTACAAGTACCCGCGCCACGTGTGGATCGTCGATGAGTTGCCCAAGGGCGCGACGGGTAAGATCCAAAAACGCGACATCGTCATCCCGTCCGACCTGACCGCCCTGGGAGGCTGACCGCCCGTGAGACTGACGGCACTGTGAGGCTGCTGCTGCTCGCCCCGCCGGGCGCCGGCAAGGGCACCCAGGGGACGCGGCTGGCGGCGTGGTCCGGCGCCGAGCACATCGCGGCCGGGGACGTGCTGCGGGCGCAGGCCGCGGCCGGAAGCGACCTGGCTCGCGAGATCGCCGCTCACCAGGCCCGCGGTGACCTGGTCCCCGACCAGATCGTGGTGGACGCGCTGACCCCGGCGATCATCGCGGCGGCCGCCCGGGGCGGATTCATCCTGGACGGTTTCCCGCGCAACCTCGCCCAGGCCGTCGCCGCGGCCGGACTCGCGGTCCGGCGCGGCTTCACCCTGCACGCGGCGATCTACCTGCAGGCGCCGGAGGCGGTGCTGACGAAGCGGCTGCTTGGCCGGGCCAGCCGGGGCGGCCGCACCGACGACACCATCGACGTGATCCGGCACCGCCTTCAGGTGTACGCCGAGACGACGGGCCCGCTCGTCCCTTACTACGCCGAGCGGGGCATCCTGGTCACGGTCAACGCTGACCAGCCGCCCGACGCCGTCACCGCCGAAATCAAGGACCGGCTGGCCGCCCTGCGGAGTGCCCGGCGCGGATAAGGCGGGCAAAGACAGCCGCTGACATCATCGCCACCGATGACGATGACGATGACGCCAGCTGTCGGGCGGCTAGTAAGAGCAGTCCCGTCAGGACTGCAGCCAGGCGAGCAAGTCGGCGTTGATGGTCGCGGCCTCGGTGGTGGGCATGCCGTGCGGGAAGCCGTGGTAGGTCTTGAGCGTCCCGTTCTTGACCAGCTTGGCCGACAGCGGGCCGGAGTCGGCGTAGGGCACGATCTGGTCGTCGTCGCCGTGCATGACCAGGACCGGCACCGTGATGCCCTTCAGGTCCTCGGTGAAGTCGGTCTGGGAGAACGCGACGATGCCGTCGTAATGCGCCTTCGCGCCACCGGTCATCCCCTGCCGCCACCAGTTGTCGATGATGGCCTCGATCGGCTCGACGCCCGGGCGGTTGAACCCGTAGAACGGGCCGGAGGGCAGGTCACGGTAGAACTGCGAGCGATGCTCGGCCACCTGGACCTGGAATCCGTCGAAGACGCTCTTGGGCAGGCCGCCGGGGTTGGCGTCGGTCTGCACCATCAGCGGCGGCACCGAGCTGATCAGCACCGCCCGGGAGACGCGGCTCTCGCCGTGCCGGGCGAGGTAGCGGGCTACCTCGCCGCCGCCGGTGGAGTGCCCGACGTGGATCGCCTCGTGCAGGTCGAGGTGCTCGGTGACGGCGGCCAGGTCGTCGGCGTAGTGGTCCATGTCGTGGCCGTCGGGGACCTGCTCGGAGCGGCCGTGCCCGCGCCGGTCGGCGGCGATGACCCGGTAGCCGTGCAGCAGGAAGAACATCAGCTGGGCGTCCCAGTCGTCGGACGACAGCGGCCAGCCGTGGCTGAACACGATCGGCTGGCCCGATCCCCAGTCCTTGTAAAAGATCTCCACACCATCAGCTGTAGTGATCGTGGGCATGCTGAGCCTCCTATGGAATCGGGGCGTACTGACCTAACAGTCCACCAGGAGGGTTAACGGCGGGGAAAGTGGCAGCTGCTCTTGTCCCATAGATTCCGTCTATAGACGTGAAGCAGGGCAGCGCCGGCCTGGCGTCAGGGGCAGGCTGAGGTGCCCGGGCCGCGCTCCGCGTCAGGGTCGGTCGACCATGCTCCGGTACACCGCGAGCAGCGCCGCCTTCTGATCGTCGCTGAGGCGCTTGTCGGCCGTGATCGCTTCCTCGGTCCGCTCTTCTTGTTCTGTCTCAGCGGCGCGGTCCGCGCTCTGGCCGGCCACCGCGTCGACCAGGCCTGCCTGCGCGAGTAGCGTCTCGGCGGACACGTTCAGCGCATCGGAGATCGCCTTCAGAACGCGCACCGACGGCTCGTGCAGCCCCCGCTCGACCTGGCTGAGGTACGGGTTCGACAGGCTGGTGAGGTCGGCCAGCTGGCGCAGCGATAGGTTGGCCATCTTGCGCTGGCTGCGGATGAAGGCGCCGAGCGCCTCCCGCTGCGTCTGCCACGAGTCCGTCACGGCCATCTCCTCAAGTACCGCATTAAGCACCGCTATATAGTACGCGGCAGCGCCGGAGTCCGGTGCTGCCGCGTACTGGCGCCGTCGCCCGCCGGGATTTCAGCCGTGGCGCGGGCTTGGTGGGCGGTGCCGCGCATTCCTTATTCGGCGGCCGCGCCCGGCTCGTCGTGCGTGCCACCGCCCCACGCGCAGCGGAGCGGTCGCCTGCACCAGCTCCTCAGCGAACTGACGCTGGCTGGAGAGCAGCTTCTCGGCGAAGTCGTACGCGTTGGTCACGATGTCCTGCGGCTTAGGCAGCTTCTCGGCCAGCGGCAGCTGGACCGTGGTCACCTTCGGCGTCACCGCCTTGACGGTCTCGACCCAGGTCTTGATCGCCTCGACGACGGTCTCCTGGCTCGTGCGGATCACCTTGATGAACTCGTCCTGGACGTCCTGCGGGGAGTAGCTGGGCATTGTCTGCGCCTTTCTCGAGGCTCTCTGCTGCGGCTCTCTGTGGCGGGGCCGATGTTGCTAACTATAGCAAGCGCTAAGTATATCTAGCAAATTTTCCGCGCGAGGTCAGGCCCGTTCGCGGCAGGAGAAGGCCATCGGTGTCATCCTTGCGGCGGCTCCTGGGTCTCCTGCAGGCGGCGCCGGGAGGCCTCGACCTCGGCCTCGGCGGCGACGCGGTCGGCCCAGGACGCGCCGGTGACGCTCTTGCCCGGCTCCAGTTCCTTGTAGATCAGGAAGAAGTGCTCGATCTCCTGGCGGTCGAACTCGCGACACGTCGCGGATGTCGCGCAGATGCTCCTGGCGTGGGTCGCTGGCGGGCACGCAGAGGACCTTGTCGTCGCCGCCCATCTCGTCGGTCATCCGGAACATGCCGATCGGGCGGCTGCGGATCAGGCAGCCGGGGAACGTCGGTTCAAGCACGAGCACCAGGGCGTCGAGCGGGTCACCGTCCTCGCCCAGGGTGTTCGGCACGAACCCGTAGTCGGCCGGGTACTGCGTCGAGGTGAACAGCGTGCGGTCCAGCCGTATCTGGCCGCTCTCGTGGTCGACCTCGTACTTGTTCCGGCTGCCCCGGGGGATCTCGATGAAGACGTCAAATTCCATGTTCTGCCCGCACCCTCTCGCGGCGTCTCCACGACGGTAGGCCGGGCGAGCCGGCCGATAACGTCCGGCCGGCACCGAGGATGCGGCGATTTACTGGGCCGCCGGCACGAGGGCGTGCCGACCGCCTGCAGTACAGACGAGCCGAGCCAGCGACTTGCCTGCAGCGCCAGTTCCACGTCGTGGCGATGATCGCCCACCGGCCGGCCGAGGCACTCCTCGGCCTTGCGGATCCGGTACTGGACCGTGTTCTTATGCAGCGTCAGCTGCTGCGCGGTCGTCTTGTAGCTGCCGCCGCTCTGCAGGAAGACGAGCAGCGTCTCGCGCAGCCGAGCGTGATGATCGTCGTCACCCGCCAGGCCCGCTAGCGTGCTGAGCACCCAGGGCCGCAGCAGTTCCTTGGCGGTGAGCATCATCGCCACCGGCGCGACCTGGCTGAACGTCACCGCCCGGGGCGCCGGAGATCCGGAGGCAAGCGCGACCGCTTGCGCCGCGATGGCCTGCTGGTGGGTGACCCGGAACCCGGTCGGGCCTTTTGCCGCATCCCCGAAAGCGAAATGGATGTCGGGGTCTGTATCGGCCATGTCCGGCGTGGCGGACTCGAATGTGTCCCGGACCCCTAGCGGCAGCCAGGCCCAGCCGCTTGATTCATCGCGGGGCAGGAACAGCGGGTCGCCCTCGCAGGCCGCCCGGGCCGCGACGTAACTGATCGCCCGCTCAAGCCGGTTGATCTCGTCGGCGGTGCCGGCCGCGTCGCCCACCCAGCACACCAGGCCCACGTGATACTGGCGCAGCCGGTAGCCGATGGTAGCCTCCGCCGCACTCACGTCGACACGCTCGCCCGACAGCAGGTCACGGATCCGGGCCGCCCGCGCTGCGCTGCGGTTCCGCAGCCAGTTCTCCCTTTCCTCCGCATAGGCGGCGACCATCTGCTCGGATGTCTGGTCGATGTAACCAGCCACGAGCTTGGACATGAGCAACGTGACGGCGCTTATCGTCTGGGCGTCATGTGCCTGCTCAGCCAGCTCCTTGAGCAGCCAGTCGGCGAAGCACGTATGCCCGACTCGGTAGGCGCGCAGCAGCGCGGTCAGCGGCGTCCCGCGCTGCGCGAGCCGACGTGCGTATTCCGCCGCGGCGGCCGGGGCCTGCACGTCGTCCAGGCCGATCCGGTGCTGCACTATCTGCAGGCAGGTCTCGACGTTGCTGTCAACGCTGGAGGCCAGTAGCGCAAGCACCGGCTGGTCTTCGCGCAGTTGCGGGATCTCCCGCACTATCGTCTCGTAGACGTCCGTGCGGACCGCCGCACCCCGGCGGGCCACCGCCGCCGCGACGTCGCTCATCAATTCGGCGACCGCAGGAGGGACATCCACGTCCACCCGCGGATTCTTGCACATTCCGGCGGGCTTGCCGAGTGAGCGTCGGCTCCGGTCACGACACCCGTTCCCCCTGCCGGTACACGCCGCGGACGACGGGCACGCGCACTCCACGCGGGTGGGCCTCGGCGGCGGGCAGGTCGTGGGGCTGGATCCGCACCAGGTCGGCGCGCTTTCCGACCGCGATCTCGCCCCGGTCGTCCAGGCCGACCGCCCGCGCCGGGTTGCCGCTGACCAGGCGCGCGCCGTCGGTGAGCGCGAGCGCGCCGTCGGCGGCGAGCTGGAACACCGCCTGCAGCGGGCTCGACGGCACATAGTCGGAGGACAGGATGTGCAGCAGCCGGAGCCCGAGCAGCTCGGCGGCGGCCACGTTGCCCGACTGGCTGCCGCCGCGGACGATGTTGGGTGCCCCCATCACGATGAGCTGGCCGTGCTTGTCGGCCTCGCTGGCCGCGAGGACGGTGGTCGGGAACTCGGAGATGCGGACCCCGAGCGCGACTGACTCGGCGACGTGCTCGGGGGTCGCGTCGTCGTGGGCGGCCAGCGTAATGCCGCGTTCGCTCGCGAGTTTCGCGATCGCGGTCCGGTGCGCGTCCGCGTAGCGCTCCGATCGCTCGATCAGCGGGCCGACGAAGGCGTCGAAGCCTTCCTCGGTGACGTGGCCTTTGGCGATGTAGTAGCGCTTGAACAACTCCAGGTTGGCGTACTGGCGCTGGCCGGGCGTGTGGTCCATCAGGGAGACCAGGCGCACGTGCGGGTCGTCGGCGAACTCCGCGAAGTCGTTCAGGCAGTCCTCGGCGGCGACCTCGCAGCGGACGTGGATGGCGTGATCGGCGCGCAGCAGGCCCGCGTCGGCCGCCAGTTCGATCGAGTCGGCCAGGCGGCGGGCGGCCTCCACGGTGGCGTCCCGCGTGCCGACTCCGGAGCCGATGCGCACCGCGTCGAACACGGTGGTCGCACCGGAGGCGGTCAGCTGCGCGTCGCTGGCGAGCACGGCGGGCAGCGGATCCCACTGCACGTTCGCCCGCGGGGCGATGTGGTACTCGAGGTGGTCGGTGTGCAGCTCGACCACACCGGGCAGCAGGTAGTCGCCGCCGAGGTCCTCGCCGGCGGTGCTCGCGCCGGAGCCGATGTCGGCGATCAGGCCGTCGCGGATCAGAACCGAGCCCAGCGGGATTTCTTGCTGACTGACGATGCGGGCGTTGCTGAGGATGGTTTCGCGCTTCATCGTGCTCCTTCGCTGTCTGTCGTACGCTCGGCCCGCGGGGTAGCTCAGCACTCGGGGATCTGCCGGCACTCCGGGATGAGGGCCGGGCGCAGCGGGTACACCGACCGCAGCATCGACGGGGCACCGGGCTCGGCCTCGGTGAACAGGGCAAGCGCGTCAACCGGCACGGTCGCCCCGACCGACGCGGCGAACCAGTCGGTCAGGGTCGCCTCGACCGCGGCCCGCCGCGGCTGCGGGATGCTGTCGGTGACGGTCAGGTGGAAGCGGAATTCGTCCAGGACGTACGGGTAGCCCCACGCCTTGAGCAGCTCGCGCTGCCGGGGGGTCAGGGACTCCGGGTGGCGACGGGTGATTTCGGCCTCGGTCGGCGGGGCGCGGAAGCCGTCGAAGGCCGTTACCACCTCGTCGGCCAGCGCGTAGAGCTCCGCCGCCTCCGCGCCCGGGACCAGGGCGAAGAAACCGCCGAGGCGCGCGAGGCGCAGCCGGGGGACCAGCGCGCGTTCGCGGGCAGCCGCGAACCGTGTCAGGGCGGCGTCGAGTTCCTCGGCCGTGCGCCCCGCGGCCAGCCGGAACGGGGCCTTGAGGGTGCCGTGGAAGCCGTAGCGGCGCGCGCTCACGGTGATCGCGTCGATGGCCGCGCGCGTCCAGCCGTCAGGGACACCGGGCTCGACCGGGTCGCCGGTGACGCTGCGGCCGAGCCACCGCTCCGCGCTCTCACGCAGCAGCGTGCCGGCCGGATCGTCCGGGCCGCTGCCGGGCGCCGCGTAGATCGCGAACCGCCCGGTCATGCCGCTGCTCCGGCGGCAGGCGAGAACAGCTCGACTTCCACCACGCGGTCGGCGACGGCTTCGCGTACCGCCGCGTCGTGGAAGATGCCGAGCAGGGCGGCGCCGCCGGCGCGTTTCTCACGGATCAGCTCGACGACGACGTCGCGGTTGCGTGCGTCGAGCGCGGCGGTCGGCTCGTCGAGCAGTAGCAGCGGCAGCTCGGTGACGAATCCGCGGGCGATATTCACCCGCTGCTGCTCGCCGCCGGAGAAGGTGGCGGGCGGCAGCGCCCAGAGCCGTTCAGGGATGCTGAGCCGGGTGAGCAGCCGCGCTGCTCGCTCCCGTGCCTCCACCGCGGGCACGCCGCGTTCGGCGAGCGGCTCGGCGACGACTTGCAGGGCGGGGACGCGGGGCACGCAGCGCAGGAACTGGCTGACGTAACCCATCGCGTTCCGGCGGGCCGCGAGTATCTGGCGCGGGTCGGCGGCGGCGACGTCGGTACCGGTGTCGCCAGGGAGGCGCAGCACGATGCTGCCGCGGTCGGCGGCGTAGTTGCCGTAGACCATCTTGAGTATCGAGCTCTTGCCCGCGCCCGAGGCCCCGCCGAGGGCGACGCACTCGCCCGCGTGCACCGCGAAGTCGAGTCCGTGCAAGACGGCCAGGCGCTGGCCGCCCTGCAGGTGCATGGTGAAGGTCTTATCGACGCCGCAGACGGCGAGGATGGGGCTGGTTGACGTCTTCGGCATGGTGGGGAGGGTCGGCAGGGTCACGGCCGGATCATCCTTGCAGGATCGAGGAGACGAGGAGCTGGGTGTAGGGAGCTTGCGGGTCATCGAGCACCCGGTCGGTGAGCCCGGACTCGATGACACGGCCATCCTTCATCACCAGAGTGCGGTGCGAGATGAGCCGCGCCACCGCCAGGTCATGGGTGACGATGACAACCGCCAGGCCGAGTTCGGCCACCAGCGAGCGGAGCAGGTCGAGCAGCCGCGCCTGCACCGACACGTCGAGCCCGCTGGTGGGCTCGTCCATGAACACCAGCCGCGGCGAGACCACCAGGTTGCGGGCGATCTGCAGGCGCTGGCGCATCCCGCCGGAGAAGGTGGCGGGGATGTCGTCGATGCGGTCGGCCGGGATCTCCACCCGCCGCAGCCACTCCGCGGCGACGGCGCGGATCCGGCCGTAGTGGCGCCAGCCGGTCGCCATCAGCGGCTCGCCCACGTTGCCGCCGGCGCTCACGTGCATGCGCAGCCCGTCGGCCGGATCCTGGTGGACGAAGCCCCATTCGGTGCGCCACAATCGGCGCACCGCGCTCTCGCTGAGGGTAGACAGGTCAACCGCCGGGCCGTTGCCGTTGGCGGAGTTGTCACGGTCAGGGCCGCTGGCGGTGTTGGTGTCGGCTGGACGGTAGCGGACGGTTCCCTCGGTCAGTGCCAGACGCTGCGAGACCGTGCCGAGCAATGTCGTCTTCCCCGAGCCGGACTCGCCGACCACGGCCAGCACCTCACCAGGCCAAAGATCGAAGTCCACGTCACGGCAGCCGTAGCGCTGGCCGTAGCGGTGCCCCGCGCCGCGTACCTCCAGGAGGGGTTGCTCGGCGGTCACGCGCGAACCTCCTCGGTCTAGACGA
Source organism: uncultured Actinomycetota bacterium (assembly GCA_963714295.1). Classification (GTDB taxonomy): domain Bacteria; phylum Actinomycetota; class Actinomycetes; order Streptosporangiales; family Streptosporangiaceae; genus Trebonia. The sequence continues at coordinate 78,467 of CAVQOE010000006.1, read as the reverse complement.
TGGTGGCGGCGGAGTTTGTCCCCGTCCACGCGTTGGTGGTGTTGTCGCCTGCGGTACTGCCGGCGCCGCGGGCGCCGCAGTACCGCGCGCTCGCAATGGTCGGTATCGGAGCAGACGAACATCGCTCTTCCCTGGTCGTCAACGATGACCTCATCCAGATAGACGCCGGCCGAGCCGCAAATCGCGCAGGGCCGGTCGAAGCGCTGCGGTTCGAAGGGGTGGTCCTCGAAGCCGAGACTCTCCACGTCGGTGTAGGGCGGCACGGCGTAGATGCGCTTCTCCCGCCCGGCGCCGAACAGCTGCAGCGCGGGGTTCTGGTGCATCTTCGGGTTGTCGAAACTGGGGATGGGGAGGGGGACATCAGGTAGCGGCCCGCGACCATGACCGGGTAGTCGTAGGTCGTCGCGACGTGACCGTACTTGGCGATGTCCTCGTACAGCTTGACGTACATGAGCCCGTAGTCCCCCAGCGCGTGCAGGCGCCGCGTCTCGGTCTCGCGCGGCTCCAGGAACCGCAGCGGATCAGGCACCGGCACCTGGTAAACGATCGTCTGGCCGTCGGCCAGCGGCGTCTCCGGGATGCGGTGGCGGGTCTGGATGATGGTCGCCTCGTCGGTACGCGTCGTGGTGCGCACCCCGGCGACGGCGGCGAAGAACGAACGGATCGACACGGCGTTGGTGGTGTCGTCGGCCCCCTGGTCAATGACCTTGAGCACGTCGCCGTGCCCGATGATCGCGGCCGTCACCTGCACGCCGCCGGTGCCCCAGCCGCGTGGCATGGGCACCTCGCGCGAGGCGAACGGGACCTGGAAGCCGGGGATCGCGACGGCTTTCAGCAGTGCCCGGCGGATCATCCGCTTGGTCTGCTCGTCCAGGTAACCGACGTTGTAATCGGTCAGTCCGCCGCTCATGAGCGCGCCTCCGCGTTGAGACGGCGAACGAGACCGAGCTCGGCCTGGAAGTCGACATAGTGCGGCAGCTTCAGGTGCTCTACGAAACCGGCCGCCTGGACGCTGTCGCTGTGGCTGATCACGAACTCCTCGTCCTGGGCCGGGGCCACGATGCGCTCCCCGAGCTCGTCCGCGCGCAGTGCCCGGTCGACGAGCGACATTGACATCGCCTTACGCTCACCGCGGCCGAAGACCAGGCCATAGCCGCGAGTGAACTGGGCCGGGGTGTCCGCGTTGCCGGTGAACTGGTTGATCATCTGGCACTCGGTGAGCTCGATCCGGCCAAGGCAGACAGGGAAGCCGAGCTCGGGCGCCTCGAACTCCACCTCGACCTCGCCGACCCTGATCTCCCCAGCGAACGGGTGGGTGCTCCCGAAGCCGCGCTGGGTGGAGTAGCCAAGCCCCAGCAGGAACCCTTCGTCGGCGCGGGCGAGCGCCTGCAGCCGCCCGGCCCGGCTCATCGGGAACACCGTCGGCTCCCGGGTGAGGTCGGCGGGCTCCCGGTCATCGGCCTCGGGAACTTTGTCCGGCTCGACCAGCGCCCCGGCCCCCAGCAGGCTGATCACGCGCGGCATCTCCGCCTCCTGCCCGGCCCCGTCATCAGCCTGCGGGCCGCCGGCATCACGGTCGGCGAACAGCCGGTGCGTGTAGTCGAAAGTCGCGCCGAGTTGCTGCCCGCCCGGCAGGTCCTTGAACGTTGCGGAAATACGACGTTGCGGTGGCAGCCCGGCCGTGTCCACCGGGAGTGTGTAACCGAACCGCGGCAGTGTGGTCCGGTACGAGCGAACCAGCGTGATGGCCTCGAGCACGTCGCCCTGCGCCTGCAAGATGGCGCGCGCGGCCAGTTCCGGGTCATACAGCGACCCTTCGGTCATGACCCGCGCTACCAGGACGCCGAGCTGGGCGGCGACGGCGGCCCGCTCGATGCGCGGCAGGCGCGTATCTCCGCGTCCCTGCTTGGCCAGCAGGGCGTGCGCGTTGGCGATGGCGCGCTCGCCGCCCTTGACCGCTACGTACATCGGCTCAACCCTCCCGTTCCTGGTCAGCGGTTTCCGGAACGGAGGCTTCCCGGCCAGTGGTCTCCGGACCCGTGGCTTCCAGGCCAGGTGCGCTCAGTCGGGTGGTGCGCGGCACGGCGGTGACCGAATCAGCGTCCACCAGCAGCAGGTCAACACCGCGCGGGAAAAGACCAGTGTTGCGGCGCCACGTGTCGGCGAAGCCGTCAGGCGCCCACGGGGCGGTGAGCGTGGCGGTGCCGGCGATGCCGGGTCCACGTGCGCTAAAGCGGCCCGTACCGGCACAGCCGCGGACGTCGAGCACAACGGTGACGGACCGGTGCGGCGCCTCATCGGTACCAACCGCCAGCGAGTCCAGTGGCGGCAGTGTGCCCGGGTCGGCGATCACGAACCCGGCGGCCGTGCTGTTGGCGCGGCCCGCGCCGGTGTGGAAGGCCAGCCAGGCGGACACTTCGGTGTCGCGGCCGAGTGCGCCCCCCAGCCAGACCGTGCAGTCCTCGTCGAGCAGGGCCAGCGCGATGGCGGCAAGGCCGCCGCCGAGCGCGGCGGGCGGCGCGGGTGGCCCGGCCAGCGGGTACCGGCGCGTTGGGTGGGAGAGCGCGTCGAGCACGGCGCGGAAGACGCGCTGCGCGTCGCGGGTGGGGTCGGCGAAGCCGGGGGAGGGGAACGCGTGTTCCGTGCTCGTCATTTCAGCCATGTCCGCCATTTCAGCCCTGCCTACCGTCCTCGCTGCTTGCGCCGCTCCCACCTGGGTGATCATTCGTGCTCCCGGGCGACGGAGAAGAACTCCACGACTGTGCTGCGCGCCTCGGCGTTCCGGATCCGGTCACCCTCAGCTGCCGTCTCCTCGAGCGGCGCTATGACCTCGGCCAGCACCCGCGCGCGGAGCGTTGCATCGGCCAGCAGGGCGTCGAAGATGGCGGCGAGCCGGGCATGGTCAAGATCGGTGCCGAGCACGTAGCAGGTGCCCACCACGTCGGCCGCCAGCGGCTCGCCGTGCAGCCGCACGGTGGCGCGGGTAACGGTGGCCTCGCCCAGGTTGAAGCGTTCCCCACTGCCGCCGATGCGCCCCCGCACCATGACGAGGCCCGCCTCCGGCCCGCGGATCGCCTGCACAGCGGGTTTGGGCTGCCATCCCCGCCAGGCCGCGGCGAGGATGTCCGGGTCGGCCGCCGCCAGCGTGCGCATCCACCGCTGCCGGGGGGCGACATCACCGCCGGGGGCCTCGGCCGGAAGCGTTTGTGACGTCACGCTATCCTCCATAAAAGTTGTCCAATGATCTAGACAACTTCACGCTACATCGTCATTGGCCTATGACGCCAGCCTCACGGGGCGGCGATCCGGGCAGCACCAGGTGAACGTCTGGAGAACGCGGCGGAGGACGGCGGTAGAGTTCCGGGATGACGACGCGGAGCAGGCCACCCAGCGGATACTCCGCCTGGCGCTTGATCGCCGACGAGCTGCGTCGCGAGATCGTGAGTGGGGCGCAGCCGCCGGGAGCGAAGCTGCCTGCGGAGGGTGAGCTCGCCGAACGCTTTGGCGTTCACCGCAACACCGTGCGTCAGGCCGTCGCCGCGCTGGCTGCCGAGCACTTGGTCGTCTCCCGCCGCGGCAGCGGGACTTTCGTCACCGAGCACACCGTGCTCGTCCACCGGATCGGCGCGCGCACCCGTTTCAGCGACAGCCTGGGCCGCCGCGGCCGCGCCGCGGGCCAGCTGCTCGAGTCCGCGATCGAGCCCGCGCCGCCCGCCGGGATCGCCGAACGGCTCCTCCTCGGCAACGGTCCGGGCCTGCGGCTCGAGACCTTGCTGGCCGTCGACGGCCGCCCGCTCACGCGGGCGACGCACTGGTTCGCCGCCGACCGCGTGCCCGGGCTCGCGGAGGGCTTCAGCGCCACCGGGTCCATAACCGCGGCGCTGCGGGCGGTCGGCATCGACGACTATGTGCGCGCCGCGACCACCGTCGGTGCGCGGCATGCGACGGCGGCCGAAGCCTCCGACCTCGGGCTGCCGGCCGGCGCGGTGGTGCTCGTCACCCGCTCCCTGGACACCCTGACCGACGGCACGCCACTGCAAGTCGGCCTCACCCGCTACGACGCCGATCGCGTCGAGCTCGACATCGGGCACTCAGACCTGGACCTCACCGGGCCGGCTTAGGCAGGCCACAGCACCAGCGCCAGGCGCCGGTGCCCTGCGGCGAGCACCTGCCGGTGGCACCCGGACGGGACCCTCGGTACTAGGGGAGCAGCGGCGCCTCGTCACCGGCTTCCGCTAGCCCGGCGATGCTAACGCTCTGGCGGGGGGCGGTCTTTCCGGCAACCCTCTGTGCGGGGGCGGTCTCCCCGGCGTCACGGATCGCTTCCTCGGCTGCGGCGATGACCTCGGCCTCGCCCGATATCTCCTCCAGGCTGCGGCCCGCGGGCTCGGGCAGGATGAGAGTGAGCAGCGCGCCCAAGACCGATACCCCGGCGGTGAGCAGCAGCGTGCCGCGCAGCCCGAGCGAGTGCTGGAGGACAGGGAAGAGGAACACGCCGATGAACGCACCCAGCTTCCCGATGCCGGCCGAGATGCCGTGCCCGGTGGCCCGGAATCGGGTGGGGAACAGCTCGCCGGGCAGCACGAAGGTCGTGACGTTCGGGCCGAACTCGGTGAAGAAGTAGCTGATCCCGTAGGCCAGCAGGAACGGGACGACCGCCGTGGTCATGCCGGGGACCAGGCTGATCACGGCGAAGCAGGCGCCCATCATGATGAAGCCGATGAGCTGGAGCCTGCGGTGGCCGATCCGGTCCATCCGCCAGACCGCGAGCGCGTACCCAGGCACCGCCGCGATTGCGAAGATCGCGAGCTGGATGGCGATCGTCGTGGTCTCCGAGGCGTGCGGGGAGATGAGGCCGATGATCTGCGGGGTGGAGATCGTGTTGCCGTAGTAGGCGTAGTCGAGCAGGAACCAGCAGCCTGCCGTCCCGGCGAGCAGGACCATGAGCCTGCGGCTCGCCATGAATGATCGCAGGCCAACGGCCTCGCGTGGCGCGCGGCTGCCGGTCTGCGGCTGGCCGGCGGCCCGGGCCTGGTAGCGGGGCGGCTCGGGCATCTTGCGGCGCAGCCAGACCGCGGCGGCTGCCGGGATCGCGCCCAGGCCGAGCAGGAGCCGCCAGGTCAGAGCCTGGCTGACGCCCCCGCCGAGCAGGGCGAGCGCGATCACCGGGCCGATGATGAGCCCGAGCGCCTGGGCGGAGAAGACGAGCCCGACCATGCGCCCGCGGTTGCTGCGGCCGGCGTACTCGCTCATCAGCACGGCGCTGACGGGGTAGTCGCCGCCGACGCCGAAGCCGAGCAGGAACCGGAATGCGATCAGCACAGCCAGCGACGGGGCGACCGCCGATCCGACCGCCGCGACCACCATCAGCGCGGCCGACATCCAGTACACCCGGGTACGGCCGATGATGTCGGCGAGCCGACCGAACACCAGCGCGCCAAGGAAGGCGGCCCCGAGCATGACCGCGTTGAGCAGTGCGAGCTGGCCCGTGTCGAGATGCCACTGGGTCTTCAGCAGGGTGGACACGATGCCGATCACGAATAGGTCGTAAGCATCGGTGAAGAACCCTATGCCGGATACCAGCAGGGCGCGCTTGCGCAGACCCGGCTGCACCGTCTCGTCAGGCGATCCAGCCTGGGCTGGAATCCGGGTCTCAGACACTGGCATTCCCGTCATTTCACGTAGAACTGCCGGTCTGCGCCACGTCCGGCCGGGCGCCTCAAGTCACCCGCGCCACTCAAAATACGTATCCAGGGAAACTCTCCGCCGACTTGCAGATGAACAGGACATGAACGAAACGTGTCCGTCAGTCGAATCATCTGAGATCCTCGCCTGCCGGGCCCGGTACCCGGGGCGCGTACCATCGAGCAGTGGCCGATATCCGGGAGTGCGCGCAGTGCGGGAAGCCGTTCACCCCGCGACGTGAGCACGCCCGATTCTGCTCCCCGCGCTGCCGGATGGCATGGAATCGCGAGCACGTCGGCGTGGCCGCCGCACCTGCTGTCGCGATTGACTGGTCCGTGATCGCGATGACTGAGGCATGCGGGCGGCTCAACGTCGCGGGAGCCTGGGATCTGCACCGGGTGGCGGCGGCCGTGGGGGAGGCGGTGTGGTGGGTCACCCTGGTCGACGCGACGCTGGTCCGCTATCACCAGCGCGACTATGAAAGTGCGCTGGCCAGCAAGGACGTCCGGCGGCGCAAGACCGAGGGCACCCTGGAGGGCCTGCGGTACGTGCGCAACCAATTGGGCAAGTCCGTCGATCCGGCCGGGTTTGTGTACCCCGCCATCGGTGACGACAGCGAATGGGTCTGGCGCCCGCTCCCCAAGCCGGGGCTCGAAGCGCTCGCGCCGCGGGCACAGCAGTGGGAGATGAGTAGGTACCACGCATACCAGGAGCGTCTGGCCGGACGCGACATCGCCCGGTCCTTCGCCCGCTGCACGGAGTTCCTCGCCCAGGCCGCAGGCCTCGTCAGCTCCAACTCCTAGTCACGCCCGGGCCCAAGGATTACGGGCCGAGAAGCCGCGCAAGCTCAGCTGGCTCGCTCAATGCCATATGGAGCATGGCCTGGTGGCGTGGCCGGATGCGGTAAGCGCGGTGGTGACCGACGTGCTCTGGTGCGAGGTGATCCACGCATCGGCGGTGCGCGGTCTGGTCGGTACGCTGACGCGCGATCTGCCAGATCGGCCTCATCTAAAACCGTTAGGCGGTGGACGACGAAGTCGACCCGCAGCCTGGCGGCCGAGCTGGCCGGCCAGGGCCGCAAGGTCTCCGCGGACACCGTCGGCGACCTGCTGCGGGCCGAAGGCTTCAGCCTGCAGGGCAACACCAAGACCGTCGAGGGGAAGCAGCACCCGGACCGGGACCTCCAGTTCCGCTACATCAACGAGCAGGCCAGGGCCCACCAGGGCACCGCGGACCCGGTGATCAGCGTGGATACCAAGAAGAAGGAACTCGTCGGGGAGTTCGCGAACGCCGGCCGCGCGTGGCAGCCCGAGGGCCTGCCTGGCGGCCGTGCTGGTGCACGACTTCCCCGAGGACGGCCTCGGCAAGGCGGTGCCCTACGGCATCTACGACATCACCGCGAACGCCGGCTGGGTCAATGTCGGCACCGACCACGACACCGCCGTCTTCGCCGTCGAGTCAGTCCGCCGCTGGTGGAGGACGGCCGGGCAGGAAGAGTACCCGCAGGCCCGGCGGCTGCTCATCACCGCCGACGCGGGCGGGTCCAACGGCTACCGCACCCGGGCCTGGAAGGCCGAGCTGGCCGCCCTGGCCGCTGGAGACCGGGCTGCAGATCACCGCCTGCCACTTCCCGCCGGGAACATCGAAGTGGAACAAGGTCGAGCACCGGCTGTTCTCCCACATCACGATGAACTAGCGCGGCCGGCCGCTGACCAGCCACGAGGTCGTCGTGCAGACCATCGCCGCGACCACTACCCGCACCGGGCTGCGCGTGCGCGCTGACCTGGATCCCGGCACCTACGACACCGGGATCCAGGTCAGCGACGCCCACATGGACGCCCTGCCGCTGGAGCGCCACGACTGGCACGGCGACTGGAACTACACCCTCCACCCGCGCGAGCACGGCGACTGGGAGTACGGCACCCGCCCGCGCGGGCACGGCCAGCGGGGGTTAATTCTTCAAGCCCTTAGGCTCATTGGCGTGGCGGTCGTTGAAGTCCCAGGATCCAAGTCCATCACCGCCCGCGCGCTGTTTCTCGCGGCCGCGGCCCGTGGCACCACGGTGCTGCGCAAACCGCTGGACTCCGATGACACCGCCGGCTTCGCCGAAGGCCTTACCGCCCTCGGCTACAAGCTCGATCAATCACCGGGACGGTGGCAGGTCGAGGGGCGCCCTGAGGGGCCGGCCGTCGCGCAGGCCCGCGTGTTCTGCCGGGACGGCGCCACCACCTCCAGATTCCTGCCCGCACTGGCCGCGGCAGGCCACGGCGAGTTCCACTTTGACGCGTCCAGCCAGATGCGCCGACGTCCCCTCGGACCGCTCACCAACGCGCTGCGCAGCGTCGGTGTCGATCTTGTCCACGAGGTCGAGGAAGGCCATCACCCGCTCACCATCAACGCCCACGGAATCAAGGGCGGCCACATCACGCTCGATGCCGGCCTGTCCTCCCAATTCCTCACCGCACTGCTGCTCCTGGGCCCGCTTACCGCCGAAGGGCTCGCTGTCACCGTCACCGACCTCGTCTCCGCACCGTATGTGGAGATCACCACGGCGATGATGGAGCGCTTCGGGGTCAGCGTCGAGCGCGACGGCGACACTTACCTCGTACCCGCCCGGCCCTACACCGCTACCGACTATCTAATCGAGCCCGACGCCTCGACCGCGAGCTACTTCCTGGCCGCGGCCGCGCTCACCGGCCACAGCATCACCATCCCCGGGCTCGGGTCACACGCCCTGCAAGGCGACCTGCGCTTCGCCGACGTGCTCTCGCGCATGGGCGCCGACGTGACCATCACACCGGAGTCGGTCACCGTCGCCGGCCCCGCGAACGCTGGCCTGCATGGTCTCACCGTCAACATGCGCGATATCTCCGACACCATGCCGACACTGGCCGCGATCGCCCCGTTCGCCGACGGCCCGGTCCGCATCGAAGACGTCTACAACACCCGGGTCAAGGAATGCGACCGGCTCGAGGCATGCGCGCAGAACCTCCGCGCCGCCGGCGTTCCGGTCCAGCTAGGCCGCGACTGGATCGAGATCCAGCCCGCCCAGCCCCAAGCGACGCACGTCGCCTGCCATGGCGACCATCGCATCGCGATGGCCTTCAGCATCGCCGGCCTGCGCACCCCCGGGATCACCCTGGACGACCCAGGGTGCGTCAAGAAGACCTTCCCCGAATTCCACAGCGCTCTCGCCGCGGTCCAGACCGCTTGGCGGCACGACCAGTAGAAGTCAACCTGGTACCGACCCCGCCGAAATCGGCGACCGTGCCGCAGTGCGCCGGTCTGGCGCCAAGTAGCTGTGGCAAAGGGTTATCGGCATCATGTGGCGCTACAGCCATAGCGTGTCCGGAAAGCCAGATTGACGTATTGCAGGGTTAGATAAATGTATCCCGAAGGTAAGCCTTCAGCGGCAGCAGAAAGAGATAAAGCGGAGTAATATTCGAGTATAAACTTCAGAAACGACACCGATCGAACAGGGAGGGGGCCAGCATGGGGCAACCGTCAGACCCCAACGCCGAACCGGCCGAGGACCCGGACCCGGACCCGGAGCCGCCCGCCTCCCCTGATTCTGATTCTGATTCTGCCGATGGTCCTGGTTTCCCTGGTTTCCCTGGTTCCCCCGGTTCCCCTGGTTCCCCCGGTTCCCCTGGTTCCCCTGGTTTCCCTGGTTTCCCTGGTTTCCCTGTTCCCCTGGTTCCCCCGGTTCCCTTAGTCCCCCAGGTTCCACTAGCCCGTCCATCCACCCTGACGCCTCGAGCGCCTCGAGCGCCTCGAGCGCCTCGAGCGCCTCGAGCGCCTCGGACGGGTCGGTGGGCGCGGGCGGGCCGGGGCGAGGGGCACTGCTTGCTGGGTTCGCGCGCGGCGGCGCCTGGGACACCCGCCTGCCTAGTCCCGAGCTCGCAGTCGCCGTCGCTAGCGCCGCGGGAGCCGACTGGCGATGCCCGGACGCGTCGGGGGAGCAGCTCATCGGGATCCTCGGCCGGCTCGCGGCCCTGGAATCGTGGGCCGCCGCAGGGAAGCTCGGCGTGATCCGCGCCCTGATCCGCGACGACCACCCAACGTCCCTGAGCCGCTCCCGCCACGGGGGCCTGCCCGATGTCTGGGACGACTCGCTCACCTACGAGGTCGCCCTGGCTTTGGCGGCTTCGGTGCCGTCGGCGGAAAAGACGATGCGGGCCGCCTGGGAACTGGGCGCCCGCCTGCCCGAGATCAGCACTCTGCTGGAAACCGGAGTCCTCGACGCGGGGAAGGCGCGGCTGATCGCCGAGGTGTTCCAGGAGCTGTCGGATGAGAGTGCAGGGCGGGCGGAGCAGCTGATCGTGGCGGAGCTGACCGAGCCGCCGGCCAAGACCTACACGCAGGTGGAGCGGATCGCGACCGCGATCGCCCTGACTATCGACCCGCACCTGGGCGAACGGCAGCGCAAAGCCGCCGAGAAGCACAACTCCCGGGTGCAGATGTTCCGCGAACGGGCGGGCACCGCGGGGCTGACCGGCCGAGACCTGCCCACCGATCAGACGCTGGCGGCTTTCGCGCACGTCAACGCGCGCGCGGCCGAGTACAAGGCCGCGCGCGTGTTCGGCAAGGTGCGGATAGACCAGCTCCGCGTCGCCGCCTACCTGGACTTGCTGAACGGGGTCACCGCCGAGGACCGCATCGCCCACGGCCTCCTTATCGCACAGACCTCTACCACCCCAGAGGCGGACACTCAGGCAGGGCCGGATCGCGAGCCCCGTCCGGGCGGCACCGACTGCCCCTGCCGGGAATGCGACGGCAGTTGCCTTCCCGGCGACGATCCCCCAGATGATGATGATCCCGGTGGCGAGGATCCCGGTGAAGGCGGACCGGCGCAGGGCGGCAACCCCTCGCCCGACTCCAAGCCACCCGACTCCAAACCACCGCCCTCCCCGCCCTCCCGGTTCCCCGACCCGGCAGATCTGGCCCACCCGGCAGGCCCGGCCGGCAGGCCCGGCCGGCCCACCTCCAGTGCTGCAGGACCTTATCTTCCCGCTCGCCACGCTCCTTGGCCTGGCCGATCGGCCAGGCGAAGGGCACGGGCTCGGCACCATCGACCCCGAGTTGTGCCGGACCCTTGCCGCGACCGCAGCCGCCAGCGCCAATACCACCATCTGCCTTACCATCACTAACCCCGACGGCATCGCGATCGGCCACGGCTGCGCGAAACCCGGAAAGCTCCGCAACCCGACCAGCGGGCCAGCCCCGCCCCTGGTCGCGCTCCCCGCCCGCATCAACCTCACCATCACTACCGGCCGACTGGCCCAGCTGTTGTTGGCCGTGCCCGCCGGCCCCGCCAAGCCAGCCGCGCGGGCACCAGACGCCTGGGCGTTCGGGCCACACCGCGCCGCGTTCGGGCAACACCGCGCCCGCGGTACGCCCGCGACCTCCGGTCTGCCGGGCGACCCGGACTGGTGCCGCACCTGGGACCTGACCCTGCCCGGCGGCCGGGAGTTCACCGTGCGCCCGGAGCCGGTGCCCACGCTGGAATGCGACCACCGCCACGAATCACACGGCTACCAACCCAACGACCGGCTCCGGCACCTGGTCCAGGTCCGTGACTACATGTGCACGTTCCCGACCTGCTCCCGGCACGCCAGGGACAGCGACTTTGAGCACGCGGTGCCGTATGACCAGGGCGGCAGGACGTGCGCGTGCAACGCCGGCGCCAGAAGTCGAAGATGTCATCGAGTTAAGCAGTCGTCTGGGTGGCAAGTAATCCAACCTAGACCAGGCTGGCACCAATGGACCACGCCGCGCGGCCGGACTTATACCCAGGGGCCCAATCGCTACCCGGTCTGACCGCACGGATGATCGGGGGCCTCAACAGACCCACGGCGTTTACATCAGGCCCGGGCAGGAGCGGGCGGCACCTGGTCACCGGGCCTGATCATCGCCCACAACGACGCCACCACCCACAAACGCCGCCTGGCAGCAGGGCAAGCTCACGGGGTTCTTCGACTGGGACTACGCCGGGCCCGCCACGCCGCAGTGGGATCTGGCCCTAACCGCCTTCGCCTGGGTGCCCTGCACGCCCAGCATATTGCCGCCGCCGAGGGGTTCACTGACTTCGCGGCCAGACCCCGTCGGCTCGAGCGGTTCCTCCGTATCTATGGCTGGCCGGCAACGACCGGAGAGTTCCTCGAAGTGGTCGAGGCGCGCGCCCAGGCCCACGCCGACGGCATCCGCGCCCTCGCCGCAACTGGCGACGGGGCATACGGGCGACTTCTCCGCCAAGGCGTCCCCGACGCGCTTGACCAGGCCATCGCCGAACTGGCCAGCTTCCCGCGATAGCACGAGACGCTGCCCGTCGACGGACATGGCTTACCCAGGGGCGAAGAAGTCGCCGAGCCATCCGGCGAGTGCCTCGGGCGCCTCCTCGGCCATGTGGTGCCCGGAGACGATGCTGTGGCCGCGCAGGTCCGCAGCCCAGCTGCGCCAGATCGCGAGCGGGTCGCCGTAGAGGGCTTCGATGTCGTCCCGACTCGACCAGAGCACCAGCAGCGGTGACTCGACGCCGCGCCCGGCAGCCCGGTCGATCTCCTCGTGCTGCCGGTCGACGGTCAGTCCGGCCCGGTAGTCCTCGAGCATTGCCCGGACTACCTGGGGGTTCCGGACGGCTGCCCGCCATTCGTCGTAGTTCTCCTGCCCCATGGCGACGGGGTCGCCGTGGTACCAGCGGTCGGGGTCGGCGTTGATGACGCGCTCGGGGATCTCCGGCTGGGCGAAGAAGAACCAGTGCCACCAGCGCGTAGCGAACTCCGCGCTGATCCGCGACAGGTGCTCGCTGATGGGCAGGCAGTCCAGCAGCGCGAGCCGCGAGACTGCCTCGGGGTGGTCGAGCGCGAGCCGGAGCGCGACGTAGCTGCCCCGGTCATGCCCGGCGAGCGCGAACCGGCGGTGGCCGAACGCCCGCGCGACTTCGATGATGTCGCGTGCGGCCGCCCGCTTGGAATGCGCCGTGTGGTCGGCGGTAGGCGCCGGGGCGCGTGACTGGCCGTATCCCCGCAGGTCCGGGCAGATGACGCTGAAGCCCCGCCGGACCAGTCGGGGCGCGACCCGGTGCCAGGTGGCTGAGGTACGCGGGTGGCCGTGGAGCAGCACCACCGCCAGCCCGTCGCCCCCGTGGCGAACAAAGATCGACGCGTCGCCGAGATCTATCCGGTCTTCCTCGAAGCCTTCGAACATGCCCGTACCTCTTCCACCGGCGTGGAAGGTCAACCGCAACCAGCCCGCGCCCTACGCCTCGCGCGGCACCGTCTCCCGCACGGCGGCGAGGATCTCGCTGGTGACCTCGTCGGGGTGGTCGAGCGGCAGGAACGTCCGGCCGCCGGGCACGGTGGACAGGCGGGCGCGGGAGAACGCCTCGCTCAGCCGCCGTCCCAGCTCGGTGGGGAAGTACGCGTCGTTATCCCCCCAGAGGATCCGGACCGGGCCGGTGAACTGGCCGAACCGGCTGGCGGCGTCGAGCAGGACGCCCGGGCGGACTCCGCGGGTGAACTGGGCCAGGTCGCGGCGGATCGCCTTAGCGGCCAGCGGCCGTACCCAGTCGCGGGTCAGATCGGCGTCGAGGGGGGTACGGGCGAGCGGGCCGAAGCCGAGCGGACCCTGACGGATCATCGCTGACCGGAGCCCCGGCTCCAGGCAGGCGGTAACGGCGGGATGGCGCAGCGCGTGGAAGAGCGGCGCGAGGCCCCGCGGCGGGAACGCGTCGAACGCGTCGCAGTTGGTCAGCACCGCGGCGCCGATGGCGCTGGTGTCGCCGCCCAGCATGACCTGGCAGATCGCCCCGCCGGTATCGTTGCCGACGAGGGTCACGTCGCTGAGGCCAAGCGCTGCGATGAAGTCCCGGATGAGCGCGGCGATCCCCTCGGGCGAGAGGTCCGCGCCGGAGTTCATCGGGGTCTGGTGGGCGCCGAGCGGGAGTGTCGGCGCGTAACTGCGGATGCCTTCGGCCGCGAGGCGGTCGGCGACCGGTTCCCAGAGCCGTCCGTCCACGAGCACGCCGTGCGCGAAGACGACCGGCGGGCGGGAACTTGCGGCAGGGCCGGCGGCGCGGTAGCTGAGCTTGCCTTGCGGCAGGTCGGCCACGGCGAGATCGGTTTGGGCGGGCACAGTGTTCATACGTAAAACATACATACTGCATGTATGTTTGTCGAGATCTTTACTAGTGGGAGAATGAGCCATGCCATCACCGACTTCCGCAGGCACGGAGGCTTCCACGGCAACGGGAGCTCCCGCTGGGGCGCAAGCTGCCCCCGGCCCGCGACCTCGCCGTACCCAGGCCGACCGGTCCGCCGCGACCCGTGACGCGCTGCTGGCGGCGGCGCGCGGGCTGTTCGCCGCGCAGGGGTTCGCGGAGGTGTCGACCGACGCGATCGTCGCGGCGGCCGGGGTGACCCGGGGGGCGCTGTACCACCAGTTCGCGGACAAGACGGCGCTGTTCGACGCGGTCCTTGACGCGGTGGAGGCCGACATTGCCCGGCGGCTGGCCGATGATGTCGCCGCCGCCGGGATCACCGATCCGATCGAGGCCATCCGGCACGTCATCCGGACCTGGCTGGACATCTGCGCCGAGCCGGAGATCCACCGCATCGCCCTGATTGACGGGCCGTCGGTCGTGGGCTGGGCGCACTGGCGCGAGGTGTGCCAGCGGCACGTCTTCGGGCTGGCGCAGGCCCTCCTCGAGCATGGGATCGAACGGGGCCGGATCCGCCCGCAGCCGGTGCGGCCGCTGGCGCACATCCTGATGGGCGCGAGCGACGAGGCCGCCCTGTACGTCGCGGAAGCGGCCGACCGCGCGCAGGCGCGGGCGGAGATGATCGATGTCCTGGACCGGCTGATCGACGGCGTCGCCGCCTAACGTCACCCGCCGGTGAACTCCGCGATCGCCGACTCATAGGCGTCGAACGCGCGCTCGACCGGCCCGCGCCCGGCCGACGGCAGCCAGTGCACCACCCGCTCGAACCCCGCCGCCGCGTACCCCTCCAGCTCCCTGGGATCGGCCGGGATCCCCATGACCTGCAAGGAAATGGGCCGGTCGGCCCGCGCCCGCAGCTGCCCGGCACGCTCGATGATGTCGGACGGCCCGTGGTTCGGCATCCAGGCGTCGCCGAACGCCAGCACCCGGTCGAACACCGTCGGCCCGTCGCCGCCGATGATGACCGGCGGGTGCGGCCGCTGGGCGGGCTTCGGCCACGACCAGATGCGGTCGAACTGGACGAACTCGCCGGAGTAGGACGCCTCCTCGGTGGTCCAGATCTCCTTGATCGCCTCGACCCGCTCGCGTAGCACCGCCATCCGCCTGCGCGGATCGGTGCCGTGGTTTTCCATCTCCTCGCGGTTCCACCCCGCGCCGACGCCGAACTCGAATCGGCCGCCGGACAGGTAGTCGGCGCTGGCCGTCTCCTTGGCGGTGGTGATCGGGTCGCGCTGGATTACCAGGCAGACGCCCGTCCCGATCCGCAGCCGCGACGTCGCCGTCACCGCTGCGGTCACCGCGACGAACAGGTCGAACGTGTGCGAGTAGCGGTAGGGCAGCGGTTTACCGCTCGGATGGGGCGAATGGTCAGCGGGCATATGGGTGTGCTCGGGGAAGAACAGGGACTCATGCCCCCGTTCCTCGGCCAGCCGGGCGACGTCATCGGGCCGGATCGCATTGTGGGTGGGAAAGATCGCTACGCCGAATTCCATAGAGATCATTCTGGCCAACGCGCCCCTGACCGGGCGGGCGGGGCCGGGCGGGGCGTGGCGGCGAAATCTTCCGTCGGCATGCCGTAAGCTCCGGAGATCTTCCCCGCCCGACGCGGCCAGACACCAGACCCCGACTCCAGAGAGGCAGCCGCATGCTCGTGACCAGGGAACAAGTAGCCGCCCTGCCCAAGGCTGAGCTGCACCTGCACATCGAAGGGACGCTCGAGCCGGAGCTCGCGCTTGAGCTCTCCGCGCGCAACAGCGTGCCGCTGGCGTACCGGGACGTGGCGGCGCTGCGGGGGGCGTACTCCTTCAGCGACCTCGGCTCGTTCCTCACCCTGTACTACGAGTGCATGGCGGTGCTGCGCACCGCCGAGGACTTCGCCGACCTGGCCGCGGCCTACCTCGCCCGGGCGCGGGCGGACGGTGTCACCCGGGTGGAGATGTTCTTCGACCCGCAGGTGCACCTGTCCCGCGGCGTCCCGCTGGCCGAGGTCATCGGCGGGCTGCGGAAGGCGGCCGACCGGAGCGCGGAAACCGGCGGCCCCGAAGCCGCGCTGATCGCCTGCTTCCTGCGCGATCGCGGTCCGGCCGACGCGGCGCGGACGCTGGAGGAGCTGGCCGACCACGCCGGCCAGCTGCTCGGCGTCGGGCTCGACTCGGCCGAGGTCGGGTACCCGCCGGGCGACTTCGCCGGGGTCTTCGACGCCGCGCGCGGGCTGGGACTGCACGCCGTCGCGCACGCGGGGGAGGAGGGGCCGCCGGAGTACGTCTGGCAGGCGATCGACCTGCTCGGGGTGGAGCGCGTCGATCACGGCATCCGCAGCTTGGAGGATCCCGCGCTGCTGCGGCGGCTGGCGGCCGACGGCACCGCGCTGACCGTGTGCCCGCTGTCCAACGTCCGGCTCCGCTGCGTCCCCACGATCGCCGCCCACCCGCTGCCCGCCCTGCTGGACGCCGGTGTCAGGGTGACCGTCAACTCCGACGACCCCGCCTATTTCGGCGGCTACGTCGGCGACAACTACCTGGCGCTGGCGTCCGGGCTCGGGCTCGGCCTCAGCGACCTCGCCGCGCTGGCGGCCAACTCCCTGGACGCCTGCCTGGAGTAGGTCCACGTCGCGTGGCTAAGCCCCCGGCCGGGAAATGTGCGGGCGCCACGCAACGCAACCGTACGTTCAGGATGAGCCGATCTTCTCTTATTCGCCCAAGAGCAGTTCGTGCAGGTGCAGGCCGGTCTCGGGCGGGAGCGCCGGGCGGCCGCCGGCCAGCCACCACGCATACAGCGCGCGGTAATGCCGATCGCGGCGCGCGATGGCGCGGTCGGCGCCGAACGCGGCCTCGATCCGGCCCTCGCGCAGCAGGTACGCCGCGACGGCCGTGTGGTCCATCAGCAACTCCAGGCCGGACGCGTACCGCAGCCTGGTGGTTTTCGCCGCGTCGGCGACGTGCCAGCTGGTCACGACCAGCGCGTCCACCGGGCCGCCGTCGCGCTGGCAGGACAGGTGCGCCTCGAAGACCGACTGGCGCTCGCCGCCGATCCGCCGCAGCGACTCGCGCTTGCCGAGGGTGGCGAACCGGGCGAGCACGCTCAGCGCGTTGATACCGGAGTCCAGCCAGCTGTTGCCGAGGGTGGCCGCCGCCCGCCCGAAATCGTCGTAGTAAGGGTCGGCGAAGAAGCTCTCGGCCGCGACCAGCGCGCCGGGCTGGCGCGAGGCCAGGGCCTGCTGCCCCCAGGTGACCTCCGGTGCGAACGACGTGTGGTACGCGACGTCGACCGGCTGCCGCCCGCCGATCCCGGACAGGATGCGCCGGGCGTCGGGCAGGGTCGCGGCCGCGGGCTTCTCGACCAGCAGCCTGGCCTGCGGAAAGTACCTGGCCGCGTGGTCGCAGACGGCCGCGTGGGTGCCGGTCGGGGTGGCGATGACCACGATGGCGGGCGTGTGCGCCGAGCTGGCCGCCTGCAGGCTCGGGTAGACCGGGCGGTCCTGGCCCCGGAACCGCAATGTCCGGGCGCCGTCCACATCGACCCCCGCCAGCACGTCGGCGAGCACGTCCGCCCGCGGGCCAAGAGCCGGAAGAGCCTCGATCGCCCGCGCGTGCGTCTGCCCGATCGCGCCGAGCCCGACCAGCAGCACACCCGCCGGCCCTTCCGCCGAAGTCGCCGCTGAGCTGGTCACGCCCGTCACCCTACGGCAGTCCCGGCCCCGTCCTTGCCCGCGGCGGCCCCGCCATCGCCGCCGCCTGCCGCCTGCGTACCGTCGCGGCCTGCACCGGCACCGCGCCGACGATCAGCCCGAGGGTGATCGCGGCCGTCTGCGTGACCGCGTCGCGGATGTCGTTGAATCCCTGGATCACGTGCCCGCCGTCGAGCGTGGTCAGGCCGCGCAGCGCCAGCGCACCGACGGTCAGCGCGAAGAAGCCGCCGAGGATGAGGACGATACGCGCAAGCTCCGAGCCAGCTAATCCTATTAAGTCGATTGATAAAGTCTGCTTATCGCTACCGATCGAGGATCATCGTTGGACGGCGTGTCCTGCCCCGTCCTACGTTGAGGGTATGGCCCCGATCACCACTGCTCAGCCCAGCATTACCAGCCAGTTCCGCGATAAGCCGCTCCGCATTGACGAACAGCGCATCCAGCCCGACCCGTCCTTCACGGATCCGGCCGACGAGCGCCTGCACCGCAAACAGCAGCTGGCCGCCGCGTTCCGGGTCTTCGCCAAGTTCGGTTACAACCTCGGCGCGTCCGGCCATATCAGCGCCCGCGACCCAGAGCTGACCGATCACTTCTGGATCAACCCGCTCGCGGTGCCGTTCGGCCGGATCCGGGTCTCCGACCTGCAGCTGATCAGCCCGGAGGGAGAGATCGTGATCGGGGACCAGCCGATCAACACGGCCGGATGGTTCATCCACTCGCAGCTCCACGCGGCCCGGCCCGACGTGATCTCGGCGGCGCACGCGCACGCGGTGCACGGGAAGGCGTGGTCGTCGCTCGGCCGGCTCCTCGACCCGCTCACCCAGGACTCTTGCACGTTCTACGGCAGCCATTCGCTGTACGCCGACTTCAACGGCGTTGTGCTCGACGAGGCCGAGGGCAAGAGGATCGCGACCGCTCTCGGCCCGAATAAGGCCGTGATCCTGCAGAACCACGGGTTCCTCACCGTCGGCACATCGGTCGCTGAGGCCGCCTTTCTCTTCATCGCCGCCGACGCGACCGCGCGTGCTCAGCTGCTGGCCGAGGCGGCGGGCACCCCTAAGCTGATCCGCCACGAGGTGGCCGAGCCGCTCGGGCGTACCCGGTCCTTCGGCGGCTTTAGCTTCCGCCCGTACTACGACGAAATCGTGGCCGAGCAGCCCGACCTGCTGGACTGATCGGTCGCACCGAGGCAACTGGCCGTGACCGCTTTACCCCTGCGGCGACGGCTCGGGCCCGCCGACGTCGTCGTGCCGGCCGGACGGCGCTACCACCCCGGCACGATGGCGCTGGAGACGACGTGGGCCACCCCGGGCGGCTGGGCCGTGGTCCGCGACGTGCTGCTGGTCCATCCGCGGCCGTGTGCGCCCGCAGGATCCGCGATGTCCGCAGGCTCTTCCGCATCCCCGACGGCGGACACCTACCAGCGGGTCACCGTGACCGGAGCGTTCGGTATGCCGCCGAAGGTGAAGATCCCGGCCAAGCCGGGATCCGGGGCGCTGTACATCAAGACGGTCATCAAGGGCACTGGCACGAAGCTGACCAAGGACAGAGCCTGATCGGTGACTTCGCGGTGTATGACTGGCGAGGCAAGACCCATAAGCTGATCGGCTCCAGCTACTTGACGGGGTTGCCGACGTTGTTCGCCGGTCCGCTGCTGCCTGGCCTTGAGAAGGCACTGATCGGCCAGAAGCTCGGCAGTCGGGTGCTCGCGGTGCTCCCGCCCGCGGACGCGTTCGGCCCGACTGGCAACCCCGTGATCGGGGTCGGCCCCACGGACACGGTGGTCTTCGTCGTCGACATGCTGACGTCGGTTGGCAACACGGCCGGCCCATCGGGCAAGTGGCTCTCAAACGGCGGCGGCGCACTGCCGAGGGTGACTGCGGGACGGCGGTCAAGTGCCTGAACAGCACCATCCCGATTTCATGCGGAGCCTAAGACGCTACGCATCAGGACCCTGATCAAGGGCTGCGAGCCCGCCTTCGACTACGGGCGAGTTCATCGTGGTCCAGTACGCGGGGTGATCTGGCGGACGAAGAAGGCCTTCGAATCCACCTGGGCGCGCCGCCAGCCGTTCGGCACCGCGATCGGCGTGGGCCAAGTTATCAAGGGCTGGGACAAGGGCCTGGTCGGCCAGACCGTCGGGAGCCGGGTACTGCTCGTCATCCCGCCCGCCGACGGCTACGGCCCGGTCGGCGCTCCGTCAGCCCGGCATCAAGGGTACCGACACCATCGTCTTCGCCGTCGATATCCTCGCCGCCGCCTCCTCAACCCGCTAGGAGTAGCAGTCCGATCCGCCCGCAATTTCACGGAATGTGCCGCAATAGGACTGATTGTTGTGAGGGCGGTCGAGTCCCGCCCGGGGTGGGCACTGACGTTTCGGGCGGCTCGCATGACGAGGCTGCTATGAGCAAGATCACGACGCAAAAGTGGAGCCACCCCTGTGGCTTGCTGAGGGCATCGTAACCAAAGGGATGCTAGTGAATGACGCTCTGCGATGTCATAACGCGGACCGGAATTTGGCTGAACGAGTGCCGCCGCGATGATTTCCGGCCGGGGCGCGCGTCTGTTCTGGAGACGGCACGAGACACCACGGAGGACACCATGACGACCGCGCCGAACGATCAGGCCCTTGCGATGCCCGGCCGCCCGCCCGTGGTTGACCTCGCCGTCTGGCAGGCTGCCCGTGACGAGCTTCTGATCCGCGAGAAAGCCCACACCCGCGAAGGCGACGCCCTCGCCGCGGCTCGCCGCCGGGCTGCCAATGGTGGAGTTCGACCCGATGGTCGCGGTTACCGGCCCCGGCGGTCCGGTCCCGTTCCTGGATTTGTTCCAGGGCCGCGACGAGCTCGTGGTCTACAAGCACATGTGGTGGGATGGCGCGCCGCACCAGGGGCAGTGCGAAGGCTGCACCGTCACGGCCTGGCACCTGAAGGATGTGGTGTACCTCAACGCCCGCGGCGTCTCGTTCGCCATCCTAACCCCGGGCCGCTGGGACGAGGTGGCCTCCTACACCGAGTTCATGGGCTACATCCAGCCCTGGTACTCGGTGCGCGACGCGGACGAGCCGATCGGCGGGGACATGGGAAACATCAGCTGCTTCCTGCGCGTCGGCGACCGCGCGTTCCTCACTTACTCCACGACGGGCCGCGGCAACGAGCCTGCCGCTGGGTCCTTCGCGCTGCTGGACATGACGCCTTATGGCCACGTGAGGCGTGGCAGGTCAGCCCGGAAGGCTGGCCCGAGGGGCACGACCCGTGCTGGTACTGGCGCTCGGATGCGGACGAGAACGCCGTCTGGGGTCCGACCAGCCGTCCCGTGCCGCAGTGGACCCGCCCCGGCGCGACGCCAGTCGAGACCCTCGGCCGGCACGGTCACCATCACTGACGCGACTGCTGCGATAGGCGTAGACCGCCGCGGAGATCTCAGCGTAATTTGGGACGGTGGTCAATGCGACCGGCGGGAGCCGGCTGGGGACGCATGCGGTCTATCCCGGCACCTTCGACCCGATGACAGCCGGTCATCTGGACATCATCGAGCGGGCACGAGGTCTTTTCGCGCGAATCACCGTGCTCGTGGCGGTCAATGCGGATAAGCAGCCGGCCACCACCCAATCCGCAAGGGCGGTTCAACTGCGCCGGGAACTTCCCGCCAACTGGGACAACGTCTTGGTCGCCGCGTGGGCCGGGCTGACCGTCGAGTTCTGTCGGCAGCATCGCGCCAGCGTGATCATTCGCGGCGTGCGCAACCAATCCGACCTGCGTCAGGAGTATCAGCTGGCGGCCATGAACGAAGCCCTGGGCATCACCACACTGCTCCTGCCCGCGACGCCAAGGCTGGCGGCCACGTCCTCAACGGTTCTGCGCGGGCTCAGCCGCTGACTGCTCGCCCGCTCGGTTAGGTGTCGCCGCTCACGGCGTGCCCGTAGGTTTCGCTCAGCGGCTTCAGGTCCGGTTCGCCGAACGTGTCGCGCAGCGCCTGGAAGGCCTTGACCTTCTCCTCGCCGAACCGCCGAACGCGGGCGGCGTACGCCGGCGCGGTGAGGAACACCGGGGGAGCCGACTTGGAGTGGAACTTGTCCGCGTACATGACCAGCCGCTCTTCGCCGGTCTCGGCCAGGTAATCGGCGGGCGGAATCGGGAGCTGCTGGGAGAGCACGTCCTCGCGGCTGATCCCGACCCCGGTGTGGCGGGACGCGAACCGGCAGATGACCTCGGGGAACCCTTCCTCGTGCAGGAGCTCGTCACCAAGCAGCCCGTGGCGGATGTAGTTCGCGTGGTCAAGGTTGCCCGCACCGTCGTAGAGCCGGTACACCCCGATATCGTGCAGCAGGCTTCCCGCCCGTACCAGGTCGGTGTCTACGCCGAGGCCGGGTCCGCGCCGGGAGCTGAGTTGCCAGGCGATGTCGCCCACGATCCGGCAGTGCGTGAAGACGAGATCAAACGCGCGCGCCGTCGGCGCGTGCTTCTCATGCAGGGCCAGGATCTCCTCGTCGGTCGGAATCCGCATGGCACCGCAGCGTAGCGGCTCGGTCCGCGGCCACCCCTGTAGAGTCCCGTTGCGGGGCAAACCGAGCCCGCCTACGGCGGGCGTTGCTGATTTCCCAGTTGGAGGAGACGTGCTAGAGGTCGAACAGCGGTCCAGCGTCACGGTGGTCCGGCTCTGGCACGGGAAGGTCAACGCGCTCGACCTGGAGCTTCTGCAGGAGATCAGCACGGTCATGCGCGACCTGGAGCCGGACCGGGCGGTAGTGATCACCGGGTCGGGCAGCGTCTTCTCCGCGGGAGTCGACCTGCGCCGGATCGTCGACGGCGGCCGGCCGTACGCCCAGGAGTTCCTCCCTGCCCTGTCGGCCGCGTTCCTGGCGATCTTCGATCATCCGGGACCGGTGGTAGCCGCCATCGACGGGCACGCGATCGCGGGCGGCTGCATCATTGCCGCGGCGTGCGACGTGCGGATCATGTCGGGAGGGAAGATCGGGCTGGCGGAGCTGAGTGTCGGCGTGCCTTTCCCGTCGGTCGCGATGGAGATCCTCCGCCACGCGATCGGCCCGGCCGCCGGTCAGCTGGTGCTCACCGCCGGGCTGCTCGACGCGACGCAGGCGCAGTCCATCGGCCTCGTCCATGAGGTCACCGAACCGCACCTGCTGCTCGACGCGGCGGTTGACCGGGCACAGCAGATGGCGAAGGTCCCGGCCGAGGTGTTCGGGTTCAGCAAGCGGCAGCTGCAGCAGCCCGCACGGGCCCGCCTCGCGGACAAGGAAGGCGACGATGAGGCGGTCCTGGCGATGTGGTCATCGGACCGCACCCTCGCCGCCATCGCCCAGTACCTTGACTCGCTCAAGCGCTCCCGGTAGCGACCTCGCTACTGCGGCGCTGTGCCAAGGGCTCTGGCGGGCGTGCCGTCTTGGCCATGTCGAACTGGCTGCGGCTCGGGCGAAGAGGCCACCATGTCCCGCGGCCGGATGAGGATGACGGCGCAGACCGCTCCGGCCAGGGCGAGGGCACCGCTGACGATAAGCAGCACGTTCAGGGTGCCGGCGAAGCTGGTGTGAATGGCCGCGACCAGCGGCGCCCGCAGGGACGGCGGCACGGAGCCGATGGCCGCAGCGGCGTTGCCCTGCTGGACGCCGGCGGTGATCCCGGCCAAGTGCCCGTGCAGGGCCGGGATGCCGGCCAGGGCCTGGCCCAGCCTGCTGTGCAGGGAGGAGGCGAAGATCGAGCCGTAGACGGCGATGCCGGTGGCGATGCCGATCTGGCGGAACGTGGTGTTGACACCGGACGCCATTCCGGAACGCTCGGGGGTGACGACGCCGACGGCGGTGGAGGCCAGCGGCGGGTTGACCAGCCCGGCCCCGGCCCCGGCCACGACCAGGCCGGGGATCAGATGGGTCCACGAGCTGGCCCCGTTAAGCCCGGTCATGACCAGCAGGCCGACACCGACCAGCAGCAGGCCGGGCCCGATGAGCCACCGGGCCGGCATGCGGGAACTCAGCCGCCCGGCCAGCGTCGCGACGACCAGCGTCACCCCGCTCATCAGCAGCAGCCGCAGGCCGGTGCCCAGGGCCGAGTAGCCGAGATCGTCCTGCAGATAGATGACGAGGTAGACCAGCACCGCATAGAGCGAGCCGTTCATCGCGAAGGCGGCGGCCAGCCCGCCGCTGAAGGTCGGAATGCGGAACAGCGACAGGTCGAACAGCGGGTGGTCCACCCGGCGCTCGATCGCCACGAACAGCCCAAGGAAGACGGCAGCGAGGGCCAGGCAGATGATGACCCCGGTGTCGCTCCAGGCGATCTCGCCTGCCCGGATCAAGCCGTAGACCAGGCTGACCAGTCCCGCGGTGAGGGTGGCGAACCCGGCCCAGTCAGGCGAGGCCGCATTCGGCGTCTTCGACTCGTCCACCTTCCACAGGGTGACGAGCACCGCGGCCACACCGATGGGCAGGTTCACCAAGAAGATGAAGCGCCAGCTGATCTCGCTGGTAATCACCCCGCCAAGCACTGGCCCGAGCCCGACCGCCACCCCGGTGACGCCGCCCCAGATCCCGAACGCCGTCCCTCGTTCACGGCCGTGAAAGCTCTGCGCCAGCAGGGCAAGCGACGTGGCGAACAGGATCGCGCCGCCGATGCCCTGGGCGCTGCGGGACAAGATCAGCATCATCGACGACTGGGCTACCCCGCAGAGCAGCGAGCCGAGGGTGAAGACGATCAGGCCGATGGTGAACAGCAGGCGCCGCCCGTACCGGTCGGCGAGAGAACCCGCGGTCAGCAGCACCGAAGCCAGCGTCAGGGAGTAGGCGTCGATCACCCATTGCACGTCGCTGAAGCTCGCATGCAAGCCCGACTGGATCGCCGGCAAGGCGACGATGACGATGCTGACGTCGATCAGCAGCATGAACGTGGCCGCGCAGACCACGATCAAGGTCCACCACTTCTTCGCCATGTGCGAATCCCCCTCGCTCATCGGCCGACTAAGTAAGCCAGCCGACATGCAGCGTTCTTGGTTGCCCGACCGAGCGCGCAGGGTGGTGGTCAGCTGCGCTGCTTACGGAGACCGACATCAACAGGTCTCATTGACTTCTAGGTCGTTCGATATATCGAGTGTATGTCCGCTGCGGTGGACGCTTGCCCGCCCCTGGGGCCTCGGACACCGGCGATGGCACGGCCACCGTTTTATTGAGGTGCGGCCGGCCGCGCGCAGGCGGCAGGATGAGCCGGTGAACGAACTTGAGGAAGGTACCCGGCTCGGCCTCGACTTCGGCAAGCTCGCGGCTGTCGCGGCGACCGGTGCCCAGGTCGTGCCCGTTGTGCTGCAGGACGCCGACAGCGGCGATGTGCTGTTCATCGGGTACGCGAACGAGGAGGCCCTGCAGGCCTCGCTGCGGGAGCGGATCGCGGTGCTGTGGTCCACCTCGCGTAACGAGCTGTGGCGGAAGGGCGCCACCTCGGGTGACGTGCTCGCGCTGGCCGAGGTCCGGGTCAACTGCGAGCAGAACTCCCTGCTGTACCTGGTGCGCCCGACCACCGGCGGGGCCTGCCACACTAAGCTGCCGTCCGGGTCTCCGCGTCCCGGCTGCTATTACCGGACGATCGCGGACGGGGGGACGCTGCGGCATCCCGCGCCGTAAGGCGCTAGCGGGCCTCGGTCACCACGACGTTGGCCCGGCGGGCGTCCTCGGTCACCGGGACGCCTGCCCAGCGGGCGGCCTCGGCCAGCGCGCCGTCGAGCAGCTGCAGGTCGCGCAGCGCCAGCTGGGGGCGGCTGAGCGGGCCCTGCTCCGGCAGCGTGTCGGCCACCCGCGCGAACAGCGACGCCGAGCGGACATACTCGGCGCCGGCCGCCGGGGCTGCGTCCGCGGCGAGGGCCGTGGTGATCGCGGCGATGGAGCCGTCGAGCTGATGGCGGGCCGCGGTCAGTTCCTCGGCGGCCGCGGCGTCGAGTTCGTCGTAGCGGGTGGACGCGTCCAGCAGCAGGTTGCGCGCGTAGTGCCGGGCGGCGACGGTCGTCGCCAGGAAGCCGGCGGTGTGCGACGCCAGGCGGCCGAGCAGCGGCGTGCGCATCGGCCGGACCGTCGCCGCCAGCGCCTGGTAGGCCACGTCCAGGCGGCGGGCCGAGGCGCGCAGCTCCAGGTCGGATCCGGCCGCGCTGGCCGGGTCGGCCAGCCGGTCGAGGCACCGGTCGATCAGGTCGGCCAGCGCCTCGACCTGCTGACGGGCGGCGACGCGGGCCACCCGGCCGATGTGCAGCGGCAGCACCAGGAGCACGGTGGCGACGGCCACGCCGGCCCCGATCGCGGTCTCCTCGAGCCGCAGTACCAGCAGGCTGTTGGAGAACTCGCCCAGTTCCACGTACAGCTGCGACACCATGACCGTGATCCCGATGGTCATGAACGCGTAGTTGATGCGGAACAGGTAAAGGCCGAGGAAGAGCGAGACCAGCACCACCGCGAGCTGCAGCGCGACCCGGTCGCCGACCAGGTGCGCGAGCAGCGCCCCGACGATCACGCCGAAGAACGTGCCGGCCACCCGGAAGACGCTCTTGCGGACCTGCTCGCCGGCGGTGTTGGCGCCCATGAAGGTGATGAAGGCCGCGATCACCGCCCAGTAGAAGCGCCGGCCGGAGAGGGCGTCGCCCGCGATGATCGCCAGGCCGACCGCGATGCCCATCTGGATCGCGGTCCGCGAGTACGGCGCGAGCCTGACCCGCTCCCGCAGTCCCTTGCCGCCGCGCTCCTGCGACGCGGCGCCGGCGATGAAGGCCGAGCCGGGCAGCCAGCCGCCGAACGTCGCCACCTGGGTGGTGAACTCGGCGTCGGGGCTGTCGTCCGGTGCCTGGCCGTCCGGGTAGAGCCGGAACGCCCGCAGCGCGACGGCGAAATCGACGACCGACGTGGCGAACCGGTGCAGCAGGACGCGGCCGTCCGCAGTAAGCCCGGTCCGTTCCTCATCACGGTCTTCGAGAAGCTCGCGGATCTGTTCGGCCGCGTCGAGGACCGCGCCGAAGTCCGCGTCGCGGATGCCCGCCAGGGCCGCCCCGACCAGCGCGTTGACCCGCGCGGGGTAGCCGCGCTTGGCGATCTCGAGTGCGAACCGGGCGACGTTGCCCAGGCCCACCTCGGCGTCGAACAGCCGCTGGTGCAAGGTGGCCGAGCTCCAGCCGGCCGGGATCGCCGCCGGTGCGCTCAGCTGCGCGTCGATGAGCAGTGCGGCCTCGTTCAGCCGCAGCAGCTGGCGCTGCAGCTGCCGGTCTGCCTTCGGGTTGCCGTCTTCATTTCCGCCTGAACGGACCGTGGCTTCGAATAGCTCGGCAATGTCACTCGCCACCTCGTGGGCACGCGCCACGTAGGAGCGCTGCATCCGGTGCACCGCGCTCTCCGCCCGGGGGAGGAAGAGCACGAAGTGGACCAGATCGTCACCGCCGCGCCGAGCGCGACCTCGGCCGCGAGCCAGCCGAACTCGCCCAGCGTGACGTACTTCTGGATGAAAAAGCCGAGGAAGGCGCCCATGAACGCGAGCATGCCGCTCAGGAAGCCGCGCGGGCCGAAGCGGCGGCAGTAGGTGCCGATCGCGAGCGTGACCGCCAGCAGGGCCAGCGACAGCAACCGGACGTGCACCGACAGGCCGATGGCGAGCAGACCGAGCATCGGCAGCGGCAGGAAGAGCAGGGTGATGAGCTGGGCCCGTCCGCTGGCGTACATGCCCACGCCGAACCCGCTGATCAACGCCAGGATCGCGCCGAGCATGATGCCGATCACCAGCAGCGCGTGGTTCAGCGTCCATAGTTCCGTCGCCACGGCCGGGGGCGCGCCGTGCGGGACCGGCGTCTGCAGGGCGCCGGTGGTGCGGATGAAGACCCACTCGGCCAGCACAACGGCGCCGATCGCGACCACGACCTCGGTCGCCATCCGCAGCCGCATCAGACCCGGGTCGGTCGAATCGAGCCAGTCCAGCCAGGCCGGCCTGCGCTTGAGGGACGGCGGCAGGGGCCGGCTGTCGGCGGCAGCCGCGTCCTCGCAGGACCGCTCGCCGACGCTGTGCCGTATCGAGTCCGCCGTCACTGGTGTGCCTTCAGAACGATACTCACGGTTCCTTAGTTTAGCTTACGAAATAAATGCGGGCCATGGCCGGGCCACCGTCGGCGTCGCCGTTGACCGGTGAGCAGGGCCGCCGCTGTCTATTTGCAGCGAAGGCCGCCCGGGTTTTATTTCGCCGGCGGAGGCGCCCGGAGCCGGTTTCCCGCTGTCTCCGCCTGCGTCGTGAAGGTCTGTGATAATTAGAGAATCTTTGGGTATTGACGTGAACGCTTGTTAAGAAGATCCTCACATCAGGCATCTTTCCCGACGATTGCGCACGGGAGCGCAGGACGGATGTGTTCGCTGATGAGAGCTCTGAGACGCTTTCGCTTTGCCTGGAAACTATTCACTGTGGTCGCGGCGGTCTCGCTGGCCTGCGCGGGGATACTCACGCTGCCCGGGGTTTCGCAGGCGGCGGGATCGGGGCCCTGCGACATCTATGCAGGCGCCGGAACACCGTGCGTGGCGGCGTACAGCACGGTGCGCGCGCTGTACGCCGGCTACGACGGACCGCTGTACCAGATCAAGCGCGCCTCGGACGGCACCACCACGAACGTGGGCCCGCTGTCCACCGGCGGCTACGGCAACGCCACCGAGCAGGACACCTTCTGCGCACACACCAACTGCGTGATCACCGAGTTGTACGACCAGTCCGGGCGGGGCAACAACCTGACCATCGAGGGGCCGGGCGGGGCCGCCGGGCAGGACGTCGGCGCCAACGCCGCCGCGCTGCCGGTGACGGTCGGCGGCTACAAGGAGTACGGCCTGTACATCCCGGGGACGACCGGCTACCGGGATAACAGCACCTCCGGGATCGCGGTCAACGGCGCCGCCGAGGGCATGTACATGGTGGCCAGCGGCACCCATGTCAACTCGGGCTGTTGCTTCGACTTCGGCAACGCCGAGACCAACACCCGCGACAACGGCGCCGCGCACATGGACGCCGTCAACCTCACCACCTACTGCGAGTTCTCGCCCTGCAGCGGCAGCGGCCCCTGGGTCGAGGCCGACATGGAGAACGGCCAGTACATGGGCGGGAGTGGCAGCAACACCAATGACACGTCGAGCAACAGCGACTTCGTCACCGCGGTGCTGAAGAATAACGGGCAGACGTCCTTCGAGCTCAGGGGGGGCAACGCGCAGTCCGGCGGCTTGTCGACCTTCTGGAACGGATCACTGCCCAGCGGGTACGCGCCGATGCACCAGGAAGGCGCGATCGTGCTCGGTACCGGCGGCGACAACAGCAACGCGTCGGTCGGCTCGTTCTTCGAGGGCGTGATGACGTCGGGCTTCCCGACCGATGCGGCCGACAGCTCCGTGCAGGCCAACATCGTCGCGGCCGGCTACTCAGGCAATTCCGGCGGCCCGCCGCCGGCTGCGGGCACCATCGGCGCCCCCGGCGGCCAGTGCGTCGACGTCATCGGTGACGACTCGGGGACCGACGGCGCGGTGGTGGACCTGTGGAACTGCCAGTCGGGCGCCATCGATCAGCACTGGACGCACAACTCCGACAACTCGCTCAGCACCCTCGGCCGCTGCCTCGACATCGACGGTGACGGCACTGCGGTCGGCACCAAGGTGGAGCTGTGGGACTGCAACGGCGTCGGCGGCCAGAAATGGGTGCAGCAATCCAACGGCTCGCTGCGCAATCCCCAGTCGGGGCTCTGCCTCGATGATCCCAGCGGCAACACCGCCAACGGCACGGTGCTGCAGATCTACACCTGCAACGGGACCTCGGCCCAGGTGTTCTCGGTCAACGGCGGCGGCATGATCGACGGGCCGGGCGCCCAGTGCGTCGACGTCGCGGGCGATGACAGCGGCGTCGCCGGCACGACCGTGCAGCTCTGGGGCTGCCAGTCCTACGCCGTCGACCAGCACTGGTACCACAATTCCAACGGCTCGCTGGAGACCCGCGGGCTCTGCCTCGACATTGACGGTGACGGCACCGCGGTCGGCACCAAGGTCGAGGTGTGGACCTGCAACGGCGTCGGCGGCCAGGTCTGGCAGCAGCAGTCCAACGGGTCGCTGCTCAACCCGCAGTCCGGGCTGTGCCTCGATGACCCGAGTGGCAACACCGCGAACGGCACGCAGCTGCAGATCTACACCTGCAACGGCACCGCCGCCCAGCAGTTCGCGCTGAGTTAGCCCTAACGCCCGCTGGCCCGGCAGCTCTGGAGCCGGGCCGGCGGGCACTGGGCGTTCCTGTCGTTATAGCGGATCCGAAGCCCTGGTCCATGCCCGGAGCGGCCCGCGGGTCGGTGCTCCGCCCGTCGTACGATCACACTAGGACAAGTCCTAGTGGAGGATCAGGGTGCCAGTGCTCGAGGGTGTTATCGTCGCCTTGCTCACCCCGGTCGACCGGGCGGGGCGGGTCGACCACGGGGCGCTCAGGCAGCTGGTCGAACGGCTGCTCAGCCGGGGCGTGACCGGCATCAGCCCGCTGGGCTCGACCGGCGAGGGGTACAGCCTCGACTTGGACCAGCGGCTCGCGGTGGTGGATACCGTGGCGGCGTCAGTACCGCCGGGGACGCCGGTCATCCCCGGGATGTTCGCGCACAACCACGAGCAGGCCGTCGCGGAGATCGCCGCCTACGCCGACCACGGCGGCACCGCCGTGCTGGCGGCGCCGCCCGCGTACTATCCGCTGACGCCTGCGGAGCAGCGGGGCTACTTCGGGCGGCTCGCCGACGCGACCGCGCTGCCCCTGGTCATCTACAACATCCCGGTCTTCACCAAGATCGTCATCGACCCGGCCGCCGCCGCCGCGCTGGCCACTCATCCCCGGGTCGCCGGGCTCAAGGACTCCGGCCGCGACCTGGACTACGCGGGCCGGCTGCTCGACGCGGTGACCGCCGCCGGCGCTGGCGGCTGACTTCTCGCTGCTGACCGGCACGGACTCGATGATGGTGAGCTACCTGCTGGCCGGCGGCGCGCGGCACCATCTGCGCCAACGCGAACATCGTGCCCGAGGTCGTGCGCGCCGTCTACGACGCGGTCCTGGCCGGGCAAGCTGGACGACGCGCTCCGCCACGAGGCTGCGCTCCGCGCGGTGCAGGCGTGCATCCCGGCCGGGTCGACCGCGGCCTACAAGGCGGCGCTGGCGGCCGCCGGAGTGGGGGAGCGCTGGCTCGTCCCGCCGCGGCTGGCGCTAACGGATGCCGAGAACGAACGGCTGGTCGGCCGGCTGACCGCGCTCGGCGTGCGCTGACCGCGGGCGGGGCGGTACCCGCTGGTCCCGTCTGCCCGCCGCTGACGGCTCCGCCCCGCAGCCGTACCAGAAGCCAGGATCAACCGCAGTTGAAGAGGAACGCACGCGGCTTACCCTCCAACGGTCAGCCGCGTGCGTTCAGGCTGATGGCGTTAATTCTTGGGGGCCGTGGCGGCGGCGGCCTTCGCCTCGCGCCGACGGCGGTGCAGGATGGGCTCGGTGTAGCCGTTGGGCTGGGCGGTGCCCTGGAAGATGAGGTCGGACGCGGCCTGGAACGCGATGCTGGCGTCGAAGTCCGGTGCCATCGGGCGGTAGCCGGGGTCGCCGGCGTTCTGCGCGTCCACCACGACCGCGAGCCGGCGCAGGCTTTCGGTGACCTGGTCCCGGGTAATGACACCGTGCCGGAGCCAGTTGGCCAGCAGCTGGCTGGAGATGCGCAGCGTGGCCCGGTCCTCCATCAGCGCGACGTCGTTGATGTCGGGCACCTTCGAGCAGCCGATGCCCTGGTCGACCCAGCGGACCACGTAGCCGAGGATGGACTGGACGTTGAGGTCGACCTCGTTCTGGCGGTCGGCGGCGGACCAGGCCGACGGGTCGGCCAGCGGGAGCCGGAGCATCTGCGCCAGCGCGGCCGGCGTCCGCTTGGTCAGCTCTTCCTGCCGCTGCCGGACGTCGACCTGGTGGTAGTGCAGGGCGTGCAGGGTCGCGGCGGTCGGCGAGGGCACCCAGGCGGTGGAGGCGCCCGCCCGCGGGTGGGCGATCTTCTGCGCCAGCATGTCCGCCATCAGGTCGGGCATCGTCCACATGCCCTTGCCGATCTGCGCGTGCCCGGCCAGGCCGTGCGCCAGGCCGGCGTTGACGTTGCTGTCCTCATAGGCGAGAATCCACGGCTGCTTCCTCATGTCGGCCTTACGCGTCACCGGGCCGGCCTCCATCGAGGTGTGGATCTCGTCGCCGGTGCGGTCGAGGAAGCCGGTGTTGATGAACACGATCCGGTCGCTGGCGGCGTGGATGGCGGCGGCGAGGTTCAGCGAGGTGCGCCGCTCCTCGTCCATCAGGCCGATCTTGATGGTGTTCGGGGCCAGCCCGAGCAGCGCCTCCACCCGGGCGAAGAGCGCGGCGGTGAAGGCCATCTCGTCCGGGCCGTGCTGTTTCGGCTTGACGATGTAGACCGATCCGGTCCGGCTGTTGCGCCGCTCCGCGTCGGCCCGCAGGCCGGGCAGTGCCGCCAGCGTGGTGATGACGGCGTCCAGGATGCCCTCGAAGACCTCCGACCCCTCGGCGTCGCGGATGGCGTCGGTCGTCATCAGATGGCCGACGTTCCTGACCAGCAGCATCGACCGGCCGGGGAGCGTCAGGGTGCCGCCGTCCGGCGTGCTGTAGACGCGGTCGGGGTCAAGCCGGCGGGTGAAGGTCCGGCCGCCCTTCTCGACCGGCGCGCTCAGCTCGCCGGTGTTGAGGCCGAGCCAGTTGCGGTAGGCGATGACCTTGTCCTCGGCATCGACCGCGGCGATGGAGTCCTCGAAGTCGACGATGGTGGTGACCGCGGCCTCGGCGATCACGTCCTGGATCCCGGCCGGGTCGGTAGCGCCGATCGCGCCAGCCCGGTCGATGACAAGCTCGAGGTGCAGGCCGTGATGACGCAGCAGCACCCGCGACGGCGCGGCCGGGTCGCCGACGTAGCCGGCGAACGCGCCCGGGTCGGCCAGGTGGGCGGTTCCGGCCGGGGTCTGCGCGGCGAGGCCGTCCCCGGCGACGACGTAAGCGGTCACGTCGCGGTGCGAGGCGCCGTCGAGCGGGACCGCCTGGTCGAGGAAGGCCCGCACGGTGTCGATGACGCGCTGGCCCCGGACCGGGTTATAGGCCCCTGCCCTGACCGCCCCGTCGGTTTCATCGATCGCGTCGGTGCCGTAGAACGCGTCATACAGCGATCCCCAGCGCGCGTTGGCGGCGTTGATCGCGAAGCGGGCGTTGGTCACCGGGACGACGAGCTGCGGGCCGGCCACGGACGCGATCTCGGGGTCAACCCCCGCGGTGCCGATCTGGAACGGCCCCGGGCCGGGGACCAGGTACCCGGTCTCCTCCAGGAACGCCCGGTACTTGGCGGCGTCATGCGGCTGCCCCGCGTTCGCCCGGTGCCAGGAGTCGATCGCGGCCTGGAGCTCATCACGCCTGCGGAGCAGGTCGCGGTTGACCGGGGTGAGGTCGGCGAAGATGCCCGCCACTCCGGCCCAGAATGCCGTCTCGTCCAGGCCGAGGCCGGCCGCCGGCAGCGCCTCGTCCGCGACGAAGCGGTACAGGTCCGTCGCAACCTGCAGTCCGCTTGCCTGCGTGCGGTCAGCCACGATGCTGCCTCCGTTCTTCGGACGCCGACGGCGCCTAGCGAATTTCGTATTGTGGAATTCACAGATCATATTGTGGAATACTCTGACGATAGGCCTCTCCCCATGCCGGCGTCAATCCGCATGCCGGGGGCTGGTGACTACCCGGAGAGCGGAGAGGTGCGCGTTGACCCAGGTCAGGACCGCTGAAGGCGGCGTGCAGTCGGTGCACCGGGCGCTCGATGTGCTGGAGGCGCTCGCGGCGGCGGGCGGCACCGCCAGCCTCGGCGACCTCGCCGCGGCGTGCGGCCTGCCCGCGCCGACGCTGCACCGGCTGGCCGGCACGCTGGTGGACCGCGGCTACCTGCGGCAGCTGCCCGACCGCCGGTACAGCCTCGGCTCCCGCCTCGTCCCGCTTGGCGCGGACGCGCACGCGCTGCTCGGCGAGCGGGCGCTGCCGGTGCTGCGCGCGCTGGCCGAGCTAACCGGGGAGTCGGCCAATCTCGCGGTGCTCACCCAAGGCCGCGCCGAGTACGTCGCCCAGGTCCCGGGCAGGCACACCATGCGGACCTTCACCGAGGTGGGCAACCGGGTCGCACTGCATTGCACCGGCGTCGGCAAGGCGCTGCTGGCCGCCGTTCCGCCCGCCCAGGCCGGCCAGCTGATCGGCGCCGCCCCGCTGGCCGCGCAGACGGCCGGCACCATCACCGACCCGGCCGCCCTGCAGGCCGAGATCGCCCTCATCCGCGACCGCGGCTACGCCCTCGACGAGGGCGAGATGGAGATCGGCGTCCGCTGCGTCGCCGTCGGCCTGCCCGGCGCGGCGCCGATGGCCGTCTCGGTGTCGGGCCCGATGGTGCGGATGACCGACGACCTCATCACGGCCGCCGTGTCCGCGCTCCGCTCCGCGGCCGAGCAGCTCCGGCATCAGCTCGCCTAGTCAGTCCCGCCGGCAGCCCCGAAGACTCAGTGCTGGAACAGTCGCAGACCGGTGCGGGCGAGGGTGATGCCGTACTCATCGCAGGCGGCGGCGACTTGGTCGCCGCGGATTGACCCGCCGGGCTCGGCGATGCAGGCTGACGCCGTGGCGGCGGGCGTGATCGACGTTGTCGCGGAACGGCAGATGCCCGTCGGAGGCGAACGCCACCCCGGTCAGCCGCCGTCCCCATTCCGCCCGCTGGGCCGTGCTCAGCTCGGCGGCGGGCTCGGTCAGCACCTGTGCCAGCTGGCTGCGCTCTTGCGCGGTCAGGTCGGCCTCGATGAGGCGGACCTGCCAGTTGATCTTGTCCTGCCGGGTGAGGTCCGGGGCGAAGGAGAGGTCACGGATGGACGGGTGGCGGCGCAGCCACCAGGTTCCGGTCTTCGCGCCCGCCAGGCGGGTGCAGTCCACCCGGGACTGCTGGCCCGCGCCGATGCCGAGGGTCATCCCGTCGCGCACGTAGCAGACCGAGTTGGACTGCGTCTGCCGCAGGACGGCCATGCCCAGCAGCAGGTCGCTCACCGCCGCTTCGGTGAGGGGAGGCCCGGTGACGACCTGGAGCAGCGCTGCGGAAAGCGTTGTCTCGTCGCGGTCTTGGGTCAGGCGCAGGCCGAAGACCTCACGCGCTTCCGTTGGCGGCGGCGTGAACGCCGTGTCCGCCTCCATGATGAGGAACCGGCCGTTCTTCTTCGGCTGAGCGCGGCCACCGTCCCCGGGTCGTAGCCGGGGGCGATGATGCCGTCGCAGACGACGCCCGCCAGCAGCCCGGCCAGGTCCGCGTCGACCGCAGGTCTCCTCAGCGTGAAGAAGCTGACGGAGACGCCCAGGCGGACGGCGTTCACATCCCGGTCATGGCCATTCCCCGGTGGTCATCCACCCGCGCCAGTCACGGCCAGACACAAGCATAAGTGACCCGGCAGCTGGGTTTCCGGGATCCGGGTGGCCGCGAACACGATGCCCCTGCGGTGCCGGAACCCCAGCTTCTCGTACAGCCCGACCGCGGGGTTCGTGGCCAGCGCATGCAGGAACGGGACCTCGCCGCGGGCCCGGATGCCCGCGCCCACCGCCCGGATCAGCCGGCCCGCGAGACCGTGGCCGCGCCAGGCGCCGTCGGTGCAGACCGCGCTGATCTCCGTCCAGCCTTCCGGGTGCAGCCGCTCCCCGGCCATCGCGACCAGCTTGCCGTCGCGGCGGATGCCCAGGTAGCGGCCGAGCTCGTAGGTGCGCGGCAGGAAGGGCCCGGGCTTGGCCCGCGCGGTGAGGTCGAGCATCTCCGGGACGTCGGCGCGGCCCAGCGTCACCGCCTCCGGGTCGGCGTCGACCTGGAGGTGCTCGCCGGTCATCTGCACGCCCTCGCCGATGATCATGACCTCCCAGTTGGCCGGCGGCGGGGCCGGGATGCCGGCCAGCGCCATCGGATTCCCCGGTCCGATCAGGCCCGCGGCGTCCGCCCAGTCGGCCTCGGCCGCCCCGTCGGGCATCGCGACAAACGGGCAGACATCGACCGGGTAGCGCAGGACATTCCCACGTCGCTCAGCGAACCGCGCATGCGCACCGTTCAACGACGAGAGCACGGGATTGTCGAGCGGATGCGCCACCGGTGATGCCCTTCGATTTTAGTGTCGATTACGATCGGAAATTATATAGTTCAGCCCAGCGGCTGCTAGGCGGCGGAGGCCGTGAGCAGGTCGCGGCTGCGCAGCTCGGCGGCGGCTCCCTCGGCGAAGTAGTACGCCTCTTCCAGATGCGGCTGGCCGGACAGGATGAAGTGGTCGATGCCGAGCGACCTCCAGGCGGGAGCGGTCGCCGTTGTGCAGCGCCATCATCCGCTGCTGGCCGACGGACTCGGTCCCGGCGAATGCCTTTTGCACGTCGCGCACGCGGTCGGTGCTGATCCTGGTCAGCAGCTGGTCGGCCGCCGCCCAGGCGGCGGCGCTGGTGTCCCGGCTGAGCACGTGCAGCCGGATGCCGAAGGCGAGGGTGCGGCCCGCCTCGGCGGCAAGTTCCCGCATCCGGGTCAGCCACTCGGCGATCTGCGCCGGGGGCTCACCCCAGGCGAGATACACGTCGGCCTGCCGGGCGGCGGCGCGCTCGGCGGCCGGGCTCGCGCCGCCGAAGAAGATCGGCGGCAGCGCGTAGCCGCCGAAGCCGATGCCCGCGTCCTCGATCTGGTAATGCTCACCGGAGAAGCTGAACGGGTCCTGCGCCCCGCTGACCCCGCGCAACACCGCCAGGAACTCCTCCGTCCGCTGGTAGCGCTGGTCGTGGTCGAGGTAGTCGCCGAACCGGCGCTGCTCGACCGGGTCGCCGCCGGTGACGACATTGAGCAGCAGCAGGCCGCCGGAGACCCGCTGGAACGTGGCGGCCTGATGAGCGGCCAGCGTGGGCGAGAGGAACCCAGGCCGGAACGCGACCAGAAACTTCAGCCGCTTGGTCACCTGCGAGAGCGCCGCGGTGAAGATCCACGCGTCCTCGCACCAGGTGCCGGTCGGCAAGGCAAGCCTCCTTCTGCCGCAGGCCCGGGGATAACCTCGACTTTATGGCGGAGAGGAGCGCGACTAAGCCTGGCAGCGGATAAGGGCCGCGGCTGACCGTCGCCGCTTACGGCACTGACCCGCGTCGCAGCAGCGCCGCTACCGGGTGGCCGGCCAGCGGGCCGGTGCGGTCCGGCAGCTGCACGATGATCGCGTCCTGGTGCAGGGCGGCCCAGACCAGGCCGTCCTCCAGCGGCACCTCGGTGCCTTCCTGCTCGCCCACCAGGAGCTCGGTCGGCTCGGCCGATCCGGTAGCTCACGCCGGGGTCGGCCGCATCGGCGGCATCGGCCGCCAGCAGCAGCACGGCGACCTGCTGCTCGGCGAGTTGCTCGGCGACGGCCTCGATACCGCGGACCGCGGCCGGGGTGGGCTCCGCGGCCCGCTCGGCCACCAGATCCCCGACGGCACTGATAGCCGTGGCGGTGATCTGGTCAAGGGCGGCGCTGGCCGAGGCGCCGAGATGATCGTCGAGGCCGCCGGGCTCACGGCCGCCGGCGATGGTGGTGATCGGCCCGACCGAGTCGGGCAGATGGCCGGCGATGGCGTCGAGTATGTGCTGCATTCTTGGCCGCACTGCGTGGACGATGTCGGTGCCGTTCCGGTCGGCTAGCACGACCACGTCGGCCGCCGCGCCGCGCCCGCCGCTCCTCCCGCCTGGGGCAGCGGCCCCGCCCGGACGAACCGGGGTTGGCCCGGCGCGCCCCGGCCGTCGCGCCTGCCCGCCCGCCGCCACCACGACCCGGGTACCGCTGGTCAGGGCCTTGCCCGCGCCGACCTGCAAGGCCTCGGCGGTCACGGCGTCGGCGCCGAGCTGGCTGGCCTGGCGAGTGGCGTCAGACCAGGCCACCTCCCAGGAGTACTGCCGCTGCGTCGGCGCATCCGGTACCGCGACGGCGGCGGTCACCACCAGGCCGGACGCGCCCGAACCGGGCGCCAGGGCGCGCAAGGCGGGATCCAGCTGCAGCCGGCCGAGCCTCAGTAGCGGACGTGTGCTCGTTGTTTTACCTGCCATGGTCCCATCACAGCCGGCGGAAGGCGGGCGAGGCAACACCCCCGTGGGCTGATAAGAAACTGGTCGACCTGGCTGGCCGGCCTAGTGGAGTTACCACGTGTGCGTTCGATATCTCTCTTTGGGCGGAACGGGACGGTGCGGGTCAGTGGGCGCCCCCTCTTGACGGGCGCGGGCGCGGATCGTACGATCACCTGAAATGTGCTGAGAATCGCATTTTCGGTCCTGAGAACGACGCAGGCACCGAAGACCGGGAGACCCGGCCCATCCGGCAGCGCGCGGGCGCCTTAGCAGGCCAGTGTTGGCCGACAAGGAGCATGAGGTGAACGCTAGCGACAAGCGGTACACCGACAGCTGGGCGAGGTTCCTCGGCTGGAACCTGGGCCGCGCGCTGCTGCGCTGCGCGGCCGGCGGATCCGGAATGTGCGGCTCGGTTATTCCGGTCTGCACCGCGATCAACGCCGTGGACGAGGGCTTTCCCCCGCTCATCTGGTGGCGCACCGGGGTCCGTGACGGTATCGCGGCGGCCGAGGCGTTCGCCAACAACAGCGCTCCGGCACCCGGCAACCCCAGCCCGGCGCGGACGCGGGAACGCCCGTCGGACGACGGGGTCGGCTGATACCGCGCACCGTCGCCGGCCCGGGCCGTGGCGGCGAAGGTGATCCCGGCGCCGGTCAGGCCGTCGTGGGCTGCCAGGTTGTCACCGAGATCTCGGCGTCGCGCAGGTGCTTGAGGGCGCGGATCTCCCGGGTGTAGCCGAGCGGGCTGAAAAGGAACCGTCTCGGCCGCCGCTCGGATCCGCGGGCCATTCGCGCGAAGCCACGGCCCGTTCCAAATGATGATTCTGACTTTGCTGCCGCTACATATTGACCTTCCCGCCCGGATACCGACACGGGGCGTTCACCCCGAGGCGGCCTGGGCCGACAACAGTGGCATTTGTTGTGACCTGAGGGGACTTGTCGCAACCAATAGGCACCGCGGCCGGCGCGCTGGCGTCACGGAAGGGAAGGCAATGACCACCTCGGATAACTCGCGTGAGGATGCGCTCGGCGCAACCGGGCCAGTGCGCCAGCCAGGCCGGATGCCGGTGCCCGGCGTCAGCCGGCGCCGCTTCCTGCAGTACACCGGGCTCGGCGCCGCCGCCGCGGCCGCGACCGTCGGCATCGGCGCGGGAGCGGCGGCCGCCAGCACGACGGCGGCCAAGGGGCTGCCCAAGGGCTTTAGCGGGACCATTGCCGACGTGAAGCACGTGGTGATCCTGATGCAGGAGAACCGGTCCTTCGACCACTACTTCGGGACGCTGCGCGGGGTCCGGGGGTTCGGCGACAAGCAGGTCCTCAGCTACCCGAACGGGACCACCATCTTCCAGCAGCCCGACCCGTCCCGCACCGACCTCGGGTACCTGCTGCCGTACAACCTCACCGACCAGACCGACGGTGACCTCGACCATAGCTGGGCAGGCGACCACGAGGCCCGCAACGGCGGGCTGTGGAACAACTGGGTGCCGGCCAAGTCCGAAGAGACGATGGGCTACTTCACCCGGAACGAGATCCCGTTCCAGTACGCGGTGGCCGACGCGTTCACCATCTGCGACGGCTACCACCAGGCGATCATGGCGCCCACCAGCCCCAACCGGATGTACTTCTGGACCGGCACGTCATCCGGCTGGACCAGCAACCCGGACGACTACACGGTCGACTTCGGCTCCGACGCCGGGACGGCCGAGGTCACCACCTACCCCGAGCTGCTGCAGAAGGCCGGCGTCAGCTGGCAGGTGTACACCAACGACCAGGTGGGGGACAGCGGCAGCTACCCCGACTACTTCCTCGGCGACTACGGCGACAACCCGCTCTGGTTCTACCAGCAGTACAACACCACCAACAGCCGCGACGGCGGGACCGGCGCGCTCGCGGCCAACGGCGCGGTCACCCCGTGGCAGACCGACGCCGGGCGCACCGCCGCTGAGCGAGACCCACGCCGCTTACGTGCTGTCGTCGTTCATCAAGGACGTCAAGAGCAACAGCCTCCCCCAGGTGTCGTGGATCGTCGCGCCGGCCGGGTACTGCGAGCACCCCTCCTACACCCCCGACTACGGCGCGCACTACGTGAACACCGTCCTCCAGACGCTGTTGTCCAACCCCGAGCTGTGGAAGAACACGGCGCTGTTCATCACCTACGACGAGCACGACGGGTTCTTCGACCACCAGCTCCCGCCCTTCCCCGAGCCGACCGTCACCGACGAGTACATCGACGGGCTGCCGATCGGCCCCGGGACCCGGGTGCCGATGCTCATCTGCTCGCCGTGGACCCGCGGCGGCTACGTGGACTCCAACGTCTACAACCACACCTCGATGCTGGAGTTCCTGGCCACCTGGACCGGGGTGAAGCCGGCCAACGTCACCCCCTGGCGGGCGTCGGTGACCGGCGACCTGACCACCGCGTTCGACTTCAAGCACCCGGACTTCTCGATCCCGTCCAACATCCCGACGCTGAACCAGACCTGGGCGCTGACCCAGCTCACCGGCGGGTCGACGGAGCCCCCGGCCGAAGGCGACCAGGAGATGCCGGCGCAGGAGCCCGGCACCCGGCCGCACCGCCCGAGCAACCTGCAGCCGTTCGCCGACGTCAGCGTGAACCGCACGACCAGCACGGTCACCGCCGCCCTGACCAACACCGGCACGGTCGGCGCCTCATTCGCGGTCTACCCCGACGAGTACCTGACCTTCGCCGCCACGCCGTTCACGGTGCTCCCGTCGGCTTCGGCCTCCTACGTCTGGGAAGCGGCGGCGACCCTCGGCAAGTACGCCTTCTCCGTCTACGGCGCGGACGGGTTCCTGACCAGCTTCGCCGGCTCGGTCGTGCCCGCCGGGGTGAACACCGGCCAGGTGCC
Source organism: uncultured Actinomycetota bacterium (assembly GCA_963714295.1). Classification (GTDB taxonomy): domain Bacteria; phylum Actinomycetota; class Actinomycetes; order Streptosporangiales; family Streptosporangiaceae; genus Trebonia. The sequence continues at coordinate 37,865 of CAVQOE010000006.1, read as the reverse complement.
GGTCGTCACCGCGGCGGCGGGATCCAAGACGCTCGACCTGACGCTGGCCAACGAGGGCGCGCAGGCGATCGTTTACACCGTGACCCCCAACGACTACAAGGGCAGCACCAAGACCATCACCGTGAAGACCGGGCGCTCGCACGTCATCAGCTGGCCGACCGACTCCTACGGCTACTACGACGTGGTGATCACCACCAACTCCGCTGACGGCTTCCGCCGCCGTTACGCGGGGCGGATCGCCTAACCGGCGACCGCCGCGTGGTGCCTGAGACCCCGCCGGTCTCAGGCACCACGCTCGTTTCTGGCGGTGCTCGCCGCGTCCGCGCGTACCGGGGATCGTGGATCGTTGTGTACCTCGAGAGGTACACAACGATCCACGATCTTCAGCGCGCTGACGAGGTGGCTTGATAACAGCAAGAAGGATGATAGGGCCCTCTCAGACACCACGCATTTCGCGGCCCAGGCCGCCGGCGTCAGGCCAAGCAGGACAGCGGCCTGCCGCCGTTATAGGCCACCATGTCGGTGAGCGCGGCGATGATGTCGACGTCGGCCGTGGCGCCGAGGTCGGCGTAGGCGCGGTGCAGGTTCCCGACGATGCGCTCGCTGTCCAGCCAGCCCGCGTACTGGCCGAGGTCGGTCTGGCGGGCCAGGTCGAGCGGCGACAGCCCGGCCTCGATGCCGCTGGCCGCGGTGGCCAGGACGAACTCCAGGTAGCCGGTGATGGTGGCGATCAGCTGGTGGTCACACGGCGCGCCGTGGCCCGGGACGATCACCCGGGCCGGGATGCGCGCGACCACGTTCGCCAGCACGTCGATCGCGCCGCGGACCGAGCCCATCAGCAGGAACGGCGTGCCCCCGTTGAACAGCAGGTCGCCGCAGAACAGCACCTGCTGCTGCGGCAGCCACACCAGGCTGTCGTTGTTGGTGTGCGCCGCCTGGCCGACATAGCTGACCTCGAGCGGGCGGTCGTCGGACCACAGCCGGACCCCGTCGGTGAACGTCAGCGTGGGCGGGGCCAGCGTCACCTCGCCCCAGTCCACCGGGTCCCAGATCCCGGTGTCGCGCGGCGTCCCGAACGCGATAGCTCGGCCCGGCAGTTCTCGTGGCCGATGATGGTGGCCCGGCCGAACAGCGAGTTGCCGTAGGTGTGATCGCCGTGGTGGTGGGTGTTGACCAGCATCGTGACCGGCGCCGGGCTGACCGAGGCGATCGCGCCGAGATAGGCCCGGGTGCGCCGCTCGGTCGAGCAGGCGTCGATGCTGATGACCGACGAGCGTCCCGACCACGAAGCCGGTGTTGTTGATGTACCACGATCCGTCGGGCTGGATGTAGGCGAAGACGCCGTCGCCGACCTCGACCAGCTCGGCCGGGCCCAGCTCGGGATGGGAATGACCGCTGGAACTCATACCGGCGACGCTACCCAAAGCGCGGGCACGGCCGGGTCACACGTGCAGGGAGATGCCCCGGTTGGCGGCGAAGCGGTCGAAGACGGGCATCGGGAGCGTGGCGACGACCGCTTCGGGCATGTGGCCGGACGGGTTGTGGAAGGTGACCAGGCCGTCGCCGTGCCCGGTGACCAGCACCAGGTGCCCGCCAGTCCCCGGCGGGTCGCTAGCCGGATGCCGGATCTCCGGGTGCACCGAGGCGATGACCAGCCTGCCCGCGTCCAGCTCGGCCATCAGCCGGGCCGGATCCAGGTCGGTGATCACGTCGGCCCGCAAGGCGTGCTTGTCCCGCGCGTACTCGGCGAAGGGCCGGTAGATGAGCCCCCGCGGGCGGCCGGGCTCATCGACGTAGGCCCCGTACTCCTGGCAGCCCATGGCGAGCTCGTAGAGAGACGGCGCCGTCCCGTCCCGCGCGAGCAGCGCCATCCGGAAGGACGCCATCCCGCACCAGCGCGAGCACCACGCCCCGTACGTCTCCTGATCGGGCGCGCCGCTCTCCCGCCAGCGCGGGTCCTCGGCCCGCGGGTGCCCGTCATAGGTGATGGCCGCGATGAGTGACGGGGACGCGTACTGCGTGATCCAGGGAACAGGGTGCCGCATGCCGCCGAATCCTATAGGCAGGCCCGAGCCAGCCAGCCGCCACGTGATGCGGAATCCCCAGAGTGCCGCGGCTGGCCTACTACCCGCAATAGCGGGTTCCACTGTGCGGTCAGCCGTCCGGAGCCGGTACCCTGACAGGGATTCCGTGTGTCGGCCCGACCGTCGGCACCTCGGGCGCATAGCTCAGCGGGAGAGCTCCCGGCTTACAACCGGGCGGCCGCTGGTTCGATCCCAGCTGCGCCCACTTTTTTCGAATATCCGTCCGTATCTGAACTCGCTCATTCGAGCCAGGGATGGGCCCGAATGGTGCTTGCCATCGTTGGGTTCGGTCAGCTGGCGACCAGCAGGCTGGCGGCCTTCTCGGCGATCATGATCGTCGGGGCGTGGGTGTTGCCCCGGGTGATCGTCGGCATCACCGAGGCGTCGGCCACGTACAGGTTCTCCAAGCCGTGCACGGCCAGTCTGCGGGCTGACGACGGCATCAGCCGAGCTGCCCATCCGGCAGGTTCCCACCGGGTGCCAGATGGAGATCAGGCTCTGGCTGATGAAGGCGTCGAGTTCACTGTCGTCGGCCGCGGGCGCGGGATACAGCGCGGGACCGGTGATGGCCGCCAGCGCCGGGGCGCGGAACAGTGCGCGGACCTGCTCCAGTCCCTGCCGCAGGGCCTTGCGGTCCCCCTCGTCGGCCAGGTAGGCGGGGTCCACGGCCGGCCCGTCGTCCGGGTCCGCCGACCGCAGCCGCACGGTGCCCCGGCTGGCCGGGGTCAGCAGCACGGTCAGGGCGGTCACGGCGGGCCGGAAGATGGGCACCATGCCCGGTTCGAATCCGATCAGCGTGCAGTACACCTGCAGGTCAGGCGCGTCGCCGTCCTGAAGCGGGAGCATCGCCAGAGCCTGGGCCAGGGACGCCAGCGGGCCGCGCCGGGCCAGCCGGTAGGCCGCCACGGACGCATCGTCCCCCGCGTCCAGCAGCGTCGTTCCGCTGGTGATGGGCCAGACCGGGGTGATCATCGGATGGTCGTGCAGGTTGGCGCCCACGCCGGGCAGATCGGCCAGGACCGGAATGCCGTGCGCGCTCAGGTGGCCGGCCGGCCCCACGCCCGACAGCATCAGCAGCTGCGGGGTGCGGAGCGCGCCCGCGGCGAGGATGACGCCGCGCCGGGCGGTGACCAGCTGGCCGTCGCGCAGCCGGACCCCGGTGGCCTTGCGCCCGTCGAAGACGACCTGGGCGGCGGGCGCCGCGGTGCGGACGGCGAGGTTGGGGCGGCCGAGGGCCGGGCGCAGGTAGCCGTCGACCACGCTGTGCCGCGCGCCGTCGCGGATGTTGGACTGGGCGATGCCGAACCCGGTCCGGTCGGCGCCGTTGAGGTCGGCGCTGACCGGCAGGCCGAGCTGCTCGCCGGCGGCGATGAAGGCCAGCGACGACGGGTTGACGTCGCGGGCGAAGTCGACCGTCATCGGGCCTCCCGCGCCGTGGAACGGCCCGCTGCCCAGGATGTGGTGCTCCACGCGGCGCGCCACCGGGAGCATGTCGTCCCAGCCCCAGCCTTCGGCCCCCTGCTCGGCCCAGCCGTCGTAGTCGGCCGGGTGCCCCTGGAACCAGGTGAGGGTGTTGACCGAGCTGCCGCCGCCGAGCCCGCGCCCGCTGGGCAGCGGGATCTGCCGGCCCGCGGCGCCCGCCTGCGGCACGGTGAGGTCGCCGTACATGGCGTCGGTGCCCAGCAGTTGCAGTGCCGCCCCGGGCGTGTGCACCGCCGCTGACTCGAGTTCAGGGCCGCTTCCAGCAGCATGACCTTGCACGCCGGGTCCTGCGACAGCCGGGCCGCCAGGACGCACCCGGCTGCGCCGCCGCCCACCACTACGAAATCCGGCTCGAACGCAATCTCTTCGATCATGGCTCTCTCCTCGCGCTTCCTGAGGAATTACGGTCCCTCTGTGCTTGAGAGTGGCCGGCGCGCGAGCCCGCTAGCATCAGTCATCCGCCTGCCCCGGGGGCGGCATCACGGCATTACGGCAATGCGGCCGGGAAGGGGAACCACGCTCCCGTTCGGAAGAAAGATCTTTTTTACCCCGAACGGTCCCGTGGTTCCCCGCACAGCGGCGGCCACGGCACCCGGGGGAGCGGCTCCGCGGGCCGCACGGCGATCATTTCAGCAGCGCGGCCACCACGTTGATCACGAGCCCGAGCAGGACCGAGCCGAATAGGTAGGAAAGCAGCGCGTGATGGAGCGTGGCCCGCCTGACCGCCCTCAGGGTGATGTTAGATCAGGGCGGCGACGTCCCAGCCGAGCAGGATCGACGCCGAGGGCTTCGTGGCCAGCGAGACCAGCGACCCGGTGACGGCCCCGGCCAGTAGCGCACAGGTCACCCGCCACCCTGCTGAATACCGGCGCATGCGCCCGCCGGGATTTCTCTTGTTGATGGACAACACCCCATTAGGACCGGGCAATCTACAGGTCAAGCCGCCCCGAGTTGTGCTTGTGTGGCCTGCGAGGCGGGGCTGCGCTTCGATCCGCCTGCCGGCGACTCAGACCCTACCGTGCAGAACCCGAACGGCGGCGCGCCGCTCAACGGCACCGTACGGAGCTTTCCGCCTACCCCGCGGCGGTCGCCGCCGCGCGCCGCGATGCCGGTCAGGTGTGAGCCGACTTCACCCATTTGCCGTGTACTAGTGTCGCGATCAGGGCCCGACCGCAGTCACGCGGCCGAGTCCCCGATAGATAGGGAGGGTCCCGTATGCGCATCGGGCTTACCGGGGCTGGAACGACCGCTGACCGGATCGTCGAGCAGGCGCAGCGAGCCGAGGCGGATGGTTTCACCAGCATGTGGTACCCAAGCGCGGCCGGCGGAGGCGACCCGCTGCTGGCCATGGCGCTGGCGGGGCGGGCCACCTCGGCCATTGAGCTTGGCACCGCGGTGTTGGTGAGCTATGCGTGCCATCCCGCGCTGCAGGCCAGCCGGGCCAATGCGGTCGTGTCGGCCATCGGCACCCCCGGGCGGTTCACCCTCGGCATCGGGCCCTCGCATCGGGTCGTCGTCGCGGACCGGCTGGGCCTGTCCTACGACGCACCGGGGCAGCACACCGACGAGTACGTCCAGATCCTCACCGGGCTGCTGCGCGGCGAGCAGGTGAGCTTCGCAGGCCAGGAGTTCCGGGTCGGCCAGGCCCGATCCCGCTCGTCGGCGGAGCGGAAGTCCCGGTCCTGGTCGCGGCGCTGGGACCCCGACTGCTGCGGATAGCCGGCTCCCGCACGGCCGGGACGGTCCTGTGGATGGCCAACGCAACGGCGGTCGAGCGGCACGCGGCGCCCCTGATCCGCAAGGGCGCCGCCGAGGCAGGCCGCCCCGCGCCCCGGATTGTGGCCGGGCTGCCGGTTGCCGTGCACGACGACGTGGCCGAAGCCCGGTCCGTTGTTGCCCGTCAGTTCGCGGTGTACGGTGAGCTGCCCAACTACCAGCGGATCTTGTCCCACGGCGGAATCAGCAGGGCCGAGGCCGCCATCGTGGGCGATGAGGACAGCGTCGCTGGTCAGATCCGGGCGCTGTTCGAGGCAGGCGCCACCGATGTCTGGGCGGCTCCGTTCCCGGCCGGCGACGACGCGTCAGCGTCCCGGGCCCGCACCCGTGCCCTCCTAGTCGACCTGGCCAGGAGCTGAACCGCGCACTAGCCTCTCCGGCCGCTCATTGCAACTGTTCGCCGAAGTGACCGGAGTGGCCGGCCCGCAGCTTGTACTTCAGGACCTTGCCGTCAAGCGTCTCCGGCAGCGAGTCGACGAAGACCACGTCCTTAGGTGTCTCGTAGCCGGCCAGGGCCGCGCGGCAGAACGCGATGATCTCCTCCGGCGTCGGCTCCGCACCGGGGCTGCGCACCGCCACGGCGGTCACCGCCTCGCCCCAGTGAGCGTGCGGCAGCCCGATGACGAAGGATCCGAGTCGTATAACTGCAAAAAGTCTTCGTGATCACGCTGCCATCCAGAATCTCAACGGATAACAGCAAGAAGTGCTCGGGCTGTGCATGCCGCCTTCCGGCGCCCGGCCTTATGGCCTGCCTGCCCGGGGGACGTCGACCCGGATCGCGAGCAGGCTTGCCTCGCGGGTGTCGCGCCGGTTGTGCTCCAGAAAGTCGGGCGCCGCGCAGGCATACAGCGTCCGGCCGTCGGCGCCGCCCAGCATGCAGGCGAACACGCCCGACCCGACCGCGATCTCCTCGGCGATCTCGCCGCCCTCGCGCACCCGCAGGAGCCGCCCGCCGAGGCCGTCCGCGATCCACAGCGCGCCCTCCGCGTCCAGGCAGCAGCCGTCCGGGGCGATCACAATTTGCCCCAGCGCCGCGGCCTGCTCGGTTTCGGTCGGGAGTTCGCCGAACTGTGCCCACGTGCGCCGGTTCGCGAGCCCGCCGCCGGCTTCGATGTCGAAGGCGCTCACCCGGTTGCCGAAGGTCTCGTCGACCAGCAGGACCCCGTCGTCGGTGATCACGCTGCCGTTGGCGAACCACATCCCCTTCGCCACCGGCGTCACGGTGCCGTCGGGGTCGACGCGGAGCAGGTCGGCGGGCGCCAGCGGGGCCCCGCCCATCAGGTCGAAGCCGAACTCGCCGACGTAGGCCCGGCCCTGGTCGTCGACGACCATGTCATTGGGAACGCCAGTCACGACGTCCGCCAGATCCGCATGGGTCACCAGGCTGCCGTCCGGCTCCCGCCGCAGTATCCGCTTGTCGCGCATGGAGACGATGAGCAGGCGGCCGTCCGGCAGCCAGCCCAGGCCCGATGGCTGCTGCGGAACCTCGGCCTCGATCCGCAGATCACTGCCGTCTTCCGCCGCCGACTGGACGAGGTGGAGGTAGAAGTCCGAGAACCAGATCCGGCCCTCGTGCCAGCGGGGGCACTCGAGGTAGGACTGGCCGGTCACGACGGTGGTGATCTCACGACTCACGGAGCATCCTCCTTGATAGCTCATGCCTTCACATCGCAGTATGGCCGCTCAGCGCCCGCTGGTCATTATCCCCCATGATCCGGTCAGAAGATCAAATTCTTCATATTGGACGAACCGTGGTCTTTCCCGCTGGCAACTGTCCCTGGCCCAGGGCCGGTGCTGGACCGACGGGCAGTGCGGGACGCGGTGATCCGCCTGCGGCTGGTGCCGGTGATGTTCGAGCTGGACGCCCGGCCGCATCCGCCCCAGGAAATCTATCTCGGGGTAGCGCCGGGCCAGCCACATCGGGACGGCGTAGGTCGGCGTCCCCAGGATCACCTTGATGTCGTGCCGACCCGGATCACCGAGAAGCCAGCCGCAGCCATCAGGTCGAAGTCGGCCTCGAGGTCCGGGCGCCGCTGATACTCGGCGTAGTACGCCGCGCCGAAGCCGATCCCGTCTATCAGGCCTCGGTGCCCCAGTAGCGAAAGCCGAAGCTGACCGTTCCCTGCGACGCGTACAAGCCGATCACCCGGCCAGTGAAGGACGCGCAAGTCTCCGCCGTCCAGTAGCGCCCGTCGAGTTCGGTGATCAGCGTACCGGCGACCAGCAGACGGATGCGGTCGCCGCCCAACGCCGCGGAGTCGAAGCCTGGCCACCGGCGGAGGCATCATCTCCATACGAAGTTCGATGTCTCGCGGCGGGGTGGAGGTATCAGGGCATCACCTCAGCGGCTTCAGCGCCCGGCACGCCCGGGAGCTGGCCGGTCTCCACGAAGCTGCGGGCGATCTCGGCCAGCTTCCTGTTCTCGGCCTGCGATACCCGTGACAAGACGCCGAAGGCGGCGTCGGCGGTAACGCCGTGCCGTTCCATCAAGATGCCCTTGGCCTGCCCGATAACGTCCCGGTTGCCGAGTGCCTCGTGCATCTGCTCAGCGTGCTGCGCCCCGGCCAGGGCGAGCGCGGCGAACGTGGCCAGCAGGACCGTCACCCGCTCATGGTGCTCGCTGAAGGCCGCGGACTGGTCAGCGTAGAGGCTGAGCGCTCCCAGCAGACCGCGCTCGTCGACCCAGAGCGGCACGCAGAGCATGCTGCGCACCTCTAGCCGTGCCGCCTCGGCGCAGAATCCGGGCCAGCGATCGTCCTCGCCGGTGTCGTCGATCCGGAATATGGACTGGTACCTGGCGGCGTCGATGCATGGGCCATCTCCGAGTTTCTGCTGGAGACGGTCAAGCAGCAGCGGCGGCTCGCCGGTGCAAGCCCGGGGAATGAGCTCGCCGCGCGACAAGACGATCAAGCCGGCGTACCGCGCCGGACTCAGCATCGTCACGGCCGTCGACGCGATGGCCTCGAGCGTGGGCTGCAGCTCGGCGTTCTTCACATGCAGCGCACGGGCCAGGATCTCGAGCGACTCCGCGCTGCGGCCGGTGACCTCCATCAGGTTCTCCTGGTCGCTGCCGCTCAACGTCTGCGCCCCTCTCGGCGATTATCCTGCTCCAACCTAGCGCCACTGTCTCCCCGCTCGAGGCCTGGGCAAACACGTCCCGAGCCGATCCGATCGTAACGCTCCGTACCCGGCTGTCAACGGCCGCCTGGCGCCGGACTGACCGTCGCGGCGCCCGCTCAGCTGTATGCTCGCTGACAGGTGAAGCCATCGCCTGCACCTTCCGTGACAGGAGAAATGATGGCTTCATCGAGCCATAACGGCAAGAATTCCCACGCCCCCGCAACGGCCGCCGGACTACCCGTGGCCGTGCAGGAAGAGGCGGGCGAGTTTCTCACCACCGCGCAGGGCCTGCGGCTGCCCGACACCGATCATTCGCTGAAGGCCGGCCTGCGCGGGCCGACCCTCATGGAGGACTTCCACCTCCGGGAGAAGATCACCCACTTCGATCACGAGCGCATCCCCGAGCGCGTCGTGCACGCCCGCGGGGCCGCGGCGCACGGCATCTTCGAGTCCTACGGCACCGGCCAGTCGGTGACCAAGGCCGGGTTCCTGGCCGACAAGGGCCTGCAGACCGACGTTTTCGTCCGGTTCTCCACCGTGCTCGGCTCCCGCGGCTCGGCCGACACGGTCCGCGACACCCGCGGCTTCGCGGTGAAGTTCTACACCGCTGAGGGAACCTTCGACCTGGTCGGCAACAACATGCCGGTGTTCTTCATCCAGGACGGGATCAAGTTCCCCGACGTCATCCACGCGGCCAAGCCGCAGCCCGACCTGGAAATCCCGGGCGCTCAGTCCGCGCACGACACCTTCTGGGATTTCGCCTCGCTGCACACCGAGGCCACCCACCACGTCATGTGGAACATGAGCGACCGGGGGATCCCGCGGTCTTACCGGACGATGGAGGGCTTCGGCGTCCATACCTTCCGCCTGGTCAACGCGGCCGGCGAGACGCACCTGGTGAAGTTCCACTGGAAGCCCGCCGCCGGGGTGCACTCCCTGGTGTGGGAGGAAGCGCAGATCACGGCCGGGGTCGACCCGGACTTCCACCGGCGGGACATGGCCGACGGCATCGAGGCGGGCGCGTTCCTCGAGTACGAGCTGGGCATCCAGGTGATGCCCGATGACGGCACCGACAGCTTCGAGGGCATCGACCTCCTCGACCCCACCAAGCTCGTTCCCGAGGAGCTCGCCCCGGTGCAGCTGATCGGGAAGCTGACGCTGAACCGGAACCCGACGAGCTACTTCGCCGAGACCGAGCAGGTCGCCTTCCACACCGGGAACCTGGTGCCCGGCATCGAGGTCACCAATGACCCGCTGATGCAGGCCCGGCTGTTCTCCTACCTCGACACGCAGCTCACCCGCCTCGGCGGCCCGAACTTCAGCCAGCTCCCCATCAACCGGGCGCACTGCCCGGTCAACGACATGCTGCGCGACGGCATGCACCAGAGCGCCGTGCCGGCCGGCCTGGCCCCCTACCGCCCCAACAGCATCGACGGCGGCCAGCCCCTGGTGGCCACGGCCGATGAGGGCGGCTACGGGCAGACCCCGCGCCCGGTCGAGGGCACGGTGGTCCGCAACAGCCCCGTCTCGTTCGAGGACCACTTCACCCAGCCGGCCATGTTCTACCGCAGCCTGACCCCGCTGGAGCAGGCCCACATCGTCGAGGCCTTCACCTTCGAGCTGGGCAAGTGCTACCAGCAGGCCATCAAGGAGCGCGAGCTGCAGGTGCTGGCCAACGTCGACGCCGACCTGTGCGCTCAGGTCGCGGCCGGCCTCGGCCTGCCCGCTCCCAGCGGCAACCCGGCCGCCGACGCGCCCCTGTCGCCCGCCCTCTCCCAGATGGTCACCGAGCCCGGCCCGATCGCCGGCCGCAAGATCGGCATCATCGCCGACGCCGGCGCCGACCTGGCCGGCATCGGCAAGGTCAAGGCGGCCGCCGCCAAACTCGGCGCGACCGCCCTCGTGATCGCCCCCGTCGGCGGTGTCCTGGGCAGCGGCACCCGCACCGAAACGGTCGACCGGACGCTGCTGACCACCCGCTCCGTCGAGTTCGACGCCCTCGTCGTGGCCGGCGGCACCACCCCGACCGGTGACATCAGGCTGACCGTCCTGCTGCAGGAGGCGTTCCGGCACTGCAAGGCCCTGGGCGCGTGGGGCGACGGAACCGCGATCCTGGAAGCGGCCGGCATCACCGCCGCCGCCCCGGGAGTAGTGACCGGCGACACGGCCGGGAAGTCGTTCACCGACCAGCTCGCCGCGGCGGTCGGCCTGCACCGCGCATGGGACCGGGCGCCCGCGGTCATGGCCTCCGCCGTCCCGCCTGTCCTCACGTCCTGACAACCTGCCGAACGGAGCACGCATGACTCACAACCCAGAGCATGATCCGCTGGGCGACCTGACCGCCGCCGGGGTGGCGGTGTGGCTGGATGACCTGTCCCGCGAACTGCTGGCCGGCGGCGGCCTGCAGCGGCTCGTCGCTACCCGCGACGTCGTCGGGGTGACCACGAACCCGACGATTTTCGCCTCCGCCCTGTCCCAGGGCGACCGCTACGACGATCAGCTGGCTGAGCTGGCCGGCCTCAACGCGGACGTCGATACCGCGGTGTTCACCGTGACCACCGACGACGTCCGCGCCGCCTGCGACGTGCTGGCACCGGTGCACGCGCGGACGGCCGGCCTTGACGGGTGCGTCTCGATCGAGGTCGACCCGCGGCTGAGCCGTGACGCCGCGGCCACCGCCGAGATGGCGCGCCTGCTGTGGACGACGGTGAACCGGTCCAACCTGTACATCAAGATCCCGGCCACGCAGGAAGGGCTGGCCGCGATCACCGAGGTGATCAGCCAGGGCATCAGCGTCAACGTGACCCTGATCTTCTCCCTGGACCGGTACCGCGCGGTCATGGACGCCTACCTCAGCGGCCTGGAGCAGGCGCACGCGGCCGGCCGGGACCTCACCTCGATCAGGTCGGTGGCCTCCTTCTTCATCTCCCGGGTGGACACGGAGGTCGATGCGCGCCTGGACCGCCTCGGCACGCCTGCGGCCGCCGCGCTCAAGGGCTCAGGCCGCGATCGCCAATGCCCGGCTGGCCTACCAGGCCCATGAACAGCTGACGGCCACGGAGCGCTGGCAGCGGCTCGCCCGCCTCGGCGCACAGCCGCAGCGGCCGCTGTGGGCCTCCACCGGGGTCAAGAATCCCGCCTACCCGGACACCAAGTACGTCGCCGGGCTGGTCGCGCGCGGCACCGTCAACACCATGCCGGGCCCGACCCTGGAAGCCTTCGCCGACCATGGCCAGGTCAGCGGCGACACCGTAACCGCGGACTATGACGGCAGCCGCCGTCTGCTGGACCAGCTGGCGGCGGCCGGGCGTGGATTTCGATGACGTCACCGACTACCTCGAACGCGACGGCCTGGCCAAGTTCGAGAAAAGCTGGAGCGAGCTGGGCGCCACCGTCGGAGCCGAGCTGGAACGCCAGCAGCAGCACTCCGGCCGTAGCTAGCGGCCGCCGTCATGAGCGGCACAGCTGCGCCGCTCATGACGGTGTCCCCTAGAACGGCCGCACTTTCCGGACGGTCAGCCCTAGTACCGGATGATCAGGTCAGCCGCGGCCCGCGTGACGGCGATCAGGCGGGCGTTGGCTTCGTCCGGGCCGGTGGCCCAGGCCCGCGCCGCCGCCTCGTCCTTGCCGAACTCCTGGTGCCGCCGGATCAGCCGCTGCAGCCGCAGCGCTTGATCGACGTCCACGTACCAGGCCTCGTCCAGCAGCGGCCGGACCTGGTCCCACCCGGGAGCGGGCAGCAGGAGGTAGTTCCCCTCGGTGATCACGATCCGGGCGGAAGCCGGAACGGCCAGGTCACCGGCTATCGGCTCCTCAAGGCGGCGGTCGAAACCCGGTGCGTACACCGTGCGGCCATCATCGCGCCGCAGCCGCTCAAGCAGCGTGACGTACCCGTCCACATCGAAGGTGTCCGGCGCGCCCTTCCGTGACGCCCGGCCGAGCGCACGCAGCACCGCATTGGAGTAGTGGAAGCCGTCCATCGGGACGGCCACCGCGGCCGGGCCGAGTTCGGCTGCCAGGGCGGCGGCGATGGACGACTTGCCCGCCCCCGGCGGCCCGACGATGCCGAGGATCACCCGCCCGCCCGTCTGATCGGCGAGGACGCGGACCCGGGCAGCCAGCACGGCCGGGCGAAACCATGTCTGCGGAGGCCCGGCCGTGACCGGGGGAGCGGAGCGGCCAGAGTCGTCGGGGTGCGACATCGGGCGCTCAGGATGACCGGTTGCTGCGGCTGAGGGCGGCCAGCAGCAGCGCGCGGGTCGCGGCCGGGTCAATGACGTCATCGATCTCGAAGGTGGCGGCCGCGCTGAGGGCTTTCCCGTTCTCGTACTGCTCGGCCACCAGCTCCTCGTAGCGGCGCTGCCGGTCCCGCGGGTCGGCGATCGCCTGCAGCTCGCGCTGGTAGCCGAGCCGGACGGCCCCCTCAAGGCCCATCGGGCCGAGTTCGGCGGTGGGCCAGGCGACGGTGAGCGCGGGCGCCCGCAGATCGCCGCCGGCCATCGCCATCGCGCCCAGCCCGTAGGCCTTGCGCAGCACCACCGTGCACAACGGCGTGTCAAGCCGGGCGCCGGCCACGAACATGTCCCCGAACCGGCGGACGGTCGCGGTGCGCTCCGCCGCCGGGCCGACCATGAAGCCCGGAGTGTCGCACAGCGAGATGAGCGGCAGGCGGCGAGCACGGCAGAGCTGCAGGAACCGGGTCGCCTTGTCGGCCGCGTCGCCGTCAATCGCCCCGCCCAGGTGCTGCGGGTTGTTCGCCATGAGGCCGGCCGGGCGGCCGCCGATCCGGGCCAGCGCGGTCACGATGCCGGCCCTGAACCTGGCCCGGACCTCGAGCAGGGAGCCTTCGTCGGCCAGGGTCTCGATGATGGGCCGCACGTCGTAGGCGCGGGTGCGGCTCTCGGGAATCAGACTGCGCAGGCGCCGCTGGTCTGCCGCCGGCGTCTGCGGCCGGTCGGCACCGAACAGCGACACATAGTGCCGGGCCGTCGCCACCGCCGTCTCGTCGTCGGGCACGAGGACGTCGATGACGCCGTTGGGAGCCTGGACCGACATCGGCCCGACGTCGCCCGGCGCGACCACGCCGAGGCCGCCGCCTTCGATCATGGCCGGCCCGCCCATCCCCAGGCTGCTGCCCTCGGTCGCGATGATCAGGTCGCAGACCGATGCCAGGGCGGCGTTGCCCGCGAAGCAGTAGCCGGAGACGACGGCGACCGTCGGCACGGTCCCCGACAGCTGCGCGGCCAGCCGGAAGGTCGACACATCCAGGTGCGCGACCGACGCGGTGTCAGTGTCGCCCGGCCGCCCGCCGCCGCCCTCGGCGAACAGGATGAGTGGCAGCTTCCCGGCCAGCGCCAGCCGGTAGATCCGGTCGGCCTTCTGGTGGTTGCGCAGCCCCTGGGTGCCCGCCAGGACGGTGTAGTCGTAGCAGAGGACGGCCACCGGTGCCCCGTTTACCGTGGCGGTGCCGGTGATCATGCCGTCGGCGGGCGTGCTGGCGATCAGGTCAGCCAGCGGACGACGGCGTCGCTGGGCGGCGATCGCCAGCGCACCGTACTCCACGAAGCTTTCCGGGTCGATGAGGGCCGCGACCGTCTCCCGCGCGGTCAGCCGCCCGGCCGCATGCCGCTTGTCTGTGGCGGCCGGCCGTGCATCATCGCGGCCAATCCGGTGCCGGTCGAGCGTCTCTGCCAGGTCCGGCCGGACGTAGTCGGGATCAGCGTCAGCGGCCTCGATGCTCGCGCCCGCGGGGTGATCGCCACCGATGATGACAGCGAGCACGGCCCCCTCATCGACCACATCGCCCGGCCCGACGCGCCACCCGGCCAGCGTGCCGCCAACCGGCGCCGGCACGACGTGCTCCATCTTCATCGACTCGAGCACCGCCACCTCGGCGCCCTGGGCGACGAGCTGGCCCGCCGCCGCCGACAGCGCCAGCACCGTGCCCGGCATCGGGGCCAGGACCAGGTCCTCGCCTTCTCCGGGGACGGCTAGCGGGAGGTTTCCGGGAACGGGCGTAAGAACGTCTGCGGGAACGAGCGGGGCAGCGTTTCCGGGATCCGGCCCGTTGACGGTGGCGTCGCCGGCGCTGGCCAGTTCGCGCAGATGCTCGTCGAACCAGTCGGTGCCGATCGCGGCGGTGCCGAGTTCCGCACGGGCGGCGAGCGCCCGCAGCACGCCGGTGTTGGTCGCCACGCCCTCGATGGCGAATTCGGCCAGCGCGCGGGCCAGCCGGCCGCGGGTCACCACGGCATCCGGCCCGGACGCGATCACCTTGGCCAGCAGCGAGTCGTAGCGCGGGTTCAGGCGGTAGCCCGCGTAGCCGAGGGTGTCGACGCGGATGCCGGGCCCGGAGGGCGGCTGGAAGCGGGCCAGCGTTCCGCCGGCCGCAGTGACCGATCCGTCGGGCCGAAGCGTCTCGGCGTTCACCCGGGCCTGCATCGCGACCCCGCGCGCCGCTGGCACCGCGTCGAGGCCCAGCTCGCTGAGGGTGCCGCCGCTGGCGACGGCCAAGGCCAGTTCGACCAGGTCGAGGCCGGTGACCTGCTCGGTGACCGTGTGCTCGACCTGCAGCCGCGGATTGACCTCGAGGAACGCCACCCGCTCGGGTCCGACGAGGAACTCAACGGTGGCCAGGCCCCGATAGGGCACCGAGCCCACCAGCCGGCGGGCGGCATCGTGCAGCCGCTGGCGAACCGAATCGCTGAGGTCGAGTGCGGGCCCGATCTCGAGGAGTTTCTGGCGGCGGCGCTGCAGGCTGCAATCCCGGTCGCCCAGTACCTGAACCCGCTCGCCGTCGCCGACCACCTGCACTTCAATGTGCCGCATGCCGGCCAGCAGTTCCTCAACGAACAGGCCGCCGTCACCGAAGGCCGCCCCGGCCTCTGACCGGCTTCGCCGCAACGCCTCGCCGAGGTTGTCGCCCGCCCGTACCGGCCGGATGCCGCGGCCGCCGCCGCCCGCGCGGGCCTTCACCATCACCGCGCTGCCCGGCGGGAGGGAGGCCACGAACTCCCGTGCGGCCTGCTCGTCGGTCAGTACGCCGGTGCCGCCGGGCACGTCGATCCCCAGTGCCTTCGCGCGTTCGCGCGCCCGTGTCTTGTCCCCGAACAGCTCAAGCGCCTCGGCCGACGGGCCGACGAAGATCAGCCCCTCCTGCGCGCACGCCCGCGCGAGCTCCGGATTCTCTGACAGGAACCCGTACCCCGGGTGCACCGCGCCGGCTCCGGATTGCCGGGCCGCGGCCAGCACCGCGGTTAGGTCGAGATACCCCGCCGCGCCCGCGCCCGGCAGCCGGACCGAGGCATCAGCCCTTCCCACGTGCGCGCAGTCGGCATCGTCGTCCGGGTAGATCGCCACCGTGCGCAGGCCGAGCACCGCCGCGGTCGTCATGATCCGGACGGCGATCTCACCGCGCGCCGCCACCAGCACCGTGCCGAAGGCGCCCATCAGGGTCGTTCGCCCAGGACGCGCCCGTACGGGCGCAGCAGCGTGCGGTCATTCACTGGCGGCAGCATGCCCATCTCCGTCGGCCCCTCTCGAGCTCCACTGCCGATGACGATACTCACGCGCTGGTCGCCCGGGTACGGGATGTCGCCAGGGTGCCGCTCACGACTCCGCGGGCACGCCGCCGAGGATGCCCGCGAGAGAAATTCAAGGTCTGGCGTACTGAACGGACCGTGGTTCCACGTTTCCAGGCGACGCGAAGCACGGGACCGTTCCGGACAAAAGGCGCTGTGTCCCTTGGGCTGGAGGTGACCTACGGCACGTTCTCCTGTGCCTGCCGGGCCGTAAGCGGATAATCAGTCACAGACATGAGCGCTTTGTCGATGCTGATTAGCGATGATGAGGGAGGAACCGCCAGTGAGCGGTAGAGATGTGGCCAGCCTGGTACTCCGGGCGGCGGTCGGCGGCACGATGGTAGCCCACGGGGTACGCCACGGGCAGAGCCTTGACGGGACCGCGGGATGGTTTGGCTCGATCGGGTTCAAGCAGCCCAGGCTGCAGGCGGCCGCGAGCGCGGCGGTGGAAGTCGGGGCAGGCGCCGCGCTGATCGCCGGGGCCGGGACGCCGCTGGCGGCGGCGGCGGTGGTCGGCACGATGGCGGTCGCGGCGCGCTCCGTCCACCTGAAGAACGGGTTCTTCATCACCGCCGAGGGCTATGAGTACGTGCTGAACCTGAGCGCGGCGTCGGTCGCGCTTGCGGCGATCGGCCCGGGCAGCCTGAGCATCGACCGTCTGCTCGGCCTGCACGACAAGCTGACCCCGGTGCAGCGGGCGGGGCTCGCGGCCGGCATCGGCCTGGCCGCCGCGGCCGCGCAGCTGGCTACGTTCTGGGAGCGCCCCACGCCCAAGCTGGTTGCGGCCGAGGAAGCCGCCGAGGAGGCCGCCGAGACGGCGTAACTGCGGAACCGGACCTCGCCGCAGCCTGGTTACCGGCTGCGGTGGGTACCGGCGCGGTCGCTATCCGCTCGTGGGTGTGCGCCGGGCGGTGAGGAACAGCTCGGCCAGCTCGCGGGTGCTGGTGGCGTCTTCCGGTGCCTTGTCGTCGCGCCAGCGCCCGGTGAACCGGGGGAAGCGCATGGCCAGCCCGGCGTCGTCCTCGATCTGGCCCCAGGCGGCGGTGTAGTTCGGGGACAGGGTTAGCTCGGCGCTGAGGATTTCCAGAACCAGACCGGGCTCGAACCAGACGTCCGGCTCCTGGCGCGCGTCGACCCGGGCGGGCCGGTTCGGGCTCAGTAGCGGTGCCAGCCGGGCCGGCAGCGCGGCCAGGTCAGCGTCAGAGAACCCGGCGCCGCACTTGGTCACGGCGCGGAACAGGCCAGCGTCCGCGTCGTAGGCAGCCAGCAGCACCGCGCCGTACACGCCGGTGCGGCGGCCGCGCCCGGCGTACGCGCCGACGACGACCAGGTCGGCGGTGTCGGACAGCTCGGTCCGGTAGTCCCGCTTGAGCTTGATCCACTGCCAGCCGCGCGCCCCGGCCTGGTAGCCGGAATCCGGCCCGGTCGACTTGCACACCAGGCCCTCGCACCCGTCGGTGACCGCCTGGGCGAACTTCGCGTCCAGCGCGGCGGGGTCGGCGATCTCAGCGCCGGTGGTCAGCCGCAGCCGGGGCGAGAGGGTGACGGCCGCTTGCAGGGCGGCGCGCCGCTGCGGATACGGCAGCATGGTCAAGTCCCGGCCGTCGGCGTACAGCAGCTCGAAGCAGAACAACCCCACCGGCACATCGCGGACGGCCTGGTCGATGCCGTGCTTGCGGCGCCGCAGCATGACCTCGCCGAATGGCCGCAGCTCGCCCGCCGCCGCGTCGTAGGCGACGACTTCGCCTTCGAGGATCGCCTCGGCCGGCCCAGTCCCGCCGCCAGCAGTTCGACGACATCGGGGAACTGGTCGGATATCTCCTCCAGCCGCCGGGTGAACAGCTCGATCGTCCCGTCGGCGGTGCGGTGCGCCTGGACCCGGACGCCGTCGTACTTGTACTCGGCGGCGCACCGCCCGCCCAGCCGCGCCAGGATCTCGCTGGCGTCGGACAGCCGCTGGGCCAGCATGACCCGCACCGGGTTCCCCGGCTCTACCCGCAGCTGTTCCACCGCGGCCAGCCCGCCGCTCGCCAGGGTGGCGGCGACCTTGCCGAGGTCACAGCAGATGTTGTAGCCACGTTCAAGCACTGGCCGGGCGGCCTTGCCGCCCGCGTGCACCTCGGCCAGCGCGTCCAAGATGGTGGGCGTGCCGATGCCCAGCCGCAGGTTCCTGGTCACCAGGCGCAGCAGGTAGCGGGCCTCCAGCGCGGTGGCGCGGGCGAGCAGCCCGGCCAGCAGCTCGATCTTGCGGCCCTGCGAACCCGTCCCCTCAGCGGCGGCGATCTCGCGCAGCGTGCGGACGACCTCGGTCACCTCCAGACTGGCCGTCCGGGGGCCGGTCCCGGCAACGGGCAGCTCAAGCAGCCGCTCCGTGGCCTGGCCCAGGTCGCCGGCTTCCCGCACCAAGGCGGCAACCTGCGCGGCGTCGGTGCCGCCGGCGGCGGCCACCGCGCGGACGGCGAGCTTCTCCGCCAAGCCGAGGTCTACCCCGGCGAACTCCGGCGCGATCAGCCCCTGGCACAGGTAGCACACGGTCGGCAGCAGCTCGGCCGGGGTCTGCGCCAGCAGCGCGGCGAGCCGTTCGGTCAGCGCCAGCCTGCTGCTGAGCTGCTCCAGGTCGCGGTAGGCCTCGGCAACGATCAGGTACCGCACGGGTGTCCCCTTATCACCCGATCATGGAATCGCCGGGAAGCGGGGCTTGAGCCACCCGACCAGGTCGGCCAGCACCTCGTCGCGGTTGGTCTCGTTGAACAGTTCGTGGCGGCCGCCCGCATAGCCGAGGTAGGTCACGTCGGCCAGGCCGAGCTCCTGGTACGCCTTGGCCAGGGCGGCGCCGCCGCCGGAGAAGCCGCCGACGGCGTCTTGGCTGCCGTTCAGCACCAGGACAGGCAGGCCCGTTGGCACCGACGGCACAGGGGCGCCCGCGAGATCCAGGAGCAACGGCACCTCGAAGGCCACCTCGAAGCCGGACCAGGGGTCGTCGATGTACTTCTGCACCTCGGCGCCATCGCGGCTGAGCCAGTCGTAGGGGGTGGCCGACGGCTCGAACGGAGCGTTGGGATCGCCGCCGAGAACCCCCAGGTACTCCGGGACCATCAGCGTGGACCCGGACAGCACCAGCCCGGCCAGCTCGGTGCCCCAGCGATCCGCCTCCCGCTGGGCCAGCATGGATCCCCAGCTGTGACCGAGGAGGATGACCGGCACGCCCGGTTCCTGGGCGGCGGCGAACGCGGTCACGGCGTGGAGCGCGGCGAGCGCACCCGCCATGCCCCGGGGCCCGAGGTTGCCGAGCCCCGGCCCCTCGGCGCCGGTGCGGCCCGACGCCCGGTGGTCGTCGGCGTAGACGGCGAAGCCGGCCGCGAGCAGGGCCTCGGCCACCCGGTCGTAACGGCGGGCATGCTCACCCATGCCGTGGGCGATATGCACGACGCCCCGCGGTGTGCCGCTGGGGCGCCAGCGGTAGACGTAGATGGTCACCCCATCGGGGTCGGTGACGGTCAGGGTCTCAGGCATCCTGAAACCTTAGATCCAGGTCGCCGCGATGTCGATAACGGCCGCGCCGGCTCCACCAGCACGGGGTGCGCCAGCACCGAGCGCTGCAGGTACCCGAGCTCGTTCCACTCCGAGGCGTCCGGCTGGGTGTTGCCGCACTCGTCGGTGGCCCGTGCCCGCAGGACATGGCCGCCGGGTTCCGGAGTCCAGGCGAACTGCCAGCGGGCCCAGGCGCCGGGAATGCCGGCCGAGTCCAGTTCGGCGGCCCGCCAGGGACCGTCGTCGATGCGGTACTCGACTCCGGCGATCGCGTTCTCCCCGGCGAACGCGCGTCCCCGGATCATCTGCCGTTCCGGCCGCAGCCGGGCCGGCCACGGCAGCTCCGTCAGCACGGAAACCGGCAGGGTGGTGATCACCGGGCCGCGGGCCGGGCCGTCGGACGGATACTGGGGGCCGATCAGCACGTAGTCGTCGGTGTTCCACGGCACATACAAGGGTTCCTGGCTGACCTCGATCCGGCTGAGCCACTTGATGCTGGCCGCCCCGAGCCAGCCGGACACCACCATGCGGGCGGGGAATCCATGATCAGCCGGCAGGATCTCCCCGTTCATGGCCAGCGCGACGAGGGTGTCGTCGGCCCTCGCCTTGGCCAGCGGCATCGGCCGGCGGGCCCGGATCTCATCGAGCGACTCGGGCATGACCTCCCGCGCACCCGGTCTGAGGCCGGCCGGCCCGAGCAGGTCACGCAGCCGGACGCCGGTCCATTCGGCCGTGGCGATCGCGCCGCGGCCCCACTGCGTGCCGTTGAAGCTGGACCCGAATTCGTCACCGAGCAACACCCGGCGGTTACCCGCGCACTCGATGGTACGGATCACTGAGACCAGCGGGAAGTCGTTCCACAGCTCGTCGTAGCGGTAGGTGACCGGCCGCCGCACGCCATCGCCCTCGATGCGCAGCGTCCAGTCCGCCGCATCCACCCGGGGAGTGGGCGCGTGGCTGCGGATGTAAAAACGGTCGTTCGGGACAAGATAACCGGGCATCCGGTCGGGCCGGGTGCCGTAGTCCAGCCCGGTGCCAGTGTCCTCCATCAGCTCCGGCGGTGTCGGCTTCACGAGCCTGCCGTCACCTGGCGGCACGGCGAGCGCTCCGGTCCGGCTGATGCGCACCATAGCCTCAGCGTAACCGTCCGGCCCCAGCCGGGTCGATCGCCGGGCCCGCCGGCCGCTGGACTGCCGGGCTGCTGAGAGAGAAATTCAGAATCTGCGTCCTGAACGGTCCCGTGCTTTCACGTGTCGGGACAGCGCGAAGCACGGGACCGTTCAGGACAACAGGCATTGCTTCCCTTCGGCCGCAGGAGATCCGCGCCGGCGCCGCAATTGCTCTCATTAAATGAGAATCGCCTAGCGGACGGGTGCTATCAGGAAGCATGATCGCGGCAGAGTGAACGTGGAGGCAGCGATGACACAGGTAACCCCATGACGACGGCCGGCGTGGTGCGCGGATGCCCGGTCAACGAGTCGTTCGACCCGCTGTCGGAGAGCTTCCTCGCGAATCCCTATACGGTCATGGCCGCGCTGCCCCGGGAAGAGCGGCCCATCTTCTTCGCCCCGTCGATCGGCTATTACGTCCTGTCCCGGTACGCCGACATCGAGCAGGTCTTCGCCGACCCGGCCACGTACTCCGCGGCCGTCGCCCAGGCACCGCTGGTGCCGCTGGTGCCGGAAGCCCAGCGGATCCTCCTCGCGGGCGGCCATCAACCCCAGCCGTCAATGGTCAGCCTGGACGAGCCAGCGCACGCCCGGCTGCGCAAGCCCGCCGCCCGGGCGTTCAGCATGAAGCGGGTCACCGCCCTGGTCCCGGTCATCGAGGCCACCACCACCCGGCTGCTCGACGCGGTCGGCCCGGCGGCCGAGTTCGACCTGGTCGCCGCGCTCGCCTTCCCGCTGCCGGCCAACATCGTCTTCTCGCTGATGGGGGTGCCCGAGCGGGATTACGCCCAGATCAAGCACTGGAGCGGGTACCGGGCCGCCCTGGGATGGGGGCGCCCCGCCCCCACCGACCAGGTCGAGATCGCCGCCGGCATGGCCGCCTACCGCGCCTACCTGCGGGAACTGGTCGACGCGAAGGCAGCCGAGCCTGGTGACGACCTGACCAGCGACCTGATCGCCATCCAGCGCGAGAACCCGGAGCGGCTCACCCTGGAGGAGATCGCCTCGATCCTGTTCTCGCTGTCGTTCGCCGGGCACGAAACCACCACCGGCCTCATCGGCAACACCGTTCGCCGGCTGCTCGAGGTTCCCCGGCGCTGGTCCGCCATCGCGGCGGATCACGGCCTCATACCGGGTGCGGTGGAAGAGACGCTGCGCTACGACCCGTCGGTGCCGGTGTGGCGGCGGGTCACCACCCGGCCGGTCACGCTGGCCGGCGTGCACCTGCCCGCGGGCGCCAGGCTCTTCCTGTGGCTGGCGGCGGCCGGCCGGGATGCCGAGGCGTTCAGCGAGCCGGACGCGTTCGACCTGCACCGGCCCGACGCCGCCCGCCACCTGGCCTTCGGCAAGGGCCTGCACTACTGCCTGGGCGCCAACCTGGGGAAGCTGGAAGCCCAGATCGCGGTCGCCGCCCTGGCCAGCCGCTATCCCCGCCTGCGGCTCGCGCCGGGCCAGCGGCTTACCTTCCATCCCAACATCTCGTTCCGGGGCCCGCAGGTCCTGCTGGTGCGCACGCAATAGACGGCCGCGTTGTGCACCTAGATCGCGTCGACCAGGTAGGTGCAGTCGATCACGTAGGTAAGGCTCACCGCCGCCCCTCGTCGCGTGCCGCGAGGATGTCCTCCATGGTCAGATTCACCGGTTCTATGAGCGGCCACAGGGGCACGGGCGGTCCGAGAGCTCCGGCCAGCTCGGGCGGGATCTCGCGCTTGCCCGACCCGTCGGTCGCCACCACCACGTAGACAATGCGCGCGCTGCAGGCCAGCTCGGCGCGGTTGCGGCTGGCCGAAAAGTCGATCGCGAAGCTGGTGCGTCCCAGCCGCGCGGTGGACACCGCGATCACGGCGTTGTCCCGGAACCGCAGGCCGGCCTTCCAGTCGATGTCGGCATGGACGAGCTGGAAGTCGAGTCCCTGGCCGATGAGAGCCTGGTAGCCCAGCCCGCGCGACTCCAGGAAGGCGGTGAACGCCTCGTCGAAGTAGGTCAGGTACCAGGCGTTGAAGACCACGCCCTGGGCGTCGACCTCCATGTACCTGACCGTCAGGGAGAACTCGAAGGCATCGGTCACGGTCACGGGCTCCGTATCTGAACGGGCGGGGCGGCCGGGCCCGCTCAGCTGCCGGAGGTGAAGTCGATGCGGTCGGCCGACTCGCCCCGGCCGACGAAAGCCATGGCCACCATCTGCGGCGGGAACAGGCCGTGGGCGACGAGCCCGGGCGTCGATGACAGCCAGGCCGCCAGCACCGCCGGGTCCTCGACCGGCCCCTGGTAATCGGCGATCACGCCGCCGTCCGGGCTCAGCGGGATGTCGCGCAGCGAGGCCGGGGCGACCCGGCGCATGGTGGCCCGCAGTCCGAAGGACAGCAGCTCAAGGGGGACGGGGGAGTGCAGGGCGGGGACCGGCTTGGAGGAGTCGGCGATCACGACGAACCGGTCCGCGGCCCCGGCCACGATCTTCTCCCTGGTGTGGGCGCCGCCGCCGCCCTTGACCAGCCAGCCGTCGGGGGAGATCTGGTCGGCGCCGTCGATGGTGATGTCGAACCGGTCGATGCTGGTGACGCCCTCGATCCGCAGGCCCAGTTCGCGCGCGGCGTGCTCGGTTCTCGGTGACGTGGCGGCGCAGACGATGTCGAGGGACCGCTTGGCCAGCGCCGGGAGCAGGTACGCCACCGTCGAGCCGGTGCCGAGCCCGACGGTCATGCCGCTCTCGACCAGCTCCGCGGCCGCTTCCGCGGCGACCTGCTTCTCTCGCTCAAGACTCATGCCCGTGTGCCTCCAGACGGCTTTCGTTACTAGGCACCACCGTACGGTCAGCTGCCGGCCCGCCATCGCCGGCCTGCCCCGGTTGGCCGACCGGGCGCAGCCGCCGGCCGACTATCGAGGTGGGCGGTATCTGATGTTTTGCCTGGTCACAGGGACTGCCTGAATAGCCGGAGAGGCGTAGACGGCCTCATACGTCCCGGCCAGCGGGGCGGCCGAGCAGCAGCTAACCGGCGAACTCAGCCGTCGCTGGCGTGGATGGCGTCTGCGGGCGCGGCTGGCTGGCTGAGCCCGCTCTCGCGCCGCAACAGCATGATGCCGGCCGCGACCGCGGCCAGGACGGCGAGCGCCGCGGAGTAGACCAGGGCAGTGGAGTGCAGCCCGTACCGCGTCGTCGTGACCCCGGCGATCAGCGCCGGGATGCTGAACGCGAGGTAGCCCGCGAGGTAGATGGCGGCCACCAGGCCGCCGCGCTGGCCGGGAGTGGCCTGGGCGGTGATCGTGCGGAACGATCCCAGGTTGACCAGGCCGAAGCCGACGCCCGCGATCGCGGCGCCGATGAAGAAGACGGCGGACGTGGTCGTCGCGATCGCGCCGAACGTCACCGCCATGCCCGCGAGCAGGACCAGGCAGCCAACCAGCAGCACCGCCCGGGAACTGACGTTGCGGGCCGCATACGACGCCACGGTGGCGGTGCCGAAGAGCAGGAAGATCAGCACCCCGCCCAGCAGCAGGTTCGACGAGCCGGTCGCCTGGGCGGCCAGCGACGGCCCGAGCGAGAGGAACAGGCCGCCGAGTGCCCAGATCGCCAGCAGAGCCGGCAGAACCCCGAAGTAGGCGGCCCGGGCCTGGCGCGGAATGACGACCCGGGGCCGCAGCGAGGCCAGCACACCGGGACGCCTGGACCCGGGTTCGGCCACGAAGAGCAGCACGATGATGCTGACGGCGCACACGGCCAGCAGCACCCACCAGACCAGGTGGGTCGGCGCCGGGGCGTACTGGACCAGCGCGCTGGTCACGAGTGAGCCCAAGGCTAGCCCCAGGGTGGAGAAAGCGCTGGTCACCAGGGGCGCACGC
This sequence comes from uncultured Actinomycetota bacterium, assembly GCA_963714295.1. Classification (GTDB taxonomy): domain Bacteria; phylum Actinomycetota; class Actinomycetes; order Streptosporangiales; family Streptosporangiaceae; genus Trebonia. The sequence continues at coordinate 13,286 of CAVQOE010000006.1, read as the reverse complement.
TGGCTCGACGGTGGCTGCAGGTCGATCAGGGCGGCACCGATCGGGCCGGTGGCCAGGCCGGTCGCGAGGCCTTGCAGAGCCCTGGCCCCGTACAGCGCCCCGACATTACGCGCGAGCAGGAAGACCGCGCACCCGGCCACGCTGAAGACCAGCGCCAAGATGATCACCGGAATCCGGCCCAGGTAGTCCGACAGCGACCCGAAGATCAGCAGCGTGACCAGCAGCACCAGCACGTACACCGCGAACACGGCGGTCAGCGTGGTCGCGGAGAAGTGGAACTGGGCCTGGTACACCCCGTACAGCGGCGACGCGGCCGCCGACGCGAAGAACAAGACCAGGAACATTCCGGCCAGGATCCAGAATGCGGCCGTTCCCGGCAGCGTCCTGCGCTTGGATCGCTCGGTCATGCCCGGGACCGCCCCCTTGATTGAATGATGAACAGCGCCCGGTGTATTCATACCGCCACTATCGCCAGCACCGCCATCGCCACCATCAGTCATGCGACTGCGCCCTCAGGCGGCACCGGCGCCACCGAACCGCCCGACCTAACCGTGGTGCCCCTTTTCCGGCAATGCAGTCGTTTTGACTGGTCCTCCAGCGCCGGAGCCTGCGCGATGGCCAGGAAGTTCTGGCTCATGCCCATCAGCGATGTTGGTGCAGGATGGGAGCATGATCCTCGACAGCTGCGAGATCCCGATCGTGCTGGCCCCGCTGGCGGGCGGGCCGTCCACACCGGAGCTGGCCGCCGCGGTGAGCAACGCGGGCGGGCTGGGTTTCCTCGCCGCCGGCTATCTGTCCGCGGCTGAACTGGGGGACCGGTGCCGACGGACAGCCGAGCTCACCGGCCGGCCCTTCGGCGTGAACGTGTTCGTGCCCGGGCCAGCCGGGGACGCGGCCGGGGTGCAGCGGTTCGCGGCCGAGATCGAGGGCCACGTGGCTGGCGTCGGCGCGCCGCTGGGCGAGCCGCGGCACGACGATGACGACTGGGACGCCAAGATCGGGTACCTGATGGGCGCCCCGGCGGCCGTGGTGTCGTTCACCTTCGGCATCCCGGGCGAGGACGTCATCGCCGGGCTGCGCGGCCGCGGCACCGAAGTCTGGGTGACGGTGACCAGCCTGGACGACGCGCGCCGGGCCGCCGCCGCGGGGGCGGACCTGCTGGTCGCGCAGGGGTACGAGGCGGGCGGGCACCGGGGCGGGAGCGGCGACGCCCCTGAGGAGGCGGTCGGGCTCATCGCGCTGCTGCAGCTCATCACCGCGCACGTGACCGCGCCGGTGGTCGCGGGCGGCGGCATCGCGACCGGCCAGGCGATCGCCGCGGTGCTGTGCCTGGGCGCCCGGGCCGCCGCCCTCGGCACGGCCTTCCTCGACGCCCAGGAGGCGGGGACCGCGCCGGTGCACCGGTCCGCGCTGCACCAGGACGCCCCGACCAGGCTCACCCGGGCCTTCAGCGGCCGGACCGCGCGCGGGATCGAGAACGACTTCCTGCGCGCCCATTCCGGATCCGCCCCGGCCGCCTACCCCGAGGTGCATCACCTCACGTCGCCGATGCGGAAGGCAGCCCGCCAGGCTGGCCTGGGCGACTACGTGAACCTGTGGGCCGGGCAGGCCTACCCGCTGACCGCCACCGCTCCCGCCGCCGACCTTCTCCGCGACCTTTGGGACCAGGCGCAGGCGGCCCTCAGCCAGGCAGCCAGCCGCTACGGCCAGCCGGCTTAACGAGATGTAGGTGGGCGGTTAATCATCCGCACGACCGCTTAACACGTGCGAACCGGGGCGAACAGGTCAAAACGGCAGTCAGGAATTTGGCTTCGGGCTGACATAGGTTCCCCGGCCCTGAACCGTGACGACCTTCCCGCGCTCGCGCAGCTTCTCGATCGCCCGGCGGACGGACACGCGGGCCACGCCATACTGTGTAGCCAGCTCCGATTCGCTCGGCAGGCGCGTGTCTGGCGCGAGCGCCCCCGCGTCGATGTCGGCCTCGATGTCTACGGCGACCTGGACCGGTACGGGCGTGGCTGAGCCGTGGTTGATCCTGCCGGAATGGTCCTCCAGAGCATGTCGATCATGCTAGATACCCTGTGACGTGCGAAGATGCCTGACTACGTCCTAAGACTTTTTAAGATGTCCTAGGACGACTGCACTGGACGTGCCCGGCAGGTTCGTTCGGTCGCTCTTGTGCCTACGTTTCCCGCGACTCTGCCGGGAGCTGACCGGGGGCCGCATCGGTGCGGTCCTACCGCCGTGCGGCGCGAGGGGTGCACGGATGACCGCTGAAGCGAATAATCCCGCGCTCCACTTCGGGCGTGAGGTGCAGCGCGCGCGACTCACGGCCGGCATGACGCTGGCCGACTTCGGGCGGGTCATCGGCTACCACAAAAGCCAGATATCGCGCGTTGAGCGCGGCGTCCGAGCGCCTACCCAGAAGTTCGCCCAGATGTGCGATAAGGCGTCTCCTGATCGCGCCGGGTGGTTCCACCGCTTCTACCTCGATAGCCGGCAATGGTCGGCGATGCCGCCATGGTTCCGCAACTGGATCGAGCACGAGCAGTGCGCCGTCAACCTACGGGTGTGGCAGCCCTCGTCACTGTCCGGGCTGTTGCAGACCGAGGGGTACGCGCTTGCGCAGTTGCGGACGTTCCCCGGTGCCACGGCTGAGCAGGTCTCTGAACGGCTTTCCGCACGGATGGCCCGGCGGTGATCCTCACTCGTGAGACACCTGCCCCGCCGATGGTGTGGTTCCTGGTGATGAGGCTGCGTTGTGCCGCCGCACCGGAAGCGCGCTGATCATGGCCGGCCAGCTTGAACGGCTGCTGATTGTGGCGGCGTTGCCGAACGTCGCCGTTCGGGTCGTGCCCTACGTCGCGCATGCCGAGCTGACCGGGGGGTTCGCTATCGCCGAAGCGGTGAAGGGATCAGCGGCGTATATTGAGACTGCACTGACCGGCCAGGTTTTCGAAGATGCGAATGTTGTCCTAGAGCTGTCGGCTCGGTTCGATGCGCTTAGGACCGAAGCGTTGCGAGGCACTGAAAGCCTCCCCTTGATCGAAGAGGTGGCAAGCGAGTGGAGACAGCAGGCAACTGGCGTACTTCCAGCTATTCGGGCGCGAACGGCGGCGAGTGCGTAGAAGTCGCCCGCACGTCCGATGTTGTGATGGTGCGAGACACCAAGGATCGTTGCGGAAGCACGCTTAGTGTGCCTGTAGGCGTGTGGCGGGTGTTCGTCTCATCGGTCAGATAGGGCCAAGCTCGCCGCCGGAGGCTTGTCTATTAGGGCGTTACGAGCGTCTGGACTTGATCCAGTATGGCTAATTTAGGTAGTGACTGTCGGTCTGGACCATCACGAGCTAGCTTCACCGTCCGCTTACAAGGAGGCTTGGCCAGTCCACGTCACTCTATTACTGGCCGCCTGAGCAGGTGATGTGCCGTGCTGGCCGCTCGTGGCGTCCATGGTCATCGCCAAGTTTCCACAACCGTTGTTAGCGCAGCGTTAGCAGGAGGGGCAGCCTCAGACAGGCTGACCGTCCGCTGCTGCGGCCGGGAGTCCGTGTCGTCCCTCGGCCGTCCCCAGCGGTCCAGGTAGCCCACATCATCCACCCCAAGGTGATCCGGCAGCCGCACCGTGGTTCCTAGGTCGTGGCAACACCCCGGTCCCATGCTCCTGGCAAACGACAGTCAGCTGACCGGCTCGATACGTATGCGATATAAACGGCGTAAGTGGCGTAAGGGGAGGGATCGACCATGGGATGGTCTATAGGGTTCGGGTTCGGGCCTATCCGGTACAGGGCGAGCCTCGGGGGTCGTAAGAGACGTAGGAAGCGGTACCATTTATTATGGCCAAATCAAGGTTAATGGCAAGGTCGTTTGGAAGTGCGAGCACCACCACCGGACTGAAAGTGCGGCGATCGCATGCTCGCAGGCGAACAGAGACGACGTGGGGTGCAGCCAGCGCCGTCCGCGTCAGCCCCCGTAAAGGACTGGCATCTGCGGCCATTCGAAGGGCGATCGCCGCTCCCCTGCCGACGACCGGCCAGGCGATTAAGGCTGTGGCAGCTAATAGTCGTGCGCAAGCGCAGCCGAGCCGAGCATTGGCCGGTCGCTCAAACCTGCGCCAGCTCAGTTTTATCCAGAACCGGCCCCCTATGCTTATTACCGTGTGACCGCAATACAGTTCAGCAAGGACCGGTGAGCCTAAGAATGCGATCTGGTCTCGGACTCGGGCGGACCTTGGCACGGCTATAGCGACTCCTGCGACGGCCTTGGGCCCGCAGGCCCTCGAGATCGCAGCCTGGCTACCCTTCCCCTGGGGCGGCAAGTCCCTAACGAACCGTGTCCCGGTAAGACTCCAGACCGAGCTTCATCAACTCGCGGCAAAGCTCAATGCGATGCCAGCTCATAAGCGAGCCGTCCAGCCGCCAGGATGGCCGCACGGTACAGACCCTTCGAGAGGGCGGCTACGTCTTCAACGCTGATAACTACGTGGTCTCTGTCGGGCACCACTGAAACTATCGTGCGACCTACGTTTATTCGAAGATTCAATCACAATCGGAGGTAGACCCGTGACACTTCCGTCCGGTGAAGGGAAGTTCGCCAGGCTTGGAGCTATTTGGGCAGTCGTTGGGGCGGTTGTAGCAATCATTGGCGTGGTGTTGGCCACCCTCGTGGCTACTCCCCTGTGGCCGTTCTCCTCGGCACCCTCTAAAACCACCACATCTTCCTCCACCTTCCCCAACGTCGCCTCTGGCTCCCTCCAAAAACCCAACCACAACAACTTCTCCTCCGCCGTCTCTAACGCCTCCCCCTACCGCCAGTTCCTCAGATGTTTGGCATCAAGGAGAACTGATACTGAACTCTGGACAGGAGGCTGATTTGGATGCCTCCACTTCGGACCCGCATTGGGGATTGTTTACCGATAATGACACTCCCGGCACAGAGTTTGATATAAGTTGGGATTCTAATAATGGTCTGGAACGCTCTACGTGGGGCCTAAATGTTCTGCTGCTGCTACTGCCCAATAGCGGCAACAAGGGAGATGTTTGCGCTACTGCTCAGGGCTACATTAGTACATCTACCCCACAAGCAGTGATGCCCCCATCGAAAATCAAGGAGGGATCGCAAATCTGTGTGTACACAACGGATCAGCGCTACTCGCTTCTTACAGTAATGGGCCTGAAGTCGGATTATTCTGCTATAACTTTCCAAGTCGTGACTTTTTAAAAACGCGAACGATTAGAAGCGAAATTTCTTGTTCAAGGGTGGCGACTACGTTAGACAAGTAGCGTCAACGCAAATGCGCAACCTGGAGTAACGGTTCGAGAGTTATCGTTATGGCACTGCATTTGCGCCCGTCCCAACCGGCCGCAAGTCTGACCCGTCCAACCTGATAGGTGCCAATGGGTTTGCCGGGCGGATCACTGCTCAAGGGTCTGCGGTGCGGAGCACCGACGCGCGAAGCGCGCCCTTGACTGTGATCTTGAACGGTAAAAGAATCCCCGGCACCGTTGGACGGGCCACCCGCACCAATCGGCTTGCGCGGTGCCGGAGACCGCGTGACGGCGAGCAACCACATACTCAGGAAAGCGGGGTCAGCCGCCCGGCGTCGGTGGCGTGCCCAGCAGCGCTTTTTTTTTTTTATCGGCAGACCAACGCCGCGGGCGCGGACCAACCCCCGTCATTCCCCGCTGAGGATCTGGTGAGCTTGCCCCGCTTTGACGGACATCCTGATCATGCCCCGGTTTCCCGGAATGGGTCTTGAAAAGTTGCGGCCTGGTTGACGGTGCTCTTTTTCGAACTCTAGCGGTGATGCCCAACCGAGCGCGCTATGGCGCCGGCGGCGGTTGTGGAAGCCCTCGATGTACTCGAAGATCGCGTTGCAAGCTCGACCCGTGTTCGCCATCGCTGCCGGTTGAGCAGCCCGACTTGCATGCGCCCCCAGAACGACTCGACGACCGCCTTGTCGTAGGGATCGCCGACGGTGCCGAGCGAGGGCAGCAGACCCGCGTTCTTCGCCCTGGGTGGTGAAGGCCCAGGAGGTGAACTGGGTTCCGTGGTCCCCGTGGATGATCGCGCCCGGCGAGGGCCGGCGCGAGTCGATGGCCATCCCCAGGGCGTTGGTGGCCAGGTCGGCCCGCTGGGCGGTGTCGATGGCCCAGCCGACGACGCCGCGGCTGAACACGTCGATCACGACGCAGCAGTAGAGCTTGCCCTCCCTGGTGGGGTGCTCGGTGATGTCAGTGACCCAGAGCCGGTTCGGGCCTTCCGCGGCGAACTTGCGCTTGACCAGGTCGGTGATCGTTTTCTGGGACGGCACGCGCTTGGCCCGGCGGCGCAGCGGCAGCCCGGAAAGACCGGCCCGCCGCATCAGCAGCACCACCGTGTTGTGGCCGACCACCAGGCCGTGCGCGCGCTGCAGCTCGGCATGGACCCGCGGCTGGCCGTAGGTGCCGTAGGACGCGTCGTGGACCTGCCCGATCAGGTCGGTCAGCCACGCGTGCCGGATCGACCTGCGCTGACGCGCGCCCGGGTCTGCCAGTCGTAGTAGCCGGAGGTGGAGACGCCGAGCGCGTAGCAGGCCTGGCGGACGCGGACCCCGTCACCGTGGAGCTCGGCCACGAGGCGGTACCTGTCTTTTGGGGGCACCACCTCCTGCACCGCGGCCGCTGCTTTGCGGAGGATCTTGTTCTCCTCCTCCAGGTCGCGGATCTTCTGCCGGGCCGCGACCAGCTCGGCGGACTCGGCCCGGCTTGTCCCGGGCTCCAGGCCGCGGTCGACGAGGTCCTGGTTCTTCCAGCGGTACAGGCACGACTCGGCGATCCCGAGCAGCTCGGCGACCTCGGGCACGGGACGGCCCGAGCGGACCAGGTCCAGCGCCCGCTGCCGGAACTCCGGCGGGTACGGCCTCGGCATACGACCACTTCTCCTCTCAGAAGCAGCCACATCCTCTCAACAAACTGTTCCGGAAAACCGGGGCATGATCAGCATGTCCGTCAAAGCGGGTCAGGCTCAGGGGTCAGGGGTGCCCAACGGCGTTTCACACGTGTTTGGACAAGGGATGCGAGTTGCCAAACGCGGCAACGGTTGCCAGAAGACGCCCTTGACTCACTGAATGCGCGCCTGGACGTGCAGGCTGCTACCACGCAGTCACGGAAGGGCGCAACCCATGCGGACACAGGCACCTGGAGCACCCGAGGCGATCACCTTCGAGCGCCACTATGCGGGCGCCATTAGTCAGGCGCAGAGTGTTCGCGCCGATCTGGCAAAGATCACCGCCGAATGCCCGGTAACCGATGATGTGGTCCTGTTGGCGTCCGAGCTGGCGACCAACGCCATCCTGCATAGCAATTCCGGCCACCCCGATCGAACATTCACCCTCCGGGCGACGCTTTACCCAGGTGACTACGCATGGGTTGAGGTCATCGACCGAGGCGGCGCGTGGACGGTCGATGATCACGACGAAGAGCACGGGCGCGGACTTGTGCTCGTGGCTGCCGTCGCAGGCGACGGTAATTGGGGTATCGACGGTGACACGGCTTGTCGGGTGGCATGGTTCCGCCTCAACTGGTCCATGCCATGAGGACTGATCAATGACCGGGTGCGGGTCGCATCGGTCCCCTACTGCGCTGCCGGGTAACGGGGCCTGCCGGGCGATGCCGCGCCTGATGGCGTCGTCGGCGGCGGCCGCGTCCAGGCCCGACTCGATGAGCAGCGCGCGGGTGTGCTGGCCGAGCGCGGGGACGTCGCCCATCCGGGCCTCGGTGTCGGCGAATGTGGCCGGCGGCAGCAGCGCCTCGACCGGGGCGTGCTCGGTCTGGATCGTCCGCCAGCGGTCGCGGGCCCGCAGCTGCGGGTGCTTGACGACCTGGTCGAGCTCGTTGACCTGGGCGGCCGGGACGCCGGCGGCGGTCATCCGGGCGTCAAGCTCCGCGCTCGACCACCGTCTCGTCTGGGCGGCGACGGCCGCGTCGCATTCGGGCCGGTGCCGCACCCGCAGCACGTTGGTGGTGAACCGCGGGTCAGCGGCCAGTTCAGGGGCGGCGAAGACCTCATTGACCAGGGTGAGCCAGCCGCTGTCGTTCTGGACGCCGATAAGAACCTGGCCATCGCTGGTGGGGAAGGAGTCGTAGGGGACGACGGAGCTGTGGCTGAGACCCATCCGCCGCGGCTGGATGCCGGCGTACATCTGCGTGTAGAGCGCGTATCCCATCCACTCCACGGTGGCCTCGAGCATGGATACATCAATAGTGGCGCCCTCCCCGCTGCGGTCCCGGCGCAGCAGGGCGGCGAGCACCGCCTGGGCGCAGTACATGCCGGAGGCGATGTCCGCCGTCGGGATGCCGGTCTTGACCGCTGTCTCGGCGGTGCCGGTGATCGAGATCAGCCCCGCCTGGGCCTGGATGAGCATGTCGTAGGCCTTGCGCTGCTCCATCGGGCCGCCGCTGCCGTACCCGGAGATGCTCGCCGTGACCAGCCGCTGGCTGCTTGCCCGCAGTTCCGCCGGGTCAAGTCCCAGCCGCCGCGCCGCGCCCGGCGCCAGGTTCTGCACGAAGACGTCGGCCCGCCGCACCAGGCGCTGCACGGCCGCGCGTCCCGCACCGGACTTCAGGTCGACCGCGAGGGACTCCTTGCCGCGGTTGAGCCAGGTGAAGTGGGCGCCGGTGCCGTGCACCACGTGGTCGTAGTCGCGGGCGAAGTCACCGCCGGGGGGCTCCACCTTGATCACGCGGGCGCCGAGGTCGGCGAGGTTCCGGGTGGCGAGCGGGGCCGCGACGGCCTGCTCAACGGTGACGACGGTGATGCCCTCAAGCGGAAGCGTCATGATCTCCACTATTGACGCGGAGATCGAGATCAGTCAAAGCCGGGGCGCGTCAGCTGCCGCGGAAGCCTCACTGAAATCGTGCTACACTTATTTGCGTGTCACACGTAGAAAAGTGAGGTATATCGTGCCCAACCAAAACATCACCCTGTCCCTCCCCGAAGATGACCTCCGCGAGGCACGGGTACTCGCGGCTAGGCGTGGGACGTCTGTCTCGCAGCTCTTGGCGCGGATGCTTTCGGACCTGATCGAGCAGGAAACCGGGTATGCCCGCGCCCGCGAGCGAAGCCTTAACCGCCTACGCGAAGGCGCGGACCTGGGCACGGCCGGGCACATCAGCTGGAGCCGGGACAGCGTTCATGAGCGGTAACTGACGGTTCGTCGACACGAACATCCTGGTGTACGCGCACGACACTTCCGCGGGGGACAAGCACGAACGTGCCCGCGCGCTGCTGGAGCAGTTGTGGGCCGCCAGGCGGCCGACGACGTCCTCGGCGCGATAGGCCTGCACCAGCGGACCGGGATCTCATTTTGGGACGCGATGATGGTCCGCAGCGCGGTCGAGATCGGCTGCGGGGTCATTTACTCGGAGGATCTCAACCACGGTCAGCTATACGACGGAGCCCGGGTCGAAAACCCGTTCCGCGCCGCGACCTGAGCTTTGGCGGACCCAGTCGCGCACGCCACCACTATTGGCATCGTTGTGCGGCCGGAGCACTGAAGGCGCGGCCGGCTTATCGGCGCGCGGCCACCCAGCGGAAGGTGTTCTTCATGGTCACGACGCCGGTCTGAGGATCCTGGAACTGCAGAAGAGCCTTGGCCAGGACCTCGCGGACCGCGTCCTCGCCTGCCGCTTCCAACGCGCGGGCACCACCGGCGGAGCACAGCAGGGCACGGATGGCGTCTTGCATGGTGGCGTAGCGCCAATCGCACTCCACCTCCCCGTGGTCCGCCACGATCAGGGCGGCGGCAGCCAGCGCCGCCTCCACGTTGCCCGGCGCCGAGAGGGCGTAGGGGGCGTGATCGCTGGCCTGCTCCGGCGGGGAGAGGGCGCTCATCGCCTCGTGCACCACCGTGCCCTGGGAGCGCTCGGGCGCGGCGAACAGGCTGACGACCACGCGCCCGCCCGGGCGGGTGACGCGGGCCGCCTCGCGCAGCGCCCGCCGCGGGTCGCCCGCGAACTGGAACGCGTTGACACCCAGCACGGCGTCGAACGCGGCGTCGCCGAACGGCAGCGACTCCATGTCGCCTTCGCGCAGGTCGGCATCGGGCAACCGCTCGCGGGCCACGCCCAGCAGCCCCGGGCTGATGTCCAGGCCGCTGGTCACAGCGCCGCGCCGCGCCGCCAGCACCAGCGCCAGCCCGGACCCGCAGCCAACGTCCAGCACGCGGGTGCCGGCGCCACCGCAGCGGCGTCGAGCACCGCCTCGAATAGCGGCTGATTGTGTGCCTCGGCCAGGTCCGCCCACGCTCGCGGGTCGGTGCCCCAGAGCCGGCGCTGGACCTTGGCGGCGGCGCTGACCGGCTGCCCGCCGCCGGGCCGTCCGTCCGCGGCTCCGGTTCCGGGTGCGGCTCCGGTTCCGGGTGCGATCTCGCGGTTCATGGCATGCTCGCCTTCGGCTCGCTGTCCTTGCCATCAGCGGCGCGGAGGGCGACCAGGCGGTCGTGCATACCCACGATGACGTCGTTCTCCTGGTGTACCTCGATCGGGTGCGGGAACAGCGGGCCGCCGTCATGCCAGGCGACCGAGATCGGGCCCGACCGCGCGGTGTTGATCAGCGGGCAGCCCAGCCGGGCCAGGCGCGCGCTCTCCTGCTCCAGGTCGGGCACTACCCAGGAGACGTGGCTCACCCCGCCCGGAGCGATGCCGTAGGCGGCGGCCAGCCGGTCGTCGATCGCATGGACCTGGTTGAGTTCCACCACGACCGGTCCCCAGGCCGCGAAGGCGGCCGAATGATCGAACACGGCGTCGTGGTAGCGCTGGTCGCCGACGGCCAGCACAAACGAATCAAACGGAACATGCTTGATGACCTGAAAGGGCCCGACGTCCATGCCCTGGTCCCAGTCCGTCAGCGCGGAGTCGAGGTCCTCGACCCAGTAGCCGACGTGATGGAGCCTACGCATGGTCGTTCCCCGGGCCGGCCGGGCTGTCGCGGTCGGTGAGGGCCCCGCCGCCGAACTGCCGATCGTGGTCCATGGTCATCCGCATGAACGGGTACACGTAGTCGCGCATCTCCCTTTCGAAGGTGCCGATGCTCGGCACGAGGCCGGCCTCGCCGCGGGCGGCGGCGGAGAGCTGGTCCAGCAGATGCGCCGCGTCGCGCAGCGCGAGGTTGGCGCCGAGACCGAGCGTCGGCAACATGGCGTGCGCGGCGTCCCCGACGAGGGTCACCCGCGAGGGCTCCCACGGCGGTGCCGGCTCCAGGAACCCGAAGGGGATCACGAAGAGGGAGTCGAGGTCGACCCGCGCGACCAGGGCGCGCGCTGCGGGATGCCAGCCCCCGATCGCCCGCAGCATCGCCTCGCGCAGCATGGCCGGCGTGTCCGCCGTCCAGTCCGGCGCGGGCGGGATCACCGTCCCGGGCGCGACGCTGCCGCTGATCATGACGTAGTCCGCGACCGGCTCCAGCGTCACGTCCGGGGCGATCGCGGCCGACGCGTCCTGAGGGCGTTGGCGCGGCCGGTACACCGCGATCAGCAGCCGTGCGCCCTTGCGGTCCGCGGCGATGATCACCCCGTCGAAAAGATGGGGCGGCAGCTGAGCAGCCAGCTCGGGGGTGAGGGGCGTGCGGCCGAAGACACCGAGGCCCTGAACGCCGGCGTCGATGACCGTGGTTGCGGGAAGGCGCTGCCTGCGGACCGCCGACCGGATGCCATCGGCGCCGACCAGGACGTCGCCCTGGGTCTTGGTGCCATCGGTGAACAGCACGGTCACGCCGTCGGACGTCTCCTCGTATGATCCCACCGTCTTGCCGGGATGGAACGAGCCGTCCAGCCGGGCGCGGAGGATCGAACGCAGCGTCCGGCGGTGCACACCGGTATGCGGGCGCTGGCCAGTGTTGGGCGGCCCCAGGTGCGGCTGCGAGCTGAGCTCGTTGAGCTGATCGTCGAGGACGACCGACTCCCGCCGGTCATACGTCCGGCGCGAGGTCTCGGCGTACAGCTCGAACAGGTCGGCCGGCAGGCAGCGGCGAAGGGCCTCGCCACCATCGGCGTTCATGTGCAGGTAATAGCCGATCTTGCGGCTGTCGTCGGCATCGCGCTCGAAGACCTCGCAGGTATGCCCGTCCTTGAGCAGGCCCTGCGCCAGGGCCAGGCCGCTGAGGCCGCCGCCCGCGATGATGACGTGCAGTGGTTGCGTGGCGGTCACGAGATCAGCTCCATTGCCGCGACAAACTCTCATTCTATGAAAGTAACTTTCATCAAATCATGACGCTCCGCTGATTGCGATGTCAAGGGGGAACGCGCGCCTCGGCCGCCCCGGGAGGCCGGTGCAGGGACCGCAGCCCGGCACCTCAGGTGATGGTTCACAGTTTTGATGATCTGTATTCACTACCGGCTGATTCGATTACATGTTTTACTAAGAAGTCATGGGACGTAATTTCGAAGTACCGGCTTTATGAGGGGGTTGCCATGCCTATAGCGGCTGATACCGGTCAGACCGCGGTCGCGGCGATTATGGGGCTAGGGGCCTCAGGGGTTGCCGGCGGGGTCATTGCCATGGCCTGGAGCTTGCATCTGCATCAGATCCAGCTGGTCGGCCGCCTCGCCCAGCGGGAGGCCAGCGAACGAGCCGAGCCGGCGGACAACGTCATGCCGGTTCACGCCATGAACGGGACCGGGATCGGCGCGGCGACCGTCGCGGACGGCGCCGGGCCCGCGGGCGGCAGCGACGTTCCTTATCCGCCCGGCGGCGGCTCCGGGGCATCCGGAGTCGCGGAAGCGCACCGGCCCGCGCCGCCGTCCGCCATAGAGGGACCCGGCAGCATGATCATCGGCGAACAGGCCCGCTACCGGGTCCGCCGGTCCGGCGCGCAGCAGGTGGTCGCCTGGGCGGCCGGGGGCGGCGCGGTGTCCCAGACATCCGACCCGGCGCACCCCGATGATCTGCTGCTTGTCGCGGACCAGCCGGGGAACCTCACGGTCTCCGTCCGGCTGCGCGAGGGCCTCGCGGAACGCCGCGAGACCAAGGCGGTCACCGTGATGGCGAACCCGGAGACGGCCATACCCGCGATAGCGTCGCGGCTGCTGTTGCAGGAGTGGCCCGTCATCACGGTCGCGGTCCTCGTCGTCGGGTTCGCCGCCGCCCTCGTCGCCGTGGGCAGCCTTCCCGTCGGGGACTTCATCGCCCTGGTAGCCCCGCTGACCGCGGTGCTCGCCGTGGTCGCCGCGACCCGCGGCAGCAGCGGACGTCCTGGGACGCGATGATGCAACCAGCATCCAAAGTCACGGGCACGTCATCCAGACTTGCGGG
>CAVQOE010000005.1:0-17091 GCA_963714295.1 uncultured Actinomycetota bacterium | reverse complement strand
CACGGGCCGGAAATGGCCTTAACGGGGGGAATCCGGATAGGATAAAACCCGAGGTCAGAGTGGGTATGGGTGGGTGCGCCGCCAGGGACTCGAACCCCGAACCCGCAGATTAAGAGTCTGCTGCTCTGCCAGTTGAGCTAGCGGCGCGTGAAGAACGCTGTGATCCTAGCAGCAATCGGCGGAGCGGTGCGAATCGCGGACCGGCGGCCCGCGGGCGCCGGTGCTCAACGTCAGGTGAGAGGGCCATGGGACCTTCACAAGAAAACTATGAAACGAGCAATATTCCGAACGGACCGTGGTAACTCTGTCACGGACAGGCCCGCGCTGACGGCGGGGCGTAACTACTATGTGCCTGAACCGGTTACGGAATCCAACCGTAACGACGAGTATGCAAAGGCGAGGTTCGTGCGGGTGACGCATCCATGACCGACAGTAATGTCGCGCCGTCGGCATCATTCAGAACCGCCCCCAGCCTCCCAGCTCACGCAGCCGCCCAGCCGCGGCCGGGACGCCAAGCCGGCTGGCCTGGCTGGACCTGCTGCGCGGGATCGCCGCGCTGTTCGTGGTCTTCGACCATCTGAGCTACTACCTGCTGCAGCATGTGCGGGCCGAGGTGTACAACTGGTTCAACGCGGGCGACTACGGCGTTTTCGTCTTCTTCATCATCAGCGGCTACATCGTCCCGGCGTCACTGGAACGCAAGGGCAGCGTGCGGACGTTCTGGGTCAGCCGCCTGTTCCGCCTGTACCCGCTGTACCTGCTCGCCGTGGGGATCGCGGTGGCGCTGTACCTGGTCCACTTCGGGTCGCTGCGCGGCGAGGGCGCTGATCCGGAAGCGTCGTTTTTCTCCCAGCTGCTGATGATGTCCAACGTGCTCGGCGGGCAGAACCTGCCGAACGTGGTCTGGTCGCTGTCCTACGAGATGATCTTCTACCTGCTGATCACCGCCTTGTTCATCGCCCGGGTGCACAAGCGCAGCAGCGGGTACGCGCTCGGCTTCGCGGTCGCCGCGGTGGCGATCGGCGGCCTGCTGCCGCAGGCCTACTTCACCCATAATCTGGCCACCCCGCGCCTGATCGCGGTGGTGGCGGACTTGGCCGTGCTGGCCGGACTGGCCTTCGCGGTCGTGCTGCGCGGCATGTCGCGCCTGCTCGGTGCGGCCATAGCCGCGGTGGTCGCGATCACGCTGCTCGCCTTCAACGGTGGCTGGATCTGGCCGTGGGAAGCGCTGTCGATCCTGGCCCTCATGTTCACCGGGACGATGTTCTACCGGGCCGAACGGGGCCAGTATCCGTGGCCCCGGGCCATCGCGATCGGGGTGGGCGTGTTCGCTCTTAACATCGCGGCTGGCCTGTGGCACAGCCACGCCCAGGGCATGAGCGCGCATGCCGAGCTTGTCTTCGAGCGTCGCTGGTTCTCCGCGTTCGCACTGGCCGGCCTGACGTTCTGGGTCGGCCTGGTGTTCCGGCACGTGCGCTGGCCGCGCGCGCTGACCTGGCTGGGGCTGATCAGCTTCTCGGTCTACCTGCTGCATCCGCTGCTCATCGAGGCATATCACCACTTCGGCTGGACGCGCCTGCACCATCCGTTCTGGCTGCAGGTGCTGCTGTCCGCGGCGTTCCTGGCCGTCCTGATCGCGGTCAGCTCGGTAACGTACCTCCTGGTCGAACGGCCGATGCAGAATGTCGGGCGCCGGGTCGGCTGGTGGCTGGATGCCCAGTTCGGTCCCGACCGGGTGCACGACCACGTGCCCGCGTCCGCGGAACCGGTCCTGGTGGGCGGTTCGCGCCCGGCCGCCGAGTAGCTCGCCGTCATACTGCATCCTGGTGTCATGGCCCCATTGCCGCTGCCTCCTCCGCGCGAACCCGGCGCGCCCTACCGGGTCTGTCTGGTCTGCCTGGGCAACATCTGCCGCTCGCCGATGGCCGAGACGGTGCTGCGCGCGGCGCTCGCCGAGGCCGGCCTCGACGGCGCGGTCGTCGTGGACAGCGCGGGCACGGGGGACTGGCACATTGGCCAGCCGATGAATTCGGGCGCCCGGGCCGCCCTCGCCACCCGTGGTTACGACGGTTCGGCCCACCGGGCCAGGCAGATCCAGCCCTCCTGGCTGGCCAGGCGCGATCTCGTCCTCGCGATGGACGCGCGCAACCTGGCGGACCTGCGGCGGATGGCCGGGGCCACCGGCAGTGACCGGATTCGGTTGTTCGGCGAGGTGGGCGGCCTGCGCGAAGCCGATGGCGCCGAGATTCCCGACCCGTACGGCGGGAACGCGGCCGAGTTTGGCTACGTGCTTGACCTGCTCGGCAGCGCCGCGCCGGTCATCGCCAGCCGGCTGGCGCGACGGCTCGAACCCGCGGCCGACAGCCGCAACACGCCCGGCTGAGTCCCCGGCGAGAGTCCCCGCGTGAGTCCCCGGCGTGAGTCCCCGGACCGCAAGCCAGATCGCGCGGCTATCCGGCCTCGCCGTCCGGGAGGCGCGTCAGGTCGGCTCCCAGCACGGCTATCAGCACTTCATGATTACCCTCGCGGGCGGTCGGCGCGCGTTCGCCAAGGTGATCGCCGGCGAGGTATCTCCCGATTCCGCCGCGGCGTTCGCCGCCGAGGCGAACGGCCTGCGCTGGCTGGGTGAGCCAGGCGCCGTTCCGGTCCCTGAAGTGCTCGCCGCGGAACGGGCCGTCCTGGTCATCTCGATGATCACGCCGGGCCAGGCGACGCCCGAGGCCGCGTTCCGGTTCGGCGCCGAACTCGCCCAGCTGCACGCGGCCGGAGCTGACAGCTTCGGCGCGCCCTGGCAAGGATTCATCGCCAGCCTGCCGCTGGACAACACCCAGCAGCCCCCATGGGCCGGCACCGAGCACCCCCCCTGGGCCGGCACCGAGCAGCCCCCCTGGGCCGGCACCCAGCACCCCCCCTGGGCCGGCACCCAGCAGCCCCCCTGGGCCGGCACCCAGCAGTCCCAATGGCCCGACTGGTATGCGAGCCGACGGCTGCTTCCTTACCTGCGCCTGGCCACGGACTCCGGCGCGTTGGGACGGCAGGACGGCCAGCTCGTGGAAGCGGTGATGGACCGGATCGGCTCGCTAGCGGGCCCGGCCGAGCCGCCGAGCCGCATTCACGGCGATTGCTGGGCCGGAAACGTGCTGTGGTCGGGCGGAGGAGGCTGGCTGATCGACCCGGCGGCGCACGGCGGCCACCGCGAGACCGACCTGGCCATGCTGGCCCTGTTCGGCGCGCCTCACCTGGACCGGATCATGGCCGGCTACAACGACACGGTGCCGCTGGCGGCAGGCTGGCGATCCAGGGTCCCGCTGCACCAGCTGCATCCGTTGCTGGTGCACGCGTGCCTGTTCGGCGCGTCCTACCGGGACGCGGTGCATTCCGCGGCCCGCGCCGCGCTGACAAGCTAGTTTCCCCGGTGGCTGGCCGCGCGGGGGACTGAGCTTCCCAGATCGCCCGGCATCACCTGCGTTAGCGCTGGCCGTATTGTTCTCGTCGATCCCTGCGGAGTTGTTCTCGTCGATCCCTGCGGACTCCGGGCTAGTCCCGTATGTCACGCTGACATCATCGGCCTCATCGACAACTTCGGGCCAGTGCTCCTGGTCGAGCCAGCCGGCCCGATCGTCGTCGTCGTCTTCCGGCGGCAGGCCGCCCTGCGCTTCGGGCGCGAGCGGGAGCGTCACCCGGAACGTCGCGCCCCGGCCGGGAGCGGTACGCACCGAGGCGACGCCGCCGTGGGCGGCCACCAGCGAGGAGACGATCGCGAGGCCGAGCCCGCTGCCGCCGGTGGTGCGCGTCCTGGCCTGATCCGCGCGGTAGAACCGCTCGAACACCCGGTGGGACTGGTCCGGTGTCATGCCGGGCCCATGGTCGATGACGTCGAGGATGACGGCCGGGGCCGGGTCCTTCACCCGGGGGTCAACGATGCCGGAACCGATGGACACCTCGATCGGCGTCCCGTCCGGAGTGTGGGTGAGCGCGTTGCTCATCAGGTTCCCGATGACCTGCCGCAGCCGCGGCTCGTCGCCGACGACCAGGAACGCGGCGCCAGGCTGGACGATGAGGCTGATGGTCCTCCCCGGTGCGAGCATGCGGGCGTCGTGCACCGCGTCGGCGGCCAGCGACAGCAGGTCAATCGGCTTGCGCGCCAGCGGCCGCTGCTGGTCAAGCCGGGCCAGCAGCAGCAGGTCCTCGACGAGCAAGCCCATCCGGGCGGCTTCCTTCTCCACCCGCTGCATGATCCGGTCCAGGTCGTCGGGCGTGAGCCCGGCCATCGCGGCGGCCGCAGGTTCGCTGCCTGCCGCGCCCGCCTGGCGCCTGTCCCAGTGCGGCACCAGGCCGCCGCGCTGCCGGTAGTACTCCGCGAAGCCGCGGATCGCGGTCAGCGGCGTGCGCAGCTCGTGGCTGGCGTCCGCGATGAACCGCCGCATCCGCTCCTCAGACTGGTGCGCCGCCGCCTCGGATTCCTCCCGGGCGTGAAACGCGGCCTCGATCTGGCTCAGCATCGTGTTCAGCGAGTGCCCCAGCCTTCCGATCTCGGTGCGCGGATCCCGCTCAGGCACCCGCCGGTTCAGGTGACCCTGCGCGATTTCTCCCGCGGTCTCCTCGATCTCCACCAGCGGCTGCAGGTTCGCCCGCACCACGCCGACGATCGCCAGCGCCAGGACACAGACGATGATGGCGCCTACTATCAGCTCGACGCCGGCCAGGCGACTGATCGTCGCGTTGATGTCGCCGAGGTCAGCGCCGACGATCAGGGTGCCTGTTTCCTGCTTTGCGCTGCCCGGGCCGGTCGTCACCTGGTAGGTGATGGGCTCGACTATTACCCGCCAGCTGTCGTTGCCAGACTGGGTCGGCGACGGTCACCAGCTTTCCGTTGTTCGCCTCGGCCCAGGCCAGGCTCGTGGGCACCCTCGGAAGCGACTGCCGCTTGACCATAGCCGAAGTAACCTGGAGTAGCCGGACTGCGAACCGGACGAGTTGAGCGGCGTTCCTGGCAGCTTGGACTCCCACCATGATGTCGTCGTGCAACTCGATAGGTCTGCCCGGGCCCCAAGCTGACCGCCTGGTTGCTGACGATGGCGTTGAACGCGGACTGCAGCGCGGTGTCGTATTGCGAGGTCAGGTAAGACCGGAGCATCCAGACGCTGCTGACGCTGATCGCCGCCAGCGCGACGATCACCAGCGCGAGCAGCGCCGCTATCAGCTTGGTCCGCAGCGGGGTGCGGTTGGACAGCCGCCGCAAAGCGAGCCACGGCCGCATCACCCAGTGCCCGCCTCGGCCCCTGGCTTCCTCCGCTGTCATACCCGAACGCATGCCTAAGAAGCGGGAAGCCGCAGCACGTACCCCACTCCGCGCAGGGTGTGGATCAGCCGCGGTTCCTTCGTGTCCACCTTGCGCCGCAGCACGGACACGTAGGACTCCACGATGCCGGTGTCGCCGCGGAAGTCGTAGTCCCACACGTGATCGAGGATCTGCATCTTGGACAGCACCCGGTTGGAGTTGCTCATGAAGTACCTGAGCAGCTTGAACTCGGTGGGGGAGAGCTGGATCTGCTCCCCGGCCCGCCAGACCTCGTGGCTTTCCTCGTCCAGTTCGAGGTCGGCGAACGTGAGCCTGGGCGTCGGCTCCACGCCGTCTCCCCGGGTCCGCCTGAGCACGGCGCGGATCCTCGCGATCACCTCTTCGAGGCTGAACGGCTTGGTGACGTAGTCGTCGCCGCCCAGGGTCAGGCCGCGGATCTTGTCCTCGGTCGCGTCGCGGGCGGTCAGGAAGACGACCGGTATCCGCGCCCCTCCGCCGCGAAGCCGCCGGATGACGTCGAAGCCGTCCATGTCGGGCAGCATCACGTCGAGCACGATCAGGTCAGGGCGGTGGCGCTGAGCGGCCTGTACCGCCTCGGTTCCGGCTGCCGCCGTGACGACGTCGAAACCTGCGTAGCGCAGGCTGGCGGACAGCAACTCGAGAATGTTGGGCTCGTCCTCAACGACAAGAAGCCTGGCATCCGGTCGCTGCCGCGCATCGGTCAGCGTGTCCATGTTCTGTATTCTCACCCGCCACGCTGAGGATAACCTGAAGGTCCGCTGGAGATGGTCTTGAGTTCCGGCCGAGATTACCTCAGACCTGCCCCAGCGTGAACCCACCGCACCCCGTGGGTTCACTCGTCCGGAACCCGTGGCTTCACTCGTCCGCGACCGTGGCCTCACTGCGCGGACCCCCACACGTCGCGCCAGTAGGCGATGGCGGCGGGCCGTGAGCCGACGCCGAGCTTGGAGTAGATCCGCCGGACGTGATTTTTCACGGTCTTCTCGGCCAGGAACAGGTGGGCGGCGATCTCTCCGTTGGTCTGCCCGTCGGCGATCAGCGACATGACCTCTATCTCGCGTGCGGACAGGCCGTGCGGATCGGCGGAGCGCCCTGAAGGTCAGGGCTTTCCTGAACGTCGCCTGCCCTGCTGCCGTTAAGCGCAGGCCGCCCGCCTCCGCCCGGCCCAGGAGCTGAGCGATCGTCCATATGACCCCTCCGGCTCGGACGATGAACCCGTACCGCAGCGAACGTACCAAACACCCTAGCTACCGCGTCAATCCATGAATATTCAGATAAGTCGAATGCACAAATAGGCTGACTTACTACCCTGACTTGTACCCAGCCGGTGCCGTCCGAACGCCCCGAGACCGTTAGCAGGCGTGAGCAAATGACGCTGTTCAGCCAAGTCCCTGGTGCCGACCGGGTTGGCTGGCCCAAACTGGCGATCATGACTTCAGCCGAACTCACTCCGGACCAGCTGCGGCGAGACCCTCTGCCGCTACGCGGCCGGGTCGCGGTGGTCACCGGGGTCAGCCGCCGGGCCGGCATCGGATACGCCATCGCCCGCAGGCTGGCCGCGCTGGGCGCGAGCCTCTTCCTGCACCAGTTCGCCCCGCACGATCGCGATCAGCCCTGGGGCGCCGATCCCGGCGGGCCCGAGGCGGTGCTCGACGGGCGTCACCGCCGCCCGCGCCGACGACCAGTCCAGCGTGCGGCACCTGGAACTGGACCTGGCCGCCCCGGACGCGCCCGTCTCAGCTCATCGGCGCGGCCGGCCAGGCCTTCGGGCATCTGGACATCCTGGTTACCAACCACGCCCGCAGCGGCGGCGACGGTCCCCTGGGCACGCTGACCGCCGCCATGCTGGACGCGCACTGGGCCGTCAACACCCGCTCCGCGATCCTGCTGGCCCAGGCCTTCGCCGCCCAGCACGACGGCAGGCCGGGCGGCCGGGTCGTCTTCATGACCTCCGGGCAAGACCTCGGCCCGATGACCGGCGAGGTCGCCTACGCTGCCAGCAAAGGCGCGCTCGCCTCCATCACCCGAACCCTCGCCGACCAGCTGGCCGGCCGGGCCATCACGCTGAACACGGTCAACCCCGGCCCGGTCGACACCGGCTACGCGCCGCCCGAGGTGGCCGAGAGCGTCCGCCGGCACTTCCCGCAGCAGCGCTGGGGCGTACCTGACGACCCGGCCCGCCTGATCGCCTGGCTGGTCACCGACGAGGCCGCCTGGATCACCGGCCAGGTCATCAACACCGAGGGCGGTTTCCGCCGCTGGGACTTAGCCAGCGCCATCCGTGCTGGCCGGCAAACTCGATCTGGTCCTGACCGGCCTGGCGGCCCGTTAAGGTCGGCTCCCATGAACGACACGAGCACCAGCATCCGGCTCATCGAAACCGGCGACGCCGAGGCGCTGGCCGCCCACCTGACCCGCGACGCCGAGGCCTTCGCCCGATGGGATCCCGAACACCCCGCGGACTACTACACCGCGGCCGGCCAGCGCAGCCGCATCGTAGGCCTTCGCGCCAGGCATGCCCACGGCGAGGTATGGCCCGCCGTGGTCCTGGCCTCTGGTGTCGTCATCGGCCGGGTCACCGCGCAGAACCTCCTGCTGCACGCGTGGCGCAAGGCCGAACTCGGCTACTGGATCGCGTACCCCCTACCAGGGCCAGGGCCACGCGACGCGGGCCGTGAGCCTGATGGTGCAGCTGATGACCACCGAGCTCAGGCTGCACCGGGCTGAGGCGTACACCCAGATGGACAATCTCGGCTCGCAGCACGTCCTTCGCCGCAACGGTTTCGTCCCCTACGGAGTGGCCCGCTCCCACATCTTCACCGCCGGCCAATGGCGCGACGAAGTCCTCTGGGAACGCCTACTCGATCGGAACAAAAATTCGTAAAGCGATAGGAGCCATCCCACCTGTACGTTCAGCTGACCCGAACCGGTGGCCGGCTGTGCTGACTGCGGAGCGCACGGCAGCGCGCATGACGCCAGGGCATCCGGGCCGCAGCCGCGGTGCCGCGGGCCCAGAGCCTGGCGCTGTTCGACGCCTTGCCTCAGCCGAGAAGACGCTGCACGCTAACCCCGGCATGCACATGGAGATCCCGCGCTTCGAGGTGGACAGCACGCTGCGGTTCTTCGCCCGGGACCTCGGCTGATACCGCTGCCGGTAATCCGCGACGCGCCGGTCGGGATCCGTTCCCGATCGTCGCGATCAGCGCCGGCCACCCGGCCACCCGGCCACCCGGTCTGCCTACAGCGAAATTGAAACTCGCTTCCGGCTGGTCGCTCGTACGCTGGCAATATGGCCGAGCGCGCGAATGTCTATCCGTTGCGGCGAGAGCCCAAGCCGGAGCCGCGCCCTCAGCAGCGGCTGCCTGCCGAACCACTGTGGCGCGAGGTCCTCGGTCAACGTCTTCATACCCTCCGCTCGGACCGGCGGGAAACTATAGCGGACACGGCCGGCCGGGCCGGGATATCGCCGCAGTATCTGTCCGAGATCGAGCGCGGGCGCAAGGAACCGTCGAGCGAGATGATCGCGGCTCTCGCGGGAGCGCTGGGAATCACTCTGACCGGGCTGACGGAGCAGGTCGCGGGCGATCTGCGGCGCCAGTACGGCACGGTCGTGACTAATGAATCCGGCCCGGTCATGCTCGCCCGCGCGGCGTGATGGCCTGGGTTCCCGCAACGGCCGAGGCGCCGGACGTGATGGCGCCCAGAGACCGCTGCCCGAGCACATGGTCCACGATCCCGTATTCCAGCGCGGCCCGTGCCGTAAGGACGCGGTCGCGATCGGTGTCGGTTCGCAGCGTCTGCACCGACTGGCCGGTGTGCCTGGACAGGATCGCTTCGATATCGGCGCGCATCCGCACCAGCTCATCCGCTTGCAGGATCAGATCCGGAATCGGCCCCTGACCGCGTGCCGCCGGCTGATGCAGCACCACCCGCGCGTGCGGCAGCACGGCCCGTCGGCCAGCGGATCCGGCTGCGAGCAGTACAGCGCCGACGCCGATCGCCTGGCCCACGCAGGTAGTCGCGACCGACGCCTGGATGAACTGCATCGTGTCGTACACGGCGAGCATGGGAGGCAGGTCGCCGCCTTCGCAGTTGATGTACAGGTTGATCTCCTGCTCGGCGCTTTCCGCCTCGAGGTGCAGCAGCTGAGCGATGAGGGTGTTGGCGACGCCTGAATCGATCGGGGTGCCAAGGTAGACGATGCGCTCGGTCAGCAGGTGCGAGTACACGTCCATGATTCGCTCGCCGCGGGGATGCTGAGCAATGACGTTCGGAATGGTGTAGCTGCTCATGAGCTTTCTCCCCTCAGCCCGATGTGATGTTTCCTGGTCGGCATGACCTGGCCGAATGAGCCGACGATCTGATCGATGAAGCCGAACTCCCTGGCCTGCTCGGCCGTGTACCAGTGGTCATGCAGCGAATCGTCGAAGATGCGCTCGACCGGCTGGCCGGTGTCCTCCGCGATGAGGCCGAGCACGGTGTCCACCGTGTGCCGCAGATCATCGGCCTGGACCTCGATATCGACCGCACTGCCCCCGATACCGGCTGAGCCCCGGTGCATGAGGATGCGGGCGTGCGGCAGCGCGAAGCGCTTGCCCTTGGTGCCAGCCGAGAGCAGGAATTGCCCGGCGCTGCAGGCCAGCCCGAACGCCAAAGTAGAGACATGGCACGGCACGAGCCGCATGACGTCGCGGATGGCGAGCATGGACGGCACCGAACCGCCCGGCGAGTTGATCCACAAGGCGACATCGGCAGCGGGATCTTCGGCGGCGAGCATGAGCAGTTGCGTGGCGAGCAGCGTTCCGTTGTCGTCGTCGAGCACCCCGTCCAGCACGAGGATCCGCCGCAGCAGCATCTGTTCCCGCACCCGCTCGCTAAACAGAGGGTTCTTATCGTCGTGAGCCATGCCCCCAGCCTGCGGCATGACTGCCCAGAAAGACCCCGCACGCTGCTGTGAGCAGATCTGCCCACAGCAGCGTCCGATCGGACATGCGTGACCGTATCTACCTCCGCGGCACCGTTACCAGTCACCGTGCGGCTACCCTCAGGCATGACTGCCGGCATCCAGCTCGGCTCGTGGCCGCGCCCGTCAACAGCCAGGAGGGAGGCGATGGATATCCGTCAGGAGCTGCGCCCACCAGACAGACGGCCCCTGGGAGCCGCGGTGGCCGTTACCGTGGTCGCAGCCCTCTGGGTGCTCGCCGCCTGTTCTGCCGCGGCCCCGGGCCGCCATCCCTCACCGCAGCCACCCACCAGCGAGACATCGATACCCCCTCGTAGCAGTCCGGCCTGGCTGCTGACTCGCTCCGCCTTGTCCCAGCTCATCGCCGACCCAGCCGCGCAGGCTAAGCTACAGGGCGCGCTCGTCTACGAGATCCTGCAGCCGGGGCAGCAGCCGCTCGCTGGCATCACCGCGAAGCCGGTCATAACCTTCGCCTCGGCGGCCGCGCTCGAGGACGCGGCAACCGGCGGTCGGCTTCCGGCCGGAACCTATGGCGTTCTGTACGATCCCGAGGCCTGGTCCTTTACCCCCGTGGCCGAGCAGCGGGATCCGGTGCAGGCCGCCACCCGGGCCGCAGCCGTGGCTCATGCGCATGGTCTGCGGCTGATCGTCGCCCCCGCGCTGAACCTCACCACCGTCCTGGCGCCCGGGACCCAGCAGCCGAGGTGGCGGGCGTTCCTCGACCTGAATCTCGTCGCTCGCCTGGCCGGGATCGCCGACATCATCGAGCTCCAGGCCCAGAGCCTGGAGCGAGACACCGCCGCCTACACCGCCTTCGTCCGGGCCGCGACGTCGCAAGCCAGCACCGCGAACCCGCGGATCATCGTGCTGGCGGGGCTGTCCGCCAACCCGCCGGGCGCGCCAGTTGACAGCCAGCAGCTGACGGCGGCCATCCAGGCCACCCAGTCCATGGTCGACGGCTACTGGCTCAACATTCCCGGCCAGGGTCCGCGCTGTCCGACCTGCAATAACCCCCGTCCGGACATCGCCATCCAGACCCTCCAGTCGCTGCCCTGACCCGCCCGAACCGAAGCCATCAGCTGACTCCACCAGGTCAAGTGACCGACCGATGAATCGGAAGGCGGCATAGCGTCTGACTGGTAGACAACGAGGCAGGAGACAGGCATTTCCCGAGGGTTGACCAGGCAGGGCCTTGAGGCCCTGGACACCGCGCTGGCGCGTCACGTCGACCGGGCCGAACTTCCCGGGCTGGTCGCGCTCGTGGCCCGTGACGACGACGTGCATCTCGCGGTGGTGGGGCACCGGGCCTTCGGCGACGGCGAGCCGATCGGGCGTGACGCCATCTTCCGCATCGCGTCGCTCACCAAGCCGATCGTCGGCGTGGCAGCGATGCTGCTTATCCAGGACGGCGCGATAGCGCTCGATGATCCGGTCGGACGTTGGCTGCCCGAGCTGGCCGAACCGCGGGTCCTGCGCAGCCTGGCATCCGGGCTCGACGACACGGTGCCGGCTGAGCGGCCGATCACGGTCGAAGACGTGCTGTCGTTCCGCTTCGGCTTCGGCTTGATCATGGATCCTCATCCCTATCCGATCCGGCGGGCCGAGCCTGATGGACATCCGGATGCCCGAACTAGACGGCATCGCGGCAACCCGCCAACTCACGTCAGCTAGCCAGCACCCACCCACCCACCCACCCACCCACCCACCCGGGTGCTGATCTTGACCACCTTCGACCTCGATGAATATGTGTTTGACGCCCTGCGTTCCGGTGCGAGCGGGTTTCTGCTCAAAGACAGCCAGGCCGCGCAGCTCGCCGACGCGGTACGCGTGGTCGCGGCCGGAGACGCCCTGCTGGCACCCACGGTCACCCGGCGCCTCATCGAAGAGTTTGCCGCGACGACGGCCGCCCGGCCGCTGCCACGCCCCGCCGCGATCGGTGAACTCACACCGCGCGAGCTGGACGTGTTCCGGCTCGTCGCCACGGGAATGTCAAACGCCGAGATCGCCGTGGCGCTCGTTATCGGCGAAGCCACGGTCAAGACCCACGTCACTCGCCTCCTCATGAAGCTCGGCCTGCGTGATCGCGTTCAAGCCGTCGTTCTCGCCTATGACACGGGCATCGCCAGTCCCGGCAGCAAGCGGAAATACGTGGGGTGAGTATTGGGGTCCGAATGCACAGCCTCTGCCACTGAAGAGCCCATGACTGGTAAGAGACGCAACCGGGCTGGGCTCCTCCCACGAGTGGGGGGACTACTCTATTCCGGCATCAAATCCTCAATAAAGGATTGCCGAAGGCAACGGGCGGATCGATCCGGCCTGCTCGGCTTAGCCGCAGGTGGGCATACAGGTTGTACTACCGAACCCCAACCTCCTGCGGGAATTCCAGGCCTATGCCACTTGAGCCGTTACGGGATCACGAGCACGGGGTAGTGAACGTGCCGCTCCAGTGCCTGCGGCACCGAGCCGAGGACATGGTGGTATCCGTGCTCGGAGCGGCCGACGACGATGACCACCGAGACGTCGGGCCCGTGCTGGCAGCACAGGTCGTCCGCCACCGCGATCAGCTGGTCCGCGATCGCACCGTCGCGGCGCTGGAAGTGCCACCGCTGCGCCGCACCCCTCAAGTGCGTGGCCTGCAGCTGGGCGCGGACCTCGTCGGACAGATTGCGGGCCGCGTCGTCGAAGCTTTGCCGTACCTCGGCCGCGCCGAGGCCAGCCAGGTCAGCGGTGGCGTTGAGGGCCGGCAGGTGCGCGACGTAGACGACCTCCAGGCCGCCGGGCCGGTCGTTCAGCAGCCGGGCGGCCGCGTCGAGGGAGCGCTGCGCCGAGGCTGACCCGTCGAAGCCGACGACCGCGTACGCCTGCCTGTCGGGTGGCCCGGCGATGGTGCCCGCGGTCTGCTCTGGGTGGGTGATAAGCATGGTCATGACGAGCTCCCCTCACTGGTGCTGCCATGTAGAGTTGGTAATTGCAACTCTACAATTTATAGTTGTACTTTGCAACGTAAATGAGGGGGACAATGACACGCGAAGCTGCCCTCGAGGACCTGTACCACGGCGTCACGACGCTGTCTCGGCGGGCCCGTGATATGAGCGACGACCTCCACCCGGGCTTGTCGCTTGTCGCCTACACGCTGCTGACCGAGATCGACCTCACGCCGGGGGTGCGCGCGATCGACCTGTGCGCGCACTTCGGCCTGGATAAGTCCACGCTGTCCCGCCAGCTTGAGCAGCTGATCTCGGCCGGGCTACTGCGCCGTGAGGGCGAGCGGCCAGGGGCGGCGGGGCAGCGTGCTCGCCCTCACCCCGGTCGGCCAGCAGCACCTGGCTGCCGCCGCGCAGCGCGTCCGGGATCGCCTGGCCGAGCGGCTGACCGGCTGGGACGAGGGCGACATCGCCACGTTCGCGCAGTTGGTCACCCGATTCAACCAGAGCCGGGACGACCGGCCGACCGCCAAGCCTCAGTTCTGACCAGGACTTCAGTCGGACATTGACTGACGAGAGCCCCGGCCATCACAACGGCCGGGGCTCGCGACCTGCGGAAATCTTGGGGTGAGCGACGGGACTCGAACCCGCGACATCCAGGACCACAACCTGGCGCTCTACCAACTGAGCTACGCCCACCATCGCTGCCGAGCGACAGCAGAACGCGCGTTGCCCGGAAGGACATCGCGCGGCTTCCAGAAGTATAGCGGTCCCCAGTCCCCTCGCGCGCCCGCGCCCGCGAGCCCGTCAGGCGCCGGAAGCCCCGCGCCGGAAGCCCCCGCGCCGGAAGCGCCCTGGCGCCCGTGCCGTCCGGCGCGGCCTCGGTGTAGCGGGCGGCGATCGCGCGGGCCGTCGCCGAATCCGGTCCGGGCCGCGGCACGAACACCGCGTCCCGGTAGTACCGGAGTTCCTGCACGCTTTCCCTGATGTCGGCCAGGGCCCGGTGTCCGCCGTGCTTCGCCGGGGAGGAGAAGTACGCCCGCGGGAACCAGCGCCGTGCGAGCTCCTTGATGCTGGAGACGTCGACCATCCGGTAGTGCAGGTAGTCGTCGAGTTCGGGCATATCACGCGCGATGAACCAGCGGTCGGTGGCGATGGAGTTACCGCACAGCGGCACCTTCCTGGCCTCGGTAACGTGCCCGCGCACGTAGCCGAGCACGAGGTCGGCGGCCTCGGTCAGCGTGATCCCGTTGGGCAGCTCGGCGAGTAGCCCCGAGGCGGTGTGCATCTCGCGCACCACCTCCGGCATCGTCTCAAGGGCCTCTGCGGGCGGCTTGATTATCAGGTCGATGCCCTCGTCAAGCAGGTTGAGCTCGCCGTCGGTCACTAGACACGCGATCTCGATGAGGGCGTCGCGTTCGATGTCGAGCCCGGTCATCTCGCAGTCGATCCACACGAGCCGGTCATTCATCCTCACAGGGTATGGCCTTGGCTGCCGTGCGTTGCCAGCAAAGCCCTTTTTACCAAACGAACACCGCTCTCAGCCCCCGCCACCCCGGATGTGCGCGGGATCATACTCCGGCGGCGGTCAGGGACCCGGCTGTGATCTGGCGTGGGGCGCGGGGGCTAAGGCGGACGGGGGAGCCGTTCGTCCGGGGAGGGTCGGGCAGGTCCATGGTCAGGACGTCTAGGCTGGTGAGATGGTCGATGTCGATGCCGCCTGGTCCGATGCTGTCGCATCCGGGAACCTGGGAGGCGCCGTAATGGCCGCCGCGGGCCCACAGGGAGCGGCTGCGCGGCCGGGCCAGCTGACGGAACGGAGCGGGCTGGCCGGCCGGCCAGCGTCGCGGGATCTGCCAGGTGTCAAGCCAGCCCAGGATAGCGGCGAGCCCGATCATCGGATAGCTGGTGAACGGTTCCCTGGCCGAGCCGAGGACGCCGATCTGGACGCACAGCCTGCCCTCCCGGTTAACCCCCGCCGGGCGGTGCGGAAGCTGGTCGGGGACGCAGTTGAGGTGCTCGGGCGTGCCCAGCGCACAGCCCGCCCGGACGATCGGCAGCAGCTGCGCGACGTCTCCGGTCAGCGGGTCCCAGACGAGGTGTGGCGGCCGGCCTTCCTGATTGAGCCGCTGAGCGGCCGAGGCGACCGAGACGTGGCGCGGGTCGGCGCCGAGAGTAAGCCAGACGACACGCGGTGCGCCTCCCGACAACATTCCCCCGTCGGTCTGTGCCCGGATGCATCTAGCGCCCGGCATCCACGCGTCTGCCACAGAGTCCCTCCCAGGATTCATAAACGGTCTAGACCTTCTAAGGTCCCTTTATCTGCTTACGTCACCATTGGTGATGTGTCTATAGGTACGGCGTTAGGATTTCCCGTTCCGTCCCAGCTACGATTCGGTAGATCATGACCGTTAGCAGCAGTCCTCCGGGAATTCCCAGCCCTGTCCGGCTCGAAGGCTGGCTCAACGACACCATCGGCGGCGAGCCTTCTGACCTGGTCGATATCCAGCTGATCGCCGGCGGCCGCTCCAACTTGACCTACCGCCTGACGGTCGCCCGCGCCGGCCAGCCCCGCCTGCTCGTGCTCCGCCGTCCGCCGCTCGGCCATGTGCTGCCCACCGCCCATGACATGGGCCGGGAGTACCGCGTCCTGAGCGCGCTGACCGGGACGCGGGTGCCGGTCGCCCGGCCGGTAGCGTTCTGTGACGACACGGAAGTCATCGGCGCGCCCTTCTATCTGATGGAGCACGTGCCCGGGGCCGTGATCCGGACCCAGCAGGACGCGTCCGGCCTGACCGAACTTCAGGCGCGGGAACTGTCCGAGAGCCTGGCCGACATGCTCGCCGCGATCCACGGCGTGGACGTCGAAGCGGTCGGCCTGGGCGGCCTGGGCCGGGGCGCAGGGTACCTCAGGCGCCAGCTCGATCGCTGGCAGCGGCAATGGGACCTGTCGGTGACCCGGGACGTCCCGGGCTACGGCGAGCTGGTAGCCAGGCTCACGGACGGGCTCCCCGCGGAAGGCGAGGCGACGCTGGTCCACGGCGACTTCCGGCTCGACAACCTGCTGGTGAAGGTGGCGCCGCGGCCGCAGATCATGGCCGTTGTGGACTGGGAGATGGCCACCATCGGCGACCCGCTGGCGGACCTGGGCCTGACCCTGGTCTACTGGACCGATCCGGGCGAAGAGGGCTGGCTCAACCCCGACCAGAAGCCGCCCGGCGCCCCGGACTCGCCCGGGATAACGCACGGCGGGTCGACCGATGCCACCGCGAGCCCCGGTTTCCTGTCCCGGGCCGAGTTCGCCGCCGCATACTCTGAACGCACCGGCCGTGACATCTCGCGGATCGGCTACTACGTGGCGTTCGGCTATTTCAAGCTCGCCGTCGTGCTCGAGGGCATCAATGCCCGCTACCTGCAGCATCAGACGGTAGGGGAAGGCTTTGACCAGGACGGTCTCGCCGTCCCCGCGCTGGTCGCCCGGGCCCACGAAGTGCTCGACGCGGACCTGTGAGCCCAACAGGACCCGGCGCCCCGCTCGCACCGGACGAGTGCCCGGTGCCCGCTTCGCCGGGCCCATCGCCCGGCTTCCGCCTGCCGAGCTGGTTTGAGGTCCGGCGCCCCGCTTGCGCCGGACCTCTATATAACACGACGCGCCACCCGCGGTCCGGGTTGACGCCTTAGCCTGTATACATTTGCGCGACCGCGACCAGGACGGTCATCCGGGCCCGAAGAGGGTCTGGACCGCGGCGAAGATGACCGGGGCTGAACTCACTCAGCTCCCTTGAAGAACGCGCTCGATGCCGAGCGCCAGAGCAGGAACACCGTGCAGACACCGATGAGCCAGGTCAGCAGGGGAAAGATCAGGCCGATCACCGTTTTCG
>CAVQOE010000004.1:0-27504 GCA_963714295.1 uncultured Actinomycetota bacterium | reverse complement strand
AGGAGGCGCCTGCTGCGCGGCAACGCGGTCTCCTGTTATAGCTACGGCATCACCCGGGAAACGGGTTGGATGGCAGGGCGAGTTCAAATGCTCGCAGGGTGATACCGGGCACGGGCTCGAAGTCGAGATCCGGAGTCCTTGAGAACCCGGTCCCGGTGTAGAGATGCTGTGCCGCCTTCATGGCGGACTGCGTGCACAGCCTTAGACGGCACACCCCGCGCTTCCCGGCGCACTCGATGACAGCGAGCAGCAGCTTCCGGCCGACGCCCTGTCCCTGCGCCTGCGGGGCAACCGCGAACGCCCGGATATCCGCCTCCGTTTCGTCCCGCGCGAGTTCGTTAGCCGGGCCGAACGGCTCAAGCGTGATCGTCCCGAGGATGCCGCTCCCCGCCTCGCTGACTGCGACGAGCACCACGCATCCGCCGGCAAACCGAATCCCCGCAGTGTTTCGGCATACCCGCTGCCCTCAGGCAACAGCCCCAGCGCCTGGTACGCCGCCACCCGCAGCTCTCCAACCGCCACGTACTCATCGGGCCGCGGCTCCCGGATAATCACTGGTGCAGGTTACCCGCAGGTTGCCGGGTCGGCTCCGGTGCTGCTTTCCAGGCCGACGGCCTGCCCGGCTTTGGATACGTTGAGCATCTGGCCGGTCTGCGCCGCGAGCTGGCGGAGCAGCCGGGGGAGGGCTTCTCGCTGCCGTACTTTGGCGATGTCGAGCACGTCCCGCATCACGACGAGGCCACGAACGGCAGCCTGTGAACGGTTTTCTGGCACGGCGTACGCGAGTTGGGGCTGCACTACGCGCGGGGCTACACACCGGCGCCATAACGGCCCGGTCAGCGGGCGGCGGTGAGCCGCCCGCGACCGAGGACGGGCTCGCGTCGGCGCTTCAGCCAATGCCGCGTCATCTCGATCAGCGCGAGGCCCGCGAGGACGCCGAGCGCGTCCAGGAACAGGCCGACGATGATCGCGACGATCGCGCCCGCTTGTCGCCGGTCAGCGACACCGTACCGCTCCAGCCGTCCCACACCGGGGCGCGCACGGTCATCGGCAGGCCGAGCGAGGCCATGCCCGGCCAGCTGGCGGGGATGCCGCGGCCGCCGACGACCAGCGTGCCCTTGGTGATCGTGTCGCACCCGCTGCGACCGCAGTCCTGGCCGTACGACGTGGGGAAGAACGTGGCCGTCGGGCCCGCGCCCGCCAGGTAGGCCACCCCGTTGACCTGGTCCGGCAGGTAGCCGATGGCCAGGACCAGGCAGCCAAGCAGCAGCAGCCGGCTAAACCAGGCGCTGACATGGTGCCGCGGTGGGTACCGGTAGGCGTGCGCGATCAGCGGATGGTGGGAGGTCCCCATCCGGGCCTGATCCCGGACCGCGCCGTGGCGGCGGTGCAGCCGGACGGTATCCACCACCGCCATGACCAGGCCGACCACGGTCAGCGCCAGCAGCACCAGGACCACCAGCCCGCTGATCACGCCCACTGCCCCGTTGGCGTTGGCCCACAGGTGCGAGCCGATGACCGTGAACACCACCAGGGCCAGCAGGCTGCCCCCGCCCGTCCAGCCCCAGCCGCGGCGCCGGTGCAGCAGCCGCACGGCGGCGTCGACCTCGGGATGCGTGCCCGTGTCCCTAATACCGCCGTTGCCGCCGTCGCTGGCACCACCAGACCCCGTCCAAGACATAGGCGATATTGTCACCCATGTGTCCCGCTCGGCGCAGCCAGGTCCCGCCGGAAGATCTGCCTGGCCTGCTCCTAGCCCTCGGTGCATTCGGCATCTTCTCGACGAAGTAGTGGATGCCCAGCGGGCGGCGCAAGATGGCACCGGCGGGCCAGCGGCTTTATCCTGAAGGCCCTACCTAGGATGAGTGATCTGGCATGCGGATCGCGGTGCTCGGAGCCGGGTCGTGGGGGACCACGGTGGCGTCCCTGCTGGCCGGCCGGCACGATTGCACCATCTGGGCCCGGGATCCGGAGCTGGCCAGGGAAATCTACGAGCGCGACGCCAACTCGCGCTACCTGCCCGGCTTCGCGCTGCCGCCGGCGCTGAAGGCCACCGCGGACCTGGAGAAGGCCGTGCACGACGCCGACCTGCTGGTGGTCGGCGTGCCGACGCACGGATTCCGGGCCATCCTGGCCGACGCCCGCCCCTACCTGCGGCCGTGGATCCCGGTCGTCAGCCTGGCCAAGGGCTTCGAGCGCGGTTCGCTGCTGCGCATGACCCAGCTCGTCGCCGAGGAACTGCCCGGCCATCCCGCCGCCGCCCTGACCGGGCCCAACCTGGCTAAGGAGATCATGGCCGGGCAGGCGGCGGCGAGCGTGATCGCGACCGAGGACCTCGCCGTGGCCCGGGCGCTGCAGGCCGTCATGCAGCGGGGCATGTTCCGGATCTACACCAACCACGACGTGATCGGCTGCGAGCTCGGCGGGGCGCTGAAGAACGTGGTGGCGATCGCGACCGGCATCGCGCAGGGGCTCGGCGTCGGTGACAACACCCGGGCCGCGGTGGTCTGCCGCGGCCTGGCCGAGGTCACCCGGCTCGGCGTGGCCATGGGCGGCGAGGCCGCGACGTTCTCCGGCCTGGCCGGCCTGGGCGACCTCATCGCCACCTGCATGAGCCCGCTGAGCCGTAACCGGACGCTCGGTGAGCAGCTCGGCGCCGGCCGGACGCTGGACGAGATGCTCGGCGCGACCAGGACCGTGGCGGAGGGCGTCGGTACCGCCTTCACCGTGCATGAGCTGGCCGAGCGCTACGGTGTGGAGATGCCGGTCTGCCACGAGGTGTACCGGGTCCTGGCCGGCGAGATCCCCGCGTCGGAGGCCTACCGCGGCCTGAGCAGGCAACAGCAGGCCGGTCACGAACGGGAGCCCGGCTGATGGCGGGGGAGCAGTGGTGGCCCTTCGACCGTTCCTGGGCCAATGAATGGAAGCGGAACTGGTCCGAGGTCCTCAACATGACCTCGGCCGCGAGCGCGTCCATGGGCCTGCCGCTGCCGAAGACACTGCCCGGTGATCCGTTCGCCGCGATCGTGGAGGCCGCCCGGGCCTGGCTCATCGGGAAGAAGCGAACGTTCCCGTTCGCCGGGCACGACCTGACCCTGGTCGTGGAGGACATTGCCATCCAGGGCGTGGACCTGGCCCGGGTGGTGGGCCAGTACGGCCAGGTCCGTATCACCGCGCGGGACGCCCAGTGGAACGGCTTTGAGCTCGAGCGAGTGGAGGTCCAGGCCAGGAACGTCCATCTGCGGCCCGGCGCGCGGCCGACGCTGGTCGCCGCGCCGGTGCTGATCGAGGCGTTCGTCTCGGCCTCGGCCGCGTCCCGGCGGCTGGCCGCCGCCTCCCCGCTGCTCGAGCTGGTCCTGACGGACGGCATGCCGCAGGTCGGCCTGGCGGGCGCGCCGTGGGTGCGGCTTGAAGTGCAGCCGGGGGCCGAAGGGCGGTCCCTCGTGGCCCGGCCGCGCGCCCTGCACCTGGGCGAGTGGCGGCTGCCTCTGCCGTCCCTCGGCCTTTTACCTGGCCGTTCCCGACCTGCCCAGCGACCTGCTGCTCACCTCGGTCGAACCGGCCCCGGGCGGCTTCGTCCTACGCGGCACGATCGGCGAGTGGCGGCGGTCCCTGTCCCGCGACGACATCGAGCGTCTCCTGGCCGGGATGCGGGCCGGCCCGGACCGCCTGGACCTCTGAATACGGCCGCCTCGAGGTAAGAGCGTCGGCAACGCATCAATATCCTGCAGCATTAGATGAACGACGGCAGGGGAGATATGAGCGCGCCGGGACCAGCTGGGGAACGAACTCGCCGCGGGCCGCTGGCCGGTGTGCGGGTGCTCGAGCTCGCGGGCATCGGGCCCGGGCCGTTCTGCGCCATGATGCTCGCCGACCAGGGCGCGACCGTGCTGCGCATCGACCGGCCCGGACCGGCCGCGGCCCGGCCGGAACGCGATCTGATGAACCGCGGTCGCCGCTCGGCCGTACTCGACCTGAAGCACCCGCGCGCGGTCGATGCGCTGCTCCGGCTGGCCGACACTGCCGATGTCCTGCTCGAGGGCTTCCGGCCCGGAGTGACCGAACGCATCGGGGTGGGACCCGAGGTCTGCCTGGCGCCGCAATCCGCGGCTGATCTACGCCCGGATGACCGGGTGGGGGCAGACCGGGCCGCTGGCCTCGACGGTGGGGCACGACATCGGCTACCTCGCCCGGACCGGTGCCCTGCACGCCCTGGGCCGGGCCGGCGGCCCGCCTCAGTTCCCCGCGAACCTGCTCGGCGACTTCGGCGGCGGCGGGATGCTGATGGCCTACGGCATCTGCGCGGCCCTGGTCGAGCGGGCCACCTCGGGGCAGGGACAGGTCGTCGACGCGGCCATCGTGGACGGGGTGGCGTCCCTGCTCGCGATGCCGTGGATGTTCATGGCCCAGGACATCTGGCGCGACGAGCGCGGGGTGAACCTGCTCGACGGCGGCGTGCCCTGGTACGACGTGTACGAGACGGCGGACGGGAAGTGGCTGGCCGTCGGCGCCCTGGAGCCGCGGTTCTACGCCGCGCTGCTGGCCGGGCTCGGCCTCACCGACGTGCCCGCCCGCGAGGACCCGCAGAACTGGCCGGAGCTGCGCGCGCTGTTCTCGGCCCGGTTCAAGGACCGGACCAGGGACGAGTGGGCGGCGGCCTTCGCCGGCAGCGAGGCGTGCGTGGAACCCGTGCTGTCGCTGCGCGAAGCCGCCGCCGACCCGCACCTGACCGCGCGGCAGACCTACGTCGCCCCCGACGGCCTGACCCAGCCCGCCCCGTCCCCCCGTTTCTCCCGCACCCCCGGCCAGCTGTCCGACCCGCCGCCCCCGCCCGGCCAGCACACCACCGAGGCCCTCACCGAGTGGGGCCTGGCCGACGCCGCCGACCTGGTCGCCTGCGGCGCCGCCGTCCAGGCCTGACCGCCGTCCAGCCTGACGCCCTAGGCCTAACTCCTCCGGAAAACCCCAGCACGCGACGGAGGCAAACCGCATTCCGCGGCCTGTCCGAGGCCCGTACC
Organism: uncultured Actinomycetota bacterium; assembly: GCA_963714295.1. Lineage (GTDB taxonomy): Bacteria > Actinomycetota > Actinomycetes > Streptosporangiales > Streptosporangiaceae > Trebonia. The sequence continues at coordinate 22,486 of CAVQOE010000004.1, read as the reverse complement.
GTTGGCGCAGGAGCTGACGGAAATAGAGGGCACGATGGCCACAGATAGCCAGGCTGAGATCGCCGCCTCGGTGGCCGCCCTGCACGACCTTGGCCCGGGCTATGACCAGGCCCTGGCCGAGGGTCTGGTGGAACGCATCGGCGCCGACATCGACAAGCGGATCGCGGCCGCGATCGACAACCGGCTCGCGGCGGAGGTGGACAGCCGCCTGCTGACCCAGCTGGACCGGTACGCGGGGTGCAGGCACCAGCGCCGCCGGGCCAAACGCATGATCCGGGCCGAACGCCGCACGATCCGGGCCGAGCAGGCCGACCACTCCGCCCGGCAGTCCCTCATGCTGGCCATCGGGTCCATGCTGGTCGCCCTGCCGGTGACCGCGATCGTGCTCAAGGGGTCCCCGGGCGTCGCCGCTCTCATGCTCATGGCCCTGATCTGGGTCATTGTCGGCGTCATCAACGTGGTCTACGCCACGCGCAAGCAGTCGCCATCCGCAGGGTGATCGTGGATCGCTACTATCTTCACAAGACGTGCGATTCACGATGATGCACGAACGTCTATTCGGTCGCATTCTCCGGGACGGCGTCGCGGATGTAGCGCCTGATGGCGAGGTCCTCGATCCGGTCCAGCCGTTTCAGCAAGTCACGGAGCTCGGCCAGGAAAACGGCGCGTCGTTCCGCCACATCGGAACCGGCCTCGAGCAGCCCCCGGTTCCTCATCAGCTGAAGCGCCGTCTGGAACAGCAGCACCGACACCGACTCCGAGCTGCGCAGCCGGCGCTGGGCCACGTACTGCCGCCCGAGCCCGAGCGCCCGCCGGATCACCTCGGCGTCATAAGCCGAGGCGCACGGCGCGTCGGCCGGGATCGTCGTGTACCAGCACGTCGGCGACCAGCCGGTACGCCTCGACGAACGGCCGCACCAGCAGATGGGACACCAGCGGCCGCATCCGCGCCAGCAGCGCGTCCGCCCCCGCCGGCCCTGACCGCAAAAGCTCTTCCCAGTCCGGGTCCTGCCGGTCCATCTCCTCGCGCACCTGGCGCCGGTGCTCGTCGCGGTCCTTGAAGTAGAACTCGAACTTCAGCAGGTCCCGGAGCCAGCCGATCTCGGCCCAGAAGGCCTCCACCGGGTCGGTCCAGCAGCCGGATCGCCGGACGCCCGAAGCACCGCCAGCTCGCACAGCGCCGTGTCGAGCAGGAAATGGATCAGCGAGTTCCGGTAGAAGGTGGCGGCCAGCTGGTGGTCGGGCCCGATCAGCCAGACCGGCTCCCGGCCGTCCGCGACGCAGGTGACCAGCCCGCCCGCCGCCAGCGCGTCCAGCGTCGCGCGCACCGGCTCCGCCGCGGCCAGCGCGGGGACGCTCGCCGTCCGCGGGATGGCCCGGCTCGCCAGGTAGTCGAGCGCATCGGCCAGGGCCAGCCTGATCTGGTCGAAGGTGAGGGCGGCCCCGTGCATGGCCAGCAGGATGGTGGTGATCAGCGCGGTCGCCGTGACCGGCATGCCCTGGTTGATCCGCCAGGCGACCTCGAAGGCGATCTTGGCCAGGGCCAGCCGCCGGGCCTCGGGGTCGGTGGCGATCGGGCCGCCCGGGGGCCCGAGGAAGGCGCTCAGCGGGACCGGTTCGCCGAAGCGCACGTAGATCTTGCCGTAGTGCCGGGCGCCCTGTGCCTTGACGAAGCTGTAGAGCCAGCCGAAGCCCTCCGGCTTCTTCTTCGCGCCGCGGGCGTACTCGGCGTACTCGGAGATCTCGTGCAGCTGGTCGAAGGTCACCGATACCGGCAGCAGCAGCAGGTCGTCCACGCGTCCGGACAGGTAGGCGTCGGCGGCGTAGGACAGCAGGCCGAGCCGCGGCGGGAGCATCTTGCCGGTGCGCGAGCGGGTGCCCTCGATCGACCAGGACAGGTTGAACCGCTTCTCCAGCACGTAGCCGACGTATTCCCGCAGCACGTACTTGTACAGCGGGTCATCGGCGGTCGAGCGCCGGATGAAGATGACCCCGGCCCGCCGCATGATCGCGCCCATCGGCCCGAACGCCATGTTGACGCCGGCGAACAGGTGCGCCGGCGGCAGGCCCTTCTCCTGCAGGGCGGCGGCGAGCACCAGAGTGTCCAGATTCGACCGGTGCGACCAGAGCAGGATGCCCGGCTGGCGCTGCATCGCCGCGCGCAGCCGTTCGACCTGGCTGTCGTCGTAGTCGATCTGCGGGTCGAAGCCCCGCTGGAAGATCAGCCGCCCGATGACCGGCATGACGTCGATGAGCCGGCGGCTCCAGCCCGCGGCGAGCTCGTCCAGGATTTGGCCGGCCTCGGCCAGCGACGGCGGCGCCTCGTCGTCCCCGCGCCGCACCGCCGCTGCAGCCCGGTCCGGAACCGGCGTGAGGCCAGGATTTCCTCTTTCACCAGGCTCGGCGTCTTGTACCTGGGCCCGTGCAGCTGGTACTCGGCGCGGTCGAGCGCGAGCGTGGCCCGGCGGGCCACGTAGGCGGCGAAGTCGGCCTCCTCCCCGCCGCCGGTGGCCTCGACCCAGCGCTCCCGCAGCTCGTCGAGGGTCGCGGGCTCGCCCGTCAGCACGATGGCCCGGCCCGGCTGGCGGGCCAGGATCCGCCGCTGCTGGCGTTCGCTCGGGTGATACGGGTCACGACCCGGCATGAGGTCGGTCAGCTGGGCCGCCGCCGGCCCGCGTGTTCCTCCGGCAGCCAGGCGACCCTGACCGGGACCAGCCGGAGGTCCGGCTCTGCCAGCAGCGACCGGGGATCCGCCGAGCGGACCGAGGCTAACCGGCGGCCGGGACGTTCCTCCGGCCGCCGCGATCCGGTCGCGGATGAGCCGCGCCTCGGTGGGGGTGGCGGCCTGGGTGAGCAGGACGGTTTCTGGGTGCGCCGCCAGCAGCCCGGCCAGGTCCGGTGCTCATGATTTTCCGGAACGGGCATCGGTTCCCGCGCTCCGGCCAGTCGCCCAGCAGCTCCAGGTAACGCGCCCTGACCTGCTCGATCTGCACTACTCAGATCATCCTACCGTCCAGTCGGCCACGCTGACCGGCGGCAGCACCGCGATGTCGACCGTGCCCGGGTTGAGCGTGGTGGCGTTGCGGCCCGCGACCGAGTCCGAGTTCCTGATCACGACCGGGACGATCGGCAGGCCGGTCGCCATCGCGATCCGGAACGCGCCCTTCTTGAACGGTCCGACCGCCTGGGTGTCCAGCCGGGTCCCCTCGGGGGCGACCAGGATCGACAGTCCCTTGCGCGCGGCCTCCTCGACCGGCCCCAGGGCGGCGACGGCCGCCGCGCTGTCGGCCCGGTCGATGAACGCGGCGTCGAGCAGCTTGCCGATCGTGCCGAAGATCGGGTTGGCCTCGAGTTCCTTCTTGGCGATCCCGGTCCAGTTATCCTTGACCAGCGCGGCCACCATGAACACGTCGAAGTTGTTGCGGTGGTTGAACAGGAAGACGGCGGGCCGCTGCGCGGTCAGGTTCTCCGCGCCGGTCACGTTCAGCTTCACGCCGTTCAGCGCGAGCACCGTCTCCGGCCAGAACCTGGTAAGGAAGTTGATGCCGGTGCGCTTGTTCCGCGTCAGCAGGCCGATGCCCAGCGCGCCCGCGGCCAGCGGGGCCAGCGAGCCCGCTCCGGCCAGGGCGCGGACCCGGGCCAGCGGGGTCCCCGCGTCCCGGCTCTTGAACCGCAGCACCGGCCAGCCGCGGCGGGCGGCCACCCGGGCCAGCCCCGGCCCGGGATTGACCGGCCGCGGGTTGCCGACCAGGTGCATGAGGGCGAGATCCTCGTCGCCGTCGGCGTAGAAGTAGCTCGACCGGAGGTCGACCTGGTGCTCGGCGGCGAACCGCTGGACGCTGGTGGCCTTGGTGGTGCCCCACACGACCGGGCGCTCGATGTCGCCGGTCAGGATCCCAAGCTCGTCCACCACGAACCGGTTGCACACCAGGTGGTCGATGCCGAGGTAGCGCGCGACCGGCGCCGCCTGCATGGTCAGGGCCGACGAGCTCAGCACCACGGTGTGGCCGCGTCGCTGGTGGGCCTGGACCAGTTCGCGCATCTCCGGGTAGATCAGGTCCACGATGGACTGCTCGAAGACCCGATCGCCCATCTCCTCGACGTCCTCGGCCAGCCGTCCCTTCGCCGATTGGACCGCCCCTTCGATGATGTTCTCGAATTGCTGCCGCCCGAGCCGGTACTCCAGCGCGAGCTGCATCATCCGGACGAACTCCGCCGCCCCGACCTCCCCGCGGCGCAGCCTGTCCTTAGTGACGGCCGCGACCGTGAACCCGGCGACCAGCGTCCCGTCCAGGTCGAAGAACGCGCCGATCCGCGGGCCTTCCGGGCTGGCCTCGACCTCGGCCACCGATCCTGGCAGCCGCAGCGGCTGGGCCGCGCCGGGCGGCCGAGCGCCGTTCTGCGAGGCACCGGTCATGAGGGTCGGCCCAGCTCGAGTACCTCGTCGAACCCCAGCTGCAGGTCCTTCTCCAGCTGGTCGGCGGCCGGGAACGAGGCCGTGTCATAGCGCACGGTCACGGTGCAGATGCCCGCCCGGGACACGAGTATCGCCATCATGGCCACCCGCGGCAGCGGCCCCATCGCGTACTGCCGCTCCACCTTCGCCCCGGCCAGGAACGTCTCCGCGCCGTAGCCGGGCACGTTGCTGGCCTGGATGTCGGGAACGTTGATCCGCTCGCTGACCATCTGCAGCGCACCGTCGGGGAGCAGGGACAGGACCGGCGCGATCTGCCCGATCACGTCGATGGCCGGTTCGCTCCGGCGCGCGATCACCTGCTCGCGGATCAGCCGGATCCGCTCGGCGGGGTCGGGTTCGCCGATCGGCGCGGCGATGGTGGCCCCGGCGAACCGGTTGCCGGAGGCCGGGTCGTCGTCGGTGCGCAGGCTGACCGGCAGGGTCAGCGGCAGGGCGTCGACCGGTACCCCCAGCGCCTGGTGGTACCGGCCCAGACCGCCGGAAAGCGCCGCGAGGTAGGCGTCGTTCACCGAGCCGCCCACCGCCTTGGCCGCGGCGCGCAGGTCGGCGAGCGGCACCTCGAGCACGACGGTCCGGCTCGACCAGGCTCCGGCGGCGCAGCAGGGGAGACGGCGGCACCGGCGGCGGGCCGAGCATCCGGCGGGCGGAATCGGCGAATCCGATCGCGTCGCGCACCGTGGGTCCCGGCCGCCTGATCAGGCGGTCGGCCGTGGCGACCGCGCGGCCCAGCGCCCGGCGGCCGGCCGACACGGCCGTCTGCGGCAGGTGCGTGCAGCTGTCGCGGACCAGATCCTCGCCGGTCACGTCGCGGGGGATGGGGACAGGGGGCATCGGGCGCGGGAGGGCGTCCCGTTCGGTGTCGTAGACCTGCTCGAACAGGGCGATCCCGCCCAGACCGTCGGTGATCGCGTGGCTGAGCTTGGTCAGCAGCGCCGCGCGGCCTCCCTCCAGGTCCTCCACGTAGATCGCCTCCCACAGGGCGCGGGAGGTGTCGAGCGGCGACTGCAGCGTCAGCTCGGCCAGGTCCAGGAGCTGGCGCAGCGTGCCCGGGGCAGGCAGGGCGGCCCGGCGCAGGTGGTAGTCCAGGTCGAAGTCGGGGTCGACGACCCACCGCGGCGGCGTGGTCGGCACCGTCGGGACGACCACCTTCTGCCGCATCCTGATGACCACCCGGCTGGCCCGGTCGATCGCCTCGCGCAGCCGATCCCAGTCGGCCGGGGTGTCCAGGATCTCCACGTTCAGGAACGCCGATCGCGTGGCCGGCTGGGCCTCGCCCCGGTGCATCAGATAATCGACCGGGCTGAGTTCGTCGGGCGGCCGGACCGGCGGTTCGGACATGATGTCCCCAGGTGACGATTAAGGAACGTACAGGAGCGTGATAACGATGATGCCAGAACAGCGTCGCGGCCGGTCGATCGCGATGAATGCGGACGAACTGGATTCGTTCCTCGGCAAGGAGCGAAGCTGCCGGCTGGCCACGCTCGGAGCAGGCGGCCCGCATGTCTCCCCGGTCTGGTTCGTCTGGGACGGAACGGCACTGTGGATCTACTCGCTGACCCGCAGCCAGCGCTGGACGGACATCGCCCGCGACCCCCGGGTCGCGGCGGTCATCGACGCGGGCCACGAGTACGCCGAGCTCCGCGGCGTCGAGATCGAAGGCGACGCCGATCGTCGTCGGTCCCGTCCCGCGCACCGGCCACGAGGATCCGCCGCCCCCGAGCTGGCCGTCCCCGAACGCCTGATGGCCGCCAAGTACAGCCACGGCGGCGAGCTGGCCCACGACGGCCGGCACGCCTGGCTCCGCGTTACCCCGGGGAAGATGACGAGCTGGGACTTCCGTAAACTCGCCGCCCGGCCCGGGCGCGGCCGGATTAGCCGCGCCGCATCCTGGGGCAAGATAGTGGGTACGCCCCAACCGCGGTGCCCAGGCCGCCAGAGCCCGAACAGCTGGAGATTGAAGTGAGCGACGAGGTACTAGTCGAGCGCCGCGGCGCGGTCCAGCTCATCGTCATCAACCGGCCGGAGGCGCGCAACGCCCTGAACCTGGCCGTCGCGACGGGGATCCGGGACGCGGTCGACGAGCTCGACGCGGACGACGAGCTGCGCGCCGGGGTGCTGACCGGGGCCGGCGGCACCTTCTCCGCCGGGATGGACCTCAAGGCGTTCCTGCGCGGGGAGCGGCCTTCGTTCCCCGGCCGCGGGCTGTGCGGCATCACCCAGACCCCGCCGCGCAAGCCGCTGATCGGCGCGGTCGAGGGCTGGGCCCTGGCCGGCGGCTTCGAGCTGGTGCTGGCCTGCGATCTCGTCGTCGCGGGCACCTCGGCCCGGTTCGGCGTCCCCGAGGTCAAGCGCTCCCTGGTGGCCGCCGCCGGCGGGGCGCTGCTGCTGGCGCAGCGGATCCCCCGGGCGATCGCCCTGGAGATGCTGCTGACCGGCGACCCGATCGACGCCGAGCGCGCCGCCGAGGTCGGCCTGATCAACCGGCTCGTGGACGAAGGCCAGGCCGCTGGACATCGCGGTCGAACTGGCGATGCGCATCGCGGCCAATGGCCCGCTGGCCCTGATCGCCACCAAACAGATCGCGCTCGGCGGCGCCGACTGGGACGGCGCGGAAAAGTGGGAGAAGGCGACCGCGCTGATGGCGCCGGTCTTCGGCTCCCAGGACGCGCAAGAAGGCGCCCGGGCGTTCGCCGAGAAACGTCCTCCGGTGTGGAAGGGACAGTAGCGTGAACAGGGATTTCTACGAGCCGGACCACGAGGCGTTCCGCGAGGTCGTGCAGGCGTACATCAAGCGCGAGGTCGCGCCGAACGAGCAGCGGTGGGAGGAAGAGCGCTCCGTCGACCGGCAGGCCTGGCTCGCGGCCGGCAAGCAGTCCCTGATCGGGATGCTCGTCCCGGAGGAGTACGGCGGCGTGGGCACCGGCGACTTCCGCTACCGCTGCGTGATGATGGAGGAATTCGCCCGGATCGGCGCGACCTCGATCAGCTCGGGTTTCGGCCTGCAGGACGACATCGCCATCCCCTACATCGTCGACCTGGCCACCGACGAGCAGAAGGCCCGCTGGCTGCCGCCGATGGCGGCCGGGGAGTGCATCGGCGCGATCGCGATGACCGAGCCCGGGGCGGGCAGTGACCTGCAGGGCATCCGCACCACGGCTGTCCGCGCCGATGATCAGCTGGATCCTGAACGGCGCCAAGACGTTCATCACCAACGGCATCAACGCCGACCTGGTCATCGTGGTGGCGCGCACCGACCCCGACGCGGGCGCGCGGGGGATCAGCCTGCTGGTGGTGGAGCGCGGCATGCCCGGCTTCAGCCGCGGCCGCAAGCTGGACAAGATCGGCATGCACGCGCAGGACACCGCCGAGCTGTTCTTCGACGACGTGGCGGTGCCCGCGGCCAACCTGCTGGGCAAACTCGGGCGGCGGCTTCGTGCACCTGATGGAGCGGCTGCCCCGAGAGCGGATGTCGATCGCCGTCATGGCGCTGGCCTCGGCCCGGGCCGCGATCGGCTGGACCGTGGAGTACACCACCCACCGCACTGCGTTCGGCCAGCCCATCGCCGCGTTCCAGAACACCCAGTTCGAGCTGGCCACGATGGTGACCGAGGTCGACGTGCTCGAGGCGTACCTGGACAAGGCGGTCCTGGCGCTGAACTCCGGCACGCTGACCGCGGTCGACGCGGCCAAGGCCAAGCTCTGGGCCACCGAGGTGCAGCACCGCGTGCTGGACCGGTGCCTGCAGCTGTTCGGCGGCTACGGCTACATGGCCGAGTACCCGATCGGCCGGGCCTACGCCGATTCCCGGGTACAGACCATCTACGGCGGCACCTCAGAGATCATGAAGACCATCATCGCCCGCGAGGTCACCGGCCTGCGGACCTAGACCTCTAGGGTCTCGCTGTGTCCCGGCGGCATCTGGCCCGACCTCCGGCACATGGCCCCGCCCGCCCAGCAGGACTGCGGCGAAGACGCGAGTGACTGGCCGGTGCCGCCCCTCGGCCGGGTGGGCCAGGCCAGCGATGTGGCCGCCGCGGCGGTGTTTTCCGCCAGCGATCAGGCCGGGTTCATCACCGGGACCATCCTGCTGGTGGACGGCGGGATGACCGCCGGCTACCTGCAGCGTGAACGGGACAGCAGGGACCATTAGCACCTGCGTCCGCGCGGCTGTATCAGGACGGTGGTTGCGCCCTCCGATATCGCATATGGGCGCGCTGGTTCCGCTGCTCTGATCGGCCGGGCCGCGCGACCACCGGGGAAAGAAAGAAGGTATTGACGATGGCTGAGGTCGCGTGCTTTTGCGGCTGCTGTTTCTCGTTCGACGGGGTGGCGGGTGCCTGTCCCAGGTGCGGTGAGGTCGCACGCCTGACGGCGGGCCCGGTGACCGAAACCGCCGGGCGCAGCAGGCCGGAGCATCCGCTACCGGTCACGAACCGGGACAGGCAGAACGGGCATGTGCCGGACCCTCGCCCGGAACGGATCGAAGCCGCATAGTCCCGTTCTGTGAACCCTGATGCCGCACATCGGCTCGGGCCTGATCCTGATGCGTCGCGACCGGTGGCACGCCGTCGGTGCTGTCAATCCAGGCCAGGCCTGGGTGATTCCGCGGGTTCGGTATGCGCGCAGCGGCGACGTGACGATCGCCTATCAGGTGGTGGGTGACGCCCCGGTGATCTGATCGTTGGATTGCCTTAGATCAGCCATCTCGAGGTGGCCTGGGAGGGCGCTGAGTACGCCCGGATGTTCGATCGCCTGAGCTCATTCTCCCGGTTGATGCTGTTCGACAAGCGCGGGGTCGGCATGTCAGATCGGAGTGTCGGCGTGGCCAGCCTGGAGGAGCGGGCCGCCCGACCCTAGGTGCGGCCGCCCCGGATGCCCGGGGGTCACCCGTCAACCCGCGCGTCAGCTCCGCCGGGGGATCAGGCACGCGGGGAGCCTGGTAACGGTCCGGGCGAGTCTCGCCTTTACTACGGCGGTCCGTGTTTTCTGCCCGGATAACTGGACATCCATAATTTGTCCTGAAATGCCTTGGGGTCAGGATGACGCTTGAGAGAGCGGACTGGTAGTGGCCGATGGACTTGCTGTACCATCCGTCCGGTGCACTGGGACTCGCGCCGCTCTATGACCTGATGTCAACGCCTTACTATGACGACGACCGCCTCGCCCTGTACATCGATAGCGTCCAGCGCACGCGCCGGGTGACAGCCGATCGAATTCTTAACGAAGCAGCACGCTGAGGACTCGGGAGACGACGCGCTTCGCATATCATCGCCGACATCATCGACCGCACGCCCGACGCCGTTGCATTGGCACTAGCTGAGACACCATCACTACCAGCGGAGATTCCGGCAATCATCGACGATCAGCTAGCCCAGCTAAAGAGTACGTACAGTAGAACAAATACCACATAAGACGCGACGGGAATTATCAAGCCGAAGATCAGAACGAACACGGTCACATCAGGCATATGAGGAGACCCAGCCGAGGAACCCGAAGCCCGCGCGGCCGTGAGGTTCGCGCTGTGGCCTTGCGGGAAGGACCCGGGCTTGGCCCGACGGCTCGCGGGTGCGCGACAATGGCAGTGGCCGGCGCCGGATCAGCGCCGGCCGGTCATGTGAGCGCGTGGCCAAGATGGTCGTGCCGAGCCCGCTGGAGGCGCCCGTGCAGCACATTCTCACCCTGTCGCGCACCGCGGTCATCGTTCGGCACTGGTTCGAGATCGACCTGGATGATGCCTCCATGGAGCACGGCGTCCGGATCGAGCTGAGGGAGCTGGCGGCACATCCGCGCAGAGGCAGCGAGTCGGCCGCGCAGCTGGTGGCCGTGGACCGGCCGTTGTGGCGCGCCGACCTGTTTGATCGTGTGACCGACCCGCCGGGGACGTTCGGGGTCGCGCACTACCATCCCCAGTTCGCCGGTGACGAGCCCTGCCCGCGGGTCTGGGATCCGAAGCTGACAGCTGATCCGTGGGGCTGGCTCGGGGACCAGTTCGCTCAGCTGGGCGCGGCTGGCGGAACCGGGCCGTGGCCGGTTGACCCAGCCGATGGCCCGGAGCTCAGCGGGCTCGCTGCCGGGATCGTGTCGCTCGCCCGCCAGCTCGGACCTGATCGCTGCAGGTCCGCAGCCCAGTGCTATGAGCTGACCTGGGACGCGGCTGAATCGGTTCGGCTGATGGTCGAGTATCTGCGGCGGCCTGACCTGCTCGATGAACGGCGGGTGGCCCCGTGGCGAGGGACGGGCGTGCCAGATGCGGCTCCGTCTGGGCAGAAGACAGCCTCGGCCGGCGCGCGGGATGGTGCACCGTCCGGTTCCGGATGATGGACTACTGATCCTGAGAAGATGATCCTCGCCTCGCTCCGGGAGTCAGCCGCTGGCTGGGCCGTGCGGGATGTTTGCCCTGTACAGCCACCGGCGAAGAGAATCGTCAGGCGTCCCAGTTCGGCAGGGCCGGGGTCGCCATCAGCGAAGTCGACGTCATCGCGGAACTGATCGCCAGAGGCAGGTCGTGACCACCTAGCTGCACTGTGTTGCCCGACATGGCAGGATGCTTCTTGCCGTTACCGAAAGGGCATGCTTCCCTGTGTTAGAGGTCCCCGTGTTCCAGACTAACCAGCTCCCCGAACTCAAGAGATTGATCAGCGAGCAGGCCGCTCGCGACAAGGTCCTGCTTGATCAACTTTTGGACGAGGTTCGGGCAATCGGGCCGGTGCGGATCATCAAGCCGCGCAGCGCCACCTCGGTCGCGTTGATGGCGGCGGACGGCGGAAATAACAGAGTTGCCTTCAACCCGTTCTATCTCCAGGTTATCCGGGTCGTGGACTCGCATGGCAAGGAACTGTTCATGGATGTGGTCTCGCCGACCACTGATGTCGGCGAGCTTAGCAAACGGCATCTGGATAGCTCAGGCGCCCACACTCCGCTGGGGCAGCTAATGCTCGATCTCGGAGTAAGCGACCTTCATCAGCTTTCGCCAATGATGACCTCCGAGTCCACAGGATGGGTGTTGACTTATCGTGACTTGTGCGAGTGGGCCACCCTGTACGAGCTGATCTGCTCTCGCCGTTTTGCCCAGGACACCTTGCTCGTCCACGACGGGCTGCTGCGCTCCAAGCTGTTTCGCGGCGAGCTGTTCATTAAGATGTACGAGTTGATCAAGGAGCATATCGACCGCGTCTATGCCGAAGACCGCCGACGCATCTGGCTCGTGGGCCTGGCCAAGAAGACCGAGGTGCTAGAGCACTACCGGCTGGCGATCTCTCTATCGCGGATCTTCGAGCGGGGCTCCCCATGTTTCGTCGGCGGTTCCCGAGAAAATGCAGGAGCGTGTTTACCGTTGGGAGGAGTACACCCGTCGGCCCGATGACACCTCGGGCGGGGAGAAACCGAAGTTCAACATGGGGGCGATGCACTTCGTACGCTTCGGATCTCTATCCGGCGACCCGGTGTGGACCGTAGACCTACTCGACTGCCAGAAGGGCGATGCGCAGGCCGTATTCGGTTATCTACTTACCGACGCTGTCGCTGGCTTCCCCATCCCGTTCTATCCGAACTGCCTGCAACAAGCCGACAACCATTCGCGCGTCGCCGACCTAGACCTCGATATCGTTGAGGACAACCTGATCGACGCGATTCGCCGTCAGGTCGGCCCAGATCTATGCCCCGATCATCGACGAACTGCGAATAGCCACCGACGTGGCCGCCCGACGATATGAATAGCACTACTGCATACGACTATGGAACCGAGGAAGCATGACCCTGTTCGAGCGTAATCATGTTGTCGGAGTCTTCCGTGGCTTCTCCGAAGGCGGCATGGAATTCCACGCCGACATCGTCATGCCCTACCGCGACGAATTCCAGTCCATCCCGATGCATGGCCAGTTCGTGCTGGTGCAGCTAGAACATGAGCACGAAGCAGTATTCGGTCGGATCACCAGCATCGCCGCGCAGGGACGACTCACCTCACCGAGTCGGCGAGGACTATGCAGTGCGAGCGGTAAGGGACCAGCGACCTATTCCCGATGAACTACGCGACCAGTACCTCAAATACAAGGTCGACATCCGCGTTCTTGGAGTCCTACGCCAAGAGGCAACTAAGCTGATCTTCGTGCCGAGTCATCGGCGACTGCCTCATGTCGGCGCGAAAGTCGCCTTCCTCACCCCGGAATTGCTGGCCGAGGTCGCCAACGCCAATGACAAAGCCGAAGATACGGCCGAAATCGGGTTCCTGGCCTTCGGTGAGTTCATCTACTCGGGGGATGATCCCCGGGCTCCTATCGAGCCGTGGATGGTCACCATGTCGCCGGCCATCATTCCCAGGTTCCAGATCAGCAAGCTAGTCTCCCGACGTAGCTTCGTCTTCGCCCGCGCTGGATTCGGCAAATCTAACCTTGTCAAGCTCCTGTTTTCCAAGCTGTACGCCACTGATCCTGCCGTCCGGCGGCGAAACGGAACCAAGGTACCAGTCGGTACCGTGATCTTCGATCCCGACGGCGAATACTTCTGGCCTGACCACCACGGACGTCCTGGACTGTGCGATGTTGCCGACCTGACTGACCGACTCGTGGTCTTCACCAACCGCAAGGCGCCCAGTCGCGCTTACGCATCCTTCGTCGTGGACGGCGTGAAACTCGATATCCGTCAACTGCCCGCGGCTCGTGTGATCGGATTGGCGCTGTCGCCAGAGAAGCAAGACCAGCAGAACGTGGTCAAGCTCAAGGGCCTGTCAGCAGCCAAGTGGCGGGATCTCGTCGACATTATCTACAAGGATCGGTACGACGCCGATCCGCGCCGGGTCGCGAAGCTGCTCGGCGTCAGGAGAGGAGAAGGATGGCGAAGATGTCCAGGTCACCGCCGCCATCGCGAACATGGTCCGGGTCGTACGCGAGCTGCATGATCCGTCCAGCCAGCTATTGCGCGCGCTGAAAGCTGCTCTCACCGACGGCAAACTCTGCGTTGTCGACATCTCGCAGATGCGCGGCCCGCAAGGGCTGCAGTTGGCTGGCATCATCCTCAGCGACATCTTCGAGCACAACCAGGAACAGTTCACCGAGGCCGAACCACGCACCATCCCCACCATCGCCGTGATCGAGGAAGCTCAATCAGTTCTTGGGGCATCGGGTAGCCGCGACGATGGTCCGTTCGTTGCCTGGGTCAAGGAAGGTCGCAAGTACGACCTCGGTGCGCTCCTTATCACACAGCAGCCGGGCAGCATTCCCGCTGAACTGGTCAGTCAAGGCGACAACTTCTTCGTCTTCCATCTTCTCGCCGAAGGCGATCTCACTGCGCTCAAACGTGCGAATGCGCACTTTTCCGGCGATATTCTGGCTGCACTGCTCAACGAACCCCTCGTGGGTCATGGCGTGTTCTGGTCCAGCGCACCTGGCACTGACGAACACGCCAAGCCCTATCCGTTGTCGGTTCGTGTACTCGACTTCAACCAAGCCCACCAGCTGCTATACGCTGATTACGAAGGACCCCTCCTCGACAACTATGCCGCGAAACTGCAGCACCGCTTTTCATCGGCTATCTCCGCTGCGATCCAGCAAACGTCTCCTGACAGCGGGCCGCACATTGACGTCAATGAAGCTGATGTTCCTTCTGAGTCAGTCGATGCCGACGCAACGTATCGTTCTGCCGCAATCGCACGGCTCCGTGCTGACCTCAGCTTCCGGCAAGAGATCACGTCCAACGGCATGTGGTTGTGGAAGGTCGCCCAGCGACTGCTTGAGTACGGTCCAGGCGACGAAATTATCGGTAAAGGTGAAGGGTTCAAGTGGGCGCATTAACCTTGTAGATCAAGCCCTGAATGAGATATTCGGAAGAGACGGCTGGGAGAAGGAATACCGTGAATACAAGGGCAACTCAAGAGTATGGGTGACCTGTAAGTGTGGACGTCGTCAGCACCCAGACGCAAGACGACGATGAACGGCTTCTCGTAGCACGTGAGAATGTTCGGAATAGAGATCAGGACCGGGGCCCGCTACTGGCGAGCCCCGGTCCTGCACGCCCATCACAGCCTCCTTGCGGACTGGCGGGCCGCTGGGTTAGCCGCCCCAGACCACGATGTGGCCGTCGCCGCCCAGCCTGAGCTTGTCGATCTCTTCTGCCGTGTCACCGCCGGCCACGGTGGTGTTGGCCCAGTCGGCCGTCTTCGGGGTCCGGGACAAGACGACCTCGCGCCCGGCGTGGGTCGCGGGCCGGAAGGCAGTACGTTACTGACCTTCCGGCCCGCAGCCGTTCTGGCCTGCGGGAGTAGACCTGCTTAAGTGGTGCCCTCGGGCATGAAATTGCGCTATGTCTTGGCAGTAGGAATAGCCAAGGCTCCGCGCAGAAGGGGATGTTATGCCCGAGGACGCTATTTCAGCACCTCAGGACGCGGTACTGGGGCTCAACGCGGCCTGGGGTTTTGCTCCCGCGGATCAGACCAGCCCGGCCCTGGCGGCTGAGGCCGGCGCTCACCTGGACCTGACGCTGACCGGCGAGCCGATTACTGAGCTGCGCATTCACGGCGTCTCGGGGTCAGATGGCCCCACCATGCTTGAGCACCCGACGGCCCTGCAGGTGGCGGGGGACTCGGTGACGGGTTTTTACCGGCGCTGGACCCCGGATGGTCCAGGACGGCCCAGTGTTCCTTGGAAGCTGGAGGCCTATTCGTGGGGCGGGCTGACTGAAGCGCCGCTGGCTTCGGCGTCGTGGCTGCTGCTGGCCCCGTTCATGATGTACAACGTCGCTTACTTCATGCTTCCGGCGCAGGATCGGCGGACCGTCGAACCCGGCCTGGCTGGTGAGGCCCGCGGGAACGATGCGGCGGGTCGCGCGAACGATACGGCGGACGGTGGCGGCCAGCCTTCGGTGCCGCATCTGAGCCGCGACACCGGCCATGGCATCGCCCAGATGCTGCTGCGGCTGCTCGCCCTAGCGGCCACCGTGCAACTGGTCAGCGCCATCACGGTGGTGACCGTGAGCATGGTCGCCTGGGCGGCAGGCCGTACGGGCATCCTGCCAGGATGGATGGGCTGGTACTCCAGCTGGTCGGTCGGGTGGCGCGCGGCCGCGGCCCTGCTGGCCGTGGCCGCCGCGGTCGCGCTGCTCTGGCTGATCAGCGTCAAGACCGCGACCCGGTACGAGAGCCGGACCACTGGCGTGGAACCGGAGCTCGTCCCCGTATGGCCGTTGACCCAGCCGGGTTTCTGGAAGGGCTTGGTGCTAGTGAGCCGGCAGCGAGCGGTCCATGCCGCCGGGGCCCTGGCCGCTGCGGCGCTGATCGTCGCCTACCCGGCCGGGCACCCGTCGCCGGCGAAGTGGGGGGCGCTGGCGTTTGCCGCCGCCGTGCTGGCGGCCGCGGCCGGCCTGGCGGCATCCCCGGTCGCTGACCGGCACGTCGTGACCGTCGTGAGGGGCGGCCAGCCCGGCCGCCGGGCGGGAACCTGGTGCCGCGCCGTCCTGGTGGCCGGCGTGGTCGCGGTGGCGGCCAGCGCCTTGGCGGTCGGGTTGACCGACCGCAGGGGCGGACCTCAGCCGGGCGCGCTACCTGGCCTGACCGGGTTCCTCCTGGTACTCCTCGCAGTGCAGATAGCCTTGCTCATCGCGTTCGCCTGCGTGGTCACGGTGCTGGCGGTCCGCGCCGCGCGGGTGAAATCTCTGCCGGGATTCGAGCCGTACCTGCGCGGTGGCCTAGCGGCGCTGATCGCCGTGCTGGGGTTCGCGCTCGGGGGCCTGCTGACGGCGATCGTCACCTTCGGCGTGGCGCGTCTGCTTGGCACTCCGGAGCCCACCGGGTTCACCGGCGGGCCCGCCAATGCGGTGTACGTGCCCTGGCCGGTATACGCCTTCGGGGCCGGCCTGGCGGGCGCGCTCGTCGGCGGTCTGCTAGCGGCCGTTGTGCTGTACCTGCGGTACCGCTGGAACTGGCAGCGGTTCGACAAGCCGCCCGGTGGCGGGTCTCCGGTTGGTGCCGCCTATCAGGGCGGCCTGGCCAGAGCATTCGACACGCACCGGCAGGCGATCGCCAAGGCGTGGGCGGTGGGGCTGCTGGCCGACGACGCCGCCATGGCGGTCGCCTTGATCCTCGGTGGCGCCATGGCCTTCGTCGTCGCCTTCGAGTTCCTCGGGCTGCTCAACGCGGGGACGGCAAGCGTGGCCGGATGGTGGAGCGGACTGGCCTCCGTGATCGGCCTGGTCGGGATCCTCGTGGTGGCCGGGTTCGTGGCCTTGCTGCGCGACGCGTATTCGGACACCGCCAAGCGCAAGACCATCGGTGCGCTGTGGGACGTGGCCACCTTCTGGCCGCGGGCCGTGCACCCGTTCGCCCCGCCGTGCTACGGCGAACGAGCTGTCCCCGAGGTCGTCGACCGGATCCGCGTTCTCACCGGTCAGCCACCGGGCACGGGCCAGCGGCCTTGCCCTCCCGAGCCACCGGACCGGCCGCCCGCCAGCCGAGTCAGTGTCCCGCCCGGACCCGTGCTGCTGACCGGTTACAGCCAGGGCTCGATCATCGCGCCCGCGGTCGCCGCGCAGCTGCCCCTGCAGGTGCGAGAACAAGTGGCCCTGCTGACCCTGGCATGCCCCGCGCGCCGCCTCTACGGGCGCGCCTTCCCCGCCTACTTCGGCCGGGACCAGCTGTCCGCCCTCGCCGGACTGCTCGGCGGCAACGGGCCAACCGGACGGTGGAAGAACCTCGTTCGCCGCAGCGACTTCATCGGATCATGGATCTTCAGGCGTCCCGAGGCTTGCTTCGACGACGATTACCTGCGAGACCACGTTGACCAGCCCTGCCTGGATCCCGTGCTTCTGGTGCCGGATGCCGACCCGACCCCGCCGCCTACCCACCGGCACTCCGGATGGTGGCCAGACCCGCGCACAGGAATACTGGGCCGCTATCTCGTCGACCTGCTCAGCCGCTGGCCGTGAACTCGCGTGGCGTCGTAATGACGAAATGCCGCGGTGAGCCATCAAACCCGTCCCGATCATTGCTGTCGTGGTCGCGGAGCAGCCCGTCAGCAGGCGGCCGGTTATTCCGCCGTCCAGTGCACCTCCTCAATTAATTTGTACTACATACTAAATTAGTTGTTAATACAAAGTAAGCCGAGTAGCATGCCAGCATGACCTTCACTGACCCCGCGGCGCCGCCGGCGGACACCGCCCAGCAGGAGCTGATCAGCGCGCTGGTCCGGGCGTCGTTCGTCACGACGGCCGTGCTGAGCCGCGTCGCCGCGGAACACGACCTGTCCCTGACCCAGCTCCGGGTGCTGGCCATCCTCAGGGACCGCCGGGTCAAGATGAGCGAGCTGGCCGACTACCTGGGACTCGACAAGTCGACGATCTCCGGCCTGGTCGACCGCGCCGAGAAGCGGGGCCTCCTGCAGCGGGCACCCAACCCGGCCGACGGGCGCGCCACCGACGTGTTCCTCACCGCCGAGGGCGTCCAACTCGCCGGCCTGGGACAAGCCAAGATCGCCCGATCCCTGTCCCCGATGACCGGCAAGCTCACCAGAGCCGAGACCCTCCGGCTGACGGCCCTGCTCGAACACGTCCTCAAAATGACCTCATAGAGCAGCGGGCTGTCCTCGCCGAGAGCCTCCCGGGACCAGTGCGCGATGCCCGGGCAGATGCGCGCAGGCCGGGTGCTGCCGATGATCACGGACGTACTTCTAATCTCAAGGAGGCCGATGATCGACGCGGACGTGACCGAGGGGGCGGACCGTGGAACCCCGGCTCGTTCCGTGTTACTCCGCTATCTCTTGTGCGGCGTGATCAGGTACTTCTCGCCGGTCGCATGCATCGCGTAGACGGAGAAAGCTTCAGGCTGCAGCGCTTGCGCCAGCGAGACTTCCTTGGTGTAGCTGCTGGCGAAGGTGGTTTCCAGGCCGGATGCCACCCGCTGCCGGAGAGCCTGGAAGGCGTCGGGTCCGATGCTCTGCAGGAAAGGAGTGAGGAGCCAACCTCCCATACCCCACGCCGTGCCGAAGTTGCGATTGAACAGCGTAGGTCCGCGATCAAGGCTGCCGTAGATGTAGACCTGCTTGTGGGTGGTTGATCCGTACCGGCTGTAGGCGCCGGAATTTGCCGTCAGGGCCGCTTCCATGCAGGTCAGGATCTGACCAGCGAGATTTCCCCCGCCGATGGCATCGAACGCCAGGGTGGCGGAGGTGTCGATGATCGCCTGGGTGAGGTCTCCCATAAACGATGGTGATGTCGAGTCGCACACATGGACTGCGCCGATTGCCTCCTGAGCAGATCCTCCTGCTCGGGTTTGCGGACGATGTTGACCAGGGGTACGTCGTCTTCAAGGCAAAGCTTGTTCAGCATTTGCCCCAAATTGGAGGCAGCGGCGGTGTTAACGATGGCGCTGTGACCCTCCCTGCGCATCGTCTCCACCATGCCCAGGGCGGTGAGCGGGTTGACGAAGGAGGAAGCGCCTGCCGTCGCCGGTGTGCCTGCTGGCAGTTCTAGGCACTGGGCGGAATCGACGCATCGATACTGCGCGTACATGGCTCCGCCCGCCACGGCAACAGTCCTGCCCAGCAACGCTTGAGCGCCAGCCGAAGACCCAGCCCCGACCACCGTGCCGGCCCCCTCGTTTCCGACCGGAATCGACTTGCCCACCCGGCTAGCCAGGGCACTCATCGCTGCCGCCGGGATGCTCGCGGTGACGACCGGATTGTCTACCGGGCCGGAGACTTTCGCCGTGCCTATGTCCGCTCCGGCAAACAGAAGCCCGAGATCGGAGGGGTTAATGGGTGCTGCTTCGATGCGGATAACCACTTCATTGGGCTCGGGTGCTGAGATGGGAACCTCTAGCAGGGAAAGTTCGAGGGTTGCGTCCTTTGTCACCAAAGAACGCAACTGCTGACCCGTGTCCGGCCTGCCTGTCGTCATGGTAAGTGTCTCAATCAATAGGGTGCGGAGGCGCTCAAGGCCACGCTATACGGCGAAGGATGCGGAACAGAACCTCGCTCATGCTCACCAATCCGCAACGGAAAGTGCAGTCAGCATACGGATACCCCCGCTGCCTGGCGGAGCCTCAGGATGTCAGGGACGCGATGCGAGTCACGCATCCGACCGCGGGAGGCCGCCATGCCCATGATCGACGTCTACGCCAGCGCCGGCACCTTCGCCGACAAGCACCAGCTGGCGGTGGACCTGGCCAGCACGCTGATGCGGATCGAGCAGGTGCCAGACATCCCGATGTTCCGCGAGAACACGGCGGCGTTCGTGCACGACCTGCCGCCGGATTCGCTGTCCAATGTGGACGGGGACAGCAGCTACGTACGGGTCCAGGTGCTGACCAACTTCGGTGCGCTGGACCGGGACAAGCAGCTTCAGGTGGTGCGGCAGTTCACCGACATCATCGCCGCGGCCGCGGGCGATCCGGGCCTGGCCGAGCGGACCTGGGTGCTGCTCACCGAGGCACCGGACGGCGGGTGGGGGCTGGCCGGGCACGCCAACACCAACGCCGAGCTCATCGCCGCGGCGCGCGCCCAGATCGCCGAACTCGCCGCCGCCAAAACGGCAAGCGGGCCCCAGTAGCCCAAAGCCTGATGCGGAGCTCATGCTCTGCCGGCACTGCCGTTCCCCTTTAGCTGGCTGACGTTGTTCCGCCTGCCGGAGGCCCGGCCTGCGCTGACCGCACCGATGAACTCCAGGAGGGCCTGGTTGACCTCGTCGGCGTGGGTCCAGGTGATCGCGTGCGGACCGCCTGCTATCCGGATGTAGCGGCCGTTCCTGAGCAGCGGGGGGAGCCGGTCGCCGGTGGCCTCGGGGGGCAGGACCCGGTCCTGGTCGCCTTGCAGCACCAGGACCGGAACGTCGATTCTGGCCAGGTCGCCGCGGAAGTCCTCCATGCAGGCCGGGATGCAGGCGAGCGCGGCGACGGGCGCGGCCACGATAGCTGCGTAGAAGCTGCTCTGCCAGGCCTGGTCGCTGACGCGGCTGCCGCCGAGGACGTCGATGTTGTAGAAGCGGTCGAGGGGGTCTTCATGGCGGCGGGCCGGTCGGCGGTGATACCGGCCATGATCTCCTCGAAGAGGATGCGATCGATGCCGTGGGGGTTGTCGCTGGTCTTGAGCAGGAACGGCAGGACGGGCGCGATCATTGCCGCGCAGCTGACCCGGCGGGAACCGTAGGCCGCCAGGTAGCGAGTCACCTCGCCAGTCCCCATGCCGAACCCGGCCAGCGCGACGCCACGCAGATCGAGCTCGTTGAGCAGCACATTGAGGTCAGCGGCCAAGGCGTCGTAGTCATAGCCCACGCTGGGCTGGCTGGAGGCGCCGAAGCCCCGCCGGTCGTAAGTGATCACCCGGCGGCGGGCGGCCAGCAGGGCTATTGCCTGCTTTTCCCACGACTGCCCGTTCAGGGGATAGCCGTGGATGAGCACGACGGGATCACCAGATCCGTGGTCTTCATAGTGGATCCGGATGGCACCGGAATTCTCCCGGCCGACGGTGACGAAAGGCATCGTGATCTCTCGTTGATGGACGTTCCCCGGGATCGCGTGGCCGTGGCGGGGGCGTTCCCGGATGCCGGGTGCTCGGTGCGCAGATGGTCCGGTCACCGGTAGCCGGCACGGTTTGACTGTGCCGTCCGGGCTGGCCGGACGGTATCCGCAACGTGACTGCACTTCGGATGGTCACGGTCGCAGAGGTGTGCTTAGCGGGCTGCGCCGAGGCTGGCGGGGCTGGCGGGGCTGGGGAAAGTGCAGTCAACGTGCGGATACCCCGCGCCGGGCTCCGGGCCACACCCTCGAGGCGGGGGGCCCGACCCCATGGAGCGGGCGCCGTCGGCGTAACTAGCACGCCCCACCTGGCCCGGTCAGCACCGTAGATATGACACGACCATGCGGTGTGCGCGGGCGCGATCACCAGAGATATTAGGTGCACCGGGGCGAGTTGCAGACCCGCGAGGATCCGCTGGGGCCGACTGGCGGGCCATCACCGCAGCCCGGCCCGCCCATAGCCAGGAGGGAGCGCGGAATCGGCTTCACGCTTGAGTCGCACCCTGGCGCGGGGCCGGTGGCCAGGGTGATCCGGCCCGCGGTCCGCTGGTCGGCCGGGACGTTGAGCTGTCCCTGCTGCGGGGCATGGTTGACCCCATCCCGGTGGCAAGCCGCGTGCTGGTCGTGCTCGGTGACGCGGGCGCGGGTAAAGAGCGTGCTCCTGGCGGACATGGCGCAGCGAAGCCCGGTCGGCCGGGGTGCGAATACTAGGCGGTCACGGGCCGGGAGTCCGAAACGAACCTGCCTTTCGCCGCCCCTGCACCAGCTTCTGCGGCCAGTGGTGGACAGCGCGGTGGACCTGCCGGCGCGGCAGAGCACCGCGCTGCGCGGTGCGCTCGGCCTGACCGCGGGGACTGTCTCCTCCCCGAACCGGCTCCTGACGGGAATCGCCGCACTTAACCTACTGTCGGGGATCTCGGAAGTCTCCCCGCTGCTCGTGATCGCTGACGACGCCCACTTGCTTGACCGCAGTTCCCTGGACGTGCTTTCCTTCGTCGGCCGCCGCCTCGGCACTGAGCGCGTGGTGCTGGTTCTGGGCGGGCGGGGCCCGGCACCCCTGGCCGGCCTGGACTCGGGTTTCCCCGAGTTGCGTCTTGAGCCACTGCCGGCCGCAGACGCGAACCGGCTGCTGGACTCCCAGCCGCATCCGCCGCGCGGACGTGCCCGCGGTCAGGTCCTCGCCCACACCGCCGGCAACCCCTTGGCCCTGATCGAGGAGCTGGCCAAGGTGATCGCCGCCGATCCCGGGCTGGGGCGTCGCTGGGGCGCCGAGCCGCTACCCCTGAGCCGCCAGCTCTCGGCTGTGCTCACGGCCCGATTCGCGGGCCTGCCGGAGCCGACGCGGGCCGCACTGCTGCTGGCCGCGATTGCCGACAGCCCGGGGCACGGCGCAGGCACCAGCGCAGCCGCAGGCGGCACGTACGGGCTCGCGGCTGACGTGCTGGCCCCGGCCGAGCGGCTGGGCCTGGTCAAGGTGAACCGAACAGGGCTGCAGTTTTCCCATCCCCTGGTCCGCT
>CAVQOE010000003.1:0-19112 GCA_963714295.1 uncultured Actinomycetota bacterium | reverse complement strand
TCATGCCGCTGATCCAGCCTGCCCAGCCCGTGGTCGGCGCCTCCTCGGTGAAGAACCTGGCGTCGAACGCGGTGTGGCTGGTTAACCTGGGCGAGCTCGGCTGACGTGACCTCGGCTAGCCCGGCGACGGTCGTGGCGGCCCCTCCCGCGGACGGGTTCCGCGGGGGAGCCGCCACGACCTGCGCCGTTTCCTCCTGCGACGCCTCGGCACCGGCGTGGTGCTGCTGATCGGGATCACCCTGGTGGCCTTCGTGGTCACCCACCTCGTCCCAGGTGACCCGGTCGCGGCCAACCTCGGCCAGAGCGCCATCGGCGACCCGGCGGCGGTGGCCGCCTTCCGCCATCAGTACGGCCTGGACCAGCCGGTGCCGGTGCAGTACCTGCGCTACCTGTGGGACGTGCTGCAGGGCAACCTGGGGATCTCCGAGCAGTCCCACCGCCCGGTGCTGGCTGACCTGGAGGAGTACGGCTGGCCACGATCGAGCTGGCCCTGTTCGCGATCGTGGCCTCGCTGGTGGTCGGCGTGGGCCTGGGCATCGTTGCCGCCGCGTTCCGGGACCGCTGGCCGGACCACGTGATCCGGGTGATCAGCCTGGCCGGCGTGTCGATGCCGGTCTTCTACATCGCCCTGGTCGCGTTCTACCTGCTGTTCTACCGGCTCGGCTGGCTGCCGGGCGGGGGCCTGCTCGACCCCGCTCAGGTCGCGCCGACCCACCTGACCGGCCTGTACACGGTGGACGCGCTGGTGCACGGGCAGTGGGAGCTGCTGTGGTCGGCCATCCGCCACCTGGTCCTGCCCGGCCTGGTCCTCGCCATCTTCACCATCGGCATGCTGACCCGGTTCACCCGGGCCTCGATGCTGGAGATCATGGGCAACGACTACGTGCGGGCGGCCCGGCTCAAGGGGCTGCCCGAGCACGTGGTCATCCTGCGGCACGTGCTGCGGCCCGCGCTGATCTCGGTGATCACCGTCGCGGGGCTCGCCTTCGCCAACCTGCTGTCGGGAACGGTGCTGGTAGAGAACATCTTCGCCTGGCCCGGCATCGGCCAGTACGCGTACCACAGCGCGGTCAACCTCGACCTGCCCGCCATCATGGGCGTGTCACTGTTCATCGCGCTGGTCTACATCGTGCTCAACCTTGTCGTCGACCTGCTGTACGGCGTCATCGACCCGCGGATCAGGCTGTCATGACCCAGTTGCCGCTTCCCCCGGACCTGCCGCTGCCCTCGGCCACCCCGAGCCTGGATGCGGAGGTGCTGCGCCGCCGCCGCTGGCTCCGGGTTCCCGCGCCGTGGCGGCAGCCGCTGGCCGCGGTCGGGGTCGTGGTGGTCGGCGCGTGGGTGGTGATCGCGGTCTTCGCCCCGCTGATCGGCCCGGACAACCCCCTGGCGCAGAACTACGGCATCTTGGCCGCGCCGTCGTCGGCGCACTGGTTCGGCACCGACGAGCTGGGCCGCGACGTGCTGTCGCGGGTGCTGTCCGGCGCCCGGATCACGCTGCCGCTGTCGGTGCTGCTGGTCGTGCTGGCGATGGCTATCGGGGCGGTGATCGGCGCGCTGGCCGGGTTCTTCGGCGGCTGGGTCGACAACGCGCTGATGCGGCTGGCCGACCTGTTCTTCGCGTTCCCCGGCATCATCTTGGCGATGGCGGTCGCCGCGGCGCTCGGCCCGCAGCTGCGCAACGCGGTGATCGCGGTCGTCGCCGTGTCCTGGCCGTCCTACGCGCGGCTGGTCCGCTCCCTGGTCCTGGCGGCCAGGAACGCCCCCTATGTGATCGCGTCGCGGATGCTCGGCGCGTCCGGCTGGCGGGTCATGCTCACCGAGATCCGGCCCAACATCTCCGGCCCGGTGCTCGTGCTTGGCGCACTCGACATCGGCAACGCCGTGCTGCTGCTGTCCGGCCTGTCGTTCCTCGGCCTCGGCGCCCAGCCGCCCACCGCCGAGTGGGGCGCCATGGTCGCCGAGGGCACGCAGAACTTCAACGACTGGTGGGTCGGCACGTTCCCCGGCCTGGCCATCTTGACGGTGGTGCTCGCGTTCAACTTCATCGGCGACGCGCTGCGCGACGCGCTCGACCCGCGCACGGCCCGGGCGGTACGGCTGTCATGAGCGCCCTGCTCGAGGTGGAGAACCTCACCGTGGCGCTGCCGACCCGCGCCGGGTACCGCAACGCGGTCGATGACCTGTCGCTGTCCGTCGGCCTGGGCGAGGTGGTGGGCATCGCCGGGGAAAGCGGCAGCGGCAAGACGATCACCGCCCTGTCCCTGTTCGGGCTGCTGCCGAACGGGGCCCGGGTCACCGGATCGGCCCGCCTCGACGGCACCGACCTGCTGGCGCTGCGAGGCCAGCGGCTGCGGGCCGTCCGCGGCCGGCAGGTCGCCATGGTCTCCCAGGACCCGTCGGCGTCGCTGCACCCCATCTTGACGATCGGCACCCAGCTCACCGAGCACATGCGCTACCACCTGGGCGTATCCAAGTCCGAGGCGCACACCCGGGCGGCGGAACTGCTGGACACGGTGCGTATCCCCGACCCGGAGCAGGCGCTGGGCTCCTACCCGGGGCAGTTCTCCGGCGGCATGCGGCAGCGGATCGCCATCGCGATCGCGCTGGCCGCCGAACCCCGGCTGCTGGTGGCCGACGAGCCCACCACCGCCCTCGACGTCACCGTCCAGGCCGGGATCTTGCGGCTGCTGGACCGGCTATGCCGGGAACGCGACCTGTCGGTCATCGTCATCACCCACGACCTCGGGGTGATGTCCGCCCTCGCCCGTCGGGTCTACGTCATGTACGCGGGGCGGCTGTCCGAGGCCGGGGATACCTCAAGGCTGCTGACCCGCCCGCGCCACCCCTACACCCGGGGGCTGCTCGACGCGCTGCCGCATCCCGAGGCGGGCCAGGCCGCGCTGATCCCGATCGGCGGCACCCCGCCGTCGCTCGGCGCCGTCCCCGGCGGCTGCCCGTTCCATCCCCGCTGCGCCTACGCGCAGGCCTCCTGCGCCGAAACCCGGCCGGAGGCCGTCCAGGCCAGCGGGGAAACCGCCCCGCACCTGCTCGCCTGCCCGCCCGACCCGCTGCGGGAGGTGGTGTCATGACGGCCGGCCAGAACAATCCCGTGACCGGCGGCCCCGCGTTGAAGGGCCCAGCATTGAACGGCAACGCAGCGCACGAACCCGTTCTGAATGACATTGCACGGAACGGTCCCGGGGGGCACGATCCGGCCGCGACCGATCCGGTGCTGGCGCTGTCGGGCGCGGCGGTGGAGTACCGCCGCAGCGGCCAGCGGGTCCGCGCGCTTGACGGCGTCGACCTGGCGGTGGCCCGCGGTGAGATCGTCGGGCTGGTCGGCGAGTCCGGCTGCGGCAAGTCGACCCTGGCCCGGGCCGCCGTCGGCCTGGTGCCGCTGGCCGGCGGCACGGTCACCTTTGAGGGACAGCCGGTGGAGCCGCTCGGCCTGCGCCGCCGTCCCGGCCGGCTGCGCGGCCTGCAGATGGTGTTCCAGGACCCGTACGAGTCACTGAACCCGCGCCGCCGGGTGGGGGACCTGATCGCCGACGGGGTGGTGCTGGGCGGCGGCAGCCGCGGCGACGGGCGGGCCCGCGCCACCGAGCTGCTGGAGCGGGTCGGCCTGCCGGCCACGGCGGCCGACGGCTACCCGCATGAGTTCAGCGGCGGGCAGCGGCAGCGGATCGCGATCGCCCGCACTCTGGCGGCCCGGCCGTCCTGCCTGATCGCCGACGAGCCGATCAGCGCCCTGGACGCATCGGCCCAGGCGCAGGTGGCCAACGTGCTGACCGTCCTGGTCCGGGAGGAAGGCATTGGCCTGCTGCTGGTCTCCCACGACCTGTCGGTCGTCCGGCAGGTCGCCGACCGGGTCGCGGTCATGTACCTGGGGCGGATCGTGGAAGTCGGTGACACCGCCGCGGTCTGGTCCAGTCCCCGCCACCCCTACACCGAGGCCCTGGTGGCGGCGATCCCGCGCGCCGACGGCGGCGGGGTACTGCCCGCCGACCTGCCCGGCGACGTACCCGACCCGGCCAGCCCGCCGTCCGGCTGCCGGTTCCACCCGCGCTGCCCCGTCGCCCGCGACGACTGCGCCGTCATCGAGCAGCACCTGGTCACGGTGGCCGGCCGCCAGGTCGCCTGCCACGTCCGCGCCCCGCTGCCCGACGGCCCCGGCACCCCGGGGAACCGGGAGCCACGTCGTTATGTGGCTGGTCAACGCGCACGTCGTCGACGTGCTGTCCGGCGACGTGCTGCCCGCCCGCGCGGTCGAGACCGCCCCCGACGGCACCATCGCCCAGGTCACCGCCAGCGCGCCGCCCGGCCTGCCGGACGGGCAGGTGACCGACGTGGCGGGCCGCTGGTTGCTGCCCGGGCTGATCTCCTGCCACACCCACCTGTCGGTGGTGTTCCCGTTCTCCGACACTGACGAGGCGGAGAACCCGGTGCTCACCGCCTACCGGTCCGCCGCCCGGGCCACGGCGGCACTGCAGGCCGGGATCACCACGATCCGCTGCGTGCACGAGCAGAACCGCGCCGACCTGCTGCTGCGCGAGGCGGCGGGGCGCGGCTGGATCAGCGCGCCGCGCATCCTCGGGGCCGGCCGCGCGGTCTCCGTCCGCGGCGGCCACGGCGCGGGGTCCGGCTGCGCGTACGCCAGCGGGGAGGACGAGTTCCACGCGGCTGCCCTGGCCGAGCTCGGCGCGGGCGCCGACCATGTGAAGATCTTCATCAACGGCGGCCTGGCCAGCGCGGGCGAGCGGGTCGAGCGCCCGGAGATGACCGACGGCGAGATCCGCGGCGCGGTGCGCGCCGCTGGTCACCACGACACCTACGTCGTCGCCCACTCGGGTGAGTCGGCCGCGATCAGGCAGGCCCTGGCCCAGGGGGTGCGCTGCTTCGAGCACGCCTACCGGCTCGACGACGACACCGCCGCCCTGCTCGCCCGGCGCGGCGCCTACGTCACTCCGACCCTGTGCGTCACCCGCTCGCAGTCGTGGATGCGGGCCAACGGGTTCGCCGAGCACACCATCGCCAACGCGGCCAGCGCGGCTGACGAGCACCTGGCCAGCATCCAGCGTGCCATCCGGGCCGGGGTCACCCTGCTCAACGGCACCGACTACCCCCCGGGCGACCTGGTGGACGGGGTTCCCGTCGCGGTCCACGAGCTGCTGCTGATGGCCGGCGCCGGGCTGAGCCCGCTGCAGGCCCTGCAGTCGGTGTCAGTGAACGGGGCCGCATTGCTGGGCATCGGGGCACACGTCGGCCAGGTGCGGCCCGGCTACGCCGCCGACCTGATCGCCGTCGGCGCCAACCCCCTGGCCGACATCACCGCGCTGCGCGACATCAGCCTGGTCGTGCAGGCCGGCCGGGTCATCCGCGACAGCCGCGCCTCCGCTGGCGCCGCCCGGTGACCGGCACCCGGCGGTACACCGACTCATCCGGGTGGCAGGAGCAGGCAGGCTACAGCCGCGCCGTGCGGCGGGGCCAGGTCATCACGGTCAGCGGCACCACCGCCACCGGTCCCGGCGGGACCGCCCTGTGCCCGGGCGACACCCTCGGCCAGGCGCGGGTCTGCCTCCAGCGGGTACTCGCGGCACTGGCCGCGCTCGGCGGCCTGGCCGACGGACGTGGTGCGCACAGCGGTCTACCTCGCTCCCGGCGCGAACTGGGAAGAAGCGGCCCAGGCGCACCGGGAGGCGCTCGGACAGGTCGCGCCCGCCAGCACGATGCTGTATGTCGCCCGACTGATCGGTGACGGGTTCTGCGTGGAGGTAGAGGCGATGGCGGTGGTCGGCGAGTGAGGTTCTCCGTCCGGGTGAACAATGACCTGAGCGTGGCGGAACTGACCTCGCTCGCGGTCGCGGCGGAGGCCGCCGGGTTCGACCAGGTGTGGGTGTCCAATGACCTGTTCCTGCGTTCCGCGCCGGTGCTCGCCGCCACCCTCGCCGCCCGCACCAGCCGGATCGCCCTGGGCATCGGCATTATGAACCCGTACTCGGTGCACCCCGCCGAGTTGGCGATGATGGCCGCCACGCTGCAGGAGGCAAGCGGCGGCCGGTTCCTGCTCGGGATCGGGGCCGGCGCCGAGCAGTTCCTCGGCTGGGCAGGGATAGCGCGGACCGCACCGCTAGCCACGACCATGGCGGCGGTGGCTACCGTACGCGCGCTGCTCGGCCACCATGACGTCGACCGCGGACTGCTGCCGACCTGGGCACGGGAGCACGCGGACGCGGCGCTGAAGTTCCCGCTAGCCCGTCCCGTCCCCGTGTACGTGGGGGCGATGGGCCCGCGGATGCTGGCGATGGCCGGGGCGCACGCCGACGGGGCGCTGCCCCTGCTCTACCCGCCCGAGCGGTTCGCCGTCGCTCGTGCGAGCGTGCTGGCCGGCGCGGCGCCCGCCGGCCGCGAGGTTGACCTGCCGGCCTGCTTCTGGGTCTCGCTGTCCGCCGACCCCCGCCGGGCACGGGACGCGCTGGCGGAGAAACTCGCCTATTACGGCCCCTCGTTCTCCGCGCCGATGCTCGCCGAAGCCGGGCTCCATCCCGCCGATTTCGACCAGGCCGCCCGCCTCGCGCACACCGGGCAGCAGGCCGCCGCGCTCATCGACGACCGGATGCTGTCACTCGGCATCGCCGGGGACGCCACCGAGGTGATCGCCCGGTGCCGCGTGCTGCACACGATCGGGGCGCGCCACCTGTCGTTCGGCCCGCCGCTCGGCCCTGACCCGGTGGCGGCGATTGGCCTGCTCGGCAGCCAGGTGCTGCCCGCACTGCGAGATCTTCCCGAACGGCCCGAGGCTGATCCCGTGCCAGCACACGAGGGGCCGGGCATCTGGTGAGCGCTTCCGACGGCGGCTCCGAGCCGCGCACCGACATGGTCCTGTATGACTTGCGGGTCACGGTAGAGTCCATCGGAGGCCGGGCGGTCTGCGGCCTGCAGGTGGGCGACTACTTCGAGGTGACCGAAAGCTCACGGGTCATGGTCCCGCGTCATTTCTGCCTGTACGCGCTAGCTGCGGTGCTACCGCTGCTGCCGGCCAAGCAACGGGACCTGCCCGCCGCTGACTGGCTGGCGCGCGACAGCCTCGTCGCCTGCCCCGACCCGGATGAACGGCTGGTCATGCGGATCACCCGGACCGGGCGGCGCGAACTGCGCTCCGATGACCTCACCTGAGCGGCGTGCTGCATGGATGCCGAGTTCGGGATCGCCTTCCAGACCGACAAGCCGCCGGGCGCATATGGCCCGCTCGCCGCCGCTGCAGAGGCCCACGGCTTCGATGTGGTCAGCGTCTTCGCTGACCTGCTCTACCAGCCGCCGCTGCCAGCGCTGCTGGAGATCGCCCGGGCCACCAGCCTGGTTCGACTCGGCGCCGCCTGCTTTAACCCCTACACCCTGCACCCGTACGAGATCGCCGGGCAGGTCGCGGCGCTCGAAGCCGCCTCCGCGGGCCGGGCATACCTGGGCCTGGCACGCGGCGCCTGGCTTGGCGCGATCGGGATCACGCAGTCGCGGCCGCTGCGACGGTTGCGCGAGGCCGCCGCTGTGGCCCGTGCCCTGCTGGCCGGCGACGAGACCGGGTTCGCCGGGCAGGAGTTCAGGCTGGAGCCCGGCACCCGGCTACGCGCCGCGCCGCCGTCCCGCGTCCCGCCGCTGCTGCTCGGCGCGTGGGGGCCACGCGGAACCGCCCTGGCCGGACAGATCGCCGATGAACTCAAGGTGGGCGGCACCGCCAGCCCGGCGGTCATCGCGCAGGCCCAGCAGCGGGTCACCGCAGCCAGCTTGGCCGCCGGACGGGTGCCGGGCGGCGTCCGGGTCGTCGCGGGCGCGGTCACCGTGGTCGCCGAAGACGGTGCCACCGCGCGGCGGCGGGCCCGATCCGAAGTGGCCATGTACCTCGCGGTTGTCGGCGCGCTTGACACTACGGCCGGGCTGCCGGACGGGCTCGTCTCCTCGATCGCCGAACTCGTGGCGACCGGGAATGACGCCGCCGCGGGTGCCCTGATCCCGGACGAAGTGCTGGACCGGTTCGCGTTCAGCGGGACACCCGAGCATGTCGCCGCACAGGCCCGCGCCGTCATCGAGGCGGGCGCGGGCCGCATTGACTTCGGCACCCCTCACGGCCTGACCGACGCCGAAGGCGTCAGGCTGCTTGGCACCCGGGTACTGCCGCTGCTGCGGGAATAGGTTCGCATCCGAGGAGCGGCCGCAGGAGCCGCGAACGGGAGCCAACGCATTCAGACGGGCCTCGACTCACCGCGACCCTCTGGGATCATTCGCCCAGGCGAGAGGCTCTCCGCACGACTCCGCCAGACCGTCCCGGACTTATCGGACATGCATGGCGTGTAGAAGGTGGTCCCGGCAGAAGCCTGTCAGCGCCGGACCGCACCGCAAGTTGCCGGATCGGTGCGCATGCCCGAGCCGAGTCGCCTCGATGAATGGGCCACAGATTGTCCCTTCGGGGGACAGTGCCGGAAAGTCGGCTGGCGAGTGCAGGTGGCGGCGGTGCGGGTGACATCGCAAGCCTCTGATTTTTATAACGTCGGTGGTGCCTGGACGCGGAACGGGTAGACGTTACGCATGGCACCGCCCGAGATCACGTTGACGCACCTGGACGAGCCGCTGTTCGACGGGGCGGGCGCGACCAAGCGCGATCTGGTGGACTACCTGGAGGCGGTCGCGGACCGTATCGTCCCCGTGCTGAGCGGCCGGCCGCTGTCGGTGATCCGGGTGCGCGCGGGCCAGCGTCCGTTCATGCAGAAGAACGTGCCGGACTACGCGCCGCCGTGGATCAAGACCGTCTCGATGTGGGCGGAATCCTCTCACCGGGAGGTGCGGTACGCGCTGTGCGAGGACAAGCCGACGCTGATCTGGTTCGCCAATCAGCGCGCGGTGGAGTACCACGTCACGCTCGGCACCGCCGGGCACCTGGACCGGCCCTCCTACCTGGTGCTCGACATCGATCCGCCGGCTGCGGGCGCGTTCGGGAAGGCGGTCGCCGCGGCCAGGCTGGTCCGGGAAGCGCTGTCCGGGGCCGGCCTGGCGGGCGCGGTCAAGACCAGCGGGGCCAAGGGCGTGCACATCTACGTGCCCGTTCAGGAACCGGTGTCCGCGGACGACGCGGCGGCTGCGACCCGCGCCCTGGCGCAGCGGGCCGCGCGGCTGGACCCCGGCCTCGCGACGACCGCGTTCGTCAAGGCCGATCGCGGCGGCATGGTGTTCATCGACTCGACCCGGGCGCACGGCGCGACCGTGGCGGCCGCCTACAGCCCGCGGGCGCGCCCTGGCGTGCCGGTCTCGTTCCCGGTGGCCTGGGATTCGCTGGACGAGGTGTCGCCCGGGGACTTCACGGTGCGGAACGCGGCGCGGCTGCTGGCCGGCGCTGATCCCTGGGCCGCTGCCCTGCCGCCGCCGCAGGCGCTGCCTGCCGACCTCGTCGCCGAGGGACACACCATCCCGATCGCCCGGGTACAGGCCATGCACGAGGGCAAGCGCCGTGCCCGCGCCCAGCGCGGCTCGCCTCATGCTGCCGGATGAGGTCAGTCCCCGGCCTGCCCGGAAACCAGGCGCAGCCAGTCCGTCCAGGTCGTGGCTTGCTCGTAGTAACCGGCCTCGCGTGCGCCAGGTAGCGTGTCCCGCCAGCAGGTGGCCGCCCGGTCTGGTTAGTCCAGGTCACCAACGGCGATGCTGAGGGGCGTCAACCGACCCCGCTGCTCGCCCATGATTTCCTCGCGGACGCCCTGCCGATTCTGGCCCTTCCGATGCCGACCAAGGTGCCGTCGCCTGGACAACGCGATAAGTCCTGATCTGCATGGACTCGGCGGCAGCCCAAGTGGCCCCAGTCAGGACCAAAGACGCATAACCGGACCGCTGCCCGCGGCGTCTCCTGCATAGGAGGCGAGTTCAGTGAAGAAGTCATTTGCTACCGCATGCGGGGGGCTGCTGATCGCGGCGCTCGCGGCCGGGTGCGGGACGACGCAAGCGCCGTCAGCGGCCCGTTCGCCCGCCCGTTCCGCCGCTTCGTCGCCATCAGTGTCCTGGCCGGCATCGCGCGCTCCGGCTACCGCCGCGCTGGCCGGCCCCGTGCAGCCGTCGGGCGGCCCGGTTCCGGCCGGGTTCAGGGCCGCGTCTGTCACGTTTGCCTCGGCCCGTGAGGCCTTCGTGCTAGGCACCGCACCGTGCAAGCACGCGCCGTGTACCTCAATTGTCCGCACCCGTGACCGTGGCGTGAGCTGGCGTAGGCTCCCGGCACCGGTGGTGCCGCTCGGCGAGCCTTACACCAGCACCGCACCGGTCGCGTGGGGCATCCGGTTCGCGACGCCGGAGCACGGGTTCGTGTTCGGCAACGGGCTGTGGGTGACCACCGACGGCGGTGAGCACTGGTCGGCCGTGGCCTACCCGGGCGGCGCGATCCTGTCCCTGGAGACCACCGATCACCAGGTGCTGGCCGTGACCGCACGCCACGGACCAGGCGGACTGACCGGATGGGCACTGTCGCGCCGCGCGCTCGGCGGCGGCCCATGGATCCGGATAACGGCGCTGGCCAGCAATTCTGGCGTCGGGGGCATCGCCACCCAGGCCGGGGTGGCGGCGGTCGTGGACGGCTCGTCTGTCCTGGTCACCATCAATGGCGGCCTGACCGTCACCAAGCACGCGGCCCCGTGCCCCACAGCCGCCAGCCCGTTCCCGGAGGCCACTTCGGTCGCCGCGGAGGCTCCGCACGGGCTGGCCCTGCTGTGCACTGGCCAGGGCTACACCGGCCACACGGATAAGACCGTGTACGTGAGCGGCGATCTCGGCGCGACGTGGAAGCTGGCAGGCCACCCGGCCAGCGCCGGTGACGGCGGCATGATCGCCGCCGCGGCCCCCAGCCACCTGACCATCGCCACCACCAGCGCAGGGAGCTGGCTGTACTACTCCGCAGACAACGGCAAGACCTGGCGGACGGTGCTCACCTACCTCGACGGCGGCCAGGGCTGGAACGACCTGGGGTTCACCACCACTCTTGATGGCGTGGTCATCCACGGGCACCCCGCCTACGGGGACATGCTCGGACAGCTTCTGCTGACAGACAACGGCGGGCTGACCTGGCACGCGGTCACGTTCAGAAACCCCTGACCCGAACCCGACAGCTGTGACAGCGAGCACAACAGGCTCTGCTCACTGCCACAGTCATCTGGCGTCCAGGACCCCCTGCAGGGCTGTTCGCATGAGCGTTCCAGTCCAGGACTCGCTGCCGGACTGGCGGACAAGCCGGCATCCGACCCGCTCGAGCCGGAGCGGACCGAGCCCGTCAACGGCATGCGGGCGGACGTGCACCTCGGCTGGCGCGTCCAGGGCGGGACCGGCGATCTGCTGGCAGGGACCGCCGGTCCCGTAGTTGACCTGGTAGAAGGCGCACACGTAGCCGTGCGCTGAGCCCCGGGGCCTGCTCCGGTCGGCTCTATTCGCGGATTGCCGGGCTGCTCGCTGACATCGTTCAGGTGCTTTGTGCTCAATGTTCACCCGGTTTCGGTTGGGTGGTTCCCCGGCAGTTCGTACTCTCGGTGGCGGCCGCGGTGATTGTGTCCGCTCACGGAAGGGCGTCGTCATGCTCTCATCAGCGCGAATCCTGCTGGAAGCATCGACCGGTCAGGTACGCACAGTACCGCTCGATGATCGCTCTTACCGCCGGTCGAGAGGCACTTATCGCGGCCGTCGTGCGACGCGCCGCAGTGATCCCAAGTGCGGTACGTCCGCAGCCAGTCAGCCAGGGGATGATTCCGACGGTGGCTCAGACGCGGGTATCGGGGCAAGCGGAGGGTGGAGCGGGACCTCTCGCGGCTAGAACTACCGGCCGCGCTACTACAGCCTCGCGTTCAGCCTTTGCCAGCGAGGCCGACCCTTCACAGAGTCGGCGCACACCGCCGGCAAACCGCAAGGGCGGCTCGAACGCCAAGGAAAATTCACTTCCCGCTGGCACGATGGAAGACTGATTGCGCTGCGGTCTGTTCCGACGAGGAGAAATCTGGATGAACGGCACAGCTCTGGTTACTGGCGCGGCGAGCGGCATCGGCGAGGCGACCACGATCAAGCTCTGCGCAAGCGGGTGGACCGTGGCCGCGGTCGACATCGACCCGGACGGTCTAGCGGCGCTCGCACGGCGGGTTAACGGGGTGGCCACCCACGTGTGCGATGTGAGCGACGAGGGCGCGGTAGACACCTTGGCGACCGCAGTCGGCCCCATAGACCGGCTGGTGCATGCTGCCGCGATAGCCCGGCTCGGCCGGGCCTGGAGCAGTCGCGGGAGGACTTCGACCAGATCTGGCGGGTCAACTTCGTCGGCACCGTCAATGTCGTGCGCGCCTTCCTGCCCGCCATGGTGGAACGTGGCCGGGGTGAACTGGTGCTCTACTCTTCACTGGACGGCTCGGTGCCCGCCCGGAAAATGTCCGCCTACGCCGCCTCCAAGGCCGCGGTCAACGCCTACGCCGAGGTGCTGGCCGCGGAATACCGGGGCAGCGGCGTCAAGATCCGCTGCGTCTGCCCCGGTCGGGTGGACACCCCGCAATACCGTCGCCTCGCCGCCGAGGACCCGGCCGCGGTGGCACACCATCGCAACATCACGCCGACGTCGGTGGTAGTCGACGCCGTCGAGCGCTCGCTCGTTGGCGACGACCTGTTCGTCTTCCCCGGCACCGTCGCGAAGGCCGGCATCGTGCTGCGACGTCACTTCCCCCGGCTGCTTGGCCGCCTCGTGGACTACCACACCAGCCCGGCCCGATCGAGCCCGCGGCCGTCACCGAGCTGACCGACACGGACCGCCTGACCTACAAAATTGCCGCACGCCGGGAGGCACTTATCCCTCCGACGGGGACTGTTGTGGGGAGTTGTTGTAGCACATTCTTCACCCACTCGCTCTCGCCATAGGTGAGCGCGAAGAGGTACTTCCCCTGGACCTTGAAGACGTTGACAGGCGTCTCGTACAGGCGGCCAGAGCGCCGACCAACGTGTTCCAGAAGGGCGAGACCCGGTGCCCAGCCGGCGATGTGGCGCGTGAACGGATTCGTGTAGCGCTGATTGAACCTTGCGACCCGCCGTGAGAGGGGCATCGATACGTACCTCCGGTTGTCCCCATGATGCCTGTCGAGCACCCAACGCCCCATAACGTGCGGCGAGGTCGCACCCACAAAGCGCCCCTACCGCCGGCTGGACGTCCGGGTGGCCGGGCAGGGTCGCAATGAAGAAAGGATCAGTCGGCTGACTGTGAGAAGCGGGCGCGCATCGTGGCCACATACTCGGGGAAGTAGCGCCCGATCACGTCAAGATCGAACTGGGCCAGGAT
Source organism: uncultured Actinomycetota bacterium (assembly GCA_963714295.1). Taxonomy (GTDB): domain Bacteria; phylum Actinomycetota; class Actinomycetes; order Streptosporangiales; family Streptosporangiaceae; genus Trebonia. Next base: position 5,788 of record CAVQOE010000003.1, on the reverse strand, counting down.
CGACGTCGGCGCCTCGCGTTCAAGGAGAAACTCGAATGACGACCGGACCAGGGGTTCCTCATCCTCGGACCGGAGGCCCACCTCAGCCAGCAACGACGACGGCACAGTGACCTGGTGGGTAGTGGTTGAGGCCCCGGCGAGCACCTTGACCGAATAGGCGTGCTGGCCGGCGAGGTCGATTCGGATCTGCTCGGGCATAGCTTTTCGTAGGATATTCGCTTGTGCGGTCTCCGCCTTCCGCTCAGGATTGATCGGTGGAGATCAGGCCCGTCGAACCACACGAAGCCTCACGGCTTCGCAACATTCGGCTGGTGGCGCTGCAAGACGCTCCCCACGCCTTCGGGAGCACCTATGAACGAGAAGCCGACCGGCCGCTCGAGGCCTGGGCCGGCGCTTCCTGTCACCAAAGTCCGATCACAGAATGTCCCCAACGCCGGGTCTGTGGGATGGTGCTCAATCATGTCGCTGACTTGCTGCGTACTTTGACAAGCGTCCCCGATTAGCTGATCGGAGCGGATAACGCTCCGACCCGTCGCTCTTGCGAGGGCGAGCTGATCGACGGTTACCGGAAGGCTTGCCCTCGCCCATAATGTCCAACCGGAATGTCCTCAAATCCCGCGGTCAAGGTGACCCCCAACGCCGGCAGTGAGCGACTCCCACTGACGTTTACGACGTGGTTTCCGGACTCGAGGAGTCGCCGATGCCCGGCCCGTAGACTGGCTGACATGGACCTCGAGTTGACTGACAAGCGGGCGATCGTGACGGGTGGGAGTCGGGGGATCGGTAAGGCCGTGGCTCTTCAGCTCGCCGTGGAGGGGGCCGACGTGGGGATCGCTGCTCGCGACCAGGAACGCATTGACGAGGCGTGCGCTGAGCTCGCCAGTCTTACCGGCCGCCGCATCGTCGGCTGGTCGTGCGACACGCGCGACGACGAGTCGGTGCAGACGATGGTCGAGGGCCTTGCAGGCCTACTTGGAGGAGTGGACATCCTGGTGAATGCGGCGGCCATGCCAGGGGGGGTTGTTCGGCCTGCCAAGCTGGGTGAGATCACGACCGAGGCGCTATGGGAGGAGATCAACACCAAGGTCATGGGCTATCTCCGCTGCGCCCGCGAGGTTGCGCCGCGCATGGTCAGCCAAGGATGGGGGAGGATCGTCAACCTAAGCGGCCTCGCCGCCCGCCAAAGCGGGTCGATCCTTGGGTCTATCCGCAACGTGTCGGTCGCGGCGCTTTCCAAGAACCTGGCTGACGAACTGAGCCCGCACGGTGTCACGGTGACCGTGGTACATCCGGGGGCGACTCGAACCGAGCGGACCAGCGATGAGACGGCAAGCCGTTTTACTGGAAATCTCATCGGCCGGATAGTCGAGGCCGGCGAGGTGGCCTTCGTGGTCGCCTTTCTTGCGTCACCCAAGAGTGCCGCCATTACGGGCGACGCCATCGCGGTCGGGGGTGGCTCTTCGGGAGCGATTCACTACTGAACCATCCCGGGCAGCGGTCGCGCTCAAACAGCAGCACAACCCGAGCCTGTACCCAATGCACCGCTTACATACCAAGAGTCGGTGAGGGTCCACCCCCCGAGGCTGGCCAGGATATGGCGATACCGTTTGTCGAGCAACTCAGACACGCCATCAGTCAGCGGCTCTGCCTAGTTGCGCTGGGGTGATCGCGCTCCCATTGCAACGCTCGACCATCTCGACAAACCCGCGCAACTCCGGACAGGGAGCAGGCATCGAACACGCCCCATAATCGCGGCGGCGAATCCAGACGAAAGGGTATCCCCACACGCCGGGTCGGTGGGATGGTTGCTACGCCGCGGTGCACGACCGCTGGCTACGCCGATGTGTTGCCCTGTCCTCTTATGGCCCTAGAGGCTTCTTGTGTAGTGCCTGAGCGCTGACGCCGGCCCATCCGGCGATCTCAGCCCACCGTGTGGCCGGCTTCACGTAGCCGCCTGACCTGGTAACGCTCGCCGAGCCGGCGAAGGCCGCGGACGTCGCAGGCGGATAGGTCTTCGATCTCATCGCTCTCATCACGTTCGTGGTGGTGGCCGCCGCGGTGGGATGAGCGTGGAGCGGCCCGTCAGCTCGGTGCGCTTGGGGTTCGGGAGACCGTGGTCGCTCGCTCACCCTTTAGCACGCCGCCGAAGCGTATCCGGTGTTCGCCTTGTGGCGGTTGCGCCGGCTGGTGAAGGAGCGTGGCGCCGCGTTGAGCCCCGCCGGACGTCCAATCGTTTTGGGTGACCGGGACCCTCTCAGACTCTCGCCGACGTCATACCCGGTTTCGGCTCGACATCATCCCCGAAATGGCCCACGCAGGTCATTGGTGATGTCGGCTGTGCATAACTTCGATGACGCTATGAGGACGCGGGCCACTCGAACGTGTGCCAGTGGTGCAGAATACGCGTCCGCATGAAACCTGCTCGATGGGGGCCGGGATGCCCCGACGCAAGCTCGCAGCTGGTGGGTACTGTGCTCGGAGTTCCGTAACCAGCCTGGATCTTGGTGGGCTGCCGGGCCAGGTCCCCGCAGAGGGGACCCTGACCGCTACACACTTCCTCGCCCGAAATGATCACCATCTCCGCGAGCGGGAGGTCCATGAAGGGATCGTGCTCCGGGCGAGGCGGTTGGGCCTCTTGCTGCAACCTGGCGATGAGCTGATCGTCAGTGAGAGGCTGCTCCTCGCCGTTACTAGGCATTTCGGTTCTCCTCTCCCGATCGTTCACGAGATGTGTGCTTGAGAGAATCTAATGGATACACGTCGGAAGGTTCACTGATCGACGGCAAGGCTGCGGTTTGGGGCCGAAGGACCCTGGTTCGGGTGGCTGGGTGGTGGGACGCTGACTTGTGCAGCGGGCGACATGCGTCGGCTGGCTGAGATGGGTGGAGCGAAGTTGTGATGACTTCTGTGATGGCGCCAAACGTGAGTGGTGTGGACGCACCGGGCCGACGCACGGTCTACAGCATGTGCGGGATGTGCGCGGTGCGCTGCCCGCTGGGGGTGACGGTCGAGGACGGCAGAGTGACCTGGCTGCAGGGCAATCCGCACGACGTGGCTCTGGGTACGAGCTTGTGCGCGAAGGGTTCGGCCGGCTTGGCGTTCGAGTTCGACGATCAACGGCCGCAGTCGCCGCTGATTCGCACGGGACCGCGGGGCGGGGGGCGGTGGCGGCGGGTGTCGTGGGACGAGGCGCTGGATTACATCGCCGACAAGCTGCATGAGACGATCGAGACGTTCGGCGGGCGCGACATCGCGCTGTCGGACCGCAGCGGCCCGTTCATCGACCTGACCCGGACCTTCCTGGGGGCGCTGGGCTCGCCAAACTATTTCAGTCACGACGCCAGCTGCGGCGGCAATGTGTATAACGCGGCCCGCTCGATCTACGGCTTCGGTCACGAGGGGCTGAGCCGCGGAATCGCCAAACCCCCGGGGTGCGACCCGTCCGTGGTCCTCGCTCCGCTCTGGCAGCACTTCTGGAACCTGCCCCGACCTGACGGCCCCAGCGCGGCACTGTTTCTCGACTTCGTCGCCGACCTGGGCTATGAAGCGGTGACGGAATCGGAGACGCGCCCGGTCAATAGGCCGACGACCGGGGTCGACTACGTGGCTTTCGTCCGGCGCCGCCTTTGCCTGCCCGAGTCTCGCGATCCCGAGATAGCTGCCGCGCTGAGCCGATGCCCCCACGGCGACCACGTCGGTCGTCGTTGCCTGGGACCCGCTAGCCAGTAGCAGATTCTGACCTACCGGGGTGTCGGAGTGGTCAGCTCCAGAGCGTCACATACACCGGGGGCCGGAACCGGCTGGCCGGTACCCCACCATCGCTGCGGTGCATGCTCTGCATGGCTTCGGGGGTGGTCAGGAACCGCTGCAGGGTCGCCACTGCGGGCGAGCGACGCTCCACGGGCAGCGCGGTGACATACCACAGGAGTTGGATGGGGGTGGAGACCACGTCCAAGCGGCGGAGCAGGCCGCGTTCGATGTCGCGGCTGACCAGGTGGGATATGGCGGGGCCACCCCTTCGCCCTGGCCGGCGGCGGCCCACGCCGCCGTCTGGTTGGGGAACACTCGGACCCGGTGGGCGGGAACGTGCAGGCGTTCCAGCAGGAGCCCGATCTCATTGGAAGGGTCCATCGCTGAGGGTGCGACCAGCCAGTCCTCCGCGGAGAGGGCTTGCCATTTGACGTCGGCGACCTTGGCTAGGTGGTGCGACGGCGAAGCGACGACCACCAGGCCGTAGCGCATCATCGGCTCGGAGGTCAGTCCCTTGGCCACCTCTCCGCTAAGGCGAGGCCCGAAGGACACGTCGGCTAACCGTTCGTGGAGGAGGGCGGCCATCTCGCCTGACTCCGATACGCCGATGTTCGTCTCGATGTTGGTTGTCCGGGCGGCGAACGCGGCCAGCACGGGCGGGGCGACGAACTCGGCGACGGCGGAGGTGGCGGCGACTCGGATGCGAGCGGGGGCGCCCTGGGCCTGGCGGATCACGGATTCTCCCTCCGTGGCCAGGGCCACCATCTGCGACGCGATGCTCACGAAGCGCTCACCGCCGGCGGTGAGCGACATCCCGGCTGCGGTCTTGGTGATCAGCGGATCACCCAACTGCTGGCGGAGGGCGGCCAGTGCTCCGGAAACGGCCGGCTCGGTTACGCCGAGCGCACCGGCAGCTGCTTTCACCGACCCCAGTCGGGCCACGAGCACGAACGCCTCCAACTGGGTCAAGGTCACGGAGACGGTGTACCACGATCAGTGGGGGACCTGGATAAGCGATCGGTTAGCCGGCCGTTGACGGCCGGGGGAGTGGGGCGCAGGATGGCCTTTGTTGGACGACCGAGGGGGGTTTCGGGCAGTACCGGCATCGTTCGAGTACGAGCGGGCAAGGAGCGTTGACGATGCCATCGCGCTCTTGGAGCGCTACGGGCCTGAGGCGCGCCTGGTGGCGGGAGGTCACAGCCTGCTGCCGATGATGAAGTTGCGCCTGGCTCGCCCCGAGGCGCTGATCGACATCAATGACCTGGCCGACCTGGACTACATCAAGCTGGACGGCGACGAGATCGTGGTTGGGCCATGTCCCGCCATGCCAGCGTGCTCGACCTCCTTGCTGGCCGAGCACTATCGGATTTTCGCCGAGGCGGAGCGGGTCATCGCCGATCCGTTGGTCCGCAACCGGGGCACGGTCGGCGGGTCGCTGTGCCAGGCCGATCCGTCCGAGGATCTGTCCGCAGTGTTCTCTGCGCTGCGGGGCCGGGCGGTGATCCGCTCGTCGGCAGGGACCCGCTCGGTCGAGTTGCGCGACTTCCACGTCGGGCCGTACGAGACGGCGCTAGGCGATGCCGAGATCCTCGTCGAGGTCCGCGTTCCCGTCGGGCCCGCACCGGTAGCGCCTATGAGAAAGTCGAACGGCGGGCCGGTGACTGGTCCATAGCGGCTGCGGGGACGTTCCTGCAGATCAGCAGTAGCGGCCATCCCGATACGGCGGTGATCGAAGACGTCGGGATCGGCTCGACCGCGGTGGGCGCCGAAATTTCGCCTGCGTGGCGGCGGAGGACCTCCTCCGGGGCAGCCCGGCGACAGACGACCAGGTCGCCGCGGCGGCCGCAGCGTGCGCCGAGGCCTGCAACCCGTCGGCCGACCAGCGAGGCCCAGAGGACTACAAACGCCATCTGGTCGGCGTGTTGGTCGGCCGGGCTCTCACCAGATCCATCGCCGAGCCAAGGGAGACGCCAGCTGATGCATGTCACCGTGAACGTCAACGGAGCGGAGAGGCATGGCGATGTCGAGGCCCGCCTGC
>CAVQOE010000002.1:0-198503 GCA_963714295.1 uncultured Actinomycetota bacterium | reverse complement strand
ACTACGGAATGCGCTAGATACAAAACCGATCATTTCACGATATTTAATGTCGTAGACGCACCCAACAGCTGCCTTGGGCCTCACAAGCCTCAGCTGCCCGCCTATGGCCGGGCCGACGTGGCCGCTGACACTGGGTGGCGCCGGCGTTTTCCTTGATCGGTGAAAGCACGGTCCGTTCAGGAAAGAGCCTTTCATCTTGAACGAACCGTGGTTTCACCGTTGAACGTCTGCGTCGGCGTAAGTTCCGATCACCTCGCCGGTGGCGGGGTTCACGCTGTCCGAGGTCTGCGCCGCCTGGCCGGGCATCGCCTGAACGGCGGGAGTCACTTCCCGGGGTCGATGTGCAGCAGCCGCTCGGCGTTGGCGTGGCCGATCTTGGCCCGGTCCGCTTCGCTGACCGGTGCCGCGGCGAGGAACGCCGTGGCCGTGGCCATGTCCTCGAACGGGTAGTCGGTGCCGAACAGGATGTGGTCGGAGCCCAGGGCCTGCAGCGCGCACTGCAATGGGGCGGCGGAGCAGACGCCACTTGTCGTTATGTAGAGGTTCTCGCGCAGGTACTCCGAGGGGCGTTCCCGGTCGAGTTCGATGCCGTGATGGTTATGAAAGCCCCAGCGTGAGTCCAGCCGCCACAAGGCGTAAGGCAGTCCTTCACCCATGTGCCCGAGCAGCAGCTTGGCCCGGGGGAAGTCGTCGAAGACGCCGGCGAAGATCAGCCGCAGGGCGTGCGTCGCGGTGTCGGTGCCCCAGCTCCACATCGGCCCGATGAGCTCAGGGTGGCCGGACAGGACATGCGGGACATCGGCGCCGTTGGCGGGATGCAGGTACAGCGGGACGTCCAGGTCCTGGGCGCATGCCCAGACCACCCGCAGCGCCGGGTCGTCGAGATAGCGGCCCTGGGTGTGCGCGTTGACCAGGGCCCCGCGCAGCCCGAGCTGGGTGACCGCCCGGTGCAGTTCCTTGGCCGCCGCTTCGCCGTCCTGCAGCGGGAGCGCGGCGAAGCCGGAGAAGCGGCCGGGGTGGGCCGCGATCACTTCGGCCAGGTAATCGTTGACCCTGGCGGCGGCGGCGACCGCGACCTTGGGGTCGGGCTCGGCCTGGATGCCGGGGGAGTTGAGCGAGAGCACGGCCATGTCGAGGCCCGCCGCGTCCATCGTCGCCACCCGCTCGCCGGTGATGTCGAGCAGCCGCCTGCTCGCCCTAGCCCAGATGTCCGGCGGCGCGATGGTCGCGCTCGAGGCACCGTAGCGGGCCAGATCCGCGGTGACGAAGTGCTCTTCCAGCGCGATGGTCCGCGATCCGGCCGCCCCCACCTCGATCATCTCGATCGGCCTGCGGCATCACCGGTTCAGCTTCATGCTCGGCTCCCCAGGTGACTTCGGCGAGCAGAGCGACCCCGCCCTGGTCTGGCGGCGGGTGGCCGGCTATCTGGGGCCCGATGATGCCGACCTGATCAGGGTTGCCACCTACACGTTCCGCTCGCTCGTCGCGGACCAGTGGCGGGCCGGGAACGTCCTGCTGGCCGGCGATGCCGCGCACCAGATGCCGCCGTTCCTCGGGCAGGGCATGTGCTCGGGAATCCGGGACGCTCGCAACCTCGCGTTCAAGCTGGACCTGCTCCGGGACGCGGCCGACCCGTCGATCCTCGACAGCTACCAGAGCGAACGGGAACCGCACGTGCGCACGGTCACCGAGACCGGGGTGCTGCTCAGCCCGCGGCACACGCTCCGCGACCCCGCCGCGGCGGCCGAACGCGACCGCGCGATGCGGCAGGCGCGGGGTTCAGGGACGGCCCCGGTCAAGCTGCTGCTGCCCGGCCTGGGGGCGGGACTGCTGTCCACCGGCATGCGCTGGGCGCCGGGCAGCTGTCCGCGCACGGCATCGTCGCGTCTGACGGCCGTCAAGGGTTGCTCGACCACGTCGTGGGCGGTGGGTTCTGCCTGCTGGCAACCCCGGCGCCGCCAGCGTTGTCTGGGTCGCGGATACCGGCGGGACATACCGGCGGTGGTTCGCGGAACTGGGCGCCGCGGCGGTCATCGTCCGCCCTGATTTCTACGTCTACGGAGCGGTGGCCGATGCGGCCGCGACGCCGGACCTCGCCCGTGAGCTGCTCAGCTCGGTCGGCCGCACGCGCCGGTGACGACCCGACGTGATTGGCGTGGCGGCGCATTAGCCTCTTTTTTCTTTCGCCCCGCTTTACGGGCTGCTGAGCGTGCCCGAGCTCGGCCGACATTGCTGAGGTGCTGGCGAGCAGTTCGGCGGCCAGGCTCGTGAGGAGCCCGTCGGTCGCCTGCCGCGCGGGCAAGACGATCGCCACCACGACACAGCGAATCACCCGTCGTAAAGACGGGGGCCGGCCAGCGAGCTCACCTCCGGGAACGACGCCGCCCGCTGGTGAGTGCGCAGCCGGCGCGCAGCGTCGCGGTCTTTATCGCCTCGATTTCGGCTGGCCTGAACGCCGCGCCGCCGTCCTGCGACTGAGCGTGCAGCACCGGCTCGGTCAGGGTCGCCGGGAGGTAGGACAGATAGACCCGTCCGATCGAGGATGCCAGCATCGGCATCGTCGCCCCTACCCGCACCATGATAGGAAGCGCGTAAGAGCCGTAGTCCCAGCGCACGACCACAGGACCGTTGTCACCCCAGACCGCCAGGTTGACCGCGTGCCCGGTCCGGTCGCGCAGGCCGGGCAGGTGCTCTGACACCAGGCCTACCTCGTCCATGCGGCGCAGCGCCTCGGCCCCGAGGCGGCGCAGCGCCCTGCCGCGGTGAAGCCTCGTCTGCGTCTGGAGCCACAGGGGAACTATATAGACTGCCGCTTACCTGGCGGTCATCACGGCGGCCTGGTCTTATCCGAGTTCGCGCAGCCGCGACGCCGCGACTTCCGGCACGATGTCGTTGGTGAAGGCGTCCATGCCTGATTCCGTGCCGGCCAGGGCCTTCAGCTTCCCGGGCGCGCGCCTGGTGGTGAACAGCTCCAGGTGCAGTGCCAGCTCCAGGTGGCCTTCATCGACCGGGGCTTGGTGCCAGGCGGCTATGTAGGGCGCGGGAGCGTCGAACAGCCGGTCGAAGCGGCGGAGGATGTCGAGGTAGATTTCACAGAACTCAGCCCGCTCCGGGTCGGTCAGGCGGGTCAGGTCCGGAACCCGGCTGGTGGGGTACAGGTGGACTTCGTACGGCCAGCGCGCCGCGTACGGGACGAAGGCGGTCCAGTGCCGGCCGGCCACGACGATCCGGGATCCGTCGGCGTGTTCCGCGGTGAGCATGTCGTCGATGAGGTCCCGGCCGGTCCGGTCGCGGTAGGCGCGGACAGCAGCCAGCATCCGTGATGTCCGCGGGGTAATGAACGGGTACGCGTAGATCTGGCCATGGGGGTGCGAGAGCGTCACCCCTATCTCGGGCCCGCGGTTCTCGAAGCAGTAGACCTGCTGGATCCCGGGCAGGCGGGACAGTTCAGCGGTGCGGTCGGCCCAGGCGGCCATCACGGTGCCCGCCTGGGCCAGGCTCAGGTCCGCGAATGACGTGTCGTGATCAGGGCTGAAAACCACCACTTCGCAGCGCCCGCTGCCAGGCGCGTGGCGAAGCGGCCGGAAATGGTCCTCCGCCTCGTGCCCGGCCTCCTGGGTGAGGGCGGGAAACCTGTTCTGGAAGACTGCCACCTGGTACCAGGAGGCCGGGATTTCCGTGGGGTGGCCGGGCCTTGAGGGGCAGAGCGGGCATTCAGTGTCGGGGGGCAGGTGCGTTCTGGCCATCCGATGCCCCGTTATCAGCACCCACTCGTCAAGCAAGGGGTCGTAGCGTGCCTGCGACGAGGCGCCGGCGGGCTGGAGAACGCGGGTATCGGCGCATGCGTCGGGGCTGTCGGCGAAGGCTCCGAAGTAGATGAGCTCGCGGCCGTCGGCCAGCCGCGCCGGGGTCTTGCGCACGGAAGCTGTCTGGCTCACAGCACTTCGGCGTCCGCGCTGGCGGGACCTTGCCGGTCGGCGATGACGAGCTCGCCGACGGTTGCCTCGATCACCTCGCGCGCCTCCGGGGTCAGGCCCGAGTCGCTCACCAGGATGCTGGCATCGGTCAGCGCCGCGATCGCCGACAGCCCGATGACCCCCCACTTGGTGTGATCGGCCAGCACGACCAGGCGCCCCGCCGAGGCCACCATCGCCCGGTTCATCTCCGCCTCCATCAGGTTGGGGGTGGTGAAGCCCGACACCGGGTCCATCCCGTGCACCCCCATCAGCAGCAGGTCAACATGCAGGTCGCTGATGGTCTGCACCGCGATCGGCCCGACCAGCGCATCCGAGGGTGTCCGCAGCCCGCCGGTCAGCAGGATCGTCTGCGACGACTCGCCGCTGCGGTAGAGGTAGTCGGCGACCCGCACCGAGTTGGTCACCACCGTCAGCTGGGGGATGCGCGCCAGGTGGGCGGCGGCGGCGTAGGTCGTCGTCCCCGCGCTGACCGCGATGGTCGACCTGGGCTGCACCAGGGCCGCCGCGGCCGCCGCGATCAGCTCCTTGGCGGCCGGCTCACGCCATGACTTCGCCTCGAAGCCGGGCTCGTCACTGGTGCCCTGCGGGCGGACGGTGGCGCCGCCGTACACCTTCTTCACCAGGCCCCGCGCCGCCAGCACGTCAATGTCGCGGCGGACCGTCATGTCCGACACCCCCAGCAGCTCCGCCAGCTGCACGATCCGGGCGCCCCCGGACCGCTCGATCTCCGCCAGGATCCGGTCCTGCCGCTGCGCTGGAAGCATGCTCGGTACCGACTCAGATGGATCTATCAACGTTCACCACATTTTTTCATTCTGCCTTCAGCCACTGCGGACCCTTGCTTCTATCCGGGACTGCCGCACCAACAAGCCAAACGGAACCACTCTGGCTATACCGTACCTGTGAGGGAATGTTTGGCTCTTCTGCTATGTAACTGTAGCTCACCCCTTCAATAACATTAGGCAGCACTCGCGGCTAACCCTTCGTCGCGCCCAGGGTAAGCCCGGCGATGAATTGCTTTTGCAGCAGGATGTAAACGACCAGCGTCGGGATAGCCACCATGACCGCGGCCGCGGCGATCAGGTTCTGGTTGGAGACGAACTGTCCCTGCAGGTTGGCCAGGGCGGAGGTGACCGGGCGTTTGCTGCCGGTCACCATGAGGGTGATCGCCCAGAAGAAATCGTTATATATCCAGGTAGTCAGCAGGGTAGCGAGCGCCGCCAGGGCCGGTCGGCACAGCGGCAGCGTCAGCCGCCAGTAACGGGACCACATCGACGCGCCGTCTACTTCGGCGGCTTCGTACATCTCGCCCGGTATCGTGCGCATGTAATTGCTCAGCACGAAAACGCAGAAGCCAACCTGGAACGCGACGTTAATCACGATGAGGCCGGCGATCGAGTCGTATAGCAGGCCGCTGGAACTGATAAAGCCGGGCAGCGGAATGAGCAGATATAGGCGGTACAACGGGGTGATAATAACCTGCGGCGGCAGCAGATTGCCCGCCGTGAACAGCAGCAGCAGGAGGACGTTGATCCTGATATCGGCCCGGGCGACGACGAATGCGACCATGGACGCCAGGAAAAGCGTCAGTATTACGGCGGGTACCGTAATTTCCACTGAGTTAATGAAGAAGCGCGGCAGGTCCGCCTGTGTCCACGCGTTGAGGTAGTTGCTCAGCGTCAGGTGATGCGGCAGGGAGACGTAGCCGTACTGCGATGTCTCGCTGTACGGGCGGAACGAGATGTATAGCGCGAACAGGAGCGGGATAACCCATAGGGCGGAGGCGGCGATCATCAGCCCGTAGGCGGCGATCCGGCCAGCACGGCGCGGCGACATCAGGTTTCGCTCCGTCCGAACGTTTGGTACAGGAAGATGGAGATGGGCACCAGCGAGACCACTAGCAGGACGACGCCCAAGGCGGAGCCGAACCCAATCCGGGAGACCTCGCCCACGATGTTGCTGGTAATGAGCGACGACAGCAGTTCCAGCCCGTTGGTGCCCTGGTTGGTGATGTAGACGAGGTCGAAGGCACGCAGTGACTCAATGACGGTGACGACCAAGACGATGATGTTGATCGGCCTCATGGCCGGGAAAATCACTCGCCAGAAGGTCTGCCACTGGTTCGCGCCGTCTATGCGCGCCGCTTCCCGCAGGGACGGGTCGACCGACTTCAGGCCGGCCAGGTACAGCACCATCACGTACCCGATCTGACGCCACGACGCCTCGACCAGCACCGCCCACAGGTTCAGCTTGGGGTTGCCGAGCCAGTCGATCAGGTTCGCGTTCGTGTTGTGCCCGGTGATCGTGTTGATCAGGCCGTAGTTGGGCGAGTAGATGAATTCCCAGATGATCCCGATGAGCGCCAGCGACAGCATGACCGGCAGGAACAGGACGGTCTGGTAGATGCGGCTGCCGCGGATGCCGCTATCGATGATCACTGCGAATAGCATCCCGATCGGGGCGGCGATGAAGGTGAAGACCAGCAGCCAGATGAGATTGTGCTCGACCGCCGGCCAGAACGGCGGGTATACCGTCGCCGCCTGGACATAGTTCTGCACTCCGAAGACGCAGCCGTTGTCGGGGATGAACACGGTGGGATGGCAGGACCGCAGCTGCACCCCGCCTACGCCGCTCCACTGGAAGAAGGACAGGGCGACGGAGACGAGCCGCGGGCCCCCAGATGAACGCCAGGTCGGCGAGCACGGGTACCGCGAGCATCCCGATGACAATCAGGAGGTCCGCGCGGGAGAGCCGGCGGCGCCCGCCGGCCGGCGGCGCCGCCGCGTCGCCGGCCCGGCGGTTTGGTTGGTGCTCACGATCAGAAGATGCTCTTCGCCTGCGCCGCGAGGCTGCTCTGGATCGACTTGATGGTCGAGGGGGTCGGACTCGCGATGAACTGCTGGATCGCCGTCTCGGCGGCGGCGGCCATCGCCGGGTCGGTGTCGCGGTCACCGAACTGCGAGACTGCCTTCTGCCCGGAGATCATCTGCACGGAGGTCTTCTGGACCTGGTTGTAGGTGGGTACCTGGAGACCGGTGACCAGGCCGACGTCCCACTCGTCGTACTTCAGGTACGCCGCTTCCGCCGGGCCGGTGCCGATGTACTCCAGTACCGTCTTCGCCGCGGCCTTGTTCTGCGCCTTGGCGGGCAGCATGAACCCGTCCATGGGAGCGTCCATGTAGGACTGGCCGTACGCCGGGTTGATTTCCGGGTACTGGAAGAAGGCCAGGTCGGCGAGGTCCTTGTTGTCGCTGACGTAGTTGGCGGCGATCTGGTTGGTGCCCTGGAACATCATCCCGGCCTGCTTGCTTTCCAGCGTCTTGGAGCCGTCTTGCCAGATGCGGCCGTTCGCGCCGGTCTGCAGGTACGGCATCAGCTCGCGCCACTGGTCGAACACCGCGGTGACCTGGGGGTCGGTCCAGTGCGCCTCGTTGTGCATCAGGCTGATGTGGTAGTCGTAGCCATTGATCCGCAGGTCCAGGATGTCGAAGGTCCCCAGCGCCGGCCACAGGTCCTTGTCGGCGAAGGCGAACGGGATCAGGCCGTCCTTCTGCATGGTCTTGGACAGCGAGATCATCTGATCCCAGGTGGCCGGGACGGTGTACCCCTTCGACGCGAACGTGCTCTTGTTGTAGAAGACCACCCAGGGGTAGTTGTAGATCGGCACGAGGTAGTAGTGCCCGTCAAGGCCCCTGCACAGCGACTTGGTGGCGGCGTCGAAGTTGGGGCCGATCTTCTCCCAGACGTCGTCGATGGGCTCGAGCAGGCCCTGGGCCGCGAAGTACTGCATGCGGTACCCGGCGAACCAGGTCGCCAGGTCGTTGGGCGTGCCCTGCAGGTACGACGTGATGTTGTCCTGGAACGTGTTGTGGTCGACAGTGTTAATCGAGACCTTGACGTTGGTCGACTTCTGCGCATCCGACACCAGAGACGCGAAGGCCTGCTTGGGTGCGGGGTCGGAGTAGTTCGAGCCGAAGCTGATAGTGCCGGCCGCCGAGGAAGCCGAACCGGTCGGGCTCGAACCCGCACTGCTGCTGCTGCTGCTGGTGCTGCTACTGCAGGCGGCCAGAGCGCCTGGGATGGCGGCCAGCCCGGCGGTCGCGGCCAATCCCCTGATGGCGGCGCGCCGCGAAAACGCTCCGGATCTGGCGGGGGTGGAAGGGCTATCTGTCATGGCGACTCCTCGGCGGGAACGTACAGGGAACGCACAGAAGGATCGGACCACTTAGAGGACCGAACAAAACGTGACCAGAATGTAGCAAGACATAACATGTTGCTGTCAAGATGAAAGATCTTCGTGAATCCGAATCGTTATAACCCGGAGTAGACCGCGGCGTACTCTTTTAATCGTGTTTTGGCAGCTTAAAGCAAGATTATCAGTCATACTGCGGGTGCTGGCAGATCTCGCAGCACCAGATGGCGCTCGGTGGCTCCCCGCCATGCCTGCGATGATCTGATTGAGTTTGTATCGGTTCAAGTATTGACATGGTAAGAAGTGTGATAGATCGTCTGTGGCGAGCGCCTGGTGGCATCGGGCAGCGGGCACCGCTGCGCGACATGGTGCGGCGGCGAAGATGCCTGCCGAGCGTTCCTTCCTGACTGGAGGATCGATGCGACCACGGCCACGATGGCGACCAGCAACACGATCACGAGGGGCGGCGCTGGCGACGGCGGTCGTCATCACCGCGGGCCTGGGACTGGCAGCGGTGGCGGCGCCACAGCAGGCGCGGGCTGAGAATAACGGGATAGCCGTCAGCGCCCCGCTGATGGGCTGGAGCACCTGGAACGACGTGGCGTACGACCCGTCGGCGGCCAAGGACGAGGCCGAGGCCGAGGCCCTGGTGTCCAGCGGGCTGAAGGCCGATGGCTACGTGTACGTCAACCAGGATGACTTCTGGTACAACTGCCCGGGCAGCCAGGGGCCGGATGTGGATTCCTACGGGCGCTGGGTGACCAACGCGACCGAGTTCCCGGCCAGCGGCTCGACCAACGGCATCGAGGTCGTCGCCAACTACGTGCACAGCCTGGGCCTGAAGTTCGGCCTGTACGTCACGCCGGGGATCTCCGACCAGGCCGTGTCGCAGAAAACGCCGATCGAGGGCACCTCCTACACCGCCAACGAGATCGCCGACGGCGACAGCGAGAACAATTACAACTGCGGCGGGATGCAGGGCATCGACTACAGCAAGCCCGGCGCGCAGGCGTTTATCAACTCCTGGGCCGATGAGTTCGCCTCCTGGGGCGTGGACTACCTCAAGCTGGACGGCGTCGGCTCCTTCGACATCCCGGACGTGACGGCCTGGTCCACCGCGCTGAAGCAGTCGGGCCGGACGATAGCGTTCGAGTTGTCCAACAGCCTGAACATCGACGATGCCAGCACCTGGGCGTCGCTATCCAACGGCTGGCGCACCGGTGGCGACATCCAGTGCTACTGCAGCACCCTCACCAACTACAACAACATCTCCAGCCGGTTCGACGAGGCGGCCAACTGGCAGCCCTACGCCGGGCCCGGCGGCTGGAACGACATGGACTCCATCGAGGTCGGGGCCGGCAGCAACGACGGGCTCACCGTCCCGGAACGGCAGACGCAGCTGTCGCTGTGGTCCCTGGCCGCATCGCCGCTGATACTGGGCAGCGATCTGACCGATCTCGACTCTGGTGACCTGGGGCTGCTGAAGGACACGGCGGTGATCGGGGTCGACCAGGACGGGATCCCCGCTGACCGGGTGATCGACAGCGGCAACGAGCAGGTCTTCGACAAGCGGCAGCAGAACGGCACCTGGGACATCGGCATCTTCAACACCGACACCTCCGCCAGCCACAGCTTCAGCGTGCCCCTGGCCCAGCTCGGCCTCACCGGGTCAGCCAACATCACCGACCTGTGGAGCGGCGACTCCGACGGCACCTCCACCGGCACCTTCACCACCACCGTCGCAGCCCGGCGGCGTCACCCTCATCTCGGCCACCCCCGCCTCCGGCACCGGCGGCACCGGCGAACTGGTCAGCGCACAATCCGGCGACTGCCTGGACACCGCGGGCAACGGCTCGCCCGGGCCGTACGTCTACACACCGGGCGACCCGGAGCAGATCTTCGGCTGCAACGGCGGCATCAACCAGGAGTTCTCGCCCACCTCCGCCGACGAGCTGCGGACCATGGGCGCCACCGAGTGCCTCGACGTCTACAACAACGAGACGGCGGCCGGCACCAAGGTCGAGCTGTGGCCCTGCAACGGCGGCGCCAACCAGAAGTGGACCGTCGAAAGCAACGGGACGATCGTCGGCCAGCAGTCCGGCCTGTGCCTCGACGTGACCGGGGCCAACACGGCCGCGGGCACCCCGCTGCAAATCTGGACCTGCAACGGCGGATCCAACCAGAAATGGTCCTGGTCCTACCACTAAAGGCACAGATGCCGGGAGAGCCGGCTCGCGGGAGGCAGGGCAGGAATGAGGCTATTGGTCACCGGCGGCGCCGGGTACATCGGCAGCGTGGTCGCCGCGCAGCTGCTCGCGGCCGGGCATCACGTGACAGTCCTGGACGACCTGTCCACCGGGCACGAGGAGGCGGTGCCAACCGGCGCGGCATTCGTCCGCGGCACGATCAGGGACAAGGCCGCTGACGTGCTGTTCGAACGCGACATCGAGGCGGTGCTGCATTTCGCGGCCAGTTCGCTGGTGGGCGAGTCGGTGGCGAACCCGGCCAAGTACTGGGCGAACAACCTGGGCGGCACGCTGGCCCTGCTGGACGCCATGCGCCAGACGGGCACCGCGCGGATCATCTTCTCCTCCACCGCCGCGGTGTACGGCGAGCCCGAGCGCACCCCGATCGAGGAGACCTGCCCGACCCGGCCGACAAACCCCTATGGTGCCTCGAAGCTAGCGGTGGACACCGCGCTCACCGAGTCCGCCCGGCTGCAAGGCTTCGGCGCGGTCAGCCTGCGCTACTTCAACGTGGCCGGCGCGCAGCAGGCCGCCGACGGCAGCTGGCTCGGCGAGCGGCACACCCCGGAGACCCACCTGATCCCGAACGTGCTCGCGGCGGCGGCCAGCGGCCGCGGCACCCAGGTATTCGGCGACGACTACCCCACGCCCGATGGCACCTGCATCCGGGACTACATCCACGTGGCCGACCTCGCCGACGCGCATCTGCGCGCGCTCGGCGCCTGCGAGCCCGGCCGGCACCTGATCTACAACCTCGGCCACGGGACCGGCTTCTCGGTGCGCGAGGTGATCGACGTGTGCCGTGAGGTCACTGGCCACGACATCCCCGTCACCGTGGCGCCGCGCCGCCCGGGCGATCCGGCGATCCTGGTGGCATCGGCCCGGCGCATCCAGTCCGACCTCGGCTGGCAGGCCCGCGGTGACCTGCGCGCCATGGTCGCCGACGCCTGGCAAGCGCGCGGCCAGGCGGTCGCGATGTCGTCGCGCAGACCATGAGCGAGCCGGCCAACTTCACGCACCTGGACGATCCGGCGTTTCTCAGGCACGGGTTCAACAGGCATCCGGGCCTGGGGTAGGTGCCTCATCGCAGTGGTGGTGGTGGCGGCGCAGCTGCGCCGCCACCACTAGGTTGCTGCTCAGTTTTTGCTAGCCCGTAGCGGATGGATGAGGCGGTTGTCAGCGGCGGCGGCCATGGCCCGG
The DNA here is from genome assembly GCA_963714295.1 of uncultured Actinomycetota bacterium. Taxonomy (GTDB): domain Bacteria; phylum Actinomycetota; class Actinomycetes; order Streptosporangiales; family Streptosporangiaceae; genus Trebonia. Next base: position 186,888 of record CAVQOE010000002.1, on the reverse strand, counting down.
CTCCAGCCCGGTCAGGCGGAGCAGGAGCAGCAGCACGAAGGCGCCGATGATCGACCCGATGATGCCGACCAGGTGGAAGCTGTGGATGCTCACGTGGTGGTACTGGATCAGGTTCTGCAGGAACCCGCCAATAAAAGAGCCGACGATACCGAGCACGATGGTGCCGATGAACCCGAGGGAGTCGCGGCCGGGCAGGAGCGCACGCGCGATCAGGCCGGCGATGAATCCGACGATGATGAGGACGATAATGAAGACAATCATGGTGGGGTTACTTCCCCCCGGGTGCGGATTATGCCGTTTTAGCCAAGATGGTTCAGCGGCGCCGGGCGGCCAGCCGCGCGGCGACGGGCCAGTGCACGCCGGTGGCCCAGCCGAGGCGCTCGAACAGCCGGATCACCGCGGCGGAGATGTCGATCTGGCCCGGTTCGGCGCCGTGCCGCGCGCAGGCGGGATCGGAGTGGTGCATGTTGTGCCAGCTCTCCCCGAACGACACCAGGGCGAGCGGCCACAGGTTCGTCGCCCGGTCGTAGCGCCGGGTGGAGAACGGGCGGCTGCCGAACACGTGGCACAGCGAGTTGACGCTCCAGGTGACGTGCTGCAGCACGGTGACGCGGACCAGCCCGGCCCACAGCAGGGCGAGCAGCGCGGTGCGCCAGCTGCCGCCGATCAGCCAGCCGGCAGCGAACGGCAGCGCCAGCGACAGGACGCACAGCGCGGGGAACGCGGCCGAGACCACCCGCATGGCCCGGTCGGCCGTCATGTCGGGGGCGTACCGCTCCGGCGGGGTGGGGTCGTCGCGCAGCAGCCAGCCCGCGTGGGCGTGGCCGAGGCCGCGCAGCTGCCCGAGCAGGCTGGTGCCGTAGCGGTAAGGCGAATGCGGGTCGCCCGGCTGGTCGGTAAAGGCGTGATGGCGCCGGTGAATGGCGACCCAGCCAATAACCGGGCCCTCGAAGCTCATCGACCCGGCGACCGCGAGCGCCACCCGCAGGGCCGGGGCCGCGGTGAAGCTGCGGTGGGTCAGCAGCCGGTGGAAGCCCACCGTCACGCCAAGCCCGGTGATCACGTAGAAGACCACCGCCATGACGACATCGGTCAGGTTCAGGCCGCGGCCCCAGGCCAGCCACACCGCCACCCCCAGCCCGGTGAACGGCACGGCCACGATGGCGGCGGTCACGCCTGCCCGGACCCGCCCGCCGAAGGTGCCCGGCGGCCCGCCGTCATCGGCGAACGGTGCCGTCCCGTCGTAGCCGTCCGCCCGGACCGGACGGGGCGCCTCCGCCGTAGCGGGGGACGCGGTGGGGACGATGCCCGTATTGATGCTCATAACCGGGCTCCTCGCCGCGATACCAGCCGTCTCTGCCTGTCATCGTTCAGCTAAGCCGGTTCGCCCCGGCGGGGAAACAGGCGGAAAACGCAAACCTCATCACCCGAACCGATCGCCGTCACCGCTGGTCAAGGTGTTGCACCTGCGATGGGCGTCACCTCAAGGGTGATGACCGGCCCCGGAGATGTTGGCCGGCCCTGGAGATAAGCCTTGCCCGGGTTGCCGATTTACGTCAGACTTCCGGTGCCCTGCACCGGAGCACGGCCCCCCGGCCGAACTGAACGCCTGCAGTGGACACCCCTGAAGTGAACATCCCTAGGAGACAGTTATGCGCATTTTCTCGGTGCTAGTGATCGTCTGGCTGGTCATTGGCGCCATCGCCGCCGGGCAGCGGCACTATTACGGGAGTTCGGATCCGAGCTGCTCCCGGGTGGGCAACATCGCGGTGACGATTCTCGCTGGCCCGCTTAACTATGTGGGCGTGAACCCCAAGATCTCCTGCAAGGTGCCGGAGCCGACCGGGGCACGTTGACGCTTAACCAGGGTGATCCCGCCACCGCTTTGAGTCCAGTTGAGGAGTGCGGCCGGCCAGGCTGGCGGGCGAGCGCCGCTCATTGCGCCGGCTGGTCGGCGGCCGTCAGCCAGCCAAGCCGCTTGGACATCGCCTGCGCGCAGCTGACGACCGCTTGCACATGGGGTGAGTTGTCGGCCGCCCGCCACAGCACCGACCACGGGTAGTCGGAGGCAGGCTCGGTGAGCGGCCGCCAGATGGTTCCGGGGAGCGCGGCGATGCAGGAAGACGGCACGCAGTACAGGCAGCGTCCGGCGGCGACGAGATCGGCGGCCGCCCTGATGCTCTCCACCGTTCCCCGGTAAACGGTCGGGGTGAAGCCGGCCGCCCGGCACATCTCGACCGTGAACTGGTTGAATTCCGGCGCGCGGGCTTCCTCGGACAGCAGCAGCGGCTCGCGCGCGAGGTCGGCGACGGTCACTCCTTCGAGGTCGGCGAAGGGGTGGCCGGTTGGCACCAGCACGCCCAGCGGGTCCTGGCGGAACAGCAGCGACGCGATCTGCGGCGGGGCGAGCGTGGCGCGGCCGACGCCGACGTCCAGGCGGCCGTCGAGTAGCTGCTGGTACTGCTCGGGCACGCTCGCCTCGACCTGGTTGATCACCAGGCCGGGAAAGCGGGCCTGGACCTCGTGCAGGATCTGCGGCATCGAGTCGTAGCTGGAGTCGATGATGGCGACCCGCAGCGGCGCGGCGGCGCCCGCCGTGCTCCGGGCGGCTTCCGCGGCGCGCTCCACGTGCGCCAGGATCTGCCGCGCCTCGACCAGGAAGACCACACCGGAAGCGGTCAGCGCGACATGGTGGGTGCTGCGCTCAAGCAGCCGGACGCCCAGCTCGCGTTCCAGCCGCTGCACCTGCTGGCTCAGCGCCGACTGGACGATGTGCTCCCGCTCGGCGGCCCGGCCGAAGTGCAGCTCCTCCGCCAGGGTTACGAAATAGCGAAGCTGCCGTAGCTCCATGCCCGCCGCCAGTTCCGCATACAGTCCGCCCCTCGACTTGCCCCAAGCCTACTTCGGCCAGCGGGTGATCGGTTCTGGTGATGGGCCGTGCTCACGTTGCCTGTTTCCGCGCCTGCGGCTGCGGGATTGACTCAGGGATGATCGGGCGGACCACGCCCGGCATTCGCGTCAGGTAAAGGGGAGGGCGCCATGATTCCCGGCCAGAGCTTGGCCATGGGAGCGGCGGCAGCGGGCCCCAACGGGACGGCGCCGCACTGTCAGCACCTCGACGGCCTTACGCAGGTCAGGCCGCAGGGCGACGACTGCGGGGACTGCCGGAGCCGCAAGGACCGCAATGACCCCCGGGCAAGCCTGGTGGTCTGCCTGACCTGCGGCTGGGTGGCCTGTTCGGATGACTCGCCCAACCAGCACGCCAAGGCGCACTATGAGGAGACCGACCACCCGGTGGCCGCCGGGTTCGCGCCCGGATCGGCCTGGCGCTGGTGCTACGTGCACCAGCGCATCGTCTGAGAGCATCCTTTCGGCCGGCGCTGGCGATCGGCTGTGGTGATGGGCTCTTGCGGGATTGCTCATTTCGGATGCGCCCGGGGCGAGGTTGACTTGCATCATGACGACCCCATCGCAGACGACGGAACCATCGCCGGGCGAGCCGCCGCCGGACACCATGTGCCTGTGCGGACACGCGACCGACGCGCACGATCTCATCGCCTCCCGTTACTGCCGGGCAACCGTGACGGGCGCGCTGACCCGCGCCTGCATGTGCGGATCGACGTCCGTGCCGCTCTCACGATGACGGTAAGGCCCGGGCCGACCAAGAAATCCACGCCGGCCCCGGCCCCGAAGACGACCCCGTCTTTGTCCCCGTCTTCGCCGTCGCCTCGGTGGCGGTGGCTGCTGCCGGCCGCGCTCGCGATCGCGTTCGCGGCAGTACTGATCTTCCACCCGGGCGCTGGGGGGACCCGGGCTCAGGCGTTGAGCTACACCAGCTTCGTCAGCGACGTGACCGCCAATAAGGTCTCGACGGCGTCGATCACCACTGCCGGGGCGGTGACCGGGAAGCTGCACGACGGCGCCTCCTACACCTCGCAGATCCCGACCGCGCTGGACGACAGCGCGCTGCCCACCTTGCTGCTCGAGCACAAGGTCCAGGTGACGGGAACCACCCCGTCCGGTTCGGTGCTCGGGCTGGTCATTGAATGGGTCTTCCCGCTGCTCATCCTGGTCGGGCTCTTCATCTGGTTCGGCCGCCGAAGCAGCAAGCAGATGGGCGGACGGCTCGGCGGGATCATGAGCTTCGGCAAGTCGAAGGCCAAGGTCTACGACGAGGACAAGCCCAAGACGCGCTTCGCCGACATCGCCGGCTACGAGGGTTCCAAGGCCGAGGTCATGGAGGTGGTGGACTTCCTGAAGCATCCGGCCCGCTACCAGCGCGCGGGCGCGGTCGGCCCGAAGGGCGTGCTCATGGTCGGCCCGCCGGGGACCGGCAAGACCCTGCTCGCACGGGCCGTCGCGGGTGAGGCCGACGTGCCGTTCTTCTCGCTGAGCGGCTCGAGTTTCGTCGAGATGTTCGTCGGCGTGGGCGCTTCCAGGGTCAGGGACCTGTTCGTGGACGCGCGGAAGCGGGCCCCGTCGATCATCTTCATCGACGAGATCGACGCCATCGGCGGCCGGCGCGGTCCCGGCGGTTTCGGCTCCAACGACGAGCGCGAGCAGACGCTGAACCAGCTGCTGTCGGAAATGGACGGCTTCGAGCCGGGGGCCAGCGTGGTCGTCATGGCCGCGACCAACCGGGCGGAGATCCTCGACGCGGCCCTGCTGCGGCCCGGGCGCTTCGACCGGACGGTGGAGATACCGCTGCCCAACTACGTGGAGCGGACCGCGATCCTGAAGATCCACGGGAAGGGCAAGACCCTCGCGCCAGACGTCGATCTCGATCGCGTGGCCCGGGGCACACCCGGATTCTCCGGTGCCGATCTGGCCAACCTGGTGAACGAGGCGGCGATCAACGCGGTGCGCGATGATCGCGGCGTGCTCAGCGCCGCCGACTTCGACGCCGCCAGGGACCGTCTGCTGATTGGCCGCCGAGACGCGTCGGGCGCCTTGCGGCCCGAGGAGAAGCGTGCCGTCGCCGTCCATGAGGCCGGGCACGCGCTGGTGGCCGCGCTCTCTGAGCACGCCGACCCGGTCGCCAAGGTGACGATCCTTTCCCGTGGCGCCGCGCTGGGCGTGACCGAGCAGCTGCCTGAGTTCGAGCGCCACCTGTACAGCGAGAGCCGCCTGACCGCCTCCCTCGCGGTGCGCCTGGGCGGCCGCTCGGCCGAGATCGTCGTCCTGGGCGAGCCGTCGACCGGCGCGTCCAACGACCTCGCCAGCGCGACCGATCTGGCGACGCACATGGTGCGCGAGTGGGGGTTCTCGGCCAAGGTCGGGCCGATCAGCTACGGCCCGGAGGGGCCGAGCCGCGACAATCCCTTCGCGGGCCGCCCCTACGCCGAGGAGACCCAGCGATCCATCGACGAGGAAGTCGCCCGGCTGCTACGGGAGGCCGAGGACACGGCCAGCACGCTGCTGCGCGCGAACCGGGAGACTCTCGACCGGGTCATCGGCCTGCTGCTCGAGCGCGAGACGATCGACGGATCGGACCTGGCCGCCATCGTCGGGACGCCGCTGGCGCTGGTCATGAACGAGAAACCACCGTTCGTTCCATAGAAGATTTGAAAGATTTGAACCGGCGCGACGGCTCATTCGCATTAATTACCGGTCACCGAGCGGGGGCGGCCGGCTCGGCCGGCCTCAGCCGGGAAGCCCAGTCCGGGAAGGGATCTGACGTCATCCGCTCCGCCGTGACCGCCAGCCCGTAACGCAGGGCGTCCGGGATGTGCAGGCGGGCGCCGGCCGCCGTCGCCGCCGTGAACGCTTCCGGCCCAAGCGCGCCGGCCACCGCGGCGGCCAATTCGTCGGTTGTTGACTGCAGGCCCGGCCAGATCACCGTCCCGATCACCTGGCGGGCGTAATCGGAGGCGCCGATCAGCCGCGCCGCGGCCGGTGCCCGGCCCCGCGCCAGCGCCAGCCGGGCCAGCCCGGAGAGGCCGTACGACGAGCCCTCGTAGTCGGCCAGGCGGATGTGCAGCTCGGCCGCGGCGGCGTAGCGGTCCCGCGCGGCGGTCATATCGCCGGCCGTGGCGGCGCCCAGCCCGAGCATGTCAAGCACCTGGGCCTGCAGGTAGTGGTTGTCGATGGCCTGGGCGGCGGCCAGCGCCTCCTCGTGCATTGCGCGCGCCACGGCCTGGTCACCCGCCAGCAGAGCGAGCTGACCGAGGGTGGACAGCGTCAGCGCCAGGCCCCACCGGTCGCCCAGCTCGCGGAAGGCCCCGGCCGCGTCGCCCAGCCGCTGCCGGGCCTCGCCGATGTCGGGCCGCACGAGCGCCCCGCCCAGCCCGAGCAGCGCGTAGGCCGCCAGCCGGCGATTGCCCAGGGACGTGGCCAGCTCCAGGGTCCGGCGCAGCAGCGGCTCGGCCTCGGCGCCCCGCCCGATCATCACCATCGATATTCCCCGGGCGCCGAGCAGGAGCGCGGACGGATAGGGCGGCAGATTCGCGGCCGACGGCAGCGCCGCCGCCTGCTCCGCCAGCTCACTGGTCAGCGGGAGCAGCCCGCGGCTCCACCAGTAGGTGAACAGCGGGGTGAGCAGCCGGCCGACGGTCTCGGCATCGTCGGTCCGCAGGGCCCAGCCGATGGCCGACCGGATCTCGTCACGCTCGCGGTCCAGGCGCTCGCTCACAGCGCGATGATCCGGTCCCTGCAGGGCATCGCGGACTGTCTCGACCACCCGGACCATATAGCGGGTCAGCCGGACAATGGTGGCGTCGGTCTCGCCGCGGCCGGCCAGCTGCTCCCCGGCGAAGACGCGGATGGTGTTGAGCATGCGGAAACGCGGCTCGGCGGGGTCCGATTCGTCAATCAGGATCAGGCTCTGGGCCAGCAGGGAGGACAGGGTGTCGATCGCGTCGAGGTCGCCGTCGGCCGTGCCGACCGCGTCCGCCGCCTCGACGGTCCAGGAGCCGGTGAACGCCGACAGCCGGGCGAGCATCGTCTGCTCGGCCTCGCCCAGCAGGCTGTAGCTCCACTGGATCGTGGCGCGCAGCGTCCGCTGCCGGTCCGGCGTATCGACTGTGCTCGCGGCCAGGTCAAGCGACCGGTCAAGCCCGGGGCCGAGGCGGCGCAGCAGCGTCGCCGGGGTCAGCAGGCGGAGCTGGGCGGCGGCCAGCTCCAGGGCCAGCGGGATGCCGTCAAGCCGGCGGCACAGCTCGGCCACCGCGGCCGCGTTGCCCGGGGTCACGGCGAAATCCGGGCGCACCTGCCGGGCGCGGGCGACCAGCAGCCGCACGGCGGCCGACTGGCCGATCGACTCGGCGCCCGCCCGCGAGCCGGCCGCGGGGGTGGGCAGTGGCGCCAGCGTGATCTCATGCTCCCCGCGCAGCCGCAGCGCGATCCGGCTGGTGACCAGCGCAGTGAGGTCAGGGCAGGCCGCGAGCAGGGCGCCCAGGTCCGATGCGGCCGCGACCAGCTGCTCGACGTTATCCAGGACGAGCAGCAGCCGCCGGCCCTGGAGCCGGTCGATCAGCAGATCAAGCACCGGGCGGGTGCCTTCCGGCCGGATGCCGAGAGCGGCCGTGACCGCATCCGGCCACCCCGCCGCATCGCGGACGGCGGCCAGGTCGATGAAGGATGCCCCGTCCAGACCGGGCGGCACGCCCGCATCCAGCATCTTCCTCGCCACCTCGATCGCCAGCCGGGTCTTGCCGATGCCGCCCGGCCCGATCAGCGTGACCAGATGCACGTCCGGGTCGCGCAGCGCGGCCAGGACCGCGCCGATCTCATCCGCACGGCCGATGATCGGGGTCAGCGGTACCGGCAGCGGCGCCGACCGCCGTTCGGGCGCCGCGGCGGGCGCCAGCCGCGCGAACCGCTCGGTCAGTAGCACGGCCAGGTCATCGGCGAGCAGTTCGGCGAGATCGTCGGCCGTGTCAAAAGGCTTATAGGACGCCTGGTCGTCGGCCTCGACCCGGGCCAGCATCTGCGTCAGCCGGGGCTGGCGCTCCGCGGCGGCCTTCATATAGATGAGCTTGGGCTTGTCCCCGGACAGCAGATACTCATCCTCGAGACCGGAGACCTCCTCACCGGGCGCCACCCAGCCGTACTGCTGCCAGTAGATTCCGACGAAGACCCCGCTCTGCGCCAGATAGGCCCGGTACAGCTCGCGCGGGGCGTGCGGCCGCGCCCCGAGCTCGAACATGACCGGGGTGAGATGCAGCCGCGTGATCGCGGTGCGGGCGGCGGAGCGCTCCGCCGCGAGCTCGGTGAGCGTTGAGGACACAAAGACCCGGACTCGCTGATCCGGCGTGCGGATAAGCGGGCTCTCCGCACCGCGGCCGGCCGGCGCCCGGGCTCACGGCGCTGTCCCGGTCAGTGCACCGCCCGGCTTCGGGGTGCGCGTGAGCTGAGCCGAGGGTGCCGCGATCAGCTCTTCAAGTTGCCGGACGATGACCGCGGGCGGAATCGGCAGCGGCCGGGAGAACACGTTGAGCAGCGAGTCCACCGACTGCCCGACGGTGAACCGGGCGGCTGCCTGCTGCCGGGCGGCCGGGGAAACCGGCCCGCTGTCCGCTGCCGCCAGGATGCCCCAGGCGAGCGCTTCCGCGTTGTCCGGCCGGACGAGCACGACCCCGCCGCAGTCGGTCTCCGGCAGGCCGCCGTCATCGGAGGCGACGACCCGGCAGCCCGCGTGCTGCGCCTCGATCGAGACGATGCCGAAGGTCTCGTGCCAGTACTGGCTGTTGGACGGCACCACCACGATGTCGTGCCTGGCCATCAGGGCCGCCATCGCGGCCGGCGTTTTGCAGCTGGCCACCACGCTGATCCCCGGGTGCGCGCCGAGCAGCCGCTCGATGATTTTCCCCTGCGGCTTGTCCGCGCCCGCGGTCGTCGCGGTGAACTCCAGACCCGGGTGCTGCTCGATGACGTCGAGGTGCAGCGTCTCGAGCAGATTGTAAATGCCTTTCTCCGGGCTCAGCCTGCCCGCGAACAGGACGCGGGTCTTCCCGTCCGCCCGGCCGGGACGGCGCTGGGCGGCGAAGCCCGGCTCGGCGAACGGGTACACCACGCTGATCGTGGCGACGTCCACATCCAGGTAGCCGGACCACAGTGCGGCGGCGTACCAGCTGGTCGCGATCAGGGTGAGTTCCCTGGTCCCGTCGACGGCGAACGCCCGGTACCGTTCCCGGATGGGCGGCGGGTTGTGCAGGATGAGGAAGGCCGGGTGCCTGGTGGGCACGGTGTGCGCTTCGTTGACGAAGATCACGGTGCCGTCGAGCTCGCTTACCTTGTCCAGCGTCGGCAGCGACAGGAACGGGATATCGGCGAAGCCGTCCCTGCCGTCCCTGGTGCCGAGGCCGACGGTGACTACCTGAGCCGGCATCCGCGATGGTTCAGCTCCCGGACGTGGCCGACGGTGTAGTTCTCGGAACCGCCAGTGCCGGCGGGCAGCGGGTTTCCAGGTGACCAGATGAAAGATATCAATTTCTGCCGCCTGATTTTTCTCTAAATCATAGCATGAGCTGCCCGATTCCACTGATGGACTTTCAGTGCTGCGATGAGGTAGAATGACAGTATCTGCTCCCGGGAACCTGGCAGCTGCAACCCGCAAGATGGGGAGACAGTTCAGGACGGGGTTTTTTCTTATTCAGGCCGTCGCCGATCAGGTGCATTGGCCAAGTAAAGGGCAAGAGCCCGCGGGATTTATTTCTCCCACCGCGATCTGTCGCGCAGGCCCGCTACCCCGTACGTCAAGTTTTCTTCGCTGGCTCAGGAGTCGGTAATGGGCATCATCGCATGGATCGTTCTCGGGCTCGTCGCAGGCCTGCTGGCCAACGCGCTGATCCCCGGCCGCAGGCAACAGGGCCTCATCCTGACCTGCGTGATCGGGATAGTCGGGGCACTGCTCGGCGGCTGGCTGGCCACCAAGCTGTTTCACATCCACACCCTGCACGGGTTCTTCAACCTCGACACCTGGCTGACCGCCATCATCGGGGCGGCGATCCTGCTGCTGATCTACCACCTCATCACCTCGCGCAGGAGCACCCGCAGCCATTCCCGCCGCCGTCGGTACGCCCGCCGGTGAATGGGCTGATCGACTAAGGCACACACCCGGGTCCTCGGGGAAATTTCTCGCGATTCGCGGTTCCCCGGCGGGGAACCGCGGCCCGCGTTATTCGTTTTACGAGAACCGGGAGATCACTTAAATTGATCTGGCTATCACCTCCCGGCCAAACCGGCGGCCCGCGTTCTGCTTAATTCCTCGTGTAGACTAATAATAGTGGGCCTGAGGGCTTTCCGAACGCTGGCGGTTTAGCCGGCGCCGTCTTCGGTCCCGGTGACCCGGCACGCCACGTGCCGAGGGTTGGGATGGCCGACATGTTCGGCTTCAAGATCATCACGCAGTACGAGCGCGGCATCGTCTTCCGTTGGGGCCGGGCCCTGCCGGGTATCCGCGAAGCCGGGCTGACTTGGGTCAACCCGTTCAGCGAGCGGCTGCGCAAGGTCAACATGCAGATCATCGTCGCCGGGGTGCCCGCCCAGGAGGCCATCACCCGCGACAACGTGACGCTGAAGGTCGACGCGGTGGTCTACTACCGGGTTGTCGATCCGGTCAAGGCGATCATCAACGTGCAGGACTACACCTACGCCGTGTCCCAGGTGGCCCAGACCTCGCTGCGGTCGGTGATCGGCCAGAGCGACATGGACCAGCTGCTGTCCGAGCGGGACAAGGTCAACGCTCACCTCAAGGACGTCATTGACGCGCCGACCGAGGAGCCGTGGGGTATCCGGGTGGAGCGGGTCGAGGTTAAGGACGTATCGCTGCCCGAATCGATGAAGCGGTCGATGTCGCGGCAGGCGGAAGCCGAGCGCGAGCGCCGGGCGCGGATCATCTCCGCTGACGGCGAATACCAGGCTTCGAAGAAGCTGGCCCAGGCCGCCGCGGTGATGTCCGCCGACCCGGCCGCCTTGCAGTTGCGGCTGCTGCAGACCGTCGTCGAGGTCGCGGCCGAGAAGAACAGCACCCTCGTCATGCCGGTCCCGGTGGAGCTCCTGCGTTTCTTCGACCGGATGGCGCCGACCGACGATCACGCCCGGCCCGCGGCCGACGCCGCCGAGGACGACGGCGCGCTGCCGCCGGTGCCCGCGGTACCCCCGGTGCCGGAGATCCCGGAAATCGCGGTGCCGGCCAGCCTGGGCGCCGCTGGCGCCAGGAACGCGCCCCTCAATGGCATACCGGCCACCGCCAATGGCGCAGCGGAAGCAGCGGTTACCGCCTGACCGCACCGAGCCTGCCGTCCCGCTACGGAAACGCCAACGGGGCCTTCCGGCCGTAGCCGCCGCCATTGCGGATCAGCCGTGTCCTGGTGGCGATCAGCCCCCGCATTACGCGGTCCACGTCCAGTTCCGGATCTCCGGCATGTCCTGGCGAGGTCGGTATCCGGTTGCGTGGGCGCCGCGTGACCGGCGGTGACCCGACGGGCGGCGGCGGCCACGGTCGTGATGTTGCCCGTGGTAGCGTCGGGTAGTCGCTCCGGACCTCGGTGGCTTATTTGGCGTTTGCCGTACCCGCGTGACATGGCGGTCCTGCTGCGCGGCATTGCTCAGGCTGACGACTTCGCCGGCCGCCAACGAGGAGGACGGTCAGGCATGAGAGGCGCGCGTGTGTTTCTCGCCGCAGGCTGACGTCGCCGGGGGGCTGGTGATCTGCGCGATCGGGGTGGATGCCGTCCGCCACGTCCGGCAGCGCCGCGAGCTGCTGGCGCTGGCGTGGCTGCCGCTGCTGCTCGGTGCCCACCAGCTCATCGAGGCATTCGTCTGGCTGGGGCTGCAGGGCCATGTACCGCGGGGGATCGGCCATGTCGCGCTGTGGGCGTACCTGCTGATCGCCTTTGCCGTGCTGCCCGTGTTCATCCCGCTGGCCGTCATCGCGCTTGAGCCGACGAGGCGGCGGAAGGCGATGATGCTGCCGCTCGCCCTGACCGGCATCGTGGTCGCGGTGATCCTGATCGCGGCCATGATCCGCGGGCCGGTCAGCGTGCAGCTGGCCCCCTACCACCTCTCCTACAGCATCCGGGTCCCTGACGGCCTGCTGATCATCGCGCTCTACGTCGTCGCCGTGTGCGGGCCGCTGCTGATGTCGGGGTACCGCAACATCGTTATCTTCGGCGCCGTGAACCTCATCGCCGTCATCGTCATCGCCCGGCTCACCATCTCCGGATTCGCTTCCGTGTGGTGCGGATGGGCGGCCATCACCAGCGCCGCGATCGCGCTGCACTGCCGCTTCGCCGACCCCGGCCCGCAAACGCGCCCGGACCGGGCTGGCGGGATGGTCTCGGCCGGCTGAGGAACCGTTCCTGATTGGCCGGAACTGCTGTCTTCACCGCGGGCGGGGTGCGGAGGCAACCGCCTGCTGCCGCGGCGCCAGCGGCCGCCTATGCTTGGGGCGACGACATTCAGCTGGCCGATGTCGCCCGCGACATCGACGGAAGTGAGCGGATGGACGGACAGCTGCTGTCGGAGACGTTCGTCGAACTGACCGACACCATGGTCGCTGATTTCGACATCATCGACTTTCTGCACGTGCTGACCAGGCGCAGCGTCGAGCTGCTGAACGTTTCCGCCGCCGGGCTGCTGCTGGCCGACCCGCGTGGGCAACTGCGCGTGGTGGCCGCCTCCAGCGAGGCCGCCCGGCTGCTTGAGCTGTTCCAGCTGCAAGGTGACCAGGGCCCCTGCCTGGACTGCTTCCGGACCGGTCAGCCGGTAGCAGCCACCGACCTGAGCGCCGACCGGCGCTGGCCCTCGTTCGCCGACGCGGCCGGCCAGGCGGGCTTTTCCGCCGTGCAGGCCCTGCCGATGCGGCTGCGCGACCAGGTCATCGGGGCCCTCAACCTCTTCCGTGACACGGCCGGCGATTTCGACGCTGACAGCGTGCACGTCGGCCAGGCGCTGGCGGACGTGGCCACCATCAGCCTGCTGCACGAGCGCAGCATGCGCCGCAGTGACACCCTGAATGAGCAGCTGCAGGCCGCGCTGAACAGCCGGGTCGTCATCGAGCAGGCCAAGGGCAAACTGGCCGAGCGGCTGGGCATCGACGTCAATCAGGCGTTCGCCCTGCTGCGCGATCAGGCCCGCAACAGTAACCAGCGGCTGTCCGACCTCGCCCGTACCGTCGTCGACGGCGCCCTGATCACCGGCCCAGCCAACGGCGGCCAGGCAAGAGCATCCCGGAGCAGGCGCCCGACCTAGACCCGGCCTCCCCGCCGGGTCTAGGTCCGCCGCGGCCGGGTCAGGACGGCTGCGGGACGATCCGGATGTAGGGCTTGGGCTCCTCCCAGCTGCCGAAGAGGTCCTTGGCCGCGTCGTTGGAGACCGAGCCGGCGATCACGACGTCGTCGCCCTGCTTCCAGTTGGCCGGCGTGGCGACCTTGTGCTTGGCGGTCAGCTGCAGCGAGTCGATCACCCGCAGGATCTCGTCGAAGTTGCGGCCGGTCGTCATCGGGTAGAGCATGATCATCTTGATCTTCTTGTCCGGGCCGATCACGAACACCCCGCGCACGGTCTGGTTGTCGGCCGCCGTGCGGTCGGCCGGGTCGCCGCTGACGTCGGCGCCCAGCATCCCGTAGGCCTTGGAGATGGCGAAGTCGGAGTCACCGATCATGGGGTAGTTCGGCGCGGTGCCCTGCGTCTCCTCGATGTCCGCGGCCCAGCCGGCGTGCTTGTCAATGGGGTCGACCGACAGCGCCATGATCTTCACGCCGCGCTTGTCGAACTCCGGCTTGATCGAGGCCATGTAGCCGAGCTCGGTCGTGCAGATCGGGGTGAAGTCCTTCGGGTGCGAGAAGAGGATGGCCCAGGAGTCGCCGATCCAGTCGTGGAAGTTGATCTCGCCTTCGGTGGTCTGGGCGGTGAAGTCCGGGGCAGTGTCACCGATCGTCAAGCTCATGGTGAGTCTCCATTCGAGTGATGCAGGTCCAGCGCTGGACTGCGCGGTCTCACTTGTTAGCTGAGACTCTACGGATCCGGCGCTCCCTGAACGTTGCGTTGTTTAGCTTGCGCTTCCCCTCGGTGCCAGACTAATCGACACTAACCCGGTCCAGAAGCTGGGATACCTGTGGCAGCTGCGCGTCGGCGACCCTGAATCAGTGGCCAGCCCCCGGCAGGGAGCGCGCGACGATGCCGGTGCGGGTGAAGTCGTCTGTCCCACTCGCCCGGGGACAGACGATGGGTTAGCTTGGGAGCGCGGATGTCGGACATATGCGGGCCGGGGGCTCACTTTGACTGCGAGAGCTTGGCAGCAGCTGGTGCAGGCATCAGCCGTTCCGGGCTACGGCTACCGGTACCGGCGCTGGGTGCTTGACTCGCTTAGGTACGTCGATGTGCAGGACCTCGCGACCGGCGGCGACCATATCCCGGAACTGGGCGACATCTACGTCGATGTCGCGCTGGTCAGCCGGGCATCCCATGAGCTTTCCGGCAGCCCGCTGATTCAGGCCACCGAGGACACCTCGGAGCGGCACTCGATCAGCGAGCTGCTCGACGCCCGCCCGCCGGTGGTCCTGGCGCTGGTCGGCCAGCCCGGAAGCGGCAAGAGCACCCTGCTCGCCCACGCGGCCCGCCGCAGCGCCCAGGCGGCCGTGCGCGGGCAGCTGGGCCGACGGCGGGTCCCTATCCTCCTCCCGCTGCGCGAGCAGGCCGAGCCGATCATCGCCGATCCGGCCGTCTCGCTGCCGGATGTGGTGCGGGCCGCGGTCGGCGGCGCGGCGGGCAAGGAACCGGGCGGCTGGTGGGAGCGCCAGCTTCGCCGCGGCCGGTGCCTGGTCCTGCTCGACGGCCTGGACGAGATTGCCGGGGACGAGGACCGCCTCGCCGTGGCCGCCTGGGTGCAGCGGCAGATCACCGCCCACCCGGGCAACCACTTCGTGATCACCTCCAGGTCCTTCGGCCTGCCGGGCTCGCTGGCCGCGCAGGCGGACGTCCTGGTGGTCCGGCCGTTCACGGCCGAGCAGGTACGGATCTTCCTCGACCGCTGGTCCCTGGCCGCCGAACGCCACGCGATCGGCGCCTCCGGCCGGACCGCGCGGCGCGCCGTGCAGCTACGGGCACGCGAATCCGCGGCCAGGCTCAGTTTCCTGCTCGGGGAGCATCAGGCACTGCGTGACCTGGCCACCAATCCGCTGCTGCTGACGATGATCGCGACCGCGCACCGGTACCGCGGGGCGCTGCCGGGCAGCCGCGCCGACCTCTACGGTGAGATCTGCCAGGTCCTGCTCTCACGCCGCAGCCAGGCCAAGGACCTGCCGGAACTGCTGTCATGGCCGGCCAAGCAGACGCTGCTGGCCGCGCTCGCCTATCAGATGATGCGCGAGCATGCCACGGACCTGCGCGCCGACCGCGTGCTTGAGATCCTCGGGCCGCAGCTTGAGCGCTTCTCCGCCTCGGTCACCGGCGCGGCGTTCCTCGACGACATGTCGCGCAACGGCCTGTTCACCGAGGTGACGGCCGGCCGGTACGCCTTCACCCATCTGACCTTCCAGGAGTACCTGGCCGCCCGGCACGTCAGCGCCACCCCCGGCCTGGTGCAGAGCCTGGCCGGCAACGTCAGCGACCCCTGGTGGCACGAGACCATCCTGCTGTACGCGGCGACCGCCGACGCCAGCCCGATCGTCCGCGCCTGCCTGGAAAGCGGCACGATCCCCTCCCTCACGCTGGCCTTCGACTGCGACGAGGCCAACGCCGAGATCGACCCCGAACTGCGCCGGCGCCTCGACCGGGAACGGGAGCGGGCGTACGAGCCGGGCAGCTCACCCGCGCACCGGCGGCTGATCGCCGGGGCCCTGGCCGCGCGCCTCATCCGCCGCACCCTGAGCACCGCCAGCGGGACCAGGATCTGCGTCCGGCCCGTGCCCACCGACCTGTACTGGATCTTCCTCACCGACACCCAGGCGCCCCCGCCCGACAGCCCGTGCGATCCGCACGCCGACCAGCCCGCCACCGGTATCTGGGGCACCGAGGCGCGGGCCTTCGTCAGGTGGCTGAACTCGATCACCGCCACCGCCACCGGCATCGAGGTCAGGCTGCCGCGCGACGATGAACTGCGGCAGGAGGCCGTCGCCGGCGCCCTGGCCGATCAGCTGCCGGCCGCCGCGACGTCCGCTTGGACGCAGTCCCCAGCGGGGCTGTGGCTCCGTCCCGGCCAGCCCCACCCGCACGTGCTGACCGGCGCCGCCATCAGCCGGGCAATCGCCGGCGACGCCAGGAACACCGCGATGCTGCCCCAGGTGCTCACCGCCGCGATCCTCAGCGTGGCCCTGGACATCGCCGGCGACCTCGACGACATCCGCGCCCTGAGCGGCGCTCTGGCCAAGGACCTGGCCGCCCGCGCTAATTCCAACGGACGCGCGGTCGAGCTCATGCACGCGCACGCCCACGCCATCGTCTTGACCTACGCCCACGCCCTCGCACTGACCCGCGCCGACGTCATCACGCACACCTGCGCCGCCGACCCTGGCCTGCTGCGGACCCTGGACCTCGCCCGTGCCCGCGGCCTGGCCGACGCGATCGCCAGCGACCTGGCCGGCGCCCTTGACCTCGGACTCACCCGTGCCGTGGAGCTCTCCATCGCCATCGACCTCGATCTGAACGTCCTCGGGGCCTTCGACTTCGACGTCGCGCAGGCCCGCGAGCTCGCCCAGGTGCACATCACCGGCCTCGACCGCGCCTACGCGCTCGCGCGCAGCATCCTGCATGCCCCCGATCTCACCGTCGCCAGCGGCGATACCCTGCACGCCGGGCTCCCGGTCCCTGGGCGTCCTCGGACTCCCGCTGCGCTGGGTGGGTGACGGGCCGCTGGTTAGCACCCTGCTTCAGGTGCTGGCCGCGCACCCCGCTGCGGGCAGCGGGGAGCACCCGCTGCCAAGCGATCCGCACCTGGTCTTCGCGCTCGCGCTCGCGTCCCGGGCCGGGATCGAGGAGACCACGCAGCTGACGGCGGAACTCGGCCGCCCGCTGACCGGCGCGGTGCGGGATCTGGCGGCCGCACAGATCCCGCACGGGGCCGGCTCTCCCAGCTGGCACCAGGTCATCGGGCTCAGCCGCCTGGCGGACGCCTGTGCGCCGATGGGCAGCACGCACCAGCCGCCGGACCCGCCGGAAGCGGCAGCGCTGCGAGCCGTCGCGCTTGACCTGGCCGAGGTCGCCCCGGCGGACACCGCCGCGGGAGGGACCGGCGCCCCCGCTCTCCTCCGGTCAGTCGCCGCCACCGTCACCCTGCTGGAGAGCCGGAGCAAGGGTGAATCCACGGCCGGCGAGTCCATCATTCTTGCGCTCGTATAGGTACCGGTTCCCGCGCGCCTACTGAAAGTAAGTCGGCTCGCGCTGGGCGGTATGAGCTACCGGGACGCCACGGCTGCCCGCGCGCACCGGTGGGCCCCGGACGTGGTTTTAGGCGGGTCAGGCCGGGGCTTCCGCCCGCCAGGCGGCCGCGCATGAGCAGGCTAGACGGCGCCCAACCGCGATGGGGCTCCTCGTTCCAGCCGCCGGGGAATTCCGGGCTGGCGCCTTAGTAGTGTCAGACTGCGCACGCTCTAGGGAGGACCATGGCCGAACGTCCCTCTGTCCCCGCTGTGTCGGCGCTGCGGGCCCGTTATGAGCAGCGCGTCGAGCGACTGACCTCCCTGCGGCATGTCCGCAGCGAGCTGGTGAGCCTGGCCGGGCTGATCGGCAAGCCGGTGCTCAACCAGGCCGGGCAGCCGATCGGTCACGTGGCGGACGTTGTCGCCCGGTGGGACAGCAACCAGCCGTACCCGCCGGTGACCGGGCTGATCGTGCGGGTCGGGCGGCGGCGGGCCTGGCTGTCGGTCGATGCGGTGGAGGAAGTCAGCCGCGACCGGGTCAGGCTGCGCACGGCCCGGCTGGACTTGCGGGACGTCGCGCGCCGCCCCGGCGAGGTCGAGCTGGCGCGCGATGTCATCGATCACCAGCTGGTCGACACCGACGGCGCGCGGGTTATCCGTGCCTCCGACCTGTACCTGGCCCGGGTGGCCGGGGTGGTGCAGCTGGTCGGGGTGGACGTCGGGTTCAACAGCCTGCTGCGACGGCTCGGACCCGCGCGGTTCCGGTCCCGGCCGACCCCGGACAAGGTCATCGACTGGGCCAGCATCACCAGCTTCGGCTCCCAGCACGGGCCGGGCGGCACGCTGCAGGCCTCGGAGCGCGGCCTGCAGCGGCTGCGGCCGGGTGAGCTGGCCGACCTGCTTGAGGACCTCGGCCGGACCGAGCGCCGCGACCTGCTGGCCCGGCTGACACCCGAACAAGCGGCCGATGCGCTGGAGGAGATGCAGGACGAGGAGCTGGTGCAGCTGCTGCGCGAGTCCGGCACCGCCGACGCCGCGGAGCTGCTTGGCCGCATGGAGCCGGACGAGGCCGCCGACGGACTGCGCGAGCTTGACCCCGATGAGCAGGAGAAGCTGCTCGCGGCGATGCCGGCCGAGGCCCGCGACCGGGTGGCGACGCTGCTGGGCTACGGCGAGCGCACCGCCGGCGGCATCATGACCACCGTCCTGGTCACCGCCACCCCGGCGGAGACGATCGCCGGGGTCCGGGACCGGCTGCGGGCGAACCGGGAGCACGACGAGGACCTGGCCGGGATAATCGTGCTCGGCGATGACGGGCAGCTGCTCGACGACGTGACGATGACCGAGCTGTTCCTGGCCGACCTCGAGGCGACGGTGGATGCCCTGATCGGGCCGCCCTGGCCGGTGACCGTCACCCCCGACGCGGGGCTGGATGAGATCGCGGAGCGGCTGATAGACACCCGGCACTCGTCGGTAGTGGTGGTGGATGAGCAGGAGCGGCCCCTGGGCCGGATCCTGGTCGACGACGTGCTGGACATGCTGGTGCCGGACCGGCACCGATTCCGGTTCCCCCGGCGGCTGTCATAAGCGGCGTGCAGGAGGAGGCGCTGCCGCCGACGGGCGAGGTGGCGCCCGGGCCGTCCCGCGGCCCGGCCCGCCCGGCCCGGCGGTCATTGCGCCGCCGGATCCTGACGGGGCTGGCGTTCCTGGGGCCCGGGATCATCGCGGCCAACGCGGGCAACGACGCGGGCGGGATCGCGACCTACGCCAGCGCCGGGGCCCAGTTCGGGTACCGCACGCTGTTCGCCATGGTCCTGGTGACCGTGGCCCTGGTCGTCGTGCAGGAGATGTGCGCGCGGCTGGGCGCCTACACCGGGGAGGGCCTCGGCGCGCTGATCCGCGAGCAGTTCAGCATCCGGGTCACCGCGTTCGCGCTGGTCGCGCTGATCATCGCCAACGTCGGCCTGGTCGTCTCCGAATTCGCCGGGATCGCGGCCGCGATGGAGCTGCTTGGCGTCTCGAAGTTCATCAGCGTCCCGGTGGCGGCCATCGCCATCTGGGCGCTGGTGGTCTTCGGGTCCTACAAGTACGCCGAACGGCTGTTCCTGGTGCTGAGCCTGGTGTTCTTCGCCTACCCGGTCGCCGCGTTCCTGAGCCGCCCCGATTACGCCCAGGCGGGAGCGCAGCTGGTCTTCCCGCACTTCCTGGCCACCCAGCCGTTCCTGTTCCTGGTGGTGGCGCTGATCGGGACCACGGTCACCCCCTACATGCAGTTCTACGTGGCCGCCGCGGTCGCCGACCGCGGGATCGGCCCGGCCGACTACCAGGCCGAGCGGCTCGACACCGTCCTCGGGTCGATCTTCTGCGACCTCATCAGCGTGTTCATCATCGTCGCGACCGCCGCGGCGATCACCGTCCGCGGGCCGCTCGACTCGGCCAAGCAGGCCGCCCAGGCGCTCGCCCCGGTGGCCGGCCGGTTCGCCACCCAGCTGTTCGCGATCGGCCTGCTCGGCGCAAGCGCGCTGGCCGCCGCGGTCGTCCCGCTGTCGACCGCCTACGCCATCAGCGAGGCCGTCGGCGCCGAACGCAGCGTCAGCAAATCCTTCCGCCAGGCCCCGCTGTTCCTCGGCCTGTTCACCGGCCAGGTCTTCATCGGCGGGGCCATCGCCCTGGTCCCCGGCAACCTCATCCAGCTGCTGCTCGAGGCCCAGGTGCTGAACGGGATCATCACGCCGATCCTGCTCACCTACGTGCTCATCCTGGCCAACCGGGCCAGCGTGCTCGGCGACGCGGCCAACGGCCGCGTCTTCAAGATCGTGGCCGCGATCTGCGTCGGGACGGTCGGCCTGCTGTCATTCACCGTGCTCGTGCAGGGCATCCTCAGCGTCTTCGGCATCTCCTGACCAGCGCGTTGCCCACCGCGGACGGTTCACCGGAGCGGGCCGGGTGAAACACGCGTGCGTTCCGGCTGAGTCTGTCTTTGACCTTTGCAGTGACCGGTCGTTCAGCCGCTGTCCTGGTCGGGGGCGGCGGCTGCCCGGCTGAGCGCGCGCAGCACGGCGGCGGTGGCGGCGGTGGGCTGGCGGCTGGCGCTGATGGCGGCGGACAGATCCCAGCGCAGCCGGGGGTCGTCGACCGGGACCGGCAGCAGCCCCGGATGCCCGTCCCCGACGGCCGAGGCGGGCATCAGCGTCGTGCCGAAACGCCCCAGGATGAGCCTGAGCATCAGGGCGTAGTCGGCGATCTCGATGGCCGACGGGTCGGGGCCGAGGACGCGGTCGACGGTGTCCCTGACGCCCCAGCCGGGCGGGAACCGCAGGACCGTCTGATCCGCCAGGTCCGCCACCGTCACGCTGGCGCGGCCACTGAGCGGGTGATCGGCCGGGCACACGAAGACCAGTGCCTCGCTGGCCAGCGGGCTGAGGATGACGCCGCGCGGCGGCCGCCCGGCCCGGGATCGGCCGCGCCCGCGGTGAGGGCGATGTCCATCGAGCCGTTGAGGACCGCGCGCAGGTTCCCGGCGGACCCGGTCAGCGACTGGCGCAGCTGGATGACGACGCCCGGGTGGCGGTCGCGCAGGTCAGCCAGGACGGCGCCGAGGTCGAGCGGGCCGGTGCTGAGGGTGCAGCCCAGGGTCACGGTGCCGTGGACGTGGCCCGCGACCGCCGCGACCTCGTCGCGGGCCGCCTGGACGGCGTCGAGCACGCGCTGGGCGGGGCCCTGCAGGGCCGCTCCGTGCTCGGTGACGGTGACCGGGGTGACGGACCGGTCGAACAGGGGGACGCCGAGTTCATGCTCGAGGCGGGCGATGGCGCTGGACATGGCCGACTGGACGATGTGGACCTCGCGCGCGGCGGCGGTGAAGCTCCCCGCCTGGCAGCAGGCGAGGAAGTACTCCAGGTCCCGGATCTCCACGGATCCAGGCTACGCCGCCCCGGCCAGCGAATCATCAATAAAATCGATGATGTGAAGCGATAGCAAGCGTTGGACAAGATGGTGGCGGCGGACGATCCTGAGGGTGTATCCGATTCCAGCCGAGGGAGCGCAGGCGCGATGAGCATGGCTTTCCTTACTGATCTGCGTACCGATCTGCGCGAGACGCTGGTGCCGGCCCGCGCTGGCGGGCATGGCCCGCTGCCTCCGGTGCTGATCAGCATGACGCTGGTCACGGGCCTGGTGGACGCGTTCAGCTACCTGGTCCTGGGGCACGTCTTCGTGGCCAACATGACCGGGAACGTCGTGTTCCTGGGGTTCGCGCTGGCGGGGGCACCCGGGTTCTCGGTCGGCGCGTCGCTGGCGGCTATGGCCGCGTTCGCGGTGGGCGCGCTGGCCGGCGGGTGGTTGGGGGCATGGCACGGCGATCACCGGGGGCGGCTGCACAGCTCGGCCGCCGCGGTCCAGGCCGTGTTCCTGGCCATCGCCGTTGTCCTCGCCGCGGCTGGCAGCCTGAGCCCCGGGTACCGCTACGGTCTCATCGCGGCGCTGGGGATCTCGATGGGGCTCCAGAACGCCTCGGCCCGCAAGCTCGCGGTCCCCGACCTGACCACCACCGTGCTGACCCTCACCATCACCGGGATCGCGGCCGACAGCGCGCTGGGCGCCGGCGGCGGGTCCAAGGCCGGGCGGCGGCTGCTGTCCGTGGTCACCATGCTGGCGGGCGCGTTCGCCGGCGCCGTGCTGATCCGCCATGCGCAGGCCTGGTGGCCCCTGCTGATCGCGCTGGTGGTCATCCTGGCCGGCGCGACGGCGACTTACCTGCTGGGCAAGTCCGGGCCGGCCTGGGTACGGGCCCCGGGCAAGAACTAACCGCGCCGTCCCGCAGTTGGAGTCCGGAGGCCGCGGCGGATTCAGTAGACGCGGCCTGGGTTAAGCTTAAGGCGTTTGTGAAGTTCAGTTAGGCTGGATGCAGAGGTTAGGAAGAGCGTCAAGCCGGGGATTCGCTTGCCGGGCAAGGAGGCAGGACCATACCGCAATCGCTAGCCGCACGCCTGGACACGCTGCAGCGCCACTTGGGCGAGGCGCTGTTCGCGCGGGTCGCGGGGCCCGAGGGACCTGCCAACCGGGCGCGTTTCGACACACCGGGACCGCGCTGGTTCGCGCCTGACCGCCCGATCCGCCGGGTGCACGGGGATGCCTCGATGTTCGTCGGCGGCCTGCTCGCGCTGCTGCTCCAGTCGCTGCACCCGCGGGCCATGATCGCGGTCGCGCAGCACTCCGATTACCGCAACGACCCGTGGGGGCGGCTGCAGCGGACGAGTACCTTCCTGGCCGCCACCACCTACGGCCCGGCCGAGGACGCGCAGCGCGCCGTCGACCACGTCCGGAACGTCCACCAGCACATCACCGGGACCGACGCCGGCGGCCGGCCGTACCGGGCCGACGACCCGCACCTGCTCCGCTGGGTCCATGTGGCCGAGACCGACAGCTTCCTGCGCTGCCACCAGCGCTATGGCGCGCAGCCGCTCGATCCGGCCGGCTGCGACGGTTACGTCGCCGACACCGCCCGGATCGCGCTGGCCCTGGGGGTGACCGACCCGCCGCGGACGCGGCAGGAGCTCGCGGCCGCGCTGAAGGGCTACCGGCCCGAGCTGCGGTCGACGCCAGAGGCCCTCGAAGCGGCCCGTTTCCTGGTGTGGAACCCGCCGCTGCCGCTGCTGGCCCGCGGCCCCTACACGCTGCTGGCGGCGACGGCGATCGCCGAACTTCCCCTCTGGGCGCGGCACGAGCTGCGGTTGCCGGGCCTCCATGGCGCCGAATCGGTGCTGGTCCCCCCGGCAGGCCACGCGATCGTCAGCACTATCCGCTGGGCCATGGGCGCCCGGCGTTAGGGGGTAAGCCAGTGAGCGACCTGCCACGTCAGGCTGACGTCGTTATCGTCGGCGGTGGGGCGGCCGGACTGGCCGCGGCGCGTGAGCTCACCGCGGCCGGCACCGAGGTGGTGCTGCTTGAGGCCGCGGCCCGGCTCGGCGGCCGGATCGTGACCGACAGCGTCGACGGCTTCCGCCTTGACCGCGGCTTCCAGGTGGTCAACAGCGCGTACCCCGCGCTGCCCGATTTCGTCGACGTGGGCCAGCTTGACCTGCGGTTTTTCGACCACGGGGTGCTGGTGGCGGACGGTGAAGGCCTGCAGCTGCTGGCCGACCCGCGCCATCACCGGGAGCTGCCCGCGCTGCGGCAGCTGCCGGTCCCGGTGAGCGGGCTGGCGAAGCTGGCGCTGCTGAGCATCCGGCTGGGCTACTGGGACGCGCGCAGGCTGCGGGCGGAGCCCGAGACCACGGCGGCCGACTACCTGGCTGATCGCCTCGATGAGCAGACGGTGCGAGTGCTGGTCGAGCCGTTCCTGACCGGCGTGTTCGGCGCCGAGCCGCTGCTCACCTCCAGCCGGGTGATGGCGATGATCTGGCGGTCATTCGTCCGCGGCCGCATCGGCGTTCCCGCGGCGGGCATGGCCTCGCTGATCGAGGTGCTGGCGCGGCCGCTGCCGCCCGGCTGCGTCCAGCTCGGCATCCCGGTCATCGCCGTCCATGACCAGGGGGTGGATACCGCGGCGGGCACCGTGCGGGCCCGCGCGGTGATCGTGGCGACCGATCCGGCCGCCGCGGCCGGCTTGCTGCCGGGACTGCCGGTTCCGCCGCAACGGGTGCTGGTGACCACCTATCACGCCGCGGACGAGCCGCCGGTGCAGCGCGCGGCCCTGCTGATTGACGGCACCGGCCGCTCCGGGATCGCCAACAGCGTCGTGCTGACGCTGGCCGCGCCCGGCTACGCGCCGCCCGGCCGTCACCTCATCGCGACCACCGCGCCCGCTGAGGCCGGCCTCGACGAGCCAGCCGTCCGCCGTCACCTCGCCGCCCTTTACGGCCATCCGACCGGAGACTGGGAGCACATCCAGACCGTGCGGGCCGATCCTGGCCTGGTCACCGCGCCGCCTCCGCAGGGCAGCCTGCGCAAGCCCGCCAGGCTCAGCGGGACGCTGTTCGTCGCGGGCGACCACCGTGACACCCCCTCGCTGCAAGGGGCGCTGGTCAGCGGCCGCCGGGCGGCTCGCGCGGTGCTGAGCGAGCTCAGCGTGATGGCGCGCTAGCTGGCGTACCCCGTTACCGCGGCCGGGCGGCCGCGCTACGCAGGCCGGGTGCGCCGCCTGCCGGTGGGCTTGGTGGAACGCGCTCGCGGTCGCGGCGTCGGCCGGGTAGAAGGACTCGATGGCCAGCTCCTCGACGGTCACGTCGGTGGCCGTGGAGACCTTGGCGCTGATGCTGAACAGCACCAGCTCCTGGTCGCGGTGCCGGTAGCGGAGCGGCAGCACGACATCGCCCGCCGGGTAGCTCTCCTGCGCGCCGCCCGGGTAGCCGCGCAGCTCATCGTGCAGGTCAAGGAGCCGCTGATCCCCGAGCGCACTGGCCCGGTGCCACAGCTGGGTCAGCAGATGCCCGCGCCACTGCGCCAGGTTCGCGATCCGCGGGGCCATCCCGTCCGGGTGCAGGGCGAGCCGCAGCGCGTTGACCGGCGGCTTCAGCAGCGCCGGGGCGCAGCCCGCCGTCAGCATGGCCAGGCCGGAGTTGGCCTCCCGCACCTCCCACCACCGGTCCACCACGGCGGCCGGGAAGGGCTCGTGCCCGGCCAGCACCTGGCCGAGCGCGACCCGCACGCTGTCCAGCTCGGGCGCATCGAGGCCGTGCTGCGGGTAGGCCGGGGCGTACCCGGCCGCCAGCAGCAGGATATTGCGCTCGCGCAGCGGCACCGCCAGCTGCTCGGTCAGCCGCAGGATCATCATCGCGGTCGGCCGGGACCGCCCGGTCTCCACGAAGCTGAGATGCCGGGCCGATATGTCGGCCTGGATGGCCAGGTCGAGCTGGCTGAGCCTGCGCCGCTCGCGCCACTCGCGCAGCAGTTCACCTACGGGCCGCCGCGCGGCCACCGGCATGGTCATGGTGCTCATTATCCCGACCCTAGCCGCCCTCGGTGCGCGCGGCGATTACCTCCGAGGTAATGACGCCGCATTACCTCCGGCGTAATCGACAGCGCGGCCCGCGGTCCGCAGTATGGATTCCGTCGCCGAAATCAGGAAAAGGACGGAAGGGAATTCCAATGAACGACGTCATCGCGCGTTACCTCGACTGCTGGAACGAGACCGATCCGGTCGCCCGCCGCAAGGCAATCGAGGACGTGTGGGCGCCCGATTGTGAATATATCGACCCGCTGGTAGAGGTGCGCGGGCGGGCGCAAATCGATGCTGTGATCGCGGCCGCCCAGAGCCAGTTCCCGGGCCTGGTCTTCACCCCGGCCGGCCCGGTCGACGCCCACCACCGGCAGGCCCGGTTCCGCTGGGCGCTGGGCCCGGAAGGCGGGGAATCCCTGGTCGAGGGGTTCGACGTGGCCGTGATGGATGAGCAGAACAAGATCACGGCCGTGCTCGGCTTCCTCGACAAGGTGCCCGCCTGACCAGGTCCGGTGATCCGGCGCGGCCCCGGTCGCGCCGGGTCGCCGGCCCGGCCCGGCATCCCTGATTTACGCGGGATGACCAACGCGAATACCTCAGGACCGCGAGTTCCTGAAATCAAAGGAGAATTTCTCGTGAGTACCATGCAAAGCCGTGCTGCCAGTCAGCAGGAGCGGGCGCCTGAATACGGCTGGGGTCCACTGCTCGTGGTCCTGGCCGGGACCTTCATGACCTTCCTCGATTTCTTCATTGTCAACGTCGCGCTGCCGTCGGTCCAGCATGACCTGCACGCCGGGCCCGCCGCGATCCAGCTGGTGGTGGCCGGGTACGGGCTGACCTTCGCGGCCGGCATGATCACCGGCGGCCGGCTGGGCGACCTGTACGGGCGGCGGCGGATGTTCGCGATCGGCCTGGCCCTGTTCACCGTGACCTCCGCCGCCTGCGGGCTCGCCCCCAGCGCCACCTTCCTGGTCGTCGCGCGGGTCCTGCAGGGCGGCGCCGGCGCCATGATGACGCCGCAGGTGCTGGCCATCCTCGGCACCGTCTACGCCGGCCAGCGGCGGGCCAAGGCGTTTGCCATCTACGGCATGGTCATGGGCATCGCGGGGGTGCTCGGCCAGCTGCTCGGCGGGCTGGTCATCCAGGCCGACATCGCCGGATCCAGCTGGCGCGGCATCTTCCTGATCAACGTGCCCGTCGGCCTCGCCGGGCTGCTGCTGGCCGGGCGGGTGGTCCCGGAGTCCCGCGGTGAGCGGTCCCAGCTCGACCTGGCCGGCACCGCGCTCGCCACCGCCGGGCTGGCCGCCATCATCTTGCCGCTGGCCGAGGGCGAGCAGCACGGCTGGCCGCTGTGGGCGTGGCTGTCCCTGGCGGCGGGGCCGGTGCTGCTTGGCACCTTCGCCGCGCAGCAGGTCCGCCGCAAGCGGGCGGGCCGGGCGCCGCTGGTCGACCCCACCCTGTTCCGCAGCCGGGCTTTCGGGGTCGGTTCGCTGGCCGCGCTCACCTACGGGCTGGTGCCGCCCGCCTTCTTCTTCGTGCTCGCCCTGTACCTGCAGGACGGCCGGGGTTACTCCGCCCTGTTCTCCGGTGTCGTCTTCACCGCTGTCGGCGTGGGCTTCTTCGCGGCGATGCTGCTTACCCAGGAGATGACCGCGCGGCTGGGCAAGCAGATCCTCGCACTGGGCGCGGTTGTCACCGCGGTGGGGAGCGTGATCATGGCCCTGACGGCCAGCGCCACCTCAGCCGGGGAGCTGCTGCCGGGGCTGGCGATAGCCGGCTTCGGCATGGGCATGGTGCTGGTCCCGCTGTCAGCGACCGTGCTGCACAATGTCGAGCCACGGCAGGCCAGCTCGGGGGCCGGCGTGCTGGCCACCTTCCAGCAGGTCGGCGGTGCGCTCGGGATCGCCGTGATCGGGACGGTGTTCTTCGGCGCGGTGCACGCCGGCTCGTTCCCGCACGCCTTCACGCTGAGCATGGCCGTGCTGGCGGCGCTCACCGGGCTCACCGCGGCGCTGGTCCAGCTGCTGCCATGACGTCGCGCGGAACGGCCCGCTAGCTGCTGGAACGCGGTTAGCGGGCCGTTTGCGCCGGTCTGCGCGGGGCAACTCGGGTCCGCCCGGCCGCGGGCGGAGAGCGGCCGTGAGCTCTGTACCGGGAAGATGGGATTGGGTACCATGAGAACGGGATTCGGTACCATGATTGGGGAGATCCGCGGATGAGTGACCCGGGTAGCAGGATCGTGCACCAGTGAGCGATGTGACCGCGCCGGGCGCCGACGACCTGGTGCTCGCGGCCGAGTTCCCGGCGGTCACCCGGGAGCAATGGCAGCGCCTGGTGGCCAAGGTCGTGGGCAGCGACGCCGCCGACTCCCCGGAACGGCAGCTCGCGACCATCACCGCGGACGGCATCGAGATCGCCCCGCTGTATGTCGGCGACGCCAGCCGGCCGGGCTCCGGCTACCCCGGGCAGGCGCCTTTCGTGCGCGGGCGGACCGCGGCCGGCCACCGCGCCGGGTGGGATGTCCGGCAGCGTCACCAGCACCCGGACCCCGCGGTGGCGCGGGCGCAGATCATGGAGGACCTCGACGGGGGAGTCAGCTCGCTCTGGCTCGGCCTCGGGGACGGCCAGATCCCCATCGCCGCCCTGCCCGACGTCCTCGCGGACGTCTATCTCGACCTGGCCCCGGTCGCCCTGGATGCGGGCGGGCGGTTCGCCGAGGCGGCCGACGTGTTCCTCGCCACCGCGGCCGAGCGCGCCGTGCCCGCCGCCGAGCTGGCCGGCTGCCTGGGAGCCGACCCGCTCGGGGTGCTCGCCCGCACCGGCGCCGAGGCCGACCTTGCGGGCGCCGCTGACCTGGCCCGGCGCTGCGCGGCGGATTTCCCCGGGGTCCGCGCGATCGTCGTCGACGCGCTCCCGTTCCACGAGGCAGGCGGCTCCGAGGCGCAGGAGCTCGGCTGCGCCCTCGCCGTCGGCCTGGAGTACCTGCGGGCGATGCGCGCGGCGGGACTGTCCGCCGAGGCGGCGTTCGGGCAGCTGGAATTCCGCTATGCGGCCACCGCGGACCAGTTCACGACCATCGCCAAACTGCGGGCCGCCCGCCGGGTCTGGGCCCGCGTGGCCGAGCAGTGCGGTGTCGGTTCCGGGGTGGCCGGCCAGCGGCAGCATGCCGTGAGCTCCTGGCCGATGCTGACCCGCCGGGACCCGTGGAACAACATCCTCCGCGCCACGCTGGCCTGTTTCGCGGCGGGCGTCGGCGGCGCCGACGCGATCACCGTCGCTCCCTTCGACGCGGCGATCGGGCAGCCCGACCAGCTCGCCCGCCGGGTCGCCCGCAACGTCCACGCGCTGCTGGTCGATGAATCCCATGTCGCCCAGGTGACCGACCCGGCGGGCGGGTCCTGGTATGTCGAGGACTTCACCGAGCAGCTGGCCGCCAAGTCCTGGGCCGCTTTCCAGGACATCGAGCGCGCGGGCGGCCTGCGCGCCGCCCTGGCCAGCGGGTTTATCGCCAGCGAGCTGGCCGCCAGCCGCCAGGCCCGGCGGGACGCGCTGGCCCGGCGGCGGGAGGCCGTCACCGGGGTCAGTGAGTTCCCGCTCGTCGGCGAGACCCTGCTCAGCCGGCCCGCCGCTGCCGCCGGCCAGCGCCGGCCCGGGCAGTGGCCAGGGGGACCAGGAAGGCGGGAGCCCCCCATGCGAGAGGACTGCCCCGCATCCGCTGGTCACAGTGGCACGAGGAACTGCGCGACCGGTCGGACGCCTACGCCCAGGCGACCGGGACGCCGCCCACCCTCACCCTGGCGCCGCTCGACGCCTCGCGCCCGAGCGCCGCCCGGGCCGCTCAGGTAGCCGCCCTGCTGGCGCCGGCTGGCATCTCGACGGTCACTCTCGACGCCGCCCCCGGCGATGGCGCGGCGGCCCCGGTCCCCGTCATCGTCGTCTGCGGCAGCCCCGAGGCCGGCCCGGACGAGGTGCGCGCGGCGGTGGACCGGGCCCGTGCGCGGGGGGCGGCCACGGTCGTCGTGGCGGCCGGGGACCCGGCGGCGCCGGCGCCCGGCGCGGCAGAGAGGATCACCGACGACATGGACGTGCTGACGTTCTCCGGACGGATGCTGGACGCGCTGGGGGTGCCGCGGTGACAGGCGACTGGGAACTGCCCGATTTCACCGAGATCGGGCTGGCGGAGCCGCCCGGGCCCGGCCCGCATGACGAGAAGCGGTGGCGCGACGCGCTCGGCGCCGCCGGCGAGGGCAGCGGGCAGCCATGGGCGACGCCCGAGGGCATCGACGTCAAGCCGCTGTACAGCGCCGCGGACCTGGACGGGCTGGATTTCCTGGCCACCTATCCCGGCCTGCCCCCGTACCTGCGCGGGCCCTACCCGACGATGTACGTGAACCAGCCCTGGACGATCCGCCAGTACGCCGGGTTCTCCACCGCCGAGGAGTCCAACGCGTTCTACCGGCGCAACCTCGCCGCCGGGCAGAAGGGCCTGTCGGTCGCCTTCGACCTGCCGACCCACCGCGGCTACGACAGCGATCACCCGCGGGTGGCGGGCGACGTCGGGATGGCGGGCGTCGCGATCGACTCGATCTACGACATGCGGCAGCTGTTCGACGGGATCCCGCTTGACCGGATGAGCGTGTCCATGACCATGAACGGCGCCGTGCTGCCGGTGCTGGCCCTCTACGTTGTCGCCGCCGAGGAGCAGGGCGTGGCCAGCGAGCAGCTGGCGGGCACGATCCAGAACGACATCCTCAAAGAGTTCATGGTCCGCAACACCTACATCTACCCGCCGGGCCCGTCGATGCGGATCATCTCCGACATCTTCGGCTTCACCTCCCGCCATATGCCGAAGTTCAACTCGATCTCGATCTCCGGGTACCACATCCAGGAGGCCGGGGCGACGGCCGACCTGGAGCTGGCCTACACGCTGGCCGACGGCGTCGAGTACCTGCGGGCCGGCCTGGAGTCGGGCCTGGACATCGACGCGTTCGCGCCGCGGCTGTCGTTCTTCTGGGCGATCGGCATGAACTTCTTCATGGAGGTCGCGAAGCTCCGGGCCGGGCGGCTGCTCTGGGCCAAGCTGGTACGGCAGTTCGAGCCGAAGAGCGCCAAGTCGCTGTCGCTGCGCACCCACTGCCAGACCTCGGGCTGGTCGCTGACCGCGCAGGACGTGTTCAACAACGTGGCCAGAACCTGCATCGAGGCGATGGCCGCGACCCAGGGCCACACCCAGTCCCTGCACACCAACGCCCTCGACGAGGCGCTGGCCCTGCCGACGGACTTCTCCGCCCGGATCGCCCGCAACACCCAGCTGCTGCTGCAGCAGGAATCCGGCACCTGCCGGGTCATCGACCCGTGGGGCGGCAGCGCCTATGTGGAACGGCTCACCTACGAGCTCGCCCGCCGCGCCTGGGCCCGCATCCAGGAGGTCGAGGCGGCCGGCGGCATGGCCAGCGCGATCGAGGCGGGCATTCCCAAGATGCGGGTCGAGGAGGCGGCGGCCCGCACCCAGGCCCGGATCGACTCCGGCCGCCAGCCGGTCATCGGCGTTAACAAGTACCGCGTGGCCAGCGGCGACGACATCGACGTGCTCAAGATCGACAACCGGGCCGTGCGCGCCCAGCAGTTCGACAAGCTCGGCCGGCTCCGCGCCGAGCGCGATCCGGTCGCCTGGCAGGCCGCGCTCGACCGGCTGACCGCCGCCGCGGCCCGGTCGCACAGCGCCGGGGATGAGGACAACCTGCTGGCGCTGGCCATCGACGCCGCGCGCGCGAAGGCCACCGTGGGCGAGATCTCGGACGCGCTGGAGAAGGTATTCGGCCGCTACACCGGGCACATCCGTACGATCAGTGGTGTGTACAGGCAGGAGGCCGGCCAGACGGACGGCATTGAGCGGGTCCGCGCCGCGGCGGCGGAGTTCGAGCGGGCCGAAGGGCGCCGTCCCCGGATACTCGTCGCCAAGATGGGCCAGGACGGCCACGACCGCGGGCAGAAGGTCATCGCCAGCGCGTTCGCCGACCTCGGCTTCGACGTGGACGTCGGGCCGCTGTTCCAGACCCCCGAGGAAGTGGCGCGCCAGGCCATCGAGGCCGACGTGCACATCGTCGGGGTCAACTCGCTCGCGGCCGGCCACCTGACCCTCGTCCCGGCGCTCAAGGCCGCGCTGGCCGAGGCCGAGCGCGGCGACATCATGGTGGTGGTCGGCGGGGTTATCCCGCCCCAGGACTACGGCGAACTGCGCGAGGCCGGGGCCGCGGCGATCTTCGGCCCCGGCACCGTCATCCCCGACGCGGCCTTCGCCCTGCTGACGGAGCTGGCCGCCCGGCGCGAAACGACGCCGTGAACGACGTGGCCGATGTGGCTGACGGGACTGACGGGGCGGATGTGGCCCGGTACGCGGACGCGGTCCTGGCCGGGTCCCGGGCCGGCATCGCCCGCACCATCACGCTGGTCGAGTCGAGCCGCCCCGACCACCGGATCCTCGCCCAGCATGTGCTGGCCCGGCTGCTGCCGCACGCGGACCTGGCCCGGCGGGTGGGCATCACCGGCGTCCCCGGCGTCGGCAAGTCCACGTTCATCGACGCCCTCGGCGGCCAGCTGATCGACCAGGGGCACCGGGTCGCCGTGCTCGCCGTCGACCCGTCCTCGACCCGCAGCGGCGGCAGCATCCTGGGTGACAAGACCCGGATGGCCAGGCTCGCCACCGACCCGGCCGCCTTCGTGCGGCCGTCGCCCACGGCGGGCACGCTCGGCGGCGTCGCCCGCGCGACCCGGGAGTCCCTCGTCGTCATGGCCGCCGCCGGCTACGACATCCTGCTGGTCGAGACGGTCGGAGTGGGGCAGTCCGAGACCTTGGTGGCGGAGATGACCGACACCTTCCTGCTGCTCGCGCTGGCGCGCACCGGCGACCAGTTGCAGGGGATCAAGAAGGGCGTCCTGGAGCTGGCCGACGTCGTCGCCGTGAACAAGGCCGACGGCCCGCACGAGGATGAGGCCCGCCGGGCCGCCCGTGAGCTGGCCGGGGCGCTGCGGCTGCTCGGCCGGCCCGAGGACGGCTGGTCGACTCCGGTCGTTACCTGCAGCGCGATGAACGGGGCCGGCCTGGCCGAGGTGTGGTCGCTGGTCGAGAAGCACCAGCGGATGCTCAGCGACAGCGGCGAGCTGGAGCGCCGCCGCCGCGAGCAGCGCGTCGGCTGGATGTGGTCGCTGGTCAGGGACCAGCTGCTGGACCGGCTGCGCGACAGCAATGAGCTGCGCGCGCTCGCCCCCCGCCTGGAAGCGGGCGTCCGCGATGGCACCCTCCCGCCCGGCCTGGCCGCGCAGGAGCTCGTCGCCGCGTTCCTGCCCGACCGCACGCCCGCGAAGTAGCCCGGTCAGCTCGTGTAAACGCCGGTGGGCCGGTCGTGGTACCCCTTGGCGCCGATGGCCCGCGCGAGCGGGCTCGACGGGTCCTCGCCCGCCTTGAGGGCGTCAAGCACGGAGCGGAAGCCGTACCGGGGCGACCAGCCCAGGTCGGCGCGGGCACGGTCGTTGACGTAGACACGGCCGATGGACGGGAACATCCGCCAGCCCCGGCGGGCGTACTCCGCCTCGTAATCGGGGAACAGCCGCCGGACCACCGCGGGCGCGTCGTCGCGCAGCCCGGCCAGGTCGGCCGGCGTGAACGGCGTCGTCGCGCTGACGATGTACTTCCCGAACCCGATGCCCGCCGCCCGCTCCATCGCCAGCAGGTGCGCGTCCGCCACGTCGGCCACATCGACCCGCCGGTAGAGGTACTCGTTGGCCTTCACGCATCCGTCGGGGAACGCGCCGCGAACGTCGGCGTCGTCGTCGCCCTCGGGGAAGAACCGCGACGTCCGCAGCACGATGACGGGCAGCCCGTGCTCGGCCGCAGCGAGCTCGCACAGATCCTCGGCGGCCGTCTTGGTGACGCCGTAGATGTTCCGCGGCCGCGGCACCACCTGCTCGGTGATCCAGGTGGCGGGCTGGCCGGACGCCGGGGTCAGCGCACGGCCGAAGGCACTGGTCGTGCTGGTGAAGACGAAGCCGCTCACCCTGGCCGCGACGGCCTCCTCGAGCAGCGTCAGCGTGCCGGTGACGTTGGTGTCGACAAACTCCTGCTTGCCGTGCGAGCCGACATGCGGCTTGTGCAGCGTCGCCGTGTGCAGCACGGCGCCGGCACCGGCCACGCAGTCGCGCACGACGGCGCGGTCCGCGACCGACCCGACCACGGTCGTGTAAGGCGACTCCCGGACGTCGAGCCCGGTCACCTGGTACCCGCGCTCACGCAGCACCCGGACCAGGGCCTCGCCCAGGTGACCGGAGCTTCCCGTCACCAGTACCTTCGCGATAGTCACGTCCGCCAGCGTACGGGCTTGAGCCGTGGCCCTTCCTGCCTCATCGATCGCGTCCGCCTCACTCACCGCGCCATCTCAAACGTGGCCGGGCAGCATAGGGCCTAAGTTGTACGGGCACTAGTAGGTCAAATAGTGATAAATCGGTCGGCGGGGCGTACAACTAAGGCCCTAAGTGAAGAACCAACCCAAGATGAGTAACGAAAGGTGGTTGCCCCATATCCGGGATTTATGAACGTCAAGCGCGCGTGATCGCCGCAGCGACCCTTGGACGCGATCCCGGCCCGATGGCCGCCGCTGATAGCCTCTCCCACCACGTCTACATCGGCCTAGACGTCGTCGTGAAGGTCATCGACGCCGCCCGCCACTCGCGGCTGGACCGAGAGATCGCGCTCGCGCCCCACCTGCCCGCAGGCCTCACGGCGTCCCTGCTCGCCAGCGGGCACTGGCCAACGGGAACGCCCGAGGTGCGCTACGCCTGCTACGCCCGTGTGCCAGGGACGGCGCCCGGGAGCTACCTCGCCTTCGATCTCCGTCTCGCCCTGGAACGCCCGGCTACCCCTTCCGGCAGGACCGCTGACAGACTCCGCGGCCTTGAAGAGCTCATCGCCGGGCGCCGCTGGTGGCACCCCGGCGGGTGATAACAGCCCATGCTCCGGGTCTGGCGCCTTATGCCCCGGGATTAGTACGATTACGGCGTCGGTCGCTGATGCCCGGGCCGCCGTCAGCAGACGGTCGGGACAGACGGTCTTATTCAGGCCAGGTGAGCAGCAGGGGGACGGATGACCGAACTCATTGTCGGCGCTCACGAATCCGACACGCACCAGAAGGCCCTGCGGATCAACCTCGATCCCCGCTGGTATGGCACGGTCGCCGAGATCGGGGCGGGCCAGGAGGTCGTGCGCTGGTTCTTCCGGGTGGGCGGCGCGGCCGGCACCGTCGCGAAGTCGATTTCCGCCTACGACATGGCGGTCAGCGACGCCGTCTACGGCAAGGTTGCCCGGTACGTATCCGTCGGGCGGCTGCAGGGCATGCTCGACCACGAATTCCAGCTCAACGTCGATCGGCTCGACGAAGAACGCGGCGACGAGAACTGCTTCTTCGCGTTCGCCGACACGGTGGTGGCGCGCAGTTTCCGCGGCGGCAACGAGTGCCACGGCTGGATGGGCGTGAAGTTCCAGGCCCAGCCGCACGACGAGCCGAGCCAGATCGTCATGCACGTGCGGATGCTCGACGTCGAGGCGTTCGCGCAGCAGGAGGCGCTCGGCATCGTCGGGGTGAACCTGCTCTACGGGGCCTTCTTCCAGCATCATGAGCCGGACAAGCTCATCGAGAGCCTGCTCGACCGGCTGACTACCGGGCGCGTCGAGATCGACATGATCCAGTTCCGCGGCATCGAGTTCCGTGGCGTGGACAACCGGCTGATGGCGCTCAAGCTCGTGCAGATCGGGCTCAGCGGGGTGGCGATGTTCGGCCCCGACCGTGAGGTCCTGCAGCCGAGTGAGGCGCTGCGCAAGAAGGCGGTTCTGGTCGAGCGCGGCAGCTTCCGGCCGCCCACGCACGTCAACCTGGACATGCTCGAGACGGCCAAGGTCAGGTTCGAGGAAGACCCGGCGGTCGTGGGCAAGCCGGTGCTGGCGCTCACCGAGATCACGATGCGCAATCTGCTCGCGGGCGGCGCCACCGACGTGGACCGGCGTGATTTCCTCGCCCGCGCGGAGCTGCTCGCGGCCTGCGGCATGACCGTGCTGATCACCAACTACTTCGACTACTTCCGGCTGGCCGCTTATATCGCGGAGCGGACCAGCGAGCGGATCGGCATCGTCATGGGGGTGCCGAGCCTGATCGACCTGTTCGATGAGAAGAACCACGCCCAGCTGCCGGGCGGGATCCTGGAAAGCTTCGGGCGGCTGTTCAAGAACGAGCTGAAGCTTTACGTCTACCCTCTCCAGCCTTCGGGCGAAGAGCAGCTGCAGACGGTTAACGACATCCAGGTCGGGTCCGAGCTCCAGCCGCTCTACGACTACCTCGCCGGCCGGGGCAGCTTCGTTCACCTCGACAACTACCGGCCCGAGTTCCTGTCGATCTTCAGCCGCGACGTCCTCCGGCGGATTTCGGCCGGCGACGACTCATGGGAAACCATGGTCCCCCCGGCCGTCGCCGAGCTCATCAAGCGCCGCGGGTTCTTCGGCTACGTCCGGCCGGGCCGCGCCTGACCAGCCGTCCGCCCCTGGGGCCGAGCGGCTGGTCGGCCTCGAGGAACAACGGTGTGAGGTAGCGCAGCATGAGCATGGACCAGGTGACGTGGGTGACGGCCGGGGCGACCACCCCGCCGGTGACGTCCCGCTGCCAGCCGAAGATCACGCTGGTGATCAGGCCGGCCAGCACCAGCACCGGGTTGCCGGTGGCGGCGGTGGACGCCGCGTAGGCGAACGTGGTGGTGCGCAGCGGACGCGGTCCGGACCACAGGGCGCCGCGGAAGAACAGTTCCTCCGCCACCCCGCTGCCGGACGCGATGAGCACCACCAGCGGGGTTGACCCGTGCTCGGCGTAGTGCAGCACGCTGGCGATGGCGCGGCGCAGGACGCGGTTCCGCCGGGCGACCCGCGCGGCGCCGTAGAACACGGCGAAGGTGGCGGCCCCGGTGAGGGCCGGGACGACGATCAGGGCCCGCGCGGCGCCCCCAGGGCGGTCGCGCCAGCCGTCGCCGCACCAGGGGATAGGGCCCGCGCCGATCGCGCCGGCCGTCCAGGTGCCGGCCAGGCTGGTGGTCAGCAGGTAGAAGCGCGCGGAGCCCGCCTTGGCCGCGAACGAGGACCGGAGCAGCGCCGCCGCCCCCAGCCCGGCTGCCCCGAGCCAGGCGGGAGCACTGAGCCCGGCCGGGTCACTGAGCCCGGCGGCGGGCCGCGCCGTCACGAGCTGGCCTGCTGTGCCTCGCGCCGTTCGCGGAGCGCCGCCCGCACCGCGTCGTCGTAGGACATGGGCTGGATCGGGATCAGCTCCTTGATCGACTGGTCGTGCACGATCACCTCGTTGGTCATCGAGTCGATGAGGTTCCGGCCGGTACCGGTGTCGATGTCGGTGACCAGGGTCAGCCACAGCGACGACAGCCAGGGGGTGAGCAGCGGAACCGGCACGATGACCAGCGGGCGGTTCTCGATGGCGGCGACGCGCTGCAGCATCGTCGAGTACTGGAGCACCTCCGGGCCGCCGGCCTCATAGACCCGGCCCGACGCCTCCGCCGGCTCCAGCACGCCGGCCAGGTACCGCACCACGTCGTCGACCGCGATCGGCTGGGTGCGGGTGGCGACCCAGCGCGGGGTGACCATGGCCGGCAGGTGCTCGACGAGCTGGCGGGTCAGCTCCCAGGAGATACCGCCGTGCCCGATGATGATCCCGGCCCGGATGACGGTGACCGGTACCCCGCCCGCGCCGAGCAGGTTCTCGACCTCACGGCGGCTGCGCAGGTGGGCGGAGAGGTTGTCCGCGTCATCGCCCAGGCCGCCCAGGTAGACGATGCGGTCAAGGCCGGCCCGGGCGGCCGCCTGGCCGAAGGCGGTGGCCCCGGCGGCGTCCATGCGCTCGAAGTCCGCGTCCTGCAGGGAGTGCACCAGGTAGTAGGCGGCCTGGCAGCCGGTCAGGGCCGGCTCCAGGGTGGCGGGATCCTCGACATCGCCGCGCACCGGCGTGCCCGCCCCGTGGTAGCGGGACGGGTTCCTGGTCATGGCGACCACATCGTGGCCGGCCTGGTCCAAAGCTACGCACAACCGCCGGCCGACGAAACCGGACGCACCTGCTACCAGAACCTTCAATAGCCCCCCCGAGCTTTGCGGTCAGGCCTGCCCTCGTGGTCAGACCGGACTCGTCCCGTAACCAGGACATACGCCGACTACCCCAGAGCCCGGCTCGTACACCCGGACCGGCTCGCGGGTATCGCTGCTGCAATGCTCTGGTCATGTCTTCTCTCCCCGCAGTGTCCGCCGAGGACGTCATCGGCCAGCCCGCCCGCGTCCAGTTCGAGGTGTTCCTCGACGAGCACCGGGCCTACCTCCATGACTGCCTCGACGGGCTGACCGAGGAGCAGGCGCGCCGGTCGCTGGTGCCGTCCCGGACCACGCTGCTCGGCCTGGTCAAGCACGCGATTTTCGTGGAGAAGGTCTGGTTCGACATGGCCATTACCTGCCGCCCGCGGGCCGAGATCGGCATCCCGGCCGACCCCGACGAGTCCTTCATCCTGCAGGCCGATGACACCATCGCCACTGTCCGGCAAGCGCACCGCGAGGCCTGCGAGTCATCACGGCGCGCGGCGTCAACCCTGGGGCTGGACGACCTGGTGCACGGCAACCGCCGCGGCCCGCTCCCGCTGCGCTGGGTCTACCTTCACATGCTGCGCGAGCTCGCCCAGCACTGCGGGCAGGCCGACATCCTGCGCGAGCAGATCCTCAGCGGCCAGCGGCGGCCGGGTTAACCGGGCGGAACGGAGCCCGGCCGGTGTCGGCCGGAACCCGCACGCGTCCTCATAGAAGCGCGTGAGCGCGGGTTCGTAGTCCACGTGCACCCAGTCGCAGCCCGCCTTGAATGCCTCGTCGGTCACCGTCCGCACCAGGTCCCGGCCGATGCCGAGATGCTGGAAGTCCGGGTGCACCGCGGTGTCGAGGATGAACGCGTGGGTCCCGCCGTCCCAGACGGCGTGCACGAAGCCAATCAGGCGGCCCTCGCTGAACGCGCCGACCCAGGTCAGGCTGTGCCGCTCCAGCCGTTCCGCCCACAGGCGGATGGCGGCCTCCGTTTCCGGGCGCTCCGGGCTGAACGCCCGGTGGTGGAGCAACGACAGCGCGGTGTCGTCGACCGGGAACCTGACCTTCAGCTCAACCGCCACCGCGTCAACCTACCCGGTTGAAATCAGGAGCCTGTGCCGTTTGGGGCACTGGCATCTGCAGTCAGACGCGCACGGCTGTGAACGGCGGGAACGATGATCCGTCAGGCGGCCCGAACGCCGTCGACTGCGCAACTGCGCGTCCAGGGCGCAGCCGGCCCAAGCCGTGGACGGCGTGCACCCTCATTTTTTCCTTGCTGTCTGGGCGGGGCGTCCGGGCGGGTGCTGTTGGGGTGCCGATTGCCGGGGGCGGCTGGTGGGTGAAGGATGGGCGTCATGACAACCGATGAGGACGTTGCGGGGCAGATCAGCGCGCTGGAGACCAGGCGGTATGACGCGGTGACGGCCGGTGACTTGGCCACGCTGGACGAGCTGTTCGCCGCTGACATGGTGTACACGCATTCTGATGCCAGCGCCGACAGCAAGCAGAGCTACCTGGAGAAGCTGGCGGCCGGCCACTTCAAGTACGGCCCGATCAGCCACCCGGAGAGCAGCGTCGTGGTGCACGGGGATACCGCTCTTGTCTTCGGCGACATGCGCGGCGAGGTCCAGGTCGCGGGCCAGGTGCGGGTGCTGAACAGCCGGTCACTGTCGGTCTGGGTGCGCGAGAACGGGCGCTGGGTGCTGCTCGCGTTCCAGCCGACTAAGTACCCGGCCTGAGCCGGACCGCGGTGCCGGCGGCGGCCTGATTCAGCCGGACTGGCGGCAGAGGTAGCCGTATCCGGCCTTGATCTGCGATTCCGGCCAGACCTGCTTTTTCTTCAGCGCGATCTCGGCTGGGTCCGACGACCGGCGGATCGGGCCGGCCGCCATCGCCTGCAGCTGGACCTGACAGGCCCGGGCGAGCAGGACCGCGCGCATCACCGCCGTCGCGGTATCGGGCCCGACGGTCACCAGCCCGTGCTGCGGGATCAGGCAGCCGGCCCCGTCGCCGATCGTCGCGGCCAGGGCCCGGCCCAGCTCGGCCGAGCTGATCAGGGCGCCGGTCTGGGTAAAGCGCGGGACCGGCGGCTCGGCGAATTCGACCCCGTCGTGGGAGATCGCCAGCAGCGGCACGTCCAGCGCGGCGAAGGCGACCGCGGCCGGGGCATGGGTGTGCACGACGCTGCCGACATCGGGCCTGGCCTTCATGATCTCGGTGTGAATGGGGTATTCGATATGCCTCGGCCCGTGGCCCGCCAGCACCTCGCCGTCGGCCGAGACCAGTGCCACCCGGTCGGCGGTCACCTCACCGAACGACCATCCGGCGGCCTTCATCCAGACCCCGCGCCCGTCGGGATCGCGGACGGACGCGTGCCCCCACACCATGTCCGACTGGCCGCTCGCGCCCAGGGCCCGGTTGGCCTGCGCGGTCTCCGCGATCAGGTACTCCTGCGTCTCCATGCCGGTGTACTTACCCAGCGGCCAGGAACTTGCCGTCCAGGCCGGTGACCCGCAGGAGTTTGGTCACCCGCGGGCTCGGCGAGGTCACCCGGAACGGGCGCCCGGCCTGCTCGGCGCACTTGGCCATCAGCACCAGCGCGCGCAGGCCGTGGGCGTCGCAGAACGTTACCCCGGCCAGGCTGACGGCTACCGGCCCGCGATTCCGGCTGATGACCTGCTGGACGTACCGGAACGCCCTGTCGGCGGTGTCCATGTCCAGCTCGCCCGCGATCTTCACGGCGGCCTCGCCGGCCGGCAGGATCCGGTGGCTCAGCTCCAGTGGTGTCGGCGGGCCCTTCTCTTGACTCACGCGCTTCTTCCCTTGGATTACGGTAATTCGCGGTCCTCTCACGAAACGCTCCCCAAGCGGAATTCCGTGGAATGCTTTACCGATCCGGCAGAGGTATAAAGATGTGCAGACCAGAGCGACGATCATTTTATTGCCCGCCTGACGCGTGACATTCCCGCATGGCCCCCGTGCAGGGGCAGCCGCGGGCACGGCTGCCCCTGGCCCGTGTCTATGATTGCAGGTGGCCGTGCTAACCACCAGACGTTCCGGCCC
This sequence comes from uncultured Actinomycetota bacterium, assembly GCA_963714295.1. GTDB lineage: Bacteria > Actinomycetota > Actinomycetes > Streptosporangiales > Streptosporangiaceae > Trebonia. Next base: position 146,435 of record CAVQOE010000002.1, on the reverse strand, counting down.
ACAGGAATAACCACAGGAAGGCCCACAGGATTAGGCCCGGACCGTTTCCGGCGACCATTTGGTATAAGGTAGTCCCGCACTGCCACCGATTGCGAGCCGGATCCAATAGGAGCCCTCGATGCGAATGCTATCGCGTCCAGCCGATCAGATACAGGACCACTACTCGGCGGTTGTGGTCGGCTCGGGATACGGCGGGGCGATTGCCGCCGCCCGCATCGCGCGCGCCGGACGGGACGTCTGCATCCTGGAGCGGGGCAAGGAACTGCACCCGGGTGAGTACCCGAATACCGCGCTCTCGGCGGTGCGGGAGATCCAGGTCCACACGCCCAAGGCCGATCACGGGCCCGCGGCGGGACTGTTCGACTTCAACGTGGGTCCCGACGTCACCGTCCTGACCGGCTGCGGACTGGGCGGCACCTCGCTGATCAACGCGAACGTGGCGCTCGAGCCGAGCGACGCGGTCTTCTCCGACGGCCGCTGGCCGGCCCCGCTGCGGGATCACCCCGAGGTGCTGCGGCCCTTCATGCGCGCGGCCAAGGACATGCTCGGGTCCAACCCGTACCCGCGGTCATGGCCGGACCTGCCCAAGCTGCAGGCCCTGGAACGGGCCGCCGCGGCGCTGGGCACCGAGGTGGTCCGTCCCGACCTCAACGTGACCTTCGCCGCCGGCCCGAACGCGGCCGGGGTGCGGCAGAACGCGTGCACCCTGTGCGGCGACTGCTGCTCCGGCTGCAATTACGGCGCGAAGAACACCGTCCTCATGAACTACCTCCCCGACGCGTACTCTCACGGCGCGCACATCTTCACCGAGGTGGCCGTGCAGTCCGTGCGCCGCTGCCAGGACAAGTGGCGGGTGGCCTTTGACGTGCTGGGTGACGGCGGATCCCCCGGCACTCCATCCCGGTTCGTCACCGCCGACGTCGTCGTGCTCGCGGCCGGGACGCTCGGCTCGACGCAGATCCTGCTCCGCTCCAGGGACCTCGGGCTGCCGCTGTCGGGCCGGCTCGGGCACGGATTCTCCGGCAACGGCGACGTGCTGGCGTTCGCCTACGACTGCGACCAGTCCGTGCGCGGCGTCGGTCTGGGCAGCCATATCCCGAATCAGGGCAACGCGGTCGGGCCGTCGATCACCGGCCTGATCGACCTGCGCGGCCCGGCCACTCAACCTGGCCCCGCCCTGGAGAACGCGCTGATCATCGAGGATGGCGCCATCCCGGGCGCGCTCGCCTCGGTGATTCCCATCGCGCTGTGCGCCGCGGTCGAGGGGATTCCCGAGGACGCGGAGATGCGGTTGCGGGAACTCGCCGGGATCCCGTTCGGCTCGCATCACGGGCCGACTGGCCGCACCCTGACCTACCTGATCATGAGCACCGACGACTCCGGCGGCCAGATCGCCCTGGAGAACGAGCACGTCCAGGTGGTGTGGCCCGGGGTCGGCCAGCAGCCGGCCTTCTCCCGCGACAACCGGATCCTGGCCGAGGCCACCCATGCGCTGCACGGCACGGAGACCCCCGACCCGCTCTGGGCCTGGACGAACGGGCGGTCGCTGATCAGCGTGCACCCGCTGGGCGGGTGCGTGATGGCGGACGACGCGGCGGCCGGGGTGGTGGACCATAAGGGGCAGGTCTTCGACCCCAGCAGCGGCGGGGTGCACGACGGGCTGTACGTCTGCGACGGCGCGGTCATCCCGTGCGCGCTGGACGCGAACCCGTCGCTGACCATCTCCGCGATCGCCGAACGGACGGCCGCGACCTTGATCGAGGACCGTCACTGGACGGCCCCGGCCCCGCCGGACGGCGCCCCGGAGCCGGCTCCCGTGCTTGCCCCGGCGCCGGTCCGCCTGCAGTTCAGCGAGCGGCTGACCGGCTTCGTCGCGATGGGCGTGCACGGCGACGGCTACACCGAGGCCTATGACCGCGGCCGGGACGACGGCGCACGGGTGGACCTGCTCATCACCATCGAGTACGACGACTTCGGCGCGGTGCTGATCGACCCGGCCCGCGAGGCCGGGATCACCGGGACGGTGCTCGCGCCGCGGTTGTCACCGCACCCCCTGACCGTTACCGAGGGCCGGTTCACGCTCTTCGAACCCGATCCGTCGCGGGTGCAGACCTGGCACATGCGGTACCGGATGACCCTGGAGTCGAAGGAAGGGAAGCGGTACAGCTTCGAGGGCCGCAAGGTCCTGCGCGAGGACGGGGTCCGCCACTCCTGGTCCGAGACCACGACCCTCTACACCAAGATCGGCGAGCTGGGCGGCCCGGAGCCGGGCACCGGCATCCTCTACCTGAAGCCGGCCGACCTGCCCAAGCTGCTGCGCAGCATCAAGGTCGACGGTGTCCCGCGCCAGGAGCAGGGCAAGTACCGCCGGGCATTCCTTGAGCTATTCGCTGACGAGATGGTGCACATCTACGGTGGCCTCCTCGATGAGGTGGGGGCGTTCCCCAGCGCGCCGAAGACGGCGCCCGCGGTGCGCGAGCCGAGAGACCCGGACGGAATCTGGTGGTGCGGCAGCGGCCGGCAGTGGCAGGCCGGCGACCGGCTCGGCGACGACGCGTTCCTCCGCCTGACCAGGTACCGGGCCGGCGACAAGGGGCCGCTCATCCTGGCCACCGGGTTCGGGATGTCGTCGCACTCGTTCCTCGCGCCAACCATCGAGCAGAACCTCACCGAGTACCTGGCCGAGCGCGGCTACGACATCTGGCTGTTCGACTACCGGGCCGGCATCGACCTGCCGTCGGCCCGGACCGAGTTCACGATCGACGACATCGCGCAGACCGACTGGCCGGCCGCGGTCAGGAAGGTCCAGGAGCTGACCGGCCGGGAGGATCTGCAGGCGTTCGGTCACTGCGTGGGCTCGGGCTCGCTGCAGATGGCGATACTCGGCGGGCTGCAGGGCATCCGCACCGCGGTCTGCGCGCAGTTCCCCATGCACCCGACCACATCGGTCTTCAACCAGATGAAGTCCCGGCTGCACACCGCGGGCGCCTTCTCCCTGGCCCGAATCGGCGGGGTGTCACCGGACGTCGCCGGGTCGCTCCCGGACGAGCTGCTCGACATCACCCTGCGGACCCTCCCGATGCCCGCGGAGGAACGGTGCGGGCAGGCGGTGTGCCGGTGGATCAACGCGATCTACGGGTGCACCCACCGCCACGCGCAGCTGAACGACGCGACCCACCGCGCGCTCAACGAGATGTTCGGGTTCGGGAACATCGATTCGCTGCAGCACCTGTCGCTCATGCTGCGCCGCGGCCTCGCCGTCACCCACACCGGCGGTATGGACTACTTCGGGCACCCGGAGCGCTTCGCCGGGACCAGCCTGCTGCTGCTGCAGGGGGCGCACAACTACATCTTCCATCCGGCCGGCACGCTCAAGACCCTGCGCTGGCTCACCGACTCCAACCCCGGGGGCGATTACCACCGCGAGGTGCTCCCGGCCTACGCCCACCTCGACGCGATCGTCGGGAGCAGGGCCGCCGTCGATGTGTACCCGAGGATCGTGAACTTCCTGGACCCGAGGTAGCGCCGTCTTAGGAGGCAGTCTGCTGAGGGCGCCGTCTTAGGCGTCGTCATCTCGTCGGGCCAGGCCGGGTCAGCCTCGCAGGCGTCGCCTGCTGGTGATCGCGGCCAGCCCGAGCTCCTGCGCCGTGCGCATCGCGGAATCGGCGAGCTGCGCCGCCTGCCCGGCGTCCTCCGCCCGTCCGCGGAGGGAGAGCACGTGGCCGTAAGCCTCCTCGGTGAGTGCCGTCCACGGCCTGGCCCCCATCTCGCGGTGGCGGGCCAGGGCGGCCTCCAGGTGCGCGATGGCCTCGGTAAAGCGGCCGGCCGTGCCCGCGAGCACGCCGAGCCAGTGGTCGGCCGCGCCGAGGAAGCTGGCGATCCCCAGGGTGCAGTTGCTCCCGGCGTAAGGAACCGCGAGCTCGTACAGAGCCTCGGCCCACCGCCGGTCCTCCACCAGGTCGACCGCGCCCGAGAAACCCACGATCACGGCCCACCACAGGTAGTTCTTGTCCGCTTGCGCCGCCGATGCGGGGTCCGTGTGGCGGAGCAGCTCGGCCGCCCGGTCCCGGGCGCCGGCCTCGGCCAGGGACCACGCGGTGATGGCGGGCCACGCCATGTTGGCCGGCTCCGCCTCCGACAGTGCCTCGAACAGCGTTACGTACTCGGTCGCGTGCCCCTCCAGCAGCCGCCACGACGCGCTTTGCGCGACGGCGATGAGCGCGGCCTGCGGATGGCCGATCTGCTCGAGCCGGCGGCCGAGCTCGCCGGAGAGCTCTTCGGCCTGCTTGAATCTGCCCTCCATGCTGGCGACGACGATGTCCCACATCGCCGCCAGGCGGATGAACTCCGGGTGCCGCACCTCTTCCGCCAGCGTTTTCAGGTCGCGTGCGGTCTGCACGGCGGCGGAGTGCGCGCCGTTCTCGAACTGCGCGGCCAGCCGGATCCGCAGTCCCTCGAGCCTCAGCTCCGGGTCGTGCAGCCCGTCGCCGATGTCAAGGATCTCGGTGGCCACCCGGAGGGCATCGCCGGCGTCATCGGGCCCGTCGAGCGCCCAGCACCGGTGCAGCAGGACGGTGGCGAGCGTCCGTGGGTCCCCGGCGCCGCGGGCCATGGCCACCGACCGGTCGCTCAGCTCCAGCCGTTCCGGGTAGCGGCGCGCGTAGTGCAGCCAGTGCGCCAGCCGGGCCAGGACCGTGGCCTGGGCCCCGTCGCCTTCCTCATCCAGGCGCTTGAGCGCCTCTTCCAGCAGCGCCTGCGCCCGCGGGTCGGGACGGACCGCCGCCGGGAGGATGCCGCCGTACCCGAGTGCGGCCCGCGCGAACAGCTCGCCGCTGCTGAGGCGCCGGGCGGTGTCCGCCGCCTCGGCGAAGCGCTCGTCCCTGGCCGCGTACTCCCCGGCCCGGTCATGCGCCTCCGCCAGTTCCAGCAGCAGTTCGGACCGGAGCGCCTGGTCCTCAGGCCCGAAGCGGTCGAGCAGCTCGAGCGCTCTCCGGAAGTGCCGCACCGCGACCTCGGCCGCCACCTCGCGCAGCGCGCGCTGCCCGGCCAGCCGCCCGTACCGGACCGCCTTCTGCGCGGAGCCCCTGCTCGCGGCCACCCCGAAGTGGTGCGCGAGCTCGGCCGGGGAGACGCCGGGACGGGATTCCAGCGTCTCGCCGATCCGCTGATGCAGCCGCGCCCGGTGGCCCCTGCTCAGCTCCTCCGACGTCACGCGCCGGGTCAGGGAGTGCGAGAACCGCCACCAGTCGAGCTCGTCGTCGGTTTCGGTGAGATCGATTTCGGCGATCAGGCGGGCCCGCGCCGCCTCCTCGAGGAGGTCGCCGGTCGCGGCGTCGGCCAGCGACGCCGCCGACGCCAGCAGGGCGGCATCGAACCGCTCGCCGATCAGCGAGGCGATCGCGAGCGTCTCAACGCAGCGGTCCGACAGCAGTCGCAGCCGCGAGCGGATCATGTCGCGCACCGATTGCGGGATCTCCGCCGGTGTCTCGCCCAGCCGGAGCACATCCTGGTCAAAAGCGCCGACCTCGGATAGGTGCTTGGCCATCTCCGAAAGGAAAAAGGGGTTGCCGGCGGTCTCCCACTCGAGTTTGGCGACCATCACGGACTCGCGGTCACCGAATGGCCGGCCGACGGCGGTCTCGAGCAGGGCGGTCACGGCGTGGTGCTCCAGTCCGTGCAGCGAGAGACGCCGGCAGTCGACGTCGCGCGTCAGGGCGGGCAGGGCGGCCGAGAACTCGCTCCGCTCCGGCCCGACGTCGCGGTACATGGCCGCCGTGAGCAGCGGCGTCGAACGCCTGGCGCGCATCAGATGCTGGAGCAGGAGCAGCGATGGCTCGTCCGCCCATTGCAGGTCGTCGAGGACGAGCAGCACCGGATGCCGGGCCGCGATCCGCCGGATCCACGTGTCGATCGACTCGAACAGGCCGAAGCGCTCGGCCTCGGCCGCCGCCTGGGGCGGGGCGGCGGAGGCCCCGATCCGGTTCGCGGGCTCGGGGCACAGCCGGGCGATCTCCTCGGCCAGGCCGGCCAGATCCTGCCGCAGCACCGCATCCGGGCAGGCCCGGGCGTAGTCATCCAGGGCCTCGCGGAACGCCTGGTACGGGGCGAGCACATGCTCGTCCCACCGCCCGTACAGCACCAGGCCGCCGTCCGCCTGCACATGCCGCGCCAGCTCGGCGGTGAGCGCGGTCTTCCCGATCCCCGGCTCCCCGGCGATGAGCGTGAGGACCCGGTGACCCGCTTTCGCGCTCGACCAGGCCTCGCGCAGAGCGCCGAGCTCCTCCTCGCGGTCCACGAAGGCCGTGCTGGCCGCGGACTCGATCCACACGGCGTTCGAGGCATTCGCGTCGTCGTCGGGCCCGCCGTTCGCGGCAGCGGCGTTCGCCGTGGCCGCGCGCCTGCGGCGGGTGGCCGCCATGAACCGCGCCCGCTTGTCCCCGGTTAGCTGCAGCGCGTCGGCCAGCAGCTCGGCGGTGGCCCGGCGCGGAGTCTCGTTGATACCGCGCTCCAGGTCACTGACCGTGCGCGGGCTCACTCCGGCGGCCGCGGCGAGGTCCTCCTGGGTGAGTCCCGCTTCGGCTCGCAGCTGCCGCAGCAATCCCGCGAATTCGCTTGCAGGCTGCTCCGACATGGTCGGGATCCCTTCGCGGACCTTCGCTTTCCCATCGCTTTACCGGATCCTGATGACGCCGCACGGACGGTGCGCGGCACGGTTGCGCGGACGCAGCATTGCGCGGACACAGACCCGGTTCAGCAGGACCCGGCACCAAGGGTATCGACGCGCGCGCCTTCGCACTATCGGTACCTGAGAACGTTCACCCGGCATTTGGTCCGCGAAGTTGCGTGCGTGACGGACGGGACTAAGCGCGGATTATGGGGTCGCCGGCCCGGCTCAGAGCCGGGCCGGATAGGCGACCTGTCAGTCGTCACTGGGCTGCTCGACCAGCTGTGCCAGGTAGAGCGGCTCGCCGAGCTGGCTGACCAGGGCGATTTGGGTCTCGAGGTAGTCGATGTGCCCCTCCTCGTCGGCGAGGATGTCCTCGAAGATTTTCGCGCTGGTGACGTCGCCTATACCGCGCATGTACTCGATGCCGCGCCGCAGCCGGTCCACCGCCTCGGTCTCCACCGCCAGGTCCGCCTCGAGCATCTGCAGGATCGTCTGGCCGATGCGCAGCGGGAAGAGGCGCTGGAAGTTCGGCAGGCCGTCGAGGAACAGGATCCGGTCGGTCAGGGTTTCCGCGTGCCGCATCTCGTCAATTGACTCGGCCCGGGTATGCCTGGCGATCTTCACCCAGCCGAAGTTCTCCTGCATCTTGGCGTGCAGGAAATACTGGTTGATCGCTGTGAGCTCGGCTGTGAGCTGCTCGTTCAGGAAGTCAAGTACCCGATCGTCTCCGCGCATCTCCCAACCCTAACGTCCGGTAACTGGCCGGGCGAGGCAACGCGGCGGGCAGACGGGAACTTCGGGGACGTCACCTGGATCTGCTGCCGGCGCCTTGGGCAGCGGGGTGCTTCGCGGGCGGAGGGTGCCGTCGGCTGGGCGGTCAGGCGCTCTGGAGTGCCTTGCGCGGGTACTGCGCCGCGCGTTCGCCGATCATGCCCTCGATGCGTTCCCGGCACGTCCCGCATCCGGTGCAGGCCCTGGTGGCCGCGGACACCGCTTCGACCGTGTCCGCGCCACTGTCGATCGCCATGCTGACCTGGTCGCTCGTTACCGCACGGCAGATACACGCGAACACGCTCTCGCCACCTCTCACGTCTCACGTGGGCTTAGTACGGTTAGGCTACCCTAACTTATGGCATTTGTGTGGTTAGGCTTACCTAAATTTTTCTCTTCTGGGCCGGCCGCCCTGATGACGGCGCGAGCGATCCCCCGCACCGGGCATCCTTGAGTCGTGCCCGAAGGTGATGTCGTCTGGTACACCGCCCGCCGCCTGCACGAGGCGCTGGCCGGGCAGGTGCTGACGCGCAGCGACTTCCGCGTCCCGAGGTACGCGACGGTCGATCTGCGCGGTCAGCCGGTGACCGAGGCCGTCGCGCGGGGCAAGCACCTGCTGATCCGCACGGGAAACGGGCTGACCGTGCACACCCACCTGAAGATGGACGGCTCCTGGCGGGTCTTCCCGGCCGGCCAGCGCCTGACGGAGAGCCACAAGATCCGGCTGGTGCTGGCCAACGACCGCTGGCAGGCGGCAGGCTACCTGCTCGGCATCACCGAGGTGCTGCCCACCGGCAAGGAAGACCAAGTGGTCGGGCACCTGGGCCCCGACCTGCTCGGCCCGGACTGGGACGCCGCCCGGGCCGTTGACCGGATCAGCCGCGACGCGGGCAAGCCGATCGGCGAGGCGCTGCTCGACCAGCGCAACCTGGCCGGGGTAGGCACCTACTTCGCGGCGGAGATGCTGTTCCTGCGGGGCCTTGATCCGTGGCGTCCGGTGGGCGAGGTCAAGGACCTGCACGCGCTGGCGGAACTCGGGCACCGGCTGCTCGACGCCAACAAGGCGCGGCCCGGGCACGTGACCACCGGCGATGCCAGGCCCGGCCGGGACAGCTGGGTCTACGGGCGCGCCGGACGGCCCTGCCGGCGGTGCGGAACCCTGATCAGGCGCGGTGAGCAGGGGCCGCCGGGACAGGAACGGCTCAGGTTCTGGTGCCCGAACTGCCAGAAATAGCGTTGCGTGCGCTCCTGGTGCCGCGGCACCAGGAACTACGCTGTGCCAATGAGAATTCGGCGGCGGCGCGGCGGCATTGCGGGATCAAATCCTAGGCTAGGCCCCATCTTCTACGCCTCCGGCGTTCAGTACTTCGTGGTCCAACTGCTCGTTGCGCTGCGTTGGTCCCCGCCGTATAGCATTTCGCGCAATACGATTAGCGACCTGGGAAACACCGCTTGCGGGCCGTGGGACGGGCGCTATGTCTGCTCGCCGTCGCACGACTTGATGAACCTGTCATTTATCGTCCTGGGTGTCACCATGATGGCAGGATCCGTGTTTATATTCCGCGACTTCGCCCGCGGGCGCGCGGCGGCGGCTGGCCTTGCGGCCATGGCCGCGTCCGGGCTGGGCGTCGTGCTGGTCGGACTCTTCCCGGAAAACAGCGTTCCGGCGCTGCATGGCCTGGGGGCGGCCATCCCGTTCGTGCTGGGCAATTGCGCTCTGTTCGTCTTGGCCTTCGCACTTGACATGCCAGTGCCATTGCGCGCGTATGCCTTCTTTTCTGGAGCCGTAGCGATTCTCGGCCTGGCGGCTTACGCCAGCGGTCACTACCTTGGCCTCGGTGAGGGTGGAATGGAGCGAATCGTGGCCTATCCGCAGACCATTTTCCTGATAGTTATCGGCTGCTACCTGCTCGCGAAGAATCCTCCAGTGGAGCAGGGGCCGCGGCTGATTCGATAATGGCGAGGCCGCGGCCGCGCAGGTGGCGGCGCTCCTGCGTGAGGCAGTCCAGGAGGCGGTCGCAGGTGCCGCGGTTGTGCGCCACCGTCAGCGCGACCGCCTGGTCGGCCGCGCGGTCCCTGATCGCGGCGACGATGCCCAGGTGCTCGTCTCTGGCGTTCGACCGGGACTCCGGGGTGCGGACACCCAGCCAGCGGGTGCGCGACAGCCTGGTCAGCGCCCCGGCCATGCCGTCGGTCAGGAACTGGTTGCGCGACAGGCGCACCAGCGCCAGGTGGAAGTCGCTGAAGTCGCGCAGCCCGGTCTCCTCGTCGTCACAGCCGCGGTGTGCCTCGGCTAGCGCCCCTAGCGCCGCCAGTTCCCCGTCGTCGGCCCGCTCGGCCGCCAGCCTGACCGCGGCGACCTCAACCGCCTCGCGGTACTCCATGACCGAGCGCACCTCGGCCAGGTCGATCGGTGCGACCCGCCAGCCGCGGCCTTCCCGCTGCGTGAGGCCCTCGTTCTCCAGCCGCATCAGCGCCGACCTGATCGGCGTCCTGGAGGCGCTGAGCAGCGACTCCAGACCGCGCTCGGTGACCCGCTCGCCCGGGATGAGCTCGAGCGACAAGATCGCGGTGCGCAGCCGGCCGTAGACGCTGCCCTCGCCGTCGGTTCCCATGCCGCTCCCTCGTTGGTATACCAATATGGTATTCCTAAATGGTACCCCACGGGAAAGGGAACGGGCATGGCCATCAGCATCGCGCCCGCACGCGAACGGGTCCCGGCCGCGGCCTGGCGGATGCTCGCCCTCGGGGTTGGCGCCCAGGCCGCCGGGAGCCTGTTCCTGAGCACGCCCGTCTTCCTGATCCCGCAGCTGCACCTCGACCGGGGCATGCCGCTGGCGCAGGCCGGCCTGCTGTCCGCCGCCCCGTCCATCGGCATGGTCCTGACGCTGGTCGCCTGGGGCGCGGCAGCCGACCGGTATGGAGAGCGGTGGGTCATCGCCGGCGGTCTCGCGCTCACCGCCGTGTTCGCCGCCGGGGCAGCGGTCGTGCCCGGCTACGCCGGCCTGGGGGTGCTGCTTGTGCTCGGCGGCGCGGCGGCGGCCAGCACCAGTGCCGCGTCCGGCCGCGTCGTGATCGGCTGGTTTCCCCGCTCCCGCCGCGGTCTGGCCATGGGCATCAGGCAGATCTCCCAGCCGCTTGGCGTGTCCGTCGCCGCGCTGACCGTTCCAACGCTGGCCAGCCGGTTCGGCCTCGGCGCGCCTCTGCTGCTGGCCGCCGCGCTGACCGCGGTGCTCGCGGCCGGCTGCGCCGTTGGCATCGCGAACCCGCCCAGGCCGGCCGCCAAGCCCGCCGCCGACGGCGGGCGGCCGTTCAACCCCTACCGGGAGAGTCTGTTCCTGACCCGCATCCACCTGCTGTCGGCGCTGCTGGTGGTACCGCAGTTCACGCTGTCCACCTTCGGGCTGATCTGGCTCATCACCGGCCTGCACTGGAACGTCGCCGCGGCCGGCGCGGTCATCGCCGGGGCCCAGTTCGTCGGCGCCCTCGGCCGCATCGGAGTCGGCCTGGCCAGCGACCGCGTCGGCAGCCGTACGCGCGTGCTGCGCTGGGTCGCCCTCTCCGGGGTGGTCGTCATGCTGGCCCTGGCCGCCTGCGGCTGGCTGCACTGGGCCGTGGTCTCCGCCGTCGTGCTGGTCGTGGCGTCGACCGTGAGCGTGGCCGATAACGGACTGTCTTTCACCTCCGTGGCCGAGGCCGCCGGGCCGTCCTGGTCGGGCAAGGCGCTCGGCATCCAGAACACCGGCCAGTTCATCGCGGCCGTAGCGGTCGGCCCCGGTATCGGCGCCCTCATCACCGCGGTTGGCTTCCCCGCCGCCTTCGCGCTCGTCGCCCTCACTCCACTGGCCGCCATCCCGCTCGTCCCCGCCCGCGATGAGCACAGTCCCTAGCCCGGCCCGGGGTTTGCCCATGGCCGAGGCGGGCAGGTGCGGCTCCGGCAACACTTCCTCGGTGAGTGCTGGCCTTGGGCAGCAATTGGGCGCAGTGACGCCTTGCTGTCCCGAAGTCACCCACTCCGAACTAGGTGCCGGGTGATCGCTAGCATGATCGAAATAGGCTGACGGCCGCCTGCGGGCGCCGTCGGGTAGCGGCCTCGGACAAAGGAGCGACGGTATGGCAATCAATGACGATGACATCACGAGCCAGTCGGGCAGCACCGGCGAAGGCACCGCGGATGGCGGGGCTAACCCGAGCGGTCACGACGGGGGCGCGGACGGCTCGGCCGGTTCCGGTGAGGGCACCGCGGACGGCGGGGCTAACCCGAGCGGTCATGACGGCGGCGCGGACGGCTCGGCCGGTTCCGGTGAGGGCACCGCGGACGGCGGGGCTAACCCGAGCGGTCACGACGGCGGCGCGGACGGCTCGGCGGATTCCGGTGAGGGCACCGCGGACGGCGGGGCTAACCCCGGCGGTCATGACGGCGGGGCCGACGGCAGCGCCTGATTACCACGATGGATGCGGATAAGGCCGCACAGCAGGATCCGGCCGCGGCGCTGACACGCTGTGTCAGCGCCGCGCCGGCGGTTTTCGCGCGCGATTACTGGGGCGTGCGGCCGCTGTATTCGCCAGCGAGTTCCCTGCCGGCCGACTTCTCCGACCTGTTCTCCCGGGCGGCCGCCGACGAACTTCTCACCGATCGCGGCTTGCGGACGCCCTTCATCCGGATGGCCAAGGAGGGCAGCCTGCTGCCGTCCCAGAGTTTCACGGCCTCCGGTGGATTCGGTGCGCAGGTTCCCGACCAGGCGGACTCCGCCATGGTGCTGCGGGAGTTCGCCGCCGGCGCGACGATTGTCCTGCAGGGACTGCACCGCAACTGGCCGGCCTTGCGGGCGTTCACTTCTCGTCTGGTGGCCGAGCTGGGGCATCCAGCGCAGGTCAACGCTTACATCACCCCGGAATCAGCGCGTGGTTTCGATGCGCACTATGACGTGCACGACGTCTTCGTCCTGCAGGTGAGCGGGGATAAGCACTGGTCGGTGCACCCGCCGGTCCGCGAGCACCCACTGGCCGACGAGCCGTGGCAGGGGCGGCGGGCGGCGGTCAAGGCGCGGGCCGGCGAAAAGCCGGTCATCGACGTGGTGATGCGGCCCGGGGACGCCCTGTACCTGCCGAGTGGGTGGCTGCATTCCGCGGTGGCCAACCGCGGCACTTCCATCCACCTCACGATCGGGGTCGCGGCGCTCACCGGGGCCGACGTCGTGCGCGAGCTTGCCGCCGAGATCTCGAGGAATCCCGAACTACGGGCCCCGCTGCCGGTCAACGGAGATGGCACGGGACCAGATGTCCTGCAGAGCGCAGTGCAGGAGGTGACCGCGGCCTTCGTCCAGGCGCTCAATGCCCGGCTGGCAGGCGACGGCCCCGCGCGCACGGCCAGCGCCGTGCGACGGTCCTTCCAGCGGCTGACCCGGCCTGAGCCGGTAGCCCCGCTCGCCACTGTGGAGGCGGCGAACGACTTGCCGCCAAAGGCGCTGGTCCGCCTGCGCGACGGCCTGACCGCGCGGGTCGAGATCGACGCGGAGGGTGTTCACCTCGCCGCGGACGGGTTGGCTCTCCGGCTTCCGGCCGAATGCCAGGCGGCCGTCCGGGCACTGGCCGGCGGCGAGCGGCTCTGGGCCGGCGCACTGCCGGAACTGGATGAGCCTGACAGCCTGGTCGTCACGCGTCGGCTCCTGCGGTCCGGCCTGCTGGTGATCGACCCCCGTGACTGACACGGCCGATCTGCGGGCACCGCGGTCTTCACCCGGTCCTGCCTGCAGCACGCGGGCCCGGCTGGCCGCGGAATCGCTGACGGCGACGGCGTCGTTCGGACGCCGCTGGCTGCTGCTGGAAGTCGCGGGGGCCTGGGGCCCGAGCGCGTTCCGCGATTCGCCGCTACTGGACCCGGCGCTGGGGGCACGCATCGAGCGGCGCGCCTCCGCCGACGGGTTCCGGCTCGCCGCCATCCGCCGCCCCGGCCGGGACCGGCGCGCTGACGGGATCCGCTGGCGCTGGGCCAGGATCGACAGCGCACCGGGAGACGAGAGCGTGACCTGGGGGGAGGCGGCGGGCCCGGGGGAGTACCTGACCTCTCCTTTCGAGCAGCCGGGAACGCGATCGGACACTATGGTGGTCGCGGTCTGCGCGCACGGGCGGCACGACCAGTGCTGCGCCACCCGCGGCCGGTCCGTGGCGGCCATGCTGCGGGCCGGCGATCCGGAAGCCGTATGGGAGTGCTCCCATATCGGCGGTGACCGATTCGCCGCGACCATGCTGCTGTTGCCACACGGGATCAACTACGGCTGGGCCGACACCCTCGATGCCGGGCATATGGTCAGCGAGTACCGGGCGGGCCGGGTCGTGCTGGCCGGGCTGCGCGGCCGCAGCGCCTTCCCCTTTCTGGAGCAGGCCGCTCAGGACGCGGCCCGCCGGGCGTTTGGCGACCTGCGCATCGATGCCTATCAGCCGCTACGGTCAAGCCGCCTGACCCAGCGGTCCTGGGAGGTCCTCCTGGCCGACCCCCCCGGTCAGATCCGCGTCGAGCTATCGGAGAGCTATAGCGAGCCGCTGTACAGCAACTGCGCGGCCACCGTGGCGCTGCCGCGGCCCACCTTCACCGTCCACACCGTCACCCGGCTGAGCTGAACGCCGGCGGGAACCGTCCGCACGCTTGCGTGGCACAATATTGTGTAATGATGTAATCACCCGGGAGTTGCGTGGACAGCGGCAGAGTAGAGGCGTTCAGCGACGGTGTCTTCGCCGTGGCGATCACGATCCTGGCCCTGAACCTGAGCGTGTACGGCCGGGCTAAGCATCAGCCAGACCTGGCGGGCCAGTTGGGCGGCCATTGGGCCGCCTTCGCCGCCTACGCGGTCAGCTTCGCCAGCATCGGGATCATCTGGGTCAACCACCACGCGCTGTTCAAGAACTTCTCCGAGATCGACCGGGCGATCCTGTTCCTCAACCTGCTGCTGCTGTTCTTCGTGGTCAGCATTCCCTTCGCGACAGCCACTCTCGCCGCCTGGCTCACACAGGGCGGGCAGGACGCCTCGCTGGCCGCCGCGATCTACCAGGGGGTGTTCGTGGGCATGTCGCTCAGCTTCGCCGGGATGTTCTGGTGGGGCATCCGGCAGGGGCACATGAAGATCGCCTTCACCCCCGAGGGCGCCCGCCGGGCGACGATCAGGTTCGCCATCGGCAACGTCGCCTACCTGGCGGCCATCGCGATCGCCTTCGTCAGCGCGACCGCCTCGCTCATCGTCAGTGGCCTCGTTGCCATCTACTACACATTCGAGCAGACGCCGACCGGTCAGCCCGGCACCCCGGCCACGGGTACCTCGCCGGACACCGGATCCGGCGACAGCTAGCCCGGACAGCGAAAAACCACCGTCCGTTCGAAATTCAGATCTTTCCTACCGAACGGGCGGTGGTTCCACAGTGCAGGTGACTTTGTTCCGGCTGCGGTGGCTTAGCGGCCGTAGCGGCCCGGATCGGCGACAGCGTTAGGCTCGCGGATCTGCTCGTCGCCGGTCTGCTCGTCGACGGGAACCTCTTCCGTGACGGTTTCGGTGCTCAGCCGGCTTTGGTCGACCGGGACGCCTTCGCTTTCCACCACCGAGCGCCCGGGCGGTGACATGACCCCATCGTCGGTCCCGCTGATTCCCGGGCCAGGCCGAGGCGCCCCGGTTGTCGTCGGTAATCGGCCCGCGTTCGATCCGGATCTCCTCGTGGCTGACGGGCACGGTCACATACTCGGTCACCACGTACTTCCGCAGCCGGACGCGCTCGGCCGGGCCGCTCTCGGTGTCCAGGTCCAGTCGCTCCCCGGACCGCGTCACGCCATCATCGGTGCTGGCCGTATCCGCGTAGCCGGTGCCTGCCTCCGCCCGTACTGGGTCGGCGTCCGCGTAGTCGGGGTCGGCGTCCGCGCGTTCGGTGCCGGCCGGGCCGACCGGGGTGAGGTAGTCGGCGTAGTACCGGTACAGGGCGTCGATCTCTGCCGGGTCCAGGTGCTCGTCGTCGAGGTCGGGGTTGGGGGCGTCCTTGATCTGCTGTTTGGTCACCGCGAGGCGCACCTCGCCCTGGCCGAGCTCAGCGTTGGCCAGCGGGGCGAGGCTTTCCCGCATGCCGAACAGGCCGGTGTTAACCGTGACCCATTCCGGCTGGTCGGTGTCATTGCTGATGTACACCTGCCCGACGCTGCCGATTTTGTCGCCGTCGGCGTCGATGGCGGCGGCGCCGGTTAGGTTGGCCCACTGCTCTTGTGACGTCATGGTCCCTCCCTTGGGTGGTCAGTTCAGGAACCGACTCCCCCTAGCCCCTGTGCGCGGCCATAAACAAAGGCAGCACGGATATTGCGATAAACCTGGTTAGAGGATTGTCCAACCCGTAACAGCGGGTGAAAGGGAGGCCTCTGTGGATATCCGGCACTCAGCCGTCAGTACACCTGAGCGCCCTGGATGAGCCGCGGCGGCGGCGGTGTCGCGACACCGTCCACGGTGCAACGGGCCCGCATCCGGCTGCTGGCTAACCCGGGGACGTCGCGGGCACCGGGCACGCCGTGGGCTACACCAGCGCGTCGCAGTTCAACCGCGAGTACCGCCGGATGTTCGGCGCACCGCCCGGCCTCGACGCCGTCCGGCTGCAGCACTCCCACCTCGCGGTGGAATAGCCCGCGTCCCGCCGGGTGCGGCTAGGAGGCCGACTTCGGCGCGGTGAGGTCGTAGACCGTCTCGCCGCCGACTGTCTTGGCCGTGAAGTGAGCCTCGACCCAGGCCGTGACCTGCGACGCGTCGCTGGAAGCGCCGCCTCGGCCAGCGAACCCGCCGGCCGCGCCGCCACCGGTCCCGCCGCCACCGGTCCCGCCGCCGGTCCCGCTGGCCACGAAGTAGTGGACCTCGTGTGAGGCGACCAGCTGCTCGAACGCGGCCAGGGTGGGCGCCGGGTCGGTCCCGCTGAAGCCGCCGATCGCCATGACCGGGACACCACCGGTGCCCAGTTCCAGCGAGGCCGCCTCGTCCGAGCCGACGACGGCCGCGGCCCACTTGTAGCCGGACGCGCCCGTTTCGAGCAGCTTGGCCGTGGCGGCGTTCAGGCTGGTGGTGCCGCCGCCCGCGCCGCCGAACCCGCCCAGGCCGCCCGCCCGTCGGTCCGTACCGTCGCCTGTCCGGTCCCCGAAGCCGGAGAACCCGTCGTGGGTGAAGTCCCCGCCGGCGCCCCTGAAGTCCCCGTGGAAGTCACCGAAGCCGCCGGTGCGGCCGCCCGGGAACCCGCCCCGCCCGGCGAACGCGCCGCGGCCCGCGAAGCCGCCCGCGGCGGACGTGAGGCCTGGTCCGGCCGTCGGGCTGGCCCCGGTGTGCACGGTGGCGGCGGTGTCGATGCTGTAGACCAGCGGGCCGCCGAGCCCGGCGACGAGGGCCAGCGAGACCGGGAGGGCGGCGAGCGAGCCGCCACCCCGGCCCGCGCGATCCCGCAGCGCGAATCCGGCCAGCACCAGGCAGGCGGCGCCGATGGCGGCGATGATGATCACGAAGCGCAGCCAGGGGTACCAGCTGGGGCTCCGGTCGAGCAGCACCCAGGCCCAGACGCCGGTGACGAGCAGCATCACCGCCAAGGTCACGCGCGCGAACCAGGTCCTGCGGATCTCCCACAGCTTGGCGGCGGCGATGCCGACCAGCGCGCCGATCGCCGGGGTGAGGGCGACCACGTAGTAGGAGTGGCTGATGCCGGACATGAAGCTGAGCACCAGCCCGGCCACCACCAGCCAGCCGCCCCACAGCAGCGCGGCGGCGCGGGTGCGGTCGGTTCGCGGAGCCCGCCGCGAGACCCACAGCATGACCACGATGGCGATAAGCGCGGCCGGGATCAGCCAGCCGACCTGCCCGCCGTACTCGGCCGAGAACAGGCGGGTGATACCGCCCGAGCCGCCGAAGGCGCCGCCGCCGCCGAACGTGCGGCCGGCCGCGCCCGCTGCCCGTCCCGCTGCGTCTGCTGCCCCGCCCGCTGCCGGGCCCGCGCCGCCGCCGCGCTCGTTACCGGTGAGCCGGCCGAACCCGTTGTAGACGAAGATCAGGTTGAGGATGTTGTTGTCGGTCGAGCTGCCGACGAAGGGCCGGTCCGCGGCCGGGGTGAGCAGGACGATCAAGACCCACCAGCCGGAGGTGACGACCACGGCCACGCCGCCGACGAGCAGCTGCCAGATGCGCTTGCCGAGCTTGGGCGGGCCCGCCCACAGATAGACGAGCGCGAGCGCGGGCAAGACCATGAACGCGGCCAGCATCTTGGACAGGAAGCCCGCCCCGAGGAACACGCCGGTGAGCACGATCCAGCGGGTGCGGCCCGACTCGACGGCCCGGGTCATGGCGTAGCCGGCCAGCGTGATCATCAGCGTCATGCAGCGCGTCGGGGTCGTCGAAGCGGAACATCAGCGTGGCGACCGGCGCGAGCGCCATGACGGCGCCCGCGATGATCGCGGCCCGCGGCCCGAACCAGCGGCGCACGGTGGTGTAGAGCACGCCGACCGTGGCCACGCCCGCCAGCGCCTGCGGGATCAGCAGGCTCCAGTAGTTGAACCCGAAGATGCGGGCGGAAATCTCCATGACCCACAGGAAGCCCGCCGGCTTGTCGACCGTGATGAAGTTGCTGGAGTCCAGCGAGCCGAAGAGGAACGCCTTCCAGCTATGTGTCCCGGCCTGGACGGCGGCGGCATAGAACTCGTTGCCCCAGCCGTTGCGGTCGAGGCCCACCAGGTAGAGCAGCGCGGTACCCAGGAGCAGCGCCGCCAGCGCGGGCCTGGCCCAGGCCGGATCGGCCGGGTGAGCGCGCAGCAGCCGGGACGTGCGGCGGCCCGGGCCGGCCGTCTCCGCGGTCCGCGTCGGGTCAGCCTTGGTCGGGATGGCGGTCACGAGGAGCTCCAGTAGGGCAGGTGGTGCGAGCGTTCGGCCTGGGCAGGAGGACTTCCCGGCAGCCCGGCCGTACCGCACGCCGAGGAAACCTCACCTCTTAAGAGTCGTCATGGGGCTCCGGATGGCTTGAACATGAGCTGAGCGATAGCTGAGAGATGACCTCTGAGGTTCCTCAGCACCGCGCGCCAAGCGTGCCGGCGGTGACGCCGGCGAAGGGTTCTGTGGCGGAGGCGGGTGCTTGTGGCTCATGCTGGTCGGAGGATCGCATCGACGGGGAGGGGAACGGCTGTGGAGGTCTGGCCAGGTCGTTACACGGCGGACATCGAGGGCGACTTCGTCGTCTTCCTGATCGGGATGCGCTTCAACCACCCGCTGCGGGTCAGCAAGTGGTGGCCGGTCGCGACGGCCATGCCCAGGATGCTGAAGGTGCTCGGCCAGCATCCGGAACTGGGCTGCCTGGGGACCCAGCAGTGGTTCGGGCGCACGACGCTGCTGGTTCAGTACTGGCGCGACTTCGATTCCCTGGACCGGTTCTCCCGCGACCGGGACCTGCCGCACCTGGAGCCGTGGCGGCGGTTCAACCGCGCGGTCAGGGACTCGGGTGACGTCGGGATCTGGCACGAGACGTTCCGGGTCCGGGCGGGAGAGTACGAGGCCGTCTACGGCAACATGCCGGCCTTCGGTCTCGCGGCGGCGGCCACGCACCTGCCCGCCGGCCGCAAGGGCAACACCGCGGCGGCGCGCATCGGCGCCAGCGCGGCGGACGAGCCGGTCGTCGAGCCGTACTGATAAGAATTTGGGTCATTCGCACGACCGCGGGCGGCGGGTGGCAGCTGTCGGCGGTTGGCGGGCCGTGTCTGGCGTTAGGAGGCATTAGCCGGCCCAGGCCGGCTGGTGGCGGCCGAGCGGCCGGCCTCGATCCGCCACTGCGGATCGAGGCCGGCGATCTCGCCCGGCAGCGGCACCCGGCGGGCCGGCCCCCACGCCGTGTGCGTGTCCGCGAGGCGGAAGTCGCCCGGCTTGGGCATCGCGGGCTGCTCGCCCAGGTCACCCGCGCGGGGCAGCGACCACAGCAAGTTGGCCACACCGACGAGAGACACGCGGATCCGGTCAACCGCCGATTCGGTGAGACGGCGGGTCAGGGCACGGCCGACGGCCGCCGCGATCAGGTAGCCGCAGCCGTGGTCAAGGGCCTGCACGGGCAGCGGCAGCGGATGGCCCGCCCCCGCCGCCTCGGCACCGGCCGCCGCGATGCCCGCGCTCATCTGGACGAGGCTGTCGAACCCGCGGCGGTCCCGCCAGGGGCCGTCCCACCCGTAGGCGTCGAGTGAGGCGACGATCAGCGCCGGGTTCAGGTCGGCCAGCGCGCCGTCGTCAAAGCCCAGCCGTGCGAGAGCGTCCGCGCGCAGGCCGGTCACCAGGACATCAGCGGTCGCGACGAGGCCCGCGAAGGCCGCCCGGCCGTCTGGCGTCCTGAGGTCGAGCGCGGCGGTCCGTTTTCCCGCCGTCGTCTCCGGCAGCAGCGCGGGTACCTCGGCGAATCCCGGCGGGTCGATCCGCAGCACGTCGGCGCCGTAGGCGGCCAGGAACCTGGTGCCGACGGGCCCGGCGATGACGCGGGTAAGGTCCAGCACCCGCACGCCGGCATACGGCCCAGGTCCGGCCGCCGCTCCCGCGCCGGCCGCCCCCTGCGTGCCTGCCGGCAGCCGACGTTCTGCGGCGGACACCAGCGGGGCGTGCGCGGTGGCGGCGCCGGCCGGCGAGGCCAGCCAGTCCTCGCGGGTGCGCATGACCGCCGCGCAGCCTCCTGCCTCGACGACCGCGCTTTCCAGGTCCCCGGCCTTCCACCCGGTCACCGCCGCCCGGACCGACTCGCGGTCCTGCGCCCCGAGCAGCCGCTCGACGGCAGCCCGGTGGTAGGCGTAGTTGGTGTGCAGCCGGATCCAGCCGTCCTGCGCCTGGTAGTTCCCGGCGATTGGGTCCCAGATGTCCGGGAGCTGCCAGCCCACCGGGGTGAACAGTCCCTCGGCGGCGAAGGCCGCGCACGCCTGGCGGCTGTCTACCGTGACCGGCAGGGCCGGCGTGCCGTTCCTGGCCGCGAGGAACTCGGCGGCGGCCAGGGTCGCGGCCGCCACCGACGCCGTCGCCAGGCCGGTCACGTCGAAGTGCGATGGCAGCACCGAGCGCGGCCCGCCGGTGCTGACGGAGTCCAGCAGGCCGGCGGGTCCGCCCGCCTCGCTCCAGACTCGCGCGGTGATGTCACTGAGCTCTGCTGCCTGCGTCATGACATTGATTCTGGCTCCCGGTGGCGCGCTTAATCAACGTTGATTATCGTCAACGTCATGGGCGAGCTGGTGGACGCGCGGACGGCGGCGGCGCGGCTGGGCGTCGACATCCGCACCCTGTACGCGTATGTCAGCCGGGGCTCACTGCGCCGCGTCCGCGGCGCGGACGGCCGCAGCAGCCGGTATGACGCAGACGAGCTTGAGCTGCTCGCCCAGCGCTCCCGCCCCCGCACACTGCCGCGCCCGGCCGCGAGCATCGACCTCGTCATCGCCACCCGGGTGAGCACGGTGACCGACGGGGCGGTCCACTACCGCGGGACCAACGTGCTGGACCTGGTCAAGGCGGACGAGCCATTTGAGCGCGTCGCGGACCTGCTCTGGCAGGCGAGCCCAGATAAGGAAGCTGCCATCGGCTGGCGCCCGCCCGCATGGGGCGACCTCCGGGGCTGGCAGGTCCTTCCGCTGGCGGGCGAGGTCCCCGTCCTGCACCGTTTCGCCATCGCCGTCGCGGTCATGACCGGCGCAACTGGCGACGGTGCCGGTGGTCCTGATGCCACCGCGGCCGCTTCCGCCCCGGATTGGCCAGCCTGCGGCCGGCGCGTGATCAACTGCCTGATCGAGGCCAGCGGGGAAGGCGGCGCACCCGCGTCCGGCTCGGCCAGCCCGGCCGGCTCCGTCGCGCGACGACTCTGGCGGCGCTGGTCCCCGCTGCGCCCGACCGCCGCCCGCGTCCGCGCCCTCAACATCGCCCTGGTCCTGCTGGCCGAGCACGAACTCGCGCTCTCGACCCTGGCCGTCCGGGTCGCGGCGTCCGCGCGGGCGACCCCGGCCAGCTGCCTGCTGGCGGGCCTGGGCACGCTGAGCGGCCGCCTGCACGGCGGCGCCGCCCGGATCGTGCATGACCAGCTGCTGGCGGGGGAACCGGTCACGGCGGGCTTCGGCCACCCCGTCCACCGCCACGGCGATCCCCGGGCGGCGCCGCTGCTCGAAGCCGTCTACGCGTTCGCGGACAGCGACCGCCGCGATCTCATCGAGAACGCGCGGCGGCAGGCGCAGGCGCCACCCAATCCGGACTTCGCCCTCGGCGCCCTCACCTACGCCGCCCGCATGCCCGCGGACGCGGCCATGGCGATCTTCGCCGTGGCCCGGACCGCGGGCTGGGTCGCGCACGCGGCCGAGGAGTACGCCGAGCCGCCGCTGCGCTTCCGCGGCCGCGCCGTCAAGCCAGGCCGGCGTCGTCCGCCTTAGCGGTCCTGAGCTGCTCGGCCAGGCGCTGCAGCGAGCGCTCGAAACCGCGGCGCGCGATGCCGCGGACGATGGGCTCGGCCAGCCGTTCGTTCCACGGGGCCTGCTGCCAGGCGTAGGTGAAGTCGACCCGGGTGCCCCCGTCGGGGAGGTCCGCCAGCGTGTAAGTCCCGGTGCCGACCCGCTTGCCGCCGGCGCCGACGTTGCGCTCAACGGTCTTCACCGGACGCTCGGCCTCGATGACCTCGATGTCGACGGTCTCGGTGCGGCCTGCGGCGACCGCCTTGACCCGCGCCTTCGACCCGACCCCGCGCGGCGGCCCGGCAAAGTGCCAGTCCTGCATCATGTGGTCGTTGAATGGCTCGTGATTGGCCATCACGTCAAGGAAGTCATAGACCTCCTCGCGCGGCTGTGGCACGTTGATAGTTACCGTCACCGGTTTCATGTACCAAATGCTACGTCGCGGTCACCGGCCCGCCGAAGGGCGCCTTGGCCAGCTGTTGCCGTCGTCACATCACCCGCCCTGACAGTCTTCGATGGCCGCTCTATCCGGGTGCGCTTCGCGTGGTCGGACATCACCGCGGACTCCGCCCGCTGGGAGCAGGCGTTCTCCCCGACGGCGGCGCGACCTGGGAAGCCAACTGGGTCTCGGAGTTCCGCAGGTGGCCCGCGTCGGCCGCCCGAGCCGCTCAGGCACCCTCCCCGCCAGCAAGCGCCATTGCGCATGGCGGGTTTACGTAGAGCGCATTCCCCGGGGCCCCGGTCGCTATTCCTGGAGACAAGCGACGGTCCTCTGGCCCCAATGTATGGTAAGGAGAAAATCCGCCGAGCTACGGAAGGTAAATCCATCGGTCTAGCGCTCCAGCGGCGGCGGATCATCCGCACCAGAAAATCGGGTCTGTCTCTAGACTCTCAGTAGCATAGTCGGCAGGAAGTCCGCCATACCTAAGTTATCCTGAGGGCCTTGTAGGGCCTCCCAGGATAAGCAAGACTGGGCAGCATGACGATCCCGGCTGGAATCATGCCGGTCCTCCTGCAGCAAAGGTAGGAAAGAGGATGAGCACACATGCCAGCCACTGAAACCTTCTTTTTCAGCACCACGGTGAACGGAAACGGTGTGCTAGATCTTCACTTCCCCCCTAACCAGATCGATTCCCGGATGCCGCCAGTCAACGATGAGTCGAATGTGCTGGTATCGGCGGCGCAGCTCGGCGGTGACGGCCTTCCCTTCCAGGGCGCCGCTTCTGTTCAAGTCCTTAACGTCTTCTGCCGCGGCGACCAACCCGGCTCAGGCACAGTTTATGTGCGGCTTAATGTCTTGTGGGAATCTCCCCTGGCCATCAGGCTTGCATTTGTCCTCTGGCCCTGATCGGCTTGGTCAGCATTCGTCAACCAGTTGATGGGATGCGCCGTTATCTTCGCTAACGGCTAACTCGCGATCCACAGGATGGTCACTGGACCGCGTATTTTCTCGGTCGCGGTCTGGCTACTGGACTACGGGCAGGCCGGGGTCATAGTCGGAGTAGTGGTGCTCACAAACCCAGAGCAGGTCTCCAGCTGGCGCCTGAACGCGGCGCAGGCCGCCGAAGGCGCGCAGTTGGTCGTGCTCGAAGATGATGGCTCGGACGGCCCGCAGGGCCGCGCCTTCAGCTGCGGTCAGCTGTCCCGCGGTTTGCGGAAGATGATCCTCTGCTTTCATCTCCTCTGTGACGGGCAGGTCGGCGACGATGTCCTTCATGATTTCAAGGTGGGCCTGCGCGCTGTCCTGCTGGGCTGTAGGCAGGGCGGCGATGGCGACCGCTCCGGCGAGCGGAACGATGAGCTGTAGAGTCCGGAACACCAGCACGGCATAGGGAGCGATCCGTGCGAACCATTCCTTAGGCGGGTCAAGGTTGTAGGCGGCCAACTCCCAGGGATGTTCGTATCCGGGGTGCTCGCACCACAAGGTCAGCCGGTAGTGATCCTGGTGGATGAGGGCGCGCCTGATGCCAGCGGGGCGCGCTCGCGCGAGGGTGAACAGGCGGGGGCAGTCGGTTACTTCGGTGCCGACTATCTGGTGCATGCGGCGGACGGTGTCGGCGATTTGCGCCGCCTGTCCCTGGACGCTGGTGATTCCTGTAGTGAGGTCGGCCAGCCTGCTGCTGACTCGTTGAAGCTCGGCGCCCAGCGGCACGGCTGGCGCGGTGAACCCGGTCAGCAGGGCTGAAATGTCTGGGGTTGCGGTGCAGTCCATGCACGTGACGGCTGCCTGACCGGCTTCGCGCTGCCGTAGCAGTCCGTCGAGTGGGAACATGCCCTGGCATGGTGACCCGTCGGCGGTTGTCCCCGGGCAGGGGACGTACAGTCGGTAGGCCAGACCTGGCCAGCGGCGGGTGATCAGGTCCTCAATGCTGTCGCGGAGCACGTTGAAGTACATATCCGGGGATGGCGCACGGACCTGGACGGACAGTTCAGTGCTGCTGCGGAGCTCTATCAGGGCCTCGGAGCCGTAGGCGGCGATCCGGTGGCGGAGGAACACCCCGCGTCTCCAGTAGATGCCAGTGGAGTCGCGGTGGTGACGGACGGTCAGCCAAGAGATCAGACCGGGCGCGGGCTCAGACATCCGGCACAGCAGCGACAGCGTCCGGATTCCCGCCAGGGGCCTGCTGTACTCATGCCAGGGCAGGAGCGGGCACTGCAGTGGGACGAGCTGAGCGACCAGGCTGAGAGTCTCTTCGCCCTCGATCCGGTAGGAGATATCGAACTTCTCCATCAGCCGGAGGAAGTAGGGATAACAGCGGTACTCGTACCCGTCGGCGCGGTCGTGCCAGACCTGTCTGAGCCGCCTGTGGTCCAGGATCCCCCCCGTCTGCCTAGTCGCCTCGTCCTCCAGGACATAGCTGATGGCCTTGGTCAGCCATTCGGGGTTGAGGACGACGGCATCGCGCAGCCCCTCGTCGTCGGAGTAGTAGATGATCAGCCCTAGGTCATGCATCAGCTTGGCCAGCGTGCTGGTTTCCGGCTCGGACAGACCGTGCTGCTCGCAGATCGCGGCGAACTGCTCGTACCAGATCTGCGGCTCGGCCTTCCCGCGGGCCAGGATGTCCTCGCGGGCGGCCACCCACCGCGGGCTGACGAGCTGTCCCATCTGCGGGAGCCGGGCCGCCTCCGCGCCAATCGCCTGGCGAAGCCGGTCAATGCCCAGCCCGGTGCGGCTGTCGGTCTCGACTGCGCCGGCCAGCATTCCTGGGAAGGACCGCTGCAGGTGCGGGTAGTCCAGCTCTGGCCGCCGCTCAGCGCAATGGGTGGCTACCAGCAGCACGCGGGCATCGCGGCCGACCCGTAGCCGGATGCGGCGCAGCCAGTCCTCGACCTGGTCCTGCTCCTGGCCCTGACGGGCATTCCACGCCACCACGTACAGGGCGCGGCGTGTGAAGAAGAACTGATGTGTGATCCGGTACACCTCCTGGCCTCCGAAATCCCACCCGCGCACCGTCATGTCCTGGCCGGCCGAGGGAGCAGGGATGATGAGCGGCGTGATCTCGATGCCGTGCGTTGTCGGCCTGCCGTCGACAAACGGAGCCGACCTCAGCGCGGCGATCAGCGAGGTCTTGCCGACGTTACCCTCGCCGACCACCAGCAGCTTCGCCTCGTACTGCGGCTCGGCATCGTGCAGACTACGCAGGTATGTAGCAAGCTCAGCCGCCCCCCGCTGTGCAAGCTCGGGCAGCGGGTCAGCCAGCGGATTCCCTTCAAGACCCAGCTCAAGGCCGCCAGCCAGGAGATCCGCCAATTGGATAGGCAAGGCAGCCAGCTGGTTATCGCCCAGCTCTAGCCTGGTGAGGGCGGTCAGGTTCCCCAGCCACTCCGGCACCGACGCCAGCTGGTTGTGGCTCAGGTGCAAGGTGGTGAGGGAGGTCAGGTTCCCCAGCGACTCCGGCACCGACGCCAGCTGATTCTCCCACAGGTACAGCTCGGTGAGGCCGTTAAGGCTCCCCAGCCACTCCGGCACCGACGCCAGCTGGTTACCGCCCAGGTTCAGGAAGGTGAGGGCCGTCAGGTTTCCCAGCGATTCCGGCACCGACGCCAGCTGATTGTCATACAGGAACAGAGTGGTGAGAGAGGTCAGGTTCCCCAGCCATTCCGGCACTGACGGCAGCTGGTTTTCGCCTAGGTCCAGGGTGGTGAGGCAGGTGAGGTTCCCCAGCGATTCCGGCACTGACGCGAGTTGATTCTTTTGCAGGTGCAGGGTGGTGAGGGCGGTGAGGTTCCCCAGCGATTCCGGCACCGACGCCAGCTGGTTTTCGCCTAGGTCCAGGGTGGTGAGGCAGGTGAGGTTCCCCAGCGATTCCGGCACTGACGCGAGTTGATTCTTTTGCAGGTGCAGGGTGGTGAGGGCGGTGAGGTTCCCCAGCGATTCCGGCACCGACGCCAGCTGATTCTCATACAGGGACAGGGTGGTGAGGCAGGTGAGGTTCCGCAGCGATTCCGGCACTGACGCGAGTTGATTCTTTTGCAGGTGCAGGGTGGTGAGGGCGGTGAGGTTCCCCAGCGATTCCGGCACTGACGCCAGCTGGTTTTCGCCTAGGTCCAGGGTGATGAGGGCGGTCAGGTTCCCCAGCGATTCCGGCACCGACGCCAGCTGGTTACGGTTCACGTGCAGCATGGCGAGGGCGGTCAGGTTCCCCAGCGATTCCGGCACCGACGCCAGCTGATTCTCATACAGGGACAAGGTGGTGAGGGCAGGTGAGGTTCCCCAGCGATTCCGGCACTGACGCCAGCTGGTTACGGCTCAGGTGCAGAGTGGTGAGGGAGGTCAGGCTGCCCAGCGATTCCGGCATCGACGCCAGCACGTTTTCGCCCAGGTCCAGGGTGGTGAGGGAGGTCAGGCTGTCCAGCCACTCCGGCACCGATGCCAGCTGGTTTTCGCTCAGGTTCACGGTGGTGAGGGAGGTGAGGTTCCCCAGCGATTCCGGGATTGACGCCAGCTGGTTACGGCTCAGGTTCACGGTGGTGAGGGAGGTGAGGTTCCCCAGCGATTCCGGGATTGACGCCAGCTGGTTACGGCTCAGGTGCAGCATGGTGAGGGAGGTGAGGTTCCCCAGCGATTCCGGGATTGACGCCAGCTGGTTACGGCTCAGATCCAGGGTGATGAGGGAGGTCAGGTTCCCCAGCCACTCCGGCACTGATGCCAGCTGGTTACGGCTTAGATCCAGGATGGTGAGGGAGGTCAGGTTCCCCAGCCACTCCGGCACCGCCGCCAGGTGCATGCCTGCGAGAGACACCTGCCTGCCGTCATCGGACACTTGCTCGCGGAACTCCGACGGAACTCCCCTTAGGGTCATGATCCTCCCCCTGCAGTTCCTCAAATCACCGCATCGCGTCGAACACTCTGCGCTGTTAGTGATCAGCCTGACACGATTTATGCGCTCTGGCGCTTTTGGGAGACTCCCAAAAGCGCCGGCTACCGAGTTCCTAGATCGACACTTGTCTTGATTGGGCACTAACAGGAATCTGGACTGAACGGCGGTTCATCTCTGCCCTTCATCCGCGAAGCGGCACAGTGCCTTAACTGCTGGAGCGCTCATTTGCCCTACCTGATACGCCCGCAGCTTAAGGTCGTGGTCATGAACTCCAATCACGCGCGGCTCTGCCCCAGCCCGGAGTGGGCCGAGCACATCCAGCAGGAGATCCTCCCCGAGGTGACAAACGGGGTCGAACTGGGACAGGACATGCTCGAGATCGGGCCCGGCCCTGGTGCGGCCACCGAGTGGCTCAGGCGGCTCGTGCGGAACCTGACCGTCGTCGAGATCGACGAGGAGGCAGCGGCGAAGCTCAGGGAACGCTACGCGGGCGCCAACGTGCAGGTCGTTGTCGGGTCGGCGGCCGAGTTGAGTTACCCCGACGAGTCCTTCGATTCGGCCGGATCGTTCACCATGCTGCACCACGTGCCGACCCTGGCCCTGCAGAACAAAATCTTCAGCGAGGCGTTCCGCGTGCTCAGGCCGGGGGGCGTGCTGATCGGCTCCGACAGCCTGCCGAGCAACGAGCTGCATCACTTCCACGCCGACGACACCTACAACCCGATCGAGCCCGCCGCCCTGCTCACCCGGCTGCAGACGATCGGGTTCCAGCGGATCACGGTCACGGTGGACTGGTCGGTGAAGTTCGTCGCCACCAAGGCGCCCCGCGAGTAAGACGCGTGCCGGGCGCCAGCCGCCGCTAGCGGGCTGCCCAGGCCGGGTCCCGTCCGGACAGCGCCAGCACGCGGTCAAGGACCGGCGCCCCGGCCGCCGTCGGCACCGGGTCGGCAAACCCCTTGTACTGGCGGAACAGCTCGGCGTTGGCCTCGACCGCGCCCAGCGCGGCCTCGGCTGCCCGGTCGGACACCGAGTAGTCCTGCCCGGTCGCCGCGGCCAGGTCCCAGCCGTGCAGCACCAGCTCGGCGATCATCAGCGCGCCCACGTCCGCCGCCGGGGTCCTGGCCCCCATCACGTCGAGCTCGCGATCCCAGACGGCCGGGCTCCGCCCAGGCGGCCACCGCGCGGTCCAGCTGCGCGCGGTAGGCGGCGGCGAAGTCCGGCGCCGCCGCGAAGTCGCGCTCCATCAGCTCCGGCGCCACCGACTCGCCCTGCGCCCGGCGCTCAAGCGAGTACGAGGTCCACAAGATGATGTGGTTGAGCAGGGCCTGGACGTCCCATTCGCCGCACGGGGTGGGACCGCTCAGCTCGGCCGGCGTCACGTGGTCCACCACAAGCGCGGCCGCCCCGGCCGCGTCAGTCAGTTCGGTGTACAGTGTCATGCCGACGACACTAGCGGCGGGCCGTCGGAGCGTCTTGAACAAACACGACAGCTACCCTTGGTGGGTGAACTCGCCTTATGTAACCACGGCGGGGCCGATGGGCGCTGGCGTGCTGCATGCCGGCGCCGCCGCGACCAGGTTCACGCTGCAGCGCTACCCGCCGCCCGAGGACCTGGCGCCGTTCGTCGACTTCTGCTGGGTAATCCGCTGGGACCTGCGCGGGCAGCCGCCGCATGAGCAGCAGATCCTGCCGCACCCCAACGTGAACCTGGCCTTCGAGGCGGGCGGGGCGGCCGTGTACGGAGTTGACAAGAAGATCTTCACCCGGCGCCTGTCCGGCGCCGGGAAGGCGCTCGGCGTCCGCTTCCGTCCCGGCGGCTTCCGTCCCTTTAACTCAAGGCCAATCTTCAGTCTGAACGATCGCGTGGTTCCCGCCTCTCGCCTGTTCGGCCCGGCCGCGGACGAGGCGTGCGCGGTGGTGATGGCCGCCGAGGCCGATGACGCGCATGATCGCGGCCGCCGCCGGCCTGCTGCGCGGTTTCGGCGCGGCTGCGGATCCCGGTATCGGGCAGGCGGCCGGACTGGTGAAGCGGATCACCGAGGATCCGGGACTGCGGCGGGTAGCGCAGCTGGCCGAGGCGTCCGGGCTCTCGGAACGGAAGCTGCAGCGGTTGTTCTCGGACTACGTCGGCGTCTCGCCCAAGTGGGTGATGCGCCGTGCCCGGCTGCACGAGGCGGCGCTGCGGGTGGAGGCGGACGGCCCAGAGGCGGTCGACTGGGCGATGCTGGCGGCCGACCTCGGCTACGCCGATCAGGCCCACCTGACCAGGGACTTCACCGCCACCCTGGGCGTACCGCCGAGCCGCTACGCCGCCGGTCCCGGCTAAGCCGCCGCAGCCACGGCCCCTTGCTTATGGCATCCAGTGACATTAATATCCGGGTATTACGTCACCTACTGACGCAATACCCGGAGCCAGGCCCCGGGACCTGGTGAACGAGGGAACCAAGGTCATGGGAAAGCTCGAAGGCAAAGTCGCCTTCATCACCGGCGACGCGCGCGGCCAGGCCGCAGCCACGCCATCCGTCTCGCCCAGGAGGGCGCCGACATCATCGCGGTGGACATCTGCCGGCAGATCGACAGCGTCCCCTACCCGATGTCCGCCCCCGTCGATCTCGCCGAGCCCGCCAAGGGGTCGAGGCCTCGACCGGCGCATCTTCACCGCGCAGGCCGATGTCCGCGACGAAACGCAGCTCAGCAGGCGTTCGAGCGGGGCGTGGCCGAGATCGGCCCGGTCGACATCGTGCTCGCCGAACGCCGGCATCGCCCCGCATGGCGCTCACCGAGCTGCACAGCGCCTGGCAGGACGTCATTGACGTCAACCTCACCGGCGTGTTCAACACCGTGGAGATCGCCATCCCGTCGATGAAGGAGCGCGGCCGGGGCGGCGCGATCGTGCTGACCAGTTCCACCGCCGGGATCAACGGCATCGGCGGCCCGACCCGCGGCGGTCTCGGCTACACCGCGGCCAAGCACGGCGTCGTGGGGCTATCCGCTCCTACGCCAACACCCTCGCCCCGTTCAGCATCCGGCGTGAACACCGTGCACCCGAACGGCGTCGGACACCCCCATGGTCGTCAACGACGGATGGCGGAGTTCCTCGCCCAGGACCCGCAGTTCCACGCGATGGTCAACGCGCTCCCGGTCGACCTGGTCGAGCCGTTCGACATCTCCAACGCGATCCTCTGGCTGGTCTCCGACGACGCCCGCTACGTCACCGGCGTGACCCTGCCGGTTGACGCCGGCTTCACCAACAAGAAGTAACTCAGAAAGCAGCACCGGCCGGGGCCTCCCCCGGGCGCACGGATACACCGTGGCCCAGGGGGGAGTGGTCCGTAAAACCGTCGGCTTGACATGGCGTGAGCTGGCCCGATACGAGGGAGAAAGTCCTCATGCTGCAAGACACGGACAAGACCTGGCCCGCAGTCGCTCTTCCGCTGTTCCGGTATGCCGCCACGGCGGCCGCGGTCGCGCGGGTGGCAGTCGGCGTAGCCGCGCTGACCTGGCCTTCGGTGCCGGTCCGGCCATGGGTGGGCGCCTCGGGCGGATGAACTGACGGCCGAGGTGCTCGGGCGGGCGCTCGGCGCACGTGACCTGGCTCTCGGCCTCGGCACCCTGGCCGCGATACGCAAGTCGCCGTCCGGCCCCTGGCCGGCTGGCGCGCTGTATGCCGCGGGGGCGCTGTCGGACGCACTCGACGTGTCGATAACCGTGGCAGCCTGGCCGCGGCTGCCGAAGGTCACCCGCTGGCTGGTCGCCGGGTCGGCGGCCGGCGCGGCGGTCGCGGGCGCCGCCGGGGCGCTGGCCGCTTTCCTGGAGTAGCCTGCCCGCAAAACCTGCCGGTACCGGTTGGGTCTCAGAGTTCCGGCTGAGGCTAGGCCGCACCGCCGGGTTCGGCCGCTGCCGGAGGCTGCCAGCCGTAGATGGGGGCGAGGCCGCGCAGCGCGGCTCCCGGTGCGAGCTTGCCTATCACGCGGGCGGCCGTGTTGCGCAAGGCAACGGCAGGAGGCGAGGTCCAGGTGGCCACGGCGCCGGCCCGGCGGGACCAGCGGACGACGTTCTCGGTCCGCGACAGCCTGGCCGCGGTATAGGCGGCCAGCATCGCGGCGACGGCCGCTGGCTCTGCCCCGGCGGCCAGCCGGGAGATGACGACGGCGTCTTCCAGTGCCTGGCAGGCGCCCTGGCCGAGGTTCGGCGTCATGGGGTGGGCGGCATCGCCGAGCAACGCGACCCGGCCGAGGTGGAAGGACGGCAGCGGCGTGGCCAGCTCGGCGACGTCATGGCGGAGCACGTCCTGCGGCCTGGCGATCGCGAGCAGTCGCGGGATCGGCTCGTGCCACGGGCCGAAGAGCCTGGCCAGCTCGGCCAGTTCGTCGCCGGAACGTGCGCCCGGGCGCGCGGGCGCGGCGGCGTAGCAGTAGACCCGCCCGTCGGAGAGCGGCATGACCCCGAAGACGGTGCCGCGCCCCCAGCTCTCCGCCATCGGGACCTGCCCGGTCACGGGGCCGGCGAGCAGCCGCCAGGTAGTGAACCCCGCGTAGCGGAGCCCCGGATGGCTGGGGAACAGTACCTGGCGGGTCGCGGAACCGATCCCGTCGGCCGCCACCACGAGGTCGGCATCAAGCTCGCCCGCCGTGGTGGCCACCCGCGCTGCCGCCTTTCCGCCGGGTTCTACTGAGGTCACCTCGGTGCCAAGGGAAATCACTGCGGCGGGAACACGCGCCGCCAGCGCGTCGATCACGGCCGCCCGCGGTAGCAGGATGATCGGGTCCCCGAACCGCTCCACGATCATCCGGTCGGTAGTGCTGCGGACGAGCCACCGCCCGTCGCAGCGGCGGAGGCCGAGTTCCTGCGGGACTGCCAGCGCCCGCAGCGAGGCCCCGGCACCGATGGCATCCAGCGCCCGCAGGCCATTGGGGGCCAGCCCCAGTGCGGCCCCGACCGGCTCAAGCGACGCCGAGCGCTCGCAGGCGGTGACATCCCAGCCGGCCGAGCTCAGCCCCACAGTGGCCGCCAGACCGCCGATCCCGGCGCCGATCACCACCGCGCGCGCTCGTGCCACTGGCGCACCCCCGTCCGGCTTGCTGCGGCTGCTACGGCCATGATGCGTGGCCGAAAGACGGCCCGGTCTCTTCGAGTTCACGAGTAGCCTGCGACCCGGCTCCGGGTGTGGTCAACCCCCGAGTGCCCTAACTGACCGCTAGTGGGATCAGCGGTCCGCGTGGGCGAAGCGCTGCTGCCCGAGCACGGCGAGGAGCTGCAGCTTCTCGTAGCCTTCGGTGCGCGGGGGCGCGGTCAGCACCAGCAGCGCCTGGGACTGGTCCTCGGTGAACAGCACCTGGCAGTCCACCTCGATGGGGCCGAGCTCCGGATGGATGAGCACCTTGTGATCCTCGAAGCGCTTGGCCACCTCATGCCGCTCCCACAGCGCGGCGAACTCGGGGCTGGCCTTCTGCAGCGCCCGCGCCAGCTCGCCCGCCCGTGACCGCGGCCCCATCGACCCGTAGGCCACCCGCAGGTTCGCCACCTGGGCGCGGCTCTGCCGGTCACGGTCGTGCTCAGGGTAGCGCAGGCGCTCGGCCGGATCGGTGAACCAGCGGTAGATCTCGCTGCGGGCCAGGCCTGTGTGCCTTGACCTGTCGCCGAACAGGGCGTCGGCCAGCTGGTTCTGCACCAGGGTCTCGCCGAGGTTGGACAAGATGAGCGCCGGGGTGTCGCTGAGGCGGTCAAGCACCCGCAGCAGCGCCGGGGCGACGTGCGCCGCTGCGCTGGCCGGCGTCGGCGGGTTGTGCCCCGCGATCTGGAACAGGTAGTCGCGTTCGTCGTTGGTCAGCCGCAGCGCCCGGGCCACCGACGCGAGCATCTGCTCGCTTGGCTGCGGGCCGCGCTGCTGCTCAAGGCGGGTGTAGTAGTCAGTCGACATCGCGGCGAGGGCGGCGACCTCCTCGCGCCGCAGGCCGCTGGTCCGGCGCCGCGGGCCAACGGGCAGCCCGACCTCCTGCGGCTGCACCGCCGCACGGCGGTGGCGCAGGAAGTCGGCCAGCGCTCCGCGGTCCATATGTTCAGTATCCGCCTTGGGTAACTGGGTCATCGACGGCGAGCCAGGGATCGCTGATCCCCCGATAAGCGGTCTCTGCCGCCGTCGCCGCGGGCCGGGCAAGCTGGCGGCATGAACATCTCAGGTAACACCGTCTTCATCCCCGGCTCCACCAGCGGCATCGGCCTCGCCCTGGCACTGGAACTGCAGGGCAGAGGCAACACCGTGATCATTGGCGGCCGCCGCGCCGACTTGCTCGAACAGATCGCCGCCGAGCACCCTGGCCTGGACACCGTCCAGATCGATTGCGCCGATCCCGCGAGCATCGCCGCTGCCGCCAAGGACGTGCTGGCCGCCCACCCCGGCCTCAACGTCCTGGTGACGATGGCCGGCATCATGCGGATCGAGGACTGGCACGAGCCCGAGTCGTTCCTCGCCTCGGCCGAGTCGGTCGTCACCACCAATGTGCTCGGCCCCATCCGCCTCATCGCCGCGTTCATCGAGCAGCTGCGGGCGCAGCCGAACGCCGCCCTGGTGACCGTTTCCTCCGGCCTCGCGTTCACCCCGCTGGGGGCCACGCCCAGCTACAACGCGTCCAAGGCCGCGATCCACATGCTCACAGAATCGATCCGGCTGCAGCTGGCCGACACCAATGTGCAGGTCATTGAGCTGGTACCGCCGTCCGTGCGCACCTCCCTGGTGCCGGGGCAGGAGAGCAGCGAGGTCGCGATGCCGCTTGATGAGTTCATCGCGGAGGCCGTCGGACTGCTCGAGTCGCAGCCCGACGCCAAGGAGATCCAGGTCGAGCGGGTGAAGTTCCTCCGCTATGGCGAAGCCCGCGGCGACTACGACCAGGTCGTCGACACGCTCAACGCCTCCGACCCGCACGGCAAGTAGCCACTTTCACCCCAAAGCAGAGCAGAGGGAGTAACCGTCATGCCGTTCGCGAACTTCAAGGTGCCCGCCGGGACGCTGAGCGCCGAGCAGAAGTCGCTTATCGTCCACCGCACCACCGACCTGTACGCCGAGATTTACGGCGAGCGGGCACGGCCCAACACCATGGTCCTCATTGAGGAGGTCGCCGACGGCGGCTGGGGCATTGGCGATAACGTCCTCACCCTGGCCATGCTCCAGGGCGACGAGGGCTCGCGTTCGCCCGCCGCCCCTGCATCAGAACCACCGCACGCCAAGCTCTAGTCGCCTCAGGACGTTACCGGGCAGCCGCCTCCCGGGCTGAAATCGTTAGCGTGGGCTATGCCCGCCTACCCGGACGACCGAACCTGCTGTCACCTGCGCCACGACTCCGATAGGAGCGGTGGTTGGCGTCACCGGCCGGCCGGGGCAGTGTCGACGGTGAAGGCGGCGGATGAGGGTGCGCGCCGTCCGCGGCTTGGGCCGGCTGCGCCCTCGACGCGGACTGCGCCGTCAACGGCGTCCGGGCCGCGCTGGCGACTCATCGTTCCGACCGTTCACAGCCGTGAGCGTCTTCCTATCAGTTTTAACCACTCCGGTTTGCCTTCCTATCAGTTCTGACCACAAAACTCCGGCAATTCGGGCGCTGAAGTGGTCAGAACCGATAGGAAGATGAAAAAAAGTGGTCAGAAATGATAGGAAGCTGACTGCCGTGCCAGTCGCCTGGCGGCGCCCGGCGCGGAGCCGGCCACCGCGAGAGCCACGTGGCCGGGCCGGGTGCGCCCGGCGGCTCCGGCCCGCCCAGATTGCGCACGTGGCTTCGATCGTGCGGCGGCGGGTTGGGGATGTGGCGTGTACCCCCAGGCCATGCGGTTAGCCAACTACCGATCGTCGGCTAACCGCCGGGCCCCGTCTAGAGATCTACGGTGGTCTCTACCGCTAGCTGAGGGGGCAGGCCGTGCGGAAACTTATTGGTTGCCGCTATACGACCTGAACGGCCCACAGTGACAACTATGGGCTGCTATGTCGCTTTGTCTGCCGTGCCGTCGCGGCGAGCGCCGCCCAGATTCCGGCCGGCGTGGTGTCTGCCTGTTATGAAAGGACCCGCACGCCAAGGACGGAGTTACCTAGTGAACGAGAAGAACCTGACCATCGCCTTCACGACCGACCGCACCCCCGAGGAGGCGTTCGCCGCCATCACCGACGTACGCGGCTGGTGGTCGGGGGAGATCGAGGGCAGCACCGACGAGCCCGGTGCCACCTTCACCTACCGCTACCAGGACATCCACCGCAGCACGCAGCAGATCACCGAGCTCATCCCCGGCCGGCGGGTCGCCTGGCACGTGGTGGACGGCTACCTCGACTTTGTCGAGGACAAGTCGGAGTGGACGGGCACCGATATCACGTTCGACATCGCGCCGACGGACTCCGGCACCGAGGTCCGCTTCACTCATGTGGGCCTGGTCCCCGACGGCGAATGCTACGACAGCTGCTCGAACGCCTGGGGCTTCTACATCTCCGGCAGCCTGCGCAACCTGATCGACAGCGGCCAGGGCGCGCCCAACCAGGCCGAGGTGACAACGGGACCCTGACCCGGCGCTGGCGCTGTAGCCTGGATGGCTCAGAGGGGTCATTCAATTGCTGGTTATCCACGGCGTCTGGGCATACGGCGCGCTGCAGGTGTGGGCCGAGGACTCGGCCCTGCCCGCGCATGCCCCGCCGCGGCGGGGACGGCCGTCGCGGGCGCCGCGCCCGCACCCGTTCGCCGTCCCCGCCGCGGAGCTGGCGGACGCGCTGGCTGCCGCGGGGGCCGGGGATCTGGCCCGCAAGGCGGTCGATGACGAGCTGACGATGCGGCTGCCGTCGGATGCCGACGGGCCGGAAGCGTCGCCCGAGCTCGTCCGCCCGCCGGACCAGGCGCCGGCCGCCGCGGCCGCCCGCCGCATCACGCTGGCCCCATGGCGGGTGCCCGCGCTGGTCTTCGAGCCGCTGGCCGCGATGACGCTGCTGCCCCTGCTGGCCGACCTGGATCCGGGCGACCTGACCGCGGGCGGCTCGGCCGGCTACCTGGCCGCCGTCGCCCGGTTCGCCGACGACCTGGTCACGCGGGGCCGGGTGCTGCCCACTCTGATCAAGGAAGACGGCCAGTACGCCGCCCGCTGGCGGCCGGTGCTGTCGGCCGCCGACGCGCAGCGGGCCCGCGAGCTCGCCGCCGCGATGCCGGCCGCCTGCCGCGCCGCGGCCGACGAGGCGCCCGGCCCGTTGCTCGCGGGGATGCTCGATGACCTGGCGGACGCGATCGCGCGCACCCGGCTGCCGGGTGCCCTGCTGCCCGCGCGGCGAGGTCGGCGTCCGGCCAGAATTCCGGTGATTGAACGGGCGGTGGAGTCCCTCACCGCGTCCGAGCCCCTGGTCGCGGTGGAGGGCGAAGAAGACGAGCGCGAGGCGCGCGAGCTGACGTCCGCGTTCGCCGAGTGGCTGGCCATCGCCGCCCGCCCGGCCGGCCCAGTGCGCACCTGCTTCCGCCTCATCGAGCCGCCGGCCCCGCCCGCCGTCGCGCCCGAATTCGCATATCCCGAAATATCCGTAAATGTCGCGGCGCCATCGGCGCCCGACATTTGGGGATCGGGAAGCGCGGACGAGCCCGGAATCACAAGCGAGGCGGCCAGCGCCAGTGATGACGCGAGCTGGCGGGTGGAGTTCTCGCTGCAGTCGACCGAGGACCCGAGCCTGATGCTGCCCGCGCCGGACGTCTGGGCCGGGGCCGGACTTGGCTGGCTGGCGGCTGACGCGCACCCGGATGAGGAACTGCTGGCCGGGCTCGGCGCCGCCGCCCGGCTGTTCCCGGCGCTTGACGGGGCACTGCGCGAGGCCGCGCCGGCCCGGGTCGGGCTCGACGCCGCGGGCGCGCTTGACTTTCTGCGCGAGACCGGGCCGCTGCTGTCCGGCGCGGGGTTCGGCGTGCTGCTGCCGGACTGGGCGCGCCGGGCGCGGCTCGGGCTGAAGCTGACCGCCAAGACACCAAGCAGCTCGTCCGCCTCGGCCCGGCAGAGCCAGTTCGGTCTGGAAGACCTGGTCAACTTCCAGTACGAGCTGGCCGTGGGCGATGAGGTCCTGTCGGCGGCCGAGCTGGCCGAGCTCGCCCGGCTGAAGGTCCCCCTCGTCCGCATCCGCGGGCAGTGGGTGGAACTCGACGACCGTCACCTGAAGGCGGCGCTGAAGTTCCTTGAGGGCCGCCAGTCGGGGTCGATGACCGCCGCCGACGTGCTCGGCGCCGCGATCGGCGCCGGCCGGGCGCTGGGCGAGCTTCCGCTGATCGCGGTGGACGCCGACGGCTGGCTCGGCGACCTGCTGTCCGGCCGCGCCGACCAGCGCCTGGACCCGATGCAGACCCCGGCCGGGTTCCGCGGGGAGCTGCGGCCGTATCAGCAGCGCGGGCTCTCGTGGCTGTCGTTCCTGGGCGGCCTCGGGGTGGGGGCCATCCTGGCGGACGACATGGGCCTGGGGAAGACCGTCCAGCTGCTGTCGCTGATCTGGGCCGAGCGCGCGCAGCAACGGGACGTTAAGGATGATCAGGATCTGCCTGCCCTTTCACCCGCTGTTCCTCCTTCCCGCATGGGGGCTCCCGCCCCATCCCCTGGGCCCCACCCTTTTGATCTGCCCGATGTCGCTGACCGGGAACTGGCAGCGGGAGGCGGAGCGGTTTACCCCGGACCTGCCGGTGCACGTCCACCATGGCGCCGACCGGCTGGCCGGCGACGAACTGGAGGCGGCGCTGGCCGGCGCCGGCCTGGTCATCACCACGTACCAGACCGCGGCCAGGGATCTGGCGGCGCTGACGGCGGTGCGGTGGGCCCGGGTGGTGTGCGACGAGGCCCAGGCGATCAAGAACCACCTGAGCCAGCAATCGAAGGCGGTCCGGGCGCTGCCCGCGGCGTCGCGGATCGCGCTGACCGGGACGCCGGTGGAGAACCAGCTGTCCGACCTGTGGTCGCTCATGGAGTTCGTCAATCCGGGGCTGCTCGGGTCGGCCAAGGCGTTCCGCGAGCGGTACGCGGTGCCGGTCGAGCGGCATGGCTCGGCCGAGGCCGCGCAGGAGCTGCGGCGGATCACCGAGCCGTTCGTGCTGCGGCGGCTGAAGACCGACAAATCGATCATCTCCGACCTGCCGGAGAAGCAGGAGATGAAGGTCTGGAGCAACCTGACCCAGGAGCAGGCCAGCCTGTACGCCGCGACCGTGACCGACATGATGTCTCGCATTGAGGACGCGTCTGAGGACATCCAGCGGCGCGGCCTGGTGCTGGCCACCATGGCCAAGCTCAAGCAGGTCTGCAACCACCCGGCGCACTTGCTGGGCGACGGATCCCGGCTGGCCGGGCGGTCCGGCAAGCTGGAGCGGCTGGAGGAGATCTGCCAGGAGGTCGTGGCCGAGGGCGACAAGGCGCTGTGCTTCACCCAGTACGCCGAGTTCGGCCGGATGCTGCAGCCTTACCTGGCCGCGCGGACCGGCTGCCCGGTGCTTTTCCTGCACGGCGGGACGAGCAGGAAGCAGCGCGACGCGATGGTCGCCCGGTTCCAGGAGGCGGACGAGCCGATGCTGTTCCTGCTGTCGCTGAAGGCGGGCGGCACCGGGCTCAACCTGACCGCGGCCAACCACGTCATCCACATCGACCGGTGGTGGAACCCCGCGGTCGAGGACCAGGCGACCGACCGGGCGTTCCGCATCGGCCAGCGCCGTGACGTCCAGGTGCGCAAGTTCGTCTGCGTCGGCACCCTGGAGGAGCGGATCGACGCCATGATCGAGGAGAAGAAGGCGCTGGCGGAGCAGGTCGTCGGGACCGGCGAGGGCTGGCTGGCCGACCTGTCGACCGCGGCGCTGCGCGAAGTGCTGGCGCTCTCACCGGACGCGGTGTCATCATGAGCCCCTTCGT
The DNA here is from genome assembly GCA_963714295.1 of uncultured Actinomycetota bacterium. Lineage (GTDB taxonomy): Bacteria > Actinomycetota > Actinomycetes > Streptosporangiales > Streptosporangiaceae > Trebonia. The sequence continues at coordinate 107,368 of CAVQOE010000002.1, read as the reverse complement.
CCCGTGGTCGGAGTACTCGTCGGGGCCGATCGCGGTCGAGGGCGGCATCAAGGCCAAGAGCAAGCGCGGCGCGATCGGGGAGCAGTGGTGGTCGCGGCGGTTCCTCGCGCTGCTGGAGTCTTTCGGGATGACCGGCCGGCTGCAGCGCGGCCGCAACTACGCCCGGCGCGGTCAGGTTCTCGAGTTCTCGCTGGTCGCGGGAGAGGTCGCCGCGCGCGTGCAGGGGTCGCGGCCGAATCCGTACCGGGTGACCCTCAAGGTGGCGCCGCTGACCGCCGCGCAATGGCAGAAGGTGGAGTCGCGGCTGGCCGCCCAGGCGCTCTTCCGCGCCCGGCTGCTGGCGGGGGAGATGCCCGCCGAGATCGAGCAGGTCTTCGCCGAGGCCGGCACGCCGCTGTTCCCGGAATCCTCGCGCGACCTGACGATGGACTGCAACTGCCCCGACTGGGGCTACCCGTGCAAGCACGTGGCGGCGGTCTGTTACGTGCTGGCGGAGGCGTTCGACGACGACCCGTTCGCGATGCTCGCCTGGCGCGGCAAGAGCCGCGATGACCTGCTCGCCGCGTTGCGCGGTCCGGCCGCCAACGCAGCGGCCGGCGCCGCGGGGAGCGGCACCGCCGGCCGGGTGCCAGCGAGCGGCCCGGACGGGCCTCATGCCGCCAGCCCCGCCACCGCGGTGCTGGCCGACGTGACCGGCCAGCCGCTAGAGGAGTCGCTCGCCGACTTCTGGTCGCCCGGCCTCAGTCAGGCTCGGCTACGTGCCACGCCGCCCAGCCCGGCCACACCGGCCGACCTGCTGCTCCGCGTCTGCGAGCCGCCCCCGGCCCTGGTCCGCGGGCAGCAACTCCGCGATCTCCTTACCCCGGCCTACACCGCGTTCAGCGCGGCGCAGGACGAGCCAGCTCAGTCCTAGATCAGGGTGGTCACGGGCCCGCGGGCCCTGAGCCGGCTCAGCCGATGGCGCCGAGATAGCTCCAGAGCCCGTCCTGGCGGACGAACCTGCTCGTCTCCGCGAGGACGCCGCGCTTGCCGTCCTGGACGTAGATGGCGCGGAACCGGACCGTGCCGGTGGCGTCGAAAAGGCCGCCGCCGTCCGTCTCAAGCACCGCCAGCCGGGTCCACTGCAGGCCCGGATCGAGTTCGAGTTCCGCCGGGCGGCCGGACGGGTGCCAGGTGCGCAGCAGGTACCCGGCGTCGCCGACGGCGAATGCGCTGTAACGGGAGCGCATCAGCGACTCGGCGGTAGGCGCCGGGGCGCCGGCGTGCAGCCGCCCGCAGCATGAGTCGTACTCATCACCCAGGCCGCACGGACACAGGAGTCTGTCCATGCCACACATTGTCGTCGCCGCGGTGATGCGGATAGGTCAATTGCCCGATGTCTGCGGCGGTGCCGTGCGCCAGCGTGTCCCGGAACCTCGCTGCAGGCGGCGGACGCGGGCCCCGCCCCTTGGTCGCGCCCAGCGGGGCGCCGCAACCCGGTTCGACGTACCGAGCTTCGATGGACCAAGCAAGGAGTAATGCTGTGCTGGCTAACGCGCACTCAGGCGACACCGTGTTCACGGCGTGCCTGCGGCTTTTCCATAGCTACCCGCTGGCCGTCCGGCGGCACTACGCCGAGCACCGGTACGGCTCGATGGTCTTGACCGCCCGCGATGCCGGGACGGCCCGCTACTCCATCCTCACCATGGAGCGGGACGACCTCTTCACCATTGCGCCCTGGGACCGCCGTGAGTGGGCGCGGATGGAGATCCGCCCGCGGGAGCCGGTCGACAGCGGCGTCCGCTGGCTGATCATGTCCAGCGTCCCGGTCCTGCGCGACGGCGTGCTGCTCGGCTGGGTGGCCGGGCAGCAGGTGCGGGCGGTGCTGGCGGCGCACGGGCGGGTGCCGGAACCGTGGGATGACCCCGCCGTGGTCCCGGGCATCCTGGTGCTGCCGCGAGCCGGCAGCCAGCCCGCCGAGCGCCCGCTGCTGACCGCGGTCCAGCTGGACGACTGGCGGCTGTGGGAGCACGTCGAGCGGGGCCAGCTGGCGGACCTCACCCCGCTGGTTTCGCGCCAGGCCGGGTACGTGTTCTGGGTGCCGGGCCCGGACCGGCAGGCCGGCCGCCCGCCGGGCGGCCGCATCGTGGTGACCGAGCGCCTGCAGGGCGACGAATGCTGGCTGCCGGCAGGCGTCTACGCCGACCAGTGGACGTTGCGCGAGGAAACCACGCCGCTGTCGGCCAGCCAGCTGCTCGCGCTGCCCGGCGTCACCGACCTGTCCCGGCGCTACGACCGGCAGCATCTGATCGAGGTGTAAACCGGTAGCCGGCTCAGGCATGCTTACCCCGCGCCTTATCGGCGACGCGTCCCGGGCCGGCCGCCACGACCAGCAAGCACTGAAACAGGTCTGGCACTACGTGGCCCGCTGCAGCTCCCCCGGGATGCGCTCGGCCGGAACCGTCTTGGGGCGAACTTGTACGGGGCAAAGCGGTCATTCTATTACAAATACGCGACAGAAGGCGTGCAACTTTCGCCCCAAGTCGCGGTGTGCGCGGGCTAGGGGTGTCGCCGGCGCTCAGGTGAGGGATTCGTCGAGGTCGCCCAGGTTGCGGATGAGCTCGGTGTTGGCCGAGTAGTCGACCGGGCAGGCGATAATCGAGACGGTGTCGTCGGCCAGCGCGGTCCTGAGGGTGGGCAGCAGCTCGTCGGCCGAGGAGATGCGGTAGCCCTTGGCGCCGAAGCTCTCCGCGTACTGCACGAAGTCAGGATTGGAGAACCGCGTGTCGACGTTGTGCCCGATCTCCAGGTCCATCTTCCAGCTGATCAGGCCGTACGCGTCATCGACCCAGATGAGGATGACGATCGGCAGCCGGAGGCGGAGCGCGGTCTCGATCTCCTGGGAGTTCATCAGGAACGAGCCGTCACCGGTCGCCACCAGCACCTTGGCCTCCGGCCGGGCGATCTTGGCGCCGATCGCGCCGGGCACCGTCCAGGCCATGGTCGACAGCCCGTTGGAGATCAGGCAGGTGTTGGGGGCGTAGGTCGGGTACAGGCGGGCCATCCACATCTTCAGTGCGCCGGTGTCCACCAACACGATGTCCTCGCGGCCGAGCGCGGCCCGGGTGTCGGCCACGATGCGCGCCGGGGCGAGCGGGAACCGGTCATCGCGCTGGCCGCGGGCCAGCTCGTCCGCCAGCAGCTCACGGATCCGCCCGCCGCCTTCGGACGGCAGCTTGCGCGCGACCGCGGCCACCAGCGCGTCGAGGCTGCGGCTGATGTCGGAGTTGAGGCCGACGGCGACGTCGTAATGGGCATCGACCTCGGCCGGGAAGCGGTGGATGTGGATGATCTTGGTCTCGCCGCTCGGGTTGATGCGGACCGGGTTGAACTCCTGCAGCTCGTAGCCGACCGCGACGATGACGTCGGCCCGGTCGAAGCCGAAGTTGACGTAGTCGTGGCGCATGAAGCCGACCGAGCCGAGGGCCAGCGGGTGGTCGTCGGGGAACACGCCCTTGCCGTGGAAGGTGGTCGCCACCGGGATGTTCAGCGCCTCGGCGAACCAGATCAGCGCCTGGCTGGCATCGGCCCGGGCGGCGCCGTGGCCGGCCAGCACGACCGGGTTGCGGGCGGCCCGCAGGATCTCCGCCGCCCGCTCCACCTGCTCGTGCGACGGCTCGTCCCCCCGTGGCACGTTCACCCGCAGCGGCGCCAGCGAAGCGGGCGCGGTGGCCTCCTCGACGTCCTCGGGGACGGCCAGGTAGACGGCGCCGGGCCGTTCGGTCTGGGCGAGCTTGAACGCCTTGCGGATCATCTCCGGCGCCGCGCCGGGGGTGGCCATCAACGCCGACCACTTCGTCACCGGCGCGAACATCGACACCAGGTCGACGCTCTGATGCGACTCCTTGTAGCTGCGGTCCATCCCGACCTGGGCCGAGAGCGCGACCAGCGGCGTGGAGTTGGTGGTGGCGTCGGCCGTGCCGAGCAGCAGGTTGATCGCCCCGGGCCCGAGGGTCGCCGAGCAGACGCCGGCCTTGCCGGTCAGCCGGCCGTAGGTCTCGGCCATGAAGGAGGCGCCCTGCTCGTGCCGGGTGAGCACATAGTCAATCGAGGACTTGGACAGCGCCTCGATCAGCCGGATGTTCTCCTCGCCCGGTATCCCGAAGACGTGCGTGACGCCCTCGTTCTCCAGGCACTCAACGATCAACTCTGCGGTGGAACGCGACTGCTCGGCCATAGGGCCAAGGTTAACGGCGTGCGCATTCGCGCGGCGCGGTGCAAACCGGTGATTTGGGTTACCACGGCGGGGATCAGGAGTGCCCGGGCGGCGCGCAGGGCTTCGCCGAGCCGGCCTGCAGCAGCATCGTGCAGACACCGGACGCGTTCATGGACGCCTTCGGCGCCTACTGAGAACCCGGGACCTCGCCGGGGAGGGCGGCGCGGATCTTCGCGGCGTACTCCTCGGCTGGGTGCTCGGCGGTGTACGGGTGCCGCGGGCCGAGCCAGAAGCGCAGCCCGTCCTTCGGGTTGCGCGGGATGACGTGCAGGTGCAGATGCGGCACCGACTGGCTGACGACGTTGTTGACGAGGATCATCGACCCGGCCGCGCCAAGCCCGTCCTCGACCGCCCGCTCCAGCCGCTGCGCGGTGCCGAGGAACTCCGCCGCCTGCGCGGCGGGCAGATCCGACAGCAGCCGCCAGTGCGCCTTGGGCACCAGCAGCGTGTGCCCGGGGAACAGCGGCCGGATGTCCAGGAACGCGACCAGGTGCTCCGTCTCCAGGATCCGCGCGGCCGGGGCGTCGCCCGCCACGATCGCGCAGAATGCACAGTTGGCGACGGGACTGCCGTCCCCGTCCATGTCGCTGGGCATCCCGGCAGTGTACTGAGAGCTAGGCCGGCGGGGCGACCGGGGCGGTCTGGCCGGAGCGGCGCAGCGAGTCGGCGATGAAGCCGCTGGCCTTCAGCTGCTCGACCAGTTCGTGCAGGAACTGGGTCGTCTCGGGGCGTTTGGCCTTGGTCGTGCCGACCGCCTGCCGGATCTCCATGAAACGCCCGTCGATGAGCCGGATTCCGGGGTGCGTGCCGACGAACTCGGTCACCGGCTCGCGGACCCCCGCGGCCGCCTCCAGGTTCTCGGTGACGAACACCTCGGTCCCCTCCGCGCCCCGGACCAGGGCGGCGTGCCGCAGGGTGCGGCTGAGGTACAGGTCGTAGGCGGAGCCTTGCTTCACCCCGATGCGCACCCCGGGGCGGTCCACGTCGGCCACGGCGGCCAGCGGCGACCCGTCAGGCACGGCGTACACGCCCTCGATCAGCACGTACGGGGCGGTGAAGGCGACCTCGCCGGCCCGGGCGGGCTCGATCCCGAGGAAGCAGATGTCGGCCTGCCCGGTCATCAGCGCGGCCAGCGAATCGCGGGCGGCGGTGAAGCAGACGAATTCGGCACCGACGCCGAGCCGGGCGGCGATCTCACGCGCGATGTCGATCGTCACCCCCCGCGGCGCGGCGCAGGTTCCCTGGGCGAGCACCGGGTTGCCCAGGTTGATGGCGGCCCGCAGCACGCCGCCCCGCGCGAGATCACTGGCAATGCCGACCGTCCCGTCACCCATGCGAGCAGGATATCCGGGGCCTCCCGGCCGCCTTGCGCGCCAGGGAAAGCAGAGAGTTATGGGCGGAGTGCCGCGGGCCAGGTCTGAGCTGGGCCGGTCGCAGCGCAGCGGCAACCCGGCCGCCAGGAGCAGATCAAAATCCGTGATGATGAACGGGCCGTTGCTTCGCGTCCTCCGGCTCTGCTGACGGCGAACGGCGCTTTCGCCCCCGGCCCGCTGTCTTTACTGTGGGTTCATGGCTGAGATCATCGGGATCTACCCGCAGTGGGGCACAGCGCCGGAGCCGCTCTGGCGGGAGGTGCTCGGCAGCCGCCTGCGGGCGCTGCGGGCCGACCGCGACGAGACCCTCGCGCAGACCGCCGAGCGGGCCGGGATCTCACCGCAGTACCTGTCGGAGGTCGAGCGCGGCCGCAAGGAGCCGTCCAGCGAGATGATCGCCGCCCTGGCGGGCGCGCTCGGCACCACCCTGGCCGACCTGACCCTGGCGGTGACCGAGGATCTGCGCCGCCTGGCCGGCCTCGGCGCGGGCACCATCACCCGCGCCGCCGGCGCCCAGCCCCCCAGCATCAGCCGCGCAGGGGCCGTCCGCGCCCCCGCGCCGCCGGTCGCCCTGGCCATGGTCGCCTGAGCCCGCTCATCACGACCGGTCGGTCAGAATCTGGTCGATAAGGCCATAGTCGAGGGCGGCCTTGGCGGTAAAGATGCGGTCCCGGTCGGTGTCGGCCCGCAGCGTCTGCACGGTCTGGCCGGTGTGCCGGGAGAGTATCGACTCGAACTCGGCGCGGAGCCTGACCACCTCATCAGCCGCCAGTATCAGGTCGGGGATCGCGCCCTGGCCGCTGGCCGCGGGCTGGTGCAGGATCACTCGTGCGTGCGGCAGCACGGACCGGCGGCCGGGCGAGCCCGCCGCGAGCAGCACCGCGCCGGCCGCGACGGCCTGGCCGATGCAGAAGGTCGCCACCGGGGACTGAATGAACTGCATCGTGTCGTAAATGGCGAGCATCGAAGGGATGTCGCCCCCCTCGCAGTTGATGTACAGATTGATCTCCTGGTCGGGGCTGTGCGCCTCCAGGTAGATCAACTGGGCGGTCAGCGTGTTGGCCACGCCCGCATCGATCGGGGTGCCGAGGACGACGATCCGCTCGGTCAGCAGGTGCGAGTAGACGTCCATGATCCGGTCACCCCGCGGGTGCTCGGCGATGACGTTGGGGATGGTGTAGCCGCTCATGACGCGCTCCCGACGACGCTCCTGGCCGCGCGAGTGCCGGCGCCCGAGGCGCTCAGCCCGAACGGCCGCTTCTTCGACGGCATCAGCTGGCCGAAGGACTCGGCGATGGCGTCCACGAAGCCGTACTCCCTGGCCTCGTCGGCGGTGTACCAGTGATCGTGCCGGGAGTCTTCGAAGATCCGCTCCTGCGGCTGGCCGGTATCCGCCGCGATCAGGCCGAGCACGGTGTCCCTGGTCCGCCGCAGGTCGGCCGCCTGCAGCTCGACCTCGACGGCGGAGCCGCCGATCCCGGCCGACCCCTGGTGCATGAGGATGCGGGCATGCGGCAGGGCGAACCGCTTGCCGTGCGTCCCGGCCGACAGCAGGAACTGGCCCGCGCTGCAGGCGATGCCGAAGGCGAGGGTCGCCACATCGCAGGGGATGAGCCGCATGACGTCGCGGATCGCCAGCATCGACGGCACCGAGCCGCCGGGTGAGTTGATCCAGAGGGCGATGTCCGCATTCTCGTCCTCGTCGGCGAGCGTGAGGAACTGGGCGGCGAGCAGGGTGCCGTTGTCGTCGTCGAGGACCCCGTCGAGGACGAGCACGCGCCGCTCGAGCAGGGTGAGCCGGAACCGTTCGGTGAAGACCGGGATCTTTGTTTCCTGTGACATGGCTCCAGAGTGCGCGATGACCGGCCGGCCGCGGGCGGTTCGCTGCCGTCGGCGGATCTGCTCACGGCAGCACGGCCCGGCCCGGCGGTTCCGCCGTGGGGGGGCCGTTAAGGCCGAATCCGGGAAAACAGCGCTCACGGTTGATTAGAGCCGTACCGCTAGAACATTTTTCGCACATTTCAACGATTGCAATGAACAAGGGGGCTCGTTCACGCGCAGATGGGTGTGCCAGGCCGTCACGGCCGCGTTGGCCGTCGCGGGGATCGTCGCGGCCGGTCCGGCCGTTGCCGCCGGACCGGGGCCAGCGTGCCCTGCTCGCGGTCAACGGCATCGGCAAGCACACCGGTACCTGAGCCGGCGCCCGGGCGGGGCGTGGCTGGCCGTCCCGCGAACGGGGATAGCGGGTGGCTGCGTACACCGGCGTACGCAACCACCCGCTATCTGCCGAATGCGGCCGGCTACGCCGCCGGCTTGTACCAGGTCTCGTCCGCCGGGGAGCCGGTGCGGTTCGCCTCAGGGGAGACGAACTTCGGCCGGCGGGCGCTTCCTGGTGATGAGGAGCTGGCAGACCAGGCCGCCCACGCAGAGCGTGCCGATCATGACCCCGGCGACCGTTGCCGCGCCCTCCCCGCCCAGGCCGGCCAGCGGGGAGAGCAGCGCGCCGAGCAGGAACGGCAGCGCGCCGAGCCAGGCCGACGCGGTGCCGGCGATCGCCCCCTGGTTGGCCAGCGCCACCGCGGTCGCGTTCGGGCGCATCATGCCGAAGGAGGATACGAAGACGAAGAGCGGGACGAGCAGGGCCACCAGCGGCGGATGCCCGGTTAGCGCCGCCGCCAGGAAGCCGGCGCCGCCGACCGCCATCGCGAGCAGCGAAATGCGGACCACTCGCGCCACCGGCAGCCGCCTGACCAGCCGCGCGCCCAGTTGCGACATCGACGTCAGGCCGATCGCGTTGATCGTGAAGAGCAGGCTGAAGACCTGTGGAGACTTGTGATAGGCATCCTCCACGATGAACGGCAGCGCCGCGATATAGGTGATCAGCGCGGCGTTGCCGAGCGCCACCGCCACCGCGTTGCCGGTGTACTGGCGGTCCCTGGTCAGCGTGCGCGAGTCGGCGGCCAACTGCCGCAGCCGCCATCGGGTGCGCCGCTGCGGCGGCAGCGTCTCCGGCAGGAACCAGCTCGCCACCAGCAGCACCAGGCCGATCACGGCCAGCACGCCGAACACGCCGCGCCAGCTGGTGAACCGGAGCACCTGGCCGCCGATCACCGGGGCGAGCACCGGCGCGAGCCCGAAGACCAGCATCAGCGACCCGAGCACGCGGGCGAGCTCGCTGCCGTGGTAGAGGTCGCGGACCATAGCGAGCGACAGCACGACGCCGACCGCGCCGGCCATCCCCTGCAGGAAGCGGAGGGCGATCAGCAGGCCGATGTCGGGCGCGGCGGCGCAGGCGAGCGACAGCACGGCGAACGCCGCCACCCCGGCCAGCAGCGGCCGCTTCCGCCCGAGCCCGTCGCTGAGCGGTCCCGCCACCAGCTGGCCCACCGCGAGCCCGGCCAGGCAGCCGGACAGCGTGAGCTGCACCAGTATCTGCGTCGAGTGCAGATTTGCCGCGATGGTCGGGGTCGACGGCAGGTACATGTCCATCGAGAGCGGCCCGAAGGCGGAGAGCGCGCCGAGTAGGACCAGCATCGCCAGGCGGTGCCTGGGCTTCGCGGGCGCCCGGGCGAGCCCGACCGTCTGGCCGACGGTCGAACCTTCAGATCTCGGCATCGAAAGCGGTGAGCGCGGCCTCGGCCGCCGCGACCGTCGTGGCGTGGCCGAACAGGCCGGGCATCCCGCCCGAGTGCAGGAAGACTGTGGGCTGCCCAGCGGCGATGTCGCCCTCTTTGACCGCCGCGATCAGGCCGGCCATCGCCCGTCCGGTGTAGACCGGGTCAAGCACGATGCCCTCGGTGCGGGCGGCCAGGGTGAGGGCCGCCATGGTCTGCTCGGTCAGGGCGCTGTAGCCGGCCCCGACCTGGTCGAGGCGCATTCTCAGGTCATGCGGCGCGACGGGCGTGCCGGGCAGGGCGGAGGCCAGCTCAGCCACGGTACGGGCGGGATCGGTGATCGCACCGCAATGCACACCGAGCACGCGCGCCGGGCCCAGGGCGGCGATGAGCCCGGCCATGGTGCCGCCGGAGCCGACCGCGGCGACGACGGTTTTCATATCAGGTTTCTGGTCGAGCAGTTCCTGCCCGCACTCCGCGTAGCCGCGTGCGCCGAGCGCGCTTGAGCCGCCGAAGGGGATGACCGCCGGGATGGCGCCGCGTTGCCGCAACCGCCCGGCCACCTGCTCGGCGGCGGCGCCGAGGGCCTCGTCGCCGACGTCACCGGCCCACATCACGGTGGCGCCGAACAGGCCGTCGAGCGCCAGGTTGCCGGACCCGGACGACCCGGGGCTTCCGGCCAGCACCAGCACCACGTCGAGGCCGAGACGGGCCGCGGCGGCAGCGGTGAGCCGCGCGTGGTTGCTCTGCGGCGCGCCCGAGGTCACCAGGACGGTGGCGCCGCCGGCCAGCGCCGCACCGCAGGTCCATTCGAGCTTGCGCACCTTGTTCCCGCCGCCGCCGAGCCCCGTCAGGTCGTCGCGTTTGATCCACAGGTCATTCTCGCCCAGACCGAGGGCGCGGGCCAATCGCGGCATCGGCTCCAGCGGAGTGGGCCACGTGCCGAGCCGCACCGACCGGGGAGTGGAGCTATCCGAGGATGTCATCGTCACCCTTGCCATCGATGGAGATAAATGGTGCACTTTGTGTGTGCTGTGGTAATCGCGTATCGAAATAAACGGTAACGCTTTAGATTTACCAGGCATGTGGGCACTCCCGGGCGGTGGATTGCTCTACCATTTGCCGCACGACTGCTGCTGTTCCGGGGGGATGACTCCCCGTCTCCCGGGTCTGCCCGAAGAAAAGGCATGGTTATCGGGCGTGCATGTGCCATGCCGTGGTACTGACGGGTGCCTGGTGGCGTGGTCGACGGGGAAAGGGTCAAAAGAGCTCCCACGGGAGACTTTGCGGAGGTCAATGTAATGAACTGTCCACAGTGTCAGACCGCGAACGCGCCGGGCGCGGCCTTCTGCGGCAACTGCGGTGCCCAGCTCGCGGTGGCGGAGCCTGCGGGCGCGCCAGCCGGCTACGGGCCGCCGCAGGGAACGGGCGCGCCGCTCGGCTACGGGGCCACCAGCGCGCCGCCCAGCTATGAGGCCCCTGCGGGCTACAACAACGCCTCGGATGGCTACAACAACGCCCCGGGCGGCTACAACAACGCCCCGGGCGGCTACAACAACGCTCCCGGCGGCTACAGCAACCCGGGCACGCCACAGCAGCCCGGGTACCCGCAGGGGCAGTACCAGCCCCCGGCGGGCGGCGGGTACACGCCGGGTTCAACCGGGTCGGGCGTTCCCCCGGTCAGCTTTGACCTGAACCGCGCGACCACCGTGGACAAGGTGGTCGCGGTCGCGACCTTCATCGCGATGATCTCGATCTGGCTGCCGTGGGTCTCGGTCTCTGCCGGGGGCTTCAGCGGGAGCGCCAGCGGGACGGCCGTGCACGGATGGCTGTGGCTGGAATTCCTCCTGGCCATCGTGCTGATCGCGTACCTTGTGGCCCGCGTCGCCTGGGACAAGCTGCCGTTCGGCCAGCCGGTCGCGCACGAGCGGGTGCTGATCGTCGGGACGGCCGTGCAGCTGCTGCTCGTCCTCATCGCGTTCTTCGACATTCCGTCCGGCGGTTACGGCGTATCGGTCGGCTGGGACTTCGGCGCCTTCCTCGGCCTGCTCGCCGCGCTCGTGGCGGGAGGGCCGGTCCTGGTGCCCGCCGTGCGCTCCTACCTGGAGAGCCGTAAGGCCCGCTAGTTCTCGTCTCTTACCCGCATCGCGATAGGGAGCGACCAGCCCGCTGGTCGCTCCCTTCGCGTTTTACCGGCGGCTCTTTTCCGGGTAGGCGTGGGGGCATAGATCGATGGGTATCTAGCCACTTCGAACCGCTCGCGAAGGGTCAGGTTGATTTCGAAGGTTCTGTCACGCACTCGCACGGCCGCGTTCTACGTGGCCGTATTCGTCATAGTGACGGCCGGGGCGATCTGGCTCGCGCTCCGGGTGACCCCGCTGCAGACCGTCTCCGCGGCCGGGCAGAGCGCGCAGGTCGGCGCGACGCTGCCGAACACCAGCCTGCGCGGGCCGGGCGAACTTGACCTGTTCGGCCAGGTGCTGGCGACCAAGCCGCAGTTCACCGGGCCGATAAGGCCCAAGCTGGCGCTCGAGCACATCACCATCGACCCGCAGGTGGTGCAGATGCTGCGGGCCGAGGGGCCGAGCAAGGTGGAGCTGACGCTCAGCCAGCAGCTGGCGGCCGGCTGGGAGCGGTACTTCGTGTGGGAGACGCTGATCGCGGTCGGGTTCGCGGCGATCCCGCTCATCGCGGTCGCGGCGGTGCGCAGGCGGCCCGCGGTCTGGAAGATGCTGGCGGGCGGCGTGGCGGTGGTGTGCCTGGTCAACGTGGGCGGGATCGCGCTGACCGCGGCGGGCACCCCGAAGGTGCTGCGCAGCGTCAAGACGATCGACGACCTGGTCGGCGTGGACCCGCTGACCGAGCCCGCCCAGATCGGCGGGGCGCAGCCCGGTGTGCGGGCGGTGGTGATCGGCGACTCGACCGCGGCGGGCTGGGGGCTGCCCTGGGGGACGGGCCCGACCCCCGAGGACGAGGCCTGCGGTCGTTCGCCCGAGTCCTACGCGGCCGACATCGCGGCGGCCAACCAGTGGAATGTGCTCAACCTCGCCTGCGGCAGCGCGACCATCCAGAACGGCCTGCTCGGCCCTGAGGTGCTCTACAACGGCGACGTCGCCCCGCCGCAGCTGCCCCGGGCCGAGGCGGCTACGCACGCCAAGGTGGTCATCGTGAGCGTGGGGGCGGACGACCTGTCCTGGTCGGTGCTGACCCAGCTCTGCGCGGCGTCGGCCGTGTGCGACGACAAGGTGTCGGCCGCCTACTTCGGCCAGCTGCTCGACACGTTCACCAGGAACTACTACGAGCTGCTGGGCGACCTGGCCAAGCTGCCCGCGCATCCGGCGGTGCTGATCAACGAGTACTACCTGCCGTTCGGTGCCGATGTCGGGTGCCTGGGCCAGTACGGGATGACCCCGGCCAAGGCGAAGGTCCTGCTGGAGCGGCTCGGGCAGCTGAATACGGTGCTCGCCCAGGGGCCGGCCTGTACGGTTTCGGGGTGGCGGTGCCCCGGTTCACCGGGCACGAACTCTGCACGGCCGACCCGTGGGTGCAGGGGCCGTCCGACCCGGCGCCGCTGCACCCGAACGCGGCCGGCGAGCTGGCGATCGCGCTGGCCGACGAGGAGGCGTTCCCGATGCTGTCGCCCTCCCCGGTCCAGCTGCCCACCCCGTCGCCCTCGGTCTCGCCCGCCCTGGGCTGAGGCCGGGTCGCCGCCCTGGGCTAAGGCCGGCCGCCAGCGGGTGTCGATTGCGCAATCGACATGCTCTGACACCGTCCGCGGGGCAGCGTGAAAGCGCTTGCGGGACGACGCGGAGCACGCGTGCGTTCCTTATCCGGATTGGAGAATTTGACTTACCCGGTCTGGCCCTGCAGGGCGCGCTTGGTCAGGACGCGCGCGAGGTGCGCGCGGTAGTCCGAGTCGGCGTGGAAATCGTAGCCGGGGGAGGTGCCCTCGGCCGCCAGCGCGGCGGCCTGCTCGATTGACGCCCCCGACCTCAGCGCCTCCTCGGTCGCGTGCGCCCGCAGCGGCGTGCCGCCCATGGAGGCGAGCGCGACCCGGCCGTCGTAGACGGCGACGCCGACGATCGCCCAGTCGTTGGCCCGCCGGACGAACTTCTGGTACCCCCAGCGCACCCCGCCGCCGCGGGGCACGCGGACCTCGGTGAGCAGCTCATCCGGCTGCAGGGCGGACTCGAACGGCCCGATGAAGAAGTCGTCGGCGCCGACCCTGCGCACCCCGGAAGGGCCGGTGATCTCGACCGAGCCGCCGAGGGCGAGCAGCGCCACCGGCAGGTCGGCGGACGGGTCGGCGTGCGCCAGCGACCCGCCGATCGTGCCGCGGTGCCTGATCTGCGGGTCGCCGACCTGCCCGGCCGCGTAGGCCAGGAGCGGCGCCTCCGCCTGGAGCAGCGGCGACTCGGCCACGTCGGCATGCCGGGTGGTCGCGCCGAGCACCACCTCGTCGCCCTCGACCGTGATGCCGGACAGCTCGCTCACCCGGGCGATGTCGATCAGCACGGCCGGCTGGGCCAGCCTGACCTTCATCATCGGCAGCAGCGAGTGCCCGCCGGCCAGCAGCTTGGCCTCCTCGCCGTGCTCGGCCAGCAGCGCCAGCGCGTGCGCGGCGGACTCGGCGACCTCGTAGTCGAACGGGGCGGGGATCATGCGATTACCCCGGCCGCGTCGGCGGACTCGGCGGCGTCGGCGCCCGGCAGCTTCCCGGCCGCCGCGAGCACCGAGCGGACGATGTTGTGGTAACCGGTGCAGCGGCAGAAGTTCCCCTCCAGGCCTTCCCGTACCTCCTGCTCGGTCGGGTGCGGGTTCTCCGCCAGCAGGCTGGTCGCCGCCATCACCATGCCGGGTGTGCAGAAGCCGCACTGCAGGCCGTGGTTCTCGCGGAACGCCTGCTGCACGAGGCTCATCGTGCCGTCCTGCGCGACGAGGCCCTCGGCGGTGGTCACCGAGCGGCCGTTGGCCTGGACGGCGAGGACCGTGCAGGACTTGACCGACTCGCCGTCGAGCAGCACCGTGCAGGCGCCGCAGGAGGTGGTGTCGCAGCCGATGTTGGCGGCGCGCAGGCCGAGGGTCTCGCGCAGGTAGTGGATGAGCAGCAGCCGGGGCTCGACCTCGTCGCTGCGGGTGGTCCCGTTGACCGTGAGCTTGATCTCCACAGCGGATCAGGCCTCCTTCGAGTCGTGCGCATGCCCGATATCATTGCTTTTCCATCGGGCATGCCCCGGGGGTACGGGGGCCGGGGGAATGGGCGGGAGCCCCCCATGCGGGAAGTCCGCCCCCCGGGAGACAGCCGCGTTGATCGCACGCCAGACCCGCTGGGACGAGGTGGGCATGTCGATGTGGGTGACGCCGAGGTGCGCCACGGCGTCGATCACCGCGTTCTGCACGGCGGGCGTGGCGCCGATCGATCCGGCCTCGCCGATGCCCTTGGCGCCGAGCGGGTTGTACGACGTCGGCGTCTCCATGTCGACCAGCTCGAAGCTCGGCACTTCGGTCGCGGTCAGGAACGGGTAGTCGGCGAATGTCGCGGTCAGCGGGTTGCCGTCCTCGTCGTAGACGACTCTCCTCGAGGAACGCCTGGGCGGCGCCCTGGGCGATGCCGCCATGCCGCTGGCCCTCGGCCAGCAGCGGGTTGATCACGGTGCCGGCGTCGTCAACGGTCACGATGCGCCGGAAGAAGACCTTGCCGGTCTCGGTGTCGACCTCGACCACCGCCACGTGGGTGCCGAAGGGGAACGTCGCCCCCGGCTGGGTGAACACGCTGCGCACGAAGAGCCGCTCGGTCTGGGCGAGCGACGACAGCGGCACCGAGATGTCCGGGTCGCCCTTGACGCTGAACGAGCTTGTCCCCGTATCGAACTCGAGGTCGGCGGGCGACGCCTCAAGCGTCTCGGCGGCCCGGTCGCGGGCGACGTCGAGCAGCTCGCGCGAGGCCTGCTGCACGGCCGCGCCGCCCAGCTGCAGGGATCGCGAGCCCCCGGTGCCGCCGCCCTCAGGGACGAGGTCGGTGTCGCCCCACTTGACCGTGATCTTCTCGATCGGGATGCCGAGCTCGTCGCTGACCAGCATCGCCCACACGGTCTGGTGGCCCTGGCCGTGCGGCGAGGTGCCCGTCAGCACGGTGGCGGTGCCGTCCGGGTGGACCTCGACGGTACCGTTCTCGTTCGGGCCGCCCGCCTCGCCCCCGGCCCCGGTGATCTCGACGTAGGAGGACAGCCCGATGCCGAGCTGGAGGGTGTCGCCGGCCGCCCGGCGGCGGGCCTGCTCGGCCCGCAGCGCCGGGTAGTCGGCGGCGTCCAGGGCCTTCTCGAGCGCGGTGACGTAGTCGCCGGAGTCGTAGACCGCCCCGAACGCGGTCTTGTGCGGCTCGGTGAACTTGGGCAGCAGGTTCTTTCTCCGCACCTCGGCCGGGTCGACCCCGGCCGCGCTGGCGAACAGGTCCATGGCCCGGTCGATGGCGGCGGCCGCCTCAGGACGCCCGGCGCCGCGGTACGCGCCGATCGGCGTCGTGTTGGTGACCACGGCGGAGGCCCACGACTCGGCCCGCGGGATGTCGTACGGGCCCGGCGTCATCAAAATCGTCAGCGATGGCAGGAACGCGCCGATCTTCGGGTAGGCGCCGCAGTCCTGCAGGATCTCGATCCGGTAGGCGAGGACCGTGCCGTCGCGCATGCCGCCGATGGTGACCGTGTGCTGCTGCGCCCGGCCGTGGGTCATCCCGACCAGGTTCTCCATCCGGGTCTCCGACCACCGCACCGGCTGGCCCAGCTGCTTCGCGATCCAGCAGGTGACGACCGCCTCCGGCTCGATGCCGAACTTGGCGCCGAATCCGCCGCCGACATCCGGGGTGATGACCCGCACGATGTCGGGGGTGACGCCGAGCGCGGCGACCAGCGCGCCCTTGGTGCCCTGGGCGCCCTGGTTGGGGATCCAGGCGGTCAGCCGCCCGTCCTCGCCCCACACCGCGGCGGCCGACCGGGACTCCATCGGCGCCGGCGCTACCCGCCGGTTCTGGATGACCTCGCTGACCACCACCTCGCAGCCCGCGAACAGGTCGGGGTCGGCCACGGAGGCGTCGCCGAACGTGCAGACCACGTTCGACTCGGTCCCGGCGAACAGCAGCCCCCTGGCGCCGGACAACCCGTCGTTCATGTCGACCACCGCGGGCAGGATGTCGTAGTCGACATCCACCAGCTCGATCGCGTCCTCGCCCTGGTAAATCTCCTCGGTGACGACCGCCGCGACCGGTTCACCGACGAACCGCACCGTGTCACTGGCCAGCAGCGGCTGCACCATGACCTGGTTCATATTCGGCGCCATCGGCTTGAGCGGGTTCATCCCGTCCGCCTCGAGGTCCGCGGCCGTGTAGACGGCGATAACTCCCGCGCCGTCCAGTGCCATGCTGGTGTCGATGCTGTTGATCTTGGCGTGCGCGACCGTGGAGCGGACGAAGTGCACGTAGCCGGCGCCAGCCAGCCGTTCGTCCTGGACGTCTTCGGTGTAGATGGCCCCGGTGCTAAGGAAACCGGGATCTTCGGTCCGCAGGACCCGGGTGCCGAGTATGCTCACGCCGTTCAATCTAATGTAGTCACAATGTAACTACCGGGCGGCCGCTCACCACCGGGCACGGATGCCGAGGGCGGGATTTAGGTGTGCTGGCGGATTGCCGATGCGGTGTTGCTGGCCCTTCACGACGGGCGGGTGCCCCGCACTGGGCCGCACCCGCCCGCCGGACAGGACCGTCTATGGGCCGGGCTTGTAGGCCTGGGTCAGAGACGGAATGCTCCCCGACCGGCGATCTGCTATTGCCCGGCTCTCGTTATCGCCGCAGCGCCCAGATGACGAGCACGATGATAAGGATGAGGACGACAGTGCCGATGCCGATATACATGGGGGATACCTCCTGTTGGGCGGCTAATGCAATCGCTCTGCTGCCCTCGGCTCGGCGGTGCAAACAAATCGGCCGGGAGATAAGTCGGTCTGGGCACTCGCCTTGCCTGGCTGGCCCGGCGCGGCTGGCTCGCCCGGCTCGGGCATGGCGCGGTTGCGTCCCATGGAGGTCAGCTGGCCCTGCAGGTGTGCCTGGTAGGCGGTGAGCTCGGCGATGATGAGCTGCTCGGCCCGCTGCGGTGGCAGGCCGAGGACGGCGAATGCCTCGGCCGCCGCGCCGCCGGTATACATCACGCCGAGCAGCAGGTGCTCGGTGCCGATGTAGTTGTGGCCCATGCGCAGTGCCCATTTGAGCGCCTCGCGGAATGTGGCCTTGGCTGAGTCGTCGAAAGCGAACTCACGCAGCGCTGTCTTGTCCGAGTTCGGCAGCTGGGGGGCGGGCCGGCGCCGAGCGCGGTGTAGACCTGCTCGGGGGTGAGCCCAGCCGTACGGATGGCCTTTGCGGCCAGCCCTTCCGGCTCGGAGAGGAAGGCCGCGGCCAGCTGCGTAGCGCCGATTGTCGGGCGCTCGGTGCTCTCCTTGCCCTCTCCGCTGCCGGTGCCCGCCGCCTGCGCCGCGGCGAGATGGCCGGCCGCGAACAGGACGCGGATGGCGCGATCGGTGAATCGGGAGAACGGCTTGTCGGCGGCCAGGCGGAGGACATCGCCCAACTCGCTGGCCTGGCTGGCCTGCTGGGCACGAACCGCTTCTGCGCGGCCTGCTTGCTGACGCCCATGGCGGCGCCGATCTGGCTCCAGGGCAGGCCCGACCGCCGGGCCTGGTCGACGAAATAGCCGAGCAGCGCGTCCGCCTGCTCGTCCAGTTGCTCCGAGACGGCGAACGCGTCGCCGACGTTCTCCAGCGGGCCGCCGTCGGGGTGCAGGGTCTTCACGTAAGCGATGAGGTTGTCCAGCGGGACAGGGAATTCAGCCATGGGTCAACTCTAGGTTGACGATCTCCGAAAAGTCAACCGGAGGTTGACGATCGCGGTCAGGCGAACAGCGCCCGGATGTCGTCGGCGGAAAGCGCGGAGGAGAACGCGCCGTCGCTGTCGATCACGCTGGAGAAGAGCTCCTGCTTGCGCGCCTTGAGCGCCATGACCTTCTCCTCGATGGTGCCGGACGCGATCAGCCGGTACACCATCACGTTCCTGGTCTGCCCGATGCGGTGCGTCCGGTCGACCGCCTGCGCCTCCGTCGCCGGGTTCCACCACGGGTCGAGCAGGAAGCAGTAGTCGGCCTCGGTCAGGTTCAGGCCGAACCCGCCGGCCTTGAGGCTGATCAGGAAGACCGGCGCGGTGCCCTCCTTGAACGACGAGATCACCGCCGGGCGGTTGGTCGTCGTCCCGTCCAGGTAGCAGCATTCCACCCCGGCCGCCTCAAGCCGGGTCCGCGCGATCCGCAGGAACCGGGTGAACTGGCTGAACACCAGGGCCCGGTGACCGCCGCCGACCACGTCGCCGATCTGCTCGATGAGGGAGTCGATCTTGGCCGACGGGACGTCCGAGTTCTCCTCGTCCACCAGCCCGGCGTGCAGTGACAGCTGCCGCAGCAGGGTGAGTGAGCGCAGGATCGTGAACCGGTTGTGGTTGACGTCGTCGAGCAGGCCGAGCACCTTCTGCCGCTCCCGCTGCAGGTGCGTCTGGTACACCTTGCGGTGCCGCGGGTGCAGCTCGACCTCGAGCACCTGCTCCTGCTTGGCGGGCAGGTCGGCGGCGACCTGCTCCTTGGTCCGGCGCATGATCAGCGGTCTGATCCGCCGCCGCAGCTGCCCGAGCAGCTCGGCGTTGCCGCCCTTCTCGATCGGGCGGGCGTAGTAGTCCTTGAACCGATCCGGGCTGGGGAACAGCCCGGGCGCGGTGATCGACAGCAGCGACCAGAGCTCCATCAGGTTGTTCTCCATCGGGGTGCCGGTGATCGCGATCTTGAACGGGGTGGCCACCCGCCGCGCGCACTGGTACGCCTTGGACTGGTAGTTCTTGACGTACTGCGCCTCGTCGAGGATCAGTCCCGACCACTCGGTGGCCCCGTAGGTGTCGAAGTCGAGCCGCAGCAGCGTGTACGAGGTCACCACGGCGTCGGCCCCCTCGATGGCCGCTGCCAGCGACCCGCCACGCCGGCCGAACGTGTCAGAGACCGTGACCACCTTCAGGTCAGGGGCGAACCGCTCCGCCTCCGCCGTCCAGTTCGCCAGCACGGAGGTCGGCGTCACGATGAGAAAGGGCCGTGCGGGAACGGGATCGCCCGGCCCTTCCCCCCGCGCTGCCCCGGCCGCCTCGGCTTTCCTGACGTCCTTCGCGTGCTGGATCAGCGCGAGCGTCTGCAGCGTCTTGCCCAGGCCCATGTCGTCGGCCAGGATGCCGCCCAGCCCGTGGGTCCAGAGGAAGGTCAGCCACTGGAACCCGGAGAGCTGGTAGGGCCGCAGCTGCGCGCGGATCGCCGGGGGCACCGGCACCGCCTCGATCTCCCCGGCCGACAGCAGCCCGCGGACCTGCCGCTGCCACGCGGCGGCCTGGTGGCTGACCTCGCCCAGACTGGCGAGCTCCTCCCAGAGCCCCGCCTGGAAACGGCTGATCCGCAGCGCGCCGTCCGGCTGGTCCTGCAGCGACCTGGCCTCGTCGATCAGCTTGGCCAGGGCGGCGAGCTCCGGCTTGTCGAGCGAGAAGTAAGCGCCGTCCGGCAGCAGCAGGTGCGTCTGCCCGTTCGCCAGCGCCACGAACAGATCGGCAAAGGGCACCCTGCGGCCCTCGACCGTGATGTCGATGCCAAGGTCGAACCAGTCCGGGTCACCGTCGCGCTCGCCCGCGGAGACCTCGATCTCGAGCGAGTCCCCGGCCTCCCGGTAATCCGGTACCCGCCCGGTCACCTCGACGCGCACGTCGTCGCGGCCCGACAGCAGCGTCAGCACCTCGGTGCTGAACACCATCGTGTCGAGACCGCTGAGGGTGAAGGCGGAGCCGCGGGTCTGCCCCCGGTGGCCGGCCCCCCGGTGCGCCCCCGCCGGGCAGCCCGGCCGTCGCCCATGCCCCCGCGGGGGTATCACCGGGCACCCACGGCGCAGTTCCCTGGCCGGTCGCCCGCTCGGGCACCCCCGGCAGCCCCGGCGGCAGCCCGATGCCGCCCAGCACCTGCGCCTCCGCCGCCGGATCACGGAACGGGTCGGGCAGCGCGCCCAGCGTCGCCCGCAGCTCGGTGCCGCCGACCTGGTAGGCCCACTCCCAGCGGACATCCACCTGGTGATTGCGCCCGTAGGCGGCGTGCACCACCAGTGCGGGCTCGGAGATCTCCGGCGCCGTGAACGAGCCGTCCGAGGAGGTCACCGCGGCCATCCGGCGCAGCCTCGGGTAGTACTTGGACAGGAACGCCGCCTGCCCGGACTCGGGCACCACCAGCCGCTCGTCGACCAGGGCGAGGTGCTGCAACTGCGCGGGCACCGGGTGCGCGAGCCGGGCCAGCCGGAAGCGGGAGTGCTCGCCGTGCCCGGCGTGGGCGCGGTCGGTGTAGATGACCCCGTGGCCCTCGCCGCCGATGAACCGCAGTGGCACCGCGTCCGTGCTGTCGGCGGTCTTGATCACCGGGGCGATCAGCAGCGTGGTCTCGTCGCTGGTCACGTCGAGGGTGAGCTCGGCTGTGCCCGGCGCCGGCACGGTGCCCTGCTTGCCGCGGTAGACGAACGGCAGGCCGGCCGCGTAGGCCTGGTCGAGCACCGGCCAGAGCTGGCGGGACTCGCAGGCGGACAGGTCCAGGTACTTCTGGTCGCCGCCGTACCCGCCGTAGGAGAAGCTGGAGTAGTACCCCTGCTGGGTGCTGCTCGCCCGGTGCAGCGCGAACAGCTCGTGCAGCAGGCGTACGTGCGCGGGCGGGAACTCGTCCCGCAGCAGCATGTAGTCGAGGCGGGACCAGGACAGGTTGCCGGCCACCCAGCCGCCCAGACGGCCCGGCTGCACCAGCCGGGCCTGGAGCTTGAGCTTGCGGGTGGCGTCATCGGCCAGCTGCTGCTGCCGGACGTGGGTTGAGTAGCTGGGGTAGCGGCTGTTCTCCGGCGAGTTCTGCACCAGGGTCAGCTCGACCGCGAGCGGCGCCAGCGCGGTGCCGGCGTCGGCCGGCGGCTCGGTCTCCTGCGGGGTGCCGAGCAGCGAATCGAGCGACTGCTCCCAGGGCAGGGTTGACCGGCGGGCCGTGCCGCCGGGCGAGGCGGGCTGCAGCGTCTCGTCCGTCGCGGCGAGCACCAGGGCGGCGACGTGGACGCAGTTGGCGCCCGCCGCGCAGCTGCAGTAGCCCTGCTTGAACCGGAGCGGGAACCCATGCGATGCCCGGAACGACGCGGATACCGTCCTGATCTCCCCGCCGGCATCCCTGACCGTTCCGGTGAGGAGCTGCTGCGACGCCTCCCAGGCCATCTGCACGACCGCGCCCCGGGTGACGGCCGCGGTGCCGTCGGCGAAGCCATCGGCCCCCACCGAGGCTTTAAAGGACGCGAGATCGACGTCTCGCAGCACCACCCGTTGCATCCCATCCAGCCTAATCGGTTCCGGTTACTGCCGTGTGTATTACGGGGCGCCGATGTGCGCAGGTAGGCCGGCTCTGGGCCGGTCCTCCGGGCGGTTGCGCCCCGGCGCGGACGCACATCGAAGGACCGGAAACTAGACTTCCGAGTGTGACCCCCGGGGAGTTCGAGCTAGGCACTGATGGTCCTTCCGTGATCTTGGTAGGTGTCGATGAGTCCGTCACCGCCTCGCGCGCTGCCTGGTACGCCGCGGGGCTGGCCCGCAGGCAGGGCGCGCGGGTGGTGGCCGTCTACGTCGAGACCTCCGGGTCCTACATCCTGACCGCTTCGGCCGGCGCGAGCGTGCTGGCGGCCGAGGCCGAGGCGCACAGCGAGATCGCCAAGGAGCTCTCCGGCCGCGCGAGCGAAGTGGCGGCCGAGCTCGGCATCCCGATGACCTTCATCACCACCCGCGGTGACGCGTTCCACGAGATTGAACGGATCGCGCGGGAGACGCGGGCCGACGCGATCGTCGTCGGTGCCTCGCTCAAGGCCGGCCACCGGCTGCTCGGGTCGCTCGCGGTGCGCCTCGTCCGGGCGGGCAAGTGGCCGGTGACGGTGGTCCCGTGACGGCCGGCCCGGCGGCAGGGGCCGGCGGCTCGTGCTGCTGCGGCACGCGAAGTCAGACTGGCCGGACATCGCCGACCATGACCGGCCGCTGGCCAAGCGCGGCCGGCGGGACGCCCCGGTGGCCGGCCGCTGGCTCGGCGAGGCGGGGTACGTGCCGGACGCGGTGGTCTGCTCAACGGCGCTGCGGGCCAGGCAGACCTGGGAACTGGCCGCAGGCGGCCTGCTGGCGGCCGTCCCCGGCGCCGCACCGCAGGTGCGGTACGAGCCCCGGGTGTACGACGCGTCTGTGCTCGGCCTGCTCATGCTGGTCCGCGAGTTCTCCCCGCAGTGGCGGACCGCGCTGGTGGTGGGGCACAACCCCGGGATGGCCGAGCTCACCCACGGCCTCACCGACCCGCCGCCCGATCCGCCCGCGATGTTCCCCACCGCCGCGATCGCGGTCCTTGCCCTTCCCGGTTCCTGGTCGGACGCCGGCCCGGGCGGGGCCAAGCTGCTGTCCTTCGCCGTCCCCGCCGACATGCATTCCTTATTCGCCCGCGTCCCGGCCTGCCTGGCCGCAGGTAACCGCAGTCTGCGCAGGAAGGGGTCCTCCGGGACCTGCGGCGCGACCCGGATGCGGGCGCCGGCGGCGACCGCGCCATCCGGGCCGGCGATGACCGGGTCGAGGTCGAGCCCGGTGATCTCGGGCAGGTCCTCGGTTAGCCGCGACACCCGCAGCAGCGTGTCGCGCAGGGCCGCGCTGGCGGGGGAGGGTTCCGCGCCAGGCGCCCCCAGGTAGCTGTTCAGCAGCGGCGCGGAGCGGATCGAGTGGATCAGCATGTCGGCGTCAGCGCTGGTCAGGGGCGCGAGCCGGGCGGCGTGGTCGGCGAGCGCCCCGTTCCCGCCCCCGCTGAGCCCGAACACCACCAGCGGGCCGAACATCTTGTCATCCTTGACGCTGATGATCACCGCGTCGCCGCTGCTGATTGTTTCCGCGGAAGCCACCGAGATCCCGTACAGCCCGAGCAGCGCGGTGACGTCGCTCTTCGGCAGCCAGCCGCCGTCCGGCTCGGTCACGAGGAAAGCGCGCACCAGGTCGCGGCCGCGCTCGGCATCCACGTCGGCGAAGGCGGGCACCGCGGCATGCGGGGCCGCGCGCCACTCCGCGTACCGCGCGGCGCGGGCCAGCGCCCTGGCCGCCGCCTCCGGGTAGGCATAGGCGGGGACCTTCCCGTCCTTGGCGTCGATCACCCGCACCGCCTCCGGCTGGTCGAGGACGACCGCGGCGAACGGCACGCCGATGGCCGCGTCGGCGATCGCGCTCACCAGGTCCCCGGTCGCGCCGGTCCGCAGCACGAGCGCGATGATCGCGTGCACGTCCTCGTCGGCGGCCAGCGCCTCGAGCACCTGCCGGAAATCGTCGGCGGAGACGGTGGCGGCGGTATCCACCGGCCCGGTCACGGAGCCGCCGTCCGGTATGAGCGCGTGCAGCCGCTGGCTGGTCTCGCCGCGCGGATGGTGCACGCTGAGCCCGAGTTCGGTGCAGGCGTCGGCGGCGAGCACACCGGCGCCGCCGACGTTGGACACGATCGCCACCGTGCGCCCGACCGGCGGCGGCTGGGTGGCGAGCAGCGCGGTCGCCTCCATCAGCTCGCCGAAGCTCGCGGTGACGATGATCCCGGCCTGCTCGAACAGCGCCTCCCTGGTGACCAGCGGCGTGCTGGCCGACGAGGTGTGCGAGGCGGCGGCGCGCTGGCCGGCCTCGCTGCGTCCGGCATGCACGGTCAGCACCGGTATGCGGCCGCCGACGCGCCGCGCGGTCCGCGCGAACTTGCGCGGGTTGCCGAACGACTCGATGTAGAGCACCGCCACCCGGGTCTGCCCGTCCCGTTCCCACCACATCAGCATGTCGTTGCTGGACACGTCGAGCTTGTTGCCGACCGAGGCGAACGAGGAGATGCCGATCCCGAGCCGGGTGAGGTGGTCCACCATGGCGAAGCCGAGGCCGCCGGACTGCATCACCAGGCCCGCCGTTCCCGCCAGCGGGTTGGCCGCGGCGAACGTGGCGTCGAGCCCGATCGACGGCACCGCGATCCCGAAGCAGTTCGGGCCGATCAGCCGCATTCCGTAGCGGCGGCAGACGGCCAGCAGGCCGGCGCTGGTGGGCTCGTCGACGGCCGCGGCGAAGACCACGAGGCCGCGCACGCCGCGCCGGCCGCACGCCTCCGCCGTGTCCACGACCTCGGCCGGCGGTACCGCGAGCAGCGCCAGGTCGGGCGTTTCCGGCAGGCTGGCGACATCGGGGAAGCTCGCGACCCCGCTGATCTCGCGCGTGTTCGGGTTGACGGCGAACAGCTGGCCGGCGTACGCCGGCCGACTTGATGTTCTCGAGGACGGCCCGGCCGACGGTGCCCTGCCGCCTGCTCGCACCGACCACCACGACCGACGCGGGCTGGAAGACCGGCCGGAGGCTGGCCACGTTGGCCGCCCGCTCGCGTACCGCCACCGTGTCGAGATAGGCGTCGAGCTGCAGCCCGGCCTCGTCCGGGGGCAGCGGCATGGTCAGGCTGACCACGCCGTCTTCGCGCTTGGGGGTCACCGGCAGGCCTGCGTCGGAAAAGACGCGCAGCATGCCGATGTTCTCCGTGAGCGTCTCCGCGACGAAGGTCTCGACCTGCCGGGAGCGGGCCAGCGAGACGAGGTGCTCGAGCAGCAGGGTGGCGATGCCGCGCTGGTGCATGGTGTCCGCGACCGCGAACGCGATTTCTGCCGTTTTGCCGCCGCTGTCGCGTTCTGCCTCATAGCTGGCCACGCCGGCCACCTCGCCGCCGTACACGGCGAGCAGGGCGGCGTGGTTGAGCCCGGGTTCCCTGGTAACCCGCCGCGCTTCCTGCTCGGACGCGGTCTTGCTCAGGCTGAAGAAGCGCAGATAGGCATTGTTGGGCGACATCTGCTCGTGCATCGCCTTAACCGCGGCGAAGTCCCCCGGGGTGGCCGGCCTGATCTGGACGGTCCGCCCGTCCGACAGCAGTGCGTACACCCCGGCGGGGCTCATGAACGGTTCGCTCATCCGCCTCCCGCCCTTCATGGCGCATCGCTGATAAGCCAAGTCCACCGTATGCTGCGGCGCCGGCCGGAGCGTGGCCGGGGACAGGCCAGTGGCGGGCCACCCGCGCGTGGTGACCCGCCACTGACTGCCGTGCTTGATTACCCTGCTTGCTGTTACTCGCTGCCGAAGTTCTTGATCTCGTTGAGCTCGGCCTCGGACAGCTCCTTGGGCGCCTCGCCGTTGGCGCGCTTGGCCGTCTGCACCTGCTGGCGGATCTTCTCCACGATCTCCGGGTTGGCGAGCGTGGTGATGTCCCCGGTGTCGGTGAAGTTCGAGGTCGCGGCGATCACGCGGCGCATGATCTTGCCGGACCTGGTCTTCGGCATGTCGGGCACGATCCAGATGTTCTTCGGCCGCGCGATCTTGCCGATGTCCTTCACGATCGCGTCCCTGACCTTCGCCTCGATCTCGGGGCTGGGGTCATAGCCGGGCTTGAGCGCGACGTACATCTCCACCACGCGGCCGCGGACTTCGTCGACGACCGGGACCGCGGCCGCCTCCGCGACCTCGTTCACCGTGAGCGCGACCGACTCGAGCTCCTTGGTGCCGAGCCGGTGGCCGGCCACGTTGATCACGTCGTCGACCCGGCCGAGGATCCGGAAGTAGCCGTCGGCCGCCTGGGTGGCGCCGTCCCCGGCGAAGTAGGGCCAGTCGTGCCAGTCGGTGGACTTCGGGTCGTGGTTGTACTTGGCGTAGTACGTCGAGACGAACCGATCGGGCTGACCCCAGATCGTCTGGAAGACGCCCGGCCACGGGTTGCGGATGACGATGTTGCCCGCCTTGCCGCTGCCCGCGGGCACCTCGTTGCCGTCCTCGTCGAGGATGACCGGGAGAATGCCGAGCGCCGCCGGGCCGCAGGAGCCCGGCTTGGCCGGGTCGATGCCGGGCAGCGTGGAGCCGAGGAAGCCGCCGGTTTCCGTCTGCCACCAGGTGTCGACGATGACGGCCTCGCCCTTGCCGACGCTCTCGTAGAACCAGCGCCAGACCTGGGGCTCGATCGGCTCGCCGACCGTGGTCATGTGCTTGAAGTGGTAGGGGTACTTGGCGGGCTCGTCCGGGCCGACCTTGCGCAGCATCCGGATCGAGGTGGGCGAGGTGTGGAAGATGTTCACGCCGAGCTGGGTGGCGATCCGCCAGGGGCGGGCGGCGTCCGGGTAGTTCGGGGTGCCCTCGTAGATCACACTGGTGGTGCCGAGCGCGAGCGGGCCGTAGACGATGTAGGAGTGGCCGGTGATCCAGCCGATGTCGGCCAGGCACCAGTACGTGTCATCCGGGTGGATGTCCTGGTAGTACTTGGACGTCCCGGCCACGTACGACAGGTAGCCGCCGATGGAGTGCTGGCAGCCCTTCGGGCGGCCGGTGGTGCCGCTGGTGTACATCAGGAACAGCGGGTCGGTCGCCTGCAGCGAGACCGGCTCGACGATCTCGCCCTTGTGCGCCGCCAGCAGGTCGTCGACGAAGACGTCCCGCCCTTCGACCATCGGCGTCTTGGCCGAGTACTGCCCCGGGTAGCGGCGGAAGACGAGGACCTTGTCGACCTCCTGGCCCTCCTTCGCCGCCGCCTCGACCGCTTCGTCCGCCTTGACCTTGTGGTCGAGCAGCTCGCCGCTGCGGTAGTAGCCGTCGACCGTGACGAGCACGGTGGAGCCGGAGTCGGCGATCCGGTGCCCGGCGGCGGTGCCGGAGAAGCCGGCGAACACCTGGGAGTGGATGACGCCCAGGCGGGCCGCGGCCAGCATGGCGATCGGCAGCTCGGGGATCATCGGCATGTGGAAGGTGATGCGGTCGCCCGCCTTCAGCCCCAGGTCCTTCAGCACGGCCGTGAACTCGTTGACCCGGACGTAGAGCTCCCGGTAGGTGATCGCCTGGTGCGCCTCGTTCTCAGGCTCGGGCACCCAGATCAGAGCGGCCTTGTTGGCCTTGTCCGCCAGGTGCCGGTCGACGCAGTTGTAGGAGGCGTTCAGCTCCCCGCCGACGAACCATTTCCAGAACGGCGCGTTGGACGTGTCCAGCACCGTGTCCCACGGCTTGAACCAGGTGAGCAGGTCAGCGTAGGCAGTGAAGCTGTCCGGGAACTTGTCCTCAGTGAACTGCTCGCGGATCGCCGGGTCGGACGCGTTGGCCTGCGCGACGAAGGACTCCGGGGGCGGGTAATAGCCTTCGTCCGTCCAGTGCACCGCGATGAGTGACTCAGAGGATTCAGATACCTCGTCGTCATCGGTGTCGGTCACGTCGTTGAGATCGTCAGCCATGTCTATCTCCTCCGCGTCCCTGCGTTGGCGCGCCCTGCGGCGCTGGTACTGCTTGCGTTAGCGCCTCGCGTGATCATCGTGGGCGTACCCCCAAACTTAACGCTCATGGCAAGCTCTCACCATGGGGGGAATGGCCCAGTGTGCCGTCTGTTTCGGCTGTACACGGCTTAGCGGCGTGCTGCGCGGCTTTGGGACGTGCTGCGAGGTCAGCCGACGCTGGTCGGCGCGGCCTGGCGCGGCCAGGCGATCATGGCCAGCGTGGACGTGCGGACCTCAGGGAACGCCTCGTCCATCCCGGTGATGCGCATGATCCGCAGCAGCGACGGGCGTGCCGCCGTGAGCTTGAGCGAGCGGCCGGACCGCTTCGCGTAGCCCGCCACCCGGGCAAGCACGCCCAGGCCGGCCGCGTCGCAAAAGGTCAGCTCGGCCAGGTTCATCGTCACCGGCCCGTCCTGGCTGTCAACCACGTCCCGCAGGTAAGCGAAGGCCTGATCGGCCGTCGCGATATCGAGCTCCCCGGTAACCCGGACCGTCGCCCTGCCATCCCCCCCGACCGCATACGCCAGCTCAAGCTGAAGCGCGTGCGGAAAGTCAACCGTTGCCCCCATGTTCCCGTTCTCCCCCTCAGGCGCGGCCTGGTCCCCGACGACGTGGCTCACGCTTCCCATCAGATGCCCCCGACATGATCGTATTGAACGAAAGGGTGTCTCCGCACCAACCTCGTCGCAAATCACCACAAGTTGTCGCACAAATCACTACAACTGGTCGCACGCCGTTGCGGGTGTGGTACCTAGTGAAGAGCGTGAAGCTTATGGCTGCACTGCCCAGACACTGAATAAAACGTGTGAACGAGTCAGATGGTTCTCACGATTCTCCAGTACTTCTCTGCGTTAACAGTCATCACGCTTGGTTAATTTCCGTCAGCCAGGGACTGCCCGAAGCGGCGGCGGGGCAGCGCGCCTTACTCTGTACCTGCACAACTGGTGCACGGTGCACCAGGCCGGACAAGAGGTGGGCGATGATGCGCATCCGGGGCAGCGTGGCGATCGACTTGGGCACGGTCAACACGCTCATCTGGGTGGCCGGTCGCGGGATCGTGCTCGACGAGCCGTCCACGATCGCCATCAACTCCGCGAACGGCGCGATCTTGGCCATCGGCGCCGCCGCCGAAGCCCTGGCGGAGAAGGAACCGCAGGAGATCAACGTCATCCACCCGCTGCGGGACGGCGTCATCGCCGACCTGGACGCGACCGCGGAGATGCTGCATGGCTTCCTGCGCAGGGCCGGGTCCTCGACCGGGCGGCTGCGGTCGCGGGTCCTGGTATGCGTGCCGGGCGGCGCCACCTGGGTGGAACGCCGGTCGGTGGCGGCGGCGCTGGAGGCACGCCGCCGGTACACGGTGGAGCTGATCGACGAGCCGGTCGCGGCCGCCGCCGGGGCGGGCCTCGACCTCGCCGCCGGGGCGGGCGGGTTCATCGTGGACGTGGGCGGCGGGACCACCGAGGTCGCCGCCGTGGCCGGCTGGCGCGTGGTGCGCGCGGAGAGCCTGCGGATGGCGGGCAACGCCATGGACGAGGCGATCGTGAACGCCGCGCGGAGCGAACTCGGCCTCATCCTCAGCCAGCGGGCAGCGCGCCAGCTGAAGGCGGAACTCGGCCTGACCGGCGGTCCGGACGGCTGGGCGGAGGCGGTCGGCCTTGACGCCGCGCGCCGGACGCCGCGGATCGAGAAGGTGCCTGGTGATCTGGTGGCAGCCGCGCTCGGCCCGGTGGTCTCCGCCATCGGCCGGACGGTGCAGGAGGTGCTCTCGGACATCCCGGCCGGCCTGGCGGAGGACGTGGTGCGGGGCAAGGTCCGGCTGACCGGCGGCGGCGCGCTGCTGCCCGGGCTGGCCAGCCGGATCGAGGCGATCGCGGAACTCGGCGCGATCGTGGCCGAGGACCCGCTGCGCTGCGTGGTCCGCGGCGCGGCGCTGATGCTTGATGCGCCGCGCGGGGCAGGCCTCGCCGGAGCCTGATCGCTGTGGGCGTACTCCGCGACCGCCGTGAGCGGAAGAGGCGGGCGTAGGCGCGGTGTTCACCTGGTGTTGACTAAGCAGGGGTGGGTTGGGAAATACCCAAGCCCTGTGGGCGCCGCCGGGCCGCGTCTGGAACCCGGGCCCGCCAGAAGGGGAGCATTCGATGAGCAAGCAAGCCTCGCCCCCGCCGCCTGGCGATAAGCCCACGCCGCCGAGCCCGCCGCCGCGCCCGCCCGCCTGGCGGCACTGGCTGATACCGATCGGCATTCTCGTCGCGCTGTTCCTCTGGATCTGGCTGCCGGCGGTGCACTCGTCGTCGCCGACGAGCCTGAACTACACGCAGTTCCTCTCCGACGTCAATGCGCACAAGGTAAAGACGATCACCATCGCCCAGCCGGGCGGGACGAGCACCGGGATGCTGACCAACAACACCGATTACACGGTGGTCGTCCCGTCCCAGGCCAGCCAGGCTTTCCTGGACGAGCTCACGACGAACAAGGTGGAGATCACCAGCTCCACGACATCGCCTGGCTTCGGTTCCGAGCTGATCGACTGGATCATCATCATCTTGCCGATCGCGCTGCTCTTCTGGTTCTGGATGCGGCTCTCCCGGGGCGCGGGCGGCCAGCTGCAGGGCGTGCTGAGTGCGGGGCGGTCCAAGGCCAAGGTGTTCGACGAGGAACGGCCGTCCACCACGTTCGCCGACGTGGCCGGCTACGACGGCGCGAAGGCCGAGATCAGCGAGGTCGTTGACTTCCTGCGCACCCCTGAGCGCTACGCGCGGGCCGGGGCCGTGGTGCCCCGCGGCGTGCTCATGATCGGGCCGCCCGGAACCGGCAAGACCCTGCTGGCCCGGGCGGTAGCGGGCGAGGCGAAGGTGCCGTTCTTCTCGGTGTCCGGGTCGAGCTTCGTGGAGATGTTCGTCGGGGTCGGCGCGGCCCGGGTGCGGGACCTGTTCTCCGAGGCGCGCAAGCGCGCTCCCGCGATCATCTTCATCGACGAAGTGGACGCCATCGGGCAGCGCCGGTCGGGAGGGGGCGCGGTCGTCAGCAACGACGAGCGCGAGCAGACCCTCAACCAGCTGCTGGCCGAGATGGACGGCTTCGACCCGGCTACCGGGATCGTGGTCCTCGCCGCGACCAACCGGCCCGAGGTCCTCGACCCCGCGCTGCTCCGCCCCGGCCGGTTCGACCGGCAGGTGACGATCCCGCTGCCCAACGTCTCGGAGCGGATCGCGATCCTGCGCGTGCATGTCCGGGGCAAGAAGCTGGCACCCAACGTCGACCTCAGCGTGGTGGCCCGGGGCACGCCCGGCTTTTCCGGCGCGGACCTGGCCAATCTGGCGAACGAGGCCGCCATCTTCGCGGTGCGCGACAACCGGGAAATCGTGACCGCGGACGACTTCTTCGCGGCGCGGGACCGGATCATCCTCGGCCGCCGCGAGGGGTCGAACGTACTGCTCCCCGAGGAGAAGCACGCGGTGGCGGTGCACGAGTCCGGCCACGCCCTGGTGGCGGCGCTGTCCGAGCACACCGACCCGGTGGCCAAGGTGACGATCCTGCCGGCCGGGCAGGCGCTCGGCGTCACCGAGCAGCTGCCGCTGGTGGAACGGCACATGTACGGCGAGGACTACCTGCAGGACTCGCTCGCCGTCCGGCTCGGCGGCCGGGCCGCGGAGCTGGTCGTCCTCGGCCAGGGCTCGACCGGGGCGGGCAACGACCTGGCCGGGGCGACCGATCTGGCGGTCAAGATGGTCCGCGAGTTCGGCATGTCCTCGGTGCTCGGGCCGGTGGGGTACCCCGACGGCGGCTCGGTCTTCCTCGGCGGCGGCGGGCCGGGCATGTCCAGCCGGCCGTTCGCGGAGGCAACTCAGGCCGAGATCGACCGTGAGGTCTCGAAACTGCTGCGCGCCGCGGAGGACCGCGCCATCAACCTGCTGCAGACGCACCGGCCGGAGCTCAATTCGCTGGTGGACCTGCTGCTCGAGCGGGAGACGGTGGACGGCGCCGACGTCTACCGGCTGGCCGGGCGCCCGGACCGGTCGGCCAGCCTTTCCGCGCCGTCGGTGGTGATGGCACCGCACGCGGCGAGCGCGGAGGGCGGGATCGACGGTTCCGCTTCCGCGACCTGACCTGCGGTCAAAAGCCGGCAAAACCATCGGTCTGAACGCACGCGTGGTTCTGCCGCCAACCCCGTTACTGTTGCCTTATGGAGAATGCCGGCGGTGGAGTGCTGCCCCAGCTCCGGCTCGATGATCTGCTCTCGGAGCTGCGGACGCGCCTCGAGGCGGTGATGGCGACCAGGGACCGGATGCGCGGGCTGCTCGAGGCGGTCATCGTGATCGGCTCCGTTCTCGAACTCGAGGCGATGCTGCGCCGGATCGTCGAGGCGGCGGTGGACCTGGTGGACGCCAGGTACGGCGCGCTCGGCGTCTTCGACGAGGAGCAGCGGCTGACGGAATTCATCCCGGTCGGGCTCGATGCCGGCGAGATCGGCCGAATCCACCACTGGCCCGAGGGAGAGGGCCTGCTCGGCCTGCTCATTAAGGAACCACGCCCGCTGCGGCTGGCCGACATCGCGGCGCACCAGGAGTCCTCGGGATTCCCCGAGGGGCACCCTGCGATGCGGTCCTTCCTTGGCGTGCCCGTCCGGGTCAGGGACCGCGTGTTCGGCAACCTGTACCTGGCGGAGAAGCGCGGCGGCGGCGAGTTCACCGAGGATGACGAGGCCGTGCTGACCGCGCTCGGCGCCGCCGCGGGCGTCGCGGTGGAGAACGCCAGGCTGTACGAGGAGGCCAAGCGGCAGCAGCGCTGGCTGCGGGCGAGCAGCGAGCTGATGGTCGCGCTGCTGTCCGGGGCCACTACCGAGGCGGTGCTCGGCGACCTTACCAGGCAGACGCTCGAGCTCTCCGGCGCGGACCTGGTGACGCTCGCGCTGCCGGACGAGGACGGCCGTCGGCTCACTTTTGAGTATGCCGAGGGGGACGGCGCGGCGCAGGCCCGAGGTCTGGTCGTCCCGATGGGCAACTCGCTGGCCGGTCAGGTGCTGGAGAGTGGCGAGCCGGTCACGGTGGAGAATTTCGCCGCCGATCCGAAGACCGCCGACGCGACCAGGAGCCCGATGGGGCACATCGGCCCGGCGGCCCTGTTCCCGCTCGGCGCGCCCGGCAATGTACGGGGCGTGCTTACCGTGGGCCGCCGTCAGGGCAAGCCACCGTTGCCGCAGGGCGCCGTCGGCGTCGTCGCGGCCTTCGCCGCCCAGGCCGCGACGACGCTTGAGCTCGCGGCCAGGCGGGCCGACGCCGAGCAGCTCTCGCTGTTCGAGGACCGGGACCGGATCGCCCGGGACCTGCACGACCTGGTGATCCAGCGGCTGTACGCCACGGGCATGTCGCTCGAGGGCACCATGCCCATGATTACCAGGCCCGAGGTGGCCGACCGGGTCCGCAACGCCGTGGACGCGATGGACGACACGATCAAGGACATCAGGGCGACGGTCTTCGCGCTGCAGTCCCGCAGTGGGGCGGCGGGTGCGCCGAGGCTGCGGGCCGAGGTCGTCGCCCTCGTCGACGAGATGGCCCAGATGCTCGGCTTCGCGCCCGAGTTGCGGCTCGGCGCCGGTCTCGACTCCCGCGCCAGCGCGGTCCTGTCCGAGCACGTGCTCGCAGTGCTGCGGGAGGCGCTTTCCAACGCGGCCCGGCACTCGGGGGCGACCAGGGTGGAGGTCGCGGTGGACACCGACACCGCCGGGATGCTGACGGTTCTCATCCGCGACAACGGTCACGGTATTAAGCAGACGGGCAGGCGCAGTGGCCTGGCCAACATGGCCGACCGGGCGGCAGAGCTCGGCGGCGAGCTGCGGCTGTCCCCGGTCGGGAGCGGCGGGACCGAGCTTGAATGGAAAGTTCCCGTGCCGCCCGATCCCGCCGGGGAAGACAACGTGCCCGCGCCGCCGCCGGGGAAGTACCCGATCCTTTAGCTGATCTCGCCAGGCTCGTTTCCCCGGCGGAGCTTCCTTGCTAGCGGTTGTGGCCAGCCGCGCTGCCGTGCCCGGAAGCGGCCGTCTCGCCGAACACCCGCGCGGCGTAGGCGGCTGCCTGGGTGCGCCGTTCCATGCCCAGCTTGGCGAAGAGCCCGGAGATGTAGTTCTTGACCGTCTTCTCGGCCAGGAACAGCCGCTCGCCGATCTGGCGGTTGGTGAGGCCCTCGCCGATCAGCTCCAGGATCCGCTTCTCCTGCGGGCTCAGGCCGGCCAGCGGATCGGTCTTGGCGGACTGGCCGCGCAGCCGGGCCATCAGCCGGCTGGCCGCCCCCGGGTCGAGTATCGACTGGCCGGTGGCGACCGTGCGCACCGCTCCGACCAGGTCGGTGCCCCGGATCTGCTTGAGCACGTAGCCCGCCGCGCCGGCCATGACCGCGTCCATCAGCGCGTCGTCGTCGGCGAAGGAAGTCAGCATCAGGCAGGCCACCTCGGGCATCCGCGACCGGATCTCGCGGCAGACGGTAACGCCGTCGCCGTCGGGCAGCCGGACGTCGAGCACCGCCACATCCGGGCGGAGCGCGGGAATCCGGGCCAGGGCCGAGGCGGCGGTGCCGGCCTCGCCGGTGACCTTGATGTCGCCCTCGGCCTCCAGCATGTCGCGGACGCCCCGCCGCACGATCTCGTGGTCATCGAGCAGGAACACCGCGATCGGCTTGGCGCTCCCGCTGTCACTAGCTGGGGTTCCCACGGCAATCTCCTTGTTCGGCGGCCTTACCAACAATTTATGCGCCACCTTCCCCCGTTCCAAGGACCAACGTCCCGGGCTGCCGGTCTGCCGGATAGTCTCGGATGCATGGCCCAGGGCATTGCCGCGCTCCCGCAGTTCATCCCCAGCCCGCCGATTAACGCGTTCCATATCGGCCCGCTGGAGATCCACTTCTACGCGCTCGGCTACATCATCGGCATCACGCTGGCGATCCTGATCACCAGGCGCCGCTGGCGCGCCCTCGGCGGTGACCCGGACCTGGTCAACGACATCGCGCTGTGGGTCGTGCCCGCGGGCATCATCGGCGGCCGCATTTACTTCGACATCACCACGCCCGGCGACATCCCGCACGTCTGGTACGGGGCCCTCGCCGTCTGGACCGGCGGCCTGGGCATCTGGGGCGGCGTCGCGCTCGCGGCGGCGGTCGGTGCCTGGCGGCTGCGCAAGCTCGGCATCACCGTGGGCCCGTTCGCCAATGCGATCGCGCCCGCGCTGCTGGTCGCGCAGGCGATCGGCCGCATCGGCAATTACTTCAACAAGGAGCTCTTCGGCAAGCCGACCACGCTGCCGTGGGGCCTGGAGATCCCGTACTCCTACCGCCTCGCGGGCGGCATCCCGGCACAGGACCTGCATTACGCGACCTTCCAGCCATCGTTCCTTTACGAGTTGATCTGGGACCTGGCCCTGGCCGCGTTCCTCGTCTGGCTCGGCCACCACGCCAAGATCAAGCCGTGGGGCCTGTTCGCGCTGTACGTCGCCGGGTACTCCGCCTACCGCATTTTCGAGGAAACGATCAGGATCGACTCCTCGGAGTACTTCCTCGGCCTGCGGCTGAACATGTTCGTCGCGATCGCCCTGACCGTGGTCGGGGTGGTCTGGTTCATCCTGGCGCAGAGCCGTCCCGACCGGCCCTACACCGTGCTGCCCGCCAGCGCGGCGGGCGCCGTGGAGGACACCAAGCCGGACGACGCGGCTGCCGTCATGAACGATCCCGAGGCTGCCGACCAGGAAGACAGCTCGGAGACCGCCGGATCGGAGACCGCCGGATCGGAGGCCGTCACTTCGGAGGCCGTCAGTTCGGAGGCCGACGGCCCGCCGGTCGATGACCCCGGGACGCTCGATGCGGCCGAACCGTCCGCCGCGGAAGAGGCACAGCCGGACGACGCCACAGTCGCCACCGGCCGTTCAGAAGAATGATCTTCGGGATTTCCCTGCGTTAACGCGGTCGCGATCCCGGCGACCTTCGCCCCGGCCGCCTTGACCAGGTCGGCCGGGGCGATCTCGATCTCCAGGCCGCGCCGCCCCGCACTGCAGAACAGCGTGCCCAGCTCAAGCGCGGAAGAGTCGATGACGACCGGGAGCCGTTTCTTCTGCCCGAGCGGGGAGATGCCGCCGGCCACGTAGCCGGTGGCCCGCTCGGCCGCGGCGACCTCGGCCATCACCGCCTTCTTGCCGCCCACCGCGGCCGCCAGCGCCTTCAGGTCGAGCTGCCGGTGCACGGGGACGACGCCGACCGCGAGCGTGCCCCCGTCCACCGCCGCGACCAGCGTCTTGAATACCCGCTCGGGCGCGACGCCGAGCGCCTCGCTCGCCTCCAGGCCGTAAGACCCGGCCCGCGGGTCATGCGGGTACTCGTGCAGGGTGAAACCGATCTTCGCCCGCTCGAGAGCGATCGTCGCCATGGTGCCTCGTCCAGCCACTTCGGTAACGTATCGGTTCATGGGCGAAGATCTCCAGCTGGACTCCGAACTGATGGCACTGGCGCTAGTGCAGGCGCGGGCGAGCCTCGAGGCCGGCGGGGTGCCGGTCGGCGCGGTCCTCGCGGCGGGCGCCGCGGTGATCGCCGCCGGGCACAACGAGCGGGTGCAGCACGGGGACCCGGTGGCGCACGGCGAGATCTCGGCCCTGCGCAACGCGGGCCGCCGCGCCTCCTACGCGGACACCACGCTCTACACGACGCTGTCCCCGTGCCAGATGTGCACCGGCGCGATCCTGCTCTTCCAGATCCCGCGCGTCGTCGTGGGCGAGGCGCGCACGTTCGAGGGCGACCTCGGCTTCCTGCGTGACCGCGGGGTCGAGATCACCCTGCTCGACGACCCCGCCTGCATCGCCGCGATGGAGGAGTTCCAGACCCGCTACCCGCAGGTCTGGAGCGAGGACATCGGCGGCCGCTGACCCGGGTCCGCCCGGCACCCTCGGCGGCAGCCGGGTCAGCGGGCTCGGCCGCCGGGCTTGAGCGTCAGCTCAACGAACTGCCCAGGGTCACACTCGCGGTGTGCGCGGTACCGGACCGGGTGTAGGCCAGGTAGAGCTGCATGCCCGGCGTAAGCGCCGCGAGCAGCGCGGCGAGCTGGGCCTCGCTCCGGATCGGGCTGCCTTCAACCGAGGTGATCACGTCCTCCTGCGCAGCCCGGCCGAGTCGGCCGGGCTGCCGGCCGACACCGACGCGATCGTCACCCCATCCCCCTGACCGGACGGCGTGACCGCGGTGCGGGCGGAGATGCCGAGCGTGGCCCGGCCCAGCTGGGTCACCTGGCCGGCTGCGATGAGCTGGCGGGCGATGCTGGTCACGGTGTCGGACGGGATGGCGAAGCCGATGCCGGCCGAGTTGCCGTCCCCGGCTTCGAGCGCCGTCGCCGTCGGGATGCCGATCACCTGACCGGAGAGGCTGACCAGGGCGCCGCCGCTGTTGCCGCTGTTTATCGCCGCGCTCGTCTGCAGCGCGCCGGTAATCGTGGTGGTTGTGGTGGCGCCGCTGCCGGTCGCGCTGGTCTCGATCACCGTCCGGCCGGTGGCGGAGATGATGCCCTCGGTGGCGCTGCCGGTCAGGCCGAGCGGGCTGCCCAGGGCAAGGCACTATCTGCCCGGCGGGCACGTCCTGCGACTGGCCGAATTTGGCGGGATGCAGCGACCCGCCTCCGGACGTGACCCTGATCACGGCGAGGTCGCCCGGCGCGAACACGCCGCCCGCCTTCGCGGTCAGCGTGGCGCCGCTGACGTCCGGCACCACCTGCACGGTCGAGGCGGTCCCGACGACGTGCGCGTTGGTCACGATGTCGCCCTTGTCGTCGAAGACCACGCCCGACCCGGTCGCGTCTGGTGTGCTGATCTGGACGACGGGATAAAAGTCGGTCAAATAGGACTAACAGGACACAAGATGAGAAGGACCGCTGCTGGTGCCCGTGGTATCGGGATGCGTTCCGGCTGACCGCCGGGAGATAAACTCCCATTTTGTGAGCAGCGTTGTCTCGGCCGAGGTCGGTGAGCGGTTCCCTGACGTCTCCGCGCTGGCGGCGGCGCTCGACAAGACCGGCTACATGGCGGGGGACCAGCTCGCGGCGGCGCTCTTCCTCGCGGTGCGGATGGGGCAGCCGATCCTGCTCGAGGGCGAGCCCGGCGTCGGCAAGACGCAGGCGGCCAAGGCGATCGCCGAGGCGCTCGACACCCCGCTCATCCGGCTGCAGTGCTACGAGGGGATCTCCTCGTCCGAGGCGCTCTACGAGTGGAACTACCCGCGGCAGCTGCTCGCGATCAGGCTGGCCGAGGCGACGCATGAGCAGCTGCGGGAGACCGATCTATTCCGGGAGGAGTTCCTGCTCTCCCGGCCGCTGCTGGCCGCGCTCGGCCACCCGGGACCCCGGCCTGCCGTGCTGCTGATCGACGAGGTCGACCGGGCCGACGACGAGTTCGAGGCGTTCCTGTTCGAAATGCTGGCGGAGTCCTCGGTGACAATCCCCGAGCTGGGGACGCGGCACGCCATTGTGCCGCCAGTCGTCATCCTGACATCAAACAGGACCCGGGACCTGCACGACGCGCTAAAACGGCGCTGCCTCTACCACTGGATCGGGTTCCCCGACGCGGCCCGGGTGGCCGCGATCATCCGGCGGCGGGTGCCCGCCGCCAGCGAGGCGCTGGCGGGCGAGGTCGCGCTGGCGGTGGCGCGGCTGCGCGACCTCGAGCTGACCAAGTCACCGGGCATCTCCGAGGCGATCACCTGGGCCGGGGCGCTCACCGTGCTGGGCGCCCCAGCCTTGTCGGCCGAGCGCGGCGGACGCGACCATGAGCGTCGTGATCAAGTACCCGGAAGACGATCAGGCGGTCCGCGAGGCCGGGCTGGCCGCTGTCATCGGGCATGACTGACGGGCGCACGACCGAGAACCCGGACGGCCCCGCGGGCGGGCGGCTCCGGCCGGCTGATTACGCGGCGCTGGCCGCCGCGCTGGCGGAGGCGCTGCGGTCGGCCGGGCTGCCCGCCGGACCCGACCGCAGCGAGCGGCTCGCGGGCGCGCTGACCGTGATGCGCGCGACCACCCTCACCGGGCTGCACGCCTGCGCGCTCGCCACCATGGTTTCCGGGCCGGCCCAGATCGACGTATTCGAGCGGGTGTTCAACGAGCTGTTCGGGGCGGGCACGGGCGCGGCCCGCCGGCGCTCGGCCGCACCGCGGCAGAACATGCTGGCCGAGTCGGCGGAACGCTGCGGACGACCCGGCTGACCCGCGGCCGGCCGACGGCGAACTGCCGGCGGACCTGCCCGGGCTGGACGAGGCGCTGGCGGCGGGGGAGGCATCCGAGTCCGAGGGTGACGCCGAGCCGGACTCCGACGAGGGGGCGCCCGCGGTCCGGCGGGTCGCGTCGATGACCGAGCGGCTCAGGGAACGGGACTTCGCGCAGTTGTCGCCCGCGGAACTGGCCCAGCTGGCGACGCTGATGCGGCAGCTGGTGATCGCGGTGCCGCCGCGCCGCACCCGGCGGTACCGGCCGCGCAAGGACGGGGCGCGACTCGACATGCGCCGGACCATGCGGCAGGCCACCCGGACCGGCGGCGAGCCGATGCGGATCGCGCGGCAGGCGGTCCGGATCCGGCAGCGGCGACTGGTCGTGCTGTGCGACATCTCCGGCTCGATGGAGCCCTACGCGCGGGCGATTCTGCAGCTCATGTACGTCGCCTCGCGCTCCTCGGGCGCGTCCGGCGGCGGCGGCCCCGGCTTCTCCGGCCCGACCCGGGACGCGACCAGGCCGCGCACCGAGGTGTTCACGTTCGCCACCCGGCTGACCCGGCTGACGCCGTACCTGGCCGCCGCCACCCCGGCGACGATGCTGGCACGGGCAGGCGAGGCCGCGCCGGACTGGGCGGGCGGCACCAGGATCGGCGCTGCCCTGCGTGACTTCAGCGACCGCTACGGCGCGCGCGGCATGGCCAGGGGCGCGGTCGTGCTGATCATCTCCGACGGCTGGGAGACCGGCGACCCCGCCCTGGTCGGCGCGCAGATGGCGCGGCTGCACCGGTTCGCCTACCGGATCGTGTGGGCCAACCCGCGGACCCAGAGCGACCGCTACCGACCGGAAGTCGGCGGCATGGCCGCCGCCTGGCCGTATTGCGACGCCGTGGTCAGCGCGCACAACTTCGAATCGCTCGACGACCTGCTGGCCGCGCTGCGCGCGCCGCGCGTGCACCGCCCGAGCATCGCCGCGCCGTCCAGTGCCGCCGGCCGGGAAGGCGCGCCCGTCGACTTAGGGCAGCCAGCCGATCCACGTGCCCGTGGCCGTGGCCGTGGCCGTCGCCGTGGCCGTCGCCGTCGGTCTGTACTGGTGCTGGTGCTGGTGCTGCGGTGGCGACATAGCCTGGCTAGTCGACCCGAACGCTGCTGTCACCTGCACCACCGACTCCGATAGGAGCGGTGGTTGGCGTAGCCGCGGCCGGGGCCGTGTCGACGGTGAAGGCGGCGGATGAAGGTGCACGCCGTCCACGGCTTGGGCCGGCTGCGTCCTGGACGCGGACTTGCGCAGGCGACGGCGTTCGGGGCCGCCTGGCGGATCATCGTTCCCACCATTAACAGCGGTGCGCGCCTTCCTATCAGTTCTAACCACCCGGCTTCGCCTTCCTTCAGTTCTAACCATAAAATCCCGACAATTCGGGCGCTAAAGTGGTCAGAACCGATAGGAAGATGAAAAAAAGTGGTCAGAACTGATAGGAAGCTGACTGCAGATGCGAGAGCAGCCTTAGTGCAGCCAGTCGATCCAGGTGCCGTGGCCGTCGGTGCAGGCGATGGCCTGTTTCCCGTCCCGTACGAGCACGAAGTGGTCGCCGTCGCGGTCCGGCAGGGGGACTCCGGGCAGGACGTCGGGGCCCTCGTTGGAGAGCCAGGCGGCGTTGAGCGCCGCGACGGTCTGCGCGAAGTGGCCGCGCTGCCCGGGGGGGACATAGTTCAGGACGGCGGAGTGGTAGATCACCAGGGTCGCGCCGGATGGCGCCTGACGGGCCAGGGCGGGCAGATCGGTCAGCAGGTCGCCCCGGTGCACCGGCGGCGGGTCCCTGCGGGCCGTCTCGATGGCCTCGGCCAGCCGCTCTAGCCGCCCGGTCTCGCCCGGCCAGATGAGGCATTCCAGCCAGCGGACGTCATCGTCGTCGGTGATGTCGAGCGGGTTCAGGTCGAGCCCGGCGCGCCAGGCGACCTCGGGCACCTGCGCCGGGATGGGGACTGGGCCTAGTGGCCGGCAGCTGAGGACGGGCGCGCCGGGGTCGGTCCCGGCGATCCGGCGGACGCCGTAATCGTAGGAGTACCGGTCTGGGAGCAGGGTGAGCCCGGCGCTCGCGCCGACCTCGATGAGGGCGAGCGGCTGGGGCAGCAGCGCCAGGGCGGGCAGCAGGGTCGCGCACCGGGCGGGCTCGTTGGTCTGCGTGCGCCGGGCCAGCATGGTGCGGGCGAGCTCGGCGCCGCGGTCGCTGACCAGACCCCGCAGCGCGCGGCGATCGGCGGGGGCGCCGAGCAGGTAGTAGGCCGCCGCGAAGAGCAGATTCGGCTGCCGCTTGGCGGCCGGCAGCACGTCTAGGAACCCCAGGATCAGCGGGTCGCCCGCCACGGCGGTCGTCAGCTCCTCGTACTGCGGCGACCGGCCGCGGGCCTCGGCGGCGAAGGCCCGGTAACGCTCGGCGGTGCCGGCGGCGGGGGCAGGCCCGGACATCGTCATGGTCAGAGGCTAACTCGCTTCCTGGCGATCCGCCGCTTCCCCGTGGCGGGCGCCGCACCCCCGTGCCGGACGCGCACCCCGGCCGGGCGCCGCACCCTGGCCGGGCGCCGCACCCTGGCCGGGCGCCACGCGCCCGATTACCGGGCGGCGTCCCCGGCTGGCGGCGGTGGCTTGCCATACCGGGCCATCGTCCGTATGTTAGTCAATAACATGTTAGCAACTAACAAATGGAGAGCCTGGTGGGGACAGCCAAGGAGGGCCCGACGCCGGCCCGCGTGGACGGGCCGACGGGGGCAGCGAAGTGGTGGATGCTGGCGGTGACGTGCCTGTCGGTGATCGTGGTGAGCCTGGACCTCACCGTCTTGAACATCGCGCTGCCGGCCATCTCGGCGGCGCTGCACGCCGGCACGGCCGACCTGCAGTGGATCGTCGACGCGTACTCGCTCGCCTTCGCCGGCGTCATGCTGTCGGCCGGGGTGATCGGCGACCAGGTCGGGCGCAGGCGCGTGCTCCTGGCTGGGCTGGTGGTGTTCCTGGCGGCGTCGGTGTGGTGCGCGCTCTCTTCCTCGGTGGGCGAGCTGATCGCCGGGCGGGTGCTGATGGGGCTGGGTGCGGGGACCGTGTTCCCGCTCGCCCTGGCGATCACGGCCGCGTCGTTCGGCGATGCCGAGCGTCCCCGCGCGATCGGCATCCTGACCGCGGCGGTGGCGCTGGGGCTGCCGCTTGGGCCGGTCATCGGCGGCGTCCTGCTGCAGCACTTCTCCTGGAACTCGGTCTTCTGGATCAACGTGCCCGCCGTCTGCCTGACCCTGGCCGCCGGGTTCTTCCTGGTGCCGGAGTCACGCAATCCGGCCGCGCCGCCGCTGGACGTCCCGGGCGCGCTGCTGTCCGCCGCGGCGGTCACCGCCCTGGTCTGGGGCGCGATCGACGGTCCCGAACGCGGCTGGACGGCGCCTGCCACCGTGGGGCTGCTGGCCGGGTCGGCGGTCCTGCTGGCCGCCTTCGGTTTCCGCCAGCGGCAGGCCCGGTGCCCGCTCATCGACCCGGCGCTGTTCCGGGATCCCCGGTTCACCTGGGGCACCGTCGCCACCATCGGCGTCTCGGTGGCGCTGTTCGCGATCCTGTTCACCGTCCCGCAGTACCTGCAGAGCGCGCTCGGCGATGACCCCCTCAGCGCCGGCCTGCGGCTGCTCCCGATGATGGCCGGGCTGCTGGTCGCGGGCGGCGCGGCCGGCTCGGCGGTGCGAGCGATCGGCACCCGGCTTACCGTGGCCGCCGGGCTCGCGCTGCTGACGGCGGGGCTGGCCGTGCTAAGCCAGATCCACCTGGCCACCGGGTACGCCGTCGTGGCGGCCGGCCTGGTGCTGTGCGGGCTCGGCACCGGCGCGGCTGTCGCCGCCGCGATGGACGCGGTGATGGCCGCCGTGGGCGGCGACGAGGCAGGCGCCGGCGCCGCCGTCAACAGTACGCTGCGCCAGGTCAGCGGGGCGATCGCGGTCGCCGTGCTCGGCAGCCTGCTGTCGGCCGGCTACGCCGGGGGCCTGCGGCCCGCGCTCGCCGCGCTGCCCGCCGGGGACGCCTCCGCCGCCCGTGCCTCCATCGCCGGCGCCGTTCAACTGGCCGCGCGCCTGCCGTCCGGCGGCTGGCTACGGGCCGCCGCGGGCGCGGCGTTCCTGCACGGCGCGTCCATCGTCATGCTCGGCTGCGCTGGCCTGGCCGTCATCACCGCCCTGACCAGCCTGCGCTACCTGCCCGGGCGCGCCGCGGCGGGCGGCTCGGCGCCGCCGCGGTCACCCGCTGCCGCGACCCGGCAGGCCGGTACGCGACGATGAACGGGTGACCGAACCCGATCCCGAGCCGGGCGAGCCAGACTGGCGGCAGCGCAAGAAGACCGAGACCCGCGACCGCATCCGCGGCTGCGCTCTGCGCCTGTTCCTTGAGCAGGGCTACGACGCGACCACCGTCGAGCAGATCGCGGCGGCGGCGGGGGTCTCGCACATGACGTTCTTCCGCTACTTCCCGGTCAAGGAGGACGTGGTCCTGTCCGACAGCTATGACCCGCTGATCGCCCGGCTGCTGGAGCAGACCCCGGCCGGCTGGCCCCTCCTGCTGCGCATCCGGACGGCGCTGCAGCAGGGGCTGGCGCAGGTGTACGCCACCGATCGCGACACCCTGCTGGCCCAGAACAAGCTCATCGCCGCGACCCCGGCGCTGCGTGACCGGCTCTGGGCCGACCAGATCGCCACCCAGCGGCTCTTCCTCCGGGCCCTCAGCGGCGGAGCGGGCGACCACCGTCCTAGCCTGCAGACCCGGGTCACCGTGGCGGCCTGCCTGGCCGCCGCCAGTACCGCCATCCTGGCCTGGGTCGAGAATGACGGCCAGCCCGAACTGCCCGAACTGATTGATCAGGCCTTCGCGGCCCTGGCCCACCCGGCGTAAACCGCTTGGCCCGACGGACGTATGGGTGGCGGATATTGCCCGGCCACGGTCCGTTCATACGAAGGAATTTGAATTCCTCAGGCGGTCGTGACCAGGCCCTGGAGCGTGCGCGCGTTCCGCACCGCGTTAGCCTCGCCGTCGTTGTTGAAATAGACGAAGACGTCGCGCCCGGCCGTGCTCCATTCCCGTAGGCGGTCTGACCACCATTGCAGGTCGGTGTCGCTGTAGGAGCCCGCGTACAGGTGGTGGTGGTCGGGACCGTGCATCCGCACGTAGACGAAGTCCGTGGTGGCGCGCAGCACGCAGGGCAGGTCGGCGCCGCTCATTACGCAGTAGGCGGCGGCGTGCTCCGCCAGCAGCGCGAAGACCTCATCGCAGTGCCAACTGGGATGCCGGAACTCGACCGCGACCCGTATCCACGGCGGCATCAGCCGCAGGAAATAGTCCAGCCGG
This sequence comes from uncultured Actinomycetota bacterium, assembly GCA_963714295.1. Taxonomy (GTDB): domain Bacteria; phylum Actinomycetota; class Actinomycetes; order Streptosporangiales; family Streptosporangiaceae; genus Trebonia. The sequence goes on along the minus strand of CAVQOE010000002.1, from coordinate 63,103 downwards.
GCGTCATCGCGCGCCTGCGCTGGCGCGAGCTGGACGAGCAGCACAGCCCGCTTGCCGTCAAGCTCGTGCCAGCCGGCGCTAATCCGGTCGATCCAGGTCTCGGGCTCGAGCAGCTTCCGGGCGTGAGTGAGACCCCTGGGTGCCTTCACAGAGAGATGGAAGCCGTCGGGCAGCCGGGCCCGCCAGCCGCCGAACTGCGCGGGTCGCGGCCAGCGGTAGAAGCTGCTGTTGAGCTCGGCGGTGCGGAAGGCAGCCGCGTAACGGGCTAGCCGATCGCGGGCCGGGAGCCCGGGTGGGTACAGCTCGGGCTCCCAGTGGCCGTAACTCCAGCCCGAGGTGCCGATCCTTACGGTCACCCGTCGCCGGGCTGGTGACCGCCGGCCGGCTCCTGGCCGTGCTGTGCCTCACTGGCGCTCGTGGGCTGTGCTGGACCTGACGGCAGGTTCGCGTCCAGCAGGGTGGTGGCGCCCGCCACCCGCGTCTGCGCGTCCTCCGTCCGCTCGCGCAGGCGGTCGAGCGACTCGCCGTCGCCGTAGGGGACGGAGGCTTCCATGCGCTCGCTCGCCTGCACCTCGGGCAGGTCCATCACCGTGTCGACCAGGTGGGTCCGGTCGCCCCGGCGCGCGTGCTCATTCTTCGCGTGCATCGACGTCCGGACGGTGCCCTCCGGGCCGAGGGCTGTCGTCACGTCAGCCTCGGCGACGATGTGATCGTCGTCATCTTTGATCTCGACGTGGCGGGGTGGCTCCGGGTTGGTCATGGGCCTTCTCCTGGGTTCGCTCGCCGGCGTAAGACCACAGGCCCGGTGTATTGACCTGCTCGCCCTGCCCTGCCCCGTCCCGGTCGGACGAAACGGGGCAAAAGGCAGGAACGCGGCATCAGCTGCCGTTGCCGGGCAGGACTTCCTTGGCCTTGGCCATCAGGCCTTCCTTGACGATGCCGAGGCTGTTCGGGTCGCCGTGCAGCAGCGCCTTGGCCAGGTCCTTGGCCTGCTCGAAGGTGGCGTGCGGCGGGATCGGCGGGACATCGGGATCGGTCCTGAAGTCGAGCACCGTCGGGCGGTCGGCGGCGAGGGCCTGGTCCCAGGCCGGGCCGACCTGCTCGGGCTTGTCGACCGCGATGCCGTTCAGCCCCAGGCTGCGGGCGAATCCCTCGTAGGAGACGTCGGGCAGCTGCTGCGACTCGGTGAACTTCGGCGCCCCTTCCATCGCCCGCATCTCCCAGGTGACCTGGTTGAGGTCGTTGTTGTGCAGCACCGCGACGATCAGGCGGGAATCGGACCACTGCTCCCAGTAGTGCTTGATCGTGATCAGCTCGGCCAGGCCGTTCATCTGCATCGCGCCGTCGCCGGCGAAGACGATGACCGGCCGGTCGGGGTGGCCGAACTTCGCCCCGATGCCGTAGGGCACGCCGGGGCCCATGGTGGCCAGGTTGCCGGAGAGGGAGCCGCGCATCTCGCCGCGGAACTTCAGCTGGCGGGCGTACCAGTTGGCCGACGAGCCGGAGTCGGCGCAGATGATGGCGTCAAGCGGCAGCCGCGAGGATAGCTCGTGGAAGACCAGCATCGGGTTGATCGGGTCCGCCTCGACCAGGGCCTCGGCTTCCATCGACCGCCACCATTTGTCCACGTTCTCCTCGATGCCCTCGCGCCAGGAGCGGTCCTCCTTGCGCCGCAGATGCGGGATGAGGGCGCGCAGGGTGGCGGCGGAGTCCCCGATGAGGTTCAGCTCGTTCGGGTAGCGCATGCCGATCATCTTGCCGTCGATGTCGATCTGCACGCCCCGGGCCTGGTCGAAGGCCGGCAGGAACTGCGTGTAGGGGAAGCTCGAGCCGACGGTGAGCAGCGTGTCGCAGTTCATCATCATCTCGTAGCTCGGCCGGGTGCCGAGCAGGCCGATCGAGCCGGTCACGTAGGGCAGCTCGTCGGAGAGCACGTCCTTGCCCAGCAGGGGCTTGGCCACCCCGGCCCCGAGCAGCTCCGCGACCTCCTGGAGCTCGGCCCGGGCGTGGCGCGCGCCGTGGCCGGCCAGGATGGCGACCTTGCTCCCGGCGTTGAGGATCTCGGCCGCCTTGAGGATCCCGCGGTCGTCGGCGGTGGTGGTGGACCAGTCGACGCCAAGCGAGGACGGGACCATCTTGAACGCGTGGGTCGGCGCCGAGTAGGGCAGCTCCTGCACGTCAGACGGGATAATGATGGCGGTGGGGGCGCGCTCGGTGATCGCGACCCGGATCGCCCGGTCCAGGACGTTAGGCAGCTGCTCGGGCACCGTCACCATCTGCACGTAGTCGCTGGCGACGTCCTTGAACAGCGAGAGCAGGTCGACTTCCTGCTGGTAGGAGCCGCCCATGGCGCTGCGGCTGGTCTGGCCGACGATCGCCACCACCGGGACGTGGTCGAGCTTGGCGTCGTAGAGGCCGTTGAGCAGGTGGATGGCGCCCGGGCCCGACGTCGCCATGCACACGCCGACGTTCCCGGTGAACTTGGCGTACCCGACGGCCTGGAAGGCCGCCATCTCCTCGTGCCGCGCCTGGACGAACTGCGGCTTGTTATCCGCCCGGCCCCAGGCCGCGAGGATGCCGTTGATTCCGTCGCCGGGGAAGGCGAACACGTGCTGCACGTCCCAGGCGCGCAGCCGCTCGAGCAGGTAGTCGGCAACTGTGGGTGATGCCATCGGTAAATCCTCTCGGTAGGTCAGGCAGCCAGGTCAGGCGCCGCAGGCCAGGTGATCGGCCGCCCTGGCGGCCACCGCCATGATCGTCAGCGCCGGGTTGGCGCTGCCCTGGGTGGGGAGCACGCTGCCGTCGGTGATGTACAGGTTGGGCACGGCGAAGCTGCGGCAGTTTCTGTCGACCACCCCGTGCCGTTCGTCGGCCGCCATCCGCGCGCCGCCGACGAGGTGGGCGTAGCGCTGGATCGTGATGACCTCGTCCGCCCCCGCCGCGTGCAGGATGTCCTCCATGACGGCCTGCGCCGCCTTGGCCAGGGCGCGGTCGTTGTCGCACTGGGAGTAAGAGAACTGGGCGACCGGCAGCCCGTGGGAGTCCTTCTCCTGCGCCAGCGTCACCCGGTTCTGCGGCTGCGCCACGAACTCGCACAGCGCCCCCAGGCAGGACCAGTGCACGTAGTCGCTCATGTACTCGCGCAGCGCGCCGCCCCAGTGCCCCTGCGCGGCGACGTGCTCGGCCCAGGTGATGGGCAGCGGCGACACCGTCTGGATGGCGAACCCGCGCTTGTAGTCCTTGGCCGGATCGGTCTCGTAGAACTCCTCGCTGCTCACCTCGGGCGGCGGTGACTTGTACATCCGCACCTCCGCGTCGAAGCGGCCGGCCGTCTGCGGGGCGCCCTGCACCATGAGGTAGCGGCCGACCTGGTCGAAGTCGTTGCCCAGGCCGTCGGGGAAGCGGCCGGACGCCGAGTTGAGCAGCAGCCGCGGCGTCTCGATCGAGTAGCCCGCCACCGCCACCATCCGGGCCCGCTGGAAATGCTCGCGGCCGTCGCGCAGGTAGTGCACGCCGATTGCCCGGCCGGTGCGCTGGTCGACCACGACCTGCGTGACCATCGCGTTGGCGCGGATCTCGGCGCCGCGTGCGAGCGCGTCGGGGATATGCGTGATCAGCGGGGATGCCTTGGCGTTGACCTTGCAGCCCTGCAGGCAGAAGCCGCGGTAGATGCAGTGCGGGCGGTTGCCGAACCGGCCGTTGACGATGGCGACCGGGCCGACCTTGGCGGTGATCCCCATTTTGTCCGCCCCGCGCAGGAAGATCTCGCCGTTCCCGCCGACCGGGTGCGGCCGGTACGGGTAGCCGTGCGGATCGCCCCACGGCCACTGCTCGCCCGCCACCGGCAGCTCCTGCTCGATGGCCGCGTAGTAGGGGCGCAGATCGGTGTAGTCGATCGGCCAGTCGGCGCCCACCCCGTCGGCGGTGTAGGTGGAGAAATCGCTCGGGTGGAACCGGGGCGTGTAGCCCGCGTAGTGGACCATCGACCCGCCGACGCCACGGCCCGAGTTGTTCGAGCCCATCGGCACCGGGTCCGATCCGTCGATCACCCGCGGCTCGGTCCAGTAGAGGTGGTGCGATCCGGCCTCATCGCTCACCCAGTCGGTGTCGGGGTCCCAGAAAGGCCCGGCGTCGAGCGCCGCCACCCGCCAGCCCGCCCGTGCCAGACGCTGGGCCATGACCGAGCCGCCGGCGCCGCAGCCGACGATGACCATGTCGATCTCGTCCGAGTCGTCGAACCGCCGCATGTCCCGCCGCAGCCCGTGGTTGGTCCTGGTGCCGTCGTTGGGCAGCAGCCAGGCGGACTCGTTCCGGTCGCGCACGTTGGTCATCGGGCGTCATCCCCGACGGGGTCCTCGGCCGGCCGCGCGTCGCCGACCTCGAACGGCTCCAGCTTGCCCACGCCCGCGTTCTTGTAGCCGCGCGGGTAGGCCGGGCCGGGGAAGCCCATCTCCGACCAGGCGTCCGGGTGCGAGTACAGGGCGGTGCAGGCGTACCGCGTCCACAGGCTCCACACCCGCGAGGCGGCGAGGCCGTGCCATTCCTTGCTGTCCTGCACTGCCTGGATGAGCGCCGCCTGGTCCTGCTCGGAGGCGTCGGCGAAGCCGGTCCCGCAGCGGGCGTGCGCGTCCTTGTCGAGGTACCCGAGGGTGTCCCGCCACGCCTGGCTGTCCTCGGGCATGTCGGCGTAGTGCCAGCCGTCGGTCTCGCCGTCCGCCAGCCGCCCGTCGACCATCTCCACGATGGGCACGCCCAAGGGCTGATCGCACTGGCCGGTGAGCTGGTCAAGCAGCGCGGCGGCGATTGCCCGCTCGCTGTCGGTGAAGAACCGCAGCGGCGGGGGCGGGCCGGTCCTGGCGGTGATCAGCTCGGCCGTCACCGGGTCCCAGTGCCCGCTCTGGCTGAGCACGTCGAAGCCGGGGAACCGCCCGGTCGCGCGCGCCGTCACTGCTCTCGGCGCAGGATCGCGGCGAGCAGCCCCATGCCGCCCACCATCGTCACCAGCAGGGGCGCGAGCAGCGGCGGGCCCATCTCCAGGTTGTAGCGGGCGTTGCGCCAGCCGCCGGGCTTCTGCGAGATCCCGCGGGCGTGCAGGTACACGCCCTGCACGCCGTTGGCGACGATCGCGGCGGAGGCGATGGGCAGCGCGGTCTTGGCCATCCGCTGGCTGAAGAACCCGGCCACGCCCGCCACCGCGCCGACGGGGCCGAGCGCCACCGGCAGCCACATCATCTTGTTGCCGAAGCTGGCGCTGTCGTGCTCGAAGAAGATCTCGGCCGCCGTCACCAGCGCGCCGGCCGCGGTGAGGGCCGACAGACTGCGTTCGAAGTGTCCCGTCTGCACATTACGCACCATCCGGTCGATGCCGTGTGCGTTCCCAATGGGCTCGCTCCGGCGCACGCGCAACGCTGTCATGCGTATCCCCCGGTCTTTCGAGTTAGCCGGCCGGGGGACGAGGCGGTCTGCCCCGTCCGGGGACCATGTCCGGCACCCACTACCCAAGGCGGCCGGCCCAAACCCGCACCCAGAGGTCCCGGGCCACGGCGGCCAAAAGATCAAGTCAGTCCTCTTAACGGACCGTGGCTCCGCCCATCAGGAGCATGGCTGCCATCCAGCGGGCCTGCCGCTGCGCCAGGCAGTGCGCGGCATAGGATCGCTGGCCATGGAGCAGCGCGTTCTCGGCAAGACCGGCAGGGCCGCCTCGATCGTCGGCCTCGGCACCTGGCAGCTCGGCGCGGACTGGGGTTCGGTGACCGAATCGGACGCGCTCGCGGTGCTGGAGGCCGCGGTCGAGTCCGGGGTCACGTTCCTCGACACCGCGGACGTGTACGGCGACGGGCGCAGCGAGCAGATCATCGGGCGGTTCCTGGCCGGCCACCCCGGGCACGGCATCGTCGTCGCCACCAAGATGGGCCGGCGGGTGGAGCAGGTACCGGAGAACTACACGCTGGCGAACTTCCGCGCCTGGACCGACCGGTCCCGGGCCAACCTCGGGACCGACCGGCTGGACCTCGTCCAGCTGCACTGCCCGCCCACCCCGGTCTTCTACTCGGAAGCGGTCTACGACGCGCTGGACACGCTGGTCGCGGAGGACCGGATCGCCGCCTACGGGGTCAGCGTGGAGACGTGCGAGCAGGCGCTGGCGGCGATCGCGCACCCGGGCGTGGCCACTGTGCAGATCATCTTCAACGCGTTCCGCCGCAAGCCGCTTGACCAGGTGCTGCCCGCGGCGACGGCGGCCGGGGTGGGCATCATCGCCCGGGTGCCGCTGGCCTCCGGGCTGCTGTCCGGCCGGTACACGGCGGACACCGTCTTCGCCGCTGACGACCACCGGACCTACAACCGGCACGGCGAGGCATTCGACGTCGGCGAGACGTTCTCCGGGGTCGACTACCCGGCCGGGGTACAGGCGGCCGCGGAGTTCGCCGCCATCGCGGCCGAACCGGGTGCCTTCGACGGCGCCCCCGATCAGCCGGCGACCACCGCCCAGGCGGCGCTGCGCTGGGTGACCCAGCAGCCGGGCGTCAGCACCGTCATCCCGGGCGCGCGCAACCCCGGGCAGGCCAGGCAGAACGCGGCCGCCGCCGCCCTCCCGCCGCTCAGCGCGCACGCACTGCGCCAGATCGAGGACCTGTACGACAAGTACTTCCGCGCCGAGATCCACGCCCGCTGGTAATCGGGCATTGTCCTGATTGTGTGCCGCTCGGGTCGTATGCTGCCACGCCACCATTCACAGCCGTGAGCGTCTTCCTATCAGTTTTAACCACTCCGGTTTGCCTTCCTATCAGTTCTGACCACCAAATCCGGGCAATTCGGGCGCGAAAGTGGTCGGAACCGATAGGAAGATGAAAAAAAGTGGTCAGAAATGATAGGAAGCTGACTGCGGATGCCAGTCGCCTGGCGGCGCCCGGCGCGGAGCCGGCCACCGCGAGAGCCACGTGGCCGGGCCGGGTGCGCCCGGCGATTCCGGCCCGCCCAGATTGCGCACGTGGCTTCGATCGTGCGGCGGCGGGTTGGGGATGTGGCGTGTACCCCTAGGCCAATGCGGTTAGCCAACTACCGATCGTCGGCTAACCGCCGGGCCCCGTCTAGAGGTCTACCGTGGCCTCTACCGCCAGCTGACGGGGCCGGCCGTGCGGAAACTTAACGGTTGGTGCCCCTATAAGCCATGAATGTCACACAAGTACTGTCCTGGCTTTAGGCGGGCCGGATCACTTGCGCAGGGTGACGAACCAGCGGCCGTCCGCGGACCAGGTCTCGCCGGTGGACAGGCCGGCCTTCACTGGCTATCCCGTCCAGTTGGTCCGCGCCCAGGTACCCCACGACTTGCTCGCGTCGCGCTTCCCGGCCGGGCGGCTGCACCTCCACCAGCGCTTGGCCCCTCGGTGCGAGCAGCTCGGCCACCCGGCTCAGCAGCGCTACCGGGTCGCCGCCGATGCCGATGCTGCCGTCGGCCAGCAGCACGATCATCCACCGGCCGGTGCCCGGCACCGTGCTGAACACGTCCCGCTGCAGAGCCAGCGCGCCGGCCGACTGGGCCAGCTGCACGGACTGCGGTGTGACATCGATGCCGAGGGCGGGGACGCCGCGCTCGCCCAGGGCCACGATGAGCCGCCCCGGCCCGGAACCCACGTCAAGCGTCGGGCCGCCGCACCGGTCGATGAGCGAGGCATCACCGGGACGCAGCCGACCGCCGGCCGGCAACGGCGCGGTGTTCCCGGCCGTGTGCGCTGTGCTCGCGTCCGTGTGCGCTGTGCTCGCGTCCGCGTGCTCGAGTCCGGTTTGCGCGCGCCCCCCGTGTCCGGCCTGCGCGCGGCCGGTGAGGGCCCGCCAGTACGGTGCGCCGATCAAGCTGGTCTCCCCCCAGCGAAGAAAGAAGAAAGGGCAAGTCAAGGACGTCAGCCAGTCTTCACCGGCCCGGCCGGACCGGCCAGCCAGATCCGCGGGCCCTCACCAATTCGTCACCGTCCTTACGGTGTTGTGACCATTTCGTGCCTTTCCCCGCCGCTTTCGTCGCGCGCCGACTTACCTTGTAACGGTGAGCACTATCCGATATATCCGGCCGGCCGTTGTGGACCGGACGACGTCATGACCGGCGGCCAGCTTGATCTGCCCGGCCGGATCGTCGTGGTCGATGACGACCCGACCGTGGCCGATGTGGTCGAGCGTTACCTGGTGCGCGACGGCCACAGCGTGCAGAGCGTGCGCGACGGCTACGAGGCGCTGCGTGTGATCGCCGAGCGCCCGCCGGACCTGGTGGTGCTCGACCTGATGCTGCCCGGCATCGATGGCCTTGAGGTCTGCCGGCGGCTGCGCGAGCGGTGGCCCATCCCGGTGGTGATGCTGACCGCGCTGGGCGACGAGAGCGACCGGCTGGCCGGGTTCGAGATCGGCGCCGACGACTACGTGACCAAGCCGTTCAGCCCGCGCGAGCTGGCGATGCGGGTCCGCTCGGTGCTCCGCCGGGCCCGCGGCAGCGGGCTGCCGGACCAGCCCGACCAGGGGGTCATCGCCAACCAGGGGCTCTCCGTGGACCTGGCCGCGCACGAGGTCAGGATCGGCGGCAAGCTGATCGCGCTCACCTCGCGCGAATACGACCTGCTCCTGTACCTGATGCGCAACCCCAGGCAGGCGTTCACCAGGGAGCAGCTGCTGAGCGAGGTGTGGGGCTGGACGTTCGGCGACACCTCGACGGTCACCGTGCATGTGCGGCGGCTGCGGGAGAAACTGGAATCCGACCCGACGCTGCCCCGGCGGATCGTCACCGTCTGGGGCGTCGGCTACCGCTACGAGCCGGAGCCGTCATGACCGCGGTCACGGCCGCCGCCCGAACCGGAGCCGCGGCTGACCTGCTGTCCGGCGTGGCGCCTGGCGATCTGGTGCACATCATCGCCTGGGTCACCGGGGCGGTGGTGTTCACGGCCATCCTCGGGGCGGTGGTCGTGCGGATGCTCGCCCGGCGGTCGGTCAACCTCCAGGTCGGGCTGGTGGCCGCCGTGTGCGTCGTCACCGCGATGATCACCACCGGCGAGATCGCCACCATCATGCTGTCGCCCGGCGACCGCGTGGTGATGCTCGAGCTGATGGGCATCTCGGGCATCGCCAGCCTGGCCGTCGCGCTCATCGTGGGCCGCTCCATCGGGCGCGCTAGCAAGGCGCTGCTCGCCTCGGTCCGCCAGGTCGGCGAGAGCGGGATCTACACGCCGCCCGACACCCCGCTGCCGGCCGAGCTGGCCGGGCTGTCGGAGGGGCTGACCGAGGCGCATGACCGTCTCGGCCAGGCGCGGGCGCGCCAGCAGGCGCTCGAGGCGAGCCGCCGCGAGCTCGTCGCCTGGGTCAGTCACGACCTGCGCACCCCGCTGGCCGGGCTGCGCGCGATGGCCGAGGCGCTCGAGGACCAGGTAGTGACCGACCCGCGCGAGGTCAGCCGCTACCACTCCCAGATCCGGGTGGAGACCGAACGGCTGGCGGTGATGATCGAGGACCTCTTCGAACTGTCCAAGATCCACGCCGGCGCCCTGCGCCTGTCGCGCCGGGTGGTCGGCCTTGAGGACGTGGTCGCGGAGGTCGTCGCGAGCGCGGAGCCGGTCGCGTTCGCCAAACGGGTCCGGCTCACCGGGTCCGCCGTCCGCGGCATGCCGGTGCTCATCGACAGCGCCGAGTTCGGCCGGGCGGTCAGGAACCTGATGACCAACGCGATCAGGCACACGCCGCCCAACGGGACGATCGAGGTGCTGGGCGAGATCCAGTCAGGGATGGCCTGCGTCAGCGTGACCGACGAGTGCGGCGGCATCCCGCCCGACGATCTGCCCCGGGTCTTCGACGTGGCGTTCCGGGGCGAGAGCGCGCGCACCCCCGACCCGTCCGGCGGCGCCGGGCTCGGGCTGTCCATCGCCCGCGGCATCGTCGAGGCGCACTCCGGCGAGATCAGCGTGCGCAATACCGGCCCTGGCTGCCAGTTCCTGATCACGCTCCCGCTCGCCCGGCCGGCCCCGAGCGCGGTGTCCCGCCCGGCCCCGTCGCGGGCCTTCCGCGCCGTCCGGGCCGGACGCTGAAAGGCCTGGCGCGGTGGGCCCGCCCGGCCGCCGTCACAATTCCGTAAGGGCGGAAACCAGGGCCAACCGGCCAGCACGCCGCTAGCGTCGGCGCCATGGAGACTGGCAGCGAAACCCAGGTCATCGTCATCGCCGCGGCCCCGGTCCCCGGTCTGGCGCGGACGCGGCTGACCCCGGCGCTGCGCCCCCGGCAGGCGGCGCTGGTGGCCGAGGCGGCGCTGGCCGACACGCTCGACGTGGTGGCGGCCGGGCCGGCCGCCCGGCGGGTGCTCGCGCTCGACGGCGCGCCGGGCGCCTGGCTGCCCGCCGGGTTCGATGTGATCGGCCAGCGCGGCGGCGGGCCCGACGAACGGCTGGCGGCGGCGTTCGCGGACGCCTACGCGGCCGTGCCGCTGCCGATGGTGCTCATCGGGACGGACACTCCGCAGGCCACCACGGCCATGCTCGGTGACGCGGTCGCGTCGCTCGAATCGGGCGAGGCGGACGCGGTCTTCGGCCCGGCCGCGAATGGCGGTTTCTGGCTGCTCGGCCTGCGGCGGCCGGACCGGTCGCTGCTCACCGGCGTCCCGATGACCGAGCCGGACGCCGGCCGGGTGCTGCTCGAGCGCCTGGCCGGGGACGGGCTGCGGGTCGCGCTGGCGCCCCGGCTGACCGATGCGGGCAGCTTCGACGACGCCGGGCAGGTCGCCGCCGAGATCCCGGCCTCGCGCTTCGCCGCCGCCTTCACCGCCTGCGCCAGCGGCCTGAGCGCGGCCTGAAAACCAGTGGGCCGCTGACCCGCGCGCCGGCGTGCAGACGGGGTCAGCGGCCCACTATTGCCGCGTTGCGGTCAGGCTGCCTTCAGGGCAGCCGCCGACGTCGGGCCCGGTTAGGCGACCGGGCCGCGGACGGTGACGAGCGACCCGTAGCTGAGGTAGTCGTAGGCATTTTCGGCCACGCCGGGGCCCGCCCCGTTGTACGGGAGTTCGACGCAGCCGAGCGACTGGTACCACCCGAAGCTGTAGCGGGGAAAGGCATGCACCGCGTCGCCGCCGTTGAAGTACGACGCCCAGTACACCGTGTCGTCGTACTTCGTGCCGTCCGGGTTGAGGCCCTTCATCTGCGTGACCGTGTACTTCAGGTAGACGGGGAAGGTGCCGTCCGGGGTCGGCGAGGCCGGGATGCCGGTGTTGGCCGGAGTCTCCAGGACCTTCTTGCCATCGTGCCAGACCTGCAGCGACTCGTCCGACTCAGCCCTGGGTGGCCAGCGCGTAGCTGTAGCCGTTCGGGTTGGTCTGGTCCTTGGCCACGGCCTTCAGCAGTGCCGTCCAGACCTCCGGGCCGGGGTCGCCGTCCATGGTCAGGCCCACGTTGTTCTCGAACGCGCGGATCGCCCCGCTGACCAGGACGTTGTCCGACCCGACGGACCACTGGCTGGTCAGCTCGCGCGGGTAACCGGACTGGAAAGCGAAGCTGCCGGCCGGCGCGTCGTAGGCCGCGGCGAGCTGGGCGCTCGCGTCGGAGTCGGCGATGGTGCCGGTCGACGGGTCGTCCGGCGTCCAGTTCAGCGGCAGGTAGCCGAGCTGCGCGAGCAGTTCCTGCAGCCGCAGGGTGGAGTAGGAGCCGGTGGTGAAGGAGACGTCCGAGGTCTTCGTCAGGGTGCCCGCCGACGCGGACGCCGGCAGTATGCCGTTCGCGCCGCCGGGGATCTTCACCGTCACCGAGGTGTGGGCCACGTACCCGGACTTGGGGGAGAACGTCGCGGTGTCACCGGACACCTGCCAGCTGCCCGGGATCGACGGGGAGAGCGTCGGCAGCGGGGTCTGCGGCGAAAGCGCGACCGAGAACTTCACCGTGATCGGGTCGCCGCCGTTGGCGTCGCGGGCGCCGCCGGCCGGGGTAACGGAGACCAGCTTGAGCGGGACGACCGGCGCTGCCTTCTTCGCCACATGCTTGGTGACCGTTTTGGTGTCGCTGACGTTGGTGATCGCCTCATGGCCAGACGAGGGGGACGCCGTGGCCGCGTACGTGCAGCCCGCGACCAGCACCGCGGTCGCCGCGAAGGCGGTCCCGGCGATCAGCCGGTGCCGGATCAGCGTCGCGCCGATCCGGCCCGCACCACCACTCGTACTCCCCAAAAACGACACAGCTCGGTTCTCCTCGTTAATTGGCCAGACCGATGGTCCCGGTGCACCTGAGCGTGTTGGAGGGCTCACACGTCACAGCAACGGCTGATCACAACGCGTGGTGAGGGGACGTTCAAAAGTCTAGGGGGCAATGTCCATCAAATCGGGAAATTCACATCACGACTCTCATACGTATGCCTATCAATCCTACGTATGACTATCAAGACGTTCACCACCCCCCGGAGGTTGCGCTCGCGGCGCCTGATAGCCATAACAGTCGCGTAACAGGTGCCGGTTCCTGTCCTAGCAGGGGGACCTGAACGTTACCTGAAGAGGTAGGTCCAAGTGAGCTCCGTATTCGTGGTGGATGCCTGCCCGACGCCCATCGGGAAGGTGCAGGGGGCGCTGGCCGAGGTCCGCCCCGACGGCCCGCGTTCCGCCAGGGCGGACGGTTACTGGCGGTAACTCCTCGCCCCGCAACGACGGCGCCGCCGCGCTGCTGCTGATGTCGGAGGAGGTCAAGCGCGCCACCCGTCGGGAAGCTTGTTAACTAAGCGTGATGAATAGGATAAGTTTCGCTATCCACTCGATAACTAATGCGTAACAGAGTTAGGCTGGCTGCCACGACCTTACGAGCGGAGGTAGCCAGCGTGACGCTGATCGAGGGCGGTTGGGGCAATCGCGGCGACGTCACGAAGCGCCGCGCGCAGACTCGCCGGGCACGAGGCCGCCGGACGGCCCGCGCCGCCGCCCCGCTGCTCATCCCGGTGGCCCTGGCGCTCACCCTGGGCGTGATCCTGGCCGTCTCCTCCGGAACCCCCACGACGCACGTGATCCAGCAGTCCACGTCCCACTCCGCGCGTCCCTGAGTAACCGCGGACCGTTCAGGAGAATTCAAGGTCTTTCTTCTTGAACGAACCGTTGCTTCGCGCCTGCCGCCCCGCTGATCCCGTCAGGCGGAGAAGTAATTGCCGGGCGACGAGGTGCCCAGGGGCCCGGCCGCGGTGTCGGCGGGCAGATCGGGCGGGCTGACGAAAGTGCTGCCGTCCGGGCCGGCCTCGACCGCCATGTGGGTCGCGCTGCCGGCCAGGTACTGCTGCCACGACAGGAACCACTCGGTCCAGCCGTCGTCCCAGTTGCCGGCCTTGGGGCTCGACTCGATCGTGATCGGGTCGCCCGGAATGGCCAGCTGGTAATAGGTCTGCGCGTCGGCCGGCGGCAGGTTCACGCAGCCGTGGCTGACGTTGGTGGTGCCCTGGTCGACGACCGACCACGGGGCCGAGTGGTAGTAGTCGCCGCTGTAGGTGAACCGCACCGCCCAGTTGACCAGCTCGTTGTAGTAGCCCGGGCTGCCCTTCTTGCCGCCGCCGATCATCCGCACCGGGTTGTTCTTGTCGACGGTCAGGTAGGTGCCGTCCGGGGTCGGCGTGATGAACTTTCCGGTGGAGATCGGCCAGGTGTAGGTGAGCTTGCCGCCGACGTAGATCTGCGTCTGGTGGGTGCTGGTGGAGGCCACCGCGACAACCGACTGCCCGATGCCGAACGACTGGGTGAGGTCGTGCCTGCCGTAAAGGCCGGGCGCGCCCTCGACGCCGTCCAGGTGGCCGTCGAAGCTGACCGTGGTGCCGGCCGGCCAGTAGTCCCGCGGCCGGAAGTCGAGCCGTTCGCTGCCGTCCCAGTACCAGGCGCCGACCACCGGCTTGGATGTGGTGATCTGGAGCGACCGTTCGACGGCGGCCTTATTGGTGATCGGGCTGCTGAACGTCAGCATGATCGGCATGCCGACGCCGTAGGTGGCGCCGGAAGCCTCGTAGATCCCGGTCGCGAACGTGTTCGCCGGGTCGGCCGTACGGAAGCTGCTGGTCGCGGTCACCGGGTGGCCGCCGCTGTCGGTGCCGGCCGCGGTGACGGTGTAGGACGAGTCGGTGGGCAGCGCGTACGTGCTGTGCCAGCTCGTCTTGGCCGCGCCGAGCGCGCCGGTCACCGGCTCATCGCTGGTGGTCTTCACGGTCACATGGGCGATCTTGCCGCCGTTGACGGCGGTGACGGTGATGCCGTGGGCGGGGTTAACGTCCTTGGCGCCGGGTGCGGGGGAGATCTCGAGGTACTTGGCGACCGCGGTGGCGGGTTTGCTCGCGACCGCCGTGGGATTGAGCTGGGCCGCGTCCGGCGCGCCGGACTGGCAGGCGGCCACCAGCAGGGCGGCGGCGGCCGTGAGCGCGGTGACGGTGAGACGTCCTGTTCGGCTGCCGTGCACGGTATGCGCTCCTTTCCCCGGGCGTACCTCGGAACGGCCCAGTTTATTCTGCCGGGCGGGCCAGGCGCTGCCGCCGCCGGGCGATGCCCGCCTGGCCGATGGCGAAGCAGAGGGCGAGCGTGGTCGCCGCGACGATCGCCCACTCCGGCCAGGCGCCCAGCCGCTCGGACAGCGTGTCGTAGCTGAGCAGCGGGACGCGTGCCTCGAGCTCGGCCTGCGTCCACATGCTGGTGCGGGAGATCAGCTGGCCGTCCGGCGCGACGATCGCGCTGTAGCCGGTGGTGGACGCGACCACCACCGCCCGGTCGAACTCGACCGCCCTGATCCTGGCCATGGCCAGTTGCTGGCCGCTCTCGGCGGTGATCGGGCCTTCCCGCTCGAAGGTGGCGTCGTTGCTCTGCATGGACAGCAGGTTCGCGCCCGCCGCCACCTCGGACCGGACGAGGTCGTCGAAACCGACCTCGTAGCAGATGATGTCGCCCAGCCGGATCTGGCCGACGTTGAAGATCACCGTCCGGTGCCCGGGCACGAACGGGGTGCCCTGCAGCTGGGTCAGCGACGTGATCTTGCTGATCAGGCTGCGGAACGGGATGTACTCGCCGAACGGCACCAGCCGCCGCTTGGCGTAGATGGCGGTCGGCCCCTTGCCCGGCAGCCAGAGCATGCCCGCGTTCAGCTCCGGGTTCTGCAGCGTCGCCCCGACCAGGATCGGCCGCCCGATGGCGGCGGCGGCGCTGGTGATCTCCTGGTAGACCGGCGGGTACAGCATCGGGTCGATATCGGTGGAGTTCTCCGGCCAGATCACCAGGTCGGGCTTGGCCGCCTTGCCCGCGGCGACCTTGGCCGCCAGCTTGCCGGTGGCGGCCACGTGGTTGAGGGTGACGACCCAGTCGTCGTTGAGCTGCCCGCTGAGCGACCGGGCGCGCGGCACGTTGCCCTGGATGGCGGCGACCGTGGCGCTGCCGGCGTTCGCGGGGACCGGGTCGAGCGGCAGCGCGCCGGGCAGCAGCGCGAGGGCGGCCGACCCGATCAGCGCCAGCGCGGGCGCCAGCAGCCGCCGCCGGCGGGTCCCCGGCGCAGCCGGCGTAATCCGTGCGGTCCCGGGGGCATCCCAGCCGAAGGCCGACAGCAGCAGCCAGCCGAGGCTGGCCCCCACCAGGGCGACCATGAAGGTCAGCACCGGCGGCCCGGCGATGGCCGCCCAGCCCTGCGTCGGTACCCCGGCCTGGCTCATCGCCAGCCGTCCCCAGGGGAAGCCGCCCCACGGCCAGCGGTCCCTGAACGCCTCCGCCGCCACCCACCAGCCGGCCACCGCCAGCGGCCACCAGCGCAGGTTGAGCAGCAGCCGCTGCGCCACCGTGAACACCGCGAAGATGAGCGCCGCGGCGATGGCGAGCGCGACCCAGGCGAACCAGGCGAGGTTGATCACCCATTCGACCAGCGGGAAGTTGAAGGCGAGGCCGAAGATCAGCCCGACGCCGAACGCGGCCCGCAGCGAGCGTCCGTGCAGGGCCACGACAAGCAGCCCCGGGCTGATGAAGGCGAGCGGCCACAGGCCGTACGGCGGGAACGCCGCGGCGAGCAGCAGGCCCGCCACCAGGGCGATCAGCAGCGCCCAGCGCAGCCGGAGCGGCGGCCGCGCCAGGTCGCCCGCATCGGCCGGCGCGCGCGTGGCG
The DNA here is from genome assembly GCA_963714295.1 of uncultured Actinomycetota bacterium. Taxonomy (GTDB): domain Bacteria; phylum Actinomycetota; class Actinomycetes; order Streptosporangiales; family Streptosporangiaceae; genus Trebonia. Next base: position 47,010 of record CAVQOE010000002.1, on the reverse strand, counting down.
GGCTGCTCCTGCGGGTTGGCGTCGGTCTGCCCAGGGATCACCTACGCAGGGTAGACCGGATGCGCGCGCGGCGCGAAAACGGGCATTCACCCGATAGCCAACGGGCGGTCAGCGGCGGCCCAGGAGACGCTCGGGAAAGTCTGCCATTTTCCGTGAACACGGCAATCCAGTCATCCGGGCAGCCATCTCACCTGCCGCCAGACGCGGCCGGGTCGCGGCCGCCGGTCGCACCCGGATAGCAGGCCGTCTTTCGGGTAGCTGACCTCCAGGTAGCGTTGTTATCGCTGACCGTTGACAACGCGAGCGCCGACGGATGGGTGGCTGAGATGGCCGGTGTGGAGAACGGGCAGGCGGCGTACGACGAGGACGCCGCGGCGCGGGCGGCGGCCGAGGTCGCCGTTGAGCTGACGGAGGCCGACGGCCCCGAGGACAGGAACCGGGTCGTCCGGGGGCTGCAGCGCGTTGCCCGCCGCAGCGCGGAGGCGGTCCGGCGCGGCGGCAGCGCCGCCCGCACGGGCGGCGGGCTTGCCCGCCGCGGCGCGGGCACCGCCAGCGGCACCGTTGCCCGGGGCACCGGGTCGGCCAGCCGGGGCTTCACCTCCGGCATGAACTGGCTCACCGGGCAGGTGGTGGCGATGGGGCCGCGGCTGCGGATCCGGGACCAGGCCACGCTGCGGGCGCACTTCCCCGGGCGCTCCGATGACGAGATCGCCGGGCTGCTGGTCGCGCGGGCGGCCCTGGCCACCGCCGCGGTAGGCGCCGCGACCGGTGCCTGGGCCGCGCTGCCGACGCTGCCCGCGTTCCCGGCCGAGGTCGCCGCGGAGACGCTGGCGGTCGTGGGAATCGAGATAAAGCTGGTCGCCGAGCTGCACGAGGTCTACGGGCTGGCGGCCACCGGCAGCCCCACCGACCGGGCGCGGGCCTACATCGGCTCGTGGGCCAGCCGCCGCGGTATCTACCAGGTGGACGGCGGGCTGCTGCTTGTCGCGGGCTCCCCGCTGGCGCGGCAGCTGACCCGGCGGCTGGCGGCGCGCGTGCGGCGGTCCGCGTTCTCGCTCAGCCCGCTGCTGACCGGTGCGGTCGCCGGCGCCCTGCTCAACCGCCGGGAGTCGAAGCGGTTCGGCCACCAGATGCGCGATGACCTGCGCCAGCGCCGCAACACCGTGACCGCCACGGTCGTCGGCCGTCCCAGGCCGGGCCCGAGCAGCTGACCGCCTTGTAACCTCGGAGCCTTGTAGCCTCGGAGCAGAGCGAGGGAGAAGAGCATGACGGAGAGCACGGTCACCGGCACGGGCGGGCCGGCCGACGCCGACGTGACCGAGGCGGTGCGGACCGCCGCGCGGGCCGCGCGGGCGGCCGCGCCCGGCCTGGCCGGCGCCACCGACGGCGCGATCGACGCCGCGCTGGCGGCGATGGCGCGGGCCCTGACCGATGCCGCGCCCGCCGTGCTGGCCGCCAACGAGGCGGACATGCAGGCGGCCGCGGGCAACGGGCTGGCGGCCGGGGTCAGGGACCGGCTCAGGCTGGACGCGGGCCGCCTGAAGGCGATGGCCGCCCAGCTCGAGATCCTGGCTGACGTCGCGCCCGAGCCGTCCTCGCGCAAGGTCCGCGACCTGCCGGGCGGGCTGGTGCTCACCGAGCGGCGCCGGCCGGTCGGCGTGATCGGCGCGAACTTCGAGGCCAGGCCGAACGTCGTGGTGGACATCGCCTCGCAGCTGGTCAAATCGCGCAACGCGGGCGTGCTGCGGACCGGCAGCGCGGCGCTGCGGTCGGCGATCGCGCTGGCGGACGAGGTGATCGCCCCCGCCCTCGCGGCGGCAGGCCTTGACCCGGCGGCGGTCCAGCTGGTCCGGACGCCCGGCCAGGCCGCCGCGTACGCGCTGGTGCGCGAGCCGAAGCTGATCCCGCTGGTGATCCTGCGCGGCAGCGGCGACTCGACCCGGGCACTGGCCGCCGAGGGGGCGGCGCACGGGGTGCGGACGCTGGCCCATGCCGACGGCGGCGGGGTGCTCTACCTCCATCCTTCCGCTCCGCCATCCGTGGCCGCCGCCTTGATCGGCTCGAGCCTGGACCGGCTGGGCGTGTGCAACCGGCTGAACCTGCTGCTCGTCGACCGGCAGCTGTGGGACTCGTGGCTGCCCGAGATCACCGGGCAGCTGGACGGCCTCGGCATCAAGGCGTCGCTGCCGCCGCACGACCACCCGCTGGGCTACGAGTGGGCGCTCGACCCCGAGCGGGAGGCGACGGTGACCATCGCCCCGGCCGACGGCCCGGCCCAGGCGGCCATGATCGCCAACGACGAGACCTCCGGCCTGGCGGCCGGCATCGCCGCCGCCGACGAGGCCGCGGCGGCCGAGTTCCTGGCCGCTTACACCGGCACCGGGGCCTTCTGGAACGCGACGACCAGGCTTCTCGACGGGTTCAAGCTGTTCGAGGTGCCCGAGACGGGTATCAACCTCGACGCGGTCCCCGGCCCGCGCGGACCTGTTACCTTTCGCGACCTTTACCTCCGTCAGATTGTGGTAACACCTGCCTAAGCGATTTCGCTGCGCGGAAGTGGCAAGTGTGCCGATACTCAGCATGTGGTGGGCGACGACTTCGCAGTGGTGCTTGCGGCTGCCCAGGGCGGGAGCGAAGAGATGTTCGCGGTCCTCTGGCGTGACGCGAACCCCGCGCTCACCCGTTACCTGCGAGTGCTCGCGCCGGACGCGGCCGAGGACATCGCCGCCGAAACCTGGGTCAGCGTGCTCAGGGGCCTGCCCGCCTTCACCGGCGACGAGACGTCCTGGCGGGCGTGGCTGTTCACCACCGCCCGACGGCGCTTCCTCGACCAGGCCAGGCATCTGCGCCGGCACCCGGTCGAGCCGCTCGACGAAACCGGCATCGCGCAGGGCCCGCTGGCACCGGACGCGGCGCAGCTCGCCCTGGACAACATCGCCACCGACTCCGCGATCGCGCTGCTTTCCCAGCTGCCCGAGCAGCAGGCCCAGGTCATCATGCTGCGGGTCGTCGCTGGCCTGGACACCGACGTAATCGCCGGGATACTCGAGACTTCGGCGGGCAACGTGCGGGTCGCGACCCATCGTGGCCTGCGGAAACTGGAGGCGCTGCTCGCCGCGGGCGGGATTGCGTCGCGGGCGGGTGTAACACTATGACCGGGAGCGGCGTTCCAGACGATGACATGCCAGACAGCCAGCAGCAACCGTTCTGGGGTCCCGCCTACCACGACCGGGATCTCGACGCGTTGCTGTCCGGTGCGCCGGGGCGCACCCCGGCGGCGCTGCGCGCGGTAGAAAGCACCCTGGACGCGCTCCGCGCTGCCCCCAGCCGCCGCGAGCTGTCGGACGAGGCGGCGGCCAGGGCCGCCTTCCGCGCGATAGCGCAGCCGATGGCGGCATGGACGGCTCCGGCCGAGCACGGGACCGTTACCGCGGACACCCTCATCCTTCCGCCAGCGGAGCGCCTGCTCTTCCCGGCGGACCGCCGCCCGCCGCGCGCGGCCCGGCATCGCCGCCGTCGCCGCGGCGCGGGCTGGGGCGGGCACGGGTGGGCCATAGCGGTGACGTCCGTTGCGGCGGTGGCCGTGATCGTGATCGCGGTCGCGGTCGCGGGCGGCATCCGCGGTTCCATCGGGCAGATGGTGTCCTTCGGCGGTCACCCGGCCAAGGCCGCTTCATCGTCGGCCCAGGCCAGCACGCCGTCGGGCGCGCTCTACGGGACTGGCGGCGTCAGCCACCCGCGCCGACGCCGACGCCGACCCTGAGCCCGGCCGCCGCGGCCAGGGCCTCCGCCCCCGCCAGCCCGGGCGCGACTACCAGCACGACAACGCTCTGCCGGGAGGTCCTCGAGCCCTCCATCCAGCACAACCGGGCGGCGCGGGACGCCGTCCTCGAGCAGTTGGCCCAGCTGGCGGGCGGTCCTAAACAGGTTTGGTCCTATTGCCTGCGCACCCTGAGCTCCGACCTCGCTAAGGCGCAGCGGACGTACCCGAGCCTTCCGGAGCCGACCCTTCCGCTGGGGGGCGTTCCCGGTAGCGGGAACCCGGGCTTCGGGTACTCGGGTGCCCACGGGGGCAAGGCGGACCCGGTCCCGGGAACCGGGCCAGGCGCTAGCCCCGGCCCCGGTACGGGGACGGGCCAGCGCGGGGCCGGCCCGGCCGGGCCCGGCGGCGAGTCCCGGTTAGGGCTGCCGGGAAGCCAGGCGAACGGCGGTGCGGTGTTACGGCTGCCCGGTGAGCGCGTCGATGATGACCGAGCAGGCGTCCTCGAAGGCCGCTCGCTGGGCGTCGCTCAGCCGGTCGAAGATCAGCCGGCGCACCGTCGCGGCGTGCCGTGGCGCGGCCCGCCGGATGGCCTCGGCCCCGCAGGTGGTGAGCGTGACGAAGGCGCCGCGCCCGTCGGCCGAGCACTCCCGCCTGGCGACCAGGCCCCTGCGCTCCATCCGGGTGAGCTGGTGGGACAGCCTGCTCTGCTCCCAGTTGAGCGCGTCGCAGATCTGGAACGGCCGCAGCGCGTGCTCCGGCGCCTCGCTGAGCTGGACGAGCACCTCGTACTCGGGCAGCGTCAGCCCGCAATCGTGCGTCAGCTGGCGGTTAAGGGCGGCGGGCAGCAGCGAACCCAGCCGCAGGTAGGTACGCCAGGCCCGCTGTTCGTCTTCGCTGAGCCAGGTCGCCGTCATGCGGCCAGCATAACCTGAGGTTGATGACGAGTCATGTGCTAGCCGGGGGGCGACCCCCCAAGACCCCCCGCGCTTGGGGGGATGCCATCCCCCAAACCCCCCTGGCCGCCCCCTGAGGGGCGGGGTCTACCCGGGCTTACCCCGCGAGCGCTGGCGGCCGCTGGGCGGGCGGCGCGGGGACATCGGCGTCTCGCTATGCCGGCGCGGGCCCGACCAGAGCGCGGGGACGGCGTCGATGGCCTCGGCGATCAGGTACGCCGCCTGCTCGTAGTTGACCCGCCAGCCGACGAAGTCCGGCCAGGCCTCGGCCGGCTCTCTGCTTCTGGGAAAGTCGACCTCCTCCAGCCGGCTGACCGCCTCCAGGAACTGCTCGTAGGTGAGCGTGATCCCGCCCTCCGGGTCGGCCTCGTCCGGCACGTCGAAGCCCATCGCCCGCGCGATCCGCCCGAGGCAGGTCCAGCCGCCGCGCAGGCAGAGCCGGGCGGCGACCACGTCCGTCTTATCCGGGGAGAGCGAGAGGATCAGCGCGGCGGAGTCCAGGACCGCGAGCAGCGAGGTCACCCACGAGGAGAACGGGAGGGGCGAGCGGAAGCGGACCAGCGGCAGATAGGTGGTGTGGCTCTCGGCCACGTCCGCCGCCCAGGTCTCCCACGTCCGGTACAGCTCGGGCAGCGTGTCGATGGCCGATACGCCCGAGCCGAGCGCGTAGTGGGTCCTGGCGAGCAGTTCGGGTCCCCAGGCGGGCACGCCGCCGCGCGCGTTGAGCAGCGCGACCTGGGTCTCCCGCCGGTTGAAGGCGGAGTAGAGCGTGGGCAGGTACCCGATCTGCAGCGCCACCACGACCATCCCGGTCGCCGCCGCGATGAAGACGAGCGCGGCGGGCCCGGTGTTCTGCGGTTCGGCGAAGCCGAGGGTGAAGATGGACGAGCCGGCGTCGATGAACACCTGGGTGATGCTGCGGCCGTTCAGCGGCCAGAAGATCAGGGTGAACCCGGCCAGGAAGATGCCGAGCCAGGCGACGAGCTGGCTGAGCAGGATCGCGGCCGCCTGGGTGGCCAGGATCCGGTCGCGCCGTTCGTAATCGCCCACCGGCCGGAGCACCGTGTGATAGGCGGCGCGCACCACCCGGTCGGCCATCCGAGTCAGCCAGGTAGCCACCGGTCGGGGGACGATCAGCGTCCCGATCACGCTCTGCCAGCCGGTAAGCACGAACAGTGCGCCGACTGCGGCCGCGACGCACCGGGCGGCGAATGGTACCGCCACTAGCAGTCCGAGTAGGTGGGCTGGTAGCCGGCCGGGGCGGCGCCTTTTAGGTAGCCGCCGCCCTGCTGAACCAGGTAGAAATTCAGCGTCCAGTTGTTGCACGAGCTCCCGTCGACCCCGGTGCCGGCGGCCTGGTGGCTGGTGAACGTGACCTGCGCGGTCAGGCCGCCGCTGCCGTCGCTGGTCAGCGAGATCAGCTTCATGCCCGAGTCGGCGGTGGACGAGTAGCCGGAGCTGAACTTCGATTCGGGTTCGGCGGCCCGTTCCTGCGCGTCGAGCGCACTGGCGTACTCGGCGTAGTTGTGGGTGTTGATGCCCTGGTAGTAGGCGGTCAGCGTCTTCTCCACCGCGGGCTCGGCCGGGTTGGAGGCGACGCCGGGTCCGGGGCTGACCAGGCCCGCTGACGGCGATGCGCTGGCGGCGGGGGACGTGCTGGCGCTGGCGCTCGGTGCGGCGCTGGCGCTGGCCGTGGCGGCGGAACTCGTGGTGCCGGCCGGGGCGGGCGGCTGCGCCGTGTTGTGCTGGTTCGACCGCGAGACAAGCGCGTAAGCGCCGCCGCCGGCGGCGAGCATCACCAGCACCACAACGACGACGAAGGCCGCCTTGCGGCCACCGGAGGACGGTCTTCCGCCGCGGGGCTGCCGCCCGGGGGCCGTGCCTGCTGCGCGCCGTAGGGCGGTTGCGGCGGGGGGAACGCGGGAGGCTGCTGGCCGGGCGCGGCGTACATCGTGTCGGCCGCCTCCCACGGGCCCGCGGTCGGCTGCCGCTGCCCGGGCGGGCCGCTGCGCGGTGGTGTCTTGCCCTCGGCCGGATCTGCCGCGAACCAGGATGCGAACGGGTCAGGCTCCGCCGCCGCGGGCGCCGTCGCGGACATCACCGGGGCGGCGTCGCGGGTTTCGGCCCCGGTGGCGTCTGGCTGCCGCTCCAGCCGGGTGGCGTCCGGCGGCCGCTCCACCCGGGTGGCGTCGGCCGGTACCGGCGGAAACCCGCCGGCATCCTGCGGGAACCCGGCGGCGGGCTGGCCGGCCGGCGGCGTTCCCGGGTTCCCGGCCGCCTCGGCCGCCGGGAACGCGGTGCCGCAGTCGTCGCAGAAGCGGGCGTCGCCGGTCCGCCGTCGGCCGCACGTCGCGCAGAAGCTCATGGTCACTTTTTATCTCATGGACCGATGATCGGGGCCATCGTCATCAAGATCGAAGAAATCCATGGCGTTATCGGGTGGTTGCACCGGAACGCCATGGATTTCGAACGGACGAGCTTGTCTGCGGGTTAGCGGTGACGATGCCGGCCGGCGATGAGAACGATGGCGACGACTGCCGCGATCGGGAACCACGGGATGGCGAAGAAGGAGAAGGTGTCCATCGCGTGCCACGAGATGGAGACGAGCACGATAACGATCGCCAGCAGGACCAGCGGGCGGAAGACACCGCCGCGGCGTCGCCGGGCGTAGGGCGCCGCCTGGCCGCCGGGGCCGCCCGGGCCTGCCGTCCCCGGGGCCCCCGCGGATCCGGGGTCGGGCAGGTCGTCGAAGAGGCCGGCGAGGTCGCCGCGGGTCTTGGCGGACATCGTCCGGCTGATCCGCTCGTCGAACTCGGCCTGGTCGAGGCGGCCGTCGGCGTAGTGCACGCCCAGTTGCTCGGCCACCGCGTTGCGCTCCGCGTCGGAGACGCGGATGTTCTGGTCGGCGTAGCGGACGCGGCGCGTCCACTGCTGGGTTGATGAGGGCGACATGATGGGTTTGCTCCCTAATGGGCGTGTTTACGGTCGGGTCTGGATCACCGCACCGAGTCGAGCAGCGACGCCGCGATGGACTGGTCGCTGCCCTCCTCGGGGATCAGCAGCAGGCAGGCCAGGTAGGCCGGGACGGCGGCGCCGCCGAGGAAGGTGAGCACGACGAAGGCGACGCGGACCAGCGTCACGTCGATGGCGAGGTAGTCGGCCAGGCCGGCGCACACCCCGGCAAGCAGCCGGCCCTGGTAGACGCGGCGGAGCGGAGGCCGGACGCTGGGGCCGGCCGGAGCCTGGGTCTGGGTGGTGTCCTGGGTGGTGTCCCCGAAAGTTGTCATGGCTTAAGTCTTCGTCCGCGCCGGGCGCGGCGGTATCGGGAACAGCCCTGGCCCTACCCTGACCCGGGGCCGCCGCACCCTGAGGCCGGGCTGGCCCAGGCTCGGGGAAAGCCCGGATACCACACAGGGGCGCGGCCGGGCGATGATGGGTACATGCAGGAACCGAGCGAACCGCCATGGCCGCCGTTCCGGTTCCACGACCGGAGGGGCCGCCGCCACTCCCGCCGCCATTCCCGGTGGCAGGAGCCTGCCTGGCCGGACCAGCCGAACCAGCAGGACCAGCCGGGCTGGCCGGGCCAGCCCGCCAGGGAGGACGGGCCTGGCTGGCACGGGTGGATCAGGCGGCATGCGCGCGGCGACGGCACCCCGCTGCGGCGCGACCAGGAGGACCGCATCGGCGGCGGGGTCGCGGCCGGCGTCGGGGAGCGGCTCGGCTTCAGCCCCACGGCCGTGCGGATCGCCTTCGTCGTCGCCGCTCTGGTCACCTCGGGCTGGGCGGTCCCGTTTTACTTCATCGGCTGGCTGGTGATCCCGGCCAAGGGCACGACGGCCAGCATCGCCGCCAAGGCCAGGCATGACTCGCGGGGAGTGACGCTGGCCGTGGCGGTGGCGTCGCTGCTGGCCGTGTTCCTGCTGCTGGCCGGGGTGCTGAACGACGGGTCGATCGAGGTCTACGGCTGGCCGCAGGTCGTCAGCGTGGCCTGCCTCACGCTTATCTGGCGGAACGCGCCGGAGAACGAGCAGGCGGCGCTGCGGCACCTGGTCGCGCCGCTTGAGAGTCTCGGTGGTGGCGGCGACAACGCGCGGCGCGGCACCAAGCTCCGGCTGGCCGTGTCGGCGGGGTTGCTCGTCGGGGGCCTCGGCTGGCTGCTTAGCCTGCGCGGCGGGCTGAAACTGCTCGAGCCGCTGGGCGGGTTCGTGCTGGTGACGGCGGGCATAGTCGTGCTCCTCGGCCCCTGGTGGCTGCGGATCGCGCGCGACCTGCTGCTCGAGCGGCAGGCGCGGGCGCGGGCCGAGGAGCGGGCGGACATGGCCGCCCAGCTGCACGACTCGGTGCTGCAGACGCTCGCGCTGATCCAGCGTGGCGCCGAGGACCCCCAGACGGTCGTGCAGCTCGCCCGCGCGCAGGAGCGCGAGCTGCGATCCTGGCTGTTCGAGGGGCGCGCCCCCGGTGACACCGAGGTGACCTCGTTGGCCGAGGGGGTCAGGCAGATCCAGCGCGATGTGGAGGCCAGGCATGGCGTCCCGGTGGAGATCGTCACGGTCGGCGACTGCCCGCTCGACGACCACCTCGGCGCGCTGCTCGCGGCGGCCAGGGAAGCGACGGTGAACGCGGCCAAATGGTCAGGGGCCAGCGTCATCTCGGTCTTCGCGGAGGTCGAGCCGGATAAGGTCGCGGTGACGGTCAGGGACCGGGGCAAGGGATTCGACGCCGACGCGGTGCCCGCGGACCGCAAGGGGGTCGCGGAGTCCATCCGCGGCCGGATGGCCAGGCACGGCGGCGAGGCGACGGTGCAGTCGACGCCGGGGGAGGGGACCAAGGTGACGCTGACGATGGCGCGAGGCCTGGATCCGGCCGGGCAGGCGCCGGCCGACGGACGGCGGCGATGAGCGCGGCCGCCGGGGATAAGCCAGGTGCGCCGCGGGTGGTCCTGGTCGATGACCACGGCCTGTTCCGCTCGGGTGTCCGCGCCGAGCTGGCCGGGCAGGTCGAGGTGGTGGGCGAGGCCGACGACGCCGCCCCGGCCATCGAGCTGATCGAGCGCGTCGTGCCCGATGTCGTGCTGCTCGACGTGCATCTGCCCGGCGGCGGCGGGCATGCGGTGATCAGCGAGGTCAAGAAGACGCACCCGGAGGTCAAGTTCCTGGCGCTGTCCGCCTCCGACGCGCCCGAGGACGTCATCGCGGTGATCCGCGCGGGCGCCAGGGGCTACGTCACCAAAACGATCTCGACCGCGGACCTGGCCGACGCGATCAGGCGGGTGGCCGGCGGCGACGCGGTGTTCTCCCACCGGCTGGCGGGATTCGTGCTCGACGCGTTCGCCGCCGCCCCGGCCGCGCCGGATGTGCGGCCATCCTTCGACCCCGAGCTCGACCAGCTGACCACCCGCGAGCGTGAGGTGCTGCGGCTGATCGCCCAGGGGTACACCTACAAGGAGGTCGCCCGTGAGCTCTTCATCTCGGTCAAGACGGTCGAAAGCCACGTCTCCTCGGTGCTGCGCAAGCTGCAGCTCTCCTCCCGCCACCAGCTGACGCGCTGGGCCGCGGAGCGCCGGCTGAACTAATCGCGTCCCCCGGACGGAATCGCGTCCCCCGGACGTAAATGCGTCCCCCGGACGAGACTGCCTGCCCCAGACCAGGGCGTCAGCGGGGAGTTCGGCCAGCTGACGGGCGACGCGGTCGCGGTCGGGGTCGTCGCGGGTGCGGAGCACCTCGATCAGCGCGGCGGTGTGCGCGCGGACGTGGCCGCGCCAGGCATTGACGGCGGCGAGCGACGCGGAGACCGGCGGTGGGTCGATGGCCAGGATCCGCGCCACGCACCGCTCGAGCAGCGTGCCCAGCGGGCCGCGCGGGCCCTGGACCCGCAGCGCGTGGATCTTCTGCAGGTCGAACAGCCGCTCGGACTCGGCGGAGGCCACCACCCGCCGGGACAGGTCCCAGGCGGAGCTGGTCAGCCAGCGCGGGTTGGCTGACCCGTCCGGGTTCAGCGCCGGGACGATGTAGGCCGAGCGCGCCTTCGGCGCGCGGCGCCAGGCCCGCAGCTCGTCACGGCGCAGCGACGCGAACGCGCGGCTGTCGAGCTGCAGCTCGAGCTTGGCCCACAGGTACTCCTCGAGGAACCGCGCGTTCTGCGGCCAGCCGAGCTCGTCCAGCGCGGCGAGGACGACCGCCCTGATCGGCGGCCCCGGCCGGGCCGCGCGGCGGCCCGCGCTCGCCGCCCGGCGGAGCTGGCCGATCAGCTCCTCGCGGCGTTCGTCCAGCCGGCCGAGCATGCTGGCCTGGGCCACGAGCTCGGCCACGGGCACCTCACCGTCGCGGGCGTCCGCCGCGAGCCGCTGGGCGAGCTGGAGAGTTTCCTCGAGCGCGACGACAAGCTCGTCGCGGACCTTAGTCAAGCTCACGACCGGAACTGTACCCCGGTTCCACGCAGGCTATCCATGGCACCCATGCGGTTGGCGCATGGATCTTTTGGGTACCGAATTACATCAAGGGGATGCCATCTACACCAGAACGCGGTGAATCACCTAGGAGGTGCTGTGCCCATGAGAGCCAAGGCCAAAGGCAGCAAGGCCACCCGGCTGAGCCAGCAGGTGAGCTACCGGCGGTATTTCCCCGAACGGACGCTGCACGTGGTTGATATCGAGAACCTGGCGGGCGCCGCGATTCCGACCCTGATCCAGGTGAACGAGGTGCAGGACTGGTATCTGACCCGGCTGGGATTCGGCGCGGCCGACCAGGCGGTGCTCGCGTCCAGCCACCTCGGCCTGATCAACACCGCGCTTGGCTGGCCGCACGCCCGCTACAAGGTCAGGTCGGGCCGCGATGGCGCCGATCTGGAGCTGCTCGACGTGCTCGAGCACGAGGATGTGGCGGCGCGCTTCACCCACGTGGTGATCGGTTCCGGCGACGGGATGTTCGGCCGGGCGGCGAAGAGCCTGCGCGACCGGGGCGTCTGGGTCACCGTGGTAAGCCGGCCGGGCAGCCTCGCGGTGGCCCTCGCCCAGGTCGCGCAGGACGTGGTCTACCTGGACCTCGCGGCCTAGCGAAGACCCGGTGGGCTGCCGGTTAACCGGTGATGATCGCGGGGAACTTCGGCGTTCCCACGCCGCCGCACCTTCGCCACCGGGTTTACCGCGAAAAAGTGCGGGAGGCGGATGATCCGCCTCCCGCACTTTCCTTCGGTGAGCTCACTCGTTGAGCGGGCCCTGCACGGCGCTGTGCCGGTCAGAACCCGGTGATGACCGCCGCGAACTTCGGCGACCCGATGCCGGTCGCCTCGTCGTAGCCGGGCGTGGTCGGGTACAGCCCGTTGTTGGTCGCCGCCTGCTGGAGCCTGCCAACGCCGGTGATGTCGTTGAAGAACAGGCCGGGGTCGGTCTGCAGCCAGGTGTACACCAGCGGGTTGATGTTGCCGCTGCGATGGCCGGTGAAGCCATCACGGTCGGCGATCAGCGCCGCCCACAGCGGGGACGACAGGCTGGTGCCGCCGATCGCGAACCAGCCGGGAACCGGCTCGCCCGCGCTGAACGTCGCACAGTAGCTGTACGGCGTGCTCGCGCTGCCCGTGCAGTACTCCGCGTACCCGTTGTAGGGATCAGCCATCGCCGAGATGTCCGGCACCTCACGGCACGGCGTCCCCGCCTTGGCCAGCGTGCAGGCCGTCTCGCCGTTGCTGACCGCCTCGCCCGAGTAGGTGGTGTACTTGCTGGTCACGCCGGCCCCGTGCTGGTAGAAGGGACGGCCCCAGAACTGGCTGGACCCGCCGCCGCCGGCGCCGGTCTCCGCGCACCAGAAGAAGCCGCCCTGCTCGTCGTTGTCCGCCGCGGCCGCCTGGTCGCTGCAGAGGTTGTCGACGTTCCAGACGGTCTCGACGCCCTTGGCCGGGGTGCCCGGGTGCGGGTTGGTGCCGGGGTTGTCGCTCTCGAATGAGGTGCCGCCGACGCTGGTCACCCAGGGCTGGGAGGCCGGGTCGTTGACGTTGACGACGGTGGTGCCGTCGGAGCGGATGCAGCCGAACGCGCCGGTGTCGCCGGAGGAGCTGAACACCGCCTGCCCCTGCGCCGCCATCTGCTCGAAGATGGTGTTCTCGGTCTGCGCGTAGCTGGCGCCGGCGTCGTTCTCGCACTCGCCCCAGCTGGAGCTGATGGTGGACGCGACGTCCTGGTTGGCGATCGCGGTGTACTCGTCGAGCTCGGTCTGGCCGGTGTAGTCGTTCGGCGCGTTGTAGACGATCAGGTGCTTGACGTCGGGCGCGACCGCAAGCGAGACCTCGATGTCGGCGTCGACCTCGATGTCGCTCGAGTAATACTCGTACTGCGGCGGGCAGGTGTCGCCGGCCGGGCAGACCGGGGCCAGCGGGCCGCCATCCACGGTGACGTCCTCCAGCGGCGGGTTGTAGCCCGGCCCGTAGAAGTAGTGCGCCCAGGTGTCGATGTCCGACTGCTGATAGCCGGAGAGCTCGAAGACCGCCGCGGTGACGCCGGCGCCCTGCGTGCGCGGGCTCGAGTAGGGCGCACCGTACATCGAGTTGATCTGCGACGGGGTCAGGCCGCTGCAGCCGGGGCCGCCGCCGTAGCCGTACGGGAAGTTGGTCCCGTTGTTGACCAGATCGAAGAGCTCGCTGGTGGTCACGTAGGGGGTCTCGCAGCTGGCGGAGGACGAAGCCGGCTTGGCCGCTGCCTTGCTCTTGCTGCTTTTCGCCGCCTTGGAGACCGGGCGGACGACGCTCCTCTGCGGGCGCACGGTGTTCGACAGGCCGATGACGCCCTGGACGGCGGACGCGACCGAGGCGGGCAGGCGGACCGAGGCCGAGTTGGAGAAGTAGCTGATGCCCTTGCGGTCCTGGTACTTGCGCAGGTCGGTGTGGAAGGCCGCCGTGATCTTCGCGCTCGGGCCGGTGGCGCGGAGCAGGAACGGTGAGTTGGTGGGCGAGACCGCGAGGCCCTCGCCGCGCAGGTACGTGGCGACCGCGTTCCTGGTGGCGGCCGTCGGCGCGTACCTAGCGTCGAACTGGCCCTTGGCCAGGTACTTGCCGTACTGTCGGCTGCCCTTGTTGTAGAGAGCCCTGAGTTCGGCGTTGAGCCCCGACTCGTTCCGGGGCGCCAGGGAGACCTCGACCGACATCCTGGCTGCGGTGAAGGCACCGGTCTGGCGGTCGGTCGTGGGGGGCAGGCTGTTCTTGACGGTGACCAGCGGGGTGGCAGCCGACGGCGCCGCGTTCGACGCCGGTGCGACGGTCGAGGCCTGGGCGCCGGCGAACGCGCCGGTCAGCGCGATCGTGGCCAGCCCGAGGACGGCCGCGCCGCCGGCTCTGAGCGGCCGATGGAGCAATCGCATAACAACCTCCTCATAATGAAAGTTATCCATGGTTATACGGCTTCAACGCACAGAATCGGTATATATCGGGATGATTGTTAACTAATTTGCAACAATCCGCCCAATACGGAAGAAGTTGTATGCGCGGAGTTGAGCGCACCGGTGAAAACGCCGAAGACGCGGCGCCCCGGGGCGGGAACTCCGGGCGCCGCGCCTTGGCCGAACGCTCTGCGTCCTGCCCCGTGCCGTGTGCCAGCGGGCCGTGCCACTCGAAGCAACGGCCCGTTCCATCTGAGCTCTGTTCTCGGGCTCCCCGCACTGCCGGACGCTTCGGGCGGAGCGGTCAGGGCTGGAGGACGCCGTCCTCGTTGTCGGCGTACCACGGGGTGCTGTACGGGATCCGCTCCACATCCGCGCCGGTGTGCGGCGCGTCGATGATGTAGCCGTCGCCGACGTACATGCCCACGTGCCCCTCGCCGTCGTAGATGATCAGGTCGCCCGGCACCATCTGAGAGACCGGGATGTGCGGCAGGGCGGCCCACTGTTCGTACGTGTCCCGGGGAATGTCGACCCCCGCGGATGCCCAGGCGGCCATGACCAGGCCGGAGCAGTCGAAGGAGTCGGGGCCGGTGGCGCCCCACTGGTAGGGCTTGCCGATCTGGGCGTAGGCGTAGGCGACGGCCTTGTCGGCCTCCGTCGTCGTCGGCCCGTTGTACGCGACCGGCGTGGTGCTGGTCTGTCCCGTGCTCGTGCTGGTGCTGGTGCTGGTGCTGGTGCTCGTGCTCGTGCTCGTGCTAGTCGTACCGCCGACGGTGTCTTCGGTCACCTGCTGCTGCTGCGCGACGGTGAGGCTGTCGAGGGTCGCCTTGCTGGTGGCGAGCAGCTTGTTCAGCGAGGTCTTCTGCGCGGTGAGTTGTGCGCGGATCTGCCCGATGCCCTGCTCGGTGCGCTGCCGCTGCTCGCGGATGGACGTCAATTCCTGGGCCGCGGTGAGGAACTGGGTCGCCTCCTGGTTGTGCGTCCCCGCCACCTGCATGACGAGCGACGCCTGGGAGAGCACAGTGGCCGGGTTGCCCGCGTTGAGCAGGCCGAGGATCGATGTCTGGTCGGAGTTCTCGTACATCGAGACGGCTACCTGGGCGAGCTGGCCGCGGGCGGCGCTGTAGCGCGCCTGCGCGCTGGTCGTCTCTTTGTCCACCTGGGTGAGCCTGGCCTGCGCGGAGCTGAACTCCTGGTTGGCCGCGTCGTACTGCTCGTCGAGCTTGTCCATCTTGGCCTGCAGGCTGTTTACCTGCGCGCGTACCTGGCTGATGGTCGGCGTGGCGGCGGCCCCCGCCCCGGAGGCGCCGGCGTAGAGCGCCGCCCCGGTCACCGTGGCCAGGGCGACCGCGAGGACGGTGCCACGGCGGAACTGGGTTGCGCTGGCAAGGTGCTCAGGCCTAAGGCGCTTAGCCACGATGCTGTCACGCTCCGTTCTCCCTGCTGATCCGATAACTCGGGGCTGGGGATCACGGTAGTGAAGGTAACGGGTGCATCTCTACCGGTTCGCGGAAACCTCACGAAAGCATTACGGATTCATACCGGAGTGTCGCGCGCTGTCGGATGTTGTGGGACATGGTCCAGGAATACGGCTGGTTGTACGCATTGGGTCCGGCCGCCTGCTGACGGCCGGACTGGTCACGCCTGCGATTCGAGTTGCCGCTGGGCGTGGATGGCCATGCCGTAGAACGGGAGCGCCTCGACCGCGTAGTACCGGGCGAACGGGTGCGAGGCCGCGAGGTCGATCGCTCGCTGCCGGTCACCGCAGCTGACAACGTCGATGCTGCCGATGTACTCCTCGATGCCGAGGAACGACCCGTCGGCGAGCCGCGTCTCCCCGTCACGCACGCGCAGCGTCGTGGCCGTCTCCAGGCCGCCAAGCGCTCCGCCGAAGATGTACGCACCGCGGTCGTCCAGTTCCTGCCGCCAGGCTTCGGCCTCGCGCAGCACCGCCTGCTCGTCCAGCGGCACCGCCGGCGTCTGGCTCATCCAGACGGTCAGCAGGTACGGAAGGCCCGCCGAGTCGTCCTCGCTCGCGAACGCGGCCGCCCGCGGTTCCACCACCCGCGGCTCGCCCCTGAAGGGCCGGATCTCGAGCGGGAGGAAGCGGGCTACCGGGTTCTTGCCCGCTACCTCGATTGCCTCGTCCAGGTCCGCGCAGTTGAGCAGGTCGAAGCCCCCCACGAACTCCTTGGTCTCCGCGAACGGCCCGTCGGTCACCAGCGTCTCGCCGTCGCGCACCCGCACCGTGACGGCCCTGTCCCGATCGTCGAGTTCCCGGCCGTACAGCCGCACGCCACGAGGGTCCATCTCCTCGAGATAGCCGGGGAAATCGCGGTTCATTTCCGCCACGGCCTCCGCGGGCATGTGGCCCTCGGTGCCAACGAACGCTACGTACTTCATCTCAGCCTCGCTTCCCGTAGACGTGGGTTCGGCGCCTACAACCAGACGACGATCGGAAATCCCGCAGATGGACACAATGCGAGGTTAGCGGCCTGGTTGGCTATCGGCCGGAGCCGGTTGCCGTGCCACCGCCCGTCGTCCCGGTACGTCCCCCGCCGAAACCACCGCCGCCGGTTTCGAGACCGCGGGCGGCGAAGGGGTTGGTGTTTGTTGGCAACGGCGTGCTCATATCGGCCAGGACCACTTGCTCGCCGACGGTGAGGCCGGAGGAGACCTGAGTGAGTACGGGACCGGTAGCTCCCACCACGACACGGACCCTGATCGGCTTGCCCGCCCTCAGGACGGTGACGAAGGCGGCGGCGCCGGTGCCTTCGACGGCCGACGTCGGCACGGAGATCGCGTCACTGACCTTAGCGAGGGTGATGGCCACCTGGGCGTCGGAGCCAGCGAACAGGATGGGTGCGCCCGCGGCCAGCCCGATCGTGACCGGGTAACTGGCGCTAGCCGTGGACGAAGTGGTGCTGAGCATTCCGATGGCAGCGACCTGACCGCTGATCGGAGTGGCCGAGCCGTCCAGCGTGACGGTGGCTGGCTGGCCGACGCGGATCTCGCCCACGTCGGAGACGCTGACGGTGGTGGTGGCTTCCTCGCCGCCGGCGCCTTCGATGACGAAATCGGCTGTGCTGCCGCTGCCCTGGCTGCCGGTGACCTGCTGTCCGGGGGTGACGTTGACCAGGGCGACCGTGCCGGTGATCGGCGCGGTCAGGCTCGCGGCGGCCAGGTCCTGGCGGGCCACGCTCAGCTCGGCGTTAGCGCTGTCCAGGCTGGCCTGGTCTTCAGCCAGCTGGGCCGCGGTAGCTGGCCCCGCGGTGGACGCGCCGGTGGCTCCGCCGCCTGAGACGCCTCCCCTTTCCCCGCTGCCGCCGGTGCCCCCGCTGCCGGTGCCCCCGCTGCCGCTGCCCCCGCTGCCGCTGCCTCCGGTGCCGGTGCCGGTGCCGCCCTCAGCCGGCCGACTTCTCGACGGCGGCGGCTACCTCGCTGAGCAGTTTGGTGAGGGCTGATTCGGAGTTGGCCAGGGACTGTTCGTCAACGGCGATACGGGACTGGACGGACATCAGGTCAGTGATCGCTGCCTGGCAGGTCGTCGGAGTTTGCCCACCAGGAGGGCCGCCGTGGGGCGGCGATTTCACGTAGGCCGTCAGGGCGGCGGTCGTCGCGGTGACGGAGGAACTCGGGGTGGCGGAGTCACTTGGCGTGGCGGAGTCACTTGGCGTGGCGGAGGAACTCGGGGTAGCGGATTGACTCCAGGTTGGCGACGGGGAACTCTGCGGGGTGGAGGGACGCGGTATGGGCGGCGGGGAGGTCCGGGAGGTGGAGGGACTCGGCGTGGGCGTCGGGGAGCTGCGGGGGGTGGAGGGACTCGGCGAGGGCGACGGGGACGGGGACCCGGAGGGGCTGGTTGTCGGGGTGGGAACCGGAGCAGGTGGCGGGGTGGATGTCACCGTGCACAGATTGGTCTCCACCGTCAGCAGGGACTTGGCCTCAGCCAGCTCGCCGTCGAGCCGGTGCTGTGCGGCCAGCAGCGCAGCCTGGTCGCGGGCTATCGCGCGAAGTTCTCCGGCGATCGGGTTGCTGCCGCCGGAACCGCCGGTGCCACCCCCACCGCCGGAACCGCCCGTGCCGCTCCCACTGCCCGTGCCGCCCCCACCGGGGTCGCTCGTTACGTAGGCCGTGGTCGTCGTCAGGTAGGCCGTCGTCGTCGTCTCGCTGGCCTCGTCGGCGGCGAGGCGGACGTTGGCGGCGGCGACCGCGGCCTGGTCGGAACTGACCTGGGAGGCGAGTGCCGTGGTGCTGAGGTGGGCGAGCGCCTGCCCGGCCGCGACGTGCGCGCCGAGGCCGACCGAGACCGAAGCCACCTGCCCGGAGACCGGGAAGCTGACGTTGGCCTGGCTGACCGGCTCGATCGTCCCGGTCGACAGCAGGGTCTGGGTGACGTTGCCCCGGGTGACGGCGGCGGTGCGGTAGGCCGGCCCCGATGGGCCGGTCATTGCCCATGCGGTAGCGCCGACAGAGGCGAGGACGACCACGATGACCGCGACGGTGATCCAGCGCCGGGCGTGGCGGCCGAGGCTGACGTTAGGCATTGCCCGTCGGCCTCCCGAAGCCGCCGCGGCCGCCGAACCCGCTGACGCAGCCGTCCGGGCCGGGCTGGCTGACCCTGATGCTGCGGGCGGCGACAGCGCCGATGCTGTTCGCCGTCCCGATCGCGGTGATGCACTGGCCGACCCTCAGCGCCGACGGGGCCGCGGTGACCGTCTTGAGGTACTTGCTAGCGGCGGTGGTGATCACCGTGACGCTGGTGCCCGAGCCTGCCGCCCGGTTCCTGCCCTGCACGACGAAGCCACTGGCGGACACCGAAGTGACCTTGCCGTCGGCCCCGCCGAAGGCACCGTTGCCGAATGCGCCCTGGCTGCCGCTCGGCCGCGGCCTCGGGCTGAAGCTGGGACGGGGCGTGGAGCCGCCCTGCCCGCGGCCGAACCCGCCGAACCCGCCCGCGCCTGTGCAATTGCCCTTGACCGGGGCGCTGATAGTCACGCTGGTGGCGGTGACCGATCTGGCAGCGGCCCCGCCGGCGGTGGCGGTCCCGGCCGCCGAGGGCTTGCCAACCACGGTGACGCAGCTCCCGACGGTGACGTCCTTCGCCGTCACCGCGACCGTGTCGGTGATCGCGGTGGTGGCGGTGAAGGTGACCGTGACCTGCCCGGAGGTCGGGTTCTGGACCTCTAGGCTCGACCCGGACACCGCGGCGGCCGTGCCGACGACCCCGGGAAAGGCCGCCTGGGTAGCCTTCGGCGTCGGGCTGCTGCCTGACGCGGCGGGGCTGGTGACGGTCGTGGCCGGGGTGGCGGTGGTTCCGGCGCTGCCGCAGGCAGCCACGCCGAGGACCACGATCCCGAGCCCGGCCAGGGCGGGGGCCCAGCGTCGTCCGGCGGCGGATGCACGGTTCGTCGCAGCGGCGATCATGGTGTGCTCACATTCCTTGTCGTTGCTCATTCGCCACGCAGCGCGTCGATGGGGGCGAGCCGGGCGGCACGGGTGGCGGGGTAGACGCCGAAGACAATGCCGATGCCGACCGCGACGACGATCGCGCCGACCGTGGCCGTCGGTGAGATGGTTATCGGGTTGCTAATCAGGTGCGAGAGCACCACCGCCCCGGCCAGGCCGATTCCCGCGCCGAGAATTCCGCCGGCCAGGCCGAGCACGCTGGCTTCGACCAGGAACTGGCGGCGGATGGCCCGCTGCGTCGCCCCGAGCGCCTTGCGCAGCCCGATCTCGCGGACCCGCTCGGTGACCGAGACGAGCATGATGTTCATAACGCCGATCCCGCCCACGAGGAGCGAGATGGCGGCGATGCCTGCAAGCAGCTCGGTGAGCGTCTTGTCCACCGAGGTTGCGGTACTCAGCAGTGACTGCTGACTCTGAATGGTGAAGTCGGCGTCGGCCGCGCTAACCCCGTGCAGTCGCAGCAGTTCGGCGGTGGCTTCCTGGTAAGCAGCGGACAATGCGTTCGACGACGTGGCCTCGATGTAGATCGACTGGACCGACGTGCGGGTGGACCCGCCGAAGATGCGGTTGGCCACGGTGGTGATCGGGACCACCGCCTGGTCGTCGAGGTTGGTGGTTGAGCTCGAGGCGGAGGCGCCGACGGTGTTGAGCACGCCGATCACGGTCAGCGGGAGCCCGTTGACGGTGACGGTCTGGCCGACCGGATCGCGCAGCCCGAACAGCTCCTCCGCGGTCGTCGCGCCGATCACGGCCACGGCGGCATCGCTGTTCTCGTCGGCGGCGGTCAGGAAACGTCCCTCGGTGACGCTACGGGCCCGCACCGACAGCCAGTCGGGAGTGGTGCCGACCACCGTCGTTGTCCAGTTGGTGCCGGCGGCGGTCAGCGTCTCCGACCGCGACGTGGCGGGGGCGACGGCGGCGATGTCCGGGGCAACCAGCTTCGACCCGAGCGCGCTCGCATCGGCCTCGGTCAGCGTGGAGGCGCTGCCGAACCCGCCGCGGATGCCGGTGGTGGCGGTGGACGAGCCGGGGGAGACGACGAGCAGGTTCGAGCCGAGATCGTTGATCTCCGAGCTCACCTGCCCCTGGGCGCCTTCACCGAAGCCCACGGTGAGGATCACCGCGGCGATCCCGATCAGGATGCCGAGCATGGTCAGCCCCGAGCGCAGCCGGTGCGAAAGGACCGCGCCAAGCCCGGTGCGAAGCGTTTCCAGCCAGCTCATGAGAGGGCCTCGGCCTGGTCTCGGTCCGTCTCGATCAGGCCGTCACGGACCCGGACGACGCGCCCCGCGCGGTGGGCGACGTCGCTCTCATGGGTGATCAGGACGATCGTGCGGCCGGACTGGTGGAGTTCGTCGAACAAGGCGAGCACCTCGTCTGTCGCCACCGAGTCGAGGTTCCCGGTCGGCTCGTCGGCCAGGATCAGCGCCGGGTCGGTCACCAGGGCTCGCGCGATGGCAACGCGTTGCTGCTGCCCGCCCGACAGCTCACCCGGCCGGTGCATGACCCGGTCGGCCAGCCCCACCCGTCGCAGCGAATCGATCGCGCGGGAGCGCCGCTCGTCGCGCCGCACGCCGGCGTAGCACAGCGGGAGCTCGACGTTGCGCCAGGCCGGCAGCGACGCGAGCAAGTTGTACTGCTGGAACACGAAGCCGATGCGGCGGTTTCTCACCTCAGCCAGCTCATCGTCGGACATCCGGCTCACGTCCTGGCCGGCCAGCTGGTAGCTGCCGGTCGTGAGCGGGTCCAGGCAGCCCAGGATGTGCATCAGCGTGGACTTGCCTGACCCGGACGGCCCCATGATGGCCACGTACTCCCCGGGCAGGATGGATAGCGTCACCCCGCGGACCGCTTGCACCGAGAGCGTGCCGGTCCGGTAGGTCTTGGTGACGTCGTGCAGGTCGATCACAGGCAACGAGTCCGCCGCGGCCATGGTCATGGTCAGCTACCACCAAACCCGCCGCCGCCGAAGCCGCCGCCGCCGAACCCGCCGCCGCCGAACCCGCTACCGCCGCCGAACCCGCCGCGAGTGCCGCGGCCGGTCCCCCCGGTGGTCGTGCCCCTGCCGCTGGTGCGCAGCCCCTGCACCACGACCTTGGTGCCGACGGACAGCCCGGAGACGATCTGCGTCTCCCCGTCCGAGGTCATCCCGACGGTCACCGGGTAAGCGACCTGGCGGCCGTTGACCATCTCGTAGACCTCGGTGCCACTGGACGTGTAGTGCAGGGCTGCTGTCGGCACCGTGGTCGCGTTGCTCAGTTGCTTGACGATGAGGGTGACCGTCGCGCTGGCGCCGGGGTACAGGCCGCCCGGGTTGCCGGTGACCGCGATCGTGACCGGGTAGGTGGCCACCCCCGACGTGGTGCTGGCGATCAGGCCGACTGAGCTGACGACGCCGTAGACCGAGGTGGTCGCGCCGTCGGGAACGATCACCGCCTGGTCGCCGGCCTGCACCGAGCCGACCTCGGTGTCGTCCACCGTCGCGTTCACCACGTAGGAGCTGGTCGAGAT
Source organism: uncultured Actinomycetota bacterium (assembly GCA_963714295.1). Taxonomy (GTDB): domain Bacteria; phylum Actinomycetota; class Actinomycetes; order Streptosporangiales; family Streptosporangiaceae; genus Trebonia. Next base: position 24,952 of record CAVQOE010000002.1, on the reverse strand, counting down.
GACCACCACCTGCGCGCTCGACGAACTACTTGACGAGGAGCTGGACGCGTTGCTCGAAGACGCGCCGGCCGAGCTGGCACCCGAGGAGCCGCCCGTGGCCGACCCTCCAGTTCCGCTGCCGCCGCCAGAGCTGCCCGAGCTGCCCGCGCCTGACACCTCCTGTCCGACCGACAAGCTCACCGCCGCTACCACGCCGGTGATCGGCGACGTCAGGTTGGCCTCGGAGAGGGCCTGCTTAGCATCGGTGACCTGGTTCTCGGCGGCCGTCACGGCCGTCTCGTCAGCAGTCAACTGCGCGGCGGTTACCCCCGCCGCCTGGTCTGAGGACAGCTTCGCGGCATCCGACGCCTCTGTCGCCTGCGCCTGGGCGACATCCGCCGACAGCGAGGCCGAGCTCACCTTGGCCAGCACCTTCCCGGCCGTGACCTTCTGCCCGACCGTGGCGTCGACCGAGGTGACCTGTCCGGATGTCGCGAAGTTGAGGTTCGCCTGCTGGGCCGGCTCGATCGTCCCGGTCGATGAGACGGTTTGCCGCAGCGTGCTCGACGCGGCCGCGACCAGCTCAGAGGTCGGCGTCGCGGCCGAGGATCCCTGGCTCGCCCAGATTCCGACCCCCGCCGCAACCAGCACGACGACGACGCAACCGGCGAGGATCACCCGCTGCCTGCGGCTCGTCCGATGCACAAGCCCGGCCATGCGGCCCTTCCGTCGGTGGCCCGTCGACGGCTCGGGGGCCGGCGTGTCCATACCAAACAAACTCGGGGCGGTGCCTGTCACGGCCCATCACCATCCTCGGCAGTTACCCCAGCGTCTGCTCAGCCGCGCCCGGGGAGGCGCCAAGGCCTACATCCGTATGACACGGCCACCTCGCGCTGATCCTCGGTCGCGTCTAAGTTTCAGATTGTCTCCGGGAGAACGGTGACGGCGTTAGCTGGATGCAGGCTGAGGGGAGCACAAGGGGTTGCTCAAAGCGGGACAGTGCTCATGGATCGCCGGCCTTCACCTTCAGCGGAGAGCGGCTGGGCTGATCGGGCCTACGAGCTGCCGAAGTGGTACTGGAGGATCAGGAACACCTGCTGCGACAGCTCCTGGGTCATGACCGTGCCGTCCGCGGGCAAGGTGAGCGGCGCCTGTCCGGTGGTGCCGTTCAGTCCCGTCGATAGCGCCGTCAGATCGGCCGTCGGAGTCACGGAGGCGAGCGATCCTGAGCTACCCGCGTAGAGGTTCAGGCGGTCGATCGTCAGGGTCCTGGCCCCCTGCACGCAGTAGGGGAAGAACTGCCTGTCCAGCGTGACCTCGAAGTCCCCGGTGCCGTTCACGAACGCCGACCACTGCGTCGGGAAGTCGTACCGCAGGCAGAACAGCAGCGCCTGGCTAGCCTGCCCCGCCGTATCGAGCATCGCCGCGAGTTCCTTGGCCGCCTGCGCCGCCAGCGGATCGCCCGCCTGGCGGGCGGTGTAGCGGATATGCAGGATGACATCGGAGATGGTGGTGTAGTCGAACGAGCGCAGCTGCGCGGGCAGCGACAGGTTCCACGTGCTGATCGCGCCGGCGCCTTCGAAGGGCAGGAACCGGTCGTCGCGCAGGTTCGTCTCGAACATCCCGCTGTCGTTACTGCCACCGCTGGTCACGATGGCGTCGGTGCTGCCGAAGTAGTCCACGAAGCGGTCGTCGGCCTGCGCGGTGTCCCGGGCGTAGACCCCGTTGGCCAGTTGCGACGATACGCGCACCGTGCTGCTCTGCAGCGCCAGCGTGCAGTTGAGGCTGGTGTACGGCCCCACCACCGACGGCACCGACAGGCCGACGCTCTTGATCCGCCGCATGTAGTGGCCCGGGCAGTCCCTGTCGTAGAGCCATTCGGGCACGGTGACCGTGCACGAGCCGGTGGTCCTGAGCGCCAGCAGGGCAAGCGGGTCGAGTTGCCGCAGCGAGACGTGCCGGGTCAGCTCGAGCTCCCGCTTGTTGCTGTTGTGATAGGCCATCTCCATCCGCTTGATGTCCAGGTGCAGCGCCTCCCCGGACAGCAGACCCTGATGGCCGGAGTCCCAGTAGTTGAACTGAATGAACTGGGTCGCGTCCAGCTCCGGCCGCATCAGCTCCTGCTTCATGGTCTGCTCGGCCTGGCGGGCCGTGTCGCACGCGAACCGGTAGTACTGGTAGTAGAGGGCGGACAGGTCGCTCTGCATCCAGGTGTAGAACACGGCGCTGGTGAACTTGTCCTGCAGGAAGGCTTGAACATCCTGGGCCTGCTGGACCTGGGTCTTGACCGTCAGGTAGTCGTGGTAGGCGACCTGCTCGGCGATCAGCGAGGCGATGATCTGCCGTCCGATCTGGACCAGCTCGCGCGCGGCCAGATTGGCCTGCAGCGTCCACTCGTCGGCGCGTCGCTGGTATCCGGCGGTTCGGGCGGCCATCCCGGCGCTGTCGATGGCCCCGACCGCGCCGAGTTCCGCGATATCGGCGATGAGCTTGAGCTGGCCGGCCACGGTAGTCCCCGCGAACACCGTGGAGTCCCCGCCGACGCCCATGGGGGATCCCATCACCCCCGCGCTCGGGATGGGCATCAGGGCCGCGGCCACCGCGTTGAGGCCAGTGGCGGCGATGTGCCCAAGCAGGGCCGCGGGAAGGTACGTGTTGAGCTCGGCGTTTTCGTTCTTGTTCAGGTACAGCTGCCCCGGCCCGGTGGCACCGGACTGGGCGGCGGGCGACGTGCCCTGGGCCAGCTGCAGCGGGTTGTAGGGGAGGTCCTCGATGGCCAGGTCATACTCGGCGACGAGCGCACTGTAGGCGTCGGCGAAGTTCGCCTCGGTCAGCTCGCGGCGATCGGGGCTCAAATCGGGCGGCGCCGTGGACGGATCCGGGGTCAGGCCGAGCAGCCGCAGGTAGTAGGTGTAGCGGTCCAGCGTGATCGCGCGCGCGTCCAGCTGCGCGTTGGTGGTCTCCTGGGCGTGCTGCCACTGCAGGTAGCGCACGTTCTGCGTCATCTGCTGCAGCTGGATCTCGTGTCCCTGGCGCAGCAGCGCCAGCTGTTCGTTGTCGCCCTTTTCCAGCCCGGCGAGCAGCTCACCGCCCAGCGAGCGCACTTCGGCGGCGATCTCGAGCGCCTTCTGGATCAGCGGGAGCGAGCGCACCGGCCCGAGCGGCTGGTTCAGGCCGCTGACGATGCTGCCGACGTCGATCCCGGCCGCGGTCGCCGCTACCAGCATGCCGGGGTCGAGCGGGGGATCGAACAGCGGCAGCTGCTGGACCACGCCCTGGATGTTCTCGCTGTTGCGGATCTTGAACAGCCGGTCGGCGACGGTGTCCCAGTAGGCCAGCAGGTTCTGGTTCTGCGGGACGCAGAAGTACAGCGACCGCCCGATGCCGAATAGCGCGCGGCTCGCCTCATCCGAATCCGAGCCGGCGCCCGGCCCGGCCACCAGGTTGAACGGGAACTGCGCCTCGAGGGTGACGAGCGCGTCGGACATCCGGTCCAGCCCGGCCTGCTTGAGCTGCCGGAAGTTCTTCGCGCTGGCGGCGGTCGGCTGCGGCATGACCTGCGGCCGTGGGCCCAGGATGTTGGCCGCCAGGACGTAGCACAGGGTGGCCTCGTTCAGGGTCTCGATGGTGTCGGCCAGGAACAGGCTGTCGCCCCAGGCGATCAGGTTGTCCAGATACTTCATCACGACGTACCACTGATAGGCGCTGGGCCGGGTGCGGGCCACCAGATGCGGGTCGAACGGGTTGGCCAGGATGCCGTTGTAGCCGGTAATGACGTCCGTCTTGGCCTGGATCTGGGCCGCGTCCAGCTGGGAATCGGGCGTGCTCAGCAGGCTGATCAGGGTGTTGATGTCCGAGATGCCGTCGGCGCCGCGGAACACGAATGATTTCCAGAACCGCTCGGGCGGCGGCATGCTCATGTCGGTGCTGGTCGGATCGAAGACGAGATGGAACCACTGCTGCGCTTCGGCGAAGCGCTGGTTGTTGCTGAGGTGCACCGCGATCATGACCGGGATGTGGTACAGAAGCTCCCAGTTGTAATTCGCGTAGGGGCCGCCGATCGAGACGTCGATAGTCTGGTCCTCCAGCGTGACCGCTGAGGTCAGGCTTTCGAGGACCGTGTAGTCGGCTGAGGTGTAGGCGTATTGCAAGGTGCTCAGGAAAGCCGGATCCAGCATTCCGGCGACCGACGTTTGATTGAGCTGCTGGATGAGGTTGCCGACGAACGGGTGAAAGAAATTCTCGAACTCGTAGGAGAATTTCTCCGCGTATGGCAGCCGGGTGATGACGCCGTCGCTGCCCTGGCTGGTGCCCAGGGTATTGATCAGCCTGATGTCGCCGGCGTTATGAAAGGCGCCCAGGCCCTCGACCTGCTGCATCACTGTCCTCCTTGTCCGTTGCCCGCCGCCGGGGGGGCCGGCACGCTCCCGATGGGCGAGATCAGCTGGCCCTGGTAGGTGACTGTCAGCGGCAGGGCCAGCGCGGCCTTGATGTTCGTGCCGGCCGAGATGAAGCGCTGGACGGCGGCCGGGTCGCCGTCCGCGGCGGTCAGGGCCAGCACCTCCGGCGGCGTGGCCGCCACCACCGGCTGACGCAGCACGATCGGGGAGATCGCCAGCCCGGAGGCGGGCAGGCCCGGGCTGGCCTGCAGGATCCCGAAGCCGGTGAACCGCCAGATCGGCACCAGGCTTTTCGTGGTCGTCACGTAGAACAGGTGCCGGCGGTCCTCGTAGAGGAAGGGCGCGTCCCACGTGTCGGACAGCCAGGGTTCCGGCTGGATGGCCCGTGGCTGCCAGGTGTACTGGAGCAGGCTATTCGCATAGCTGGCCGCGCTCCCCTGGGCGGGCAGGTAACTGATCCCGAACGTACCGTTGCTATACCCGCCGCTATAGGGCTGCGCTGCGGGGAAGGAACGGTACGGGCTCGGCGGGGCGAGGACGGCGGACAGCGGGATGCTGGTCAGCCACTGGATCGGATGGCCGTTCCAGTTTCCCAGCGTGATAGTGCCGGTGAAGCTGACGTCCTCGAAACGGACCGGCAGGCTGTGCGTGTTGTGCAAGACGAACCCGCCGTCCGGAGACTGCCCGGGGACCGAGATGTCGAGGATGAGCGATCCCGGGGGCAGGGCGAACTGCGCGCTGTAGGTGAGCTGTATGCGCTGCGGGCTCATCAGCTCGGCGGGCACGATCCGGATTGAACTCCGGTAGCTCTCGAACGAGCCGGGTCCGACCGGGTCGAAGGTGCCGAGCGTGGTGGGATTGTTCACGTCGGAGGTCTTGGTGGCCTGCCACTTCCCGTTGCAGAACTCGGTCCAGCACAAGGCGGCCTGGACGGTCACCGACCCGGTGCTGGTGGCGCTGCCGGTGAGGCTGGCCAGGTTGGCGACGTCCAGGTCCCCGAGCTTGGTGCTGCTGCCGCCGGCCGCGGTGATGAGCTGAGCCTGGTTCGGCTGCACCTGCTTGACGGCCTTGAGCCAGAACAGGAACAGCCTCCCGTTCCAGACGATCGGGGTTATCGGCATGTCCTCGCACTCGACCGGCACCCGGCTCCACGGCGTCCAGGAGCCGGCGGCGAGCTCACGGAAGTAGTACGCGCGGTTGGCGCCCGCCGTCCTGGCGACGACGTAGGAGGTCTCGTCGGTGTCCGCGGTCCCCGGCTGGTAGTACAGCCCGCACGTCTCCAGCTTGGCGACCTCCTCCAGGTTGGTCAGGTAGTCCAGGTAAGCGCTGGTCGCCGCGTCGTCGGTGATGTCCCCCTGCAGCAGGCTGCCCATCACTTGCTGGAAAATCGGCGACTGGTTGTCGCGCAGCTCCGGGTAGAGCCAGTTCTCCGGCCAGAGGAACACCTCGCGGTTCGCCTGCCAGACGCGGTACCGCTTCATCCACTGCCACTGCGTGGCGCTGATGTCGGCCGGGCAGGCCAGCGGTTCGAGGTTGCGGATGACGCGCTCGATGAACAGCTGGACCGTGGATAGCGCGAGCCGGATCCTGGACGTCTCCACGGCCGGCTGGGTCTGGGGATCGATCAGGAAGTACTCGTACAGGCTGTCCGCGGTGTCGAAGGCCGGGCCTGACGGCGCGGCTAGCAGGCTGGAGCCGGCCGGCCGGGCGGCCAGGATTCCGGTGCTGATCGTCACGGTGGTCCCGGTTACCGCGGTCACCATGGTACCGGGAGCGACGCTGACCCCCTGGATGAGCATGCCCGCGGCGACGCCGGTCGTCGCGGCGCAGTTGAGGCTGGTGGCGCCGGCCGCCGCGGCCGCACTGGTCGTCAGGCTGACCGACGACTGCCAGTAGCTGTCGCCGAGTTTCTGCAGGATGTACGCGACCAGAGCGTCGCGCTGCTGGATGCGCGCGGCGTCGTTGATCGGGCGGATCACCGTCAGCCAGTCCGGTTCGGCGTAGCGGGCGCGCAGCGCCGACTGCAGCGCGCTGACCGTCGTCGCCGATGGCGCGTTGGTGATCGCCGAGATGAGCGCGGCGGCATTCAGCCTGGAGGCCTGCACGCAGTGCGGACGCGTCGAACACGCGGCTGAAGTTCTCCACCGAGGTCAGGCTGGCCATGCTGGTGCTGCCGAAGAACTGGGTAAGCAGCGCGTTCACCGAGGCCGGGGCCCATCCGGTCAGGCTTGCCACGGCGGTCTGCCCGCCGGGCAGCAGCGCCCCCGGGTCGCCGAGCACGGCGAGCAGCCGTTCGTCGGAGGGGGACAGGGCCTGCTTGACGCGAGCGAAGTCGAGCAGGGTGTTCAGCACGTCGGTCAGGCTCGCGGCCGTGGCCGGTTCGGGATCGCCCTGCGCGGCGAGGGCATTGAGCCAGCCCTGGCCGGAGATCGTGCTCGCGGTGCCCAGGTACGCAACCTCGTTCGCAGTCAGGGACAGCGCGGCGGCCAGGCTGGCGGCCTTGAGGAAGCGGGTGTAGGTGTCGTCCAGGCGCCCGGTCAGGGTCCCGGAGTAGAGGTATTGGCCGGGGATGATCTCCCAGCCCAGGCCGAGGCTCTCCCAGCTCACCGACAGCGTGGTCGTGATCGAGGTGACGGCCAGCGTGAACGCGACCAGGGCGCCCGCCACCAGCGAGATCTGATTCTCGTTCTGCCAGCCGCGCCGCCGGCTTGCTGCTGCAGCGCAACGGGGTTCCCGGCGATCTGCAGCGTGATCGCCGCACCTGGGTCCGCCGTGATCAGGAGGTTGTAGAAGCCGTCTTGCGGCACCGTGAGGTAGCCGCTCCAGGTTCCGGCAATGGGACCGCCGCCCTGGCCGGGAGGGAGCGGGTTGCCGCCGGACGGTGCGTAGGACAGCACGGGCACCGAGTCGATGACCTGGTCGGGCGGGACGGCCGGGTCGTTGCCGAGGTAGAACTCCGCCGACAGGCCTGGTGCCTCGATCGCGGTGAGGTCGGTGACGGCGGGCAGCGTGGCGGCGGCGTCCGCCGCCAGGATCACCGGGTTCTGCTGCGGCAGCAAAGCCGTAGCGAGGCTCGGGTCGGTTCCCGCGGCCGACGTGACGGCGGCCAGCGCCTGCTCTTGTTTGCGCTTGGCCGTGAGCACGGGCAGGAAGTTGTTCAGCAGGGTCTGCCGCTTGACTTGCACGGGGTCGGTGGAGGCGAGGTACGCGGCGTACCGCGGCGCCAGTTCCGGGTAGCTGGCGAAGAACGGAGCGACGGCCTGCTGGCTCGCGGTCTCCAGGCTCTGGACCGCGTCCGGCAGGCCCGGGTCGCTGGTGATCGGGAACGGGGCGTGATGAGCCTGGGCCGTGTTCGTGGTGAAGCTAGTTGCGGTGACGCTGGCGACGATGACGGTCTCTTGCGCCGCTCCGGTACCGATGACCAGCGCGGCTCCCGGGTAGATGTTGGTCATCGACGCGGGCGTGAAGGAGACGGCGCTGCCCGCGGGGATGTTGTCCGTGCTGTCGGTGGTGCCGACGATGATGGCGGCGTCGATCGCGTTCTGGCCCGCCGCGTCCAGGACGCCGGAGAAGCTGAGCTGCTTGCTCAGGTCGTTGTAGTTCAGCAGGCCGCCCGATGCGGTGACGACCGGCCCGGGCAGGGTCGGCTGGCCGGGGGGCGCCGAGTACGGAACGGATGTGCTGAACGTGCCGTTCAGCAAGCCGAAGAAGAACGCGCTCGCGGTGCTGCCGTACACCAGCGACATCAGGTTCCGGGCGATGCTGCCGTCGGGATCGTCCTGCAGGGTGAACTGTGCCTCCACCGCGGCGAAGTCCGCCCGGAGCGCGAACGCCAGGCCGGTCACATCGGCCAGCGCGGGCGCCGACGTGCCGGTCAGGTCCTGGTTCCACATCAGGTACAGCGCCTGCGCGTTGGTCATTCCCGCGGCGCTCAGCTTGGCCAGCAGGCGGATGAAGCGGACGACGGGCGGTTCGGCGGGTGCGGACGTGCCCGGATCGAGTGGCGCGAACGGGTCGAGACCGGTGAACTCGCGCAGCCGGAGGAATTCCAGGACGCTCAGGCCCAGGGTGTGCGCCAGCCAGCCGTACCTGAACACCGCGCTGATGCTTTCCAGGGTCAGCGGTGTGCTGGCGTCGAATCCGAGCGCGGCCGCGATCAGGGCGAATTCGGTCCCTGTCAGGCTGAATGCGGCGCACAGCGTCGGCTGGTGGCCGAACAGGGTCTGCGCGGGGTCGGTGAGGAAGCCGCCGTAGCCATCGTCGGCGAACGGCGGGGCGAGGCTGCCCGCCGTGTACCCGCCGGCCTGCACGGACGCTGTCAGGGTGAAGCTGGTGGTGGGGCTGGTGGCGGTGACGGTGATCACTGCGCCCGCGGCGGCCGCGCTGACCACGGAGTTCACCGGCAGGCCGGTGATCGGGTCGGCCGTCGTGGTGGCGTTGATCGCGGTGGCGATGGCCGCAGCGATGGTTCCCGGATTGTCGCCGGGCGCCGCCAGATAGGCCAGCGGCAGGGTGTTGACCGTGGTGGTCAGCATCGCGCCCGCCGGGATCGTCCCGGTCACGGTGGCGGTCGCTTCCTCGGCGAAGGGGCCGGCCGCCAGGTAGGTCTCCGCGCCCGCCGTGACCGAGCAGGCCAGCGTGAACGCGGTGGCCGGGTCGGTCGCGGTGATCGTGATGACGCCGCCGGAGCTGCTGGCCTGGACCAGGCTGCCGATCGGGAGCTGCGTGTCCGGGTCCGGCTGCACGGCGGCGCTGATCGTGGCGGCGATGCTGGCCGCGAGCGCGCCGACGCTGGTATCGGTCGCTGTCGCCGAGTAGCTGATAGCTACCGAATTGATGGTCGTGACGAGCGTGTCTCCGGGGGCGACGGCGCCGCTGATCGTGGCGGTCTGCGCCGCCGGGCTCGGCGGTCCGGCGGTATAGGTTCCGGCGTTGGCTGGGGTGAGCGAGCACGCCAGGGTGAACGGCGCGCCGGCGCCCGCGGTGACGACGGTGACCACCGCGGCCGCGCTGGACGCGACGACGAGGCTGTTGAGCGGCAGGCCGCAGTACGGGTCCTGGACGGTCGCGTTGTTGATCGCGGCGGCGACACCCGCGGCGATGGTAACCGGGGTATCCCCGGCCGCGACGGTGTAGCCGACCGCGACGCCGTCGATGGTCGTCGTCAGCGTGTCCCCGGCGGTCACGCTGCCGCCGATCGCGGCGCGGCGCGAGACGGGCGTGCCCGGCGCTGCCGCGTAGGTTTCGCTGGCCCCGGCCGAGACCGCGCAGGCCAGCGTGAACCCGGCCTTGATAGTGACGACGCCGCCTGAACTTGTCGCGTGGAACCTGGCCCGCAGCGGCAGGCCAGAGGCGGGGTCGGACGCCGCCGACGCGTTGAGCGCGGCGGTGATGGCCGCGGCGGCGGTGGCCGCGGTGTCCACCGGCCGCACGGTGTAGGCGAGCTCGCCGGGCTGGCCGCTGGGCAGGTTGATGGCGGTGTGCAGCACGTCGCCGGCGTTGACCGTGGCGGCGACGGTGGCCGTCTGGGCACCGGGATCTTGCTGCAGCAAGCTGGCCGTGAGGAACATGTCCTGGTACAGGGACCCCGAGCCGGAGATCCCGATCGGCGCCCAGCAGGCCAGCAGTTGCTCTGTCGCCGTGCCGTTCAGGGAAAGCTGGCGCATCACCCGGGCCAGGAAGCCCAGCCGCGGCAGCAGCGCGTGGAACCCGGCGTCGAGCAGCGGCCGGTTGGCCGCGTCGTTGGCGGCGTCGCTGGTGCCCGTCGGCATGTCCGCGGCCGGGTAGAGGGCCGCGATGACGTCGTCGGTGTGCTGGATCGACGTCTGGTTGTCGGTGTCGCCGAACAGCGGGCCGAGCTTGCCCCAGAGCCGGATGAACCGGATGAGCTTGAGGTAGTCCGTGCCGCTGAGCAGGTTGGCGGTGTTGTCCGGGTTGGCGTAGCGGAGCTGAAGGCTGGCACCTGAGCAGTCGCCGCTGCCGCTCGGGTCGCTGATTGTGATGATGTCCATGATGAGCGGGTAGACGGCCGGCCCGGTCACCCAGTCCACCACGGCCAGGTAGTCGGTGGGGCTGGTCCCGCCGTACTGCGTGGCGTCGAGTCCGGCGGGGAGCGCGCTGATGAAGCTGGCCGCGATCGACTGCGGCGTGTTCAAGGTGTCGTGCAGGGCCTGCAGCGTCGCGAACGGCGCGTTGAGCTTTCGCAGGCGAGGGATGAGGGCCGCGTTCGGGTTGATGAACTGGGTCGCGACGATGGCCGACAGGTCGTCATAGGAGACGCCGACGCGGCGCGACAGGTCCTGCAGGCTCATCGCCTGCAGGTCGGTGAGCGCGGTGGCGTCGGGCAGGCCGTAGAGGTCCCCTAGCCGCAATGCGGGATCGGTGAACAGGCGGTATTCGTCGCGGGAGATGCCCAGCTGCTCGATGAGGATGTCCAGCCAGCCGAAGCTGGTCGGGGTCGTCTGGTTGACCAGCTGATCGCCCGTCCGCAGGGTGGCCATGGCGTCGGGCAGGTTCAGGCCGAGGTTCTGCAGGTGCAGCCTCAACAGGGCGAGCGCCCGGCTGAACGGCAGCGGCGGCGGGAAGAACGCGCCCTGCAGGATCGCGTACGCGGCGTCGTCGACGTACTGCGGGCTGGCAAGCAGCTCGGCCGAGGTCACCGTGTCGTCGGTGTCGTGCCCCTGATACCCGTCCAGGGACAGCCCGTTGGCCGCGAAGTACTCGAGGGTCTCGTTGACGATGTCGATGTAGGGCAGCGCCGTGTTGGTGTTGGCGCAGGTCAACGGCAGATACTGCAGATCGGCGCGGCGGCCGAGGAGGACGTCTTGCGGGTTGCTGAACCCCGTCGTGGGGGCCGGCTGGTCGATGAAGTTCAGCAGGTCGACGAGATAGGCGGCCGGGCTGAGGATCGAGCCGCAGTCCGAGCAGGTGCAGTAGTCCAGCGACCCGAACAACTCCTCCAGCGTTGGGGCGGCCACCACCGGGTAGGACGGTGCGGCCGTCGGCGGGGGGTACCCGTACTGGACCGGGACGGGCCCGCCGAGGCCCGGTGCCTGCCGGCCGCTGAGGTAGGAGACCGTCACGCTCAGCGTCGCGGCGAAGATCTGCCTGGCCCGCGCGTGGATCGCGGCCGCCGTGTCAGCCCCGCCCAGCTTGTCGGCGAACGCACGGGTGAAGCTGGCCGCGTCGTACCGGGTGACGGCGAAGGCGGAGTCCAGGTTGTGCCGGAGCAGGACGGCGAGGCTGGTGTCGTCGGGAGTCAGCTGATAGGCGCGCTGCAGCCGCTTGACCTCGGTGATCACCGTGGCCGGCGGTGCCGTCGCTCCGGTCCTGGCCAGGTACGCCTCGACCGGCTCCGTGCCGATCTCGAACTGGCCCTGGTTCGCGGTCAGAAAGCCGCTCACCTCGGTTGCGGTCTGCGCGGTGCCGATGATGGGCAGGGTGCCGCGGGCGACCTGGTCGGACATGACGGCGGTTGGGAACGCTATCCGGACTTGCGCCGCGAGCAGCTGAGCATAGTTGGCGGCCTGCTCGTCGGCGTCCGCCCCGGGGATGCCCGGCGGGACCGACGCGCCAATGAGCGGCGCCCACTTGCCCGGCGTGTAGTACCCGCGGGCGGCCAGGTCCTGGGCGGAGCTCAGCGGCGTCTTGGCCTCGGCGGCCATGAGCGCCGAGACCAGCGGCTGGTTGTTGACCGTCAGGTAGTGCAACTGCCCGGTCAGCTGCAGCCGTGCCGTCGCGGTGGACCCGAACAGCTGCTCAGCCGCGGGCCAGAAGGCGGTCCAGTTGCCCTGGTACTGCGTGTAGAGCTGGGCGAACTGCTGCTGCTGGGTCGGCTCGGACAGCGTCCCCTGCAGCATTTGCTGCAGGGTCGACACCCCGGCCGGCGGGACGGCGGTCAGGATGCGGGCCGCGCTCAGCGCCTGGAAGCTCTGGACCGCGGTGGGTATATCCGCGGCCAGCGCCGGTGGGATCACGCCCTGTGTGGTGGCCTGCTGCCAGATCGCCTGCACCATCCCTGAGTCGGTCTGGTACAGGGTGTCCGGGCTGGCCGGAAGACCGGCCCGGAACAGCGCGTAGTAGAACTCGGGCCGCAGGACGGCCGGCACGGGCCTGGCACCGGCACCGGCACCGGCACGGGTCCCGGCCCTGGCACCGGCACCGGCACGGGCACGGGCACGGGCACGGGCCCTGGCACCGGCACGGGCCCTGGCACCGGCACGGGCCCTGGCACCGGCACGGGCTCTGGCCCTGGCACCGGCATGGTCAGGGCCGCGCCAGGCTCAGGCGTCGGGGGCGGGCTGAACTGGCTGGCCAGCGCCAGGAGCGCGACGACGCGAACGTCCAGGCCGGCCCTGTTCCCGGCGTAGGTGAGGTCATACCGGCCGTTTCCCTCTTGCAAAGAGCCGAGCGGGCCCGGGTACACCTGCGCCAGTGCCGCCGTCAGGACCTCGTACTCGCTGGGCAGTCCGGCCGCCCCGGCGGGCACCACCACGTTGAGCGTGACTGTCGTCGGCGCGGAGTAGCTGACCTGCGAGGCGGCCAGGAATTGCTTCCCCGTCGACACCTGTGCCTGCAGGTCTGGCTGCGTCTTGTTGTGCGCGGTCAGGTACTGCGCCGTGATGACCAGATCGGTGAAGCCGTAGCTGCCGTCGCTGGCGGTCTGGGTGCTGCCAAGCACCTGATCTCCGCCGATGTTCTTGTCCACCAGCTGGACGGTCAGGCCGGCCACCCCCGGCAGCGCCGGGCAGGCCACGGTCCCGGTGACCGTGTACGTCGGGTTGATGACGACGATCGAGGCCTGGTTCGGCGGCCCGCCGGACACGATGCTCTCGGCTGGGGGCGTGCCCCCAGGCACCTGGGCCTGCCCATCGGCTGCGGCGGCCGTCGCCGCGGCTGCGGGCTCGAATCGCGCCTGCAGTTCAGCGAACCGGACAATGTCGCCCGGCTCCAGTACGCGCGGCCCGGTGAGCCGCTCCTCGTTGACGAACGTCCCGCCGGTGGAGTTCAGGTCCACTATCGTCACCGTCCCGGCGGGCTCGACGGTGACGAGCGCATGCCGACGGCTGACGTACCTGTCGTCAAGCACCAGGTCCGCCGTATCGGAGTGACCGATCACCAGCTCAGGTGCTGACAGCGCCAGGACGAGCCCGGCCAACTCGGCCGGCTCAATCACAACAAGCCGCGGAGCGTTTTCGCTATCTGTTGCCATGACTGGCTCCGATCATGATCGAGCTACCTCATCCCACCCAATGGAAAGTGCCGGATAGCGCTCCTTCTCAGGAAGCGTGCGCATGATGCGATCAAGCTCGGTTTGAGCTCTGCCATAAAGCGAACGCCCAGTTTCCCCTGCCTCACGAGCTAGCGGCGCGACGATGATATTAATTGGAATTTTCATCCCCCGGGCCTCCAGGTCTATGGGGATCCATCGTTCGAACCACTGGATGGCGGAAAGGTGCGATTGAGGCTCAGGCCAATAACCCCCAATAACCGTGGCTGAGAGCCGTGCACTCACTTGTGCAGATGGCATAGCAAGGCCTGCTATTACATCGAGGATCCCTGAGACGAGGTCGGTGGCATCCATCCCGAACTGATCAGCGACCGTGCGCCAGGACACGAGAAACCCGAGCAGCACAGTGCCAGGCCCGTGATGCTCGTCAAGTGCTTTCCAGAATCGCGTGGGGGAGATCATGGCACGCTTCCATTGTAGAAGGTCGTTGCAGCCCTTAGCGTGGGATTTGATAGTATATAATTTAGTTCAGATACCGTGACACCGCCAAGCGCCGTGTTCAGGTCTGCTAGGTTGAAATGAATGCGGCCGCCGCCAGCAACGGTATAGTCTATGATCTTTTTGCAGATTTGTTCCCAACTTGCTCCGGATAGCCGTAGGTCTTGAAATTCCTTGTACGCCTGATCTGTCCAGGTGGACGCCCCCACGGAGTCTGCGAATGGTGACAGGAGAGGCTGTTTAGTTACGGGCGACCTCGTCAGCCCGAGTGCAAGGTCCTCGACGCCCTCTTCTGCGTCGCCCGCCAGCTCCTCAGCTTCGGCAACTATCGCAGGTTCGGCTTCTTCGAGTTCATTAGCCGCGACGCCTACGGCACCGACTCCGCCAGCGGCTGCTACAACGGTATTCGCCGACGCCGATGTAGCGAACGAGTATGTTCCGGCCGTGGCAACGATCGGGGCAGCCGCGGCGACTCCAATGACTGCCGCACCGGCTACGGCAACCCCGGCAATGACCTTGACCGTCCCGGCGGCCGCATCGATCCGCCGGTAGGCCTGATGGAGGTCGGCCAGGGCTTCAGTGTGCTCTTTTTCCATCCGGGTGGTGACGCGCTGCTGAAATTCTTCGTTGGCGGTCACCGGATCGTAGGACCACTCGGCATAGTAAGCCTGTGAATACAGATCATTTTCCCTGTAGGGATAACTCTCTTGGCCCAGCTCTGCCGCGACCTGCGCCCGCGGTTTCTCCGGATTGGTTATGCCTCGCGCTATCGCCGAGCAAAGATCGTCGCAAGTACCCTGAACGTAGATGACTTCTTCTGGCAGCTCTACGGGGGCCTCGGACTGCATCCCGCTGGGATCGACGAGCCGCACCGGATTACCGTTCGCGTACTCGTACGCATTCAGCCCGGCAGCGATCCCGGCCGGATCGCACCGAGTCCACCGTCCGAGCCATGGCGCGTAGTAGCGCGCACCGTGGTAGGAGAGGTCGTTCTCCTCGTCCCGTTCTTTTCCGGTGTACCGGTAGCGCTTGGGCAGATCGGTCTGCGCCGCCACGGCCTGGTAGGAGGTGCTGCCGTGGGGGAAGTACTCCTCGTAGGTGATGACGGCCGCCTCGTCGTCGAGTTCGAGGACGGCCGAGCCCAAGTGGTTGCCGTGCTGATACCGGACGAGTTGTGCGGGCGCGTTGTCAGTCCCGGCTGTGCGGGTCTCGACCAGCGCGATGGCGCGGTTGCCGTCGGCTACGTGCAGGGTCTCGCGCTCGAGCGTAACCGTCTTGCCATCGGCGGCGTACTCCCGGTAGATCTCGATGCCGCCCAGGTAGATCCGTTCGGTTTGCGGGCCTGAGGATGCCTGCCAGTCGGTTGCCTTGCGTACCCGCTGCCCAGCGCTGTCGTAGGTGTACCAGGTCACCTGCGGCGCCGTGGCGGAGCGGGCGGTGGACCGCAGCCGGTCGTCTTCGTCCCAGGTCAGCGTGGGCAGGTGCGGCATCCGGGTCATGCTGCCGTGCGGATCGTAGCTGTAGGTGCCGGTGAACGGCCCGGCCACCGGGTCGCCGGGCAAGCTGGTGGCGGTCAGCCGGTTGCCGGTCTCGGCCGCGACGATCTGCGATGCCTCCGCGTAGCTGTAGCGCCGGGTCCAGCTGCCGGAGCCGACCTGATGAGCCATTGACAAGATGTTGCCGATGGGGTCGTAGCCGTAGGTCTCGGTGTAGGTGCCCATAGCGTTCCCGTCGCCGGGCTGCGGCAGCCCCATCCGGGCCGAGTCGTCGTTGCTGACCTGCACCGGTAGTGAGAGCGCGCCGCCGGTCTGGCCGAGGTGCTCCCGGCCGGTGGCGGCGATGAGCCGGTAGAGCGGGTCGTAGGTGAAGGCCGCCGACGGCTCGACCCGCTGGTTGCGGAAGAAGATCACGTCTTGGGTGTCGGCGGCGTCGGCGATCCGGGTGATGTTCCCGACCGGGTCGTAGTAGTACCAGAGGTCCTGCACGGTCTGCTGGTTGGCGGCGAACGACGCCGGCCGGGTGGTGGTGAGCTGGGCCAGCCGGAACGTTTGGGGATCGTATCCGTAGGCGGTACTTGTGCCGTTGCCGTAGCTGATCGAGACGCGCTGGCCGCGCGCGTTGTACTCGATCCCGGTGACGGCGTGCCGGTCCGCAGTAGCCGGGTCCAGCAGCGCGGCGGGCGCGGCGGCCTGCTGCAGCCAGGCGTCGACCTGGCTGAGCAGGCCCGCCTCGTCGTAACCGGGCTGGATCACGTCGGGTTTCATGGCCGCGCTGTGCGCCGTGACGGTCTGGATGGGCCGGCTGAGCGCGTCGAAGACCGTCACGGCGGCGAAGGCGTCCCGGCCGCCGTCACCGGTCGGCACCAGTCCCGCCGCGGTCGCGGCGGCGTCCAACTGGGCGGCGGTGGTCAGCGCCGCTAGTGGTGTCCAGTCGACCGCCTGGTGGTAGTCCGCGGCCAGCTGCCGGACGGTGGACACCAGGTTGCCCTGGTAGTCGTACCGGGTGTTCTCGGCGTAGCCAGACATGTCGTAGTGCCGGAACACGCGGCCGCGCAGGTTCGCCGCCGGCTGCCCGTCGCCAAAGACCGACAGGTCGATGAGGATCTCCGGGCCGCCGTCGGTGC
Source organism: uncultured Actinomycetota bacterium (assembly GCA_963714295.1). Classification (GTDB taxonomy): domain Bacteria; phylum Actinomycetota; class Actinomycetes; order Streptosporangiales; family Streptosporangiaceae; genus Trebonia. The sequence continues at coordinate 8,223 of CAVQOE010000002.1, read as the reverse complement.
TCACATACCGCTGCGTCGGCCGTTGGGCCGCGTCGTAGACAAGCCGGAACGCGTGGCCGCGTGCGTCCCAGCTGCGGATCGGCTGGCCGGCGACATTGAGCAGGCCGCGCCGCGCGCCGCTGTCCGCGTTAACCCGGTAGAGGGGGTTTCCGGCCATGTCGCCGCCGGCCAGGTAGCCGCCGCCCGGGTTCCGGTAGACATACTCCTGGGTTCGCCGGCCCAGCGCGTCGATGACGGCGAGCGGCCGTCCCTCGGTGTCGTAGGCCGTCCGGGTCGGATACCTCGCCCCGCCGCCGTTGTCCGCGACCGCCAGGCCCACCCGCCCGGCCGAGTCCAGGTGACTGATCGCAGGGGTGTTGGCGTGCACGGCGGCCTTGTCCGCCGCATCCTGCTGGGCGGCCTGGTCCTGCGCCGTCGTGCCATCAGTGCCGGAGCTGCGCAGCTGATACCAGGACGTGAACGACTCGGTCCCCAGCAGCCGCTGGAAATAGTTTCCGACGTCGTCATCGGCGCGCGGGTCCGGCACCAGCACGGTGTCGTTGACGTCCCAGTGGTCTTCCAGCCAGGGACCGGCGACGATCTTCTCCCAGGTACTGTCCGGGTGCAGCGTCGCCACCGTCCGGCCCGGCGGATCGTAGAACAGAACCGTGCTGACCCCCGTCTGCGCGGCGAACTCGAAACCGCTGGCCGCCGAGAAGAACGGCTCGTACATCCGGACCGGCCGTCCTTTGTTGTCCAGGATCTGCCACCCGGAGCCGGCCCAGCGTGGCGAGACCTGGGGACCGCCTTCGGTGACCGGGCCGGGCGCCGCCAGGGTCTTGCGCTGGATCTCCCGGCCCAGCCCGTCGATGTAGCTGAAGTGATACTGATACTTGGTCGTCTGCGCCGGGACCAGGTCGGAGACGTGGGTTTCCCTGGTCAGCGTGTACGTGGCGGGCGGCAGTGGCTGCGCTTGCGTGCTGGTCCGCTGGTAGGCGCCGAGGTCGTACAGGAACCGGCTGGTGCCGTTGCCCAGGGCGGCGGCCGGGTCGGCCAGCGGGTCGGCGAATTGCGCTAGCAGCGTGGCGTCGTCCAGGTCCACGGTGAAGCCGGTCAGCTGGTCTCCGAGGGCCTCGGTCGTCTTGCCCATCACTGCGGTGGCGGTGACGCGGCCAAGGGTGTCGAAGGCGGCTGATACCCGGTTGCCGTTCGGATCGGTCATCGTGGCGGGCTGCAGCACGCGGTAGTCGTTGCTGGCGGTCACGGTGTTACCGACCGGATCGGTCGCCGTGAGGGGCAGCAGGATTTCGCTGTCGTAGCCGACCCGGGTGATGCCGCCGAACGGGTCGACGGCCCGGCGCGGCAGGAAGAAGCCCGCCAGCGCACTCGCCAGCTCCTGAGCCGGGGTGTCGTTGTCGCCGGGGGAGTAGTAGACGCGGCCGGACGGCATCCACCAGCCGGTCTCGGCAGGCAGCTGGACGTAGCCGCCTTCGGCCAGCGTGGCCGCCGGTACGAGCGCACCGAAGATCGCGGACAGCAGGCCGGGCGTCAGCGCGGCCTGGTAGGACTGGCCTGACAGCGCCCGGGGCTGCAACTGGCCCGGTGGGAGCAGCGCGCTGAAGTCATCGCCGCGGTACAGCACCCGCTGGCTGGCGACGATCCGCCTGGCCGGCGCCTGCGCCGGGATGCCGCTCCCGTCCACGTCCGAAGCCGGAATCGCCTCGTACGGAACATCGTGCGCTCCGGCCCACAGGGCCTGCCAGGCGTTGTCGATCTCGTCGAAGGCGAACAGGCTGGTGATCCCGGTTCCCTTGATGGAGGGAGTGACACCGGTGATCTCGGCCTCGTCGGTCGCCGCCGGCAGCGGCGCGCGGTAGGCGTCCGGCCATTGGACCAGGTCGTCGATCGCGTTCGTGTAACCGTGCTCGGTTCCGCGGACGTGCAGGCGCGCCTGGTCGTAGGCCAGCATCGCTTGCGTCTGTGCGGACAGCGCCGGCTCCGGCGGCGGGTACCCGGCGCGGCGGGGATAGCCGACCGAGACGCCGCGTTCGACGTTGCCGTAGTCGTCGGCCTGCAGGACGATCTCATGGCTGACCCGCGGGTCGTCGCCAGCGCGTTCGTAATCGAACGACAGCGACTCCCGCGGATGGACGAAGAACACCGCGTGCCGGTTCTGGCCCATGTTCTGCAGGCAGCAGATGGTGAAGTTCTGCTCGGTGACCGTGTAGGGGTTGGCCGCGGCCGGCGACCCGTCGTCGGCGTACACCTCGATCCGCAGGGCGTGTCCCTTGAGCGCCCGGTAGGCCTCCTGGACCTCGAAGGGGTCAAGGCCGTCCGGGAGCACGGTGTCCGGCGGCCGCATCGCGGCCGCGTCCGCTTCCCGTCCCGGCGTCCGCAGCGCGGGCTCGGCCCAGTACTCGCTCAGGTACTGCTGGGTGACCGCCTGCGCCTCAGTGAACGCCCCGGTGTGGAACCAGGTCCGGGTGTGGACCGGCGGCGACCACGACTGCTGATCCCAGTTCGCGGCGTCGCCGTCGGGGAAGGCCGTGTCGTCGCGGAACTGCTCGGTGTCCCACTGCTCGACCATGCCGAACCCGCGGAACTCGCGCTCGTAGGAGTCGAAGTAGCCGTGGTGATAGGCATAGCACGTGACCAGCCGGTTCCGGCCGATCCAGTCGAACGTCTCGGTTCGTTCGACGACCTGGACCGGGAACGGCAGGCGTGTCACCCAGGGGCGGCCCGCGGCCTGGTCGGCCACGTAGAACCGGGTCGACGGCGCGTAGCTGACCCGGGTCTCCGTGCCCAGGTTGTTCCGCGCGCCGATCATCAGATGCGGCTTCAGGCCGCCCATGAGGTCGACGTACAGTAGCGGAGCCGCTGCCTCGCCGGGCAGCGGCGAGGACCAGACCAGGCACGCTGTCCCGGTGCCAAGCAGGTCGAGCGCCTGGACGGTGCTCAGCTGGTCAGCCGTGGGGAAGACGGCGATACCGGTCGGGGCGGACCAGGAGTTCCCCGACTGGTTGAACCAGGCCGTCACCCCCGCTTGGCCGACGTAGAGCAGGTCGGCGCTGCCCGACCCGTCGATGTCGGCCAGCCTGATCCGGCGCGGATCGAACCGCTCCTCGTTGTCGAAGCGCGGCGCGAGATCCATCGTCACCTTGGTCCCGAACCGGCCGTAGCCGGTATTCGGCCAGTAGCATGCCTCGCCGTTCCGGATCCGGACGATGTCGCCGAGGCCGTCTCCGGACATGTCGGCGGTGAAGATGGTCTGGGTGCCGTCTGACAGCACCACGTTGGGGCCTTTTTCCTCGTCCCAGCCGGGCCGGGCCAGCCGCGCGGTGTCGAAGCCCGCGTCTGCGCACAACGACGCGTAAAACGTGAAGAGCCCATCCTCAGTCAGCAGGATGTCGGCCAGCCCGTCGCCAGTGAGGTCGATGAACCTGACGTTCGGATCGCTCCAGTCGAGGGCCGGGAGCGCCGCGAACCGCTGCAGCGGCTCGAAGGTCCCGTCCTCCGTCCGCTCGAAATAGCCCGGATCCGGGCCGGCCAGATCGGCCACGTCGAGGCGCCCGCTGCCGGACAGGTCCAGTAGCCGCACCCCGGACAGATCCGAGCGGGACGGCAGGCCGGTAATGGTCTCGGGCGGCCCGAACCGGGCCTGGGCCGCCAGCGTGCCGTCGGGCTGAGCGACCAGGTTGCCGGCGCTCGTATTTCGCTTGTAGTACCAGGCTCCGTTCCCGTCGGTCAGGATCCCGGACAGGCCCTCGCCGTCGAGGTCGACCCACCGGTAGCTTCTGTCATCCAGGCCTTCCGGCAGGTTGCCCTGGCTGGCGGGGTCCAGCGTCTGCACCGTCTGCTGGATCTCTGGCTCGCTGTAGGTGAACTCGACCGGCGGCATCGACGCCACGACCAGGTCTTCGCCGTCCTTCCGGTAGCCGGTCTGAGTGACGGAGACCAGGAACGTGTAGATCGGGTTGTGCGGATCGGCCGGGGCCTGCTGGTCGGAGTACACGAAGTCGAGCGACCGGACCAGGCAGCCAGGCCCGGCCGTGGCCTCGGCGGGGAAGTTGTTGAAGAACAGCAGCCGCTGGACGCGCCGGTAAGTGCGGACCTCGAATCCGGCCCGGTAGCTGGAGAACGGGTCGGGGCGCACGGGCCACGGCTGGTCACTGCCTGGCGCGGGCGGCACGCCGGCATGATCCCCGTAGTCGAGCACGACCGTGAACATCCAGTCGGCCGGGAGCGGCGTTTCCTGGGTGGCGGTCCAGTCCGGGTAGTAGGGCGTCACATTGCCGTAGTTGACGGTCTTCAGGTAGCTCTGGGCCGCCCGCGTCTGCGCGGTCCGGTTCGCCTCGTGCGCGGCGGCTACCGCGATCCCGGCGCTGTCCTCCGGGGCGTAGCCGTAAACCGCCGCGTTGCCCTTGTCATCCCAGCTCCGGCAGATGCGCCAGGAGAAGATTCTGGCTGGATCGGCCGGGTCCGCGACCCGGCTTGCGGGTTCGGCGCCGTACAGCGTCGTGACGTTGTCGCACGAGATGGTGCGCCAGTGGCTGATGCCCGTGGCGGTGTCCGTCCATCGCTCGACGCGGGCAAACAGGCCTTCGACCCGTGGCCGGTAGAAATCGACGTTGAAGGTGCTGCCCCAGGCCATTCGGCCCAGTGTTTTCCTGGCACCGTCAGGGGCGAGCACCGGGACTAGGTCGTCCTGTCCGGCCAGGAGGAAGACGTCCGATTCGTCGCTGTCGCAGTACTGCGGCAGGCCTTTGTCGGTCTTCCTGGTAATCTCCGGCAGGCCCAGGCTCCAGCCGAACCCGAGTGGCCCGTTTCCCGCGCCGGACGCGTAACTGAGCTGCAAAGCCGGACCGACGCCGGACCGGCCGGGGCTGAACGGCAGGCTGATCGAAGTCCCGCAGGCTCCCGTCGCGGCGTCCACGGTCAGCTTCTCGGCCAGGCTCCTTATCGCTCCGCCGCCCTTGGGCGCCGCGATGGACGGAAGGAGATCCGCGGCCTGAGACAGCTTGGCTGTCCCGGCGGATCCGGCAGGTGCGTTCGGGACAGTCCCGGCCCCGGGCGGCGCTATGTCCGCCGTGCCCGCCGGGGAATCGGCGCGCAGTCCGGAACGCCGCTGACCAGTCGCCGGTCCCGGGCGTGTCTCCGCATCCGTCACTGGGCCCCCTTCGGGCGGCCCAGCGCCGCCGACCATGCCCCCGACGCAAGTTTGGGTGCTAGGCGGGGGAACCGTATCAGGGAAAACCCTTACTTCCGGGTCCTGGACCCTCCGCCGCGACCGGAATAGATTATCGATATGCTGCTCGGGCGCGACGGGGAATGCGCTCAGCTGGACGCTCTGATCACCCAGGTCCGGGCGGGTTCCGGCGCCGTCCTCGTCCTCACCGGTGAGGCGGGCGTCGGCAAGACAAGCTTGCTGGACTACGCCGCCACTCACTCCAGCGGGCTGCAGGTACTGCGGGCCCGGGGGATTAAGTCAGAGCGAAACCTGCCGTTTGCCGGGCTCTCCGACCTGCTCCGCCCGGTACTCGGGCACCTCGATGCGTTGCCCGGCACGCAGCGGACCGCACTGGCTGCCGCCCTCGCCATCGGCCCCGCGGTCAGCGCTGACCGGTTCGCTATCTGCGCCGCCACCCTCAGCCTGCTCGGCGAGGCGGCGGTGCGGCGGCCGTTCCTGGCGGTCGTGGATGACGTGCACTGGCTGGATGCCGCCTCCGCCCAGGCCCTGGAATTCGCCGCACGGCGGCTCAGCGATGATGCCATTGGCCTGATAATCGCGCTTCGCACCGGTGCCCCCTGCTCGTTCGATGCCGCCGGGATGAACACGCTGGCGGTAACCGGGCTCGAGGGCGCGGCAGCGCGCGAACTGCTAACGCGCACCGGCCGGTCCATCGCGCCAGCCGTGGCTGACCGGCTGGTAAGCGGCACCGGCGGCAATCCGCTGGCCCTGCGGGAGTTGACTGGGGCGCTCACCGACGGCGAGCTGACCGGCCTCACTTCGCTGCCGGAACCGCTGCCGATCGCGACGGCGGTACAGCAGGCGTTCGCCCATCGGCTCGAGGCCACCAGTTCCGCTCGCGCGGCAACTGCTCCTGCTGGCGGCGTGCGACGCGACGGCGGACCTCGCCACGCTGCAGCGGGCGAGCCGCCTGCTCGCGTTGGACCTCGCCGATCTGGCGTTGGCCGAGCGAGTGGGGCTGGTCCGGCTCAAGGATGGCAGCGTCGAGTTCACCCATCCGCTACTGCGCTCCGCCGTTTACCACGCTGCCGAGCCGCAGGTACGGCAGGCGGCTCACCGCGCGCTAGCCGACAGCATCGGCCGCCCAAGGGGATCAGGTCCGAGCATGCATGGCATCTCGCGGCTGCCGCCGTAGGTCCCGACGAGGACGCGGCGGAGAGCCTGGACCGCGCAGCTCAGGCGGCACATGCCCGCAATGCGTTCGGCACCGCCAGCCGTGCCTACCAGCGCGCGGCCGAGCTGACCGCCGATCCCGGCCGGCAGCTGGCCAAGTGGATGGCCGCAGGCCAGGCCGCCTGTCTCGGCGGCGACCTGGACTCGGCTGATCGGCTGCTCAACCAGGTCATCAAGCTGGCCGCCGATCCCGGCATCAAGGCCGACGCGCAGACGATGCTGGCCTATGCCACCCTGTGGACGTCGCCGCCCATCGCGCAGTATCACCGGCTGATCGCCGACGCCGAAGCGGTGCAGCCATTCGACAAAGGGCGGGCCGCGACGCTGCTGGCGCTGGCCAGCAGCGTCTGCATCATGATCGGCCGGCTGGACCTTAGCCTGGAGATAGCCGGCCGGGCTGTCGACCTTGGCCGCAGCACAGCAGGCATCGCCTGGCTGACCAGCCAGGCGTCATTGGCGCATGCGAGCATCCTGACGGGCAGCCGTGAAGCGGGCCGGCGCAGCATTGCCGACATTCTCGCCGATTCCGGGATCGCGCGCCCTGACCTGGCTCTCCAGCAACTGCGGATGCGGTGTGGCCAGTCGCTGATTTGGTGCGAGGAGTATCAGCCGGCCGAGGAGCTGCTGACGTCTAGCGTGGCCGCCGGGCGGGCCACAGGTCGCCTTGACGATCTGCCCTACGGGCTGGCCACCCTGTCCGATCTGTACTTCCGTACCGGTGAATGGAGCCTTGCCTGCGCTCACGCGGCCGAAGCGGTGGAGCTGAGCAGCGATTACCCCACGAACATGAACCTGAGTTACGCACTGGTCTGCGCCGGTCGCATCGACGCGGCCATGGGGGCGGCCCAGGTCTGCCACGATCGCCTGGCCCAGGCTGTCGCCTTGGCCAGGCCCATCGGGGTCGTCTCAGTGGACGCGTATGCCAGGGCGGCGCGGGGCATGCTCGAACTTGGCATGGCGAATTACGGGCTGGCCGCGGCCGAGCTGGCCCGGGTAGATGCCCACGTGAAACAGTACGGCGTCAGGGATCCGTGCGTGATCCAGTGGCGGCCTGATTACATCGAGAGCTTGATCCGCCTTGGTCGTGCCGCCGATGCTCATGAGCAGCTCGCTCTGCTGGATGCTGAGGCGGCGGCGACCGGCAGCAGGTGGGCCAAGGTAACAGCGGCCCGCTGCCGGGGACTGCTCCTGAAGCCCCCGCAGCAAGCGATCTCGCAGCTTGAGGAGGCGGTCTGCCTCGCGGAGGAATCGGCGAGCGTGTTCGAGCAGGCCCGCGCCCGGCTGTGCCTCGGCGAGGCACTATTGCGTTTCCGGCGCCGAGGTGAGGGCGGGCGCCAGCTCACTCAGGCCTATCTCGCCTTCGAGCAGCTAGGTGCCCAGCCGTGGGCGGACCGCACGGCCACGGAACTCGCCACCGCAGGCGTCAGCACGATCCCGCACCACAAGCCGGTTCATGTCCGGCTCACCCCCCAGGAACTGCGCGTGGCGTTGCAGGTCGCTGACGGCCTGCGCAACCATGAGATCGCAGCCAGGCTGTTTCTCAGCCACAAGACCATCGAGGTCCACCTGGGCCACATCTACGACAAACTGGGCGTCCGCTCCCGCACCGGCCTGGCGAGACTCATCCACTCCGGGGCAGTCCAGCAGTGACCGGCAAAGCCATGCGTCAGACCGTGGCCGCAACGCATCAGCCAAACGGTCAAACTACAGCTTGGCACCCACCAAGCCCTCGCGTAAAATAGCGCGGCTATTCGGAAAAAGGTTCCTGGCGTGCTCTTCCTGGGTGGAGCTAAGGGGATTTGAACCCCTGACCCCCTCGATGC
>CAVQOE010000001.1:0-47241 GCA_963714295.1 uncultured Actinomycetota bacterium | reverse complement strand
CGACCACCGCCTCAACCAGCCAGGCGACGACCACCAGGGCGAGCATGACGGGCAGCTCTTCCCACCGTTTGCCGCCGATCAGGGAGCCGTTCACCAGCGGGCGGAATACCAGCGCCACGCACGCCACCGCCAGCAGCCGCGCGGCCATCGCGGTGAGCCGGGCCGGGCGGCCGACCGCCAGGTGCGGCAGCGCGCCGACGATCATGGCGATCGCGGTGACCGCGATGACCTGCTCGGCGCTTGCCGGGCGGGGATATCCCCGATGCGCAGCAGCAGCGCGTAGGCCAGCGCGCCGGCCGTCGCCATCGGGGCGGCCTCGCGGTCCCCCGGCAGGTTCAGCCGGAGCAGCTCCCCGAGCGCGATCAGCGCGCCGAAGGCGAGCGCCGCGTGCACGTCGTGGACGCCGGTGACCGCGGTCTGGGCGACCGACCAGACCAGCAGCAGCCCGGCGAAGACGACAAGCAGCCACCGCCCGGAGTCCGGGGCGGACACGCGCGCGCCGCGTGGCTCGTACCGTCGGGCGGGCACGGCGTCACAGACTCTCGATGGTCGGCATATCCGGTACGTCGGCTTTTCCGTCGGGCATGCTCTGCGGGGCGCTGGCGGGCGTCACCGCCGGGGGGAACGTCACCCCGGGCGAGAGCAGCGGCTCATCCGCCGGGGCCGGATCCGGCGCCGTCCAGCTGTCCCGCTCGATCGCGGTGACGAAGGCGTCCACGAAGGCCGGGTCGAACTGCTTGCCCGCCCACTTGCGCAGCTCGGCGACCGCCTCGGGAACCGGCCGGGCGCCCCGGTAGGACCGGTCGGAGGTCATCGCGTCGAACGCGTCCGCTACCGCCAGGACCCGTGCGAACTCGGGGATCTCGTCGCCCGCGAGGCCCATCGGGTAACCCTTGCCGTCGATCCGCTCGTGATGGTGCATGATGCCGGCCAGGGCCTCGTCGAGGAAGCCGATCTCGCGGACGATGTCCAGGCCGCGCATGGGATGGAGCTGGATGGCGGCGTACTCGTCGTCGGTCAGCGAGGACCGCTTCTGCAGCACCGACGTGGGCACGCCGAGCTTGCCCACGTCATGCAGCATGCCGGCGTACCTGATGGCCGCCACCCGCTCGGCCCGCATGCCGATCTCGGTGGCGATCATCACCGAGCCGCGCGACACCCGCTCGCTGTGCCCCCTGGTGTAGAAGTCCTTGGTCTCCACCGCCTGGCACAGCGCGCTCACGGTGGATTCATAGGCCCGCTGCTGCGCCGCGAACTGCGCGACCGCCCAGCGGGCAACGAAGACCGGGACGAGCACCAGGAACGGGGTGAACGGCCCAAGCACCGCCCAGACCGCCGCGATGAGCAGGCCGAACGCGCCGTAGCCGACGTCGGTCAGCCAGAGCTTGGTGTCCAGCCCGAGCCGCCCGAGTGCGGTGCCCGGCTCCCTGGTCAGCCAGAAGATGCCCCGCAGGAGCGCGAAGTTAACGGTCACGTGCACCGCGGCGGCGGCCGCGAACGGCCCGATGACACCGGGGAACGCACTCGGGCCCTGGACGCCCACGTGCCCGCCGAACAGCAGGAAGGTCCGCCCCGCGAGGTACGCGCTCAGGGCGAACATGGCGGCGTTGAACACCCGCTGGACGGGCGACGGGCCGCGGCGCAGGCCGAACAGCGTGCAGCCGCCGACCAGGGCAGCGCCCACCGGGCCGCAGAGCACGACGGCGGCCAGCGACGCGATGCTGTTGGCGGACCAGGCCAGGCCGCGCGCGTTGAGCAGGGTGGCGGAGGATTCGCAGGCGACCAGGAGCAGGCCGAGCGCGCCGACCGCGACCCAGTCGATACCAGCGAACGGGCCTGCCGCGACCACCGCGATAGCGGCGGCGACGACACAACCGATATAAAGCCACGCGGCCCGCGAGAGCTTGCCCACGCTTCCCCCTCGCAGCCAGCCGGAGTTGACCCGAACCCCACCGATCGCCGTCGCTACCCCCAGGAGACCCCGGAAGCCCTCATCAGGACAGTCCTCTCTCGCGGAATGCTAAACGACCGCTCCCTGCGTGAGCGTCCATGTCAGGATAACGTGACGACGCGAATTCGCGCAGACCTAAAAGCGGCGGCTATTCGCTGACCTCGATCTCGGCCTGAACTTGCCTGATCCGGACCAGCACCTTGGTGCGCAGCCCGCTCGGTACCGGGTCGCAGCCGCAGTGCCTGGCCACCAGGCGCTTGACCGCTTCCTCCAAGCCGAACTCGCGCAGGCACGGGCCGCATTCGTCCAGGTGCTGCCGGATATGGTCGCAATCCTCCTGCGAGACCTGCCCGTCCAGGTACCAGTAGACCTGCTCGAGTACCTCGCTACACGGTGTCTCGTGCGGTTTTCCGCAGCTCATGACCGCCCTCCTCGGCTTGCGCCCGGACAAGGCCCCGGTCTGCGGCATAGTCCTGGAGCAGCTCACGCAGCTGGCGGCGGCCGCGGTGGAGCCGTGACATCACGGTACCTATCGGGGTTCCCATAATGTCGGCGATTTCCTTATATGCGAACCCTTCCACGTCTGCCAGGTAGACGGCGATCCTGAACTCCTCAGGCAGCGCCTGCAGCGCCGTCTTGATGTCAGAGTCGGGAAGCCTTTCCAGCGCTTCCGCCTCGGCAGATTTCAGTCCCCCGGAACTATGCGACGCGGCCCGCGCAAGCTGCCAGTCCTCAACCTCGTCAGCCCCTGACCGCTGCGGTTCCCGCTGCCGCTTGCGATAGGTGTTGATGAAGGTATTGGTCAGAATCCTGAAGAGCCATGCCTTCAGGTTGGTCCCCTCCTGGAACTGGTGGAAGGACGCGTACGCCTTTGCGAACGTCTCCTGCACCAGGTCTTCCGCATCCGCCGGATTCCGCGTCATCCGGAGGGCGGCGGAGTACAGCTGATCCAGGTACGGCATGACATCTGCCTCAAAGCGCTCGCCGCGCTCGGCTAGTGTCTCTGGCACGGGACCCACCCCCTCTCGGTAACCGTAAGAGGATACCTTCCCGGCGGGGCGGGGGACTGGCCGGCGTGACTGTGACCGTCGCTGTCGTGGTGGGGCTAGGACCATGTGGCGTTTAACACCATGTTGCCCCGCCGCAATTCCGGTATCAGGGATGGAACGCCCGGGCCGGGGAAAGGTAACAGCCGTGGGGCGCCACGCGAACGGGCGCCCGGCCAGGAGTAATTCCGTGCAGGCAATCGCCAGCGCCGACCAGGACACCGGTCCTGCCGCCGACTACTACCCTCGTTTCCACGCTGCCGTCGCCCTCGCGCAGCTCAACGACTGGCTGCCGCCGGCGTCCCGGCTCCTGGTTGACATCTCCGGTCCTGGCTCACGTGCCGCCGAGATGGCGGCGTACGCCGGCCACCACGTGCTCCGGGTCGTCGATGCCACGGCCCTGCCGCCGGATGCCATGCCGCCGGATGCCGTGCCGCCGCAGGCCCCGCCGCCGGAGGGGGCGGGTTCGGTGACTCCCGTCCGCCCCGGGGGCCTGGCCGCGGGAAGCGACCTCCGGCTGCGCACCGTGGCCGCCGACGGGACCGGACTTGAGTTCCTCGCCAGACGGCTGCGCCGACGGCGTGATCGCCGAGGACCGTGCGCTCTCCCTGCGGCTGGGCGCGGAGGATGCTCGTGAGCGAGATCGCGCGCGTGCTCCGCCCCGGCGGGCGGGTGCTCGCCTGCGTGGACTCGCTGATGTTCGGCATGGCGGTGCTGGCCGAGCAGCACCGCTGGCCGCACCTGGTGGACCTGCCCAACGCCGACGTGGTGCTGATCCCCTGGCCGGATGGGACCATCACCCGCTGCTACGGCGACGAGCAGCTGCGCGAGCTGTTCACCGGCTGCGGGCTCGAGGTGAGCTGGATCAGGCCGCGCACCGTCTTCTCCCCGCAGACGGTCAGCTACCTGCTCGCCCGCGACCCGGCCCGGTTCGGCGAGCTGGTAAACGCGGAGCTACGGGCCCGTTCCGACGACTCGGTAGGCACCCAGCTGATCGCCTGCGCGGTATTGCCCCCGGGGGACGAGCCCTCGCTGACCCCCCGATATGGGGTCTGCTCGCGGTCTCTGCGGGTGGTCCCCCGCGAGGCCGCGAGGCAGCCCCATTTGCGTGGGGCGTCAAAACCCGGGCCGGGTGTCCCGCTGGGGAGCTAACACGCAGGGGTTCGATCAGTTCGGGGCCGTTGTTGCGGACTGAGTTGACGGTGGTCGAGACTGGGCGGGCGGTCAGGCCGCCGTGGCCGGAGGTTATCGCCGGGTGCATGGTCTGCAGCAGGTGCTCCTTCTCCCGGTTGGCCGGGTCGAGCCACTCTGTCCAGTCAGCGGGCGCGATCACCATCGGCGTCCGGTCGTGGATCTTGCCGATCTCGTCGGTCGCGTCGGTGGTGATGATCGACGCGGACCAGTACCAGGCGTCCTCGTGGTCCTCCGGCACTTCCGGGTTCTTCCACAGCTCGTAGATGCCGGCGAAGGCGAGGATGCCGCCGTCCGTCCGGTAGATGTAGAACGGCTGCTTGGCCTTGCCGTCGGTCTGCCACTCGTAGTAGCCGTCGGCCGGGATGAGGCAGCGGCGCCGGGCGAACGCGGCACGGAACGAGGGCTTGACCGCGACCGTCTCGGCCCGCGCGTTGATCAGCCGGGAACCGCCCTTGGTGTCCTTGGCCCAGCCCGGTACCAGGCCCCAGCGGACCAGCCGCAGCTCCCGCTCGTCCTTGTGGTCGAGCACGGTGTAGATCCGCTTGGTCGGCGCCACGTTGTAGTCGGGCTCGCGGTCCGCGGCGACTGTGTCGCGCTGGACGGCGAACTCCTCGAGGAGCTCAGCCCGCTTGCGTGCTGATACGAACCGACCGCACATCAGCGCCTCCTTTACGCATCAACCGATAGTCTCAAGGTTATGGACTCAACGACCTGGCGCGCACCTACCGCGCACGGACCGGTGCGCGCGGCGCTGCGGCTGCCTGGTTCGAAGTCGATCTCCAACCGGGCGCTGCTGCTGGCGGCGCTGAGCGACTCCCCGTCGACGCTGCGGGGAGTGCTGAAGGCCCGCGACACGTCGCTCGCCGTCGCGGCGCTGGGCGTCCTCGGCTGCACGGTCGAAGAGCACGGAACGGACCTCGCAGTCGCCGGCGGGTCCCTTGCCCCCGGCTCTTCGGTCAGCGTCGATGTGGGCAACGCGGGGACGGTCATGCGGTTCCTGCCCGCGGTCGCCGCGCTGTCGGCCGCCTCGGTGGCGTTCGACGGCGATCCGCGGGCCCGGGAACGGCCGGTCGGCGCGCTGCTCTCCGCGCTGCGCACGCTGGGCGTGTCGATCGACGATGACGGGCGGGGGGCGCTCCCGTTCACCATCCGCGGTACCGGCGCGGTCCGCGGCGGCGCGGTGACGCTCGACGCCTCCGGTTCGTCGCAGCTCATCTCCGGGCTGCTGCTGGCGGCGGCGCGGTTCGACCTCGGCGTCGAGGTCCATCACTCCGGGCCGCCGGTGCCGTCGCTGCCGCACATCGAGATGACCGTGGCGCATGATCAGGGACGCCGGCGCGGACGTGGAGATCGGCGCGGGGGAACGACCTGATTTCTGGCGGGTCCGGCCCGGGCGGCTCAACCTGGGGGACTTCACCGTCGAGCCTGACCTGTCCAACGCGGGACCGTTCCTCGCGGCGGCGCTCGTCACCGGCGGCTCGGTGACGATCAGGGACTGGCCGTCCAACTCACTGCAGGCCGCGGACGCGATCCTGGACGTGCTCACCCGGATGGGCGGTACCGTCTCGTCCGGCCCGGAGGGGCTGACCGTCACCGGGTCAGGCGTCATCAACGGGATCGAGGCCGACCTGCGCGACATTCCCGAGCTCTGCCTGCCGCTTACCTCGGTCGCCGCGCTCGCGTCCGGCCCGTCGGCCTTCACCGGGGTGGGGCACACCCGGGCGCAGGAGACCGACCGGCTGGCCGCGATCGCCAAGGAGATCAACGCTCTTGGCGGCGACGTGACCGAACTGCCCGACGGCCTCGCCATCCGGCCCCGGCCGCTGCGGGCCGAGCCCGGGCAGAAGTTCGAGTCCTACGACGACCACCGGATGGTGATGGCCGCGGCCGTGCTCGGCCTGGCCGTCCCGGGCATCGAGGTGCCCAACGTGGCCACCGTCGGCAAGACCTTCCCCGACTTCACCGCCGTCTGGGCGGAGCTGGCCGGGGCGCCTGATACGGAGCCGTCGCCCTGAGGAACCGCTCCGCTGACCTAGACGAGGACGACGTCCGGGTCCGCGCCGGGCGCGGGTCCAAGCCGCGCACCAGGCGCCGCCCGGCGCACCAGTCCGCCCCCGAAGCGTTCGTGATCAGCGTCGACCGGGGCCGGTACGGGTGCGTCATCGACGCAGAATCGGACCCGGACCCGGGCGCGGGCTCAGTCGCGGACCTCGGTCCCGGCCGGGGACGGCTCGTCACCGCGATGAAGGCCCGCGAGCTGGGCAAGGGCTCGATCGTGGTCGGCGACCGGGTGGCGCTGGCGGGCGATACCTCCGGCAGCGCCGGGTCACTCGCGCGCATCGTCCGGGTGGAGGAGCGAACCAGCGTGCTGCGCCGCTCCGCCGACGACACCGACCCGCTGGAACGGGTCGTCGTCGCCAACGCCGACCAGATGGCGATCGTCTGCGCGCTGGCCGATCCCGAGCCGAAGACCCGGTTCATCGACCGCTGCCTGGTCGCCGCCTATGACGCCAGCCTCAACCCGCTGCTGGTGCTGACCAAATCCGATCTGGCGTCGCCGACCAAGCTCCGGGCGTTCTACCGGCCGCTGGACATCCCGATGCTGACCACCAGGCAGCCGCTGGACGAGCAGACGCTGACCCGGCTGCACAAGGCGCTCGACGGCCAGATCACCGTGCTGATCGGCCAGTCCGGGGTCGGGAAGTCCTCCCTCGTGAACGCGTTGGTGCCGGACGCGGGGCGGGCGGTCGGCTACGTCAACGCGGTGACGGGCAAGGGCAGGCACACCTCTTCGTCGGCGATCGCGCTGCCGCTGCCGGGCGACTCCGGCTGGCTGATCGACACCCCCGGCGTCCGCGGCTTCGGCCTCGGCCACGTCACACCGGACCGGGTCGTGGAGGCCTTCGGCGACCTGGCCGAGGGAACGGCCGACTGCCCGCCGGGCTGCGATCACCTGTCGCCGGACTGCGCCCTGGACGAGTGGGCCGCCGCGCACGACGCCCAGCCCCGTCTCGACTCCCTCCGCCGCCTGCTCCGCTCGCGCGAGTCGGCCGAGTAACTCGGGGACGACCGGAACGGTGCCGCCCGACCGCCAGTACGTGCCGCCCGGGGTGCGGGACAGCAATTCCTCGTCGACCAGATAGCGGCGCAGGGCGGCATGGTCGTCGTAGACCGATTTGAGGATCTCGTTGACGGCGAGTTCGGAGTACCGGTGCCCCGGCTCGAACGCCTGCGCCACCTGGTCGAGCAGCAGCAGGCGGGCCGCGCGTTTGGCCGGGATGACCGAGATCCGGCCGTCCCGCACGTAGCGGTGGAGCTCACTGGGCAGGTCACCGAGCGGATTCACGCAGCGATTATGCCGCGACCAGGCTCAGACCGCACGGGCAAAAAGGTTCTCCGCTGGTCAGCGCGACGAAAGTACCGGTACCGTTTCGCGGGTGGGAAGCTACGACGACGACCTGCGGTTCGCGCACGTGCTCGCTGACTCCGCCGATGACATCACCACCAAGCGGTTCAAGGCACTCGACCTGCGGGTGGAGACCAAGCCCGATCTGACGCCCGTCTCGGATGCCGACCGGGCGGCCGAGGACTCGATCCGCAACATCCTCCGCCGGTCGCGGCCGCGCGACGCCGTACTCGGCGAGGAGTCGGGGCAGACCGGCAGCGGGCCGCGGCGCTGGGTCATCGACCCGATCGACGCCACCAAGAACTACGTCCGCGGCGTCCCCGTCTGGGCCACGCTGATCGGCCTCATGGACGGGGACAAGGTGGTGGCGGGCGTGGTCACCGCGCCGGCCCTGGGGCGGCGCTGGTGGGCGGCGACGGGCGGCGGCGCGTGGACCGGCAAGTCGCTGTCCAACGCATCCCGCTGCCGGGTCTCCGGTGTCACCACGCTGGCCGACGCCTCGTTCTCCTACTCAGGTATCGGCGGCTGGGAAGAGGCGGGCAGGCTGGGCGGGTTCCTGTCGCTCAGCCGCGCGGTCTGGCGGACCCGCGGGTTCGGTGACTTCTGGTCGCACATGCTGGTCGCGGAGGGCGCGGTGGACATCTCGGCCGAGCCAGACGTCTCGCTCTGGGACCTGGCGGCGCTGCAGGTGATCGTTGAGGAGGCCGGCGGCCGGTTCACCAGCCTGGCCGGGGAGGCGACCCCGGACGGCGGCAGCGTGGTCTGCACTAACGGCCACCTTCAGGACGAGGTTCTGGCGCTGCTGGCCGGCGGCGGACGCGGCGCCTTACCGCGCGCTACGCTGATAGGCACTGCCTGGCGGCGAGTTCCCGCTCAAACCGCCCGGCGTGCGCCCGGCTGGTTTCCCCGGCTGCCCGGGCGCAGCGGCACCCGGCCCGGCACATCCCCCGTCCACCGGTCCGGGTGCCGTACCCCACACTGTGTTCGGCTGCTTCCAGCAGCCTTCCCGGACTCTTGTATCTTCCGGGGGGACATCTTTCCCGCATGGGGGGCTCCCGCCCCGCAATCTCCCGCATGGGGGGCTGCCCGCTCTCCGCATGGGGGGCTCCCGCCCCCCGGCCCCCCCGGCCCCCGTCCCCCCGATGCGGGCTTCGCCCGCAGACGCGAGGGCGGAGAATGTAGACGTGGACGTCCCCGGCTGGCTGCGCGCGCATCGGGTGAGCCCAGGCGGCCTGGTGGGGCTGGCCATCGCGGCCGACGGGTCCGTCTCGCTGGCGGCGCCGGACGGCGATCTGACGGTGCTGGACGGCGAGCTGGCCGCGGGCGCCCGCCAGCTCCTGCTCGCTGATGCCGAGATCCGGCCCCGGTGGGTGCTGTGGTCGCAGGACACGGCGCGTCAGCTGGCCGGGGCCGGGGCCCGGGTGACCACCTGCTGGGACATCGCGGCGGTGCACCGGCTGCTGTTCGGCGGATGGCGGGCCGACCCCGAGTACACCTGGGCCCGCTTGCACGGAGTGCCGGAGGATCAGATTCCCGGGGTGGCCTCCGGTGAGCCTGACCTGTTCAGCGTCGCGGCCGGCGACGGGGCGGTCAAGGCGCTCGGGGCGGCCGAGGCGCGCGCAGCGGCGGAGCTCCAGCAGGACGCCCTGGCCGAGTCGGGCGGCGGCATCGCGGTCACCACCGCGCGCTCGGAATCCACGATCGAATTGCTCTGCGCCGAGCTGGCGGCCGACGGGCTGCCAGTGGACAGGACGGCCGCCGAGGATCTGCTGACGGAGATCATCGGACCGCGGCCGCACACCGCGGCCGACGCCGCCGCCACCCGGGCCGCGCGCGACGGCGTCGTGCTCGGGCACGCGCCGGCCGGGGTCTCGGCCGACCTGCGCAGCCCCGGCCAGGTGCGGTCGTTGCTCGCCGCCGCGGGGATCGACGTGCCCGACACCCGCGCGTACCGGCTTGAGGGGTTCAGGGACTCCTCACCCCTGGTGGCCGCGCTACTCGACTGGCGCAAGGCGGAGCGGATCGCCACCACCTACGGGTACGGCTGGCTGGATGAGAACCTCGGCCCCGACGGGCGGCTGCGCGGGGCCTGGACCGGATGCGACGGGGCGGCCGGGCGGATGACCGCGTCCAGCGGGCTGCACAACATGCCGGCCGTGCTCCGCCGGGCGGTGATCGCCCAGCCCGGGCACGTGTTCATCCGCGCCGACCTCGGGCAGATCGAGCCGCGGGTGCTCGCCGCCGTCTCCGGCGACGCCGCGCTGGCCACGGCCACCGCCGCCACCGACATGTACCTCCCGGTGGCGGACCAGCTCGGCGTCGACCGGCCCACCGCCAAGGTCGCCATGATCGCCGCGATGTACGGGCAGACCACCGGGCACGGCGGCACCGCCGGGAAGGGGATGCGGGCCGCCTACCCGGTCGC
This sequence comes from uncultured Actinomycetota bacterium, assembly GCA_963714295.1. Classification (GTDB taxonomy): domain Bacteria; phylum Actinomycetota; class Actinomycetes; order Streptosporangiales; family Streptosporangiaceae; genus Trebonia. The sequence goes on along the minus strand of CAVQOE010000001.1, from coordinate 37,219 downwards.
CATGGGCTACCTCGACACCGCCGACCGGTCCGCGCAGGCCGGGAAGGACCTGCGCACCTACGGCGGCCGCCTGGTCCGGATGTCAGGCGCCGCCGACCGGGCGGCCACCGAGTCCTCGGGCGCGCGGGCCGCGCGCGGCCGGTACGGCCGGAACGCGCTGATCCAGGGCGCCGCGGCCGAGCTGTTCAAGATGTGGGCGGTCACCGTCCGCGCCCGGGCGGCGCCCCTCGACGCCCGGATCGTGCTCTGCCTGCACGACGAGCTGCTGGTGCACGTCCCCGAGAAGCACGCGGCGCGGGCCGCGGAGCTGCTCGCCGACTGCCTGGCCGAGACGGCCAAGCGCTGGGCACCGGGCGGGCAGGTGCGGTTCATCGCCGACATCAGCACGGTCCGCTGCTGGGCCGACGCGAAAGGTTAAATAGCGCGCAGGTCTCGGGACGCCTGCCTGCTGTCAGCCTGATACCGTGGCGTGCAGATAGGACGGCACTGGAAGGGGTCTTGACGTTGCCGCGATACCGCAGAGTGGTGGTCAAGCTCAGCGGCGAGGCCCTGGCCGGGGACGCCGGGACCGGCGCCGACCCAGCCAGCCTTGCCCGGGTCGCCGATGAGGTGCTCGCCGTGCACAACCTCGGCGTCCAGGTGGCGGTCGTGGTGGGCGGCGGCAATTACTTCCGCGGCCGGATGGCCGACGGCTGGGGTATCAGCCGGGCCGAGGCCGACAACATCGGCATGCTCGGCACCGTGATGAACGCGCTCATGCTGCGCGGCGCGCTCACCGCCAGGACCGATGTCGACGTGCGGGTGATGACCGCGGTGCCGATCCACAGCGTCGCCGAGGAGTTCATCCGGCTGCGCGCCGTGCATCACCTGGAGCGCGGCTTCATCGTCGTGCTGGCCGGCGGCATCGGCCAGCCCTACGTGACCACCGACTACCCCGCGGTGCAGCGCTCGCTTGAACTGGACGCGGACGCGCTCCTGGTGGCCAAGCACGGGGTCGACGGCGTGTACGACTCCGACCCCAAGCACAACCCGGTCGCGGCCAAGTACCTCAGGCTCACCTACGAAGAGGCCATCGCGGCCGACATCCGGGTCATGGACACCAGCGCGTTCGTGCTCGCCAACGAGCAGGGGCTGACCATGCACGTCTTCGACGTCGCCGCCTATGGCGCGATGCGCGCCATCTGCGAGGGCGACGACGGCATCGGCACCAAGATCACCGCCAAGTAAGCCGCGCTCCTTCCCGGCCTCACGCAGGCGGTCCGCCCAGTGCGGGATCAAAATATGCGGTCGTTCATGCGGTGCGGGCTGACCTTCACCGGGCCGTCCCAGTCCGCCTCCCTGATCGCCTTCATCGCCTGCTTCCTGGTCGGCTGATCCATCCGGTCGATGAAGAGCACACCGTCCAGGTGGTCGGTCTCGTGCTGCAGGCAACGGGCGAGCACCTCCGTGCCGACTACCTGAACCGGGTCACCCTGCTCGGTGAAGCCGCGGGCCACGGTGTTCAGCCGGCGCTTCACGTCGTAATAGATGCCGGGGAAGGACAGGCACCCCTCCTCGCCCTCCTGGTCCTCGGCGTCAGGGAAGTCGAGGACCGGATTGACCAGGTGGCCGCGCTCGCCGCGTACCGCGTAGGCGAAGACCCGCAGCCCGACGCCGATCTGCGGCGCCGCCAGCCCCGCGCCCTGCGCGTCATCCAGCGTCTGGGTGAGGTCCTTGACCAAGTTGCGCAGCTGCTTGTCGAAGTCAGTGACGGGGTCGGCGACGGTGCGCAGGATCGGGTCGCCGAACAGGCGGACGGGACGGATCGTCATACCCGCAGGTTAGCGCCCATCGCCGCTACCGCACACCCGACAGCAAGTTATTTGACAACCCAGTGTCAGGAAATATATAACTTGAGTTGTAACTTTTCTACAAGCAAAGGGTGAGACCACGAGGTGTGGCAGCCCTCTCTGGAGGTAGCAGCGATGTACCTGACGACTCTCGACCCGTTCACCCGTGACTTCGACCGGATCGTCCGCCGCACGTTCGGCACGGCCGGCGGCGGGTATGCCCCGGCCCTGCCGATGGACAGCTTCCGCCGCGACGGCGAGCTCGTCCTCCGGTTCGACGTCCCCGGCGTGGACCCGGAGAAGATCGACGTGACCGTGGACAAGGGCGTGCTCACGGTGAGCGCCACCCGCGAGGAGACCAAGACCGAGGGTGAGAACCCGGTCGTGCGCGAGCGGCGGTTCGGCAGCTTCAGCCGGCGCGTCCGGCTGTCCGACAGCCTCGACGCCGACGCGATCGAGGCCAGCAACGGCGACGGCGTGCTCGAGATCCGCATCCCGGTCCGCGAGGAGGCCCAGCCGCGCAAGATCACGGTTGGCGTCGCCGCGAGGCCCAGGAGCCGGGCGAGGCCCAGCAGGCCTAAGGCCAAGGCGGCCTCGTTAGGCTGGGGCCCGATGAGCGAGCCACGGCAGTGCAACACCGACAAGCGGTCGGCCAGCGCCAAGCGCTGGCCGACCGCTTAACATCGTGTCGGGTGGATGTGCCCCTGACGCCGGTCCGGCGTCAGCCGGGCCGATGGCCCACCGCACCTGGGGGAGCAGCTTCGTGGAGGTGAGACGCATGCAGCCGTTCGAGGACGAGGACGTTCCGATCTTCACCGTTGGCCAGGTGGCGGAGATGCTCTCGCTCAAGCAGGCGTTCCTGCGCCGCGTCGACCAGCTCCAGGTGGTCTCGCCGCAACGGTCAACCGGCGGCCAGCGCCGGTACACCCGGATCGAGATCCGGGTCATCCAGCAGGTCGCCTCGATGGCCGATGAGGGCATGACCATGCCCGCCATCCGCCGGATCATCGAGCTGGAGCAGCAGCTGGCGGAGGTCGTCCGGCAGCGTGACGAGCTGGCGGTCCGGCTTTCTGAAGTGCTCGCGAGAACGTCGCGGGACCGCGGTCCCGGCGTGAGCCGCGACCGCGACCGCGACGAAAATAGGTAAGCGGGCGAGGTAGCGGTCCGCCAGCGCACGCGGGGCACTGGCCAGCCAGCCGTCGACCAGGGCCTCCCTGAGCGCCTCGGCTGATACCTGATCGAGCTGGATGAGGTAGGCCGGGTAGCCGTCCAAGTGGGAGATGGTGAAGAAGCGGGCCTGGCTGGCAGCCAGGATCGCCTCCTTCTCGGCTAGATCGGTGGTGCGGATGGCGAGAATCGGGCCGGACGGCGGCTGCTCGTCGCCGAACCGCTTAATGTCCGCCTTGCTGAACGGGCGCTCCCAGGCGAACATCTTGCCGCTTGCCTGGCCGGTACCCGGCACTAGCCAGGCCCGGTGGCCGCGATGCTTCTCCTCGCCCTCGGTCACCTCGGGGAGCTCGGCCGCGATCCGGGCCACATCATCGAAGGTCTGCACGAATAAAACGGTACTCCGGCGACGTCTGCCGGTGAACTCGAAGCACGGGATCGTTCCAAATGCCGGTTTTGGATTTTGGCTTGGCTCTTTCCCGGCTGTCATTTGCCTTCGAGCAGGCCGGCCGCGTTGTCGTGCAGAATCGCGGCCTGCTCGGCGTCGGTGAAGCCGAGCTCGGCGACGGCGCGGGCGGCGGTCAGCGGGTCATCAAGCGGAAAATCGCTGCCGAAGATAATCCGGTCGATGCCGACCTTGCGCATCACCCAGGCGAACTGCTCGGCATACGGGCCGCCCGCGAACAACAGGCCCGTCACCGAGATGTCGACCCAGACATTCCGCTTCCACCACGGGTAGCGGCCGACGATGTCGTAGACCAGCAGCTGCGCGAACCCGGGGCCATGGGCATGCGCCAGGATGAGCCTCCCATCGGGCACCTCCGTCGCGAGGTCCACGAACTTGCCCGGCTGGTCCGCGTCCCACGGCGAGTAGGCGTCGAAAAGGACGGGGAGGCCCTGCTTGGTGGCCTTCTTCACCACGTCGGCGATGGCGGGGTCGGCGACGTCGAAGTGCTGGTTATTCGGGTGCAGCTTGAGCCAGGCGGCGCCGCCGGCGGCGACGCGGTCGATCTCTTCCAGGGCAGCACCGCCGTCGGCCGGGTGGACCGAGCAGACCGGGTAGAAGAAGCCGCCTGAGTCTTCGGCCAGCTGGAGCAGGCGGTCATTGCGAGCACGGGTCCGAACCAGGTCATTAGGCCACGCAATAGTAATGGCGGCGGCGCGGGTAATCCGGGACCCTGCCACGAGGGAGAGGTACTTCTCGGGCGGATGCGGGGCAGCCACGATCGACTCATTCGGGTCGAGCATCGGGTGAGTGTGCGCATCGATAATCGGACCTTCGTACACGAAGGGCACCATATAACGGCGCGGGTGGGATGGACACACACGCAATTGCGTCATAGCTATTTGTGACTTTTTACACGACCTGAGGGACGACACTCCAGTGGTCATCGGGATTCCCGGTGTTCACGAGGAGGCCGCGCCGTTCCAGGTGAAGCAGGTGCGCGTAGGTCTCGCCGATCGCCGAGCGGCGGACGAGGCCCTGGGACTGCTCCCAGGGGCGGGACCAGGTGAGGCGCTCTGCTACCTCGAGCGTGTTGCAGCCATCGGCCGCGGCGACGACGGCGACCACTTCGGCCAGCCGGGCGCGATGGTGCTCCCGCAGCTGCCCGACGCGGGCGGGCAGGCCGGCGAAGCGGTACTCGTGGGCCGGGAGCACCTCATCCGGGTCAAGGTCCGCCATCGCCGCCAGCGAGTCCAGGTAGATCCCGAGGGTGTCCTCGTTGCCGAGCGGGGCGGGGCTGATGTTCGGGCTGATCCTGGGCAGGATGTGGTCGCCCGTGAGGAGCACGTCGTAGCGCTCATCGGCGAAGCACAGATGGCCCGGTGAGTGCCCGGGAGTCCAGAGCGCGCGCAGCGGCGCATCCTTGCCCACCGGCCGGTCGCCGTCCTCGATCAGCACGTCGACGCCACGGGTCTGGCCCGACATGTGGAAGTTCTTCGGCGGCACCAGATCGTCGAGTTCGCTCTGCGGCACGCCGCGCAGGGTCATCCATGTCCGGTCCTCGTCGGCCCAGCCATCTCGCGTCGGGAAGCCGCGGAGGATCGCCGCGTCCGCCGGGTGCATGCCGACCCAGGCCCCGGAGGCCTCCCGGACCCTGTGCGCGAGACCGAAGTGATCGGCGTGAAAGTGGGTAACGAGGACCGCGGTGACGTCGGCTATCTGATGGCCGGTCGCGGCCACGCCGGCTACCAGGCCGTCCCAAGCCTCGTCACTCGGCCAGCCCGTGTCGACCAGGACCGGGCCGCGTTCGGTTTCGATCAGGTAGGAGAGGACGTAACGGAGCGGACTGCGCGGGAACGGCGTCGGCACCGACCAAAGCCCCGGCCGCACCTGCTCAACTGGCGGAAGGACGTGGTCGCGCCAAGCCCGCTGCTGCACGGTCCCGGTAACGGTGATCTGCTGCTCCGCCACGGTCGCACGGTCTTCAACGGGCACTAAGCCGCCTCCTTTGTACTTGTGTCACCTACCTTTTCTACCTCTTGATCGTCACGAGTCCGCTCCGCGGCCGGGAGACGCGCATCACACAGCGAAGAGTGGCCAGCTCAGAACTGGCCTGTCACGCATCCTGGCCGGGTCACGCATCCAGGTACAGGCAGAACGGGTGACCGGCGCGGCGGCGGGTCCTCCGTCAGGCGAGCACCAGGCACACTGGGGTGGGCGCGACGGTGGAGTACAGGAAGCGGAGCTGGCCGGCTTCGTCGTCGAACTGGTAGGACGCGAGATGGTCGTTGTCCTGGCCGGCCACGATGACGTGCTGTCCGTCCGGCGTGACGATGAAATCCCGGGGGCACTCCCCCACGTCGGGCGTGATCCCCACCAGGGACAGCGCCGAGGCGCCCGGGTCAAAGCGCAGCACGGCCAGGCTGTCGTGCCCCCGGTTGGACACCAGGACGTGCCAGGCCGGACGGGGACACGCGGATAGCTCCCGCCAGATTCTGACCGCCTTCGTCGGCAGGCCAGGACGGCACCCGCTCGGTCACCACGAAATGGTCATCCTCACGGCGCAGCACGCAGACGGTGCTGTCGAGCTCGTTGGCGACGAACAGGTGGTGCCCGTCCGGGTGGAAAGCGAGGTGCCGCGGGCCCGCACCGGGGACGGCCGGGGTGGACGTGGCGGTCTTCGGGGTGAGGCGGCCGTCACCCTCGAGCGCGTAGACCCCGATGGTGTCGGAACCAAGATCGGCCACCAGGATGTCCCCGGTCACCGGGTCGCTGGTGGTCATGTGCGCGTGCGAGTCGATCTGGCGGACGGGGTGGGGCCGGCTCCGGTGAGCTGGACGTGGTCGGTCATCTCGCCCAGCCGGCCGTCGGGTCCGACTCCGTACACGGTGACGGAGCCCGCGCCCTCGCCGTAGTTGGCGACCAGCACGAAGCGGCCAGAGGCGTCGAGGGCCACGTGGCAGGGCGAGTCCCCGAGCGTCGGGCGCGCGTTGAGCTCGGTCAGGCGCCCGGTGCGCGGGTCGCGGGCGTACGCGGTGACGCCGCCGCCCGGCTGGCCCTCAAAGGTGAGTGTCTCGTGAACCGCGTAGACGTTCGCACCCGAGCCGGTGACGGCGACGTAGGACGGGTTGCGCGCCGGGACCAGCGACCCGACCGGCCCGATGCGCCCGCTAGCGGGGTCGAAACTGGCCGCGAGGATGCCGTCGGCCTTGCCGTGGACGTGCGGCAGCTGCTCGGTGTAGGTGCCGATGATCAAGTGCATGGTGCTCCCTATCGCTCTGCCGGCTCCGGGCGGCCAGAAATGCGGATCTTAGCCGGACTGCGGTGAAGTCGTCGGGGCGGGCCGTCGATCGCTGCGGAGGTACCGGATCAATGCCGGTTCGGCCGCCGTCTGGATCCCGCTCGATGTCCGTGGCTTCCGCCGCGTTCTGGCATGTGACTGGCCGGGTGCGCAGTCCGGTGCCGGGACTGGTGCTCGGCCTTGTGCAGGGCCCGCCGCCGGAACCAGTCTCCCAGAACGTACATACGGATGAAGATCAGCGCGATCAGGAGAAGGACGACGAACACAAAGATCCATGCATAGGGAACGTAACGCGGCAGGTGCGGCATGTACGCGAGACCGGTCATCAGCACCCTCGGCTCCTGCCCGGTAGTTGCACGTACCCCGGGTTCAAGGCGTCACGATACATCGCAAATGACAGGGCGGTCTACTGCCTGCTCAAGCCCCGCTCCGGTTGGGTCCGTCGATACCGCCGTCCGCTGCCTGCAGGCTAGTGCGGTGCGGGATGACCAGGAGTCACGTCCGAAGGTGGATCGGCGACTCCCGGACCGCGGGCAGGCCCTTTCCGTGGGCCGTGGCGGCCGGCCCGCAGTCGAGAAGAAGCAGGCCCGATAGCACCACGGGGACACGCAGGTAGTTGATCCGCTGCACCGCGGGCAGTTTCGGCGGGATGTGCCGGAAGACCACGGCCGCGGACCTGTCGGCCAGCGTGTACAGCGGCATCAGGAGCAGGTCGTGGCCGATGACCGCGGCGGTGAACCAGACGGCGATGCCGAAGACGTCCAGCGGCAGCCAGTTGGGCCGCGGCGTACCCGGCGAGCGCGAAGCTAGCCGAGCATGGCGAGCAGGTGGAGCGGGTTGGCGCCGTACCAGCGCAGTAGCCAGCGCACGTTAAGCCTGGAAGGTCAGGCTGGCGACCCACTTGGTGGCGTGCACGCCGGGGTGGCGGGCACGATCACCCGGGCCGGGTATCCGTGGTCGGGCGTGAGATCCGCGCCGTTGACGCGCAGGGCGAGCAGCGAGTCCTGATCCAGGATCTGCCCGGCCGACAGGACGGTCTGGCCGAACGCACCGCCGTTCTGCAGGGACTGCACCAGGACGCTCGCCGGGTGGGCAACGCCCGCCATCCGGGCCAGGTCGCGCAGCCGGACACCGGTCCAGGCCTGGTTGTCGGTGGACCAGCCTTCGACGCATGCGATCGGCAGGCTGGCGGTGTGCTGTTCCATGGCGAGCAGGTCGGCACGGCTCAGCACGACCGGGGCCTGGGCCGCTCTGGCCGCCGTTCCCGACCGTGAGCCGCCAGGTCGCGCCCGTCTCCGACTCGGTGATCCCGACCTCGGCCGCGGTCTTGTTGACCTGGAAATCGCCGGGTCCACCGCTGACGTCCTGGCCGTGCGGGGCCAGCAGCGCGGTGCGGCGCAGCGGCCCGCCGATCGACTGGCCCACGGCCAGCAGCCCGACGAGCAGCGAGCCCGCCCCGGCGAAGGCCAGCACGCCGCGCCGGGAGATCGTCGGGGCGGCGGGCGCGGGGCTGACCAGGTAACCGGCCTCCAGCGGCTCCGGGCGGGTCTGGGCCAGGCCGGTCCGGAGTTCGGACGATCAGGCTGCGGCTGCGCAGCGCCCTGATCATGGTCGGCAGCTTGAGGCCCACGTGGACGACGAAGCCCGCGGTGAACACCCAGGCGCCGTAGAAATGCAGCGGGTAGAAGGACCCGGGGAACTTGTACCACGTCTGGATGTTCAAGATCCCGGTCGCGAACTCGAACCCAGCCCCGCCGACGAGCAGGAACAGCGACAGCCAGCTCCAGCAGGTGGGCGGGCGAGCGCAGCGGCGGCCACTCGAACAGCTTCGGCAGCACCGACCACAGCTTGAACAGCAGGATCGGCACCAGCATCAGCCCCAGGGTGACGTGGACGCCCTGGTTGAGCCGGTAGAGCCAGACCGGGTGGGTGGGCCAGGAGAACAGGTAGAACCCGAGCAGCCCCTTGCCGGGCGTCGTGTCGTTGACCGGGCTGAGGTCCGGGTTGTAGGCGGCGTAGGACAGCAGGCCGGTCACGAACATCACCGGGATGGACGCCAGCAGCATCAGGCCGAACACCGAGGTCAGCCACGGGCCGCGGATCGGGCTGCGCCAGAACGACCGGCGGGTCGGCCCGGGCGGAGGACCGGCCAGGCGCGCTTTCGTTATCAGGCCGGACACCTCAGCCAGCAGACCGGACGTCGCGGCCACCACAGCGGATACCGCAGCGGCCAGAGCCGACACCGCGGCCAGCCACGCCCCGCGGATCAGGTCACGCCAGAACGACCAGCGCAACGGCCCCGGCAGGCCGGGAAGCCCGGGCATTCGCCATCTCACTACGGAGTCTCCTTACCGGATCCGTCGAGGACGCTGACGGCGGCCGGGCAGGAACCCCGGCCCTGGGGAAGCCACACCGCGGCGGGCGGGACGCGATGCCGCCCGCGACCGGGCGGAACTCGGCGGCCGGGACATCGGCGAGCAGCGGCTGCGGGCACTCGCGGTAGTACTGGGACAGCCAGGGCTCGTATCCCAACGGCGGGGTCTGGCTGTCGAGGATGATCGCGCTGTACTGGCCGGTGGTGATCGCGTGCTCGACGCTGCCCGTGAAGCTCGCGATCGCGGTCTGGTCCGAGCCCCGCAGCACGTCGTACGCCGCCTCCTCGTGCGCGGCGGCCGGCGCCATCCCCGCCAGCAGGTTCAGGCCAGGGTCACCGGGGATCGCGACGGCGCCGCCGAGCGCGCGCAGGCCCGCCGTGAACCGCTCGCCGACCGCGCGGTCGGCGCCGGTGGGGATCGCCTGGGCGGGGTGGAAGCCGCTCAGCAGCCACACCGTCTGGGCGAGGACCAGCAGGCCGGACACCCGCCGCGACCCACCAGGCCCGCTCGCGGCCCATCGCCAGGCCCGCGAGCAGCGCCACCGCGAGGTACGCGGGCAGCAGGTCGTTGAGGCCGCCGCCGCTGTGCACCAGGGCGGCGTAGCTCTCGAGCACCAGTGCGGCGCAGCCGGCCAGCAGCACCAGCGGCGCGCGCCGCGCGCCGATCAGGGCGGCGCCCGCGGCGATGCCGATCACGGACAGGATTTGCCGTCCAGAACCCGCCGAAGGCGCTGTCGTTCAGCGCGTGCTCGCTCATCAGCTGGAAGACGTAGTAGACGTACCAGCCGCCGCTGGTGAGCCCGAGCACGAGCGTGCTGATGCCGAGAAGCGTGACTTCGGTCAGCGCGGCGACGCAGGCGAGCCTGCGGCGCGGGCCCGGCCGCCAGCGCGGCGAGCAGCACGACCCCCTCGGCGATCCCGGTCTGCTTGGTGAGTGCCGCGGCGGCCAGCAGCGCCCCGCACGCGATGGCGCCACGGGTGCGGCGCATCCACCGGGCGGCGTAAAGGCCGCCGATGCTCAGCGCGAGGAACAGCGAGTCGACCCGGCCGACGTCGAACCAGGTGTGGGTGGCGAAGTAGGCCGCGGCGAACACGCCCGCGGCCGCGGTCCCGGCCGCGGCGCTCCCCGTCTCGCGCTGGACCAGGCGGCCGAGCACGGCGAAACAGGCCAGCGAGGACACCAGGGATACCAGCCGCAGCGGCAGGTAGGAGACGCCGAGCACGCTGGCCGCCGCGGCCGACACGGCGAAATAGAGCGGCGGGTAGCCGTCCGGGACGTAACCGGCGGTCGGCGCCTGGTACAGCGGCTGGCCGGCCAGGATGCGGTGCACCTCGACGAGAGAGTTGCTCTCCAGCCATTCGACGGTGAACGGGTAGGTCAGCCGGCTCACCGCGATGAACAGGTACGTAATGATCACCGACGAGGCCGGCCAGCGCCGCGGCCAGCCGTACCGCGCGCGGCACGCTCTGGTGCCAGGCGGGCAGGACATGCCAGGGCACCGGAGCCGGGCCGGGTCGCCGGCGTCCCGTGGACGCGGCTGGGTGTCGGGCCTGCTGCTGAATGGTCACGCTGTGTATTACACGCACACGCCGACGTGACAGGACAAGAAGATGGCACCTTACAAACTGAGGAGAGCGGTCCGTCCCCGCGGGTCCCGGGCGCTGATCGTACGTAGCCTCAGACCATGCGAGTACTAGTGACCGGCGGCGCCGGGTTTATCGGGTCCCACGTCGTCAGGGCGCTGGCGGGCGCGGGTCACGAGGTGCGGGTGCTCGACGCGCTGCTGCCGTGCGCCCATCCGGGCGGCGCCGCCCCGTTCTCCGGCGATCCCGGCTTCGAGTTCGTGCACGGCGACGTCCGCGACGCGGCGCGGTCGACGAGGCGCTGCGCGGCGTTGGCGCGGTCTGCCACCTGGCGGCGATGGTCGGGCTCGGCGTCGATTTCAACGACGCGCCGCTGTACGCGGGCTGCAACGACCTGGGGACCGCGGTCCTGCTCGCGGCGATGGCGCGCGCCGGGGTCGGGCGCCTGGTGCTGGCATCGTCCATGGTCGTCTACGGCGAAGGGGCCTATTCGTGCGCGGAGCACGGACTAGCCGCGACGCCGCCTCCGCGATCCGCCGCCGACCTCGACGCCGGCCGGTTCGAGCCGCGCTGCGAGCGCTGCGGCGAGCCGCTGTCGGCGGAGCTGGTGCCCGAGGAAGCGCCGCTCCGGCCGCGCAACGTGTACGCCGACACCAAGGTCGCCCAGGAGCACCTCAGCGGCTCCTGGGCCAGGGCGACCGGGGCTCAGGCGGTGGCGTTGCGCTATCACAACGTGTACGGCCCCGGGATGCCGCGCGATACTCCCTACGCCGGGGTGGCGTCGTTCTTCCGCTCTTCCCTGGCGGCCGGGCGCGCACCGCGGGTCTTCGAGGACGGGGCGCAGCGCCGGGACTTCGTCCACGTCCGCGACGTCGCCGGGGCCACCGTCGCCGCGTTTAATGCGCTCGCCGGTACCGGTGTCCCAGGCGGGCCAGGCGCCCTGCGCGCTTACAACGTAGGCAGCGGGACCCCGCGTACCGTCGGCCAGCTGGCATCGGCGCTGGCCGACGCCTACGGCGGTCCGAGCCCCGTGATTACCGGCGAGTACCGGCTCGGCGACGTCCGGCATGTCACCGCGTCCAGTGAGCGCATCTGGCGGGAACTGCGGTGGCGGGCGACCATCCCCTTCACCGACGGGGTCGCGCAGTTCGCCGCGGCGCCAGCTGGCCGGGTGCCGGCCTGACCACGGCGATTCACGAGCAGGCGGGCAGCCTCACCTCAAAGCAGCAGCCAACCTCGGTATTCACGACGCGCACGCTGCCCTGGTGAGCCTCCGCGACGCCGCGAACGATCGCCAGGCCGAGGCCGGCCCCGCTGTCGGGCTCGGGGCTGCGGGCGTCGGTGCCGCGCCAGGCGAGGTCGAACACGTGCGGGAGGTCGGCTTCCGGGATGCCGCCGCAGCTGTCGGCGACCGCGAGCAGCGCGTCCCCGCCCTCCTGCCTCGCCTCGACGTGCACGCGGCCCCCCGGCGGCGTGTGCCGGATGGCATTGGCCAGCAGGTTAGTGAGCGCGCGGGACAGCTCGCGCGGGTCGGCGAGGACCGCGAGCTGCCCGGCGCCCTGCCATCGAGCCGCACACCGCGTTCCCGCGCCAGCGCCTCCGTGCTCGCCAGCACGTCACTGACCAGGTCATCCAGCGCGATCTGGTCCGGAGACAGCTGCAAGGTACCCGATTGGATGCGGGACAGCTCGAACAGGTCATCGACCATGGTCGCCAGCCGCTCGGCCTCGGCCCGGATCTGCTTGTGGTAGCGGGGCGGATCGGCGGCCAGGCCGTCCTCGAGCGCCTCGGCCATCGCCCGCAGTCCGGCCAGCGGGGTGCGCAGGTCGTGGGAGACCCAGGCCACCAGCTGCCGCCTTGACTGCTCCAGCGCGCGCTCACGCGCACGGGACTTCGCCAGCTTCGCGCTGGTGTCCGTCAGCTCCCGGGACAGGGCCGCGAACTCCGCCGCCAGCGGCTGCGCCGGGGGCCGGAACTGGCCGGCCTCGTCACCGAGCGACCTCGCGGCCTGCCGCAGTGCCGTGCTGCCGGACTCCACCTGCCGCCCGAGCAGCCAGCTGAAGACGGACGCCACGATGCCGGCGATGATGCATACCATCACGACGACGCCGAGATCGTGCTGGGACAGGAACATCGCCTCGGCCGTGCCGAGCGTCCCGGCCACGATCGCGAGCACCGGCACCGCGCCGCTCGCCTGGATGGACAGGCGGAGCGAGGCCCGGCGGAGCAGCCGGACGATGACCATGCCCGCCAGGCCGACGGCGCCCGTGCAGCCAGCCGCGATCAGGACAATCTGGATCTGCGGTCGCTCATGACGGGCTCGCCTCCCAGCGGTAGCCGACCCCCCACACCGTCTGAAGCTGGACCGGTGCGGTGGGTTCCTGCTCGACTTTCTCCCGCAGCCTGCGGACGTACACGGTGATGGTCGACAGGTCGCCGAATGACCAGCCCCACACCTGCTCGAGCAGTTCAGCCCGGGTGAACGCCCGGCCGGGATGGCAGACGAGGAAGGCGAGCAGGTCGAACTCGCGCACCGTCAGGTCCAGTTCCCGGCCGTCGCTGCGAGGCGCGCCGGGCCGCCACGTTGACCTCCAGCCGTCCCCGAGCGCACGGACTGCGGTGGGACCGCCGCCGCCAGGCCGGCCGCCCGGGCCCGGCGCAGGACGGCCTGCACCCGCAGGGTGAGCTCCCGCGGGCTGAACGGCTTGGTCACGTAATCGTCGGCACCGCTCTCCAGCCCTAGCACGCGGTCGCTCTCCTCGCTGAGTGCGGTCAGCATGATCACCGGCAGCGGCACCCGGGCGTCCTGGCCCTCGCGCAGGCGCCGGCATACCTCCAGGCCGCTGACTCCCGGCAGCATCAGGTCGAGTACTGACCAGATCGGGCCGCCAGGCCGCGGCCATCTCGAGGGCGGTATGCCCGTCCATGGCGTGCCGGGGCTCAAGGCCGGCGTGGCGCAGGTAGTCCACGACGACCTCCGCCACCGTCAGGTCATCTTCCACAACGAGAATGCGTGCGTCCACGCTCTGAGTGTAGGAACGTCTGGCGGTCATCAAGAACGGTCAAGCACTCATTCCGGCATTATTGCGAAACATTTCTGCAGATTGTCATAAGTCCGCACCGCTCATACCAAAAAATCGCGCACGATCGCCGAGACCTTGGATTCTCCATTCTGTAATGGCTCAACCGCCAATATTGGCGCGGCACTGGTAATACGGTCGCAAGCATGACCGTGGACGTGATCTTGCCGTGCCTGAACGAGGCCTCGGCATTGCCCTGGATTCTCGGCCGGATGCCCGCCGGGTTCCGGCCGATTGTCGTCGACAACCGCTCCACCGACGGGTCCGGCGAAGTCGCGAGGTCACTCGGCGCCATGGTCGTGCCCGAGCCGGCCCGGGGCTTCGGGGCAGCCGCCCACGCGGGCCTGCTGGCGGCGACCACCGACCTGGTGTGCTTCTGCGACTGTGACGGGAGCCTCGACCCGCGGCAATTTCCCCTCCTCACCCAGCCACTGCTAGCCGGCCAGGCCGACCTGGTCCTCGGCCGCCGCCGGACGCAGCAGCGAAACGCCTGGCCGCTGCCGGCGCGGCTGGCCAACTGGGAACTGGCACGGCGGGTCCGCCGCCGCACCGGGCTGGCGATCCGGGACCTGGGACCGATGCGCGCGGCCAACCGCGAGGCGCTGCTGGGCCTCAACCTCGCCGACCGGCGGTTCGGTTACCCGCTGGAGATGGTCATGAACGCGGCGGCCGCCAGCTGGCGGGTATCGGAGGTGGACGTGACCTACCTCCCGCGTATCGGGAAGTCCAAGGTGACGGGCACCGTGGGCGGCTGCGTGCGCACCGTGCGGGACATGAGCCGGGTACTCGCACGGTGACCGCCACGGCACCGGAGTCAGCCACCACCCTGCTCGTCATCGCCAAGCAGCCAGTCCCCGGCCGGGTCAAGACCCGGCTGGTGCCGCCGTGCACGCACGAGCAGGCCGCCGCGCTGGCCGAGGCAGCGCTGGCCGACACGCTGCATACCGTGCTCACGGTGCCCGCCCGGCGGCGGGTCCTGGTACTGGACGGCAGGCCAGGCCCGTGGCTGCCCCCGGGTTCGACATCGTGGCGCAGTGCGGCGGCCCGCTCGATGAACGCCTCGCCGCCGCGTTCGCCGCTGTGCACGGCCCGGCGCTGCTCATCGGCATGGACACCCCGCAGGTCACCCCCGGCCTGCTCACCGTGGACTGGGGGGCCGCCGACGCGGTGTTCGGCCCGGCCGACGACGGCGGGTTCTGGGCGCTCGGCCTGCGCGTGCCCGACCCGGCCCTGCTGCGCGGCGTCCCCATGTCGACCCCGCGCACCGGCGCCATCGCGCGGGCCCGGCTGATTGCGGCCGGGCTGCGCGTCGCCGACCTGCCGCGGCTGCGCGACGTGGACACCGCAGCCGACGCCGTGGCCGTGGCCCGCCAGGCGCCGCGGAGCCGTTTCGCGGCGCGGGCCCGGGAACTCGCCGCGGTCCTGAGCGCGGCCGGCACCGTCCTGCGGGAAACGGCGTGATAGCGGGGGCGATCGCCCTGTACGAGGAGGCGCTGCATGAGCAGGCGCCGCATCAGCAGGCCGCGGCGCTGGTCCTGCGCACAGCCGACGGCCGGCGGCTGCCGCTGCAGGTCTCCCGCTGGTGCGGGCCGCCCGACGCCGCCGACGAGGAACTGCTCCGGCACTGCACCGGCCCGGTCCTCGACGTGGGCTGCGGCCCCGGGCGGCTGACCGTGGCGCTGACCGAGCGCGGAATCCCCGCGCTGGGCGTGGACATCTCGCGGGCCGCGGTGGCCCGGGCACGCAAGGCCGGGGCGCCCGCCCTGCGCCGCTCGGTGTTCGACCCGCTGCCCGGGCACGGCCGCTGGGCCACCGTGCTGCTCGCCGACGGCAACATCGGCATCGGCGGCCACCCCGCCCGGCTGCTGCACCGCTGCGCCGAGCTGCTCGCACCCGGCGGCCAGATCCTGGCCGAAGCCGAGCCCGGCAACGTCGACGAACAGCTCACCGCACGGCTCGAACACCCCGACGGCCGCCGCGGCCCGGTATTCCCCTGGGCCCGGATGGGCACCGCCGCCCTGCTGCAGGCCGCCGCCGACGCCGGACTGCACGTCACCGGGCAGTGGCGGCACGGGAACCGCGCATTCGTCTGCGCGACTACACGGACGACGCCCGTCGCCTGACCCGGTCACAGGGGCGTCAGAGCCAGCCATGAGCGCCACAGCTCGGTGTCCCCTTGCATGCTGATGCCGGTGGCCTCGACCGGCCGTCTGCGGACCAGGGCGAGCAGCAGGTCGGTGGCCGTCCCGGTGAGGGTGAGGTCCGCGCTGTCCGGGCGGCCGCTCCATCGCACACCCCCGGGGCTGCCGAGGACAGTCCAGGCGCTCCCCGTCAGCTCCTGGTCGGTCGCCCGCAGCGCCAG
This sequence comes from uncultured Actinomycetota bacterium, assembly GCA_963714295.1. GTDB lineage: Bacteria > Actinomycetota > Actinomycetes > Streptosporangiales > Streptosporangiaceae > Trebonia. The sequence goes on along the minus strand of CAVQOE010000001.1, from coordinate 21,077 downwards.
GCTCGCCCCGGCGGGCAGTGAGGGCGGCTGGCCGAGGGCCTGTCCGTCAGCGAGCCGGTCGAGCCACTCGGAGATGCCGTCGGCGGCCAGCTCGGCCGAGAGCTCGTACGGGGCGCCGAGCGCGATCGCGGCGTCAGCGCGGTGGACTGTGGCTTCGTGCAGCCGCCGCCTGACCCACCAGGCGGCCGCCCGTGGTCCCATGAACGTAGACACCTCGGTACCCGGGCCGATGGCCTCGACCGCCGCCAGCAGGGTCAGGGGGCTCCGCGAAAGCCACTGGATAGCTCCCGGGGCGTCAGCGGGCGGCCTGCCGTCTCTGACCAGTCGCGGATCCAGGCTGGCGTCTACCCGGTCGGCGATGATCTGGGCGGCCCAGCGATCGCCGCGACCGACGTGGCGGAGCAACTGCAGCAGCGTCCAGCCGGGACAGGTAGGCACCGGCACCGACCAGTCGGCATCTCGCAATAGCTCCGCCAGCATTCGATTCTGCCCAGTCAGGGCTGTTCCGTAATCGTCCACGGAGGCCTGCTTTCTCGCTACAGGGTGCGGGACTGGCCCACCGATGGAGCGGCGCCAGCCCGCGATCGCCTTCCTGGCAAGATAGCGGCATGGAACGTGTGGTGGGAATCGGCGGGCACTTCATGCGGGCGGCCGACCCGGCGGCCCTTGGTGCGTGGTACCGGGATTGCCTGGGCCTGGACGCCGACGAGAATGGCCTGTGGCGTCAGGAAGCCGGGCCGACCGTGTTCGCGACGTTCGAGTCGGGGACGGAGTACTTCGGGTCGCGCACCCAGCAGACCATGCTCAACTTCCGGGTTCGCGACCTGGACGCGATGCTCGCGCAGCTGCGCGCCCAAGGAGCGGACGTGGCTGAAGAGACGCAGGACCTGGAGGGCGTCGGCCGGTTCGGCTGGGTCACCGATCCGGCCGGCAACCGGGTCGAGCTGTGGCAGCCCGCCTGACCGCCCGGCGTGCTACCCGCTGAGGATCTGCTCCCTGATGATGTCGGCGTGCCCGCAGTGCTGAGCGAGTTCGCGCAGCACGTGGAGGTACACCCAGCGAAGCGGGAGTGGCCCGAGCCGGTAGCCGTAGACCTCGTCGATGAACGCCTCGAACTGGGCGCGGGCCGGCAGATTGATGACATCCTCAGCGAACGTCGCTGGCAGTGAGGGCATAAGCAAAGCATTTCAGCACCGCCGTCCGCCGGCAAACTACCGCTCTTAGCGTGCGGGCAGCAGCACGCTCAGGCAGGTGACGCAGCCTTCGAGTTTCTCGAACTCGGTGATGTCCGCCACGACGGGAGTGAACCCGAGGTCCTCGATCAGCCCGGCGGTACGCGGGGCTGACGCGGCGATCAGCACCCGGTCGCCGCCCAGCGGCACGACGTGACAGCCGCTTTCCTCTTCCACCGGGCCCACCGCCGGGAACAGCGCGGCCGGCACCAGATGCGGCAGCAGCAGGAAGGTGCCGTCCGGCAGCGCGGTCACCGCGGACTTCAAATGCAGTACGTTCCCGAGCGGCACGGCGACCACCGTACGGCCCAGCGGGGCCAGCAGCGACCGCAGCTGACGGATGCCCTCGGCGTTGGTCCGCCCGCCGCGCCCGACGTACACCGTGGTGCCGGCCTGCAGCACGTCACCCCCGTCGAGCATCCCGGGATCCTCGATCTGCGCCGTGCGCAAGCCCAGCGAAGCAACCATCCCGGCAGTCCCGCCGACTTCGGCCCGGCGGGCAGCCGCGCCCGAACGGGCCAGCACCGCCAGGTCCTCGCAGACCACCACAGTGTCCTCGATGAACACCGAATCCGGGCAGTCCTCCGCGGCCGGCACCTGCCCGATCACCCAGCCTGCGGCCGCCAGCGCCGCGGCATAGGCCGCATGCTGGTCCCGGGCCAGGGCAACATCCACCGGCGAGCGGGCAACATGGGTGACGATCCCCTCGGTCAGCCTGCCGCTGGGCGCCCGGACCAGCGCCGTGCCGTACACCAGGTCACTCACCCCCACCCGACTAGCCAGCGGACGCGACAACAGGGCCACCCAGGTGACTTCCCGAGCACATGCCGCACCCCATCATCCCCTGTCGCCGCCACCTCGGCCAGCAGCAAGCCCGAATCCGCAACCCGGACGATAACCGAAAGTCAGCGACGGCCAGATCGCCTTTCGCCTATAGCTGTAAGTACCACGGGCTTTGAGATATGACAGCGCCGCTGTGCCAGGCAGGCATCAGCGGCGCGCTGGCCGGGCGGTCAGATGGTGAACCTCAGGTTGCGCGCGGCGCGTTCGCCGAGCTGCGGCGTTCCCGGTCCAGGTTACGAGGCCGGCGTCGATCTGCCGCTGCGGGTCGATCCGGCCCGCGGCCAGCTGGATGAAGGTCACCGTGTCGGTGGTCAGTTCCACGTCCGGGTGCTCGACGTGGTCCACCGCCCTGGCCCGGCCGTCGACCACGACCGCCAGGTCGCGCGTGACCGGCCCGGTGAGGTGGAACACGATGCTGGCGCCGTCCGGCAATCCGATCTTCTTGCCGACGATGTAGCCGATGGAGCCCTCCACCTGGCCGAGGGCGATCTCCGCGCGCGGCCCGGCGTCGTCGCACGGCCAGCCGAGCGGCGCGGCGATGTCACGCTCGTGCACCCAGAAATCGAAGATCCGGATCTCCAGGAACCCCCCGTAGCTGCGCGGCCCGACCGGCGTCCAGGACTGCCTCGCCAGGTCGGCCTCGGACAGCGCGGCCAGGTCGGCCCGGCGGCCGGCGAAGATCTCGCCGATGCGCGCCGCGAACGCCGCGTCGTCCAGCGCGGCCATCTCGTCGTGGTACGGGCCGATCCGGTCCAGCGGCGGCAGGTCGCCTGCGTGACTCGGGCAGCCAGCCGGCCATCACCCATTCCATCATCCCGAGATGGGCGACCACGCCCCGCATGTCCCAGTCCGGGCACAGCGACTGTGCGCGCCACCGGGCGGCGTCCATCCGCCCGGCCAGCGACTCGATCGCGTCGTAGCACTGCTCTAGGGATGCCCGGATGGTGGCCAGCCCGGTCACGGCGTCTCCTTCTGGATGGTGATCCAGTCGCGTGCCTCAAGGTAGGGCCGGAAGGTCTGCGCGATCGCTGTCAGGTCCCGCTGGCTCTTCGGCCGCTGCACCTCGTACAACTGCGGGAACTCCAGCCAGCCGGTCATCAGATGCCACAGCCGCACCGCGGCCGGGCCGGCCGGCGGCTCGATCAGCACCGGGCCGAACAGTGCCTGGCTGCCGCCGAAGACCAGCGTCGGGACGCCCCAGCCGCCGAGGCGGGCGAGCCGGTCGTGATCGGCCCTTACCTCCTCGCTCGTGCTCGGATCGTCGATGGCCTGGTCGGCCAGGGCGGGATCGAGGCCGAGCTGCCGCAGCAATTCCCCCGCTACCTCCCGCCGGTGCGGCTTGCGGCCCTCCACGTGCAGTGCGGTCCCGGCGGCCAGGTACCAGCGGTCTAGCAGGCCCGGGTCGGCCCGCCGCAGCAGCGCGCCAATCCGCATCATCGACCACCCGTATGACCAGTCCCGTTCCCAGGGATGCTTCTTGCCCTCGGCCCGGTTGACCTCCTCCAGGCTGAAGAACCGCCAGCGCACGTCAAGGCCGAGCTGCCCACGCACATCCCGGATCCATACCGAGGCCTGGTAGGCCCACGGGCACATGATGTCGAAGTGGAAGTCGACGGCCCCGATCGGATCGGCGGCTGGCTCAGCAGGCACGCAGCTAGCGCTATCACGGTTCCACCGGAATGTCCACGCACGACTTGCCCGCCGCGACCGCCAAATTATTCGCTCATGCATCGTCAGACCCGCTTACGCAGGTGAGAGAACTAACCGCCAAAGCTGGACGTGCGCCCCGACCGCGACTCGAACGGGGGACCTACCGCTTAGGAGAGGGTCTGTCACTAGCGCGCAGCGTCTGTCAGATTCAGCAGTTAGCCCGTCTACCTGCAGGAACGCGTAAGTAGGAGGGGAATGGCTGACCACAACATGCTAACACCTATGCCGCCGTGTACCAGATAATGCCGTTTCGTCCGTGGGATCCTTGTGGGGATCGCCGCTGGAAGCCCGGACTTGTGGGGATTCTGTGGGGACGCCCGCAGCCGGGATTCGGCCACCCCAGCGGAGCCCGGGACTTCAAACGCCGGTCCTGAACTTGCATAGATCAGCGCCTGGACGGTTGGCGTGTTCGTGCTGAGGTCTGCTGGGCGCGCAGACGGGAATTGACAGCCACGAACGGTGTCCTTGGCCCGGGCGGGAACGGACACTGGCCCTGACCGCGTCGGTACGGCACCGCTCTGCCCTGGTGTGGCTGGACTGTGCTGTACGGCAGGTGCAGCCCGCGGTTATGGTACGGGCGTGGGGGTCTCTGCGGCGGTCACCGCGGCGGGTGGCGTGCATGGCTTCCCGGCCGTGCTGACGCGTTTCATCGGCCGGGACGGGCCGCTGCGCGAGGTCGCGGGCCTGCTGGAGCGAGTACCGGCTGGTGACGGTGACCGGGCCGGGCGGGGCGGGGAAGACCCGGCTGGCCGGGCAGGTGGCCCGGCAGGTGGCGGGCCGGTTCGCGGACGGGGCGTGGCTGGCGGAGCTGGCGCCGGTGCGGGATCCGGCGCAGGTGGCGGCGGTGGTGGCCGCGGCGCTGGGGGTGCGGGAGCAGCCCGGCGTGCCGGCGGCGGAGGCGGCTGGCGCGGGTGCTGGCCCGGCAGCAGCTGCTGCTGGTGCTGGATAACTGCGAGCATGTGATCGGCGCGGCCGCGGCGCTGTGCGCCGGGCTGCTGGCGGCCGGCGATGATGTGCGGGTGCTGGCGACCAGCCGGGAGCCGCTGGCGGTGGCCGGGGAGGCCCGGTACCGGCTGGGGCCGCTGGCCCTGCCCGGCCCGGAGTGACCTGGCGGAGCGGCGGGTCGGAGGCGGTGGCGCTGTTCGCGGACCGGGCCCGCCGCGCCGATCGCGCATTTCGCGCTGGATGGCGAGACCGCGCCGGTGGTGGCGCGGCTGGTGGCGCGGCTGGACGGGATGCCGCTGGCGATCGAGCTGGCGGCGGCGCGGGTGGAGGCGCTGGGGGTGGCGCAGCTGCTGGACCGGCTCGATGACCGGTTCGGCTGCTGGCGGCGCCGACCGGCTGGCGCCGCCGCGGCAGCGGTCGCTGGCGGCCACGGTGGAGTGGAGCTACCAGCTGCTCGATGAGCAGGAGCGGCGGGTGTTCCGGGCGCTGTCGGTGTTCCCGGGCCGTTCACGCTGGAGGCCGCCGAGGCGGTCGCCGGGCCGGGCGCGGGCCCGGCGGTGCTGCGGCTGGTGGACTGCTCGCTGCTGGTCCCGCCGCGGGCCGGGCCGGACGGCCGGGCCCGGTACGCGATGCTGGAGACGCTGCGCGCCTACGGGGCCGGGCTGCTGGCCGAGGCCGGCGAGCAGGACCAGGCCGCCGCCGCGCTGGCCGGGTACGCGCTGCAGGTGGCCGAGCAGGCCGCGGCGGGGATGACGACCATCGCCGGGGAGCCGGCCGCCGCCCGGTGGCTGGATGCCGAGGACGCCACCATGCGCGCAGGTGCTGGCCTGGGCGGTGGAACACGACCCGGCCATGGCGGCTGCGGCTGGTGACTGCGCTGGGCTCGTGGTGGATGCTGCGCGGGCGGCTGGCCGGCCAGTGGCCGCTGCTGCGCGAGCTGGCCGAGCGCGCCGAGCCGGGCAGCGAGGGGTGGTGCGCCGCGCAGTTCTGGCTCGGCCTACACGGCGATGGACGCGGCCGATCTGCCCGCGGCGCTGGGCCGTTTCGCCGCGATCGTGGACGCGATCGGGGACCGGGAGCCGTCCCGGGCACTGGCGGACTGCCTGGCCGGCCGGTCGGTCACCTTGGCCAACCTGGGCCGGGTCCCGGAAGCGGCCGGATGGCCCGCCGCGCCCTGGCCATGGCCCGTGAGCTGGGCTACCCATCCGCCCAGGCGCATGCCATACGGATCTCGGCCATCGCCGCCTCGTATGCCGGCGACCCGGACGGTGCCGTGCAGCTGGCCCGGCAGGCCGAGCAGATCCCGCGGCATCCCCGGCTCGGCTCGCCCGGGAGTGCGGTTACCTGCTGGCCGAGTTCCTGGCCGAGGCCGGGGACCTGGCCGCCGCCGAGCAGGCCTGCGCCGCCACGCTGGCCCAGGCCCGGGACGCGGGCGACCTGTACGACCCTGGGCACGCTGCTGCCGGTGATGGCAGACCTGGACCTGCAGGCCGGCCGCGCCGGCGACGCCGCGGCGCACCTGCGGGAGGCAGCTCAGCTCTCGCTCCAGACCGGCGGCGGTCGGTGCACTGGAAGGCCTGGACGGCTGCGGGCACCTGTGCGCCGCGACCGGGCGCCCGCCGAGGCCGTCACGGCTGTGGGCCGCGTACGCCGCGCTCCTGCAGACCAGGGGCGCACGGACTGGCCCGGAGACGCGCGGCGCCGGGAGGAACCGCTGCGCGCGGCCCGCCAGGCGCTGGGACCCGACCGGGCGCGGGCAGCCGAGGAACGCGGCGCGGCGATGAGCCTGGCCACCGCCGCCGAGTACGCCCTGCTGCTCACCGACCCCGGCCCGCAGCCGCCCGCGGCGGCCGGGCCTGGGCAAGCTCAGCGCCCGGGAACGGGAGCTGGTCACCCTGGTCGCCCAGGGCCGCACCGACGCCCAGATCGCCGCCCAGCTGTACATCAGCGTCCGCACCGTCCGCTCCCACCTGGACCGGATCCGGGACAAGACCGGCTGCCGCCGCCGCGCCGACCTGACCCGGCTGGCCCTGACCGCGGGCCTGGTCTAGCACCGGGCCCGGCCCGCCGCCCGCCGGGTCACCTGTGGGTCAGTTTGACCCCGGCCGCCGCCCGCGCAAAAGGGGTCAGCTGGTCCCTGCCCCGCGCCTGCCCGGGCGGGCGAGCCTGCCTGGTGAGGGCCGCGCATAACCGGGCCGTCCCGGACAGGCAGGAGAAGACCATGTTCACTAACCTCGCTACCCAGCTGGCCCGCGAGCGGCAGCGAACTCACCCGACGGCGCGCAAGGCCGGCGCACGGCCTGCGCCAGCTCGCCGGCCTGCTGGCCGCGGTCACCTGCGGCCTGCTGGCATCAGCCGCCATCATCCCTGCCACCGCCTTCGCCATGGTGGTACCGCCGCCGGGGGGCCCGGCGGGACCACCGGCGTCGCGCCGCTGCCGGCGACCACCGTCCGCGTAGTCACCGCGGGAGGCATGGCGGGCTGGCAGATCACCTTGATCGCGCTGGGAGCGGCCCTGCTGGCGGCCGCCGCCGCCGTACTCCTCGACCGGGCACGAACCGCCCGCCGGGGCGCCGCCGCATAATGCCGACTACCTGAAATGCCCGCGGTCCGTACAGCCCGCCATCCCGCGCCAGAACCCTTGCACGGTTTCTGGCGCGGGCCCCGTACCGCCGCCGGTGACCGGGAGAAAGCGCTGATCTAGCCCCGCGGCAGGCTGGCCCTGGGATAAGCGGAACTGGTCCCCAGTTCCAGCTGGCCAGCCACGACCGCGGTGCCCGCGTCGCGCACCGGCCGGACCCAGACCACCGCGGCTGCCCAAGCCCGAAGATCACGATGCCCGCCTGCGCCAGCAGGTCTGCTGAGGTGCCAGAGACTCCGCCTTATCGCAGCGCGTCCGTCACCTATGCCGAACAGCGCTGCCACCGCCACCAGTGAAATCAGCCGCGACGGCCTGCCGCCGCCGAACCCCAAGGAGATCACGATGCACAGAAAGCCTCCAACACCAGATGACAAACGCCAGGCCAGCCCGCCCGCGCCAGGTACGGCAGCCATGGCGAGCGCCGCCCCCGGCTCGGCTAACAGTTGTCTGCAGCGCACTCGAAGCGGTACCTCTAGCTCTGCGACTTGATCAGGGCATAGCCGACGCAGAACCACCTACCATTGGGAAAGGATTCCGCTTTCCAGTATCTTGTCGGCGGCGTCGTTTACCTCGCGGGCGACGCGGATCGCGTCCTTCACGTCGTCTTCCGAAGGGCCAGGGGTCTCCGTGCTGGGGTACTCGAAGGTGTTGCGCGCGCGACGGAGCCTGCTGAACGAACGAAGCGCCCGGATGCTTGATCCGAACTGGGCGATGACGGCATCTTGTACCGCGATATGCCCGCCGCGACTGGTCGGCCGGAGCCCTTGGACTTCGAGCAGGCTCGCGGCGCTCTTGCGCAGCGCGTCGTACGCCAGTTGGTAGGCGCCCGACAGGTCCCCGGTCGCCTGAGCTGCCGCCGCCGTTGCCAGGTGCCGCCGGGCGTCCGCCAGCATCCGACGCGCGAGCCCGTCGTCCTGCGGGACCTGGCCAAGTTCCCCTGCGTCGATTAGTTCGTGGACGCGCTCGCTTCCCGTTTCCCAGCTCATTTCGCTCCCTCCTCACTGAAGATAGGAATCAGGGGGCGCCGGGTGACGTCAGCATGGAAGCCGTCGGTCCCTTCCCGCCACCAGGCCGATGACCGTATCGTGACGTTGACCTCGCGGGCCAGACGCCCCCCGGCCCGCTGAGCGGCATCGTCGAGTTCGTCTCGGTCCGGGGCACCGATCACGAGGACGTCCAGATCCGCCGGTGCCCGGCCGGACTCGCCCGCGTACCGGGCGGCCCAGGAGCCGAATAGGTAGACTTTCTCGATCCCTTCGACGCCATCAAATTCCTCAGCCAGGATCTGGCGCGGGCCGAACGAGCGCAATAGGAGCTCCGTCAAGGGAGCCGTGAGCGGCGAGTCCGCGGCTTTCACCAGCCGGACGTTGCCCAGGCGCCGGGATGTGACGACTCCGGCCTGCTCCGCCCGGGCAATCTCCCGCTGAACCGACGAAACCGACGCCCCCGTGCGCGACGCCAGTCCGGTCAGCGACCACTCTTGCTGCGGGTTCAGCAGGACGAGCGTCAGCACCTCAGCCTGCAACCGGGACCTCAGCAGTGGCAGCAGCGGTGGCGGAGAAGCCTTTTGCATATCATGCAATATAGATTGCGCGATATGCAAAGGGCGAACCGACACGCGGGCAGTTCCGACCTCTAGGGCGTGTAAAGGATCAACTGAAGCCGATCCGTCCAGGATCAAGTGAAGCCAGACACTGGTAAATGACCTGCGCCCCAACCGAGATTCGAACTCGGGACCTACCGCTTAGGAGGCGGTCGCTCTATCCACTGAGCTATCGGGGCCTACCGGGCTTCCATCGTACTAGGGATCTTGGGGAATCACCGCCGCAGCGCGAAGCCGCCGGTGTCCGAGCCTGCTAGCTCTGGACACCGGCAGCTCCGCAACCGCTAAGCCGGCCTAACCTTCCACGAGTGGCCGGCCTTCACACCGGACCTGATGTACTGCTTCCAGTCGGCCTTTCCGGCGGGCACTCTGAAGAGACCGGTCACTGACGCCATCCGGGTCTCCTGGGTAGGCGGGTCGCCTCCCCCCGAGTGCGAAGGACACCACCGTGCGCCCAGCCGAAGAGATCGGGCCTGAGACCGACTCGACGATACCGCCAGCCGGGCAGCGGCCGGTCATGACCCGCGGGCTGACGTTCCTGTTCGCCGTGGCGGGAGGTGCGGCGGTCGGCAACCTCTACTGGGCTCCGCACCGTCGCGGGCCTGCTCGTCGCGGTTGTCCTGCTCGACATCGGCATCCAGGGCGGGAACATCCTCAACCAGGCACGGATCCTCGCCATCTCCCGCGAAGCCCGCAGCAGGCTCAACACCGCCTACGTGGCAGGCAACTTCACCGGTGGCGCCATCGGCTCCGCCGCCGCCTCCGTGCTCTGGTCCCACGGCCGGTGGGCGGCGGTCACCCTCGCCGGGGCAGCGCTTAGCTGCTTCGCGCTCGCCGTCTGGGTCGCGGGGCGCCGCGGCCCGCTCATCGTCGCGACCAGCCGCTCGCCCACTTGACACCTCGGGCGGCGGATATATACGGTTCCTAGGTCAAAATAGTTTTGATCACGAAACCAAATCACCAGGAGGCGGCATGGCAGCGTCGGAACAGCTGACCCCGGCGGCGCTGCGGGCGCTGCTGCAGGAAGGCAAGCTCGCCGGGTCGTGGACGCTGGACGAGGCCAGGTCCGAGGTCCTGCTCGAGACCAGGCACACGTGGGGGCTCCGCCCCCTGCACGGCGTCTTCCGTAAGGTCAGCGGGAACGGCACCGTGACCGCGGCCGGAGACGCCACCGGCATCATCACCGTGAACGCCGAGTCGATTGACACCAAGAACCCGCAGCGGGATAAGCATCTGCGCTCGGGCGACTTCTTTGACATCGCCGTCCACCCAGACATCACCTTCGCCGCCGAAGGCGTCAGCCCGGCCGGAGACGGCGTGCGGGTCACGGGCACCCTCACCATCCGGGACCGCACCCGTCCGGCATCGTTCGATGCCAAGGTCTCCGCCGCCGACGGCGAGGTGCAGCTGGACGGCAAGATCCAGGTGAACCGGGCGGACTTCGGCATGAAGTGGAACTTCATCGGCATCGCGGCGATGGACAACACCATCGTCGTGCACGCCGTGTTCACCCGCCAGTAGTCCGTCCCGCCGCACGGCGGGCTCGCGCTGCTCCCAGGTACGGCCACACCGCCGCAGGACGCCCCGCCCGGGGCACGGCCGATGCAGCTCCGGATGTTCTACCTCCCGGACGAGCCGGCCGAAACGGAAGAACCCGCGAAACCCGCAGAATCCGGTTCGTTACGGGCCGCGAATGCGTGCTGCAAGTGTGAGAGTGCTCACGCTTTTCCCGGCGGCTTTCAAAAGTGCACGCCGGATACCCCCGGCTACCGGCGGCGCAGGTCATAAGGTTTAGACCTTGCAGCGTACGGGGGGGTCGGTACGTGATGTAGCGCACTCAACAGATCAGCGTTCTCCTGTCAAGATGAATTATCGCTACTTTTCAAGCGAATAGCTTGACTGACGAGAGGACCAAGTTCGTGGTCGATGTTGATGCCATCCTGGAAGCCGCTCACCTGAAAAACGAGCACGTGCTCGAGTACGTGAAGTACTGGGCGGGGATCACTGGCGCGGACAACATCGAGGTCGTCAGCGCCGATGACGACGCCCGGCTGATCGCCGAAGCCCTCGCGGCAGGCGAGATCTTCCCCGCTGGCGAGGGCCTCTACTACTCCCGCAGCTACCACAAGGACACCGCGCGCTCGGAGGAGCGCACGATCGTCGCGACCAGCAACCCGGCCGACAAGGGCGTCTACAACAACTGGTACCCCGCCGGGGAGATGAAGGAGAAGCTCACCGGGCTGATGCGCGGCGCCTCCGCCGGCAAGACCATGTACGTGATCCCGTACCTGATGTCGCCCCCGGGAGCTCCGCTGGAGAGGTACGCCGCCGGCGTCCAGCTCACCGACAACCGCGCCGTTGTGCTGCACATGAACCGGATGGCCCGGGTGCACGTCGACTTCATCAACAACCTCGGCGACCCGGCCAGCTTCGTCCGCGCCGTGCACGTCACCGGCGACCTGGAGAACCTGGGCCAGGGCACCCCGGAGGACAAGCGCTACTTCGTGACCGTGGCCGACGAGCGGACGATCCTGCACTTCGGCTCGTCTTACGGCGGCAACGCGCTGCTCGGCAAGATCGCGCACGGCCTGCGCCAGGCCGCCTACGACGGCTGGGCGTCCGGGAAGTTCCTGTCCGAGCAGTTCATGCTGCTCGGCATCACCGACAAGCAGACCGGCAGGAAGTACCACATCGCGGGCGGCTTCCCCAGCGCGAGCGGCAAGACCAACCTCGCGATGACGCTCTCCCCCGACGCCCTCGGCGACCGGTACTACGTCGACTTCTACGGCGACGACATCGCCTGGCTCTGGATCGGCGAGGACGGCCGGCTGTACGGCATGAACCCCGAGAACGGCGTGTTCGGGGTGGCCAAGGACACCAACGAGAAGACCAACCCGACCGCGATCGCGTCGATCGAGCCCGGCACCCACGCGATCTTCACCAATATCGCCTGGAACGAGAAGACGCACGAGGTCTGGTTCGAGGGCCGTACCAAGAACCCGCCGGCCGACCTGGACGGCTGGCTCGACTGGAAGGGCAACCGGATCGCCGACCGCTCCCCGGCCGAGGCGAACGATCCGTGGGCTCACCCGAACAGCCGGTTCACCACGACCCTGACCAACGTGCCGAACGTTGCCAAGGACTACAACGAGCCGCAGGGTGTGCCGATCGACGGCATTATCTTCGGCGGCCGCACCAGCGACCGCGAGCCGCTGATCCGCGCGATCACTGACATTGCCGAGGGCGTCTACGACGGCCTTACCCTCGGCGCGGAGGCCACCTTCGCCGCCGACGGCCTGGACGGCCAGCTCCGCTACGACCCGATGTCGATGCGCCCGTTCATGGCCTACCCGGAGGGCCCGTACGCGGCGCACTGGCTGAAAATCATCGGCGAGGCCGCCGATCAGCCGATCTTCGCGCACGTTAACTGGTTCCAGCGCGACGCCGAAGACGGCCACTTCCTCTGGCCCGGCTACCGTGACAACCTGCGCGCCCTCATCTGGCTCATGCAGCTCAAAAACGGCGAGGTCGAGGGGGTCAAGACCCCGGTCGGCATCCTGCCGGCCAAGGGCGAGCTCAACACCGACGGCCTGGAGATCGACCCGGCCGACCTGGACACCCTGCTCACCATCGACACCGCCCGCTGGCAGCAGGAGATGGCCTTCCGCCAGGCGCACCTAGAGCAGTTCCCCAACCTCCCTGAAGAGATCTGGGCCGCCCACCGCCGAGTAGCCGCCGACCTAGACGAATCAGCCGACTAGACAGTTCGCGAAGCGGGGCGCAGCGGGTGTCCTACACGGGCACCCGCAGGACCGCCCACACCCTTTTACCGTGCCACCCGGGGACCGCTTCCCAGCTCCAGTCATCGGACAGCGCCTCGATCAGCTCCAGCCCCCGGCCGGACTCCTCGTCCTGGTCGGGGTGGCGCATGGCCGGGGCGCCGAGGGTCGATGGGAGCGTGTCCCAGACCTCGATCATGAGCCGGACCCGGTCGGATGACAGCCGCACCCACAGCAGCGGCAGCTTTCCCTCGGCGTCGTATACGAGGCTGCCGTCGGGGTCGGTCACCGCCTGGACGACGTTGGTCGTCAGCTCGCTCACCACCAGTTCGGTGGTTTCGATCAGCGCGTCGAGCCCCCAGCCGTTCAGCACAACGCCGATGAAGCCCCGGGCGAGGCGGGGGGCTGTCGGAAGGGCGCCGAGCGGCCCCAGATCTGACGTCAGAGGCCAGTCAGCCACGGGGCACTCGCCTGCGATGTAGATGGGGCGGCCGCGCGTGGCAGTCGCCAACCGAACGGACTGTTATCCGCACGGCTCGTTACATTACTCGCTCTAATGCGCGTCACGTCCGGAGTGGACCGGAACTGGGACGGATGGTCATATCGGGCGCAGGATATTCTGGCGCGCTGCCTGATCACGGTGGATGTTACGCGCGCGGGCGCGGCTGGAACGGTGCCCCATGGCCGGGGATTATCACGTCCGCGAACTCGAGCAGGAGCTCCCTGCTGGCCGCCAGCGCCGCCTGATCGGCGCCGAGCGGGTCCTCCTCCGGGCCGTCCGCCGTCCACCAGGCGTGCGTGCAGACGTAGACCCCGTCCGGAGCGGAGGCGATGGTCGAGATGTCCTCGCTGGTGTGCCCGGGGGTCCGCATGAGCCGGACCGACGGCCCCAGCTCGGCGCCGTGCGCATCCCGGTCAGTCCACCGGTCGCCCTGGTACACCGCCCAGTGATCGTGAACGCGGGCATTGGGGAAGAGCGCGGCGTTCACCGTGTGATCGGGGTGGTGATGGCTGAACACCACGTCGGTGACGTCCTGCGGCACCGGGCCGTGCTCTTTGAGCGCGGCCAGCAGCGCGTCGCGGTCGGCGACCATCCCTGGGTCAACCACGATCACCGCGTCCCCGTCGAGGATCAGCGTGACGGTGCCGCTTACCCGCTCGCCGTCGCCATCAAGGCCGACATACCCGTTGTGCAGTACGTGCACCTCGGCGGAACCGGTCGCAGGGATCTGCAGTGAACTCACGTCGCTAACAATAGCGGCATAACGGAAGCTCGATCGGGACCTGGATCCCGTCGAGGGCATGCGCGCAGAGGTCGTCCTCGCGTTCCGCCGGGAGTGCGGCGACAGTTTTCGCCACCAGATCGCGCAGCCGCGACATGTTCTTGCCGAACACCTCGAACACCGCGGCCTGAGTGACCCCGTCGCCCTCCTCCACACCCGCGTCGGTGTCGGTGACCAGCGCCAGGGTGGTGTAGCAGAGGGCGAGCTCGCGGGCGAGGACCGCCTCCGGGTGCCCGGTCATCCCGATCAGCGTCCAGCCCTGGGCCGCGTACCACTGCGACTCGGCGCGGGTGGAGAACCTCGGTCCGTCGATGACCACGAGCGTCCCCGAGCTGGCCGGCACCCAGCCGTTCTTGCGCGCGGCCGCGACCGCGTGCGCCCGGACCGACGGGCAGTACGGGTCGGCGAACGGCACGTGCACCGCCTGCTCGTCGTAGAAGGTCTGCGACCGGCCCCTGGTCCTGTCCACCAGCTGGTCGGGGATGACCAGGGTGCCGGGGCCGTAGGACGCGGTGAGCGACCCCACGGCGCTCGGTGCCACGATGCGCCGCACACCGACGGCGCGCAGCGCCCAGAGGTTGGCCCGGTACGGGATCTTGTGCGGCGGGAACCGGTGGTCTTTGCCGTGCCGCGGCAGGAACGCCACCCGGCGGCCCGCTACCTCACCGACACGTACCGGCTCGCTCGGCTCGCCGAACGGGGTCTTGACCAGCACCTCCTCGGCGTCGGTGAGGAACTCGTAGAATCCGGACCCGCCGATGACCCCGATGTCCGCGAGCGGCGCCGCCATGGCGTCAGGCGACCTTCTCGCCCGAGGACTTGGAAGACTTGGAAGTCGAGGAGGACGAGGACGAAGCGGAGGAACCGCCCTTGTCGCCCGACGAGGACGAGGACTTGTCGCCGCCCCCAGACTTGTCGCTGCCGCCAGACTTGTCGCTGCCGCCGGGCTTGTCGCTGCCCCCGGAGGAGGAAGACGACGAGGAGTCCGCCGAGGAACCGCTCTTCTCGCCCGACGAAGATGAGGAGGAGGCGGGCTCCGCCGTCGAAGACCCCTTGCGGCTGTCAGTCCGGTAGAAGCCGGATCCCTTGAACACGATGCCCACCGGTGAGAAGACCTTGCGCAGCCGGCCACCGCACTCCTGGTGGACCGTCAGCGGGTCATCGGAGAACTTCTGCACCGCCTCAAGCTCGACACCGCATTCGGTGCAACGGTACTGGTAAGTGGGCACGGATTCCTCCCGGGCGGAACCAAATTCGGTGAGCTAGATTAGCACTCGCACTAGCAGACTGCTAAGGATAACCGCGCCAGCGGGCCGCTCATTCCACAGCCAGCCCCGCCGGTGGCGCCGGGCGCCAGTGAGACGCGCAGCTCAACCCGGGGCGCCGTTGCTAGTGCTGGGCGTCAGTAACGGTAAGCCCGGTCGCGGGCCGCACAACCACCCGGACCCGCTGGTCGTGCGGCTCGGTTGGCACGCTCGGCAGCAACTCGTCATCGTAGAGTAGCGCGATCGTCGGCACCTGCCCGCCGACCCGCGCCAGCGCCCGGTCGTAGGAGCCGCCACCCCGGCCGATCCGGTACCCGCGCGCGTCGACGGCCAGGGCAGGAACCAGGACGACATCCGCGCGGGCGACCGTGCCGGGCCCGCGCACTGGCTCGGACGGCTGCAGTAGGCCGCCCGGGCCCGGGACAAGCGAGTCGGGCCCCTCGTAGGACGCCCAGTCGAGGTCGCCATCGGGCAGCAGGACCGGCAGCACCACGTAGCTGCCGCGCTTCCAGAGCGCGAAGACCAGCGCATGGGTGCCCGGTTCGGTGCCGATCGAGTAATACGCGGCTATTGTCCCGGCTGATGACACTTCGGGCATTTCGAGCACATAATCGCGGATGAGGCGCGCCGCGCTAACGCGCGCGTCAGACGCCATTACCGCCCGGGCCGCCATGAGGCGACGGCGCAGGCTGGGCTTTTCAGCTCTCCCTGGCCCCTCACCTGTCGCAGAGCCTGGTGTGTCGTGCACTTTGCTCCCCAGAAGTCACTACCCTTGACGCATGGTCGATACCGGCAATGCCAGGACGCCAGCAGTGACCAAGGCCGTGGTGCCCGCCGCTGGGCTGGGAACTCGGTTCCTGCCAGCGACAAAAGCGACGCCCAAGGAAATGCTGCCTGTCGTCGACAAGCCTGCGATTCAGTATGTCGTGGAGGAGGCCGTCTCTGCGGGCCTCAACGATGTCCTGCTTATCACGGGTCGGAGCAAACGCACCATAGAGGATCATTTCGATAGGAATTACGAACTCGAGGAAGCGCTCACCGCCAAGGAAGACTGGGACAAGCTGTCCCTAGTCCGCGAGTCGAGCGAGCTCGCCACCATGCACTATGTCCGCCAGGGGGATCCACGGGGGCTGGGTCACGCCGTCCTGCAGGCAGCGCAGCACGTGGGGCACGAGCCGTTCGCCGTGCTGCTCGGCGATGACCTCATCGACCCCAAGGACCCGCTGCTGCTGCGGATGATTGACATAAGGAACCAGTTCGGCGGCAGCGTGGTGGCCCTCATGGAGGTCGATCCGGACGAGGTCTCCCTCTACGGGTGCGCCGCGGTGGAGCCCACCGGCGAAGACGATGTGGTCATGGTCACAGACCTGGTGGAGAAGCCGCCCGCGGGCACGGCACCAAGCCGGTGGATTGTGATCGGGCGGTACGTGTGCGACCCGGAGATCTTCGATGTGCTCCGGGACACCCAGCCGGGGCGGGGCGGCGAGATTCAGCTGACCGACGCGCTCAAGGTGCTGGGCGCCAAGGGCGAGCTGCGCGGGGTGCTGTTCAGCGGGCGCCGCTTCGACACCGGTAACAAGCTTGACTACCTTCGAACCATGGTGATGTTCGCGGGCGAGCGGCCTGACCTGGCCGGGGAGTTCATCCCCTGGCTGCGTAAGTACCTCGAAGGGCAGCCGTGACGTCAGGCCGGGTACCCGGCGACGCGGCGGTGGACGGCTCGCTCAGCTCGGTTGAGGCGTACCAGTCAGCCATCCTGTCCGTCATCACGCCTCTCGCGCCGACCAGCCTTGAACTGGGCGACGCCGAGGGATGTGTGCTCGCGGAGGACGTGACCGCGGCGGTACCGCTCCCGTCGTTCGACAACTCGAGCATGGACGGGTACGCGGTCGCCGCGGCCGACACCGAGGGCGCTTCGGAAGGGGCGCCCTCGGTACTGCGGGTCACGGGCGAGATCGCGGCCGGGAATATCGGCGTCTACCGGCTGGTGCCCGGCACCGCCATCAAGATCATGACCGGCGCGCAGCTGCCGGCCGGGGCGGACGCCGTGGTCCCGGTGGAGTGGACGAACGGCGGCATCGCGGCGGTCGAGATTTACCGGCCCGCCGAGGCCGGCAACGCGGTGCGGTACACCGGGGGCGATGCGGCGGCCGGCGAGACCCTGCTGACGGCCGGGGACCGGATGCGGCCCATGCACATCGCCGTGGCGGCGTCGGCCGGGCGCAAGGTGGTCACGGTGCGGCCCAGGCCCCGGGTGGTGGTGCTCTCCACCGGGGACGAGCTGACCGAGCCGGGTAACCCGCTGGTGCCCGGCCGGATCTGGGACTCCAACAGCTACATGCTCACCGCGGCGGCAAGGGAGGCGGGCGCCGTCGCCTACCGGCGCGCCGTCGTGCCCGACGACCCTTCCGGCGTGCTGCCCGCGCTGGAGGAGCAGCTCATCCGGGCCGATCTGCTGATCACCAGCGGCGGGGTGAGCATGGGCGGCGATCATGACGTGGTCAAGGCGGCCCTGCGCGAACTGGGCACAGTGACCTTCCGCAAGGTCGCGATGCAGCCGGGCATGCCGCAGGGGTTCGGCGTGATCGGCGAGGACCGGGTGCCGATCTTCACGCTGCCCGGCAATCCGGTCAGCGCCTACGTGTCGTTCCAGCTCTTCGTCCGGCCCGCGATCGCCGCGCTGCAGGGCGCGTCCGACCTCGATCTCAGCCGCGTCCAGGCGACGCTGACCGACGCTGTGCGGTCGCCGTCCGGACGGCGTTCCTACCTGCGCGGGGTGCTTGACGGCGCCAAGGTGACGCCGCTGTCCGGGCAGGGCTCGCACCAGATCGCCGCGCTTGGCCGCGCCAACGCGCTCATCCTCGTCCCGGAATGGGAGACCAGGCTTCCGGCGGGCGACACGGTGGACGTTCTCATATTGCCGTGACGGTAACCCGGGACCGTTACTCCCGGCTGTTTTGACCTGGCCCTCGAATTCAAGGCCGCCGCAGCGGACGCGTAGCCTTCTCGCATGAGCGATGCTGCGCCGCCGAAGCTGACCCATCTGGACGAGGCGGGCCGGGCGCGGATGGTGGACGTTTCCGCCAAGGAAGTGACGGTGCGGACCGCGACGGCGTCCGGCCGGGTGCTGCTGTCGGCCGAGGCCGTCGCGGCGCTGCGCGACGGCACGGTGCCCAAGGGCGACGCCCTCTCGGTCGCCCGCATCGCCGGGATAGCGGGCGCCAAGCGGACACCGGACCTGATCCCGCTCTGCCACCCGCTCGCGATCCACGGCGTCACCGTCGACCTGACCGTGTCGGACGCCGGGGTGGAGATCATCGCCCAAGTGCGCACGGCCGACCGGACGGGCGTCGAGATGGAGGCCCTGACCTCGGTGTCGATCGCCGCGCTGACGCTGATCGACATGATCAAAGCGGTCGACAAGGCCGCGGTGATCACCGACGTCCGGCTGGAAGCCAAGGACGGCGGCCGGTCGGGCAGCTGGCGGCGGTCATGATCAGGGCGCTGGCCATCACCGTGTCCAACCGGGCGGCAGCCGGGGTGTACGAAGACCGCTCCGGCCCGGTGCTCGTCGGCCTGCTCCGCGCGGCCGGGTGCGACGTGGTGGACGGGCCGCTGGTGGTCCCGGACGGCGAGACGGTCGAGCGGGCCCTGCGCGACTCGGTCAGCGCCGGTTACGACGTGGCCGTCACCACCGGCGGGACCGGGCTGACGCCGACCGACCTGACCCCCGAGATGACCCGGCGGGTGCTGGACCGGGAGATCCCCGGGATCGCCGAGGCCCTGCGTGCCGCCGGGGCCGCCGCCGGGATTCCCTCGGCGATCCTCTCCCGGGGGCTCGCGGGCGTCGCTTCGCGCACGCTGATCGTCAACCTGCCGGGGTCATCGGGCGGCGTACGGGACGGGATGAAAGTGCTCGCGCCGATCCTGGCGCACGCGGTCGATCAGATTAGCGGCGGTGATCATCCACGGTCGGACAATAAGCCACATACGCACTCCGACACGCCGGCCGAGTCGGGCCGGGTAGCCGACACCGCATAAGGTTGCGCCTACCCTAGACCTCATGGCATAAAGTGCCTCTCAAGGGAATGATTGACGCCGTGGGACGCATTCAAGGGTGGCCGGCCACCCTCACCGAGCCCGACCTGCTCGAGGCTCCTGTTGTGCTGCGACCGGTCCGGGTCTCAGACGCGCGCAGCTGGCGCGAGATCAGGGTGCGGAACGCCTCCTGGCTGCGCCCGTGGGAGCCGTCCAACCCGGAGACCCCGCTGCACCGCTCGTCGATCGGGCCTTACGTCTCCATGGTGCGCACCATGCGGCGCGAGGCCAGGCAGGGGGTCGCGCTGCCCTGGGTGGTCTGCTACGGCGGGCAGTTCGCGGGACAGCTCACTGTCGGGTCCGTCGTCTGGGGATCATCGCGGTCCGGCCAGATCGGGTACTGGATCGACGAGGCGTTCGCCGGGAAGGGGATCATCCCCACCGCGCTGGCGATGGCGGTCGACCACTGCTTCCGGGTGATGGGCATGCACCGGCTCGAGGCCTCCATCAGACCGGAGAACATCGCGTCCCGCCGCGTCGTGGAGAAGCTCGGGTTCCGCGACGAAGGCGTCCGCGTGCGCCAGCTGCATATCAACGGCAGCTGGCGAGACCACATCTGCTACGCGATCACCGCCGAGGAAGTCCCGACGGGGATGCTGCCCCGGTGGCGAAGCTCGCTTGCCGCCTCACGGTCCGGCGCCTGATGCTCTAGATTTGCCGGGGGCGCGCCCGCATAACGGATCTTTGCCTTTGATCTTCGCGACACGCCGCGTAGGTACTCGTTATCCGGGAGCCCATCCCTTTACGCTGCGTTACATGCCCGGTGCCGAATAGACCGAGGGGAGGCACGAGCCTGATGAGCAGCGCGATCCTTTACCTGGCGATCATCGCGATCTGGCTCTGCGTGCTTATCCCCCGGTGGCTCAAGCGCGACTCGGCCCGCGGCACTGCCGCCGCCCCGGACGCCGCCGACCCCGGCGACGCCCCGGTCACTGCGGCGGACGGTGACGGCGAGGCGGACCTGGCCGGCGACGGGACGGTGCGGGCCGACGAGCAGGGCACCGCGCCACGTCTTTCCGGCCCGGCGGAACCGACGGCCCTGCCGGCCGCACCGCTGAGCGAGGAAGAGTCCCGGCGGCGCATCATGGCAGGACGCCGACGGCTGCTGGGGATGCTGATCGCCCTGGAAATCGCGGCGATCGCGCTCGCGTTCCTCGGCCTGGCCGCGATGTGGGTGGTCGTACCGCCCTCGATCATGCTCATCGGGTATGTGCTGCTGCTGCGCGAGGCGGCCGCGGCCGACGCCGACCGCGCCGGGCGCGCAGCCGAGGCGGCCGCGCACGCACGGGAGCGGGAGCGTGCCGCCCGCGCCCGGGCACGGGCAGCGCAGCGGGTCACGCCCGCCGAGGGCACGGCCGCGGCCACCGCGGCGCTCGCCGCGAAGTTCGCCGCCGCCCCGGTCCCCGCCGACTACGAGGAATCCGGCCGCGACTTCGCCCCTGGCCTGGCGGGCAAGTACACCACGTCCAACGCGGAGGCCGAGCCCGAAGCCGAGGACTACACCTACGAGCCCCCGCGCCTGCGCGCCGTCGGCGACTAGGGCCGCGACGGAACCTGGCGCGAGCAGGCCGCAAAGTTTGCTAGGCTGACTTACGTTCTTGGGGCTATAGCGCAGTCCGGTAGCGCACCTCGTTCGCATCGAGGGGGTCAGGGGTTCAAATCCCCTTAGCTCCACCCA